>CAVRNQ010000001.1:0-943338 GCA_963722555.1 uncultured Acidobacteriota bacterium
CCATAAGCGTTGAGGTCAGCACGACATTTCTCCCGAAACACCCTCAAACTCGCCTGTAAAGCAATCTTAAACGACAAACACGCCAACTATATTTGGCTTCTTTTCATACACGTGCGGACTTTCTTCATATGCGCACTCAGGTTTCGAAAAAACTTAGTATTTACGAATGGCAGCAGAGAAAGTCAAGAATGCCGACCAGCCGCCGCTGAATCCGGGTGGCAGGAGGGAATGAAAATGAATGGTGATTTCAAGTCGGCAGGCGAGACAGGGTGGATTGCGGTACCGCTGGTCGCCGTAATCCTGGCATCCGCGTTCGCCATCCCGCTGGCTGATAACTCCGTGCAGTGCGTCGTGACCAGCCCCCCTTATTGGGGACTGCGGAGTTATACCGGAAGCCAGGAGCTGGTGTGGGGTGGGGCGGAGGGGTGCGGGCATGAGTGGTCCTCAAATGGCACCCGCAAGCAATCGCCACAGCGTGACCATGCCGCTGACGGCTCGTTCGGGGCGACCAGGGGGGTAGAGAAGTCAAGAGCAGGGATGGCTTATGTAGCATCGCTCGGCACCACCTGCCTCCGCTGCGGGGCTTGGCGGGGCGCATTCGGGCTTGAGCCCACGGTGGAGATGTATGTCCAGCACACGGTCGAGATACTGCGGGAGGTGCGGCGGGTGCTGAGGACGGACGGGGTGTGCTTCTGGAATGTGGCGGATTCGATGCGGGAAAAGCAACTCTGCCTGATTCCGGACCGCGTGCGCATTGCTGCACAGGCAGACGGATGGTGGGTACGCTCAAAGATTATATGGGTGAAGCCCAATCCCATGCCTGAGAGCGTGCGTGACCGACCCACGGATGCGTATGAGGACATCGTGATGCTCACCAAGTCGGACCGGTATTGCTGGGACCAGCATGCCACGATGGAGCCGACCAACGACCGCAAGGGGACGAGGAATCCACGGAATGTCTGGACATTCCCGGTGGGGTCACACAACGGCGCACACTGCGCCACCTTCCCCAAGGAGCTTCCCCTCCGCTCCATCAGGGCGGCGTGCCCTGAAAAGGGATGCTGCCGCTTCTGCGGGACGCCCTGGAAGAGGGTGATGAAGGTCATCAAGACCGCCACGGTCGCAACCAAGGGGTTCGTCGGGTGGACCCCCGGCTGCAATTGCAGGGGGCAGAGGGGAATCACGAAGCACTGCCTTGTACTTGACCCATTCGGCGGGTCGGGCACGACGGGGCTGGCAGCCAGCGAGCTAAAACAGGATTGCGTGCTGCTGGACATCAGCGGCGACTACTGCTGGAAGATGAGGGAAAAGCTGGAAGGGAAGAAGCATGACAAAGCTAACACAGCGAAAGTCGAGATTGATAGTGGAGACCCCTTGCGACATCCAGGGTCGCCCTCTGGTTGCGCAGATAGAGGAGTGGGGATTGTCCCTCCGCTTCAAGGGCTGCCAGCACCGGGTGAAGATTACCTGGGCGCAAGCCTATAACCGTGCGGCGGCCATAGCGCCGACAAAGAGCGGCAGGAGAGGAGAAACCAGAATGTATCCAGACAGCGAGATTGAGAGGCTGAGGAGCGGTTTCCATGCGAGGGTTGTGGGGGACCTGAAGGATGGTCTCCTGACCTATGCGGAAATCGCCTACAAGTACGGCATCAGCGCCGCAACCGTTTACCAGCTTGCCAGGAAATACGGCTGCCGCCACCGGGCGGACAGCGCACCGCCGCAGGTCCCGCAGGAGGGAAAATGAGCGACAGCAAGCAGTTTTTCAATGTAATCCACTACACGCACGGCGGGACGGCGGACAGGGGAATGTCAAGCGGACCATTTAACGGCCCTTACCCCTGTCCGGTCTCATCAGTCACCCTTAATAGGCAGTCGCCGCGCCCCTGACCCATTCCGCTGGCGTTTGAAGGACTCCTATTTGTCGAGCCGTTCTCGCGACACTCCGGCGACGAATCTTGCATGCCGCTTCCTGCGGTCTCGGCTGCGTACCACTGGAGCGCGAGTTCCTCATTCCTGTCGATGGCGATGTATGCCTCGATGGACTTGTAGTCGTCATGCCCAAGCTGCTGCCGGACGAACCCGATGTCCCATCCCTTGCCGCCCAGTTCCTTGGAGCGGAGCCAGTTCGTTGCGCATGTCGCCCGCCACTTGTGCAGCCAAACGGTGGCAGGGTCCACTCCCGCGCGCCTGGCAATCGCAGCCGCCAAGGGAATCGCGGAAACTTCGTGCAGTCCGCTTTTGCGCCCCGTGCGGCGGACCGGGGTCCCGGAAGCCCTGCGCCCCCTACAGGCCGCCGCCCCTCCAACGCTCACGCGCATCGGGCTGTGAGCCAGCATTTCCTCCAAACGCCCTCAAGGCATTCCTTCCATTGTGCAAGCCGGTGGTTGGCGACGGCTGAGTCCGCGGTCCCCGCATGGACGGGCTGCCGGTTTCGTCAGGAATCCAACGCTCAACGCTGCTGTCGGTCCGGCAGCGGCGGCCTGCGGTCCTGAACGGTAGGAGAAAGGGGATGGGGCTACCGCCTTGCGTGAAAACGGTGCAACTCGTCTAGCTTGCGCACCAGCAGCTTGTACTGGCGCTCATGGTCCTTCTCGAATTTGCGCAGCTTTTCACGAAGGTCAGAGGGCGACCACGTTCTCCCGCTGACCATGCTTGCCAGGCCCGCAAGTGCGGTGTCCACGCCGTCGCCACGCCGTCCCCGAATCTCCCTTGCGTCCGCATGCGTCAGCACGTAGGCGGGGGTTACACACGCCTGACAGGTGTAACCCGTGTATCGCCCCTGATGTTCTCCGAACGACGGGCGGTCACCCCAGACAGCCCGGTGACGGTCTTCGCAATGGAATCGCTAATACAATAAATGGAAAGGTGAAGACCGGTCGGCAGGACAGCGAAACATCAAAAACCCTTTGGCGTTCCCCGGCCTAAACCTTGATAATCAAGGCCCGTCCATTCTTCGCATCGCCCCGTTCGCCAAAGTACAGGTAAACATGGAAGTAGCCCTCGGCGACTTCCTTGGGCGTCAACGCCCTGCCGAAGACAAGGTGGTCCTTGCCGTCGATGACGGAATGGGCCACGAAATCCTGGAAGAATTTCCCGAATTCCTTGGCAAGGGCGTCCAGCACGGGCTTGGTCATCCGTTCCTTGAACCACGGCTCGCCCGTGAAGTGTGCGTTGCCGGGGGAATACATCTCGATGGTGCCGCATCTGCGGGCTGGCCAGTCATGCGGGCTGTGCGCCCCGAAGTCGAAGCGGTCGCCGTCCTTTTCCATCCAGGCCTTTATTTCGAGCGTCATGGTTTTCTCCTTGGCGGCCCTTCCACCTGCAATCTACAAAGGCGGCCGTGGTGGTAGTGAGGACTACTTCATGGTGGAGTACACCTCATTTACCTCACAGGGCTACTTCATGCTGGAGCAGAACTCCTCCACTCTTGCCACTTGATTGGGTGGTATCCCACCAGACCTTCCAAGCCTTCACATGGGCGTCTATCGCCCCGGAAAGCTTCTTCATAGCCTCCTGGGCATTGGCCGCATCGTTTTCCGGGTAACCGGGAGCCATCATATAGCGTGTTACCATCTTAACGGTGTTGAGGAACTCAAGCTCGACATCATCGAACGCATGTTCTATTTTCGGGTGTTCTGCTCTTTCCTCCCTGCTACCTCTGAGTACTGACATCCCTTTTCCTTCTTGCACTCTGAGCACTGGGGGGTTGACCGCCCTTGCGGTGCGGCAGTATAGCACGCTTTGGCAGTGTCTCGGTCGGGTGTATCACTCGACGCTGTATATCAGGCCGCAGGGGCCGCCAAGCCTGGGAGCGCCATCCGCCTGCTGCTCCCTCATCGCTAGTTCCTTGTTCCTGACGATGGCGATGTAGGCTTCGATTGACTTGTAGTCGTCATGCCCAAGCTTCTGCCGGACGAACCCGATGTCCCATCCCTTGCCGCCCAGTTCCTTGGAGCGGAGCCAGTTCGTTGCGCATGTCGCCCTGAACTTGTGCAGCCAAGACGGTGGCGGGGTCCAGCCCCGCACGCCTGGCAATCGCGGCCGCCGAGGGAATCGCGGAAACTTCGTGCGGTCCTCTCTTGCGCCCCGTGCGTCGGGCTGGGGTCCTGGAAGCCCTGCGCCCCCCTACAGGCCGCCGCCCTTCCAACGCTCACACGCATCGGGCAGTGAGTCAGCAGTTCCTCCGAACGCCCTCAAGGCATTCCTTACTCTTGTGCGAGCCGGTGGTTGGCGACGGCTGAGTCCGCGGTCTCCGCATGGACGGGCTGCCGGCGTCGTCAGGAATGAAACGCTCAACGCTGAAGTCGGCCCGGCAGCGGCAACCTGGGGTCCTGAACGGTAGGAGGAAGGGGACGGGTTACCGCCCTGCGTGAAAACTGTGCAACTCGTCTAGCTTGCACACCAGCAGCTTGTACAGGCGAGGGTGGTCCTTCTCGAATTTGTGCAGCTTCGCACGCAGGTCGGAGGGTGACCACGCTCTCTCGGTAACGAGGCTTGCCAGGCCAGCAAGCTCCTTGTCCACGCCCATCCAACGCAGGCCCCGGACCTTCGTTGCTTGCGCATGCCCCAGCACGTAGGCGGTCAGATACAGGAGTCCCTTGGACTTCAGGAGGGTCTTCTCGAAAGGCGCAATATATGCCCCGGCAAGGCCGGACACCCAAGACAGAGATTCCTTCAGCAGCGACAGGGCATCGTCGGCGTCTTCCGGCACCGTCATTATCCCGGTCGGCAGACGGAACTCGTTTGTGTCGGCAACCAGCAGAAGCTCCCGCTGATGTTTGTGGATTAGGCGTCGAGTCTTTACCGCGTTGTCCCATACGCTCTCCAGGTCCTCGCGCGTCGCCAGCTTCTGTTTTTCGGTCCACTCGGCGGTCGGATTGAACTCGCCGTCGTTTCCGGGGACCAGTTTCCGCCGCCGTCCCTCGCGCATTGCAGCGGCATCGGGGCTGAGTTCTTGCAGGCAAAAGTACAGAACAGGGCGTCGGCAACCGGCCTTCTCCAGCCACCTGACGTGGCCCTCCACCTCGTAGGTTCTGTCCTGTCCGAGAGTGGCGCGGATGAAGGGCGACAGCCTATCGGGCGCAAGGGATTCCTCAAGCCACTTGCCGCCCTGCTCCCGTCGCACGACCCAGTCGTCGTGCAGTCCCAGCCGCTCAGCAAGCAGGGCCTCCTCGACCCTTCTGCGGGACACCTTGGCCACCGGCGTCTTTGGCGCATGGGAACGTGCTTATTCCGATGAAGGTGGTCAGTGATTCCGATTTGATCCCGGTCACTAGTTCCGAGGTGAAGCTGATCGTTTTCGGAGCGAAGCGACGCTGGCGTTCTTATGGTGCTTGAAGTGATCGAATCGGTCAACTGGAATTCGGTTTTGTCTTCATCTTTTCTCGTCTCCTTCCTCATAAATAAGCTCGCCGCCGGCGCTGTGGAAATGTGGGAATCCGGCTGCCTTTTGCCGGATTTCCAAGCCCGGTGGAAAGGGTGGGAAACTCGTTCTGGGAGTTTTCCACGCTTTCCACGGGGCGGCATTTCCACAGCGCCCGCTCGGGGTGTTCGGAGCGCAGCGACGATGTTCATTCTTTGCCGCCGCGTTTCTTGCGCATCGACTCGCCGCGCATCTCGATGCGGTGAGCGTTGTGCACCAGCCGGTCGAGAATGCTGTCGGCGAGGGTCGGATCGCCGATCTGCTCATGCCAGTTGGCGACCGGCAGTTGGCTGGTCAAGATCATCGAGCGCCGCTGGTAGCGGTCTTCACAGATTTCCAGGAAGTCCCGGCGCTCGGCGTCGGCCAGGGGCGCCATGGCCCAGTCATCGACCACCAGTACCTCCAGCCGGGCCAACCGGGCGAGCAATGCGCGCAGACTGCCGTCGGCGCGGGCCAACCCCAGGTCGCGAAACAGTTGGGGGGCCCGCGTGTAGAAGGCGGTAAAGCCATCCCGGCAGGCCTTCTCGGCCAGAGCGCAAGCCAGAAAGCTCTTCCCGATCCCCGTCGGGCCGAGCAGAAAGATATTCTGATGCTCCCGCACCCAAGCCGAATCCTGGGTGAGCGACCGCACCAGGGCGCGGTCCAAGCCGCGCGGGGAGCGGAAGTCCAGGTCCTCCACCGAGGCCCGATGCCGCAGTTTGGCCTGGCGCAGGCGATGCTCCAAGGCCCGGTTCTGTCGCCAGTTCCACTGCTGATCGACCAGCAACGCGAAGCGTTCCTCGAAGCTCAACTCCGTAATCCCGGTCTGCTCGGACTGAGCGCGAAAGGCCTCCGCCATGCCGTGCAAGCGCAAGGCATGCAACTTCTCCAGGGTCTGCTGATTCAACATACGTTCTCCTCTCTCCAAATGGAGCTACTGCACCCTCGGGGTATCCGAGGGATCGAAATAGGCCGCACCCCGCAGGTTGTCATGTTCGAGCGGCGGGTCGGGGCGCCGGAGTCTCCAGCGGTTGACGGTCGAGCCCGCGTTCCAGCATCGACTTGACACTCTGATAGGAACAAGCGCCGGTGGCCAAGGCTCGTGCCGCCGCCGCTTCCACCCGCTCGGTCGAATAGCGCTGGCCCAGCCGCAGAATCCCCAGGCACGACCGATAGCCCATCTCCGGGTGCGGTTTACTTTCCAGAATGGCCTGGAACAACTGCGCCGTAGACGGTCCCACCGACTGCGCCCAGTGCAGCAGGCGCGAAGGCGGCCAAGCCAGGTGCTGCTGGTGGCTCTTGGGACGATGCTCGTTGACGGTGGTGGCTTTATAGGGCAGGTGGCTGCGGACATGCGAAGCCACGCGCTCGCCGCGGTGGAAGATCTCCACCGTGGTCAGCGTCGAGCGGATCTCCACCACCTGCCCGGTCAGCACGTAGGGCACGCTGTAGTAGTGGCGGTCGAACTCGACGTGATAGTCGATGTTGACGCGCGCCGTCGCCCACTGCTGGAGCTCAAAGCGTTCCTGCGGCAGCGGCCCCAGCGCCGGCCGGTCCAACTCCTGGAACAAGCTGGCGCGGCAGCCGGGGCGCTTGCGAAACGGCCGTTGGTTGAGTTTATCCAGCAACTCGCGGATCGCCTGATTGAGTTCGGCCAGACTGAAGAACTTCCGATGCCGCAGCGCCGCCACGATCCAACGCTGCACGATCTGCACTCCGGTTTCGACCTTGGCTTTGTCGCGGGGCTTGTAAGGCCGCGTGGGCAGCACGCCCACGCCGTAGTGCATGGCCAGTTCGTGATAGGTGCGGTTCAGATCGGGCTCGTAGCGGCAGGCGCGATTCACGCCGGTGCGGGTATTATCCGGGATGACCAGTTTGGGAACGCCGCCCAGAAATTCGAAGGTGCGGATGTGCGAGCCAATCCAGTTCTCCAGTTCCTGGCTCTCGGTGGCTTCGGCGTAAGTGTAGTTGCTGGCCCCCAGGACAGCGACGAAGATCGAAGCCTGTCGCTCCGGCCCGCCTTGCAGGGTCATGGATAGGAATCGTCGCCCCGGCGTAATCGACGAAGAGCTTCTCTCCCGCCACATGATCCTGGCGCAGCACCACATCCAACTGCTGTCGCCACCGTTGGTAGAGTTCACAGAAGCGGCTGTAAGCGTAGCCGTCCGGGTGCGCCTGCCGGTATTCTTCCCAGGCTAACTGCAGCGTCAGGTGAGGATGGCGTTGGAGTTCTTCGTGAAGTTGGGCAAAATCGGGCTGGGGCTTGCGGGGTCTGGTAGGCGCGCCGCGGGGTTCCCCAAAATAAGGCGGCTTCCAGTTGGCGATCATCCCAGCCTTCCGGCAGCGGCCAACTGACCCCCGCCTCCTGGGCGCGTTTCAGGTACTCAGAAACCGTGCCCTGCGCGATCGAGCAACTGCGGGCGATCTGCCGCTGCCCCAGTCCCAGTTCGTAGCGCAGGCGCAGTACTTCCTTGAGCTTTCGCATGGACAACCTTTTCATTGGCAATGTGGTCCCTCCACCTTCCAGTGGAACCTCATTGCCGAAGATGTTGTCCAGCGTCCTTCGCCCTACCTATTAGCGTCCGATCCCGAGCCCTGTGGAAATCTTTCCGAAATGATCCTGATCACGGTTCCGACAAACTGGCTAAAACTGACCGGATTAAAATCGGAATCCGTGATCGGCTTCATCCCGGAATCGTGATCAGATCAATTTCGGAATCCTGATCGGGATAACTTCGAAATCGCGATCACCTTGCCCCGGAATCCGCACGATAGCCAAGGAAGCAAGCGGAAGGGAAGGTTTCCAGATTCATGTAACGTTAGAGTCCTTAATGCCAAAGATAAACTACTTGAATGTTTTTTACGCTCCGGCCTCTAATTGTTTTGAGTGTTTCCCTCTTGAGGGTGCTTCATATCGAATTGACCTCGTTGTTGATGATAAAGGAGAGATTTTAGCTTCTTCGAAACGGCGCGATACCTATGTTACTGCCGAGCAGCTTGCAGAGGACGTTGTGGAGGAACTTGTGGAGTCAGTCGGTGGATAGACAAGCCATTACCAAAGTAAGAGTATTTCAGCCACTTAGAGGAGGTCAATGAGTCATGGCTCGAAGAAAAAAGGGGGCGGTCCGCCCGGGCCACGGAGCAAGGTGCCTGGTCTGCGGCCTAGAGTGCGGCAAAGGGGGTTCTCTTCGAAGGCATGTTGAGGGGTCCCATCACGTGAGCTATCACGATGGCTACAAACGGTGTTTTTACGGGGGCGATGCCGTCCTGAATGAGTTTGTTCTCAATAAGGCAGCGGACTCCCTTGTTCACATTCGCGTTCTGGAGATACCTCAGCGACCTGAAGAAGTTCCTCCGGCTTGACACAGCTTGTCCCGGAACTGGGTCGGGGCGTTCGCCGGGCTGCCTCACCTGTCATACTTTGCCTCGGCTATCATCCTTCCTTGCTGTTTCTCTACTGCGTAATTTTAAGACTCAGCCGAGGTCGCGAGTATATCTATGTCGATTCTCCGGCTTCGATAGATGTTACGGGGACTTCGGCTTCGAGGGAACCAAGGGAGTTTATCATTGGCAAGAGCACCGGTGCTAATGCGCGTGTGAAGACCTCAACCCGCTTTTCAATGCTCTCTCCGTTTTCCTCATCATTTTGAGAACCCTCGTTTTCTGGCTCCTTGGCTTTCTTTGATTGGGCGTCATCATGCAAGAGTGCCAGCCCGGTCAAAACCAGCCCGTACTTCCATCGGGCATTGGTTACTTCTACCTCCTGCCCAACACCTTTCAATTCGGTTTTGAGGAATATGTTGTCCATATTGATTTTGAAATCGTATACGTCCTGAGCTTCTTCACCTTGCCCATCTCCATTGGAAGTGGGTGCATCGGAAATGCCAATCCTCAGGGCGGTGTATTTATCGAAAGGGGGATTTTGCTTTTCCCATTCAGGCTCATGAATCGGAATAATGTGTGGCAACGATATTCCACCGGGCAACTCTCGGGCGTCTCCGGCTTTTTCCTCCGGAGGCTTAGTTCTTGGGCTGGGAGGTCCTCCGCCAGTTTGAATTTCTGGCTTCACCGTTAGCTCGAACGTGTTTACGAAAGGCTCAACCATGGTCGGGTCGTTCAGACGAGCCTCCAACCGAAGCACATCTCCAATTTTTGAATCAGCGGGCAAATGAATGGTGAGAGTAGCTATGCCGTTTTGAAGATTTGGACCGACATAGTTTGACACGGGCGACCGGGAGTCCGAGGACACAAGCAACAACGAAAACTCACCCTTGTCCGCTGTTCGGCTGAAGTAGTCATTTGCTGCATCGGTCTCGAATATCACTCGGCTTCTTTGGTTGAAATGACAGTCTCGACACAGTACTGTCCCGTATGGTTTATCCTTGAATTTGAAATAGCTGGGGTGCTTCTTACCTTCGAACTTTTTCTCCTGCTGTTGGACTTGGAGCGTCTTAAACGGATTCGTGGCACGTTGCCCTCGCAGGAACAGCGCCGACAGTGTGGGAGAATGCTCCAGCAGAGACTTCAGTATCTCTTCTAACGGCTTCTCGTCCTCCAATTGGGATTGAATTTCTTCGTTCCGTCTACGCTCCTTCAAAGCCCTCAAACCTTGGTGTTGCTTGAGCATTTCCTCCAACTTATCCTCCACCGCATATCGGATTTCATTGTGGCTGAGGCGGTCGCGACTGTTCATGAACAGGTCTTCCCTTGCCCTCCCAGAAATCTCGCTACAGTCCACCGACACTAGAATCGAATCCGAGATGTAGTTCAAGCGGCCTGCACCTTTTCTGTTAAAAAACTCTCGCGTTAGATGCCCATGCGTTTGGCCATTTACAGTGAAGATTATGCCCTCGTTCCTTCTGTAGGTTTCTGCTTTGCCCTTTTTGAAGGCATAGATTGTCGCCATCATCGGTTCGCCTTCTACGCTCATGGGGCAGGACGAAGGGAAATCGGGTTCGAGGTTTTCTCCCTTGCCGTCTTCCAATCTCACTGCAATTCCCGTCACCGTAGTCTCAAAACTTCCTTCATGGCCTCCGTACTCACTACGGCATTCATACAAGCGCATTGGGAGCGCAGGGTCTGGAAGCAGAAGGTCTATTCGGCCAAGAAGCCCATCTTTGCGCAAAATGTGAGTGTTGCTGTAACCGGCAGCAGCATATTCATACAACTTGATTAGCGTACCTCCGGTAACATTTCTACCGTACGCGTTGCGCCCCTGCGGGCAAATCGGCATTGTGTCCGATGAGAAGCGCAAGACTCCTCCTCTTCTAGGCTGCGCATTGGCCCCAACCGGTGCAAGGTATGTATAAACAGAGCTTCGCCGTCCTTCAGCCGGGTCCTCACGACGAACAATTGTCAACCCCCATTGGCTATCCGAGGGATGGATGACTTTTCCCTTCAAGACCGCTGGATGACGCCTGCTCACAATTAGCTGCAATCCCTTGTGTCCGCAGAACTTCAACACTCCTGTCCCACCCATATTGAACTTCCCTTGCACGAATGGAATACGGAGCTTGTTGGATTTGTTTAGAGATAGAAGAGTATCAGGCATCATTTCTGGGGTTTGTCCTTCGCCACAGTCTGAGACCGTAAAGCAAGGTTTTCCTTCGCGCGGCATTGCGCCAGTCGCGGCTAGAGTAATCCCTCTCGCCACCGAGGTACGTTTGTCGTCTGACCAGTTGACGACTCGCCCGGCTAAGGAACTCCCTGGGTCGACCTTCTCGTCGAAGAACGCGGCAACCGCCTGCCTTATGCTTTGAGGTGCATTCTCGCCCTCCGGGCTTATCCCTTTTGCCAAGCACTGGCACATTAAGCGGGCGTCCACGGAGTTGATTAGTTTCTCCACGAGCGCGGCATCAGGACGACTCTGTTGGTTTCCTATTGTGTTGTAGTTGTTTTCATAATCCCCGTAGTCTCTCCATGCGGTGTGGTCGTGCCAATAATGTGCTTGTTCGAGAATCGCAACAACTTCTTCCTCCGAGTCGGCTCTCATCAGCGCCAAGCAGAGAATCTTCACATCTTCATTATTCATCGCTTGCCTCTCAAAGATTAAGATTCGGTGATATACAGGCGGCCGCTCTCCGTGGGCGCATACCTGACTCTGATTCCATCACGAATACGTTGAACTAGACCGAGTTCGCACATTCGCGCAATCGCGCCTGACCGTTGCGTGGATAGAAACGCTCTCGTGAATGGTTTTTCTGGCCGCGAAAGCAGGTATTGTGCAATCGCATCGTCGAGCCGTTCCGGGGTGTCCGCCCCGGCGGATAGGGCGGTGATGATAGTCTGAAAAGCCGAGTGTTCAACTTGGACGTGTAAACGGATGTGATTCAGGAGAAATTCTACTTCCTCACAACTGAACTTTGCCCTTTGGGGCGCGGCACTGCCGTCAAGGATGGGATTTGCCATTCCCGCGAACTCTAAGCCTGGGGCTGTGAGTGATATCCTTGCGTCCTTGCCAAGTTCGTAATTGATTAACTTCAGTTCAATCAATAGGCCCGACAATTCACCCTGAGTGTTCAGGCTCCCGACGAATTGGTTTCCGTAACGTAACCGCGCTTTATCGCCATCGCTTCCGCTGACAGGGAAGGCCGTTGCTAGCGCATCATCCCGGTTGAGACCGTACCGCTCATCCATGGCTCTTAAGTAGTCCCCAAGTTTTCCGGCTTCAAGTGCAATTTGTGCTACTGCCTTGGAAAGTGGGACCCCATTCGAACCGTCATAAAGCGCGACCAACCCGCGACAGTTCACTTTTGCTGGAAGGAGGCGGTTAAACTGCCCAAAAATCCAACGGTCCACAGTCACAGTAATCGATTGATTTACGTCGCTGTTTGGAAATGAAGCAGGTTTGAGGTCAAGCTTGGAGGTCGTGGATAAGGCAAACATGCTAGGCACATGTAAAGCTGAGGAACGGTCATCTGCATCGCTTCTCAACCGCTTCAGCCCGGTGTGTTGGTCCTTTGAGGTTTTGCTGGCGTCGCGGTCTGCTCCGATTACTACACTTTTGGATTCGCCTACTTGGCGCTGCAACAAAAGTTGGTTGTTGATTGCCACGGCAACTGCCTCGGAATAGCTTTGAAAGCCGCCTTGGAGTATCAGTTTGTCGAGTTCTTCCTTCGTTTTTGCGTCGATTTCAACACATATTACCATCGGCACCTCCCCATCTGAGGCAAGTTTAGCTTGATAAGTTAAAATGTCAACATATTATTTTATAAAGTCGGCTTCGTAGACGCAATGTCAATATTTCATTGCTCATACAACAAGAATTACAGACCACGACGCAAGGGGATATTGCACAAGTTCTTCGGGGGAATTCGCTGTAAGGAGGGAAATGTCAGACAACGGTGCGGGATAAACGATGGAAAAGGACAACTTCTTTGCTCGAAGCCGTTGCTCCGTTTAGGGTTGCATACCACTTGCGGTTGGGCACAGTTCGCCAGAGCCTTCCATCTGGGCTGGGTGGTCCGCCTGCGAGCCTTAATTCTTCGAAGCCTGCCGCTCCCATTACGTTCAGAAGCCTTGGCAACTGCCAAGTCGGCTCTGCGAACGCCACTAACTGGACCATGAGACTTCCTTCGTCCGCAATAGCAGCGATTGACCTGTAGGCCGACAAGGCGGTTTCATAGTATTTCCGCAGGTCTTGTTGTTCACGGTCACCAAATGTATAGAACGATGCACCGTAGCCGTCCTGGCAGTTTGCAATCCAGAAGGGCGCGGGTGTTTCCTTCCTTCCACCTATCTGCCATCGATGATAGAGGACGTGGACTCCTGGATATGGGGGGGAGGTCAATATAAGGGACGGAGGGGGAAGGTGCGCGATTCTTCTGTCCGATTCTATCCCAATTACAGAGGTGTGCAGGGAAGTAGAGGTTAATCCGCTCAACCCGTGGACTGTTTCCGACTCGCTGACAGCGTGGAGAAATTGTCTCGCGCCTTCAATGGTCTCATCAAGGAAGACAAGAAATTGTTGGCGGAGGTCTTTCGCGGAAGGAATCTTAGTCCGACAGTCAAGTGCCCACTGTGCCGTACGGAGAAGAGTGCAGCGCACGAGTTGTTCTTGCGCTCTCGTTTTTAGAGTGCTGACCTGAGATAATGCCAGCTCTATGGTCTTTCTGACTGGCCACGTCAACCTAGAATTCATATTTTCCGGATAGCATTGATGAATCCATTGTTCTGTCCCGGCTGGTCGGTTTCGCAAGTTGAGATTCGGGAGAATCGAATCCGCCCAAGCCCGCACGGCATTGAAATCGGACTCCTTGTACAATTCCGTCTTTGCCTTGGCCACGAAAACGGCTAGGCTGCTTATGTCTGTTCCCAACCCATATCGCCCGAGCGCCCGTGCTTCGACCAGCGTGGTGCCTCCGCCCATAAAAGGGTCAAACACCAAGTCACCGGGCCGAGAAAATGCCCTAATTACCTCTCTGGCAAATAAAGGGGAAAAGCGTGCTGGGTACCGGTAGAAGTTATGCGTTAATCCAGAAACTGTGTCGCTGGCCGTGGCCGCAGAGTACAGGGCGCTAAGTCTTAGGGCACTATGGGTGTTTTTGTCGTCACCTTCGCTACTCATAGTCGGTCCTTTTTGGAATGAAAAGGTCGCTTTCTCGGTTTCTTCTCGTCGCCGAACTCCTTCTCAGCATTTGCCAGAAACCAGTCCCGAACCGTTATTCCCCTGGACCGCAGTACGGGGTACAACCGCTGCTTGATACCAGCCGGCAATTCGATTACAACGCGATTGCTTTTGCCTACAGCCATGGCCCTATCCCAACCAAATGACATAACATTATATAACATAACATGATGTGATGCAAGGCGAAAGCGTGAGTTAGTTCTCCGCCCAAAAACCTACGTACATAATGATTGCAGCATTCTGCTCCCTTAGGCCCTGCTTAGGTGGCTATCCCTCTTTTGGTTGGTTTGTGAAAGATATAATCGCGGACATCCTCGGCTTCGCATCCGACATGGCCCCTCACCCCTCGGGGGTCCATCCCTCGCTCCCCTCGGATACATGGTTCTCGTCGCTCCAGGCGCAGTATGCCCCCCCAAAGCCCGGTATGGAGACTGCGACCTTCCTGCACTCTATGGGGCTCTCGCCGTGAATCCACCACGGCTCGGGGCCATAGACCACTTCCCCGTCCCTGTCATACACCGTGGCGATGTAGCAGGAATAGGCCGGGTCTATCTCATCGTTGGCATGCAGCGTTGCGCCTTCCGGGATTCGCCCCTCCATGTCCAATGCGAACACATGCTTCTCGGGATAGCCGAGCTTGCAGGCGTCAGCCAGCCTGAGCACTAGGACGCCCCCCTCAAGGGGATGCCCGTGCCAGTCCATGAACCTTCCCGTTATTTGCTTCATAGGTTTGGAGGCCCGTCGCCGTTCTTTTGGGCCGGGGAAAAGGCGTGTCCGGTCAAGACCCCGAGCACGGTTCCCGTGAACGCCACGAATGCCATGTCGAGGTGATGGAACCACTGGAGGACGGTGCCCGACAGGAACACGAGGACGCAATCGCCTTCTGGGGCAAAGTCAGCGGCACAACCTCGCAAGAACTCGCGGGGCCGGATAGGTGATTGGAACCCGCCCCCGAGGTCGGACTACGACTCACGCACGACGGGGTCGGATATCATCTCGCACACCTGCTCATAGGTCAGGGCCTGGCGCTCCGCCAGGGCTTCCCCTCCCTTACGATATACTTCCACATCCTGAGGATGCGGTCACGGGCACGGGGCAGGATTTTGCCGATGTCCTTGTCCAGCAACCTGCGGTCCTTGACTCCGGTGAACTGCTCCAATACCCCATAAACCTGCTCGAAGTCGTCGTCGCACAGGCGGGTCTTCTTGACCCGCTCCAGTCCCCCGGTGGGTTCAAGGAGCCAGGCGAAGGCGGGTCCGGCAAGGTAAACGCAGACTGCATCGTCCATCTCAAACTCGTGCTTCTCCCGACCACGGCTGCCGTGGATGAGAGAGCCTCCGATGGACGCCAACTTGACCCGGTTCTCTGGCGCCACGGGCTTGCCGCCCGGATAGACTTCCACCCGCTCGTAGTAGTCGCCTGCCCAGACCGCAAGGACAGCATGGCACGCCTCGTGGAGCGCCATCCTGAGCACGGGGTCGCCCTTCGCCCGTGCCCGCACGGGGTCGCCACGCAGCATATCCCATGGGCCTCGTTTAGCCATGTTGTGAAGACTAGCTCCCAAATACAAGCTCTCCATCGCCCTGTTGCAGGAGTTGCCCTGAGAGCCCTTACAGGCACAACACCTTCATAGCGCAATGGTGGACTCGCTCGTGCCACAGCAGCACAAAACCTCCGTTCGTAAGCCCCCCTAGCGTTTGCTTGGCATGCAGACAAAACCTGTCGATTGCCGACGCGGACCGGAGCAGCGTAGGTCGGTGCAAGAACGAGGGCGTAGGTTCCCGGCTGGGGATTTACCATGGCTAGGCGATGCCGGTTTTGGAGGTCTGCGTGTCCCAGTTGCAGTTCGCAGCCGCAGCATTATGCTTGCCAAGTGAAGCGGCAGTTGCCGCATGTCGTCGGCTTTCGGCCAGCAAGAAGGGCAAGCAAGCCAAGTGGGAATAGACAGATGGCCACAATGACTACCCACGCCGGGTAGCCTGACCGCTCTGTTATGGTGTTGCATTTCGGGCATGAAATCGCCGCCATCAGCGTCCTCCGCAAATCAGTCTCAGCAGCCTGACCCTGCGAAGCTGAACTTGCTGAATAACGACCCGGAGTACGACCTGCTGCGTGGCGGGTGCTCCGTTGAATGGTTCCCGAAGCTGAGATACATTGTGGCGGACTTCCTCTCGCGATGAGAGGAAGTCGGAGGGAGGACGCAGCATGGCGCATGGGGACCCTGCACGCAGCGGTAGGGCACTGGCGAAGGCCCCCGCCGCAATCGCCGTCGTGCCCGGCACCAGGAAGGCCGACGGATACCCGCTGGTGCCCCTGACACGCAAGGAGGCCGACGGCCTGACCGACGCCAAGGCGGGCGAGCGCATAGTCTGGATAGGGCGGCAATGCACGGGGATGATGCGCACCTTCACGGCGTTCGTCGAGGCCTTCAGGCCCGAGATAGAGTCGATGAAGGCCCGGTACAGCCAGCAGGGGAGGAGAAAGCCCATCCCCGGTTGCCCCACGTGGGAGGAGGTGCTGCGCAGGCATTTCCACGTGTCGTACAGCCGCATGGCGAGGCTGCTCGCCCCTCCCAAGGAGAGGAAGCACAGGGGGGCCGCCAAGACTGCCGGGCCGGCGGTCGTGGACGTCGCCGCCCGTAGGGTCCCCACCATAGAGTCGCTCATCGAGGACTGGAAGGCAGTGTTCCCCGTCCATGGCGTGTACTACATGGAACGGTATAGGAGGCTCAAGGAGTTCTTCGAGCGGTCTTGCCGGGAGATGCGGCGGGATGTCATGGTCGGCGTCATGGCATACAACGGCACCTATTTCCTCGACGACGGGCTGTTCTGGGACGAAGTGTGGGAGGCGGGGGGCACACCGTCGCAGGTAAAGGGCTGGCCTGATGACCATGACCGAAACATCCTGACCAAGCTCACGGACCTCTGGAAGGCGGAGTTCGGCCGACTGAGGGGAGCGGCACGCTTGGATGCCATGCGGAAGTTCCTCGACTCCCTCGGCGGGGCATGGACCGGCGGCATCCTCGCATGCCTGGACGACTCTGGGGGAGCCCTGATGATAAGGACCCTGCTCAAGTGCAGGGCCGACGCCAAGGCTGCGGGGGACACGGAGAAGGCAGCGAGGTACGAGGCAGATATAGGAAGGGAGATGGCGCTCCAGGGGGCGGGGAAGGGGAAGACCGAGGACCGGGCCTCCGCCCTGCCGAAGGAGAGGGACGGGCAGTGACCGTGCGACTACATGTAACTAGAATCCGCCCCGAAACCATATCGAAATATCCAAGGAAACGCTTCAAGATTCTGGGAGAGGATGCACGGGAGGGCGGGCGTAACCATGTGACCGACGGTGAGGCAGGACGTGTGGCGTTGGGTGATGGGGATTCTGGGTGGGACCGCATGGTCAGACCGTCTCCTATAATGCCCCGCCAGCCTGGCCCAAAAACTCTCAGGAACCTCTGAACCAGTCCGCAGCAGCGGGAACCACGGCATTTCGACCATGGACCGCTGTAATCGCCTCCCAGTGCAATGTCGGCGGTTGCGGCAGAAGGTCGTCTTTTCCCGTTTTGCACCCCTTTTCTCGGCCCTCCGCCAGCCCGAACCGGCTCCATCGGCGGTGAGGAGGTCCCGGAATGCTGCTCTAAACCGTAGCCTCTCAAATCTGGAGACGGCGTTACGAACCTTTCAGCTTTTCTTTCCCTTTTTTCGTATGCGACGGTCCGCCACAATTGGAACCAGCCCAGCATAGTTACTAGACTGAGCCCCGCCACCCCAGACGGGCATCGCCTGTGGTACAGTTGCGCCCGACGCCCGACATGGCAATTCAGATTTGGAGATGAACATGGCTAAGCTTCCTCAATGGCCAAAGAAAAAGGGCACGACAACGACCATCGAAAGCATCGATGGTCGCCCGATGCGCATGACCATCGAAGATGAAATCTGCGTGCGGCAGAAGTCTGCTCCTATCGGGAAACTCATATACATCCAAAAAATGCGGTTCGACGAGGACGGGCGTATTGAGTACCGCTTTGCGTATTACAGGATTGGCTTCAGGAAGGGCGCACGGGACCGTTGGGTTTTCGCTCAATATGCGCCGCTTATCCCGCCAAAGGACCTGAGACGGCTAATCAAGAAGGCACAAAAGCGAAAATGGCCCGGATTTTAGCGCATTTGCTGATGGAACTTTCGGGCATCGGCGTGCCTCAGTTGCGGGAGCCTTCCATGTCCCCGAATCGAAGGCAACGCCCACATACCGGGCTTCCGCATTCAGGGCACCGTCCGAGGGCTGGGCCGGGTCAGGACACATCCGGGTTCTCCGCTGGCATAATTGGGTTTTGATGCACGACCGGACTGGGCAGCATGTGCAAGGGACAGAAGTTCTGGTACTGGTCTCGTGCTCTGAAAGTCCCATCAGGTCCAAGCTCGAACAGAATGTCTCCGTTGCAAGCTGAAGTTGGCCTGTTGCTCGACTTATCGAGCATCCACAGACTCAACCGTTGAGTACTGGACAACCCGCTAAATTTTGAGATATCGATTGGTCGGTTCTTCCGGTAAACCTCAGGATAATTGGTACAGTGCAACTGAACTCGTAGTGCGTGGAGCGCCTCTATCACCTCGGTATGTGGGTGTCCATATCTAGCGCCAGAGGATATCACTGCGTGAGTGCCCTTGGTACTAACCGTGTGGGACCAGATTCCGTCGTGATAGCCAGAAATCGAACCGTGATGACTGACCTTCACGGCTTCTGCTGCGAGGTCTTTCTTCGCCTTTTTCCAAATCGCTGGCCATGCCCCCTTCCGAGCGTCAGACGACAGCAAAATGGAATTGCCGACATACCGCAGTCTCAGCACTACAGAAAGCAGATTCTCATCTGCAACATAATCCTTAGGGCTGTTCGAACGGGCGAGCGCCTTTTGATAGAGATTCAGGTCAGTTGAGAGAGGACTCAAGCATTCAATCTCCACTCCCGCTTTCGTCTCCTTGACACCGCCCAGAAGATATTGACCGCACCCAGCCTTCTCCATTCTGTTCAATGTGCGGAAAATAGCTTCGAGTTCCCGATAACGTGCCCAGTCGCTTGGCCCTCCAGTCGATTTCTTTTCGTGTTGAAGACGCAAGAATTTTCGTCTGTGCTGAGAATCGACGGGAAATCCCCAAAACGCATCAATGCGGCCGTCAAAGCTCTCAAGTATCTGCGAAAGCCCGGTGTAGTGGTCATCATGTGGATGGGTCAAGCAAACGAATGAGAGCCTTTCGACGCCGTGGTCCCTCAAGAGTTCGAGTGCAGGTGGCGTTTGCTTTCCAGCGGGAATATTACTATCTACGACGGCCCATGAGTTGTCTGGGAAGTTGATGACGATGGAGTCGCCCTGACCGACATTTAATATCCAAACGGATAGCCAGCCAAGCGCAGGAATTGGAGTTCCCCTTGAGCGTTATTCTTCAAGAAATGCGAGGTCAGGTGGAGGGGCTTGTGCTCGTCGAGCTTGCTCTCTTTCCTTAAGGTGAACTAACTTATAGCTATAGTCGGGTTCAACCGAGATTCCAAACAACGCCCCAGCATACGCTGCACCAACAGCATTCAATTCGCTTGCGGAGAAAATGAAAGTATTGTCACGGTCGCCATAATGCAGTTTCACCCGAGCATCATCTCCCTCGACATCCTCAACAATGCCCTCGATGACGTCCTGTGTTTGCTTAGGTGCGGCAATCTCAGCCTCTACTCTGGACATCTGCAAGGGTATCACTGCGCTCTCGCCCGGTTTATCGGTGTCGGTCAGTTGTGCAAGGCTCGCCACGGCTGGCCAGTATCTTTCCCTGCTCTCGGTAGCTGCGCTTTGACCGTAAACGTAAATCTCTCTCGAAACCTTCTTCGAGAGCGGCGTAGCATTTTCAGTAATACTAGTTGTTAAATACAGTATCATTCCTGATTTCCGGTGCCGAGCAATTTTGCCACTTTCTCCACTTGCTCCAAGCTCTTACTATAGTACAAGGATACCAGTTTCTCAAGGTCGAACCGGACGCCTTTGAACGGTGCGACAGAGCAGTCAACGTCAAAAAGAACCGTACTTTCTTGCTTGATATCGGCGTGCGACAAAAACCACTGGTGGTATTCATCCGTTCGAATCGGGCCGACTGCGAGTCGCATCCTCTCGTTTCCGTCTTCATGAACCGTAATGATGGAAAGGTCTGACGGAGCTTGCTCGAACAGTGCCAAGTACTCCTGCGTTAAGTTTGCCGAAATGCGCCCGCAGATATCACCGAAATCCACTTGTGAACCCAAGAAGAAAAATCGCACACCTACTCTTGCGTAGTCTTGTACGTTTATCAAAGACAAAATCTCGTTCGTCTGTCGGAAGACGCTCTTCAGTGACTCGTCAGACTTGAATGGATGTTGCTCAAAGGTGCCATCAATATCGCTCACTCGAATAGCAAGTTGATAAACCCGCTCTTTCCGCTCGTTCTCCCTACCCGCCAATATCCCACGCACGCCCACTTCCTCTCCAAGCTGATTGAAATCCTCGCTGGTGGACAGCTTGGAGAGAATTTCTCCCCAGTTAGTGAACAGTGCGAAAGCGTTCTTGAAGTCTAGTCGAAACACCAACCGATGGAGTTCCATCGAGACACCTCAAACGGGTCGGAAGACGCTCACGATTGCAGTCGCCTTGAACTAAGGCTCGTAGGTTAGCACTAGCACAGTCGTTTCACAAGCAATTGGGAAACCCACGGAGGAGTCGGCTCATGAAATCGGGAGAGGCTCAACTCCGGGCGCTCCAAGCGGCGGCGTTGAACCGCAGTTTGCGGCTATACTTACCGACAATGGGTGCAGAGTCCTCGGCCGCATTCCGGGCACCTCCCAACTGCTCTGCACCCACATCGGGAGCACGCACCACGTTGTTCTTGTTCGGGCAAATCGAGCGCACCGGGCGATGGGTCCACGCCTGCCACCAGTATATCGAGAGGACTGCGCTCGTCCTCTACGGCAGCGACGGCCATCCTGAGGGCGGACGTGATGGGGACCCTGCGTTGTGGATTTCGGGTTCTCATTTATTCACTCCCGCCGTTCGTTTCTGCCGTGTCAGCTTGGACCACAATTCCATCGGATGAATTCTCCATTCCCGGAAGGGTCACTTCTGCTGACACCATCTGAGGTGCGCCGGTCGCCGATGGTGAGGGTTTGCTCTTCGCCGTCGTCGGCTGTGACACCATAATGCAGTCTTCCGTGGTTTCGCTCTTAAGGCCGAAAGCCTGTCCAACGGCGGCGAGAAAGCGGAACACTGATTGAGTGTCCGGCAGATTGCGCTTCAGCCGGGGCAGGAGTGATTGGACCAATTGCTCAACGGCATTCTCGCCAAGATTAATTGCCCCACTTGGGGCAATTTCGTTTCTGATGCCCAGCGTCTCGGCGTGATGGGCGCAGAGGCGGTCGGCCGTGCTGCGGGGAATGCCCTGCTGCCTGAGCCAGCCCCGCCATTGCCCTCCTCTTCCGGGACGGGACAATAGCGATTTCATTGCGTGCAGGCGCTCGGCCAGGCTTGCACGGATTTGGCGGAGTTCCTTGCTGGTCGCCTTGCGGTCGGCGTTCAGGCGGACGTGGCTCGACCAGAGGGTGCTGATTTCCTCCGTCAACTGGGCCTCCATTGCGGTGCCATCAGGCTGGGCCGTGCCGGGCTGGGCCTCGGCCTCCGGTTCTTGGATGATGGTGTTTTCGATGGTTTCAAGCATTGCGCCCATAAGCGTACCTCGCATCAGAAGTTGGGAGCAGGAATCCGTGCGCGGAAGTTGCTCCTGAATATGGGTCACGAAGTTCATTTCTTATTTGCCCGAATTCCACCAGCAATCACCCCCCTGCATGAAGCGAGCCTGCCCGGACCACGAGCACCGCACCCGCTTGGGACGGTTGCGTGAGGGAAGCCTTGCCCTCCCCGCCAGCCTGC
Source organism: uncultured Acidobacteriota bacterium (assembly GCA_963722555.1). GTDB lineage: Bacteria > Acidobacteriota > Terriglobia > UBA7540 > UBA7540 > Bog-366. The sequence goes on from CAVRNQ010000001.1 coordinate 21,958, forward strand.
CCGTCAGCACAGCCTTCCCGTACGCGCAGGAAAGCTCGGCGGACAGGTTGAAGGGGTATCTTTGAATCAGGAGAAGCTCCCCGGCCGCCATGGCGGCCGTGCTGGAATCGAGCCCCTTTGTGCGCCTCATCCCGTCCTCCTATCCCGCCTCGCGGCAGCGTCTTGGCGTAGGTCCCCAGCCTGATTCAGTCTTCCAGCCCAGACAGGTCCCATTCCCTGGTTTCCGCGTTGGGCTCTGCCCTGAAATCTTCATCGTCGGGCGCGGGCTCGGGGGGCAGGCTCTTTCGCGCGGCGTTCTCCGCCTTCTTCCGCTCCAGGCGTTCAAGACCGTCCCGCAGGTGCTCCAGCACGGACTTGAGATAGGCGAACGGGTGGTCGGCTTCCCCTATCTTCTTTGCCCACCTGGAGCCCGGCGTCAGGGCGAAGCCGAGCAGGGCGCCGAGGTCGGGATTGTCCTTTAGCAGGCCGCCAAACTTCCTGGCGTCGGCGGGAGACGGAGCCTTGCCGAGGAAGGAGGAGAACAAACCGGCGAGCCTGACGGCTTCTTCCGTGGGGGGGTTGGCGGGAGCCGGGGGGGATTTCGTAACGGAGGTCTTGGGCTCGGCGGGAGGCTCAACGGGCCGGACGGGTCTCTTGGGCTTGGGCTCCACGGGATAGACGGGAGCAGGCTTCACGGGAAGCATCGCTTCCGCTCCAGGTATCCCGCTTATGGCCTTGGCATAGGCTGTCCATCCATCTCCAGGCTTTCCTGTCTCAGGATTCCCTGTTAGAGAATTGGCTACGGCGGCAGCAGCAGCGCTGCTGTTGTCTTTAACTGATTCTTTAACTGGTTCACTAACCGGTTTACCTGTCATCCTGACACCTTGGGAATCCAAATTGACACTTTGCAAAGTGTCATCCTGACACCTTGGGAATTCCGATATGACACCTTGGGAATGTCCCAAAGTTTCATCCTGACACCTTGGGAACTTGGAGAGGTCTATCCTGTATTCGACTGTCGGCTTGCCGCCGTGCTTGGTGGGATGCCTCCTTCCCGTGTCTATGACAAGCCCTGGATTGAGCAAGTCCGGGAGCGCACGCCACGCCGTGCTTTCGCTTATCCCGCAATGCTCCGCCAGGTTTGGGATTGATTCCCAGATTCCCGTCCCGTCGTCGTGCGCCCTGTTAGCCATGGCCATCAGAAGATTCCAGGCGGGGGCTTCTATGCAGCCGGGGCTTTCCATTATTCTCCGTATGACTCTGAGGGACACGTTAGGTTCCTTTCTCGTGTTTCACGAGTCGGTTGGATTTCAGGTTTTGCGAACTTGATTGCCTCCGTCTTGTGGGCGTAGAGAATCTGTCCACGGACGAAGCTAATCTCCAGGGTTCCGTAGAAACCCTGTTCCTTGAGGTGCTCGATAAGGGTGATTGGGTCCGAGACCAGCTTGGCGTTTTCCATTACTTGGTCCTCCAGATTCTCCAGCCCTGGCCCTCCACGGTCTGGCGGCAGAACTTCTTCCCATACCTTTCCTGGCGATACCGTGCGGACGCCAGCACGCTGTTGATGTTCGTATCCAGGCCCACCAGGACGCTGTCTCCGGGTTGGAGCGTGTCAAGGAACCTGTAGCTCGCATGGGCCGGAACCATAGGCACGCCCTTTTCAATTTTCAATGCGTTGACCATAGATGCTCTCCTTCCTGAGTCTTGCTTCTCTGTATATAGGTCTGAAAGTGGGAATACTTGGCGACCCTTCTGGGTTGGGGACCCAGCAGTCCGTCCATGTCCCGCCGCCTGGGTTGGAGCGTTATCTCCCGCTTCCTGCGGGTCCCGGCGGCGGGGCTATGGCGACTCAGTCCTCGTCGCTGTCTTCTACATACGCCAGCCTCGCCTTCGCCTCGGCGACGTCTTCCTCCGCCGCCTCCACGAGTTCTTTGTAGGCGATGTGCCTGGAGAAGAATGCGTCCTCGATGACCTTCTCAATCGCCTTCCGTTCCAGGTTGTCAATCCAGTAGCCGCTCTTGCTGCTGCGCGAATATTGGATTAGGTAGTCGAGGGCGTAGTCCACCTTCTGGCATTTCTCCCACGCCCGCTGCGAGTTGGTCTTGTTGTCGTTCCGAAGCGAGAGCCTCGGTGCCTGCAGTTTGTCTTTCATTCCGGTTCTCCTCTCTTGGGTTGGGAGGGGGACTTGCGTCCCCCCTGTTGTCGGTTACGCGTTTGCCCTGACTTCCTCCTGGGCTTCCCTCAGGAGCATCGCCATGGCGCAGACGGGGACGCCGAAATTCTCCGCGGCGTCCGCTATCTCGCCGTAGCCGTGGTCACGGAAAACCTTCCGCGCCCTCTCGTCCTCGTCCTTCAGGGCCTCAGGGTGCATCTCCACCTCGTCCCTGATGGCGTTGACCGAGAAGCCGTCGTTGAAGCAGGCGTCCAGCGCCTTCTCCAGGTTTTTCAACATCATCAGTGCGTGGGTCGTGCGTTGTGCCGTTGTCATGCGTGGTCTCCTTTCAAGACCAGTACTTGGGTTGGGAGGGAGGCTTGCGCCTCCCTCTGGTTGGTTACGCGTTGATTTGCTCCGTCTCGCCGTCCGCCAGGCAGGCGATATACCCCACGTCAATGTCGCCCACCTGGAGTTCCCAGTTGTCGTCAAAGAAGTCTCCTGGGGAGCCCAGCACTTTCTCTTCTGCTTCCTGCGGCGAATCCGCCCTGACTTCAAGGCTTCCGTGGTATAGGTTGACGTAAGGCACCCTGTAGAGAGTGCTGCCTTGGGAAGCCGACGCTTCCCAATCCTTCAGGTCTTGCTTTTGCTTGCGGGTCATCTCGTATCACCTCCCCCCCGACCCTTGCTCTCTCTATCCTTAATGCTGACTTTCTCAAGATTTCTCTTCCTGCTTTCCTTCTCTGTATAGGTATCCCGTAGTCAGAATATTTGGGCGTTTTCGTCGCGTACTTGGGGTCGAACGAAGAAGGGAGGCGTGAAAAAGTGCGGATTAATTGGGAAAATCACGATGAAAATAAATATCGGGGATTCTTGGGGGGTGGACTCAAGCCCGCGCAGGGATTGGCTCCAGCTCGCGTGGCCCTTGTTGTTACCAAATCGTGGCCCTAAAATCTTGCGCCAGGATGCCCCAGGACACGCGCGGAGCGCGTGGCCCTGGTCTTGGTATCAATGAAACCGCGCACGGAAAGGGGCATTGTGTCCCAGCCGTGTTATACCTGGATACATATGTTATACGGAGTATATGGGTGCTATACGGGATACATGCGCTATACGCCGCCCTGCATGCTCAGGGCAAGCTCCTCGTTCCTGACGATGGCGATATAGGCTTCGATGCTCTTGTAGTCGTCATGCCCTAGCTGCTGCCGGGCTGGGGCCTTGAAGCCCTGCGCCCCCCTACAGGCCGCCGCCCTTCCAACGCTCACGCGCATCGGGCAGTGAGCCAGCAGTTCCTCCGAACGCCCTCAAGGCATTCCTTACTCTTGTGCGAGCCGGTGGTTGGCGACGGCTGGGTCTGCGGTCTCCGCATGGACGGGCTTCCGGCGTCGTCAGGAATGAAACGCTCAACGCTGAAGTCGGCCCGGCAGCGGCGACCTGGGGTCCTGAACGGTAGGAGGAAGGGGATTGGGCTACCGCCCTGCGTGAAAACTGTGCAACTCGTCTAGCTTGCACACCAGCAGCTTGTACAGGCGCTCGTGGTCCTTCTCGAACGTGCGCAGCTTCGCACGCAGGTCGGAGGGTGACCACGCTCTCTCGGTAACGAGGCTTGCCAGGCCAGCAAGCTCCTTGTCCACGCCCATCCAACGCAGGACCCGGACCTTCGTTGCTTGCGCATGAGACAGCACGTAGGCCGTCAGGAAAATGAGGCCCTTGGACTTCAGCAGGGTCTTCTCGAAGGGCTTGGTATATGCCTCGGCAAGCCGGGCTACCCAGGACAGGGATTCCTTCAGCAGCGACAGGGCATCGTCGGCGTCTTCCGGCACCGTCATTATCCCGGTCGGCAGACGGAACTCGTTTGTGTCGGCGACCAGCAGAAGCTCCCGCTGATGCTTATGGATTAGGCGTCGAGCCGCCTCCGCCTTGTTCCGTACCGCCTCCATGTCCTCACGGGTTGCCAGCGGTCGCCCTTCCGTTCGCTCGGCGACTAGAGTGAACTCGCCGTCCTCTCCGGGGACTGACCGCCGCCGCCGCCCCTCACGAATCGCCGCAGCCTCGGGGCTTAATTCCTCCAGGCAAAAGTGCAGGACGGGCCGGCGGCAGCCCGCCGCCACGAGCCGTTTGATGTGCCCCTCCACATCATAGACCTTGTCTCGGCCGAGCGTGACACGGATGAATGGCGGCAGCCCGGCGGGTGCAAGGGATTCCTCGATGCACTTGCCTCCCTCCTCCCGTTGCTCGACCCACTCGTCGTTTAGCCCCAGCCGCTCCGCAAGCAGGGCCTCTTCAACCCTTCTCCGGGGCACCCGCTCCTTGCTCGACGTCTTTGGCGTGGGGGAGGAGCGCATCGTTGCGCAGATTGTACTGCGTTTTCCCCCGTCCGCCATCTCCAATCAAGTCCCCCCCAAAAATCCGTCAGTCCAGTCGGAAAGCCCAATTTTCCGCTGGTAACTAGGTATAAGCGGCCAACCCATGCTGGCCAATCAACTTCGGGACGTGATGTCTTGAAGTAATGGAGAGGAGAAACGATATGGCAACGACAAGCACCGCCCTCGTCCCGCTCGGGGACAGGGACTACCTGATGAAGATAGCCGAACCGAATCAAGAGTTGTGCAAGATTGCACAACTCCCCACTTTCCCCCCCAATAAAATCACGGCGATACTCAAGCGCCGCACGGAGATGGACGCCACCGAATTGGCGGTCTTTACTCGGACGTTCATCGTGCACCACGGCAAACTTGAGACGCCGCTTCTAAAAGAAGTCAAGCGGCGCTTCTCTATCCTTGACCGTTCTAAGCAAGTTGACGGCACTTATCTCACGATAGACGGCGCACGGTCGTTCAACGAATGGCTTGGGTTGCACGGCATCGGAAAGCGGAATGCTTACTATATCTTACACGGCGGAAAGGCGAAGAAAGAAAAGGAAGGCAAAGTACATCCCCCGCCGCCCTGGGGCAAAATTGACGGCACGAAAGTAGATGTCGTCTTCTCGGCTGCGCACAAGTGCGTAAGGCGTGGAAACGAAACGGACGCCATCGCTTGGATACGGCTTCTCCACCTAAACGGCTTCCACGTTTGGAAACAACTCAAGATTTACGCAATGGAGGACGTTGGTCTCGGCGATACGTCCGTCCTAAGTCGGATTGACATGCTTGAGAAATCTGCCGATGCAGTGAAAGACTCAACGCACCGTCCCGAATTGTTGGCAATCATCGAAGCCGTGATGATTCTATGCCGTGCGAAGAAGTCCCGTGCTACTGACAATGCCGCCATATGGTTTCAAGAGAATCCCACCTATGTGCCGCCAACCGAAGACGAAGTCCAAGAGGCATCTGAAGTCGAGTTGGTGACGCCGCCTGTATACGAAGAGTATCTGGACAAGCACACGGCGGCGGGACGCCACAACGGGCGTGGGCTTGAAGACTTCAAGAAGACGGAAAACGAAGCATTGGCCAACAAAGCAGACGTTGCGCCATTCGTGCCACCGGTCGTCGATGTCACGGACGCCGTCAATGCGCAAATCGAATACCTACAGAAGCGAATCAAGTCTCTTGAAAAAGAGAATGCGTCTCTTCGTGAAGAGTTGGAGAAGTACGCCGTTCCGGTCGCTGACGGCGGCGTCTTCGGGGGGCAGGTTTTCGGGAACGACAATGCCGCCTTCTCCTCGCAGCCGCCGAGAAGCACTGCGGCGTCCTGAAGGAGCAGGCTGCCTGACGATGGCGTCATTCGCCGAAACCGTGGGAAACCACGGTCGCAGCCAGGGAGGGTCAGTCAACGTCGCCGTCCACATTGACTTCCTGATGTAGTTCACCGGCAACAAAGCCGACAAATAGGAGGAGAGATATGCTGCATTTGACAGAGGAACAAGCCGTCGCACGCTGGCAAGGTCTGATGACCGACATCAACAAAGACCTCGCCGAGGTCACCAAGCTGGTCAACCGGATGACGAACGCCGAGGAAAGGAAGGCGGCGATACTGGCTATGCCTGATGGCATAGGCATCGGTACCGGCGCTATGACCACGCTGGCGAATGACGCTTGGGTCGCCGCTGGCAAGCTGCGGGAAGACCTTGAGGAAGTCAATTTTTACGAGCACACCTGCCTTAACTGGTAAGCGGCAGGGTGGGCGCATGCTGGACACGGCTCGGGGGGAACGGAGTCATGGCTCCCGCCACCCCCTGTGACATATCCGGGACGGCAGGATGGCAGCCGACAAGGGCGCAGACAGCAGCAGGGGAATCGCAAAATCTCCAGGAATTTCTCTAAGCCCGATGTATTACTAAGACAGGGGTCAACGGAGTCTGCTGCCCAGCAGGGCGGAGCCGGGATGCAACAAGCGGGGGATGTCCACCCACATCTGGAGAGTGAGAGCCGCCCGATGAGCCGGTGTAATTCCGGCGAAACGCCCGGAAGGCGTAGCGGCAGGGGGACGGCGAACAGGGTGACTGTGTGCCTTGACAGCAACTTGACCGGAACTGATACACTGACGGTGACGCCGGGCCAACGGCATGGAAGGAGCAGGAAATCCATGTCGAGGCGTTCAGGTCAAGTGGGCGAGGTCCAGCGCCATGGCAAGTTCTGGACGGTGCGCTTCAGATTGGATGTACCAGAGCAGGAGAAGCGCATTTACAGAAGGGTTAAAATCTGTCCCGTCTGCGGCCCCGGTCTGCTGACGAAACCCGAGATTCAGAGGCGGGCGAGGGAGATTGTTGATTCCTGCGGGGCAAACAGCGAGGAGCGGTTCAACCAAGTCGAGGGAATGAGCTTGGGCGTGACCTTCCGGGAGCAGTCCAAATGGTGGCTCGAACACGTGCAGACACGCAACCGGAAGCCCATCCGGATAAGTACAGCAGAGGGGTGGAAATTTTGTTTGGACAAATGGATTCTGCCAGCCATCGGGGACATGCCGCTATCGCAGGTCGGCAACCCGACACTTAAGGGTCTCGTGGCTACGATGAAGAAAGCGGGACTCTCCGCCAAGACTATCGACGATTACATCCAGCCCGCTAAGATGGTCGTCGGCTCGCTGCTGAATGAGGAGGGGGAACCAATCTACCCCCGTAAGTGGAACAACGAGTTCATTGACATGCCGGTCGTGGAAAACCAACGTCAACCAGTGTTCACGGGCGAGGAAATCTCTAACCTACTGAACAATTGCGACGGTTTTCACAGGATGCTCTACGCCGTCAAAGCTGGAAGCGGCCTGCGTATTGGGGAGGCCCTTGCGGTACGGGTCGAACTGATATCGCATGACCGACGCACAATCGAAATTCAGAACAGCACGGACAGGGGCCAAGTAGGTCCCACCAAGACGGGGGCGGGCGTCCGCTTCGTGGACTTGCACTCCTCGCTTGCCGCCATGCTTGACAGGTTCATCGGCGGGCGCACGTCCGGATTCCTTTTCTCCACTACTTCCGGTCGTCCGATGACCCGCCAAAATATAATGAACAGGCATTTCAATCCGCTTCTCAAGAAACTGGGTCTCGAAAGGAAGGGATATCACGCATTCCGGCGGTTCCGGGTCACGCACCTTAGAGAGAATCGAGTGCCGGAAGACTTGATAAGGTTCTGGGTCGGGCATAAGGATAGGACGATGACCGATAAGTACTCGAAGCTTAAGGCGGACGGCAGGTTCAGGAGGGATGTCGCCGAGCAGGTGGGGCTGGGGTTTGAGCTGCCTGCATCGGCGGTCGTGGAGAACGATGGTTTGGGTGCATATGTTGCACCCAATGCACCCAAAATTGACACGTTGGAGTTGCCTGTAGTAGCTTGATGATGTGCAAGTTGGGCCTGTAGCTCAGCTGGGAGAGCACATGGTTTGCAACCATGGGGTCGCGAGTTCGATCCTCGCCAGGTCCACCAGCTCTTCAATCGGTTAGGGTTGGTAGCGCAGACTTGGTGTGTAAGTCTGCGGCTTTTCCGTCCCCAAGGGTTAGAGCCGCAGAGTTGAAGACCAACTCTGCGCTACCCGCCCTGAATCTCGTAACGCAGAAATCCCAAAACGATGTCTGCGCCACCCCGCGGTGCCGCGTGGCTCCCGCTTGCAAATGACGCTGAGAGCATTCATACTCCCATCATGAGCCTCAAGAATGCGGCACTGCTGGCATTGATCGGGACAATCCTGCTGACGCTTTTGGCAGTGGCAAATTTCATTTCCACCGTATTGGGGGTTTTGCGTGATGTGATTCCGGCGATGGCGCTGTTGACGTCGCTGGTTCGTCTGTTCGCGAGCCTCAGTGTGTTGGTGTTCTTTTACGTCTTCTACCGAACGCAATCCTGATACCCGAAGAGTGCCACATCAAGCCGTCGTAGCCGTATTAACTGATGACCCACGCAAGTTGACTTGTGCTTCGCCAAAACTGCATCCAACGGCATAGCCCGCAACCTCTACCGGGACGCGGGTGGCGCAGACATCGTGGTTTGATGTCTGGGGCGCACCCGGCAAGATGCCTCCCTCCGCGCCGTGCATCCCATACCGTGAATCTCATAACGCAGACATCCCAAAACGATGTCTGCGCCACCCCCGCGCCGGGGGATTGTGAATGTGGCAAGTAGCGCGGCTCAGAGGTCGTTGCCGGGCAAAGCCTGCGCGCAGGCCGGGCAGAAGTCTGCGCGTTTCAAATCGATGCGTTCTACGCCGTAGGAGGCGCTCATGACGCAGAGGTAGTCCGCGCAGTGTCGCAGGCCGCAGGTGTGGCCCAATTCGTGGAGAGCCTCTTTCAGCAGTCGCTCGCGGAGAAGTTCCAGGTCAGCGGGGAGGCCGTAAGACTCCTGGCGCAGGCGATGCGCGGAGACGACGGCGCCGCCATCCGAGACTTGCGCCTCCCCGAACACGAAGGTGAGGACGGGGATGTAGAGGTCCACCTCCGTCACACCCAGCACCTTCCAATTCTCCCCGGGCGGCTGCTCCAGGAGTCTTCCCAGGATTTCGGTAGAGTGATACTGTCGCCGCAGTGCGTTGTAGGCGAATTCCACCTCCAGGCCCTCCGGCTGGATGGAGCAGGCCACTCGCAGGCGCCGCGTCAAGCCCTCGGCGAGAGTTACGAGGAGCGCCCGGTCGACTTGTCCAATCGCCACCAGCGAGATGATTCTCATGACGCGGCCGGGGCAGCCTTCCGGAAGCCGTATTTCTTGATCTTGTTGTAGAGGGTCACACGGTCGATGCCCAGCACCTTGGCGGCCCGCGTCTGGTTCCACTCCGAGACTTCGAGCACGTGCAGGATGTGCGCGCGTTCCACGTCCTCGAGCGCCAGACTGCCCTCGGGTTGGGGCGGCAGCGTGACCTGGAGCGGAAAATCCGCGGCCTGGACCTCCGGCTCGCGGCCGATCACCATGGCGCGCTCCAGCGCGTTCTCGAGCTCGCGCACGTTGCCCGGCCAGTCGTAGTTCATCAGCACTTCGAGCGCCGACCGGCTGAGATTCGTGAAAGCCTTGTTCATGGCGCGCGAATACTTGCGCAGGAAATGGTCAGCAAGCAGCGGGATGTCCTCCTTGCGCTCGCGCAGGGGCGGAATCGTGATGCCGAAAACATCCAGCCGGTAGTAGAGATCCGGACGGAAGGTTCCCTCGCGCACTCGCATGGTCAGATCCTGGTTGCTGGCGGCGATGGCCCGGAAATCCACCTTGAGCGTCAGGTTGCCGCCTACGCGCGTGATCTCCTTTTCCTGCAGGACGCGCAGCAGGTCGGTCTGGGTCTTCAAGCTGATGTCGGAAATCTCGTCGAGAAAGACCGTGCCCCCCTCGGCGACTTCAAACTTACCTTTCTTGCGGTACTGGGCGCCGGTGAACGCGCCCTTTTCATGTCCGAAGAGCTCGCTTTCGAGCAGCGTCTCGGTCAGCGCGCCGCAGTGGATGGTGACCATCGGCATGAAGCGGCGCGGACTCAAATTGTGGATGGCGCGCGCCACGAGCTCCTTGCCGGTGCCGCTCTCGCCGTGAATCAGCACGGTCGTATCCGTGGGCGCGACGGTGCGGACGGCCTCCAGCACGCCCTCGATGGCGCGGCTCTGCCCGATCAGCTCGACGGCCTGGACTTCCTCCAGACTGGCGCGCAGCCGCAGGTTTTCTTCCCGCGCGCGGCGATGGTCGAGCGCCTTCGCGACGCCATGGGCCAGATCATCGGGGTCGAAGGGCTTCATGACGTAGTCGTAGGCGCCCTCCTTGAGGGCCTGCACCGCGGTCTCCACCGAAGCGTAGCCGGTCATGATAATGACCAGGATGTTGGGATCGACCTCGCGAATCTTGCGGTGCAGTTCGAGGCCGTCCATACCGGGCATTTTGATGTCGATCAGGGCCAGGTCCCAGCGCTGGCGCGGCAGCTTCAGCAGCGCCTCACGCGCGCTATTGGCGGTATCCACGCTGTAGCCCTCTTCCTCGAACCATTTCCCCAGCGAGTCCCGCACCACGTTCTCGTCGTCCACAATCAGGATGCTGGCTTTGGGATTCATAGCGTGCTCCTTCCGTTCGGGACTTGGGACTCGGGACTCGGGATCCGGGACTCGGGTCCCGAGACTACGATCCGTGCTTGCGCGTTCTCAATACTCCAATCAAACGATTGACCATTTTCCCGATATCTCGAACTACCGAACCAAACTCATCTGAATTTAGAAAGTGTAAATTGCGCGCATCCCCGAGTCCCGAATCCCGAGCCCCGTGTCCCGGCTCTTACGCCGCGTCGATGCTTACAGGCGGCTCCTCCGGCAGGAGGACGGTGAAGGCCGTCCCCTTTTGCGGCGTGGAGGCCACCTCGATGTTTCCTCCGTGTTGCTGCACGATGCCGAGGGCTATGGCCAGGCCCAGACCCGTCCCTCGGCTCTCCTCTTTGGTGGTGAAGAAGGGTTCGAAGATGTGCGAAAGGACCTCGGGGGGAATGCCCGGCCCTTCATCGCTCACCCTCACGCGGCCCAGGCGCCGCACGGGGTCGTAGACGCTCTCGACACCCAGTCGGCCGCCCTGCGGCATCGCCTCGACGGCGTTCATCAGGATCACCAGCAGGGCCTGTTGCACCTGGCCGGCATCACAGTAAAGCGGCGGCAGGTCGGCCGCCAGGCGCTTCTCCAGTTCGATGTTCTGCAGGGTCATCTGATGTCCAACCAGCAGCAGGCAGCGTTCGAGGATGGCATTCAAATCGTTCCGCTGTGGGTTGATGGGCGTCTGGCGCGCGAAGGCGAGCAGGTTCTTCACGATCCCGCCGCAACGCCGGCTTTCCCCTTCGATGATCTGCAGGTAGCTCTTGGCCTCGCCCAGCCGCTGGTTCTCGTTGAAGCCCTTGTCGGCCAGGCGCGAAACCAGCTTGCTGTACGTCAGGATGCCGGCCAGGGGATTGTTAATTTCGTGAGCCACCACCGCCGCCAGCTTGCCGAGTGACGCCATCTTCTCGGATTGCGTGAGGCTGCGATAAGCGCGTTCGAGTTCCCCGGTTTTCTGCCGCACGCGATCCTCCAGCGTGCGCGTCCACTGGAGGTTTTCCGCCCGCGCCTTCTTCAGTTCCTCGGTCATGTGGTTGAAGGAAACGGCCAGACTGCCAATCTCGTCCTGGCTCGTTTCGGGCAACAAATAATCCAGGTCGCCCTGGGCCACGTGGCGCGTGCCTTCGGTCAGCCGGCGCACGGGCTGGTAAACCGTCAGCCAGATCAACCAAGCCGAAAAGAGGCTTACGACCAGGATGGAGGCCACGGTGAAAATCACCACCCGGCGCTGATGCTGGGCCACCGCCAAGTCAGCGGCCGCCAGCGAAACGTTGGTGTCGAGTACGCCCAGCACCCGGCTGCCGCCGGCGTGGGCGTGGCAGGCGGCGTTCGAGCAGTCGGCCTCGTTTTCAATGGGCCGGATGAGCCCCAGCACACGTGTGCCGTCGCGCGCGGTGTAAATACGCATCCGGTCAGGCCGGTCGAGCCGCGCCAGAGGCTGAGCCTGTGCGTGGCAGGCGTAGCACGCCTCCCCCTTCTTATCCACGAACCGGCCAACTTCCTGGTCGTCGGTGGAAAAGCTGATCTTTCCTTCCTTGTTGAAAATGCGGATGCGGTCGATGCCGTTCTCATGCCCGATGGTGCTGATGATGTGGAACACTTCCTCGCGCTGATTGCGCAGCATCGAGTAGCGAATGCTGCGGCGGATGGTGTCGCTAATGCGGTCCGCTCCCTGAAAGATGATCTCCTGCTCGGATCGCCGCCAGAGGCGCAGGTTCCAATATCCATAAAGACTAAAGAGCAGAGCCATGCCGCTGACCACGCAAGCCGTTAGCTTGACCGCCAGGCTATGGGTTAATTGTGGCATCCGTTGTCCTTGAGCCGCGGGGTCATGCCACCGGAGGTGCGGTTGCCGCGGCTGAACAGGCTGCGAGAGAAATTCCATGGCTGTCATTCTGAGCCCGCATTTTGGGCGAAGAACCCCCGCAGTTTACTCTGTTCGCACCCCCCCCGCGAACTGCCGGGGTCCTTCGCTTCGCTCAGGATGACAGCGAGGGGCATTGGTTTTCCTTGTCGAGTTTCTGCCCATCATGGGCAGCCGAAGGGCTGTCAATGCTCAGAATGACGGCCCCTACGAGTTTTTCCGCAGCCTGCGAAAGTCCGCCCATCCTCAGGCTGGACCGATGGCCCGCCGCTGCTCATGGCGGGCGACCGCCCCCCCGCCGTCACGCCCCACCGGCTCGAATACGTTCAGATAGCGCACCGCCAAGCTGAAGAGCAGGAAGCCTACGCCCACAATCGATAAGGTCACGGCCACCTCCGTCCAGCGCGGGAAGTAATGCACGCCGGAAGATGCTTCCAGGCCCGTGATCGAGACGTTCAGACGATTCAACACGAAACCCGCGATCACCAGCACGGCGACGGCGAACAGCCCGTCGCGGTCCTCTCGAACCTTGCGGAAGAGGAGGAGGGGTATGGGAACGAGCACACCCAGCGCCATCTCCAATATGAACAGGACCGTCTCGGTGGAGGGCTCGCGCAGGCGGGCGAGCGCGCCCCGGCTCGCGAGGTCCTGGAACTTCAGCAGGCCGTAAAGCGCCAGCACCACCGCCATCGCCCGGCCCAGCACTTCGAGCAAAGGCATCTCCAGTTCGCGGCCAAAGGCGTGCGCGCTCAGGTTGGATTCAAAAATCACCATCGCCAGGCCCACGCTCAGGGCGGAGATAAAGAAGAAAACGGGCAGCAGCGGCGAATACCAATAGGGATGCAGCTTCGCGGGCACGATCAGAAACAAGCTCCCCAGCGACGACTGGTGCAAAGTCGAGAGCAACACCCCCGCGATTACCAGCGGAATCGTCATGGCCCGGACCACCCGCAAGAGCGTGTGCAGGTGCAAGCGTTCAAAGACGGCCGGCGAGAATTCCAGCGCCAGCACCGTCAGGTAAAGCATCACGCACCAGGCAACCTCGAACATCACGGAATGTGGATTCCACATCACCAGCGGGTGCCAAATGTTGTAAGGTTTGCCCAGGTCGAACAACAGGGCCACGGTTACCAGGCCGTAGCCGAGGAAGGCCGTCAGGATCGAGGGACGCAGCACGGCGTGGAAGCGCTCGAGGTGGAAGACATAGACGGTCGCCGCCAACGTGAACCCGCCCGCCGCCAGGCCCACGCCACAGAGCACGTCAAAGCCGATCCACAGCCCCCAAGGGAATTGATCGGACAGGTTGGTGACGGCTCCCAGTCCCTTGACAAACCGCAATACGCTGGCATAGAACCCCACAGCCAGGATGACGACCAGTACCGCCCGCCAAAAAGTCAGCCTAGGGAATTTCTCGAAACTCATCACCAATCTCCACAAGAACTGCCCGTCGTCCATGGTCCGCTGGCCGCTTCATAGGATCGTGCCATTGGGTCATCGGGCCATCGGGTCATTGACCTCAACTGCTCAGCTTGTGTGGACATATGGAGTTGCCTCTCCAGGGAACTTGCCTCCTTCGTAATGGCCCGATGACTCAATGACCCGATTCTCTACTCCTTCTCCGCCCTCGCCACCTCTTCGCGCCGGCTGGTGATCCACCAGATTCCGCCCAGAAGCACTCCACCCAGCATGACCAGGTTGGGGATCTGGGAGAGCACTCGATAGGTCAACAAAGGCATAGGATCGCGCGGCAGGTTGGTGGGCAAGCCCAGTTGTCCGAAGGGCACGGCGGAGAGATAAAGCACGGAAGTGCCGCCCACCTCGTCTTTCCCGTAAACGTGCTGAAAGTACTTCGCTGGCTCCTCGCGGAGCCGCTTCTCGGCTTCGCTTAGCAAGTCGGGGCGCTCACCGAAGATGCCGGCTTGGACCGGGCAGACTTCTGTGCAGGCGGGTTGCCGGCCCTGGGCCTGCCGCGGCGCGCACATGGTGCACTTTCTCACCCTGGGCAGAGCCACCTTCCACTCGTATCGCGGGATGCCAAATGGGCAGGCCATCATGCAGTAGCGGCAGCCCATGCAGCGCTCCGGGTCGTAGACCACCGGTCCGGCTGCGGTCTTGCGCAGCGCGCCCACGGGACAGACCGACGCACACGTCGGGTCCTGGCAATGCATGCAGAAGCGCCGGACGAAGATACTGCCATGCGTTTGGACCACGTTCAGCGTGTCGGCCGAAAGTTGGAGGTCGAGCAGGCTGTCGCTGGCCGGTAGGCCGTTGGTTTCTTTGCACGCAGCCACACAAGAGCCACAGCCGATGCACCGAGTGGTGTCAACGAGAATTGATTTGCTCATTTCTTCGACATCTCCAAGGAGCAACAGGTTGGACACATTGCCTGCGCATTAATCCGACCTGATGTATCTCTATGCACGCTAGGTGCCGAGATATTCAGCAGGCACGCGCTCTAATGGGTCTAATAGTCCGCAATATCTGCATTTTGCTTGCATCCCACGCCGCTCGTGGTGAAATCGCGCAATTGAACGGTCTTTCTGGGCGGGATGCACCGCGATGGGAGAAAAGATGAGAGCAAGGCTTTCGCCTCTCTGTGCAAACTTGATTGACAGCGGGTTGACAGGGCAAGCCGGGCAGCGAGGCGGGTTCGGTTATCACGCAGACTATCTAGTCGTGCCTTGGGGAAGCGGTCGAGAGGGTAGGTTGGGGCGCGGCTGAACTCCCCCGCTCCCCGGAGCGATATTCATTGCTGGTAGCAGAGCTTTACGCACGCCGCAAGAATTCTGCTTCGAAGGCCCTCCAGGTCGTCGGCGCAAGTTCAGCCAGGCAGCCGACGGCAGGAAGTCCGCCGTCCTGGCTGGTAAGTCCGAAGGCCAAATCCGGCGCCGTCTGAGCTGCGAGGAACTCCCGGAAACGCACGAATTCGTTTTCGAGCCACAGGATCGCTGTTTCGCCAAAACGCAATGCCGTCGTGTGCTCCTCCATTTGAGTGAGGTAACAGACCCAACCTCTGCCATAGGGGTCCGAACTCAGCAATGCAGGGTGATCGGCAAGGCGGCTATTCACCGCCAACACCCGGCCGGTGACCGCAGAAGGAATGATGATGCTCCGGCCGTTACGTTCTAAGCGAAAAAGCGGCTGGCCGGCGGTCACCTGATCGCCAACCTGAGGCAGGATAACCCGGCGGGCGACACCGATCGCGTGGGCGATCAAGGCGTCGGCGCCAACCTCCAGCATGCCGGCGGGATCGGGCTTGAACCACACATGCTCAGGGGATAGATGAACGCCCGCCGGCAGTTGGCGCCACCAGTCGAGTTCAGGCCACCGGAGGTTTGCGCCGCCAGGTAGCGCGCGGCGCGCCGCCTGGTGCGCCCGCCACTTCTCCTGGCCCAAGTCGGCCAAGACCAAGCCAACGAACATCAGTGCCACAAAGATCGCGACCATCTTCAACCTCCAGAAAGCTGCGTCCGCCACCGTCCGCGCGGCGTTCCGGGTGTAGCTTCAGGCCAACAGCAGTTCTTGGACGAACTTCTCCCACTGGAACTCCGGGACCAGGCTCAGCACATCACCGATGGCGTGCCCGCCATCCTGGAGGCGTGCTTCCGAGCCCGGGCTGACGCGCATGTGGAGTGTGGAAACGGATTCCTCCATCCAGCGCTGCGCCAGTCGTCCGTGCAGCAGGTTTTTCAGATTACTGTCCACCGCCGGCGCGTTCACGGCCACCAGCCACCCGGCCCCGAAAGGATCCTTATGAGCGAGAGAGGGGTCGCGCAGGACCTCCGGGTTGACGTCCACGACTTCGCCCTCGATGGGCGAGAGCATCTCGAAGCGATGGCTACCGCGCCCCAGCGTCCAGCCGCGCTCGCCCTGACGGAGCCAGCGGCCCCGCGCCGGCAGATCGATTTGATCGATCTGGCCGACCAGCCGCGCCGCAAAATCATCCAGGCCGATCCGTACCACTTGGTGGGATTCCTTCATCGCCCAGGCATGCCCGGGGTGATAGGAAAGGTGGGCGGGAAATTTGAAGCCTCCCACGATATTCAGCGGGAAGGAAAGCTCCTCCGGTGGCACTTCCCGGGCCGGGCTCTTCACCTCGACCCGCTCCGGCCGGCGCCTCTGGAGGAAGTAATCTGCCATCACGAAAAGAACAAATGTTGCTAGGACTAATCCAGCGACCATTTAACACCTCGTAGCACTCCGCCCCCTTGCTGCGGAGCGAAGCACCCAAATCTCGCTATATGTATTTGCAGGCCTCTGGCCGTTGATCGAGAATAAGCAGGAATGGGCGATGTGCCTAACTGATTTAAGATGTTATGGTTAGTTCACATCCGCTGAAATACGAAAAGGATGACAAATCTGCGCTATTTGCCGCCTTTGTTGTGTTTCGCAATAGCAAGTCACCTTGGAATGGCTAGCTGCCCTAACAACCTACGTACTTTCAAAGGGATACCATGCTGCTGCGCATTACAACAGCGGTTGATGAGTAGTTCAACAGGAAGACGGTGGACTTCCAGGCTAGCCCTAGCACTATTCACATAGGGGGTGAGGAGATTGTTCATCTACTTGTTCCCGAGTGACCCCCTCACCCGTCCCGCCCCGGCTGGAGAAAACGCCGGTTGCGGGCCACCCTCTCCCCCAAGGGAGCGAGGGCTGGAATATCAAATCAACGCTCACCTCGCCCCCTTGGGGGCGAGGGCAGTTAGTTGCAATCAACTCCCCACTCGTCGCCTTCTCCGGCGGTGCGCCGGCCTCCGGATGGGCTTTGGATTCTCTGCTGGCACAGCAGGCTCGGAATCTGATATAAGAACGCGACTTGCCCAATCATGAAGACCGGGAGCTGAGCGATGCGCAAACCAATTTGTGTACTTATCTTCGCGCTTTGGATCGGAAGTGTGGTCGTCGCACAAGAACCGTCCGCACCTTCCCCGCTCGTGGACCGAGTTGGCCAGACCGGCTTCCTGCAACTTGAGGCGGAGAGTTTCAAGAACCTCCCCCGCCAGCAAAAGGTGCTAGCCCACTGGCTTTCGATGGCAGCCATCGCCCTGAACCCCATCGTTTACGATCAGAACTCCGCTTACGGCCTGGAACTGAAGCAACTACTCGAGCAGATCCTGACGCATGCGCGCGGCATCGACCCGGTGGTGCTCAAAAAGCTCACGGACTACACCAAACTATTCTGGGCGAATCATGGGAACCACAACACTTTCACCTCGCAGAAGTTTCTGCCGGATTTCACCTATGAGGAACTCGCGGCCGCGGCCGAGCAGGCGCTCAAGAATCACGCGCGATTGGGCCCGCGGACGAAACTCGCAAAGGAACTCGCCGACCTGCGCCCGGCGATTTTCGACGCGGACTATCAGCCTTACCTGACGCAGAAAAACCCCAAGAACGGAGAAGACCCGCTCGCCGCGAGCGGCAACAACCTTTACCAGGGCGTGACGATGAGCGACCTCGCGGATTTCCACGACAAGTACCCGCTCAACTCGCGCCTGATCAAGAAGGACGGAAAACTCATCGAGCAGGTGTACCGCGCGGGCACTCCGGACGGCAAGGTCCCACCCGGTCTCTACGCCGACGAATTGAACCGGGCGATTCGCTATCTCACGATGGCGCTGCCTTACGCCGACGCACCCAAGAAGAAAGTCCTACAGGACATGATCCGCTACTACCAAACCGGCGCCCCGGCCGACTGGCGGCAGTTCAACATCGACTGGGTGCGCGATGACTCCCCGGTGGATTTCACCAACGGCTTCATCGAGGTTTACAAGGACGCGCGCGGCCTGAAGGGCGCCGCGCAGTCCTATGTGACCATGGTGGACGAGAAGATGAACAAGCTCATGCAGGCGCTCGCCGCCAATGCCAAGTATTTCGAGCAGCGCGAACCCTGGGACGACAAGTACAAGCTCGAGACACCTCATCCCCCCATTGTGAACACCGTGGAAGCGCTGATTGAGACCGCCGATTTCGACATCACGACCATCGGTGAGAACTTGCCGAACGAAGCGGAAATCCACGACCAGTACGGCAGCAAGAGTTTCATTTTCACGGGCTCCACGCGCGCCTTCGCGGCGGCAGAGGGCATGAAGGTGGCCGGCGAGTTCGCCTATTCCGACGAGGCACGCGCCCGCGCCGAGAAGTACCGGACCCTCTCGAACGACATCTACACCGCCATGCATGAGGTGCTGGGGCACGGCTCGGGGAAGATGAACCCCAAACTGACCGGGGAGCCGGCTGTCTATCTGAAGGAATACTACTCGACGCTGGAAGAAGCCCGCGCGGACCTGGTAGCGCTATGGAATTTCTTCGACCCCAAGCTGATTGAAATCGGGGCCATCCCCAACCTCGACGCCGCCCAGGCCGCCTACGACGGCGAGGCGCGCGCCGCGCTCGCCGAACTCCATGAGTTCCCCACCGGCGACACGATCGAGGAAGACCACCGGCGCGGCACGCAGCTTATCGTCAATTACATTCGGGAGAAGACCGGCTCGATCCAGCCCGTGGAGCGCGACGGCAAGGCTTACCTGGTAGTGAAGGACTACAACCAGATGCGGCAGGGCGTGGGCATGTTGCTAGCCGAACTGATGCGCATCAAGGCGGAAGGCGATTACGACGCCGCCCAGGCGCTGATCACGAAATACGGCATCCACTTCAATACCGCTTGGCGCGACCAGGTGGTGGAGCGCTACAAGCAGCTCGACCTGCCCACCTTCTGGAGCGGCATCAATCCCGACCTCGTGCCACACTTCAGCACGGGCGGTAGGATGGACGACGTCGAGATCGTCTATCCGCGCGACATCGTGAAGCAACAGCTCCGCTACGCGGAGATCGCGGGGCACTGAGGACGGTCGGGAGGATTTCCACTCGCTCTAGGTCACATGGTTATGAAAACCCCGGCTGCCTGCTTCCTACTCCTGTTCGCTGCCAGCGCCACAAACCTCCCTCATCTCTTGGCTCAGACCAATCAGCCGGCCCAACCAAGTGAAACGACAGACCGAGGCGCGGCGAAGCAACCCAGCCGGGCGAGGACAGGAAACCAGACTTTTCCAACGATTCCTTCTTCGATGGCGCTTGACCAGGACGTCAAGTTCGAGGGCTACGAGGTGCGAACATATCGCGCCGGGAAGCACGGCGATCCGTCACAGGCGTTTGAAGTCCTGAAAGGCGGTCGCAGAGTATACAGCCGCGTCGATGACGACGGCATGAAATACAGTGTCGGGTGCCTTAACAAAGATGACCCGGGTAACCGGGACATCAGACCGGGAAAAGACATCACAGGCGAAGGAAAACCCAACTTGGTTATTGCGGATTGGACAGGCGGAGCGCACTGCTGCTTGACGTACTATATCTTTGAACTTGATGATCAGGTGAGAGAGGTTGGCCGGATCGACGCCAGACACGGTGATGCTTGCCGGTTTCGAAAGGAACGTGAAGGCAAAGTCAACTTCTTAATAAACGACTGGACCTTCGCCTACTGGAACGCCCCCTTTGCCTTTTCACCGGCCCCACAAGTCATTTTGCGTTACCAAGCCGGGAGCTACAATGTCGCGGCAGACCTGATGGTGAAACCAGCCCCTTCGCCAGGGGAGTTCCAGCAACTCGTGGAGAAGGGGCGGCGCATCCCGCGCAGCGGCGACGGAAGTCCGGCGAGCAAGTTTTGGGGAATTATGCTCGACCTCATCTATTCCGGCCACGCGAACCTCGCCTGGAGGTTTTGTGACGGGGCGTGGCCCAGTTCGGCGGAGTCTGAACAAGAATTCCTGCGCAGTTTCAAGTCCCAACTTTCCACCAGCCCATACTGGGAGGCCATCAAAGCCATGAATGGCTTATGAACGCGGCACGGCCGCGGACATTTGGTGCAACGCAAAACCGCCCAGGGAGGACCCAGCTTGCAGGTTCACGCTTCGTTGATGGATAACCAGCACACACCTGAGAACCGCTGCCGCTACTGCCACCCTCCGCGGCGCGCGACATCTCCTGTGGAATGATAAAAGTACTCAGTCGGCGGAGTCGTCGGTTACGGCTTGTGAACTTTGCGCCGAAGGTCGGGCCAGAATTCCTTCAATTCGTAGGAGACCGCGTCCCACGCGATCTGAGCCCACCAGACGCCTACGCTCTTCGTGAGCGTACGTGGCGCGGGATGGTATGCATTGGAGATGGCAGCGGCCATGCCATTACCCAGGAATTCCGAGAAGTTAAACTCCTTTTGCCCGGAATCCGAACGAGTCACGAAGATCCGGCCGGCCGCGTAAGCAGCGCGGTGGAAGAACCCGCCTTTGCCCAACTGGTAGTAACGCGGGTCCTGTCGCAACAGGGACGGGAATAGGGCGTTGGCCATCATGTTGCCAATGGTGTAGTCGGCATACGATGCACCGTAGCGCTTCGCATAACCGCGAAATCCCTGCCCAAAGGCCGGTTCAGTGTTGCTGGCTTGGTTGATGAGAGCGATCACGCCAACGTAAGGGTATTCGGCAGGGTCAAACGTGCTGCGGGCCACGAGCTTGAATTTTTGCCCGGCGGTCAAAGGCGGGACGGTCCGAGCGTTCTCCACGGTCAGGAAATTGGGCAACGCCCACAAGATTCGGTCGTTATGCGGACTGCTTTGCTGCCCTATCGGGGGGGCATCCTTGTCCCCGGTCTTAGCCGGGGCTGGCGGAGCGGCCGCCGGACCCGTCTGCGCTTCCTGTTGTGCTATCAACTTGGAAGGTAATAGAAGTGAAAAGAATACGATTGCGCCCAGAACCCAGCTCGGCGCCCGCCGGAGTTGGTTGAACATCGTTGTCGGTAGTCTCCCCTCTTGTCTATCGGCACGACCAAACCCGCCCTTGAGCAAACCCCACGGTAGTGGTGCATTTTCGAAGTCATCCGCGACCACCCCGTCCTTCGGGCACCCCTCCTGAACCAGGAGGGGAGTCTTGCCCGGCCAGGAAACGGAGTCCCCTCCTAAGCTTAGGAGGGGTGCCGCCGTAGGCGGCGGGGTGGTCAGGAACCTTAATCGTTGCTCGGCGAAGACGCGTGATTCTGAATTGCACCACTACCAACCCCACGGGCACCTTGCCATCTGGGTTTGATTCGCGAATCCTGGCAAAGGTTTCATTTTCCCGCAAAGGCCGGCGAAAAAGGGTGGTCCTGCTTGACAGGCGCCAAACGCGAAGCATAGGATTCTGTCATGCAAACTCCCGCTCTGCGACAACCGGCCGTGGCGGGACGATTCTATCCTGCCAAGCCGGAAGCTTTGGCTCGACAAGTCGATCAATACCTCGCTTCGGAGGGGGGCGCTCCCGAGAAAACCGAGGCGGCGCTAGGCTGCATTGTCCCTCACGCCGGTTACGTTTATTCCGGTCCGGTAGCAGGAGCGGTGTTCCGGCGGCTGCCGGCGCGCGCGGTCTACGTCATTCTCTGCCCCAATCACACCGGACGCGGCGCCCCGCAGGCGATCATGTCCACGGGCGAGTGGTTGACGCCCCTGGGTCGTATGCCCGTAGACACCGAACTGGCCCGCAGCCTGTGCCATTCCTGCCACCTGCTCATGGAGGACTCGAAGGCCCACGAAGACGAGCATTCCCTGGAGGTGCAGCTTCCCTTCCTGCAGCGCAGCGTGGGCGCCTTCAGCTTCGTTCCAATTGCCCTCGGCGTGGGTGGGTTCGAGGCGCTCGAAGCGCTCGGTCACGGCATTGCGCAAGCCCTAAAGCGTTTGCCCCGCCCGGCGCTGATCGTTGCTTCCAGCGACATGAATCACTACGAGCCGGACGACCTAACGCGTCGCAAGGACGGCATGGCAATTGAGCAAATCAAGGCGCTCGATCCCAAGGGACTGTATCAGGTCATCCGCCGCGAGGACATAACCATGTGCGGCTACGGCCCCGCCATCGCCCTGCTCACCGCGGCCAAAGACCTGGGTGCAACTCGCGCCGAACTTGTCCGCTATGCCACCTCCGCGGACGCCGGCGGCGACCGCAGCGCCGTGGTGGGCTACGCCGGCATCGTAGTTTCCTGACGGGGAGCCCCCCGCCCCTTTCCCCCCTGAAGCTAAGTCGCATTCAACAGGATACTAACGCGAGCGCAGAAAGCAATGTTGCGCAGTCGCTGCAGGGCAGAGGGAAAGACCCCTCACCCCCGGCGCTCGGGGCCCCCTCCTCGCTACGCTCGGCACCCTCTCCCGCAAGGGGAGAGGGTGGACCGCGACCGGCGCTTTTACCAGCCGGCGCGGGCCGGGTGAGGGGTCATGAACAGTCACCAACCTAACAGGATGCTTCGCGTCGGCAGTAATATCTCCATGAAAGCAACTTCCTATGAAGCTGTGGAATTGTCCCGCGAGACCCTTCTGCTACAGAAACGCGAAGGCGCGCTCACCTTGGGCACGAAGATGAGCGCGCCCCTGACTTACCGATAGTAGGTGGTCGAGCCTTCCGCGGACAGCCCGGCTCGACGCGCGGTGCTGGCTAATGGTGTCCGCCACCGGCGCTGCTGCTTCCCGAGTGGCCTCCGCCGGATCCTCCGCCCCCGCCCCCAAATCCACGTCCACCCCCGCCACTGCTCGCAGACCCGCCTCCCGAGTGCACACCCCCGGACACCGAGGATACCGACTTGGCTGCGGAGGCCGAAGGCCCTCCGGTATTCCCGGGGGAGATGCGCTTGCCCGGGTTGGCAGGTGACCCCGCCTCCACCCGCGGCGCAGCGGCTGGAGCGAACCCATACCTCTCCGCCCGTGCGCCCGTCACCGGAACCGGCGGCTGCAAACCCCCAGCGTCCGGGGCGCGCTGCCCCGCGTCGTGGGTCCCCGCCGGCATAGGTTCCATCCCCTCCGGGTTCGCCGCAGGGGCGGCAGCAACGGCCGGTCCGGTTCGCGCGGCCGCAGGCTCTGGGGGCGACGTCACATTTGGGTTATTCACATAGTGGCCGCCGTGGGGATCATAAGCAATGCCCGAATCAGGCGATACCCCAACTACGTGCCGGGGTGGCGGCGCAGGCGCTACCATCCTTGCCCCGCCCGCCCCTGTCACCTTGCCCGAATTGTAGGTATTATCATTTGTAGTAATAGACATTGTTGAGCTATTACCCCTGGGGAGGGGCCGCCCAGTTCCGTACGCGGCAGGTTGGGGAGCAGCCGGGCCGGGCAGCAGGGCTGCCGCCGTCGGGTGGACCCCCGGCTGGTTGATCTTTTCTCCGATGGCCGGGTTGAAACCCAGCAGGCTCGCGGGATTCACTCTCCCGCCGTTGCGAAAGGTACTCGTGCTCACTACCGCTCCGCCGCATCTCGCGCCACCCAGGCAAGGATTCGCGGTGGGTTTTCCGTGCACCGGGTGCGCCCGCGGAACCCAGCCGATCCAACCCGGGCCCGTGTACCAGGTCACCAGCGCCGGCGACCACGTCCCGAAACTGCCGGGGAACCACGCCCAGCCCATTCCGGTTAAAAACTCCCAGGCCCCGTAGTGGTAGGGCAGCCAACCCCACGGCTCGGCGGCAATCCAGGTGTAGCCCCAGCCCGGATACCAGCACCACTGGCCCTGCGTGTAAGGCGCCCAACCGTAACCAAGCGCGGCGGGCGTCCATCCGTAGCCCCAGCCCTGCACGTAAGACCAGTTGCCGTATGCGCCCAGGTCGCTCCACCCGTAACGAGAATCTGCCGTGTTGCCCGTGTAATCGTTCGGCGAGGGACCGGTTTGCGCCATCTTGGCGCGGCTTTCGCGTTCCTCCACCCAGTTGTCCCAGTCATCCTTGGTTATGCCCTGCGAGACATTGGCAAGTTCGTTCGTGTCCGGCCGCAACTCCAGCACCGTGTTCTTTTCGAGCGCCCAAGTACCCAGGTTGCTCGCCACGTCCACGGTGCCCTTAAAGACCTCCACGCGCTCCACGTCTTGATCCAGATCCACACGGAAGAGCGCTTGGCCCCGCACCGTCAGCGTGCCGTTGGGCGTGGCCAACTCAAAAGAATCCTCTTCGCTTTCCAGCCGGGGATGGAATGTCCCGTAACCCTGCCTCGAGCTGCAGGTGATTGATCTTGCCGCCACTCGCCGCGAGCGCCAACTGGGTGAAGTCCAGCAGGGCGCGCTGGCCCAACCGGATGGCGCCGCCATTCTCAAACTCCACCTCCGCGAAGCTGCCCTCCCCTGTGGAGAGCTTGAAGCCTTCTTCAAGCGGCGTATTGACCGGCGCCTGGGCCCACTCCTGCACATCAGGCCGCGCGACGGTCACGGTGCCTTCTACAAAACTCAGACGAACAATGCGCGCATGGGAGTATTCCTGTCCCCACAACAAACCTGCTGTGAGCAGGCCGAACGTCCCTGCCGCGAAGGTCAGAAGGAAGCAACGACTGCGCCGTTTCATGGGGCACCTCCCCGCCATCCACTGCCTGGCCGTCCCCTCCTAATCCTACACCTACCTGGACGTGCCAGAGAGATCAAAAGTTGCATCCGCACGAGAACTCTAATGTCCATCCGCCAAGCAGATCGCGGGGAAGCCCCTCGTGCGCATCAGAGGAGGACAACTGCTGAAAACCTGGCTGAGCTAACGCTCGCCGAAATCCGGAGGGGGGAATGAGAGTGCATCCCACCCACTCTCGGACATTTCGCCTCTTTCATGATAACCAGTGTCACTTTGTCCGCGTCTTATTGGAACGAGGAGGGTCTTGCCTCCGTATTTGTCTGCAGGAGATACCGAATGTCCAATCTGATGCGTGACATCCGCTATGCATTCCGCCGCCTGCGACAATCGCCAGGGTTCGCGGCAGTGTGTGTGATCACGCTCGCCCTCGGAATCGGCGCTAACACCGCAATTTTTACTTTGGTGCACGTGATAATGCTGAGGAGCCTGCCCGTCTCGAGCCCCAAGCAACTTTACCGCCTCGGTGACGCCAACAACTGCTGCATGCTGGGAGGGTTGCAGGACAACTGGGCGATTTACGCCTACTCCCTGTATCAGCAGTTCCGTGATCACACGCCCGAATTCGCCGAGATGGCCGCCTTCCAAGCTGGTTTGCCAACCTTGAGCGTCCGGCGCAGCGGCGCAAGCGGGCCGGCTGAGCCTTTTGTAAGTGAATTCATTTCCGGAAATTACTTTCCCATGTTTGGTCTGGGCGCTTTCGCCGGGCGCGTTATCACACCGACTGACGACACAGCCAGTGCGCCGCCCGTCGCCGTGATGAGCTATCGCACCTGGCAGCAGCACTTCGGGCTTGATCCCTCGGTGATTGGCGCCACCTTCACCATCAACCAACTGCTGTACACTGTGGTGGGAATCGCCCCGCCGGGTTTCTTCGGGGATACTCTGCGCGCCGACCCTCCGGATTTCTGGCTGCCGCTGGCCACGGAACCGGCCCTCAATGGGCAGAACTCGTTCCTGAATCGTCAATTTCACTGGCTCTACATCATCGGACGATTGAAGCCGGGTGCGCGCGCTGCCAGCGTCCAGTCCAAGGTTACGGTTGAACTGCAACAATGGCTCAGCGCTCAACCGGACCTTACGGCCCACGACCGTTCGGAGCTCGGCAAGCAACATATCGTGCTCGCACCCGCGGGGGGCGGTGTGGCCAGCCTGCAGAACGACGCCACCGCGGGTCTGCGCCTGCTGATGATTATCGCCGGGCTGGTGCTGCTGATCACCTGCGCCAACATCGCCAACCTGCTGCTGGCGCGCGGCGCCGCCACGCGCTTCGAGACCGCCATCCGTGTAGCGATGGGCGCCCCTCGGGGGAGGCTGATCCGGCAGATCATCACCGAAAGCGTCGTGCTGGCAATCCTCGGCGGGGTGGCCGGGCTGGTTGTGGCTTTTCTAGGAACGCGCACTATCCTGCTCATCACCTTTCGCGGAGCTCGCTTTGTGCCGATCAGTCCCCTGCCTTCCCTGCCCGTGCTCGGTTTCGCTTTTCTCCTCTCTCTGCTAACGGGCATCGTGTTCGGCGTGGCACCTGCCTGGATCACTTCGCAATCCGACCCCGCAGAAGCCCTGCGCGGGGCCGGCCGCTCCACGCGCGACCGTTCTTCGCTACCGCGGCAATCTCTGGTAGTCCTGCAGGTTGCCCTCTCGGCGGTTCTGCTGATCGGTGCCGGCCTTCTCACCCAAACCCTGCGCAATCTGGAAAACCAACGCTTCGGCTTTGAAACTCAGGGCCGGATCATGGTGAGAGTGAATCCCGCCCTGGCGGGGTACAAGCCCGAAAAGTTGTACGGACTCTATCAGCAACTTGCACAGCGCCTGCCGCAGACCCCTGGCGTGATCAGCGCCAGCTACTCACTCTACAGCCCGATGCGGGGTGAGAACTGGTCCTACAACATTGCCTTCGAAGGGCGGCCGCCGGATGATCAGATCGGTGCTTCTTTCGACCGCGTGAGCCCCCATTACTTCGATACCCTGGGCACACGCCTCGTGCGAGGCCGTGTGATCGGCGAGGAGGACACACCCAACTCACGCCAGGTTGCCGTGATCAATGAAACCTTCGCACGCAAGTTCTTCCCCAAGGAGGACCCCCTCGGCAAGCACTTCGGAATGGGAGACGCGAGCCACGCGGGGGATTTCGAGATCGTGGGTATTGTGGAGGACACGAAGTATCAGGACGCGCGCGAATCCGCCTATCCGACGTTCTTCCTGCCGTTTCTGCAAATGTCGAAGGACCCCAAGCAAGCCTTCATGCTCGGTTCTCACTACTTGCAGGACATTGAGCTGCGCGTGGCGGGCCGGCCCGAGAATCTGGCGGCCGCAGTGCGGCAAACGCTGGCGGATATCGACCCCAACCTCACCGTGCTCGACATTATGACCCTGAGCGAGCAAGTCACGCGCAATTTCAATCAAGACCGGCTGATCGCCCGGCTCACGGAACTATTTGGCATGCTCGCGCTGGTACTTGTCTGCGTGGGACTCTACGGAGTCACGGCCTACTCTGTAGCGCGCCGCACGAGCGAGATTGGCATCCGGATGGCACTGGGCGCGGACCGCGCCAGCGTGCTGGGCTTGGTATTGCGTGGAGCCTTGCTGCAACTCGGGGTGGGTCTCGCAGTCGGAATTGCCGTGGCGCTGGCCGCCGGCCGTTGGCTCGGCAGCCAGCTTTATGGTGTGAAAGCCTATGATCCGCTTATCCTGGGCCTGGCGGTCGTGGTGTTGTCAGCCTGCGCGCTGCTGGCGGGGTTCGTCCCGAGTTGGCGCGCCGCTTCCATTGAACCGGTGCAGGCCCTGCGGGCGGAATGAGAAAACGGGATCATCTAAATTCGAAGCCCGCGCGCTGGATCGAGACCCCCCTCGGCACCTCCGATCGCAGTAACGGCTAACCCGGATTTCTCACAACGGAATTGGAAGGGCCTTCCTGATTATTCCCGTGCTTCGCACCCCTTCATGGGGTCATCCTCAGTCGCTGCCTTCTTGAATGCGTTTCAGGATTTCCTGGGCGCGGGACTGGGCCAGATGCAGGAGGCGGGGATTGCCGGCAATCTTTTCCAGCGTGGGGACCAGCAGGCCGGTTTCGAGCAAGCCGTGCTCGTCGAGCTCGATCTGGATCTGGCGCAACTGCTGGGGCAAACTCAAAGGGTCGTATTTGCAGGCATAGTCGAGCTGGGCGATGTGCTGTTCGACGCTCGAGATTTTCTCAAACAGTTCGGTGAGTTGCTGGGCGGTGTGGTTCTCGGTGTAGTTAAACTCCACCCGGCTGACCTTGCCCCCGGCCTCGTAAGTGAAAGTTTTCAGGCCCAGGTTGGCGACCTTGTGGCGACTCTCCAGGTTGAGAGAGCTGAAGTAGCCCAGCGAGCTTGCCATAGAAAACAGGCGTTGGGTGGTGGCCGGAGAGATCTCGAGGGCGCGCGGGTTGGGCACATCAGCCAGCGGGCGCCCCTCGTACGCCGCCTTGCCATTCGCATCCACGCGCAACGCCATGTACTCAGGGAGGCTGCCCGGCAGGGATTTGGTGAAGGTGAGCCGAGGGACGGAGGTGGAACTCTGTGCCAGCACGGCGCGGCTCGGCGCCGTCCAGTGCCCAGCGCCGCACACCCCGGCCGCGAGCGCCAGGATTCCCACCGCCCGCTGGAAGAAGCGATGCCGACGAACCATAAACCGGGACCTGATCTCGGCGTTACCTCCTCCCGTCGGGGAATCAGGCTGCCCCTACTTCGTCTGCGTGAGGGCGTGTAGTTCCGCCTCTTCGATATCGAAGTTGGCGTACACGTGCGAGACATCTTCGTGGTCTTCCAATTCATCCATCAGCCGGAGCATCTGGTCAGCCTGTTTGCCGGTCAGCTTCACGTAGTTCTGCGGCACCATGGTAACTTCCGCCGCCGCCGGGGTGATCTGCGCGGCCTTCAAGCCTTCCACCACGCTATGAAAACGCTCGGGCGAGGAGAGGATTTCCCAATTGCTGCCGTCATCGATCATGTCATCGGCGCCGGCGTCAGTGATGAGCTCCAGCAGCTTTTCCTCGTTCGCCTTGCTTTTCTCCACGACCACGTAACCCTTCTTGTGGAACATCCACGCCACGGAGGCGCCGAAGGTCCCGCCGTGCTTGGCAAAGGTGTGGCGGATTTCGGAAGTCGTGCGGTTTTTGTTGTCCGTCGTGACTTCCACAATCATGGCGACCCCGCCGGGCCCGTAAGCTTCGTACACACCTTCTTCATACGTCGAACCGGGCAGTTCGCCAGTGCCTTTCTGGATGGCGCGCTTGATGTTGTCGGCGGGCATGTTCTCGGCCTTGGCGGCGAGGACGGCCGTGCGCAGGCGGGGATTCGAGTCAGCGTCGCCACCGCTGATGCGCGCAGCCACGGTGATTTCCTTGATCAGTTTGGTGAAGATCTTCCCGCGGCGCGCGTCCGCTGCACCCTTCTTGTGCTTGATCGTTGCCCACTTAGAATGGCCTGACATAGGAAAACTGTCCTTTCAACTTGTGGCATTGATCCCCAAGGCAGCCCACAGCAATGAGAGTTGCGCGGGTTTCCTGAGATTGACCATAACGCAGAAAAAATGGTAACACAAGCCGGAGCCGGAAGCTATCAGGACCCCGTGCGCAGCCGCGCCCGGTGGCAGGGCCAGCGTGGCCGTGCCTGCCTGATTCTCACCGGCGAGACGCCCGCGCCACGCCGCCTTGCCGGCGCCCGCCTGGGGTGCTTCTACTTCCGCGCCGGCTTTAGGGTCCAGGCCTGCAGTTTGGCAAGCGACATCAGCTTGGGCGCATGAAAGCCGCGGGGGAAAATCACCCAGCCCCAAAGCTCCGGGGAATCGTCCGCTACATAGTCGGCCGCGGCCAGGCGCGCCGGCCCGAAGCTGACGCTGTCCGGCGGTTCGCCCTTCTCGGTAAGCGTCACCGTCAGTTGCGCGAGGCCCACCAGATAGCTCTCCGGGGGAATGGGCTGGCTGCCCATCCAGATGGCGTTGGGGATTTGCCCCGTCTTGTCCAGGTCATCCTGGACATCCAGGACGGTGCGCGTCACCTGCGGCCAAGGCACCTCCAACTTAGCCGCCAGGGGCGCCGGCGCAGAGGCCGGGCCATAGGGCGTGCCGTCCAGGATAAGCGGGTCCGTGCCGTTCCGCCGCACCAGGTTTGCAACGAACTTGTTAAGCAGGTAGAAAGCTTCGCTGGCGCTCAGGTTGAAGCGCTCGCCCACCTGGAAGGACACTTCTCGATCCACTTGGCCCGCGATACCGACGATTTCCTGCTTCGAGAAGACGTGCTTCTGCGCTTGGTCCCGAAACATTTGCGCCGCTTGGGAAGCCGTGATGAAATCTACGCGCGGGAAGGACTTCATGAAGACGACCAAATCCTCCAGGTACTTGAAGGCTCTCCCGCTCTCTTCCGGCGTCTTCAGGGGCGGGAGTTGCCAGGCCTCCGGCGGCGGATTGGCTCCTTCCCGGAAATTCACGCCGTCCCAGAATTCCTTGTGGACGAATTCGCAGGGATGAAAGCACAGGCTGATCACTCCGCCCTCCTTCCGGCTGGTCATACGGAAATAGAAATCCTGGAACTTGGCTTTGGCCGCGTCCAGGTTGGACCAACTTTCATCAGCCCGAAGCTGCTCACCTTCCTGTGTGTTGAAGATGTTGAGGAGCCCTCCGTACCAGAACGGGCGGCCTTTCAGCCCCACCTGCTTGCCCTCGTCGAGATATACCCGTACGCCCCACTTCTGCAGCGCGGGGAAAACCTGCGGCGCCCAGGAATCGCCCGGCTGCCCGTACGCCACGGGGGTTTTCCCGAAAATGCGCGCCACGTCGTCGAAGCCCGGGCGTTCGCGGCGCGTAAATTCTTCCACGCCCGAGTCCCAATCGAGTGTCAACTCGTATTCCGCCACCGTGGGATGTTGGCTATGCGTGTTGGTGTGATACCCGATGTCGTGGTGCGTGAGGGCGCCGATCACATCCTGCCGGTGGCGCCGCTCCAGCGTGCGCGCCTTCTCGCCCACCACTTTGAAGGTGGCGGAAACTCCCTGCTGCGTCAGAAAAATGGCCAGGCGCTTCGCGGCGTCGTCGCTCTGCGGCAGGATGTAGTCTTCGGTGTCAAACCAAAGCAGGATAGAAACGCGCCCGGGGCTGGGGATCTCCTCCTGGGCGGGGGACGGCCGGGGATGAACACGCGGTAACCCGAAGTTCGGGGCAATGGGATTCTGGTTCGGAACCTGGGCGGAGGCTGGGGCTCCAAGGATCATGATCATCGCCGCCGCGGCACACCCCGCGGCCAGCCACGCCCTGATGCTCGGGCTGTGCGTTCTCCACCTTTTCGTCTCTCTCTTCACGATGATGGCCTCCTTAAGGCGCGGCGCAAGACCCCGGCCGCAACCAAAACGAAGTTCTCCGTGACCTCTGTGCCTTTCAAGCCTTAACACAGAGGGCACGGAGCATCTCAGCGACCTCTGTGTTGAGGCTCTGCTGGTCACGGAGGACACGGAGATACTGCTGACAGGAGGTGAAATCTTCGCATCCGGCGAAGAAACTCAACCTCAGTAGTATAGGGCGCTCCGGCCCGGCGCCGGAAACAGCCCGCCCTCCCGGATTTTCCACCCAGCAACCCTTAATTCGATGTCTCCAAGCTCTGCAATATCTTGTCGAAGGTGGGTGCGTAGGATTCGAAGACTTTTTCCGGCGCGACGAAGATCAGCGCCAGCAGGTAGTCGCCCTGGCGGATCGTCACCAGGTGGTCCGTTTCTCTCTCCCCCGCGAGCGGGGAAGCATTCTGCAGCAGCGTGCTGACCGCCGAGCGCCCCTGCAGGTTCATCCCGGTTTGCTGCAAGACGTGCAGTTGCGGGTTCGATTGCCGCATGGAGTCCACCAATTCCTGGGTCGCATCCACCAGTCCCCAACTCTCTCCGGACGGCCGGGAGCGGCTCACGGCCACGCCGTAAGCCTGCGCCGTGTCCCCCTCGGGCCCGGTCACCATGCCGCCGGGAGGAAACAGCGCCACCCCATCCTCGCTCTGCTGCACCTGCCAGTTATCGGGGTAGCTCAAGACCAGCACTTTCCCGTCGTAACGAAGCATGTGCTCGGAAGGCAGGGGCGGCGGTTGACTCGAGCTGGCCCTCGGCGTGCCCTGCGCTTTGGGTGGCGGCGCCATTCCCGCCAGGCGCCGCTTGATGGCCTCGAACTCTGGGCTGTCGGTCTTCGCACTCCGCGGCGGGCCTAACTTCCCGATTTCCGCGTCCACATCCTTGATGCGGTTCTCAGGATTGGGATGATCGGAGAAGAACTGCAGCGTGCGCTGCGGATATTTCCTTTCGATGATCTGGAAAAACTGGGGCATGGCGTGGGGATCGTACCCCGCCTGGTAGAGGATGTAAGTCCCCACCTCATCCGCCTCCGCCTCCGCACTGCGTGAATTCTTCAGCATCAGCGAATTCACTCCCAGACCGATCCCCATCTCGGCCAGTTGGGCCGTAATGCTCCCGCTCTGTCCCAGGATACCGCCCAAAATCGCGAGGGGCGCCTGGGCCAGCACGGCCTGGGAGGCCATATGCGTGCCATGGCGCATCACCACGTGGCCGGACTCGTGGGCCAGCACGCCCGCCAACTGCGCTTCGTTCTCCGCCGCTTCTATCACCCCGCGGTTCACATAGATGTATCCACCGGGCAGGGCGAAGGCATTGATATCCGTGCTGTTCACGACTTTATACTGCCAGGTGTATTCCGCATGGTTGTTGGGCGCGCAGGAGGCCAGTCTTTTCCCCAGGCCGTCCAGGTACTGTAATACCTCGACATCGTTCACCAAAGGGAGTTGCTTGTCCAACTGCGTCGAGCTTTCCTTCCCCACCTGCACGTCCATTTGGGGAGAAAAGAGATTGAAACCGGGCTTGAACTGGAGCCTCTCTACGCCGAAAACGGCCTGGGGCAGAATAGCGAACGACACGAATATCGCCATCGCCGTGAATCTTCTAAACACCCGGTGGGCCCCCCGGCAGATCATGCCTTTCCCCTCTGTTGCGTGACTGCAACCCCTCTTTGAACTCGCCCGCCTGCGCCGACGCCTCCGCATGGATAACTATTCTACACCCCGCGTTGCTCCCTGGCAGGCTTCTGAAAAAGGGGATCTGTCATGCTGAGTCCGCCGCGGCGGACGAAGCATCTCGACTTGGTTCGGCCCTTTCACGCAGAAACCCTTCGTCACTCATGGGGGGAGAGAAACTTCCGGACGGCCTCATTAAATTCTGCGGGCTTTCCCACCATGGGGATGTGCCCGGTTCCGTCCAACACCACAAGCTGCGAGCCCGCAATGCCACGATTGAGGCGTTCTCCGAACGATAGCGGGATCAGCGCATCGTCGCGTCCCCAAATGATCAGAGTGGGAACGCGCACCTTCCCGAGCTTCGCGTCTTCAAATTCCTTGCCCGTGGCCATCGCGGCCACACTGCTGGCGATGGTGTAACTGTCACCGTTCTCCAGGTGCCGCTCGAAGGCGCTCGGCCCCAGGTCCACCGCGGCCCATTCCTTGTTGGCAGCGATGAAGTCGAAAAACCAACGCACATTCAGAATCGAAAGTGGTTTTGCCCCGTCGGCCGGCATCTTTAGGGTGATCTCGGGCCGCAATCCGGCGGCATCGACCAGCACCAACTTCTCCACCATCTGCGGGTGTCGAATCGTAAAGTCGAGCGCGACCCAGCCACCCAGCGAGTTCCCCACCAGGCTGGCGCGCGGAATCTTGAGCGCCTTCAGAAAGCCGTGCAGGTAATCGGCGAAGGTTTCGACCCTGTAACGCATCAGCGGCTTGTCGGACTGGCCGTAGCCGATCATGTCCAGCGCAAAAACGTGGAAATTCCGGGAAAGCGGATCGACGTTGGCGGCCCAGTGCCGGGAATCCGCGCCCAGGCCGTGGATGAGGATGACGACACTCCCCTTCCCCGCCTCGTAATAAGCGATCTTGTGGCCATGCACGACAACGGTCTGGTGCGGCGGCAGCGGTTGCACGGTCTGGCTTGACGCCAGGGTACTGAGACAAAACCAGGCTCCGAGCCATAAGCCGGCAACCCGGCGGAGGGTCAGGAGCGATCGACGTTCACATTCCATAAGAGCATTCTCTCCATCTCACACGCGGGCCACCGGCTGGCCCGCCGCATCCACCCGTTCGAGCAGCCGGTAACGCGCTCCGCACGTCGAGCAGCGCATCTCGGGCCCGGGCGCGGACGCATCTCGCCCCACCTCGCCCACCAGGCCGAAGTGGCCGTCGGGTGAGCGATAGAACTCAAACATCATTTGCCCGCAGCGCGCGCAAAACTGCCGGCGGCGCACCACGCCGGTCGCTTCCGACATGATAATTCTCGCCCTTGGACGCAGGTCAGCTTCTTCGCCCAACTGGATGGAATAGTATACCGGAAATCGCCCTGCCCGACTGGTCCGCGATGGCGATTGCCATGCACCCCTGACGAACCCGCTTGACGCGTTGCCAAGCCGTCACTACAATCGCGCCGAGATGAATCATCCCTCTGTTAAATAAAGCGGAGACTGACAATGGAACAGTGCCCTGTCTGCGGCAATAGTTACGGAATTGCCCACTCCTGCCCGGGGCCGCCCGCCACGAAATCCGTAGTAGCAACGACATGGCCCATCCCGACAGGCTTCGCACCCCTGCATTATTTCCGCCAAGCCGTGGCAATTGCGCGCCTGGACGATGACGCCGTTGTGGCCGCATCTCAGGATAAGCACGCTCTTCTGTATGGCGCTACGATTTGGATTATCGGCCAGCTTCTTGCTCTGACAGGTAGCATATGGGCAGGTGGAGGAGGTCTAGCCGGGTTAAGCTGGTTCGTATTGCTGTTCACCATTGAATTCCTGATCGTGTTGGGCGCGCTTCTGTTGCTCGCACAGTACGGAATCTGTCACTTGCTGGCGCGTTGGTGGTTCGGAGCACGCGGCACTTACGTTGGCGTGCTAAGGCCGTTGCTGCTCGGGTCTGTCGTCATGTGGCTCGCGGTGATTCCCTACATTGGTTTGATAATCGCGGCACTCTGGAGCATCGCCGTAATGATGATTGTCTTCGAAAACGTGGATGGCATTGGGCGATTAAAAGCCTTCGGACTTTCGGCCGTCATTGGGCTCTTTTTTCAGGCCCTGATGCGCGGCCTCTTCGCAGCGCGATGACGGGTGGTAGCAGCGGGAAGAGATTTGAAGCAGCGGGAAAGACGTCAGTCAGGATCGTTAAGCATTGAGCGCCGTGCTTCCAGGCAGTGGAAACACCCCACCATCGACTTTCAACTTCTCAATTTCTAATTCATTTGCCGACGTACTTCTCCGGCGCCTGATCGAACTTGGCCTTGCAGCCTTTGGCGCAGAAGTAGATGGTTTGGCCCTTGTAATCACTGCTGGCGGCGGCTTTCTCAGAATCAATGGTCATCTTGCAGACCGGGTCAACGACCTTCATGATCCCTCCTCGGCCGGGGGTGTGGCAGTTGGAGGAGACGCCCGTCCCGCGGCCCGCGCGCACGGCTCACCGCGCGACCTCGCCGGCCGCGCTACAAACCGGCCGCGACGGCTTGCACGGTGACTCGCAGCCTCGCGCGCTTGGGCTGGCACTTCGGGCAGACCAGGATGATGCTGGCGACGCGCTCACCCTCGACGCGCTGCACGTCCCAACCCGCGCCCATCGCCTCCTCAACGCGCGGCAGCCGCCGGTCGCAATACCAGCAGCGCCCCTTGCCGGTCGAGCAGATGGCGTGTAACGCGCCGTGCACGTCCAGCGCCAGCCGCTCCGGTGCTTTAACTGCGCCCAAACTTACCTCCAAGTTACTTCGATCGCCTCACAGATAGCGTGCGCCACGCGATGCTTGCTCGAGCCTGCGGGGATTCGCAGACATCGCCCGCCACGGCGGGGCGCGGTGTCTGCGCCACCCGTCTTCCCTCTTCCCTACGAGCACCCGCTGGTGCTTCCGCAATTCAGGCACTTATAGCAGGCGCCATTGCGGACCATGATGGCGCCGCAATCGGCGCAACTGGGCGCATCGTCGCTGGGGTGGACGCCCGACAAGCCCGCCTGGCTCATCGAGAAGGCAAATCCGGTCTGGGGAGTTTCGCCAGTGGCGCGCGTGAACCGGGAGGCCAATTCGGAGGCCTTCTCCGCCTCCGTGCCATTCAGCGACTGCACGCTCGCATCCTCACTCGGTTGCGCGTCGCGCGGCAGGAACTTCCACGCCAGCCAGCGGAAGATGTAATCCATCACCGACTTGGCGTAGCGGATTTCGGGGTGGTGCGTCCAGCCGCTGGGCTCGAAGCGCGTGTGGCTGAACTTATCGCACAGCACCTTGAGCGGCACACCGTACTGGAGCGCCAGCGACACGGCGGTGGCGAAGGAATCCATCAGGCCCGAGACCGTGGAGCCTTCCTTGGCCATAGTGATGAAGATTTCGCCGGGCTGGCCGTTATCGTAAAGGCCTACCGTAAGATAGCCCTCGTGCTGGCCGACTGCGAACTTGTGGGTGAAGCCCATCCGCTCGTCGGGCAGTTTGCGACGGAAAGGCCGAGGCGGCACATCCCGAGTCGCGTCCCTGCTGTCTTCCGGCTTCTGACTTCTGGCTTCTGACTCCTTCTTGGGCTTGGCATCGGAAGTATTGAGCGGCTGCGAGCGCTTGGAGCCGTCGCGGTAGATGGCGATGGCTTTCAGGCCCAGCCGCCAGCCTTCGGTATAGACATTGGCAATATCCTCCGGAGTTGCTTCTTCTGGCATATTAACGGTCTTGGAAATAGCGCCGGAAAGGAAGGGCTGCACGGCGGCCATCATGCGGATGTGGCCCACGTAATGGATGGAGCGTTTGCCGTTGGCGGGCTTGAGTGAGCAGTCGAAAACCGGCAGGTGCTCCGGCTTCACGTGCGGCGCGCCCTCGATAGTGCCTTGCTGGTCGATGTAGTTGACGATCTCGGAGGCTTCCTGCTCGGAATAGCCCAACCGCAACAGCGACGTGGGCACCACGTTGTTCACGATCTTGATCAACCCGCCGCCCACCAGCTTCTTGTACTTCACCAGCGCCAGGTCCGGCTCGATACCCGTGGTGTCGCAGTCCATCATGAAGCCGATCGTCCCGGTGGGCGCGAGCACCGTGACTTGGGCATTGCGGTAGCCGTACTTCATGCCGCTCGCCAGGCACTCGTCCCAGGTCTTCTTGGCGGCTTCCCAGAGATTTTCCGGAACGTTGTGCGCGTTGATGTGCTGCAGCGCCTGCCGGTGCATGGAAATCACGCCCAGGAAGGAATCGCGATTGACGGGGAAGCCCGGGCAGGGCTCCTGCTCCGCGGCGATGCGGGAGGACTGCAGGTAAGCCTCGCCGTGCATGACCGCAGTGATGGCGGCAGCGCAGTCGCGGCCGGCGTCGGAATCGTAAGGCAGCCCGTTGGCCATGAGCAGGGCGCCCAGGTTCGCGTAGCCGAGCCCCAGGGGACGGAAGTCGTGCGAGTTCAGCGCGATCTTTTCCGTGGGGTAGCTGGCATTATCCACCAGGATTTCCTGCGCCGTGATCAGGATGTCCACGGCGTGCCGGAAGGACTCGACGTCGAATTTGCCGTCGGGACCCAGGAACTTCATCAGATTCAGCGACGCCAGGTTGCAGGCCGAGTCGTCCAGGAACATATACTCGCTGCAAGGGTTCGAGGCGTTGATGGGCGCCGTGGCCTTGGAGGTATGCCACTTGTTGATGATCGAGTGGAACTGCATGCCCGGGTCGCCGCACTGCCACGCAGCTTCGGCAATCTTCTTCATCAGGTCGCGGGCGCGATAGGTCTTGGCGACCTCGTCGGCGCTGACCCGGCGCGTCGCCCAGTCCTTGTCGTCGATGACGGCCTGCATGAACTCGTCGGTGACGCGCACGCTGTTGTTGGCGTTCTGGAAGAAGATGGAGCTGTAGGCTTCGCCGTCGATGGCGGAATCGTAACCCGCCTCCACCAGCTTCCAAGCCTTGCGCTCCTCCTTCGCCTTGCACTCGATGAACTCTTCGATGTCAGGGTGATCGATGTTCAGGATCACCATTTTGGCGGCGCGGCGCGTCTTGCCGCCGGACTTGATGACGCCCGCAAAGGCGTCGTAGCCCTTCATGAACGACAGGGGCCCCGAAGCCACACCGCCGCCCGACAGCGGCTCCACTGAGGACCTTAGCGGTGAGAGGTTCGTACCCGTGCCCGAACCCCACTTGAAGAGCATCCCTTCCACTTTGGCCAGATTCAGGATGCTTTCGAGGTTGTCCTGGACGGAGTTGATGAAGCAGGCTGAGCACTGCGGGTGCCGGTAGGCCTCGGTCTCCTTCTTGACCCCGCCCGTGGCCGGGTCCCAGTACCAGCCCCCGCCCTGGGAACTGCGGTGGTACTTGTGCCATAGGCCGCAGTTGAACCAAACCGGGGAGTTGAACGAGGCCTTCTGCCGGACCAGAAGGTGTGTCAGTTCGTCGTGAAAATTCCGGGCGTCTTCCTCGCTGCGGAAATATCCGCCTTCCACACCCCACTGCGCGATCGTATCGGCCACGCGGGTGATCAGTTGCCGCACGCTCGACTCACGCTCGGGCGTTCCCAGCTTGCCGTGGAAATACTTCGACGCCACAATGTTGGTGGCCATCTGCGTCCAGTCTTTGGGCACCTCCACGCTGCGCTGCTCGAAGATGACCCGGCCCTTTTCGTTCTGGATGGAGGCCGTGCGCAACTCCCACTGGAGTTCATCAAAGGGATGCGCCCCGGGCTTCGAGAAAAGCCGCTTGATGGCGACGCCGCGCCTGCTCGAAATCTCGCTGCCGGGGGCCCAGGTTTTCGTTTCCGTCAACATAGAATCCCTCTCGGCCATGGTACGCCTCCAATAAGGTGGGGTTGCGCCCTTCGTAGTTATTAGTAGTCGCTGGTGCGGCCTGGTCACAGCGGATTAGATATTGTACGCGTGTCCCGCTGCCGATTCGCCCCCCTCCGGGCGGAAACCGGCTCCGCAACGGCAGGTGCAGAATCTAACTCCAGGGATACCCTTTGTCAAGAGGGAAAACACTACATATAGTGGTTACAGTCGTAACATCGACAAAATCTTGTGGAAAACCTGTGGACATCTCAGGGCATGCCCGGACCCCTCCCCCGCTGCCCGGAAGCCTTTTCCGGGCAAAGGTTACTCCTTTGGGTTGAGGTGCTTGTGGTTCTGGAAGGAGGTCGGGCAAGATCCCTGCCGACACGTGCCCCCGGAGCCGAAACAGCGGAGAGGAGCGGGGCAAACAGAACGTTCGCCCCCGGTAAACAATTCTTAGGCCGGCAGAGGCGCTCTCAGGTTGGACTTGCCCAGGGACTTGGTCAGGTTTGCTTCCACCGTCTCTTTCGCCTGCCCACGCGCCACGGCGATCTCATCCACCAGCAGCAGCCAGGAGCGATCCAGCATCTTCTTCTCGCGGAAGGAGAGCGGCTTTGCTTGGTTCAGGATAATCAGCGTCTTAAAAACCTCGGCCACTTGCATCAGCGAACCACTGCGCATTTTTTCGGAGTTTTCCTTGAATCTCCCTTTCCAGTCTGGCGCGGACTTGCAGCAGCCTTTCTGCAGGTAATCAAGGACGCCGCCGATTTCGCTGTTCCTGGTGACCCGCCGCAAACCTACGTTGGCCACGCTGCTCATGGGTACCA
This sequence comes from uncultured Acidobacteriota bacterium, assembly GCA_963722555.1. Lineage (GTDB taxonomy): Bacteria > Acidobacteriota > Terriglobia > UBA7540 > UBA7540 > Bog-366. Next base: position 61,426 of record CAVRNQ010000001.1, read on the forward strand.
TGACCCGCATACTGCTGGAGCTGAGCTTCAGCAGATAGAACATTTCCGGCTGGCCGGTAAGATTGCGAGTGGAAATTTGCTCGACGATGCCGACACCCTGGTTGGGATAGACAACCTTCTCGCCTACCTGAAATTCCATGGGGCTCCTTATTGGATAATGAATGAGTGCAGTCTTAGAACTATTAACTCTAACCCAGAAATTGCCCAAAGTCAATGGGATAGCAGCCGGGGGTAGTGGTGTCATTTGGAATGGGATCCCTTTCGAAACAGTGGTCATTCCCGCGAAGCTTGTCCCCGCGAAGCTTGTCCCCGCGAAGGCGGGGAGCGGGAATCTAGTCCGTCGGCGGCGCATTTCCAATGGCGGGTGGCGCAGACATCGCGCCTTTTGCGATGTCTGCGATCAATGAAGGGCAGCCAAGTCATACACGTGATTAAGAGTGCAGCGATGCTCCAGCGGACGACAGGATTCTGTATCGCAGACATGCCATACTCCGGCATGTCTGCGCCACCCGCGAACTCCCCTCCTCTTTGAGGAGGGGACTAAGGGGTGGTGGCCTCGACCACCCCCCGGCCCCCTCCTGAACCAGGAGGGGAATTAGCAAGCGCGGGAGTCCCGCGCTACTCGCTTCTTAACGGTCGCCGACATAAAAGGCAATGTCGGCGCCACCCGCGGCTTCGGTGTGTACCCTCATTTTATACTTGACACCGGTAATAACCGCGTGTACACTTGTCTCTGCGGCCAGCGCCCGCTGGCTGACTTGCAAGGCCGCGACCTATACAACGGGTCAGCGTAATCCATACTAAAGGCAGGTGTTAGGTGTCAGGTGTCAGGTTCTGGGTGCTAGGCAGCAGGTGCTAGGGGCTACGGGAAAAAGCCCAATAACCCAGCCCCGAGACCCGAATCCCGAGTCCCGAGCCCCGCAGACTTCGGACCTCGGACTTCGGACTCTGGAGCCCCCGACACCCGGCGCCTGCCCCTTGGAGGTTTCCATGTCTCCAGTCCAAAAGCAGGATGGAAGATTCCAGCCTGCGCCAATTGTGGCGGCTCACGAATGTGCTTTTCAAGGTCCGAAACGGGGCGCTGACCCATAGAGATGTTAAAAATGAAGGAACCTCCGGGGATGTGTATGAAAACAAAGGGGTGAGTGACACAATGACCGATAATTGATCGGGCTTCTTGGCCGATAATTCACAAATTTCGCGATAATGGACGACAATCGATCGGGTTTTTTGGCCGAACATGCAAAGGTTACGCGATAATCGGGGCGAAGCCGGAAGGTTGTCGAAAGGAAATGGGCTTATCGCGCCGTTCTTGCTCAAAAACCCTGGAATTCGTCATCGTGCAGAAAGGCGAGGCGAGATCCTTCGCGGAGTTTACCCTGAGCGCCCAGGGCGAGATTCTTCGCGCAGTTTATCCTGAGCGGCAGAGCGAGATTCTTCGCTTCGCTCAGAATGACAGCGAAGGACTCAGAATGACAGCGAAGGGCTCAGGATGACAGTGCAACGGACAGAGTGGCGAGGCCGAATCAGCAGAGCAATGGATCAATCACCAATCGCTAAACTACTCCATGAGCCGCACTCCGCGCAGCCGGGGCCGCTGCCTGGGCGGGCAGCAGACAGATTTCATCCGGCATCGTATAATAGATTGGTACTGTCTGCAGCGGGGCTTCGAGAAGTGCTTATGAGGTTTTTGTTTACCGGGCCGATCTTTCTGATCTTCATCGCCAGCCAGTATTTCTGGTTTCGGCAGGTGCGGGCGCTGGGCACCAAACTCCTCCCGAGCGGCGCCCTGCGACGGTGGCTGGGCCGCCTGGGGGGACTTGTCTACCTGGTGGCGTTGGCCTACAACCTTCCGTGGCTTGAAAACCCCGTTGAACCCACCCGCCTAACGCTCCGGGCCGCGTTGCTCCAGGCGCCTTTCCGCTGGTGGGTTCTCGCCTCGCTGCTGGGATTCCTGGCCGTCGTCATCTTCCACATTTTCGACCGCCTGGCGCGCGCCGCTTATGCGGGCTACGCCAGGCTGTTTCTGCGCTCGAACCCGGGCCGCCCCGGCTTGCTCTCTCCTGAGCGCCGCCGCTTTCTGGAGAAGACCGCCGTGGCCGTGAGCGCCGTGCCCTTCGTCGCCAGCGCCTATGGGCTCCTCTACGAGCGAACGGATATTGAGACCACGCATCAGCGCATCAAGCTCCGGCAGCTTCCGAAGGCTTTCGACGGCTTTCGGCTGGCGCAGCTTTCCGACATCCATATCGGTCCCTTCATGCCCGCCGACGAGATCCGCCGGTGCGTGCTCATGGTGAATCAGTTGAAACCGGACTTGGTGGCCCTGACCGGCGACTTCATCACCTGGGACGCGTCCACCGAGGGTGCGGTCGTCGAGGCGCTCGGCGCGCTCCAGGCTCCCTTTGGAGTCTTCGGTTGCCTGGGCAATCACGAACGCTGGGCCGACGCCGAGGACTCTCTCACGCGGCTCTTCGCGGTCCGTGGCGTCAAGATTCTGCGCCACGCGCACGCCCGGCTCGAATCCGGCGGCGAGCAGTTAAACCTGATCGGCGTGGACTACCAAACGCGCCGGCGTTTCGGCCCGCCGGGCGATGGTATCGTCGCCCAATATCTGGAAGGCGTCGCAGCGCTGATGCTCCCCGACACCGCGAACATTCTGCTCAGCCACAACCCCAACTCCTTCGACCGCGCCGCCGAACTTGGCATCGACTTGAGTCTGGCCGGCCACACCCACGGGGGACAAGTGACCCTGGAATTCATCTCTCCCCATCTCTCCCCCAGCCGATTGATCACCCCCTACGCGCGCGGGTGGTTCCAAAAAGGTGAATCGCTGCTCTACGTCAACCGCGGCATCGGAACCATCGCCGTGCCCATCCGCATCGACTCCCCGCCGGAAATCACGCTGTTTGAATTGAAACGCGGATAGGCCGTACATAGTGCAGCCATGGAGAGGCGCATGTGCAGGGGTGTGAAAATCAGAAGCCCTCTCTCTGCGTCCACACATGACGTGGGGTTTTGTAGGGCCGGGGCTTGCCCTGGCCTAGGCCGCCCCAAGGGGCGGCCCTACACACACGGCCAAAAATGTTTGCCAAGAGAACAAGACATCACGAAACTGCAGTCCAGGGCTCACGCTCCAGCTCACCGATCTTGATGGGGGCGGCACGGGCGACGTAGAGGCCGGCTTCAGCCGGGCAGATTTCGTAGGATTCCAAGGAGGACAAATGCTGCCGCCCTGAAGGGCGCCTCTACGAAAACCACAGCGGCGCGGGGTTTGGCCGTGCCGTCCACTACGTGACCGCCCCCGAATTCCGGAGCCAGGGCGAGCCCCGTGCTGCAATTCCTGCGCCTCGAACCCATCGCCAACGACGCGATTTATACCTGCCGCCCACGAAATCGCAGCGGGGTTCGATAAGACCAGACTGGCGGGCGGCGGTCGATTGATCGTAGGGGTGGGGTCGAGCGGGGATGCGGCCACAACCGTGATGTGACAATAACCCGTGCAGGGTAAAAGGCGCGCGGCGAACCACCGGGTCCGCCGCGCGCTCGCCATGACGTGCAACCTACCTATGGCAGCGCCTGCCGCGTGCCCGGGGCGGTCAGGCGGGCCCTGCCAGCGTCATGGCGCCGGCTGCTTCTCGCGTGTACACCCGCCGCGGGCCTGCCGGTGCCCCCAGCGGGAGACAGCGCGAGAGCCACAGCCGAGACTCGATCTGGACTAAACCAACAAGTGCGCGGTCTCCTCCTCCTTGGGCACTTCGGGCTGCAAGTAGGGCATCCAGCCCTCTTCGTAGACCACCTGATAGCCCCTCGCGTGGGCCTCCAGATCGTGGTAATAGTGAATGTGGAGGATGCTCGTCGGCTTGGTTTCTTCCGACCACTCATTAAATGCTTCCTCCAAGACCAGCCGATCGGCTGCATCAGGAATGACAATCGTTGCCGCCTTGAACGATTTCTCCTGCATCGGGACTACTCCTTAACCAAGAGATTGCGTCGGCGCAGTCCGTCAGGGACCTCACCGGCCCTCCACCCCGGATCCCCAGGCTCGGGCACACGCCGATCTAGTCTGGGTATCGGCAGAGGCTGGAAGAACTTGAGTTAATTATTTCTCATGCGGGGTCTCAGCCCCCCATGCGGTTCACTTCGTGCGGAAAGGAGGTGGGCGGACACGCGTTCCTGGTAGTGGCGCTGCCCTCAGCCCCAGAACACGCCGATGAGGAAGACCTGTCCCGACGCGTCGGGACGGCCGCTACAGTCAATGCGGGCGCCCCAAGGCCGCCCCTACCAAGTTCCGCGTTCGGGATGGGAAAGGGGTGTGACCCTTACGCACACATCGCACAGAACGCGATGTATGCGCCACCCGCGGTATTGCCATCCGGGCACCCACTCCGATTCGCGCACCGGGCAGAGCAGCGGGAACACCTCATCGGGCGGGGCATCGTTTGTCTGCGTATATTCGTGACTTACTCTCTTGGCCTTGAAGGTCGTCATGACTCCCTCCCAATATGGGTTTATACGTCTGCTTCCCGCAAAACAAAAAGGCCCGGCCGCAATAGCGACCGAGCCTGATCACCTATCATGCGCACTACCGTCTGCTTCGAGCCTGCAGAGCTGGTAGGCACGGCATATTCTCAGTGCCGTGGGTTTGTCCGATTGAGAAAAGCCCACGGCGCAACAATCGCGCGGTGGCTACGCGCTCCCCGCTACCAGAGGGGCGCCAGCCTCAGCCACTTACCGGCGCAACATTGCCGTTCGCCCACTCCGCCTCAGGATCCTGAACCTCCACTTTCCTGACCCCCCCAGGAAGCTTGCTTTGAGCAAGCAGATACTGCTCCTGCAGGGAATCGATCGGATGGGCCCAATCATGAATATAGTAAATCGTGTGAACCTTGGCTTGAAGCAAAGTCTTTGTGCAGTCGAAACACGGCCGAAGGGTAGAATACACAATGGCATCCTCAATGGAATTTCCAAATCTGGCTGCGGTAATCAGCGCGTTCTGTTCGGCGTGCACGCATATGCAAACGTCGTATCCAACGCTTGCCTTATATGCTTCTCGATTCTTACAACGTACACAGCCGCCATCAAGGCAATTGGCCATTCCTTCGGGCGTCCCATTGTAGCCGGTGGAGATGATGCGATTGCGTTTGACGACCACGGCGCCGACTCGTCGGCCCATGCAATTCGCCTTCCTGCGCACGGCCATGGCGATGCCCATGTAGTAATCATCTCTGGTGATCATGTTCGCTCCGCAACACTTTTAACGAATTCCCCAGCGCGCAAGTAAACCGTTGACTCCCGCGCAGAGCTCTGCCTTGGTGCCATCGTTCAGCAGGGCATAGTCGGCGAAGGCGATGGGCCCGCCTTTTTCGAGGTTCTCGATTTCCGTCGCGTCCCTTTCCTGGGCCTGCTGGAAGGTCAGGGGGCGCTCCGGGCGCACTTTCAGCCGATTGTAGCGCGTCGCTTTGGAAGTAAATACCAGAAGCAGCACGAGATTCTCACCCAGCGCCGCCCGCAACGTCCGGTACTCGCTCCAACTGTACAGGCCGTCGATGACCACCAGCGGGCTCTGCTCGAGTGCTTTGCGTATTGCGGGCAAGCACCGCCGAGCGCAGACGTCCATGCCCTCGGTCGAACGAAGCTCCTCCCGGATGGTCCTTTCGTTCGCCGGGTTGAGGTCTAAACCCCGCCTGGCGATTTCGTCCACGACAACCTGGCCAAAACGGATAGCCGGGAAACCCAGGGAACCGAGGTGACGAGATAACTCGCTCTTGCCTGAACCCGTCATTCCAACGACTGCCAGAATCATAGGTTGAAGATCCGAATTATGGAAGTAGAGTGAGCTGCCCGAGATTGGTACGACCGGACACGAGAGAGTTTACCACACTTGAGTGGACCCGCTTTTTTTGTGCCCGCCCCTACCAGAACAAAAAAGGCCCAGGTTTGGAACCTGAGCCTTTTTCTAAATTAATCCCGGCGACGACCGACTCTCCCACGCAGTCGCCCGCGCAGTACCATGGGCCCTGGAGGGCTTAACTACCGTGTTCGGGATGGGAACGGGTGTGACCCCTCCTCCGCACACGTCGCAAACGGCGCGATGCGCCACCCGCCACCCCGTCTCAACTGAGCCCGTGTAGACAAAGGGTAGTGGTTGACTACGAGTTGAATCACAAAGACCATTCGAAGGACGTCACTTTGCCCATAGCGGGCAGGGTGATTCAAGCGCCGGCGGGTTTGCTGATGACTCATTGGGATCTAGCCATGTGCGCCACTGATGCCCAAAAGAATGACCTTGAAGGTGACGTCCAAATCAAACTCACCGTGGACCAAAATGGCGAGGTTTCGGATGCGGAAATTGTAAGCGGTCCCGAATCCTTGCAAGCCGCCCCCTTGAGGGCAGCGGTTAGATCGCGCTTTGCTCCCCCCTCCGCCGCCCCGGCTGAAGTCACTCTCAACTAGCATTTCTGGGAACCGAAATAGGCGGGCCACCCGCCACCCCTTTACATTATGGGTGGGCCGCCCGCCGATCCGCACGTCGTCGGACCGGATAGTGCCTCCCTAATGGGAATCTGCTAACTAGCGCCCGCATTGACGGGAAGCCAACAGGATCCACTGGCCACGGTACAGGAGGCGAGCCTCCCATGGATCTGACCAGTTCCATGATACGGCCATCTAAGAACCGCGGGTCAAGCACCCGGACGTCCACTTTCTTGTAGGGAGGATAAATCCAGATTCGCGCTCCTTGTACCGATGCTTTGCAGTCTGCCAGCCCCGCGCCTGTCGCCAAGTCTTCTCCCGGACCTGCCGCATTTCCCCCCGTCAAGGCATTAGCATGTCCAGCCCTGACATCTCTCGCTGTGTTCTTCAGAATCCTCCAGATGGTTAAGGGGCCCATTTCCGGTCGGACCTGCCTCATCAACGCGCATATGCCGGCAACCTGCGGCGTAGCGGAAGACGTGCCGCTCGCGACTAGCCAGCCGTCGTCCGGCTGGGTCTCATCGCCATAGGGTGGATGTGTTGTCGCGGGATCCAAGGGGTGCGTCGCACCATTGTTGGAAAATCTGATGTCCTCCTCGGACCCGGGCTGGGTCGGCATCATTATGTACATTCCGCCAGGCCAGCCGGGGATACTTGGAGGCAACCCCGGAAAACCAGGATCATTGCCGACCAGACCGCACACATCGGGGACCTTTCTGCGCCAGTATATCTTGCTTTCAAACCCACTAGCGTAACTAGATGCCTGCATAGCACCCTGCTGATCCACATAAACGCCACCAACGGCAATCACATCCGGATGCTGTGCAGGAAAACAGTATTGGCCGTTGCCTGCGGCGAACAGAACAACAATGCCATTGGCGACAGCATCAGATACAGCCGCTTCCATCAGCAGCATATCCGAATCGAGGTCACTCACGGTCTCACAATCCCATCCCCAGCTACAAGAGATCACATCGGGCAGTTGATCTGCAGCCGCGCTAAATGAGGCCAGCGCATTATAACGGTTCATCTTGACGATCAGGACATCCGATTCTGGCGCAATGGCCAGGAGGTTTGAGGTGATACCAGTTCCATGTCCTTCATCGTCTGTAGCAACATCTTCTGCTCCCGGACCCAAACAGATCCATGGGATCGGGTAGCCTTGTGCGTCATAGTAAGGGTGCCGATACCAACCTGTATCAACTATCGCGACGCGGATCCCTGCACCTTTAACACCTTCGTTGTGGACCTGGTCTGCGTCCATCAGACGGGCCACATCGCTCGGAACTTCCAAATGGTAGTAGTTCACTGCTGGTGGAGTTCTCGAAGGAGTCGCATTCTGAAACCATTGCACAGGCTGGCACAATGAAATCCCTTCCGAATACGGTGCGAGCGGCGTCTTGGACGCAGGGATTAACCCCCTCACTTTACTATCTTCAACTTCCCACACAACTTTAGTCAGCTTCTTGTCTTTAGATTCCTCTGTCTTGAGCGTGAGCCGCTTCTTAAAAACGTGCTCAAAGAGAGCTTGTGGCCCGGCGATGTTGATCATCATGGGCCCGACGTGGAGTACCTTAAATCCGAGGGACTGTAGGAGTTGCGTGGCCGGCCTAGTATAGTCAACGCTTGGGCGGTACTTCCGAACAGTCTTGCTGGTGATCGGCTCCGCTCGGTCGAAGATTGAGATCCCACTAGCTGACTTGATTTTGACGTTCGCAAAAACCGTCTTGATTGGGCTCCTTTTGGACATATCGCGCCTCCTTTTTGAACTGCAAACTAATTGCAGGCTGACGTTCTTGCCAGAGACCTCTTGCCGGTTCGCTCACACATAGGTGGGGCGTCTATCCTGTGCCTGTTTTGCAGGTCGGCGGCTTCTTGCTTTGCGCGCGAGAAACTGCCATGAGCTGCATGAGACATACATGGCCCGCTGCACAGGTCATCCTCTCGCCGATGTTTGGACACTACCTCTTTCCCAGCACGCAACCCTCATGGCCGCATTGGTAGCGTATTCCGGAGTTAATCTGCTTTAGGGCTGAGTTACGACGGCAACCTACATCTCCTAACTCCCAATGTCAAGATGACGAAAGTTACTGTCGTTAGCATGTCATCTGTCCGGTTGAATTAGCACGTGATGTGTCCGCATAAGGCGGCGGGGAGTTGAGGCATCCAAGAGGCCGGAGGCAGGATGCCAAAATACTCAGCGGTCGCCTGGGAGCGGGCGATGAAAGTGCAAGAGGTGATATTGCGGGCGATGGCGAAGAAGATCACGTGGTGGCAAGCGGCGGAGATTATCGGGCTGTCGGACCGCAGCATGCGGCGCTGGCGGCAGCGCTACGAGGAGCACGGATACGACGGGCTGCTGGACCGGCGGTGGGGGAAGCCGAGCCCCAAGCGCGTTCCCCTGGCGCAGGCGGAAGAGGTGCTGCGCTTGTATCAGGAGAAGTATGCGGACCTGAACGTACGGCACTTTCACGAGAAGCTGGGGGAAGGGCACGGCATCGAACTGAGCTACACGTGGGTCAAGCAGGCGCTGCAAGGGGCGGGACTGGTGAAGAAAGGGCGGAAGCGGGGGGTACATCGCAAGCGGCGAGCGCGCCGTCCGCTCGCGGGGATGCTGCTGCACCTGGACGGGAGCCGGCATCAGTGGTTTCAGGACGAGCGCTGGTACGACCTGATCGAGATCATCGATGACGCCACCAGCGAGACCTACTACGCGCAGTTGGTGGAGGAGGAATCGACGCGCACGGTGATGGCCGGGTTGCGGGAAGTGATCGAACGGAAGGGGCGATTCTGCGCGCTCTACAGCGATCGGGCCAGCCACTTTTTTCACACCCCGGCGGCGGGCGGGCCGGTGAGTCACGAACGGTTGAGCCAGGTGGGACGGGCGCTGCAGGGTTTGGGGATTCAGATGATCGCGGCCTATTCACCGCAGGCGCGGGGACGCAGCGAGCGGCGGTTTGGCACTTGGCAAGGACGGCTGCCGCAGGAGTTGCGTTTGGCCCAAATTACCGGGGTGGAGGAAGCCAACCGGTTTCTGCGGGAGCATTACATCGGGGAGATGAACCGGAGATTCAGCCGGCCGGCCGCCGAGACTGGACACGCGTTTATGCCGGTGCGCGGCCAGGACTTGGACCTCATCTTTTCGGTTCAGCACGAGCGCGCCGTGGCCCAGGACAACACCGTACGGCTGGCGGATCGGACCTGGCAAATCGAGCGCACCTCCTGGCGAGGCACGCTGGCCGGCTGCCGGGTGACCATCTGTGAACACCTGGATGGCCGCGTCACCATCGCCCACGGACCCCACGTGGTGGGGCGCTATACGGCGGCGGGCGAAGTTCTGGCAAACTCGGAAAAACCGCGCGCCCCCCGCTGTGGAAATGACGCTCCCACAGCGCCGACAGCGGCGGTGGCCCTCAAAATTGGGCAGGAGAAGAAAAACCAAAACCGGACAGATCACTTGCTATAAAAACCGGACAACTTGACAAGCTAAGAACAGATGACGAAAGTTACATTCTTAAATGGCTTGACGCGGATGACAATATGTGGGGACAAAAGGCAGGTTGTCGCATTTCCGATGTGTTCGTCCGCCGGGCCATAACCGGGATGTGACGATAACGCCTCTATACACCCGGCGCGGGGGAAAGCAGGGGTGGCGATGTAAAATCGCCGCTACAAATGGAAAACCCCACCACGACGGGCGGGGTTTTCATTTTAATCCCGGCGACGACCGACTCTCCCACGCAGTCGCCCGCGCAGTACCATGGGCCCTGGAGGGCTTAACTACCGTGTTCGGGATGGGAACGGGTGTGACCCCTCCGGTATGACCGCCGGAAACTTTTTAGAGCAGGTGTCAGGTGCCAAGTTTCGGGTGTCAGGGGCATTGGAAACGCCTCTTCTGACACCTGGAACCTAACACCTGGAACCAGCTCTCTGAATAGTGTGGCGTCGTAAAGTAAAGGCGATAATTTCTGTGGATGCACTGAGCAGATTTATGGTCAAGCCGAACGGGCGATTAGGACCAGTAAGCTGAACGCATTACTGCGCTTACACATCTGGCCTATTAACGTCGTAGTCTTCGACGGCCCTTCAAAGGGATTGCGTTCGTGTAGCACGCGAACGCGCGCCCTTGGGAGATCGAATCTTGGGGCGTGCTTCCCGCTTAGATGCTTTCAGCGGTTATCACTTCCAGACTTCGCTACCCAGCCGTGCCACGGGCGTGACAGCTGGTACACAAGAGGTCTGTTCATCCCGGTCCTCTCGTACTAAGGACAACTCCCCTCAAATCTCCTACGCCCACACCAGATAGGGACCGAACTGTCTCGCGACGTTCTGAACCCAGCTCACGTACCGCTTTAATGGGCGAACAGCCCAACCCTTGGAACCTTCTACAGCTCCAGGATGCGATGAGCCGACATCGAGGTGCCAAACCGCTGCGTCGATGTGAACTCTTGGCAGCGATCAGCCTGTTATCCCCGGCGTACCTTTTATCCGTTGAGCGATGGCCCTTCCATACAGAACCACCGGATCACTAGGTCCCACTTTCGTGTCTGCTTGACTTGTTGGTCTCGCAGTCAGGCTAGCTTATGCCCTTGCACTCGACGGCTGATTTCCAAACAGCCTGAGCTAACCATGGAGCGCCTCCGTTACAATTTAGGAGGCGACCGCCCCAGTCAAACTACCCGCCTAGCCAGGTCCCTGGCCCGGATTACGGGCCGAGGTTAGAACCACAGAATCATCAGGGTGGTATCTCACCGTTGGCTCCCCTGAGTCCGAAAACCCAGGTTCAAAGCCTCCCACCTATGCTGCGCAGACAACCCCATAGTTCAGGGCTAGGGTGTAGTAAAGGTGCACGGGGTCTTTCCGTCTAGGTGCGGGAAACCGGCATCTTCACCGGTACTACAAGTTCGCTGAGTCACTCGCCACGACAGTCGCTCTATCGTTACGCCATTCGTGCAGGTCGGAACTTACCCGACAAGGAATTTCGCTACCTTAGGACCGTTATAGTTACGGCCGCCGTTCACCGGGGCTTCAGATCGAAGCTGCCGAGGATTGCTCCCCATGACCTCTCCCTTTAACCTTCCGGCACCGGGCAGGCGTCAGCCCCTATACGTCGTATTCGACTTAGCAGAGACCTGTGTTTTTGTTAAACAGTCGCAGAGCGCGTTTCACTGCGGCCTCCTCGGGCTATGAACCCTAGCGAGGCACTCCTTCTCCCGAAGTTACGGAGTTAATTTGCCTAGTTCCTTAGCGAGTGTTCTCTCAAGCGCCTTTGGATATTCACCTCGTCTACCTGTGTCGGTTTGGGGTACGGTTGCGACCGGAACTGCTTAGCGGATTTTCTTGGCAGCGTGACATCGCGGACTTTACAGGGTCTACGACCCTTCGGCTCACTCCTCAGAGCTGGCTTTGAACCGACCCGGTGGATTTGCCTGCCGGATCCTCCTTGAAGCGCACATCGGCTAATCCATCAGCCGACTCCGCTAGCCTCCTGCGTCCCCGCTTCGTCATAACGTCCCGATCGTAGTGCCGGAATATTAACCGGCTGTCCATCAGCTACGCCTTTCGGCCTCGCCTTAGGGACCGACTGACCCTGAGCGGATTAACCTTTCTCAGGAAACCTTAGACTTTCGGCGCGGAGGGTTCCCACCTCCGTTATCGCTACTTATGCCGGCAGGGTCACTTGAATACGGTCCACGAGCCCTCACGGTCTCGCTTCAAACTGTATTCAACGCTCCTCTACCAGATGCAGACCCTCGCGGGCCTGCAAATCCGCAGCTTCGGTAGATGGCTTGAGCCCCGTTGAATTATCGGCGCAGAGACGCTCGACCAGTGAGCTGTTACGCTTTCTTTAAAGGATGGCTGCTTCTAAGCCAACCTCCTGGCTGTCTGAGCGACTCCACTTCCTTTCCCACTTAGCCATCACTTCGGGACCTTAGCTGGCGATCTGGGCTATTTCCCTCTCGACAACGAAGCTTAGCCCCCGCTGTCTGACTCCCGGACTGTGCTTCGCGGCATTCGGAGTTTCGTTGGATTTGGTATCCGTTAACGGACCCTAGTCCATCGAGTACTCTACCACCGCGAGCTATCGTCCGAGGCTAGCCCTAAAGCTATTTCGAGGAGAACGAGCTATCACGGAATTTGATTGGCCTTTCACTCCTACCCTCAGTTCATCCGAGCTGTTTTCAACCAACACCGGTTCGGGCCTCCGGCCGCTGTTACACGGCTTTCACCCTGACCAAGGGTAGATCATCCCGCTTCGCGTCTATTGCCCGCCACTATGCGCCCTATTCAGACTCGCTTTCGCTACGGCTCGCTCCCCCTTGCGGGATCATCGCTTAACCTTGCGACGGACAATAACTAGCCGGCTCATTATGCAATAGGCACGCCGTCAGGCTTGCTCAAACCTTGCGGCTTGAGCGTTGCCCTTCGACTGCTTGTAGGCATACGGTTTCAGGTACTTTTCACTCCCCTCGCCGGGGTTCTTTTCACCTTTCCCTCACGGTACTGGTTCACTATCGGTCGCCAGAACGTATTTAGCCTTACGGGATGGTCCCCGTGGATTCCCGCAGGGTTTCTCGTGCCCCGCGGTACTCAGGAACGCGCGTGAGAGTCCGGTCAGCTTTCGCCTACATGGCTATCACATTCTTTGGCCGACTTTTCCAAGTCGTTCGACTAGCCGCCGGATTGATAACTCTCTGGTTCTACACCGACGCACGCCCTACAACCCCCAGCCCTCCTCTGAAATCTCAAATTTCAAATTTGAAATCTCAAAGGAAGACTGGGTTTGGGCTCTTCCGCGTTCGCTCGCCGCTACTAGCGGAATCACTATTGTTTTCTCTTCCTCCAGGTACTGAGATGGTTCACTTCCCTGGGTTGGCTCGTACCCGCCTATGGATTCAGCGGGCCGTTTCCGGGTTTTTCCCGGAAGGGTTGCCCCATTCGGAGATCCCCGGATCAAAGGGTGCTTCCCCCTCCCCGAGGCTTTTCGCAGGTAGCCACGTCCTTCATCGCCGTCTGGCGCCAAGGCATCCACCGTACGCCCTTAGTAGCTTGACCATATAATCTGCTCAACACATCATCACCAGGAGTCAGAAGCCAGAATCCAGAAGCCAGGAGAAAAACTCCCTGACCCCGAACCCCGAGTCCCGAAACCCGGCGTCGTCTCGCAGATTCGCCTTTCTTTCTCTGCCCGGATCCAATCCCGAGCAGGGTGTAGCCACCAACCCAACCTTCCACTCCCCGCTAGGCGATTTTCGCGCTGTTACCGAGAGCTGAAGGCTGAACGCTGACAGCTACTACTACTAGGTAGACGCCACACTATTCAGTTTTCAAAGATCATCGAGTGCCCAAGGCCGACTCACGTCTTCCTGGGCCTCTTTCCGCAACCTTGCGCCCGGCGCTCGCCGAGCCGCCAAGTTGCTGAGCCTGATTCCACTCGTTTCCTCGCGTGAAACCAGCCTCAACCACCTTGCGAAAATCCTCCACGCTCCGCTCTGGGGCGCACAAAGCAACTCGCGCGCCGCTGCGGCTGCTGGGGTCAACTACTTTGAGCTTCGGGGATTGAAACAGGCGGGAGGGTTACATACCAGGGACCCACTTGCCTCAAGCCCTCATCCGAAAGCCTTAAGCGTACCCACCTCCAAAGGATTCCGACCGAGACGGTGTGGAACCCTCAGATGCGCCCGATTGAATCGAATCTCAACCGCGCGCCCCTCACTTGCTCCACCTTCGTGCTCGCAATCAGAGAGGATATATTAAGCCCAGGTGAAATGCAAGAGGTTTTTTTAACACGCCGAACAAATCTTTATCGGGTCAGTTCGGCAAGTCGTAGGGCATCCGGGGCACTTTGAATCCAGCTTGCTCCTATCCCCTTTCGCGCTTGACGCCTCAGACCGAAACTCTTCCACTATGGCCACGGGGACTTTGCGCTTGCCTCCTGCTTGCTCCCCGGATTGAGCCGAGGCTGGCTTGATTCGCCAAAAACCTCCCGGGCGGAACCTCCCTTGCCGCGGAGAACCAGCGACTGCTGGCCGGCTCCGTGCGACCCCGGACCACCAGCATTGCCTGCGCCGCCGCGGGCTGGGCGCTCCCACTGATTCTCCCGGGCACTCCCTCCCCAATTCCCGTCCAAAGCAGAAGTCCCTTGCGCGCGGGCGGCCATTGGATTAAGAATTCCAAAGAGGCAATTCTGGCCGACATCCGACCGCCTCGGGTAAAATGGCTGAACCGAAAGCGCTGAACTGTCAGAGGGGGGAATTTCAATGATCTTGGGTGTTCCCAAGGAAGCTTTTCCCGGCGAACGGCGCGTGGCGCTGGTCCCCGTGGTGATTCCCAGCTTGATCAAGGCAGGTTTCCAGGTTCTTGTGGAAGCGGGGGCGGGCGCCAGCGCCGGCTATCCCGACGCCGACTACCTGGAGAAAGGCGCCAAGCTTGTCGCCGCGCGCGCGGAAGTTTTCCAGTCCGCGGACGCAATCGCCCAGGTTCTGTGCCCCGGGTCGAACGACGCCACGGGCAAGGACGACTTGCGGCTTCTCCGCCGCGACCAGGCGGTCATCGGCTTTCATCGTCCTTTCGGCTCGGCCGGCTCCGTCGAGGAACTCGCGGCTACCGGCGCCACCTCCTTCGCCGTGGAGCTGATGCCGCGCATCACACGCGCCCAGAGCATGGACGCGCTGTCCTCGATGGCCACCATCTGCGGTTACAAAGCCGTGTTGCTCGCGGCAGACCGGCTGCCGCGCATGTTTCCCATGCTCACCACGGCGGCGGGCACCATCACTCCGGCACGCGTATTCATTATTGGCGCTGGCGTAGCCGGACTGCAAGCGATCTCGACGGCGCGGCGGCTGGGCGCGGTGGCCTCCGCCTACGATCTGCGTCCTGCGGCGAAGGAACAGGTCCAAAGCCTCGGCGGGCGTTTCATCGAACTGCCCATCGAGGCCAAGGACGCCGAAGACAAGCGTGGATACGCCCGGCAGCAGGATGAATCCTTCTTCCAGCGGCAGCGCGAATTACTGGGGCGCGTCGTGGCCGAAAGCGACGTGGTCATCACCGCCGCAGTCGTTCCGGGCAAGAAGCCTCCCGTGCTCGTGACGCGCGAGATGGTGGGACGCATGGCCCCCGGGTCGGTAATCGTTGACTTGGCTGCCGAGCGCGGCGGCAACTGCGAGTTGACCAAGGCAGGCACTCGCATCGTCGAAAGCGGCGTGACCATCATCGGCTACTTCAACGTGGCGAGCACAGTGCCCTATCACGCCAGTCAGATGTACGCGCGTAACCTCGCGGCCTTCCTGCTCCACCTGGGGAAGGACGGCAAGCTTCAGATCAATCTGGAGGACGAGATCACGCGCGACACCCTGTTGACGCGCGGCGGCGAAGTGGTCAACACCCGGGTGCGGGAATTCTTCTCGCTGCCGGCGCAAGGAAGTTAGGTGCCTGGTTTCAGGTGTCAGGTGTTAGGGGCTAGGGGCAGAAGAAAAGGGTAAAGGATGAAGGGTAAACCTGTCCATCCTTTATCCTTTACACTTTACCCTTCATTCCTGCACCTCGACCCTGACGCCTAACACCTGGCACCTGACACCGAGGAGGAGTTTGTGACGTTCGATCTCATCAACAGTCTGTATGTGTTCATGCTGGCCGGTTTTATCGGATTCGAAGTGATCCGGCGAGTCTCGCCGCTGTTGCACACGCCACTCATGTCGCTGACCAACGCGCTCGACGCCATTGCCGTGGTCGGCGCCATCGTCATTGCCGGCGAGGCCAAAAGCACCCTTTCCACGGTCTTGGGAACGATCGCCATCGCGGCGGCCATGAGCAACGTAGTCGGCGGCTTTCTGATCACCGACCGCATGTTAAGAATGTTCAAAACCACGAAACCGAAAAAACCATGACTCCCTTCGCCACTCAACACGTCATTGAAATCACCTATCTGGTGGCCACGGCGCTCTTCATCCTGGCCCTGAAATGGCTCAGCGCCCCCTCCACCGCCCGCCGTGGCGTGTTAGCTGGAGAAGTGGGCATGGTGCTGGCCATCGCCGGCACTCTGCTCCACCACGGCATCGTGGACTACAAGTGGATCGCCATCGCACTGGTGCTCGGCTCGATCATCGGGGTACGGCTGGGCATGGTCCCCATGACCGCCGTCCCGCAGCGGACCGCGCTCAGCCATGCGTTCGGAGCTTTTTGCGTAACCCTGGTCGGCACGGCGGAGTTCTACCTCCGCACACCCCAGGTTCCCCGCTTCATGATGGCCGTGCTTTCGATGGAAGTCATCCTGGGCGCGCTGACCTTCACGGGCAGCCTCATGGCCGCGGGCAAACTGCAGGAAGTCCTGCCCCAACGCCCCATCACTTACCGGGGTCAGAACTTCGTGAACCTTTCACTGTTGGCAATTTCCGTTATGGTGGCGGCCAGGCTGGTGCTTCACCCCGAGCAGAAGATGCTCTTTCCCCTGATCATCGGCATCCCGCTGATCTTCGGCGCCATGATGATCGTTCCCATCGGCGGCGCCGACATGCCCACGGTGATCTCCCTGCTCAATGCCTACGCCGGACTCTCGGCCGCCGCCATGGGGTTCGTCCTCGACTCGAAACTGCTTATCATTGCCGGCGCCCTGGATGGCTCTTCTGGATTCATTCTTTCAGTGATCATGTCGAAGGCCATGAATCGCTCCTTCACGAATGTGCTGTTTGGAGCCTTCGGGCAGGTGCAAACCTCCGCCGGCCCCGCCCACGAGGCGCGCCCGGTGCACAGCGCCACGGCGGAAGAAGCCGCCCAGATTCTCGGCGCGGCCAACTCGGTGGTGATTGTTCCCGGCTACGGCATGGCGGTGGCACAGGCTCAGCACAAGGTGCGCGAACTGTTTGACGCCCTCACCAAGCGCGGGGTGGATGTAAAGTTCGGCATCCACCCGGTCGCGGGCCGCATGCCCGGCCACATGAACGTGCTGTTGGCGGAAGCCGATATTCCTTACGACCGGTTGCTGGATATGGATGCCATCAACCCGGACCTCCCGCAAACCGACGTGGCGCTGATTATCGGCGCCAACGACGTCACCAACCCCGCGGCGCGCACCGATCAATCCAGCCCCATCTACGGCATGCCGATCCTGGACGTGGACAAGGCGCGTACGGTTATGGTGATCAAGCGCAGCATGAACCCCGGCTTCGCCGGCATCGACAACCCCCTTTACTACTTGGATAAAACCTTGATGCTCTTCGGCGACGCCAAGGGCTTCGTGGGCGACATCGTCCGCGAACTCACCGGCGGTGTGCACTGATCCATTTTCGATTTGCGACTTTGGATTTTCGATTGAAGAAATCTTCGCGCGATGGCGCGGGGGCGCATGATTGACGTAGGGGTAGGGCTTGCCCTACCCTAACGGCACCGTCTCAGCACTGGCTTTCAGCGGAACCGCAAAGAGCTTTTCTTGCGAGCTGAGGGAGGCGGGGTGCGATGCGAGTGTGCGGGAGCGTTTGACCTCTCTGGTTCCCCATTCATTTCTTCCTCAGCGCAGGGATCTTGTGCTCCAAGAGGTGCTTCGCAAAATCGCGGCCCGAACGATTCATGTCGCCACGATTCAGAATGATTTTCGACAAGTCATTGAATCCAAATCCAAACATTCGGTCGGGTTTTCCGCCAACCGTTTTGCAATCTGCCAGTAATGCCCGCATTTCTTCTTTCGTAAAGAGTAAGGAACAGTCCTTGTACCAACTTGCCGATACGCGCGTTGTCTTCCCGAGGTCGGGCGCGTACATACCGAATAGAATCACGAAATCTGCTCTATCTGGGACATCGAACCTGTTGAACCAGGTGTTGAACCGAAATCTAATTGTCTCCTTCCGTTTGGGCGGCTGGTGAAGGTACGTGCGGGAAGCCTTTACTTGAATGGTCGTTGTATCCGATTTGTCGTTACCGCGTCGATGCAACACTGCGAGGTCAATTCCTTTCTCTTGTCTGGATAACGGAATGAGGATGGAGTAGCCGTCTTTTCGTGGAAGCAATTTTTGCAGCCTTTGGGCGACTACGAATTCCGGCCACTGCAATGTGAATACTGGTTCCATATATGCTCCTTCGGCGCGGGTGGGGCAAACATTGATTTTCATGTATGTCCCTTGACCCGACGGGCTGGTTGATGGTCGTCCAAAAACTTATGATGTTTGAAGCGAGTTCCCAAGGGTCGCAGACATAGAAGGCGATGTCTGCGCCACTCGCGGGAGAATCTGAGGCATTAACCCGGTTTCCATCATTCGGTTGTAATTGATGACCCGCACTGGCCACAGAGACCTTGTTCGTTCAGGTTCATTGGCTGAAAATAGCGTTCCAAAAGGACCCGCCTAAAAAACCGCTCTGGGGCATCCTGCCTGTATCCCCATCGTCCACAGGCCGCGCACTGCACCATCCATTTGCGGGTTCGTGGGTCCTTGAGGTACCAGCTTGGGTCGTGTTGTTCGTGCTTCGGTTTCTTTATCGTGGACATGTGTGACCCGGAGCCGCACTTAGTAAGCCTAATCCTCATAAATCGTGCTTCGATGCCCTACGGCCACGACCAGCACGACAAACCGCTTCTCTTGAAGCTCACAAATGATGCGGTAATCCCGCACTCGATACCGCCACAATCCAAACTTGCTGGCACGAAGGGGTTTGCCGAAGTCGCGCGGGTCTGCGAGCCATCGCGATGCGCTGGTCCATATAATCGAGAATCTCGCGCTGGATTGTCCGGTCGAGCTTCTTGAGGTCTTTCAACACTCGAGGATCGTACTCAATCGTCCAGGCCAAGTTCTTTCCTCACTTGCCGGCTGGTGAGCGCCGGGCGGCGCTTCTCCAGGCGCGCCTCCGCGAGATAACGATCTTCGAGGTCTTCGATGTTGTCCTCGATGAGCTCGCGAGCGTAGTAGGACTTCGTGCGCCCCGTGCGTTGCGCCAACTCGGAAAGTCGCCTTTCAATATCAGGGTCGAGCCGGATCGAAAGCATGGAAATCTCCTCGTGTATTACATGTCATATACATCATACACTCCTAATAGTTGAAGCGCACCCAAGATAGGCCGGCTTCGCCTCCTCAGGATGACAGTGTGAAGGGTTTTTCCGCTTGCCTTCGCATTGCCGTCCTTTGCTGCCTTTTGCTCGTCACTCATCACTCGTCACTGCCCTTCAGCGACCGCAGCAGGACTTCCCGCAACTCCTCTTGCGCGAGCGCCAGAGGATTCCCCTTCATGCTGCTCGCCTGGGAAGCTTCCGCGATAAGCGTCGGAACGTCCTGCTCACTCATCCCGTAAGCGGCCAGCGGCGGAATCCCAAGATCACGGCAGGTGTCGCGCACCCACTCGATGCCCGCCTCAGCCGTGGCGTTCGTCCGCCCGGTGAGGAGGCGCGCCACGTGCTCGTAGCGCCGCAACGCGTCGCTGTCGGGCGCGCGGGCGCGCAAGGCCCGCAGGTTGATCTCCATGCCGTAGGGGAGGATTGCCGCGCAAATAGCTCCGTGCGGGGCCGGGAACTTTCCTCCCAGTGGCCCGGCAAACCCATGCACGACACCCAATCCCGCGTTCGCGAGGGCCAAGCCACTCAGCAGCGCGGCCAGAGACATATCCCGGCGCGCCGCAGGGTCATGCCCCTCATGAAAGGCCCGCCGCAGCGACCGCGCGGCACGCTCGATTCCTTCCACGCAGAACCCATCCGTCAGGGGGTTCGAGCGGAGGGAGACGTAGGCCTCAATCAACTGCGTCAGCGCATCGAGACCGGTGCGTGCGGTCACCGCGGGGGGCAGGCCGAGGGCAAGTTCCGGATCAACCACCGCGAGGCGTGGCAGCAACCCAGGGCTCCGCAAGCTGACTTTCACTCGCCGCTCGGGCACGCCCAGCACCGCGTTGCGGGTCACCTCCGAGCCAGTACCCGCCGTAGTGGGCACGGTGATGAAGGGCGCAGCAGGGCATTCGAGCGGCTTCCCTCGGCCCACCACTTCCAGGTAATCCATCAGGTCGCCCGGATTGGTGAGCAACCCCGCCATGGCTTTACCCGCGTCGATGGCACTGCCGCCGCCGCAGGCAACCACCAAGTCACATTTTTCCTCGCGGGCAAATGCCACTCCCCGGCGAACCAAATCGATCGTAGGTTCGCCCTCCGCCACGAAGGTACTGGCCGCGACGCCGGCGGTAGCAAGGTCAGCCAGCAACCGGCCTGACCGCTCGGGCGTGCGCCCCGTTACGAGCAGAGCGCGGCGTCCCCAGCGCTTCGCCGCCGGTGCAACCTCGCGCACCCTGCCTTCGCCGAAAAGGATGCGCGTCGCCGTGGCAAACTCGAACTGCATCAGCGCCTCACCAACCTTCATCGGGGGGGAATACACTCGAGTACTGCACGCGCGTGCGCGCCTCAGCCATCAGGGGCGCGGCGCGCTCGCGCCACGTTGCGTAATGACCCGTCTCCTTGTGCGCCACCGTGGCCTCCTCGCTCCGATAGACCTCGACCAGGACGAAGCGGGTAGGGTCGTCCTTGTGTTGAATCACATCAAAGCGCGCGATGCCCGGCTCTTTCACACTATGGCGCGCATTGTCCAGCGTCGCCTCCTTGAAGGCTTCAATGCAATCGGACTTTACTCGCACATGCACGTGAACGATAAGCATGATTCCCTCCTGAGCCTGAGCCCTTCGCTGTCATCCTGGGCGAAGCGAAGGACCCCTGCATTTGTAGCAGGTGTAGCGCGGACCTGTTCTGTGGGTCCGCGGCTCGTCCCCTCTGGGCAAGGAAAAGCCGCGGACCTACAGAACAGGGGTCCGCGCTACCCTTCCTCAATGCAGCCCGAACTTCTCGACGCACCGCCAGCCGCGCGGCTCGCCGCGAGTCGAGTAGAGGTGCAGGCTTCGCACCTTGAACTCCAGGTCGACTCGCGGCCCCAACTCCGCTGTCGCTTCGTCCTTCAAGCTCCGGCTGAAATTCCCGTAGAGGAGACTCAGGTGGGGCATGAAAGGAGCCTCGCGGCGGAACCCGAATACCTCCTGCGCGACTCGATGAGCTTTGAGAAGCGGCTTGGTAATCGTCGCCCGAACGAAGAGGCAGCGGAAATACTCGTCGAGGTAATCGATGTCCCCGAGCCGGATCGTGAAGGGCCGGATGAGTGTGGCCAGCGCCGCGGATTTGCGAATGGCTTCGCGGCGCGGCGCGACGATGCTCCCCAGTAGCGTGACGTGCGGCGCAAATTCCGGGGCAGCGTAGCGGGCGCTCAATCTGTGAAGAGTTCGCGCGAGCCTCTCGTACACATCACCCCTCGGCATCAACCACAGGGAGTATCTTTCTCCGGCTTGTTTCTGGGCCATTACGATCCCTCGACCCGCGCCCACGTGCCCGCCGCCCGGAGATTACTCGCCAGGAACACCCACGCCGCCGGTTTGCCGTAACGCGAAACGCGAGGTTACTGCCCTCCCTCAGCAAGCTCTCTGATCCAGAGGTTGCGATAGCGCACCGGATGGTTGTGGTCCTGCAGCCGGAGCGGAAGTTTTTCCGGCGTGGGGTGATAGGGCGGACGCACGTGGTGCCCGGTTGGACCCGTTGGGGCGACGTGATCCTGAACCAGCACACCATTATGGATCACGGTGACAGAGGCCGGCCGCAGCAGTTTGCCGCCTGCGTCGAAGCGTGGTCCGTGGAAAATGATGTCGTAGGTCTGCCATTGGCCGGGTGGGCGCATGGCGTTTACCAGTGGTGGATATTGCCCATAGACGGCCGCGGCTTGGCCGTCGGCATAGGTCACATTCTGATACGAGTCGAGAACTTGAATCTCATAAAGTCCATGCAGGAAAACGCCGCTATTGCCGCGGTCCTGGTCTTCGCCGTGCGGCGGGTCGGGCGCAGCCCACTCAACGTGCAGTTGGCAATCGCCGAACGCCTGCTTCGTCTGGATGTCACCGGTCTGGGCGGCCGTTTCGAAATAGCCCTCGCCCACTTTCCATTTCGCCGGACCGCCGTTGACGCTCTCCCAGTTCGAAAGATCTGTCCCGTTGAACAGCACGATGGCATCCGAGGGAGGATTCCCCGCCCTTTCCTGCGTGCTGGCGGTGCCGGGCGTGATGACCGGCGGATGTGGCCGGCTGCGGTCGTGAATCTCCCATTCGTGTTTTGCCTCTTGAGGTGCTGCTGACGGCTGGCTGGTCGCGATCATACTCAGGGCAGTCGCCACCGCCAAACAGCCCCCGCCAAAAAAGAGCGCTTTGCGCATAGTCTCCATTCCTTCCTCCTGTCAATTTCGCATGAAATCGGATGGTGTGTGAAGCCTGCCTCCGAATGTGTTTCTGCGCATACGGCGTAATTGTACTCCGCAGCTTGAATATATAGAACCTCGCCGATGCAGATCTCCGCGCCGGCGCCAGCGGCCCGCGACCTTCATCCCCGCATGCTGCGCCAAAGGGCGTCCAGTCCCTCCAGCGTGAACTCGGCAGACTGTGAATAGGCAATAATCCGGTGCTCCATGTCCGCCACCTTCCTGGCGCCTTCCGGAATCTTGGCGGCCAGTTCCCGCGGGACGTTTACCACCCCGTGCTGGTCCGCGTGCAGCAGATCTCCCGGCCGCACGGTCAGGCCGCCCACCCGCACCGGGGTTCCGGCCTCCACGATGTGCACGTAAGCGTGCGAAACGGCGATGTGGGCCGCGAAGAAATGG
Organism: uncultured Acidobacteriota bacterium; assembly: GCA_963722555.1. GTDB lineage: Bacteria > Acidobacteriota > Terriglobia > UBA7540 > UBA7540 > Bog-366. The sequence continues at coordinate 84,540 of CAVRNQ010000001.1, forward strand.
AAGCGCAGGGCCGCAACTTCCTCCAGATCGCGCACCGCGCCGTTGGTCACGACCCCGACGCACCCCAGTGCCAGATGCACATTGGCGTTGACTTCGCCCCAGTAAGAGCCCAGCCCGGGCGGATCGTCAAGATCCTCCACCACCACCACGCGCGGCGAGGGCACCTGCAGAACCTTCTCCCAATGCACGCGCGCATGAACGGTTTCACCTTCCGCCCCGGGCGTCGCGGCCCGGATCTTGAGAGTCACGGCGTAACCCACCATGACGCCAAGCTGCGGGAAAACACAGCGGATCTCCGGACGCATGAATCCTTCATGGCGCGGCCGAACGTTGAAGACTTCGATGGCATTGGCCACAGTGGGGCTGGTGAACTCGCCCAAGTGGTCAAGCACGGGAACAGGCAGAGCTTCCATCGCAGAACCTCCAGAGAAGACTGGTGGTCCCCATTCTAATGGAGTTCTGCTCGAGTTCGTGAGTCTCTTCTTAGCGCAGATGAAGTGATATACTGAAGCTGGCTCCCGGCAGGTTGACAGGAAGTGACCGGGCGGCGAGTCCAACAGGGCTGGACCTCTATTTTCAATTCAGAAAATGTCGAAGGCCGGCGCGAGGTCTCGAAAGACCTTGCAAAGGGGGCCGGGCACAGTGCGAGAAGTCATCAGGAACGGGTCACAGGGGGGAAAAACATGGCCACAGAAAGAGCCACATTCGGAGCGGGGTGCTTCTGGGGAGTGGAAGCGGCATTCCGCCAAGTCCCGGGAGTCGTTTCCACGGCGGTGGGTTATATGGGCGGGAATCTCAAGAACCCCACTTATCGCGACGTCTGCACTGACCAAACCGGGCACGCGGAAGTCGTGGAGGTCACTTTCGACCCCTCACAGGTTCCCTACGCCGACCTTTTGAAAATCTTCTGGGAGAGCCACGATCCCACCCAGTTCAACCGGCAGGGGCCTGACTGCGGCAAACAATATCGCACGGCGATATTTTTCCACACACCCGAACAGGAAGCAGCGGCCCGTGCGTCAAAACAGAGCCTGGAACAGTCCGGGACCTACAAGAAGCCCATTGTCACGGAGATCACGGCGGCGCCGGAGTTCTGGCGCGCGGAAGAACATCACCAGCAGTATCTTGAAAAGCGCGGCTTGGCAAGTTGCCACATTAAGTAGGCGGGGTTTCCCCGGCGTGCTCATTTTCCGGGCGGCATGCCAACATGGAGGCGACATCAAGGGGGGGGCAAGCCGCTGGGAATCCGCTCGTACATCACCACGCAATCCTGCTCGTCCACCTCCCGCAAACGGACGTCGATCAATTCGCTCTCGGAGGTCGGGATGATGCGACCCACATAATTGGCCTGGATGGGCAATTCCCGGTGGCCGCGGTCGATGAGGACGCACAGCTCGACGCGTTGTGGCCGGCCATGCTTCAGCAACGCATCCAGGGCGGCGCGTGTCGTGCGCCCGGTGTAGAGGACGTCGTCCACCAGAATTGCGGTCTTCCCTCGCACGGAGAACTTCGCGCTGATGGCTTGTACGACAGGCTTCTCTCCGATCTCGGAGAAATCGTCCCGATAGATGGTAATGTCGAGCGTCTCCACGGGGGGCGAGAATTTCTCGATGTCCGCCATCTTGCGCGCCAGACGCTCCGCCAGCGGCACGCCGCGCCGGCGGATGCCCACCAGCACCACGCCCTCCAGGCCGTTATTGCGCTCCAGGATTTCGTGCGCCAGCCGTACCAGCGTGCGGTCGATCTCCGATGCGGACATCAACTGTGCCTTCTCCCGCAGACCTTGCAGGTTGGCCACCTTGGTTTTGTTCATGAACGGCTCCTGTCGCGGATTATAACATCGTCGCCACCAGCCTGCTGCGCTTGCTGCGCGGCCGCGGTCGAGACCCGATCCCGGGCGCGCTGCCCCTGGTGGGCGCGCCGGAGATCACGCACCAAGTGATCCGCCTCGCGAGTGGGTCGGGGGATGCGGAATCCGTCCAGGCACTGCCTCACGATGCGTACCGCCGAGGGCAGGGAGATGCGGTGCCCGATGGTGACGTATATCGGCTTCACATTCTCGCGCGTACGGAGGACTGTTCCAACCCTTTCGCCTCTGTCGATCAGCGGCGCCGTGGAACCGGCCCGCGCGGCCGGCTCCGCACCGGCGCCCACCAGGATCGATTTCGCGCAGCCGATCGTGGGCTTGTCCAGGAGCAGGCCGAGGTGGCAGGCAATCCCGAAGCGCCGCGGATGCGCGATCCCATGGCCGTCAATCAGGATCACGTCGGGCTCAGTCCTCAGCCGCTCGAACGCCGCCAACAAAACGGGGCTTTCTCGAAAAGAGAGCAGGCCCGGCACATAAGGGAAGCGCAGCGTGCGCCGCGCCATGCGGCGCTCAACCTCGGCGAGTTGCGGAAACGTGTACACGATGACCCCGGCGAAAGCCAGGTTTGTGTCTGGGTCGAAAGCCAGGTCCGCTCCGGCCACGTAGCGCAGGGTTTCGAAGCGATCCTCCCTTTCCACGCGCGGCTGCAAGGCGGCCTGGAGGCGCATCGCCTCACGAGGGGTCAGGTCCCAGCGGGTTCGTAATCTCGTTTCCATCGCGCCGCAGTAGTGAGAGAATAGCGCGTTCTTGCCGGTCTGCCTACATACGACTTCGCACCCCCGGTCAGAGGGGTGGCCGGGCAATTGCTCACGGCAGCTCGCGAATTCCGAACGCTCCAGTGTCTCGAAGGATTAGGGCCCATGAAACACCTCAACTTCGAGTTCAAGGCTCGACTCCATGACGAGTCACAAATCCGTGCCACCCTCAAGCGCTTGCGCGCACGCTTCCTGGGAACGGACCATCAGATCGATACCTACTTCCGTGTTCCTTCGGGACGATTGAAGATTCGTAAGGGACGGATCGAAAACGCCCTGATTTTCTACCAACGGCCCAACACTGCGCGGGCCCGGCGCTCCACGATCGACATGATGCTGCTGCCGCGCCGGAACTCGGTGCGGACGATTCTGGCGCGCTCCCTGGGGATTCTGGCCGTGGTGGACAAGCGCCGGGAGATCTATTTCGCCGGCAATGTTAAGATCCATCTCGACCGGGTCCGCGGCCTGGGGAAGTTTGTGGAAGTGGAGGCGATCACGAAGTCGGGCGACCTCCGCAAGGTGCGCGCGCAAGCCAGAAAATTCCAGAAGCTTTTCGCCATCTCCCCGGCTGACATTGTCCCCCTGTCCTATTGCGACATGGTCCACCAAAAACGGACGGCGCGCGCGTAGCGATGGCCGGCACGGCCGCGCTGCGCTGCTCGTCAATTTGTTTCTGGGTCACCCCCTCACCCGTCCCGCCCCGGCTGATGAAAACGCCGGCTGCGGGCCACCCTCTCCCCCAAGGGGGCGAGGGTTGTCAATTTAAGTTAACGTCCCCCCTCGCCCTGGGGAGCAAGAGTCGTAAATTCCAACCAACACCCTCCGGCGGCTGCTTTGGCAATGATCCATGGGGGGGCGGCCTTTCACTTTTGCCCTTTGCCTTTTGCCCTTTGCCTTTTGGTTTTCTTTTGCGGTTTTCTATTGCGGGTCGGCCGTGCTGCGTTACCCTGCTATACTTCAGCTTTTCGAGGGGGTTCCGCGCCACACCAACCCGCCGCCGTAGCGGGCGAGGCGGGCCCCCGCATCCTGCGCACGACGGAGTCCAGCCGATGAAATCATCCCGCCGTAACTTCCTTCTGGCAACACTCAGTGCGCCACTGACCGCGCGCCTCGAGGGGTGGGGACTGGAGCCTTGCCTTATTCAGGCAGCCGCGCTGCCCGCCGCCGGGCAAATGCAGTTTGAAAACCCGCACATCATTCGCTACGACGCCAATTGTTTCACCCTCAACGGCCGTGACACGCTCATCGCGAGCGGCGCGTTTCATTATCCCCGCTGTCCCAAGGCGCTCTGGCGCGACCGCCTGCAAAAGTTCAAGCTGGCCGGGTTCAACACGATTGAAACTTACGTGTTCTGGAACTATCACGAGCCGGAAGAGGGCAAATCCAACCTGGCGGATTTCGAGGCATTCGTAAAACTGGTACACGAGATGGGCTTCTTCCTGATTGCGCGGCCGGGGCCCTACGTCTGTGCGGAATGGGAGCGCGGGGGATTTCCTTCCTGGGTGGCGGCCCGGCGCTTCCCACTCCGGACGCCGCACCCGGAAAGCCTGCGCACCTCCCGGCACTGGTTCGACCAGGTTCTTCCGATCATCCAGAAGCACCAGATTACGGTGGGGGGCCCGATCATCATGGTGCAAGTAGAGAACGAGTACGATTACAGTCCGCCCATTCCCGATGCGGACAAGCGTGAGTACATTCGCGCTCTGGCGCAGATGGTGTGGAACACGGGCATCGATGTGCCCGTGATCACCTGCTGGACGAAGCAGGCTCGCGAGAACAGCGACCCCGACATAGCGCGAATCATGGATACCTGCAATTTTTATCCGCGCTGGAACATCGTGAAAGAACTCAAGCCGCAGTTGGAGAAACTACGCAAGGAAGAGCCTGCTTCTCCGGTGGCGATCACAGAACTCCAGGGCGGCTGGTTCAGCCAGTTCGGCGGCAAGCTCTCGGTGGATCAGGAGGGTGTGAGCGCCGCGCAGATCAATATGCTCACCAAGACCGCTCTCGAATTGGGAGTCACCTATTTCAGCTACTACATGGGCTTCGGCGGCACGAACTTCGACTGGGCCGCAAAGACGCTCACCACGAGTTATGACTACGCCGCGCCTATCCGTGAACCGGGCGGGCTTTGGGACAAATACTACGCCGCTCGCGGCATTGTCCAGGCTCTCGGCGTGTTCGGAAACGTTCTGACGCGGGCCCAGGCGTGGGAAGGTGCGCAAAGCACGAACGCCCACGTCAGCGTGAGTGAACGCGTGAACAGCCAGAGCGCTGTGGTCTTCGTGCGCGAAAACGCCAACGCTCCACAGCGCTTCAAGATGACCTTCACAGACCCCCACAGCCCCAGCAAGCGCCAGATCGCGATTCCCAGGGAAGGCGAGCTGGAGATCGCGGCGCGCGAGATGAAGATGTTCCCGGTGCAGATTCCGATCAGTGGCGGGATGCTGCGCTACTCGACGGCAGAAGTTCTGGCGCACGGGGTCAATCTTGACCGGGACTTCCTCGTCCTTTACGACGTACCCGGGCGGGTCGTGGAAATCGGCCTCGCCACCGAAAAGGAGCCCAAGCTGGAAGGCGACACGGTCTATCAGTACTGGGATTCGGATTACGACTCCTCGGTTTTTGGTGTGCAGGTCGGAACCCAGGAAAAGATGATTCTGTACAACGAGCACCTCCAACTCCTCGTGCTGCCGCGCGACAAGGCTCTGCACACCTTCCTTTGGGAGTTCCCACCCAAGATCGTCCCGGGATCGGAGGAGCAGAAGCCTGTGGCGGCTCCCATCATGACCGACGCGTATGCGCTGGCCGGGTCGGGCACGCAAAAGAGCCGCGCCTGGGCGGAGTTGGAGTTTCTTCCCGGGCAGCACGACATCGCGGTGATGCTGCCGCCGGTTCCGGCGAAGTGCCGAGTGGATGGCGCCCTCACGGATTTCCAGTACGATCGCCCCTGGCACACGGCGCGCCTCCATGTGACGACACCCGCCCTGCCGTATTCGCCCCTGGACTTGAATGGGGGCAATGCCTGGGTCGAGAAATTTGATCCCGGCGCCGGTCAATGGCTGACCGGCCCGGCGCGGGCGCTCGAGGATCTCGGGCCGGTGCCTTATGGTTACGTCAAGTTCCGCGCCCAGTTCACTTTCAACGGCGAGCCCAGGATGTTCGTCTCGACTCTTGCCGACGACGCGAAGAAAGTGTTCATCAACGGCAAGCTGGCGGGAGAAGCCGCAAATTCAAAGAAGCAAGTCGATTTCCCACTCGCGAATTACGCCCAGGCGGGAAACAACCTTCTGGAAATCTCCTACGAGCTTTTTGGGGCGCCAAACGGAGATGAGAATCTGGCCGAGTTGAAAGGAATCGCCTCGGTTCGCATGGGCGCCGATCCCCAGTCGGCCCGCTCGATCGAGAGTTGGCAAATCCAGCGTTTTCCCCCACCCATGCGGGGGCGGGAAATCGACCCGGAATTCGGCGTCTGGGGACCAGCGTCTTTCCTCGCCCGCGCAGCCCCAGCCCCGACGGTCCCGGCTTTCACCTGGTGCCGCGCGGAGTTCGGACTTCCCGCGACTGCGGAAGGTTGGACGGCGCCGTGGAAACTCATCTTCGACGCCGACTGCGATGCCCTGATCTATCTGAATGGAAAATTCGTGGGCCGCTATGTAACCCGCGGCCCCCAGAAGGAGTTTTATCTTCCCGAGCCGTATCTTTCCCCGGCCGGCAGCCGGAACCTTCTCTCGTTCGTCCTTGCCTATACGGACCAGCCCCGCCATCTTCGGACGCTGCGTGTGGAGCCCTACGCGGAGTTCTCAGTCCGCCGCACGCGCCTCGAGTTCGAGTGGTGATGCCAGGGCTTGCCGGGATGCTGAAGAACGCCCCCGGGAGAATCCAGGCGGCGAGCTGGAAGACGGCCCGGCGGGTGGTGGCGAAGGTCGAGCATCATGCGGGGGAGCTGTTCCCGCGAGTGGGGTTCATCGTGACCAACCTGACCCTGCCAAGCCGGGCGGTGGTGCGGTTCTACAACAAACGGGGAACGACAGAGCAGTGGATCAAGGAAGGCAAGCAGGCGGTGAAGATGACGCGGCTGAGCTGCCATCGGTTCCGGTCTAACGAGGTGCGGCTTTGGCTGAGCCTGATCGCCTACAACCTGGGCAACCTTTGGCGGCGGCTGGTTTTGCCGCAGAGGATCGGGAACTGGTCTCTGACGAGTCTCCGGCAGCGGCTGGAGAAGACGGGCGGCAGGCTGGTGAAACATGCACGGTATTATTGGTTGTTGTTGGCGGAGAGTCATCTGACGAGGCAGTTATTCACGGCGATGGTGCGGCGGATTGACTTGCTGCCCTTGCCAGCGGGCTAGGCCACCCGCTCGTCGGAGCGGACTTCAGTGACCAGGGAGGCAGAGGCAGGAAAAGTGTCGGAGGCACGGGGCGAAAGGGGGCGCAGTTGCAGTCTTTGGGGTTCTCAGGAGAGGCTAAAATGACCCCTTGCGCGGCCCGTGGAAGCACCCGGCACTGCAAACCCGACTGACAATTCCGTTCGATGGCGGTCAGGAGTATGCTATCGGTCGGCGTGAAGTGGATGATGGAAATTCCGGTTGATATTCTGGGAGGTGGAATCATCCGAGGGAGGTTCATTGATGAGAAGAATTCGACTAGCTGTGCTGTTGGTAGTCGTTTTGGCTCCGGCGGTTTTCGCGGACCAAATTACGTTAAAGAACGGTGATCGGATGACCGGCACCATCATCACCTCCGACGCGAAGACGCTGGTCCTAAAAACGGAGTACGCTGACGTCGTGACCATCAAGTGGGACTTCGTGCGACAGATTGAGTCGAGCCAGCCTCTCTACGTGGGAACGAAAGGCGGGCAAGTCATCGTGGGGCCGGTGACGACCAGCGACAACAAGCTGGCCGTGACCACCAAGGAGTCCGGCAGCGTGGCTGTGGCCAAGGCCGACGTGACTTCTCTTCGCAACGCGGACGAAGAGAAGAAAGCCGAGGCTGCATTGGGCCGGCTGCAACACCCGCGCCTGGCGGATTTATGGGCCGGCAGCTTGGACACCGGGCTGGGCCTGGTGCGCGGCAACTCGGAAAGCAGCAATTTCACATTCGGGCTGAACGCCGTGCGCGCGTCCACGCGGGACAAGATCAGCCTTTACACCAACTCGGCGTTCTCCCGCAGCACCGCAAATGGGGTGACGGCCACCACCGCCCAGTCCATTGCCGGGGGAGTCCGCTACGACCTGAACGTGAGCGACAAGGCCTTTGGTTTCGGCACCGTGGATCTATTCAACGACCGCTTCCAGGATCTCGATTTGCGGACGGTGGTAGGCGCGGGCGGCGGCTACCATGCCATCAAGAACAATCGCACCACGTTCGACGTGCTGTTCGGGGGCGACTTCAACCGGGAATTCTTCACCACCTTCAATCGCTCTTCCGCCGAGGTCCTGCTGGGCGAGACTATCTCCCACAAGTTCCTTGCCTCCTCGGCCTTTTACGAAACGCTGTTTTTCTATCCCAACCTGAGTTCCACGGGAAATTATCGCAGTACTTTCAGCCTGGGCTTAGTTACCAAGCTCACAAAGATATTGAGTTGGCAGACCTCTTTCAACGATTACTACCTCAGCGACCCGCCGCCGGGGAAGAAGTCGAATGACCTGTTGCTCTCCACAGGCCTTCGGCTGACTTTCGGTAACGCGGCGAAGTGAGCCCACAGGAATACCCATAAGGGCTATCGAACAAACCTTAGCCATAACCACAAGGGGGAGAACATGCTGAAGGAATTCAAAGAATTCGCGATGCGCGGGAACGTGATCGATATGGCCGTCGGCATCATTATCGGCGCAGCCTTCGGGCGGATCGTCAGCTCGGTGGTGAACGACATCATCATGCCGCCGATCGGGCTGGTCCTGGGGCACGTGGATTTCTCGAACCTTTTTATTAACCTGTCGGGAACGCACTACGACTCGCTGGCGGATGCCAAGAAGGCGGGAGCGGCCGTGATCAGTTACGGCGCCTTCCTCAACACGGTCATCGATTTTGTGATCGTGGCCTTCGTGGTCTTCCTGCTGGTGAAGCAGGTGAATCGGATGATGAAGCCGCAGCCGGCTCCCGCAGCGCCGCCCACCAAGGAATGTCCTTATTGCGTTTCCAGCGGCATCGCGCTTAAAGCCACCCGCTGTCCCCACTGCGCGGCGGAGCTCCAAGCAGCGTAAGGAGGGAGCAACCCCGCTCACTGTTTGGAGTGGCGTCAGTGCTGAGTCAATGAGAAGGGTAAGGCCGCTCATCCCGCATGGAGGATCTCATTAAAGGGTAGGGTATGACCTCTTCAATATTCAGCACACTGGCCCTGTAAGGGGGTTCAAGAATTCGAATCCTGTCTCACCAGCCTGTGCCGAGGCAGCCATGCCGACCCAGACCACGCGCGCTTTAATGAAGCAGGCGGGTTCGGCAGCAAGAAGGAGGCCCACGCGCTGGCCCGGGGCAAGTGTGGCGTCGGATTGCAGTCGCAAGCCATGAGGGGAAAGGTCAACGGTAGTAGCGAGGCATTCAGCCTCGTCGCCCTCTATTACGAGAGTCACAGCCATTTGGACCCGCTTACGCTCCGACCGGCGCTTAACTGATCGTGTGTCGTCAGGCATGCCATAAGGTTACATGTAGGAGGACGGATAATCAACGGACCTCGTTCGGGATTGAGGACGTGACGGAAACGCTTTTTGAGACACTACGGCGCTGGACTTTCTCCCCCGGAAGCGTCCACAGTCAACCCGGATGGCGGGGGGGCGGCAAGCAGGCGGGCCTTCGTCAGGCGGCCAGGGGATTATTCCTCTTTGAAGAGCAGCGAATAAGCAACTCCGGCCAATGCCGCGCCGATAATCGGGGCAATCCAAAAGAGCCAGAGTTGATGCAGCGCCCACCCGTGCACGAAGAGCGCCGGCCCGCTGCTGCGGGCAGGGTTCACCGAGAGGTTGTCAACCGGTATGCCGATCAGGTGAATGAGCGTGAGGCTAAGGCCGATGGGAATCCCGGCAAACCCCTGTGGTGCGCGACGATCCGTAGCGCCCATAATGATCAGCAGGAAAAAGAAAGTGAGCACAACCTCCGCCACGAGACAAGCACCCAAGGAGTAGCCACCCGGGGAGTGGTCGGCATAGCCGTTGGCCGCGAAACCGGAGCTCAAGTCAAAGCCGGCTTTGCCGCTCGCGATCACGTACAGTACGCCGGAGGCAGCAATTGCCCCCAGGACCTGAGCAATGATGTAAGGAACCAGATCGGAAACGGGGAATCGTCCGCCCGCCCACAATCCGACGGAGACAGCCGGGTTAATGTGGCAGCCCGAAATGTGGCCGATGGCATAGGCCATGGTCAGCAGGGTAAGGCCAAAGGCCAACGCCACACCGGCGAACCCGATGCCAAGCTGAGGGAAGCCGGCGGCGAGAACCGCGCTTCCGCAACCACCGAACACCAACCAGAAGGTGCCGAAGAACTCCGCTCCACACCGCTTTCCTAACGACATGAGCAGTCTCCTTTCTTCTGTATGGAAATGACCGGCCGGCCACGTTGCGAGGCATCCAGGGTAACACTTCCCATCGGTCCTTGTCTTGATTAACCACAATTGGTATATCAGATATATTATAACGGAGAAGGTGGGTGGAATCCCCTCATTGGGATTCGTTCGTTTCTTGCACCAGACGTCCTCCCAATCCCACCTTTCCGGCGATGTTGCCGTGGTCGTGGCGAATGTCGTCCCGTTTCGTCCCAAAGTACAGTACAGGAAACCTGTCAATGCGTACCAGGTCCGCGCTACGCTTGCTGCCCCGGAGGATCGACGGTTGGTCCTTGACCAGCTTACAGCAGCGGTTGGTGAAAACGGGTGGCCGATTGATCAAGCACGCCCGCTATTACTGGCTGCTGCTGGCCGAGAGGCATCTCACGCGGCGGCTCTTTGGGAGCATGTTGCGGCGGGTTGCGGCGCTGCAGTTGCCAACGGGGTAGCCGAAGCTTGGGTGTCAAACAGGTCCATCAGAAAGGACGCAAGAGATGGAGTGGCGTCTGAGGTATGGGCCGCACGAGCGGCAGATCCGAGTTCCGAAGTGATTTCCCGCCAAAGTGAGCGCTTTTGACCAGACACGCCGCCGCCGAGGATGCTTTAATCGTTGCGCGGGGTCTCAAAAATGGAAACCCTGGGTGTACCGTCAGCCACTCGGGGACCCAAGATGGAAATCCCGATTCAAACCACTAAGGAGGCAACTCAAATGCGTTTTCGTCAGCTCAGCTATCTCCTCTCGGCCGTGGCTGTCCTGCTGCTCGTCAGCGTGCAGCCGCTTCTGGCGCAGAGAGGCAGGCTGACCGTCCGCGTGGTGCCCCGGGAAGCATACATCTTCGCAGACGGTAATCCTGTCGTCGATGCGAACCACCATTTCGTCTTTTTGGACGCCGGTGAACACAAGATTGATTTATACAACTACGGCTATAAGCCGGAATCCCGCACCGTCACGATCGAAGCTGGAAGGACCGCCGCGCTGGATGTCACGATGCAGGCCATCCCCGGAACCGTGTCGGGGCCATGGGGCTGTATAACCGTCGAAGGCGCCGACCGTGATGCCGTGCTTCTGAACGGTAAGGACCCCGCCTTCTTTGTCGGGCACGGCGATGAGTTCAACAATGAATGGGTGTGGAAGCAGGAATTGATAGTCCCGCCGGGGAAATATGAGTTGACCGTGATGCACGGTGATCCGGAGATCTGGACGACCACCGTCGATGTCCCGGCCAATCAGCGGGTCGTCGTCAACGCCTACAAAGGTGTCCGTAAAACCGTGCCCTGGTCACGCGGGCAGCAGTTGCAGTCACTGCCGCGCTTCAAGGCCGGCACCGCCAGCGCCCAAGTGGCGATCCAGAAAGTCACGGGTCAATTCTCCGCCAGTCCCGGACAAGTCAACTGCGGCGACTCCGCCCGCCTGACGTGGTCCTCCGACGGCGCCGTGAAGAACGAGATCAGCAGCGTAGGACCCGTGGGCGCATCCGGCAACCAGACGGTCCAGCCCAAGCAGACCACCGATTACAAGTTCACCGCTGCCGGACCGGGTGGAGTTTACAGTTCCGACGCCACGGTGAACGTCAACTCCGCCGTGCAGGCTTCGTTGAGCGTGTCACCGGCGGAAGTGCGTTACCACAAGATCGGCGAGAAAGTTGACCAAACGGGCAGCACCACGGTGACTTGGTCTGCGGGGAACGCGGACACGGTTACCGTTGATCCCTTCGGTTCCGTGGGGACGAGCGGCAACCGCACGATCCAGATTGCGCCCAGCAAGACCGGGGTGGGACCGATCGATGAATCCGTTACTTACACCCTGCATGCCAGCAACGCCTGCGGGATTTCCGAGACACGCACCGCAACCCTGCATATTGTGGGCTCGATTGACGTGATGCAGGCGGCCGTGAACGAAACCACCCTCGAAACCAAGCTCACCTTCAACAGCCTTTACTTCCCCTATAACGTGCCCTCGAAGGCGAATCCCCAGGGCGGCTTGGTTTCCAGTCAAGAGAAGCGGCTGGATGAGGTTGCTACTAACTTCAAACAGTACCTGGGATTTCGTCCGGAAGCGCACTTAATCCTGGAAGCACACTGCAACCGCCGCGGCACCTCCGCCTACAACATGTCGTTGTCACAACGCCGCGCCGACCGCGTGGAGAGCTATCTGGTCGAGCATGGCGTTCCTGCCGCCAACCTTGAAACCAAAGCATTTGGAAAAGAACAGAACCTCACGGATAAAGAGGTCCTGGAACTGACGGATCAGAACCCGAATCTTTCACCCGAGGACCGCAAGCGCGTGGCACGCAACCTGAATGCCTTCCGCATGGCCAACAACCGCCGCGTGGACGTTCGCCTCAGCACGACCGGGCAGACGTCAATTCGCTTCTTCCCGTATAACTCCGACGACCTGACCGTGCTGATGGGAGAGCCGAAACCCGCCGCCCACCAGCCCGCTAAGAAGGCGCCTGCCAAGAAGTAACCCTGCGACGTAGCGCCGAGGCCGCCTCCGCGGCCCCGGCGCTCGACGACTTGCCGTGGGGATCAACCCCCTTGGGCCCCGTCCGTCTTGCGCCGGCATATCCAGTCCGCCCCTCACGCTGATACGCAACTCACAGGGCGGAGGGGGCGGTCCGCCTGATTCCCGTCCACTCGGCGCGCTAGGCAGCCTTGAGTTCCGAAGTGCAGTGGGGGCAGCGCGTGGCCTCGGCAAGAATCGTCAAACAGCAGTACGGGCATTGTTTCATGGCAGGGCCGGCGGGAGCCGGGGCGGGCTTCGCTCGCATCTTGTTTACCTGCCGCACAAGCAAGAAGATCGCAAAAGCCACCACCAGGAAGTTGATCAGGGTGTTCAGGAAAACACCGTAGTTGAGCGTGGCTGCTCCTGCGGCCTTGGCAGCCGCCACGGTTTCGTAAGGGTGGGCCGTGAGATTGATAAATAGATTTGAGAAATCCACGCGGCCCAGCAACAACCCGATGGGTGGCATCAGGATGTCGTTGACCAGCGAGGTCACGATGCCCCCAAACGACGCGCCCACGATAATTCCTACTGCCATGTCGAGCACGTTGCCGCGCATGGCAAACTCTTTGAACTCCTTGAGCATGGGAACTCCTTTCCCGTCTCTGGAATGTGCTCAAACCAGACTGATCCCCGTTCGGCTCCACCTCAAAGGCGCGCCACCCCCGTGCGCTGGAATGTTAGGGGGTTCCGCCTTGCTTGTCCACTGGTTCGAACCCACCGCCCCGCGACGGGCCCAACGACGTCGTTAAGCCGCTCTCTCTTTCACGACTTGCGAATCGTGGAGACTGCATGCGCGGTATTGCTTGCCATCCGGTCGCATCAATGCTAAGTAAATAAGGTTGAGCTCTAAGTCCGGGAGTCTACCTGATGAATGCTTCCCCACGCATCCGCTTCGCCAACGCTGCCCGCCCGCCGCTCGAGAAGCGTACCTTTGGCCTGGGTGTGATCGGGCTAGGAACCGTCGGCACCGGCACACTGAAAGTCCTGATGGAACACCAGGGTGAGATCCGCCGGCGACTCGGGTGCGGGCTCGAGCTCAAGGCGGTTTGCTCGCTCGACGTGCACCGGCAGGATCTCTCCTGGCTGGGCCAGTCCGTCAAACGTACTTCCAACTGGAAGCAGGTTATTCGCGACCCGGAAGTTGACATCGTCGTGGAACTGGTGGGTGTTCTTCCGACCGCGCGTGCCATCGCTCTGGCCGCACTGGACGCGGGCAAGCACCTGGTCACGGCCAATAAGCAGCTCATGGCCGAGCACGGCGTGGAACTGGTCGAGCGCAGCCGCGCGTGCCGCGTCAGCCTGGGCATTGAAGCCTGTGTCGCGGGTGGGACGCCTTTGCTACACGCCGTCCGCGACGGGTTGGCCGGGGAAAGCTTCACGGCCGTGTATGGTATTCTGAACGGCACCACCAACTACATCCTGACCGAGATGGAACGCCGCTGCTGCTCCTTCGCGGAGGCCCTGGCCGAGGCGAAGGAAGAAGGTTACGCCGAGCCTGACCCCACGTTTGACCTGGAGGGCTACGACGCGCGCTACAAAATCGCCATCCTGGCCATGATGTGTTTTGGCCAGGCCGTGCGCGTCTCCGACATTCCCGCCGTGGGCATCACGCGCATTGACCAGGTCGATTTCGCTTACGCGCACCGGCTGAACCACACGCTGCGGCTCATCGCCGGCGCCCGGCGTCGCGCGCACGGCCGCCTGGAAATCTTCGTCCGCCCCATGATGATCCCCACAGCCTCGTGCCTGGCTGGCGTGCTGGGCCCGCTCAACGGGGTGCTGCTGATAGGCAACAAAGGTGGCAATACCAGTATCACTGGACGCGGCGCGGGGGGTGAGCCCACGGGCGTCGCCGTACTCTCCGACGTTATGCAGATCGTGCGTTCAGTCGCCGCCGGCGGGGTGCGCCCCACTCCCTTCGGCTACGAGAGCTGGCGCCCGGCCAGAATCGCGACGCCAGATGAGAACGTGGTCGCTGCCTACCTGCGCCTCGTGGTCCGCGACCGGCCCGGCATTCTGGGGCGCGTCTGCGCCATTTTGGGACGGCATCGCATCAACATCGACTCCGTTCTGCAGGAGCCGGGATGCAAGAAAGACCACCTGCCCTTCGTGATGACCCTCGAACCTACCCAGGAGAAACGTCTGGCACGCGCGGCAAGGGAAATTGCCCGCCTGCCCTTCCTGGCCGAGCCTCCCCTGCTCCTGCCCTTCGCAGAACTCCCCTGACCCCCCCCCGCGGATTCTCCCTCGCCGCGACATCGCGGGCCGCCAGACGTCGTGTAGAGCGGTTGCGCGCTGCTGCGTCCTACAAAATCCTTGATTGTCCCTGAAGAGGGTGCTACAAGGCGCCCGTAACCCGTTTCTGAAACCGGTTACATGACAGATTTCATGCTGCATTCTGTGCAAGCAGCCGGCCGTGTGCAATAGAGACTTTCGCACCGGAGCCTGCCCTGCCCGAAACGGAAGGACCGGGCTCAAGCGCAGCCGGTTCTCGGCTTCGAGACGACTCGGCAGCAAAACGGAGTGGAAACGTGAAGCGATCATTCATCCCGGCGGCTTTCGGAATCCTGGTTTGGATTGCCGCCTTGCTGCCCGCCTGCAAAACAGGTCGGGAATGGCAGCAGCTTTTCAACGGCAGGGACCTGAGCGGTTGGCAACACGTGGGGGACGGCGGGATGCGCGTCGAGAACGGGCTGATCCGGACCTACGGCAAAGGTATGGGCCTGCTCTGGTGGACGGGCGGCAAGATCGGCAACGCCGTCATCCGGGTTGTCTACAGAACCCAGGACAAGGTTGACGACTCGGGAGTCTTCATTCGAATCCCCCTCGAACCCCGCGAGGCCTGGATGCCCGTGCATTACGGTTACGAGGTGAACATCGAGTACGACCCGGCCAGATGGCAAGAGGATGACTACTACGCAACCGGTTCGCTTTACTCGTTCACTAAGATCTTGACCAAGGCTGACCGCCCCGGGCCGGAATGGAACACCCTGGAGATCTCGCTCGATGGGCCTCGCACCACGGTCTATGTCAACGGCGCGAAGGTAACCGACTTTACCGAGGAGGACCCGGTTCCCGGCCTGCGCCAGAGCGTTTAGTCTTTCCACGAAAAGAGGCAGGCGCGCCCGCCAGGCCGGAACCCTGCCATCACTCCAGGACCGTCAGGCCGTCAGGCTCCGAGCCAGAGGTTTACGGGAATCGCACGGGGATCCTTCGGCTCGTAAGGCCAACTGATCCTGCGTCCGGTGCCGGCTGACTCATACGCCGCATAGATGATCTCCAGCGTCGCCACGCCGTCTTCACCCGTCTCGCGGGCCGGCTGATCATGCAAGACGCATTGCGTGAAGTGGCGCATCTCGTGGGGGAAACCGTAAAGGTGAGCTTCCTCGAAAACCGTAAACGTCCAACCCTTGGTGTCTCCGGATTTCTCCACGGCGTATCCGTAACCGTCCACGCTGTAAGTTTCCATCGAACTGCCATGCAGCAGGTCGCAGTAAACCACTCCACTCGTTCCATACAGTTCAATCCGGTCATCCATGCCGCCGTGCCTCACCCAACTGTCTTCGATGACGGCAATCCCTCCCCCTTCGAATTCCAGGATGATGACGGAATTGTCTTCGCCCTGGGTGCGTTGGTGAAAGACGCGTTGGCAATGCGCGACGACGCTCTTCACCTGGGGCTTGCCGTACATCCAACGCGACCATTCGATGCCGTGGCAGCCCATGTCCATGATGGCGCCGCCGCCGGCGCGGTGGATGTCGTAGAACCAGTCGGAGTGTGGGCCGGAGTGCTTCTCGCCTTGCTTGATCATGAACATCTTGCCGATGGCGCCTTCCTCCACCAGTTGTTTGGCGCGGGCGTACTTGGGCGAAAAGCAGATCGTCTCGGCGTACATCAGCTTGACCCGGTGCTCCCGGCAGGCCGCCACCATGGCGCGGCCCGCCTCCAGCGTGTGCGCCAGAGGTTTTTCGATGACGATATGCTTTCCCGCCTCCGCTGCCGCCACCACGACCTCGCGGTGCAGGTCGTTGGGAATACCCAGCACGACCAGGTCAATATCCTTGCGCTCGAGCAGCCGGCGGTAATCCGTCGTACTGGAAGGAATCTTCCACTTCCGCGCAAATTCCGCGACCCCCACCGGATCCGCCCCGCAAGTGGCGACGAGCTCCGCCTCGGGCACTTCTTGGAATGCTTCCGCATGAACCTGGGAGACAAAACCGCTCCCAATAATTCCCACTCGCACCTTGTCCATGAATCACCCCTCCACGTTCAGGTATTGTGGCCGGGACGCCGCTGCGGACCCCCGGGCGGCGGGAGTCTACACCCGCGGCGTCGCCCCTGGCAACTTTTGGAAAGACCACCACGCAGCGCGGCTAGACAAGCTGCGGAAAAACGCTTCCCTGCTGTCATTCTGAGTCCTTCGCTGTCATCCTGAGCCCCGCGAGGGATCTCGCTCTGCAGCTCCTTAGGACGGCGAATTCCAGGTTTCTCCTGCTAGAACAGCGCGATAAGCTCATTTCCTTTCGACAACATGCTGGTTTTCGCCCTGAATTACCGCACAATTTGTGAATTCTCGGCCAAAAAGCCCGATAACTTATCGGTCATTGTGTCATTCTCCCCTTTGTTTTCATAGACATAGTCGGGTCGATCTTCATTTTTAACATCTTTATGGGTCAGCGCCCCGTTCCTGACCTTGATCAGCGTGTGGGTGAGCCGCCACAATGGGCGCAGGCAGGAATCTTTCATTCTTTGCAGGAACGTCATGTTTTCGTTGTTCGGAGCCATCAGGATGGTGTGATTCTCGGGTGATCAATCGATCGGGACGCGCCTCAGGCCGAGCCCTGTTCGGCCTAGTGTCCACACTCGTAGACTACGCCACGCGCCGGGGGTGTGTCAATAGGTGTTAATGCGATTGTTACTACGGGTAGGCAAAATCTCTCGGGAAAGCGCCACATTGTCCGGAACCGTGCCCGCGCCCAAGAAAAAGTGGAGCGCGACTTCCTTATTCCCCTCCTGATTCAGGAGGGGATAGGGGGTGGTCAAGCCAGCGTAGCGCGGACCTCCGCAGTGTGAGGTCCGCGGCTTTTCGCGCCGGCCTGGCAACAGCGGTGGTAGAATGCCCACCAATCGTCGCAGTGATTCCCGCTTTCCGGAGGTGCCGATGCGGCGGGGAACTTGACGGGTGACGGCACGTACACCTACCAGTGGGACGCGGAGGGGCGGCTGATATCGGTGGACAACGGGGCGGCGCGGAGTTACGTCTATAACGCCTTGGGGCGAGAGGTGGAATTTCATGGGGACGGCCGCGTCTCGGAGGATCTCACCGACCTGGCGGGCCAGTACCTGGGGTCGGTTGACCCCTCGAGCGGCGCCTGGACGGGTGAGAGAATACCGGGGAGCAGTATATACTTAGCCTGGTATGTCAACGGCGGGACCACGTTTTTCCACTACAACGCCCTGGGCTCGACGGTCATGAACACCCGGCACGACGGCACAGTGACCAACGACATCCTCTTCTATCCCTGGGGCCAAGGGTGGGCGGCCCCCGTGAACGATTACATCCAATTCTTTGGGAACATTCCTAACTGGGATTGGGAGATCGGCGAAGGCGTCACCCCGAATCGCTATTACCCCAACAACCAGGGCCGCTGGCTCTCTCCCGACCCCCTCGCCGGCAACATCTCGAACCCCCAGTCCCTCAACCGGTACGCGTATGTGCTTAACAACCCCACCACCCTCAACGACCCGACGGGGCTGAGCGATTGTGGAAATACCGATTACCCGTGTAATAACTACAATGGGGAACCCCCGGTAGGCGGTGGACACTATAATGGAAACGGGGGTGGAACTACGATTGCCGGCGGAGCCGATACCGACCCCTCCGACTTATCCGGATGCTCGAATTTGGCCACGAATGGCGCTCAGTGCGCGGATTATGCGGGGTTATGGAGCAACGGCCAGCCGATCTATGGCCCTCCTCAAGTCGGCGGGGACTCTGTGGGTAGTTGGCTCGGTGGCGGTGGCGGTGTTTGGAATGAAGTCGCACCCCCGTTCGGCGGCGGTACCGCCGGCCTGCCCTGTGACTTCGGAACGTGCGGGGGAACTAGCGCCCCGCCCGGCAACGGGTTTGAGGCAGCGGAAGTCTTGGGCACCGCTGGCACTCTCATCGCGCCAGGCGTAGGAACGACAATAGGAATTGTTCTCGGTCTGGGGGTGGACGCGTACCTTGCCTACAAACTCTACAATATCCACCAGGCGAAGGGCGGTGCGAGCCAGAACCCTCTGCCAAGTTGGGTAACGGATCGTCCACGACCAGGGGAAACGGCTGATGAGTTTGCCGGACGCGTTTGCCAGGCCAGATACCCGCCGGATGGCGCGGGATGCGGTCAGGGCGCTGGCAGCGAATTTAACAAGATTAGGAAGTGGGCCCAGGAATGGATAAACAAACACAAATAAGAGCACCGCATGGGGGCAGTCGGGCCAGGCTAGGGGCCGCGCTTATCCGGAGCGTTTTCCTGCTTTGGCACACCGACGCCCACGGAGACGAAAAGCTCATCGGTGTATATCGAACGGAAGGAGACGCTCTTGCCGCCATTGAGAGGGTAAGAGATAAGCCTGGTTTCTCGGAGGAGGGCGGCAAATTCGAGTGCGCCAAGTACGAGTTGAACCAAGATCATTGGACTGAGGGTTTCGGCCATCCCGAGGACTAGCAATACTCGGTTAAGTAGTCAGGACGTGTCGGTGAACTCCGTTAAACACCATGGGCAACGCCCAACGATTCTAAGGAGCAGCGCCAGGAGTCTCTTGCGGACTCGCGGCAGTGTCCAGGTCGCACCAGGAGTTTTTTTTAAGGCGCGCCTGCTCGGAACGCAGAAAGGCGTAGGCCATGCTGACCAGGCAAACATGATGGTGCCATCCCCGCCATTGGCGGCCCTCGTAATGGTCCAACCCGAGTTCTTCTTTCAATTCGCGGTAATCCTGTTCGACCCGCCAGCGCGCCTTGGCGATGCGCACGCAGTGGCGCCATCCGGGCGGCTGCGCACCGAGTTGGGCCAGCCAGTATTTCGTCGGCTGCTTTTCCTCCTTCGGCCATTCCACCAGCAACCATTCCTTGACCCGCGGGGGATGGGCTTGTTGCCGCGGGTGGCGCATACGTTCCGACGGTTTTTGTCGGGATGTGTGCGACCCAGGGACCATATACTGTTCCGGTGCTAAAGCACCGCTACGGCCTCAATCATCTGCATTATTTGACCACGCGCACGTATCATCGTCGCGCGCCTGTTTGAACCCGAGCCTTTTAGGAAGCAAAGGGTTGTGACTCCAATTTGTGGGGGGAATTGAAGTTTCGAATCCTGGAATACGTTCTCACGCCGGAACATTTCCACGCGCTCATCGCGGGTGGCGCATACATGCCGGTTTGTGGCATGTGTGCGATCAGGGGAACTACCGGGTCGGCTGGCGCAGAGCGCAGATCTGCGATCTACCCCACTCCGGCCTTACAAACGACGCGGCGGGGAATGTGACGGCGGACGGGGTGCACACGTACCAATGGGATGCGGAGGGGCGGGCCAGCTCGATCGACGGGGCTGCCCAGATTTACAATGCCCTGGGCGAGCGCGTGTACAGCGTGTATCCGGGCGCGCCGATCAGCCTCGTGTTCGACCCGGCGGGGCAGTTGATGGGAGCCATCTGGAGCTGGGCATGGAACTACTTCCTCTACTTCCAGGGGCGGATGCTGGCGGAGTACGAGGCGGACGGCGCGCACTTCGGGCACGCCAACGGGCTGGGCTCGGTGTCGCAGGACACCGACTGGACGGGCACGACGGCGCAACCGATCCTGTTCTATCCCTGGGGACAGGTGTGGCAAAACCCCACGGGGCAGCTCGGGAACGCGCTGCACCAGGAGTTCGCCTCGCTGCCCGGCTACGACCCGAGCCTCGACCAGTACGTCACCCAGTTCCGGCGCTACTCGCCCACCGCGGCCATCTGGCTCTCCCCCGACCCCCTCGCCGGCGACATCTCGAATCCCCAGTCCCTCAACCGCTATGCCTATGTGCTCAACAACCCCACGAGCCTCACCGACCCGCTCGGATTGGACAACTGTAAAGTCACCGGCACCTGCGGACGCAACGGAGGAGCTGGGTACAACGACGCCTATGCCTACAATCCTCCTTGCAGTGGATTAA
Organism: uncultured Acidobacteriota bacterium; assembly: GCA_963722555.1. Lineage (GTDB taxonomy): Bacteria > Acidobacteriota > Terriglobia > UBA7540 > UBA7540 > Bog-366. The sequence continues at coordinate 105,390 of CAVRNQ010000001.1, forward strand.
GTGGATTTTTCGGTATCTGCGCCCCCAACTATTCTCAAGAGGCAGCGGCGGCAGAGGCGCAGTACGCGGTGAATATATGCCCGAATTGCGCGGGCATAGGCTACACCGCGGGTGGGCTTACCTATACGTGGGTTCCGTCTGCATTCAGTCAAAACGGTGGTGTGATAAGCATTACTACAGGTTACTGGTCAGTGGGCTCAGTGAATGACCTGGGGTTCTTCGGTCAATTGGCGGCCTACGCCAATGATGCGGTCAGCGCTGCCCGGAACTGGGTGGCAAGTGCGCTGGCTACTCCCCCTGGCGTGAGTATCGGGATTGTGCTGCCACCTGGCGAGTCATGGGGGAACTCGGCCACTCTTGAACGGCACTTCGTGGAGCATGGCGCGGACTTTGGATCAACGAGTGCATATGAATATGCACAGCAGGCGTCAGACTTCTTGGTCCAGTCCCAGGCGGACAGTCTACCAACGAAGATCGACTCAGAAGGCGTCATACGGGTATACGATCCCAGCACGAATACATTTGGTTCGTACAACCCGAACGGGACGACGCGTACGTTCTTCCAGCCTACCAGTCCGAGTTATTTTGCTCGGCAACCGGGTGCTCTTGTGCCGAGACACTGAGGTGCTGCCATGCCTTACACATGTCCCATCTGCGGGTATCCAGAACTTAAGGATCCCCCACACTCTAAAGAGGGCGGCGGTTCCTACGAGAACTGCCTTTCCTGTGGGTTTGAATTCGGTTTCCATGACGATGACCGCGGCATAAGCTATGAAACTTGGCGCCGAGAATGGGTACAAAAGGGAATGCCGTGGTCGGGACTTAGCATACCTCCTCCGCCTGATTGGAACCCGCGCGATCAACTTCGCAAAGCCGGTTGGGGCTTGGATGGTAAGCAGCACTGACCCTCGGAGTAGTGCCTTCGACTTCAGGAAATGTTGGCATTATCACGCATCATTTCTTCAAGCCAGGGCCATGAGGTGATCATGAGTATGCGCGTCGCGGGTGGCGGTAGAGTAGGAGAGGGAGCGATGCGGAGGCACGACACCCTCTCCCCTCGTCAAACCGGACGTGCGGATTTCCCGCATCCGGCTTTCACGCAAACTCTCGCAACCCAGCAGTACGCCGGCCGCAAAGCCGACTTAGCCGGGCAGCCAAGCCTCGATCTAAGATGAGAACTGTTCCCCAACCTTGCGGCTGGTTCTCCGTAGAGGGACTTGCGTCCAAGCGGAATTCCCACCCTCTGACTCAGCGTGTTTGCGTTCCGGCCCCTTCGCTCCACGGGCGTTACCCGCTTCTCCGCTAGTATGAGCCGGTCCGACTCCCAGACGAAGCCGCCCCAGGGTTATGCATTCCCCTCGGGCGTTGGCCCTCCCCACCAGAAGAGCGGGACCACTCCGCCGGGTCTCCCAGGTTCCTCGACTGATCTTTCCCCATGCGCCGTCCCCAACCACCCCGGAGAGCCCGGTGGCTGCTCTTGCCCATTGCTTCACCACCGGCGTCAGGCTTCATCACGTATGGGAGACTGGCCGCTCTCACTTCGGGTAACGAGGCCGAATCGGGTTCGCTTGCGCTACGGCTCACGGGTTCGCCTTCGCCAGGCTTCGCTCGGCGGATCGCTCCGCTCCACGCTGGCTCGGCTACCTGTTGAACGGGCAATTACAGGGTAAGCTCCTTTCAGCTTACCAGATCAGCCAGGCTTCGCCTGGCGCTCCATACGTCCCGACGGTCTTTGTCGGGATGTATGCGAACCCAGGGACGATAGAATGTTCGCGTGCTAAAGCACTATTACGGCCTTAATCATCAGCACTATTTGAGCACCAGCACGTATCGTCGCGCGCGCCGGTTTGACTCCGAGCGTTTGGCAGGCTGACGAAAAAGTCCCAAACATGTCATCCTGAGGAGCCGCGACGAAGGATCTCCGTAGTTGCTTCATTCCGAACTGCCGAGATTCTTCGCGGAGTTTACCCTGAGCGGCAGAGCGAGATCCTTCGCTACGCTCAGGATGACAGCGAAGGACCTCAGCAGTACGCTCGGGTAAGCAGAAGAACAAACTGCCGGGGTTCTTCGCCCAAAAGGCGGGCTCAGAATGACAGCACGCGCACTCCCACTGTCATCCTGAGCGGGTAGCGCAGAGTCTCTGCTTTTGAGACTCTGCGGCTTGCACGGGTGAAATCAGGCGTATAATCCGCCGGCATGTCACGTTTGCGTCGCCTGGTGTTGTCAGACCGATTTTTCTTTATCACCCGCCGGGTTCTGCGTTGTCGTGGGGCGCTGGAGGAATCCGAATTCCAGTGCTTGGCCCGCGTGCTGCGCGAACGGCGAGAGAAGTACCAGTTTCTGCTCACTGCTTGGGTTTTCCTCCCGGACCACTGGCATGCCATCCTGTTTCCGCGTCACCCGCTCACCCTCTCTGAGGTGATGGAATCGATCAAGGTGGGCTCGACTCTGCGCATCCATGCCAAGCGGAAGGAGTCTGGCCTGTTCTGGCCACCGCGGTTTTTCGATCGCGCCCTGCGGACCGTAGGGGACTATTGCGAAAAGGTCGAATCCATTCACCTCAACCCGGTGAGCGCGGGGCTTGTCAACCACGCTGAGGACTGGCCTTGGTCAAGCATTCACGATCACACGGGAGGCGCCCATCACCCGGCGGCGACCCCGAGCGGTCTCGCGATTGACCGCGTGTTGTTGCCCGCCGATGGCCGCACGCGAATATGAGGGAAAGCCGCAGAGTCTCAAAGGCAGAGACTCTGCGCTACCCGCTACAAAAACCAAACTGACCCACTACCCAGTCCCCCTCGGCGTTGCGATAGAAGAGTGTTTCGAGTACTATCCAGCGGCTTAACAGGCTGCGGAAAAACCCTTTGGGACTGTCATTCTGAGGAGCCGCAGGCGACGAAGAATCTCGCATTGCCATGAAAATACGCAGAGCGAGATCCTTCGCGAGGCTCAGGATGACAGCATGGAAGCGTTTTTCCGCAGCCTGTTAAGCGGCGGTTCATTTGGGAGCAGACATCCGCGCTCCCGTGCGGAGGTTTCCGGCGTGAACTGCCTGTGGATTCTGGGCCCATGAAACGATTCCTCAAGCGTATCGCCCTATTAGTTCTTCTCATCGTTCTCCTCACGATCGTGGGGGGTGGGGTGTGGCTTTACCATCGCGCCCAGTCAAGCCTTCCCCTCCTCGATGGGACCATGCGGGCACCCGGGCTTTCCGCCCGGGTGGAGGTCCGGCGCGACGCGCATGGCGTTCCCCACCTCCGTGCCCGATCGCTTGCCGACGTTTTCTTCGCGCAAGGTTACGTGACCGCCCAAGATCGTCTCTGGCAAATGGACTTGAGCCGCCGTCATGCCGAAGGGCAGCTTTCAGAGATATTCGGCGATCGGACGCTGCGCTATGACCTGGAGAGCCGCACGTTAGGGCTGAACCAGGCAGCGGAACGAGCCCTCGCCGAACTCGATCCGGATACGCGCCGACTCCTTGACTCGTACGCCCGCGGCGTGAATGCTTTTCTCGAAAGTCACCGCGACCGGCTGCCCATGGAATTCCTGATCCTTCGGTACCAGCCCCAACCCTGGCGTGCGGCCGATTCAGTGGCGGTCGTCCTGAACCTGTCAACTGCACTCAGCCAAAGCTGGGAAGACGATTTGATGCGCGAGCATGTTTCCGCCAAGTTGGGGAAGAATCTCGCCTCCGACGTTTTTCCGGACCACTCAGCCCTTGACGTGCCCGTGGCAGCGGTTCCGGCCTCGGCCCCTGCGGGCGCGCAGAAAATGACGACGGGTCTCGACGCCGAGCCTCTCGGAGACGCTCCCCTCAGGGAAATGGTGCGGCCACCCCACGTTGACTTTCCAGGGGGGATGGGAAGCAATAACTGGGTGTTGAATGGCTCCCACACGAAGTCGGGCAAACCGCTGCTGGCGAACGATCCCCATCTTAGCCATAGCGTCCCCAGCGTTTGGTACATGATTCATCTCCAGGCGCCCGGCCTCAATGTGAGCGGCGTCAGCCTGCCAGGCTTGCCGCTGGTGGTCATTGGTCACAACGAACATATCGCCTGGGGCATGACGAACACAGCTCCCGACGTCCAGGACCTCTACGCCGAGAACTTCAACTTCCGGGATTCCACCAAGTACTTGCATAACGGCCAGTGGGTTGACGCGGAAGTTCGCAACGAGGTCATCAAGGTCCGGGACCAGCGCGACTACCCTCTCGCGGTCAAGGTCACACGCCACGGGCCGGTGGTTTCCCACGACGGCGATCGCGACCTCGCCTTGCGCTGGACGGCGCTCGAACCTCACGCCATCCGCCTTCCCCTCCTCCGCATGAATCAGGCAAGCAACTGGCAGGAGTTCACTACGGCCCTGCGGGATTTCACCGTGCCCATGCAGAATTTTGTGTATGCGGATCAGGAAGGGAATATCGGGTATTACGCAGCGGGGCTGGTCCCGATCCGCAAGCAAGGCAATGGCGCCGTCCCCGTCCCGGGCAGCACCGACGACTACGACTGGACGGGCTTCATTCCCTTTGAAGATCTTCCCCACTCCTACAATCCACCCAGCGGGATGATCGCCACGGCAAACGGGCGCATCGTTCCTGACAGCTACCCGTTTTTCATCACGGCGAACTGGGAGGCTCCGTACCGCACGGCGAGAATCTTTCAACTTCTGCGCGCGGGAAGCTCCTTCGCTCCTGCGGATATGCTGCGGATTCAGGCCGACATCCATACGCTCGAGGACGAATGGCTGGTCAAGCAACTCCTCGCGGCGTCTGCCCAGCACGCGCCGGAGAGCCCCCAGGCGCAGGCTGCCCTCGGCGTTTTGAGAGCCTGGGACGGCGAGGCCCGCGCGGACTCCGCCGCCACGTTGATCGCAGAAGTTACCCGTCACGCGCTGCTCGCCCGCATCCTGAAATCGAAACTCGGCGAGGGCCTTTCCGGTTATCATTGGTCGATGAGCACCATCTTTCTCGAGAATGTCCTGGAGCAGAACCTTACGCGGTGGCTTCCCCCCGAGGATGCGGACTTCCACGTGACCCTGATGAAAAGCCTGGAACAAGGGGTCAGGCAAATCCCCTCCTTAGTTCACAGCCAGAGTCAGACCGCCTGGAGGTGGGGCGATACCATCCCGTTGACCTTCCACCACCCGCTGAGTGGAGGGCTGCCGCTTTTGGGGCGCCTGCTGGACGTGGGGCCCTTCCCGCAGGCGGGCACTGGCACCACGGTGAAGCAGACGACGCCTGGATTGGGACCTTCCATGCGCATGGTGGTGGATTTCTCAGATTTCGACCAGTCGATGCAGAATATCACCTTGGGCGAATCCGGCCAGCCTTTCAGCCCTTATTACCAGGACCAATTCGAAGCCTGGTACGCCGGGCGGAGCTTCCCCATGCTGTTTAGCGATGCGGCCGTTGATGAAGGCGCTGTCCACAAGCTGGTGTTAGAACCTGGGCCGTGAATGGATCGAACCCTGCATCATTTCACCAGAGGCCGCGCCGCACCTGACGCGCCAGTCATTCAATAGCCAAGAGGAATCAGCGAAGATGAAACGATCGCCGCAACACCGCGCCACAACCCGTCAGAGAGGGGCGTCCTTCTCACAGAGGATGCCCGGTCAGCAGTTGCTTCTCAAGATCTTGCTCCTTGTATGTGTGACGCTCAACTTGGCGGGCCGATCGCCGGCCGCGCAGGGATCTTCCCCATCACCCCTGGATCTCGAGTACACGTTGCGAGTCGCCCGCCCCACAACTCACCTGGTGGACGTGGGAATTGTGGTCGAGAGGGTGGGCGCCGCCGATCTGGATTTCGTTATGCCGGCCTGGGCGCCAGGCCGCTATGCGATTTACGATTTTGCCAAGAACGTTCAGGAGTTTTCCGCCCTGGGTGCGGACGGCCGGCCCTTGCCTTGGATCAATCTCGACAAGCAGACTTGGCGCGTTGACGCGCGGGCGGCACGGGGCACGGTCAAGGTCAGCTACCGCGTTTTTGCCAATGATCTGACGGGATCGTTTTCACAGGTTGACAGCACCCACGCCAACCTGAATGGCCCCTCAATCTTCATGTACGTGGACGGGCATAAACCCGACCCCCTTACTCTGAAAGTCGAAACTCCTGCCCAATGGAAAGTGATCAGTGGGTTTTCCACTTCCACCAGCGAGTCAACCTTTCGTGCGCCCAACTACGACGTTCTGGCGGATACGCCGCTCGAAATCTCCCCCGAATGCGCGCTCGAGCAGTTTCAAGAGCAGGGAAAGAATATCCTGGTCGCCGTGCACACCCGCAGTGAAGACGACAGCGAGCACTCGCAACTGTTGGAGGGCGTAAGGAAGCTCGTGCACGCGGAAATGGCGGTAATGCCTCCGCCGGATTTCCCCCAATACGTTTTCATTTTTCATTTCGATCCGGAAGTTTCCCTCGGGGATGGCATGGAGCATTTGAATTCCACCGAGATCATCACGCCGGGCACGGTGCGCGAGGGCTCCCGTGAGGCGCTGGAGACCGCCGCGCACGAATTCTTCCACGCCTGGAACGTGAAGCGGCTCCGCCCTGCGGCGCTCGGACCTTTCGACTACACGCGCGAAAACTACTCGAGCTCGCTCTGGTTCGCCGAAGGCGTCACGTCCTACTTCGGCTACGTTTTCCTTCTGCGGTCCGGACTCTGGACCCGCGAGCAGTTTCTGAACCGTCTGGCGAGTGAGGTACACGATTTGGAGAAAGAACCCGGGCGCAAACTCATGTCGGCGGAATCCTCCAGCTTCCATGCCTGGTTCTACGATCGATCCCCACAGATGCAGGAGACGAACTTCGCGAACGCGACCATCTCCTATTACAATAAGGGCGCCCTTTTGGGGATGTTGCTGGATCTGGAAACACGTTCGCGCACCCAGGGGCGGAAATCCTTGCTGGATGTCGTGCGCTTGATGTACCACAAGTTCTACGAAGCCCCCGCAACAACCTACTACGGGCCGGGCCGAGGCTATGAAGAGGGGGACATCCTGGCAGCGCTGAACGAAGTGACGGGGTCAGATTTCGCGCCTTTCTTTGAGCGTTACGTCCGGGGGACCGAAGCGCTCCCTTACGACGCGACCCTGAAGTTGGCCGGCCTCGAACTTCGCGCCCAGGCGGGGCCCGACGCGGCGCCGTCCTTGGGTGTGCTCGTACAACCTGACAACCAAGGAGCGCGAATCTTTGCGGTGGTGCCCGGTGGCGCCGCCGACCGGGCGGGACTCAGCCGCGACGACTTGCTCATCGATGTGGATGATCAGCCTTTGGCCACGGAAGACCTGTCCGTGCGCCTCAAACCTTACCCAGTGGGCGCTAAGGTCCCGATGACCGTGCAACGGCATGGGCGGCGGGAAACGGTCACGGTTACGCTCGATCCACCGATTCGAAACCAATACTCGATCGCGCCTTTGCATTCGGCCACGCCCGAACAGGTCGCCATTCGGGACGCGTGGTTTGGGGTGCAGTAGGGTGGGCGGCAATGGGTCAATTTGGAAGGCCAATTCTGGATCGTCTCCGAGTTCGCGGCGAGCGGCGCTCGCCGCCTTCTGCCTACTGCCCACTGCCCTCTGCCCTCAGTCAGAAACTTGCTGAAGCGGGCGCGAGAAGCACGGGGGCCCATAGCATTGGGAGGCACGCAAGAGAAAATGTAGCGCAAGGCTCGCGGTCCAGCCTTGCGGCTTTTCCACCGCGCCGTGGTTTTGGCGGCGCGGCCAAGATGTCTGCGGAATGGTGCTTCGGACGCGGGCAAGGGAAATTCGGATTCATTTATTCCCAGATTTCCGATCTGAGTCTCGGCTACTAAATCTCAGCTGATCTGCGACGGCTCTATTCATGTGGGTTTAAACCGGCGGGAGATGCTCCGGGGGTCGAAGCCCAATTGGTCAGAGACAAAACCAGTTAAGATATTGTCAGCATCATCATTTCCGTCCAAAAAGCTCCAAGCCCGCAGGGGCTGCGCAGGGAACCGCTTAAGAGGACAGACGATTCTCTGGCGAGCTAAACCTCACGACTATCCCCGCCGGGCGAACGGGCAGATCGTCTGCTCTTACTAAAACCACGGCGGGGAAACTTCCTTAGACTCTTTCGGGGACGACCCACGGGGCGCGATAGGTCCGCTTCAGTAGGGAACTGGCTTCCGGGTCATTCACGAACCCTTCGGTCGCGGCGTCGATGTGCAGCTTCCGCCCGGTTCGGTAGGCAATGTTGCCGTATTGGCACCAGGCCGTGGAGATGTGGACTTCCTCGATGTCCGCCCGGGGGCGCTTGCGCGTGCGAACACAATCCAGGAAGTTGGCGATGTGTGCGGCATTCGACTGCGAGAACTTGCCGCGTTCCTCCTGCACTGCCTTGCCTTCGGCATCAAAGACCTGCCAGCCGCCGCCGTGGCGCGAGAGAAACATAAACTGCTTGGTGCCGTAGATCTCGATGCGCGTTCCGGTGAAGGGCCAGTTCGGGAGACCCCTGCCTTCCCGGATCTCGGTCGTGATCTTCCTCATATACGGCGACCAGAGCGACTGCTCGAAGATGATGGTCATCTTGTCGAAATCCCAGTTGACGATATGCGTGTCGGGAGTCTCCTGATCGTCGTTGTAAAAGAAAATGCCTCCGGTCGAGCTCACCGACTTGGGATAAGTCTCGCCGGACATCCACCGCGCGAGGTCGATCTGGTGCACGCCGTCGTTAATGATGTCGCCGCCCGAGTAAACCCAGAACCAGTGCCAGTTGTAGTGAAAATGGTTCATGTTGAAAGGGCGCATCGGCGCCGGACCCAGCCACATGTCGTAGTCGATTCCGGGCGGCACCGCCGTGTCGGGCAGCCGGCCAATGGTGTCGCGCAACTTGCTGTTCTGCACCCGAATGAGGTGGACGTCTCCAAAGTCGCTCGACCGGATGTAGTCGAAGGCCAACTGGCAATACTGCGCGCTTCGGTTTTGCGCCCCGGCCTGCACGACGCGGCCGTATTGGCGCGCTGCCTCGACCGTCTTGCGGCCTTCCCAGAGGCTGTGGCTGGCGGGCTTCTCAACGTACACGTCCTTCCCGGCCTGGCAAGCGAGAATCGTTCCCAGGGCGTGCCAGTGGTCGGGAGTGGCGTTGATGATAACGTCCACGCTCCGGTCGTCCAGCATGCGGCGGAAGTCCTGGGTCACCGCCGGCTTCCGGCCAGTGATTTTCTCGATTCGTGCGGCGCAGCTTTCCGCGCGCGAAGTATCGGGATCGGCAATGGAAATCACGGCGACGTCGGGCCGGGCAGCAAACCATTCCACGAGTTGCGTGCCGCGGCCGCCCGCGCCCATCAAGCCGACGCCAATCGTATCGCTGGCCTTGAGTGCTCGGACCGAAAGAGCCGGGGTGAATCCGGCTGCCAGGGCTGCGCGCTGGCTGCGCTTGAGGAAATCACGCCGCGTAATACCCTTCATGGCTGTTCTCCTTATCCGGAATCTCCGGTCTCAACTTTACCTCTCGGCAGAATCATACGCTTGCTGCCGCAGGGTGGCGCAGAAATCGTTTTGGGATGTCTGCGTTATGAGCAGGTAGCGCAGCGCGGCGATTTTACATCGCCACAGCGGCAACGGAATCAAGCCGGCGGCGGCGACGTCCCGATGAAATCGGGACAGGTTCCGTCGCCGCTACATGTTTTTCAGCAGTCTGCTAAACTACAGCTCCGAATGCGTAAAGCAACACTCGTTTCCCTTCTGGCCGCAATAGCCTCGTTACCGGCTTTGGCCGTGGTCGGTGTCGCTCTCGCCGGCGCCGCTAACTCCCCCAGCGACGACGCGCAAGCCCTTATCCAAGCCGGTCACTGGAAGAGGGCGCGCGCTATTCTCGAGCCTCAAGTCAAAGCCCATCCCCAGGACCCCCAGGGCGCCTATCTGCTGACGCAAGTGAAGGCGGCGTTTAAGGACTTCGACGGCGCTCTGCCGCTCGCCCAGCACGCCGTCGAACTGGACGGCAAGAATTCCAACTACCACCTGAAACTGGGCCAGATTTATGGCGAAATGGCGGCCCGGGCCAGCATGTTCGCAGCAGGGTCGCTGGCGGTGAAGTTTCGAAAGGAAGTTGAAATCGCCCTGGATCTCAATCCCAAGAATCTGGAAGCGCTGGATTCCATGATGCAGTTTAAGTTCCAGGCGCCCGGTTTGATGGGTGGGAGCAAAACCCAGGCGCGCGCCCTAGCCGAGGAGATAACCGGCCTTAGCCCCAGCGAAGGATACCTTGCCCACGCTGAACTTGCGGAACTCGAAAAGAACCCGGCCGAGATGGAGGCCAATTATCTGAAGGCTGTGGAAGCAGACCCGAAGAATTATCATGCCCTCACGACGCTCGCGAGATTCTACAGTTCCCCTCCCCAATTGAAGCTCGATGCTGCCACTAAATATGCCCAGCAGGCATGGCAACTTGATCCGTCGCGAGCTGACGCCGGTTGGATTCTGGCGCGGGTTTTCTCCCTCGAGGAACGCTGGAGCGACCTGCAAGCAATCCTCGTTGCCTCGGAGAAGAACGTCCCGGACGATCTGCGTCCCTTCTATGAAGCTGCCCGCGCCCTGCTGGAAATTGGCAAGGAGTTCCCGCGAGCCGAGGGCTACGCGAAGAAATATCTTTCCGAGGAGCCAGAAGGCGAGGAGCCGGATGCGGCCGATGCGCACCGGCTATTGGGTCTGGTGTTCGAAAGGGAAGGTCGAATTTCCGAGGGGAGAACGGAAATTGAAACCACCCTCCAGCTCCGGCCGAACTTCAAAGCTGCCAAGGAAGACCTGAAGAGAATGGACAGAAGATAGGCTGCAGAGGCTGCGGAAGAACTCGCAGGCGGTGTCATTCTGAGCGAAGCGAAGAACCCCTGCATTTGAGTTTTCAAGCAAATACAGAGGTCCTTCCTTCGTTTCACTCAGGACCGGCTTCGCCTCCTCAGGATGACAGTGTGAGGGGTTTTTCCGCAGCCTCCGCAGCCCCTCAGCAAGTTTTCTTCCGCCGGAGCAGGTGAACCAGGAACAGGACCACCCCGCCTATCCCCACGACGACCAGCGCAAATCGATCCAGTTGTGTCAGCAAACCAACCAGTCGATCCCAGTTGCTTCCGAAAAAGAAACCGACGCAGCCGATGGTCAGTGCCCAAGCGACCGCTCCGGTGAAATTGAAAAGCAGAAAGCGCCAGTAAGGCATCAGCAGCACGCCGGCCAGTATTCCGGAAAACACCCGGAGGCCCGTGATGAAGCGCGCCGTGAAAACGGCCCATTGTCCATACTTAACGAATAGTTTCTGCGCCTCGTCGTAGCGCTTTCGGACCCAGGCAATCCGCCGCAGGAAACGATTGACGAAGGCGGTGCCACCGTACCGTCCCAGCCAGAAACCGAGACTGTCGCCCAGAGTGGCGCCGGCAATCGCGGTAAGAATCGCCGGCAGCAGCCCGATCTTGCCGTGATAGGCAAGAAACCCTGCAAACAGAAGTACCGTCTCACCTGGGATGGGCAAGCCGGCGTTTTCCAACATAACGCCGAAGAAGATTACCCAGTACCCGTAGCGGGCAAAGAAATCAGACAGAAGGTGGAAAATCGAATCGGCCACGGCTTTCGTGATTATGCCCGAAGCGGGCTATTCTGCGAAGCAGATTCCGGGACCGTCCGTCATGGCAGGGCCATCCTTTCGCAAGCAAGTCCAATGATGGGTATCGTGGTGGCGATTTGGTAGTGGTGCAATTCAGAATCGCGCATTTTCGCCGAGCAACGATCTGGATTCGAGACCACCCCGTCGCCTGCGGCGCCACCCCTCCTAAGCTTAGGAGGGGACTCCCTTTCCTGGCCGGGCAAGACTCCCCTCCTGGTTCAGGAGGGGTGCCCGAAGGGTGGGGTGGTCGCTTATGATTTCGAGAATGCACCACTACCGGCGATTTTGCACCGTCCCGCCCCCGCGGGCGGATATGCTAAACTAGTCAAGGGATGCGCGAACCTTTTCTCGAGAGAATCGATAAACGGGCCTTGGTCTGCGACGGCGCCATGGGGACGATGCTGTATTCGAAAGGCATCTCTCTGAACCGTTGCTACGACGAGCTGAACCTGACCATGCCGCAGCTTGTCAAAGAGGTCCATCTGGCTTACCTCAAGGCAGGGGCAGAGGTCATTGAGACGAACACTTTCGGGGCCAACCGATATCGCCTGGAAAAGTTCAACCTGGGGGAAAAAGTTCGGGAAATCAACCTGGCCGGCGCCCGCCTGGCGAGGGAGGTAGCGGGCGCGGACCTCTATGTGGCGGGAGCCGTCGGCCCGCTGGGGATTCGTCTGGAACCTTTGGGCTCGACCTCCCGGGAGGAAGCCCTTGCCGCGTTTCGCGATCAGGTTGCCGCTCTGGTGGAAGGCGGCGTCGATTTGATCATCGTCGAGACGATGATGGACTTGAATGAAACTCACCAGGCGCTGCGGGCCGCCCGGGAGGTGGGCCAGGTTCCGGTCGTCGTTCAGATGACTGTCCAGGACGATGGCAGCACGCCCACGGGCGCGCTGCCGGAGGATTTTGCGCGCGCGCTCGACGCGTGGGGCGCCGACCTCATCGGCGTGAACTGCAGCGTGGGCCCCGCCGCCGTGCATGAGGCGCTCGAGCGAATCGCGGCGGTCACGGAGAAGAAGCTTTCGGCGCAACCCAATGCCGGGATGCCGCGGACCGTGGAAGGGCGCAACCTTTATCTTTGCTCGCCCGAATACATGGCCAGCTACGCGAGGCGATTCATCCAGACCGGCGCGCGCCTGGTGGGAGGCTGTTGCGGAACGACTCCGGAACACATCAAGGCCATCAAAGCCGCGGTGCGCTCCCTCAACCCGCGACGATCCCGGTCGGCCGTGGAGGTCCTGGCGCGGCCCGGCCAAACGCAGGAACCGGTTCCGATGGCCAGCCGCTCGCGCCTGGCCGAGAAGCTGGCGCGGCAGGAGTTTCCCGTCCTGGTGGAGGTTGTTCCTCCCAAGGGATGCGATGCGGCCAAGGAAGTCGAGGGCGCGCAATACCTCGCGGAGCAAGGTGTTGACGCCGTCAACATCCCCGACGGTTCCGGCGCCACGGCGCGCATGAGCGCTTTGGCGCTTGCCGCCTTGCTCGAACGACGTGCAGGCATTGAGGTTCTGCTGCACTACAGCTCCCGCGACCGCAACGTTCTGACCATCCAGTCCGATCTGCTGGGAGCCCATGCGCTGGGCCTGCGCAATCTCCTGGCGCTGACGCGGGATACCGCGCAGTATTCGACTCTGCTCGAGACTGCGGTGTCTGAAGTTGATGCCATTGGGCTGGTCAACATCCTGAACAATTTGAATCGCGGCTTGGACGTGGGGGGCAACCCGGTCGGCGCGCAGACCGCTTTCCTGGTCGGCGCGAGCGTCAATCCCTACGCGGTGAACGAGGAGGAAGAGCTTCGCCGCTTCCAGCACAAGGTCGAAGCGGGAACGGATTTCGCCGTCACGCAGCCCATCTTCGACGTCGAACAACTGAGGAAGTTCCTGAAGCGGGCCAGGAACTTCGCACCGCGCCTTCCCGTGATCGCCGGCATCTGGCCGCTCACCAGTTTCCGCAACGCGGAATTCATGAACAACGAAGTGCCGGGGATTTCCGTTCCGCCCACCGTCATGGAGCGCATGCGCAGGGCCGATGCGGGGGAACGCGCTCGCCTGGAGGGGCTGAAGATTGCTCAGGAAACGTTGCGAGAAATCCGTTCGCAGGTTCAAGGGGTGCAGATTGCGGCGCCCTTCGGCCGTTACGCCCTGGCTGTCGAGGTCGCACAGGCGCTCGGTGGGGACCGGCCGCCAGCGTCCGCCCGGCAACCGTGATAAGATTAATCAATTGGCCACGCTGAGGAAAGGTGGCGCTGCCACTCCTCAGGATGAGCGTGCCTGGGCGCCTCCTCTGAATGTGACCAAGGGCAGGACACGATGGGTCAGGGAAAGGACACGGCCATGCCTCAACCCGGGAAGTCCGATAAGCCAGAGCCGTTCGAAAAGAACTTGGAACGCCTGGATGCTATTGTGCACCAATTGGAAGACGCTGACGTCCCGCTCGAAAAAGCCCTGCAACTCTACGAGGAAGGGATGAAGCTTTCCGAGTCCTGCCACGCACAACTGGAAGCAGCGGAAGGGCGAATCGAGATTTTGACCAAGAAAGCCGGGGGAAAGGTCGTAGCCGAACCCTTCGAGCCGGAGGAGACGGAGTCGAGCTGAACCTAGCACGCCCATCCCTGCGCCCTCCCCGGCGGGCTCAGGACAAGCTCTGGCCGTGCGTATGGGCATGATGCCCATGCTCCTCCAAGACCATGAACCCCATTTTCCCGGAAGCAGTTCGGAACCATCTCGAGCAGGTGGCCGCCCGCGTCGATGCGGAACTCGACCTGGTACTTCCACCGGCCGAGCAGTATCCACCGAGTATTCACAAGGCCATGCGCTATTCCGTCTTCGCCGGCGGGAAGCGCCTGCGGCCGACCTTGTGCCTGGAAGTGGGGCGCCTGTTCGGGGGCGACGAGAAGGGCCTGCTCCGGCTGGGCAGCGCCCTGGAGCTGATCCATACCTATTCGCTGATTCACGACGATTTGCCGGCTCTCGACAACGACGACCTGCGGCGCGGCAGGCCCACCTCGCATCGCGTGTTTGGGGAGGCCATGGCCATTCTCGCCGGCGACGCCTTGCTGACACTGGCCTTTGAAATCATCTCCGACGGGCGCGCCGGGGCGGCGGCCTGCCAGTTGCGGATCATCCATGAACTGGCGCATGCCATCGGGACTCAGAAAGGGATGGTCGGCGGACAAGTCATCGATATGGAATCGAACGACCGGACCAGCGATTCCGCCACGCTCGACTACATTCATTCGGCCAAGACCGGCGCCTTCATTCGCATGGCGGCCCGTGCGGGCGCCATCTACGCGCAAGCGAGCGAGGAAGACGTGGCGCGCGTGACGACTTACGGTGAGAAGATCGGATTGGCTTTTCAGATTGTTGATGACTTGCTCGATGTGCTTGGATCCCAGGCGGAGCTCGGCAAAACAATCGGTAAAGACGCGCAACAGCACAAGGCCACCTACCCCGCGCTTCATGGAATCGAGTTGTCCAAGCAGGTTGCCTCTCGCTCGGCCGCCGAGGCCTGCGCAGCGCTGGAACCTTACGGCGAACGCGCTCGAATTCTACAAGGCATTGCTCAATACCTGATTGTGAGGACTTCCTGATGGATTATAAGTACCTGACGAGCATCGACTCGCCGGCCGACCTGAAGAAAGTCCCGAGGCAGGACCTCCCCATCGTCGCGGAAGAACTGCGTGACTACATGATCTCGGTCATTGCCAAGATCGGCGGCCACCTGGCCTCGAGTCTGGGAGTGGTGGAGCTGACCATCGCGCTCCACTACCTGTTTGACACGCCCCGCGACAAAATCGTGTGGGATATCGGCCATCAAGCCTATGGACACAAAATTCTGACCGGCCGCCGCGATCGGTTCCCCACCATTCGCCAGTACGGGGGAATCTCCGGTTTCCCGGTTCGCGATGAGAGTCCTTACGATACCTTCAACGTCGCTCACGCCGGAACCGCGATTTCAGGGGCATTGGGCATGGCCGTGGCCCGCGATCTGCTGGGCGAGGACTATCACGTGGTGGCCGTAGTGGGAGACGCCGGACTCACCTCGGGAGTGGCACTTGAAGGGATCAACAATCTCGGGACGCTAAAAAAGAAAGTGCTGGTTGTCCTGAACGACAACAAGATGTCCATCTCACCCAACGTCGGAGCCTTCGCGGGGTACCTGAACCGCATCGTGCACGGACAGGCGTATCACCGGCTGCGCGAGGAATTCGAAAAGCGCATCCTTTCCCTTCCCCGCCTGGGCCCTCGGCTCCTGAGGCTTTCCAAGGGCCTCGTGGAATCGGCGAAGAGCATGCTGATCCCGGGCCTGGTATTCGAAGAACTGGGCTTCGAATACCTCGGGCCGATCAACGGTCATAGTCTGGATGAGCTGCTGAACGTGCTGGCCAAGGCCAAAGAGCGTCCGGGACCCACGCTGGTCCACATCGTGACCCAGAAAGGCAAGGGTTACCCACACGCCGAAATGCTGCCCGTGAAATATCACGGCGTGACTCAATTCGATGTTTCCACCGGCGCCTTCCACAAAGCGCCAGCCCAGGCGCCGAGCTACACATCCGTGTTCGGCAAGGCCATCTGCGAGATAGCGGAAACAGACCCGCGCGTCGTCGCCATTACCGCCGCCATGAGTGAGGGTACGGGCCTCAACGAATTCTCCCGGCGCTTCCCTGACCGGTTCTTCGACGTGGGGATCGCCGAACAACACGCCGTAACCTTTGCCACGGGACTGGCCTGCGAAGGGATGCGCCCCGTGGTGGCGATTTATTCCACCTTCTTGCAACGCGCCTTTGACCAGGTGATGCACGACACCTGCCTGATGCGCGCGCCGGTTACTTTCGTCCTCGACCGCGGCGGCCTGGTGGGCGCGGATGGGCCCACGCACCACGGGCTCTATGACCTGGTTTATCTCTCCGCCCTGCCGGGAATCGTAGTGATGGCCCCGAAGGATGAAAACGAATTGCGCCACATGCTCTACACCGCAATCCGCCTGAAGGCGCCCGCGGCCATCCGGTTTCCGCGCAGCAGCGGAATCGGCATCACCATGGATGCTGATTTTAAGACCCTGGAAACCGGGAAGGGCGAGATCCTGCGCGAAGGCTCCGATATTGGCATCCTGGCCCTGGGCACCATGGCCTATCCGTGCCTGGAAGCGGCGACCCGGCTGGACAGCCTGGGCATCCAAGCCACGGTCATCAACGCGCGGTTCATGAAACCCTTGGACGAAGAGTTGATCTGCTGCCTGGCGGCGGAGAAGCAGTTCCTGGTGACGGCGGAGGAGGGTACGGAGGCCGGAGGTTTCGGCTCCAGCGTCGCGACTCTCTTGCAGGACCGGAAAATCCCCGCCAGCATTCTGCGCATCGCCGTCCCCGACCGCATCATTCCCCACGGCGCGCCGAATCTGCTGCACGCCAAGTTCGGCCTGGACGTCAACGGTATCGTAGAAAAGATCAAAAACTTCGCCCACGCCTTCCCCGCGCGCTCAGAACTGCGCTACCGCTCCCTGCTGCGCTCGTAGCGCCGACCTTCGGGTCGGCAGTTTGGTGGTTTCCCCAACGGGTTGGTCCGACCTTGCGAGTAGTCGTGTCATTTGCCAGAAATGCTGATTCCCAGGCGCAGTCATTCCCGCGCAAGCGGGAATCTATTCCGCAAGCCATGGGAAATGCGCCGCCGACGGACTGGATTCCCGCTTTCGCGGGAATGACCAGTGTTTCGCAAGGTATCCCATACCTAATGACACCAGCACATGGGGAGTGTCCAACATTGACAAGGATGGACATAGCTGATACTCTCTGGGTGAAGGTCCAGGAGGACTGCCCGTGAACGTGCACCTTACGCCTGAGCTAGAAACGCTCGTTCAGAACAAAGTGAAGACCGGCCGGTACAACTCGGCGAGCGAAGTGGTCCGCGAGGCACTGCGGCTTTATGAAGAGAGGGACCGGATTCGGAAGCTCCAAATTCAGGAACTCCGGAAGAGAATCAACAAGGGCTGGGCTTCTCTCGAACGCGGCGAGGGAGTGGACGGAGAAGAATTCTTCAGGACTCTGGCGCGGGAAGAACGCGAGTTGGCGCGAAAGCACACACGAACATGAAGCGCTTCAAGCTTTCGCCTGAAGCCGCCCAGGATATTCGGGAAATCTGGGCTCATTATGCGGCCGACAGTATCAAAGCCGCCCGCCGCCTTCGCCTCCAGATGTTTGATACGTGCCAGAGGATTGCCGACAACCCAGGAATTGGACACAGCCGAGAGGACCTCACAGAAAAGCCCGTGCTCTTCTGGCCGGCGGGCTCATACCTGATTATTTACGCCGCCCGAAAGCCTGTCGAAATCGTTCGTGTGCTGCACAGTGCGCGTGACATTCCAAGCCTGCTCTAATTGCCAGCAACTGAGGTGACCCTGATTGACGGCTGGATCGCGCCGAGACCCAGTTACGCGCTGCCGTTTGACAATGTGACACAAAATGTGTCACGATGGCGTCATGCCTAACGTAAACATTCGCCAACTCCGGGACACGCGGCGGCTGAAGGCTTGGCTGCGCGCCGGCAAGACCGTGGAACTCCGGGAGCGAGACACGGTTATTGGACGCATCGTTCCGGTGGCTCCGCCGGCAAAACCCCGCAAGTATCCAGACTTCGCCGCCATGCGCCGGGAGATTTTTGGCGACCGCATCCTCCCTGGAGCGGACTTGCTGATCGAGGAGCGGGAGCGATCACGCTATTGAGCACCTACGCTGATACGAGCTTCCTGGTTTCGCTCTACATCCCAGACCGGCACTCACCCGAGGCCGAGCGCCGAATGGCTTCCAGTCCAGTCGTGTGGCTGACACCTTTTCATGTTGCGGAATGGACGAATGCTGTCGAACAGCAGGTCTTCAGGCGGGCGGCGTCCCGAACTGAAGCCGATCAGTCACACGAGCGGTTCCAGCAACACCGGGAAAGCGGCTTGTGGGTGGAAGTTGCTCTGCCGGAATCAGCTTTTGACATTTGCGCTCAACTGGCCCGCCGCCACGGAGCCCGGCTGGGCCTGCGGACTCTCGACACCTTGCACGTCGCCTCGGCGCTCGAGCTGAAGGCCGAGCGCTTCTGGACTTTTGACGAGCGGCAAAAGAAGTT
Source organism: uncultured Acidobacteriota bacterium (assembly GCA_963722555.1). GTDB lineage: Bacteria > Acidobacteriota > Terriglobia > UBA7540 > UBA7540 > Bog-366. The sequence continues at coordinate 124,090 of CAVRNQ010000001.1, forward strand.
AGCGCGGGCCGTGGGCCTGAAAACCGCCTGACACTAAGTTGCTTTCATGGAGATACTACTGCCGACGCGAAGCATCGGGTTGGGTTGGTGACTGTTCATGACCGCTCACCCGGCCCGCGCCGGCTGGTGAAAGCGCCGGTCGCGGCCCACCCTCTCCCCAAGGGAGAGGGCGGAAATAACCACTCGCAGCCGCACTCCAAGGCGCCTGCGGCGCGGGGAACAGCGATTTTCTTCGCAGCCTGTTAGCTATTCTGGCCCTCCACAAGTTCCCTGGCGCGTTGGGCGGCGCGGACCACGGCTTTGATCAGCGTGACGCGCAGGCCGCCTTCCTCGAGTTCCAGCAAACCATCGATCGTACATCCCGCCGGGGTGGTGACCACGTCTTTCAGCTTGGCCGGATGTTCGCCGGTGTGAAGAACCATTGCCGCTGCCCCCAGCAGGGTCTGCGCCGAAAGTTCGGTGGAAAGCTCGCGCGGCAGACCCATTTTCACGCCTCCCTCCGCCAGCGACTCGATAATCACGTAAACATAGGCCGGACCCGAGGCGGAAAGGCCCGTGATGGCGTCCATGTACTTCTCGATCACGACGACCGTACGGCCCATGGAGCTGAAAATCTCCTGCGCCAGCGCCACGTCTCCGGGCGTTGCATGCGTGCCCGGGGCCAGCGCCGTCATCCCCTGGCGGATCAGGCAAGGTGTATTGGGCATGGCCCGCACCACGCGGACCGGGCGGCCGAGCTCGCGCTCGATGAGCGCCGTGGTGACGGAAGCCGCGGCGGAGATAATCACGGCGTCCTTCCGCAGCGCTTTCTTGACCTCGCGCAGGACGCCCGCGACCTGCTGGGGCTTTAGCGCTATCAATACCAAATCGGCGCCCGTCACCGCCTGGACATTGTTGGTGTGCGCTTTGACGCCATATTTCTTGGCCAAGGCATTGGCGCTCGGCTGGTCCTCGACGGTGGCCTCAATGCGGTCGACGGAGATGAGCTGCGAACCCAGCATGCTGGAAAGCAGCCCCTCCCCCAATTTCCCGCAGCCAATGATTGCCAGCTTTCTTACCCGGCCTTCGAAATCGTGCGAGCTTCGGACACTCTTGTTGTCTGGGGTTTTCATCGTGATCCTCAGGTCATGAGAAGAAAACGAACGGGAGGGCCTGGCATTGTCCGCCCGTTGATTCGAGCGTGGGGAGTTATACAGGCTCGCTTCGATGCTGTCATCCTGAGCGAAGCGAAGGACCCCTGCATTTGAATTTTCAAGCAAATCCAGAGGTCCTTCCTTCGTTTCACTCAGGACCGCCTGCGGCTCCTCAGGATGACAGGGTGAGCGGTTTTTCCGCAGCCTGTTTACCCGCGCGCCTGGGCCTGCTCCGCGGTGGCCTCCGCCTTGGATTTCTGGATCCAGGGCATCATCTTGCGCAGCTCACTTCCCACCTTTTCGATGAGATGCCCCGCCGCCTTAGCGCGCATTCCCTCGAATCGCGTGCATCCCTTGGCGTTTTCATCCATCCACTCCTTCGCAAAGGAACCGTCCTGGACTCCGGCCAGAACCTTCTTCATCGTTTCCCGCACGTGGGCGTCGATCACCTCGGGCCCGCGGGTGTAGTCTCCATATTCGGCGGTGTCGCTCACCGAATAACGCATGTACTTGATGCCACCCTGGTAGATAAGGTCCACAATAAGCTTCAGCTCGTGCAGGCACTCGAAGTAAGCAATCTCGGGCTGATAACCGGCTTCCACCAGCGTTTCGAAGGCCGTCGTAATCAGCGCCGAGACGCCGCCGCAAAGCACCGTCTGCTCGCCGAAGAGGTCCGTCTCCGTCTCCTCCTTGAAAGTCGTGCGAATCACGCCCGCCTTCAGCGAACCGATGCCTTTGGCGTAAGCGAGCCCCGTCTGCTCGGCCTGGCCGGAAGCGTCCTGTTCAATCGCCAGGAGTGAAGGCACGCCGACGCCTTCCGTGAACAGCTCGCGCAAGCGATGCCCAGGGCACTTGGGCGCTATCATGATGACATCCACGGTGGGGGGAGGAACGATAAACTTGTAGTGAATGTTGAACCCGTGGGCAAACACCAGGGTCTTCCCCGGCCCGAGGTGAGGGGCGATGGCCTCCTTATACAACTGTGCCTGCACCGGATCCGGGATGAGCACGACGATCAAGTCAGCGCGCCGGGAGGCTTCTGCCGCATCAAAGACCTCGAAGCCTGCCTCTTTTGCCTTGGTGTATGGCGGCGACCCCCGAAGCTCGCCCACGATCACCTTGACCCCGCTGTCGCGCAAATTCAGTGCGTGCGCGTGTCCCTGACTGCCATAGCCGAGGATGGCCACGGTTTTCCCGGCGAGATTCTTCAGGTCACCATCTTGCTCATAATAGACTTTAGCCATAGCTCTCTACTCCTCTGTCAAGTCTTGAATTTGGAAAACAGGATTATATACGAAGCCAGCGTCTCGCCGGCCCGCTTATTTCTTCGCCCGCATCTGACCTCAACCTGAATTCACTAAGCTGGCGCGGCGACGAGCTCCGGGCGCGACACGTTGCGAGTCGTCCTTACGCAGGCGAAAGGAAGGATCTCCGGAACGCCGCAAACCGGCGCGGCGATTCGCCCCCGGCTTTCGGCGGGAACCTCCAGGAGATATTTGCCATGACTGGCAAAAATCAGCTTGGACAGGGGAAAGGTTTTGAGGATGTCCGCCACACGGGAGGCATCAGCATCGGCATCGATGAAGATGAAGGCGGCGTCCCGAGAGGTCTCGTGCCGGTAGTAAGTAACGCGCCCGACGCCTTCCGTCCGGCGCAAGAGGTTGAAGATGTGCTCAACGTCCGCCTCCGGCGATTCCAAGACCGCCATCATGGAAAAGAGGTTGGGCCGAGCCGCCATGGCCAGGGTCACGATCTTCAACCCCTTGCGGCGAAAAATGTTCATCAGCCGGCAAGTGACAATCAAATCCTGCTCGGTTTCCAGCGTGATCAGCCACTGCATAGTCAACTCCTCAACCGGGGGTCGGGACTCGGGGCTCGGGCCTCGGGATCCGGGGCTCGGGGCGGAAGATTAGGGATTGGGGCGAATCCCGAGTCCCTAGTCCCGAGTCCCGGGTTACTCACACCGCCCACAGGTCGTCCAGCGCTTCTTCTTCCACCTGAACTCGGGGTGGTTCGATGACCATCTCCGCGAGGGAGGCTCCGGGGGGAACGATGGGATACACGTTCTCCGTTGGATCCACCCAAAAGTCAATCAAGCGGGGCTCGCGGTCACTCAGGAAATCCGCGATCGCATCTCCCACCTCCGCACGGTGCTCAACGCGCGCGGCGCGGATGCCATAAGCCTCGGCCAACTTGACAAAATCCGGTGCAAAATCGAGCTCAATATCGCAGTAGCGCTTCTCAAAGAAGATTTCCTGCCATTGGCGCACCATGCCCAGAGCGCGATTGTTGATGATGGCGATCTTGACGGGCACACGGTATTGCACCGCTGTCGCCAAATCGTTCAAAGTCATCTGGAATCCGCCGTCGCCCACAATGGCAACGACCTGGCGCTCCGGGAAGGCCATCTGTGCGCCCATGGCAGCAGGAAACCCGTACCCCATGGACCCCAGCCCGCTGGAGCAGAGCCAGGTCCGCGGCCGCAGGAAGTTGTAAAACTGCGCGGTCCACATCTGGTGCTGGCCCACGTCCACCGCCACGATGGCGTCCTCATCCGCGTGCCGGCCGATGGACTCAATCACCTGCTGGGGCTTGACCGTATTCGCGTACTTGTCGTAGGTCAGCGGATGTTCGCCGCGCCAGGACTCAATGCGCTGCAACCACTGCTGGCGTTCCGGGGCCGGAACCACCCGGCGACGCTTCAAAACGTCAATCAAGGCCCGCAGCGCTTCCCCTGCATCACCCACCAGGGCCAAATCCACCGGCACATTCTTGTTGACCTCGGAGGGGTCAACGTCAAAATGGATTTTCTTGGCGCTCTGGGCAAAGCCGTTCAGCCGGCCCGTCACCCGGTCGTCGAACCGGGCGCCGATGGCCACCAGCAAGTCACAGTTGCAGATCGCCATGTTGGTGGCATACGAACCGTGCATGCCCAGCATCCCCAAGGAGAGCGGGTGCCGCGAAGGAAAAGCGCCCAAGCCCATCAAGGTCGTCGTGACCGGAATGTGGGTCAGCTCCGCAATCTCCCGAACTTCCGCCGAGGCATTGGAAGAGACCGCCCCACCGCCAACGTAGAGCACCGCCCGGCGGCTCGCCAGGATCATATCCGCCGCTCGCTCCAGGTCGGCATCCACCCACTCCCGCTGCCGTTCGGGCCGTTCAGCGGCGGCGCCGGAGGGGTAGCAGGGCTCAGCCTTTTCCATCAGCACGCTCTTGGGGAGATCAATCAATACCGGCCCCGGCCGTCCCGAAACCGCAGACCTGAAGGCGCGATCCATGATGGCAGGGATATCCGCGGCAGAGCGGACCAGAAACGACTGTTTGGTCGAGGGCAGGCTGATACCGATGGTGTCGGCTTCCTGAAAAGCATCCTTTCCAATTAGCCCAGCCGGAACCTGACCCGTCAGGGCAACGACTGGAATCGAATCCATCATGGCCGAGGTCAAGGCCGTGATCAGATTGGTTGCGCCCGGCCCGGACGTTCCCAGGCATACGCCCGGTTTCCCCGTGACGCGGGCGTAGCCGTCGGCGGCAAAGGCTGCCGCCTGCTCGTGTCGAACTAGCATGTGGCGAATGCCAGCACTGTAAAGCGCATCGTAGAGTGGAAGGACCGCCCCCCCCGGAAGGCCAAAGAAAACATCGACTCCTTGGCGCTTAAGACTCTCCAGTAGGATTTCGGAGCCGGAAAAGAGCTTGCCCATGTTTTTCTCTCAATTCCTGGCCAGCCCTGGATACCGACCAGTCGGTAGGTAAAATATCATGCCCCCTTTTCCCCGTCAACCCCTATTTCGGGGGTCTTGTTAGCGGAGCAACTCCTCCAACCTGACGGCCTGATCGGTCTTTTCGTCGCGGTATTTGATGATGACCGGCGTATAGAGGGAAATCCCCAACTCTTTGCCTCGACCCTTGGTGACGGCGCGCGAGCCGGGGACGACTACCGCGCCTTCGGGAATCCGCAGTGGCTGGCCGCCCTCGCGCCGATACACGGCGTCGCGCACCAAGTCATAGACGGGCGTCGAACCTGTGAGGATGGTCCCCGCGGCGAGCACGGCGCCTTTGCCCACCATGGCGCCCTCGTACACGCCGCAATTGCCGCCCACCAGCACTTCGTCCGCGATGATCACGGGCAGCGCGCCAATCGGCTCCAGCACGCCACCGATCTGCGCCGCGGCGCTGATATGCACGCGCTTGCCCACCTGCGCACACGACCCCACCAGAGCATGCGAGTCGATCATCGTGCCGTCGTCAACGTAAGCGCCCACGTTCACATACATGGGCGGCATGCAAGTCACGTTCTTCCCGATGTAGCAGCCGTCGCGAATCGAGGAACCGCCGGGCACCACGCGGATGTTCTGGTCGGGCGGAAGTTGCTTCAAAGGAAAGGTGTGCTTATCGCGGAATTGCCATTCTGTAACGCCGGTGTCCCCACCGGCGATCTGGTTTTGCGGCGATGGGGACATCGCCGCTACAGCCAGCGGCATCTCCACAATTCGCCCGATGCGGAATCCCAGCAGAATGCCCTTCTTCACCCAGGAATTCACGCGCCAACCGGAAGGCGATCTCGCATCCGGCTCCGCCGCGCGCACCCGGCCTTCGTTGAGCACTGCCTTCAGCTCGTCGAAAGCTCGGAAGAATTCCTCCCCAAAATGCTTCGTTTCGCGCGAATAAAGTTCTTCGATACGAGTTTGAAGATGCATAAATCCAACTCAGCGCAAGTTCCGCCTTTTGACCCTCCCCTTTTTCCTCGGCGATGAAGGGTGCCAGGATTTAACCACCTGCACCGCCGGAAATCCAGCTTCGTGTTACGTTACACCCGGGGCTTTCGGAAGCTCAGGCAATACATCGTCCCTTCGCGGAGTTCTTTGAGCTGGAGGTCAAGCATCTCTTTAGGAACCAAATCAATGGGAGGTCGCACCTCTTCCTTCCGGCCTTTGAAGTGCTTTCCGACGAATGGCACTTTCTCGTAATTGGATTTTACGTGCCTTTCTGTTTCGTCGGAAATAATGATCTTTGTGCCAGCTTTCGCGACGCGAATCATTTCACGGATCGCTGCCGCGCGGTCGGTGAAAAAGTTGATGCCACCAAAATGGAAGACCACATCAAAGCTTTCGTTGCGGAACGGAAGCTGCTCCGCGGTTCCCAGGAAAAGATGGGCATGTCGCTTCCAGTTCGCGAGATTGCGCTGGCACTTCTTCAGCATCCTCCAGGAGATGTCGAGTCCATAAAATTCCGCAGTTTTCTGCAAGAAGGAGATGTTCAATCCTGTACCAACGGAGACTTCGAGGACCCGGTCTTGCTCTTTAACCTTGATTTCTTCCAGATAACCGCGGCGCATCCCCCGAAGATCCTGACCTCGAAAGAACCCGTACAGCTTCAGGCCCAGGTCATAGCCGCGAGCAATGCGGTCGTAGAGTTCCTGATATTTCTTGTTGGGGCCAGAAACCTCCGCGGGCCCAATGAAGCAGGGAATGCCATCACGAATTGAGAACTTCCGGCCCGAGGCCGGGTTTACGAGGAAGACCTTTTCGGCACCCCGGAGATCCGTCTCACGCCGCATCTGAAGTTCTTCGTGGGTGACTGGGTCACAAAGGACCGAGAGGATACGTTGATCCATCATCGTGTCTCCTGGTAGGAGGGGCACGCGAGGTGTTGATTGCGGGTGCGGCCACTCGCCTTGGCGAAATAAACCCGCAGTCATACCTTCTGCGCCTGGAGCAATCCCTTGCGCGGCCAGCACTTTCTCCAGCATGGTGCGGTGTTCGCGGGCGTCGCCAACCTCGCGCCCTTTTGCGATGTGTCTGCTTTGAGTACCGTCACAATCCCAGCACCAAGCGCATCCCGGCCTCGACTTCATGCATCAGCGTCGCGGGCAAGATTCCAATCCGTTGGGTCAGACGAGTCTTGTTCACCGTGGCAGCCTGGGACACATTGATTACGGATTCCTTGGCCAGTCCGGTGTCCCTTCGGTGACAAAGGACGTTCCCGGGCGCGCCCGCCAAGCGCAGGTTGGAGGTGATGGTGAGCACGATCGCCGTGGGCAGCCCGCTCTCGTTAAACTCATGGGTTTGAACTACTAAAACCGGCCGGCGGCAACTTGACTCGGAGCCCGCCGGTTCCGGTAGTGATGCCCACCAAATCTCCCCGCGCCGGATCACCACTCCTCCCGGCCGAGCGCCGTCGCCTGCAATTGGGTAATCACAGGATCAAGTTCCGATGACTCCGTGCTATACACCTGACCCAGCGCTTCCTTAATTCCTTTTGACCTTTGGCACTGGAGGTATGCTTCCAAGGCCCTGGCATAGAGCTGACTGCGCGGGATGCGGAGCCGTTTCGTGAGCCGCTCCGCCTCTTTGAAGAGAGGGTCGGGTATGGAGACTGCAGTTTTCACGGCAGCAGTATAACTGAAGTTATACCGACAAGCACTTGACAATCCCCCGCCTGGTTTGCGAACCCGAGCCCTGCCGACCTGAAGGGTGGCGCGCTGCCTCTAGCTCGGGCACACGAGCCGCGGCGTAGATCGAGAATACTGAAACGCTACGAACTCCAGCCCGGTAGGCCTGGTGCAGCAACCTTGCCCGGTCCAAAGCGAAGTGCTAGCATCCGGCCATAATTGGAAGGGAGGAATTATGCACCATCGCTTGGTTACTGTTGCCTCGGGGGCGGCCCTTGCCCTCGTCATCACCACCCTAGCCGGCTCACCCCCGCATCCCAGCATTTTTGCCAAGAACAATCTGGTGGCCTGGTGTATTGTCCCGTTTGACTCCGCGCACCGCGGACCCATCGAGCGCGCCGAGATGCTGAAGCGGCTTGGGATCACCAGGCTCGCATACGACTGGCGCGACAAAGACATTCCCACCTTTGACCAGGAAATCGATGCGCTCAAGGAGCACGGCATCAAGCTCCAGGCCTTTTGGCTGACCTCCGGCTTGGAGCCTGAGAAAGAAAAGAACGTCTCGACCGTACTGAATCTGCTGAAACGGCGCCAACTCAAAACGCAGATCTGGTATCTGCTGGAGCCGCCCGAGAAGTTCGATCTTTTGGGCCAGGAGGAGAAGGTTGCGCAGGCTGCTCGGTCCGCGCAGTACCTGGCAGGCGAGGCCGCCAAAATCGGCTGCTCCGTGGGTCTCTACAATCACGGCGGCTGGTTCGGCGAACCGGAGAACCAGCTTGCCATTCTGCAGAAGGCCGGCAGGAAGAACCTGGGCATGATCTATAGCTTCCACCACGGTCGCGAGCAGATGGATCGCTTTGCGGAGTTCTTTCCCAAGATCTTACCGCACTTGATGGCGGTCAACCTCGACGGCATGAAGAAAGACGCCCCCATGATCCTGAACCTTGGGGAGGGGGATCGCGAACTGGAGATGCTCAGGATCGTGCGCGACAGTGGCTATCAAGGCCCGATTGGCATCCTGAATCACCGTGAAGACCGGGATGCCGAAGTTGGATTGCGGCAAAATATGGAGGGACTGAAGAAACTGCTGCTCAAACTGGGAGATGAAGCCGCCCTTAAGACCTACTGAGGGGCAATTCCAAAAGCAGGTCAGCGGACCCGCAACCCCATCTGCTGCCGGGACTACCGCGGCAGGGCGAGCTCTGCTCCTACAGCGCGGCGCTGCGCGCAAGCAGCCCTTGCGCCGTCAGGACCTTTTCCAGCTTGGCGCGGTTCTCGGGTTGCATGGGGACCAAGGGCAGGCGATAGACTTCTTCGATCATCCCCATCATGGCAAGACCGGCTTTGACGGGGATGGGGTTGGTCTCCAGGAAGTTCGCCTGCATGAGCGGCAGCAATTGGAAATGGAGTTTGCGCGCCTCGTCGATTTTGCCTTCGAGCATCAGGTGGGTGAGCCTGCGCATTTGCGCCGGAATCTGGTTGGAGGTCGTGCAGATGACGCCTTCCCCGCCCAACGCCATGAGCGGGAATGTGAAGGTGTCGTCGCCCGAAAGCACGCGGAAGCCCGGCGGAACGGCATTCAGCACTTCCATCTGTTGCACGATGCTGCCGGAAGCTTCCTTGATACCGAGGATATTCGGAACCCTGGAAAGGCGCCCGACCGTGGCGGGCTCAATGTTCGACGAGGTTCGCCCGGGCACGTTATAGAGGATGACGGGCAAGTCGGTGGCTTCCGCGATGGCCTTGAAATGCTGAAACAGACCCTCCTGCGTCGGCTTGTTGTAGTAAGGCGCGACGGAGAGTAGGGCTGCGACGCCCAGCGGCTTGACCTGCCCCGCCAGGTCGCAAACCTTCCGGGTATTGTTGCCGCCCACTCCGGCAATGATGGGGACTTTGCCGCCCGCTTCTTCCACCACCACGCGAATCACTCCCAGGTATTCGCCGTGCTCGAGCGTGGGTGTTTCGCCGGTGGTGCCGCAGGGAACAAGGAAATCGATCCCCTCGCGAAGCTGGAACTGCACGAGGCGCCGTAAGGCGGGTTCATCCACCGAACCGTCTTTTCGAAAGGGCGTGACGAGCGCCGTGCCGCAACCACGAATATCGAAGCTCATGGGACCTCCAAGACAGGGGCTGGGGGCTGGGGAATAGTGAATTCTCAAGGGTAAAGTGTAAAGGATAAAGGATAAAGACTGTTATCCTTTACACTTTACCCCTTACAAATCACCCTTCACAATTCACCCTTCACTATTTCCAGTCCCGAATACCTAGCCGCCTGCTCCCAGTTCCAAAACCTCCGCAAAACTGTAAAAACCTTTCTTGCCCACCACCCAGCGCGCCGCGTGGAGTGCCCCTTCGGCATAGCCTTGCCGCCCGCGCGCCGTGTGGCGCAGAAGCACGGTATCCGCCTCCGAGTCAAAACCCAGCTCATGTACGCCGGGGATATAACCCGCGCGCACACTGGCCACGGGAACGTCCCGCTCTCCAAAGCAGGGCTGGATCTGCCGCTTGATTTCGAGCGCCGTGCCGGAGGGTGCATCCTTCTTCATCTTGTGATGCGCCTCGGTGAGGAAGGGATCGTACATCGGGAAGGGCGCGAAGATTTCCGCCGCCGCGCGCGCCAGCCGGTAGAACAGGTTCACGCCGATGGAGAAGTTCGCGGCATAAACCATGCCCACGCCGGCCTGCTCAATCACCTTGCGGACCTCCGCGTGGCGCTGGTGCCAGCCGGTGGTTCCAACTACCAGATTGACTCCCAGCCCCGCGACACGCCGAATGTTCTCCAGCGCGGCGTCCGGCGTGGTGAAATCCACGCAAACGTCGACCCCCTGGAACTTCTCGCGCGTAATGCCCTGGCTCTTCGCGTTCGCGTCAATATCCATCACCAGGCGCACTTCAAAGCCACGCTGCGGCGCGAGTTGCGCCAACATCTTGCCCATCTTCCCATAACCGAGCAGAGCGAGGTTGATCATCATTCACCGCAGAGGCGCAGAGGCGCTGAGAAAGGCTCCTTCAAGAGATTTGTTCACCCTGTACCCTCAGCGCCTCAGCGCCTCTGCGGTGAATTCGGAATCCTCAGTCCAGATACCCTTCCGACTTCATCAACTCCGCGTTGAGCAGCGCCGCGCCGGCGGCCCCACGAATCGTGTTGTGGCTCAGCGCGACATACTTGAATTGCAGGACGGGGCATTCGCGCAGGCGCCCCACCACCGTCGCCATGCCGTGTTCGGCGTTCAGGTCGAATTTCGGCTGGGGCCGGTCGCGTTCCTCGCGCACAATAATGGGATGTTTGGGGGCGGAAGGCAAGTTGCGCTCCTGCGGCACCGAGCGGTAGGCGCGCCAGGCTTCCACGAGGTCCGATAGGGTGGCTTTGGTTTTCAGCGCCACGGAAATGGTCTCCGTGTGGCCGTCTTCCACCATCACCCGGTTGCAGTGCGCGCTCACGGCGAAGTCGCCCATCTTCACGTGGCCATCCACCATTTTTCCAAGCAGCTTGCGCGTTTCGCGTTCCACCTTTTCTTCTTCGCCGCCAATATAAGGAATGACGTTGGCCAGGATGTCGAGCGTGGGCACGCCCGGATAGCCGGCGCCGGAAACCGCCTGCATGCTCGTCATCAGGACTTTCTCAAGGCCAAAGGCCCGCTCCAGCGGCGCGAGAGACATCACCAGTCCCACCGTCGTGCAATTCGGGTTGGTGACGATCATACCCTTCCAGCCGCGCTGTTTCCGCTGCTGCCGCGCCAGCGCCAGGTGGTCAGGGTTGACGTCTGGAATCAGGAGCGGCACGTCCGGCTCCATGCGGTAATTCGAGGAATTGGAAACCACCACGTGGCCGGCCTGGGCAAATTCCTTCTCGACTTCCCCCGCCACCTTGGAATCGAGCGAAGAAAACAGCAGTTGCGGAGCGCCGCCGGGCTTGCACTCATGCACGCTGAGTTCACGCGCGCCTTTCGGCAGGGGATCGCGCAGGCGCCAGTTGCAGGCCTCCGCATAGGTTTTGCCCGCCGACCGCTCCGAGGCCGCGAGCCATTTGAGCTCGAACCACGGGTGAGCCTCGAGCAGGCTGACAAACCGCTGCCCGACCATTCCCGTGGCTCCCAGAATTCCTACTTCAATTTTCTTCATGACCACGAATAAGGCGGATGGAATCCACCTTCACCTTTCTGCCTTACGGGCAGGGATTCGGGACTCGGGATTAGGGATTAGGGTGCCGAACCCCGAATCCCGCGTTTTCAGGTCGCGCACCAAACGGCAATAGAGATCGACCGCCGCGAGGAGATCCGCTTTACGCACGTGCTCGCGCTCGGTGTGCGCTACGGTGATCGAGCCCGGCCCCAGCAGCAGCGGCCGGCCCCAATTCCCCAGCGCCGGCAAGTCGGTCGTAAACGCCACGACGTCCGCCTCGTAGCCGTCGAGCTTCTCCATGAGAAGCAACGGCGTGTCGCGCACAAATTCAAATTCGCAGCGGCCGGCAATAGCCTCCGTAATCTGCCGCCGCATCGGGCCGGAATCCTCCACGGTCCGGATTAAGATCTGCACCCGGGCTTCATCGGGCACTACATTGGCAGCGCGGCCGCCGGTGATCACGCCAATGTTCAGCGTGGATTTCCCCAGCACCGGGCTGACCGGCAGCGGCACCTTGCGCAGGTCCGCGAGCACATCCAAGAGCTTCTCGATGGCGTTCTCACCCAGCTCGGGATAGGCGGAATGCGCCATCTTGCCGCGCGCGTGTACATCGAGCCGCAGGTTACCCTTCGTCCCGATCACCAGTTTATTCCCCGTGGGCTCGCCATTGATGATGTAACGCGAGCCACGCGGGTGCAGGTTTGCTTCGCGCGCGCCGTCGCTGGTGGTCTCTTCCCCGACCAGGAAGAGCAGGGCAAAATCCTCCACCCCCTCCTGCTTCAGCCGCTCCGCCGCCGCCACCTGCGCGGCCATGATCCCTTTGGCGTCGCAGGAGCCGCGACCGTAGATGCATTCCGCGTCCTCGTGCGCGGGAAAGAAGGGCGGCACGGTGTCCAGGTGCGTGCTCAGCACCACGTCGGGCTTGCCCCAGCACGCGAGCACATTGGAACGGTCGCGTGAAACGGGCATGAGTTCCGCCTGAAAGCCCACCTGCGCGAGGTAGGATTTGACAAATTCCGCGCAGGCCTTCTCATGGCCGGTGACCGATCCCATGTTGACGAGGTTCTTCGTGAATTCAAACAAATCCATGGAAAAGTCCGCTCAGGCGCCCGCCGCAAGGCAATTTCCGCTCTCCCTACAGGGGCTACCGTGCGTGCAAGCGCAACATTATGACGTTAGCCTACTACTGAAAACAGCGTCAAGCCCAATCGCGGGCAGGGAGGGCAGCAGCGGCCTGGGCGAAAGCCAGCCTCGCGAAGCACCGCCACCTGTCACTTCCCTCCTGCGGAAGACCTGTCCCAATCAATATACATTTAGTTACCAGCCTCCTTTATTTGGGGCAACCACGTCCCTCGCCCGGGCCTCCCTCCTGGCAGGCGAGTTGCTCGCAATTGCAACCAAAGGGTGCTAGAATCTGGATGGGTAAGAGGCAGTTGGGCTCCGTCTGAGGAGGCCATATGAGCCACCGTTCCCGCACCGTTCTTCTTCTCACGCTGACTTTGTTGCTTGCCGCCGCTCCGACCTTCGCACAACGCGGGTCAGCGCATGGGAGTGCGCGCGCTTCCAGCTCCTACCGTTCTGGCGGTTACTACGGGGGCTTGGCAGGTTACGGTGGTTATGGGTTCGGCGCCTATTCATTTTACCCCGGGCTGGGCGCGCCTCAAACCTATTTGCCCAACTACTGGTGGGTCAGCCCCTATCCCCTCGCCGATCCGCGCCAGGATGGCTACAATCCCTCCGCTGGCTACGAGTGGGATAGCGTGGGGACGCTTATCCTCAATACCAATCCCCCCCAGGCCCGCGTTACTCTCGACGGCATATACGCCGGCACGACCGACAAACTCGGCCCCTTCCAGCTTCCCGTCGGTGAGCATACCTTGCATATCGAAGCGCCAGGTTACGAACCCACGGACGTGGTCGTCAAGTTCGACAAGCCGGGCGTGCAAACCCTGGACCTCGGGCTGAAGCGCCTCACCGCTTCTGCCAAACCCGCGCCGCGACCGTAACGGCTTCGAACGCTATGACCCTCACCTCCCCCGTCTAACCCCAAGGTTTACTTCTGCACTTACCGCTTGCGCCCTGGAGTAGAATGGCCAACGGCACAAGCGCGCTGCCTTTCAAGCCGCGTTCGCAGCCATCCCGAGGTCACCACACAGGAGGTCCTATGCCGTCCCAAACTCACTCCGCGAACCGGCGGGGGTTCTTGAAACTTGCTGGAGCCGCCGCGCTCGCCGCGCCTGCCCTGGCGAAAGGCACGGCTGGTGGATCAGCAACGCCATTCACACCCGCGCCCGGCCTGCCGCCACTCAAGATCACCGACGTGCGTGTCATCGTCACCTGCCCCGACCGCAATTACGTGCTGGTGAAAATCCTCACGAGCGAGCCGGGGCTTTACGGCGTGGGTGACGCCACGCTGAACGGCCGCGAGCTGGCCGTGGCGACGGCGCTCGAAAAGCACTTGGCGCCGCTGCTCGTCGGGCGCGACCCCGAAGCCATCGAAGACACCTGGCAGTACCTCTATCGCGGCCCCTATTGGCGCGGCGGTCCGGTGCAGATGACGGCGCTGGCTGGCGTGGACCTGGCGCTGTGGGACATCAAGGGTAAGCGCGCGGGCATGCCCGTTTATCAATTGCTGGGCGGGCGCACGCGCGTGGGAGCGCTCTGCTACACGCACGCCAGCGGCGGCGATTTCACCGAGGTCGAAGACGCCGCGCGCCGCGCCATCGAACGCGGCTTCAAGTGCGTGCGCGCGCAGGTGGCCATTCCCGGGCTGGAGGGAACTTACGGCACTGGCGCGAGGAAGAAATCCGAAGAGGTCGCGGGCCGCGTCCCGCAACAAGCCGACCTGCCGCAAACCGAACTCTTCGAGCCGGGGCCGTACCTGCGCACCGTGCCCAAGCTCTTCGCACACCTGCGCTCGGCGCTCGGCGAAGAAGTCGAACTGCTCCACGACGTACACGAGAAACTCGTGCCGGTGGAAGCGGCGCGCTTTGCGAAGGAGCTCGAGCCCTACCACCTGTTCTTTCTCGAAGACCCACTGCGGCCGGAATACAAGGAAAGCTTCCGCCTCATCCGCCAGCACTCCACCACCCCCCTCGCCATGGGCGAACTGTTCAACTCCCTCTGGGATTGCGTGCCCCTCATCAAAGAACAATTGATTGACTTCATCCGCTGCGACCTGGGGCACATCGGGGGCATCACCAACGCGCGCAAGGTGGCCGCGCTGGCGGAGGCTTTCCAGGTGAAGACTGCCTGGCACGGCCCGGGCGATATCGCCCCACCCACGCACGCCGCCAACGTGCACGTCGATATTTCGATTCCCAATTTCGGCGTACAGGAAATGGTCTTCTTCCCCGACATCGCGCGCGAAGTCATGCCCGGGGGGCCGGAGTTCAAGGACGGCTACATGACGGTAAACGACACACCCGGCCTGGGCACAGATGTGAATGAGGAATTAGCCAAGAAGTATCCCTATAAGCGCGCCTATCTGCCCACAGCGCGGCGCAGAGACGGCAGCGTTCAGGATTGGTAGGGATGTTTGATTCACGACCCTTGCCGTGACGTGCTGGAAGGCGAGTGCAAACCAAAAGGCAAAGGGCAAATGTCAAAAGGCAAACCTCTGGGGGTTGGTGGTAGAGCGAGATCATGAAGCAAAGATACGAGGATTGAGTGGCAGAACAACGGAAGATCGGAGAGCGGCTGTTGGACTATAGCGCGCGGGTGATTAAGCTGGTAGATGCTCTGCCAACGACGCTGGTGGGAAGACGCATCGCTGACCAGTTGCTTCGCAGTGCCACGTCCGTCGGCGCTAACTACGAAGAAGCACAGGGTGCAGAATCGAAGGAAGATTTCACTCATAAACTGCAGATCGCGCTCAAGGAGCTTCGCGAGTCGGGCTATTGGCTGCGGTTATTGGTGCGATCCGGCAAAATCCCTATCAAAAAGATGGACGCGCTCATTGATGAATCGAACCAGTTGCGCGCGATGCTATCCAAGGCGGCTGCGACGGCTAAAGGAAAAGCCAAGGCCCCGAATGAGAATCAATAGCATGGCCCGCCCTCGACCTCGGCCAAAGCTAGCGCGTATCTCCTTTTGCCTTTTGCCATTTGCCCTTTGCCTTTTGGTTTGTCCTTCACTCTCCCTCGCCGCGATGCCTTCTCAAGTTCCTGCAAGCCAAGACGCTCATTTGCCGCACGACCGCGTCCTGCGCTCCGTCGTGCAACTGGTGGCGGTCGGCCCGGCGGAGAAAGGCCAGAACCGGGAGTGTTCGGCGACGGGCTTCCTGATTGATGAAGAGGGCTACCTCATCACCAACGCCCACGTGGTGGAGGATGCCAGGCGGTGCCTGGAGAAAGCGCCAGGAGCAAAGATCCTCGCCAAGCCCGCGACAGCGGATGCGCGAGTGGCCAGAGCCGTCCCCTGCGAGGTCGTGGAAATCGACGAAGCTCACGATGTGGCTCTCTTAAAGACCGCGCGATCCTTCCTGGCAGAGCCCGGTGAGAGGCCGCCATTTGCCCCGCTCGATGTGCACGCGGTCGCAGAGGGAACTGCGGTGATGGTGAGCGGCCATCCGGAGTTTTCCTGGCAGCCTGTGACGCAGACGGGCCGGGTGGTGCGGGTGGGGCAAGCGCATCTCGCGGGCGAGGACGCCGCCCGCAGTGACGCGTTGGAACTCGACATTCCCCTGCGGCTGGGAAACAGCGGCAGCCCGGTCTATCGCCCGGAGGGCGGCGTAATTGCCGTGGTTGACCAGAAGGACTCGCTGCGACCCTCGCACGGCGTGGCCGTTTCCATTCGCTACGCCATCGCGCTCGCGGATCGCCACGGCGCGAGGTGGCACGCCGTGGAGTGAGGCTGGACCTGACAGGGCTTTCCCTTGAACATCGAGGAGTGCGTTAGGTGAGTCGAAAGGCCGGCTTCTTCAACTTACGACTCCTTCGACTTCCTCGGCCGCCCTTTGCCTCTGGATTTTCTTTTCGTGCTTCCTGCGTCCACCAGCCCCGCATTGACGTGGCGGGGGCTTCGAAGTAGAGTAATGTTTTTCTTGCAATCTGGGTAGTCACAAGCAAGTTTGGGTGGAGAAGGGCCGACTGCGCGCCATGGCCACAATGAGGAGAAACCAGGATATGGAAGTTCTTGCCATGATATCTCGGAGAAGCCACCGTGCGCTCGGCTGCGCCGCCTATGGACTGCTGGCGGCAGCGCTCCTCACCAGCCTCCTGGCGCTCGCGGGCTGCTCATCCCAGCCGGCGGAATCACCCGGCATGCAAATGGAGTTCCGCGTTCCGGTCACGGTGGCCAAGGCCGTGGCGAAGAGCGTGCCGGTCCAGGTGGAACTGATCGGCAATGTGGAAGCCTACTCGAATGTTTCGGTGCGAACGCAGATCGCGGGTGAAATCGAGCGCGCCCACTTTACGCAAGGCGAGGATGTGAAGAAGGGACAGTTGCTCTTCACCCTGGATCGCCGCCCCTTCGAGGCCACGCTGCACCAATATGAGGCGAACCTGGCGCGTGATCAGGCGCAACTGGTCAACGCCCGGGCCCAGGCCGAGCGCAACAACAAACTGTTCCAGGCGGGCATCATCTCGAAGGATCAATACGAGACGATCCACACCAACGCCCAGGCCCTGGAAGCCACCGTACGAGCCGACCGGGCCGCCATCGATAACGCCCGGGTGAACCTGAGCTATTGCTCTGTCTATTCCCCGCTTGACGGCCGCACCGGGAGCTATCAAGTTTATCCGGGTAATATTGCCAAGATGAATGATTCGGTGCTGGTGGTCATCAATCAAATTCACCCCATCTACGTGACTTTCGCCGTGCCGGAGCAAGACCTCGCCGAAGTGAAGAGATACCAGGCGCGGGGCCCGCTGGCGGTCGAGGCGCTCATTCCCAACGATGCGCGGCCGCCGGCCGTGGGCCAACTCGCCTTCATTGACAACGCCGTGGACACGGCCACCGGTACCATCAAGATGCGCGCCACGTTCCCAAACCCGGACAATCGCCTCTGGCCGGGGCAGTTCGTCAACGTGGTGATCCGGTTGACCACCGAGCCCAACGCCACGGTGGTGCCGTCACAGTCGGTGCAAACGGGCCAGGTGGGCAAGTACGTTTTTGTGGTGAAACCCGACGAGACGGCGGACCTGCGCCCGGTGGTGGCGGGCGCGACCGTGCATGGCGAAACGGTGATCGAGAAGGGTGTCACACCCGGCGAAACCGTGGTGACCGACGGCCAGTTGCTGCTCGCGCCCGGATCCAAGGTGGAAATCAAAGAGGGCTCCTGAGGCGGTCGGGGGGGTTGCCTCAGGCGGACGAGTTGTGACCCCTCATCCGGCCCGCTGCGCGGTCCACCCTCTCCCCTAGGGAGAGGGCTGCGAATGGCTCGTGTGTACCTGATTCCCACCCTCTCCGTGGGGAGAGGGTGGTCGCCGTAGGCGACCGGGTGAGAGGTCTTTCGGTCGCGACGGCTTCGGAGAACTTGACATAAATGGTCAAGTTCCGAGTGTCAAGCCATCTAGCACGAGAGCAAGCCAGGGGATGGCGCAGGGTAGGCTGAAATGAATTTAGCGGAACTCTTCATCCGCCGGCCCATCATGACCACGCTCATGATGCTGGCCATTTTGGTCTTCGGCATCATTGCCTACCGGGAACTGCCCGTAAGTGATTTGCCCAACGTGGATTACCCCACCATCCAGGTGAGCGCGGGGCTGCCCGGCGCGAGCCCGGAGACGATGGCCTCCGCCGTGGCCACGGTGCTGGAGCGCGAGTTTTCGACCATCGCCGGCCTCGAGAGCATGAGTTCCATGAGCACGCAGGGCGGCACGCAAATCACCCTGCAATTCACCCTGAGCCGCAACATTGACGCCGCCTCGCAGGACGTGGCGGCCGCCATCGCGCGCTCCCAGGGCCAGCTTCCCACCGACATGCCCGCGCCCCCCGCCTATCAGAAGGTGAACCCCGCGGACCAGCCCATCATTTACATGGCGGTCTATTCCGACACACTTCCGCTTTCCACCGTCGATGACTACGCCGATACGCTCATGGCGCAACGCATCTCGATGATCAGCGGCGTGGCGCAGGTGCAGTTGTACGGGGCGCAGAAGTACGCGGTGCGCGTGCAGTTGGACCCCCAAGCGCTGGCGGCGCGGGGAATCGGCATTGACGAAGTTACGGATGCCGTCCGGAACGCCAACGTCAACCTCCCCACGGGCACGCTTTTCGGCGCGCACAAATCTTTTGTGGTGCAGGCCAACGGCCAACTCCGGAACGCCGCCGCCTACCGGCCACTCATTGTCGCCTATCGCAACGGCGCGCCGATCCGCCTGGAAGCGCTGGGTCAGATAGTGGACAGCGTGCAGAACAACAAGGTCGCCACCTGGTACAACGGGACCAACTCCCTCGTGCTGGCCATCCAGCGCCAGCCCGGCACCAACACCGTACAAGTGGTGGACAACATCCGGCGCCTGCTTCCCACCTTCCGCAAAGAGATCCCACAGTCCGTCTACCTCGCGACCCTGTACGATGCCTCGGTGACCATTCGCGATTCGGTGGACGACGTCAAGTTCACGCTCTATCTGACGCTCGCCCTCGTCGTGCTGGTCATCTTCCTCTTCCTGCGCAACGTTTCCGCGACCATCATCCCCAGCCTGGCGCTGCCCATGTCGATTGTGGGCACATTCTCGGTGATGTACCTGCTGGGTTACACGGTGGATAACCTCTCGCTGATGGCGCTGGTTCTGGCCGTGGGCTTTGTCGTGGACGACGCCATCGTCATGCTGGAAAACATCGTGCGCCACCTGGAAGCGGGCGAAGGAGTTATGGAAGCCGCGCTCAATGGATCAAAGGAAATCAGCTTCACCATCCTCTCCATGACTTTGTCGCTGGCCGCGGTCTTCATCCCCGTGCTCTTCATGGGCGGAATCCTGGGGCGCCTGCTGCACGAATTCTCAGTAACCATCATTTCCGCCGTATTGGTTTCGGGCGTCGTCTCGCTGACTCTGACGCCCATGCTCTGCAGCCGCTTTCTGCGCCACGCCAAATCCGAGGAACACGGCTGGCTGTTCAACCTCTTCGAGCGCGGCCACCAAGGGATGCTCACCGCCTACGATTGGAGTCTCAGGAAAGTCCTGCGCTTCCGGTTTGCCACACTGCTCTTTTCGCTGGCCATCGTGGCCATCACGGTCTGGCTCTTCGTGCGGATGCCCAAGGGATTCCTTTCCCCCGAAGACAGCGGGTTTGTCTTTGGCATCACCCTGGCACAGCAAGGCACTTCCTTCGAATCCATGAAGGAGCACCAGAAGGCCATCAGCGCCCTGATGCTGGCGGACGCCAATGTGGACAACGTGATGTCCTTCGCCGGCGCGGGAGGGCCGGGCGGGGGCGGGAACTCCGGCTTCTTCTTCATGCATTTGAAGCCGCGCCCGTCCGGCCGCGAGCAGATGCTCGAATGGTTCAAGGATCGATTGCACATCCCCTACCCGCGCGACCCGGCTTTGCGCTACCTCCACACCGACCAGGTCATCCAGGAAATGCGTCCGCGGCTTTTCGCGGTCCCCGGCGTAATGGCCTTTATGCAGAACCCGCCGCCCATCCAGATTGGCGGGCGCCTGACCAAAAGCGAGTACCAGTTCACGCTGCAAGGGCCGGACACCACGGAGCTTTACCGCGAAGCCCTGAAGCTGGAAGGGGAGTTGCGCACGACGCCGGGGCTCCAGGACGTCACCACCGACTTGCAGGTCAGCAACCCGCAGGTGGACGTGGACATCGACCGCGACAAGGCCAACGCCCTGGGGGTATCGGCCTTCCAGGTGGAAAACGCTCTCGAGACGGCCTACAGCTCACGTCAGATTTCCACCATCTACACCCCCAACAACCAGTACCGGGTCATAATCGAACTCCTGCCGCAGTACCAGATGGACCCGCGGGCGCTCTCCCTGCTGTACCTCCGTTCGAGCAGCGGGCAGTCGGTGCCTTTGAACACAGTGTCAAAGCTCACACAATCGCTCGGCCCGCTGGTGGTGAATCACTCCGGGCAGTTGCCCTCCGTCACCGTGTCGTTCAACCTTGCGCCGGGTACGGCGCTGGGTGACGCCGTGAACCGCGTTGAGCAAATCGCCCGCCAGACTCTGCCCTCCGATCTCAGCGCCAACTTCGAGGGCACCGCCCAGCAATTCCAATCCTCCCTGGTCGGATTGGGCGTCCTGCTGGTCATCACCATCCTGGTGATTTACATCGTGCTGGGGATTCTGTACGAAAGTTTCATCCACCCGCTGACCATCCTTTCCGGCCTGCCCTCGGCGGCGCTGGGAGCGTTGCTCACGCTGATGTACTTCGGCTATGAACTGGACCTCTACGGCTTCGTGGGCATTATCATGCTGATCGGCATCGTCAAGAAGAACGCCATCATGATGATTGATTTTGCCTTGGACGCTGAGAGAAACAGCGGCATGACCACCGGAGAAGCGATCTACCACGGAGCCCTGGTGCGCTTTCGGCCCATCATGATGACCACCATGGCGGCCCTCATGGGGACCCTGCCCATCGCTTTGGGCTTCGGCGCGGGCGCAGAATCACGCCGCCCGCTGGGCTTGTGCGTGGTGGGCGGGCTGGTCTTCTCCCAGCTCATCACCCTCTACATCACGCCCGTCTACTACACCTACCTCGAGTCGTTCCAGAAATGGGTTCGGAGGGTTAAGGAATAGGTGAGAGGCAACAGGGAAGAGAAGAGCTTTCAGCTTTCAGCTTTCAGCTTTCAGCTTTCAGCTTTCAGCTTTCAGCTTTCAGCTTTCTGCTTTCTGCTTTCAGGGCTTGCCCGGCTTACTCACCCGGATTTCTCTCCGCGGAAATGGAGGGACAGGGCTTGGTGGGAGGCCTATGGGTGTATACTCTTGACGCTTGAAAGGTCAGAAAGGAAATCCTGGCCTACACGCTATTCGCAGGAGGACATAATAATCATGCGATATTTTCGACTAATTTTCCTAGGACTGTTTCTTGTGTGCGGCTTCATAGTAGCCCGTCTTCCGGGCCAATCACCGGCGCCGCAAACGTACTCGCTGACCGCGGTTTCTCGGATGACGGAAGCCAGCATGTTGAGCGGTAGAGAATCGAACCTCAAGATCTATCGTAACGGTTCCAAAGAACTTGTCGAAGTGATGCTTGCTGGTCAGGAAGGGAACTCCAAGGGCGTTCATACGCTCAGCTTGTTCGACGTCCAGGCGCGGAAGGTGTACATCCAAGATGTGGTCAACAACAAGTGTTCCTGGATGCGCTACGTGTCGGCGGACATGCCAAGCTACGACCCGATGACAGCCTCCGCCGCAAGTGCTGACATCGCCAAGCAGAACCCCAAAGTGGTCGGCAGGGAGAGCGTCAACGGGATCCCCGCCAAAATCGAGGAAATCAACGGGCCGCCGGAACAGGGCAAGTCCAGGCTCTGGATCGCAGAGAGCGGCAATTTCCTTGTCAAGGTGGAAATGATTCCCCCGGACGGCAAAGCCGTAACGCTGCTGGAAGTCAAGCAAGTGAGTTTCGCCAAACCGGCCGACTCGTTTTTCGTTCCACCCCCGAGCTGCGACACCCAAACCCAAGGCGAGATGAGCAGTACGGGATTCAGCGCGCACGCTGAGGAAAACGTGGAGGTACACGGGGCCGGGTCGGTTGACCTGAAGACGGGCCAGACTCACGGGGAAGCCACGCTTGTGACACCAGGCCCAAGCGGTCCGCAAAGCAGCACGAAACCTGCGCCGGCGGGAATGGCTGGCATGGGGGCAACAGATGCCCAGGGCAGCGCGCGTGTGACCGAGGTGCGCATGCACCTTGTCCCTGACAGCTACGCGGGCCCCTGCCCAGGTCACGTGCAATTGGTAGGCGACATCACGACCAATGGACCGGGAACGGTGTGGTACAAGTTCCTGGCCGGGGCAGTAAGCCACTCGCCCGAGGGAACGGTGGTTTTCAGCGCTGCTGGCACACAGACCGTCACCGTGGAGGGGACATTCAGCACGGCGCCGCGCGTCCCCCACGCTTCGCTAATAGCCATAATGGAAGACCAGGCGGGCAATCACGGGGCACAGAACTTGAGCTCCGGACCCGTGAATTACAACATAACCTGCGCGGGGCAGGCGCCGCCGGCCCATTAAGGACTGCATCCTGTCAGGCCCAGGTGGATTCCCGCGCCAGTGGGAATCCACCTTCACAGCTTCTGCTTTTGATTTTCGACCCTCGACGGCGGCTTCGGCCTTTTGCCACCCAGCAACCATACAGGTACCCTTGGACCTAAGACCTGGCAACTGGTCCCTCTTCCCTGTTCCCTACTTCTTCAGGTCCTCCGGCGCGTCCGTCAGCCGACCTAGCAATTCGTAGACACGCACCAGGGCTTGATTCACCATGCGTTCACCCGCGCCCACTTCCACGTGCGTCGAGGTGCTGGCCGCGCCGTAACCGCCCTGGCTGGCCACGCGGACGGTGGGAAAATATCCGAAGTTGCCGTTCGAGTAGCCCATGAAGAAGGCGTCGGGCACTGGGCAACGATTGCGCCAATCAATTTGAAAGTCCACAAAAGGTTCGCCGGGCATGGTCATAAACGCGATGCGCTTGTTGATGAGCAGGGTGGCCACGGGCAAGCGCAGCGGTTCATTGCGGTGGCGGTCAAAATTCGCCGTCGCTTCCGGGCCCCAGGAGGTCAGGAGCGCAGCGCGCCATTTGTCAGAGTTCCAGCGCAGGTGCACGTCCAGGAGGTCTTCGGTGAACTGCAGGCTGGCCTCGGCCTCCGGCTTGGTCACGATGCTTTTAGCAACCCGCGCCACCTCTTCACCAATTCGGTTGCCGGTCCAATCGCGGCGGCCGACGGCATCCTGCGGAAGCGGTGTGACAGCGTAAAAGGGATTGATGTCGCCGTCGCCGCCCTGCAGGAAGAAGCAGAGGGGAGCGGCACCGGGACTCCCGTCTGCGAAGGCGCGCTCCACGGTCGAGTCCATCACGCCGGGCCAGTCGGCGGAGTATTGCAGGTTGTCGGGACCGAAGACCACCGGATGGCAGGCGTAGTTCACGAGGACGGCTAACGGCGCACCCGAGGCGCTATCGATGCGCAGGATCGATACCGTGGGGTCGACGGGCGCCGTGGGCACCATGGTGGTGTTAACCATGAACCAGCCGAAACGGCCGTCGGGCTGCTCGCGCAGGCGGTTGTGGCCAATATAGGCGACGCCGTAGCCGGTGCCCAGCCGCGCTTCCACGGCGCGCTGGTGGGCCTCGGCGATGGCTCGCGAGATCTTCTCGAGCACCGTGCTTTCCCAGTCGGGACCTGCGAGCGGCGGATACTCATCGGGAATCTCCGGGCCGGCGTGCGTGTGAATGGCCGCCGCCAGGACGTAGGAAATCCCGCTCGAACTCTTGGCATTGTCGCGCAGGCGCTCGATCCAGGCCGGGGCGAAGGGACGGCCCAGGTCGCAGACCACCATCGCCACGCGCTGGTCGCCGGCCTCGAGAACCAGCACCCGGGCGTAGAGCGGATCCAGAATGCTGGTCGCGCCTTCCTTGCGGCCACCGTACCCGTACATCTTCAGGCCCAGAGGCGGCGTGATGTCCACCTTGACCACGCCGGCTTTCAACGCGGCGCCCAGGCCAAGAACCGGAAACATCCATATGAATATACACAATATACAAACGTTTCTCATTATGCTACGCATCACACCTCCCGGGAATTCCAAGCAACGAATCGCCAGGAGGAACTTTAGCAGCCCCGGGCGAATGGTTCAAGGCTTCCCGGCGCCTCACTGCTGCAGCGGGTCGCAGGGTGTTGACTGGCCTGGGCCCACGGGGCCAGAATGAACATCCTGAGTGCAAGTCCCACCTTGCATGCGAGACTTGCAGCATCAGATCTCGGGAAGGTGCGAACGGCGCTTTAGCGCCAATACTGTTCACTTAAGGGGTTTCAGGAAATTGCTTTCCAATTTGCTCCTGGGTGACCCCCTCACCCGTCCCGCCCCGGCTGGAGAAAGCGCCGGTTGCGGTCCACCCTCTCCCCCAAGGGGGCGAGGGCAAGAAAATCAAATCAACGCTCCCCTCGCCCCCTTGGGGGAGAGGGGCCAGGGGTGAGGGGGGCACGCCTGGCGAAGCTCGGATCCAATTTCCTGAAACCCCTTAAGTAAACAGCATTGGCTTTAACGCTCATGTTAGAACCTACCATTCAGCTCCTCTCGAACCTCGTCGCCACGGACTCTGTCAACCCTGCGTTGGTGCCGGGGGGCGCCGGGGAGGAGAACATTGCCCGCCTCATTGCCGCCGAGATGGGTTCGATCGGCATGAAGGTCGAACTGACCGAAGTCGCTCCCCATCGCCCGAATGTGCTGGGGGTGCTGGAAGGGGAGGCTCCCGGACGCTCCTTGATGTTTTGCGGTCACATGGATACGGTCGGCGTGGGGGGGATGGCAGCCCCGTTCTCTCCCCTCACGCGCGAGGGCCGGCTCTACGGCCGCGGATCGCAAGACATGAAAGGCGGCGTGGCGGCGATGCTCGGAGCAGCGCGCCAGCTCGCGTCCTCCGGCGGACTCCCGGCAGGAAAGTTGATCGTTGCCGCCGTGGCGGATGAGGAGCACGCCAGCCTGGGTGCGCAAGAAGTTGCAAGGCGCTGGCGGGCCGACGGCGCCGTGATCACGGAGCCCACGGACCTTGAGATCGCCCTGGCCCACCGGGGATTCTCCTGGGTCGAGGTTAGAACCCGGGGGATTGCTGCGCACGGCAGCAAGCCGCGCGACGGCCGTGACGCAATCTTCCGCATGGGAAAGGTGCTGAATCGCCTGGCCAAGCTGGATCGTGAATTGCAGGCGCTGCCCCCGCATGCGATCCAGGGCACCGCCTCGCTGCACGCCTCCCTGATCAGCGGCGGCCAGGAGCTCAGCAGCTATCCGGACAACTGCCTTCTCCAGTTCGAGCGACGCACCACGAGTGCTGAGCCCGATGGAGTCGCTCTCCGCGAGATTCACAATATCCTGAGGACTTTGAAAGAGGAGGACGAAGAGTTCGAGGCCTCCGCCGAGCTCATTCTGGAGCGGTCAGCATTCGAAATTCCCAGTGAACATGCGCTGCCCAAGCTATTACGAGCAGCGCTGACCCGGGTGGGGCGAATGCCGCGTGAGGGAGGCGTTACCTTCTGGACCGATGCCGCCATCCTGGCGCGGGCAGGAATCCCGACAGTAATCTTCGGCCCGGGGGGAGCAGGACTGCACAGCCGGGAAGAGTTTGTGTATGTGGAGGACGTGCTTGCCTGCCGGGATGTGCTGGCAGAACTGGCCCGCATGTTCTGCGCGGGAAGAGCCACCGTCCCCGCTTCCTGACAGCGGAGCAAGGACCTACGACCCGCTTCCCCCGCCCGCTTTTTTCTCCAGGGCCGGCAGGATGTGCTGCGTCACGTAATGCTCATAGCGGGCCTGAACCTCATCGGTAACCGGAGCGGTTCCGAGCGGCCCTCCCGGCGACGTGGGCTGAAAATAGACGTCGCCCGGCCGGCCAAAGGAGCCCGGATCAGTTTTCGTGAATTTCTCGCCGTCGCTTTCGGCAAAATCGTAAATTTCCTTGGCGTTGTAAGTCTTCAACTGCTCGGGTGAGAGTTGATCGACCGTCCGGACGACAATCCGGAGTTTCCCAAAAGCGCGGCCCTTGTCGTAGTCAACGCGCAGAACGTGCTGCTGCACCTGCCCCGGGTTCTGCGGATCATTGATGGTATCCGCCAGCAAGCGGAAATCCTCGAGCTTGCCGCCCAGTTTCGAATCCAACAGGTTGTAGAGGCGGAGGGTTGGGTCATCCGAGCTGACCGCGGGGAGCTTATCCTTCGCACCCAGCAGAGCGGCACGGCCGCCTCCGCAAAGCAGGATCGTCAATAGAGCCCCACAACTGATTGGAAGTGCCCGCGATTTGGATCTCATGGTCCCTCCCAGGACGCGCCCGCTGCGAGTAAAATAGCCTTCGATGTGGCCAATGCGTGGGACCGCACTGGGAAGATACTACTCCCCGTTGAGAGGGCAACACAATAGCCCAGTTAGTAAACTGGGGCTGCGGCACCTGGGGCAGGACCCCGGAGAGCAGGCAGCGGAGTGTAAGCAGTAGGCAGAAAGCAGAAGAAGATACCCCCCCGCGCCGGGTACTTCGGGCTGGCGGACCGTCCTCACGGATAAAGCAGATACTGGGCGCGGAGTTTCTTGAACTTCTCCAAGGCATCCTGCCAGTCGTACCAGATGCGCTGGGGGTCGCGGCCCGCGCGGATCGATTCCAGCACCTTGGTGCTGCCGATCAAACGCCGTGAGCCATCCAAATTGAACTCCTTGGGAAAAAGCTTCCAGAGCGCGGCCACCAGCTCCACACCCATCTCGGTCGGCTCCAGGGCCTGCCGGTCGAGCAACACGATCTGCACGCCGTGGCACAACTCCCCCGCAAAATTGCTGGTGAGCGGCCTGAAATCCATGGGCAGAAAGCGCACTCCCTGAACCTCCCGGCCGTTCAGGTACGCGGCCAATTCCTTTCCGTTGATCCACGGCGCTCCCACCATTTCGAAAGGCGAATCGGTACCGCGGCCCAAGCTGACGTTCGCCCCCTCCACCAGGCAGACGCCCGGATAGAGGATTTCTTCCGTCAGGTTCCGCAGGTTCGGTGAGGGAGGAATCCAGGCCTGCCCCGTCTCATCGAACCAGTCCGTTCGCTGCCAGTCCCGCATCTTCACCACGTGCAGCTTCGCGTCCAGATGATTTTCGTGGTTGTACATTTCCGCGAGCTCTCCCACCGTCATGCCGTGGCGCACGGGCATGGGGAAGTAGCCAATGAACGAGCGCAGGTCCAGGTCCAGCAGGGGCCCTTGGACATCCACGCCATCGATCGGATTCGGCCGGTCGAGGACATAGAACTCCATTCCCTTCTTGCTGGCGGCTTCCAGCGTATATCCGAGCGTGGTGATGTAAGTGTAGAAACGGGCGCCGACGTCCTGAATGTCGAAGACCAGCGCATCGATACCTTCCAGCATGGCGTCCGTGGGCCGCTCCACGTCACCGAACAGGCTGTAGACGGGCAGGCCGGTCGCGGCGTCGCGGGTGGAGTCAACCGGGGCGCCTTCCGCTGCGGAGCCCGCCAGTCCGTGCTCCGGGCTGAACAGCGCCACCAACCTCACGCCCGGCGCGCGATAGAGCACGTCGATCGAGCGGCGCCCGTCGCTCGCGAGGCCGGTGTGATTGGCAATCAGCCCCACCCGCTTCCCCTCGAGCGGCGCGAAGTTTTCCCCCTCCAGCACATCGATGCCGGTCTTCACCTTGCCGTTTCTCAAGCCCTGCAGCCGGTAGCCTTTCATGAGCTCAAAATACCCGGTCAGCGAGCGGCGGCTGGCCAGGACTTGCTCGGCGGAAGCCGGCCCCAGCGCGCCCGCCACGAGCGTCGCCACCTGCGTGCGCAGTGGCACCACGTCACCTTTGCCATCCGGGTGAACGCGGTTGGTCAGGATGATCACGTAAGTTTTCGTTACCGGGTCAATCCACAGAGAGGTGCCCGTGAAGCCCGTGTGCCCGAAGGAGCCCACGTCGTACAACTCGCCGCGGTTCGAAGCGAAGGGCGATTCGATGTCCCAACCCAGTCCGCGCAGCACCATCTTGTTGGGGGGGGTCTGCGGCGTGGTCATTTTCTCCACCGTCAGCGGGCTCAGGATGCTCACACCGTTGTACGTGCCGCCCGCGAGCAGCATCTCGGCAAAGATGCCAAGATCGTCGGCGGTCGAAAACAGGCCCGCGTGCCCCGCCACGCCTCCCATGTTGTAGGCGGTGGGGTCGTGGACTTCGCCCCAAAGCATCGTGCCGCTTTCGCCGTGCTGGTACTGGGTGGGCGCGATGCGCTCGCGCAGCGAGGCGGGGGGCTTGAAGGAAGTGTCCTTCATGCCCAGCGGCTTGAAGATGTGCTCCCGGCAGTAAACATCCAGCGGCTCTCCCGATACGCGCTGCACCAACTCCCCCAGCGTCTCAAAATTGATGTCGCTGTATATGAAGCGCGTGCCGGGCGGCAGGATAGGCTTCTCGGCCACAATCGCCGCGAGCGCCGTCGCGTAACCCGACCAGTCCGGTTTCAGATCGAGATCCGGGCGCAGGCCGGAATAGTGCGTCATCAGCTCGCGCACGGTGATCAACTCTTTCCCGTTCTCTTTGAATTCCGGCCAGTAATCCGCCACGGGAGCACTAAGCAGGATTTTCCCCTGCTCCACAAGCTGCATCACGGCGGTCGTGGTAGCGATCACCTTGGTGAGCGAGGCCATGTCAAAGATCGTGTTCAAGGTCATCGGCCGCCGCTCGGGGACCAGCGAGCGCTCGCCAAACGCCCGGCGATAGACCACCTTGCCCTGCTGGCCGACGAGGACCACGGCTCCCGGGCACTTCCGGTCGCGGATGGCTTGCTCGACCACGGAAGCGATGCCCGCCAGGCGCGGCTCGCTCAAAGCCGGCGAAGGCGCCGCAACCTCCGGCCGCCCCACGGCGGCGGCCAGGCAAGGCCCTGCCCACAAGCTTGCCGTCAAAACACCAGACACCAACCAGCGACGTTGAATCACGGCTTACCTCGATTCATTGATTCATTGATTCACTGATTCAGTGATTCACTGATTCACTGATTCATTGATTCACTGATTCCCTTGTCATCCTGAGCGTAGCGAAGGATCCTTTTCATTTGACTCAGGATAAACTGCGCGAAGAATCTCGCTCTGCCCGCTCTGCAGAAACTCGACGCGTAAGTCATTCAGATTCAGCATCGCTTGCGCTGTCATTCTGAGCCCGCTTTTTGGGCGAAGAATCCCCGTAGTTTACTCTGTTCGCCGACCCCGCGCGAAATGCCGGGATCCTTCGTCGGCCGCCGCGGCGGCCTCCTCAGGATGACACTTCGACGGATTTTTCCTCAACGGCCCAGGCCGGGGCAAGCCCCGGCCCTACATCTCCGCTCCGCGCCATCCCGCCACGAGCCTCCCCCGGACGAGTTTGCCTTTCGGCGCTACGAGCTTTGCTATATACTTCGCGGGCTCCTTGTGTCAATGCAAGGTTAAAAAAAACTGGAAGGACCTTGTACCCATGAAACTCACACTCGCCGATTGGATGGTGGTGGGCGGCTATTTTCTCATCAACCTGCTCATCGGGCTCTACTACCGCAAGAAGGCCAGCGCCAGTACGGACGACTTTTTTGTTTCCGGCCGCCAAGTCACTTGGTGGCTGGCGGGCACGTCGATGGTGGCCACCACCTTCGCTGCCGACACGCCGCTTTGGGTGACCGGACAGGTGGTGCGGCACGGGGTAGCCGCCAACTGGTTCTGGTGGAGCTTTCTGTTCAGCGGCATGATGACGGTGTTCTTCTTCGCGCGCATGTGGCGCCGGGCGGAAATCATCACCGACGTGGAACTGGTCGAAATGCGTTACGCCGGCAAACCCGCCGCTTTCCTGCGGGGCTTTCGCGCGCTCTATTTCGGGCTCCTCATCAACTGCATCATCCTGGGCTGGGTGAACCTGGCCATGGAGAAGATTCTGGGGATATCCCTCAATGTCCCCAAGTTCTGGGCCGTCGTGATCTGCATGACTATCACGGCCGTCTACACTTCCATCTCCGGCCTCTGGGGCGTGCTTTGGACGGACCTTGTGCAGTTCATTCTGAAAATGACCATGTTGATTATCCTGGCCTTCTACGCGGTGCACGCCGTAGGCGGCATGACCGCGCTGAAGACCAAACTGGCCGCGGTTGATGCCGCGCGCGGCGCCGCGGCGGGCGGCTCCGGGTCCATCCTCTCGTTCATTCCCGATTTGCATTCCCCCTGGATGCCCCTGATGACCTTTCTCGTTTACATCGGCGTGTACTGGTGGTCGGTCTGGTACCCGGGCGCCGAGCCGGGCGGTGGCGGGTATGTAGCGCAGCGAATTTTCTGCGCCAAGGATGAGAAGAACTCGTTATTGGCCACCCTCTGGTTCAATATCGCCCATTACGCCCTGCGGCCCTGGGCCTGGATTCTAACAGCGCTGGCGGTGGTGGTCCTTTACCCAGAACTGAGCAAGCCGGGCGCGGACGCCGAGGGTGGCTTTGTTCGAGTCTGGGTGGATTATATGCCCCCGGCTTTTCGCGGTTTGATGCTCGCCGCTTTTGCGGCGGCCTACATGTCCACGATTGCGACGCAATTGAACTGGAGCTCGTCCTACATCGTGAACGATTTCTACCGCCGCTTCCTGGTTCGCCAGCGTACAGAAAAGCATTACGTGACGGTCTCCAAAGTTGCCACCATGGGCCTGATGGTTATGGGCGCGGCAGTCTCCTACATCATGCAGTCGGTGGCGGGCGGCTGGGACATGGTGGTGAACATCGGCGCGGGCACCGGAGCGGTGTACCTGCTGCGCTGGTACTGGTGGCGCATCAACGCCTGGTCAGAGATTTCGGCGATGACCACGGCGGCCGTAACCTCAATCACTCTCCGCTTTGCAAGCCCCTTTGCGGCCTCTGACCCGAACCTGTTCGGGAAGAACCTGGTCCTGACCGTCGGCATCACCACGCTGGTGTGGCTCGCGGCCACGTTCCTGACGAAGCCAGAACCGGAATCGAAGCTCCTGGAGTTCTATCGGCGGGTGCGGCCGGGTGTGATGGGGTGGAAGCGCGTCGCCGCGCTGGCGCCGGATATCCCTCCTACCCGGGATGGTCTTTATAATTTGATGGATTGGGCGCTCGGCTGCCTAATGGTTTACATGACGCTGTTCGGCATCGGAAAGCTGCTGTTGGGTTCGCCCACCACAGCCGCTCTGTTCCTGACCACTGCCGCTGTCTCCGGATATGTAATCTATTGGGATCTATCACGCCGCGGTTGGGAGACTCTCTCGGGAAAGGAGGGGTAGATCTCTCTGGGGAACGCCATGGTAGGGGCGACCCTCGTGGTCGCCCAGGGCAGGCACAAGGCCTGCCCCTACGAACGTTTGCAGGCTATGAAAGCAAAACCGCGCGAACGCATAACCGAGCGAACGAACCCGGCCTCGGAGTCGCTGGACACCAAGGCCACGCGCGAAATCCTGCGCATCATCAACCGCGAGGACGACCGCGTAGTGCCTGCGGTCCGCAAGGCGCTTCCCCAAATTACTCGTGCGGTTGACCTGGCGGTCGAAGCCGTGCGCAAGGGCGGGCGGCTGGTTTACCTGGGCACGGGCACCAGCGGACGGCTGGGGGCGCTGGACGCGGCGGAAGCGATGCCCACCTTCGCGACGGACCGCGTCGTCGCGGTCGTGGCCGGCGCGCCCGCCTCGCTGACCCGCTCGGTGGAAGGAGTTGAGGACGACCCTCGCCAGGCCGTGCGGGACCTCCGGAAGATCAAGTTCAACCGCCGCGACCTTCTGGTAGGAATCGCCGCCAGCGGCCGCACCCCTTACGTCCTGGGCGGGATGCGCTATGCGCGGAGACTGGGTGCGAAGGTTGTCGGCCTCACCTCGAACCCGGACGCGCCGATGAAAACCCTGGCGCATGTCTCCATCATCCCGGTGGTGGGCCCGGAGGTGATCGCGGGGTCCAGCCGCATGAAGGCCGGGACGGCGCAGAAACTCGTGCTCAACATGCTTTCCACTGCCACCATGGTGCGACTGGGACGCGTGCTCTCCCACTGGATGGTCTGCGTGCAGGTGACGAATCAGAAACTCCGGAAACGCGCCCAGGGAATCGTGATGAGGCTCACGGGCGCAAGCGAGATGGCAGCAGCCCGGGCTTTGCGGGAGTCCGGAGACAACCTGCCCGTGGCACTACTGATGCTGCTGAAACAGATTCCCAGGGCCGAAGCCGCTCGCCAGATCGAGCAAGGGCCGAGCGCGGCGAAGGTCTTGCGCGAGGCGATGAGGAAGTGAGTCAGTGAATCAGTGAATCAGTGAATCAGTGAGTCAGTGAATCAGTGGAGGAAATGATTCAGTGACTCACTGGCACAGTGATTCAGTGAATAAATGGGTTAGAGTGGGCATGAGGCATCGACGAAAACACCATGACGAACGCGACCGTTGAACTGAAAAATCGGAGCAAGAGATTTGCGTTGGAAATCATTCGGCTGTTCCGCTCGCTTCCAAAAGGGGAGGATGTCCGCATCATTGCCAGGCAGCTTTTGCGTTCTGGTACGTCGGTGGCCGCAAACTATCGTGCAGCGTGCCGAGCGCGCTCCCGAGCGGAGTTTTTGGCGAAGATCGGCATTGTCGTCGAGGAAGCGGACGAGTCTGTATTTTGGTTGGAGCTTCTCGTGGAAAGTGGTATGGCACAGCAAGACCTGGTCACACCTGTCGCAAAGGAAGCGAACGAGCTCCTGGCGATTTTCGCTGCCTCTCAACGTACCGCGAGGCAAGGCATGAGAAACTGAATCAGTAAGAAACTGGATCAGTGAATCACTGAATCAGTGAGTCATTGGAGGAAATGATTCAGTGATTCACTGACTCAGTGATACAGTCCGGGTGATCGCATGGACAAATTCCAAATTACCGGCGGGCGGCCTTTGCAGGGCCGGGTGGCGATCAGCGGCGCCAAAAACGCGGCGCTGCCGGCCATGACCGCGGCGCTACTGACCGACCAACGTGTGATTCTTCGCAACATTCCGCGCGTACGCGACATCAGCACGCTGCGCAGCCTGTTGGAAGACCTGGGAGTGGATTCCTCCGTCACGCACGAGGCGCACGGCAATCGCATTGAAATCGCAACCCGCCAATTGCTCAATCCGGTGGCGCCCTACGAACTGGTCAAGCAGATGCGCGCCTCCGTGCTGGTGCTCGGACCGCTCGTGGCGCGCTTCGGGCAGGCGCGCGTTTCGTTGCCGGGCGGCTGCGCCATCGGCGTCCGGCCCATCAACCTCCACATCCAGGGGCTCGAGAAACTCGGGGCAACGATCACCTTCGACCATGGCTACGTCAACGCGCAGGCGAACGGCTTGCGGGGGACCGATTTCCGCTTCGATAGGATATCTGTGACCGGCACCGAGAATCTCATGATGGCGGCGGCGCTCGCCGAAGGAGATACGGTCCTGGAAAACGCCGCGCGCGAGCCGGAAGTTCAGGACCTCGCCGACCTGCTCAACAAAATGGGCGCCCACATCGAAGGCGCGGGAACCGGCCAGATCCGTATTCGCGGCGCCAGCCGCCTGCACGGCGCCGAGCACACCGTGGTCCCCGACCGCATTGAGGCCGCAACCTTTCTGACCGCCGCCGCCATTACCGGCGGGGAGCTCGTGGTGGAACGCTGCAATCCGGGGCACCTTACGGCGATCGTCGCCAAACTGCACGAGGTGGGAGTGCGAGTGCTGCCCGCCGACGAGCCCGGCGCGGACGGCAACCAGGCGCTCCGCGTCAAAGCCGAAGGCAAGTTGCAGGCCGCCGACATGACCACCGAGGAATATCCCGGCTTCCCTACCGACATGCAGGCTCAGTACATGGCGCTTATGACGCAGGCCGGCGGTTCGTCCGCGATTACCGAAACCATCTTCGAAAACCGCTTCTTGCACGCTCTGGAATTGGTGCGCATGGGCGCGGACATCATGGTCAACGGCCGCCACGCCCTGGTGCGCGGCAAGACTTCCCTGAGCGGGGCAGAGATTCAGGCCTCCGATCTGCGCGCCAGCGCCTCGCTGGTGCTGGCCGGATTGGCTGCACAAGGCGAGACCCTGATCGACCGGGTCTATCATATCGATCGCGGCTATGAGCGTATCGAAGAAAAGCTCACCCAGGTGGGCGCCCGAATCAACCGCATCTCCGAATCCGACTAACCCCCAGAATCTGAGCAACCGCGCGCGGAATAGCGCGTCCCCACTTTCAAACGCGCGTTTAACAACTTGCAACGAGAAGGGTACGCCAAGCAGTGCTTCGCCCGCCATTACCGCGGCCACAGGGGATTTCTAGTAACTTTAAACTTTGCTTATGTACCGCCTGAACATTACCCCTTGGCTAATGCTTCACAATCTTGAGTCCAGTCCGGCATTACCAGCCCAGGAACCTGCGGGCATTTTCGCCTCGCGGGGGCTGGCATTACATCATCCATCTTGCCAGCGTGGTCGACCGATCCCCTAACTTATTAATTGTAAAGGCTTAATATCACAATGACGAGTCCTTTCCGATTGCCTAAGGGGTACAAAGAGCGCCGTTCTGCCGTCGGGAGAAGAATGCGGGGGCGCATCCGCTCCTTGCCCTGGAACGCGTTCAAGCAGGCGGAATCGTGGCCGAACTGGCTGACATCAAATATCCTTGAATTTCACATGGTTCAATTCGCGCCAAGTACTTTATTGCAGATAATTGTGCTGGAAAGGGAGGTAACGACTATGCTAAGCTCAATGATGAATGAGGCTGCCATTGGTCCCATGCCGTGGCCGCCGAGGAACCGGACAGCGATCGGGCCTATGCCCTGGCCGCCGAGGAATGGGGCAACCATTGGCCCCATGCCCTGGCCGCCGAGCAATCGGACAACGATCGGGCCCATGCCCTGGCCGCCGGTTGTCTAAGTGAGTCTATGGCCGGGATGGGCAGAGCTGCTGAGCCCCGGTTCCGCCCATCCGGGCCAAACATATGCGCGTTCTCGGACTGGCGATTAGTCTGTGCGTGCTGCTGTTGGACGGACTCCTCCTCTTGAGAGGAGTGCGGTCGCGGTGTGTCAAGCTCTTTCCCCTTTTCTACGCCTATATCTTGTACGATTTCAGTAGTACGGGTACCGCCTACTTGGTTTACTGGGTGCAGCCCAGTTGGCACGCTTCCGTATATTGGTTTTGCTACTTACTTAGTATTGTTGTGGAATTCGCGATTCTGGTCGAAATCTCCGACCACATCTTCCAACCCTTCCCGGTCATTCGGAGCTTGGGCCGAGCGCTCACGATTATCATCACCGGCGTCCTCGGTCTCTCCTATGTCTTGCCAGCGATCTTCCAATCTCAGGGCTCGCAGAAGGCCCTTTTGGATTTTGCTCTGCGGACTTCCCTCACCAAGGCTGTCATTCTCGCCGTCCTGTTCCTTGCCGCGCGCCACTTTGATCTACCGCTGGGCGGGAACGTTGCCGGCCTGATGCTGGGATTCTCCATTTATCTGGGAGTGAATGTGGCCAATTTCGCGGCCGCGCATAGTACTGCTCAGACGCCCTATGCGAGAGTCCTCTGGGTCGTGTCGCCCGTTGCCTACATCCTTTGTTTACTCGTCTGGACCCGCGCTCTCTGGCAGGTGGCGCCCCTGCCGATAACCAGTTCAATGCCGTCGTCCGTGGGTGGCGACTCCAAAACGGTGGCTGTTGAACTTGCGCGCTTCAATGGCGTGCTATCCAGGTTTCTACGCAAATGACCATGCTAATTTACGCGAGCATTGCGATTGCTTTCCTCGTCCTGGTCCTGGTTTTCTTCACCAGGGCCAAATCCAAGGACCCTGACCAGGGCGTCACTCGCAAGGACCAAGCCCCGCACTTCGGTGATGCGAGCTGGCTCAGCCTCTCCGAGCGTATCTTCGATCCCTCGGACGCACGCTGGTTGCGCAACGAACTTTCTTTCCCGGAGCTAGCGCTGTCCCTCACCCGTGCGCGCAAGCAGTTGGCAATCCAGTGGCTGAAAGCCTTGCAGGTTTCATTCAACACCTTGGTCCGGACGACTGCACTCTCGCCCCTTCAGAATCCCGGGGCCAACTCCCTTGAAAGTTGGCGCCTGCTATGGCTCACGGTGCGCTTTCAATTCTTCTTGTCCTATGCCCTGATGATCGTCAAGCTCTTCGGCCCTTACCACCGCCTGATCCCCTCCTTCACTTGGATACCGTTCCTCAAGGAGGGTGAGTCTCCCCAGCGCCGCTCGCTCCTGGCCAGCAGCGGCGACCTCGACTAGACAGGCTGCGGAAAAACTCGTAGCCGCTGTCATTCTGAGCGAAGCGAAGAACCTCCGCATTTGTGGAATCAGGCAAATGCAGAGGTCCTTCCTTCGTTTCACTCAGGACCGCGTGCGGCTCCTCAGGATGACAGCTTTGCCGGACATGAAAGGACTGGGCTTTTTGTCCCAGTCAGTTTTGTCCCGCATGGTGGATTTCACCCCACGGCAGGGTCTTCTAGCTCCTTGTGTCCGTGAACCCTGAGGAAGGCCGCCACAAGTCATCAATAACCGGCAGTATTCCAATAAGTTAGGCTCAAACCAGCGGTGCCTGTCTTGGCCCTCCCGTTGCTTCGTCATGAGGTGAGTTGTTAGGGATGCCACCACGACTTAGCTCTGGGAATAGGATGCTCGCCGAGGGGGCCCTCGCCGCAGGTTGTCGTTTTTTCGCGGGCTATCCCATTACTCCCGCCTCAGAAGTTTACGAAGTGATGATGCGCGAGTTGCCGGCGCGCGGGGGGCTGGCGCTCTCCGCTCCGGATGAAATCTCGTCGCTATGTTATTGTGTGGGGGCGAGCCTGCGCGGCCTGAAAGCGCTGACGGCGACCTCCGGCCCGGGATGGGCGTTGATGATCGAGACCGTCCAATACGCTCTGATGACCGAGACCCCCGTGGTTGTCGCCCTTGTGCAACGCCTTGGACCGAGCACGGGCGGCGCCACTCAGGGCGCGCAGGGCGATGTGTGGCTGGCGGAGTTTTCGACGTCCGGAGGCTACACCCTCCCGGTGTTCTCACCCAGCAACGCGGCGGAGTGCTTCGAGCTGGCCGTGCACGCCTTCAACTGGTCGGAGCGGCTGCGCACGCCCGTAGTGGTGCTCTCCGACAAGGAAGTCGGTATGACCACAGAAGTGGTTGACGACACGGCCCTCGAGGTTCCCGCCCTCGCCAACCGCAAGGTTGCGACCCCGCACGCCGACTACACTCCCTATGCGCTGGATGAACCTGATGGGGTGCCCGCCTTCGCCGCCGTGGGAGGAGAAATCAAGGTCACGGCGACGGGCTCGGCTCACGACCAGCGCGGGCACTTGCGCAAGAACTCCCCGGAGGTCATCGAAGTGCTGCTGCACCTGGAGCGCAAGATCGCCGCGCAGGCGGAGGAAATGGCCATGGTCCGGGCGGACCTCGACCCCGCCGCGCGCTGCCTGCTGATCAGCTATGGTGTGACCGCGCGCGCCGCACGCCAAGCGGTAAGCAAACTGCGGAGCGAGGGTTCACGAATTTCCTTCTTGCAGATCCAATCCCTGTTTCCCATCCCGCAGCGCTGGCTCGAGCGGGCGACCCGTGGTGTGGAATTTGTGTTCGTCGCCGAGGAGAATCTAACCGGCCAGTACCGCGCCGCCCTCGCGCCTTTTCTTTCCCGCCAGCAGGTTTACGGGATTAACAAGATCGGCAGTCTGATTTCTCCGAAAGAAATTGCGCACGCGATGCAGGGGGTGATGGCGTGACGGCCACCGCCCCATACCTCGCGCCCGACGCCACGCTTCCTTACTGCCGGGGCTGCGGGCACGCCCTGGTGGTGCGGCAGTTGAGCCGCGCCCTGGAGCACCTGGGGGTGCCACCGCGTTCCGTGGTTCTCACCACCGATATCGGCTGCGTGGGCCTGGCCGACTCGCTGTTCCCTTACTTGCATACGGTTCACACCACGCACGGCCGCTCCACGGCGTTCGCCACCGGAATGGCCCTGGCCGACGCAATTCTCGAACCCCACGGGCTGAAACCGATCGTCATGATCGGCGATGGCGGGGCGATGATCGGACTGCTGCACTTGGTGCACGCCGCGCAACTGAACGTGGATGTGACCGTACTGCTTCACAACAACTTCCTTTTCGGCATGACGGGCGGCCAGCACTCCGCGCTAAGCCCTTTGAACTGGGTCACCGCCACCACACCGGACGGCAACTGGACCCCGCCGCTGGATTTGGTGGCGCTGCTGCGCACCGCTCATGCCAGCTTTCTGGCCCGGCAGTTTGCCACCAGCCAGGAATTGGCAACGACCATCGCTCGCGCCATTGACTTCCCGGGATTCTCCCTCCTGGAGATCGTGGAGCTTTGCCCTGCCTACGGAGCGCGGTGGAACCAAGCGAGCGGCGCTGCCCTCGAGGAGATCGTCGAGCGCCAGGGTTACACCGTCGGCGGAGTGGAAGCCGAGATGGAACGGCCCACCTTCCGCGAGCTCTATCACCACGAGTTGAAATCACGCCGGCCCCAGGCGCCTATAGCGGAGGTTCCCCCCATCCACTCCCCGGTTAACCTGGCCGGCGAACTCCGGCTGGTGGTGGCCGGTACGGCGGGCGAGCGCGTTCAGTCGGCCGCCTCCGCGTTGTGCCGTGCCGCGCTCGCGGCAGGGATCTATTCCACTCAGAAGAACGATAACCCGGTGACCCAGGGTTCGGGATTTTCGCTTTCCGAGATTTCGTTAAGCCCCCGGCCGATTGAGTACACCGGTCTGGAAAGCCCGGATGTGGTTATAGTGGTCAGCGCCGACGGATGGGAGGAGCTCCGTGCGAACGGAACGCTGGCGGCGTGCGGGGAGAAGACCCTCCTGCTCCTGGACTCCCAAATCGATGCGACCCCCGCCGCCGGCCGCGTCGTCCGGCTCCCGCTGCGCCGCGAGGCAAATCCCAAACGTGCCGCCTTGGCCGCGATCGCAGCCTGGCTTGAGAAAGACCCGCTTTTGCCTGTGGAAGCGTGGGAGGCCGCGCTCGCCGCGGAACCTCCGGAGCGCCGGGCGGAATCGGCTGCCGCGCTCGATATCGGCCGCCGCTTGGCCGCGGAAGGGGTTGCGCCGGCATGAAGCCTCATTTGTTACCCATTCCGATATTCGACCCCTGCGGGGTCGGCGAGTCTCTCCGTGTCCTCCGTGGCCAGAAAGACTCAACACGGAGGTCACGGAGAGCCTCCGTGGGCTCTGTGTTGAGTCTTGAGACGCACAGAGGACACGGAGCTACCGGAACAGCGGTGGAATTGAAACAAGTTCATGATTGCAGAAATTTTAGACCAATAACCTAGGATGGAGTGATAACGATGACCAGAAGCAAGGTAACGATTGACGGGAACGAGGCTGCAGCCTATGTGGCCTATCGCGTCAACGAAGTAATTGCTATTTATCCCATTACGCCTTCCTCTCCCATGGGTGAGTGGGCGGATCAGTGGTCCGCGGAGGGCCTGCCCAACATCTGGGGCACCATCCCGCATGTGATCGAAATGCAGAGCGAGGGCGGCGCCGCCGGCGCCCTGCACGGCGCGCTGCAGGCCGGCTCGCTGGGCGTCACCTTTACCGCCTCGCAAGGCCTGCTGCTCATGATTCCGAACATGTTCAAGATCGCCGGCGAATTGACCGCGGCCGTGCTGCACGTCTCGGCCCGCACCGTGGCCGCGCACGCCCTCTCGATTTTCGGCGATCACAGCGACGTTATGGCGACGCGCTCGACCGGCTTCGCACTGCTGGCGTCGAATTCCGTCCAGGAAGTGATGGACTTCGCCCTGATCTCGCAGGCCGCCACGCTCTCCACGCGCGTGCCCTTCCTGCACTTCTTCGACGGCTTCCGCACCTCGCACGAGGTCGGCAAGGTGGAGCAGTTGAGCGAGGACGATCTGCGCGCCCTGATTGATCCTGACCTGGTGGAGGCGCACCGCAAGCGGGCCCTTTCACCGGACCGTCCCTTCATTCGCGGCACCGCGCAGAACCCCGATGTCTTCTTCCAGGCGCGCGAGACCGTGAATCCCTTCTACTTGGCGGCCCCGGCCCTCGTGCAGAAGGTCATGGACAAGTTTTCGAGCGTGGTGGGCCGCTCTTACCACCTATTCGACTACGTGGGCGCGCCCGATGCCGCGCGTGTGGTCGTGATCATGGGCTCCGGCGCCGAGGCCGCGCAGGAGACTGTGGATTATCTTACCGCGCGCGGCGAAAAAGTGGGCGTGCTCAAGGTCCGTCTCTACCGGCCCTTCTCGGTTGAGCATTTCCTTGCCGCGCTTCCCCGCACGACCAAGACGCTGGCCGTGCTCGATCGCACCAAGGAAGCAGGCGCTGCCGGCGAGCCGATGTACGTCGATGTGGTCACCGCCGTGAGCGAAGGCCTTACCAGCGGGCAGGCGCCTTTCACGAGCTTCCCGCGCATCATCAACGGCCGCTACGGCCTGTCGTCGAAGGAATTCACTCCCGCCATGGTCAAGGCGGTCTATGACGAGATGGCGAAGCCCGCCCCGCGCAACCACTTCACGGTGGGCATCGTGGACGACGTCACCCACACCAGCCTGGAAGTTGACCCCACGTTCTCAACCGAAGACCCCAAGACGGTGCGCGCTATCTTCTACGGTCTGGGTTCGGATGGCACCGTGGGCGCCAACAAGAACTCCATCAAGATCATCGGCGAGGACACCGACAACTACGCGCAGGGCTATTTCGTTTATGACTCGAAGAAGTCCGGCTCCGTAACGATTTCCCACCTGCGCTTCGGCCCCAAACCCATCCACTCCACCTACCTCATCACGCAGGCGAATTTCGTGGCCTGCCACCAGTTCTCCTTCCTCGAGCGGCTGGATGTGCTCAAGGCCGCGGAAGCCGGCGCCACCTTCCTGCTGAACAGCCCCTACGGCCCGGACGAGGTCTGGAACCAGTTGCCGCGCACCACCCAGCGGCAAATCATCCAGAAGAAGCTGCACTTTTTCGTCATCGACGCGGTCGAGGTGGCGCGTGCCGCCGGAATGGGCGGCCGCATCAACACCGTCATGCAGACCTGCTTCTTTGCCATCAGCGGGGTGCTGCCGCGCGAGGAAGCCATTGCCGCCATCAAGCACGCCATCGAGAAGACCTACGGGCGGCGCGGGGAAGCGGTGGTGAAGAAGAACTTCGCCGCCGTCGATGCCTC
Source organism: uncultured Acidobacteriota bacterium (assembly GCA_963722555.1). Taxonomy (GTDB): domain Bacteria; phylum Acidobacteriota; class Terriglobia; order UBA7540; family UBA7540; genus Bog-366. Next base: position 165,475 of record CAVRNQ010000001.1, read on the forward strand.
GCTCGATCACCTTCACGAAGTCAAGGTTCCCGCGGAAGTGAGCAGCAGCTTCGACCTGCGCCCGCCGGTCCCGGCCCAGGCGCCGGAATTCGTCCGCAACGTTCTGGCCAGGATGATCGAGGGCGAAGGCGACGCCCTGCCGGTCAGCGCCCTGCCCGTCGACGGCACCTTCCCCAGCGCTACGGCGCAATGGGAAAAACGCAACATCGCGCTGGAAATTCCCGTGTGGGATGAGGCCCTCTGCATCCAGTGCGGCAAGTGCGTGCTGGTTTGCCCGCACGCCGTGATCCGCGCCAAGATTTACGACCCCGCGCGGCTCGAGAAAGCTCCGCCCACCTTCAAATCCGCGGCCGCCCGCTGGAAAGAGTTCAAGGAGCTGAAGTACACGCTGCAAGTGGCGCCGGAGGATTGCACGGGCTGCGCGCTCTGCGTGGAAATCTGCCCGGCCAAGTCAAAGAGCGAGGTCAAGCACAAGGCCATCAACATGGCGCCACAGGTACCCCTGCGCGAAGCCGAGCGCGCGAACTGGGATTTCTTCCTGGAGATTCCGGAAGCGGACCGGCGCACCCTCAGCCTGGGCCAGGTAAAAGACGTGCAGTTGCTGCAACCTTTATTTGAATTCTCCGGAGCGTGCGCGGGCTGCGGCGAGACCCCGTACATCAAACTCATGAGCCAGTTGTACGGCGATCGCGCCCTGATCGGCAACGCCACAGGCTGCTCGTCGATTTACGGCGGCAACCTGCCCACCACTCCCTACGCCATCAACCGCGAGGGCCGCGGCCCGAGCTGGTCGAACTCGCTGTTTGAGGACAACGCGGAATTCGCGCTGGGCATGCGCCTGGCCGTCGATCAGCAAGCCCAGTATGCGCGGGAACTGGTCCAGCGCCTCGCCGCAAACCTGGGTGACGAATTAGTCCAAGGCCTGCTCAACGCCGATCAATCCACCGAAGCCAGCCTTCGCGAGCAGCGCGAGCGCGTGAAGGCCCTCCAGGCTAAGCTGGCGGGGCTCAAGGCGCTGGAAGCGCGCGACCTCGGGACCCTGGCCGACAACCTGGTCAGGAAAAGCGTGTGGGCCTTCGGCGGCGACGGCTGGGCTTACGACATCGGTTACGGGGGCCTGGATCACGTACTGGCCAGCGGCCGCAACGTGAACGTCCTGGTGCTCGACACCGAGGTCTATTCCAACACCGGCGGGCAGATGTCGAAAGCCACGCCACGCGGCGCCGTGGCCAAGTTTGCCGCGGGCGGAAAACCCAGACCCAAGAAAGACCTGGGCCTGATGGCAATGAGCTATGGCAACGTCTATGTGGCGCAGGTCGCCATGGGCTCCTCTGACATGCAAACGCTGAAGGCTTTTCTGGAGGCCGACGCCTACTACGGGCCGTCGCTCATCATCGCTTACAGCCACTGCATCGCGCACGGCTACGATCTGGTGCACGGATGCGATCAGCAGAAGGCCGCGGTGCTGTCCGGCTACTGGCCGCTCTACCGCTACAACCCCGATCTGGCGAAGCTCGGCAAGAATCCCTTCCAGTTGGATTCACGCCCTCCTTCGCTGCCGCTCGAGAAGTACATTTACAATGAAACTCGCTACACCATGTTGGCGCACAGTGATCCCGAAGCCGCCAAACATCTGCTCAAGCTCGCCGAGGAAGACGTGCGTGACCGCTGGAGGCTTTACACCCATATGGCCGCCATGTCGATGAACGGCGGAGCAAAGGAGGTGAAGTAAATGATCGACCTGACCACAAAATACCTGGGCCTGAAGCTCAAGAATCCTCTGCTCGTCTCCGCTTCGCCGCTCTCGGAAGACCTCGGCAATATTCGCCGCATGGAAGACTCCGGAGCCGCCGCGATCGTGCTGACGTCCTTGTTCGAAGAACAGATCCACGTGGAAGGCAGCACGCTGGACCATTTTCTGGACCAGGGCACGGAAAGCTTCGCGGAATCGCTGACCTACTACCCCGATTTGACCGGGTATAACCTCGGCCCCGACGGGTACCTCGAACACCTGCGCCGCGCCAAGCAAGCCGCAGGCATCCCCATTATCGGCAGCCTCAACGGCAGCTCCACGGGAGGCTGGATTGACTACGCGAAGAAGATCCAGGAGGCCGGCGCGGACGCCCTGGAACTGAATATTTACCTGATCCCCACGGATGCCGAGATGAGCGGCGCAGACGTCGAAAAGGTTTACACCGACCTGGTCTCGGCCGTCAAGGCCAGCCTGCGTATTCCCGTGGCCGTCAAGATCGGCGCCTACTTCAGCTCGCTGCCGAATACGGCCCGGCGCTTGGACCAGGCCGGCGCCGACGCCCTGGTGCTGTTCAACCGCTTCTACCAGCCGGACTTCGACCTGGAAAACCTGGAGGTCGTCCCCAACCTCATCCTCAGCACCCCGCATGAATTGCTGCTGCGCCTGAATTGGGTGGCGGTGCTCTACGGAAAAATCCAGGCGGACCTGGCCGTCACGGGCGGTGTACACACCGGCTTGGACGTGCTGAAGTCCATGATGGCCGGCGCGCGCGTGGCCATGATGACTTCCGCATTGCTCAAGCACGGCATCGGCCACCTGGCCACCATGCGCGCGGAGATTGTGAAATGGATGGAAGATCACGAGTACGAGTCCATCCAACAGATGCAAGGCAGCATGAGCCAGCGGGCCGTCGCCGACCCCTCCGCCTTCCAGCGGGCCAACTACGTGAAGGTCCTCAGCTCCTATTCACTGAAGGCCGGAGCCCGGTAACACGGGCAATTGCTAAGCAGTAAGGGTTTGTCAACCCTCCCTGTCACGCCCCCGAACCGCCGGGTAGTGGGTCACTTTGGTTTCCTGTAGCGGCGGTCTATGACCGCCGGCTTTTGATTCAATAGATTCCGGCGCTCATAGAGCGCCGCTACAGCAAACTGACCCACTACCCGATCCCAAACCCTCTTGCGCTATGTCGCTGCACGCGCCTAGAATATCGTGCCGTCCAGGGTGTGGTGCATGACGCGCCTCGTTTACACTTCCGACTTGCACGGGGACCTCGGCCTGTATCGCTCGGCAGGGGAAGCAGCCGTCCGCCTGCGCGCTGACGCCCTGATTCTCGGCGGCGATCTTTGCCCCGGCACGCCCAGCGGTTCTTCTCTGCGCCTGCCGCTCCAGCAGCCGGAGTTCCTGCTTTACCAGCTCTCGCCTCTGCTCGACGAGTGGAAGCAGGCCCACCCCATGCTGCGCGTCTTCGCCATCCCCGGGAACGACGACTGCCAAACCATCTTGCCGGCGCTCGAAGAGCTCGAAATGAACGGGCTCGTTGAGAATCTGCACCAGGAAGCAAGAACCTTGGGCGTTTACACACTGGTGGGCCTCTCGTTCGTGCCTCCCACGCCTTTTCACCTGAAAGACTTTGAGCGCCGGGACGGGGAGCGGGGCGCAGACGGCGAGGCGTACACCTATCGCTGCATCCTGGGGACGCCGCGCGGCTTCCTGGTCATCGAGAATTTCGAGGCTTACCTGGATTCCCTGCCCAGCCTCGAGGAGGAACTCCGGCGGCTTCCCGTCGACGACCCTGCGCACACGGTGGCGGTCGTGCATGCGCCGCCCTTCGATACACGCTGCGATGTGCTTTTCGATGGCCGCCACATCGGCAGCAAGTCTCTGCGGCGCTGGATTGAGAAACACCAGCCGCGCTTGACGCTCCACGGCCACATTCACGAGAGCCCCAAACTCTCTGGAACCTTCTTCGACCGGATTGGCGCGACCACCCTCATCAATCCGGGTTGCGACCACGCGCGGCCCCACCTGGTGTTCATCGACCTCGACGACCTCAGCGAACTGGAACACTCCATCTACGGCAAGCAAGCCGTGCAATAGGGCTGAGTTCCTAATCCCAGCGGCAGGCTACCCGTGCTACGCCGCCAATTGCGCCATAAACCCCAATCCAGATTCGGCGAATTGCCACGAGACCAGAAGGTGTAGCGTCGCCAACCAATTGAAAAACATATCCTTAGCCTGGCCTGAGGCATTGGCCTTCTAGCTGCAAGTCCTGATCAACAGCGAGGTGTTAGCTTCTCCGCCATGACCCAGAACAAGCTTCCCAAGCTCCGGCGGCTGTCCCAGGTCCTCTTTCTTGGTCTCTTTCTACTGCATCTGCATGAGACGGAGTTTCGTGGCTCGCTCAAGGCCGCGAGCGGTGACATCCGGCTGCGGATACCTTATCCCAGCATCTTCCTTCAGTCGGACCCGCTGGTGGCCATCTTGGATGTTCTTACTTCGCACGCGCTTTATCGCGGATTGCTGTGGAGCCTGACAATACTCATACCCACCCTCTTCCTGGGCCGCGTCTTCTGTGGCTGGATTTGCCCGCTGGGAACCCTGAACCACTTCCTGGGCAGTTGGAAGTCCCAGCGCAAGCGCGGCCCGCAGCGGCTGGAGTCAAATCGGTACAAGAAATGGCAGACCTGGAAGTATTACTTGCTCCTGGCGGGTCTGATCTCGGCCCTCCTGGGCGGCTCGATAGTGGGGATCCTGGATCCTATCTCGCTCACCGTGCGCTCGCTGGGGATGGCCTTGCTTCCCGGTTTGAACTACGCGCTGGACGCAGCGGCCGGTGCGCTGCATCACTCCGCGTCCCCGCCCCTGCGCACGGCCGGGACCATTGCCCAACTCATCCTGAATGAAACCCTGCTCAGCTTCCGGCAGCCGTATTTCCGCCAGGCGTTTTTCCTGGGCGCGATTCTCATTGCCCTCCTGGTGCTGAACCTGCGCGTCACGCGCTTCTGGTGCCGCGCCCTGTGCCCTTTGGGAGCGTTGCTGGGGATCGTTTCGCGCTGGTCGGTCCTGGGCCTGGAAAAGTACCCGGACCACTGCAATGACTGCAACCGCTGCCTGCTCGACTGCCAGGGCGGCGACGATCCCCTTCCCAAGGCGAAGTGGCGCAAGGCGGAATGCCACCTCTGCTTCAATTGCGTGGGTGAGTGCCCGGAAAACGGCCTGCGCTTCAGGTTCTTCCCCGTGACTCCTACGACCACCGCTGGCCCCAACCTCGAACGCCGCCGCACCCTGGCGGGTGTGGCGGCGGGCGCCGCGCTGCTGCCGGTGCTGCGCAGCAGTCCGGGGTTCGCGGTCGCGAAAGACCCGCGGCTGATCCGGCCGCCCGGGTCGCTCGACGAGGCGAGCTTCCTCGCCCGCTGTATTCGCTGCGGCGCGTGCATGAAGGTGTGTCCGAACAACGCCCTGCAGCCGGCGCTGCTGGAAGCTGGCGTGGAGGGTCTGTGGACGCCCGTACTCGCACCCCGCATCGGCTACTGCGAGCCCAGTTGCGTGCTCTGCGGACAGGTCTGCCCCACGGGCGCCATCTGGGAAATCACGCAAGCGGAGAAAGCCTGGCTGCCCGCCAGCGCCGCCAGGGATTCGAAGCCCATCCGGCTGGGCACGGCTTTCTACGATCGCGGACACTGCCTGCCCTGGGCGATGGCCACGGAATGCATCGTGTGCGAAGAGTGGTGCCCCACGTCTCCCAAAGCGATCTACCTGCGTCCCGCAGAAGTAACGGACGCGGCGGGGGTCTCGAAGCAGGTCCGCCAGCCTTACGTTGATCCCGACCGCTGCGTGGGTTGCGGAGCGTGCGAGTTCGCTTGTCCCATCAAAGACCACCCGGCCGTCTATGTCACCAGCATCGGCGAAAGCCGGTCGAAGTCGAACCAGATTCTGCTCAACCGCCAAACTGGAGGCCCACGCACGTGAAGATTTCAACTCTTGCCATGATTCTCGCCCTCGCCGGCCTGCTCGCCGGCTGCCGCGCGAAGGCGCCCTCCGCCCCGGCGGATTTCTTCCCGGCCAGCCAGTCGGTCGAGAGCTGGGTGAAATCCAGCGACACTCGCACCTTCGAAGCCAGCCACCTGTGGGAGTACATTGATGGCGACGCGGAGAAATACATCCAAGCCGGCGTTGTGAGGACGCTCACCAGCGACTATCGGTTCAATAACAAAGTTGACGCGACCGCTGACGTTTACGTCATGGCCAAACCCGAAGGCGCGAAGAAGATTTATGATTCCGAAGCGGGCGCGGAAAGCCACGCGGTCGAAGTCGGCGAGGCGGGCCGGATTGCCAAGGGTAGCTTGACATTCCACCAAGGGCCGTACTTTGTTCGCCTCGTGGCGTATGAAGATTCGCCGGAAGTCACCAAAGGCCTGACCGACCTGGCCGGCGCAATCAACAGCAGACTGAGCAAAAGCGGCGGGAAGTAAAAACTCAAAACGTCGTAGCCCTAAGGCAATACAGCCCTCTCCCCAGGGGAGAGGGTGCCCGAAGTACGAGGGAGGGGGCCCCGAGCGCCGGGGGTGAGGGGTCAGTCCAAGGGAACAGCCCCCTCCCCAAAAGAGAGGGCTGCGGATTGACAAAGGAGGCCTTATGGCTGGCAAAAACCGAATAGGCCGTCGCGAGTTCATCGTCACCTCCGCCGGAGCGCTAGCCGCGGGGCTGGGCAGTGCCTGCGGGCGCGTGCCCGTGAGCGAAATCGAAGCCGCCGCCGCGAAGGTTGGGCGCCTGCCGCAACGCGCCTTGGACCGCTCCGGCCGCAAGGTCACCGTGCTGATCGGCTCGGCGACCTGGGCGCCGGAGGCCGTCGAGGCCGGCATATTGTGCGGGATCAATTACTGGCACAAGACCGACGAGTGGACTCGCCAGTCCGCCCCGCCGGCGATTGTGAAGAATCGCGAAGCCCATTACTGCGAAATCTGCATCGACCGCGTGCGCGGCAATCATGAAACCGGAGTGATCGACGAAGAGGCCCACTACCAACTCGTCAAGCAGACCGTCGAGCGCACCGGCCTCCGCTACTTTGACGACATGATGTTTCACTTCGGTTACCACAGCACCGCGGAGCTGAAGAACAACCGGGCCTTCATCCGCGCCTATGAGCGCCTGAAAAAGGAAGGCTTGGTGCGCCACCTCTGCCATTCGCAGCACAGCTACAACGGCAATGCGCGGGTGCCGGGCGGAGAGGATCGGGCCACCATACTGACCGCCGTCGCCGCAGAGGGTGTCTACGAGCATGCGCAGTTTCCCTTCACCTTTGGTGAGGAGGAAGCCCTCACGAAGTTCGTCAGCTTCGCCAAGAGCCAAGGGTTCGGAACCACCGCCATGAAAACCACCGCGGGCGCGGCGCGCATGCAAGCCGACCGCGAATTCATGAAGCAATTCCCGGCAGGCACTACGCCACACAATGCCCTGGCGCGCTGGCTGACCACCTCGACCGACCTCAGCGCCGCGATCGTTCAAATCAACAACCTCGAACAGTTCGTCGATACCTATTCGGGAGCGGGTAAGCCGTTGCGGGCGGCGGACGCGCGCGCCATTGAGTTGATGTCGGCTTACACGAATCGCGAAGTCTGCCGGCTGTGCAACGAATGCCAGAGCCATTGCGCCGAGGGCGTGGCCATCGCCGATATCCTGCGCTATGAACGCTACGCGACCGATTACGGCGAGCGCGAGCGCGCGCGGCGGCTCTATGTCCAACTCGATAAGCGCGGCGACGCCTGCCAAGTGTGCGGCACCTGCCTCCCGCATTGCCCGCAGGGACTGAACATTCCAGTCAAGCTAGCCGACGCGCACCGCCTGCTCAGTTAACCCCCTGCAGCGATTCCAGATTGGCGATTCGGGATGGGTGCGCCAGCCAGCGAGTTTTACTTGGATGTTATCTTATGGCCATAACACGCTGCAAATAAATAACATATTTATCTTGATTATCACATATGTTGTGATATAATGTAAGCACGATGATGGCTCAGGATTTGAGGATGGCGCGGCGCAGGAAAGGTTGGACACAGCACGAAGCCGCAGTTCGGCTGGGCTTGTCGCAGTCCTATGTCGCCATGCTGGAGAGTGGGAGCAGACCATTCTCCCCTTCGTTGGCTCGCAGGGCTAGGCGTGTCTTCAAGCTGTCTCCTACTGTGCTTCCTCCGTCGAGAATGATGCAAACACAACCGGGGAAGGAACCGCCTCAAGCTCTCGCAGAGGATTTGGCTGCTTTAGGTTATCCAGGTTTTTCTTATCTTCGCTCCCGACGCTGGAAGAAAAACCCCGGAGAGGTTCTACTAACAGCCCTGGCCCAGGACAACCTCGAAGCGCGGCTTGCCGAAGCACTACCGTGGCTGCTTGTCCGCTATTGGGACACGGATGCAAACTGGCTTGTGGAACAGGCAAAGCTACGCGACCTTCAGAATCGGACGGGTTTTGTCGTGACTCTGGCGCGGCAATGGGCCGAGAGGATGCCATATGATCAGAAGCGAGCGGAAGCTCTCCGGGAACTGGAGAGAAAGTTGGAGCAGAGCCGGCTCGCCCGCGAAGAGGCTTTCGGCAAAGGGTCTTTCTCGCCAAGTGAACTGGCATGGCTTCGGGTGAACCGGCCGGAGGAAGCGAAACGCTGGAATCTACTGACCAACTGGAGGGTGGAGAACCTGTCCTATGCAAGCCAACCGAATCCGTAAACACGATTTGCGGTCGCCCTGGGCTGAGTTTCTGAAAGAGGTCGACGAGTTACTCTCCGGACCAGTCGAGATTCATTGTGTGGGAGGATTTGTTGTCATGGCCCGTTACGGCCTTGACCGTCCGACTTCGGACGTAGACTATATCTCCGCTGTGCCGGAAAGCGAGCAGGCAAACCTCGAGGCGATTGCTGGCCGAGAATCAAGACTTGCGAAGAAATACAAGGTGTGTGTCCAGTATGTGGGGGTAGCGAACCACCCACGCGACTACGACAAAAGATTGATCGAGATGTTCCCTGAGCGTTTTCGGAATCTCCGTATGTTGGCGCTTGACCCGTATGACTTGGTTCTGTCGAAACTCGAGAGGAACAGTCCGAAAGATGCTGAAGAGGTGGAGTACCTCGCAAAGAACTTGTCTTTAGACCCGGGGATTTTACGTGAGCGCTACAACCACGAGCTTCGCCCATACCTATCTCGGGAAGGATGGCATGATCAGACACTTGACCTGTGGATAGAGTCTTACTTCTCCTCCAAGAGCGGGTAGCCGCGGTCAGTGCCGTCCTGACCGGGGGCTTTTCTCATGCCCGATACCTCAGCGGCAACCGCGCGTAGTCAATCTGCATGGGGCACGCCGCTGCCGTCGCCTTGCCCAAAGCAAAATTGTTGTAACTCGACCACCGCCAATCTTCCGCCCTCTTCACCAGCCCTTTCCGCACCTGATTCATATGAAGCCATTCCAGCAGGCTATGCCTTCGCCATCAAGGGAAGAACCCACGGGCAAAACTAGTCGCCGCGGCGATAGCGTGTGTCTGCCCGCTCATTTCAATCCGAGCTTCTTGCCCGCCACAAGCAGGCGGATCGCCTCCTGCAGCCGCCTCATTTTCGTTTCTTGTTGCTTAGCGGAATCGATCCAACCGATGTACATTCGCCGGTATGAGGGTGCAAGACTCTCGAAATAGCTCCACGCTGTCGGGCAGTTCCTAAGCGCTTCTTGAATGTACTGTGGAAGCTTCGAGGGCGATGGCCTTGGCGCATCATAGCTTCGCTCAGTTGGCGGTCGGTTCAGCCCAGCCAGCATCAATCGCCTGCTTGCCTTAAGCTGCGCATAGCGTTTGCGGTTCGCCGTGGACCACTTGCTATCAGCCTTCCGCGGCGTGAACTTGCGGGCATAACGCGCATCATCGAGGCGCTTGATGAGGCTATCGACCCATCCGAAACATAGTGCTTCATCGACGGCATCCTCGTAGGCGATCGATGCCCGCCCCGTGTGACGTTTGTGGAAGACGAGCCACACCTCCGATTCAGAGTCGTGATGATCGGCGAGCCACCTCCGCCACTGCTCAGGAATCCGTGCATCAAGGGTCTTCAATGTTTTCGAGCGCACCGTTCGCTTGCCTCGTGCAGCGTTGTCCGCCCAACGGTCCGGTTGAGCCGCGCGAGCGGGCAGCCACCGTCAGTACCGTCCTGCCCGTGGGCTTTTCTCATGCCAATATCCCAGAGGCAACCGCACATAGTCAATCGGGATGGGGCGCGCCGCTACCGTTGCATTGTCCAAAGCAAATTTGTTGTAACTCGACCACCGGCAATCTTCCGGCCGCTTCAGCAGCCCTTTCCGAACGGGATTCAGGTGCATGTATTCCAGTTTGCCGTCGAAGGAAAAGCCTACGAGAGCGCTCAACGTGGCTCGCCGCTCGCAATAAGAGATGTAGTGCAAGGCTCGTTCTCCAGCCTTGCGGCTTTCCCACGGCGCCGTGCCTTGGACGGCGCAGCCCGACAGAATTCGGATTATCTTGTTTGCGGCGCGGCAGGAGCCCGCACCGCTGGAAAAGCCGCAGAGCCTGCCCTGAGCACAGCGAAGGGGCCGTAACGCGGGCCCTGCAATGCCAGGCCGTAATTTCTTGTTTTTTTGGCAAGCTTTCTTTGGACCATTTCTCTGCAGCCGCATAAACAGAGGGTTTCTAAGCATAGATTATCTACCGGAGCCGATGGGTCGCCTTCGTTGTTTGGTTTCCGCCGCCAGGCCGCGTGGCGCTACCTGCTCCACAATTTGTTCCTGAGTGACCCCCTCACCCGTCCCGCCCCGGCTGATGAAAACGCCGGCTGCGGGCCACCCTCTCCCCCAAGGGGGCGAGGGTTACAAGTTCAAATTAACTCCCCCCCCTCGCCCCCTTGGGGGAGAGGGGCCGGGGGTGAGGGGGTTCTAGGGTGCAGCGTGTAGCCCCCGCCACCAAAGGCTTCGCACTTTTGCCCTTTGCCTTTTGACTTGCTTTTTTCGGCTTTGCCGCCCTGCGCTGCCACGCCGGTGCAAATATCGTTCCCTTCAACCCCGATGTCCGCAAGGCCTTTCGCAGTGAAAGAGCCGTTAACGACGCCTTTGACTTGGTGATCGAGTCGCGCAAGGTGGGAAGCTCCAAGCGCAGAGATTACAGTTCGAACAGCGCCTGAGGTCCTGTGACCCGGAGGCATCCACGGTCAATTCGTCTTTGGAATCGGCCGTGGGTTCGTCATCGAAGGAAATGCCCACGGTCACGAGAGAATTGACCGGGGCTTCCCACTATTGACATGCGTTACGTGACGCGTTACAGCTAAGGAATGATCTGGTCGATCCACCACAAGGGACTGAAACGCCTTCACGAAGACGACGACTCGCGCGGCGTGATTAGGGAACACGCGGAAAAGCTGCGTGACATTCTCGCGCGGCTGGATGCCGCCGGTACGATTGCGGATATGGACATGCCGGGGTTCCGCCTGCATCCGCTTAAGGGTGAGTACAAGGGTTTTTAGGCGGTGACGGTTCGCGCTAACTGGCGGGTAATCTTTCGCTTTGCCGACCGCGACGTGCTGGACGTTGATTATGTCGATTATCACTGAAAGGAGACTGAGCCATGCCGATGAAGAATCCACCCCACCCCGGCGGCTTTGTGCTGCGCCAGTGTATTGAGCCTTTGGGCTTGACGATCACGGCCGCCGCCGCCGCGCTCGGAGTCACGCGCACGACCCTGTCGGAACTGGTGAACGAGAAGCGCGGGATTTCTCCCGAAATGGCCGTGAGGCTGTCCAAGGTTTTCGGAGGCAGTGCCGAAAGCTGGCTTACGCAGCAGGCGCACTACGACCTTGCACAGGTTCACACCGACCGCATCAAGCTCAGGCGGCTGGAATTGCGTTTGTCATCATAGGAAAAGCCCACGGTCACGAAAGCAGTGACCGTGGCTACCGCTGAATTAAATCTGTGCGGACAGGAGCAATCGAAATGTTGAAATGGTGTTTAGAAGCAACGGTTGTGAAGCAGAGGTAAAACACGTGGGCACAACAATCAAAGCACGGTACTCAGGTGGCGTCCTGGAGCCATTGGAAAAGCTTGAGCTGACAGAGGGCCAGGAGGTCACGGTGACGATTTTTGGTTTGCCTTTGAGGAGGGACGCGGACTTTCTCACTCGCACGGCTGGCGGTTGGGCAGGATTGATTGATGCAGAAAGACTAAAGCACGAGGTTAATGAAAGCCGCTTGGTAACGACGCGCCCGGAACCCCGCCTATGACGCTGGCTTCCTTCCTGGTTGACACCGATTGGGTTATTGACCGCTTCAACGGAGTCGAGGCCGTAACCCGGCGACTGCAAGCACTCCGCGCGCAGGGACTGGCTTTGAGTATCATCTCCGTCGCTGAATTGTGGGAGGATGTGCACTTTTCAAAGGACCCCGCCCGGAGTGAAGCGATGCTCACCCAATTCCTTTCCGGCGTCGTCATCCTGGGCATCGACGAGGAAATATGCCGGCGTTTCGGGCAGCTCCGCGGCTCCTTGCGCAGCGCCGGAAAACTTGTTGGCGATTTTGATCTGCTCGTTGCCGCTTCGGCATTGCGTCATGACCTAACGCTCCTTACAAACAACCGCAGGCATTTTGAGAGGATCGACGGCCTTCGAATAGAAAGTACCCTTCCATAAGCAAGCGCGGACCTGTTTTGTAGGTCCGCGGCCCTTGGGCACATGTTGCTCCGACCGTCAGGTTGGCACCTTCTTGGTGATCGAGTTGCGCAAGGTGGGAAGCTAGAAGCGCAGAGATTCCAATTCGAACGGCGCCTGAGGTCCTGTGACCCGGAGGTCGCCACGGTCAATTCGTCTTTGGAACTGGCCGTGGGTTCGTCATCGTATGAAAAGCCCACGGTCACGAGGGCAGTGACCGTGGCTACCCCTCGAAAGTCGGGCAGACTGTGCGTCGATCGCACGTTGTTGGTTGACGGCGATTCACAGCAGTTTTTCCAGGTCCTCAGCGCTCAGCTCGGCGTCGCGCAAGATGCTTTTCAGGACCTTTGGATGGAGGATCTTCGCGGCGTGAAATGGAATGGTGGCCCTCTTGCCTGCGGCATTCTTGTAAATCTGGTGGCTACCGCTCTGGCGGGTCAGGGAAAATCCAAGTTTTTCCATTACCGAGGCCATCTGGCGGGCTGTGACGCGGGCAACTTCGGCATCAGACGGAAACTTCGACGGTGGAGAGGCTCACGGAAACCGCTTCGGGAATTTCTTCCCCGTTCGCCAGGCGATCTTCGAGATGCAGCCGCATAGCATCCTTGATATTCGCCATGGCTTCTTCGTAGGTCTCCCCTTGGCTGTAACAGCCCTGGAGTGCGGGGCAGGAGACGAAATAGCCGTCTTGGTCGCTTTCAAGAATCACAGGAAACGTCAGGCGCTGCATGGAAGAAGTATATTCCTTTCACCGAGGAAATAACAACCAGTCTTCGGAGTCCTGACAAATCGGCACTCCCCGGTTGCTCGAAGTGCTCCCTGCAACCTGTCCTTCGACTAGCAACCTCGTCTTTGCTCGGGGGAGAAAAGCGTCCGGGGATTGCGCCGGAAAACCAAAAGCCGCAGACTCATCCTGCCCGGAGGGAGATAATTCTGCGCTTGGTGATCGAGTTGCGCAAGGTGGGAAGCTACAAGCGCAGAGATTACAGTTCGAACGGCGCCTGAGGTTATGTGACCCGGAGGCAGCCACGGCCAATTCGCCTTGGGAATTGACCGTGGGTTCGTCATCGAAGGAAAAGCCCACGGTCACGAAAGCGGTGACCGCGGCTTGCACCAGAAAACGCTTGACGTGTACGGTATAGCCGTACATACTGGAAGGGTGAAAGGGTAACATGCAACTTGTCCGCTTTCGCCACAAAGGGCTAAGGCAGCTCCATGAGGACGGAAACGCCAAAGGGGTGCCGTCCGCGATGGCCGACAAGCTGCGCAAGCTTCTGTTTGCCCTCGAAACCGCCGAGACGCTGGAGCAGCTCGGCCGGTTTCCCGGCTGGAAGCTGCATCCTCTTAAAGGCGACCTAAAAGGATTATGGAGCCTGACGGTCACGGGAAACTGGCGGTTGATTTTCCGCCACGACGAACGGACCAACACCGCCAGCGACATTGACCTGATCGACTACCACCAGGAGGCCGAAATGCCCATGAAGAACCCGCCCCATCCAGGCGACCTGATTAGAACCGAAGTCATCGAAGCCCTCGGCCTCAGCGTGTCGAAGGCGGCGGAGATTTTGCAGGTGCGCCGCGCCACGCTCTCCGATCTTCTGCACGGCAAGGCCGCGCTGACGCCGGAAATGGCCCTGCGCATCGAAAAGGCGTTCGGCCCGGACATGGACCACCTTCTCCGTATGCAGCTTGCCTATGACGTGGCGAAAACGCGAGCGCACGCACGAGGTATCTCGATCAGGCGCTATGCCCCGGCCTGATGCCGCGCATCGGGTCTAGGGAAAGGCCGGATTTCATGTGCGCGATCCACAATCGTACTCGCAGCATCCAGCCGAGGGAGAGCCAATGAAGAATCCACCCCACCCCGGCGGCTTCGTGCTGCGCCAGTGCATCGAGCCTTTGCGCTTGACGATCACGGCCGCCGCCGCCGCGCTCGGAGACACACGCACGACCCTGTCGGAACTGGTGAACGAGAAGCGCGGGATTTCTCCCGAAATGGCCGTAAGGCTGACGAAGGTTTTCGGGGGCAGTGCCGAAAGCTGGCTCACGCAGCAGGCGCACTACGATCTTGCACAGGTTCACGCCGACCGCATCAAGCTCAGGCGGCTGGAATCGACCGTGGGTTTGTCATCATAGGAAAGGCCCACGTGCCGAAGAGCCACAGACCTTGAAAAGACAGGTCTGCGCCCGGCAGTTCATGGTAGGCTTGGGTGTGGCTGCCGATGAATATTCGCTTTTATCTCGATCCGACCACCGGGCAACCGCACATCCTTGAGCATGGCGTTGACGAAAAAGAAGTTCAGGATGTACTCGAAACGCCGGGCGAAGACCGGCCGGGACGCGACGGTTCGAGAATCGCTGTCGGGCAGACAAGGGCGGGACGTTATCTGCGTGTCATCTATGTTCCCGACCCGGAGCCAGAAAGCGTGTTCGTAGTTACGGCCTACGAACTGAGAGGCAAACCTTTGCTTGCTTACCGGAGACGCAAGCGCACGAGGCGGATATGACCCAAAGTAGATTTCCCACTGGATGGGACGAAGACCGAGTTCAGCGCGTCCTCGCGCACTATCAGCAGCAGACGCCGGAAGAAGCGGTGGCCGAAGATGAAGCGGCATTCGTGGAACAGGACGACACCGTAATGAAAGTTCCCCATGACCTTGTCCCCGCAGTCCGCGAACTTATTGCAAAGCATCAAGAATAGTAGGATCGCGACGGCGCGGGTAACCCCGATGTCCTCAAGGCCTTCCGCCGTACGGGGACGGCTTGCCGCCCCCTTGGTTCCGCATTTACCATGCGGAACGCCGGGTAGGGCAAGCCCTACCCCTACACCTCGTGATTGCATTCACCCATTCGAACGGCGCCTGAGGTTGTGTGACCCGGAGGTAGCCATGGTCAATTCGTCTTTGAAATTGACCGTTCTCATCGAAGGAAAAGCCTACGGTCACAACAGAATTGACCTTAGTTACGTGCTCTCTTATAAAGGTATATCCAATGGTCTTCGCCGAAAAGGGGGAATCGGGGTAGAATGAATCTGGTCGCAACTTTGAAGGAGCCGCCTCATGAGCGAAATTGAGCAACTGGAACAAAGAATCGAGAACCTGCCCCCGCAGGATCTTGCGAGATTTCGGGCTTGGTTTGTAGAGTTCGATGCACGCGTCTGGGACGCTCAAATCGAGGCGGACGCCAAGGCGGGCAAGCTGGATGGCCTCATCAACGAAGCTCTTGCCGACTACAAGGCTGGGAAGGCTCGCGAGCTTTGACTTGGGCTCAGCTATCGAACAGATTTGAGAAATCGGCCTAAGCTCGTAGGGTGCTGGGGATGAGATACCGTCACCTTGCCTCCCCACGGTTTTGGACGCTATATCAAGCGTTGCCGAGTCAGGTCCGAGCGCTAGCTGACAAGAACTTTGCCCTCCTCAAGTCCGATCCGCGTCACCCTTCCCTGCACTTCAAACGGCTAAGCGATCTTTGCTCTGTGCGCGTCGGCGAACATTATCGAGCGCTGGGAACCGATGTCAAAGAGGGAATCTACTGGTTCTGGATCGGACCTCACGCTGAGTATGACCGGATTGTCGGGTAATCGGCGCAGCGCGGGCATTCTCAGTTGCGCGAGGAGCGAGCGTAGCGCGGACCCGTTCTGTAGGTCCGCGGCCCTTGGGCGCGGTCGGTGAGAAAAGCCGCAGACCTTGAAAAACAGGTCTGCGCCAGCCCGCGGTCAGGACTTCACTGACATGACTACCCGCTTGCGCGCAATAGCGTTGAGGGAGACCAAATGGCAGCGAAAAAATATGTGCTTCGCATTGCTGGGATAAATCACAAGGACCCCGCGATGCGACAGAGGTTAATCGAATTGCTCACCGACTACTACGGCAAGTATGAGACACCGGATTTTATTGCAGTCGAATGGGATGAGGATGTATTCAAAGCTGTAATGGCGAAGAGGGAAGAGTTTCGCGGTTTGCTCAAGGAGGAATGGCCAAACATTACCGAAAAGCTCTTGAACACGCTGGTTCAGTCCCTTGGCTACGAAGGAGACGCGCACCTCGGTGTGTACCCGAACGTTGACACTGTGTGGCTAGACCAAGGGCGAAAGGACTACGGATCGGACTTTATCGAAAATCTTGCCAAGAGGAGGCTTAGGGATTACAGGAAATTTCTAGGAACATGCTGCATAAACGCGCCCGACGCACTTTCACGAATAAGTGAGAGTGCCAGTAAAGTGGACTGTCCCCGGTACGACCCACGCGACAGAATCTTCGCGGACGCGATCAGAAATAACTCGATTGTAGGTGGCAACGATTGGGCAATTGCAATCGTAGGTGATGACCACGCTCGTATGGGTGGAGGATCTGTGCGCGACCTTCTTGCAGCGATGGGTTATAAATCTGAAGTATGTTCGTTGACGAAGCCGGAAGAGAACAATGCCCCGAGTCCAGCTTCTCTTGCATCAAGGGCCGGACGCATCTTAGGTGGCAAGAGAGTTTGCGAGGCGGATTTAGATCAGAGGTCCAGAAAATAAACGCGGAACTTGCTGTTGCAAATTTTCAATATATTTCTTTGTACAGATAATAATGTCTGTGACCAGCTTCCACAAAGCCGTAACGGTTATAATGTCAGGGCCCTTGAGGACCGGCAGGCCCGTTTTTTCAGCTTCCTCATCGTAATGTCCGGTCACCCTTCTGGCCATCAAACTGGAAAGTTCGATTGCCTGCGTAACATCTTTGCTTTTGAGCGCCGCGGAAATCCCTTTGATGTAATCTTCTTCACGGGCACTCGCAATTTTCAGAAAGACTTCTCTACACCCAGGACTCAAAAACTCTAGAAAGGCAGGCCGAAACACGTCAAGTATGGGGAAGATTTTTTCCCTTGAACCAAGAGAGGCCCAGAGGGCGTAGGTTGTCGCGGAAATCATCAACGCATGCCATTCGGCCAGCGCGCTATCCAGAGTTTGTCCCTCAGCGAGAGCTAAGTGCGCAAAAAACTCGGAAGGCGTCGTGAGGTCCTCTACTAAGCCGCTCACGAACTCCCTAATCAGTTCCTCTCTTGTAGGTCTCTTGCTCTTGAACAATCCACTCAAGAAGCCCATTTTCGGCCCTCCGCCCCCGCGCCCTCACTTCACGACCCAAGTCTCTTGGGCGGGTCTCCGCGTTCCTTAGCTCCCAGTGAGCAGCTTGACCGACCTGAACTCCTCAAACAAGACGCGCAGTATGGCATAGAATTCCAAACGGAATTGCTCCCTGGTCGGTTCGCCCATCTTGGATTGAGTAACGTTACCAGCAAGCACATCGACCATCAGTGCTACCCCATCCGGGGACGGTGTGCCAAACGCTCGGTTGTATTCTCCGATCAGAGAAGCAATTTCTGTCAGGCCGCGCTCATGAAGGTAAGTTTGCACAAACCCTCGCGCGTCAGAGGATACGGATGATGTCCAACTGGAGTTCCTCGTGACCGCAATGTGCATCAATTCAATCATAGCTGCCCTCAGATTGTCGTAATACACTTCCCTATCCGCTTGGTTCAAATGGGCATCACTGCACCGGGCTCTCAAATCCTCCCACGCTGCTTCACGTTCCTGAGAAAAAAGGCGCCCGAGTTTGCCGGAACAATAATCCGCAACCGTGACCTTCTTTTTGAAAAGCATGGTGGTCCTCTCGATAAACCATTTGCGCGAGTGGAGTATCGGGCATGAGAAAATCTCACGGCCAGGACTTCACTGACCATGGCCACCCGCTTACCTCACGGCAAAGCATCAATCTGTTTGCGGAGGGAATTGTAAAATTCCTGATTTTTTTGAAAAGCTAACTCTTTGGCAGATCGTTTGTCAGTCGCGCCGGAGTTTAACACTTCCAGCGCTAAGGCTGATCTTTCTAGATCTTCAACGATCTGGATGAGTATCTTTTTTAGTTCTTTCATTTGGTGTCCCTCCTTGGCTCCCGCTCATCATTTATTCACCTGCTGCAACAGGCGCTCGTAATTCTGCTTATAGGTCGCGTCCTTGGGGTCGAGCATGTAGGCCGCGCGGTATTCCTCCAGGGCACCCCGCAGGTCGCCTTTCACCTCCAGCGCGATGCCGAGGCCCGCGTGTGCCCTGTCATTATTGCGGTTTAAGCGCAGGGCCTCGCGTTCTTCAGAGATCGTTCCATCCCAGTCGCCCTTGCCTCCAAGCGCGAGGCCGAGGTTGAAGTGCGCGAAGGCATTATTGAGGTTCAGGCGCAGCGCCTCGCGGTATTCCGCGATCGCCCCGTCCAGGTCGTCCTTGTGACCGAGCGCGGACCCGAGGCTGACGTGCGCCGCGTCATTATTGGGGTTCAGGCGCAGCGCCTCGCGGTATTCCGCGATGGCCCCGTCCAGGTCGTGCTTGTGATCGAGCGCGGACCCGAGGCTGACGTGCGCCGCGTCATCATTGGGGTCCAAACGCAGGGCTTGCCGGTATTCCGCCATCTCACCGTCTGAGTCGCCCTTGTTTCCGAGCGCCATGCCGAGGAAGTAGTGCGCCCCTTCATTATTGGGGTTCAAGCGCAGGGCTGCACGTTCTTCCGCGATCGCTCCATCCCAGTCGCCCTTGCCTCCAAACGCAACGCCGAGGTTGAAGTGCGCCTCTGCAAGATTCGGGTTCAGGCGCAGCGCTTCGCGTTCTTCAGTGATTTCACCATCCCAGTCGTGCTTGATCCCGAGCGCATTGCCAAGGTTGTTGTGCGCCCTGTAGTTGTTGGGGTTCAAGCGGAGCGCCTCGCGGTATTCTGCTATCCCGCCGTCCAAGTCACCCTTTTCCCCGAGTGCCAGGCCGAGGTTGACGTGCGCCTGATCATTATTGGGGTTCAAGCGCAGCGCTTCGCGTTCTTCAGCGATTTCTCCATCCCGGTCGCCCTTGTCTCCAAGCGCTACGCCGAGATTGACGTGCGCCAGGTCATTATTTGGGTTTAAGCGCAGGGCTTCGCGTGCTGCCGCCGCGGCATCGTCCCACTTCTTCTGCTGACCGAGGACATAGGCCAGGCTCACGTAAAGGTCGGCATTTTGAGAATCAAGCAGCAAGGCCGCGCGATATTCCTGCTCAGCCTCCGCATACTGCCCTCTCTGTTTGAGTTCCGCCCCGCGCGCCACGTGTTGCCGAACCTCGGCTTGCCGAGCCTGCGCGGCTGGATCGACGGTCGCGGGCTTCGTCACCTTGGCGCTCTTCAGCGCGCCGATTAATTCGTCGTCGCCTCCGCCTAGACGAACTTGATGGAGATAATCATCCTTTACATCGAAATCGATGCCGCGCTCCCGAACCAACGTCGACACACGATGGCTCGGTACCTGGCCTGCCAGTAAGAGAATGACTTGCACTTGGTCGAGCGGCTTCTTGGCTGCTTCGTCGGGCTGCTGCGGGTGCTTGGCCGCGCGTAGCGCCTTAAGAAATACCTCGCTCGCGCCTGCGGCCTTGAGGCTTTGCATAAAGTCCTCCGCCGGGGCGAAATCAATCCCGCGCTGCTCGATCAGCTTCGCGCCGGAATCATCTCCCAGCCCGGCTCGCACCATGTTGCTGACCTGCACCTCGGTAAAGGGCTTCTGTTGCGCCCTCAGGGGCAGCGGCAGAATCGCTGCTATGATGAGCATTAGGATGGTCACGGCCGGTCGACGCCGCATCGGCACCTCCGGAAAGCGGGAATCCCTTCTGATGTTGTGAAATAATCGCCGAAGGCCCTTCTCACCGCAGAGTCTCGGAGGCGCAGAGGCTTGAAAAGAAAAGGCCCTTTCTCTGCGTCTCGGCGCCTCTGCGGTGAAGGCACCCATTTTTTCACACCTTCTACTACGAGGTGTGGGCATTCTACCACCCCGGTTGCCCGGCAGGCGCGAAAAGGCGGTGCTGGTGCCATTGGGAATGGAATCCCTTTCGAAACACTGGTCATTCCCGCGAAAGCGGGAATCCAGTCCGTCGGCGACGCATTTCCAATGGCTTGCGGAGTAGATTCCCGCTTTCGCGGGAATGACTGCACCTGGGAACGCCCGTGTCTCGCAAATGGCAACCAGTACCGAAAAGCCGCGGACACACAGCGGAGGTCCGCGCCACGCTGGCTTGACCACCCCCTGCCCCCCTCCTGAACCAGGAGGGGAATAATTCGGACAATTAGGCGGCCCTCCGTTACGATTTTGCCTACCGGTAGTCACAATCGAACTGACACCCATTGACATACCCCCGGCGCTTGGCGGTAGTCTACGAGGGTGAGGACTGCGGCCGAACAGGGCTCGGCTTCGATGGTCAACTTGACGCTGGAGCGGGGAGTTTGCCTCGCCAGATGGCGGCAGAAAGCCGCCTCTACATCCCATTGACCCACAGCGCTACTCCACTATGTAATAGAAAACAAATGTTGTTAGCGTTTAGAGGCAAAATCCTTAAGAATCTATGTCATTGACAGTAAAAGAGTTACTTGATTATGCTGCGATTTACCCCGGCCGTCCTCCATTATGTACTAGAAAACAAATGGGGTTAGCCGTTTAGAGGCAAAACC
Source organism: uncultured Acidobacteriota bacterium (assembly GCA_963722555.1). Taxonomy (GTDB): domain Bacteria; phylum Acidobacteriota; class Terriglobia; order UBA7540; family UBA7540; genus Bog-366. Next base: position 186,386 of record CAVRNQ010000001.1, read on the forward strand.
TTAAAAAAGTCTATGCAATTGAAAGCAAAGTAGTTATTTGATTTCACTGCGGCGGAGCGCCGAAGAAACGCGGGGGGGAAATATGAAGGTAAGTTCCATTATGTTGTTGAAAAAACATGTAGAAAAAATGTCAGTTTATGGGCTCTCCATTATGTTGCTGAAAATACACAAGTTATAGTTCCATCTCCATTATGTTGATGAAACTAAATGACTACTGCGTTGGACCGAGGGCGAGAAGTGCCGGGGTCTTTCCTTCGTTTCACTCAGGACCGGTCGCCGGGACAGAAAGTTCGCCGGTCCTAATGGCGGACGACCTCCTCAGCATGATAGGAAGCATAGCGCGGACCTGTCTGAAAGGTTCGCGGCCTTTGGCACCCTCCCCGCTCGGGGTGAACGCCAAGCGAAGTGCCCCCTCACCCGACCCGCTCCGGCTGGTGAAAGCGCCGGCAGCGGGCCACCCTCTTCCGCAAGGGGCGAGGGCTGGTACGACAGGAAGCATCGGCGCATCGGCCGGTCCACCCACTCCCGCGAGGGGAGAGGGCTGTTCAATCACCCGATGGGCCGATGGCAAAAGCAGTGACAAGTGACGAGTGACCAGTGACAAGAAGAAGGCGAAGTCTGAAAAGGGAAAGGCGGGGAGCGGCGACGGCCAAACCCCAGCGTGACACACTACCCCGCATCGGTTATCGGTAGTGTCAGGTGAGAAGATGAATCAATTTGCTGACTTCGAGAATCACAAAATCGCAAATCACAAATCACTCAATCTCCCGATCACCGGATCACCCGATCACCCCGATCGCATGAATTGACTTCTCGCAGTTGGTCGGCTAGGCTGGATTTTTGGGCGAATCTCGGGAGAACATGGCAACTGTCGTATCGGGCGCAGGCTGCTAAGGCTCTGAAGGAAACATGAAGAGGGTTTATCTCGACAACAACGCCACCACTCCGCTTGCGCCGGAAGTGTTCGAGGCCATGCGGCCGTACCTTCTCGAAGACTATGGCAACGCCTCGTCAATCCACTGGTTCGGGCAGCGCGCCAAGGCGGCCATAGAGAAAGCTCGCGAGCAGGTGGCCCGCTTACTCAACGCACGGATCAGCGAGATCGTCTTCACGAGCGGCGGGACGGAGTCCGACAACGCCGCAATTTTCGGCATCGTCGAGGCGGCGCGGGGCGAGCGCAAGCACGTGGTCACGACGGCCATCGAGCACCACGCCGTGCTCTCAACCGTCCAGGCCGTGGAGAAACGTGGAGTGAGCGTAACCTTCGTGCCCGTGGGTGCGAGTGGCGTCATCGACCCACAGGACGTGGCGAACGCGCTCCGCCCCGAAACCGTGCTGATCAGCGTAATGCACGCCAACAACGAACTCGGTACGATCCAGCCGCTCGAGGAAATTGGCCGCCTGGCGCGGGAACGCGACATCTATTTTCATACCGATGCGGTGCAGTCGGTAGGCAAGATTCCGGTGGATGTCCAAAAACTCGACGTGGATCTCCTCGCGCTTTCCGCCCACAAGCTGCACGGCCCCCAAGGTGTAGGTGCGCTGTACGTCCGGAAAAGCACCCTCCTGCGGCCACTCATGCACGGCGGGCATCACGAGCGCGACCGGCGGCCGGGCACCGAAAACGTCGCGGGAATCGTGGGGCTGGGCGCAGCGGCAGAACTGGCGCGCGCGCACCAGGCCGAAGAAGCAGGCCGCGTAGCGGCGCTGCGCGACCGTCTGGAAGCGGGCATTCTGGAGCGTGTAGCGGGGGTAGTCGTGAACGGCGACCCCACCCGGCGGCTGCCCACTACCACCAACCTGGCCTTTGACTTCCTCGAGGGCGAAGGGTTTGTGATCGCCATGGACCTGCGCGGTATCGCCTGTTCCACCGGCGCGGCGTGCTCGTCGGGGTCGCTCGAGCCGTCGCATGTACTCTCGGCCATCGGACTTAAGCCCGAGCAGGCTCGCGCCAGCATCCGTTTCAGCCTGGGCCGCTTCACGACACCTGAGGACATCGACACCACCCTCGCCATTCTGCCCGCCGTGGTGGAACAACTGCGCTCACTCTCGCCGCACTACAAGAGCGGGGTTAGGGATTGGGGGTTAGGGACGCGCGGTTCGGGTTTCGGGGTTCGAATCTCGAAATCTTAATCCAAAACCCGTGATCCTGAGTCACGAACCCCGAACCCCCAATCCCGAACCCCGGTTTTCACATGACCATTGCCATCGCCATGAGCGGCGGGGTCGATAGCTCGACGGCCGCCGCTCTGCTCGCGGAAAACAATGCGCACAGGCCGGCCGGCGCTTCCCCGGCGGTGGTGGGGCTGACGATGCAGCTCTGGAACCAGCGCCGCCTGCCGCAGTTGCTCGGCCTGGGAGCAGACGCGGGCGGCCACGCCAGCGGACGCTGCTGCTCTCTCGACGACGTGTACGACGCGCGCGCCGTGGCGAGCTACCTGGGCATTCCTTACTACGTCATCAACCTGGAGAAGCAGTTCGAAGCCACCGTGGTGCGGCCCTTCGTCGAACGCTATCTGGCCGGCGAAACACCCATCCCCTGCAGCCTGTGCAACTCCGAGATCAAGTTTGCGCAGTTCATCACGACGGCGCGGCAAATCGGCGCGGAGCGCATCGCCACAGGCCACTACGCGCGCCTCCGTCGCGACGAGCGGACCGGCCGCTACCAGCTTCTGCGCGGCGTCGATCGCTCCAAAGACCAGGCTTACTTCCTCTTCGGATTGACACAGGAACAACTGGCGCAGGCCGAGTTCCCACTGGGCGAGATGACCAAGCGGCAGGTGCGGGCCCTGGCCCGCGCCCGGGGCCTGCCCGTAGCCGAGAAGGCGGAAAGCCAGGAGATTTGCTTTGTGCCCACGGGGAGCTATCGCCAGTTCATTCGCGCCTACCTGGCCGAGCAGCAACGCCGACCCGAAGCGGCGCCGGGCGAGGTGGTCTCAACCGACGGGCGTGTGCTCGCCGAACACCAGGGCCTGCACGACTTCACCGTGGGCCAGCGGAAGGGACTGGGTGTGGCGGTGGGCGAACCGCTCTACGTGATCGCGCTCGATCCGGCGAAGAACCGCGTCGTCGTGGGCCAGGACCGTGATCTTTTTCGCAGCCGCTTCCGCGTCCGTAGTGTGAACTGGATTCGGCCGCTGCGAGAGGGCGACGCCGTGGATGCGGACGTCAAAATTCGCCACAATCATCCCGGAGCTGCGGCGCAAGTCGAAGCGCAGGCGGGCTCCGAGGCCCTCGTCGAATTCCTCCAGCCGCAGCGCGCCATCACCCCCGGCCAGGCTGCCGTGTTTTATGACGGAGACGAAGTCCTGGGCGGTGGGTGGATTGCGTCGGTACTTTGAATTCCTCAACCCAAGAAGGGTTTCACCACAGAGGCTACAGAGGTCGCGGAGAACAGACACAGATGAAAACTGTGGGTCAACAAACTAAAGGACCGTAATCCCTGCCCGCGCCAGCAGAAGTACTTTTCTCTGTGGTCTCTGTGCACTCTGTGGTGAGTGTTTTGTTCGCGCCGCGAGGAGAATTTCGGAGTGAGTAGTATAGGGAATGATGGTTGGCGGTCAACGCTTGGGTGGGCGGAGGCGTCACCCAGAAAGCTGGGAGGGCCCGCACTCTGCGCTGTGCGCGGGTGGAGAGACAGCTCTCTTGCTGTCGTCTTGCCGCACGCGGCCGAGCCCGTCAGATGAAGAGTTGCTCGTCCTGGGTCGCTTCGCTCACGTTGGTGACGCGGCGGCGCGTGAAGAGAAACTCCAGGCCGGAGCGTACACCCTTGACGACCGCCGAGATCTCCTGGATGGGGCCGAGCACGCCGCGCTGGACGGCGCCCGCCGTGGTCTCAACCTTCTCGACCAAGTCGGACACCATCCGGTCCACGCGAACCATCTGTAGCCGGCTCTTCTCCAGCAGTTCGGCGGCCACCTCGTCCGCATTGATCGTGCGGTTGCGGAGTATTCTGCTGATCTCCGCAAGGTTCGCGGTGATGTTCCGCAACGGCTCGCGCGAATTGTTGGCGATCTCAAGCGCGGATTGGGTCAGAGGGTCGATTCGCTGCTTGACGTCCGATCGCACGCTTTCAATCTGCCCGGGAATTTTGCGGATGGCGAGCCAAATTCCCAGCATCGCTCCGGCCTGCATCAGGACCGCGATCGACACCAGAATTATAGCCACGGTCAGCGCAGTGTTTTGCTCCATGATTAGCTCACAAGAGGCTTAGCCGCCTCAGGCGCCTTGCTTGCCTTTGGTTTTTTCTTCCTGGTACGCTTGCTTACCCGCTTCTAGCGCGGCGGAGAGCAGTTCCTTCTGCTTGGTGACCAGACCCTTGCCTTTCTCCACTGCCTCTTCCGCCTGCTGGCAAAGCTCATCAGCCTTCGTCTTGACAAAGTCGCGGCCCTCGCCCGCTTTCAGGGCAATCATGTCCCGGGTTTCTTTTCCGGAACGCGGGGCGAAAAGCAGGGCGAGAACTGCGCCAATCCCCAAACCAGCCAGAAAAAATCCCACCTTAGATGTACCGTTCTCTTCACTCATTGGTTTCCTCCCCTCTGCTAGCGCGTGAAGGTCTCACGCGCCGTCTGCTTCCCCGCTTCCAGGACCTCCGCCAGGCGATCCTTCTGCCTGCTTACCAGTTCTTTTCCCTGGTCAACAAGGTCTTCCGCTTGCTTGCGGAGTTCGCGCCCCTTGGTTGCAACAAAGTCTTTGCCTTCCTGGGCTTTGTCAACAATATGCTTCCGTGTTTCTTCCCCCGACAGGGGAGCAAAAAGCAGGGCCACTGCGGCCCCAATCCCGAACCCTGCCAGGAAATATGCAACCTTGGTTGAGACGTTGCAGTTTGCCATGATTCACCTCCGGCTTTCAGAGCTTCTAATCTAGCACTCTAATCTATGTAATACAAAGTAAATTTTTGATTATATTCATGATAGTTGTTAGACCGGCCAGACGGTGTATTTAAGGTTGGGGTGGCTTTGCAAGATAATCGAAGATTCGCTGGGCTTGGCCTGGTTTCACCACTTGCCCCAACTCTTCCCGCGACAAGCCTCGCAGTTTTTCCAAGCTTCCAAAGTGGCTGAGGAGCTTGCGGGCTGTCTTTTCCCCCACTCCGGGGATCTCGACGAGTTCCGTCGTGACTTGGCGCTTGGCGCGCCGGGCGCGATGAAAGGTGACCGCAAAGCGGTGCGCCTCATCACGAATCTGCTGGACCAGGTGCAGCGCGGGGGAGTGGTGATCCAGCGCCACGGGTTCATTCTCGCGACCCTGCACACAGAGGATTTCCTCCCGTTTGGCGATGCTCGCCAGCGGCTGGTTGATAATTCCCAGTTCTTCCAGTGCCGCCGCCGCCGCGTGGAGTTGGCCCACGCCGCCGTCAATGAGCACCAGATCCGGGAATGTTTTCTTCTCCTCCTGCAAGCGCCGATAGCGGCGCCCCACCACTTCTTTCATGCTGGCGAAGTCATCATTCTGCGGAACGGTTTTGATGATGTATTTCCGGTAGTCTGCTTTCTTCATCTTCCCTGCTTCCCAGACCACCATGGAAGCGACGATGTCAGTCCCCTGGGTGTGGGAGACGTCGAAGGCCTCGATGCGGTTAGGCGGCTTCAGAAGGTCGAGCGCTTCGCTGAGGCTCTCCAAGGTTTCGCGGGGTTGGGGTTTCAGAATACGGAAGCGCCGCTCGAAAGAGTGCCGGGCATTGCGCGCGACCAGTTCCAGAAGGGCGCGCTTGCGGCCGGCCCGGGGGGTCAGGATGTGAACGGGACGTCCGCGCTTGCGAGAGAGCAACTCCTCCAGGATCTCCCGGTCGTCGAAATCCACGGGCGCGTGAATCTCGCCCGGCAGATACTGCTGGTCCAGGTAGATTTGCTTCAGCAGCGAGGAGAAGAATTCGCCGGGGTTGAATTCGCCCAAGTCCTCCCAAAAAAACTCTCGCCGGTCGAGCACGCGCCCGCCGCGCAAATGGAACAGGTTGACGGCGGCCAGCGGGCCCTCTTGGTGGAAACCGAGAATGTCGGCTTCCTCTCCGGAATGCGCTGCCATTTTCTGCCGTTCCCGGACCTCTTCCACCGTCTGAATCTGGTCGCGATAGCGGGCGGCATCCTCGAACTCCAGCTTATGGGAAGCATCCGCCATGCGGCCGTGGAGGCTGCGGACCAATTCGTTTTCCCGGCCCTCCAGCAGCCACCGCGCGTCCCGGACGGCTTCCGCGTAACGCTCCAGCGTGGTCAAGCTCTCGACGCACGGGCCCAGGCAGCGCTTGATGTAATACTGCAGGCAGGGCCGCGGATGATAACGCGTCAAGTCCACGCGACAGGACGGAACCAGCCACTGCCGATGAATGAAATCCACGATTCGATAGGCCAAGTTGGCGGGAAAGTACGGACCGTAGTAAACCGCCCCGTCTTTCTTGACGCGCCGCGTCACATAAACGCGCGGAAACCGCTCGGTGACCGTCAGCTTGATATAGGGGTAGCTCTTGTCGTCGCGGAGAAGAATGTTGTACCGGGGCTTGAACTGCTTGATCAGGTTGTTCTCGAGCGCCATGGCCTCGTGCTCGTTGTCCACGAGGATGGTCTCAAGGTCATGCGCCACCTCGAGCATCCGGTCGCGTTTCTCATCGCCGCTGTGCGAGTCCTGGAAATAGGAACGGACGCGGTGCCGCAGGGACTTGGCTTTGCCGACATAGATGGGTTGGCCCGCCTCGTCCTTGAACACGTACACCCCGGGGTGTACGGGCAGAGCTTCGGCTTTTTCCGGAAGCGTGGGGTTCACGGGCTCCTCAACGTTCCATTATCCCCGAGCATCTAAAGTTCTGAAAGGGACGAGCGTTGACACAACTTCCCGCACCGGAGGAAAATCCCAGGTATGCACCAGGCACTGAAGATCGGGTGGGCCGTGGCTCTCGGGTTCGCCCTGGCCGCACCCGCGGTTTACGCGCAGGTTAAAGAGGAACCTCCGCCCCCCTCGATAGAGGACAATCAGAAATACGTCAGCCAGGGGCCTGCGAAATGCGTCGAAGTCGGTAACTATTACTTGCGAAGGAATAAGGTTGAGGCAGCCCTCAGCCGCTTCCAAGAAGCGGTCAGGGTCAACCCGCATTACGCCCCCGCCTACCTGGGCCTGGGCAAGGTGTACGAGAGGATGGGTCTCAAGCAAAAAGCCCTCGAGGCTTACAAACACTATCTCGACAAGCTTCCTTCCGCAAAAGACGCTGCCGAAGCCAAAGATGCCCAAAGAGCCATGGCGCGCTTGCAGAGGGAAGTGGGGCCGCGCGATCGCCCTGCGAAGACTAGCCCCCCTCGGTAGAATCGCCCCCGTCCGTATCCGTCGCGGTGTCGGTGTCGAGATACTCCTCCAGGACGGTAGCAGCTCGCTCGGCGTCCTCTTCGCGCACCAGCATGTGAACGTCCAGCACCGGAAGCACATTCGCGGCGCCCTGACCCGACTGAACACAAGGAATTCCCTGCGACTGAAGAATGTTCCGCGCCAAGTCGGCGTCCATCTGCGCGGTGCCCCCTGCAAAAGTGCGCACGGAGACGAGCTTCACGTCTTTTTCATTGGTGATCTCGACCCGCGGCGGGGCCTCGGGCGGCGAGCCGGGCTGCAGATCGGAACCACAGTCTTCGCATTTCTTCGTCCCTTCCACGTATTCAATGAAACACTGAGGACAATACGGCATGGTGGAACCTCGGCCTACCTTTCCCAGTATAGAACTTTCCGGAACCGGCGGCGTCGATTTCCTCTCAGCAGGCTGCTGGAGAAGCCTCCCGCCGATGTCATCCTCAGCCCTTCGCTGCCATCCTGAGTCCTTCGCTGTCATTCTGAGCGAAGCGAAGAATTTCGCCCTGCCCGCTCAGGATAAACTGCGCGAAGGATCTTGCTCTGCCGGCTCAGCGCAATCTCTGCGAAGGATCTGGCTCTGGGTTTTTGTGCCGAACCAAGGCGAGATGCTTCGTCCGCCGCGGCGGACTCAGCATGACAGGCGCCCTTTATCAGCAGCCTGTGAGAGGATTCCTGCGGTGGAGTGATTTCGAGGGCTATAATGCTGGTCGAAATTCTAGGGCTGAGCGGTCAGAGCCGGTCCCGCGGATTATCGGCTCACCATCCGCTCTACCCAGGAGGCGTCTATGCGGTGGCTTCCCAACTTACTCGTCATCCTGGCGGCCGTCGGACTGCTGATCGGGCTGGGGATTCGCCTGGTAAAGGGCGGCCTCCTCGCCGATCAGCTTTTCTTCTGGCGAGGTTCGCTGGCGTTACTCGTTCTGTCGATTGCCGTGAGCTTGATCCAGCTCCGCAATAAATAGGGCGGGCGGGCTGCGCGGGTCTTTCACCCTGCCGGGGATAGGGTGGCCCCGCGGCCGCAATCGAGAATCCCCGCTTTGGAGGTGCGCGTGGCTTTGTGCATTCACTTCCGCCGGAGAATGGGCAGGCTGGCGCTGGCCGCCGCTCTTGTGGCGCTCACTGGAATTTCCAGCCTCTGCGTTATTCAACTTGGGGCGCAAGAGCCGCCTTACGACCTACTGATTTCCAACGGCCACATCGTGGACGGCAGCGGAAGTCCGTGGTTCACGGGCAGCATTGCCGTAAAAGACGGCAAGATTGCGGATGTCGGCAGGCTGGGGAACGCGACGGCGAAGCGCGTGATCGATGCCAGGGGGCTGGTGGTCGCTCCGGGCTTCATCGACCTGCACAGCCATTCGGACTTCACCCTGCTTGTGGACGGCCTCGGGCAAAGCAAGGTTCGCCAGGGCGTGACGACGGAGATTCTCGGTGAAGACTCTTCCGCCGGACCTGTCCTGGGACCTCTCGCGCCGGAGTTCGACCAGGGCCTTCTGCGCTACAGCTTGACCCGTGACTGGACGACGCTGGGTGACTATTTTCCTCGAGTTGAACGCCAGGGCATTTCCCTGAACATCGCCTCATACGTCGGCAGCGGGCAGGTGAGGGCCGCGGTCCTGGGCAACGTCGATCGCGCGCCCACGGCGGCGGAATTTGAGCAAATGGAAAAGCTGGTCAACCAGGCGATGCGCGATGGCGCCATTGGGCTCTCTTCAGGCTTGATCTACCCGCCCAACCTGTTTGCCCAAACCAGCGAACTGATTGCGCTGTCCAAGGTGACCGCGAAGTATGGGGGAATCTACACCAGCCACATTCGCGGGGAAGGAAGCCACTGGAAGAAATCCGTGGACGAAGCCATCGAGATCAGCGAGAAGGCCGGATTGCCTGCCCACATTTTGCACTTCAAGATTGACGGCCACGCGAATTGGGGCCAGATGGCCGACCAGGTGAAAGAGGTTCAGGCCGCGCGCGACCGCGGCGTGGACATCACCGCCGACCAGTACCCCTACATTGCGGCGATGACGGGGCTGGAGATGTGCATTCCACCCAAACTCCTGGAGGGCACTTCGGAAGATGTGGTGAAGCGGCTGAAGGACCCCAAGGTTCGCGAGCAAATTCGCCAAGCCATCTCGACCGGACTGCCTGGCTGGGAAGACAACGAAGTGAAGAGCGTGGGGGGATGGCACGGGGTGCTAGTGGCGTCGCTGCAAAAGCCGGAGAACAAGAAATACGAAGGCCAACACATGGATGACGTGGCCAGAGCGATGGGCAGAGATCCGGTGGACGCGCTCTCGGATCTTCTGGTTTCCGAAGGCGGATCCGCCGAGGCCATTTACTTCAGCATGGGTGAAGCGGATGTGGAATGGGCCATGAAACAGCCGTGGGTCGGAATCGGCTCCGACGGCAGCGCGGTAAGCCCGGAAATGACCTTCGTGGGCAAGCCTCATCCGCGCTTCTACGGGACGTTTCCGCGGGTGCTGGGAGTCTACGTGCGCGAGAAGAATGTGCTGACACTCCCCGACGCCGTTCGCAAGATGACCTCGCTCCCGGCGGCGATCACGGGCTTGAGCGATCGCGGCTTGTTGCGGCCCGGAATGGCGGCGGACATCACTCTCTTCGATCCCCAGACGGTGAAAGATAAGGCCACCTTTGAGAATCCCTTGCAGTATCCCGTGGGCATTCCTTACGTCATTGTGAATGGCGTGGTGGTCATCGACCAGGACCAGCACACCGGCGCAAAACCCGGGCGGGTGCTGCGCGGGCGGGGCAGGAAGATCAGTGAACAGTGAAGAGTGCCCATTGACGAGCAAGATGGAACCCTTCAAAGGAAATTCTCGAAAGTTGCGGCATCGATCCGCGTGTGGACGTTCTGGGTGGGCGCAGGATCGTCTAACTCGACGACAGAGGAAGAGTTGGGGAAATTCTGCGGATGAATGGCAAGGCACGGCTTGTGCGTCAGCACCGAGTTGTAGATGATTCCTTCGATTCCCGCATCCATTACGATCCGTCCAAAGACCTGCGACGGTGACGGACTATCAAGTCGCATCGGCATGGCTCGCCAGTTTAGATCCTGAAGCACTTCCACCATTCGGCTGACCGTCCTGACCAACCGTAGTAGTGGAGACAAGCCAAGTCTCCTCGCTTTGGCAGTTAATGGCCCCGACAACCTGAAGTCCTTTATTAGATTCACGAAGCCCGCTAAATTCCTCCTATCGCGAGCATCCAGAACGGATTCGAGTTTTCCACTCACTGACACGGCGGTGACGGAATCGGGTTTGGTGAGAACAAACTCTTCGGCTGTAAGCGAACTCCCAGGCATGTCTCGCCCAAGGAGTTCGGCTAGGGCCGTCCCTTTGTCGGAAGCCAAGTATAACGCGGGAAAGACTGGATATCGCGCGGTGTCGATCGCCCCAATATTAAAGCGGCCACCGGGATCGACCACACTCCCCTTCGTGCTGAGCGGATCGAGAGAATACCTGTATTTCACGACCCGTTGCCATCTTGAGAATTCGAATGGCGCAGCCCCTTCACGAAGCGAACTTTTCAAAGAGTCGTAAACCTGGTTTCTTTGGAAGGCAAGTTCAGCGTAGTATTCCCAGAAGAACTGAACCAACTGCTCGTACCGTGCCCTGGACACGGGGATGTCCGCAACTAGACCATAATCAATTACCTCTTCAGGATCACTCATGAGGGAGATCGTTCGTTGTCAGCCAGGGCATTCGTGATGAATCGATGTAGCTTGTTGAACCGGCCGACCCGTATCATGTCGCGCGGAGCGACGTTTCCCAAAAGAGGGTTGGGGGTCTTGAACCACAAGACCGTCTTCTGCCCATCTTTGAAATACTGCGCTACCAATGCCAGCGCGACTGCCCATTCCCTCACCCGGTCCTCCAGTTCTTTCGGCATCTTCTGGTCATACCGGACGGACTGCACTGGAATGTTAGAGGCTCTGGCGACATCTTTCTTCTTGAAGCCTAGGAGTCCTACAGCCTTCTGGTAATCAGTTTCCCCGGACGGAAACAGCGCTAGATAGTCCTCTCTCGGCACAGTATCAAAAAGTGCTGCTCCACTCATCGGCGCCTCTCATCCCATATTTGTTCCATACTTCACCCATGATTCTACCACGCACAATTGGTTCCGGCAAAGCTCGTTCTCCGCTTGTAAAACTCACGTTACCTGGCCGGTGTAAAGATCACCGCCGCCCCGCCGCCGGGGGCCAGGTGTAACGTGAGCTTGTCAGCCATCTTCATTTTTTTCCTGCTGATGGCCAGGCTGGTCGCGACCTTATCCGCATCCGTACCATCCGCGAAAATCTGCGCTTCGTATTCGCCCACGCCCAGGAAGCTGAGCGGAACATCAAGATCACGTGTGTCCCAGCTCGTCATCGCTCCCAGATACCAGGTGTCGCCATGGCGGCGAGCAATGGTGACGTAACGCGCGGGCTCGCCGTTCAGAACCTTCGTTTCATCCCAAACCGTGGGAACCTTATCCAGGAATTCCATCCCCGGATTGTGGTCATAATCTTCGGGGTAATCCGAGAGCATCACGAGCGGGCTTTCGAAAACCACGTACATGGCCAACTGATGGGCCCGGGTTCCCTGGCACATCGGTTCAAGATTCCGGGGCTTGAACTGCTCGCGCGTGGCGTTGTTGAAGCAGCCTGGTGTGTAGTCCATGGGACCGGCGAGCATGCGCGTGAAGGGGATGGTGACGTCGTGTTCAGGCGTCACGCGTTCGCTCCACTTGCAGTATTCCATGCCCATCACGCCCTCGCGGGTGAGGAGATTCGGATAAGTCCGGCGCAGGCCGGTGGGTTTGTACGCTCCGTGAAGATCCACAACCAGATGATGTTCCGCCGCCTTGCGGACCAGGCGCTCATAGAAGTTCACCATCTGCTGATCGTCGTGGTCCATGAAATCCACTTTGATCCCGGCAGCACCCCACTTCGCATAGAGGTCCAGCGCCTCATCCATCTGCTTGTCCATCGCCCCCCAATATACCCACAGCAACACTTTGACACCCTTCTGTTTCGCGTGAGCGATGATCTCTGGGACGTTCACCTCCGGGACGTAGCTCAGAATATCGTCCGGGTGCGTGTAATCCTTTGCCGGGTACCAACCCGCATCCACGAGCATGTACTCAAGGTGATGCTCGGCAGCGAAATCGACGTAGTGCTCCATGGTCGCAGTGTTCATGCCCGGCTGGAAGCTGACGTTGCGCGCAAAACTGCCGGACCACCAATCCCAAGCCGCCTTGCCGGGCTCGATCCAGGAAGTGTCCGCCAGGGCCGACGGAGCGCTGAGGTTCAGGATGAGATAGTTGGACTCGATCAAGCCGCCCGGGCGATCGTTGATCAGGAGCACGCGCCAAGGGGACGTCTTGGGCGTGGAACCGAGCACCGCCTGATCCATGCGGTCGCGGGACGGCGAAAGTCTGCTGACCAGGGCATTCTCAAATCCCGGAACGCCGCCGACGTACATGCCGGCGTAGTCGGTGAGATCGGCTTCCAGGAGTCCCACCCAGGGGCCGCCGGGAATCTTCACGAGCAGCGGGAGGTTGATGATGGAGGAAGGCTTGATGAGATTCAGCTTCGTCGGGCCGTACTCCCCTTCGTTGCTGGTGTTGAAGCGGCCCAGGTTCAAGGCAAAAGCCGAGGCCTCACGCGCGAAGTAAAAGCCGGTGTTCTCCGCCAGGAGCGTGAACTTTTCGAGAGCCGGTTGTTGAGGCAGGAAGTAGCGGAAGGCGGCGCCTTCGTTGTAGGCGCGGAAGATCAGGTCAACCCGGCGCCCGGGCGGCTGCTTCTCCTGGAGCGAAACCCGGAGTTGGTTGTAATGGTCGGGGATGTTCCGCTGGGCGCCGAAGGGGTTCGTCCACGCGTCGGCGTGGGAATGCTGGTCGGTGTCGATGATTTCAAAGTCATGGTCCAGCGGGGACGCGCCATCGAAGTCGAGACCCAGCGGTGAGTCCGTCAAAACCGCCACGCCCCGGTAAGTGATGCGGTAATAGGCGCGCATACCGGGCAGGTAGGGTTGGGGATTGGACTTGAGCGCGAAGGAAATCACCAGATTGCCATCGGGCGAAGTCACGCTGAGCGCGTCCGCCGCGCGGGCGCCAGGAGTGGAAACCAAGATAAGGATGAAGCAAGTCGTGGCGAAGAGCAGGCGGGAAAATGTACGTTCCATAGGTCGATCCTCCCTCGAGCGCCTCGCCGCAAGGATCACGAGGCGCAGACGTGCTTAAGCCGGCGGCAAGCCTGTTCATATTTGGGGAACTGCTTCTCGGCCTCGCGGAATTCCCGAGAGTGCACCACTCTCCGATGGCCTCGCCGTTCCACGGGGAATCGCATGTGCAGCATTTCGTGGTAAACGACGTACTCCACCAGATAGCGAGGAACAGAGGGCGAGTCGAGCCTGCGGCTAACGACGATCGTCGCATGCCCGGAATCATAGTGGCCAAGCAGCGTGCGCGAGAGTTGGTGGCTCCAGCCGAGGCGAGGTGTGGGAAGCTTCTCCAGAAAGAAACGGCGATTCAACCGGTGGAAAATCTCTTCCAGATCATAATGCCGGCCGCGCGCCGGCAACAGGCGTTTTCTACCGCGCTCGCGCCGCGTCGCGTCGATGTGGCTGCGAATCGCCGGCCGGAACGTATACGCCAGGTAGCACTCCCGCGCCTCGCGCGAGGGGCGGCGTCGGAAGATGCGAGCCAGCAGGATTTCCGCCAACGCCTCCAGCACCAGGGGTGAAGCCTTCGCCAGCACGTCCGCAATGCGGGCTATTACCTCGCCGTCCCGCAGAGTGATCGTGCTCCGCAACCCCGCGAAGGGATGGAATCCCGCCGAGATACTTCCCACCGAAGACTTGATCCGCAGACGCCGAAAGACTCTAGCGAAAATCTCGTTGAGGTCCGGTAGCGCCTCCCACGGCAAAGTCATCTGTTCCGGTTGTTCGCTAACAGGTGTGGATGCCAACTCAGCCCTCAATCCTCGTCCTTGGCGCCGGGGATGCCTTTCTGGTGCTCCTTCTTCCTCAGCTTCTTTTCATCTTTGGCGCGTTTCTTCTCTTCCTTCTCGCGTTCTTTGGCGGCCTGCCCATCCGCCTTCTCCTCCCGCTTGAGTTCCCCGAACTGTTTCGACTGGTCCGAGAGCGCCTTGGTGGCGCCGTCGATCGCGTCCGTGAAATCGTCGATCGCTTCGTTCAGGGATTTTCGGTAATCAGCAATGTAAGGATCAGGCGTCTGTTCAATATGCCGGAGCTGCTCCAGTTGATGGGGGCCGACCTCGAGAAATTTCTTCAGCCCGGCGCGCATATCGTTGTGATGGTCATACTGTTCCTGGACCCAGTTCTTCAGCTCATCCGTGATGCGAATATACTGGTCGATCTGCTGGTCGAGGTAGCTGGCAATGTCATAATTCGGGTCGGGTGGCCGATTCCGGTAATCGTCGATCCGTTCGAGCCGGACTTGCGCAAACGACAGGTAAAGTCCCATGCGCTGCGAAGGGTCCTGGGCTTCCCGAATCTGATCCACTTCATCCTCACTGAGGAAGTCACCCTTTTGCGCCCCGAGCGTCATCCCCAGGGCGGGCAGGAGCAGCAGAATCAATGCCATTCGACTACACATACGACGCTCACCGCACTTCCGAAGAGATCCCGCGGGGGAGTGCGAATCTTATCGGGGCCACCGGAGGACTTGTGGTCCGGGGTTTGGCGGCGGGAAACAGAGCCTGCAGAACCTCAGACCGAATCCCCTCTATTTCCTGCCTGGCCTTTTCGATGGGACCCCGATCGAAGTAAGCCACCCGTCGTTCCAAATCTTCCAGCAAGCGGGTATCCTCGCGCAGCGAAATATCCAGTTCTTTGAAACCCTGTGGTTGTTTCGCCGCCTTGCGTCCGGAGTCCTGGAGGATTTTCCAGGAAGCCTTCATATGCTCGACAAACTCCCCAAGAAGTTTGGCCCCCGATTCGACATCGCCCTTACTGTAGGTGTCCAAGGCTTGTTGGAGCATCAAGTCGGCGAGCTTAATCTCGAACTTCGCCTTTTTGACAGGGTTCTGTTCGTTGCAGATACGCTCCAGCAGTTGCTCCTCGGTCTCGCGCCCCAAGACAGGCGGAGCAAATAGAGCGACTCCCACAAAAGCCGAGCCGGCCAGGAAACAGGTCCATCGTCGCCAAAGCATACAACTAGATTATAGCTATTTCCCGAGCTCCCGTCGGAGGAGCTTTGCACGTTGCTGCGCTTGCCACTCCTGGTCGGGGGACTGGCCGTGGGAAAGTCCGAGAAAACGCTGGTAGTTTGCAAATGCTTCTTTGCGCGCTTGCAGGTGATCGTAACAAGTGGCCAGGACGAAGAACAAGAACGCGGGCGGGTCAGGCGCGCGGGCCAACGTTTCGAGGAGGGGGATGGCATCCGCGTACCGCGTTTCGAAGTAGAGAGTCGTAGCCAGCCCGTAAGCGGAATCGCGGCTGTGCGAGTCCAGGTTCAGGGCGGTACGAAACTCCCCCTCCGCTTCCAGATACTTCTGTTCATCGAGCAGGGTCTGCCCGAGGGCTCGATGCAGATCCACCACGCCCGGCTGGGTGGCCAGAGCCAAGCGATAAAACTTCTCCGCCTCAGGAAGTTTCTTCAGGAGCGCGTAGACATCGCCCAGCGCCGCCGCGAGCCCGGGCAGGTCCGGCTTGGCGCGATACACGGCTTCCAGGCTGTCGCGCGCCGACTCGTTCTGGTTCTGCTGCAAATACAGTCGCGCCAGGTGGAAGCGAGTCTCCAAATCGTCCGGCTTCATCGCTAGGTACTTCTCGATGTGCCCAGTGGCCTGCGTCGTGTCCTTCATGCCTTCGGAAGCCAGCGCCGCCCCAAGTTCCGCCTGCGAGAGTTTCGGATCCAGGCTCAGGGCCTTCTGGAAAGCCGCGAGGGCCTCAGCCGGGTTCTTCTGCTGCAGCTCAAGCTGGCCGAGATCAAATTGCGCAATGGCCATCGCCGGGTCAAGGCGGATGGCCTCCTGGAACTGCTTCCGGGCGGCAGCGGGCTGGCCGGACTGGGCAAGCGCCCGGCCATAATACAGGCGGGCGCGCGCATGCTCGGGTTTGAGAGTCGTGGCCTTCTCGAAATGTTCAAGCGCCGTTTGCGGCTGCTTCCCTTCGAGTAACAGGGTTCCCAAGTTCAGACGCGCCGCGAAGAGATCGGGCGCAAGTTCCAACGTTTTCTGGTAAGCCTTGATCGCTTCGGTATCCTTGTGAAGTCCCGTGTAAGCGTAACCGAGGTTGAACCAAGCCGTAGCCATGTCAGGCTGCGCTTCCACAACGGCTTCCAGCGCCTTCACCGCTTCGGCAAAGTCGTTTCGGTTGAGAGCTTGTCGAGCGGTCTCGAGGAGCGCAGCCACATTCGCGGGTTGAGGGGAAGAAACTGGCTTGCGGGCCCGCGCCAAAAGCGCCAGGTCCGGAGTGACCATCAGGGTCGCCAGCCAAACGATCACGAAGACGCGGGTCCGTTGCACGCCGAACCTCGGGAGTTGATCAGTTCCTCGCTTTCGCCGGGCCACGTGGCGCGTGGGAATTGGGCAGATATTTCGACAGGTGCTTCCCGGTGAAAGAAAGGGCATTCTTCAGCAGGGTCTCGGGCGGACCCGCGGCCACAACGTATCCCCCCGCATCGCCGCCTTCGGGGCCTAGGTCAATGATCCAGTCCGCGGTTTTCAAAACGTCCATGTTGTGTTCGATAATCAGGACGGTGGCGCCGGTCTCTATGAGGCGGCGGAAAGCCGCCAGCAGCTTGCTGATGTCGTCAAAGTGGAGACCCGTAGTGGGCTCATCGAAGATGAAGAGCATATTCTCGCTCATCGGGTGTGCCAGGTGAGCAGCCAGGCGCACGCGCTGGGCCTCGCCTCCGGAAAGCGTCGTGGCCGACTGACCCAAGCGCAAGTATCCGAGCCCGACTTCATCTAAGACACGGATTTTCCCGGTCAACTTGGGAACGTTTGAGAAGAAGGCCAGCGCCTCCTTCACAGTCATTTGCAAGACGTCGTAGATATCCTTCCCTTTGTATTGAATCTCCAGAATGCCAGGCTTGAAGCGGCGCCCGCGGCACTCCTCGCAGACCAGTTCGATGTCAGCGAGGAACTGCATTTCCATCGTCACGGTGCCGTCACCCTGGCAGGTCTCGCAACGTCCGCCGGGAATGTTAAAGGAGAAGTAACCGGGTGTGTAACCGCGCTTGCGGGCTTCGGGCGTGGCCGCAAAGACTTCGCGGACCACATCAAAGGCCTTGATGTAGGTGATGGGGTTCGAGCGCGGCGTGCGCCCCAAAGGCGACTGATCGACAAGCACGATATCCCCAAGCTGTTGGTCGCCTTCAATGCGTTCGCACTCGGCGCGTGGCGCGGGCTGACCACGGCGCGAGATGAGCGCGTTGTACAGCACGTCATGAACGAGCGTGGATTTCCCCGAACCGGAGACGCCACTGACGCACACGATGAGCCCCAAAGGGATGTCGACGTCGATGGACTTCAAGTTGTGCTGGCGCGCGCCGCGGATGCGCAGCCAAGCCTTGCCGGGCAGACGCCGCACCTCCGGAACGGGAATCTGCAGTTCTCCGGAAAGATACCGCCCCGTGAGCGAATGCGGATCGTTGCAGAGGCCCTCGAAATCTCCTTCGTACATGATGCGACCACCGTGCTCGCCGGCGCCCGGACCGAGGTCCAGGAGCTTATCCGCCTCGCGCATCATCTCGGGATCGTGCTCGACAACCAGCACCGTATTCCCCAGATCCCGCAACGTTTTGAGAATCTCGATCAGGCGACCGGTGTCGCGTGGGTGGAGGCCAATGGAAGGCTCGTCGAGTACATACAAGGCCCCGACCAGGTTCGAGCCGAGTGCTGTGGCTAATTGGATCCGCTGCGACTCACCCCCGGAGAGTGTCGAAGCCAGCCGGTCCAGGGTGAGATACTCCAGGCCCACCCGATAGAGGAACTTCAGCCGGGATCGGATCTCTTCCAGAACCTTGTCCGCAATCGTCTGCTGCGCCGGCGAGAGACGAAGCTGGTTGAAGAAGTGGTAAGCCTCTTGAATCGACAGGCGACAGACGTCAGTAATATTCTTCTGGTTGATGCGAACGTGCAGCGCCTCGCGTCGCAGCCGCCCACCCTGGCATTCCGGGCACAGGGTGTAGCCGCGATAGCGGCTGAGAAAAACCCGCACATGCAGTTTGTACTTTTTCCGCTCCAGGTACTCGAAGAAGCCGCGAACGCCCTTGAAATCGCCGTCGCCATCCACGAGCCAGCGGCGCTGCTCGGAAGTGAGCTTGTAGAAAGGAACGTCGAGGGGGACACCCCGCGCGCGCGCCGCGCGCCGCATTTCATTTTGCGGTAGGCGATAGCGAGGCTTGGTCCAGGGCTCAACCGCGCCTCCCGCGAGCGTCCGGTTCTTATCCGGAATCACCAGGTCGAGATCAAAATCGATTGTGTTCCCAAATCCCTGGCAGCGCGGGCAGGCCCCGTAAGGATTGTTGAAGGAGAACAAACTTGGTTCAGGATCCTGGTAACCGATATTGCAACGCTTGCACTCAAAGCGCTCATTGAAGACCCAGCGTTCGGGCGGCACGGCAGGATCGGGCGAAACCACTTCCAGGACCGCTTCACCCGATTCGCGGTAGCAGAGTTCCACAGAATCGATCACCCGCTGCCGAATCTCCGCTGCGGCTACCAGGCGGTCCACCAGGACGTAGACGGGCTGGGCGAAATCCACGTCCAGCAGCGACTCCGGCGTGGAGAATTCAAAGATGCGTCCCTGCTGGTACAGCCGGTTGAAACCGCGCTGGCGAAGGGAGAAGAGCCGCGGCTTCAACTCGTCGCCGGGCGGTGCGGGAATGGGCGAGGGGGGCGGCGTGGTTGTGACCTCGGCTGCCGCGGCCCGCTTGCGCCGGGCGGCGCCGCCCCGGGCTTTGGAAGGGGGATGCTCTCCTGCATTATTCTCGGAAATCCCCGGCTGCCTCAAAACACCGGGGTTGACCTGAAACAGAACGTAAAAGCGGCTGCCCGGCTCGAGAGTAAGCACGCGGGCGGCGACAGCATCAACGTGATCCTTCTCCACAACTTGGCCGCAGCGATAGCATTCGGTGATGCCAATGCGGGCAAAAAGCAGGCGCAGGTAATCATAGATCTCCGTTGCCGTCGCCACCGTGGAGCGCGGATTGCGCGTGGTGTTCTTTTGGCGTATGGCCACCGGGGGAGCGATGCCGGCAATCTCGTCAACGTCCGGCTTCTCCATGCGTTCCAAGAATTGGCGAGCGTAAGCAGAGAGAGATTCAACGTAACGGCGCTGGCCTTCAGCGTAGAGAGTGTCAAAGGCCAGGCTGGATTTGCCGGAGCCTGAAAGCCCCGTGACGACGGTGAGCTTGTTGTGGGGAATCGTGCAGTCAATGTTCTTCAGGTTGTGGACGCGCGCCCCGCGGACCACGATGGCCGCGCCAGCCCCTGAAGCCCCCGCCGCCTCGCTGGCGCCCGGCCGCCCCCAGGGGTCGCCGCCCGCGGACCCGGCCGCCCCGGGCGCGTCAACAACGGAAGGTTGGCCAGTGAGTCGATTGTCGCCCGTGCTCAAGGAATCCATACTCCATGACCGGGAGGCACCGCGCCTGTAAGGTTATCCCTAATTCCAGACAGACACAGTGAGTCCCGGAGCAGCAAGCCCAAACATGCAATTATATGTCGCCGGGAATCAACGTGCAAAGAGGAAGGGCGTAGACTGTCGTGAAAATCACAATTCTCCCTCCCTCGGCCGAGGAGAGGGCTGGGGGAGGTTCGTCTAGGAGCAAGGACGAAGGCCAAACGTCCCTAGCCCTCTCCTTACTTAGGAGGGGAAGCGCCTTGGGGAGCTTCTTTACTGGACCGCTGGCCCGCCAGAATGCGCGGGCGGCACGGCCGGAGCAGGCGGAGCGCCGGGGCAACCGAATGGCCGGGCGTGGCCTTCACCATGTTCCATCCTGCGTTCGTGTCCGGGACCGGCCATGCCACGTTGCTCCCGGAAGGATCGCAATTTCTTTTGTTGCTCTGGCGTGAGCACGCTCCTCGCCGAGAGCATCGTCTCGATATGCTGCTTCGCCATCTGTCCCCGCAGGTCGGAGACCTCCTGGACTTTACTCATGATGGCATCGCGGTCAGGATTGTCAGCCCGCAGCAATTCGCGGAGCTCGATGCGGTGCAATTGCAGATCGGCGCGAGTCTTTATGGAGGATTTCTCCGAATCCACGGCGAGCTTATGCAAGCGGCCAACCTGCTCGTCCGTCAGACTCAGTTCGGCGCGCACGCGGGGATTGTCCGCCAGATGCAGAAGTCCCGCTCCTCGGCCGAATCCGTGTCGTCCATGCCCCCAACCCGTCTCTTGACGCCCAAAGCCCCCGGCCTGGCCTCGGTCCTCAGATCTTTGCTGCCCTTGCCAACCAACCCGGTCAGGTCCGTCTGAGCCCCAAGTGACTAGGGCCGTGGCGAGCAGCGCAAGAAAACCCATCGTACCAAGAGCGATCGTCCGTCGCATATGCAAACCTCCTTCCCTCTCCATATCTCCGACGAGACACGCGCCCAGGAGGTTACTGGCCACTTCACGTAGCAGGCATATTTAAAACACGCGAAACCGCCAGCCACAGAAAAGAGGCTCCGCCGGTCGCCCGTAGTCTGCCCAGGCCAAGTTACTTGGAATCTTTCAGAGCCTCATCGATGAGCTTGTAGATATTATCCAGCGCGGGAGCGCCGACGACGACGTGCCCATTGATGAAGCTGGTGGGGGTGCTGGCAATGCCGAGCGCTTGCGCTTCTTGCGTGTCAGCATCGATGCGGGGCTGCGAGGCCCGCGAGTCAATGCAGGAGGCCAGTTTCATATTGTCAATTCCGGCCTCCGCGGCCAAGTGCAGGAGCTTGTCGCGGATATGGTCCGCGTCGAGCGCGCTCTGGTTTTTATAGACCAGAGAGCGGTAGGGGACGTACTTGGCGGGATCGATCTGATAGGTGCACTGTGCGGCAACCGCCGCAGTGAGCGCCCAATCGTGGATGCTGGTGAGAGGAAACTCCTTGAAAACCACACGCAGCTTGTCGCCGTACTTGGGAATGATGTCCGTCTCCAGCGTCTCATGGAAAAGCGCACAGACGGGGCACTCCATGTCCGAGTATTCAACCAGCGTGACCGGGGCGGTGGCCGGTCCCTGGGTGGGTTCGTCCGCAAGCGATATGAGCCGCACAATTTCCTTCCGCGGATCGCCGCCGAGCGTGTAGATGTTCCCTTCCACCAAATAGCGTCCATCCTTGGAAACAAAAAAGGGCTGCGCCCGCTTGTCCTTGCCGTCGTCAAGGGTGAGGGTGATGGCGTCGAAGTCCGCGTAGGCGCTCTCACGGAAGTCGCCTACCGTGACCTTGACCGAGTCAGGAATATTGAAGCGCTGGCGGATGTACTTGACGATCTTTTCGCGCGTCGCTGCCTGGTTCGGCGCCTGCGCGGCGGAGGCCGGCGAGGGCAGGGAAACCGCGAGAACTGCGGTCAACAGGCCCAGGAGCGCGGAGCTGCGAAGTGCGGGAGCAAGGTGACTCATCGAAATAGTGAACTCCTTTCGCTCAGGCGACGACGTGAAACCAGGACCAGGAAACGCGGCATCTTCGCGGCGCCCCTGGGCAAGAGCAATTCCCCCCGCCTTGATCCACGCTGCTGGGGTGTGCGCAATAGCAATTCCTTCATCGCCCACACCACCGGCGAAACCCATCGACAGCAATACTCACTTTGCCCCGCGCAAGGCTTCATCCACCGTTTCGTAATAAGCTTCCGCGGAAGGCATGCCGACCATCATCTTTCCATTGATGAAGGCCGTGGGCGTCCTGTCCACGTTCACGCGCTTGCCTTCCGCCAGATCGGCCTCTATGCGCGGCCAGGAGGACTTGGCATCGATGCAGGCAGCTAGTTTCACGCGGTCCACCCCGGCCTGCTCGCCGTAATCGAGCAGCAGGTCCCGGACGTTCGTGATGTTGATGGCCTGCTGGCTGCGGAAGATCGCCGTACGCAGAGGCACGTAGGCGGAAGGGTTCATCCCATAGGCACACTGGCAAGCCACCGCCGCGCTCGGGGACCAATCGTGAATTCCCACGAGCGGAAATTCCTTGAAAATCACGCGCACTTTGTTGCCGTAGCGAGGGAGCAGTTGAGTCTCGATGAACTCGTGCAAGGTCGCGCAGGTTGGGCATTGCAGGTCGGCGTACTCCACGATGGTGACGGGAGCACTCGCCGGTCCTTGGGAGGGTCCATTGCGGAGCGAAATAGTGTGCAGCGCCTGTTGCCGCAGGTCGACGTCCAGGGTGTAAAGTTTGCCCAGGATCGCGTGTTGGCCATCCTTGGCCAGAAGTACGGTCCACTCTTGTTTCCCCTTGCCGTTGTCGATGGCGAGTGCGGCTTCCTGGAAATAAGCGGCGCGCGAGGCGTGGAAGCCCCCGAGCGTCATCTCTATGTTGTCGGGGATCTTGAAGGTTTCCCGCATGCGGTGGATGACCTCCGGGTTCGAAGGCCCGTCTACCGCAAACAGGTTGCCCAAGAGAAGGTAGTGGGAGTCTTTGGAAACCCACGCGACTTGGTCGTGTTTGGTCTTCCCGACCTCCGTGGTGACCGTAACCTCATAGAATCCGGCGGCAAATGAACTGCGCAGCGCGCCGAGGTTCATCTTCACGGTATCAGGCACGCCAAAGCGCTCATGGATGTAGCGCACCACTTTGTCGCGGGTGGCTTCACTAAGAACCGGGCCGGCAGGCGGCTGCTGCGCACGGGTCACGTCACCTGGAGCCGCGCCGCGGAAGCTCAGGAATAAGGCCAGCAACAGGACTTTCGAAGGTTTTCCGTACAAGTGGCTCCTCTCCTCCCGAAAGGATGAGTTCTCTTGCAGTCCCAGGATGATTCTAGTGAACCTGCCGCCCATAAAGCAAACCGGATTTGCGCGGGGAGCCCTAACAGGCTGCTGAAAAAGGGTATCTGTCATGCTGAGTCCGCCGCGGCGGACGAAGCATCTGCTGTTTCTTATTGAAAATAAACCAGGCAGATCCTTCGCGGAGTTAACCCTGATCCAGCAGAGCAAGATCCTTCGCGCAGTTTATCCTGAGCGGGCAGAGCGAGATTCCTCGCTTCGCTCAGAATGACAGCGAAGGAGTCAGGATGTCAGCGAAGGGCTCAGGATGACATCAGCGCGAGGCTTTTTCAGCAGCCTGCTAAACCTGGAGGACGTCGCCCTCGCGCGCCACCATTTCGTAGAGCACGGGGTTGACGAAAAATCCCAGAAACAGACGCGAAATCAGACCCGCCACGATCACAATGGCAAAAGGCTCCGCGGAGGAGGTTGGGCGTGCAGCAGGGGAACCTGCCGTGGCTCGTTAACCGACCTGCACCGAGGACCTGCTCTAGCCAGCGTTCAGCTTTCGGCTGCCCTCGGGCGCTTCCAAAACCACTTCGGCGTCGGGAAGTCCTGTCTCGCGATCCCTGCCGCGGTGGTACAGAAGAACGCGGACAAGAAACATAAGCGTGAGAACACCCCCGAACGTGCAAACGATGGTGGCGCC
Source organism: uncultured Acidobacteriota bacterium (assembly GCA_963722555.1). GTDB lineage: Bacteria > Acidobacteriota > Terriglobia > UBA7540 > UBA7540 > Bog-366. The sequence goes on from CAVRNQ010000001.1 coordinate 210,273, forward strand.
GGTGGGCAGATCCAACAAGACAGAGAAATACACGCCCAGCGCCGAAACCAGCGTTCCCATAGTCCAGCCGATGGCCAGGCGCCGCCCGATCCGATCCGCAAACAGCATGGCGCCCACAGAAGGTACGATCAAGTAACAGAAAACCAGCAGGACGCCGGCGATGGCGACCGACGATGTGACGACGAATCCGAAGGAAGCATAGAAGAGGAAGTCCCAGAAACGTACCGAGACTCCCTGAGCCTCGGCCCCCTTGGGATCGATGGAGATGAGCAAGAACTTCTTCCGGAAAACGAAGTGGAATAAGCCAACGGCCGCATAGAGCGCCGCGGTCTTGGCCACCTCCGGCCCGGAGACCGCCAGGATGTTGCCCACCAGCATATCCTTCAGGTGCTCGGTTTCACCGGTAGCTTTGCTCATGGCCAGAATCGCCGCGGCAGAGGCCACGGCATAGGCAATGCCGATGATAGCCTCCTGCGGAATGTGCGCGCGCCGCACGCGCAGGAGAGCGAAGATCGCCGCACCCAGAAACGTGAAAGCCAGACTGATCCAGTAGGTATGGCCGTTGTGCGGGTCCATGCCGAACAGGATCGCCACCGTGGCGCCGAGCGCCGCGATCTGCGCCAGGGCGAGGTCGACGAAAATAACGCCGCGCTCGACCACGTGCACGCCCAGATAGGCGTGGATACCCGTCAGGATGAGACTGGCCAGGAACGGCATGAGCAAGAACGGAAGAATTTCCATTTAACCTCCCTCGTCGCCCTAATGCGCGGCGGCGACCGCTTTACTAAGCAGCGCAATGTCGTAGTCGAAAAGTTTGAAATAATCCGTCACTTCTTTTTCCCCGCCTACCGAGGGCAGCATGACCAGGACCTGTGCTCCCGTCTGGCTGCCAATGCTGTTCGGGGTCTTCAGGTCAAAGTAAGGCTCGACCACGATCAGCTTCACATTGTCGCGACGCATCATGCCGATGAGTTCCAGAGTGTGGCTGGGAGAGGGCGGGATGCCCGGGCGCGGCTCGATGTAGCCGACCACGTTCAGATCGAAGCGTTTGGCGAAGTTCGGCCAGGACTTATGGTAGGAAACCACCTTGAGCCCGTGCAGGGACTTCATTGCTTCATCCCAGACCTTCTCCTCCGCGCTGAGGTGTTGGCTAAAAGCCTGGAAGCGTTGTTCGAAGTAGGCAGCATCCTCCGGTCTCATCTGTGCGAGCTTCATCTGAATCCCTTGGGCGACCCGGCGGCCGTTTTCCGGGTCAAGCCAGTAGTGCGGGTTGCCCAACGGGTGCACGTCGCCCATCGCCCGCGTCACCACGCCGGTCGGTTTTTCCAAGATCTCCGCAAGGTCAGAGGCATCGAGGTAGCCTGCTGCCCCGACCTGAATTTTGGGGTTGCCGGACTGTGTGATGAGCGGCGGCAGCCAGCCAATTTCCAGTTGCAGGCCGACCACAATCAGCAAGTCCGCCTTGCGCAGCTTCAGGAGAAAACTGGGCTTCGCTTCCACAAAGTGCGGATCTTGATATCCTCGCGCAATGGACTCCACCTCGATGTGGTCGCCGCCGACGGCTTCGGCAAGCGCTGCCATGTCCGTTGTCGCGGTCACCACCTTCAGCTTCGACGAGGCTTCCGCAGGACCGGCGGAAAGGAGCGCCAGCCCGAGCAAGCCGGCGGAAATCCATAAGCTGAAGCGAAATGAGTGAGGTCGTTGATTCATAATAGCTCCTAAAAGGGATGGGCGCCGTGCGCACCTAGGGAGAACTGCAATTGGAAGAGCAATTCATTCCCTTCCCGCCCGTCGGCGTACTGCGTGAAGCGATACTGTCCGCGGAGTTGGCTGAACTCACTTGGCCAGTAAGTGAGGATGGCGGAAAAGCCGCTATCGGTCAAGTTGGGAGCGCGCGCCCGGTCGGAACGGTCAAAGCGACCACCGGCAAACCAGCGGCGGCCCAATTGATAGTCCCCAGAAGTGTAGAATCCAAAAGCGCGCCGAACCAGCCCCGGCTCCTCGCGGTCACTCCAGATGAGTTCGCTGCGGCCCACGAAGGAATGGTAGATCGACCGGCGGAGGGGCTTCCAGTGCACAGTGGCATCCGCACCGTAGAGTTCAGTTCGATAAGCATTGCTCGCCAGCGCCAAGCCCGCGTCGTTATGCCCTCGCGCATAGGAAAAACCGAGATCGATATTCGTGTTGTCGGTAATATCCTTGTAGCCGCGCAAGTGCCCAACCAAGCTGGCATCCCGGTTCTGGCTCGACTTGAAAACGTCTGCCGAATCCCCGGCGAAGACCTGGCCGGTCGCTTCCAGGAAGATGCCCTTGGGCGCCGGCAGAATGCGGGTTACGGACAAACCAGCATCGTCAATTCCATCTTCGCCACCCACCAGGCTCTCAGTCACCAGCGGCCGGTCGGTCCACGGGAGCACGTGATTGTGAAGGGTGTTGACCTTGCCAAAAGCGGCGCGCATCTTGCCCACCTTGGCGACAAATCCTCCGGGCAGCGAGGTAAAGGTGATGTAGCCCTCTTCAAGGTTCACTCCTTCCTGACCAAACGATAGGAAGAAGTCGGCGCGCGCGTACGGATCCACGATCGCCTGAAGCCCCACTTCGGATTCGTGCATTTCCAACGCCGGCCCCGGGTTAAACGGGTTCCTGCCCACGGCGCCCAGAAAATCGCCAATGACACTGATATCAGGGTTGAGGGCTTTCGCAGCGGCGCTTGCTCCACCATAGACGGGAAGCTGGCCCGCGGTTTCGCCCGGCAAGACGGGAGCCGCCGCGACGGTTAGGGGGGCTTGGGCAGGCGCCTGCGGCTCGGCGGGCGGCTGCGATGTAGCCTGCTGCACAGGCGGCGGGGGCACGGCCACAGCCTCAGGGGTAGGCGCAGGCACCTGCACCGCGGCAGGTGGCGCGCCAGGTGTTACCGCCACGAGAGCAGCCTTAAGCACCTTGATTTCTTCCTCCAAAGCTCTGATGCGATCTTCATCGGCCTTCAGCCGTTCCTCCACCTTATCATTCGCCTGCGCCCCGAGGATTCCGGGCGCGAGAACAAGCAACCAGACCAGAACCACAAGTCGTCGCATGGTAAGAATCCTCCAGGCTCATTCGAGTTAGGATGATCGGCAAAGGCGAGATTCGGTGGCGCGGCCTGAAATCAGCGCCTCTCGGGCCGCGTCCATCACTCACCTTCTGATGCCAGCAAGCTAGCACGTGCCAGGCGTTTCGTTCCAACAATGTTCGCGAGCAAATGCAGTCGCATGTGGCCAGATCAATCCGTGACGATCGCGGAGCCTGCTGCGCGTCCGATGCCACACCCATTCCCGCCCAGGCCAGCAAGAGAATCCCCGCCCTCAAAAACCCCAAACGCCTCATCGTTGAGAAAATGCAATTGTCGTTCATGATCACCAAACCACCAGGGTCAAGGTTTCGATAAGAAGAGCCCACCACTTACACGCCTTCGATGAGCCTGAGGGTGATTTGAGAAAAAGCCGAGGGATGGTCTAGACAAGCGGAGGAGCGCGGCCGTGAATGCTGACCGGCTGCAACGAGCCATAGTTGTTGTGCGTCAGACACAGCGCAAAGTAAACGGAGAGCGCCGGGCTATGAACCGGTGCGGCACCGGCGGGTTGAGCTGCTCCCTGGCGAACAATCTGGCACGCGGTGCAAGGCAGGCTGTTTCCAGCCGCGGGCGACGGTTGGGTGCCGCATCCGCTGACCCAGGGAGCATGCCCCCGCGTCGCCGTCTCGCCATGGTGGTGGAGAATGGCAACCCATGCCAGGTGGATCTGCAACAGCACCAGCGAGTAAACAGCGAGAGTGTACCCAAATCGGCGAATCGACCCAGCAGCCACAGTTCCCCTATCTTACAGGATATGGGGGCCCTGGGTAGGCCAAATTTTGCCCTCCCAAGACTCAGAAGAATTGGACTGCGCTGGGGTGACCCTTGACAGGAGACGGCGGATCACTCTCCGGCGCTTCTAAATGGATGCTCTATCAATCTATTAGGTTGCAGTCTCTGGCCGGCGGCTGAGGCGCGGACCTGGCGGGCGTTTCCCGCGGGAGGGGATTGCCCTGGTCCCATGAGCCTACCGCTCAATCTGCCGCGCCAACGCCTTCACTTTTTCTGCCAAGTCATCGAGCCTCGCCAAGCGGGCGATGGTTCTCTTGAATTCGCTCATGGGGCGGCTGGGGGTTCCCCAGATGGTTGAGCCGCTGCGAACGATTTTGCCGGGAAGAACCCCTGCCTGGCCGCCGATCGTGACGCGGTCCTCAATGCGCACGTGGTCCCCGATGCCGACCTGTCCGCCCATCACCACGTAGTCACCGATTTCGACGCTCCCGGAAATTCCCGTCTGCGAAACGATGATGCAATGACGTCCGATCCTGACATTGTGAGCAATCTGCACCAAGTTGTCGATCTTCGTGCCCTGCCCGATAATCGTGACGCCCAGCGAGCCGCGGTCCAGCGTGCTGTTACTCCCGATCTCAACATCATCCTCAATGATAATCTTTCCCAACTGCGGAAACTTCACATGCTTGCCCTCCGCGAAGACGTAGCCGAACCCGTCCGAGCCCACCACCACGCCCGCGTGGAGCAGCACGCGGTCGCCAATCCGCGCGCCGGGATAAACGGTCACGCGCGGATACAAAACGCAGCGCGCACCCACACACACGCCCTCGCCGAGAAAGACCCCCGGGCCGAGCCGCGTGCCCGGCCCCACCCGGACCCCGCTTTCGATCGTCACGTGCGCGCCCACCGAGACGTCCGGAGCCAGTTGGGCGTCGGGCGCGACCGCGGCTGTGGGATGAATCCCCACGGTAGGCGGTGACGCCGGATGCAGCACCTCGGCAGCGCGAATCAGCGCCAGCTTGGGATTGCGCACGGCAATCGTGGTCTGCCCCGGCAAGGAGGCGCCCTCGGGCACCAGCAGGCACCCGGCGCCCGAGCCCGCGGCCTTTTCCAGGGCGCGCGGGCCCTCAGCGTAGGAAAGTTCCGCGGGTCCGGCCACGTCCAGTGCGGCCACGCCGCGAATCTCGCGCTCGCCTTCCCCGGCAGGCGTTCCCTGCAATAACTCGGAAATCTCCAAGACTGTCATGGTTGGCCTCTCGAATACCCTGGGCACCGGATGAAGGCGCCTCCCTGGGGGCGGGTGCATGGTTCAGGAAGGATAAATAGGGGGCTCCCCGGGCGGGCGGGTTTTCCAGCGCCGATGCACCCAGAGCCACTGGTCCGGATAACGGCGAGCGTACTCCTCGATCAGCCGAGTGAAGTTCGCCGTATTGGCCAGGATCTCTTCCTCGGGATCTTCGCGTTTAATCCACTCCACAGCCTCGAAGCGCAGGCGGTATTTATTCAGCTTCGCATCCCAGATGACCAGCCCCAGGACAATGGGAACTCCGGTCTTGCGGGCCACGCGCGCCGGGCCCGTCGTGGTGCAGGCCGGCCGGCCGAAGAAATTGACGAACACGCCCTCACTCAGCGACATGTTCTGATCGGTGAGCACACCCACCGCCTGGCCTTGCGAAAACGCCCGCAGGACTCCCCGGGCAAACTCGCCCTTGTCGATCGCCTTGCCGCCACTCAGGCAGCGGTAGCGGTTGATAAGCCGATCGATCAGGGGGTTGTCGAGTGGGCGCACAATGAACTGGCAGGGGTAACCATACACGCCGTGTGCAAAGGAACCCAGCTCCCAATTACCAAAGTGCGCCGTCAGGAACAGCACGCCACACCCCAGGCTCTGGGCACGCGCGTAATTCTCAAACCCGTCGTAAATGATCAGGCTTTCGATATTCTCGCGATTCCAGTTAGGAAAATGGGCAAAGTCGGCCAGCATGCGGCCAAAACTCTGGAAGAGTCCATAGAGCACACGGCGCCGCTCGGATTCAGACCACTCCGGGAACGCCAGGCGCAGATTGCACAAACCCACCCGCCGCAGGCGAGGCCAGAACCAGTAGCTTAGGGCCCCCAGAACGGCGCACACGCCGCGCGCCAGTTTGTGGGGGAGCCAACCCAGCGGCTTGAGCACCGCAATCACGGCCCAATACTGCAGCCAGTGACTGCGCGTCGGCCGCGCCGGGGTTTCCGTCCGCACCTCGGACCCAGGGACTTGCGAAGTGTTCCCAACCTCTCCCGGCTTCATACGCTGCTCAGGTAGCAAGGGACCACCGTGAGGCTCTGCTCCGGCGAACGGCCCACCCGCCCCGAATTCCTGCTGGGCGAGCCTCAATCGGCGCGAAGAGAAAGACTCTGCAGAAAGAAATTGAGGATCTGATCTTCGTATTCCTTCTTCTCACCGACAGCCGTCAACCCTGCCAGGGAGTGTTCCATTACCAATAACTGTTTAGGCTGGGGCGCCTGGTTGTAAATCCCCTCGGTCATCTCCGCCAGGGGAGGAATGTCGCGCCCCAAAATAAAGAGCTTGGGCATGCCCTCCAGCCTCGCCGGGTTGGCGAGTATCGGGGGGGGCTTTGTTCCCAGCGTGGAGAGATGAAACTGAGCCTCGGTGAGAACCCGGAACAGCTTGCTGGAGCCGCCCAACAGGCGATCGACCTGCAGGTCGAACATCTGGTCCGGGGTCGCGTAGGTCGTGTCCACCACGAGCGCCTTCACTTTGGAATTGGACTGGGCAGCCTCCAGCGCAGCGTATCCGCCCATGGAAGTTCCGTATAATCCGATGCGGTTGGGATTAACCTCGGGTTGGCGGGTCACGGCTTCAATGGCCGAATTCAAATCCGCGGCCTGCCGAGGCCCCAGATCGGAATAGCGTTCCTTCGCCTTGGGCCCGTGAAAGTTGAAAATGTACACGTTGAAGTGATTGTCGCGAAGAATGGCGCCCAGCGATAACAGGTCGGATCGGTTCGAGTCGTACCCGTGGCTGAGGATAATGACCGGCGCACGGCGCAGTCCCAGCAGCAGCCAGCCCTCATGCTCACCGCCCGAGCGGTCAGTAAAGTTCAGTGGGATGTAACTGCTCAGGAGATAACTTTGTGGCGTAACGGCTTCTTGCGAGTTCTGGCGCGTGATGACGTAGTAAGTTAATCCCCCTCCCACCGCCGCCAAGGCCACGAATAGCACCACCGCCAGCAGCAGAATTCGGCGCACCAGCCGGAGGACGAACTCGAAGTAATATCTGTAGGGAGAAGCAACTGCAAAAGCTTTTCGATGCGCCATGCCACCGACTCTCTCGTGCTCTTCTCCGTCGCGCCCGGACGGTCCAGGGAAGCGCAGACCGGGAATGCTACCACAACCGTTTTCGTCTCCCTAAGAACTTTTCGATCGGCGGTCGATCCCATGCCGCTGCCCGCCGCCCTCCGGCCGCCTCTCCAATCCAAAAGCCAAGGTCGCAAAGCCAAGGGTGCCACGCTGTGCACGAGTGATTTCTCTCAACTGGATCGTCGGCCCTGCCGAAACCGATAAGGGGAAGGGTGGGCAGCGCGCCGGGGAGATGGGGTCCGCTGTCCTCTGTCCTCGTTCCTTAGCCTCTTCAGCCCTCTCCGAGGGGAGAGGGCTGTTAGCAGATTCTGAATTCCGAAGGTTTCCACCCACTGCCCCCTGCTTACGGTCCCCTCCGCCACCTCCCCAACTCAAAATCTAAAATCCAAAATCACCGCACCAAGGGTATAATCTCCCAAACTGTGAAAGGAGTGTTTTCTCATGTCCAAAGATTCAGAACTGAACCGCCGCGAATTCCTCAAAACCAGCGCGCGTACCGGCGCGGGGCTGGCGGCTTTGGGTGGCATCAGCTTTTTCCCCAAGCCCGAGAGGATCTTCGGAGCGAGCGACCGCGTGCACGTGGCCGTGATTGGCCTGCACGGGCAGGGGTGGTCGCATGTGGAAGAATATGCCAAGCTCCCCGGCGTCGAAATCGCTGCCGTTTGCGATGTGGATGAGAATGTCTTGAATCAGCGCCTGGGAGAGATGGAAAAGATGGGGCTCAAGAAGCCGGCCACCTTCATCGACCTGCGCAAACTTCTCGAAGACAAGTCCATCGATGCAATATCCATCGCCACGCCTAACCACTGGCACTCGCTGCAAGCCATCTGGGGCTGCCAGGCCGGCAAGGATGTTTATGTAGAGAAGCCCATGTGCCACAACTGGTGGGAAGGCCGCCAATTGGTGAGCGCCGCGCAGAAATACAACCGCATCGTCCAGCACGGCACCAACAGCCGCTCCGGCAAAGCCATCATCGAGGCCATGCAAAAGATGCGCGATGGACTGATCGGCGAGAGGTATCTCTCGCGCGGTATCTGCTACAAATGGCGCAAATCCATCGGCCACGCTCCGCAAGAACCCGTGCCCGCCGGCGTCCACTACGACCTCTGGACCGGACCCGCTCCGCTCAAGCCCTTCACCAAGAATCGCTTCCACTACAACTGGCACTGGATCTGGGACACGGGCAACGGCGACTTCGGCAACCAGGGCATCCACGAGCTCGACGTGGCGCGCTGGGGATTAGACGTGAAATTCCCAAACCGGGTCGCAGCCATCGGCGGGCACGTGATGTTTGACGACGACCAGCAGACACCCAACGTGCTGAACGTCGCCTACGAGTTCGATATGCCGGACGGGAAGAAGCGGCTCTTGGAGTTCGAGGTCCGCCACTGGATCACCAACCACGAAGCCGGCATCGGGACGCCGGAGTTCGGAAAAGGGGATGTCGCCCCGGCGCTCGGCAACGCGGCTGAACCCCGCAAAGGCAAAGGCCCGCAGAACACCATCGGCAACATTATTTATGGCTCCAAGGGATATTTGGCGATTGGCGGTTACGGCTCCTATCGCACCTGGCTCGGCGAGGACCAGGAACCGGGACCCTATGCGGAAGGGGAAGGCAACAACTGGGCCAACTTCATCGACTGCGTCCGCAGCCGCAAGAAGGAAGCACTGAACGCACCCATCGAGGAGGGCTACATCTCCTGCACGCTGCTGCACCTGGGTAACGCCTCTTATCGATTAGGCCGCACCTTGCAGTTTGATCCCGAGAAGCAGGAAGTGATCGGCGACGAAGAAGCCAGCAAGATCCTCCGCGACGCCGACCGTGGCTACCGCGCGCCTTACCTCGTTCCGGAGAACGTGTAGGTGTGCACCTAGGACCCGAGGGAGGGCCGCGCGCCCTCCCTCGCGAGGCCTTCCTACTTCACTTTCGTCGCCGTTACTTCGACTTCAAAGCGGTGGGTGGAAGTTACGTCATCTATGCTGCCTACAAGCGTGGGTTTGCCCAGGGTGACGGTGGCGGTCACGTTGAGTTGCTGCTCCCGAGAGACAGGGGGCGCCGTGGTCTCCAGAGTTCCCACCGGATTGGCCAGACTATGGGATTGCACCCTAATGCCAAGCTGCACATCTTCCCCTACACTTAGCGGCCGGCAGTCAATGTTCATGCTGACGTCGTGGTACTCGTACTGGGGGGTGGAACCGCTGTTGATGGCAGGCGTAGTCACACGGCTTTGCGACCGCACCTGTCCCATTTCCTTCTCGTTGACATTCATCAGGTAGCGGCGGGAATTCACTTGCTTGTTCCCGTCCAACTCCTTGATAGTTAACTCCACGCGATAGGTGTTCTTGGATAGGGGTTTCTCAGCTATCTTCTCAGTTTTCCCCTCCTGCGCCAGGCTGGGCCTCACCCAGCAAGGCAGCAATGCCACCGTCAGAAGCAACGCTAGCCCTAGGAGCTTAAACTTCTGCATAAACCCTCCTCACTTCTCCGGATTGTCCTCTTCGCCCTCCAGAGGGCTGATGTTGAGCGCCGTGATGGTCAGCAGCGGAATCTCCACTTTGTCCTGCTGCTCCTCGGCCGCTGGGCCCTTCGGTGCGCTGGACGCCATCCAGCGCGCATAGGCCAGCAACAGCTTTTCCTGTTGGGTCAGCGGCGCGGGTGTCGGGAACTGCTCGGGCCGGCGTGCTTCTGCAAGCTGTGCACTCCCCTGGCGCAGGGCTGTGTGCTGCCTCGCCATCGCGGGCCGAGGCGTTGCAACTGAACTCGCGGGCGAACTCTTCGAAGCCGGCTGCGGCGCAGAGGCGTGCTGCGCGGTGATCGCCGGTCTGACCGGGACCGGCTTGCGGATGGCTATTCCCGCGATGATCACAACTGCGGCCGCGACACCCGCAGCCAGTGCCCAAGCCCACTTGCGGCTCGATTTCGCCGCCCTCGCAGAGCGGAGTTGTGCCAGCACGCGGCCTTCCAGCCCCTCCCGCGGAAGCGCATCGGAATAGTGCCGAAGCGAGGCGTCCAGCAACTCATCCAAAAACTTGTCATCCCTTTCGTCTGGCATCTTTGCGCTCCAAGCAGCGGCTCAGTTTTTCTTTGAGAAGCCCCCGCGCGCGCATCAACCGCTCGCGCACGGAGCCTTCGGCGACGCCCAGAACTTCTGCAATCTCCGGAGAGGTCAGCTCCTCAACCGTCGAGAGCGTGACAACATTGCGCAGATCTTCGGGTAGCGTCGCAATCAGCTTCGCAAGCAGGGCCGTCATCTGCTCGCGCTCGGCGATTTCATCCGCACCGGCTCCTGCGGCGCGCAGGTCGCGAACCGCGTCGGCAGCGTCCTCAAGCGAAATTTCCGGCGCCGCGCGGCGGCGGTCGAGCGCTACTCGCCAGGCCACCCGTGCCAGCCAAGCGCGCCGATCGCGGACAGCCGCCCAACCTTTATGGTGCCGTACCAGCCGCAGGAATGTCTCTTGCACCGCGTCTTCAGCATCATGATGATTGCGCAGCACCGAGTACGCTACCCGGTAGACCGTACGCGCGTATTGCTCGACCGCCGCCTCCAGGTCTTCGCCCGCAGCGTCCGCAATCGTTCTCAACCCGCTCAATGTCCCAATTCCTGGGGCGTGCATTCCGGTTCCATCCTATATGACGGATCATAATCCGCCGGCGTTCAGATTTCTTGAATTCCTGGCCGGAAAGAATCCCGAGGTCGGCGACCAGGGCTGTCCAAATCGGCTCGAATCAGTATTTTTGAGTGGGTTAAGTCTCGTGGTTTCAATAGGGAGGGGGGCAAGGACAGAACCCGGTTCCGGTTCTGTTCAACTGATACTAAGTTGGTTTCATGGAGACACTACTGCCAACGCGAAGCAGCAGGTGAGGTTGGTGACTGTTCATGACCCCGGAGCGACTGCGCAACATGGCTTTCTGCGCTCGCGTTAGTAGCCTGTTGAAGGCGGCATAGTATGCGGTCCAAGTTAGCGGAGCGTGGCTGGCGGTAAAAGGTTCCGCTACTCCTTAACGATCTTGGCGAGTGCCAGAAGCTTGGAACTGATCCTCAGCCGTGTCTCGGCGGCAGCCCCGAGGTTGACTTCGAAGTGGAGCTTATTCTCTTCCAGGGTCAAATTGATGACCCCACCGCGTTCTGCGAACCCTTTGCTTTCGCCCACGCTCAGAGTGCTCGACGCCTTCAGGCTCGGCAGGATCTTTTCCGCTGCCCGCTTCTCGCCGGCCCGAACGAAAACCATTTGACAGGTTCTTGGATTGTCACCTGCTTGGAGACGCCGGATATTGATCGGGTGCCCGGCGACCGTCCGGCCGCGCAGGTCTTGCGCGAGCCCGCCCTGGAAGGGATCCTCTCCCACCACGCAGATCGTAAGGGGGGCACTCTCATCCGGGAAAGCGTCCGCTGGCCACTCCACGAACCTCGCAAAATTGTATAGAAAGGCCAACTTGAGCCGGTACTCCCCGTCGCCCTCACTCTGGGAAAAAGCCCGCGGCGTGCCGCCGAACAGCAACCCGCAGACGACGAGGCACAGGGCCGTCCGTCCCTTCCAGCGCCGTCCGCCGCACGGATAGCCATTCCTCCCAGGTTCTGCCTCACCGCGTTTTCGCCGACGTATCGTCATGGAAGCTCAAAAGTGGTACGCGAATTTCAGCCGGAAAGTCCGCCCGTCCTGAAGGATAATATCCTGAAGATTCCCCGGGTCGCCCGGGTCGCCATATCGTTGGTTGAACGCGTTATAGAAGCTTGCCGACACTTCCCAATGCCGGAAGGCGTTGCTGAACAGGGTGAAATTGGGAACCGTGTAAGCCCCCGCAAAACTGCCCTGCAGGGTTCTCCTTCGGCTAACGTGGTTGATGTCCGCACTGGCATAGAGCTTCCTGTGCAGGAGGGGCACGCTCAGATTCGCCTGGACCAACGTGTGCGGCGAATTGGTCAGAGCGGACCCGTCGCCCTGCCCCACGCCACTCTGCAGACTGAGACTGACACCGGCCTCCACTCCCGAGCGCGATTGTCTTTTCAGAATGATCTCGGTACCCTGCAAATTGACCCGCTGGCTGTTCTCATAAACGATCGCCCCACTGGCGGGATCCATTTCTGCGTTGATCAGCCCTCGGATCGGGTAATAGTAGCCGGAGACCTCGAAGCGAAATTGGCGGGGAAGGTCCTGGTCGAACATTAGTTCCATGGTCCTGGCGGTTTCGGGCTTGAGATTAGGGTTGCCGTTGGGCAGCATAGCTTGGAAAAAGGGGTTGGTCGTCTGAAAGTACAGCTCGTTGACGTTGGGTGCGCGGAAGGACTGACCGTAAAGAAGCTTGACGGTGGTCTTCTCCAAAGGATGATAGATCAAGGCAGCCCGCGGGTTCGTGGCGCCACCGAAAGTCGAGTAGTGGTCGTAGCGGAAGCCCAGGTCCAGGACAAGACTGCGGCGCAGCCGGACCTCGTCCTGGGCGTAAACTGCCGAGATTTTCGAGCTATTCTGCTCATTGCCAACCGGCAGGTACGGCTGTACGATATAGTCCGACTGGCGTTGGCGAAAATTGTCTCGGAATTCCGCACCGATGACCAACGTCTGGTGATCAAACAGTCGCTTGGAAACAGCGAACTCCGCGCCCGCCCATTGCCCCTGACCTGCCAACTTGACGACACCCTGGGCAGGACCGCCGAAGGCCGACATGTCGTAGATATAAGTACCACTGAACGGGTAACGGTCATAGTAGGCGCGGCCCAGGACACCCCAGTCGCCACCAAAGTTGCGCTCATACTGAAGGTCCAGGTATGCCCGGGCATCAAGGACCTGGGTCGCAGGATCGTTGAACAAGGTCCCGAACTCGCCCGTGGGCACTCCCTTTACCCGCGATCCATACAGGCCCTCCAGCCTGAAATGGCCGTAGGTGAGATCGGCAAAGAATTGGCTGTACCGGTCGTAGTCAGCATTCTGGGCGATGCCATAGTTGCTGAGGGGGCTGTTATACTCCTGAAAATAGAGGTCTTGCCCGTGGCTGTTGTAGTAGGAGCCGGAAAGGAGCATTTCCAGGCCGCTACGGAACCGGTGGCCGTACGTGAGGCGCGTTTTGTAGGTGCCATAGCTGGCCAGCTCTGCGGAAACGCTCAGGTTCCTTGCTTCGCGCACCGGCTTGGTAACAACGTTGATCACACCCAGAAGGGCGCTGGCCACGTAAAGCGAGGAGTTCGGGCCGCGGATGACTTCTACGCGGTCAATCAGGCCGACATCCAACGGAAATTCGGTGCCTATGAAAGCCTGGTCATAAATGTTGTCGTTTACACGGTGGCCGTCCACCAGGAGAAGAAAACGGCTGTTAAAGTCTCCCGGGCGCCCAAAGCCACGCTCTCCCAGATAGCTGTAGACTCGGTCATAGGTCAGATAGAAGCCCGGCACGTTGCGCAGAATGTCAGCGAGGGTGCGGTACCCGTAACGAGCGATTTCGTCGGCGGTGATGATCGTAATTGAGGCTGGCGCATCGGCAACTTTCTGTTTGTATTTTGAGGCCCCGTAAACCGCATCAACCTCAACCTTCATAAGGTCTTCCAGGCTCATGTTCATCACGTCAGGAGCAGCCGGGGTGCCCTGAGCTGGCAAGCGGGTGGGGTGAAAGTAGATCAGGAGGAAAAGAAGGAGTAATAGGATGGTTCGCTTGGGCAGAGCCCGACGTGATCGATGTGTCGCGAGCGGGGCAGAAGGCTGCCGCATGGCTGGAATCTCCGGGGACGGCATAAGTTTAACTCGCCCTGGCGTTCAATCACTGGTCGCGCCCAAGAAGCAACACCGACCCAGGAACACCCACCGGGTTACACCAACAATATCGGCGGTGTTTTCCATCCACTTTAAGGATTCGGATTGTCTTGGAGAGCGCCGGGGAGGCGCTTCCCGAAAGAGCCGTAGCGGCTCGAACTCCGGCTAGGGGGGGTTCTCACCACGGAATGGGAAGGGCGGCCCCCCAAAGCGTCCCAGCGTGGTGAGAGATTCAGGCTGATGCGTTCTCTTGGGCTCACGGTCGCGGCTTTGATTGCGTGCCTGTCGACCCGGCATGCAGCCACGGGCCCGTGTAGCCGCTTGCGGCGAGGATTGCAATGAACCGTGGATCTCCACGGATTCGGTCGCACCACGGTGTTACCAGGATAAAGGGAGGAATCCTTCCTTGCGCCTGCTGGCGTTCGATGCAGGCTAACGCCGCATCGTCCTCGCCGAGCCCGAAGTGGACCAACGCCAGCATCGTGAGTGGCACGTACTCACGTTGGGATCGTTCTATAAGCTCCTCGAGCACTCGCCGGGCCTCGGTCAGGCGCCCTGCATTCCCCAGCACCAAACCCTGAAAGCCAACGCAGAACACCGCCCGCTCGCTAAGAGTCACCGCACGTTCGGCAGCCGCGACGGCTTCTTCGTGCCGGGCACTCGCCGTACACGCGACGGCAATCCCCCACCAGCCTGGTACGAAGTAGGGATCCAGCGCAACCGCCTTCTGTAGTTCTTCTATGGCACGCGGAAGGCGGCGCAGAAGGTAGTACGTCAATCCGCACAGGTACGCGAAAATCGCAGAGAGCGGATCTATGGCGGTGGCGCATTCAGCCTCGCGTACGGCATCGTCGTCGCGTCCCATCGCTGCCAGCCCCATCGCATACATCGCGTGCGTCAATCCGGCATTGGGGTTGAGCGCCAAGGCCCGCATAAACTCGCGCTCGATGACGGTCCAGTTCCACTCCAAGAACATGTGCGCCGCTGCCAACGCGTGGTGCGCCTCGGGGAGCCTCTCGTCGAGCGTGAGGGCGCGCCTGGCCGCTTCCATGGCTTTCGGGTGCAACTCGCGTAACGGCCCATACGCAAACCAGGACATGATCCCATAGGACTCCCCGAGGCCGGCCCAGGCTGGGGCAAAATCCGGATCGATCGCCACCGCCCGCGAGTAGCAGTCGACCGCCTCCCCTAACCTACCTTTGTACCGTCGCGCAAAATAGTAGAGGCCCTGCAAATAGAGTTGGTACGCCTCCATGTTCTCGGTGCCGCGTTTGACCAGCGGCGCTTCGGGTTCGCCGATCAGCTTCACTTTGAGCTTGCCGACGATGGCGCGCGCGATCTCATCCTGGACCTCGAAGACATCATCCAATCGGCGGTCGTATCGCTCCGACCAAAGGTGATACCCATCGCTAACATTCACGAGCTGCGCTGCCACCCGCAGCCGTTCGCCCAACTTCCGCACGCTCCCTTCCAGAACCGCTTCCACGTTCAACTGCTCACCCACCTTCCGGATGTCGAGCGCCTGACCCTTGAACTGGAACGAGGAGCTATGCGCCGCCACCCGCAGCCCCTGTAAGGCGCTGAGCGCGGTGATCAACTCCTCGGTCATCCCATCGCAGAAATACTCCTGCTCTTTATCCGCGCTCAGGTTGGCGAACGGCAGAACCGCAATCGACGGCACCCGGCGCCCGCCTTCCACTCGCGCGGGGCTCGATTGCAGTTGTTGGCGGCATGCCTGCAGGTCCGCCAGCATCTGTTCGGCCTGCTGGTATCGCCTCAGAACGTCTTTCGCCAGCGCCCGGTTCACGATGTGCACCAGTGCCGGCGGCAGACCCGACCGCAGCCGTTCCACCGGCTCGGGCGCGCGATTCAGCACACCGTGGAGGATCCCCTGCACGGATTCGCTCGCGAACGGGTGGCGGGCCGCCAGCATTTCGTACAGCACTACGCCCAGCGCCCACAGGTCTGCCCGGCCATCGATCGTTTCCCCGCGCACCTGCTCCGGCGCCATGTAGGCGGGCGTCCCCAGTGTCGCACCTGTCGCTGTTACACCCGCCATCTCCGGCAGCCGCGCCAGGCCGAAGTCCACCAGTTTCACGTGCCCGGTCTTCGTCAACATGACGTTCGCCGGCTTAATGTCCCGGTGCACGATGCCGTGCGCGTGCGCCTCGGCCAGGGCTTCCGCCATCTGGCAGGCAAGATCCAGGGCATCGAGAACCGGCAGAGGCCCGCTCTCGATATGCACCTTCAGCGCACCGCCCTCGAGGAACTCCATGGCAATGAAGGGTTGCCCGGCGTGTTCATCCATGTCGTAAATCGTGCAGATGTTGGGATGGTTGAGAGCTGAAGCGGCGTGGGCTTCGCGCTGGAAGCGCTCAAGAGCCTGAGGATTCTTCGACACCTCGTCCGGCAGAAACTTGAGCGCAACTTGGCGGTGGAGCCTGGTGTCCTCGGCCTTGAAGACCACACCCATGCCACCGCCACCGAGCTTCTCAAGGATGCGGTAGTGGGAAACAGTCTGGCCAATCACGGGATGATGGTCCAAGAGTAATCTGCCAAGTCACTTCAACTGCCGCCATCTTAGGCTGCACATGCAGGCAAGTCAACGTTTGGGATTGAAGAGTTTGGGATGGAGAAGACTAAACCTTTTTCCCCAAAGCGCTGTGAATCCGTGTGTACCTCACATCTTCATCCTCCTAACAGCGGGGATAAGCTGCGAGGCTCCGATCCGGCCGGGCCTCGTCAGCTCCAACCGCTTGTTAGTCCCCCTCCGCGCTCGCCTCCCCTGGCAAGCTCTTCCGTTTCTCGAAGTGAAGCTTGAGGTTCTGGAGGGAATTTTCGAGGCGTCAACGCCACCCCGGCCGCATGAGGAGAGAGTCCAGCAGGGCACCCAGCACCGGTACGGGGAGGCTGTACTCCAGCACATAAGTAAGGCGTGTCGTGTTGCCCTTTGCCTCGAACACCCATTGGGTCGTGTGCGGCGGGCCCTTGATGACTACACCCCTCCAGCCGACGTTCTCCACGAAGTCGTGGATCTCCGTCTCAAGGTTGAGAGTCACGCCCGCCACCCAGGTCTTGTACGCGTAGCGCGTGCCATTGCCTCGCATCACCTCGGTCGTCGGCCTGAAACTGGAGACACCCTCCCACCAGTCCTCCCATCGCCGCCAGTCCGAAGCGAATGCAAACACTTCTGCAACCGGCGCGTTGATATCCACGCTTGCCTCAACTCGCGTCATACAGCCCCCTCACCCCCTCCAACCACTCGGGTGCGTAACGGTTTGGCGAATACCTGCAGGCTGCGTAGCTGGTCGTCAGGTGCATCGCCTTGTCAGCCGCCCGCTGGTTACCCCTACCCGGTCAACGTGTATAGCCACGCCACTCGACCCGGAGGTTTTCGGCCGGGACCTCCGTTCCAGATCGTCCATCGATTCTGTTGAAACCATGGCTTCGTGAAGTGACGGCGCTCGGCGGGCGGCTTCCATGAACCATCGTGGCAGTGGCTGAGGAAGATGCCATCTTGACCAAGACGTTTTGCAAGTTCACCCAAGACGGGCCCAATATCGTGGTTGAAATAGAGCTGAGCAGTACGTCGCTCGATGATCACATCGAAGGGTCCAGGACATACGGCGGAATCCAGAATGTCACCCACCACAAAGTCAACGCGTCCCCCGGGTCGGCGCATTTCTGGTTCACAGAAGTACTCGAAACCTTCAGCAGGAAACTCGAATCCTCGAGCGATCTCGACCGCTTGAGGCGATATATCCAAAGCGATGACCTTGAATCCGGCCTGAGCCAGGGCCCGAGGCTCTTGGGAGATTCCGTTGCCTGCGCACAGGACATTCTTCATTCCTTCGGAGTTCATCACTTCGACGAGATCCCGATCGTCGCAGAGCATGTCGAACGCCGGCGGCCCAAGCTCGTGCCTGACCTGCTCCGTCCAATACCGGTCCCAAGCGGAGACATCGTGCGGATCCGTGGGCGAACGTAGCCAATCCAAGTCTGTGCCGTACGCGAGTCGCGGCTTCAAATTGAGACGCCGCTCGCCACGGCTAAACCATTGCTTGAGTTTTGAGAACATCGCGTCACTCCAGTAGATCTAACTTGAGCGCGTTCAGCGGCGGCTCCGTGCAGCGGAACTGTCCGCTGCAACGCGGGGGCAGCAGCGCTCACTACGGCGCACTCCAATTGCGCCTGAAGTTGTCGCCAAGATCAAAGATGAAGTCCTTCACCAGGAAGACCTTGCCGCGTTTGATATTCACGACCGTTACGCCGCTGTTTTGGCCTACACGTCCCTCTCGGTTGGTAAGCTGGATATTCCAGTGCACGGCGACCACGTTGGTGCCGGAAAGGTCGAAGATATTCCGGACGCAGAGGTCTCGAATATCGAATCTGATTCCTGGGAACTGCTCGAAGAAATGGCGGAACCAGTCTTCCACGGCGCTCCTGCCCTGGAAGGTCCCGCTTTCAGGTATTTCGCCGGGATAGACAAACACCCCGTCGTCCCGCCAAGCCGACATGAACTTCGCCAGATCATGCCGGTTCAACGCATCGAAAGCGCCAGCCAGCGCTTTCCTGGCCACAAGAGCTCCAATCATACGGCCCTCCTTTCGAGGTTTGACTCGCGATTGCCAACTGTTCCCGGCCCCGCCAAACCACCTGCGACTGCTCGATGCTGCCCAACGATTCGCGCTCACCCGCGCCGGACGCCGACGGGTGCAGCCGCCTGTCAGGCCGCTCCGATCCTTGGCCTTCGAGACCAATGCGACGACAGGAGAAACAAGAAGCCGGGCGCTGCGAACGCCAACCACGCCCAGCCTTTCGGGAACGTGCCGGCGGTCGTGCGGTGAACCACATAGAACGTCAGCAGGCTTCCTACTGTTATGCTCCCTCCGAGGCCCTCCTTCCACCACGCCAGGATCATTCCGACAGAGATCCCGAGTGGGAAAAACAGAAACCCGAGCCACTCGCTCGGCCCGGAGGGCTTGACGCCTTCGCCCACGATGAAGGCCAACACCAAGGCAACACTGGCGACACTCCAGACCCTTGCAGTCCATCGCAGCGCCGAAACCAGTCTCTGGTATCTGTGGGTCCGACCTTCCATTGCCCACCTCCCAGCAATCAAACAGGCGGGAATTTCGCGGCTGGCCTAACGACCCGGATAAGCTACGACCGCGTCTTGGCCCTGCGCGGTCGTCAGCTTCATCCGGTTGTTCGCCGGCCTCACCCTCCTCCCTCCCCAACAGGCACCGCAGGCAACGGAACACCCTTAGTGTCTCGCAGCCAGATCCAGACGGCCCTCGGAAAGGGCTTGAAGAATCCCTCGGGGTCCGGAAACCAGTTGTGCGCCCGCAGTAGTTCGGCCCGTGACACTGTGTAGCGCGGTGTCCCCTCGGGCTGGGAGAGAGTGCATTCCAGATCGAGGGTGTAGTTAAAGGCGTCCCCCGTCTCCTCGAACTTCGACACTCTGAACACTCCCCCGAGAAACCACTCCTCAACACCGAAAATCCTCCTACCTGGTTCGAGGGTCAAGACCAGGTCGCCTGCCTCGAGGAAGACGAACGTAGGCTGCTTCCGACCGATGAGGTCGGAGAAGGACAACCAGACGTCGTTCTGCCATTCAGCGTTCTCTCGGATGTAGGCCAGTGTCAACATACCTTGTTGTCACCGCAACGGCTTCAGTTCACTCCTCTGGTCCGGCGAACAATGCTTAGAAGCTATTTCAAAACCCTCCGTAAGACGATCATGAAGCAGGCGATATGAAAGAAGGCTTGGTAAATGGTAAGCGAGCGGTCATAGCGCACCACCAGTCGGCGGAAGTTACCGAGCCAAGCGAAGGTGCGCTCCACGATCCAGCGTCGCTTATAGCGGCGCAACACCCGGCCGTCCTGCGTCGGGGGTTTGCGTCGATTCTTCCGATGCGGGGCGATCAACTCGATGCCGCGCTCCGCCAGTTGCTCGCGCAAGGGATCGCTATCGTAGCCCCGGTCGGCAATCAGGCGACACGGCTTCTGGCGGGGACGGCCCGCACCATGCCGGCGCCCTACGCGGATCGTCGCGAGCGTCGCCTCGACGAGCTTGACCTCCGACGGGGAGGCAGAGTGAAGGTGGTTTCCCAAAGGAAGACCCGTGCCGTCAACCACCACCATCCACTTCGTCCCCTTGCCCCGCTTGGTTTTGCCGACTCCCGAGCCCCTTTTTTCGCCGGAGCGAAACTGCCGTCCAGGAACGACTCGCTCCACTTTAACTGTTGGCGTTCATTCAACTCGCCCAGAAAGGCGCGCCAGATCCCCAGCCAAATCCCTTGCTCTTCCCAATCCCGTAACCTTCGCCAGCAGGTCGAAGGCGCGGGAAACTCCTCGGGCATGTCTTGCCAGCGAGCTCCGCTGCGCAGAATCCACAAAATGCCTTCCAGCACTTTGCGGTCAGGGGCCGGAGGCCGACCGCCACGGGGTCGCGGCGGTCGCTTGGGGAGCAGGGGCCGGATCTTTTCCCACTGGGCGTCGGTCAGCAACCGACCGTATCGCGCCATCGGCCCTCCTCCTGGCGCTGTGCACTTCCGCGATCCTCCTCCACAGGAAAATAACTATCGCAAATTCAGCCCGTTGTACAGGGTTTTGAAATGGCTTCTAGATTGATCCGCATAATACCCGAAAGATCGGTTTCTGACCCTTATAACACGCCGTGGAATCGGCGCATGCTGCGGCGACAATCCCCTCAGGCTCGCCCATCTCGGCCGGATGGCGGACGTCGTGGAAATAGATGAATCGCTTGACCCAATGGCAGTAAGCCTGCTGGGTGCGGACACTGTAGTGCCGGGCTGGCATGATCTCCACCACCCGGTCGTACAGCCTCGGAGCCGGGTGGCCAGAAAACAGCCCCAACGGTGATCGACGATAGGCCGGGGAGTTATTCATGACGCCTAGCCTCCCAGGGATCCTCGGGCTGGCGAAAGGGTGAGGTAATTAGACAACCCGTCAACCTGCGATGCAAGTCCAAAATCCGGGAGCATTCCCCCAGGGCTACTGCGTTCTGTTTAGCGACGATTCCGTGGGGTCAATCCGCGGGTGGCGCATACGTTCCGCCTTATGGAATGTATGCGGCCCATAGAGATCGTATAATGATCGAGTGTTACGGCAGAAACATTATTACGGACTGAATCACCTCCATTACTTGACCCGCAGCACGTATCGACGCGCCCGCCTCTTCGATTCGGAGAGGTTCAAGCGCCGGTGAGTTCGAACCCTGGATGAACTGCCAAGCGAATTCGGTTTCAAGATCATTGCATATGTCTTGATGCCCGAGCATTTTCAGCTTTTGATCTGGCCCTCGGCTAATCCCAACCCTTCTCAAATTCTGCAGAAACTTGAGGATCGCACCGCCCTGTTTATTCTAAAGAATTTGAAAGATGATGCGAGCTATCCATGGTGTCGAAGGATGCTCAGTCGCGTTAAGTAGCCTCTCACTGTTCACCATGACGCTCACTTCCGGGTCTGGTAACGCGGGGGCTATGACTTGAACATCTGGAGTCCCAAGAAGCGGCAGGAAAAACTGAACTACATGGACGCCAACCTGGTCACCCGCAAGCTGGTTGAAAAACCCGGCGACTGGGCGCGGTCCAGTTGAAGATTCTATTTTCTGGACGATGCTTCCATACTCTCCATGGACCGACTGTTGTGACCGCATACATGCCAGAATGCCGCGCGTATGCGCCACCCGCAGACCTGTCCTGGAGGTCCGCGGCTTTTCGTTGTCAATAGGGGACGAACCGCGGACCTTCAGAACAGGTCCGCGCTACCGGCTTCGGTGTGTACCCTCATTTTATACTTGACATCGGTAATAACCGTATGTACACTAGTTCCTTAGGCCAGCGCCCGCTGGCTGACGTGATGGGCTGCGGACCTATACAACGGGACGGCCTAGAACAGTAGGCAGTGGGCAGTAGGCAGTGGGCAGAAGGCCGACTTCTGACTCCTGACTCCTGAACGCGCTGCTCATGCAAAGGATGGAGGATTCCCGCCTGCGCCACTTGTAGCGGCTCACTAATGTGCTTCTCAAGGTCCGCAACGGGGCGCTGATCCATAAAGATGTTAAAAATGAAGATCGACCCGACTATGTGCATGAAAACAAAGGCGAGAGTGACAAAATGGACGACAATCAAGACGGCTTTTTGTCCGAAACTTCACAGATTACGCCATAATTCGGGGCGAAAACAGGATGTTGTCGGAAGAAAAGGCGGTTTTCGCGCTGTTTTCGACAGAGTGTCGTAAGAAAACGCGCGCCCAACAGGGTCCGACTCTGCAAGGGTCGAATCCGGGTGACATTTCGCCGGCCTGGCGCCCCGCGGCCCGGGGCAGTGCGACCCCTTCAGGGTCGGGGAATGAGCGTCGCGCCTTCCGGGGGCGTTTCCCGGCTACTATCTTATGCTTTTCCCGATCCAGAACATCGGGACAGGTGCAGGGCATGAAAAGCCTACCCTTCGGTCTTACCCCGTGGGGCACCCGGTTCTGACGTCACGGATAGCCGCATTCGCCTATCCATACTCAGAACACCCTCGATAATTCCGGAACTTTCCTACGGCTGGGCGCGTTAATGGGTCTAGGAAGGAGTCAAACGACCATGAAACGCAACCTGTGGGCACTAGTGGTACTGGCGTGGGTCATGACGGCGGGCTTGGCGGCCGCTGCCGACCGTTGGGTACACGTAAGAGTCATCGAAAATGGAGAAGACGGCGAACGCGTCCGCATCAATATCCCGCTGAGCTTGGCGGAGAAAGTCCTGCCGACCATTAAGGCCGACAAACTTCGCGAAGGGAAAATCAAGGTGGACGAGCTCACCACCGACCAAGTGGACTTGCGTGCGTTGCTGGAGGCGGTTCGCGATGCCCAGGACAACGAGTACGTCACGGTGGATTCCCGGCACGAAACCATCCGCGTGGCGAAGTCGGGCGGCTTCATGCTGATCAAGGTTCAGGAGGGGCAGGCCGAGGGCGGCAAAACTCCTCACGATTCCGCGCGCAAGCACTCCTCGAATGTGGATATCAAGATCCCCTTTCCAGTCGTCGAGGCGCTGCTCTCGGGTGGAAAGGACGAAATCAACGTGCTGGCTGCGATTCGCGCCCTGGGCAATTACCAGAACATCGACCTGGTCACCGTGAACGATGCCGACAGCACGGTGCGCATCTGGGTGGATTCCTCAAACGTGGCCGATTAGTTTGGCCTTGCCGCAACCGCGGGGCGTCCGGTGACGCCCCGCCCCTCCCCTCGATGTAACGGAGGGGGCGCCGACCGGCCGGGTGGAACCCGGATCCTGAGCAGGAAGCAGGTGCTATCATGACCCCGAAAATGGCTTTCTTGGGAACAACCGTTGCCTTTGTCGCCCTGACCGGCGCCTTCGTCGGCAGCATGGGAGCGGTGCGCGTGGAGGTCAATTCCAAGCAGCCCGGCGGCGAACACATCCGCATAATCGCGCCGGGGGTGCTGCTCCCCCTGGGGGCCATGCTTGTTCCCAAGGCAAAAATCCAGGAGGCTGCGCACGAACTCCAACCGTGGCTGCCCACCATCCGCGCCGCCACCGAAGAGCTCTTGCGCTGCCCCGACGGCCCCTTGGTGCAGGTTGACAACCGGCATGAGCATGTGAAGATCGCCAAGGTCGGCGACGCCCTGGTCATCGATGTGGACGACGCAGGGGAAACCGTCCACGTCACCGTCCCACTGCGGGCTGCGGCATACGCCTGCAATCGCTTGGCTGAGGAAGCCCAGGCCGAGCCCGAGGCGACAGGGCGCCAGCCCATCTAGCCCGCGGCAGTTCGGGGCGCTCGCGGGCCCGAGAGCCGCCCAGCTACCTGAGAAAAGGGCCCCCCGAGCTTACAGCCTGACTCCTGCGAGGGGGGAGGGATTTCTTTCGTTAATATTTAGTAAATACCCTGCCAGTTTGACGATGGTCAAGAACCGTGAAAGATTGTTTTTGTGATGGCGCCCTGAGGAAAAAGATGCTATGGTCAAGCCGCAGTTTGTTGTTGTAATCCCCGCGAGTCTCGCAAATACGAGCCGGGTTCGGCTCGGAGTTTTGCGATCCGAGGTATTACAGGTGCCGTCGGGGGTCCCCGCCGTTGCCATCCGCACAAATTGCCAAATTATCCTTATTAGGGTGCTTGCAGCATGAAAGAACAAGGGACAGTTAAGTGGTTCAATGCCGCCAAAGGTTACGGGTTCATACAACGTGAAAGCGGCGAAGACGTATTCGTGCATTTCTCGGCTATTCAGGGTGATGGGTATCGCTCGCTTGAAGAGGGTGCTCGAGTAAGTTTTGAAGTCAAGACGGGCCCCAAGGGATTGCAAGCGGCGAACGTCGAGCGCGTCTAATCCCCCCAAGTCACGGTCGCTCGGCCGCTGCGGGGTAAGAAACCTTCGCTCCTTGGGAGATCGTCAAAGGGGGTGGAGGTTTGCCTGCCTGAGGGGAATTGTCATCCTGGGGTTTGGCGAGTTGTGTCGCGCGAGGCAGCAGGGGGAGTTCTGTTGCCCCGTCTTGTTCGTTTCCGAATCAACGGGGCACCTACACACAAAGTGACTGTCACAGCCGGCCCCGCCACGCTGCCGTCTGTTCTGGCAATCCCCGTACGAGATGAGTTTGCCCCCCTCAAGGCTGCCTTTCTTGTGGCAGCCCACCGGCGCTGCAATTCCCTCTATGCGCATTCCCGACTCCGGCCGCGTGCGCTGGCGCATCATCCTTATCCAACTCGCCATCGTGGCGGGTCTCGTAGCTTTCTATAAGCTCTTTCTCCCGCACTGGGAGCGCCTGGAAGCCGCCCGCCAAGCGGCCGAGCGCGAGCGGAAGATTGAAGCCTTCTTTCAAGAGGTTGTGGTGGAAGACACCGCGCACGAAATCGATGTCCCCGGGGAGGGCGCTGGGGCGAAGCGGCACCCGCAGAGGCTCCGGGCGACGCTCACGCTGGGGGAAGTGGAAGCCGCCCTCGGCGCGCCCGACGTCGCCAGCACCGACTTCCGCAGCGGCCAGCACCTGACCTGGATCGGCACAACCCACCAGATGGAGGGCTCCTTCAACCTCGGACGCCTCTATGGCCTCGCCCGTGAAGACCGCTCGACCGGCCATGGTGTGATGGTCTTCGAATCCATCTGGGCGTGGCACCCGTACTAGCGTCAATACTGCTCGCGGATGCGTTTTCAAGGAGACAGTTCCCTGCTTGACCCCAGAACCCCCTCATCCCCGGCCCTTTTCCCCCTTGGCGGGAGAGGGTGGAAATCACCCATCCCACCCTCTCCCCAAGAAGGGTAGCGCGGACCTGTCCTGTAGGTCCGCGGCTTTTCCTTGCCCATTGAGGACGAGCCGCGGACCTACAGAACAGGTCCGCGCTACACCCACTTTTGCTTCTTGCTCTTCCTGCTTGGGTGGGGGATAACGCCTCAGTCGTCGGCGGTGAGCTCGTATATTTTCGCGTCGATAAAGAGCCTAAACAGCACCGGATCGAGAAGCCGCGAGTTCACTTCCTCGCCGATGATGGCCAGGGCGCGCTCGGCGGGTACGGCCCGCTTATAGGGCCGGTCACGCGCGGTGAGCGCGTCGAAGATATCGGAGATGGTCATCATCTTTGCCTGGAAGGGAATCTCCTCCGCCCCCATGTGGAAGGGGTAACCGGAGCCGTCCAGTTTCTCGTGATGCGCTTTGGCGATTTCGGGGACGCGCTGCAATTCTTTCGTCCAGGGAATCTGGCTCAGGAAGCGGAAGCTATGGATGACGTGCGACTCGATCTGCAGGCGCTCGTCGGAATTCAAGCTACCCTTGGCAATGGAGAGCAACTGCAGCTCCTCCGGGCTGAGCAGAGGCTCGGTCGGGCCGGATGGATCCCGGAAGCTCCAGCCCGCAATCTCCACAAGTTTCTCGGAGGTTTTCACCGGCAGCACCGTGGGCTCGTTAGCCTCGAGGATGTTCTGCATGAACTCGTCAAGGTTTTGGAGCGCGCGGCTCTCCTCGCCCTCGATCTCGGCGAAGGACTCTTCAAAGCCCTGATTGCCCTGGCGCAGCACGTGGTCGAGCTTCCGGCGATAGCCCTCGAGTTCGAGGGTCTTGCGAATGCAAAGAAAACGTTTCTGGATGAGCTCGAGCTGCGGGGGGTAGAGCTTCTTGGCTTTAACCAGGACTTCTTCGCGCACGCCGACCTTGCCAAAGTCGTGCAGGATGGAAGCATAGCGGATCTCGCGAATGTCCTCACGCGTGAAGTGCACCTCCCGGTAAGGGCCGGACTCCAGGCGGTCCACGGTTTCCGCCAGCGCCACGGTAAGTTTGGCGACGCGCTCGGAGTGGCCGAAGGTTGTGGGGTCGCGCGATTCGATGGCCGTAACGGAAGCGCGCACGAAGCCTTCGAACAGCTTTTCAATATCGCGGTAGAGCAGGTTGTTTTCGAGCGCCACGGCGGCCTGGCTGGCGAGCGAGGAGGCTAGCTCCTGGCTGCGCGGCGAAAACGGGCCGACTTCTTCCGCCACCGCCGCGAGCGAGGTCAACTTTGCTTCCATGTGTTTCTTGGAATTGATGAGCTGCAATACCCCGATCACTTCGTCCTTCTGGTTCTTCATGGGAAGAACCAGCATGGACCGCGTGCGGTAACCGAATTTCTGGTCAAAATCGCGATTGAGCCGGAAGGGAAGGTTCCGGATGCGATAGGCGTCCTTGATGTTGAGGACCTGACCCGTGGCCGCGGCATAGCCCGCGATGCTGCCCGTGTCGATGGGCAGGGTGAACTGCCGGAAAGGAACCGAATGGCTGTCGCTCTGGGTAAGCTTGAAAACCAGGTGCTTGCCGCCACCGGGTTCTTCCTCCAGGAGGTACAGCGAGCCGGCGTCGGCGATAGTGATTTCGCGGCTCTTGCTCAGGATGAGCTCGAGCAGCGCATCGGTGTTGCGCTCCGTGGAGAGCGCCACGCCGATCTTATTGAGGGTCTCGAGATCGGAAACCGCACGCTGCAATTCCCGGCGCGTGCGGCGGCGTTCCTCTTGCGCGCGCAGGTATTCAAAAGCGCGCTCGATCGTCTTCTCTAAGACCAGACCTGGCACTTGGTGCGGGAGCACCGCGAAGATACGTGGGTGGAGCTTGGCTGGAGGGCGCGCCCTGCCGTCCAGAAAACAGATGGCACGCCAAGCGTCCGCCTTTGGCGCCGACTTGGCAAGACGGGCAAAATCCTTCCCGGCGGCGTCGGCCAGCAGAACCGCAGGCAATTCCCAGGCCGGGAGCTTTCCCTCGTCGCGCTCGATGGGGATGAGGCGGTATTTCTTGCTCAACTTCCGCAAAACCGCGCGCGCCACAGGGGGGCGAAAATAATAAAGGTTAGCCGGCATCGCCTTTCCAAGTCCCTTAGCTCAGGGGGATTATACGCCAATTCCCCCCTGTGAGGTGCAACGCGCCATCGCGAGGGTGAACAAAATACGGCGCCGCCCCTAAAGTCGAACGCCGTATTGCCGATCAGTCAAGATTGGGATAGAGGAGAGCCCGCTTGACGCGCGTCAATTTCATGCGGACTCAACTTAAAGGGGACTAAAGAGTCTGCGGAAAAACCCTCCCGCCATGTCATTCCGAGCGAAGCGAGGAATCTCGCCCTGCGCATTTTCATGAACATACGAGATTCTTCCTTCGCTATGCTCAGGACCGCCTGCGGCTCCTCAGGATGACAGCGCCTACGAGTTTCTCCGCAGCCTGTAAAGCGCCTTCGCAAATCCCCTGGTAGGAAAGGGCTTACCGAATCCTTCCTGCGCGGTGAACCCTTTTCGGTCGCAGCGAATCAAACTTATTAGGTAATGCTGTCGGGAAAGGAGATGAAGCAAGAGTGGTTGCAACTAATCTCAACAGTCTATTCACAGGTTTTCTCAAGTTGTCAATTCTGGCCGGAGGAGTTCTCTATTCCGGCCTCGTGCTGATGAGCTATAGGACCGACGGGCCGCAGCCTCGCCCAGTATTCAATCTGCAAGACCCGGGGCGTTCGGCCGAGCGGTTGTTCCTGTGGCTGGGGGTGAAGGCTCTGGCGTGGGGTGTGCGGATTGCCGCCCGGACCTTTGGGATGCTCACGGAGGCTTCGGCAGAAATTGGTGATTGGTACCTCGACCAGCGCGCTCCGGAAGTTCAAGCATCGTTTCGTGCGCGTTTCCGCGAGCAAGTCTTGGCACGTACCGCGCTTCACTTGCGGCCTTAAGATCGAACTCGTTGACCCACCCCGGCCCGGGCTGACGCGGGCCCAGGGAAGCCGCCCGCTTCCCTTACGCCTTGGGGTGGGTCTTGTCGTATACATCCATGAGTTGCTTGATGGAAACCTGGGTGTATTTCTGCGTGGTCGCCAGGCTGCGATGCCCGAGCATTTCCTGGATGGCGCGCAGGTCAGCGCCCTCGGTAAGCAGGTGGGAAGCGAAGGCGTGCCGCATCGAGTGAGGGCTGACTTTCACATCCGGCCCGTAGGTCCGCACGTATTTTTTCACCAGCCGATCGACGGAGCGAGTCGTCAGCCGGTCGCCGTGCACATTGAGTAAGAGCGCTGTCTGGCCGCTCTTCTTTCCCTCCCGCAGAATCCTCTCGCGAACGGGTAGGTATTCGTTCAAAGCCTGTCCGGCCTTCGAGCCGAAGGGAACGATGCGTTCCTTGCGGCCCTTGCCGCGCACCAGCAGCATGCCGTCACCGAAGTTGACGCTGCGCAGGTCCAGGCCCACCAGCTCGCTCACGCGCAAGCCGGAAGCATAGAGCAATTCCAAAATGGCGCGGTCGCGGCGCATCCGTGGGTCGGCGGTCTGGACCGCCTCCGCCACACAGTCCAGGAAGGAATTCATTTCTTCTTCGGTCATGATGCGAGGGAGCGTCTTGTCGAGCTTGGGGGTGGAGACCGTCGCGGCGGGATTGCTTACCAACACCTGCTCCTTGGTAAGGAACTTGTAGAACGCCCGCACCGCGGCCAGCTTCCGTCCGATGGAAGACTTCTTCTTTTCGTGCTCGAAGAGAAAGGCCAGAAACCCTCGAATGCGCAGCGCGTCAATGGATCGCACCTCGACCGTGGCCTCGGGATCTCCGCCCTTCAAGTAGTCGCGAAATTGCCGCAGGTCGCTCAGGTAGTTGCGAACCGTGTGCGGTGAAGCGTTCCGCTCGTAACGCAGGTAGTTGATGTAGCGTTCGATCAGATCATCCATGGTTAGTTGTCAGTTATCAGTCATCAGTCTTCAGTTCGCAGCTTTCAGCTTATAGCTATCAGCTTTCAGCGGTCAGCGGTCAGCGTTCATGTGATTCTCCTGCCCTCGCCCCCTTGGGGGAGAGGGTGGACCGCAACCGGCGTTTTCTCCAGCCGGGGCGGGACGGGTGAGGGGGTCACCCAGGAACGAATTCAGACGTGAGTAGCGCGGACCTGTTCTGCAGGTCCGTGGTCCTTGCGCGCGGTTGGTGAGAAAAGCCGCAGACCTTGGAAAACAGGTCTGCGCTACCCTCTGCCTGCTGCCTACTGCTTACTGCCTACTGCCTTCTGCCCACTGCTTACTGCCTACCGTCCGGGAACTCACCATACTCCCAAACCATTCCTCGAAGTCGGCTATCGCCTTCCCACACTGCTTCTCGCGCCGGGCGCGGCGGTCCCGGGCGATCGAGCGCGGGAGGTCTGGCATCGGCGCCAGCAAGTCAAAGGAAATGTTGGCAGGCTGGTAGTTGCCCGCGGCGGCGTGGGTGATGTAGTGAACGAGTGACCCCAGCGCCGTCGTGCGCGGTGGCGGCGCAAATGGCTCACCCTGAACGCGCGCGGCCATCGCGAGGCCCGCCACCAAGCCCGTGGCGATGCATTCAACGTAGCCCTCTACGCCCGAGAGTTGGCCCGCCACAAAAACCTGCGGCGCGCTACGAAAGCTCAAGTCGGAATTCAGCAGGCGCGGCGCGTTGATATAAGTATTGCGATGGATTTGGCCGAGGCGCAGGAACTCCGCGTTTTCGAGCCCTGGAATCAGCCGTAGAATTCGTTTCTGCTCAGGAAACTTCAGGTGGTTCTGGAATCCCACCAGGTTGTAACTGGAGAAGCGCAGGTTTTCCGGCCGCAGTTGCACCACCGCAAAAGGCTGGCGGCCGGTGCGCGGGTCGATCAATCCGACGGGCTTCATAGGGCCGAAGCGCAGCGTGTCGTAACCGCGCCGCGCCAGCTCTTCGATAGGGAGGCAAGCCTCGAAGAATTTCACCTCCTCGCACGCGTGCGCCGGGACGCTCTCCGCGCTGGCCAGCGCTTCGTAGAAAGCCCGGTATTCCTCTTCGCCCAAGGGGCAGTTCAGGTAATCCTCGCCGCCCTTGCCGTAGCGGGAGGCGCGGAAGATGCGCTCCAGGTTGAGAGTCTCGGCGTCCACGATGGGGCTGATGGCGTCGTAAAAAGCCAGGTTCTCAGAACCCGTGAACGTTTGGAGTTGGGCGGCAAGGGCCCCAGAGGTAAGTGGTCCTGTGGCGATCAGGGCAAGACTGTCGTGCGGAATCTCGAGCAGCTCTTCGCGCCGAAGGTTGATACTGGCGTGGCCCGCAATCGCCGTGGTCACACCCTGGGCGAAGCGCTCGCGATCCACGGCCAGAGCGGCCCCGCCCGGCACGGCGCAGGCATCCGCCACGCGCAGCAGGAGCGACCCCGCGCGGCGCAACTCCTCTTTAAGCAGCCCAGATGCCGAGCCCCGCGCGTTCGACTTGAGCGAGTTACTGCAAACCAGTTCCGCCAGCCAGTCCGTTTTGTGCGCAGGGGTCGGGCGCGCCGGCCGCATCTCGTAAAGGGTCACGGGCACGCCGCGCTCGGCAAGCTGCCACACCGCTTCACTGCCCGCAAGACCCCCTCCGGCAATGATGATGGACGTCATCCCGCTCCTTTCGCTAAGCCGATCCCCCCACCTTCTTGCAGGTGATTATAGCAGGCTCAGGCTCGGCCTTTGGGTTTGCCGGGACGGCGTGAGAATCTACATCCCACTTTGCCGGAGGCCACCTCGCGGGGCGCGGGACGAACAGAGGGCGGAAGCCGCGATTTCGGCGGGGCTGAACAGGCTGCGGAAAAACTTGTCGAGGCTGTCATTCTGAGGAGCCGCAGGCGAGGAAGAATCTCGCATTGCCATGAAAAAGCGCAGAGCGAGATCCTTCGCTACGCTCAGGATGACAGGTCGGAGGGGTTTTTCCGCTGTGCCTCCGCAAGCGCCTTGTCTCATTCATATCGCAGCGCAACGATGGGGTCCACCTTCGTCGCGCGGCGCGCGGGGATGTAAGACGCGGCGAGCGCGACAAGCGTGAGCATGACAGAGACGCCGGCATAGGTGAGCGGATCAGTGGAGGTCACGCCGACCAGAACACCACCCAAGAGCCGCGCCAGGGCGAATGCCGCAATAACGCCAATTACGGCTCCCGGCACAACAATCCCCGCCCCTTGGCGGAAGATCATTCTCAGAATTTGTCCCGGCCGCGCTCCCAGGGCCAAGCGAATCCCGATCTCGTGAGTCCTTTGCGTGGCCATGTAAGACAACACACCATACACGCCAATTATGGCGAGTATCAGGCCCAGGATTCCCATCGCGGCGGCCAACCCAGCACCCAACTGGAACAACCACAGCCCGTTCGGGGTATTGAGCGCATCCGTCATGGTCTGAGCGGCGGCAACCGGCATCGCCGGCGCGAGGGACCTGATAATTCCAAGGACCCCCGGGCCCATTGCTTCCGGATTTCCAAAGGTACGTACCTGGAGCGTGACAGGCAGGACGCGTCTCTGCGCAAAAGGAATGTAAAAAAAGGAACCCTCTGGCGAGGACAAGTCCGACGTCCTGCTGTTTCTCGCCACGCCGACCACTTCGAGGGGATGGGTCAGGTCTTCCTCCAAGTTGAACCGTTTACCGATGGGGTCCTTGCCTGGCCAGAAGCGCTCCGCCATGGCTTGGTTGATGACGGCTACGTGCACCGAGTTCTGTTTGTCCGTCTCGTCGATTCCACGCCCGTGGAGTAAACGGATGCCCATGGTTTCGAAATAAGCGAGAGAGACAATGTTGTAGCCCGCCGAAAGAGTTTGCTGCTGGGGCGGCGACGCCAGACCTTCGACCTCGATGGATGCTCCCAGGTTGTTGCCGCCCATGGGCACCGAGGCTGCCACGCTTGCCGATTCGATGCCAGCAAGCGCCCGGACCCGCTCAAGCACACTATCGACAAACTCGTACGACTGCGTCTCGCTGTAACCGGCGAGACCGGGATTAAGGGCGATGTTCAAAACGTGTTGCGGATCAAAACCCAGATCGGATTTTTGGATATTCAGGAGGCTCCGCACAAAGAGTCCGGCAACGATCAGCAGCATCAGTGAGCCTCCTACCTGAGCTATAACCAGACCTTTGCGGAGACCATGACCTCCGGTTGTGGTGGTGCGTCCACTGCCGTGCAGAACCTCGTTCAAATCGCCTGCCGTCGCGCGCCAAGCGGGGGCGATGCCTGCGATCACACCCGAGACAAGGGCCAGCGCCAGTGCGTATCCGAAAACGCGCCAGTCAAAGTGAAGATCCAGAGTAATGGGGATGTCCATATGGAACGAGAGCGAACTAAGCACGCGGCTTCCCACCAAACCCACCACCAGCCCACCTACGCAGCCAAGTAACGCGAGCAGCAAACTCTCGGTGAGCAATTGCCCAATGATCCGGCCGCGTTTGGCGCCCAGCGCTATCCGTATGGCAATTTCGCCGCGGCGGACGCTGGCACGGGCGAGAAGGATGTTCGCGACGTTGACGCAGGCCAGGATCAGGACAACTGCCGCTAAGGTCAGGAAGAGTGCTCCCACGACCCCCAGCCCTTCCGGGGGGTCGGAAGTCGGGCCGGTCGCAGGAAGCGGAAACGCCTTCAATACTTTCCAGTCGTCGGCCTTCGGGTACTCCGCGGCCAGGCGCTTTGCTACCACGTCCAGGACGGATCGAATCTTGCCTTGAGTAATTCCCGGTTTGAGCCTGGCGATCAGTACCAGACGCTTGTCTTGACGGTCGTTCAGGAAATCGCTCTTCGTTTGGTTGTCGACCACCGCCATCCCCAGCGGCATGTAACCCTGCGTCTCGATGAGTGTCGATACGGGACGGAATCCCTCCGGTGCAACTCCGACAATAGTCACAGGCCGGCCATTCACCGATGCCTTCTTACCGACGATATTGCGATCAGCGCCCAGATGCGCCTGCCAGAAGGAGTAATTCAACACGAGCACGGGGTCGGCGCCGGCAACGTGACCTTCTGAGGGAAGAATGAAGCGGCCCAGCGCGGGGCGAACGCCGGGGAGCGTAAAGAAGTTGCCCGTCACGAAGTCGGTCCACATCCGTTCGCTCTTGCCTGCCATGCTCAAGCCTGTGGTGCTAAGGATCTGTACCCCGGCCATATCGGAGAACAAGCTGGTGGTTTGCTTCCGGATGTCCTCAAGGTCCGGACACGAAAACGCGTTGCCACCTCCCTTCCCCGAGGCGGACAGGGTGTAGATCTGTTCCGGATGGCTGACGGGAAGCGGACGGAGTAACAACGCATTCACCATGCTGAAGATCGCGGTGTTCAGACCGATGCCAAGAGCCAGAGTGACGGCGGCGACTACTGTGAAGCCGGGATTCTTGGCCAAGATCCGCACGCCAAAGCGTGTGTCCTGCCAAAGGCCCGCCAGGATGTTGGTCTTTTCCCTGGCTCCCAGAACGACGGGCTCCTGCGGCGCTTGATGTTCGACCCTCTCCAGTCCCTTGGCAAGGAGCTTCTCCTCGCTGATTTCTTCGAGTGCTGTCCGGAGGGCTTCTGCTTCCGTCGCCCCACCCGCCAGCAACCCGCGGTAGCGATCGTCTAAGTGCTGCGCGACTTCCTCAACGATCTCCGCCTCGCGCGCCGGCGCCAACTTCAAACTTGCGAGCTGCTTGGTAATTTCTTCCTTCCAATCAGGCATGTTCAACCTCCGTGATGTGGTTGATCGCCTCCACAAACACTTGCCAGCCCTTACGCTGCGAAGCCAGAACTCTTCGCCCCTGCGCCGTCAGGCGATAATAGCGTCGCCGCCGCTGCCCGCTCTTCTCCACCCATCGGCCTTGCACCCAGCCGCGCTTCTCCAAACGATAGAGCAGCGGGTAGAGTGAGGCCACGTGGAACCGCACGGTGCCGCCCGAGCGTTGCTCGATGAGTTTGCTGATTTCGTAGCCGTGCCGGGGCCGAGCCTCAATGAGCGAGAGAATCAGCAACTCGGCACTGCCCTTCTTCCATTCCAGATCAGACGGTATTTGGTCCATATATGGCATGTCCATATATTAAACGTCTGCGGGCAGCGGTGTCAAGCGAATTTTCCGCTGGCGCTGGTCTCCTATCATGGCTCCCAAATTGACGCCCCGCGAACGGAAGTGTAGACTGGCCCCTTCGCATCAAAACGCCCGGCCCGCGAGCCGCGGCGGCCTTCCCTGCCGCGAGCAGGTGAAGGTGAACCTTGGGGAGAGGACAGGAGGACTATGAGCACAGCACTCTTCGAATACTACGAGTCGAATCGTGAACGGCACCTGGAAGGACTTCTGCAACTGTTGAGGATTCCCAGCATCAGCACGCTTCCGGAACACAAACCCGACATCCGCCG
The DNA here is from genome assembly GCA_963722555.1 of uncultured Acidobacteriota bacterium. Lineage (GTDB taxonomy): Bacteria > Acidobacteriota > Terriglobia > UBA7540 > UBA7540 > Bog-366. Next base: position 244,802 of record CAVRNQ010000001.1, read on the forward strand.
CGCGGCGGAGTTCCTGGCAAACGACCTCGGCGCCATGGGCATGAAGAACGTGGAGATCATCGAGGGCAAGGAGAACCAGCATCCTTTGGTTTTCGCCGAGTGGCTGGAGGCGCCCGGCAAGCCCACGCTGCTGATTTACGGCCACTATGACGTGCAGCCCGCCGACCCGCTCGAGGAATGGGTCTCGCCGCCCTTCGAGCCCACCATCCGCAACCAGAACATCTATGCACGCGGCGCGGTGGACGACAAGGGGCAGGTTTATCTCCTCTCGAAAGCTCTGGAAGGCTTCTTCAAAACGGAAGGCAAGCTGCCCATTAATGTCAAAGTTCTGCTCGAGGGCGAAGAAGAAGTCGGTGGCGAGCACATTGACGAATATGTAGCGGCGCATCCCGACCGGCTGAAGGCCGACGCGGCGCTCGTCTGCGATACCGAAATGTTCGCGCCGGAGCTGCCCACCCTCACCACCGGCCTGCGCGGCCTCGTCTATACGGAACTGGAGGCGCGCGCCGCGGCGCACGATCTGCACTCGGGACAGTACGGTGGGGCGGCGCCCAATCCCATGCAGGCCCTGGCGGAGATGATCAACAAACTCAAAGGGCCCGACGGCAAGATACTCATCCCCGGGTTCTACAAACGCGTGAAGAAGCCCACCGTACAGGAACTGGCAAGTTGGAAGAAGCTGCCTTTCAACGAGAAAAACTTCATGAAGAAAGAAATCGGCACGACGGCGTTGGTAGGAGAGAAAGGCTTCTCCGTGCTCGAGCGCCTGTGGTCGCGGCCGACGCTGGAAGTCCACGGCATACGGGGCGGCTTCACGGGGGAAGGCGCCAAGACCGTAATCCCCGCCGTCGCGACAGCAAAAATCAGCATGCGCCTCGTCACGGACATGAATCCGAAAGAAGTCTTTCGACTGTACTCAGCCTACGTGAAGAAGATCACACCCAAAGGTATCCGTACTTCCGTGCGCGTTTTGAGCTCCGCGCCAGCCTCGGTAGTGGACACCGGCAGTGGGTGGATCGCCGCGGGCGCCGAAGCCCTGGAACAGGTCTTCAAGAAAAAGACCGTGTTCATGCGCTCCGGCGGATCCATCCCCATCGTGGGCACCTTCCAGCGTTGCCTGAAGATTCCCAGCGTCATGATGGGCTTCGGCCTGCCCGACGACAACCTGCACGCCCCCAACGAGAAGTTCCATATCCCAAACTTCTATCGCGGCATCGAGGCGGTAGGGAGGTATTTGGAGTTGTTGGGGAAGTGAGGGGGGGGCGAAAGTCTAAAGTTTGAAGTTTAAAGTATAGGGGCTGACACTTAACTCGCGGGTTGCTGGCCCCGCACGTCCTCGATAAATTCGTCGACGCGGGCGTAGCCCAACTCGTCAAAGCTCTTCCTGCACCAGCCCTTCCAACGGGTCAGGGCGAGCTTGCGCGGCTTCTTGCGCAGGAGAATAGAGTTGTTAACGACCTGGAATTCCACTTCCGTTTCGGGCTTCAGCCCAAACCTCTCCCGAAGGTCTTTGGGTATGGTGACTTGACCGCGCTCGCCTATTTTCATATTTCGTAGTATGACTGGAATTGCATACAGATACAAGACCGTTAGGACCAGCCACTTTGATGATCGGATGGGCAAAAGCTTACTCACGAGGTCCGAGTTCACGCGCTTTCTTAACGGTTGCGCGGATTCAACCATTTTCCAACGTAAATTGCCTCGTGGTATAGTGCCCACCTGTCGATTCTTGATAGGAGCATACCCTTGGCTGAATTCAAACCCTTTGTCCCTCACGATTCCACCGAACGCGAATTCACGCTCAAAGCGGTTCTTGCCGGCATCATCATGGCGGCGATATTTGGCGCCGCCAACGCCTATCTGGGCATGAAGGCCGGGCAGACGGTAGCGGCCACCATCCCTGCCGCGGTGATTGCCATTGCGCTTTTCCGCCTGCCTTTCTTCCGCGGCGGCGTGCTGGAGCAGAACCTGACGCGCACCGCCGCCTCCGTGGGCGAAGCGCTGGTGGCGGGCGCCATCTTCACGATTCCCGCCTTCATGATGGTCAACGTAGGTGGCCAGCGCCTCTGGACCGATCTGCGCAGCCACTTTTGGACGGGCACGCTGATTCTGCTCGCAGGCGGGCTGCTGGGAGTCTTCTTCATTATTATTCTGCGTCGGCCGCTCTGCGTGGAATCGGACCTGCCGTTTCCGGAAAGCACCGCCAGCGCCGAAATCGTCAAGGCCGGGCAGCAGGGTTCAGCCGACGCGCCCAGATACATCTTCGGGGCCATGGGCATAGGAGCGCTCCTTCAACTCCTCAAGGATGAAAAGGGCTTCCAGCTTTTTCAGGATTCCGTCAGCTTCTTCTGGAAGTTTCCCAAATCCGTGGTGCGCTACTTCGGTTATCAGAAGGAATTGCTCGGCGAAGTTCCCTACACTGGTGGCATTGCCTGCGCCACGCCTTCCGCTTCACCGGCCCTGATCGGTATTGGCTATATCATCGGGTTGCGCCTGGCGGCCATCAACTTCTCTGGTGGGGTAATTGCCTGGCTGGTATTAATTCCGTTGGTTCTGTTTATTGACCCTGAACTCCCTCACCGCGTGGGCGCGACGACGGGCGGCATGGCGCCGTGGGACCTGGTGAGCTATACGGTCTGGTACAACGTAGTGCGTCCGATCGCGGTGGGCGCGATGCTGGTGGGCGCAGTTTACACGCTCTATAGCATGCGCGAATCGATCCTGCGCTCCATCAAAGGCGCCTTCCAGGCCTCGGCAGCGACGGGCGAAGGCGCTGCGGCGCGCACGCGGCTCGACATTGACATCCCCATCAAGTGGATCATCCTCTCCATCGCCGCACTCGTGATTCCCATAACCATCATCTATTACTACTTCGCGCACAGTTGGGCCGCGGCGCTGGTGGCGGCTGTGGTCATGACCCTGAGCGGATTCTTCCTCTCCGCCGTGGGCGGCTACCTGGTGGGATTAGTGGGATCGTCGAACCAGCCCGTCTCCGGGCTTACACTCGCGGCCCTGGTGATCGCGGCCATCATGATGGTGGTCATCGGCGTCAAGGGCCTGGGCGGCGTCGCAGCCGTGCTGGGCGTGGCGTCGGTGGTTTGCTGCGCCTGCTGCGTTTCCGGCAGCCTCATTCAGGATCTGAAAGCCGGTTACCTGCTGGGTGGTACTCCCTGGAAGATGGAAGTCGTGGAAATACTAAGCGTCGTCGCGGTGTCCTTCTTCCTGTTGCTGCCCATCATCGCGCTGCACGAAGCGAATCTCGCCAGCGGCGGCATCGGCGGCAAGCTGCTGCCCGCGCCGCAAGCCGGATTGATGGCGCAACTCGCGCAAGGCATCGTGGGCGGTCAGATGGCTTGGGGACTGCTCCTCATCGGCTGCCTGTTCGGCGTGTCGCTGGTGATGATCGAAGCGCCCTCACCCATGCTCATCGCAGTCGGCATGTACCTGCCGCTCGAAACCACCGGCGCGATCTTCCTGGGCGGCGTCATGAAATGGCTTGCCGACCAGTGGGCCGCGCGCCGCAATCTATCCGGTGACGAGAAAGCGAAATTCGAGGAGCGCGGCACGTTGCTCGCCTCAGGTTTTATCGCCGGCGAAGCCATCACCGGCATTCTGCTCGCCACGCTCTTCCTCGCCGGCGTGAAGTCGATTACCCACATCTTCACCGGCCAGGACGTTTTCCCCTTCGTCGCGCGCTGGGGCGGATGGATTTCGCTCGCGGCCTTCGCCATCATCGCTTACGTGTTGATCCGCATCCCATTGAAAAAGCGCGCGAACCCATAGGGTCCGACCACGCACAACGGGCTGCTATCCTGCCAACTCCTCTTCGGCCGCGAGGTGTGCCGTCAGTTCGCGGATGACGCGTTCTCCCACCGTAAGCAGCACACTGGGATCGCCCGAAAGCTCGTAGGAGGCCATTTGCCTTTCGAACTTGTCCAGATCAATTGCCAGGCGTTCATGCGCGGCGCGCAGCGCCTGGGGCTGTGATGGCGCGAAGGTCCGGAACAGGCCGATTTCCTCGCGGCGGCAATGGTCGATGACGAAGGTCTTGAAGAATTGCATCGTCGTGCGTAGCGCCGCGAGCGCCGCCTGCTGCTCCGTATCAGCTTCTCCGCTGTGAAAGGCCAGGCCGGCGAGAGTCGCTCGCCAATCCTCGAGGCCCGCGCGAATCTCGGCGTGTTCCGCCAGCCATTTTGATTTGTCATACGGCAAAGCTGGGGCCGGCGATGCGCTCGGGGGAAGCGGCGTCTCGGGCTCGAGATACGCGCTCGCCAGGCCGCGGCCGGCGAGCACGCGCACCACTTCGCGCCGGTGGGGAAAGCCGTGGGTTGAGAACTGGCCCGGCGTATCGTGGCGCAGGTAGCCACCCGGAAAGGTGTCGCAGTCCACGGTGAAGAGATCGCCGGCTCCCACCATGGAGATATTCATTTCGTAGTTCTCCCGGGTGTTGAAGAAGAGGCGCGAGTGGGGAAAGGCGAGGTGATAGAGGCTCAGGATCAGGCGGTAGTCGTCGTCCGAGACGGTAAAGCGCGACGCCTTTTGCGATGCCAGCACACCGCGTGCGGGCTTCAAGCGGGGGATGCCCAGGGCGTGTGGCTCAAGACCGTAGGTCCGCCGCAGATAATTCCCGTGCTCGATCGCGGCCAGCGCGTCGTAGCGCCAGTCGTAGAGGCCGAGCAGTGCGCCGAGCGCGATTTTCTTGATGCCCGCCGCGATGACACGGTCCCACAAATCGAGGCGAAATTCGAAATCCCGCTTGGGCGAGCCTATGACGTGCCAGCGGTCGAAGTGCGGTTGGTGGTAAGTTTCCTGCCACTCGACCACCCAATCGAGGCCCGCCGCGCGCAGTCGCACGTAATCCTCCCGCTCACAAACCGGCGAGCAGAGGCCCACCACGCCGCCACCCAACCCGTCGAGCCTGTGCCGCGTCAACTCCACGTATCGGGCCAGCACTTCCGGGCCGAACTCGGGGTCTTCCGAGAGCACCAGCTCAATCTGCCGGTGACCCCAGGAGAGGATCAGGTTGAGCTCGCGGTTGAATTCGTCCAGGCTCAGCCGCACGCGCTCGGTCAGCGCGTTGCTCTGGCGATAGCCGCAGTAGAGGCACTCGTTTTCGCAGAAGCTGGTGAGATAAACGGGGATGACGAACTCGACGGTCGGTCGAGCCAGGCGCTGGCGCACCCGCTCGGCCGCCGCGTGGATTTCCGCACGACACTTGGCCTCGCGCGCCCAGGCCAGCAGCGAAGCCGCGTCCTCCACGTCGAGGCCGGGGTTCTTCTCCGCTGCCTCAAAGATCGCCTGCATGGGGCGCGTGGGTGCCGCGAGCGCCGTAAGCGATTCGATGCGGGCGTCGGCCTCTCGCAATACTTCGCTGAACGTCGGCACTGCGCTCTTACCTCCAGAATCGGGGAAATTCGCGTGCGATGGCGTTCTGCCCGGACTTGTAGCAATCCCCTTTCCATGATGAACCTGAGCGGGCAGGATTGGGAATAGACAAAACGTCTGGGTAGGGGAAATCGTACGGGGTGGCTCGGCAGTGCGCCGGGGCCGTGTTGACCCGCCCGTTCGGAGGACATCGGGCCCAAAATGCTGGCGAGGATCGCCCCACACGCAGGTTAGGAACCCCCGGGCCCATTGCGCGCAGTTCGGAATACCGTGGAAGGCCTGAAGCCGTCACATCCCCGTGGGATTATCCAACCAATAAATCGTTAATCCGGATAATAGCTTAGGATAGAAGTCGGTGGATTTCTGCGGCATGGCGCAGCCGGCGAGGGCGCAGTCGCGGACGGCCTCGACCGGCGTGGGGTTGAGCAGGAAGGCAACCTGTCCCTTGCCCTGCTCGACCTGCTGGGCCGCAAGTTCCGTCTCGCGGACATACGACAGATTTCTTTCCTCGCGCACGGCCTGCCGATCGATGCCGAGCAGCCGCTCGAGCACTAGCCGGTGCAGCAGGACGACGTCGAGCCGGCGCAGTGCGGGCTCGAGGTCCGCCAGCGCGGCGTCGAGATCGAAATCCGGGCGCAGGCGCAGCAACGCGAGCTTGCCCGGCCCCGCATACACCCCCAGTGCCGGCCGCTCGCGGCCCGCCTCAGCAAGCTTGGCGAGAACGCGCGGCATCCATCCGCTGGCCGGGGGCCGCACCGCGACCGTTTCCCAATCGACAATCGCGCGCGCGTCGTTGGCGAGTTTTGTCCAATCAAAACTCGTCAGGCTGTGCACCAGGCGATGCGTGGGCAGGATGGTGAGGCCGGCGCTTTCCATGCGCACAAATGTCGTCATCACAAATTCCGCGCCGTCGTCCTTCGGGCCGAGTGCGCGGCAGCGGTTGCGATAGGCGAGGGCCGTCTCGTAGCGGTGGTGCCCATCGGCGATGACGAGCTGCGTCGTGTGCATCGCCCCGGCCACCTCGGCGACGGCCGGGGGATCGGCCATGCGCCACACGGTGTGTTGCGTGCCGTACTCATCCCTCACTTGCTCCCAGGCTGGTTCGAGCGTCGCCGCGCTCAGCAGATCTTCCACCTGGCCCGTGGGGTCGCTGTAGAGCATGAAGATCTGGCCGCAGTGCGCGCGCGTGGCCTTCAGCAATTCCAGGCGATCCGTCTTGGGGCCCGAGAGCGTCTCCTCGTGCCGATGCACCACCCGCGCCGAGTAATCTTCCAGGCGCAGCAAGGCGATGAAGCCGCGCCGCTGCTTGCGGAGGCCGCGCTGGCCGGGGACTTCGTATTCCTGATAGTAAGGGTAAATCGCCGGCTCGGACTCAGAGACCAGGGCGCCACTCCGAATCCACTCGCGAAAGTCGCGCGCCGAACGCACGTAGACATTGTCCGCGAGGCCATCCTCTGGGCGAGTGCGCCCGCGGATGATACGCACCAGGTTATGCGGGCTCAGGCCGTAGTAGCGGGCCTGCATCTCCGCCGAAATCTTGTCGTAGGGCTGCGTCACCACCGCCCCGAGGTCCGCGACCTGGGCGGAGTTATAGTGGAGCGCGCGAAAAGGATGGATTTCAGCCATGCTTCAGTTTTCCACTCTCTCGGACTTGCCGAAGGATTTTAAGAGCACCCGCACCAGCCGGACAGCTTCCCCACCGTTATCGGCTTTACTGGTTACGACTTCCACATCTCCGACCAGGCGCAGGTAATCCGGATCGCCCTCTTTATGGCCTGCTCCCCGTTCCACGGTCCCCGAAAAGCGAAAGTACTTCCCGTGGATCTTGTTGGTGCGGAATTCAACGTGCGTCTTCTTGCGAGTCCCGGCGATGAGGTTGTAGCTGAGAACGTCGTCGGACTCCTCTTCGGTCTGAAGAACATCGATGTAGCCCTTGAGCTTCCCCTCCTCGTCGAGGATCGCCAGGGTGTCGTCGGCAGAAAGGAAATGGTATTTGCCGGTGATGTCATCAATGGGTTCGGTCTGCTCCTGGGCTGTGAGGACACGCCCTGAAAGCATGACCAAAGCCAGGACGGCCAGCCCCCCGAGGGGCATCGAAATTCTGAATCCTGGGGGTGAATCCCACGGCACTGTCTCTCGAAGCCCCTGAACCATAAACTGAACGCATCCTTTCCGGCTGGCGGCCTCCGAGCCTGGGCATACTTCGCAGGCGGGCTCCCGGGATTGGACCAGTCTATTCTCACTCGGCAGAAACGGCAAATGGCAAAACGGCAAATGGACCCGACGGAACCTTGCCTGCAGAGGCGGTCGGGTGTATGTTTCCCGCCGCAAATGAAAACGGAGATTCTAGCTGGAACCACCGAAGGCCGGAGGAGGAGAGGATGAAGAAGGGGGCAATGTTTCTCGTGGGATCCTTGATGCTGAGCGCCCCGCTGTGTGCTCAAGAGACCAGGCTGGAGGACCTGCACGACAAAACAGTTCTGGTCTTCACGCCGCATCCCGATGACGACGTTTTCGGCGCGGGCGGAACGATTGCCCTGCTGAATCGGAGTCACAATCGCGTCTATATCGTGATCTACACGAACGACGATAAAGGGTCGTACGATCCCGAAATGAGTTCGCAACGCCTGGCGCGCATCCGCAAGCAGGAGGAGACAGAATCGGAGGGCTTGCTGGGCACGCCCAAGGAGAACATATCCTGGATGGGCTACGACGACGGTATGCTCGAGTACGCGCCGCAGCCGAAGCTGGTGGAAGAGGCCACGGCCATTATCCGTCGCATCCGTCCCGACGTGCTGCTGAGCGTCGACCCCGGTGAGTGGTACGAGCGCTGGCACAAGACCGACCATCGTATGGCGGCGTTCAATACCCTCGATGCCGTCCGCGCTGCCGAATTCTGGCTCTACTTCCCCAACCAGAAGCTCGAACTCGGACTGGAACCCTACCGAGTGCCGGTGATGTATTTCTTTTATCCCTCGCCGCAAGAAGCAAACACCTTCGTGAACATCGACAGCGTCGCCGACCTTAAGGCCGAGGCAGAACTCAGGCAAGTGAGCCAGTTCGAACCAGCCGTGAACAAGTACCGGCCGGATTGGGACCCGGCGATTCGCGAGAAGACCAAAGATGAGTTGAAGAAACAGCAACCGAAGAAGGACGGCCACTACGTCGAGGCCTTCCGCCGCGCCACGGGTTTTAACCAGATGTGATGCCGGGTTATGCCGGGGGTTCGGCATTCGCGCGGCTCGATTCGCAGCAAGCGTAGGGCGGACCTGTCCTGTAGTTCCGCGGCTTTTCGCGGCCGCCGCCCTCGCTGCGCCGGCAAGGCGACGTGACCCCTCACCCGGCCCGCTCCGGCTGGGGAATTACGCTGAGCGTGCGGGGGGAAGTCAGCGATCATTCACCCAGGACTTGAACAACGTAGGTCCGCTCGAGGGGGCCGTCGTACTCCATGAAGTAGATGGTTTGGCGGGAACCCCGCACGACTTTCCCATTCTCGATCGCGAAGCAGCAGCCGATCCCGCCCAGCAAGCTCTTCAAATGCGCGTCGGCGTTGAAGCCGAGCCTACCGTCGTAGTCGAGATAACGCCGATGGTGGTAATCCTGGTCCTCCGGGAAGAGGCGCGAGAAGTGGGTGAGGATGTCTTCCTCAAGGCAGGGGATGCCTTCGGTGACCAGCAGGCCGGAAGAGGTGTGCAGGGTCATCACATTGACCAGGCCATTCTTGACGCCGCTGTTCTCGACAACCGCATCGACCTGGGCGGTGATGTCGATGGCTTCTTCGGACTTCCGGCTTTGGACCTTTACGCGCTCAAGTTTGACGATCATGGTGGGCCGCCGATCTTGGGATTCCCGGCGGAGGTTTACGCTCCCGCCGCAGTCTCTCCTAACAGCCGCAGGGCATTCGAGCGCAGAATCTTCTTCAGGCACCCTTCCGTCAGCGCCAGGCTGCGCAGCGCGTGGACCATGTTCTTGATCTCCACGCGCGGATAGTTCGAGCCGAACACCACCTGGTTGCGCAGGCTGCGCTCGATGAGGGTGGTGGGAATCTGCCGGCTGAACACGAACTGGTAAAACTCCTTGGGGCTATCGTAATACAGGCAGGAAGTATCCAGGAAAACGTTGGGATATTTGAGCGCCAGCGCCGTGGCTTCCCACACCCAGGGCCAGCCCCAGTGCGCGAGGACGAAATTGAGTTTGGGAAAACGCCGAATCGCGGGCTCATGCTGAAGGGGATGCCCGCGCTCGAGGGGCGTTTCCGGCGCCCAGCTCATGCCGGTGTGCAGCAGCACGGGGAGGCCGAGGGAATTCGCGGCCTCGTACACGGCGAAGACGCGGGGGTCGCGGGGGTCGAAGTCCTGCAGGGCCGGGTCGAGCTTGAGCCCGCGCAAGCCGAGCTTCTGGACCGCCGCTTCGAGGGTGTGAGCCGCGCCCGCTTCCAGCGGATCCACACTGGCGAAGCCGATGAACCGCTTGCTCATGCCGCACAACTCCGCCACCTGCTCGTTCGAACTCACGGCGTCCTGCCGCGCGCGGGCGCAGGCGATGGGCAGCAGCACGGCGCGCTCGATGCCCGCCGCGTCCATCTGCAAGAAGAAGGTCTCCAGGGGTTGGAAGTTGTTCCCGATCATGAAAACTTCCCGGGCCACGCGCGCGTAGCGGGGATATTTCTGCGCGAGTTCCTGGATCAACAAGGGATGAGTATGGAAATCAATCATGGTTTTGCCCTGTGCGCTTCGCCCGCAGGCCCTCGAAGGGTCAGGGGCCGGTGCTCTGCCCGCCTGAGCTTCCTTCCCGTCCTACGAGTCGTGATCGTTCAAGATTACGGCGCGCGAAAGGTTGCGCGGCCGGTCCGGGTCGAAGCCCTTCTTCAAGCCCGTGTACAATCCCAGGAACTGCCCGGTGACGATGTAGGCCGCCAGGCGGGCATACTCCGGAACGTCCAGTTGGAGTTCCACCAGGAAGTCCGCGGCGCGGCGCGCCGCTGTGTCCGCCTGGTTGGCAATGACCAGGGTTGTCGCGCCCAGGCCCTTTACTTCCTCCAACACCTCGCGCTCCGCTTCATAACCGCTCTCGGAGAGGAGGAAGGTGACCAGGGTTTCCGGTCCCACGATGGACTTGGGCCCGTGGCGAAATTCCAGGGTGTGGAAGCACTGGCCGTACGAGCACGACATCTCCATCACTTTCAGCATACCCTCGTTGGCGATCCCGAAGAACGGTCCCTGGCCCAGATAGACGTAGTCCGCGAAGGTGTGGGTTCCCACAAACTGCTCGACGCGCCCCGCCAATTCCTCCATCCGCGGCGCCATCTGGGCGGGCAGGCGGCGCAGGCCTGCGGCGAATTCCTTCTGCTTGGCTTGCTCGGCGGCCAGGGCCTGGAGCCCCAGCAGCATGGAGGTAAAGGAGCGCGTCATGACGGTGCTCTGCTCGTCCGCCGGCAACTGGTAAATCGTCAGAGTGGAAATCTCCTCCAGTTTTTGGTGGTTCGCACAACTGATGGCCAAGGTCCGGATGTTGCGCTGCGCTTCCAGCAGTTCCGCAACCCTCAGGGCCTCCGAGGTGTGTCCGGATCGCGATATCACGACCGGCTGGCAGGGCCGGCTCTCATTGAGCACGAGGTCCGGAAAGAGCAGCAATTCCGACGCCGGCACCGCCCGCGCGGGCTGTCCGGTCACGGCTGTCCAGGTAGCCGCCGCCCCCAGCGCCACGTAATAGCTCGAACCGCAGCCGATGAATACCCAATCGGGGGGCGGAGTCCAGCGCTTGCCCACCTGCTGCAATTGTCCGTTCGCATCGAGTGCCTGAAAGCAATCTGCCCAACAGCGAGGTTGCGAAAGAATCTCACTGCGCGTGTGGGCTCCGCCGGTTGATGATTCCACCCTGGGTCTCCTTTGATTCAGTATTTTAGGCGGCCTGGCACCTGACGAGTTACGCCAGTATGACTTCTATTCCGGCGTCCGCCAACGCCTTGAGATCGGATTTGGAAATGCGGCTGTCCGTGACAGCCTGCTGCACGGAAGAGGTCGGCGCGATCATGCTGAGGCTGCGGCGGCCGAACTTGCTGGAGTCGCAGACCGCCACCACGCGCTTGGCAATCTCCACCATGACGCGGTTGACGCTTGCCTCCAGCAGGTTCGGAGTCGTCAAGCCGAAGTGCACGTCAAACCCATCGACTCCCAGAAAGCAGATGTCGGCGCTCAAGCGGTGTAGCGTCTCCTCCGCTAGCGGACCCACCAGCGAAAACGAGTTCTCCCGCAGGGTCCCGCCCGTCAGGATCACTTCGATGGCCGTCCCGGCCAGTTCCGCGGCAATGTTCACCGCGTTGGTGATTACCGTAAGATGGCGGAAACCCCGCAGGTTCCGCGCCAGGGCGGTGGTGGTCGTCCCGGAATCGAGGATGATCGACTCACCTTCCTGCACCAAACGAGCGGCCGCAGCACCAATCAGTTGCTTCTCCTTGCGGTGCAGCTTTTCTTTCTCCCGCAAGCTGGGATCAAGCAGTGCTCCCGTAGGGACGGGCAGCGCGCCACCGTGCGTCCGGTACAGCAGCCCTCGGCTGTGCAGGATTTCCAAATCTTTGCGGATCGTGACCTGAGAGGTCTCGAAACGCGGCCCCAGGTCCTTCACCAGCACCCGGCCCTCGTGCGTGAGCAACTCCAGGATAGCGCGACGCCTTTCTTCATTGAGCATGTGAGTGATCGAAGCGCCGGAATAGCTCCCGCGCTCGCCTCCGGACTGTTACTTTCCCTTCTTTTTCAATATGTTTCCTTTCGACTCGTGTTCCCACTTTGCCACAAAAGGCCAAACAACACAAGGTCCATTTGCCAGCCTGTCCATTTGCCAGCCTCAGGACTCGGGTGACTGCATCTGCCGCGAGCAACCACGCGCTTTCTTCTTCCGCCAGTTGGCGGCGTCCAGCCGCGGTGATCCGGCAGTACCGTGCCCGCCGGTTATTGTCTGAAGCCGCCCACTCGGAGCGTATCCAACCGGACTCGTCCATGCGGTGCAGCGCAAGATAAGGCGATCCCTCGCCGACCTGCAATACATTTTCCGATAGCTGCTCGATGCGTTCCGCGATCGCACATCCGTGCATCGGGTCGCCGCACGCGAGAATGCGAAGAACCAGCAGGTCCAGCTTGCCGAGCAGTTGGTTTTTCTTGATTTTTCCCGTCGCCCTTCCCATCGATGTCTATGGGACGATCTCACGCCTGCCTCGCGATGGCCGGCAAGGGGAATCGCCGCAAGGATTGGTTCTTCCGCCCCTCCGCGTCCCACTGGTAAGTGTAAGTGCCGTCGCCCGTGCAGTCGATCACAACATCCGCGTCCCAGACTTGGCGCAGATTGCCATTTCTGCGAAGGGTTGTGCATTGGGTTTCTCCTGATCCCCACGGGCGAGAATTGCCTGCTCTTTTTCAGGTCATCCCACTTTGTAATTGCGGATTTCCTCGGCGCTCACCTCGCTGCTCATGCCGGGTTCTTCGGGTGCGGAGACTTCGCCGTCAGTCATCTTGCAGGGGCCGCCGGTTTCCATGTAGATCGCATTGGGCATGGCCAGGAGCATATTGAGGTTGGTCGAGCCGCCTCCGTGACTGGCCAGCTCCACCCCATAGCCATCGGCAATAGCAGCAATCTCCATCCATTCGGTGACCCCACCGGCGCGGCGGTTGTCAGGCTGCACGATGTCGGCCCCCCGCCTTGCGATGAGGTCAGCGAATTCATACTTCGTATTGAGGTTCTCACCCGTGGCGACGCGCATGTCCAACGCCTGGGCCAGCCGGGCGAAGCCTTCCACGTCGTGAGGTGGCAAGGGTTCCTCGAACCAGAAACAGCCCATTTCCTGGTACACCCTCCCGCGCCGCAACGCCTCTTTGTGATCGAACCCCTGATTGGCATCCACCATCAAGCGCCGGTCCTTGCCGATGGTGTCGAGCGCCAAGCGGATGCGCCGGACATCGTCGTCCAGAGAATACTTGCCCACTTTAATCTTCACCGCCCTATAGCCTTGCTCGACGGCATCGGTGACCTCGCGCTTGAAGTGGGAGAGATCCGCGTCGTTGTCATAGTACCAGCCGCACATCGAATACACCGGCATGCGGTCGCGATAGGCGCCCAGCATCTTGTACACCGGCAGCCCGGCGTTCTTGCCGAGAATATCCCACAGGGCGATGTCGGTGGCAGCCATGGCAAACTGCGCCACGCCGGTCACTCCGTGGTAGTTCATCGCCTTCCACAGTTCGGCGCGGATGCGGCGCGGAAACGCGGGGTCTTTTCCCATGATGACGGGTTTTACTTCGTACTCGAGGATGGTCTGGACCACGCGCGCGCCTTCGCCGCGGTTGCCAAACGAACTGCTGGCCCACCCGGTGATTCCCGCATCGGTGCCAATCCTCAGGACCACTGAGCCTTTGTCCACATCCAAGGTCTGGAGCGCATCGTAAATGGGAGGGCCGGGAGGGGGCTTCAGCAGGTCCGTCTCGACTCCCGTGATTTTCATTTGCTTCTGCTGCGCCGCCGCAACTGAGAACGCCGCCCCCAAAGCAGGCAGCGCCGCCGCCGAGCGGAGAAGTTGCCTTCTGTTCATATTGCCTCCTCATCCGCAGCCAATTCCGTAACCTCGTGCTTGAGGCCTCAAGTCGTTACCCTCAGATCAGCGGGGTAATGCGCACTTTGCGGAACTGTACCCTGCCGTGATCGCCCTGGAGCATAATCGGGCCGGGTCCCTTTTCATTGGCGTCCAGAGCCCCGCCCGTTATCCCGGGCACCTCACCGTTGTCGATGATCTTGGTGCCGTTGAGAATCACGGTCACGCGGTTGGCAATCAGGGTTATCTCATAAGTTTGCCACTCCCCCGCGGGCTTGTCGGCGTTGACGGCAGGGACGATGAAGCCGTAAAGAGCTCCCTGGCTGTGGATATCCAGGGGCCGGCCGAAGCCGTCGAGTACCTGGATCTCATAACGGCCGCGGAGATAGACCCCGCTGTTGCTCTTCGGGTCGACGTTGAATTCAACTTCGAGCTGGAAGTCGTTGAACTTTTGCGTGCTGTAGATGTTGTTTGCACCCTTACCCTGGTTCATCAGGATGCCATCTTTGACGGACCAGCCGAGCGGGCGGCCCGGATCTTGGCCGAGCCAACCCGACACATCTTTGCCATTGAACAAATCGATCGGTTTGCCGGGCTTTCGCTGGGGCGGACTTGACGGCCAGACCGGTCCGCGGACCCCGCTCCACAAAAGCGTCTCTCCATCGACGGTCGCCGTGCCTTCCAAACGCGCGTTTTTCACTGTCGCTCGCCAGACTTGCTGGGTCTGATTCGGAGGATCTCCCCCCGGGTATTGGAGTTTCAGCTCGCCATTTTCAATGGCGACTTCCGGCAAATTGAATACCGCGCCCCCGCCCTGATTGAAGCGCCCTTTGAGAGTTCCGCCGTCGCGCTTCAACTCCAGCCAGCAGAATCTCGGTAGCCCTGCTCGGGAACTCTTGGCGGTGATGTCCCATCGGCCCAGAAAGGCATCGCCGACTCCCGGGCTGGCCGGTGTGCTGGCCGGCCACCCCACCGCGGCGACCCACCACATCAGAAGTGCTGCAAATGTGTACGAACGCATAAACCCACCTCCCCTTCCTCTCCAAGCGAGCTTGCCTAACCAGTGGCGGCTTCCATCTGGAAGGCGCTTTAGTCTCCCCACGGAAAACGCTCCGGGGAAACCATTTGACATCAACAAGGGTGGTTTGGCAATGCCCCATCTGGCTGGCGGGTAGCGGTGTCATTGGAAAAATGAGTGGGGCTAAGGCGACTGCCGATCCTCGCCTGAGCGACCATGACAATGTGTCATCAGGTCCGCCCTACTCTTGCCACCATCAACCCTTCTCGGCCTCGCGTCCAACGGCCCTCTCATTTCCTTTCAACAACCGTCTGTTTTCGCCCCGATTATCGTGCAACCCGTGCATTTTCGGACAAAAAGCCGTCTCGATTGTCGTTCATTTTGTCACTCTCTCCTTTGTTTTCATACACATCCCCGTGTCGATCTTCATTTTTAACATCTTTATGGGTCAGCGCCCCGTTCCTGACCTTGATCAGCGTGTTGGTGAGCCGCCACAATAGGCGCAGGTGGGAATCTTTCATTCTTTGCAGTAACATCGCGTTTTCGTCGCTCGGAGCAATCAGGATGGTGTGCTTCTCGGGTGATCCATTGGTCGGGACACGCCTCAGGCCGAGCCCTGTTCGGCCGCAGGACTTACCCCTGCAGGCTAGCACCGTACCCGATGTTTGTCAAGACGGTTATTACCTGAGTCGCCCACGGGCAGGCAGTATCTTCTAAGAACATGCCTAATTGTCCGACATCGTTCCCGCCCGCAAGCAAATTCAGCGCAGAATTCCTACGCGACGCCTATTCCACTCCTCAAAGAGGAGGGGAGTTCGCCCACCAGAATCCCCTCCTGGTTCAGGAGGGGGCCGGGGGGTGGTCAAGCCAGCGTAGCGCGGACCTCGGCTGTCTGAGGTCCGCGGCTTTTCGTCCCGCCGGGCAACAAGGGTAGGTGTCGCCGCGGCTGGAAGTCCGCCGATCTTGATGGCGGACGACTCTTCCTGACCGTCGGTTCGTGTTCATGGGGAAAGACCCACGGGCAATCAGAGCACGGACGATCCGCTGCACGGGAATCAAGAACGGCGGTTCTTTCACGGTTATTATGGGCACTACTGCTATCTACCCTTATACATCTTCAGTGGGGAACACCTGTGGTATGCACGGCAAGAGATGTAGGATCGGATCAAAGAACAACTCATGTTGTTTGCGGACCGCACCAGCACGGCGGCTGAAGCAAGGGTTCCAGCCCTCTCCCCTCGCGGGAGAGGGTGCCCGACGTAGGAGGGAGGGGGCCCCGAGCGCCGGGGGTGAGGGGGGCCTGGGGCGCATACATCCCGACAAAAACCGTCGGAACGTATGCGCCACCCGCGGGGCTGAAAAAGAGGGTGGGCGGGGGCATCGTTCGACAAGATATCCACAGCAGGAAGTGTGCCGGTTTCGGCCCGTAAGTCCTTGCGGCGCAGCGGCCCTCAGCGCCGTTTTCCGCCCCCTTGTGTCATTACGACACGGCACCGCCCAAAATCCCGATCAGCCTCCACAATCATGGCGCCGAATCAACCCGCGAATGACTTGGTGAGAAATCCGGGCTAATGCAGTCATGGGGTCTGATCTGGCTTCCTCCCCGTAAATCCATCCCTGCCTGGTAGAAGTGTCTCCTGACGTGCTGCCCTGACAGCAACTTTTCGAGTACCCGTCCCGGTCAACTCAATCTTCGGTAGTGGGTCAGTTTCCTGAATGGGCGTTTGCAACCAAGTGGATTATTTGCGAGTACGCCGTCATCCACACGCGGACTACATTTCGCGTCCAGAAGGGAACTCTACTCGCCGACTATGCGATCATATATATTCGTTCCAGGTTGAACGCTGGATGATAGAGTGGACACTTGCGGTGGAGAAAATGCATACGATCCTCGACCTCGACCTTGATGTTTTCTCTTGGCCAGCCGTTAAATGGCCCCGGAGGAACGCTCGCCCATCCGATGAGGACCATGTTTGCGCATCCGCTGAAAATGTGCGTTATTTCCTGGAGCGGCAGTGCGCTTTAAGCAAAGTCCACAAGATGCCTGGTCAAGAGTTCAGAGATCATGATGATGCTTTCTACACATGGCGACGCTGGATCGAGGAGGAATCGCTTAGTCCTCCGTCCTCCATCGTGCATGTCGATGCTCATGCGGATATGGGAATCGGCGATGCGGGATATTTATCGGAAATTGCCAAGGAAGGGAACAGCCCTGAGTTGAGTTCTTGGACGGAACGAGGCACTTAAATGCTTAGCGGAGGTACTTACATGCTTAGAAGGTGGGGCATACCAATCGCTTTTCTAGCGCTCTGCGCCTTCTGTCACGGCCCAGCCGTGAGGGCACAGGATCCTGCAACGAAACATCTGACCGCCCGTGGCTTTGACTCCGGTTTCGAACTATCGAACGGAACCTTCAACGGGATGTTAGCCGCGAGCGACGGCAAGATCTACTATGTCCTATGTGCGGCAACGATCGACACGGGTGCGCAGATGTATTCGTACGATCCCGCGACGGACAAGATCGAGCACTTGGGCAACCTGACCGAGGCTTCCGGGGAAAAGGGCCTCAAGTCCATTCCCCAAGGCAAGAGCCACGTCAACTTCGTTGAATCCAACGGAAAGCTCTACTTCTCCACCCACGTCGACTGGTACACCGTGCAAGGTGGCCTGGAACTCATGGCCCCGCCCCCGCCCGGATATAAGCCTTATCCCGGCGGCCACTTCCTCGCGTACGATATGGCTTCCGGAAAATTCGAGAACCTGGCGAAAGCGCCGCCAGGGCAGGGGATCATTTCGATGAATATGGATACCAAGCGCGGCCGGCTTTACGGTCTCACCTGGCCTTCCGGCTATTTCCTGCGTTATGACTTGAAATCCGGAGAGCTGAAGAACCTCGGCCCGCTGTACAGAGATGGAGAGAATGACCACTGGACCGTTCGAGTTCTGTGCCGCGCGCTGCCGGTCGATCCGAGGGATGGCTCCGTCTACTTCACCAACGCCGATGGCGACATCCTGCGCTACGGCTACGATCGCGATGCCATTGAGACGGTCCAGGGAGACAACCTGCGGAAGGATTACTTTGGCACCTGGAATCCCTTGGCTGGAGAAAACATGGGATACGGCTGGCGCCAGGCAGTCTGGTACGCTCCTGGAAACTCCATCTATGCCGTACACGGCCGCTCCGGCTATTTGTTTCGGTTCGATCCGCGGGCGGAGCGCGTGGATGTGCTACAGCGCATTGCGTCAGAGCCTTCCAGGCGAAGCGGCATGTACGATAATTTCCATTTCGGTTATCTCAGCTTCACTCTCGGGCCGGACGGCCATACCTTGTATTACCTGACGGAAGGTAGCATCGTGGAGAATGGAAAGCGTGTCGTCGTATACCAACCGGGAACACGGGGGGAACCGATCGAGGATCTGCACCTGATAACCTACGATATTCCGGCCGCGAAGTACACCGATCACGGCGCGATTTTCTTCAGCGACGGCGGGCAACCCGGGCTCGTCAACTCGATTGCGGTGGGGAAGGATGGTTCGGTGTACTGCATCACCGATATCCCGGGGAACGGTCAACGGCGCGTGGACCTGGTCCGCATTCCTCCGGTGCGGTAGGCTGAATAAAGATCCGGTTGTGCTGACCTCCTCTCATGGAGATTACATCGGGGGCATCTCGAGAGCGATCCAACTTGTAATCCCGTCTCGTCCTGCGTTGTTTCGCGGCCAGACCTTCAGGCGATTGCGTCCGGCATGTAATCTCCAGGGGAAGATTGCGGTGACAGGGGACTTTTCGCCGCCGTCGATCTCAGCCAGGAACGTTTCGAACCCGGGGGTCTCGGTGTCCAGGTGGACCAGAAATTCGCCCCCCTTGGAGGTGGATTCGAGAGCGAAGTGGGCCTGGTTGAGTGTCCATTCGAAATTACCGTGCCGCGTGACCAGGTTCGGATGGATCATTTCGGCGGGCACGTCCGCGTCGGTCCAGACGTCGAATCCGTTCCAGGTCCAGTCCGCTTTGCCATTGTTTAGCGGCAAGGGCCACTTCTGTTCCAGGAAATTGCTCCTGGGGATGAGCCTCAGTTCCGCGAACGACATGTCAACATCCAGACCGTGCCACTGGTGCACCGTGTCCACGATGCGGACGATGCGAATGGGCTCCACCTTCTGGCCGTTCAGGACCCGGAGCTGGCGCCGCCGCACCTCCCATAACGAAAGCGGTACGCCGGTGGCGTTGTCCTCCGGGTAATAGGCGCCCGTTCCATCGATCCAGATCCACTTTCGGAATTGATTCGACCAGATCTCCATCGGCTCATGACCAACGATGGTGGGACGACCCAGCGTGCCACAACTGATGGAAATCTCCCTGCCCACAAATCCGAAACTCTCGCACGCCTGCAAAAACACCAGATCGTATTGCTGACAGAAACCGCCGACCGGCTTGCCGTCAGGGCCTTTTTTCAAGATTTCGAGTGCGTCCCACGCAGGATAGAATTTGTCCAGGTGCCACTCCTCCCATTTCCATTGGTGCGATGACCAGGCCGCCAGTCTGTTGATGATGTCGAGTTCCGTTTTCGCGCCGCTGACGATGTCGTCGAGCCGATAGCGGGCTCGCAGTTCCTTCAGTTTCGGCTGCGTGAACGGCTCGTAGCGGAATGGAATGGACGTGCGCATGATCTCTTCATTGTGGAAATCGATCACTTTGAGCGCCCTCGTCCAATCGTTCGCCAGTTCGGGCTCGGTGGTCAAGGTAATCTCGTTCAGCCTGGGCGTCACCAGCGGGTCGGCTGTGGCGAGTTTCACCTCAACCTGAACAAAGCGGCCGCGCGGCGCTTCGAGACTGCCATCGCGGTCTAGGGGCATCCACTCCGACCACGTTTCCGGGCTCGGCACATACGCCGTTCCGGATCGCACCCGAAGGGTCACGCCGCTCTTGGAGTCCGGCGCGGTGGAGACGGAGACCCGTAGCGGACCGGGCGCGGTAAGAGGTGGCGCCAGCGGATTCCCCCCCAGGTTGGCTACATCCATCACCGGCAGCATTATGGAACCGCTGGACAGAAAGTGCTCCAGATAGACCCGCACGTAGTACTCTCCGGCAGTGTCGCCTGCCGGACTCAGGCTGTCCACGCTCCAGGACTTGCCCCCATCGGCGCTGCGCGCGCTTCTGTGCGGCAATTCCACGTAAGAATCATCGGCGCGCGCGATCCGGACCATCCCGGTGCCCCAGATGACGATGTCGTTCATTCCCGGCTTGAGCGCCGCCGGATCAATGTTGTACGCCTGCCATTGCCCATAGACTATCTCCTGGGGCGCTCCGAGTTTTTGGGGCTTGCCGTTCACTGCTAATTTAAGGTCGCCGCCGCGGCTCACCATCAGTAGCGCCTTGCTCGCCCGCGGATCGGGAATCAGGAGTTGCTTGCGAATCTCGATGCCGGGAGAAAGCATCTCCGTATTTGCCTTATAGGAGAAGCCGGAGGCGGGCCCGTCGTCCTGGAGCACTTCGCCTGACTTCAGTTGTAACGCCGAACCATCCTGAGAGAGAGTAATGTTGCTGCTCACCGCGCGTTCGTATATCGTGCGGGCATTCAGGTGCAGCGTCGCCGCCTGTGCCGGGCAAAATACGAAGGCCGCGAACACCGCTGCTCCGAGCGACTGTCGAGCGATCCGTAACCATAAGGGCATAGTTTTCCTCCTAGCCCTTTGCGTTGTATTGCGGCCGATGAGAACCGGTCGAACACACGCGGAGAATAGAGGGCGTCATTTTATCCGGAATTTCCATTATCGACCTCCGGCCCGACCGATAACATACGCCTGACCACCGCTGAACGCAATTGTCAGTCGGGTTTGCAGTGGAAGGTGCTTCCGCGGGCCACGGGAGGGGCCATCGGTGCCTCTCCCGAGAACCCCAGAGGCCGCCACGCCCGTTACCAGACACCTGTAAGGAGATTTGCGAGATGCCCGGAACTGCACCGTACCGCCGCTCTTTGCGCTGCCGCAGTCGAGGCGAGCGCTCGCACCAACAACCGCACGCCACTCGACGCCCATCCCGGATGGCTTCCTCCGGTCAGTTGATGGCGCAGGGAAGTGGACTCGTACTGCCACGATTTGGCGCCGTCCCGGTAGTCCATCGGCTGGTTGCTGACGATCGCCAGGCCGTGATGCTGAGCTTCGTTGAAGACGATCTCATGGTCCAACAATTCTCTGCGGCAACTCCCCACCCAACATTCGGCAACCCCGTTCTGCCAGGGACTCCGATAGGCCGTTCGAATCGGCTTACTGCTCATGGATTTGATCATTTCCGTTACTTCTTCATCGAACTTCGCATCTTGATCCAGGATCAGGTATCGGGGTGGAGAATCCTCAGGGAACGCCTCTCTCAATTGCTGTACGATCCACTGGCTGGTCGGGTGCTTAGTGACGTTGAAGTGGAGGACTCTCCTCCGGCCGTGGCTGATCACGAAGAAGCAGTAAAGCACACGGAAAGTTGCGGTCGGCACCGTAAACAAGTCCATCGCCGCAATCACGTCCCGATGGTTCTGAAGAAAGGTTAACCAGCGCTTGCGCGCATCTCCGTTACGGCCCATGCGAGCAAGGAACCGGGACACCGTGCGCCGGGGAGACATCTCCTCGGTCGAAGACAACGCTACGGAAGAATCAAGCCCCGACTCACCAGCGTCTCAATTCAATCCCTGTTCGCCCTCGTCCTCCTTTGAGTTCGTCCTTTGCAGAACTTTCGTACACCGTAAGTTGTTCTGCCGCTTTGTCTTCCCTTCCCAAACGACGATAAGCGCGAGACAAGGCGAAATGAATCTTGCCACTCTTGGGGTTGAGCTTTGCCGCCAGTTCGAGTTCTTTAGCAGCCTCGCTGGCCTTGTCGTCCTTCAATTCCAGCCTGCCCAAAAGACAGTGGGGTTCAGAGAGGGTGCTGTCCAGAGAAACTGCCGTTTTCAGGACCAAGAATGCGCGTGATTCCGCTGCCGCGTCACCCCCCTCTACGAGATTGACGAGAAACGCAGCATACTCCTGGAAGTGTTGGGCGTCTTTGGGGAATTGATTCGTCCCGCGCTCCAAGGTTGCCATGGCCTCCTTGGTGAAGCCGGCGGCAGATTGGATCATGGCCAGGTCATAATTCGCCTCGGGGGAATCCGGATTCAGTTCCACAGCGCGCACGAAGGATTTGATGGCGTCGGTCAAATAGCCGAGATAGGCTTCCGTGATTCCCCGCATCATATAGGCGCGAAATGAATCCGGAAACTTCTCGACCATCTTCTTCGCCAGCTCCAATGCGACCTCATTCCTCTGGTGATCGATGAGAACGGTACCGAGGTCCAGGTAGCAGGATTCCTGGGAGGGAGCCAAAGCAAGTGCTTGATCAAAGGCGTCAACGGCCTCCTTCAGCTTCTCCTGCTTGGCATAGCACCACCCCAGCAAATCGTAGAGGTCGCTCGTGGCCTGCCGGGCGCCGAGTGCGTTGAGCAGCGTGTCCTGGCATTCGCGAAACTTCCCGGTCCGGTAGCGGGCGAGGGCAAGGAAATATCCGAGCTTGATGGGATCCGGGTAGCCAGACTTGATCGAAGCGAACAACTCCTCGGCAGTCTCGAAATCCTCGTCCTCCAACGCCATCTGGCCGCCGAGATAAACCTTTTGCGGCTCCGCTGGCCCTTCCAGCAGGCTCCTTAGGGTCTGGCGGGCTTTCTGCTTGTTCTGAGTCCGGTAGTAGGACCGCACCAGGGCTGCGACGGACTCCGGACGCTGTTGGACCAAGGCCGGGACTGCACTCAACAGCCGCGCCGCCGCAGCATAGTGTTTAAGATTCTCCTCCACCATCCCCAAGAGCAGGGTTGAGTCTCCATCACGGGGTTTCATTTTAAGAATCTTCTCGAGATTACCCCTGGCTTTCTCCATTTCACCCAACTGCCACTGGTTTGCTGCCAGATCACGGCGGATAGAAATATTTGCGGGGTCAAACTGGAGAGCTTTCTCGAAGTACTGATTGGATTCCGCGAGTTTCCGTTCCATGCCCAGAATAATGCCCAGGTCGGCGAGATAGATGGGATTGCTGGGGGCAAGCTCTATAGCCCGGCGGAGCTCGAATTCCGCCGATGTCAGGTCACCCGTCCGCATGAGCTTCATCCCCTGCTCTGCGCGCTCCTGAGCCTCAGGCCTAGCTTGCCCAAATACAACTTGGGAGGAGACGCAAGACGCGCCCAAAAGGAGAATGCGTAAACCGAGGCAAACCTGCCGATCAGTCACGGTCATAGCATAATCTATGGAGTCACACACGAGATAGTGACCTCTGTCTTCTGTGGCGGAACTCTATGCGCGCCCAGACTCCGACGGTCTCGTCAGGTCTTCCCAGTTGTTGGCAGCGACAGGTCTTTGGGATTAAGGGCGAGCGCTTTGTCGATGGCTGCTTGGGCGGCTCTCGCGTTCTCAGGATTTGCAGTGATGATGGCCCATGCCAAGTGGTAGTAAGCCATCGCATGAGGGGCCCCGAGAGCGATGGCCGTTTCCAGCAGGGGCTTCGCCTCGACGGGCCGAATGCGATAGGATAAGGATAACGCCGTGGATGAGATAGGGGAGATACCACTCCGGCCAAAGGGCCTCCATCTGGGTCAAGAGGGCGGCTGCCTGCGCGTTCTGGTGAAGAATGGCCAGACCGATGGCACGAGTCCTCCATAGGTGCGGATCGTTGGGAATGATCCGGTCCGCCTTCGCCAGAAAATCCACCATCTGCTGAACTTGATCGTGTTTCACGAGGAAAAGCGCGGCTTGATAGTAAAGGTCCGGGCGGGTGGGGGAAGAGCGAATGCCGCGATTCAAATCCTCCGCCGCATCCTGGGGCCTTCCCATGGCGTCCAACAACTGGGCGCGGAGTAGGTAGTAATCACCCTTCCGCTCATCCGGGGGAGTCTTGTCAAGCTCTGCGAGGGCGCTTTCCGGGCCCAGGTCATGAAAGACCGCAATGGCCAGATCGAACCTCGTTTCGGCGTCCGAGGGTTCTGCCGCGACCGCCTGGCTAAGAAAACCCCGTGCCGGCTTGTACTGCCCCGCAGCCAGCAGAGCCCTCCCACACTCGCCGAGAGCATCCCCCTCGACGATTAGATCTCTTATCCCTTGGAAAACTTCCAAAGCTTCCGATGCCTTCCCTTGGGAAAGCAGAACTTTGCCCAGACGGATTTTCACTCGCCAGTCCTGGGGGTTGGCGGTCGCGAGTTCCCGCAAGGCTGCGAGGCTGGTTGACGCCGGTTCAGAAGGAGTCAAGTTGAGGAGCACCGAGGAGGTGGGGGGCAGGGCTCCCGTCGCCTTGGAATGACCCAGGCTTTGGACCTTGGCCAGCACAGCTTCAGCCGAGGTCTTTTGCCCCGCGCGCATTAAGGCATGAGCATAGTGCCACAGAATTTCGGAGTTCTGTGGCGCCAACGACGCCGATTTCTGGAAAGCCTCCAAAGCCTCCGGCATTCGCCTCGTGGCGAGGTAGGCTTCGCCGAGTTCATCCCAGGCATGGAAGTCATCCGGCTGCCTCGCGAGGACGAACTCGAGGTCGTTGACAGCCTGCGCTGCCCTCCCTTCCTGACGAAGCAAAACCGCGCGCGCCAAGTGGGCTGCAACCATCTTGGGGTCGAGTTCCAAGGCTTTATCGAGATGCGCAAGCGCTTGGGCTTTTTGCTGAAGGGACTCTGCCACGGCCAACTCAAACCATCCGAGAGGATCTTGAGGATGCCGTTCGACGTACCAATTCAGATCCTGGAACGCTTCCGTGAGCTTTGCCGCTCGCGCCAGGGCGTAGCCGCGTTCGCGCCTGGCCTCGTGGTCTGCCGGGTGCATCTTCACGCATTGGTCGTAAACCGCCGCCGCGTCGCGATAGAGCCCGAGTTGGTCGAGCACGTTGCCCAGAAACGTGAGGACCTCAGGACGGTCTCGCGCCAGCCGCTGCGCACGGAACAGAATTGCCGCCGCCTGATCATCCCGATGCAGCTCGTCTTCGACCCGAGCCAGGGCAAGGAGGCAGTCCACATCGTCGGGGCGCTGCTTCAGGGCGGCGGTGATGGCCTGCCCGGCCCGATCGAGGTCATGCGCACCCAGCGCGGATAGCCCGAGGTTGTAGAGAAGTTCGAAATCGGTGGGAGCCGAACTCAACGCCTGTGAGAAGGCCCTCTCCGCCTTCTCATAGCTCTTCCATTCTGCGAAAACCATTCCAACGGAGTAGGCAGCGCGCGGGTCTCCACCGGATCGCTTCAGCAGGTCGAGCAGCAGAGCCTCCGCGTCTGGGGAATGCCCGGCCAGCTTCAGGCCCTGCGCACGAAGCAACTGGACGGGGGATGTGGCTTGATCCTCCTTGGGCAGGCGGCTCAAGTAGCGGAGTGCCTCCCCTCCTTTCTTCTCTGATATAAAGATTTGCGCCAACTGGGAGTTGGCATTCGGGTCGGCAGGATCGATCGCAGTCACCCGAAGATAAGCCGCGCGGGCGCTTTCCAACTTGCCTTCCTGCAAGTAGTGATTTCCCAGGTTATTGTAGAGGGAGGCGGAGTTCGGCAAGAGTTCGATGGCGCGGCGATAATAGTTCTCGGCTTCCGCATAGCGCTTCTGCGCATCGAGAATAACACCCATCAGACCCACCGCCCGGGCGTCTTGCGGGTGCTCACGGAGGGCCGCTTTGAGTGTTTCCTCCGCCTCCTGATATTTCTGGTGATTGAATTCATCCACCGCTTGGTCGTAAACACCAGGAGGAACTTGCGCGAGCACGATTGAGGCCCCGAGAACCAGGGTCGCACTGAGGTGAATGACGAGACGAATCAGAAGCATGATTTCGACAAACCTGCACCCCGCGAGCGGAATCGGGGGGCAGTAATTTAAATCTGCTGCCCTCGCCCCTTTGGGGGAGAGGGTGGACCGCAACCGGCGTTTTCTTCAGCCGGGGCGGGCCGGGTGAGGGGGTCGCCCAGGAACAAATTGCGAATTGATGTCCTGAAACCCATTAAGTGAACAGTATTGGGACTAACCACGTCCAGGCTCGCCAGCACCGCACTCCCAGCGCAACAACCCGAACTCTCGCGCTTCATTCTACTTCAGGGGGGGAAAGACGAGCCAGCCTTGAGCGATGCTGCGAGCGCAACAAGCAAGGCGAGAGCGTGGGTCAGGGGGCACGCACCAGCGTGCCCCCTGGGTTTCTGGACGAGGTTGCACCGTTCTTACCAATACACCTTCAAGACTGCCTGTGCCTGTCGCGGGGAGTTCGCTTGATTGGGGATTACACCGAAATTGCCTCCCTGGAAGATGGCGTTCGGTCCGTTGAATTGCGGGTGATTGAACGCGTTGTAAGTTTCCAGACGAAATTCCAGGTGTGCCCCTTCGCGCAACTTGGCTAAGGAGAACTGCTTGAAGATAGACAAGTTTGCGTTGGCCTGACCGGGCTGCCGGCAGCTTCCCTCGGTTCGTGGCGCGGTGCCGATGGCGAAGGGTTGTGGGACAGCCAGGACGTCCGGGTTGGCGAAGTAATTGGTCAGGAAGTCGGCGCCTTTGTTACAGGTCAAGGTGCCGACCAAGTCCGGTCTTTGTCCGCCATAGGTCGGCAGGCTCTGACCACCCTGAAGTCCCAGGGCGATGGGCCTACCGTCCGTGAAGCGCCAGATACCCGTGGTTTGCCAGCCGCCGATAAAAGCATTGACCGTGGGTTCTTCCACCGACGGGGAGCGGCCGTCGAATTTTGGCCGCGACGGCGTATGGCTCGCCTTGGCCTATCGAGCATGAGAAAAGCCCACGGTCAGAAAAACGCTGACTGTGGCTACCTACCAGCATTACTCCTGCCTTGTCGCCAAGTGGCGGGTAATCTCGGAGCGCCCCTGCGCCGTTGATCGCGGGTAGTCGGCGGACGAGTTCTTGTTCACGTTCCAAAATGGCCGCTGCTTGAGTCGCGCGGTTCGAGGTGATCCTAGCCAGGTTCAGTGCAGTCGTGACGAGGCCTACTCGCTCTTTGTCCGGCCCGAACGAACTCTACGAACGAACTGTACCCTGAGGACCGGCACTTGAAAAACATCATAGCCAATTACGCAAAACCGTCGAGTATCAGAGTGGGCCATGGCGATCCGCGCCAAATCCAGACGGCCATGGGACACCGGGATGGCCCGGGGAGCACGCCGCAAACCGAGCGGCTCTCTCAAGCTCTCTTTTGGCGTCCAGTTGCCGAACGCCTGTCCACTCGCCGCTATAAAGCCTGCCACGCGCTGGCGCACGTCCATGACATCGAGGACATCAACACTCCGTGGGTAGATGATTTGCAGCAAGTTGGCGTCATCATAGGCGTCACTTGGAGGGGGCACGTTCTTGTATACCCGAAGCGATCGGACATTAGGCAGGACAGGCAGGGCTACATCTTCCCAACGGAGGACTTCCGTGCGAGTTGGTTTGGGTGCGGCGGCAATGGCGTTGCCCCAGAGCCGGTCCCTCTCCCAGGTCCCCGATAGGCATCCGGTGGCTCGAAGCAATCCCAGAGCATTGGCAGTGCCGTCCACATCGGCCCGAGTGCTGGTCGTGTAGAGACTGAACCCTCCATCCGCCGGGCGGAAAAAACGATACCGCTGGGTTAGATAGGTCTGCATTGCCCTCCGACCAAGCTCTTTATCGGGATCAGAGAGGTGGGGCCACAAACGCGTGATCATCCGGGCGCCCTGAGCTTGTTCCAGGCTCCAGCTGTGCTGCTTCTGCGGGTCGTCAGGGACAGGCCGGTCCAAAACCCTCAGGAGGTTCTGCGCCAAGACACCGGCGTAACGCAGGGGGTACTGCGCACTCTGGTTATCACCCCGATCATCCAGAACGAGGTGCACGACGTGGTAGGTGGAGTTGGCATCGATATTCTGACGCCACTTTCCAGGGTTGCCGACCCGGGTTCCCCAGAAACCGGTGGCCGGATCCTGAGTCTCATAAAACCATTGCCGCAACGCATTCTTCCATTCGTCGGAGAACCTATAGACTCCAGCACGTTCCAGCTCATCGAAGTAGGCCAGTTCGGAAACGGCCGCATAGGGCCCAGGGCCTCCCAACCGGGCCCACGTCTCTTTCAGGTACAGGTGCGAGTCAAGGAAGGCCCGAAGTTGCTGAGACGTTCCAATCTGGTCCAGGAAACGAAGCGGGTACTTGAGCTTCAGCGGTTGGCCTGCATTCCTGGCTAGATCGTCGAGCGTGCCAACCACGTTGAGGGTGGGAGAAATATAGGTGAAGAATGGATACCGGACATCCATGAATGCCCCTGTAGCTGGATCCTGCCGTTCGAGAAGAAAGGCCGTCATTTGCTGAGGCGATCCCACGTCGGGCATCCTAACGAGCCCCTGCGTAGTTTCCATCTCACGCCGGATGCGCCGCAGGGTGGTGTAGGCCTTCAGATAACTCCCTTCGTTGAGGTAGTACTGAACCGCCACCATTTTGAACTCGAACTCGCCCATGTAGTAGCCTTGGGCTTTCAGTTCGGCATTCCGCTTGAACAGGCGGGTAACAGCGCCGAAATTAGCACGGATATGGAGACCTATGGCCAAAGCAGCGATTACCAATGCAGCTACAACAGCCAGGATCCGTTTCATCGTAACCTGTCTCCTCTGACGAAGCACGTCCACTTACCTTTTGAGCTACACGCTATCTATTTCCAAGCCGGCCTTCCATTATGCACTCTGAGTTGCCGCCAAGGTACAACTGACCACCCGCGGATGCAATCGCTAGCCAGGTTCTCAGCATTCGGAGCTTTCAGGATGGGTGGAAAGGGCCAGTCCCCCCAATTTTGAGGATGCCAGACTCTGAACGAGCCACCAGCAACTCGGAGAACTGTTTAATGAACTGCCGACCCGGAGAACGATACGACACAGTAACGACTGGTCGCCTACTGTTTACCGACCAATCCGCGGTCGCAATCCTTGCCTCTGCCCGAAGCACCCAGCAACAATGCACGTTGACGTGTAACGGCCTACACGTAGAAGTGCCCTACGCCCGCGCAGGATTGCGGCAGGATAACCTGTTATCGGTGACTACCCGCGATAAACGCCGTTCCGTTTGCCGATCCTACAAGGGACATCAAGTCGGCGTGTCAGAAAGCGAGTAGCGCGGACCTGTCAGGTAGGTCCGCGGCTTTTGGGTATCCATGGGGGACGAACCGCGGACCTTCAGAACAGGTCCGCGCTACTCGGTGGAGGGTGTATTCTCGCTTTATCCTTGACAACGGTCATAACCGTGTGTACACTAGCCTCTGTGGTCAACTCCCGCTGGCTGACGTGAAAGGCCGCAACCTACACAACGGGTCGGCGTAACCCATATTTAAAGGCAGGTGCCAGGTGGCCGGCAGTAGGCAGTAAGCAGTGGGCAGTAGGCAGTCGCCGACTCCTTACTTCTGGCTCCTGACTCCTCAGGACGAAAACGCGTTGCTCATGCAAAGAATGGAAGATTCCAGCCTGCGCCAATTGTGGCGGCTCACCAATGTGCCTCATCAAGATCCAGAAGCGGGGCGCTTACCCATAAAGATGTTAAAAATGAATATCGACCCGACTATGTGTATGAAAACAAAGGCGACGATGACAAAATGGCCGACAATCTAGCAGGCTTTGTGCCCGACAATGCACGGGTTGCGCGGTAATTCGGGGCGAAAACAGCATGTTTTCAAAAGGAAAGCAGAAATTTGTGGGGCGCGATGGCGAGAAAGTGGACGGTAGCAACTGTAGCGCGGACCTGTCTGGAAGGTCCGGGGCTTTTCGCGCCCGCTGCGCTAGATGTGACCGCCAGGCGAAGCGCCCCCTCACCCGGCCCGCCCCGGCTGGAGAAAGCGCCGGTTGCGGTCCACCCTCTCCCCCAAGGGGGCGAGGGTGGCAAATTCAAATTACCTCAGGGGCGCATGGGAGGGTGGGGCTTCAGCCCGTTAAACCGCCATCAAGCCACCGTCGACCATATAAAAGCCTCCCATACAGTATTCGGCCTCATCCGATGCCAGGAAAACCGCCATTCCTGCGAGGTCGCTGGCTGTTCCCAAACGGCCGCCAGGCGCCATCGCAATCAATTACTCCCGACGGTGCTCGTCGGACAATGTAACCGCGTTCATAGGTGTATCGATTGTGCCGGGCACGATGGCATTCACGCGGATGTGATCACGCGAGTAATCGGCGGCCATGGCGCGAGTGAGGACGATGATCCCCCCCCTTGCTGGCGCTATAGGCAGTAAGGCCTTGGTAGCCCCGCATGCCGGTAGGTGAAGCCAGATTAATGATGCAGCCCCCTCCCTGCTTCAACATTGTTGGGATGACATACTTGGCACAAAGCCAATGTCCGCGCAGGTTGACCGCCAGCGTGCGCTCCCACACATCGTTGCTCAGCTCATGCACGCGCGTATCCTTGCCTGTCATCAATACGCCGGCGTTATTGATCAGGATATCGACGCGTCCGTAGTGCTCGAGCGCCGTTTCCACCATGCCGCGAACGTCCGATTCTTCTGCCACATCCGTGCGCACAAAGGCGCCTTCACGCTTCAAGGCATGGATTTCGTCAGCCGTCGCCTGGCCGGTCTCGGCATTGATTTCGGCGACCACGACCTTAGCTCCTTCCCAGGCATACTGCAGGGCAACCGCCTTTCCAATGCCCGCACCCGCTCCCGTGATAATCGCAACGCGGTTTTTCAAGCGCATACATTCTCCTTGGGTTCAATAAAGTCTCTCGAATTACCAAATTTGAAAGAGACAGCGGCGAAAGCTCAGCCAGCGGCCAGTTTTCCACCCCCGACCAGCCGCTCGGTCGCTGGCATTCGAGTTCCATCCCGTATGTGAGCACTGAAATCGGCACGCTTATATCAAATATTGACAATTTTTCGCTAGAAAACTATTCCAGCCAATCCGGCAAGCTATTGGATCGAGTCAGGCCCGGCGCTCTTCCGGTTTCTCCCGGGGTCCAGAAGAGATGTCCTCATGAATTAAAGCCTCCTTGACGTTCAAGCCTTGTTTGCGTGCCATTTCCAGGGTTAGATTCACAGCCAATACATCGCCGGCATTATTGAGGACCCGTATGGTCAAAAAAGTCGTTCGCAGGGTGAGCTCCTCGGAAGAGTGCCGTCATATGTTCAGGCTTGCTCTTGATTTAGGCCACGCACCATCCGCAACCAGTACAAAAACTGCGCAATCAGACTGAGTGTCCCAAACAGGACCACCACCTCTAATCTCCCCGAGCAAGGCCAGAACCCCGCCCAGCCTCTTCCTTCTATTCGTCGCAACAGGTTGTCCAAAAACAGGAAGAAAAAGAACAGTGCCGCCAGGTTGTACCCCACCCTGGAATGTTTCTGAAATCTGGCAGCTTCGCCCTCATCTTCTTCATGTTTCAGCCAAAACAAGCACAGGAAGCCGACCATGAGATAAGCCGCGTTATGGCCCAGGAACGCCAATGCGGGCAGCATCACCCTCCACACGACCAGTGGCCTGCCACCGTAAGCTTCAAGACTGCCAGCACCAGAGAGAGGTTCGGGGGCCTGATGCCGCAGCGCCACGATTTCAAGTCCCAGACTAATTCGTGAGCGAACAAGGGCCTTGAACCACCCCAATAGACTCAGAACAAATTTGAATAGGGAAGCAGTTTACAGGGACCTGTGGTCATCCCCGGGCGCTTCGTCAGAACCATCAAGGAATCCTGCCTCGAGCGCCTGATCCTGTTCGGAGAAGGCTCTTTGCGAAGGGCCATCCGCGAATTTGTTGAACACTACCATCGCGAGCGCAACCACCAAGGGCTAGGCAACCGGCTGATCATAGAGGAAGAGTCAGGTGCCGCGAACGGTGGACCGATTCAGTGCCGCCAGCGGCTGGGCGGAATGCTGAACTACTATTATCGTCAGGCAGCCTGAGGGAGGGCAAACAAACACCGAGGGGGTGATCATCAGCCGGTGCGTCCGCCCTCTGCCCAGTGTCGTGCGCAGACCGTTCCTGGGCTGGTTGCAGCCGGCCGTCCCGAGCCGTGAAGCGTGTGGACCTGGGAGGCCCCTAAAGGAGAACCATTCCTTGATCCAACGGAAACTTGCACCCCACGGACATTGCTGGGGAATGGAACTGCCCTGCGTTGAGTTCTTGGACCCTACGGCCTCGACTTGGGTTTTTCAGACTATAATGTCGAACCATGAGCCGGACCGGCGGCTCGTCTCCACTTAGAGCTCACGTGTCCAGCAGAAGGGGGAATAACCACAATGTCGAAGTCGATCGTTGCCGTTCTGTTCAGTCTTGCTGTGGTTAGCGCGTCCTTTGGCCAGAGTGGGAAGCCGTTGCTGCTGCGCAAGCCCACCGTGAGTCGCACGGAAGTGGCGTTCTCTTACGCAGGCGATATTTGGATTGCCAGTCGCGACGGCGGCGAGGCGCGACGGTTGACCACCGGCGTCGGGATCGAGACCGATCCTCTCTTTTCTCCCGACGGAACCCAGATCGCTTTCACCGGGGAGTACGACGGCAACCAGGACGTGTACGTGGTGCCGGTCTCGGGCGGGGTGCCGCGTCGGTTAACGTATCACCCAGGTCCCGACGAGGTTGTGGGCTGGACGCCGGACGGCAAGCAAGTGCTCTTCCGCTCCATGCGCAAGGCCCATGCTTACGGAGTGGTTCAACTTTTCACCGTCCCCACTACCGGTGGGTTCCCTACTGAGGTGCCGTTGCCTCGGGCAGCGGAAGGCTCCTTCTCTCCCGACGGCTCGCACCTGGCGTATGTGCCGATCGAGCAGTGGCAGAAGGCCTGGAAGCGGTATCGAGGGGGGCAGACGCGCCCGATCTGGATTGCGAACCTCGCCGACTCGAACATCGAAGCTACGATTCCCCGCGACAACTCGAACGACTTCAACCCTATGTGGGTGGGCGACACCGTTTATTTCCTCTCTGACCGCAACGGCCCCGTGACGCTATTCGCCTACGACACGAAGTCGAAACAGGTGAAGCAGGTCGTCAAGCATGACGGACTGGACATCAAGTCGGCCTCCGCCGGCCCTGGGGCGATCGTCTACGAGCAGTTTGGTACGCTCTACCTGCTCGATCTGGGCTCGGGCGGCAACCGCACGCTCGACATTCGCGTGGCGGGCGACATCACCGAAGTGCGGCCGCACTTTCAGAAGATCGAGCCCAAGCGCATTCAGTCGGCGGCTATTTCTCTCAGCGGCGCACGAGCGGTGTTTGCGGCGCGCGGTGAGATCCTGACCGTTCCCGCCGAGAAAGGCGACATCCGCAACCTGACGCAGACCACGGCCGTGGTAGAGCGCAACCCTGCCTGGTCGCCGGATGGGAAGTCGATCGCCTACCTGTCGGACGAATCAGGCGAGTACGCGCTCCACATTCGCGACCAGAGCGGCTTGGGCGAAGTACGAAAGATCGACCTGGGCAGCCCCCCGACCTTCTACTACTCGCCCACCTGGTCGCCGGACTCGAAGAAGATCGCTTACACCGACAAGCGGCTGAATGTGTGGTACGTGGACCTCGAAAAGAAGACACCGGCTCGCGTGGATACCGACACCTTTGCTGGCCCTTCCCAACTCAACCCCGTCTGGTCGCCGGACAGCCGCTGGCTGGCCTACACCAAACAGCTTCGCAACCACCTGCGCGCTGTGTTCATCTACTCGCTGGAGCAGAACAAGAGCTACCAAGCAACGGATGGGATGAGTGACGCACTCTTCGCTGACTTCGACAAGGAGGGGAAGTATCTCTACTTCACCGCCAGCACCGACGTCGCCTTAAACACAGGCTGGCTGGACATGTCCAGCCTGAACCGGCCGGTGACGCGCAGCGTCTACGTCATGGTGCTGAAGAAGGACTTGCCTTCACCGCTTGCACCCGAGAGCGATGAAGAGAAACCGGAGGAAAAGAAGACCGAGTCCAGTAAGGAGACTACGGGCAAAGACCAGGCAGCCGACAAGGACAAGCAGAAGGACAAGGAAAAACCCAAGGAACCGGTCAAGGTCAACATCGACTTCGAGAATATCAGCCAACGCATCTTGGCGTTGCCTATTCCGGCCGGGAATTACCAGGGCCTGTCGGCGGGCAAGGCGGGCGTGCTCTTTCTCGTGGAAGGCCCCCCGATCGATCCCATCAACTTTGACGACGCAGGACCAACCCTGACGTTGCACAAGTTTGACTTGAAGACACGCAAGACGGAGAAGATCCTCGAGAACCTCAACGCCTTTGACCTGTCGTATAACGGCGAGAAGATGCTCTACCGGCAGAAGGATCAGTGGTTCATCACCAAGGCCGAGAAGCCGGTGGAAGGCCCACCTAAGCCCGGTGAAGGCGGCCCGCTGAAGCTCGAGACCATGGAGGTGTACGTCGATCCGCGCGCAGAGTGGAAGCATATGTACTACCAGGTGTGGCGCGACGAGCGCGATTTCCTCTATGACCCGGGTTTGCACGGCCTCAACCTTGAAGCCGCCAGGAAGAAATACGAGCCCTACCTTGACGGCATCGCCAGCCGTGACGACTTGAACTACCTGTTCGAGGAGATGCTGGGCGAGATAACGATCGGGCACATGTTCGTGGGGGGTGGAGACAGGCCGGAGGTGAAGAAGGTGAAGGGCGGCCTGTTGGGCGCTGATTACAAGATTGAAAACGGGCGCTACCGGTTTGCGCGCGTCTACAACGGCGAGAATTGGAACCCCAAGCTCCGTGCCCCGCTCACCCAGCCGGGCGTCAACGTGGTCGCCGGGGAGTATCTGCTGGCCGTCAACGGTCGCAAAATCGGCGGCTCGGACAATATATACAGCTTCTTTGAAGAGACAGCGGGCAAGCAGGTGGTGCTGAAGGTCGGCCCCAATCCAGACGGCAAGGGGTCGCGCGAGGTCACGGTGGTCCCGGCTGACGACGAGCTCGGGCTGCGCAACCTGGCCTGGATCGAAGGCAACCGGCGCAGGGTGGACGAAATGACCGGCGGCCGCGTGGCTTACGTCTACTTGCCCGACACGTATTCCGGTGGCTACACCAACTTCAACCGCTACTATTTCGCGCAAGTCGGTAAAGAGGCGGCGATTATCGACGAGCGGTTCAACGGCGGCGGCGCCATCGCCGACTACATTATCGACTACCTGCGGCGTCCGCTGCTGAGCTTTTGGACGCTGCGCGAGGGTCAGGACATCACCACACCCATCGAAGCCATCTTCGGGCCCAAGGTGATGATCATCAACGAAATGGCCGGATCGGGCGGCGACGCGCTGCCCTGGATGTTTCGCAAGACCGGGATCGGCCCACTTATCGGCAAGCGAACCTGGGGCGGGCTGGTCGGCCACTACACCAACCCTGGAGATCTGTTAGACGGCGGCTTCACCGGCACTCCCAACCTGGCCTTCTACAACACCGACGGCGCTTGGGATGTGGAAAACCATGGCGTCCCGCCGGATATTGAGGTGGAATACGACCCCAGAGCGGTGCGCGAGGGACACGATCCTCAACTGGAAAAGGCCGTCGAGGTCGTGCTGGAGCTGCTCAAGAAGAATCCCTTGCCGACGCCCCATCGGCCAGCGTACCCGAATTACCACCAGCAGTAGTTTTTTGGTCGTGGGTGGGATGCGGAGCAACGCAGGCACCTTGCAGCGAAGATGCAATGTGTGTTGCCTTGCGCACCTACCACTACTGCAAGCCACCTACCCTTCTTAAGGCGCTCTGCGCCTCCGCTTCCTGAGTGAGAGAAACACCTATCGTTCCGCAGAAGATGTGGCCAAGCGGTCTGAGGTTGAGGCGTTATTACGGAAAGTTGGCACTGGCCCTTCTTTTCAACGGACCAGGTCTTCAACCGGAGCAGGCCACGCTCTCTTTGGAGATTCAGTCGAACGTTCTTTAGCACCGTTCCCAGATTTTCGTGCGCAACGCTGAGGACTCCCTGATCTGTGTCAGCCGTGGCAGTCCAGCCGTTGCAGGAGACAGAGACCGGGCCCCCGGGCCGCGCCGAGGCCGTCGCTGCGGCCCAGGCAACCAAGATCATCACTCTGAGGAATCTGCTCTTCATCCCTCCCGTCCGCTGACTGGCTCGCGACTGATCTGTGCCCCACGGATTCTTGACAGATTTAAGAGCCAGGTGTTCTCCCTCCACCAATGAGTTTGTACCTGGATCTGCAGAGTTCTCTATCCCCGCGAGCACTTCGCTCCTTGACGACTCCCAGCGGGAGCTGTGGGAGGAAGGGTGCGCGGGCTTGAAAGCGGGCGGGGGTCGGCCGCATGCCTCATTTGACCCCGACGGACGCGTGGCGGACGCAGCGCAGGCCGGCCCTGGTTACCGCCTTCTGGAAACAAGCGGGACGGTTGGACGGTTGTCACAGTATTAGGTAGATCCGGGTGGCCTGCGTGCCCGGATCGCCCACCATCAGAAGCCGTCCCTCCGACCACACTGGCACATCGACTACCTCCGAGCGCACAGCCGGTTTCATTGTATTTGGTTTAGTTACGATGCGCGACGACGTGAGCACCAATGGGCCCGCGTGGTGCGGACGGTGAGGGGCGCGAAGATCCCTCTCCTCGGGTTCGGAGCCTCAGACTGCGATTGTCGGCCGCATCTTTACTTCTTCAAGCGTTGCCCATCACGGATCAGCTTCCAGCGAGGCCTGGAATCCTTGGTCAAGCGACACCCTCCGGTAGAGGAGTTCTAGCCTGGCAATTGGAGTCGCGTGCGTATGGGTCGATATCCCCCAAGCTGTCACCATCACTCAGAACAAAAAAGTGTTGGCCGTTTTCCTCGAACCATTCGCTCATAATTAGGTTGCGCCCACAATGGTCTGGGGTTGAAGATCGGATAGATGGGTGTTGGTAGCCAAGTCCACCGTAGGATTCGAGAGCCGAGCCTGGGTCGAGACGAGCCCAAAGATGCTCCTAAGGACGAAGCCCAGGTTATGCCCCTGGGCTTCGTCGCGGATCGAGTATGGCGAGCCGGTCGCAGCGTCAAGGGTCTTTGATGAACTGTCCGACAAAAAACGTCGGACCGCCCTTGACTCCGCCCCGGCTTGCAAAAGGCGTGGCGTCTCTTGACAGAGCCAATGCCGTTATAGATGGGAATCCCGGTTTGATAGCCCGCTCAGGAGCGAGGAATCGCATGATATCCAATAAGCTGATCTATGTGGCGTGGTTAACGCTTCCACTTTTGGTTCTGCTGACCCCGCCCACAGAACCCGCCCTAGCCCGGGGAGCAAGTCAGGAGGTTTCCTCGGCTTTCCAACCCGTCGTGACCATCGAAGACTCACTTATAAAGTTCGCCATGGACAGCACGGGGCGTGCTCAGGTCGCGGTAAAACAGCCAGGCGGGCGCGAGTGGGTGCTGGCGCCGGCCGATCTCCCTTTCTTTTCCCTCCCCACCCAGGGTGGTAAGCACTTGGAGATACAACTGGATTGGTCGCACTCTCGCGAAGAAGCTTTGCAAAACGAAATCGGCAAAGGAACCCGGAAACGGATTCCGGGCGTGGCGCGCGCCGACTCGTCCAGGCTGGAACTGGAGTTATTCCTCGACCATTACGACGACGCTCCGGGGTGGGTGATGACCCAATTGCGGCTGCGCGTGCCCGCCTCCGCCGTGAAACCCGTCGAAGTCGGGACCGTCGAGATCGCGTCGCTGAGGTTGGTTGCTCCGCCCGCGGGACAAACGTACTGGTCATTCCAGGGCGCGGGGGACGTGCGCGAGCATTATGTTCGGCCGGTGCCGGCGGGATTCCACAAAGAGAACTTTTTGGGGGTCATCGAGCCCGGCTACGGGGGCGGAATCCCCGTGGTGGATCTCTGGCAGCCGGGGGGAGGGCTCGCACTGGGCCACCTCGAACTCCAGCACCAGGAACTGGCCTTGCCGATTGCGGCGCGCGCGGATGGTTCGGTGGACATGCTAATCCACCAAGAGGTCCGGCGGGCATTCCGACCGGGAGCGACTTGGTCCAGCCCTTATGAATTTGTCGCGGTCCATCATGGGGACTTTTATGCGCCCCTAAGAATGTACGGCGGGCTGATGGCGCGCCGAGGACTCCCCCGTCCG
This sequence comes from uncultured Acidobacteriota bacterium, assembly GCA_963722555.1. Classification (GTDB taxonomy): domain Bacteria; phylum Acidobacteriota; class Terriglobia; order UBA7540; family UBA7540; genus Bog-366. The sequence continues at coordinate 282,742 of CAVRNQ010000001.1, forward strand.
CAATCGCCTCCTGACGCCTACGAACCCTATTGGACAACTTGGGGCTATGGCTATGATTTCCGCCTCGCCGATATTCGAGAAAAACTTCCCCTTTTAAAGACGCTCGGTATTCCCTGGATCGTCATTGACGACCGCTGGTTTGATGCGGCCGGCGACTGGGAACCTCGCCGCGATATCTATCCTCGCGGCGAGGAAGATTTCCGCGCCATGGTGGACGAGCTCCACCGCGCCGGCTTCAAGGTCCAACTCTGGATCGTCCCCTCGGAGGTGGACGCGGGGTTGGACCTCGAGGCGTGGAAGGCGGCGCACCCGCAGCTCAAAAACTTGAGCCACTTTATTCCCTCGGCGGTGCGACGGGCCAAGCTCCTCGATGCGCATCCCGACTGGATCATCCTCGACGAGCACGGCACCCCCCCCTTGAGCAAGCGCGGCTACTACTACCTCTGCCCCGCCCTGCCCGACGTGCAGAATTACTTCCGCGCCAGCGTGGAGAAATGGTTCCGTCAGTGGGGTGTGGACGGGTTGAAACAGGACGCGGTTTACATCTGCCCTCCCTGCTATAACCCCAAGCACCACCACGCTTCGCCCGAGGACGCGCCGCAGGCGTATGCGGCCGTCCAGAAGACTATTTTTGAGACGGCGCGGGCGGCAAAACCTCACTGCGTCATCTATTCCTGCCCGTGCGGAGTCGCCCCGGAATACACGTGGCTGCCTTGGCTCAACCAACTGGTGACAGCCGACGCCGAAGGCCCAGACCAGGTGCGCAGCCGCACGAAAGCCTTGCGGGCGCTTGCGGGCGACCGAGTGGCAATCTTTTCCGACTTCGTCGAGAGGGGCGATTTTTCTTCCGCACTCGGCGTGGGCGATGTGCTCGAGACGGAATTCACTTCCTTCACACAGGAGAAGAAGCTGGTTCACTACATAGAATCCTTTCCAGCCGAACGCGCTGCCCTCATGCAGGAGACGAAGGTCGACTTCGAAAAGTGGTTTGGGCTTTATCGCCAGCTCCAACTTAGTCACGCCACGTACCTCAACCTCTATGACATCGCGTTCGACCATCCGGAAGCGCACGTGCTTCGCAAGGGTGAAAAGCTTTACTATGCGTTCTATACCCCCCAACCGCAAGACAACTTCCGCGGGCCGGTCGAATTCCGTGGGCTCGGAAGGGGGACGTACCGCGCTTATGATTACTGCCACGCACAGGACCTCGGCATAGTGACCGCGCAAAGCCCGCAGCTCTCCGTCGTCTTTCGAGGATTCTTGCTGGTGGAGTTGAGTCCTGCCGGGTCAGCTTCCCCACCCGCTCACTAACGGTTGTGTCCCGATTTCCGTGGAAATGTAAGTTAAAGAAGGCAAGCAAGCGGTGAAGATGCCGCGGCTCAGTTGCCATCGGTTTCGATCCAACGAGGTGCGGATGTGGCTGACCATCATTGCCTAAAACCTGGGCAGCCTCTGGCGACGACTGCTGCTGCCACACAGGCTCGGAAACTGGTCGTTGACGAGTTTGCAGCACCGTTTGGTGAAGACCGGCGGACGGCTGGTGAAACATGCGCGCTATTGTTGCCTGCTCTTGGCGGAGAGTCATCTGACGCGGCGGCTCTTCGGAGCGATGGGGCGGGGGATTGCAGCCTTGCCGGCAGCCGGGGGTTAGGCGGAGGCAGTGGGCACATCCAGGCCAATCGACGGAGGGAGCGAAGGTCGGAAGGGTGTAGGATCAATCGACTGAAAAAGAGGCTGTTGGCGGTTTTGTTTCACCTGGCAGCGGCAGTCCTGTCTCCTGAGAGGGGACGCCGGCGCCGAGCAGTCAAAAATGTTGGTCTAACTCTGGCCAACGGGTTGACACTCAGCACCGCCAGCAGACCATAATGGAAATCCCAGGTAGGATAAGACGGGGTGAAAATATGCGATTGGCAACTCGGTTTCCGTTGGCTTGTCTGGTATCAATTCTAGTCACATCTTCCCTGGCGCTGGGGCAGGAAACGCAGAAGACCGCCGAGTACCGCGCCCTCAAAGCCTACATCGATTCCATCCCTGCCATCGACACTCACGACCACCTGCGTCCTTTCGATCGCTTGTCCGGCTACGTCCAGACCGAACGTGGCTATGGCATGAACTTGTACGGGCTGCTGAGCACCAGTTATTTCGAGTGGATCAATTCCATCCCGCCCTGGAAGCCCGGCGGGAAATTCACCGACTGGTGGGCACAGGAAAAACCCAATTTCGATAACGTGCGGGCCACGAACTTTTACCGCTATTTGCTTCCCGCCTTCCGCAACCTTTACGGCGTGGACTATGACCACATCACGGATGCGCAAGCCCAGGAGCTCGATGGGCGGATTTTTGAAAACTACCGCGACCGTAAATGGGTCGAAGATGTGGTGACGCGGCGCTCCAACATTGAGCTCATGCTCATCGACCCATATTGGGCCAAGCTCGATTTCCACAGTTTCTATAAGTTCGGAGTGTTGGTGTTCAATGTCAGCTCTCTGCTGCACGGTTTTCACCCCTCGGAATTCAAAGACCCTCTGGATAATCCCTACCGCCTCGCGGACCAGTGGCACTTCCCGGTGAAGTCGCTGGATGACTACCTGGCTTTGCTTGACCGGCTCTGTGGCGAGGCCAAGGCCGGCGGCGCCGTCTCTCTGAATGACGATGACACGGCCTACGAGAGGACCTTGCAGTTCGACCGGGTGCCCAAGGAGGTGGCCGCCCGGGTCTTTGGCCGCCCCCGCACAGAGTTGACTGCCCAGGAGGTCAAGGCGTTCGAAGACTTTACCATGTGGCAGTTGGTCGGGCTCAGCGCCAAGTATGAGTTGCCCTTTCAAATTCACACGGGCGCTGGGCGTATCCAAGGCTCGAACCCCATGCTTTTGATGAATATGATCGAGGCCAACCCCCAGACAAAATTCCTTCTCATGCACGGCGGTTATCCCTGGATTGGTGAAACCGGTGCCATGGTGATGGCATCGATCCCTCATGCCGCCAACCTTTGGATCGATTCCTGCTGGCTGCCCACCATCAGTTACACGATGGCTAAGCGCGCGTACCAGGAATGGCTGGAAGTGATGCCTTCGAACCGCATCCTGTGGGGTTCCGATTTACATCACGCGGAAGGAATCTATGCCGCTACTGAATTCACGCGTCGTTGCTTGGCCGAGGCACTGGCGGAGAAAATTATCCACGGGGACTTGACCGAGGAGGAAGCGCGGCATATCGGCAGACAGATCATGCGGGAGAATGCCCTGAGTCTCTTCCCACGACTCCGCACCAAGCTGTGGAGAACCGGTGATCAGTCCGAACCTCCTGCCGGCCATGACTAGAAGCTATTTCAAAACCCTCCGTAAGACGATCATGAAGCAGGCGATATGAAAGAAGGCTTGGTAAATGGTAAGCGAGCGGTCATAGCGCACCACCAGTCGGCGGAAGTTACCGAGCCAAGCGAAGGTGCGCTCCACGATCCAGCGTCGCTTATAGCGGCGCAACACCCGGCCGTCCTGCGTCGGGGGTTTGCGTCGATTCTTCCGATGCGGGGCGATCAACTCGATGCCGCGCTCCGCCAGTTGCTCGCGCAAGGGATCGCTATCGTAGCCCCGGTCGGCAATCAGGCGACACGGCTTCTGGCGGGGACGGCCCGCACCATGCCGGCGCCCTACGCGGATCGTCGCGAGCGTCGCCTCGACGAGCTTGACCTCCGACGGGGAGGCAGAGTGAAGGTGGTTTCCCAAAGGAAGACCCGTGCCGTCAACCACCACCATCCACTTCGTCCCCTTGCCCCGCTTGGTTTTGCCGACTCCCGAGCCCCTTTTTTCGCCGGAGCGAAACTGCCGTCCAGGAACGACTCGCTCCACTTTAACTGTTGGCGTTCATTCAACTCGCCCAGAAAGGCGCGCCAGATCCCCAGCCAAATCCCTTGCTCTTCCCAATCCCGTAACCTTCGCCAGCAGGTCGAAGGCGCGGGAAACTCCTCGGGCATGTCTTGCCAGCGAGCTCCGCTGCGCAGAATCCACAAAATGCCTTCCAGCACTTTGCGGTCAGGGGCCGGAGGCCGACCGCCACGGGGTCGCGGCGGTCGCTTGGGGAGCAGGGGCCGGATCTTTTCCCACTGGGCGTCGGTCAGCAACCGACCGTATCGCGCCATCGGCCCTCCTCCTGGCGCTGTGCACTTCCGCGATCCTCCTCCACAGGAAAATAACTATCGCAAATTCAGCCCGTTGTACAGGGTTTTGAAATGGCTTCTAGCCACTCGCAGCCGAACACCGCAAATGAAACTAGCGATGCTCAAGAGGTGGCGTGCCCGGTGAACTCCGCTTCCCAGTTCACCGCTTCCGGCTTAAATGATTCCCCCCCCGAGATGCTACTTGCGTGGCGGGTGTCACATGGGGTATGGCAAATTCTCTTGGAGTGTCCGCGAATCAAGGGCACCTCCGTCGAAGGGCGGCATGTCCCCTCAGCATACTCGGGGCGGACAATCCGCACGCTCCGTTCGAGGTGGCAGGGACTGGAAACGGAGTCGTCAGACCACCGCGCCAGACCTCGACCCCACCACCCCAATTGTAGCGGTTTGCACCACTTTCACCTTCATTTGGCTTTCTTTTAGTTTCCTTTTTCTTTCTTGACTTTCCTATCCGTTAGGCGTATTAATCGGATGCGATAAGTCAGACCTTTAGTGGAAATGATGAAACCGTGTAATCCCGATAGAGTTGAAATCGGAAATTACGGATCAAGCACAGGAGGCTGCGAATGAGAAAGTGGATCGCAGGGATCCCTTTGCTGTTTGTATTGCTGGCGAGCTCAAACATACGGGCTCAAGTTGATACCGCCACCATCGTGGGCACAATCCGCGACGCCTCGGGAGCCGTGGTGCCCGGTGCGGCAGTTGCCGCCACCGAGGTCAACACCAACGTCAAGGTTTCAACTCATTCAGATTCGGAGGGCAATTACGTCCTGGTGCCGTTAAAGGTGGGTACCTACAGCGTCACGGTAGAAGCGATGGGCTTCAAGACTCAAGTGCAGTCCAACGTCCTCCTACAAGTACAGGATCGTCTGCGCGTGGATTTCAGTCTGACGGTGGGGGCGGTTTCCCAGACTGTGAACGTGACCGAACAGGTGCCGCTCGTGCAAACGGAATCATCTTCGCTGGGTGAGGTCATCGGTAGCCGGCAGATCACCGACCTACCCCTCAATGGCCGCAACTACCTCCAGCTTGCGACGCTGACCACAGGAGTCAGCACGGTTATAGAGGGCGGATCATGGCCGGGCGGCAGTTCATCGGCCACTAACGGCAACGCCGGCGGGTTCTACGTGGTCAACGGCACTCGCGGTGGCCTGAACAATTTCCTGCTCGATGGCATCGACAACAATTCCAACGACAACGCTGGGAACGTGCTCCGTACCAGTGTGGACGCCGTCCAAGAGTTCAAGGTACAGACCAGCACCTATTCCGCCGAGTTTGGCCGCAGCGGTGGGGCGGTGATCAACGCCACCCTCAAGTCCGGCACCAATAAGTTCCACGGATCAGCTTTCGAGTTCCTGCGCAACCAGGCTCTCGACGCGCGAGGATTCTTTGAACCTGCCGATTCCCCGAAGGCACCCTTCAAACAGAATCAATTCGGAGGCACACTGGGTGGTCCAATCCGGAAAGATAAGACATTCTTCTTTGGCGACTATCAGGGCACACGCGTGCGGACGGCACTGACCGATTTTTCCACCGTCCCAACCGACGCCGAGGTGGGTGGGGATTTCAGCGGCATCCTCGGCCCGCAAAGCACCTCGTGCGGCGCGGATGGTGCTTCGTCCTGTGTTGACGCCCTGGGCCGGCCGGTCTATCAGAATGAGATTTTCAACCCAGCCACGACGCGCATGGTCAATGGCGCCCCTGTCCGCGACGGATTTGGGTTTGACCCCCTGACGGGTTTGCCCATTACCGGGCAGGCAAATATCATCCCGACTGCGCCGTTGAATTCGATCGGTTTGGCATTCGCCAAGCTCTATCCTTCCCCCAACGTCACAGGCGCTCTCGCCAACAACTTCGTCGCCGATGCCCCAGGCCACGATGGGATTGATCAGATGGACGCGCGGATTGATCAAAATTTCTCGAGCCGCAACCAGCTCTTTGGCCGTTTCTCGCTCAGCCAACGTACCAGGTTCCAGCATCCACCCCTGCCTGGACTTGCGGATGGAGGCAACTACGGCACGGGGAACTTCCTTGAAGCTACGCGCGGCCTGGCACTGGCGGAAACGTTCACCCTCAACCCCAGCACCGTCAATGAACTTCGCCTGGGCTTCAGCCGCATCCACTACAGCGACAACATCCCGGAATACGGCAACAATTATCCAGCCCAGGAGCTGCAGGTTTCCGGCGTGCCCAGCGACCCCATGGTGAACGGGCTGACGCTCTTCCAGCCCAACGGCTACCGCCGACTCGGCGAACCTGGTTACACGCCCACTCTCGTCACCAGCCAGGAATTTCAAATCGGGGACACGCTCACTCTGATTCGCGGCCGGCACTCCCTCAAGACCGGCACCCTACTGCGCGACAGCCAATTCAATATGTTGCAAATCGGCCAGCCACGCGGCCGTATGAGTTTCAGCGGCCAGTTCACCATGGATGATCCTTCCTCGGCCGATGGAAGCGGGAATGGCCTCGCCGACATGCTGCTGGGGATTCCCAACTACGCGGTTATCTCCAATATCACGTATTGGGGCAATCGGCAGCGCACCTACGGTGGTTTTGTTCAGGACGACTTCAAAGTGAGTTCATCACTCACTCTGAACCTCGGCCTGCGTTATGACTACACGACGCCGATTGTCGAGTCACACAATCGACAGAGCAACTTCGATTACAGCACCGGGCAGATCATTGTGGCCGGCCAGGATGGGAATTCGCGAGGATTAACCGCCATGGATAAGGGCGACTTCGCACCCCGCCTGGGCTTTGCCTACAGCCCGTTCGCAGGCCACAAGACGGTAATTCGCGGCGGCTACGGACGCTTCTTTAGTTACCAGGAAATCCGGACCGGCGACCCGCTACAGCTCGACTACAACCTACCCTTCTTCTACGAGCCCAACTTTGTGAGCGATGGGCTCACACCCGTGATCACCGTAGCAGAGGGTTTCCCGTCCCTGAATCCCAGTGAGGCAAGGCTTGCCGGCGTAACCAGCGTTGACCGTCGCCTGAAAGCTCCCGTGTTCGATGAATGGAACCTCAACGTCGAACACCAACTCCCCGGCGACGTGCTCCTGGAAGCGGCGTATGTGGGCTCCAAAGGAACGCACTTGCAGGTGCTCGTAGACCACAACCAGGACCCCAGCCCCGGGCCGGGAGATGTCCAGTCCCGCCGACCATATCCGCAGTACTCGGTCTTCACGGCCATCGAAAATCACGGCAATTCCACCTTCCACTCTTTCCAACTTAAGGCGACCAAGCGTTTTAGCCATGGTGTGTCGTTCCTCAGCGCCTTCACCTACGGGAAATCCATCAACGACCAGCCAGAAATCTGCTGTAGTGGACCCACGCCGCAGAACAGTTACAACCTGAAAGCGGAGAAGGGCCCCTCGGATTTTGACCTGCGCCGGCGCTGGGTCAGCAGCTTCGACTACGAATTGCCCTTCGGCAAAGGGAGACGGTACGCCAACAGCAGCCGCGCCACAGACTTGGTCTTCGGCGGGTGGCACCTGGGGGGTATCGTGACTTTCCGTTCCGGATTCCCCTTCTCGCCGCTCATGGGATATGACCCCTCCAACACCGGTTCCGTAGGCATGATGCGCACCGACCGGACGGGCAATGGCAACCTCCCGCCCGGCCAGCGAACTGTCAACCTGTGGTTTGACCCCACTGTCTTCCCCCTCCCCAGTGGCTATGCGTTTGGGGATGCGGGGAAGAATATTCTGAACGGCCCTGGCGAAAAGACCATGGATATGTCCGCCCGGAAGGTATTCAACCTGTCGGAGCGGATCAAGATGGAGTTCCGCGCCGAGCTCTTCAACACCCTTAACCACCCGGTTTTCACCCAGCCGGACAATTACATCACGGATGGCCCGGGTTCCACCGGCGTGATAACTTCCACGGTCATTCCGCAGCGGGAGATCCAGTTCGGCCTGAAGTTATCCTTCTAGCCGCCAATCGGGCGATGGATCCCGGCCTCGGGAGAGAGGATCGAATCGAAAGCTGAAGATCCGCCGCGGCTCGAGGCCCAGGAGTATAGTGGCAGAAGTCAGGATGCAGGTCAGATCGCCAGGTATCCTCCAACGGGACTGGGCAGAATCCTCTGCTCAGTCCCGCGGTTCCTAGTGTCGTTCATTGTCACCAAGCCGTAATTTCGAATGCTGGGAATCTGCCAGCGTGTTTGCTCAACGCTGTAAGCCTGGAGCATTTCTGTAAAGTCATTTGTGTCGAATAGAAATTCGGGGTGTTCATCCGTGCGGCGTACTGTATGATCGCTCCTGGGCGGCATCCGAACGTTCATCAAGGAGAATCGAAATGCATAGACGGAACTTCATCAAGGCCGGAGGCACGCTGGCCGCTGCGCTGAGCGTTGCCAGGCCAAGCCTCACTCGAGCCGATGTGCCTGACCACAATTGGGACCGGTATGATTTTGGGCCGGGTCCTCGAGTGCGAAACCGGCTCAACCAGGGCCCCTTCGGAATTGACCAGGACGAGGGCTGGCTGACCATCGCGACCACAACGCCCTCGGACCAGCATGTCAAGAACTTCGGGCTGGGAATGGTGGGCTATGTGTGGGAAGAAAGTGGTCCCTCCGTCGCAGCGCGGCAAGGCAAGGAGACGCTCGAGCAGCACGTAGAGAAAATGGCGACCCTGCCTTTTGTTGAACGTTCTGTATATCCGCTGCGACTGGCGCGATGTACAGAGCAGACCTGGAAGGCTTGACCTGATCCCGATCTGGAAGCTGGCGTTTGACGCTGCCAAAGCCTGCAACCTGAGAGTCGGGTTTCGGGTGCAGCTTTCCAGCCCCAATATCCAACCCAAACTGGTCTCGATGCCTGACTTCGTCAGGGAAAAAGTACCTCTCTTCAACATCGGAAGAAAGTCCAAGGAGCGGAAAACCGACTTCGACTTCTTCGAACCTCAATACGACCATCCGGAATTCCAAAAGGCATTCCATGAACTGACCGAGTTGTTGGCCGCGGAGTTTGACGGCCATCCGCTCATGGAATTCATGGATCTCATGATGTACGGCTTCTGGGGAGAGGGTCACACCAATGATTACCACCCTACGCCCTTTCGCGATTATCTGACAGCCGAACGGACCTTCGTGGGAATGACCCAGATGCAGCTTGAATCCTTCAAGAAGATTCATATAGCCGTTAATGCTGAACCGGATATCAGCCGCGTTGGGAATCGCGAGGTGCAGGATATGGTGGTTCGGGCAGGGGGTTGGCTAAGGTCCGACAGCGTCATTATGGACGAACCGATCCAGATTGAGGAACTGGGCAATCGCCCGCCGTGGCTCGCCACTATTCTCGAGGACGGCGCAAATCGGCACTACCTCTTCGCCGGCGCAGCAGAGGGTGATGAAGATGACATGGGCTATAGAATTGACGAGCGCTATCGCGAGGTTGCAGGTCTCCATGCCCTTGACATTGGCGCGAATTACTGGGCATTGTGGACAGAGGCCGATAATCTAAAACGGTATTACGAGAAATATCCGCGTTCGCTCGAGATGCTGCAACGCAGAATGGGATATCGCGTTCGGCCCTCATGGATCTGGCAGCGAAAGCGTTATGACACGGCAGAACTCATCCTGGGCATTGCCAACGATGGCGTGGCGGGCGTGCCGGGTATCCTGGGTGTGTACGTGGAAACCCCGGACGGAAAAGTAAAGGTCGGTGGAAACCTGGATGTGGGACAACCCTACGCCGGCAAGGTCCGCCAAGCCTCATTCGTTCTCCCCACGGGTCTGGACGGCAAAGAAGTACATCTGCGCGCCGAGGTGGAAGCGAAGGGGGTGCGCCATGCGGTTCGGTGGGCGTGCAACGAAGCCCTCAACCCAGATGGCTCGTTAACGGTGCGACTCCGGCAAAACGACGACCCAAGGTTTCGGAAGGGAGTCTGACCGCCCTCGGAAGGGCGAATGACGCATTCGGGTGCAGAGTGATTGTGGGATCGTCTGACAGTTCGTTGTATGACCCTGCCCCGATATACCTCCAAGTGATATACCAAGCTGATACGTCTTTGATCGGGCGGACGCGGTCACGTCGCGCTCGTCATCAGAGCGCGGACCAACCTGAAAAGGAGTGTGCCCCATGAACCGACGAAACTTCTTTAAAGCAGGGGGATTGGCGGCGGCGGCGACGGCCGGCCTGCGCGCCGGGGTGGGAAGCGCTTATGTTCCCACCCACAATTGGGACCGATATGATTTTGGGTACGGCCCACCTATCACCGATCGTCTGAATCAGGGGCCCTTTCCTCAATACCCCCCTGAGGCTGTATTTCCCGGTGGCGACGTGGTGATGGCAACAACCCCTTCCCCGGAGGTTGTGCCCAACTTCGGCAAGGGACTCGTAACGTACATCACCGCCGACATGGGCACGGCAGAGATCAAGTCCGACAATATTCCGCAGGCGATCGAAGACCTGGTACGGCTTCCCCTGGGAGAGAAGCTCTATCTCCGCCCGACTTGGCGCGAGGTGCAACAGCGTCGTGGCCGGCTGGATTTCCCGGACTACTGGAAGCTCACCTTCGACTTGGCCAGGCAATATCAGAAGCGCGTCGGGTTCCGAATCCAGATGCGGGCTCCGGATTATCCGGAGGAAGCCTTGCCGGACTTTGTTCTCGAGAAAGTTCCGATGGTGAAATTGCTGGGGGAATGGAAAACGGAACTTGCCGGGCCACGCAGAAAAGCAGCCTACTATGAGCCTCGTTACGATCACCCCTATTTCCAGGAAGCTTACCGGGAGCTCAACGCATTGCTCGCGGCGGAATTGAATGGTAATCCGTTGGTCGAGTACATGGATACCTTCATGTACGGCTTCTGGGGCGAGGGCCACACCTGGCCGTTCCAAAACAACCCGTTCCCTGATTACCAGACGGCGGAGCGCACCTGGATTCAGATGTTCGAAGTGCAGTTACAGCATTGGACCAAGACGCCGTTGGCGACCAACACGCAACCGGATTTCAGCCGCGTGGGCAACAGCGAACTTGTTGACCGTACCGTGCGAAGCTGGAATTGGCTTAGGACCGACACCGTCTTCATTGAAAACGAGCAGATCGAGACTCTCAGTAATCGTCCTCCCTGGGTTGGCGCTGTTGTCGAGGTGGGCATGTCTGACGGGACACCGAAATCGCTTCGGCTCGAGGAGGGGGTGACGTACACGGATAACGTGATTGCCCATGTCACCGACGTCGGCGCCCATTACTGGTCGCTGTGGAATTTCCACAAAATCAGCGCTGAAAATATCATGAACTACTATCGTCAATACCCGCAGGCCATTGACCAGATCGCCCGTCGAATCGGCTACCGGGTGCGGCCGTCGTTTATCTGGCAATACCAGGAGGGCGAAACTCAGGGGCTGATCGTGGGCTTCGCCAACGATGGAATCGCTGGTGTGCCGGGAGCACTGCGCGTCCAGGTGACGAGTGATGACGGGAAGGTGAATGTGGGGGGGAGCCTCGATCCTGGGTATCCACTACCCGGAAAAATCCGGCAGGCACAGTTTGTGCTGCCCAGAGGCACAGATTGGAAAGGGCTGCAACTGCGTGCCGAGATCGAAGTGAAAGGCGTGCGGCATCCCGTCAGGTGGGCTTGTCAGCAAAAGTTGAACAGTGACGACTCTCTGACTCTCCGGCCCAACCTGCGAGGATCAGGCTGATATATCCATCGGGGAGACAGACCCTGTGAAAGCCTCTTCCGGGAGGAAACAGAACCCATGTCACGCTTAACCGCCATAGGGTTGTCTGCCTCCCTTTTGTTTGGACAGTGGTGTGCGACATCAAAGCAGATATCTTCCAATCGCGTCCGCCAGCTCGCACCCGGCGTCTATTGCTGGATGGGCGACCTTGAAACGCACCAGCAGACCAATTGTGGCTGGGTCGTATTCAAGGAGTATGTGCTGGTGATTGATTCAAATTTCCCCTGGGCTGCCAAGAGAATTGTTGCTGAGATCAGGAAGACAACCAGCAAACCCATTCAATTCGTCTTCAATACTCATCATCATGCTGATCATGTGTATGGCAATGTCGTATTTGCAAAGGAAGGAGCCGCGATCATCGCGTCGGAAGATTGCGTCAAGGAATGCCGCAGCCATGGCGAAGCGGATGTTCGGGGCCAAGTGGAGAATCCCTCAGAGCCGCTGGTTTGCCCTACAGTGGGCTTCAGTCATCGGATGGTTTTCGACGATGGGGAACAGCGAGTCGAACTCATTCGCATGAGCCCCGCGCATACACGAGGTGATGCGGTCGCCTATCTGCCCAGGCAGAAGATTCTCTTTGTCGGCGACCTCGCCGTGAATTGGACCCACGGCAGCAATGTGTCCGACCCCGGCGCCGATTACGATGCATGGCTTCGCGTCCTCGGTGACCTCTGCAACTGGGATGTAAAGACAGTTGTTCCGGCGCACGGTGATTTGGCGACCACGGAGATTCTAAAAGGGGAAAGCGCCTACCTGGACGGGATGTTCAAGTAGGTCCGAGCCGGCATCCAAGAGGGGAAAACGGTCGAACAGCTCGTTCGCGAGAACGATCTAAGCCGTTACAAGCCGTTCGGCGGTGACTCCAAGGAGAATTCTGACTCCATCCGAGACGTTTACAAGTATTACACATATTCACAAAAGCAGAAGTAGCCAAGGTTGAAATAGGGCCGATAAACATGGGAGGAGTGAAGATGCGGAGGGAGCAGCATGTCACACGCCGCAGTTCTCGTACCGCTGGCATGATGAGCTTCGCACCTTGAGCTTGCCGCGACAGGCCACCTGGACGAAACTCACGATTGAGCCTTGAACTCCACCACAGGCTCCGGTTGTAGCGCGCGCTTCCGCCAGATGAAATACATTGGGATTCCTGCAGCAATAAGGGCGAGCACCATGAGTGACGGCCCGAGTTGAGTCACGAAGGCGTTCACGACGAACCACGCGGAGATTGAGCAGGGTCCCATGAAGAAGTTCGTTCTCTCAACGCTTTTGGCTGTGGTCTGCTTTGCGGTTCTTTCTCGGGGAGAAGATCAGGCCGCAAGCTGGGCCGTTCTTGCTGCCTGGGAATATCGCGCAGTTCCGAACATTGTTTACAAACGTGCCGGCGGCTTCGAATGCAGGCTGGACGTTATCGCCGCTCGCGACACCACCCCTGCGCGGCCCACGCTCATATACATCCACGGAGGCGGCTGGGCGCAGGGCAGCAAGGAGGAGGCCTTCCCGTTCCTCCTTCCTTACCTGTCAAAAGGGATGAATGTCGTGAACGTGGAATACCGGCTGGCCCCGGTGGCACTTGCTCCGGCAGCCGTGGAGGATTGCCGGTGCGCTTTGCGATGGGTCCACCGCAATGCCAGCGAGTACGGGTTCGACTTGAATCGTTTGGTGGTCAGTGGACACTCGGCGGGTGGTCATCTGAGTCTCATGGCCGGGATGCTGGATACTGACGCTGGATTTGACAAGGAGTGTCCGGGAAACGAGACCCTAATGGTCGCCGCGATCGTCGACATTCATGGGATTACGGATGTCGGCGACCTTCTCCACGGCGTAAACCAGAGGGACTTTGCGGTCCGTTGGCTCGGCGCCCTGCCTGGGAAGGAAGACCTGGCAAGGCGCCTCTCGCCCCTCAGCTATGTTCGCAGCGGACTGCCTCCCGTCCTCATTATTCACGGGGACGCCGATCAAACCGTACCCTATCAGCAGGCCGTGCGTCTGCACGAGGCTCTGGATCGGGCCCAGGTCGCCAACCAGCTACTGACTATTCCCGGCGGCATACACAACACCGGTGGCCGCGCAGAGGCACTAAAGACCTACGAGGCCATATTCTCGTTCTTGCGTCGGTACGGGCTGCTCTCCCAATGAGCGGGATGCATGTATTCTTCCTGACGAGCGTGGGGATCGGCGCGGTACCTCTTCGACCAGGGTGAAGACTGAGGCGGTTCAAGCCCTGGACTTGCCTGGCAGTGGACCGTGCGGTCGTTCTTGCAGAGCCTTTCACAGGCTGGACGGAAAAGGGGGGCCTGCCAATGATATTCACGAAAGTCGTGAACTTCTGGAGTTTACTCAAGCGCACAAGCTCGTCAGGAGGTAACGCCCCCGGCGGGGCAGGCAGACTCCGGGTGGGGCGTCCCGGAGTTGGCGAGTTTCGGCGCGCCCCCGTTGTCAATTCCGAGCGTGAGGGCTGGCGTTGGGCCCTCCTCTCCCTTTCCGTCATTCTCTTGATGGTCGCATCCACAGGGTTCCTGTCGGAAACCCCTCAGGAATCTTCCCGCACCGCCCTGGGGCCGAAGATTCAAATCCTGGACGATTTCGAATCGGAACTCATCCCTGGCCGTTGGGAGGGTTCCGTGCAACGCACCACTGCGCATGCTGCGCGCGGCCGCTATGCCCTGGAGGCCCGGTTCGACGCCAAGACAAACTCCTTGTCGGCTCATCTGCAGAACGCCGACTGGAGCAGCTACGACCGGCTCCGGTTCGACGCTTTCAATCCGGAACCGCAGCCCGCGATTCTTTCCTTCGATCTCTATGACGCCGGGGGAGGAGGAAGCAGCATTGATGCCCCGCGCTATGACTACTATAGCGGAGAGGGAAAGCTCTTCCTGGCCCCCGGCTGGACACACCTAGAATTCGTTCTGAAGGGCCTGCGGGCCACCTCCGAATTGCGCGCCATCGCCCTCGATCGAATCCGGCGCTTCACCATGACGGCCCAGAGCATGAGGCATCCGCTAACCCTGTACTTCGACAATTTTCGCCTGGCTGGCGGGAAGGGCGCTGGCCTCGTCGCGCCGTTCGAGTCGGCGGCAGACCTCCGGGTTGTCATCGCAGGGCGGGAGGTTGAAATCTCGCAGGTGGAGCCTCCGGAGAAGATTCCTGAGAGTGAGACGGTAAAGGGCTTGCGACGCCAGGCGCAGGAGCAGCATCAGGCGCTGCGGGAAGCCGTCACCAGCGCCTCCCACCTGGGTTTGGACACCGTCTACTCCGAGGCAGAGCTGACGGCGGCGGAAATCGGACTCTACTTGCGGCCCCGGCTTCCCTGGTTCAACAACGATCAGCAGAAACAGGTACTGTTCAACGAGGTGATCCAAATCTGCCGGGCCGAGCGAGAGCGGCTGCGCCAGTTGATCACCGGCGAATTGCGCCTCCCCAGCCGCGATGATACGCAGGTGGCGGGGCCGCTCGTCCCCCCCTATCCTCATCTGCGGGGGTTGAATTCTAAGGATGGATTCTTTCTCGGGCCGGACGGACGCCCACAGTTCATTGTTTCTCTCCACGGCCCGAGCGGTGACCTGTTGCGATTCTTCGCCACGCCCCGGCAGCACCTTGAAAGCTACTCCGTGGGGGGAGGCTCACGCTGGACGGTGGACGAGTCGCCGGTTTACGAGGCGTTCAAGCAGTATCCGGACACCCACCGCGTGGGCTGGGATGGATGGTGCGGCCATCTGATCCGCGACCTCGACTCCATGGGCGGGAAGAAGGAAAACGTCGTCATCTGCCTGGAAAGTCCCCACATCCGGGAAGCCGTCGAGCGCTACATCAAAGACAATGTGGCCGCCTGGACGCAGAACCCCGAGCTGCTTTACAACATTCTGGCTTATGAGCTTCAGTACATCTGCTATTGCGAACGCTCGCAGCAGATGTTCCGAATCTGGCTGGAACAAAGGCATGGCACGGTGGCGCGGCTGAACGACGCCTGGGGAACTCACTACGGGAGCTTTGAGGAAGTTGTTGCGCCGCCCACCCGGAACGCCCGGCCCCTTCCCGGCACTAATCGCGCCCAGTGGTACGACTGGGCCTGCTTCAATCAGGACCGGTTTAGCGATTATCTGGTGTGGGTGAAGAGTGTGATTCGCCGTTATGACCAGGTGACGCCACTCTCTGCCGGGGGCAGCTCCAGCATGCTGGCGGGAGACAACGGGACTTCCGGCATCGACGAGGAGCAGATCATCAACCGCGTCGATGATGTCATTCTCCACGAAGGCGGCGGCTCAACCCTGGGCATGGACCTGCAACTGGCGCTGGCGGAACAGCGCAAACCCCTCGCCGATCCGGAGATGAACCTGGGTCAGGTGCGCTACCTACTGCCGCACATGTTGCACGGGAAATCGGTCATCCAAATCTGGCAATGGCCGGCGCAGCCGCCCTCGGAGTACCCCGGTGAGATCGCGGATTCCCCCCCTCATAGCTGGAGTTGGTCGCTCCACGATATCTCGGCACTCTTCCGCGCGGTGTTGGACGGGCGGAGACTGTCGAAGGAAATCGCCGCTTTCCCCGCCGTGCCTGCCCAGGTGGCCATCCTCTATTCCAAGACCTCCATGCTTCAGGTCCCGCCCGAGATGCTGACCTGGGAGAGCACTCCCTACCTGCGCGAGTTGGGAAACGCCTACGAGGCAGCCCGCTATCTCGATACTCAAGTCACCTTTGTTTCTGAAAATCAGATTCTGCGCGGGAAGTTGAATAGCTTCAAAATCCTGATTGTGCCCGGCGTGTCGCATGAGCGCGCGGAAGTCGTTCGGGCCATCGACAGTTTCGCCGCCGGAGGCGGAATCGTGCTGGTGCTGCCACCTTCCTTGCTGAGCGACGAGTACAATCGGCCCGCGAGCTATCTCCGCCAACTGGGGATCGCCGTGCGACGGATTGAGCAGCCGGTGGCCGATCGGACCGGCGAATTGGAACAGGCCTATGACCAAAGCTTCCATGAACGAGTGGTCTACCGTTCGACTCAGGCTGTTGAGTTGTCCCTTCAACCAGAGGGCATCTTTGCCACGGGAGCGCCCAAATTACAGGCCCAAGGCACCAGGCAAGAGATCTCCATCGTTGGCCCTCATACCAAACTTGCCACCTTCCCGGATGGCCAGACCGCCTTGGCCTCTCTGCCCTTGGGACGCGGCGTTATCTATTATGCGGCCACCAGTTTCCCCCGGGAAAGTATGAGGATCTTGCTGGACCGGATATTCGATGCATCCGGAATCGACCGGCCCGTTCGGGTTCGAGGGGAGAACGGAGACTGGCCTGGAGACGTAGAAGCTCGCTATGCATTATCGGATGAAGGGAAGTTCCTTTACATCGTCAATTTCAACCGGAAAGCGGTGGAATTGAGGATAGAGACCGATGGCCGCACAGCACCGGGGCTTTATGAGTTAAGGACGCAGGCCAACCTGGCCGATGGTCATGTGAACATCCCGGCAGGTGAGACCCGTATCTTCAGACTTAATTGACCGGTTGGCGCTCCAACACTTCGCTTGCGGACACACATATCGATATCGATGCACAATGGAGGATCCAAATGGTTAATAGAAGGTTTTTCATCAAGGCCGGAACGGCGTCAGCTCTGATGGGTGGGTTCGGTGTGGGCAAAACCAAGGCGGATGTGCCCGATCACCTTTGGGCCGGATATGATTTTGGCCCTGGGCCAAGGGTCAAGGACAGGCTGAATCAAGGCCCTTTTGGCATCGACCAGAGCGACGCTTGGGCAACGATCGGCAGCACCTCTCCATCGGAAAAGCACATCAAGAATTTCGGCTTGGGTTTCGTGGGCTATACCTGGGAAGAGGGTGGCCCCTCGATTGCCGCAAGACAGGGGAAGGAGACCCTGGAACAGCATGTGGAAAAGCTGGCCCGCTTGCCATTCCTGGATCAGCTCTATATCCGTTGCGACTGGCGGGATGTGCAGAAGAAAGCCGGGCGGCTTGATTTCAGCCCAATCTGGCAGCTCACTTTGGATGCCGCAAAAACTTATGGACTCAGGGTGGGCTTTCGGATACAGCTTTCCAGTCCCAATTTCCAGCCCCAGCAGATCTCCCTTCCGGATTTCTTGAAAGAGAAGATTCCGCTGATTAAGATCGGGCGCGATCCCAAACGCAATATCGAGATGGTCGAGCCGCAGTATCACCATCCGGAATTCTTGAGAGCTTTCCGTGAATTGAACGAACTCCTGGCCGATCGCTTTGACAACGACCCCTTGGTGGAGTTCATGGACCTGATGATGTACGGTTACTGGGGAGAGGGCCACACGGGCGGCCTGCCCAGCCCGTTTCCGGATTACCCCACGGCCGAAAAGACATTCGTCGAGATTACCCGGCTGCAACTCGAGGCCTGGAAGAAAGTCCCCCTGGCGGTTAATACTCAACCGGACGACAGCCGGGTGGGCAACCGGGAAGTGCAAGACATGACCGTGCGGGCAGGGTGCTGGCTGCGCTCGGACAGCATCATCCACGATGAGCCGATCCAGATCGAAGAACTCGCCAACCGTCCCCCCTGGTTGGCTGTAATCATGGAACAAGGCTGGCAGCGAGGCCATGATGTGGAAGGAATTCCAGTGGACGGATCGGGAGTCAACGCCAAGGATAAATCCATGCTCCATGTACTGGATCTGGGGGCCAACTACTGGGCCCTCTGGACCGAGGCCGATAATCTGGCCCGCTATTTTCAGCTTTATCCCAAAGCCCTGGCCACGCTCCAGCAGCGCATGGGCTACCGGGTGCGCCCGTCCTGGATCTGGCAGCGCGAACGTTACGGCTGCCCGGAGTTGATTGTGGCTTTTGCGAACGATGGAGTCTCAGGCGTGCCGGGTGTGTTGCGAGTGACCGTGGAGAACCTGGCAGGATCTTTCAAGCTTTCCGGCTGCTTGGATGCGGGCCAGCCTTATGCCGGCAGACTCCGTCAAGCAGGATTCATCCTGCCCCGGGAACTGTTCGGCCAGAAAATAGAAATCCGCGCGGAGTTGGAAACCCATGGCGTCGCCCGGCCAGTTGAATGGGCCTGCGCGCAGGCACTCAATCCTGACAAATCACTCGCAATACAGCTAAAGGAAAAGGGTAAACTGGTCTGGGGTGAAGTCTTCTAAAAATCTGTAAATGTATTTGCTGTGGTTCGCCAAAACTCTGGCCGGCTGCAAAATCAATAACATCGTTGCCGCCCTCCCGCCGCTGTTCTGTTATAACTTCTCCAACTCAATCCTCCGAAACGGCTGGCCGGGACGCCGGCCATTCCACGCGCCTGGTTAAAGCGACGAACGCGGTCTACCATGATCGCGAGCATCCCTCGGCGCTGATTCTTCCTGTGGCGCCATAATGAGCCGGCGCCGCCGGGCCGCTATATGGCGCTCGGAGGTTTTGGCGTACATCACGCCGGAAACGAGTTCAGTCATCGACCTGCCCGACACATCCCTCCTGCCCTTTCCACCAGATCTCGAAAAGAAGTGGGCTGTTACGAAGGTACGCAACAGGGGGCCAAAAAAGATCAATCAAATAGCAGGCAACAGTATGTGTGTCCTGGTTGCGTGTTGGCGCTGGGGGGTGATAATTGTTCAACGACTGGGGCACGCAACTGTGTAACAAGTAGTTCTGCACCTACGGTTTGTCACCGCGATTGCATTGGGCGCCCTGAGACGGAGGGGCCACGCTGTTCGGACACCTCGAATGTAGTGAATCAAAAGAAATCCTTTGATACGGCTGAAACCCGCCAACGCCGGGATAGGTGTCTCAACAGTTTGGCAGCCCTGGTTTCCCGACCTTATGATACAGTTTGATGATTCGAACGGGCGGGCTCGCGCGAGGAAGCAAACGGAGATTCAACCCAGCTTTCCGATGTCAACGTTTTCACGCAACCCTCCGGGCAGCCACCGAAAAGGCTCTGCACTCAAAAGCCTGGCTGGAACATGCATTCGGAGGCAGTCAGGTGTACATTAATTAGTCGGCCGGGAAGTCAAAACGGAAATTCCGGCCGAGATTCGTTTGGAGGACGATGGCGACAGCGTTTACGAAAGCCTCGGCGACGACAGCGGGGGAGACACCCGCGCCATACGAAGTCCGCCCCGGAACAAAGCGTTGTCTGGCGCTGGATGCCTACAGGGGCTTCATCATGCTTGTCCTCGCCTCCCATGGGTTCGGCTTCTCAGAATTGCAGGGTGATCCCACTTGGGGCCGCATTGCGCATTGGTTCGATCACGTTCCCTGGGAGGGTGGCGTTTTCTGGGATATGATTCAGCCCGCCTTCATGTTCATGGTTGGCGTGGCGATGCCGTTCGCAATGGCCCGACGCCATGAGCTGGGCGCGACGGAACGCGATAACTTCCGCCACGTCCTGGTGCGCTCGATTCACCTCGTCATTCTGAGTCAAATCATCATTTGGGTTGAGGCCGGCCGTATCCAGCCGCAACTGATCAACGTCCTCTCACAGATCGCGTTCACTTACTTCCTCAGCTATCTGATCATGCAGTGGCGCTGGCGCTATCAGGTGGTTGCCGTGGTTGTGGTGCTCGCGGGATGGACTGCGCTGCTCTTCGCGTTTCCTGGACCTGACGGGCCATTTTCCAGACTGAACCACATCGGCCTGGTCGTTGACCGCGCGATTTTCCACTATGACTACGATCCGGCCTACTCAACCCTCAACTTCATTTCGAGCACGGTGTGGACGCTGAGCGGCGTGTGGGTGGGGCGCTTGCTGATGACATCGAAAGCGCACAGAAGCAATTTGCAGAAGCTGGCCGGCGGCATGATTCTGTCCTTTACGGTGGCGTTTGCGTTGCACCCGTGGATCCCTTTCATCAAGCAGCTCTGCACCGCCTCGTTCATTCTCTATAGCCTCGGATGGGTGCTGTTTATGTTGATCGGGTTCTACTTGGTCATTGAAGTGATGGGATATCGGAAATGGACCTTTCCGCTTGTGGTGGTGGGGATGAATTCGATCTTCATCTATTTCGTGAGTGAGGTTCTGTTTGGATGGCTGGACCGCGCTGTGGGTGTGTTTACATTCCACTACAACTTCATTGGAAAGCTCGCTCCTGTTGCGCAAGCCACCACAGTACTGGCGGTGATGTGGTACATGTGCTACTGGCTGTATAAGCGCGCAATCTTTTTCAAGCTCTAACCATCAGCCGCTGCCACTGAATACCAAAAACCCGACCACGGCACGAATGTAGTCAGGCGTGGCGCTACGTGCTTCCCATTCGGTGTCGTGTTCGTGGGGCTTCCTGTTAACCCCCACAGCATGACGCGCAAGAACCGAGCCCGCCTCATTTCGCCATCAGACTTGAAGATTAACTCCGACCCCCAGGCTGTGACAACACCCGGAGTTGTGCCTCAGGCACCAAGGGCGCTGATCGCGTAGTGCCCAAATATTGGATGCGACTGAAAACGTAAGAGGTTAGAGAATCTGTTCTGCCCAGATCTACCGCATGTCACAGTCCACTGCGGAATGCTACGCTGTCACCATGCGTCTGACACTCGATCCATTTCGCCTGCTGCTGATTTCGTTCGCCTGTCCCTCGCCAAAACTCATGCGACTGCAATTTCAACAAGTTAGGCACGCAGCGCTAACATTGTTAAGAAACGTCGTGTAACCCGAGATCGAGGCAGTTTAGGAGCCCGATCTGGTTTTGGCAAAGGCCCCCTCGTGCCACAGAGCGAGAATCTCGGCTTTGAGTCGGGCACAGCTTCGGAACCAAGAGTGGAGGAGGTGTGATCCGCAAAATTCTGCCCCGGTGTTAACCCCTTGTTTGGAAAGCAAGAGGTCATGCACTCGCTGGGCACATCTGGCAGCGCAAAACAAGCCTTCAGACACGCTGGGGGCAATCAACTGGTACCGAAGTGGCACTCGCTTCTCGACCTCTTGCCGAGATAAGGGTCTATGTCTTTGGATACGTGGAGGTTATGGTACGCCCGGGGTGATTCGAACACCCGACCCCTTGCTTCGTAGGCAAGTGCTCTATCCAGCTGAGCTACGGGCGCACATCATGTGGTTGGCAGCGGGAACATCGGATTCCCGTACCACCTAATAGTTTTGCACGGGTGCCGCGCCCTGTCAATGCTGTCGCGTATTGGATTCGAGCCATGCCGTCGGGCTTCTGGTGACCCGCCGGTCAAGTGGTTTCCGTCCGCTCTAGCAGGCTGCTGAGAAAGCCTCGCGCCGATGTCATCCTGAGCCCTTCGCTGTCATCCTGAGCGCAGCGAAGGATCTTGCTCTGCTGGCTCAGGGTAAACTCCGCGAAGGATCTGCTTGGTTTGTATTCAATAAGAAACAGCAGATGCTTCGCTGCGCTCAGCATGACAGATACCCTTCTTCAGCAGCCTGCTAGTCTATCGGAGGACCTTGCACACAGCGCACGGCCTTTTGCTATTTCCGGCGCCAAGCACAGTTCCACGGCGCGGTCTTTGTGGTATAGTCGCGGGGAAATTCCGGAAGGAAGAGTCACCATGTCCATGCTTGAGAAAGTCGAGAAAGATCTGGTGGCGGCTCTCAAGGCGCAGGAGGCACTCAAGCTTTCGGTGCTGCGCATGATGAAAGCCGCGCTGATGAACAAGAAGGTGGAACTGGGTAAAGTTCTCGAGGACCCGGAAGCGCTGGCGGTCCTGCGGACTCTGGTGAAGCAGCGCCATGAATCTACCGAGGCTTTTCGCAAAGGCGGAAGAGACGACTTGGCGGATAAGGAAGAGGCCGAGGCCAAGATCATAGAAGGTTATCTCCCGGCCGGGGCGAGTGAGGAAGAAATCGATGCGGCTGTCGTCGCCGCCATCGCCGAGGCCGGCGCCACGACGGCGAAGGATCTCGGCAAGGTCATGAAGGGGGCCATGGCGAAGCTGGCCGGCAAGAATGCTGACGGCAAACGCGTGAATGAGAAGGCGCGTGCCCGGCTGGGTGGCTGAACTGCTCTGGAAGAACACCCTCATACCGGAGGACGGCATGCGGATCTTTCGCCCGAGGCTCATCACGATACTATCCTGACATACTGAATCGCGGATGACCGATAACTCTTATGGCTGCAGGTGATGACAATGGCCGCTGAATCCGCTGGAAAACCACAGCAAACCACGTTCCGCCCCTATGTGCCGCCGGAAGCTCAGACGCTGGAATTGACCTGGCGCGCGGTCATCCTGGGTGCAGTGCTGGGGATTGTCTTCGGCGCAGTCACCGTGTACCTCGCCCTGACCGCCGGGCTGACGGTCAGTGCCTCCATCCCGGTGGCGGTCCTGTCGATCAGCATCTTCAAGTGGATTGGCAAGTCCACCATCCTTGAGAACAACATCGTGCAGACGACGGGTTCGGCGGGCGAATCGATTGCCGCGGGCGTCGTCTTCACCCTGCCGGCCCTGATCTTCCTGGGTTACTCCCTCGATTTGCCGGAGATCCCCCGAGTGCTTTTGCTGGCGCTGGCGGGCGCCCTGCTGGGCATCCTCTTCATGATTCCGCTGCGGCACCAGTTGAACGTCGTGGAGCACGGCTCACTGACCTATCCCGAGGGCACAGCCTGCGGCGACGTCCTGATCGCCGGCGAAAAGGGAGGCAGTTTCGCCGGCAAGGTCTTTGGGGGCTTCGGCCTGGCCCTGCTTTACAAGCTCCTGAACGAGGCGGGACGCTTCTGGCAGCCGCGACCCATCTACCAACCGGGGTGGTTCCCCGGAGCGACGCTGGCGGCTTCGGTGACGCCCGAATACCTGGGCGTCGGTTACATCATCGGACCGCGCACGGCGGGAATGATCTTCGGCGGCGGCGTGCTCTCCTGGCTGGTCATCATCCCGATGATCAAGTTCTTCGGCGGCGGATTGCCCGGCGCGATCTTTCCCGGCACTGTGCCCATCCGTGAGATGGACGCCTTCGCGCTGTGGGCCGCCTACATCAAGCCGATCGGCGCAGGCGCCGTGGCGACCGCGGGACTCTTCACCCTCGGCCGCACCGTGCCGACCATCGTGCGCGCGCTGCGCAGTTCCATCCGCCAGTTGGGAGCGGGGAAAGGCGAGCAGCCTGCCGCGATCCGCACCGAAGAGGAATTGCCGGGCACCGTGATCTTTGGCGGCTCGATTCTGCTGGTCCTGGTTGTATGGGGTCTGCTGGCACTCCGCATCAACCCCCATCACCTGGGCGGCAACCTGATCGCCTCCATCCTGGTCGTAGTCTTCGGCTTCCTGTTTGTCACCGTCTCGGCGCGCATCGTGGGCCTGATTGGGGCCTCGGCCAATCCGATTTCGGGCATGACCATTGCCACCCTGATGCTGACGGCGCTGCTCTTTGTCGCCGCCGGTTGGACGTCCGGCGCCTACCCTGCCGTGGCGCTCTCCATCGGCGGGATCGTGTGCATTGCCGCGGCGGTGGGCGGCGCGACTTCGCAGTCTCTCAAGACGGGTTTCCTGGTCGGCGCCACGCCGCGGCGTGCAGAGATCGCCATGATCGTCGGCGCGCTCACCTCCGTACTGGTCGTTGGATTCACCCTGGTGCTCTTGAACCGTGCCTACACACGCATCCAGCCCCTGGTGGTGGAGAACGTTGAGCTCACCCCGGAGATGAAAGTCGTCGGTGATGTCACTCAGAACGGCAAGGGCTACCAACTCATCAACGTCATCGGCTCGCACCGCATCCCCGACGGCCGTTACTTCTACGATCCCGCGGCGAAGCGCATCGAGTACCAACGGCGTGAGGGCATCGGCTCGGAGCGCTTGCCGGCGCCTCAAGCTTTGCTGATGAGCACCGTGATCAACGGAATCCTGCGCCAAAGTCTCCCCTGGGGGCTGGTGCTGCTCGGCGTCTTCATCGTGGTGACCCTGGAACTCTGCGGGGTGCGCTCGCTGGCGTTTGCCGTGGGGTCCTATCTTCCGATTTCCACCACCGCTCCGATCTTCGCCGGCGGCGTGGTCAGTTGGCTGCTCCAGGCCGTCACCAAGCGCCAGGAAGGCGAGGTTTCCAGTGGCGCGTTGTTCGGGGCCGGACTGATCGCCGGCGGCTCCATCGGGGGCTTGATCCTGGCCGCGCTGGTGGGCTTCGAGGTCGATCAAAAGGTTGCGATCGGGCTCAGGCTCTGGCCCAGGCTCGCGAACTCCAGTGCCTTCGGCCTGCTGATTTTCCTCGGGTTGGCCGGGGCGCTGTTCGCCGTGGGACGCAAGAAATTGGAGTGAAGCCATCAACCTTCCATTGCCTTCCGAACCGTGACCTCAGCCGTGGGGCACGCTCCTTCAGGTAGGCCGTGACGCGTTCGAATGATGCGGGTGGGCCGTCCCCGCCTCCTTCCACCCGCTCCGAGCGACCGGCCACTGTAGCGCCGGTGTCCCCACCGGCGATCGGCGATGAGGACATCGCCGCTACAAAGGACCAATCGTCACCCGCCGCCTTCTTCCTACCGCCTACTGCCTTTTGCCCTCTGCCTACTGCCTTATGCCTCCTGCCCTGCCATTCTGCAATGAAGAATCGCTGCTAACTACCTGTATTATCATCAACATAATGGAGAGGCAACTATAACTCGTGTATTTTAATCAACATAGTGGAGAGCCAACAGACTGACATTTTTTCTACATGTGTTTTCAACAACATAATGGAACTTACCTTCATTTTTCCCCCCCGCGTTTTCGGAGGTCGACGTCAACGCAATGCATTTAACTGGCTTAATTTCAACGACTTGATGATTTTGCAGGCTCATGATGAATATCGCTAAGCGCCTTTATTATCAGCAATATAATGGAGAGGCCGGACATTTTTGAAATTCTCACGCTCGCGGGCTTGGCGTTCAACAATCAGCCTTCAGCTATCAGCCATCAGCCTTCAGCTTTCTGCCCACTGCTTACTGCCTACTGCCTTCTGCTTTCTGCCTACTGCCTGCTTCGTGGGTGGCAAGGGCCAAGCTATCTCCCGAGTAGTTTCTACCGGGCCGGGGCGTTGGGTACCTATGGTATAATAACGCCAGAGTTAACTTTGTCAAGCAAAAAAACTCTGCCTTTATAGGCTGCGGAAAAACCCTTTGGGACTGTCATTCTGAGGAGCCGCAGGCGACGAAGAATCTCGCATTGCCATGAAAATACGCAGAGCGAGATCCTTCGCGAGGCTCAGGATGACAACATGGAAGCGTTTTTCCGCAGCCTGTTTAGGCAGAAACTTGCCGAATCTGAAACCTTCCCTCCGAACGATTTCACTGCGCTTGCCCGAAGCTGTCATCGCCCGGCTCAAAGTCCTGGCGAACCAGCGCGGTGTTCCCTATCAAGCGCTGCTCAAGGTTTTGCTGGCCGAGCGGCTGAAACAAGAGGAAGCGACACAAGTGCTGACCCTTCGCCCCGCTCAGAGCTTGCCCTGAGCGCAGCGAATGGGGCAGGCTCTGAAGGCTAAGGGTGAGAGGTCGGCCTGGCGCACCCATCGCAACGAACGCGATGTGTGCCCCACCCGCGGCTCTCGACTGTTGACAGCCAACTGCTGACTCCCGCCGGTAGTGGGTCAGTTTCCAGGAAGGGCGTTACTCGCGATCAATCCAGCGAGTGCTATGCCAGCACAAACTTCCTCGAAGGGGACTTCCGGGGCGTTTGCTAGTGGGAAGGGGATTTCGCAGCAGCTATCTCTCCGGGCAGAATCCAGCCAGATCCAAATTCTTGTGCAGCACAGGGGCACCGAGTCCTATCAAAGTAGCCCGTGTCGGCGGTAGAACCAGGACTTCACAGCCTGAACCAGGAAGAGGTAGGTCACGGCAAGAAGCGCAATCGCACCCAACAATGACAGTGGTAGCGGGGTAAACCGCAGCAGGCTCCCGAGTGGCGTGTACGGCAGGACAGTGGCGCCAGCGACGACAGCTAACACGCTTAACACCAACGGCAGGCTGGGGCGGCTCTTGAGAGGATTGCCTGCCGTCCGGATCACGAACACCACGAGCGTCTGTGTTGCCAGGGATTCCACGAACCATCCTGTATGGAATAGCGGCGCGTTCGTGGAAGCGTGGAACACCCAGAGCAGTATCCCGAAAGTGAGGAAATCGTAGATCGAGCTGATTGGGCCGACGATCACCATGAACTGGCGAATAAACCCAATCTGCCATCGCTTGGGCCGGTGCAGCAGGGCGGGATCAACATTGTCGCTGGGGATGCTGATCTGCGAAGCGTCATAAAGAAAGTTGTTGAGCAGTATTTGCGTCGGGAGCATCGGCAGGAATGGCAGGAAGAGCGATGCCGCGGCCATGCTGAACATGTTGCCGAAGTTCGAGCTCGTGCCCATGATGATGTACTTCATGATGTTGGCGAAGCTGCGCCGCCCCTCGATGACCCCGTCGTTCAAGACCGCAAGATCCTTCTCCAGGAGGATGATCTTCGCAGCGTCCTTGGCCACATCGACGCCATTCATAACTGAAATGCCAACATCCGCAGTGTGCAGCGACGGAGCGTCGTTGATGCCGTCGCCCATGTACCCGACAACGTGCCCACGTGTCTTCAGAGCGAGGATGACCCGGTTCTTCTGCTCGGGAGATACCCGGGCGAAGATGGCGCCATTCTCGGCCTGGACGGCCAGAGCGGCATCGTCCATCGTGTCAACCTGGTTCCCAATGAGAATGCGGTCTGCTGCCAGCCCGACGTCACGTGCCACCTTCTGTGTCACATACTGGTTGTCGCCGGTCATGATGACCACGGAGATCCCATTCTGCTTCAACGCCTCCAGAACGGGAACAATCCCTTCCTTGGGCGGGTCAAGGAATGCCGCGAACCCCGCCAGCGTCATGTCGTGCTCGGCCGCCACCTTGTAAACATCTTGCTTCTCCACCTTCAGCACGGCCACCCCGAGAGCGCGGTAACCGTCGGAACTCAGCTTCTGGAAGGTCTCCGCCGCTTGAGCCCGCCGGCTGTCGTCGAACGGCTGGGGGGAGCCATCGATGGTCACCGTCTTGCAGATTGCAAAAACACTTTCTGCCTCGCCCTTGGTAATGAGGAGGCACTCGTCTCCCTGCCGCACGACCACCGAGAGGCGCTTGCGGTTGAAGTCAAAGGGAATCTCGTCCACCTTGACATACTCCGCAATATTAGGGCGCTTATACTTCAGGATGGCATCATCCAGCGGGCTCTTGATGCCCGCTTCAAAGTAGCTGTTCAGGTAGATGAGCCGCAGGACGTTCTCGTCATCCTTACCCTGGACGTCCACGTGCCGGTCAAGCACTATCTCTCCTTCGGTAAGCGTGCCCGTCTTATCGCTGCAGAGGATCTCCACGCTGCCAAAGTCCTCGATGGCCGAAAGTTGCTTGACGAGAACCTTCTTCTTGGTCATTCGCCTCGCGCCTTGGGCTAGGGTCACGGTGATGATCATGGGCATCAGCTCCGGTGTCATCCCCACCGCAAGCGCGACGGAGAAGAGGAAAGACTCCAATACCGGACGGTGCAGAATGAGGTTGACCAGCAGGACGAAAAGCACGAGCGCCATCGTCACGTAGGTGATCATTATCCCGAAGTGGCGGATGCCACGGCCGAACTCGGTCTCGGGCGGCCGCATAGCGAGCCGCTGGGCAATCTCGCCGAGGGATGTGTCTCTCCCGGTCGAGACAATGACCGCGGTGCCGATTCCCGTCTGCACGGCAGTGCCCAGGAAAACACTGTTGCTCGCGTCGGCGACGCCGTGTTTCCCCGCGGGAAGGTCAGCCGCCGCTTTCTCGACTGGCAGAGATTCCCCCGTGAGCGCTGACTCGCGCACCTGCAGGTCCTTGACATCCAGTAAACGGGCGTCCGCCGGCACAAGGTCTCCAGCATTGAGCCGGACGATGTCTCCCGGGACCAGCTCTGCTACCGGCAGTTCCTGTTCTCGTCCGTCACGCAGAACGGCAGCCGTAGTGGCAACCTGCTTCTGAATCTCCTCCACCGCATGTCGAGCCTGGAATTCCATGAAGAAGTTCAGCAGTACGCTGAGCAGAACGATGGCGATGATGATCGACCCGCCCACCCGGTCACCCAGTCCGAGAGATATGCCGCTGGCAACAAGAAGGATGATGACGAGGGGATTGGAGAAGAGACGGAAAATACTGAACAGCGTAGCGAAACGCGACTTCTGCACCAGGCTGTTGGGGCCATATTGGCGCAATCGCCGCTTCGCCTCGTCGGTCGTCAGCCCCGCCGGAGTTGCCTGCAATTGCTGAAGCAGGTCGCTTAGCGGCCTCTCCCAGAAACCCTCTAAAGGCGATTTTGCTTTTGCCATGCAGTCGCTCCCTTAGGCTGTCAGGAAATTGCTCGCGCTATCATGAATGCTACGGCTGCAGCTAGCCCACCCACGACCGTTGTTTGGATTGCACTGCGGAGCGGGGGCGCGCCAGTAAAGTGACCTTTGACGTAGCCAAAAGCAGCCAGCGTGATGAGAGTAATGATTACCGACACCTTAAGCGCCGCGCTGGCCGTCGAAAGAGCAATGTACGGACCGAGCGGGATGAATCCGCCTGCGATGTAAGCTCCTGCAATCGTCGCTGCACTGATAGCCGGTCGCTTGGGATCGGGTTTCGTAAGACCCAGCTCAAATCGCATCATGAAATCAATCCAGGCTTGTGGGCGCTTTCTAAATGCATCCACAACGGGCTTGCACTCTTCCGACGTCAGACCGTAGGATTGGAATACTTCGGTGACTTCGTTCGCTTCAACGTCGGGCTTCTCAGCGACTTCCGATTCTTCTATTACCCTCTCGCTGAAGTAGTGTTCCGCGTCACTCTTAGCGGCCAGATAACCGCCCAGTCCCATGGCGATCGAACCTGCAGTGATTTCTGCCAGGCCCGCGGTCACAATGATACTCGTTGTGTTGATGGCGCCCGACAGACCTGCTGCTAGAGCGAAGGGAACTGTCAATCCATCTGACATTCCAATCACAACGTCTCGAACTGTTTCGGATCCGGTGAAATGACGCTCGATGTGTGGTGTTTGTGGCATCAGAGTTTGTCCAGTAATGTGGATTCGAGATTCGACGCTTTCTCAGCCTTGATTCGAGAAGGTCTTTCCCCCCGAACCCATGCCTCGCAGTCCGGTTGGGGAAGGCACAGTTGTCACTGGTGCAAGGGCAATCGTTATTCGTGGGTGGCGCCTCGCGCGCAGATTGTACACCTTCTCGACGCATACATAGCAAACTTCTCGATGGATGCATCACCCGCGGTGACAGCTTGCTTCTCCGGCAACGACATGGAAATGCTGCAGGACCAGAGCCATCTGGGAGCTAACCCTTGTTCCTCCAGCGTTAATGGCAAGCCAGCAGCAGGCTGTGCGCCCGATAACTGTCGTGAACAGCCCTTCCCACCAGGAACGAGCTCCGCGGTCCAGAAACGGGGTTGTGGTAAATAGCTCCCGCCTTGTCGCCCTATCGGAAACTGACCCACTACCCTCCTCCCTCCACTTCCCACTCTCCCCGCCTCTTGTGGTACGCTTCTATTGATGTCCTACCGTCGGCAAGTCGCATTTTCGTTCGGGCCGCCGCTCACGCGGATGGTCAAGTGGCTGATTATTGTCACGGCCGCCGTGTTCGCGGTAACCAACATCCTCGGCGCACTCCCGTTTGAGACCACTAAACTGTATTTACAGGTTTACCCCAAGGCCTTATTGGGCCTGGTCCCATGGCTTGTCATCAATCGTCTGTTCGTCTGGCAGATGGTCACGTACCTCTTCCTCCACGGAGGCTGGCTCCACATCATATTCAACCTTTTTGCACTGTGGATGTTTGGGTCCGACTTGGAGAGCCTCTGGGGAGGGAAGAAGTTTCTCTTCTACTTTTTCCTGACGGGCATCGGGGCTGGGCTGTTTTGCGTGTTGCTTCAACCTTCCAACCAGATTCCAACAATTGGGTGCTCCGGGGCGATCTTTGGCCTGCTTCTGGCCTACGGAATGATCTTCCCCGACCGCCCCATCTACCTTTACATGATCATCCCCATCAAAGCGAAATGGTTCGTGGTGATTATGGGCGTGATGGAATTCGTCGCCTCCTATAGCGACGCGGGGTCGGACGTGAGCCACATCGCGCATCTGGGCGGGATGCTCTTTGGGTTCCTCTATTTGCGCGGCGCTTCGCTTCCCTATCGTTGGCGGCTGAGCTACCACGAATGGCGGCGGGCCCACCTGCGCAGGAAGTTCGAAGTGTACATGCGCGACGAGAAGAAGAAAGACGATCACGGGCGCTGGGTGAATTAAGGGGCATTGACAGCGCTCCCCCGCTGGTGCTAGGTTCATTTGCGTTGTTGGTTCTTTGACAACTTTGGTTCCTGCGGTGCTCCGTTTGGACAACGGGGAAAAGGAAAGGCCGTGCGAATCGGCCGTGGTCCCGCCACTGTGATCGGCGAGCCAAGTCCTCCCAGGCGATGTCGCCAGCCACTGTTCTGCCTTGCGCAGAAGGGGAAGGCTGAGGATGAGGTGATGACCCGGAAACCAGGAAACCTGCCCAGGAACTTTCACTCAGCCTAACTCTTCGACGGAAAGAGTCCTGGGGAAGACTGTGAAGCCTTCCCATTCCGCTTTGAGGGATGGGGAGGCTTTGGCGTTTTCACCCTCTTCTTCTTCGGACTCCTTCCGTCCCCGCCGTGAGAGCGGGGAGAAGGAGTCATCTGTGATCCGGTGCAATCTTGACAGCCAGGACCGTCACGTCCTGGTTGGGGCTATCCCCACAATCGAGCTAGCCTCTACGGTCCGCGTTCGCAGCGAGGCACGTCATCCCGATATCCAGCATCGGGACCAACCCCCGCGGAAGCGGGAATCCATTTTGAAACCGATTGCCTGGTCGTCGATCCTGCGCAGCTTGTTTCTGGGGCTCCTCTGTGCCGCAAGCGGGTACGCCGGCACGCTCGCGGGAACGGTCCTCGATCCCAGCGGAAGCGCGGTTCCACAAGCGCGTGTAACTCTGCTCCGGTCCCTGCTGGTCGTCGACGAAAAACAAACCGATGCGCGGGGAGCGTTCCTGTTCGCAGGTCTTGCGGACGGGAAGTATGAGTTGGAAGCGAACGCGCCGGGGCTGGCTTCGCCTCCGGCGGAGGTGGAGGTTCGCGGCTCGGAAACCCGCAGGCTTGATCTGCACCTGCAATTGAGTGCTGTGCAGCAGCAGGTCGTGGTGTCGGCCTCGCTCGGGGGGGCGCTGGCCTCGGAGGTGGGTTCCTCGGTTTCTGTGGTCACCGCACAGGAGATCAGCGACCGCGCTGCCCAGAACACGCTCGAGGTCCTGAGCGGCGTCCCGGGCGTCGAGGTGAGCCAATCCGGGCGGCGCGGAGGCGCAACGGGGGTCTTCATGCGCGGCGGGGATTCCAATTACAACCTGGTGATGGTGGACGGCATTCAGTTGAATCAATTCGGAGGCGACTTTGATGTGGCCTCGCTGCCGGCCGATGGCGTGGAGCGCGTTGAGGTCACGCGCGGTCCGCAAAGCGCCTTGTATGGGTCGAACGCCGTTACGGGGGTCATCAATGTGGTGACCCGGCAGGGCGAGGGGCCGCCGCATTTCACCGCGCAGGCGGAAGGTGGAAGCTTCACGACATGGCGTTTCGTGACAGGCGGCAGCGGCCTCACTCGCGGCTTGAGCTGGGGCTACGATCTCTCCCGGCTGGACTCGGGAGGCACCGTGCCGAACGATCGCTACCGCAACCAGACGGCCTTCCTGAGCCTTGGCTATCACCGCAGCCCACGCCGGCGCGGGGATTCTCATTTCTTCGGCAACGCCAACGACGCCGGCGCGCCGGGGCCGTATGGATCTGACCCGGACGGCTTGTTTGGCGGGATCGATCGAATCTCCCGTGACAAGCAAAACTTGTTCGGATATGAGGGAAGTTACGCCGAGCAAATCACCCCTCGCTTCCGGCAGGTCCTAACCGGCACCGTGGTCACGGATGATTACTACTTTCGCTCGCCCTATGGAGATTCCTATTCCCGCAATCTGCGCGGTGTGGTGAATACTCGCAGCGAAGTGACGGTATCCCAGCAGGACTTTCTGGTGGCCGGGTTTGAGTACAACCGCGAACAGGTCAAGAACACTTACATTGCGGATTCGAGCGGCCAGCCCTTTCTGCTTCCCCGCACCAGCCTGGCGTACTTTGTGGAAAATCGTTGGAGTCCGACCCACCGCCTGTACTTGATCGCCGGGTTCCGGGTGGATAATCAGAGAACCCACGCGCTGCCGCCCGACAGTTCCGCGGCTCGCCCACTTCTGCCCCCGGGCTCTCTTACCAAAGTGGACCCGCGCGCGTCGGCGGCCTATATGCTGCGGGAGTCCCGCGGCGGCCGCTTGGATGGGACCCGCTTGCACGGGAGTTTCGGCACGGGCATTCGGGCCCCCAGTGGTTTCGAGTTGGCCTTCACCAACAATCCTCACCTGAAACCTGAAAAAAGCCTCAGCTTCGATGCCGGTCTCGAGCAGCGGTTCTTCGCCGGCAAAGCGGTATTGGACGTTACCTACTTCAACAACCACTTTGCGGACCAGATCGTGACGCTGGGAGGTTCGCTGACCAACCTCAGCACGTTCGTCTCGGATAACCTCGGCAACTCGCGCGCTCAGGGGATGGAAGTCTCCTTCCAAATTCACCCCACGAGGTCGCTGCAGATGTCGGCGGAATACACCCTGGACGACACGGCGATTCTGGCGCTCACCGGGGCCGCCTTGGTGCAGACGCCGTTTCACGTCGGGCAGGAGTTGTTTCGCCGGCCGCGGAATGCGGGAGCGTACGCTCTTACCTGGCGTCGGGGACGCCTGACGCTCAACACCAATGCGTACATTCGCGGCCCCGTACTGGACCTCGAGCCAAACTTGGGGAGCTACGCGTGCGTTCTGGGCATGCCCTGTTTGTTTACAAACAAAAGTTACATTCGCGCCGACGGCGGGTTCTCTTATCGCCTGCCCCACGGGATGGAGATCTACGGCCGGCTCGACAATTTCCTGGATCGGAAGTTCGAAGAAGTCCTTGGGTACCCGGCGTTGCCGCTGAATTTCCTTGCCGGGGTGAAGTTCAGTTTCCCGGCGCGGTGAAAGGTGTCCCACGTCGCCTCCTGCCAGGCTGCCCCAGGGGGCAGGAGCGAGCGCTAACGGCGCGAGTTGCCTCGGGGCTGTGTGGAAGGTCTGGGGAGGTGCTAACGCGTTGCGGGGCAGTTTTCCCCCCGGGGAGCGGCAGGAGGCGGGTTCAGATCAGCCCGCCGTCCTTATGGTGAGTTCGCCAGCAATAGAGCTGTTCGGCCGCGACCGAGAGCACGCAGATCCCACCCGCAATCGAGATACTCACCTCAAGTAAGTATTGCAGCATATCCTCGTGACTGGGCGCACGAAACAGGACCGCTAAGGCAATTCCATGACCGACCGCCCAAAGGCCAACGATAGCGCACAGCACCAGGGTTATCACGCGCAGGGCGGTTTTGACCATACCCACCCCCCTTTCTGCCCGAGGGGCATGCGGATTAGCTGCTACGATTCATACACCCGTATGAGGGTGAGGTCAACCCCGAGTGCTCCGCAGGGGACGCCGACCATCGGGATCGGACAGGCGTAGATGCACGCACCCATCGCACGGATTCCTTACAGGAAGGGAAGAGCTAGAGGTTCAGAAGATAATCGGAAGCGGTCAGGTTTCCGAAGCGAACCGTATTCACGCGCTCGCCCACGACATTCGCAAAGTACTCGAGGATGGCCGTCAACTTCAAGGCGGCCGGCGTTTCGCGCAACCTCAGCCAATGACGCGTGACAAGGGAAACGAAAACCAACTTGAAGTAGACGATCAAGAGACGCTCTTCGTAGGTGTAGCGTTGGTTGACATTGGCAGCGTTCTTGAGGAGATAAGTGAGAGCCAGGAAGTCGCATCTGAGGGTCATCATGAGCCGCGGGTATTCCACGGGAACGCCGAACTCTTCGAGGGCCATACGAACCGAGGGGAATTCCAAGCTGTTGGCGTTGACGATCGCCTGGGAAAATTGCTGCGCAAACCGCCGCCTCAAGACCTTCTGGCAGACAGCCTGGAGATAGAAGAAAAAGAGACCCGTCGACAACATCAGAATCAGGGCGGCCATGAACATGTTGCACCTCACTGCAGCTTACGAATCAGCAATGGCCTCAGCCAAGCTCGCACCCCGCCCGGGCTGCAGACGAACCGGTACCTCTTGCGGCGTCTTGGATATGGCATACGCCCAGGTCAGCAGCATGCCCAGCGTACAGATGGGTGGCAAGAAAGTGCTGAGGGCATCCGTGAATGGACTCTTTGCCGGTAACAGGTTGCAGAGCGCCAAGAGGGCGGCTTCGCCTGCGAACTGGATACCTATCCCACCCACCAGTAACGCGAGTTCGTCGTCCTCGATCGCGAACTGCTGGATCATGACGTAGAGCAGGGTGTTCAGGACCAGGCCCGTAAAGAACAGGTTTTGACCGATTTCAGCCGTGAAGCCACCTGCCTCGTTATGGTTAGGATTGCGGAGAATGTAAACAGCCGAGATAACCAGGACGAGGATGAAGACGAAGAGCAGCAGCAGGCGGACGAAGCGCCACAACTTTTCTTCCTGGGCGCAAGCACGCCGGAAGAAGCTGCAAATCAGCAGGAACGCACCCAGGGCCAACACGACGTCTGTTAGCCAATAGAAAGACTTGAATGTGGGGGAATCCAGACCAAAGTAATTGAGGACCGCAGGACGCGCCACACCGTCTAAGAGGAAGAGAACCGCCACGTACAGGCAGAGACCTTTGAGGCGGCGCCATGTTGCGCGCCGAACAAGCAAGAGGCCGACACACACCTCAGCCGCATAGGTCAGATACTGCAAACCGTGCGCGAGTACGAAGTCACCCATGAGCGACACCGGAAATCCCCTTGCTCTTCGGTTACTTCCGTCTCGCTCACCTCAACCTGTCGGAAGCAACCTACTGCTTCGGGGGCGGCGGCATCGGAGTTCCACCGATACCAAGTGCCACCACCTTATTCGGGGGCCTCGGCATCGGGGTTCCACCAATGCCCGCCACACTTGCCCGAATCGAAACACTACTCAATACCACCAACAACGCCAACAAGAACGCCAGAAGGAAGTTTTTCATGGACTCTCCCCCAATTAAGCTTCATATAACAAAGGCTAACTGGGCGAGAGCCTAAACCATCAATTATTGGAAGTCAATATATTTCTTTACACTTCCCCTACGCTATGATTTTGGCCAAGCTGGCCAGAATGTCAAGCGAAATCTGCAAGCTCCGGATGCCAAGCAAAATCAGCAAGTTCCGGACACAGCTCGGGATTTCCAGCCCACTATACGAGCCTTCTGGTACTCTGGCAATAGTACGGACGTACTAGTCGCATTTCACAGAAACTCGTTGCTCAGGGCAGCCCGCGTTGCTGACGGAGGAGGATAGCCGGCGGTCCCGCGGGGCGGTGTCGTGACCCCACACTTCCCCTGCGTGGTGAGAAACTCCGGCCAGCCAGAACTTACTCACCAAGATCCGCGGACGCAGGCAGTTTCTTGCTCGCCCTGTCCAGGACGATGAGGACCAGAGGGGGCAGGCACCGGATTCTTCTGTTGCCTTGGGTTGACCCAACCGGGCACGAGTGGCATCATACTAACTTGGAGTTCGGGGCAACACGGAGTGTGCTGCATGAAAAACCAGAGAGTGAATCTGCTGCTTATGTTTATCCTTGCACTGGGGACCGTCACGGTGCTGGCTTTGGCGAGTTTCCCCACGGAGGGGTTTGCCCAGTCCCAGTCGCAGACCGAGCAACAGCCCACCACGGGACCCCAGCCGGACGTGGGGGAAACGGTTCTGGTTCCCAAGAAGACCCAGCCGGCTACGGTACAACCCGAAAAGAAACCGGAGAGGATCAATCCCAACGAGATCTACACACTCTCGACGTCCACGAACCTGGTCAACGTGGATGTGATGGTGGTGGACAACAATGGGAACCCCATCCAGAACCTGGGGAAGAAGAACTTCCAGCTTGCCGACGACGGCGTGCCCCAGGCCGTCACGAACTTCGGGACGGGCGAAGCCCCCATGACCATCTGCATGCTGATTCAGTTCAACAACGGGACTTGGCAGTACCTGTATCTGGCGCTCCAGTACTCCTACCAGTTTCTGCAAGTGATTCAGCCCAAGGATTGGGTCGCGGTCGTCGCCTTCGACATGAAGCCTCAGATCCTCACAGACTTCACCCAGGACCGCGGGGAAGTGAAAGGGGCCCTGGACAGCTTACGCATCCCGGGCTTCAGTGAATACAACCTGTACGATGCCCTGGCTTTCACCTTGGACCGCATGAAAGAGGTACACGGCCGGAAGGCAATTCTGGCGGTCGTCACCGGCATGGATAGCTTCAGTAAACTGACTTACGACCAGTGTCTGAAGATTGTGAAGGCCTCTGACACGGCCATCTACCCCCTCAGCATCGTGGAGTTCATGTCGATACGCAATCCCCGCTTTGAAAACATCAACACCTTGCAGGCCCGGAACGCGCTGGACACGATTGCCAAATACTCCGGCGGTCAGGCTTATTTCCCACGCTTCGAAGCCGAACTGCCGGGCATGTACCAGCAAATCGCCGGGCAGCTCCGCACGCAATACAGCCTGGGATTTGTTCCTACCAACACCTCCAGAGACGGCAAGTTCCACAAGCTTAAGATTGAGGTGGTGGACGACCAGGGGAATCCCCTGAGAATCGTCAATGAGAAGGGCAAAGTGGTGAAGTACCACCTTGTGACCCGCGACGGCTACTACGCGCCGAAGAGCTAGGAGCCAGAAGTCAGGAGTGAGGAGTCAGAAGAGCGTTCCATCCACTCTCGGCTTGTTTCGTCTCAAACGCTGCGGAAAATACCATTGGCCTTCTACCCCAGCCTTTACCCAGGGCGGAGCCTGGAGTTCATTCTAACTCCTGGCTCCTGACTTCTTCTTCAATGTGAGAAGTGCCGCACTCCGGTCAGGACCATGGCCAGGCGATGCGAATTAGCCGCGGCGATGACTTCGTTATCGCGCACCGAGCCCCCGGGCTGGACGATCGCCGTGATGCCCACGCGCGCTGCCTCCTCGACTCCATCCGGAAAAGGAAAGAAGGCGTCCGAGGCGAGCACGGTGCCCTCCAGGGGGTGCTTCAGCTCCTGTGCCTTGGCGGCTCCCAGCTTGACGGAGTCCACGCGGCTCATCTGCCCCGCCCCCACGCCCACCAGGACTCCGGCGCGCGCATACACGATGGCATTTGATTTGACGTGTTTGACGACTCGCCAGGCAAAGACCAGGGCCTGACTTTCTTCCGCGGTCGGTTGGCGCTCCGTGACGCATTTCCACAGAGAAGGTTGTGCCGGCAAGGCATCGGGCGTTTGGACCAGTAGCCCGCCTCCCACCACCTTGAGCTGCAACCCGTAGTCGTCCCCGGCCGTCGCCGACATGTCGAGGAGGCGAAGATTCTTCTTGCTGGCCAGCACTTCGAGCGCGGTCGCCTCAAAACCGGGAGCCACGACGGCTTCCACAAACAGCTTGGACAATTCCTCTGCGGTCCCTCCGTCCAAGGCGCGGTTAAAGGCAATCACCGACCCAAAGGCTGAAACCGGGTCCACCTCCATGGCGCGCCGGTAGCTTTCCGCGAGGGTCGTGCCCGTGGCCACGCCGCAAGGGTTCGTGTGCTTGACGATGACGGTGGTCGGCTCCTCAAATTCCTGCACCAGCCGCCAGGCGGCCTCCAGGTCAACCAGGTTGTTGAAGGAAAGTTCCTTGCCCTGGAGCTGTGGCGCGGCCGCCAAGCCCCGCCCGGCCGCGGCGGGATGGCGATAGAGGGCCGCCTTCTGGTGAGGGTTTTCGCCGTACCGCAGGTCCGCCAGCTTGCGGTAGTTCAAGTGGAGCGCCTCGGGCAACTCTCCCTCCTCAGATTTTTGAAGGGTTGTGGAGATGGCGCCGTCATAGGCGGCCGTGGTTGCGAAGGCCTTCCGCGCCAGGCGGGCACGCGTCTCCCGCGAAACATTTCCGCCATTCTTCCGCAGTTCTTCCAGGACGGCCGGGTAGTCGGCAGCGTCGACGAGAACTGTGACGTCCTCGCAGTTTTTCGCCGCCGAACGGATCATCGAGGGACCGCCAATGTCGATGTTCTCGATCAACTCTTCCCGCGACACGCCGGGCTTCGCCGCCGTTTTTTCGAAGGGATAAAGATTCACCACGACCAGGTCGATGTACTCGATGCCGTGCTCCCGCACTTGCGCCTGGTGCTGAGCATTCGAGCGGATGGCCAGGAGGCCTCCGTGGACTTTGGGATGGAGAGTCTTAACGCGGCCATCGAGCATTTCCGGAAACCCCGTCAAATCCGCCACGTCGCGCACTTTCAGGCCCTTCTCGCGGAGCAGTTTGGCCGTACCGCCGGTGGAGAGCAGTTCGACGCCCAGCGCGGCAAGCCCGGCAGCCAGTTCGGCCACACCGGTCTTGTCGCTGACGCTAATCAGCGCCCGAGAAATCTTACGCATGCAGGCTCCTTTGGTAAGAACTAGGAGTCAGGAGCTAGGAGTCAGGAGCCAGGAGGCAGAATTCCAATCCCCGCCCAAACAAAGCCAAGGTGGAAAACTGCGATATCGGATTACGAGTGGTAGAGCATCCGTGACATCTGCTGTGAGCCTAGGGTAGAAAGAAAGCGCCAGCCTTCTGACTCCTGACTTCTAACTCCTGTCTGCTGACTCCTGAATTCTGGCTCCTGACTTGATTTACTCAATCCGCCTTCGTGGCCTTGAACTTGACCTTGCCTCCCTCGACCGAGACCGAGAACTGCACCTTGTCGCAGCCCAGCTTATCTTTGACCTGTTTGGTCTTGTCCTGGATGAATTTCTGGAAAGCTGCGGCATCGAGGCCGGCGGTACGATCTCCGGCTCGCCGCTTGGCATCCTGCATGGCGCGCAGGAGTTGCTCGACTTTCCCGGTTTCCTTCGCCGGATCGGAGCAGACCACCCGCACCACGCCATCGCCCGGCGGCGCTTCCCCATGGCGCTTCGGCGTGCCGGTCAGGCTGCGGCCTTCTTCCTTTTCCTGAAGCTTCCGCCGCCAAAGCTGGCTGTTTATCGCGTACTTCTGCACGAGCGTGGCAAACCGGTAGCGCTGGCTGAAATTCAGCTTGGACTGGTCGGCGGAATTACGCTTGATGAGATTCTCCACCCGGTACAGGGTATCGTGCGGAGGGCGAGGAGAGCTGCCGTTGAAATAGATCTCGTATTCAACCTTGAGGCGGCGGATATCGTCTTCTAACTTGTTGAGTTCCTCGTCAACTGTCACCGGAGAACCTCACCTTCAGGTCAATCCAGGGAATTATACTCCTATCGAAACAAGGCGCGCCAATTGGAAAGTTGACGCCCCCAGCCGGCTGTGTTGAAATGTCGGCGGTCGTGCCCTGCTCCCCTTTCTCCACCCGAAATCATATTCCCTTTCGTGTGGATTCAGGGGAGCAGGGCAGTCAGAGATCTCATATCTACATGTAATAACCAAGATCATCAATGCGCAGTTCCTTATGGCGCGGCCTAGGGTTCCCTAAAGGAGGCTGTATGAAACGATTTCTTGCAGGCTTCATGATTTCACTCATGATTTCCGCGGCTGGCGCCCTCGCCGGCCAGCGACCCTACGAAGTAGGCACCGTTTATATTTTTCTTCCTTCGACGAGCAACGAACAGATCGTCCGCGACCTGGAAACCATCGCTGCGACCGGCATCAACACGATCGAAATCTGCCCGTCCTTTCTGCTGACGCCTGGAAACCCCCAGCCGGACTTCTCCAAGACCGATCTCATTCTGAAGACCTCCGAGCGCCTGGGCCTCCGCGTCATGCCCACGGTTTTCTGGAGCGGGCTGCTTCCAGACTACGCTGAGGCAAAATGGCCGGATCGGTTCTCGCCTATCATTGATGGCGAGGGTCGCGAGGCGAGGCTCTCCTATGCCAACCCGGAAGTCATGCGTCTGATCGACGACTACTCCATCATCACCGTCCAACACTTTAAGGATTCCCCCTCCGTGATTGCCTATAACATCTGGGACGAACCACACATGGAGGGCTTCTCCTTATCCGCAGGTGAACGGCGAGGGGGAGGTGGCGATCCGCACTTCGACCGTTGGTTCGAGGAATGGGGACTGAAAAAGTATGGAAGCCCCTCCGCCTGGTACCTTCAGTGGAACGACCCGCTGCTGAACCAGGAGTACGCAGGATTTGATCGCCCGCTGTTCTACTGGTACGCCACCGGCCACATCCTGCAACATCTGAACGAACTGGTGAAATCCATCGACCCGGTGCATCCCACCCGGACCCATGACGTGGGCAGTACCGTGGTCAGCGGGGGGGTGAACATTTATCGACAGGATGACTGGACGATGTCGAAATTCGTCGACGAATATGGACTGTCCTATTATCCCGATATTCCTGCGCGTGGCGCCGAAGACAATCCGGAACAGCTCGCCAAAGAGAAGGCCCTGTGGGACACGCCCTGGACGACCAGCCTGGAGCTGACCTCGGCCCACGACGCGGCCACGGTCAGCGGCAAGCCCTTCGTGATTCCGGAAGTGCAGACGGGTCCCCAGACCGGGTTCACTCGCTACGGCGACGAGCCGGGTGCCATTTTCGACTACAACCGGATTCATATGCTGGCCTGGCAAATGGCGGCGCATGACGCCAAGGCGATGTACTTCTGGCAGTGGCGTCCCCACATGGACGAGTGGCAGGCCTTCGGACGCGGACTCGCAGCCTCCGACGGCAGCATCACACCCCGCGCCGTGGCCGCCGGGGACGCCGCCCGGGCGCTGAATTCGGACTCGGACCTTTTCCTGGATAGTAAACCGCTGGCTCCGCAGGTGGCCGTGGTCTACGATGTGGTGGGCGACCTGAAGGCCGTGGCACAGAGAGGCGATTGGGGATCCTATACAACCCGCAATATGATCGGGATCTACCGCGCGTTGTGGAAAGACCAGGTGCGCCTCAACATCCTCGACGGGCGGCAAGTGACGGCCGACAGCCTGAAGCCGTACAAGTTGGTCATTTTCCCCTTCTACCTGTGTCTCCGCAAGAATGTGGCTGAAGCCATCGAAACTTACGTGGCGGGTGGCGGCACGGTGCTTGCGGACGCCCGCTTCGGTATCATCAACGAACTCGACCGGGGTTATAAGGTGAATCCCGGGCTGGGCATGGAAAAGGTGTTCGGAGCGCGGCGTCACGACTTGGTTGCCAGCCACAATGCGTATGAAGTTCGCATCACGGACCCGGCTGGACTGCTGAACGGTGTTACGCTGCCCAACCACCTGGTGGGCCGCGTGTTTCGAGAAGAATTGCAGCTCGAAAAAGGTAGCGAAGGCGAAGTTGTAGCGGTCTTCGAAAAAACCGGTACGCCCGCCGTGGTGGTGCGGCGCACGGGCAAAGGGCAGACCATCCTTCTGGCGTTCTCGCTGGGCATCCCGCTGCTGGAAAACCAGGATCCCGGCGCCGCGGCATTGCTGCAGGCAATCTGCAAATCTGCCGGGGTAAAACCTCCCATCCGGCTTACGACTGCGCCCAACGCAGGGCCGGTGGAAGCCGTGGTGCATTCCCGGGGCCGCGAGGATGAACGGCTCGTCTACGTGCTGAATTGGGGGCACGCCCAAGCGAACGTCACGGCGGAACTGCCCTGGCCCGGACAGGCGCGCCTGCAGGGGGAAGACATGGTATCGGGCCGCGCGGTCGAGGTCGAGCACAGGGAGAACCGGGCTGTCTTCACCTTAAGCCTTCCCGCGGACCATGCCGCGGCCGTGCATCTCCAGCCTTGAGGATGCTGTCCGCTTTCCGGTGAAAAGAATCGAGGGGGTACAGAAAAGTGAAACGACGTGCGTTTATCGAATTGCTCGGAG
This sequence comes from uncultured Acidobacteriota bacterium, assembly GCA_963722555.1. Lineage (GTDB taxonomy): Bacteria > Acidobacteriota > Terriglobia > UBA7540 > UBA7540 > Bog-366. Next base: position 325,375 of record CAVRNQ010000001.1, read on the forward strand.
CATCTGCCGTTCAGTTCGGGGCTGCGGGCCCTGCCCAGGCTCGCCGTGCCGCCGAACCCCAGAGGGGCGCGACGGCGCCTGCGGAAGTGCGGTTGGCAGGCATGAGCCTGGCGGGATTGCGGCAAGAGTTCTACGACCGGCTTTTCCAGGTGCTGCTTCCTTTCTGGGACAAACACGGAATCGACCACGAGAACGGCGGCATCATTTGCAGTCTGGACTTCGACGGCACGCGGGTGAATACCGAAAAGATGCTCTGGTTCCAGGGGCGTGCCATCTGGGTTTACAGTTTTCTCTATAACCATTTCGGCAAGAATCCCCAGTACCTGGAGGTGGCGAGAAAAACCAAGGAGTTCGTGTTCAAGTACGCCCTGCAGAAAGACGGCTGGTGGGCGGAAGAGTTATCGCAGGAAGGGAAAGTGCTGCGGCCCTTCAGCGGCGACACGGAAGGGATGTACTTCATCGCCGAAGGCCTCCAGGAATACGCCGTTGCCAGCGGCGATGACCCATCCCGCGAAATCGCCTTCGCCCTCTTCAAGAAACTCTTCCGGTATTTCAACAGTCCGGATTTCCGCTACCGGGGAGCGGATTTTCAGTATCTGTGGAACAGCCAGCGCGCCGTGCGGCCGCAGGGGCTGTGGTTTCTGAATCTCTGCCTCGCGACCCAAATGCTGGCGCGGTGGAACGACGCGGAAATCGCCGAGATCGCCGATCAGAGCGTGGACGCGATCATGAACAAACACTACCGTCCCGACATCGGCCTGAATACCGAGATGTTGTATTCCGACTTCAGCCGGCCGGACGAGGAGGCCGTAAAGTCGCGTCTGGGCCACAGCATCGAGGCCTTGTGGATGGTCATGGACGAGGCGACCCGGCGCCAGGATGACGTTCTCTGGAAGACCTGTGTGGAGCGCATTCATCACCATCTCGACGTGGGTTGGGACCACATCTATGGCGGACTCGTGCAATGGATCAACGTGGATCACCCCTGTTACGAGTGGCCGGTGGAGACTCCTCCGGGCACCCATCTCGAATTGCATTTCAAGGGTGAGTATGAATACATGAAGTCGCTGTGGGCGCTGAATGAAGTGCTGGTCGCGACTCTCGAAGTCTTCCGGCGTACGGGCGCGGCGTGGGCGGCAAGCTACTTCGAGCTGGCATACCAGACGATTAACGAGAAATTCTCGCAGAAGGGGCGCGGTTACCCAGCCGGCTACATCCTTTTCGCTGATCGCCGGATCACGCCCCAGCCTCATGTGGGCCGCCAGGACAACTATCACCCCCTGCGCCAACTGATGTTGAACATATTGACTCTGGACGAAATGATCCGGAGCGGTGGGGGTCCGCACCGGCAGGCAAATGATAGAATAGCGCCATGAATCGGAGAACATCTCCAGGCGCCGGGGCGAGCCTGGCGGTCAGCCGCATAGTGGCGTGCCTGTTGCCTCGGGAATCAAGGATCGGAAGCGGCTATGGATGGAAATAATTCCGGGCAGGAGATCAGCAGCTTGCTCCGCCAGATCCCGGCGGTGGATGAGCTGTTGAATCGCCCTGGCCTGCGCTCGCTCGCCGAACGATGCGGCCATCGGCTGCTGGTGGAGGCCACGCGCAAAGTCCTCCAAAACCTGCGTGAAAGGATCGCGAGCGGCAACCCGCCCGCCGTCTCGGTCGAAGGGCTGGAGAAGGAAATCCGGGCGGAAGCCGAAACGGCCGCCGGGTTCTCTCTCCAGCCGGTCATCAACGCCACGGGGGTGATTCTCCACACCAACCTGGGACGCGCGCCGCTGGCGCGGCAAGTGCTTGACCACTTGGCCGAGACCGCCGCGGGCTATTCCAACCTGGAGTATGACTTGGAGCGCGGCGAGCGCGGCAAACGCGATGTGCACACCGACCGGCTCCTGACCCAACTGCTGGGGGCGGAGCGGACGCTGGTGGTCAACAACAACGCCGCGGCGGTTTTCCTGGCGCTGAACACGCTGGCGGAGGGTTGGGAGGTCATCGTCTCGCGCGGCGAGCTGATCGAAATCGGCGGATCGTTCCGCATTCCGGAGGTGTGCGCCAAAAGCGGGGCCTTGTTACGCGAGGTCGGCACCACCAACCGCACCCGCGCCGGCGACTACGCGGCGGCCATCAACGAGCGCACGCGGGTGCTGTTGCGCGTCCACCCCAGCAACTTTCGTATCCTGGGTTTCACGGAACGGCCCAGCTTGGATGAGCTCGTGGAGTTGGCCCGGAAGCACCGCCTGCTGCTTATGGAAGATCTGGGCAGCGGCTGTCTGGTGGACCTGGCTTCCTGGGGAGTGCAGGACGAGCCGCTGGCAAGCATGAGCCTGAAAGCGGGAGTCGATGTGGCCACTTTCAGTGGCGACAAGCTGCTGGGGGGCCCGCAGGCAGGAATCCTGGCGGGGAAACGCGAGCCCCTCGAGCGCATCCGGAAGAATCCCCTCTTCCGCGCGCTGCGCGTGGATAAACTGACGATCGCCGCGCTGGAGGCTACCGCCTCCCTTTATTTGCGGGGTCAGCTCGATTCCATCCCGGCGCTGCGGATGCTGCAACTTTCCCCAAAGGAAATCGCCGCGCGCGCCACGCGGCTGGCGGAGAAGATTTCCGCACGGCCGGGATTCTCTGCCGCCGTCCGGGAAGGAGAATCCGTGCTGGGGGGCGGCTCGACGCCGGGACAGGCGCTGGCCACGTCGCTCCTGGCAGTCACCCACGTGCGGCACCGCGCCCAGATGTTGGAGGATATGCTCCGCCACCACAAGCCTGCCATTATTGCCCGCGTGGAACAGGACGAATTGGTTCTCGACCTCCGGACCGTGTTCGAAGACCAGGAAGATGAAATCGCCCGGGCGTTTGAGCGGATCACCTGAGTGCCAGGCACACCATGAAGGCTCTCTATTTTGATGGAAAACTCACCCTGCGCGAAGTTGCCAAGCCCCAGCGCGCGCCGGGCGAGGCGCTTATTCAGGTACTGCTCGCGGGCATCTGCGGCACCGACCGGGAAATCTTGAAAGGCTACTCGGGTTTTCGGGGTATCCTCGGACACGAGTTCGTAGGCCGGGTGGTGGAATGCGACGACCCAACCTGGATCGGCCAGCGGGTGGTCGGAGAGATCAACCTTGCCTGCGGCCGGTGCGAATGGTGCGCGCGGGGCCTGGGCCGGCATTGCCCGCACCGCACGGTCCTGGGAATTGTGAAGCGCGACGGCGTGTTTGCCGAGTTTGTGACTCTGCCGGTAGCCAACCTGCACAGAGTTCCCGACGAGGTTTCCGACCAGGCGGCAACCTTCGTGGAGCCCCTGGCCGCGGCCGCGGAAATTCTGGAGCAGATGCGACTCGCACCGGGAACGCGCGTGGCCATCGTGGGCGACGGAAGGCTGGGCCTGCTGACGGCACAAGTGCTGAGGCACGCCGGCGCAGAAGTCACCGTGATCGGCCGGCATGGGTGGAAACTGGACCTGGCGCGCGCCTGGGGTGTCGGGGTTGTGAGCGAAGGCGATGAGCAACTCGCGCCCAGCAGCTTTCCGGTCGCCGTCGAGGCGACAGGTTCTCCGCGCGGCCTCGACCGGGCCCTGCGGCTGGTCGAGCCCCGCGGCACGGTGGTGATGAAATCCACCTTTCACGGCGCGGCGCACTTCGATGCCACCAAACTGGTGGTGGACGAGGTTACCCTGCTCGGCTCCCGGTGCGGGGTGTTTGGGCCGGCTCTAGAAATGCTCCGGCTGGGACATGTGACTGTTCATCATCTGGTTAATAAGGTATTTCCGCTGGAACTGGGCCTGGAAGCCTTCGCATACCTGGACCAGACCTCAGCGCTGAAAGTCCTACTCGCAGTCTGAAGCGGCTGGTTGAAAATTGCGGAGAAGGCCCGGAAAGCGCGGTCTGGGCGTCTGCTTCTAAAATTCGTTCTGGGGCGAGGCGAAACGGCATGCGTAGCTTGTCGGTTAACAAACTCAGAATTCTCCATCTTCTATTGCTGTCGCTCGTAGCGGGAGTGCTCGCTGCGGGTGTGGCGGAGGCGAAAAAGAAACGGGCCCTGCCGCCGCCCCCCGCCCTGCCCGGGCAGATCAACTCCCTGGCGAAGCGGCTTCCCGGCGTGATGCTTGAAGATGCAGCGCCCATCACCGGTGAGATCCAGAAGCTGGTCGTGGACCACTTGGTGGAATGGATGGCGAATCGCACACCCACCGACGTGGAAGTTCGCCGCGAACTAGAGGGCGCGTTCTCCCTGCTGCACTACCCCCTCTTCGGCCAGCCGGCGGTTTTCGCGTCGCTCTGGAAGGGCAGCACGGTGATTGGGGCGGGCTACACACTGGGCTGGAATGACTACGACCGCCAGAACGTACTGATGATTTTCGCAAGCCGCGACGGCAAAAGCCGGATGGCGGCCCTCGCGAATTTTGTCCCGAGGACGGATCTTCACTATGAGATCCTTCCCGCTCAGGGTTGGGACGACTTCCGGTTTCTCACCTACGGTTTCCGGCTGGGCAAAAGCCAGCCTCGGCTCACGGCGATCCTCTATTCGTTTGATGGACAGAATCTGAAGTCGCTGTGGGAGTCTCACGACGTCTACGACGGCAAGATGGACGTGCAGAAGGACAAGGTCGTGATCCGCTACCTCAAGGAGGACGAGTACATTCGAGAAGTCACGGCCAAACGCAAACCGCCGCGGCACGAGGCCGTCTACTTGATCACGCCCACCGGCCTCGAATTACAGGTCGACCACGAGATTCCGTTCTGAGATCCTGCGCGTTTTCGTTTCGAAGAACCGGGGACCCTAAAACCGGGTGCTGGTGTCATTTGCGAGACACGGGCGCTCCCAGGTGCAGTCATTCCCGCGAAAGCGGGAATCTACTCCGCCAGCCATGGGAAATGCGCCGCCCACGAACTGGATTCCCGCTTTCGCGGGAATGACCATTGTTTCGAATTGAATCCCCAATCCAAATGACACCAGCACCCCAAAACGGGGGTCCGCGCTACACGCTACCCGGCTCCGGCTTGTGCGCCTGAATTAGTTGGCGCGTTCGATGTATGTCCCTTCCGCGGTATCGACGCGGATCTTCTCACCTTCGCCGATGAAGGGCGGCACCTGCACGACTAATCCTGTTTCCATCTTGGCGGGCTTGGTGACATTGGTTGCCGAGCCGCCTTTGATGCCCGGCTCGGTTTCAACCACCTTCAGGTCCACGGTGGCAGGCAACTGGATATCCACCGGCCGGCCCTCGAAGAAATCCACCTTGAGCATGACTTCCGGAACAAGGTAAGACGCCCTATCGCCGACGGTCTCCCGGTGAAGGGAGATCTGTTCGTAGTTCGCGGTGTTCATGAAGCAATAGGAATCACCATCGGCATAAAGGTACTGCATCTCGACTTCGTCTATAGCGGCGCGCTCGACGGTGTCTTCCGAGCGGAAGCGATGGTCGATCAGCGAGCCCGTGCGCAGGTTGCGCATGCGGGCCTGGACAAAGGCGCGCAAGTTGCCGGGCGTGCGGTGCTCGGCCTTGTGGATGGTAAAGAGGTCATTGTTGTGCCTGATGATCATTCCGGGTCGGAGATCATTCGCGTTCATAACTGTTCCTTCATTCTGCTGGGGGTGGGGCTTAGAACAGGATGGAGAACTTCTGGAGTCCTTTCCCGCAAGAGCCCGGAACCTTAATTTTACTGGCTTTTCCGCGCTCCGTCAACGGCGGGGCTGGTGGGGCCTGCCGGCAGCGGCGTACGATAGGTCCCCAAAGGGAAGTCGGCAGTAAGCAGGAGCCAGTAAACCCTACACCGCTTTTTTGCCGAGAACTGGCTCGCGGGGTTCGAACCAGGCCTTCGGTTTGGAACACGGCCGGCAAGCTGGCCTGGCAAGAGCGGGAGAAAGCTCCCGCTCTCCAGGGGTCGCCCGCCTGCAGCCGCGTCGTCCATCGCGAAGCCAGTTTCAACCCTTATGAATGAAATATGCGCCGGCGAAGCCTCCGGCCACAAGGAGGACCCAAAGCAGAACCAATAGGGCCCTGTAAAGAACACCCGGCTCTTTTTCAACGACAAAGGTCCCGGCCAGATGATCTCCGAGGCGCTGGCGCAGTTTGGAAAAAATGGCAATGAAATATCCCACCAGATACCCAAACTGCCCGTCAATGATTCTCAGGATGTTCCGGATCAGCGAAGGCCCGAGCCCGCAGGGCGCGCCATTGGGGTTGATGATCTTGACCCCGGCGAGGGCTTTGCCCAGCGTGACCCCGAGCAATCCCTCGCAAAGCCAGTAGTAGATGAAACCTAGGATGGCCACGGTGGCGATGGTGACCCAAGCGCCCGTCCCGCTTAATTCGATTCCCGTGGGGGTAATTCCGCCCCAACGGCCTCCTGCCCACACCCCCACTACAGCAAACAACGCCAGCAGCAAGAGGGTGTCCAGGATCAGCGCGATGAGCCTGTCGCCCAGCGCGGCGATTCGATACCCCGCAACGATGCGGTCAGGACCTGTCATTGACGTGGCCGGAGCGGCCGCAGGCGGAGCAGACTCGAGGGCTGGGGCAGCAGGGGCGGCCGGCGCTGCCAAGGGCTCCGCGGCGGGAGCTGCTGCATCCATAGGTACTGAGGCTGCCATGGGCGCACCGCACCCGCCGCAGTGCCTGGCATCGTCAGGATTCTGTGAACCACACGAGGTGCAATACATGTTTTCCTCCTGGTTGAAAGTGCGCCCAGTATACATCCCCCTGAGAAAACGAGGTAGGGTCCTGGCCGTCGAGTGGCGATTACGCCCATCCGTAAGGATGGCTCGGGGAAGTTCCCAACCTTCTGTTGGTCTCGCGCCCCGCGGTCGCCGCGGCGACCGGCCGGGCGCGCATCCCGAATCGCGTGATTCTCCTCCTCAACCGGAGAGGGGAGTAGGCTTATGGATTTGCTAGCCTGCGTCGTTTGCCCGGCCGAATTCCGATGGCGGCCATCTGGCGTCCCGTGCGCCCGCCTTCCTTACGATGTGAGAAGAACAGATCGGTGCGGCAAGCGGTGCAGTAGTCCGCGACGGAGATCTGGGAGGGTGGGACTCCCGCGCTCGTGAGCTGATGCTCGGCGACGGCGACCAGATCCAGGTGCGCGGCGGGAACCTGCTCGGGAGCATGCCCGGGCGGGTGAGCACTCAGGAAGAGAATCGAATGGCGATCCGTTCCCGCCTCGGGGCGATGGGGCAGAGTTCGGAAGAAGGGCTCGGCGGGGGCGAACCGTCCGTCGAAGGCTTCGACAACCTCCTCTCCCACTTCGTAGCAGCAGGCGCGGATCGAGGGCCCCAGCACCGCAAGCAATTGCTGGGGGTCGGAGCCGAATGCAAGCTGCATATCTCCCACCGCTTTCTCGATTACGCGCTCGAGCGCGCCACGCCAGCCCGCATGGACTGCCGCCACTACCCGCTGCTTAGGATCCACCAACAGCACGGGCAGGCAGTCGGCGATGCGGACTGTCAGCAGGAGGCCCGCCTCCGCCGTCATGAGCGCGTCGCCGGCAGGCGGGCCCGTGGCGGCTGGCTCCGCGCTCGGCACGCCGCACAGCCGATACTCGGGCTGGCCGGTCCCGCCGGCGGCCACTACGAACGCGTGGGAGGAATGGACCTGCCGCACCGAGGCGAGCGAAAAATCCTGGGCGCCAATCTGCCGGAGAAAGCGCCGGCGATTCTGCTCAACCTGCTCGCGCCGGTCCGGAAACCCCAAGTTGAGGCCGGTGGAGGGGAAACGGCTGGCGCCGCCTCGGCGCGTGCTGAAGGCATGCACGAGCCACGGCAGCTTGGCGAGGCGCACCGACTCGAGCCACGCCAAGCCGTCGCGGGAAACCATTTTGAACGCTCGCCGCCCCATGCTGCGAATATAACATAGCGCCCGCCTGGATTCGCCCGATGCGACGTTGCATTCCGTCCGACAATTTGCTATGGTTAGAAAAATTTAATAAGGGCTGATACTCGCAAGATGGACGGACAGCCATGCTAGCTGCTGGTTTAGTCTCCAAGACGGAAGGCTGGCCCGAGCAATTGGCGCGGGGGTTAATCGTTAACCTCGAGCGGAACGCACGGGCTTCTGCGCTTCACTGGCTTTCCCCCGCGGGAATGCGCTGCCGGGGGTGTGCGACGTGTACCGCATCCCTCCGCAAGTCGCGGGCTGAGGCTCGACACAGTCGAATTTCGGGGCCCTGAGGGAATTTCCCGATAGTTATACGACCTGATCATGATCGTCGGAACCGGAGTGGATATAGCAGAAATTTCCCGCCTGGAGGAAGGTCTCGAGCGGCATGGGGAGCGTTTTACGAAGCGGCTCTTCACCCCGGCGGAAGTTGCTTACTGCGAGAGGTTCAAGAATCGAGGCGAGCGCTATGCCGCGCGCTTCGCGGCCAAGGAAGCTGCTTTCAAAGCTCTGGGAACGGGCTGGGGAGCAGGGGTTCGCTGGCTCGATGTGGAAGTCACCCACCAGCCGAGCGGCAAACCGGAGCTGGTCTTGACCGGCCGGGCGCAAGAAGTGGCACGCGGACTGGGAATCACCCGCATGGCGGTTTCGATTTCGCACTCCGACCGCTACGTGGTGGCCCAGGTAATCTTCGAAGGCGATGACTAAGTTCGGGTGGCATCGACACGGCCTTTTCCTCTCGGTTCTCGCCTTGGGGTGTGCACCGGAGATCGCCCTCCCGCAGGCCCAACCCCCCCTGCCTGTCCAAAATCCAGTTAGCCTCAACAGCAAGCAGGCCACGAGCTTGGTTCTGGATCAAGCCAAGCCGGAGTATCCGCCCCTGGCTAAGGTCAATTACATTCAAGGGCACGTGCGGGTGCAAGTCGAAATCACGCGCGATGGCAAGGTGGCGCAGGCCCACGTCGTACGCGGACATCCCATTCTGGCGGCGTCAGCCCTGAAGGCGGCGCGCGGTTGGATCTATCGCCCCTTGCAGACGCCCTCCGGGCCCTCGGGTTTCCTCACAACAGTGGAAGTGAAATTCTCTTTGCGCCCTCACAAAATGGATACGGTGCCATCCCAGGCGGAACGCGACCTTAGCCGCCAGGTCAAACCACCTGAAGTCATCGGGCGGCCGGCGGACCCGTCTCCGACCGCGGTAGTGCATATGCGGTTGCTGCTGAATGACCAGGGTCAGGTGATTGACGCTGAGCCGTTGCCCGGCGCCGTAACCAATCTCGAAGCCGCCGAGAAGAGCCTCGAGGGCTGGACCTTCCGCCCCGCGCATTGGGGCAGCCTCCCCATTCCATGGTATCTCGACGTCAACGTTCCCGTGGGCACCGCAGCTATTTCCCGAGCCGGCGCCGACCCGGGCGGGCGGTGAACGCCGGCGGCCTGTGCAACTCAGTTCCCAGGCGGTGTGAGATAATCGCCCGACAGCCGGCCGGGCGTGCCCCGCGCATCAGAAATTCAGGACTTCATAGAATTCCACCCACGCGTCCTGGAAGTAGGCGACCTGCTTCTGGAAGAGCTGGGTGTGATCCTCACTCGCCTCTAAAGCCTTGAGGGCTTTCTCGGCAGCAGCCAAGCTCTCAAACCGTCGCTCCCAGATCAAGGTATTCCCCGGCTCACGACCGGCGAGGGGAACCATGCGCTCGCCGGGGGGAAGAATTCCCCGTTGTTCCAAAATCGCAAACTGTTTTTCCAAGTCCATGAACTCCTGCCGCTTCGACGCCTCAAAGCGCTGAACAAACCGCATGACAATCGCCATAAGTGTTTCTCCTTGTGGAGCGCGAGAATCTGCCCGGACCGGGGTCCCTGCTTCTGTCGTGCGAGGAGAGAAACCCACCGCCTGCATCGGTGGGCAGCGCCGGTGGGCGGTCGTTACTCAAGGCAGTAAAAGAAGCAAAGCCGCGCACAGCACTCCGAACCTTACTCCTCCTTCCCCAGCAGTGTGGGAAATTCAATTCTGTGTTGAGATGCAAACTTCCGGATTTCCGCCAGGGTGCCAAAGCCGGGGACGCTCTCCCGCACGGTCACAGCACGTGCAGCGGTCAGGCAACCAAAGCGCGCGGCCTGCGCAAGTGCCGCTCCCGCGCTGAGCCCGAAGGCAAGGCCCGCCGTGAAGGCGTCGCCGGCGCCGGGTGTGTCCACCACGTCCACCTGAAAGGCCGGAACCCTTGCCTGCTCCTTGCCATCCGCCACCAAGGCGCCCTGCTTGCCCAGCGTAATCACCACACGCTGCAGGTGGAAATATTGTTGCAGCCGCCGCGCGAGCTCGGCAGGATCGCTCGTGTCGTCGGACTTGCCTCCCGTCAGGATGTTGGCCTCCGTCTCGTTCGGCACCAGCAAGTCGAGCCCGGCCAGTGCCTCCGGGGGCAGGGGTTCCGCGGGTCCGGGAGTCAGGATGGTGAACGCACCCCACTCCTTGGCGCGCCGCACGGCGTGGAGCGCGGTCTCGACGGGTATTTCGAAAGTCACCAGCCCCAGCTTGGCCCGCCGCAGAGCGGGCTCGGCGCGGTCAACATCTTCCGGAGAAAACTCCTCGTTCGCGCCCATCGCCGTGGTGATGGCGGGCACCCCCTGCGGGTTAATCATCACAAACCCGCAACCGGTCGCGGTGGCTTCGCTGCGGCAAAGGTAGGTCAGGTCCACCCCCGCCTCGGACATCCACCTGGCGCCCGTATCTCCCAGGCGATCTCTGCCGATACGGCCGACGAAATGCGTGGGCAATCCCAGGCGGGCGCAGGCGATCGCCTGGTGCGACCCCTTACCGCCGTCCAGCGCCTCCTTGTAGTCCCACCCCAAGACCGTTTCGTCCGACGTCGGAAAATGGTCCACGCGCATGAAGAGCCCTTGCACGTGGCTGCCAGCCACGACCACACCGGTTCGATCCATGGTTTCTCCTCTGCTCGTCAAATCCCCAGCGGCGGGCAGGCGGCGGTGGCTGCATCCACCGTCACCACACAGTCGGGATGTTCCTGGGCATAGGTGGCCGGAATTTCCGGGCTGACGTTTCCGAAAAGCAGGATGCGAATCACCGTCTGCTTCCACGCTCCCGTGTCACTGTAAAGCCGCAGGCGTTTGGCGGAAAGCAACTCGCGCATGCCCAGCGTCACCACGTAGGGTGGCACGATGTCCGAGCACCCTCCCGCCGCGCGCTGGCTGAGCGCCACCAGCGTGTCTTCGTTCAGGTGCAGAACGCGCGTGGTGCAATTGCGGAACTGCTCCTTGCTGATACGATACCAGGGCGAGCGCGGCGGCTCGTTGAAGGCGATATGGCCACGGTACCCGATGCCCCCGTACGTGCTGTCCACCCCGCCGACCGCCTGAATTTTCTCCCCCATTTCATCCAGGGCGGAGGCCCGTGGAAAATGCCGCTGCTGCAGGGGGACGTTTAACTGTTTGTCAATAGGATCGTAGAAATTACGTGTCATCCAACCCTGATAGCAAAAGGGATGATCCAGCGGCAAGTGGCGCCCCTGCCAGTCGAGGTGGTCGTCCATGTGAAAAATGTGAACGTTTTTCAAACTAATCCGCTCGCGGTTAACGCGTTCAATGAATATCGGGTACTGCCCGCGCGGCCCGCAGGGGAGGATCCAGCGGGTGGGCCGCCCCGCGGCATTATTGGTTTTGACTTCCTCCAGCAAGGCTGCGGCGAATTCTTCGTACATCGCCTGGGGCGTGGGTACGATGCGGAGTTTGACCTTGGCTTGCGGATGGTTAGGAAGCTCCGCCGGCGGAATCTTGCACCATTTGAACAGCTCTTCCGAGCTTTCGTATGCGAACATGCGTTCCTCTCCAGCCAATCAGAAATAGGCAGCGCCCTTACAGGCTGCGCAAAAACCGCATAGGCTGTCATCCTGAGCGAAGCGAAGGACCCCTGTATTTCGATTTTCAAGCAAGTACCGAGGTCTTTCGTTGGCTTCGCCTCCTCAGGATGACAGTGTGACGGGTTTTTCCGCAGCCTCCTTAGGCGCCGAAGTCTCTGCTCTTCATAGGGTGTTACTCTCCCCGGGTGAGCGGATATCCTTTCGCCACCCAGTCGGCCCCTAGTCTCGTGGGAAGGTTGAGAACCTTGACGTTTGAGAATCCCATCTGCTTCACCGCTCGAAAGGCGGGGCGAATATTGGGACATTCCTCCCACGGACAGCAACCGCAATATATGACAATCTCCTGCCGGCGGGGAAGCTTTCCAACAAGCTTTCCCAGCGCCGCCAGGCCCTCTGTCTTACTGCCAGGGCCCGCATACTGGGACCCTGGAATATGTCCCTGCTTATAAAGCACAAGGAAACCGACCTGCAAGAGGATAATCTTCCCGGCTTTCACGGCTAACAGTTGGCGATTCAGTTCTACCGCCGGCATGAGATCTGTTTGTGCCCATGGGTCCACGCTGTCCGCGGCCATCTGGCCGACGGCTGCAAACATTGTCAAGATGAAGGCGGCTGTAAATCCGCGAAGCCTGAACATGATTAACCGCTCGCAGTCTGGTCTCCCCTCCCCGCTAGTTATTTTGCCATGAGGGTTCCGTTTTGAGAATCGGGAGACCGGGAGATTGGTGATCGGATCATCGGTTCATTGGCCCAGCGGGTGATTGAACAGCCCTCTCCCAGGGGAGGCTGTCTCAAAACCCCTGTAGCGCCGGTGTCCCCACCGGCAACCGGCGCTGAGGACATCGCCGCTACAAAGACGAATCGCCGCTCACAGAGCGGCGCTACAGCGTGCTACGCCGAGTTTTGAGACAGCCTCAAGGGGAGAGGGTGGCGAGCGTAACGAGCAGGGGGCCCCGAGCGCCGGGGGTGAGGGGGCGTGCTGTTCGCCACAGGCCACCAATTTCCCTCATTCCTCGAGTCGAACCCGCCGATAACCGATACGGGGAAGTGTGTCACGGCCGCCGGTGGAATCGGGAGATCATGAGATCGCGCAATAGTCTGATCGGACGATTGCGCGCTAGTACTTAGTGACATGGTTTCGCGTCAAATCGAAGTTAATGAAAATTAGACACTTGCGTTCCCAGGAAGCTACGCGGATTTAAGTCACCAAGTACTAGAGCGATCGGACGCTTTACAGGCTGCGGAAAAACCGCCAAAGCTGTCATCCTGAGGAGCCGCAGGCGGTCCTGAGTGAAACGAAGGAAGGACCTCTGCATTTGCCTGATTCTACAAATGCAGAGGTTCTTCGCTTCACTCTGCAGAAACCCGACGCGTAAGTCATTTAGATTCAGTATTGCATGCGCTGTCATTCTGAGCCCGCATTTTGGGCGAAGAACCCCCGTAGTTTAATCTGTTCGCCAACCCACCGCGAACTGCCGGGGTCCTTCGCGCAGTTTATCCTGAGTCAACTGAAAAGGATCCTTCGCTGCGCTCAGGATGACAGACGAAGGACTCAGGATGACAGCGAGGGGCATGGGTTCTCTTTGTCGAGTTTCTGCTCATCATGGGCAGCCGAAAGGCCGTCAATGCTCAGAATGACAGCACCTACGAGTTTTTCCGCAGCCTGTTTAGCGCCCAAGAAATTTAATCCCCGCACGTCCTCACTTATACCATGCTGAATCAGGAATTCTAACCCCAAATTTCTCAACACGGAGTGGGCAGGGCATAGGCGTTAAATTCAGGGAGCGACGCCCCAGGTTCAAGCCCCGATAGGGGCGACATAGTTTGGCCCACCACAAAAGCCGCGGGAGTGCGAGATTCAGATGATCTTGAGCCGCGGGAGCGATGATCCTCATCAGGATGCGCCAGCCGCGAACGTTGTGGTATGCTCTGCGGAAATGGACGGAAAAAACAAACTCTATTTTGGCGATAACCTGAAAATTCTTCGCGATCATGTCGCGGACTCGAGCGTTGACCTGATTTACCTTGACCCGCCCTTCAACTCCAGCGCCACCTATAACGTGCTCTTCAAGGAAAAGAGCGGCGAGGAATCCGCCGCGCAGATCACGGCCTTTGAGGATACCTGGCAGTGGAGCATTGAAGCAGAGGCGGTGTACAAGGAAATCGTCACGAGCGGCCCGCGCAAGCTCGCCGACCTTATGCAGGCGTTCCTCGCCTTCCTGGGCCGCAACGACATGATGGCCTATCTCGTGATGATGGCCATTCGGCTGGTGGAATTACACCGCGTGCTCAAGCCCGCCGGCACGATCTATCTTCACTGTGATATGACAGCAAGCCACTACTTGAAGCTGGTGATGGACGCAGCATTTGGGCCGCTGAATTTCATGAACGAAATCACGTGGAAGCGCACCCACAGCCACGGGAACGTTGGCCGGAATTACGGCTCGATTTGTGATCTGTTGTTGACCTACACCAAGGGTCAGGGCTACACGTGGAATCAGCAATACACCGCGTTTCCGCCCGAGTATGTCGAAGCAACCTTCAAGTACAAAGACCCTGATGGCCGTCGCTGGCAGTCTGTGACCCTGCGTAACCCAGGTCCCCGGCCAAACCTTCGGTTTCCCTACACGGCAAGCAATGGAGTGACCTATAGGCCACATCCTAACGGATGGGCGTGTGACGCTCACAGATTAGCGAAATACGACGCGGAAAAAAGACTGCACTTTCCTTCGAACCCGGCGGGAGCCCTCCGGCTCAAAATGTATCTGGACGAATCCCCAGGAATTAAGTTGCAGAACCTGTGGGACGACATCGATCCTATCGGCTCGCAAGCCGGGGAGAGGCTGGGTTACCCCACCCAAAAGCCCGAGGCGCTCCTCGATCGCATCATCCGGGTTAGTAGCAACGAGGGCGACATCGTGCTCGATCCCTTCTGCGGCTGCGGAACCGCTGTCGCAGCGGCAGAGCGGCTAAAGCGGCGGTGGATCGGAATTGACGTCACTTACCTTGCCATCAACCTCGTGCAGCGCCGGTTGCGCGACACCTTCGCCGAACAGCTCAGCCCCTACGAAATAATCGGTGCACCAACGGACGTGCAGGGCGCGGAAGCCTTGAAAGAAATTAATCCGTATCAGTTCGAGTGGTGGGCGGTGGACCTGGTGAATGCGCGGCCCGCCAAAGACCACAAGAAGGGCGCGGACACCGGCATCGACGGCTACATCAATTTCTTCGACGACAAGAGCGGCCAGGCCAAGCAGGTGATCGTGCAGGTGAAGAGCGGCTACATCGGCGTAAACCACGTGCGCGATCTGAAAGGGGTGCTCGACCGCGAGAAGGCCGCCATCGGCGCGCTCATCACCTTGCGCGAGCCCACCAAACCCATGCTCACGGAAGCTGCCGCCACGGGCTTCTACGAGTCAAAAGACTTTCCAGGCCGCTATCCCCGCCTGCAAATCCTCACCATCGCCGAATTGCTGGGGGGAAAGAAGCTCGAATACCCCACCCACCGCGTCGAAACCTTCGCCAAAGCCGAACGGAAGACGAAACACGCGCAGGAACCGCTTTTCTAATGAATGGAGGGTATAGCGGGAAGCCATCACGGTCAATCGCAGTCTAATTGCCCGTGGGCCCTCACCCGTGACCACTAGATTTGGCTGGGGAGCGCTTCTTGACTTGTCAGCAACATTCTCACCGGCATTAGTGGGCGAATTGATACGGGAATCTTTTCTCCGATTTCTGCTCTCTCAAAATCATGAAGGATGCGATCCGGGCACTTAAATTCCCATTTCTCCAAATGCACCGCAAAACCGCCAACATGGATTTCATTTCCAAAGAGTTTGAATGCCGTACTTTTGTACACCATTGTGAGGGGGGGTGCGCCACCGGGATCCCCCGCGAGCATTTTTGAGGTTTCCAAGCTCTTCACTAAAGTCATCGAAAAGTCGTCGAGCGACAGTGTTCCCCCAGTGGCGAGAGCATAAAGGAGACTGACGGATTCATAGTCTTGCTCGCTCATTAGTCCCGGTTCAGGTACTTTGATGCTCACTCCCAGTGTTTCGGATATACAAGCAAGCATGTCGATCCAGACTATGCCCTGGTGAGGAATATCAAACCCGAATGGTGGCACTCTGAGCACGCCCAGGCCTTTCTCGTCCCTTAGCGAGTAGAACTCAATGTCACCCCCAGCTTCCAGTATTCGGAACGCGGCGAGAGCCTTACGCACCTGTCGAACATCCTTCCCAGCGAACCGCTTCTTGAGGTGAGCCTTGCACTTTGTGGTCCGCTTGGACGGGGTCGGAAATGCGAAGCTCATTTCGAATGGCAGGTCATCGTTCCTGGTCGAGATTTCCATTTCTTCCGTACCTGCTCGCATTATTTGAAAGTCCAGCATTTCATAGACCACTCGGTCCTTTTCGCCAATAAAGGAGAGTCGAAGCGGTAGGGGCTGACTCACTGACGCCGAGCGAATAGTGAGAGCGAATTGCCCGGGTACAAGTCCCAAATCCGAAAGCAAGGGCATCGTCGCTTTGAAGTCACGAATCTCTTCGCCATCGAATTGCTGCGACTGCCCCGTACGGACCAGCGAATCCATCTTTTCAATACCCGTTCCGGCTAAAGTGATTGAGAATCCGACAGGGTCCAACAATAGAGCCTGACTGTCACGTGCATATGCCTTTATCGTCTTTCGCCCGTCCGTGATGGCAGCGACGAGACCCCGTTCTGGAGGGGGCGGGAAAGCGTCGGGGCCCCTCTCACCACCGATCGTCACATCGTATAGGAATCTCGGGTCCTTTGCCCTTAAACGCTCTATGTATTGCTCTGTGTCCTCACCGGGAATCATTTCTAGTTCGTTTCCAGTGACCTTGTCGGAACGCCCTATCAATTTGCGCACCTCGTCCAGAAGCAGGGCGTCTGGGAAGTAGTGGCTTCTGAGAGTATGGCGAAAAATCAGCTCTCGGACGATATCCGACCCCTGGACAAGTTCGATTGTCAGCCCCCTCGCTGCATACGATGACTGTAGCCGTTGAAACCATCGATGTGCCTTTGTGTCGAAATCTATGTTAAGACATAACACCCACCGGCGGGGCGAAGAACTAGCGACGGCGTCACGGAGGGACTCCCTAATTTGCCCTTTTTGAGAATCGCCAACAAGCGTCACTTGAAAACTCTTGCACTGCCAAATTGTTGGTCCGCAGGCCAGGTCACCACAAAAGACGTCCAATCCCTCGTCTCCAGACGCGCCCTCGACATAGCGGACGTTCGCAGAAGGGCACTTTTCCGCCATCAGCTGAAAGCAGAGCTGCTGAAAGGTGCTAGGGTCCATTTCCTTAAGACGTCGAACAAGCGGGTCCATAGATGGATAAGATGTTACGCCACTCTCCTGCCCAGTCAAGAGCAAGCGTAGCGCGGACCTGTGCTGTAGGTCCGCGGCTTTCAGATTCAAATCCCCGCGTGCTCATTCGGCTGGCCAACGCACACCATGGGGGAAGAAGCGAGCGGAGGCAAGCCGCAGGTGCTGGTGTCATTTGGAATGAGATCCCTATCGAAACACGGGTCATTCCCGCGAAAGCGGGAATCCAGTCCGTCGGCAGCGCATTTCCAATGGCTGGCGGAGTAGATTCCCGCTTTCGCGGGAATGACTGCACCTGGGAGCGCCCGTGTCTCGGAAATGACGCCCAGCACTCAAGCCGCGTAGCGGCGGCAGAATGTGGCCCATGACGACGGCCAAGGGAAGAAAATCTGAATTTCCCATGGCCGCGCCGCCAAGACCACGGCGCGGTGGAAAAGCCGCAAGGCTGGAGAGCGAGCCTTGCGCTACATTTTCTTGTGTTTCTCCCCAGCCATGGGGAAAAGCAGCAGAACAAGAAACGAGCCCCGGCAGGGGCGACAGAAATAATCGACCACTGCAAGCGGCAGAGCCGCGCTCCGCTTGCTTGACCACCCCTGGGCCCCTCCTGAACCAGGAGGGGAATATGTCGGACAATTAGGCGCTTTTCCTAGAAGATTTTCTCTGCCAGCCGGGAAGGCCCATGACATGTTGTCTTAATTTGTAGGCTGTAGTGTGTAGTCTCATTATATTCTTGACAAATGCAATAACCTTGTGTACACTAGGTCTTGAGGCCAGCGCCCGCTGGCCGGTACGAAGGGCTTGCTGAATGCTAACTACTGACTGCTGAACGCGTTCCCCCTATGGCCTTGCACTTTGGGGAGGCCTTTCCGGGAGGAAATGGAGAGAGGTTTCCATGTCCCTGATCCAAAAACACAAAATGACGGAGAAGAACCTGGCTTCGAATCGGGCCAACGGGCGGCGGACGGGAGGCGCGGTGACGCCGGCGGGCAAGGCGCGGTCAGCGGCGGCGAACCTGCGGCACGGCTACTACTCGAAGTCGGCGGAGGTGGCTTTGGCCGCCCTGGGAGAAGATGCGGCGGAGTTCAAGCGCCGGCTGGAATCGCTGCTGGCCACCTGGCAGCCCGCCAATGCTCTGGAAATGGGCTTGGTGATGCGCATGGCTCGCGCCCTGTGGCGGATGGAGCGCTTTGACCGCATCCAGGAAAGCCTGGCGGTGAAGCACCTGGAGCGAGCGCTGGAAACCAAGAAGCGCCTGGAGGCGTGCGTCTGCATGCCGCTCATCGAAAAGCTGGAGCGCCTGAAAGCGCTGTTTGGGGCAGACTGCCTGGATCGGGAGGGCAGCGTCGGTCCCCAGGATATGAAGCTTTTCGAGCAGGCCCGCGGCGACGTGCCGGAGGAAAAGGCGAATCAGATTCTGCTGCTTCTCCTGCGCCTGCGCCAAGGCGGTCCGGCAGAAGATCTTTATCCTGAGGCTAGTGAGCTGGCGGAGGCCGGCGAAATCCCGGTGGCGGAAGGGGAGGAGCGAGAAGCGGCGCGCCAGGAAATTGTCCACTTGCTGGTCCCCGAAATTGAGAGCCTGCAGAGGCGCATCTTCCGGCCCGAGGAAGAGTCTGACGATCCCCACGCACGCTTCGATCGGGACGAAATTCTGGCAGGGGTCCAGCCGCGCGCGGCGCTGATGACTCGGGGGGAAGAGTCGAGCTTGCGGCAGGTGTGGCGGACCACCAGATTATTGATGAAAATCAAACAGGAAGCCCGCATGCAAAAAGATGTTAAAAATGAAGGATGCTCCCAAGATATTGTTGAAAACAAAGGGAGAAAATATACAAATTCTCATTAGGCCATTATGTTTGTGAAAACACACAGCTTATATGGAATGCCATTATGTTGATGAAAATACGATAGATAGTTGAATTGATGGGCCAGGAATCGCGAGGAAACGCCTCAAACCCAGGCCAGGCCGTTATCTTTCAGAAAATAAACAGCTTACACAATTCAATATCATGTAAGACCATTATGTTGATGAAAAGGTTGGGGATAAGAAAAGGAACAAAATGTCCATTCTTTTTGTCCTGGAACCTTCGACCGCGATGGACAATTGACCAGATTCTCACCGACCCCCCCCGGCTGTGACACACTTCCCCGTATCGGATATCGGTGGGTTCGACTCGAGGGATGAGGGAAACTGAGTGGCCCGTGGCGAACAGCACGCCCCCTCACCCCCGGTGCTCGGGGCCCCCTCCTCGCTACGCTCGCCACCCTCTCCCCTCGGAGAGGGCTGTGCAATCACCCCATGGGCCGATGAACCGAAGATGCGATTGCCCATCACCGGATGATCCGATCGCAAAAGCAGCGACATGAGACGAGTGCCCCGTGACGAGAAGCAGGCAAAGGCCGAAGGCGGAAAGGCAGGGAGCGCCGACGGCCAAACCCCAGCGTGACACACTACCCCACATCGGCTATCGGTAGTGTCAGGTGAGAAGATGAATCAATTTGCTGACTGCAAAAATCGCAAATCGCAAATCGCTCAATCACCCGATCTCCCGATGGCCAGCCCCGCCCTTCCAAACCCGTGGTGAGAAATCCGGCTTACTGTCAACCCTGGAGTGGGGCAGGACACGAGCACACCCATGCAACGATTCACTCACCCAACGTGCAGGCAGGCGGGCTGGACACTAAAAGAAGGTCAGGTAGGGTTCCCCGCGAAGCTGCCGCAGAAGCAGCAGCGCCAATTCGCGCGCGTGGTAGTCACCCCATTGGGAAGACTCGCCGCAGGGGCACTTGTGCCCGGGAGGAACATAATCCCAACCCTGAGGACGATGATAGAGGGAGTGAAGGATCAACCCTTGGTGCGAGGGGTCTTCCGACAGGTAGGGCCGGTCGAAGAGCGCGGCGGCCACAACCAGCGCCGCGCGGCGGTAGCGCCCGCTTTCTTCCGGGGACCGTGAAAGCAAATAGGCGCCGAGCCGCCAGAGCGCCTGCGCCGCCACGGCTGCGGCGGAACTGTCAACCGGCTCGTACTCATTGTGAGGATCGCTCGGGCGGTTGAGGTACTCACCGAGCTTTGCGAGGTTGGGCGCGGCCGTGTCCCAGTACGGAATGCCGTCCGAGGGTGACTGCTCGAGATAGTAATCCGCGGTGGCTTCCGCCGCGCGCAGCATCCAACCTTCGATCTCGCTTCGCCCACCCAGGGGTGAAAGTTCGTTGTCGGAAACCGTGGCGAGGAATTCCAGTTGCTCGGCGAAGCCCAGCATGATCCAGGCGAGGCCCCGCGTCCAGGTCGTGAAGGGGGAATAGCCCTGTTGGGTGCCCGGGCAGCGGTAGAGGCCGTCGTTCACGTTGAAAATCGACTCGTGCGCCACGCGGCCGCGCACATCGTAGTGGTCGCGCGCCTCTCCATAGAATACCGCGTACTCCGCGGTGACGGAGGCGTGATGAATCAGCCGCTCGAGCAGTGGAATGCGCTGGTCCGATTCACCCCACAGCACGTGCCCCAGGCGGTGGGCCAGGGCAAGGGAACGCAGCGAGCGCAGGGTGTCCGCGAAGAGAGAATGCGGGCCGTTGAAAGAGTAAATGTAGCCGCGACCATCGCGCAGGAAAGACCAGCGTGCCGCCTGCACGGCTCCGCTCACTTTCAGTGCCAGCTCGCAGCACTCCTTTTCGAACTCACCCGCTGAGCTCTTCCCTTCCCGGACCAGGCGCCACAGGTTTCCGTAAGTGCTCACGTTGTTGAACCCGTGGTCGTGCACCCCGAAATGCGTAAGGTGCGGCGGCATGATCTGCAGCGTGTTTTTGCGGCCGTAAGCAAGGAACCAAGGCTCGCCCGTGGCGTCGAATTGCAGCAGGGCGGAGCCAAACTGGAACCCTTGCGTCCACTCCGTCCAGGCGCGCGAGGTGTAGCGGCCCTCGACCGTAATGACGGGGGCGCCTTGGGATGGCTCCCAGGCTTGCGCGAGCGCACGGATCTTCGCCGCGGAGAGTTCGAACAGGTGTTCGAGCCGCGGCCGAAGGCTTTCGAGTGTCGGTGCTCGATCCAGTTGGATCATAGTCAGAGGCGATCGAGATGAAATCCGCCGTCCACGTTGATGACCTCACCCGTGGAAAACGGAAAGCGGTCGGAAGCGATAGCGGCTACGGCGCGGCCCACGTCTTCCGGTGTGCCCCAGCGCCGGATGGGCGTGAGCCCCTCGGAAATCCGCCGCTCGTACTGCTCCTTCACCGCTGCGGTCATATCGGTTGCGATGACGCCCGGGCGGATTTCGAAGACCTGGATTCCGTACTCGGCCAGCCGCAGCGCGAAGAGCTTGGTCATCATGCTGAGTGCGGCTTTGGCCAGGCAGTAATCGCCCCGGTCCGGGCTCGCGGCATAGGCGGAAACCGAGGTGATGGTCACGATCTTGGGCCGGGGGCGCCCGGGCGAAAGCTGCGCCAGCGTTTCCACCCAGAGATTCGCCACCGCCTGCGTGAGGAAATAGGGTCCCTTGAGGTTGGTCGCGAGGACGCGGTCGAAGCTCTCTTCGCTGGCCCGCAGCAGGTCCGCGCGGACCTCGGGCGCCACTCCCGCGTTGTTGACCAGCAAGTCAATCCAGCCGAAGCGGTCGGAAACAAACTCGAGCAAGCGAGCGCGGTCATCACCGCGGGAAACATCGGCCTGAATCGGCTCAAAGCGGGCCGGGGCATCCGGCGGCGCGGCTTTGCGGCAGAGCGCCGCGCACTCCTCGGCGGCTTCGCGCCGCTTGACGTAATTGATCGCCACGCCGTAGCCAAGGCGCGCCAGTTCGACGGCGATGCCGCGCCCGATGCCGCGCGAGGCTCCGGTAATTACCGCGACAGGTGGTCCGCTCAGCATGCGTAGAAATATACTCGAAACCGGCTGTCCGCGCGCGAGGAATTCCGCACACCCCCGGCGCGGGTCGAACCGCTGCCTTCCCATCAGGAGTTGCTGCCGATTCGCCGGCCCCTCTGACGGCGAACCTCGTGGCCGCCAGCCGCCCGGCAGGGCGCCAGCCCAGAGGCCGGCGCTACAGCTCCGAAACCGAAGGTTTGGCGCGCAGTTGCCCCAATTCCTGCGCGAGGCGTTCCAGTCGATCGAGGATCTCGCGGTGGCGTGTCTCTTCCGGAGCCGGTTGCCGGGCGATGAAAGACAGGGTTCCACCCGGCTCCAGCACGGCGCGCTCGACGTCCGCGAGCGACGCAAAACCCTGCCGGTGCGCGGCGGCCTCGAGCTCTGGCAGGGTGATGAGCTCCTTCTTCAAATGCCGTTTGAGGACTCTGCCCTTCTCGATCAGCACGTCTTCATCGCCTTCCATGAGGCGCTCGAGTTTGTGGTGCCCGTAAAGACCGCGCACGACCACGTAATTCACGACCAACAGCGTGGCGGCCCCGAGCAGCCCGCCCGTGACCGTGTTGTCGTCACCGATGATGGCATTCTGGACGGTATTCGACAGTGTCAACAGCACCACCAGGTCGAAAGGATTCAGTTGCGCGAGCTCGCGTTTGCCGGCCAGCCGAAGCGCGACAATCAGAAATCCATAAACGATCAGCGGCCGCAGAATCTTCTCCAGGACCGGGATTCCCAACACAAACATGTCAGACCAGAGTTTCGCGTGCATAGCTTGCTCCTTGTGCGGCCGGAGTGCGGCGTCTGGGGGGCCGCTCCTGATTACAGCATCGAAAGATCAGGCAAGATGACGCGGAGCAGATTACCATGCTTCCCCCTCGGCGGCGAAGCAGCGCCGCGCGCCAGTGCAGGGTGTGACGCCGACCCCGCGGCTGGCGCTATTTGACCAGGGTCAATTCCGGCGGCGTCTTTCTGGTTGACTAAGCGGCGCGCGAATTATCTCGGCGACTATGCGGGCTGGATTGATCTGGCGGCGGGATTCAGCGTGGTGTTTGTGGTGTTGTCGTATCTGTTGCTTGAGTATGTTTTGGAGGAGTAGGTCCTGGTCGCAATCCTGTGCACAGAGGGGGTTTGAGGAAATTGCTTCTCAATTCGTTTCTGGGTGACCCCCTCACCCCCGGCGCTCGGGGCCCCCCCGCCCGCCCCGGCTGGAGAAAACGCCGGTTGCGGTCCACCCTCTCCCCCAAGGGGGAGAGGGCAGTTCATTCCAATCAACTCCCCCAGGGGGGCGAGGGCAGGAAGATCAAATCAAGGCTCCTCTCGGTCGCCACGGCGACCGAGGGGCCGGGGGTGAGGGGGTTCCAGGGTCGATCAGGGAACAGTCTCCTCGACAAAGCTTAAGTGAACAGCATTGCTTTCAGGAGGGCAAACGGCTGGGCGACAGCTCGGCACTACACGTGCGATTGAAGTTGTGATATGTTGGCGTTGCAGCGGGACCATGTCCCAGCGTCTAGTCTGGAGGTTGCCCGGATCCAGCGCAAATGCCTGCTTGCTCACACCATGTGGAGAAGGCCTCCCACCTGCGGGGGAGAGTTAGGCGCGGGGGTGCCCCCACAGCCGTGATAAGGTTGCTGTTTCATCCTCACGAAACACCATGAAGAGAGTCGGGCGATACGACATCATTGGCGAGCTGGGCCGCGGTGCCATGGGGGTCGTGTACAAGGCTGAGGATCCGACCATCGGCCGTCAAGTCGCCTTGAAGGTTCTCTCCATCGCCTCAACCTCCGAGGAGGGGACACACAGCCCGCAGGAAATGTTCATGCGCGAGGTGCGCGCCGCGGGCCGCCTGGCGCATCCCTCGATTGTTACCATCCACGACGCTTTCGAGGACGCACCCACCAAGACCTGTTGCATCGTGATGGAATTGGTCCCCGGGAGGACGCTGGAAAGCATTCTCCTTTCGGGCCACGCGATGACTGGGGAGCAAACCTTTGATCTCCTCCGTCAGGTTGCGGAGGGGTTGGATTATGCGCATCGGCATCAGGTGGTCCACCGCGACTTGAAACCGGCGAACATCCTGGTGACCGAGGACGGGCAAGTCAAGATCACGGACTTCGGCATCGCCAAGGTCCTGGCACGCGAAGGCGTGATGCGGACCGTCGGCTTGATGGGGACGCCTTCCTACATGTCGCCCGAGCAGGTGAAGGGCGGCGAGATTGACGCTCGCGCCGACTTGTTCTCCCTGGGCATCATCTTGTACCTCATGCTGACGGGACAGAAGCCCTTCGTGGGAGACACGGCGTCGGTGATGTTCAAGATCGTTTACG
Organism: uncultured Acidobacteriota bacterium; assembly: GCA_963722555.1. Taxonomy (GTDB): domain Bacteria; phylum Acidobacteriota; class Terriglobia; order UBA7540; family UBA7540; genus Bog-366. The sequence continues at coordinate 349,631 of CAVRNQ010000001.1, forward strand.
AAGATCCCGTCGCGCCGAGTAGCCTCAACCCCCGACTGACACCGGCGCACGATGCCCTTGTCCTGAAATGTCTGGCGAAGGACCGCGACAAACGATACTCCTCGGCCCGTGAGTTGCTGAATGACCTCGACAACCTTCAGCAGCGGCGCGCGCCGAACTCGCAGCCGGTTAGCGTGCCTCCCATCGATGATGGCACGCTCGAATTGACCCTGCCGATCCTTTCGGAGTCATGGTCCCAAGTGCCGCCGGCACCACCAGTGTCTCCACCCGCCCCGGCGCCACCCCTGCCGGCGCAACCGCCTCGGCCCGCCGTGCCCTGGGCGGCCACCGTTCCCGCGCCTGCCCCTGCGCCACGGACTCCGGTTTTGCCTCCCATCGATGATGGCACGCTCGAATTGACCCTGCCGATCCTTTCGAAGTCATGGTCCCATACGCCGTCCGCACAACCGGTCTTTCCCCCCCCCAGGCGCCACACCTGCCGGCGCAGCCACCGCAACTCGCTGAGCCGCAGGGTGCTGCCGTCCCCGCGCCATCTGCTGCTCCAAGGGCTCCGGCTGCGCCTCCGGCCGATGATGAGACGATTCGCATAATCATGCCCATCCGTTCGGGGCCATCACCCCAGGCGCGGCCTACCCAAACCATATCGGCAGCTCCCCCGGCGCCACCCTCGCCGACCGTGGCCGTCGAGCCGCCTCAGCCCAAGGTACCAGTGGCGACGCAAATCATCTCGCCTGTTCCTCCCGCGCCACCCACGGAGCCCCTGGCAGCGCTGCCGGGTGAACCCGCCTTGCCCGAGCCGGTCCAAGAAGTTGAAGCTGAACTTGCGGCTGAGCCCCAAGCCAACTCAAACGCCGTTGCCATCGCATTGGGCTCCCTGGTGGTCGTGCTGCTCGCCGCTGCCGCATGGGGTTATTGGAAGTATCACCAGGTCATGAGTGCACCCGTGCCGCCACCGCGGATGGTCTTACTCTCGCCACCTCCGGTCCCCCCCGACTTGCAGCCGACGGAACCCGTGACCCCTCCTCCGCAAACTGCAAAGAAAACCGTGGCGCAAAAGCCCAGGCAAATGGCCAAGCCCCAGCCGAAAGCACCCGAGCCAACTCCCGCTCCCCCCGAGCCGGAGCCCATCGCGGCGCCACCGCCTCAGCCGGCAACTCCGACGCCCAGCCCCGAAGAAATTGCGAAGGCCAATGCCGCCAAGCTCGCAAATGTCCCCCGGGTCGTTCAGGTTCACTGCAATTACGACCTCAAGGAGGCTACCTACACTTTCTCTGCCGGAGGTCAGGCGCTCTTTCAAGGCGCTTTCAAGGGGAAAAAGAAGGGGGGCTTTCTGGGAATCAAAGGGGCTTTTGAAGGGACGTTCTCGCGCACCATCACCGTGCCCGCCGGTGCGCCCGAGGTCTCAGTCCATGTGGTGACCAAGGATGGCGCAACGGACCTGAGCAAGGTCATTCCCATGCTGCTGCCCGGCGGCTTCGTCCCCACCCTCAAAGTGGGGGTCGGCAACAACCAGCTCACCTTGACCTGGGAGAGTTCCTCCGGACCCAAGCCCTAAAGCCCAGATGCCGCAGGTTCAGTCAGCATTTCTTTCCTAGGGGTCGACGGAGAGCTAGCCCGCGTGCTACCATCATAATGAACTCGCAGAACGCAGTTGAGAGGTGGGTTCGAAAAACATGTCAGACTTCGGGCTCTGTGCGACGGATGTTCGCGAACCCCGCCAGGTCCGGAAGGAAGCAACGGTAACGAGCCTCTCCGTGTGCCGCAGATCAACCCGAAGTCTGGCCCAATCTGTTTTGGGTTTTGGATCTTAGATTTTCGATCAAGACACTGCCCACGATCAGTGGTCCGTCGCCAGAAACCAACTTTCAGAGTTCGGTCGTCAGGGAAGTAGAATCAACGCCCTCAGAACAGTGATGGCAAGAGCCCAAGGCGGCGGACAGCAAATTGAAGACGTCTTGATCCCAGAGCTAAGATCCGAAAATCGAATACCCTGATTTCCCTTCCCATGTCCTACCAAGTCATCGCCCGCAAATATCGCCCCCAGACCTTTGACGACGTGGTGGGCCAACACCTGGTAACGGATACCCTCAAGAACGCCATCCAGACGGACCGCGTTGCGCACGGATACATCTTCTCGGGCGCACGCGGTGTGGGCAAGACGACCACCGCACGTATCCTTGCCAAGGCGCTCAATTGCTCCACCGGACCCACGGTCGCGCCGGACGGCGTCTGCCCCTCGTGCGTGGAAATTGCCGCGGGGAACTCCGTGGACGTGCAGGAAATCGACGCCGCGTCGAACCGCGGCATCGACGAGATTCGTGAGCTGCGGGAGTCCGTGCGCTACCTGCCGTCGCGCGACCGTTACAAGATCTTCATCATCGACGAAGCGCACATGCTCACCACGGAGGCCTTCAACGCCCTGCTCAAGACGCTGGAAGAGCCGCCGCCGCGCTCGCTATTCATTTTGGCCACGACGGAGGGGCACAAGCTGCCCCCCACGATTCAATCACGCTGCCAGCACTTTGCCTTTCGCCTGCTGGACTACGCGGAGATCTACGATCGGCTCCGCCGCGTGGCGGAAGAGGAGAAAATTGCTGCTGAAGAAGGGGCTCTCTCGACGCTCGCCCAGGCGGCAGAGGGCAGCATGCGCGACGGTCTCTCCTTGCTCGACCAGGTAATCGCCGCCTGCGGCGAGCGCCTGGATGAGAAGCGCGTGCGCCAGGTGCTGGGCGCGGCGCCCACGGAATTGCTGGCCGGCATCGTGAGAGCCATCGACGCGGCGGACTCACGCGGCGTGCTCGAGCGGGTGGGGCAACTGGCTACCGAAGGTTACGAACTCGCGCATTTCTGTGGCGAACTCACGCGCTTCGGGCGCGACCTGATGATTGCGCGCAGTTGCGGCGCAGAAAGTCCGCTGCTGCAGGTTCCCGACGACCAGCGCCGGCAACTCGGGGAACTCGCCGGGCTTTTCAGTGAGGAAGATCTCTCGCGCTTCTTCAATATCCTGTTGCGCGCGGAAAGTGAGATGCGCTACTCGCTCGTGCCGCGCTTCCACCTGGAACTGGCGCTGATGAAACTGGTGCACGCACGGCGGCTGACCTCGATTGAATCGCTGCTCGGCGGGCTCAGCGGCTCCAGCCTGCCGGGAAAGAGCTTGAACAGCCCGCGTGCGGCGACGGCCACGCCCGCGCGCTCCGCGCCAGAGACAGCGCCCAAGCTCCGCACCGGGAGTTTCGACAGGCCACCCGCAGAAGCCTCGGTTCAGGCGCCTCCGCCGGCAGCGGAAACGCCCGCTTCGCCCGCTGAAAACACTTCCCCGGCCCCGCCCGCCAGTGAAGATGGCCGCCTTGCAGCCATCAAGACAAGCGTGTACAGCCAATCCAATTTCCTGGGCAGTTGCCTGGAACATCTGTCTGGCTGGCGCTGCGCAGAGGGCGAGGTGGAGTTTCTCTTCGCCCCAAAGGATTCGTTCTTCGCCGACCTGCTCAAGAGCCGTGAACAGCAGGAGACATTGCGAACGGTCTGCACCCAGGTGCTGGGCCAACCCGTAAAGATTTGTGTTAGACTGGAAGAGCAGGGAGTAGCGGTTCGAGCTGAACGCCCCAACGCGCGCGCGCGCGCCGAGCGCGATCCGGGAGTGGACGCTTTTCGTAAGAAGTTCGACGGCACCGTGGTGGACGTAAAGGACCTGAAGCGGGAGTGAGCGATGAAAAACCTGCAACAAATGCAACAGATCCTGAAGCAAGTCCAGCAATTCCAGGAGCAATTGCAGAAGCAACTGGATGAACTGTCCGTGGAAGCCTCGGCGGGCGGAGGCATGGTCTCCGTCAAAATGAATGGCCAGAAGCAACTGCGCGAGGTGCGGATCGACCCGGAGATTCTCGCTTCCCAGGATCAGGAGATGTTGCAGGATTTGATCCTGGCGGCCGTCAATGAGGCCTCGCGAAAAGTGGACGAGCAAATGGCCAGCCAGATGGGGAACTTGGCCGGCGGGCTGAACATCCCTGGCTTGACCTGACCAGGATATCGAAAGTCGAGCCTCGCCCCTTGTGGGGGTTGTTTCTTTAGTCTTTCGTATCGAGATTCCATCTCCGAACTGCGAAACCCATGAAAGATTACGCTGAGCCGCTGGCTCGCCTGATCGATGAGCTAAAACGTCTTCCCGGTATCGGGCAGAAATCCGCGCAGCGCATCGCCTTCCACCTGGAACGCTCGTCGCGCGAAGACGCGGAGCGCCTGGCCGCAGCCATCCTCGACGCCAAGGATAAGATCCGTTTGTGCAGCGTGTGCAATAACCTGACGGAACTCGATCCCTGCGAATACTGCGCGGACCCGCGCCGCGACGGGGAAGTGATCTGCGTGGTAGAGACGCCTTACAACGTCATCAGCGTGGAAAAGACACGCGAGTTCCGCGGCCAGTACCACGTGCTGCACGGAGCCCTCTCCCCGCTGCAGGGTATGGGGCCCGACCAACTCAAGCTGAAGAACCTCCTCGAGCGGCTGAAGGGCGGCAAGGTGAAAGAGCTCATCATCGCCACCAGCCCCACCGTGGAGGGTGAAGCTACCGCCGTCTATATTTCCAAACTCATCAAGCCGCTCGGTGTGAAGGTGAGCCGCATCGCCATGGGAATTCCCGTGGGCTCGGAATTGGAGTACGCGGACGAAGTCACCATGGTCAAGGCCCTCGAAGGCCGCCGTGAGATGTAACTCTGTCCTGTCGTTCTTCCCCAATTAAGAAAAGGCGCACGGATTCCGCCGGGGCTGTCTCATCCTTAGTTGCTTTCATGGAGATACTACTGCCGACGCGAAGCATCAGGTTAAGTTGGTGACTATTCATGACCCCTCACCCGGCCCGCGCCGGCTGGTGAAAGCGCCGGTCGCGGCCCACCCTCTCCCCAAGGGAGAGGGTGGGCCGACGTAGGAGGCAGGGGGCCCCGAGCGCCGGGGGTGAGGGGTCTTTCCCTTGACCCTGGAGCGACTGCCGGCCTGAAGATCGGCCCTACGATCCGTGCAAACTGGGTTCCGGTATCTTCGGCCTTCCGATATAATCCAATATTCCAGCCCTCCTGAGTCTTGGGGCAAGATCAAGGGGTTTGCGTTTTGAGGTTCCGGATGTTTGCACGCTTCCGTCCACTCCGGCCGTACCTTGCCCGTTACAAGCGGCGCTTTGTGACAGGATTCGTGTGCCTGCTCATCTCGCAAACGGTCGGCGTACTGGTCCCCCTGATCATCAAGGCCGGCATTGACGACCTGATGCGCGGCGTGGCACTGCGGCGCCTGCTGCTGGTGGTCGGCCTGCTCACGGCGGTAGCGACCGTCAAGGCCGTCTTCCAGTTCTGGATGCGCTGGATTCTGATCGGTATCTCCCGCGATGCGGAATACGATCTGCGCAATGACCTGTTCCGCCACCTGCTGCGCCTGTCGGCGCGCTATTACACCGAGCACCGCACCGGCGATCTGATGTCGAAGCTCACCAACGACCTGAATGCCGTGCGCAACATGATAGGGCCGGGCATCATGTATTCGGCGAACACCGTGGTGGTGGGCATCGCCACCATCAGCTTGATGCTGCATCTCGACTGGCGGTTGACGCTCATGGTGCTGGCGCCGCTGCCGTTCGTTTCGGTTATGGTCAAGTTCTTCGGATCGCAAATTCACGAGCGCTTCGAAAAGATCCAGGCGCTCTATTCGGAGCTCACCGAACGGGTGCGCGAGAACATCTCAGGCGTGCGGGTGGTCCGCGCCTTCTGCCAGGAGGACGCGGAGATGGCCACCTTCGACGTCATGAACCGGGACTTCGTCGCGAAGAACCGGGGCCTGATCTGGATTACCAGTTTCCTGTGGCCGGTCATCGCCTTGACGTTCTCCCTGGCGCTCATGCTGGTGTTGGTGGTGGGCGGGCGGCACGTGCTCCAAGGCCGGATCACGGTCGGCACTTTTGCGGCCTTCAACGTTTACCTGGCGTACCTGATCTGGCCCATCATCGCGCTGGGATGGGTGACCAACCTCGTGCAGCGGGGCCTCGCTTCGCAGGGGCGGTTGATGACGATCTTCGAGGCACAGCCGGATATCGACGATCGCGCGGTGCCCACCCATCCCGTGACGGCGCTGCGGGGCGAGATCGAGTTCCGCAACCTGAGCTTCAGTTACAACGGTCAGCCGATTCTGAAGAATATCAATTTGCACATTCCCGCGGGCAGGACCGTGGCGGTGGTGGGCGCGACGGGCTCCGGGAAATCGACCCTGGTAGGCTTGATTCCCCGCCTGTACGATGCATCGCCGGGAGCGCTGCTGATCGACGGTGTCCCCATCCGCGAGATTCCTCTCCGCACCCTGCGCGAGCACATCGGTTTTGTGCCGCAGGAGACGTTCCTATTCAGCCAGACGGTTCGCGAGAACATCAAGCTGGGCACCCCGGACGCGACCGACGCGCGGGTGGAGCGCGCGGCGGAGATTTCCAATATCCTTCCGGAAATTCGCAGCTTCCCGAAAAAGTTCGAAACCATGGTGGGCGAGCGCGGGCTGACGCTTTCCGGCGGGCAGAAGCAGCGGACCGCCATTTCGCGCGCCGTCATCCGCGATCCTCGTATCCTCATTCTGGACGACGCACTCTCCAGTGTGGACACCTACACGGAGGAAACCATTCTGCGCCAGCTCACGGGCGTGATGGCGGGACGCACGACGATCCTGATTTCGCACCGCGTCTCCACCATTCAGAACGCCGACGAGATTGTGGTGTTGCACGACGGGGGGATTGTGGAGCGTGGCACACACGCGGAATTGCTGGCGCTGAACGGCTGTTACACGGAACTCTATAACAAGCAGTTGATCGAGGAGGAGCTGGAGAAGGAAGCGTGATGTTCCAAATGGCAGGTTGAAAATCAAAAGTGGGAAGTTAAGGATGCGACCTTCCACCTTCGATTCTTGAGCTTCGGCTGGTTTCCATGGCTGAAAACCTCCACGAAGAAGAAATCCTCGGCAAAGCGTATGACTCGCGGCTGATGCGGCGATTGCTCGAGTACCTCCGTCCGTACTGGCGCATGACCTCGTTCGCGCTCGTCGCCATTCTGTTGTACGGAATTTTGCAGGCCGTGCCGGGGTATTTGTTGAAGGTGGAAGTGGACCGTTACCTGGATCCCACCGCCGGCCAGCGCCTCCCGCCCATCCTGGCGAATTTCCTAAGCCGCGATCCGGTGGCGGGGATCGCGCAGATCGCCTTCCTGCTCTTCCTGCCGACGGTTGCGCTCAGTTTCCTCCTGGAATTCTCGCAGTCGTTCGCTATGCAAATAGTGGGCCAGAAGGTGATGTACGACCTGCGCCAGCAGATCTTCTCCCACCTGCAGCGGCTCCAGATGAGCTTTTTCGATCGCAACCCGGTGGGCCGCCTGGTGACCCGCGTGACCACGGATGTGGACGTGCTGAACGACCTCTTTGCCTCCGGCGTAGTGGCCATCTTCGGCGACTTCTTCACGCTGCTCAGCATCATGGCGGTGATGCTGAAACTCAATTGGGAACTCGCTTTGCTGACGTTCTCGGTGCTGCCGGTGATCGTGTTCATCACCGGGGCGTTCCGGCGCGCCGTGCGGGAATCCTACCGGCGTATTCGCCTGGCGATCGCGCGCATCAACGCCTTCTTGCAGGAGCATATTACCGGCATGCCGGTGCTGCAGCTCTTCAACCGCGAGGAGCGCAGCTTCGAGGAGTTTGAAGAGATCAATCGGGCCCACATGGAGGCCTACAAGGATTCCATCCTGGCTTACGGCCTTTTCTATCCCGCCGTGGAACTGGCCGGAGTGATTGCCGTCGGGATCATCCTTTATCGGGGTGGGGGGATGGCGCTTCGCGGCGTCCTCAGTGTGGGCACCGCCATTGCGTTTATCCAGTACTCGCAGCGCTTTTTCCGGCCCATTCAGGACCTGAGCGACAAGTACAACCTGCTGCAAGCGGCGATGGCGAGTTCGGAGCGCATCTTCAAGCTGGTGGATACGCCGGTGACCATCGCGGATCCTGCCGAGCCCCGGCCGCTCCAGCATCCGCGCGGGCAGGTGGAATTCCAGCAGGCCGGCTTCGCCTACCGGGATGGGCACAAGGTTTTGGAAAACGTCAGTTTCAGCATCGAGCCGGGTGAGACGGTCGCCGTGGTGGGCCACACGGGAGCCGGCAAAACCACCCTCACCAACCTGCTGCTGCGCTTCTACGACGTCGAGGACGGCCGCGTCGCCTTCGACGGCATCGACATCCGCGACCTGCGCCTGCGCGACCTGCGCAAGAATTTCGGCATTGTGCTGCAAGACCCCTTCCTGTTCTCAGGAACCATCATGAGCAACATTCGGCTGGGGAGCGAGTGGATCACCGATGCGCAGGTGCACGCGGCGGCGCGGCAGGTGGAGCTGCTGGAATTCATTGAGAGTCAGCCGGCGGGATTTGATGAGCCCGTTAAGGAGCGCGGCGCTACGCTCTCCGTGGGTCAGAAGCAACTGCTCTCCTTTGCGCGGGCCCTCGCGCACAATCCCCGGATTCTGATTCTGGACGAGGCCACCTCCAGCGTGGACCCCGAAACCGAACACCTGCTGCGCGAAGGGTTGCGGCGCCTGATCGAGAACCGCACCTCGCTGGTCATCGCGCACCGGCTCTCGACCATTCAGAACGCCAGCAAGATCGTCGTAATGCACAAGGGGCACGTGCGCGAGGTGGGCACGCACCAGGAATTGCTCCAGAAGCGGGGGATTTACTTCAAGCTATACGAGCTTCAGTACAAGGACCAGGAATTGCCCAAGGAGCCAGTTCCCTGTTTGACCCCAGAACCCCCTCACCCCCGGCCCCTCTCCCCCAAGGGGGCGAGGGGGGTGGTGAATTAAGCTTACAACCCTCGCCCCCTGGGGGAGAGGGTGGACCGCAACCGGCGCTTTCTCCAGCCGGGGCGGGCGGGGGGCCCCGAGCGCCGGGGGTGAGGGGGTTGCCCAGGAACGAATTGAGAATTAATATCCTGAAACCCATTGAGTGAGCAGTATTGGGGCTGGACGGAAATACATCCGCCTGCCTCTTGCCGCCGAAGCAAATCCGGCGAGCGCGGGCGACGTAACCGTGGAGGGGCAGAACCCTCCCCTCCCCAAACTGCGGGAGCGCAGAGCGCTCCCCTACCAAACATGGCCAAACCGTCCATCATGATCGTGGCGGGAGAGCGCTCCGGCGATATCTATGGCGCTGGCTTGGCGCGAGCGCTCCAGGCGCGCCTGCCCGGCTGGGAAGTTTTCGGGTGTGGCGGCGATGCGCTGCGCCAGGCCGGAGCCGACACCGTCGTGGACGCGCATCAGATTTCCCTGGCCGGCATCACCGAAGTCATCTCCGGAATTCCGCGCGTCTATCGCGCCTTTCATCGGCTGCTGGACGAAGTGGACCAGCGTAAACCGCAACTGGCCATCCTGATTGATTTTCCGGATTTCAACCTGCGCCTGGCGCGCCAGCTCAAGAAGCGCAACATCCCGGTGGTCTATTTTGTGAGCCCGCAAGTCTGGGCGTGGCGCAAGCGGCGCGTCCAGACTCTGAAAGCCCGGATCGCGAAGATGCTCGTCATCTTCGATTTTGAGGAAGAGATCTATCGAAAAGCAGGTGTGCCGGTGGAGTTCGTCGGGCATCCGCTGGTGGACGTCGTGCGGCCCCACCTCACGCGCCAGCAGTTCTTTGCAGAAGTGGGCCTGGACGCGTCCGTGCCGACGGTTGCGCTGTTGCCGGGCAGCCGCAAGCAGGAGGTGAGCGCCCACCTGCCCGTGATGCTGGACGCCGCCACGCGCCTGACGCTCCATCACAAGCTGCAATTCGTCGTGGCCGTAGCGCCGAGCATCGACCTGGGCTGGATCGAAACGACCCTGTTGGAGTGTTACGTGGGTCGCGCTACCGTCCGTCCTGCCGTGCACGCCACTTACGACGCGTTGCAGCACTCCGAAGTGGCGGTAGTGGCCAGCGGGACGGCGACGCTGGAAGCAGCCCTGCGTGAGCGCCCCATGGTGGTTGTGTACCGTGTCTCCCCGTTTACCTGGCTGGTGGGGAAGCTCCTGGTGGACGTGCCCTTCTACAGTATAGTGAATATTCTGGCGAAGAAAGAAATTGTCCCCGAGCTGATGCAAGACGATTTCAATGCCGGGAATGTCGCGGCGCGGGTAGAATACCTGCTGGAACATCCGGAAGCCCGAGCGGAAATGATCCAGGCGTTTCGGGCCTTACGGCCGCGGCTGGGGCCGGGAGGGGCCATCGAGCGAGCCGCCGACGCCGTGGTGGGCGTCCTGCCGCCTTCCGGGGCAACCCGGAAAGCGAGCTGAGGCATCGACTGCCCGCCCGATTTGATCCTCGCGAGATGCAACGTTTACGATTGCCGAATAATCCAATCAAATTGTTGCACCTCCCAGCGGCCGCGAGGGCGAAACCAATGGGGCAGCCGTAACGTCGGAATTATTTGGAGATATCAGGCGCCGGTCGCGCACCAGCGGCAACGATACGAGTTGCGGACCAGGCGGCGTGAGAAGAACCCAGATGCGGCAGGCATCGCCAGCCGGGCGCGGCAACGCCCGCGCGGAGCACACCACCAGTTGATTCCGCCAGGGGAGCCGAGCATGACTCGAATCAGATCTGTGAGGCCGTCAACGTTTTGGGGGCTTGTCTGCTATCGTCGCCCGGGGTTGCTCCGGGCAGGCCTCCTGGGCTTGGTTCTTGCCATGGCTGCGATGCCGGGCCAGGCGCAAGGAATTGCGCCACGATTCGAAGTCACCAACTACATCATCGATGCCGAGCTGTTTCCTTCCACCCATGTCCTGAGCGCGAAGGTGCGCGTGGACCTTCTCCCCCAGGCTGATCTCACCACGCTCGCGTTTGAACTTCATAGCAACCTCCGCGTGGACAAGGTTCTGGATACCAAGGGCCAAGAGGTCACTTTCAAACAGGACGGCCAGGCACTGACCCTTTCACTGCTGAACCCCTTACCGGAAGGCAAGCTGGCTTCAATCAGGGTGAATTACGGCGGGTCGCTCGCGTCCGCCGACGGCAGCCCGATAGAGGGTCTGAAGCTGGCTTACGTGGGTACGGAGGGCTCTTACCTCCTGTACCCGAGCCGGTGGTTCCCGGTCAGCGCCTATGGTGTGAATCGCTTCGCCGCCACCGTGAACATCACCGTCCCGTCGGACGAGACGGTGATCGCTTCCGGTAAAGCCTCCGCTCCCGCACGCCAAACGGGAAAGGTGACTTACACCTACGTTTTCGACCAAGCCTCCTTCCCGGCGACCGTGATTGCGGGCCGCTATCTGGTGCAGCCGGCTACGGCGGTAGGAGCGGATATGGCGCTGTACCTGAAGCCCGGCCACGAAAATCTTGCCGCCAGCTACGGTGACACGGCGGCCAAGATTCTGGCCTATTACAGCGATGAGTTCGGCCCGCTGCCCAGCGGCCACCTGGCGATAGTTGAAATCGAAGACGGCACGGTGGGGGGCTACACCTCACCCGGCGTGGTGGCACTTGCTTCACGTGCGTTCACGAGCCCGGTTAATTATCGGCTCCTGGCGCATGAGATTTCACACTTGTGGTGGCGCTGCCTGGTCAGTCCCGCTTCTCCTAACGATGCCCTTCTCGACGAAGGTCTGGCCACCTACGCGGCCGCCCTGTACGTGCAGCAGACAGCGGGGGACGCAGCCTTTGAAGATCTGATGCGTGAGACAGAGGTAGGCGCGCTGACGCACGAAGATGTGGCGCCCATCGCGCAGGCCGGACAATTGCACGAGTTCACGCCCGAGTACCAGTCCATCGTCTTCGAGAAAGGCTGCATGGTGTTTCACATGCTCCGCTGGGTCATGGGGGACGAAGCCTTTCGCAAGACCCTGCGGACGATGGCGCAGCAGTACGCGTGGAAATCCATCTCCACGGACCAGTTTCAACGCCTCGCGGAGGGTGTCTCCAAGCAGGAGTTGACGTACTTCTTCGCGCAATGGGTCAGCTCAACCGGGGTACCGCAGTTTAAGCGGACCTGGGCAGTCTACAAGCTTCCCAAGGGCTACCAGGTCGTAGGCAAGGTTCAACAAGACCTGGACATCTTCCGCATGCCGGTCGAGATTCGGGTCATGTGCCAGGGTTCCAAACCCGTCAACGAGCGAGTGGAAATGGTTGGGACGACGGCCGACTTTACCATCAATACGCGCACCAAGCCCCTGCGTATACTGGTCGACCCCGCCAGCCGCCTCCTGAAGTACGACGACAAGACGAAGTATCAGGTCGAACTGGCGCGAGCCGACCAACTCGTCCAGCAGCAGGCGTATCTGGAAGCCATCAAGCAGTATCAGGCCGTGCTGGACCTCAATAAGAACAGCTCGTTAGCCCACTACCGCCTGGGTGAGGTGCATTTCAAGTTGCGCAACTACAACGCGGCGATGGAGGAATTCCGTCGCGCCCTGGATGGTGATTTGGACCCCAAGTGGATCGAGGTCTGGGCGCACCTGGAACTGGGCAAGATCTTCGACGCCTCCGGCCAGCGCGATCGCGCCCTCAACGAGTATCAGCGCGCGCTGCAGACCAACGACAATACGCAGGGAGCGCTCGACGAGGCCAACCGGCATGTCCAGAAACCTTACACGGCGGAGCAACCGCAGCCGCACTGAGACGGCGTCCGCCGGCCTCAGATTGCCGCGTCGCCGGCGTGCTTCAATCCCGTAAGCTGCGGTCTGGAAAGGCCGCGGTGCTGAATCAGCACCTTGAAGACGTTTCCCATGCCGGTGGGGGAGATCAACCGCTTCAGCTTCAGCCGGGCCTGGAGCTGCTCAACTTCCCCCTGCCCCGGGTCATAGACGTCCGCGAACTCATTGGCCTCGCCGAGCGCCAGCAGGAACCTTTCCTGCGTCGTGAACCCCGTCACCTCCAGCCCTGCGGCTCTTCCTGCGTTGACCAGCGCGCTGAAATTCACGTGCGTGGTCAAATCGTTCATTCCCGGCGTGCCGAAGAAATCTTCCGAGGCGGTGTGGCCCCGGTAAGCCAGCAGCGTTCCGCGGGGGCGGTCCGGTGTATAAAGACGGTTTGCAGTGTCCCCGTAATCGATGCTGATCACAAAACCTCGCGTCAGCTTGGCGGCGAGGGCGCGAATCCACTCCGGCGCCTGCCGGTTCACCTCGATGCGCTGGCCTTCCTCCAGCCGGTTTGCGTACCGAGCCACGTATGCAGCAATGGCCGCGTGACTGATGGGGCCGGGTTTTTCGCGCAGCTCGTCGCCGTCAGCGACGACGTAGATTTCCTTAAGGTGTCCACCCGTGCGGGTGACCACGCTGGCCGGGAACGCATCCACGAGTTCGTTTGAGAATAAGCACCCCACCGTGGGCGCAAGTTCTTCGATATTAGCAAGCAGCCGAACCTCGCGCTCAAGTCCCAAATCAGCCAGCCGCACTTGAATGCGCTGGCGCTCGAGCGGCCCCGGCTCCATCGCTACGTAATCGAGGGCGGCGGCAAAATCGGGCAGCGCCCCCTTCGTCCAACTGAGAAAGTCACGCGCGAAGATTCCGCGTCCGGCACCCATCTCAACCCAGGTGAAGGGCCGGGGGCGTCCCATGCCTTCCCACATCCCGGCGGCCTGGCGGGCCAGCAGACGCGCAAATACGGGGTGCAAATCGGAGCTGGTGAAGTAATCGCCTGCGACTCCGGTGCGCTCGCGTCCCTGGGTGTAGTAGCCAAATTCAGGGTGATAGAGACACAACGCCATGTACCGCTCAAACGTTATCGCTCCCGTGCGCCGCAAGGTTTCCAGAAGCTGTCTTTTCAGAGGTGTGTCGCTCAAGGAGAACTCGGAAGATAGAAGTCAGAAGTCAGAATCGCTTTCGCATAGGCGTCGAGTAAGCGGCGCGGCCATTCTGACTCCTGACTTCTAACTTCTTTCACGGGGTCTTCGCTGCCGGGCGCCCGGTCAGTTTCTGGTAGGTTTCTTCAAACACCTTTAGCGCCGCGTCGTCGAACAGCACAAAACGGATCTTCTCCAGGCTCGTGCGCACCTTGATGTGGTCGAGCACGGCCCGCAGCATAATCGGCGCGCACTCTTCCAGCGCGAAGCCCGCCACGCCCGTCCCCAGGGCGGGGAAAGCGATGCTGCGAAGGCCTTTCTCCTCCGCCCGCATCAGGCTGGCGTGCGTGGCCAGCCGTATTGAATCCGCGCTGGCCGATTCGCCCGGACGCAGGCTCGCCGCATGGATCACGTAATGGGCTTTCAGCTTTCCACCCATCGTAACCGCCGTCGCGCCCAGGCGAATCGGCGCCAGGCGCTCGCACTCCTCCTGGATGCGCTCTCCGCCCTTCTGTCGAATAGCGGCTGCCACCCCCGCCTCCATCGTGAGGTCCGTATTCGCGGGGTTGACAATGGCGTCAACGGCCACCTCAGTGATGTCGCCATTCATGAACAGTATTTTGGCCGGCATGGTCCCTTGCTCCTGGGGCTTTGGACGAAGGCCTAAGCATAGACCGCAGCAGTTCGTTTGGCTAGGGACAAGTGTGCGGCGGGCCGGAGGGTCGGCGCGTCGGGTCCTTCCCAGCGCCTGGTATCGTGATGGCCAACGTGTTCGGAACTTCCTAATATCCGAGGGTACTGGCGCGCCAACGGATGACAGCTATCGAACGCGCGAGCCTACCGAGGCCGTAGCGGCCTTCGCGTAGGGAAAGCCCGCCTCGTGCTCGTACACCCTGACCGTATAGTAGATTGCCTTGTCGAAGAAGCTTCCGACCAGGCGTTGCAGTTCCCGCTCCTGATGCAACTCCACGGCGGAATCCATGAGGCCCACAGAGCGAACGTAATCGTGCAAATGGTTCTTGGTGGATATCAGTGCAAACACCACTTCGTTGAGGGGAACACCTTCCGCGAAGCGCCGCTTCGCCAGGTCGCTGTAATTGGCTTCAATCGGTTCCTCACTCTTGTGGCTGAGCCAATGGCCGAGATTCCGATAAACGGAATAGGTTCGATAGTGCAATTCTTCGTATGTCAAGTTATGGTAATGGGGAGTTCGTGAATTACCCTGAAGGGTCCTGATGAGTCCCCGCGTCAACTCTTCCGCGTGATCCTCGATCATCTGAACCAGGCGAACAGAAAGCATCGCGCACCTCCCGGTGACCCCGCTGCGGCTGGAGAAGCGTATTTCTCATAGGCGTGACCGCGGCCACCCTTTCGGCCTTCGCCCCTGAGGTTTGGATGGACCGCCCATATTTGAGAGTATTCCTCGGGGAGGGGATAGTCAAGTGCACGGGGTACCAGGGTGGTGACTCATTTTGATGCGGCCATGTGCCGTCGGCTAAGGGGGTCGTCGCGGCGATTTCACATCGCCAAGCGGCGGGGTGGGGCACGGCGCGCCGTGCCCCTACGAGGTCGGACGGTTCATGCGAGTCCGGCTACACATCCTCAGGAACCACGAACGGCTCGCGATAGGCGCCACGCAGCAGGCGGCTGGCCTCTTCGTCGCCCACCACTTGCTCGGTGGCAGGGTCGAACTTCAGCATGCGGCCCAAACGGTAGGAGGCGTTCGCCAAGTGAACGAGCGTGGCCGTGATATGGCCTTCTTCAATCGGCGACTGGAGATTCTCCTTTTTCCGGCTCCTGACACAGTCGATGAAATTGGCCCAGCAGTTGCCGCTCCCATGGGTCGCGGTAGGGCCAAACTCCTGTTCTTCACCCAGGCGGGTCCGGTAGGTCTGTAGGGGCCCCGCGTCCGTCGTGGCCATGTAACCCTTGGATCCGTAAAAGATATCGCCGACCGTCCCCCGCGTAAACAATCGCTCCGGGCGCCCGGGCCGGGGGCGACCGAGGAACCCGGGGATTTCCAGGCCGAACCCGGGCGTGCGGATTTCAGCCTCATGATTGGTAATCCAGTGGCGGACTTCAAACTCCAGGAGCTTGCGCTTGCCGTCGGGCAGGTCGAACTCCCACACGCAATTGAGCGTGTTAGGGGTTTCCTGGTCATCGTCGAACATAAAGTGGCCGCCCAGGGCGGAGGCCCGATGGGGGAAACCCACCCCGAGGCCCCAACGCGCCACATCGAGTTCATGAATCCCCTGGTTACCAATGTCGCCGTTGCCAAAGTCCCACAGCCAGTGCCAGTTGTAGTGGAAGCGGTTTCGGGTGAAGGGCTTCAGGGGCGCCGGGCCGGTCCAGAGGTCGTAGTTCACGCCCGCCGGAACCGCCTCGACCGGAGTGTGGCCGATGGTATCGCGCCAGTTGTAGCACATGCCCCGCGCCATGTAGACGTCGCCAATCACGCCCTCCCGCAGCTTCTCGACAGCCTCGCCGATACAGTCGCTGGAACGCATGTTGACGCCATGCTGCACCAGGCGGTTGTATTTCCGGGCGGCGCGCACCAGTTGGTGGCTGTCCCACCAATTGTGGGAACAGGGTTTTTCGACGTAGACGTCTTTGCCGGCCTGACATGCCCAGATGCCGATCAGCGAGTGCCAGTGATTGGGCGTGGCAATCGACACGCAATCGATCGACTTGTCCTCCAGCAGCTTGCGGACATCCGTGTAAGTCTGGGGTCGCGGCAGACCCATTAGGGCGATGTCAGCCAGACGGCCGCTCAGGATGTTCTCATCGGGATCGCAGAAGGCGGCAACCTCCACATTGGAGATCTGCGCGTACTCTTCGACGTGATAGAAACCCTGTCCGCGCAAGCCACAGATGGCCACGCGCACGCGATCGTTGGCGCCGAAAACCCTTTCGGGCTCGGTAAGGAAAGTGACCCCGCTGAGGCCGGTCAGGGCGGCAGCGGTGGTTTCTTTCGGGAGCGAGGATGAGTGGAGCTTCTCGGAATCACCAGGCATGAATTCCTCCTTTACGAGCGCAGGTATTCTCTACGCTTTTGACTGTGATTACAAGAATTCCGAAGCGGAAAATCCTGCGGTTGACGGTCCGGTTCCTTGTCAAACACCGCTCTCTCCGGCCGGGCCGGTGGTAACATGCCGGTAGAGGACGCCATGGCTCCGCGCCGCAGCAAGCTCCCACAACAGCTCGGGCCGCTACTCCTGTTCGTACTCCTTTTTCCTGGCAGTTTCGCTCCCCCTCCGGTTAACGGGACTGGATCCGGCCACGCGCCTTCCCCCCGAGACTCCGCAGAATCGCAGCAGACTCGCGCCGCGCGGGAAGGGATGATCCAAGACCAAATCATGGCGCGCGGAATTCGAGACCCGCGGGTGCTCGAAGCTCTGAGGAAAATCCCGCGTCACCGCTTCGTGCCACCGGAAATGCAACCCTATGCTTACGAGGACACCCCTCTGCCGATCGGCCTGGGCCAGACCATCTCTCAGCCGTACGTGGTGGCCTTCATGACGGAGGCCCTGGAGTTGAAGCCGCAGGATCGGGTCCTCGAAATTGGCACAGGTTCAGGTTACCAGGCAGCGGTGCTGTCGCTGCTGGCGCGTGAGGTCTACTCGATGGAGATAGTCGAGCGGCTGGGCCAAGAGGCCCAGGCGCGCCTCGAGCAAATGGGCTATTCCAACGTGCACGTCCGGATCGGCAATGGCTACCGCGGCTGGCCGGAAGCGGCGCCCTTTGACGCCATCATCGTGACCGCAGCGCCGCCTGACGTACCCGCGGCGCTGGTCGAGCAACTCCGGGTGGGAGGCCGCATGCTGGTTCCAGTCGGTGGCTTTGCCCAGGATTTGCTCCGCCTCCGCCGCACTGCGAAAGGAATCGAGCGCGAGAACCTGCTGCCCGTGCGTTTCGTTCCCATGGTGGAAGAAAGCCACCCCGCGCCCAAGTGATGCGCTTGGCCAGCTACACGCAGGCGCGATTTCACTGCGCCCTGGCTTCCCGACTACGCACAAGACTCGGCTGGCCCGCCGCCGGTGCGCACTCAATTCGGCTTCGGGCTGGGCTCGGAAGGGGGCTGCCGGGCTTGGCGTTTTTCCTGCGCGGTGGTGTTGAAGAGCCTGAAATCCGTGTACTGATGCAGGTTTCGGAACGTCTTGCCTTTCCACTCCACGGTGACGGTTACCTGGGCCGGCAGTGAAACCGGCGCGGGTATGTCCTTGAAGCTGACTTGGGAGTAACGGATTTCCGTGATCTCGCGCTGCAGGCGCACCTTGGGCAGAGGCTCCAGCAAGTCCGTGCGCAAGCGGACGATACGCGCGTCGCGGGGATCGATCCAGGCGATTCCCTGGTGCAAGACCAGCGCCGTGGCGGAGTGGGTGCTGAAGCGCCCGAACATCCTGGCCTTCGCCGGGTCCTGGGCAAAGGCCACCACATCACAATCCGTACCTTCCACACGGGCACGGCCCAGGTAGCGATACTTTGCCCCGCCCTGGTACGCCGGGTGAAAAACCAGGGAGGCGGAGGCAAACCCCACCGTCAGCATAAAACCGTCGCTCAGGCCGGCGGGGCCGGTCTGGGCGCCCTTGGGATTCGTCCGGAACTCGTCCAGGCTCAGCCCGCCCTGATAGGGCGTGGTGATCAGCAGGTACTGGAATTGCTGCTCGAGCGAGCGCTTCACTTTGCCACCCTTGCCGATCTGCTCTTCTTCAATCCGCTCGCGGGAGGTTGCGTTCTGGAAGTTCTTGAAGAAAGCCTCCACATTCGCCCCCGTCTTTTGCAGGATGGCGTTCAGGGGGCTCTCGTCCGCCGCGGGTTCCAGGCCCGCAAGGTCGGGCTGCTGCTTGAGGAGCGCAGGAAGGGGTTCGTTCACCAGGGAGTTCTCCCGCTTGTAAGCCCGCAGGCTGAGCTGGGATTGGACTTGCGTGTAGAGGGCCCGCGTGGGAGGCGGCAAAGTCCTGATGTTGCGACCGGCCAGATAGGCGCGCATTTCCGCCTCCGCCTCTGGCGCGTCACCTTCCTCAAGCACGGCGCGGGACCGCAGCAGGCGCGCCTCCGGCGAGGCTCCGGACTTTTCGGCCTGCTGGAGATAATCGTCCGCAGCTTCCCAGTTCTTCTGGTTCACAAGCGTCCGGCCCAATTCCTCGAGCGCCACCGCGTCCTGCGGGGCGAGCCTTACCGCCTGCATCAGCAAACCCGCGGCTTTGGGATATTCGGCGGACCATCCCGCCAGAACACCCAACACAATCAGAGCATTCACCTTTCGCGATTCTTCCGCGCCGCTGAGCTTCGCAAGGGCAGCTTCGGCGAACTCCTGCTGGGCGCTGGCGATGCTGCCGGCTTGGAGCTCGGCCAGTCCCAAGACCGTTCGGCATTCCACGCAGCGCGCTGACTTCTTGGCGACGGCAGAAAGCAAAGGCACAGCCTTGACGTAATCGTGTTGTTCAAACAACAGCCCCACCCCGCGCGCAAAATCCTGGCGCGCGCCTTCGGCCTTCAGCTCCGGCGGACTGGCCGCTTGGTACCGGGGTGCCAGGGCGGAAAGGAGTTGGTTCTGAGAAAGTGCCGCGCCATCTTCCTGACCAGGGCGCATCACCAAATCGATCGGAAAGGTTTCACCTTTCTTGGTGAAGTTCACGGTCTCGCGTGAGGGGAGGAAACCTTCCTTTTCGGCCGAGACCGTCACGCTGAGGGTTCGGTACGCCTGGCTGTCCAGCTCCAGGGTCAGGTTGAACCTCCCTTGCACGTCAACGTTGAGAGTATTCTCCGCGATGCCCTCCGCTGCGTAGCGAATGTGAATCCGTGGATTGCTTATGGGCCCGCCCGCCAGGCTCCTGACTTGACCCGTGATGAGCCACTGCTGCTTCTCGATCGTGGAGAGGCCTTGCCCGATCGCTTGGTCCAGTTTCTGAGCGCCCCTGAGCTGCGAGGACAAAATCCCGAAAGCCAAAAGGAGCCCGAGGAATGCCGCCCGCATTTTCTGCATCGGTCAAACTCCGCCCTTCCTGAAGGGTATCGCAAAGTCCGAGGCCAGGGCAAATGCCTTCGCGGGCGAGTAGTGGAGAAGCTTGATGCACAGGCGGCTTTACGCCGCCACGTGGCGATGTAAGATAGCCACTACAACACCAAACTGACCCACTCCCCCAAGGGGGCGAGGGGGGGCGTTGATTTTACTGCCCTCGCCCCCTTGGGGGAGAGGGTGGAGCGAAGCGCCGGGTGAGGGGGTCACCCAGGAGCAAATTGAGAAGTAATTTCCCGGAACCCCTTATGTGAACAGTATTGCCCCTGACCCGGTGCTCTCTTTCGGCAGGTTCGATCTTGGTTTTGCTCCCCGTTTGTTCAACTGAACATTTCATGCGCCAACGACACACCTGAAGATTTTGCTTGACAACATTAACGAAGCCTACTATATGTTGGGGTGCAAGTGCGCCTGACCACAAAAGGTGGCCCATGGCGCAGGCCACACGACTCCAGCAAAAGGAGGAGAGAATACATATGGCAGCGAAAAAGGCAAAGAAAAAGAAGAGATAAGGACTGAACCCGTTTTAGGTTTCCTCCTTTCCCCAGGCCCGCTCCCCCATGCGGGCCTTTTTTTATGCTGCTCACCCAGCTTTCCAGCGCAGGCGGAGAGAGAATCGTTTGGGGGGGGGAATAGGTCGGCGGGGCGGCGGATTCACCTTGCCACAGGTGGCGGCGCTTCCGCCCGCCGGGATCGCCCGAAGACCACAGCGGCAGGAAGCAGCCCCTCCCGGGTTCGCCGGGGCTGGCTGCGCAGGAAGAACACGCCAACCAGTTCTCCTCGAACCTCCTACGTGAAGCTGACCTTCACATCTTCGCGATCAGTTTCGGCGACCTGGAAAAGTGGGTGGGGCTGGAGTCCCATGAAGCCGGCCACAAAATTGGCAGGAATCTGGGCAATACGGATGTTGAAAACGTTAACGTCTTCGTTAAAGCGGTTGCGCTGCCCGGCGATCTTCTCCTCGAGTTCGGTGATGCGGCCCTGCAGTTGCATGAAATTCGTATCGGCCTTCAGGTCCGGATACTTCTCCGCCACCGCAAACAGGGTTTTGAGCGCGCCGCTGACCATGTTGTCGGCCTGAGTCTTTTCGGCGGGCGTGGTGGCGCGCATATAAGCGGTGCGGGCTTCCGTCACCGCCAGCAGCGTCTTCTGCTCGTACTGCATGTAGCCCTTGCAGGTGTCGATCAGTTTGGGTAGTTCGTCATGCCGTTGCTTGAGCAGCACGTCGATGTTCGAGAAGGAACGGTCGATGTCATTCTTGAGAGTGACCAGGTTATTGTAAATGCCCACGAAGTACGCAACTATTCCGCCGACGATGAGCAGCAAAACCACCACAAGCGCGATGATGACGCCTGCGAGTATCATATCCGGCTCCTTTCGAGCGAAATCCTGAAGGGGCAAACCCCGGGTTCGCCGTTTCGCCCGTACGGGCTTAGGTCATTTTCACTTCTACATCCTGGCGGTCTTCTTCCGTAACCTTGAACAGGTCGCGGTGCTGCAAGTGCATCAGGCCCGCGATGAACACATCGGGGAGTTGCTGAATGCGAATGTTGTACGTATTCACGTCGTCGTTGAAGAATTCGCGCCGGTCTGCGATCTTTTCCTCCAATTCGGAGATGCGTTTCTGCAATTGCATAAAGTTGTTATTGGCTTTCAGCTCGGGGTAGTTCTCGGCCACGGCAAACAGACTCTTGAGCGCGCCGGAAATCAGGTTATCAGCCTGAGCCTTCTCGCCCACGGAACTGGCTTTCATGAACGCCGTGCGGGCTTCAGTGACGAGCTGGAAGGTCTTCTGCTCATACTGCATGTAGCCCTTGCAGGTTTCAATCAATTTGGGCAGTTCGTCGTGCCGCTGCTTAAGCAGGACGTCGATATTTGCCCAGGCCTTGTCGATATCGTTCTTCAAGCGCACCAGGCTGTTGTAAATCGTGGTGAGGTAGACGAATACCCCCACCACGGCCAGGATGATCACCAGTGCCACTATAATTGTCAGACCCATGGTTTTTCTCCTTAAGGAGGCTGTCTCAAATCCTCAGTTGTAGCGCCGGTCTATGACCGGCGGCTCCGAATTCTCAACAACTTCGCCGCTCATAGAGCGGCGCTACAGCGGGCGACACCGAGTTTCGAGACAGCCTCTTAAGCGTCAGAGCCATCCCAATTTGGCCAGCAGGATTCCCAGGCAAGCTACCGAAAGAGCCGCGCCGCCGAAAATATGCAGGGCGGCGCGATTGCGCAAAGTCCTTTCGATTTCCTTCTCGCTTCGCCAGGAGATCAGGAAAGTCGGTTCGTTCGTCCCCTTCCTGATCAAGTTGCGGTCGTGTTCGTCCTGGGGCGCGGAATTCTCCACGCAGGTTCCGGTGATGTCATACCAATGATCGGGGAGAATCAGATACTCACTCAGCCGGAAACGGTCCGCAGAACTTCCTCCCAGGTTCAGGGCGCCCGAAAGGCTGGGCAAGATATTTCCGGAATCGAGAGAGAAGCCGCCACGCCGCCTCCCTACGGCCGAGCGCGCATAGGCCAAGAGGTCGGCGTCAGAGGCCATCGGCCCGGTGGCCAGCGCCGGATCGCCCTTGCCCCACAGCGTCCGGCTCAGGGATACTCCCATACCACGCCCCGTTTCAGCTTTCCCGCTTTGGAGCAGGTCGTATTCGGCGCCCTGCGCGTCCACCAGCACTCTCCCCGACCCGTCCTCGAGATGAAACTTCACCCCGTCAGCATCGGTCGCAGCGTGCGACCAATGTCCGCCATTCTTGTCGCGAACCCAACGCTCGATATCGACCTTGTAGAAGCAGCAGGGAGTTTTCGTCACGGGGCTCGAAACCGTCTGCTCGGTCTCGGCCTTCCCGTGGATTTCCACCAGGCCCATGGCAATGCTGCGAATCGGCATTTCGGGAGTATCGAGCAGCACGCGGTATTCACGATAAACGCGAAAGCCCTTAATGAACATGACGAGCCCCGCACCAAAACCCACCACGAGGGCTGCTTCCGCGTTGGCGCCGTGATGTGACATACGCTGATCCGAGATTCGCGCCATGCTACTCGACGTGCCCGAAAAAGGCAAGCGTTGCAGGGCGTCAGTGGTTGGTCGTGAGCAGCGCTCCTTCGGTTGACGATTGGCAATTAGGGCTTTTGCGCCGTCCGATGTCCCTCCGACCGCCCGGCGTTATTTGCCATGTGCTCGCTGCCGGCCTCGATCGCCAGAACAGGGAGCGGCCGCGACCCAATCCTTTGCCGACATGCTCCAGTGCAGATGAACGTTGAACGACTCGGTGTTTGGATCTACAGAGACTGGGTGGGCATTCACCTCGTTGAGGGTCTGCGCTGGCTTCTCGATCAACCGTGGATCGTCATTCCCTGCTTGGATTGGGGCGTTTTTAAGCATATATTCCGCAAACATAGGCTCTGCGTGGAGGTGATCGCGCCTCGGCTATCGCGGGCTTGCAGGCAGCATCGATGAACGCAGGCACAATGAGCAGACGCGCCAAGGAGAAATGACCCATGACTCGTTTTCGAGACGTCGCGTTTCTCTTCATCATCCTTAATTCAGTTGCCTCCGCCAGCGTGGCGGCGGATCGGTTGAATTCGTCAAGCTCTGATCAGATGTTCCTTCGCCAGGGTTGGGCCATCCAGTCGTCGCTCGAGGTGCTGGAATCCGGCGCAACGATATCGACTCCTGGATACCAGACGCGCCATTGGTATCCTGCCACGCTTCCTTCCACGGTGCTGAGTGCCTTGGTGAAGGACCGTGTCTACCCAAACCCCTATGTGGGGATGAACCTGCGATCCATTGCTGGAACGACCTACCCGATCTTCAGCGACTTCTCGAACCTCCTGATGCCACCGGGTAGCCCGTTCCGACGTTCCTGGTGGTACCGCACTGAGGTCAAGCTGCCGGCCGAATTTGGTGGCAAGACGCTGTGGCTGGGTTTCGATGGGATCAATTACCGGGCGAACGTCTGGCTGAACGGCCGCCAAATCGCGTCGTCTGAGAAAATGGCCGGCACCTGGCGGCTGTTCGAGTTTGACGTGACGGCGGCGGCCCGGCCGGGTGAGATCAATTCGTTGGCCGTAGAAGTCTTTCCGCCTCAGCCGGACGACCTGGCCATAACCCTGGTGGATTGGGCCCCCATGCCGCCCGACAAGGAGATGGGCATCTGGCGGGACGTCCGCATCACGGCCACGGGCCCGGTGGCGCTGCGCTTTCCTGTCGTGCTCACAAAACTCAATCTGCCTTCCACGAACCAGGCTCAACTCACCGTACGCGCCGAGCTGAAAAATGCCGCGACCCGTCCTATCGAGGGTGTGCTGAGCGGGAAGATTGAGGATATCGCCTTCTCGCAGCCAGTGCGGCTCGGAGCCAACGAGATGCGAGTCGTTCGCTTCACGCCGGACAAGTTCCCGCAACTATACCTGGCGAACCCGCGGCTGTGGTGGCCGCTGGAAGTGGGACCGCAGAACCTCTATCCGCTCGATTTGCAGTTCGAGGTTAACGGCCAGGTTTCCGATTTCAACCACCATCGGTTCGGAATCCGCCAGGTAACCTCGGAGGTGGACGCCCAGGGCCATCGGTCATTCCGAATCAACGGCAAGAACATCCTGATTCGGGGCGCGGGCTACAGCTTTGATCTGCTGATGCGCTCGTCGCCCGAACGGCAGGAGGCTGAATTGAGGTACGTCCGGGACCTCCACCTGAACGCCGTGCGGCTGGAAGGGAAGCTCGAGGATGACCACTTCCTGGGACTCGCGGATGAAATGGGTATTCTCGTGATGCCCGGGTGGTGCTGCTGCGACCATTGGGAAGAATGGAGCGATTGGGATGCCGAAAATGAGTCGGTTGCCGCCGATTCGCTGCGTGACCAGATTCGTCGTCTGGAGCGCCATCCCTCCGTCTTCACCTGGTTGGACGGCAGTGATTTCCCGCCTCCCCCGAAAATCGAAAAGATGTACCTGGGGATACTCGCGGAGTGCGATTGGCCGAATCCTACCGTGTCCTCGGCGGCGGGCAAGGCGACCACCGTGGGAGCGAGCGGCGTCAAGATGACGGGACCGTACGAATACGTGGCGCCATCTTTCTGGTACCTCGACACCCAAGGGGGCGGCGCGCACGGCTTTAACACTGAGACCAGTCCCGGTCCCGCCATACCGCCCATCGAGAGCCTCCGCCGTATGCTGCCGGAAGACCATCTCTGGCCCATCGACTCGGTATGGGAATACCACGCCGGAGGCATGTCCGATACCCTTTCGGTATTCACCGAGGCGCTCGACAAGCGCTACGGCCCCTCCGGCTCCGTCGAAGAGTTCGCCCGCAAAGCCCAGGTGCAAGCCTACGAGGCCCATCGCGCCATGATGGAAGCCTATGGTCGCAACAAATACACCTCCACCGGCATCATCCAGTGGATGCTGAACAATGCTTGGCCCAGCATGATTTGGCATCTGTATGACTGGTACCTGCGGCCTGGGGGATCCTACTTCGGCGTCAAAAAAGCCTGCGAGCCGCTGCACGTCCAGTATTCGTATGATGACCACTCGATTGTGGTCGTGAATTCCTATTACCAATCCTTTCCGGACCTGAAGGTCACCGCCCAGGTTTTCAACCTCGACATGACCGAGAAGTTTTCAAAAGAGGCAACGCTTGACGCCGGCGCCGACAGCAGCACCCGCGTGTTTACCTTGCCGGAAATCACCGGCCTGAGTCCCACGTACTTTCTCAGCTTGGCGCTTGAATCGCGAGGCAAGCTGACCAGCCGAAACTTCTATTGGCTCTCCACGCAGCCGGAGACGATTGATTGGGAGAGAGCGGATAAAGACCCGACCGGCCAATACGCGATTTCCACGTGGGTGCCGACGAAAACATTCGCCGACTTCACAGCCTTGAACACGCTTCCGCAGGTCGATCTTGAGGTGACAGCCCGGTCAAGTCGCAACGGCCCGGAGGGCACTACAACGGTCAACCTTCACAACCCGAGCCAGACATTAGCCTTCGCCGTCCGGCTGAAGGTCCAAAGGGTACCCAACCCTCGTGTGAGCCGCATGGGGGAGGCGAAGGACGATGAGGTGCTCCCGGTGTTGTGGCAGGATAACTACCTGTCTCTGTTACCAGGCGAGAGCCGCGAGGTCAGCGCGATATACAACGCAGAGGATCTCCGTGGATCCGCGCCCGTCGTCGCAGTAGAAGGCTGGAATCTGAAGCATTGAAAAGTCGGCCTCCCGTCCGGAAGGGCTGACTTGCCCTACTCGGTGGAAGGCTCCTCTTTCATTCCCAATCTGACTTAAGTGGCCGGTTGGGCTGCTCTCGACAGTAATCCCAGCGCACGAACCCGATGCGGGCGCTTGTCCGGTCGCCGGCTCGACCGACTGGGTCTTCTTAGCCCACCCAGCACTCTCCCGTCGATTCTGCCGCGGGGGTGTCTTAGGACATCTTCTTTGTTAAGCTATCGCGACCGAGGGGGTGGATATGAGTACGATTCTCTTCCGCGCATTCCAGTCATTGTGCCTTTCACTTCTCTGCGCACTTGCCAGTTTCGCCGATTGGCAGAGTGTGGGCAGCCTGACGGCCTCGGAGCCCAAGACCAACCAGATGACCTTCAGCAGCCGTGAGGCCACGGTGATCGTGACGGTTCTGGCTCCCGATTTGATCCGTGTACGGATGGTTCCCGGAACCACGCCGGCGGCTGACTACTCCTATGCCGTCGTCAAGACGGATTGGCCGAAGGTCCCGGTCGAATTCGCTGGAGACAAGGAAACGCGCATCATCCGCACGCCGGAGCTCGAAGTGCGCGCGCACCTATCACCCTTCCGCCTGGCTTTCTATGATCGGAGTGGGAAGCTGATCGCCAAGGACGCGGACACCCGGGGGATGAGCTGGGATGGCCCGCGCGTCCGCTGCTGGAAGTGGATGCCGGAGGACGAACACTACTATGGCCTGGGTGAGAAGAGCACGCCTCTCGACAAACGCGGGCGCTCCTACGTGATGTGGAACCAGGACCCGGCGGGTTTTGATGCTTCCTCGGACCCTCTTTACCAATCCGTCCCCTTCTTCATAGGCTTGCGCCAGGGGCGCGCCTACGGCCTCTTCCTCGATAACACCTACCGCTCTTCTTTCGACATGGGCGCCCAGGATCGTGACCTCTACTCTTTCGGCGCCGAGGGCGGGGAGATGAACTATTACTTCTTCGCCGGCCCCACTCCGAAAGGAATCGTTTCCCGCTTCACGGAGTTGGTGGGCCGTGCTCCGCTGCCGCCCCGCTGGTCGATCGGATATATCCAGAGCCGTTACAGCTATTATCCGCAGAGCACCGTCCGCTTCATCGCGGAAAACTTCCGCCATCGGGGGATCCCCTGCGACGCCATCTTCCTGGATATCGACTACATGGACGGGTTCCGGGTTTTCACTTGGGATAAGTCCCGTTTCCCCGATCCCCGAAGCATGATGACGGATCTGCGCCAGCAAGGATTCCACTTCATCGCCATCGTCGACCCCTACGTAAAGGTCGATCCCAATTTCTGGATCTACCAACAGGGAGTCACGAATGGTTATTTCTTGAAAAGGCCGGACGGGACGATCTTCACAGGAAGAGGTTGGCCCGGCGCCAGTGCGTTTCCTGACTACGCCTCGGAGAAGGTGCGCAACTGGTGGGCCTCACTTTACAAGGAACAGTTGGAGCAGGGAATCTCCGGCATTCTCACCGATATGAACGAGCCCACGATCCTCGTCGATCAGGGACTGCCCAAGACACTCGACCTGGATATCATGCATGCGACCGATCACGGGCCCCGGTCCCACGCCGAAATCCACAATGTGTACGGAATGCTGGAGACCATGGCTACCCGCGAGGGCATGTTGCGCGTGCATCCCAATGAGCGGCCACTGGTCATCACCCGCGCCACTTACGCCGGGGGGCAACGCTACGCGGCGGAGTGGAGTGGTGACAACTGGGGCACTTGGGACCATCTGCGCCTCAGCCTGCCGATGCTCAATAGCATGGGGCTTTCCGGCTTCCAGTTTTCCGGCGCCGATATCGGGGGGATTTGGCCCATCCCCAGCCCCGAACTTTACGCCCGCTGGTTGCAGTCCGGGGTCCTCACACCGTTCTGCTGGACGCATTCCGGCGGCCCCGGTAATCTTGAACCTTGGGCGTTCGGGAACCGCCTGGAAGAAATCAACCGCAATTCCATCAAACTGCGCTACCACCTGCTTCCTTATATTTACAACGCTTTCTGGGAGGCCGCCGAGACGGGAGTCCCCATCATGCGGCCCCTGCTTCTCGAGTACCCCGACGATGAGTCGGCGGTTGATCGGAACGACGAGTACTTCTTCGGAAATGACCTGTTGGTGGCTCCGATCACCAAGGACGACGACACGAGCCGAGGGGTCTACCTGCCGCGCGGCGTCTGGTATGATTACTGGACCGACCACCGCTATGCCGGACCCGCGGAGATCGAGGTGGCAGCTCCGATGGAGCGCATCCCACTGTTCGTCCGCGGCGGCGCCATCGTTCCCAGCCAGCAGGATATGCAGTACACGGATCAAGCTCCCATCGACCCGTTAACGTTCGATGTCTATCCGGATGGGACCTCCTCTCGCCCCTACTACGAGGATGACGGAATCAGCTTCGATTACCAACGCGGGGTCTCCTTGCGGCGGCGCTTGACCGCTGCGCAGGAGGCCCACGGTACGAGCGTGGAGATTTCCGCGCGCGAAGGCTCCTTCACGCCGCCCAAGCGGTCGCTGGTCATCAAGATCCACGGCCAGAAAGTCCAACCCCGGCAGGTCACCATGGCGGGAGGGGAACTTGCCGGACAAGTGTCGGTGAAAGCCCTGCAGGAAGCCACCACGGGATGGGCCTACGATGACGACGCGGGCGTGGTGTGGATCAGAGTCCCTGACCAAGGCACGGCGTCGAAAGTGGAAGTCGCGCCATGAATAGGCCAAGCCCTGGCGCTTCTGGAAGTACTAACGGAGAAGCGGCCGGGAAGGCCAGTCTCCTGTCCCGCCCAAGTCTTTACCATGAGGGTTCCGTTCGAAGCTTGGGGAGATCGGGAGATTGACGATCTTCGGACTCAGTAAACCGGCTCATCCTCCCATCTCGCTCCGCCGATATCCGACACGGGGAAGTGTGTCACGGGCGCAGGTAGAATCGGGTGATCGAGTGGCCGGGCCGTCGGGAGGTCGGGTGACTGAGCCCCGCCGCCGGGGCGACGGATTCCGCCGAGGGGTAGCGCGGGCCCCCGTTCTTGGGGTCCGCCGTTCTTCTTTAGGAAACGCCGCAGACCTCAGAGCGGAGGTCTACGGCTGCTTCCTTCCGCCTGCCCCTAACGACCGCGCCCTTTTGTCTTCGCTAAGGTGACCTGTCCCGAATGGTGACCTATTGTCGCTGTTTTGCAACCTCATCGCCCGCCCACTTGGCATCGCCAATCCATCACGAAAGGTAATCATTGAAGATAAGGCTTGCAACCAGTGATAATGGCCGGTAGCCTTGTAGGATTAGGCGGGGGCGTTCTGCCGTTCAGAGCAGCGTCACAATTGATGGATGGAGCGGTCATGGGCAGGGCAAAGGGTGTCACGATTCGCGGGATTCGATTCCGCCCCGGCGAGGTGGATTGGGAAGACGCGCACAGCACCACGCGGGGTAAGCTGCCAGATTTCGAAGCCATGCACTTGGGCACGACTTTCGTGGGCTCCAAGATTACCTCCGCCGGCCTCGTCGCCAAGATCGGGAAATACCTCCTGGTCATCACCGAGAAGGATGAGGCGCTGGAAGAGTTTGACTACACCTTGATTCCCCTCCACGCCAAGATTCAAGTCCGCTACCATTAACGGGCTGGCTCAATGAGGTTTCTACCAGATTGCTGAGAACCTTGTAGGGGCAACTCCAGGTCGCCAAGCCGGCTCTATAACTGCTGCCATCGTGCCGATGCTTGCCGCTAATTCGAAATGACTTCGCACCACTGAGGAGGTGCTTACTTGACCGACCGTGAAGGCAGCAAGTCGGTACTGATCCAGGTGATACACGACGGCATGGGTGCAGCCGATCCAGCTCTGCAACACACCTTGCTGCGAAAGTACTTGCTCCTGTTACAAGAGAACGGCGCTTTGCCGGGCGCGATCTGCTTCTACACGTCGGGCGTCAAGATGGTCGTCGAGGGGTCACCGGTGCTGGACGTCTTGCAGTCGCTGGAGGCGCGGGGGGTTCGTCTGATTGTCTGCAAGACGTGCCTTGACTACTTTGGCTTGCTCGAGAAAGTCCGCGTCGGAATTGTGGGCGGCATGGGAGACATCATCGCGGCCCAGTGGTTGGCAGACAAAGTCATTTCGCTGTAAGCGCTACGAGGGGCGGGCAGAAAACCACTGCGGAATCTTCTGCGGAGGGTGCCCGAACCTCTCCCCACCAGTCGGCGCAACCTCGCTCCCCTCCGTCGCCGTCCCGGTGGGTGCTGCGACTCGGCAAGTTGGCCCTGCTTGACATGTTTCCGGCTGAATGGCAAGATGAAAACTCGCGGCTGGCGCGACCCTGGATTCGGAAAGCGCCCCGTGGCTCGAGTCAAGCGCAAGTTGCACGTGCCGAAGTGGCGGAATTGGCAGACGCGCTACATTCAGGGTGTAGTTCCCGTCAGGGAGTGGAGGTTCGAGTCCTCTCTTCGGCACCAGAGTTCAAGAAATGCCAGTAAAAATGCGGTTTTTTTAATATCAAGGAAGCCGTCCTACCACTTTCCTACCATTTTTTCAGGGGTCTCCTCAAAAACTCCCCGGAACTCAGTATTTATCCGGGGAAGGAGACCTCATGGCCAATCGTTCGGTTCAGCTTTACTTATACGCAGACCTCCCCGGAATCGGGTGGCGCTACTGCCGTGCCGTTTTCGGGGCGAACAATAACCTTAAGCCCCACGTCCTGTTGAGACCTGACGGGACCGAGGAAATCCAGGTCGAGGCTGATTACTACCTCAGCTATCGGAGCAGCGGTCACAAGATGTGGGAGAACGTCGGCAACAACCCGTCCGGCGCAATAAGAGCGCTGGAGAAAAAGCGCACCGGCAAGCCGATTTACCAGATGCTGGAGATGTGCAAGCGCATCGCCGTGCGTGCTGGTATTCCGCGTGAGGAAGCGTGGCTGCACAAATGGCGTGCCACCTACTGCGTCGAACTGTTGCGAGAGGGGGTTGACCTGCCAAGCATCCAGGCTACGATGGGTCACAAAGAGATGGAAACGACAGCACGGTACTGTGCTCCCATGAAGAAGACGGCCTTGCGGGAACGGCTCGACAGAGTGAACTCGTTCAACCTCAAGCGCAACGGACTGGTGGGGGGCAATGGCGCGGCGGCTGCGGCTTGAGGGGCACTTAGGAGACCCGAGGGGGATGAGCGCCTCTGCCGAGTCCGCACGGCGTCCCCCGGCACGATGCCTCTCCCGAGGTAGACTCCACCAATTACCTTAATACTAGACTTTCGGCAACTCTCTTTCGAGAATCTCCAGGAGCGTCGGGAGTTTTTTCCCGAGTAGCCCCCCAAGGAACTTGGCAGGGGCTGGGACCCGGTCATGCTCCCTCCCCGCCATGCATCCCTGCAAAGTAAACTACCCGACCAATCACATGGTCGGGTTTTTTGTTTTCAACGATTTGGGTGACTCAGCCCAGCGCCGCAAGCAACGGGACTCCCCAAGGTCAGGGTATGGTCCTGGCCAGGGTAAGCCTTCCCTAGACTAAACTACCCCCGAGTCGTGCCATCCCCGCGGCATGCTGCCCGACCGGGCCACTCGGTAGGGTCTCTCCATCGTAATGGTAGCTACCGCGCGCCTCTGGCTTCCCTTTTACAAGCGATAGTCCCTTTCTTTTCAGCGGCTTATAAAAGTAAGCGAAAAGCGCAGATTTTTTCTTTTTTTTACTGCGCGCTGAGTATTTATCAGAACCGGACTGTGCTCGACCTCCCAAGGTGGAGCACAGGGGAGGGCGGTCAGCAATGTCCCGCCCTCCCGAACAAGATATTGCGGTTCCCCAGCAACTGTCCTGTTGCCCTTCCGGGCTCGACAACTCAAGGAGGACGCCATGAGTGAGAAAGTTTCTGCACATGACATGCCCGGGCCTCAAACTCGCGCAGAATCTGCATGAGTTGAGGGCGGGTACGAGTCTCTCGATGTGGAAGGCACTAACGCGGATTTCTCACCTCGCTGGAGCGCTTTTGGGGGGCTGACGGAAGGGCGGGGCTTCAGCCCCGCCGAAATCGCGGCTCCCGCACTATGTTCGTCCCGCGCCCCGCTCATCAAACCGGACGTGCCCGTTTCGAGCATCCGGCTTTCCGACTGACTTCATCTCAGGCTCACGGCAGCGACGAGCCAGGGAGACTGTGCAAGCGCAGCACCCCCAGCGCCCCGAAGACCGTAGTGTCCGGATAGCGCCCCGCACCTCGCGACGGCACCTTGTGTCGCCGAATCAGGAATAAGCGAACCCGCGTATAAACGTGACGGTCGATGGCCCGATAAGCCATCAGCCGCGTGCCTTGGTGGAAGTACGCCGCCCAACCTCGCAACAGGCGATTGAGCTGATCGCGAACCTCTTCCCAGGGCTGCACGTTGCTGGGTTTCAGCACCTCTCCCACCTTTTGCCGGAGCCGTGCAAGGCTCTTCTTGGACGGACCTGCGCCCAAATACCAATGACCATCTTTCCGGTAACGGTACGGCCCGAACGTGTACCCCAGAAAGTCAAAGCGCTCTTGGCGGGCTCGCCGAATGCTGGTTTTCGCCTCGTTGAGGATGAGTCCAATCCGGCCCATCACCTGCCGTGTCCAATCCCGTGCCTGTGGCGCGTAACCGCGGCTCAGAATCACGAAATCGTCCGCGTAGGTAACAACGTGGGCTTGGAACCTCTCTCCCCGCCCGGTGATCCGCCAGTACTTCAGAAACCGGTTCATGTACAGGTTGGCCAGCAGTGGGCTGACCACTCCGCCTGGCGGAGTTCCACGGGTGTTCTGCTTGCCGCCCGTCATGCGCCGGTTCCCTTTGTCATCCTTTTCCTCAACCGGAACTTTCAGCCACATCTTGATCAGACGCAGCACATTCCGATCGACGATTCGCCGAGCGACACACTGCAGCAGTTCGCAGTGTGGGATGGTGTCGAAGTACTTCGACAGATCGGCGTCTACCACCTCCGTGTAGCCGTCGCACAAAAGCTTATGCACTTTCCGGATTGCATCCTGCGCGCTCCGTTTGGGTCGATAGCCATAGGCATTGGGATCGAAATCCGCCTCGAAGATCGGTTCCAGCACCAGCTTGGCCGAGGTCTGCACCACGCGGTCCCTTATCCTTGGATCCGGCGCATTCTGCTGTTTAAAAAGGGGCCCCAAGGCCCTTCTAATGCGGGCGAGAAGGTTCTTATGGTACTCTAAGCCTTACATCGCTTTTGGTTAGGTGAGGCTTGGGATGCGCCGATCGCCAAGAAATGTGAGAATCGCCTATAATCATGGGGGTCTGACGCACTTCGGTGGTATCTATTTCTTCCATGAATTCTTGAGAGTGCTGCAGTTTCGCAACTTCTTAGCACAACATCTTAGGTATCCCCGACGGAACCACCGCTATAGTCTCTCCCAAACCATCCTGGCCCTGCTCTACCCCGTCGTGCTGGGGCTCGATCGCATCGAGACTGCGTCCTTGCTTCGTTCCAACGGCACCTTTCAGTACTTGACCGGCCTGCCCGGCTTTCCTGATCCTCAGACCCTACGGCGATTCTTACGGAAAGATCCAACTCGCCTCTGGGAACAGTTACACCGCGTCAATGATCGAGTGCTGCAAGAATTCATTCACCGGCCGGAGCGGCGCTCACGTCTCATCTTCGATCTGGACAGCACGGTGGTCAGCGTGTTCGGAAAGCAGGACGGCGCCGAGGTTGGTTACAACCCCCGGTACCGGGGCAAGCGCAGCTACAACCCGTTGCTATGTCTGGAGGCCAACAGTTCCTTTCTGTGGGACGCCGAACTGCGCTCCGGAAACGCTGGCACATGGGAGGGCAGCCCCGCTCTACTGGATACGAGCTTCGTGAACGTGCCGCCCGAAATCCGCGAGCTGCGGTTTCGCGCCGATGCCGGCTTCGGTTACGATCCGGTGTTCGAGAAACTGGAGGCACATCGCGCGGAGTACGCTGTAGTGGCCCGTTTGACGACCTCGCTCAAGCGTCTGCTGCCGGGGCTGCGCTATGCGCCCGCCAATGCCTGTTGGGATTGCGGCGAAGGAAGAGTTCCGCGCCCAGGGCTGGCGGCAAGCCCGTCGCATCGTGGTGGCGCGTTGTGCGATCGAGGAAGATGATCCGCAACCGACGCTGTTTGCGATGGGGCGCTACTTCTATCGGGTATGGGTCACCAATCTCACCTTGACGCCTGCCGGAGTGTGGCATTTCTATGATGGTCGTGCAGCCATGGAGCCGCGCATCCATGAATTGCGGGAAGACTTCGCACTGCGGAAGATTCCGACGTCATCTTTTGAGGCGAACGCCTTGTATCTGGAGGTGATTCGCTTGGCCTACAACTTAGTGGCGATCTTCCAGCGCCTGTGTTTACCCGAGGAATGGCAGAGCTTGACCTTGAGTAAGTTACGCCACCGACTATTCTGGCTGCCTGGTGAACTGACCCGCCCGCAAAACCGACCTACTCTGCGGTTAGCCAACTCACGCCTGATCGCGATGTGGGCGGAGCAGATACTACACCGAATTCATAAGCTAAGACCGCTGGAGGGCTGAGGCGGCGCAGGCTGCGTTTCTGAAAATTGATCGACTGCTGCAAACATTTTGAGTACAAATGCCCGTTTTCGGCCAAATTTGAAGAGAAACACTGAAATTCACGCCGGATTCAAGTTATCGTCGGTATCCCGAGCGGCCGTTCCCCGCCTCCGGGTTTCGGGATCATCACCCGTCGCACCGCTTGTGGCTGGTACGTCTTCGCGCGAAGTTCCTCCCTGATACCCGCCAGCCACTTCTCCAACCCTTGCGTCTCGATTTCCCGGAACGTCTGGCCATCTACGCCCGGTGCACCTTGATGGGCTTTCACCAACTCGTAGGCATGAGCAAGGATGTCCTCGCGGCAAATCTTGTCGTAGAGCAGATAGAAGCGGTAGGCCGGTTCTGCCTTCGCCTTGAGATACAGCTTTCTCTGAAGAGTCCGGATCGGAATCGGTGTTTCCAGGCTCATCGCCAATCACCTCACCTCTTCTTCTTCCAAAGCCCATCAGAAGTAAGGGCCCTTCCCTCCACCGGCATTACCCGGCTTCTGCGGTACTACGACCCTTTCCGTCACCCAGTCCGGCCATCGTCCTTTCCGACTCGGTTGGAGTTGCGAACTCCACCGTCCTGGGCTTCCCCCAATTACCCAGACCACCTTCCCGGCATGCCGTGCTCACTACCCCGGTGGACCGAACAGGTGCATTTGTCGGTTGCTTCCCTGCTCGCGCGGCCTTCCCCGTATCTCAGGCGGGTCGGCATCCACAACATCACTTTCGAGGCCTGCTCAAGCTTCAATCGCGTTACGGCCTGCCAGCTTGCTCGCCCACCATGCGTGGGCTTTGTCACGAGGCTTCGATCCGATCAGTTACCCAATCGAACCGCTCGTTAGCTACCGAGTCTTACCGACAACTACTCGGGTGGGTCCTTCCCCCACTGGTGATCTGCGCCGTTGGGGCGCACTGAGAAATTCGGGCTAGATCGTCGACTTGACTGACCTCGCAACGGCGCTCGTTGTAAATACAACCGCAGCCGGCAGCAGCGGCGACCGTCTCATGCAGCGGCGGACAGTGGATTACTCCCAGCACGCTCTCCCCGTCGCACTGAAGCGCTATCAGCACCGTGCAGAGTGGCACTCCGTGAATGAATGCCTGCGTGCCGTCAATAGGATCTACCGTCCACCGCCTGCACGTACCAGGGTTCGACTCCCCGTATTCCTCACCAAGAATGCCGTGTTAACGTGTGAATCCACAAGAACACGCGAATTCACAAGACAACGCGGCTGCAAGCTGTGCACCAAATCCACCATCTGCTCCGCCTGCTGCACGGTGTACATCCCGTGGTCAAACCAGATAAGCCCGAGGGGGCCATAGCCCGTCAACAGTTCGCGCACCTGCGGCTTGGCTTTCCCTTCGTAATATCTTTCGAAGTTCCTCTTTGATTCGTGAAAATCCCAGTAATTGCCGTAAGAATTGGGATCTTCCCAGTCGTCGCGCTGGGAATAGTAGACGCAGAAGCGGATGCCCTCTTGCCGGCAAGCTTCCGACAGTTCTTTCAGAGGATCGCGCTTGAAAGGGGTCGCATCCACGATGTTGTATTTGCTGACCTTCGAATGAAACATGGCGAACCCGTCTTGATGTTTGGAGGTAATGACCAGGCATTTCATGCCGGTCGCTTTTGCCAAGCTCACCCACCGCTGCGCGTCGAACTTCACCGGATTGAACTGCCGGGCGACTTCACGGTAATCCGCAAGCGGGATCCTAAGGGGTTCCATTATCATTTCGGTCAGGTCTCCTGGCAGGTATTCTCCCAGTTCTCCTCCTGGAGTCGGCAACTGCTTGCCCCGCCACTCCCCACCGAGTACAGAATACAGTCCCCAGTGGATCATCATGCCGAACTTGGCTTCACGAAACCATCCAAGCCGCTCCTCTGTGGGGTTGGCTGCTTTCTTTGAGGTGCTCCTCTGTTCCTGGATAGTGCCGCTAGCTACTTGCGCTGGCGCATAAGACAAGGCAGTTAAAGAGAGCAAACAACTGACGATCACTCGTTGTGTTGTCACCATGACTCCTCCCCTCGGTGCGTAGAGATTAATGACCTTTCACCATCCCTCTCTGGTTTGGCGGCCTCAAGAGCACGCCTGTTTGAGAGCGCCAAGAAGTCGGGGGCAGTTGTTCATGAGCAATCTGCTCACAACGAAGGATGAAAATGCTCTTGGAGGTGCGTAGAGTGGAGGTGCCGACGAGGGGGCCACTGAGGTTGGTCTGACGTGGAGCGAGAGAGCCTGCGGGGCAGTTTAACCCGGACGCTGCACAGAACAACGAATTATCGCCCCCTGAAGGGGCGCATGCGAGGGAGATATGCACGCCCTCGGCGCTGTTGTGGGCTGGATGTGCACAAAGACAGTGTCTTGGCATGCGTGCTGGTCGCCGAGACAACGGGGCCGAGGCGCAAGGAGGTTCGGTGATTCGGAACGATGACCCGTGATCTGTTGGAGTTGCTGGACTGGCTGCTCGCGAGGCAGGTCACGCATGTGGCGATGGAATCGACGGACGTTTATTGGAAACCAGTGTGGAACATCCTGGAGGGACAGGTCGAGGTTTTGCTGGTGAACGCGCAGCACATCAAGACGGTACACGGTCGAAAGACCGACACCCAAGATTGTGAGCGGATTGCGGACCTCCTCCACCATGGTCTGCTGCGAGGCAGCTTTGTTCCTCCGGAGCCGATCCGCGATCTGCGGGACCTCACCCGCTACCGGGCGATTCTGAGCCAGGAGACCACCGCGCCAGGTCCCGACCCAGGTTCTTGAAGCCGCTATTTCCCACTGCAAGCCCCGCAGTTCGCGAACCTCCGCCTTCTGTCGTACAATGTCGCCATGCGGCAGTGGCGTGGCGTTTTGATCGTTACTCTCGGGCTCTGTTTGATGGCACTGGCCAGTGAAAGCTCGCGCCTCCCTGACCTTCCTAAGCTCACTTTGCGCGGCTTCCTTCCGGAAGTTAGCAGCCAAGTCCAGCAAGCTTATGACGCAGCCCGGGGGCGCCCCCAAGATGCCGCGGCCTCCGGCCGGTTGGGAATGCTTCTGGATCTTTACGACCGACCGGAGGAGGCCCGGGTGTGCTACGAACGAGCTCACCAACTCGATGCCAGGTCGTTCCAGTGGTTGTACTACCTCGGATCGCTGCTGGCCAAGCAAGGAAAACACTCGGAGGCCGCTCGGACGCTGGGGGCAGCGTTGCGGCTGAACCCGGATTATCTGGCGGCGCGCTTGAAACTGGCGGAGAGCCTCTTCAACGCCGGCAAGCTCGAGGCGAGCCATGGCATGTATTCGGAAATTGTGCAGCAGTCACCGGGTGCTGCCGAGGCATATTATGGGTTGGGACGGATTGCCAGGGCCCGTGGGGACCCCAGCGCCGCCCGGGAATCCTTCCGCAAGGCTTGCGAGCTCTTCCCGGCCTATGGCCCTGCACACTATGCGCTGGCCCAGGTTGATCGGAAGCTGGGGAATGGCGAGGAGGCTCAGCAGGAACTCGCCTTGCACGCCCAGAACAAGACGGTGGTGCCCCCCGTCGATGACCCCCTACGGGACGAGATGCGAAAGCTGGACAAGGGAGCCGCTGCCCACCTGGAACGAGGTGTGCAGCTCGAACAGGTGGGGCGGCCGGAAGACGCGATTGCAGAAACCGAAGAGGCGGTGCGGCTGGACCCGGGATTGGTGAAGGCACACATCAATCTGCTCGTCCTTTATGGCCGCGTGGGAAACCTGGAAAAAGCTGAGGAACACTACCAAGCGGCAGTGAAGCTCAACCCCACCCAGTTTCCCGATGCCCATTATGATTACGGTGTTCTGATGATGAGAGAAGGGAAACTTGAGCAGGCTGAGAAGTCTTTCCGTGCGGCACTGGAGATTAATCCTTCCTACGCCGACGCCCACAACAATCTCGGCTATTTGCTGGAACGGCAGGGGAAGGTGCCGGAAGCGATTGCCGAGTACAAGAAAGCGGTGGAAGGCAAGCCGGACTTCCGGCAGGCACATTTCAACTTGGGGCGCGTCCTGGTTACCCAGCAGCGGTACCGGGAGGGGATCGAGCAGCTCTTGCAGACCCTTACTCCAGTAGATAAAAGCACTCCCGCGTACCTCTATGCCCTCGGAGCCGCCTACGGGCGAGCAGGTGACCGGCAAAAGGCGCTGGATTATCTGAAGCAGGCGCGAACCGAGGCGGCAGCGCGCGGCCAATCCAAACTGCTGGCGGATATCAATCAGGACCTCCGGACCCTTGAGGGCCCTGGCGGCCCACGCTAAGCAGTCTCACTCCGTGCGCTGGCGCGCCAAATCCTCCTTAGGAGTCCTCTCATTTCATTAAAGGCCGCCGTTCGATTGCCTCGGCGCTTCGTTCGAAACCACCCTGATAAAGCAATTATCGAAATCGCGGCGCCGATGCGCTCGGCGTGGTCAGTCAACATTGTCGCAACAGATAACATAGACATTGTGTCAACATCCGGGAAATCACTTGACACCCGTATACATTCCGATGTAAATGGTTGGAGAAGAATTGAGTGGGGATTCGTTAGATTAGCGTCCTTTCCTTGAAATGCTAGCGCGCACCCATTCCGGTGGTGAGGCGCGCATACTTCTCGCGAGGGGTCTGTAGGTCAAAAACAAGGAGGCAGTAAAGATGCCCATCAAAGGGGAGCGAGTCTCTATCCTTTGTTTGCTGGTGACGTGTATCTTGTTCACCTTCATTCCACAATCCGCAAGTGCCCAGGTGCTTTACGGATCCGTGGTAGGTACGGTTACAGATCAGACCGGAGCCGTGGTACCAGGAGCACAAATTGCCATCTCCAATGATTCCACGGGCCTCAAGCGTCAAACCACTACGGATTCCACAGGCCTCTACAGAATCTTGGACCTTCCACAAGGTACCTACACAATTGAAGCAACGGCCAAAGGCTTCAAGCCGCTTAGTAATACTGGGTTAAGTAGTTCTTGATCGACAATGCGGTGTGTGCTAGAGTGCCGCCATGACACCGCAGAGCCTGAGAAGCCTCGAGAGTCGTCTGATGCGTTTTCTCGAAGACTTGTTGGAACCCATGGGGCGTAGCGAGCGGCGCCACTGGGCGCGGGTTTATGTGGAGGGCCTGTTGCTGGACGGGGAACGCAAGTCGATTGAGCCGATGGCAGCGCGCCTCCCCGGCGCGGACGTGCAAGCCCTGCGACAGTTCGTGGGGCAAAGCCCCTGGGAGGTGGAACAAGTCCAGCGGCGTTTGGCCCACAAGATGGTCGACCTGCTCAGCGAGGCGCAGGTCTGGATCCTGGATGAGACGGCTTTCCCCAAGGCCGGCGAGCATTCGGTGGGGGTGGCGCGGCAGTATTGTGGCACCTTGGGGAAAGTGGCCAACTGCCAAGTGGCGGTCAGCCTGCACTGGTCCAGCGAGGCGGCGAGCTGTCCGCTGTTGTGGCGGCTCTACCTGCCTCAGAAGTGGTTCGAGGACGCCGCGCGGGCTCAGGAAGTCAAGCTGCCGCCGGGAACGGTCTATCAAAGCAAGACGGAACTGGCCTTGGAGGTGATCGATCAGGCCTTGGCCTGGGAATTGCCCGCCTTGCCGGTGGTGGCAGATTCCTTCTATGGCAATGATTTTGGTTTCCGGCAGGCGCTGCGGGAGCGCCACCTGACCTACGCCGTGCAGGTCGAGCCGAGCACGGTGGTTTGGACGACGGATCCGAACCTTCCCTTGCCCACGCCGAAAAAGCAAAAGACGGGACGGCCGCGCCGTTATCCTCCGCGGGAGGCACTGCCGCGACCGCAAAGCTTGGAGAAGGTGGCCCAACCGTGGCCCGCGGCGGCTTGGCGCACCGTGACTTGGCGGCAGGGCAGCCGGGGAGCGCAAAGCTCCCGCTTTGCCCTGCTGCCGGTTTGGGCGGCCCACGGGTGGCGGCAACAAGCCCATCCCCCGCGGGTCAAGGAATGGTTGCTGGTGGAATGGCCGAAGGAGGAAAAGCAGCCGACGAAATACTGGCTGGCCCAACTCGGTGCACAGCCGCCCGGATGGCGCCACTGCGTGCGCATCGCCAAGGCGCGCTGGCGGGTCGAACAGGATTACCGCGAATTGAAAGAAGAACTCGGGTTGGACCATTACGAGGGCCGCCAATGGCGGGGATGGCACCATCATGTTTGCCTGGTCAGCATGGCCTACGCCTTTCTGCGTTCCGAGCAGGCGCGCCTTAAAAAAAACTCCTGGTGCGACCTGGACACTGCCGCGAGTCCGCAAGAGACTCCTGGCGCTGCTCCTTAGAATCGTTGGGCGTTGCCCATGGTGTTTAACGGAGTTCACCGACACGTCCTGACTACTTAACCGAGTATTGTTAGGAGGACCAACATCGATTTGCTCATCGGCCAAGTCAACGGCCAGGACTTGCGGATCGAGCTCGGAGCCGTCACGCAAGAGGTGACGGTACAGGCCTCTGCGGCCGTGCTGCAGACAGAGAAGGCTGATGTACACACCACCATCAGCAGCTTTGCCATCGAGAATTTGCCTACGGACCCGTATCGCAACTTCCAGACTGCAGAGCTACTGGCTCCTGGGGTTTTCTCTGCTGACGCTATTTCCCGCGCCTACCAGAACTCCTATTCAGATACCCCGGAGCGTTCCTTGACCATCGATGCCAACGGCTTACCACCACGCATCAACACCACGCGGGTGGATGGCGCCACGAACCTGTTCCTTTGGCTGCCCAACCACATGCTGGTCATCCCGCCGCAGGATACGATTCAGGAAGTCAACGTCCAGACCTCCAACTTCGACGTGGAGAAAGGGCTAACGGCGGGGGTGGCGACGGACGTGGTGTCCAAGTCCGGAACCAACCAGCTTCACGGGACTCTTTACGCCTTCCACAGCGACAACGCCATGGATGCCAGCAACGTCTTCTATCCCGGCACGCAACGGAAGTCGAAGCACATCCTTAACCAGGACGGCGGCACCGTCGGGGGGCCGATCAAGAAGAACAAGCTGTTCTTCTTCGCAAACTGGGAGGGCCTCTTCGAACGGAATAACTACTCCGCCCAAGCCCTCCTCCCGCCAA
This sequence comes from uncultured Acidobacteriota bacterium, assembly GCA_963722555.1. GTDB lineage: Bacteria > Acidobacteriota > Terriglobia > UBA7540 > UBA7540 > Bog-366. The sequence goes on from CAVRNQ010000001.1 coordinate 391,223, forward strand.
CTACCGTAGGAGAAACCATCAGTGACTGGCGCGGGGGAGACTTCTCAAGCGCGCTGGGCAAGGCCCTCTTCGATTCCGCTGGGAACCCCATCATGGTCCCCACGACCGAAGGGGGCAGCGTTCAGTTGCGGCAGGGAATGGTTTTCGACCCGACGAGTGGGAATACGGATGGGACCGGTCGCGCTGTGTTCTCCTCAAACGGGGCGCTCAACGTCGTTCCTTCCGACCGGCTTAACCAGGGTGCCATGAACTTCATGAAACTGGTTCCCACGCCGAACTATTTCCCGCAGGGCCAAACCTTCAATCAAGACACGACTGCGAACTACTTCGTCAGCACCACGGACAAGTACACGCGCCAGATCTTTAGCGGGAAGCTCGACTGGAACCGGTCTGACAAACACACGATTTGGGGCAAGTACATGGGCCAGAACTTCAACGCGCTTGACCCACCGTATTTTGGCGCCGCGGGCGGGGGAGGCGCCACGGGTAATGGCCACCAATTCGCTCAGACGGAGACCATCGGGCACACCTGGACGATTTCGCCCAACATGGTGCTGACCGGCCACCTGGGCTTCACGCGCATGGCGGAGAACAGCCAGCCTCCGACCTATGGGAAGCCTCTGGGCGAGAGCATCCTGGGAATTCCGGGCGCCAATGCGCCTGACGGCGACCCTCTTTACACCGGGCTCCCCGGAATCGCCATGGGGGGGTATTATTCGGGGGACTTCAGTGCTCTGGGCGATACCAACTCGTGGCAGCCCGTCTTCCGCAACGACTGGACGTCCACTACTTCCCACAATCTCACCATCGTGCGCGGCAGTCATGAGTTCCGTTTCGGGGTTGACGTTTCTCACAATCACCTGAACCACTGGCAACCCGAAATCTACTGCTGCCCGCGGGGATATGTGAGTTTTTACCCGGACGACTCGGGCTTGAACTTGCCGGTATTGCCCCATGACGCGAACTATACACAACTGCCGGTCTTCACCTCGGGCGGGGTCGCAGCCGGCAAAGGCTATGCCACGGGCCGGCAGAATGAAGTGGCCCTGTTCGATTTGGGTATCGTCTCCGAAACCGCGAAGAGCCGCCAGTACATCAAGAACACCGCAAAAGACACACAATCTGCGTTTTACTTCGGCGACCGCTGGAAGGTCAGTCCCAAGTTCACCGTGGACGTGGGGGTGCGCTGGGAGTACTTCCCCTTAATCGTCCGCGACGGCGCCGTCAAGTTCGAGCAGTACAACCCCGCCACCAATGAAACGCTGCTCGGCGGGGTGGCCGGTAACCCCATCCACCTGGGGGTGACATCGAGCAAGAAGCTCTTCATGCCGAGACTCGGGCTGGCGTACCGGCTCAACGACAAGATGGTGATTCGAACCGGGTTTGGCATGTCGAACGATTCCCTGCCGCTCGAAAGGCCACTGCGGGGCTTCTTCCCCCTGTCGATGGGTGCGGATAACGTGGTGCCCAACACGGCAGTGAGCGGTTGGCAGCCACTCGGCACGTTCGCGGATGGCATCCCTCTGATCCCGGATCCCGACATCTCCTCGGGCGCCATCGTTGCTCCCAACACCGTGGACGTCGGGACTCTCGCCGCAGGCGGATTCAAACGCGCCTACATCGAGTCCTGGAACTTCTTTGTTGAACGCCAGTTGCCCCACGAATTCCTCCTCAGCGCTGGTTACGTGGGCAATCACTATGTCCACATGATGAACGGGAGAAACATGAACGCCGCAACGTTGGGTGGTACAAGTGCCAGCCAGCCGCTCTATTCGGCGTTCCAGCGGACGGCTGGCACCTACCTCTTCCAGGGCTATTTGGACTCCCACTACAACTCGCTCCAGGTCACGCTCAATCGTCACTTTAGTAGGGGGTTTTACCTCCAGGGGTCCTACACATGGTCGAAGGTGGTCGGCTACAGCAGTGACAATAGTTGGGAAAACAATCTGAGGTTTACCTGTGTTGCCTCAGCCGCGCTGCCCCAGGGGTGCCAGAGCCTCAATCGAGGGGTGTCTGACTTTGATCACACCCAAATGTTGAAGACGGCGTTCGTTTACGAGCTGCCCTTCGGAACCGGCAAGCAATTTGCCAACACCGAGAAAGTCTCTCGAGCAGTTCTCGGCGGCTGGCAGGTCAATGGTGTTTTCAGCGCCTGGACCGGTTCTCCGCTGACTCTGGGCCAAAGTGGCGGCGGCAACCTCAATACCCCAGGCACCAGCCAGGATCCGAACCAGATCGCACCCGTTAGGTACCCGAAGGGGCAAGGCCCGGGTCAATACTGGTTCGACCCGGCAAGTTTCGCTCCGGTCGAGGACAACGGCGTGTTAGGGACCGTGGGGCGGAACCCCTCCTGGCTGAGGGGGCCGGGTCTGGTGCAGATGGATGCCAGCTTGTTCCGGCACTTCAAGCTGACAGAGCGCTTCAACCTGGAGTTCCGTGCGGAGGCGCAGAACTTGACCAACTCGCCTCACTTCAACAACCCCAACACAACCTGCACGGACGTCCTCGGAAAGTGTGGAGGAAAATTCGGTCAGATCAACGCTGGCTACGGCGAGCGGTATGTCCAACTAGGACTTAAGCTCAGGTTCTGACGCTGGAGCTGAGGGTAGTCGCAACCACACACACTCCTGCAGCGGCTGCTCTTATGTAAGGATGTTCGGATTCGCAGAGCGGGCGCGCCAAGCGCGCCCGCTTTTTTTTGCTGAAGCTTTCTTACGTGGCTTGGCTTAGGGTTTAACCGGTTGGGGAGAGCCCTCTTCAAACGACTGGCGGTAGGGTTGGCACATCGTGGGGCTCTGCTGGCAGAGGGTGTTAAACTCGCGTATCGCATTGGCGCGATCGCCCAGGTTGAGGTAGGCGAAGGCGAGGCTCAGACGCGCCTGCGCGAGGTTCGGCTTCATCTTCAAGGCCTTCTGGTAATGATCCACAGCCTCTTTGAACCGGCCGACATTGGCCAGGGCCGTCCCGAAGTAATGCTCGAGGCGGGGGTCTTCCAGCCCCAGCTTTTCGGCGCGGCCGAGCGGGTCCAGGGCTTCTTGATAGCGCTTGAGATCGACCAGGGTGATTCCCAACTCCATCTGGAAAATCGCGATGGAAGGCACCGCCTCGGCGGCTTTGAGGAGGTAGCGATAAGCTTCCTCGTTGTTTCCTTCCATCCGCGCAATTCTCCCCAGGGCATGAATGGCGAAATTATTGCGAGGGTTTTGGTGAATAACAAGTTCCAGCAGCGGCTTTGCTTTCTCCTCCTCGCCTTCGACCATGTAGGCGCGCGCCAAGCCCATGAGGGCGCGGTCAAACGTGGGATTGATCTTCAAGCTATCTTGATAGCTCTTCTCGGCTTCGGGCCAGCGGTGGGTCTGCGAATAATTTTCCGCCTTGAGGAAGGGAATCACGAAGAGGCCCGGCTCTTCGGTGGCCAGTGGCTCCAGGACCCGATTGGACTCCTCGTAGCGCCCCGCCTCGTTTAGAGCATGCGCGCGCATGACCGATTTGAAGACTTTCAGCCGGTCCTTGGGATCGGGGAGCGGCCCGCTCGCGGCGGGTTGCGCTGCACCCCCATAGGCTAGATACCCGAGCGACTTGAGTTTTTCGACGGTTTCCAAAGGCAGGGGTGGCCCCGTCGGTGTGGGCCGGGTGGAGGCATAGCGCCGTTCGAGGCCGGACAGTTGATCGCGCAGCGCCGCGGCAAGCGAGGCGCGCTCAGCGTACAGGTTGTGGGCTTCCTGGGGATCGCTCCCAAGGTCGTAGAACTCGGGGTGCGGCGCATGGATGTATTTGAAGCGCTCGGTAGTGATGCCGCGCAGCTCGCTCGAGCCGAAACCATCGCGTGGATAGTAGGTCTCCGAATAAACGGGGCGTTCGCTTGCCGTGCCTTTTCCCAGAATTTCCGATGCAAGGCTGGTCCCCTGGAACTGCCGGCTCAGCGGGTCCTGCAGGTGTAGCAACTCGAGCAGGGTGGGTGCCACGTCGATAATTCCCACGAGGCGGCGAACCACGTGCGGCGTGCCCATCCCGGAGGGCAGCTTGAAAATCAGCGGGACATGCAGGGTGGAGTTGTAAATGAAGTAGCCGTGCTCGTCTTCGCCATGCTCGCCCAATGACTCGCCGTGATCGCTCATCAGGGCAATGAGGGTCCGATCGTAGAGGCGGTTGTTGCGCAGATACTCAAACAGCCGGGCGAGCTGGCTGTCCGCATAGGCAATTTCGCCGTCGTAAAGGTGGCCGGCATATTGGGCGCGGAAAGGCTCCGGCGGGTCATAGGGGACGTGGGGATCGTAGAGGTGCAGCCAGACAAAGAAAGGGCGCGCGCCGGTCCCACGGGTGGGACGGGCCTGGAACCAAGCCAGCAGGTGGCCGACCGTCTCTTCAGCGCGACGCTCGATGGTCGCAGGATTGCCGATTTCCACTCGCCGCACGTTGAAACGGTCGTCGTACTCTTGGAAGCCGCGATTGAATCCCCAGCTTGATTCCAGCACGGCAGAGCTCACAAAGGCCGCCGTATCGTACCCGTGACGTTGGAAGGCTTCGGCCAGCACGCCGACGCCTTTCGGCAGCGGGCCGCTGGTGAAGCCCCGCAAGCCGTTGTACATGGGATAGGTGCCGGTCAGGATCACAGCGTGAGACGGAGGGGTGATGGGAACCTGCGCCAGGGCGTGGTCGAAACGCACGCCTTGCGCGGCCAAGGCATCCATGGCGGGGGTCCGGACGCTGCGCGCCCCGTAGCAGCTCAGGCGGTCCGCACGCAACGTATCGACCGTGATCAGCAGGACCGGCGTGCCGCCGGAGGCGCGCCCTGTATTGCTCTGGCACAACCCAGTCGAGGCGCTGAGGCCTAGAAGGAAAAGGGCGAAAGTAGCCAAGTGCTTCGGGGATGGGTTCACCGGAAAGGGCCTCGTGGGAATGATAACCGTGCCGGCCGGGAGCACCGGCCTTGTTCGCGACGTCCTCAGAACACGCACTCCCGGATCACTCCTCCGCAGGTATGATACGAATTTCAGGAGCGGGCGTAAAGAGTCTGTACTCTTCCAACAGAATAGCGACACTCCAGTTCCTTTCCTGGAGATAAGGATTAAGTGAGAAACTCCTGGAAAAGAGGCTCACGCAACGCTGCCGGCCTTACTGAACGGTCAAGCTGAGGGTAACCTGGTGAATGAGGGATCCCGAAGCGGCTTGGACGACAACCTCGTAGGTTCCCGCGGGCGTCGCGGCGGGGGGTGGCGTAGCCGTCGAGCCAGAGCCTCCACATCCCGCCGAGACCAGACCCCAGCCAAACAGCCCGGCCAAGGACAGGAGCAGAATCCAATTTGTCCTGCCAAAAGAACCGCGCCGCCTTCTCCAAAAGACCCCCGGCAGTATCGCTGCGGCCCAGGCGAGTTTGTAAGGGAACGCCGGCCGTGAGCCGCGAGGCAAATTCAACGCGTTCACGGAAGACCCCGTGGTTGAAACCGATACCGTCACGGTGGAAGGGGCGGAACCAGTGGCCGGCACGATTCCCGGAGAAACGGAACAAACGGCTTCCGGGATGTTATGTGTGCACATCATGGAAACTGATTGATTGAACCCCAGCAACGGAGTCAGCGTTAAAGAATATTTCGCAGTCTGGCCCGCCACCACGCTGGCGCTCCGTGACGAAACCGTGAGGCTAAAATCCGGTCCCCAGCCCGGAGTGTGCCCAACCAGGTCCATGATCGGTGTGAAATCGCTGTACGCCGAGACAAGCTTGGGCGATCCCCAACTGTTCTGGGCCAGGGAGCGAAGATAGTCGGCGAGGTTCGCCTGAACATCATCTTCCGTCTGCGCGTCCGGGGAATCGCACCAGACGTGAAATTTCCCTCCCAGCACTCCCGTGGTCAGCGGTGGTAGATCAACGTCGCCAGGCCATTGCAGGTTGGGCGCCCAGTTTTGATAGAGATTCACGGGATCGGCCTGATCGGAACTCGCCCTCCCCAACACGTAATAGAGCGTGGCATAACTGCAATTCAGGATGGTATGGCCTTTGCTTAATGCCTCGCCGGCCAGAATAGTGGTGGTCCAGAGATCGAGCACGATGTCGGAATTAGGAACATTGACATTGCCCGTGACTCCGTAAATGTCGTTCCAGCAGCGCAGTTGCTTTCCATGCACTCTCACGATTTCATCCACCCAGTTCACGAAGCCCGGGTAAATGTCGTAGACATTGGCGTTGGGTCCGTATTGTTGCTGAGCATAGCTGAGTAGCTCGGGGAAATTCGCATATTCGCTCGGGGAGAGATATTCATCGGCTCCCGTGTGCCAAAAGGGCGCGGGAAACAGCGGCAAATACTCGTTGAGCAGGTCGCTAACAAGTGTGTAGCTGCCCGCTTGGCCCAGGTCCACTTTGTCGGGGTGGCCGGGCAGTTGCAGCTCGGGATGGGGCGCCAGCAGCGCCGCGGCATGCGCGGGAAGATCGATCTCCGGCACGATCATGACGTGGTAGCTTTGCGCGAGAGCGAGGAGGTCCTGAATGTCAGCCTTGGTGTAATGGTCGGAAGAGACAACTTCAGGATGACTGGCGGATTCCAGCCGGAACCCGAGGTCATCGGAAAGATGGAAATGAAAGTAATTGAGCTTCAGGTAAGCCAGGTCTTTGATGTGGCGCTGCAAAAAGGGGATGGAAAAGAACTTTCGCCCCAAGTCCACCATCAACCCCCGCTCGGGATAGTCCGGCCAGTCTCGGGCCGTGCCACCCTGAATCTGAAAGCTCTGCCTCAGCATCTGCAGGACGCTGCGCGTTCCGTAGAACACGCCCGTGTCCATTTGTGCGCTGATACTGATGTGATCGGCGATGGCTAACAGGTAGCCCTCTTGCCCCAGCGAAGCATCGGTCGCGCCCATGGTGAGGTATATATCGCCGGCTTGCGCACTACTGGCTCCGACCACGATCGGAATCGACTGTCCCGTGAGATCCAGCAGATCGCTCGCAAACGTCGAGGCGGCGTCGGAGAGCTGGCTGGCATAAGCCTCATCGACAACGATGCGTGTGCTGCTCCCAAATGAATAGGTACCCGACGCTTCTGTCCACTGTCTAAAGGCTGGGATCGTCTTCGGCTGCTCTGCGTGCCCCGGCAGGGCCAATACACACATGAGAAGGACTTGTGCATACAAAAAACTCGACCACGGTACCAATAATGTCTGCCGCGGCTCTACATACTTCCCATTCGGAATCATACGCATAGAGCCTCCTGTTATTCTGGAAAACCCTCACGTCGTCCAGAGGACACGGTCCGCTGTCGTCAGTTGAACACGCCCACGCTGCACCCTCCGCAGCACATGGATCTGGTGGCGGAGAGCGAGGATCTCCAACTGCAGAGCGGCCCGGGTCCGAAAGGAGGAACTAAGGGCGGCAAGAACGGAAACAGATAGCGCACACATAGGAACGAGAGCTTACCAGTCGCGGCGGGACTAGGTCATTGACCGCATGAACAGATTCTATAATGTATTGTCTTTGGGAAGCTTTTCGGCCTATACTGGGGCATGTCGCGACGCCCCCTTGAGGTGAAGGTATCTCCTGGAGATCAGAAGCAGCTTCGGCAACTCTTGCGAGCCGGCATTCAGCAGGTCCGAGTGGTCCTGCGGGCCCTCGCCTTGGAGCAGTTGTCGGTGGGCTTGACCGCGCCGGCGGTGGCCCAGATGGTGCATTTGACCCCGCAGGCGGTACGGCGGATCGGCCACCGGTATAAACGCGGCGGGCTGCAGGGTGCGCTCTACGAGCGGCAAGGGCGGGGTGCCGAGCAACTGTTGGACGAACCGCAGAAACAGCGGGTCATCGCCATGGTTTGTAGCCAGCCGCCGGAAGGCTACGCCCGTTGGAGCGTCCGTCTGATCGCCGAGCAGGCCGTCAAGCGGAAACTGGTGCCCCAGGTGGGCCGGGAGACGGTGCGCATCTTGTTGCTCAGCCACGACCTGAAGCCGTGGCGGGAAAAAAATGTGGTGCGTGGCGGAACTGAATCAGGAGTACATCAAAAAGATGGAAGACGTTCTGGCGACCTATGAAAAGCCCTACACTCCTGCCGAACCGATAGTCTGCCTGGACGAGAAGCCGGTCTCGTTGCACGCCGACATCCGGCCTCCGATTCCCGCTGCACCCGGCCGGACAGCGAAACGGGACAACGAGTACAAACGATGCGGCACCGCCAATGTCTTCTGCGTCGTGGAGCCGAAAGCCGGTCGGCATTTCACCCTGCCCACCCCGAATCGCTCTGCGCCAGAATTTGCCCAAGCTCTGGAGACGGTCGTGAGCAGCTATCCCGGTGCGCGAACGATTCACGTGGTGATGGATAACCTGAACATCCATGGCCGGAAGTCCCTCACCGACTATTTCGGAGAGGAGAGGGGCGGCTCGATCTGGAACCGCCTCACCGTCCATTACACGCCGAAGCATGGGAGCTGGCTGAACCAGGCGGAAATCGAGATCAGCCTGTTTTCCCGGCAATGCCTGGGCAAGCGCAGAATTCCCACCTTGAGCATCTTGCGACGGGAGTCCCGCGCCTGGAACCGCCAGGTCAATCGGCATCGGGTCAAGATCAACTGGCAATTCACCCGAAAGAGGGCGCGCGCAAAATTGGGCTACAAAAGGAATCTCTTAAGGCGGTCAGAGACCTAGATCAATTGATTCAATGCGGACGAGGTTTTTGGTAACCACACCCGGCCCAGGCCGAGGCAAGTCTCGGCCGTACACCGGCTGGGGCGGCGCGGCTCGTCACCCTGCTGAGCTTGGTCAGGCTGAGCGGCTCTGCCGCGTCCTGTCATGAAACAAGGGAATGCCGCTGGCCTGTCCCGCCCGGTATAATGACTGCTGACGAGGATGCGAATGAAACTCTCCTGTGCCCGGACAGGCCTATTGGCGGTTCTAGTTCTTGTCTCTCCAACCCAAGTGCGGTCTCAGCAGGCCCTGGCCGAGAAGGCGCACCATGCCAAGGAACTGATGGCAGCAGGGCGGCCCGCTGAAGCCCTCCCCATTTATCGCGAACTCATCCGGGCATTGCCCAACAATCCGGGGCTGGTTATGAATCTCGGTTTGGCCCTGGACATGTTGGGTGACAAGCGGGCAGCGATACGGCAGTACCAAGCCGCCTTGAAGCTCGATCCCAATTTGTTTCCGGCTTGGCTGCTGCTGGGAACGGCTTACCTCGACTTGGGCCAGCCCTCCCTGGCGGTCGCGCCCCTGGAAAAAGCTGTGGAGCTCCAGCCGGAGAATTTCGACGCGCAGGCGACGCTAGCCGAAGCAGAACTCGGGCTGGAGCGGTTCGGCGCAGCGGCCTCACGCTTTCAGAAGCTCTCCCAGCAGGACCCGTCGAGCGCGAAGGTGTGGCACGGACTGGGAGCCTGTTACGAGGGACTGGCCCAAAAGAGTTTTGATGAGCTTGCCGAGGCAGCTCCCGGCTCGGCCTACTGGCTTGACTTGGTGGCAGAATCGCGCCTCGAAACCAAGCAGACTTATAGCGCTTTCTATTTCTACAAGCAGGCGCTGGCCAAAATGCCGGCTCTCGGCGGAGTTCACGCTGCCCTGGCGGAAATCTATAAGGAAACCGGGCACCCGGATTGGGCTGCGACCGAGGAAGTAAAGGAGAAACAATTGCCTCCGCCCGACTGCGGCGCGGAGAAGTTGGAGTGCGAGTATCAAGCGGGAAACCTTCTGGCCATCGTCCAGGAAACCACCCATGGCCCCCGGGAACTGTATTGGAAAACCCGCGCCTACAACCAACTTGCCCTGGGCGCCTACGATCGCTTGGGTCGGCTGCCGCCCTCGCTGGAAACCCACGAGCTGCGAGCCCGGATCGAGTCCAAGCGCCGGCAATACGCGGAAGCCGTGAAGGAGTGGCGCGAGGCGCTGAAGTTCGCCCCCGGAAATCCTTATGTCAAAAGAGAGTTGGCGATTGCCCTTTCCGAGTCAGGAAGCCTCCAAGAAGCGCGAACGTTGTTTCAGGAACTGCTCCGGCAGGACCCCAATTCGGGATCACTGAACTATTTCCTGGGTGACGTTATCCTGAGCGCGCAGAAGCCGCAGGAGGCGATCCCCTATTTGCAGAAGGCCGTAGCGATCGATCCGAAGTTTCTCCCCGCGCAAAAGTCCTTGGGTCTCGCCTATTTGCAGATGGGCCAAACGGAAAAAGCGATTTCGCATCTCAAGGACGCCTTGCCGATTGATGAGGACGGAAGCTTGCACTACCAGTTGGGCCGCGCCTACCAGGCCCACGGCGATAGGGATTTGGCGCGCGAAATGTTCAGGACCTACCAGGAGATGCAGAGTAAGAATCAGGAAGAGAACCAGGGCGTGGAGAAGGCAGTCGCCATCACGCCGCCGTAAAGCCTACTTTTCCGGTTCCCGGACTTCCAAGCGCTGGTTGGGGGCGACGTCGCGCAGCACCTGCACGATTCCGCTGGGCCAGCGAATCTCGATCTCGGCAATCTTCGCGGTCTTGCCCAGACCGAAATGCACGCCGTAGTGGCTGGACGAGGCGTAGGCGACGGCGGAGGTCATATGATTGTATTGGTTCCCGATTCGGACGCGCGCCCCTATGCCGTCGCGGTTGCTCTTCGTCCCGATCAGCTTGAGAATGATCCAATGGTTTTCGTTGGGGCTGACGTTCTGCCACAACTCGGCGGGGTCTTGGAGCGATGAAACCACCATGTCGATTTTGCCGTCGTTGTTGAAGTCGGCAAACGCGCAGCCGCGATGGGCGCGGGGAACCTGGAAGTCCTTTCCCACTTCTGTGGTCACATCCCAAAACGTTCCATCCCCGAGATTGGCGAAGATGCTGTTCGCCTGCCGATAGTGATAGGCGGAAAACTGCTCGACGTTATCGTCCGCGTGCGAGTTCGTACTGATCAGATCCTTCCAGCCGTCGTTGTTGAAATCGCACATCCCGGCGCTCCATGCGCCGCGCGAGGTGGAGAGGACGGCAAGGCGGCTTGGGTAAGAGGCATCCTCAAACATGCCGCCGCCCAAGTTGTGAAACAGCAGGAAGGCCTCGTTGTTCAGGTCGGTAACAAAAATGTCGGGAAGCCCATCGTTGTCGTAATCGCGGAAGTCCGCCCCCATACTGGAGACCGGCACGCCGGCGTTCGCCAGCGCGACTCCCGCCTCGAGCGCCACTTCCTCAAAGGTGCCGTCGCCGCGGTTGTGAAAGAGAAAGTTCGCCTGGTTGTCGTTGGTCACGAAGACGTCCATGAAGCCGTCGTTATCGTAGTCCGCAAAGGCGATGCCCATGCCGCGCCCCTGATACTTGCCGATTCCGGATTTCTCCGTGACATCCTCGAACGTCCCGTCGCCCCGGTTGCGGTAGAGCGTATTGCTGAGGCCTTCGAAGTACATCGGGTGGCAATAGACACGGAGGTTACGGGAAGGGTCGCCGCAGAAACGGTTATTGTCAATCGACCAGTGGGCGTAGTTCACCACGAAGAGGTCGAGCAGGCCGTCATTGTTGTAATCGAACCAGCCTCCCGCCACCGCCCACTTGCCGCTCTTGATCCCGGCCTTTTCCGTGACGTCCTCGAAACGGCCATTTCCCAGATTGTGGTAGAGAATGTTCCGGTTGACGCCCGCCACAAACAGGTCCACATGCCCGTCGTTGTCGTAATCGCCGGCCGCGGCGCCCATGGAGTAACCTTCGCCAGCCACCCCGGCCTCTTCGGTGACGTCCCTGAATCGCATCCCGCCTTCGTTTCGGAAGAGGCGATTCCAATACTTGGGGGATTCCTTCTGCAGTGAAGGCAGGGCAGCGCCGTTGGCAAAAAAGATATCCGTGCGACCGTCGCCATTGTAATCAAACGCAGCGACTCCTCCCGCCATGGTCTCAATCAGGTGCTTCAGAGGGGTGGGGCTGTTCTCGACCTGGAAATTCAGACCGGCCGAGGTGGCGACGTTGTGGAAGCGAATCGGATCCAGGGATGCGGCTTTCTTCGCTCCCGGAATCTGCTCTCGGCCCTGAGAGAAAAACTTCGACTTTGGACTTACCAGAGGAAAACCCAAAAGCAATCGAAGAAACGCCGTACGACGTGTTATGCGCATTCGACTCTATTCATACGGCACAGCCTGGTGAATGTCAATTCTGTTGGTGAGTCCGGCTGCGGATGCTCCGGCGCGTCGAAATGCACGACGCGGCGGCGATGCTGCGCGCCCGTCTTCTTCAAAAATGTGCCGATCGCCACTCTAGTCGCGCGTGTCTGCTCTGGATTGAACTCGAAGGTCGGCACACGATCCAGGGCGCGCTCTTCTGGGTAGTGATAGAGATCGCCTGAGAGCACAACCCCTCCGGTCTTGGCCAGCTTCAGATAGAGGACCTGGTGGCCCGGCGTGTGCACCCCGGCCAGGCGCGGATGCCTGTGGGAAGGAATCTCATCTGGCCGCGGGCAGAACCCGTGATGACGGCAACCCGCTCCTGGAGTTTCAGGTTCTTCCTCCTTTTCGGCGAGAGATCCTTAAAGGCTGCTGAAAAAGCCTCCCGCCGCGGCGGACTCAGCATGACATCGCTGCGCCCAGCATGACAGGCGCCCTTTTTCAGCAGGCTGTCAGAAGCCGGTGACCTATGAGCCTGATTAGCGCAGCCGCGCTAGCGCCTCCTTCCAAGTCTCGGGCCGGTGATAGATGGTGGCTTTCACTTCCACGGAAAAGCCCTCACCAGGCTTCAGGCAGCGGGTGGTTTTCTGCTCATAGGCTTGGGCAAGATTCACTGGAAAGCCGGTCCAGGGCTCGACGATGACTTGATGAAGGCCGCGCCAGCCGCCGTAATTCAGCCAAAGCCACAGGCAGGGACACTGCTCCAGAGGAAAAGTCAGCAGAAAACCCTCTCCACTGCGTGTGTCCTCGATGGCGTACCACCCCTCTTCCAGGTCAAGCGCGTAATGGCCGAAGCAGAGATTGGCATCGATTCCCCGCACCTTGTCCATTTCAATCCTGCGCCCCCCGGTCTCCAGAATCGGCCAGTCGTAGCGCTGTCCTGCCTGGCCATAGGCAGGATCGTTCGACTGCGACACCTGCGCATGCCGGGCGGGGATGCGCAGAACCGTGTGAGGAGTGACCGCGACCGCCGGGTGCGTGCCCCAAAGGAAGTCCACATTCATCGGTCCGAGATTCGTGATTTGGTAACGCATCCGGACGACCGGAGCGCGCCCCTCCACGGTCACGGTTTTCACCGCCCGCACGGGACTGATCGGCCCAAGCGCAGAAAACTGCGCAACGGCGCCGCCGGCCGGCTGGCGCGTCGAGTCCACCTTCCAGCGCAGCGACCGCAATTCGCCCAGGTCGGGGTAGCGCTGGTTGCGAAATACGCACCCATCGCAAGTAGGAAAGGCGTCGTCCCAACCCCCGCACCAGTAATTGTCAAATTCACTCTCGATGGGATAAACCTGCGGCGCGATCCTCGGGTTATGCCACAGGATGTTTCGTCCTGTAGGTTTCCAGATCAGATCGTAAATCTTGGCCCCGACCTCGGGGAGTACGCGAACCTTCAGCCAGCGGTTTTCGAGGTCAACCGTCGCCAAGGACCCGAGCCTTCCTCTGCGCAGAGAGCGTGTTGTCATACCCAACCTCTTTTCCGATGCCTCTTAACCCGGATTTCTCACCACGGAACTGGAAGGGCGGGGCTTTACAGGCTGCGGAAAAACTCCCCGATGCTGTCATCCTGAGCGAAGCGAAGGACCCCTGCATTTGAATTTTCAAGCAAATACAGAGGTTCTTCGCTTCGCTCAGAATGACAGCGCCTACAAGTTCTTCCGCAGCCTGTTCGGCCCACGGGCATGTGAACAATACCCGAATCGCCCATGCGGATTCAATTGCCTGCTGCTGCACCCGTCCAGCGGGCCTCCCGAGCCATCTCATAGGCGACTTCCTCGGCGCGAACCTTCCGATCCAGCGCTTCCAGTCTCTTCCACTGGGCCAGGGCGGCCTCGGGCTACCGTCAACCTTTCTCGACCTCGTATCCAACGCCTTTCCCCTTCCTTTTCATCAACATCATGGAAAGAAAACTATAACTCGTTCTATTTCAACAACATCTTGGAAAGCCCACAAACTGACATTTTTTCTCCATTTGTTCTCAACAACATAGTGGAACTTACCTTCATTTTGGGGCCCCCTTTTTTTCGTCACCCTGGCCATCCCAGAATAGACTAACTGTTTTTATTTCAATGATATAGATCTTTGCAAGGTTTTCGCTATCCATCGCTAACCCCTTTTTTTTCTAGTACATCTTGGAAAACCGCGGTATTTTCTAAAGCTTTCATCTGACGCTCCTGGCGCTTAATCCTCATGAGCAGGCTCGTCAGGCGCACCACTTGGCGAAAGTTGGAATCTTGCATTCTCCGCATGAGCGTCGCGCTGCGGTGGGTGGGCGCGATTTCCGCGGCGCGTTCAAAGGGCGACGGACCCGCCAGGCACTCCCGCAGGTTGGCCACGCGCTGCGCTTCGCAAAGCTCCACCTGCCGCCTGAGGATATTCTCAAGAAGCTGGCGCACCGGCTCACGTGCCTCCCATTCCTCCGCGGTCAGGTTCGGCCCTTCCTCCTCCGCTTCGGTAGCGCCAGCCTCTTGCTGGCTTTCTTGTGACGGGCTGGAAGCCGCGGCTTCGGGCTCAGGGTCGAGCGGGCCCAGGCCAAAGATCGCCCGGATGTTGGTCACGACCTGGCGAACATCCACTTCCGAGTGCTCGCCCTCCTCCGTCTCGCCCGGGCCCGGCGCGCCCGGCTCCTGAAGTTGGTAGAAGAGGGCGAGAGCTATTTCGCCCATTTCCTTCACCGCCCCTTCCTGGTGCAGGCTCTTCATCAGGTCGAGGTCGGCGCGAGTGGTGACGTAATGCTCCCGCGCCACCGCTTGGGCGAGCGACTGCAAACTGGCCGCCGTCATCTTCAGTCGCATCATCTGCGCGTGCAGCCGGTCCTCCCGGCGTATGTTCACCTCCTTGGCCTGCCGCAGCGCGTAGCCCTCCTGCATGCGGTCCGCGCGATTCATCAGCCACATGGCCCGCGCCAGACGCATCACCAGTCCCTCCTGCAAGCCGCCGGCGGGGCTCCATTCCTCCCAGAGTCCCTCCAGCAGTTCCTGGAACTGGGCCGGCTCTTCGCCCAGGGCGCGCAAAGCCACCTCCTCCGCCTGCGCGTAAAACCCATGACGCAGATGGGCGGCCCGGATGCGCTCGCGGCCCTCGGCCGTCGCCGGGCCGTGGCAAAGCTTCTGGTTCCGCCGATTCGCGGCCAGTTTCTTCTCTGTCATTTCATGTTTTTTGACGAGCGACACGGGAACCTCCAAAGGGCAGGTGCCAGGTGTTAGGTGCCAGGGGCGGGACGCGGGACTCGCGATTCGGGACTCGGGATTCGGGGCTGGGTTCTGCAGGTTCTCCACAGCATCGAGATCCTCCTCCCTGACACTGACACCTGGTACCTGACACCTGAAACCTGCCTTTTAGTATGGGTTGCGCCGACCCGTTGTATAGGTCCGCGGCCTTTCGCCTCAGCCAGCGGGAGCTGGCCTAAGGGGCTAGTGTACATACGGTTATTACCGGTGTCAAGCATAAAACGAGGGTACACACCGAAGCCGGTAGCGCGGACCTGTTCTGAAGGTCCGCGGTTCGTCCCCCATTGATACCAAAAAGCCGCGGACCTACCGAACAGGTCCGCGCTACGCTTGCTATTACCCGAAGAGACCCGTGGCCCGGTTTGTGTTAAACTGCGTGTAACCGTAGATTCGTGACGACACCCATCTTCCGTTTCGGGAGGCCCGCTATGAGAAGACACGCCAAGACCGTGTGGGTCGTGGCAATCGCGGCAGTGGTCCTCGTGATTTTGGCGTGGTTTGGTAGAGACCTGATCCAGGGAAGGGCAAAAACCATCACCTGCACTGACGGGCCGAGGCGCACCATCGACATCCGAGACTTCGTGACAAAGTACTCGGGCTACTCCGTGGAACTCGAAGCAGACATCGCCAAGAAGGCTAAGTTTTCGGGAAAGGTCAGCCCCATCCAACTCCAGCAGCTCTCCGAGTCGGTGCAGAGTGCCAACGAATTCCGCAAATACGTGGTGGCTGGATACAACTCATGTGCAATTACGAATGCACAGTACGCACTGTACGGAACAAGGTTTCAGGCCCTGGACAGCCTGTCGCGACAGATCAATAACCTGACAGCCAAATCCGAATTACCCTCCGGTGGAAAGGCACAGATCTCGAATTTGATTCAGCATTACGGCGAGCTTGCCGGGAAGTTAGGGACCGAATGAAGGTGGCGCTCGATTTGGGAT
The DNA here is from genome assembly GCA_963722555.1 of uncultured Acidobacteriota bacterium. Classification (GTDB taxonomy): domain Bacteria; phylum Acidobacteriota; class Terriglobia; order UBA7540; family UBA7540; genus Bog-366. Next base: position 407,467 of record CAVRNQ010000001.1, read on the forward strand.
CTCGAATAGGCTGCTGGCGGTTGCGTCGTGTCGCCGTGCTCTGGGCCGTTCTGCTCTCAGCCAGCAACGCCTCCGGGCAGAAAAAAGTTACTTGCTCAGATGGCGACCACTATGAGATTGACGTTAGGCAACTCGCCATTCAGTACGAAGGTTCTTCGTTTGCGGGAACTTTGAGCAGTTTAAGCGTCCTCGGCACCCGTTTGAGCGTGGCACCTCAGAAGCTGCAAGAGGCTGCGGTTGCTACCCAACAGTGGAATGAGTTGGTAAAGGGCCTAGCTGTAGGCTACAACAGCTGCGCCGTCACCAAGCAACAATATGCGGAGGGCCTAAAGCGGATTTATCCCCGCCTGAAAGAAGATGCCGCCGATTTGGAGCAGATGCGAAAGCTAATTTCAGAGGGTCAACAAGCCGACGAGAAGCGGCTTCAGACGCTCTTGGACAGCTACTTCGCAAACCTCCGCCGGTTCGCTGAGATCGGCGGCAAGGACATCATCATTCAACGCATCGAGGCTTTGGCAGAGCAGGTGAAGGGCGGGCAGGAGAAAATCCTGGCAAAGCAGGGTAGCGACACAGCGCAGATCCTGGAGGGCCAAAAGGGAATCCTGGAAAGAATGCAGACCTTAGAGCAAAGAAACAGGGAAGCGCCCTTGCCGACGCCCCAAGAGGTTAGGACCGAAATCAGCGAGATTAGGAAGGATCTGCTAACCAAAGCGGACGAAGCCGAGGCTGCGTACAAGAAAGGGTACGAACTCTTAGACCGGTACCGCTTTGAGGAGGCCATCGCCTATCTGCAACAGGCACTTGCCGAGGTTCGATTGCCGGAATTTTACCTGGCGCTCGGGCGCGCCTATTGGGAACTACCGAACTTGAGCGAGGCGGAAAGAGTGCTACGGGAGGGTTTGACTGTTGCCAGCGGAGAGGGCGACGAGAGGCACGAAGCTCCGCTGGTTGGTCAACTAGGGCTCGTCCTGCGCGACAAAGGGGACCTGGACGGGGCGCTGAGTTACACCCAGCGGGCGTTGAAGATCGATGAGAAGGTCTACGGGCCCGAGCATCCCGACGTGGCAAGGGACGCTAACAACATCGGCACGATTCTCCAGGCCAAAGGGGACGTGGACGGGGCGGTCAGTTACACCCAGCGCGCGCTGAAAGTCGCTGAGAAGGTCTATGGATCGGACCATCCCAACGTGGCCGCCCTTGCGAACAACATCGGCACGATTCTCCAGGACAAAGGGGACCTGGATGGGGCACTGAGTTATACCCAGCAGGCACTGAAGATCGATGACAAGATCTGCGGACCTGACCATCCCAACGTGGCGAGGGACGCCAACAACATCGGCGCGATTCTCCAGGCCAAGGGGGACCTGGACGGGGCGCTGAATTACACCCAGCAGGCGCTGAAGACCGATGAGAAGGTCCTTGGACCGGACCATCCCAAGGTGGCCATCATTGCCAACAACGTCGGCCAGATTCTCAAGGCTAAAGGGGACCTGGACGGGGCGCTGAGCTACACCCAGCGAGCGCTGAAGATCGATGAAAAGGTCTACGGGCCCGACCATCCCAATGTGGCCATCCTTGCCAACAACATCGGCACGATTCTCCAGGACAAAGGGGACCTGGACGGGGCACTGAGTTATACCCAGCAGGCACTGAAGATCGATGAGAAGGTCTACGGGGCCGACCATCCCAAAGTGGCCATTCGCGTCGATAACATTGGCCTGATTCTCCAGGCTAAAGGGGACCTGGACGGGGCGCTGAGTTACACCCAGCGGGCGCTGAAGATCGATGAGAAGGTCTACGGGCCCGAACATCCCAACGTGGCCAGGGACGCCAACGACATCGGCCAGATTCTCAAGGCTAAAGGGGACCTGGACGGGGCGCTGAGTTATACCCAGCGGGCGCTGAAAATCGATGAGAAGGTCTACGGGCCCGACCATCCCAACGTGGCTATTCACGCCAACAACATCGGCCAGATTCTCCAGGCCAAAGGGGACCTGGACGGGGCGCTGAGCTACACCCAGCGAGCGCTGAAGATCGATGAGAAGGTCTACGGGCCCGACCATCCCAACGTGGCCAGGGATGCCAACAACCTCGGCCAGATTCTCAAGGATAAAGGCGACCTGGACGGGGCGCTCGGTTACACCCAGCAGGCGCTGAAGACCGCTGAAAAGGTCTACGGGCCCGACCATCCCGACGTGGCAATTCGCGCCAACAACATCGGCCAGATTCTTCAGGCCAAAGGGGACCTGAACGGGGCGCTGAGTTACAGCCAGCGGGCGCTGAAAATCGATGAGAAGGTCTATGGACCAGACCATCCCAACGTGGCCGCTCTTGCCAACAACATCGGCACGATTCTCCAGGCCAAAGGGGACCTGGACGGGGCGCTCAGTTACACCCAGCGGGCGCTGAAGATCGATGAGAAAGTTTACGGGCCCGACCATCCCAACGTGGCCACCCTTGCCAACAACATCGGCCAGATTCTCCAGGCCAAAGGGGACTTGGATGGGGCGCTGAGTTACACCCAGCGGGCGCTGAAGATCGACGAGAAAGTCTACGGGCCTGACCATCCCGACGTGGCCAGGGACGCCAACAACATCGGCATGATTCTCCAGGCCAAAGGGGACTTGGACGGGGCGCTGAGTTACACCCAGCGGGCTCTGAAGGTCGACGAGAAGGTCTGCGGGCCTGACCATCCCAACGTGGCGAGGGACGCCATCAACATCGGCGCGATTCTCCAGGGCAAAGGGGACCTGGACGGGGCGCTGAGTTACACCCAGCGAGCGCTGAAGATCGACGAGAAGGTCTACGGGCCCGACCATCCCAACGCGGCGAGGGACGCCAACAACATCGGCCAGATTCTCAAGGACAAAGGGGACCTGGACGCGGCGCTCAGTTACACCCAGCGGGCTCTGAACATCGATGAGAAGGTCTACGGGCCCGACCATCCCAACGTGGCCATCAACGCCAGCAACATCGGCCAGATTCTCAACGACAAAGGGGAGCTGGACGGGGCGCTCAGTTACACCCAGCGGGCTCTGAAGATCGACGAGAAGGTCTATGGGCCCGACCATCCCAACGTGGCCACCCTTGCCAACAACGTCGGCCAGATTCTCAACGACAAAGGGGAGCTGGACGGGGCGCTCAGTTACACCCAACGGGCGCTGAAGATCGACGAGAAAGTCTACGGGCCTGACCATCCCGACGTGGCCAGGGACGCCAACAACATCGGCATGATTCTCCAGGCCAAAGGGGATCTGGACGGGGCCCTCACTTACACCCAGCGGGCGCTGAAGATCGACGAGAAGGTCTACGGGCCCGACCATTCCAACGTGGCCATCGATGCCAACAACATCGGCCAGATTCTCAAGGACAAAGGGGAGCTGGACGGGGCGCTCAGTTACGCGCGGCGGGCGCTGAAGATCGATGAGAGGGTCTACGGGCCCGACCATCCCGACGTGGCGAGGGACGCCAACAGCATCGGCCAGATTCTCAAGGTCAAAGGGGAACTGGACGGGGCGCTCAGCTACGGCCTGCGGGCTCTGAAGATCGCTGAGAAGGTCTATGGACCGGACCATCCAGCGGTGGCCACCCTTGCCAATAACATCGGCACAATTCTCCAGGCCAAGGGGGACCCGGGCGGGGCGCTCAGTTATGGCCAGCGGGCGCTGAAGATCGATGAAAAGGTCTACGGGCCCGACCATCCCAAAGTGGCGAGGGACGCCGACAACATCGGCCAGATTCTCAAGGCCAAAGGGGACCTGGACGGGGCGCTCAGTTACGGCCAGAGGGCGCTGAAGATCGATGAAAAGGTCTACGGGCCCGACCATCCCAACGTGGCGAGGGACGCCGACAACATCGGCCAGATTCTCAAGGCCAAAGGGGACCTGGACGGGGCGCTCAGTTACGGCCAGAGGGCGCTGAAGATCGATGAAAAGGTCTACGGGCCCGACCATCCCAACGTGGCGAGGGACGCCGACAACATCGGCCAGATTCTCAAGGCCAAAGGGGACCTGGACGGGGCGCTCAGTTACGGCCAGAGGGCGCTGAAGATCGATGAAAAGGTCTACGGGCCCGACCATCCCAACGTGGCGAGGGACGCCGACAACATCGGCCAGATTCTCAAGGACAGAGGGGACCGGGAGGGCGCCTTGAGCCACAGCGAACGGGCGCTGCGGATACTGGAAAAGGTGTACGGACCTAACAATCCCGCTACGAAATCTGTGGCCGACAACTTGGAGCGAATGAAGCGAGCGATAAAGCAATGAGATCGGTTTCGCGCGACAGCAAGCGTAGCGCGGACCTGCCTTGTAGGTCCGCAGCTTTTTCGCACCCGCCAGCGCTCGCCGGGTGGGTCCACTATTGCCCCCGCACGTCATCGCGCGTAGATTGACCGCATGTCCAGGTTGTGGCGTCCGTTCGTTTATGACCGCGACATTTTCGTGACCATGGCTTGCCTTGGGGTTATCCTGGCGATACCGCACTGGGCTTTCGCCTGGGGTCGTGAAGGCCATCAAATCATAGCGATTGTGGCGGAGCATTACATGCGCCCGGAGACCGCCGCCCAGGTCCAGAAACTGAACGGTGTCCCGATCGCCACTCACGACGGCTCCGGGGCGCGTGAACAGTTCAATTGGCTCATACGGAATGGTGCGACTCCCCGCCGAGTTTTCATCTCGCATGTCGATATGGGCCTGCACGGCAAGCAAACCCGCGAACAGGTATCCGAGGAGCTGATTTCGATTGCCAAGGATGGCGGATACATGGAGTTTGATACTTTTGGCCAGGAGTCCTACACTCCGTGGCGCGACCTCGTCTTTCTTTGGCGCTCGATATGCGACGCGGGCTTTGCCAATCGAATGCTTATCTCAATGGATTGCAACTGGCATTGGGAGCATGGGAGTAAAATATTCGAAGGTGCAGACAAACCCAATGCTGACCCTGATGCCTCCCGCCGAACCTACGCTTACATGATGACCGACGCCGTTCCCAAGCTTTTGAAATCTGGATTCAGCCAGAAGGAGATCCATACCTTCCTGGTGGATAATCCGCGCCGGTATTTCTGTGGAGAATGAAGGCTGGGGTTTACCCCCTTTGGGGTTTCATATTCCCGTAGTAATTCCGGAGTTGACCATGGCCAAGCATCAAGTGGTGTTCATAGCGTTTCTGGCTGTATTGGGTATAGCCTCTCCCGTGCGCGCGCAGGACCGGGAGGGGACGGCCAGAATCAAGATCGATCCCGATCAACCCTACCAGGTGATCCAGGGATTTGGCCTTAATTACACGGGGCCATACTTCCGGAACGATCAGAAGCCGATGTTTGACATGCTGATCGATGATCTTGGGGCCACGATGTTCCGGGTGCTTCCCTACCTGGTCTATAGCAACTGGGAAGAAACCAATGACAACGACGACCCTAACGTCATGAACTGGGAGTATTACAACGACCGCTACTCCACGCCGATTTTTGAGGCTGCCTGGAACGGGCTGCGTTACCTGAATTCCCGGGGCATCCGCCCGATGCTCGCGCTCATGGGTCCGGTTCCGGCTTGGATGATGGATGACAAAGCGCCTCCACCGAAGCACAAGGTGTGCCAGGAAAAGGTCCTGCCGAGCCTCGAAGGGCACCTGAATCCCGCCCTGTACGACGAGTTCGCCGAAGAAGTCGTCTCGATGGTCGAGTACGCGCGCATCCAGGCGCACGTCGATTTCGATTACTTCAGCCCCTTCAACGAAACGGATTGTTACCCGCCGGAAGGTCCGCGGATTGATCCCGAGGAAGCTCCCAAGGTGCTGGATGCCGTGGCGCGGCGGCTGAAAAAGGAAGGGTTGGGCGACATCCGTTTGGCCGTCGCCGACAACGCCATCATCACCAATGATTACACCGACCCGATCCTCGCAGACGACGAATTGATGAAGCAGGTGGGAGTCTTCTCGTTTCACACCTACGGGGAGGAATCGGTGGGGCCGCAAGTCGCGCGCGTCCGAGCCAGCAAGCATCCCCAAGTTCCCGTGTGGCTCACGGAATATGGCGACCTGAACGACGAGGACAAGACCTCTGAGAACCAGTGGAAGAAGTTCTCCCTGGCCGCCAATCGGCGGGCGCTGACCGCTCTGAATCAAGGCGCCAGCGCCCTCTTCTTTTTTGACGCGTTCGACGATTATGAGGAGTGCGCAAAGCGTCTTTGCTTCTACGGATTGTTTCGCAGCGCCAGTCACGTCTATTCGCCCAAGAAAAGCTATTACGCCACCCGCCAGCTTTACCACTTCGTGCGGCCGGGCTGGAAACGGATCGCCGCCTCGAGTGAGACTCCGGGGCTGACGGTGTCGGCGTTTCAGGGACCGTCGGCGGATTCCCTTGTGATCGTCGGGGTGAAAGAGGGAGGCCCCAACCACTTCCGGATCGAGTTGCCGCAGACCGCCTCCGGACCCGCAAGCTGGGACATGTATGAGACCACGCGCGAACTGGATTGCCAGAAGATCATGACGGTGCCGGTGCGTGAAGGCGCGGCGGAAATCGATCTGCCCCGGGAAGCGGTCTTCACTCTGGTGGGCAACTGGAAGAAACCCAATTGAGGGCGCCACGCGGTGGTCGGGTGAATCCTGAAGTGTCGGGGTGGTTTCGGTCCACCCCCTGACCCGGTAAGTTATCATGCTTAGGGCCGCCGGGGAGCGCTTCTTGGCGATGCAGGTAGGGGAACTGCTGGGGCAAGGCAACGTTGACCCCAGGGGCGCGCAGGCCGGGGATTTGGTTGACCGAAGTTGTCTGGGTGCGCGAGGGGAGGGACACCCGGCGGGTCTCCGGAGTCCACCCGAGGACAAGCCATCATTTCCTGTTTCGAGGCTGCTTATGCTGCAAAACGACACTGAGATTTTTGAGTTTGTTCAGCAAGACCTGTATGTGGCGGCGGTGTGCGACATACTGGACGAGCTGGGTTATCGGCAGCAAGCCATGCACCAACGGCTGCGCCCCCTGCTGCCGGACGTCAAGCATTGCGGATTCGTGGGTCGGGCGCGGACGGTGCGTTGGATGGAAACCGACTATGTGCGAGAAGATGATCCCTACGGGCTGGAGATTGACCTCATGGATTCTCTGCGGGCGGGGGACGTGGTGGTGCATTCGACGGATTCCGGGGGGACGAACGCACCCTGGGGAGAACTGATGTCGACCGTGGCCAAAAGGAACGGCGCCGTGGGATGCGTGTGTGACAGCCAGATTCGCGACTGCGTCAAGATCATCGCGCTGGGGTTTCCCGTCTATTACGCGGGAATCCGGCCCCTGGACTCGAAAGGACGCGGCATGGTGATGGCCTACGACGTTCCCATCCGGTGCGGCGAGGTGCTGGTGCGGCCCGGGGAATTGATCATGGCTGACTATGACGGCATCGTGGTGGTGCCCCCCGAAGTCGAAAAAACGGTCCTCCTCAAAGCTCGGGAGAAAGTGGGCAAGGAAGACCTGACGCGCCAGGAACTCTCGGAAGGCAAAACGCTCCGGGAGGTTTATAACAAATACGGGGTCTTGTAACTCCTTCCACAATCTTGCCGGACGGCGCGGGTGCGACCCGGGAAGCAGCCGGTCAACCTATCGAAGGGAGCCACGGTAGCCATGTACTTCGGTAGGATGCTAAGCAGGGATTTTCCTCCTCTTGAGATCCCGCGACCTGCAAGGGGTCTAGGTATGGTAACGCGCATGCCTGGGATTTACTTGGGCCTTACGGCCGCTCTATCGTGTCTCCTGCTGCTGGGCTTGAATGTGGATGCGCGGGCAACTCCCTCTCAGAGCCAGGAAGGCGGACCGCCGGAGAAGACCGCTGAAGCGCACCTGGGCCGCGGATACGAAGCGGTAAAGGACGAGAGATACCCGGAAGCCGCCAAGGAGTTTCAGGCTGCGCTGGCGCTCAATCCCGGGTTGGTCCGGGCCCGCTACCAACTTGCTGTCTGCTGGTTTGCGCTGGGCAAGGCGCCGGAGGCACGCGAGGAGTTTGATCGCTTACAAAAGGAAACCGGCGGAGAGCCGAGCGTTTCGTACTATCTCGCCATCTTGGATCTGCGTGCGGGAAACCTCGAGACAGCCATTAACAGGCTAACCCGGTTGGTGGCTGATCCCCCCTTTGCCGACACTGCCTATTACCTGGGCGCCGCCTATCTTGAGAAACGCGAGTTCAACCAAGCCGAAAAATGGCTGCGGGTTGCGGCGCAGGCCGATCCACGCGACTATCGCGTGCCTGATCACCTCGCACGTGTTTACCAGCGAGAAGGACGAAAGCCGGAAGCCGAGAAGCAATTCGAGCTCTCCTCCCGACTGCGGCAGCGTTACGACGAGGCTTCTCGCCAAGCGGTGGCATGCAGCCAGTTGCTCGAAGCCAAGCCGTTGGAGGAAGCGCAGCCGGCCTGCCAGGAGCTCTTCGACCCCAACGATCCTGACAAACTCACCACCCTCGGCCTGCTCTACGGCCAGCACGGTCACTTTGCGCAGGCCCTACCGCCGCTCGTGGAAGCCAGCCGTCTCGATCGGGATTCCTCCGAGGTCCAGCATGACCTGGGGTTGACTTATTTTCGGCTGCGCCGCTACGCCGAGGCGCGGGCCGCCCTGGAAAAGGCTGTGGCGTTGCGCCCCGACTTTTTCGGATCCAACGCTCTGCTGGGGGCCACCCTCTATGCCCTGGGCGAAGATGCAGCGTCCTGCCAGGTTCTCGTCCACGCTCACGCCTTGAATCCCGAGGATCGCGACACCGCGCAATTGCTCTTCAAAGAAACCCTGATCCTGGCCAACCGCGAAGAAACTCAGAAGAAATACGCCTCGGCGCTTGCTTATCTCCGGACGGCCGCCCAGTTGCGCCCCGAGGACCTTGAGGTCCAGCAGCGAGTTGCGGCGCTGTCTCGGCGCCTCGGCGGCCCGCCATCCCCGAGGCGGGCAGAGAAGGACTCGCCGCCTTGAGCGGTTCCTTAAGGCTTCCATTCCTGGGTTATTGGAGTACATTGAGAAGTCGTCTCAACTCAGTAACTCGATTCCGATACCGTAGGTCTTCCAGGCAGATCCATCCGTGAATCAGCCTGAGCCCATTGAGGAGGAACGATGCAGCGTCTGATGCAAGGTTTGGGGTGCTCCATGTTACCCCTGATTTTGAGCGTGTTGTCACTTCCCTTGGCCGGCTTGTCGCAGGGAGGCAGAGATGCGCCTCTGCGGGTCGGAATCATCGGCCTGGATACATCTCACGTTGTGGCATTCACGAAAATCTTCAACGATGCCTCCGACCCGGAACATGTGCCGGGGCTTCAGGTGGTAGCTGCGTACAAGGGAGGCAGTCCCGACATTGAGGCCAGCGCGAGTCGGCTCGAGGGTTTCACAGCGGAATTGCGGGACAAATGGAAAGTGGAAATTGTCGATGACATTCCAACTCTCTGCCGCAAAGTGGACGTCGTGCTGCTCGAGAGCCTGGACGGCCGGCCTCACTTGGAGCAAGTGAAGCCCGTGATTGCCGCTCACAAACCGGTGTTCATCGACAAGCCCGCGGCAGCCAGTTACGCGGACGTAAGAAGGATTGCCCAGCTCGCCAAAGAAGCAGGCGTGCCTTGGTTCAGCTCTTCTTCCCTGCGTTTCTGGCCGGAAACCATACGTTTGAAGAATCCGCCGGATGTGGGACGCATCCTGGGCTACAGCGTTTATGGACCTTCGCCGACCGACCCTCACCACCCCGACCTATTCTGGTACGGAATCCATGCCGTCGAGGCGCTCTACACGCTCATGGGGCCGGGATGCGAGTCCGTCATTCAGGGAGGTACATCGGACCAGGACGTTGTCGTGGGCCGGTGGAAAGACGGCCGCGTGGGGGTGATGCGAGGGTTCCGCAGCGGGCTTTACGATTACGGCATTACTACCTTCAGCGACAAGGCGGTCCTCCGCTCTGAACACGTACCCGAAACCTATGGCCCGTTGCTGTTGGAAATTGCGAAATTTTTCAGAACGCGTGTCGCCCCGGTTAATCCCGAGGAGACGCTCGAAATATTCGCATTCATGGAAGCTGCTGACGTGAGTAAGGCCCGCGGGGGAGCAGCCGTTCCACTCAGTGAGATCATGAAGTGAATCGCCCTGGCAAGTGACCCCCCGGCCTGCCCAAGTCCCGTGCTGTCACCCTGAGTCCGTTCTTTGGACGAAGGGTCCTTTTCATTTACAAATGCGGGGGCTTCGCGGAGTTTATCCTGAGTCAAATGAAAAGGATCCTTCGCTGCGCTCAGGATGACAGCGAAGGACTCAGCATGACAGCGCCGGCGAGCCAGGTGACACTTGTGAAATTAGGACACCACCTGAGCTTCTCGGGCATTTACTTTTCGGGTGGCCTGTGGTAAGTATGCGCGGACTGGTAGGAGACTATGCACCCTCACTTTGTAGACTACGCGATTATTGCCATCTACTTCATTTTTGTGTTGGGGATCGGATTTGCCCTGCGCAGCCGGATGAAGACCAGCGAGGACTTCTTTCTCTCCGGCCGCTCGATTCCCGGCTGGATCACCGGCCTGGCTTTCATGTCCGCGAACCTCGGGGCGCTGGAAGTGATGGGCCACGCCGCCAATGCCGCCAAATACGGCATGTACGTCAATCACTTTTATTGGCTGGCGGCGATGCCCGCCATGTGCTTCGTGGGCGTCTTCATGATGCCATTCTATTACGGCAGCAAGGTGCGCAGCGTTCCCGAGTTCCTGCGCAAGCGATACGACGAGAAGACCCGCACCTTGAACGCCTGCTGCTTCGCCGCCATGACGCTGCTGGTTTCCGGCGTGGACCTTTATGCCATGGCCATCCTGTTTCAGCGGCTGCTGAACTGGCCGTTTTGGACGAGCGTAGTTGCCTCGGCGGCGGTCGTCGCCATTTACATTTACCTGGGCGGGCTCACCTCTTCGATTTACAACGAGGTCCTGCAGTTCTTCCTCATTGTTTTCGGATTCCTGCCCCTGGCCATTCTGGGTTTGAAAGCCGTGGGAGGATTCGCCGGACTCAACGCCCATCTCCCCAACCCGGGTTACGCGCACACCTGGGCGAACATCTGGCATGCCACTGAAAATCCCATGGGGATTAACTGGTTTGGGACGATCTTTGGATTGGGCTTCGTGCTGTCGTTCGGCTACTGGTGCACGGACTTCCTGGTGATCCAGCGGGGTCTGGCGGCCAAGGACATGGCCGCGGCGCAGCGCACTCCCCTGATCGCTGCGGTTCCGAAAATGTTTTTCCCCCTGCTGGTGGTCCTGCCGGGCTTGGTGGCGATTTCTCTTGATCCCACCACCAAGCTGATGCTGGGCGGCCGGTACGATAACGCCTTGCCCGCCATGCTGGCCCGCTTCTATCCCTCCGGGCTGCTGGGCATTGGCCTGACGGCGCTTATGGCCAGCTTTATGTCCGGAATGGCTGGCAACGTCACAGCCTTCAACACTGTTTGGACATTTGATATCTACCAGACTCATATCAATCCGGGCAAGGATGACCGCCACTATCTCACCATGGGCCGCATGGCCACGGTATTTGCGGTTATCGTGGGCATCGGGACCGCTTTCATTGTTTTGAGATTCAACAACCTGATGGACTATCTCCAGCTCCTCTTCGCGTTTTTCAATGCGCCGCTCTTCGGCACATTCCTGCTGGGAATGTTTTGGAAGCGCACCAGCGCCCATTCGGGATTCTGGGGATTGCTGTGCGGCATCTTGGCTGCCGCCACGCACTACACGCTTTATCACTTTCACTACATCCACTATCCTAGCGACATGGCGGCAAACTTCTACCAGGCTATCTGGGCTTTTGCGGTCTGTTTCTGCGTCACGGTGGTGGTAACCTTCTTTACGGAACCGCGCAAGGAAGAGGAACTGGTGGGTTTGGTTTATTCCCTGACCCCCAGGCCCAAGACTTCGCACCTTCCCTGGTACGAACGGCCGGGGATCCTGGCGATTGGAATCCTGGGGCTCTGCGTGGTTTTGAATATTATCTTTTGGTAGGAGACGATGGGTTTAGATATCCGCTTGCCGATTGGAATTATCTTTTCGATCTACGGCATCATCCTGATGCTTTACGGGGCCGTTGCCGACGCTGCCATCTTTCAGGAGAAGTCCCTGGGAGTGAATATCGATCTCTGGTGGGGCGTGGCGATGTTGATTTTTGGAGTGTTCATGGGGGCGCTGGCATTCCGGGCTTCCCGCCGTAGCGAACCATGACGGAACTCCGTTGGAATCCCACCGTTCGGGAATGGGTGGCAACCGCCTCGCATCGTCAGGAGCGCCCCCAGATGCCCAAGGAGTGGTGCCCCTTCTGCCCGGGCTCCGGGCGCGTGCCGGACGACTACGACGTCTACATCTATCCCAACGATTTCCCGGCCTTCTCGATCCCGGCGCCGGAGCCGGCGATCCAGGGTGACAGCTTCTACAGCGTCCGCCCCTGCCACGGCAAGTGCGACGTCGTACTGTATCATCCGGACCACCACACTTCTCTGCCGCAACTTCCCATCGACCACATTGCCAAGCTGGTGCGACTCTGGCGAAAGCGCTTCCTGGAGCTGAAAACCACACCGGGTATCCGCTACGTTCTGATCTTTGAAAACAAGGGAGCGGTGATCGGTGTGACCATGCCGCACCCCCACGGGCAGATTTACTCTTTCCCGCTGATTCCCCCCCGACTGGAAAAGGAGTTGGCAGCCGCGCGCGCTCACCAGCGCCGCCATCAACGCTGCCTGTATTGCGATATCCTGAAAAAGGAGCGGCGGGACGGCAGGCGCGTCATCGCGGAGAACCAAGGTTTCACGGCGTTCATTCCCTTTTACGCGCGCTGGCCGTTCGAGGTCCATATCTTTTCGCGGCGTCATGTGGGAACGCTGGAGGCTTTCCGGCCCTCGGAAGAGCGCTGGCTTGCCGAAATCTTGAAGTGGGTTACCTTGAAGTACGATAACCTCTATCAAATGTCCTTCCCGTATATGATGCTCTTGCATCAGGCGCCGACGCGGGGGCAGTATCCGTATTACCATTTCCACATTGAGTTCTATCCACCCCACCGGAGCAAGGAGAAACTCAAATACCTGGCCGGCGTCGAATCCGGTGCGGGAACCTTTCTGAATGATTCGTTGGCCGAAGACAAGGCCGCGGAACTGCGGGCCGTCCCGCCGGTTCGGCGAGAGGAGTTGGAAGGCGGCGGGGAGTAGGCAGAAGGCAGTAGGCAGTAAGCAGAAGGCAGTAGGCAGAAAGCAGAAGGCAGTAGGCAGAAGGCAGTAAGCAGAAGGCGGAAGGCAGAAGGTAGAAGGCGGGAGGCAAGAGGGGTCGAGGACGGGTGCTTCCCGTGAGTAGAACGAGGATACAAGAGCTTATGGCTTTCTGTCTTCTGCTTTCTGCCGACTGCCTTCTAGTACGGGTGCAACAACAGAGGGGGGATCTTGCCGATGGGCGTGAGTGAAACGCGAACGAAGGGTCTCCGAGGGCACCGCAACCTGAAGGTCTACGAACTCGCTTACAGCATTGCCATGCATATTTTCAACGAGTCGAAGACCTTTCCGCAGGAGGAACGCTATTCGCTGACCAGCCAGATTCGACGTTCCTCAAGGAGTGTTGCCGCGAATATCGCAGAAGGATTTAGGAAACGGCAGTACCCAAGCATGTTTGTAAGTAAGCTGGCCGATTCGGATGTAGAGGCCACCGAAACCCAGGTCTGGTTAGATTTCGCACGCGATTGCGGGTACCTATCGGCTGAGCACCACAAGGAGCTCGTTGATCGGTATGAAGAAATTGGGATGATGTTGCACAGCATGATAGAACATCCCGAGAGGTTCGCACCATCTCCTCAAATGGTAGCGTAGCGCTGTTTTCTGCCTTCTGCTTACTGCCTTCTGCCTACTGCTTACTGCCCACTGCCTCCAGGAGGGGCATGCTAATGATTGAAGAAGCGTTCCAACGAATCTTCGGCTCGCCACCGGAGGTCATAGTTCGCGCGCCCGGCCGCGTGAATTTGATTGGTGAGCATACGGATTACAATGACGGCTTTGTGCTTCCCGCCGCCATCGACCGTGCGATCACTTATGCGGGCCGCCGCCGCACAGACCGCCGGGTGCGCGTGTTTTCGATGGATTTCAACGCCTCCGTCGAGTTCAGTCTGGACGGCATCCAGAGGGATTCGCAGAATAGCTGGAGCAATTTTCTCCGCGGTGTCTCTAAATTCCTGGAAGCAGATGGCCATTACCTGACGGGCGCGGACATCGCCTTTGGCGGCGACGTCCCGCGCGAGGCGGGACTGAGTTCCTCGGCCGCGGTGGAAGTCGGCGCCGTGGCATTCTGGAAGAAGCTATTGGGCCTCACGCTGGATCCCATCTACATCGTCAAGCTCTCGCGGCGGACGGAAAACGAATTTGTCGGTGTGCCCTGCGGGATCATGGATCAGTTTATCTCGGCGCTCGGCCGCCGGGACCACGCCCTGTTCCTCGACTGCCGCAACCTTACTTATCGCCACGTACCGCTGCGGGCCGACGTGAAGATTGTCGTCTGCAATTCCGGCGTCAAGCGAGCCCTGGCCCAATCCGAGTACGAAGTCCGGCTGAAGCAGTGCCAGCAGGCCGTCGCCAAGATCGCCGGCACCGGCTTGGCGGTGGAATCGCTGCGCGATGTGAAGCTTTCAGATCTCCGCGCCGCGCGTGGAGTGCTGACCGACCTGCTCTGGCGCCGGGCGTACCATGTGGTTTCGGAAAACCAGCGGGTATTGGAAGCTGTCCGAGTCCTCGAAGGGGGTGACCTGGAGCGTTTTGGCGCTTTGATGAACGCATCCCATAATAGCTTGCGGGACGATTACGAAGTGAGCTCCAAGGAGCTGGATGCGCTCGTCGAGATCGCGCGGAAGCAGCCCGGCGTTCTGGGCGCACGCATGACGGGAGCAGGATTCGGCGGGTGCACGGTCAACCTGGTGCGCGCTGACGCCGCGGAAGCTTTTGCCCAAGCCGTCGGGAGGGGATACCAGCAAGCCCTCGGCCTCAATGCCGAGGTTTACATCTGCCAGGCGTCGGACGGAGCTTTGGTCTCCGCCTAAGCCCAATGCTGTTCACTAAAGCTGACTGTTCCCAATTCGAACCCCTCACCCCCGGCCCCTCTGTCGCCGCGGCAACCGAGGGGGGCAGTAATTTAAATTTACTGCCCTCGCCCCCTTGGGGGAGAGGGTGGACCGCAACCGGCGTTTTCTTCAGCCGGGGCGGGCCGGGTGAGGGGGTCGCCCAGGAATAAATTGCGAATTGATGTCCTGAACCCATTAAGTGAACAGCATTGGGCCTAGGCCTGCGGAGGCTGCGCTTCGTTACTTCGGCGCCGGACCGTGCAGGACGTAGAAAATTGCACTCAACAGGAAGAAGGCGGCCAGGGCAAAGAACAAGAAACGTATAATCGGGCCCACCTCCCTTTCGAAAAGTGGGCAGGCTGACTGCGGTACTCTTCTTCGCGCCAGGTACCAGGGAAAAATGATGACGGGCAGCAGCATCGAGCCCAGCCCCCACCGCCACGGGCAGGGAATGCGCTGCGAGAGCGCATCGAAAAAAACCCAGATGCCGGCCAGGGTTTGCACTCCCCCCATCGCCAACTGAGCCTTCTCCAGTCCCCAGAGTTCGATGAAGACCTGCGCCAGCAAGAAAGAGATCACCAGGACAGCAAAGAATATGCGCCACGGGTAACGTACCGGCACGGGCTTGGCTCCTGAGGCCTGTGCGGGCGGCGCTATCGCCACCGCCTCCTGTGGCCGGACGATCTGGGCAGGATCGATTGTGTGTCCGCAAGCCACGCACACGCGACACGAGGCGCCGAGCAGTTGGCCGCACGCCGGGCATGGAAATGCCTCGGTGGGAAATTCCGCAAGCGGAGAGGGACTATCAACTGTCTCGGCTTCCGGGTTAGGCGAGCCCGCCTCTGCGCCCGTCTTTTCGCGGTTGAACCTCTTTGCCCACTCGCTCGGTGTTTCCATCCTTCACTCTTTCTCGTTCCAGCCTTCGTGCTCCTTCCAGTCTAACACCTTGCGGTAGCCTTCGGCGCGGGGCAGTTGATTCCACGTGCGCAAGTTCCCCTCGGCTCGATTGCCCCCCTGTGATTGATAGTACCATCCGGCCTCTTGCGCCAACGCCATCACTTCGCCCGCGACATAGAACGTGTGGTCCTCATAATGGTAGGGAGTGGGGGGGTGACTCGTGGGGTCGAAGACACGGTCCACCCGCACTTCGACATGGGGTGAGATAGCGCCTTCGCGGAGCAATTGCTGCATCGCCCTCACCACAAAAAAGTTGGTCACGATGTGGTCGATGTGGCCCTCGGCGGGCGTATGTACGGTGAAGATGACGTCGGATTGAAACTTCTTGATGATCTCTTCCACCGCCTCGACGGTGGATTCCCGGGCGTAAGGCAGATTCGGCTGGAAGAGACCCTCATACGGCGCATGGTCGCTGGCTAACAGAACGGAAAGATACGGATCGGACGACGGAATGTGGTCATACCAAATCTCGCCCGAACCGCCGTCCGGCAATCCCAGAAAGACAATGTCCTCACGCGGCACGCCGAGGTGGCCCAGCGCCGCGCGCGCTTCTTCCATGCGGAGGGCGCCGAAGTTCAGCGCCTCGGCCGGGCCGCAGGAATATTCATAGTACCGGTCGCAGGCACCCGCGTCGCCACTCGTAAAGTAAACCACGTGGATGGGAATGTGGTTCTCCACCGCGGCCCGGATGAACCCCATCTGGGTGCCGTCGTCATCCTCGTGTGCGCAGAACAGCAGGACGGACTTGGGAAGCGGATTGACGCCGAGTTCGAGCGTGTTCGTGGCAAGCGCCTGTCCCGAGGCTTCAGATACTTCCACCCGCGCCCGGAAGAGCCCGCTCGCGCCCGGCGGAAGAGCGAATTTCATTTCCTCCGCCAGCGGCCTTCCCTTCGGATCAAGGTCTACCCTCGCTGCTACAAGCTGGTTCACAAGCTCTTTTTCATCGGGACCCAACAGGCGCGCCCGCACCGAGACTTGGCGCCAAGCGGTGTCCGTCGGGTTCACAATCGAGAATTTCACGACGGCTTGGGCCCCCGTCGGAAACATCGTGTGTTGCGTATCAAACTGGATAGCGGCCGCGCCAAATGGCTCTGGTTGGAATTGCCGATAGCCTGAGGTCTTGACGGCATCGAGCTGCGGGTAAGTGTATTGCCCAGGGTACGGCTTCGGCGCGTCAACTCCGGGTGGATTGATGAAGACCATCGGGCTGAAGGCAATATCATAAACGTTCTTGCGGTTAAGGTCCCAGACGACCACTCCATACTGATGCATCGCCGGCTTGGAGACTTCTCCTACGACTGCCGCATGCTCCGCGGAAAGTTGCTCCTCTCCTTGGGGCGACAACGATAACCTATCCGTCAACGTGACAATACTCGTCGCTGCAAGTTGTGCGGGCCCTGCAATCCAGGGCCAATAACGATCCGAGAACTCCACGCGCAGGCCCTCCAGCCTCTGATTCGTGAGATTGCGGATGAGGACCCGGCAAGCAACGGCATCTCCCGGTGCATAGAACGCTTTGTTAAGTTGGATTCGGTCAATCGCAACGAGTTTGCGATGCACCGCGAAGGACGCCGCGCGCGGCACACTCAGAACCTCGGCCTGCGTGTGCGAGTCTCGCGCCACCAGGTCAATTTCGTACCTCCCGGTCCGCGCCTGGCTGGGGATTTCCCACAAGAGTCGATAGCCGGTCGCGGAAGCCTCGCGCTGCGGCGCGACGTTCGACAGGATTGTTGCTCCTTCCCTCTTCACCGCCTGGTCTTCACCCGCGTAGCGGACGAAGGCAACAACGTCGAGGGAGGCTGAGGTGAGCTCCCGCGCCGTGGGGAGAAGGATCTGCAAGCGAACCTGCGAGCCAATGTTATAGGTCGTCTGATCGGTGAAGGCCCGCAGCGTGGTCGGCGGACGAGCGTCTAACCGCGAGATGGGCACCCCGCCTACCCAGGCGACGCCGAGCATTATGAGAAGCAGAGCGGGCGCGAGCACATTCAACCGCTTCGCAATTTCGTGAGCGGAACGCATGCAGGCCACCTTTCAAGAAGAAATGCGGATCTGCGCACAAACCCGCGGCCGCCTTGTCTCCCTGAGCGCCAGTGGAGGGTCTGGTTTGGTCTGGTGGCTCAGGAGTTCCCCTGAAGGCGCCGTGGCCGATTATAGATTCCTGCCGGAAGCGCGTCCAGCCGTGTTTCACTCTATTTCCAGGGACGGGATCGCAGCGGCTGGATTGCGGCGCTACCTCATACAATTTTTAGCGTATACTTCACAGCTCGATGCAGGAGGGTGGTGAAATGAGCAAAGGAAAAGATGCAGGTTCTGTGAGCCGGAGGAGATTTCTGGCAACCACGGGAAGTTTGATCGCGACCGCGCCGGCGGTAGGACGGGGCGTCGTGGCAGCGGGTGAAACTCCCGCGGCGCGACCCGCCATTCCTGTCCCCCCCAAGCCGTCCCGTCAGATTCCCATTGGCGTTTTCGATCCCGTATACGATCACCTCTCGCTGGAAGAGATGCTCGATAAGATTTCTGCGCTCGGAATTGAGGCGGTGGAAGTTTGGACGGGCGGCTATCCCAGCACCCGGCATTGCCCCGTCGCGGAGATTCTCGCCGACCCTATCAAGGCCAGGGCTTGGAAGAAGAAATTTGAGGACCGCAGGATTCTGGTGGCGACGTTGAGCTGCCATGGCAATCCCGTTCACCCCGACCCCAAGATTGCGGCCCGAGACGACGAGTATTTCCGGAACACCGTTCTCCTGGCGGAGCGTTTGGAAGTGCCGGTGATTGTGGGATTCTCCGGCTGCCCGGCTGGATCGCCGGTGGATAAGATGCCGAACTGGGCCACCTACCGTTGGCCTCCGGAACATGATCAGGTGCTGAAGTATCAATGGAATGAAAAAGTGATCCCGTATTGGAAACAAGCCGTAAGGTTCGCGCGCGAACACGGCATTCGCAAGATCGCTTTGGAAATGCATCCCAACTTCGTCGTGTTCAACCCCAAGACGCTCATGAAGCTGCGCGATGCCGTGGGTGAAGAAATCGGGGCTAACTGCGACCTCAGCCATTTGTTCTGGCAAGGGTGTGACCCGGTCGAAGTCATCCGTTACCTCGGCAAACAGGGTGCCCTCTATCACGCCCACATGAAAGACACCGTAATCGTCAAGGACGTCACTGCGAAGTTTGGAGTCTTGAACTTTCCGGAAGATCCGGCAAAGGCTACGGAGGGCTCGGTCTACTTTCGCGCCGTCGGCTACGGTCACGGCGCGCACCTCTGGAAAGAGATCGTGAGGGCCTATATGGACGTCAACTTCCAGGGAATCATGAGCATTGAGAATGAAGACCCCATTCTTCCCGGCGAGGTCGGCGTGGAGCGCGGCCTGTACGTCTTGAAGAATGTTCGCGCCGAGTTACTGGCTGAGGCCGCGTAGAATACGGCGCTGGCGAGCGGCGCTGCCCGGAAGGCGCGGCTGAAACCGGCGGCGGCTCACTCCGGAGCCAATTCGTAGTGCCTGGGCTTGGGATGGGCAGTGGCGCGTTGCAGTTGGATAGTCTCCACTTCCAGTTTGTCCAGGGCGTCCAGAGCAGCCTGCTCGCCTGAAACGTGGAGGTCCTGAAACGGCGTTTGGACCTCCCGCCAGCGGGCGTAGTGCAAATCGTTGTGCTTCACGGTCAGATCATGCACACGCGAGGCCTGCTTGGACATGGGCGTGGCCTCGAGGGCCAGGTTGACGCCTTCCGCCAACTTCTCTTTCGTGAAATCGCCGACTTTCTCACCATCAATCTTCAGCGCGTAGCGCTCTGCGGTCAATCCCGTGACCTTAAGGGGTTCCTGGTCGAGCGCCTCGACAAAATCCGAGCTCTGGACCGCCAAGGCGAAATCCTTGCCAACCTCGTCCAGCGGATGCGGCAAGGGGGCGGGAAGCGCGTCGTCCGTTTCAGTCCAGGAAATCTCTCGATTGAAGTGCAGCGCCGTCACTTGCGTCTTCTCGGCGCGCACCACGCGCCTCGTGCCAGCATCGATCTCTACCACTGCCACCAGAGATGGTGCGTTCCAGGCCTTGAGCAGGGCCTCCGCCATAATCAAGTGCCCGCTCTCCTCCGGATGCACGCGGTCGGGAATAATCTTCTTCGCAATTTCCGGGTCTGTGGCATTGGCTTTTTCCAGCATCGCGATCACAGGCGTGTTCATGTCGGCCACGGTCAAGCCATCGCGGTCACCTATTTCCTTCACGAACTGACCGTAGCGGATGAGCACGGCATTGTACCCGCCTGCGAAGTCCGGCGGCCGGGTCACGTCGTCGTAAGGAGAGGGCTGGATTACCGTGACACGAATGCCGGGCAAGGCCTTCTTTACGGAGTCGATGATGTGTCCGTATCCCTCCGAGTATGTCTTGAACAAGGCATCGTCCCAGGCGCGGTAGCCGCCGTCATTCATGCCGAGCATGATGGTCATCACCGTGGGCTTGTAGGCAATCACATCCCGCTTCAGGCGCAGGTCAATGGGGCCGCCGCCCCCGCCCGTGACCCGGTCGCCACCCCAACCTGAATGAACGAACCCAACGCGGAGTTTCGGAAAGCGCGTAACTACGTAGGTCTCTGCAAGAACAGTGTAGAGCCTCTGGTCCGTGATGCTGTCACCGTAGAAGACCACCCGGTCTCCTTCCTTGAGTTGAAACCGGCCTTGCGCCATTCCCGCGGCCGCGAAAACGAGCGCCCCAGCACACAAGATCCCGACCCGCCTCAAGAGTCTCATCGGTTCCCTCCGAATATCACCAGTCAAGAAGATCGCGCTGACTCTACCGGTAAAGCTTAAGTGTGTCAAATTCGCGGGGGTGCACTCCGGCACACTTCCGGTTGACATAGCGGGGGAATGAGCTTTCAATGGCTCTGGCAGCAACAACTCGCCCTTGCGAAAGGAACTCCCGTGAACCCCTTGGACGCTATCCTCCGGCCAAAATCCATCGCGGTCGTCGGAGCCTCACGCCGGGCCGGATCGATCGGCCGCGAAATCCTGCACCAGCTCATTGAGTTTGACTTTAATGGCAAGCTCTTTCCAGTTAATCCCAAAGCGGAGTTTATTCACTCCATCAAGGCCTTTCCCTCGGTGTCGTCGATTCCCGACCCATTGGATCTGGCGATCATCGTGGTGCCGCGCGGTGAGGTGCTGGGTGTAATCGATGATTGCGGGAAAAAGGGAGTGAAAGGCCTGGTGGTCATCACGGCGGGGTTCTCCGAGACGGGCGAAGAAGGAAAGCGGTTCGAAGCCGAACTGGGAGACCGGGTGCGGCGCTATGGCATGCGGATGATCGGGCCGAATTGCATGGGTGTGATCAACACCGAGCCCACGGTGCGCATGGACGCAACGTTTGCGCCCACCCTTCCCCTGGCGGGGCGAATCGCCTTCATGTCGCAGAGCGGAGCCCTGGGCGTGGCCATCCTCAATATTGCGGGACAGCTCGACATCGGCTTCTCCCATTTCGTGAGCCTGGGCAACAAGACCGACGTCTCGGGTAACGACCTGCTGCAGTATTGGGAAGATGATGCGCAGACCGATTTGATCCTGATGTACCTCGAGTCGTTCGGAAACGCCAAGCAGTTCATGCAAATCTGCCGGCGGATTTCGAAGCGGAAGCCCCTGCTGGTGGTAAAGTCCGGCCGGACGGAGGCGGGCGCGCGCGCCGCGACCTCTCACACGGGAGCCCTCGCGACGCGTCAAGGGCTCGACATCGCCACGGACGCGCTGATGGACCAGTGCGGGGTTATGCGCGTGAACACCGTGGAAGAGTTGTTTGATCTCGCGCTGGCGTTTTCGAAGAATCCCCTGCCGCGTGGCAACCGCCTGGGCATTCTCACCAATGCCGGCGGTCCCGCCATTATGGCCACGGACACCGCCATTGCGATCGGGCTTAGCATGGCGAGTTTCTCGGAGCGAACCTGCCGTGAGCTGCGCCGCCTGCTTCCTCCCGAGGCGAGCATCCAGAACCCGGTGGACATGACTCCGCAATCGGATCGCAGCAAGTACGACGCCTGCGCGCGCATTTTGCTGGAGGACGAGGGCATCGACATGCTGCTGGTGGTTTTTGTTCCTCCCATGATGATCAGCGCCATGGACATCATCCTGGGACTCGAGGAGTTGCGGCATAAATATCTCAAGCCCGTGGTCGCAGTCATGATGGCTCCCGAGGAATTCTTCACGCAGCTCAACCGGGATCATCCGAACCACTTGGCCCTTTACATCTTTCCGGAGTCGGCAGTGAACGCACTCGCGGCGCTCGATCGCTATCGCGTGTGGCGCGAACGGCCGGTGGGAGAGTTGCAGCGGTTCGAGGTGCGGCGCGGCGCGGCGGAAGAGCTCATCCAAGAGGTCCACCACCAGGGGCGAGCCCAACTGTCGGTGGAGGAAAGCCTGCGCCTGATCGCGTATTACGGAATTCCCGTGGCTGAGTCCACAACCGCGGCGAACCTGGAAGAGCTCAAACGCGTGGCAGAAGGCCTTCGCTACCCGGTGGTCCTCAAAGCTGTAGCGCCGGAATTGGTGCATAAGATGGAGGCCGGGGGCGTAGTCATCGATCTGCGCAGTCCTGCGGAACTGCTGGCAGCCGCGGAGAAGATGACCGGGTCCGTTGCCCGGTATCGAGGCCAAGCCGCAGGGGCGGCGGGAAATCTGGGGTTCCAAGTTCAGGAATATGTGCGCGGCGGGCGTGAAATCATCGTGGGAATGACGCAAGACCCGACGTACGGATCCCTCGTGATGTTCGGCCTGGGCGGCATTTACGTGGAAACCTTCAAGGACGTGGTCTTCCGCGTGCCGCCACTCACGGACCTCGAGGCGCAGGAAATGATCCGCCAGATTCGCGGCTTTCGCCTGCTCGAGGGTGTGCGCGGGGAAGCTCCCGTGGATCTCCAGGCGCTCGCGGGAATATTGCAGAGGTTCTCACAACTCGTGGAGGAATTGCCGGAGCTGGCGGAAATTGAGATCAACCCCCTGCTGGTCTTCCCTGATGCCAGAGACTTCCGCGCCGTCGATGCGCGGGTGCGCCTGTGCCAAACGCAGGAGATGACCTCCGAGTGGCGCTAGGCGCTGCCCCGGAGGTCGCGTGGGAGCGGCAACGCCGTTGCCTGACTTCTTTCCAGATCGCGTTATCCCCGCCGCAGACGGAGATCCGGTTGAGCTGTGGGTTTACGCAGTCCTGCCCAAGGAGGGATGGGTTCCGCATTCCCCCGGAGACTTGGCGCGTGCGGAGCACCCCGGGTCGGCCATCAAGTACAGCGATCAGGTGTACGAACTGATGCGCGTGGAGGAGACGGTCGAAGAGGGTTACGAGTTTCGTTATGGCTTGCGGGCGTGGGATCCGCAATACGCCATTCGGTACCTGGTCAACTACACGCTGAAGGCGCAGATGGACGCGGCCGCCACGCATCGGGAATGGAAGAGGACGCAGTGGCTCCGCTACCTGATTCTCTGGCTGTTCCCCCTCGCGGGGTTCGCACCGGATCCCATACAGCGCCAATGGGAGAAGAAGACGGGCCTCAGCATGGCCTGGATTTCTGCGGGCTCAGCTTTGTTCGGGTTGGCACTGGCATTCGCGCTGCGCGGTGCTTCGCAGGATTCACGCTTTGATGCCGTCGTCTTCTACCTGGCCCTGGAATCCTTTGCGCGCGTATTCTGGATCGGCATCTCCCACCAACCGCACGGTACGCCCTTGCTGACGACGCCGTATCTTCTATGGCAAGGAATCACACAAGCGCGGCCCAGAATCCCCAGTGAGAAAACCGAGGCTGACCTCCTGATGAGGCACGATGAGGTGAGGCGCGGCCCGACCGAGGGTTCACTACGGGTCCGCTCCAGGTATTTCGACCTCCATCTGGCAGGGACGACTCCGGTGAGCTTTGAGGGCGCCGTTTACAGGCCGATTCGTTGGCATCAGGAGGGCAAGGGCCTCGCCCGGCGCTGGATCTATGAATTGGAAAAGGTCGAGCCGGAGGCCGGCGTCCCGAGTCGCGAGTACACCAATCCGCGCCCCCCGGATCGGCAAAAGGCGGTGGAAGACTTCACACATCGCCTCGACCTGGCGCAAAGCTTTGCGCTGTTCTGGGGCACCTACCCCCGCCGGGACCAGCTTCGCCTACAACTCCTCTATCAATACGACGGTCCGGGCTCAACCGCCACGACGGCCGGCTTCTTTCTGGTCATTGGGGTATTGCAGCTCTGCCTCACCGCGGCACTTTCCGGCGCCACGATCCTCGTGCTTGCCGGTCCCGCCTATCTGATACTGGAATCGCTCTATCGCCTTTATAAAGCAAAAACGGTTGGTGAGCCGGCCGGTTCAATTGTCGGGTACCTTCTGCGCCTGGCGATCCACCCGCCGAGGTAAGGTGAGAAGGCTACTGAGGCTTCGCCCAAGACCCGCCCCCTTGAGATTGGCAGTGGTACAGTTTGAAAGTCACCACGAGGCTGGCTTGTGAAATTGACCCTTAGCATCGTTCATGATGGCTGGGAACTGGCAGGCAGCCACATCGGACTGCCTAATACGCTTCATGAAAGTGGCTTCCGTTTTGAGTACGGCGCTGTGACGTTGGTGCGGATTCAGTATGCCAACTGCCAGACCTAGTTCTCTCCGAACTACGCGCACTGGTTCTACCAAGTCAGAATCATTGGTAACGAGTACAGCAACTTCGAGTTTTCTCTGGTAAGCGTCATGAAGCAGGTGAGTTGCGATATTTACATCGGAACCTTTCTCTTCCGTCTTGTCTACCCAAACTTTCTTGACTGGATTGCTGCCCGTCAAGACCATGCGACACGAGTGAGTCAAGAAACTACCGTAGCAGATCGTTAGGTTGCCGATGGTCCGAAGCGCCCTCAGATAGACCTGTTGCCGCGTTGGCAGATCAAGATCATATGAACGGGCACTCACAATCGCGGTGAAATATTCAATAGATTGGATGGTGTCATTGGGTAGCATTCGATGACACAGCGCAGCCAGATCAAGCCATTTATACGGAGAACCCTTCACAGCTCCGTAGTAGAGATTGAAACCGTCGATGTATACGTTAACCTTGGCCATTGGATTAAGTCACTTAAAGACAGTAGCAAATCGAAAGAGATTTTTGTTGACTTTTGGCCAACCAAGCTATATAAAAAGTGTTCTAAGTTCATGTTCTTATCCCCTCGTGTTCTTCGGGACACGGGTGCGAGGCCAGCCGGAAGGCTGGCCTCAGTGTTTCTATGCTCCCTTTTCCGCATCCTCACACTCCAATAATCCAATAATCTCCTCTACATCAAGTTCTCAATCTCAAGAATTCTTCTGCCCCGATTCGATTTGGCGGATTTTCAGGTAGAGTCCTGCAATGGCCACGAGGATGGTGATGAGGGAGATTCCCAACCCTTTGCGGCGGAAGTTCAATTCTGCCAGCGCCGCGACGCCTGCCTGGTACGAGCGGGTGGCGATTTCCAGGCCTTGCTTCGAAAGCTTCCCGACTTCCTCATCACGAAACGTGTGGACATTAACGCGCGCTTTGACCAGGGCTTCGTGGGCGCTGGCGAGGTCAAGTTTGGCGCCGGAGACTTCCATCCCCTTGCGCTCCGCGGTTTCCAGAACGCCATCGGCTTGTGCGATGGCGTGGTCCAGGAGCGCGAGATCCTCGGCCATGGCGTGGGCGTTCTGGTAGCCGGTATCTCCGGGCGCGTGGCAAGTGACGCAGACCGACCTGACTCCCACTCCCACCCATTCATCCGAGGGCTTCACGATTTCATGGTTGGAATGACATTGAACGCAACCCGGCAGTCCCATCTTTGCGAAGGCGGCCTGATGGGGGCTCTTCTGGAAGAGTTGCGCAAAGAAGACGTGGCAAGTTCCGCAGACGTTCGAGACTGAGCTGACGCCCGGCGGGGTGGCGCCGTGGTTCCCATGGCACGTCGTACAGGTGGGGGCAGAGGCGTCACCTTCGGAGAGCACTCGGGCATGTACGCTTTTCTGGTAGTGCGCCACCTGATCGGTAGGAATTTTGTAGCTCTTCATGTAGGCGGCGTCGGCGTGGCAGCGCGCACAAGTGGTGGCTACGTTGGTAGCGTAAACCGGCGCGCGGCTATCGGAAACAGCCAGGATATTGTGAATCCCGTGGCAGTCCACGCAAGCAGCGACCTTGGTATCGCCTTGGCGCAGCCTTTTGCCGTGCACGCTGGTGAGGTATTGGGTCAACTGGTCAGCGCGCATTTTGGGATTGAAGCGGTGCATGTAAGCAATGTCGGAATGACAGCGGGCACAGAAATCCGGGATGAGGCCTTTCTTGGGAACGCCGTGAAATCCCTTGGTCCGGCTCATGGCGCTCATGGATTCATCTTGGGGGTCGCCGCCGTGGCAGTCCGCGCAAGTCAATCCCGCCTGATGATGAATGTCGCTAGCGAAGAGCTTGGCAGGATTCGCCAACCTCGCGTCGTCCAGAGCGGCGTGGCAGTCGATACAGGAGCTGGTATCCGCCGCGGCCGCGCCCAGCGCGCCGATCAAGATCAGGAGTGTGGCAAGCGCAGTTTTCATGGCGATCAGAGTGGCAGTCGCGATTCCTTCGGGACGTAAGTCATTTCGATTCACCATCGCTGGCACTGTCATCCTGAGTCCCGGTTCTTTCGGGACGAAGGATCTGCATTTGTCTTGGTTGCTGAAAACCCATGCAGATCCTTCGCTGCTGCTCAGGATGACAGTTTGGGTGATGGGTTCTCCTCATCGAGTTTCTGCCCATCATGGGCAGCAGATAGGCTGTCAACGCTCAGGATGACAGCAAGGGTAGCGCGCCCGCGCTATCGTAAAGCCAGCAACGAAAGAACGATCATGTAGCCGAGTGCAAAGACTCCCAAGCCGGTGAAAAACCGCGTCACTCGCCCGAAGCCGATGCGCCGGTCGAGGAACGGGACGGCAACCCAAACCAGCGCCGCCGCGGAGAATCCGAAAATGCCCAAAAGTTCACCATCCACAAAGAGGACTTTCGAGGGAAGGTATTTCAGCGTCTGAAACATGAACAGGAAATACCATTCCGGCCGGATACCTGCCGGAGCCGGCACGAAAGGATCGGCCTTCATTCCCAGTTCCCAGGGGAAGATGGCGGCGAGCGCTCCCAGCATGCCCAGCGCCGAGTACCAGCCGATCATGTCGCGTAACAGGAAATTGGGGAGGAAGGGCATGGAGCGAGCCGGGGCTCGACCCTCGGCGATTTTTCGCTCAACGCTCGGGGGCACGCTCATCCCCAGTCTTTGCACCAAAAAAAGGTGTGTAGCCAGCAGGATGGTGGCCAGACCGGGCAGAACCGCCACGTGGAAACCAAAGAAGCGAGTCAGGGTTGCGCCGGTCACTTCTTCGCCGCCGCGCAAAAAGATCAGTAGCCACTTTCCGATGATGGGAACCGAGCCGGCCATCTCCGTCCCCACCTTGGTGGCGAAGAAGGCGAGCGTGTTCCAGGGAAGCAAGTAGCCGCTGAAGCCAAACCCCATGATCACGAAGAGCAGCAGCATTCCGGTGACCCAGGTGAGTTCGCGCGGTTTGCGATAGGCCTTCAGGAAATACACGCTGAACATGTGAACGAACGCCGCAAAGATCATGAGGTTCGCCGACCAACTGTGCACGGAGCGGATCAGCCAGCCGAAGCGCACCTGGGTGACCATGTACTGCACGCTCTCGAAGGCGTCGTTCGGGGTGGGGCGGTAATAGAGCAACAGCAGGATTCCGGTGAGGACTTGGATAATGAACAGGAACAAGGTCATCCCGCCGAAGTAATACCAAAGGGTGTGCCGATGTACGGGGACCGTTTTGTGCCGGAGGAACTCCTCCACGCTGCCGGCGCCAAAGCGTTCGTCGAACCAATCGAGAGTGCGGCGGTATAGACTGCTCATCGTCAGGCGCTCCGCGTCACCACCACGTCCTCACCCTGGACGTGAACCTCAAACACCTCCAGCGGCCGAGGGGGTGGGCCACTCACGTTCCTTCCTTCCAAATCGTAGAGCCCGTTATGACAAGCGCACCAGATTTGATGGAGGTCTTCGCGGTATTGCACCGTGCAGTTCAAGTGCGTGCAAACGGCGGAGAGGGCGCGATACGTGCCGTCAGACGTGCGCACCAACAGGGCGGGTTTGGAGCCGAACTTGAATATCTTCCCACTGTTCCGCTTGAGTTCTTCCGCCTTGGCGGCGACCACGGACCGGCTGGTGGATTCGGCCACCGCAGGAGGGATGATGTAGCGCATGGCCGGGTAAAGAAAGGAGGCCACGGAAGCGGCCAAGCCACTCCCCAGAAGGACGTTCACCCATCTGCGGGTCGGTTGGGTGGCCTTGTCCGTGGTCGCGTCGGGCGTGGGCATGGGAAGCGCCCCTCCTAGCAGCAATGCTGTTCACTTAATTGGTTCCAGGACATCAATTCGCACTTTGTTCCTGGGCAACCCCCTCACCCGGCCCGCCCCGGCTGAAGAAAACGCCGGTTGCGGTCCACCCTCTCCCCCAAGGGGGCGAGGGCAAGAAAATCAAATCAACACTACCCTCTCCCCCAAGGGGGCGAGGGGCCGGGGGTGAGGGGGTCGAATTGGGAACAGTCAGCCAGCGATCAGGCCTACTTGCTCTCAGCCGGCTTGTAGCCCTCCAGTGAATGGTTGTGGTCTTTGTAGTACTTCCCCGTGTCGTTGAGGTCTTTCTGACCTGCTTTGACGTGGCAGAAAGTGCAGGGCTTGCCCTCTTTCTTGGCATACTCGGGCTTTGCGGTAGCAAGAGTCAGCAATGAGCCAGTGATAACAGCAAGAGCCACCAGTACCTTAAGTAACCTCATGGAGTCCTCCTTGAGCAAATTCTAACCCGCTTGGGGTCCAAAATGAAACAAAATGCAATCGCCCGATTATTCCACCCTGCCGGCGAGAATTAGTTCCCTCCCGCGAGTTCGTGCAGAATCTTGGGGTCGGGCTCATCCATCGCCAGGAGCGCATGGCAGGCATTGCAGTCTTGCGTGATTTCCTGTCCGCCCTTGGATTTGTGGTTGCCATCGTGGCAACGGAAGCACCCGGGAAAATCGTTGTGCCCGAGATTGTTGGGATAGCTTCCCCAGGCGATGTTCATTTCCGGGAACACGTTGCCCTCGTAAATATACCAGAGCGCCTTGGCAGCCTCTTCGATCGCCGCGCGCTGCGAATTGTAAATAGCGGAATGGTTCTGCCGATAGTACTGCCGCAGCGCTTCCGGTAACTCAGTCTGCGCCGCCGCCCGGCTGGGGTAGTTCTTCTTCAGAAGATCAATCGCCACCTTATGGATAAAGGGGAGAGATGGGCTGAAGCGGCCCGCGGCCATTTCACGATTTACGGCCCCTTCCGGCATGTCGAAGGTGTGGGTGGGGCGGTTGTGGCAGTCCATGCAATCCATGGTGCGCCGTTCACCGTGCGCCAGGAGGTCTGCCTTGGGGGGAGTTTCCGTGGAGGCAAACTCCGTGAAGGTTCCATCCTCGTTTCGATAGCTTACCCAGGGAATCTCCTGCCGTTTCTTGTCCGGGGCGAGGTAGGCCACCAACCCCAGGTGACGGCCATGAATCCCTACCAGCTTGCGGTCCGGATTCCGCCCCCCGATATGAACCAGGAGCACCGACCGGGTGAGGGAGTTCTTTTCGTCGTCGGCAAACTTCGTCCTGATCACCAGCTTGTCGCCGGAAAAGCGTTCGGGCCAGTGGCACTGCTCGCAGGTCTCCCTCGCCGGGCGCAAATTGTGAATGGGCGTGGGAATCGGCCGCGGGTAGAGCTTGAAGGTCACGGCCAGAACCTGGTAGCTGCCCGAAATCTTCGAGCGCACAAACCAGGGCGCGCCCGGGCCGATGTGACACTCCACGCAGGCGACGCGCGCGTGCGGGGATCGCTGATAGGCGGTGTATTCCGGCTCCATTACCTGATGACAGGTCTGGCCGCAAAACTGCGTGGACTCCATGTAAACGGTGCCACTGTAACTGGCAATCGCGAAAATCGGAACGTTGATCGCTGTCATGATAGCCACGAACATGACCGTGCTGCGCACACCGCGCTGTGAGAAATCCACGCGGGGATAGGTCGTAGGGAGTGTGCCGAGCTGCCGCTGCTTACGAAAATCCCTGAGAATGCCAAGCGGAATCAATACGAGTCCGACCACAAAAATCGACGGCAGGATCAGATAAAGCAGAATCCCCGCGTAAGGGTTGGGATGATAACCCAGGATGAACGATGCGAAAGCAATCACCAGGGTTATGCCGGCCGTCGTGGTCAAAACGACGCCAGTGCGACTGATCAAATTCTGACTGAGGTAGAAGGCGGGGCGGGCGACGCGCAAGAAGTCTTCTCGGAGCCTGGACCAGGTTTCCGGGTAGTTGCCTTTGGGATTTGCGGGTTCCGGCAAAACTTGGGTCCTTTCCTTCCCCGTGGTCACCTGGCGGCAAGTATAGGACTTCCCGAGCCCGTTCGCCAGGGTCCCCAGCGGCAAGGCCGTTCACAAGCCCGGCGCTGGTCTTTCGTGGGTGAGGGAGGTCGCAAGGGCAGGTACCCGTCCCTTGCCCTCGCGGCCGGCTATTTGCTTTCGGGTGCCTGATACCCTTCCAAGGAGTGGTCGTGTTCCTTGTAGTACTTGCCCGCGTCCGTAAGTTCCTTGAATTTTCCGGGCGGATGGCAGAAGGTGCAGGCCTTGCCCTCCTTTTTACCGTATTCGGGTTTGCCTGCACTGAAGGGGACTGAGATGAGACCGGCAAGGCCAATCAGTAAAAATGTCTGAAAGAACTTCATCGATCATGACCTCCATGAGATTGGTGGAGCTTCCTTAACTGGAACCTAGCCCTGACCGAAACATGGCCAAGACGCTCAAAGCATTCTAAATACCACCGGGAGGCAATTGTAGATTATTTGTACAGGCCGAGTATTGAAAAAGTTAGCAGTCTTTTATAGCCGTGTAGTCGGTTGCAAGGAAACCATTTGCGTGAAATCTCTGACACTTTTGAGGGAAATGACTCATCGAATCGAGGTATTTATTTACATGCGACCCGATTTCACCCTTTCTCGTCTCGCCTCCGCCCTGGGTGCATTCTTCCCCTAGCCTTTCACAGGCACAGGCAAATACGGGGTAGTACATGATTATTCCGTCGCCTCCACCGTCTCGTCAAAGACGCGGTAGCCGGGGTTAGGCGGGAAAAGCTTAGCCATCAGATTCATGCGCCGCCGCAGTTGCGCTACCGGAAGGTGATCAGGGCCGATGCGAATCTGGACGTCGTGCCATAAACCGTGGATGTACTCGGCGGCGGTGCCCGCGAAGGAGACATCGCGATAGCGCTCGAAGTGGGCGCGCTGCCGTCGTCCCGTGAGGCTGGCCAAGTAAGCGTTTTTCGCATGCAGGGCTTCTTCATCAATCTCGCCGCGCACGCCCTGATGAACTTCCTCTTCCAGCAGCCGGCTGTATTCGGCGAGCTCCGCGTCCGCCAGGCGGGCCTGGAGCAATTCCGCCACGCTCCCCAGGAATTCAAACCCGGTATCGTGGGCGTCGAGCTCGCGGCAAGCAAGGAGCAGGTTGATCCGCTCCGGCGCTTCGACCCACGCCGCCGTATGCGCCTCGCCTTTGGGCTTCAGCCGGGTGATGACGTCTCCGGTTTCCAGGCAGGCGATGTAAGGAACTACCAATACGCGCACCTTGCCCAGCCGCTGGGCAATGGCGGCCGGCACGGCCTCGGCTGGCTCGCGCACCATGGTGCGCTCCTCAGATGGACTCAAGGTGAGCGCCGAGTGGAATTCCCAATCATGCGCGAGATGGGAGAGCGGAACGAAACTGCTTTGCACGTACTCAACAACGGGAATCGTTTCCCTTGGCGGGGTCTGAGGATTTCCCAAGGTGCAGCCTCCGGAATGCGAGCCCACTGGAGCTACGGGTTGCGGGCCCCGGAGTATTTTGCGGAATTATCTCGCGCGTGTCCAGCACCGTGTTGTCCGGATGGAGCAACAAACCACAATTACGGGCTACAACCCGAAACGCACGCAGTTCTCAACTCTCGGACAAAACGTCGCACACACTGAAACTTACACACATGAACTATTGGCAAATTGCGTGCTGAGTCAGGGGCGTACCACTCTGCATTTCGTGATTTTCACACAAGGGACAAGTTGTCCCGGCCTCCAATCCTCGCAAGTCCGTCTCGAGGCAGGGTTCACATTCCCAAGACGGAGCCTCGGAGTCCGCCATGTCGAAGACCAAGAATGGGAAACAGAAGCTCTCCAGAAGGAAATTCCTGAAGACGGCGGGTATGGCCAGCGGCGCTGCAGCGGTGTGCCTATTCGCGAAGCCTGCCCCCGGCGCCAAGGCCGCTGCGGCAAAGCACCAGCCGCTGGGCCCTGGCCAAGTCGAAGTCAGGCTGGACGTGAACGGCAAGGTACATGTCCTGAAGCTGGAGCCACGTGTCACCCTGGTGGAGGCGCTGCGCGAGCGGCTGAACCTGACCGGAACCAAGCGCACGTGCGACCACGGCGAGTGTGGCGCGTGCACGGTGTTACTGGACGGGCGCGCCGTCTGCTCCTGCATGACTCTCGCGGTCAACGCTCAAGGGAAGAAGATCATCACCATCGAAGGCCTCGCGCAAGGGAAGCTGCTGGCGCGCTTGCAGAAGGCCTTCGTCGAGCACGACGCCCTGCAGTGCGGTTTTTGCACTCCGGGGATGATCATGTCACTTAAAGCGCTGCTGGACCAGCACCCGCGCGCGACGCCCGCGCAAATCAGAGCTGCGATAGCCGGCAACTATTGCCGGTGCGGCGCCCTGCCCAACATTCTGAAGGCCGCGAGCGCCGTGGCCAGGGGTTAGCCCGGGCCGCCGGGGACCTTGGGTTCTAGCCACCGGGTTCCGCGCGAGAGGCGAAGCAGGGATTCCGCAGGAGGTACGACGATGTATCCAACGGGTCGAGCAGGAAAAGCCGCGAGGTCGCCCCAGGAGAAGGAAATCAAAAAGAAAAAGCTCAAGGCCAAAGTGGGTCTGTCGCAAAACCCCCAGGTGGTCGAGATCGAAGTCCCCGAGAGTGAACTTCCGGTTTGGGACCTGGACGCCAAGTTAAAGATCGTAGGCAAAGGCGTGCCGCGCATTGAGGGTCCGGAGAAGGTCACGGGCCAAGCCAAGTACACGCTCGACTACACCCCCGTGGACCTGCCCGGCCTGCTTTACGCCAAGGTCTTGCGCAGTCCCTATGCGCACGCGCGCGTGGAGAGTATCGACGCCTCGCGAGCCGCGGCGCTGCCGGGTGTGAAGGCGGTCGTGCTGATCGCCAAGGGATCCGGATTTGATGCCTCGAATGCCCTGCTGGACGTTGTATCGGACGGCCCGGTTCTGGAACCCCAGGACCGCGAGGTGATTGCTGAAGGCGAAGAAGTGGCGGTGGTGGCGGCGGAATCCGAAGCGATTGCCGAAGACGCGCTCGAGCTGATCGAAGTGAAGTACGAGCGGCTGCCGCACGTGATCGACTATGAGGAAGCTCGCCGGCCCGAGGCACCGCGGGTTCACAAGGAAGCCTCGAGCAACGTGGTGCCAAGCGATCCCCAAACGGCCGGGGACATCGAGAAGGGATTCAAAGAGGCGGACGTCATCATCGAGCGCACTCTGCGCGTCCCGGTGCTGCTCCATAACTCGGCAGAGCCCCACGCGGCGGTGGCGAAGTGGGAAGGCAAGAAGCTGACGGTATGGGCCTCGACGCAAGGTGTGAACGGCTTCCGCGACGACCTCGTCAAGACCTTCAAAATGGATAAGGCGGATGTTCGTGTCATCACGCAGCACATGGGCGGCGGGTTCGGCAGCAAATTCGGAATGCAGAACTACGGCGCACTGGCCGCGCTCATGGCCCGCCGGGCCGGAGCGCCCGTAAAGCTCGCCTACGATCGCCACGAGGAGAATCAGGCGGCAGGCAATCGCCCGAACGCCACCATGTGGATTAAGCTGGGCGCCAAGAAAGACGGCAGGCTGACCGCCTTGCATTGCCGCGCCTACGGGACCGCGGGAGTGGGCCGCGACGCTTCCGTCACGGGCATGATGGCGACGGTCTACAAGTGTCCGAACCTGAGGCTCGAGGACAGCGATGTTTATACGAACGCGGGTGCGGGCCAGCCCATGCGGGCGCCGGGCTATCCACAGGGTTCCTTTGCCATCGAGTCGGCGATGGACGAGCTGGCGCTCGAACTGAAGATGGATCCTCTCGAACTGCGCCGGAAGAATTTCGTCGCCTTGCCGCTTCTGGCGCTCGAGGAAATGTACCAGGTGGGAGCGGAAAAGATCGGATGGAGCCGGCGTGGGGAGTTGGGGCCGAAACCCGGTTCGCCCCTCCGGCGCGGTATGGGCATGGGCACGGCGGTGTGGGGGAACGGCGCCGGGCCACCGGCTGCGAGCCGCGTCACGATCGCGCCCGACGGTTCCGTAGAATCCGCCATGGCGGTGCAGGATCTGGGTGTGGGCACGCGGACGCTGGTCGCCATGGTGACGGCGGAAGAATTGGGTGTGCCGCTGGAAGCGGTGAAGGTCAGCATCGGTGACACCAGCCTGGAGCTGATCGGGCCCGATAGCGGCGGCAGCGTGACGGCGCTTTCCATCGCGCCGGCCATCCGTTTGGCGGCTGCTGCCGCCCGCCATCAGCTTTTCCAAAAGGTCGCGCCGGCCCTGGGGGCAAAGCCCGAGGACCTGGTGTGTGACGACGGCAGGATTTCCGCCCGCGGCCGCCCGGGTCAAGCGCTCACCTGGAAGGAAGCCGCCGCCAAGCTGGGCGCCCCGATTTCTGGCCACGGCGAGCGGCTCCCCAATGTTGCTCCGTACGGGGACCTTCCGCTCTGGGGCGTGCAATTCGCCGAAGTTGAAGTGGATACCGAGACGGGCCTGGTGCGCGTGGTAAAGGTAGTCGCCGTGCACGAGGCCGGACGCGTCATCAATCGCACCACGTTCGAAAGCCAGGTCCAGGGCGGCGTCATCATGGGTCTCGGCTACGCGCTGCTCGAGCGGCGCACCATGGACAAGACTGAAGGGCGCGTCATCAATCCCAACCTGGAAGATTACAAAATGATCGGCCCCGAGGAACTGCCCGAAATCGAAACGGTGATCGTGGAGCCCATCACGCCCGCGAACAATGTGGGGGGCAAGGGCATTGGCGAACCCTGCACCGTGCCCACCGCGGCGGCGGTTTCGAACGCCGTTGCCCACGCACTGGGAATTCGCGTTTACGAACTACCGCTTTCACCGGACCGCATCCTGGACGCACTCGCCGCAAAGAAGGAGGCCTGAAATGAAGCAGTTTCTCCTTTATAACCCCACCAGCCTCGAGGAGGCCGTCGAGCTTTTGGGCACGGACCCGGCGCGGGTCGAACTCCTGGCGGGAGGCATGGACCTGCTCGGGCGCTTGAAGAAGCGTATCGACACACCGGCCCGAGTGGTAAACCTGAAATCCGTTCCGGGCCTCGCGAGCCTCCGGGACAATGCTGACGGGCTGAGCCTCGGCCCGCTCGTGACGCTCTCTGACCTTGCCGAGAACCCGATCGTCCTGGCGAAATACCGTGCGGTGGCAGAAGCCGCGAAGTCCGTGGGCTCCGTGCAAATCCGCAACGCGGGTACCGTAGGTGGCAACCTTTGCCAGCGGCCCCGGTGCTGGTATTTCCGCCATCGGAACTATGTCTGTCTGCAGAAACAAGGGACAACGTGCTTCGCGCAAGTCGGTGAGAGCCGCTACCACGCGCTCCTGGGCGGAGGCCCGTGCTTCTTCGCGCACCCCTCGGACCTGGCGCCGGCGCTTATCGCGTTTGATGCCACGGTTCGTCTGGCCGGGCCCCAGGGCGAGCGCACCGTGCCGCTGGAATCCCTCTATTGCCTGCCAGCCGAGAAACTGGCGTTTGGGCTGACCTTGGCGCCGGGAGAAATCCTGGCGGAAGTTCGCCTGCCCGCCCCGCGCCCAGGCACGCGCAGCACGTACGTGAAGTTCAAGGAGAAACCTTCGTTCGATTTCTCGTTAGCAGGCGTGGCGGCGGTGCTGAGCTTTAAGAACGGCAAAGTGGCCCACGCGCGTATAGCGCTCTCCGGTGTGGCGCCCGCCCCTTGGCATGCCCCCCAGGCCGATAAGGCGCTGCTGGGCGCGAAGCTGGATGAGCCGCTGGCCCGCCAGGTCGCGGACTTGGTGGTTGAAAACAACGTGCCGCTCGCGGACAACAGCTACAAGATACCCCTCACTCGCGCCCTCGTCCGCCGCGCGCTGCTCAGCCTGGCTTGAAAGGCTGCGGGAAAACCCGTCGGCGCTGTCATTCTGAGGAGCCGCAGGCGACGAAGAATCTCGTATGTTCATGAAAATGCGCAGGGCGAGATTCTTCGCGAAGTTTACCCTGAGCCGGCAGAGCGAGATCCTTCGCTACGCTCAGGATGACAGCGAAGGGCTCAGAATGACAGCCATGAAGCGCTTTTCCGAGGCTTGTTAAGCCGACGCGGCGCACACCCGCCCGGGCAGGGAGGTTTCCACACAGTCTCTCTCAAGGTTTGGTGCTGGCAGGCGGGCCCGCCTGGGGCACGGCGGGTTCGGTTACCCCATCTTTGCGCATCATCTCTGCCATCTTCCGGGCACTGCGGGCGTAGCCCCCATTCGGGTCGAGGTGCAAATACGTATCCATTTCCGCCAGCGCCTTGCTGTATTCGCGCGTCTTGAGGTAAACGTTGGCGAGCTTGACATGAAACTCGGCCGGCATGTCGGCCTGGAGTGACCGCGCGGCAAGATAGTCCTGCTCAGCCTCCTGGTACTTTCCCATTCCCCAATGGACAGTCCCGAGCTGATAGTGGAAAAGCCAGGCGCTGGGTGAAAGCCGCAGTCCCTGGCGGAGAACCGCCTCGCTCTCAGGAAATTTCTTTTCCACGATGTAGAGCTGTGCCAGTTCGGAGAAGGAATCCAGGAAGGTTCCGTCGCATTGGATGGCTTTCTGGAACCGGGTCTCCGCTTCATCCAGTTTTCGCTCGGCAAGATCAACTTGTGCGAGAGCGGCCTCGGCGCGCGCGTAACACGGGTATTCCGCAACTGCCTTTTCCAGGTGTTGCCGAGCTTCCGGCAGCTTTTTCTCCTGCAGGCCGCGGTCCCCTTTCTCAAATTCCTTGCGGGCGAGTTTGGGAGCCGCCTCATCCGTCATCGCGGGCAGGGCGGCGGTGCTAGCCTGGGGTTTATCGGCGGGAGTTAGGAATACCTTGACTTGGTAGACGGTCCCGCGGAAGGTGAGGTCCAGGGTTTGCTCGTGGGTTTGGAACTTTTCCACCGTCACGGTCATGTGGTAACTTCCAGGGGGAAGCCCAAGAAACTCGAAGTTCCCGGCCGAATCCGCCATACGGCTCCCCGCGGGCATGCCTTCACCCGTTTCGAGACTGACCGTCACGCCAAAGGGAATCACCTGCCCCTCTTTGGTCCGAACCTCACCCCTCAGAGTGACGCCTTCCTGGCCATAACTCGGCCAGGCAGAGGCGACTATCGCCGCGAGGAGCATCGTCCCGCAGATGATTCCCGCGCCAAAGGAAGAGCGCCGCGACGCCATGGCCCATCTCCTTGCTTGGAACTTGAACGCAATGCCCTGTTCGATATTGTCAAGCTAACACGAGCCCGGAGACAATGCAACCGCCGGGGGGGTAGTGGGTTCTTAGCATGACGCCCTAGCCTGCAGCATCATCCTTCAAAAGTTCGGTATCGAAGACGCACGGTTTAAAGAAGTGTATAACACATTTTTCGCTCTTTCTTCTCCCGGTCCTCCCCCTCCGCCATCTGCCGAGCCAAAACGAATACGCAGGGAGACAAAACCGAATTAGGCGGGGCATTTTAAGTGCCTCGCCTTTTCATTTTTCAAGTCATTTTAGGACACCACCGAACTTGCTCCAGCCTTTGTATTCCTGTGATACTATGCGCCTCTCATGGGACTCGAAAGCATTCCTCAAGCGGTCCGCAACAGATACCACATCGACGAGCGCGGACACGCCTCCGCCATCCTTGCGAGCGACTACCCGAATGAGTTCCAGGACCTCGTGGATTGTCTTGCCGGATTCGTTCTCAGGAAAAGCCACATACTCACGCCTGGAGGTGGAAGGTCGCCCATCTCGGCGGCGCTCGACGGTTTTCTTCAGGGGCGTGGCTGGCGGGAGAAGTCTTTCGACATCAAGATAACGATTGACGGAAACCCAGTCCCGATCCCCACGCACAAAATCGACAATTTCAGAAATGAGGTCGGGCTGGAAGTCGAGTGGAACAACAAGACCGAGTTCTACGACCGTGATCTAAACAATTTCCGGTTGCTGAAAGACCTTCGGGTTCTGGCGGTGGGAGTGATGATTACGCGGCTGAGCGAACTGCAGAATTTGTTCGATAGACTCGGCAAGGGCAAGTCTTACGGAGCTTCAACGACGCATTGGGACAAACTCATTCCAAAGGTAGATGGAGGCGGTGCTGGCGGATGTCCGCTGCTTCTGGTTGGTATGGGGATGAATTGTTACGATCCCCATTCGTAGCCCAAGCATAAGCCTTGTACGGAGGCGGTTCGTAGGTGTCCACTTCGTCGCCCCACTGAGTCCAACCTTCAACGCGCTGCCGGCTGAAAAGTTCGCAGTACGGGCCGGGACTGCAACGCTGGATAAGGTCGTAAATGGCGTCGGGCTTCTTTGAGTGTTCTTCCTTGCGGCTCACGAGGATGTTGACCTGACGCCGTCCGGGAGCGAGCGTGCGAATCCTTCCCTTGATGCCGAACAGAACCAACTCCGTGACGTTTCGGAAGTAGAATCCCACGCCGCGACCGTCCGGGCCTCCGTCCTTGCGCACCTTGTACCACACGATGTTGGTCTTATACGTGAAGCCCCACCCCTTCATGATGCCGAGGGCCTCAGCGAGAAGTGCGTTCGGGCACCAGAGGTACAGGTGGCTTCTCTCTGCGGCGATCTTTCCGACCGGCAACGCCGCAATTTCCTCAAATGACATTGTGGGGTAACGGTGAAGACGCTTGTGCTCAGGTGCCATCTTGCCCGTGCGGTTGGCGAAACGCCAGGGAGGATCAATCAGGATAGCCCCGTATTTACCCTGCACAGCCTCTAAAAGGCTTTGCACTTTGGCTCCTCCTCAAAAGTCTTGGCGCTATCCCTAATCCGGCTGGAGAATATGACAATCCCGTTAGGTTCGTCAAGAAAAAAGCGCAAGCTGTTGATGCCATGTAGGGGATCCCCCACAATATCTTGTGGAAGACTCTCCCGCAACGCTAAGCTCGTTAGGCCCATTTGCTCACCTCACAAATACTATCGGAAGAATCTGCCGTTGGGGAGAGGGTATTTCAAGCTATAAGACACCACTACCGCCGGGGGGTGGGGACCTTACCCGCTGGGTCCCCTGGGGGGAAGCCGCCCGTAAGGGGTTGCCCCGTTCCGACCCATCTTTACTATTCCCCTCACGGGAAAAACTGACTAAGATTGGAGTGATAAACGTGCACAGTTGTTGGGGTTAGGGCTGCGCCTGTTCGCCGCGGGCGACTACTTTTCACAACCAGTCTTTGGGGAAGAGATCAGGAGGGCAGTGATGAAATCGTCCAACGCCACCGCGAACACGGCTAACCTTGCTGATTTGATGTGCGGGACGGGCTCCCCTGCGGCAGGAACCATGGAGGAGCGGGCGCGGCATGAGGATCCTGCGCTGCTCAAAACCATGCTGGAGCAGATGCTCCTGGTTCGCCGATTCGAAGAGAAATCCGCAGAACTCTACACGCTGGGGAAGATCGGGGGCTTCTGCCACCTGTACATCGGGCAGGAAGCGGTGGCCGTGGGCGCCCTCTCCACGATCCAGGCCGACGATTACATTTTCACTTCCTATCGCGAGCACGGCCACGCCTTGGTGCGCGGCCTGGACCCCGGCGAAGTGATGGCGGAACTCTGCGGCAAGCAAAGCGGAGTCTCCAAGGGCAAGGGCGGGTCGATGCACCTCTTTGACAAGCGGCGCGGATTCCTGGGCGGGCATGCCATTGTGGGGGGGCAGATCCCCCTGGCCGCGGGCACGGCATTTGCCTCCAAGTATCTTCGGCAAGCGCGCGTCACCCTGTGCTTCTTCGGGGAGGCGGCAGTGAACATCGGCTCCTTCCACGAGTCCTTGAACCTGGCCGCGCTTTGGAAGCTTCCCGTGGTCTTTATCTGCGAGAACAACCGTTTCGGCATGGGGACACCCGTGGAACGGGCCTCCTCGCTCTACGACCTCTCGCAGAAGGCTTGCGCATACAACATGGCGCGCACCTGGGTGGACGGCATGGACGTCCTCGCGGTCCGCGAAACTCTGAAGGAAGCTGTGGCTCGCGCGCGCCAGAACAACGCTCCCACGCTCATCGAAGCGCGCACCTACCGCTTCATGGGCCATTCCATGTCCGACCCAGCGCACGGCCACTACCGTACCAAGTCGGAAGTGGAGGAGCAGCGGCGGCACGACCCCATCAAGCAGTACACTGCCGCACTGGAAGCAATTGGACTCGTCAACCAGGAATACCTCGACGAACTCGAGCAGAAGGTTCGCGACACGATCGAGGAGGCAGTGGCCTTCGCGGAGCGGAGCCCTGAGCCTGACCTCAAGGAACTTTCGACGGACGTGTACGCGGAATAGGTTAGCGGGAGCGTCTATCCCGCAGGGCAGGGGCGGCAGCGTGCCGGGCTGAGGCTTGGCACTGCATGCAGTTTGCGGGAAAACATTCGAAGCATGTCATTCTGAGCGAGCGCAGCGAGCGAAGAACCCCCGCAGTTTACTTCTCTGCGAGCGCGAACCAACTGCCGAGGTCCTTCGCTCCGCTCAGGATGACAGCGAATGCGCTCAGAATGACAGCGAAGGGCTCAGAATGACATGGCGGGAGGTTCTTTTCGCAACCTCCCGGATTTCCCATCCGTTTTGGAGCGTTCTATGGCCATCATGACTTACCGGGAAGCCCTGAACCAGGCGATGCGCGAAGAAATGCATCGCGACGAAACCATCGTGCTGATGGGCGAAGAGGTGGGCTTCTATCAAGGCGCCTACAAGGTCAGCAAAGGACTGCTCGATGAGTTTGGGCCCATGCGGGTGCTCGACACGCCCATCACGGAGCTGGGCTTTACGGGGCTCGGGGTGGGGGCGGCGATGGTGGGAGTGCGGCCCATCGTGGAGATGATGACCTTCAATTTCTCGATGTTGGCGCTTGACCAGATTGTGAACAGTGCCGCGAAGATGCTCTACATGTCAGGCGGGCAGTTTCCCATCCCCCTGGTGGTGCGCGGGCCGGGCGGCGCCGGGCACCAGCTCGGCGCGCAGCACTCGCAGGCGCTGGAAGCCTGGTTCTGCCACGTTCCGGGCTTGAAGGTGGTCGCCCCCGCGACGCCTGCCGACGCCAAGGGATTGCTCAAGACTTCCATTCGCGACAATAATCCGGTGATTTTCATCGAGTCAGAAGTGCTCTACGGGACGCGCGGTGAAGTGCCGGACGGAGAGCACCTGGTTCCCCTCGGCGTGGCCGACATCAAGCGGGTCGGCCGCGACGTGACCGTGATTGCGCACTCGAAGATGCTGCCGGTGGCGCTCGACGCCGCGGCGGATTTGGCCAAGGAAGGCATCGAGGTCGAGGTCGTGGACCCGCGCACGCTCCGCCCGCTCGATGTCGAAACCCTCGTGACCTCGGTGAAGAAAACGAACCGTGTGGTGATCGCCGAGGAAGGCTGGGCGTATTGCGGCGTGGGCGCACAGTTCGTGGATGTGATCCAACGCGCCGCGTTCGATTACCTCGATGCCCCCATTCTGCGGGTAACCGGCGCCGACGTCCCCATGCCTTACGCGAAGAACCTGGAACACCTGGCGCTGCCCAATAAGCAGGGCGTGAAGGATGCCGTCTACCGCGTGCTCTACCGCCAAGGAGTCGGGGCTGGGGGCCACGCTTAAGAAAGCATAGAAGTCAGGAGCCAGGAGCTAGGAGTCAGAAGTTAGGAGCCAGAAGTCAGGAGAAAGGCGCATTTGTTCCGACTTCTGACTTCTCACTCCTGACTTCTGACTCCTAGCCTTCCGTACCTACAAAACGAGGAACATCCATGGCCGTTAAGGTAATGATGCCCAAAGGCAGCGATACGATGACGGAAGGCAAAGTCCTGAAATGGCTCAAGCAGGAAGGTGACGCGGTATCCACCGGAGAGGCCGTCGTCGAGATCGAAACCGATAAGGTGGACATGGAAGTGGAGGCGCTGGGCGGCGGTGTGCTCCGCAAAATCCTGGTGGGGGCCGGCAAGGTCGTGCCTGTGGGAGAGTTGCTCGCCCTCATCGGCAAACCCGACGAGGATCTTACCTCGCTAATGCCCGGCGACGGCAAACCCGCGTCCGCGCCCGCACCCGCTGCGGCCGGCACCCTCGCAGAAAAGGGGACCGCGACTCCGCCTGCAACCAGTCCAATGCCTGCCCCCGCCG
The DNA here is from genome assembly GCA_963722555.1 of uncultured Acidobacteriota bacterium. Taxonomy (GTDB): domain Bacteria; phylum Acidobacteriota; class Terriglobia; order UBA7540; family UBA7540; genus Bog-366. The sequence goes on from CAVRNQ010000001.1 coordinate 449,891, forward strand.
TGGGAGGAACCCTTGCGACTGTGCCCCCTCCCGAAGCTGGCGGCCGCGTGCTGGCCTCACCCCTGGCGAGACGGATGGCGACGGAGATGGGCCTCGAGCTCGCCAATATTGCCGGCACGGGCCCGAGTGGGAGAATCATCCGCCAGGACGTCGAGCGCAGTGCGGCGATAGCTTCCCAGGCCCGCGTGGCGCACCCCGCTGCCTCCGTTCCTTCCCCGGTCCGCGCGCCCGCTCCCCTGCCGCCGAGACCTGCGCCGTCCCTGACGGGGCCAGAGTTTTTCGACGAGCCGCTCAGCTCGATGCGCAAAACCATCGCGACACGCCTGGTGCAGAGCAAGGCTCCGGTGCCGCACTTCTATCTCACCATTGAAGTCGACATGAAACGCGCCAAGGAGTTGCGTGAGTCGGCGAACCTGCTCGACCCCGAGCTGAAGCTGAGCTACAACGACATCATTCTGAAAGCCTGCGCCTCCACGTTGCGGCGGCATCCCCAGGTGAACGCTTCGTTTCAGGGTGAGTCCATACGCTTCCACAACCGCGTGCACCTGGGCATGGCCGTGGCCACCGAGGGGGGCGGGCTCATCACGCCCGTCATCCGCAATGCCGATGCGAAGAGCCTGCAGGAAATCTCCCGCGAGGCGAAGGACCTCGCCGCCCGCGCCCGGACCCGCAAGCTCGCGCCCGAAGAGTTCGCGGGTTCCACATTCTCCGTCTCGAATCTGGGCATGATGGGGATCGAGGAATTCTCCGCGGTGATCAACCCTCCGGAGGGCGCCATCCTGGCCGTGGGCGCCGTGGCGGAGAAACCGATCGTCAGGGAGGGCCGCGTGGAAGTCGGCCTGCGTTGCCGGCTGACGCTCTCCTGTGACCACCGCGTGGTGGATGGCGCCACGGGCGCGAAGTTCTTGGAGACTCTCAAACAGACTCTCGAAAACCCCGTTTACCTGGCGTTCTGACCCATTGCCACGCGGGAGCAGGGGCGGTTCAGGAGGGTGCTGAAAGAGCCTCGCGGCCCTGTCATCCTGAGCGAAGCGAAGGACCCCGGCAGTTCGCGGGAGGTTGGCGAACAGAGTAACTGCGGGGGTTCTTCGCCCAAAATGCGGGCTCAGAATGACAGCGTAGGCGAAGGGCCTGCAGGACAGATGCTCTTGTTCAACAGCCTGCCGGGAACCGCCCCGCGTCACCCTCAGCGATACCGGGAACCCAACCTATGCGATATGAAAAGGAACTGGAAGTCGTGCGGCGCGTCGCCGAACAGGCCGGCCGGCTGGCGTTCGAAAACCAGGCGCGCGGCTTCGAGGCGGAAACGAAGCCCGACGCCTCACCTGTGACCACCGCGGACCGCGCCAACGAGCAACTGATCTGCAGCCTGCTCGAGGAGGCGTTTCCCCAGGACGGGATCCTGGGTGAGGAGGGTGCGGCACGCGAATCCCGCAGCGGCCGCCGCTGGATCATCGACCCGATCGATGGCACGCGCGATTTCGTGCGTGGCATTCCCACCTGGAGCGTCCTCGTGGCGCTCGAGGCCGACGACGAAGTCGTGGTGGGTGCATGTTACCTGGCGCCGCTGGGAGAGCTCTATTCCGCGGCCGCGGGCATGGGCACGTTTCGTAATGGCAGGCGCATCCATGCCGCCCAGGCGAAGACGATGGACCAGGCGCTGCTCTGCCTGACCTCATTTACCCGCGTCGCCGGGCTCGAATTCGCCGGCCGTCTGATTCCCTGGATGTCGAAGTTTTGGGCCGTGCGCAGCATGGGCGGTTGCATGGACGCGATGAGCGTGGTCTCCGGCCGCGCCGACGCGTGGATTGAGCTCGAGGCGAAAGCCTGGGACCTGGCGCCGCTCAAGATACTTGCCGAGGAAGCCGGCGCACGCTTCTTTAACTTCGATGGGAAGACGAGTATCTACGGCGGCAACTGCGTGATAACAATTCCCTCCCTGGAAAGCGAGATCCGCGCCTTCCTGGGGATTCCGGACCAAGCGTAGAACCCCCCGTCCGCGTTCAGGCGAACGCCTTCCTCATCACTTCCAAACTCTTCGGAACTGCGGTCTCGGCGTCTTCCTTGCCTTCCATTTCCAGGTCCACGTAACCGTTGTAATTGGCTTTGCGCAGAATGCCCGCGACGCGCTTGTAATCGATCTCGTGTGTGTACCACACGCCGCCGCCGAAATAGGTTTTGAAGTGAACCAGGGCCGCGTGCTGCGCCAGCTTTTCGATCTGCGGGTAGGGATCGCCCATCAGGTTGCCAATGTCGAGCGTGAGACCGAACCAAGGTGAGTTGACGCCGCTGACAATGCGCATCACTCCCTCGACGGTGGCGGACAGGCCCCAGTGGTTTTCCATCGCCAGCACGATGCCGGCCTTTTCCGCCGCGGGAATGCACTCCTGAATCGAGTCGATGCACCATTTGAAGCCGTCGTCCTCTGTGTAGCCCGGCAGGACGGGTTCCTTCCCGCCGGCCTTCATCAAGTCGTCGAAGGATTTAATGGTCTTCCAACGCCCGGAGTTGAGCCGGATGGCAGGAGTCCCGAGCTCATAGGCCAGGTCGATGCAGTGTTTGGTGTGATCAATGTTCTTCTGCCGCTCCGCGGGGTCGGGCGAAACGAAGTCCTGATGGATGGTCAGGCTGATGAGGTCGAGGGAATTCGCCAGGGCTTGGCGCTTGTAGCCGTTAAGCGTGGCCGACGACTCATCGGGCAATTGGACATGGAGAATCTCGACGCCGTCGAAGCCCAAGCGGGCCGCATGGTCAATGACTTTGTCGATCGGATACTTCGGGCCTTCGAAATGCCAGTAGGAGTATGTCGAAACACCCAAACGGTGGCGAGGTGGAGTAGAAGTCTTGGTGGAGGCCCGGCCGGCAGCGCCCGCGGGCCCGCTGAGAAGCGCCGCGCCAACTAATCCGGTACCTTGTTGAAGCATGGTTCGCCTGCTGAGTTTCATGGATTCTCTCCTTGGAAGCACTGCGGCGTGCGGCGCCCAAAGGCTCCTCCGGCGTCGGCTCGCGGCGTTGGGCATTCCGCTGACAAACCTAGTGGACAATCAGCCACCCCTCTGCCGCCGGCAACAACGCCGGGAGGCCATTAGACGGATTGGGGAAATTGCGGGCGCCTGGCCGCGATTGCCATCTTAGGTCGCGTTCGCAAACAAGTCAATGACGGGTAAAGCCCGCCCGCCGATTTCGCCAAGCGCAGGGCTGGGGCTTTGAGGTTAGCGACCTGCGCGGGGTTGGGGAGCGCGGCGCGACCGCCTGGCGATGACAACCGCAGCTCATCCGCTTCAAGATTCTGCTGGCGTGAATATGGCGTGAATATAGACTTGACAAATGGTCGGGGCACGGGTAATAGCACCTTGTTGAGCTAAAGAACGTAGGGAGCATTACCTGGCTCATCCCTGCAGGGCGTAGATTAGCGGCAAGGCGATGAAGACGGTCCGTTTTTGGGCGTTGGCTCAGGTCAAGGGGGTCAGCTCATGTCAGAGGAGGACTTTATGGTTCGCCGGTCACATCCCATTTCCGCATCTCAACTTTTGTTGCTGGCTTCTCTTGCGATCTGCATCGCCGCGGGAGTCCCCGCGTTCGGCCAGTACACAACGGCCAGTCTCGGGGGGACAGTAGTTGACCAATCCGGCGCCTCGGTCCCGGACGCCAAGGTGACCGTCCGCAGCATTGACACAGGCATGACCAAGACGATTGCGACGGCCACAGACGGTTCCTTCGTTTTCCCGGGCTTGACGGTTGGGAACTACACCCTCACCGTCGAGAAAGCCGGATTCTCGACTTATGTGCAGGAAGGCATCACGTTGACGCTCAATCAGGCCGCCAGCGTAAGTGTGACGCTGCGGGTGGGCAAGGCGGCGGAGCAGATCACGGTTTCCGCCGCGGCTGAACTGGTCACGACGCGCGAAGCCACGGTCGGCCAACTGATTGACCAGAAGCGCATCCTGGACTTGCCGCTCGACGGCCGCCGCGCCCAGTCGCTGGTTTTCCTTGCCCCCGGCACCGTGAATGTCACCAGCTTCGGCACGTATTGCGACGTCAACTGCGAAGGCGGCGTCCACCCCGGTGAGCAGCGCGCCAATGTGAATGGTATCGGCCCCAACGCCGTGAACTATCAACTCGACGGCGCAGGGCACAACGATTCCTATATCAACACCAACCTGCCCTTCCCCAATCCGGACGCCATCCAGGAATTCAATCTCGAGTCTGATAATCTTTCCGCCGAATATGGCAACGCCGCCGCCGGCGCGATCAACATCATCACCAAGTCAGGCACGAATCGCCTGCACGGGTCGGCGTTTGAATTCCTTCGCAACGGCTCACTCAACGCGCGCAACTTCTTTGCCCCGGAACATGACTCACTCAAGCGCAACCAATTCGGCGCCAGCCTCGGCGGGCCAATTCGTAAGGACAAGCTGTTCTTTTTCGGGACCTACCAGGGCACCCGAACCCGCACCGCCCCCGAAGGCAATGTGGCCTTTGTGCCCAGCGCTACCGAGCGCGCTGGCAACCTCTCGGATTTTTGCCCGGGCGGTTTTGGTGACACCAGCTTGTGCACGAGCGAGGGAGGAACCCAGCTTGTGGATCCGGTCACAGGCGCGCCTTTCCTGAACAATCAGATTCCCACCACAAGTTTCAGCCCTGTGTCCAATTATTTTCTGCAGAACATCCCCACTCCGAACGGTCCAGGCCATGAACTGACCTACGTCGGACCGCGCGCCGTCCAGAACGAAGACGAGTTCATGGGAAAGGTTGACTACAACCGCGGCAAGAATCAACTGAGCGGCCGCTACTTCTACACACTTTTCGACCAGCCACCGCAGTTTAACAAGATCAACGTGCTGGCCTCGGATGGCAGCGGTAATCACGTCCGCGTGCAGAATTTCTCCCTCAACCATTCGTATTCTTACTCTCCGGCCCTGCTCTTTAATACCTGGTTCGGCTGGTCGCTCGAGACCGGTGGTTCTCTTTCGGGGGCAACCTTCGGGTTTCCCGACGCCGGGATGAAAGTCGCCTCGCAGACTCCACCCGAAATATACATGAGCGTGGACGGGTATTTCGTGGTCTCCACCAATCACAACGGGGATTTCGACCGGGGTGATTACACTTTCCGCGAAAACGTCACGCTCAGCCGGGGGACGCATGAGATCCATATGGGTGGCGAACTGGTTCGGTTGAAGAACCACTTGCGCAATTCTTTTCTGCAGTCTCCCTCGACGGAGTTTGGTGGAAGTTATTCCGGCGACAACATGGTGGACTTTCTTCTCGGAAGACTTTCCTTTTTCCAACAGGGGGGTGGCGAATTCAAGGACCTGCACGGCACCAAACTCGGCGTGTATGTCCAGGACAACTACCGCATGAGCCCCCGGCTGACACTCAATATGGGCCTCCGTTGGGATCCTTACTTCCCTTATCTTGAGGAGAAAGGTCGCGTGGTGTGCTTCCAGCCGGGGGTTCAATCCACGCGGTTCCCCAACGCGCCTCTGGGTATGACCTTCGGCGGTGACCAGCACGATGCCGGTTGCCCGCGCCCCGGCTCTGAGAGCAATCTCGGCAATTTCGCGCCCCGCCTGGGGTTTGCCTCGCGCCTGACACCCGATGGGAAAACCAGTCTGCGAGGCGGTGTGGGCGTTTACTATGCTGCGCCTGAGACCGTCGGCTACAACACTTTCGTGGACGCGGCGCCGTTTTCGCCACAATTCGTCTTCACCAATGTGGACTTCCAGGATCCTTACGGGAGCGCCGGTGTGCCCGATCCTTTCCCAGCGCAATACGCGCCTCGCATTCCCGGGCCAGACTCCACTTTTACCTTGCCCGGCGCTATTTACGCCGTCTTTCAGCGCGACTACCACGTGACGACCATCTATGCCTGGAACCTGACTCTCGAGCGGCAGTTCGGCAACAACTGGGTGGCACGCGCAGGCTACGTCGGTAACAAGGGGACGTATCTTTACGGTACCAGCGACCAGAAACCGTTGCGCGAACTCAATCCCGCGCGTTATGTGCCTGGCAATGATGCGGAGGGCAATCCACTGTTTACGCACGATTTCCAAAACACCCAGGACCGCCGGCTCTACCCTCAATTCGCAACGGTGGGCTATATCTCGTCATCCAACAACTCGCACTACGAGGCACTGCAACTGTCGGTGGAAAAGCGCCTGAGCTATGGCGTTTCGCTCATCTCCAACTATACTTGGGGGAAAGGCATTGATGATTACGGCTGGTCCGATCCCTTCAACCGGCACTTCGATTACGGCCTTTCCGACGATGACATTCACCACAGCTTCAAGTTCTCAAGCGTCTGGCAACTGCCTCAAACACACTGGCACAGCATCGGCGGCGTTCTCGCCAACGGCTGGGAACTGACCTCGCTCACTTATTGGCGCAGTGGATTCCCCTTCACGGTGCGCGACCCCGGTGACGACAATTCCTACAGCGCCGTTTTCCGTGACCGCGCCGATTTTGCCAAGTCCGGCGCACCCAGCGTGGCTTACGGAAAATCGCACAACGACATGATCACGCAGTGGTTTGACACCAGCTTCTTCCAGCCCAACGCCGTTGGGACCTTTGGCAATTCCGGCAAGAACATCCTGCGCGGTCCGCGCTCCTTCAACGCCGATGTGGCGGCCATCAAGAACACGAAGGTCAGCGAAAAGCTGTCTGTGCAGTTCCGCGCTGAGTTTTTCAACTTCTTTAACAACGTGAACTTCGGTCTGCCGGACAATAATACTTCCGATGGCCCGGAAGTGTTCGGGCGCATCACCTCGGCGGGAAGCCCGCGTATACTGCAATTTGGCTTGAAGCTGGCGTTCTAGGGCTTCCCGAAGCTCCATCCGGTGCAGGCGGCTGGCCGGGCCGCCTCCACGGGCGGCAGAACGATACCCCGCAGCACTAGCCCAGGTGGGGGAGGTTAACCAGGCCAGCGCCGAATCCCTGTCCCTCGCCAGAATTGCATCGCACGCGGGTTTGGAAAACTTAGGAGTGCGCTCTTAACACTGTTAAGAGCCACTCAGTGTGGCGGATGACCTTTACGGATCGGAATTATTGCGGAGCACAGGAGGGCATTCCCTGCGATGCGAGCGGTTGTGCAGCGAGTCAGGCGGGCGGAAGTTCGAGTGGAAGAACAGGTCGTGGGACGGATCGGAGCGGGGCTCGTGGTGCTTGTCGGAGTCGGAGAGAGCGACACGCCCGCGAGTGGGGATGCCTTAGCGGAGAAGATTGCGAATCTGCGGATTTTTGATGACAACCAGGGAAAAATGAATCGCTCCCTACTCCAGACCGAAGGAGAGGTCCTGTGCGTATCGCAGTTCACACTCTTTGGCGATTGCAGAAAGGGAAGGCGCCCGAGTTACGATCAGGCCGCATCCCCGGATAGAGCGCTCCTCCTCTACGAGAGGTTTGTGGAATCCCTGCGGGGCCTCGGAATACGGACCGAGACGGGACGATTCCGGGCCATGATGGAAGTGGAACTTGTCAACGACGGGCCGGTGACTTTGTTGCTCGATTCGGATCGACTGTTCTGAGGAGCATCCGGCAAGGAGGGCATTGCAGTGCGCCTGCCGACGGGACCTTGCCGTGTCGGCGCCACCGCATGCCCGGCCCTCCCGCACCGCGCGACAGGCGAGGCGCTATAGGGTGTCGGCGGTGCAAACACCTAAAGCAGGATGTCCATTCCTTCAAAGGCGGCGTGGGAGTTGGGGAAACGAGCCCGGGCGCGCTCCTGCAGTTGATCGACGGTTTGGTCGTCGCTGTCCGGGTCGTGGTGAAAGAGAATCAGTTGTTTGACTCCGCTTTCCTGGCACACCATCACTCCCTCTTCCCAGGTGCTGTGACCCCAGCCTTTCTTTTCTTTCTCGATCTCGGCGCGCGTATACTGTGAATCGTAAATCAAGATGTCGGCGCCGCGGCTGAGCTCCCGGATGGTCCGGTCACTCTGCGGGTCCCCCGGCTCGTTGTCGGTGGCATAGACGACCGTTTTTCCATTGTTCTCGATGCGGAAACACAGGCAACCCTGCGGGTGATGGATCCGGCCGACCCGAACACGAAAATCATTGAACTCAAACACGCCCTGACCGATCTCCGAGTAGAGGCGTTTCGCCCGCATGGCGTTCATGTCGACCGGGAAGTAAGGGTTGCTCATCTGGCCTCCCAGGGTCAGCTCTAGTGAGGCTTCCTGCGGGTGGAATGAATGCATGTGAAACTCATTGCCCTCCTGATAGAGTGGGGAGAAGAAGGGCAATCCCTGGATGTGATCCCAATGAAAATGGCTGATCAGGATATGTGCATGGATGGGACGATTTCCGAACTCTTTCATCAGCGCCCTACCCAACATTCTCATTCCACTGCCACAATCGACGATGAGCAGAGCGCCAGCATCTGAGCGGAATTCCAGGCAGGGCGTATTTCCGCCATACCTTAAGTTCTCGGGTTGTGGGGTGGGAGTCGACCCCCGGACTCCCCAAAACCTTAGCCGCATAGAGGTGTCCTCTGCAGTCAAACCACGGCGAGCGCCGCCAATTCCTATACCAGATTCTCCAGGTTACGCCAAGCGGAAAGTTAGGTGAAAGTTAAGGGAGGGTTACTGGAAGTCCTCCGGATCCATGGCCTGAGTAGAACCCTCGGCACGTTAGCAGTCGGTTGCACCACTCACTAACCATCAAGGAAATCCCAGGCCTGGAACTTCCCGGCGAAAAAGGACCTTGATTTCCTTGCGCCAGGAATCGTTTAGTCCCACCATGATCACTTCAATCCGCCGGTCGAGGTAGCGCAGGATTCGCGCGGTCGTAGAATGAAAGCGAAAGGCGGGTGAAACCAGATAGAGCAAAGGGGCCTCTGGTGAAAGCGTGCAACCCTGGAAGTATCCGAATTCCTGAAACTGGTTTCGGTCCTGCAGCCACTTGACGCGCAACCAGTAATCCAGCCCCTGCAGGGGCAGGTTGATCTCCTCCTGGACCTTCAGCTCGACCACCGCCAGCCGCCCTCTCTTTGTGGTGGCGAGGATATCGATCACGCCGCGATCTGTTCCCGAGAATGCCGGAACCTGGGGGTAAACAGGCTCGGGTGACAGGGCGGGATCAAGGCGGGTGATGTCTTTGAGGAGCAGGCTCTCGAGCCAGCGTTCCGATTGCAGCCGGTAGAATTCCTGGCGAGGATCAGGGCTGCCAGCACGACGGACCCTGCGGACTTGGATGAGGAAATCACGGAACTCGCTGCGTCGGGATTCGTCCACGCGGCGAAAGCTGCCCTCCAGGCCGAAATAGACGCGCGGCGCGAGTTGGCCATCGACGCGAGCCACTTCCAATCCAGCGATGCGCAGCGAAAGGGAAGTCCCCGGGGAGTCGGGAACGACATCGACGTCCCCGGAGAGGTCGCCCAGCAGATCGCGGAGGAGGCTTTCGTGATGGGCCATCAGCAACTCAGCCTGGCGGCGCGGGGCAAGGCGCGTTTCGACATTCCCGAAGTCCTCCAGGTCCACCGGGGCGGGAGATGCCTGGTTGGCGGTCCACTCGAATATCTCAATGTTCAGAGCCTGGTGGTTCAAGTAGGCGGCGCGATGCGCAATCACATTGATCGCGGCCGGGGGCAGGAATAGTTTCAACTGCGTAATCGCCACGCGGTCGGCCCGGCTTCGCAGCCAATCCAACCAAATCAGACCGAAGGCCAGCACGGCGTCAGCAGCAGCAGTCCCTTCTTCTTCACTTAGGCCCAGGAACGCCCAGCCGGTGTGGCCGTGGCTCGCGACCCCGCGGGTGTACCAGGCCGAGAACGAATACTCGCGGTCGGAACGGTTGCTCACACGGTCGAATTTCCAGCCCCGATATTGGCGCTGCAGCATGGCGAGGAGTTGCTGGCGGAACCCCGCGCGGCCTGCGGTGCGCGTCACGGCTGGGGACGGACGGAGTTCGCGGAACTCCAAGGTAGTGCTCTCGCGACCGCCGGGCTTGCGCACGAAAATCCCCAAGCGCTCGCGGTCGCGATACGCCACCTCCTCCACTCGCCGCGAAATCGATCTTCCCGAATTCCAGGCGCTGAGAATCAGCTTGCCAAATTCCAGGGTCAGCCGCCAGTTCGCGGCTGTCAGATCCAGTAACTCCACTTCGCCTTCCACCAGGATGGGATGACGAAGAAGTTGCAGGAAGGCCTCAATCTCCGTCTGGAGTTCGCGCAGGGGCTCGGGTTCGGGGGAAGGAGTCATGGCGTCGCGCCTGCCATTATAGTCGCATGCCGCCTGAACGGCACGTCGCTTGACCGGCTTGTACCATGGTGGGTTGCGGAGAGACTTCGGATGGAGGAGGCAAGGACCGGGTAACGCTGATCATGCGGATTGGGACCAACACGGGGAATAGAAAAGAAATTGCAGACCCCACTTTGCCGGGTCGGCGCGACTTCTCACCAGCGGGCCCCGGTCTGTCTCCGAAGGTCTGTGGATCGTTTGTGCTAAGGCCGGAGACCCGTTGAAAGCGAGGTCTGCGCCAAAGTTCGGAAACTCGCCTTATCCGCAGCAGGCCAAGGCTTCGGCAAGGGGCGCTTCGCGGGGCGGCGTCTGGTGCGCACTTTCTTTCCGCCAACTGGCGAGCAAGAGCACGGTTCCGGTGGGGCACATATGGATGTAGAACATGCGATCGCCATCTTCGAGGTCGTAGAAGTTTTTGCGGTGTGAGTCCGGGATGGCGAGTACGCCGGTTGCCAGCAAGCTGCGCAGTCTTTCAACCATCTCAGCCGGATAATGCCGGAGGTTGGCAATTTGTAGTGGGCCGTTCATCTTGACTATCATGGTTTTCTCCCTTCGCCCAGAACCAGTGTCTCTGGAAGCTAATACGCGGCGAAGGACCGCCAAGTTTCACGATTCGTAAGGATTTTTTCCAGCCGTCGAGCCGACATCGATCCCTCGTCGATAGCCTTGTCGCCCTTCAAGCCCTTGCCACCGAGACCCGTAACTGGTTTGCGTCCCTATCATTCGACGGAGCATCGGCCGGTCGGATAGCCGGGAGCCAAAAAAAACGTAGGCAGGGTTTCCAGTTTGCTTTCTGCCACGCCGCCATTAACATAGGCGTGGTACTGAAGTCGTTTGGGGCCAACTTGGTTGTCCGCGCCCGGACGCGGCACGCAGGCGGAAGAGAACTCGCGTGCGTTTAACCTTCCGCAACTCGCCCGTGGGTCGCGAGGGTCTTCGGCCACCACGACGCATTCACCATTCCAGGAGTCTCTCATGAACAAAAGTCTCCTCGTCATCGGTATTTCTTTCTTCCTTGTTCGCGGCATCGCCTGTGGGCAAGATTCGCAATTTTCGCCCAAGCCCTCACAGATTCCCGGGCCGGCGACTTCCGCAGATTTCCAGAAATGGCTTGCGGACATGAAGCACTGGCGCATGGAGCGGCGGATCCGCATCGGTTACGACGGCTCGGAGTACGATCGGCCAGAGCTCAAGTGGACACAGTCGAGCTTCGTTCAGCCGCAGATGATGATTCACGACCGGTACTTCTACGACCCCGGCGCGGGCAAGTACAGCGTGGACCGTTATCTCGATGACCTGGAGCGCCGCTACGGAGGGATCGACAGCGTGCTGGTCTGGCAGTCGTACTCCAACATCGGTATCGACAATCGCAATCAATACGATATGGCTCGGGACATGCCCGGAGGCATTGATGGCTTGCGGCAGATGATCGCCGATTTCCATCGGCGCGGGGTGCGCGTGCTTTTTCCCGTGATGTTGTGGGACCAGGGCACGCGCGACGAGGGAGTGCCGAACTGGACGGCGACGGCGCGGCTGTTGGCGGACATCGGAGCCGACGGCGTGAATGGTGACACGCTCGACGTGGCGCCGCGCGCCTTCCGAATGGCCTCTGACGAGACCCACCATCCGCTGGCGTTCGAGCCGGAGAACCTTACGGTTGACCTCGGCCTATTGTGGAACAACCTGAGCTGGGGCTACTGGGATTATTCCTTTATTCCCACGGTGAGCAAGTACAAATGGCTTGAGTCACGGCACATGGTGAACATCTGCCGGCGCTGGGGGCGCGACAAGACGGATGACCTGCAACACGCTTTCTTCAACGGGGTGGGTTACGAGAGCTGGGAAAACATCTGGGGCATCTGGAACCAGATCACTCCGCGCGACGGGGAAGCGTTGCGCCGCCTGGCGACGATCGAGCGCGCCACCGCTGCGCTGCTGGTGAGCTCCGACTGGGAACCCCACACGCCTACGCTGCAATACGGCGTTTTTGCCAGCAAGTTTCCTGCTCAGGGACAGACGCTGTGGACAGTGGTGAATCGCAATGAGTATGACTTGGCCGGGCGGGTGATGGAAGTGCCCCACGCCGCAGGGACACGCTACTACGACCTGTGGCACGGCACGGAGCTGAAGCCGGAAGTCGAGGGAAGCGCCGCCACCCTGAGTTTGGAAATGGAGGCGCACGGTTACGGAGCCGTACTTGCCACAACGGGCGCGCCGGACGAGCCATTGCGCAAGCTGCTGGCGCGTATGAGTGAGTTATCCCAGAAGCGCCTGCAGGATTTTTCCCATGAATGGACATTCCTGCCGCAGCAGATCGTCGGGATCGCTCCGAGGAAACCTGCTGCCACGGCCCCTGCGGGAATGGTGCGGATTCCGGGAGGCACTTTTGAGTTCCGCGTGTCAGGCATCGAAATCGAAGGCGAGAACGACATCGGCGTGGACGTGCAATATCCCTGGGAAGACGCGCCGCGGCGGCATCACCTGAAGACGCTGGAGACGAAGCCGTTCTATATCGACAAGTTCCCGGTGACCAACGCGGAGTTCAAGAAGTTTCTTGACGCCGCGCGCTATCACCCGAAGGACGATCACAATTTTCTGCGCGACTGGAAGAATGGCGCGTATCCGGAAGGCTGGGCGAACAAGCCGGTCACATGGGTTTCGCTCGACGACGCGCGCGCCTATGCAGGGTGGGCCGGGAAACGGCTTCCGCACGAGTGGGAGTGGCAGTACGCCGCGCAAGGCACAGATGGGCGCCTCTACCCGTGGGGGGACGAGTGGAACGCTGCTGCTGTGCCGCCGGCCGACACGCGCCGCGTGATGCGCGAGCCCACGGACGTGAATGCTTATCCGCAAGGGGCGAGTCCGTTCGGCGTGATGGACCTGGTGGGCAACGTCTGGCAGTGGACGGAGGAATTCACCGACGAGCACACCCGCGCGGCGATTCTGCGCGGCGGAAGCTATTACCAACCCCAGGGCTCGAGCTGGTATTTCCCCAAGGCCTACAAGCTGAATGAGCACGGAAAGTACCTGCTCATCGGCCCCAGCCTGGATAGGTCGGCGGCCGTGGGGTTCCGGTGCGTGGTGGATGCGGAGTGACCTAACTTCCCCTCCAGCCACGTCACCCCCGCGGAAGCGGGGGTCCATTGCCACCGCCATGGATTCCCGTTGGAGCCTGCCCCGATTGCGTCGGGGCGGGAATGACCCCAAATGCGTGCGGGAGCACAGCAAGGGTGCTCCCCTACACCTCGGGCGGATGGTCGAGGATCTGCTCGTTCTTCGCATCCCAGAAAAGCTTCTTGCCTTGCCAGTAGGAGTGCGCGGCCATAATGCAGACCACGGAGTGGCTGAAGCCGTTGAGTACCGTGGCGTGGGGCTGCTGGCGACTGCGTAGACACTCGAACCAGTTGGTCATGTGGTGGAGGTCGTCGTCGCCCATGGCCATGGGCTGTAGGCCTTTATCGCCGGGCAACTGGATGTTTTCCGATTTGCGCTGGTTGTCGATGGCAGGATTATCCTCGTGGTTACCCTTTTCTTCCACGATTTGATAGCGCGGGCTGCCTTCACCGCCGAGGTTAAATAGCGTTGCCTTCTTGCCCATGTAGCGCGTGAAGCTGGGCGCGTCGTTGCCGAAGCTGGTGGAAAAGCTCACCAGGAAGCCTTTGGGATAATCGCACAGGGCGACGAAGGTGTCGGGATTCTGGCGGCCGTCCTGCCAGGCAAAGATACCCCCATGCGCCAGGACCGACTTCGGGAAGGGATCGTCCATAAACCAATGCACGAGGTCGGAACCGTGGCTCAACCACTGGTCGGAGATGCCGCTGGAAAAATCCTTGTACAAGCGGAACTCGAAGTAGAGTTGCGGATCGAACGGCTGATCGGGCTTGGTCATTAGCCAGGCGCGCCAGTCGGTGTCCTCTTCGCGAATCTGTTTCACTTCCGGGCAACCTCGCCAGCGCGGCCCGTGGTAATTCCACTCGATCTCGACCTTGCTGACGTCGCCCAGCACGCCCTTCTCGACGAGGTCGTGCGCGGCGCGCGGATAGAGTTCGCTGCGATGCTGCGTGCCCACCTGCACGATCAGCTTGCGCTCGAGCACGGCATCGCGCGCGGCTTTAATTTCCTCTAAAACATTCCCCATGGGTTTTTCGACGTAGGCGTCCTTGCCCGCCTCCGCCGCGAGCCTTAGCACCGGGGAATGCGAGTGCTCGGGCGTGGAAATCAGGACGGCGTCAACATCCTTGAGCGCCAGCAGGTCTTCGAGATGCTGGAAGCTGCGCGGCGCGCGCCCGTAAGTTTTCTCCGCCCGTGCTGCGGCCTTTTCGCGATTGACCTTCCAAAGGTCACAGACGGCAGTCAATTCCACGTTGTGCTTATCCTTCAGTTGGCCGACGATCCAATCCAGCTCACTGCCGCGGTTGCCGATGCCAATGTGACCGAGCGAAATGCGGTCATTGGCGCCGAGGATGCGGCTGTAAGAAACCGCCGTGCTGGCAACCGTAGCAGCGCCTATCGCCGCGGTGCTGCGGTTCAAGAACGAGCGTCGGCTGATTTTCTCTGGTTCCCGATTGTCCATGATTCCTCCTCATAACCGCTCATTAACGCCGTAGTATACCATGCATATGCCGGCCAGCCGCGCCCAGCGGCCGTCGCAGGCGGAAGAGAACGCGCGCGCCCGTCCGATTCTCCGCCGCTGACCGAAGCCCAGATGGTGAAGGCGCGTGCGCCTTACGACACCGACATCCCCAAACTGGTGCACGAGCGCTGGTGAGCCGGGGGTTGTCGCACGCTACCGCACGGCCTAATAAGATGGAGGCAACCTGCCTGATAGATCATAAGTGGCCTTATAATGAGAGCGTATCCCCGCCGCAAATCTGAGTGACAATCATGGACTATCACATCGTCGAAGCACGCTATGTGGCCGGCCACGTCGTGTGGCTCCGCTTTCGCGACGGGACGAGCGGCGAGATCGATCTCGGGCCGGCTCTTCGCGGCCCCGTCTTCGAACCGTTGCGCGACCCCGCGGTATTCAGGCAGTTCCAAGTTCATCCCGAGTTTCGCACGCTCGTCTGGCCAAATGGTGCCGACTTCGCACCCGAGTTTCTGCGCGATAATGTGCGCGTTACCGTATAACCAGCACATGCAGCCGCGCCACGCGAGCGGAGGCGCTATGAAAAAGAAAGCTAGCGGTCACAGTTGGAGAAACGAGCGCGACACGATGCGGCCGGAGTACGACTTCTCCCACGGCGTTCGCGGGAAGCATTATGAGGCTTACCGCGCCGGCACCAATGTCGTGCTTCTCGATCCCGATGTGGCCGAAGCGTTCGCCGATTCAGCGTCGGTCAATCAAGCCTTGCGCCTACTCTTGCAGCTTGCCCGGACGAACGTTCCTTTAGGGATTCATCCTGAAAAGGCGGTGCAGACGACGAACCGCGCCCCGCGCCGTGCCAAGAAGCCCAAGCCCGTTCGCGCCGCTCGCGGCTGAGCGCAACCCGTTCGGCTGGCCGACGGATACCTTCCCAGAAGTCTGCGCGCCAAAGGCACAATTAGTGGTAGCCGCGGTCAATCTGCCTTTGATTGCGTGGGTTCGTCATCGAAGGAAAAGCCCACGGCCACGAGAGGTCGCCGCGGCGACACCGTGGCTCGCTCGTCCAAGG
Organism: uncultured Acidobacteriota bacterium; assembly: GCA_963722555.1. Taxonomy (GTDB): domain Bacteria; phylum Acidobacteriota; class Terriglobia; order UBA7540; family UBA7540; genus Bog-366. Next base: position 465,779 of record CAVRNQ010000001.1, read on the forward strand.
GCAGGAGTAAGAAGACAGCAGTCTGTACTGGGCAGCCGAGGTACAGTAGGGTCGGAGGTTGTGAAACGATGCGGGGTTACGAATTCACGGTGGTGATTGAGAGGGACGAGGATGGCCGGTTTGTGGCCATTTGTCCTGCCCTCCAGGGTTGCTATACCGAGGGGGAGACCGAGGAAGAAGCACGCCAACTCATCGAAGACGCCATCCGGCTGCACGTCGAGAGCCGAATTGCGAGAGATGAGCCGATATACCAGGAAGTGGGCTCCCATAAGGTGCGGGTCGCGGTGTGAGCCCAAAGCTTCCTTCGTTCAATTCCCGGCAGGTGATTTCCATCCTAAAGAGGCGCGGCTTTGCCCTGGACCGGCAGTCGGGAAGCCATGCGGTCTTCATTCATCCCGACGGGCGCAGGACCCACTGTCCCGATCCATGGCAAACGCGATTTGGGGAAAGGAATCCTTCGCCAAATTATGAGGGATGCGGAGCTTACTTTTGACGACATGATGAAGGGGTGACGCTGGCTGGCGGCGCATCTTGGGTGAAAGGGAGGACATTTTAATGCCTTAGGAATCATGATTTAACATTGTTAAGAGCCACCTGGCCGCATGCCTTAACGATGTTAAGAGCTAGTTCCTGAATGTCAGCACGAAAGTCCCAGCGTGTTAAATGCGGCTTCCAGCACCTTATTCTAAAGGTTCAATAACCCTGGGAACCAAACACTGAGTTTTTGGTAGGCACAGTGTCTTCCGACCTGGAGTCGGCCGAGATCCGCGAAGACTCCGGCCCGCTGGGAACAGGATCTTCCCCGGGTTCGCACCGCTATCAAATCTGGAGCCCGCGCCCGTTCTGCAACTCCCTCGACCCTTTGACGCCCCCGTGAATAAGCCGCTCTTTGTGGTCGATCGCGTTCTTAGCAGGGCCAGGCGCGCGCAACCCATCCACCTGGTGCGGTAACACGGAATTTGCCCGCGCGTAATATCAGCGCGATAGCACTGCCAGCAGTGCCTGGTATCCGTCCACGAGCAGACCTTCGTAGCCATGGGGTGTTCCGTCCCAGGCTTTCCAATCATAGCTCCTGCCATTTGGACCAAAGCCCTGGAAGCCGCCTTCCTCAAATCCGCGGAGCATGGGAAGCAGAATGGCATCGGCCTCCTTGTGCCGGCCCAACTGGTATAACGCTTGGATGGTGAAGTAGGCAAAGCACGCAGTGGCGCCGCCATTTTCGTAGATCTGGAAGCCATCGGAGCCATCCTCTTTTTCACCTCCACCCGAGCTCAGCTCGTGATGGACGTAATCCTCCCGGCGAATGGGCACCAGGTTGCCAGGCAGGCCGTATTCAAAATGGGTGTAGCCCACCGCTTTCATCTTGGCGAGCAGGTGGTCCATGATCTGATTCGCTTTGTCCCGTGGAACTAAACCATAGATGATGGCCGCGCCATTCACGAACAGGAAGTAGTAATCGTGCAGCTTCCCGTCGGCGCTCCGCCAGCCGGCCAGCAGTCCCGTTGTGGGATTGTAGAAGGTGTCGAAATAAACGGAGCCGATCTTCTGGGCGCGAGACGCATAAAGCTGCGCATCTTCCGGCCTGTCTGCACGCCGGGCCATTTCGGCCATTCCCAGCAAGGCATGGTATGCAAGGGCATTGGAGAAGGCGTCCTCGTGACCAAAGCCGATGGTGTCCCACCAGTTCGCCGGGCGCACTGTGACTTGCTCGGTCCAGGAGCCGGAGTCGCCGCTCGCCGGGTATTCGAGCAACCCGCTTCCCTGCAGATCCCTTGCAAGCATCTTGGTGGCCCAGTCCTTCAGCCCGGCATAGTTCTTTTTCAGCCACGCCTCATCATTGCTGCCGCGGACATAATCCCCCGCGGCGATCAGCAGCGAGGGATAAGTATCCAGGAAATCGTACGGGACATCCGGCTGGACTCCCGCCATGCCGTACGCCTTCATCCCGCTGAGGTAACGGTCCAATGTCTGGCGTATCAGGTCCAGTGCGGTCAGCCCTGGTGCGAGGGGCGGAGTGCGTTCGGCCATGGAGGAATATTCAAACACCGTGAAGGCGCACGGGTCGCTGGCCGCGTGGTTGGCCAGCACGCGTAACCGGGGGTTCAGTTGAAAGATATTGAGCCAGTTGCGGCGGAATCCGTCGAAGCGGGAGTCGCGTGCAAGTTCCGGCGGGCCAGGATAAATAGCCACCGCTTCCAAGGTGTAATCGATGTCGGGCGAGCCAGCGGAGGCAGCGGGAAAGGTCACCTTCACGTAATCCTCCGCCTGTTTAGATGTTGGCTTGCCGGGTGAGGGATTCTCTGCATGCCGCAAGGCGTCGTATCCCAGCGCCAACCCCTGCGCTGGACTGGAAGTAATTCGGAAGGTCCCCTGATCAGGCAGGTGGAGAAGCGCCGGAAGTCGGACGCTGCCGTCATCGTTGATGAGTCCCAGCAGCGTGGCATGGTTGAGGTAGGGATTAAAGTTCAGCACCAGCGGCGGCGGTGGATTCCCTCCGGCAAAACGTGAGCGCAGGTGCATTTGTCGCGCGGAGAACTCGAAAGTCCATCCCGGCGGCGTCGGGGCGCGAGTTCCCGAGGGACGATACTCAAACGTCGAGCCGACACGGTGCAATTCATATGTTCCTTCCGGCCTGGCCGGCGGCCGGAGTGCGCTTACGCTAAGCTTGTTCTTGCCAAGTGAATCCACGGCCAGTGCCACAAAGGCAGGCTGGTCCTGCGCTAATTCGACACGCATGAAAGCGGACTGGTATTGCAGTGTGTTGTTCTGCTGTCTTGCCACGCCTAGTGTGAAGGCAAAAAGTGCAGGTATCAAGATCACAACTCTTTTGCGCATAGGTTGCTCCTTGAAGGTGCGTGTCCTCAGCACATCTGAGACTTATATGGTCATTGGCGAAGCTACAGTTCACTCCCCAGTTCACCCTGTGGTTGACGAGCCACTTGGCCCAGATTGTAGTGGAACCGGCGATCGAGGGTTACCTTTTTTTGCTTCTTCCGTTGGGGGATCAGGTAAACGGCTTGCCTTGTGGTTGAGCCGTCATCAGCCGCGACTGTACGCTGAGCTCACTGGCAAAGAGGTTCCTACAGGCATTGCCTGCCTGGAATGCGGTAACACTCTCGATGGTAAACGCCATAACAGCAGGTTCTGCAGCTCGAAATGCCGGAAGAGGTTCAGTCGCTCCCTCAACAATCCCGCCAACACCAAGCAAGGGGATTATCCCGGACACGAGCCCATGGTTTGCGTGAGCAGGTAGCGCGGACCTGTCGTTTAGGTCCGCGGCTTTTTGTTGTCGATTAGGGACGAACCGCAGACCTCCAGAACAGGTCTGCGTCAGCCCGCGGAATGGCTGAGTTGGAGATCATCCAGTATGCAGCGTTGGTTCGTCTAACGTGGCGCTGCGCCCCACCCACGAGCCCAATGGCTTCTGCAGAGGCTAACTTTGTGAATTGCCTGCCTGCTCTTCGGGTTGGGGCTCAGGAAGCTTCACCTGTCCTGAGCGAATGAGCAAGGAGTGTTCGCGGGTGGCGCGTACATGGCGTCTTGTGCCATGTGTGCGGGGCTTGGGGCTACAATCACGGGATGTCTCGCCAGCAGTCCCGCCCCGATAAACAATTCGACCCTAAATCCCGCCAAAATGCCCGATAGCTTGCGATGCACGTTCACCTTGTACCCTGGAATGGTGAGTTTCTGCCGGATGTCAGAATTTGGAATCTACCGGTAGGCACAAAGTAACGTACCCCAATTGACAATCCCCTTGGGCCGGAGGCTACAATATTGAGGTATGAACGCCGCACCTCATACCGGTTCTCCACGCAAGCAATTGCGGGCGGCGCGGGCTATGGCGAGTCTTGAGAGAGCCTCTACGAGCCGGGTGGATCAAGAATTCATGACAAAAATCAAGAAGGCGAGAATCACACAAAAAGATGTTAAAAATGAAGGAACCTCCGGGGATGTGTATGAAAACAAAGGTTAGGGTGACAAAATGGACGACAATCGAGACGGCTTTTTGTCCGACAATGCACAGATTGCGCGGTAATTCGGGGCGAAACAAGCGTAGCGCGGACCTTTTCGCGGCCTTTCGGGCCTGCCGCGATCGATTTGCTGCCAAGCGATGTGGCCCCCTCACCCCCACCCGCAAAACGTGGGGCCCCCTCCCCGCTCCGGCTGGTGAAAGCGCCGGCAGCGAGCCACCCTCTCCCGCGTGGGGAGAGGGCTGGTACGAAAGGAAGCATTGGCGGATCGGCCGGGCACCCTCTTCCGCCTCTACGGATCTGCGACCCGTGGGAGAGGGTTGTGATTTTGATTTCCATCCCGCTCACTTGGGGTCGAAGGTCCGCTGCGGAGGAAGAGGGTGTCCCGGCTTGTCGGGACGGGTGAGGGGTCTCTTTGCGGGTGATGCATTCATGGCCCTGGAGGTGTGCGCCACCCGCGGTAGGCCGTCAGTCGGTCACAGTAGGGTAGCGGGCGTCCAGCCAGCCGTGCCAGCCGCCGTCCATGGAGAGGACGCTGGTGTAACCCATCTTTTGCAGGTTGTCGGCCGCGAGCGCCGAGCGGTATCCGCCACCACAATACAGCACGATGGGCGTGCCCTTGATCGGCACGGCGTTCTCAATGTCGCGCTCGATGACGCCTTTGCACAGGTGAACGGCGCCGGGCAGGTGGCCCTTCGCCCATTCGCTCTCCTCGCGCACGTCAATGAGTGTGAACTGTTCCTTTGCGTCGAGGCGCTGCCTGACTTCCTGAACGTTGGTCTGGCGAATGCGCGATTTGGCGTCGTCAACAAGCTTCAGGAACTCCGGGGCGTGCTTCATAGTAAACCTCCCTGCCAGGCAGAGCGTGGTGCCGAGTGCAGAACTTTATGGCGTAGCCGCACGAGAGGAAATGAGGATTACAACTCTCTTTGCGATGTCCCGGCCCCATCGTGGTTAGAAAATCTCGAACCGTTCCTGGTGGACGGCGGGATCGCTCTTGATGATGACGTCTTTCTTGGTGAGCGATTCGAGTTCCGAAACCAGCCCGCCCTCGCGTGACTTGAGCGCCTTGGCGACTTCCGGACTGACGCGCAGGGTGATGACGTTGCCGTCGATTTCCTTGGCCATCTTGCGCGCTTCCGCCAGGATTTCGTTACAAACGGTATTGACGGACTTAATCCAGCCGGAACCGGTGCAGTAGGTGCAGGGTTGGCAGAGGGTGCGTTCGAGCGATTGCTTGACGCGCTTGCGGGTGACGGCCACCAAGCCAAAGTCGTGGAAGGAGATCACCTTGGTAGGGGCACGGTCGGAGCGCAGGGCCTCTTCCAGCGCCTGCACCACCTTGGCGCGATTCTTGCGCTCGTCCATATCGATGAAGTCGATGACGATGATGCCGCCCAAATCGCGCAAGCGCACCTGGCGCACGATTTCGTTGACCGCATCAACATTGGTCTTGAGGATGGTATCTTCCAGGCGGTTGGTCTTGCCGACATACTTGCCGGTGTTGACGTCCACGGCCACCAGCGCCTCGGTCTGGTTAATGACAATGTAGCCGCCCGACTTAAGCCAGACCTTGGGCTTGAGCGCTTTCTCCAACTCCTGTTGCAGGCCGAACTCTTCAAACAGCGGCGTATCGCGCGTATAGAGCTTGATCTTGCCGATTAGCGCGGGCTGGCAGCGGTTCACGAAATCGAGCACGCGCTCGTAGTCGATTTCGCTGTCCACGCGCACGCACTTGAAATCCGGCGTCAGCAGGTCGCGCAGCAGACGTTGCACGAGGTCGAGGTCGCGGTGGATGAGCGCCGGCGCCTTCAGCCGGTCTGACTTGGAACGGATATCGCTCCAGAGCGTGGAGAGGAACTTCAGGTCGGCCTTGAACTCGTCTTCGGAGCGGCCTTGTCCAGCGGTGCGCACGATGAAGCCGCCCGTGAGCGCACCTTTGTTTTCCAGGATGACGTTGCGCAGGCGCAGGCGCTCCTCTTCCGAGGCGATTTTGCGCGAGACGCCGATGTGATCGATCGTGGGCATGTAGACGAGGTAGCGTCCCGGCAGGGCGACGTGGGAAGTAATGCGCGCGCCCTTGGTGCCCAGCGGCTCCTTGGCAATCTGGACCAGGATTTCCTGGCCTTCCTTGAGGACTTCGGAAATCTGCACAGGCTGGTTGTTGCCCGGTCGCGAAGGCTCGCGGCGGTTCTCGGGGCGGCGCGGGCCGCCTGGGCTGGCTGGCCCCGCCGGTCCCCCGGGGCCACCCGGGCCGCGACGGCCGCGGCGGCGGCGCGGGGCAAGGCGGGGGCGCTGGTGAGGTTCGCGCAGGGTGTAGCTGCGGTCGTCCGGGCTGCCGGGAACCTCCCCAATGGAGGGCGCGCCATACGCAACTCCCCGTGTATCGGGCTGCTCGTGGTTCTCAGCCTCAGGTGTAGTCGGTGCGGGGAAAGCGTCCTCCGCAGCGGCTTCCGTAATTTCCTCCGCCCCTTCCGGCAGATCGAAGTCTCCTGCCTCTTCCGCCTCCAAGCCGGGCTCAGAAGTGTAAGGCTCGGCTTCGAGCGTGACGTCAGGCATGGTCTCGTGAAACGCCGCCTCAGCAGCTTCCGGTTGCTCTGCCTCTTCGACCGGGGCATAGGGCGGAGCAAATTCGACCGCAGGTTGCGGCTGGCGAATCTGAATGGCGGGCTCAAGTGGGGGTGCCGCTGGAGGCGCGGGCTCCTCCGGTGGCGCTTCGACGTGGGCAATACCGGCAGCGGTGGCGTCTTCGAAAACCCCGGTGCTGACGCTTTCCGCAGGGGGCGGAGCGGTTACTGATTCGAACGCGCAGGCCGCATCAGGGAACATGCCTGGCAGGGTGGCGGGGCTCTGCGCGGCCACTTCAGGTTCTACGATCGGCTCGGCGGGGGCCGCGGGAGAAAAGCCCTCGCCTCCAAGCGGTGCGCTCCCTGGCCCAGCGATTTCCTGGGGGGAGGATTCCTCGGGCAGTCCTGGTCCACTTTCCTCGGTCGCTGCCGGTGTGGTGTGGCCGTACTTGGCCAAGGACTCGCCCGGCAAAATCTCGAAAGTCCCCGCAGGCTCAGGGGATGGTGGAGGCGGGGTAAACTTGCGGTCAGCGTAGCGATTCTCGCCGAAACCGGGCCGGCCCCGATGGCGCCGGCGGCGGCCGCGTCGTTGGTCGAATGGGCGTCGCTCGTGGGATTGGCTCCCTCCTGCGGGCGGCGCAGGTGGTGCGGTAACTGCGGCGGGCGCCTCGGCGGGCGGGGCAACAGCCTCAACGGCGGCCGCCGGAGCCTCCGTCAGCGGGGGGACGCTCGGCGCCTCCACCACAGCGGCAGCCTGGCCTTCTTGCGCCGTGAACTTGGTGGCGCGAGCTTCCGCCTCTTCGAAAACCTTGTCGTACTCCTCTTGGTCCTCGTAGAAGAAGTCGGATACGTAGAGGAAGGCGTCCCGTCCGAGGCCAATGTCCACGAAGGCCGACTGCATGCCAGGGAGCACGCGGCTGACGCGGCCCTTGTAAATACCGCCGACCAATCCGACGTCGGTGTCCCGTTCGAAATGGACCTCGACCAACTGGTCGTCTTCCAACACGGCGACCTTCGTCTCGTGGGGAGACGAGGAAATGTACATCTCCTTGGACATGGAAACTCCTCTTTCCGAAGCGCCAGGGAATCAACCCGTCTGAGCGGGGATCAACCTGCAGCGTTTCTGCACCGACGGGGCGTCACGAAGTGACGGCGCACAAAAGCCCCAATCGGCTGAAATAGATCTCAGGTGGTTTCAAGGACGCGCTCTCGGGCGCGAGATCCTTCGGACCCACCCAGTCCGCGATTCATAGCACTTGCGTAACCAGCGAATCGCTGGGGCTACTCCACCGCGCGACAAGCCAGCGTGCTTCCTCGCCCGGCGGCGGAGGGGCTGGGTTCAGTTTACAAATCGCCTCGCCCTCACGCTCATCGCCAGCCCCAAACCCAGGAACGTGAATAGCAAGGACGAGCCGCCCTGACTCATGAGCGGCAAGGGAATACCGGTGATCGGGAACACCCCGATCAACATCCCGGTGTTGATGACGACTTGGAAAAATAGGACCGCAGCCAGTCCGACCAACAGGAAGGCCCCCGCCCGGTCCGCGGCCATCTGCGCTCCGTCGAGCAAACGCAGAAGCAGAGCGAAGTACAACAGCATGACGAACAGTGTGCCGAAAAATCCTTGTTCCTCGGCGTAGGCGGCAAAGATGGAATCGGCGTGGGACACAGGGATAAAGCCCAGTCGACTCTGCGTTCCGTTGCCCATGCCCTTTCCCCAAAAACCGCCTGAGCCGATGGCAATCTTGGTTTGGGTCACCTGGTAGCTCGAACCTTGGACATTTTGCGAAGGGTGAACGAAAGTCATCAATCTCTCGCGTTGGTAGGGTCTGAGGAAATGCCAGCCCACGGGCAACGCCAGGATTCCAGCCAAGCCCAGTACCGCAATGTGCTGCCAGCGGATTCCGGCGAAGATTACACCTGCGGCAACAATCGGAACGAACGTCAAGGCTGTACCCAAGTCCGGCTCCAACGCCACTAGGGCCGCCGGCAGCCCTGCCAAGATCCCTAGCTTGAATAAATCTCCCCAAGTGACCGCTTTGCTCCGCCGATCGGCAAAGTAGGCAGCCACCATTAATATTATAACCAACTTAGCGATTTCTGACACTTGGAAAGTCATGCCCCCCAGTTGCAGCCACCGGCGCGTCCCGGCAATCGTGTGGCCGGCGATCAAAAGCCCAGCCAGGACCACGACGGAAATTACGTAGAGCCAAGGCGTTTGCTCTAAAACCATATGGTAGTCAAGCCGGCTTGCGATGAGGGCCAGGATGCAGCTAAGGATGATCCAAAAGACCTGCTTCTTGTATTGACCCGCCAGGGGTGAGTGAATTGTGGTGCTATAGATCTCCGCGACCCCGATGGCCGCGATGGCCAGCGCCAGCCCGAGTAAGAGCCAGTCCACGTCGCGTGATCGGAAAATTCTGCGCAACTCTCGCTCCTGACTTACTGCCGCGGGCCAGGGGTTGGCGGCTCTGCTGCGGGGCTCGGCCGTAGCTGGCTGAGCACTCGCACCTGGGTCTCCATCTGGCTCGCGGGGGGTTTGGGGCCCTGCTTTTTGTCGAAATAGGCTTTGATGACGTCGCGCGCGATAGGCACGGCCACGGCTGAGTGCTCACCTCGCAGCACCAGTGCCGCCACGACGATTTCCGGCTTGTCTGGCGGTGCATACCCTACAAACCAGGCCGTGTTGTTGAATTCGGATTTCCTTGCTGACTGCTGCAATGCCGTGCTGACCACCTGTGCGGTGCCGGTCTTTCCGGAGATCTCGATTCCCGGGCAGCGCGCGGCAACGCCTGTCCCACCGCCCTCATTCACTACGCCCCACATGCCCGACTTCACCGCCGCAATGGTTTCTTCGCGCAGAGGGAAGTCTCGGGGGGAAGTATCCGGAGGATCGTCGCCCAGCGCCCGCAACTGGTCCTGAAATGCCACGTGCGGCCGATGAAAGACTCCACCCATGGCGATGCCGCCAATCGTATTGGCCAATTGAATGGGCGTGACCATGACGGCGCCTTGGCCAGTCGCCACCGAAATCGTTTCGCCCGCCCACCATTTGCGCTTGAAAACGCGTTGCACCCAGTCCGGAGAGGGGATCAACCCCGGCGCCTCGGAGGGCAAGTCGATGCCCGTCCGTGCCCCCAGGCCCAAGCGCTTGGCGAAATAATCGATCTTCTCAATTCCCAGCATCTTTCCCATGGTGTAAAAGTACACGTCACAAGATTCGCGGATGGCGGTGTGTATGTTTACGGCGCCGTGGGCTTTATGTTTCTCGAACACCCAGTCGTGATAGAGGTGTCCGTAAATCGTGACGGCGCCCGCGCAGTGCACGATGAAATCGGGTTTGACTGTGTCCGTCTCCAGCGCCGCGGCGGCCGTCACGATCTTGAACACCGAACCCGGCGCGAGTTGCGCCTGGATGGCCTTGTTCATGAGCGGCTTGAGTGGGTCGCTGGTGAGCTGCTCCCACTCTTTCGGGTCGATGCGCTTGGCGAAGTCGTTGGGGTCGAAGGAAGGGTGGCTGACCATGGCCAGGACTTCACCCGTACGTGGATCAATCGCCACTACCGCCCCCGCGCGATCTCCGAGAGAAGCCTCTGCCACCATCTGTAGGTCCAGATCGAGGGTGAGGCGCAGATCGTTTCCGGGCAGCGCGTTAAGGGTGGTGAGCAAGCCCATTTCCTGCCCGCGGCTGTTCACCACCACACGCCGCATGCCGTCGCGGCCGGAGAGAATCTGGTTGTATTCGCCTTCGATGCCGGATTTGCCCACCACGTCCCCTGGTCTGTAGGTGGAGCCGAGCTTGGCGATCGCCTCCTCTGAAACCTCGCCCACATAGCCGAGCAGAGCGGCCGCCACCTGCCGCTTGGGATAGAGTCGCTGCTGGACCTGAATCAGGTCGAGTTCCGGGTACTCCACGCGGTGGGACTCAACGAAGGCAATGTCCTCGAGCGAGGCGGATTGTTTCAACAGCAAGGGCTGAAAACGCGGCAGCTTCGCGGTACGCTCCAGAAGGCGTTCGAGCTCGGCCGGGTCAAGTTGCAGGCCGCGCGCGATGCCCGCCCGGCGCTCCGGCGCCAGGGTAGTCGACGACTCGCGCATCAGCAATACGCTGAAAGCCGGGAAGTTGTCAGCCAGCACCCGGCCCTCGCGGTCCAGGATTCGGCCGCGTGGCGCGATGACGGGGAGGTTGCGGATGCGGTTGCGCTCGGCCAGGTCCTGATACTGCCGGTGCTCCCCGATTTGCAGTCGCCAGTATCCAATCAGCAAGCCGAGGAAGCTCACCGCGATGGCATACTGAAGGAGAGCAATCTTCCAGGCGGGAGGACGTTCGTCACTGGGAAATCGGACTTCCATTCCTGCACATGCCGCCAAGGCCGCGGCACGCCGCCCGGCCTCAGCTTAATGACTACACAGTCAACTCACGCGGAGCCGCAGCCTGCCTGCTCGCGCCGCACACTTCGCGCACACCATGACCGTAGCACACCGCGCGGGTCAAAACAAGGAAAGAGCGGCGAGAGAGGCAGCACCTTGCGCTGGGAGAGGCGCGCCTCGGCCAAACGCGATGATCCTGTGGCAAGTGGGCTTTGACCCCGTGTGACTTCCACGACCGCCGGGCCGTCGCCTCACTATCGCTTCCGGCCCCTCCGCCCTTCCATGCTGCGGATTAGGCCTGATGGAATGTTATGATGGTTCGGGGTGCTTGGAGTCTTTCGACAGCACTGATTTTGGACGGTGGTCCTGAGTAACGAAACCCTATCCCGGAAACCCGCGTCAAGGCTGCCGGTGATGTTCCGCGCGTTGCGGCATCGCAACTACCGGCTGTTCTTCAGCGGCCAGATCATCTCGCTGGTCGGCACCTGGATGCAGTCGATCGCGCAGTTGTGGCTGGTGTATCGGCTCACGGGGTCCTCGCTGCTGCTGGGGCTGGTGGGGTTTGCGGGGCAGATTCCGGTCTTCCTATTCGCGTCGCTGGGCGGCGTGTTTGCGGACCGTCACAGCCGGTACCGCATCGTCATCGCCACGCAAACGGCCTCGATGTTGCTTGCCTTAATCCTTTCGGCACTGACGCTGCTCACACACATTCAGGTTTGGGAGATCATGCTGCTGGCCGCGTCGCTCGGCGTGGTGAACGCTTTCGATATCCCGGCCCGCCAGTCGTTTATCGTCGAGATGGTGAATTCGGAGGATCTGATCAACGCCATTGCGCTGAATTCCGCCATGTTCAATGGCGCCCGCATCCTCGGCCCGGCCATCGCCGGGGTGACGGTGGCGGCCATCGGCGAGGGCTGGTGCTTCTTCGCCAACGGCGTGAGCTACATTGCGGTGATCGTCGGCTTACTGCTCATGAAGGTCACCCCGCGCGAGCGCGGCCGGCAAGTGGTTTCCAGGCTGGAGAGCATTATTGAGGGATTCCGCTTCGTGCTGCATACCGGCCCCATCCGTGCCTTGCTCCTTCTGCTCGGCTTGGTGAGCGTGACGGGCATGCCTTACGCCGTGCTGATGCCCATTTTTGCGGATAAGATCCTGCACGTCGGCGCGCGCGGGCTGGGCCTGCTCATGGGCTCGACGGGCGTGGGCGCACTGGCTGCGACCCTGATGCTGGCGGCGCGGCGCGAGGTGCGCGGGCTGGGGCGCTGGGTGATCTACGCCTCTTCAGGTTTTGGCGCGAGCCTGATCCTGTTTTCGTTCTCACGTTCGCATCTGCTTTCCATCCTGCTGCTTTTGCCGGCCGGCTTCTGCATGCTGCTGCAAATGTCGAGCTCCAACACCCTCATCCAAACCATGGTGCCTGACGCCTTGCGTGGGCGCGTGATGGCCGTCTATTCCATGATGTTCATGGGCATGGCGCCCTTCGGCGCGCTGCTGGCGGGCGCCATCGCCCATCGCCTGGGTGCACCCTTCACGGTGGCACTGGGCGGGGCCACTTGCATAGCGGGCTCGCTGGCCTTCGGTTCGAAGTGGCCAGCGTTGCGCGGAGAGGCGCGCCAACTCATCCTGGCGCAAGGCATGTCGAGCGGCGAACCACCGGAGGAAATGACCGGTCAAGTGGACGCTCTCAGCAGCCGCAAACCCGCCGCCGGATAGCGCTCCCGAAAATCCCTCGGGGACAATTGGCCTCTTCTACGTGCCGTCGCTCCAGGTCGATGAGCGCGGAGGGGAGCGCTGCATTTCGACGGCAGCCTGACCGACCTCACACGTCAAACATTCCTCTTGACAAGGCTTCAGCCTATATATAGGATATACACCTATAGGAGTTACCGTGATTGGAATCGACGCGAAAATCAAACGAGGCAGCGGCGAGCTGGCCATCCTGGCTCTCCTCGAGCAGGAGCCCTTGCACGGCTACGAAATCTCCAAGCGCATCGCGCAGGTGACGGGGGGCGTCCTCCAGTTCAACCTGGCCTCGCTCTATCCATTGCTTTATCGCATGGAGAAGCGCGGTTGGGTGAAGGGGAAGTGGGAAGAGGCCAAAAGCGGGCGTAAGCGCCGCTTGTACCACCTGACCCGAGCCGGGAAGAAACAACTGGCGCCGCTCCGAGCAGAATGGGGCTCATTCTTCCAGGCTCTCGACCGCATTGCCGGAGTCGCCCATGCCGGGTAACCAGAGGCTGGTCAAAGAACGCTTGGGCGAACTGCGGTTGGCGCCCGGCCGGGAAGAAGAGATCCTTCGCGAACTCGGCGAGCATCTGGAAGACCACGCCACCGCGCTCGAGACAAGAGGCGTGGCGCGCGAGGAGGCCGTGGAAGAGGCGCTCAATTCCGTATCCGACTGGCCCGGCCTTCGCAGGGACATTGTGTTAGCGGAAACTGAGGAGACGACCATGAATTACCGCACCAAGGTTTTATGGCTGCCCGCGTTGTGCACTCTTACCCTGAGCAATGTACTTCTGGCACTCATGCAGATTTTCGGCCCCCTCACGCACTTCTATTGGCTGAACCCCTACATGGGTATGCGACCCTTCTACACGTTTTTAGTTCCCTGGCTCATCTTGCAGCCCGTGGTGGGTGCGGTCGCGGCATATTGGTCGCGACGCGCGGGCGGCGCCGTGCGACACCAGTTACTCGCCGCACTGGCTCCGGCGATTGCCCTGCTGGGTTTGTTCGCGCTGGTGTTGCCGTTCATGCTGGGTGAGCACGGAGGGCACCACATTCGCCTGAGCGCCTACCTGCTGATGACGGCGATCTGGGCACTGCTGCCGGCGCTGCCGCTCCTAATCGGCGCCGCACCATTCCTGCGAAAGCCCCAGCCGCAGTCTTAAGGAGGCTGGCCGAAAGGAACATCTTCAAGAAGAGTCTATCTCGTTCGTTCAAGCTCTTTACCGCACTTCCGGAGTCGCAAATGCCGGACAATCGCGAGCTTCTCAAAAAGTGTTTAGGCGAGCTGGGCTTAGCGCCTCGCCGCGAAGAAGAGATTCTCCGCGAACTCGGCGATCATCTGGAGGACCACGCCACCGCGCTCGAGACAAGAGGCGTGGCGCGCGTGGAGGCCGTGGAAGAGGCGCTCAAAGCTGTGTCCGACTGGCCCGGCCTTCGCAGGGATATTGCGTTAGTGGAAAATGAGGAGACGATCATGAATTACCGCACCAAGGTTTTATGGCTGCCCGCGTTCTGCACCTTCACTTTGAGCATGCTACTGTTGGCCCTTCTCCAGATTACCGGTTTCCGGCCGCGCTTTTACTGGCTGGACAGGGGTCTCTTCATCCCGTTTTACGTTCCCTGGCTCCTCGCGCTGCCCATTATCGGCGCCGTCGCAGCGTTCTGGTCACAGCGCGCCGGCGGAAGAGTTTCGCACCGGGTGTTCGTCTCTCTGGCTCCCCCGATCATCTGGCTGGGGATCATGCTTATCATGCTACTTCTTGCTCTGGTCATCGACAGGCACGTTCCGTTCAGCTTCAAACTGGAAGGTCTGCTGACTTACACTGTGGCTTGGGTGCTCGCGCCGTCGCTCGCGCTTTTCCTCGGAGCCGTACCATTCCTGCGAAAGCGTCAGCCGCAGGCCTGAGCGGGCATGACACCCCGTAATTCCGGCTTGCCTTTCAACGCGCGCACGGATAAAAGTAATCCCTGAACTCCATGCCGCGTACCCTTGATCTGAGCGAACTTCGCTGCACGCGCCGCCTCGAGCTCCTGGCGCTGCGCCAGGGCTGCCGGTTCATCGCGGGCTGTGACGAAGCCGGGCGGGGGGCGCTGCTCGGTCCCCTGTACGCCGCTGCCGTGATTCTCGATCCCGAAAGAACCATCCCCGGCGTGGACGATTCCAAAAAGCTCACGGCGCGCGAACGCGAACGGCTGGCGGAGGAAATCCGTGTGAAAGCCGTAGCGTGGGAGGTCGTTGCCGTCTCCGCCGAGGAAGTGGATGCGCTGAATGTTTACGAAGCCTCGCGCCAAGGGATGCTGCGGGCGCTCAAGGCGCTAAGCCCCGCGCCGGATTTCATTCTCACTGATGCCATGCCGCTTCGGGAAAGTGCCTCGGGTACATTCAATATTCCCCACCGCGCCATCATTCACGGCGACGCGCGCTCGGTTTCCATCGCCGCCGCGTCGATCCTGGCCAAAGTGGCCCGCGACGAACATCTGCACCAACTCGACCGCGTTTATCCCCAATACGGCCTGGCCAAGAATAAAGGTTACGGCACGCCTGAGCACCTTGCCGCGCTCACCCGCTTCGGTCCCTGCCCCGAGCACCGCAAGACGTATCAACCGGTGAAGGATTGCCTGTTGCCGCTGTTCCCATTTGCAGCGCAGGCGTAGGGACGAGTCGACGACTCGCCCCTTCCTACCGCTCGCCTCTCCCTATCGGTGCTATACTCCCTGCCCATCGATTCACACTTATTGAGGAACCCCATGGCTTCACTACTCATCAAGGGTGGGCGCGTCCTGTCGCCTGAAGATGGTATGGATGGCGAGCTGGATGTACGCATTGAAGACGGCGTGATTCGGGAGATCGCGCCGAACCTCCAGGGCGCAGCGGATGAAACGCTCGATGCGCGCGGGAATGTAGTTGCCCCCGGTTTTGTCGATATCCACGTCCACTTTCGTGAGCCCGGCGGCGAGATATCCGAGACGCTCGAAACCGGACTGGCCGCCGCGGTGGCGGGAGGCTTCACGGCCGTCAGCACGATGCCCAACACCAAGCCCGTGATCGACCGGCCGGAGTTGGTGCGCGCGCAGATCGAGAAGGCCCGTGGCCTGGGGCTGGCCCGGCTCTTTCCCGTGGCGGCCGTCTCCATGGCGAGCCAGGGAGAGTCGCTCACCGACGTTGCGGCGCTTGCGGCGGCGGGCGCCGTGGCTTTCTCCGATGACGGGCGGCCCGTCAAGACGGCCGGTCTGCTGCGGCGCGCGCTGGAGCGCACGCGGGACTTGGGCGTGCCCATTAGCGACCACTGCGAAGACGCGAGCTTGAGCGCCGCCGGCGTCATCAACGAGGGCCCCGTGGCCGCGCAGCTCGGCGTGCGCGGCATTCCCGGCACTTCCGAGGATGTGTGCGTGGCGCGCGACCTGGTGATGGCCGAAGCCACGGGCGGACGCCTGCATATCATGCACATTTCCACGGCGCGCTCACTCGACATGGTGCGCCAAGCCAAGCGCCGGGGGGTGCGAGTGACGTGCGAAGTCACACCCCACCACTTCACGCTCACGGACGAAGCCGTGCTCGCGTACGGAACCAACGCCAAGATGAATCCTCCCCTGCGCAGTGCGGCCGATGTGGAAGCGATTCGCGCGGGCATCGCCGACGGCACCGTCGATGCCATCGCCACGGACCACGCTCCGCACGCACCGGAGCTGAAGGCCAAGCCGCTCGGGACGGAGGCGCCCTTCGGCATTATCGGCCTTGAGACCGCCGTGGGCCTGGCGCTCACCGAGCTTGTCCACACCGGCCTGATCTCGCTGTGGCACCTGGTTTCGCTACTGAGCGCGAACCCCGCGCGCGTCATCAATCAGCCGCTAGGCCGTTTGCAGGTCGGCGGTGCAGCAGACATCACCGTTTTCAATCCTGACCTCGAATGGACCTACCACGTGGCCGAGGGCCGTTCAAAAAGCCGCAACTCGCCTTTCGACGGCCGCACCTTCCGCGGCGCGGTCACCGCCACGATCGTAGCGGGGCGCGTTGTCTATCGACGTGGCGCGTAGGCTGAGCAGCAGGTAGCGCAGAGTCTCTGCCTTTGAGACTCTGCGGGTCGTACTGTCGATGATCACCGCGCGCAGGTCAAATGCGTATCCTGGCGCGGTCCGTGGCGGATGGTGATTCGGACGAACCGCAGAGTCGAGAGCCCTCACCCCGCCTTCGGCGCCCCTCTCCCGCGCGGGCGGGAGAGGGGACGGGGGTGAGGGGGAGTTCACTTACTTGACTGCCCGCTTCTTCCTCACAGGCTGGGTCCCGCAAGAAAATCACAACGTCATTTCAAGGAGGCTAACATGACACGAATCAGTGTTCTGCTGTTCGTTCTCGTCGTTTTCTTCGCCACGGCCATGCAGGCCCAAGCACCGGCTCCGAAGCCCGACCCCGAGGTCAAGAAGCTGCATGCCGACCTGGGCCATTGGACGTACGAAGGAGAGGCCAAGCCCGGACCGTTGGGGCCCGGTGGCAAGTTCACTGGCGAAGCCACCTGTCAGATGATTCTAGGAGGGTTCATTTTCCAATGCTGGCTTGCGGAAAAGGGACCTGGGGGAGAGGGGCGGAGTCTTGAGCTTGACGGGTACGACCCGGTGAACAAGAACTTCACCAGTGACATATACGATGACGACGGAGGCAGATTCTCAGGGGTGCTGACCATTACTGGGAACACAAGGACCTACGCAGGAAAGTCGGTCAAGCCGGGAAAGCAGTATCAGTACAAAGGGACCTTTGTACTTGCGCCCGATTTGGCGAGCGGGACCTACAAGGAAGAAATCTCGGTCGATGGCAAAACGTGGACAACTTACGGCGAGTCTAAATGGACCAAAGCCCAGCCCGCTCCGAAGAAGTAGATGAAAACTTGGGGAACGACACAAAAGCCGTGCGGGCACGCTGTCGAATGGTGCCATGGGCGGGGGAATGCTCCGGCCCCACAGTTTTCTCGTCAATCGCCGGAACCCTCTTTTGAGCGGTTCATCTCCGTGACAGAATCAAGGTGGGCAATGAGAGATATGCGTGAGAGGCGCGTCTCCCGCGGGTGGCGCCGACATTGCCTTTTATGTCGGCGGCCGGGCGCATACATAAAGGACAATGTATGCGCCACCCGCGGACCTAAACGACAGTTCCGCGCTGCCTGCCTTCAAGCGGCCGGGCGCTGCCGCTTCAGGCTCTGGGCCTGGATGGCGGTGATGACCGCGACCTGCACGATATCTTCCGCCTTGCAGCCGCGCGAGAGGTCGTTGGCGGGCTTCGCGAGCCCTTGCAGGATGGGTCCAATGGCCTCGCAGCCGCCGAAGCGTTCCGCCAGCTTGTAGCCGATGTTGCCGGCGTTCAGGTCGGGGAAGATCAGCACGTTGGCGCGGCCCGCGACGGGGGAATCCGGCGCTTTGCGCAATCCGATTTCCGGGATTAACGCGGCGTCAAGTTGAAGTTCCCCGTCCACGGCGAGTTGCGGGGCGCGCTGCTTGACGAGCCCGAGCGCCTCCCGCACCGCCTCGATCATGGCGTGCTCGGCGCTGCCGCGAGTCGAAAACGAGAGCAGGGCCACGCGAGGCTCGACCTCCAAGAGCGCTCGGGCGTTGGCGGCCGTGGCGATGGCGATGTCCGCCAATTGCGACGGCGTGGGCTGCGGTACTACGGCACTGTCGGCGAAAAGCGTCGCGCCGTCCGTGCCCAGGTTCTTGCGCGGAGACAGCATCAGGAAAAAGCTGGAAACCAGCGAGACGCCTGGCTCGACGCCAATCCCCCAGAGGGCAGCGCGCACGGTGTCGGCCGTGGTGTTGAGCGCGCCACCGACGGAGCCGTCCGCCTCCCCCGCCGCCACCATCAGTGCCGCGTAGTTGCGCGGCTGCCGCGCTGCCGCAAGCGCCTGGTCCGGCGTCATGCCTTTGGTGCGTCGGCGCTCGTAGAGGAGGTTGGCATGCTTTTCGAGCTTGGGGCTGGAGGCGGGATTGAGAAGCTGGGCACTTTCGAGACGCAGGCCTAGAGCTTGAAGCTTGGCATTGATCTTAGAGGTGTCCCCCAGCAGTGTCAGGTTTGCCAGTTTGTCCTTTTCGATCAAGTGCGCTGCCTGGAGCGTCCGGTCTTCTTCGCCCTCGAACAGAACGATGTGCTGTGGGGATGTTCGGGCTCGACTGCGAAGCTTCTCAAGAATGTCCATCGAATCCTCCGGGGGGAGTTAGCGGGAAAACTCGTGATGCCGCCGAGGCCACAGGGCGAGAATACACCAGAATGTCCCTGTTTGCCCTCTACGAGCCGGGCCTCACGCTTTTGGCAGCACGCTTTGTGCCAGAGGAGGGGCGAATGCGGGGCTTTGAGGCGAGGCTGAAAGGGCGGGCACCGTGGCCCGGCCCCTTCGCTCTGCTCAGGGCAGGCGGCTTTTCCATCCCAGCCCGATTGCTGACCCAGGATTTGAATTTCGCTTACAATAGCCCCGCAGTGAGATTGAGGGACATACGCTCGATGCCTTCGTCGCCATGGGTTGACGGGCTGAATAGGGAGGTCGCGATGCAGTTCGAACAGGAGACGCTAGGTTTGTTGCCAGCGGCGCTCCAGGTTTTGGAGGCGGGTTTTGCTGCGCTCCCCGAGGCAGGCCTGCGAGTTCCCGGCCAGGAGCGTATGGCCCACGTCATGCAGGAAGTCGCTTCTCGCTTGCGTGACAATTACCCGTACTTCCATCCCCTCTATGCCGGCCAGATGCTCAAGCCACCCCATCCTATTGCCCGCGCCGCTTATGCTTTGGCCACTTGGATCAATCCCAACAACCACGCGCTCGACGGCGGGCGCGCCAGCTCGGCCATGGAAAAGGAGGCCGTGGCGGAGATCGCGGCCATGTTCGGATGGCAGGCTCACCTCGGGCATCTCACGAGCGGTGGCACGATGGCGAATTTGGAGGCGCTTTGGGTAGCGGGGCAGCTTCATCCCGGGAAGAAGATCCTGGCCTCCCAGCAGGCCCACTATACGCACCCCCGCATCAGCGGCGTGCTGGGTCTGCCGTTCGCGGAGGCGCCCTGCGACCAGCGAGGCAGGATGGACGCTCAGGCCCTTGCGGTGATGCTGCCTGCGGGTGATATCGGCTGTGTTGTGGCCACGGTGGGAACCACGGGAACCGGCTCCCTCGATCCTCTGCCGGAGATCCTGCATCTGCGCACCCAGTACGGCTTTCGGCTCCACGTGGACGCTGCCTATGGCGGCTACTTCACGCTTGCCGGAAATCTGGCGGAGGAAACCCGCCGGGCGTATGACCTGATCAGCCAGGCCGATTCGATTGTGGTTGATCCCCACAAGCACGGCCTGCAACCCTACGGATGCGGGTGCGTGCTGTTTCGCGATCCGAGCGTGGGGGCACTGTACAAGCACGATTCTCCCTACACCTATTTCACATCTTCAGAGCTGCACCTGGGTGAGATCAGCCTGGAGTGCTCGCGCCCGGGCGCATCGGCCGTGGCATTGTGGGCCACGCAAAGATTGCTGCCCCTCGTGCGCGGGGGCGAGTTCGCCACGGGGCTCGAGGCCTGCCGGGAAGCGGCGGTCCGCTTGGCCGGGCAACTCGCGGCTGACTCCCGCTGGCTCGTGCCCTTTCCTCCGGAGCTGGACATCGTCGTCTGGGCCCCTCGTGCCCGCTCCGCCCGCCTCGCTTCCGAGCTGTCACAGCGTATCTTCAAGGCTGCCGCGGACCGTGGCCTGCACCTCGCGCTGATCCGCCTGCCCCTCCGATACTTCCCGTCGCTCGCCGCCGGACTCCCCGATGATCAAGAGACGGTGCTCTGCCTGCGCTCCGTCTTGATGAAGCCTGAGCACCGGGAATGGGTGAACCCGATCCTGGCTACCCTGGACGTGGCATGGCGGGAAGCAGTGGAGAAGTAGCACTGTCGCGAAATAGCGGTGGCCCGCGAGATTGTTGAAAAACCGGCTGGTATGATAAATTACCATACCATGGCAACCATGAAAGTCGCCGTCACACTGGAAACCGAGTCGCTGCGCGAAGTTGACCGTTTGGTTCGGGAGGGGCGGTTCCCGAGCCGGAGCAGGGCTGTACAGGCAGCGCTGGTGGAGATGCTGGCCCGCCGGAAGCGCTCTCGTCTAGCGGAGGAGTTGGCCAAACTCGATTTTCGGGAGGAGCGAGCGCTGGCGGAAGAGACGCTCTCAGGTGAACCCGCGTGGCCCGAATACTGAGAGGCGAAATCTACTGGGCCGATCTCGCTCCCACCGTCGGGCACGAGCAGGCGGGGAAGCAACCGGTCCTGGTCATCAGCCACGATCTGTTTAACGAACGCTCCGGCACGGTCATCGCGCTCGCCATCACCAGCCAACCCCAGCGCGTGAGTCTCCCCTTGGCGCTGAAGTTAGAAAGCGCGAAGCTCCCCAAGCCTTCCTGGATCAAGATCTCCCAGGTTCGGACGCTCTCTACCGAACGCCTGGGCAAACGCCTGGGGCACCTCAGTGCGGAAGAGCTTGACCAAGTGATCGAGGGGTTGTTCGAACTCGTGGCCTGAAGAGCCGACCGCCAACGGCTATGATGGCTATTCACCCTCCGGCTCCCTGCCCAGGACGACGTCGCCAGGGCTGCCCATTGAGGTTGCATGTTCAAAACTATCGAATGGACGGAGGGCGGCGTGCGCATCCTCGACCAGACGCGCCTGCCCGCGGAAGAAATCTATCGTACTTACACCGACTATCGCGACGTGGCGGAGGCGATCCGCTCCATGGTGATTCGCGGCGCGCCGGCGATTGGGGTGGCGGCAGCGATGGGCGTCGCGCTGGGCATCAAGCATTCTGCGGCGAAAGACGCGGCCGAACTGCGCGCCGATTTCGAGAGAATCGCCGAGGCCCTTTCCAAGACCCGCCCCACCGCCGTCAATCTCTTCTGGGCGGTGAAGCGCATGCGCGCGGGGTTTGAGAACTCCTTGTCCTGCCAGCCCGCCGGCGCTCCCGGACTGGACGCGGTACGCAGGGCACTCGAAGAAGAGGCCCAGCGGATTCTCGCGGAAGACATTGCCATCAACGAAGCCATGGGCCGCCACGGTGCGGACCTGATGCCGGATGAGGGGACCATTCTTACGCACTGCAACGCCGGGGCGCTCGCGACCGGCGGCTACGGCACGGCGCTGGGCGTAATTCGCGCTGCGATAGGAGCCGGGAAGAAACTGCACGTTTTTGCCGACGAAACGCGGCCGTTCCTGCAGGGCGCGCGTCTGACGGCCTGGGAACTCGCCAAAGACCACATCCCCGTCACGCTTATCACCGACAACATGGCAGGCCACTTTATGAAGCAAGGAGAGATTCGCGCCGTGATTGTGGGCGCCGACCGCATTGCCGCGAACGGCGATGCCGCCAACAAAATCGGAACCTACAGCGTGGCCGTGCTGGCTCACGAAAACGGCATTCCCTTTTACGTTGCGGCGCCGCTTTCAACGATCGACATGAGCCTCGCTTCGGGCGAGCAGATTCCCATCGAGGAGCGCTCCTCCGCAGAAGTCACACATCTTGCGGGCGTGGCTCTTGCGCCCCAGGGAGTTCCAGCCCGGCATCCTGCCTTTGATGTCACGCCGCAACGTTACATTACCGCCATCATCACGGAGCGCGGCGTGGTCCGCCCGCCTTACACGGACAGCCTACGCGGGCTGTTCGCTGAGTGATTTTTCCGGCTCGGCCGCCCTCACGCCGGACGACCTTTCCACGATCTTCCGCAGAATCTCGGGAATCTCATAGACGGCTCGGTTGCGGAGAGCCGCGGTAAATTGCTCTTTGGGAGCGCTTATTCGTGCCGCAAAGCCACGATAGGGTCGAGGCGAGCGGCCTTCATGGCGGGCCATATTCCGAAGAACAGCCCAATGCTGACCGCCACAATGAACCCGGCCAAAATCGACCACATTGGGACGCTGGAGGGGAGGCTGGGGAGGAAAGTTCGAATGAGGAAGCTCAGGAACAACCCGGTGAGGATGCCCAAAACGCCACCGGAGCCTGTCAGGGTCATGGCTTCGAGCAGGAACTGCCAGGTAATGTCGCTGCGCCGCGCGCCAATGGCCTTGCGCACGCCGATCTCCCGCGTGCGTTCGGTGACGGACACCAGCATGATGTTCATCACGCCGATACCGCCCACCAACAGGCCGATGGAAGAGATCACCACGGTAACCAGGACAACGGTGCTCATGATGCTGCGGAATTGTTCGATGAACTGTTCGGTGGTCGAAATGCCGAAGTTATCAGGGTCCGAGGGCTTCACCCGCCTCCGGTGCCGAAGCACGGCCCGCACTTCTTCCTTGGCCTGATCGACCTTTCCTTCGTAGGCCATGGCCACCAGGAAGTTCTCCTTTTCGTTGGGATAGAGCTTTCGAAAAGTCAGGTAGGGGATTTTCACGACTCGGTCCGTGCCGCTGTCCCCTGGGAAAGCCTTGCGGGGAGCGATGGTTCCGATGACCTCAAAATTGGCCCCCCCGAGGCTTACGCTTTTGCCGATGGGGTCTTCGTTGGCAAAGAACCGCTTCACGATGTCAGCGCCGATCACCATAACTTCCCGACGGTGCAGATTGTCAACATCTGTAAAAAACCGTCCATCGCCAAGGTTGTCGTTCACGACGGCGAAATCGTCGGGCGTGACGCCGTTGAACTGATAGTTCTGGACGTCCATGCCCTTGTATTTCAGGCGGGGAGGGTCCGAGCTCCAAAGGAACTGCTCCGCGGCGACCTTCTCAATGGATGGGCAGTCGTCCCGGATGGCCAGGGTATCCTCGAGCGTCAGGGGCTTGCGCATGCGTTCCTCTCGGGAGAGGTTGCCAAAGTGGATACCGGGTTCCCACTTGAAGATGAGGAGGGTTCGGGTACCATAATCGCGGGCGGCATCGGCGAATTGCTGGTCCAGCCCGGCGAAGATAGAGGCTACGGCAATGACGGTGGTGGTGCCGATCAAGACTCCCAGCAGGGTGAGGAAGGAGCGGAATTTGTGAGTCCGCAGCGTATCCATCGCCAGCATCAGGTTTTCGCGAAGATTTTGCCGGGGTGTGGCCACGGGATTACGCCTCCATGCGCAAGGCTTCAATGGGATCCAGGCGGGCCGCCCGGCTGGCGGGGTAGATGCCGAAGAACAGCCCCACGGCCGTCGACAGCGACAGGCCAACCAGGACGGCACTGAGAGGCACGCTGGAAGTGAAAAACGCGTCCACGATCCTGCTGATGAGCAGGGACAGGAGGATCCCGATCACCCCGCCCACACCCGCCATGACGCCGGACTCAATGACGAACTGCAACAGGATATCGCGCCGCTTGGCTCCCAGCGATTTCCGGATGCCGATCTCATGGGTGCGTTCCGTGACACTGGCCAGCATGATGTTCATGATGACGATGCCGCCCACGACCATGAACACGGCCACGATGCCGATGGTAACGGCGAAGATGCTGCCGGTCAATTGCTGCCACAAGCCCATGATGGTGGCCGAGGCGTTGATGCCGAAGTCGTCGTCCTCCTTGTAGGGCACGTGATGACGGGCGCGCATCAAGGCCCGCACCTCGTCCTCGAGCGCCATCATGTGCAGGTCGTTATACGCCTGGACGGAGACGTTCAAGTTCGGCCGCTGGACGAAGTATTTTGCGAAGGTGGTGAGGGGGATAATGACGAAATTATCCTGGCTTTCCCCGAAGGTCGTGCCGATGCGCCGCGCTGTGCCCACCACACGGAAAGGCAGGCCATTGATGCTCACGACCTTGCCCAGAGGGTCCACGGAAGGGAAGAACCCGCTCACCAGGTCCTGTCCGACGAAGCAGACCATCGCGCTATGAGCGTCTTCGGAGTCCCCGAAGAAGCGGCCGGCCTCCACCTGCTCCTGCCCGATGTCGATCATGCTGGGGCTTGTCCCGCGCACGTGGACGTCGTATAGGGTATGGGTTTCGTAGCGGATCGTAGGGCGGGGCCAGATCCAGGCCACGGCTCCGATGTTCTTGTAGCCGCGCAAATTCTCCTTCACGAATTCGTAGTCTTCCATGCGGATGGGCTTGTTGCGGCGCTGCATCTTCAACCATTCCTCGTCGCTCGAGGTCCACTTGAACTGGTCGAGGATGAAGACGTTGGCGCCCAGGTTGGCGATGCGGTCGGCGATATAAAGGTTCATGCCGTTGATGATCGACATCACCACTATGAGCGTGGTGGTGGCGATGACGACTCCCAGCAGGGTGAGGAAGGAACGCAGCTTGTGGGCGCGCAGGGCTTCGAGCGCAATCCAGAAGGCTTCGCGCGTGGTGCCCCAGGCGCCGGCAACGCGCCGGCGCTGGGCGGCTTGGCTGACGGATGCCACAAGTGCTCCTTGGAAGTCGGGACTCGGGGTTAGGGACTCGTGCACAACCCGAAGCTCAGGGCCCGAATCCCTAGCCCCGAGTCCCGAGCTTATTCGACCCGTTCGTCCCGCTCGATGCGGCCGTCCCGCACGTGGATGATGCGATGGGCGTGGGCGGCGATGTCGTGCTCGTGCGTTACCAGTACGATGTTGTTGCCGCCCTGGTGCAGCCGTTCGAACAGGGCCATGATCTCCTCGCCTGTGGCGGAGTCGAGGTTGCCGGTGGGCTCGTCCGCCAGGATGATGGAGGGGTTGTTGACCAGAGCCCGCGCGATCGCCACGCGTTGCCGCTGACCGCCGGAGAGCTCGTTGGGCTTGTGGTGCATGCGGTCGGTCAGGTCCACCTTGCGCAGAGCCTCCTCGGCCTTTTCCAAGCGCTCGGCCGCCGGCATGCCGCTGTAGATGAGGGGCAGTTCCACGTTGTGCAGGGCGCTGGCGCGCGACAGCAGATTGAAGGTCTGAAACACGAACCCGATTTCCTTGTTGCGGATGTAGGCCAGTTCGTCGTCGGAGAGCTCACTTACCAACCGCGCGTTCAGCCAGTAGACACCGCTGGTGGGAGTGTCCAGGCAGCCGATCAGGTTCATCAGCGTGGATTTGCCCGAGCCCGAGGGGCCCATGATGGCCACGTACTCGCCGCGCTCGATCTCGAACGAAACTCCACTGAGGGCGTGCACCTGGATGGCCGCGCCCATGTCGTAGGTCTTCCACAAGTCTTCGGTCTTGATGATGATGCCGTCACGGGGCGCCAGCGTTTCCCGCATCGCGGATGAAGCCACAGGGGTTGCCATGGCGATTTGCCTGTCCCTTTCCTGACTTCAGTGACGAGTGAAGAGCAATCACATTCTCCGGAGCCGCACAAACAGAGGGTTTCTACGCATTGTTCCTGGGGGACCCCCTCACCCGGCCCGCCCCGGCTGATGAAAACGCCGGCGGCGGGCCACCCTCTCCCCCAAGGGGGCGGCTACGCGGCTGTTTCGAACTTGCCTTTTTGCTCGTCACTTGTCACTCTTCACTCGTCACTGCTCTTCACGCCCCCGGCCCGCCCGGAGTCGCGGCACTGTTATCGATCTTCACCTTGGTGTTGTTCTTCAGGGTGCGCAGGACGCTGAAACTACCCGTAACGATCTCGTCGCCGGATTGCACGCCCTTCACAATTTCCATATCGGTGGAGCCCATGATGCCGGCCTCAATGGGAACGAAGACCGCGCGGCCCTGCCGCACGGTGAAGAGCCCCTGCACTTCTTCCTTGCCCTTGTCCTTCTCCTTGTCCTTGGCCGGGGCGGCGGGGTTCGCGGACGCCTCGACTTTGCCCTTGTTATCCTTCTTGTCCTTCTTGTCCTTGCTGTTCTTTTCCTCTTCGAGTTCACGCCGCATGCGGACGGTCACGGCTTGAATGGGAACGATCACAGCGTTCTGGCGGGCGGCGGTGGTGATTTTCGCCGTGGCGGAAAGCCCCGGCCGGATGTTGGGGGGCGGGTCACTGATCGTGACGACCACCTTGAAGTCCTTCGCCTCCTCAGCGCTGGTCGCGGTCGAGCCGCTGGTTGTGCCGCTCGTACGCCCCACGGCGGCTTCGCCGATCTGCGTTACCTTGCCTTTGAAAGTCTTGTTGGGGTAGGCGTCGATGAGTACGTCGGCGGTCTGGTCCAGCTTCACATTGGGGATGTCGGTCTCATCCACCTTGACCTCCACCGTCATGATGGAGAGGTTCGACACCTGGTAGAGCAAGCTTCCCACGGCGTTCTGGATTCCCGGCACCACGTTTTCGCCCAAGTGCACGGGGAGGGAGGTGATCATGCCGTCCATCGGGGATTTGTAGACGGTCTGGGCCAGCATGTTGTTATAACCAACGAGTTGGGCTTTGCTCTGGCCGATACGGGCTTTGGCCATGTCGCGGTTGTAGGCGGCTTGTTGGTATTGAGCCTTGGCCTGGCCCACGTGCGCCTCCGCGGAATCCACGCTGGCTTTGGCCACCTGGAAATTGCTCAGCAGTTGGTCGAAAGCTTGTTGGGCGATCAATTTGGCCTTCAAGAGTTCCTGGCCGCGGTTGAAATCATCGCTGGCCTGCTTGAGCTTGGCCTTTGCCTGCGCCAGGTCCGCCTGCGAGGTATCGAGCGCGGCCTTGGCCGACAGCACATTGGCGTCCTGCGCTGCCAGGTCGGCTTCGGAGGTCTTCACCGCCGCCGACTGCGCATCCACCGCCGCCGACTGCTGGATGTCTTCGGTCCGCAGCAGGAGTTGGCCTTTGGTGACCATGTCACCTTCCTTCACCAGGATTTCCGTGATGCGCCCCATGGAATTGGCATTCACATTGGCCTGGTTTTGCTGCACAGGCTTGACCTCGCCATTGGCCGTAACGATCTGGGTCAAATCCCCGCGCTGCACCTTGCCGGTCTGGACCGTCACCGTGCCTTGCTTGCTCCACACCACGCCCCCGATGGCGAGTGAGAGTAGAGCCACGACGCCCACAATCAGCAGGGTGACTTTCTTCCAGCGTTTCATCCCCGTCCCACTGCGTTGCCGAGGTGGAATCGACGTAGGTTTTTCCCCTGTAGTGGGGCCGTTAATTCTCCCCAGCTCCAGCGTTTTGGTCTGTGCCATTGAGAGCTCCTCTCGCTCTTCGGCTATGCGCAAAGGCATCGGTCTTCCTTCCAGGCGCGGTAGAGCAGAAACGCCCTTCCAGAGTGACCGGATCGTGGGCTCCAGCGGACGCTTGGGTTTCTCAGGCTGCGGAAGAACGCTTCCCTACTGTCATTCTGCGTCCTTCGCTGTCATCCTGAGCGCAGCGAAGGATCTCGCTCTGCCCGCTCAGGATAAACTGCGCGAAGGATCTCGCCCTGCGCATCTTCATGAACATCCGGGATTCTTCCTTCGCTATGCTCAGGACCGCCTGCGGCTGCTCAGAATGACAGCGCCTATGAGTTTTTTCGCAGCCTGTTCTGCCCCTTACCAAGGATGCTCGAACCTGCCTCACAGTAATTCCGCCACAACCGGATGACCATGCCCTGACGGAATTAACCAGCCCGGACGGGCGAGCCGGAATCGCCGCAGCTTAATCGGCCACGTTCTTTCAGCACCCTCCCAAGGATATACGCCTTTGGAACCCAAAAAGTTTCGTCAAGAGAACTGCCACCCGAGCGGCAAATAGCGGGGACGCACAACGGGGCTCATGTGTATGGGTCACTATTCTAATCAATGACAGGCGGAGCGCACCCGAAGACGTCGAATTCGAACCTTACTCCCCGACCACATAACGCAACTATATACGTCCCCTATTTTAGCGCCTTCTGTCGCCGCGAAAAACAAGAATCTAAGTGCAGGAAATCCCCGCCCTAAACGAGTAGGGGGCCAGGAGTTGTGGACCATGGCCCTTATTTCCTATCCCCACCGCCTCCTACGCCCCTGCCGCGGAAGAGGGGAGCGTTCCTTCTGCGCGCCTGGGGAGGATTCTGACCACCTGTTGTAGCGCCAAGCTTCAACTTCGGGTCGCCGCGGTGACTGCCGGCCTAAACGTCGGCGCTACGGTGCTTTCGAGCTACCTGTTTAGACGTTCGACCCTTCAGAGAGTCTCACCGGGATTGAAGGGTTGTATGAGCCCCTTCAGATTTCTCATGGGAGGGCCACCCTTTCTGCGGGCGATGCATCGAACCCATCGGCGAGTTCGCAGGAGGACGCGAAGTTTATCCTGTTGAGGTGTGGGGACTTATTGTGCTGCCAACGGGCCTGAGGCTTGATCCCCGAAGGGGCTGATAGGGATGGTTACCCAAACGCCGAAACGAGTCACTACTCTGTAGGGCGGTACTGGTGTCATTTGCGAGACACGGGCGGTCCCAGGTGCAGTCATTCCCGCGAAGCTTGTCCCCGCGAAGGCGGGGACAAGCTTCGCGGGAATGACCATCGTTTCGAAAGGGATCCCATTCCACATGACACCAGCGCCCGGCAGGGCGTAACCCTTGACTTTCGCGAGTCGGGAAAATAGAATCGGAGCTTAACCCAGCGAGTCGAAGGTGGGGATAGTGTCGAAATTGCGAGTATTTTCTTGTCATCATTCTTGGGTGAGTCGTGGGGCGCCTTGGGTATTGGGCGCGCTCTCCCTTAGTATTTGCTTGCCAGCCTTGCAGTCTTCACCTCCCAAAGAAAAGGGCCAGGACTCTGAGAAGATGAGTAAGGAGGAGAAGCGCCGGCAGAAGGCGATCCAGAAGGAAATGGAGACCCCCTACAAGAAGTGGATCTCCGAAGAAGTCCCCTACATCATAACGGACGAAGAGCGGTCTTCCTTCAAAAAGCTCTCGACCGATGAAGAGCGCGAGCAATTCATCGAGACTTTCTGGGAGAGGCGGAACCCCAGCCCGGGCAGTCCTGAGAACGAGTTCAAAGAGGAATATTACCGCCGCATCGCTTACGCCAACGAGCACTACGCTTCCGGCATTCCCGGTTGGAAGAGTGATCGCGGGCGGATTTACATCATGTACGGTCCCCCGGACGAAAACGACTCGCACCCCAGCGGCGGCACCTACGTGCGGCCCCAGGAGGAGGGCGGCGGCGAGACTTCCACCTTTCCCTTCGAGCAGTGGCGATATCGCTACATCGACGGCATTGGGACGAACATCATCCTGGAATTTGTCGATCCCACCATGACTGGCGAGTTTCATCTCACCATGGACCCCGGCGAGAAGGACGCCTTGCTGCACGTCCCCGGCGCCGGCTTGACCCAGATGGAACAGATGGGCATGTCCTCCAAGAAAGACCGCTTCACCCGCACCGACGGCATGACCATTGGGCAAGGGATGGGCGGCACACCCGAAAGCATGGAAGAGTTTACGCGTCTGGACCTCTACGCCAAGATCTTCAAACCGCCCGAGGTGAAATTCAAGGATCTGAAGGCGGTTGTGACCACCAAGCTCTCGGCTCAAATGCTGCCGTTTGACGTGCGCACCGATTACATTCGCGTGACCGAGCAAACCGTGCTTACCCCGGTGACGATTCAGGTGAGCAACGGCGACCTGCAGTTCCAGAACAAAGACGGTGTGATGCACGGGGTCCTGGACATCTTCATGCAGGTCTCGAGCTTGGGCGGCCGCATCGTCAACACCTTTGAGAAGAGCCTGGTGTTGGATGTGCCCCAGAACGAATTCCAGCGTTATCAGGATCACAAATCGGTATATCAGGAAGCCGTGCCCTTGAAGCCCGGCCGTTACAAGCTGAGCCTGGTTTTGAAGGATGACCTGAACGGCCACATGGGATCCATGGAGCTGGGGATCATCGTGCCCCACTACGACGAGGACACGCTCACCAGCAGCTCTTTAATTCTGGCCGACCTCATCCAGCCGCTGCCGACCAGCCAGGTGGGTTCCGGCCCGTTTGTGATTGGTGGGACCAAAGTCCGCCCCAGCGTCAACGGCAAGTTCACACGCGACCAGAAGCTTGGGATTTACATGCAGGTATATAATCTGGGTGTCGACGAGAAGACGCACAAACCCTCCTTGGATGTGCAGTATGAAATTCTGAAAGACGGGAAGTCTATTCTGAACCAACCCGAGGACCCTACGAACTTGAAGAAGGCTTCACAGCAATTCACGGTAGAGAAGACGATGCCGTTGGGCGGACTGGGACCCGGCAAGTACACGGTCCAGATCAAGGTAACGGATAACATCAAAAAACAAACTGTTAGCCCTACGGCCACTTTTGAGGTACGCTAGACACGGCTTCTCCGCCTAGGGAGGGCGGAGGGTCTTGAAGAGAGCCCCTCATGTACAGTCTTAAGTCCGCAAGCCGCTTGACAGCCTTGCTGCTGGCAAGCGGCCTCTTGCTTCCCGGCCTGCAACCCTCTCAGGGAGTGGCAGCCGGATACGGGCGACTGGCCGGAATCGTTTTCGATACCCAGGGCACCCCTCTGATGGGCGCCACGGTGATGATTCTCGGGCCGACGGCTATTGCGGCGGAGTTTGCCAGCCAGACGATGGAGCGCGTCATCACTGACGCGCAAGGCCGGTTCACCGTAGAGCATCTTGTGCCGGGCTGGTACTCGCTCAAGGTGAGCTCGCCCACGCGCCTGCCCGCCATGCGCAACGGTATTCGCGTCGCGGCCGGGGAGACGGCCATCGCCAGGTTCGTCCTGACCGACACCTTTGCACCCATCCGCTTCCAGGTACCCAACAGTTCCGTCTCCACTTGGGGAGATGACTGGAAGTGGGTACTGCGGACTTCTTCCACCACCCGGCCCATTCTTCGCTTCCGGGAACAACCGCAGGTGGCGAAAGTCTCCTCGAAGAAAGACGAGAAACTGGCGCTGCCGCCCAGCCAGCGAATGATCGGCATCCTGCCGGGTTCCGCGCGGCGTGATCCGCTGGCTGATGACCCGGGTTTGGGCAGTGTGATTGCCTACCTCCGGCCCCTCTCGCCAGATTCCGACTTGCTGGTGGCTGGCTCGTTCGCGCCCGCCAGCACCGAGGCCGGCACAGTGGCCACGGTATACCGCCACTACACTCTGAAGGGTGAATCGCAGGAAATGGGTCTGGTCGTCCACCAGTTCAGCTTGGCGGGCGGAGTTCCGCTCCCCGTCGTGAACGGGCAGGAGGGTATCTCCCGCGGCCAGGGCTTGGTGCTGAGTTACGCGGACACGCGACTGATCGCGCCCAAGGTCCTGGTGACCGCGGGGATGGAAATTAACTATCTGAACTCGCTGGGCGAAGTGATGACCGTCGAGCCCCACATGAAACTGGAATACCAGGCGACGGGCGCTACGGTCCTGGCTGCCCAGTACGGTTCTGCCCGTGCGGATGGATCCGACACCCTGCTCGAGCGCGTGGGGATGTTGAATGCCTTCCCGCGCATCACGGAGCGCGATTACCGGCTCAAGTTGGAGCAACTGAACCACTCGGAAGTTTCCCTCAATCGTCGCATCTGGAAGTCAGCCCGAGTGCAGGCCGCGGCCTATCGGGATGCCTTGCGCAATGCTGCGGTGTGGGGATCTGGCAATCCCACAGGCACGTCAGGGCTGGCCGGGAATTTCCTCCCCAACCCTGCCGTCCAGGGCATCGTATTGAACGCCGGGAATTACCAGTCGGCAGGATTCCGGGCGGTCTATTCCCAGACCTTCGGTAAGCACTGCGAGGCGTTGCTCTCCTATGCCACGGGCGATGCCCTCGTGGTACGCGGCGCGGGGGGGCAAGGCAGTCTCGCCAATTTGCAGGGAGCCCTGCACGCGCAGCAGACAACCTCGCTGACGGGCAAGTTTTCATCGGAAATTCCTGTGACCCACACCCGCTTCATAACTGCGTATGAGTGGGTTCCCAACGACCGCGTCTCTCTCGTCGATCCCTACGGCCAGGCGAGCCTGCAGATCCAGCCGTATTTGGGCTTTCAGATCCGCCAGCCTCTTCCCACCTTGACATTCCTTCCCGCCCATATTGAAGCCTTGGCGGATTTCCGAAATCTCTTCGGCCAGGGCTACGTTCCGGTAGGCCAAGTGGGTGAAAAACCCATGCTCTTGAGCTCGGGTTATCGGTGCTTCCGAGGCGGCTTCTCAGTTCAGTTCTGAAGAATCTCCGTAACTGCCGGGGGTGTGAAAGCACACCGAAACGCCGTGTACCCTGGAGCGCGGCGGGGACGTTCAATTACGAGTGA
This sequence comes from uncultured Acidobacteriota bacterium, assembly GCA_963722555.1. Classification (GTDB taxonomy): domain Bacteria; phylum Acidobacteriota; class Terriglobia; order UBA7540; family UBA7540; genus Bog-366. The sequence goes on from CAVRNQ010000001.1 coordinate 498,387, forward strand.
GGTTTCACCTCAGACTGACAAGCCATGCCCCCTCACCCCCGGCGCTCGGGGCCCCCTCCCTCGTACCTCGGGCACCCTCTCCCGCGAGGGGAGAGGGTGGCCCGCTGCCGGCGCTTTCACCAGCCGGAGCGGGCCGGGTGAGGGGGCATTGCAGTCGCAAGAGCTCCGGCAAACTTGACTCGAATAGTCAAGTTCCGAATTTCAAGCCTGCTTGGGAATCAGTCCCATTGAGAATTTATCATATTGTGAATTCAAAAATGCGTAGGATATATCCAGAATTTTGTAGGAAGTGTATTTCTACAGAAGCTTTGTATATATCTTATAGAAACAGCATGACTTAAATATTCAATCCGTCACAATTACTGGAAGCAAACGTGCAAGAATGCTGGGCGAATTAGTATCCGATGCATCATATAGCTGGATTTCAAGATGACTAGGATCCCACCCTTCCGAGTGACCACGCTCTCGCTAGCTCTGCTGAGCTTGGCTCTGGCGGTCTTTGGCGTCTTGAATTTTCAGCAACGCGGCCTCTACCAAGCCCCGGACGACGGCGTCTCCTGGATTGACGCTTCCCAGGGGCCGACCGCCTGGATTGTGGTGCGTGGCGGGCCTGCGGACCGGGCGGGGATCCGCGAGGGTGATCAGCTCAAGGCCATCAACGGCCAGCCGGTCACGAACGCGGCGGATGCCGTCCAGCAGGTTTACCGTCTAGGGATCTGGTCCCTGACTGCCTACAGCCTGGCACGGAATGGCGAGCCCTTTGAAACCAGCCTGGTGCTGGTGCCGCAGGGCACGGCGGGGTCGGTCCGACATTATCTGGCGTTGGTGGGACTGCTCTATCTCCTCATCGGCACCTTCATCCTTTTCCGCCGCTGGACGGCTCGCAAGTCTCGCCACTTCTATGTGTTCTGCCTGGCCTCCTTTGTCCTTTACACCTTCGCTTACACGGGCAAGCTGAACCTCTTCGACTGGACCATTTATTGGCTCAACGTTGCCGCATGGGTCTTGCAGCCCGCGCTGTTCCTACATTTCTGCTTGGGTTTTCCGGAGCGTTCCAGCCTGATCCGGGAGCGCCGCTACCTGGTGCCGCTCCTCTATCTGCCCGGAGCATTACTGGGGGCGGTTCACGCCCTGGTGGCGTCGGATGTGCTGGTGCTTCCTTTGCCGCTTCTGCAGGTCCGGTGGGTGCTGGACCGCGCCGAGTTGTTCTACTTGGGGGCGTACTTTCTTGCCGGCGCTCTGGCGCTCCACCACGCTTACGCTCGCGCCAGCGATCCGCTGCTGAAACACCAGTTGAAATGGGTCACACGGGGCACTTGGTTGGCGATTGTGCCCTTCGCGACGCTTTATGCCTTGCCCTATTTCCTGGGGTTTGTCCCCAACCCCTGGATGAACGCTTCGGCGCTCTCGCTGGTCTTCCTGCCCGTGACTTTTGGCTACGCCATCGTGCGCTATCGGCTGATGGATGTGGATATCATTTTCCGCCGCGGCATTGCTTACACCCTGGCCACGGCCAGCATCGTGGGTTTTTATTTCGGCCTGATCGCTCTCTTCGCGGATTTCTTCCGCGCCACGTTTCCCATCAACAGCCGCGGCGCCTGGGTCGTGGCGATTGTTCTTACTGCCATCTTCTTCCAACCCATCGTGAACTACTTCCAGCAGTGGTTGGATCGCTTTTTCAAGCGCGAGCGCTACGATTACCGGCGCACGCTGCTGGAGTTCGCGCGTGAGCTTACTTCCGTATTGCACCTGGATCGCCTGCTGGAGCAGATTTGTGACCGCCTGGCCGAGACCCTGGGAGTTGACCGCCTGGCCGTGTTCCTGGCCGCGGAGCCGGATGGCTTCCGCTTGGTCCGCTCGCGCGGCATGATTGTTTCCGGCAAGACGGATATGAGTTTCCTCGACCCGAACCGTCCCGAGTTTGCCAAGGGCTACCTCTTCTTCGACAGCGTGAAGCGGGCCTACGGCTTCTCTCCGGCGGTACAGAAAGCCATTGAGCAGCTCAAGCTGCACTACTACCTGCCTTTCAAGGTTAAGGAACGGACGCTCGGCTACCTGGGATTGGGCAAGACGCGCGAGGGCGACTATCTTTCCAGCGAAGACATTGATCTTCTCCAGACCCTCGCCGGCTATGTTTCCATCGCACTGGAGAACGCGCGCCTCTATGAATCGCTGGAACTGAAGGCCCAAGACTACCAGGCCCTGCGCGATTTCAGCCAGAACATCATCGAATCAATCAACTCCGGCGTGCTGGCCTGCAACCTGGAAGGCAAAGTCGAAGCCTGGAATTCCGCCCTGGAACGCCTCTACGGAGTGCGCCGTTCCGAGGCGCTGGGGAAGACGCTGGAAGAGATTTTCCCCCTGGAACTGCGGGGCGAGCTCGCGCAGGTTTCTGACCCGCACCATACCCTCAATTTGTACAAGCTTCGCCTGCGCAATGCGGAAGACCGTTCCCTGATCGTGAACCTCTCGCTCGTGCCTCTGATCGGGAAAGAGAACGTGGTGATTGGCCGGCTGTTGATCTTCACCGACCTCACGGAGCGCGTCAACTTGGAGGACCAGTTAATGCAGGCCGAGAAGCTCTCCTCGATCGGCCTCCTGGCGGCGGGCGTGGCGCACGAGGTGAATACCCCCCTGGCGATAATCACCTCCAACGCGCAATTGCTCATGCGGGAGATGGATCCCGGCGACCCGCGCACTCGCACGCTCGACAAGATCATCAAACAGGCCTTCCGCGCTTCCGAGATCGCCAACAACCTTTTGAAGTTTTCGCGGGTCGGCGGCAGCGATTATTCCGACTTGGACGTGAACCGCGTGATCAGCGAAATCCTCTCGCTGGTGGATCCCATGCTGAGGGCTGCCAAGATCACCGTGAATACCCAGTTGGGTGCAGCGCTGCCTGCCGTGCATGGCAATGCGGGGAAACTCCAACAAGTCTTCATGAACCTGATTATGAACGCCCGCGATGCCATGCCGCACGGCGGTGAGCTGACCATTGCCACGGAGGCTGAGAACTCCTCCGTGCGTGTCGAGGTCGCCGACAACGGCATCGGAATTCCCTCCGATCAGCTCCACAAGATCTTCGATCCCTTCTTCACCACCAAGGGGACCAGCCGGGGCACGGGCTTGGGCCTCGCGGTCACTTACGGCATCATCCGGGAACACTCCGGATCGATCCAGGTGGACAGCGTGGTGGGGAGGGGAACCACGTTCCGGCTGGAATTTCCCACAGTAAGGAAACCGGTAAATGTCGTCTAAAGGCTCCATCCTCGTCATTGATGACGAACAGGAAATTCGGGAAAGCCTCGAACAACTGTTGAAGCTCGAAGGCTATAAGGCGGACTGCGCTGCGACCGGCGGCGAAGGCGTGGAACGCATTGAAAACGGTCTCTTCGATCTGGTTTTACTGGACATCAACCTGCCCGACCGCAATGGGCTCGAGCTGCTCCAGCACATCAAGCGCGACAGCCCCGAGATCGGCGTGATCATGATCACCGCCTACGCTTCCACCCAGATGGCTTTCCAGGCTTCCAAGCACGGCGCCGACAGCTACATCACCAAGCCTTGGGACAACGACAAGCTGTTGCTGGAGATCCGCAACACGCTCGACAAATCGCGCCTGCAACTCGAAAACATCCAGCTCCGCCGCGCCCTGAAGCGCTATGCCCTGCCCAATATCGTCGGCAAGAGCGAGAAGATGCACAAGGTGATGGACCTGATCACGCAGGTCGCCGCCAGTCGCGCCACCGTGCTGATCACCGGCGAGAGTGGCACCGGCAAGGAAATGGTGGCCAAGACCATTCATGCCACCAGCCCTCGCGCCGATCGCCCCTTCGTGCCGGTCAATACCGGCTCCATGCCGGTTGACCTGCTGGAGAGCACCCTCTTCGGCCACGTCAAGGGAGCGTTCACTTCCGCCATCGCTACCAAGCGCGGGCTTTTCGAGGTCGCCGACCAGGGCACAATTTTCTTTGACGAGATCGGCACGGTGGGCGTGGAAACTCAGACCAAGCTGCTGCGCGTCATCCAGGAACGTGAATTCATGCGGCTGGGCGGGACCGAAACCATCAAAGTGGACGTGCGGATCCTGGCCGCGACCAATGCGGACTTGCGCAAGATGGTTGTGGAGGGCAAGTTCCGCGAGGACCTCTTCTATCGCCTGAACGTCATTACCTTGGGCCTCCCACCGCTGCGCGAGCGCAAGGAAGATGTTCCCCAGTTGGCCGAGCACTTCTTGAGGAAGTTTTGCGCTGAGAACAACCGCAGCGGCCTGCAGTTTTCTCCTGATGCACTGAAGATCATGATGGATTACGATTGGCCCGGAAACGTCCGCGAGCTGGAAAATGCTGTCGAGCGCGCCGTCGTCCTGGCCTCCGGCGCGGTGCTCGGCCCCGAACTTCTCCCCGAACAACTCTTTGAGAACGGCGCCCCGGATCGCCACCCGTTCCTGGCGGAAAGCCTGGAGGGGCGCTCCCTTTTCGAGATCATGGAGGACTGCGAGCGCCGCGTCATTCTCGACATGCTCGGCCGCACCAATTGGAGCCAGACCGAGGCCGCCGAGCGCTTCAAGATTCCCCTCTCCACCCTCAATCAGAAAATCAAACGCCTGCAGATCGCCGTCAAACGCCACCGGGAAGGGTGAGGCTGCCCGACCCGCCCAGTTGTAGCGCCGGTCTATGACCGGCGGCTTCGAATTCTCAACAATTTCGCCGCTCCCCGCCAAAGCGGGGCAGGCGCAGAGCGGCGCTACAAGACCTGCCGACCCGTTTTCACACAGACTCGGCAGCCGTGGGGAAGCGGCAGTTGTCAACACTTCAGCCCGCGTAAGCGGGCGGAAGATCGTAGCCCACAGCGCGAGAAGCTGTGAAAAAATTGCGCGCGGCCCGGTTGTGCACAGCGTATCTTGTTGAATAATCGTCAGTGGCTTATGACGATTTTCGATCTTTTCACAGCTTCGCGAGCTGTGGGAAAATCGCTCCCGCACCCCACGCGAGCCCCGCCAGGGGCGAAAGAAATCACGGCCAGAGGCAACGGCGCAATAGCATTTTTCTTGGGCTGCCGCACAGGGGTTGCGACCTAAATTCGCCGCAAAGATAGGTTCTTTCGCCCCTCCGGGGCTTGGGGGGACTTCACTCAAACTCGTTACCCACAGCTCGTGCTGTAGGCTACGACATTTCGCCCCTGCCGGGGCTCGCTTCTTGTTCTGCTTCTTCTTCCCATAGCTGACGCCCGTGCACGGCCGAAGGTCCGCCGATCTTGATGGCGGACGGGTCAAAGGAGACCATGGGCCACATTCTGCCGCCGCTACGCGGCTTGCCTCCGCTCGCTTTTTTCCCCCTGGCGTGCCTTGGCCAGCCGAATGAGAACGCGAGGATTTGAAACTGAAAGCCGCGGACCTTAAAACCAGGTCCGCGCTACGCTTGCTTCTTAACGATCGCCGAAATAAAGGGCGATGTCGGCGCCACCCTGTGTGCCAATGTATGCCCCACCCGCGACATGCATGGCAAGCCCCTGAAACGCTGCCTGGGCACCTCTCCCGACCCGTGGCCGTGGTCGAGCTTCAGATTCTGTTACCTCGGGGGCTCTTCAAGGCTTCCAATGGACCACCTGCCTTGATCGCACACATCGCAAAGAACGTGATGTATGCGCCACCCGCGACGGTAGATCGCCTTCGAAGAAATCGAGGGCCGTCAATCTACTCAGCCGTTTAGAGGACCGACTTCGCCCCTTCCCGCCCCCTCCCTTCGAGTCCCCAGCACAGCAAGTACAGCAGGACGGGTACCCAGAAAGCCAGAAGGAACGGGTTCAAGACACCTCTGATACTGAAGCCGCCCGGAGCCCCCCCCGCCTCCCGGAACAGTCCCAGGAACAGCATGACGAAGATGCTTCCGAGGGCTGCTGCGCCGAGGAGCGAGCCCGCGCGCTCCCATTTGAGCGCCAGGAACATGGCGACGGTATAGATCCCCATCAGGGCGAGCCCGATTGCTGCAATCGGCTCAATCTGGGACGACCCGTGCCTCTTCTCCAAGGATTTCCCGATGAACATGAACAGGAAAAATGCCGCCGTGACCACCCCGAGCACGCGGGCCCACCACCTGATAACCGCCATTGCTGCATTCTTCCCTTTCCGGTCTGTCTCCATGGAGCCCTCCATTCGATAAAGATAGCCGCACTCGTCATCAGTCAATCCGGCAGCGGATGACAGAAGACCGTGGTGCGCGTCTAACTCTTGTTTAGGCTGACCTGCACAAAACCCTTCCCGGTCGGCAAAACGAGAAAGCGCCAATGCCGAGAGGCGACCGTAACCGCCTGCTGTGTAACGACCTCCATTGCGTGAGCCAATTCGCCTCTGGAGTTTTATGCCGACGCCTCGGTCTGCATAATGCTCTGCCCTTCCGCAGCCGATCGAGGGCCGGAGGATTCGTAACCAGACCGGCCGCCCGGGCGGGGGCGGCGGGTGCTTGCATGTACCCGTCGCGCTGCCGCTTCATCCCAGTCTCTTTTGATGACTCGTCACGGTTTCTTACTCACCTCCAGCAGCAGGTGCTTGGTAAACTCCACGGGCAGTTTGGGATTCTGGCTCGCGACGGTCCCGAGGGCCTTCCCGCTTTCATAGTCCACCACGGAGAACGTGCCGGTGGGCAGGCCACGCAGCTCGATATCCCCCTTCCAGGACTCAGCGGGGGCGGGTGCGAAAAATGCGTAATACATCTTCCCGTCTTTACTGATTACGTAACCTTCCGGGTTATCATAACCATAGACATACAGGTTAAGGAACGTTCCCTTGGAAAGCATCTTCGAGTTGTAAATATCGATCCATTTCTTCCACCATGCTTCCTTCTCGGAGTCCAGGTAAACTCTCTGGAACTTGGGGCCATAATCCGGCCAGGTGAATTTCGTGCCCACCACGCCCCCCGTGCCGATCGTGGAGGCGAAGTCTTTTCCCATCTCCAGGTATTCCCCGTGCTCCCTCGGCATCCGCGAAAGTTCCACGTGATCGCCATAGACCGCCGCCTCGGGGCCCAGCAAGGCCTTATACATCTTAATGCGGCGGCGCACTTGCACCGCGCCCACCGGGTCGGCCGTGACGGCCTGGTCCATATAGGGCAACCAGGCAAGACTCGGGGTAGTGCCGCACGGGCAGCTTTGGGTAACGCTTTCGGGCTTCAGCGCGCGCGTGGTTTCAAAGATGACCTTATAGACCTCCCCCATCGCATTGATGGAATCCGCGGGAGAGGCGTGGTGGTGTTTGGGATTGTAGCAGGCAGGCACCGTATAGATATTATCGAGTTTATGACCATCAAAGCCCCAATCGCGAATGAACTTTTCGGTTAATTGCTTGTAGTATTGCTGTACTTCCGGCAACGCCGGGCAAAGTGCGGCGAGATTGCGGACGATGCGCGCGTGCTGGCCCTTCTTGTCGAGGATGAGCCAGTCCGGATGCTCCCGGACCACCTTCGAGACGATGTACGAGTGTGACTCGGTGCGCTTCTGCCCGTCCTCGACGCCGAGAGGCAACCACCAGATCTGCACCAGGATGCCTTTCTGGTGGAAGTCATCCACCATCTTCTTGATTGCCTCGCCAGGAAATGTGTCCGGCCGGGGGTTCCAATCGCCGTACGTGTCGAACCAGCGATCATCGAGCGTGGCCCACTTGATGTTGAACTCCTTAAGCTTCGGAACCGTTCCCAGCATCTGGGCCGGCGTCACGTTGAACTCATAGCCCCAGCCACACCAACTGATGTTGTAATCCTCGTTGCCCGGCTTGGGCAGCCGCCAACCTTCACGCTGGAGTACCCGCGAGTAAAGACTGAGGGGCTCGTAGAAATCTCCGGAATAGACGGCCACAAAGCTGCGCGGCGTCGCGAAGGTTTCCCCGGGCTTCAGCACGGTGGCCGCATCCATCGTCAGCGCCGCGTTCACCCGATAGTCCTTGTCCACGCTCACGGGCAGCGACAAAACCAGGGGCAACGTCTCCACGTGGCCGATGGCCTCCCCCACGGTGGCCGTCCAGAACGCCACCACCGGGATTCCGCCCCCGATGCCATTGGGATTCATCGCACCCATCAGGTTAGGCTGATGAAAGTTATCGGAGATTTCCAGCACGTCGTCCTTGCCCCAGTCATAGCTGGAACCCTGGAACGACCAGAGGCGATAAGGCGCCGACTTGGGATCGGCGAGTGAAGCATTGAGACGGTGATGCTGGGCCACCACGCGGTCTAGTTTCATTTCCGTCGAGCCGGTGTTCTTGTATGCCGCGGTGGTCACGGCGAGGTTGGGGAAATCGTCATAAACTTCCACGGCAAGGGTTTCTTCCACCGCGCGCGCATTCTTCCCGGTTGACGACGCGGTGATTTCCACACGCTTGCCGCGCGCGCCCACCTTGCCGCGTGCGTCGGAAATCTTGACACGGCTGAAATCCAGCGAGAAATCGCGCACTTCCTTCCCACCGCTCACCAAGTAGTCGCTTGCCCCGGCCGCGCCGGAACCCGGCTCATCGAGTGTCAGGCGCTTGCCATCCTTGCGCAGAAAGGCCTGGATATAGCCGGAAGGCAGAACATCAAACTCCGCCTCCGAAGTCGTCAGGACCACAGGGCCGCTGGGGCTGACCGTGACCTTTACAGCGGAGGGCTGCTCGGCCTGCGGCGCCGGAGCCACTTTGCTTTCCCGGCTGCATCCCATGCTCAGAAGAACGAGGCAAATCCCCAGCAACCCAACCATCACAATTCGGTCTCGTTTCGTTGCGTGACTATTCACTGGCCACCTCCTGGGTTTCCATCCTGCCCCTTTGAACCCCGATCCCAAGGCTGAAATTGCTCTGTGTGACACACTGGGCTCTTTGCTGAAGCACCTGATGCCTTGATATTCGATCTCAGTCATGTTTTTCCGAAGCCATGGCGACTGAAAGACCCCTCACCCGGTCGCCTACGGCGACCACCCTCTCCCCGCGGAGCGGGCTGGAATCGGGTGCACGCGAGCCCTTTGCAGCCCTCTCCCTCTCGCACCGGCGCTCGGCCTGGAGGCGCCGCAAAGGCAGGGCACGTTTCTGGATGCTTGCAGCGCTATAGTTACTCCCGCTTTCAATCGGGCGTCAACCAGATTATTTCCAATTTCAAACCTGCATGGACCCTTACCGGAATGGGGTGAGCGGGGGCAATCCGCTTAGCGCGCCCGCCCCAAGGGTTGCTTGACACGCCGAGCGTTTTCCGCGACGATGACGAGATTTCAAATGGGCAAGCTCCCACGGAGGCTGACCATGAGTGCACGCAGAGGAATCTCACAGGCTGCTGTCGTCACGCTGGGAACGGCGCTGTTGCTTCCCGGCATTCCCGGCTACACCGCAACGCTTAAACCCCTGGTGGCCGGGCGGCGCGGGGTGGTGGCAGCGGGCCATCCGCTGGTGGCCGAGGCGGGGTTGCGCATTCTGGAGAAAGGCGGCAACGCCGTGGATGCGGGCGTGGCGACGATCTTCGCCGCGTCGGTGGTGGAGATGATGAGCTTCGGCGCGGGCGGCGAGTGCCCGATCCTGCTCAAGCTGAAGGACGGCCCCGTGGTGGCGATCAACGGCGACGGCATCGCTCCGGAACTTGCGACCGCGGAGTTTTACGAGCACTTGCGGCGCGACGACCCCCGCATCGTGGTGTCGCCCACGGTTTCCGGAGGCGCAGGCGGCGTTATTCCTTCTTTCGGCCCGCTCAGCGCGATTGTGCCCAGCGCCATGGATTCCCTCTTGCTGGCGCTGGAGAAGTACGGAACGCTGAGCCTGGCGGAGGTGATCCAGCCGGCCATCGAGATCGCGCAGGGTTTCCCGGTCTATGGGGGCCTCGAGAGCGCGCTCGAGCGGGGCGAGCCCGTCGCCCGAAAGTGGCCCAACACGGCGAAGGTCTATTACCCCGGGGGACGCGTGCCGAAGGAAGGCGAAATCTTCGTCCAGGCTGACCTGGCGCGCACGTTTCAAACCCTCGCGGGGGTGGAAAAGCAGAACGCCGGACGCGGGCGCGCGGCCGCTCTCGAAGCCGTCCGCGACTATTTCTATCGTGGCCCGATCGCCAAACGCATCAGCGATTTCTGTAAAGACGCCGGCTGCCTGCTGCGCGAAGGGGATTTCGCCGCGTATCACGCCCGCATCGAAGAGCCTTTGACCGTGACGTATCGCGGCGTGCAGGTTTATAAATGTGGCTACTGGACGCAGAGCCCGGTGTTCCTCGAGAACTTGAACCTGCTCGAGGGCTTTGACCTGAAAGCCCTGAAGCACAATTCCGCCGATTACGTGCACACCGTGGTGGAAGCCATGAAATTGGGGTATGCCGACCGTGACGCCTACTATGGCGACCCCGACTTCAGCCCCATACCCGCCGCACTCGTCTCCAAGGAGTACGCGAACCTCCGGCGGCCGCTGATCGATGCGCAGAAGGCTTCCGCCCAGCACGTTCCCGGCGATCCCGTGCACATGACAGCGCGGGCGCCGGAGGATTTCGTGCGGGCGCGCTACCGCCACCGCAACGGCGAGCACCAGGACACCACCTGCGTCAACGTGATCGACCAGGACGGGAACCTGTTCTCCGCCACGCCCAGCGGCGCCTGGATTCCCGCCCTCATCGCGGGCGATACAGGCCTTCCCCTCACGCAGCGGGCGCAGGCGTTCGTGCTGACACCCGGACACCCCAATCAAATTGCCCCGCACAAACGCCCGCGCATCACGCTCACACCCACGCTCGCGCTACGCGAGGGGAAACCGTGGCTGGTGTTTTCCACTCCCGGCGGCGACAGCCAGGACCAGACGCTGCTCGAGATCTTCCTGAACGTCGTCGAGTTCGGAATGAATCCGCAGGAAGCGGTGGAAGCGCCGCGCTTCAATTCCGAAGCGATGTTCAGCACCTTTGACAATCACGGGGACCAGCCGCTGGCGCTGGCCGTGGAAAAACGTTTCGAGCCGGCGGTGCTCGACGCGCTCCGCGCGCGCGGCCACCAACTCGTGCTGGGCGCCGATTGGAGCAATCCCACCGCGGCTACCATGATCGAATACGAACCCGCCACCGGCGTCATCTCCGGCGGCGCCGACGTGCGCGGCCACCGCTACGCGCTGGCGTGGTAGTGGAACATGCATAGATCCCGCGAGGCCCCATGGCAACCTCTCCTTACCTGAGCGATCTGCTGGTTTCTGCAACTTTCGTGCCTGAAGACTTCGTGCCGGATGGCGATCTCAGCAAGCGATTCTGGCGCGAGACCGAGCGGCTGCGCTTCGACCACGACTGGAATGGCCGGCGCCACCATCCGGAAGCGCACACGGAGGTTGCGGTGGGCTGGTCGCGGCGCTACCTCTACTGCGCGTTCTGGTGCAAATACACGGAACTGAACGTCTATGCAGGAGAAGATCCCGGGCCGGAAAAGTGGGAATTATGGAATCGCGACGTGGTGGAGGTCTTTATAAACCCGCAGCCGGAACGGGTGGAACATTACTACGAATTCGAAGTGGCCCCGAATGGCCAGTGGATCGATTTGGAGATTCACCGGGAAACGGTTTTGAAGTACGACGCCGCCTGGAATTCCGGCTTCGATCACGCCACGCGCACCTTTGCCGAGGAACACCTTTGGACGTGCGAGATGCGCATTCCCGTCCAGCCGATGGGGGTCGCCACAATCGGGCCCGACGACGAATGGCGGATCAACTTCTACCGCTGCGATGGACCGGGCGACGATTCGGTGCGGCGCTTCCTCGCCTGGAGCACCACGATGACCGCCGAGCCCAGCTTCCACGTGCCGGAGCATTTTGGGAGGGTCAGGTTTGAGGCGAACCCGTGAACCGCAGTCAGAGGTCAGTCGCAAGTTATCGGCTACCAGTCTATGGAAATTCCTGGGGATGCCTCTCGGAAGATATCTGTCTGCTCTTATCTCTGCCGGGTTCACCCTGACGCCTTAGGCACTGCAACCTGGAGGTGCCCGCGAGATCGGACGGTGCTCGAAGCATGATTTGGCGTTACCTCATTGCAGGTCCGTGGATCGTCATTGTCGCATACTGGGCGGGGAGCGCACTGAAGACGCGCCGGACCGTCAGCCAGGAATCCTTCGCCTCGCGTTGCAGCGCCCGTTTTCTGGTAATTCTTGGGTATGTCCTGCTCTTCAGCGGCGTAGCGGAGCTCGGCGTTCTTGGTCATCGCGTTGTCCCTCGGACATACGCTCTTGCCGTTACGGGCGTCGCACTCACCTGGATCGGCATTGCCATCGCTCTGTGGGCCCGTTGGCACCTGGGACAGTATTGGAGCTTCAACGTCACTCTCAAAGAGGACCACAAGCTCATCCGCACCGGGCCCTACGCCTATTTCCGGCACCCCATTTATTCCGGTCTCGATCTGGCCGCGGTCGGCGGAGCTTTGGCGATTGACCAATGGCGGTGCGTGGCGGGAGTCGGCTTCCTCGTCCTGGGCTTTTGGATCAAGGCAAGGAAAGAAGAATCCATGCTGGCCGCGCAATTCGGGGAAGCCTTCGAGGAGCACTGCCGACACACAGGTTTCCTGATTCCGAAGTTTTGGTAAGAGGCGAAGGGGCTTAGCGTTCGCAAGAGTGCTTCCTTCGTAGCGCTTTTCCGATGAATATGCCTTTATCGTCAAGGGCGGATAATTCCTCTTATCGTTTCGCCCTCTCGTAGCAGCCCAGCACACGCAGGAAATTCGTCACCTCGGCCAGGTGGGTCAGGGCGTTCCGGCAACGTTCCTCCTTCACGTTTCCAAGGAAATCAACATAGAAGAAATACTCCCAGGGGCGGCCGCGCAGCGGACGGGATTCCATTTTGCTCAAGTCGATGTCGCGCAGGGCAAAAACGCTCAGGCACTTGTAAAGGGCGCCGGGCACGTTGGGCGTGGAGAAGACGATCGAAACCTTGCCGGCCCGGGGTGAGACCCTGGCGGTCTTCGAGAGCAGCAGGAAGCGCGTGTAATTTTCTTTGTGATCCTCAAGGTGCGCGGCCAGGACGCGCGCGTGGTAAACCTCTGCGGCCACACGGCTGGCGATGGCCGCTGCCCCTTGCAGACGGCGCTCCGCCAGCATTTTGACCGCGCCCGCCGTGTCGTAAAAGGGAACGCGCTCAACCTGGGGATTCTTGGCGAAGAAGCGGCCACACTGCGCCAGGGCCACCGGGTGCGAATAGACCTGGCGCACTTCCTTGCGCGTGGTGCCCGCGAGAGCGATGAGGTAGTGGACAATCCGCAGGCTCACCTCGCCCACGATGTGCAGGTGGTTCGCGAGCAGCAGGTCGAAGTTCTCATAGACAGATCCGGCCAGGGTGTTCTCAATCGGCACCAGGCAGTAATGGGCTCGGCCCCGCGTGACGCTCTCGAAGGTGGCCGCGAAAGTCTCGCAGGGCAGCACGCGGATGCGGCGGCCCAGGAGTTTGTAGGCAGCTTCTTCGCTGAACGAGCCTCGCTCGCCCTGAAAGGCGACCAGAGATGTGGCCATGTGAGGGGGTTTCTCCTGTCCTAAGAATCCAGGCGGAATGCTACCACGCGCCGGCAAGGCCGACAACTTTTCCCGCGGCGGCAGTGGCGCAATTCAGAATCGTGCATTTTCGCCGAGCAACGATCAAGATTCCGGACCACCCCGTCGCCTGCGGCGCTACCCCTCCTAAGCTTAGGAGGGGACTCCATTTCCTGGCCGGGCAAGACACCCCTCATGGTTCAGGAGGGGTGCCCGAAGGGCGGGGTGGTCGCTTATGATATCGAATGTGCACCACTACCCCCGCGCGAAACATGGCGCGCCTGGCCAGGTGCCCCGCGCCCCAATCCCGCGCCAACGGGAATCCCGGCGGCGAACATCAGTGCGCTGGCTGGATCCCGGTCAGGTTGTTCCGAGCACTCCACGGAGAAAGAAATCGACGTAAACTTGGGTGAGCTCTTCCTGCTTGATGTGGCCCTGGGACGTGTACCACTGGTAGAGCCAATTGATCATCCCCAGCAGCGCGAAGGCGGCCAGCCGCGGTTTAACCAAGAGCGGCTTGCCACTCTGTTCCTGGACACGCTTGATCAGATCTTCGAGGTAATCGATGTAGGCACGCTTGCGGACGTTGAGCTTCTTGCGCAGGGGGCCGCTCAGGGAGCGGTTCTCATGAAGGATAACGGTGATTTCCTGATCGCGGGCGCGCACGATCAGGTCGATGTGGCCGATGATGGTCCGGCGCAGCCTCTCGCGCGGGTCAGCGATATCCTGGATGGGGGCGAGCACGGTCTCATCCAGAATGTCCATCCCGTAGTTCATGATTTCGAACAGCAGGCGGTCCTTGCTGCCCACATGATGATAGAGGCCAGCCTTGGTGAGCCCGACCGCCTCCGCGATATCCTGCATCGAAGCGCCGTCATAGCCCTTCGCATAGAAGACGCGTGCCGCCACGCGGCAAATCTCACGCAGCCTCTGCTTGGCTTCGGAAGCTTGTGCCATGGCAGGTTGACTCCAACGGCGAACGGGCGCAGTGTAACACAAAAGGCAACGCTCAGCATGTAGTTTCCATGATGGTGAAGTGCCTGGCCGGCCCACACTTGCCGGGCCGGGCGCTCTGGGCACGACAGAGGCAATTGGAAATACCGGGTCGGCAGCCTGCCGGTATCCGTATGGTGAGTGGGATTTGAGTTACAGGACCCGGGCCGATAGATGCACCAGCCAGCGCCCGGCGAGTATGGCAGGTTCGCCGGGCGTGGCTCGTCTTGCTCCACCAGACTGGGGACTCAGGCGGCGGGCCGTTGCCGGTACAGCCTGGCCATTTCTTCGAGCGGGATCGGCGCGTAGTCGGCGGCATGGCCAGCCTGGCCGAATTGCGTCATGCGCTGCGCCACGACCTTCTTCATGGCTTCGCGGGCTGGCTTATTGTAGCTGCGTGGATCGAAGTCCTCGGGCTTCTCCACGAAGAACTTGCGGATCGCACCCGTAATGGCGAGGCGGTTGTCCGTGTCCACGTTGATCTTCCGCACGCCGTTCTTGATGCCAAGTTGGATCTCTTCCACCGGTACTCCCCAGGTGGGCTTCAATTTTCCCCCATACTGGTTGATGATGTCCTGGAGATCCTTGGGCACGCTGGAGGAGCCGTGCATCACGAGATGGGTATGGGGCACCCGATTGTGGATCTCGATCAGGCGGTCCATTTTCAGCGTCTCTCCGGTGGGTTTCTTGGCGAATTTGTAAGCGCCGTGGCTGGTCCCAATCGCGATGGCCAGGGCGTCCAGTCCGGTTAGTTTCACAAACTCGGCAGCCTGCTCGGGGTCGGTGAGATGGCTAAGGCCGTCGAGACCCGTGCCGTGCCCGTCCTCGATACCGCCGAGGCAGCCGATTTCGCCTTCCACCGTGATCCCCTTGGCGTGAGCCATTTCAACCACTTCGCGCGTGGCTTTCACGTTGTAATCAAAAGTGGAGGGGGTTTTGCCGTCCGGCATCAGGGACCCATCCATCATGACGCTGGTGAAGCCCATTTCTATGGCTGACTTACAGGTCTCCACGCTGTTGCCGTGATCCAGGTGCAGCACGGTGGGAATCTCAGGGTAAAGTTCGGTTGCTGCCAGCATCAGGTGATAAAGGAATTTGTCCTGGGAATAAGCGCGCGCCCCCCGGCTGGCCTGAACGATAGCCGGAGACTTGGTCTCGCGAGCAGCTTCCATGATGGCCTGGATCTGCTCCATGTTGTTTACATTGAAAGCACCTACTCCGTAGCCACCCTTGGCGGCTTCGTCCAGTAACTGACGCATTGAAACTAGAGGCATTGGAATTTATCTCCTTCGATCAGCACGGATTCATTGCTCTGGAATTCCATATGTTAACTGAGCTTTCAATATAGGGACCCGAGCAACTGTATAGGATACACCAGCCCCCCTTGCTTTGAAAGTTCCATCCGACGCCGCGCGGGGGCAACAGTGAGCCGAACCGGCGAGGGCTGGCGGGCGCGAAGAGTCGCGCACTTGCAAATCAGGTCCGCGCGGAAACTGCTTTGGAGGACGAGCGGCTTCACAGGTCGATTGGACACGGCAAGAATCCTGTACGTTCGCGTCGAGCGGCGCTCGCCGACTTCTGCTTAATGCCTGCTGCCCGCCCCTTCCTGCGCTTTTGCAATGAGGAGTCACTGCTAACCACCTTTATTATCATCAACATAATGGAGAGCCAACTATAACTCGTTTATTATCATAAATATAATGGAGAGCCAACAAAGTGACATTTTTTCTACATGTGTTTTCAACAACATAATGGAACTTACCTTCATTTTTGCCCCCCGCATTTTTTTAGCTCTACCGCAACGCAATGTGCTTAACTGGTTTACTTTCATTGACTTGCTGATTTTGCAAAGACATGATGAATATCGCTAAGTGCCTTTATTATCATCAACATAATGGAGGAGCAGGACACTTTCGCAATTCTCATGCTCGCGGGCTTACCGTTCAGTGACCAGCAGTCAGCGTTCAGCAATCAGGAGTCAGAAGTCAGGAGTAAGAAGCTAGGAGCCAGGAGTCAGCATCCTGCCTACTGCCTTGTGCCTACTGCTTTCTGCCTACTGCCTTCTGCCTACTGCCTACTGCCTTCTGCCCGCCAGCAGCCTCCTTGGTGGGTGACAGAGGGAAGGCTATCTCCCGAGTAGCTTCTACCGAGCCGGGGCGCTAGGTACTCATGGCATTATAACTCACAGGTTAACCTTGTCAAGCAAAAAATCCTCCCCTCAGGCAGAAACTTGCGGAAGCGGGCGAGAGAAGCACGGGGGCCTCATAGCATTGGGAGGCACGCAAGAGAAAATGTAGCGCAAGGCTCGCTCTCCAGCCTTGCGGCTTTTCCACCGCGCCGTGGTTTTGGCGGCGCGGCTTACGCGAATTCGGATTATCTTGTTTGCGGTGCGGTTGAGCCCCGAAGGGGCGAGCCATCCCAGCCCAAGCCATCGGCCTGGGTTAAGAAGCAAGCCAATCTATTTCCCCGCATGAGCCCTGAAGGGGCGACAGAGTAGCTCGCCCTTTCAGGGCTTGCGGCTGTGGCCGCTCCTTGGTCCCAGGGCGTTGCCCTGGGCTGAGGCAGGTCGCCCCTTTGGGGCTTGACCCATGGCGATGGGTTCTCAGTCCTTGGTTCGAGGCGCAGCCCAGCGGACGTAGCGCCGGCCGGAACTTGTCCCGACGTGCTGGGGAGGTCGGCCTTTGTGCGTTCTCATCTCGTGCTGACCCTTCGCCCCGCTCAGAGCTTGCCCCATTCGCTCCGCTCAGGGCAGGCTCTGAGCGCAGCGAATGGGGCAGGCTCTGAAGGCTGAGGGTGAGAGGTTGGTCTGGCGCACCCATCGCAAGAAACGTAGCGTGTGCGCCACCCGCGGGATAAAATCGGTTGGTAGTAAATGTTGACCCCAAACGTGCGTGTGTCAGATTGTCTCCTGCATTGGGGTCGAATTGAGACTGATTCTATAGAGTCCTGGTGCACGTGAGGAGGAGGCCCGTATGCATCGCCCATTCATCTTTGTTACTTTGGTGCTGTTGCTCACTGTAATGAATTCGGCCGAGACGAAGGCGGATGAGACTATTCAGGTCGGTCTGATCCAGATGAATGCACGGCTCTACGATAAACCATACAACCTCGAACGAGCCGAGAAACTGATAAGGGAGGCTGCCCACCGCGGAGCTAAGATCGTATGCACGCCAGAAGCGGCCGTGCAGGGGTACGCAAGGGTTGACTTGCCTCCGGACACTCCCACGGACGCCCCCCAGATCGTCGCGGAGCGCACGAAAATCCTAGAGGCAGCGGAGACGATTCCTGGGCCTGCCACAAACCGCTTTGCCGGCCTTGCCAAAGAACTGGGCATCTGGATCGTATTGGGCATGGATGAGAATCGCGCGGGGAAGTTGTTCAACACCGCGATTCTCATGAATCCGCACGGAGAGATCGTGGGCACCTATAGCAAGGTCCATCTGCAGAACTGGATGCTTGCCTCGGGGGTGAACCACGGCGACAGTTTTCCCGTTTGGGAAGTTGAAATTGCCGGGGTAAGAACCAAGGTTGGAATAGAGATCTGTTACGACATTCAGCATCCAGAGGCCACTCTCGAGCTCGCCCTGGGAGGTGCCGAGATTGTCTTCAATCCCTACAGCACCGACGATTTCTCCCGACCTCTCCTCGTGCACTTGTACCAAACACGTGCGCTTGAGAATCGTGTCTTTATTGTCCGCGTGAACTACGGCGCTCCCCACAACTCCGGAACCAGCTCCATCATCGACTTCGAAGGGTCAACGCAGGACGAACTTGATAAGGCCGAGGGTGTTTTGGTAGGCGACCTGAACCTCACGGCTCTCCGCAAGGTGAGGAATGAGTGGAATCCGGTTTACGGCCTTCCGAACCGTTACCCACGTGCCTACAAGCGTCTGGGGACAGAAAGATAATCCTGGGGGCAACCTAATTATGAGCGAATTGTTCGAGGAAAAAGGGTAACACTTTTTTGTTCTGAGTGATGGTGATCACTCCGCTTCTCTGCAACCCGTTGATGGGAAAGCATGGTGCGAAAGGGGGGATTCGAACCCCCACCCCTTGCGGGACCAGATCCTAAGTCTGGCGCGTCTGCCAATTCCGCCACTTTCGCACGGAGGCTATTATAGCGTACCGAGTGGCACGCCGCATGGCCCGGGTTCGTCGCGCTCCTGCGGCGAGGCAGCGCGGGGGAGCCACAAGAGAAAATCAAAAGGCAAAGGGCAAAAGGCAAAAGTGAAAAGCCGTACATCAAAAATCCTTGCCAAAAAAACAAGAAACTACGGTATTGCAATGCAGGGCCGCCGGTGGCCGCAACCAAACATGACGTGGGGGGTCTTGTAGGTCAGCTTGTAGGGGCACGTCGCCCCGAGGGGTGGCCCTGCACACCCGACGAAAAACGTTTGCCAAAAGAACAAGAATTCACGATATTGCTATACAGAGCGACATAACTTGTAGCGGCGCTCTATGAGCGCCGACCGGCGGTCATAGACCGCCGCTACAGGGCAATGCGCAAAAACTTATGCTGCTCTGTATAGCGTAGAGACTTCCCCGGTGTCATGGGGTAAGGGATGAACTTGAAACCAATCAGGAAAAACTCCTGGCTGCTAGCCGTCCTCACGCTGGCGTTTTGCTGCGGTTTTCTTCTCGGCGGCTGGGCGCGGGGGATATTTATCGCGCTCGCGGTGGGAAGCGTTTGGCTATTCTTGCGAACCCTGGAGCGCCGACTTTTTTCGGTACTTCCCGAGCATGGGGATCTTCCTTTCGACCATCTTCCCAAACGACTCTGGCGGGTTTTTGTGGAAGTCATCCTGCAATACCGCGTGGTGCGCGACCGGCCTGTGGTCGGCATCCTGCACGGCGCGGTCTTGTGGGGGTTCTTCGCCTTCGCCTGGGCTAGCGCCGTCCACCTTTCGTGGGGCCTGCGCGGACTGGATAAGGCCACCGAGTCGCAGACCTGGTATGGCGTGTTTGTGGCCGCCTGGGCTATGGCCGTGCTGGCCGCCATGCTGGGCTTGTCATTCCGGCGATTCGTATTAAGACCGAAGGCCCTCGGCGAACTTTCCGCCACTTCCGGGATGGTTGCCTTCCTCATCTCGGCCCTCATGGCAACGTATCTTTTGGGCTGGGGAGTGTTTCCGATCGCCAGCCGGGCGTGGAAAATCAACTGGTGGATGCATACCTCGGCGTTCTTCGCGTTGCTGGTGGTCATCCCGATGTCGAAACACCTGCACCTGGTGCTGGCGCCGGTCACGATATTCTTGCGCTCCGAAAACACCAGCACGATGCGCGCGCTGCGCGACGACGGCGATGATCTGGGCATGATTCACTTCCGAGACTTGGGCCGAAAGGACATCCTGGATGTCGATGCTTGCGTCGAGTGCGGCCGCTGCACCCAGTTCTGTCCGGCCAACCTCGCGGGAGGCTCGCTGAGTCCCAAGGAAATCATCCTGGACATGCGCAAAGGCTTGCTCTCCGGCGGAGACGTCGTCGCGGGAACTGCCGCAGAGAAGGCCCAGGGCGAGGTTTTCATTGCGGAGGACGACCTCTTCCAATGCTTCTCCTGCGGCGCCTGCGAGTTTGTGTGTCCGGTGGGCATCGAGCATGTCGGCAGGAAGATTCTCGACCTCCGGCGCGGTCTCGCCAGCGAGGGCCGCATCACGAGCGATAAGGTGAACCAACTCTTTACGACCATGGAACGCGCGCCGCACAATCCCTGGGGACTGGCCCACGACACCCGGCAAAAGCTCCTCGAGGCGAAGCAATTTCCGATTTTTGACGGCACTCAGGAATGGCTTTTCTGGCTGGGCTGTGGACTGAGCTACGATCCTCACGGCCACGCGGTCGCGCAGGCCATGCAACAGATCCTGGATGCCGCCGCGGTTTCCTGGGGAGTACTGGCGCGTGAAACCTGCTGCGGCGAACCGGCGCGGCGAGCCGGTAACGAATACCTGTTCCTGGAACTTTCGCAAAAGCTGATCGAAAGCATCGGGAGCGCAGGGGTGAAAAAGATTGTGTCGTGCTGTCCGCATTGCACGACGATGTTGGACAAGGACTACCGGCAGATCGCCTCCTACGCGAAACTCCATCTGGAGGTCGTGCACCACACCGAACTCATTGTGGAACTGCTGCCGCAGCTCACCCTTAAGCCCTCCGGGGTGGTCGCCACCTGCCATGACCCTTGCTACCTGGCGAGAGGACGCGGCATCACCACCGCACCGCGGGAGATCCTACGCTCCTGCGGGATCTCGGTGACCGAACCCGCGCACCATGGCCAAAACACGCTCTGCTGCGGAGCGGGCGGCGCACAGCTTTTTGTGGCTGACGACCAGCGGGCTCAGGGCCAAGCGCGCGTGAACCAAATGCGCTTCGCCGAGCTCATCGAAACCCAGGCATCTACCGTGGCCGTGGCTTGCCCGTACTGTCCCATTATGCTGCGTGACGCCGCGAACCATATCAAGCGCGATGACGTCGAGATACTTGACGTCGCGGAGATCGTCGCGAAAAGCCTCCCAGCAAAGCCGCCCGTCGCGGCCCGGGAAGCAGGGTAGGGGCGGCCCGCGTGGCCTGGCAGGCTGCTGAAGAAGGGCATCTGTCATGCTGAGCGCAACGAAGCATCTCGCCTTGGTTGGGCCCTTTCACGCAAAAACCCAGGGCGAGATTCTTCGCGTAGTTTAGCCTGAGTCAAATGAAAAGGATCCTTCGCGGAGTTTATCCTGAGTCAAATGAAAAGGATCCTTCGCTACGCTCAGGATGACAGCGCTGCGCTCAGAATGACAACGAAGGGCTCAGGATGACAGCGCAGGGGTACGAAAAATCCTGATTCCAAGACAGGCATCTGCTGGTAAATTAGCTTCCCATGCGGCCTCGCTTCATCTGGCTCCTGGCTTATCTCGCCACCTACACTGTTCTGCTGCTTTTGCACGGGCCTCTGCTCCGCCTGCCGTATTTCTGGGACGAAGCGGGGTATTACATTCCCGCGGCGCTGGACTTCTATCACTCCGGACTGCTCGTTCCGCGCAGCACGTTGCCGGTGGGACACACGCCCCTGGTGATGGTCTATCTGGGACTGGCATGGCGCCTTTGGGGATACTCCCCCCTGGTTACGCGCGCGGGCATGACGCTGATCGCGACAGCAACAGTTGTGACTCTCTATCTGCTTGGGCGACGCGTCGCGAGCCGCGAGATTTCTGCCTGGAGCGCCCTGCTCCTGGCGCTCTCACCCCTCTTCTTTGCGCAAAGCACGCTCGCGCATCTGGACCTTGCCGCCGCACTCTTTACCACCCTGGCAGTGCTATTCCTGCTCGGCGATCAACTCTGGCTTTTCGCGCTGGCGGCTTCGCTGGCGATTCTCAGTAAAGAAACCGCGTTGGTCCTGCTGCCCGTGGCGTGGCTCTATGTGTGGCTGAGGAGGCGCCAGAGTTTGGGGAATCGCCGGGCCTCGCCCTTAACCTGGGTGGCGCTCGGGGCGCCGCTTGTGCCGCTCGCGGCCTGGGCGCTTTACTACCACCAGGCGACGGGCTACTGGACCGGTAACCGTGGATACCTGAGCTACAACCTTTATTCCACGCTTTCGCCCGCCCGGGTTTTCTGGAGCCTGTTGCGCCGCGCCTATGAGCTGTTCTTGGGCGGATTCAATTGGCTGCTCACCGCGTCGGTGCCCGCAGGATTCTGGTGGGGGCGGAAGCACACCAAGTTGGATCCTGCCCGGGTCGCCGAGGGGCCTCCCTGGCGGTCGCTGGTATTTCTCACCGCCGGACTGACGGCCATCTATCTGCTCCTGCTGAGCGTGGCAGGCGGCGCAATTCTTCCGCGTTACCTCCTCCCGGTTTTGCCCTTGTTCTACCTGGTGGCGGTGGCCATCGTGATGCGCCTGCCGCGCTTCCCCGCCCGCCTCATCTGTGCGGCGACGGCAGCCGCCTTTGTGTGGGCCTGGTTCATCAACCCCCCCTACCCCTTCCCCTTTGAGGACAACCTCGCTTACGCGGACTTTGTGCGGCTGCACGGGGAGGCGGCGCAATACTTGGAAGCACAGCCTGGCCTGCCGCGGATTCTGACGGCGTGGCCGGCCACGGACGAACTCGTGCAGCCTGCGCTCGGCTATGTACGAAGGCCGCTGCGGATCGTCCCGGTCGAGGGGTTCGCGCCGCAGGATTTCGCGGGCGTGCCGCCGGAGTCTTTCGACCTGCTTTGCCTTTACTCCCGCAAATGGGAGCCGCCCGGAAACTGGGTGGTCCGCTTTCCCGGGTGGCTGCGCGTACAAGGGCGCTACTTCGACTATCGTCCGCAGCTCGCCGCGGAGGACTTGATAGGGCGCTACCATCTGAAACTGCTGGCTGAGTACACGCGCCGCGGCCAGTGGGTGCGGATCTATTCCCATGGGGGGGCCCTCACTCGCCCACAGTAATTCTGGATTGCGGATTGGCGACGTGGAACATGTCGCGCGCCAGCGGGGCCCCCTCTCCCCCCTGGCCTGCGGCGTGGCTACCTGTTTCTCTGCGTCATCCGGCGCCGATCATGACGGCCAGGGTGGATTCCCGCTTCCGCGGGAATGACGGCACGGGCGGAAGGGTGCGGCCCTCTTCATCGTCACGCCCGCGCAGGCGGGGGTCCATGCGGTACGGGCGGAAAACAGGCGGCCCTTTGCGTCGTCACCCCCGCGCAGCCGTTGACAGCCGAGAGGCCTGTGTTATACTCAGATTGTTCGGGCCTAGGAAGCTCGGACGCCTGCCAGGTGGGACTCGGGTTTTTCCATAGCGGGATTGCTTGCGCTGTACCAACCCTGCCGGCCGCATTTCACCTTCTTAATCAGCCTCTGAGGCGCCGTGGAAGCTACTACCTGCAAAAAAGAAGTGGTTATTGAAGTCCCCTTGGACGTCGTGCAACAGGAAGTGGATTCGGTGGCCGCGCAATTCGCCAAACATGCGCGCATCCGGGGTTTTCGCCCTGGCCGCGCCCCGACCTCACTGGTGCGCCGGGAGTTTCGTGACGACATCCGGAGCGAGGTGGTGCAACACCTGGTCCCGCGCTACTTTGAAACGGCGGTGAAGGACAAGAAATGGGAGATCGTGGGCCAGCCGCATTTCGAAGAGTTAAAGTTTGAGGACGAGCAGCCGATAACTTATAAAGCCACCTTCGAGATTTACCCGGAATTCGAGCTGAAGCCCTACAAGGAACTGGAAGTCGAGGAGGAGCAGGCTACGGTCACGGACGCAGACGTGGAAAAAGCGGTCGAGGAGATGCGCGAACAGGCTGCGACGTTTGAAGTGGTCACGGACCGGCCGGCTGCGGACGACGACTACGTCACCATCAATTACCAAGGGCATGACACGGAATCTCCCCAAAGCCCGCCCACCGATGCCCGGGACGCCGTGGTACACTTGGGCGGCAAGCACACCGTGGAGGCCTTTACGGAGAACCTGCGCGGCGTGCAGGCGGGTGACACGCGGGCCTTTCCGGTAACTTACCCGCAGGATTACCCGCAGAAATCCCTGGTGGGCAAAACCCTCAGTTACCAAGTGGACGTCCAGAGCATCAAAAGAAAGGTGGTCCCGCAGGCGGACGACGAACTGGCCAAATCAGTCAGCGAGTTCTCAACTCTGGAGGAGCTGCGCACGAAACTGCGCCTGGATCTGACGGAACGAGCCCAGCATCGGGTGGAGCTCGAGGCGAAGCAGAAGCTGGCGGAGAAGCTCCTGGAAGCGCACGAATTCCCGGTGCCGGAGGCGCTGGTGGGCGCCCAGTTGGACCGGAAACTGGAACGGACGCTGGGGCAACTTATCGCGCAGGGGATCGACCCGCGGGAAACCCAGGTGGATTGGCGAAAGGTCCGTGAGGATGCCAAACCTGAGGCGGAAAAAGAAGTCCGCGCGGCCCTGATCCTGAGCCGAGTGGCCGAGGCCGAGAAGCTGGAAGTAACGGAAGAAGAGGTTGACGAGGTGATCCGGGAAATGGCGCAGGATCGCCGCCTGACCCCGGCGGAATTAAAGACACGCTTGACACGCGACGGAAAGCTGGATACACTAAGGTCTACTCGCCGCAATCAAAAAGCGTTGGACTTCATTTACCGCAACGCAAAAATCACTCGGAAAAGCGTGTAATATCCCGGCCGGGTTTGAAGGAGTCCGCAGATAAAGGCCATGAGCAACCAGCCCAACCTGACGCTGATCCCGATGGTGGTCGAACAGACCAACCGCGGCGAGCGGGCCTACGATATCTACTCGCGCCTTCTGCGCGACAATATTATCTTTATCGGCACGCCCATTGACGACAACGTCGCCAACCTGGTGACCGCCCAGATGCTCTTCCTGGAAGCCGAGGATCCCGATAAAGACGTGTCCCTTTACATCAACTCCCCGGGAGGCGTGGTCACGGCGGGTATGGCAATTTACGACACCATGCAGTTCATTCGCCCCGACGTTGCCGCGATTTGCATCGGCCAGGCAGCCAGCATCGCCGCGCTGTTGCTCGCGGCGGGAACGCCCGGGAAACGTTATGCCCTCCCCAACGCACGCGTCTTGATTCATCAACCCACGATTGGTGGACTCTCCGGGCAGGCAACGGACATTGACATCCATGCCCGCGAAATCCTGCGCATTCGTGCCAGTCTGAACGAAATCATGGGCAAGCACACCAACCAGCCGATTGAAAAGATCGAGCGTGATGTGGAACGTGATTACTGGATGAGCGCCCAGCAGGCACGCGAGTACGGCATCATCGATGAAATCATCTACAAGCACAAGTAACCCACGGAGACGCCTTTGAAACGCCCGGGTTCCGAGGAAGCGCTGCGCTGCTCGTTCTGCCAGAAGCCTCAGAATGCCGTGGCGAAGCTCATCTCCTCGCCCGGTGAGCCGCCGCGGACGTACATCTGCGACGAGTGCGTGGCGGTGTGCAACACGATCCTGGAGGAAGGCCGCGGGGACCACCCCCCGCCAGCACAAGCCAAGCTGCCCCGGCCCGCGGAGATCAAGGCCTTCATGGATCAGTACGTGGTGGGGCAGGAAAAGGCCAAGAAGAAGCTGGCAGTGGCGGTTTACAACCACTACAAGCGTAATATTCTGACGCGCATTCGCAGCGACGTGGAGTTGACCAAATCCAACATTCTGCTGATCGGGCCCACCGGCACGGGGAAGACGCTGCTGGCGCAGACGCTGGCGCGCGTGCTGGAAGTGCCCTTCGCCATCGCTGACGCCACGACGCTGACGGAAGCAGGCTACGTGGGCGAGGACGTCGAAAACATTATCCTGAAGCTCCTGCAAAGCGCCGGCGGAGACGTGCAACGCGCCCAGCAGGGGATCATCTACATCGACGAGATCGACAAGATTTCAAAGAAGGATGAAAACCCCTCGATTACGCGCGACGTTTCGGGCGAGGGCGTGCAGCAGGCCCTCCTCAAGATCCTGGAGGGCACGGTGGCGAACGTTCCGCCCCAGGGTGGCCGCAAACACCCCCACCAGGAATGCACGCCGGTGGACACCACGAACATCCTTTTTATTTGCGGCGGCGCCTTCGTGGGGCTCGAGAAGGTCATCGAGCAGCGCCTGGGCAAGAAGACGATGGGCTTCCGCGCCGCGGCCCCGACTGTGCCGGCGCCCGCCAGTCGGCGCGATATCGAGATCCTGGAACGGGTACAGCCCACCGACCTGATCCACTACGGGCTGATTCCGGAATTCGTAGGCCGCTTGCCGGTAGTGAGTGTGCTCAGTGATCTGGACCTGGCAGCGCTCGTGGAGATTCTGACACACCCCAAGAATGCCCTGGTTCGCCAATATCAACGGCTGTTTGAATTCGAAAACGTCAAATTGCTCTTCACGGACGGAAGCCTCCGCGTTATTGCGGCCCAGGCGCTCGAAAGGAAAGTGGGCGCGCGCGGCCTGCGCATGATCCTGGAAGACCTTATGCTGGACTTGATGTATTACCTCCCCAGCCAGCGCAAGCTGCGTGAGTTCGTCGTGACCGAAGAAATGGTCAAGAACCACGAGATCAACTTCAATTCCGCTTTCCTTGAGAAGGCAGGGTAATGGATTCCCCTATGTTCTCCGGTCGTGAGAAAAGCGAAACTCGTATATTGCCCATGATGCCCATTCGCGATGTGGTCATCTTCCCGCATATGATGACCCCCTTCGTGGTGGGGCGCGAAAGCTCCATCCGGGCTCTCGAGGAAGCGCTGGCTGGCGACAAGAAGATCTTTCTGGCCACCCAGCACGACGCCGCCGTAGACGACCCCAAGCCGAATGAGATCTACCAGGTGGGGACCCTCGCCAGTATCGTGCAGAGCCTGAAACTGCCCGACGGCAATATCAAGGTGCTCGTGGAAGGCGTGGAACGCGGCAAGGTGCTGAAGATTTCGAACGAGGAAGGTTACTTTCGCGTCAGCGTGCAGACCCGGCAATTCCGCCCCGTCACCACGCCCAGCCTGGAACAACTCGTGCAGCGCGCCACGACGCTCTTTGAGCAGTACGTCAAGCTCTCGCAGAGCCTCAATTACGAGACGATGATCGCCGCGGTGAAAGTGGATGAGATCAGCAAGTTCACCGACACCATCGCCGCCAACCTCAATGTCAGCATCGAGGAAAAGCAGGAACTGCTCGAGATCTTTGACCCCGTGGACCGCCTGACGCGCTTGGCCGACATCCTGGAAATCGAGATAGAGAAGTTGAACGTGGACCGCACCATCCAGGGTCGCGTGAAACGGCAGATGGAGCGCGCCCAGCGCGAGTATTACCTGAACGAAAAGATCAAGGCCATCCAGAAGGAACTGGGCCGGAACGAAAAGAGCGAGATCGACGAGCTGAAGAAGAAGATTGAAACCGCGGGCATGACCAAGGATGCGCTCGACCACGCCATGACCGAGCTCAAGCGCCTGGAGATGATGCCTCCCATGTCGGCGGAGTCCACCGTCTCACGCAGCTACCTGGACTGGCTGCTGGCGGTGCCCTGGAAGAAGAAGTCCAAGGAAATCCGCGATATCTCGCGCGCCCAGAAAGTGCTGGAAGAGGACCACTACGGACTCGAGAAGATCAAGGAGCGGATCCTGGAATTCCTGGCCGTCCGCCAGCTCGTCAAGAATCCGCGTGGATCGATCCTCTGTTTCGTGGGACCTCCGGGGGTCGGCAAAACCTCCCTGGGCAGGTCCATCGCCCGGGCGACAGGCCGGAAGTTCGTCCGGCTCTCGTTGGGTGGCGTTCGCGACGAGGCGGAAATCCGGGGTCACCGGCGGACCTATATCGGCGCCCTACCTGGCCAGATTATCCAGATGATGAAGAAAGCGGGTACCGTGAACCCCGTCTTTCTCTTGGATGAAGTGGATAAGATGAGCATGGATTTCCGGGGCGATCCCTCCGCCGCGCTGCTGGAGGTCCTCGACCCGGAGCAGAATTGCACCTTCATGGACCATTATCTAGATGTGGAATATGACCTGTCGAAGGTGTTCTTCATCACCACGGCCAACGTCGTCCACACCATCCCCCAACCGCTCCAGGACCGGATGGAAATCCTGCGGCTGGAAGGCTACACGGAACCGGAGAAGATGGAAATCGCCAAGCGATTCCTGGTAAAGAAGCAGCGTGAGGCCGCCGGCTTGAAGGCGGAAAACCTCACCCTGCCGGACGAAACGATTGTCCACGTCACCCGCCACTACACGCGCGAGGCGGGAGTTCGCAACCTGGAACGCGAAATCGCCAACGTCAGCCGCAAAGTGGCCCGCAAGGTGGTGAAGGAAGGCCGGAACTTCCAGGTCACGGTGGGGCCGGATGATGTCAAGGAATACCTGGGAGTCATCAAGTTTCGGGACACTAAAACCGAAGAGAAGAATGAGGTGGGCTTGGTGACGGGCCTGGCCTGGACGGAAGTGGGCGGTCAGATCCTGAACATTGAAGCAACCCTTATGCCGGGGAAAGGCAAGCTGCTGCTGACCGGCAAGCTGGGCGATGTGATGCAGGAATCGGCCCAGGCCGCCATGAGCTACGTACGGTCCCGCGCCGCCGTGCTGGGGCTGGACCCCGATTTCTATCGCCACCTCGATGTACACATTCACATCCCGGAAGGCGCCATCCCGAAAGACGGTCCCTCCGCGGGCATCACGCTGGCGGTGGCATTGGTGAGCGCGCTGACCAAGATCCCCGTGCGGCGCGACGTGGCGATGACGGGCGAGATCACTCTGCGCGGCAAGGTTCTGCCGATTGGCGGGGTGAAGGAGAAACTCCTGGCGGCGCACCGGGCGGGCAATCGCACGGTCATCCTGCCGCGCGACAACGAGAAAGACTTGACGGATATTCCTGCCAACATCCAGCAGGAGCTGACGATCCGTTCTGTGGACAACATGGACGACGTGCTCGAGATTGCCTTGGAGAAGAAGCTCGAACCTCGGCCCCTCCTGGTTCCGGGCGAGGGGACCCCGTCCACGATAGAAACCCCTTCTCAAGACTTGGGCCGGGAACCCATGACCAACTAAATGTGGCAACGAATCACTGCTTGTTGATGGAGGATTTGAAACCAATCACGGCAAAGGTGCATCCCAACCATGGGGGAACAGACCCCTCCTGTCTCGTGATGGGGTGCCTGTTCTCAGCCTCTGATCACCAAGCCTCGAAAGCTTCACCATTTCACACGACGCATCTTACCGCACTTTGTACCGCTGCCTGGCTGTCGCCAGCAGCCCATCACGCCTTGCCATCGTTTCCGTTAGTGACTTGGTCGTGAAACTCAAACCCATGACGGAACGGTCACGCAACCGACAATTTCAACGAAACAGAGAGAACGGATATGCCTGCAAAGAAAACAGAAGTTAAGAATGACGAAGTCCAGGAAGAAAGGATCGAGGAAGTAAAGGAAGGCGAAGTCCTCGATATCGGCAAGCTCAAGGAAATGAACATCACCACGCTGACCCAGGTGGCGAAAGACCTGGCGGTGGTGGGGGCTACGGGCCTGCGCAAACAGGAGTTGATCTTCAAGATCCTCCAGGCGCAGACCGAGAAGAACGGTCTGATCTTCTCCGAAGGCGTGCTCGAGTGCCTGCCCGACGGTTTCGGATTCCTCCGCGCCCCGGACTACAACTACCTCCCCGGCCCGGACGACATTTACGTTTCGCCTTCGCAGATTCGCAAGTTCGATTTGCGCACCGGCGACACGATCTCCGGGCAGATCCGCCCGCCCAAGGAGGGCGAGCGCTATTTCGCGCTCATCAAAGTTGAGGCCATCAACTTTGAGCCCCCCGACGAGTCGCGCAACAAGATTTTCTTTGACAATCTCACGCCCCTGTATCCGCAGGAGCGCATTCACCTCGAGACCATCAAGGACAACATCTCGGCGCGCGTTCTCGATCTGCTCACGCCCGTCGGCAAAGGCCAGCGCGGCCTCATCGTCTCCCCTCCGCGCACCGGCAAGACCATGTTGCTGCAAAGCCTCGCTAACTCCGTGACCGAGAATCACCCTGAGATTACGCTCATCGTGCTGCTCATCGACGAGCGGCCCGAGGAAGTTACGGACATGCAGCGCACCGTGAAGGGCGAAGTCATCAGCTCGACGTTTGACGAGCCTGCCGCCCGGCACGTGCAGGTGGCCGAGATGGTGCTCGAAAAGGCCAAGCGGCTGGTCGAGCACAAGCGCGACGTCGTGATTCTGCTCGACTCGATCACCCGCCTGGCGCGCGCCTACAACACCGTCGTACCGCCTTCCGGCAAAGTGCTCTCGGGCGGCGTCGACTCTAACGCTCTGCAGCGGCCGAAGCGCTTCTTCGGCGCGGCGCGCAACATCGAGGAAGGCGGCAGCCTCACCATCATCGCCACCGCCCTCATCGATACCGGCAGCCGCATGGACGACGTGATTTTCGAGGAGTTCAAAGGCACCGGCAACATGGAAGTCCACCTCGACCGCAAGCTGGTGGACAAACGCGTCTTCCCCGCCATCGACCTCAACAAGTCCGGCACGCGCAAGGAAGAACTGCTCGTGCCCCGCGACGAGTTGAACCGCATCTGGGTCCTGCGCAAAGTGCTGAATCCGCTTTCGCCGGTGGAATCGATGGAACTCATCATCGACAAGCTGGCCAAAAGCAAGTCCAACGCCGAGTTCCTCTCCTCCATGAGTAACGGCGGCGGCCCCGGCGGGCGGTAGAAAACCCGGGGTTCGGGATTAGGGGTCCGGGATTAGCAGGTTGCTGAGAAACGCTCCGGGGCTGTCATTCTGAGCGAAGCGAAGAATCTCGCCCGGTGTATCTTCTAAGCAGCCGTAGCGCAGACCCCCGCCTTTGAGGTCTGCGGCTTGACGGGTGGTCCCGCTGATGGTGTTGTTTTTTCGCGGCGTGTCACGGCTGCGTCGCCCGTTTCTTTCCATCTTTTTCGTCACGGTGCGCCTGCTCAACCCGCGCGGATTTCCACTCCCTGGCGATGGTCCAGCGTGAACGAGTATTCCGGCATGAGCGCGGCGCAACCCATGCGCCGCTGCGGGTTAACGATTGCCAGTTTGCACTTGGATTCGAAAGCGCGAATCTAAGGAAGAACCGCAGACCTCAAACGCGGAGGTCTGCGCTACGCTTGCTTCGAAAACCATCCTGCCCTCCCCGAAGGGGAGGAATTTCATTAGCCGTAGGTGAAACCTACGGTCACCCAGCGCCCAACCCAAGACCTTCGACCCCGCAGGGGTCGAACATCCTACGTGCATCCACGGTTCCAGCCCGTGGGTTTCACCTACGGCTAATGATGTTGGACCTCTGCGAGGTCCTGGCCCGGATCATCCCTGGAGACGGCCAAATCGGCAGAAGCAGGCATCCCTTGCGGGGCTCAAGAGCCTGGGTGAAAACGCTGGAACGCGATGGTTTTCGTAGCGGGTAGCCATGGTGGGTGCAGTCCTGACCGTGGCGCGCGCCTCCCCGCGCAACGGCAACAGCAAGTCCAATTGTTGATAGAGCCGTTCGGCGCGACCCCGCACGCCCGGCTCGCGCAATTGCGCCAGCCACTGATCGCGCCCGCGCGGCGAGTAGACGCGGGTTCCCGCACAGCGGATCCCGCGCGCCCGATACAGGGCCTTCAACCGGTTCATCACCCGCGCCGTGTCGCTCACCAGGGTGCGATAACTGCGGGCCGATTCCCGCACCGCCGGCCCCAGCGGGTTACCGTGATAGACCGGTTTCAGCGTGCCCAGGCGCAGCAACTCGGCGAGCTTGCGCGCGTCCAGGCGATCGCTCTTCTTCTCTCCCAGGCGCCGGGGGTTCTGGCGCGGATCGCAGACCACCACCTTGGCCACCTGCGGCGCTAGCATGGCGTAAAGCCATTCCGCACACGTGCCCTCTTCCAAAGCCACGTACAGGGTCCCCCGCAAGCCGCGAATGAAATCGAGCAGCGCCGCAGCTTGGGTCGCAATCGTGACTTCCATGAGCAGCTTCCCCGTGGCGTCCAGCACGGCGATACAGATCGTTGCCAGGTGCACATCCATTCCGATATACTTGATCGCATTCATAGGGTGCTCCTTCCTGGGGTAAGTTCGGTGGCTGCAACCACCCAACTAAATTTACCCTCGAAGGGGCACCCTTTCATAATGCGTGGGTTATTCCCTTGATGTCGAAGCTATACATGGAATAGACGAATCCCGTGCGGAAAGGGCTGGTGAAGGGGCGGGAGGATTGGCGGTGGTTGAGTTACAACAATGTTGCTTAGGGCCAGGCACCGGCAGCGGCGTGCCCATTCAGATTGACGACGTGCGATCGCCACTGGGATATTGCGCATTTGAAAAGCCCTCGGTCAGGACTGCGCTGACCGTGGCTACCCGCTTCGCGAGGAGGATTCCTAATACACATGGAAGCGCGACAATCATTGAGGTGTACGAGGGCGCAAACGCGGGTGGCGCACACGTCGCGCTTCTTGCCATGGGTGCGCCAGAGCAACCTCTCACCCTCGGCCTTCAGAGCCTGCCCTGAGCGGGGCGAAGGGTGAGCACTTGTGTCGCTTCCTCTTGGTTCAGCCGCTCGGCCAGCAAAACCTCGAGCAACGATTGATAGGGTACATCGCGCTTGTTCGCCAGGACTTTGAGCCGGGCGATGAGAGCTTCGGGGAAGCGCAGTGAAATCGTTCGGAGGGAAGGTTTCAGATTCAACAAGCAGGGTAGCGCGAACAGCCAGGCCGGGGGAGGGACGGACAGAGGGTCGCGGAGCGGGCAATCTCTGAACAATCGCTGCAGGGCTGGCACATCGGCGTATGCCGAACGGCGTGGCCGAGGTGTGGGTCTGGATAAACGCTTCGGCGTCACTCGCGGGTAATGTTTTGGTGGGCAATAATGTCGCGAGGTGAGCACCACTACCTGTGACCTGAAACCTTCGTGAGCAGGGTCGCAGTGAGGCCCCAGGTTCCCGCTAGCGAGCCTGCGGTCTGGCAATGTCCCGGCTGCCACGGCCAAGGGGTAACCCGACACGAGTTTTGACATCAAGTGGGTACAGATCGGAGCTGTGGTGTTTCGCAAGAATTGTAGTGGCTCACGGGCTGGGCGCGGGGAGAGAGGATTCCCGGCGTTTTTCAGTGAAATCCAACGCGAAAGAAGGGTTGGAAGATGTGCCGGTAATTGAGAAGGGAACCACCGTAACGGACTTCTGTTTCAGGAACGGACCGACGTGCCTTCAATACCAGTGCTTTGAATCCCGACGTGGTGTCGGATAACTTTCCGTTGGTGTACAAAATTCCATGGAGATCAACTTTTCGGTCCAGCAAGTTGTAGGTGCCTTGAAGCTGCGCGCGCGTGCCTGGAGCGCTGAAGGAGACGTGGGACAGAGTTGCGACGCCATTTTTCACCGAGACCTGCCCCCTAAACTCCGAGAGCACCGTTTCCGGGTCTTCGGCTTGCTGCTTCTTGTTCTCGCCGCCCGCACTCTGGGTTAATGCATTTACCGGCTGCTGGACGTGTGGGTTCGTGAAGCGTCCGCTGCCAATGCCGCAGTTGCCTGCAAGATCCAGCTTCCTCAAAAATCCCGGAGGCCCCGGCGGCACTTCTACTTTCGCGCGCAGGTTGATACTGCCGGTCATCGACGGGCGTTTCTCCTCCGTAAAGAGGGACAACAAATCCTCAATGCGGCCTCCATTCACGGCCATCTCCAGCCGAACTGTTTTTCCCTGCTGGCCGGGGTGCCCGGCTACGCTACCATTCGACGTCACAGTGGTTCGCTGAAAGTGCGAGTCCACGTTCTGAAGATACGTGTCTCCATTCGTTCCGTCCACAACCGCCTGGAATTTCGAAATCAGGTGAACGGTGTGGCTGCTTCCGGATACGCGGAAGTCGGGCACGTCGATTTCGCCATTCGCATCGATATGGCCGAGGGTGCCGCTAAACTTGCCTTGGGACGATAGGGTACCTGAGATACCCTCGAACACAGCCAGGTTCGCGTGCTCATAAGTGTAGGAACCAGTCACCGGAGTACTGCCGGGGTCATCCTCATTCCAGGGGCCGATCTTACCCTCCGACCGGATTTCCCCTGGCGGCTCGGTATTTAACAACGCTGCATGGTAGGGGATGACCCCGCTCTCACCGACGTTGTCCAATGTCAACTGATGAACGTACAGCTTGAAGGGTTCTTGGTCCGGCTGCCGGGGCATAAACTCCAACAGAGCGCCATCCGTGGTGATCTCGCCAATCGTGATCGAAGCGCCCGTGGTGCTGGTCGTCAACGGCATCACATTAGGCGGCTGGCCGCTCGGACCCGGCGGCGGTATTAACACGTGCAACCCCTTCACCTGGACCTCATCCACGCGCTTGTGAATCCGCAAAAGGCCATTGTAGCTTCCTCGAATGATCAGCGTCTGGACCGTGATCAACGGTGGCAGGTCCTTGCGTTTCCGGTGCAGGAAACTGACCCCTTCAGCCACGCACCCCGGTGGAAAGTAGGTTTTGCGGAAGCTGCGGATTTGGACGGTTCGGGCGAATCGGTCCTGGAGCGCTTTGGTGACAGCCTGTTGCGTGAATGGCCAGTTCCAGGCCAACACGATCAGCACGATGCCTGCGATGACTATGAGCGACGCTCCTATGATCAGCCACCAGCGTCCAGGCGCCCACCACTGTCCCGGCGTGTGGACCTCCCCCGCGCCGCTGCGTGTAGAAATCGTGGAACTCTCCCCAGTCATTTATATAACGCTCCAATGTATTTAGGCTTATACGGAATTCCCCATCATTATCAGGTGCATCGCTTTTTTAACGTGAATGATCTTCAGGTCAATCGGCCCGGAATTCGCCGTACTCTGTTGAGTGTCCACGGCGTCCTCCTCTCCTCGTCGCCAAATAGGCGAGAGAAACCTTAAGACCTAGAAGCTATTTCAAAACCCTCCGTAAGACGATCATGAAGCAGGCGATATGAAAGAAGGCTTGGTAAATGGTAAGCGAGCGGTCATAGCGCACCACCAGTCGGCGGAAGTTACCGAGCCAAGCGAAGGTGCGCTCCACGATCCAGCGTCGCTTATAGCGGCGCAACACCCGGCCGTCCTGCGTCGGGGGTTTGCGTCGATTCTTCCGATGCGGGGCGATCAACTCGATGCCGCGCTCCGCCAGTTGCTCGCGCAAGGGATCGCTATCGTAGCCCCGGTCGGCAATCAGGCGACACGGCTTCTGGCGGGGACGGCCCGCACCATGCCGGCGCCCTACGCGGATCGTCGCGAGCGTCGCCTCGACGAGCTTGACCTCCGACGGGGAGGCAGAGTGAAGGTGGTTTCCCAAAGGAAGACCCGTGCCGTCAACCACCACCATCCACTTCGTCCCCTTGCCCCGCTTGGTTTTGCCGACTCCCGAGCCCCTTTTTTCGCCGGAGCGAAACTGCCGTCCAGGAACGACTCGCTC
Source organism: uncultured Acidobacteriota bacterium (assembly GCA_963722555.1). Classification (GTDB taxonomy): domain Bacteria; phylum Acidobacteriota; class Terriglobia; order UBA7540; family UBA7540; genus Bog-366. The sequence continues at coordinate 533,646 of CAVRNQ010000001.1, forward strand.
CACTTTAACTGTTGGCGTTCATTCAACTCGCCCAGAAAGGCGCGCCAGATCCCCAGCCAAATCCCTTGCTCTTCCCAATCCCGTAACCTTCGCCAGCAGGTCGAAGGCGCGGGAAACTCCTCGGGCATGTCTTGCCAGCGAGCTCCGCTGCGCAGAATCCACAAAATGCCTTCCAGCACTTTGCGGTCAGGGGCCGGAGGCCGACCGCCACGGGGTCGCGGCGGTCGCTTGGGGAGCAGGGGCCGGATCTTTTCCCACTGGGCGTCGGTCAGCAACCGACCGTATCGCGCCATCGGCCCTCCTCCTGGCGCTGTGCACTTCCGCGATCCTCCTCCACAGGAAAATAACTATCGCAAATTCAGCCCGTTGTACAGGGTTTTGAAATGGCTTCTAGTGTCCTTATATCCCGTGGGGAGTTTACGTGTCAGCTCAGTATTGCTCATACGTCTGGTCAAAAGTGCTCGTTCTATTTATACGAAGGGGAAAATGCAGTGATGGCTTAACCAGAATTTCCGATTTAGGCTTCCCTGCTTGTTCCTGCGAACAATTCGACCGAATTGCGTTGATTGAGGTCATCGAAGTTGCCTGATAAGTTCTCTCATGTTGCCAAGTGTTGACCTATGAAGGTTGTAGGCCGCTTCGTTGGACTCCAGCAGGTGAAACGGGCTTTTCGAAGCATTGGGCAGATTCCCATAGTCTCCTCTTGCGAAACGCCCGAGTTTTTACTTCAGCCGCGGCCTCACCTTTTGAATGTACTCGTCAAACACCTGGCGGTTGTGTTCCGGGCCGGTGGTCGTGACGAGCCGCAATTTCCCTTCTCGTTATTGACCTCCCCACGCTCGCAGGCGCGCTCAGGGGGCTCCGAGTTTCAAGGCCTCGACCAGGTCGCCGGCCCGGCGGAATTCAGACTCGTTCCCACCCAGCGCGTAGATCGAGGCCGTGTAGGAGTACGCTGCCGGCAGAGCCGTCAACGCGACAATCTCGCGCGGCGCCATCAGGGCAGCCGCTTCGGGAAGGTCCGTGATGCGGAGGATGTTCAGGAATTGCGGCCCCACCCAGTGGGTATCCGGGGGACGATCCAGGACAGCCCGCGCGGGCCGGCCATCAAAGATGGCGGCATATAACGCCAGGACACCCATCTCGCCTTTGCCATAGACGGAGATCTGAGCGGGGTCCACTCGGAGGTCGCTCACCATAAAATCCACGGCCCGCATGATGTCCCACACTTGCATGGATTCGACGGTTTCGCCCATGATTTCGGCGGTCCTCTCCAGCGTTACCCATTGGCGATCAGCAATAGGAAAATCTGTGGCCCGGGGCTGGAGGACGAGGACATCGGCCTTCCCCAGCAAGGGAAGCAAGGCATCAAAGTCCACGCCGGAAATGGAATCATGGCGGCCCTTTACGTAGATCAGAGCAGGGCGGGATCCTGCGGATTGTCGGGGGCGAAATAGGAGGCCCGAGACCCGCAGGGAAGGCTCACTGGCAAAACTCACATCGAATACGTCGGCATAACCGTTGGCCCAGGTATCCGAGTTGGGCCTGCGGACGGCATCGAGAGGAACGGGCGATTGCGGAAAGGCCCGGAAAACCTTCTCCCGGAGTTGGGTCAGGAGCTGTTCTCGCCGCGCCGACCAGGCGGCTTCCGTCTTCCACATTTCGAGGGTCACCGGGTGAGTAAACTCATCCTGAATGCGGTAATTCCGCGCATCAGAAGGCGCTTTCGCCAGGCAGACCAGATCCTGTTCGGGTATTCTTTCCGCGGCGCCCGGGACCACGGGTGAGCGATCACCCTGGAGCCACTGTTGAATCCAGGCATCGGCCTGGGCCTGGATGGAGGGGGTGTCGCTGTGGCCGATGTCCTCATCATAGGCTTCCACCTTGTCCGGGGCCCCGTACCATGCATAAACCCTCTTGAGCTTCTCGTGGACAGCGTTGTAGCCCGCGGGAGGAAACATGGGATCACGACGCGCGTTCAGGAACTTCAGTGGACGTGGCGCTATCAAGGCGCCGGCCAGGGACAAGTCCTGTTGATAAATGTTGGGATAGAAGATGCAGTCGCAATTCTCTTCGACGCCATGGTTCACAGCCTGGCTTTCTACGCTGTAGGTGCCGTGCACGGGCACCACCACCGCAAAGCGCTCGTCCACCGCGCCCGCGTACCAGGAGATGGCGCCGCCGCCGGACCTTCCCGTCAGGGCAAGGCGCCGGGGATCGACTTCCGGGCGCGACTCGAGGAAGTCGGCCGCGCGGATGGCGTTCCAAACTTCCACTCCAGCGGGCGTGTAGCCGAGCGACAACCACTGCCACATATTCTGATCGTAAAGGCCGTGGTGAATTCCGGGAACCTCCCCAAATTCCAGGGTGTCCAGCACCAGTGCCACGAACCCATGTTCCGCAAACCACATGCCGTGATGTTGGTAGTGAGTTTTGGCGCCCGTGGGCCCCGGCGAGTGGCCGCAGACGTAGACCACCGCCGGAAAGGGCTTCGTGCCGCGCTTGGGGATGTAGAGATTGCCGGTCACATAGAGACTTGGCAGGCTTTGATAAACGACCTTCTCGATCCGGAACGCGGGCCTCTCAACGACTCCGGTGATGACCGCATGCAGAGGGGTCTTGGGGGGTAGCGGATCCAGGCCCAACATGTAGAGCAGTCGTCGTCGAACCTCGGATCTTCGGGCTTCCCATTGCTGACGGTTTTCTCCCTCGCTGAGTGCCTGCCGGCTGATCCGCTCGCCGCGCTGAATCAAGCACTGATAGAAATCCTGCCGGCGTCGCTCTTCAGGACTGGCCTGGTCAGCGGCGTGAAGCGGCATGGCACCGAGGCTCGCCACCAGAAGCAGCGCGAAGATGACGCGCCCCGTGAGCTTGCGGACCCTGCGTCCGTGATGAAAACTTGGTGTCATCGATCCTCCCAGCATGACGCCACCCGGATTCGACCCTTGCAGGGTCGGACCCTGTTGGGGGCGCGTTTTCTTACGACACTCTGTCGAGCATAGCGCGAAAACCCCGCTTCCTTCCGACAACATGCTGGTTTCGCCCCGAATTACCGCGTAATCTGTGCATTCTCAGCCAAAAAGCCCATCGATTGTCGCCCATTATCGCGAAATTTGTGCATTTTCGGCCAAAAAGTCGTGTCGATTCTCGGGCATTATGTCATTCACCCCTTTGTTTTCATACACATAGTCGGGTCGATCTTCATTTTTAACATCTCTTCGGGTCAGCGCCCCGTTTCGGACCTTGAATAGCACATTCGTGAGCCGCCACAATTGCCGCAGGCTGGAATCTTCCATCCTTTGCATGAGCAGCGCGTTTTCGTCCTGGGGAGCCATCATCGCCGCGAGACTCTCCGGTGATTGCATGTCTTCGACTTGCTCGGAGAGCTGCACGCAGGCCCTGCGGTAGCTTTCCATCATCTCGTTCAGTTGCGCCCGAGCCTTGCGGCGCGCCGCCTTCCATTCCCGCTCCTCCGCCTCCGGCTTCCCCGGCCCGGCGCCGAGACTTCCGGCCGCCGGCCCCGCCTCCTCCTCCGGCTTTTCCAGGGAGCGGAGAAGCAGGAAGAATTCTTGCATCTCCGCCTCAGGGTTATCGCCAAAGCTTTTCACAAAGGTCTGGATTTCAGCGCCAGTGGGGCCGTCCCGGCGGGCCAGCGCGACGGCAAGGGTCTCGTAGCGTAGCAGGTTATCAGCGGCCCGAACGCGCTGGCACCGGCCCGCGAATTCCTGAATTTGCTGCGCGCCTTGGATGCGCTTCGCGGCGAGGCCGTCCTGCATGCGTTCGGCGCGCTTCATCCGCCACAGGGCGCGCCTGGGGATTCCGGGGCAAGGTGATAGCGATTCCGAAGTTATCCCGATCAAGATTCCGAAATTGATCTGATCACGATTCCGGGATGAAGCTGATCATCGATTCCGATTTTAAGTCGGTCAGTTTTAGCGGGTTGTCGGAACGGTGATCGGGATCATTTCGGAACGATTTTCACAGGGCTCCAGGCCGGGCAGTAAGGGGCATGGCGAAGGACGCTGGACAACATCTTCGGCAATGAGGTTCCACTGGAAGGTGGAGGGACCACATTGCCAATGAAAAGGTTGTCCATGCGAAAGCTCAAGGAAGTACTGCGACTACGCTACGAACTGGGACTGGGGCAGCGCCAGATCGCCCGCAGTTGCTCGATCGCGCAGGGCACGGTTTCTGGGTACCTGAAGCGCTCCCAGGAGGCAGGGGTCAGTTGGCCGCTGCCGGAAGGCTGGGATGATCGCCAACTGGAAGCCGCCTTATTTGGAGGAACCCCGCGGCGCGCCCACGAGACCCGCCAGCCCCAGCCCGATTTTGCCCAACTCCACGAAGAACTCCAACGCCATCCTCACCTGACGCTGCAACTCGCCTGGGAAGAATATCGACAGGCCCACTCGGACGGCTACGCTTACAGCCGCTTCTGTGAACTCTACCAACGCTGGCGACAGCAGTTGGATGTGGTGCTGCGCCAGGAGCATACGGCGGGAGAGAAGCTCTTCGTCGATTACGCCGGGGCGACGATTCCCATCCATGATCCTCAAGGCGGGCCGGAGCGGCAGGCCGCGGTCTTCGTCGCTGTCCTGGGGGCCAGCAACTACACTTATGCCGAAGCCACCGAGAGTCAGGAACTGGAGCACTGGATCGGTTCCCACATCCGTGCCTTCGAATTTCTCGGCGGCGTTCCCAAGCTGGTCATTCCGGATAATACCCGCACCGGTGTGAATAGGGCCTGCCGCTACGAGCCCGATCTGAACCGCACTTATCACGAACTGGCCATGCACTACGGGGTGGGCGTGCTACCGACTCGGCCTTACAAGCCCCGCGATAAAGCGAAGGTCGAAACCGGGGTGCAGATCGTCCAGCGTTGGATCGTGGCGGCGCTGCGGCACCGGAAGTTCTTCAGCCTGGCCGAACTCAATCAGGCGATCCGGGAGTTGCTGGATAAACTCAACCAACGGCCGTTTCGCAAGCGGCCGGGCTGCCGTGCCAGCCTCTTTCAGGAGTTGGACCGGCCGGCGCTGGGACCGTTACCGCGAGAACGCTTTGAGCTGCAGCAGTGGGCGACAGCGCGCGTCAATATCGACTATCACGTCGAGATCGACCGCCACTACTACAGCGTGCCCTACGTGCTGACTGGGCAGGTGGTGGAGATCCGCTCGACGCTGAGCACGGTAGAGATCTTTCACCGCGGCGAGCGCGTGGCTTCGCACGTCCGTAGCCACCTGCCCTATAAAGCCACTACCGTCAACGAGCATCGTCCCAAGAGCCACCAGCAGCACCTGGCTTGGCCACCCTCACGTCTGCTGCATTGGGCGCAGTCGGTGGGACCGTCCACGGCGCAGTTGTTCAAAGTCATTCTGGAAAGTAAACCGCACCCCGAAATGGGCTACCGGTCCTGCCTGGGGATTCTACGGCTGGGCCAGCGCTATTCCACCGAGCGGGTGGAAGCAGCGGCGGCACGGGCCCTCGCCACCGGCGCTTGTTCCTACCAGAGTGTCAAGTCGATGCTGGAACGCGGACTTGACCGTCAACCGTTGGAGGCGCCGGCGCCCCGCCCCCCGCTCGAACACGACAACTTGCGGGGCGCGGCCTATTTCGATTCCTCGGATACCCCGAGGTTGCTGTAACTCCATCCGGAGAAAGGAGAACGTATGTTGAATCAGCAGACCCTGGAGAAGTTGCACGGCTTGCGCTTGCACGGTATGGCAGAGGCCTTTCGCGCTCAGTCCGAGCAGACCGGAATCACCGAGTTGAGCTTCGAGGAACGCTTCGCATTGCTGGTTGACCAGCAGTGGAACTGGCGACAGAACCGGGCCTTGGAGCACCGCCTGCGCCAGGCCAAACTACGGCATCAGGCCTCGGTGGAAGACCTAGACTTCCGCTCCCCGCGCGGTCTGGACCGCGCCTTAGTACGGTCGCTCATCCAGGATTCGGCTTGGGTGCGGGAGCATCAGAACATTTTTCTGCTCGGCCCAACGGGGATCGGGAAGAGCTTCCTGGCTTGCGCTCTGGCCGAGAAGGCCTGCCGGGACGGCTTTACGGCCTTCTACACGCGGGCCCCCCAACTGTTTCGCGACCTGGGTCTGGCCCGCGCCGACGGCAGTCTGCGCTCGTTGCTCGCCCGATTGGCTCGTCTGGAAGTACTGGTGGTCGACGACTGGGCCATGGCGCCCCTGGCCGATACCGAGCGTCGGGACTTCCTGGAAATCTGTGAAGACCGCTACCAGCGGCGCTCGATGATCTTGACCAGCCAATTGCCGGTCGCCAACTGGCATGAGCAGATCGGGGATCCGACCCTGGCTGACAGCATTCTCGACCGGCTGGTGCACAATGCTCACCGCATCGAGATGCGCGGCGAGTCGATGCGCAAAAAGCGCGGTGGCAAGGAGTGAACAACGTCGCTGCGCTCCGAACACCCCGAGTGGGCGCCGTGGAAATGCCGCCCCGTGGAAAGCGTGGAAAACTCCCAGAACGAGTTTCCCACCCTTTCCACCGGGCTTGGAAATCCGGCAAAGGGCAGCCGGATTCCCACATTTCCACCGCGCCGGCGGCGGGCTTAATCTTGAAGGAAGGAGACAAAAAAGATGAAGAGAAAACCCAATTCCAGTTGACCGATCCTGATCACTTCAAGCACAATAAGAATGCCAGCGTCGCTTCGCTCCGAAAATGATCGGCTTCACTTCGGAACCAGTGACTGGGATCAAATCGGAATCACCGACCACCTTCATCGGAATAAGCAGCGCCCGATGCGCTGCACCAACTCGCTTTCCAGGCCCTCGGCTAAATTACTCTCCAGGGAATTCATGAGCTCGGCATACTCTTGCGGGTCTTCCCCCAGGGCGGTCAACGCCCCGTTCTGCGCCTTCGAATAAAACCCGTGGCGCAAATTCGACGCAGCGGAGTTAGCCTTGCCCTCGGGCGTCACCGGACCCCGCGTCATACTCCCGTTCGAGCGCTTCGCGGCCAAGTTCTTTTCTGTCATTTCTTGCTTGTGAATTAGAGACATGGGAACCTCCAGCAGCAAAAACGCGTTCAGCAGTCAGCTCTCAGCCTTCAGCCTACTGCTTTCTGCCTACTGTTCTATGGATTACGCTGACCCGTTGTATAGGTTGCGGCCTTGCAAGTCAGCAAGCGGGTACCGGCCTTGGATACCAGTTTAATACGAATATTAGAATTGTCAAGTGAAAACGTAGTATATATGCTAATACCTACACATTAAGACAAAACGTCATGATTTCTCCCCGCCGGCAGGAGAAGATCTCTTGGGGGGATGTCTAATTGTCCGACATTCTGCCCGCGCGTGCTTATTCCCCTCCTGGTTCAGGAGGGGTCAGGGGGTGGTCAAGTTGGCTGTGGTGTTCCGCCAGCCCGCAAAGCGGGCGAAAGATCGTAGCCCATGGCGCAAGAAGCTGTGAAAAAATAAACAATTTCACGCAAAGACGCCAAGGCGCAGGGACTCGCAAAGAACAACTGCTTTGTTTTCTTTGCGCCTTTGCGTGAAATCCTTTTGCTTGTCCAGGAATTATTTCACAGCTTCGCAAGCCGTGGGATCAGAGCATCCCCACGCCGCGCCAGCCCCGTCAGGGGCGAAAGAAATCGCGGCCAAAGGCAACGGCGCAATGGCATTGTTCTCGGGCTGCCGCACATGCGTGGCAATGTAGAATCGCCGCAAAGATTGGTTCTTTCGCCCCTCAGGGGCTTGGGGGGAATTTTACTCGAATATTTTACCCACCGCTTGCGCAGTGGGCTACGATCTTTCGCCCGCTACGCGGGCTATGCTGCTGGGCAGGTAACAGGGAAGGGGCTGGGGAATCGGGACCCGGGGGCCGGGATTCGGGACTTGGGGCTCGGGACTAGCTGTCGGCTGTCAGCTGTTAGCTATCAGCTTACTGCCCTTTTGTTCCTGACAACTGAAGACTTATTTTCAGCGTCGTGCCCCATCCCGATTGACGACGTCCGGTTGCCGCTGGGGTATCGGGCATGAGAAAAGCCCGCGGTCAATCAATGTACGATTGAGCGTGGCTACCCCTTAAATCGGTCCCAAAATGGTGCCTATGCACGGCCTTCGATCCGGACTGTCGGACGGAGGCGGAGGTTCCTGGTCTGGAATCGTGCGTGGAGGCTTTGAGCCATTTCGTCATAAACTGGAGCCGTGCTCTCAGGGTCAGCAATGGTGAGGAGAAGCGCAAATGGCTGCGGTCCCGGGTCCTGCTCGGTTTCAGGATGCCGACTCAGCAGGCGCACTACCAAGCGCCACCGCAATCCTGCTACGCCACTCGGAATCCGTCTGTAGTAAGTCCGCACCGGCGCCCATTTACGTAGTTTCTCCACCTGAAACTTCTCATAGAGATCGTGGACATTGTTGTGCTCAGGAGGCACGAGGCCGTGAAACTCATCTTCCCCATCTTTGTTATGTCTGTACACGCCGAAATGAGCCTCGACATGGGTTTCGCAGTACTCGGATCCCCACTGAGGGTTACGCCGGGGTGGAAAAGCCAACGTCATCCACATTTCTCCTCGAAACTTGTTCCCGTGTGTAAGAGAGGGGGGATAAGGAAAGTAGTCCCACTCCAAAAAATAGCCGGGCCGAAGAGTCTCTTCGAACACCAGGGTTGTCATCCACGGGGAACACTCCAAAGCCCGGTCTACATTTCCCGGCGTGCCAAATCCAATGTAATGGTCGTCGCCGTCCTGCACACGGCCACCTGTTCGAAGGTCGCGTGCATTGTGGGTGAGGATCGCGCGCGCTAGCGTCGTCGAAGGGGACGGAACTATGCTGTGGTGCACATAAGCAAGCTGTCGCGCCACGAGAGGCGCTGAAAAGCTTGTGCCGACATCCTCGCCCACGGTTTGTTCGTCGCTGACAGAGCTGATCCCAAGGGGATGGGATCCGTCAAGCCCGATGTTCCCTCCGAAATGCGCAAGATCGGGTTTAATCACATAATTTGGACCTGGCCCGTTTCGCGAAAAGGGGGATGGTTCTCCTCGCTTGGAGCCATCAGATGGATGATCCAATTGGGCCACTGACGCGACGGTTACGCCGAGGACGCTGTCCGCGGGTGAGGTGATACGCCCGCTTTCTTTTGCTTTCTCGCTTCGCGGATAATGGAGTAACGGGATTTCCTGGTAGTTCCCGGCTGCTATAACGAAGGTTACACCGTATTCTTCCTGCAGGTTGTCGAGCGCGACGGCGAAATCGCTGAATCGGTCCAGCCGGCAAAGCTCGTCGCTGCCAAGTGAAAGATTCCAGACTTTGACATCGTTGGCGTACCTCTGGAGGCAATCCTCCAGTGCCTGCAAGAGTTCGAGTTCGTTTATAAAGCCGACTGGCCCGCGACTGGGGTCCGAATTCGGCAGCACGTGCACGTCGAGCACACGGCAAGGGTGCACTCCCACTTCGGTCAGCGAACTATTAAGCTCGTGTCCCCACACAAGAAGGCCGGCTACGAAAGTCCCGTGAGCGGTATTGGCTTCGGCGTCCGCAACGAAAGGCTCGCGGGCATGAACCCAATCCTGCAGGGCGGGCAGGTCCTGTGTAACTCCGCTATCCACGACGCCAACGACCGGAAACTGTCGAGGATCTTGGCCAATTCGGCATAGAGAGGTCGGGAGCGGCCGTGGGTTAAGGTGCATATTTCTGAGGGTCCGAAAAACTGGAAGGCGGTCGACCCGCCGCACCATCACCGCATTGGCTAGCACGGACACGTCGCCGCTGGTTCGGCATCGAACAAGATATGTGTACTGCTTGCCAAATTTTTGCAACCGCTCAAACTGTATGCGCTCACCCGCCAACAATTCTTCGAAACCGTGTATCTGAACGTCCTGATCGTGTGGACCACCAAAGTCGAACAGATGGACTTTAAGGAGGCGGCGCCCCCCTTTTGCTGGGGCGGCATTAAATAAATCCGCCGGCCTGACGCCAGACAACCTGTCACTTGCAGAAAGGGGCGAGATGTCATGTAGAGTAGAGATAGCCTTCTCGACTTGGGGAGCGAAGCCGCGCCCTATTTTTGACTGAAGGGCGCTTACCCCCCTGGGAGTTGCTTTTACAAAGAGCTCCCCTGGCTTACCTGCTCCGATGATCGGGCACGTTGACGTGTTGAAGAGAACATCTGGCCGATGACTCTTTGCTATAGCCTTCTCCTCCAAGGTGACCCTCGCTGGAACCACCCTGGCTGGCACTGGAATGCTATTCAGCGTCGCCTCGATCTCTCCTAACTGCAAGAGTAGAGAGCGTCGAAGCGCGGGGGTGACATCTTTGAACGGCTTGGGTTCTCCCCCTCCCCCTTGAACGCGCTTTTCCTCCCCCTGCTTTGGGAGGATCACCTTAATGTACAACCGCTCGTTTGCCATGGTGACCATTCCTTCCTACCGTCGTGGCCTTCTTTAGCCGACTCATTGTTGCCCTCGAAACACCCGCTATTTCCCCGACAAGCGCCAAGCTGTAAAGCTGCTTGTTCCGGGACCGAAGCAGCCTTGCAAGCTTGGCAGGTTGGTCAAACAAACTCGGTGTCAATCGAGGGACCTCGGACGTTTCGCCCCGTGCTAGAGAGAAGAGGGCCAATAGAGCATCCCTTAGAGTCGGTGCATCACCGTTCGTGATAACCCGTTGTCGGAGCCTACTAGCGGCAAGTTCTATCGCGCCTCCAGAAAAGCCCCCAGACAGGTCGGCCAAAACTCGCAATTCCTTTTTTGGCCAACTCACTTCAGCAGAAAAAAGCCTCCAAAGCCGCTCCCGCTGCTCCAGTGCTGGTAATCCCAATCGGAGGATGTACTGGAATCGCCTCCATACAGCGTGATCAAGCAACTGCTCATGGTTTGTCGCCGCGATCATGACGACATCTTTGCCGAGCATGTCTAGGTTTTGGAGAAAACTGTTTACGATCCTTTTCAGTTCGCCCAATTCCTGTTGGTCATCGCGCAGTTTGGCGATCGCGTCAAATTCGTCCAGCAGAAGGACGCTCGGAGTGCGGGATGCAAACTCCAAAACTGCACGCACGTTTTTCGCCGTGCTGCCGAGAAAGGATGAAATTAGCCCGTCCAAGCGGGCAAGGTATAGAGGAAGGTTCAATTGATAAGCGATATAGCGGGCAAGCAGGGTTTTGCCGCAACCTGGTGGGCCGTAGAGAAGGATATTCCTCGGGACCTCGATTCCCTGGGCCTCTAAGAGCCCCCGCGACTGGACCATTGTGAGAAACTCTTGAACAATGGTCCTTTGCTCCTCCGTGAAGTCAAATTGCGGGGCGTCAGCAGATGAGGCCACCCGTTGCAAGAGGGGAAACCTGCTTTCGTTGTCCACCGGCTGCGCAGCCTGTTGTGTCACTCCCGCTGGCCGAAGCTGGCGGCTCTGCTGGTCGAGCAAGGCCAAAAGCCTTTTCGCACTAGCTTCATCCCCTGCGGCGCGCAACTTGTCGGCCAGTAGAACCGTATAATTCTTTACCTTCTCGCCATCAAGTCGCAACGCGCCTTCGACAATCCGGAATAACTCAGATAAATAGGGCGTGTTCATGGGCGACAGTTTACCGTAACAAATGAAACCATGTCAAGTATTTTTGCTACATATTTCATGTAATCTGCAACAGCAAGCCCCAACGGCGAAACATACGATGGTAATGGCATCGTGCTTGCTCCGCCATGGAAACTCCTGTACACCAGCAGGCCTAGCGCGGACCTGTTTTGTAGGTCTGCGGCTTTTCGCGCCGGCCAGCGCTCGTCGGTACGGTTCATTATTGCCTCCGCATGGCCTCGCGCGTAGATTGGTCGCATGTCCAGGTTGCGGTGTCCGGTCCTTTATGACTGCGGCATCCTCGTGACCGTGGCTTACCTTGCGGTTATCGTGGCGATACCACAACGGGCTTTGGCCTGGGGTCGTGAAGGCCATCAAAGCCTAGTGAGGTTTCACCTCAGACTGGCGACGCGTGACCCCTCACCCCCAGCGCTCGGGGCTCCCCGCCCGCCCCGGCTGGTGAAAGCGGGTAGCGCGGAGTAATCCCGCCCCGGCGGGATTACTCCGCGGCTTTCGTTCTGCCGCCTTCATCAGGATCTCGACGTCGCCATGTTAAGAACCGCAGAGTAAGGCAAAGTGCGCCTAACTCTGCGCTACCCGCTCGCTGGCCTTGGGAGTAGTACCGGGATGTGAGAACCGGGGAGTGGGCCGGACGCTGAAGTTCGCACAGCGTCGTATGGCGCTGCGAATCGGCATCGATTGCGTCGAGTGGACGTTTGATCCCCTGCGGACCAAGAATGCACACTTCAATGTCGCTCGGTTGGGAGCGATCGCGCGCAGCTACATCCCCGATTACTACGGGCCGGTACAGAGCTCCCTGCAAAGGGGTCTGCCCAGCGACCGGCTGATTGCGGAGTGGTGGCTGAAGTCACCGCGGGTTAGGAAGGCCCTGGCTGGGAAGTCCCCACGGGATCCCGGGCGCAAACCGGCCGCCGAGGTTAACATTCCACTGGACCTGGGCGCGCTGCTGGAACTGGACCCCGCAAAGGCACAGGTCTGCCAATCGGCGGTGCGGGCCGAACTCCGGGACCATTTTGCGCACCGGCTCGCAATCACGGGATTCGTCTGCGATGGGAAATCGGCGCGCTACCTCTTGGACCATGATGGAGCACGACGGGGTTAGCCGTGAGGTGATGGGAAGCCCTGCGCGGGCCGTGGTTCCCGTGCGATCTTTCACGGGCCCGTGATGTGGCGAGACTCCAGGATGTATGCATTGAACTTTGAGTGACTCCTAGCTTTGTCGAATTTGTCCAATCGGGAGGGGCAGTTCCCGCGCCCTTCCCGACCTGCCTCTCGTGCAGATTCTTCAGAGTCTTGCTGGGCGGCCACAAACGGTAAGGGGGTTCCCCGACCCGAGCCGGAGTACTCATTCCGTGACACCGCCAAGCCTCTGCACACTTGTTGCAAGCTTCCCAGCCGAGAAAGCAGTCAAGGGGTTCTACTCCATCACCGCGATGGAATAGGTATTCTCACTCAACGTCTTCGCACCCTGCTTCAGTGTCAAGACTAACTGATAGCCGCCCGGCGAGGCCTCGGCGGGGAGCGTGCAGTAGAGTTTCGGGAGTTCCAGCACTCCGTCGGCAGGGATGGCTTCCTTCACCGCTTCGCTCGCCAGGGCGAAATCCTTTCCCTGCCCACGGAGATGAACTTCATAGTTCGCGCCGGAAAGCGCCTGGTGCTCATCATTGATCACCCACAGACCCAAGGGGATACTCAATCCCACCTCGGCGAGGTGCTGTGGGTCCTTGCCCCGGCTCCACACGGCGCGATCGAGTTCAGCTTCGATGAGCACAGGCTGAAAGGCCTGCTGCACGGCGAAGTAGCCCAGCTTGGGCCGGCGCGCGTAGCTGACCACAGACCAGGTGATCGACGGCCAGCAATCGATAAACTGGAATTGGAAGAACGAGCCGATGCGCGTGTACTTGGCGCGGCGATAATGCTCGATGGCAAACTTCAAAAGATCTGCCTGATAGCGTTGCGAGTTCTCGACAAACTCCGGCCAACTCGAGGGCAGGGGAAGTTTGGCGTCCTTAAACGTCTGTTCGTATTGGAAATCATGGTAGGCAAGCTTGTCCCAATCAGGCGGCCAGGAATCCCCGAACATCTCGCGCACTTCCTCAAGCGAAGGCAGAGCCTGCGCCCCGAGTTCAGAGATGATGGGCCCGCGCGGCGCCGTGCGGTAATTGTGAAAGTCATTCTCGTACCAGCCATCGTAGATGTGCTCATTGAAGGCGGAAACCGGACGCACCGGACGTGACGAATCCTCCTGGGCGCCCACGCGCGCCAGGAAGGGATCGAGCACGTTCACGTTGTAGGCGGTGGATTCGTTCTGGCAGACCCAGGTGATGATGGAAGGATGATTATAGAACTGCCGGATCATGTCGCGCAGTTGGCGCGCCGCTTCCTGCATGAGGGCGTCCGAGTGGGTGTAATCCCATTGCAAGGGGAAATCCTGCCAGGCCACGATGCCGGCGCGGTCCAGCTCCTGGTAGAGTTCGTCGCGGTTCATGTGCACGCACACCCGCACCCCGTTGATATGGGCGTCGCGAAGCAGCTTGATATCCTGCGCGATGCGTGGCGGCGTGTAGTGGGCCAGCCACATATCCGGCACGATGTTCGTGCCGCGAATGAAGAAGCGCACGCCGTTCAAGCGCCACTCACCGGTTTTTTCGTCCAAGGTAATGGTGCGGACACCAAAGTGGATGTCGCGGCGATACACGGTCTCACCCTGGGCGGCGAGCGCCAACTTGCACGTGTAAAGATACGGATCCCCCAGATCCCAGGTCCACCACAAATGCGGCTGCTCCATGGGCAGGACGAGCACCACGGTCCCGTCGGAAGTCGTAAGGTCAACTGGAGAAGTCACGGTCGCGCCGCCGGCCTCAGCGCTCAAGCTGTAGTGGCCGGGCTTCGCGGCGTGGACCTCGGCCGTGATGAAGACTTTGGCATCCACTCCTTCGTCTTTCTCGTGCCCGGGGGTGAGTTTCCGATCGTAGAGGTAGGGCTGCATCTTCACCTCGCCCAACCAGGCCACCCGTCGTACTTCCAGTTCCACCCCGTTCCAAATGCCGGCCGAAGTTCCCTCCTGGCCGCTCTTCATCAGGACGCTGCCCGGTTTGCAATCCCAATGCGAGAGCACGCCCTTAATCATCCGCTTGTGGTCCGGCCACACGGTTTCCGGCTCCTCGAACGGTGCATCGACTGTGACCGCGAGATGATTGTGGCCCCGCTTGATTTGGGGCGTCACGTCGAATTCAAAACTCTGGAAATAGCCCTCGTGATGGCCCACGGGCGTTCCGTTCACTTCGACGTCCGCGAAGTAATCGACCCCGTGAAAGATCAAGAAGACGTGGCTGCCGGCGGCGGGCGGCTGATCGAAATCGAAATCCCGCTCAAAACGCACGCGGCCGTTGAAGTTCGCGAGGCCGCTCAGATGCCAATTGGAGGGAATCGTCATCTTTCCGGACGGCGGCAGGTTGGCCTTGTCCTCAACAATCGAGCCATCCGCCTTGAGCGTAGTGCGAGCCAGCGGCTGGTAAGTCCAACTTCCGTCCAGCCAGATCGTTTCGAGGTCACCCGCATCCTTGGCGGAAGCGGGCAGGTTTGCCAGAAGCGCGGCAAGCATGAGAATTGCGAATTTGGTGGGCATAATAGGATTTCTCCTCACGACGACGAGCCAGTGCGTGCACGGCGACATACGCGAGCAGGATTGTAACGGAATTTCCATTATCGACCTCCGGCTCGACCGACAACATACACCTGACCGCCGCTGAACGCAATTGTCAGTCGGGGGGTGATGGTAGAAGCACTGGATGCCGTCCGGAGCCCGCGTTATAATGCGGCCCCTGGCGCATAAAGAGCTGGAGAATTCCGTTGGAAAGGTGGACTACAATGCCTCCGTGGCACTCGACACGGCTGACGGACTCAGTGGGGCGAGGGGGGATGCGGCTTTTGCGTTAACGTACACGGTTGTGCCCCACTGGGAGAAGGTACGAGATTTCGGATGTGACTTCAAGCATAGTCTCTCTTGGGAAGGTCTTCAACAGTTCCGGACCCAGGAGCGTTCGTTGGCCTTTGACGCGCTCAACAAGTGGAGAAGGGATCAAGGCCAGATGGCTCTCTCCAGAAGGTGGAACGCGCCAAGCAACCCGGAGCGAGGAAACCAAGCTATGAAAAGAGCAGACATTCGGGAGATTGCTGGGCTCGCTAATGTCTCCATTGGGACCGTGGATCGCGCCCTCCACGGTCGCAAAGGAATAAGTGAGGCGACACGGGAAAGGGTTCTGCGCATTGCCAAGATGGTCGGCTATACGCCGAACCTTGCCGCCCGGACCCTGTCGGTGGGGCGCCCGAACATCCCCTTCGGCATTTGCATACCCCGCGAAACCCACCTCTTCTATGATCAGTTGCGAGACGGCATTCTGGATGAGCTACGCCGGTTCGAGCCTTTGGGAGTCGAGTGGCTGTACCGGCCCGTGGAACGACTCGGTGTGGGCGAGGTGGAACGCCTGAAGGAAATGCTGGAGACGGGTGTGCGGGCATTGATTCTCACTCCGGGAGACCCACGTCGGATTGCTCCCTTGATCGACGAGGCGGAGAGGAAAGGCATCCGCGTGGTGTGCGTGGCTTCGGATGCGCCGGACAGTTCCCGCTCGACCGCCATCAGCGTTGACCACGAGGTGGGAGGCAGTTTGGCGGCGGAACTGATAGGCAGGTTTGTTGAGCCCGGCTCCCGGGCGGCGGTGATCACTGGCATGTTGCATACCGAGGCGCATCGCAAATGCACAGAAGGGTTCTGCAATGCATTCCCGCTCTACTGTAAGGGCGGCGAGGTGGTGGAGGTAGTTGAGGGGCATGAGAACGAGGATGAGACCTTTCAAATGTGTATCGACCTGCTTGGAAAATACACCGACTTGGCAGGAATCTACGTCAGCATCGCAATCTGCCTTCCCGTGTGCTACGCGTTGCAGGCGCGCGGACTCGCAGGGAAAGTTCGCGTGGTAGCGACCGACCTGTTCAGAGAAATGATTCCGTTCTTCGAGAAGGAGACCATTCACGCCTCGATTTACCAGCGTCCTTACGTGGTAGGCCAGACTGCGGTCCGGCTGTTGCTTGAGCACTTCCTCCACAACCGGCCGATGCCCCACACGCACTATTTAAGTCCCTCGGTCGTGATGCGATCCAACCTGCATCTGTTCCGTGAGACGCGGCGGCTCGAAGCTCAGCGCACTTGAGTGATCCAAGCCACCCACGACCTTTGCTGCGGACCTGCGCAATCTCTCTACCACGAAACGCCGTTGCTTAGTTTTTCCAAAGTGCTTCCGGATGCGAGCGCGAAGTGAAAGATGTCAATCACAGCGACAAGTCAGCTTCTCCTGTTCTATGCTGCGACCCGAAAGGCGGTTTGTGACCGACGGGAGCCTGTGACCGGTCGCTGAGACCTTTCGTGCGTCCGCTTTGCCAGTCGCCTGGACTCCCGTCAGGACTAGTTTGGTTAATCTCCGCAAGGCCCTAGGAGGAGCCGCGTTGGACCGACTCATTTCAAACTGGAGGGAAGCGACTCTGGCAAGAACGTAGTTCCGGGTTCAATCACAAAAGGCTCAATCACAAAAGGCTTGACATTGCGCCCGAGAGAGAGTAAAAGCGAAACCGTTAACGGTACCGAGCCTCTTCGGGTGGGGTGAGTGCCCAGTGTCAGAGCGTCGGAATGTCGCTTACGCGCATGGATCTTCAGGACCCACCACAGCTGACCAGACGAAAGACGACCAGTAGTCTTTACGGCAGCTGGAGCGGTGCCATAACGAAGCTTCTCATATCTGCGTCGGTTCTTGGGATCTCTCCTCGCATTGCGTACTCTAGGAGTGTGCTCTGTACACTATGTGGGAGAAGAGATCGGCACTTGTGCTCCTAACCGCGCTGGCGGCGCTTGGCAGCATCCGGGTGGCCAGGGCACATTGGGCGGGAGAGGCACGTATCTCGCCTGGACCGAGAAGACTGAGGAGTGCAGTCAAAATGCCCAAGTATACCGTCGCCTCAGAAGGCATGTGCGTCGGGTCAACACTACTTTCCCAAGAGGAGGCATTATGAAGAAAAGCAGTTCGATGGTTTTTGTCCTCGTGGTTGGCCTATGTTTTATTCTGTGCAAACCGGTGATCAGTCGAGCACAGGTCACGGGCACCATCACGGGAGTTGTGGTGGACAGTTCTGGTGCGGTGGTTCCCAACGCCACGGTCAGGATTACCAACATGGGCACCGGGGTGACCCGAACTCTCGAGACTAATTCGAGCGGAATTTACACGGCAGAAGCACTGCTTGCGGGAACCTATGAGCTGGCCGTAGAGGCCACGGGTTTCCAGAAGGTCGTTCAATCGAATGTCGCTTTGAGTGTGGCTGACCGTCTAGGGATTAACTTTACCCTGCAGGTTGGCCAACTGACCCAGACCATCGAGGTTACAGGGGCCGCTCCACTTGTGGAAACGCAGACGGGCGAACAGAGTGCCTTGATCGGCTCCCGCCAGATTTCCGAGATGCCGATCCTGGGGCGTAATTTCATGCAGCTTCAGGCGCTAGTGCCGGGTGCTTCCAAGACGGCGGGAGACGAAATCGGCACGGGCTTCTATTCCGTCCGGGGCTTTGCCGTCAACGGCTTTAACCAACAATACTCCTCGACTTTGCTGGACGGGGTGTACAACACAGATATGGGGAGCAACAGCAATAACCTGGTCAGCGCGGGCCCCGATACGCTCGCTGAATTCAAGGTGCTCACGAGCAACTACAGTGCGAAGTATGGTCAAGGCGCCGGCGCGATACTCCTCGCTGTCACCAAGACAGGAACGAAAGAGTTTCATGGTGGGGCCTACGAGTACCTGCGGAATGACAAACTCGATGCTACCGATTTCTTTCTGAACAGGAGCAATTTGCAGAAGGCGCCGTTGCGCTACAATGATTTCGGTTACGATCTGGGCGGGCCGTTCTACATCCCCGGTCATTACAATACAGACAAGTCCAAGACCTTTTTCTTTTGGTCCAACGAATGGCGCAAGGAGAACAACCCATCACCCGTCCTTGCCGCTACACCCACGCAGGCGATGCGTAGCGGAGATTTCACCGGCTTGGGCCCCTTACAGAATCCCGTCAATCCTGCGACTGGAACGCCGATGGTTGACGACACGGGAGCCCCCTGTGTGGGTGGAACGGGGATGACGCAAATCAACCCCAACTGCCTGAACGCTAACGTAGGCCTCCTTTTGCAACAGGATTTCCCCATGCCCAACGAATCTGGCTTCTTGAATTTTGCTCAGGCCGCCAAATCCAGCCAGAATTGGTCACAGGAACTGATTCGTGTTGATCAGAACATTACTCCCAAGGTCCGAGCCTTTGTGCGATTCGTTCATGACGCATGGCTGGAATCCGATCCCACCGTAGCCTGGTCGGGCGATTCCTTCCCGACGCTTCATTCCACTTTCAACATTCCCTCGCGGAACCTCATCGTCAAGCTGTCCACGGTTATTACTCCGAATTTGCTGAACGAGTTTTCCTTTAACTATGCCAGCAACTACGGATCACACACGCCACCTGCGATGGAGATTATTGGCCCGGCCACGAAGCCCTCGGGATATACCGCGCAGAATGTCTTCGGCCAAAACACGTACAACTTCGTTCCAGACATGAGCTTCTCCGGGGGCTATGGGGGGATCAGCACTCTGTGGGGACCCTGGTGGGCACACCATAACATGAACGAGTGGGTGGATGATCTCACCCTGCAGGCTGGCCGGCATAGTCTGGCAATGGGCGGCGTCTTCATGTTTTCAATAACTCCGGTCCAAACGCAGAGTTCGCCCTCCAGCCAGGGGGCCTACTCTTTCGACGGGCACTTCACCGGGAATTCCATTGCTGACGCCCTGCTGGGGCTGCCCGTGTCCTACGGCGAGTTGCAGGGCCGTCGAGAACCTTCGTACAACTTCCATCAATTCGAAGGGTACTTTCAGGATGACTTCAAGGCTACAAAACACCTCACGCTGAATCTTGGGGTTCGTTATTTCTACATCCCTCACGTCTATTCCGACGTGGTCAGCACGTTCTTCCCGAGCGCCTTCGATCCGGCCCAGGTACCGACGGTGAACCTCGATGGGACCCTCGCTCCCGGCACGGGCAATCTGCTCAACGGGATCGTGTTCCCTAGCAAGAACGGGATTCCTCGAGGGTTGGTACACAACCATAACGACACGATCGGGCCGCGCTTTGGCTTTGCTTTTGACCCGAAGGGCGACGGGAAAACGGCCATACGCGGCGGGTATGGCGTTGGTTACTATCGCATCGAAGGAAACGACATCTACGGATTGGTAGGCAACCCTCCCTATTCCAAGCTCGCCACGTTCTTTAATCCACCCTTTGACAATCCCGCTGCAGGATCGGCAGCTCCTCTGACGCCGCTCGCCCTGAACGGCTTTGACCAAGTCTATGACATTCCCATGACGCAAAGCTGGAGCTTTGGTGTTCAGCGACAGCTTACGTCTGAACTGATGATGAACGTGGCTTATGTCGGAAGCCGGGGAACCCACCTCGATAACCATGAGGATATCAACCAGCCGCTGCCGGCCCTTGGTTACCAGTTCGACCCGCGTATTGCCTGTACGGAGGCGACACCGTACCCGTGCACAACCAGGGTTCCCACGGATTACGTGCGGCCCTACCAAGGATGGTCCAGTATTAGTTTATGGGCTCCGGTGGGAACTTCTATTTACCACTCGCTGCAAGTTACCGTGCAGAAGAGGTTATCCCACGGTCTGTCCTTTGGTGCGGCCTATACCTGGTCGAAGAGCATAGGGGTACAAGGTACTCCCCAGAACTTCTACAATGCCAACGCCGACCGCGGCCCGGTGGGGTTCGATCGCACGCATATTCTGGTCCTCAACTATGTGTACGATTTACCTGTCTTCTCTCACTCGAAGGGGTTAACCCACTCTGTCCTTGGTGGCTGGGAGGCCAGCGGTTTGGTCACTTTCGAGTCGGGGTTCCCTCTCACGCCGGGTTTCACTTCTGGTACCCAGGGATTGGCAAGTCGCCCGGATGCGGTGGCCGGCGTCTCGGTTAAGGGCCCCAAAACTGTCGATGAGTGGTTCAATACGCAAGCCTTCACGGCTCCCTCTTTCGGCTACTTCGGAAATGCCGGAATCGGGACCATCCGCGGACCCGGTGAGAACAACTGGGACATGAGCCTATTCAAGCATTTTCGGATCACCGAGCGTCTCAACACCCAGTTGCGCGCCGACTTGTTCAACACCTGGAACCATACCAACTTCGACAGTAACTCGGTCTCGACAACGTACGGTTCTGGAAGCTTCGGGCAAATCACAGGCGCTCACACGCCTCGCGTGATCCAGGTCTCACTGAAGGTGGAGTTCTAGCTTGCGACTGGCGATAGGGTTACTTCTCGGGTTTCTGCTTCTACTGGGGGCCTCTGGGCTGAGCTTCGGCCAGACCACTCAGGAGGCCCCCAGCCTCTTCGCAGAGGCCCGAGCTTTCGAGCAGCGGGGCGATCTACCCAACGCGGAGAGGCTTTACCTCAAATACCTCCAGCTCGTTCCCGAATCTGCCGAGGCGCACGCCAACCTCGGCGTGGTTTATGCTCACGAGGAGAAACTGGAGAAAGCCCTAAGCGAGTACAATCGAGCTCTTTCGATCGAGCCTTCGCTCCAACCTGTCTATTCCAATATAGGTATCGCTTGCTTTAAGCTCGGACGCTTTCGAGATGCCACAGGACCTCTGGAAAAATCTCTCTCCTTCCAGCCCGAGAACCAGCAGGTTCGTCAACTATTGGGAATCTCTTACTCACAACTTGACCGCTATGACGACGCCGTTCGGATGCTGACTCCCTTGAGGGTACAAGGTGATCCAAGCGTGTTGTTCGCTCTGGGAGCGTGTTACGTCCGGTTGGGAAAAGTAAATGAAGCACGTGAAATTTTCTCGACACTATTGACTTCTGAGCCTACCTCCGCGCGCGTGCACTACGCGCTTGGGGAGATCTACCTGGACCTTAACCAATTTCCCCAGGGTCTGCGCGAATTCGAGCGGCTCTATGCTCTAAACCCTCAATGGCCGCAAGTCCACTTTCTGCTGGGCGCCGTCCAGGCAAGATTGGGACAGTTTCAAGAGGCCGAGAAGAACCTCGATCTGGAGCTTCAGGAGAACCCACAGAGTTTTGCTGCGAACTTCACCCTTGGAGCGCTACTCAGCAAACAAGGAAAATACGAGGAGGCCGTGAAGCTTTTGGAACGAGCCAAGAACTCGAATCCAAGGCACGGCGATGCACTTTCTGAATTAGCTCGTGCGTACTGGGGAAAGGGACTTGTGAGCCAGGCCGCAGAGAACGCACAAGCAGCAGTGAAGGCCGACCCGAAGAATCGTCCGGCCCACTATCTGCTCGCGCAAATCGCTCAAAAGGCTGGGGATAAGGAGACCGCCCAGCGAGAGTTTGCCATTGCTCAATCTCTTAGCAAAGCGGAGTCCGAGCACGACATTGTTCGATTGGCCCAATTGAGCCGAACGTCTGTGAAGTGACCACACTCTAAGCGTCCCTCCTGAGACGTCCGATCCTCTGGGGAGGTAGGGAATCTCATCTGGCCTTGATGTCGCGCTCACCTCCCCAGGAGAGCTACTCCAAGCGTCTTGTGCGGTGAGTGGTGTGTTTTAAGTTGAAGCGCAGTCAGCGCCGAGGTGAGCGATCGATCAGACTGCAGTTCCTCGCGCGCATTTGGAATGCTTGAGCCGTTGCGAATAACCATAAGCTCATGTTACGCCGCAGCTTCCTGCTAAACTCGATGCGGGCGCTCTCCCTGATCGATCCCGTCGCCGGCGGGATGATCTCCAACATCTGGCATAAGACGCGCATTCGCGGATCGATTTCCGGAGTGGGGCCGGAACTCATCACGTTCGAGCTGCAACTGCCAAGCGATGGCCAGGGAGGTTCGGTAGAAATCGAGGAAGGCGGTGCGAAGCGGAAGGTTGACCACGCCGGACCATCGGCGCGCTTGAATGTCCGGGTGGCGCCTCACACCACGACGGAGTTCGCAGTGAACAGGGCAGCCTGAGCCTGGAGTGAGAACGTGCAGCGGGTGGAAGTGTGTGAACAGCCAATAGTCCAATCCTTTGGAGGCGATATGAAGAGTTCCAAATCTATGGCGCGTCGAAAGTTCCTGCAGAATTCCGTCAGTTTACTCGGTGCAAGTTCGTTGCTAGTCAATAATTCTAACAGTTATTTGGCCGGCCGTCCTGGCAGTGATGCTAATGCCGCAGCAGGCAGACTGGTAGTTCCCCTCGACGGCACTTGGCAAGTGGCTGACAGCGTGTCGGGGGACGAAATTCCGGGATCGTTTGACCATTCGGGGCCCGTGCCGGGCATGGCCAATCTCGCTATGCCACCCTTCCCCGATGTTGACGCCTATCTCAGCCCGGAGAACATCCTCGACAAGCGCGATTTCCATGTCGAGCCCGACTCGGAGATTGCGAAACTCGTGCCGGGCCCGAAGCAGAAGCGTAACTACTTCTGGTATCAGAAAACCTTCCGGGTTCCCGTCAAGAGAGAAGTCGGCATTCTGAAAATCAATAAAGCCCAGTTTGGCACGGTGGTTTGGCTGAACGGCAAGAAGGTCGGTGACCATTACAGTTGCTTTACGGCGGGCCACTTCAACGTGACCGAGGCGGTGAACTGGGAGGGCGACAATCAATTGCTGGTCCGGATTGGCGCCCATCCGGAGGCCGTTCCGTCGTGGGTTCCCACCGGGATCGATTTTGAGAAAAACAAGTGGACGCCTGGCATTTATGACTCCGTGGCGTTGCACCTGTGCGACAACCCGGTGATTGAAACCGTTCAAGTTGCCCCGCACATTAACCCTCGAGAAATTGTTGTCCAAACGAAGATCAAGAACTACGGGAAAGCAGGCTCCTTCGTCCTGACCCACCAGGTAAAGGAATGGAAGGGCCAGCACCCGGTGACGGAGTCCAAGCCCCAATCCATCAGCCTGGGCGCAGGCGAAGAGAAGACGTTGACCGAGACTGTTCCGCTGCCGGGCGCCAAGCTCTGGAGTCCGGAGAATCCTTTCCTTTATGAATTGGAGAGCAGTACGGGAGGTGACTCTGCCTCGACGCGTTTTGGCGTGCGCGAGTTTCGCTTCGACACAGCGACCAAGCGCGCCTATCTGAACGGCAAGGTTTACTTCATGCGAGGATCGAACATCACCCTGCATCGTTTCTTTGACGATCCCCAATGTCGCGCTTTGCCTTGGGATGAAGCGTGGTTGCGAAAGCTGCTGATCGACATTCCCAAACGGAT
Source organism: uncultured Acidobacteriota bacterium (assembly GCA_963722555.1). Classification (GTDB taxonomy): domain Bacteria; phylum Acidobacteriota; class Terriglobia; order UBA7540; family UBA7540; genus Bog-366. Next base: position 557,495 of record CAVRNQ010000001.1, read on the forward strand.
GCATTGGAATAGTTTTCGTTTTTGTATTGGCCCCGTGCCCGACAAGTGGTTTGAGATCGCCGACGAGGCAGGCTTGCTCATCCAGAACGAGTACTTCGTGTGGACCTTGGGCCAGGGGCAAGAGAAGAAGTGGACCAAGGAAGAGCTGATTCAAGAGTACAAGGAATGGATGCGCGATCACTGGAACCACCCCAGCGTGTGCATCTGGGACGCGACGAACGAGACCGTGGCCGATATTTTCGGTGATGAGATCATCCCGGCGGTGCGGTCGCTGGATCTCTCGAATCGCCCCTGGGAGAACAGTTGGAACCTGCCTAACGCTCCCAACGATCCGGCGGAAAGCCATCCGTATCTGTTCGCCACGGAGGGTGAACCGCCCTCCTTCCAATTGTCCGATTTCGAAAAAATGAACGGCAACGAGCTTTCGACGGATTCCGGGTCCTTCAACACTGCCCATGCACGGATCCTTAACGAATACGGCTGGCTATGGCTCCTCCGTGACGGAACTCCCACCCCCGTCTCGAAGCCCGTCTATGACAAACTGCTCGGGCCCACTGCCACTGGCGAGGAGAGGCTCGATCTCAATGCTTATATCCTGGGGGGAGAAACGGAATTCTGGCGGGCACATCGGAATTTCGCTGGCGTGCTGCACTTCGTTTACCTCTCATCGAATTACCCTGGGGTTTACACGGCCGACCACTTCAAGGACATTCAGCAACTCGTTCTGGACCCGCATTTTGAAGATTACGTTCTGGAAGCCTTCAAGCCCCTCGGCGTCTACATCAACTTCTGGCAACCCACGCTTGAGGCCGGTTTCCAGCGAAGATTCTTCCTCATGATGGTTAATGATACTTACGAGGGTGTCAAGGGCAGCCTGGCGCTGACTCTGCATCGGACAGACGGCGCGGAATCTGCCCGCGCCGAGGTCCCCTTCGCCATACCGGGCCTGGGTGCGCAAACTTACAAGCTAGATCTAAAACTGCCTGACACGGCCGGAAACTTCCTCCTGAAAGCGACAGCCTACCCCTCAGGCGGGAGCCACACCAGTCCTACCGTGAGCAGGCGTAAAGTGGCACTCATCGCAAAGCGGAGTTGAGCTTCGTAAGGAGTTCCCGGATCGCCTGGTTGAGTTCCGTCAGACTGAAGAACTTGCGATGCCGCAAACCGCCGCTTGTCCCCCCCTCGATCCATCCGGCGACCAGGAACCGGTACGCAGAGTGGGAGCGGGGTTTGCTCAAGCCCAGCTATTGCGCGGATATCATCAACTTAAGTCCCCACAGGATCAGGAACACCGCCAGCTACGGGCACCTAGATTACCCGCGCAATCCGAAACCGCGAACCTCAACGGGCCCGATTGAATCAAAAGCGGGGCCTTCTCGGCTGAAGCCATCCGTCCCTTGAGGTGCCCCCTTCGGCTCGCAAACCCTTTCAGAAAGAGAGCTTCATCCCAAATTGGATGTCGCGCCCGTCACCGGCACTAGTGATCTGGCCGATATTTGGACTGCCGACTGCGGAGACCGGGTACCCGAAATGCGCTTGGTTAGATATGTTATAAGACTCTGCCCAGAACTGGAGCTTCAAGCGCTCCCCAAGCTGGAAGTCTTTCATCAGGGCAAAGTCTAAGTTGTTCCGCCCCGGCGCATCCAGAATGTTTCGCCCTGAATTACCGCTCAATCTGTGCATTGTCGGACAAAAAGCCGTCTCGATTGTCGTCCATTATCGCGGAATTTGTGCATTCTCTGCCAAAAAGTCGCTTTGATTCTCGGGCATTGTGTCACTCTCCACTTTGTTTTCATACACATCCCCGGAGGTTCCTTCATTTTTAACATCTTTATGGATCAGCGCCCCGTTTCGGACCTTGAAAAGCACATTCGTGAGCCGCCACAATTGGCGCAGGCTGGAATCTTCCATCCTTTGCATGAGCAGCGCATTTTCGTCCTGGGGAGCCATCATGGCAGCGAGATTCTCCGGTGACTGCATGTTTTCGACTTGCTCCGAGAGCTGCACGCAGGCCCTTCGGTAGCTTTCCATCATCTCGTTCAGTTGCGTCCGAGCCTTGCGGCGCGCCGCCTTCCATTCCCGCTCCTCCGCCTCCGGCTTCCCGGGCCCGGCACCGAGACTTTCGGCCGCCGGCCCCGCCTCCTTCGCCGGCTTTTCCAGGGACCGGAGAAGAACGAAGAATTCTTGCATGTCCGCCTCAGGGTTATCGCCAAAGCTTTCCACAAAGGTCCGGATTTCAGCGCCAGTGGGGCCGTCCCGGCGGGCCAGCGCGGCGGCCAGGGTCTCGTAGCGTTCCAGGTTATCAGCAGCCCGCGTGAGCTGGGCGAGACCCGCGAATTCCTGGATTTGCTTCGCGCCTTGGATACGCTTCAGGGCGAGGCCGTCCTGCATGCGTTCGGCGCGCTTCATCCGCCACAGGGCGCGCCCGATGCGCTGCACCAACTCGCTTTCCAAGCCCTCGGCTAAATTATTCTCCAGGGAATTCATGAGCTCGGCATACTCTTGCGGGTCCTCCCCCAAGGCGACCAACGCCCCGTTCGGCGTCTGGGAATAGAACCCGTGACGCAAATTGACCGCAGCGACGCGAGCCTTGCCCTCGGGCGTCACCGCACCCTGCGACTGGGAACCGTTCGCGCGGTGCGCGGCCAAGTTCTTCTCAGTCATTTCTGGTTTGTGGACTAAAGACATGGAAACCTCCAGCAGCAAAAACGCGTTCAGCAGGCAGCGGTCAGGAGCCAGGAGTCAGAAGTCAGGAGTCAGAAGTCAGCGTTCTGCCTACTGCCTACTGCTTTCTGCCTTCTGCCTACTGCCTACTGCTTTCTGCCTTCTGCCTACTGCCTTCTGCCTACTGTTCTACGGGTTACGCCGACCCGTTGTATAGGTCGCGGCCTTGCAAGTCAGCCAGCGGGTACTGGCCTGAGGAACTAGTGTACACACGATTATTACCGGTGTCAAGGATAAACTTAGGGTACACACTACAGCCTATAAATTAAGACAAAACGTCATGATTTCTCCCCACCGGCAGGAGAAGATCTCTTGGGGGGATGTCTAATTGTCTGACATTCTGCCCGCGCGTGCTTATTCCCCTCCTGGTTCAGGAGGGGGCCAGGGGGTGGTCGAGCAATCGTAGCGCGGACCTGTTTTGTAGGTCCGCGGCTTTTCGTGCCCGCTGACAATGTCCACCGCCCGACACAGACCATTCGTGCTTGGCCCGCCCCCGGCTAAAGTGCTAGTATTGCTTCCAACGTTATGACCGGCCACAATCTTATAACTCCCACGCATCGCTCCATTCGCAAGTATTACGAAAACAGCGCCGCCTTGCGGGACCAGGGTGTGTTAAACGAGATGAGCGTGCGTTCGCCCTTCGAGTCCCTGCTTCAGGAGACCGCCCGGCTCAAGGACTGGACGTTCATCGCCGAGCTTTCGGGAAAGTCCGGCGGCGCGCTCATTCGTCCTGACGGCACCCTGCGCGACCGCAACAGCCTGCCGCGCGGCTACTGGGAAGGGGCCGCCCCATTGGGCGGTTTAAGCCCCAAAGGGGCGACCTATCACAGCCCAGGCCAACGGCCTGGGTCAAACCAATTCCAGACTGCAAGCCCTGAAGGGGCGGGATAGGTAAATTCGGCAGTTACTGAAGAGCCCGGGGATTGAATTTGATGTGCGGTATGTCTGGGACTGAACGCGGACTTCGTATTTCGCCCTTACAGGGCTCAGGGTCAGGATTGGCACTTTGTTAACCCAGGCCGTTGGCCTGGGCTGGGCTAGGTCGCCCCTTTGGGGCTCAACTGGAATAGACGTATCCCGCGCGAAAAGGGCTGGCGAACCGGACGGAAGACTGGCGGTGGTCGAGTTACAGCAATTTTGCTTGGGACAAGGCAGCGGCAGCGGCGTGCCCCATCCAGATTGACGACGCGCGGTTGCCGCTGGGGCATCGGGCATGAGAAAATCCCATGGTCAGAACTATACTGGCCATGCCTATATGCAGGGAAGACAGAGGGCAAAGGATGAGCCGTGACTGGGAGGCCATGTTCTCCAGTTGGGGAGCGCCGCCGAGCGACACCGAACAGACGAAGAGTGAAAACGCCGAGCGCGCGATCCGCAAAGCAATCGCTGCTAGCGACAAGCTCAACTCAAGAAGCATAGAGGTATTTGTGCAAGGCTCGTATGCGAACCGGACGAATGTCCGCCAGGATAGCGACGTTGATATCTGCGTTCTTTATACCGGCGCGTTCTTTTCTGATTACTCGATGAGCGAAGGCCTAAATGACAGCGTTTTTGGATTCGAAAGTGGAAAATATCCGTATGTCAACTTCAAGAACGATGTTCAAGCCGCTCTCATTTCCTATTTCGATAAGGATTCCGTAACGCGCGGGAACAAAGCTTTTGATCTGCATGCGAACACGTATCGCATTGATGCCGATGTAGTGCCTTGTTTTGAACACCGGCGCTTCATGGGAACGCCCGAAAACAATTGGTTTCTTTCTGGAACGGAGCTTCATCCGGATGACGGAGGAGAAATAGTCAACTGGCCCCGGCAGAACTACGAAAATGGCGTTGAGAAGAACGACGCTACAGGCCGACGTTTCAAGGCCGTCACTCGAATCCTAAAGCGGCTGCGCTACAAGCTGATCGAAGATGGATACGCCGCCGCCGAGCGGATTCCTCCGTACCTCATCGAGTGTTTGGTCTGGAATGTGCCGAACGAAGGCTTTGAACACGACACACTTAAGGCCGATGTCCAATACGCACTTGCTCACTTGTGGAACGAAACCAGGGCAGACAAAACCTGTAAAGAGTGGGGCGAGGTCAATAACCTGAAGTATTTGTTTTGGAGTGGCCAGCCTTGGACGCGGGCCGAGGTGAACGAGTTTTTGCAGGCCGCTTGGGATTACCTAGGCTTCGAGTAAAACATGAAATCCGAGCGATACATAAAGGCAATCATTTATTGTGCGGCTCTTGCTTGGACCGTCATCCTCTATTTCAACCATGAAGCCATAAAATCGGCTTGGCTCGGGCCGCTTTCCACCGCCATAACCGTCGTGCTATACGCAGTGATGGCTTTCGACTTGTGGCTTTGGAAAATCCCGCTTCTGCATGGATGGTTTGTGAGACAGCCCGTAATTGACGGCACATGGAAGGTCGAGATTCGCTCCAACTGGAAAAACCCTGCAACCGCCCCCGGCATACCGCCTGTCGAGGGCTACATGGTTGTCCGGCAGACGTTTTCGACTTTGAGTCTGAGACTGCTAACAGCCGAATCAAGCTCTGAACTTATGGGAACAGAGATCGTGAGTTCTTCCGATGGTCTTTACTGCGTTAGCGGTGTTTATCGCAATGAGCCTCGCTTTCAGGTTCGTTACAGGAGCCCAATTCACTTCGGTGCAGTCTGGTTGAAGATCATCGACGAGCACCCTAAAAAGGTACTCGGCCACTATTGGACAGACCGTGAAACCGCAGGCGAAATGGAATTGATCAATCAACAGAGCAAGAAATTCCAGACCTTCCAGTCAGCGCACGATTACTACAAGAAGCTTTCGGGGAAGCCGAGAGTTAGCGGATAACATGCTGTCACGGTCATTGCTACCGCGGGTGGCGCAGACATCGCGCCTTTTGCGATGTCTGCGATCAAGGAAGGGCAGCCAAGTCATACACGTAACAAAGCAATTAGCACGGACCTGTTCCTGAAGGTCCGCGGCTTTTCTTGCCCCGTAGTGCTCGCCAGCCCGGTTCAATATTGCCTCCGCGCGGCATCGCGTGTAGATTGACCGCATGTCCAGGTTGCGGCGTCGGTTCCTTTATGATCGCGACATCTTCGTGCGTGGGCTCTTGTCGATGGGAAAAGCCCACGGTCAATCACAGGACGATTGACCGTGGCTACCGCCTTCCGCGAGTCCCTTCTTCCTTACCAGATCAACAATCTGTTCCACCACCTGCTCCGCCGTTAGACACGTGGAATCAATCACCACCGCATCCGCAGCGGCAACCAGCGGCGAGACTTTCCGCTCTGCATCAAGCTGGTCACGGCGGCCGATCTCGTAGGCCGTTTTTTCGAGGGTTGCCAGGCGGCCTTCCTGCTCATCTTGCCGGAGTCGCCGCCGCGCGCGCTCTTCCACATTGGCTTTGAGGAAGATCTTAAGCGGCGCCTGCGGGAAGACCACCGTGCCGATGTCGCGTCCCTCCATCACCACCCCACTCCCCCGCGCCAAGGTACGCTGCATCTCGATAAGCTTGGCGCGCACTTGCGGCCGGCGCGAAACCTGCGCGGCAGCCAGCGTCACCTCCGGCGTCCGCAGGCGCGCCGTGACGTCGCGGCCGTCCACCAGAACGCGAGGTTCGGCGGCGTCGGTCGCCACCTGGATATCCGTCTGGCCGATCAGCCTGGCCACGTCAGGCTCGACGCCCGCTTCCAGCACCTTCAGCGCCGCGGCGCGGTACGTGGCTCCGCTATCGACGTACGTCAGCCCCAGACGCTGGGCGAGCATCTGCGCCACCGTGCTCTTCGCCGCTCCCGCGGGGCCGTCAATGGTGATCACCAAGGGTTCAGGCATGATGGGATTCTGTCCGTGGTCCGTTGTCAGTTGTCAGTGGTCCGTCGTTCGTAAGCGAGTAGCGCGGGCCTGTTTTGTAGGTCCGCGGTTCGTCCCCCATTGACGATGAAAAGCCGCGGACCTAAACAACAGGTCCGCGCTACCCGCTCGCCTTGGTTCAGCCCTTTCACGCAAAAACCCAGAACCAGATCCTGGCGACCCAGGTGGATTCCCGCTTGCGCGGGAATGACGGCACGGGCGGAATGGGGCGGCCATGTTCGTCGTCACCCCCGCGCAGGCGGGGGTCCATCTCTTCAGAGCTGATAGCTGACCGCTAGATTCTCTTAAACGCCTTCATCAATTCCTTCATCCCGTACCGCAACACGGTGGGACGGCCGTGTGGGCAGGTCATGGGGCAGTCGGTTCGGCCGAGGGCTTGCAGCAGCCACTCCATTTTGCTCCGTTCGAGCGCCATGTTCACTTTGACCGCCGCGTGGCAGGAAATGGAAGCCGCGATCCTGCCCCGCAAGACGTCGAGCGAGACCGACGGCCCTTCCTGGTTGACATCATCCAGGATTTCCAGCATCAGCTTCTCGACCTCATCCGCGCTGATCTCGGCAGGCGCCGTCTTGATGGCCACGGTGCGCTGGCCGAAGGGATCGACTTCGAAACCATTGGCCACCAGTTCGTCGGCAATGGTTTGATAAGTGACCTGCTGCTCGGGCTTCAACTCCAGAATGATCGGCATGAGCAGGCGCTGCACCTCGACTTTCCTCTCCTGCCGCAGGCGCACGTGGCGGTCGAAGAGCACTCGTTCATGCGCGGCGTGCTGGTCCACAATCCACAGGCCTTCGGAATTGGTGGCGACGATGAAGCTCTCCTGTACCTGCCCCAAAGGTTCGAGGTCGACGGGCAACTCGCGTGGGGCCAGACTCGCAGCCGCGCCCGCACCCGGGAGATCGAAAGCTGGCCCTGCGGACGGCGCCACCGGCGCGTAGGGCGCCAAGGCTGCATCGAGCGGCAACCTCTGCGCGCGCGGCTCCGGGCGTGGTGAAGAGAGCTCGAAGCCTCTTCCCCCTGGCCGCGGCCAAGCCCGGCCCGGCTCGGGCGGCGCGGTCGCTCCCCGCATGAGCGGCGGCTCTTCGGCCAGTTTATCAGCCACGTCCGCCGCTTCCACGGCCAGTCCCGCGGGCGGCGCCGAACGTGACATGGGGAACGCGGCCACCGGCCGCGTGGAAAGGAGCGTCTGGCGAATCGAGTCACGTACCAGGTCGTGCATGAAACTCCCATGCCGAAAGCGGACTTCGATTTTCGACGGGTGAACGTTTACGTCCACTTCCGCCGGGGGGAGTTCGAGAAAAATCAGCGCCACCGGAAACACATTCGACGGCAGGATGTTCCGGTAAGCCTCCGTGATGGCGTGCAGGATCAGGCGGTCGCGCACCAGCCGCCTGTTCACAAAAAAGTAAATATTGTTGCGATTCAGCTTCTGTACGTCCGGGCGCGAAACGAACCCCTGTACCCGTACCAGCGGCGCGTTCTCAAATGGCTCTGCTTCGCCCGCTTCCGCGAGAGCCGGCCCCAGGACGCGACGCTCGACCGGCGCTATCTCCAGAAGCTGCTCGAGCGTTTGCCCGCCCATCACCTGGTACAAGCGCTCGCGATGGCTTTCGACCGGCGCGACATTCAGGATTTCATTGGTGAGCGAAGCGAGTCGAAAACTCTTCTCGGGATGGGCCAGGGCGTAATGGGTCACGAGCGTGGCGATGTGGCCGAGCTCGGTCGATTCCGACTTCAGAAACTTGCGGCGCGCCGGGGTGTTGTGAAACAGGTCGCGTACTTCGATGCTGGTCCCCTGGGGCCACGCCACTTCCTTCACGTCGCGCAGCTTGCCCCCGGCAATTTCCACGCGCGTCCCGGCGTTCTCGGAAGCGTGCCTGGTTTCGAGCAACAAGCGGGAGACCGCCGCGATCGAAGGCAACGCTTCGCCGCGAAACCCCAGCGTCGAAATCTCGAACAAATCTTCCGCGGTGCGAATCTTGCTCGTGGCATGGCGCTCAAACGCCAGCAACGCATCGTCGTGCGTCATCCCCTGGCCGTCATCAACGATGCGAATCAAGCGCTTCCCGCCGCCCTCGACGGTGATCTCCACACGGCCAGCGCCCGCATCCAAGGAGTTCTCAAGCAACTCCTTCACCACCGACGCAGGCCGTTCCACCACCTCGCCGGCGGCAATTTTATTGGCGACTGCTTCGGGGAGAATGCGGATGATGGACATGGAATTGAGTCATTGCTTCATTGCCTCATTGAGTCATTGGATGATTGAGAAGGCACTTTCAATGGGGCAATGACTCAATGGCTCAATGAATCAATCTTTTTTGATCTCCAGCCCCAACTCGTCAAGCTGCTCGGGCTCGACGCCGGCGGGCGCGTCGCACATCATATCCACGGCGCTGGCCGTCTTGGGGAAGGCAATCACTTCCCGAATGTTGGATTCGCCCGCCATCAACGCGTTGAGGCGATCCCAGCCCAGAGCGATGCCGCCGTGCGGTGGTGTGCCGTACTCGAGTGCGTCGAGGAAGAATCCGAAGCGCTCGCGCGCCTGCTCATCGCTCAGACCCAGAACCTTGAAAACGCGGCGCTGGACATCCTGGCGATGGATACGAATCGAGCCGCCGCCGATCTCCGAGCCGTTCAGCACCAGGTCGTAGGCGCGCGCCTTCACGGCTCGCGGGTCGGTTTCGAGTTTCTCCAGATCCTCTTCGCGCGGCGAGGTGAAGGGGTGGTGCATGGCCGCGAAGCGGTTTTCCTTTTCATCGAACTCGAACATGGGGAAATCCACGACCCAGAGGAAATTCCAGGTCCCGGGCTTGAGCAGCCCGAGCTTGCGCGCGATATCCAAGCGCAATTCACCCGAGGCATTATCCAGCATCCGGTACGCGCCCCGGTTGGCCGCCGACTTGATCCCCAGCAGCAGAACCAGATCGCCGGCCTGGGCTTGCACTGAGGAAGCGAGCGCGGCCACTCCGGGCTGGCCCAGCGCTTTGGTGAGAGGCGATTGCACCTCGGCGCCGGACACCTTGATATAGGAGAACCAATCGGCGCCCAGGGATTTCGCGGTCTCCTGCAGCTTGTCGAGCTGGCTGCGCGAGGCATCGCCCCAACCCGGGACACGCATGGCCTTGAGAGGCTCGGCCACGCGCACCTTCTCCGCAGCGCCGGAATCGAGACTCACCCGCTTCCACTCGAGCGGCGCGCCCAGGTGCGGTTTGTCGGAGCCGTAGCGCTCCATCGCCTCCTCGTAAGGCAGGCGGGGGAAGGGCCGTTCCACCTTGACATCGACGAGCGCGAAGAGCTTCTCCATCAGGCGTTCGATTATGTCGAACAGGACATCGCGCTGCGGGAAAGCCATTTCGATATCGATCTGGGTGAATTCCGGCTGGCGGTCCGCGCGCAGGTCTTCGTCGCGGAAGCAGCGTACGATCTGGTAATAGCGATCGAAGCCGCCAATCATCAGAATCTGTTTGAACAATTGCGGCGACTGCGGCAGCGCGTAGAAGTGCCCGTGGTGCAGGCGGCTGGGGACGAGGTAGTCACGCGCGCCCTCGGGTGTCGAGCGGGTCATGAAGGGCGTCTCAATTTCCTGGAACCCAAGCTCACCCAGGTGCGCGCGGACCACTTGGCTGGCGCGATGGCGCAAGCGCAGGTTGCGCTGCATGCGCCCGCGACGCAGATCGAGGTAGCGGTAGCGCAGGCGCATCTCCTCGCTCGTCTTTGTTTCATCTTCAATGGGGAAGGGCGGCGTCTTGGCCTCATTCAAGACCAGCAGGTGGCGCGCCATCACTTCCACTTCGCCCGTCGAGAGTTGCGGATTCACGGTTTCCGGCGTGCGCGCTACGACTTCTCCCTCCACGCCAACCACATACTCGGCGCGAACCCCCTCCGCCCGGCCGTGCACTTCCGCGCTGATGGCAGGATTGCAGACGATCTGCGTCTTGCCCGTGTGGTCGCGCAGATCAAGGAAGATCAGGTTGCCCAGATCCCGCCGGACGTCCACCCAGCCGGCCAGGAACACCTTCTGCCCAGCGTGCGCTTTGCGCAGCTCACCACAGTAGTGCGTTCGTTGCCGGTCACCCAGAAGATCTAATTTCACATTCACCGCCGCAACAGCAATATTGAATTATAAATTATGAATTATGAATTAACGAAAGGCTCCCATAGAGAGTGTGGAACTTCGGGGTTTCAATTCATAATTCAGAATTCATAATTTCTCTTTTACATACTCCACGATAGTGACCGGCTCCAACTCTTTCTGTTCGCCGGATGCCATATCTTTCACCTGGTATTTGCCGCTGGCAAGTTCCCCTTCGCCGATAATGATGGCAAAGCGCGCCTGGAGCTTGTTGGCAACGCCCATGGCCTTTTTGATCTTCATGGAGTCGTAGTCGATCTCGACGCTCAAACCCTGCGCGCGCAATTCCCGCACCAGGCGCGCGGCGGGCGCGAGCGCGGCCTCGCCCATCCACACCACGTAGGCTGCGAGCGGGACTCCCGGCTTAAGGAGCGCCGCGGCTTCGACGGCTAGAATCAGGCGGTCCTGGCCAATCGAGAAACCGATGCCCGGCGTGGGGGGGCCGCCCAACATTTCTGAAAGCCCGTCGTAGCGTCCGCCGCCCACCACCGCGTTCTGCGCGCCCAGTGCGCCGCTGGTAATTTCAAACGTTGTCCGCGTGTAGTAGTCGAGCCCGCGCACCAGGCGCGGCGTAATCTGATAGGTAAGGCCGCGCGCCTGAAGTTCGCTCGTGACACGCTCAAAATGCCGGCGGCACTCGAGGTCGAGGTGGTCGATGATCTTGGGCAAGTTCTCGATGATCGGCTGGTCCGTCTCCACTTTGCAGTCTAGCACGCGCAATGGATTGGTCTCGGCGCGGCGCTGGCAATCCGCGCACATCGTGGCCTTGACGCTTTCGAGCGCCTGGCGCAGAACTTCCAGATACTCCGTGCGGCACTTGGGGCAACCCACGGAGTTGAGCAAAAGCTGATACTCGTGGATGCCGACGCGATCGAGAAACAGCACGAGCATTTCCAGGACTTCCACGTCCACCAGAGGGTTCTCTGACCCCAAGACTTCCGCACCAATTTGGTAGAACTGGCGATAGCGGCCCTTCTGCGGGCGCTCGCGGCGGAACATCGGGCCGATGTAGTAGAGCTTGTGAAGGCCGCCCTGGTTGTAAAGGCTGTGCTCGAGGTAAGCGCGCACGACGGAGGCCGTGGCTTCCGGGCGGAGGGTCAGCGATTCCTCGGCGCGGTCGTGGAAGGTGTACATCTCCTTCATCACAATGTCGGTATCAGCACCTACTCCTCGGGCGAAGAGCGCCGTTTCCTCCAGAATGGGCGTGCGGATTTCGCCGTAATGATAAGCGGCGAAAACGCGATGGGCTTCCGACTCAACCCGCTGCCAAAGGCTGGTTTCGGGGGGCAGCAGGTCGCGCGTGCCTTTCACGGAACGAATTGGTTCAATCCGATTAGTCATTTGCTCTGCGCCCGCAGCTTGCTAGTTGTCTCTCAGGAGCCTTGCGGCCCTCCCGGCTCGACACGGTCAGCGGGGAGTGACTTCGCCCCAACGTACTCGCTCGCGGCAATACGCGGGGTTTGTCCCCTCGGGCTCAGGATCATCCTTCCCCTTGCTCAGTCAAAACTCCCCCGAATCCTCAAACTTACGAAGGTAACACGAAGGCAAGAATGGCCGCAAGGTTTGCGCACGGCCGTTTAGGTACATCGTATCCCCTCTATTGCGTTGCAGTGTGTGAGTGAGAAGAAGAGGGGCAGGTTGCCCTCTCCGGAGGAGGCAATCCCTCATCTAGGTTTCGGCAGCAGTTCGAGTGGTTTCCCTTCCGCCCAGGGCTTGTAGCTTGCGGCGAAACGGATGCGGTCCGCGAGTGGTGGGTGGGTGTAAAGCCAGAGTTTGATAAAGGGGCTGGGATCGGGGTCAGCCAAGTCTTCCCTGCCCAGGGTTTCGAGGGCGTGAATCTCGGCGGTGTTCGGGTCCGCAACAACGCCGTAGGCAACTTCCAGACCGAACTGATCGGCTTGATGCTCGTAGTGGCGCGAGATACCGTTCACGATGGGAGAAGATAGGAATACCAGCATGGCAAGCACAACCAGCACCAGGGGCAGCGAAGCCAAGTCGCCCACGCCTTCGATCCCGGTGCGCCGGCCGACTCGCTCCACCAGGCGATTGGCTGCGAGAAACCCTAGAAAGATGAAGAGCAGGGCCACGGCTTCGTCCAGGGTGAACTCTTTGGGAATGTGATAGAGGGCGTAGTGGCCGGTTTCATGTCCGAGAACCAGCAACAGCTCATCCGGCCCCATTGTGCGGAGAGCCGTATCCCACAACACGACGCGCTTGCTCGCACCCACGCCGGACACATAGGCATCCACGCTTTTGGTCTTGGAACTGGCGTCCATTTCGAAAATGCGCGCGGGCGGGATGGAAAGGCCCGCGTGCTCCAGCATGGCTTCGATCCGCTCGACGAGCACTGGTTGGGTTTTCGCGAGCGGTGTGAACCTGCTGAAGAGCGGCTCGATGACGAACGGCTCAACCAGGAGGAAAGCCAAAATGAGGGGAATCGACGCCAGCCAGAAGTAGAACCACCACCGGCGTGGACTGCGGCGCACGACTGCGTAGAAAACCCAGACCAGGATGACGCCGAGTACTGCCGTAATGGCCAGATTCTTTCCCCAGTCGCCGAGCCAGGACGCGAACCCCTGCGTCGAAAGACCAAAGCGGCGCTCCAGAACAAGACCGCCGTAGTAATCGAGCGGAAAATTCAGCAGACTTGCCGTCACCACGAAAAGCGGTACAAAAACCAAGCACTGGACGAAGTGATGCCCCGAAGCCCAGCATGCCCAGTCACGAAAGATCACCGCGAGGCGGGCGCGCCAGAGGAGAAGATAGACGCCGATCGAAAACAGGGTCCCAACAAAATAGAGAGTGTATTGGGCGTGGGAATAGGCGACGGCCTGGGCGCGGCGTTCCGGGGTGAGGGTGTAGGTCGCGTCCGGCGGAGGCGCCACGGACTTCCCTGGGCTCAGGAGAGACGTGGGCAGGGATGCCGGCGCCGAGGCAGCCGCAGGTTTTTCGGTTTGGCCACGTGCTGCCCTGCCGGCGGGCACAGAGAGCAAGGTCACCGCCAGCAGGATCCAACCGAACCGCATGGGCAGAACACCTCTCGCGGCCTTGCCGGCCTAGACCTTGGGCAGCACAATGCCTTGCTGGGCCTGGTACTTACCCTTCTTGTCTTTGTAGGAGGTCTCGCAGACCTCATCCGACTCCAGAAAGATGATCTGGCAAAGACCTTCATTGGAATAGACGCGCGCGGGCAGGGGCGTGGTATTCGAGATTTCGAGCGTGACGAAGCCTTCCCACTCCGGTTCAAGCGGTGTAACATTTACAATAATACCGCAACGGGCATAAGTTGATTTGCCAACGCATATCGTCAGGACATTGCGCGGGATCTTAAAATATTCCACGGAGCGGGCGAGCGCGAAGGAATTGGGCGGGACGATGCAGGCCGGCCCCTGGAACTCGACGAAGGAGCGGGCGTCGAAGTGCTTGGGGTCAACGATGGTGGTGTTGACGTTGGTGAAGATCTTGAATTCATCGGCGACGCGCAGGTCGTATCCGTAAGAGGAAAGCCCGTAGGAAATCACTCCTTCCCGCACCTGCCTTTCCTCGAAGGGATTGATCATGTCGTGCGCCAGCGCCATTTTACGAATCCAGCGATCGTTCTTGACCGGCATGTGAAGTTACCTCGTTTGGAATGGGGGCACGTAGCCGCGGCACGCGGTCGCGGCATAGCCCCCCAGCAACAAAAAGGACGAGAATGATAGTCCAGGAGATTACTCTTGACAATGCCCCTGTGTCTTTCTAGGATTAACACCCGTATTTTCAGGAGGTTCGCGTGATAAAGCTGGACATCATCAATGAGGTCGTCAACCGCACGAGCATCACCAAGACAAAAGCTGAGATGGCGGTGGAGACGGTGTTTGAAGCCATGAAGAAAGCCCTGGCCCAGGGCGACCGCATTGAACTGCGGGGCTTCGGTGTTTTCAATGTGAAACCTCGCAAGACCGGCATTGGCCGGAACCCCCGAACCGGGGCGGAAGTCAGCATCCCGCCCGGCAAAGCTGTGCGCTTCAAACCTGGCAAGGAGCTGCAATCCCTCTCCTAACCTATTTACAGGCGGCCAGGGGCAGGCGAGAATAGAATTCTTCTCCCTATGCGCATGGGCGACGAATTCCAATCCGCCGGTCTCAGCCAGTCTCCAGTCATTGAGAACCCTCTGCCCGCTCACCCGTGGGTCCCCGTCCGCTGGCCCCTGAGGCCCCGCCGTCGCTGGTACCACTCCCTGCCCTTTCACCTGGGACTCTTCCTGCTCACCATCCTGACGACCCTGATCGTAGGCACCCACATCGAAATCAACTACGCGCAGAATCTTCCGGTTTTCGATTGGGAGGTCTCCCGCGCCTACTTCCAGGGATTGTGGCACCACCCCGGGCGGTTGGTGCTGGGCGTGCCGTTCTCCGTCACCCTGCTGAGCATCCTGCTGGCGCACGAACTGGGGCATTACCTCACTTGCCGGCACTACGGAATCCGCGCCACCTATCCTTACTTCATCCCCGCTCCCACGCTCATCGGAACGCTGGGGGCTTTCATTCGCATCAAGTCTCCGATAGTTACCCGCCGCGAGCTGTTTGACGTTGGAATTTCGGGACCGCTGGCGGGCTTTGTCATCGCCATCCCCGCCCTCGCCGTGGCGATACACCTTTCGAAGGCCGGCCCCCCCGCGAGCGCGCCCGATTCCATCACTCTTGGTAATCCTCTGGCGCTAATCCTGCTGGCCAAGCTGCTCCGGGCCGGAATGAATCCGGCCGCGATGACCCTTCACCCCGCGGGCTGCGCCGCCTGGGTGGGGCTGTTCGCCACGACCCTGAATCTTCTGCCGGTGGGGCAGCTCGATGGCGGCCACATTCTTTATGCGATCCTAGGGGATAAGCATCGGTACATTTCACGCGGCTTCCTCCTGGTCTTGCTGCCGCTGGGAATCTTCTGTTGGATGGGGTGGATGGTCTGGGGCGTAATCCTGTTTTTTCTCGGCCTGCGCCATCCCGTGTTACTCGACCCGACGGAGACCCTCGGCCGAGGCAGGAAGATTCTCGCCCTCGTCGCCGCGCTGATTCTTGCCCTCACCTTCGTTCCCACGCCATTTTCCGTTCAATAGAAAGCCCCGCCGGGGCGACTTCTGCGGCTGCTTTTCGTGGCGGCGCCCTTCAGGGCGGTATCATGGATTGAAAGACTTGCCCGCCTAAACAGGCTGCGGAGAAACGCTTCCTTGCCGTCATTCTGAGCGAAGCGAAGAACCCCTGCATTCGTAGAATCAGGCAAATGCAGAGGTCCTTCGTCGCCTGCGGCTCCTCAGGATGACAGCTTTGGCGGTCTTTCCGGAGCCTGTAAAGGCGGCCTCTACGAAAGCCGGGTCTGAGTGGGGATCTACATAATGTTGACCGGGTCCATGTCGATCATCACACAGCGCGGTGGAATACCCTGCTGCTCCGAGTGGTCCGCCAGTTGCCGCAAGATGTTATTCAGGCGGGCGCGGGAAGTGCACTTAATCAGGAACTGAATGCGAAAGCGGCCTTGCACTTTGGCGAGCGGCGCCGGTGTGGGTCCCAGGATCTTCAGCCCCTCCGTGTTCCCCTCCAGGGGGATGAGAAAATCCCCGATCTGCTTGGCGACCCGTGCGGCCTGTTCGAGTTTGCTGCCTTGGGCGATGACGTTCGCCAGAGCCGTCCCCGGGGGGTAGTGCATCATGCGGCGAAACCGCATTTCCTTGTGGAAGAAGGCTTCGTAGTTCTGCTCCGCGGCCAGCCGAATGGCGTAATGATCGGGATAGAAGGTTTGAACCAACACGCGCCCCGGGACCTCGCCGCGTCCGGCGCGGCCGGCGGCTTGCGTGAGCAATTGAAAAGTCCGCTCCGCGGAGCGGAAATCCGGCAGCCCCAGGCCGATGTCCGCCGATACCACTCCCACCAGCGTCACGCCGGGAAAATCGTGCCCTTTCGAGATCAGTTGCGTTCCCACCAGCAGATCGATCTTGCCCTGCCGGAAAGCTTCCAGAATGTGCTGGAACTGCCCGGCGCGCCGCGCCACGTCGCGGTCGAGCCGCGCCACGCGGGCGGTAGGAAACAGTTCGGCAAACTTCTTTTCGACCTTCTCGGTTCCCTCGCCCACGTAATAGAGATGTTCACTCCCGCAACCGGGGCAGCGCGCGGGCACCGCCGCTGAATAACCGCAGTAATGACAAATCAGGCGATGCTCGCGGCGATGATAGGTAAGCGAGATAGAGCAGTTCACACAGCGCTGCGTTTCGCCGCAACTCCGGCACAACAGGAACCAGGAATAGCCACGGCGGTTCAGCAGGATCATGGTCTGCTGCCGGTTGGCAACCTGCGCCTCAATTTCCTGCTGCAGGCGGCGGGAGACAGGCACCTGCGTGTGGGTTTCGCGAAACTCCTGGCGCATGTCCACGATCTCCACGTTTGCCAGCTTCCGCTCACCCACGCGTTCGGGAAGTATCGCCAGGCGATACTTCCCTTCGCGCGCATTCCAGTAAGATTCCAGCGAGGGGGTCGCGGAACCCAGGACGGTAAGCGCTCCGGCCAGGCGCGCGCGCACCACCGCCACATCGCGCCCATGATAACGCGGCGTTTCGTCCTGCTTGTAACTCGTGTCGTGCTCTTCATCCACGACCACCAGGCCCAGGCGGGCCAGGGGAGCGAACACCGCCGAACGGGTTCCCAGGACGACTTGGGCCTCGCCGCGGCGAATTCGCCACCAGGCTTCGTGGCGTTCGTTTTCGGTCAGGGCGCTGTGCAGAAGCGCAACCTGGGACCCGAATCGCGCCAGGACAAGCGCCTGCGCAGACGGCGTGAGGGCGATTTCCGGCACCAGCATCAGGGCGCCGCGACCGAGCTCGAGGCAGCGCGCCATCAGCCGCAGGTAGATTTCCGTCTTGCCGCTGCCGGTCACGCCATGCAGGAGCACGGTTTCGAACCGGGAGGATTCAAGATTCTGCAGGAGGTCGTCGAGAACCGCGCGCTGCGCCGGCGTTAGAACCAGGGGGGATCCCTCGCCGGCCGCTGCGCCCCCGGGCGGGCGCAGAAGTCTTTCTGCCGGGCTCAGTTCGACCAAGCCGGCGGTGCTCAGTTTCTTGAGCGCGGCGAGACTGGCGCGGGCAGTCTCGAGGAGCTTACCATGATCGCCTGCCGGCCCACCGCTCTCGAGCGCTGCGAGGATGCGCTTGGCGACCGGCGAGAGGCGCGCCGGCTTCTCCGGCAGAGGGCCCGCCAGCCGCACTGCGTAAACCTGCCGTTGGCCGCGCGCGCGCTCAACTTCTTCCACGACGACCCATTTCTGCTTGAGGGCGTGCAGCAAAGCCTCCGGAAATTTTCGGCGCAGAGCTTCCAGCGCAGAGCTGCCGCGCGCGGCGAGATAGGCGAGAAGGTCCCTCTCCTGCCCGGCGCCCTCTTCCGCAGGCTGAGCGGTTTCCTGGAGCTTCCGCTGTCCCAATTCGCTCAGGCGGACCAGGCGCGCGCGCCGCGTCGCCGCGCGCAAGGGCAGCATCGCCCGGAATACTTCGCCGATCGGCGCGACGTAATAGTCAGCAATCCACAGACCCAGCTTCAGCAATTCGGGCGAGAGCACCGGCTCCGGGTCTAGCAAGCGTAATATGGGCCGCACTTCCACGTCGGGAGGAAGAGGGCTCCCGGCCCGCAGGACGATTCCCGTAGCTTTGCGCGTCGCGAGCGGAACCTCGACTCGCTGGCCGGGTTGGACCACGAGGGAATCAGGAACTTGGTAGGTGAGCGGATTGCGAATCGCCGCCATCACGGCGATGTCCACCAGGTTCGCGCCGCGAGGGCGCGTCCGGCTCTTAGTGGAGATGGTTTTGCGGTCCACGTGGGCATTCTATGCCAGTGCGCAGGTTGTGGCTAGAGAGGGAAGTTCCCGGGGACAACCGGCGGGGGACTGGGAACTTGCTGCTGGGGGGAACGCCCCCCTCACCCGCCCCGGCTTGCTCATGCGCCATCGCAACTGTGAAATGCGCAAGATACTCCGGAGAAAGGTTGCTCACGACCCGCTGGCGCGGGCGCGCGCGGCCACCAGATTGGCATAAAGATTTCCCAGCCGATCGAGCATAGCAAGCGCTGCGGCGAAGTTCCGGCGGTTAATGTGCTCGATGTTCAGGCCGATAGGCGGCGGATCGGGAGGGAGGTTGTCGAAGACGTCCATCAGTATGCGCTGGGCCAGGTTGAGGGATCGATCGAGGCACGTCTCGGGCGGCGCGGTTGCCCCTTGCTCGGAGCCGAGAAGGAAACGGTCGAGGTCGCGAGGGATGTCCACACCGAGCCAGCGCAGGAATTCCAGATCGCGCCGGTGGCTGACCGGGGCAAAGCTGATAAAGATGCGCGCCTCTACGCCGTTGAGCCGCTGAATCAACCAGACCAGATCGTTCGAGTCGAACATTACCTGCGAGGTGAAAAATTCAATCCCCTCGGCCTGCTTCTTGCGAATGCGGTCCGGCTCGTTCACCCGGCTGGGAATCGTAATGCCCCCCAGCGAGACAGGCAGGCTCAGGGATTTCGCCAGCCTAGCCGCTTCGCCGGGTGGCGGCCCTGGATATTGGATCTCTTTGGACTCGCCGCCCACCAGAACCCAATTGCTGATGCCCGATTGGTCGAGCGTTTCGCGGAACCACCGCTCGGGTTCCGCGTCGTGCACGGTGACGTGATTGAGAACCACGTCAATCCCCAGCTCGCGCTGGATGCGGGAGCCAAAGAGGCGCGGCTCGACCCGGGCGACGAATTTGCTGGTGCGCTCACCCGGTCGATCCTCGTCGTGGATTTCCGGGAGATTGATCCCATTCACGAGGCTTCGGACCTGCCGCAGTTCGTCGAGGGACGACTCCAGCGCTTCGGGTTTCGCCGCAGCGGGCGGAACCACCTCAAACAGCGTCACCGGGACGAACGGATCCAGCAGTGCGTCGTGAAAACCCATCAATCAGGTCCTAGGTTAATTGGCAGAAGAGCCCACGTGGGCCGACCTCCCCACTTTAGCGTGAACGCGCCGAAACCGCAATGTCCGGGCCGCAGGCTACGGGCAGCCACGGGATCGGTAAACTGGACAAGACTGGACTGACACCAAAACGACGGTCTGGGTTTACAATAAGGTACCGGACAGACGAATATTTGAAGCCCACGCGGGTGGCGCAGACATCGGTCTGATGCTGTGAAAAAATGGCTGCCTTCACCGCAGAGGCACCGAGACGCAGAGAGAGCGCCTTTTGTTTTCAATGCGCTGCGCCTCCGCGACTCTGCGGTGAGAAGGGTCTTCGGGGATTATTTCACAGCATCCAAGCGATGTCTGCGCCACCCGCGACCGCCCGTGCCCGAAAAGGAGTGACCATGAATCGCCGCAAGTTCCTTCAGTATTCGGCCTCTCTCCTGGCGATTCCAAGCCTGTACGCGAGAGCCCGAGAACTGATGTGCGATATAGCCGTGATCGGAGGGGGTGTGGGTGGCTTTGCGGCTGCCCTCGCGGCCTTGCGCAACGGCAGGCGCGTCATCTTGACGGAAGAAACGCGGTGGATTGGGGGACAGCTAACCGCCCAGGCCGTTCCGCCTGATGAGCACCCCTGGATCGAGCAATTCGGTTGTACCCGCAACTATCGTGCTTATCGGGAGTCGGTTCGTGAATACTACCGGCGGAATTATCCCTTGACCGAACCGGCCCGGGCGCGTGCCGACCTGAATCCGGGAAACGGGACGGTGTCTCGACTGACCCACGAGTTTCGTGTCTCGGTCGCGGTGCTGGAAGCGGCCCTGGCGCCTTACGTGAGCAGTGGTCAACTTCTGGTTCTTCTGGAACACATTCCGGAGAGCGCCACCACGGACCACGATCGGGTGACGAGCGTCGCTGTCCGCGACATGCGCAGCGGATTGACACGGACGATCACCGCGAAATACTTTCTGGACACTACGGAACTCGGAGATCTGCTTCCCCTGACTGAGACGGAGTTCGTCACGGGGGCGGAATCTCAGGCGGAAACCGGGGAACTGCATGCCGCAGCGAAAGCACAACCTGCCAACAGCCAGTCCTTCACATACTGCTTCGCCATGGACTACCTCGAGGGTGAGGATCACACCGTCGAGCGGCCCCGCGACTACGACGCCTGGCGCGCGTACGAGCCCAACCTGACGCCCCCCTGGCCCGGACACTTGCTGAGCTGGACGACGTGTAACCCGGAAACCTTGCAGCCCACCCATAACTCCCTCGTTCCCAATCCGGAGCCGACGGCCGCCGGGGAGCGCAATCTGTGGATCTATCGGCGCATCGCGGATCGGGCCAACTTCCTCCCGGGTGCGTACCCAAGTGATATTACGCTGGTGAACTGGCCTCAGAACGACTATTGGGGTGGCGATCTCGTGACTTCCTCGCCGGAGCAGCGGAACGAATTGCTCAGGAGAGCGAAACAGCTCAGCCTTTCCTTGCTCTATTGGATGCAAACGGAGGCCCCGCGGCCAAACGGTGGGTACGGGTGGAAAGGGCTTCGGCTGCGGAAGGACGTGGTCGGAACGGAAGACGGCCTCGCCGCCTCTCCCTACATTCGCGAGTCGCGGAGGATCCGGGCCGAATTCACCGCGCTGGAGCAACATGTGGGAACAGAAATGCGGATGAAGCAGACCGGGAAGTCTTTGGAAGAGGTCACTGCGGAGAAATTCAAGGACTCAGTGGGGGTGGGTTCGTACCGAATTGACCTGCATCCTTCGGCAGGAGGGACCAACTACATCGACATCAGCTCCCTGCCTTACCAGATTCCTCTCGGAGCGCTGCTGCCTCAGCGAGTTGAGAACCTGTTAGCGGCCGCGAAGAACATCGGAACGACTCACATCACGAACGGTTGCTACCGGCTGCACCCAACGGAATGGAATATCGGAGAGGCCGCCGGCGCGCTGGCAGCCCACGCCATGAAACTGGGCCAGCCTCCCCGCGCCATTCGCAATAACCCCAGACTCCTGGAAGACTTTCAGGGCAGTCTCGTGACGCAAGGGTTCGAGTTGGATTGGCCGCACGCTCGGCCACTCTGAGCGGGCGCAGTAGGAAGTTGTGGTGACCCACAGGTCGCAGACATCAACAAGTGAGGTCTGCGCCACCCGCGGCGTCTAAGAGATGTCGGAAGACGAAAGTTGACCGGCCTTGTTGCCGGGGGGAAGGTAAGGCAGCCGCCTTGGGCAAAGCCCGGAGGGGAGGGTGATCATTTGGGGAGAGGATAGGATGCGTGGTTCCCTTCCGCGGGCTTTGCCTCCTCACCCAGCGGCAGACGAATAGAGAAAGTGGTTCCCTTACCAACTTCGCTCGTGAAGGTGATGGTCCCCCCGTGCTTCTCGACCACAATCGAGTGGGCTATCGCCAGACCCTGCCCCGTCCCTCGCCCGATCTCCTTAGTGGTGAAGAAAGGGTCAAATATCTTGTCCCGGATATCTTCGGGGATGCCGCACCCCGTGTCAGCAATGGAGATCACGACGGCGCCTTCCTCGACGGATGTCCGCACCCGGATCAGACCTTTCTGGCCGGTCCCCTTCACCACATCGCCAATCGCATGGGCGGCATTTACGAGCAGGTTGAGGAAGACCTGGTTCAGGTCGCTGACATTGCCTACCAGGAGCGGAAGATCACCAAACTCGGTTTCCACATTCGAGACGTACTTGAGCTCATTGCGCGCGACCGTCAGAGTGCTGAGGAGGGCCCGATTGACATCGGTTGCGGACTTCTCCTTGCGGTCAACGTGGGCAAAATCCTTCATGGCCCGCACGATGGTGGCCACCCGCTCGACGCCTTCCATGGTCTGCTCCAGACCCTTGGGGGTTTCCTGTACGAGGAAGTCCACGTCCGCCGCCACCTCGGCCTGCCGGACTTCCTCGATTAGGCCGGGGCTGACGGCGCCGGGGGCTGCCGCACCCACCAGCGCCCGGTACTTCGCGAGCAGGGCTGTGAGTTCCGTGAAAGCTCCCTGAAGGAAACGCGTGTTGTCGCCGATGAACTGGATCGGCGTGTTGATTTCGTGGGCGATTCCCGAGGCGAGCCTGCCGACGGATTCGAGTTTCTGCGCATGACGAAGCTCGACCTCGGCCGCCATCAGCTCTGCCGTGCGGGCCGTAACCTCTTCCTGCAGATGATCGCGATACCGCCTTAGCTCGTCGTCCTGGCGTTGGATCTGCTCCAGCATGTGGTTGAAATCATCGACGAGATTTCCGAGCTCGTCCTCGTTCGCCTTGACAGCGCGGATGGCATAGTCCCCCTTCGCAGAAACCGCTCGGGCCGCCTGCGCCAGCTGCAGGATCGGCGCGGAAATGACCTCCTGGAGCTTCAAGGAGAGACCCAAGGCCGCCAGGAGCGCAACCAAGAGGATGACACCGATGATCGTGCTGAAGCGCTTGATGCGCTCACGCATCTCGCGCAGGTCCGACTCCAGATACAGGCTGCCGATGACACCATCGCGGCCTTGGATGGGTTGAAGAACCACCAGCCGGTCGGACTCCAATCTGATTTCCTGGGGCCGAAGCTGGGGCACCGAACCGTGGTTTCGCGCACCGGCACGCTGGTACACCGCAAACAGTTTGCCGTCCGACGAATAGACATATGCCGCCACAATATTCGGTTTCGCCTGCAGTCCCGAAAGAATTTCCTCTGCCGCCTTCTGGTCTGCGAAGCCCAGTGCCGCGTTGATGTTCGACCCAACGATCTCCGCCTGGGCCCTCAAGTCTCTCTTCAGCGAATTGCGCAATGCCACCAGGTCGTACGTGGCAAAAGCAGCACAGGACAAGAGCAGCGCGGGGACCACGACGGCCATAATGATGGCCTGCAGCTTGTGCTTGATCCGGAGCTTTCGGTAACTCAGCATTTTCATACCGCGCTTCCCCTGAACCGAGCAGGCTCAGGAAGCCCGGCCCGCCATCTTGAGATTCACAGATGGGGTGGGTCTCGAACGATCCTTGCCAGGGCAAGGACTTTAGAGCTAATCCTCAACGGTGTCCGTTTGGTGGCATCCAAGTTGATCTCAAAATGCAGCTTGTTCTCTTCGATCGTGAAGTTGATGATGCCGCCACGTTCGGCGAACCCTTTGGTCTCCCCGATCGTGAGGACGGAGGAACCTTTCAGGCTGTCGACAATGCGTGCCACCTGTCTGGATTCAGGTGCAGTCACAAAAACCATATGGCAAGCTCGCAAGTTCGCTCCTCGCTTGACCCCCTTGATCACCACAGGATGTTTGTCAATAGTTCGGCTGCGAAGATCCTGCTCGTGGTCAGGGTCAAAGGGATCCTCCCCGACGACGCACACCACGAAGGGCGTGTGGTCTTGCGGGAAGGCCTCGGAGGGCCACTGGACGAACTGTGCAAACTGGTAAAGAAATGCGAGCTTGATGGGGTATTGGGCATTCTCCTCGCTCTGGGCACGAACCAGCGGGGGCGCCGCCGAGATGAGCCCCCAGGCAGCCAGGAGCAACACCCCCCGGCGAACGAGGCGAGCGCTGAGCGGGGCGAGAAGACCGCTACCCCGCCGAGTTGCCGAATTGCCTGGCCATTGCCCGCTGGTCTTCATTGGAGGCTAGAACTGGTATCCGACTTTTACTCGGAAACTCCGGCCATCCTGACAGATCAAGTCCTGCCGGTGCTCCTCCCCGCCAGGGTCGCCATAGCTCTGGTCAAAAATGTTATAGATGCTCGCCGAAACCTCCCACCCCCTCGAGGCATTCCGGCTGAAGAGCGTGAGACTGGGCACGACGTAGGCTCCGGCATAATTCCCCCCCAGGGTTCTTCTTCTGCTGACGTAGGCAAGGTTCATGCTGACGAAGAGTTGTTTGTGAAGAAGCGGTACACTCAGGTTGGCGTGGGCCAACTCGTGCGGAGAGTTGGGCAAAGGACTACCGGTGTTCCCGTTCTTGGCAGCTTGAAAACTGAAGCTGCCACCGGCTTCCAGGCCGGAGGGAAGCTTTTTTTTCAGCGCCAACTCCAACCCTTGCATATTAATGCTGGCGCTGTTGCGATAAACAATCAGCCCCGTGGCGGGGTCCTCCTGCTGGCTGATGAGCCCACGGATGGGATAGAAGTAGCCGGAGGCTGTCAGCCGGAAGTCATGCTGGAGGGACTGCTCCAGCACGAGTTCGGTAGTCCTGACGGTTTCAGGCTTCAGGTGCGGGTTGGGCTCGCTCCCGCCCCCGTACTCGTACAATTCGTAAGCAGTAGGAGCACGAAACGCCTGACCGTAGAGGAGCTTGAGCGTGGTTTTCTCAAAGGGGCTGTAAATAAGGGCTGCACGCGGATGGGTGGTGCCGCCAAACGTCGAATAATGGTCATAGCGTAATCCCCAGGTCGAGAACAAGATTGCTCCGCAGGGGGATCGAGTCCTGGGCGTAAACGGCCCAGATATTGGAAGTCCTTCGGTCGTTCAAGTACTGGAAGAACGGTTGAAGGTCATAGTTCTCCTGATCCTGTTGGAAGTTATCGCGGTATTCCGTCCCTACGATGAGCGTCTGTTTATCCCAGAGCTTTTTTGAAACATCGAACTCTGCTCCCCACCATTGCCCCGCGCCGAGGTCTCTGTTCACGACCCGGGAAGGCCCACCCGATTGCGATACATCATAGGGGTAGCTGCCGTCATAGCTGTACTGATCGTAGTAAAGACGGGCCCTGTAGCCCCAGTCGCTGCCGAACTGGTGGTCGTACTTCAGGTCAAGGTAGCCTCGGGCATCGATCGTGCGCTCCCCGGGATCATTGAAGATGGTGCCGAAAGAGGCAGTGGGGATGCCCTTTTTCCTCCATCCGTAGATTCCTTGTAGCGCGAAGCCGTGATAGGAAAGGTTCGCGAACACCTGGCGATATTGATCACCGTCGCAGTCTTGCGCGATGCCGTTGTTGGTAACGGGACTGTCGAACTCCGGGAAATACAGCCTCTCGTGGCCCTGGCTGTCATAGAAAGAAGAGGAAAGCAACATCTCCAAACCGTTCCGGAACCGGTAGCCGTAGCTTACACGCGTTTTGAACGTACCGTAGCTGGCCAGCTCGCCCGACGCGGTCAGATTTGTGGAGTTGCGGGCTCGTTTGGTGATGACGTTGATGACTCCGAGGAACGCGCTGGCTACGTACAGGGAGGAGTTCGGGCCGCGAATCACTTCCACCCGGTCGATCAGATCAACGTCAATCGGAAACTCGGTTCCGATAAGGGCCTGGTCATAGACGTTGTCGTTCAATCGGTGGCCGTCCACCAGCAGCAGGATGCGGCTGTTATAGTCGCCAGGACGGCCAAAGCCGCGAATTCCCAGATAGCTATAGTTGCGGTCATAGCTCACGTAGAAGCCGGGCACACTTTGCAGGATGTCCGCCAGGGTGCGGTAACCATATTTGCGGATATCATCTGCGGTGATGATCGTGATCGAGGCGGGCGCCTCCGTGACCTTCTGCTTGTACCCTGAGGCTCCGTACACCGAATCGATGTCGATCTTCAGCAGGTCCTCGATACTCATCCCGATCAGATTAGGGGGAGGTGGCGCATCCTGAGCTAGTAGGCATTTTGAAGTGAAAGTGCACACAAGCGATAAACAGAGTAAGCGGAGAGCCGGCCGGGTCATGCGCCGCGCGAAGCTCTGTGGCAACGTGAAAGCAACAGATTTATCCCCGCCCAGGGATTCACCAGGGGCGCCGACAGGTGCGCATTGCGCTGCGCGCTCATCGGGGAGGGGCGAACGATGCCAGCCGCGGTCAAACCTCCGCACTTTGAGTCTCGACATGAGGTCCTCACAGAGAAATATCGGCGGACCTGTGAGACAACATTAGGAAGTTGATGCGCCGCGGAGCGGCCCTTACACAAATCTAATGTGCGGCGGTTTCCCTATCGTATACGCTGGTGGCGCAGACATCGGGTGGCGCTGGTGGCCCATACGTTCCGCCTTTTGGAATGTATGCGGCCGTTAGAGATCGAGCGTGGTGCATACATGCCAGAAAGCGGCACGTATGCGCCACCCCAATTGTAAAGAATTAGCCGGGGCAGGAGACTACGCGCCCTGTAGGAACTCGCGGATTTTCTCGAAGTCCTCGCGTAGGATCTTTTCTTCGCGCGGATTGCGCAGGATGTAGGCGGGGTGGACGGTGGCGAGGGCCTTGGTTGAGGCAAAATCATAAAAGCGCCCCCGGATCTTGGTAATCCCTTCCTTGATGCCGAGGACGGTGCGCACGGCGGGCGCACCCAGGCAACAAACGAGGCGCGGCCGGATGGCTTCAATCTGGCGATAGAGGAAAGGCGAGCAAGCCTCCACTTCGTCTTTCTCGGGCGTGCGGTTTCCCGGCGGGCGGCACTTGACGACGTTGCAGATGTAAACCTCTTCGCGCTTCATGCCGATGGCTTGAATCATGCGGTTCAGGAGCTTGCCGGCACGGCCCACAAAGGGCAGACCCTGTTCGTCTTCGTCGGCGCCCGGACCCTCGCCCACGAACACCAGCGCGGCGTGCGGATTCCCATCTCCAAACACAATCGTCTTGCGGGTGGGCGCCAGCTTGCAGCGATGGCAGTCGCCGAGGTCGGTGCGAATCCCGGCGAGCGTCTCGGGGCCGGAGCGCGGAGCCGCTGGTGGTTCAAACAAGCTGAGCGAAGGAACCGGCGGCCGAATAACGGCGGGCGCCGGAGCCGCTGGCGCAACGGGCCTGGGTGGCGCGGGAGTGACCGCCGGACGTGGCGGCGCTGCCGGCGGCGGAGATGGCTTGGAAAGTGGCGCAGCAGCCGCCGGCTGGGCGGGAATGAGGCTCACCGCCGGCTCCCTCGCGCCCGGCTCGCGGCGGTAAAAGTCCTCGATGCCGAGTTCGCGATAGAACTCAAGCCAGGCCTTTAGTTCCTCACGCAGTCGGTCATCCATGTTGGAATAGATCAACCAAGTGATACTAAGTTGCTCTCATAGAGACACTATTGCCGACGCGAAGCAGCAGGTTGGGACTGTTCATCACCCCTCACCCGGCCCGCGCCGGGGGTGAGGGGTCATTGCCTCATCCGCGAAATCGTCAAGCCGTTCGGCCCCTCCGGGGCCGAGATACTTTTGTGTGTTCCCTGTCTCGTCACGTCTTTCTTATGGATTCCCGCTTTCGCGGGAATGACGACGGAACTGTTTGCGAATTTCCACGACTTCGTCGAGCACGCGGTTGGCGACCTCGATCTTGCTCAGCTTTTCCAAGGCCTTTTCCCGCCCGTCCGGGAAGAGCAAGGTGACGATGTTAGTGTCCACATCGAAGCCGGCGCCCTCCTGGCTGACGTCGTTGGCCACCAGCATGTCCAGGCGCTTGGCATGCAACTTGGCCGTGGCGTTCTTGAGCAGATGCTCCGTCTCGGCGGCGAAGCCCACGAGGAGTTGGTTTTCGCACCGCCGGCGCGCGACTGCGGCGAGGATGTCGAGCGTGGGCTCGAGCTTCACGGTCGGCGCGCCTTGCTGTTTCTTGATTTTTCCGGGATGCGCCTGCGCCGGCCGAAAATCCGCGACGGCCGCGGCCATCAGCACTACGGTGGCTTCTTCGAGGTGGCGAAACACGGCCTGCGCCATCTCTTCGGCGGTGCGCACGCGTTCCAGCCTGACTCCGGCGGGCGGCTCCGTACGCGTGGGGCCGCTGACCAGCAGGACCCGCGCGCCGCGGCGGCGGCTGGCCTCCGCCAGCGCATAGCCCATCTTTCCCGAGGAACGATTGCTGAGGTAACGAACGGAGTCGAGGGGTTCTTCCGTGGGACCCGCCGTCACCAGGACCGTCTCGCCGGCAAGGTCCTGGCGCAGGCCGAGCGTCTCAAAGACCGCCTGCGCGATGCACTCGGGCGAAGCCAGGCGGCCGGCGCCGGTCATGCCGCAGGCCAGATAACCCTCGTCGGGATTGACGACACGCACCCCGCGACTGCGCAGAACCTCCAGGTTCTGCTGCGTGGCGGCGTGCTCCCACATGTTGACGTTCATGGCCGGCGCGACAATCAGCGGGGCCTTGGTGGCCAGGCAGAGCGTGGTGAGGAAATCGTCCGCGATACCGTGCGCCACCTTGGCCAGCACGTTGGCCGTGGCGGGAGCGATCAGGAAGGCAGCAATCTCCTGCGCCACGGCGATGTGCTCGATGGCGCTTTCGACATTGGAAGCGCCTTGCGCCTCGCCGAACATGTCGGTGATCACCTTATGTCCGGAAAGCGCCGCGAAGGTGAGCGGGGTGATGAATTCGCACGCATGCCGCGTCATCACGACCTGCACGTCCAGGCCCTTGTCCTGGAGCAGGCGCACAAGCTCCGCCGCCTTGTAAGCGGCAATGCCTCCCGAGACTCCCAGTGCAACTCGCATGACGTTTGGGGAACCTTCCCCCACGGGGTCAGGGCGAGGTACGCCGCCGCGACCCGCCCAGCCCTCGCGCGACGACCTTACTTCGCTGCCTTCTTCTTGCTGTTCTTGTCGTTGGCGGAAGCCAGCGGGATGATTTCGATCGGCACCAGCCCCGCACCCACTTCCAGTTGGGCCACCCGGGTCGACTTCTTGGTCGCTGTCTGGATCAGCGCCTTGGCGCCTGCCTGCAATTGCCGGGCCCGTCTGGCCGCAACCAGGATGAAGCGAAATTTGCTATCCAGACTCTGAGGTATCTCCATGCTATCTTATCCTCCAAAAGTGCTGACAATCTGCCGGGCGCGCCCCGCCTGATTGGGGCGGCGGAAACGCACCGCTCGAACTATCGCCCGCAACGCCTGGGCGGCATCGGCCAGGCGGTCGTTCACAACCAGGTAGTCATACTCGCGCCAGCGGGAGATTTCCTGGCCGGCCGTGTGCAACCGGCGCGCAATCTCCTCCGGCGCGTCCGAGTGGCGGCGCCGCAGGCGCCGGGCCAACTCCTGGAAAGAAGGAGGCAGGATGAAGACGCTGACCGCCTCCGGAAGCCGCCGGCGAACCTGCCGGTGCCCCTGCACGTCGATGTCCAGCAGGATGTCGCGGCCCGCTTCCTGCGCCGCCCGCAACTGCCGGCGCGCCGTGCCGTAAAGGTGGCCGTAAACGTCCGCCCATTCCACGAATTCGTGGCGGGCGATCATGCCCTTAAAAACCTTGGGCGACACGAAGAAATAATCCCGCCCCTGCTTCTCGCCCGCGCGCGGGGCGCGCGTGGTGTAGGAAACGGAGAAGCGCAGGCCGGGGAAGGCCGCCATCACACGCCGGGTCAGGGTCGATTTCCCTGAGCCGGAGGGCGCCGAAATCACCAGGATGCTACCCCGCGCCGTCGCTGTCTTCGGAACCCTCACCACGTTCACTCAATGTTCTGCGCCTGCTCGCGCAGCTTTTCGATTTCGGTTTTCATCTCGATCGCCTGCCGGGTGATCTCGGGGCCGACTTCGGGAACGTCGGTGGTTTTGGAAAGCAGGGTGTTGGCCTCGCGATTCATTTCCTGCAGCAAGAAATCGAGTTTCTTGCCGATTTCCGAACTCTCCTCGAAAAGCTGAAGAACCTGGCACAGGTGGCTTTGGAAGCGCGTCAGTTCCTCGGTGATGTCGGAGCGCGAAGCGAGGTATGCCACTTCCTGCGCCAGCCGCGCGCCGTCCATGTCCACATTGCCGGCCAGATCGCGGATGCGGCTTTCCAGCCGTTGCTGGTAGTACTGCGGCACCTTCCCCGCGCGCTGGGTGACCTCCTCGGCCAGCACCGCCAGCCGCGCCAGCCGAGCCCGCACGTCGCGTTCGAGCGACTCGCCCTCCCGGGTGCGCATGGCGTTCAGCTTCTCGAGTCCCGCGGCCAGGACGCGCTCCAACATTTGCCGGACGCGGTCGAATTCCTCCGGCGAGAGCTCACCGCTGCCGGCCACGACCAACCCCGGTACCCGCAGCAGATGTATCAGGTCGGGCTTCGCCGCCGCGCCAAAATCCTGCTGCAGCGCCTGGTAGGCCGCCAGGTATGCAGCTAGGAGCTTGCGGTCGAGCTGCATCTCCCTTGCCCCTCCGCCCGACAGGCCCACGGTGATGTCCACATGGCCGCGAGTAACCTGATCCTTGACCAGTCGGCGCACGAGGGGTTCAAGGGAATCCAGCGAGGAGGGCAGACGAACCTGGGCATCGAGAAAGCGGTGGTTGGTGGCGCGGATGGCCACCGAGAGCGCGAACCCCGCCTCCTCGGCTTCCACCCGGCTGTAACCTGTCATGCTGCGGATCATAAATAGCTCTCAGCGGTCAGCCATCAGCTTTCAGCTAACTTCTCTTCCATCCAAGGTTCATGCCATCTTCCCCGCATTCCTTACCATCCCTGTCTCACCTTCACATCAGCGAGTGGCAACCAGAAGCTGAAAGCTGAATGCTGAGAGCTGAAAGCTTCTCTTCTCGCCTACGGCTCGGCATCGACGAACTGCAATTCGTGCAGGCGCTGGTAAATGCCGCCGCGATTGACCAAATCCTCGTGCGTTCCGACTTCGCAAATGGCGCCGCGGTCGATGACCACGATGCGATCGGCGCGGCGCACGGTGGAGAGCCGATGCGCGATGACGACCACCGTGCGGCCCGCCATCAGGTTGGCCAGGGCGCGCTGCACCAGCATCTCCGATTCAGAGTCGAGTTCCGACGTCGCCTCGTCGAGAATAAGAATGGGCGGGTTCTTCAGCAGGGCCCGGGCGATGGCGATACGCTGGCGCTGCCCGCCGGAGAGGCGCTGGCCGCGCTCGCCAATGACGGTCTGGTAACCCAGTGGCATCTCCAGGATGAAGTCTTCCGCCAGCGCCACGCGCGCCGCCTCGCCAACCTGCGCCTCGGTCGGCCACCGGCTGCCGTAACTAATGTTGTTGTAGACGGTGTCGTTGAAGAGAATCGTCTCCTGCGTGACAATACCGATCTGGGCGCGCAGCGAGCTGAGTTTGATGTCGCGAATGTCGTGGCCGTCGACGGTGATGCGGCCACGCGTGACGTCAAAAAACCGTGGAATGAGGTTGGCCAGGGTGGTCTTGCCGGCCCCACTCGAGCCCACGATGGCGACGACTTCACCCCGGCCAATATCCAGGTTGATACGCCGCAGCAGGGGCACGCCGTCCTCATAGTCAAAATCCACCTGCTGGAAGGCAATTTCGTGCTGGAAGGGCGGCAGAGTCGGGGCATCGGGCTGGTCGGTCATCTCCGGCTTCGAGTCCAGGTAGAGGAAAACCTGCTCGGAAGCTCCCAGGGCCTGCTGATAGGCGTTATTGACCCCGGTCAGGCGCTTGACCGGCTCATAGGATTTAAGCAGCGCATACAGGAAAGCCACGAAGCCGCCAGCAGTTTGCATATGGTGCAGAATCTCGTTGCGCTCGTAGAGCAGCAGGCCGGCAATAGTAACGGCTCCCAGCACTTCCATGAGCGGCGAAGACGCAGCCTGCGCCCGCACCCAGCGCAGGCTCGCTCCCAGCAAGCGGCGCGTAGCGGTCTTGAATTTGGCGATTTCAAACGCTTCCATCGCAAAAGCTTTCACGATGCGGATGCCCGTGAAAGTCTCCTGCAGAACGTTATTGAGTTCCGCCATCTTGTCCTGGCTGCTGCGGCTGGAAACGCGGATGTAACGACCGATGTTGGCCGAGGGGAAGACCACGAGCGGAATCAGGACCATGGAGGCGAGCGCCAACTTCCAATCCACGTAAAAGATGACACCCAGCAAACCCACCAGCGTGAACGATTGCTTCAGCATATCCGCGGCAGTTTGCGCAACGGCATACTGAATACGGTCGATGTCATTGGTGATGGCAGACATCAGGCGGCCGGTCGGGTTCCTGGCGAAAAAGGAGATCGATTGCTCGATGATTCTGGTATAGAGAAGATTGCGCAGGTCGCGCACCACGGAGTGACCGATGAAATTGATGAAGTAGGTGGCCAGGAATTCCGAAAGGGCTTTGGCGAACGCCACGCCGATGATCGCCACTGCCACCACCGTCCAGACGTTGTGAATCCACAGGGGGAGAAAATCCTGCAAGTAGACGCTATGATTGAGATACGGGATGCGAAAAAGCAGAATGTGCGCCGTCTCGGCGTCGGGAGCGAGGACGCGATCGAAAATCGGCTTGATCAGAAGAGCGGTTACAGCCTCACAGGCTCCCACCACCGCCATCAAACCGACGGCAAGAAAGAAACGGAAGCTGTAAGGTCGCAGGAAACCAAGCAGGCGCTGAATCTGAGTCATTCAGTCTGCCGCCCCCAGGCGGAACTACCCCTAATGTGCTCAAAAATAAGTATGTTAGTCGCCGGAGGGGGGGTTCGTCAAGGAAATAGCGACGGAGGAAGGACAGCAAAAACCCGCCCCTGGAAATAGAGCCTTTATTTACATTGGCTTAAACGTTTTTTGGCCAGCCTCTCATATGTTTACCAAATTGTAACATGCCTGGAGCTTAAGCGACTTCCAGTCCCAGTACTGCGGCCCCGTAAAGGGGCGAGTAATTCCCTAGAGCTGCGGTAACGATTTCTGTGGAATAGGAGATCGTGGGTGAAGCCAACTCCTCCAGGAAGTTGCGCAGGTTGTCGAGCAGCAGCGCCCCCGACTGCGCCACCCCGCCGCCCAGGATGATGACGTCGGGGTTCAGAATGCGGATGACCGTGAGCAGGCCGCGGGCGAGCCAGCGCATGGCCTCACGCACAATGTGTGCGGCGGCCGCGTCGCCTTCCGCCGCCGCCTGCATGACAGCTTTGGCCGTGATGTCTTGGCCACCGCTGAGCTCCACCATGCGCGCCACGCGTTCCGGGCGGCGTTGCGCCCAGTCGCGGGCGCGCGCCTGCATAGCCCCGCCGGAGGAGAGAGTCTCCAGGCACCCGCGGCCGCCGCAGGAGCAGCGCTCGCTGGAATCGGATACGGGAATGTGGCCGAGCTCGCCCGCCAGGCAGTCCCGGCCCCGCAGGAGCTTGCCCTCGTGTACCAAGCCACTGCCGATGCCCGTGCTGATGGTGATATAGACGAGCAACTTGGCGCCGCGGCTGGCGCCGGAATGGAATTCCCCCAGAGCGCCGGCGTTGGCGTCGTTGTCGAGCTGGCAGGGAACACCCAGGGTTTGCTCAAACCATTTCCCCAGCTCGAAATCCCGCCATCCTGAGGCATGCACGGAGGTGACCCGTTGATGAGTGAAATCCACCGGGCCGCCAAAGCTGACGCCACAAGCCTTGACGGGGGCGTCCGTACTGGCCAGCAAGTCGCGGCAGTGCGTGGCGAGTTGGCTGAGCATCCATTCGCGGCCGGCGGCGCGGTCGGTGTCGCCCTCCTGCACCAGAAGGCGCCGGCCCTGCTCATCAAACAAACCAACCCGATAGTGCGTACCCCCAATGTTTACGGCCAGCACGTTGTTCACGCGGTTCTCCGATTCTCCCGGGAAAACCCACCCCGGGGTTTCCAACCAAACAAGCATACAGCCGATCTCGGGTCGCGAGACTCCTCACCTGTCCGCCGTCGGCGGACACCCTCTCCCGTCCCGGCGGGTCTTCGACCCCAAGGAGGCTGTCTCGAAACTGGGGGTCGCCCGCTGTAGCGCCGCTCTATGAGCGTTATTGAGACAACCTCGAATTGACATGGCTGGCGCTCGCCCCAGCGCGGGAGGAGCGAGCGGCGCTCGCCCCCGGCAGGCCGAACGGCCGTCCGCCCTCAAGATCAGCGCACCTTCGGCCGCAGCGGCCCGGCATATACAAGGGTAGTAACAATTCTAACGGCCTTTCTGCCAGACCGCATGCAAGAAGAACTCGCGGTTGCCCTCTGCGCCCACCAGACAGCTTTCCGCGGACGCCAACTGGCTGAACCCAAGTTCAAGCAGTTTGCGTGAGACTTTGGCCACCGCCTCCTGGTGCAGCGCCGGGTCACGGACGATTCCACCTTTCCCTACCTGTCCTTTGCCAACTTCGAACTGGGGCTTGACCAGAACCAGCAAGTCCGCACGGGGCGCGAGCAGCGGCGGGAGCGCCGGCAGAATCAAAGTTGCGGAGATGAACGACACATCCATCGTCACGAGTTCCGCCGGCGTCCCGATCAGGTGAGGGCTCAAGTAGCGGGCGTTGGTTTTCTCCAGGACAACCACCCGGGAGTCGCGCCGCAGTTTCCAGTCGAGCTGATTCGTTCCGGCATCCACCGCGAATACCTGGGCCGCGCCGCGCTGCAGCAGGCAATCCGTAAAGCCTCCGGTGGAAGCTCCGATGTCGAGGCACACCCTGCCGTCGGGATCGATCCGGAAATGATCGAGGGCGCCTTCGAGCTTCAGCCCGCCCCGACTCACGTACTTGAGGGCCTCGCCGAGCAAGCGCAGGGAAACTTGGGGATCGACGAGTGCTCCGCACTTCTCTTCTTTCTGATTGTCCACCAGGACCAGTCCCGCCAGGATGAGACCCTGCGCCTTCTCCCGGGACTCCGCCAGCCCTCGCTCGGCCAGGAGGCGGTCTAACCGGATTCTCTCAGATCGGTTGCGTACCATGACCCCCTCAGCCTACCGCCAGTGGAGAGAGAAGGAAAGGGCTTCGCCGGCCGGGATAGCCGCGCGCTATTTCCGCCCAAAAACTGGTCCCAGAAGCTGCCTGATCGTGAATGGTCCGTTCCAGGAGGAAGCGGGCGTTCTCACTTTCCCTCTGGGGTGTGACGATGCCCTCGCGAACCTCGTCCGTGAGCCGCCGCACCGCGCGCTCCCTGGTCTTCAATAGTTCAGGATTGGGGCTCTGGCGGAGTTGCGTCGCGACTTTGCGCAAGACTTCGATCGCCGGGAACACGCGGGGCCCGGACTGTTCGCTGACAATCGCGCCCAGCCGCGTGGTCAGGAATCGCACTTCCTGGCGCAACAGCTCGTCCATGTTTGGCTCGCTTGAAGTTGCCCTGGGTCCAAATCATCGCATCAAGGGGTCTCGACCGGCGGCGACAAAGCTTGTTCCAGCGCCCGGCGGAGCGCCTCGAGGTTGGGCTCAACCCGCAGCCGCTGCCGGCCTTCCTGGTCCTCCGAGCGATGGCGCATGATGTACTCGGTGTCTTTAAGCTGGTTGCCGGTCAGAACGCAGACGATGTCCGCGTGTCTTTCGATCTTCCCCGCCCGCACCAGCTTGCGCACGCCCGCTACGGTAGCGGCCGAAGCCGGCTCGCACCCCACGCCATCCTCGGCCAGGACCGCCTTGGCTGCGAAGATTTCCGCATCCGTGACGGACTCGCATAGACCTCCCGTCCACTCCAGCACCCGGCGCGCCTTCTTCCAATTGGCCGGGTGACCGATGCGAATCGCCGTAGCCTCAGTGCGGGGATTATCAACCGTGAGCAGTTCCGGCGAACCGGTCCGCAGAGTCTCGTAGAAGGGGCTTGCGCCTTCCGCCTGGATCACGATGACGTGCGGCACCTTTTCGATGAAACCCAAGTCCTTGAGCTCCCGCAGTCCTTTGCCGATGGCGGAGGAATTTCCCAAGTTGCCGCCCGGGACGACAATGTAATCAGGCGGCCGCCAGGCGCGCTGCTCAAGCATCTCCGCCACGATAGTCTTCTGACCTTCAATCCGGAACGGGTTGATGGAATTCACCAGATACAACCCCAGCTCCGGAGCAATTTCGCGCAGCAGGCGGAAGGCTTCGTCGAAATTGTCTCCGACTTCAACCACCATGGCGCCGAAGTCCAGCGCCTGGGCGAGCTTGGCGGCGGAGATCTGCCGATAGGGGACAAACAGCAGCGCCTTCATGCCGGCGCGCGCCGCGTAAGCGGCCATCGACGAGGAGGTGTTGCCGGTGGAAGCACAAGCCACCATGCGAATCCCGCGCTGCTCGGCGCGCGTGATGCAGGCCGTCATGCCCAGATCTTTGAAGGAACCGGTGGGATTGTTACCCTGGTGCTTGATGGTCAAATGCACCGGGCCGGCCCACCAGCCAGCGTGCCGGGTTCCCACGAGCGGAGTGGAGCCTTCCGAGAGCGAAATGAGGCGCGCCCCGGGCTCCACAAACGGGATCAGTTCGCGGAAGCGCCACACGCCGCTGCGGTCGATCGGTTCGCCGCTCAGCCGGCGCTGGTGCCAGGCGTGGCGGAGTTGCTCAGGGTCGAAGTGGTCAAATTCATATTTCACGTCAAGCAGGCCGCCGCAGAACGCGCAGGCGTGCGCATCCTTCCGGGGGTCTTGCCGGCGCTGGCAGCCCGTTTCGATGCACTGGAGGTAGGCGGAGGACATGGGCATTAAGAAGTCAGGAGTCAGGAGTTAGGAGCCAATAGACGGGAAACGGTAGTCGGAATACGGTTGACAGGAATCGGAACGACTGTCGCCCTCTCTTGTCTGCTTTCTGCCGGATTCTGACTCCTGTCTCCTGACTCCTCGCTCCTAGAGCTTAAACTCCTCATGAATTACCTTTACGGCTTCTTTTACATCTGCAGACTTAACTGCAAATGAAATACTCAGTTCGGAAGAACCCTGCGCAATAGCGATGATGCTTATGCCATGCCGTCCCAAGGCGCCGAAGGCCCGGCCGGCGATACCCGGAGTGCCCTTCATGTCTTCACCGATGGCCACGACAATGGCCACGTGGGGCATGACCTCGATCGCCGCCATGTAATCGTGCAGCATTTCCAGTTCAAAGCTCTTTTCGAGCTGAGCTTTCACGCGGCGCACGTCAGCGTCGTGGACGGCGAAGCACAGCACGTTATCCGCCGACGATTGGGTGACCATCAGGGTGGGGATATCCTCCAGGCTGAGCGCACTGAAAGTCTTGGCTGCCAGGCGGGGGAAGCTGAGCGCGTCCTTGCCGCTGAGGGTGATGATAGCAGCTTTGCTGACGGAGGTGATGGCCTTTACGCCTCGTTGGCTGCTATTGGCGGAGGGAACAATGCAGGTTCCCGGACACGCGGGATTGAAACTGTTCTTGATCCAGACCGGAATTTTCTTTTTCATGACGGGTTGGATCGTCTTGTGGTGAAGGACTTTGGCGCCGAAGAAGGAGAGCTCGATGGCCTCGCGATAGGAGATTTCCGGAAGGATCCGCGCTCCCGGGACGAGGCGAGGGTCGGCGGTCATGACGCCATCCACGTCT
The DNA here is from genome assembly GCA_963722555.1 of uncultured Acidobacteriota bacterium. GTDB lineage: Bacteria > Acidobacteriota > Terriglobia > UBA7540 > UBA7540 > Bog-366. Next base: position 595,139 of record CAVRNQ010000001.1, read on the forward strand.
GTCCAGATCCATACTTCGTCGGCGTCCAGCGCCCCAGCCATGATCGTCCCACTGTAATCAGATCCGCCGCGGCCGAGGGTGGTGCACACGCCCTGCCGCGTGGCGCCCCGGAACCCGGTGATCACCGGCACCATGCCGCGTCGTCGCAAGCCCGCCAGCCGTTGGCGGGTCTGGGCATGGGTTTCCTCGAAGAGCGGCGTGGCGTTACCGAAGTTGTCGTCGGTCACGATCAACTCGGTGGCGTCCACAGCTTCCGCAGGAGTGCCGCGCGACCGGAGGATGGCCGCCATCAGGTGCGCTGACATCACTTCGCCGAGGCTGGAGAGCGTGTCCATGGCCCGCGGCGTCACCTCGCGCACCAGCGAGAACCCCGAACACAGATTCTCAAAATCCGTCACAGCATCGGCCAGCCTGGGCAGAACGGTGGCCTGCTCGGCGGCCTTCAGGAGCTGATCGGCGACCTCGCGGTGCCGGTGAGCGAGTTCCCGGCGCACATTCTTCCATTGCTCGCGGTCGCCCTGGCTGGCTTCGGTGGCGGCGCGGATGAGCATGTCCGTAACGCCCCCCATGGCGGAAACCACCACGGCCACTTCGGCGCGTTGCGCATGGTCGGCCACAATCTCCGCCACGTTCTTCATCCGCTCCGCGCTGCCCACGGAGGTCCCGCCGAATTTCATCACGATGAGCGGCTTCTTGCTCTTACTCGGAATCGGGTTTTCTTTCACCATCGTTTTAACCCCTGGGGGCGGACGTTCGCCAGGTTGGGCTTAGCATACCGGAGAGCGTGCGCTCCGGTTCGCTAGCGAATCTTCATCGTATTCGTCGTCGTAGAGGAAACGCCGGAGCTAGCGGTCTGGGTTGACTCGCGCACAACTTCAATAAAAACCTTGGTGGGAAGCGACAGATAGCGGTCGCGGCGATAGACCAGACCCAACTCGCGGTAGAGTTTCTGGCCCTCGAGGGGGATCAACTTCAGCACGCCCGCGGTGACTTCCGGCTGGACATAGGTCCGGCTGATCAGGGAAATTCCCAGTCCGGCCCCTACAAATTTCTTGATGGTTTCGACGCTGGCCAGTTCCATGGAAATCTGCAGACTATAGCGATATGCGCGCAGCAAGCGGTCAATGACCACGCGCGTGTGGCCCGTCTTGGGCAGGATGAGCGGATGCTGAGCAAATTGCTCCACGGTCACGCTTTTGTTCTTGGCCAGCGGGTGAGCCTTGGGGACCACCACCTGGACTTCGTCGCGGAACACCGGAATCACTTCCAGGTTGTGGGCGGTCAAAGGCAGCGTGACAATGCCGAGGTCGACGGCGCCTTCCTGAACTTTCTGCAGAATCTTGTGGCTGAAATTCCGGTAGATGGTGATCTGGACTAACGGGTAAAGTTGCTTGAAACGGGCAAAGGTCTTGGGCAGGACGTAGAGGCACGTCGCTTCGTTGGCGCCGATGTGCAGCTTGCCCCGCGGCGTCTGGTTCAACTCGGCGATCGCCTGGACAGCCTCCTTTTGCAGCGCCAGCAGCTTTTCCGCATAACGAAGGAGAATCTCGCCGGCGGGTGTCAGCAAGACTTTCTTCCCGCTCCGGTCAAAAAGCTTCTCTCCGCATTCCTGCTCCAGGAGCCGCACCTGCGCACTAATCGCCGGCTGCGTGCGGAACAGCTTCTCCGCGGCGCGGGAGAAGCTTTGCAGCTTCGCCACCTCCAGGAAACTTCCTAGCTGGTCATAGTCCATGATCTTTGGTCAGAGGCAATCCATTATCTTATCAAATTGCGCAGGACTGGCGTGTAGAAAAGTGCCGGCGGAGGTAGCCGGGACTTCCCCGTGCGCTCCGCCATTCTCGGCCCGGCGCTGGGAGGGCAGGCTCAGAAGCCAGCTCTCCTAACCCGGATTTCTCACCACGCTGGGACGCTTTGGGGGAGGCTGCCGGAAGGGCGGGGCTTCAGAGGCTGCGGAAAAACGCTCCGATGCTGTCATCCTGAGCGAAGCGAAGGACCCCTGTATTTGAATTTTCAAGCAAATACAGAGGTCCTTCGTCGGCTTCGCCTCCTCAGGATGACAGCTTTGGCGGTTTTTCCGCAACCTGTTCAGCCCCGCCGAAATTGCGCCTCCCGCCCTCTGTTCGTCCCGCGCCCCGCGCAGCTTGCAGCCGCAAGCTGCGCGGGGCGCGAAGCACGGGAATAATCAGGAAGGCCTTGTAACGGCGGGGCTGAAGCCCCGCCCTTCCAATCCCGTGGTGAGAAATCCGGGCTAATCCAGTGTGAGAAACTGGGGCCGGGACCGCCCCTGGGGGCGGCCCGGGACGGGGCAAGCCCCGGCCCGACAGCTCAGGCCAGGGGGCTCGCCACGTCCTGATCCCCCTGCAGGACCGAAATCCAAAACAACTGGACGCCGAGCGCCACGGCCAGGAGAAACAGCGCTACGGCTACGGGCGACCAAACCCCGTACGCGGCTTGCAGCACGAGGTACCAGGTGATGCGCCAGCCGAGGAAAATCTCCTTGCCAAAGGAATAGAGCAGCGCAGCGAACGGCGTGGCCGCAGCGATGAGGAGCGCGGCGTTCGTGGCTCTCGACACCGCGCCGCGAGGCGGCACAAGGAGCAAAGTGGCATAGGCGAAGCCGCCCAGTAAAAGCTCCATGGCATACGGGTTGTCGAGAAAGGCCACGAGCGCCACGATGGTGACCCAGAGGAAGAGGATGCGTTTCCTCACCCCGAACGGCGTGGCGGGGACCTCCACGCGGGAAAGGAGCTTGCGGAGTTCCACAAATCCCGCGCCGGCTACGATGGCCAACCCCGCGATCAGGGCGAGTGGCAGGTGATATAGGAACGGGTCCTTGGGCGTAGCTGGGTACAACTCGAAGCGGGGCAGAATATTCAACCCCGTCAGTGCATAAAGCAGCAGTCCCGCGAGGCAGGGGGGTATGACCCAACTTGCCGGCCCCAGGAATCGCCAGCCGTGCAGTTCGATATTCTCGGCGGCGAAGTTGCGCGCGGCAAAGAGGGCCGCGAGGGCGACGGGCAGGAGCCCGAGGATTTGCAGCAAGCCCATGAGGGCAGTGGACAGATAGCGGTCCGGACTGGCCTGGAAGTCGCCGGCAGTCCCCGGGGCGGGAGGGGGAAGCGTATTGAGAGCGAAGACGGCTTGCTCAACCGTCGAGCCGAGCAATTGAAACGCCGCCGGATCGAAATTGCGGAAGACGTCCTCGGGGGTGTGGTAGCGGGCGCGCACAGGCTCGGTATCGAGTGAGTGCGTGGCCAGGTTCAGAGCGGGAATACCGCTGCGCAGCAGCGGCCCCTGATCCTGGGCGGAGACTTCCAGGGCGCGCTCGATCCATTCGCCTGCACCAGTCACCTGTTCGATTCGGGCGCCCTGCGCGCGGCCCGAGGCCACCAGGAGCTGCCGCAGCCAGAGCGGCGTGTATCCTGCGGATTGCCCCATGCAGTTCATTTCGAGCGAGGGAGCGGGTCCGGCCGCAAGGTAATCCAGGGAGAGGACGGCTACGGTCTGGTGGGTTTTCAGGAAGCCGGTTAGCTCCCGCGCCCCGATCATGCCCCACTCTTCCGCGTCGTCGGCGGCGAGTATCAGGCCGCGATGGCGAGGACCCTGGCGCAGAACGCGCGCCAGCTCAAGCAGCACACCGACGCCGGAGGCGTTGTCTTCCGCAGCCTCGTGAGAAGTCAACTGGCCGTCATAATGGGCCATGACGGCCACGCTTTGCGGGGATTCGCCTTCCAGCCACGCCACCACGTTCTCACCTTGCACCCGCTCGCCGCGCAGCCACATGGAAAAGGTCGGGCTGCTCACCTCATAGCCCAGCTTCCGGAATTCGGCGCGCAGATATTCCGCGGCACGCCGCGCGGGGGGAGTGCCGGTGACGCGGTCGGGAAATTCTTCCGCCACGACGCGTGTGTACTCAACCGCATTGGCCCCCTCAAAGCGCACCGGGGCGAGGGGCACGGAGAGCTGCGGGAGGGGCCGCGGGCCCCAAAGAGCGCCGGCCCAAACCAACGCACCGGCGACGACCGCGCACAACCCCGTAGCAAGCCGTTGGTGAAAAGACAGCATCGTTTTAGGAACCCGCCGACGGCCGCTGCAAATGGCCGTAGCCCGCCAGGGTGGAGAGCAATCGTTCCACGTTGAACCCGACCTCCCGGAAGACTTCCCGGAGGTCATGGTCGCGGTCTTCAAGATTCATGGACAGGAATTTCTCCGCCGGAATGTAGAACGGGTTGTCGCGAACCAGCGTGCCTTCGACCAGAAGGTGCCGGTGCACAGCGATGGCAGAGAACAGGTGAGGGATCTCGAGGTTCTCCACATCGTACTGGCATAGAGCTACACTGGGATAATGTTTCACGAGGTAGTTCAAGCGCGCGTGAAACTCGAAAAATTGCGGCACTGGGATACCGGCGGGTTCCGGCCAAATTCCCTCTTCCAGCCAGCGGACCGCCGGCGCGTGCGCGACTTCGGCCTCGGTAAAGAAACTCTGCGCCCAATCCCTCAGGCGGTCCGGGTCCGCCGTTTCCTGCTGGAATTGCAGAGTGTGGTCGCCCAGATGACGCTCGACATCCACGCCGAATTCGCGCAGCCGGGTGAGCATGTCGTCGTGCAAGAGGGCCGGCGCCAGGTAGCAACACCAGTTGCCCAGGCGCAACCCTTCGCTGACGAACCCCGCCCAGCGAACCGCCCCGGCCTGGCCACGATGGAGAATGGCCATATGCTCGTGGCAGCGCAGGGGAGTCTCATCATTGAGGTAGGTGAAGATGGGCGGCGACGTCGGGGGCTGGTCCGGCAACCGAGGCTCTCCCTTCACGGGCCCCCACCCTCACGGCGCAGATCACCCCCAGCGGCTGGGTCGGGCACAAGTTGGCCCTCAGGATCCGCGCGGAACGGTTCGAGGTTCGGCCCGCGCATTCTCTTTGGCCGCGATTATGCGTTTGCCGGAACGGGGTGTCAAGCGGGGTGGACCGCAGGGCTGCCCCCCGGCCAGTCCCCGGCACGCGGCGGGGTGGGCTTGGGGGGGTGCCGGGGCGAGTTCCGGCCGCGACCTTCGGGGCCCAATCTTTCTCTCCCCGCACTTTCAGACTGTGGCACAATATGAGTTCGGAAGGCGTTCACGGGCTGGTATTCGAAAACCGCAGGCTGCAAGTTTGTGCAGCCGGAAATCTTCCGGTAGGAGTTGCCGATGCGATGTTGGCTGGTGGGATGTCTCTCCCTCGTGTTGTGCGGGGCTGTCAGGGTCGGGCTGGCTGCGGATAAGGAAGCGGAGCGGCTGGATAATTCGGCGGAAGTCATTAACGAAATCATGGGGACTCCCGAGAAGGGGATCCCGCGCGACCTGCTCAACAAGTCGGTTTGTGTGGGCATCGTCCCTTCGGAGCTGAAGGGCGCTTTTATGGTCGGCGCCAGTTTCGGTCGCGGCGTGCTGGTGTGCCGGCGCGGGGGGGACGGCCCCTGGGGCGCGCCTTCCCTGTTCACCGTGGGCGGCGCCAACTTCGGTTTCCAGATTGGCGGCCAAGCCACAGACTTTGTCCTGCTGGTCATGAACGGCCGGGGGGCGGAAAAACTCCTGCAGAGCAAGATCAAGCTGGGCGCGGACGCTTCTGTGGCCGGGGGGCCCGTGGGCCGCACGGCGCAGGGCTCCACGGATCTGCAACTCCGCGCGGAGATCCTCACTTATTCGCGCTCGCGCGGCGCCTTTGCCGGTATCTCACTCGACGGCCAGGTGCTCAAGCAGGATGACGACGCGAACGAGAAGCTTTACGGCCGCCGCGTCGAACCCAAGGATATTCTCTTCAAGGGAACGGTGGCCGCGCCACCCGCGGCCCATGCACTGGATGCCGCGCTGACCCAGTATTCTCCTCACGGTGGCGAGCCCTTCCGCGCGAGATAGCCGCCGTGGTTTCTTCTCCGCGCTCCCGCGCCTTAGCTCGTGACCGGCCCCACCTGGAAGTCCCCCTCATTAACTGGCCTGAGCAATTTTGACCAAACGCGTGAGCCATGCGGAACAGACACGCGAATCACCCCGGGGAATAAGTAGTGTGTGTCGCGCTGCCAGGGTATAATACAAACATACTTGTGGAAACAGAATCCAAGATTCGAAGGGTCGCGTTCCTCGGCGACTACTTGCCGCGCAAGTGTGGCATCGCCACCTTCACGTCCGACCTGCTGGCGTCCGTGGCGGCGGGGCACCCCCAAAGCCAGTGCTTCGCGGTGCCGGTGAATGACATCGAGGGCGGCTACGAGTATCCGGACGTAGTCCGCTTCGAGATTGAGGAGCAGGACTTAACGTCCTACCAGCGCGCGGCGGACTTCATCAACATCAGCAACGTGGACATCGTGTGCGTTCAGCACGAGTTTGGGATTTACGGCGGGCCAGCCGGCCGCCATGTGCTGGCGCTGGTTCGCGAACTGAAAATGCCCGTCGTCACCACGTTCCATACACTCCTGCGCGAGCCGAACGACACCCAGCGGCGCGTGATGCAGGAATTGATCGCGCGCTCGACCCGGCTGGTGGCCATGACCGAACGCGGACGCCAGATGTTGCAGGATGTTTACAGGGCGCCCTCCACCAAGATCGATCTCATTCCGCATGGCATTCCCGACATACCGTTTGTCGATCCCAACTATTACAAGGACCAGTTTGGCGTAGAAGGAAGGGTTGTGTTGCTCACTTTCGGGCTGCTTTCGCCAAACAAGGGAATTGAGCATGTACTGAACGCTCTCCCGCAGATTCTGGCGGAATTCCCGGACGTTGTTTATGTCGTCCTGGGTGCGACGCATCCCCACGAGTTGCAAGAGCGCGGTGAGGCCTATCGTCTCAGCCTGGAAATCCTGGCCAAGAAGAACAAGGTCGACAAGAGCGTCATTTTCTACAACCGCTTCGTAGAACTCGAGGAGTTGAAAGAGTTCATTGGTGCGGCGGACCTCTACATTACGCCCTACCTCAACGAGGCGCAAATCACGTCGGGCACGCTGGCTTACGCGTTTGGTGCGGGTAAAGCCGTGGTTTCGACTCCTTACTGGCACGCCGCGGAATTGCTGGCGGAAGAGCGCGGTGTTCTGGTGCCATTTAGAGACTCCCAGGCCATCGCGCGCGAGGTCGTCGGCTTGCTGCGCGATGCGACACGCCGCCATGCCATCCGCAAGAACGCCTACAAGCTGGGCCGCGAAATGGTCTGGAACAACGTGGCGCGGCTCTACATGCACTCCTTCGAACAGGCTCGCCTCCAGGGTGCCTTGTTGTCCCGAAAGTTATTCGCTACGAAGACTCTCGACCAGCAACCGCGGGAGTTGCCGGAAGTAAGACTGGACCATCTTTCCCGGATGACCGATTCGACTGGCGTTTTCCAACACGCCATTCTTACTGTGCCGAATTTTTCCGAAGGATACTCCACGGACGACAACGCCCGTGCCTTCATTCTTATGACGCTGCTCGACGAGTTGAAGGAAGAACCGGCACGCGTACGGACGCTTTCCACCACTTACGCCGCCTTCTTGAATCACGCCTTCGATGACAAAACGAAACGGTTCCATAACCTCCTGAGTTTCGACCGCCGCTGGCTTGATGAACAGGGGTCTGAGGATTGTCACGCCCGCGCGCTCTGGGCGCTGGGCGTGGGCGTAGGACGCTCCCCTCGCCGAAGTTTTCAGATTATGGCCGGACAACTCTTCGCGCGGGCATTGCCGGTGGTCCCAAAGTTCACTTCGCCGCGCGCCTGGGCATTCTGCCTCATCGGCATCCACGAATATCTACGCCGTCTGAGCGGCGACCGCTCAGTCAGTCAAATCCGCGAAGCGCTCATCGCACGGTTGATGGATATTTTCGACAGGGCCTCCCATCCCGATTGGCCCTGGTTTGAAGAGGAGTTAAGTTACGACAATGCCAAGCTCGCGCACGCCCTGATTCTCAGCGGACGTGCTAACGGACATCAAAGAGCGTTTGACCGAGGCCTCGAGGCGTTACGTTGGCTGGTGGAGGTGCAAACCTCCGAGAATGGGCACTTCCGGCCCATCGGCAGCAATGGATTTTATCGGCGCGGCGGAATACGCGCGACCTTCGACCAGCAGCCTATCGAGGCTCAGGCGATGGTGTCGGCTTGTCTTGAGGCCTATCGCGCGACCTCGGACTCCTGGTGGTACGAACACGCCCAACGCGCCTTCGACTGGTTCTTGGGCTGGAACGACCTCGGCTTGGAACTTCACTCCGTCAATACCGGCGGCTGCTGCGACGCTTTGCACGTGGATCGAGTTAACGGGAACCAGGGAGCCGAATCAACGCTGGCCTTCCTGCTGTCGCTGGCGGAAATGAGGCTCATGCAAGACACGGTCACGGTGTTCAACGAGCCGGCTTTGTAGCCCCAATCATCCCATGAAAACCATCAATGTCAAACGCACCACCGTCACGTTGCTTCCGGACCGCAGGCGTGTGCTGGCCCGGCCGTTTCGCCCCATGAGCGACCAGCGCTCCGTCAAAATCTGCGCGCGAGTCATGGCTCTTCCGGAAAGCGAAGTCCATGCGCTGCTGGAGCAGGTGCGGGCCGAATTTGGTGAACGCCACCCGAAGGTCCGCGAGTTCCTCAAACGGCAGTTTGACGAGGTCCGACCCTATTTGCTCAATGGCCAGAGACTCTCCGAAGAACGGGAGTTGTTACTCGGTGGATATTTCACTCACGAGTGTTCACTCGAAGCCGCGGCGTTGTTCAATCCCTCCATCGTGCCGCACCCGAATCAGTCGGACCTCCCGCCCGGCTCGCTGCGCTTCATTCTGAGCCTGCGGGCCACGGCCGAAGGGCACGTTTCCTCCATCACCTTTCGCACCGGACGCCTGGACGCTAACAACAACATCAGGATCGACACGCCAGCCCGTTACAGCCTTGAGCCGGTGCAAGTGCCCAATGCGATTTATGAGAAGCGCCTGTTCGAGCGGAAGCTTCAGGAACTTGGTCTGGTTGGCGACTTCAACCGGGAGGTTCTCAAAGGCTTGGGGGACGCATTCACGTTGGAAGAACTGCGCACTAGCGTCAGTTTCGCCGTGAAACGGCTCCGGGTACCTGACCAAGAAACCCAAAGCGTAGCCAGGGAAACTCTGATGCTGGCCCAATCGAATTACGAAGTGCAATTTGCGCCGGACTCGCGTTTGTCCGAACGCGTATTGTTCCCCGCCACACCCGCGCAGAGCAACGGGATCGAGGACGCCCGCTTTGTTCTATTTCAAAACGAGGACGGCACGCGGACTTATTACGCGACTTACACGGCTTACGACGGCAAGATGATCCTGCCGCAGTTCCTCGAGACATCCGACTTTCTTCATTTCAAATTCATCACGCTGAATGGCCCGGCCGTCGTGAACAAAGGCATGGCGCTCTTCCCACGAAAGATTAAAGGCCTCTATGCGATGCTGGGCCGGCAGGACGCCGAAAACATCTACGTGATGTTCTCCGATAATCTGCATTTCTGGCACACCATGCAGCTTGTCTTGGAGCCGTTGTTCCCGTGGGAATTCATCCAGATGGGCAATTGCGGCTCGCCGATCGAAACCGAAGGCGGCTGGCTCGTGCTCAGTCACGGAGTGGGCCCGATGCGGAAATACTGCATCGGCGCTTTCCTGCTCGATCGTGATGACCCTGCCAAAGTCATCGGTCGCCTGCGCGATCCGCTCATCGTGCCCAACGAAGACGAACGCGAAGGCTATGTCCCTAACGTCGTTTACTCCTGCGGCAGTCTTCTGCACGGCGGGCAACTGATTATTCCCTACGGGACGGCCGACTACGCCACAACGTTCGCCACGGTGCCGCTCGACGAAGTATTGGCCGCGATGGAATAGTCCTGTGCCTGTCTAGAACTCGGTCAACCCTGTAATCACTGAAGTTATTGGAGAGCGAGGCTGACCCCCAACTTGGCTGCTGTTGGGTGTCTCGTCTTCACTGCTTGCTACACTCCGGCATTCGGACTCGGGCACGGATGCAAGGGGGGAGGATTCTGCCTCCCCCACTACTGACGTTTACAGAATATAGTGACACCTATTCTTTGTAGCGCCGCCGTCCCGGCGGCATTTTCCGGTGCCGGCAAGATGCCGGCGCTACGCGAGAACTGTCACTATATTATGCACCCCTCAATAGTAATTGCCTCTTCACGATGCTGCTTCCGGGGGTTCGCCGTCCGGCAGGAAGACGCGGAAGCACGCGCCTTGTCCCGGCTCGCTCGCGAGACGAATCCACCCGCGGTGATCATCCACAATCTTGGAAACCAGGGAAAGACCCAGCCCCACTCCGCTTTCCTTGGTGGTGAAGAAGGGATTGAAAATCTGCTCGCGCAGTTCGACGGGAACGCCTGGGCCGGTGTCTTCGAAAGCGATCTCGACGCCGCGCCGCTCGTCGGATGACGCGGGCGACGCGGCCACGCGCAGCTTGCCGCCGGCGGGTCCCATGGCCTCGTAGGCGTTGAGCGCCAGATTCGTGAACACCTGCTCGGTCAGGTCGCGGTCCACCGAGATTACCGGCAGGTCCGCCGCGAATTGCCGCTCCACTTCCACCTTGGCGTCCGGCCAGCGGTCGTGTGCTGCCTTCAGCGCCCGATCGAGCAAGGGCGGAATCTGCTCTGCATGGCGCTCCAGTTTGAGCGGTCTGGCGAAATCGAGGAAGCGCGTCACGATGGCGTTCATGCGATTCACTTCGCTCGAAATGTATCCCGCCAGCTCGGTCGTGAGGGGGTCGGCGACCGCGAGCTTCCGCGCCAGCGTTTCCGCCGAACCCTTGATCACGGCCAGCGGATTCCGCAATTCGTGCGCGAGGCCTGCCGAAAGCTGGCCGAGGGCCGCCAGCCGCTCGGAGCGCCGCGCCTCCTCCTGCGCCTGCTCCAATCGCCGGTTCGTCTCCGCCAAAGCCTCGGCGAGTTCCCGATAGCGCGTCGCCTGCCGCCGATTCTCTGTCACGAACCGATTCACGACGATTGCGGCGAGGAAGAGAAAGAGATTCCGGATGGCCAGCTCCGTGGCGGCATCCGCCGTGGGCTCGTATTCGCTGAGCGCGGGAAACAGGAACGAGCAGTAAACTGCCGAGGTGAGGCCTGTCCACGCGATCGTGGGCCACGCCTCAAAGTACATCGCCGCCGTGACCACGGGCACAAAGTAAATCAGGTAATAGCTGCTCTGGATCCCGCCCGTGTAGTCCACGAGCAGCGACGCGAGCAGGATTTTCAGGATGACGCTGTAGCTCCGCCCGCGCCTGGGAACCCAGTTCAGGAAACGGTGTTCAAAGATCTGGAATGCCCCAATGGCGAGGAGGGTAAGCTGTTTGTGGATAACCAGGCGCGGCTGCAACACCGCCAAGCCGGCCAGAAACGCCAGCCATAGCAGGTCCATCCACGCGAAACTGCGCCGTTCCGCCATGTCGCTTGAGTTTACCCCGAGCAACTTTAACACAAACCCCTCTGCCGGCGCGACGAGCGTCCTGGGTCGGCGGTGGGCCGGTTTGGAGTAGAGGCGGCTTTACGCCGCCATTTGGCGAGGTAAACTCGCCGCTTCAGCATCAAACTGACCCACTCCGCCAGGGTCAGTTCGCGGTTTCACAAAGCGCCGGTGCACTTTCGACCCCTGCCGCGGGGGCGCCGAGCTACGTGCGGAGGCCGATCTCCTGCATCAGCTTGTTCGTCTCGCGGTAGGCCTCAGTGACCCACTCGACGATCTTCTCGGGGTTGGGCGAGTACTCCAGCTCGATGCTGATGGTCCCGCCGAATCCCAGTTTTTTCAGTTGCGCGAGGTAAGGCCGGAAATTCACCACGCCGCGTCCGGGCGGCAGATCGCCGTGCTTCGCGCCATCACAATCCGAGAAGTGCACGTGGGCGATCTTCCCCTGGAGTTTGGGGATGTCTTCAGCGGGCGTGTGGGCGAGAGCCAGATGCGAGATGTCGAGATTGGCGCGCACGGCGGGATGGTCCGCGTCATTCAGGAAATCCACCATCTTGGGGAGGGTATTGACGAGGGAAAGGTGGAACGGCTCGAGCTCAATGGCGATCTCGAGGCCCAACCCGGCGGCGTAGCCGCCCAGCTCGCGCACCGCTTCCACGGCCCATTTCCACTGATCCAGGGGCGCGATCACCTCCTGCTGCCAGATGTATTCACCCAGCACCAGCAGAAGGTTCCGGGCGGCGAGCTCGTAAACAAAATCCAGATGCGCCTTGGCACGCTCCAGGTGGAATTGGCGGACCGCGCGATTGAAATCCGCAATGCCCAGCGCGCAGCAGCACACGCTGATGACCGGCAGGCCCACTTGGCAGCAGGTGTCCTTGATGAGCCGCCGTTCTTTGACGTCGATCTCGAGGGGATCGGCCGAGATATCGATGGTGTCAAAACCGATCTCCCGGGTCCTGCGAATGCCTTCCGCCGTGCCCACGGGGGAACCCAGCCAGGCGGAATTGATGAGTCCGAGTTTCATGCTTGTGCCTCCTTGATCTCCGCCGGTCGCACCGGCCGGTGCTCGGCGAGCGAGCGATAACACGCTTCTACCAGGGCGATCGTATTCAGATTATCGCGCCCGCTGATTACGGATTCTCTGCCTTCTGCGAGGGAACTCAAGAGCTCCCCCATGGTGCCCTCAAACGCGTCGGGGAACCACACTTGGGGCCAGCGCGGCGAGATCCAACAGCCGGGCTGCTGCAAGGTGGTGAAGTCGATGGTGCTGGGAACACGCGCGGGGTAGCCCGGCCAACCGATGGTGCCCCGGGCCATGCCGGCAGTTCCCTCCACTCGCCACTTGATGTAGATATCGTCAGCCGCGCCTTCGCGCGCGGGGCCGGTCCAAACGTCGTCCCAGGCCGCTGCGCGCAGGCCATTCGGGTACTCCAGGATGTAAAGCACCACTCCATCCTGGTGCGGGAAAGTGGTGCGCGGGTCGGGACGCGCGCTCGCATACACGCTCTCCGGATCGCCGAAGAGGAAGCGGAAACTATCCAGGTGATGGATGCTCATGAAGAGGATCGTCACCTGATTGTAATCCCGCGCCCAGGGTTGCCAGTGCGGGATGGCGCGCATGTCGATAGTGGCAAGCACGGGCTCACCCAGATATCCCCGCCGGAGCACGGTCTTGAGCGCGCGGATCGACTGGTCGTAGCGCATATTCTGGTTCACCGCGAGGCGCACGCCCGCGCGCTCGCACGCCAGGACCACTTCTTGCGCCTGCCGGAAATTCCTCGCCAGGGGTTTCTGTGCCAGGATGCCTCGAATGTTCTGGTGCTCGAGCGCCGCGCGCACGATCCCCGGCTGCACCTCGGGCGGCACCGCGATGTCCAGCACTTCAATCGAGTCGTCCGCCAGAAGTTCCCGCGCCGTGTCGTACACCTTCGGAACACCTCTCAGTTGCGCAGTCGCGCGCGCCTCCGCGGGATCATTGGAAGCGATCGCCACAACCTGGAAGCCGGCATTTCGGTAGGCGACGAGTTGGATGTCCCGCATGATGAAGCCCGCTCCCACCGCGCCGATGCGGTAGTCTTTCTTGCGGGGAGGAGGAGGCAGGTGTTCCAAATTCAGATCGATCGCCATCGGTTACCTCCCTTGCTCCGGTCCGCGAGGATATTGGTGTTGCCGGGCGGCCGGGATGGTCATGGTACGCCTGGCGGCCCTGAAAATCACGGCCTTCTTGGCCTCACGGCAGAGGAGCTGACGCTGGTCGGGTGGATTCTGGCATAATAGTAAAGGGCTGCAAGAAGTTGAAGAATTGTTCAGGGGCTAGCCGGTAACCACTTGAGGGTCAGCTTCGTCGAACCATTAGACCTACCATTCCCCCAAGGAGGAGTCATGAAAACACGCCTGAACGGACGCGGCGGGCCAAAACTGCCCGTCGCGAGGATAGTGCACGTGCTCATGGTGGCGGCGCTGGTCGTCGCTGCAACTCCCTCGCGAGCGGCCGCAGCGCCGGCATCCAACTACCATTTGCTCAAGAAAGTCGTACTGGGCGGAGAAGGATTTTGGGACTACCTCACCTGCGACAGCGCGGCGCGCCGCGTGTACATCTCGCGGGGCACGCACGTGATGGTGGTGGACGCGGACAGCTACGCCGTGGTCGGGGACATTCCCGGCACGGAGGGAGTCCACGGCATCGCCCTGGCGCCTGAATTCGGGCGGGGCTTTACCAGCAACGGCCGCACGAACACCGTCACGATTTTCGACCTCCAGACGCTTAAGGCCCTGGGGACCGCGCCGACGGGCAATGGTCCGGATGCGATCCTCTACGACCCGGCTTCGAAACGCGTCTTCACGTTCAATGGCCACGGTGGCGATTCCACCGCGATTGACGCCGCGACGGGAGCCGCGGCGGGAACCATCCCCCTGGGAGGAAGGCCGGAGTTCGCAGTGGCGGACGGCCAGGGTCACATCTACAACAACCTGGAGGACAAAAGCGAAGTCGTGCAGATTGATTCCCGCCAGCTCACGGTGACCGCGCGCTGGCCACTGGCGCCGTGCGAAGGGCCCTCGGGCATGGCCATGGACACGGAACATCGCCGCCTCTTCATCGGCTGCGACAACAAGATGATGGCGGTGATGAGCGCCGACACCGGCAAAGTGCTGGCCACGCCGGCCATCGGTGACGGTGTGGACGCCAACGGCTTCGACCCGGCAACACAGCTCGCCTTCAGCTCCAACGGGGAAGGCACACTGACCATCGTGCACGAGGACTCGCCCGAAAAGTTCGCGAGCGTCGCAAGCGTCACCACCCAGCGCGGCGCGCGGACCATGACACTGGATACGCAAACTCATAATATCTTTCTGGTGACGGCGGAATTCGGCCCGCCCCCCGCCGCCACCGCCGACCACCCGCATCCGCGTCCGACAGTAAAACCGGGTTCGTTTACGCTCCTGGTGTTTGGACCCTAATTTCGTGTCATAGAAGGTCCCGGGTGGCGCATACGTCGCGCCCTCCGCGATGTATGCAACCTTGGGTGCGCAGGATTGAACCCACAGCTACCCGTAGGACGCGGAGGCGCGGGGGCAACCAGCACCCAGTCTGCGGCACCCGCGATTGATCTGCGTGTCGTCTGCAGACCGCAGAGCTCTGCGCCAGCCATCGGCCCGTCGTGTGAATGAGCAGCCCTCTCCGAGGGGAGAGGGTGGCGAGCATAGCGAGCCGGGTGAGGGGGCGTGCTGTTCGCCATGGGCCACGCAATTCCCCTCATCCCTCGAGTCGAACCCACCGATAAACGATATGGGGAAGTGTGTCACGGCCGGGGCAACTCGGTAGGGGTTTGGCTGCTCGTGCCCACCGCGGTCGAAGGTTCGCGGGCGCAAAGAATGGGCGCTTTGTCCCTGTCATTATCCCCAACCTTTTCATAAACATAATGGCCTTACAGGATATGACATGGTGTAAGTTGTTTATTGTCTGTAAGATAATGGCCTAGCTGGGCTTTGAGGCGTTTTCGAGTGATTTCGGGGCCCTTAACTCCTACTATCTCCTGCATTTTCATAAACATATTGGCATAATAGATAAGCTGTTTATTTTCATCAACATATTGGCTAAGTCAAATTGTGTCGTTTTTTGCCATTTTTTTTCAATAAGATCTTGGGAGCAACCTTCATTTTTAACATCTTTTTGTGTGCGCGCTCCCTGTTTGATATTCATCAATAAATTTGGGGCCCACCTGTGTTTTTGGACCAGGGACCTGAGAGCATCTCTTCGTTATCCTTCCGGAAGGGCCTGCCCGTTTAGAAGTCAGCAGTCAGCCTTCAGCAACAAGCGTAGCGCGTACCCGTTTTTGATCCGTGGCCCTTCGCGTCCGGCCAGCGGGCGCTGGGCCTCAAGACCTAGTGTACACACGATTATTACCTTTGTCAAGAACAAAATGGCCTACACGCTACAGCCCGCAAATCAAGACAAGGCGTCATGACTCCTTCCTGCCCGTGGGAAAAAACCGTAAAGGATGGCGTCACATTGTCCGAACTACTTCCCGCCGCATGCAATCGGAGGGCGGACCGCCTGCGCTTGCTTATTCCCCTCCTGGTCCAGGAGGGGGTCAGCGGGTGGTCAAGCAAGCGTGCCGGCATCGAGTAGGGGCGATTCGCGAACCGCCCGCGGGTGGCGCATACGTCGCGCCCTCCGCGGTGTATGCGACCTTGGGTGCGCGGGCATGAACCCACAGGAGGGGCGAGGGCAACACGCGCACAGTCTCCGCCACCCGCGTTTGATTTGCGTGTGGTCTACAGATCGCAGAGCTCCGCTCTGCGCCAGCCTGGTCATCGCAAGGAATCTCAAGTCCGCGTGTCCTACGCTTGGTTGTATCCGAAGAGCTTGCATCGGGATGCCCTCAACTCGAAAAGGGGCTTGGTTGTCCAGGGTTTTTGGTATAACGTAACGGACGACAATACGGCGACGAAGATTTCGCTTATGGGAACGCCTGCGAAAACTCTGGATCACCTGAACAAGGTAGTTGTCGGCTTCCTAAATGGGGGCCGCATTAAGGGCTACGCTTACGATTTTTCTGCGCTGAAGGAGTCTTTCAGTCTTCTTCCCCAAGAAGACCCACTTAAGGGACAGGGGATAAAGGTTGAAATGAAGGACCTCAAGGCGGTTTTCTTTGTGTGGGACTTCAGTGGCAACCCCGAATACGATGAATCCCCGTGTGCGGACTCACCCATGCACGGCCGGAAAATCGAAGTGACTTTCATCGATGGAGAAAAGATGGTCGGGAGGACAGAGGGATATAGCCCGCAAAGACTCGGCTTTTTTTTGTTTCCCGCTGATCCCAAGAGCAATAACATTCGCATCTTCGTGGTCACCAAAAATACCCGCCAAGTTAGACTTGTCTGAACTGTTCCCCTTTGTTTCGTGCGATTCAGGAAAGAGGCTCCATCCAGTTACCGGATAGGTGAAGCAACGCGATGTGCCGAAAGCCCTCATGAAGTCAGACCTGCCGACATATGATTCTGCGAGTCTGACTTCTGCGCTTTTGGTTGTGCCGAAACCACACCCTTTCCAATCACAAAAAGCGATGTGATCATCGAGATGGAAGGTGGCCCGGCCTGGGCCTCTACCGCGCGGTTCTGGGGGGTGGGGCAGAAACAGGCGCACGGCGCAGGGGGGTGAACTTTTGAATCGCCCTATCAGCACCGCGCGCGCCATGTGGTGCGCGGCTCGGCGACCACAATAGGTGAGGACGACAGTTTTGAATCGCCCTATCCCCGACCGGCGTTGACTTGCCGACGCGGCGGCCCTAAGATTCCATCGCGAGATCGCTGCTATCCACTGACTTTTCCCTTGCAGCCGGGGACGCCGGCATGTCTTGGAGCACCCCATGAAATACAAACTGCTGGTCTTGATCCTTCTTCTGAGCAGCACAGGCCTGGCCGGGTATTCTCAGGAGCCGGCGCAGCCCTTGAATCGATATCAGGTGTTGGAACTCCTCGCGAACGGAATCCCCAGCCAGCGCGTGGCAGAACTGGTGGATGAGAGGGGAGTTGATTTCGAAGCTGCCGACCTGTTGCTGGAGGCATTTCAAGTCGCGGGCGGAGATGAGGCGCTGTTCAAATCGCTGAATGGGGCCAGGATCGTGCGACCCGCAACGGCGGACCGCGCCGCTACGGAGGAGGCCGCGCAGGCAGCAGAACAGAACTTGCGCGACGCTCTTTCCAAAGATCCTGCGAATGCCGGCCTGCACTTTGCCCTGGGCTACGTATACATCAGTCAAAGGGAAAGCGACCAGGCCATCGCGGAGTTCCGTGAGGTCGAGCGGATGAAGCCGCAAGTCGCGGCGGCGCATGTCTTCCTCGGGCAGGCCTATGTCTTCAAGAAGGATTGGGACTCAGCCGTGGCGGAATACCAAGCGGCGCTGCGCCTGAAACCGGATGACGTTTGGGCGCATGTGTATCTCGCGCTTGCCTTGAGTTTGCAGGGGGACAAGCCTGGCGCGGTCACAGTCATGCGTGAGGCGGTGCGTCTGAAACCCCAGGACCCCGACGCCCGCCTGCGGCTGGGAATTCAACTTATGGGGACGAAAGACACTTCCGAGGCCATCACGGAATTTCGCAAGGCAGCAGGCCTGCGACAGGATTGGTATCCGCCCCACGCCGAACTCGGCAGGGTTCTGGAGGCGCAGCAGGACTTCGACGGGGCGATGGCCGAATACCGTATCGTGGCGCGGTTGAAACCGCAGTTGCCCTGGGTGCACAGGAGCCTGGGCGTGCTCCTCGAGAAGAATGGCAACCGCAGTGCGGCGCTGGAGGAGTACCGCAAAGCGTCCCACTTCGCGCCCGACAACCCCGCTATGCGCAAAGACTACGATCGCCTGTCGCGCCAGCCGAACCGCTGAGGGCGTGGCAACTCCTGAGGCCCGCAGCAGACCCTTCGTCCACTGCGGCGGACTCAGCGTGACAACAACGGCGCGGTGTGAAGTTTACCCTGGAGCGGGCAGAGCGAGATCCTTCACGAAGTTTACCCTAGCAGGCTGCTGAAAAAGGGCATTTGTCATGCTGAGCGCAGCGAAGCATCTCGCCTTGGTTCGGCCCTTTCACGCACAAACCCAGAGCGAGATCCTTCGCTGCGCTCAGGATGACAGCGAAGGGCTCAAGATGACATCCCTGGAGGGTCTTTCAACTGACTGTTCGAGAGGTAGTCTCGGTTCGATTCATTCGGCTTCCGGGGAGGGCTTGCAGAGCTCGGTTGAGAATTCCACGCGATTGCGTCCCGCTTCTTTGGCGCGGTAGAGGGCGGCGTCCGCCGAGCGGAGCAATGCTTCCACGTCGCCGGGAGCCGGTTGGTTTGCGACGGCTACGCCCAGGCTGATGGATACCTCGAAGGACCAATTCTTGACCTTGACAGGTTCTGAGCTGACCACGTGGCAGATGCGCTCGGCGAGTGTCACACCTTCCTCAATACTGCACCCGGGGAGAACCAGCAGGAACTCCTCCCCCCCAAATCGACCAATCGCGTCATAGCGGCGCAGGGAGTCTTGCATGCGGCGAGCCACTTCACAGAGGACTTCGTCGCCGGTCAGGTGTCCGTGCGCATCGTTAACTCTCTTGAAGTGATCGATGTCAGCCATGCCAATACATACGGGGCTCCCGGTGCGACCTCCCCGGCTCAATTCTGCCAGCAAGGAGTCAAGACATGCCCTGCGATTCAAGAGGCCCGTCAGGGGATCATGGGTGGCCTGTACGCGGAGGGCCTCCTGGGCGCGGATCAAGCGGTCCTGCAATTCGACGATCCGCCCCCCCGCGTGGATCCGGGCTCTTAATTCATGCGGGTCGAAAGGCTTGATCAGGTAATCGTCCGCGCCCGCCTCGAACCCTTGTACCATGTCCTGCTTCTGATCCCGGCTGGTCAAGAGAAGGAGATAAATGTACGGGTCCGACTTCCCTTGCCGGATGGCCCGGCAAATCTCCACGCCGTCCATGCCGGGCATCATCCAGTCGAGAATGGCGAGCCGCGGGCGATCCTCGCTCCGTAGCGTCTCCCACGCTTCCAGCCCATCACTTGCCACCACGACCTCGTAACCCCATTTGGTGAGGAAAGTCTTGAGCATATGGCGGTAGGTAATCTCGTCTTCAGCGACCAGGATTCTCATAGCAGGGCCTTCCCGCCTTACTTCGCTGCCTTCTGCGAACCGTGTGGGTCACGATCTGGACAGGGGCGCCACGAGCGCGCCAAGCAGCGTGCGCCGGGGCTCCGGCCCGTCTCTGCGGCAGCTCCTCCGGTCATTTCTTGGCCTCCGTCCGGACGGCGAGTAACGCCGGCTGCAAGCGTGCGAGTTGTGACTCCAATTCCCGCAGCAAGTCTTGGGCCCCCACCAAGCCTCCCTCGCGGGCGAGTCGTTCAAGCTTGAGGGCAGCTTCCGAGGCCATTTTCGCAGCCAGGTTACTGGTGGAGCCTTTCAGTCCATGCGCGCCCCTTTCCACGCCCTTTGCATCTTGCTTCTCAATTGCAGCCCGAATCTCTTCCAAACGATCAGGATATTCCCCCAAGAAAAGGTCCACGAGGTCGTTGAGCAATTCAGCGTCGCCGTCCACGCGCGACATGAGCAGCGCTTCATCCAGAATATCTCCCGGCTCCTTTTCCACACGTCCGTTGAGGGGAACACCGGGGGCATCCAAGACGAGGGTGTGGATGGTTTCAAACAAGTCTTGGTGTCGAATGGGCTTGGGCAGATAGCCGTCCATGCCTGCCGCCAGGCAGCGTTCACGATCACCTTTCATGGCGTAGGCGGTCATGGCAATGATGGGGACGTGCTTGCCGCTCAGCTTCTCCTGCGCACGGATGACGGCGGTGGCCTGGAGGCCATCCATGTCCGGCATTTCCACATCCATCAGTACGATGTCGAAGCCCTCCGCGTCCTTCTCCCACAGGTCAACAGCTTCCCGGCCGGTGGTGACTGCCAAGACCACGTGCCCTTGTTTCCCGAGCAGACGCCTCACCAGTTCCCGGTTGATCACGTTGTCCTCAGCCAAAAGGATGCGGAGCTTCGGACGCGCTTCGCGAAGCGTGTGACGGGTAATAAGTTCGGCGGGGGCCTTTTCCGGGGAGGACTGGCCCAGCACGAGCAAGATCGCCTCCAAGAGCTCGGACTGCCGGATGGGCTTGACGAGATACGCCGAAACGCCTAGCTCACGGCAACGGGCAGCGTCGCCGCGCTGTCCGGCAGAGGTCAACATCATAATCGCGCATCCGGCGAGGGTCGGATCCTGCCTGAGTTGCTCCACCACCGAGAAGCCGTCCATCCCCGGCATTTGGGCATCCAGCAGAACCAGGGGAAAAGGCTTGCCTATTCCCTTGGCCCGCCGCATCACGACCACCGCCTCATGCCCTCTCTCCGCCAGGGTGGGTTGCATTGACCACCGCTTGAGCATGGCCGCCAGAATGCGCCGGTTGGTGGCATTGTCGTCCACGACGAGCACCGGCATGCCCTGCAGGTTGATCTTGGAAAAAGAAGCGGGCTCCGGCGGGGGCCCTTTCGCCAAGCCAAACTTCGCCGTGAAATGGAAGGTGCTTCCCCGGTCGGGTTTGCTTTCCAACCAGACCCGGCCTTCCATCAGCTCTACCAGTCGAGAGGTGATAGCCAAGCCCAGGCCTGTCCCTCCATACTTGCGCGTGGTCGAGCTGTCTGCCTGCATGAAAGCCTCAAAAACCCGCTGATGTTTTTCTTGCGGGATGCCGATGCCGGTATCGCTGACGCAAAAATGCAGGACGGCCCAATCCGCCTCATGAGATTCCATCTCGACCTGCAAGTCCACTTCGCCATGGTCCGTGAACTTGATGGCGTTCCCCACTAGATTCAGGAGGATTTGTCGCACGCGGCCCGGATCTCCCACCAGGCGGGGCGGGACGTCCGGCAGGGTCTCCCAGGTTAACTCCAAACCCTTCTCGTCAGCCCGCGGAGCGAGGGTGCGCATGGCGCTGCTGAGGGTCTCTTGCAGGTCGAATTCGCCCAGGTTGAGCGAAAGCTTCCCGGCCTCAATCTTGGAGAAATCCAGGAGGTCATTCAGCAGGGTCAGAAGAGTGTCTGCGGACTCCTTCACCATCTCGAGGTACTCGCGCTGCTCCAGTGAAAGGGCGGTGTCGAGAGCCAATTCCGTCATGCCAATGATGCCATTCATGGGGGTCCGGATCTCATGGCTCATCATGGCCAGAAACTCGCTCTTGGCGTGGCTGGCAGCTTCGGCGGCTTCCTTGGCCTTGTGCAATTCCGCCTCGGCGCGCTTCCGTTCCGTGATATCGATCAGGCTTCCTTCGATCAGTTGGGCCGGCTCCCCGCCGTTGGCAATCAGGGTGGCGTTCTCCAGCACCCACACCGGAGTTCCGTCCTTTCGCCGCAGGCAGTTTTCGAAATTGGTCAGCAAGCCCAGCTCGCGCAGGCGGGTGGTGAATTCCAGCCTGGCCTCGGGGTGGAGATACAACTCCCCGGCTGGCCGGCTCTTCAGCTCCGCGGCGGTCGAGAAACCGAAGATGCGGGCGCAGGCTTCGTTGCAGTCCAGGATTTGCCCGTCCAGGCTGGTACGATAAACCCCGGCCAGGTTGCGCTGGAAGAGAAGACGGTAGCGTTCCTCGCTCTCCCGCAGCGCCTTTTCCGCTCGTTTGTCTTCGGTGATGTCGCGGGCGATAGTCGCCGCGCCGACCACGTCCCCGGCTGCATTCTGGATGGGAGAAATCGTGAGGGAGACATCGATCCGGCTGCCGTCCTTGCGCACTCGCACGGTCTCAAAACGGGCGGTCTTCTCGCCCCGCTTGAGCCTGGCGAGAATCGCCGCCGTTTCGTCCACGCGCTCGGGGGGCGCAAGGATGGCGACGGTCTTTCCCATCACCTCTGCGGCCCTATAGCCGTGAATCAGTTCTGCGCCCTTGTTCCAACTGGTAATCACTCCTTCCAAG
Organism: uncultured Acidobacteriota bacterium; assembly: GCA_963722555.1. Classification (GTDB taxonomy): domain Bacteria; phylum Acidobacteriota; class Terriglobia; order UBA7540; family UBA7540; genus Bog-366. The sequence goes on from CAVRNQ010000001.1 coordinate 617,482, forward strand.
GTCATGCTGATGATGCCATCGTTGGACGATTCCACGATAGCCGCCAGCTTCGAACGCGCTTCCTCGGCCCGGGTACGCTCGGTGACGTCTCGAAATCCCCAGACCCTCCCGACGTTCTTCCCATTGACTCGCTGAGGTTCGGAGTGTCTTTCGAAGACCCTTCCGTCCTTGAATTCAATCCGGTCGTCACTTTTCCCGTTCGGATGGGCGAAGAGTTCGGCCGCCTTCAGATGGAACGTCTCCGGGGCCCTCAGTTGGGACGACATGCGGGAAATCACCTGATCGTCATCCCTGGAGGCAAGCAGAGGCTTCGGAATTCGCCACAGCTCCGCGAACTTCGCATTAAAGGCGACTATCTTTCCTCGTTCATCGACCACCAGAATTCCATCCGCGGTGGACTCCAAGGCCGCTCGAATCGTCTCGGTTTGGTTCGCTACGCGCCGCCTGAGCAGGGCGACCCAAACCAGCACCGCAAGCATGACCAATCCCGTGAGACCCAGCAGGGACGCCGCGCGCTGAAGTGTCCACCAGGGAGCCTGCTGAATGACCACCACATCTTCCGGTCCCCGCAGGAGAAGACCGAAGCTTACGGGCGCCCGGCTCTCATCCACACGCATCTCGCATACCCCGGTCAACCGCACCAGGCTGCCAACTCGGAGGTCGGCGAGCGCGTCCACTCTCGCCTCCTCGATTTCCGCCAGGAAGTCAACGTTGTCCGCGCTGATCGAAAGGGTGTGCAGGCCCGCTTGCGTGCCCAAGGCCAGCAATCGTCCCTGGATTTGAATCAGCTCAGAGTCATAGGCGCCGGCAAGTGCCTGCTGCGCCGTCACGGTGGTTGCCGGGGGCGCCGGGCCGCTTCCAACCTTTCGGAAAACCGCATCTTTCAAGACGGGGCTGTAGTCGCCCACCGCGGGAAATCCCACTACATCGACCCGATCCCCGGGCTGGAGCGCCAGCATCTGGCGCGAGCGGACTTCCACACCCTCTTGTCCGTCGCTGATGAAAACCGACTTCCCCAGCCGCTGCAGAGTGACGGCTCCCTGAACCCTCACGCGCTGGCTGAAAGGTCCCTGGGAACTAAGTCGCAGAACAATGTGAATGGCGCGCAACGGAATCGAGAAAAGGTCAGCCGGTGCGGGTTGTTTCACCACCAGGTTGTCAAGGCCAGGGACCATCAGGGCGGCGCCGATGAACTGGTTCTTGGCATTGTAGATGCCGCTGGACACTCCCCGGACTCGCACCGTGGCTCCCACCAGATCTTCCGGGGGAAGCTTTGGCGCCAACACATAGACCGGAAACTCCACCAGCCCAGAGGCAAGCTGCAGGAGTATGCGTCCTTGCTCCGCGCCTGCCGACATGACGATGCCTTCCACTTCCACGAATTGGCTATCCTGCGCTCCCGACGCAAACTCCTCTCCCGCCACCTTGCGGGGCGCGGGCAGGGGAGCTTCACCCAAGACCCGGACTTGCGGATTCTCAATTTGAGAGGCGAAGTCTCCCGGCCCCGATTTGCCGATAACTTCCACGAATTCTCCCGCTCGCAAATTGAGCGTCTGACCGGCGGGGTTGACGTAGATGCCGCCGGTCGCATCCTGCACGAATAAGTCTCCGTGGGTGGCCTCCGCGTACGTGACCACCGCGTGCAGTTGGATCGGGTAACCAAGCTTGGCCTTTTCCGAAGAGAGTTCCCTGACTTGACGGGCTTCCTTAATGACCGAGGGGCCAGATGATGGGGCGAGCCCCTCCGCCTGGGCCGAGGATATCCCGGCCAGAATAGAAGGAATGAAGACGCACATGAGTGCGCGCGCGGGGGAGTACCGCCCCAGGGGTTGCAAGTTGTTAGTCATACGGCGTTTTTCAGTCAGCCGAGCCGTGGGCACTGACTCCCATGATGCGGAGAGTCACCCGATCTCGACCCATCCTTTCGCCGCCATCATAGTCAAGGGAACACGGCGAAGCAAGCGATAGCTTGTTGAGGCTAGTGCCAAAGTGAGAACGTGCCGCTCTATGGAGGGTGACAGAAATACGTGATCATGTTCTATCGCGGTCATCACGGCGATTCCACATTCCAGATTTGGCGTGGCTTCGTTGGGGTAAGAGATGGATAAGCCAGCGGCGAGATGCAGCAATACTCCGCCAATTGTGAGCAAGCGCTTAGGGAGCAGCGGGGGCCCTGACCCTTAATGCTTTCTAACCCGGATTTCTCACCACGGAATCGGAAGGGCGGGGCTTCACAGGCTGCGGAAAAACGCTCCGATGCTGTCATCCTGAGCGAAGCGAAGGACCCCTGTATTTGAATTTTCGAGCAAATACAGAGGTCCTTCGTCGGCTTCGCCTCCTCAGGATGACAGTGCGAGGGGTTTTTCCGCAGCCTGTTCAGCCCCGCCCTTCCGGCAGACCCCAAAACCGTCCCAGCGTGGTGAGAAATTCGGGCTAAACCTACGAGCTTTCCTCAAGTCCGACCTCATTTCTGCCGAAAAATAATAGGGAGGAGTTCAATGCCCGCTGGCGGGCTGAGTTAACTCTGGCACGCCAATCAATCCGTTTCCCCCGCGCTTGTACGTGCGAATTCGGATTGGGGAGGAAGTGAGCGCATGGATAGGAACCAGTGCTTGCTCGCGAGGAAGGGCATCTTCGAGGGCGTTAGAAGGACGGGGTGCAGCGCGTCCAGCCCGCCGAGGCAAATTCCGACCGCGCAGAGGAGGATTCCTCAATTGCGCCGCGGCGAGGCGGCCCTCGCGGGAGGCGTCATGCTCCCCGAGGCCAGCAGCACGGCGATGCGGTTGCTGACTGAGATCGTGGGGGGGCTTCAAGCCCCGAGACCTGAGGGGGATTAAAGAGGCTGCGGAAGAACGCTTCACTGCTGTCATTCTGAGCGAAGCGAAGAATCTCGCCCTGCGCATTCTCATGAACATGCGAGATTCTTCCTTCGCTATGCTCAGGACCGCCTGCGGCTCCTCAGAATGACAGCGGCTACGAGTTTTCCCGCTGCCTGTAAAGCCGTTGCCCAGGATGCAGAGAGGGGGTTAGGGCGCAGCCGGGGCCGTAGCTGAGGAAGCGGAGGGGCGGTTTCGTTGCGGCCAGGTGCGGCGCGCTTCCAGAAATGAAGAACCTGACTCATTCACGCAGATTTCATGACTTCCGGACGCCTTTGCGCAAGATCCGGTCCAGCAAGGAGCAGGATGGCCACAATTCCCTCGCGCGATAACCAGCCGATTTATCCATCTGCTGATGTAGCACTCCCCATGGGAGCGGGCAATGGGGCATTGGTGCCTCCCCCGGGGGCCACTGGCGCGGGCAATGGGGTAGAGGAGCGAACCAGCCAGCTTTCTCTGCTGGTGGAGATCAATGCCTCACTGGCAGGTGCACTCGACGCGGAGTCGGTTCTGGGGCCGATCCTAACGCGCTTGGTTGAAAGAAACCGGTTGAGTCACGCCTGGATTTATCGGCTGGATGACCCCGCCCGCGAACTTCAACGTGTGGCTGGCAGCGGAACGGACGGGCCAGGGCGGGAGGTCGTTTCCCTAAAAGAGCCCACGCTCGTTTCGTGGGCCGTACAGCAAAGAGAGGCCGTTTACGCGGCGCAGGTTGAAAAGGATCCGCGTTGCCAGGGTTTCAACTCGGCGGCAGGGTGCGAGTATGCCGTCCCCTTGGTGACGAGTTCGAGCATCTTGGGCGTTCTGGATGTGGCTTCCGATCAACCGGAAGGGATCCGGGCCGTAACGCGCAAGCTGATCGATCAGGTGGCCACTCAGGCGGCTTTGGCCCTGGAGCGCAGCGAACTCTATCGGCAACTGCGCGTCTCGGAGGAGCGCTTTCGCTCCATCTTTGAGCAGGGGTGTTTCGGGGTGGCGCTCGCGGGCCTGGACGGGCGGTTTTTTACCGTTAATCCGGCCTTTGCGGGCCTGCTGGGCTATACCCACGAGGAGTTACAGGGAAAACACTTCACGGAAATCACCCACCCACAGGACGTCACGACGAGCGAGGAGCGCGTGCGGGCACTCCTGGAAGGCCGGGCGGCTCAATTCACGCTGGAGAAGCGGTACCTGCGCAAGTCGGGGGAAGCGATCTGGTGCTCCGCCAATGTCTCCCTTTTACACGATGCGGCTGGCCGGCCCTCCTATTTCCTGACGATGGTCCAGGATATCCGCGAGCGAAAGAAAGCCGAAGAAGAGCGCGCTCGCCTACAGCAGCAGCTCATCCAGGCCCAAAAGATGGAGGCCTTGGGAACGCTGGCGGGAGGGGTGGCGCACGACTTCAACAACCTGCTGAGTGTCATGCTGGGCTTTGCTTCTTTGGCCCGTCAGCGGCTGGGACCCGAAGATCCCTTACAAGAATCCATGCGAATGATCGAGCAGTCAGCCCAGCGCGCCGCGGACCTCACGCGACAGCTCCTGGGTTTTGCCCGCCCGGAACCGCAACAAGTGAAGCCGGTGTGTGTCGGGGAAGTGCTGGACCGGTTGACCCGCATGGTGGGCCGGACGTTTGATCGCAACATCAAGGTCTCCGTGCACAAGGGAGGCGACTCCCTCTGGGTCAACGCGGAACCGAGCTACCTCGAGCAGGCCCTTCTCAACCTGTGCATTAACGCCCGCGACGCCATGCCGGGCGGGGGTGCTTTAGTGCTGGAGGCTTCCGCCGTCACGCTCGACGCCCAGCAGCCGGGATTCCCCGCGCCAGGTGCCCCGGGCCGCTACGTCCGCATCTCCGTGCAAGACACCGGGGCGGGAATCGCGCCCGAAGTGTTGCCCAGGGTTTTCGAGCCGTTCTACTCCACTAAAGAACCTGGCAAGGGCACGGGGCTGGGCCTCGCCATGGTTTATGGATTCGTCAAGAACCACGAAGGGTTTGTGAGAGTGGAAAGCGAGGTGGGCCGCGGCACGCAGTTCATCATCCACCTCCCATGGATTCCTGCCCCGGCGCCGGAAGCAAGTGCTGGGGTTTTGAGACGAATCCAGCGGGGAAGTGGAACTGTCCTCGTCGTGGATGACGAGCCTCTGGTCAGGGCCTTCGCCGAAGAGGGGCTGAAAGGGCTCGGCTACAGCGTGCGGGTGGCTGAGAACGGCCAGCAGGCCCTGGAGATTTACGAGCACCATAGCCAGGAGATCAGTTGCGTTCTGCTGGACTTGATCATGCCGGAGATGGGGGGGCTGGAAACCTACCGCCGCATGCGGGAGTTCAATCCGCAGGCCCGGGTGGTCTTTGCCTCCGGTTACAGCACGGGCGGAATTCTGCGGGAAGCTCCCGACGCGCGGGAGGCGGAATTCATTGGCAAGCCCTACACGCTGGAAGGGCTTTCCAGCGTGCTGCGCAAGGCGGGAACAGGTGGATCCGGCGTGGCATGAAACCAGGGCCAGCACGCCGGCTTTCGGTTCGTGCGCCCGATCAGCTTGGAAAGGATCTCCTCGATGAAGATCTTAGTCGCGGAAGACCAAACCGTCTCCCGCCGCATTCTCGAAGCCAGCCTGCGCAAGTGGGGCTACGAGGTTGAGGGAGTCGAAAACGGGACACGGGCGTGGGAGATCCTGCAAGGTGAAGAGGCGCCGCAGTTGGCGATTCTGGATTGGCTCATGCCGGGCATGGATGGGATCGAAATTTGCCGCCAGATCCGCCTGAGGCCGCAGACCCAGCCTGTTTACATTATTCTTCTGACCGCGCGCAGCGGCCGGGAAGACATGATACGTGGCCTCGAGGCAGGAGCCGACGATTACATTACCAAGCCTTTTGATCGCGACGAATTGCGCGCGCGCGTCCAGGTGGGCATCCGCGTCCTGGAACTGCAGGGCGCCCTCGCGCACCGCGTCCGGCAACTGGAAGAAGCCCTCTCGCGCGTCAAACAACTGCAAGGCTTGCTGCCGATTTGCTCTTACTGCAAGAAAATCCGCAACGATCGGAACTACTGGCAACAGGTGGAAGGCTATATCAGCGAGCGTACAGAAGCCCAGTTCAGTCATGGAATTTGTCCGGAATGCTATGCGCAGTACGTCCAGCCTGAACTCGATCGCCTACAGCGTATTACTGAGGGGGTGCCGTGAACACGAATCGACTTTTCCGGGCCGCCTGGCGATGGGTCAGTACCCCCCGCCCCGGCCTCCTGCTATGGCTCTTGGCGGGAGGATTGGGGGTCCACCCCACTCGCACGCTGCCGTCTCCCGTGGAGGGCAGGGTGCTGCTCCCCTTGAAACGGCTTGAGCAAGCCAGGAGGCGTGCCCCCGCGCCCAGGGCGGATGAATCAGCAGGGGCAGTCGCCGTGGCGGCCTACACGCCCCCCACACCGCACGCCGCGGCAACGTACTACTTCCCCGGCCAGGACGCCCGGGTTTTCCTTCCGGCTTTGGGTTTAGGTGTGTTCGCCCTCCTCGCCTGGATGGTCTGGCAGCGGAGGAGAGCACGAGGGCAGACCGCCACCCTCCGCGGCGTCCAGCGCGATGTTACGCCGCCGATCGAGGCGGCTGAAATCCTCCGCCGTGACGCCATTCTGGAAGCTGTCAGTTTTGCAGCCGAGAAACTCCTCTCGGGGAGTGACTGGGAGGTGGGTATCCAGGCCGTCCTGGAACGCCTGGGACAGTCCATGGGTGTGAGCCGGGTTTACATTTTTGAGAACCACCTTGGGCGGGAAGGAGAACTGCTGAGTAGCCAGCGCTACGAGTGGGCGGGGCCGGACGTCACGCCGCAAATTGACAATCCGGAATTGCAGGGTTTCTCCTGGGAGGTATACGAATTTCAGACGTGGAGGGAGGAACTGAGACAAGGGAAGATCGCCCAAGGAGTGCTCGCCGACCTGCCGGAATTGGCCCGGCGGCACATGCAGGGACAGGGTATTCAATCCCTTATCCTCGTACCTATTTTTGTGGGTGAAACGTGGTGGGGTTTCATCGGCTTCGACGACTGCCAGAGTGCGCGGCAATGGTCCAATGCGGAAACGGAGGCTTTGCGCGCGGCGGCGAAGACCCTCGGCGCCGCCTTGCGGCGCAAGCAAGCGGACGAGACCCTGCGCAAGGCCAACGAGCTGGTCAAGGCGGTAGTACAGGCTTCCCCCGCGGCGATCCTCGCACTTGACGCCGAGGGTGTCGTCTGTATGTGGAATCCCGCCGCGGAAAAAATGTTCGGCTGGAGCGAAGAGGAAGTCTTGGGCCGGCCGCTCCCCTCTGTTCCGCACGGGGATTCAGAAAACCACAGGTCTATTGTGGCGCGAGGGATGCAGGGCGAGATTCTCACGAATGTGGAGTTGCGCCGCAAGCGGAAGGACGGCACCTGGATTGACATCCAACTTTCCACGGCTCCGCTCTTCGACGCCCACCACCGGATCGTCGCCTACCTCGGAATGATCAACGACATTAGCGAGCGCAAGCGGGCGGAAGCGGCGCTGATTCAGGAAAGGCACCTGCTCTGCACCCTGCTGGGCAATCTGCCGGAGTGTATCTACTTCAAGGATCGCGAGAGCCGCTTCACGCGGATCAATAGGGCGCACGCTAAGATCTTTGGGCTGAACGACCCTGCGCAAGCGCTTGGTAAGACGGACTTTGACTTCTTCACCGATGAACACGCGCAACAGGCCTTCGCTGATGAGCAGGAAATCATGCGGACGGGCCAGCCGATGTTGGCCAGAGAAGAGAAAGAAACCTGGCCGGATGGCCGCGTGACCTGGGTCTCGACCACGAAGATGCCCCTCCGCGGCGGACAGGGGAACATCATCGGAACCTTTGGTATCTCGCGCGACTGCACCGAGCGCAAACGGGCGGAGCAAGAAATGCACAAGGCCAAGGAAGCCGCGGAAGCCGCCACCGAGGCCAAGAGCAACTTTCTGGCTAACATGAGCCATGAAATCCGCACTCCCCTGAATGGCATCCTGGGCATGACCGAGTTGCTGCTCGACACGCCGCTGTCCGCGGATCAGGCGGAATACCTCACGATGCTGAAGTCCGCGACGGAATCGCTGCTGGCCCTGGTCAACGACATTCTGGATTTCTCGAAGGTCGAAGCGGGGAAGGTGGCTTTGGACGCCATCGACTTCAAGCTGCCGGAGAGCCTCGGCGACACGTTGAAATCGCTCGCCATCCGGGCCCACCAGAAAGGGCTGGAGCTTGCCTGCCGCCTGGCGCCGGAGGTGCCTGAGTACCTGATTGGCGATCCCGGTCGGCTGCGCCAGATCATCACCAATCTGGTAGGGAACGCCATCAAGTTCACCGAGCAAGGCGAGGTGGTGGTCCGGGTGAGCGTGGACTCGCAGCACGAAAACGGCGTGACCTTGCATTTCACGGTGCGCGACACCGGAATCGGAATTCCTCCCGAGAAACAACAGACCATTTTCGAAGCTTTTGAGCAGGCCGACGCCTCCACGACGCGCCGCTATGGTGGCACTGGACTGGGCCTGGCCATCACCTCGCAACTGGTGAGTCTCATGGGCGGAAGAATCTGGGCGGAGAGCGCTTGCGGCCAGGGGAGTACCTTCCACTTCACGCTGCAGTTGAACTTGGGGAGCCACACGGAAGCCGCGCAAGTGGCGGAATTCGCCCGGCTCAGGAACCTCCCGGCCCTGGTAGTCGATGACAACAAAACCAACCGGCACATCCTGGTGGAAATGCTCAAGCACTGGAAGATGCTTCCCTCCGAGGCGGAGGGCGGGCAGCGCGCCCTGGAACTTCTGGAGCAGAGCATAAGGGCAGCAAACCCGTTCGCGCTGATCCTCCTCGACGGGCAAATGTCGGACCTGGACGGGTTCGCCGTGGCCGAACGGATCAGGCAGGATCGGGATCTTGCCGGAACAGTGATCCTGTTGCTGACTTCCGGCGGGCGACCCGGAGACGCAGCCCGTTGCCGCCGGCTGGGCATTGCCGCGTATCTGACGAAGCCGGTGAAGCAGTCAGAATTGTTGGACGCGATTCTTTTGGCGCTCGGGACAACCTCGGGGCCGTCCGCGCAGCCCCTCGTCACGCGACATTCCCTGCGGGAAACGCAACGCAAGCTGCATATCCTGCTGGCGGAAGACAACCCGGTCAATCAGGCGCTGGTGACGCACCTGCTGGAAAAGAGAGGGCACACCGTCGAGGTCGTGGGCGACGGACGGAAGGTGCTGCGCGCGTTGGAGGGAACTCCCACGCCGCGCTTTGACTTGATCCTGATGGACATGCAGATGCCGGAGATGGATGGTGTGGAGTGCGTTACCCGGATTCGGGCGAAGGAGATGGGAACCGCCTCCCGCATCCCCATCATTGCCTTGACCGCTTACGCCATGAAGGGGGACCGCGAGCGGTTCCTGGCGGTCGGCATGGATGGCTATCTTCCCAAGCCGGTCCGGGCGCAGGAGCTTTTCGAGACCATTGAGGGGCTTCTGGAGTTGCCCGCCGGAACCAGGGTGGACGAACCGCCCGGCACCCCACGAGATAACGTGCTTGATCGACAGCACCTGCTGGCCAAGTTCGAAGAAGACAAAGCCTTGCTGGGGAACTTGATCAGTGTCTTTGTCAGGGATTGCCCCAGTTTGGTGGCTGCCGCTCGGGAGGCGGCGGCGCGCCAGGATGCGATTGAATTCCTGAATACCACCCACGTGCTAATCAGCAACTTGGCGCTCTTCTCTGCCCCGACGGCCTTTGCGGCAGCCCAGGAGGCGGAGTTGATCGGCCGCACCAGGGGTATGGAGCATACTGGAGAAGCCCTGGCGCGGCTGGAAGAGGAACTGGAGCGACTGCAGCCGGCGCTTTCGAACCTCGGCAAAGAGGTTACTCCATGAAGGTACTCATCGCAGAAGATGACGCCATTTCACGCCGCATGTTGGAGGCTTTTCTGGTGAAGTGGGGTTATGAGGTCGTGGTGGCCACCCAGGGAGAGGAGGCGTGGGGGGTTCTGCAAGGGAATGACCCGCCCAAGCTCGCGGTCCTGGACTGGATGATGCCGGGTAAGGACGGCATCGAGCTCTGCCGAGGCGTCCGGCAGCGGAAGGGTCGGGCTTATACTTATATTCTGTTGCTCACGGCGCGCGGCCATAAGGCGGATATCGTGGAGGGCCTGGAAGCGGGGGCTGATGATTACGTGACCAAGCCTTTCGATCCTTATGAGCTACGAGCTCGCCTGCGGGCCGGCCGGCGCATCATTGAACTGCAGGAGCAGCTCCTCTCCGCGCGCGAGGCATTGCGCGACCAGGCTTCCAGGGATCCGCTGACTGACCTCTGGAATCATAAGGCCATTCTCGGCATTTTGCGAAAGGAAGTGGCGCGAGCCTCACGCACCCAGAGCCCGCTCGCTGTCGCCATGATCGACCTGGATCGATTCAAAGCTATCAACGACACCTATGGCCACCTGGCGGGCGACGCCGTCCTGCGGGAGACGGCCCGCCGGCTGCGCGGGGCGATGAGAACCTACGATTCCCTGGGGCGTTACGGAGGGGATGAGTTCCTGGCCGTGCTTCCTGGCTGTGACCCCACGGGGGCCGCCCGCTTCGCGGAAAGTTTCCGGGCTCGTATCGACCGTAAGGCCATCGACACTCCCGACGGTCTGATTCCTGTCGCGCTTACGCTGGGAGTGGCAGCCGTGGAGGACCTGCTGAACGCGAGACCCGAGGCGCTCGTACGAGCGGCAGACGCCGCCCTTTATCGTGCCAAGATTGAGGGACGGAACCGCGTGGCGCTGGCCACCCCCGAGGACATCGCGGAAGAGGTGTCGAAACAATCTGTCCAGGAGGATAAAGACAACCCTGACGATCTGTTCCCCGACCTGCCAGGTTCACCTCCGCCGTTGTGAGGTTCCCTGGCGCAACCTCCCAACTGGGCCCGCCGCTTCTCCCCTCCGGCACTCAGCCCGGAAGTTATCCGGACCATAAAATGATTTGATTTGGCCTGCCACGCTCCCCTCCCTATAATTACTGGCTTGGGTCTCCCAGCGTCTTTATCAACCACCATAACTCAGGAGAAGAAAACTATGCGACAGATCCTCCTACGGCTGGTCCTGGGCTGCGTGGTGTTGCTCGGCGTGCTGGCCCCTGCGGCGCTTGCCCAAGCGCCTGCGAATCCCGGCACCGCTCCCACGCCACAGGTCGAGGATCGCATCGGCAAACTCGAGCAGCAAGTAGCGGACGCGCGGAGTTCCGGAGACAACGCCTGGATGCTGGTCTGCGCGGCTCTCGTTCTGATGATGACGGGCCCGGGCCTGGCTCTTTTCTACGGGGGGCTGGTGCGGAAGAAAAACGTGCTGGCCACCATGATGCAGAGTTTCATCCTCATGGCACTCATTACTCTCCTCTGGGCGTTGTTTGGCTATAGCCTGGCGTTCCATGAAGGCAGTCGTTTTATCGGGAACTTCGGGTACTCGTTCCTGCGCGGCGTGGGCGCGGCTCCCGACGCCGACTATGCGGCCACCATCCCGCAGCAGACCTTCATGGTTTACCAGCTCATGTTTGCCATCATCACGCCGGCGTTGATTACGGGCGCCTTTGCGGAGCGCATGAAATTCAGCGCCCTGCTGCTCTTCATGATCCTGTGGTCCATCATGGTCTATGAACCCATGGCTCACATGGTGTGGGGAAAGGGCGGGTTTCTGAATGCCTCCCTGGGCGGGGCGTTTCCCACTCTGGATTTTGCGGGGGGCACGGTCGTGCATGTGACTTCCGGCGTTTCGGCGCTGGTGTGCGCTCTGTATCTGGGAAAGCGGGTGGGCTTCCCCAAAGAACCCATGCCTCCGCACAGTGTGGTGCTCAGTTTCATCGGGGCCTGCCTGCTGTGGGTGGGGTGGTTCGGCTTTAATGCCGGCAGCGCCCTGGCGGCGGGCAGCCTGGCCACGAGCGCCTTCGTGGCCACACATTTCGGCGCGGCGGCGGCGGCGCTGGGCTGGGCGGCAGCGGAGTGGCTTCGCAACGGCAAGGCCAGCGTCCTCGGAGCGATCTCGGGCGCCGTGGCCGGCCTCGTGGCCATCACCCCGGCGGCGGGTTTTGTGGGGCCGATGTCCGCGCTGGCGATCGGCGCCGTGGCGGGCGTGGTCTGTTACCTGATGGTCGCGAAGGTCAAGAACTGGTTCGGTTATGACGATTCGCTGGACGCTTTCGGAGTGCACGGCGCCGGCGGCACTCTGGGCGCACTTCTGACTGGCATCTTTGCCACGAAAGCCATCAATCCCATCTTCAAGGATGCGCAGGGAGCCGCCACGGCGGTGGGGCTGATGGACGGCAACCTCCGCCAAGTGCTCAATCAGTTGGTGGGAATCGGCATCGCCTGGGTCCTGGCCGGGGTGGGCACCCTGGTAATTCTCAAGGTCGTGGATGTCGTGGTCGGCCTGCGTGTTTCGGAAGATCAGGAAGTGCAGGGCCTCGATTTGTCCCAGCACGGCGAAGAGGGCTACAATCTGGAAGCCCAGTAGGGAGGGCCAGCAGGGGCTCGGGAAGGGTCGTGGTGCGGTAAACCCCATCATCAAAGGATCAGTTGCCATGAAAAAAATCGAAGCCATCATTCAGCCCTCGCGATTCGAAGCGGTGAAGAGCGCGCTCCAGGAAGTGGGAGTGGAGGGTATGACGGTCTCGGAAGTGCGCGGACACGGCCGGCAGAAAGGACACACCGAGGTCTATCGCGGCAGTGAATACACCGTGGATCTTCTTCCCAAGGTCAAAATCGAGATGGTGGTTTCCCAAGCTCTTGCCGATGCGGCCATTCAAGCCATCCTGCGTGCGGCCAAAACCGGCAAGATCGGTGACGGGAAGATCTTCGTGACCAACGTCGATGAGGCCATCCGGATCCGGAACGAGGAGCGCGGCGAAACCGCATTGTAACGGCAGGAGGCGCGCTGCCTGCCCTTAGCCCGCGCGCCCTTCATGTGGAAATGAGGCGCACAGGTTTCCTCCCCGGAGATTGGGAATCCCGCCTTGAGGTTCCGCAGGGTCTGCGGTGGGCCTGACGGATGCTCCATGCCGGTTGATCCTTTCCCTCAAAACGCAAACCCGATCCCTTCCTCCGCTACCCCTTCGTCCTTGTCGGATTATTACGGCGCAGAATCCCTGCGCCTGGAGCGGAACTTCGACCAAACCGGGGAAGGAACCAGGGTCCTGCGAGAGCGGTCGGATTTTGTGGACGCCATCGTGCTTTGCCTCTATCGAGCATTCCTCTCCCCGGCGCCGCAAGGCCCGCCGCGCCTTTGTCTCGTGGCCCTGGGTGGTTACGGGCGGCGGGAGCTATTTCCACATTCGGATGTCGACCTGCTATTTCTCGGCGAGGACGCCACTGCGCAATCCCCACACCGCGAGGCTATCGCCGCGTTTCTGCGCATGCTCTGGGACCTCCGGATGCGTGTGGGGAGCAGCACGCGCACCCTCTCAGAGTGCGGCCGGCTGCATCGCGACAATCTGGAACTCAATGTTGCCTTACTGGACTTGCGGTATCTGGCCGGCGACCTGAACCTTTACGGGCGCCTCCGCGATGAGGCTATTCCCCATCTGGTGGCGCGAGACCGCCAGGACCTGGTGCGCAATCTGGCAGAGCTGACCGGCCAGCGCCATGCCAAACACGGCCACACGATTTTCCATCTGGAGCCAAACCTCAAGGAAGCCCCGGGCGGCCTGCGCGACTTTCACGTTTGCCGCTGGTTGCTCCGGATCGAGGAGTTGGAGAGACACGGGCGCTGGACGCCACCCGAGGATCTCTGGCCGCCGCGCGACCGTTACCCGGCCGAGCGCGCTCTGGAGTTTCTTACTGACACGCGTTGCTTTCTTCATTACCTTAATGCCAGAGATGATAACCAGTTAAGTTATGAAGCACAGGCTCAAGCTGCGGCGCGGGGGATAGGCGTGAGGCCGCAAGGCGCCATGGGGCCCGCCGATTGGATGCGCAACTATTTTCGGCAGGCGCGGGTGGTTCAGCAACTGGTCGCCCACCGCATTGGCGAAGCGGCGCCGGCTCGTTCCGGCCTCTACGCGCTCTATCAAGACTGGCGATCGCGTCTGTCGAATGCAGATTTCTCCGTCGTCCGGGGGCGTATCTTTGTCCGCCAACCGTCCGGGTTCGACCAGGATCCTTTCTTGCTGTTGCGCTTGTTTGAAATGGTGGCGCGACACGGACTTCGGTTGAGCCGGGAAGCCGAGAAATTCGTGGAGGCGGAAGTGGCGCGGGGCGGCCGCGAGCCGCTGCTCCTGCCGCAGCTTTGGCTGCATTTCCGCCACATCCTGGTCCAACCCCATGCTGCCGAAGCGTTGCGGGGGATGCATCGCCTGGGATTGCTCGGCGCACTGTTTCCGGAATTTCACGCCATCGACTCACTCGTTATTCGGGACTTCTACCACCGCTATACCGTCGATGAGCATTCCTTCGCGGCGCTGGAAAACCTGCATCGACTCCGGGTGCGAAGTTCGAAACCAGCACTGGCGGGAACAAGCGACACCGGGCAGGAAGGGGAGAAGAGGTTTGCCGAGGTACTCTCGGAAATTGAGCAGCCGGAGCTTCTCTATCTGAGCCTCCTCTTTCACGATGTCGGCAAGGGGGTTCCCGGACGGGATCATATCCGGGCCAGCCTCGAGGCGCTGGAAGGAATCATGGTGCGGCTGGATCTTCCCGAAGAAGACTGCCACACCGTGCGGTTCCTCATCGCTCGCCATTTGGAGATGTCGGCCACGTGCCAGCGGCGGGATGTTCTTGACCCGGAGACTGTGCACGACTTTGCGAAAATGGTGGGCTCGACGGAACGCTTGAAGATGCTCTGCCTGCTGACCTATGCGGATATCCGCGCAGTTAATCCGGAAGCCCTGACACCCTGGAAGGCGGAGTTGTTGTGGCAGCTCTATATCGCCACCGCCAATCATCTGGCGCGCAGCGTGGATGATGATAGGCTGCGCATCACCGGGTCGTCCTCTGCGGAATTGGAGAAGATTCTGGCGGTGCTGGGGAATTCGGCCCGCGCCGAGGACCTGCGCTTTTTCCTGGAGGGCATTCCCCAGCGCTATCTGGCGACTCACACCCCGGAGGACATCGCCCGGCATTTTGAGCTGGCCCGCCGGCTGGCCAGCGAACCTCTAGCGGTGGAGCTCCAGGCACGCAACCACCATTTCGAGTTGACGGTCGTGACCGCCGATCGGCCCCACCTGTTTGCTTCCATCACGGGAACTCTGGCGGCCTGGGGAATGAGTATCATCAAGGCTGATGCCTTCTCGAACCACGCGGGCATAGTTCTGGATACCTTCAAGTTTGTTGATCTGCACCGCACGCTCGAGCTGAATCCTTCCGAAAGGGACCGTTTCAGACAGAGTCTTGTCGATGTTCTCAGGGGTGCTATGCAGCTCAAGAAAATCCTGGGTGCGAGAACCCAGCCACCCACGGCTGCACGGCCCAAGGTCCCGGTAGCCTTGCACCTGCGCTTTGACGGAGTGAGTTCGTCGCACAGCACCCTGCTGGAGCTCATCGCGCAGGACCGTCCAGGCCTGCTCTTTGACGTCAGCTCCACCTTGGCTGGCCTGGGTTGCAATATTGAAATTGCCTTGATTGATACGGAAGGGCAACGCGCCATTGACGTCTTTTACCTGACGTATCGTGGCGCCAAGCTCGATCCCGTGCTGCAGGAGGCGGTGGGCGATGAACTGCGCCGCCGGCTGTGAGCGCGGAGGTTGATCTCGAATCCAACCGCGCAGCCCTCTCCCTGCGAATAGGCAGACCGAAAGAGAACGCTTGGCGCACGCGCCTTCACGCCGGCTTGAGCCCCAGGCCGGGACGGTCGGAGAGCAGGAGCTTTCCATTCCTGACCTGCACTCCGGTGAAGGGATCGTTCGCGATCAAGAGATTCCCGTCCAGGTCGGCGTAGTCAACCAGGGGCGAGAGGTGCGCGGCAGCGGTGACGCTCACGGAACTCGAGACCATGCACCCCAGCATCGTCTTGAGGCCCAGCGCGCGCGCGATTTGAATCATCTTGAAGGCTTCCAGAATTCCACCGGCCTTATCCAGCTTGACGTTCACGCCGTCGAAGATGCCCACGAGTCTGGGAACATCGCGCGCCCGCTGACACGCCTCGTCGGCTATTAACGGAAGGCGCACGCGTTCCCGCACCCAGCGTGTTTCCTCCAGCATCTCGGCGGGCATGGGCTGCTCGACAAATTCCACTCCCTGGGTGGCCAGCCAGTTGATTTTACGTATGGCCACTTCTTTATCTTTCCAGCCCTCGTTGGCGTCCACGCGCAGGGGCTTGTTCGTGGCGCTGCGCACGGCGGCGATGGTCGCTTCATCAGTGTCGAGGCCCACCTTGATCTTGAGGATGGGGAAGGCCTCCGCTTCCCGCACCTTCTGGCGCGTGACTTCCGGAGTATCAATCCCGATGGAAAAAGTTGTGATGGGAGCATCGTTGGGATCGAGGCCAAAGAAGCGGTACAGCGGTACACCCAGCTTTTGGCCCACCCAATCCATCAAGGCGATATCGAGAGCGGCTTTGGCGGCGTATTGCCCGGGCACGCGGCGAAAAATCTCCCCGAGGAGTTTCTCGAATTGCCAGGGATCGCTGCCGGTCACTAAATCGCGTACGGATAGGACAGCTCCCTCGGCGCCTGCGGCATTCTCCTGGTAGCGGATGATGGGCGCGCCCTCGCCGTGACCGGTCACACCCTCGCGAATCAACCGGACGTGCAGGGTGTCGCGGAAGTCGCTGGACGACATCGTGGTCGTCCACGTGTGCCGCAGTTTCAATCGAACAATCTCGGTCTCGAGTCTGCTGCCAGAAGAATCGCTCGCGCCGCCGCCGCCCATCCGGCCCAGCGCGGGCGCAGAGAATCCCGGGCCGGGCAGTGCGCAAGCCGCTCCTAAGGTTTTCATCAAGTCACGGCGGTTCATTTCACCCTCCGGCAGGCAACGAGCAGTTTCGTCCACGGCTGATCCGCCAGGCGGCTGATCTGCACGCCGGGATGTTCGTGTGTCGTGTCGTGAATGAACTTGCCGTGCCCAATATACATGCCGGTGTGCGTGATCTCGTGGGGCGACTCGCCGAAGTAGAGCAAATCGCCGGCCCGAAGTTGGTTGCGTTTCACGGGCTTCACGCCTTCCCACCCTGCCTGCAGGTCCGCGTCACGCGGCATCACGGTGCCACGCCTGCGGACCAGCATTTGCACAAAACCGGAACAATCGAAACCAAAGCTGGAAGTCCCCCCCCAGAGGTAAGTGCCGCCGAGGAAACGCTTGGCCAGTTCGATCGCCTCCTTGACGCTGAGCGGCCGGGGGTTCGAATCGACGTCTCCGCGCTCGATCCAGGTGGAGCGCCCGTCCGGCAGGCGAACCTCGATCCAACGGCCGCCCTCATTCTCGGTCTCCGCGGCCACCTCCAGGCGTGCTTCGAACGGGAGCGTCAGCACCGGCTGGTGCTTGGTCACATCAGGTTCGCGGTAAACATTTGCAAAAAGGCTTACCACCTGCACCGCTTTGGCGCTAGAGGCGTAAAGGTGATCGTCAGGGCCGTAACGGCGCAGGGATTCGAGCGGCATCCAGCCGGGGTAGGCATCTGGCGTGCGCACCTTCACCCACTCGTCCTTTTCTTCCAGCAGAAGGACGCTGGTGCCGCAGATCGCTTGCGATACGACATCGGCGTCCTCAGTTGGGCCGGAATACATGTTGGCAACGGGTATCACCACCACGGCGCCCGGTGCGCCCGGCGTCAGCAACAACCAAGCCAGCAAGAAACTCATGGGAAGCTCTCCCTGGGCGGCCCCCCCCAGCGTCGCGCGCCTCTTGATTTCGCGCTAAGAGCAGGCCTGGTGTGACTCACCGGACGGTCCGACGTCATACCCTGTTCCTGCGGTTGCTCTTCATCACGCGAAGTTCTCTGCCGGAGATCTAAGGCGCAGATGGTTCCGCCACCAGCAGCAGACTGTCCTGAAACTTCACCGGAAGGTCGGCCGTGGGCCCGGCGACATCCTGCACAGGGCGCCCTCGAACGTAATCAGTCACGTGGTAATGCCCTGCGTTGAGCCCGCGCAACTGCACGGTGCCGGAGTAGGTCTGGCCGGGAGTCTGGGTGAAGAATCCATAGTAGAGCTTCTCGCCCTTGCGAATCACATGCCCTTCCGGATTCTCCCAGCGAATATCGTAAAGATTCACGTACTCGCCTTCCGCGGGGCGCTGGGCATTATAGATTGCGGTCCAAGCGGCGTGCGGTTTAGCCAGCACGGGGCTGAAGGAAGAGGGGACTTCCCCCGTGCCAATCGCCCGTGGATAAAGATCCACACGCAGAACGTGCTGGTCTCCGTAGGGGTGCTCATAAAATCCTTTGAGCCCTACGTACTCCTGCAACACCGGAGAATGCGGACCCAGCAGCGCTTTTAAGAACTTTACGCGCGCCGTGACCTGGTAATCAAAGGGATCGGAATCCGTCGGCTGCTCGAAGATGCTGATCGTCTGAAAGGTGGGCGTGATGCCGCACGGGCAGAACTCCATGCGGAAGTCTTTGCGGATGGCTCGCGCCGTATCGCTGATCTCCTGGAACAGGGCCGGCCACTGCTCGAAGGAGTCTCCGGGCCGCGTGTGGTGGTGCGCCGGATTAAAGCAGAGCGGGGCGTGGTTCAGATCGGTCCCATCGAGCTTGAAGGCATCCACGGACCAGTCATTGACAAAGCGCGTCACCAAGCCGCGCGTGAACTCTCGCACCGGCGCGTAAGCGGGGCAGAGATAATAGGCATTCCAGCTCGCCTTCTCGCGATGGCCGTCCTTGTCGAGAACAAACCAGTCAGGATGCTTCCGGTCGACCTCCGACCCGGGGTCAGCGGAACCAGGGGACCACCACAAGCGGAAGGTCAGGCCCAGGCTGTGGACCTTATCGATCAACGCCTTCATATCCGCCTCGCCGTGCGGAAACTTCTGGGGAGTTGGTTCCCAGTTCCCAAAAAGGTCAAACCAGCCGTCATCGAGAATGAAGTCCTTCATCCCCATGGCTTTCATCTGCTCGGCCTTGGCCAGGATGATCGGCACGGTCCACGTACGGACGTATCCCCAGGTGCACCAGGCGGGGGCGTAGTCTGCGGGCAGGAAATCACGCACCACGCGCACACCGAGCCGGTCCATGACCTCTCGATAGCGAGCCACTGGATTGTAGAAGTCGAGTTGGTGCGCGGCGATCATCACCGGCGCCGGCGAGTAGGTTTCGCCCGACGCCAACTGCACGCCGGGCCGCGTCACCACTTTGACATCAGCCATTCCCTGGGCATCGGCGCTGACCGGAACCCAGGCCAGTGCGGGCTTGGGGTCGAGCAACGCCACGGCGACGCCCATTTCCGGCCGCCAAAGATCGACGAAGGGAATTCCGCCGCCGTTGCCTTTGCCCTTGGGACCCGTGTAATTGTCCTGGCTGAAGCCGGCACGCACCGGCTCGACGTAATCTCCTCCCCAGATGTAGCCACCACCTTGGAGCGACCAGAAGAGAACGTCCTTCGCGTCACGAGGGACTCCCGCGGCCACGCGCAGTGACGCTTGATCAAATTCACCGACCGCGACGCTCCCGGACGGCCGCAGGTTTTTCAGGTGAGACGCTATGATGACCGTATCAGGAAAATCCTTGGGGAAACTCAGATCCAAGGCCAGGCTGACGTGGTTCGCGGCGTCCTTTGCCTCCACTCTGACTTGGTCCGCTTGACCGAACGGTGTGCTGACCCCGGACTGGAGTGATGGCGCGCCCGCGAAGGTGAAGGACGCGAAGGGCTGATTGTCGAGCTCGAAGGTTATGCTCGAAGGCAGGCCTTGCTCCGGCGAGAGCGTCAGCCAATTTCCGTTCTTCTTAAAGAGGACGCGGAACTGCAACGCGCGGCTGCACTCCAGTGCCAGCGATGCAGTTTCCGCGCGAAACCCGCCAGCCTGCGTGGTGAGTGAGACGACAGGCGCCACTTCCGGATTTTGGGAGCGCGAGCAGGCGCTGATCACCAGAACGACAGAAGCCATGACGATGATCGGATAACAGCGCCAGGGCAGAGCTTCTGCCATAGGAGGGGCCTCATGGGGAGAAATGGGCACGTCTGAAGCGAAAGGGGGGGCGTGAAGTACAGAAGAACTGAGGCTCAAAGGATTGCGCCGTCCATCGATTCAGAGTTTTCGCGACGACACCGGCAGGGATTCTGACCGGAATGGTTTCGCGAGGTCAAGCGAAAAGACAGTGCACCGCAGGTGGCGCGTACACTGTCTTTCAGAGACTGTCTCAAAGCCTCAGTTGCAGCGCCGGTCGGAGCCTGCGCTGACGCAGGAAGCGACCGGCGGCTTCGAATTCTCAACAACGCTCATCGAGCGCCGCTACAGCAAACTGACCCACTGTCCAGGGTTGTGGCGGGCATTGGCGGTGAGCCTGCGATAACCCGGAGCGGATTTACCGGCTGGCGCCGGGCGCGGGCAGTTGCCGGGCTGCGTCATCCAACACCAGGACCCAGTCCCCCTCCCCGGGAGGAATAAAGTCGCGGGCGTCCGTGGTCGGGAACTCTCCCGCGGCGGAAGACTTCCCGGTGCGCGGATCAAACCACCAAGCCTTGGCATTTGCACCCGATAACTTGCTCATGTCCACAGTTACCTTCCTGCTCGTCGGCAGGTAGGCGATGACGGTGCTGCCGTCTTGAGCCCGCGCCGCCATGAGAATGTCCAGCCCGTTGAATTCTCCCAACCCACCGGTAACGACCTCGTGCCGCTCATCGGGGACAAGCTGTTCCCAGGGGCGCGACTGAAACAATTTGTTCAGGCGCGCCATGTCCTGTGAGCCGGGCGCATCCAGGGCCTCTTTCCACCCCGGATCGAAGCCCCAGATCGGCCTGTTCCCCATGAACTGGCCCGTCGAGCCAGCCAGATCTGCCCAATAGGCTTGGCGTCGGATCTGGACGGCTGAGGCGTTATGCTCACCTTCGTAGGTTGTTTCGATGAGGAAGTAAGGCATCGTGGGCTTGAAGTTGTAATTCGCCAGAAGAGAATCATGAACGAGTTTATAGGCGTAGGTTGTGTTGAGGTCCACCCATCGCCCCCCCGCATACTGGTCCATGGCGGTATTCTCAGGAGCGCAGTGCGCCGTCATAAGGTGGCGGTGGTCATTCTCCTTGATTCCCAGGGCGATCAGGTCAACGTCTTCCAAGGCTGACTCAGGATTCCGGTCGCCGCCGATCAGCCAGATGATGTTGTCGAAGTCCCTGTAGCGCTTACCGACGTACAGGCCGTACGCAAGGCACTTCGCCGGACCGTTCTGGAGAGTCTCTTCGATCCAGCCCTCGTCGGTTCCCTTATATCCGAGGTAAATGGGCGCCAGAAGAACTTTGATGCCATACTCACCCGCCTTGCGGATAACCCAATCGGCGTATGCGAAGTACTTTTCATTGGGAGTCGAGAAATCGCCGGGGGTGGTAAACGGTCCTTCCCCAAAAACGTTGTTCGGGGGATGCTTCGCGAACTTGTGCTCAAGCAGGTTCACCATGAGGGTGTTGAAGCCTTTGGCCTGGCGGTTCCTGAGGTAGGTTTCAACGTCCGGTTTGTCGAGACCTACGATCAGGGACCAGGGGGCATCTCCCTGGATCAGGAAGGGGCGGTTATTCTGATCAACCAAGAAACGATGATTGGCACTGATCTTGAGCGGGTAAGCGGGATCTGCGGCCCTTGCCCCGCCGGCGATAACTACCGCGAAAATAGAGGCCGCCAGGGCGCGCGCCACTGATTTCCAGAGTCCGTACGTATGCGAATCTCCCATGAGGACACCTCGGCATGTGTAGCATTAACTGGCCTTGCGGTTTTTCTGTTCGACCTTCTGCTGGATGAAGGCCACGACCTTCTCCGAGATCTGCAGCATGGTTTCAAAATCCTCAGCGGGGGTATGAATTCTAGCACGTTCGCGCCGATGCCTCTGAATTGTGTGAGGAGCCCATGCTTGAGTGCAAATTCACGGTCGAGTTTGCAGGCCTCGGTCGCCGGGGCCTTGGTCTTGCGGTCTTCGACGAAGTCGGCGCCGATGAACAGGTCCGGGCCCAGGACATCCCCGATGACTTTATACTTCTTTGCCAGGTTTCGGAAGCGCGCCGCACGGGAATCGCCGCCGCACCATTGAAACGTCTCCGACCACAGCATATACTACCCCGCCCTGCTGCACCGGAGAGACACGTTCACCGCCAAGGGTGGAGGCTTGAACCATACGGGGAAAACAGGCCGGCTGAGGGTGCACACCCAGAACAGGACGTGCGAGCCATCGAACCCAAGGTTCCAGGCCGTGCAGGGTAGCGGTAAACCCCACCTACGAGGAAATCTATGCGACCGACTCTGAGATTGTTGCCGGACCCGTTGATAGACAGAATCATTGCGGAGGCGCGGGACGTGCTGGGCAAGCTGGGCGTCGAGATCCACAACAAGGCCGTACTCAGCCTGCTCGCCGATCACGGCGCCGCCGTGGACGGAACCACCTGGAACGCCCGCCTTCCGGAAGGCCTTATCGACAAAGCCCTCGGCACCGTTCCTCGCTCCTTCAAACTCTATGATGTCTTGGGGAACGAAACCCATGACTTCCAGGATGACCGAGTCTATTTCACTCCCGGCTCGACAGCGCTCAACATTTTGGACAGCCGGACGGGTGAGATGCGCCGGCCCACGACGGCGGATTACGTTCGCTACGTGAAGTTGATGGGCGGCCTCGGGCACATCGCTTCGCAAAGCACCGCCATGATCCCCGCCGATGTTCATGAGAAAATCTCCGATAGCTATCGACTCTACCTAAGCCTGCTCTACGGTGAGAAGCCCGTGGTGACAGGGGCTTTCACGATCGAGTCGTTTGAGGTCATGAAGGACCTGCAACTGGCCGTGCGGGGAACTGAGCAAGCGCTCCGGGCCAAGCCCCTGACCATCTTCTCCTGCTGCCCTACGGCGCCCATCAAATGGAGCGATGTGACCAGCCAGAACCTGGTGGACTGCGCCCGCTGGTCGATTCCTGTGGAATTGATCTCCATGCCGCTTTCCGGATTCATGGCGCCCGTCACCCTGGTGGGGAGCCTGGTTCAGCAAACGGCCGAGAATCTGAGCGGAGTCGTGATCAGCCAACTCGTGAGGCCCGGCGCTCCGATGCTGTACGGCGGCTCGCCGGCCATCTTCGACGTCCGGTTCGAGACCACCCCGATGGGTGCAATCGAAACCATGATGCTCGATTGCGCGAATAGCGAGATCGGAAAGCGCCTGGGCATGCCTACCCAGGGTTACATTGCTTTGAGTGACGCGAAGCAATTGGACGCGCAAGCCGGGCTCGAGACGGGCGTGGGCGCGACCTTGGCGGCGCTCTCGGGAATCAACAGTATCTCGGGTCCGGGCATGTTGGACTTTGAGAGTTGCCTGAGCCTGGAGAAACTGGTCCTCGATGACGAGATCTGCGCCATGAGTCAGCGCCTGCTGCGCGGGATCGAGCCGCGGGAAGATTTTCCCTCGCTTCCCATCTTTGAGGAATTGCGGCGCGAGAAGCATTTGCTGATTGCCGATCATACCCGCCGCCACCTGCGCGACGAAATCACTTTCCCCGGCGCGGTCTTGGATCGTGCCAACCGCGCCCGATGGGCCGCAGATGGCCGTTTAACGTTGCGAGAACGCGCCGGACGGGAGGTAGAGCGGCTCGTCGCGCACTACAAGCCGTCGCGTCTGCCGGAGGAAACGAAGTCAGAGCTGAAACGCTTGATGCGGGCGGAGGCCCGGCGCTACGGTATGGAGACGCTGCCGACGGAGTAATGGTTGCTGGCGCGGGGTAGAGAAGGGCAGCGCCCGCCGTAGCGCTGATCCCGTAGGGCGGGAGGCCCGGGAAGCGCGAGTCGAAGCGCAAGGGCGAGAAAGTACCGGAAACTCCGGGTCAAGCCACCCCTCCGGCCGGCCTGCGTGTCGATACGCCCGAGGGTCCATCGAAAAGCACGTGTAAATCGCAGCCGCCTTCCGGTGCACGGCAATCGCCGACGCATGGCTGAATCAAGCATGTCGGCTTTGTTCTCCTCCTCGTCTGGAAAACGCTTGTCGGTCCCGCCTGAACGCACGGACTGTATTCATGGACACTCCCTAACGCGGATTCCTCACCACGCTGGAGCGCTTTTGGGGGGCTGCCGGAAGGGCGGGGCTAAAGCCCCGCCCTTCCAACCCCGTGGTGAGAAATCCGGGCTAAAGGAACCTGTGCAATCCGTCGATTAGTAAAGATGAGGGAAACCGGAAGTTGCGCCTCCCGCTCCGAGCCGGGGCGCGAAAGCGGATCTGCCCGGACAAGCACGATGTTAGACAAAATCCTTTTCGTCGATGACGAGCCTGCCATACTCCAGGGCTATCAGCGCCTGCTCCATAGCGATTTTAAAGTGATTACGGCCGTGGGCGCACCAGTTGGACTGCTCCTGCTTAAACGCCAGGGGCCGTTCGCGGTCGTGGTCTCTGACATGCGGATGCCGGGAATGGATGGCATCGAGTTCCTGCTCAAGGTCAAGAGTTCCGCCCCCGATACGGTCCGCATGATGCTGACCGGCCAATCCGATCTCGAAACCGCGGTCAATGCGGTGAACGAAGGAAACATCTTTCGTTTCATGTGCAAGCCGTCTAACAAGGAAACCCTGGTCAAGACTCTGACGGACGGTGTGGCGCAATATAGTTTAGTCTGCGCTGAGAAGGAACTACTGGAAAGAACGCTACGCGGCACCGTCCACGTCCTCACCGAAGTGCTCAGTCTGGTAAGCCCTGCAGCCTTTAGCCGTGCCACACGGGTCCGACGATATGTCCATCACGTTGCCACCAAGCTGTCCCTGGTTAGCCCGTGGAGGTTTGAAGTCGCGGCCATGATGTCGCAACTGGGCTGTGTCACGCTCGATCCCCATACCATTGAGGTCATTTATACCGGCGGCGAGCTTTCGCCCGAAGAGCAAGCTCAATATGTCAACCATCCGTTGGTAGCTCAGGACCTGCTTAAGAATATTCCGCGCCTGGAAAGCATCGCCTGGATGATTGCCTACCAGAACCGACCGCTGCCGGCCGATTGGGATCTCAACAACCGGGAAATGGCCGACATGCGGCTCGGTGCCCAAATACTATCTGCGGCCCTCATCTTTGACCGACTTCTGCGCAAACGCTATTCCAGGGTAGACGCAGCCCACTATCTCGCCCGGAAATTCGAAGATTTGGATAACATCATTGAGGCCCTGATGGAGTTGGAGCCCGAGGTCGCGGGCCAAGACACCCAGACCGCCCACATTGCAGATCTCCCCGCAGGGATGATCCTGGAGCAAGAGGTTCGAACCAATACGGGGCTCTTGGTGGCTGCCAAAGGGCAGGAAGTTACTCCCCTGCTTCTGCTCAAACTCAAGAGCTATTCGGCCGAAGGAGCCATCGCCGATGAAGTTGCCGCGTCCACACCGAAGTTTGCGCAATAGGGTTCCGGTGACGACGGAGATGTAGGCGTCGATCGTCTCCCGGCAAGTTAGGCCCCTCTTTGGGGGGTTAGAGGGCTACCTCTGGCCTAAGAGGGAGGTAGCGTGGACCCCGTTCACCGGGGGGCCGTGGCCCTGACCGGGGGGAGATGAACTGCCGCGCACCCCGGACATGGAGTCCACCCTGCCCCCCGCGGGCAGCCTCGCGAGTCGTTCACTTGGGCCCGGGCGTGTGCAGGTATTTCTTGAGGCGATCTCTGTCTCCCCAGACCGATTCTGTATGGGCGAGGATTTCTTCGGGCGTGAGCCAAAGCGGCTTCATTTTTCTTTGGCTATGCAATTTGGCCATATCGTTAAAGTGCGGCGATGCTGGGTTCTCGGATTCCCCGTAAGGAAGAAGGCTCCAGGCCTTCTTGGGATTGCTTTCCTCAACCACCAGCAGGTGCCCCCAGCCGTCATCGCAATGAATCGTGCCATCTTCCTGTAGCGGACCGTCATCAGGATGGAGCACGTCAAACACCCCCGTGCCATCCAGGGCAAATGTACCACCCCGTTCGACGACGCTCACTCGACCCCAGGCGACCTCCGCCTTACCAAAGTGCTTTTCAATTCGCTCGATGGCTTCCTCGAGGGCCGCGAGGGCCATCTCCTGCTCTTCTCGTGAATCGAGATTGATGTCGTAGCGCGAGTAGGCGAGGAAACGCGAGAACCTCGCGGAAGAGAACAGGTCGCGGTAGGCCTGGCCCCAGAACCAGATGTAAGTTTGGGCGGCGGTGTCTGGAGCCGAACGGCGGTCCCATGACTTGAGGATATCGATGGCCCGGCGCATTCGCGGGTCGCTCACTTCACTCTGTTTCCTTTCGAACGCTCGAGTTAACAAGGGGACGATGACGTCCGCGGGCACCACGTAAGTGTCGTATGCCAGGGATTTCATCTCATCCAGCGTGAACCTTCTATCCTGCGCCAGCACTTTCAGGAGCCTTTCTCCGCGCGGGTTCAGATCCTCCTGGCTGATTTCCGGCTTCTGTACCGAAATCAAGTAGTAGGGAGCGGGTTCGAGCGGGGAGAGGCCCGAGTTCACCGTGGATAGCCAGGGTGGATTATTGCAGTTTTGGATGAAGCCGGAGGGCGGATTCAGCAATTGGGGGTACTTCTCCAACGGAAAGTACGGACCCCACTCCGTTGCCTTGACCCAGCCGGGCACGGGCTTGCGCCAGTCGTAACCGTCCGCGCGCTGGGCGACATTGGCGTTGTGGACCCAATAGATGTTCTCCCGATCTGTATAGAGAAGGTTCCAGCGCGGCATGAGGTGCAGGGCGGCCACGGCTTTGAAATCCGCGAGATTCCGGGCCTTCATGAAACGGTACAGGTTGGTGGAATAATTCACGCCGTCGTAGTTGGGCAACTTGACCGCGTAGGCACGGTGTTTTTCCTTATCGAATTTGACGATAGGCCCGTGGTGAGTGTAGTAGCAGGGCAGGGTGAGCGTTTCCATCCCTTTGGGGCCTTTGATCCGGAACGTCTCATCCGCGACCTCGATCTCGCGCCACGCGCCTTCGTAGAGATACTGGTGGGGGTTCTGGGGATTGAGTTTCTCCTCGTACGCATCTGAAATGTTGGGAGAGTTCCAGGTGGCAGACCAGGTGATCTTATCGTTGAGGCCGTCCAAAAAGAACGGGCTGCCGAACCAACTGATGCCCGCCGTGTCCAGTTTCCCTGGCGTGATGAGGTGGGCCTCGTAATTCTGGAAGCGATTGGCCCAGGGCATGTGGGTGTGTTCGACGTGGATGATGCATCCGTCGGCGGACTTTGCCGGCGCGATGGCAAACTGATTGGAGCCCAGATTCGGGAACGAGGCCGGGAGGTCCAGGAGCTTGCTGAGCGCCTCATGGATACTATAGAAGCGCAGATAATGGCTGCGCTCCAGGGCTTCGACATCTTCCGGCGCAATACTGTCGATCCAGGCCGGCACTTCCGCGCGGTGCTCTTCGATATAGGCATTCACACCCCGAGCGAAGCCCGACAGAATCCTGTAGACCTGGGGATCGATCTGGTCGCGGCGATCGACCACGGTCCGCTTGGTGCGCAGCAGCCGCTGCAGATAATCGCCGTCCCAGCGATATTCGTAGGGGATAAACCGCAGGTAGCCGTCGCCGAGCGCCTCAAAGCCCAGCACTTCCGCCCGCCGCCCTTGCGCGTCGCGATACTGTAGCATCATCTTCTCGAGGTGGTCCTGAGCCTGCGCGTAACCGTAACCGAAGAAGGTTGCCTCCTCGGTCTCGCCCACAATGTGGGGGACGCCGTATTCGTCGCGGTAGATGCTGACCTGATCAGCCAATGGGTCACGCGCCTGAAGATGCAAAGCTGGGGCAAGGACTACAGAAAGGAGAACGAAGACAAATCTGTTATCGAGAATGCGTTTCATGTTTAACCCTGTCACTGACAGGCTGCTGAAAAAGCCTCGCGCTGATGTCATCCCGAGCCCTTCGCTGTCATCCTGAGTCCATCGCCGCCATTCCGAGTCCTTCGCTGTCATTCTGAGCGAAGCGAAGAATCTCGCTCTGCCCGCTCTGCAGAAACTCGATGCGTAAGTCATTTCGATTCACCATAGCGACACTGTCATCCTGAGTCCCGGTTCTTTCGGGACGAAGGATCTGCATTTGTCTTTGTTACTGAAAACCCATGCAGATCCTTCGCTGCTGCTCAGGATGACAGTTTGGGTGATTGCTTTTCCTCATCGAGTTTCTGCCCATCATGGGCAGCCGGAAAGGCTGTCAATGCTCAGGATAAACTGCGCGAAGGATCTGCTTGGTTCATTTTCAATAAGAAACAGCAGATGCTTCGCTGCGCTCAGCATGACAGATGCCCCTTTTCAGCAGCCTGCTAAGTTACCGAGACCTTGCATCGAACCGCGTGGTCAAGCGACTTTCCCATTTTCTTAGGAAATTTGCAACGCTTGCCGGTATTTCGAATGTTCCCCGAACCGCAGGCACCGACCCTGGAGCGAGTAGCACGGACCTGTTTTGAAGGTCCGCGGTTCGTCCCCCATGGATACCCAAAGGCCGCGGACCTACCAAACAGGTCCGCGCTACGCTGGTTTCGCCCCGAATTACCGCTCAATCTGTGCATTTTCGGCCAAAAAACCCGATCGATTGTCGTCCATTATCGCGGAATTGGTGCATTCTCTGCCAAAAAGTCGTGTCGATTCTCGGTCATTGTGTCACGCGTCCCTTTTTTTTCATACACATAGTCGGGTCGATCTTCATTTTTAACATCTTTTGGGGTCAGCGCCCCGTTTCGGACCTTGAAAAGGACATTCGTGAATCGCCACAATTGGCGCAGGCTGGAATCTTCCATTCTCTGCATGAGCAGCGCATTTTCGTCCTGGGGAGCCATCAGGGTGTTGCGATTCTAGGGGGATAAACTGATCGGGACGCGCCTCAGGCGGAGCCCTGTTCGGCCCACAGAACCTACCGCTCCAGGCTAGCACCGTACCCGAGGCTTGTCAAGACAGTTATTATCTGTATAGCCTACGGGTAGGCAAAATCTCTCGCGAAAGCGCCTAATTGTCCGAACACGTGCCTGCACGCAAGCAGATTTAGCCTCATGCGCTGCGCTTATTCCCCTTCTGGCTCAGTAGGGGGCTGGGTGTGATCGTGGCCGCCACCCCTTAGTCCCCTCCTCAGAGAGGAGGGGAGTTCGGCTTGCTTATTCCCCTCCTGGTTCAGGAGGGGGTCAGGGGGTGGTCAAGCCAGCGTAGCGCGGACCTCCGCCGTGTGAGATCCGCGGCTTCTCGGTACTGGTGTCATTTGCGAGACACGGGCGCTCCCAGGTGCAGTCATTCCCGCGCAAGCGGGAATCTACTCCGCAAGCCATTGGAAATGCGCCGCCGACGGACTGGATTCCCGCGTTCGCGGGAATGACCAATATTTCGAAAGGGATCCCATTGCAAATGACACCAGCACCGGCATTTCGCCCCCGCCGGGCAACAGGGGTGGTAGAATGCCCACACATCGTCGTAGTGATTCCCGCTTTCGGGAGGTGCCGATGCGGCGTCAACCGCTCGTGACCATCCTCATGCTCATCATAGCAGCGATTCTGCCGCTACCCATGCAGGCGCAGCAAGCGCCCTTTACCCAGGAGCAGGTCAGCAACATGGTGCGCGCCGGACTGGGAGATGATTCGGGCGCGGAGCTGATCGAGCAGCGCGGGATTGATTTCGCCCCAGCAGAGGACTTTCTCCAAAGCCTCAAAGCCGCAGGCGCGAGCGAGGTGTTTCTTAAAGCGCTGCGCGCGGCCAAGCACCCGCCGCAGGCCGACGAAGCAGCCAAGAAGCCGCTCGACCAAGTGCAAGTCATTCTCTTGCTGGCAGGCCAAGTGCCGAGCCATCGGGTGGCGATGCTGGTCCGTGAGCGCGGTGTTAATTTTGAGCCTGCGGATGACTATCTCCAGCAAGTTCGCCTGGGCGGAGGCGACGAGGAATTAATCAGCACGCTGAAGAACGCCAAGGTGACGAAGCCCGTAAACGTTGATCCGGCGGCGCAGGCGCGACAGGCACAAGTGCAGCAGCACGTGGCGCACGGAGCGGAATTCTTTCAGAACAGCCGGTACGCGGACGCCGAGAAGGAGTACCGCGCAGCAGTTCTTCTGGACCCGCAGAACGCCGACTTGCACGCTGCCCTTTCCCGCGCTCTGAACGGTCAAAGGAAGACGGAGGAAGCGCTGGCAGAAGCGCGCGAGGCCCTGCGCTTTAATCCCGGAAGTGACCTTGGGCATTGCAGCCTCGGCAATGCGCTCAGAAAGAAGGGCGACTTGGGCGGCGCGATTGCCGAGTATCACGAGGCGCTCCACTTAAACCCGAATCTTGCAGAGGCGCACAACAACCTCGGCGTCGCGCTGGAGCGGAAAGGCGACTCGCGGGGATCTCTCGAGGAATACCGCGCGGCATACATGCTTGACCCCAAGAAACCGACCTATCAGAAGAATTACGAGCGCTTGTTGCAGCAGGTGAATAAATGATCATGCCTGACCAACCAGAATTCCGGGAGGTCGCACACTGCGGAGGCCAGATAGTCATCAGCGCAAAGCTGGACGCTTCAGGTCGTCGTATGTACCAGTTGACTTTGCAGCATTGTCGGCCCGTGGCGGCCCACTTCTTCGCTGTGTACGCACTTCCGCCCGGCCTGGTACTCTGCCAGATAAACTTGGGAGGGATAGGCTCAGTTCAAGACCCGCCGCCAATTCCTGGCGCGTATCAAGTGTTCATCGGCTCAGATAGCGAGGGGAAGTTCGGGCGTCAGTGTCCGTTATGTGGAGGCTATTGGCGAGGTGATCTCAACGCGCAGTTTTGCCCCTATTGTGGCATCCGAGCTGGAGTGATCGAATTCCTGACGATAGCGCAGAGGTCATACGTTCAACAGTACTGTGCCAAGATGCATGAAGCGCTGGCCGTGGATGTCGGCGGCGAGTGCGTCATCGACATGGATGTTGTGGCTGATGCTGCGGCTACTTCCAGTACAGACAAGCCGGCTTTCTACTACGCGGAGGTCAGTCAACAAAATCGATTCACATGCAGGGCCTGCGGAGGCTTCAACGACATCCTCGGTACCTTCGGCTACTGCACTGTCTGTGGCACAAGGAACGACCTTCAGGAGTTCTCAGACAAGATAGTCCCACAGTTACGAGACAGGATTAACGCTGGAGGGCAGTACGAGGCCTGCGTTCGAGATGCCGTTGCTGCCTTTGATTCCTTCGTTGGCCGGTACGTAAAGCAGCTAGTCCAACGTGTCCCGCTAACTCCGGCTCGCAGGAACCGACTTGAAAACAGACGGTTTCACGATCTGAAGTTCGTCGCGGCCGAACTCAAGGAGACGTTTGACATTCACATTTTAGATGGGTTCGCCCCTGATGAGGTTGGCTTCGCAACGCTCATGTTTCAGCGAAGGCACGTCTACGAACATAGCGGAGGAGAAGCGGACGAAAAGTACATTGCCGATAGTGGTGACAAATCTGTCCGACTGAAGCAGGCGCTTCGTGAGACCGTTGAGTCAGCGCACCGAACCGCAGCGGCCGTGCAGAAAATGGCCTCCAACCTCCACCGTGGTTTTCACGAGATTTTTCCCCCAGATGAAGTACCGATTCAGAGACACCAGCAAAGGCCTCTTGGATCTTGAGTTGCTAGCTGGTAGCCACGACGAGCGTTCTTCTCGTCGTGGGCTTTTGGAAGGATTTCGGCCTTGAAGGATATTCGAGCTCGACGAACCCACGGCAAATCGCAAAACGGATTTGCCGTGGCTACCACTACAAAGGCAGGGGTTCTTCGCTTCGCTCAGAATGACAGGACTTGCATTTGTTTTCCGCGGGTGGCGCCGACATGGCCTTTTATGTCGGCGACCGCGGGAGCGCATACATGAAAAGCAATGTATGCGCCACCCGCGGCTGTCGAAGCTGTGAAAATTTCGGCGGCGGCCCAGTTATGCATAGTGTAAGGTGTTGAATAATCATGCCTGTGACATGGCCCGACGAATACCGCCACAAGCACTGGCCTGATCAGAGGTGCGCCACAAGCCAGGTAACACCCGAGTGGAGGTTCTCAAGCTAACGCCATGAAAAATGAACCCTGTGACCCCGAAGTATCATCGAAGCCCTTTTCGATCGGCCGGAGGGATTTCCTGCGGTCCGCGGTCGGAGCCAGTCTGACCGTTGCCGGAGTAAAGGGCACTCAAATGACCCGCAAGCTCGCCGCGAACACCCCGATTCGAGTCGGCCTTATCGGCCGCGATGGCCACCACGAGATCCTCCTCGGCAGCATTCCCAAGCTCCGGGACGTGCAGTGGACAGCTTATGCCAAGGGCCAGCCCACAGAGGACAGCGGGTGGGTCCAGGAGCAGCCCGCTGGCAGCCGCCCGCCTCGCGTGTATGAGCATTACGAGGAGATGCTGGAGAAGGAGCCTCTCGACGTGGTGGGGATTTGTCTGCCTTTCTACCAAAATGCCGAGGCTTCGATCCAGGCAGCCCGCAAGGGAATCCAGGTGCTCTCGGAGAAGCCCGCAGCCACCAATCTCCAGGACCTCGCGCGCCTTGAGCAGGAAATCCGCCAGAGTGGTGTCCGCTACAGCATCATGCTGGACATGCGGGCCCTGCCGATCTTTCAGGCCGCCCGCAACGCCGTCCAGCAGGGGATGCTGGGCGAGCCGATTCTGATTTCCAGCCAGAAATCCTACAAGTACGGGTCGGAGCGCCCCTGGTTTTACAAGGAAAGAAGAACCTACGGCGGCACGATCCCCTGGGTGGGGATTCACGCCCTCGATTACATGCGGTGGGTTTCCGGGCAGGAGTACGCCCAAGTCGCAGGGTTCGAGGGGAACAAGGCGCACCCACAAACCCCGGGCTGTGAGGATCACGCCGGGTTGTTGTTCCAGTTGGCCAACGGAGGCACGGCGACGTGCCACCTGGACTTCCTGCGGCCGGAAGCCGCTCCCACGCACGGGGACGACCGCCTCCGCATCGCCGGGAGCGAAGGCGTGCTGGAAGCTCTGGAAATCGGGGAGCGGGTGAGCGTGATTAGCTCCCGGGGCAAGACCGGAGATTTGCCCCTGCCGCCGACCGTCGATTTCTTCTCCACCTTTATTGCCGAGCTGCGCGGCGAAGGCCAACACCTGGTTTCAAATGACGAGGCCTTTTCAATTACTCGTATTTGCTTAAAGGCTCGCGACGCCGCTGACACGAGGACCTGGGTGACCCTATGAGAGTCTTGTCCAGGCCGTGCCCTTACTCCCTTGGCTCGAGCACGACTCCGCACAAAAGGGGTTTGCCCTGTGCCGGAATAACATCCAATTCGAGATATCCCTGGTCCACGTGGACACGGTAATGGGTGGGGATCACGCCCAAGCTATCCGCCAACTCTTGCCGCAGGGTGAGCCGCTCTTTGACGGGCGGTCCTTGGCTCGAACCCCGGAGCTGGAGATCAACCATGGCCTCGGAATCCGGCTGAGCCGGGGGCAGGAACAAGAGTTTCACCTCGTAATCCCCTACCAGAAGTGACTCACCCATCATGCAACGCAGACGGGTGGAGAGGGCCTTGTCCACCTCCAGGCTGCTCTCGCGGAGTTCCTCCGGTGTGGCCGACTGCGCCGATGCCGGCAAGCCGGTTTCTCTCTCGCCCCATCCGAGCCAGAGGCGGCGATCTCTGTCGATGAAGAATGTGTAAATGCCGGGTAGCTGAGCCAGGGGCTCATGCTCGGTGGGCCCAAACTTCACGCGGATACTGTCCAATCCGAGAGCCTGCCTTTGAGAAACGATATAGGGTAGCCAGCGCAAATTCATCGAAAGGAGCAGTCCCTTCTCGCCGGAAGTGATGCCCAAGCGGGCCGCCATGCGGGCGTACTGCTCGAGAACCTCCTCGGGCTTGCACTGGGAAAGGGCCTGCTGCGCCTGAGCGATGGAATTTGACTTCAGGGACTCGACCGACCGCACCCACGCGGCCTGACTGTGGAAGAAGCCAGTGACAAACCGCTCCCAATCCCGGAAGTACGCCCGCCACGGCGCGGCTTGGGGCGAGAGGGAGGAAGAGGGCATCGCCTCGAGGATTTCGAGCCGCCGCCGGCTGCGAGCCCCAACCTCTTCCGCATCGGGCAAGGGGCGATCGATGAATCTGTCCGTAGTATCGCGACCAAACAGGGGAGCCTCCCTGATCCAGTGCCACAGATACTCGCCACCCGACGCGCGTGCGGTACTCCCAAAAGTGCGCTCGGCCATCTGCTCGCAGGTCTCACGCAGGCTCTGGTCGCGGGAATTCCTCCACACTTGCTGTGAGAGACTCTTGTGATAGAGATCCAGCGGCCGCGTCGTCCAGTGGAGGATGCCGTAGCCCGCGCAGCCACTCTGCTCAAGCCAGGAAGCAAAACCCGCGGGAGGGGTGTAGGGGCGCCCGGCGTAGGCGCCATCATCGTCTTGCGCGTACGGGATCGCAATCACCTTGCGGCGCATGCTGACGCCGCGGATCGCGTCCTGAACCTGCCCTTTGCCAAGGGTATTCCATTGATGGATGCAGAACATCTCGACGTCCGGACTCATGAATACGTCCGCGGCGCGAAGATAGCGAAACTCCCAACTGCCGAGCGCCAGGCGCACCTGGCTCTTCCCGAGACTGTTCAAACAGGTGTGAAATGCCTTCGCAATCTTGCTGAGGGCAAACAGACCGGGCGACTGCCGGTCCTGCGCCAGAGAGGGGAACTTCGCGAGCGCCTGTTGATACTCCGTTTGCCAGGGCAGGGGGAAATGCGCGGGCGGCAGGTCGCGCCAGGGACTCCAGGGGCTGCCGGGCTCCCGAAACCACATCACGATTCTGTCAATCTCCGGGTAGGTGCTGAGCAGTTGCTGGATCTGGCTCTGGTAATAAGCCAATCCCTCGGGTATTTCAGGATTAGGCAACAGGTAGTTGCCACTCCGGAAGCGGGCGTTTTCCGGCAACGTGGCAATAACGTTCTGCGGGTTGGCGGAATGCGTGTCCACGTCCAAAGCGAAATTGACCCCTAGTCCGCGGCTGCGCGCAAAGGCAAACACCTGCTGCATCAGGCGGGTGGCAGCTTCCACGGTTTCCTCTTCGCGCACCAGTGCGGCGCTCGAGCCCCAGACGGGGCTTTGAAATACCTCCTCCCCTCCGTAAATCCTTCTCACATCATTGACGTGCTCCGCGCCCCAGTCGCGGCCCCGCACGCTGCTGGCGAGGAACCCGGTCGGCTTTCGCTGGCCGTTGTGAGTGAACGAAAACATGGGGTTGTTGCCATAGGCGTGCACCATGATGGAGTTGAATCGCATTTTGGCGGCCTGGCTCGCCCAGTGTTGCCAGTCGGCGAAATCCCAGCCCGAGCACCCGCTCAGAAAATTGTGCCAGTTGAACAGGATTCTCTCCCCCGCGAGGGGAGCGTTGAACGAGTTGCCAGGTGTCAAAGGCGCAGGGGCCGGGCTGCGGATCAGGTTGGGCATCGTAAGACAGGTAAAACCCGTAACCGAGCTTCTCGAGCAGGGCGTAAACAGCAAACAGCGTCGCCCGCGCGTCCGCGCCTGCGATGATTCCGACCCATGCCTGCCCTTCCTGCGCGGAAGTCACCACAAAGCTCTCAGCTTGCGCTAGATCGGACTTTGATACGTACTGGCTTAATTGCGGAGAATCCTCCAGCGTACCCAGCCGGATGAAGCTGCGGCTTGCCGGCATGCCATCGATGACACGGAACTGGTATCCCGGGAAAAGCCGGCCCAGCCGCTCCGCGAACTCCGCGGCGGCGAATTTCTCCAGAGACGAAGCACGCGGAGATATCACGATCGGGACCTCGCTTCCTTCCAGAGCGTGGCCTTGAGGGGCAAGGGGCGCCAGCAAAAGGGAAACAAAATCACGACGATTCATGACGTTCACCGGATGCTCCAATCCAAAGTCCTTGCCGGGGATTTCCTTTACATTTCCCGAAGGAGCGGCAATCCGCACCTGGCTGCCCCCCTCCTTGTACCACTTTCCAGGCCAGGCCGTGCGACTTTGGCGGCCGGAGCGGAGCCCACAGCCAAGGCGAAGTGTGTAGGGCCATCCCTTGGGGCGGCCGGTCCTACAAGACCCGCGCGTCATGTTTGGTCGCAGCCACCGCTTGGCCCTGCGCAGCGGCGGGGCTGCGAAAAGGTTGGCAGAAGAATGTCCCCCCCAGATCGGCCAAACGGGTGTATAATCTTTAGAGTGACTTGCGGGTGATAATTATTATCGTTCACAAGTCGTTCTTCATATGAAGATGACCCCACGGGAGCTCGACCAACGGATGGACCTTTTTCGTTCCCGCTGCCTGGAGCGAGGCTTGGCCCTTACCCATCAGCGCTGGGTAATCTATCGCATCCTGGCGGGAACGGACAAGCATCTCACTCCGGAAGCGGCCTTTGGGCAGGTTCGCAAGCAAATCCCCTCCATCTCCCTGGCTACGGTATATAAGAACATCAAAACCTTTCTCGAAGTCGGCTTGCTGCAGGAGGTGGGCACGTCCGGCCAGATGATGCGGCTGGACGCCAACCTCGAACCCCATCACCACCTTGTTTGCGTGCGCTGCAAGGCGATTCAGGATCTCTCCGCGGAGGGGTTGCGGCCCGTGCGATTGAAGGGACGCTTGCCCAAGGGCTTCCGGGTGGAGCGCTTTAATGTGACTTTCTTAGGTCTCTGCGGCCAATGTTCGCCAAGGTACCCGGCATCAACACGACATTAATCTACAAGGAGAAGATTTATGGCAAAAACCCTGAAAGGCAGCAAGACTCACGATAATCTGAAGTACGCATTTGCAGGCGAATCGCAGGCGAATCGGCGTTATATGTACTTCGCCAAGCAAGCCGACGTCGAGGGACTTCCCGACGTGGCGGGTTTGTTCCGCGACACGGCGGATGGTGAAACCGGCCACGCCCACGGCCACCTCGATTATTTGAAGGCGGTTGGCGATCCGGCCACCGATCTGCCGATCGGAGACACGCAGGCGAACCTGAAGGCCGCCATCGCCGGCGAGACACACGAGTACACCGACATGTACCCGGGCATGGCCAAGGCCGCGCGCGAAGAAGGCTTCACCGAGATCGCCGACTGGTTCGAAACGTTGGCCAAAGCTGAAAAGTCCCACGCGGGACGTTTCCAGAAGGGACTGGAAAGCATTTCCTAGTTACGGTTCGGGATTGCGACGACAGGGCAATACGACGGCGGCCGCGCCAGCGTGTTGCCCTGAGTTCGCTTGGGCGGAGTCAATCTCATGGAAATCATCAAAGGGGCTCCCACCCCGGGTATGAGTTATAACCCCAACGACCCTGTCTACTGGGACCCCCAGGGGCTCGCGCAGGAAATCCTGCGGGTGTTCGAGATCTGCCACGGGTGCCGTCTCTGCTTCAACCTCTGTCCTTCGTTCCCGGCGCTGTTTAATGCCTTGGATCGGCAGGACGGCGACGTTCGCAAGCTGGACGCCCACACGACGGATCGCGTCATCGACAACTGCTACCAATGCAAGCTCTGTTATGTGAAGTGCCCTTATACGCCGGATGACAAGCACGCCTTCCAACTCGATTTCCCACGCCTGATGTTGCGCGCCAATTTTCTGCGGAAGAAGCAGCGGGGCATCGGGTTGAGAGAGCGTATCCTCTCGCGGCCGGAACTGGTTGGGAAGTTTGCCCGGCTCACGCCCGGGCTCGCCAACTGGGCGAACCGGCAACCGCTGCTGCGCGCCGGCCTCCAGTTCGGGCTCGGCATCCACAAGGACAAGATTCTTCCCGAATTCCACAGGGAACGGTTTGAGGACTGGCACCGCAAGCAGCCGCCTCCCTCCGGGGATCCCACCAGGGCGGTGCTCTTCAGCACGTGCTTCGTCAACTATAATCATCCGGACTTGGGCCGCGATACCATGGAAGTTTTCTCACGCAATGGCATTGCGCTGGGTTTGCCCAAGCAGAACTGCTGTGGCATGCCGGCCATGGAGGCGGGCGACATCGAGCTCGCCAAACGCCTGGCCCGCGACAACGTGGCGGCTTTGCTTCCGCACGTGCGGGCAGGCCGGAAGGTCATTGCCATGAACCCGACCTGCTCCTACATGATGCGGAAGGAGTACGCCGAACTGCTCGGCACCCCGGAAGGCCGCGAGGTGGCGGCCGCTACCCTGGACCCCTGCGAATTTCTGTTTCAGCTCAAGCAGGAGGGCAAGTTCAACCGCGACTTCCGGTCAACGCCCGGAGGCGTCGCCTACCATGTTCCCTGCCACTTGCGGGCGCAGAATATCGGTTTCCGCTCCCGCAACCTGATGCGATTGATTCCCGGGACCACGATTAAACTGGTCGAGCAGTGCTGTGGCCACGATGGCACCTGGGCGATGCGCAAGGAGTTCTTCCCGCTCTCCCTGCTCAGCGGCAAGAAGGCCTTCGACCAGATGCAGGCTGCCGAAGCTCCGGTGTTGGCCACGGACTGCCCGCTGGCCGCGCTTCAATTCCAGCAGGCGATCGGCCAGCGCCCCATCCATCCCCTGCAGGTACTCGCCCGCGCTTACCGGCCCGACGGTTTTCCCCGAGCCCTCGACTCGCCCGAGGAGAAAGTGTAGGCCTATGCGACCCGTTGACCTTTCCGAAATCAAGAACATCGCCGAGTATGAACTCCTCCGGCCCCAGTGGCGCCCGCAAGTGATGGCCCTCAAGGAGCGCCGCCGGGTTCGCGTCGGCGGCCACTTGACGTTTCTCTTTGAGAACCAAGCGACCGTGCGCTACCAGATCCAGGAAATGATGCGGATCGAGCGGATAGTCAAGCCCGAGGATATTACTCACGAAGTTAATACTTACAACGAGCTCATCCCGGCAGCGGGAGAGCTTTCCGCCAGCCTGCTGATTGAGTATGAGACATCCGCCGAGCGCGACGTGCGGTTGCGTGAATTGCTCGGCCTCGAGCACCACATCTGGATCGAGGTCAATGGCCGGCGCTCTCCCGCCCGGTTCGACGACCGCCAGATCTCGACAGATCGCTTGAGCGCCGTCCAATACGTCAAATTCCAGCTCACGCCCGACCAGGTGGCCAAGTTCCCACAGGGCGCCAAGCTTGTCATCGACCACCCGAAGTATTCGGTCGAGCAGGCCCTGAGCGCGGACCAACTGGCGGAGTTGGTTGCAGATCTGAAGTAGGGGCCGCCTCCGCCAGCGGAGACGCCTCACCCTCCGCCAGAGTGGCAGAGGAAATTCTGCCCGGGGAGAAACTCAGTGGCCTGCGCCGCGCGCCTGGTTAGCGACGCTGGCCTGGCGAGCGTCGGGAGAGATCTCAAGCGCGCGCGTCAACTGGTAATTCAACTGGGTTCCGGCCGGGAGAGTGAGATCCTTGCCGCGGCGGCGCAAGCGGTCAACGGTTGTGGCCGTGGCCCCGAAGGCAGCGCCGATGAAGGGATGAGCGAAGATCAATCCCAACAGCGTCCCACCGGTCGTGCCGGCGCCAATTTCTTCCAGATCAGGCTTGCGAGAACTCGGGCCTTTGACGAGCCCCTCGCTGCCTACCACCTTGACGTTGTCCGCCCCGTAGGCCGTCAACAGCGCCGCGCTGAGCGCGGCCTTGCGGCCATTCGGGAAGGTGATCTGCTCAACCGTCAGCCGCATCTGGCCCACCCCCCGGATGCGGCCGGGCCTGTCCATTTGCGCGATGCGTCCCTGCAACGTCGAGCCCACGGGAATCACCTCGCGGCCGTCGGCCAGGACGGGTTCCGAGATGGTTAGGGTGAAAGCGTCGCCCTGATAATTCAGCTTGGTGGTCAGAGTCTCGGTGACGCGGCAATGCAGCGTGGTCCCGGCCGGGACGGACAACGCTTCTCCCTTTGCCGGTGTCTCTGCATAGGCGGGAAAGATTCCTGCTAAGGTGAGAAAAGCGGCCAGCAAAGCGCGCTTGACCATGGTGTGCCTCCTCAAAGGTCACTGCACGGCCGGACCCTGGCGCTTTGTCCAGCTTGATTCAAACGGCGAGTGCGAGCTTGATGAGCGAGACGGAAACCCGCTCGCGGTGAACGGGTCCCTCTCGGTATCCGTCAGTGCGTTCCCTCCGAACGCACCGCAACCTCGGTTGCACCCTTCGGGGTACTGATGTAACCCTTCACCTCGGTGGATTGTACACTGTTCACTACCAGTTCGTACGGTTTTTTTGAGCCGTTCACATAGAAGAAGACCGGCTCGTTGATGGTGCGGTCCTTCTTCTCAACCTGCATGTCGTCCGCGGTGATGGCCACGTTAAAGCGGTAGCGCTTGACGTTGGTCTTTCTCAGATCCAGACCCACCCCCGCGACGCGAGTGGGACTATTCCTAGCGAGTTTGAATTCGTAGTAGTCACGTTCACCCAGCTTGCGCAGGTATTCGATATCGTCGTGGTTGCGGGCGATGAGCGTGCCCAAATCGCTGCGCGCCATACCCAGGTCCGCCGCCAGGGTGCTGACGACTTTCTTAGTCGTCTCGAGGTCACTCTTGGTGGAGGAAACGTCTTCGGTGAGCGTGCCGAGCTGCTTCTGGTCAGCCTTCTCGGCCAATTGCTGCTTAAGCTCAACATCCTGCTGGCGCTGCTGATCTCGGAGTTGAGTCACCATGGCGCGGGCACGCTTCAACTCGCCGCCCTGTGAGCCCATCCGTTTGGTCGTCTGGTCGAACTCCGCCTTGACCGCCGCCAGTTGCTGCCTGTTCTGCTGCTCCATGGCGGTCAGGTGAGTCAGGACCTGATCCTGGATTTGCGCAGTCAGGTCCTTGCGCAATTGGTTCTGCTGGTTCACCTGCTGGTCGCGAATGGAACTCATCCTATTTACTGTGTAGAATTCCCCGACGGCCAGGGCCGCGAGCACGAGGAAGATCACCATGAACTTGACGCCGTGGCCCGTGTTTCCGGCGGGATCCATCGGCGGACCTTGCTGTTCTCGGATTTCGTCGATCGCCATGTTGGTTTCTCCTTCTCCCTTCGAATTCGCCCCCGGGAGCGTCGCGGGCCGCGTGCTACCCGCTTTCCGCCGATCATGAAAGGCACGCTTGGGGCCAATGGGCCTAAGGCGAAGGCTTTGTTTTTGAGAGAGTTACAGCCCTGGCAAAGCCGGCATGCGCTGCCTGCCTCCGCAAATCTTACCTGTAGCAGGTAAGAATTACGGCCGCACCCGACGCGCCATAGTCGGCACCCTTCTCTAGCGAGGGCTCTTTGTGTTGCATACGGGAGCCGGGAGGCTGTCTCAAAACCCGGCGCCGCCCGCTGTAGCGCCGATCTATGAGCGTTGTTGAGAATTCAAAGCCGCCGGTCGCTTCCTGCGTCAGCGCAGGCTCCGACCGGCGCTACAACTGAGGTTTTGGGACATCCTCCCGGGGAGAGGGGCCCCGCCCGAGAGGGGGCGAACCCTCGACAACATGAAGGAATTGTCCCAACCTGTGGTTTTTGGGAGAGCGTAGCCTGGGCGCATTCCCGTCAACCCAGGTGGGCAGCGCGTGAAATCCCCCTCCTCTGAAACCGGCAGAACGACCGCATGCTCTCGCCCTGTGACCAAAGTTATATGCAAATGGTTTGCAATTAGCTACTTTCGGGATGGGGCAGCGCCAAGTGGATTACCTGGCTGTCTGGCCCCCCTCTTGCGCTAACAGGATTGCTTATGCGAGACGCCGCGAACTTTGACTCACCGATCAACCTGTACGAAGCTGACAACCACGCCAAGCTGAGAATCCTTTTAATCACTGGCGGTTGGGAAGTGCGCCGCTCCTTCAACCAAATGGGCATTCATGCGGGCGACCGCGTCCGGGTTTTGCGCCGGGCGCCCTTTGGCGGTCCCTTGATGATTGATAGCCGTGGCACACGCGTTGCAGTCGGCAAACAACTTGCCGAGAAGATCCGCGTCGAAGTCCTACCGTGAAGCTCGCCCTCGTCGGCCAACCCAATTCCGGCAAAAGCACTTTGTTTAATGCCGTGGCGGGCTACCGCTCCTTGACCTCGAACTTTGCGGGCACCACGGTGGAGTACACCGAGGGACAGGCGCGGGTGGAAGGCGCTGTGCTGGGACTGGTGGACCTGCCGGGCCTCTATTCCCTCACCCCCACGACTCCCGCGGAAACCACCAGCCGCGAGTGTTTGCTCGCGGGCGGCTGGGACGCCATTGTCAACGTCCTGGATGCGTCGCAGTTGGCGCGCAGCCTGGAACTGACCCTCGAGTTGCTGGACCTGGAGGCGCCCCTGGTCGTCTGCCTGAACATGATGGATGAAGCCGCGCGCAAGGGCATGACCATCGACTCTCGTGCCTTGGGCGCCGCCCTGGGCGTGCCGGTGGTGGAGGCCATCGCCGTGCGGGGGCGCGGCGTCCTCGAAACCCTCCGCACGGCCCAGGCGATGGGCTCCACGGGACACAACCGTTCGTGCGCTTTCGTCTACGCGCCGGACGCGGAAGTGGTGATTGAGCAACTGGCAGAGAAGATTGTCTCGATTTCTCCCGCCAGCACTATCGCTCGCGTCGGGGCGGGCGCCGAGTCGGCCCCTGCACCCCGACGATCACGGGCGGCAAGCATCGCGGTGGCGGAGGCTGCGGTCGCGCCGGCGGCGGAGTTCCCTCCCGCGCGTTTTCGGGCAATGCAGTGGGTGCAGAGCAATCCCCAACAAATCTGGCCGGAGGAGCCGGCGGTAGCCCCGGCGGTGGAATGGGCACAAGCGGAGATCGCCCGGCGTACGGGCCAGCCCGCGGATGCGGCAATCTCCTCGGCTCGGCATGCTGCCTGCCTCACGCTCTTCGAGCGCGTGGTACGCGTGGCGCGGCCCCGCGCCGATTGGCGCGAGCAATTGGATCGCGTGGTGATGCATCCCGTCTGGGGATACCCTGTGCTGCTCGCCGTCTTCCTGGGATTCTTCCGGCTGATCTTCGACGTCGGGAAGCTTGGCGAAGGGCGCATCCTGGGGGTTTTCGACGCCGTGGTCGCAGCGCTGGCCGAGCACCTGAACGCGCAGAGCGCGCTCTTCGCGGCCGTAAAGGGCGCCGTCCAGGGGACGGCCGGCGCGGTGGCGATCGTGTTGCCCTACCTCGTGCCGTTTCTGGTGGGTCTGGCAATTCTGGAAGACCTCGGGTATCTCTCGCGCGTCGGCTACTTGATGGACGCGGCGATGCACCACCTGGGACTGCACGGCGCCGCCACGCTGCCCGTGCTGCTCGGTTACGGCTGCAGTGTGCCGGCGGTGATGGCCACGCGCATCCTCGCCTCGCGGCGCGACCGCTTCATCGCGGCCTTCCTGGCAGTGCTGGTGCCCTGCTCGGCCCGCATGACCGTGATCTTCGCCCTCGTGGGCTTCTACCTGGGAGCGAACTACGCGCTCGGCATCTACGCCCTGAACATCCTGGTCGTCGCCCTGGCCGGGGTTGCGCTGGCGCGCATCTGGCCGGAGATTTCACCGGGCATGCTGATGGAAGTCCCCGCCTACCGCGTGCCCTCCCCGCGCGTCGTAGCGCTCAAGACCTGGTGGCGGCTGCGCGAATTCGTCCTGGTGGCGTTTCCGCTGCTGGTGGTGGGCAGCGTTGTGCTCAGCCTGGTGGATTTCTTTGGCTGGCAACATGGCATCAACGCCGCACTCTCACCCCTCACAGCGCTGCTGGGACTGCCGCGCTCGGTCGGCCTGACGCTGATCTTCGGCGTCTTGCGCAAAGAACTCTCCCTGCTGATGCTGATGCAGGCGCTCGGCACCACCCACGTGCTGGGCGTGATGACCGCGGCGCAAATCCTCATCTTCACCCTCTTCGTGACTTTCTACCTGCCTTGCATGGCCACGCTGGCTTCCATGATGCGCGAACTCG
This sequence comes from uncultured Acidobacteriota bacterium, assembly GCA_963722555.1. GTDB lineage: Bacteria > Acidobacteriota > Terriglobia > UBA7540 > UBA7540 > Bog-366. Next base: position 661,096 of record CAVRNQ010000001.1, read on the forward strand.
GCTGGCGTCTGACGCTCGCCGCATCTGGCGCGCTATTGGCACTCGCCATCGTCATCAGCCTCGCCGCGCGCGGCGTGCTGCTCCTTTTGTAGCGCGGGCGTCCTGCCCGCATGTGCATCGCCGGCCAGAGCTGGTAGCGTAGACTCGGCGCGTAAGTCTGCGGCTTTTCCATCTTTCGGCTATCAGCCTTCAGCTATCAGCTTTCAGAGTGCAGACTGGGTGTGTATGTCTGCGGCGCTTCCATCCCCAAAGGTTGCGGACCGGGTGAGGGGCCTCGCTCCTAGCCTGCCGCGATTCCCCCACCCTCTTCCCTCAACACGATTCCCCAACCCTCTCCTCTCGCGGGAGAGGGTGGCTCGCTGCCGGCGTTTTCACCAGCCGGAGCGGGCCGGGTGAGGGGGCGTGCGGTTCGCCACAGGCCACTCAATTCCCCTCATCCCTCGAGTCGAACCCACCGATAACCGATTCGGGGAAGTGTGTCACGGCCGGGGGAAGTCGGTAAGGGTTTGGTCGCTCATCCTCCCCGCGACCGAAGGTTAACGGGCCAAAATAATGGACGCTTTGTCCATGCTATTATCCCCAATATTTTCATCACTATATTGGCCTCGCCTTGGCCAAGCATGTGCAAGTTGCTTATTTTCTGTAAGATATTGGCCTAACTCGGGTATGAGGCGTTTCTTCGCGATTTCGGAGCCCTAAACTAAAGCTATCTCGTGCATTTTCATCAACATATTGGCATAATCGATAAGTCGTTTATTTTCATAAATATATTGGCTATGCCACATTCTGTCGTTTCACGCCCTTTATTTTCAATAACATCTTGGGAGCAACCTTCATTTTTAACATCTTTTTGTGTTCTGGCTCCCGGTTTGATCTTTATCAGTAAATTCGGGGGTGGCAGCGACATCGTCTTGCCATGTCGCCGCCTCGTTGGGCGTCCCGTTGCCTGTGTCTAAGCAGGGCGCATACCTGCAAAACGATGTATGCGCCGCCCGCGAGCAACTTGGCCGCACATGTTGCTTCCGGGCTCCCGGATTCCGCGAACTGCCCCGCGGCATCCCGTCCGCCCGCGCCGCCGGTAAGTGCTTGAGTAGAGAGCCGCTACGAGGTGAGTCGATCATATCCCAATATTGTAGCGCCCCGCCCCAGGGTATTGTCAATGGGGGCACGTTACTTTGTGCCTACCGGTAGATTCTAAATTCTGACATCCGGCAGAAACTCACCATTCCGGGGTACAAAGGTACCCTGCGTCGCAAGCGATCGGGCATCTTGGCGGGATGTAGCGCCGGTGTCCTCACCGGCAACCACATCAGGCTGCTGAGAAACGCTCTGACGCTGTCATCCTGAGCCTCGGTTCTTTCGGGGCGAAGGATCTGCATTTGTCTTTGTCACTGAAAACCCATGCAGATCCTTCGCTGCTGCTCAGGATGACAGGTCGGAGGGAGTCTTCCGCAGCCTGCACATGCACAACCATCCGGTCAAGCGCGGCTGGCTGGGAGAGCCGTGCGGCTGGCCGTGGTCAACTTGGAGTTTCTACTCAGGCAGGATGCGTCGATCCCGGAAATGAACCGCTGGGATGAGCCCCCGGCCAAAACCCGGCAAATCGCAGACCCCCTAAACCAGGGGGCCGCGCCAGCCGCCGAGACTCTGCGCTCGTTGGTACGCCAGGCACATCAATTTGTGGTGTTGACTGTTTGTCCCCGACGAGTCCACGGGCTTGGCGGCAAGTACTAGCAGTGATAAGATGCAGGTGGCTTAGGCCGCAATCATGATGCTGGCGAGGCAGGACGGGATTGCAGCCCAAAACCCACCGCGCACACATCGCACAACTCACCATGTGGGGGCCACCGGTGGAATTCGCATCCATCACAGGACTATGCATCCGCACTCGCGAGTAGATTTGACGATTCACGAGCGGATTCTCTAGCTGCCGGCAGGATAGGTGCATGAACAGAGTGGCCGTAAACGAACGCGTTCTCGGGTGGGCAATCGAACGCTCCGGCAGACCTTTCGATGTCCTCGAACAAAAGTTCCCGAGAATCCGCCAGTGGGAAACAGGTAAGGACCAGCCCACCCTTAGGCAGTTGGAGGAGTTGGCGAAGGCGACTCTTACTCCTCTCGGGTACTTCTTCCTTTCCGCGCCGCCCGAAGAGCGGCTGCCTATCCCTCATTTTCGGACGCTTGGCGATGCGAACTTGAGTGGCCCCAGCCCCAATCTTCTCGAGACAGTGCAGATCATGGAGCGGCGCCAGGCGTGGATGCGTGAGTTTGTTCTGGACCAGGGACAGGAACGATTACCCTTTGTTCGGTCGGCAAGGATCGGCGACGAGCCTCACAATGTCGCCCGACACATGCAAGGTACTCTGGGCTTCGCAGACGGATGGGCGGGGGCAAATGCTACTTGGTCTGACGCACTCCGGAGGCTTGAAACCGCCATAGAAGAGGCCGGGATTCTTGTTGTTGTCAACGGTATCGTAGAGAATAATACACATCGTAAGCTGGATCCTACTGAGTTCCGCGGCTTTGTTCTGGTCGATGAATATGCTCCCCTCCTATTCGTCAATGGAGCCGATGGCAAGGCAGCACAGATGTTCACGCTGGCGCATGAGCTGGCACATGTCTGGTTCGGGAGCAGTGCCGCATTCGACCTTCGAGAGTTACAGCCAGCTAAGGACGAGACAGAAGAGGCGTGCAACAGGGTTGCCGCCGAGTTTCTCGTCCCAGAAGCCGAGCTACACCAATCGTGGCGCTCCGCCCGCCACGAGCCGGAACCATTTCAGGCACTCGCTCGCCAATTCAAGGTGAGCTCCCTTGTCGCCGCCCGCAGGGCATTAGATTTGCAGCTCATCGGGAAGTCTGAGTTCCTGAATTTCTATGGCGCTTATCAGCAGGACGAGCGCCGCAGGACCGCCAAGAGAGCGGAGGGCGGGGACTTCTACGCCACTCAAGATCTGCGCATAGGCCGACGTTTCGCTCACGCCGTTGTGCGTGCCGTCAAAGAAGAGAGGCTCCTATACCGTAACGCCTATCAACTAACCGGCCTGCATGGAAAGACTTTCGCCAGCTACGCAGAGTCGCTGGGCTTTGGGGGGGCGGAGTGAGCAGTGATCCCCCATACGTGCTCGACGCCAACGTGTTTATCGAAGCGGCGCGCCGTTATTATGCGTTTGATCTGGCGCCAGGTTTTTGGCACCATCTGAGTCATTTCGCATCCATCGGGCGGATTCAAAGCATTGATCGCGTACGGCAAGAGTTGGAGCGGGGAAAGGACGATCTAGCGGACTGGGTTAGAAGCGAACGTTTTGGCAACGGATTCGCTTCGACAAATGATACAGGAGTAATACAATCTTACTCAAGCGTCATGGCGTGGGTCCAAGCCTACCCCCAGTTTTCCGGTGCGGCGAAGGCGAATTTTGCTACAGTCGCGGATGGATGGCTCATCGCCTACGCAAAGGCCAAGGGCGGTATTGTTGTAACCCATGAGGTTCCGGACCCCGGTGCGAAAGGCAGAGTAAAGATCCCCAATGTTTGCCAGGTGTTCAGTGTTCCTTTTCTTGACACGTTCAAGATGCTCCGCGCTCTGGGGGTCAAGTTATCTTGATGGCGATCTTCGCGGGTGGCGCCCCGATGCATCGGGGCGGTGCTTCCTCAGACTCGCGCCTTCAAATCCCAAGGCAAAGTGGCAATCGTCAACCCGCGGCGGCGCAGCGCGGCGGAGCCGCAAGAAAAACGTCAAAACGGGAAGCGCAAGAGTCTTTCGCTCTAGCCCGCGTAGCGGGCGAAATATTGTAGCCCACGGCGCAAGAAGCTGTGAAAAAATAGACAATCTCACGCAAAGACGCTAAGGCGCAAAGACTCGCGAAGAACAACTGCTTTGTTTTCTTTGCGCCTTCTACGACTTTGCCCCTTTGCGTGAAATGCTTTTGCTCATCCAGGGATTATTTCACAGCTTCGCAAGCCGTGGGAAAGTCGGCCCCTCACCCCGCCTCCGGCACCCCTCTCCCCGCCGCGCGGGGAGAGGGGAAGGGGGTGAGGGGTGCTCGTAATCCCCGGGCTCACGCCCGGGGCCACATGATGCCGCCGCTCCGCGGCTGGACCTCGGTTGACCGGAAAATAAGTGCGGGAATCCTTGTCAAAAAGAAACAGACAATTACGGTATTGCATTGCAGAGTTTGCGCCGCACTCAGGCTGGAATACTCGTTCACGCCACGCCTCCCGGCGCGCAGAGTTGCGCTCTGCGCCAACCGGCGGCGGGAGGCCATGCTACACTTGGAAAGACAAGTGAGGAGCAGCAGTGAAGATCGACGATTACAGGATCATTCTGTATTGCCAGGAAGACGGCTCGTGGGTGGCGGAGATTCCGGCCATCTCAGGTTGTTACGCCCTGATGCCCACCCGCGCAGAAGCGCTTGCCGAACTCACCAAAGTCTTCGAGATGATTGCCGGCGAAAAGCCGCCTACGCTCAAGCACATTCTTGACGATGTCTCTGAGAAAGCCGTGCAGCGAGGCCTTTCGCCCAAAATCCTCGACGCGCTCTTGAAAGGCGCGTGATTTGCGATTTGTACGGGCCATCCCGCTGTGGAAATCCGAGCCTCTCTGGCGGAAGGGATTATCCGCTATACCCACATACTCCGACGCGGGGAGAGTTGACGACCGGCAAACGCATCTCCTCATCACACTTATGTGCAGCGGCGCACGCTTCGCAAAGCCAGGCCTCTTCGCACTCTGTACAGATCAGCGTGGCAGGCTGAGTTTTGCATTGGTCGCAGATGATCTGAGGCGGTTCGTTTCTGGCCAGTGATTCCACAGCATCTTTCGGCGTACCTTGGTTCCAGAATCCCACCACCTTCAAGCTCAGAGTCGTGGTAGAACCAAAGTCATACTCATAGAGGAATTTCGTCCCGACATCGAGCACCGTGCTCAACGGCGGTTTCATGCTCCTTTCTCCCTGCATGGCGGAGGAGGAGTAACGCATGCCGTCAATTTCAAAGGCGCTCATGTGACCGCAGCATTCCAGCCAAATAGCGCGGAGAAAGCGGTCAAGCTTGTGGAGTGGGGCACTTCCCGGCGCCGCCAGATGCATCCAGTAATCTTTGGCCCATCTTCCCTCCACTATTAAGTGAAAGGCGGGGGCAAGCTCTGGTTCTTCCGTGATCGCCAGAGCTTGCAGTTGACTACACCCGCTCAGATGCCGCGTCATGGACGCTTTGCCAAACCTCTCTCCGCAGAAATCACATTTCCCCATCGATTGCTGTTTCGTCATGGTTGAATCTCCTGGTGCTGGTCCTATGTGGAAGCAATGAAACATGCCAGCGGCGCACTTCCTGGGTCGAGGCCTGTCCCGTTCACGCCGGTTCAAACCGCGCCTGGAAGAAGCGCAGATATTTCGGCTCGTAGGTCATCTTCAGGCCGCGAGCTTCCTCGCGTTGCTCGTAGACTTCCAGAACCGATTCCGCCACGACGTCCATGTGCGCCTGCGTATAGACGCGGCGGGGAATGGTGATGCGCACCAGTTCAAGTTTCGGGAAGTGTTCTTCGCCGGTTTTGGAATCGCGTCCGGCGGAGACGGCGCCGCGTTCCATGGTGCGCACGCCAGAATCGACGTAAATATTGCAGGCGAGCGCCTGCGCCGGGTACTGCGACTGCGGGACGTGCGGGTAGAACGCCTTGGCGTCGAGAAACACCGCGTGCCCGCCGATGGGCTTGACGATCGGGATGCCCCAATCGAGCAGGTGATTGCCGAGGTATTCCACCTGGCCGACGCGAGTGCGAATGTGGTCGTCCTCGACGCTCTCCACAATGCCGCGCGCCATCGCTTCCATGTCGCGCCCCGCGAGGCCCCCATAAGTGTGCAGGCCTTCGTAAACCACCACCAGGTTGCGCGCTTCCTCGTATAAGCCCTGGTCGTTCGTCGCCAGCCACCCACCGATATTGACCAGCGCGTCTTTCTTGGCGCTCATCGTGCACGTGTCGGTGTACGAACAATACTCCTTGAGGATCTCCGCCACTTTTTTGGACTGATACCCCGGCTCGCGCTGCTGAATGAAATAGCTATTCTCCACGGCGCGCGTGGCGTCGAGCACGACCGGAATATGGTGCTGCCGGCACAGCTCGCGGACAGCGCGGATGTTTTCCATCGACTGCGGCTGGCCGCCCGCCATGTTCACGGTGCCCGCGATCGACACATAAGGAATCTTTCCCGGCCCGGCTTCGCCAATCACGCGCCGGAGCTTCGCGAGATCGACGTTGCCCTTGAACGGGTGCGGGTTCGCGGGGTCGTGCGCCTCATCGATAATGACATCGGCGAAAGTGCCACCGGCGAGTTCCTGGTGCAGGCGGGTGGTCGTGAAGTACATGTTGCCGGGAATGGTGTCGCCCGGGTGAATCATGATTTTTGAGAGGATGTGCTCCGCGGCGCGCCCCTGATGGGTAGGGACAAGATACTTATATCCGTAATACTTTGTTACAGCCTCCCACAAGTTATAAAAGTTTTTGCTGCCCGCGTAGGCCTCGTCGCCCAGCATCAGCCCCGCCCACTGGCGGTCGCTCATGGCGTTGGTGCCGCTGTCGGTAAGCAGGTCGATGTACACATCCTCGGAGCGCAGCAGGAAAGTGTTGTGGCCCGCTTCGGCCATGAACTTCACGCGCTGGGCGGGCGTGGTCAGGCGAATCGGTTCCACCATCTTGATTTTCCAGGGCTCCGCCCAGGAGCGCCGGCTGGGTTTTGGATAGGACATAGATTTGCCCCCTCAAGGGTTTTTCACATGGCGAGAAAGTATAATGCAATTCCCGTCCCTTGCACCGTTGCAAGAAGACTTTTCCACGAGCCATCAGAAAACGCAGCGAGGCCCGGCCACGCTAGCCCGGATTTCTCACCGCGCCGGGACGCTTTTGGGGTGCTGCCGGAAGGGCGGGGATTCACAGGCTGCGGAAAAACCGCCAAAACTGTCATCCTGAGGAGCCGCAGGCGGTCCTGAGTGAAACGAAGGAAGGATCTTTGCATTTGCCTGATTCTACAAATGCAGAGATTCTTCGCGAAGTTAACCCTGAGCGGGCAGGGCGAGATTCTTCGCTTCGCTCAGAATGACAGCGAAGGGCTCAGAATGGCAGCAGGGAGCGTTTTTCCGCAGCCCGCTACGGCCTCTTGATCCCGAATTTTTCCAGGCGATATTGCAGAGTGCGGAAGGTCATGCCGAGCAATTGCGCGGCGCGGGTGATATTCCAATTGGAGCGCTGCAAGGCTTCCACGATCTTGGCTTTCTCGTGTTCTTCCCAGGAGCCTTCGGGGATGACAGGCTGGAGCCCGCTCTCCGCCGGCAAGCCCGCGCCGGCCGCTGATTCCACCGACGCCGCCCGCTCCGGTGTGGGCTGGAGGACTTCCGGCGGCAGGTCGTCGAGCTCAATGCAATCGGTTTCTCCCAGCACCACGGCGCGTTCCATGGCCCATTCGAGCTGGCGGATGTTTCCGGGCCACGCGTAGGCGCGCAAAGCCTCGAGCGCTTCGGCGGAGATTCTCCCCACAGGCCGGCCGGCCACCAGCGCCGCCTTGCGCATGAAGTGATGGGCGAGGATGTCAATGTCGTCGCCGCGTTCGCGCAGCGGCGGGCAGACGATGGGAATGACGTTCAGGCGGTAATAGAGGTCCTCGCGGAACTGCCCTTCCTGGAAGCGCTGCTCCAGGTTGCGATTGGTGGCGGCGATGATGCGCACGTCGGTCTTGAGGGCTTCGGTTCCGCCCACGCGGAAGAACTCGCGCTCCTGCAGCACGCGCAGGATCTTGGCCTGCATGCCGAGGCTGGTGTCACCGATCTCATCGAGGAATAGGGTGGACTGGTGGGCGCGCTCGAACAGGCCGCGCTTCATCTGGTGCGCGTCGGTGAAGGCGCCTCTTTCGTGGCCGAAGAGCTCGCTTTCCAGCAGGGTTTCCGTCAGCGCCGCGCAGTTGACGGCCAGGAACGGCCGCTCGCGCCGCGGGCTGTGGTGGTGAATTTCCCGCGCCACCAGTTCCTTGCCCGTGCCGCTTTCGCCCAGGATCAACACCGTGTGCGCGCTGGGCGCCACCTTCAGGATCATGCGCATCATGGCCTTGGTGGCCGGCGAATCTCCGATGATGGTGCGCTTCAGGGTAGCCAGACGCTGGAAGACTTCCGCCACGACTTCCAGCAGCGTGTCGCGGTCGACGGGCTTTTCCAGATACTGATAGACGCCCTTGCGCGTGGCCTCCACGGCCGACTGGATGGAAGGATAGCCGGTGATGAGGATGACCGCGACGGTGGGATCTTCGGCCACGATTTCGCTGAGCAACTGCAGGCCGGTCATGCCGGTCAGGTTGAGGTCGGTGATGACCAGGTCGAAGCGGCTCTGGGCGAGTACTTTTATGGCCGCTTCGCCGCTGGGGGCGGTTTCCGCTGCGTAGCCCTCGCCTTGCAGGATGTCGCGATAAATCTCGCGCTGCCGTTCTTCGTCGTCAACAACCAGGATATCGCCTTCAGGCATGGAGACGCGTCCTCAAGCGGCTGGAGTCGCGGTCAGAGACGCGGCCTCGGGGACGGAGGGGCGAGGCTCGGGGAGTTCCACCACCATCACGGTGCCCGGCATCTCACCGTCGGTCACGAAAATTCTCCCGCCGTGGTCCTCCACGATCTTCTTGGTGATGGCCAGGCCCAGTCCGAAGCCGGTGGCTTTCGTCGAATAGAATGGCGCGAAAACCCTGTCGCGGTCTTCGGGAGGAATGCCGGCTCCCGTGTCCGCAAAGCGCAATTGCAGAAACGCGGCGCCCCTGCTGTCCTGGACGTTCTGCGCCGTGATCCCCACCCGGCCCCCGCGCGGCATGGCCTGAATGGCGTTGGTCAGGATGTTCAGGAAGCAGGTCTTGATCTGCGCCGGGTCCAATCGGAAGATGGGCAAATCTTTGGGCAGGTCCGCGCTGATTTTGACGCTCTGCCGGCGGCCCTGTTTCGCGGCCAGCGCCACGGCCTCCTCCAGGGTGGCGCGCAGATCGCAGGACGCCAGGGCGGGTGGCATCTGCCGCCCCGCCGACAGGAAATCACTCACGAGGTGATTCATCCGGCCAATTTCTTCCTTGATGTTCTGCAGGTTGCGCTGCAACTCAACCCGGGCGTGCTCGTCGCCATCGGCATGCTTGGCGCGAATCTGGTCGATGCTAAGATTGATGAAGTTGAGTGAGTTGCGCACCTCATGCGCGACGGTGGCCGCAAACCGCCCTAACAGCGAGAGTTTTTCCGCCTCGTTCAGCCGCTCCTGCAGCTCCCGGTTCTGCCGCAGGCGGTCGACCATCTGGTTAAAGGTCTCGCAAAGCTTGCCGATTTCGTCCGTCCGGTCCACGGGCAGCGAGACGTAGAGATTCCCCTGCGCCACCTGCCGTGCACCCACCACCAGCAGGTCGATGGGCTTGGTGAATCGAAACGCCAGATAGACTACGGCGAAGATCCCCGCCAGCATCGTGCAAAGAATCCACGCCAGGCGCACCACGTATATCCTGCGAAGCATCTCACCCACCTCATCCATTTCGCCCCGAATCTGTGCGTAACCGAGCACCTTGTCCCCTTGCACGATAGGAAATTCGATCATGTAGGGCTTCTGCTCGATGCTGGGATCGATGTCCACATCATGCAGTTCGGCGGAGATTTGGATGGGATTTTCCTTGCTGGGCGCACGCCGTTTCTTCAAGGGGATCTTCTTGCCCACCTGGGCGGGGTTCGTGCTCGCCACCACTTCGCCGGAAGGCGAAGCCACCGTAATCGAAGAAAGGCCTGCGTCTTTCAAGGCCTTTTGGTAAAGCTGCAGGGCCTGCTTGGGGTCAATATTCTGAGGGATGCGCTCGGGCGCTATCTGGATGATTTGGAGCAAGTCGGAAGTCTGCCCGGCGACGTAAGCCTTCACCTGGCGGTTGTGGCTCATGTACGTCACCATCAGGACCACGCTGGTGCACACCATAGTCAGGAACAGCACCAGCGCCAAGCGGGTTCTAAAACGAAGATTGAGCACCAGACCCCTCAACGCCTCTCGGGACCTCTATCCCTCTGAGGACAAATTCTAGCGGAATGGGTGCGCCGGGTCAACGCAGGGATGGGGAGCGTTGCGCGGGTGGCGCCGACATCGCCTTTTATCTCGGCGGCCGTTAAGTAGCTAGGACAGGCTATGGATAGGACGCGGTGACGGAGATGTTGCGCGTGCTCGTGGGGCGCATACATCAAAGACAATGTATGCGCCACCCGCGATGGTTGAATGCCGGCTCGCCACTTGTCACTGCTCTCAGAAGTTCTCCAGCAACCACACGTTGCTATCGCTGGCATTCACTGACACCGCCAGGTAACGACCATCTGGGGAGGGTAAACCCGTGCCATTGGCCGCTGCTAGGGGGTACCACTGCTGCCAGAGGACTTGACTGCGACCTTCCAAGTCCACGTAGAGGAGCGTGGCCCTTGTACCAGTTGGGTTGGCTGAGACAAACAGGCCCTTGCCATCCGCTGCCCAGAACAAGCGGAAGAGGCCATTCCAACCTCCGACATTGACCTCGCGAACCTCCCCGCCAGCCAACGGCAGGATTTGGATACGGCCCTGCGTGTCGTAATGTGCTAATGCGAGGCGCGAACCATCCAAGGATAGGTCCCAGCTAGAAGCCCAATTGCCGTACCTCTTGAGATTGATCCTGGTAAGTTCATGCCTCCTCGCTTCTTGTGACGTCTCGAACACCGAGAAGATGAGTTGTTTGTGGTCCGAACTCTCCTCGCTGAAGACACACAGAGTCGCAGGAGACCGGGCACAGGCCAGGCCGTTGATGCCTAGCCCCTCCAGCACCAATTGCGGTACTCCCCCCGAGGTGGGCACGCGCATGATGCGTACCGGAGTGGTGGCGGTAGGCCCAGGTGCTGTGGACAAGTACAGAATCCAGGAACCATCCGGGCTCACCACGGCCCAATCCTTATGGTCAGGGCCGGTGACGACCGGCTGGGCTGTGGTTTGGTCCAACCCCTGTTTATAGATGCCCCACGTACCGTTGCGATTGGACCCAAAAAGGACGGCTTTGCCATCCGGCATCCAATGGGAGGGAAAGTCACTGGACTCTTCCAGCATTAGAGGACGCGGGTTCTTCAAACGGCGACCTCCGGCTTCCAATTCCCCAACGTAAACATGCTCCTGAGTGGTAGCTCTTGTAACGGCCAACTGCTTTCCGTCCGAGGTTCCGCGAATATCAAAAGTAATGGTTTCCGCCCAGTTCGTGATTCGTCTTGGTTTGCTTACAGGTTTGCCAGTCTTCGTATCCACTCGCACTTCCCAAAGATTGCTTTCACCCCGAACCGACTCAGGCTCAGACATAGCGTAAACAAAGCGACCACTCGGAAGCCATGCGAAAGCCTGGTCCAGCCTCGGGCCGGATACTATGACAGTGGCTTGGCCTCCTTTGAGGTCGCGACTCTCGATGAAATATTCCTCTTTGTCACCCGTGCGGGGATATCTCCCGTAGGCGATTCGCTGGCCATCTGGAGACCACGCCGCCCCCATGAACTTGTCGTCTTCAGAAGCGGCGACGAGTCTGCGTGGGTCCTCTCCCTGTGCCCCCATCACCCAGAGCTCGCCGTAGTCGCCAGCACCATTGCCGGTCCCGAAAGCAATTAGAGTGCCATCCGGGGAGACCGCCCAGGGGCTGCCATTATCTCGAAGCTTACGAGGAGGTCCGCCCATCACTGAAACAACCCAGGCGCTTGTGGGCTTCCCGGCCTCGTATGCGGGGGCAATGAACCTGGTGCCATCAGGGAACCAAGCAGTTGGCCACCAAACGTAGAAGTCCGGCGCCCGCCCTTCGGGTTGAGGAATGTTGAGCACCTCTCCGGTCTGCATGAGCTTTAGGTGGAGTCCCATTTGGTCACTGTAGGCCAAGTATTTCCCATCCGGCGAAATCACACCTTGGTTTACGGGGTTGTCGCTGGGATTCCCCGTCAGTCGTCGCTCCTTCAGTTCGGGCGGAGGCGCAGCGGAGCGCGTCAGCCAGTAGGCGAGAACCACCCCGGCGATCACGACAGCACCGGCCAAGGCAACCGCCGCCCAGCGTTTTCGTAGGGGCGCCCCTCGTGGGCGCCCTTCTGGGGCGGGCACAAGGCCCGCCCCTACACGCCCGGAATCCGTGTCGCGCTTCAAGCGCTGGAGGTCGGCTCGCATGTCTAAAGCCGTCTGGTAACGCAACTCCCGGTCTTTCTCCAGCGCTTTATTGATGATCTCTTCCAGCTTCGGCGGCACATCGGGATTCAACCGCACCGGCGGAGTCGGCGCCTTATGCAGAATGGCATCGAAGATGAGCGCGGAAGTAGTTCCGGAGAAAGCCGGATGACCTGTGGCCATCTCGTAGAGCACTACACCGAAGCTGAAGAGGTCCGTGCGTGCGTCGAGGTCTTCGCCGCGCGCCTGCTCCGGCGACATGTACGCGACCGTGCCCACCGCCACGCCGAGACTGGTCAAGTGCTCTTCCGCGGTTCCCCCAGTCGCGGTCGGCAAAGCTGACGCTCCCGCCGCTTCCGCTGCCCGCTCAGGCTTCGATGGCAACTTGGCTAGGCCGAAGTCGAGAACCTTGGCTTGACCTCGCGGGGTGACAAAGATATTCGCCGGCTTGATGTCCCGATGGATGATCCCTTTTGCATGAGCCGCGTCCAGGGCGTCGGCAATTTGGCTGGAGATGCTTACGATTTGATCGAGGGGGAGCGGCTTTCCTGAAAGGTAACTTTTCAGGGTCTGCCCCTCGAGCAGTTCCATGGCGAGGAAGGGACGGCCCTCGTGCTCGCCCACTTCGTAGACCGTACAGATGTTGGGATGACTGAGGGCGGAGGCCGCTTTGGCTTCGCGCTGGAATCGACCCAGAGCCTTGGGCTCTGTCGCCAGTTCCCTGGGAAGGAACTTCAGCGCCACCAGGCGGCCCAGATTGACGTCCTCAGCCCGGTACACGATGCCCATTCCCCCGCTGCCGATCTCCTCGTGAATTCGATAGTGCGAGACTGTGCTCCCCGCCAAATCAGCCGGTGGAGCCTGCAATGGTGGCACGGAGTCGGCCTCGGGTGCCTTCCCAGGGGGAATTGCCTCGTCTCCGCCCTCCACGGGATATATGAACCGATATCCCCGACGCGGCAGCGTCTCCACGTAGCGCGGCTCATCGGCTGAATCACTTAAGGCTTCGCGCAGACGATTGATGGCGGCGTTGATGCTGTGCTCGAATTCCACCACGGTGTCGTGGGGCCAGAGCCGCCTCTGCAATTCCTCGCGTGTAACCAGTTGCCCAGGTCGCGCAAGCAACATGGCCAGAAGTTCAATCGGCTGCCCGGACAGCTTGATCTTCAAGCCATGTTTGAGCAGTTCCCCGATCTGGGGGTTGAATTCGAAGGCGCCAAAGCGGAGGCAGCGGGCGGATCGTTGGGCGTCATTCATTGCGGACGCCTCTCTTGTCAGGGGGAAGCCAGTACGGAGCAAGGTCCGAACCGGAAGAAGTAACGACCCCTTCCCCTGGGAGGTTGATGAAAAACCCGTCGGAGTGTCATCCTGAGGAGCCGCAGGCGGCGAAGGATCTCTGTATTTGCTTGATTCCACAAATACTGAGATTCTTCGCGCAGTTTACCCTGAGCGAAATACCGAGATCCTTCGCTTCGCTCAGGATGACAGCGAACGGGCTCAGAATGACACAGCCCAGAGGTTTTTCAACAACCTCCTGGCGATTGAAGCTGGGGCGGAGTTTACCACTCAGATAGCTAAAGTCAAGGTCCTTATCCGCAGGTCCTTATACCTTTCCTGCCAACCTCAACTCCTTTGCGAACAATGAGTTCCCTTATGACCATAGCTTTAAGAAAGGTATGACCTTGCTTGCATTGAGGTAGCTGCCTACCTACTACCAAATGGGCGTCACCAAGCGGCCCGCCTGGCCAGCAGTCGAAGCCGGCGGGCAGAGAGGTGACGGCCATGAACCAATCTTTCAAGGGCTGCGTTCTACTTGCAGCGCTTTTGACTTTTGCCCCACAGGCTCTGCCGGAGGATAGGAGTGGGAATCCTGCCGGACTCCCGCCGACAATCAACGTGCGGGTCCACAACTACGCCCAGGTTTCGAGCGAAATCCTGACCCAAGCCGAAGTCGCAGCCGCAGAAATCCTGGGCAAAGCAGGCGTTCAGATCACCTGGACCAACTGCGACCCCGCGCGGAGGGACCTTGGCGACGCAGCCGGGTGCAATCAGTTCCTGGGGCCAACCAACTTGGGTGTGAGAATCCTCCCGCAATTTGGAGTCATCCCGGGCATCACGAAAAGAACCATGGGCCTTGCCGTGGGAGAGCTCGCCAGCGTCTCCTTCCGCCGGGTCAAAGAAGAGGCGGCAGAGTTCGGAGTACAGCCCTACGAAGTGCTCGGCCCCGCCATCGCCCACGAAATCGGCCACCTGCTGCTAGGGTCGCAGGGGCATTCTCCCACCGGGATCATGCGGGCCCGCTGGCGACGCGAGGACTATGAACACGCCCCCCGCGGCGCCTTCAAGTTTGCCGCCCAGCAGGCTGAGCAGATGCGCGCCGAGGTCTCAACGCGGAACAGGATGCAACAGTCTGAGGCGCTTCCTGAAACTGCGGCGCGGAAGTAGTCGGCTCGACCTTTACGGTGCGGCCAAATCAGATGATCAGAAGGGGCCAAACCAAGTTGACAAAACGATGAGGCATTTCAACTCGCGCCGAAATCACCTACTCAGGCCTATGTAGCACTACGGCGGGAAGTTCATGCGGCGCAGGAGGTCCTGAAAGCGCGGGTCGGAGCGCAGGGGGTCCCAAGCTGGGAGTACTTTGAGCTGATTCATCGCCCAGTGGTGTTGCTTGTAAGCCTTCTCCAGGGACACGAAGGCATCATCCTTATGTCCAAGCCGAGTATGGACTATGGCAGTGAAGTAGGGGTCAGTCAGTCGTCCAAGGTCCCACTTCAGGTAACCCTTGTATCCCGACTGGCGGTAGGCGCGACCAAGTGAGGCGACTTCCTCGGGCTGGGCCCCCGACAGAGTCATGGCCTTCTGGCGGGCCGTGACAGCTTCCTCATACATTCCCATCTGCTCATATGCACTCCCGAGGAAGCCGTATCCTCGAGGGTCATCTGGCTCCAGCTCGATAGTGTGCCGCAACTGCGGTATTGCTTGGTTGTACTGCCGCGCCATAGAGTACATTGAACCCAAGGCCAGGTTTGCCGTGACGGAGAGCGGATCGCGCTCGACGGCGCGCTTTGCCTCCGTGAGACCTTCAGCGAAGCGGCCCATCGACGTTAAGTACCAGGCGTATTCGTAGCGAGCCTCCGCCAGGTTCGGATTGAGCGCCAGCGCCCGCTTGAATTCCCTCTCCGCCTCACCCCAGTTCCAACGATGAAAGAATGCTCTCACTGCCAGTGTGTACCGCACTTCGGGAAGCGTGTCATCGATCTCCAGCGCTGTGCTCAACGCTGCGTTGAATCTGGGCAGGACCTCTTGGGGTGGCAGAGAACCTTCCATCCAAAGCCACCCGTAGGAGTTGGCCAGCCCCGCGTAAGCCGGAGCCCACTTGGGGTCGGCCTCGATCGCCTTCTGAAAGTACGCGATGGCTTTCTGGAACTCGTCTGGCCTCCACTTGTAATAGTGATACTGGCCCTGAAGGTAAAGCTCGTAGGCCACGGGGTTGACGGGACGGGCGTGGACGAGGCGGGCATTTTCCTCCGGAGTCAGCCTGACTTGCACCTCCCGGGCGATGGCCTGCCCTACCTCGCCCTGCAACGCCAGCACATCGGGCAGATCGCGTTCGTAGGTTTCGGCCCAAAGGTGCCGGTCGCTCGGGGCGTGCAGCAAGTTGGCCGTGATGCGCACGCGGTTTTCTGAGCGCTGTACGGTGCCTTCCACGATGGCGTCCACGTTCAATTCGCGCGCAATCTGGGGCAGCGGCTTCTTGGTCCCCTTGTACTGCATCACGGAGGTCCGTGAGATGACCCGCAGGGCGCTGATTTTGCCGAGGTTGGTGATCAACTCCTCGGTCATGCCATCGGCGAAGTATTCCTGCTCGGGGTCGTGGGAGAGGTTTTCGAACGGCAGGACGGCGATGGATTGGATTTGTAGGGGCGGTTCGCGGGCCGCCCTTTTGGCCCGTAAAACGCGGTCGCGCAGGCCAGCGACATTGAGGGCAAAAAGCACGGCCACCACGGCTACCACCAAGCCGCCTGCCACCGCGACAGCCCAGTGTCTTCGTAGGAGCGATTCATGAATCGCCCCTGCCACGACCACCCGCTGACCCCCTCCTGAACCAGGAGGGGAATCGCCTTTGGCTCCCCTCCTCTCCGAGGCGGGGGCTGGGGGGTGGCGCCCCTCCACCGGCGCGATAAAGCGATAACCGTGGCGCGGCAAGGTTTCGATGAAGCGCGGCGTACCCGGATCGTCCCCCAAGGCCTCGCGCAGCTTTTTGATCGAGCTGTTTACGCTGTGTTCGAAATCAATGAAGGTGTCCCCCGGCCAGAGCTTGTCTCGGATCTCTTCGCGGGTCACCAGCTCGCCCGGGCACTCCAGCAGCAGGGCGAGGACTTGAAAGGGCTGACCGTGCAGCTTGACCTTCAGTCCGTGCTTGCGCAGTTCTCCGGTGCGAAGGTCCACTTCGAAAACACTGAAGCGCAACAGGCGCGGCCGGGCATTACTGTCTTTCATTGGGGTCGCTTCCCCCTTGTTGACGGTAAGTGTATCACTACACGAGTTCCCTTGATAGGCAAACCACTAACCCGGATTTCTCACCATGCGTGGATGCTGTTAGGGCGCTGCCGGAAGGGCGCGGCTTTACAGGCTGCGGAAAAAACCCTCACACTGTCATCCTGAGGAGGCGAAGCCGACGAAGGACCTCTGTATTTGCTTGAAAATTCAAATACAGGGGTCCTTCGCTTCGCTCAGGATGACAGCATTGGAGCGTTTTTCCGCAGGCTGTGAAGCCCCGCCCCTCCAAACCCGTGGTGAGAAATCCGGGCTAAAAGTATATTGGAGGGCAACCCGCCTCTTCTCAGGGAGTTAGCCAGGTACAAACATTTCACCTCCCTGTTACCCGCTGTGCATTGACGTCAGCACGAGGCTGGAACACTGTGGGCGCAAACAACGCGATACAGGTTGGGTGGGGCTACGCCCCCTGGTCGGACACGGGCGGCGGATCAGGACGCTACCGCGCGGCGCCTTACCCGACCCACGGAAAGCCGTCATTACTCTCTTGATGGTTGGAGGTGGTTTATGCGTAAATTATTCAGCATTGTGTTTTCGGCGGTCCTGCTGCTGATCGTCAGCGCACAAGGGACCTGGGGTCAAAATGAAGGATTGCCCGCGGGAAGGGGCGGATTCGCCCCTGGAGCAATCAGACACACAGACCGGACGGTGTTGCACGGCGACATTGTCCACTACCGCTACGATGTAACGGTTGGTCCGGGCAAGTTCGACCGGATCCGGTTGCACCGCATCGTCCGCGAAAAACATCCCTGGCAGCCTATTCATACCGCAACGGGAGTGTTGATGCTTCCCGGAGGGCCGAACACGGTCGAGATGATCTTCATCGAGCCGTTGATCTCTTCCGTGCTCGCTTGGGATCACTCGATCGCGGTGTTCCTGGCGAAAAACAACATCGACGTTTGGGGCATGGATTATCGCTGGGCCCTGGTTCCTGACAACACCAAGGACTTCAAGTTCATGAAGAATTGGGGGATCCAAAGAGATGTCGCGGACACCAAAATTGCTCTTTCTCTGGCGCGTCTGATTCGCGGAGCCACCGGGCAGAGTTTCAGCCGGCTTCATCTGCTCGGGTTCAGCTACGGCGCATATGTCGGGTATGCACTTGCCAACCAGGAGACCCAGTGGCCGGATTCTCTTCGGAATGTGAAGGGATTGATTCCGCTTGACGCGAGCATAGTGTACCCAGCCGATGATCCGTTCCGTGCCCAGAATTGCGATCTTCTGGCGCAAGACCAGGCGCGGTACGATGCAGGAGAGTACAATGACGACTACACTGACTTGAGGCAGATTGGCGAGCTGGCGCGCTCCGTGCCTGACGATCCGTCACCTTTCGCCGATGGCTTCACCAATTTCCAGTTCGCGCTGTTTGCAGGAGCAAGCGGCGATCCACCCCTCTACTGGCATTTTGTCGCCGGCATTTTCAATCTGGATGGGATCACCACCGGGCTGCAATACACCGATCCCCGGGTCTGGATCGATGTGCTCCGTGCAGTCCCACTCTACTTCCCCGTGCTGGTCGATATCGATGGGGCGAGAGCGAACTGCTATGACGTTGCTCCGCCGTTCACCGACCATCTCGGAGAAATTACCTTGCCAATTCTCTACGTTGGTTCGGGAGGGGGAGAGGGAACGCACGGCTACTACTCGCTCACCCGCACGGCGAGCACCGACATCACGAAATTCAGCGTGCAGCTTCACCCGGATGATGAGCGGGCGATCGACTTCGCCCATGTCGATCTCCTAGCGGCAACGGACGCCAAGACGCTCGTCTGGCAGCCGATTCTGGACTGGCTGGTCGCGCATCGCTGAGGAGCAAGGTAGCGCAGAGCGGGTAGCGCAGAGGTAGGCGCAGTTAGCCTTCCTCTGCGGCTCTTAAAATCGAAATCTCGACCTGTTCATTGCCGTACAATGAGAAAGGGCCGCAGAGTAATCCCGCTCGGAGCGTGATAACTCTGCGCTACCTGCTCAGGATGACAGCATTGGAGCGTTTTTCCGCAGGCTGTGAAGCCCCGCCCCTCCAAACCCGTGGTGAGAAATCCGGGCTAAAAGTATATTGGAGGGCAACCCGCCTCTTCTCAGGGAGTTAGCCAGGTACAAACATTTCACCTCCGTGTCACACGCAGAGCATTGACGTCGAGATGAGTTTGGAACACTGTGGGCGCAAACAAGGCGACACAGGTTGGGTGAGGTTGCGTCCTCTGGCCGGACTTTGGCGGCGGATCAGGAGGCTACCGCGCGGTGCCTCACCCAACCCACGGAAAGCCGTCAGTACTCTCTTGAATGTTGGAGGTGAGTTTATGCGTAAATTATTTAGCATTATGTTTTCGGCGGTCCTGCTGCTGCTCGTCAGCGCACAAGGGACCTGGGCGCAAAAAACCAAAGTCTACGACCTCGGTCATTACCCAAGCGGAACCTGGGCCGAGTTGCATGGTATCAATGACTTTGGAGTTGCAGTCGGTTTGGGTGATGTCGCTGGAGATCAACGGATGATCGGTGTACCGCTCTTTGGCCACAACGCGGGCAATTGGTTCGAAAGCGGCGTCAGCAGCAGCGTCGTGGACGAGCTGCTGCCGGTTATTAGCAATACGGGTATGATAGCAGGCGCTATCACAGGTGATAATGGCAATTCCGAGGCATATGCCTGGATGCCGAACCATGGAGGGTTTCACTTGGGTACGCTTCCGGGCGGTTATAGGAGCTACGCTTATGGGATTAATCACCGGGGTACATTCATCGTAGGCCAGAGCTTCCAAAAGCTACAGGAGGCACCATTTATAATAGCGACGGCTGTCGTCTGGACGCCAAGAGTGAATTGGACAGGCGGCAGGCCCACCTTGGCATGGGAGATCCATGCGCTTCCCACCGGTGGCTTGGAAAAACCAGGGGCGGTTTTCGATGGCGTCACTTTGAGACTCTGGGACGGCTGGGGGGTTAACGATTCCGGTCAGATCGCAGGGGAGGCCTACGAATATAACGCTGACTTGGACGAGTGGTGGGAAATTGGCGTGGTGTGGAACCCCACAAAACACGGCAGAGAATGGGAAATGCAACGGCTTCCCATGGCTGCTGACTTTCCGTACACCGAACCTCTCTCCATCAACAATCTTGGTGAAATCGTGGGTGACGTGTGGGGATCGGCAGCGGCTCCTGCTCTCTGGAAGAAGGATTCGAGAAATGGGAAAACTTGGGAAGTGACGGTTCTCCCTACTCTAAATCCAACCCCTATGTGGGATATTGCTTGGGGCATCAACGACTTTGGAGATATTGTAGGAACTTGCTACGACCCTGATTGGGTTCCACAAGCTACACGTTGGAACACCCATCACCTCAGTTCTGCAAAGCTCCTGGGGTTTCCGGGTGACTGGAGTGTTGCTTATGGTGTGAATAACTTGGGTATAGCCGTGGGCGGGTATGGCATAGGCGATGGTCCCGAGCAAGCGGCTGCTGTCGCGATCCATTGATCTGCACGGCGTAGGACGGAAGCTGCGACGGTGTCGGCGGGCGGATGTGAAACGGCGGTGAGCACATAGCCGCCCGTCCAAGCCGTACCAACACGTGAGCATGGCGTCACCGGAGGCAAGAGCGCTTTCGGTAATTCCCCTCCTTGATCAGGAGGGCCTGGGGGCGGTTGACCGGCCCGCTTGCTCCCGTACCCACCATCCCTTTTCACCCCTCCTCAAGCGAGGAGGGAAACCATTTCCATGACCGAACTCCGAGGGGAGGAGATCATGTCAAGCCAAAGGCCGCTTTCGAGGCTGGCCGTCGCGCGGGTCGTGGTGCCGAGCCTCGCCATATTGCTTGGTGCTGGTGCGGCCATAGCCCAAAGCAGCCCCTCTAGTTACACCTTTCTAATTGGCACAGGCTTCCTTTGCGACACCGGCGACTCCTCCGCCTGCCCGGCGGTGGTCAAGTCAGCCAATGGCGACAGCTACGAGATGAGCGGGGCAGGCACGCTCACCACGCAAAGCAAGTCGCTCACCGCCGCCGGAACGTTCACTCATAAATCCACCGACGGAACAGTGCTCGAGACAGGCGTTTGGATCGCGAGTGAATTCGTCAGCTTTGCTTCCTACGGGATCGCGCCAGGTGCGCTCATGCGCGAAGGCCGGGCATTCGGCCCTCCACAGTTGGGCCCCATGCGTATGCGAATGTTCCCTGGCTCCATGCCGGCAGGCGGTCTGGCCGTGCTGCGCATCCGCCTGTTGCCGGTGCGGGGGCTATCGAAAAACGCGACGCTGCAAGTGAACTGCGCAATCGGCAAAGTTCCTCCCGAACACCCAGTGGAAGGGATAAGGTTGGCATTCGAGAAAGGCGGTGTCGAATTCGACGAGGAAGTCAGCGGGCGTGCCCTGTTCCTCTTGACGAGGCCCGGAGCCAGCGCTGCGGCGAAGGCGCCCTCTCCGGAGGGCGATGCAAACCTTGCGCCCACTGAGGTCCAGCAGTGAGTTGACCCGAATTTCTCACCATGCTGGAACCGTTTTGGGGCTCCCGGAAGGGCGGGGCTTCAGCCCCGCCGAAATCGCGGCCCCCGCCCTCTGTTCGTTCCGCGCCCCGCCTTCGGCACCCCTCTCCCGCGGGGGCGGGAGAGGGGACGGGGGTGCCTGTCCCGATGTTTTGTATCGGGAAGGGAGGGCTCCCTCACCCACGGCTTGCGAAGCTGTGAAAGAATAAACAATCTCACGCAAAGGCGCAAAGACTCGCAAAGAATAACTGCTCTGTTCTCTTTGCGCCCTCTGCGACTTTGCGCCTTTGCGTGGAATGCTTTTGCTCGTTCAGGGATTTTTTCACAGCTTCTTGCGCCGCGGGCCACATTCTTTCGCCCCCTCCGCGGGCTGACTTCGTGCATGAACTTCTGTTACATGACGCTAGTGACCGTTGCCCAGGATGCCCGGAAACCAGTGCACGGCATTGCCGTGGAAGATCTTTTGGAGGACCGGCTCCGGTAAGGCGAGACCCTGGTAGGTGTGCCCTTTGTACTCAACGGTCTGGTCCGTGGCGAAGAATTTCCAATCGCGCTCGTAGGTGCCGGCCCACTCCTCGAGTGCCTTCTCCGTGCTGTCTTTGGGCATCACCACCAGGTCGGTGCCGTAGAGAATGCGGTCCTGGTACTTGATCAGAAAGGCCCGGACTTTGTCACGCGGCTGCAGCATGAAATAGGGGACGCGTGCGGCGGTGTCGACCGCGAAATTAGGATAGTGATCGAAGCGCTGGGCTATCTGATCCACGTCCGCTTCCATGCTGCCCAGGTGCGCGCCGACCACTCGCAACCGGGGGTTCTCGGCCAGAAGATGGTCCCGGGCCGCAAGAATGGCAGCCTTGGAAGGCCACTCGGGATGAGCGTAAGCATATTCCTGAGGGTTCTGCTGGTAGTACTCGTAGTCGGGGCTGGCGGGATTGGGGGGCTGCCAGCAGGAATCCGGCTCCGCCAGGTGTGCGAGCACGGTCCGATGGTGGGCGGCAATAGCCTTGTAAACGGGCGCGAAGGCGGGGTCATCGGCCATCACATATTTCCCCGCTTTCGATTTCATCTCCATGCCCATGACCTTGTAGATCTTCACCGCGACGGCTCCCGCCTGAAAGTCCGCAGCGAGCTGGGCAATCGCGCGCTGGCTGAATCCCGGCTGCTCGAAATCGTAAGGGCTGAACGTCGTGCAGAAGACGGCACGGCCTCGAGTGCTGTGCCTCACCTTGAGCACATCGCCGCGCTGCGGCTCCAGCCCTTTGGCATAGGGATCGCGATCGTCAATCACGCAGACATTAAGAATGCGCAGCTTCAGGCGCTCGAGCAGGGCGCCGAAGGCCGGATCGTCCTTATAAATGTGTATGTGCGCATCGATGGGATTCATGGCGGCGAAAGCCTTGAGAACCGCACTCTGGCCATGCGCCGCTGGGTCGGAAGCCCCCTGCGCGAAGCAGACGGATGATGCCCTGGGGCCGGCGATGAAGATCCCCGCGGCAACTAAAAGCGTTAGCAAAAGTCCTCCGAGATTTCTCAAGTCAATCCTCCTGTAAATGCGGCTGGGGAGTGCGCTGGATCGGCCCGTCTTCCGCACGCCTCGCGGAGTTTTAACTCTCCAGAGCCTTCCGGCAGTACTCGAAGCACTTCTTGACTTCGGCGACCGTGTCGAGACCTTTGATTTCCTCGCCGTATTCGTATTCGATGTTGGCGGGAATTTTCCAGCCTTTGTCGCGCAGCAGTTGCAGAACGGCCACGATGGGCGTGTCGCCCTGGCCGAAGGGGAGATTGGCCCCGTGATTCTTCTTCCGGTCCTTAAGGTGCAGCGCCACAATCCTGTCGTGGTGTTCTCGAATGTAGGCGACGGGATCGCCGCCGGCGGCGGTGAAATGGCCGATATCAAGATTCACACCGATGTAAGGCGATGCGCCCTGCATGGCGCGGGCGAACGTGTCAGGGCTTGAAAACTCGTCGGGAAGGTTCGTTTGGTCGTGGCCGTGGAACCCCACCATGATTTTATACTTCTGAGCGTACTTGTTGACGCGCGGGGCCACGCTGACGTTCGCGGACGCGGTGATGTATTTCACGCCCAGCGCCTCGGCCATCTGAAAGCCTCGTTCGATCTCCGGGTCGGTAAACTCGCGACGAAAACTGTAGTTCCAGGCGTAAAGGAGAATGCCGGCACGATCGAACTTCTCTCGGACCTCCTTGAAGAAACTGAGCGGCGCCTCGAGCCGCCACTTCCTTAGTTCCGGATACTTGGCTTGGGGCGGCTCCAGGTGTCCTTCTGTGAGTTCGCACTCGCCCAGCCCTATGGTGCGGAAGGCGTCAATGCACGCGTCCAGCGGACGGTCGCGGAACGAGTAGCTTTGCGCGCCAATCTGGACTCCGCGGAAAACGGAATCAATCATTGTGGCGCTGTGCAGTTCTTTTCGAGACGCCAACGCGCCGGCACAGCCAGCCAGCAGCAACTTGCCGGCGTCACGCCGTGAAATCAGATCCATGTTCCCTCCTCGATGCTTTGATAATGGTGGCGCAATTATAGGGGGTCGGCGGGCGCCCCGCAAGCCCTCTCATGGCCCTCGCCTGGCCCGGCATGCCGCGCCAGGGCTTGCGGCGCTTAGCGGGAGGGGATTTTGGAGGCCGGGATGACATCGAGCGCCATGACCAAGGCGTCCTCCACGGGATTCTGATAATAGCCTTGGCGTGTTGAATGCAAGGTGAATCCCGCGGAAGCATAGAGCCCAACGGCAGGGAGGTTGGAGGCGCGGACTTCCAGGAAAACGCGGCGCGCTCCGGCTTCCCCCAGCTTCCGGATTCCTTCCTGAAGTAGCGCGCGCGCAACTCCTCGCCGCCGGTGCGCGGGGTTGACGGCGAGGTTGTGCAGTTCGGCTTCATCGCTGACCCGATGGAAGGCTGCGAAACCCACCACCTCGGGTGGCCCGGCGGTGGCGACCTGTGCGATGAGGATCATCCCTCCGGGAATGCCGGCTAGGCGGAGGTAATCGTCTTCACGCCACTGCCCGGCGTGGGGACACTGCAACTGGACAGCGTGGACGCCGGGAAGATCATCGTTGACGAAGGCCCGAATGAGCATGCCAGTTTGACGGCCAATCTCTCGGCCTGCAGACCGGATTGGCCTTTCTGAACCGAACTTAGTAGTTTGTTGAAAAACTCGCTCAGTCTGTCATTCTGAGGAGCCGAAGGCGACGAAGAATCTCGTAAGTCCTTCAGTGCAACAAAAGCAGATTCTTCGCTTCGCTCAGAATGACAACGTTGGAATGTTTTTCAACAAACTGTTAGTACGGCATTTCACAATTCCGGTGACGCATTAGCAAGCCGTGCCGTGACCCCTCACCCCCGTTCCCTCTGTTGCCGCAGTGACCGAAGGGAAAGTCGATGTGAAGTTACTGCCCTCGCCCCCTTGGGAGAGAGGGCGTCCCGGCTTGTCGGGACGGGTGAGGAGGTGCTGCCACTCCCCACCGAACTTATGAAATACACCGCTTGGCCTAAGGTTCAATCCTTCCAATTGATTTCCGCATCCGGCCGGCGAATGTAGTAAGCATCAAGTTGAGAATCCGAGCCGGAACTCCGCCCTGGTTCTTCCTTCCGGGCGAGCGCGGCGATGGTGTCCGTCAAGGCGCCTTCAATCTGTTGCCAGGCAAGTGTGGAAGGCAAGCTGTCACGCAAAGCCTGGGCGGCAAGGTCATGCGCGCGGACCACGCAGGTGGCGCCTGCGCCCCTCTGAAGCCGCTCCTCCAGGAATGACCGCAGAAGCTCAGGTTTTAAGACCCAACCCGCACCCGTCGGCTCATATTTCGGCCAATTCGCGCTGCCCGGTTCCTGGGGTATTCTGCGGAAACTGCCCAGGAAGAATTCTCCCCGCCGTGCGTCCAGAATGGGGAAGGCCCAATCGGATGTCAGGCGGGGTTTCTCCACCAGGGCTGCAAGTATGGAGACGCCGCGCACGGGCCGGTCGAAGGCCGTCCCCCAGGCCCGGGCAGCCGCCAAGCCCACGCGAATCCCGGTGAATGACCCCGGTCCGTTGGCCACCGCGTACAACTCAATCTCGCTGAGTTCAAGCTGGGCTTGCGCGAGAGCCTGCTCGACCATTTGAAACAAGGTCACGGAGAAAAGGTTGGCCGGGCCTTGGTTGGGAACAGATACCAGGCACTCTGCGTTATCGAAAACTCCCACGCCCCCCTTCTCGCTGGTTGTATCCAAGGCCAGAATGAGCATCGGGAACCATTATATCGGAGGCTGTGCGGCGAGTCGTTTGGAAATGCTCTCCACCTTTGTTCATGAGGTTGCCTCGCGAGGAAGTTCGCAGAATGCCAGGGTCCGGTGCGCGAGAGGCTATGGCAGGGAACGAGGTCGCGGCGGACCCGTATGTTAGAATAGACCTCTCGTTGCGAGCCTGAAGTACCTCGCGAGGCTTCGCCTCAAACCGGTGCAGCCCGCAAAACGGGACGAGCAGCCCAATGACGGAAATCACGCGGTCCACATCCCGGCCTCTCGAGCTGACGGAGCTTCTGACCTTGATGCTCGAAGTCGGCGAGCGGATCAGTTCTACCCTCGATCTGGATGAGTTGATGGCCCGCATCGCGGAAATCGTCAAGCGCGCCATCGACTACGAGGTTTTCGCCATTCTTCTCCTGAACGAGAAGACACAGGAACTGCGCATCCGTTTCAGCCTTGGCCACCCATCTGAATTGGTTCGCAGCCTCCGGATCAAGGTCGGGGAAGGCATTGTGGGCCGGGCGGCCCAGACGCGGCGTGCAGTCCTGGTGAATGACGTCCAGGCAGACCCTGCTTATATCCCCTCCTTGCCTTCGATTCGCTCCGAGCTGGCGGTTCCCTTGATGTTCAAAGGCCGCCTGATCGGAGTCATCGACCTGGAGGCGCCGCAGGCGGACTTCTTCAACGATTCGCACTTGAACCTGCTGGAGCTCCTCGCCGGCCGCATGGCCATGGCAATCGAAAACGCGCGCCTCTATCGGCGCAGCCTGCGCCAGGCGCGGACCCTGCAGATACTGAACGAAATCAGCCGCGAGCTCAGCTCCGTGCTGGTGTTGAACGAATTGCTCCGGAAGATCGGGACCCTCACCAAGCGGCTGGTCGATTACCACCGCTTTGGCGTCTTACTGGCCGACGACCAGGCGCGGACCTTTAATGCGGTATTGTCGGTGAAACAGGACGAACGGATGCCCGAGAAGTACACCGTAAGCTTCGATCAGGGCATCGTGGGAGCGGCGGCGAGCCTTCGCCGGCCGGTGGTCGTCGCGGATGTGTCCAAAGACCCACGCTATATTTGCGTGAATCCGGAAACCCGCTCGGAGGTGGCTGTCCCACTGATTTATCGGGACCGTGTCATCGGCGTGATCGATCTGGAAAGCCCCCAGCCCGGCTACTTTCATGAAGACCACGTCCGCATTCTTTCGACTCTGGCGCCGCAGATCGCCATCGCCATTGAGAACGCCCGGTTGTATGAGCGGGTAGCGCGGAGCGAGGCGCGCTTGGAGCGGGACCTGCGTCGCGCCCAGGAAATCCAGATGCACCTGATGCCGGGGATTGCGCCGGCCCTTCCCGGTCTGGTCGTAGCGTTGGCCTTTCATCCCGCGCGCGAGCTGGGAGGCGACCTTTATGAATTCCTCGCTTACGGCAAAGATCGGCACGTGATTGCCGTCGGCGACGTCAGCGGCAAGGGCGCGCCGGCGGCGCTCTACGGCGCCATGGCCAGCGGCACCTTGCGGAGCCTCGCTCCGCAGAAGCTTCTGCCTCCGGACATGCTGAAGAGGTTGAACGTCCTGCTGCTGGAGCGCAAGATTGAAGGCCACTTCATAACGCTGACCTACGCCATCTGGGAGCCGCGCACGAAGAGCCTGCGCCTTGCCAATGCCGGCATGCCCCTTCCCATCCTGGTGCGCAGAGGCCAGTGCCGGCCGATTCGAGCGGAGGGCGTCCCACTCGGCCTTCTCGAGCACACCGAGTACCAGGAGGCCGCGGTAACTCTGGAGTCGGGAGATTTGTTGGCGATGTTCTCAGACGGCATCATTGAGGCCGCCAACCCCCAGCAGGAAGAGTTCGGAACGCGGCGCCTGGAAAATGTGCTCCGCCAGAATGCCTCGCGGCCTCCCCAGGAAATCGTCGACCGGACATTTGAAGAAGTCCGCAAATTCGAGGGCGGGCGTCCCGTGCGCGACGATCAGACTCTCGTATTATTGAAAGTGCGCTGACGGCGGAAGAGGCTGTGCGCAGCCCCGCCACGGGGAGCGCTCGAGTGCCGTGCCCCAGCCGGAGGTTACCGAAAGGAAGAGCATGAGTTCATCGAGCCCGGAGTCCTTCGAGTACCGGCAGGGCGAGTTCTTTTGTGAAGAGCTGTCCTTCCTGTCGCTGGCCGCGGGTTTCGGCACGCCGACGTACGTCTACAGCCAAGCCGCCATCCTCCACAATCTTGCGCAAATGCGCGCCAGCCTGACGCGCATTCCCGGCCTGGTTTGTTACTCCGTTAAAGCTAATTCCAACCTCCGCATCCTCAGCCTGCTGCGGCAGGCCGGGGCAGGATTCGACGTCGTCTCGGGCGGAGAACTGGCGCGCGCGCTGCGGGCGGGGGCGGCGCCCGGCACGATCGTTTATTCCGGCGTGGGAAAAACGCCGGACGAGATTGATGCGGGTCTTCAGGCGGGCATCTTGATGTTCAACGTGGAGTCGGCGGGCGAACTCGCGGTGATCGAAAGCCGCGCCCGTTCCCTCAAGAAGGTGGCCCGTATTTCGGTTCGCGTGAATCCCGACGTGGAAGCCCACACGCACCCGTACATTTCCACGGGCCAGATCATCCACAAATTCGGTGTGCCGAGAGACGAAGCTATCGAGCTCTACTCTCGCGCCGCCGGCTCATCCCACCTCGAAGTCCACGGTGTGGCGTGTCACATTGGTTCGCAGATCCTGGAAGTGGAACCTTTCTGGAAGGCGCTGGAAGAGATCCTCAGCGTGGCGCAGCAACTGGCGTCAGCAGGCACTCCCGTGAAGTGGCTGGATTTGGGAGGCGGGTATGGGATTCGCTACGCGGAGGAGGCGCCGCTGGATATGGAACACCTGGCGCAGGGCCTGAGAGATAGGCTGCAGGGCACCTCCCTGAAGCTCATTCTCGAGCCCGGACGCGCCCTCGTGGGTAATGCCGGCGCTCTGGTGACCCGAGTGCTCTATGTAAAGCGGAACCCGCAGAAGAACTTTGTGGTGGTCGACGCGGGCATGAACGATTTGATGCGCCCCACGCTCTACGGTTCTTACCACGAGATCGTTCCTGCCCTTGCCGGAGGGAGCGAAAAGTTGCTAGCGGACGTGGTCGGACCGCTCTGCGAAAGTGGCGATTTCCTTGCCCAGGATCGCGATATGCCGAACGTCCAACCGGGCGATCTGCTCGCGGTGCTGACCACCGGCGCCTACGGGTTTGTGCTCTCCTCCAATTACAACACTCGGCCGCGCCCCGCGGAAGTCTTGGTGCATGGGGCGGAAGCGGAATTAATTCGCCCCCGCGAAAACCTGGAAGACTTGATGGCAGGAGAGAAAGCGTAACCGCCTGCTGAAAAGAGAGTCCGTGCGCGCCCGCGTTCATCGCCCAAAATGCTTGCGGGCACTGTCGATGAAAACGCCTTGGCGATGCAACACGACAAACCGGCTGACGGTGTAACCGAGGGCTGCACCCACGAAGACATCCGAGGGAAAGTGCGCCTGGTTCGTGACGCGCGAAAAACCCACCAGGCCCGCAAGGCCGTAAGCGACAAACGGAAGCCAGGGGCGGTTGGGGTAGCGTCGCGCGATGATTGTGGCCACGGAAAAAGCGGCAATGGTGTGGCCGGAGGGAAAACTGCCGGCTCCTCGCAGGGAATTCCAAGTGCCACCCCGAAACCAAGACTCCGAATAATCGCCGTTGGGAGCAAAATCACTCGGCCGAAGCCGGCGGGAAGCACCCTTCATCACCGCCGTAAGGATCTCGCAATCCACGACGGACTCACCAGCCAGGAGGGCAGTTGACTGCGCATAGGAATCGTGGCGGGCAAGTCCGAAGACGTACAACGCCAGCGGTGGGACCATGGTGCCTAGGGACATGTTCCTACCACTGAAGGCCGTATTGAAATTCTGAAATGAACTCGTACGCCGGAAGTAAGGTGTGTCATGCGGATCGAGAGCCACGAGCCCAGCCGTCACACCGAGCACACCCAGCGTGGGAATCCAGTCTCTTCCCCGCGCCAACTGCAGCGGAAAGGTGTAGATCCGTTTTTGATCCCGGAGGATGATGGGGGCGAGCGTCTTCCAGGTGACCGCATTGTCGCGATCTTGCCCGGATGAGGAACTCTGCGGGATCGAGGGAACACCGCGCCCCGAACTCGGAGGTTCTTGCGCAGCCGCGGGGGAAGCAAGAAACAATACGAGTACACAAGAGAAACCAGCGCCCAATCGCCTGCGGCACCCAGTGTTCGTCACGCTGGTAATCATGCTAGACCGCCGCCAGCATTTAGTTTCTTCCTGCAGACACCAACCCGTCAACGTCTTCTTAAGGCAGACATGCCCCTCACTGTGCTTGAAGTAGCGGCAGGCGCTGAGGCGTCGAGCGTAGGCGTCTGACGCAGCAGGAATCACCCACCGGTGGGCGCGGGTCCGGCCCCAGCCGTTGGCCCCACAGAGGGACAAGCAAGTCTGTTCTGCCTGTTGCCTACTGCCTTCTGCTTACTGCCTTACCGCTCTCCCCACTTCAACTTTTCTTGAAGGATTTCAAAATACTGTGTGGAAGGTGGTTGAACCAATTCGACACACGAACAAGCTTTTCTCAGCCGGACCACGTCTTCGCTCCGCGCGGTGATGCCGACTTGGCCGTCCACGGTCAGGTAAGCAGCTTCGCGCTGACTTTTCACCGTGACCTCGATCTTTACCGTATCGGGGAGCACCAGGGGGCGGTGGGTCAGGGTGTGGGCACAAATGGGGGTGACGATGAAGGCTTGTACGGCCGGGGTGACGATCGGGCCACCCGCCGCCAGCGAGTAGGCCGTGGACCCGGTGGGCGTGCTCACAATCAAGCCATCCGATTTGTAAGTGGATACAAACTGGCCGTCCACCCGCAATTCAAAGTCGAAAATCCGCGCGATGGCGCCTTTGTTCAGCACCACGTCGTTCAAGGCCAGGAATGAGTTGATGACTTCGTCCGCGCGAATCAGCTCGCCTTCAAGCTGCACGCGGGAGTCGCTCGAGTGTGTGCCGGCCAGCACCATTTCCAGTGTGGGATAGAGCTGCTCGCGCGTGACCGCGGTAAGGAATCCGAGCCCACCTAAATTCACGGCCAGGATGGGGACCGGCTTCCGGTTCAGGGCGCGCGCCGTGGCCAGCAGGGTGCCGTCTCCTCCCAACACAATCAGCAGGTCCACCTGGCCCGGCATCTCGTTACGGGTCAGGCAGTGTTCGGAGGTCTGCATGATCGACCCCGTTTCCTTATCCATAAACACTTCGATGCTGCGGTCACGGAGCCACTGGAGCAAGGAGGGCACAATCTCGCGGATTTCCGTCTTCTTGGGCTTGGAGATGATTCCGACCCGTTTGATGGGCATGGCGATTCCTAACCTTGATGAGCGCTACAGCGGGCGACGCCGGATTTTGAGACACCCTCCCAGGGAGAGGGACGAGGGATTCTTCTACGCCCGCCCGACGTCGCGGTGCGAAACCTTGGTCTTGTAACCTTCATGCGCGAGCGCGCCGGCCATCTGTTCGGCCAGGAAGACAGAGCGGTGCCGGCCGCCTGTGCAGCCAATGGCGATGGTCAGGTAGCTCTTCCCCTCGCGCACGTACTGCGGCAGCAGGTAAAGCAGCAGATGCATCAGCCGGCTCATGAACTCGCGCGTCTCGGGATAGGAGTCCATGAAGCGGCGCACGCCCACGTCGCGCCCGGTCTTGTTCTTCAACCTGGGAACGTAGTTGGGATTGGGCAAGAAGCGCACATCGAACACCAGGTCGGCATCCTGCGGGACGCCGAAACGATAACCGAAGGAGACCGCCGACACCAGCATCGCCTGGCGCGCCTCGACCCCACCGAAGCGAGTCTGAATCAGGTCGCGCAGCTCGTGCACGTTCAGGCGCGTGGTGTCGATGACCACGCTGGCGAGCTGGTGCATGGGTTTCAGCAGCATGCGCTCCAGGCGGATGCCCTCGCGCACGGGCAGGTCGCGGCCCAGCGGGTGCGGACGGCGCGTCTCCTCGAAGCGCCGGATCAGGGCCCGGTCGGAAGCCTCCAGGAAAACCAGTGAGGGCCGTAGGTTGTTGCGCAGGAGGTTGCGATAGAGCGTGGGAAGCTGGCTGAGCGCCTCGCCGCCACGAATGTCTACGACGGCCGCGGCACGGTCAATGCGGCTGCCGGCCTGTTGGCACATCTCGGCGAATTTCGGGATCAGGTCAATGGGAAGATTATCGACACAGTAGTAGCCGAGATCCTCGAAAGACTTCAGGACTGAACCCTTCCCGGAACCGCTCAGCCCGGTGATGAGCACGAATTGCTTGGGGCGCTTTTTCGGTTGCTTCTTCATGAAGTTTTCAGTAATCAGTTCTCAGTTGCCAGCGCAGACTTGGTGTGAAAATCTGCGGCTTTCCCATCCCCAAGGGTTAGAGCCGCACAGTTGAAGACCAACTCTGCGCTACCATGCTACCCGCGGGGCGGGGCGGAGGCAATAGTGAACCGAGCCGCCGACCGGGGCGGGCGGGGAAAGCCGCGGACCTCCCAGCGCAGAGGTCCGCGCTACGTTTGCTGCCACCTGTAACCTGGCTTGTCGCTCCAACCTTCTGTCCGGAAAATTTCCCCTTGGCAAGCGCCCGCCTATATGTTACACACTGTAACGCTACAATGTTTAACACATCCAAACCACGGCCCCGGGCGCTCGGCGAACTCGAGCAACTCCTCATGGAATTCATCTGGTCACGGGGTCCCTCCACAGCGGAGGCCTGCCGCGAGGCCCTGGTTCCCGTGCGCCCGCTCAAGGATTCCACCATCCGCACGGTACTGCGGCGCCTGGAAGAGAAGGGTTTTCTCACGCACCAGGTGGAAGGTCGAACTTTTCTCTACCAAGCAACGCAACCGCGGAGGCATTTCGCGGCGCGCGCCGTCCAACACATCATCGAGCGCTTTTGCGGCGGCTCAGTGGAGCAACTGCTGGTGGGGATGGTTGAGAACAAGGTGCTGAAGCAGAAAGATCTGGAACAACTGGCCCGCCGCGTCGCCCAGCGGCGAGGAGAAAAGGGATGAACACCTCCCATCTGTGCGCGCAACTGCTTCGCTCGCTCGCCGAACCTGCCCTGCGCGCGGCGGCGCTGGCCGCGCTGGCGGGTCTGGGATTGGCAGTGGGGCGCGTGAGGGACGCCTCGGTCCGCCTGGCCGTTTGGACGGCACTGCTTTACGCGGCGCTGGCCATGCCGTTCCTTGCCTGGGTCGCACCCGCGGTCCGGCTGCCGATGTTCGCTCTCCTGGCGGCGACATCCGTGCCCCCGCCCGCGCCCGCCGGCATAAGAATCCTCGCCACCGGCTCGCCGGTACGGGTCATCGCCGGGGCCACGCCGTCCGCCCGGCTTCACTCCGCAGAGCCCTCCGCGAGCCGTTGGACTTTTTCCTGGCCGCTCGTCGGCGCCGCCCTCTACGTGCTGATCGCCGGCATCCTGTTGGCGCAGCTCGCGGTGGGCTTTTTCATCAGCCGGCGCGTAAAGCGCTCTGGCCGTCCGGTCGGCGACCGGCGGGTGCTGGCTGCGCTGCTTGAGCAGTCCACACGTTGGGGCCTCGAAACGGCGCCTGAACTCGCCGAATCCCCGGCCGTCGCCGTGCCCGTAACGCTAGGCGCATGGCGTCCGATCATTCTGTTTCCCACCGCGTGGCACGCCTGGAGTGAAGAGAAGTTTCAAGCCGTGCTCGCCCACGAGTTGTCTCACGTGGTGAGGAAAGACGCGCTGACCCGGGCGCTGGCGGCCATTCACCGCGGCGTATTCTGGTTCAGCCCTCTGGCCTGGTGGCTCGAGCGGCATCTCGCCGCGCTGGCCGAGCAGGCCAGCGACGATGCGGCGCTGCGCACGGTGGGCGATCGCACTCTTTACGCTAAGGTCTTACTCGGTTTCTATCAGGATTTGCAGAGCGCGGTGGGACGCGTCCGATGGGAGGGTGTGGCGATGACCAGTGGAAAACAGGCTCAACGGAGAGTGGACAGGATTCTGGATTCGAGCCGGCGGCTTTCGGCAGGACTCAGAAAACCCGCCTGGGTGGCGCTCGCGCTGCTGGCCGCGCCCGTAATCTATCTGCTGGCGGCGGTCGAGCCCGTCGCGGCGAACAAGCTTCGCGCGGACGCCGCGCGGGCGCCGGCAGCCGCCGTGACAAGTCCCGCCGTGGAACCTTTATGGGCGGGAATGCAAGCTCCGCCAGCGGTTCCAGCAACGCCCGCCGCACCGACAGCTCCGGCTGCGCCCAAGCCCGCTCCGGCCCCGGCTGTGGCTCCGAAAACGCCCACGGCGCCCCGGCCAATGACGGGCGAATGGAACCATGGAGACTCAGGCGAAGACTGGGTTATCACCTCCGGCGAACAACTCTCCATGAGCGGGTCGTTCCATGGCTACGAAGTGGAACGCCTCCGGGCGCGGCGCCGGCTGGGCACCGCAGACTTCATCTGGTTCCGGCGTAATAACAAAGCCTACATCATTCGCGACGCAGCGACCGTCCAGCAGGCTAAGGCATTTTGGGCGCCGCAGGAAGCCCTCTGGAAGCAGCAGGAGGCGTTGGGCCGTCAACAGGATGCGCTGGGCGCCCAACAAGGGGAGCTCGACAGGCAGATGGAACAGGTTCGTGTGGAGGTTCCGGACCTGACGGCGGAACTTCAGAAGTTGCAGGCTCGGCTCGACGAGCTCCACAAGCATGGTGGCACGCTGGAAGAATTGGGAGAGCTGCAGGGCGCCCTGGGAGAATTGCAGGGGAAGCTCGGTGAAATCCAGGGCAAGGCCGGAGAGCGACAAGGGGGGATCGGCGCCAAGCAAGGCGAGCTGGGTGCGCGGCAGGGGAAGCTCGGCGAACAGCAAGGAAAACTGGGTGAACAACAAGCACGCCTGGCGGAAGAGGCCTCGCGAAAGATGAAAGGGTTGCTGGATAACGCGCTCGCCAAGGGCCTGGCGCAACCGGAATAGCTCCCCCGGCCACGACACGCCGCGTCAGTCCGCTTTCGCCTCCCGTCGCATCCACCACTCGCGCAGCTCGCGGCAGCGGTTCGCGGCGTTCAGTTTTGAGCGGGCCACATTCACGCACGTTTTCGTAGGGGCGGTTCGCGAACCGCCCCCACTCGATGCCGCACTACGCTGGCTCGACCACCCCCTGGCCCCCTCCTGATCCAGGAGGGGAATAAGCAAGCGCAGGAGGTCCGCGCTAAGCTCCCTGCGAAGCCTGAGTGCCAGGTTCCGGATTTCGATTTCCAGGCCGCTGATAGCTGAGCGCTGATCGCT
The DNA here is from genome assembly GCA_963722555.1 of uncultured Acidobacteriota bacterium. Classification (GTDB taxonomy): domain Bacteria; phylum Acidobacteriota; class Terriglobia; order UBA7540; family UBA7540; genus Bog-366. Next base: position 695,793 of record CAVRNQ010000001.1, read on the forward strand.
GACGGCTGGCCTTAGCATTCGGAATTGACACTACTGCCTACTGCTTACTGCCTACTGTTCTTAAGGTTCCGGTTCGATCAGTCCCAGGCTGCCGTCGGGGCGATGGTAGATGACGTTGACGCGTTCGGTGTCGGGGTTGCGGAAGACCACGGCGCCCGAGTGCGAGCGGTCGAGGGCATCGATGGCCTCCTCGACGGTCATGGGTTTAAGGGGGACGCGTTCGGACTGGACGATGCGGTGCTCGTCGTGGTCCACACGCCCCGTTCCCAAGACGTTCAGCAGTACGGCGGAGGTCGGCTTGGGACGGCGTTTTTGCGTGCGGCGGCGCTCCAGCAGCCGCACGGTCTGGCGGGCCAGCTTGTCCACGGCCCCGTTGATGGCCATGCGGGTGTCGCCGGTCTCTTCCACGCCGACCAGCGTGTGCTTGTGGAATTTCAGGGTGAGTTCCGCGCTGCGCCGGTGCTTTTCCGCGGTCAGGATAACGTGCAAATCAAAACGCTCGCCCACAAGGCGAACGATTTTCTTGAGGCGCTCTTCGGTGTACTGGCGCAGGTCCGGGCCGATTTCCACTTGCCGGCCGGTATAGTCAATGCGCATGATGCCACCTCCTCACCTCGGCGGGAGAGGAACTGGATGACCCGCTCGATTTTCATGTCTTTACCCGACGCTGGTGGGTACTGGGGATTCGCATATCCTCGCGATATTTGGCCACGGTGCGGCGCGTCACGTTGTAGCCCAAGTCGCGCAGACGATGCGTGATCTGCTCGTCGGTAAGGGGATGCATGGCGTCTTCATCCTCAATCATCTTCTTGACCAGGCGCTTCAAATTGATGAGAGAAGTAAGGTTGCCTGCCGGTCCCTGGACCGCCTCTGAGAAGAAATAGCGAAGTTCGTAGACGCCCTGGGGCGTGTGTGTATACTTGTTGGCAACGGCGCGGCTGACCGTGGAAGGATGCACGCCGACCTCTTCCGCCACTTCTTTGATCATCATGGGCCGCAGCGAATCGATCCCCCGGTCGAGGAACTCTTTCTGGCGGCGGATGATCGCCTCGCAGACGCGGATGATGGTCTGTTTGCGCTGCTCGATGTTCTTGATGAGCTGGATGGCGGAGGTGAAGCGTTCCTTGACGTAGTTGCGGACCTCGCGCGTGGCGGCGCCCCCTTCCAGCATGCGCCGGTAGTGGTGGCTCAAGCGAAGCTGCGGCAGGCCGTCCTCGTTCAGGACGACCTGGTAGCCGTCGCCGGTGCGGATGAAGGCCACGTCGGGCTCGATGAGGCGTGTCTGCACGTTGTTGTAACGCTGCCCGGGCCGCGGGTCCAGTTTGCGGATCAGCTCGACGCAACGCTCCACGGCTTTCACGGGCCGGTCGAGCGCACGGGCAATCTCACGATATTGTTTGTTCTGGAGCTGCTTCAGGTGGTCGGAGACGATCTGGTGGGCCAGGGTGTTTTCGGGAGCCAGAGTCCGCAACTGGATGAGCAGGCATTCGCGCACGTCGCGCGCGGCCACGCCGAGCGGGTCAAACTCCTGGATCAGCGCCAGCCCCTGCTCCACCGCCGCGACCTCGTGATTGCCCGACTGCGCGACCTCCTCGAGCGTCGCGGTGAAGTAACCATCCTCGTTCAAGTTCCCGATGATGGAATGCCCGGCGTCGCCCACGTCCGGCGGGCAAATCGAAAGGCTCAATTGCCACTCCAGGTGATCCGTCAGGGAGGTGGGCTGCGAGAGGAAGTTTTCAAAGGAAGGCTTTTCTATCACCTCGGCCGCGGGAGACTTGAAGCCCGGGTCGAGGTATTCGTCGAAGAAGGAACCGAAATCGATCTCTTCGAACGAGTCCTGCTTGTCGCCGTTGGGCGAGGGGTGTTCCGGAGCAGCAGCCAGGGGCTTTTCGGCCTCGGTCCTTTTGGCGACTTCCTCAAGCGATGGCACGTCCTCGGGCACTTCTTCCAGGACAGGATTCGAAACCATTTCCTGGTTGATCATCTCGCGTAGCTCGAGCTTGTTGAGCGCGAGCACGCTGACCATCTGAACCAGTCCGGGGGTCAGAATTTGCTTCTGCGCCACCTTGAGGTTCAGGCCGATTCTGGGAGAAGGTCCACCCATCGTTCTTTTCGATTCCTCACACGATCAAACGGAACGTGTCACCCAGGTAGACGCGCTTGACTTCGGCGTCATTGCCCAGTTCCTCGGGCGAGCCGGCGCGGAAGATGCGCCCATTGTTGATGATGTAGGCGCGGTCTGTGACCCGCAAGGTCTCTCGTACGTTGTGATCCGTCACCAGCACGCCGATCCCTGACTGTTTCATGCGCACAATGATCTTCTGAATATCCAGCACCGTCAATGGGTCAATACCGGAGAAGGGCTCGTCAAGCAGAATGAACGAGGGGGAAATCACCAGCGAGCGGGCTATTTCCACGCGCCGCCTCTCTCCCCCGGAAAGCAAGTATCCGTAACTCCGGCGGACCTGCTGCAGACCCAGTTCCTCGACCAATTCCTCCAGGCGCGCCCGGCGCTGGTCCGGCGTCAAGGGCAGCGTCTCCAGCACTGCCATTATATTCTCTTCCACTGTGAGTTTGCGAAATATGGAGGGCTCTTGCGGGAGGTAGCTGATACCTTGCCTTGCCCGGAGATACATGGGGAGATTGGTGATGTCAACTCCGTCCAGGAGGACTTGGCCCGCGTCCGGGCTGGTCAGGCCCACGATGATGTAAAATGTGGTAGTCTTGCCCGCGCCGTTTGGCCCGAGCAGCCCCACCACCTCTCCCTGAGCAATCCTGAGGTTAATATCATCAACAACCTTCCGGCCCTTGTACGATTTTGTCAGGTCTGCTGTGGAGAGAATCTGCATTGTCGCTCATGGCGCGACGCGGTGCTTCGTAAGTGAAGGCGACTTTTCACCTCCGTCAACAAAAAGCCTATCATCGTGAATGAAGAATGTCAAACTCTGGCCGGTTGTGAATCCCTTTTCCTCATCGTACAAGCTCGGCGGGCCACCCGTCAGCACCACCTTCCCGGGTCCTGCGAAGTATTCGGCGCGGTCACCGGAGCCGTGCCGGCCGGGTTGGGTAACCTTCACATGGCCTTCCGCCTCGGCGTGGTCCACCGTGGAACCTTCCACCGTGTCTCCGTGAGTAAAATAGACGTCCAGCCGGTCCGACTGAAGCGCGGTGTTCTCCGTCAGCAACCGCACATTGCCGCGATAGCGAGCGCGCCGCCCCTGGTCGAGATATTCCAGATAGTCAGCGCGAACGGTCACGGGTTGCATCTCGCCCCCGGCATGGGAGGCCGCGGCTCCCTTGGTGACGAGGGAACCCGGCTGCAGGTAACGGGTCACCACCTGGGAGCCGGACGTGATGCGCCGTTCAGTGCGGAACACATCCAGCGCTGAGGATTCCACCACATCCGTGCCCTGCCAGGCGCGCACATGGCCTTCGTAGTGCACGACCTGGCTCTGCCGCTCGGCCAACATGCGGTCCGCCAGCACATTGGTGGGCAAAGGTGCGGCGCCGGGCGACGCGGCGCCGCGCGGCGGGCCGGCCTGCGAAGCCCGGCTGGGCAGATGTACCGCCTGCACTTGGCCCTCACCCCTAGCGGTGTCGGTGCGCAGATCCACCGTTATCCGCTCGCACTTGACACGGCTGTTCGCGTCCCATACCTGGGGATGTCCGAGGAGCAGCAGGTCCTGCGCGTGGGCATCATAGCGGGCCTCCGTCGCGCTCGCCTGGCGGTCGCCATCGTGGAACAGGAAATTGCCGGATTGCCGGGCCTCGCTCAGCAGCGCGGTGCCGGCGTCGAAGGTCGCGTCCAAGCGGTCGGCCAAGCTCTCCTGCGGGACACTGCCTGTCGGCGCCGTGGCCGGCGGGCGGAAGAGCACCCGCGTCGGCGCCAGCCCGTGGAGCGCTTCGATGTGGCTGAGCGCGTCAAAAGTCATCTGGAATTGCCCCGCCGTGATCACCCGCTCGCCGACTTTGGGATCGGCGGCGCTGACCAGGAGCGTGCCCGGGCCCACGGTTTCGGCGTCTTTCAGGCTTGCACCGCCCGGACGAAAACCAAAGCGTACCGTGGCGGCCGTGAGATCCTTTTTTTCGGGCCCCGGGCGCGCCGTGCCGTTCCCCGCAGGCTTGGCCAAAGGCTGCGACTCCACCGTCAGATGCACGTTGCCTGCCGCCACACCCTGGAGGGGATGCGGATGTGCACCCACCATTTCGAGGTCAAGCCGCTGGGCAGTAAGGCGGCTCGTGCTTCCCTTCCCTCTCGATTCGCCCGCCACGTCTTGCTCCGCCGTGAGGTGACGCAACTGGCCGGAGGCGGCATCGAAATCCCCCTGCACGTGGCGGGCGCCGATTTCGACGCTGCGGACCTCGTTCACGTCAACGGCTTTCACGTTGCCTTCCAGGTCTGCCCGCGTCACGCGGTTGCGGTCGTCGAGCGCGATCCGGGCATTGTCTGCCACCGTATGGCGCTCACCTTGGGTAACCTCCACCGGTCCCGCAAGTGCCACCGTCCCCCTACGCTTGTCGTAATGAAGCTTGGAAGCCGTGAGCCGTATGGGCGGCGAGGGGGAAGGCCCGGTGCCCTGCTGCAGATCGATCGCGACCTGGCTGTTCAGCTCCAGCCACCCCTCGCGCGTGGCGTATTTGAGGCCCTGTGCCTTGCCCGTGGCGGCCCCCACGCGGAACTTGACCGGCTCGTCTGTCTCCGCGAGGGAGCCCTCCTGGTGGTAGGAGACTTTGGACGTTTCCACGAATACCGTATGCTTGCCAGGCGGGCCGTTGCCGGCCAAATCGCCGGCTTGCGCGTTCAATTCCATATCCACCGGCCCGGAGCTCGTGAAGTCCCCAGATTGAGAGTTGTATTGGCCACGGTGCGTGCGCAGGACGTCGCGACGGCCGCCCACGCGGCCGAAGAACTCCACCACCACGTCCTCCAGCACTGTAGTCTTGCCTTCCCAACTGCGCGCCGCGTGCACGGTGAAGACGGCGCGGTCTCCCTCCGATTGCGTGAACGTGTAGCCGGAAACCTGCTGGTGGACGTCGGCAGGCACACTGGCGGGAACGCGGACCGGCCGCTCCTTGCGCGTGCTGCGGAGCCAGTAAGTGAGGGCGACGGCCAGCGCCGTCACCGCCAAGCCGCCCGCCACCAGGCCGGTCAGCCACTTCTGGCGGCGCGCCCGGTCTAGAGTGATTCCTGGCGTCGCCACGGGCTACTCACTCCGTTCGGGATCACAAGATCCTTGATCACAAGTTGCAGACTGGCCATGTCCTGATAGTTGTTCTGTTCCAGCGTAAAGGCCAGGTCCAGCTTCTGGCCCACCTCGGGCGCCGGGATCCGCGCCGCCCAGCCCCAACCGATGGCGTCGAGCGTGCGCGCCCCCTGGCCCACCCTTAATTTTAGATGCTTTTCCTGCAGAACGCGCGGCGTCGAGACCAGCCGCAGCCCGCAGGCCCCAAACACCGGGGTGGGATTGCCCATGCCGAAAGGCTCGAGCTCCGCAAGTTCCCGGTAAAGCGGCCAGTCCATCTCCGCGAGGCCCACTTCCGCGTCCACGTGCAGCACCGGCTCCAGGTCTCGGGGCTCGAGCACCGCGCGCGCCTGCTCCTCAAAGCGCCGCTCGAGTTCGGGCAGGCGCTCCGCCGGCAGCGCGAAGCCCGCCGCCTGGGCGTGCCCGCCGAAGCGCTCGAAGAGGTCGCCCACGGCCGTAAGCGCGTCGAGCAGATGAAACTGCTTGATGGAACGGCCGGACCCCACACCCACGCCGTCTTCCACACCAATCACCAGCGCGGGACGATGATAGCGCTCCACAACGCGCTGCGCCACTATGCCGATCACGCCGCGATGCCAGCCCGGGCCCGCCAGCACCAGGGTGTAACGCCCGGTGAGGTCGGTACGGCGCTCCAAATCCGCGAGGATCTGACGCAGGATCTCGTTTTCCACGCGCTGCCGCTCGCGGTTGAGCCGGTCCAGGCGCTCGGCAATTTCGCGCGTGCGCGCCGCGTCGGGCAGGGTCAAGAGGTCAATGACGTCGCGTGCATCCTCCATGCGCCCGGCGGCGTTCAGGCGCGGGGCCAGACGAAAGGCCACATCGCCCGCGCTGATTTCCTTCCCCGCCAGGCCCGCCACCTCCACCAGCGCCCCCAGGCCGGATTGCGCGGGCTGGCGTAATCCCTCCAGGCCAAAGTGCGCGATGACGCGGTTCTCGCCCAGCAGCGGAACCACATCCGCAATGGTGCCGATGGCGACCACCTTCAAATAAGACTGCAACAGCCGCCCGGTGAGGCGCTCGCCCAGAAGCGCCTGCGCCAGCTTGAACGCTACGCCCACGCCCGCCAGCGACTTCTCCGGATAGTCGCAGTCGGGGCGCCGCGGATTCAGAATCGCGCAGGCGGGCGGCAAATGGCCGTCGGGCAGGTGGTGGTCGGTGACGATGCAGTCGATGCCCAGCTCGCGGGCGCGGGCCAGGACGGCGTGCTCGCGAATGCCGGTGTCCACGCTGATCACGACGCGGAAACCGCGGGCGGCGGCTTCCTCAACCACGGGCGCGCGCATGCCATAGCCATCCGTGAGGCGGTGCGGGACGTACGCCTCAACTTCCGCGCCCAGCGTGCGCAGCGCCGTGAGCAGCACCACCACCGCCATGGTGCCATCCACGTCGTAGTCGCCGTAGATCAGGATTTTCTCGCGCGCGGCGAGGGCGCGGCCCAGGCGCTCCACGGCCTCCCGCATGCCCGCCATGCGCTCCGGCGGGTGGAGCTGCGAGAGGCTGGGATGCAGAAAAGCGTGCGCCGCCGCGGGCTCCGCCAGGCCGCGCTGCGTGAGCAAGCGCGCCACCAGGGGCGAGACCTTCACCTCGCGCACCAGGCGCGCGACCGATTCGGAATCAACAGGTGAGTTGAGCCACCGCATGGGTTAAGAGTCATGGTGACAGAGGACAATGAGGGTTGCAAGTGAGGGCGTGCTATATTCAAAGATCGGGTCATCGAGCCATCGCATCATCGGTTCACCAAATCGATGGGCGATCGGCTAAGGAGGCTGTCTCAAAACCTCAGTAGCGCCGGTGTCCCCTTCGGCGACCGGCGATGAGGACATCGCCGCTACAAAGACGAATCGCCGCTCATAGAGCGCCGCTACAACCGGCGGCGCCAAGTTTTGAGATGGCCTCCAAAGGGAAGCGGGTGTCCCGACTGGGCGGGACGGGTGAGGGGGTCACCCAGGAGACCATGTGAGGGAATCCTTTGACAGCCCCTGAGTTTCATATCGCATGATTTCGTGGATAATCGTTACGCACGGTTGGAATGCCCTTCAATGGAGAACTCCCCATGTCTAATCTGGCTCGACGGGACTTTCTGAAGAACTTGGTGGCGGCGTCGGCGGCATCGCTGGCACCGGCTTGGGCGCACGGTGCGCCCGATAGCGCCGCAGTAGCCCGGCTGTTCAAGCTGGGCGCCATATCGGACGGCTTTTCACTCGACTTTGAAGAGGCGCTCAAGCTGATGAAAGGCCATGGGCTCGAGTGGGTCGAGATCCGCAACGTCTGGGGCAAGTACAATACAGAGGCGACCCCGGACGAGATCCGAAAAATCAAACAACTGCTGGATCAATATGCCTTCCACGTTTCGGTCGTCGATACGGCGCTTTACAAATGCGCGCTGCCCGGAGCCAAGCCGCTTGGGGATGGGAAGGACATCTATCCTTATGCCGGCCAGATGGATCTGCTGAAGCGCGCCGCCGAACGCGCCCACGCCTGGGGCACCGACAAGCTGCGGGTCTTCGCCTTCTGGCGTGTGCCGGAACCCGAGAAGATCAGGGGACGCATTGCGGAGGAACTGGACAAGGCCGGCGAGGTCGCGCGCGCGGCCGGCATGCGCCTAGTCATCGAAGACGAAGAGTCAACCAACGGGGGAACCGGACACGAATTGGCGCGGCTGCTCGCCGCCGTGAAAGCTTCGAACGTGGGGGTGAATTGGGACGTGGGCAACGGCTACATGCTCAACGAGATTTCCTTTCCCGCGGGCTATGCTGCCCTGCCCAAGGACCGCCTTTGGCACCTGCATGTGAAAGGCATGACCTGCGACGCGGCGCGCAGGGATTGCCGGGAAGCCTTCGCGGACCAGGGCGTAATCGACCTCACAGGCCAGCTCCGCGCCCTGCGGCGCGACCACTACGAGGGGACCATGTCGCTGGAATGCGAGTTCCAAGCCCCCGGCCTGTCGCATCCCCAAACCACCGAGCGTTCGATGCAAGGGTTGCTGAAAGTCATGGCCGCGGCCGTGGCGTAAGCAGCAAGCAGGGGGCAGCAGGCTGGCAGAGCGCGCGGCGGCGCGGCGCTTAGTAAAGGATGCCTTGCCCGGCGAGTGCGATGTTGTTCCGGGTAGTGTTCTTGACCAGGTACATGGCCTCGTCGGCTTTGCGCAGGAGTTCCTTGCGCGTGCGTCCGTCCCCGGGAAAGGCCGCCACGCCGAAGCTGGCGGTGACTTTGATGTTCAGCTTCTCATCGGTGAAGAAGACGCGGGAGGTCAGCAGCTCGCGGATACGGCGGACGACCACCAGGGAGCTTTCCTTGGAGGTCTGCGGGAGCAGCACCACAAACTCGTCCCCACCGTAACGGAAAGCATAGTCAATCAAGCGCAAGTTGCCCTTGATGAGGTCCCCGATCATCCAGAGGAGCTTCGAGCCGACCAGGTGGCCGTGCGCGTCGTTGACCAGCTTGAAGTGGTCGAGGTCAATGAAGATGACGGAAAATTCGTAGGCGTAGCGATTGGAACGATAGATTTCCGTATCGAGAACGAAGTTCAGATGCCGGGCGTTGTAGAGCGCCGTGCAGTCGTCCGTGATGGTAAGTTCGTGGATGCGCTGCACGTAACGGGCGTTTTCAAGCGCGATGGCAGCATAGTCCGCCAGGCTCTTGAGGATGGGAATGTCTTCCACACCGAAGCTGGGCTTGCCGAGGGCGTTGACGAGCTCGATCACTCCCAGCACATGGCCGCGCGCCTTGATGGGTACGCAAACGATGGAGCGGGTCTCGGTGTGCGTTAGCTCGTCCACCTTGGGCGTAAAGCGCGTGTCATTGCGGGCGTCCTCAATCAGGACCGGCTCGCCGTGCTGCGCTACCCAGCCGGCCACTCCTTCCCCCAGCTTCAGTCGAACATCCCGCAGCCGGTCGGCGCCCGTGCCAATCGCAATCTCAAAATAGAGATCCTGCGTCTTCTCATCCATCATTAAGAGGGACCAGGTGTCGGGCTGGAGGAGGTCGCTGATCTTCTCCATGATCGTCTGGAGAATCTTCTGCAGGTCAAGGGTCGAAAACAGCGCCTTGCCCACCTCATGAAAGAGGGCGAGGCGCTCCACCTGACGCTTCAGTTCGGCAATTTCCTCTTCAGGACCCATCGGGTATCCAGACTCGCGTGTGCAAATCAGCGCATAGACTTTTTAAACCATTGGGCGGACCTTTTCAACCCCTTTGTCAGGGAGGCTCGCAGGCGGGGGGAAACCCGGGTAACTCGAGGGGAGCAATTGACCCTCTTGTGCCCAGGAAAATAGGATAGAATGGGGACCAGTTTGTGAGGAGCGAACAAGCCCCAACTATGCCCGCCTTCGGCGAGAATCTTCAGCGCGAGCGAGAAATGCGTGGCGTGAGTCTGGAAGAAATATCCTCCGCCACCAAGATCAGCGTGCGCTTTCTCCACGCCATCGAACAGGAAGATTTTGCGAAGTTGCCGGGAGGGATCTTCGGGCGGAGTTTTATCCGCAGCTACGCGCGCTACCTGGGTCTGGACGAAGACCGGGTGATGGCCGAATACCTGCTTGCCGCCCGCCCGCAGACCGAAGTGGACCTGCACCGGTTGACACCGGGCAGATTCTCGACGCCGCGACTGGCGTCGCGAAGTCCGCTGGTGGGCGCGCTCGTGGCGGCCGTCCTGCTCGCCGCGGGCTACGCCCTCTTCCGTTACTCACGCCCCACGGTGGAAATCCCGGCTCCACACGCTGCCGGCCCAGCGGGGACGCCCACCCAGACCGCGCCGCCCGCGCCCGCCCCAGATGCCAACCCTCCTCTCCCCAGCGTGACTCCCCCGGCGGGCAACGGCACGCCCGGAGCGGCCCCCACCACCGCGCCGGCAACCGTCCCAGGCATGGGCCCCAGTGCATCGGTGTCAACGCCGGCGGCGAGCCAGAACCCCGCCACGCAGTCCACGGCGCAGCCTGTCAATCCGCCGGGCACGAGATTCGCACCGGAATCCGGTTTGGTGCTGCAGGTGGCCGCCACGGAACGCGCCTGGGTAGCGGTGGACGCCGACGGGAAGACCGTGCTCCAACGCGTCTTGAATCCTAACGAAGTCGAGACCGTGAAGGCGCACGACTCCTTTGACGTGACGGCGGGCAACTCCCAAGGCATCATCCTGACGCTGAACGGAGAGACCTTGAAGCCACTGGGCCGGCGCGGCGAGGTGAAGACCGTTCACCTCACGCGCGACGACCTGAAAAGTCCTGTACCCTGAGGTCCGGCCATTCCCGAACGGTTAGTGGATTTAATCCGGGCCGGTAAGGCGCCCCCGGCAATTCTTCGCAAGGGTGCAGAGGGGAATCTGCCCTTGCCGACGGAAGAGAAAATCGAGGTCCTGACGTTATTGACGGCCAGCCCGGAAGCGCCGCTGCGCGCCACGGCGCTTGCCACGCTCAAGGGATGGGACTACACGGAGGTGCGCCGGGTTCTGGCCAGCCCGCTGACCGCGCCCGATGTGCTGCGCGTCGCGGCGGAACAACTCCTGGCGGGGCACGAGGAGCTGAGGGAAGTCCTGCTGTGGAATCCCAGCCTTCCGGAAGAAACCCGCCGCAAGCTTCAGCCCACGCCACCCAGCCAACCCGCCCGGGAAGAAACCGCTCGGGAGCTTCTGGCTATACTGACGGAGGCGCTGCAGCAGGAGGATGCGAAGGTGCTCCAGGAGTTGCCCCCGGAGATCGAGGCTCCCCCGGAAGTCACCAAAGAGGACGACGAGCTCAGCGCGGCAGAACGGGAAACCTTGCTGCAGAAGATCAGCCGCATGACCGCGGTGGAAAAAATCAAAGCGGCTCTGACCGGCAACATGGAAACGCGCATGATCCTGGTGCGCGACTCGAACAAGGTCGTGGCGCGCGCCGTGCTGCAGTCGCCCAAGGTTTCTGATTCAGAAATCGAAGCCTATGCCTCAGCCAAGAATGTGTCCGACGAAGTCCTGCGGCTGATCGCCACGAATCGCAAGCACATGAAGACCTACGCGGTCCCGAGGGCTCTCCTCAACAATCCCCGCGCGCCCATTGACGTCACCCTGCCTCTCATCAACCGGCTGAACTCCCGGGATCTGAAGGGCCTGACGCTCAACCGCAATATTCCAGACGTCATCCGCAGTGCGGCCACCAAGCTCGTCAAGCAGAAAGAAGACGCTTCCAAACCGAAACTTCCGGGTAAACACTAACCCGACTCCGCGCGAGCGGCGGGGCGGCACTTGTCCTGCGCCCGCCGTGACGGGCGATGGGAAGTCCGTGCTACGGGTTTCGCTGGCGATGTGAAGTCGTCGCGGCGAGGCAGTCAAGCGCCCGGGCGAACCGGTAGTGGGTCAGTTTGATCCGTCGCAGCGAAGTTACCGAAATGCTGACTTTTCGGGCACTCGAGCATGGAGTGTTTGCGGCCCGAGCGAATTGCTTCCGAGTACACCGTAATTCGGGCAGAACGGATCGCGGGTAAACTTAAGGCGAGTATACATCCCTTGTACGCGGATGGCTTCGCTAGCCCAAGTTTATGAAGAGCGTTCTGTGGAGCACTCCCGGTCGCTTTGGTCAAGGACTGCTTGCGCCAACTGTCCTGGCAGTCCGGAAGAAGGCCGCATCTGGGAATCAGCGAAGCGAAGGACTCGCTCCCAACGGCACTGTTTACTGCTTCCGAGCTGGCAACTCCTCGACGGTGCCGTAGCCCCGGTTGCTCCCGCGTTCGACTGCACGAGCGACGAGTCCCGCGAACACGTCTGAATACTCCGGGAAACGCTGCTTGACAAACCCCAGCAACAGCTTGTTCCAGCCATCCACCTGGTCGTTACTTTGCCAGGGTGAAACTTCGTGCACCAAGATGACGTAGATCTTGCCTCCTACAGCGATCGGCCCCACCGTCAGTACTTTGTAGGTCGTCTCCCCGCTCTTCCACAAAAATGGAGGCTGGCCCTGTAGCTCAAGAGGGGCCGCTAGCTTTGACATATCCTCCGAGATCGATTTTGCGATTCCCATCTGGAAGTTAGGACCGCGATCTGCGGTTTGCGCCGCACCGGCGTATAAAAGCGCGGCGTTGAAATAGTGGCCTCGCGATTGCTGCGTGCGCGCCAACTCCCAAAGCTGCATTGAGCCCATGCCCGCGAGACTGGAGATATTCCTTGAGAAGCTTTGCACTTTCCAGTGATTCTGCTCGGGAACCAGCCAGACCGTAAACGCCAGTTTGTTGTTGCGAGTGTCGGCCGACAACACGACATACGCCTGCTGGGGCACGCTCCTGACTACTAACAACTCCCAACCCTCCGGTTTCGCCAAATTCTCCCCGCAAACCGCGCGCCCGGGTGAATCACCCTTCAGCTCGATGAGGTAGGTGTGTTGAACAGTCACGTTCTTCGGTTCGAACTGCTGCATGAATGTTGCAGCTTCCCCGCTGAACTGCGCACGCGTGACGTTAGCCTGCCCTTCTTTCGAGAAGGAGTCAAAGGCAGCCGACGGGTTAGGGCCGAGCACCGTCCTGACGAAGTCCATAGCGGCAGAATCGATCGCTTTCTTGTTCGCTGCATTGATGCGCGTGTCTTCCGCGCACGAAGACAAGGAGGGCGACTGTGCCAATGCAGGGATTAGGGGTAGAGCGAAAACTGCCAACCAGACGAGCCTCCGTAGAGAATCCATGTTGAATGGCAGTATAATTCGATTATTGGGTTGACAAAAGTAAATCCTTGAAGCCCATTCTCCACGTCAAACGAGTAGTCATTCACACCCCGCATAACGCGCAAACCGTACGAGTGGCACCGGGACTCGTTAGCCATCGCCGCGCGTTGGAGCGCCCCTGGACGAGTGGATGCGCGCTCGGAGACAACTCTTCACTTGCGAGCTCAACCTTTCATTGCGTACTTCCCTGAAAACGGGGTTTACGGCAACAACTGGAACAACTGAAACTAACCCACCGCCGGGCGGACGGGGCTCGCAGGCCAAGGTCCGCGCTGGCCATCACTATTTTCCTGCGAGGCGGGAGACGAAGAGGTCAATAAAGCGCCGGGCGTCCGATTCCACGGCGACGTGGACATTGGGCTCAACCTTCTCGATGCCATCGATACTGTAATGGTCGCCGCGCCAGACCTTGCGATCAGAGGAATTGCTGCGGCTCGCCACGGTCTCACCGCGCGTGAACTCACCTCGCGTCTCGACTTCCACCCACATGTCCCGCGTAGTAATCAGGCTTCGGTCGATCACCGCGCCCACGGCCAGCGGGTCGTGCATGGGGGTGCCGTCGGCGCCCAGTCCGCTCGAGCGGGCCACCAGGAAATCCAGCACCCGCACGGCGAAGTCGTTCTCGCAGCCCTGCGTCCGGGCAAGCCGGTTGCGGTCGGCGCGCGTGAAAAGGGTCCTCTCCGTCACATTCAGCCCCACCATCGTCAAAGGCCAGCCGGCCTCAAACACGGCGCGCGCCGCCTCCGGGTCATTGTAAATGTTGGCCTCCGCCGCTGCCGTGGCATTGCCTCCCGCGATCGACCCTCCCATCAGCACCACTTCCTTCACGAGCCCCACGATGGAGGGATCTTTCCGAAGTGCCAGGGCAATATTCGTCAGCGGCCCCACCGGAACGAGCGTAATTTCGTGAGGGTATTGGTGAATGAGTTCGATGATAAGGTCGGGCGCGAAGCGTTGATCCGCCGGGCAGGCGGGCGCGGGAAGTTCGACATTCCCCAGCCCGTTCGCCCCGTGAAAGAACTCAGCCGTGACCAGCTTCTGGACCAGGGGACGGGAAGCGCCCCGCGCCACTGGCACATCGCACCGCCCCGCCAACGAAACCAGCTTGCGCGCGTTCTCGACACCCTGCTCGACCACCACGTTCCCCGCCACCACCGTGAGGGCTTTCACGTCGAGCTCCGGCGAGTTCAGCGCGAGCAGTATCGCCATGGCATCATCGGCCCCGGGGTCGGTGTCCAGAATGATCTTGCGGGCATCTGCTGTCGTGCTCATGCTGGCAGCGCAAATGAACCAGCACACCACGAATGCGGAATAACGCCCCAGCCTCTTCATATGAATCTCCTGGATGGGTTCACCGCAATGGGAGCGTCGGGAGAGGAAGCACACTGGCTACTTGGCGCCCTGCGCCATGATTTCGGCGAATACTTCCAGCATCTGGTCGTGAATCAGACCATTCGATGCAAACACATCGTCGCCGAGCAAATCGAAAGGCCGCCCCTGAATGTCGGACATGCGCCCCCCCGCCTCCGTGACCAGCAACGAGCCGGCGGCTTTGTCCCAGGGGTTGAGCTTGAGCTCCCAGAACCCGTCGAAACGGCCGGCCGCGACGGAGCAGAGATCCAGCGCGGCGGAACCACAACGCCGGATGCCATGCGACAGCTCGGTGAAACGGAAGTAGAACTTGATATTCAAGTCATGGTTCGTCGCAAAGGGCGGGAAGCCGGTGGCCACCAAACCCTCGCTCAGTTTCTCCGTGCGGGAAACCTGCAGGCGGCGGCCGTTGAGGTAAGCGCCCCCGCCGCGTTCGGCGGTATAGAGATCGTCGCGCGTGGGATCGTAAACCACCCCCGCAATCACTTCGCCGTTACGGGCGAGCCCGAGCGTGACGCAAAACATCGGGAAGCCATGCGCGAAATTCGTCGTTCCGTCCAGGGGATCAACGTACCAGCAATACTCGGAGGGCGCGGAGTGGCCGCCGCCTTCTTCAGCCACGATGCCGTGCTCCGGAAAGTGGCGCCGCAACCGCTCCACGATCAAAGCTTCGGAACGGCGGTCCGCCGCCGTGACGAGGTCCGATCGACGCTTGTAAGTGATCTCCATGGGCTGCGTGAATAGCTTCGCCAGGAGCGCGCCTGATTCGCGCGCGATCTCGACCGCCGTATTGAGATAATCCGACATACTTTCCAGGCCCCTGAGAATGTGAGCTTCGAAGCGCCCAGGCAGGCCGGTTAGGCACTTCCCCGGACGCCAGCCGCTCCGCGGCTATTCGCGGGATTCCGCCAGAATGCGCGTCTGCCCTTCTCCTTCCGCCCACACCGCGCCGTCCGCGAAGATTTCCTTTTTCCAGATGGGCACGACTTGCTTAAGGCGGTCGATGGCGTAATGGCAGGCGGCAAAGGCGGCGCGCCGATGTTCAGAAGTCACCACGATGGCCACACTGGTTTCGCCGATCTCCAGGCGGCCCAGGCGGTGAATCATCCCGATCCGATCAATCGCGAATTTCTGCTTGACCTCTCGCCCGATCTCTTCCAGCTTGCGGACCGCCATCGGCTCGTAAGCTTCGTATTCAAGATGCAGCGTGGCACGGCCCCGCGAATGGTTGCGCACAACGCCTTCGAAAACCACCACCGCGCCGTCTTCCGATACCCGCAGTTGCTGCGCAAGCTCGCAAACAGGAATAGCATCACGCGTGATGCGGAAGAAGTCTCCGCCGGCGCCGCCGCTCACGGGAGGCAGAAACGCCACCTCGTCGCCGTCGTGCAAGGGCGTAGAGCGCTTGGCGATATCCTGATTGACCGCCACCAGGAGAGAATCCGCCAGGGACCCCAGGCGCGGGAAGCGTGTCTCGAAACGGCGCCACAGACCGTCCAGGTTCTCACCTTCGGGAAGTTCAACCTGCTCCTGCGCGAAACCGGTCAGGTCACGCGTGATGCCGAAAAATAGAACGTTAACCTTCATACTCTTTTCGAAACTCCGCGCCTCGTCAGGAGGTGAAGCTCACCCCGCTCGCCCGAGCACGTGACGCAGGGCTGCTTCGAGCTGAGGAAAGCGAAACCGGAAGCCTGTGGCCAGGAGGCGCGAGGGTTCCAGGCGCGTGCTCGCCAGCAGGAGGTTGTCCGCCATTTCTCCAAACGCCAGGCGGGCTGCAAACGCCGGCAGGGGAAGAATCGTGGGGCGCCCCAAGACGGAACCGAGAGTCTTGGTGAATTCCAGATTCGTCACCGGGTGAGGGGCAACCACATTGACCGGCCCGCGTAGGGCATCTGTCCCCAGGGCATGCCGAACCGCTCCCAGGACGTCATCGAGAGCCACCCAACTCAGGTACTGGCGGCCGGTCCCTACGCGCCCACCCACCCCCAATTTGAAAGGCCACAACATCGCGGCCAGCCCGCCGCCTGCCGCGCTGAGCACAAAGCCGATGCGTAGATTCACCACGCGAATGCCGCGGCGTGCGGCGGACTCCGTCGCGACTTCCCAGGCCGTGGCAACCTCGGAGAGAAACAGCGAGCCCGCCGGACTTGCCTCACTCAATATCTCGTCACCGCGATCTCCGTAGAAACCGCTGGCCGAAGCGGACAGCAGCACTCCGGGGGGATGCTGCAATTGCGCCAGGGATTCGCACAGCAGGCGGGTGCCCTGCGCACGACTCTCAAGAATCCGCGCTTTCTTGCGCGCTGTCCATCGGCCCGCTACGGTTTCTCCGGCAAGGTGCACGACGGCGTCAAAACCCTCCAGGCTGTCGCGCGGGATCGTTCCCGCGCTGGGATTCCACAAGATCTGGCTAGCCCCCGCCGGGCCCAGCGACCTGACCAGGCGTGCTACCTGGTGGCCATCCGCGGTGAGAAACGGGATCAGCGCTTGACCGATCAGCCCGCTGGAACCTGTCAATAGGATTCGCATCGTAACAACGTTCCACCGCCGAGCGACCTGAGTCACAAATTCGCTAAGTACAACCTCGGGGCATCGCTTCCCAGGCTGCTGAAAAACCTTCGCGCCGATGTCAATTTGAGCCCTAGGCTGTCGTCCTGACCCCTTCGCTGTCATCCTGAGCCCTTCGCTGTCATTCTGAGCGAAGCGAAGAATCTCGCTCTGCCGGCTCAGGATAGACTCCGCGAAGTATCTCACGCGACGCACCATGCTCAGTCGCCGGTTGGACGACAGGTGTCAGACTCAGATTACCACTGCCACTTCACCCATGCAATTTTGGATGCAGGTTTTGGCCTGTGCACTCACTGCGCGGGCGGAGGGGGAAAGAGTCGGTCAGAGCGCGGGTTGCTGTTGCGTGAGGCAATGCAACGTCCCGAGGCCCCACACCAGATCCACGGCGTGAATTCCCACCACCGGACGATCCGGGAAGAGTTCCGCGAGTGTTCCTAGCGCGATGCGGTCCTGCGGGTCGTTGAAGGTCGGGACCAGCACGGCGGCGTTCGAGATATAGAAATTGGCATAGCTTGCGGGTAGTCGCTGGCCGTCGAGATAAAGCGGTTCCGGCATGGTCAGTGGCACGACCTCGAGCTTCGAGCCGTCCTCGAGCCGCAGGTCGCGCGCTCGCTCCCAGTTTTCCTGAAGGGGTTGGCAGTTCGGGTCCGCGGGATTCTTTTCCTGGCAGAGAACCACGGTGCGCGGCCCCACAAACCGGCACAGGTCATCCACGTGACCGTGCGTGTCGTCGCCGGCAATTCCCTTCCCCAACCACAGAACATTCCTCACGCCAAGATATTCCCGGAGTGCCGCTTCCACCTCCTGGCGCCGTAGGCCGGGATTGCGGACCTGCGTGGTGGGGTCAAGCAGGCATTCCTCGGTGGTCAGTAGGGTGCCTTGCCCGTTGGCTTCGATGCTTCCGCCCTCCAAAACAAACGTGCGGCCATTCACCTTGGCCTCGAAGCGCCGCCGACGCAGCGCGCGCGCCGCGCGTCGAGGAACCTGGCAGTCCTTGCGCCAGTTCGAGTACTTCGCCCAGCCCGTGAACCCGAAGCCGACGACAGCCACCTCGGGGCGCGGCAGATCACGCTTGACGAACATCGGCCCGAAGTCGCGCGTCCAGCCGCGATCCGTGGGCAAGCGGAAGAACTCCACGCGCCCGAAATCCACGCCGCTGCGCAGGAGGATGCGCCGGGCCCTTTCCTCATGCGCGTTCGAATTCACCAGAATGCGCACGATTTCGCCGGGTGCAATCTTCCGCACGATTTCACTGTACACCCAGGGGATAGGCGCAAACTTGCGCGGCCAGTCGGTGAGGTTGTGCGGCCATCCGAGCCACGTGGCTTCATGCGGTTCCCACTCGGCGGGCAGGCGGTAGCCGAGCCCTGCGGGGTTCTGCCCTAATCTTTCTTGCGCCACGGTTCCTCGTTCCGGAAACGGTTGGTAATCCCGGCATAGGCGTCAATTCGCCGGTCTCGCAGAAAAGGCCAATTGCGTCGCACGTCTTCAATGCGGGCCAGATCGATTTCGGCCAAAAGGATTTCTTCCCGATCCGCCGACGCCTCGGCCAGCACCACGCCAAACGGGTCCGAAATAAATGACGAGCCCCAGAATTCCAGGCCGGCGCTCGCGCCGTCGGGCTTTTCAAAACCCACGCGATTGGCCGCCGCAACGTACACACCGTTAGCGATCGCGTGACTGCGCTGGATGGTTCGCCAGGCATCGCGCTGCGCGGAACCGAATTGCTCCTTCTCCGCCGGATGCCAGCCAATGGCCGTGGGGTAGAAGAGCACGCTGGGCCCTTCCAGGGTGGCGAGGCGCGCGCCCTCCGGGTACCACTGATCCCAGCAAATCAGCGTGGCGATCCGGCCCACGCTCGTATCAAAGGCGCGAAAGCCCAGGTCGCCCGGGGTGAAGTAGAACTTCTCGTAATAAGCGGGGTCATCGGGAACGTGCATCTTGCGGTAAAGGCCCACCACTTCGCCGGTTGCGTCGATCACCGCCGCACTATTGTGATAGACGCCGAGGGTGCGGCGCTCGAAGAGTGGCGCCACGATAACCACGCCGTGGGCTTGGGCGATTCTCCCCAACACCTCAGTCGTCGGGCCGGGAACCGGCTCGGCGAGATCGAACCGCGCCGCGTCCTCGCGCTGGCAGAAGTATTGCGAACGGAAGAGTTCCGGCAAGCAGATGACTTCCGCGCCGCGTTGGGCTGCTTCCTCAACGCGAGCGGCAGCCTTCTGGAGATTTTCGTCGGGGCTCGAGCCGCATGACATCTGCACCAGGCCCGCGACGTATTTCGGCTTGGGTGTCATCTGGATGAGACTACACAACTCCTGCCGATTTGCCAACAAGCCCATGCGCACGGCCACCATGGCCGCGCTACGAGGTCAAACGGCCGGTGGAGATTCGAAGCGCCGCGGAGTTCAAGAACAACTCCGCGCCACCCCCTACGGCGTGACCGAGACGGTTTCTTCCTTGGCAACCGTAAAGGTCTCCCCCGGCAATTTCACGCGTGGGTCGCCGAAGCCGTGAAAAATCCGAATGCGTCGCGAGCGCGCCAGCGGCTGCCCGTCTGCGCTCCGCAGCGTGAACAAGGGCGGGTCTCGGTAGGCGAGACCGTTCCAACTGGCCGCGTGAAAGGCCAGGAAGGTCGGAGCCTCAATCAAAAACCCTCCGGGCGGCAACACGATGTTCCCGCCCAGGGGTGAATGCGTGGAGTAATTGGCGCTGCCCGTGTTGACGACGACCACGGCTTGGCTGTCTCCTGCCCCAAAGACGCTGCGCTGCACTTGGTAGTCCGGGGTTAGGAACTGGTGCCCGGTCATGGGCGTCTCGGCCGTCAGCTCATTCAAAGGTGAGAGAATCTCGTAGGTGTTCTTGACGAAGCGATCCATGGGGTGAAGGCCTTCCGCCCAGCCGTGATCGGCACGGGTAAAGAGGGCGGGATCCTTTCGGGCCACCCGGCTCCCTTCGCCCGGAGCCGGCGACGGGGCAATCCCTTTCCAGTAAAGATGAGGTGGAATCTCGTGGTAGTTCAGCGTGCGGCCGATGCTGAGGTGATAGAGCACGTAATCAGCCGACTGCGAAATATCGAATCCGTATTTCCCGTAGAGGGCGATACAGTCGCGGTAAACCAGCTCAAACATCGGGATGGATACCCCACCGGTTTCTCGGAGCAGCTCCTTGTTGTGGAACCATGTCCCGTCCACACCGGTCATGCCTTCAAAGAAATCGCTGTGGGGAATCGCCCATTCACGCCCGTCTTCGCTTCCGAAAATGCCAAACACCTGGCGCGCGTAGTCGGAGATCGCCTGCTTCCATTTCATGTCGTCGGCGCGGGTCAGAGGGTGAGCCGGATCGGAACATTCCTGCAGGCCTGAGGCGTAAGTCGTATCAATGAAGTAAGCATTGGCGTTCGTGATCTCCTTGACAGCCGCAAGGTTCTGGGGCCGCTTTGCCAATTCCAGGGCTTTGCGGGAACAGGTCAGATAGGCCTGGCCGCCCCACCAATGGCCGCCTTTCACCAGGGACCCGTCGGGCTGCTTCATGATCAGGTCTTCATTCCAGGACGGCGAGTCGCGGTAGATATCCTGGTAATTATCGTGCAGACAGAAAACGTATCCCAGTTGCATAACGCGGCGCGCGCACTCGGCGAGCCCCGAGTTGCCGCCGCACTCCGGGTTGGCGGGGAGGATATCGGGGTGCTGGTTGTCATATCCACGGTGCGTCCAGCCGCCCATGACGAAGAGGACTTTTTCCAGCTTCAAGTCGTTCTTGAGGTGCTCGGCGACCTGGGCGGCTTCCGCGAAGGTCCAGTTGACCTTCGCAACCTCTTGCTTGGTGCTGGTCAAGTCCATCTCGCGGTCCAGCAGCGCCCAAAGCTTGTAGTTGATCGCTCCAAACAACTTCGCGCGCTCGGGATGGCCCTGCAACTTTTCGCTCCAGGTCCGAAGCCAACCTCGCTCCGCGGCCACCTGGCGATAAGCCTTGGCCAGCGTGATGTAATCTCCCCGCCCCAGGAAGCGCAGTTGAAATGATTTTGCCGATTTGCGGAGCTCGAGCGACGTGGCCAGCACCTGTATCCCCGCCGGATCGCCTGTCGCCTGCAATTCACTCTTCAGTTCGAGTGCAACGTAAGGGTCATCCCAGGTGATCAGCGCGGCCGCACCGTTCTTCACCACTCCCCACATGGTCATGTGGCAGCCTTCGTAGTCGTAAGTGTCGAAAGTGTGAGTGAAATTCACGCCGCGGCGCGCCGGGACCAACAGACCCATGCGGGCGGGAGCGACGACGTATCCGTGCTCAGCGTCTGTCGTCCACAGGGCGTCGTCGAGCAAACGAATGCTTTCCAACGGAACCTCGGGGCCTGCCGTGTACGCGAATAGCAAACCCTTCCCTTCCGCTACAGGCTGCACGCTGACCACCACCAGCGCTTGCGGCAGAGACGGTAGCGGATGAAACGTGAGCTTCAACCCGTTGCCGTCGCTTTCGACTCTGCCCCGTATGAGGTCGAGGCGCTGCGGTCGTCCGTCGACCGTCACGGTAACCTCGCCGAATCGCGGTACGCGAGGATTGGAGCGCCAAACCTCGCCGCCCGCCTTGTTGACGATTTCATAACCGCTGGCCTCCGGGTTCACGCGAAACGACAGGTAGGAGGTCTCGAGCCCCCTGGGACCGCCCGCAGCCTCGTCCGGACTGGGCGCCCCGGAGGCAACTGTCGTCAAACCTGCGCACGCAATTGCGGTGCTGATCAAGGCGAACTTTGAAAGGATTCTGGAGAGTGTCATGAGCTTAACCTCGTTGGCTACGAGAATTGGCGCGCGTGGAGGGGCCAGGCGTCAGGACATGACCTCGGCTGAGCCCGAAGGGCCGGACGCGCCTAGCTCCACAAACGGTCCCAGGAACGTTCTTTGTCCCACTCGGGCGTCGGAGCGAAATAGTCGGTCCCCGGCAGCAAGTGCTGTTTCACGACGTCTTCGTTGAGGGTCACGCCCAGCCCGGGCGCCTCCGGCACCGAGATGTACCCGTGGTCAACGATCGGCTTCTTGACGCCTTTGACGAGGTCGTCCCACCAGGGCACATCGAAGGAATGATTCTCCAGCGCCAGGAAGTTTTCCGTGGCCGCCGCACAGTGGACGCTCGCCATGCAGGAAACCGGTGATCCGGCAAAATGCATGGCCATGGGGACGCCATACTCCTGCGCCAGATCGCCGATTTTCTTCGTTTCCAGAATCCCACCCGCGGTGGCGAGGTCAGGGTGAATTCTGCGAATCGCGTGACTGCTGGAGAGTTTCAGGAAATCTTCCTTTAGATAAATGTCCTCTCCCGTCAGGGTCGGCAAGTTAATTGAGTCCGTGATCTGTTTCCACAACTCCGTGTATTGCCAGGGGATCATGTCTTCGAGCCAGGCGAGGTTGAATCGCTCCAACGCACGGCCCAGCCGGATGCAGGAGTTGACCCCGATGTGCCCAAAATGGTCAGCGGCCAGGGGAATTTCCATCCCCACCGCCTCGCGTACTTGCGCGACGTAATCCGCCATCAGCGCGATGCCCTTGTCGGTAATCTCGATTCCGGCGAACGGGTGCGGTGTGAAGATCCGCTCGCGCTCGCTGAGGCCTGCCGGCCGAGTGACCGTGCCCGGAGTCTTGTCGACCAGTCCAACCCCGAGATCCATCTTCAACCACGTGTATCCCTGATCCATCCGTTCCTTGAGCCGCTGCGCATACACTCGGGGATCCGGGGACATGTCCGTGTCCGCGTAGGTACGGATGCGGTCACGGAACTTTCCCCCCAGCATCTGGTAAACCGGGACGTTGTACACCTTGCCGGCGAGGTCCCAGAGGGCCATTTCCACACCACTCACGCCGCCCCCCTGTCGGCCATGTCCCCCGAATTGCTTGACCTTGCGAAAGAGCCGATCGACCTCGCAGGGGTTTTCACCGAGCAGCCGGCTCTTCAACATCAAGGCGTACGTCGGGCTGGCGCCATCACGAACTTCACCCAACCCATAGACATCCTGATTGGTATCGATGCGGAGGAGCGGACAGTTCATGGGAGCCTTCGTAACGTGCGCGATGCGAAGGTCCGTAATCCTGAGGTCGGAGGGCCGGGAATGCGTGTTCACATTCTGGGGCGCCGCTCGACCAGCTTCACCCGGCCAAAGCGCACCGCCCAGAGCAGCCGCAGAGCCCTTCAGGATACCGCGACGGCTCATCGGGTACGGGTGGAATCGATCCATGGGGGTCGGGCCTCCATCGTGAGAATCAGCCCCAGGAGGGCTACTCTTCCGGCATGTGCAGTTTTAGGCCTTTCTGTTGGAGCCATTTGTTGAACTCCTCAATCATCGACTTGGTCCACTTGCGGTCGATCTGGCCCGGCGTGTACCTGCCTTCGCGCAGCATCGTATGCCCCCATTCATCAACCGCGTGCGTCATTTGGGCCTTGTCGATGACGTCCTGGGCGATCTGCGGAGGAATAAAGGTGATTCCTTCCGGGTCGCTCACGGCCACGTCGCCGGGCATCACCGTGACCTGACCAATGCGGATGGGCACATTGATGCCCATGAGCGTCACGTCACGCAGCGCGGAAGGATCGACGCCACGGACGAAGACGTGCATGCCTTTGATATCGGAGATGCCCGTCTCATCCCGTACCGAGCCATCCACCACCAGACCGTTGTGGCTCTTGGCGAAGATGGCGGTGGAAAGATTGTCCCCCGCATACGTGCCGTCCTTGATTTTCCCGAAAAGGTCCACCACCAGGACGTCGCCGGGCGAAAGCATGTCGATGGGCCAGGAGTTCTGGGCTCCGACCCGTCCTTCTTCCTTCCCTTTGTCGTTGATCACCGCGTTGACGTCCGGCCGCAGGGGCATGAACACGGCCGTGAACACGCGGCCCACCATCCGCCCTCCCGGATTGATTTCGTGCCAGCCGCCCTCGAACTGGTAGTTGTAACCATGCGACTGCAGCACGCCCCAGGCCTCCTCGGCGTCCACGTCCTTCAAACCCTCCAGCACCGCATCAGGCACCTTCGGACGGCCGTCTGGAAATCGCTCTCCCTTCCACTCGCGCGTCAGCACGATGCGCTGTTCATTCGAGAACATGCCCAGTTGCGGTGAAGCGGTTCCTGCAAACCCAAGAATCAAGACTGCTGCGAACGCGATTCGAATGGCTGCTTGCATTGGCCTTCTCCGGAGGTTGGTTTTGAGCAGGATCATGACGACAACCTGGCCAAGCCTACCATAAATGGAAACCGCTCCAAACAACTTGCTGGAGCCTAATGGCAAGCAGAATTCACGGCTGCGCTCTGGCGCCCGAACTCTGTTATTCTGCAAAGCCTCGGCAGGCCTCATCGAGGGCCACCCAGGGCCGCCTGTAAACCGGGAGGAGTCGCCGCACACTACAACGAGGACATGCCATGAAATCGCATACGGAGTATCTGTGGTTTAACACCAAGAAGCATCGGGAGTTCATCAACATTACTGACGAGGTTGAGAAGGCGCTGGCCAAATCTCAGATCCAGGAGGGACTGATCCTCGTCTCGGCCATGCACATCACGGCGGGCGTGTACGTCAACGATGCGGAAGACGGCCTGATTGGCGACATCGAGGAGTGGCTCGAAAAGTTGGCGCCCTTCCGCGCGGATTACCGCCATCACCGCACGGGCGAGACCAATGGCGATTCTCACCTGAAAAACCTGCTGATTGGGCACCAGGTGATCGTGCCGGTCACCAACGGCAAGCTCGACCTCGGCCCCTGGCAGCAGGTGTACTACGCGGAGTTCGACGGCCAGCGGCGCAAGAAGGTGTTGATTAAGGCCATCGGCGAGTGAGGTGCGGGGCAAGCAAGTTGAAGAGTCGAAGAGTTGAAAAGTTGAAGAGTTGAAGGTCGAAAGTTCAATTCAAAATGTACGGCCCTCTCCGGTGGGAGAGGGTGCCCGAGGTACGAGGGAGGGGGCCCCGAGCGCCGGGGGTGAGGGGGCACTGAAAAGTAATCAAGACTTGAAAGTCATTTAAGTCGAAAGTAACAAGCTCTCACAATCAACTCTCAACATTCAACAGCACTCGCATGGCTGGCCCACCCGGGTCGGGCGAGTTGGTTCGTAACGACCGCGACTCTGCTAGAATCCAAGAAGCGGGGTTGGCAGTAGTCGCCTATCCCGCCGAGGAAACATTCTCCGCATGGCGCCCATTATTGATGTCCAAGACCTGACCAAGGAGTTCCGGACCTTCCGCCGCCGGGAAGGCGTCCTGGGGGCCTTGCAAAACCTCTTCGTCCGGGAATACGTGACGGTGCGTGCGGTTGACCACGTGAGCTTTGCCATTGAGCGCGGCGAGATGGTGGGCTACATCGGCGCGAACGGAGCGGGAAAATCCACCACCATCAAAGTGCTCACCGGCATTCTGGTCCCGACCGGCGGGCGGGTCGCTTCCAATGGCTTCGTCCCCTATCGCGAGCGGCGCCACTACACGAAACACATTGGGGTCGTCTTCGGCCAGCGTACCCAACTCTGGTGGGATATCGCGGTAATCGAATCCTTCAAACTTCTCAAGGAAATTTACGAAATCCCGGAGCGCGATTATCGCCGGCGCCTGGATTTCTTCAGTGACATGCTCAACTTGCGGGAATACCTGCACACGCCGGTGCGCAAGCTAAGCCTGGGGGAGCGCATGCGCTGCGACCTGGCGGCTTCCTTGCTGCACAATCCCCCGTTGCTATTTCTGGACGAGCCCACCATCGGCCTCGACGTCGTGGCCAAGGGCCGCATCCGTGAATTCTTGAAAGAGGTCAATCGCACGGAGAGCACAACCGTGCTGTTGACGACGCACGACCTCTCGGACATTGAAGAACTTTCGCAGCGCATCCTGATTATCGACAAGGGGCACATACTGTTCGATGGTGACTTGGGGCAGATGAAGAAGCGCCTGGCAAAATACAACCAGGTGAAGTTCTTCCTGAAGGACCGCTCCCAGGTCCCGCACCTGGCCCAGGTGGAAAGCCCTGGCATCAACTGTGAACGCGTTGACGAACTGACGTATTTGATCCGCTTTGATCGCGAGCAGCATTCCACCGCCGAGGTGATTCGACAGATCGTGAACACCCTGGCGGTGCGCGACATCTTCGTGGAAGAGGAGCCTATCGAAGAGATCGTCAAGCGCATCTATCTGAGCGGCGAGGTGGCTTGATGGCCCCGCTCATTGCCAACCTGCGAGGAGGCGAAAAAGCATCCCCATCTGTCTGGAAGCTGCTGCGGCTTTACTGGGAGTTCGGCCGCGTGGGCTTTGTGAATACCCTGGCTTACCGGTTGCGATACTTTACGGGGATCATCACTTACTTCATTTACGTATCGGTGTATTACTTCATTTGGAAAGCCATTTACGAGCACAGTGCGTCAATTGAGGGGTTCGACTTTGCTCATCTCTTGACGTACGTTGGCGTGGGCTGGATCATCCGTTCGTTCTATTTCAATAGCATCGACCAGGAACTTGCCTATCAGGTCACCGAAGGCCGTCTGGCCATGGACCTCATCAAGCCCGTGAATATCCAGATGATGTATGTGGCGCGCGCCGCGGGGGAATCCATCTTCCGCCTGGGACTGCTCACGATCCCCACAGCCCTCGTGTTGTTCCTGGTTTACCCACTGCGGCCACCCGCCAGCGCTTGGCACGCGGGGGCGTTCCTCCTCAGCGTAGTCCTGAGCTTTTTCATCGTGGCGGCCATCAACTTTGCGGTGGGAACATTCGCTTTGCGCCTGCAATCGATTCTCGGCCTCTTGCGGGCCAAATTTTTTCTGCTGGAACTCTTCTCCGGACTTCTGCTCCCCATTTCCTTTTTCCCGGAAGCCTTTCAGAAAGTCTTCAAACTACTGCCCTTCGAATACATCAGCTACGTGCCCATGTTGATTTACCTGGGGAAACTGAACGGCAGGGGCCTGCTTTTCGCCATCGGCTGGCAGGTTTTCTGGGTCGCGGCGCTACTGGCGGCCGGGGATGCCTTGTGGAGATGGTCGTCAAGAAAGGTTATCATCCAGGGCGGCTAACCGTCTTGGAAGGCCGGTGTCACGCGAGTTGGAGGCAGTTCTAACAATACTCGGTTAAGTAGTCAGGACGTGTCGGTGAACTCCGTTAAACACCATGGGCAACGCCCAACGATTCTAAGGAGCAGCGCCAGGAGTCTCTTGCGGACTCGCGGCAGTGTCCAGGTCGCACCAGGAGTTTTTTTTAAGGCGCGCCTGCTCGGAACGCAGAAAGGCGTAGGCCATGCTGACCAGGCAAACATGATGGTGCCATCCCCGCCATTGGCGGCCCTCGTAATGGTCCAACCCGAGTTCTTCTTTCAATTCGCGGTAATCCTGTTCGACCCGCCAGCGCGCCTTGGCGATGCGCACGCAGTGGCGCCATCCGGGCGGCTGTGCACCGAGTTGGGCCAGCCAGTATTTCGTCGGCTGCTTTTCCTCCTTCGGCCATTCCACCAGCAACCATTCCTTGACCCGCGGGGGATGGGCTTGTTGCCGCCA
The DNA here is from genome assembly GCA_963722555.1 of uncultured Acidobacteriota bacterium. GTDB lineage: Bacteria > Acidobacteriota > Terriglobia > UBA7540 > UBA7540 > Bog-366. The sequence continues at coordinate 723,176 of CAVRNQ010000001.1, forward strand.
CCCGTGGGCCGCCCAAACCGGCAGCAGGGCAAAGCGGGAGCTTTGCGCTCCCCGGCTGCCCTGCCGCCAAGTCACGGTGCGCCAAGCCGCCGCGGGCCACGGTTGGGCCACCTTCTCCAAGCTTTGCGGTCGCGGCAGTGCCTCCCGCGGAGGATAACGGCGCGGCCGTCCCGTCTTTTGCTTTTTCGGCGTGGGCAAGGGAAGGTTCGGATCCGTCGTCCAAACCACCGTGCTCGGCTCGACCTGCACGGCGTAGGTCAGGTGGCGCTCCCGCAGCGCCTGCCGGAAACCAAAATCATTGCCATAGAAGGAATCTGCCACCACCGGCAAGGCGGGCAATTCCCAGGCCAAGGCCTGATCGATCACCTCCAAGGCCAGTTCCGTCTTGCTTTGATAGACCGTTCCCGGCGGCAGCTTGACTTCCTGAGCCCGCGCGGCGTCCTCGAACCACTTCTGAGGCAGGTAGAGCCGCCACAACAGCGGACAGCTCGCCGCCTCGCTGGACCAGTGCAGGCTGACCGCCACTTGGCAGTTGGCCACTTTCCCCAAGGTGCCACAATACTGCCGCGCCACCCCCACCGAATGCTCGCCGGCCTTGGGGAAAGCCGTCTCATCCAGGATCCAGACCTGCGCCTCGCTGAGCAGGTCGACCATCTTGTGGGCCAAACGCCGCTGGACTTGTTCCACCTCCCAGGGGCTTTGCCCCACGAACTGTCGCAGGGCTTGCACGTCCGCGCCGGGGAGGCGCGCTGCCATCGGCTCAATCGACTTGCGTTCCCCGTCCAGCAACAGGCCCTCCACATAAACCCGCGCCCAGTGGCGCCGCTCGCTACGCCCCATGGGTTCCAACAAGTCTTCGAGAAAACGCATCAGACGACTCTCGAGGCTTCTCAGGCTCTGCGGTGTCATGGCGGCACTCTAGCACACACCGCATTGTCGATCAAGAACTACTTAACCCAGTATTACTAACTGGCTGTGGAAAAACGCTCCGATGCTGTCATCCTGAGCGAAGCGAAGGACCCCTGTATTTGAATTTTCAAGTAAATACAGAGGTCCTTCGTCGGCTTCGCCTCCTCAGGATGACAGTGTGAGGGGTTTTTCCGCAACCTGCTAAGTCGCCGCAACGACAGAAAGGAGCGTCAAAATGTTATTCCACATTCTGAGTGCCTTATTACTGACTATGTTATTATCCCCTGGACTGCGGGGCGACGATGCCCACCCCATTTTGCCCATCGGAGCCAGGGCGCCGGACTTCTGCCTGCCGGGAATTGACGATAAGACTCACTGCCTGAAAGAGTACGATTCCAGTAAAGTGCTGGTGATCGTATTCACCTGCAATCACTGCCCGACGGCGCAGCTTTACGAAAGCCGTATCAAGCGCTTGGCCAGCGACTATCGCGACCGTGGTGTGGCGCTGGTGGCCATCGAGCCCAATGATCCCCAGGCCGTAAGGCTCGATGAAATGGGTTACACCGATGTGGGCGATTCATTCGCGGAAATGAAGATCCGCGCCGACTACCGGCACTTCAACTTCCCGTACCTTTACGACGGCGAGACGCAACGCGTGGCGCGGGCCTACGGGCCGAGCGCCACTCCGCACGTCTTCATTTTTGATTCGGAACGCCGTCTGCGTTACGAAGGGCGGGTTGACAACAATCCGCGCGAGGCTTACGTCACCCGGCAAGACACGCGCCGCGCCCTGGAGGCTCTGCTCGCTGGCAAACCTGTGCCAGTCGCGAAGACTCCTTCCTTCGGTTGCTCGACCAAGTGGGCCTACAAAGAAGAAGCGCGGAAGACGGAACTCACGGAGATTGAACGCGAGCCGGTGAAAGTGAAGCTGGCAAGCGCTGAGGACCTGAAGTCCTTGCGCAAGAACCCAGCCGGCAAGCTCCTATTGGTAGATTTTTGGGCCACCTTCTGCGGTCCCTGCGTAAAGGAGTTTTCGGAGTTCCAGACCCTGTACCGCATGTATCGCCATCGCCCCTTCGACCTGGTCACGGTAAGCGCCAACTATCCCGACGCGCAGGGCGGGGTGACGCAGGTGCTCGAGCGCGAGCACGCCTCCAGCACGAATCTGCTCTTTGGCTCCATGGACATCTACAAGCTGATGGCGGCGTTCGACCCGGAGTGGAACGACGCCCTGCCTTACACGGTCCTGCTCAAACCGGACGGCACGGTGGTTTACAAAAACCAGGGTGAGGTCAACCCACTGGAGCTGCGGCGCCTGATCATCGCCAACCTGCCAGATGACAACTACATCGGCCACCAGGCGTATTGGCAGACCAAGTAATCGTTATGAAAAGGCACCTCCGGCTCTTCGTTCTCTACTTCGCCCAATACGCGAAAGTGCGCATGGCTTATAAGGCGGATTTCATCATCGCCTTCTTTTCCTCCATGACGGCCACAGTGCTGGGTTTCGGTTTCGTCCTGGTATTGTTCTCCAAGATTCCGCGCTTGCAGGACTGGTCCTTCAACGAAGTAATGTTCCTCTACGGGTTCTCGCTGATCCCTCTCGGTTTCTTCAATGTGGTGAGCTGGAATCTCTATGACTTCGGCGAGCTGTATATTATCGAGGGCAAATTCGATCGCGTGCTGTTGCGGCCGGTCTATACGCTCTTCCAGGTCATCTTTGAGAAATTCCGCCTGGAGTCGTTGCAGGAGGTCGTGACCGGTTTCGCCGTGGTGATCATCTGCTTGCACCGCATGCACCTCAGCTTGCACGTTCCGGATTATTTCTGGTTCGCATTGATGGTCGCTTGCGGAGCGGCAATCTATTTGGCCGTGTTCCTGATTCTGACCGCAGTCTCTTTCTGGTTCGAAGACCGCGTGGGAATTGTGCCGCCCGTTTTCAACATGCTCAATTTTGGGCGCTATCCCTTAACCATTTACAACGTCTTCATTCAGTTCTTGCTGAGTTGGATAATCCCTTTCGGGTTTGCTTCGTTCTATCCCACCACACACTTTCTGGGACGAAACGCCTTCGCGGTCTACTTCCACCTCGTGCCGGTCGTGGCAGCGGCCTTTTTCGTACTGGCGATTCTGGTGTGGAACCGTGGCGTCGCCAATTACAGCAGCACCGGGACGTGAGCAGGCGGGACCCCGCAGGTTCCTCACACCTCCGAGGACGCTGCGCAGCGGTGTGGCGGGAGAGGCCGCCCGGCGGGCAGCCCGCCCCTTCCCAATCTTTCGGGACGGACCAGGGCCAGTTCAGAGATTCAAGACCTCTTCGTAAACCGCCAGGGTGGCCTCAGCCGTGCGACGCCAGGTGAACTCGCGGGCTCTGGCAAATCCCTTTTGAATCAGGCCCTCGCGCAGCGGCAAATCCTCGACCGCCTGCACGACTTTCTGCGCCAGGTCACCGGGGTCGTGGGGGTTCACGTACAGGGCCGCTTCCCCGCCGACTTCCGGCATCGAAGAAACGTTCGAGGTCACGACGGGCACGCCGCCCGCCAAAGCTTCGAGCACGGGAATGCCGAATCCCTCCTCGAAAGAAGGAAAGAGAAGAACGCTGGCCGCCTGGTAAAGCGGCGCCAGCCGCTCATCGTCAACATAGCCCAGCAGCTTCACACGCTCTCGGAGGGATTCGCTGCGAATGAACGCGTGGATCGCCTCGCTGCCGTAACCGTTTCCCCCGGAAAGCACCAGTTTGTACTGCCGGGGGAGAGTCTTGAGCGCCTTGAGCATATTGAGCGTGTTCTTGCGGGTCTGTAGAACGCCCACGCTTAGGATCATTTCGCAGCCCTTGCCCAGAAGGCGCTCGCGTTCCTGCAAGCGTTCCTCGGGCGAAAGCAGGACGGCAGGAAGATCCACCCCCAGTGGAATCACTCGGATCTTCTCTCGGGGAACCTGCGCGTGCGCGATGAGCTGATTCTCTGTGGCGTGCGAAGAGGTAATGACGCGCGCGGCGCGTCCCACGGCTTCCCGGAGCAAGGCGGAAAACTTCTGCCGGAAGTCTGGCGTGGAATAGTTTTCGCCGGTAATCGGAAAGATGTCGAAGACGGTCACGATCTCCTGGCGGAAGTGAAAGGCCGGTGGGCGTTGCGCGAGGCTGTGAAAGATCCGGGCCTGCCAAGGTAGCCAGAACGTGAGCTTTTCCTGGTAGACACGCGTGGAGAACCTGGCGCGGGCGCCGGGGATGGACCCCGGCCGCAGAAAGTATTGTCGCCGGCCGAACCGCGAAAGGCGATAGCAAATGAGGAACCGGTGCGGCGTGGCGAGCGTGAGCAGCGTTTCAATCAGGCGGCGCGAATACACACCAATACCGGTTAGCTGCGGATCCACGCTGTAAGTGCCATCCAGGGCAATCGTCGCCATCGGCCGGGTCACTTTCGGCATTCCCCAAGTTCGCGCCTGAATCCTAACTTGAAAACGGATCGATGTCGAACCTCAAAACCGCGGGTGGAGGGCCTAGGCGCAACGCTGTTCACTTAAGGGGCTTCAAGAAATTAGTTCTCAGTCTGTTCCTGGGTGACCCCCTCACCCGGCCCGCTCCGGCTGATGAAAACGCCGGCAGCGGTCCACCCTCTCCCTTGGGGAGAGGGTGGCCGACGAAGGAGGCCGGGTGAGGGGTCTCGTGGAGCGGCGACGAATCGGTCGCGCCTGGCCTGCATCGCAAACAATGGAGTTCAGCAAGACACTACGCGTCGGGAGGGCTTACGACGAGATTCTCCATGCCGTACTCTTTTAGCTTCCGGTAAATCGTGGTCTTGCCGATGCCCAGGAGTTTCGCGGCCCGCGTGCGGTCACCCCCCGTGGCCATCAAGGCCTGGCGGATGGCCTGCTGTTCGAGAGCTTGCAAAGTAGTCAGTTCCGACCGGGAGGAGGGTGCGCGACCCAGGTGGTAGAGCAGGCTGGAGGGCAAATCCTGCATTTGAATGAAGGCCCCTGAACCCAATGAGACCGCCCTCTGGATGCAGTTCTCGAGTTCGCGGACGTTGCCGGGCCAGCCATAGCTGATCAGACGCCCCATGGCTTCATCGGAAATCTGTACCCCCGATCCCTTATTCCCAAAGAGGGCGATGAAATGTTGAACCAGCGCCGGGATGTCTTCTTTCCGGTCGCGCAGGGGAGGCAGCTTGATGGAAACGACGTTGAGGCGGAAGAACAGGTCTTTGCGAAAGGCGCCTCGCTGCATGGCCCCATTCAGGTCTTGATTTGTCGCGGCGATAATCCGGGCGTCGATCCGTTGGCGCTGGTTACTTCCCAAGGGCTTGATTTCGCGCTCCTGCAATGCGCGCAACAACCGGGATTGCAACTCCGTCGGCAACTCGCCGATCTCGTCCAGAAAAACTGTTCCCGTGCCGGCCGCGGCCAGCAACCCCTGGCGCGATTGAGTGGCTCCGGTGAAGGCCCCTTTGACGTGGCCGAATAGTTCGCTTTCGATCAGAGTGGGTGGCAACGCTCCACAATCCACGGGGACGAAGGGCTGCTCCCGCCACGGCCCTTGCTTGTGGATGGCCCGGGCCACCAATTCCTTGCCCGTGCCGCTCTCGCCCACGATCAGAACCGGATGCCGCTGCTGCGCCACCTTGGAGATCAACCGGCATACCTTGCGCATCTTCTCCGAAGTCCCGATCAGGCCCTCCAAGCCGGGCAGCATCGACTCTGGGAAAGCTGGTTGGGCCGTTGGCCGCGTCCCCTGAGCGGCGGGAGTATCAAGCAGGCGCTCGAGTTCCTGGATGTTCAGCGGTTTCAAGAGGAGCGGATACCCGCTCAGCCGCATAGGCTGATCGAGGGCGGCCGGGGCGCCGTGGGTGCCAGCGTCCACCATGAGCACCACGTTGAGCCCAGCTTGCTGGTGTTCGAGGGCGGCCAGCAGATTGCCTCCACCGGCACTGGCCAGCCTGAGATCAACCAGCGCGGCATCGAACTTCCTGGCGCCGAGCAGCGCCAGGGCACCAGAGCCGGTATTGGCTGTGCTGACCTCCCATCCAAAGTCACTCAGCGCGGCGGCACACTGGCCCTTGGATGACACCTCACCGTCGATGAGCAGCACATTCTTTTTCATGGCAGCGGGGCGAAGGCCGGGGCGAACCGAACCTCCACCACAGGCGACGCGCGCCTAGTAACGCCCCAGTATATGTTTGCTTCCCGGTAAAGTCAAAAGATTACTCCCTGGTCACTCCCGCCCGGAGAGGCTGCACGCGGGGAGGCCGTAAGCGGTGTAATATATCTTCAGACCGGAGGATGGCGGGGTGACGAAACAGGGGAAAATCCTGGTCGTCGAGGACGACGCCCATGAGCGGCAGGGGCTATCTGACCTGTTGAGCGCGTGGGGATACGAAACCGCCATGGCCGCGGACGGTGCTGAAGCCCTGGAAAAGATTGCGGCTTTTGATCCCGCCGTGGTCATTTCAGATCTTCGCATGCCCCAGGTGACCGGCATGGAACTGCTGCGACAAGTTCATGACGCCCGCCCGGGCCTGCACTTCATCATGCTGACGGGCCAGGGAAGCATCGAGGAAGCCGTCGAAGCTACCAAGCTGGGAGCCGATAACTTTCTCGAGAAGCCCATCGACCCTAAACGGTTGCAGGTGGAGTTGCGTAATTGTCTGGCGCGTCACGAAAGTGAACGGCAGTTGGAGGTCGCCCATCGTCGCCTGCGGGACCTGGGCGTGTTGGGCAGCCTGGTGGGCAACTCTGCCCCCATGCAGGAGGTGCTGCACCTGATCGCCATGGTGGCACCCTCGCGCGCCTCCGTTCTGATTACCGGAGAAAGCGGCACGGGCAAGGAACTTGCGGCGCGGACCATCCACGAACTCAGCCCTCGTCAGGCCAAGCCCTTTGTAGCGGTGAACTGTGCAGCCATTCCTGAATCCCTCATGGAGAGCGAAATCTTCGGGCACGAGAAGGGCGCTTTCACGGGCGCTGTGGAACGGCGAGTGGGCTGTTTCGAGCTGGCCGACGGCGGTACCTTGCTTCTCGACGAAATAGGCGAGATGCCACCCGGAACTCAGGCCAAGCTCCTGCGGGTACTGGAGGATTCGAAAATCCGCCGACTGGGGAGCAAGTCGGAAATCTCCGTGGACGTGCGCGTCTTGGCCGCCACGAACAAGGTCCCCGAGGAGGCCGTGGCCCAGGGGCAACTGCGCAACGATTTGTATTTCCGCCTTAACGTGGTACACGTGGCCATGCCTCCGCTACGAGAGCATCTGGACGACCTGGAGAACCTGACCGCCACCCTGCTCACGGACCTTAACCGCAAACACAGCCGCGCCGTCAAGGGAATCTCCGCGGAACTGCTCGAGGTGTTTCGCAAACATACCTGGCCGGGAAACGTACGCGAGCTTCGCAACACCCTGGAACGGGCTGTGATCACCTGCCCGCATGCGATCCTGGGGAAAGAAGATCTGGGCCCAGACTTCGGCCGCACTGTGTTGGCGGGCGCGAATGACGGCGGGCGCTTGCGACCGGGAATGACGGTGGGAGAAGCCGAGCGCCGCCTGATTATCGAGACCCTGGCGTTCACCGAGAACAACAAAACCCGTGCCGCGGAATTGCTGGGTATCAGCTTGAAGACCCTGCACAACAAGTTGAAGGAATATGCGGCTGAGCCTCAAAGCTAAGCTCACCGGACTGATCACCGGGCTGGTCCTCCTGGTGGTTGTGGTCACCTCCGCGGTTTACATCTCCAACCTGACACGGCAGGCCCTGCGGGAAGTCCAAAGCAAAGGGGAGTACATCGCGAGCGAGGTCTATCACCAAGCCCGCACGGTGCTGGCCCAGAGCCGCCTGCCGGCCGGCACCCATCCGGAGGACTTTGACGCCTTGCGCCGCTTCATCCAGGAGCGGCTCTCCTCGGACCCGGGCCTGGCCTCACTCATGGAATCCGCCGTGGGCTATTCGCCCACCCTCTACTACGTCACCATCACGGACACGGCCCTCGTCATACTGGTTCATAACGATCCCGGGAAAGTCGGGTATCCCCTCCTGCCCGCGCCGCGCTATGCGCAGCTCCTGCAGGCGGGACCGCTTCGGCAACTCCGTGTGGTTTACGGCCCCCCGCGCGTATACGAGGTCATCCTGCCGCTGGCAATCGGCGACCGGTATTTGGGTGACGTGCGTGTGGGCGTCTCCACGCTTTTTCTGCGCAATCAGGTCGCGCCGGAGCTGCGCGCTGCTCTCGTGCTGTCGCTCCTGGCGATAGTCTTCGCGACGCTCTCCGCCGGGGTGCTCTCCTTCCGGATGCTGCGGCCCCTCGAGACGATCTCGCAAAGCGTTGACCGCCTGGCGCGGGGAGAGTTCTCCGGACCCGTGGCGCTCAAGCGCCGCGACGAATGGGGCATCCTCTCTTCCAAACTCCATCTGCTGGGCGAGCAGATGCGCGGGGAGAAGGCCGCCTTCGTCCGCCTGCAGGAGAATCTCGGTCAGCTCTTCTCGAACCTCAGCGACGGCCTCCTGCTGTTCGACCAGCAGGACCGGCTGGTGCTGGCTACGCCGGCCGTCAACCGCTTCCTCGGCTCCGCCGCCCACACCCTGGTTCACCGTCCCGCCTCGGAGGTCTTCTCCCGCCCTACGCCCCTCGACGAAATGTTGCGAGAAGCGTTCCACACCCGGCAGTCGCTCCTCTGGAAAACGCTTGACCTGCCTGGCCCGCCCTCCAGCCGTGTGGCCGTGAATGCGCAGTTTGTGGGAGAAGGCGACCAGCGGGTGGGCTGCCTGGTAACCCTGCGGGACACGGGAAGGCGCGCGGAAATCCAGGACCAGATCGACGCGACGACCAAGCTTGCCGCGCTCGGCCGCCTCATGTCGGGCGTGGCACACGAAGTCAAGAACCCGCTGAACGCCATGGTGCTGCAACTGGAAGTGCTGAAGGCACGCCTCGGAGAACAGAACGAAAAGGTGCAACCGCAAGTTGACATCCTGGCCGAGGAGATTCGCCGCCTCGATCGCGTCGTCAAGACCTTCCTGGATTTTACCCGGCCCGTCGAGATCCGCCCGGTCGAAACGGAGATCGAACCTCTGGTGCGCGAGGTCTTCGCCCTGGCCGAACCGCAGGCGCGAGAGAACCGAGTCCAGCTTCTCTTCGTGCGCGACGGCGCTCCGCCGCCCCTGCGCGTGGACCGCGACCTCATCAAGCAGGCCCTGCTGAACCTGGTCCTGAACGGATGTCAGGCCATGCCTCAAGGAGGCGAGTTGAAGGTGATTCCGCACGCGGCCTCGAACGCGGTCGAACTCGAAATCAGCGACAGCGGCGTGGGCATTCCACCGGAAGCGCAGAAGAAAATCTTCACGCTTTTCTACACGACTAAGCCCGGCGGGACCGGCGTCGGTCTCGCCATGGCGTTCCGAATCGTGCAGCTCCACAACGGCTCGATTGACTTCACGAGCGAACTGAGCCGCGGCACGACCTTCCGCATAACGCTGCCCATCGCCGAGGCCAGGAGCTAACCCGGATTTCTCGCCACGCAGGGACAATTTGAGGGGGCTGCCGGAAGAGCGGGGCTGGCAATCGGGAGATCGGTTGATCGGGTGACTGAGTGATTTGTGATTTGCGATTTGTGATTTGCGATTTTTGCAGTCAGCAATTTGATTCATCTTCGCACCTGACACTACCGATAGCCGATTTGGGGTAGTGTGTCACGCTGGGGTTTGACCGTCGGCGCTCCCCGTTTTTCCCTCCTCAGACTTTGCCTTTTTCTTGTCGCTCGTCACTTGTCACTGCCTTTGTGATCGGATCATCGGTTCATCGGCCCATCGGGTGATTGAACAGCCCTCTCCGAGGGGAGAGGGTGCCCGAGGTACGAGGGAGGGGGCCCCGAGCGCCGGGGGTGAGGGGGCACCTCGCCTGGCGGGCACGGGGCGGGCGCTGTCGGGTGGGAAAAGCCGCGGACCTTCCAGACAGGTCCGCGCTACGCTTCCTGTCATCCTGAGGAGGTCGTCCGCCATTAGGATCGGCGGACTTTCAGCCCCAGCGACCGGTCCTGAGTGAAACGAAGGAACGACCTCAGCATTTCTCGCCATCGCGTCCAACGACTCTCTCATTTCCTTTCAACAACATTCTGGTTTCGCCCCGATTATCGCGTAACCTTAGCATTTTTCGGCCAAAAAACCCGATCGATTGTCGTCCATTATCGCGAAATTTGTGAATTATCGGCCAAAAAGCCCTATCAATTATCGGTCATTGTGTCACTCACACCTTTGTTTTCATAGACATAGTCGGGTCGATCTTCATTTTTAACATCTTTATGGGTCAGCGCCCCGTTTCGGACCTTGAAAAGCACATTAGTGAGCCGCCACAATTGGCGCAGGCTGGAATCTTCCATTCTTTGCGTGAGCAGCGCATTTTCGTCCTGGGGAGCCATCAGGGTGTTGCGATTCCAGGGGGATCAACTAATCGGGGCGAGCCCCAGGCCGAGCCCTGTTCGGCCCACAGAACTTACCGCTCCAAGCTAGCACCGTACCCGAGGCTTGTCAAGACAGTTATTATCTGTATAGCCTACGGGTAGGCAAAATCTCTCGCGAAGGTGCCTAATTGTCCGAACGCGTGCCTGCACGCAATCAGATTTAGCCTCATGCGCTGCGCTTATACCCCTCCTGGCTCAGTAGGGGGCTGGGGGGTGATCGTGGCCACCACCCCTTAGTCCCCTCCTCAGAGAGGAGGGGAGTTCGGCTTGCTTATTCCCCTCCTGGGTCAGGAGGGGGCCAGGGGGTGGTTGAGCAAGCGTACCGGCATCGAGTAGGGGCGGTTTCGCGAACCGCCCCTACGAAAACGAGCGTGATGGTGGCCCACGGCGGCACAGGCTGCGGAAAAACGCCTCCCTGCTGTCATCCTGAGCGTAGCGAAGGATCTCGCTCTGCCCGCTCAGGGTAAACTACGCGAAGAATCTCGCTCTGTGCATTTTCATGGCAATGCGAGATTCTTCGTCGGTTGCCGCGGCGACCTCCTCAGAATGACGGTCCCGACGGGTTTTTCCGCAGCCTGGACAGCCGCGGGGAAGCGGCAGTGGTTAACGCTTCAGCCCGCGTCAGCGGGCGCCAGAGTCGCTTACAGTGATCGATTATTTCTGTCGCCCCTGCCGGGGATCGTTTCATGTTCTGCATCTTCTTCCCATGGCTGCCGCCCGCGCATGGGCGGGTCAAAGGAGGCCATGGGCCACATTCTGCCGCCGCTACGCGGCTTGCCTCCGCTCGCTTTTTTCCCCTAGTGTGCTTTGGCCAACCGATGAGAAGGCGAGGATTTGAAACTGAAAGCCGCGGACCTGCAGGACAGGTCCGCGCTACGCTTGCTACCCGCTCACGCCCCGTGGCACTTCTTGTATTTCTTTCCGCTCCCACATGGGCAGGGATCATTCCGTTCGAGTTCTTGCTTCGGTCCTCCGACGATTGGAGCCGGATTAGGTGAGCGCTCCCGAATCCACCGAAGCAAATCGACCACTGGGGGGTTCTTCACTCCATCGGGAATAAATGGTTCGTCGTCCTCTTGAATGGCCATGCTATCTGGGTCATTCCTACCGATCTGCCACGCCTCTCTTACGTGCAATTCACGCTTGAGAAGTTGATGATCCCAGATTATCTTCGGTTCAGACGTACCCGCGCTCGTGAAAGCGGCGGCGAGGAAATACTCGCCGAATTTCTCGTAGCTTCGAAGGAATCTCTCGAGATTTTCGTAAGACTCCGCGTCCATTGTATTGCTTCGGTTTACGAGCAATACGTAGCGAACATCTCCGGAGGAAAGCCCGGTTTTGGGATTAGAGCCAAAAACAACCCTGTACGAGAATGGTTTCATCTTGTCTACGTGACGCACGATTGTGAGGCGAAGACGTTCCTGCGTATCACGAATTCCCAGTTCGTTGCGCCAATCTAAGAATATCTGCCGGGCGGCTTGGGAATCTGTGAAGACGGGGGCTAGGACTGGTGGTCCGGACCCAGCGTGTGACGTCCCGAAGACAGTTGCCATCCAGCCGGCTTTGTCCCACAGTGACATTCTTATAAGAGAAACGTTCTGAATCTGGGTGTGCTTTGTGCCACTATGGTCGAGCAGTTCTTGAGGGGGTTCGCCTTGCCCCCACCGTTCCGCACCTGGATGTGTTGGTTCCTCAGCCGGGGGAGCATCAGCATCCCAGGCCTCGGCGCGCTTCGGCGGATACTCACGACCAGATGGATCAGACCAGCTAGAGATCCGGTTCCTAGGACTTGACCCGAGTACATTTGCGACCGTGACAAAGCTCCCTGTGAAATTGAGGGAGCGCTCAAGTGCGAGTTCATCTCGTACCAACTCCTCGAAAGTCTTTTGAAAGTCACGGGTCATTACGATTCTTGCGAAGGCGGTCGTGAGAAGTTTAATAATCCTCTCCTTAATCGCCTCCTGTGCTTCTATCGTGAGGATGTGGGGGCTAAACGGAGCGCATGTGATGCTCAGGTGCGGCCTCCCCGTATGCTCCTGCAGCTCGAACTCGAACGGGTCGCTAGCGAAATCTGACTTCCGAACTGCGATCGTCAGGGTTGGCTCATGACAAATCATCCGATCAACGGTGCCAGTGGATAGCAAGCTCTCTAGCGCAGCAAGGATCGATTCGGACAATTCAATGCAAGGAGAAGCGTTTTCACTCTCAACCGTGATCTTGCAGCCCAGCAAGTTGGATTTTAGAGTTACCTTTCTTTCCTCATACAGAGCCGGTTTCGCAGGTAATTCCTCCGAGGCAGGCAGGTCGCGCCATTTTAGGGCTACGGCGTGGGGATCGTCGTCTCCCCACACGTCGTGGCTACCCTCGCCCCGAAGTTCCTCTTCATGGCCCAGAGCGTAAATAAGGGCGACACAAGAACCAAACAAGCCCATCCGCTCAAGCACGTCTGGAAGTCTGGAAAGCCACTTGAGTTCCCAGAAATCCGTTTTCAGCAGGAGGATTCCCAGACCGAGATCGAATTCCCGCTCTCCCTCGCCAAACTCAGACTCGTCGTGCCCTTTTGCAACCAGTGCCACTCTCAGTGCAATGTCTGCTTCGTGCCAAGCGAGTATTTGAGGCAAGCGACCCAATTGGAGCTCCAGCCATTTCAGTCGGCTGCAACACGCTGCTTGCGCGCGCGTCACCTCGCCGTAGGCCGATAACTCTGCCGTGGCAAGCGATGCCGCACCAAGCACCGCGCCGCGTGCAGCCCATAGGAGGCCGACGCGCTCATAAGCACATCCGCAAACGTACAGGGCGCGAACAAGGTCGTGGCGGCTTTCATGCTTACACAATTTCCGTAGTACCCTTCCCAACGTGCGAATTGCATCATAGGGTCGGTCAGCGCGGAACTGCTGTGTACCCCGCTCCAATAGCATGCGGGCAGCCGATACCTCGCCTTTCCGAGTAGAGGAGAGTTTGACAACCGTTTCAAACAGCCCATCGTACGCCGATATCCCGTGGAAGTTTTCGCCCATCTGCGTTACGAACTTTACCAGCGGATCAAGCGGGTACCCTACAAGCCCTTCGCACTTGTGCACAACCTCTTGAAGGTCGCGGAGAACGGAATCAATGGACTCCTTGGACCCTAACTTCAGTTGAAACTGCATTAGCAGCAGTAAGGTTTGAGCTTGGAGGGCCGCGCCCGGCCGGTTGTCATCCTGACTTAGCCTCTCCAGCTCTTTGGCCAAAGTTTCTGAACGCTCGTGGAGGGCGACCCTCGTCGCGTCGAGGCGACCACGTATTACGGTGCTTTGCAATAGGAACCAAAGATTAGTGAGAAGTTCCAAATCGTACGCGTTCTGGCTCCCCTTGGTGCAGTCCTCGACTTTGATATACAGCTTGGCAAACTCTTCATAGTCCTCGTACCACCAAAAGGCCGTTAACGCCTTTTGGTACGCGCACTTGAGCCGTTGATGGTCGGTTCCGCACTTGGAGATCATCTGCTCCGCCCTCTCGAACAGCCCGTCAGTCTCGGTGCGCGGTCGTTCAAGTTGCGTCGCCAGGTCGGCAGCGTCAATGCAGTCCTCGGCAAGCTGAAATCCAAAGCGTTGTTGCTGGAGTGCTTCCTGAATGCGGTCCTCGAGTTTCTTCAGGTCCGTCTCACGCTGCGTGTCCCGCGGTCCCTTCCGTATTGCCGTCCGTTTTGACGTTGCAAGTTCCAGGTCTTCAATAGCAAGAGCTTCGTGTTTGCCACCAAATACCTTGTCTAGAATCCACGTTCGATCAAGAATGCGCACGTCGATGCCATACTTCGCGCGCAATTCATCCTCCATCTGCGCCCGGGCTTTGTCGCGGATAAACTGGTTACTTACAAAGAAAATTTTGCGGTAGTCTCGCCCGGTCTCGACGGCGCTCGCAACATCTGACCGGACCTTGTCCGCCCATTTCCTCTTCGCACTGAACGCGAATGCCCACCTCTCGGAGGCAGCCTCCCTTCCAATCCCAACCCACCATCCGAGGGAGAGGTCATCGGCGACCGGGTACGTTTCAGAGTCAACTTTGCTGTCCCCGCCGCCAGTGGGACCAGTCTGAGGCATCAAATTGGGACAAATTTCCCGCTCGGCTAAGTGGCGGGCAAAAATCGCAAACTTGACTTCCTGGCTGCGGCTGGTAAGGGTATCCAAATGATATTCAAGCATTGAACGGTCAAGGGCAGCCTGTTCCTCAACGACAGAATCCGAAAACTTCTCAGGACGTCGGGCTCTTAGGAACTCCTTTGGCGAAACACGATCAATGTTCATTGGAGAAACCTGCCGTCTCTGGGTCTGAACCCTCGTCAGGGGCGAGTACTCGGGTTAATCAGACCCGCTGTTCATAGGCCGAGAAATGGCGACTGACAATTATACGTCGCAATCAATCAAGAGCAGGTAGCCATCTCTGAACTGGCGTTGCCTCGTCAAGCCATTTTTTGCCGACTTCTTCCTTTCCCCGTGATGGGGGGATAGGCAAAGGTTTCGCTCTTGACCGTCGTCATCGGCGCGGGGGGCTGCGATTGATAGGGGCATTATGTCGTATTCGCGAGCGTCCTCCGTGGCAACTTGGCCCCTGGTGTGCTACATCTAGTCTGGGTAGGCGCTCAAGTTGGGGAGGAGTGCGCTGACCGCTCGGTTCCGTGACCCACACCCGGTTTTCATGCCTGCGACGTTTCTATGCTGACCAAAACCCGACTCCGAACTCGCCGCTCTTTCTTGAAACAAGGCTTCTCGCTGGGGGGTGCGCTATGGGCACTCAAGGTGGGCGAGGGCGGCGCGGCGGCGCCATGGCCTGCTCAGGATTCCAGCCGCTCGCGCGTGGTCATTGCTCGGGATGCCAAGATTCGCCCCGCCGGCTCCAGCCTTGACTCGACCGAGCTCGCGAAGCTCCTCGACCGCGCCATGCAGGCTGCCTGCAATTGCGATTCGCCACTGGAAGCCTGGAAGAAAGTCGTGCGGCCGGGCGAAGTCGTGGGGCTGAAGGTGAACTGCCTGGGCGGCCGCGGCAACGCCACGCACCCGGAACTGGTGGAGGCCATTGCGGAGCGCCTGCGGCAGGCGGGCATTACCGAGATCGTCGTCTGGGACCGGCAGAACGCCGACCTCGAGCGAGCGCGCTACAAAATCGTCGAGCGCGGTTCGGGCCTGCGCTGCTTTGGTAACGACACGCTGGGCTTCGAGGATGACCTCTCCGCCTTCGGCCAGGCCGGCAGCCGCGTTTGCCATACGCTCACGCAGGTTTGCGACGCGGTGATCAACCTGCCCGTGCTCAAGGACCACGGCATCGCCGGTGTCACCCTGGCGCTCAAGAGCATGTTCGGGGCGATACACAACCCCAACAAGTACCACTCGAACGCCGGCAACCCCTACGTGGCAGACGTCTTCGCGCTCGCGCCCATTCGGCAGAAAGTACGCCTGCACATCTGCGACGGCCTCAACGCCCAATACGACGGTGGGCCGTCCTACATGCCGCAGTGGATGTGGCCGTTCAACGGCCTGCTGGTGGCACGCGACCCGGTGGCGCTGGACTACGTAGGCTGGAAGATCATTGAGAAGAAGCGCTCCGAGATGGGGGCGAAGTCCCTCGCGGAACTCCACCGCGAGCCGCACTACATCCTGACCGCCGCCGACCCCGAGCACCGTCTGGGCACCTGCGACCCGAAGCGCATCGAGCAGGTGGAAATTTGATGGGCAACGATGGTGACCTGAATTCCGTTGACCGGCGCGCTTTCTTGAAAGCCGCCTCGCTGCCCTGCCTTGCGGCTTGCAGCGGGGCACTCGTAGGGGCGCGGCTTGCCGCGCCCTTGTTCGCCGCTCCCGCCCCCGAGAACGACGAGCAGTTCATCAAGGAAGCGAAGTTTTACGAGAAGCTCCCTTACAAGAAAATCAAGTGCAAGCTCTGCCCGCGCGAGTGCGTGATTGACGACCAGGAGCGTGGTTACTGCGGGGTCCGCGAGAATCGCGGCGGCACTTACTACACGCTGGTGCATTCGCGCGTGGTGACGGCTCACATCGACCCGATCGAGAAGAAGCCTTTCTTCCATTTCCTGCCTGGGGCGGTGGCTTTTTCGCTTGCCACGGCGGGCTGTAACGTCAATTGCAAGATGTGCCAGAACTGGGAGATTTCCCAGGTGCGTCCCGAGCAGGTCCGCAGCACTTACGTGCCGCCCGAAAAGCTTACCGGATTCGCGCAGCAGAATAGCTGCCCGGTGATCGCCTACACCTACAGCGAGCCGGTGGTCTTTCTCGAATACGTGCTGGATTGCGCCCAAGCGGCGCGGGCGGCGGGTGTGCGCAGCGTGGTCGTCAGTGGCGGGTACATTCAGGCCGACCCGCTCAAGAAGCTCGCCGCGCAGGTTGACGCAATCAAGATTGATCTTAAAGCTTATTCTGAAAAGTTCTATAAGGAAGTAGTGAATGGCGAGCTCAAGCCGGTGCTGGAAGCCCTGGTCACGCTGCGTAAGACCGGCGTGTGGAATGAGATTGTCTATCTCGTGGTGCCCACACTCAATGACAGTGACTCCGAATTCCAGGGCCTGGCGCGCTGGGTCAAGTCCGAACTCGGCCCGGACGTCCCGCTGCACTTTTCGCAATTTCATCCCGAGTATCTGCTCAAGAACCTGCCGCCCACGCCGGTCGAGACGCTGGAGCGCGCCAAGGCCATCGCCGACGCCGAAGGACTGCACTACGTCTATATCGGCAACGTGCCTGGGCATCCGGCGGAAAGCACTTACTGCCCCCATTGCCGGAAAAAGGTGGTGGACCGCACTGGTTACACAATCGCCGGTATTCATCTGCACCACGGCAAGTGCCAGTTTTGCCAGACGCCGATTCCCGGGGTCTGGACGTAGAGAACAGTAGGCAGTAGGCAGTAAGCACCAGGCAGGAGGCAGCAGGCAGTGGGCACTAGGCAGTGCGAAGTCAAAAGGCAAAGCGCAAAAGTCAAAAGGCAAAGCCGATGTTACTTGTACTTTTGACTTTTGCCTTTTGCGCTTTGCCTTTTGACTTTCTCTTCTGCTCACTGCCTACTGCCTCTCAGGTGACGCCATGAAAAATCCCAAGATCAAGTATTTGATCCCCTTCACGCTGCTCGCCCTGCTGATTCTGGTTCCGCGCCAGGCCGGCCGGAGCGACGGGCAGAAAGTTCGCGCGCCCGCGGTGGCCGGAGGTTTTTATCCTGCCGACCCCAAAGAACTCACCCAGATGATTGATGGTCTTCTGGCGCACGCCTCAGTGCCGCAAGTTCAAGGACCGCTGGTGGCGCTGATTTGCCCGCACGCCGGCTACATCTTCACAGGGCCCGTGGCGGCAGCGTGCTTCTCCCAGCTCAAGGGACGGAAATACACCCGCGTCGTGGTAATTGCGCCGTCGCACTTCGAAAACTTCCCCTTCTCCGCCGTTTACGATGGCGACGCCTACGCGACCCCACTCGGCACGGTTCCCGTGGACAAGGCCTTCGGAGCGAAGCTGGCGGAATTGAGCCCCCTCATCAAAGTCTCCGAGCGCGGCCACACGCCGGTTCCGCCGCAGGGCGAGCACGCGCTGGAAGTTCAACTGCCCTTTCTCCAGCGCACGCTCGGCGAGTTCAAGCTGGTGCCCATCATAATGGGGGACCAGGACTACAGCATCTGCCGCGCCCTGGGCCTGGCGCTCGCGAAGGCCTTGCTGGCGGAGAAGCCCGAGGTGCGCGCGCAGACGCTGATCCTGATCAGCTCCGACCTTTCGCATTATCACCCTTACGACGACGCGGTGCGCATTGACCACCACACGCTCCAGGCCGTCGAGGAGTGGGACTACCTGAGCCTATGGCGCAACTTCCAGACGCGGACCTGGGAAGCCTGCGGCGGCGGGCCCATCGTGGCGGGCATGATCGCCGCGGAGCGCCTGGGCGCGAGTCACGCGCAGCTCCTGAAATACGCCAACTCCGGCGACACGTCGGGCGACAAGACCCGCGTGGTGGGCTACGGCGCCGTCGCGATTACCCCGGCAAAGCCGGAGGCCACAAAGAAGAGCGCGGACTTTTCCCTCACCGGCCGCGAGAAGGACGCCTTGATGAAGATCGCCCGGGCCTCCGTGGAAACTGCCGTTCGCGAAAGAAAAATGTACCTCGTGGGCTCGACGGACCTCCCCCGGCTGGAGGAAGACCGCGGCGCCTTCGTCACCCTCAAGGAGCATGGCGAGCTGCGCGGCTGCATCGGTTACATCACCCCGATGAAACCTCTGGCGGAAACCGTGCGCGACGTGGCGGCCTACGCGGCAGTCGAGGACCGGCGCTTTCAGCCGGTCTCGGCCGCGGAACTACCCCTGTTGCAATACGAGGTTTCCGTCCTGTCACCGATCCGGCGGGTTTTGGATATCAAACAGATCAAAGTCGGCAAGCACGGGCTGATTATTAAGAAGGGAAATATCGAGGGATTACTGCTGCCGCAGGTGCCGGTCGAGGAAAACTGGGACCGGGACACCTTCATTGAGCAAACCTGCGTCAAAGCCGGATTGCCGCGCCAGGCCTGGAAGGACGATGACACCGATATGTTTATGTTCACGGCCCTGGTTCTTGGAGAGCACAGTCTGATCGAGGCCGCTCCTCCAGACCAGCCGGCGACTTCCAACCCATCGCGGCAGCCAGGACCGCCGGGGTCAGATTTGCCGAGGCCATAAGCACGGCCGTGCGCAGAAAGCCGTAAACCGGAATCAGCAGAACGCTCAGTGCCAGCGCTCCGGCGCAGGCGCCCGCCAGGTCCAGCCCGTAGAGCGCGCCGGGTGAGCGCCTGCCAGGCCCGGAAAAATACACGCGACTGGCCAGCAGGAATTGAAAGCCTCCCAGCAGTCCCGCCACGAGCGCGAGCGCTGGAAACAGGATTTGGCTCGCGAGGCGCTGCCCGCCTGCCGTACCCACCCGCCCGAGCTCCACCAGCAGCCCGTAAAGCAGCAGCGGCGAGACGGCAGCCAGAAGTTGCAGGCCGGCCAGACCCAGCAGTTCTCGTCGCGCGGGAAGAGCCCTTCGGCCCCGCGCGCTGCGCAGCTCCAGCCACGCACCCGCGGCCATGCCGACCATGAATAGCGCCACCAGAATCGTGAGCTCGTGGTAAACGTATCCGTAGAGCGCCTGGAAACCCAGCAGGAGCAGGATCTCGAGTCCCAGCCCGGTGAACCCCATGGCCGCCACCGCGAACGCCGCCGCCCGCCGCGCTCGCGCCTCGGCCTTTTCCTCCGCCGCGGCAGGCCACAGCCATAACAACGGCAGCAGCGCGGCGAGCGCCAACAGGGTGACCACGAGCAGCCGCTCAAATCTCACGCTCGCCAGCGCTTCGATCCAGCGCGTCGAGGCGCGGTGGTAACGCGTGCTCCACAGCGCCACATCGAAGTAATAAGCCACGGGCGCGAAGTCACGATTGACCGGAGTATTCGGCTGGGGCTCGATTTGGAGCTCGAGATCAAGCATGCGGTCCCGCGACATGCGAAACGGCAGAAAGTACTCGCGGACGTACTGAGTTTGCAGGCCGCGCGCCCGTAACCGCCGCACCAACTCCGCGGGATCGGTGGTCAGTGTTCCCCGCTGGGCCGCCGCGAAGAAATGCACGGTCTCGCCCGGAATTGCCACGACCTCGGGAAACACCGCGCGCAAAGTGCGCTCCAGGCAACGCAGGAAATCCGCCAGCTCCTGGCTGATGTAGTTTTCCGACGAGGTCACTTGAAAAGACAGGATTCCACCCGGGCGCAGCTTCGCGGCTGCCTCGCGAAAGAATTCTTCTGTGTAGAATCGATTAAGCTGCGCGGTGTGGGGGTCGGGCAGGTTCACGATGATGACGTCGAAGGAATCCGGGGCGCTCTTCAGGAAGCGTCGCCCGTCCAGCGCGTGGATGCGCACGCGCGGATCGCGTTGGACCTTTTGCCATGCCGCCGGGAAATATCGCGCCGCGATACTAAGAATCGCGGGGTCAAGCTCCGTGTAATCGACCTGCGCCAGGCTGTGATGGCGGAACGCCTCCGCGACACTGCCGTTCACGCCGCCGCCGATCAGCAGCAGCGTGCGGGGTTCGGGATGCTCGAGGAGCGCATAATGCACGGCCTCCTCCGCCGCGGCGGCATCCGGCACGGTCATCACGATCAGGCCGTTTTCAAACAGGCTGCGGCTCGCGCCCGTCTCCACGACCGCCAGGCTGCCATACACGGAGGTTCGTGTGGCAATCAGGTGAAAGCCGCGCCACAGCATCCGGAGCGACAGCGGCGCGAGCCCGTAACTCCCCGCCAGCAGGAGCGCCGCAAACGCCACGAAGCCTGCGGCCAAGTGCCGGCGTTTCGCGCCGGCGAGGGCGAGCAACATCCACGCCGAGCCGAGGTTCAACAAACCCAGAATCGCCGCAATTTCAAACGCCGTCAGCAACCGGACCAGCGCCAGGCCGGCGAGCACTCCGCCCAGTCCGGAACCCGCCGCTTCGAGCAGATACACGGAGCCCGTGGCCGTGGCGGTGGTCGAGCCGGTCGCATCGGCGAACAGGCGGCTGCCCGCGGCAAACAGCCCGCCCGAAATCACGCAGAGGACGCTGAGTGCGCAGAAAGAAGTCAGAAACATCGGCACGGGTCCCAGGATTTCCCCGGGGACTGACCGGAAAAGAACTTTGCTGGCGCGCACGGCGAAGAGGGTCAACGGCAGCGCGAAAGCCACGAGCGTCTGAAGCCCCGCCAGGAATTCTCGCGGGCGGCGCGTCCGCCTCGCCCAGCGCCCCAGCGAGCTTGCCCCCGCCGCGGTCCACAGCAGCCAGTTTGCCAGCATCACTCCGAGGGAGAGTTCGTTGCCGTAGAAAACCACCAGCAACTCGCGCATCAGCACGACCTGCGCGATGACCGCCGTGAACCCGATGAGGGAAAGGATGGCGCGCAGCGTCCACGGCGCATCAAGCGTGGCGTGGCCCCCGATTTGGAAGTCCGTTTGCTGACCCATTTCCGTAGGTTAGATAGTAATACGGTTGCCATTTCGCCGAAATGCCCAGATACTAAGAAACTGGATTCCGGCCCCAGGACAAGAACATGACGGCCACGCCTAGCCCGCCCGCCAACCGCGACGAAGAGTCTCCCAGCCGCCGCACGATGCTCGTTCAGCTCCTGCGCGCTGGAGGTTTGAGCGCCGCGGCCGCCGCGGCTGGACTATGGCTCCGAGGGCGAAGTCGCCGGCCGGAGGAAGAGGTGGCGCTCACGCTCAACCACCACTTCGCGGCGCCGGCCGACGCTCGCTATCCGGAAATGGTGGTGGCGCAGGGAGAAGATCCCCGCGCGCTGGTTCGGAAGGCGCTCGAGGGACTGGGCGGCATCCGGCGCTTCATCGGGCGCGGCGACGTGGTGGTGGTTAAACCCAACATTGCGTGGGATCGCACTCCCGAGCAGGCCGCCAACACCAATCCCCTGGCCGTGGCGGAAATGGTGCGGCAGTGCCTGGACGCGGGCGCCAAGAAAGTCATCGTCACCGACGTGAGCTGCAACGAGCCCCGGCGCTGCTTCCAGCGCAGCGGCATCGCGCGCGCGGCCGCGGCCGAGGGCGCCGAAATCGTGCTTCCCGAGGAGCGCCTGTTCCGCGCGGTCAACCTGCGTGGCGACGTTCTGGGTGAGTGGCCGGTGCTCGAGCCCTTCATCGCCGTCGACAAGTTGCTCAACTTCCCCATCGCCAAGTCTCACAGCCTGACGGGCGTTTCGTTGGGCATGAAGAATTGGTATGGGATCCTGGGCGGCGCGCGCAACCGCCTGCACCAGCGCATCCACGAAAGCCTGGCGGACCTCGCCGACGCCATGCGCCCCACGCTGACGCTCGTGGACGCGTATCGCGTGCTCATCCGCAACGGCCCCACTGGCGGCAGCCTCTCCGACGTTCTCCTCAAGAAGACGCTCGTGGCCGGAACCGATCCCGTGGCCCTTGACGCTTACGTGGCCAAGGCCTACTGGGATCTCGACGCCGGCCAGTTACGCTATCTGAAACTTGCGCAGGATCGCGGGTTGGGCAAGCTCGACTTCGCGAAGGTCAGGACCGAAGTCATTACGGCGTGACGGGCGTTTCGCAATAACCTTTCCGACAGCTCCATAGCATTGCGCAGCCAGCGGCTGGGGTAATCGAATGCCCTCGAGTTGCCTGGCTAAGCGACCTGTATCGAAGCGTTTGACGGCGCTCGCGGGCAGCAGTAGGATAGCGTCACGTGTTGGTGCAGGCAGGCTTTGGGCAAGCCCTTGACACCTCAACATCACGAAGGAGGAAGAAATGATCAGCGTGAAACTCGACCGCCGCGAATTCCTGCTGTCGACTTCGCTCCTCTCGGCCGGCGTCCTGGCCGCGGGGCAGGGGAACCAGGACTTCAGCAAAGTTCAGATCAAAGTTACGCCTGTTTCCGGCAGCGTCTACATGCTGCAAGGCGAGGGCGGCAACATCGCGGCGTCCGTGGGTGACGATGGAATCGCCATCGTGGACGACCAGTTCGCTCCTTTGGCGGGGAAGATTCGCGCCGCCCTCGAAGACATCACCGGCAAAGACAAGCCGGTGCGTTTCGTCATCAACACGCACTATCACGGAGACCATACGGGCGGGAATCCGAACTTCAGCGAGACCTCGACGATCATCGCCCAGGATAACGTGCGTAAGCGTCTGGCGGCGGGCGGCCCGGCGGGCAACGGCGCTTCAATTCACATGGAGAACAAACCTGCGGTCAAAGCCGCGCTGCCCATTATCACCTTCGAGCGCGACGTTACCGTTCACCTGAACGGCGAGGACATCCGCGCGCTTCACTTTCCGGCCGGTCACACGGACGGAGATTCCATCATCTTTTACCCGCAGGCCAACGTGGTCCACATGGGCGATGACTTCGTCCGCTACGGCTTCCCGTTTATCGACATCGACAGCGGGGGCAGTGTCCAGGGCATAATCGCCGCCTGCGAGAATGTCATCCCACAGCTTCCACGGGACGTGAAGGTTATTCCCGGACACGGCGACCTGAGCAGCCTCGACGACGTTCGTGCTTACCTCGGGATGCTCCACGAGACCACTGACGCCGTCCGGCAGGCCCTGAAGCAAGGGAAAACGATCGAGGAGATGAAGCAGAAGAAGATCCTCGCTCCCTGGCACAAGTTCGCAGGAGGGTTTATCAACGAGGATGTCCATCTCGAGACGGTGTACAACTCACTCGTCGGCAAGAAAAACGGGAAGTTCCTGAAGCACAATTGAGCGGCGTGGATTTGCCGAGATAGTTTACCCTGCTCCGGCGAGCTTCCGCTCGAGGTCCGCGCTACCCTTCTCATTTGAGCTTGTGCTGCAATTCAGCGACAAGCTGCTCGGCACGTTCGATCTGCCGCGCCACCTGCCTGGGGGCGGTTCCGCCGGTCACATTGCGGCGGGCGACGGAGCGCTCAGGAGACACGGCCACGGCGTGCAGTTTCGAATCCCACTGCGGGATGAATTCCCCCGCCTCGGCGGCAGACAAATCCTCGAACGTTTTGCCTTCCGCCGTGCAATGTCGAACCAACTTTCCCACCTGCTCGTGGGCTTCGGAAAAAGGTACACCACGCCGCACGAGTTCATCCGCGAGGTCGGTGGCCATGAGAAATCCCTGCCCGGTCATGGCCTTCATGCGTTCGGGGTGGAAGCGCAGCGTGGCGGTGACGCGGGCCGCAATCGTCAGCGCCTCAAGCGTGGTGTCCACGCCCGCGAACATTGCCGCTTTGTCTTCCTGCAAGTCGCGGTCGTAGGCGAGTGGCAGGCCTTTCATCACCGCCAACAATCCTGTGAGTTTTCCGAGCACCGTCCCCGCCCGGCCGCGGATCAACTCGGGTGAATCCGGATTCTTTTTCTGGGGCATCAAGCTGCTGCCCGTGGAATAGGCGTCCGCGAGTTCCACGTAGCCAAATCCGGGCGAGGAGTAAATGATCAGGTCCTCCGCCCAGCGGCTCAGGTGAACCATCGACAAGGCACAGGCGAACAGCAGCTCCGCCACGGCATCGCGGTCCGAGGTCACGTCCAGACTGTTGCGGGCGACACGGGCAAAGCCCAGCTCGCGCGCCAGCCGCTCGCGGTTGATCGCATAGGTGCTTCCCGCCAGAGCCCCCGCACCCATGGGGAGTTCATCGGCGCGCGCCCGGCAATCCTCCATCCGGCCCACGTCTCGATAGAACATTTCAAAATACGCAAGCAGATAATGCGACAAAAGGATAGGTTGTGCGGGTTGCAGGTGCGTGTATCCAGGCAGGATAAGCTTGGCGTGACGGCGTGCCTGACGGACCAGCACCCCGAGCATTTCCGCCAGCGCGCGTTCGAGCGCGAGCGTCGCGTCTTTCACGTACAGGCGCGTCTCGGTCGCCACCAGGTCGTTGCGGCTGCGGCCCGTGCGCAGCTTGCCCGCCACTTCGCCCACGCGCCGTGCAAGTTCCGCCTCGACCCAGGTGTGAACGTCTTCGGCAGTCTCGCCGCGCGCCCAGCGCGGATTGCGCTGCACGTCACGGCGCAGCGCCTCGAGCCCCCGGCTGAGCTGCTGGACCTCGCGCGGCTTAAGGGCGCGCGCCCGGCCCAGAGCTTTCACATAGGCAAGGTTAACCCGCAGGTCGTACAGGATGAATCGCTGGTCGAGGGAAAAGGATTCGGAAAAGTTCTCGAACTGCGGGTCGCGCCGGCCGTGGAAGCGACCGCCCCAAAGCTTCATCCCTTTTTCCTCCCGCCGATCCTGGCTTCCCGCTTTCTACGCATGGACTCCGCCAGCCGCAGCGGCAGGCCCAGAATATTGATGAACCCCTCGGCGTCCTTTTGATTGTAGTCCGGGTTCATGACGAAGCTGCCGATGCTCATGTCGTAGAGCGAGTAGGGTGACTGCCGGTCCAGCACGCGCACGTTGCCGCGGTAAAGTCCCAGAGTAATTTTTCCGGACACGTTGGGCTGCGTGGCTTCGACGAAGGCGTCGAGTGCGACGCGCAGCGGGGTGAACCAGAGCCCATAGTAGGTGAGTTCGGCATAGCGCAAGGCGACCTGTTGCTTGTAGTGGAGCGTCTCACGGTCCAGGCAGATCGCCTCCAGCTCCTGATGCGCAGCGTAGATCAGCGTACCACCCGGCGTCTCGTACGCGCCGTGCGACTTGATCCCCACCAACCGGTTCTCCACCAGGTCTGTGCGCCCCACGCCGTAGCGCCCGCCGATCTCGTTCAAGGTCTCCACCAGCTTGACCGGGCCGAGCCGCTTGCCATCCACCGAGACCGGCACGCCCGCTTCCAGGCCGATCGTCACCACGCCTTCCTGGTCCGGCGCGCGCTGGGGGCTGCGCGTGAGCTTCCAGGCATCCTCCGGCGGTTCACCCAGTTGGGTCTCGAGCGGCCCGCCTTCGTGGCTCAAGTGCCACAAATTCTGGTCGCGGCTGTAAAGGTCCTGCTTGGTGGCGGACACGGGCACGCCGTGGCTTTCGGCGTATTCCAGGGCATCTTCGCGCGACTTGATGGCCCACTCCCGCCACGGGGCAATGATCCGCAGATGCGGCGCCAGCGCGTGGTAAGCAAGTTCAAATCGCACCTGGTCATTCCCTTTGCCGGTGCAGCCATGGGCGAGTGCGTCCGCGCCCTCGGCGAGCGCCACCTGCACTTGAGTTTTCGCGAGCAGCGGCCGGGCCAGCGAAGTTCCCAGCAGATACTTGCCTTCGTAAACAGTGCCCGCCTTGACGGCTTTCCAGAGGTAACCGGTGACGAATTCTTCGCGGAGATCCTCCACGAAAACCTTGGAGGCGCCGCTGGCCAAAGCCTTGCGGCGGACGGCCGCGAAATCGTCGCCCTGGCCGACGTTGCCGACCATGGCAATGACTTCGCAATCGTAGTTCTCACGCAGCCAGGGAATGATGACGGAGGTATCAAGCCCTCCGGAATAGGCCAGGACAACGCGTTTGACGCGGGGTACGGAAGATGCAGACATAGGATTCGAATTCGCCTTCCTTCCTGATGGGGTCCCCCCCCGGCGGCCTGGGGAGGGCTTTCGGAGTCTGGGTAAGAATCTCCGCGCCGCCGGTGGCAGAGCCGCTCCGTCTAACCGCGTTCTGGCACGGGCTCCTGCGCTACGGCACAAAAACCATTCGCAGGTCGGTAGGTCCCGCGCCAAACGCGGGGGGGCTTTTCTCGTGCCTCAGGTCGCCACCAGCGCCAGGACTTTCTTGCGCACCTGTGCGGCCTGGCGCGAGCTCGGGGTGGCAATAAGAATCGTGTCGTCGCCCGCGATGGTCCCCACGACCTCCGCCCAGGGCTCGGCGTCCAGGGCCACGGCCACGGAGTGGGCGTTGCCCGGCCGCGTTTTGAGGACGACGAGGTTCGCGGCCTGGCGAGCCTCGGTCAGGAATTCCTTCAGCACGACCGGCAGAGTCGGCTGGGGTGGCGCGACGGGCTCTGCCGCCTCAGGCAGCCGGTAACCGGCGCGCGTCTTGACCAGGCCGAGATCCTCGATGTCGCGCGAGACCGTGGCCTGAGTCACATGGAGGCCCCGCCGCGCCAGCTTGCGGCGCAGGTCCTCCTGGGTCGCGACCTCTTTGCTGCGCAGGAGGTCCAGGATCTGGGTACGTCGGTAGACTTTATCCATGCAATTTTATGCAGACAACTTATAAATATACCACAGGGGGGATGCGCCGGCAAGCGCGCCGAGGGGGATTCGGGGGCTTCTCGGGACGGAGACCTGAGCCCGCCGGGGCGGCGCTCAGCGCGCGCTGCGATGGGGGGCGCTCATGTAGCAGGATGCTGAAGAACGACGTAGCGCCGACGCTCAGGCCGGCGCGGGCCGGAGGCTCCGGCCCGCGCCGCAACAACGCAGGGAGGTTGAAGCCTAGAAGTGCGGCATTTCAGGCATTTGCATCTTCTGAGGTTCGCCCTTGATGTGGGTGGTTTCGTTGGTCAGGATCTTCGTGAGCACCATGGTCATGTCCGGCGTGGTCATCTTCACCCAGCCGATCGACGGAACCTGGGTCGTCATCCAGATGTCCGCCTGGCCGCCCTTTTCCTGCCTGCGATAGTGCTGGCAGGTGAAGGTGCCGGCGGGAACCGTCACGCTTTCCGTGCCCACCAGTTCACCCATGTCGGGTTTGCCGGTGGATTGCTTGGGTTGGACTGATTTCATCATCCCCATCATCATGCCGGTCATCTCCATGGGCGGCTTACCGGGAGCCTGCGTGATCATGCGCTTCATACCAGGCTCGGACCCGGAGGTCACCATCAACATTTTCGTGACCATTTCCCCGCCCAGTTCCGCGCTCTGCATACGCTGTTCGAGCCAGATGCCGGGCTCGCCTTTCACGTCTTCCTTGCCGACAAACGCGTAGGCAAGATCCATGTCCTTACCCTTCGTGGTCATCTTGTATTCGGCGCCTGAGTTCATCACGGCATTCTCCAGGCTAGGCATCGGGGCTTGTGGTCCCCCCCTGCCTTTTCCGCCCCACTGCGCCGAAACACTGGCTGCCATCGGCAGCACCATTGCCAAGACTATCATTGCTCTTTTGGAACAACTCATAGGCCTGTACCTCCAATTTTTGACTGGCCTGCCAGCTATCCCGTTGATTATGAGGCCAGGAATTTTTTAAATATAGCTCCGCGGCTTAATGACAACTCTCGTGCCGCGGCTTAATATCCGCGAGAGACCACTATCCGCCGCAGAGTATAGCAGAAATCACGCGCCCCGATGTAAACCGCCACCTACCCGCCGTGGGCGCCGTAGGTCATGAACTGCTCTTTCTTGAACTCTTCCCACTGCGCGGGCTGGTACTGGTCCTTGGGGATGAAGCGCTTATGGAGGAAGGCGATGCCCAGGGTGGCCTCGTCGATTTCCCGGCCTTTTTGGGGGAGGTAATCGAAGACGCTGCGGTTGGCGCCGTAATACGCGCATAGCCAAACGCCCTCGGGGTTTTCCACGGCATAGAGCGCGCAGGCCAGGGGTAAGGGACGAGTGGCGTCCACGGAAACTTTCGCGACGGTGTCGATGATCTTGCCCGTGACGCGCGGGGGAACCGCGGCTGGGGAAACAGGTTTCGTGGACATGCTCAACCTCACACTCGGCTCGCGGACCCAGGACAAATGGATGGACCGCTTGGCCTCAGGAGAACATACCCCGGCCCTCGGAAGCGCGTCAATGGACAGGGAATTTCAATAGTGGGTCAGTCTGCTGTAGGGGCGGCTTTACGCCGCCCCTTGGCGATGTGAAATCGCCGCTACAACAGCAAACTGACCCACTACCGGGATCTCGCAGCGCCGTGCCCGGACGCTTTACATGGCGCCGGAGGCTTTGAGCTCAATCACCAGCAACTGGCCGTTCGTCTTCCAGGTGCCTCCGGTGGCCGTCTTGCCTTCCGAGAGCGGATCTGGACGGGTCACAAGTTGTTCGGTAGCGACCAACCCACCGGCCATGAGGTCGGCGCCGACTTTGGCGCGCTCCGCATCGAGATCAGGGTCGATCTCATGTGAAACCACGCCGGGGTGCACGTCCAGGCCGATGTCATGGGTCGCCGCCCCCAGCCAGATTTCAACGCCATCGGGGCCGGTGAGGGAAGAACGCCACAGGCGGAGGTGATGGCGCTTCATGAAGGTGTTCAGCATCTTTTCATAGGCCAGGTCTTCCGCGCGATCATACAGGTAGAGATCGGAAACGGGAGCTTGCCCGAAACCTTCTTCGCTGGCCACCGCGCGCACTGTGCCCATCACAGATTTCCGGTTCTTCTTCTGAGCTTCACTCCAGCCGGCTTGCTGGAAGGCCTTGCGGATCTGGTCGGCGTTTCCCACCACGACGAGGTTGAGAGGATCACCCGGCGACTTGTTCTTCCCCTGGGCACGCTGGGGCGCGTCAGCGAGCAGTTTCTGCACCGCGTCCGCCACACCCGGAGAGAGCTGGCTTGCCACCGCCGCCGGCGAGGTCGAATCCACCGTGAGTGCCTTGTCGAGCGCCAGGGTCAGGTCAGCGCCCGCGGGATAATCGATCGAAGGATCCGTCTTCCCAAAGGTCTTATCCGACATCTTTTGAAGCTCTCCGCCCGCGGACCCCAGCTTGTCCAGAGTGCCTTCGACGCGTGAGATCGGCACCTCGCTGACCAGGACCCCTTGGATCGTCCCGTCCTTCAGGACGGTTTCGCGTGCATTCTCCACTTCCGTCAAGTGCACGGCCAGGGGGAGCGCCGGGTGACCCGGAATCAGCAACTGGTTGAAACGAAGCAGCAGGCGGGCGCGGTCTGTAGGGTTAGAGGTGGGAATCAACTTTGCGATTTCCCCTTTCACTTCCGCTCCGATGGGCACGAGCACACCTTGATCTGCCGTGACTTCCCACACCACGCGCGCGGTTACAGACTGATGGAGGTGTGAGGTCTTCGTGCTGACCGGGGTCCCCAGCCGCACGTGGAGTTGCGTTCCGGCTGCCAGCGTGTTGCTGTTGTCCTCGGCCGGAAGGCCTGGCCCCGGCGCGCCTGGAGCGGTAGCCAAATTCACGACCCAGAAAACGACGCCAGCAAGGACCAGCGAGAAGATGTCCTGCATTCCGGGGCGGAACCGGAAACCCGCAGAGGGTTCGGAGGAAGCGTCCACGGCTCGGTTTCTCACAGCCCACCTCTCAGCATTCGTTCGACACTTGCCAGGCGGGGCTTGGCGCCGTTTAGCTGGCCGCTGTCCCGCCACATGAAGCGATTAATACTCCAGGAGGGGTCACAAAGCAAGTCGGTACTGGGTGGGGGAGTGCCCGAGTTCAGGCCGTGCCCTTCCACTTGTCATCTTGGGTCGGCCGGAGGGTGGGGACAAGCGGTGCGCCCCCACGCAAACTTCGGCGCTAGGCGCTTGGGCGTGTGGCCCCGCCCTGCAGGACCGCCCCGTTCCAGTATCACGAGCAGCCCCCTCCGCAAGCGGGATTCCCACCTTCGCGGGAATGACTCACGCACTCCATAGGTCATCGCGGCGTTGGCCCCCGAGGGGCAGGAGCGCAGGCTTTATGTTGACCAGTCACATGATACACGACGAACACCCCCCCACCTTGCGGGACCCGCCCGCAAAGGGCCTGGCCAAGCAAGCGGGGGGGACTTGAGAATAGGAATATCCTGAGGATGGCCATTCCGTCGCTGCCCATCATCTTCACTCTGCGTGGGGGCAGCGATTTCGCAAACGGTAGGGCCATGACGGTGATAGCTCCTTGAGACTCCACGGCTTCCGTTCCATTCTCTGATTCATGCATTTTTGCAAATCTCGCAAGGGTTTTGACAGGGCATCTTTCTGACAGTATTATTAATGGGAGTTAGGAAGGAGGCCCTTATGCCCAGCGATCCTGAACTGCAGTTGCGCGGTCGTCTCGTCCGCAGTCTTGGCGCTCGGCGCGAGATGCTTCCCGGTTCTTTCGTCGAGCGCCGGCGCTCCTGTGGCAAGCCCCAGTGCCACTGCGCCGACGGGGAGCACCTGCACGCTCAATATCAACTCTCTGTCCTGTGGGAGGGGAAATTGAAAACCTATAACGTCCCGGCCGGCGAGGCCGAGGAGGTGCGGCGTCGGGTCGACCTGCAGCGGCGCTTCCAGAAGGCGGCGGCGATGATCGCGCACCTGAATCTTCGCCGCTGGTGGCGCGCCAGGAAGGCCCGGAAGCAAGAAAAATAGGAGGAGCCTCACCCTTGCAGCGGCGCCAGTTGGAAGCCTATCTGGACAAGGTCTTCGCTGGGTCGGGCCGGGTGGCCGCCCTGCCCGAAGGGCGGCCGTCTCCCCGGCACTCTGGGCAGCAGGTTGGGGCCGCGGTCTTTCTGGGGGCCGCGGTGCAGATTCCCAACCTGCACCGCCTGGAAGCCGAATGCCGAAGGGGAGTCTTGGCGCAACGGGTGGGGGCGCTCCGCGAGGACACCCTCGGCTAGGCGCTGCAGCGACAGGCTGCGGCTCCGGCCTTCGCCCTGGGTTGTGAAGTGGCCCGGCGCTTGAAGCGCAATGGCGTGCTGCACTCGGACGGGGCGCGCGGGCGACTGGTGGCGGCGGAGGGGATCGAAATCGGCAGTTCCTTTTTCCGCTGCTGTGACGCCTGCCTGGAGCGCCAGGTCGAACCCCAAGTCGACGGCCCCCTGCGCAAGGACACGCCGTATGATCACCGCATCGTGGCGGTGGGGCTGGTGAGTACGCCCTTTCCCGTTCCCTTGGGCATCCGCTTTCAACAGGACGGGGAAACCGAGGTGGCGTGTGCGGTGGGGTTGTGGGGTGAACTGGATCGACAACTCGGCCGCCGCTTCCTTGATGTCCTGGTGGCAGACGCGCTGTACTTACAACAGGGGTTTGTCAACACGGTCGAGAGCCTGCACCTGGAATGGGTGATCACGCTGAAAGAGAATCAGCCCGAGTTGCTGGCGGAGGCTCAACGGCTCACCGCCGGCCCGGCCGAAGCTACCCTGTGCAACGCCCAGGAGGACGTCCAACTCTGGCAGGCGCCGGAAGTTCACTGGCCGGTGGCGGACCGCTCCCTGCGGGTGGTCAAGACCTTCCGCACCCAGAAAGTGCGCCGGGCGCAGGTCATCCGGCAGCCAACGGGAAAGAAGCAAAAGACCCGGCAGACCGTCCCGCGAGAAAGCACCCATTATTACGCCACCCACCTGGAGTTGGGTTCGATCCCTCCCCGCTTCATCCACGAACTCGGCCGGAGCCGCTGGCGGGTGGACACGGAAGTGTTCCAGACCCTCACCACCCAGGCCCATCGCAAGCAGCCCTCCGTCCATCAATCCTGTGCGCTGGTCCTGCTGACGATGATCCGCGTGCTGGCCTATACCCTGAGCCTGGTCTTTTATCATCGTCAAGTGCTGAGCCACGCCCGCCAAACTCCACCCACCTGCAGTGAGATGGCCCGGCTTCTGGCGTATCTCTTCTTACCCCCACGCTTGGACTCCAGCTAAGGCGACCGCTCAATCCCAACCTCGGCGCCCCTGCGGGAGCGCTCCTCCCTAATCTTCTCCGTTAACAGAAACCCACCCCGTTTTCCCCATGCACCGCCCCTGACAAATCCTCAAGCAGGTGGCAAAACCAGGAAGTAGTCCATCCATCAGCCAGATACCAGCCGTGGCTCTACACTTTGCGAAATCGCTGCCTTCCTCGAACGCTCCGTTGTCCCCCAGTTTCTCAGTGATGTACAATCAACGCCCGCGAGACTGGGACGGTTGACCATGGCAATTAACGGCCGTCGTGCACAAGAGGCGGAGTATAGGCGGCTACTCTCGCCAGGCATCTTCTCCGCCGGATCCAACCCGGTTCGCAGCCATAAACACTGCACCCGCTGAAACTCCCCTTTCCGGCGGGCTTGCATCAAAGCCGCCCGCAACTGTTCCAGTGAACCTTCCGGAAACGCCCGAGGTGGCCGCATGCTTGCCTCCCTCAAGAACTGGCCGGAGGAAGCCTATGTTAGTAGCCTTATGATTGCAGCTTCGTATGAGATCTCCCACCGCAAGCGCCGGATCGCAACCTTCCGCAGGAATCTAGGGATTTTCGGGGGACAGCGGGGTGCGGCAATCGACGGGTGCTTCTCCTTGCGCGCCCGCTGGAAGGTTTCCCAGAAGGGTCACGACAAAGGTGTGGCCACGACTCTCGAGTGTCAGGCGGCTGACCAGTGGCAGTTCGGGGGCAGTTGGCGTCCCTGCCGTTCGATCAACAACCGAGGGGAGCGAAAGCATGACGGGAGGAGGCAACAACGTCTTAAGGTTTCCACCCACAATGTGGACGAGCTCACTCAGAGCATCCAGGATTTCGTCCTTCCCTGCACTTTCTGCTTCCACCTGGAAAATGGCCGCCGCAATCTGTCGAGCCAAAGGCACGGAGCAATGCAAATGAACTTCTCCAACCCATGCCCCTGTGATTCCTACGTACACCGTCAATGCCCCACCCCCGACAGATTCCGGGGTCGCTGAGCGTTCAACCTGGAATCCCAGAGTAGAGTTCCACGTATCCTCAATAATCTGATAGAGGGTGTCTTCGGAAATTAGCATGGCGGCTCCCTACTTGTTTCGAATTCGATAACACGTTGCGCGTTCGAACTGGACGCGCTCAAACGAATCGTCAAGGTTGAAGGTTGTCTCGGCGCCGCCCATAAAGAAATACCCGTCGGGTTTCAGAGCCCTCCGAACTTTGGCCAGAATCTCCTTTTTGGTGTCCATGCCAAAGTAGATCAGGACGTTGCGCATCATGATAATGTCCATGTGAGGCAGAGGCGGCCAGGCAGAAGCAAGGTTGGTCATTTGGAATTCCACCATGCCGCGAATATCCTCGCGCAGTTGCCAGTTGCAGCCTTCCTTGTGGAAATACTTGACGAGAAAGCTGGCGGGAAGGCCGCGATTCACCTCAAGCTGACTGTAACGTCCTTCGCGTGCTCGGGACAGTATTTCAGAGGACAGGTCGGTCGCCAAAATGCGAACCTTCCAGCTCGCCAAACTGGGGAAGTACTCGCGTAAGAGCATACCGATGGTGTAAGGTTCTTGTCCCGCGGAGCAAGCCGCGCACCAAATAGTCAGCTCTCGCGTCTGCCCTCGCTTCTCCATAAGATCCGGTATCACGGCCTTCTTGAGGGCCTCGAAGGGATGAAAGTCTCGAAAGAAAGAGGTCTCGTTAGTCGTCATGGCCTCCACCGCTTGGCGATGGAGACAGTTGAATGGCTCGGACTGTAACCTTCCTACGAGGAGGCTCAGCGAGGCGAACCCTTCCCGACGAGCCAGGGTTGAAAGCCTCGATTCGACGAGATACCCCTTGTCCTCCTCGAGGACAATCGCCGATTGCTCCAGGACGAGACGGCGGACGTAATTGAATTCCGGCAAGCTAAGGGACATACTTGCTTGCTTGACCCCCTCCGTCCCCAAGGCGGACCTGTACCGCCCTGGTCGCATCGCGCCCTTTCCGCACCCGGCGGATGATTTCCGGACCGAGTTGGTCCAAGGGTAGAACTTTATCGGCCAGACCCGCGTTTGCTACAAAACCCGGCATTCCCCAAACCACACTGGATTCCTCATCTTGCGCCAGAACCTGGCCACCGAGTTCGAAGATCCGTTCACAACCGCGTAGGCCGTCTTGCCCCATTCCTGTCATGACCACGGCAAGCGAGTTTGGCTTGTAGACCTCGGCAACCGACCGGAGCAACACGTCCGCGGCGGGGCGGCAGGAGTTTTCGGGGAGACCTTGGTGGGTACGGAGGGTAACCCGATTCCGGTCACGCTCCACGATCATATGGTAATCACCTGGAGCTAGCCAAGCGCACCCGGGCTTCAGGATGGCTCCCGGGTATCCTTCTGCCACGCCGATTTGCGACCTGGCGGCCAAGCGCTCAGCCAGGAGGCGGGTAAACACTGGGGGCATGTGCTGGACGATCACCACCGGAACTGGAAAGTCACCCGGGAGGGTTGGAATGAGGTCCGCGAGCGCATTCGGCCCCCCTGTAGAGACCCCGATGGCAACAATGTCGATGCGCTCTTCCTGCCGGGGAAGTGCGTTACGCGGCGGAAACGGTTTGCTGACCGGGGGGGACACGGCCAAGGTGGCCGGCAGTTCCATGCCTGCCGCTCGACTGCAGATCGCTTTGATCTTGGGAATCAGTTGTGTCCGAATGCACTCCAACGCCTTTGCCGCGCTGCCGACGTTGGAGGGTTTGGTGACGTAATCAGTGGCGCCTCTGATAAGTGCCTCCAAAGTCGCTTCCGCACCACGCTCGGTCAGGGTGCTGTACATGATGACGGGAAGAGCCGGCAGGGTCTTGCGGATGCACCCCAACGTGGCAAGCCCATCCATTTCGGGCATTTCCACATCGAGAATGACAATATCCGGATTGACCTGCGGGATCTTGGCAAGCGCAATCTTCCCGTTCGCGGCAGCTCCGACGACTTCCAGTTGCGGATCGGCGGAAAGCGCGTCGGAGACCATTCGGCGCACGACCACCGAGTCATCAACCACGAGGATCCTGATCTTAGGCATCAACTAAGAACCCGCCATCCCGAAAATTTGCAGCTTCTCCAGGATGACTTCCGGTGTGAAGGGTTTCATGACGTACTCATTGGCGCCTGCCGCAAGCGCTCTCGCCACGTTTTCCATTTCGGTTTCTGTGGTCACCATCATCAGGAGCACACCGTTGTAGGATTGCTCAGCCCGAACCGTGCGAATGAATTCGAGCCCGTTCATTTCCGGCATATCCCAGTTTACGAGCGCCAGCTCGACCTTTCCCGTTTCTTGCAGCCGCTGCATGCCCTCACGGCCATTGCCCGCCTCCACGACTTCGAAGCCCAGTCCCCGCAGCATTCTGCCCAGGATACTGCGCATGGCTTTGGAGTCGTCAACCACAAGTGCGCGCACGAAGGCTCCCTCGATGACGAATTGTCCTCTCAACCTCAGAGTTGTCGGCCAGGCGGGGTTCGAGAACTACTGCGAATTTCCCGAACCCCTTTCTGCCTGGCCGCTGCCCGTCTCTGCTCACTGGAGGCGAACGGTCGAGCTGGGTTGCGTCTTGGCTCGACTCGCCAAATGCGCGTCGCGAGCCAGTTTCGCCGTTGTACCGGACTCGGAAGCTCCGGCGCTGTCGTCGTACTTGAACTGGGCGACGACCTTCTGTAGCTCCGCAGCCATGCGCGCCAGTTCGGCCGCCGCCGTTTGCGTGTCGTTGGCGCCTTGCGTCGTGCTCTTGGCCGCCTGGGCCACGGAGACAATGTTCTCGGCCACTTGCGAACCACCCTTTGCCCCCTCCTGCACGTTACGAGCAATCTCATTGGTGGTCGCAGTCTGTTCCTCGACCGCAGTTGCGATCGTGTTCGAGATGTCGTTGATCTGATTGATGATGGCGCTGATCTGGCCAATCGCCTCCACCGCTCCCTTGGTATCCCCCTGAATAGCTTCGATCTTGCGGCTAATATCCTCGGTCGCTTTGGCGGTTTCTTTCGCCAGTTCCTTCACCTCGTTGGCCACCACCGCAAAGCCCTTGCCCGCTTCGCCGGCTCGCGCCGCCTCGATCGTGGCGTTCAAAGCCAGCAGGTTCGTCTGCTGTGCGATGGAAGTAATGACCTTGATCACCTGCCCGATCTCGGCACTCGATTCACCCAGTTTGGCCACGGTCGCGTTGGTACTCTCGGCGGTCTTCACGGCGGAGGTCGCGACCCGGGCGGCTTCGTTGGCGTTCTTGGCAATCTCCTTGATGCTGGAGCTCATCTCTTCGGTTGCCGTTGACACCGTCTGCAGGTTCTTGTTGACCTGTTCCGCTGCTGCCGCAACCACGTTGGATTGGCTGGCCGTCTCTTCGGCGTTGGCACTCATCTGGTGGCTTACCGCACTGAGCTCTTCCGAGGAACTTGCCAGCATCTGCGCGCTCTGTCCGATCTGCGACATGCTCTCGGAGAGTCTTTCCGCCATGAGGTTAATGTCGTTCTTGATACGTGCGTGGTCGCCCTGGTAATTGCCCTCCACACGGGCCGTCAGATCACCCCCGGCGACCTTTTGCAGCACCGTTCCAGCTTCCTGTACGGGTGCTACCACGGCATCGAGGGTCTCGTTCACCCCCTGAATGACTTTGCGGTATTCGCCCCGGTGCTTGCTGGCGTCAGCCCGCGCGGAGAGCTTGCCCTCCACCGCGGTCCGCGACAGCACTTCCGCATCCGCCACCAGCGCAGCAATGCTCTCCATCATCGCGATGAGGGAGGGGATGAGTTCGTCACGTTCGGAGCGGCGCCCGATCTTCTGGTATTCCGGCAAATCCTCCAGGTTCCCTTCCGAAACCTTCTTCGCAGTTTCGGTGACAAGATGGATTCGACTCTGCACAGTGTTTGTCGCCTCGGCTAACTCGGCGAAGGCTCCCTGATAATGACCTTTAACCTGAAGGGTGTTGTCGTTCACGGCCATCCGTTGCAGGACCTTGCTCGCCTCGTCCAGCGGCTGGAGAATAGCGTCCAGCATCAGGTTGACCGCTTTAGCTCTTTCGAGATGCCGACCCTGGAACCTGCCTTCATCGATTCGCTCTGTGAGCCGCCCTTCCTTGGCAGCAGCGGCCAATCGCGCCGTTTCACGAGCCAACCCGACCTCACCGACGGCGGGAAAAACGAGTTCCACGGCGCCTACTACCCGCCCTGCTGCGTCGAAACGTGGAGCTGCCGTGACCAGTACGGGCACTTCTTTGCCTTGAACCACGGGGGAGGCCTCTCCTTCGCACACCTTGCCCGTCCTTACCGCTTCAGCCGCCGCACAGGTTCCGGCCCTGCAGCCTGGGTTGTCATACAGGTCCCAGAACTTGGCTCCGATGCAGTCCTCTTTTGGTTTGCCCGCTGCTTTAGCTGCGGGGTCGTTAAGATCCAGAATGGTGTGGTTCGTGTCCATAACGATCACCATGCCTGGAATCAGGTCGTAGACTTCAGCCTTGTCCACCACAACAGTACCTTTCCCTCTATCCCGCAAGCTTCTGTTCTTCGTCTGTAGGGTTGATTGATTCTTCATTTCATCCTCCATGCGATGTGTTTTACTGGCTAGGCGCCTCTCGCGGCAGTCGTCACCAGATTCAGTGTCTTGTCGGTATCCAAAGCAATCAGTAACGTGTCTTTCAGTTTGTAAACTCCGCGAATGAGCTCCCGCGCTTCTCCCGAGAGAGTCCCTGGCGGCAACTCAAAGGCCTCCTCCTCAACTTCCAAGACATCACTGATTTCATCTACGAGGAGGCTCACCGCACCGTCCTCGTGACGCACCACCACATTCATGGGGAGATCGGTCGCGGCGCGTTCCCGCAGGCCCAACCGGCGCCGCAGGTCAACGGCCGTGACAATCTGGCCGCGCAGGTTAATGAGGCCTTTCACTACCGGAGGCGCCAAAGGCACTCGAGTCATTTCCTGATAGCGAATGACTTCCTGGACTTTTTCAACTTCGACTCCAAACAACAGTCGGTCGACCACAAATGTCGAAAACTGTCTTTTTCCTGCCATGCCATGTCCCCTGTCTAGGCCGCCACTGCTTCCCTGAAGAAGTTCGGGTCAGCCGTCTGGATAATGCCTTTCACGTCGAGGAGTTCCGTCACACGCCCCTGCACAACCACCAAGCCCAAGATTCCCTCGCGGCCCGTGTGTTTCTGGGCTGCGACCTTCTCGTGAGCGATATCTAAAATACGTTCTACGACCAGCCCAACGCTCCGGCCTTGATCGGTGTACACGACCACCTGGATTTTTTCGTCTTCCCTTCCCGCCTCCGCCGGCTCCCCACCGCGGGGTTCCTGGCGGCGCTCCGGCAGGGCGGCGGAGAGGTAGATCAGCGGCAGGATTTGGCCGCGATACTGGACCACGTACCGCCCTTCCGCCCTTTCCACGCTGCTCCGGTTGAACTCTTCCAAGCGCGCCACAAGCGAGAGCGGCATGGCCATCCGTCCATCCTCCGGCCCGCGGAGCAACAGGAGCGATTCTCCGTCGTCGTGCCGCGACTCCGTTTCTGCGGTCTTTTCCCCCACGGATCGGTCGCGAACCTCGGGAACCACGTTGGCCCGTTGGGCCAACCCGAGGACATCCAGGATGAGGGCCACCTGACCGTCTCCCATGATGGTCGCTCCCGCGAAGGTGGAAATGCCCTTGAGTTGCTTGCCCAGAGGCTTGACAACGATTTCTTCCGTGTCGTTGATTTCATCGACGATCAGGCCAAAATGGTGATCATCCGCCTGCAACACGACGATTGTGACAGCGCTGCGGCCTGCCATCTGCTGTTCGAGGGCTGTCAGCAGGGAGACGATCTGCTCGGACAGGGATTCAACGCGAGCGAGTTCCGGCTCGGAGCGAGCGGTATTGCCAGAAGCCTTCGAGGAGATAACCTTGCGGACAGCCTCATGAAAGCGCTGGTGCAGGTTCTCCAACTGCTGCATCTCCGGTACGTTGCCGAACTCCTCCAAACCCGAGGCATACAGCCACTTGCCCAAGGCGCAGTCTTGGTAAGAACCTGCCTGGGCTACCGTCATGGTTCCCTTGCCGTCCAGGAACTCCCTCAGCCTGGACTTCCAAAGCAGGTGCTTGTTGCGCGCCGAAAACCAATCCAGGCTGCCGACGTCGGAAACCCCTCCGGAATGCCCGGGGCGGCCATCCGGCGCTGGCAGGCTTGATCCGCTGCGGTTCTCTTCCACGCGCAGTTCGTGGTTCAGGTGGGCCAAGGGCAACAGTTTTCCGCGCAGCCTATAGACGGGTGCGCCGTGAATCATCTCGATGCCTTTACGAGCCTGCTCACCTTCCAGGCGGACGAGTTCCAAGAGGCTGACCTGAGGAATGGCGTAGCGATCCCCTGCACTGGTCACGACCAGCGCCGGGATAATGGCCAGAGTCAAAGGGATCTTGATCTTTAAGGTGGTCCCCAGGCCGGCGCGGGTTTGGATGTTGACTGTCCCGCCAATTTTTTCAATGTTCGTCTTGACCACGTCCATGCCCACGCCGCGACCGGATACATTCGTGACCTTTTCCGCCGTTGAAAGCCCCGGCAAGAAGATCAGGTTCTGCAGCTCGCGCTCATTCATGCGGGCTGCCTGGTCAGGGGTAATCAAACCCTTTTCCAGGGCTTTCTGTTTAACCCGCTCGATATCGATCCCGGCGCCATCATCAGAGATTTCGATATTGACCTGCCCCCCCTCATGGAAGGCTCGCATGAAAAGGCGCCCCTCCGCAGGCTTTCCAGCAGCCACACGCGTTTCAGGCATCTCCACGCCGTGATCGACGCCGTTGCGGACCAGGTGAGTAAGCGGATCTTTGATGGCTTCAATGAGGGTCTTGTCGAGCTCCGTCTCCCTGCCTTCCATCTCCAGGCGAATCTGTTTCCCACAAGCCGTCGCGAGGTCACGCACGACGCGGGGGAATTTGCTCCAGATGTTCCCGATGGGTTGCATCCGCGTCTTCATGACGCCTTCCTGCAACTCGGTGGTGATGAGGTTCAAGCGCTGAGTGGTGTTCAGGAAGGTCGTGTCTTGCTGCGTGGAGGAGAATTGCAGGATCTGGTTCCGGGCCAGCACGAGCTCCCCGACCAGGTTCATCAACTTATCGAGCAGACTCACATCCACGCGGATGTTACTGTCGGAAAGGGCCGAGGAGCGAGCTTCCGCCTGAACTTGCAGAGCCTCCAGAACAGCGGAGGGCTGCGTGGCGCCTTTGTCCACCAGGATTTCGCCGATCCGGCGGGCGTCTCCGGCTTGCTGGAGTTTCAAAGCCGCCTCGATTTCTTCTCGCTCGGCCTCCCCAGATAGCACCAGAATCTCTCCCAGGGAGAGTGTGTGGTAGGAATTGTCCTGCGCGTCACTCGGCTCCTCCTGAGCGGCAGGCAGGGGAGTGGCCAGCGGGACAGGGGGCGCGGGCGGCGGGTCGGCGGGGGCAGATGGTGGGACGGCAGGGGGAGTTGGGGGGGCCGCTACCGCCGGGGCGGACTTCTTCTTTTTCTTTTCACCCCCCTGCAAGCGGGTCAGCAGTTCGACGAGTGGGGTGTAATCTCCCTCCCCCTCCTGGCCGGTGGTTTCGATATTCACCAACACCTGGCGAACTGCATCCACCAGGGCCAGAAGCCCGGACGTCATCTCCGCATTTAAGACGAGACGACCGTCCCGCAAACGGCTCAGGAGACTTTCCCCCACATGCGTCACCGCCTCCAACTTGGAGAAAGCCAGGAAACCACTCGTGCCCTTGAGGGTATGAATCGTCCGGAAAATGCTGGCGAGAACCTCACGGGCGGTTGGATCCTTTTCCAGAATCACTACTGTCCGGCAAAAGTTCGGACCATTCCTTGTAACTACCTGAGTACGCGAAAGTAAGGGGTCCCGATGAAGTTTTTCGATTTCAAATTTTTACCTGTTCA
Organism: uncultured Acidobacteriota bacterium; assembly: GCA_963722555.1. Classification (GTDB taxonomy): domain Bacteria; phylum Acidobacteriota; class Terriglobia; order UBA7540; family UBA7540; genus Bog-366. The sequence continues at coordinate 764,307 of CAVRNQ010000001.1, forward strand.
TGAACACCATAGGACTGCTTGCCACTCTAGTTTGGAGGCAGTCGATGAACACGGGCCAAACCGTTTTCGCTCAACTCATGGAGTTCATCCCGACCTACCAGTTTCAGCTCTGCGTCGATCGCTACTACGGCCATCGTTACGTCAAAGGTTTTTCTTGCTGGGATCAATTTCTCTGCCTGGCTTTCGCTCAGCTCACCTATCGCCACAGTCTCCGCGACATCGAAGCCTGTCTGCGAGCGCAACCCGCGAAGCTCTATCATATGGGTTTCCGCGGTCGAGTCTCTCGCGCCACGCTCGCCGACGCCAACGAGCATCGCGATTGGCGCATCTACGCCGACTTTGCCCAAGTGCTGATTGGCATCGCCCGCAACCTCTACCGCGACGAATCTTTCGGAGTGGAGTTGTCCGAGACCGTGTATGCGTTCGACTCGACCACCATCGATTTGTGTCTGTCGCTGTTTCCCTGGGGCCAGTTTCGCCGCCGCAAGAGTGCGGTGAAGCTGCATACGCTGTTGGACGTGCGCGGCAGCATTCCGACCAGTGTTTATGTGACCGGCGGGCAGGTCCACGACGTCAACCTGCTGGACGAACTGCTTCTCGAAGCCGGAGCCTTTTACTTGCTCGACCGCGGTTATGTCGATTTCGCTCGTCTCTACGCGTTTACCCAAGCTTGTGCCTTCTTCATCACTCGCGCCAAAAAGAATATGCAGTTCTATCGTCGCTCCTCGCGCCCCGTCGAACGATCCACGGGAGTGCAGTGCAACCAAACCATTCTGCTGACCGGAGTGCGAACCGCGCAGCGTTATCCCGATCGCTTGCGACGTATCCACTATTTCGATGCCGAGAAGGACTCCCGACTCACTTTCCTGACCAACAATTTTCTCCTGCCCCCTCTGACCATCGCGCAACTGTATCGGGCCCGCTGGCAGGTGGAATTGTTCTTCCGCTGGATCAAACAGCACCTGCACATCAAGGCTTTCTACGGTACCTCCGAGAACGCCGTGAAGACGCAAGTTTGGGTCGCCCTCTCGGTTTACGTCCTGGTGGCGATGGTCAAAAAGCAACTGGGGCTCGACCTGAGTCTGTACAAAATTCTGCAAATTCTCAGCGTCACGATTTTCGAAAAAACCCCGATTTTAGAGGGGTTTTTCAACTTTGCCGATGAAACCGAAAACCTGAATCTCGGCAAGCAGCTGAATCTGTTCGAGTTTTAACCGGACAGTACTGTTCCAGAATGACTAAATCCCGGTCAAGCTGGTCGAGGTTCTCATTGCTTTCGACGAGGAATTCCTTAACGATGTCGTCCATGTCGCCCATTGCTGAATCTCCCCCTCCGGCTTGAACCGCCAGTATCCCGGCGGGATCGGGTGTCCTGTCGCTGCTCCCCACTCTCGATTGTGGAAGGACCCTTGTTTCCTTGCCCGAACATCTCCCCAGCCTTGCAGCGTGTTCTCAGTGGCCACCAACTCACCCAGAAGCAGGTGGAGAACCTTTTGGCATCTAGACACTTTTATCGGCGGAGTGCTCTGTAACTTGAATGTTCTTTTGGGAAGACTCAGCAGTTCGTTGAAGAGCTCCTTGTGGCTTTAGTTCTGAGCAGGGATAGCCGAAAGCGGCTAGCGCGAATTTCTCACCACGCTGGGACGCTTTTGGGGGGCTGCCGGAAGGGCGGGGAAGTTGGATGGTGACCGTTAAGAACCCCGCTCTCAGGCGCTCAACCGAAAGGAGCCCGAGGGAGAGGCTGAACCAGGGTCGGATTGTGATGCACCGCTTGACGGCGGGGCGGGCTGGGCGGGAGCCGGGTGATCGACTTGGTCCCAGGCTTCTCGGACCGTGGAGAACTGTTGCACCAGCGCGGCGAGGATATCCTGGGAGTTCTGGATATTGGCTTGCAGCACGCGGGCGCGGGCGTGCACGTAAAATTGCTTGAGGGTCTGGGCGACTTCGCCGCCCCGCTCGAAGTCTAGGGTGCCTTCCAGTTGCGCGATGATGCTCAGCGCGCGGTTCAGGTGCGCGCATTTCTTATCGATGTCATGGGCTTCGATGGCGGTTATGGCTTGCTGCAGCCAGGCGATGGCGCCATCGTGAAGCATCACGACCAAACCCACTGGCGTGGCGCATTGGACCGCGTGCTGGCGATAGGTGTGGGCTGGGTGCGTCATCCCTTACTCTTCGGATTAAGTGCGTCGAGTTGACTGTTGATCGCGGCGAGCGTTTCAGGCAATTGCTCAAGCATCGTATTGATCCGGCTATACTGAGCCATCAGTTGTGTCTGCGTGTCCTGGAGATGAGCCTGAAAATCACTGATCTGGTTGTTGAGGTCGGTCACCTGATTGTTGATTCCGGTCATGGCCAAATTCATGGGGCCGTTGACAGCGTCGGTAAGCGAGGTGAGATCGGTGTTGAGAGTCTGGGCCACGCCCGAGGGCGAAGTCGATTGGAACAGGTTTTGGACAGCCGAAAAGTTGTAGAGGAGCGCGTCGTTAAGGCTCATGCTGTCCTGTGATGTGGTGCTGACCACCTTTAACGTACCGTCTTGCTGAAGCTGAATCCCAATCGACTGAAGATTCACCAAGCCACTATTCCCGCTGATGCTAGTGGTGATGCTGCCCAGCAACTGCTGCTGCAAAAGGTCCAAAGAGGAGTCTCCCAAGAGCGGGGGCGCCGAGCTTTGGGTGCCATCGTATGTGTACTGGGCATTGATGTCCCCGATCACCGTGTTGTAGGCGCTGACGAAACTGTTGATGGCCGTGGCCACTTGGGTCATGTCAGGCTGGATGTCAAGCGTCACCGGAGAGGATGACACCCCTGACAACGTCAAGGTCACGCCGGGGATTACTCCCGTCAGCTTGTTGCTGGCGCTCGTGACGGGGACACCGTCCACAGTCAGTGAGGCGTCGGTCCCCAGGGGGTTGTTCGATGCATCGACAGCCTGGCTAAAGGTCAACCCGGTTGTGCCGGTGGGGTCTGTTACAGTGAAGGCTCCTGCCGTGCCGGAAGTCTGGCTGACCAGCGACAAGCGGGCTCCGGAGGCGTCCGTAATCACTGAGGCGGTGACCCCGATGTCCTGCTTATTGATGTAAGTCGCCAGCCCACTGAGCGTGGTGGTGTTGTCGGTGCTGTCGACAGGGATGGGCTCACTCGTGCCGCCGACCGTAATCTCGAGCGACCCGGTGGGAATTGCCGTCGATCCCGAAGCAAGGGGGGAGGAATAGGACGCGGCCGTGGTGGCGAGGCTCGTGACCGTTAGGGTGTGGGTGCCCGCGGTAGTGCCGTTCGCCGCTGTTGCATTGACCGCATTGTTATTGGAAGAGGTCACCCCCACGGAGGCGAAGGCGCCGGTGGGGTCGCTGAGCGCTTGGACACTGGTTTTCAAAGCCACCAGATCGTTTTCGATTTGTTGCATGGCCGCTGTCTGCGTGTTGAGGTTCGTCACTTGATCTTGCAAAAGTATCTCGGGAGCGGCGTCCGCTTGCAGGATCGCGTTCACGGTGGATTGCACATCGATGCCGCTTCCCGAAGTGCTGGTGGCGGAGTTCAAGATGGCATTGACGGCATTCTGGAGGGCCGAAGTATCACCTGCATTTGTATTGGAAGGATTTCCGAGGAGTTGGCTCAGCGACTCACTGCCTGAACTAGCCAAGCTCGACAAGATCGAATTGATTCCGCTTGTACTCATTCCCACTCCTCCTGCTAATCTTGACTCCGACCGTCTCGGCCGGCTGATGGCCTATCACTCATGTTATCGGCAGGTGGGCGTGTTTCCTTTAGTCCTAGCGCGGATTTCTCACCGCGCTGGAACGCTTCTGGGGGGCTGCCGGAAGGGCGGGGCTTCAGCCCCGCCGAAATCGCGGCTCCCGCCCTCTGTTCGTCCCGAGCCCCGCGCAGCTTGCGGCCGCAAGCTGCGCGGGGCTCGGGACACGGGAATAATCAGGAAGGCCTTCGAACGGCGGGGCTAAAGCCCCGCCCTTCCAAACCCGTGGTGAGGAATCCGGGCTAGCAGGCTGCGGAAAAACCCGTCGGGGCTGTCATTCTGAGAAGCCGCAGGCGGTCCTGAGTGAAACGAAGGAAGAATCTCGTATTGCCATGAAAATGCGCAGGGCGAGATTCTTCGCGCAGTTTATCCTGAGCGGGCAGAGCGAGATCCTTCGCTGCGCTCAGGATGACAGCGAAGAACTCAGAATGACAGCAGGGAAGCGTTTTTCCGCAGCCTGCTAGACGGGGAGCGCTCGCCGCGGCGGGTTCTCTAAGCCTTGCGGCTCTCTCTGGGGCATGATGCCCAGCGCCGCACAGTAAACAAGCCCGCCGCGGCGGGCGCTCCCTCCTCGGGTCAGCCACGCTGCCAGCAAGGCAGCGAACCGTCCGCACTCGCCGCCCCAGGTTCCGGTAGTGGGTCACTTTGGTTTTTTGTAGCGGCGGTCTATGACCGCCGGCTTTTGATTCAATAGATTCCGGCGCTCATAGAGTGCCGCTACAGCAAACTGACCCACTACCCAGGTTGCCTATGACTTGACATCGACATTGTGACCGTCCGGTTGTTTTTTCAGCGACTCGGCCAGTCCCTCTGCGAGCTTTCGCATCTGCTCGGGAGGAATCTCCAGCACCACATCGTCGGTCCGGTTATTGATGACCTCGTAGTAGACCCGGCGTTGGTCATCGATGCGCATCGCCGTGCTCAGCTTGGGGCCGGAGGCTTCGGCTTGCGCCGCAGCGGCGGCTCCGGCGGCGTGCTCTCGAACCTGGGCGGCCGGGCGGGTGGGCGCCTCTCGCGCTCGCGCGGTCTCAGCGGTGCCATCCGCTGTAGCCACTACCATCACCAATTGTGCTGGGGAGATGCTCATCGTCGTGTGTCCTGGAAAAACCTGCGGAGAGGGCCTAAGGGGCCCCCTCCGTCAGAAAATCCCCGGCTTCGACTACTGCAGCAGCTTCAGAACGGCCTGCTCCTGGGAGTTCGCTTGCGCCAGGGCCGCAATGCCCGTCTGCTCGAGGACTTGATATTTGGACAGGTTCGCAACGACTTGTCCAACGTCCGCGTCCTTGATGGCGCTTGCGGCGGAAGTCAGGTTTTGCACCTGGGTATTCATGACATTGACGGCCGAGCCCAACCGGTTAATGCCGGCACCAATACCACCTCGGAGGTTTGCCACTTGTGAAATGGCAGTATTGAGGTCGCCCAGCGCCGTCTTCGCCACTGTAATGGACGCTGTGTCGCTGGTAGCGCTATACAGTGAGTCTGCATGGATGCTGGCTGAGCCCATATGGCTGTCGTCGAGCGCCCCGATAGCAACCGAAATCGTGTTATACAAAGGATTGGTGACGTTGCCGTCAGTTATGAAAATGTCGGTATTTTGAGCGCCAGTTACCTGCGGCGAAGCAAAAGCGTCGGGATTAGTAGTCGTAACGAATCCCAGCGCGGTATCCGAGTTAGTGACCGTAAGGTTACCCCGGTTCTGTGTGTCGGTGATCACCAACTGAGTTGGAGCTGCGTTAGTGACCGCACCCACTTCAGCTACGGTGTTGGCAGAGACGGCGACGTCGCCATGGTAGTTAGTGTCAACGATCTGCAGGTTTCCGGTTGAGTTAAGGAATGCGTGAAAATGTCCGTCCGCGTTGATAGCAGTCATCATGCCCGTCACCGTGTCAGCGCCACCGGGAGCGGTGTAAGTATAAGTATCGCCAGCCCCACCCAGGGCGCTGGAAATAGTCATGTGCTCGCCGGCTGCAATAACAGTAGCGCCGGTCAAACCCGCCGTTGCTGCGCTGAGTTGGTTCAGGCTTGTCACACTCGCCAAACCTGCCGTTACACCGGAGACGTTGGCGTTGATCCCGTTGATCAGGTCCTGGACCGTGCTACCCGTCTGGACGTTAGTGATCGCACCCAGTTCAGTTGCGGTGTTGGCAGAGACGGCGACGTCGCCATTGCCCTGAGTGTCAACGATCTGCAGGTTTCCGGTTGAGCTGAGGAATGCGGCAAACCCTTGTCCGGCCCCGTTGATAGCATCCATGAGGCCCTGCACCGTGTCATTGAGAGCGCCAGCGGTGTAAGTATAGGTAGTCCCACCCGCGACGCTGGAAATAGTCATGGTCTCGGCGTCTGTAATAGCAGTGGCGCCGGTCAGAACCGCTCCTCCGCTGAGTTGGTTTAGGTTGACGGTGAGGACAGGCGTGAAGGTATAAGGCGTGGCATTCCCCAAGGCCACCGTAGTTGTGTCCGTCGGCGTCAAGAGAGTTCCTGCCGTGACGTCGGTGGTTTTAGAGCTGGCGACTTGGTTGAGATTGGCGACGGTCGTGGATGAGAAGATGGCCGTGCCGTTGAAATTGGTGGCGTTGCCAATGCGCGTAATTTCGGCCTGGATGGAGACAAATTCAGCGTTGAGCGCCTGCCTCTGCAATTGCGAAACCGTGCCGTTCGCGGATTCCGTAGCCAGCGTCACCGCGCGGTTGAGTAGAGTGGTGACCTGGGCCAGCGCGCCGTCAGCGACTTGCAGTTTGCCGACGCCGTTACTGGCGTTGGCCGACGACTGCTGGAGCGCGGAGATGTTAGCCTGCAAGCCGTTGACAATCGCCAGTCCAGCAGCATCGTCGGCTCCGGTGTTGATCCGAGAGCCTGAAGACAACTGGAACAGGGTGTTTTGCAGGTTGGTGTTGGTGACCTGTAATTGATTCTGGGCTACCAAGGATGGAATGTTGTTTAAGACGCTTAGTGACATACTAGATCTCCTTTCGGTTTGCCTCTCCGTCTTGGGCCGCAGAACCTGGGGCCTGGCGAAGCGCGTTGCTCTGGCCCGCCGGCGATTCTCCTTTCCAACCGACGGAACCGATTCTCAGTCCATTGACCCCTATCGGCACTCCGGCCAAAACCTTAATGGACGCCGGGTGGTTTTATCGGGATTCGCGGCCGCCGCCCTGTTCCGCACCTGCCCATCCGGGCCGGCCATCCACCAGCGTACACTTCGAGCCTCGGCAAACTGCGGGAATTCCGGGGACAGGATCTTCTCTGTCCGCCGGGGCAAGGGGAGGCCGCGGCTCCCGCCCGGGAGGCGGGAGACCCCGCCGCTCCCCCTCTTGGCAGGGACCTGTCCCAACCTCTACTGAGTCCACGTGAAAACCTCCCTGCCAGGGCGGCGTTGTCGCCCCGCGTAGCAGTGACCCAAGGGTCACACGGGGCGCGAGACGCGTGGAAGGTTGGAAGGCGCTGCTTCGCCGGGGCTACACCCCGCCCTTGGGGATGCTCGAAAGAGCATGGCAGAGTCTCGTGAGCAATCCGGACTAAACGCAATACTGTTCACATAAGGGGTTTCAGGAAACTACTTCTCAATTCGTTCCCTGGGTGACCCCCGCACCCGGCGCTTCGCTCCACCCTCGCCCCCTTGGGGGAGAGGGGCCGGGGGGAGGGGGGTTCTAGGGTCGAACCGCGAACAGTCTCCTTGACAAAGTTTAAGTGAACAGCATTAGGACTAAACGTCCTGCTGGGTATCTCCTGTCCATAGCGCCAACCGGCCGGATTTTCATGAAGGTGCGGAGCGAAACTGCCGATGTAGGTCTATGTGAGGTCGTCACCAGCCGCACGCCGTGAACTGCGGGCGGGTAGGACAGGGTGCAGAAGTTATGATTCAGTTGACGCGGCTCAACAACCGGCCACTGATCGTGAATTCGGAGTTGATCAAGTTCATTGAGATTGCGCCTGACACGGTGATCACGCTGGTCACGGGCGAAAAGATAGTGGTCAGGGAAAGTTCCGCGGAAGTGATGCAGCAGATCGAGGATTACCGCCGGCGGCTTCTCTCGCCGCATGTGGGTGCTCCTGCCTCGGGAGAACCCCTGGAGCCGCGCACGAAGCCTGCAGAGGATGACGAATAAGAGGGTCGGGACTTGGACAAAAGCAGTCTTAGTGGAGTGGTCATCGCCCTGGGGGGAATTCTGGCCGGTCTGCTGCTGGAAGGGGGGAAGATTTCCCAGATTCTTCAGCCCACGGCCGCGCTGATTGTTTTCGGCGGCACGCTCGGCGCCGTCATGCTGCAATTCCCCCTGCCGGTCGTGCTGACCAGTTTCAAGCAGTTAGCCCATGTCTTCTTCGACTCTCAACGGGACCTGCAGCAACTCATTGCGGAGATCGTGGAATTTGCGCACAAGGCTCGCAAGGAAGGCATCGTTTCCCTGGACCGCGAACTCGAGAACATTCAAGAACCCTTCCTGCGCAAGTCGGTACTGCTGGCCGTGGACGGAACGGAGCCCCAGGAATTGCGCAAGATGATGGAACTCGAACTGGACAACCAGATCGAACACGCCGAGCGCAGCCCGCAGGTCTTCGAAGCAGCGGGCGGCTTTGCCCCGACGGTCGGCATCATCGGTGCAGTTCTCGGCCTGATCCAGGTGATGCAACATCTCGATAACATCGAAGAAGTGGGCAAAGGCATTGCGGTGGCTTTTGTGGCCACGATTTACGGGGTGGGCTCCGCCAACCTGTTTTTCCTTCCCGCGGCGGGCAAGCTGAGGATTCGCAATCGGGCCGACCACCAGAAGTGTGAAATGATGCTGGAAGGCGTCATTTCCATTCTGGAAGGCCTGAACCCGCGCATGGTCGAAACCAAGTTGCAGGGTTTCCTCGCTCCTGATGCCGCCGTGGAGAAACCCGCGGAGCCTCCGGCATGAGTCGCAAGAAAAAAGCCCCGGCTCAGGTCAGCCACGATCGCTGGCTGGTTTCCTACGCGGACTTCATTACCCTCATGTTTGCCTTCTTCGTGGTGATGTTCTCCTCCGCCCAGATGGACAAGCGCAAGGTCGGAAAACTATCGGTGGCCATCCGGACGGCGTTCCAACAAATGGGCATTTTCCAGGCGGCGAATTCCAAGGCGCCCATGGTCACCACGGATCCCCTGCCCATGGAAGACGTACAAGTCATCGAGGATGGCAAAGGGCTTGCCGGCCGGGGGGCCTTGCCCTCACCTTTCGAAAAGATGGAGGGAAATCCTCCCCAGCCGAAGGACCTGGCCACCTTGCAGAAGGAACTGGGGCAGGCCCTGGGGGCAGAAATCCAGCGTCACGAGGTGGCGCTGAATGCGAACCGCGAGGGGCTGGTCGTCAGCCTGCGCGAACTCGGCTTCTTTGACAGCGGGTCGGCGCAGCTTCGCGCCAGTTCCGAGGCCACGATTCGGCGCATCGCCGAGGTTTTGGGGGGGCAGCCCAACAACCTCCGCATCGAAGGCCACACGGACAACGTCCCTATTCACAACGACCACTTCGCCTCCAACTGGGAGCTCTCCACGACCCGCGCCACGGAGATGATCCGGCTGTTCATCACCCGTTACGGCCTTCCTCCTGCCCGGCTCTCCGCGGGTGGCTACGCCGAGTTCCACCCCGTGGCCACGAACCAGACGGAAGCAGGCAGAGCCCTGAACCGGCGGGTGGATATTGTGATTCTGGCTTCCGCCCCGGGGGAGACGGCCAAAGGTCCCGCGCCGGGTGCGCCCCAGCGCTGACCGCGTTCCCTGCGGAGGCACCCTGCACGTGGGCTGTTGAAGACGGCCTCATGCTGAACCCGGTTGCCGCCGATAGATGAGTGAGGCTTAACAAGGCAAGTCATGACTCCTACCCTCCGAGAGCTGATCCGCGAACGCGTGGAGAAGTTGAATTCCATCCCCACCGTTCCGGCCATCATTCGGCCCCTGCTCCACTATCTGGAGTTGCCTGTCGATCAGGTGGAGGTCACCCGGATTGTGGACTTGGTCTCTTGCGACGAGTCCATCTCCGCGCAGTGTCTCCGGGTGGCCAATTCGGCCCTGTATTTCCGCACCCGCGAGGTCAAGTCCGTCCACGGGGCGGTTCTGGTGCTGGGGGTGCGGCAGGTCCGCGAGATCCTGCTCTCCTGCAGCCTGCTGAATCTTCTGCCGAAGGCAAGCTGGGTGATTGACCCGCTGGTTTTCTGGGAGCATTCCTTGGGTTGCGCCCTGATCAGCCGCTACTGCGCCCGCAAAGCCCGCTTTCGCGAGCCGGAACGGGCTTACCTGGCGGGGCTGCTGCACGACATCGGTGAGCTCGTCAACATGCTGTCGTTCCAGGAGGAGTTCCGCGCCGCCGCTCAACTCGCCCGGTCCGAGCACATTCCCCTGCACCAGGCCGAGTATTCTGCCCTGGGTTTCACCCACTGTGATACGGGAAAGATCCTGGCCGAGCACTGGCGGCTGCCGGAAGACATCGCGGAAGTCGTTGAGCACCACCACAACGTCCAGCAGGCCAAGCTCCACCCCGTGCTGGTCGCGCTGGTCGGCCTGAGTGATCGCCTCTGCCACATGCACGAGTTGGGTTACGGCACTAACGAAAAGTCCGACCTGAAGCTGGAAGACGACCCCGCCTGGGCAATCCTGACGCGGGATTATCCCCTCCTCGCCCAGACCGACCTCTCTCGTTTTCTCCTGGACATGGAGGGGTTCGCCGGCGAGGCGCGCAAAATGGTTCGCTCCATCCTGCGAAACTGACCGGCAGCACTCGACTGCGGTGCGTCGTGGCCCGTGAACCCGCGCCTTGATCATGCCTTTCGCGACCTCCAACATAAGCCTATCTACTCTACTTTCGACAACATTGTGCTGACTTCCCCCCGAATTATCGCGTAACCTTTGCATTTTCGGCCAAGAAGTCGGTTCGATTGTCGTCCATTATCGCTAAATTTGTGAATTGTCGGCCAAAAAGCCCGATCCATTATCGGTCATTGTGTCACTCACCCCTTTGTTTTCATAGACATAGTCGGGTCGATCTTCATTTTTAACATCTTTATGGGTCAGCGCCCCGTTTCCGACCTTGAAAAGCACATTCGTGAGCCGCCACAATTGGCGCAGGCTGGAATCTTCTGTGCTTTGCATGAACATCGCTTCTGCGTTGTTTGAAGCCACCAGGGTGGTCCAATTCCAGGGTTATCAATTGATTGGGACCCGCCTCAGGCCGTTCCCCGATAGCGCGTTCCTTCCAAATTGACCATCGGGGCCGTTCCCCGATAGCGCGTTCTTTCCAAATTGACCATCGGGGCCGAGCCCTGTTCGGCCCACAGAACCTAGCGCTCCAGGCTAGCACCGTACCCGAGGCTTGTCAAGACAGTTATTATCTGTATATCCTACGGGTAGGCAAAATCTCTCGCGAAGGTGCCTAATTGTCCGAACGCGCGCCTGCGCGCAAGCCCGCGCAGCGGGCGAAAGAACGTAGCCCAAGGCGCAAGCCATGGGAATCGAACATCCCCACCCCGCCCGAGCCCCGCCAGGGGCGAAAGAAATTACGACCCAAGCCAACGGCGCAATAGCATTTTGCATGGGCCGCCGCACAGGGGTGGTGTTGTGAAATCGTGGCAAAAATAGGTTCTTTCGCCCCTCCGGGGCTGGGGGAGACTTTACTCGAACTCGTTACCCACAGCTCGCGCTGTGGGCTACGACCTGTCGCCCGCTGCGCGGGCTGGGGCGAAAAGCCGCGGACACACATAGCAGACGTCCGCGGCTTTTCGCGCCCGCCAGACAACAGGGTGGTAGAATGCCCTCCAATCGTCGTAGTGATTCCCGCTTTCCGGAGGCGCCGGTGCGGCGTCAACCGGCCGTGGCCATTCTCATGCTCATCATAGCAGTGATTCTGACGCTGCCCCTGCGGGCGCAACAGAAACCTGTAGCGCCGGGCTTCAGCCCGGCAAAGCCCTTTACCGAGGAGCAGGTCAGTAACATGGTGCGAGCCAGACTGGGAGATGATTCGGGCGCAAAGCGGGTAGCTCAGAGTTTGTGCATTTCAAACTCTGCGGCTCTAAAGCTGGGGTCACCTTCACATTTGTGCAATACTATGAATTGAAATGGTCTTGTGGCACAGTGGTGGTGACGAACTCTAACAAAGAACCGCAGAGTAATGCGCTGCTGCGCATAACTCTGCGCTACCTGCTTTTTTTTGAGGCCCATGCACCGAAAAGGAGACTTTCAATGCCATACATTAATGTCGCCAAGGAAAACTCCAGCAACATCGACCTTTACTATGACGACCATGGCACGGGTAAGCCGGTCATCCTGATCCACGGGTGGCCGCTGAGCGGTGCTTCCTGGGAGAAGCAAGTCGCGGCCCTGCTGGATGCGGGCCATCGGGTCATTACATACGACCGCAGGGGATTCGGCCGGTCCAGTCAGCCGTCGACGGGCTACAACTACGACACCTTCGCCGAGGACCTGCACAAGCTCGTAACGAAGCTCGACCTGCGTGATTTCGCGCTGGTCGGCTTCTCGATGGGTGGCGGCGAGGTGGCCCGCTACCTGGGTACCTACGGATCGGAGGGCGTGAGCAAGGCGGTATTCATCTCTTCGATCCCGCCGTTCCTACTGAAGACGGCTGACAACCCGGAGGGGGTGGACGGCAGTGTCTTCGAGGGGATCAAGAAAGCCATCGCCGCGGACCGGCCAGCGTTCCTCTCCGTCTTTTTCGCGGATTTCTACAACGTCAACGTCCTGGGTGGCAACCGAATCAGCGACCAGGTCGTCCAGTACAACTGGAACGTTGCCGTCAGCGCCTCCGCCAAGGGCACTCTAGACTGCGTCCCGGCGTGGGTGACCGACTTCCGCAACGACCTTTCGCGCATCAACGTCCCCACGCTGGTCATTCACGGCGATGCCGACCGGATTCTTCCTATCGCTGCGACGGGGATCCGCACGCACAAGGCCGTCAAGGGAGCACGGCTGGCGGTGGTGGAGGGTGGGCCGCATGGCTTGATCTGGACCCACGCCGAGAAAGTCAACCAGGAGTTGCTGAACTTTCTCGGGGAGAAAGAATCAATCAGTGCGGAAGCCTAGCCAAAGACGCTCCGACAACCCGCGAGCAACAGGAAAGTCATGTTTCGTGCGTCTTGACCATGGGGCGACTCGATTCCAGTCGCTTTCTCAGCACGATCGCCGCGGTCATCGCGATGATCACTGCGGCGGCAATCGCTAGCAACCACCCGGAATGTTGCCCTAGATGCCGCAGACCGACCACGAAGCGGCGGCCGTAGTAGGAGGCAATTGCGGCTATGGCTCCGTAACGCACTGCTCTGCCCAAAGCCACGACAACGATGAATGTCCGGAGAGGGTAGTCTAGCACGCCTGCTATGGCGAAAAACGCGCTCGTAGGGAAGGGCAAAGGTATAACGGTAGAAACGACCAGAGCGCCCGCACCCCACCGCTCGAAGTACTTCAGCAGTCTGGCGACCTTGCGCTTTCCAAACTTGCGGTTGAGATAGTCCAAACCGGCCTTACGTGTCATTCGGAACGTAAAGTAGGCGCCGATGACCGAGCCTGCCGTGGCGACTCCGGCGTAGTAGTACCACGGTTCGCGGTGCCGCGCAGCGAGTATGGCGGTGAGAATATCCAGGCCGCCAAAGGTTGGAATTGGGGTGCTGTCGACGATGGCGAGAAGGAACAGCCCGAATCCGCCTAAGTGCCGCACGAGCACCGCGATTCCTTGCGGGCGTCGTGCTGCCGGAGGAACGAAGTCCGTGAGTGTTTCGAGAAGCCGCACAGTTACCCAGCGTTACGATACCACGTTTTCAGTGACTAACGCAGTCGCGGGTGGCGCATACATTGTCTTTCATGTATGCGCCCCACGAGCACGCGCAACATCTCTGTCACCGCCTCGTATCTATGGCCTGTCCTGGCTTCTTAAAAGTCGCCGACATGGAATGCGATGTCGGCGCCACCCACGAAGTCGTTTCCAAAAGCACACGTAGCGCGGACCTGTTTGGTAGGTCCGAGGCTTTTCGCGCCCGCCAGCGTTCGCCGTCCCGCCAGGCGATGTGCCCCCTCACTCCCGGCGCTCGGGGCCCCCTCCCTCGTACCTCGGGCGCCCTCTTCCATCACGGCGGATCTGCGACCCCTCGGAGAGGGTTGAGAAGTTTGCGGCGATCATGGAGCGGGTAGCCACAGTCAGTGCGATTCTGACTGTGGGTTCTTCATTTAGCGGTGAAGGGGTAGCGGGTCGGAAGAGGGCGTACGCCATTACGATGGGCGGGCTGGAGAGCGGGCACTGTATGGCTATACCGTAATTTCTGGTTGTTTTAGCAAGGACATTTGGAAGTACAGCTTTTCACTTTTACCCTTTGCCATTTGCCCTTTCCCTCTTGATTTTCTCTTGCGGCTCCGCCGCGTTGCCCGCTCGCCATAGCGGGGTATGGGAGGCTGGGCGCGCATTCTCACCCGGTGGCGCGGAGTTCCTTGCGCAGGAGTTCGCTGGCCAGGCGCCCGGGAGGCACGCCCGCCCTCCTCGCTCTTTGCTGGAGACTGATGGCGACATCCCTGTCAATCGGGATCTCATAGTGCCGGTTTCGGAACTCGCTCACTACCTTGACAGTCCGAAACTTGCCGGGGTAATGGGTGGTATCGTGCTTGTCCCAGAACTCCGCGGCCTCCTCATAGCTGGTGAATTCGGCGGGAATGGGATCAACCTGCTTTTTTTTGCTCATGAAAGTATCTCCGCTCAGCCCCCGTCATTTCCCGCGCCGAGATCGGCAAGGCCGCGCCGCGCGGCTTGCGAATAAAGAGAGATACCGCCCCACCGATGTCTGACCATAGGCCACGTACAAGTGCTCACCCTTCACTTTCCCTTTCTCCAACCTGCGAACGTGGGGCCCGGAGAAAAGGACTTCCTCAACCTCATCCGTGCTGACCGCGTGTTTCTCGGCAATCTTGGCAACGAACCTTTCGTTCCAGATCACGTCGTAAAGGCGCAAGCGCAACGCTCCTGGACCGTCTCGGTGGTCGCTGTTCTGCGGCTGAGGTTGCCGGGATTTGCCACCGCCTCGATTATACACCGCTGTAACAAGCGTAGCGCGGACCTCTGCGGTGTGAGGTCTTCAGCTTTCACCGCCCGCCACCGCTCGCCGGCTCGGTTCGCCATAGCTTCCCTGCCGGGCAACATGGGTAGGGCCGAACGGCGTTCGGCCCGGGAGCGAGCGCCGCTCGCCCCTACCCGTAGATTGACCGCATGTCCAGGTTGCGGCGTCGGTTCCTTTAAGAACGCGACATTTTCGTGACCGTGGCTTAGCTTGCCGCGATCCTGGCGATTCCCCAAGGGGCTTTTGCCTGGGGTCGTGAGGGCCATCAAAGCCTGGCGAGGTTTCACCTCAGACTGGCGATGAGTGACCCCTCACCCCCGGCGCTCGGGGCCCCCTCCCCCGTTCGCGGGGGCACCCTCTCCCCTGGGGAGAGGGCTGTCCCGGATCCTGAATCCCCATCTCGAGGCACCCTCTTCCCTGGGGAGAGGGCTATCCCGAGTCCGGGATCCCGAATCCCGATCTCGGCGCACCCTCCGGCTACCCTCCGGCCGGGGCCGGCGCGGCGGGTGGCGCAAGTGGGGGTGGTTCTCCGGAAGCAGGCTGGGGGGCAGGCTGAGGCGGAGAGAGAATCGCGCCGAGGCTCGGGTAACGACCGCCGAAAAAATGGAGCACGTAAGACTGGAAGAACACCATGGCGGGGGTGCTGATGAGGGCGATCAGATAGAAAAGGCCCATCACGACGATTCCGCCCAGGACGACCGCGATGCTGATGGTCGAGAGGTTCCAGGTGAGGCCGGCAGCTTTGCCGGCGAAGAAGAGGATGAGGCCCGCGATGGCCAGGGGAATCGCCACGGCAATCAAGGCCACAATCGTGACGATGCCGAAGAGAATGGCGCTGCCCATGGCCAGGACGATTTTCATCAAGACAAAGCCGGCGTAGGCCATCTTCTCTCGAGCCAGCATCGGAAACAAGCGGCGCCAGGCATCCAGCACTCTCAGGTTCTCAAGCGCCATAAGCGGAACGCAGAAATCCTTGGCCAAGAGACCCGCGAGCCCGCTCACCAGAAACAGCCCCAACAGAACGAAGAGAAGCAGGACGCCGCCGAGAATCAGCAGGGCGAGGTGCTCTCGCGGATGCTGGAACAACCCGGCGCGCCAGGCAAAGAATAGCGGTCCACCGATGAGAAGAACGATGCCGATCGAGACTGCCAGGAACAGCGAGAGACACCAGAAGAAGTAGCTTCGGCCATGGGGCTCCCAGCGCCTCCAGCTCCCTTTCAACTCGCAGCGGTCGTAGAGAACCGAATCGAACAGCACGAACCGGTATACCGAGGCCACGTAAATCCAAAGGAAAAGGAACAAGAGCAGGAGGACGATGCCGGCTACGATCCAGGGTAAGAAGGGGTGAAGATTACCCCAATCGGAAGGCAGGAAGTTGAGGGAGGAACTCCCACCGCGTGACCGCGCGTGGTAGTTGAAGCCTCCGGGAGACCCGCCCCCGCCCGCGAATTCGCCGGTGATCAGCGCAACCACGGCCAGGCGTGCCCAGCGCCGGAACCGGAAGGGGACAAAAAGCTGGCGTTTGGTCTGCTCAAACGCGGGCCCGATGGAATCGACAGCGGATAAGGGTTTGGGCATCTCGCAGCCTCTATCGTTGCTTTCTCAAACCGTCTTCAGGGCTTCGAGCGAGCTGGTGGTGTGAAAAGATAGTGCCCCGCAACGTGGGAGTCAAGGGACATCTGCGGAATAAGCCGGGACCGTGCGGCGGCGGTCTCATTCTCCGGGGCCGCCGCGTTGCTGCACGATGTATTTGCCGATGTGCTCGACGGTGTCAACCCAGATGCCATGGGCGGGGTCCTCGAGGTATTTGCAGAGCGCCGCCAGAGCCGTAGCGTCGGTAACCTGAAAAGCCTTCTCACCGATTTCATGCCCCACAAAAATAACCCACCCGCCTTGCTCGGCCGCCTGGGAAATGCGTTTCACCATCTGGATATAATCCATATCATCAAATACCGTGCCGCTGGCCTGGGCCAGGTCGCAAAACGCCGGGTCATTAAAATACTCATCGTAATAGCCACGCCCGACCAGGAACTTCTCGGCAATGAGCGGCACATAGCTCTGCATCTGGCGCCCCCTCCCCACGAACTTCTGTCCGCAGGGGTAAGCGAAGGTCACCATGCGCACCCCGAGGAGGCGCTCGATCTCCGCATTGGCCTCGTCGAGCTGCCGCGACATCTGCTCCAGGGTGTAATTCTCCAGCGCGTTGTGGAAGGACCAGGGGAAATTGCCCGTGCAAGGATGGGACACACTGTGGTTCGCGATCTCATGGCCGCCGGCCACCGCCCGTTTCCAACCCTCCAGGCGCTCCTCGACACCACCCGGATTGACAAAGAAGGTGGCCTTGACACCCGTCGAGTCGAGCACGGCCAAGCCCTTGTCGATCTGGCTCAAGCGCGCGTCGTCAAATGACAGGCTCACGGCCATGCGCTTGCCCGCCGGCCAGTGAAAGGCCTTCTGGCTTTCCTGGGGAGAGGGAGCGGACAGAGATTGTTCCCCTGCCGCCGTCACAAAAAACAAAGACAGGGCGGTGACGAAGATCCATGCATGTCGAGATTTCATGTGTTCATACCTCCATAAGATTGGGGCCGCGGCTGCCGGTGGCGGTCGAGCCAGTAGGCCCAGGCCACAAAGACCCAGAGGCCGAGGCCGGCCATGGCAATGGCTTTCACGCTGGGCGGCGGCGGGCCGAAGAGGTTTGCAAGGTACATCAGCACCAGCAACGCGATGAACGACCAGAACGCGTAAATGCCTACGCGGTCGCGCGGCCGCACGGTATTCCCATAGACCAGCACGCCGAGCGCGAAAATTGCACCCTCCACCAGGAGGGTTCCGGCCCGCGAATTCCAAAGGCCGAGGCCGGCATACATCGAGCCGCCGGGATAAAGGGGCAGGTCGGGGCGGTGGGTGAGCGCATCAAGCAGCCAGTGGCTCATCAGCACGAACCCAAGGCAAAGCGCCCCACGCCAATCCCGTCGAACCACTCTGTAAATACCCGCGAAAAGGCTGGCCCAGCCGAGGTCGGCGAGCAGGCTATGGGAGAGGGGGTAGGAGGTGAAATCCAGAGGTGTGACGGCCGTAATACCCGGCGCGATGGCCACCCGCTCGAGGCCCAGGAGAAGAAAGATCGGCCAGAGCAGGTCCACGAACTGCGCCGCCATTACCAGAGTGCCGAGCGAGGTGCGAGGCGCCACCTTTTTCGCGGCCAGCGCGACACCGAAGTGCCCGATGAACATCCGGGCTCCTTCCTGACGGCGGGATCCACTTCGCTTGCGAAGGGAGGAACCCGCCCGAGGGAATCAGAATGGGAAAGACTCCTGCCGCCCGCCGCGGTCAGCATGAGCTGCAACCGTGGCCGGTCATTTCAGATACGTATCGAACCATTCCAGGGCTTCCTTGTTGCCGGCTTTCGGCGGGATGTAGTGCCCGGTCTCGTACCAGACTTGGCGCTTGGGCACCCGCAGGAGACCCATGATTTCTTTGGCCAGTTCGGAGCGCGCGGGTTTGTCCTGTGTGGCGTTCACCAGCAAGACCGGCGCGGTGATGCGCGGCACAAAGTTGAGCGTGTGCCGGTAGCGCCGGTTGGGGTCATCCGTCGAGCCGTTCGATTCCTGCGTGACGGTCAGAACCACGGCAGAGAAGCGCGGGTCGAGCCCGGCCACCATGGCGCCGATCCAACTGCCGCGGCTGCCGCCGAGCAGGCCGATTTTCTTGGAGTCAACTTCCGGCCGCGTCTCGAGGTAGTCAATGCCGCGCCGCTGGTCAATGACGCTCTCGACCACCATGTCGCGCATCTTATAGGGCAGGAGGCGTTCGGCTTCGATGTCTTCAGTCTGCATGCGCTCTCCGAACCCATAGTTGTCGATCACCAGCACGCAGCGGCCGGAACGCACCAGCACGTCGAGCCAGTCCAGCACCCAATCTTCGTTCTTGCCCCAGAAGCCGTTGGAGCCATGCACCAGCAGGACGGCGGGGAAGCGCTGGCCCGGCTCCAGGACGGGATGAGCAAAGTAGCCGGGGACGCGCTCGTTGTGGGCGCTGCGGTAAGTGATCTTCTCGATCACGTAGGGGATGCGATAGGGCCACACGCCGATGGTCGCGGCCTCGAGCGGCAGGGTGTGGTCATACTGGAAAAGGTCGGCAATCTGCCGAAACGTGGCGTCGTCCACGGGGGTGCGGTTCACGGGCGCCTGATCCTCGGCCCGCGCGGCTGCAGGCGTCCCCAACAGTAAAGTCAGCCCCACCAGCACGGGCCACCCCGCGACGTGAGTCCGGGTTGGCTTCCATGACATGTTCTTGCTCTTCATTACCAAAACCTCCGGTGGAGCATAATGAGGCTGCGGAAAAATGCTTCCCTGCTGTCATTCTCGGCCCTTCGCTGTCATCCTGAGCGCAGCGAAGGATCTCGCTCTGCCCGCTCAGGATAAACTGCGCGAAGAATCTCGCCCTGCGCATTTTCATGAACATACGAGATTCTTCCTTCGCTATGCTCAGGACCGCCTGCGGCTCCTCAGAATGACAGCGCCTACGAGTTTTTCCGCAGCCTGATAGTGCCCCTTTTCGCAGTCAGCAAGACTCCCACACGCCCGATGAGGACGAGGATTCCACAGGGGAGCGAAATCCGCGCAGCGCGCCCCACGGCCCTGCGCGGGGGAATCAGACCTGAAACTCGCGCTTGACCTTCTCGGACTTCTCCGCCACCGAGCGCGCCAGCCGTTCTTTGTGCTCGACCAGTTTCTGCGCGATGCCCGCGTCGGAGGTGGCGATGATCTGGGCGGCGAAGATGGCGGCGTTGATCGCGCCCGGCTTGCCGATGGCCGTGCAAGCCACGGGCACGCCGGCGGGCATCTGCACGGTGGCGAGCAGCGCGTCGAACCCCGCCAGCGAAGTGGTGGCCATGGGCACACCGACGACGGGCAGGATAGTCTCCGAGGCGAGCACGCCCGCCAAATGGGCCGCTCCGCCGGCGCCGACGATAATTACTTTGAGGCCGCGCTGGATCGCCGTGCGCCCGTACTCTGAGGTGCGCCCGGGCAACCGGTGCGCAGAGGTAATTTCAAGTTCAAAGGGAATGCCAAATTCCTTCAGCGTTTGCGCGGCCGCGGTCATGACGGGCAGGTCAGTGTCACTGCCCATGACGATGCCAACCAAGGGCTTCTCAGGCACCTTTTTTTCCTCCCTTGCGAATCGAAGTAGGATGACCCTGGTGTGAACCCGGCACTACTTGCGTGCGGAGGGGCGCTCCGCTTTGGAGGCGCGCGACCGCTTGGGCGCGGGGGCATTCGCCAGCTGGCGCAGCGCCTTCGCGCCGATGTCTTTCCGGTAGTGCATGCCTTCGAATTGAAGCTTGCTGACCCCCGCGTAGGCACGCTGGATGGCAGAGGGCAAATCCTCCGCAATCGCCGTGACTCCCAACACGCGCCCACCGGCTGTGACCAACCGGTGATTCTCCATACGCGTTCCGGCATGGAAGACCTTGACGCCCCCCAACGCCTCGGCCGCATCGTAGCCGGTGATGACCTTGCCGACCTCGGGTTTTCCCGGGTAACCCTGGGACGCCAGCACCACGCACACGGCGGGATTAGGGCTCCAGTGCGCATCCACCACCGCCAGCTGGCCCTGGCGCTGCGCCATTAACAGGTCCACCAGATCGGAGCGCAGCCGCATCAGAATGGGCTGAGTCTCCGGGTCACCCATGCGGACGTTGTATTCCAGCAACATCGGACCCGTCCGCGTCAGCATGAGCCCGAAATACAAGAAGCCGCTATAGGGAGCGCCTTCCATCTCCATACCCGCCAGGGTGGGCGCGACGATGGAACGGAGAATCTCGTCGTGCGACGGCTCGCTGAGAATCGCATCATCACTATAGGCGCCCATGCCGCCGGTGTTGGGCCCGAGGTCTCCGTCCAGCAGCGCCTTGTGGTCCTGCGTGGGCACGAGAGGGAGAATGCCACGACCATCGGTCAGCACGATGAAGGACAGTTCCTCGCCCGCCAGGCAGTCTTCGATGACCACGCGGTCGCCGGCACTGCCCAGCGTCTTCCGGCGCATGAATTCGTCAACAGCCTGTTCGGCTTCCTCGCCGGTGCGGGCGACAACCACACCTTTGCCCGCCGCCAGCCCGTCGGCCTTGACCACCACCGGAAGCGGGAAGAGCGCCAGGGCTTTGATGGCAGCATCGAAGTCCACAGCCACCGTGGATCGCGCGGTCGGAATGCCGTGGCGCTGCATGAACTCCTTGGCGAAAACCTTGCTCCCCTCCAGGCGGGCGGCGGCTTTGCTGGGTCCAATTATCGCCAGCCCCTCTTTCGCGAACTCATCTACGACTCCGGCCACCAGGGGCGCTTCCGGCCCAACTACGGTGAGGTCCGCGTGCACTTGCTTCGCCACTTCCAGGATCGCCTTCGGCTGCGCAAGGTCTACCGGCACGCACTCCGCCTCCTGCGCAATGCCGGCATTGCCGGGGGCACAATACAACTCCTCCATGCGCTGGCTTTCATGCAGCTTCCAGGCAAAAGCGTGCTCGCGACCACCGGAACCGAGAACCAGAATCTTCATAGGATGGCGTACACTATTCGCAATGGCCTGAGTTTGTCAATCGCTTAGATGCGAGGGGCCAGTTCGTCCGTTTTCCTGGGTGACTCTTGGCTGTGCCTGTGGCCACCCACCCTGCTTGACCGCTGCGATGCAGCGTGATAGCTTCCGGCCATCTCCTAGTGGAAGGGACGGCCATGAGCTTCTTTCATCCTCACGGGCACTCGCACACGCGAGCGCGGCGGGAATTCCTGAAGAAGAGTTTTCTGTTCATGGGAGCGCTCGCTCCCGCCCCCGGCGCGGCGCGCCAGGTGGCCGGGCAGGCGGCGCCGGCCGGGAGCGCGGGCAAAGCTCTTGCCCCGCCGGCACGCGCCAGCGCGCCAGAGCCAGGGAAGAGGCAGGAGGCCCGGGAACCCTACGAAGTCTTCGACGCGCACCTGCACTGCCCGAGCGAAAGCGGCGATGTCTGGCAATGGTATCCAGTCACCAAAACCTTCGATGAATTCGCGCGCTACCTTGACCAGACAGGTGTTGAGCGCGGAATTATCAACAACGTTCGCTGCCAACTGGCGAAGTCGCCCGCGGAATTCATCGCCGGCAACCGGGAGGTCGCCCGTTTTGTGCAACGATACAAGGGCAAGTTCCTGGGGGCGTGCGTTGTGAACCCGCTTTTCATTGACGAGGCCCTCCGGGAAATTGAGGATTGCCGCAAGCAGTTGGGTTTCGTCTGGGTCGGGGAACTTTGCAACTATACGGTTCCGTATCAATACACCGTCAAGGAGTTCGCGCTGCTCGTGGAGCAAGTGAACAAACTGAACATGGTGCTGGACGTCCACACCGAGCTCGAGGAGATGGAATACATCATCCAGAAGTATCCGCAGGCCACCATTGTCTTCCCGCACTTCGGCGACAGCCACGAGTCCGACCATATTTTCAAGCGCATCGACGCCGTCTCCGCCCACCCCAACACCTACCTCGATACGTCGGGCTACGGCCACGACCGCGTCGGGATGCTTGAATACGCGGTGAAGAGCATCGGCGAAGACCGCGTGCTCTTCGGCTCCGATTTCTCCATCAACTGTCCCGCCACGGTCATCGCGCGGGTCAAGAATGCGTTCATTACGGAAGAGCAGAAACGGAAAATCCTGGCGGGCAACCTGCAAACATTATTGAAGAGGGTCCAGGCGTAGAACACAGGGTAGTTACTTACTCTGACGCAGCGCCGATCCTCACGTCCTCATTCTTATGTTCGTGCCGGCCTAGAACCCGACGCCTGGATTCCCGCTTTCGCGGGAATGACGACGAGGGTAGGGCGCTGCTTTTGCCTGTCACCCCCGCGCAAGCGGGGGTCCACGTGGTTGCGCCTCCAAGGGGCTCCCATCCCGCCCTCTGAATAACTGGCTAACCTCAACCACGTTCTTACGCGGCATTACATTGGGCGCGGGGGTATAATGTTCTCATGGGCACCGAAGTCATTCCCAAGCTGACCTTCGAGCAATTCCGCCAGCTTCCCAGCGACGGGAAGCGCTACGAGCTCGTGCGTGGAGGGGTGCATGTGACTCCAGCTCCGGCAACGCGACATCAAGCCATCCTCCAAAACCTCTCGGGAAACTTGTGGTCCCACGTTATCAAGAACCACCTCGGCGAGGTATGGACAGCACCCCTGGATGTGCGGCTGGGCGAAGATACGGCATTGCAGCCAGACCTGATTTTCATCTCGAATGCCCGCGCCGGAATCATTCAAGAAAACTGGATTGCAGGTGCCCCCAACTTGATCGTCGAAGTCTTGTCACCTTCCACCGCAGCGTATGACCGCGCCACGAAGCTTCCGGTTTACGCGGATGCAGGCGTGCCCGAAGTCTGGCTCATCGACTCACGAGCCAACACTGTGGAAGTTCTGAAGCTCCAAGGGAAGAAGCATTTTGCGGAACCCACGCACGCGGGCGACCAAGTACTCACTTCCAACCTCTTTCCCGGCTGGCAACTGCCCCTCCGCGACCTCTTCGATTTCCGCGGGCGGTTCTAGACAGACCCACGGTTGATTTGAACAACGAATCAACCGTGGCTACCCCCCGCATTCCTTCGCGCATCCAGGGCTCACAAACATCCTCTATTTCGCGAGTGGAGATGCGCGAGGAGCCGCGCCTTGCTAGAATAGCTTCTTGCCTCCGGGGCGGGGTTCCCAGTTATGGTTTCGGGGTTCACGGAAAAATATGACGTGGTGGTAGTCGGCGCGGGGCATGCGGGCTGCGAGGCGGCGATGGCGGCGGCGCGGATGGGCCTGAAGACCGCGCTTTACACGATCAATCTCGACCTCGTCGCGCAGATGTCCTGCAACCCCGCTGTGGGGGGCATCGCCAAGGGGCACCTGGTGCGCGAAATCGACGCCTTGGGCGGTGTGATGGGTGAGGTCATCGACGCCGTCGGCATACAGTTCCGCCTGCTCAACACCAGCCGCGGGCCCGCCGTGTGGTCTCCGCGCGCCCAGGCCGACAAGAAACTCTATCGCGCCAGGATGCGTCAAGTGCTCGAATCCGAGCCCAATCTGCG
Source organism: uncultured Acidobacteriota bacterium (assembly GCA_963722555.1). GTDB lineage: Bacteria > Acidobacteriota > Terriglobia > UBA7540 > UBA7540 > Bog-366. The sequence goes on from CAVRNQ010000001.1 coordinate 788,203, forward strand.
CATCAAGCAGGCGGAGGTCGTGGATTTGGTTCTCGACGACTCCCCTGCCAGGGCACAACACGGCGCAGCCCAAACCACGACGGGGTCTCCGTGTCCTCCGGGCTTCGCAAACCTTAACACTGAGGACACGGAGCCACTCCGTGACCTCTGTGTTCAGTCTTTCCTGACCACGGAGGACACGGAGAAAAGCCTTCTCGGCGTGCGAAGAGATTCGTCGATCGGTGTGCGGGGCAATGCCCCCTCGAATGGGACGCAAGGCCCCCCCCGGCTATTGACGGTCCGGGGCATTCGCCTGCGCGACGGGCGGACTGTGGAGGCGGGGGCCGTCATCGTCACCACCGGGACTTTCCTCAACGGGCTGATCCATTGCGGTGAAAACCAGTATCCTGCCGGCCGCTCGGGCGAGCCGCCCTCCGTGCTCCTGGGGGAGGCGCTGCGCCGTCTGGGCTTCGAAGTGGGCAGGCTCAAGACCGGCACGCCACCGCGGCTCGACGCCCGCACAATTGACTTCTCGGAGTTCCAAGAACAAGCCGGTGACCCCATTCCCACTCCATTCAGTTTCCGCACCCGGGCGATCACGCAGCCGCAGACGGTCTGCTGGATCACTCACACGAATGCGCAGACGCACCGCGTGATTCGCGAGAACTTGCACCGCGCGCCGCTCTATTCGGGGCAAATCAAGGGCATCGGGCCGCGCTATTGCCCCTCCATTGAAGACAAGATCGTGAAGTTTCCCGACAAGGCGCAGCATCAGCTCTTCCTCGAACCGGAGGGCCTGGACACCAACGAAATCTACCTCAACGGCATGTCCACCTCCATGCCCATCGACGTGCAGATGGCCATGGTGAAGTCGATCGCGGGCCTGGAAGGCGCCGACATGATCCGCCCCGGCTACGCCATCGAGTACGACATGGTGCAGCCGACGGAACTCTACCCCTGGCTCGAAACCAAGAAGGTCCAGAGCCTGTTCCTCGCGGGGCAGATCAACGGAACCACCGGCTACGAAGAAGCGGGTTGCCAGGGCCTGATGGCAGGCATCAATGCGGGGCTGCGCCTACAGGGCAAAGAACCCCTGACCATCGACCGCACGCAGGGGTATGTGGGAATTTTGATCGACGACCTGGTCTCGAAGGGCGTGGACGAGCCCTACCGCATGTTCACCTCGCGCGCCGAGTTCCGCCTGCACCTGCGCATCGACAACGCTGACGAGCGCCTGACCCCGCTGGGATACCAGGTGGGCACCATCAAGCAGAAAGACTACGAGGCGTTTCTGGAAAAGAGACAACGCACTTCTGCCGCCACAAAATTCCTGCTAGAGACGCGCTTGGACCCCGACTCGCGCGTGGGCCGCGAGGTCTATCGAAAGCTGGGGCTGATGGAGGGCGAGCGTTTCACCGCGCCCTCGCCCTTGACCGGCGCGCAATTGCTCAAGCGCTCGGAACTGACCATCGATGATTTGATGGCATGGGTCAACGAGAGTCTCGAAACACCCCGTAGGGATAATAGCCCTCGCCCCCTGGCGGGAGAGGGTGTCCCGCAGGGCGGGACGGGTGAGGGGGCGGGGCAGGCTGGTTCGCTATCGCGCGAAGAAGCGCGCCGCGTGGAGACAGACTTCAAATACGAAGGCTACCTGCAGCAGCAGGAAAGAATGATGGAACGGATGAAGCGCGCAGAATCGCGGCGCATTCCGGATTGGTTCGACTACCGCAAGGTCTCCGGCCTCTCGCGCGAGGTCGTGGAAAAGCTCACCCGAGTGCGGCCACTCACCCTGGGCCAGGCCTCGCGCATCCCCGGCATCACCCCTGCCGCCGTCTCCCTCGTCAACTGCTACATCGAAATCTTTCAGCGCCGCGCGGCGGAAGAAAGTCTTGGCCGCGCAGGGCTGGTCCTGTAAACCTGCGGCTCTTGGCACCCAAGCAAATCCTGCCCGGTTTGGACTTGCATTCGTCAGTGCGGAAGGCTAGGCTTGGAATATGACCGTGGAAGCGATCAAAGCAGCCATTGAGCAGCTCCCCGAGCCCGAGCGCCGGAAATTGGCAGGCTGGTTCTTGGAGCTTGAAGAACAAGCTTGGGACGCCGAGATGGAGCGAGATTTTTCTCCGGGCGGTCGTGGCGAGCATCTGATCGAAAAGATCAATCAGGAAATTGACAACGCTAAATTCGCTCCGCTGGAAGAGGGCTTGCCCTCCCGGCAAGAGCGGCATTGAACTTCACCTCTCACGCCTCCCAGGAATTCTGGGCTCTTTACAACAGCCTGCCGGAACCGGTCCAAGACCAAGCTAGGAAGCAATATGAGCTTTTCGCGAAGAACCCCTATCACCCATCGCTGCGCTTGAAGCCGGTCGGCCCTTTCTGGTCCGTGCGCATTTCGGGATCCTACCGTGCTCTGGCGGCCCGCCGCGGAGATCAGTTGTTCTGGTTCTGGATCGGCTCGCACGCGGATTACGAGAAGCTGATTTCCCGCCTGTAGGACGCCGCCTCGCTGGTCAATTGTTACATCGAAATCTTCCGGCGCCGGGCGGCGGATGAGGCTACAGCGTGACACTGGACTAGGCTGGAGCACTCGCTGAAGCGATGCCTGACTCCCTGCCAAATTCACTTCGGCTGGAGGTTTCTGCGCGTTATGAAAGACGCAGACTCTTCATTCCGCTTGACCTTTGGCGAGCGTGGTAGGAAAATCGGAATGTCAGAAAGGTGGAAGGAGGACGGAACTCATGGCTAAAGCGAAGTCCGTGTTAGAGGAAGCCGTCCGGTTGGGCGCCAAGCATCAAGTCACCATACCGCACCGGATTTCCAAGGCCTTGCGACTCAAGAAGGGCGATCACATGCTCATGCGCCTGGTGGGACGCCGCGTCGAGATGGTTCCCGCGAGTCTTATTCCCAAAGATCAGCTTTGGTTCTGGACGCCCGAGTGGCAGAAGAAGGAGCGGGAGGTGGACGAAGCGCTGGCGCGCGGCGACTTCAAGGAAGCCGATTCCGTGGAGGAACTTCTGAGAGATCTGAAATCATAGAGGCTCGTGCCCTCAGTCTTCCACAAACCCAACCGCAGGCAAGCCCATGAAACTCCGGTGGACTCCGCTATTCCGTCGCGACTACGAGAGCCTCCCACAGGAGGTCCAGTCGCGAGCCGACAAGGCCATTCGGCTTCTTCAAACCAACCCCCGTCACCCCTCCTTACAATCAAAGAAAATGCATGGGGTCGAAGGTATTTGGGAGGCACGCGTTTCGATTTCTCAGCGGATTACATTTGAACTTGCCGGCGACACACTCATCTTGCGGCGCATCGGTACGCACGACATTCTCAGGAAAGAAACAGTTTGAGGAAACACTCGACCCCGCAAGACCTGCCTTCCCGGAATACGTCAACCCTCTTCTAAGCCCGCTTGCCACTGCTCGTAGGCCTTTTGCATTTCGGGTTCGGGGTCGATGCCGAGGGCGTCGGCGACGCGGTTGATGTAGTTGAAGTAGGCGATCACTTCCACGGCGTCGAGGATGTCGCGGTCGCTCAGGCCGTGTTCGCGCAGCGGCTCCAGGTGCCGGGCCAGGAGCCCTTGCGGGGCGCGCGTAACCATCTCGGCGAATTGGCACAAGGCTTTCTGGCGGGGGGCAAGCTCAGCGCGGCGGTAGTCGTGCTTCACGTGCTCCGCCAACTTTGCATCGTTCGATTCGGCACGGAGATCCTCTCCGTGAGCTTCGATTCAATAGAAGCAGTGGTTGGCCCAGGAAACCACGGTGGCCAGCATTTCCCGCTCGGCGCGCGAGAGGCCCGACGGGCCAAACATCGTAGTGCGATACATCTGCATGGAAGCCGCGAGCGCGGCCGGGTTCAGGCTCTGCACCTTGAGAATGTTGAAGACTTTTCCGGCGCGCTCCAGGGCGGCATCGTATTCCTGCTTCAGTTCCCCCGCCGCTTCCGGGGGCTCGACGACTTTGATCCAAGCCATAGGGGTCTCCTCTTGGAATGGGGTGTCATTCACTCATCACTCTATATATAGCGACGGAAGCGATTGCGCAATGGTTGGAAAGGCGGGGACGGCCGCTGTCATCCTGAGCGCTGCGAAGGACCACGGCAGTTCGAGCGGGTTGGTGAAACTACAGGGGTCCTTCGCTGCGCTCAGGATGACAGCGGACGGGCTCACCGGACATTGGGATACTGCAGCTCTCGAGGGTCACGATTCGGTGAAATCGAGCATGGCGGGGTGCCGGCGGAAGCCGCGCGTCTGGATGGCGTCGTAAACAAACCCCGCGGCGAACCACGAGCCTCCCACAATTTTGGCGGGCAGCGGAAGGCTGAGCCAGATTCCCAGACAGAAGACGAAGCCTAATCCGGGTACCAGAAAATCGCCCAGGAAGTTGCGTTTGCGCTCCCCTTTCCGGCGGAAATAGAACTCGCGCAGGGTCGCCAGGTTCACCCCCATGAAGGCCATGAAGGCGCCGAAGTTCAGGCACTCGGCAGCCAGTTCGTAATCCAGCACCAGCGCGCCGGCGAAAGCCAGAATGCCGACAATCCAGATGTTGTAGCTGGGGTTGCTGCGCTTGGGGTCGAGGTAGCCGAAAACTTTCCGGGGGAGAACATTGTCGCGGCCCATGCCGAAAAGCAGCCGCGCTGCGCCCACCTGCCCGGTCAGCCCGCTGCCCAGGTTGGCGAGGATCAGCGTGAAGCCCATCGTCTGGAAAAGCAGCGCGCCGCCCACGCGCCGGGTGACATCCAGGAACGCGGTTTCGAGGTCCTGGAAGCTGTGCCAGTCGGGCCAGACGCGCTGGGCAAGGTAGATCTGCAGGCCGCTGAAGATTCCGGTAAAGAGGCAAACCAGCACGGTGGCCAGCAACACGTTGCGCTTGGGATTCTTCACGTCTTCGGCGAGGGTGGTTACGCCGTCAAAACCGATGTAAGTGAGCGCCGCGAGCGAGGTCGCGGTGGCGATGGCGTGGACGTGGAAAGTCTGGGGGTTGTAAAACGGCAAGGTGGAGAAAAGTCCACCCCAGGCTTGTCCCAGAAAGAGATAGCGAACCGCCAGCACGATGAATACTCCGATAACCCCGCACATGATGACCAGCAAAATGATATTCGCCCGCGCCGTGGCGCGAATGCCGCGCAGGTTCAGGAAGGTCATGGTGCCGGCGAAGAGCGCGGCGATGAGGATATAGAGGAGCCGATGGGGAAATCCCGGAATGAGTGGCTCCACCACGCGCTGCACGGTCAGGGTGCCGTAGATTGTGCAGATGAGCGGGACGATGAGATAATCCAGAAACATCGCCCAGCCAGCCAGAAACCCCAGGTGAGGGTTCAGTCCCCGGCCCACGTAGTTGTAAGCAGAACCCGCGGAAGGATACAGCGCCGCCATGCGCCCGTAACTGAACGCCGTGAGCATCATGGCCACCATGGCGATGAGGATGGTGGTGACGGTGTGGCCGTCGGAGAGTTTCTGGGCGATGCCAAACAGCGGCACGGCCGCGATCGGCATGATGAGGATGATGCCGTAGAAAATCAAGTCCCACAAGGAGAGCACGCGGCGTAAGCGCGGCTGCGCCGAAGCATTATTCGCCAGGACCGGCGTGGTTCCGTCACCCATAGAGATTGGCTATCCTCTCTGTCGCACCGGTTGAGCCAGCAGCGTCTCCAAAAAGTGCGTCAGTATCTCATGAGTTTCTCGGACGCGTAAACGGCAATTTCCGGCCGCCCCAAGCGCAGTCATTCCCGCGAAGCTTGTCCCCGCGACGGCGGGGAGCGGGAATCTACTCCGCCAGCCCTTGGAAATGTGTGGTTGAGGGACTGGATTCCCGCTTTCGCGGGAATGACTGGCGTCTCGAAAGGGGTCCCGCCTCATATGACACCAGCACCCACGGCGCGCATAACTTCGCGTTTCATGGGGAGCTATGTTACGATGCGAGCTTAGCAAAATTTCGGCGGTTTGTGAGCCGGGGAGGCCCCTGCGGGGTCTCCGGAAACCTTCCGCGGAATATCGAAGGCGATCTCTGTGAGCCCAGCAACTTTCGAACGCCCGCGCATCCTGAGCGGTATGCGCCCCACGGGCAGGCTGCATCTCGGCAACTTAGTCGGCGCTCTGCAGAATTGGGTGAGGCTGCAGGAAGAGTACGACAGCTTCCACTTCGTCGCCGATTGGCACATGCTGACGACGGAATACGCGGACACCAGCGAGTTGAAAGAAAACACCTGGCAGATGGTGGCAGACTGGCTGGCCGCGGGACTTGATCCCACCAAGGCCACGTTCTTCATCCAGTCGCGCCTGCCCGAGCACGCGGAACTGCATCTCCTGTTTTCCATGATTACACCGCTGGGTTGGCTGGAGCGCGTGCCCTCGTACAAGGAGCAACTCGAAAACATCAAGGATCGCGATCTGCACACTTACGGTTTTCTCGGCTATCCGCTGCTCCAGGCCGCAGACATCTTGATGTACAAGGCCAACGCCGTGCCCGTGGGCGAAGACCAGGTGCCACACGTGGAGCTGACACGCGAAGTGGCACGGCGGTTCAACCTAGCATTTGGTGAGGTCGTCCTAAACGGAGAGGGGGATTACTTACCGGACCACCCCTATTGGATCGGGCTGGCGACGAGCACGGGTCCGGGTGCAGAGGCTACGGGAGTGCTGTCCGCTGTGGACAAACCCGCGGCGATCAAGAAAGCATTTCGCCGGACTCTCTTGGACACGCGAGCGGGCTATCTCAACCGGGGTCTCGGGAGGGTGCGCGAAATCTTCCCCGAACCCGACGCCCTGCTCACCTCCGCCCCACGGTTGCCTGGAACCGATGGCCGCAAGATGTCAAAGAGTTACGGCAATGCGATTTTTCTGACCGACGCGCCAGAAGTGGTTTCGAAGAAGCTGGCCGGGTACATGACGGACCCGGCGCGAAAGCGGCGCACCGACCCTGGCGATCCGGACGTTTGCCCCGTCTTCGACCTGCACAAGATTTTCTCTGCTCAGGAGACGATCGAACGGGTGAACCGCGAGTGCCGGACGGCGGAGATCGGCTGCGTGGACTGCAAGAAGCTTGCGGCCGGACATCTGAACGCCTTTCTCGCCCCGATTCAGGAACGGCGAAAGCCCTACGAGCAGAACCCGCAAAGAGTGTGGGACGTGCTGGAGGAAGGAACCGCCAAAGCCCGCGTCGTAGCGCAGGCCACCATGGCCGAAGTGCGTGCCGCGGTGAAGCTGACTTAGATGACCGACGAACCTCGCGGGCCGAATCCGGAAACGCCTGGAGCGGGAGCGCCAGGCGACCCAGCCGCCCCGGTGGCCAAGCGGGTGTCACACCTGGCGGCGCCCCCTCCGCCCTTGAAGCTCGCAGCTTACGAAGGCCCGCTGGATCTGCTGCTCGACCTGATCCGCAAGCAGCAGATTAATATTTGCGACATCCCCATCGCCAAGATCACCCAGCAATACCTGGATTACCTGCATATGATGGAGGAATTGAACATCGATATGGCCGGCGAGTTCATCTTCATGGCCGCCACGCTGATTCACATCAAGTCGCGCTTGCTGTTGCCTCGCGATCCGACCGCACCTCCCGAGGAGCAGGAAGACCCGCGGGCGGAGCTGGTGCACCGGCTGCTTGAACACGAGCAGTTCAAAAACGCCGCGGAGATGCTCAACTCGAAACGGCTGGTGGAAGACGCCATGTGGTCGCAAGCGGGCCTGGGGGAGTTTGCCGAGGCCGAGGACGAGCCCGGCCTGGCGGTTTCGGTGTTCGACCTGATTTCGGTGTTTCGCGAAATCCTGGAGCGCGCCAAGAAGCGGCCGCAGCTCCAGATCAACCGGGAGGAAGTCAGCGTGGCGCAGATGGTCGAGCACGTAAAGCGGCTTCTGCATGCCAGCCCGGGCCCCGTGCGGCTGGAGGACTTGGTCGGCGACTACTCCTGGCGGCGGGCGCTGATCGCCTTGTTCCTGGCGCTCCTGGAGCTCGTGCGGTTGCGCGCGGTGCTACTCCGGCAGATGGACCTGTTCGCCCCCATCACCGTCGCGAAGAGCCGCAGGTTCGACGAGGTTCTGGCCGCCACCACCACGGAGGACCTTGCGGCCGGATTGGATGAAAGTGTAAAGGATAAAGTTTAAAGGGTAACTCTTTATCCTTTACCCTTTAGAACTTCAACATCGCATTTATGCTGAATGACGACATTCTCAAGGCCCTCATCGAGGGCATCATCTACGTGGCGCCGGAACCGGTCACGCTCGAGGCCATCCTGAAGACCCTGGAAGGCGAGGAGCGCGAGCGGGTCAAGGCCAAGCTGGACGAACTCACCGCCGACTACGAGCAGAACCAGCACGGGATTCAGATCCGGCAGGTGGCGAGTGGTTACAAGTTCTCCACCAAGGCCGAGCACCACGAGGTCCTGCGGAAGTATGTGAAGAGCCTGAAGCCGCCGCTCCGGCTCTCCAAGCCGGCGCTCGAAACCCTGGCGGTGATTGCCTATCGGCAGCCGGTGACGCTGCCCGAAATCGAGGAGATTCGCGGAGTGGATTCCGGCGGCGTAATCCACACCTTGCTGGAAAGAAAGCTGGTCGTGACGGCGGGGCGGAAAACCGCGGTGGGACGGCCCATCCTCTATCGCACCTCGCGGGATTTCCTGGTGCACTTCGGGTTGAAAGATGTGGGCGAGCTGCCCAGCCTGAAGGAATTCGAGGAGCTGGCCAAGCGCGCGCTGGGCTCCGAGTGGACCGCGGAGGAAACGCCGGCAGCGGGAGCCGAACCCGCACCGGCAGCAAGTGGAGAGGGCGGCGCTGCGCCGGACGAGGAAGCGGCCGCGCCGGCAGGGGAAGCCGCAACGCCCAACGCGCCTGAGCCCAAAGAACAGGTGGGTGCGGCAACGTTAGAGGTAAGCCCACCCCTCGCCGCCGAGGAAGCCGGAATGGGGGAGGGCCAGGAAGCCGCCGCGCCCGTCCCGGAAGCGCCAACGCTTGAGCCCGAGGCAGCGCCGCCCTCCGAGGAGGAGCCCTCCGCGAGCGGTTAGAGTTTGATCCTGGAGGGGCCGGAAGGGCGGGGCTTCACAGGCTGCGGAAAAACGCTCCGATGCTGTCATCCTGAGCGAAGCGAAGGACCCCTGTATTTGAATTCTCAAGCAAATACAGAGGTCCTTCGTCGGCTTCGCCTCCTCAGGATGACAGTGCGAGGGGTTTTTCCGCAGCCTGCGAAGCCCTGCCTGTCCAGTTCCGTGGTGGGAAATCCGGTTAGGGTCACCTTTCACGCCTATGCAACAACGCCTTCAGAAGATCATTGCGGATGCCGGCATCACCTCGCGGCGCAAGGCTGAACAGATGATTCTGGAAGGCCGCGTCAGCGTGAACGGCAAGACCGTTACGAAGCTTGGGGCGAAGGCCGACCCCGAGAGCGACCACATCCGCGTGGACGGCCGTTTGCTCCGTCCTGTCACCGAGCATGTCTACCTGCTGCTCAATAAGCCCGTCGGTTACGTTTCCACAGTCAGCGACCCCGAGCACCGGCCCACGGTGATCTCGCTGGCGAAGGGGATCAAGCAGCGCGTTTACCCGGTCGGACGCCTCGACTATCACTCTTCCGGCTTGTTGATTCTGACCAACGATGGCGAGCTGGCGAACTTTCTGATGGCGCCGGCGTCGGCCGTGCCCAGGACCTATCAGGTAAAACTCGAGGGCCAACCCGCGCCTGCCGAGATCGCCCGCCTCGAAAGCGGCATCGCGCTGGACGGACGGCGGACCGCGCCCTGTCAAATCCGCCCCCTGGCGCAGCGCGACAAACCCTGGTATGAGGTTACGCTGGTCGAGGGCCGTTACCACCAGGTCCGTCGCATGTTTGAGCGCATCGGGCAGCCGGTGGTAAAGTTAAAGCGCGTCCGGATCGCGTTCCTGACCGACGCGGGCCTCGCGCCGGGCAAGTTCCGCCACCTGACGCGCGCTGAAGTGGAGCGGTTAAAGCACTGGAAGGGGGCGAGATGAAGGGTAAAGGATGAAGGGTAAAGGCTAAGTTGACCACACTACATACTGCGCGAAATCTGGTCTGGGCGGCTCCCGCAGAGCCCAACTCGGCGCGCGCCGTGAATAATTGAAAGCATTATTTACGAGACCTAACTCAGAAACGTTTGGCAATTACCCTTTACCCTTCACCCTTTACACTTTACACTTTTGAGTCACAATCCATGCCGCGATCTTCCGTTTACGATATCCTGCCGCCCTGGTCGAGCCGGATTCGACCCTACCCGCCGGGCAAACCCATTGAGGAAGTCGAGCGTGAGCTGGGCCGCACGGCGATCAAGCTGGCCTCGAACGAAAACCCGCTGGGGCCTTCCCCCAAGGCCCAAGAGGCCATCCGTAACTATTTAGAGCATATTCATATTTACCCTGATGGAGGCGGATATTACCTGAGGAAGAGACTGGCGGAAATCCAGGGCCTCTCCTCGGACCAGATCATTCTGGGCGCCGGGTCCACCGACCTGATCGAGCTCGTGGCGAAGACGTTCCTTTCCGGCGCCGATGAGGCCCTCACCTCCGAATCGGCGTTCTATATGTACCGGCTGGCCATCGAAGACATGGGCGCAGGGCTGGTGCAGGTGCCGATGCGCGATCTGACCTTCGACCTTCCCGCCATCGCCCACGCCGTCACCGCGCGCACCAAGGTGGTCTATCTCGGCAATCCCAACAACCCCACGGGCACGATGTTCACCGCCGAGGAACTCGACCGTTTCCTCGCGGCGATTCCCGCGCGCATCCTGGTGGTGCTGGACGAGGCCTATTTTGAATACGTCGAGCGCCCGGATTATTCCCACTCGATTGATGCTGTGCGGGCGGGCAAGAACCTCCTGGTGCTGCGGACCTTTTCCAAGGTGCATGGCTTGGCGGGAATGCGGCTGGGGTACGGGATGGGACACCCGGAGCTGATCGAATGCCTGCAGCGCATCCGCTCGCCCTTTAACGCCTCCAGCCTGGCGCAGGTGGCCGGCCTGGCGGCGCTGGATGACCGCGAGCACATCGCGCGGTCGGTGGAAAATAATCGCCGGGAGATGAAATTCCTGACCGGAGAGTTGACGCTCCTGGGGGTGCGGTACACACCTTCCGTGGGGAATTTCCTGCTCATCGATACGGGACGCGATTGCGAGGAGGATTTTATCCGCTTGCTGCACGAAGGCGTGATTGTGCGGCCGATGAAGCTTTACAACTTCCCCACTTGCCTGCGCGTGACGGTGGGAGTTCACGAGGAAAACGAACAGTTCCTGGAAGCATTGCACCGAGTGCTTGCGTCTCCGGTGAAGAAATAGTACCGATTTCGGAGGAGGAGGCAGAAGTTAGAAGCTAGAAGTCAGAAGCTAGAAGTTAGAATCAGCGCTGGCCTTACGCTGGCGGCTTCTACCTTCTAGATTCTAACTTCTAGCTCCTAGCTTCTCACTCCTGAGTGATCTATGTCCGACGCCATCAGGGAAATTCTTGAGAATTCGAAGACGCTGGCCGTGGTAGGCCTGTCGTCGAAAGTGGCGCGCCCCAGCCACGGCGTGAGCGCCTACATGCAGAGGAATGGGTACCGGATCATCCCCGTGAACCCGCAAGAGCAAACCGTGCTGGGCGAGAAGGCCTATGCGTCACTCGACGAGGTCCCCGAGCCTTTCGATGTGGTCGTGATCTTCCGCCGCCCGGAATTCGTTCCGGAGGTCGTGGAGGCCGCCATCCGCAAGCAGGCCAAAGTGGTCTGGATGCAGGAAGGGGTCATCCACGAGCAGGCCGCCGAACGCGCCCGCGCCGCCGGCCTCACCGTGGTCATGGACCGCTGCATCCTGAAAGAGCACGCCAAACGGTTTGTCACCGAGAGAATCTAAGGGTCAATACCGTGTGGCCGCGCTCGAAGCGCTGGCTCACCTCTGTGCGGATTTCTCCTTCAATTCCTCAACCTTTCGCTGCGGGGTCGGGTTCCTTACGCTCACGGATCTGGCGAAGCTTTCCCAGAAACTCTTTGCGTTCCCGCGCTGCCGTTTCGGAGCGGCGGGTTTTGTCGTTGAGGAACCGCTGGCCTTTGATCGGTGAATTCTGTAGTGAATCAGCCCAGCCGCGCAATTGTCGCGAGATGCCTTCCGCGGCTGATTTCAAATTTGAAATTTCAGATTTCAGATCCGCGAAATTGGGAAGACGATCGAGCAGGCAAAGCATGGAACGCACCTCGCCCGCCGAGCCGCGCGCAATGTAAAGAAAGGTCAGGAGCTCCGGAGTCGTCCCGCGCTCGAATCCCTCGGCCACGTTATTCGAGACCGAAACCGCCGCCCGCTGGATTTGATCCCGCAAACTGAATTGCCCGCTGAACAGAGGTTTTCCGGTCAGTGCGTAGGTCTCGATCGCCAGGTTGATTGCTGCCCTCCAGACAGGTAGGTCCTCAAACCGTTCATACTTCACGTGTCCTCCTCTGCCGGGCGCTCCCTGATCACCCGCCGCGCGCGTATTTCTTCTTCCACTCCTCGATAGCCGCGAGTTTTTCCTTCAGTCTCTTTTCGAAGCCCTGATCGGTGGGGCGGTAGTAGTGGCGGTCCTTGAGGTTGTCGGGCAGGCACTGCATATCGGTGAGCTTTTCTTCGGCCTGGTGGGCGTACTGGTATCCCTTGCCGTAGCCAAAATCCGCCATCAGGCCGGTCACGGCGTTGCGCAAATGGAAGGGCACGGGTTCGGCAATGGTTTTCTCGGCGTCGCGCGCGACTTCACCATAGCCGACGTAAAGAGCGTTTGACTTGGGGGCGAGCGCAAGGTAGACCGCCGCCTCCGCGAGCGCCAAATTTCCTTCCGGCATTCCCAGGAAGTGCACCGCCTGCATAGCCGCGACCGTAACGCCCAAGGCGTGCGGGTCAGCCAGGCCGATGTCCTCCGAGGCCTCGCGAATCAGGCGGCGGGCGATGTAGAGAGGATCTTCTCCCGCTTCCAGCATGCGCCCCAGCCAGTAAAGGGCGGCATCGGGGTCGGAATTGCGAACCGACTTGTGGAGGGCGGAAATCAGGTTGTAGTGCTCTTCGCCGCCTTTGTCGTAAAGCAGAACCTTCCGTTGGATGGCGTCCTCAATCAGCGTTTCGGTAAGGGTGGCACGCCCTTCTGAGTCGCGCGGGGCCGCCGCGACGGCGGTTTCGAGCGTGTTGTAAGCCGAGCGCGCATCACCATTCGAAAACACCGCAATCTGCCGCAGGAGCTCATCGGAAATCTCGATGGGTTCGGAGCCGAGGCCACGCTTAGCATCACCGAGCGCGCGCCGCAGAAGCGCCTGCACCTCGTCGGTCGACAGCGCCGAGAGCATGTAGACCTTGGCGCGGGAGAGCAGCGCGGCGTTGACTTCGAAGGAGGGGTTCTCTGTGGTGGCGCCAATCAGCACGATGTCGCCCCGCTCGACGTAAGGTAGAAACGCGTCCTGCTGCGCCTTGTTGAAGCGGTGGATTTCGTCGATGAACAGCACCGTGCGCCGGCCGTACTGGCGGACTTTTTCCGCAGCCGCCATGACCTCCTTGATTTCCTTAATACCCGCCAGGACGGCGCTGAAGCGCACGAAGTCGCTGCGCGTCTTGCGCGCGACGATGGTGCCGAGTGTGGTCTTGCCCGACCCGGGCGGGCCCCAGAGGATCATCGACCCCAGTTCGTCGCGTTCGATCTGACGGCGTAGCGGTTTGTTCGGACCCAGAATGTGAAGCTGGCCCACGAAATCTTCGATCGTCTCAGGCCGCATGCGATCGGCGAGGGGCGAAGGAGTCGCCCCGCGTGGCGAGGTGGTCGTGGAGAAGTCGGGGGGTGGTGGTTCGAAAAGGCTCATGGGAATTGGTTCATCGGGTCATTTGGCAATCGGGCCATTGGGATTGACGATTGTCGATTTCCGCTTCCGCAGGCTGGCTTTAAATCGTCAATTGGCGATTGAAAATCGCCCATGAAATCGCTCGATGACCCGGTGGCCAGATGACTCAATACGTGAATCCCCGTTGGCGCGCGGCCTCGTACAGAAAAATGCTCGCGGCCGTGGCGGCGTTCACGGAATCGACTTCTTCCCGGATAGGGATGCTGAGAAGCTGGCTGGCGTGCCGGGCGATCTCATCGGGCAATCCGCTGGCCTCGCGTCCGATCAGAATCGCCAGGGGTCCCGTCAGATCCGCTTGCCAGAGCGGAGATGGGCTGTGACGATCCGCCGCCACAAGGCGCACGCGCCGGCTCAGGAAGGGTAGGGCTTCACTGGGATTAAGGCCGCTAACCAGCGGAAGCCGGAAGATCGCTCCCGCCGAGGAGCGCACTGCCTTGGGGTTGAACGGGCTGACGGTCTCCTGCAAAGTCAGGAGCGCGGAAGCGGAAAACGCCAGCGCGCTGCGCATCATGGTGCCGAGGTTGCCGGGATCCTGGACGCGGCAGGCCACCAGCAGCAGGGCGTCGCGGGCGGCCGCCAGGGGTTCGAGTTGGTAAGCGGGCAGTTCCACGAGCGCCGCAATTCCCTGCGGCGACTGCGTTTGCGCAACGCGCTCGAACAAGCGGTCAGGGACCTGGGTGGTTTCGGCGTCCGCGGGCAGGCGGTCGAGGAGCGCGGCGAACCTTTGCGCTGCGCCACTTGCCACCAAGACGCTGTGAGTCTTGACGCCCGGGGCCGCCTTCAGGGCCTCCTCCACCAGAAACGGGCCCTCCACCGCCAGCCAGCCCTGCCGCGTCGTGCCCTCGGCCAGCGCGCTCCGGAAAACCTTCACGAGCGCATTGCTGGGACTGGCAACTTCCCGGGATTTTGCGGGCCGCATAGGATGACCTCGACCGTTTGGTTGGCTGCGACGACAGCTTAACTCCAGGGAGGGGCGAAGTCGAGCCCCGAGCGTTCCGAAGCGACTTTGCATGGCGCCGCGAGCCCAGGCCTGTGATAGAATCCCGCCGCTTTCTGGCATTGCTAAGATAAGCCCGGGGAGGTTTCCATGCGCAAGGTGGGGTTGTTTCTTCTGGTGTTCTGCTTTGTTCCCGCAGGGTTCGCTCAGGAACTGAGTGGGCTGCTCGCGGGTTTGACCCAGCCACACGACTATGTCCTGAAGCGCGTCTCGAGCTGGGATCGGACCGGCGGAAACGCCGACATGCGCCACATTGCGGCGGGCGAAACCTTCACGGCGCTGGAAGAGTCCGGCCCCGGCGTCATTACCCACGTCTGGATCACCATCGCGAGCCCTGAGGATGCACATTTGAAGAAGTTGGTGCTCCGCATCTACTGGGACAACGAACCCACGCCCAGCGTCGAGGCGCCCATCGGCGATTTCTTCGGACTGGGCCTCGGTGAATACTTCACCTACCAGTCTTTGCCCCTGGCCGTCAGTTCGATTAAGGCTCTGAACTCGTTTTTCCCGATGCCCTTCCAAAAGATGGCAAAAATCACGGTAACCAACGAAGGCAGACTCCCGGTGGATGCGTTCTACTTCAATATTGATTACCGCAAGTACAAGAACTCTCTACCCGCCGATACGCTCTATTTTCATGCCCAGTATCGCCAGGCTACCCCGAACCATGGCTGGACTAACCAGTGGCAGCGCAATGGAGACGCGTTCGTTGACGGAAGACCCAACCTGACGGGCGAGGACAATTACATCTGGCTGGAAGCCACGGGGCGTGGTCACTATGTGGGGGTCACCATGTCCGTGTTGCAGAACCAGGACCAGTGGTGGGGCGAAGGCGATGACATGTTCTTCATTGACGGGGAGAGGCTCCCGTCGATCAATGGCACGGGTTCGGAAGACTACTTCCTGGGGGCATGGGATTTTGGCGATAAGCCCTTCGCGTACGAATTGTTTGGCGCGCCCGTAAAGGGCGATGAAGTGGCCGGAAGCCGGTCATCCGTCTATCGCTTCCACCTGGATTCGCCAATTCCCTTCACGAAATCGATTCGCGCCACCATCGAGCACGGCCACGCCAATCACCGCTCGGATAACTATTTTTCCGTAGCTTACTGGTACCAGACAGAACCCCACGGTCCCTTCCCGGTGCTACCCCCAGTTGAGCAGCGGCTGCCCAAGCTTTATCCCGTGGGCGGACCGGGCAATGCTGGGAAGTAAGACCCCGAAGTGATGAGTCAAGGGCTTGCAGTTTCCGTGAAGGGCGAGGTGGTGCCGCTTCCAGGTCCCGGATGGGGTTTGGCTTGACTGGCGGACTGCTATGGGGATCCCCAGTTGGCGGGTTCGCCGCTACAGGTTTTGCAGCAACTCCGGCGCGGGTAGTGGGCGGATTTTGCTGGGACATCCCGCAAGCGTCCCGCTACGGGATAACCAAAGGCTCGTGGTCGCCTATGGCGGGCCTCCCCGCCTCTGCGGCGGCCCACCCTCCCATCTATTGACGAAGACCAAGCAGCAACCGACCGCATCACAACTCAGGTTCAATACCCCCAGAAAGAAACTCTGCTGTCTAGCCGAATGCCAGCTAAAGGCCAGCGAGTTTGTGCCGATGTGCACACTGGGTGGGGACAATGTATTTACCTAAGGAAAAAGTGCTGGTCCCGGCTCCTGAGAAGCTCGAAACCCCAGGTTCGCCGAGGGCCGAAGACCCCGAAGCCAAACAGAACCGAAGGCTTGCCCTGATGGCTTCGCTTTCTGACGGGCTGCCAACCTTGCCGGCGTATGTGTTCGAGTTGAACAGCTTGCTCAGTGCCAATCCAGTGAACCTCAAGCACGTGGGTGAAGTCATTCGGACGGATCCTAGCCTTACCGCACAGGTCGTTCGCCTCTGTAACTCAGCCTTTGTGGGAGTACGAGGTCACGTCAGGAGCATTGAACACGCGGTGATCCTGCTGGGGACAGAAAGGCTCCGGACCCTGATCCTAACCTGCTCGCTGCTGGAATATGTCGGTCATAGGATCGCATCAGAGGACATACAGTCATTTTGGCAGCACTGCTTCCTCACGGCAACGCTTAGCGAGCGGCTCGCCCGAGGGATTGGCTATCCCCAACCCGAGCAAGCCTACCTCGCGGGTCTCCTGCATGACATTGGGGCTCTGCCCCTCTTACTCACCAAGTCTTCCGAGCTAGGAGAGGCAGAGAGTGCCGCTTTCGGAGGTTGGTGTGAGTCGGTCACTTTAGAGCGCGAGCGCTTTGGGATAGACCATTGCGAAGTTGGCCGCTGGATTGGGACCTCGTGGGATTTCTCTCCCGCACTACTGGAAGTCATGGTTTGCCACCACAATCCCCGGGAAGCCAGTCTCGACCCACATTTGGTAGGCATCGTGGCGGCGGCAGACCAGTTCTGTGTTGTACGAGGGGTTATGCAGGGCGCCGCCCCGCCGGAGCCTTGTGGGTCTGCCACCCATCAGAGCGACCAGTTCCTCCGCGCCTGCCTGCCGGGTTTAAGCCCTGAAGAGGCTGGGAAATTGGGAGAAATGCTCGAGACAGATTTCCTCCATCTGATTCAATTAATGGATCTTGGAGCCGCCGGTGTGTTTGGAGGCGGAATTCCGAAGAATCCTTTCCGAGAATTCGAGGCGTAGACATGAACCCGCTGCGTGTATTGATTGTGGACGACTCTTCCGTAATGAGGAAGATTGTCCACCGTTCTCTCAGCCAAGCGGGGCTGGAGTTGGCGGAGGTCTTCGAGGCCAGCAATGGCGTCGAAGCCTTGGCGCGAATGCAAGAAACTCGCGTGGACTTGATCCTCAGCGATATCAACATGCCGACCATGGACGGCCTTGAACTGGTGCGGCAACTTCAGTCCCTCGAAAACGCGAAGGGAGTGCCCATCGTGATGATCACCACGGAAGCAGGCGAGAGCCATGTCGTTCAGGCACTGTCCAGCGGTGCTCGGGGCTACATCCGAAAACCTTTCACTCCAGACCAAATCAAAGAGCGAATCATTCCACTCCTCGGGGCGTAACTATGGAAACCGATCTTCGGCGTGAAGGTACGAAACCGGTGCATCTTATTCTCTCGGCACAATCCTCTGGCCGCCCCCCGGCCACTTCCAGGCTGTTCGACGCTACCCCGGGAGGAAACCCGAAAGGAATTGACTGGGGCGCTCGAGCATGGCGCACGGGAAGTGTTCGAGATGATGGTGGGAACCGCCCTGGGTTCCGCAGACTACGCCGACCTGCCTCGCGTGGCTGATTACACGGCCATGATCGGCCTGGCGGGAGACCTGTGCGGCGTCATGAGTTTCCGATGCACCAGCGCCTCGGCCTCACGGATAGCAGGTCTCATGCTCAACTCGAACGACCCGGTACCCGAAGAGGCCGTCCGGGATGCGATGGGGGAAATCTGCAACATGGTTGCCGGGTCCTTCAAAGCCCGGGTCATGGGCCTTGCCGATCAATGCATGCTCTCCGTGCCCACGGTCGTGACCGGTAAGGACTATCAACTCCACTCGATGGCAAACGGGGAGCGAGTCCATGTCTCGATGGGCTTTGAGGACGCAGTTCTTTGGATCACGTTGGACCTGCATATGTGAGCGACCGAGCTCAGATGGGCTTGTCCGCCCTGCCACGCCCGGAGACCTAGCTTAGGAAGATCTTGCCCGGAAGACCGCCCGAGCTCGGCAGAATGTTCTCACCGCCCTGCGTTTCCGTCCCTGGGTCCTCTCCCAGAAGTTCGGCAAACCCGTTTATTTGCAATGCCATTCAGAATTTCATCGTCCTGAGTTCAATTGGTATCAACCCTGCTTGAACCCCCAGGGGAGATTTGATATGGACAGCGGGTTCTACGCCGCGTGCACGGGGCTGCTTGCCAAGACGGATGCACTGGAACTGGCCGCGAACAATTTGGCCAACGTGAGCACGACCGGTTACAAGTCAGGGATGGAGTTCTATCGTTCTCTTACGGCCAGTATGAGTGGAAGGCATCTCAGCCCACTCAACCAGGCCGTTAACGACTACGGGGTGCTGGGTGGTGCGGTAGTGGATATGACGAAGGGGGAGTTGGCCAGGACGGGTAACGATTTGGACTTGGCCTTGGAGGACTCCGGATTCTTTGCCGTCCAGACGCCTGCGGGAGTGCGCTACACCCGCAACGGAAGCTTTCATACGGATGCCTCGGGCCGACTCATGACCTCCACGGGTAACCCGGTCCTGGGAGAGGTGGGCCCCATCACCCTCCCCGGCGGAACCATCTCCATCAGTTCCGACGGCACCATCTCTCAGCAAGGGGCCGTAGTGGCCAGCTTGAAGCTCGTCACCTTCGCGCCCGGGACCTCCCTGCTTCCCGAGGGGAATTCCCTCTTCTCGGCGCCCCAGGGATCCGAACGGCCCGACGGCGACGCCCGCTTGTCCCAGGGTATGCTGGAAAGTTCGAACCAGAATCCTGTGGTCGGCGCCGTCAGCTTGATGGCTTTGCAGCGGCACGCCGCGCTCCTGCAACGGGCGTTGTCGATTTTCCATACGACTTTCAACGGCACGGCAGCACAAGAACTGCCGAAGGTGTCTTAACCGAAGGAGATTGGAATGTTCCGAGCCCTCTACACGGCGGCGAGCGGGATGCTCGCCCAGCAACTCAACCTCGACAATGTTGCGAACAACCTCGCGAACGCCAGCACGCACGGTTATCGCGGGAGTCGGCTGCAATTCCAGGACCTACTCTACCAGGAACTCGTCGTACCCGGGTCGGCCGCCACCCAGCAGACCACCGTGGCGGAGGGACTCCAAATCGGCCTGGGAACTCGCGTCGCGGCTTCGGAGGTCCTGCAAAGGCAGGGTGATTACGACAACACAGGGAATCCCTTGGATTTGGCGATTCAAGGCCAAGGCTTCTTCCAGGTTAAACAGCCGAATGGCGAGATCGCCTACACGCGCGCGGGCACCTTTCACCTGGACCAGCAAGGGACCGTGGTTACAGCCAACGGAGACCCCCTGGAACCGGCCGTGATGATCCCGAACGGGGCCCTCACGATCAGTGTCGGCTCGGACGGCACCGTGACCGTGACTCAACCGGGACAAACCAATGCCCAGCAGGTGGGCACAATTCAACTGGCGACCTTCGCGAATTCCGGCGGCTTAATGAGTAACGGCCATAATCTGTATACTCCCACCACGGCCTCGGGGGATCCCATTGTGGGAAATCCGGGCGGGTCGGAGGGTCTCGGCACGCTGCAGCAGGGCATGTTGGAAGAGTCCAATATTAACGTGGTGGACGAGTTCATCCAGATGATTGTCACGCAACGGGCCTACGAGTCCAATTCGAAAGTCGTGACAGCTGCCGATCAGATGTTGCAGGACGTGAACAACATGGTGCACTAGAGGAGCGCGTAACCCCCATGCCGGCAGCCCCTAAAAGCCGTGGAATCTGCTCTCTCCTGCTTCTGCTCATTCTGGCAGTTCCGCTGCGGGGTTACTCCGCCTCCCCTCCGCCCCACAAGGGACTCGCTCCGAACTCCCTGCCGGGAGAGATGGCTCGCGGCCACGGGGCACGACACCTCTCACGCGGGGAGATTCTCCAGGCAATTCGCGACGACTTGGCGCGGAAGGGAATTCGCGACTCGGCGGAGCTACGGCCAGAGGATCTGAGGATCCAAGTCGCAGTGCCGGTTTCAGGGGAGGACGCAGGCTTACAGGTTAAGAGAATCGTGTTTGATCCCACCCGGCGTGAAACCATTTTCCAGCTCTGGACCTCGAAAAACCCACACCTTCTTCCTTTTCAGGTAGTTACCAAGCTGGACCCGCAGACGCTGGGGTTAGTCCCACCTCCGGGCAGGAAGCCAGAGGATATCGTGAGGTCCACTGACCGGCCAGATGGGCAACCCGGGGGCCCAGTCGGCTCGACTCGAATGCAGACCACCTCGGCAGTCCCCCCCGGGTGGCGCACACCTGAACCTGGTCAGGCCGTCCAAGGGTCAAACCCTGCCAAGTCCCGGCCGACCCCTCTCGCCAAGCCGGGGCGGCCCGCGACCTTGGTTATGCTCGGGCATAACTCGCGCATCACCACGACGGTGATCCCGCTGGAGTCCGGGAGCAAAGGGCAGCTAATCCGCGTGCGGGACCCCGCCAATGAACGCCTCTTGACGGCCGAAGTGGTCGCCGAAGGGTTATTGCGGGCCAGTTTTTGAAAATGGAGTAGGCAATGAAATCGACCCTGTTTGCACGCCAGACCGTTCCCCTCCTCATCGGTCTGGCCTTAATCTGCCCCCATCCCGGAACCGGTGCCAAGAAGAAGCCCCTGCCGGCTCGTGACCGGCTTGCCGAGTATGTCGCCCGGGTCCGGGCCACGACGGGGCCTGTGCCCTCTACGGGGAGTTTCTATACGCCGCAGAGCCCCTACTCGGACCTGACCAGCGATTACAAAGCCAGAAATGTGAATGACCTCATTGTAATCCAGGTCGTGGAACAGACCCAGGCGGCGGCGAATGGCAGTGTCAAGTCGGCGCGTACCTTCGCAGCCAGCTCAGGCATCAGCGGACTGCTGGGCATACCCGGCCCGACCAGTGGTATACAAACCATCTTCTCGCCGAGTTCTAGTCGGGCTCTCAACGGGCAGGCGCAGACTTCCTCAGATTCCAGCCTTACCACGAGCCTGGCAGGCCGCGTCGTGGAGCTGTTGCCCAACGGAGCCCTGGTGATAGAAGCCGAGCGGGAAGTCGATATCAACAACCAGCACCAAACACTCATCGTGCGCGGCGTGGTTCGCCCAGGTGATGTCGCCCCCAATAATTCCGTGCTCTCGACGGCCGTAAGCAACCTGGAGGTCGAACTGAAAGGCCGCGGGGTGGTGAGCGACGGGGTCGCGCCTCCCAACCGCATAATGCGGGGCATTTTGAAGATTGTGGGGTTCTGAAAAAGCATGCGATCCAAGCGCTGGGCAGGGGTTATCGTTCTGGGATTGCTCGCCTTGCCGGAAGTTATCCCGGGCAAGGAGGCGAGCCCGAGGCAGGTTCGCCTCCGTGATGTGGCAACCGTGGAGGGAGTCCGTGACAACCTGCTGATCGGGTATGGGATGGTGGTGGGCCTGAACGGCACCGGCGACCGTCAGCAAACCGTCTTTTCTGTTCAGACGCTGTCTAACCTCATGCAGAAGATGGGAGTTCAATTCAACGCCTCGGCGGTGGTGGTCAAGAATATCGCTGCCGTTTTCGTTACGTCCACACTTCCTCCCTTCGCTCGCCCGGGCACCCAAGTTGATTTGACGGTATCCTCGATTGGAGACGCCAAGAGTCTGGAGGGGGGGTTCCTCTTGTTTACGACCCTCCACGGTCCCGATGGCCAAGTGTATGGGACGGCGCAAGGGCCTTTGACCAACGGTGGCTATACGGCGGGAGGACGAGGCAACTCAGTCCAGGTCAATCATCCCACGACCGCGCGCGTGCCGGCCGGGGGAATCATCGAGCGGGACACGTCCGTGGACTTGACCCGATTGACCAAGCTCTCGCTGCTTCTGCGCGATCCCGATTTCATGACCGCCACAGAAGTGGCCGGCGCGATTTCGCGCGAGTTGGGAAAAGATGCCGCACACGCTGTGGACAGCCGCCGGATCGATATTCGCATTCCGGAGCCCCGCGCCGAAGTCATCGCGGATCTGCTGGCCAAGGTCGAGAACCTGATGGTGGCGGTCCATCCCCGGGCCAAGGTCATCGTCAATGAGCGCACGGGCACTGTGGTCATGGGCCAGGAAGTCAGTTTGGGGGCCTGCTCAATCCTACACGGCACCCTCTCCGTCATGATCACGACCGAATTCCAAGTTTCCCAGCCGGCACCCTTCGCCCAGGGCCAGACCCAGGTAGTGCCCCAAACGGTCGTACACGCGGCGGAAACCCCGGCGCGGCGAATTGAACTCCGCGAGGGTGCCACGGTCGATGACCTGATCAACGGGTTGCAGGCCATTGGCGCCACACCCCGCGATATTGTGGCCATTCTCGAAGCCATCCGCGCGGCGGGGGCCTTGCAGGCAGAATTGGAGCTTCTATGACCGTGGCCCCCCTTCATCCCGGGCTGGCAGCCATCCTGAATCGCAGTGGCGTGACTCCAGCCGCGAGGGACCAGGCTGCCGAGGAAACCCCCGCACACCGGAAGCTGCGCAAAGCCGCCCAGGACTTTGAAGGCCTCCTGATCTCAGAACTATGGGACCAATCCAACCCGGACTTCTCCTCCCTCCCGGGAGAAACCCAGACGGCGGGGTCGGACACTCTGAAAGCACTGGCCATTCAGACGATGTCGCTTGCCTTGGCTCAGCGAGGGGGACTGGGAATTGCGCAAATGCTGGTTCGCCAACTCGAGCCCAGCCTGAACCGAGGTCAGACGGATCAGGCGGGAGGGAAGATTAAGACGGCATCATCGGACTAAAGTTTGTGCCAAAACCGCCGATAGAACAGTTTGAGCGCAAGGAGGCAGTTTATGAGAATTGATGCTCAGCTTCCACTTCCCGAGAACCTTCAACCCAATAAAGTCCAAGGGTCAGGGTCGTCCACCAACCAGAACCGCCCCGGGCCGGTCAAGGCGAACCAGGACAAGGCACAACTGTCGGTCGACAGCAAAACCGTTGAGCATTTGAAAGCTGTTCTGTCCCAGGTGCCGGAGGTTCGACAAGATCGCGTGGAGGCGCTCCGTCAGGCAGTCGGCAATGGTAGTCATCACGTAACTGACCAACAACTCACGGACGCCATCCATTCCGAACTCGTGATGGGGGAACCTCGGCGCACCTAGAGGATAGGAGGGAGGAGTCATGGACGATTTGGCTCCTGCCCCTGCACAGCGAATCTCCGATGATGGAGGACGGAGACCGGAAGAGGTCTTCTCGCCGCGAAAGAAGGCTCCGAAGAAGACTCAGCCGGAGCCTGCCGAGAAGCAGGACCTCGAGGTCAAGACCGAACCGGACCATACGCTCGACGTGTTGGCTTAGACATGAAACGTGAAGTACAACGCTACTTGGAATTGCTCGAGCGACGCCTCGTGACACTTCGCCTGCTCGCTGCAGATCTCGATGAGAGTCGAACGGCCTACGTGAATCTCGACCTCCGTGCCATGCATCGACATATCTCGCAGCAAGAGAACCTGTGCACGGAGATTCGTCTGCTGGACGCCGAATTGAAGAGTGCGAGAGAAAAACTCACGGACCAGGGGGCGCCGGGTGAGCTGCCCGTGGCAGTGACCCAACTCGAGGCGCGACTGGACCCGGCCTCAGGCCGACAACTGCAATTGCTGCTCAGCGGGCTCAAGGCGATCCAGGGGGACGTGCGACGGCTCAGCCGAGTCCATTCGGAACTGCTCAGGCGCTCGCGACGATCGGTCAATGTCCTGTTGAATTTCCTGGCGCACTATTCGGGCACCTACCCTCTGCACGTCATCAAACCCAAGGGGATGCCTCTGCCGCCGGTGGGGGAAATAGACCATGTCCAGCCTTTTCGGTAGCATGTCCATCGCCCTCCAATCCCTGCTGGCCCAGCAGGGCGCACTGGGGGTAGTGGCCAACAATATTGCGAACGCCAGCACGCCCGGATACTCCCGGGAAATCCCCATCCTGGAAGAAACCCCTCCCGTCTTTAGTGGGAACGTCCTGGTGGGGACCGGCGTGACGATGGCTCATGTGGAGAGTGTCCGGGATGACGTCTTGAATCTTCGCATCCAGCAAGAAACACAGCAGCAGTCAAGCCTTAATTCCTATCTGGATTCGATGAACCAAGTGCAGGCTGCCTTCAATGAAACCCAGGGAGGGGGCCTGCAGAGCGTCTTGAGCAGTTTCTTCAACAGCTTCCAGGCCCTTGCCGCGGACCCAACGAATTCCTCCTTGCGCCAAGGCGTCATTACCGCCGGGCAAAACCTTGCCAACGTATTCAACCAGACGAGCCAGAACCTGGCCACCATGCAGCAAGGCCTGGATAAATCGGTGGTGCAGACGGTCACCCAGGTCAACCAACTTAGCAGCCAGATCGCCGACTTGAATCATCAAATCCAGGCCGTTTCGATCTCCGGGCAGGACGCAGGGCCGCTTCTGGACCAGCGCGACCAAGCCCTGCAGAGTCTTTCCCAACTCGTTGACACCGCGGTTACCTATTCCGGAGATGGCACAGTTTCGGTGACCACGACGAATGGCGCACTCCTCGTAGAGGGCAATCAGAGCCAACCCCTGACCGTCCAGATCAACTCATCAGGGATGCACGACGTTTTTTCGCAGGGGACCGACATCACCTCAGCCATCACCGGTGGGGAACTAAAGGGATACCTCAATGCCCGTGATGGCGACATCCCCACAACACAGTCTGACCTCGACAACTTGGCCGTGAGTTTGACCAGCGCCGTGAATGCGCAGCAGCAGGCGGGATTCGATTCAAGTGGCGTAAGGGGTCAGAACTTCTTTGTTCCGTTTACGCCACAGGCCCCCGGTTCAAATGCCGGCGCCGCGCTTTCCATGGCCGTGGCAGTGACGAATCCTGACCAAGTCGCAGCAAGTTCTGACGGCACCACCGGAAGTGGCGGCAACGCTACTGCGCTGGCGGGACTCCAGAACCAGCCCATCGTTTCGGATCAAACCCCCGCAGATTACTATTCGAACCTGGTGTTCCAGCTTGGCAATAGTGTTTCCAACGCCTCAGCCGAACAAGATGCTGTCAATATGGTATTGCAGCAACTCAAGAACCAACAGTCCGCCACTTCGGGAGTTTCGCTAGACGAGGAAGCCACGAATCTGATCCTTTACCAGCGCGCATACGAAGCCGCGGCGCGGGTAATGTCCGTCATCGATGAGCTCACCTCGACGACCATCGCTATGGTTACGGCGAGCTAACATGGGCATTCGCGTCAATCCCGATATGTATAGCATCATCCTTAACGGACTGGCGGGGAATACTAAACGTCAGGACCAAGCCTTGCAGCAGCTTGCCTCCGGGCAAGCATTGAATTCGCTCTCCGACGATCCTGCCGCCGTGGCATCCCTGGTGGGCCTCCGGACGGAAAGTAGCTCGAATGCCCAGCACCTCAAAAACATTTCATCTCTGACCAGCACTTTGCAGGTCGCGGATTCGGCGTTGAGTTCTGTCGTGACGAGTTTAACGAGCGCCATAACTCTCGGCGTGGAGGGAGCAAACGGAACCCTGGACACTTCGAATCGACAAGCTATCGCCCAGCAGATCCAAGGCATTCAACAGCAGTTAGTGGGCTTGGCAAATACGTCCTATAACGGCAATTACCTTTTCTCCGGGACGGCCACAACCACGCAGCCCTATGCGCTCGACGCTGCCTCGCCATCTGGTGTGACCTATAGCGGTAACAGTAATATTAACAGCGTGGAAATCTCCCCGGGCCAGGCGATGCCCGTCAACCTGCCGGGGAGCCAGTTGTTTAGCAACGCTACAACCAATGTCTTTCAATCCCTCCAGGATCTGTACACCGCGCTGAATACTAACGGCGATGTCGCCAGCGCCACCACCGAAGTCCGCAGCGCGTTCAACTACATTACGACCCAACGTACGTTCTACGGTAACTCCCTGACCCGCCTTGACAGTGCGCAGACGTTCCTCAACCAGGAGCAACTGCAATTGACCCAGGCAGAAAGCAATACGTTGGACGCGGATATGGCCACGACCATAACCAACCTGACCCAAAGTGAAACCACTCGGGATGCCTTGCTGAATGCCGCCGGGAAAATCCCTCACTCGAGTCTGTTTGATTACCTTCCCACTTCATGATATTCGCTTCGAGAGCATGACCGGAATGAAAGGCACTGGCTCCCTCTGCGGTTGACGGCCGCTCGCCTGATGCCGTGCCTGCCGATATGCGATGGCAGCCGCGCGGCCGGCGCAGCACCGGCCGCCTGCCCCGATGCATGGGGGTTTCACTCGTGAAAACCCGTCAGGCACGGCCAGAGCTTGCCCCGAGCATGACGAAGGGATGACCGTGCTGCGACACACGCGTGGGGAGGTGTAATCTCAATCCCACGTCTCAGCATTCCCGCAAAAGCAGGAAACCACACGAGTCGCCCCGCCCGCCGCCCGCGCTGCGAATGCCGCGCCAGGCGCTCTCAGGAAGTCTGGCGGAGCGAAGTGGCCCACGCGCTGGCGGCCTGTAAATTGGCACGGACATTGTCAGAATGGGATTTCTGGGCGAGGAGGGATGACTGAAGGGTTTCCAAAACTCCCCGGAGGGCTTTCAGGTTCTCCGCATAGGTCAGGAATTCCTGCTCAGATTCCAGCGCCTTCGCGCCGGACCCGGCGCGTTCTGCCAGGTAACGGTCAACTTGCTTCAATCGGAGTGCAACTTTCCCGAGCCGGCGCGCGGCCCCGCCGAGCTCGGCTCCCTTCGGGCCATTTTGCGAGACTTCACCAATGAATTCCTGGAACTCCCGATTGGCGATCCGGATGATATCCCGCAGCTTGGTGTCCATCGGGGCTCCTTTTGGCGCTCCTTACTGAATCGGCTCAAATCAGCCTGGTCTTTAACCCGAATTCCTCACCACGGAATTGGAAGGGCGGGGCTGAACAGGCTGCGGAAAAACTCGTAGGCGCTGTCATTCTGAGCCCTTCGCTCTGTCATTCTGAGCGAAGCGAAGAATCTCGCTCTGCCGCTCAGGGTAAACTACGCGAAGAATCTCGCTCTGCCGACGGGCTACCGCTGGGAGGGAAGCGTGGAGGGGTAAACGCGGCTGGCCTGGGTGAGATGTTCCTTTTGGCTCAGCTCGCGGTAGAGGCGTCCGGCGATTTCGGCGGCGTGCGGGCCAAACATCATGCGACCGCCACGCAACAGGACCACGACCACGTATTGCGGTCGGAGTTCGCCCCCGTAGGACACGAACCAGCCCAGGCGCGCGCCGTTTTCGCTACACGTCCCGGTCTTCCCGAAAATCGAAAGGTCCGGGTCGTAGGCGGAGCGGGCCGTCCCGTAGAGGACTGCCCCGGCCAGGCCGTCCCGGATTTCCGGGATATACTCGGCCAGGTCGTCAAGGCGCCGGCGCACCACGGGGTGGAACCCTGCCCCTTCTTCCGGCGTGCGCGGATACTTCAACGCGTAGAGCGTGCCGCCATTGGCGATGCTCGAGACGATGGCGGCCATCTGCAGGACCGTCACTTCCATATCCTGGCCACAGTAAGCCAGAAAGCCGACGCCGCCTCCCTTGGGCGGGGCCGAGGGATAGCGACCGGCCGACTCACCCGCAATATCCAGCCCCGCTTTTTGGCCCAGTCCGAACTCCTGCGCGTATTCGGTGATACGCTCAAATCCCAGCATCTGTCCCAACTTGTTGAAGAAGACGTTGTTCGAGTGCGCCAAAGCGTCGGTAAGGTTGATGCGTTCCCGACCGCCCACATAGAGCTTGGTGGAGGCTGAAATGATGCCCTCCCTCAGCGCGGCCAGACCCACCACCGGTTTGAACGTCGAGCAGGGCGTGAAGCCGCTCCCCAGAGCCAGTTTCTGATTCACCATGCTCAGAATGCGACCGCTGTTCGGATCGACCACTACGATGCTGCCGTTCCAGTTCCCCAGGGTGTCAACGGCCGCTTGCCGGATGACAGGATCATCGCCCGCAGGGTTGTCCTCCGCCGCGGGATCGCCGTAAGAATTGATTTCCCAGGGGCTGCGCGCCCGTCGTGAGCGGCGCGTGCCGGACGCAGTGGTGGTCTTGCGGGTCGAAGGCCTCGAGGGTGAGGATGGGGACTTGTGGGGTGTGGTAGGAGGGTTGCCGACGCTCTGCGGGCTCGCGCCGGGCGCCGCGGCGGGAGCAAGAACGGGCCCCAGTGACCAGATAATTGCCAAGGCCAGGAGGGCAAGTCGTTTCACCAAGTTTCTCAGCAGACCTCCTTGTTTATGGTTGATGCGGGCCTTGGCTTCGTCTCCCCTGGCGCCGGGGAATGAAGCAAGGCCACCAAGCAAAACAACTTGCGCGCGATACGCAGGGGCGCATGGCCCTGCACCCCAACAACCCCTACCCAGGAATTTATTTCTTGGCACGTGCCGGGGCCGCACCTTCCGCGGACGCCGCCGCGGCCTGCTCCGGGGGTCCGGGCAAGTTCAGAGCCTTGCGAACCTCCCCGTCCAGCTTCTTGCGGACATCGGGATTGTCGCGCAAGAATTGCCGGGCGTTTTCCCGGCCTTGACCGATGCGTTCACCGCCATAGGAGAACCACGCACCGCTTTTCTCCAGAATGTTGCGCTCAGCGGCGACATCGATCAGGTCGCCCTCTTTCGAAATCCCCTCACCGTATAGGATATCAAATTCCGCCTCCCGAAATGGAGCGGCAATTTTGTTTTTAACGATTTTCACCTTGGTCCGGTTGCCCACCACCCGGTCGCCGTCCTTGATCGAGGCAATGCGGCGGATGTCCACGCGCACCGAGGAATAAAACTTCAGCGCGCGGCCACCCGTGGTGGTCTCGGGATTACCGAACATCACCCCAATTTTCTCGCGAATCTGGTTGATGAAGATCAGGCAGGTTTTGGATTTGGAGACAACAGCGGTAAGCTTGCGCAGCGCCTGCGACATCAGCCGTGCGTGCAGCCCGGGAAGCGAATCACCCATGTCGCCATCGAGTTCGGCCTTGGGGACGAGCGCCGCAACGGAGTCCACCACCAGCACGTCAACCGCGTTCGAGCGCACCAGCGCCTCGACGATTTCGAGCGCCTGCTCGCCGTAGTCGGGCTGCGAGACCAGGAGATTATCGATGTCCACGCCCAATTTCTTGGCGTAGCTGGCGTCCATGGCATGCTCGGCATCAATAAAGGCCGCCATCCCGCCACGCTTCTGCGCCTCCGCCACCACGTGCAGCGCAATCGTGGTCTTGCCGCTCGATTCAGGACCAAAGATCTCGACAACTCTGCCGCGCGGCATCCCGCCCACACCGAGTGCAGCGTCAAAGGAAATCGCGCCCGTGGGGATGATCTCCACGGGGACGAGGTCCTTGCTGCCCAGGCGCATGATCGAGCCCTTGCCGAATTGTTTCTCGATCTGTATCAGAGCCAGATCAATGGCCTTGTTTTTTTCACTTCGCTCTTCCGGCATGCTCGTGTCCCTCGATTTCAAGAATCCTGTCTATTACCCGCACCTGTCATTATCGGCGGTTCGGCTTGGTCAAATGAAGGAATCTTAATGCAACCAGCCTGTGTCTTTCGGCAGGCGACTCGCTGAATTTTGCGGTCCAGCTTTGCTATAGATACTATCCCACAAGTTCAAGATCTGCACCGAGCCTATCTTACCCTAAGCCTTCGTCTCAGGATACTCGTAAAACCCCCGGCCTGTCTTGCGACCCAGCCAGCCGGCGGCTGAAGCTGAGGGATCCTTATTATGAAGGATCGCCGTGAGGCTCATCCAATTCCCTTAGCGCGGCCATGGCTCTTGCGAGCCGAACCTTACGCGCAGCTGCTTGCAGTTGTTCTTGCCACACTGTCAAATTGGATTGCTGAAACTCCCGCCAATCAGTCTTTGCCAGGAGATAGTCGAGTGCATGGCACCGGACTTCATCTTCATCGGTCAGCGTGTAATGGCCTTCTTGCTTCAAGCACAGCTTAACCGTTAACGGAAGGGCGAAAGCCGCAATCACTAAGTGCTCCGGACGGAGCCATCCCCAAGTCCTAGCGGACAGGGTATTCCCATGCGCATAGGCATTTCTGAGGTGGTAGAACTCCTCGATCCACTTCCTATGGACAAACCATGTTCTTTGCGCAGTCGCGTAATTGGGATCAACGACTATGCCAACTCTCGTGGACACCGCTTGGGTCACGGTCACGCTGCCGAATGAGCTGAATAGATTGCTGAATTTCTGGCTGAGGTCTCTCGCTCCGTCGTGGGCTTCGAGCAATTGCTCGAACGCCGAGGCCATGAGAATGACCTCAGCTTCGGGGAGCATCACCTCCGAGTCGGTGCTCGCGAGCGAGAAGAACGAAAGTGCCGCCCTTAGTCTGCGGGTTGTCTCAGACCCAGCCGCCTCCGCCACCTGCAGTGCTTGGAGAAATCCAAGGTCCGGTGAAATTGGTTCCCGGGAGTCTGCCTGAATAGGGACAGTGAACTTAACTTGGCCGTGTTTATAACCAGCAATCAGAAGGTCCCCATCCCGCCTTCGGGCGGTTAGGGTGATAAATCCGGTCGGTTCTGTGAACCCCTGCCAGTAGAGGTCGAACATCGCTCGGTTCACATATTGACGCAGTTGCTGAAAGTATGCATTTTCTGCGGAGGCTGCAAGGAATAGGAGCGATGTGAACCATTGGACCTCTTCGAAATCTCCGTGGACCAGATTCCACGAAGGATCCCGGTCGGCCTTGACAACAACCGTGCACTTGCGGACAGGCCGGTCAAGGAAGTTGACATATGATTCAAGAATCGTCCTAAGAGAGTCTGCCAACCCTTCAAGGGATTCATCTTGATTCGTGGCATCAACCTCAAACGGGACAAAACTTATCTTCCCCATTGTTACTGGCGAGCCTAATTGCACCCACGGTAGAAATGCGACAAGTCTTTGATTCTGTGAATCCATCTTATTGAACAATCAACCCTGCTTGGTTGAGGGATACTCGTAAAACCCCCGGCCTGTCTTGTGGCCGAGCCAGCCGGCGGCGACCATCTTTTCGAGCAGCGGGCAGGGGCGATACTTCGGGTCGCGCAGGCTTTCATAGAGGACCTTCAGAATGTCGAGGCACACGTCAAGTCCAATCAGGTCAGCGAGTTCCAGCGGCCCCATGGGATGGTTCATGCCCAGCTTCATCACGCTGTCGATGCCCTGGGCGTCCGCCACGCCTTCCATCAGGCAAAACACGGCCTCATTAATCATGGGCATCAGCACGCGATTCGAAACGAAACCGGGGAAATCGTTCACACGTACCGGAGTCTTGCCCGCCGACGCGGCCAGCGCGATGGCCTGCTCGACGGTCTCGGGCGCAGTTTGCAGGCCCGGCACGACCTCCACCAGCTTCATCACCGGCACGGGGTTGAAAAAGTGCAACCCGACGAACTTGGTGGGCCGCTGCGTCGCGGCGGCGAGGCGCGTGATGGAAATCGAAGAAGTGTTGC
Source organism: uncultured Acidobacteriota bacterium (assembly GCA_963722555.1). Taxonomy (GTDB): domain Bacteria; phylum Acidobacteriota; class Terriglobia; order UBA7540; family UBA7540; genus Bog-366. The sequence continues at coordinate 820,034 of CAVRNQ010000001.1, forward strand.
TGGCGAAGATCGTCTCCGGGCGGCAGTGGGGCTCGAGGGCGCGAAAGACGCCGGCCTTCGCGTCGAACCTCTCCGTTACCGCCTCGATGATGAAGTCAGCATCGGCAAGCTCCGCGACCAAGGTCGTAGGCCTGAGCCGCGCAAGCGCCTGCTCGCGTTCCTCCGCCGTCATACGAGCCTTTTCGACGTCCCGCGCCAACCCCTTCGCTATCTTCTTCGCGCCCGCCTCGACATAGTCCTGGGAAATATCCAGCAGCAGCACGCGGTACCCGGCCCGCACCATCACCTGCGCAATGCCGTGCCCCATCTGGCCAGCGCCGACAATGCCAACGGTGGACATTATGTGATTTAGCGATTTAGCGATTGGGCGATTTTCCAATTGGGTCATAAAGCCATCCTGTCGTTGCTTGATTTGGCCATCTGGCGATTGAGTGATCTTCGACCCGCCGCGCATCATCGCCTCCCCCCCTTGGAGGGCGATCTTCGACGCCCCAGGATTCTATTTGGGCCGTGCTGCTGTTTGCCCGGTGTATGTGACTAAGGTCCAGAAGCGGTTGACGGCTGCTGGAAACGAGACTCGAACTCCATAGGCGGACAGGAACCAACTTGCGCCCCGGGACCCAGCCGCAATCTTGTTGAGGAGTTGCCGAACCGTTCGTCTCCGCTCGTGGAACGGTCCCACTTCGTCGATAGGGTCCGTCCCAGGGGAATCTCCGGCGAACCCCTGTAAGGAGGGGCTCAGATCCCTCTCCAACGCCATGCTGAGGCGGATGTCGGCCCACATCAGCTCCGTTCTAGGTAGTTCGAACTCCGGCAGCCGGTGATCCAGCCAGGCTGGAGGGTTCACTCCCTTCTTACGAATCAGGATGACGCCGTCTGAGACGGAAAGCTGGTAAGCATCAGAAGAACCCAGAATCTTCTTCACAACTTCACCAATCGTGCTCTGATCCACGTCGACCTGGACATCCCTGCTCAAATCATTGCCTGAAAACTCGATCCCAATACAAACCCGTTCGTCGCGTCCAAGCCAAAACAGCGCGTCCAGCACGCTCGTCTTCCCGATGCTGAAGTGGCTGATGGGGCGCGAAAGCGGGGAAGCCGCATCGCGCCCTGCTCCCGGTACGGAAGCGGCCAATAGGACAAAAACTGCGAACCCGATCCTGAAGCTTGACCTCACGGACACTTCCTACCCCTCATCACGCGCCAAGATCGTGGGCGCGCTACCGCTCGACCGCCAGCGCCACTGCGTTCCCGCCACCCAGGCACAGGGCCGCGACGCCGCGGTGGGCGTTGCGGCGGGCCATTTCGTGAAGCAACGTCACCAGGATGCGCGCGCCGGAGGCTCCGATGGGATGGCCCAGCGCCACGGCGCCGCCGTTCACATTGGTTTTGGCCGGGTCGAGTTCCAACTGCTCCATCACGGCGATGGCCTGGACGGCAAACGCTTCGTTCAGTTCGTAAAGGTCCACGTCCTCGGTTTTCCAGTCAAGCTTCTTGAGTAACATGCGCACGGCGTCCACTGGCGCCATCATTACCCACTTGGGCTCGACGCCGCTCACCGCTTGCCCCACGACGCGCGCCAAGGGTGTCTTGCCCAACTCGCGAGCCTTTTCGAGCGAAGTGACGGCGAGCGCCGCCGCGCCGTCGTTCGTCCCCGGAGCGTTCCCCGCCGTCACGGTGCCGTCCGGTTTGAATGCGGGCCGCAGCCTGGCGAGCGCATCCACGGAAGTATCCGCGCGCGGGGATTCGTCGGTCGCAAACTGCACGGGCTCCCCTTTTTTCTGAGGAATCGCGATGGGCACAATCTCGTCCTTGAAACGGCCATTCCTGATGGCATCGATGGCGCGGCGATGGCTTTCGACCGCATACTCATCCTGGCGCTGGCGCGTAATATGGTATTTCTCCGCTACCAGTTCCCCTGTCATCCCCATGTGAAAGTCTTCGTAGGCGTCCCACAGGCCGTCGGTAATCATGGAATCGAGAACTTTGCCGTGCCCCAAGCGCAATCCCGCGCGGAGCTGTGGCAGGAGGTAAGGGCAGTTGGTCATCGATTCCATGCCACCCGCCACCACGATTTCAGCATTGCCGGTTTGAATGGCCTGCGCGGCCAGTGCCACGGCCTTCAGTCCCGAGCCGCACACTTTGTTGATAGTCATGGCGGCCACGTGGTGATGGAGCCCGCCTTTCAGCCCCGCCTGGCGCGCGGGGTTCTGGCCGAGTCCCGCCGCGACCACGTTGCCCATGATGATTTCATCGACTTGGACGGGGTCGATTCCCGCCCGCCGCACCACTTCCCGCACCGCGCAGGCTCCCAAATCCACCGCGGAAAAGGGTGCGAGAGAACCCTGAAATTTTCCGATGGCCGTGCGGCAGGCAGCGGCGATGACGGTTTCACGCATGGCTTTCCACCCCCCGCGGCAAGTGTGGCTTTGGCCCAGGGAAATGTCAAGGCAGGGACACCGGCCTCCCTTTTTTTCGGTATGTCGCGACGCTTTTTGGTGGCTTGCCTTCGCAGGGCCGAGTAGAATGATGCGCTCCTGTTTAGGGCGTTGAGTCTTGGTGCAGCAGGGAAGGGGCAGGGGAGATCGAGCGAGCGCAGCGCGCAGCGAGGAGGACGCATTGAGAGCGCCAGAAATACAGCGGCACTTGGTCATGATAACGGTTGTGGCCCTCCTGGCCATCCCGCAGCTTGCGGCGGCCGCCGAACAGCCAACCCCTCCGCCGAAACCCAGCTCGGCCACGGGCAAGGGCGCAAGCGGCCAGCTTCCCAAGCTCTGGCACTCCGTCTCCTCCCAGCACGACTTCCGGGTGGAAGTAACGGATAACGTTTTTCGCGCTGAATGGGTGAATATTCCCCCCGCTGCGGCCAAGCAGGGAGTTTATATTCGCACGGAATGCCGGCGGTCAGGAGCAAAGTGGGTGGGTTCATCGAGCCTCAACATGCTCTTTGCTGTCCGCGGGGCGCCCGCCGGGAAAGACGCTAAGGTCTGCCATCTTACGGTGCGGTTTGAGGTGGACTCGCTCTCCGCGGAAAAGATCTCCGGCCACTCGGAGAAGTTGAAAGATTTCGACGTCAACACCTGTCAGGTGCGGCAGACGAACTGGGGAGAGTTCACCTGGGTTCCGAAGAGGTGAGGGGGTTGTGGGGTCCTCTGCCATTAGGATCGGCGGATCTTCGGCCCCGGCGGCCACTCGTAGCGGAAGCGCTCCTAACCTCCCTCGCCCGCTATAGCGTTGACTTTCGCGCACCCCTGGGTTACTTTCAGAAACGGGACGAACGGTCCTTCCCGTACCTTATGACTCCTGAGAGCAGCGTGGTGGAAGTGACTTTAGAGAGTGACCTCAAGAATGTTGAGGTGGCGGAGGAGATTTCTCGCAGGGTGGCAAGCACGGCAGGATTCGGTGAGGAGGACCAGCATCGGATTGAGATGGCCGTGCATGAGTCGATAATCAACGCGATCTGGCACGGCAACAAGAATGATTCCAGCAAGACTGTCTGGTTGCGGTTTCAAATCCATCGCGACCGGCTGGAAATTCGCATCCGGGACCAGGGTAACGGCTTCGATCCCCAGCGCATTCCCAATCCGCTTGCGGATGAGAATCTGCTGAACGTGTCGGGGCGAGGAATTTTTCTAATTCAGAGCTTCATGGACGAATTTCGCGTGGAGCAAATCGCCGGCACGGGGACCGAGGTGACTATGGTGAAACGCCTGAGTTCCGGAATTCAGCCTAAACAAGGAGGAACCGACCGTGAGCATGAAAGCCACAATTCGACAAGTTGATTCGGTGACGGTCGTCGATGTCAGCGGCAGGATCACCCTCGGAGAAGGGTGCACGCAGTTGCGGGAATTAATCCGTGACCAGCTGAGCAAAGGCAACAAGAGGATTTTGTTGAACCTTGCGGACGTCACCTACATCGACAGTTCAGGGATTGGCGAACTGGTGAGCGGCTTCACGGGCGTCGCCAAGCAGGGCGGAGCGTTAAAGCTCCTGAACCTTACGAAGAAGGTTCACGATCTATTGCAGATCACGAAGCTCTATACGGTCTTCGACGTCCACGACGACGAGGCCCGGGCCGTCGGCAGCTTCGAGAAAGCCTCCAGCGCTTAGGGAAGCGGTCCGGGAGGCCGCAATCCGGCCCCGCATGTCCATGCTCGGCCGGACCGTTGGGGTGCGCGGTCGGGCAGTGGCCCGCCGCACCCGGACCTGTTTTCCGCCAGCCTATCGTCCTTCGGTCTCATCCTAAGGGTCGGGCGCTTCTCGAGAGGGAAGACTCTGGGAAGCGCCGACCTCGGCACTCGGCCTCAATCACCACAGTGCGGCGCTAAGGCCGCCAGTTATTTCTTTGTCCGGCTGCCCGGTTTGATGGCGGGGGTTCCGGCTTTGCACAGCGGGCAATCAGCCGGGTTGTAGTTCTGAATCTGCAATGTGACGAGCGCGGCCTGGGGCAGGCCCAGGTCTGCCTTGCCGCCGCTGCGGTCGATGAGCGCACCGGCGCCCACCACCTTGCCGCCCGCCTGCTCAACGCACTGAATCGTCTCGCGCGTGGAGAGCCCCGTGGTAATCACGTCTTCCACCACCAGCGTGGGCTCGCCGGGCGTAAGGCTGAAACCCCGCCGCAGGGTCATGGCGCCCTCCTGCCGCTCGGTAAAGAGCGCGCGCGTGCCCAGGGCGCGGGCCACTTCGTGCGCAACTAATACTCCCCCCAGCGCCGGCGCTGCCACCACGGCGGCGCCCAGGTGACGCAACTTCGCAGCCAACTCGGAGCACAACAGCTCCGCCACGCGGGGATGCTGAAGCACCAGCGCACATTGCACGTAGCGATTGCTGTGCAGGCCCGAGGAAAGCGTGAAGTGCCCTTCCAGAAGCGCCGAATGTTTGCGAAAGATATCGAGGATTTCGTTTTCCGTCATAGGTGTTCAGCCTGAAGCAGGGGATCCGAGCGACCTTTCCATCTCCGCGGCGATGGCGTCAGCCGCAGCCGCGGGATCCGGGGCGCCGGTGATAGGGCGTCCGATGACAAGATAGTCTGCGCCCGCCCGGATGGCGCTCTCAGGAGTGGCGATGCGCGTTTGATCGTCGCTCGCGACGGCCGCCGGCCGGATGCCGGGCGTAACGATCAAAAAGTTGGGGCCACAAGCTTTGCGAATCGCCGTGATTTCCCGGGGCGACGCCACGACGCCATCGAGCCCGGCATTCTCGGCGAGCCGTGCCAGCCGGACCACGACTTCTTCCGGGGAGCCCTGGAAGCCCACTTCCGCCAGCTCCTCCGGGCCGAGGCTGGTCAGGACCGTGACGGCCAGCACCCGCGTGCGCAAGGCCACACCCCGCGCGCTCTGAGCCGACCGAACGCCTTCGAGGGCAGCTTCCATCATCTTGCGCCCGCCGGAAGCGTGAACGTTCAGCAGGCTCACGCCCAGCAGCGCCGCCTGGCGCGCCGCCGCCCGGACCGTGTTGGGAATGTCGTGGAACTTGAGATCGAGGAAGACCTGTTCACCGGTGGCCAGGAGATAGCGGGCCAGCACCGGTCCTTCGGCCGTGAAGACTTCCGAGCCAACCTTGAACATCCCCACGTGGCCGTGGAGCTTTTGCACAGCTTCGAGGCCCGCTTCCGCGCTCGGGACATCGAGCGCCACAATGATCTTTTCCCGTGCCGGCATGGCCGCCATTTTAGTGGAACCGTGCTCGAAGTTGAAAGGGAAAGTTTTGTCAAAAGGAACGGCGGTCGACTACTCCCCGGGTTCGCTCGCGCCACCGAAAAGAGCGCGGAATTCGCCGGACGATTTTCGCAGCGCCAGCCAATCCGCCAGGAGGTCCGGAGTCTCCAGCCACACCTGGAACCAGCGGGAGATCTCCTGCTTCTCGATCCGCTTCTCGGCCCGCACGCGCGGGTTGGCCGCGAGGCTTTGGGCCCGCAGCTTGCCCCATTTGACGAGCGCGTACACCCATTTCGCGCCTATGGGATCTGCCGCGCTGCGGTAGTCGCGATAAATGGCATCGAGCTTCAGCAAGGACCGCTCCGCGCTGCCCAGGTCGTGGAACTCCAGCACGCCTTCCAGTCGGGCGGCGTAAGGGGCCGGCAGGACAGGCGCGGAGTAACGGTCCTCGTACTCAACGCGATAGCCGGCCGCGCGCAGAACGGAGGCAATGTAAGCCAGAGAGGTCTTGCCGCGAGGGCCAAGCTGGCGCTGAAGCTCGCTGCGGATGACGCGCAGTTCCCCCTCCGCCACGCGTTCCAGCCTTTGCGCTCGACAGTAATCAAGAACGAACTGCTTCTTGCTCATGCGGGCTGACACTTCTTCTTGCCGGACCGGCTCAGGGGGCTTGGCTGCGACGGTGGGGCGCTGGCGTTTTCGAGCCGGCAGCGGGTTTGGGCGAATCCCCGCGTCGCAGTGCCGCCATTTCTTTCCGGTAGCGCGCCACATTGCGCTGGTGCTCTGCAAGGGTTTGCGCAAAGATGTGACCTGCGTGATTATTACTTACAAAGTAGAGTGCAGTGCCCTCGGCCGGGTGGAACGCTGCGCGCAACGAGACCTCACCGGGGCTGGCAATGGGTCCGGGCGGCAAACCGGCGTGCCGATAAGTGTTGAAAGGCGAGTTGAAGTTCAAATCGCCCGTGGTGATGCGGCCGAGGGTGCGGTGATCGAGTTCGGCGGCGTAGATCACCGTCGGGTCGCACTGCAAAGGCATGCCCTTTTCGAGCCGGCGCGCAAACACGCCGGCCACGACCGGGCGCTCCGCGGGGTCGGGGGTTTCCTTCTCAACCAAGGAGGCCAGAGTGACGGCTTCATGCAGCTTCTTCGAGCCGGGAGAAAATTCGTTGTGGAACCTGGTCTGGAGGATGTGCCGGAAGCGAGCCAGCATCGTGGCGACGACCGTTGCGGCGCCGGTGCGCCGGGGAAATCGATACGTGTCCGGAAAGAGGTAGCCCTCGAGCGATGGCGCCTGCGGGTCAAGATCACGAATCAGGGCAGCCTGTCCGGTCATCCGCAGGAATTCGGCGGGGCTGATGGCCAGGCGCTCCTCGAGAATGCGCGCCATAGCGAAGCGGTCGGAGCCTTCGGGAATCACCACCGCGTAGAGATAAACATCTCCCTGCACCAGTTTGCGGTAAACATCGATGGGGCGCAGCGGGCGATCGAAGAGGTATTCACCTGCCTTGAGATGGTTGTGCGCGCGCCCCAGCCAATAGCGCACGAGGAAAGGAATCCGCTGCGCGAGGACGCCCCGCGCCACGAGGAGGTTGGCGATGGATCGGGCATCGGTCCCGGGCTCGATCAGGACGATCGTGCTGCCCGGGAAGGCGCGGTACGGGTGGTAGAGGTCGCGCACCACCCAGGCGGCAACCGCCAGGCCCAGCCCCGCGGCCACGGCCGCGAGTTTACGTTTCATCCGACGCTCCGCCCTGCCGGCGACGCTCGTTTTCGAGGTAGTCAAGATAACTTTGCAGAAGCAGGACCGCCGCCAGACGGTCCACGGCGCGCTGCCGTTTGGCGATGCTTATTCCGGACTCGCGCAGAGTGCGATTCGCCTCCACGCTGGTCAGGCGCTCATCCCATAAGTCCACGGGGCAGGGCAGGTGCTGGCGGAGTTTCTCCGCGAATTCCGCCGCACGTTGCGACATGCTGGTTTCGCCGCCCCGGTGCCCGATCGGGTTTCCCACCAGCACGCGTTCCACCGCGTACTCCACCGCGAGCGCGCCGAGATGTTCCAGATCGTCGCGCAGGCGCGTCCGCTCCAGCGTGGGCAGCCCCTGCGCCGTAATGCCGAGCGCGTCGGACACCGCCAAGCCGATGCGCTTGGTGCCAAAATCAATCGCTAAAATACGTTGCTTCACGATAGCGTTCAACCTGTGGGAATACAGGCTGCGGAAAAACGCTCCAATGCTGTCATCCTGAGCGAAGCGAAGGATCCCTGCATTTGAATTTTCACGCAAATACAGAGATCCTTCGTCGGCTTCGCCTCCTCAGGATGACAGCACGGAAGAGTTTTTCCGCAGCCTGAAGAGGCCTCGTCGGCGTCCTCTGGGGCGATCCGGCACGGCCGCCTTTGTTCGAGCCACCTCGATCCGATGATACACCCATCAATTCGTTAGGGCACGCCTTCACAGGCTGTGGTACTGGTGTCATTTGGAATAGGATCGCATCCGAATCACTGGTCATTCCCGCGCAAGCGGGAATCCAGTTCGTCATCGGCGCATCCCCAACGGCTCGCGAAGTGGATTCGCTAAGTTCACGCTGCAAGTGCGACAAATCTCTCATTTTCCTGCAAAAACACCCTGGTTTCGCCCCGAATTACCGCGCAATCCGTACATTGTCGGCCAATAAGTCTGCACAATAGCATGACATATTGTCACATAGCCTTTGTTTTCATACACATCCCCGGAGCTTCCTTCATTTTTAACATCTCTATGGGTCAGCGCTCCGTTTCTAACCTTACTCAGCTTGTTGGTGAGCCGCCACCATTGGCACAGGCGGGAATCTTCCATCATTTGCAGGAACATCGCATTTTCGTCGTTGGGAGCCACCCGGACAGTGTTATTCTCTGGTAATCTATTGAAAGAACATGCCTTAACGCGGTATCCGCAAGCGTGTTCTCTCCAAATCGAGCATCTAAGCCGAGCCCTGTTCGGCCACTTGACTTACCATCGCAGGTTAGCACCGAAGCCGCAGGCTTGTCAATAGAGTTATTGTCGCATTGTCTAATGGAAAGGCCAGATCTTTAGTAGATTCGCCTAATTGTCTGAATGTTGCCCGCGTGCACTGGTTACGTGGGGCTTGTGGAAATTTGGCCCTGGAGGTCGAACCCGGCTGTTTTTGACATGCTTTCCTCTTCGAATACCACATAACGAGGGGGTAGTGGGCCAGTTTCCGAGTCCGCGACCACTTGTCCAGAAGCGGTGCAACCCGTGAGGAAGTGGAGGCTGACGAATCCAGGCGGGCACTTGTACGGATTGGCCGTTATACGGCCAAGTGAAGAGGAGCGCAGATCCAGACATCCCGGAACCCCGTTTCTGGGGAGCCAACGCGCCATCTGGGGCGTGAATGGTCTTCGGCGCTTATCAGGGTTTGCGGCCGTCAAGTGACGACACGCTTGGGAATCGGACGGTCATCATTCATCCAAAGTGAGACGGCTCTGGGGGTCACCCCGATCGGGCGCGCAAAATCTGTCTGGGTAATCCCAACGATAAACTCTGAGGCCATCAGTTGTCATATAACAGGACTTTCCCCATTTTTTAGCCTTCCCAAGCCAGCAGGAGTTCCAATTGCCAAGTTTTGGGCGGTGGACCGGATGGTTCGGGGCTGGTTTGAGAAAGAACCTTATGGATGCCATCGGCCAGAGCGTAGAAGCGGAAAGGCGGAATGCCGAAGAAGCGGAAGGAAATGATCAGGAGCCTTTCGCACAAGATTCTCAACTTTAACTTCTGCCCTAAGAAAGTGGCGGCAAAGTAAGCCGCGGCCGTCACCAACACCACCAGGTTTTTCAGCCGTTGATAGCGCAGAACGCGAATATCTTCCAAGTGATAGCTCTGTTTGAGGAAGCGAAAAGTTTCCTCAATTTTCCAGCGGGTCAGATAGATTTGCACGATCCACCATAGCGATTCTGAGTCCCGCGCTCCCTCCAGGTTGGTCAACAGCAGGAGCGGATCTTTCCCGAAACCGGCCACCACCACCAAGAGCATCTTCTCCTCTCGCCCCGGCAGGTGCAGGGGTTCGGCACCGTAGCGGAGCTCATAGACCTTTTCTTTCCCCTCTTCGATCTTGATCACGCGCGCCGCATAACGCAGACGACACCGGCCACCCACCTCCGCCACACTCCCTTGCAGGCGGCGTCGATCGATCACGAAACGTTTACCGGTGGACCGGATCACAAAGCGCTCCCGCCGCGCCAGCAGCGGCTCCAACACCTCCCGGCGGTCTCCGCCTCGATCTAGCACCCAGATCCCTCGCCCTCTCGTATGGCTCCGCACTAAGTCCACGGCCGCCAGAATCTCCGCGTTCTCACTACGGAACTCTTTCGCCTCCGCCGAGTACAGCTTCTGGTACAGCGGCACGATCTCGCTGCTTTTCACCTCCGCCGCCGTGATGTCACACAACCAATAGCCGTCATGCAGTTCGCCGGTGCTGCCGTCCCGCACCTTTGCCAGGTATTCCATCTTCTGGGCGTATTCCTTGCGCAGGTCACTCAGGTCCAGGCACAGCACCGTGTTCGCTTCTACTCGTCAACTCCCCAGCGCTGCCAAGCGCTCGCTCAGGTGGCTTTCCAGTTCCGTCGCCTCCAGATTGCGCGACAGACGGTTCTCCGTCTTGATCAAATCAATCTCTTCTTTCAGGCTGCGCGCGATGTTGCTGAGCTTCACGTCCTGACTGGCCTGCACGCCAAACAACATCTGACCGACGAACTTCTGTAAGGGGCGGCTCAGACCTTCGGTGAGCTGCAAGGAGAACTTCGTGAGCTGGGCTTTCAGTCGGGAACGCAGTCTGTTATCGTGCATCGGGGATGCCTCCCAGGTGGTTTGGATTTCTCGCAAAAACCCTTCTACCACGGAGTTCGTCCCCGTTCACTTGTTAGAAAAAACAACTCCCGCTGGTTCTATTACTTGCCTGAAATCAGACAGAAAAAATGGGGAAAGTCCTGTCATATAACAGTTGACAGTATTACCGCAATGGTAGAACAGTATAAACATGTTCAATGCAACTTCATTCATAGAAGCCAGTTCGAGTATTCAAGAAATGGCTGCCACAGCCGATTGAAATAGTGCTTGACAGCGATGTCAAGCAAAGTGTAAAGTGTAAACCTAACTGTCAACCACCGAAGACTAGGAGCACTCATGTCCCGCCAGATGAAGAACGCGCCGGTATATTTCACGATTGCCCAAGTCCGGTTCAACCCGATTCTGAGTCTTTCGACCTTTATTCCCGGGATACAGGAGGATTTCCGCAAGCACCACTTCGCAGATTTCAAGAAAGCAGTCGCGATGACATTCGCTTTCGGGCCGGTAGTAAACAAGGAAACAGAGAATCAGATGCCACCAGCGCAGCCCTTGGAGCGCTACGTATTCTCAGACACGGCGAACACTCAAAACTTCCTGTTGGAGCACGGAGCTCTGTCATTTCAGTCAACCAGATATGAGGTCTTCGAAAGATTTGTCGCTGAACTGATGAAGGGACTTGGATTGCTGGATCAAATGGTCGGTGGTCTTAGTTTTGTGGAGAGGGTCGGATTGCGGTATTTGGACGCAGTCATCCCGCGCGAAGGAGAGACCCTCGGTCAGTATCTTATACCAGAGGCATTGGGTTTATACGGGCGACTCAAAGGGCGAACAAAACATACATTTTCAGAAACGATGGCAGAGAGCGGCGAGGGTTCTCTAATCTCCCGCGCCGTAGTCCAGGAAGGCCCGGTCGGCTTTCCTCCGGATCTTCTATTGAATGAACTCAAGATTACCCAGTCATTTGCGAACTTCAACGGCTTGCATGCCATACTTGATACAGACGCCTTTATTGCTGAACGAATGCCATTTAATCTGGAGGAAGTTAAGAAGCGATTAGGTGTTTTGCATGACCGAATCAACGAAGCATTTCGGGCCTTAGTGACGACGCATGCTCTTGATGTCTGGAAGTAATCAGGAGGAAATAAACTGTGCAAGCAATAGCGTGGCGATGGACAGACAATACAGGCAGTAGCATTCCAAGTGCCAGTCGTTCGGGATCGATTGGTGTGGCTGCAGCGGTAGCTTTCGCATTCCTCGCGGGTACGGGAGGCGCCACCAGTCCTTCCTATTTCAATCAGCGTCAACAACGAGGTTATGCTCCTGTCCAGTTGCAACCGAGCGGGCAGAGCTTGGTCCGCCATCTTCGCGGGCCGGAAGCATGTCTTGCTCAGATACGTGCTGTTTTCAAACTCTCGATTGCAGATATCGCAGGCATTTTCAGTGTCTCCCGTCAAAGTATTTACAATTGGATAGCTGGCGAGAAACCCTCACAGGATAGTGTAGAAAAGCTTGACGATCTCGCCCGGGCCGCAGATTTGATTCTGTCTGATGGGTTGGCCGGTTCCTCATACCTGGTGAGACGAAAGCTGGAACATGGGAAGACACTGATGGATACCGTACGCGATGGTGGTTCAGCGCAGGATGCCGCGAGATCACTATTGCAGCTCGCACAAAAGGAAAGCCTGCAACGTGAGGCATTGCAGCGCCGGCTGGCTAACCGTGTTGCAGCCCTTAATTATTCGGAGATTGGTAGTCCGATGCTAAACGAGGATCTTGGATGATAGGCAATGGCTGAATGGAGCAGGGAGACACCGTGGCGGCAGGGATGCGTACTTACCGATGAAACAGTCGAGAAGTTCGCGCTTCGCGATGCTCGGGCTCAGGAAGTGACACTTGTTGTTGTCGTCTCGCACGACTGCGATCTCGCTGCTTCACCAGACAAAGAGCCTGAGATTGAGCTGATCGTCGGGCGGCAAATTGAAAAAGCGGACGGGAACTTTACACACGCGAAGAGCCCGCGCGTGCTCCATATTGAATTTGCAACTCCAGACGGCGGGAAATTTGTTGAGTTGTCTGCAACAAAGAAGGTCCGTCTTCCGAAAAGCGACTTTGCCGATCATGAGCCCAGACGCGAGTTCCAGCTCAGTCCCACAGAACAATCAATTCTTCAGCATTGGCTCGCGGCACGGTATCATCGTGCGGCCTTTCCCGATGCGTTTGTGAAACGATTAAATGAATCGGACGCCAGTGCGCGCCTTACGAAGATTCTGAAGCCCGCGGGCAAACACATTCGCGCAGTTTTCTTTGATGTGGACGACGGCAACGAAGTTCAGCGGAACGAGCCGAATGACAGCTACGCACTTAGAATCGTGTTACTTTATACGAGCCAGCCAAACAGCGCGGAATCGGAAGATGTTGCCCTGAAAGTCAGAGAACAGATTGAATCCGTTTTTGAAGAGTTATTTTTTAATAGGGACAATTCCTGGAGAGATATCGAATTGCTGGAATGCATGGTTATGTCAGATCAAGCGCTGACGTACGCCCAGTCAGTGCTGCTCAAGCAATGGCGGCTGGAGCACTTGAGCCTGCGGGAAGACCCTGAAGACCCCATGATCCAGGAATAGGGTCTTGATAGGAAAGTCAAACGAGCAGTATCCGTCCTGTGAACCAATCTTTCGCGGTTAGAGCTTGCGCCTGATACTTCCCAACATATAAGCACGAATGTACGCTGAATTCGCTCTGCCACGCCGGGCACTTTGACGTGCACCGCCTATACATCGACGCGCAGCCCCTGACTCCCCCGAAGTCCCCTTCGAGGAAGTTACCGTGCCTGCTTGCGATCACTTGGCTGTCGGCAAACCGGAGATGTGGCGCCTCCCTTGGCCTTGCGGTTCCGGCTGCATGACGGGCGTACTCGGGAACTGACTCCCCACCGGAACACGCCCTGAAAACGCGCACCCCGTGAAGTTATACGTGTCGAATCTTCATTCCACAAAGAGGTTCGACCAGGTTCGATCAAATCCTTGAACGTTCAGATGCCCTTCAGCGCCAACTTGCCGCCCCGCTCCGAGAAGCACGGTTGGCTTATCTGCGCCGCCGTGCCGAACAGGGTGCACCACGGGGAAGCCTGCATCAACTTGCCCAGTGTTTACTGAGCCGCAGACCTGCAAAACAGGCCCGTCCTACACTTGCTTTTCCCCTCAGGGTGATAGGGAGGGATCAACTACGTGGTGGGATGCAACCGCAGCTCAGCTTGATACCTCGGCAGCCTCGGGCGTGGACTCCGCCAGGTCGGCGGGCCGGTCGGCCAATTCCAGCGTCACGGCCTTTTCGTTGCAGCAGGAGAAGCGGTCGCAGCGCAGGCAATCGCGCCAGACTTTGGTCGGAAACCTCTCTTTAGGGGACTCGCGAAATCCCAGTTTTTCAAAGAACTCAGGAGTCATGGTCAGAGCAAAGACGGTCTTTACCCCGAACCCGTCTGCTTCGCGGATGAGCCGGTTGGAAATCTCCCGGCCGATGCCTTGGGATTTTCGAGCCGGGTCCACGCACAGCGAGCGGATTTCCGCGAGCTCCTGGCTGTAAAGCCTGAGCGCCGCGCAACCCACAACGCTGCTCTCATCCTCCGCCACCGTGAACTCCCACACGTTTTCGTAAAGCTCGGTGAGAGTCCGCGGCAGTATGATGTGCTCGCCAGCGTAATAGCTGATCAGCCGGTAGAGTTCGGGCACATCACTCAACTTAGCCTTGCGAATCGTCAGCAACACTTCCCCTCTTCCGATCTGTCCGCCGATGGGCACCGGCGGAACGGCATTGCCCGGCGCAGCAGTTGTAAGGCACAACTACGCGTGCTCATCCTGCATGAGCAGAAGCATGAGTGCCTTCTGTACGTGCAAGCGGTTTTCCGCTTGGTCATACACGACGGATTGCCTTGAATCGATGACCTCGTCGGCAACTTCCTGGCCGCGGTGAGCCGGAAGACAGTGCATGAACACGGCCGTGGAATCGGCCGCGGCCATGAGTTCTTTGGTCACGCGATAAGGTGCGAAGACCTGCGACCGCAAGTGCGCGGCGTATTCCTGCCCCATGCTCGTCCAGACGTCTGTATAAACGGCCTGCGCGCCCTCGACCGCCTGAATCGGGTCATGCCGGGCCTCCACGATTGCCCCGGATTCGGCCGCCAAGGCGCGGGCAGCCTCCACGACGTCCGCTTTCGGTTCATAACCGGAGGGAGTCGCCACGCGCATCGACGCCCCGAATTTTGCAGCCATGATCATCAGCGAGTGGCACACGTTGTTGCCGTCCCCGACGTAAGCCAGTTTCAATCCGTGCAGGTTGCCGAACTTTTCGTGCAGGGTGAAGAAATCCGCCAGCGCCTGGCAAGGATGAAAAAGGTCGGTCAGGGCATTGATGACGGGGATGGTTGCATTCGCGGCGAGCTCCAGGACTGACTCATGCGCGAAGGTCCGCGCCACGATACCGTGCACCCAGCGCTCCAGGTTGCGGGCGACGTCCTTGATGGCTTCGCGCTCACCCAGGCGCGGCTTGGTGTGTTCCAGGTAGACGGCAAAACCCCCCAGGCTGGTAATGCCGACTTCGAAAGTGGTGCGGGTGCGCAACGAGGGCTTCTCAAAAATCAGCGCCAGTTGCTTGCCCCGCAGAGCCTGCGCGAACCTGCCAGGCGTGGCCTTCACCCGGTCCGAAAGGTCGAAGATAAGGTTCAGATCGTCGCGGGTCAAATCCTGGTCGGCTAGGAGGTCCCGGACACTCAGAGTCTCCCGCTTCTTGATCGTCGTCACTGCCGTCATGGGTTTTCCCCCTTCGTCGCGGTTGCCGGCACGAGAGCTGCCAGGATCGGCCGTAGAACTCGAACCAGTTCGTCAACGTGTCTCGATTCGATAATCAAAGGCGGCAGGAAGCGCAGCACATTCTCCTGCGTGCAATTGAAGAGCACCCCCGCTTCCAGCGCCTGCCGCACCACGCTCTTTCCAGGCGCGACCAGTTCCATCGCCATCATCAATCCGTCGCCACGCACTTCACGAATCCCGGGAAACTCCGACCGCAACCCTTCGAGCTGCGCACGGAAATATGCTCCCACCTCGCGCACGTGTGCCAGGAAGCCGGGGCGCTCGAGAATTTCCAGAACCTTAAGGGCCAGCCGGCATTGCAGCGGACCGCCTCCGAAAGTCGTCCCGTGCATGCCGGGTGAAAATGCCTGTGCAATTTCCTCACGCGCCAGGATGGCCGCCAGGGGCAGCCCGGCGGCCAGAGGCTTGGCCACGACGACGACGTCCGGCTTCAAACCGAACTTGCTGAAGGCAAAGAAGCGGCCGGTACGCCCGAGCCCGCACTGGATCTCATCGCAGATCAACAGTGCGCCGTGGGCGTGGCAGAGGTCTTGGGCAGCGTTGAGGAAATCTTCCCGGACTTCAACAACCCCGCCCTCGCCCTGGATGACTTCCAGCAGCACCGCGGCGACCCGCGGCGTGAAGCTTTCCCGGAGGTGCGCAATATCGTTCCGGCGGACGAAGCGGACTCCCGGCACCAGGGGCTGGAAAGGCTCGCGATACTTCTTGGGCCACGTCGCCGAAAGCGCGCCCAAGGTGCGCCCGTGGAAAGAGTTCTCCAGGGCCAGGATTTCGTACCGCTCGAAGGGCTCAACCGGCGTGTGCAGGCGCGCGTAGGCACGCGCCAGCTTCATCGCCCCTTCGATCGCTTCCGTGCCGGTGCTCGCGAAGAACGCGCGATCCAGGCCGGAGAGGCGGGTCAGCTTCTCCGCCAGGGGGGCTTGATAGGGATGGTAGACCAGGTTGGAAACATGCAAAATCGTTTCCGCTTCATCGCGGAGCGCCGCCAGGATCTCAGGGTGGGCGTAACCCAGGGAGTTGACCGCCAGGCCGCCCAGGAAATCCAGGTACTTCTTCCCGTTCTCGTCGTAGAGGTAGCAGCCTTCACCGCGCACCGCCAGGATGGGCAGGCGATCGTAGGTGGGAATCAGCACCCGCTTCTCGAGTTCAGCAATCTGCTCGCGATTCATCAGCCCTTCACAATCCGGGTCCCCGCGGTTTTCCCGCCCTTGACCGCGTCCAACAGCACGTTTGCCGTGGTCGTAGAGAGGATATCCACTTCACCCACGTTGTGGCGCAGCGTGCGCGCGCACGAAAGCAACTTCGGGATCATGCCATCCCGAACCACACCCTGGTTGATCAAGTAGCGGATCTCACCCAGTTTGACGACGGGTAGCAAGCGTTTCTCCGCGTCCCAGACTCCACCTGATTCGGTAAGGTAGAGCAGGCGGTCGGCCTGGAGGGCCTTCGCCAGGGCCGCCGCCAGGTCGTCGGCGTTGATGTTTAGAAACTCGCCCCGCGAGTTCACACCCAGGCTGGCGACCACGGGGATCAAGCCGCCGCGCAGGGCAATTTCCAGAACGGTGGTCTTGACCTTGTGCGGTCGGCCCACGAAGCCCAAATCCTTTCTGCTGCCCTTCACCCCAACCGTCAGCTTGCGGGCGCGCACCAGGCTGCCGTCGCCGCCGCAGAGCCCCAGGGCGGGCTGACCCTGGTTTTCGAGTTCGGCCACCCACTGCTTGTTCACCAGGCCCGCCAGCACCATCATCGCAACATCGCGGGTGGCCGCGTCGGTCACGCGCAGGCCGTGGTGAAATTCCGTCACCATGCCCAGCCGTTCCAGCGTGCGCGTCAGCACCTTGCCGCCGCCATGTACGACCACCACGGAGTGGCCGGCCCGGCAAAGCGCCGCGAGCTGCCGCGCCAAGCTCTTGCGGCCCTTCGGGTCCTCCGCGCCATGCCCGCCGATTTTTACGACCAATTTCATAGCAGTCCCGTTTCCTGTGGAAAGCCGAACATCACATTCAGGTTCTGGACCGCCTGCCCCGCCGCCCCTTTGCCCAGGTTGTCGAGAGCAGAGACCAGGATCAGCTTCCCTGTGGACGTGTCGAGGGCAAAGCCCAGGTCCGCATAGGGCGTGTGGGCCACGGCCTGAATCTCCGGCAGCTTTCCGGCGGGATAAACGCGCACCAGGGGCGCTACCGCATAGAATTCCCGGAACAGCGCTTCCACCGCGCTCGCCTCGCGCTCCCTGGAAAGACGCACATAGATCGTGCTCAGGATACCACGCGTGATGGGCAGCAGGTGGGGGGTGAAGATGAAATCCCTTTCCGCCAGGTCCAGTGCCTGGAGCATCTCCGGCACGTGCCGATGATTGAACACGCCGTAAGCGCGCAGATTCTCGTTGACCTCGGGGAAATGCAACTTCTCACTGGGCGCGCGGCCGGCGCCGCTGGCGCCCGACTTCGCATCTGCGATGACCCCGGCGCCGAGGTCCACCCAGCCGGCCTTGAGCAGCGGCGCGAGCGCCAGGATGACGGACGTGGCGTAACAGCCGGGATTCGACACCAGACGCGCCTTGGCGATGGCGGGCGCAGCGAGTTCCGGGATGCCATAGACCGCCTCGGCCAAAGCCCCTCGAGCGTGGTGAGCAAAGCCGTACCAGCGAGCGTAGGCCGTGGAGTCTTTCAACCGGAAAGCGCCACTCAGGTCCACCACGCGCAGGCCGCTCGCGAGCAGGGCCGGCACGACCGCATGCGATGTCTCATGGGGAGTGGCGAGGAAAACCACTTCGCACCCGGAGGCGGAAACCTGTTCGACGTCCAGGGGCTCACACAAGACCGAAAAACGCCCGCGCAGTTTGGGGTGGACCTGGTCGATCGCGAAGGCCTTCTTGCCGTCCCTTCCCGACGACATCAGGCAGACGACGGAAGCGAACGGATGGCGGGCCAGGATGGCCAGGAGCTCGCACCCCACGTAGCCTGTGGCGCCGACCACCGCGGCGTGCACCACCGCCGGGGCCGCTGATACCGCGCCGCGTTGCCGGAAGGTCTTTGTCGCGACTGCTGTACTCAAAGCCTCTTGTACCCCACATCCCGTGAAAGAATATTTATACAGTGACTGTATAAATATTCCTTTTTATAGCGCAAGGAGCGCTCTCCTGTCAAGAAGAAACTCGGCGCCCAGAAGCATTTGGCGCACAGGGCGAGGCGTTTTGGCGGGCGCTGCCGCAGGGAGGAGGGGGGTTCTTCCAACCCTGGCGGCGATGACGAAGAAAGTTCTGCGCGGCGGAGGCCGCCCCAGTATAATATCGCCTTCGGGCGGTATCAAACTGAGGATGAAGTTAGGGGAGGATGCAGAATGCATCGCATCGCCGTATTTGTGTGCGGGTATTTGCTTATGGTTTCGGCTGCCGGCCTGGCGGCGCCGATCAAGACTCAAGACATCACTTTGCCGAGCGGCAGCGAGACCCTCGCGGGTTACCTGGCTCTCCCGGAATCGGGCGGGAAACACCCGGCCGTGGTGGTCATCCACGAATGGTGGGGATTGAACGACTGGATCAAGGAGCAGACGCGGAAACTGGCGGAGAACGGGTACGTGGCTCTGGCGGTGGATCTCTATCGCGGCCAGGTGGCGTACGATCCTTCGCTCGCCCACGAATTGATGCGCGGCATGCCGGAGGACCGGGCTGTGCGCGATTTGAAGGCCGCTTTCGATCACCTGGCCGCGCGCGAAGACGTGAACAAGGAGAAGATCGGCTCCCTGGGCTGGTGCATGGGGGGTGGGTTCTCGCTGCTGCTGGCGGTCAACGAACCGCGGCTGGCAGCTTGCGTAGTCAACTACGGCGCCATGCCCACGGACGCGGCGGCAATTCAACAGATCCAGGCGCCGGTGCTCGGGAATTTCGGTGCGGACGATCGTGGCATTCCACCCAGCGCGGTCGAGACATTCGAGAGCGCCATGAAGACTGCGCACAAATCGATCGACTTGAAGGTATATCCCGGCGCCGGCCACGCCTTTGAAAACCCCACCAACAAGTTGGGCTATCGCGAAACCGCCGCCGCGGACGCCTGGGCGCGCACCCTCAGCTTTCTGGATCACAATCTGAAGTAAGGACTTGAGCGCCGGTTGGTACGGGGCTTGAGGCGCGTCGCAGGGGCACAGGTCGAGGGAAAAGCCAAGGCGAGATTCCTCGCGTAGTGCGTCAGTTTGATGCGTCGCATCGAAGTAACCGAAATGCCAACTATCCGGGCACTCGAGCATGAAGTGTTTGTGGCCCTGGCATGTTGCTACCGAGTTCGACGTCCCTCGCACAGAACTTCGGATTGCCCCTGCGAATTCCTCGCCTCGATTATCGCGTAACCCATTTCTTCCATGCAGTCATCCAGGTCGATGGTCTCTCATTTCCTCATCCCCTTCATTTTCTATAACTCCATTTATTTTCATCAACATCTTGGAAATAAGACTATAACTCGTTTCTTTTCAACAACATCTTGGAAAGCCAACAAACTGACATTTTTTCTACATGTGTTTTCAACAACATAGTGGAACTTACCTTCATTTTGGGGCCCCCTTTTTTGTAGACCCCGACCTCATCGCAGGCCGATTAACTGGTGTACTTTCAGCGACTTAACTTTTTCTGTGGCTCATGGGCAATGTCGCTAACTGCGTTTGTTATCATCAACATCGTGGCAAAACGGAACATTTTCGCAATTTCCCTGCTCCCGCGCTTAACATTAAGCTGTCAGCGGTCAGCCAGCCTTTCCTGGCTGCGCCGGGACTCGCAAAAGGCGCTCGCTGCCTTCTGCCTACTGATCTAATATGGGTTGCGCCGACCCGTTGTATAGGTCCGCGGTCCTTCGCCTTGACCCAGCGGTCGCTGGTCTCAGGAGTTACTATATCATGGCTATCCTTCTTGTCAAGAGCAAGATTTGACTTCGGGTGTCTTTGCGCCGTTTACTTGCGACGATCAAAGGAGCGCCATGACCCCTATCGACGATCACACTCAATCGAGGCCCGGCAAAGACTCTGACAAAGACCCGAAAGCCGACGAGCGTCCAAAGGAAGAGGACGAAGCACCCCCATCCAATGAGTACGATCATTGGAGCGATATCCTGCGAATGCCAGTCAATAGAGATGGTCAATTTGACCCGTACAGTGGGCATTAGATGAAGCCTCATACCAGCAATCCAGCAGCCGTGGATTATTCAAACTGAGACACTACCAAGGAGGGGCAGCCGTCACGGCGGGAAGAGCGCTCGCTTCCCCCGCGTTATGCTTTTTGACACCGTCGCGTGGCTGTGTGAAGATAGCGCGGGAGCTTCTCCATGACAAAGAACCGCGGTCCTCGAATTATCCTGGCCCTCGTTTTGTTTTTCCTGATCCTCCTGCCCCTTCTCACGAACGGTGTCAACCTGCTCGTGGATTGGTTGTGGTTCAAGCAGGAAGGTTATCGCGTCATCTTCACCACGATCCTGCGGGCGCAAATCGCCTTGAGTGGGATTGCCGGCATAGGTTTCATGCTGGTCACGGGGTTGAATCTTCTCGTCGCCCACGCCCTCGCGCAACGCCAGGGGGTTCGTGTTTACGACGAGTATATCGAGTTCCCGGCCCTCAAGCGCATCAGCGCAGCCTTCCGCTGGGTGATTTGGGTGGGAGTGCTCTTCGCCGGTTACGTGGTCAGCCACTGGGGCATGGACCATTGGCTAAGCTACCTGCGCGCGCGCCACGTGCCGGTAATGGGGCAGGCGGACCCGCTCTTCGGCATCGATCTCGGGTTCTATCTTTTTCAATTGCCCTACACGTGGTTCCTATACCACCTGGCGCTGGTTACGCTGATCTGCTGCCTGTTGAGCGCCACGTTCCTCTACCTGGTGGAAGGCGGCGTTTGGGTGACGCAGCGCGGCCCGGTGGTCGCACGCGCGGCGCGGGCGCACCTGATGGTGCTGGGCGGCATTCTCTTCCTCCTCATCGCCTATCGTGTCCGTCTGGCCATGTATGACTTGCTCTACTCGCCGCGTGGAGTGGTGTACGGCGCAGGCTATGCGGACGTTCACGCCACCTTGCCGGTGCTGAAACTGCTGCTGATTCTCTCGGTCATCACCGCCGGCGTTTTCTTCTTCCGCGCCCCTAAGGGAAATATCCGCACCCCTTTATACGCCATCGGAGCGCTCGTGGTGGTGGCCATCCTGGGCGGGTCGATCTATCCGGAAATCGTTCAGCGCTTCAGTGTTTCTCCGAACGAGATCGACAAGGAACGTCCTTTCATTGCCAACTCCATCGAATTCACCCGTAAAGCCTACGGCCTCGATCGCTTCGAGGAGCGCAGCTTCTCTGCCGTCGAAGACTTGACGCTGGACGACATCCGCAAGAATGAAGCGACTTTCCGCAACGTCCGTTTGTGGGACCACAAACCACTGCTGACCACGTTTGCACAATTACAGGAAATCCGCACCTATTACGATTTTGTTCACATTGATAACGACCGCTACTGGGCCAACGGCGTGTATCGCCAAGTCTCGCTTTCGACGCGCGAATTGAATTCCGAGAGCCTTCCCGGCCGGAGCTGGATCAACGAGCACTTGACCTACACGCACGGCTACGGCCTGTGCCTGGGACCCGTAAACGAGTTCACCAGTGAAGGTTTGCCGGAGCTCTTCCTAAAGGATATCCCGCCCGCCTCCCGCATCTCAGTCACCGTGAGCCGGCCGGAAATCTATTTCGGCGAGCTGGGGAACGATTACTGCTTCGTCAAGACCGGCGCCCAGGAGTTCGATTATCCGCGCGGCGACCAGAACGTCTATACGAGCTACCAGGGCACGGGTGGAATTCCCGTGAACAATTTCTGGCGGCGCCTGCTGTTCGCGCTCGCCTTCGGTGAAAAGAACATCCTGTTCTCATCCGACATCCACGCGGAAAGCCGCCTGATGATCTATCGTCGCGTGCTGGAACGCGCCCAACGCCTGTTGCCTTTCATCCACTTCGACCACGATCCCTACATGGTCATCGCTGACGACGGGGCGCTCTATTGGATGCTCGACGGCTACACGCTCTCGTCGCGCTACCCTTACTCGGAACCCGCCGCCGATGGGGAGAACTACATCCGTAACTCCGTCAAGGCCACGATCAGCGCCTATTCGGGTGAAGTGCGCTTTTACATCAGCGACCCGGACGACCCCTTCATCCAAACCTACGCGCGCCTCTTCCCCGGAGTTTTCCACTCGCTCTCCGATATGCCCAAAGACCTGCGCGCCCACATCCGCTACCCGGAAGAGCTCTTTTCCCTGCAGGCGAGCAAGTACGCGCTGTTCCACATGAGGGACCCGCGCGTTTTCTATAACAAGGAGGATTTGTGGCGTGTCGCGCAAAGCGCCGCCGCGGGACCGGCCGCTCCCATGACGCCCTACTACAACATCATGAAGCTCGCGGAAGTAGGCAAGAGCGAGGAGTTCATCCTGATGGCGCCATTCACGCCCGCGCGGAAAGACAATATGATTGCCTGGATGGCGGCCCGCTGCGACGATCCGAATTACGGCAAGGTCCTGGTCTTCACGTTTCCGAAGCAAAAACTGATTTACGGCCCGCAGCAGATAGAATCGCGCATTGATCAGGACCCGGGGATCTCGCAACAACTGACCCTGTGGGGACAGGGCGGCTCAAAAGTGATTCGCGGCACGCTGCTGGTGACCCCGGTCCTCAATTCCGTCCTCTATGTCGAACCCCTTTACCTGGCTGCCGAAGCCGGGGGCGGATTGCCGCAACTGCAGCGCGTGATTGTGGCCTACTCGGACCACGTGGTGATGGAGCCCACCCTCGACGCCGCCTTGAGCAAGATTTTCGGCGGCACCGTGACCACCATGGAACAGCGGCCTGCCACGACCCCCGGCCAGCCCGCGCCGGCTGCGGCACTGCCCACGGGGAAGCCGCCCGCTGCCGATACGCAGGCGCTCATCCGCGAGGCGAATCAGCACTACGAGCGCGCCCTACAACTCCAGCGCCAGGGTGACTGGGCCGGGTACGGGGATGAGGTCAAGAAACTCGGCGAAGTGCTGAATAAGCTGGCCGCGCAGCAACGCTGAAGCAGGAAAGCACGGTGCGAAAAGTTCTGGCCATTCCGTTGGAGGAAGTCCGCGAGCACTTGGCGCGCAATACCCGGCAGGATGTGAAAATTGTCGCGCCGGAAATTCTGGCGGGCGAGTTAATCGCGAAGCTAAAGGCCGCAGGCAGACTGCTGAAACCCGAGCAACCGGTGGAGGGCACCGAATGGCGGCACTCCGCAAGCGACGCTCCTAATCGGTTGTGTGAATCACGCGAATTTGCCGCCGGGCTTGCCGAAGAAACCTCAGGCCCCTTCGCGCTCTGCTTTGCCAACGAAAAGGGCCCGCAAGACGCTCACTATCACCCGCATCATCTGGAAATCTACTTTTCCGAGTATCCGCTGGAAGCAGAATACCGCAGCGACGCCAACGCCCCCATTGAGCGACTGAAGCTCGCGAAGGGCGGCGCGCTCATCTTAGCAGCAGGCGTCCCACACCGCGTGCGCCTGGGCGGCCTGACGATGGTGATCGAAATCCCCGCCGTTGCTGACGATAAGGTCGTCGCTGAACTCTAAGCGTGAACCGAACGTAAAGTAGGCAGTAAGCAGTAGGCACTAGGCAGCGAGCGCCTTCTGCCTACTGCTTCTTGTGCTCCAGAAGGCTGCACGCCGCGTGTGCGTTCGCGGGGTCGAGGGCCTCAGCTTCGCGGTCGATGTGCTGGATGACACCTTGCTTGTCGATCACAAAGGTCGTCCGATGCGCGACCGGGAACTTGTCGTTCAGTATCCCGTACTTCGTCGTGACCTCGCGCGTGAAGTCGCTCAAGAGAGGGAAGGTCACGCCGATCTGCTCGGCGTACGCTTTGTTCGCGAACTGGCTGTCCACGCTGACTCCCAGTACCTCGGTTCCTGTCTGCTCGAATTTGGCGATATCAGCCTGATATGCCTTCAACTCCTTCGTTCAACCTCCGGTGAAAGCGAGCACATAAAACGCCAGCACCACATTCTTCTTCCCCAGGAACTGACGGAGTGAAACCTTGTTGCCGTTCTGATCGGGCAGAGTGAATTCCGGCGCCTTGTCGCCGACTTGCAACGGCCCAGCCCGTAAAGTCAGCGTGCTCGTAAGAGCTAGTAACACCGCGCCCACCGTCACGCGAAGTCGAGTCTGCATGGTGTAGCCTCCTCAGAAGATGTCGTGGTCCCAGGCCCCAGGGTGATTATACGCCTTAAGCCTATCGGCGAGGACCGCTGCGAAGTTTCGAAGTTGCTGCAGCGATTCCGCAACGAACCCGAAGACGGGTGGTGGTGGTGTCATTTGGAATGGGATCCCTTTCGATACACAGGTCATTCCCGCGAAAGCGGGAATCCAGTCCGTCGGCGGCGCATTTCCAATGGCTGGCGGAGTAGATTCCCGCTTTCGCGGGAATGACTGCACCTGGGAGCGCCCGTGTCTCGCAAATGACACCACTACCAAGACGGGGAGAGGACTTGCACGTTAGTCTGGGTTGGGGGTCATGGGGGTGGACTGGGCAGGTTCGCACAGCTTTGGGGGCGTTGAAAAGCCGTGTGGCAGGGCAGCCTTGGTCCTGAAAACTTCCCCCCCCCCCCAGACATTGCCCGGTCAGGATGGCCGCGCTACGACGTGCGGTGCGGGGTCTTGATTCCCGCCGCCTCGCGCGCTTTCCACGTGTTCGCAACCTCGCCCAGCACCACCAGGACGTCACCGCTCGCCAGAGCCGTGTCGTCGCGAGGATTGTATTTCAGTTCACCGTCCGGCTTGCGAACCGCCAGCGGCAAGAGTTCGAAGCGTCCATGCAGGTCCATTTGGCGCAGCTTCTTGCCGATCCAGGGAGAGCCTTCGCCGACCGTAATTTCCTCCACGCGCATCGTTGCGGCCTGGTCCCTCATCATCAAGTCCAGGAAGCTGACCACGGAAGGGCGGATCAGTTCCGAGGCCAGACGCAGGCCACCGATCATGTTGGGGGAAACCGCCGCGTTGGCCCCGGCACGCAGGAGCTTGTTGACCATGCGGGCTTCCGCGCAGCGCGCCACAATACGGAGCGAGGGGTTCAGTTGCCGCGCCGTCACAGTCGCCAGCAGGTTGTCCTTGTCCTCGGGCAGGACGGACGCCAGGCCGCGAGCCTGTTGGATGCGCGCCGTGATCAGAATCTCCTCGTCCGCGCCGTCCCCTTTCAGCACAGGGACTTCACCGAGCTGGCTGATTCTCGCCAGGCGTTCCTCGTCGTGATCGATCACTACAAACACATTGCCGGTCTTCAGGAGCTCACGAACCAAGTAGCTGCCGGTTTCCCCCGCCCCGCAGACGATGAGGTGGTCGTGCATACTTTGGATTTGTTTCAGCATCTTGCGTCTCCGAAAGATGTGGTTAAGTTCCCCTTCCACGATGAAGGCAGTTGCTGCGGAGAAGACGTAGAGCATAATACCGATGCCAATAAGAATGAAGAAGATGTTGAAGAGCCGCAACGCCGGGTGAGCACTGGTATCCACCACTTCTCCGTAGCCGACCGTCGAAACCGTAATGACCGCCATGTAAAAAGCATCCAGCTGCGTGACCTCCGGTCCGCCCAACCACATATAGACGGCGGCCGCTGATAGCACCACCACCACGAGCAGCAGCAGCGAAATTACCAATTGCTTTCGCAGGTTCAAGTAGTCCTCTCGGTGCAGGCCGGCGCTCCGGACGGGCAGCCCTCAGGTCGGGGGGTATCTTAGCACAGGCCGCCACGGTACTGCCCGATGCCGCCGGCGGGCAGGTGCGCTTTCATGCACCCAGGAGCTTGCGGT
Source organism: uncultured Acidobacteriota bacterium (assembly GCA_963722555.1). GTDB lineage: Bacteria > Acidobacteriota > Terriglobia > UBA7540 > UBA7540 > Bog-366. The sequence goes on from CAVRNQ010000001.1 coordinate 846,213, forward strand.
GTTGCTCCAGGAGATAGTTGTCGGTCATCCCGGCGATGTAGTCGCAGACGATACGATGCAGGGGCTCGTGCTGTGCTTGGGCGAAGTAGAAACCGGGCAGGCTGCGCGGGTGTGCGAGGTAGTACTCAAAGAGCTTGCGGATGCACCCCAGGAGTTTCCTTCGCTCAGAGTTCACATTTCGATGGGAGTACAGGCGCACAAACAGAAAGCGCTTGAGGCTCTTGTTCTCGCGGGCCAGGCGCGGTCCGGGCGCCACGAGGCGGGTGCGGTGGGCGCGAACCTGCTCAAGCGAACGGACCTGCCGTTTCGCCAGCCGGGCGCGGGTTGCTTCGATCAGGTCGGTCACCAGCGCGTCAAGCAGCCGCTTGAGCGCTTCGTTGAATTTCAGCTTTTCCTTCACCGCTGGATACTTTTGTTCCAAGATCCGGTAGAGCCGGTCGAACCGCGGCACGCCGGCGCGAATCATCGGCAACGTCAGGAGCTTGGCTTCGTAGCCGTCGTCGAGATCGGCGCAGTTGTAGGCGATCTCGTCGGCAGCGTTAAGGAGTTGCGCCTCCAGCGGAGGGCGTTCCGCCAGGCGGTATTCGCTGAGTTCCGGATGGGCCGCGGGCAGGTAGTCGCGCGAATGCTTGATGATGCCCTCGCGCACCTCGAACGTCAGGTTGAGGCCGGGGAACTCCGCATATTTCTGCTCGAAGTGCTCGACGATGCGCAGCGCGTGCAGATTGTGGTCGAAGACGTCGCCGTGCTGCCGCATCAGCCGGTCGAGTTCGGCCTCGCCGGCGTGGCCAAAAGGCGGATGACCCACGTCGTGAACCAGTGCCAGCGCTTCCACGAGGTCGGCGTTCAACCTCAGCGCTCGCGCCACGGTGCGGCTGATCTGCGCCACTTCCAGCGTGTGCGTCAGCCGGTTGCGAAAGTGGTCGGAATAACGGCGCGTGAAGACCTGCGTCTTGTTCTCCAGGCGGCGGAAGGCGCGCGCGTGGATGATGCGGTCCCGGTCACGTTCGTAGTCGTTGCGGTAAGGATGGGGGGGCTCAGCATAGCGGCGGCCCAGCGATTCTTCGACCCGCATGGCAAACGGGGCGAGATAACCATGGTCTTCTCGGCGCATTTTCCCTCGCAGCCAATCTCCCGCAAGGGCGAATATAACACAGATATCATGAGCCTTCGGCTCGCCACGAAAGATGAAAATGCTCCGAGTGATTCCCCTCCTTGATAAGGAGGGGGCCAGGGGGTGGTTGACCTGCTCGATTTGTCCCGTACCCCACCACCCCCCAACCCCCTCCTCAGCCGAGGAGGGGAGCTATTTACATAACATCAGCAGGGCGAAACGGGTGCGGGTCGCAAGGTGAACACCCTGCTGACTGCCGGCCTGCGCACGACAGCGGCAGAGGCCCGTACGGCACTGCATCCGCTCTGATATAATGGATTTTCAGGACCGGAGGGAAGAGATGGCCGGCCCCTGAATCCTCGTTGGGGCAGACCAACCTATGAAACTCACGAAGGGAGGTTGCTCGATCCGTGTTCCGCAATACCCTCGTTTGCTTACTGGCCGGAGGTGAAGGCGAGCGCCTTTACCCGCTGACCCGCGACCGGGCGAAGCCCGCTGTCCCCTTCGGCGGCATTTACCGGATTGTGGATATCACCCTTTCCAACTGCATAAACTCCGATCTGCGCCACATCTATGTCGTGACCCAGTACAAGGCGCTTTCACTTAATCGTCACCTTCGCGAAGGTTGGAGCATCCTCGGGCACGAGCTCGGTGAATTTGTGCACGTGCTCCCCCCTATGCAACGCGTGGGAGAGCACTGGTACCAGGGAACCGCGGACGCCATCTATCAGAACCTCTACTCGATCGGCAGCGAACCCTGCAAATACGTGCTGATTCTCGCCGGCGACCACGTTTACAAGATGAATTACCAGTTGATGCTCAAGCAGCACGTGGATGCAGGAGCAGGCGTGACCGTCGGCACCATCGAATTCGACCGCGCGGAAGCCTCGCCCTTCGGCGTCTGTGAGATTGATTCCATCGGGCGCATCATCGGCTGGCAGGAGAAGCCCGCCGATCCCAAACCCTCCGCACATGACCCCAACAAGAGCCACGTTTCCATGGGCATATATTGCTTCAACCGCGACCTGCTGCTGGAAACTTTACTGGCGGACGCGGAGGATCCCGAATCGCAGCATGATTTCGGGGAGAATGTGATCCCGCGACTGATTGAGAAGGGCTGCGTTTACTCCTACAACTTCATCGACGAGAATAAAAAGGAAGCGCTCTACTGGCGGGACATCGGGACGATTGAGGCTTACTACGAGGCCAACATGGATCTGGTCTCTGTCTCGCCGGTCTTCAACCTGTACGACTCTGAGTGGCCCATTCGCACCTACCAGCGGCAATACCCACCCGCCAAGTTCGTCTTCGCGCAGGAAGGCCGGCGCATGGGAATCGCGTTGGACTCGATCGTCTCGATGGGTTGCATCCTTTCCGGCGGGAAAGTCAGGAACTCCGTCCTTTCCCCGGATGTTCGTCTCAACAGCTACACGGAGGTGGAAAAGTCCATCCTTTATTCCCACGTCAATATTGGACGCTACTCGCGCATCCGGAACGCGATTATCGACCGCCATATCCATATCCCGGAATACACCGAGATCGGCTATAACCTCGAAGATGACCGCAAGAAATACCACGTCACGGAGACCGGGATTGTGGTTGTGGTACCCGAGCAGAGGCTGTTCGAGGAGCCGGAATAGAACAGTAGGCAGAAGGCAGTAAGCACCAGGCACTAGGCAGTAGGCAGGAGGCAGTAAGCACTAGGCACTAGGCAGTGGGCAGTAGGCAGTAAGTAGTGAGCGCGAGGCGGTAAACGGTCTGTCGCTGGCGAGTGAAATCATCGTGGAGTGAAGCTATCGGGTTTTCTAATCATGCCATTCAGCATTCGGCCGACTTCCTCATATCCAGCCATTAGCCGAGTGTAATGCTCCGGGGATAGGTAGCCGCAGTCGCGCGCAAAGTCCAGCCAGACCTGGGTCTCCGTTGCTTCAGCATCACAATCAGCCACTTTGCTGACAAACATGTTTGGGTACTGCCGCTTGCGATACCCCTCCGCAAGGTTAGCTGCAACGCTCCGGGACGAGCGACGGATCTGGCTGGTTAACGAATACCGCTCGTCCTCTGGGAACGTGCGGCTCGTTTTGAATATCTCCATCGCCAAGTTGTAGGCAAGCTGATAGGCTTTCAGGTCTCTGTGTCCCGCAAACGAGCGGCTTCGCGCACGGGCTCTGGATTCGGCCACCGCTCCACCTCGATTGTCGCTTAGTGCCTACTGCCTACTGCCCACTGCCTAGTGCTTAGTGCCTCCTGCCTACTGCACTACCGGCACGCCCGGCAGAATCGTCCACACTGGATAACCTGCCAGAAACTCCAGGCGGCGTAACCAGGCCCGCGGGGAGGGTGTGCCGGCGAACATGTCGCTATCGCCCGAGAAATCCAGAAGGCGGTCCAGCAGCGATCGGCGCGGCGGCAGGAACACCAAGCTCACCCTGGCATCGGCCGGGATCTTGGCCAGTTGGCGGGCGCGCGCCAGGGCCGTGTGCAAACCGCCGAGCTCGTCCACCAGCCCGAGTTGTTTGGCGCGCTCACCGGTCCACACCCGCCCTTGCGCGATCTTATCCACATCTTCGACCTTCATGTGGCGCCCCGCCGCCACCCCTTGGAGGAAGTCGCTGTAAATCGTCCGCATATTCTTCATGACGATCTCCCGCTGCGCCGGCGTGAAGTTCTGGAAGGGATAATCGAGGGTGGAGTTCTCCGTAGTGGTGACAAAGTCCTTGCTCATGCCGAGTTTTTCATAGAGCCCCAGGATGTTGAATTTGCCGGTCAGCACTCCGATGGAGCCGGTGATCGTGCCCGGCTCGGCAACGATGCGGTTGGCTGACATGGCGATCCAGTAACCGCCCGAGGCAGCGACGTCCGACATGGAGACCACAACGGGCTTGGTTTGCTTGGTGAGCTCCAGTTCATGCCGGATCACTTCGGAAGCGAAGGCCACACCGCCGGGAGAATCCACTCGCAGGACCACGGCTCGCACCGAATCATCTTCGCGGGCGCGGCGGAACTGTTCGGCAATCGTATCGGAGCCCAGCACCTCGTCTCCCAGCGGCGAATCGCCGCTGCGGCCGGGCATGATCGTGCCCGCAGCGTAAATTACCGCGAGTCGCGTACCGCTTTCTTTACTCGTCCGGTCCAGGTAGGTGTGCACGTTGATGCGCCGGTCATGGCCTTGATTCTTTTGTTCGACCAACTTTCGGGCGTCGTCCCAGTAGGCCGCTCGATCCACCAGGTGCATGGCCGGCACGGCATCGGAGTTGAACGGCCCGGCGGCGACCATCTTTTCCACGTCTTCCGGCTTCAGGCCCCGTGCCTCCGCCACGCCCCGCAGGAATTCGTGATACCAATCATCCACCAGGGCCTGCGTCGCCTCGCGATGCGCAGGCGTGTACTTCTTCTCCGTGTAGACGTTAGTGGCATTCTTGTACTCGCCGACGTGGAAGAAGTCCGGGTAAATGCCCAGCTTGTCAAACGTGCCCCGCAGGAAGGTGGTGGAAGCCATCAGGCCCCGGATATAGAACTCCGACTTGGGAAGCAGGCAGATCGTCTGGCATGCCGACGCGAGGTAGTAAGACGTATCCGTGGCGAAGTCCAGATAAGCAACACTGAACTTGCCGGCACGGTTGAAGGCGCGAATCCCGTCGCGAACTTCCTGGATCTTGCCCATGTTCATGCTGGTTTCGCTGACGCGGACCTCCAGGCCCGTGATGTGCGGATCAGTTCGCGCTCGGTCGATAGCTTCGGTAATATCCGTGACCGTGGTGGCCGGGCCGGCGAGCAAATCGCGGAACGAGTCCTGCGGCTGCTCGGGAACCTCGCCTTCAATGCGGATCGAGAGCACCGTGTTCGGTTTGACGCGCTTGGCGAAGTGCATCCAGGCGATGGCCCCCACCTGCAACACCAGAATGACGCCGATGACGATCAAGATAATCTTGCCGGTTTTCTTCATGACTTCCTCCCACGACGGCGCCCGCTCGAGAGCGAGCCAGGAGTATTCCCCTGCGATTCAAGCCAGGACCCCCCGCGTCTATGCTTTTCCCGTGCGTAGGGGCAAACCCCTCTGCCGCGTTCATAACATTATCAACACGCCAGCGTCATTTTCAAACCCCAAACTCCGCGCAGGCCGGGGAGACGGGCAAACAGCTCCCCGGCAACGCGGCAGATTTCGACCCCGGTGGTTTGGCGGTTCTTTCCAGGCCTCGGTATGTTACAATCTTGCGTTTCAAATTCGCAGCGAGGGACCATTCGTATGGCACAAATCGATCTCATTCAAGGAAGAGAAATTCTGGATTCGCGTGGCAATCCTACCGTGGAAGCGGAAGTGGTTCTGCGCGACGGCTCCTTCGGCCGCGCCGCGGTTCCTTCCGGCGCCTCGACGGGTGAGCACGAAGCGGTGGAATTGCGCGACGGCGACAAGCGCCGCTATATGGGTAAGGGCGTGTTGCAGGCTGTGGATAACATCAACTTGGTCATTGCCCGCGAACTGGGCGGCCGGGAGGCCAGCAACCAGGCGGATATCGACACGCGCATGATCGAGCTCGATGGCACTCCCAACAAGGGCAAGCTGGGCGCGAACGCCATCCTGGCCGTCTCCATGGCGGCTTGCCGCGCCTCGGCGGAGTCGGCGCGCGTCCCCCTCTATCGTTATTTGGGCGGACTGCAGGCGCGCCTTCTGCCCGTGCCCATGATGAATGTGCTGAACGGCGGCGTCCACGCCGACAACACCGTGGACTTCCAGGAATTCATGATCATGCCCGTGGGCGCAGAAAGCTTCGCGCAGGCGCTGCGCATGGCCGCGGAGACCTTCCACACGCTGAAGAAGGTGCTGAAGGATCGGGGCTATAACACCTCGGTGGGCGACGAAGGCGGCTTCGCGCCCAGCCTCAAGTCGAACGAAGAGGCCGTCGAAGTGCTGCTTGAAGCCATCGAGAAAGCGGGCTACTCCCCCGGCCACGACATCGCCATCGCGCTCGACCCCGCTTCCAGCGAAATGTTCCAGGACGGTAAGTACGTCTTCTTCAAGTCCGACAAATCAAAGAAGTCTTCCGAAGACATGGTGAAGCTTTACGCCGACTGGGTGCGCCAGTATCCCATCGTGAGTCTTGAGGACGGCCTGGCGCAGGACGACTGGGAAGGCTGGGCGCTTCTCACCAAGGAGCTGGGCAGTAAGATTCAAATCGTCGGTGACGATATCTTCGTGACCAACACGGAACGCCTGGCGCGCGGTATTGAAGAGGGCGTGGCCAATTCGATTCTGATCAAGCTGAACCAGATCGGCACGATCACGGAAACCATCCGCGCCATCGAGCTGGGACGCCGCCACGGTTACACGTCGGTCGTCTCGCATCGCTCCGGCGAGACCGAGGACGCCTTCATTGCGGACTTCACCGTCGGCCTGGGGACCGGCCAAATCAAGACCGGCTCCGCCAGCCGCAGCGACCGCATTGCGAAATACAACCAGTTGCTCCGCATCGAAGAGGAACTGGGCAGCTCCGCGGAGTTCCTGGGCCGCGCCGCCGTGAAGTGCGCGCAGTAACTCGCCGCCACGACCTGTAGAACGGCAGGGCCTTTACGGCCCTCCCGGCCTCTTTACAGACCGTGTGGCACGGACCCAGGCTCTTGCGGCCGCGGCTTGGGCATGCCTTGGAAGTTGTTCTCCGGAAGCGCTACAATTCCCAGCAAAGCTGGAGGAGCGCCCGAATTCCGGCCAAGGGGTGTGCGACAAATTTGTGAGAATCAAGCAGCGCGGGCATGGCGACTCTCCCAGTAATCTTCGAATTTGCCGCTCAGGCGATTGCAGCGAAGAGCGATGATGGCGTTGGCCCCGCGCACCGTCCAAAACATTCCCGAGCGCTTCAGGCGGTTGCCGATAAGGGTTTTGCAGCCGGCTTCGACGACTCCGGAACCCACGAAGAGATGCTGACGCCGAAAGGTGGGGTAGCGCATACGTTGGGCGTTGGCGGCAAAGTAATCGGCGGTGTGGCGCACGAGTTCAGCGGCCTCGCAACTGGCGGGGGACAGCGAGCGCAAGCCGCGCACCAGCGATTCGATCCGCCCGCCGTCCAGCTGCTGTTGCCGTTGGCTCATCCAGCGGCGGCGCCGCCGCTCCTCCGTCGGCCAGAGTTTCCCCGACAATTCCCCTAAGTGCTGTCGGGCATGATAAAGATCGACAACCTGCACGGCTCCGGGGAAGTGTTCCTCGGTCAGGTTCCAAATCCAAGGGGCGCCATCGCCGATCACCACTTTCTTCCGGGCCCGGTTCCAGCCCCGACGATAAGCTTCGAGGGAGATGCGTCGGCCAAAGGCTTCGGCCGTTTCGATGCCCCCGGTGTAGGTGGTCGAGCCTTCCTCGCGCACGGGTCGGCCGCGGGCATCCACCTTCGTCTGCGTGAAGGCACAACCCAGTTTCACTTCCCGCGTGCGGGCCTGCGCGCTCTGTTTCCCCGCCCGTCCCGCGGTTTCCGCACTCACCATCGGCACCCCCGTCCCCTCCATCTCCACATAGAGCACCGGAATCTCCACGCCTGCCACCGGCAACTCCAGTTGCAGGCCCTGCTGGATCGCGGCTTGTTCCTGGGCGGCGATCTGGGCGCCCAGCGCTTCCGCCTGCCGTTCCACCGCCTTCGTGGTCACTTCCAGCCCGGCGAGCAGCGCCAGTTGTTCTCGCCCCTGTGCAAACGAGGTCTCGCTGCCCCCGCCCGGTGCAAGGCCGCGCGGGTGGCCATCTCCACGGCTTCCAAGTCCAGCTTTCCCGCCTTGCGCCGTCCGGCAAAGATCACCGCCAGCAGCGACTCTACTTCCTGCGCCACTTCCCGCTGAATCGCTTCCGCCGTTTTTTTCCCTGCTCCGGCGCGGCGCTCTCCTCCGGGATCGGACGCTGACGACAGATCTTTTCGTTAACCTCCACGAAAGCCCGGCTCAGTTGCTGATACTTGCGGAACTCCGCAATCTCGCCCTCCGCCTTACGTTGCGCCGTCGGGGTGGAGAAGCTTTCCGTGACCGTCTTGCCCCCGGCCTTGTAGGTGAGACGGAGCGTGGGGCCATGGCCCGCCTCACCCGGCCGATGACAGTGGCAGCGGGGGTTTCCGCAGCGCCCGCCGGTGGCGGTAATCGAACCGGGACGAAAGTCCCGCAACTGAGAAAGCTGGTGCAAGAGCGACCGGCGTTCTTCCTCCAGAGCAGACAGGGATTCCGGCATGAGCACCTCCTCATGCCTAGCGTATCATCTACGCACGGGTTATGCACTTCCAAAAGCCAAACGCCTTAGCCCCTCACAGTTATGTCGCGCACCCCCGCGACGCGAGCAGCTTGACACTGCCGCGTGGGGGTTTCTATAATCAATAAGGTTAGAAGCCGGACTGCGTTCCGGCCCCGGAGAGCGGGAATAACTCAGTGGTAGAGTGCGACCTTGCCAAGGTCGAAGTCGCGGGTTCGAATCCCGTTTCCCGCTCCAGAATTTCAGTGGCAAGGGACGAGTGGCCCGCCGCGGCGGGACGAGCCGGAACGAATGGGGCTGCAAGCCTTGCTTGTCACCAGCCACTCGTCAATGCCTTCTGGGCGCGGTACCCAAGTGGTAAGGGAGAGGTCTGCAAAACCTTTATGCGTGAGTTCGATTCTCACCCGCGCCTCCAGCTTTCTTGGGTAGCTCTGTGATGCGACCCAAATTCCCCATCTGCTGCAAGTCCACCTAAATCGGATACGAATGGCCGAAACAGGCTACGGAAAAACTCGTAGGCGCTGTCATTCTGAGCATGGATAGCCGAAGGGTGGCTATCCGTGATGTCAGAAACGGCTGTTCTGTGGCAAGCTGGAGGAGACGTGGCTCGGCAAGCTACGACCGAAGTTCGATTGGTGCCACAGTGCCCGTTTCTGAGCATGGTTCCGGTTCTTGGCGGTCCGTGATTTGGTGGCAGTCGCTTGTCTTCGGACAGGAGGCTCGACCCCGTTGGAGAGGTTTCTAAACCGCATCCGCAACCGGGCCGAGCCCCGATTATCCACGAATGAGGACGAGGATATGTCGAAAGCGCCGAAGGGAGCAAGGAGGAAGTCTGGGAAGGAGAAGCCGGATGTGTTGGAGGGATTGCCGCCTTTGAACTTGAACGCGGCGGGGGTTGACGTGGGCAATGCGGAGCACATGGTGGCGGTGCCGCCGGGGCGGGACGCGCAGCCGGTGCAGAGTTTTGGCAGTTTCACGGCCGATGTGCATCGGATGGGGCGGTGGCTGAAGGCCTGCCGGGTGGACACGGTGGTGATGCAGGCGACGGGAGTGTATTGGGTGGCGCTGTATCAGATTCTGGAGACGTACGACTTGGACGTGAAGGTGGTGAATGCGCGCTACACCAAGACGCTGCCGGGGCGGAAGACCGATGTGCTGGAGTGCCAGTGGCTGCAGAAGCTGCACACTTTCGGGTTGTTGAACAACTCGTTTCTGCCCAACGAGGAGACGCGCGTGCTGCGCACCTACTTTCGGCAGCGGGAGAATCTGGTGGCGGCCGCGGGGACCTGCATGCAGCACATCCAGAAGGCGCTGACGGAGATGAATGTGCAGTTGGCCAACGTGCTGAGCGACCTGAGCGGGGCGACGGGGATGGCGATCTTGCGCGCGCTGCTGCGTGGAGAGCGGGACCCGCAGCGGCTGGCGAAGTTGAAGAACCAGCGGGTGCAAGCCAGCCGGGAGGAGATCGCGCGCAGTCTGGAGGGGAATTGGCGGGAGGAGTTGCTGTTTGTGGTGGAGCAGAGCCTAGCGATGTACGACACCTATCACGAGAAGATCGCGGTCTGCGACCAGCGCATCGCAGCGCACCTGAAGACCATGGAGGCGAAGGTGGACGTCGAGGCGCAGCCGATTCCGGAAGCGCGGCGCGGGAAGTGGCCGCGCAAGCATCAGCCCCGCTACAATCTGCGGGGAGAGTTGTACCGGGTGACGGGGGTGGATCTGATGCAGATGGACGGCCTGGACGTGCTGACGGCGCAGACGGTGATCTCGGAAGTGGGGGTGGACATGAGCCCTTGGAGAACGGAACACCACTTTAGTAGTTGGCTGGGGCTGTGCCCGGACAATCGCATCAGCGGCGGCAAGGTTTTGAAACGCGGAACCCGCCAGGTGGTCAATCGCGCCGCCACCGCCTTACGGCTGGCAGCCCAGTCTCTGTGGCGCAGCCAGAGCGCCCTGGGAGGGAATTTCCGCCGCCTGCGCGCCCGGCTGGGAGCCCCCAAAGCCATCACCGCCATGGCCCACAAATTGGCCCGCCTCCTGTATCGAATGCTCAAATACGGCCAGGCCTACGTGGACAAAGGTATCGCCTATTACGAGGAGAAATACCGGCAGCACCAAGTCAAATGGCTCCAAAAACAAGCCGCTGCCTTGAATCTTCAACTCGTTCCATCGACAGGAGTTGTCAGTTGAGTTTCTGGAGAGTCCTTCGCTGTCATCCTGAGCGCAGCGAAGAATCTCGCTCTGCCCGCTCAGGATAAACTGCGCGAAGAATCTCGCTCCGCCTTTTTGCACGGTGACGAATTTCAGGGTTTTTGAGCAAGAACAGCGCGATAAGCTCATTTCCTTTCGGCAACATTGAGGCTTTGCCCCGAATTACCACTCAATCTGTGCATTTTCGGCCAAAAAGTCGCGTTGATTCTCGGCCATTGTGTCACTCTCCCCTTTGTTTTCATACACATCCCCGGAGGTTCCTTCATTTTTAACATCTTTATGCGTCAGCGCCCCGTTTCGGACCTTGAAAAGCACATTCGTGAGCCGCCACAATTGGCGCAGGCTGGAATCTTCCATCCTTTGCATGAGCAGCGCGTTCAGGAGTCAGAAGTCAGGAGTCAGGGGTCGGCGTTCTGCCCACTGCCTACTGCCCACTGCCTACTGCCTACTGCCCACTGTTCTACCCCGACCCGTTGCATAGGTCCGCGGCCTATCGCCTCAGCCAGCGGGCGCTGGCCTAAGTGACTAGTGTACATACGGTTATTACCGATCTCAAGCATAAAACGAGAGTACACACTCCTCCGAGTAGCGCGGACCTGTTCTGAAGGTCCGCGGTTCGTCCTACAGGATACGAGTTAAGACAAGCCGTCATGACTTTTTCCTGGCGGCAGGAGGAAATCTTTTTGGGGAGGGCGTCTAGTTGTCCGAAATACTCCCCTCCTGGTTCAGGAGGGGGCCGGGGGGTGGTCGAGTGGGCTGTGGTGTCGCTAGCAAACGTAGCCTGTGTTGCAGGCCCGCGGTTTTTCGCGCCAGCCCGCGAAGCGGGCGGAAGACCGTAGCCCACGGCGCAAGAAGCTGTGAAAAAATGAACAATCTCACGCAAAGACGCCAAGGCGCAAAGACTCGCAAAGAACAACTGCTTTGTTTTCTTTGCGCCTTCAACGACTTTGCGACTTTGCGTGAAACGCTTTTGTTCGTCCAGGGATTATTTCACAGCATCGCAAGCCGTGGGAAAATCGCCACCTCGCCCGAGCCCCGCCAGGGACGAAAGAAATCACGACCAAAGGTAACGGCGCAATGGCATGTTTCTTGAGAAAATGTAGCGCCCCGATTTATCGGGGCGGCTTTTCCAACGCGCCGTGGTCTGGGCGGCGCGGCTTCCCGTTGCCCGTACCCTGTAACCTGTTCCCTGTTCTTGGCGGCGCGGCCCATGAGAACTCGGAGTACTTTGTTTGCGGCGCGCTCGGGTTCAATTCCGCAGAGACGTCACGAGTGCGAGGACAACCGGCAGCCAAAAGAGGACTACGCTGAGAAGGAGCTTCCCCTTGTTCTCTGACCACCTAAACGGTAGCTCTCGCACGCACCCGGAGAAGGGGAAAGACAAGGGGTGGAAGGGCAGTCACGAGTGATGAGCAAGAAAGCGGGTAGCGCAGCCTCTGGCCGCAACCAAAACATGACGTGGGGTCTTGTAGGGCCGGCTTGCCCCGGCCTAGGCCGCCCCAAGGGGTGGCCCTACACACACGACGAAAGATGTTTGCCAAGAAAACAAGAAATCACGATATTGCAATGCAGAGTTGGTCTTCAACTCTGCGGCTCGTCGACGGTTCCGAGTATGCAAACCGCGGAGTTCAAGAACAACTCCGCGCTACCCGCTTGAAGTGTGAGGCCAATATGCCCGCCTAAAGGCTCCCCGTCCGCCCGGTTCTAGGGTTTCACTTCGCAAATGTTCGAGTAGTTCGGAATATCACCCATGATCGCCTGCGCGTGGGGCGCAACGGACTTTTGAAACGCATCCACGCACTCGAACAACAAGTGTCCCAGCGCGAAGTAGGGTGCAGGCGATCCCAGTGTCGCGCCCCCGAGACCCTGCTTCACCGCGACTCCTTAGGGCCGCCCCGAGCTTCTGCCGAAGCAGCGGGATGTGCGTGTTGTGGTAGCACGCTATATCGAACCGGTTGCCTTCCTCGTTCGGATACATCACGCAGACTCTGATCATTTCGTTTCCCTCGTGAGCGAAGGCATGCGCGAGCACAGGCACCTGGAATTGCAGGCAGACCCCCTTCGGGCGGTCCCGAACCCGCGCGCTCCGCATCACCATGCGAGAAGCCGGCAGCGCACAACGAAATCCTCGTTGACAGGTTCTCGGTTGCCATTGTAATGTAGAAATTCATGTTGCGCGCACTGGCACATCACCATCATCATTCTGCGTCTGGGGTGGCGTGTCAGTGGGCGAACGCTTAGCCACCAAGCGAGATTGACAAAGCAGCCCGCTGACGCGAGACATCAGCGGGCTTTTTCATTTTGATCTATCGGAGCAGCACATGTTGCCATTGAAATACCAGTCCGACGGGCTGATCCCGGTAGTCGTTCAGGAGCGCCGCAGTGGAAAAGTTCTGATGCTGGGATACATGAATGAACAGGCGTACCAACAGACGCTCAACTCCGGATTTGTGACGTTCTTCAGCCGTACGCGGCAGAAGCTGTGGACCAAGGGTGAGACCTCCGGACATCGGCTGCTGGTGCGCGAGATTCGCGTGGACTGCGACCGTGACGCGCTGCTGGTTCAAGCCGACCTGACCGGGCCGGGCTGTTGCCATCTTGGTTATCGCTCGTGCTTCTTCCACAAAGTCAGCGAAAAAGGGGAGGAGACGATCCTGCCGCGCGAATTCGATCCTGCGGAAGTCTATGGTGATGATCACCCGGAGAGCCAGACATGAGCCTGCTGAAATTGGGAATCCCCAAAGGTAGCCTGCAAGAAGCCTCCCTGCAGCTCTTTCGCCGCGCCGGCTACGAAATCAGCGTCAATCCGCGCTCGTATTTTCCCTCGATCGACGATGAAGAAATCGAGTGCATGCTGATCCGCGCGCAGGAGATGGCGCGCTACGTCGAAGACGGCATCCTCGACGCCGGCCTGACCGGCAGGGATTGGATCCTGGAAAACGAAGCGAGCGTGGTGGAAGTTGCTGACCTGGTTTACGCCAAGCAAACCTTCGGCAAGGTTCGCTGGGTGCTCGCGGTGCCGGAAAACTCGCCCTTCCGGAGCGTGAAGGACTTGGAGGGGAAAATCATCGCTACGGAACTGGTCGCCGTGACCCGGCGCTACCTCGCGCAGAATGGCGTCAAGGCCAAGGTGGAGTTTTCCTGGGGCGCGACGGAAGTCAAGCCTCCCGTGCTGGCGGACGCGATCGTGGAAATCACTGAAACCGGCTCTTCGTTGCGCACCAATGGTTTGCGCATCGTGGAAACGGTCCTGGAATCGAACACCAAGCTCATCGCCAACGCCGCCGCGTGGGAGGATGCCTGGAAGCGCCAGAAAATCCAGACGCTGGTGATGCTGGTGCAAGGCGCCATCGAGGCCTCAGGCAAAGTCGGATTGATGCTCAACGTGCGCCGCGCTGACCTGCAAAGTGTTTTGGGGGTTCTTCCGGCCTTGAAGCGCCCCACGATTTCGAACCTGAGCGACCCCGATTGGGTCGCCGTCAACACCGTGATTGAGGAAAAGACCGTGCGCGAGATTATCCCGCGACTGAAGAGCGCGAATGCGCAGGGCATCGTCGAATATCCTCTGAATAAGATCGTGGTCTAATGCTTGCTATTATTCGCAGTAGTGATACCGCCGCACTCGACAGGCTGCTTCAGGCGCGAACGGCCACGCTGGCTGAAGCGGAGAAGGCCGTTCACCCCATCCTCGATGACATTCGGCGGAACGGGGACCGCGCGCTCCTGCGCTATGCGAGAAAGTTTGACCGGGTCGATCTCCGCGCCGCCGGCTTCACGGTCACGCGCGATGAGATTCGCCGCGCCCGGCGGGAAGTTCCCCCCGGTTTTGTGGCCGCGGTGCGAGTGGCAGCCGCAAATATTCGTAAAGCCGCCCGGCGCCAGTTGCCGCGCCCCTGGTCAATTCAGGTACGGGCCGGCGTCAGGGTGGGGCAGATCATCAGGCCGCTCGAGCGCGTGGTTTGTTATGTTCCCGGGGGACGCTTCCCGCTGCCTTCCACGGTGCTGATGAGCGTCATCCCCGCGCAGGAAGCCGGAGTGCACGAGGTGGTGGTGACCTCGCCGCGCCCCGCACCCGCCGTTGTGGTGGCCGCGGACGTTCTCGGAGTGAAGAGAATCTTTCGCCTGGGTGGCGCGCAAGCGGTCGCGGCGTTTGCCTACGGGACGGAGTCCGTGCCGCGGGTTGACAAGATCGTAGGCCCCGGCAATCGCTACGTCGCCGCCGCCAAGAAACTCGTGGCCGGCGAGTGCAGCATCGATTTCATTGCGGGGCCCTCGGAGCTTGTCCTGGTGGGCGCGCGCGGCAACCCGGATTGGATCGCCTCCGACCTGGTCGCGCAGGCCGAGCACGATCCCGACGCCGTGGCCATTTTCATCACGCCTTCACTCAAACTGGCGCTCCAGGTGCAGGCGGCCGCGCGCGGAATCCTGGCACGACTCGCGTTGCCCCTGGCGGAACAGGCGCTCGCCGCACAGGGCGCTATCCTCGTGACGCGCAATCTGACAGAGGCCGTGGAGCTGGTGAACCGCCTGGCTCCCGAGCACCTCACCCTCTTCGAGGGCGCCACCGGGTTGCTCGCTCACGTCCAATCCGCTGGCTCGATCTTCCTCGGAGCGTACAGCCCGGTGGCGGCCGGTGATTACGCCTCCGGGACCAATCACATTCTTCCCACCAGTGGAGCGGCCCGCCTGCGCGGCGGCCTGAGCGCCGCGGATTTTGTGAAGGCCATTTCCGTGCAACGGCTCAGCCGTAGCGGACTGGCAGGACTCGAAGAAACCATCCTCACGCTTGCCCATACCGAAGGCCTGAAAGCCCATGCCTACTCTGTGGAAGCCAGGTTCCAGAATTCTTCGATCAGCACCCGCAAGCCTGCCGGCGAAGAGAGGACCCCGAAGCAATGATTCGACCGCGCCCAGCCATCGAACGACTGAAGCCGTATCGGCCTCCCCAGGAAGGGCGCGGCGGTAAGATGCGGCTCGACTTCAACGAGAACACGGTGGGTTGCCCGCCCCAGGTAGTCCGTGCGCTGCGGCGCGCCATGAACCCCGAGATGTTGACGTGCTACCCTGAATATGACGAAGGGCGCCGCCCGCTGGCCGCCCACTTTGGTGTCGCGCCGGAGGAGTTGCTCCTCGCCAACGGCACCGACGACGCCATCAAAACGCTTTGCGACACGTTCGTCGATCCTGGTGATGTGCTGCTGGTCCCCGCTCCCACCTTTCCCGTCTACGAATTTTTCAATAGCGTGGCGGGCGGGAAGATTCTGCGCATTCGCTATGATCAGAATTTTCGCCTGCCCACGGAGGAGTTTGTCGCCACCTTGAAGAAACAGGACGTGCGATGGGTGGCGCTGGCCAATCCCAACAATCCCACCGGCACCGAGATTCCCAAGGCGGATGTGAAGGCGATCCTGCTGGCCGCTCCCCAGACCTTGGTGCTGGTCGATGAGGCGTATCACGATTTCTCCGGCGAGAGCGTCCTTCCCTGGATTCGAAAACACCCGAATCTGGTGGTGACACGAACGTTCTCGAAAGCGTGTGGGCTGGCCGCGCTGCGCATGGGTTGCCTGTTTGCGAACGCGGAGATCATTGCCTCCATGCGCCGGGGACAGAATCCGTTCGCGGTGAACTCGCTGGCCCTACTGGGCGCGCGCATCGCGATTCAGTTTGACGCCCAGGTGCGTAAATACGCGGAGCAAATCCGCAAGAACCGCGCGGTTTTCTGCCGGTGGCTCGAGGCGCGCGAAATCCCCTACGTCCCCAGCTCCGCCAATTTCGTGCTGACGCGGGTGGGCGAACATGCCCCCGAAATCGCCAGGCGGCTACGCGCCCAGGGCATCCTGGTGCGCGACTGGAGTTACGACCCGCACCTGAAGGGTTACTTGCGCTTCACCATCGGTTCCGCGGCCCAGACGCGCCGGCTGAGGGCAGAGCTTGAGCGCGTAGGGGCCCTGATCGAAACCCGTAACGGCGCGCGGGCCTGGAAGAATATGGTTTCCTATTCCACCCGAGGTTGGTTTGCATGAAACCGCGCACCGCGACGCTGCACCGCAAGACCGCTGAAACCGATATCCGGGCGCGCTTGAATCTGGACGGCCGCGGCCGTTACGAGATTTCCACGGGTGTGCGCTTCCTCGATCACATGCTGGAGCTTTTCTCACGGCATGGCGGCTTCGACCTGGAGCTGCAAGCCCGCGGCGACCTGGATGTTGACCAGCACCACACGGTGGAAGATGTGGGCCTGGTGCTTGGCCAGCTCCTGCGGGAGGCGCTGGGTTCAAAGACGGGTATTAATCGTGCAGGCTATTTCATAATGCCCATGGATGAAACACTGGGGATTGCCGCCATCGACCTGAGCGGGCGGCCTTACCTCGTGCTGGATGTTCCTCTCAAGGCGCGGTATGTGGGCGATCTGCAGAGCGAGCTGTTGGAAGATTTCTTTCAGGCTTTTGCGAACAGCGCGGGGGCGAACCTGCACCTCAAAGTGGCGTATGGGCGGTCCAGTCACCACGCCGTGGAAGCCTTGTTCAAAGCCTTCGCGCGCGGCCTTCGCTACGCCTGCTCGCGCGATCGGCGCCTGAAATCCCAGCTCCCCAGCACGAAGGGTCTCCTGTGATTGCCGTGCTCGATTACGGTGCGGGCAATGTCGGCTCGGTGCTGAAGGCTATCGAGTACCTGGGCTTTTCGCCGCGGCGGATCGATAAGCCCGGGGAGTTCCGGTCTGCTGAAAAGATCATCTTTCCTGGGCAGGGCCACTTCGGCTCCATGATGAAAGGTCTCGCGGAGCGCGAGATGCTCGCACCCCTGCGGGAGGCGCTGGGAGAAGGGAAACCCTTTCTCGGCATCTGCCTCGGCCTGCAGGCGCTCTACGAAGCGAGCGAAGAAGCGCCGGATGTCGCCGGGCTGGGAGTCCTGCGTGGCTGCGTAACGCGGTTCCGCGGTGTCTTCAAGGTTCCGCACGTCGGCTGGAGCCAGCTCGACTTGCGGCGCGGCGGAAAATTGTTTCGCGGGGTCCCGGCGGGCAGCTTCGTCTACTACTGCCACTCCTATTATGGGCCCGTCACAGACGACGCCTGCGCCGTTACGGAATACGGGCAGACCTTCGCGGCTGGCGTGATGCTGAACAACCTGTGGGCCGTGCAGTTTCACCCGGAAAAGTCGGGGGAAGTCGGGTTGACAGTCCTACGCAATTTCCTGGAGTTGTGAGGGAAGAGAAGCTCTCAGCTCTCAGCGGTCAGCAGTCAGCTAAAGCTTTAGCTGAGAGCTGAAAGCTGATTGCTAACAGCTAAGAACCATGTTCGCCAAACGAATCATTCCGTGTCTGGACTGCAAAGACGGTCGCGTGGTGAAAGGCATCCAGTTCGTGAACCTGCGCGACGCCGGGGACCCGGGCGAACTCGCGGAGATGTACAACCGTGAGGGCGCGGACGAACTCGTGCTGCTTGATATCTCCGCCTCGCGCGAAGGCCGCGCGACGCTGATGGATACGGTGAAGCGCGTGGCACGGCGGCTTTTCATTCCGCTTACGGTGGGCGGCGGGGTGCGGGCGTTGGATGACGCGCGGCGGTTGCTTTCCGCCGGCGCCGACAAGGTGGGCGTCAACACGGCCGCTGTGGAAACGCCGGAGGTCGTCACCGCCCTCGCGGAGAATTACGGATGCCAGGCCGTCGTGGTGGCCATTGACGCGCGGCGGATGCGGGACTCTCAGGCTTCCTCCCCAAGCCCAGCGCCACCTCACTGGGAGGTTGTGACTTATGGCGGGACCAAGCCTACGGGAATCGACGCTCTGGAGTGGGCGCGGCGCGTGGAGCAGTTGGGGGCGGGCGAAATTCTGCTAACCTCCATGGACGCGGACGGCACGCAAACCGGGTTCGACTGCGAGTTGACCGCGACCATCGCCCGTGCGCTGCACATTCCGGTCATCGCTTCGGGTGGCGCGGGCGGCCCAGGGCACTTTGCCGAGGTCTTTATCGAAGGCTACGCCGATGCCGCATTGGCGGCATCGATTTTCCACTACGAGACCCACACGATTCGCAGTCTGAAAGAATTCCTGCGCGAGAAGGGTGTGCCGGTGAGGCTGTGAGGGCAGGCGCCGGGGATCTTGAACTCTATCCCCCAGTCCCGGTTTTGAACATGATCATTCCCTGTATTGATTTATTGGATGGCAAGGTGGTTCAGCTTATCCAGGGCAAGGAAAAATTCCTGGAGCTGCCTGACGCAGTTGCTGTGCTTGGGAAATTCGCGGCCTACCCGGAGATCCAGGTGATCGACCTCGATGCCGCGATGGGCAAAGAGAGGAACAACGCTCAGATCGTTCAGGAACTTTGCGCGCGGAAGCCCTGCCGAGTGGGCGGCGGCATTCGCAGCGTGAAGCGCGCGCAGGCAGTTGTGGCCGACGGCGCGCGCCAGGTGATTGTGGGCAGCAGCGCGTTCACCGCCAGCGGCATCAACGAGGATTTCCTCCGAGCTCTCGTAGCCGCCGTGCCGCGCGAAAAGATCCTGATTGCCGTGGACTCTCTCGCTGAGCGCGTGGCCATTCACGGCTGGCGCGACATCCTGCCGCTCACCTCCGCCGAGGCCATCCCTCTGCTCGAGCCCTATTGTTCCGGTTTTCTTTGCACTTATATCGATGCGGAAGGAAGATTGCAGGGGACGAACCTCGAGTGGTTCCGAAGCTTGCGGGCTGCCACCCAGCTACCCATCACCGCGGCAGGCGGCATCACCACCGACGAAGAAATTGCGGCGCTGGAAAAGCTCGGCATGAGCGCGGCGCTGGGGATGGCCATCTACCGAAAAGTATTCCCGGAATTCTTCGCAGGACGCGCGCCCGACAGGCACTGAATGGGGCGCCGAGCGCAGGTCAATCCACATAGATGCGTGGCACGCGTTTGCCGATTGAGCAGAGGACCTCGTAGGGAACGGTATCAAGCAGTTGTGCAATCTCGATGGCCGTGATCGAGCAGTGGTCTGATTGGCCTATCAGGATGATTTCATCCCCGATATTGGTTCCGGGAATGTCCGTGACGTCAAGGAGCGACAGGTCCATGCTGATGCTGCCCACGATGCGCGCGCGCCGTCCCCGCACGATGGCGTAGCCGCGGTTGGAGAGGGCGTGGCTGAGGCCGTCGGCATAACCCACGGGCACGGTGGCGATGCGCGAAGGCCGGCGCGCGTGGAAGGCCGCGCCATAACCCAACGGCGTGCCGCTGGGAACGTCCTTCATGTAGACGACGCGAGATTTGAAAGTGAGGATGGGTTCGAATTCCAGAGCTTGGGGAAGCTCCTGGCCCGGGGAAACCACCAGCGGCATACAGTAGCCATAGAGCAGCGCACCGATGCGCACCAGGTTTTCGCGGAACTTCCGGCCGGTCAGAAGGGCCGCGCTGTTGGAGACATGAATCCATGCGGGCTCAACCTCGAGGCGGCGCAGTTCGTCGAGCGCGGTCGAGAAGAGCTGCCCCTGCTCGTCCGTCTGCGAGGCCACCAGGTCCTCCGCCGACGCCAAGTGGGTGAAGAACCCTTTCAGTTGCAGCCCGGCCAGCTCGCGGTAATGTTCGACGAAAGCCGTCAGGCGATCGAGCGGCAGACCCAGCCGTCCCAGTCCTGAATCCACCTTCAGATGAAACTCGATCGGCCGCCCGTAGCGGCGCGCGCATTCGGCGTACGTATCGAGCCGCATGGTGGAGGAAAGGGAGGGCGTCAACCGGTATTCGATCAGGTGGGCCGGATCGCTCATATAGAGCCCGCCCAGCAGCAGCACGGGCCGCTCGATTCCCGCGGCGCGCAACTCCAGGGCTTCCTCGACGGTCGCCACGCCGAACCAGTCCACGCCGCACTCGGCCAGACACCGGGCGACCGGCACCGCGCCGTGGCCGTAAGCATCGGCCTTGATCACGGCCATCATCTGGCGCGCCCCCGCCAACTCCCGGATGCGCTGGTAGTTGCGGCGCAGTTTCGAGAGCGAAATCTCCACCCAGGTCGGCCGCAGGAGTTTATCAGTTACACCATCCACAGAACCTCTATTATCCAGATGAGATACTCTGTCCGCTTCAGCCGGGAGCAGTGCTCAGGCATAAGACTCGCGGTCGTCGGGCGCCCGGTTTTCGAATTTCGCGTAAGGCTTCAAAAAGACGACCGGTACTTCTCCTGTCGGCCCGTTGCGCTGCTTGCCGATGATCAGCCGGGTTTCGGAGCCGCCGCGTGCGAACTCCTCGTCACCCTCCTGCTCTTCGGCAGGTTTCCGTTCCCGGAAGATGAAGATGACCACGTCGGCGTCCTGCTCAATGGAACCGGACTCGCGCAGGTCGGAGAGCTGCGGGCGCTGGCCGGGCCGCATCTCCGGCGCGCGGCTCAACTGCGAAAGAGCCAGGACAGGAACTTTCAGTTCCTTCGCGATACTCTTCAGGCTGCGGGATATGTAACTGACTTCCTGGGTGCGGTTTTCGAAGCGCCCCTGACCGGAAACAAGCTGGAGGTAATCCACAATCAGCAGGTCGAGCCCTTTTTCCGCCTTCAGCCGCCGGGCCTTGGCGCGGATCTGCATAATGCTCAGGGCCGGCGTGTCCTCGATGTAGAGCGGCGCCTCCGAGAGCCTGCCCAGGGCGGCGGTCATCCTGTTCCAATCCTCGCGGCTGGAAAAGCCGGTGCGCAGCTTGTGGCTATCGATGCGCGCCTCCGAGCAAAGCAGGCGGATGACCAGAGATTCCTTGCTCATTTCGAGCGAGAAGACGCCCACGACCTTCTGCTTTTCGATGGAGGCATGCGCGGCGATATTGAGCGCCAGGGCGGTTTTGCCCAGCGAGGGGCGCGCCGCGACCACGATCAGTTCGCTCGCCTGCAGCCCGGAGGTCATATTATCGAGGTCCACGAAACCCGTCTCAATGCCCGTCACACGCTGGCCGCGATCGAACAAGACATCAATCTTGCCGAAGCTCGTCTTGACGATCTCGCGGATGGTCGCGAACCCCGAGGCCACGCGCTGCTCGGCGATGTCGAAGACCTGGCTCTGCGCCAGGTCGATCAGCACCTCGGGGTCATCCGTGCCTTCCAGGCAGCGCGCGATGACGGTGTTCGAGGCATTGATCAAGCGGCGGACCGTGGATTTCTCTTTGACGATCCGGCAGTATTCCCCCACTGCCGCCATGGTGCCGATGGGGACGCCGTCGGTTAGCGCCGCAAGGTAGCCCGCGCCGCCGGATTTTTCGAGCAAGCCACCCCTCGCGAGTTCCTCAGAAAGCGTCACCAGGTCAATGGTGCGGTTCTTCTCCGAGAGCGCCACCATGCTTTCAAACGTGACGCGATGGGCGCCCGAGTAGAAATCCTCCTTGCCGAGGATTTCGAGGGCGGAGTTGAGAGAGTCGTTGTCGAGCAGAATCGAGCCCAACAGGGCGCGTTCCGCTTCCAGGTTGTGGGGAACTGTTCGGTCGCTGGCAGTTGCGGTCGGCATGAACCTATCCCTAATTCTATATCAAGTCGCGGTCCTATTCACGTGGAGCGTCGACCTTCAGGCCCCCAGGATTACTTTTCCCTGAACCTGCTGACCTGGGCCGCCACCGCGGCGGTTACAGACAGCGCGTCTCCGCATGCTCGGCATGTTGCTACTTACGATTCCACGTTTGATTGCGAAGTGTGGCGCATCCAGCGCAGCATGTACAGCCGAAGCTTGCTCTCCCTTGCGGAATTCCTGTGAAAAAGGTCGGAAAGCTGTGGAGAAGTCAGCCCTGCCTGTGGATATTCTTTGCCTCGTCGAAGGGAGGCGCGACGGGAGGTTGGCTAAGGAGCACATTCCGCTCCGCGTGCTGGGGAGGCAGAGCGGAACAGGCGCCGCTATTCGGTTTCCGCCTCGGCTTCAGCGGCCGGGGCCTCGGCTGGCTCGGCGGGAGTTTCGCTGGCGGGCGGGGGCGGTGCTTGGGCTGCGGCCTTGGCCTTCGCTTCCGCGGCAGCCTGGATCTTGGCCTTGGATTCCTCGTCGGGCTCGACAAGCACCTTGACGCTTGCCGTCACTTCGCGATGGAGTTTGATCGGGACATTGTACTCGCCCAGCACCTTGAGGGGCGTGGCGAGATGAATCTTGCGTTTGTCAATGTGGTAGCCCTGGGCCACGAGCTTTTCCGCGACGTCCAGCGAGGTGACGGACCCGAAGAGGTTGCCCTTTTCACCCGCCTTGCGGATCAGCGTGACGCTTACGCCTTCGAGCAGGGTGGCCAGATCGGCGGCGTCGCCTTTCTCCTTCGCTTCCAGTTTCAGGAAGCGGACGCGCTGCTGCTCCACCCACTTGCGGTTCTGCGGCGTGGCCGCGACCGCCAGCTTCTTGGGCAGCAGGTAGTTGCGCCCGTAGCCGTCGGCCACCTTTACCATCTGGCCGCGCGTTCCAAGTTTATCAATATTCTCAAGAAGGATAACTTCCATACAGAAACTCCCTGAATCGAACGGGCACGCCGGCCAGCTCAGGAGGTTGGGCCCCGAGGTTCCGGAAGCCTCGTCCGGCGGCGGCGCGCCGCTGGTGTTTAGAGTACCGCCGCGAAGGGCAGCAGTGCGATATTACGGGCGCGCTTGATGGCTTCGCTCAGCGCGCGCTGGTGCGTTGAGCAGGTGCCGGTCAGGCGGCGCGGCAGGATCTTGCCGCGTTCGGCCACGAACCCGCTGACCAGCCGCACGTCCTTGTAGTCGATGATATCGATCTTCTCTTGACAGAACTTGCAGACCTTACGCCGGCGAAAGTATTGCTTCCTGCCGCCGGGTCCTTCCCGCCGGGGTGGGCGTTCGCCGGGAGGCGCATTTTCTCTGGGAACAGCCATCGTCTTTTACTCCTTTATGCCTGCGCAGCGGGCGCGGGGGCGGGGGGCGCGGCGGGCGCCGAAGCGGGTTTGCTCCGGCGGCGCTTGGCCTCCTGCTTGGCCCGCATCGTCTTGAATTTCTCCGCGCGCTTCAAAATCTCGTCCGTGCACACGGTGAGATACTTGATGACCGTGTCCGTCACTTTGAGACGGCGTTCAAATTCCTTGACCGTGTCTCCGGTGCCTTGCACGTAAAAGAGCACGTAGAAGCCCTCGCGCTGCCTTTCGACGCGGTACGCCAGCCGGCGGCGGCCCATCTTCTCGACCTTGTCCACTTTGCCGCCTGCGGAAGCGACCACGCTCTCCATTTGCGTGATGAGCTTTTGGACGTCTTCGTCGGCCACATCGGGCCGCACAATGAAAATCATCTCGTAATTACGCATGGGACCTCACGACTCGGGGGTCGGAACCCTCCGGTTAAAGCGGTTCATCGCCTTCTGCACGCCTTCCGATAGAATCACGCGGACGGCCTCGCTGGCCTGGTTGAGCACTTCCTCGACAGACGCCATCTCCGCGGGGCGGAACGGTGAGAGGAGGTAAGAAACATAATCCTCCACTTGCCGGTCCGGCCGCACGCCCAGGCGCAGCCGCGTGAAATCATCCGCCTCCAGCGCGCCGAGGATGGACTTCAAGCCGTTGTGCCCGCCGGCGCTGCCCCGCGGGCGGATGCGCAACATTCCCAACGGCAGTTCGATCTCATCCACCAGCACCAGCAGGTCGCGCGGCGCGAGCTCGTAGTTGCGGAGCAGCCGCTCGACCGCCAATCCGCTCAGGTTCATATAAGTTTGCGGCTTGGCGAGCACCACCCGCACACCCGCCAGCTCGGTCGAGACCGTCAGCGCCTGCGCCTCGCGGCGCGTTACCTTCACGCCGGACCCCTCGGCCAGGCGGTCGATCGCCATGAACCCCAGGTTGTGGGGCGTCGATTCGTACTCACAGCCGGGGTTCCCCAAACCAACGAGCAGCTTCACTCGAAATCCGAATACAGAAACTCCCCAGGAAAATTCTGAAACCCGCCAACGGCGTGGATTTCCTCCCTTCGAGTTTCCGCCAGGGGTTACTCCTTCTCTTTGCCTTTCTCTTTCTCCTTGCCTTTCTCTTTCTTCTCGGCGCCAGCTTCTTCCTCGGCGCCTTCCTCTTCCGCCTTGCCCTTGCGGATGACCTCGGGTTCGGCGGGAACAGCCTCGGCGACTTCCGCGGGTTTTTCCTCTTCCGCCTTCAAAATCACCACGTGCGCCACCACGCGGTTCGCCTCCGTAAGGACCTTCACCTTGGGCCCCACGGGCAGGTCCGCCACGCGCAGGTTTTGGCCGATGGTGAGTGGCGACACGTCCACGGTAATGGCTTCCGGGATGTCATCCGGGAGGCATTCCACCTCAATTTCGCGCAAGATGAATTCGAAGATTCCGCCCTGCAATTTCACGCCCTGGGGTTCGCCGGTGACGTGGATGGGGACTTGAAGCTTCAGCATGGCGTCGAGCGCGATGCGCACCAGGTCCACGTGCAACAGGCCGCCGTGGACGGGTTCGGACTGCCAATCGCGAACCATGGCGCGCGCCGGCGCCTTGCCGTGAACTTCCAGCGTAAAGATGGTGTTGTGGCCGGACTCCGAGTGCAGAATCCGGCGGATCCCGTCCGGGTCCACGGTGACCGGGATGACCGGGCCGCCCCCGCCATAGACGACGCCGGGAATGCGCCCGGCGCGCCGCATGCGCCGCGCGGCGTTCTTGCCGAACTCCTCGCGCGGCTGCGCTTCAACGGTGAATGCTTGACTCATAGCGTCCTACTCCTGGGAGTGCGGGCCGTGCCCGCGTCCTTCCTTCCTCAGATGAAGAGTTTGCTGACGGAAGTCTCTTCATGAATGGAACGAATGGCGTCGGCAAGCAACTTGGCTACACTCAGAACTTTGATCCTGCCGCACTGCTCCGCCTCCGGCGTGAGGGGAATGGAATTCGTCGCCACCACTTGCTCCAGGGGGGCAGCGCAGATCTTCTTGATGGCGCCATCGGCGAAAACCCCGTGCGTGCAGCAGGCATAGACCTTGTCCGCGCCCTTTTCCTTCAAGGCCTGGGCGCCCTTTACCAGCGTCCCGGCGGTACCGATCAAGTCATCGACAATCAAGCACGTCTTGCCTTCGACCTCGCCGATGACGTTGAGCATCTCGACCACGTCAACGTCTTCGCGGCGCTTGTCGATGATCGCCAGCGGAATGTTCATTTTCTTCGCGAAGCCCCGGGCACGTTCTACGCCGCCCGTGTCGGGAGAAACCACCACCAGGTTTTTCAGTTTCAGCCGGCGGAAATAGGCCACCGTGACCGGCGTGGCGTAAAGGTGATCCACCGGAATATCGAAGAATCCCTGAATCTGCCCGGCGTGCAGTTCGAGCGCCAGCACGCGGTCGGCGCCCGCGGAGGTGAGCAGGTCCGCCACCAGCTTGGAGGAAATGGGCACGCGCGGGCGGTCCTTGCGGTCTTGGCGGGCGTAGGCGTAATACGGCATCACGGCGGTGATGCGGGAGGCGGAAGCCCGGCTCAGGGCATCGAGCATCACCAGCAGCTCCATCAGATTGTCATTCACCGGGCGGCAAGTAGGCTGAATGACGAAGACATCGGTGCCGCGCACGTTCTCGAGGACTTGCAGCCGAACCTCACCATCCGCAAAGCGTCCCACCTGGGCCTGGCCCAGCGGGACCCCCAGTTCTGCGCAGATTTCCCGGGCCAACGCCGGGTGAGCGTTTCCCGTGAAGACCTTCAGCGTGTTCCGGACCTTCTCGGTCATTATCGCATCCTCAGACGCGTGCTTAACGGCTCGGATAAAGGCCTGGCTGGGAGGCCTGGACTCGAACCAGGGTTCCATGCTCCAAAGGCATGTGTCCTACCACTGGACGACCTCCCAAGAACAGTGACAAGTGAAGAGTGACGAGCAAGCTGGTTTCATGGGAGTCGCCACTGGCAATCAGCCAGCGTGTTAAACGAGCGATGACAATTGGATAATGCCGCGAGAGAGCTTGATTTTGCTTCTCGCTCGTCACTTGTCACTCTTCACTCGTCACTCTTCATACAGCTTCCGGTGGTAGCCGGAGCGCGCCAGAGTGCGCGTCCGGAAAAGGTGCCACCCTTTGGGGATGAGTTGCGAGGCGCGAGCCAATTGACGAGGCGAGGAAAAGAGGGCGTACACAGCAGATCCGCTGCCCGTCAAGGAGGCAACTTCGGCCCCGGCCCGGATAAACCGGCGCTTCAAGCGCGCCAGCTCAGGCCACCTCGCGAAAACGACCTGTTCGAAGTCGTTCTCGACCGGTCCCCAACTCATAGGGGGAATTTGTGGCCACGCACCGAAACATTTACTGTAAGCGGATTGGGGCCGGTCTGTCAACCGTAAACCGGCTTCGCGATAGGCTTCCGCCGTGGAAACAGAGAAGCCCGGGAAAACCACCAGGCAGGCGCGCGAGGGGAGATCGCTCAGTGGGTAAACCTCCGCGCCACGGCCACAGCCCAGCACGCGGCCTCCCAGAAGAAACAAGGGGACGTCGGAGCCGAGCGCGGCGGCCAGCGTGTGCCGGGCAGAAAAGTCCAGCCGGTCGCCCGTCAGGCGCTCGAGACCCAGAAGCGTGGCTGCCGCATCGGTGCTGGCTCCGCCCAATCCGCCGCCCAGTGGAATTACCTTCTCGAGTTGCACCCGGATGCCGCCGCGCCAAGCGCGCGCCTGCCGCCACAGCTTGCAGGCGCGGTGAACCAAGTTACCCTCACCTGCGGGAACGGCAGGGTTGTCGCAGGCGACGGAAATTTCATTCCCCGCCGGCGTCAGGCTGATTTCCAGGTGGTCGTGCAGAGTGATCGTCTGGTATATCGTGCGGATTTCGTGGTAGCCGTCCGGCCGCTTGCCGATAATCTTCAGGCCGGTGTTGATCTTGGCAAAAGCGCGGAGGCGAATGGTTTTTTTCAAGGTAAACATGTACCCGGACGATTGTTTGCGACCTCGCCGGAGTCATCTTCAGATGGCCCCGCCAGCGCGGAGCGGCTACAGGCTGCGAAGAAACTCGTGGGCGTTGTCATTCTGAGCGAAGCGAAGAATCTCTGCATTTGTAGAATCAGGCAAATGCGGAGATCCTTCCTTCGTTTCACTCAGGACCGCCTGCGGCTCCTCAGGATGACAGCCTTGGCGGTTTTTCCGCAACCTGCACACGCAGAAGAATCTTACCTCAAAAAAGCGCGCCGTGGCGAAGCGCCCGCTGGTCCCGCGGAGAAATCCGGCGCGCCTGTTTCTGCGCGGACTTATTATGTTCCAGGGGGCCGTTCAATTCGTCGAGCTGCTTCTGGAGTTGGCTGGCTGGCCGTGGCCGAGTTGGAGTTTCCATTTCCGGCAGGATACGTCGATCCTGGAAATGGACCGCTGGGATGAGCCCACGGCCAAAACCCGTCCCTTCGGGAAATCGCAGACCCCATAAACCAGGGGTCTGCGCCAGCCGGCCCTTTCGAATCCAAAGGCAGAGTGGCAATTGTTAAAGTGCGCGTGGCGCATGCATGGTGCCTTGTGCCGTGCGTGCGGGGCATTGGGCTACACAGGCTGCAGAAAAACTCGTAGGCCCTGTCATTCTGAGCGAAGCGAAGAATCTCTGCATTTGCTTGAAGATTCAAATACAGGGGTCCTTCGCTTCGCTCAGGATGACAGCATCGGAGCGTTTTTCCGTAGCCTGTTCAGCCCTCGCCCCTCGCTGGAAAGCGTGTCCGACGAATGAGGGAGGGGGCCCCGACCGCCGGGGGTGAGGGGGGGCCTTGGGTCGCGTACATCCCGACAAAAGCCGTCGGGACGTATGCGCCACCCAAGATTTGGTTCTACACCCGGCCAAAATGCCCGATAGTTTATGTTGCAGATTCACCTTGCACCCTGGAATGGTGAGTTTCTGCCGGATGTCAGAATTTAGAATCTACCGGTAGGCACAAAGTAACGTCCCCCCATTGACAATACCCTGGGGCTGGAGGCTACAATGTGGAGGTATGAACGCCGCCCCTCGTACCAGTTCCCCACTCAAGCAATTACGCGGGTGGCGCATACGTGCCGCTTTCTGGCATGTATGGGGTCACAGCAATCTCCAAGGGGCGCATACATTCCGAAATGCGGAACGTATGCGCCACCCATGGTTATGTCAAGAATTCATGACAAAAATCAAGAAAGCAAAACTCACCAAAAAAGATGTTAAAAATGAAGGTTGCTCCCAATATGTTGTTGAAAACAAAGGGAAAAAATATACAAATTCTCATTAGGCCATTATATTCATGAAAACAAAATGCTTACATGAAATGCCATTATGTTTATGAAAATGCAATAGATAGCGTGATTTTCGTACATTGAAATCAGGAAAAACGCCTCGGAACCACGCCACGCCATTATCTTATAGCAAATAAACCAACTTACACGTCGCAAGCCATTATGTTGATGAAAAAAAGGGCAGGTGGCGCTGACCCCCGTTGTCGGGGTCCGCGGTTCTTCTGTGGGAATAGCCGCCCCGATGCATCGGGGCGTTACGCCGGCCGTGAGTTTGTGGTAATGGGGAAAGGCCCGCGTTCAATCAGAGTACGATTGACCGTAGGCTATTTCTGGGCGGACTTGTCGTGCCCCAAGCGGCCCTTCAATTCGTCCAGTTGCTTCTGGAGCTGGCTGGCCTGTTCGGCATCAAAATCGCCGGAAGTCGCCTGGGGCCATTCCTTCAGCGCGCGCTCCCACTGCTCCCGCGCCAATGCGGGCTTGCCCATGCGCAGGTAGAGGTTGCCCAGGTGTTCATGGATGGTGGGATCGTTTTGGATTTTGCGCGCGGCCTTTTCCAGGTGGGGCGCCGCCAGGTCGTAGCGGGCCATCTTGAAGTACGCCCAGCCCAGGCTGTCGAGGTAGGCAGCGTTATTGGGCTCGAGTTCGAGCGCCTTCTGAATGTACTTGACCGATTCCTCCAACCGGACGCCGCGGTCTGCCAGCATATAACCCAGGTAATTTGACGCGGAGGCGTTCAGCGGATTTACCGAGAGCACCTTCTTGAACGCCTCCTCCGCCAGATCGTACTTCTTCTGCCGGTCGTAAATGGAGCCCAGGATAAAGAGCGCGGCATCCTGGTCATCGGAATTGGGAGTCATCTCGAGCGACTTGCGCACGGCCTGCTCAGCGTCTGCGTAGCGCTTGGCCTGCTCATAAACCTGGGCGATGGAAATGTAGATCCCGCGATCGATGGGTCCCTGGGTAAGCATGGACTGGAGTTGCGCCACGGCTTCGTCCACGCGTCCCTTTTCGCCCAGCAGGGAGGCACGCTGGATCTTCAGGGGCCGATCTTGCGGATAGGTTTGGATGGCGGTCTCAGCTTCGGCCAGGGCCTTGTCCGCCTGGCGTTCCAGGTGCAGGGTTTCAATGATCAGGAGTTCTGCCAGCGGACCCTGCGACTTGCCGAGCGCCTGGATTTGCTGGAAGGTGTCTATGGCCTGAGGGAACTTTTCCTGTTCGCGATAAGCCAGGCCCAGGTGCTCGAGGAAGATCGCCCGGTTGCTGGCTTCCGCTGCCGTGTACTGACCCTGCGGCCGTTCCGATTGCTTCACCAGCCCCTGCAGGATTTGCACGGCCTTGTCGTCGTTGCCGAGCGTATCCTCGAGCAGCGCCTGCTCGTAGAGGACTTCCTGCTTGTCCGGCAGCAGGGCTTTTGCCTTCTCAAGTTCCTGACGAGCTTCATTGAAGCGGCCCTCCTGGCGGTCGATCTGCGCCAGACGCAGGTAAGTGGGGCCGTCTTCGGGGTCGGACTTCAGAGTCTTCTGCAACTCCACGCGCGCCGCGTCAATCTTGCCGTCGTTCAATAGCGCGTCGGCGTAATAGCGGCGGAGTTCCGCGTTATCAGGGTCCTGCGCCAGCGCCTTCTCGTAAGTCGCGACGGCCTTGTCAAAATGCTGGGTTTGGATATAGGCATAGGCCAGCATGCCGAGGAGCTGGGAATCCATCTCGCCCTCGGGAATCCTGCTGAGCGCCTCAGCGGCCTGGTCGTAGTCTCCTTGCTGGATGTAAAGCTCCGCCAGGTTGGCGAGCCCCACCTTGGACGCCGGATCAGTCTTTAACACTTTGCGGAAAGTCTCCTCCGCCTTGGAGGTCTGGTTGGTGGCGCGGTAGAGCCGCCCCAGCTTCAGCCAGGAATCGGTGTCGCTGGGGGTCACCCGAACCAGCGCTTCCAGGTGCTCGATGGCTTTGCCCAGGTTCTCCTTGGTGGCGTTGCGATCCGCCTGGGTGGTGTCGAGCAGGTGCAGGTACATGTTGGCGAGCAGACGGTGGGCGTCCGGATAGTCGGGGTCGATCTTCAGGACGGCCTCAGCTTCGTGGACGGAGTCGCCCCCGCGGCCCACTTGCGCGTAGAGTTCGGCCAGTTCAACACGCAGGAAGAGTGAGTCAGGGTCGGCGGCCATGGCCTGTTTGTATTCGGCAATCGCGCGGTCAATGTAATCGCCACGATTGTAAACTCCCGCCAGCTCCTTGTAACGCCGCGCCAGCATGAAGTGATAGTAGGCTTTGGCGTGGTCTGCCGCGCCCACCGAGGCAGGCGCCTGCTCCGGAGCCTTCGCTGACTCCGCTGGCGCGGGCTGCTGCGCCGCCCCCAAGCTTCCCCCCCAGAATAAGCAGAGAGTGATTGCGGCCCCGATCTTCCAGACGTATGTTCTCATGGTTCCTTTCTGCCCAGCCCAATTACGAGTTGCTGAAATTATCCCACAGGGTTATAAGAGGTGTAAAGACACAAGCAGGTTGCTTTCGAGCGCACCCGGCTACGGCCGCCCTCCTCCCTCAAATCTTTCCTCGCACCTCCGCCCAGGCCAGTCCGAGATACTCATAAAAAGCGGTTTGCGACTTGAACAGGTTAAAGGCGTTGGGAAACACGTCCTCGGGATCGAGCGCGTGCCGCGGGGCAAGGTAGTCGGTAGGAGCGGGCAGTGGCTGCAAGCCACGCTTTCTGAACAGCCCCATGGCGCGGGGCATGTGCGCCGCGGACGTAACCAGAACAAAGGGCGACTGCCCCAGGAGCGGTGCGGCGCGCATCGCTTCCTCTTCCGTGTCGCGCGGTGTGGGCGACAGAATGACGTCCTGCGGGCTCACGCCGAGCGCCTCGGCCACTTGGGCCATACCCTCGGCCGATCCGTGGTCTCCCGAAAGGATCAGCTTGCTGCCTGGGAGTTCACGGTGCAGTCGCACACCTTCGATGAGGCGGACCATCAGGTCCGAGGATACGCGGCTGGTGATAGGAA
Organism: uncultured Acidobacteriota bacterium; assembly: GCA_963722555.1. Classification (GTDB taxonomy): domain Bacteria; phylum Acidobacteriota; class Terriglobia; order UBA7540; family UBA7540; genus Bog-366. The sequence goes on from CAVRNQ010000001.1 coordinate 877,839, forward strand.
CCCCCGGATCGGTGTTCGCCCTTGCTCCCAAGACCATAATAAAGCGTACGGCTGGCAGGGCGGCCTCCCCGCGCGAGGTCATGTCGAGAGGCGGGTAACGATGCTCCAGCGGGTGGAGGAGCCCATTCGCAGTAAAGAAGTAGCTCAGCCCTGTCAGCAGCAGAGTCCCAAGAGTGACCAAGGCCTTTCCTGTCCGCTGCTTGCGGGTGAACCAGAGCAGGTACAGCCCCACGCACACGATCCCGAGCGACAAGGGCAGGGGGAAAAAGCAGCGCGAGATCAGTTTCTTCAGTAGAAACATGCAGTTACGATCTCCTCTCGAGTCTCAGCCGGGACCAGGGGAAGCGCCCAGCCGGGTGAGCCGCCGCCCCAGGGCAGGCCGGTCCACCCCTCTGCGGTGAGTATATCCGACTTTGGGAATATGGGTGTGCTCTTGAGCTATGCACCGGAAGGCCAATCCCACGGGCGAGCGCGTTGTCGAATCCGAACGTTACTGCTGGCCAAAGCCTTTCCCAGGCATGAGCCACATCACCAAGCCGAGGGACACAAGCACGCTCACAAAGTAGGCAGTCGTCTCGCGACTGGGGTGGGGGGGCAGATCCTTCGTGAACAGGCGGTACCCCGCTCCCAGTGCGACGAGAAAGAAGACGTTTTGTTCCAACAGCAGCCAGAGAGCCAGGCACGCCGTTAGCAGGACGAGCCGGTCGCCCTTGTTCATTGCCGAGGCAGCTTGGCCGCCATCCAGCGCCCAAACGGGGATCAGGTTGAGCACATTCAGCCAGGCGCCCGCGCGGGCCAGCGCTGCCCAGATTCCATTGCCCGTTCCCCACCAAAGCAGCGCGCACGCTGCGGCGGTAAGACACCCCGCCAGCGGGCCCGCCAAGCTCACGGCCGCGCGTGTCTCGCGCGAAACTCCCAGGGCTTGCCAACGAACATAGGCGCCCAGCCCTGGCAGAAACACCGGCATTTCCGCCGGAAGGCCTCGTCGTTTCACATCAATGAAGTGGCCCATCTCGTGGAGGAAGATCAGCGCCACGAACCCCAAGCCGAATTTCGCGCCATAAAGCGACCAATAGACGCCCATGAAGGCCGCCAAGCTGAGCAGGAAGCTCAGTTTGAAGAGGGAGAGGAAGACCTTGCCCTTCGCCAGCGCCAGGGCCACAGGCGCCAGTGGCCCCAGCTTGCTGGCCCACTGGCTTTTGGTTGGTTCCTCGGGCGCCCGCCGGGCTGCAAGTTCCAGGTGACGCGCGTGCTCGCGGACCCACTCCGCCTGGGTGGAATCCGGTGGCAGGAGTTCCAAGGCCTTCAACCATGGCTCGCGGGCCTGCCGTGGGTTGCGCTGGGCTTCCAGCGCCCTGGCTTGCGCCGCCAATTGCTCCAAGGCGTCGGCATGCACCAAGGCGTGGCATTGCGGGCAGGCCAGAGCTCCTGGCTCGAGCTCGCCCGAGCAGCGGGGGCAACGGCGAATCAATTCAGTGGTCGACACGATTTTAGCTTCGCTAGTCCGGGAGGCTGCCTCAAAACTCGGCGTCGCCCGCTGTAGCGCCGCTCTATGAGCGGCGATTCCTATTTGTAGCGGCGATGTCCTCATCGCCGGCCGCCGGTGGGGACACCGGCGCTACAGCCGATTTTTGAGACAGCCTCTCAGGCGGCAGGGGCTTGACCCGGCACTCGCGTGGCCATGTTGAAGGGCCCCAGGATCTGGATCGATATCCCGGCGGCGATTTTCCAGGCAATGCGTATGCCTACGAAAAGAATCAGCAGGCCGATCGCGCCGTGCAGAGGGTCCTCGAGTGCGAGGAACGGTGAGGCCAGCCCGAGGAGCGCCAGTCCCACGAGCGCGGCGCCCATGCTTACGGGACGCCTGGCCACAGGCTGACTCTGCTCCGCTGCAGGCGCGCCATTCGCTGCATGCTGCTCCGAGGGAGCCTGCAGGCTTTGGGATTGCGGCGCGGGAGCCGCCTGCCGCGCCTTGGTCGCCTGCGAAATCCCAATCGGAACCGCCGCGAGGGAGACCGCGGCATAGGTCAGAGCCACGGCGGCAATCTGGTATCGCCGCCCGCCCACTCCCCCCGATCCCATGCTGATGGCCTTACCTACGATATATCCCACGGCCAGGGAAACGTAGCCGATCATCCACCCGGTGATGATGGTGACGGCTGCGTAGAGGACCAGTCCCAAGATGGCGCCGCCCACTCCAAACAGTAGCCCGCGCGTAAAAGCCGCATGGCTGTCTTGGGGGATTGAGCGTTTTACCCGTTCCGCGCAGGCAGGGCAGGCCATCGCGCCATTCAAGCGGTAATAGCTTCCCGCCAAGGCTTGGTTGCACGATTTGCACCGGTCCGTCCCGGGCCTGCCGGAATACTCGGCCGTGCTGAATTGCGGAGTACGGTTAGGGGAGGTAAGATCGGACATGGGCGGAACCTATCACAGAAGTCACTTAACTAAAAGAGGGAGTGATAGCATACCGGGAAGATGTCGCATGGCGTTAGGGTCCGCGGTTCTTCTTTAGGAATACGCGCGGATCTGTTTTGAAGGTCCGCGGTTCGTCCCCCATTGATACCAAGAAGCCGCGGACCTGCCGAACAGTCCGCGCTACGCTTGCTAATTATTGTCAGGTGGCGCTACAACATAGATGCTAATGGAGGTGCGCTATGTTTTTGACTCTCTTGCTGATCACTTTCTTAATTGCGGCAGCAACCGCCACAATTACCGCTCTTCTGTTTTCGAAGCCAGTAAAGAGGATTCTCGGGTGCCTTGTTTCGGATGAACTGGCGCCTGCATGGCTTCGCTATTTGCTCTTCGCGATTTACGTCGTCGGAATCTCAGGCGGGGTTCGAGTCTGGGATGTCGAAAAGTACATTACTCCAGGAAAAGAAGGCCAAATACTCGTATTGAACTCAGATCGGTGGGTAATCGAAGTATACAAGACGATTATTGGCACCCTGCAAAGTGTCGCCTGGATGCTCTTGGTCTTCTTTCTCTTTGCGCTTCTTGCCTATGTTGTTGTAAAGGGTTTTGAATTCAAACGAACGGCCAAGGAACATGAAAGGCCCGGAGACGCCACCTAACAACCCATTGCGGCGGCACAGGCCATGTCAAGGAAGCGGGTAGCGCAGAGTCTCTGCCGTTGAGACTCTGCGGTTCTTCCTCTGCCACCCGATACCCGCTTTGCGGCGGCTTTTGCGTGGACCATATTCGTGCATGAATATTAATAATAACGACATTATATGTCATGAAGAGCCGCAGAGTTTGAACTGCACAAACTCTGCGCTACCTGCTATCGCATTAGTAAATATGTGACGTTTATCGTGTTTAAAACCGCAGAGTAAGGCAAACTGCGCCTAACTCTGCGCTACCCGCTACGTGGACGTAAACTGCGGGTCATTGGAAATTGACCCACCGCAAACGAACAGGCTAGTTCTGCGAGGGGGGCAGCGGCAGGGGCCTGCGCACACGTTGGATCCGGCTCGTCTTACGCTTTTACTTTCTTGATTTCCTCGACCAGGGGCGGAACGACTTCAAAGAGGTCGCCCACGATTCCGTAGGTGGCAACCTCGAAGATGGGTGCTTCCTTGTCCTTATTGATCGCGACGACCGTGCTCGCTCCTTTCATGCCCACCATGTGCTGAATCGCGCCGGAGATTCCCAGCGCCACGTAAAGCTTAGGCGCCACGGTTTGTCCGGAGCTGCCGATCTGGCGGTCCATGGGCAGCCAGCCGTTGTCGCAGATGGGCCGGGAGGCGCCGACTTCCGCGCCCAGGGCGGCGGCGAGCTGCTTGGCGAGCTCGAGGTTTTCCGGCGCTTTGATGCCGCGGCCCACGGCGACGATGATGGCCGCCTGGGTCAAATCCACCGCCTGCTTCGCCTCGCGAAAGCGCTCGCCGGGCTTGGCGCGAATGGAGTCCGCGGCGAGTTCCACCTCGACGGGCGTGATTTTGGCCGCGCCGGCGCCGCGCTCGACGGAGTCTTCGCGAAACGCCGCGGCCTGAAACGAGAGGAAGTAGGGCTCGTCGCCTGCGAATTCGATGTCGGCGGAATATTTCCCCTGGAAAACCTGGCGGACGAAAACGAGCTTGCCGCCTTCGTGGCGATAGCCCAGGCAGTCGCTCACCAGGCCGCGATCGAGCGAGGCCGCGAGCTTGGGCGCGAAGTCGCGGACCTGATAGGTGTGGCTGCAGACGAAGAAGCGCGGTTTCTGCTGCGCGATGACGGCGCGCAAAGCGAGCGAGTAGCCGTCGGCGGTGTACTCGGCGAGCAGCGGGGAATCGACCGTCAAAACTTCCTGGACGGCGACGGCGGCAAGTTCCGTGGCCAGCGGCGCGAGGCTCGAGCCCACCAGCACGGCGCTCACGGTGCTTCCCAAATCCTGCGCCAGGCGCTGGCCCGCCGCCAACGCCTCCCAGGTGGGGCGGGTCAGCTTTCCGCCCTGGTGTTCTGCGAAAACCAAAATGTGATCAGACATAGTTGAACCGTGTCGGCTCCTGCGCTCTAGCGCCGGTGTCCCCACCGGCGCCCGGCGATGAGGACATCGCCGCTACAAAGACCAATCGCTGCCCACCAACCTACTCGCCTTCCGGCGTGGGGCCCGGGAGGGCCGTGTGGGACGATTCCGTTCCGCCGGATTCCTCCGCCTCGGGCTGCTCGGCCTCTCCCGCCCTTCTCGACCTCACCGCCCTCGCAGCCCGCTTGGGTTTTTCCGCGGGCCCGCCGAAGGAATCGAAACTCTCGCAGACCAGCTCGATAGGAATTGACTTATGGAACTTGCCCGCTTCGAATTTCTTGATCTGCTCGCGCCAGAGCGGGCTGGTGCGAGCCTGTTCCAGTGCCTTATGGTCTTTCCAGAACACCAGCCAAAGGTATTCCGGCTTGCGCGCCTCGAAAATCTTGATGAAATGAGCTCCGAGGCAACCGTCGATTTTCTTCAGTGAGGGCAGGGTCACTTGCCGGCCGAACTTCTCGTAATCCTCCACACGCTTCTTGCGCGCGCGCATTCTCCAGATATGGACGAACATCGTGAGCCTCCTTGTACCTCTAGATCACCCGCGCTTCGTTCTTGAGTTTGTCGACGAGCCGGGTGGCGATTTCCTTGGGGCTACCTGCGAAGAACTCGGTCTGGGCCGCCTTGGGCGGAACATAGACCTGGGTGATGCGGTAACGCGGCGCCAAATCTTCCGCGCTCAGGCCGAGAGCGGCGGCATTAAGTTTCTGAACGGGCTTGGACTTCGCCGCCATGATCCCTTTCAGCGTGGCGTAACGCGGCTTGTTGATGCCGGATTGAATGGTGAGCACGGCGGGCTGCGGCAGTTCGATCCACTGGAACCAGCCGCCTTCCAGTTCGCGCTTGACGCGCAGCGCGCCGCCCTCCGCCTGAATCTCCATGATGATCGTGGAGTGGGGGAGGCCGAGGAATTCCGCCAGCAACACGCCGGTCTGGGCGAATCCCAAATCGTCGGACTGCAATCCGGTCAGGATGACGTCGGGCTTCTCTCGCTCGATGGCCTTCGCGAGCGCGCGGGCGATGCCGAAGGCGTCGAGCGCGGCGAAGGTGGGATCGTCAAGATGCAGGGCGCGGTCGGCGCCCTTGGCCAGGGCTTCCTTGATGGCCTGCTGGGCGCGCGCCGGCCCCAGCGTGGCGAGCACCACTTCGCCGCCATGCTTTTCCTTCAGGCGCAGGCCCTCCTCGAGCGCGTAAATATCCGGTTCGTTGACTTCAAAACTGAGATCGGTTTCCTGCACCCAAGTGGCGGCGGCGTTCAGCCGCAGCCCCGAGTCACGCGCAGGAACTTGCTTGATGCAAACCACGATTTTCACGGCGACGAATCACTCCTGTAGGGGACCAGTAGCGTCTTGGGCAGCCAGAGGACAAATCTGGCCGGGCTATTATATGCGAATTGGCAGATGGGTGCAGCGGTTTAGCTCCAATACGGTTCACTTAAGGGGTCCCAGGAAAATACTACTGAATTCGTTCCTGGGTGACCCCCTCACCCGGCCCGCCCCGGCTGGAGAAAACACCGGTTGCGGGCCACCCTCTCCCCCAAGGGGGAGAGGGCAGTTAATTCCAAGAGGTTTGGTGAAGAGAAGCTGCCTACCCCGCGTACCGCTTCATGAGCAGTGCGGCGTTGGTGCCGCCGAAGCCGAAGGAATTGGAGAGGGCGTACTCGACGTCGGCCTTGCGCGCCTGGTTGGGGACGTAATCCAGATCGCAATCCGGGTCGGGGTTCTCAAGATTGATGGTAGGGGGCACCATCTGGTCGCGCAACACCAGCGCGGTGATGCCCGCTTCCACTCCGCCCGCGCCGCCCAGCAGGTGGCCGGTCATGGACTTGGTGGAACTCACGGCCAGCTTGCGGGCGTGCTCGCCAAAGACTTTCTTGATGGCGAGGGTTTCCAGGCGATCGTTGTAGGGTGTCGAGGTGCCGTGGGCGTTGATGTAGTTGACCTGCTCGGGCCGAATCGCGGCATCCGCCAGGGTTGACCGCATGGCGCGCACGGCGCCATCGGCGGTCTCTTCCGGCTGCGTGATGTGGAAGGCGTCGCCCGACATGCCGTAGCCGACGATTTCGGCAAGTATCTGCGCGCCCCGCTGGAGCGCGAAATCCAGTTCTTCCAGGATGAGGATGCCCGAGCCTTCGCCGATCACGAAGCCGTCGCGCTCCTTATCAAACGGGCGGCTGGCCCTTTCGGGTTCGTTATTGCGGGTGGAGAGCGCGCGCATGGCGGCAAACCCGCCCACTCCCATGGGCGTGATGGCGGCTTCGGTGCCGCCGCAGATCATCACGTCGGCGGCCGAGCGCTGGATGAGCTTGAAGGAATCTCCTACCGCATGGGCGCTGGAAGAGCAGGCGGTGCAGGTGGCGGAGTTCGGCCCCTTGGCGCCGTGGCGGATGGAGACGTGGCCGGCGGCGAGGTTGACGATGGAGGCGGGAATGAAGAAGGGTGAGATCTTACGCGGGCCGCCCTCGAGCAGCGCCGTGTGTTCGCGCTCGATGACATCGAACCCGCCGATGCCCGAGCCGATATGCACGCCCACGCGCTCGGCGATGTCGGGAGTGACGCGGAGCCCCGACTGCGTCAGGGCCTGCTGGGAGGCCGCCAGGGCGAACTGAATGAAGAGGCCCATCTTCTTCAGTTCTTTCTTTTCGATGAACTGAAGCGGGTCAAATCCCTTCACTTCCGCCGCGATGGTCACGGCGAAGCCCGCGGTGTCAAAATGCGTGATGGGCGCCACGCCGCTCTTGCCGGCCAGGAGATTCCGCCACGACTCCACCGTGTCGAGGCCGAGGGCGGTGAGCAAACCCACACCGGTCACGACGACTCTCCGCGTCAAGCTGTGCTCCTCCTGTGGAGACCTGCCCTGCGCTGGTCAGTTCTTCGAGGGTTTCACGTGGGCTTGGATGTAATCAACCGCGTCCTTGACGGTCGCGATCTTCTCCGCGTCCTCGTCCGGGATCTCAATTTCGAACGACTCCTCAAACGCCATCACCAGCTCCACGATGTCGAGTGAATCGGCGCCGAGGTCGTCGACGAAATGCGCGGTGGGGGTAACTTCCGACTCGTCCACCCCGAGTTGCTCCACAATAATCTGTTTCACCTTCTCTTCGGGCGAAGCCATCAGTCTATCCTCCTCAAGTTACATGGGGGCGCTCATTCTAACTTCGCTATGGGCAAGCGTCAAGCGCTGTGTAGTCCCAGAGCCTTACCCGCTAGGCCCAATACTGTTCACTTAAGCTGGATGTTACCAATTCGACCCCCTCACCCCCGGCCCCTCTCCCCCAAGGGGGCGAGGGGGGAGGTAATTTGAATTTACTGCCCTCGCCCCCTTGGGGGAGAGGGTGGACCGCAACCGGCGCTTTCTCCAGCCGGGGCGGGCCGGGTGAGGGGGTCACTCGGGAATAAATAGATGAATAATCTCCTCAACCCTCTTATGTGAACAGTATTACCGCTAGGCCATGTACATACCACCGTTAATATTGAGTACGTGACCCGTAATATAGCCCGCTTCCTCCGAGGCCAGGAAAAGCACGCCGTTCGCCACCTCACGGTCGGTGCCCATGCGGCCCAGGGGAATCACGCCTAACATCTTTTCCTTGATTTCCGCAGGCAGACCCTCGGTCATGGCTGTGGCGATAAAGCCCGGAGCGACCGCGTTCACCGTGATGTTGCGCCGGGCGACTTCCGCGGCCACCGCCTTGGTCAGGCCAATGATGCCCGCCTTGGAGGCGATGTAGTTCGCCTGGCCCACGTTTCCGACTTGCGCCACCACGGAAGCGATGTTGATGATCCGCCCGTAGCGTTGCTTGACCATCGAGGGCAGCGCCGCCCGAATGCAGGAGAACGCCCCGGTCAGGTTGACCTTGAGGACGGCTTCCCAATCTTCGCTCTTCATCCGCATCACCAGGTTATCCTTGGTAATGCCCGCGTTGTTCACCAGGATGTCGATCTTGCCCCAGGCCGCGATGATCTCTTCCATCATTCTCTGGACGGTTGCCGGGTCCGTGACATCGACGATGCACTTCAGCACTTTGTATCCCAGGTTCTGGAATTCCTCGAGGGTTTCATCGAGCTTGGGACGGGGTATGTCGGCCAAAACGATACTCGCGCCGGCTTCGGCCAGGGTCAAGGCCGTGGCCCGGCCGATTCCCTGGGCGCTGCCCGTTACCAATGCTACGCGTCCTTCCAGACTCGTCATAACGTCATCGGCTCCTTGTCATTGCTTTTTGATTTGCTCCTGCGTGACCCCCTCACCCGTCCCGCCCCGGCTGGAGAATGCGCCGGTTGCGGGCCACCCTCTCCCCCAAGGGGGCGAGGGCAGTCAATTCCAAGGGGCTAGCGAGGTTACGGCGCCAGCCGCACCACTACCTCGTTGAGCGTGGCGACGTCTTCGACGCGCAGGCACTCCGCCGTCCGATCGATCTGCCGCAGCAGTCCCGAGAGGACTTTGCCCGGCCCGACTTCCACGAACATCTCCACGCCTTCCGCGCGCAGGCGCCGCATCGACTCTTCCCAGCGCACGGGAGCGGTCACCTGGCGCTTCAGCCCTTCGCGTACCAAGGCGGCGGCCTTCACCACCTGGGCGTCCGCGTTGTTCACCAGCGGCACGGGCGGGTCGATGAATTCCGCCGCATCCAAGTCAACACTCAAACGGTCCTGCGCGGGCTGCATCAGGGCGCAATGAAAGGGGGCGCTCACGTTGAGCAGGATGGCCCGCTTGGCGCCACGCACTTTCGCCAGTTCCACGGCTCGCGCCACGGCCCGGGCGCCGCCGGCGATCACCACCTGGCCGGGTGAATTCAAGTTTGCCGGAGAAACCACTTCTCCTTGGGCGGCGTCGCAGCAGACAGCTTCGACCGCCGCGCCGTCCAGGCCCAGGATCGCCGCCATGGCGCCTTGGCCCACCGGCACCGCTTCCTGCATGTATTGGCCACGCTTGCGGACCAGCCGCACGGCGTCGGCCAGACCCAGCGCGCCCGCCGCCACCAGGGCCGAGTATTCTCCCAAGCTGTGCCCCGCTACATAATCCGCCGGAATGCCCTTTTCGCGCAAGACCCTTGCGGCAGCCACGGAAGCGGCGAGAATCGCGGGCTGGGTGTTGGCGGTAAGCTGCAGTTCCTCCGCCGGGCCGTCAAAGCAGAGCTTAGAGATCGCGAAACCCAGGGCCTGGTCGGCTTCCTCGAACACAGCGCGCGCGCAGGCAAAATTCTCCGCCAACTCCCGGCCCATGCCGGGATATTGAGAACCTTGACCGGGAAACAGGAAAGCAACCTTAGGCAACGGGGACCTTCCTCATACTGAATCACTGAGTCTGCGAATCAGTGATTGATTACCTTCCCCAACAGTGGGAGCAGAATTCAATGATTCAGTGGCTCACTGACTCAGTGATTCAGTTCCTCACCACCGCATCAGCACTGCTCCCCACGTGACGCCCGCGCCGAAGGCGGACATCAGCACCAGGTCGCCCCTTTTCAGGCGGCCGCTTTGCACGCATTCATCCAGGCAGATGGGGATGGAGGCCGAGGAAGTGTTGCCGACGTGGCTGATGTTGGAATAGACCTTCTCGGAGGACACGCCCAGCCGCTCGCGGACCGCCTCCGTAATGCGTTGATTCGCCTGGTGGGGGATGAAAAGGTCGAGATCGGCCACCTGGAGGCCGGCTTTCTTCAGCACCTGGCGCGAGACGTCTTCCATGCTGCGGACCGCCACCTTGAAAAGCTCGTTGCCCCGCATCTTGATGTAATGGGCGCCCTGTTCGACGGTTTGGCAGGAAGCGGGTAGGGCGGTGCCGCCGGCAGGGATGAAAAGGTGATCGGCGTAGTGGCCTTCGGTGTGCAGTTCGTGCGCCAGGATTCCCGAGGGCGGCGCGACCGGCCCGAACACCGCCGCGGCGACGCCGTCGCCGAAAATGACACAGGTGGCGCGGTCCTTGTAGTCGAGATAACGCGAGAGCAACTCGGCGCCGATCACCAGCACGTACCTTGCCGTCCCGTTGTGGATGAATTGCTCCGCCACGGTCATGCCAAAAAGAAACCCGGAGCAAGCCGCGGCCAGGTCGAAGGCGCAGCAGCCGCGCGCGCCGAGCGCGGACTGAATGAGCGCGGCGGTCGAGGGCAGCGGCATGTCGGGCGAAATCGTAGAACAGATGATCAGGTCGAGATCCTTGGCCTTGATTCCCGCCTTCTCCAAGGCTTTGCGCGAAGCCAGCACGGAAAGGGAGGAGGTCGTTTCATGGGGGGCAGCCTGGCGGCGCTCTTTGATGCCGGTGCGGTCGGTGATCCACTGGTCGGTGGTTTCCACCAGCTTCTCCAGATCTTGATTGGTGATCACCTTATCCGGCAAGGCCGAGCCCGTTCCTAACACCCCTGCTACACACATAGAGACTCCTGGGACTGAATCAGTGAGTCATTGAACCAGTGAATCACTGAGTCAGCGAATCAGTAATTGATTACCTTCCCCAACAGTTGGAGCCGAATTCAATGATTCAGTGGCTCACTGATTCAGTGATTCAGTCCTTTTCGGCGGAGGGAACGCGGGACTGAATCGGGAACCCTTGATTACCCTTGGGGATTTCCCAGGGAAGCAGCCGCTAAGTCGCGTTCAATCTTCTCGTTCACTTTTCCGGTGGCGAATTCCGCCGCGACCCGGATGGCATTCTTGATGGCGTTGGAGTTCGAACCGCCGTGGCAGATAATGCATACCCCTTTTACGCCCAGCAACGGCGCGCCGCCGTACTCGGAATAATCCACCCGCTTCTTGAAATTCTTAAAGGCTTTTCGGGCCAGCACGTAGCCAACCTTGGAGGAGAGCGTGCTGGAAAGAGCTTCCTTCAGCAGGCTGGAGACCGCTTCGATAAGCCCTTCGCTGATCTTCAGGGCCACGTTGCCGATGAAGCCGTCGCAAACGATCACTTCCACGCTGCCGTTGTATAGGTCGCGGCCTTCCACGTTGCCGACAAAATTCACGGGAAGCTGCTTGAGCAGCGCTAGCGCCTCGCGGGTCAGGTCGTTCCCCTTGTGCTCTTCCTGGCCGATGGAGAGCAGTCCGAGGCGCGGGCGCTCCACGCCGAAGATGGCGCGATAGTAGGTCTCACCCATCACCGCGAACTCCACCAGGTGGTGGGGCTTGCAATCGACGTTCGCGCCCACATCCAGCAGCACGGCGGCAGTGCCCTTGGAGGTGGGGAAAACCTGCGCCAGGGCGGGGCGGTCCACGCCTTCCAGCGCCCCCAGCACAATCTTGGCGGTGGTCATCACGGCGCCCGTGTTGCCGGCGCTGATCATGCCGTCGGCCTTGCCCTCGTGCACCAGGCGCGCCGCCACCCGCAAGGAGGAGTCCCGCTTGGCGCGGAAGGCCTTGGTCGCTCGGTCCTGCATGGTGACCGCTTCGCTGGCGTGGACGATCTCGATGGACAGGCCCCGCGCCTCACGGCGGCCGAGCTCGCGGCTCAGGCGGTCTTGCGGCCCGACCAGCAAGACCTCCGCGTATCCCGCCCGCGCGGCCTCGATCGCTCCCGCAATTTCCGGCTCCGGCGCCGAGTCGGTGCCCATGGCGTCAACAGCAATACGTCGCATCGTGGTCAGTTCAATCGATGGAATAGGGTCGGCGCGGGAAGAGACGGTCGCGCCGGGTCGAGCTGCCGAGGGTCATCGCCTGACACTTTAAGCGGATTCCTCCACCAGGACCACTTCCCGGCTGCGATAGTAACCGCAGTGCGGGCAAACCTGGTGAGGCAGCTTCTTTTCGTGACAGTGCGGGCACTCGGCCATGGCAGGCGCCGCCAGATGATCGTGCGACCGCCGGCGATTCTTCCGCGCTTTGGAATGTCGTCGTTTGGGATTCGGCATGGCTGTTCTTCTTTCCTTCGATACGGAATGCTGCGCGGGGACCCACCACTGCTGCCCGCCAGGCAGTCACCCCTGGCTGCTGGATTTTCGACCGGAACGGCTCGGGTGGGAAGCATTCCTCCCGGCCACCCCGACATTACTCTCCCTGGAGCGAAGCAAAGGGAGAATCTTCCGGCGAGTGCGAACAAGCGCACGATACAAGATTCCGATTCACCCCGCACCCTGGACACAAACCCCGGCATTCGGGCCGGCAAACCACCTTCATGGGCACCGAGAGATATACCTGCTCCGTGGCCACCTCCGCCAGTTCGATTCCATCCCCGGAGTAGAAGCCGATTTCCAGCTCGTCCGCGGCAATTTCGACCTCCTCTTCCTTGGCAATGGTCTCCAGCGGCCGGTAGAAGAGGTCAAAATCACGGCTCACCGGAATCTCGACCGGCCCCAGGCAGCGGTCGCAACTGGCTTCCAGGCGGGTCGCGAGGTGCCCGCGAATCCGAATTTCGCCGGCCAGGAGTTCCGCCGTGACGTCGATCTTGAGGGGCGCCCCTTGCCGGAACTGGGTGTCCCGATAATCCAGCACGCCGGGGGCGAAGTCCTCAGAGGCCATGACCCGGTGGAACTCAAGTTCTGCAAGGGTTATGCGCACCCCAGCCTCATAAGCGCAAAACAACAATTATAACCCGCATGTGAGGGTTGTCAAGGAAGGCCAGTCCAAATGCAGGGCCCCGTCAAAGTCCAATGGGGTTGAAAAAGACCCCTCACCTGCCCTCCTCCGTCGGGCACCCTCTCCCTTAGGGAGAGGGCTGTGATTCTGATTTCTATCCCTCTCCCTTGGGGAGAGGGTGTCCCGCAACGTCGGGACGGGTGAGGGGTTTCTTCGTGGGTGATACATACATGGCCCTAGAGGTACGCGACACCCGCGACTTTGACGGGGCCCTGAGTCCAAATGGAATTGCCTTGGTACATCGTATCCCCCCTGTGGGGCTGAAGTGTTTGAGTGGGAAGAGGAGAGAGGAGATGGCTGCCTTGGTGGGAGGAGCACGCCACCGGCTACGACGTCTCGGCAGGGGCGACCACGTGCATGTACTCCCATAAAGGGAATTGATTTGACAATTGGCACTCGCTTTCCTATTCTGAGGCGCTTCGGCTCAGACCGTCCTGGACTTTCGGTAGACGCCACCAGTTTTGACGAGGTTCTTCCGAAGCCACATTCCACTCGAAAAAGGAAACGCCTTCATGCCCGGCATAATCAAAGAAAGACTCTTCACTCCCGGCCCCACTCCGTTGCTGATGGAGGCGCAGGCGCGCACACTCACAGCAGCCAATGTTCACCATCGCACCGAAGCGTTTCGGAAGATCCTGACAGAAACGCTCTCCTTGCTGAAGTACTACTACGATACCCAGAACGACGTGCTGATTTTCGCCAGCTCCGGCACGGGCGCCATGGAAGGCTCCCTGACCAACCTCCTCTCGCCGGGCGAGCGCGTGCTGGTCGGCACCGCCGGCAAGTTCGGCGAGCGCTGGCTGGGACTCGCGCAGGCTTACGGCATCGAGACGGTGAAAGTCGAGTCACCCTATGGCCAGCCCGTGAACATCGAGGAGATGCAGCAGAGGCTCGCGACCGGCGGGCCGTTCCGCGCCGTGTTCATCCAGGCGACGGAAACTTCCACTGCCGTGATGAACGACGTGCGCACGCTCGGCGAAGCGGTGAAGAATTATCCGGAAACCGCGCTCGTGGTTGACGCCATCACCGGCCTCGGCACCTCCGAGCTGCGCATCGCGGAGTGGGGGCTCGATATCGTGGTGGGCGGCTCGCAGAAGGCGGTGATGATTCCGCCCGGCCTGGCGTTTGCGAGTGTCAGCGAAAAGGCCTGGGGGCTGATCGCGAAGTCCAGGCTGCCTCGCTACTATTTCGATTTCTCGAAGGAGCGCAAGAACCAGGTGAAGGGCGAGACGGCCTACACCCCGGCCACTACGCTTATCATCAGTCTGCATGCGGCGCTCGAGTACATCCAGAAGATCGGCCGCGAGAACCTGATTGCGAACGCCGCAATGCTGGCAGAAGCCTCGCGCGCTGCGGCGCAGGCGCTGGGGTTGAGACTCTTCGCGGCTTCCTCGCCGGCCAATGCCGCCACCGCCATTTGCGCTCCCGCCGGCCTGGACTCCGGCGCCATCGTCAAGGAATTGCGCACGCGCTTTGGTGCGATCATCGCCAACGGCCAGGGCAGCATGAAAGGCCAGATCTTCCGCTTGGCGCATCTGGGTTATTACGACATTTCTGATTTGTTCGCGGTTTTCGCGGCGCTGGAAATTGCGCTGCTGAAGTTGGGGCAGAAAGTGGAGCTCGGTTCCGGCGTGCGCGCTGTGGAAGAAATCTACTTGCGCCACGTGGCGTGACAGGTGGCGGCTGTCATGCTGAGGGAGCGAAGCGACCGAAGAATCCCCGCAGTGAAGGGGAGAGGGTCTTCTCCACTTGACGACCGAAATCGAGAGACCCTTCGCGGAGTTTATCCTGAGCGAAGCGAACGGGCTCAGGATGACAGTGGGGAAATCTTGGATTGTTCGTCACCGTGCGTTGTATTGCTGGCTGAAATCATCTACTTATACTAGGAATCATGGCCATGAAAATCCTCATAGCTGATAACGTCTCTGAAAGTGCCGTGGAAATCCTGCGGCAGGAAGAATCCTGGAACATCGTCTTCCTGCCCAAGAAGCCGGGCGCCACGGCCGCCGAGGAGATCCGCGACGCGGATGCGCTCGTCGTGCGCAGCGCCACGAAGGTCACGGCCCAACTCCTCGAGAATGCCGGACGGCTGCGCGTGATCGGCCGCGCCGGGGTGGGCGTGGATAACGTGGACCTGGACGCCGCGACGCAGAAAGGCGTGGTGGTGATGAACACGCCGGGCGGCAACGCCGTGAGCGTGGCTGAGCACACGCTGGCGCTGCTGCTGGCGCTGGCGCGCCGCATTCCGCAGGCGGACGCCTCCATGAAGAAGGGGCAATGGGAGAAGAAGAAACTCCAGGGCATGGAGGTGCGCGGCAAGACGCTGGGCCTGGTCGGGCTCGGCCAGATCGGGTCGGAAGTCGCGCGCCTCGCGAAAGCGTTGGAAATGCAAATCGTCGCTTGCGACCCCTATGTCTCATCGCTTCTGGCGGGCGAGCTGGGTTTGAAGCTGGCCTCGCTGGAGGAGGTCCTGAAGGCGGCTGACTTCCTCAGCCTGCACGCCTCCGCCACGCCCGAGACTCGCCACCTGCTCAACGCGCGGACGCTCGGGCTCACCCAGCCCGGCGTGCGCATTGTCAACTGTGCCCGCGGCGAACTGATCGAGGAAGGCGCACTACTCGCCGCGCTCGAGAGCGGGCACGTGGCCGGCGCGGCGCTGGACGTTTTCGAATCCGAACCGCCCCGCGACCTGAAGCTGGTAAGCCACCCCAACGTCATTGCCACGCCCCACATCGCGGGCTCGACGGAAGAGGCCCAGGAAATCGTGGGCATCCGCATTGCCGAGCAGGTGCGCGACTATCTACGGCTGGGCGTGGCGCGCAACGCCGTCAACATGCCGGCGATTTCCGCCGAGGAATTCAAGAAGCTCGAACCCTACATCCAGCTCGGGGAAAAACTGGGTGCGTTTCTGGCGCAGATCGCCGGCGAAAGAATCCGCGAGGTGCGCATCAGTTACGATGGCGGGTTGGCAGAACTGAACACGCACCTGGTGAAGAACGCCGTGCTCAAGGGAGTCCTCTCGCACGCGCTCTCCCAGCCCGTGAACCTGGTCAACGCCGGGGCGCTCGCACAGCAACGCGGCATGGAGGTGGCGGAACTGCGCAGCGCGCGGCGGGCGGCGTTCTCCAACTCGCTGGGGATCGCTCTGGCCACCGAAACTGAATCCGCCTCCGCTCTGGGCATGGTGGGCCTGCGCGGCACGCCCCACATTCTGGGCATCAACGAAATCGATATCGAAGCGCCCCTGCGTGGCGTCATCCTCTTTATCCGCAACCAGGATGTGCCGGGCGTGATCGGGCGGGTGGGCACAATTCTCGGCGACCGCAAAATCAATATCGCCACCTTTACCCTGGGACGTAACCCGCAAACCCAGCAGGCCATCGGCCTGGTCAACGTTGACAATCGCGTGCCCGACGAGGTAGTGGAGGAAATCCGCGCCATCCCTGCCGTGCGCATGGTGCGCGTCGTGGAAGTCTGAAGGATGGCGCCGCCCTGGCAGTTTAGTGAAAACTCGGCACGGCCGTCATTAAATCATGCGGGTTTGGGTCTTTAAGATCAACACCAAGCGCGGGTGGGAATTCGACCAGTATTTCCGCGCTCGCGCCCGTGGCGTCTGCGAAATGGGTGACGAAGGTTGGATTCGCAGCGCCTCGAGCCTGCGCTATCTGCGCGAAGAAGTGAAGCGCGGAGATTTTTTTCTTTGCTATGAGGTCGATCGCAAGCAGGCGGTGGGCGTGGCCCGCGCCGCTTCCGATGGCCGTGACGTCGGCCTGGGATCGCTGGTCGATTTCTGCCCGCCGCGCGAGGCCGTGCGCTTCGAGAGTCCTCTCACCCGCCAGCCGGACCTTGACCACATTCTGGCCTTCAGCCCTCAACGCGGGCGCGGCACGGTGCAGAAGATCGACGCCGACGAATTCCGTCGGCTGCGTATCATCATGCTGCGAAAGAATCCCGGTCAGGCGAGACAGTTGCGCCGCCTGCTGGGCGGTTGATAGCTGACCGCCGAATTCCGCATCCTCTGATGAACCGCATCGCACGTTTCTTCAAGCTCGAGGAACACGGCACCACCATCCAGCGCGAGGTCGTGGGCGGCACCACCACCTTCCTCGCGATGTCTTACATCATCTTTGTGCAGCCGGGTGTGCTGGCGCTGGCGGGAATGAACTTTCAGGCGGTGCTCACGGCCACCTGTCTTTCCGCAGCCGTGGCCACACTGCTCATGGGGCTCGCGGCGAATTACCCCGTGGCGCTCGCGCCGGGTATGGGCGAGAACTTTTTCTTCGTCTATACGCTCTGTGGCGCTGTTCCCCTGGGGTTCGGCCTCACCTGGCAGCAGGCGCTCGCCGCGGTGCTGCTGGCGGGGCTCTTCTTCGCCGCCATCACCCTCACCGGCCTGCGCGCGCAAATCGTGAACTCCATTCCCAACTCCCTCAAGTGCAGCATCGCGGCGGGCATCGGCTTGTTCATCACCTTCATCGGACTCCAGTTTGGCGGGCTGGTCGCATCCTCGCCGGGGACGCTCGTGCGCCTGGGCAATCTGCGCCAACCCGCCGTGCTGGTAAGCGTCCTGGGCGTGCTTCTGATGCTGGTGCTGCTGGGGTTTGGGGTGCGCGGGGCCATCCTGATCGGCATTCTCGCCACCACAGTCCTCGCCGCACTCTTCGGCCTGGTGCATTATCAGGGAATATTCTCGGCCCAACTGCACCTCGCGCCGACGTTCTGGAAATTCGATCTGCGCGGCCTGCTCGGCGTTTCGCCCGCGCGCTTCGGCGCGGCGATTTTTGTGCTGTTCTACCTGGCGCTCTTCGACACGGTGGGAACGCTGGTAGGGGTGGGGCAGCAGGCAGGCTTGCTGCGGGATGGCAAGTTGCCGCGCGTCGATCGCGCGCTCTTCTCCGACGCCGTGGGGACAAGTGTGGGCGCGGCCCTGGGAACTTCCACGATCGCCTGCTACATCGAATCCGCCGCAGGAGTTTCAGACGGCGCGCGCACGGGGCTGGCGAGCGTGGTGACCGGCCTGCTGCTCGCTGCTTCCCTCTTCTTCAGCCCGCTGGCGGCCATGATTGGTGGCGGGGTCAAGGTGGGCCCGGCGGTGCTCTATCCCACGCTCGCGCCCGCGCTGATTGTGGTGGGCTCCATGATGCTCAAAACCCTGCGCGAGCTCAAATGGGATGACCCCACCGAATACCTGCCCGCCTTCCTCGTGCTGGTGGGAATTCCGCTCACCTTCAGCGTGGCCGATGGCATCGCCTTCGGGCTGATCTCCTACGCCGTCGGCAAGCTTGCCACCGGACGCTGGCGCGAATGCCCCCTGCTCACTTACATCTTCGCCGCACTCTTCGTGGTGCAATTCTTGATCCTCTAACCACAATATGGGGCGGCGTGCTACACCACTGCCGCGGCGTTCTGTGTGGCGCGCGCCTGCTTCCAAATGTCGAAATATGGTTTCAATTCGCTCATCATGGCCTGGAATTGCGGGAAGCTGAGTGACTGTGCGCCGTCGCTCATGGCCTTTTCCGGGCAGGGGTGGACTTCCACAATCAAGCCGTCCGCGCCGATGGCCACCGCCGCGCGCGAGAGCGCCGGCACCAGGCTCTGCCGGCCCGTGGCGTGGCTGGGATCGACGATCACCGGCAGGTGGGTCAGCTCATTCAGCACCGGTACGGCGGAGATGTCGCAGGTGTTGCGGGTGGCGGTCTCAAAGGTGCGGATGCCGCGCTCGCACAGGATGACGTTGGGATTGCCGTGCGCGGTGATGTACTCGGCCGACATCAGCAATTCCTTGATGGTGGAGCTCATGCCGCGCTTGAGCAGCACCGGCCGCGGGCAGCGGCCCAGCACCTTGAGCAGTGCGAAGTTCTGCATATTGCGCGCGCCCACTTGCACGATGTCCGCGTACTCGGCCACCAGCGGAACGTCCGGCTCGCTCATGACCTCCGTGACGATGGCGAGGCCGGTGGCCGCGCGCGCCTTGGCCAGCAGCTTCAGTCCTTCGACTTCCAGGCCCTGGAAGTCGTAGGGCGAGGTGCGGGGCTTGAAAGCGCCGCCGCGCAGGATCTTCCCGCCCACGGAGGCCACGAACTCAGCCGCGTCCATGATCTGCTTCTCGCTCTCCACCGAGCAGGGGCCGGCCATCACCACGAACTGATCACCCCCGATAGAGACACCGTTGATGGGAATTCGTGTGCGCTCCTGCTTGAATTCCTTGCTCACAAATTTGAAGGGCGAGGAAATTCGCATGGCGCTCGCGACCCCGGGTGCAACTTCGATCGCTTCCAAGCAGGCAGTAACATCGCCCACTCCGATCACCCCGATCACCACGCGCTCTTCGCCCTGAATGGAGTGAACCTTGTAGCCAAATTCGCGGATCCGCTCGAAGACATGTTCGATCTGCTCTTTGGTGGCATTCGGCTTCATGGAGATAATCATTGCTGCCTTCCTCCTCCCAAAACGAAAAAGCCCACTCGCTGGGAGTGGGCTGGCCTTACTTCGATCTCTTTTCCCCGTTCAGACCAACGCCACTCTACCGGTTTGGAGCAAAGCCCCAAAACCGGTAACTAAAGTACCAAAACGAGTTGGCGTAAGTCCTGAACATCAAAAGGCAGTATATAGCAACTCCTTCGAGGCCGCAAGGCTTCCCTGCGAGTTTCCGATTCTTCAGGGTCGCGCCGGGAAAGGGGGATCGATGGCACGCGTGGGGTAGGCAGGATCCATCTTCAAAAGAACGGGGCCTCCTTAGCGGAGGCCCCAATCGTCCAGTCAGTTGACGGTCCGAAAGTGGTGAGCGGGAGAGAGGAGCCCCTCATAGCTTTGCTCTCACCCGTCCCACCACCGTCCGGAGCCCTTCAGGGAACCCTTCCGGCGGTCCGATCGACCGTCAGGTCCAGCCCGCAGATGAATTCGCTGGAGGCTGGAATTTCCGCCGGATCCGTTCCCCTGCTAAGCAGTACTCCTTTCGTCTCACACACAATCCATGAGACGACTTGGTTGGGGTCTCGACCCAAACCCCCGTTGAATCCCATCTTAGAAACGCTCTGGACCGCGGGTCAAGGGGCAGTGGGGGGAGAAAGCAAAATAGTTCTGAGGGCTACGCAGCCTGCTGCGTCGATTGCCGGAAAGACCCAAGATATCGTATGGCAGGCGATTTCTATGTGGTGAGTTGAGCGACCCTGGCCCGAAGTCCTCACCACGGAAGGGAAGGGCGGCCTTAACCCGCGCATCCTGCGGCCCGAAGAAAATCGCGCCGCGTGGTGAGAAATCGGGGCTGGGCGCGCCACACTCGCTCGCCGCGTCTTACTTGCTTACGCCGCGCTTTCCCGCCACCCAGTCATCCCACTGGCCGAGACCCTTCATCTGCTCATCCAGCTTCGTGTCGCGCAGAAGTTTCTCCACTTCCGCGCGCGTCTGGTGTCGAGCCGGAGGCTCGGGACGTTCCGCCAGTCCCCACACCAGCACCGCGGCGAGGGCGGCATTCGTCCGGGCTTGGCGGCCATTTACAACATCATAAACATCTGACTCGGCATGGTAATTGGGAAGGTACGGAGCCCACTCCTGCCTGCCGACCAGGTTGGGAACTCCCGAGATGAGGAAATCGAAGTTGTCGGTGCCATCGATGGCCTCCAAGGTATCGTCGGCCGCTGCGAGGCCCGCAACCGCGGCGAGCGCCTGGTCAATGGGCCGGCGCAGATCCTCGCGGCCGTTAAGATAGAAGCCCGTGATGCGGCCGGAGCCCGTGTCGAACTCGATCATGACGACGTGCCGGCTGATTTCCGCGGCGTGTCGCAGGACATACGCCGCAGAGCCGAGCATGCCCTGTTCTTCGCCCGTGAAGAGCACAAAGCGCACGGTGCGGCGCGGCACGAGGCCCAGGGCCTGGAAGCTGCGCGCCACGTCGATGACCAGGGTGGCATTCACGCCGTCGTCCTCCGCGCCGGTGCCCAGGTCCCAGGAATCCAGGTGCGCCCCGATCAGCACAATCTCTTCGGGTTTCTCGCGGCCGCGAATTTCCGCCACGACGTTGCGCGCTCGAAAGGGGCCACCCACGCGGCTGGGAAGGTCCAGCCGCAGCCGAACCTCGCCGCGGTCCGCGAGGCGCGCCAGTCGCGCGGCGTGCTCGCGTGCCACGATGGCGGTGGGAAGGGGAACGACCTCGCCCCCCATCCCCATGGGGTGGCGGTAGAGCAGCAGGTGCGGCTGCGCGGACTGCACGAGCAAGGCTGCCACGCCGGCTCTCTGGGCCGCCGCGAGCAGCGGACCGTCGCGCGTGTACTCGGCAAACAGATCGCCTTCGGTCTTCATCTCCGGCGAGAGCACCAGGGCGATCGAGCCGCGCGCCCCGTCGCCCAGGCGATCGAAGGCCTCCCGGCTGCCGTCGCCGGCATTCACGAGTCGAGCCTCCAGGGCGTGCCCGCCGGGCGTGGGAGCAGTCGAGGGAGCCGCGGCGACGCGGACCGGAAACTCGACGGGCGCCAGGCATTCCGCCTGATCATGACCTCCTGCCCAGGAGCCGGGGATGGTGTAAGGTTCTGTCCACACGGAATTCACGCCTGCGGCGCGGAAGCGGGCCACCGCCCAATCCACGGCACGCTCGCAGGCCGGGGAGCCAGTCGGCCGGCCGCCGATGCCGTCACACAGTTCGCGCAGGTCGTCGAGCAGCGGCGTCGCGCCCAACTCGCGCCCCGCGAGGAGTTCGGCCGCGCCCGTTTCCGCGCCCGGCGCCCGCGCCGCACCCCGGGGCTGCGCGGCAGGCGTCCCAAACCAAAACGCTGCCCAGGCGCAGAGCAGGGCAAGGGTAAACAGAGCTTGGCGTGAGACAGTCTTGGGCATGGATTCTCCCCTCCAGGGGCAGGCCCAGCAGCCACGTGGAGGTAGCAAGGGTCCCCGCGACAAGAAGGCCGTAAGTTTCGAACTTTACCACAACGCCTTCTTACTGGGTCACGCAGACATCGTTTTGAAGCTGTGAAATAATCCCTGGATGGGCAAAAGCATTTCACGCAAAGGCGCAAAGCCGCAGAAGGCGCAAAGAAAACAAAGCAGTTGTTCTTTGCGAGTCTTTGCGCCTTGGCGTCTTTGCGTGAGATTGTTTATTTTTTCACGACTTCTTTGGAATGTTGGCAGCGAACTGTGTGGCATAGCGCGATTAGCCCATTTCCTTTCAACAACATTCTGCCTTCGCCCTGAATTACCGCGCAACCCGTGCATTTTCCGCTAAAAAGCCCGATCGATTTTCTTCCATTATCGCGAAATTTGTGAATTATCGGCCCAAAAGCCCGATCAATTCTCGGTCATTGTGTCATGCGCCCCTTTGTTTTCATACACATAGTCGGGTCGATCTTCATTTTTAACATCTTTATGGGTCAGCGCCCCGTTCCGGACCTTGATCAGCGGGTTGGTGAGACGCCACAATTGGCGCAGGCGGGAATCTTCCATTCTTTGCAGAAACATCGCGTTTTCGTCGTCCGGAGCCATCAGGGTGTTGCGATTCTAGGGTGATCAACTGATCAGGATGCGCCTCAGGCCGAGCCCCGAAAGCGCGTTCTTTCCAAATTGACCATCGGGGCCGAGCCCTGTTCGGCCACAGGACATACCCCTGCAGGCTAGCACCATACCTGGTGATTGTCAATACAGTTATTGCCTGCGTCGCCTACGGGTAGGCAGTGTTTTCAAGGAAAGTGCCTACTTGTCCGACTTATTCCCCTCCTGGTTCAGGAGGGGGTCAGGGGGTGGTCAAGCCAGCCTAGCGTACCGGGTAGGGGCGCTTCGCGAAGCGCCCTCGCGGAAGCGCGCGGGATTGGTGACAGGGGCGGTTCGCGAACCGCCCCTGCGAAAACGTGCGCGATTGTGGCCCGGGTGGGAGCCAGCGTAGCGCGGACCTCCGCGGTGTGAGGTCTGCGGCTTTTCGCGCCGGCCTGGCAACAGCGGTGGTAGAATGCCCACCAATCGTCGCAGTGATTCCCGCTTTCCGGAGGTGCCGATGCGGCGGGGAACTTGACGGGTGACGGCACGTACACCTACCAGTGGGACGCGGAGGGGCGGCTGAAATCGGTGAACAACGGGGCGGCGCGGAGTTACATCTATAACGCCTTGGGGCGAGAGGTGGAATGGCATGGGGACGGCCGCGTCTCGGAGGATCTCACCGACTTGGCGGGCCACTACCTGGGGTCGGTTGACCCCTCGACCGGCGCCTGGACGGGTGAGAGAATCCCGGGGAGCAGTATATACTTAGCGTGGTATGTCAACGGCGGGACCACTTTTTTCCACTACAACGCCCTGGGCTCGTCGATGATGAACACCCACCAGGACGGCAACACGGTTTCGAACGACGTCCTCTTCTATCCTTGGGGACAAATGTGGGCCTCCCCCGTAAACGATTACTTCCAATTCTTCGGAAATATTGAGGGCTGGGATTGGGAGATCGGCGAAGGCGTCACCCCGAATCGCTATTACCCCAACTACCAGGGCCGCTGGCTCAGCCCCGACCCCCTCGCCGGCGACATCTCGAACCCCCAGTCCCTCAACCTCTACGCCTATGCGCTGAATAACCCCACGAGCCTCACCGACCCGCTAGGGCTTCAGGGTTGCCCAGGAGGATCCCACAGCATTGGGTCAGGACAGTGCGAATCAAATTACACAGGGGGCGAGGAGATGTGGTTTCCCTTGTCTTGGCTGTGGGATCCATTTTCGCTAATCGACATACCGGCCAAAGGGTTTTGGTTTTGGAATGGTGAATGGGGGCGGGAGGATATGGGGAACGGTTTTTCTGCCGCTGTGGCAGGGGGATGGCTAACGAAGGACGACCTCGCAACCCTCCCGCTGCCAGACCTCACGAATATTCTGCGGGGACTCTCGCCCACGACGTGCAGTGGCGAGGCCACATTCTCGGCGGTAGGTCCAGACCAAGCCACGGACGCAGGAGCGCTCGCGGCCTTCGGTATCCCGGGGCATCAAACGGGAGGTGTGGCCGTCAACCCCGCGATCTTTGGACTGCCCCTGCCGGGCGGTAAAGGGAATATAGGTGTGCAGCGGCAGTTGGCCGGGATGTCCCCTTTCATTTCCATATACCCGAATGGACTGAACCTCTACGGCGGGCCGCACCCTCCCTACGCCATCTCGGACATTGGGGATAGGAACATCCGGAACAGTGCTAGTCCGCGCTTCGACCTCTACGGGTTTCCCTCGCAGAAATCCGCGCTACAGTTTGGGAGACAGATCGTCCCTACTATCATCCTGGTTTCGGGTGGGTTGCCGTGCCCGACAGGTTTCTCTGGGGGGCAGAAATGAAGCGTGGACTGGCTCTGTGGCTTATGCTCTGCGGCTTGTCGTCTTTGACCTTCGCCAAGAGCGCGGAAAGACCGCTTCCTACGGTGCTGAGTGCCGTTGACAGGGAAACGGTAGTATCGCCTGACGGCAAGTGGCAGCTCACAGTTTGGGGTGAGAAGGACGAATCCCCATGGATAGTGCTTGAGTCGAGGGATGTGCAATCCAAGTATCGCGTACAAGTGTGGCCTATAGCCAGGAACGCACGCGTCTTGTGGGCACCCGACAGCCAAGCGTTTGCTTTCACAGATGCGAGGTTCGAGGATAGTGACTATCTGTTCGTGGACTACCTCAGAGGTTATCTCGGCTCAGAAGTCACTGACCTTAGTTCAATGATCGAGAGTCACTTTTCGCGGTTTGTGGGTAAACGATACGAGATCCTCAGATGGTACGTGAAGCCGCTTGCGTGGGTGCAGAAGGGGGTGCTCTTGGTTGGGGTCGACTGCGATACCGCGGAAAAGATAACCCCGCCCCCCAAACAACAACCGGTCCAGAATTGGTTTCGTAGCTATCTGGTCGATGTGGAGCAGCGAAAGGTCATTGACGATCTGGACGAGCAGCAAACGAAAAGCCGCTATGGCATCGACCTGCAGAAAGAGAAGTGGTGAGTGGGTGGAGCATCTTACTGAATCTCCCGGGTGGCGCATACGTCCCGACGGTTCTTGTCGGGATGTATGCGACCCAGGGACAATATAGTATTCGGGTGTATAAGCTAAAGCACTATTACGGCCTCAATCATCTGCATGATTTGACCACCCGCACGCACCGTCGCGCGCGCCGGGTTCTTGATTTCTAGCCCTCTCCCTTGGGGAGAGGGTGGACCGCGGCCGGCGCTTTCACGAGCCGGCGCGGTACGGGTGAGGGGTCTCTTTCACCCAAAGAACCTCGTCGCGCGGGTGGCAGGTGGCGGGTGGCGCATCCGTCCCGCCGGTTTTTGTCGGGATGTATGCGACCCAGGGACGATAGAATGTTCGGGTGCTAAAGCACTAATACGGCCTCAATCATCTGCATTATTTGACCACCCGCACGTATCGTCGCGCGCGCCGGTTTGACTCCGAACTTTCGGCAGGCTAGCGAAATAGCCCCAAATCGGTCATTCTGAGCCCATTCGCTGCGCTCAGGGTGAACTTTGCGAAGGACGTCAGCAGTTCGCTCGGGTAAGTAGAAGCGGGTAGCGCGGAGTTGGTTTGTAACTCTGCGGCTCTTCGAGGGTTCCTGAGTATACAAGCCGCGGAGTTCAAGAACAACTCCGCGCTACCTGTTTTGGCCAGCCGATGAGAATGCGAGGGGTAGCGCAGAGTTTTGCGCGCTAGCGCAAACTCTGCGGTTCGTCGTTCCGGTTCGCCCGAATCAGCATGCGCGCCGGACCATGCAAGGATACGTATTTCATATCTGAGCGATTGTTATCAACAGTGCAAGCCGCAGAGTTTGAACAGCGCAAACTCTGCGCTACCTGCTACCCGCTTTACCCCAATGCCTTCTGGCCAGACTCACAAGTGTTGGGCGGGAAGCCTGCGGCGAGGTTCATTCATAGCGCAGCGCCGTCATGGGATCGACCTTGGTGGCCCGCCGCGCCGGAATGTAGCAGGCAAGCAAGGCCACTGCCGTCAACAACCCTGCTACGGCAGTGAAGGTGAGTGGATCCGTAGGACTGACGCCGAACACCAGTCTGGACATCAGCCGAGTTAAGGCGAACGTGCCCGCCAGGCCCAGAGCCACACCGGCCAGGGTCAGTTTGGCTCCCTGGCCGATGACCATCGCCAGGACGCGGCTGCGCTGTGCACCGAGCGCGATGCGGATGCCGATCTCATGCCTGCGCTGCGAGACGGTGTAAGCCATCACCCCGTAAATCCCGACCGCCGTCAGAACGAGCGCGAGCAGCCCAAAGACACCGAACAGGATTGTGACATAGGGCGTGCCGGCATCGGTGATGGACTCGGAGATGACGTCCTCCATGGTGCGAAAGTGGGAAAGCGCCAGGCTGCTGTCCAGCGAGTGGATCTTCTGGCGAAACGCGGCCGGCAGGGCTTTCATTCCGCCTGCACTCCGGACGGCAACGTTCATGCTGAGGCCACCGTCGGCGAGGCCGACGGGAAGCAGATAGTAGGCTTGAGGTATGATCTCACTGTAAATGGCCTGCTCTTTTACGTCGGCGACGACGCCGAGCACGGTGAATTGGCCATAGTCGGTACTCCGAAACGTCCTTCCCACCGGGTCTTGCTGGGGCCAGAATTGCCTCGCCATCGTTTGGTTGATGACCGCCACTTTGCGGAGGGACCGGCCCTCCTGCGGATGGCCGGATTTCTCAAGCGCTTGAGCTTTCACCATCAGGTTCTCGGTATCCCGGAATTCCGCCTCGCTAAAGGTGCGGCCCGTGAGCAAAGGAATGCCGAAAGTCCGGAAGTAGTCGGGGGAGACGAAATTGAATTCCACGAGGGTCTGGTCAAGGACCGGGTTTTCCTGGCCCTCAACCTTGATGTTGCCGTTCATGACGTGTTCGAGCGGGATGGCCGCAGAGACGGAGGCAGCCTGGACTCCGGGGGCGCTCTTCACGCCGTCCAGGACCTGTTCATAAAAAGCGGTCTGCTGTGGGATGGTGGCGTACTTCTGGGGCGGCAGCATGACATGGACGGTCAGGACATTCTCCGGCTGAGCACCGACGCTCACTTCGTGCATTTTCGCAAGGGTTCGGAGGAGCAGCCCGGCGCCAATCAACAGCACGAGTGAAATCGCGATTTGCCCCACTACCAGCGCGTGGCGGAGAAAGCGCTGCCCGCCCACGGGAGAGAGCACCGCTTGCGCGCTCGCCTTGAGCTCTTCGTTGAGCTGGATTTGCGAGACCTGTAGCGCGGGTGCGAACCCAAACGCGATCCCGACCAGCAAGCTGATGGCTAAGGTGAACAGGAGCACTGTGCCATCCAGACCAATAAAACCTGACTCCGGGACGGAAATAATCTTCGCGGTCCCCAGGACCCGCACTAATCCCCAGGCAAACGCCAACCCGCAAACCGCTCCCAGGAAAGAAAGCATGGTGCTTTCCGTCAACAACTGCCGGATGAGGCGGAACCGGCCGGCGCCCAGCGCGCAGCGCAGCGCAATCTCACGATGGCGGCCCGTAGCGCGCGCCAGGAGGAGATTGGCCACATTGGCGCAAGCAATCAGCAGGACCAGAGCCACAGCGCCCAGCAGGATCAGAAGCACTATGCGGGAACGCCGAGTCAGTTGGTCCTTCAGGGTGATCACCACGGCGCCGAAATCCGAGTTCGAGGCGGGGTATTGCTTGGCAAGGCGCTGCGCAATAGTCTGCATTTCCGCCTGTACTTCCGCCACCGAGACGCCGGGCTTCATCCGTCCGATTGCCCGGTATTTGTGCATTTCCCGCCCACCGATGTTCTGCGGACTCATATCCAAAGGAACCCAGACGTCGGGATCGTCGAGGAAATGGAACCCGGCAGGCAAAACGCCCACCACGGAGTACTTCTCGTCGTTGAGCTCCAGGCTTCCCCCCACGGTGTCCTTGCTGCCGCCGAAATGCCGCTCCCAGAACCCGTAGCTGAGCAGCACGACGTGATCCTGCCCGGATTGATCTTCACCCTTCTGGAAAGCTCGCCCCACCGCCGGTGTAACGCCGAGGAGCGAGAAGAAATTAGCCTGGACTTTGGCGGCGCTGGCCCGCTCCGGCTCGCCGCTGCCGCTGGCGTTGAAGCTTGGCCAATAGCAGTGCAAGCTGGATCCTTCCAGCGATCGGTTTTGCTCCTGCCAATCAAGATAATCCGCTCCAGCGAGCTCGTAGCGTCCCGACCCAAATTGGCTTTCCCAGAGCTGCACCAGTCGGCCGGACTCAGGATAAGGAAGAGGACGCAGCAGAACGGCATTGATGAGGCTGAAGATGGCCGTGTTCGCGCCGATCCCCAGTGCCAGCGTAAGCACTGCTACCGTTGTGAAGCCGGGATTCTTGGCGAGTACGCGCAGCCCATAGCGAAGGTCTTGAAGCAGAGTGCTCATCGGTCACCTCGCACGCGCCGGCTCAGGAAATGGCAGGTGCACGGCCCCGCGGCTCGGGGCCTTCCACGGCCGGCCTCACAAAAGCTAATTCCAACTGGCGTCCGGAGAATTCTTGTCGGGGTCTTCCGTGCTCTCGTCCACTATCTGTCCGTCAAAAAGCTGAATGGTTCGATCCGCAAACTGTGTGTAGCGAGGATCGTGTGTGACCATGCAGATGGTGGCCCCCTCCCGATGCAGATCACGAAGCAGATCCATGACTGCCTCGCTGTTCTTTGAGTCCAGGTTGCCGGTGGGTTCGTCCGCCAGCAGAATGGAGGGCTTCCCCGCCAGCGCCCGCGCCACCGCGACGCGCTGCTGCTGGCCGCCGGAAAGCTGCGAGGGGTAGTGCTTCATGCGGTGCGACATCCCCACCCGTTCGAGCGCCTCCTGCACCCGCTGCTTGCGCTCCGCGCCCGACATGCCACGATAGGTCAGGGGTAATTCCACATTCTCGTAAACCGTCAGGTCACCAATCAAGTTGAACGCCTGAAAGATGAATCCAATCTCCCGGTTGCGGATGCGCGTGCGCTCCGAGACCGTCAGATCCTCGACGGCTGCGCCGTTCAGGGTGTACTTGCCCTCCGAAGGAGAATCCAGGAGGCCGAGAATGGAAAGCAAGGTCGACTTCCCGCAGCCCGAGGGGCCGGAGATGGAAACGAACTCGCCGCGGCTGATGTCGAGGTGAATTCCCGATAGCGCGTGCGTCTCCACTTCGTCGGTGAGGAAAACCTTCGTCGTGCCCTCCAGCCGAATCACGGTCTGGCTGGACACCGATTCCTCCTGAGCGGAGGTTTGTAAGAGTGTCTCTTGGTCAACAGTTGCGTGCATGATCGTCTCCTTTTTATCTAAGCGGCCTCGGACTGCCTCTGGAGTGAAGCAAGCGCCAGTTCGCGGTGCCAGGAGGCCGGCCATCACTCCTCTGCCCCTTGATACGCAAACCAGGGCCCATTTGTGCCAATTATTTATCTTGAGGATTCGACGACAGTTAAGGCAGGGTGAAACCTAGAGAGTCGAAACCCGACTGTCCGAAAATGGGATTGAGCGTTTCGAAGTCGATCAAACCTTGGTAAGCCAGATAGAAGGTCCGCGCATCCCAGCCGTGACGCGCGGCCGGGCTTGGCAACGCGGGCAGAAGTGGCTGCTGCGTCCTGCGATCACCAGGCGCCGGATCGCGCGACCGCACCGCCGGCAGGGCCGGCCGGTGCGTTGATAGACGCGCAGCTTCTTCAGGAATTCGCCGGGCCGACCCTCGGCGTCGAGGTAATCGCTGAAAGTCGTGCCGCCCAGTTGCACCGCGCGGTCCAGCACCTTGCGGACAGCGTGGTAGAGCCGGCGCGCCTTCCCAGGAGAGACGCGTCCCGGCTGCGCGAGGGGATGGAGGCGCGCTGCGAACAGGGCTTCATCGGCGTAGATGTTTCCCAGGCCGGCCAGGAGATTCTGATTCATCAGCCAGCTCTTGATCGCGCCGTGGCGCCCGCGCATCGCCGCCAGGAATTGCGCCTCGGTGATGCGCTGCGCATCCGGCCCGAGCGCTCCCAGGACGGCTTCCAACTCCTCGCGCGTGCAGGAGCGCAGCCTGCCGAAGCGCCGGACGTCACGGAAACGCAGTTCCTCGCGCCCGTCGTCCAGAGCGAGCAACACATGCGTGTGCGACTCGTATGGCGCCGCGTGCGGAGCCACGGTGAACTGGCCCGTCATCCCCAGGCGCACCAGCAAAAAGCGCGGCGCGGAGCCGTCCGGCGCGGAGAGTTCGAGGGCCAGCGCCTTGCCCTGGCGCGCCACGTTCACCAGCGTTCGGCCCTCGAGGGTGGAAACGAATTCTTCTGGCGACCCCACGATGACCGCGGGATGACGGATCTCGACCGCCGCGACCAGGCGCCCGAGCGCGCGCCTTTTGAGACCCTGCGCAACGGTTTCAACTTCGGGAAGTTCAGGCATGACGAATCAGGAGCAGCCTCGCCGCCGCCCGCCAGGGGCAAGCTCGTCCCCCTGGCCTTAATGATGACTTTTCGAGTTTTCGCAGGAAGGAATCGGCTCAGCCGATCTGGACCAGTTCCGGTGTCCCCGTTTTGCCGATGCGGATGGATTTCTTGAAGTCCTCGATCATGCTCTCGTCCAGACGGACCTCGGTGGGCCGCTTCCCCAGCGTCATGTTATCAATCTTCTCCTGCAGCTTGAGGAAAGCATAAAAGAGGTTCTCGGGGCGGGGCGGGCAGCCCACCACATAGACATCCACGGGCACAATTTTGTCCACGCCCTGCAACACGGCATAGGTATTGAAGGGCCCCCCGACACTCGAGCACGCCCCCATGGAAATGCACCACTTCGGATCCGGCATCTGCTCCCAAATGCGCTTCACCACGGGCGCCATTTTCAGCGTCACGGTTCCGGACACGATCATCAAGTCGGCTTGGCGGGGGCTGGGACGAAAGACCTCGGCGCCGAACCGCGCCATGTCGAAGCGCGAGGTCGTGGCGGCGATCATCTCAATCGCGCAGCACGCCAACCCGAAGGTCAACGGCCAGAGAGAGGACTTGCGCGCCCAGTTGAAAACATAGTCCACGGACGTGATGATGAAGTTTTTCTCGAAGCGGTTCTCGATGAATCCCATGCCTCTGCCTCGTGTTTTGCCGGCGCTGCCTGATCGTCGCGAGGGTGGCCCTGCGGCACCGAGGTAATTATACCCCGACGCCCAGGCTGATTCGCAACAATTCCCACCGCCCGAAGGCCGCCAGCCACGGTGAATTCGTCTGGGGATACTACGTTGCTTTCGTGGAGATACTACTGCCGACGTGAAGCATGAGGTTAGGTTGGTGACTGTTCATGACCCCTCACCCGGCCCACTAACGAGGTGGTTTCAGGCTGCGCGCGCGTGCAGCGCCGGCGGCATCCCCGGCGGCTTCGAGCGCGCGTGCTTCCGCGTCGTAAGCCTGGAGATAATCGGGGGCCACTTCGCGGGCAGCATGGAATTGTTCCGCAGCTTGCGCCGGCTTGCCCAGTTTCAACCAGCAGGTGCCGAGAAAGAACCGTGCCTCGACGTCTTGCGGATTGATCTTCACAACGCGGGTGAAGTATTCCGCCGCCCGGGCGTAATTTCCCTGGGGAAAATAGACAACACCGAGGAGCCGGTAAGCCGGGCTGAGGGCAGGCGCCACCTGGACCGCCTTTTCGAAATAAGCCACGCCGTCCTGGGTGCGTCCCCTCGCCAGGGCGAGGCGGCCCAAACCGAGGTCGCACTCATAAATCATCCCCGCCGTGGGCCGGAAGCTCGACTGATTCAGGCGCAGCGCGGCTTCATATTCCCGGGCGGCGCCATCGAAGTCGCTCTTTTGATATTCCAGGGTGATGCCGTGAAATAGGTGCGCCAGGGCTGAGTCCGGAGAAGCGGCCGCCGCGTGGTTCCAGAGCGCCGCGTCGTCACTCCAGTGGGGGACGCTGCGCACGTCCTGCACGGTCCACAGCGCCAGCACGAGGAGCAAGACAGGGACCATGATGCGGGCGGGATTGAGGCGCGGCATACGCTCCGGCAGCACCACGAGCGCCGCGAACGCGGCTGCCAGGCATGGTCCGAGGGAAGGAAGATAAGAGAAGCGATCCTCCACCGGAACGCCCGCCAGTTGCCGAACGTCCAGGCAGGGCAGAAGCGTTATGACCCACCACGCGAGGAGAAACCCCAACACCGGTTCGCGTTTCCGCAACACGAAGGCGGCAAGCAACGCTGCCAACGTCAACCAGGGCCAGGGTGAGCGCAGGCTGGCGGACCAATCAAAAGTGCGAGCCAGGCTCAAACTGACCGGCCAAAGGAGGAGCTTGGCGTGCTGACCCATAACTCCCACGGCCACGCCGAGCAGGCGCGGAGAAATCTTCCATGGTTGCGGGGCTGCGGAAAAGCGCCCCAGGGCTGTGATCCGCACGGCAACGTAGGCGGCGGTGGCGAGTGCATAAGGCAAACCCTTGCTCGCACGGCGGGACCACGACTCCTGCTTTCCGAGGAAAACCCAGTACGCGATGACCAGGAGCGGGAAACTAAGGGCCATCTCCTTGAAGAAAAGCGCCGGGAAGAACACCAGCGCCGCCCACATGTGGCGCGCCACCGGGTGGGCTCCGTCATCCTCGGCCCGCAGAAAGAGGCCGAAGCTCACAATCATGAGGCAGGCCGAGCCTGCGTCCGACAGCGCGGAAATCCAAGCGACGGTTTCCACGTGTAAGGGATGCAAGGCCCAAAGCAGCGCGCCGGCAAAGGCGGCCAAATCGTGGCGCAGTAACTTCTGTCCCAGACGAAAGACCAGCCACACTGTGCCTGCACAAAGGCAGAGATGAAACAGGTGAAAAACCGCCGGGCGCGGACCAGCCACCCGATACAGGAGCCAGTACACCCAGAACTGGAGGGGACGATAGAAATGGCTCTGCTCCGCCGCGCCGCGAAAGGACCAGATCGACCCGAAGAAAAGCCGCTGCCAGTAACCCGGGTTGGTGATGTAAGGATTCTGGAGGATCAGCGGACCGTCATCGAAGACGAACGCTCCCGCCAAGGTTCCTTGAAAGACCACAACCGTGACCAGGAACAACACCCCACCCGCGAGGCGCGATTGTCTGGAGATTAGTTCATTCCAGCGCGTCAGCAAGGCTTAAACCTCAACTTCCTCTCTCGGGCGGCCACCGGGGCGCCCCCGGAAGAGGGAAGAATCCACGGCAGGGAGGTTTGTCAGAAGCGCTCAACCAGCCCGAGAATAGTTGACCGGCGCCTCACGATTATCGGCTTAGGGCCTGGGAATCAAACGCCTGACCCTCGCCGCGCCGACTTGATCGCCCCCCGCTTCCAGTGCGCGAGCCTCGGCCTCGTAAGCTTGAATGTAGTCCGGATCCACTTCCCGCGCGGCACGGAACTGCTCCGCCGCCTGCGCCGGCTTGCCGAGTTTCAACCAACAAGTTCCGAGAAAGAAGCGGGCACCCACATCCAGCGGGTTCGCGCCCACCGCTCGCTGGAAATACTCCGCGGCCCGCGCATAGTCGCCGCGCGGGAAATAGACTGAGCCCAGCTCGTCATAGGCCGCACTGTAACGGGGCGTGAGCTCGACCGCCTTCTGAAAATAGGCCAAGGCGTCTTCCGTGCGCCCCTCGACGTAGGCGAGCTGGCCGAGGCCAATCCAGCAATCGTAGGTGACGGAAGGCAGCTCGACCAGCGCTGTGTGGTTGAGCCGGAGCGCCGTCTCATATTCTGCGCGGGCGCCGGCCGGATTGTTGTCGCGATACTCGAGGACAATCGCGCGGTGCACGTGCACGAGCGCAGCCTGTGGCGCCACCCGGTAGGAATAATTCCACAACGATTCGTTGTCGCGCCAGCGCGGGACGGCGCGCAAATCCTGCACGGTGAAGAGAACCAACGCCAGACCCAGGACGGGAACCAGCAGAGGAGCAAGCCGCCGGTTCGGGACCGCCAGGGGAACCGTGCGTAGCAGGAAATGCGCCACCGCCAGGCAGAGGCCCACGGAAGGCAGATAGCTGAAGCGCTCCGCCAGAAGCGGGAAGCTGAGCTGCCGCACGTCCAAACAAGGAAGCAGCGTGACCGGCCACCACAGAATCAGGAAACACAGGGCGGGGTCGCGCCTGCGCAGGGTGACCGCCAGCGCCAGGCCCAGCAGTGCGATCCAGGGCCAAGGGGAACCGAGACTCGCGGCGAGGTCGAAGTCGCGGAAATCGTTCAAGCCCGTGGGCCAGAAGAAAAGCCGGGTATGCTGTCCCAGCAGCCCCACGGCTGCCGCCGCCACGCGCGGCGTGACTTTCCAGAGATGCACAGCGTGCGACACGTGCCCCAGGACAAGGATGCGAAGTTCCAGGTAGACGGCCGTAATCGCCGCGTAGGGAAGCCAGCGAAGTCCCCTGCGCCACCAGCTTGCCTGGTCCGCCTTCACGAACCAGTACACCCCCAGCAACAGCGGAAAACTGACGGCCATTTCCTTGAAGAGAAGGGCCGGGAAATAGACACCAGCCGCGAGCGCGTGCCACGCCCAGCGCCGTCCTGGAGTTTTCTCGGCGCGCAAAAAGAGCAGGAAGGCCAGCAGATAAAAAAGCCCGCACCCACAGTCGGGGACGCCCGCAATCCAGCAAACCGGCTCGACGTGCAAGGGGTGCAACACCCAAAGCAGGGCCCCCGCGAAGGCGGTCAGGTGGTCCTCGAAAAGCTCGCGGCCCAACTGGAAAACCAGCAGCCCGGCGAGCACGTAGAAAATGAGTTGATAGAGGTGAAAAGACCCCGGGTCAGGCCCCGCCAGGCGCCAGACCAGCCAGTGGGAGAAAATGTGCAAGGGCCGGTAGAAATTCGTCTCCGCCGCCGCTCCCAGGAACGACCAGACGGAGCCGGTGAAGATGTGCCGCCACAGGCGGGGATTGCGCACGAAGGGATTCTCCAGCACCTGCCGGCCGTCGTCGTAAACAAACCCGTTGGCGAGCATGCCGCGGAAAACCGCGACGGTCGCGAGCACCAGCAGCCAGTTGGCCACCGCGCGATGGTTCTTGAGCAATTCGTTCGAACGGGTCAACAAGGGTCAAGCCTCACGGAAGGAATACGCAGAGCCGAGCCCGCGCCCGGCCCCCCTCAACGTTTCGCCTCGAGAGCCCGGACGCGCGCCGCCTCCCCTGTGTCACCGGCTGCTTCCAGGGCGCGCGCTTCGGCTTCGTAAGCTTCCCTATAAGTCGGATCGACCTGGCGCGCGGCGCGGAATTGCGCCGCTGCCTCGAGCGGCTCGCCAAGCTTCAACGCGCAGGTGCCGAGAAAGAAACGCGCCTCCACATCCTGCGGGTTCAGCCGGACGGCCGTCGCGAAGTACTCTGCCGCTTTCCGGTAGTCGCCATGGGGAAAGTAAAGTGCGCCCAGGGATTTGTATGCCGGACTGTGGCCGGGCGCCACGCGCACCGCATTTTCATAGTAGTTAATAGCCTCCGGCGGGCGGCCCCGCATCTGCGCGACCTGCCCCAAACCCAGGTAGCACTCGTAGGTGAGCCCCACGAGCGGGCGCACGCTCGCTTGGTTCAGGCGCAGGGCGGTTCGATATTCCTGCTCGGCCCCGTCCACGTTGGCGTCGCGTGTGCGGAGGAGGGTCGCCTGGAAAAGGTGCACGAGCGCCGCATTCGGAGAGGCGCGCAGCGAGTAACTCCACAGAGCCTCGTTGCTGCCCCAGGTGGGAACCAAACGCACATCCTCGACGGCGCAGGCGGTCGCGGCGAGCGCCAGCAGGCCGGCCAGCGCGGGAGCAAGCTTCGCCAGTGGGAGAAGTTGCGGCAGCTTCACCAGGCACAGGTAGGCCAGGGCCAGCGAGAGCCCCACCGACGGCAAATAGGAGAAGCGGTCGGCGACGGGAAAGCTGACCAGGCGGACGTCCAGGCAGGGCAGCAGCGTCACACCCCACCAGCAAATCAGGAAGCCCAAGATGGGCTCGCGGTGCCGCGCGAGTAAGGCGGCGGCGAACCCCAGGAGCACAAGCCAGGGCCAGATGGAATGCAGACTCGGGCCGAGGTCGAAAACGCGGAAAGCGCTCAAATGCACAGGCCAGAAAAAGAGTCTGGCATGCTGCCCCAGAAGTCCCAGCGCCGCCACCAGCGTCTGCCGTGAAATCTTCCACACTTCCGGCCCTGAGGAGAAACCACCCAGCATCGTGACGCGAATCGCCAGATAGGCCGCCCCCGCCGCCGCAAAAGGCAGCCAGCGGATCGCCTTATGTTTCCACGTCGAGCTGCCCGGCAGGAAGAACCAATAAACCAGAACCAGCAGAGGAAAGCTCAGTGCCGACTCCTTAAAGAAGAGGGCTGGCAAGTACGCCAGAGCGGCGAGCGCGTAACGCGCGAGGCGAGTGCCGGCGGCCCGCTCGGCGCGCAGAAAGAGCAGAAAACCTAAAATGCTGAAGGCGGCCGCGCCCGCGTCGGGCAGGGCGGAAACCCAGGTTACCGTTTCTACGTGCTGGGGGTGCAGACCCCAAAGCAATGCGCCGGCCAGCGCCGCAAGGTCGTTGTGCACGAGTTCCCGCCCCAGCCGATAGACCAGCCCCACGGTTACGGCGCACAAGAGCAGTTGGAAGAGATGAAACAGTGCGGGGTTGGGGCCGCCGGCGCGATATAGAAGCCAGTACGCCAGGAACTGCAGCGGCCGGTAGAAGTTGTCGTGCTCGCCCGCGCCGCGAAACGACCAGACAGAGCCGAGAAACATCCGGCGCCAGAAACTGGGGTTAGCGATGAAGGGATTTTGCAGAATCTGGGGAATATCGTCAAAGACGAACTGACACGCCAGCGTGCCCCCGAAGACCACGAAGGTAAGCAGGCAGAGAAGCGCCCCAGCCCGTCGAGAATGATTCTGGAGCCAACTGTTCCACCGCGCAAGCAAGCGCCACCTCGGATCCCGGGCGAGACTCGCGCTAAGGCTAGCCGGGACCAGCAAGGATGACAAGCGGATATTCGAAGTCTTGCCGGAGACGATTATAGCTGGCGTGGCGCGGCGGGAAAACCGGAGAAAGCGGGGGGCTACGGCGGAGCTGGTTTGACGCCCGTAACGAGCAGTGCGCCTTCAGCTTTGAAGCGTCGCAGCTCATCGGCGTCGCGGAACCAGCCGCCGTTGTGAACCTCGGGACTGGGCGAGGGGTCAGGAATCCGGCGATGGCTCACGGCGCGGAGGCCGGCTGCGACGAAGCTCTCCTCCCACTCGGCGGCCGAGAGCAGATGCGTGGGAATCCCGAGCAAGGGTCCCCATTGGTGACAGTAAGGATTGTCGCGGTAGTAGTTGATCAGGATCCACGCCGAGCCGCCGGCCCGCAGCACACGGGAGATTTCGGCAACGCCACGCGCCGGGTTGGGCCAGTAGTAAGCCGATTCGACGGAGAGGGCCTGGGTGAAGAAATCCTCCGGCGCTGGGATCTGCTCCGCGGTTCCCTCGAGGAATTTGACGTTGGGGATGCCCGCACTCGCGAGCTGGGCGCGCCGGATCATCTCACCGGATACATCGATGCCCACCACCTGCCCGCGTGGCACGCTCGCGGCGAGCCGCCGGGCCAGCCAGCCAGTCCCGCAGCCCACGTCGAGGACGCGGTCGGTGGGTTGTAAATCCATAAGCGCGAGGGTGGGCTCGACGATAGGAAGATGATGTTCCTCCATCCCCTCGCCGCGGCCCGCTTCGGCCCAGCGGTTGAATTCTTCGCGAAGATGCTGGTCAGGACCGGTTTCTGCCATGTCGGTCGGACAACAGGGCGGCATTCGGAGCGCTGAACGTTCCGGCTGAGGCTGAAGATGGGATGCGGAGTCGCCGGCCTATCTTTCGACTTTCGTCAGCAGCTCTACGAATTTCTGTTCGCGCTCCTGCTGGTCGATCCCCATGTGTTTTTCCATGACCTGGGTGGTGTTCATGGAGCAGAACTTGGGACCGCACATGGAGCAAAACGCGGCTTCCTTGTAATACTCATCGTGCAGCGTTTCGTCGTGCATGGAACGCGCCGCCTCCGGATCGAGCGCAAGCTCGAACTGCCGGTTCCAGTCGAAGAGGAAGCGCGCGTAGCTGAGCGCGTCGTCGCGGTCGCGCGCGCCGGGGCGGTGCCGGGCCACGTCCGCAGCATGGGCGGCAATCTTATAAGCAATTATACCTTGGCGGACATCATCTTTATTGGGAAGGCCCAGATGTTCCTTGGGAGTGACGTAGCAAAGCATGGCCGCACCGTGCCACCCAATCATGGCCGCGCCGATGGCGGAGGTGATGTGGTCGTAGCCGGGAGCGATGTCGGTAACCAGCGGGCCGAGCGTGTAGAAGGGCGCCGCATGGCAAAGCTCAACTTCTTTGTCCACTTGCAGCTTGATCTGGTCCAGGGGAATGTGGCCGGGGCCTTCGATCATCACCTGCACGTCGTACTCCCAGGCCTTCTTGGTGAGCTCGCCCAGCGTCTTCAGCTCCGCGAATTGGGCCTCGTCGCTCGCGTCAGCCAAGCAGCCGGGGCGCAAGCCGTCGCCGAGCGAAAAGGAAACGTCGTATTTCTGGAAGATTTTGCAGATTTCCTCGAAATGCGTGTAGAGGAAATTCTCCTGCTGGTTCTCCACACACCACTGCGCCAGGATGGCGCCACCACGGCTGACGA
Source organism: uncultured Acidobacteriota bacterium (assembly GCA_963722555.1). Taxonomy (GTDB): domain Bacteria; phylum Acidobacteriota; class Terriglobia; order UBA7540; family UBA7540; genus Bog-366. The sequence continues at coordinate 916,370 of CAVRNQ010000001.1, forward strand.
TACCCGTGATGCGCTTGCGCGTGAGCGGAATGTGCTGGCGCAACACGCCGGCGTGGATGGTCATGTAATCGACGCCCTGTGCTGCCTGCTCCTCAATCACTTCCAGCATGATTTGAGCGGTCAGGTCACGGACCTTTGTCACGCGCGCCAGGCCTTCATAAATGGGCACCGTGCCGATGGGGACGGGGCTGGCGCGTAGAATCGCTTCGCGGATAGCGTGAATGTTGCCGCCGGTCGAAAGGTCCATCACCGTGTCCGCGCCGTAGTGCACCGAGGTGTGTAGCTTTTCGAGTTCCTGGCCGATGTTCGAGGCGCTGGCGGAGTTGCCGATGTTGGAGTTGATCTTGCATGTCGCGGCGACGCCAATCGCCATAGGCTCAAGTTCCACGTGGCGGATATTGGCGGGAATAATCATGCGGCCGCGCGCCACTTCGTCCCGCACGGTCTCGGCAGCCAGGCTTTCGCGCTTCGCCACGAATTCCATTTCTTCCGTAACGATGCCCTGGCGAGCATAATGCATCTGTGTCACGATGGGACCGGTGCGCTTCGACACCCAATCGGCGCGAACTGGAGACACCATAAAATAACCTCACCTTCTGATGCAGTGACCCCGAGGATTCAGTTTACAACCGCGCCGCAGCTTCCGCAAGTTGCGGCCTCGGCCTCGGAGCGCGGCCATCCTGCCCGTGCCTGCCTCCTCAGGGGCGGGACGCCCGTGGTACGACGCGCTTTTCAGCCACCGGCGGGGGTCTATTGCGGCAATCCCTGCCTTAACGTATGATAGTGTGAGTTTCGGGTAGAACAAACCACATCCAGATGATCGATCGCACGATCTCTCACTACCGCATTGTCGAGAAGCTTGGCGGCGGCGGCATGGGTGTGGTCTATAGAGGCGAGGACACCAGACTCGGCCGCTCCGTGGCGCTCAAGTTTCTTCCCGAGCAACTGGCCAAGGACCCGCAAGCCCTGGAGCGATTCAAGCGCGAGGCACGCACGGCTTCCGCGCTCGATCACCCGAACATCTGCACCATCTACGAAATCGACGAGGCGGCCGGCCAGCCCTTTATTGCCATGCAGTTACTCGAGGGGCAGACGCTCAAGCATCGCATTTCCGCCGGCCCGATCAAGTCCGAGGATTTGCTGGAGTACGCGATTCAATTGACCGATGCGCTGGACGCAGCGCACGCCAAGGGCATCATCCATCGCGACATCAAGCCGGCGAACATTTTCCTAACCAGCCGCGGGCAGGCGAAAATCCTGGATTTCGGCTTGGCCAAGGTGGCGCCGGAACGACCGCGGGCAGGAGCGCTGGTGGGCGCTTCCGCCGCGGCGACGCTGGCTACCGCCGAGGAACACCTGACCAGTCCCGGCACAGCGATGGGTACCGTCGCTTACATGTCGCCGGAGCAGGCGCTGGGTCAGGAGCTTGACGCGCGCACGGATCTGTTCAGCTTCGGCGTGGTGCTTTATGAAATGACCACGGGACGCCCGGCCTTCGGCGGCACCACGTCCGCAGCGATCTTCGACGGCATCCTGCACAAGGCGCCCGTTTCACCGGTGCGACTGAATCCAGAAGTTTCTCCAGACCTTGAGCGGATCATCAACAAGCTGATCGAGAAAGACCGCGAGATGCGCTACCAGAGCGCGGCGGATGTCCGTGCTGACCTGAAGCGCCTGAGGCGCGATACAGATTCGGGAGGCTCGGCGGCAGTCCCGGCGGTAAGCACAGGGGCGGCCCGGGCGGGCGCGGCAGATGTGGCGGTGCCGACCACAGCGAACCTGCCCGCGGCCGGCACATGGCGCACGAAGGCTGTGATCGGCGCTGCACTCGCGGTGGGGCTGGTCGCGGCGGTCGCGGCTTTCCTGCATTTGCGTCGGCCGGCGTTGACGGAGCGCGATTCGATTGTGGTGGCGGACTTCGTTAACACGACCGGTGAATCGGTTTTTGACGGCACGCTGAAACAGGCGCTGACGGTGCAACTGGAGCAATCACCGTACTTGAATATTCTCCCCGAATCACGGGTGCGCCGCGCGCTGGGCTTCATGGGCCGTTCTCCAGACGAGCGCCTGACGAACGATAGCGCGCGCGAGATCTGCCAGCGCGAAGGCGCCACAGCCCTGCTGACGGGCACGATTGCGAGCCTGGGCAGCCACTACGTGCTCACTCTTCGCGCCCTGAACGCGCAAACCGGCGACACGCTTGCCGAGGATCAAGTGGAATCGGAGAGCAAGGAACGGGTGTTGCAGTCACTCGACCGTGCTGCCTCGAGCCTGCGCCAGAAACTGGGCGAGTCACTCAGCTCCGTGCAAAAGTTCGCCACTCCTCTCGAAGAGGCCACAACGTCATCACTCGAGGCGCTGAAGACCTTCAGCCTCGGCCAGGCCGAGCATCAGAAGCTCGAGGATGACAAGGCCATTCCCTACCTGAAACGCGCCGTGGAACTGGATCCCAATTTCGCCATGGCCTATGCCACCTTGGGCGTTGTCTACAATAACAGCGGGGAATCGCAGCAGGCTGAAGACAACATCAAGAAGGCGTTTGACCTCAGAGAAAGGGTAAGCGAGCGCGAGAGGTTCTATATTTCCGCGCATTACTACGATACGGTCACGGGGGAAGTCGACAAGACCCTCGAGACCTATGAGCAGTGGAAACAAACCTACCCTCGCGACACCGTCCCTTACGATAACCTGGCGCTGCGATATGCCCAGATTGGGCAACACGAAAAGTCACTGGCCAATGCCAGTGATGCCATGCGCCTTAACCCCAAGGACGGCTACGCCTACCAGAACCTTGCCGGCGCCTACGCCAACCTCAACCGCTTTGATGAGGCCAAGGCCATCGTGGACCAAGCCAACTCGCAGCAGTTGGGTTCGATTGGTACCCATTTGTTGACCCTTCAGATGGCCTTCGCCCGGGAGGACCAGGCCGGCATCCAGAGTGAAGTGGCATGGGGGGCCGGCGGGCCGAATGAGCCATTCCTCCTCTTTTTCCAGGGGGAAGGTGAATGGGCTCAGGGCAAAGCACGTAAAGCTCGCGAGACCTTCAATCGTGCAGCCAGCGCAGCTCAGCGCCACAGCTTGAAGGAGTTCGCGGTGGCGGTGCAAGTCGAAGAGGCAATCCGGGAAGGCGAACTGGGCAATTTTCAGGCGGTTCGCGCACGTCTGGCCCAGGGTCTGGCGATGAGCGAGAAAAGGCTAAGGGTTGCAGCCGCAGTTGCCTTGGCTCGAGCCGGCGATGCAGCCCGCGCTGAGAGACTCGTGGGGGAGGAGGCGAAAGAATCTCCCAAAGACACGCTTCTTAACGACGTACAAATCCCGGTTGCTCAAGCCATCATGGAGATCGAGCGCAACAATCCAGTAAAGGCTGTTTCGTTGCTTGAGGCTGCCAGGCCTTACGAATTCGGCGCCGGGCCGGATGCCTCCGGTTACTTGCCTAACGAGGTGCGCGGGCAGGCTTATCTCGCGGCGCACGACGGCGCCAAGGCGGCCGCCGAGTTTCAGAAGATTCTCGACCACTTCGGCATTGACCCAACCTCACTCTTCTTGCCGTTGGCCCATCTGGGACTGGGCCGCGCTTATAGCCTCGAGGGTGACAAAGCCAAAGCCCGCACCGCGTACCAGGATTTCTTCGCCCTGTGGAAAGACGCCGACCCCGATATCCCTCTCCTCGAAGAAGCCAAAGCCGAATACGCCAAGTTGCAGTAAGTGCCCTCTTTCTTTTCCGGGGATTCCTAATACAGATAATAGCAAGTAGCGCAGACGCCGGGTTTGCGTCTGCGGCTCGCCCTGCACCAGACGGTACAGGGCTCGTGTTGGTGGCCATAGGTTACCGGGGCGCTTTCGCGTCGGCGGGCAGGCGTATGCGGTCAATGGCCAGCCCGCAGCGGCGTTGGATCATGCGGGATTTGGGGCGAGCAATTCCCGCAGGGCAGTGGGAGTCTGGACGGCCGGGTGGCACGTGGAGCCTTCGCAGACCAACGCGACAGGCGCGCCGTCGAAAGACAGTTCTGGCAGCGTGGCCGCGAGTCCCGCGGGCAGTTCACGGTCCTCGACGACACCGGGCTCAAAGACAAAAACATGCTTTCCCGCGCGCGGCGCCTGGTAGGCGGCGCGGAGCAGCTCCGTCGAGCGCTCGTCGTCGGTGCGGCCTACCACCACGATATCGACCGGCGCGCGGAGGTGTTGGGCGAGCGCCAAGCCGTAGGTGGCCGCGAACAGGCCGTACTGTGCGGCCTTGGGGGCGAAGAGCGCGAGCGTGGCTTCCGCCTTCTCGCCGAAATCTTCGCGGTCTGCCAGCACGTCCAGGCGATCGAGCACCAGTGCGGCGACCGCATTCCCCGCGGGCGTGGGCGAATCCTGAAACGGCTTGCGCGGCATTGTGAGACTGCCCTGCCGGTCGGCCAGATCCTGGGCGGTGTCGAAAAACCCTCCGGCTTTCTCGTCCCAGAAACGGCGCAGGGTGATTTCCATTAGCTCCAGCGCCCGGCGGAAGTAAAAGCCCGTTCCCGTGACCTCAAAAGCGTCGAGCAGCGCGGCGATGACCAAGACCTGATCCTCCAGCAAGCCCTCAATGCGCGGCGTGCCGTCCACCAGGCTGTGGAACATGCCTTTCGCAGGCTCATAGGCTTTGGCCACCAGCATGTCGAGAGTGGCCAGCGCGCGGTCGCGCGCGCCCTCCTCGTCCAGAACGCGGTGCGCTTCGAGCAGGGCTGAAATCATCATGGCGTTCCAGCCCGTGTAGATCGTCTTGTCCACAAACGGTGTGGGGCGGCGGGAGCGCGCGTTCAGCAATTTCTCTTTACTGCGCCCCAGAATTTGCTCCACCTCCTGGGTCTCCAAATTCATCCGGGCAGCGATGGCCTCGAGTGGCTGGTCGATAAACAGCACATTTTTCGCGGGGTTCTGGTGCATCTCGCCCTGCGGGTCAACCTGGTAGTAGAGGGCCGCCACCTGGGCCTCGCGCTCGTCGAGCACGGCGCCCAATTCCTCCCGCGTCCAGGTGAAGTAGTCGCCGTCGTCGTCGAGGCTCGAGTCGGCGTCCTGGCTGGCGTAAAAGCCCGTCTCGGGATGGGAGAGCACGCCCTCCACAAAAGAGAGAATGCCCAGGGCAATCTCCCGGAAGAATTCGTTGCCGGTGATCTGGTAGGCGCGCAAATAATTGCCCAGCAGGCCGGCGTTATCGTAAGACATCTTCTCGAAGTGCGGAACGATCCAGCGCTCGTCCACCGAGTAGCGGTGGAAGCCGCCGCCGATCTGGTCGTAAACACCGCCCCGTCCCATGCGCTCGAGCGTCGTCGTGACGACCGCGAGCAACCTCTCCTGGCGGGTTTCGAGGTACGCGTCGAGCAGCAGGTCGAGCGCACTGGGGTGCGGGAACTTGGGCGCGGCGCCGAATCCGCCGTATTGCGCATCGAACCTGCCGCTGATGCTCTCCACAATGGCCTTCACGACCTCTTCGTTGGCCTCGCCCGCGCCTTGTTCAAAGCGTTCCAGATTGCTCAGGGCTTCAGCAATCTTTCCCGCGCTCTCGTGAATCTGCTCGCGGTGGGTCTGGTAGTTGTGCGCCACAGCTTCCAGCAGGCGCTTCATGCCCGGGCGGCCGGAGTGGTCTTCGGGCGGGAAATAGGTGCCGCCATAGAAAGGTTTGCCGTCGGGAGTAAGAAACGCCGTCAGCGGCCAACCTCCCTGGCCCGTCAGCACACCTACCGCCGCCTGGTAACGCGTGTCGATATCGGGGCGCTCGTCGCGATCGACTTTCACGGGGATGAACGACTCGTTGATGAGGCGCGCCACCTCCGCGTTCTCGTAACTTTCGTGGTCCATCACGTGGCACCAGTGGCACCAGACGGCGCCGATATCCAGCAGGATGGGCTTGTCCTGCTGGCGCGCCTGCGCGAAGGCTGCCTCGCTCCACTCGCGCCATTGCACGGGTTGGTGCGCGGCGGAGCGCAGATAGGCGCTGGCCGCCTGCGCCAGCTCGTTGCCGGGTTTCTCAGGGTTCATGGAGGCTCTCGTGTTCGTCTCTGGGGACAGCGCCTGGGGGGTGGCGCCACCCTCTTTCCAGCCCCTGCCGCTCCGCCCGGGTACGGCCAGCCGCACACCTACTGCAGCCGGGGACCTTGGGGTGGCGTGGGGTCGGAGTCGGGCTTATCAAGCGGCTTGCGCCCGGAGAATCCTTCGTCGATGCCATGCCAGAAGGCGACGCGTTCCTCGCCAAGTTTCCAGCACAGGTAAACCTCTTCCCCTTCGAGGAGGCTGGGAAAATCCACCAGCCCCTCGTCGAGGTCCTTCACCACGCAGCCGGTGTCCTGGATCCGGTTGACGATTTCCAGCAGCCGCGCCGCGGCCTTGTCATGCTCGGATCGCTTCCGGAGCAGCTCGCCAAAGGGCGGGAAGGTGCCGCCCAGCACCATGATGCGCGACGCGGCCTGCATCAACTCGCCCTTGAAGGCCTCGATCTTCCGCTTCTCGCCGCGCGCTTCCTCGAGCCAGGGCGTGATTCTGGGCAGAAGTTTTTCCGCTTCGCGACGATCGAAATATTTCTCGGCCATGGGATGCAGGGGTGCAAGGCGCACGCGGAAGCCTTTCCAGTCGAGTCGCCCACCGGCCCGGCCGCCACCTGGTCAGGCGCGCCTGGCGCGGCTATTTGATTTCCAGCATGCGATTCAAACCCTCAAGCGCCCAGCGTTTGGTTTCCGGGTTGACGCTGACCCGGTTGACCACCTGCCCGGACAGCAGGCTCTCCAGCGTCCAGCAGAGGTGCTGGGGCGAGATGCGATACATCGTGCTGCACATACAAACACAATCGTCGAGCGGGACCACGCGCCGGTCCGGGTGTTCCCGGGCCAAGCGCCGAATCATGTGGATTTCCGTGCCTACGGCCCAGGCGCTCGCCGGCGGGGCTTCCACGACGCGCTTCAGAATGTACTCCGTCGAGCCCACCTCGTCCGCCAACTGGCAGACCTCCCACGCGCACTCGGGATGCACAATGACTCGGATGCCCGGATAAGTCTTGCGTACGCGCTCGACGTGCTCGGGGCGGAAACGCAGATGCACGGAACAGTGCCCCTTCCACAAGTAGATGCGCGCCTGGCGAATCTGCTCGTCGCTAAGCCCGCCGTTCTCTGCGAGCGGATTCCAAACCGCCATCTTCTCGAGGGGAATTCCCAGCCCGTAGCCCGTGTTGCGGCCCAGGTGCTCGTCGGGCAGGAACAGCGCCTTCGCGCCACGCGCCAGCGCCCACTCCATGATCTTGCGGGCGTTCGAGGAGGTGCAAACCGCGCCGCCCTTCCTCCCCACGAAAGCCTTGATGGAGGCGGTGGAGTTGATGTAAGTGACCGGCACGATCTTCCCGGTATTCGCCGCTTCGAGGCCCTCCCAGCAGACCTCCACCTGCTCGAGGTCCGCCATGTCGGCCATCGAGCAGCCGGCGTGCAGGTCAGGAAGCGTGACGATCTGGTGTTCGCCGCTCAGGATGTCAGCGCTCTCCGCCATGAAGTGAACGCCGCAGAAAACGATGTATTTCGCCTCGGGGTGGCTGGCGGCGAGCTGCGAAAGGCGCAGCGAATCGCCGCGAAAGTCGGCGAACTTCACCACCTCATCGCGCTGGTAGTGGTGCCCCAGGATCACCAGCCGCGCGCCGAGTTGCGCCTTGGCGCGGGTGATGCGCGCATCGATCTCCGCTGCCGAGAGCTCCACGTAGCTCTCAGGAAGCAGGTTTAAAGTTGCCGTGCCCATAATTGCCCTGCTCATATTCTAGCCTAAGAACCGGGACCCGGGGTTCGGGATTCGGGTCCGCTTTGTCGTCCCGCGTCCGCAGGACCAGACGGTCCCACTTCGGAAATCACATCTTCCCCCGACGCATCCCCAACCCCGAGTCCCGGGCCCCGGATCCCGAGTCCCGAGCGCCTACCCCCGAGTCCCGAACTATTACCCCCCAATGTAAACCATGGTGCGCGAAGGCTGAATGAAATCCAGCTCGTTGATACGGTGGCCGGGCTCCTTCTGGTGCACCACTTTCTCCATAAACATCGCGATGTCGTGGTCGGTCGAGCCATTGCGAACCAGGTGCCGGACGTCGTGCTCGCGCAGCGAAAAGAGACAGGTGCGCAGCTTGCCGTCCGCCGTCACCCGGATGCGGCTGCACTGCCCGCAAAAAGGGATCGAAACGGGCGCAATGATGCCGAGCTCGCCCTGGCCGTCCGCAAACCGATAGCGCAGCGCCGTTTCACTGGGGGAGAGGCGGGGAATTTCGATAAGCGGAAACACGGGCTGGATCGCGTCCACAATCTCCTTTGCCGTAACCACCAAATCCCGCTTCCAAGTGTGGTCGGCGTCGAGCGGCATGAATTCAATGAAACGCACCACGATGTCGCGGCGGCGCGCCAGGCGCGCGAAATTCACGATCTCGTCGTCGTTGAAACCGCGCACCAGAACGATGTTGACCTTCACCGGGCGCAAACCCGCTTCCAGAGCGGCGTCGATGCCGGCCATTACTTTTTCGTAGGAGCGCGGCGTGCGCGTGATTCTCGCAAACTTTTCAGGATGCGTCGAATCCAGACTGACGGTGACGCGCGGCGCACCCGCGGCCGCCAGTTCCCGCGCCATCTCCGGCAGCAGGTAGCCGTTGGTGGTCACCGCGACGTCATCCAAGCCGTCGATCTGGCGCAGGCGCGCGATGAAATCCACGACCCCCGCACGCAGCAGCGGCTCGCCGCCGGTTACACGGATCTTGCGAATTCCCAGGCCCACCAGCACGCGGCTGAGCCGCAGGAATTCATCCCAGGTCAGGAGGTCCCGGTGCGGAAAGTAGTTTTTCGGATCGGCGGACTTGCAGTAGACGCAACTAAAGTTGCAGCGGTCCGTCACCGAGATGCGCAGGTCGCGAATTTCGCGCCCGAGTTTATCGCGCAGCATGATTCCGCCAAGCCCGGCTGCGAGCCAGCAGCCCTCAGCGCCAGCCGGGAGAAGAGTTATTCCCTTGCTGTCTTTCCCTTCGCCCCAGACAAAAATACCGGCTCGTGTTTGGAGCCAGCGGCATTCTCCTTTCCAAACACGGGAGGCGACGCGATTTCTCACGTCACCCTATCGGCCCACCGCCCCTGGGATTTTGAGGTTCCGTTAGCGCTGCGGGCTCGGAGAACACTCTTCATCCTAACTTATTCGATGCATTGCAACAAGGCGGGTTACGGGCAGGATAGAAACGCCGGCGTGGGGAGGTCATCACTCCATGCGGAAGACGAGCCAGGTAATGTCGTCGTGCTGCCGGGCTGTGCCGGCGAAGGCCTCGACGGCGGACGTGAAACGCTCGAGGGTGGCGGCGGCGCTCTCCGGGGGCGTGGCTCGAAGGAGGTCGAGCAGGCGGGCTTCGCCGAATTCCTGGTCATGTTCGTTCACGGCCTCAATGACGCCGTCGGTGTAGATAAGCAGCAGGTCGCCAGGCGCGAGCGTAGTCGAGCCCGAGGGAAAACTCGTTCCGGGATTGATGCCGAGCGGCAGGTCGCCTTCTTCCAGGCGCTCGAGTTCGCCCGAGGCTCGGCGCAGGATGGGCACGTTGTGACCGGCACGGATGTAAGTAAGGGCGCGCGTGGCGGGATTGAAATCCGCGAAAAAAGCGGTAGTGAAGCGGCGGCCGCCCAGGCTGTGGGCGCAAGCGTAATCGTTCATGCGCGCGACGATGTCGGGGAGCGGGGTGGCGCTGCTGGCCACCGTCCGCAGGCTGGCCTGGAAAGTGGCCATGAGGAGGGCGGCGGGAACGCTCTTGCCGGCTACGTCGGCGACGACCAGCAGCAGGCGCTCGGCAGCGCGCGCCGGGGCGGCGCCGTCAAGCAAGAAGGCGTCGTAGTAATCACCTCCCACGGTATTGGCGGGGCGCGAGGAAAAAGCGATGTCCACGCCGGGCACGCGCGGCGGCGTCTGCGGCACCAGCCAGTGCTGGATTTCGCGCGCGATTTCGAGGTCGCGCTTCATGGTGACACGATCCGCGAGCTCGAGCGCGAGCAGAAACACCAGTGCGCCCACCGCCAGCAATACTTCCAGCAGGTTGTCGGGCACGCTCACCTCTACGTGCCCCGCGCCGATGCCGGCCCGGCTCTTGGTGATGGCCAACAGCACGAATAACAGCGCCAGGAGCAGGAAGACGCGCCGCGCGGGCGAGAGCTTCATGAGCATCGCCCAAAAGAGCAGTTTCGAGACCCGGAAGAAACGGCGCGCGCCTTTTTCCTTGTTGAGCGCTTCCCAATCGATCTCGCGCGTGTACAGCCTGTAGCTGGCGCGCGCTTCGGAGAAAAACTGCGACCAGAGGGCTTGAATCTCCACACCGTCGGAAACGCGGTCCCAGAAACTGCCCGCGCGATGCGCGGCGCGGCTCAGCATCTCAAGCAAGCCTTGGCCCTTCGCTGGCTGGGGCGGGGACGACATAGGAGATGATTATAGCAGGCTGCTGAAGAAGAGCACCTGTCATGCTGAGCGCAGCGAAGCATCTCGCCTTGGTTCGGCCCTTTCACGCAAGAACCCAGAGCGAAATTCTTCGCGGAGTTTACCCTGAGCGGCGGGGGGGCTGGTGCTCGGTTGGACTCGGGCCTCCCCTCTCCCCCTGGGGGGTGAAGGGGCCGCGGACCAAAGGCGGAATGGTTACGAAGGAACGGGGCCTTACACGAAGTCCCGGCCGATCAGCCGTTCGATACGCTTGCGGATGGGCGGGTGCGTGGAGAACAGGCTGGAAAACATTTCACCTGAGGTGAGCGGCTGATAGATGTACATGTGCGCCATGTTCGGTGAGGCCTGCAGGGGGATGCGCTTCGCCCACTTGTCGATCTTGTCGAGAGCGCGGGCCAGACCTTGCGGGTTGCCGGTGATGCGGGCGCCGGTCGAGTCAGCCTCGTATTCGCGCGAGCGCGAGATGGCGAGCTGAATGAGCATGGCCGCGAGCGGCGCCAGAATCATCATGGCGAGGGCGGAAAGCGCGCCGCCCCGCCGGTTGTTGCCGCGACCGCCCCCGCCGCCAAATCCGAACAGTTCCGCGTACCAGATCATGCGCCCGATCATGGTGATGGCGCCGGCCATCGTGGCCACCACAGCGCTGATCAGGATGTCGCGATTCTTCACGTGCCCGAGTTCGTGGGCGAGTACGCCCTCGATTTCCTCATCGTCGCAGATTTCGAGAATTCCGCGCGTGACCGCCACAGAGGCGTGGTTGGGGTTGCGGCCCGTGGCGAAGGCGTTGGGCGAGTCAGTGGGAATCATGTAGATCTTGGGAACAGGGATGTTGGCCTTGGCGGCCAGGCGTTCAACGATCTGGTAAATGCGCGGGCTGTCCTCGCGCGCGATGGGCTGCGCGCCGGACATCTTCAGCGCAAGCTTATCCGAGAAGAAATAGGTGCCCAGGTTAAAGACCGCAGCAAGCACGAGGGCAAACATCATCCCATTCTGCCCGCCCCACCATTCGCCGATAACCAGCAGCAGGCCCGTCATGCCCGCGAGCAAGATGGTTGTCTTGAGATTGTTCCACATCTTTTTCCTTCCCTTTGGCCCCTACACTTGTTAGATGCTGGCCGAGGCTTGCAAGTCACTCCCAGTGTCGCAGTAGCCGAGTGCTTCCAGACCTAGTCAGGTTGAAGAGTTTCTCATCTGCAGTCACAAAGTCTGCGCCAGTCTCACGTGCCAAGGCGAGGTAGAGGCCGTCGTAGACGGAGTGCCGAAATCGCAGGGCCAAGTCGAAAGCTGCGTCAACCAGTTCTCCGACAGGGTGCAGAGGAATTCCCAGATCCTTAAACTCGTGCTGCAACCTTATCGCTTCCCCTGCGGGCAAGAGGCCGCGCATCACTCTCTTCCACAAAGTGCTGCCCACTTCCACGGGAAGTATCTCGGGGGCAAGTAGTCGAATGCGTTTCGCCGTCCACGCCTGAAATAAGGCTGCGGCCTTGTCACTGTCTGCCTCGGCCAGAAGCCACTTGGCGGCGACGCTGGCGTCGAGCACAATGTTCATCGGCTGTCCCGGTCTTCGCGAATCAGATCGACACTATCGGGCTGGTTGGGGTACTTCTTGGCGATCTCTTCTCGTATCTTGTCGATCCTCTTCATCGCCCTAGCCGCACCGGCCCGGCGGCGGGCCATCTCCTTCTTGTCGGCAAGCATCGCGAGAAACTCCGCATTGAGGCTGCGCCCGTGGCGCTTGGCATCTCGCCGCAGCACGGAATAGTCGGCTTTCGGTATGTTCCGCACCGTAATATTGGGCATGGACCCTCCAGAATCCTGATGATATCATTGTGATATCACCTTGGAAAGGGTCATGCGAAAAGAGAGGAGGCGGGCGGTTCGACATCGGCAGAAAGGCAACCCTCGATCGCTTCGTGGACACTCGCCATCAGCTCTTCCATGGTTTCGCCCTGCGTGGCGCAGCCGGGAATCGCCGGCACCTCGGCCCAATACCCACCCTCTTGGGCTTCATGGACGACAACCTTGATCTTCATTCGCCCTCCTTGATCAAACCTCTTGTGCCCGTTCTAGGACTAGGGGGCACCGTAGCTACTGCGGCCTGCTAATGGCCCTTACTATCCCGCAACCACCAAAGGATTACGCCGCCGAAAAGGAGCGCAGGGAGAGAATAGGTTATGGCCAACTCAAAAAAATAGAATAAGTTCCTTGTCGCACTTTGTGCGAAAAAACATACGATGGTAACCCAGCCTGCCATCCCGATCAGCACCCATAGCCTTTTGCGCCGCACGATGGTTTCAGGTTCAACCCTTGCGAAGAACTCCCGCGCCTTAAACCAAACTCCCAAGCATATGCATGCGACCAAGAACAGACCGCACAGAATCAACAGCATTATCAACAGAGCCTGCCACCAAGAAAGGTGGTACTGTTCGGTCAGAAACCTGTAAACGAAGATTACCAGATACTTTCCATACTTCTCCACTCCCTCTCCCACGTCGCGGTTCCTTCATTCGGGTCGGTGTGCTTCGTACATTTTATTAAGCAGCCCTCGTGTCAGGCTTAAGACTTCGGCGATCTTATGACCAGCGTATTCACTATCGAACTTCGGCAGCTCATGAATTGCACAGTTGCCAGCCTCCCTCACCCATGCTGCCGCCTCAACGCCATCGTTCTTGCTCTTTTCGTCGTTGCCAAAGAGGCCCTTCTCCGCCCCCTTCAGGAGCAGGGCCGATACCCCCGGTTTGTTCTTCGCGGGTCCCGTGGTTCCCGGCGTGCCCACTAAATCCTCCAGTGCTGAATCCAGGATGCCCCGGCACAGAACAGCAGTGGCGATTCTGAAGCCATACAAGTACAGGTGGTGAGCCTCCTCGAAATAATTCTGCACCTTGGGGTTTCTTATCCTCGGCTCAAAGGGGTCAAAGTCGCACACTCGGGAAAGGATCCCGTCAAGTTTCTCGAGTACTTCAATTGCGTAGTGTGCGTCGAGCTGGTCGATCTTCTTACTCTCAGATTGAATTTCCTCTTCTCTCGCCGGTGTTCTCCCGCTAGCGACAAGGTGACGGATGGCATCCACTAGTTCGGGTGAGAGATCCGTTACCCCTCTCAGTGATTTGGGCGGTGGAGCGGTCAATGAAGTGCGCTCATGCGCTACGACTGCGCCGCGCTGCGTCTTCAAATCGCTGACAATTTTCCGGATAGCATCATTGTCAGAGTCCGGTTCACCCGAGGGTTTATCCAACCAATCCTCGAAAGCTTGTTTCCCGAGAACCATGAACGGGTAGAAACGATCGTCCTCGAAATCCTCTGCATTTATGTAATCTAAGACTTTCCTCAGCACAACTGCTCGACTTGACGCCAACGGTTTCATCAGTGAATCGCCCACGGCGTACCTCCCATTTACTCAAGTCTAGCTTGAAGCTTTCTTATGCACACTGAGCTTATCACGCGTGAAAGTCATGACGCCCTTCTTCACATCCGCATCAACCGTGAGCGAGTCGCCGGGAACAATTTCGCCGTCGAGCAGCTTCATGGCCAGCGGGTCCTGGATGAGCCGTTGGATGGCGCGCTTGAGCGGGCGGGCACCGAACTGCGGATCGTAACCCTGCTCGAACAACAACTTGTGAGCCTTCGGGGTGAGCTCGATCTGGATTTTCTTTTCCGCGAGCAGGTGTCGCAGGTTCGCGAGCTGCAAGTCGATGATCTTCTCGATCTCCGGCTTGCCGAGAGCGTTGAAGATCACGATTTCATCCACGCGATTAAGGAACTCGGGGCGGAAGTGCTGGAGAAGCGCGTCGTGAATCTTCCGCTTCAGTCCCTCGCTTAACGTGCCGGCCTCGCCCACCGCGCTTTCCTGTTTCGCGGTCATCCCAATGGAATGTTCGCCGCCGTTCATCGCCTCGTGGATGAAGTGGCTGCCGATGTTCGAGGTCATGATGATGACCGTATTCTTGAAATCCACGGTGCGGCCCTTGCCATCGGTCAGGCGGCCGTCCTCGAGAATTTGCAGGAAGATGTTAAAGACGTCGGGATGCGCCTTTTCGATTTCGTCGAAAAGCAGTACAGCGTAAGGGCGGCGGCGCACCTGCTCGGTCAACTGGCCGCCTTCTTCGTAGCCCACGTAGCCGGGCGGCGCGCCGATCAGCCGTGCCACGGCGTGTTTCTCCATGTACTCCGACATGTCGAGGCGCAGCATGGCGCGCTCGTTGTCAAAGAGAAACTCCGCCAGCGCGCGCGCCAGTTCCGTCTTGCCTACGCCGGTAGGGCCGAGGAACAGGAATGAGCCGATGGGGCGGTGCGGGTCGGCCAGGCCGGCGCGGCTGCGACGCACGGCGTTCGCAACCAGGCGGAGGGCTTCGTCCTGTCCCACGACGCGCAGGCGCAAGCGGTCTTCCATTCTGACGAGCTTCGCCACTTCGCCTTCCAGCATCTTGGTCACGGGAATGCCCGTCCAGCGCGAGACCACCCGCGCCACGTCTTCTTCGTCCACTTCTTCCTTGAGCATGCGGCCGGTCTTGTCAATGCTCTCGAGCTTGGCGTTGGCAGCAGCGAGTTCCTTATCCAGAGCCACCAGCTTGCCGTAGTGGATTTCCGCGGCCCGGTCGAGGTCGCCCTCGCGTGTGGCCCGCGCTTCGTCAACCTTCGCCTGCTCGATGGTCTCCTTCAGGCGGCGCAAGTTCGCGATGACTTCTTTCTCCGCCTTCCAGCGCAGCTTGAGCTGGTCGGATTTCTCCTTGAGCCCGGCCAGCTCTTTTTCGAGCGCCTGTAAGCGCTCGCGCGAGGCGGAGTCTTCCTCCTTGCGCAGCGCCTGCCGTTCGATTTCGAGCTGGGTCACGCGGCGCTCGATCTGGTCGATAGCGGCGGGCAAGGAATCGATTTCGATACGCAGGCCCGAGGCCGCTTCGTCAATCAGGTCGATGGCCTTGTCGGGCAGGAAACGGTCGGCAATGTAACGGTTGGAAAGCACGGCGGCGGCGACGATGGCCGAGTCCTTGATGCGCACGCCGTGATGCACCTCGTAACGCTCCTTCAGGCCGCGCAGAATGGCGATGGCGTCCTCCACCGACGGCTCACCCACCTGGACCGGCTGGAAACGCCGCTCCAGCGCCGCGTCCTTCTCCACATATTTCTTGTATTCGTTCAGCGTAGTGGCGCCGATGCAGCGCAGCTCGCCGCGCGCCAGGGCGGGCTTCAGCATGTTGGAAGCGTCAATCGACCCTTCCGCCGCACCCGCGCCCACCAGGGTGTGCAGTTCGTCGATGAAGAGAATGATCTGGCCGCTGGCTTCTTCAATTTCCTTGAGCACGGCCTTCAGGCGATCTTCAAACTCGCCCCGGTATTTCGAGCCCGCCACCAGCGCGCCGAGGTCAAGCTGCACGATGCGCTTCGACTTGAGGGATTCCGGAACGTCGCCCGCCACGATGCGCTGCGCGATGCCTTCCACAATGGCCGTCTTGCCCACCCCCGGCTCGCCAATCAGCACGGGATTGTTCTTGGTGCGGCGCGAGAGAACCTGAATGACGCGACGAACCTCCTCATCACGGCCGATCACCGGGTCGAGTTTGCCGCGCCGGGCAAGTTCCGTCAGGTCGCGCGCGTAGCGCTCCAGGGCCTGGTACTTGGCCTCGGGATTCTGATCGGTGACGCGTTGCGTGCCGCGTACGGCCACCAGCGCCTGCAGGATGGCGTCGTGCGTAACGCCCAGCCGGCGCAGGATTTGGCCCGCGGGGTCGCTGGCTTTCTTGGCCAGGGCCAGCAGCAGGTGCTCGGTCGAGACGTACTCGTCCTTGAACTGTGCAATCTCCTGGAAGGACTGATCGAATACTTCCTTCAAGCCCGGCGATAGATAGTGGTCCGTCGAGCCGCCCACCTTGGGAAGTTGCTCAATCGCCTTCTCAGCTTCCTGACTCACCGCGCTGGGTGTCACCCCCAGGCGCTGGAGAACCCCCGGAACAATACCCTCCGGCTGCTCGATCAAAGCGAGCAAGAGGTGGACCGGCTCCATTTGTTGGTTGCCGTGACGTCCGGCGATGTCCTGAGTTGCCTGGAGCGCTTCCTGAGCCTTTACCGTGAATTTGTCAAATCGCGTGGCCATGTTGAAACACCTTCTTAGCTTTCAGCTATCAGCCATCAGCTGTCAGCTCTCAGCGCTCGGAAAAAACCGCGTGCGCTTCCTTAGTCTTTGGCTGATCGCTGATAGCTGATTGCTGACAGCTCCTCAATAAGTGTACCCAATCCAGCAGAGGGATGAGCCGGGATGTTCAAAGCCGTCTCGCACCTCGATCCCCCCAAACAATAAACCGCGCCGGAGACGACTGGAGCTATCAGGCTGCCCCAGGGCTCGCGACGCGGTGGAAAACCCGTGGCGCGGGAGAGGTGCCCTGCCAGACCCGTACCGCCGGGACCAAATCAGTCCTTGGTGACGTTGATCTTGATGGTCTTCGGTTTGGCTTCTTCCTTTTTGGGCATCGTCAGCGTCAGAACGCCGTCCTTGTAGTTGGCCGCAACCTTATCCGCGTCGATGCTGTTGGGGAGCGAGAAGGTCCGGGTGAAGGCTCCATAGGAGCGCTCGACACGGTGATAGCTCTGCTCCTTCACTTCCTTTTCGAACTTGCGCTCACCCTTCAGATAGAGGGTGTTGTCCACGACGCTAATCTCCACGTCCTCGGGACTGAGGCCGGGCAGTTCCGCCTTCAGCACCAGATTGTCGCCGTTTTCGTAGATGTCCACGGGCGGCGCCCAGGTCCGGGTCGAAACCTCTCCCTCGCCAAATGTGGGAGAGAAGGCTCCACGGAGCAAGCGGTCAAGGTCACGCTGAGCTGTCATCATATCTCGGAAAGGTTCAAATCGTACTATCGCCATGTTTGTTTACCTCCATTAGTTGGTCTTTCTAAATCCTTAGTACATTCAAATCATAATATATGAGTGTGCTACTGTCAAGTATTATTGTTTGCTTGTTATCAATAACTTACAGTAATCAACGAATGCTCACACGCCACGACATCTGTGTGACTGTCTCCCCGAGGCTTCTGCGAGTCCGGTGCCGCCGATGGCTCTCCTAGGCCCTGCCGTCGCGGGCTTCTGCGCCCCCTGCTGGAGTTCTGCCTCGCTTCTCCCTTCCGGGGGGGGGAACTGCGCTGGGTGTCTTCCCCGGCAGGGGCTGTCCCCACGACGTTACCACCTGGCTCTTCAACGCCCGAGCGTAAGGGTGTCTTGCTCCCCGCGCGCAAATCTGCGATTATGGGGAGTTTCAGCAGGAGCAACAATCAAACCTGGGAGGCCATCGTGCCATTCAATCTTAAGCATCAGAGTCACACGATCACGGACGGACGCGACCGCGCTGGCGCGCGTGCCATGTACAAGGCGATTGGGTTCACGGACGCAGACTTGGCGAAGCCCATCGTCGGCATCGCCAACACCTGGATTGAGACCATGCCTTGCAACTACCACCTGCGGCAACTGGCGGAAAAGGTGAAGGCAGGTGTGCGCGCGGCCGGCGGCACTCCCATGGAGCTGAACACCATCGCCATTTCCGACGGCGTGACCATGGGCACGGAGGGGATGAAGGCTTCACTCGTCAGCCGCGAGGTGGTGGCCGACTCGATCGAATTGGTCGGCCGCGGCCACATGTTTGACGCCATGGTGGCGCTGGTCGGCTGCGACAAGACCATTCCCGGTGGGGCCATGGCGCTCATACGGCTGAACGTTCCGAGTGTCCTCCTTTACGGGGGCTCCATTGCCGCGGGGCGCTTCCAGGGTCGCGATGTGACGATTGTTGACGTTTACGAGGGCGTGGGCGCCAATGCCGCCGGCCTCATGACCGACGCGGAATTGAAGCAATTGGAGGACGCGGCGTGTCCGGGGGCCGGCGCCTGCGGCGGCCAGTTCACCGCCAACACCATGTCCACGGTGATGGAGTTCATCGGCCTTTCTCCCCTGGGAGCAAACAGCGTTCCGGCTCTCGACCCGCAGAAGGACGAAGTCGCCTACCAGTGCGGCGAGATCGTGATGGACCTGCTGAAGCGGGGAGTCAAGCCGCTGGACATCCTCACCCGCAAAGCTTTCGAAAACGCCATCGCCAGTGTGGCGGCCACCGGTGGTTCCACCAACGCCGTGCTGCATCTGCTGGCCATGGCGCGCGAAGCCAACGTCCCGCTGACCATTGACGACTTTGACGCCATCAGTTCGCGCACGCCCATCATCGCGGATTTGAAACCCGGCGGGCGGTACGTGGCCGTCGATGTGCACCGCGCGGGCGGAATTCCGCTCATTGCCAAGAAACTGCTGGAGGCCGGTTTGATCGATGGCTCGCAGATGACCCCCACCGGCAAGACCATCGCCGAGGAAGTCGCGCACGTCAAGGAAACGCCCGGGCAGGATGTGGTGAGGCCCGTCTCGAATCCCGTAAAGAAAACCGGCGGCCTGGTCATCCTGAAAGGGAATCTCGCGCCCGAGGGCTGCGTCATCAAAGTGGCCGGCGTCGAGCGCACCTACCATCGCGGGCCGGCGCGGGTCTTCGATTGCGAAGAAGACGCCATGCGCGCCGTCACTGCCAAAAGCATCAAGGCCGGCGATGTCGTGGTGATTCGCTATGAGGGCCCGCGCGGCGGGCCTGGCATGCGGGAGATGCTGGGAGTAACCGGCGCCATTGTGGGCGAAGGCCTGGGCGAATCCGTCGCCTTGCTGACCGACGGCCGCTTCAGCGGCGGCACGCACGGCTTGATGGCGGGTCACGTGGCTCCGGAAGCGGCGCGGGGTGGGCCGATCGCCGCCCTGGCCGACGGCGACACGGTCGTGGTCAACATCGAAAAGCGGCGCCTCGACGTGGAAATTTCCGAGGCCGATATCCAGAAGCGCCTCGCCCACTGGCGCACCCCCGAGCCGCGTTATAAGAGGGGAGTGTTCTCCAAGTACGCGGAGCTGGTCTCCTCCGCCTCGGAAGGGGCCGTGACGTTCGTAAAGTTCTGAGAGTTGGCGGTAAAGGTGTCATTTGCGAGAAACGGGCGCTCCAAGGTGCAGTCATTCCCGCGAAAGCGGGAATCTACTCCGCCAGCCATTGGAAATGCGCCCCAGACGGACTGGATTCCCGCTTGCGCGGGAATGACCAGTGTTTCGAAAGGGATCCCATTCCAGATGGCACCAGCGCTCATTTTCTTGCCGCGTTCCCTCGGAATGTGCAAAAATGTTCAGGCGTGGAAGGTGCGGCGAAGCGGTGAGTGTGCCTGGACCTTCCCGTCAGGGCGACAAGACATGACCAAGGAGAGGCATTGAATCCCGACCTCAAATCCGTCATCGAACTCCAGCAGGTTGACCTGAAGGTGGCGGAGTTGGCGGTATTGATCGATTCACTGCCCGCCCAGATTCAGACCTTGCAGTCCCAACTCGATGACTTCATTCACGCCCACGAAGAGCGCAAGAAGCGCCTGGCCGCCAATCAGAAAGAGCGGAAGAACCTGGAAGGCGATGTCGAGATCATCCAGGAAAAGATCACCAAGCACAAAGATCAGCTTTACCAGGTCAAAA
This sequence comes from uncultured Acidobacteriota bacterium, assembly GCA_963722555.1. GTDB lineage: Bacteria > Acidobacteriota > Terriglobia > UBA7540 > UBA7540 > Bog-366. Next base: position 936,323 of record CAVRNQ010000001.1, read on the forward strand.
CCAACGAACAATACAAGGCCATGCTGAAGGAGATTGCGGGCGAAGAAACCAACATCCGCGCGATTGAGGATCAGATCCTGGAGAAAATGATTGAGGCCGAAGATCTCCAGCAACACGTCCAGGACGCGGCAGCGCGGCTGGAGGGTGAGAAAGCGCGCGTGGCGGGTGAGATCAAACGGCTGCAGGATGAACGCCAGACGGATCTGGATGAGCGCGAGCGCCTGCACGCGCGGCGCACGGAACTTACCGCGGCGCTCAGCGACTCAGTCCGGAACCTGTACGAACGCATCCGCTCTTACCGAAACGGGATCGCTCTGGCGGAAGTGCGCGAAGGTCTCTGCACCGCGTGCAACGTCCGGCTGCGGCCGCAGGTCTACAATGAAATCCGGAGCAGCGATGTCGTGCTGACGTGTGAAAACTGCAGCCGGATTGTCTATTATGTCGAGCCTCCGCCCGCGGAGCAGGCAGAGGGCAATGACCAGAGCGCGGGAGCAGCAGTCTGAGCGGACTCATTCCCTGTGCCTGGGCGCGAGAACCGGCGACGGCTCAATCCCCCTCATAGGACGGAATTGCAACCCGGGTACATCTTCCCGCATGATGAGCTCATCTGAAGTCGTGGCGCACGTGGACGGTGCCTCGCGGGGAAACCCGGGCCCGGCCGCTTACGGCGTGGTCATGGAAACTACGGCCGGCGAGCGCGTCGCAGCGTTTGCGAAGTTCCTGGGAGAAACCACCAACAACTTTGCGGAATACCAGGGCCTGCTGGCAGCCTTGGACTACGCTCTCGGCCATCACCATCTCCGCCTGAGTGTGGTAACGGATTCCGAGTTGATGGCCCGTCAGATCTCCGGGCGCTACAAGGTTCGCAGCTCTGACCTGAAACCGCTGTACGACAAGGCCCAGGCGATGATCGCGCGCCTGGAGTCCTTCTCGATCCGGCACGTCCCGCGAGAGCACAACCGCGCAGCCGACCGTCTGGCGAACCAAGCACTGGATGCCGCGGAAGCGGGCCTCGCTATGCCCCCAGCGCCCGCACCCCACGCTGCCTCGGCGCGACTTGCAAACACCGCTCCGGGCGAACCTCTGCACACCTCCGCGACGTTTCAGAGTGGGGTGCTCAGGCCGCACGAACGGCTTCCTCTCTTCGACGGCGAGAAAGTGGAGTTGGAAATTCGCCGCAAGAAATGAACTGCCTCGCGAGACTGGCCGACCAAGATGGCTGGGTTACGCAGGCTGCGGAAAAACTCTTCCCTGCTGTCATTCTGAGCGAAGCGAAGAATCTCGCTCTGTGCATTTTCATGGCAATGCGAGATTCTTCGTCGGTCGCCGTGGCGACCTCCTCAGAATGACAGTCCCGGCGGGTTTCCCCGCAGCCTGTACGGCGCCGCGCGGGATCTCCTGTATAATGTCACTGCACGCGGGCGCGGCCTGTAGTTTCCGCGCTCTGGGCGGCCAGCGGGCACTCCGCAGCGCGGAATTCGCGAGAGAAATCCAAAGAGGCACAATTCTATGGCACAGCGAATGGTGAAATGCGTGATGCTCAAGAAGGAACTTCCGGGCCTGGATGAGCCACCCTGGACCGGGGAGCTCGGGCAGCGCATTTACGATAACGTCTCCCAGCAAGCGTGGAACTTGTGGCTTGACCACTTACGGATGCTGATCAACGAATATCGCCTGGTGCCTTCCACGAAGGAAGCTCAGGATTTCATCGCCCATCAAATGGAGCAATTCTTTTTCGGCGCAGGCACAGCACACCCGCCCCAGTTTATCCCGCCCCAGTGAAAGCCCTGAGCCCCGCTGGCCACGCGGCGGATCGAACCAATGACGGGTTCTCTCGCAGGATGGATTCCTGTTCCCAGCCCGGGACTTGCCGTGGTAACGGCGCTCTTGCCCAGCCCAGTGATTCTTGATTTTTGTCCATCCCCCTCTGTAACATGCTACCCTCTCAGGGAAGGCTCTTTGCAGTGGGCCATGGTGCGCGGCCGGGGCAGGTGCGACGGGCTCGCAGGTAAAAACCTTCCGAGGCATTGGACTTCAACCTGGTTTCGGATTCATAGGGGTTATATGCGATCCTGGGCATCACCATTCCTCAGGTTTCTCGGACTTAGTGCTGGCTTGCTGACCTGCGTTGTGGCGCTTCAGGCAGCGCCTGCGGCGGGCGGGGCTGCACTTTTCAAGCAGAAGTGCTCAATGTGCCATGGCGCCGACGGCAAGGGGTTTGCCGCCATCAAGACTCCGGATTTCACCGACCCGAAATGGCAAGCCTCCCTCAAGGACAACGGGATAGGGGAGGCGATCAAGAACGGCAAGAAGGGCACGACTATGCCCGCCTTCGGGGAGAAGCTGAAGGATGAGGAGATCCAGGCGCTGGTGGGCTATATTCGTTCCTTCGGCAGCAGGAAGAAGTAGCCGCGCCTTTCCGCACTGCGGCAGGGGAGTTCCGCGGCTGTGGCGGAACGGTCACGGGTACGAAATCGCCACTTGCCAACCTGGCCGGATCGGGGTAGCATCGGCTGCAAAACCAATTTGGGAGGTCGGGATAAGCCTAAGAATTGGACGCTTCCTCGGAATGCATCGTAGAGCTTCGAAACGTTTGTAAGCGTTACGGGGAGCACGCCGCCCTGGAAGACTTTACGCTCGCCGTGCGGCGGGGCGAATTCCTGACGCTTCTGGGCCCCAGCGGTAGTGGCAAGACCACTTTGCTGCGCTTGGTGGCCGGCTTCGAGTTACCGCAGGGGGGGCAAGTCCTGATCAATGGGCACGACGCTTCCCTCCTCCCTCCTTACCATCGCAACGTCAACACGGTCTTTCAGCACTACGCCCTCTTTCCGCACTTGACAGTCTTCCGTAACGTGGCCTTCGGGCTGGAGCAGAAGAAGTTGCCCCGGGCGGAGATTCAACGCCACGTGCGAGCCATACTGGAGATGGTGGAGTTACCCGGCAAGGAGGATCGGTATCCCCAGCAATTGAGCGGCGGCGAGATGCAGCGCGTAGCGCTGGCGCGGGCCCTGGTTCTGGAACCGGCGGTGCTGCTTCTGGACGAGCCGCTCGGTGCGCTCGACCAAAAGCTTCGGCAACAAATGCAGGTGGAGTTGAAACGGCTGCGCGAGCGCCTGGGGATCACCTTCATTTTCGTGACGCACGACCAGGAAGAAGCCCTGGTGATGTCGGACCGCGTCGCCGTGATCAACCACGGGCGCCTCGAACAAGTGGGGACGGGTGAAGAAATCTATGAACGCCCGCGGACGCATTTCGTGGCGGAGTTCATGGGGGTCGAGAATTTCTTCGAGGTCAGCTGCGTCGCTCACACTCCGGAGGGGACGCGCTTCGAGACAGCCGGCGGTCATGCTTTGTGGGCTTCGAACTCCGTGGACCTGCCGGAGCGTTCCCACGCCACGCTCGCCGTGCGGCCCGAGTGTGTGCGGCTGACGCGTGGTCTTCCCCGGGAGAATGGGAGCCGGCTCAACGTGCTGAAGGGTGAACTCGTCGACTCCATCTACGAGGGAGGCAGACGCCGTTGGGCGGTGCGCATTGCCAATGGCCAGCGGGTGGTCGTGCGGGATACCAATTCCGCCCGGGACACGCGGCCCAACGGCGACGCAAGCGGACCGAGGGTTTACCTCTCCTGGGATTCCGCCAAGAGCTTGGTCTATCCGCACAACGGTGCGGAACCCCATTGACTCGCTTCCGCACGAAGGTAGACTCTAACCCCACCCCACCCAGGTCCATGTTTTCCTAGCGCGGCGGCGTGAACGCTGGCGCCAGAGCGAATACAAACCAGCCCTCGCGCCAAACCATGGGCTGCCACCCGCGCCCACGGCAACAAATCTGTAACCAACTGCGTGTTGAAGCCATCTCTTAAATAGGGCTCAACAGGCTGCGGAGAAACCCGTCGGGACTGTCATTCTGAGGAGCCGCAGGCGGTCCTGAGCATAGCGAAGGAAGAATCTCGTATTGCCATGAAAATGCGCAGAGCGAGATCCTTCACGTAGTTTACCCTGAGCGGGCAGAGCGAGATCCTTCGCTACGCTCTGCAGAAACTCGACGCGTAAGTCATTTAGATTCAGCATCGCTTGCGCTGTCATTCTGAGCCCGCATTTTGGGCGAAGAACCCCCGTAGTTTACTCTGTTCGCCAACCCCCCGCGAACTGCCGGGTCCTTCGCTTCGCTCAGGATGACAGCGAGGGGCATGGGTTCTCCTTGTCGAGTTTCTGCCCATCATGGGCAGCCGAAAGGCTGTCAATGCTCAGGATGACAGCAGGGAAGCGTTTTTCCGCAGCCTGTTAAGCAGATTTTCTGAGGCGCACCGGACGACGACGCAAAACCTCCGGCGGCGCGCCCGGCAAGTTTTCGCGACAATTCATCCGGCGGGTGAAGTTCGATAAATCCAATGACCGGGAGGGAATCGTGACTGCGGAAAAGGTAGTTAAGACTGATGCCGAGTGGAAGGATCTCCTCACTCCGGAGCAGTATGAAGTGACGCGCCGCAAGGGGACCGAGCGCGCCTTCTCCGGCCAATACTGGAACTCGCACGAGGAGGGAATGTTCCGTTGCGTCTGCTGCGGCACCGCCCTCTTTAGTTCCCAAACCAAGTTCGATTCCGGCACGGGCTGGCCGAGCTTCTGGGAACCGGCAGCCGACGAGAACGTCTACCGCGAAACCGACCGGAGTCACGGCATGGAGCGCACGGAAGTCCGCTGTGCCCGGTGCGAAGCGCACCTCGGCCACGTGTTTGAAGGCGGCCCGCCACCCACCCATCTTCGTTTCTGCATCAATTCCGCTGCGCTCAAGTTTGTGAAGAGTGAATGAGCAGGCGACGGAGCTTTGATTCCCACCCAGGCGTCGTTGTGTAACGACGCTTCCACCTTCGAGCCGGGAATGCCGGAGCCGTGCGGAGGCAGCAGATCCCTCACCCGCCCGCCGCCGGCCGACATGCAGCGGCCGCCCACGGATTAATCTGGTGCCCTGATGGCGGCGAGTTGCTTCTCTAGAGCGGCGAGCGCACTTTCGAGCATCGCGAGATGGCGGGGGTTCTGGCTAGCCTGGATTTGTTGCAGCACGTGGGTGCGCGCGAGCAGCAGCGTTTCCCTCTTCCGTAGCGTTGCAGTCATCTCGGGCGTGACGGAATGCTTGGCAGGTTTCGTCGCGTCGGACCGCGCGGATTCGATCTGCGACTCAACCGATTTGCTTTCCCAGCCTCTGGCCATGTCCTTCCCGGTCAATAGACTACTCGTTTCTATGCCGTCCGGCAATCTGTAAGCGGACCCGGCTTTCGTAGAGGCCGCCTTTAGCGGGCAAGTCTTTCAATCCATGATGCCGCCCTGAAGGGCGCCGCTGCGAAAAGCAGCCGCAGAAGCGGCCCTTCTTACTTTGGGAGGTCTTCGCCCCCACCCAGGCTGCGCCGCGCCGTGGCACGGCCCCTGCTTCTCCGCCGTTGCAATTGCCCCTCGGTTCATCTATCGTCATGCGCGTGTGTCGGTGATGGTTTCCTTCTCCTGGAGGGGGAAACGCGAGGGGCAGGGATCGTCCGTGGCAGCGGATCGACTTCAAGTGGCGGGGGCAAACATGAAATACCTGATTCGAATCTTCTGGGCAGGGTGCATTATGTCATGCTGCTCGGCGTTAACGCTGCGCAAGGTCAAACCTACAACCTGATGCCGCAGCCGGCGCAACTCACGCCGGACGGGGGGCGCCTCGCGATTGACGGCAGTTTTCGAGTTGCGCTCGAAGGATACCAGGAGCCGCGTCTGGAGGCTGCGGCGGCGCGCCTTATCGGCGACTCGCCAAACAGACCGGCATTCCCTTAAGCTACGGGCTCGGGACGCATCCCGGCATAGCGACGCTCGTGCTCCATTGCGATCACGCAGGGGAGCAAGTCCAGTCCATCAAAGAAGATGAGTCCTACCAACTCAAGTCGTGTCGCGACAGGCTCGCCTTACGGCGCCTACTCCGGTGGGCGTGCTGCGAGGAATCGAGACCTTTCTGCAGTCGTCACTCTCGATGCGCAGGGATTCGGTGCGCCGGGCGTGCGCATCGAGGACCACCCGCGGCCTCCTGGCGTGGCTTGGTCATTGACTTGCCCGCCATTGGATGCCCGAGGACGTTCTGAAGCGCAACCTGAATGCCATGGCCGCCGTGAAGCTCAATGTGCTCCACCTTCACCTCACGGACGATCAGGGCTTCCGAGTCGAAAGCAAGGAATACCCCAAACTTCAGGAGATGGGCTCGGACGGCCACTATTACACCCAGGCCCAAATTACCGATCTGGTCGCCGACGCGCGTGACCGGGGCATTCGCATCGTCCCGGAAATCGAGATGCCCGGCCACTCCACGAGTTGGTACGTGGGGTACCCCGAACTCTCCAGCGGCCCCGGGCCGTTTCAAATCGAACGCCATTGGGGCATCTTCGATCCCGCCCTGGATCCGACGCGCCCGGATATTTACACCTTCCTCGACGGTCTGATCGGCGAGATCGCTGCGCTCTTTCCCGATTAGTACCTCCACGTGGGCGGTGACGAGGTCAACGGGAAGCAGTGGGATAGGAATCCGCAAATCCAGGCTTTCAAGAAAGCGCACGGGCTCAAAGACAACACTGACCTGCAGCTTTACTTCGAACAACAGCTTCTGCCCATTGTCCAGAAGCACGGCAAGAAAATGATTGGGTGGGACGAGATCTTTCGTCCCGATCTTCCCAAGGATGTTGTGGTGCACTCTTGGGGCGGGCCGGGTAGTCCCCCGGGCCCAGACGGCACGGCTGGGTTACATGAGTATCCTCTCCAACGGCTATTACCTCGACTTCGCCCTGCCGCCTGCGGCCTATTACCGGGTCGATCCCCTGGGCGGCGCTGCCGCGCAAACCCTCACGCCCGAGCAGGCGTCGCGCATCCTGGGCGGGGAGGCCTGCATGTGGAGCGAACTCGTATCAACGGAAAACGTTGACTCCCGCATCTGGCCCTCGACCGCCGCCATCGCGGAAAGGTTCTGGTCTCCGCAGGACGTGCAGGACGTGGGTTCCA
>CAVRNQ010000002.1:0-180590 GCA_963722555.1 uncultured Acidobacteriota bacterium
CCTCTTTAAGTGTCCTGCCTTCATCAGTTCGTCGCGGTGGCGAAGCGAATCGTAGACTAACCCCTCGAATCCAGCGTTCATCGAGAGTCTTCGGCGATCACTCGGAGTCTTCGCAAGTAATGGCAGGAGCAAATCGCGGTCTTGGGGACGGATTTCGCCCATTCCCAGAATTTCGAGCGCCCGCGCGAGGTCGAGGATCTCCGCAATCGAAGGCGGCTTCTCCATGTTCCAGGCACGCAACGCACAAGCCAGACCTGCCAGTTGACCCTGCACAGTGGAATCCTGGCCCTTGCCCCGTGCGCTGAGTATTTCGACCTCCCGCTCGATGGTGGGATACTCGAATCGCAGGTAAAAACACCGGCGGCGCAACGGGTCGCCGAGCCTGCGCTCTTCGTTCGAGCTCAACACCACGAAAGGCACCGTCTCGGCCTTAACCGTTCCGAGTTTTGGTACGGTGATTTGCCAGGCGCTGAGCAGCTCCAGCAGCATCGCCTCAAAGGCATGGTCCACCTTATCGAGCTCGTCGATCAGCAGGACACAGGGTTTCTCCTGGTAGAGCAAGGCGCGTAATAGGGGGCCGTGGGAGAAGAAATCCAGTGAATGGAGGCGATTGCGGATCGCTCCCCAGTCGTCGCCAAGCTGGCTACCCTCAACACGGAGGAAGAGTTCCTGCAAGGCTTGGTCGAACTTCCCGATGGCTTTCTCCTCGGTAATCCCTTCATGGCACTGCAGGCGTTCGACTACGGCGCCTGCGGCTGACGCTACGGCGTAGGCCAATTCGGTCTTTCCCGAACCGGGCGGGCCCTCGACCAGCAGGGGCTTCTGCATCTCGGCGGCGAGATACACCACTTCCAGGCTAACCGCGTCGATTACGTACCCGACGGCTCGAAGTTTTTCCGAGAGATCCCGAAGCGATGAAAACATTACGACACCGAACCTACAACTGGACCGCCAGTTCTGCCAAACTCTCTCCCAGCATATGGCGCGATAAATCGCGGCAACACCGGTTCACTGCACCCGTGCGCGATCCGAATCCGCTTGGAAGAACCTCTTGCAGCGGTTTCGCTTCCCGGTGTTCCTCGGAAGGCTGGAGAAAACATCCGCGGAAAAATAAATAAGGTGTGAAGAACTTCTTGCGACCTTTTCCTCTGCCGCAACCCGAGACGAGAGACAATCCGATGTGAAGAACCTCTGGCACCGGTTTCGCCACCCGGTGTTCCTCGGAAGGCTGGAGAAAACATCCGCGGAAAAATAAATAAGGTATGAAGAACTTCTTGCGACCTTTTCCTCTGCCGCAACCCGAGACGGGAGACAATCCGATGTGAAGAACCTCTGGCACCGGTTTCGCCTCCCGGTGTTCCTCGGAAGGCTGGAGAAAACATCCGCGGGAAAATAAATAAGGTGTGAAGAACTTCTTGCGACCTTTTCCTCCGCCGTGACCGGCGAAATTGGGACGTTATGGGAAGTTCCTAAGCCCCTCAAGAGTGCGACTTCCTTTTGGCCCAGGGCTTGCTGCGGATCACTCTTGCACCGAAAATGGTGCTGTGTAATTCTCTAAAACTGTCTCGATCTCCCTGTGAAGGGTTCACGTGCAATGACGGAAGTGAAGACCAAGCGAACGTGGCGTCCTGGCCCGCTCGAGAGGCGGGTGAGAGAAGTGGCCCGTCGGACGGCTGAACACGAGGCAGCGCGCATACCATGGCCGCGTTTGCAGGGAGCCCGGGAGAAATACTTAGAGTGGGAAGCGTTCGCGCTATGGGTTCGCGCCATTGAGGAGACAGAAGGAAATTTCCCGCAGTGGCTCGCCGAGGTAGTTGATAAACGCTCCAGAGGTTTCACGAAGTTCGTCGCGGAAACGAAACTTTCCCAGGGCGGTGAGCCGCCCCTCCTTTGGCGCCACCTCGTGCGCTGGATCAACGAGCACATCTTCGGGAAAATCTGGCGGGAAGAATGGATGAACGCTGTGGGATACTACGCAGCGCGCGACCTGACCTCCCTGCGCAATCATGCCTATTGGGAATATTGCGAGCGCCAGTGGAAGCGCTCGAAGCCTGCCGCCTACCCTTTCTTTCCGGACTGGCTGAAAGCTTCAGAGCATTGCAGGGACCGCGTGCTCGACGAATGTGAAATGCCCGAGGAGAAACACCGGTTGATCAAGCTCAGCCGGCGAGTCGGCGCTCGAACTTTGCGGAACGCGGTGGAACGGTATGTGCAGTGGGAGGTATTTGCGTACTGGGCAAGGGCTGCCCTTGAAGCGGATCCTCCAATGCCTGCCTCGGTGGAGAGGGAAGTAAACAGAAGGTGTCAGGGTTTCCTCCGGGCCGATACTGCCGCGCGCGCCGCGAACCCGGCAGAAGAACCACACTGCCGATTCAACCGAATGATCAAATGGATTGAAGATCACGAGTTCACTCAGGTAAAGAAACGGGGCTGGTTCGATGTGCTATTTTATCAGGCCCGCTTGCACCCGCGGCATGCCCGTGTGATCGACTACTGGCACGCCTGCGAAGTACGCTGGACGGGAAATCCCTGCACCGGATACCTTTCTTTTACCCAATGGCAGCGTGCTGCCGACCGCTATACGTTTGAATACACAGACTGCTGACCCGGCGTTTCGGCCACGGGCCCGAGCCTCGCTGCCCGAGGCGCGGCCGCCTGGCACGCCTTGACATGGTGAAAGTACGCATTTCCCCGAATCACCCGTTCACAGCCCGGGCAGTCCCTCTCTTGGGTCAGGTGTTGCCGCAAGCCATGCCAGGCACTAGGCTGCACATCCTTGTCCTCCAGGAGTACCCAGAAATCGGGATGGCACTGCTGCGTGTTGATCTTGTCGGGATGCTTCCGGCAGAAGGCGATAATCGCCGCCGCACTGACCCGTGGTCCCGATGGGGATCGCTTCGGATTTCTCTCCCGGTTGACCGGTTCGCCGAACAAACTCTGTTGAAACCACAGCCGTACGATTGCGTCACTAACGCCCAACAATCTGGATATCCTATGCAGCGTATATTGCTTCGGAGTGCGCTGTTTCGAGCTGCCCACCCTATTCGACATCATATCCTGCACCGCCTTTGCGCTCCGTTTCAGCTTTCGAGCGATCCTTTCCAGCGGCTTCTCTCCGGCGTTCCATAGCAAATAGCCCTGCTCCTCATGCGACCACGGTTTGGTTTTCTCAGGCCTGGTTGAGATGCCGAGTTTTTTGGCCTTGCGCCAGATTACCTTGGATCTCCAGTCTGGGTGTCGCGCAAGGAGCTCCTTGACGGCCCGGAGCGCTCCCGCTCGGCCCTGAGCGTAGTACGTACGGAGGATCTGCAGATCTTCTTCACTCCAAACGGTGTGGCGCCAGCTCCTTTCCCGGTCCTCGTTCCGGAGTTGTCGGAGCCGAGCCCATAACTCATCGCGCCTTCGCCCCGGCCATTCCTTGCGAACCCTTTCAATTGCGGCGTGAACTTCCTTGCGCCCAGCTTCAACCACGGGCCGCAAGATATCGTCTATCTCATTGCTCCGAGCAAGGTTATCGAGCGGGACCAAGGCATCCTTAGGGGGGTGTGTTTGGGCTCCTGCTTCACGCACGGCAATTCCTTCCAGGGCCATGACCGTACCTCTCGACGACACCTTTTGGTTGGCGCGCAACAATATTCCCAGCAGGCGTCATGCAGGCTGCGATAATAGATGCGACAGTGCGCAAACGCTTTGGCGCTGGCGCACCGGATGACTCCGTTTTCATATGCGCATTCCCCCATATTGAGGGAGGCCGAAAAGACCGTCGCACTTAAGAGGGCTACTTCGACCTTTGCCTTCCCGGAGGGGGGTGCACACCGAAGGGCAGAAAAAATGAGTGCAGGCATTAAGATTCGGACGGTTTACGGGCTTCTTAATAGTAGGGGGGAAAGATCACCCCGGGTCTTTGTGCAGGCGTTTGATCCTTCAGCAATGGGAGTGGAGAGGCTGAACAGCAACCATGCGTGGGGATTTCCAGGCTGAACCACCTGTCTGGATTTGGCAATCGGAAGGCTCCGGGACGGCGGTTGATACGGACCTGCTTGATGCCGCGCGGCGAAACTGGGCCCGCATGGTTTCTTATGCCCAGCGCTACGAACAGGATTCATCTGTAGCCGCAGACATACTCGAAACAGCACTCCTCGCAACTTCGAAAGCCCGAAGAGCACACCAACAGTCGGGTAAGCCGATTCAAAATCTCGACAGTTACCTTTATGTGGCCTTCGTTCGCAGGTTTAACAGGTACCTGGCGAAACAGCCCAAAATTGAATATGTCGGCTCGGCCCAGGATCTCGATTCACTCATTAGCGTTCAAACCCGCGGCAACCTGCCAACCATTGAGGATGATCTGCTTGTAAGAGAATCGCTTCAATACATGAACCAACGCGCACGCCGCACGTTCTTCCTTAGGGGGAGCGGCGGCTACTCCTGGAAAGAGACCGCACGTTTCCTGGGAACTTCGGCCAACAGCGCGCAGGTTCTCTTCAACCAGGCACTTGGAAAGGCCCGCGACCACATCATGAAGTTAAAAGGCTCGACGAGGCGGCCTGGCGAAGGGGGCAAAGCCCATGCGTGATCAAGCGCTCACAAGGCGAGAGGAGGCGCAATTCATCAAGGCGTACCAGCGCGTTCTCCTCGGGGGAGGATTTCCCAACCCAGAGCGCGCGGGATGCCCCGGCAACGAGATTCTGAGGGCCATGGCATTCCGCAAACTCGGGATTGAGCAAGTCAACGACTGGGTCGAACACCTCGGCACATGCACCCCGTGTTTCCGTGAGTACACCGAGTTTCGCAAACAGGCGGAATGGATATGGAGAGCGGCATACGTAGGCGTGGCTGCCGCCGTGATCATCGTGATTCTTTCCGTCGGCTGGTGGGGATGGCGCTCTCGTCAGCAGGCTGTAATTACCGCACATTACCACATCGTCGCCGACATGAGGAACAGGTTGGTGCTGCGCGGCGACCAAGGTCCCGGCAAGGGGCCGTTAGTGTTCCAGCGGGGCTTTGACGACGTGTCATTTTATCTTCCGGAAGGGAGCCGCGCCGGCACATATGAGGTCGGGATCTTTCAGGAAGAGCCCGGAGAGCCGCTTGCTAGGGCAACGGGAACGGCAACGATCGAGAATGGCATGACTGCGTTGAATGTCACCCTGGACCTGTCCCGAATCGCTCCTGGGTATTACTTAGTGGGCATTCGCCTGCCCGCCACGGACTGGAGCTACTCTCCGCTGATTGTCAAATAATCGGGCATCGTTTATTCGGATTCCGGGCTATGTGGCGCACGATCAGCCTTGCGTTTGCGCAACCTTGACTGCCCATCAGGGCCGTTTCAGGGAACCTCGATAATTACGATGTTTTCTTGGTTTTGGGCGCATTACTCAGAACTTACGCAGGAGGTGTAAATGCCAAGAAAACTAGGTTGTATTCTGTTTGTTGCCACTCTCTCGGCGGGTGTGGCATTTGCTCAATCTACTCTCGGGATATTGCTGGGCACGGTAACAGACCCGTCCGGCGCAGTGATTGGTAATGCCACGGTGAAGATTACCAACAACGATGAAGGCACGTCACGAACCTTGACGACGGATGCCAGCGGCAACTACGAGGCCGTCAACGTCAAGGCGGGGCACTACACGGTTGAAGCCAGCAACACTGGTTTCGAGACCACGCGAGTTGATGGCTTGGAACTCGGGGCGCGCCAGACGTTGCGTGTGGACGTCAAGCTAACTGTAGGACAGTTCACCCAACACGTGGAAGTCAAGGGCGAAAGTGTCGGCGTCATCACCACGGAAACAGAGACGGTCTCCTCGATTCTCCTGCTCCGTTGCTTGCGTCACGTACCGGGTAGAGGGTTGCTTCTTTACCGGAATTTCTCCCCTTTTTAACCCTGCCGCAACGTTGTGCGATCAGAATCCTCTTGACACAACAAGGTAGTGTCGTGAGGCAGAAGTTCGTGAACAAAGTATTCCCGTTTCAAGCGGGTGTTCCCCATCCCCGTCTGGCGCCGGAGGCTGTTCGCAGGGCACCAGCCTTAGGCTACGCCCTTTCGCCCTCGATGCAGGCTGACTTACCCAACGAGCTTCTGACTCAGGACCGCTGTCGCTGAAAAGCACACATTCTGGCACGTTTCCAATGAGGAGATAACCATGCCAGATTTGCGTAAGACCACTCTATTCTTAGACAGGAGGTGTAAATGGTAAGAAGATTAGTTTGGCTGATTTTTGTGGGGGTGCTTTCCTGCTGCACCTCGTTTGCCCAATCCACCTTCGGAACAATACTGGGCACGGTAACAGACCCGTCCGGCGCGGTGATTGGCAATGCCACGGTGAAGATAACCAACATCGATGAAAACACGTCACGAACCTTGACGACGGATGCCAGCGGCGACTACGAGGCCGTCGACGTCAAGGCGGGGCACTACACTGTTGAAGCCAGCAACACTGGTTTCGAGACCACGCGAGTTGATGGCTTGGAACTCGGCGCGCGCCAGACTTTGCGTGTGGACGTCACGCTAACCGTAGGACAGTTTAGCCAACACATGGAAGTCAAGGCCGCAAGTGTCGGCGTCATCACCACGGAAACAGAGACGGTCTCCTCCACTTACAACACCCTTGAGATCACCAGTCTTCCCACCAATTACCGGGCGTCCGGGAATGGCAACAGCCCGTATTATCTGCTTGAAATCCTCCCGGGTATGCAGACCGACCAGAGCGGAAATCTCTCCATTCAAGGCGGCCTGCAATCGCAGTCGCAGTTTAGCGTGGACGGGATTTCCATCACCGATGTGACCGGCAACAAGCCGCTCCGCAACGCTTTCCCTTCCACGGAAGACATTGCCGAAATCAAGGTCCAAGGCGTAGGAAGTCCGGCGGAGTTTGGTGACCCCGGCGACGTGACCACCACCTCGAAGGGCGGTACGAACGACATCCACGGCTCCGCGTACTGGTATACCCAGAATGCCGCCCTCAACGCCCTTCCCTTCGGCGCGGTCACCAAGCCCTCCGAAATCGCCAACGACTTCGGTGGCAGTGTGGGCGGACCGGTCGTCATCCCCCACCTCTACAATGGGAAGAACAAGTCCTTCTTCTACGGCGACTATGAAGGATTCCGGCTGCCACGCACCAGCACGATCCAGAACACTGTTCCCACGGCGGCCATGCGGGAAGGCAATATGGGTTATCTTTGCACCCAATCAGGAGGCACTTTCAGCGCTGCCGGCATCTGCAGCAACACGAAATACCAGCTCTATAGTCCCTACAACGGAACCCCTTACGTGAACAACGTGATTACGTCGATCAATCCGGCGGCAACGGCGTTCCTCGGGCTTTATCCCAGCCCTAACGTGGGAACCGCATTTACCAGCAACAACTACCGCACGAATGTTCCGGCGAACTTGAGCTCCAATGGATTTGACGTTCGGGGAGACCAGTATTTTGGTCAGAAGCTCTTCGTCATCGGACGGTACACCTACAAGAACATTCCCGAATTATCGCCCGAGGAGCTGACCATTCCTTCCAGTACGCAATACGAGCACGTGCGCATGCTTGTCGCCTCGGGGACGTATACGTTCAAGCCCACGGTCCTGAACGAGTTCCGTTTCGGTTTGACCGATGATCTTTCGGGGACGACGAATCGTTACAACGGCAAGCCCTTCACAAATTCTCTCGGGTTCGCCAACATCAACGACTTGTGGTACAACGGGCTTCCCGAGGTCGATTTTACCGGCGAGACGACAAGGCTCGATGTCAACCGACTGAATTCGGTGGGCCAATCGCGGACCTATGAGTTTGCAGACAACCTGAGCTGGGTCAAGGGCCGTCACACCTTCAAGTTTGGGATGGACGCGCAGCAAATGCGTGCGGTGAGCGCTTTGAGCTTTTACGGCGCTGACAACTACGGCACTTACCTGTTCGACGGCGCGTTCACCGGTAACGATTTTTCCGATTTCCTGATCGGCGCCCCCGCCGGGTCGGAGTTGGACAACGTCCAATTGGATAACGATGGCCGAAACTACAAAATTTCCCTCTTTGCTGAGGATAGCCTTCGCGTCTCTAAACACCTGAACCTGGACTTGGGTGTACGTTTTGAATATCACCCCGGCTACACCGACGCCAGTGGCCAGATTGGAAACTTCATCCAAACTCCTGGTTCGGGCGGAGTAGTCTACCCCAATGGAGCTTCCGGCCTCCTGGGGATTTCGTTCCTCCAGTCGTTCGACGCCTGCCCGACCGCGGGCCTCCCCGGGCTCGCCTCCGATCCCACCTCCGCCAACGGCGCCGCCTGCACCCCAGTCGAGACCGCATCTCAGGCGGGTCTGCCTGAGGGGCTCCGCGCCACTTCCAAACGCGTATTGCCGCGTTTTGGCTTCGCCTACAAGCTCACCAATGACGATAAGACCGTGCTGCGCGGTGGGATCGGTTCTTACCAAGCCTCGACCCTGGGATCCGTTTACTACTCCCTCACGGGAACCCTCCAGGCGTATACGAACGAATACCCAAATGCCGAAACGGCGAGCGGCCCCGCCTTCACCTGGCCCGCCACTTCCTTCGGCACAGCGGGTGTCGCGGCATACGGCACCGCCTACTTCGGCACGGCCAACTCCATCAACTGGAAAGAACCCTATTCCCTCCAGTGGAACCTCTCTCTCGAGCGCGACCTCGGGAGAGGAACCGGGCTGCGTCTCTCTTACATCGGTATGAAGACGACCAACCTCGTCTGGGCGCCCAACGATAACCAATCGGCTCCCTCCACCATTCCCTATCCCGACCAACCCCTCAGCAGCCGGCCTTACCCCAACTGGGGTGTTGTGAACTCACGGTCGAATGGCGCGACCGCTACCAATAATCAGGCGCAGGCCGAAGTCACCCACCGGGTCGGGGGGGGGCTGACCCTCGATAGCACCTACACTTGGTCCCGCAACCTGGCGGACAACCAGGGGGCCGGGAACGCGGGCAGCTTATGCGGAGAGACCGCTTGTAACCGCTCGGAGGACTATTACGATCGTCGCATGGAAAAAGGCAACACCTACGCCCCTTATGCCAATAACTGGGTCTCCACGGTGGTCTACAAGCTTCCCGTCGGGAGGGGGAAACGCTTTGCCAATACCGACAACAAGATCCTCGATGGCGTAATTGGCGGATGGCAAACGAACAACGTTTTCACGTTTCATTCTGGCGGCTTCCTCACGCCCTACTTCAGTGGTGGGGACCCCTCCGGAACAGGCTCAGGCTATGTCTCTGCCATGAATCGTGCCCAGCGTCCTGACCGTATCGGCAACTTTATTCCTTCCCAAAAGACCGCGGGGGAATGGATCGATGGTTCGGGCTTCGCGTGCCCTGGCGGGAGCTGCAGCATCGGTGAGGGCGGGTCAACGCCGCCTCCCATCGGCCGCTTCGGGACTTCCGGGGTCGGCATCGTAAACGGTCCGGGCACCATCGACTGGGACGCCGGGATCTCCAAGAGCTTCAACCTTACCGAACGGGCCAAGTTGCGGTTTGAATTTTCCTTTGTCAACGTTATGAACCACCTCAACCTGGGGAATCCCGACCTGAAGATCACCGATGTCAATAACCCCTCCACGGGACTTTGCGGTTTCGGGTGCATTACCTCAGCGCAGGGCTTGTTCCAGTTCGCCGGCGCGCGCCAGGGCCAGATCGCCGTACGCATCGATTTCTAAACCTCCGCACCACTTGAATCCTCGAGGCAGAGCGGAAGGCAGCGCCTTCCGCTCTGCTGTTTTCCCCCGGCAGCGCAGAGCGTATACATCACCCTGGCCTGCGGTAACGCTAGGAGAAGCTCCCTGCACCGACTCCCGCGCCTCCCAACACGGCCTTCAGGAATTGAGAATCGTCATAGGAAGTAATGATTTGGGTGAGATAGCCATGCCACCACTCATTACGGGGATCGAAGCAGACATAACGGCGATGGTGAGCTTATGGGTGCTGTCTCAAGATAATCGCGATCATAGTCAGAAACTGATCGGTGCGGACCCGTCCCCGACGAGGACGAAAGGTGCCCAATAGACTGGGGGTCGGTCTCCCATTTTTTCCAGGTAATCAAGCTTGGCCTGTCGGAGGGCCGATGCTTTGTCCTCTCTCCGTGCCAACTGCGTGTAGAAGTTCGTCATAAACTGCATCGCCGCAGAATCATCCACATCCCACAGTGCACCCAGCACACTCTTGGCGCCGGCCAGCAAGAATGGTTCAACAAGTCCGTCGATGCCCTCTTCGCCTTCGGACCTGCCGGTTGCTGTATCACAAGCTGAGAGCGTGACCAAATCGGCTGCCAGAGAAAGCTGCATGATCTCTCGAACTTGGAGTAGGCCGTCCTCATTAGACTTCGGGTCCCGGCCGAGGATGAGCGCGGCTCGGTCCGGGAACTGAGGAGTGGACAGCCCATGAACGGCGAAGTGGATAATCTTGAAATTGCTCAGCGGCTCGGATTTGAATTTCGATTCGGTCGCGTCTGCACCGAGTAGTAAAACGGTTCTGCGAGGCTGATTAAGCGCCTGCTCAGCGCTCATTACCTCCTGGCGCGATGCTGGCAGACGATACAAATGAGCCCCGGAAAGATCGTAAATGCCACGCGAGACTGTTCGCATGATGCCGCGATCGGTTCCGGTGTCCTTCGGTTCAAGATCATACGGAACAGCTCCGATCCCGAGGAATGCCATTTGTGGTTCAATTGGGCGTCGCAGAGTTCTGAGGTCGTAGAGGACTGTACTGGAGGGTACGTAGCTGAGGGTGTGAGACCGGACAACATATTTGCCTTCCGCGTCGCGTAAAGTCTCCATCGGCAGGCTCCAGAGCCTACCATCCGGGATGATGGTCAGCCGTGCGGTCTTCGGCAAGTTGGGGATGGGGGCAAGCAGCACATCGTACAGCTTCTTCGCGTCCTCGTTGTCGTACTTCTCTGTTTTGACCTGTTTTAGATACCTGCTGGTCAACTCCTCGATATCCTTTTGCCCGGATGGGAGCTTGATTATCGAAACTCGGTTCCTGTCGGTGACCATACAAAATGATGCCGGATCGGCCAGGACGTATTCCAGAACCGCTTCGTCAGGAACTAGAACGCTTTGCAGTTTCGCAAGGTCAACAGGCTGGGTACGAAGGGTGGCGTCCTGCATGGGAGTTGCCGGGCGGATGCGCTCTCCCATTAACTGCTCGGCAAAGAACAGCTTATCCATGAGATCTCTCCGCTCGGAACGATCGGAGGTCTCCATTAAAGTGCGTTGGAGGCGATTTACATCCGCTTCGGCAGCTTTTTGCGTAGCGGAAAATTCAACCTCCCGCGTTTCAGGCTGGCTCAGGAGGTCGGCGATGGAACGCCCGCGCGCTGTTTCGACGATCCTGAAGGCTTCGGACGTGTGGCCCAGGTTGGCGGCAACGGCGAAGCCTCCGCGGTAAACGTCGCTCATGATTGCAATAAGGGAAGTCTTCGCTTGTCCATTGCGGCTGTTCACAAGGATGCTCTCGGTTACATCCGCCGCCTTTTCGTAGAGCTCCTCGGCCTGTGCCAACTCGCCTTCCTTGGTCTTGAGGTCAGCTAGCAGCACAAGGTGGAGCGGCAGATGGTATTCATCGTCAACCTGCCTCATTGCCTGCATGGCTTCCGTGGCACAGCGTTCAGCCTCGGCGTATTGCCCCTCATCGCGGAAGACCTTTGCGGCTTCATACTTGCTCCAGGCGATGGAGTGGATGAATCCGTTCGTGCGACTTAGGGCACTCGCTTCCTCGTAATACTCAATCGCTGCTGGAGGGTCTTTGGCCGCCGCTAATTGCCCCAGCGTGATTAGAACCTGGGCCTGTTCGAGCCGCATGTTCAGCCGGCGAGTTTCGCGCAAAGTTAGCTGCAGGAGTTGTTGCGCCTCCGCTTCTTTACCCAGCATGGCAAGTGCACGGGCCTTGCACCCATAGGCAAGGTACGGGAAACCCATGTCTCTGACCATCGCCGCCCCGTGTAATGCTGCGTTACAAAACTCGAGAGCTTCGCCAGCTCGGCCCATTTCGCTCAAGCCGTTGCCAGCCTGCAACCCGTAAATTACCAATGTGGGAAGGTCGGCTCTCGCAAAGGCTGAACCAAGAGCCGACGTAAGCAGCTTAGTAGCTCTTTCAGTGTTGCCGTTCATGAACTCGATGATTGATAATTCGGCTTGAGCCCGCGCTTGCCAGGACTTGTCACCCAGTCCTCGCGCCAGATCGAACACCTCCTGCCAGACTTGGTGTGCCGAAGCGGGATTGTCTTCACGTTGGATTTCCCCTTTGGTCACCAGGCAACGAATCCTGAGCGCGGGGTCGGTCTCAGCCAGTGGGTTTTGCAGTATGCGGGTCAATTCAGCCGAAGTCTCGGCAACGGACTCCGCGCCGATGGTCGACCGCAGACGTCCACAGGCAGCATACAGTTGGTCTCTCTTGTCGCCCCTTTGGGCTGCGAGTCCTTCCGCTCGGGCATAAAGCTCGCCGGCCCTCTGCCAGTTCGAGAGCCATGCAAGGTGATCTGCCTCAGCCAGCAGATGTTTAGGATCACTGGATTCAGAAATCCTGTAATACAGGAGCGCGATGAGCAGGAGCACGCACAGCAACCCAAACGTCAGAAACATCCGGCTCCGGCCATCTGTCAATCCGTTGCGGCGGTCCCGGGATGAGAGAGTTTTGGGGCGCATGGGGCAAATTACCGAAATTTAGGGAAATCCGAAGACAGAACGATCTTGAGTGCGCTGGCAAGGTATCGAAGGGCTCGTTTATTCGCGGCATACGCGCTTGCCGTCATCACCGGAGAACCCAGCATCACTCGAAGAGCTTTTCCGCTGCTCACGCTGCCATCTGGGTTGAGCGCGCGGTTGAAGTCTGGTAGTTCGCGGTCGAGAGAATCTGATACAACGCGAACGACGGTTGCAGGGATGCCCGCTTTGCGAGCTGCTGAAAGAATCTCGTAACTTTCCATGTCTACAACTTGCGCTCCGGCTCGCGCGAGGCGAAGTTTGTCGTCCTTCGTAATTGCGATACGGGGCGAGGTAATCCCCATGACGGATTTGCAGGCCACGCTTTGAGCATTCAGAAGTGATGTGATTTGTGCGGAAAGCTCGGGTGTGCAAGAGCACGGTATTCCGCCGTTCACCGTGGAGAGGCAACCGGAGTACGTCACTATACTTGTCTCGGGAAGCGAGTCGGTCAGTCCACCACAGAGACCAATTACGATCACGGCATCTGGTTTTTGACGGCGGCTCTGATCGCTTGACTCGGGGCGAGTGTCATTGGCGAGTGTCTTTGCGGCACTCTCGGCGGCACGTTTGGGTCCCATTCCGGTCACGAAGAGAGTGACTTCGTTGGGACCGACCTCCAGCGGGCCGAGGCGGGTAGAGGATTTGAGACGTGGAACACCCATCAGCGTGGCGACAGGCGCTGCTTCCATATTCGAAGCTGCAAGGACGAAAAGTCGGCTCATGGATTGTGAATGCCCGCCCTGAACGATTCGAAGAACTACTATATAGGGGGATTTGGTGCGATGTCAATAACGCTGGAACCACTCCCGGCATGCTCGAACCCGTTGCATTGAGACACATGTTCTAGCTAAAGCGCCGCCCGCTCGTCTATTTCCGTCGTCGGGCGCCTCGCTGCGACAATTCCGGTTGTTTGGCGGAAGTCATACACTCATGGCGGTGTCCTCCTGGCCGAGTGGCGAGAGAGCCGGGGCAGGGCGCCACGCTTTGGGACAAACGATGGAGGGACTCAGGGGTTGGCGCGACACCAAGCCACGGCAAAGTGCGAGAGCTGCGCCGGGCGGCTCTGTTGTTGGAATGTCGGGATTGATTGTGTTGCCGTAAGAACCTCGCTCTCGTATGACCCCTGCCGTGCCAACGCCATCCAATATTGGGCTTCCCTCCTGCCGGCGCGCGTAACACTTACGTCTAGCGCGGAGCGAGCCACTCCGCGCTTGGTTCGCCACTTTCGCCTTCCGGAGTCCCTACCCTGTCCTTAGGTAGTCAGCGCCCTACCCCGCAACCTACTGAAAACTCAGAAGAACAGGCGAACATTGCACGCCAAGTACAATTCGAACGCGGAAATTTGACAGGAATTCTGTTCCGCCGGACGATGACCCTTGGTGGAGTTCTTTAGATGCCAGGGCTGAAGGGCCCACAAGGTGGAAGCAGAAGCCGAACTTGCGGATGAGGCGAGCCGCACTAAGGACGTTATGGGCGAGCTGGGGGGGGCCAGTAAAGCCCGCAGCCAGGGAAGGGACGGTTTGTTGAATTGTCGTAAGACGACGGGAGCACTTGGGGCGAACGGTCAATAGCCATGCCCAACTGGTTCCTGGCGCCGCTTTTGTTTGGACGTGTACATGGAGAGATGTGTATGGCAGATCTAGTCGCACTAGAAGAAAGACATTCCGAGAAACAGGGACGTCGGGCAACGCTGGAATCCACGTCGGCGTTCTCGGAAACGCCTGTAGATCGCTGCTTAAATGGGGCATCGAACGGAATTGAGACACTTCTTACCAGCAAGGAAGCATCACGGGTTTTGAAGATTCACCCGAAAGTGCTTGAACGGATGGCGAAGCGTGGCGAAGTGCCAGCGCTAAAGGTTGGTAAGTTCTGGCGGTATCGTGCAACAACGCTGGACGCCTGGATCAACTCAAGGCTACAATCAGGCAGCCAACCGTGCCGCACGGCAACTTCATTTTGAATGGAGGAACTATGCAGGCACGATATCAGTACGGAAACTTGACGGTAAGGAAGCGGAGAAAAGGGCCGGATCTTTGGCAATTCCGCTGGATGGAAAACGGCAAACCGAAATCAGTGCTAATCGGAACTGTTGAGAAGTACCCCACACGGGCGGACGCGGAAAGGGCGGTTGAGTCCCTACGGATAAAGATCAACGAACAGAGTCCACAAACACAGTTCCACTCGTTTACAGTGGGAGCATTGATGGACCGATTCATGGAACAGCACGTGCCGAAACATTGCCGGAAGCTGACAGCGAGCGTCTATCGCAGTCTGTTCAAAAAGCACATAAAGCCGAAATGGGGAACTGTATTTGTAGAGAACGTCAAGGCTCTCGCTGTTAAAGAGTGGCTCGAATCGATGCCACATTCCCAACAGGTCAAGTCCCACGTTCGCGGTCTGATGCACATCCTCTTTGAGGTAGCTTGCCTGTGGGAAATCGTAAGCGAAAATCCGATTAGCCGTGTACGCCAGTCAAGAAAGCGACTAACCAAGCCCCGGGTTCTAATGCCAGAAGAATTCAGGGCTCTTCTGGAGAAACTCGTCGAACCTTACAAAACAATGGTTGTGATCATTGCTTGTCTAGGTCTGCGGGTTTCCGAGTTGCTGGGCTTGCAATGGGCAGATATTGATTTTGAAAACCTCACTGTTACGATTCAGCGAAGTTGCTCTGAAGGGGAAATCTGCCAGACCAAAAACACATCGTCCGAAAGTACGTTACCTCTGGACCCCGACCTAGCCGAAGTTCTTCTAAGGCACAAAGCACAGGTGGTTTACTCGGCTGAATCGGATTTTGTGTTCACTGGAGCAAGCGGAAAACCACCTTGGCCAGACAGCATACTTGCCGACCATCTGAAGCCAGCCGCGGAAAAGGCAGGCATAGGCAAAATCGGTTGGCACACGTTTAGGCGTAGTTATGCAACGCTCCTGCACGGCTCAGGCACTACGCTGGCCGTACAGAAAGAACTACTACGCCATGCCGATATTCGGACGACTATGAATATTTACACTCAGGCGGTATCTTCCGCCAAGCGGGATGCGTCGTCCAAGGTTGTAGATACACTCTGGCGTAAGTAACTTGTACCAGTTTGTACTTTTTTGAGATGGCTTCCCGATGCTAAGTCCTTTAGAAAGATGGTCGGGGCGCCCAGATTTGAACTGGGGACCTCTTGGTCCCGAACCAAGCGCGCTACCAGGCTACGCTACGCCCCGATACTACAGTGACAAGTGAAGGGTGAAGAGTGACAAGCCCAAAAGGAATCTCTGCACTCGCCACTTGTCACTCGTCACTGAACTTTTGGTCGGGACGGCCAGATTTGAACTGGCGACCCCTTGCACCCCAAGCAAGTGCGCTACCAGGCTGCGCTACGTCCCGAAGAGCAGGTATCAGGTGCTACGTGTCAGGTGTAAGGGGCAAGACGCCTGCTTTGTCCCTGGCACCTAACACCTGAAACCTGGAACCTACTTTTCCACGCTAACACTTCCGTGAAAGCATTGTCAATACAGTCTGCAGTTCACGCCGGATGGCTTTCAGCTCCGCGGTGTCCAGGGGCGATTGGAACAAGTGGGTCTGCGCGATGGGATTCTTGGCACCGGTTGCCAGGTGCTTGCGCGCCCCTTCGAGGGTGAATCCCTTCTCGTAGAGGAGCCGGCGGATTTCGAATATCCGTTCCACATCCTTGCGGCGGTAGAGCCGGTGCCCGGACTTGCTCTTGGCCGGCCGCAGCATCGGGAATTCCGTCTCCCAGTAGCGCAGCACGTAGGCCTTGGTCTGGGTCAGCTCGCTGACCTCTCCAATGCGGAAATAGAGCTTGTCCGGAATCACCACCTCGCTAGAGGGGTCCGTGATCAACCGTGCGGCGCGACCTCGGGGCATAGGCAGCCTTTACCTGCGGGTTTGCTCTCTCCTTGTCATCTTAGAGAAGCGCGGACGACGCGTCAAGCACGCCATTACATCTTTCGTAACCCCGTCCACCTTCGGTCTGGGAGGCAAGCCCGCGTGGCTGGGGACCGGCGCGCGTTTAATTACCCATTACCAGAAACCCCACCCCTTGCGGTATACTCTGCCGCTTCCGGGACGCGCATCCCGTGTGGCTTGGCCCGACCTCTGAACTCGGAAGGTACGCCGGCCGGAAGGGGTCATTCCGGAAGCAGGCGTTAACGAAGGGGGACCATAGCTTATGGGGCAATTGATTATCGGCATTGATGTGGGCGGGACAAAAGTGGCAGGAGGGCTGGTCACGCTGAAGGGACGGCTGATGGAGTCCCAGGTTGTTCCCACCCACGCGGACAAAGGGTTCGCGAAGAGCTACACGCAGATTGTTTACTTGATCGGGCGGTTGATTCGCGCGGCGGGAGGTAAACACAACCTGCGCGGTATCGGTATCTGTGCGCCCGGGCCGCTCAATCCCAAGACCGGGGTGGTGATCAATCCACCGAATCTGCCCGGCTGGCGTAACATCGAACTGGCCAAGATGGTCGAGAAGAAATTCGGCCTGCCCGCCAAGCTGGAGAATGACGCCAACGCCGCAGGTTTGGCGGAAGTTCTGTTTGGCGCCGCCGTGGGCTTCCTGGACGTTTTCTATGTGACCGTCAGTACTGGTATTGGAACCGGGATCATCATCAACCGGAAGATTTATCATGGCAAGAACGGGATCGCGGGCGAAGGCGGCCACGTCTCCATCGACTACCGCAGCCCCTACCGTTGCGGGTGCGGGACATACGGCTGCATCGAAGCGCTGGCGGCCGGCCCCGCCATAGCCCGCCGGGCGCGCGTACGGCTGGAACAGGAACACGAACTGCCCAGCGCCCTGCGCGACCTGACGGACGGGCACCTGGAGCAGATTTCGCCGCTCATGATCCAGCAGGCGGCCCGCGGGGGTGACGCCGTGGCCAAGGCCATCCTGGACGAAACCGGTTTCTACCTGGGCGTGTGGCTGGCCGGCATGATCACGCTCTTCGACCCCGACGCCATCGTGATTGGCGGCGGCGTTTCTCAAATTGGTAAACCCCTCTTCAATAAGATCAAGGAGACTATACCCCAGTACACCATCAACCGCTTCGCGGCCAAGACGCCCATACTGCCCGCCAAGCTGCAGAAGGACGTCGGAGTTTACGGCGCGGCCGCCGTCTTCCTGCCCTCCGAGGAAGAAACTGCCCGCGGCAGGTAAGAGCTCGCCCTGATCGTCTGCGCTTCCGTCCAGTTGTGCAATTGTTAAGGCAGTATTGAATGGGTGTGTAAGGCTGGCCGCTGGCCATGATGTCGGCGCTCACAGAGCGCCGCCACTCAGGCCCGGCGTACAAGAAAAAAAGGGGGCTCTTGCGAGCCCCCTGAAATCTCAAATCGCCTGAAGTTAGAAGTACAACTTCAACGCCATCTGGATGAGGCGCTGGCCATTATAGATAGCCTGGCCAAAGGCTCCGGAATTGATATGCTGGTTTGGCGCTCCCAAGTTGGCGTGATTGAAGGCATCAAAAAACTCGGCCCGATATTCGAGTTTCGTCGCCTCGCCTAGATGCTTGATCGCAAAGTCTTTGTGCAAACCGATGTCATAATTCCACGACCCGGGCGCAAAGAACTCACCCTGTGACTCAGTACCGGCCGCATCGAGGGCATGGGGCACGAGCGAAAAAGCGTGGGGGCTCAGGAACTGTACGCCGCCAGTAATTGGCGAACCACTAGTGGTCGTTGACGACTTGCCAGCATAAGCGGGACCCACAACGTTAACTCGGTCGTTCTTGACGTTGTCCCTATTAGGATCGGTGCTGTCGTACACGGTAAGGGGATTGCCGGTCCTGTACGAGGGGATTCCACTCACGGTCCAGCCTCCGAGGATGTGCCCGGTCAAGCCCTTCTGGTCACGATAGAGGGGCAGTTCGTAGTTGAAGTAGACACCCAGAATTTGCCGGACGTCGAAATCCGCATTGCCTTTGTCGGCGGCCGGATTGAAAGCCTGCGTGAAGCCGGTGCCCACGTTACCGGAGCCCGAAAAAGCGTCACTGAGGTTGGTGATGGCGTGTCCCCAGGTGTAGCTTGCCTGCCACGCCATACCGTTGTGGTAACGGTGCATCAATTCCACCTGCAAACTACTGTAGGTTGAATGGGAATTATTGCTGCGGAAGTTGTCGTCGGTGAAGCTGGGGGTAAGGCGTCCGCTTTCATCCAGGAAATGGCCGCTATTCAAGCGGTTGATGCTGCTCAGCGTGTAAAGCTTCACACCCCCGGTTCCCACATAGCTGACTTTGAGGACGGTGTTTTGAGCGATTTGCCGCTCGATCCCGAAGAAGAAGTTTTCGGCATACGACGTCTTCATATTCTGATCCATGTGGCGAACAGAGGCGCCGAACGGGGAAACCGTCGTAAGGCCCGCCACGGGATCCAAGGGGTTGTAGGTAAATGACGGGAGGCCCCAGTCAGCGAAGGGACTGAAATCGCAGAAACAAAACTCCGGGGGATTGAACCGGATGTTCTCGAACACATTGTTGAACAGGCGGTCGTAATTGATGCCGAAGCCGCCCCGGAGCGCCGTCTTGCCGTCGCCGAAGGGATCATAGGCAAAGCCCAACCGCGGGGCAAAGTTCTTGTATTGCTTGTGCCATACCAGACCCTTCATGTCCCCGGGGTTGTTGATCACCTGGGAGGAGTACTCTCCCGCGATACGCTCAAAGATGTTGTCGCCGGACCCAAACAGAATCGTGTAGTCGACCGGGGTGCGGAAATTGTGGGGAGGACCGAAGTACTCCCAACGCAGGCCCGCGTTCAGCGTCAGCTTGCGAGTGACCTTAATGTCGTCCTGGAAGAACAGAGCCATTTCCTTTTGACGGTAGCCGCGGTAAAACTCCGGCAGGGTTGGGGTAGATACACTAGGATTCAGCGCCATCTCCATGAAGTAAGGCGCGTCTTGCGAGAATGAGCAGCCTGGTCCCTCAACTCCATCTGGCTCCAATTCATTGCAGTAGTCCGGGGCGCCGGCTGGTGTGCCCAGGCTGTTAAATTCAATATAGCCACCCTCTTCAGGGGCAAAGACCGAGCCGTTGCGAATGCGGCGGAAATCTCCGCCCATCTTGTAGGTCGACCTGCCCCGGGTGATGGTCAGGAGGTCATTGGCAAAAATGGTGTTCTCCGTAAAGGTCTGCGGCAGGTTCGCATTTGTGCTCGGCAAGGACGAGCTTGTCAGGTCTTCAACCATGACGGGGAAAGAGGTGGAGGTGGGGTACCCGGCAAGTCCCCGATTCAGGCCGGCACGGGCCTCGTTGACGATCGAGCTCGAGAAGGTGTGAGTGTAATTCAGATTGAAGTTGCGAAAGTCCCCGACGTACGGTGAGTTGAAGGGTTTGTAAGGGCTAACGTTTCCGTCATTAGGGTAGCGGTCCCGTTCATAGTGGAACGCTCCGGTAAGCCGGTTTGCCGCATTGATATTTTCATCGATTTTGCCGCTCACAAAGTACGTGTTTTGAAGGGCCGCTGCGGTGGGGTATTCCACCAGGCCGAGGTCGGCATTGCTCGCATCGCACGCCACACCGCCGCACGTGGTGCTGCCAAGGCTATCTGAGAAACCGCCGGCATTGGGGGCAGGGGGAGCGTACTTGCCAAGAACCTGGGCCGCATACGAGCCGCTCGGTAGCGAGCTGATGTAATGCGCGGTCGGCACCATAGCGCTGAAAAGCTGGCCGGCCGGGCGTACCAGGGTCGATTCGAAGGACCCAAAAAAGAACGTCTTGTTTTTGCGGATGGGCCCGCCCACATTGCCGCCATACTGGTTGCGGCGGAGAATGTCCTTGGGTTGCCCGGTGGCGTTGTTCTGAAAAGAGGCGGTGTCAAGAGCGCTATTCCGCAGGAAATCGAAACCCACACCGTGGAATTGATTGGTTCCGCTCTTGGTTATCACGTCCGCGATGAACCCGGTGTTGCGGCCGAACTCCGCGGAGTAGTTGTTCGTAAGAACGCGATACTCGGCAACGTCATCCAAGGAAACCGAGGTGTTGAACCCGGTGACGCCGACTTGGTTGTTGTCCCCGCCATCCAACATGTAATTGGCCGACGCTTCGCGCTGGCCGTTGGACGACACGCCTTCACCACGGGGGGTTTCATCATTGGAACTGTGCGGCGTTACGCCCGGCTCCCCTGCAACCAGGGCATAAACGTCGCGGCCATTCAAGGGAGCCTCGAGAATCCTCACTCCCGGCACCACGTCAGACATCGTGCTATTGGTGGTTTCAACCATGGGCGCCGCCGCACTCACTTCCACGGTGGTGCTGGTCTTCCCCACCTCCAACCGAAAGTTCATTCCAAGTCGCGCGGCTACGTTAACCGTGATCCCGCGCTGCTGCAAGGTCGAGAACCCCGGGGCCGTCACCGTAATCAAGTAATCGCCGGGTTCCAGTTGTGTGAGCGTGTAGTCCCCTCCGGGACTGCTGACCGCCGTCCTCTTTTCGTTCGTGGCTATGTTAGTGGCTGTCACCGTGGCGCCTGGAATGGCAGCGTCCGTCGGGTCCGTCACCACTCCGCTAATCGTCGCTCTCGTAATTTGGGCCCGGCTTGTGCTCACCGCAGGCCCCAAGATCATGACAAGGCCAGTCAATAACACCAGCATCGACGCTGGAGCATATCTCTGTGTCCACTTGCGCATACTGCCTCCTGATCTAAAGATTATTGAGCTTCCTCAGATTCCAAAGAAAGGTTCCTACCATACGCATGAAACTGAGGAACGATCATTGCTATGACATGGACAATAATTACACGTTCAGCGCCCGCCGAACAACCACCTTTCCCCGCAAACTTGCGGCCAAACTGGATGAGATTATAACCGACTGAAAATAAAGAACAAATCCAGTTTCCGGTCAGGCGACACGCAATTGTAATATGGAATATCATAGAAAATATCCGTTTGTTTGTATGAACTTGTAGGCGTGGAAGAGAGTGCGATTACGGATGTAACGAACTGCCCAAAGCGAGCGCCAGAGCGTTGCCATCCAGCGGGGCGGGCGGCCCCACGCTTAGCAAGTTCAAGACGGTCGGCGCGATGTCCAAGATGGAGGGTTGGGCGGAAGCGAATTGGCGATTGGAGAAGAATATTCCCTGGGTATCACTCGGGTCGGAGGCGCAGTGGTCGCCGCTCCACTTCTTCAGGTTGGCCACCACAATGCCGGAGGGAACCGCTCCCAGCGAAGTCTGCCAGGAGGTGCGATAGCCATCGCGGAAATCAATCTCCAAATCGGGAGCCTCGGCCATGCGGGCGCCGTGGAAGATCTCTTTGCCGAGATAGGCATTCTGAATGACCGGCTGATGCGTGTCCGGGTCCTGGACGGTCAGGAGCTTCTCTCGGAGAGCTTTCAGAATCCGCTCCGCCTCCGGTCCCGGCTCGACGATCCCGTATTTCTCGCGTCCCCGCAGGTTCAGATACACTTGGCCCAAACCCAGCGCATAGGCCTGGGTGTGTGTCCAATCGGTGTTGGGGAAAAAGCTTCCCTGGCCGAAGAGTTGGTCCAGGTTGTACTGCTTCTCTTCCGCTCCGGGATTCTTGAGCGTCATGAAACCATTCTGGACCAACCAGGTGTTGGTGTTGAAGCCCTTGCGCCAGGAATGGAAGCCGTGATCGGAGACGATGATCAACGTGGCATCCGGCCGCATGGTCCGCATCACATCGCCCACAATCTCATCCATCTTGACATAAGTCCGCTCGATGGCGTCCCCGTACTTCCGGGCCAATTCCGCGTCGTAGCGCGGATGAGTGGGATCCAGCAAGCGGAAGAACATGTGGCTGACACTGTCGGTGGCGGTGAAGACCGACACCAGCAGGCTGGGCGGATCGTTCTTCAGTTCATCCAGCAGGATCTCCCGTTCCTGTTGCAGGGTGCGGAAGCAATCTTCCAGGAACACGCCTTCGTCGATGCGCTCCTCGTTGAGCGCCCAGGTGTCGTGCCACCAGCCGAGGGTCTTCATGAGGCCGTGCTTTTTCGCCAGGGCGGCCGTGTAATCGGCAGGGTAAGAGAGCGGGACCGGTGGCCTCTCCGGATCCAGGTTCAGCGGCGACATGTACACGCGCAAATCCGGCGATGCCTGCAAGATGTAAAACCGGCAGATCGAATGCAGTGAGAGGAACGGCGTCACGCGGAACTTGGCGTGGAACCAGCCGCTCCATTGCCCTTCCGCGAGGGTGGCCGTCTGCCCGGCCAGTTCCACGGTCACGGCTTTACCGTCCGGGGAGACCGTGAAATTGATGGGAATCGAGATGCGCTCGAACTTCTCCTGGGTCGGATCGGCCGGGCCCTCCAGCGTGCTCGCCGCGTGATTGCCGTTCAGCTCCAGCCGCACCAGCTTGCCGCCGAATTCCGTGTCGCCCACGTCCCACTGCGTCAGGTCGGAGCTGAAATAGAAAAACGTTCCCCAGGTGGCGCGCAGGTCCGGGACACCCAAACCCGCCCAGAGCTTCCCCCCCGGAATCGTCGAGGGCGGAAACTCCAGCGGCATGCGGATGGCCGTGGTCTTGTAGCCTGCCTCCGCCACGGCCTGGTAAAAGGGCACACCGCCGCGCAGGTTCGTCACCTTGGGCAGCTTCGTGGGGATCAGGCCCCAGAGGAATTTGCCTTTCTGGCGCGAGACCAGGGCTATTTCCGGCAAGTACGTCTGCGGATCGCGCTTCAGGAAGTCGAAGATCCCGGTGCCGCCCGGATTGAGCCCCGTCGCGAATGAGGCCCACGCCACCGGCGACTCCGGCGGGTTCGTCGTCTCGAGCGG
Organism: uncultured Acidobacteriota bacterium; assembly: GCA_963722555.1. Lineage (GTDB taxonomy): Bacteria > Acidobacteriota > Terriglobia > UBA7540 > UBA7540 > Bog-366. The sequence continues at coordinate 23,451 of CAVRNQ010000002.1, forward strand.
CTTGAACGTGCCCTCGTGTGCGAGCCGCGCTAAGTTCGGCAGCTTGCCCTCCGCCATCCACCGGCTAGCCAGCTTCGGGTCAGCCCCGTCAAACCCCAGCACGACCACCTGCTTCGTCACGGGCCGCCTGGCAGCTTCCCGATGACAACTCGGGAGGGAACCCAGGACGGCGAGGGCGCTCAGGAGGGTTGCGTACTGGACCCGCTTCTTCGTGGTGTGCTTACTGGTCGGCATGAACTTCTATTCTATGAGGACCGCTCCCCTGCGTCGAGCGAAAATTAACCTGACGGCGCCGGCCGGGCGCGCTTGCGTTGTCATTCTGAGCGAGCGCGCTTGCATTGTCATTCTGAGCGAGCGCAGCGAGCGAAGAACCCCCGCAGTTTTTCCTTTTCACTCACCCAGGCGAACTGCCGAGGTCCTTCGCTCCGCTCAGGATGACGGCGAAGGGCTCAGAATGACAACGGCGGAATGTTTTTCAACAAACTGTTAGAATGCCTGGAGCGCAGCGTGCGGTCCGCAGCCCGGGAGGCAAGAAGTCGAAGGATCCGCGAGTTTCGAGCTTCCGATTTTGAGTTTCGATCTTCCGGCTGCGAGTTCCCAATTCCGTCCCGGAGTGACACATGGCCGAGGCAGGTTTCTCCGTCCTAATTCTTGCCGGGGGCAAGGCGACACGTTTCAAGTCCGAGCGTCCCAAGTTGCTGCACGCACTCGCCGGGCGCCTGCTGGGTGAGTACGTTCTGCGCACGGCCGCGGCGGCCTCGCCCGACCGGGTTTACATGATCGTCGGGTACCAGGCGGCGGAGATGCGGAAAGCCTTTGCGCGGCCGGGCCTGGAATTCATCGAGCAAGCCGAGCAAATGGGTACGGGCCACGCGCTGATCGTGTCCCGCCCTGAACTTGAGCGCTGCCCAAGCGGCGTCCTGGTGGCCTTGGTCGGGGACGCACCGCTGCTGAAACCGGAAACGCTGCGCGAATTGGTCTCAACGCACCGGAAGGAACGCGCCGCGTGCACCATACTCACCACGCGGCTCGACCCACCCACGGGCTACGGGCGCATTGTGCGCTCCGGCAAGAGGGTACGCGCCATCGTCGAAGAAAAAGTGGCCACTCCGGCGCAGAAGAAGATCCGCGAGATCAACACGGGCATCCTGTGCTTTTCGCGCCGCCCGCTGCTCGAGCACTTGGGCGAGCTTTCGCGCCAGAACGCCCAGAACGAATACCTCCTCACCGATCTAGTCGAAATCTTCAATCGCCACGGTTTGAAGGTGGCGGCGTTCGAGGCCCCGACCGGGGAGGCCTGGGGCATCAACGACCGCAAGCAACTGGCTGAGGTGGAAAAAACCCTGCGCCTGCGCAAGGCCGTGACCTTGATGAAGGCCGGCGTGACGATTACGAACCCCGAGGCGACGACTATCGATGCCGATGTGGAAATCGGCCCCGACACCATCATTGAGCCGGGCGTGAGCTTGCGTGGCCGCACCCGTGTGGGCGGGGGCTGCCGCCTGGAACCGTACTCGACGATCACGGACTCGCTTCTCGCAGACGGCGTCACCGTGCGCCCCTGCTGCGTCATCACGAACTCGGAAGTCGGCGCGGGCGCCACGATCGGCCCCTTCGCCCATCTGCGGGACGGCGCGGAGATCGGGCCCGCCGCCCGCCTCGGCAATTTCGTGGAAGTGAAGAAATCGAAAATCGGAAAAGGCGCGAAGGCGCTGCACCTGACTTATCTGGGCGACGCCACCGTCGGCGCGCACTCGAACATCGGCGCCGGCACCGTCACCTGCAACTACGACGGCGAGAAAAAGCACCCCACCACCATTGAGGAGGGAGTCTTCATCGGCAGCGGCAACATGCTGGTGGCGCCGGTGCGTATCGGCAAAGGTTCCTTCACCGCCGCGGGCTCGACGATCACCGAAGACGTGCCGCCCGAATCCCTCGCCATTGGGCGCGCCCGTCAAGTGACCAAGGAAGGTTGGGCGCGCGAGCGGAAGAAAGCCCCACCCGCCACCGGCGGCACGGAAAAGAAGCCCTAGCCTAGCAGGCTCCTGAAAAAGCCTCGCGGCGATGTCATCCTGAGCATGGACAGCCTTTCGGCTGCCCATGATGGGCAGAAACTCGACAAAGAGAAGCAATCCCCCCGCTGTCATCCTGAGCGAAGCGAAGGACCCCGGCAGTTCGCGGGGGGTTGGCGAACAGAGTAAACTACGGGGGTTCTTCGCCCAAAATGCGGGCTCAGAATGACAGCGCAAGCCATGCTGAATCTAAATGACTTATGCGTCGAGTTTCTGCAGAGCCCGTTCGCTGTCATTCTGAGTCCGTTCGCTGCGCTCAGGATAAACTGCGCGAAGAATCTCGCTCTGGACGCTCAGGATAAACTGCGCGAAGGATCTGGCTCTGCTTTTCTTGGGTGAAAGGACCGAACCAAGGCGAGATGCTTCGCTATGTTAGCATCGGCTTAAAAGGGATTCAGTTTCCACGGTTTGGAGGGAGCCACTCAGCGGAAAGGTTCGCTTTCGGGCGCACTAAAGCGTCTGCGGGAAGTGCAAGTGAAATTCCCCGACACTCCGAGTTCGGAAGGTCCCGACCAAATATCAAGGCAAACAGATACCCTCCAGCGCCGTCAGCCGGAAGGGCCACCGTGAAGAGCGAGGTGATCCCGCGTACAGCGGAGGCTGCTTGACCGATAGCTGGGCTCCCTCGCGGGGGGCTCATATCGCGGCTCGGCCGTGGGCTGCTCAGCGCGGTACCCAGTCACTCCTGCGCTCCAGGGGTGAGCATGAGCAAATTGGCGCCGACCGGGTTTTCTTCCGAAACCCTCCGACCAGGCAAGGAGAACCTTTCGAGAAGGTCTGAGCGGGTCACGAGCCCCACAGTTCGGTAGTGGTGTCATTTGCGAGAACCGGGCACTCCGAGGCACGGTCATTCCCGCGAAAGCGGGAATCTACTCGGCAAGCCACTGGAAACGCCCCGCCGACGGACTGGATTCCCGCTTTCGCGGGAATGACCAGTGTTCCGAATGTGATCCTATTCCAAATGACACCACTACCCACCGTTTTTATTTAGTAGATAATCTACCGCCTTGTGTGGTAGATTACCTGCCACTATGGCCAAGCAACCATCAAGAGACCGCATCGAACTTGTATATGGCTCCCTCGACATGCTGATTCTGCGCACCTTGCGCTGGGGACCCACTCACGGACATGGCATTGCCAAGTCCATTGAGCGCCTGTCGGACGAGACGCTCAAGGTGGAACACGGGTCTCTCTACCCCGCACTCCAGCGCCTGCAACAGGAAGGTTGGATTTCGGCCGATTGGGGTGTTTCCAAGAACAACCAGCGGGCCAAGTACTACCGCCTGACAGCGGCGGGACGACGGCAATTGGTGGCCGAGACCTCGCGTTGGGAGCGCTTTGTGCGGGCCATTACCGGCGTTCTGCGGCCCGCCGAGCCCGAGGAAGGGCAATGAGCTGGCGCCGACAGCTTGCCAAACTCGGTGCTCTGTTTCGCCGGCCGAGGCCGGTGGCCGATCTCGAAGAAGAGATTCGCTCTCATCTCGAAATGGAAGAGCAGGAGAACCTGGAATCCGGCATGCCGCCCGAAGAAGCTCACTATGCAGCGTTGCGTCGGTTCGGGAACGTGACCTTGGCGCAAGAGAGGAGCAGGGAGATGTGGGGATGGAATTCCATCGAGACGCTCTGGCAGGACCTCCGCTACGGCCTGCGTATGCTGCGGAAGAATCCGGGCTTTACGGTGGTGGGGGCGCTCACATTGGCGCTGGGCATTGGGGCCAATCTGGCGATCTTTTCAGTAGTACGAGGCGTTCTCTTGCGCTCCCTGCCTTACCACGATCCTTCCCGCTTGGTGGAGGTGTACACGTCGAATCCATCCGAGGCGGCTGTAGCGGGCCCATTTTCCCCACAGGACCTAGAAGATTTCTGCTCCCAGGCGAAGTCATTTGAGAGCATCTCGGGCTACTGGTATTCGCCCGGAATGAGCCTATATACACTCCTTAGCCAGGGTGAACCCGCCTTGATCGAGACCGCCAGCATTGATTCCCATTTCCTCCCCACATTGGGCGTGGCGCCAGCATTAGGGCGCGGCTTCACGCCGGACGAAAACATCGCGGGAAAAGATGATGTCCTGATCCTCAGCGATGCGCTGTGGCGCGAGCGGTTTGGCGGCGATCCGTCGATCCTCGGGAAGACTGTTGCAGTAGGGGGCGGTGCGCTGGTGGTCGTGGGCGTGATGGGGCCGGAATTCCGGTTCCCGTCCCCTAACGTGGGGTTTTGGGTGCCGCTTTCACGAGTTACGGATGATGCCATTCCGCACCGGCGCGGCATACGCTGGATCCAAGTTCTTGCGCGGCTAAAGCCAGGAGTCGGGCGCACGCAGGCCGCAAGTGAGACTACGGTGATCCTTGAGCGATTGGCCGAGCAGTATCCCACGACAAATGCAGGATGGGACAAAGGAGTGGTGGACGACCTGCGAGAGAGTATCGTGGGACACGTGAAGCCCATCCTGTTGGTCCTGCTGGGAGCTGTAGCGCTGGTCCTGCTGACGGCCTGCTCCAACCTCGCCAGCATGGCACTGGCGCGCGGCGCTGCCCGCCGGCGCGAGTATGCGGTTCGCAGCGCGCTAGGGGCTGGCCGGTCCCGGCTTTTCCGCCATTCGGTGATAGAAAGTGTGTTGCTCGCAGCATTCGGCGGCGCGGCGGCGTTCGTGATTGGACCCTGGATTTCGTCCGGGCTCTTGGCGCTTAGTGCTGGGTCGATTCCGCGGCCGAGGGAGGTTCACCTCGACTTGGCCGTGGCACTTTTCGGTGTCGCTCTAACCCTGATGACTGGCGTGCTGATCGGAAGCGTTCCCGCTCTCAAGCTGATCAATGCACCTGTCTTAGAGTCACTCAGTGCCGCCGGGACCCGGGCCTCGGCTGGCTCAGCGCGGCAGCGCGGGCGGGACGCATTAGTGGTGGCAGAGGTTTCTCTCTCGTGCTTGCTGCTGACAGCATCGGGATTGGTGTTGAAAAGCCTGTGGAAGCTGGTAACGACTGATCCCGGATTCGAAGCGCGCCATGTGTTGACGGTGCAACTGGCGATACCGCTGTACAAATATCACAACGCGCAGCTCATAGAGTCGTATCGCGAGGAACTAATCCGGCGAGTGGCGGCAATCCCTGGCGTGCGGGCCGTCGGGGCCGGCAAGACGATGCCGCTCGCCGGCGGAGGCGAGCCCTACCAGTTTACGATCCGCGACAGCGCTCGCGGCACGATCGAAGTGGCGCCCAAGGGCGGCGTGTACATCGTTACTCCCGGGTATTTCAAGGCGCTCAGTATCCCCATCGTTTCCGGGCAGGGGTTCGACGAGCGCGATTTCAAGGATCACAGGTTGGTGCTGATGATTAATCAAGGCTTGGCGCGTGCTTACTGGCCGGGCGAGAATCCCGTCGGAAAATACCTCTATATCTCCGCGGATACCAAGTTGGAAGTGATCGGCGTGGTGGGCGATGTGCACAACGAAAGCCTCAGCAGCCGGCCCAGCCCCGCCATATATGCGCCGATGAGCCTTATGTCGAGGGCCAAGCTCGACTTGTTTGTCCGCACTGCGGGCGATCCGCTGGTGCTGGCGGGAATGGTCCGGCGCACCATTCATGAAGTCGAGCCGGAACAGCCGATTCAAGAGATGGCGCCGCTGGAGCAGGTCGTGCACGACAACATGGCGTCGCCCAGATTCTTCGCAATTGTTATGGGATTCTTCGGGGCCGTCGCCCTGCTGCTTGCTGCGACCGGTGTGTTCGCGGTCCTCTCCTACACTGTTCGCCAGCGGACGAACGAGATCGGCATTCGTATGGCGCTTGGGGCGGAACGGCAAGATGTGCTGAAGCTGGTCATTGGACAAGGGCTCAAGTTGACGTTCGTTGGCGTCACCATCGGCATTTCCGCAGCCCTTGTGCTTACACGCTTCCTATCGAGCTTGCTCTATGGTGTGAAGCCCACGGACCCAGTTACGTTCATCGCTGCCCCGTTGGTCTTGACCGCTGTTGCGCTCCTTGCCAGCTACATTCCCGCCCGCCGGGCGACCAAGGTCGATCCCATGGTGGCGCTGCGGTACGAATGATGACTTTGAAGCTTGGGCGTGCAAAGGCAGCCAGGGGAGACCTAACCACGCTGGCAGAAAGCTGAATAAAATCAAATTCGGTTCGCATGTAGAAGCTTCTGCTTTACCGCCTCGCCGCCGATGAGGCTCTCAAAACCCCGTTCCCCTTAGACTGATGAAATTGGCTCCCTTTTATCCCGGTGCTAACATCGCTATGCTCAGCATGACAGATGCGCTGGTTCGGCAGCCGGCTGGCCCCTGGCCCACCCACCCGCATCGTAAGTCACCCGAGCACGGCTCGAGCCCCGCCCTTCCGGCAGTCCCCCGAAACCGTCCCCGCGAGGTGAGAAACTCGGGCTAGGCGCATTTGTTGTTGACAACGGCAATAAACGAGTGTACACTAGCTCCTGAGTCCAGCATCCGCTAGCTGACGAGGTGTGAAATAATCCCTGGATGAGCAAAAGCATTTCACGCAAAGGCGCAAAGTCGTAAAAAGCAAATGAAAACAAAGCAGTTGTTCTTCGCGAGTCTTTGCGCCTTGGCGTCTCTGCGTGAGATTCTTTATTCTTTCACAGCTTCTGACGTGATGGGCCGCGGACCTATACACCGGGACCGCGTTACCCCGAACGACGAAAGCGCGATGCTCATGCAAAGGATGGAAGATTCCCGCCTGCGCCAATTGTGGCGGCTCACGAATGTCCTTTTCAAGGTCCGAAACGGGGCGCTGATCCATAAAGATGTTAAAAATGAAGATCGACCCGACTATGTCTATGAAAACAAAGGGGTAAGTGACACAATGACCGATAATTGATCGGGCTTTTTGGCAGAAAATGCACAGGTTACGCCATAATTCGGGGCGAAACCAGACTGTTTTTGAAAGGAAATGGGCTTATCGCGCTGTTCTTGTCGAAAAACTCCTCAATTTGCCATTCTGCGGGGCGGCAGAGCGAGATCCTTCGCGCTGCTCAGGATGACAGTGCAGCGGGCAAAGCGGCGGGTGGCGAGCCTGAATCAGCAGAACAATGGATCAATCACCAATCGCTAAATCACCCGATGAACCGCTGCCCCTCGGGCTGCTCGGCAAGGACAACTCGGCGTGGTGAGAAATCCGGACTAGGAGGGCCACTTCCAGTCCCGGATTTCCGGCATATCCTCACCCACGCGCGTGATGTACTGCTTGTGCTCGATCAGCTTGATGCGCAGGCGCTGTTTGGTGAGCGCGGCCAGGTTCTTCAGGCGCGGCACGCGGTCGATGACGTCGCTCGCCAGGTGATAGCGGTCGAGCTCATTCATGACGGTCATGTCGAAGGGCGTCGTCGTGGTGCCTTCTTCCTTGTAGCCGCGCACGTGCAGGTTGGCGTGATTCGTCCGCCGGTAGGTCAGCCGGTGGATCAGCCAGGGATAGCCGTGGAACGCGAAAACGATGGGCTTGTTGGTGGTGAAGAGCGAATCAAAGTCGCGGTCGGAAAGGCCGTGCGGGTGTTCGCTCGCGGGCTGCAGCGTCATCAGGTCGACTACGTTGATGACTCGAATCTTCAGGTCCGGAACATTCTCGCGCAGCAGGGCCACGGCGGCGAGCGTTTCGAGCGTCGGCGTGTCGCCCGCGCAGGCCATGACCACGTCCGGTTCCGCGCCTTCATCGTTCGAGGCCCAATCCCAAATCCCGATGCCTGCCGTGCAGTGCGCGATGGCTGCGTCCATCGAGAGAAATTGCAGCGCCGGCTGCTTGCCGGCCACAATCACGTTCACGTAGTGGCGGCTGCGCAGGCAGTGGTCGGTGACGGAGAGCAGCGTGTTCACGTCGGGCGGCAGATAGACCCGCACGATGTCCGCCTTCTTGTTCACCACGTGATCGATGAAGCCCGGGTCCTGGTGGCTGAAGCCGTTGTGGTCTTGCCGCCAGACGAGCGAGGTGAGCAGATAATTCAGCGAGGCGATGGGCCGCCGCCAGGGAATCTGCCGCGTCACCTTCAGCCACTTGGCGTGCTGGTTGAACATGGAATCGATGATGTGGATGAACGCCTCATAGCAGGAAAACAGGCCGTGCCGGCCTGTAAGCAGGTAGCCTTCCAGCCAACCCTGGCAGAGGTGCTCGCTCAGGACTTCCAGCACGCGGCCCTCGGGGGTGAGGTGGTCGTCGGTGGGCAGGATTTCCGCCGTCGAAACGCGGTCCGTGACTTCGAACAGGGCATCCAGCCGATTCGAGGCCGTCTCATCCGGCCCTACCACGCGGAAATTGCGGCTTTCGGCGTTCAACTTCATCACGTCGCGCAGAAAGCGGCCCATGACGCGGGTCGCCTCGCCTTCCACCCTGCCGGGTTTGGGGACTTCCACCGCGTAGTCGCGGAAGTCCGGCATGATGAGGTCACGCAGCAGCAGTCCGCCGTTGGCGTGCGGATTCGCGCCCATGCGCCGTGCGCCCTGCGGCGCGAGCTCGGCAATTTCCGGGAGCAGCTTGCCGCTGGGGTCGAAGAGTTCTTCAGGCTTGTAGCTCTTCATCCATTCTTCCAGCATCTTCAGCCGCTCGGGGTGGGTGGGCAGATCCGCCAGCGGCACCTGGTGCGAGCGGAAGGAGCCTTCCACGGGCTTGCCGTCCACGGTCTTGGGCCCCGTCCAGCCTTTGGGAGTACGCAGGATAATCATCGGCCAGCGCGGCCGCGTGCGGAAACCGTTGGCGCGCGCGTCCTGTTGCAGAGCGCGGATGTCTCGACACACGGCCTCCAGTGTGGCGGCCATGCTCTGATGCATCTTCTCGGGCTCCTCACCTTCCACGAAATGCGGCTGGTAGCCGTAGCCGCGGAAAAGGTCGGAGAGTTCCTCGTGGCTGATCCGGGCGAGTATCGTGGGATTCGAAATCTTGTAACCGTTCAGGTGCAGAATGGGCAGGACGGCGCCGTCGCGCGCCGGGTTCAGGAATTTATTGGAGTGCCAACTGGCCGCGAGCGGACCCGTTTCCGCCTCTCCGTCGCCCACCACACACGCCACAATCAGGTCCGGGTTGTCGAACGCCGCACCGTAGGCGTGCGCAACTGCGTAACCCAGTTCTCCGCCTTCGTGAATCGAGCCGGGGGTTTCGGGCGCTACGTGGCTGGGAATGCCGCCCGGAAACGAAAACTGTTTGAACAGCCGCTGGATGCCCGCCACGCTCTGCGGCACGTTGGGGTAGACCTCGCTGTAGGTTCCTTCCAGGTAGGTGTTGGCCACCAGCCCCGGCCCACCGTGCCCGGGGCCGGTGATGTAAATCATGCTTAAGTCGTACTTCCGAATCACCCGGTTCAGGTGCACGTAAATGAAGTTGAGCCCAGGCGTTGTTCCCCAATGGCCCAGCAGTCGCGGTTTGACGTGCTCGATTTTGAGCGGCTCCTTAAGCAGAGGGTTGTCCATTAAGTAGATCTGCCCGACCGAAAGGTAATTTGCCGCGCGCCAGTAAGCGTGCATCTTGCGGAGTTCTTCCGCGGCGAGGATGTTGGGAGTTGAAAGCGTGGAATGTCCTGAAGACGAAGTCATGACGCCCCTCCTGCGTAACTCGCGCGGCCAGCAACCCGCGCTTGAACCCTTCTATTTTAGCAGCCCCCGGAGGTTGCCACGTTACAATCCGGTTAAACGGCTGACCGGTCGAACCGCGCGCCTCACCCCAAGGCGAGGGGCATCTCATCCGCGGCCAGGATACCGGCAGGCAAATGCATCAGGCGTGCCAGGGTGGGAGCGACCTGCCACAGCGAAACCCGCCCAAGATTCTTTCCCGCAGCAACTTCTCGCCCCACGGCAAGGAACGCCGCTTCCAGGCCCGCGCGAGTTGGCAGGTGGCCGTGCGTGCCGCGATCCTTCACCGTGGCGCGCACGGGCGGGCCCTCCATGCGGTCAGAGAAATAGAATCCCGGCGCGGCCTCGAGCATCAGCTCCGCATCCGGGTCGGCCCGGAGGGTTTCAAGTTCATGCTGATCCACGACTTCCTCGACGGCGCCCGTCGAGAGCAATCGTTCCACGGCGGTTTCCAGCCGGCGGCGATCCTCGGGCGAGGGCTCTTCCAGCCAGTAAACGGCGAACGAACCACCGGCATGCACCGCACCCAGACGCCGCAACGCCAGCGAGCCGTCGGCGCCGCGCGCGAACAATCCCTGTTCCGCGAATACTGCCAGAGGGGCCGCTTCCTTCTCCACCGGCACAAAGCCGTGATCGGACAGCACCACAAGCGTTGTGGCCGCATCGTGCGAGATGGCGTCGCGGATTCGTCCGATCTGCTGGTCCACGGAATCCAACGCCGCGAGCGCCTGCGCCGACGCCGGCCCGAAAGCGTGCGCCTGCTGATCGTAGTAAACGAAATGCACCAGGAGCAGGTCCGGCCGGTAGTGATTCCACAGGTAGAGCGCCGCTTCGCCGCGCATCTGGTCGGGATCAGCCTTGCCGAGCATCGGCGCGAGGACCTTGTTCACCTCGCCGAACAGCCCCGGCGTGGCGTGGCGGGCGGGCGTTTCGAAATCGCGGTGCGGGTCGGGCCCGGCGGGATCCCAGATTTCCGGAAGGTTGTAATCGATGGGGGCGCCGGCGCTCACCGGCCAACTGACCCCGGCGCTCCGCCGGCCGCTCGCGCGCACCACGTCCCAAAGCGCCGGAGCCCGCAACGCACGCGCAAACCAGCACCAGGGGCGCGCCTTCTCCGTGGGATCGAGCGAAGCGAGATGGCTGTAGATGCCATGCGCGCGCGGGTGCAGGCCGGTCACAATCGTGGCGTGCGCCGGGTACGTGGTGGTGGGATAGATGCTCTCCACCGCCGCAGCGCTCGCGCCGGCTTTTTCGAGCGAGCGCAGATTGCGGAAGCGGAGGTGGGACTGGGGAACGCGATAAAGCTCCGGCTGCAAGCCGTCCACGGAAAGCAGCACCAGTCGTGAGGGCGATGGGATGGAGAGTTTCACAACGCCAGCCTATCACATCAGCGGGAGGGGGACCGGAAAGCCGCGAGGGGGATGGGCAGGTCTCTCCCGGCGCGGGTGTGGAACTGGGAGGCGCCGCGCGCGGGGGGGCAGACGGTTACATGAAGCCTTGCCCTGCTGGTTTTATAGTGTAAAATAGGAGTTGAAATTCCTGTGACGGAGACCCATGCGCGGACCGAGAAAATCCAAACCGGTTGGAGTTCTAACCAAAACGCTTCACATCATTGATTTGCTTCAGGATTCCCACTCCTCCCTCTCGCTCCAGGAGATCAGCAGCCAGGCGGGAATCAACAAGAGCACTGCCTGCCGCCTTCTCGCTCATTTGGAGGGTGAGAAATACCTCGGTCGGGATGACAAAGGAGGGTATTGCCTGGGGCCGAAACTCCTGCGACTGGGAAGCAATTTCAACGTGCAGGCGCCTCTGCGGGAACGCGCCCGGGAAGCTCTCTGGGAACTCTGGCGAGTCACCCAGGAAACGGTCAACCTTGCGGTACTGGAGGGTCTCGAGGTGGTCTATATCGATTGCCTGGAAAGCCCGCACGATTTTCGCCTGGTGAGCAATGTGGGCATGAGGGCCGTTCTCTACCGGACCGCCCTGGGCAAAGCCATCTTGGCCTTCCTGCCGCCGGAGCAGCGTGAATTGCTGGTCAAATCGCTGCGCTTCCAGGCGTTCACACCGCACACGGTCACCTCGCCGGAGCAGTTGAACCGGGAGCTGAATGCGATCCACAGGTCCGCCTACGCGGTGGATAATGAAGAAAGCGTGCTGGGGCTCCGCTGCATTGCCGCGCCCATTGTGGATAAGAAAGGAATTGCTGTGGCAGCGATCAGTATCTCGGGTCCCACCAGCAGGATCACCACCCAGAAAACCGCCTCGCTGGGAAATGTTGTGAAAGCCACCGCCAGGGAGATTGCCCTGCGGATCTCCTCACCGCCAACCCAGGCATGACGGTCGCCGACCAGAACTTTTGCTACGCCGCCATCGGCCCGGCGCGAGGTATCTCCCGCCTCACCACACGATCTGCTCATCCACGATGGGTAAGTCGACGGGAGTACCTTGCTGGGCGGAGAGGTACATGGCCAGGGCCCACTCGAGCGTGGGGCGCACACTCGCCAGGCTGATCATCGGTTCCGAACCCTCCACAATCGCCTTGACTATATCCTCGATGACGGCCTGGTGATCCACGAACCCCAGGTCGGCCGCACCCCGCGCCCCGGTGGCCGCGGCGGCGCCTCCCAAACGGCGGACCGCCTCGTCCTCGGGCCGCTCGTCCTTGAACTTCCACGTGTCCATGCGCTCGCCGACCATAATGGCCGTGCCGTTTTCGCCGTTCACCTCAATGCGCATGTCCGTCCCTGGCCACAGCGCCGTGGAAGCCTGCACCACGCCCTGGGCGCCGTTCGCGTAAGTCACAAAAGCCAGAGCCGTGTCTTCCAGGGCAAATCCCGGATGAGCGAGGTTGGTCATGTGGGCCTCGACCCGCTGGACGGGACCGATCAGGTACTGCAGCAAGTCGATGTAGTGGAACGCCTGCTGAATGGTCACGCCGGCCCCGGAGCGGCGCGACGAGCGCCAAGCGTCCATCCGGTAGTAATCCGCGGGGCGAAACCATTTCATGATGGTATCGGCGTGATAGATCTTGCCAAAACGTCCCCCCAGAATGGCCGTGCGAATGGCCTGGACGGCGCGGCGCGTCCGGCACTGCAGCACGACGCCAATCTTGACCCCCGCCGCTGCCGAGGCCTCTTGCATCGTATCCACTTCGCCGAGCGACATCGCCGGGGGCTTCTCCACCAAGAGGTGCCTGCCTGCCCGGGCTGCGGCGAGGACGGCCTCCGTGTGCAGATGGTTGGGCGTGAGGATGTTGACAACCTGAACCTCGGGATCGGCGAGCATTTCGTCGAGGCCGGCGTAGGCCTTGCAGTTGAATTCACCCGTGAGTCTCGCCAGGCGCGTTCGATCCAGGTCCGCTGCGCCCACCAGGCGGGCGGATCTCGAAGCCTGTATCGCCTTGGCATGAAAGGGAGCTATCAACCCGGCACCCAGGAGTCCAAATCCTATTTGCGCGTGGTTCGTCATGGCCACCTCACTCCGGAACCAGTAGCACCTTCAGTTCCCGCTGCGCTTCGATGCCCTGGAAGGCGCCCTGCCATTCCCGCAGGGGCAACCGGCGGGTAATAACTTCGCCGGCGGGCAGCCGGCCCGTCGCGATCAAGTGAATCGTGCGATCCCAGCTTGTGTAGCTGGTCGACAGGTTAAAGAGCACGTCGCACACCTTGAACGCCGCCTTATCCCAGGGGAAGGGGATCGTGTCTTTGCCGGTCAACCCGATCACGCAGATGCGGCCCTTTTTGCGGATGAAGTCCACGGTCGAGGCGATCGCGGCGGGGGCGCCGCTACACTCGATAACCAGGTCGGCTCCCAGCCCGCCGGTGAGGTCCAGGACCCGATCCACGGGATTCTCCTGCGCCACGTTGATCACCGTATCGAATCCCAGCTCCCGGGCTTTCTTTAGGCGGAGGGCCTCGTCCGCAGGCGTTCCCACGACCACCACGTGCCGGGCGCCGGCGGCACGGGCCGTCAGTCCGGCCAGAAGGCCGATGGGTCCCGGCCCGAGAACCACGACGAAGTCACCCGCCGTGACCTTGGCCCGCTCCACGACGTCGTGAACCGTGTTGGCCGTCGGTTCCACGACCGCGGCCAAGTCATAGCTCATGGTGTCGGGAATCCGATGCAGAAGCCGCTCCGGCATTTTCAGGTACTTGGTGAACGCGCCGTCGATGCCCCAGCCCGGCGAGCGCTTCAGCGGGCAGATCTGGATGTTCCCGGTCCGGCACAGGTAACAATGGCCGCAGGCGCGCGTGTGCGGCTCACCCACCACCCGGTCGCCGACTTTGAAGAGTCCGGTTTCCGGCCCCGCCTCCAGGACTTCGCCGGAGAACTCGTGCCCCATAATCACCGGAGGCCAATAGGGGAATTCGTCGTGCCACACGTGGATATCCGTGCCGCAGATGCCGCAGGCTTTGACGGCGATCAGCACCTCACCCGGGCCGGGCTGGGGCTCGAGAACCTCACGGAGTTCAATAAAACCGGGCCCTTTTTGAGTTTTTACGAGAGCTTGCATCACGTGCTAACCCCCCACCATCGATGCCGTGGGTAAGAAGGTGTGAGACCCCTCACCCGGCCCGCCCCGGCTGATGAAAACGCCGGCGGCGGTCCACCCTCTCCCCCAAGGGGGCGAGGGTTGTAAGTTGAACACCTGACACCTTCCCCATCAACCACACCATTCCCGGAGGAAGCGCACCAGGATGGCCGCCGCCGTGCCGATTTCATCCAGGCCAATCTGCTCGTCATTGGTATGGGCAAAACGCAGGCTACCCGGGCCGAATACCACCGTGGGAATATGAAGCTGGTTATTATAGAACCAGGAATCGCAGGAAGCGGTCATGGCGCTGACCTCGCCGGGGGCCCCGCCGTCGCGGCAGGACGCTCGGAGGCCAGTCACCAGCGGATGCTGCGGGTCCAGCACGTGGGCATCGTGCCGGTACATGAATTCGAGCTGGAAGTGCTCGCGCAACCAGGCGTCGCCACTCTCCAGCAGGGCCTGGCGCATCTCTTCCATCACCTGGAAGCGGGTTTTATTCGGGAGGAGGCCGAGCACGCCTTCGACGGTGGCGCGGGCGGGCGCCGTGGCCGGCCAATCCCCCGCCGACAGTTTGCCGAAGGTGATCGGCATGGGATTGGGAAACGGGTCGAAGAGCGGAATGCCCCGCGACGACGCCAGCAGCCAGGCGTGATATTGCTCCAGGATCTCGATGGCACGGATGGCCATTTTCAGTGCGCTGACCGTATCGCCGGCACGCCCGCTGTGGCCGGGCCGGCCCGTGCAAGTCAGGCGGAACCACACTGCGCCGCGCACCGAAGACAGGATGCGGAGGTCGGTGGGCTCCATCACGATGCAGCCGTCCGCGCGTTCGCCGCGCCGGACCATGGCCAGCGTGCCGTTGCCGCCCACCTCTTCTTCCACTACCAGGTGCGCCAGGACGTCACCCCGCAGCTTTAAGCCCAGCCGCCGGGCGGCCACGAGCGCGGTGTAAATCGCAGCAACTTGCCCCTTGGCGTCGCAGGCGCCGCGCCCATGGACCCGCTGGCCTTCCACGCGGGGTTCAAAGGGATGAGCTTGTGCTTGCGAGGCCGGCACGACATCGAGATGGGTGTTGAAGAGCAGGGTGCGCCCGCCGCCGCTCCCGGGCAGGCGCACGCGCAGGTTTGACCGTCCCTCGTACTCCAGCCCAGGCACGGGGTCGGAGTAATCCTCGTCATTGCGGAGCGAATTCCCGAGTGCTATGCGCTCCACTTCCGCCACTTCCGCAAAGCGGCCGGCGGCATAATCGACCGCTGCCTGCTCCTGGCCGGACAGAGAAGGAAAGCGGATCAGATCGCACAAAAACCGCTCCGTCTCCTGCTGGACGGCCTGAACGGCAGCGTGGATTTCGGTTAGGGAGGGTTCGATCATAAAAGTGACAGTGCCTTTGCGAAGATGCCCAGGCTCTCGTGGGCTTCGGCTTCGGAGATCACGAGAGGCGGCGCCACCCGAATCACGTTGCCGAAAATGCCGACGGAACCAATCAGCAGGCCGTTCTCAGCCGCCAAGTCGATCAGTTTGCAGGTCAGGTCCGGCGCCGGCTCTTTGGTTTTTTTGTCCTTGACCAGTTCGACGCCCATGACCAAACCCTGGCCCCGCACCTCGCCCACGTAAGGAGACCCCTCCTGCATTTCCAGCAGGCGTGACTTCATCAGCTTGCCGATGCGCAGGGCGTTTTCCTCCAGGTGCTCGCGCTGCATAATCTCCACCACGGCGATGACCGCCGCGCAGGCGAGCGGATTGCCACCCATGGTGCTGCTCATTTCCCCCGGCCCGAGCGTTCCGATCACCTCGCCGCGCGCCGCAATCGCCGAGGCCGGAACGCCACTGCCAATCCCTTTGCCGATGGCCACCAGGTCGGGAGCCAGCCCTTCCCACTCCATGGCCCAGAATTTGCCCGTGCGGCCATAAGAGGACTGCACTTCGTCAAGCGTGAAAAGCAGCCCACGTCCCCGCAGCCATTGCTCGAGTCGTTTCAACCAGCCTTGGGGGGGAAAGATGAAACCCGCCGCCCCCAGGTAGGGCTCCACGATCAATCCTGCCAGACTACCCGTGCTGTTGGCGCGCACCGCGTCTTCCAGGTAATCGAGGCAAAGCAAATCGCAGGTGGTGGGCTCCGCGTGGAACGGGCAGCGGTAACAGTACGGGAAAGGCACGCGGATCGAGCCGGGCAGCGTGGGACCGTAACCTTTCTTGGGGCCCGGCAGCCCGCCCGCGCCGGCAGCGGCGGAAGTGCGCCCGTGGAATCCGCCATAGAAACTGATGATTTCGAACTTTCCGGTTTTCCGCTTCATGATGCGGATGGCGCCTTCCACTACCTCGCTTCCCGTGGTAAGAAAGAAGCACTTGTCCAGGTGGGGCGGGAGGACGGAGGTGAGCTTTTCCGCGGCTTCCACCCGCCCGGGATGCAGGCACTCGTAATTGTTCAGAAGCTTGGCTGCCGCCCCTTGCACGGCCTTGACCAGGTCCGGATGGCAGTGCCCAACGTTGGTCACCAGAACGCCCGAGGTCCAATCGATGAAGGTGTTGCCGTCCACGTCGGTCACCACCACACCGGAAGCGTGGTCCCACGCCACCCGGGCCTGGTACCCCGCGCATTGCGCCTCCACGCGCGCCCAACGAGTCAATAGTTCTTTCGAGCGGGGACCGGGCAACGGTCCCGTGACGGAGGTTACCTTCTTGTCCATCTTGTTCCTCTCACGCGGCAGGCACGGCGGTGTAGCGAGGGGATTGGCCGGCCAGGAAGCGGCCAATCTCCAGGACGATCAGCTCCCGGATGCGCCGGCCCGCGTTCTCGGAATACCAAGCCAGGTGGGGCGTCAGGATCACAGTGAGCAGGCCAAAGAGCGGGAAGTCGGGGCGCGGCGGCTCGATATCATAAACGTCGATTCCCGCGCCGGCGATCACGCCGTTTCTTACGGCGTCCGCCAGCGCCGCCGCGTCCACCATCTGCCCCCGCGCCGTGTTGATCAGGTAGGCCGTGGGCTTCATCATCCCGAGGGTGCGGGCATTCATCAGATGCCGCGTTTCAGCCGTCAGCGGGGTGTGGATGGTGACGAAGTCCGCGTTGCGCAATAGGGTTTCGCAGTCCACAACCTCGATTCCCAATTCGCGTTTCCGCTCCTCCGGGAGATACGGGTCGCAAATCAGGAATTTGAATCCGAAAGATTTCAATTTGCGATAAACCAGGGACCCGATGCGGCCGCAACCGATGACGCCCAGGGTCTTCCCGGCCATCTGGAATATGGGGACCACCTCGCTAAAATCCCAGGAACCACGGGCCGAAGAAGCCTCGAGCACCCGCCGGCTGCTGACCACCTTCCGGCCGCAAGCCAGGAGCAGCGCGATGGCCTGCTCGGCCACTTCTTCGGCGCAATAATCCGGAATGTAACAGAGTGGGATGCCGGCCTGGGCGAGCGCTTTCACGTCCACGTTGTCGTAACCGACGCCGTGGCGGATTACCAGCCGGCACTTCTCCCACTGGGAGACGACCTCCGGCGTAATCGGCACCATGTTGACAATCACCAGGTCGGCGTCGCGGGTGGCAGCCACCACTTCCGTGGTGGGCGCGAACTTGAGCTGATGGGTACGGAACTCGACGCCCCGTTGGGCCATCTCCCGGGCTTCCCAGTCGAGGTCGGGCTCGATGTAGTCGGTAACGACTACCTTGACTGCTTTCATGGTTTCACGCTCCGGCCACTCTCCGCCGACCGATAGATGGCCTCGACAATTTCCAGGGCTTTCAGCCCGTCTTGCCCGGTGATGGCCGGCGGCTTGCCCGTGCGGATCGCATCCACGAGGTCCACGAGGAAGCCGAGACCCATGACACCCGCGTACCCGGGCTGCGGCGGGAGTTCAAAATCCAGGTGTTGGCGAGCGGCCTCGGAGTATTCGCCCTGGTCGCTGCATACGAACAGGCGCTCGTGCACGCCTTCAAATGAGGGGCTCCAGGAGAGCACGCCGGCGGTGCCGCGCAGGGCGAGGTAAAGGTCGCGTCCATAAGGAAAAGAGTCCGGCACGGTGTAACTGATGTCCAGGGCCAGGACGGTTCCCCGCGAGAAGGTCAGAAGCGCAAAGGAATTGTCTTCGATGTCGTACTGTTCGTTGACGCGCACGTTCTTGCCCAGCACTTCCGCGACTTCGTCCGCCAGGAGCCACCGGTAAAGGTCGATCCAGTGGACACCCAGGTTGAACATGGGTCCGCCGCCACTGCGCGCCTTCTGAAGCATCCAGCCAGCGTGGCCCTCAAGGTAGCGTGAAAGCCGGCCCGCCGCGCAGCGGCCTTCGCACCCCACGATGCGGCCCATCACGCCTTCCTCAATCAGCTTCTTCATCTGCCGGACAACCGGGTGGTAGCGCCAAACGTAAGGCGTGGAGAGAATCACCCCGGATTTCCCGGCGGCGGCCATGGCGCGACGGACGCCCTCGGCGCCGGCCGCCATGGGCTTCTCCACCAACACGTTTACGCCGCGCGCGGCGCAGGCAACGGCCGCCTCCGGACAATCGGCATGCGGCAGGAAGATCACGGCCAGGTCCAACCGCTCCTGGGCGAGCAATTCCCGCCAGTCGGCGTATCCGCGCACGCCGAATTTCTTGACAAAGTCCTCCCGCACAGCGGGGTCGGCATCGGCGGCAGCGGTCACTTCGGCCCCCGGAATCGCCTGGAACAGGGTCATGTAGCTGGGCGGATGCAGATGGCTGAGGCCCAGGAAACCCACGGAAAGGTTTTGGGTCAGGGTCACTAGAATTTTCCGTCCCGGGTTTCGAAATGCGTCGGCTTGTTGATGGTCGCGCCGCCCGCCTGGATCCATTGCCCTGTCCACTCAATCATCTGATCCACCGACACGGAGGGATAGCCAAACATGCGGTGACAACGCCCGGAATTGTTGAGCAGAGCTGTGGTGGATTCCTGGCCTTCCAGGATCGGCTCTTTGCCAAAGATGGCGCCGAAGCGTTTTGCCACGGCGCGGATCGAAAGCGTTTCCGGCCCGGTCAAGTTCAAAACAAAAGGTGGGGACTGGCAGTGGGCCAGGCTCCGCAGCGTAACGGAAATGACGTCGCCCTGCCAGATCACGTTGGCGGCTCCCATGGTGACATCCACGCTGCGGCCCTCGAATACCTTGCTCCCGATGTCGAGCAGCACGCCGTAACGAAGATCGATGGCGTAATTCAAACGCAGCAGCGTAACCGGCGTGCCGTGGCGTCCGGAAAAATACTCGAATATCCGCTCGCGCGCCAGCACCGACTGGGCGTACTCGCCGAGGGGCGCGGGTGCAACCTCCTCCGTAGCGCCGCCCGAAACCACGGGCAGGAAAGGATAGATATTGCCGCTCGAGAAGGCAACGATGCGGGAATGGCGATACCGGTCGGCCACGAGCGCCGGCACGTAAGCATTCATCGCCCAAGTCAGGTTCTCAGCTCCGGTCGAGCCGAATTTCCGCCCCGCCATGAAAATCACATTGGGCGCATCAGGCAAGGTGGCGAAGGACGAGGGATCCAGTAGGTCGATACATCGGATCTCGACCCCGGCCTCGCGTAGAAGGCCGACCGGCAGCTCCTCGCAACGGATGTCCGTCCCAATGATGCGCACCTTCGCGCCAGCGGCTTGCGCGGCGCGCCCGGCGCGGCGCGCCAGGCTGGGACCAATCTTGCCACCCACCCCGACGATGAGGAGGTCCCCCTCCAGCTTGCGAAAGGCTGCGACGTCCTCCGGGTTGGGTGTGGACAGAAGATCTTCCAGTTCTTCTACCGACCGAATTGATTTTGGCATGCTCCGCAATCTATGGCCGGTCGAGGCACCAAGTCAAGAGGTTATTTCAAATTACGATATCCTTGTGTCATATATTGAAACAATTTCGGGATCGGCCCCGTCAGGGGCTCGTACGGTCGGCCGACGAAGAACCTCGTGCGGCAGTGGGGGCGAGCCGGCGTGTAGAAACCCGGCACGTGCCGAAACCGGCAAGCACAACGCACAGATCCGTGCTTCCGTCTTGCCGTCTTTTGCACTAGAATGGGCAGCCTAGCAGTTTGTTGAGAAACATTCCGACGTTGTCATTTGGAGCCCTTCGCTGTCATCCTGAGTCCTTCGCTGTCATTCTGAGCGAAGCGAAGAATCTCGCTCTGCCCGCTCAGGGCAGACTTCGCGAAGAATCTGCTTTTGTGGTACTCAAGGACTTACGAGATTCTTCCTTCGCTATGCTCAGGACCGCCTTCGGCTCCTCAGAATGACAGACGGAGCGAGTTTTTCAACAAACTGCCAGGGGGCTGCCGAGGAGCCGCGCGAGTGCGGGTCTGACCATCATCGTGGTCGCCGCTGGACATCTCGGTAGTACCGGGCGGGGGGATCTCCGGCCCGTGCGAGCTCTACCCCGATTGGGCCATATGAGGCCGGTCGGGGTGCACAATTTTAGTGCAACCGACCACAATTCTATGTCCTTGTCCCGTTTGCTCGTTCGCCTCTGCCTTTGGCTACTGGCTCACACGTTCTATCGCGTTGCGGTGTGCGGCGCCGAAAACCTGCCAATGCGCGGGCCGGCGCTGCTCATCTCGAACCACATCACCTTCCTCGATCCCTTCCTGATCGCGGCGCGCACGCGGCGGTCCATCCGTTTTCTGATTCCCCGGCGCTTTTACGAGGCATGGGGAATCCACGGGCTGGCGAAGCGGATGGGTGCGATTCCGGTTTCTGCCACCGACGACCCGCAGGCGATGGCGCAAGCGCTCGAGGCGGCGCAGGCTGGCTTGCGCGCGGGCGAACTGGTGTGCTTGTTTGCAGAAAGTTCCCGCATGCGAATCGGCGATTTGCCCCGCTTCAAGTCCAGTCTGGAGGGCCTCCGGCGCGGACTCACGGTTCCCATCATTCCCGCGCACCTCGACCGCGAGTGGGGCGACATCTTCAGCGTCGAGGGCGGGCGTTTCTTCTTGAAGTGGCCGCGCCGCATCCCCTACCGCGTCACCGTCAGTTTCGGCGCAGCGCTTCCCCCCAGCGCCAGTACTTACCAGGTGCGGCAGGCTTTGGCCCTGCTCAGCGCCGCAGCCTTTTCCCGGCGCGACCGAGTGCAACGGCCGCTGCCGGAGGTCTTCCTGGATTGTGCGCGGCGCAACTGGCGGCGCTTCGCCATGGCGGATTCTTCCGGCCGCGAGCTCAAATTCGGGCAGGTGCTGGTGGGCGCGCTACTGTTCCGCCGCTGGCTGGTGAAGCGCTGCCCCGGCGAGAAGATGGTGGGCGTTCTGCTGCCGCCCACGGTCGGGACCGCGATAGTGAATCTTGGCATCTGTCTGGCAGGCCGCGTGGCCGTGAACCTGAATTACACGGCGCCGGAGCAGGCCATGGACACGGCCATCGAGCGCTGTGGAATCAAAACGATTTTCACCTCGGAAAAACTGCTGGAGCGATTTGGAATCGCCAGGCGGCCGGGCATGGTAGGGGTCGAGGAGGTGGCGCAAACTTTCTCGAAAGGCGACAAGCTGGTCTGGGCGGCGCTCGCCCGCCTGGTTCCCACGGCGTGCTTGCGGCGCTGGCTGATCCCGAGCGACGTGAAGCTGGATTCTCTCGCCACGGTCGTCTTCTCCAGCGGCAGCACCGGGGCGCCCAAAGGCGTGATGCTGAGCCACCGCAACATCCTCTCCAACGTGGAGGGCATGCAGCAGGCCATCAACGTGGACCGGCGCGATTGCCTGCTGGGCGTCCTGCCGTTCTTCCACGCCTTCGGCTTCACCGTGGCCTTGTGGTTGCCCGTAATCTCCGGCTTCGGCGTGGTCTACCACACCAACCCGCTGGAGGCGCGCACGATCGGAGACCTCTGCCGGAAATACGCCGTCACCATTCTGATCGCCACTCCGACCTTTGTGTGGGAATACATCCGGCGCTGTGAGAGGGAAGACTTCGCCTCGTTGCGGGTGGCCATTGTCGGCGCCGAAAAGATGCGGCTGGAGCTCGCTGACGCCTTCTGGGAGAAGTTTCATCTCGACCTTTTCCAGGGCTACGGCGTCACGGAGACTTCCCCGGTGGTTTCGGTGGAGACCGCCGGCCACTTCGCGCAAGAGCACCTGGGCGCGACGCACCGCGGCACCATCGGCCGCCCCATTCCGGGCATCGCCGTGCGCATCGTGAGTCCCGAAACCTTTCAGACGTTCGGCCCCGGCCAGCAGGGCGTACTGCTGGTGAAGGGGTCGAGCGTGATGACGGGCTATCTGGACGAGCCGGAAAAAACCCGCCAGGTCATGTGGGAAGATGGCTGGTATATTACCGGCGACGTGGCGCAACTCGACGACGACGGCTTCATCACGATTACCGACCGTCTCTCGCGCTTTTCCAAGATTGCCGGCGAGATGGTTTCGCACGTCCACGTGGAAGAGGCGCTGCACCGCGCGCTCGGCAGCCTGGAGCCCCGGCTGGTGGTGACGTCGGTTTCCGATGATCAGAAAGGCGAGCGCTTCGTGGTGCTGCACACCGAACTGGGGATGGGAGTGGACGAGCTGCTCAAGCGCCTGCGCGATTCCGGCTTGCCCCCCTTGTGGATGCCACGCCGGGAGCATTTTTTCGCGGTCCGGTCGCTCCCGATTCTGGGCAGCGGGAAACTCGACCTGAAACTGGTGAAGGAAACCGCCCAACGGCTCACCACCGGAGTGGCGGTGGAGAACTAGCCTCCCCGGACCGCCAAACCGCTTCTCATCCTCGTTGCTGACGGCTTATCGTAGGAGTATACTTTTCTTGTTCGGGTGGCGCATGAAGGCTGAAGATCTTGTTCAACTCGTTTCGCAACTTTCACCGGCGGAACAATCCGCGGTGCGAGAGTTCATCACCTTCCTGAAGGAACCCAACGGGAAGTTGCCCAAGACCTCCTTTCAGGCGGCGATTGACGAATTCATCTCCGCTCATCCCGAGTTGCTTCGCCGGCTTGCCCAGTGACCCTCTACCCTTCCCTCGACGAAGTGCTTGCCGCTCACGCGCGCCTGCTCGTTCTGTTCGGCGGGGCACAAGGCATTCGCGACCGCGGCGCCCTCGAAGCCGCTCTGGCCAGGCCGCAAAGCGGCTATTACCGGGACGTCATCGAACAGGCTGCCGCTCTGCTTGAGAGCCTCTCCCAGAATCACCCCTTTGCCGATGGAAACAAGCGCACCGCAATTGCTGTGACCGCTGCGTTCCTGCGCATTAACGGCTTCCGACTGGATTTCGACGACCTCGAGGCCTATCACTTCTTGATTCAGCTTCACGAAAGCAGCCAGTTCCGCTGGGAGCGCTTGGAACCTTGGCTTCGACAGCACGCCCAACGTGACCTCTGACAGCAACTAATCAGGGCCTGAAGCTTGGTCTTCACCCCTCAGGCAAAAGTCGGCAGTAGGACGGGGCCTTGTGCCCGCCCTTTTGCTTCTCACGTCTGAAACCCGGAATCTCTGATCTGCAATTCTTCCCTAACCCGGCGCCGCGAGCATCGCCGGTGCATCCTGCTATAATCAACTTCAGATTCCACGCGCGTCGGCACTGGGCTGCGAGGTGTGCTATGCCTCTGGAATTGCACCAACTGAAAAAGCTCGACGATTACCGCTGGCTCGTCCCGCGCGGCACCAAGCCCGGCATGCTGACGGACGCGCTGATTTACACGGACGAGCGGTTGCTGCCCGACCTGCTAAAGGACCTCTCGCTCGAGCAGGCGATCAACGTGGCGATGCTGCCGGGCATCGTGGGCCGCTCGCTGGCCATGCCCGACATCCATCAGGGCTACGGGTTCCCGATCGGCGGCGTGGCGGCCACTGACCCCCACCGTGACGGCGTGGTCTCGCCCGGCGGCGTGGGTTTCGACATCAACTGCGGAGTACGCTTGCTTACGAGCTCGCTGACGTCCGAGGAAGTCCGCCCCAAGCTTCGCGACCTGGTGAACCAGTTGTTCCGCGACATTCCCTCGGGGGCGGGGCAAAGTGGAAATATCCGGATTTCCTATCCGGACCTCGACAAGGTGCTCGTAGAGGGCGCCACCTGGATGGCGGAGCACGGCTACGGCCGCGCCGAGGACCTGACGAACTCGGAGGAGAGCGGTGCGATCGAGGGCGCGGACCCCGGCGCCGTGAGTGATCACGCGAAGAAGCGCGGCTTGCCCCAGATCGGCACACTCGGGTCAGGCAATCACTTCCTGGAAGTCCAGTACGTTGAACGCGTGTTCGACCCCAGCCGGGCCGAGGCGCTGGGCCTCTATGAGAATGAGGTCGTGGTGCTCATCCATTCCGGCTCGCGCGGGCTCGGCCACCAGGTGTGCACCGACTACCTGCGCGAAATGGGTACGGCCATGCGCCGCTACGACATTGACCTGCCGGACCGGCAACTGGCCTGCGTGCCCGTGAAGTCCCCGGAAGGGCAGGCCTACCTTGCGGCCATGCGCGCCGCGGCAAACTTTGCCTGGGCCAATCGCCAGGGGATCACGCACTTCACCCGGCAGGCATTCAAGCGGATTTTTGGCGAGCGGGAGGAACTGCGCGTCGTTTACGACGTGTGCCACAACATCGCGAAGCTTGAGCGCCACCAGGTGGACGGCCGCGAGCAGGAAGTGATGGTGCACCGCAAGGGCGCCACGCGGGCTTTTCCGCCCGGCCACCGCGACGTTCCGGAAGTCTACCGGCACGTCGGCCAGCCGGTGCTGATTCCCGGCTCGATGGGTACGGCGTCCTATGTCTTGGTCGGCGCAGAAGGCGCCATGCAGGAGACCTTCGGTACCACCTGCCACGGCGCGGGCCGCGTGATGAGCCGCACGGCGGCGAAGAAATCCAGCTACGCACAGAACGCCCGGCAGCGGCTGGAAGAGCAAGGCATCATCGTGCGCGCTGAATCGCGCGACGGGATTACAGAAGAGATTCCGGAAGCTTACAAAGATGTGGACGCGGTAGTCGACGTGGTCCACAACGCAGGCCTCGCGCGCCGCGTGGCGCGGCTGAAACCCATGGGGGTCATCAAGGGATAGTAGTTCGGGACTCGGGGTTAGGGCTTGGGGGAATGGATCACGCCTCCCGGTGGGGCACGCGTTACGTGCCCCACGCCAGAGGGTTCCGACTCCCTGGAGGGTCACCTTTGCCGGCGAGGACGCCGGCGCTACGTCACACCTGCTGCGCGAGGTAATTCTGAATGCCGATTTGCTCGATGAGGCCAAGCTGTTCTTCCAGGAAATCCACGTGCCCTTCTTCGTCGGCCAGGATTTTCTGAAGCAAGTCGGCGGACGCCTGGTCGCCGGCCTTGCGGCAGACGGCGATGCCGGCGTTGTACTCGGCCACGGCGTTCTTTTCGAGCGCCAGGTCGTTTTCAAACTGTTGCTTCACGTCCTTGCCCACTGCGAGCTTCGGCATATCGTTCAGGTTGGGCGTGCCATTCAGAAAGAGAATGCGTTCGATGAGCTTCTCGGCGTGCTTCATCTCGTTGATGGACTCTTTCTTGGTATGGTCGCTCAGTTTCTTGTAGCCCCAGTTCTCGCACATCTCAGCGTGGATGAAGTACTCGCTGATGGCCCCCAGTTCTTCCTTCAGCATTTTGGCCAGAACTTCGTGGACTTCCGGTTTGCCCTTCATGTTGTCTCCTTCAGTCTGTGAACTGCTATCGATAGAGTAGATTAACAGAGATAAAGGGAAAAAACGGATTCGTCAAGCGGAATGCGCGGGCCGGGCAGAATCAGGACTGGGAGGTGGGGCCGGAATGGTTCTGTTTCTCGCGCAGGTGGGCAATCAGATTGCGGACGCTCGCGGCAAGCTGGACAACTTCGCCATCCCCCTTCACGTCAAACTCGATTTCGTAATTCCCCGCTGCGGCGTGGTCAACTGCTGCTTTCAAATCGGTCAGTGGTTTGACGACCTGGCGGGGCAGAGTGAAGCTGACCCAGATGCTCACCAGCAGCGTGAGGAAGGAGATGCTCCCACCTAACCATTCGGCGCGACGCAGCAGGGCGCGCGCGCGGTCGTGGTCATGCTGCACGCGCTTCCAACTGCGGCTTTCAAGATCGTTGGATAGGTCGATGATTTTCTGGCTGGCCGCGTTCAAGTTGCGGGAGGTCTGGCGAAATTCAGGATCTTCCGTCTCCACCCTCGCCGCCACTTCCGTGTCGAAGGAGCCGATGCGGGCGCGCAGCATTTCAAGCAATTGGGCGCGGTTCTGGTGGCCGGAGTGCGCCAGAACTTCGTCCAGATCTTTCTGGTAAGTCCGCACCACCTGCCGCAGGCTTTCGATGGGCGGCACATTGCTTTCCCCCAGGCGGCCCACGGCCCGGTTGAAGTTCTCCCGGTATGACACAATCTGGGCTTCGAGCTCATCGAAAGTGGACTTTTCCTCCGGCTGGAGGGCTCGGCAAGTCCGCACGGTTTGGTCGACCTGACGCTGGTAATCGCGGTTGGCCTGAATATCGCCAGGGTCGTGCAGCAGGAAGTAGTTGCGCTCCGCTCGCCGGGCGTTGAGCATCTCGATGGTGGCGTGCCCCGCGTTCGTCGCCACCGGAGCATCAACGCTCACGATGCGGTCCACAATCGATCCCATGGCAAAGAGGTAGTAAACCGCCAGGAAGATAACCGGGACCAGAATCAGCCGCACCAGTCCCAAGCTGTAAGCCACCTGCCGGCGCAGCGAGGTGCCGCGCAATAGGATGATGAGTGGTCTCCGCGATCGCCAGACCATTATTCAGATTCCTCGGCCGCGGCAGGAGGTGGCGCCGCCCAAACATGCTTTGTGTGAACGCCGAATCTTACTCCAAAATCGAGGCAAAGGGGTGCGAAATCGGTGGGGCGGGACCGAGTCTTGAGACAGCCTCGTAAGGGAAAGGGCTGAGGGCGAGAATGCCCGTGACGGCAACCCTAGTGTCATGTCACGGTAGTGCGAACCGGGGAGGTTCGGCGCTACACGATCTCCTCGCGCTTCTCATCCCAGCGCACGGGACGGCCCTGCCGGTAAGAAGCGATGGCCATTTGGCAGGCAACCGCCGACCGGAATCCCAGCTCAAACGGGCAGTTGGGCTGCTTGCGGCTGCGCACGCAGTCGAAGAAATTCTGCATGTGCGTCACCGTCATGTCCCCTCCGCCGACAATATCCGCAGCTTTGACGGACGTGGGCGCGGCCGCGGGGGCCGCGGACGGCTCGCCCTGCGGGGCGTAGCGAACCTGCTCGTTCTCGTCGCGGAATATCGTTCCCTTGTTGCCGAGCACTTCGTCATCGCCCTCGCCAAACAGGTTGTTGCCGAACATGGAGTTCCAATTAAACAGCATCTTCTCGGGCTGGTTCATGGCCACGTCCATGGTGTCGGGAAGCTGCATGTCCGGCGAGAGGTAGTTCGCGCCACTCATCATGACTTTATGGGGAATCTTGAGGTCCAGCAGCTTGTACCAGAATCCCACCTGGTGGACCATGTTCTCAAAAACGTTGCCGCCGGAGTAATCCCAGTAGAAGCGCCAATTGATGACGCGGTTGGGGTCGAAAGCATACTCCTTGGCTTCTCCCTGGAAGGCCTTCCAGTCAACGTGCTGCGGGTTGCAATCGGCGGGAATCTTGCGCTTCCAGCCGCCATAGGGAGCATTGCGATAATGATGGGTGTGAAGTTGCGTGATCACCCCCATCTTGTCGGTCGAGAGGTATTCGCGCACCCGCTCCACGGCAGGTCCGCTGGTGGACTGGATGCCGACCTGCACAATGCGCCCCGCACCTTCCAGCGCCTTGCGCATGCGCTTGGCGTGGTCGGGATTAAACGCCATGGTCTTTTCCTGGTAGATGTCCTTGCCCGCCTGGACGGCGGGAACGAAACTCAGCGCGTGCTGGTGCTGCGGAGTGGCAATCAACACGGCATCAACACTTTTGTCCTCGAGCAGTTGCCGGAGGTCACCGTAAGTCTTGATATTGGGAACAAAACCCTTAACCTCGTCGAGACGGCGAGTGTAAACGTCCGCAACCGCCACGCCCTCCACGTTGGGGCATTGCAGCGCGGCCTTGAAGATTTCCTGCCCGCGCCCGCCGGCTCCGATCAAACCAATGCGGATGCGATCGTTGGCGCCCAACACGCGGCCAGCAGGGAACAACCCGTAGGCCGCCAGGGCCGCCGAACCGCCGAGCGCTTGCTTGATAAAGGTACGTTGACTTGCCATGGAAAGGCTCCTTTCATTCGTCATGATTTCGCGGCGCCTATTCTAACAGGTTGAAGACCCTCTAGGGAGGCATTCTGAAAGAGGTCCGCGACGCCGCAGCCTCGCTTGTGCACCCTCGACAAACGCCCCCTTCCATATCCCCATCCGGCTTTTGCCCCTCCCGTTTCTACCTGTTTGGGCATGTCAAGGCGTCAGTTCAACTCGGTACTGGTGTCATTTGCGAGACACGGACGCCCCCAGGCGCAGTCATTCCCGCGAAAGCGGGAATCTACTCCGCAAGCCATTGGAATTGCGCCGCCGCCGGGCTGGATTCCCGCTTTCGCGGGAATGACCAGTGTTTCGAAAGGAATCCCATTCCAAATGACACCAGCACCGTTCGACTCAGCTTTGGGCCGGGATTTGCTCATGCCGTTTGGTAGGTGGAAGGAGGCTCGCATGGGCACCGTAGTAGTCGTGGCCGTTTTGTCGCTTTCTGGCCTTGCGTTGGGCGTGACGATCTTCGCGTCAGTCCGAGGGGTGCATGCCTACTGGCGGGCGGGGGGTAAACGTCTTGTAACCTGTCCCGAGACCCATTGTGCTGCGGCCGTGGAACTGGATGCCAAAGGCGCTGGCCTAAGGGCTTTTCGGGGAGACAGCCACTTCCGCCTCCAAGACTGTTCACGCTGGCCGGAGAAGCAGGATTGCTCGCAGGATTGCCTGCAGCAGATCGAAACCCTGGGACAGGGGTGCCTGGTCCGCAACATCGTGGGGTCGTGGTACCACGGCAAGACCTGCTTCTATTGCCACAGGCCGCTGGACAAGGTCGAGGAATGGACCGGCCACACGCCTGCCCTGCTGGCTCCGGATCTGAAGACGGTCATGTGGGGTGAGGTCCCACCCGAAAAGCTGCCCGAAGTCTTCGAGAAATACCAGCCCGTTTGCTGGTCGTGCCACATTGCGGAAACCTTCCGCCGCGTCCATCCCGAGCTCGTCACTGACCGCCCCCCGCGTTGGTAAGTCCGTCCGCGCGACTGGCACGCGCAGGGGCCCCGCTTCGCGCCATCACGTTTGCCCGCTTGCGCCGGGAGATCATTTAGGGCGCCCTTCCTTCACGGCTTTACAGGCTGCGGAAAAACCCGTCGGGACTGTCATTCTGAGGAGCCGCAGGCGACGAAGAATCTCGTATTGCCATGAAAATGCCCAGAGCGAGATTCTTCGCTTCGCTCAGAATGACAGCAGGGAAGCGTTCTTCCGCAGCCTGTTTAGGGACTTGGTGGAATTTCAGGGGCACGAACTCGTTTGCGTCCGGTGGCCCCATGCTGACCTCCAAGGAGGGAGTGTCAGATAGGGTCATGATTGTCGCGCCAAAGGTGAAAATGGGGTCACCCTCTTTCCGGGAGCGACATACGGGATGGCGGTCGGAATCCCGGGAGCGGAGGGTTTCCTTGATCACCCCCTCATCGATCGCCGACGGAGGTTGTCGAAAACGCTCCTGCACTGAAGCCAGCCGCGTCTCGCTATCTCCCTTGCTCCTCTCTTCCGGGGACAATAATGCAATCTGTATCAAATGCCACGGTTTGAGATCGTCGTTCGCCAGCGGGTGATTGGTGTGGTAAACGACGCTGCCATCCACCGCAGGTCGGAATTCAACCACCTGGCGGGCAGAAGCCTCGAAGTCGAATACGTGATCGCCGGCGCCGAGGATGTAATTCTGCCCGGAGGCGTGTTTGATTCCCTTCATGAACTTCACGGCATCTTCGGGGCTGGTTTGTGCAAGCACGCCACGCACAACGAAGGCCACAGGTAGGCCGTCCCGCGACGCGCTGAGCTGAAGCAGGGTGTTGCATGCAATGGCAATCGATCGATTGTTGACACCGTTGGCGGCAATCAGGCCGGCGCAGGTGAAAACGAATTGTTCAGGCAGGGACTGGCTCGCAGCAATGTGCAGGACGACCTGAAATCCATCGCGAAAAGCCTCCAGGTCCATGTTCTGGGCGACGTAAGCAGGATGCGCCCCGGTTTTCACGACCCCCATGCTGCTGCAGTGGCCGGCGGCGGGCTGGTCAAGATACACCCACATTTCATCGACCAACTGAAAGGCGAACATCGTCTCGAAGGGAAGGCCTGCGCCGTCGGCGATCCCTTTGACTTCCTCGAGGAAATCCGGGGTCCATTTCTGGATGGCCGGCACAAAGTTGGTTTCAGCAAGGAATTTCTTTATCAAGATGTCCGGATCGGTCTTGGCTTGTCTCCCCAAATCCTCCTTCCAGAGACTCACCACCTTGCCAATCTCCGTGCGCAGCCTTCTCCCGTGCTGCAGCCCTCGCGCGTAGGGGGATCCGCTGAGGTTGACAACCTTCAGCTCCCTGGTTCCATCCAGACCAACGCCCAGGGCGGGTGGAACTGGTCCGATTCCCAGATAAAGAGTTAGGATTAGCGGGAACGCCGCCGAAAATCCCCCCCTTGCAAAGGAGGACACCTGCCTTGTTGAGTAACAGGATCGCGAGGATTCTTCTGCTTTCATGAACGGGCCCCTTTGACCTTCTCCTGAGGAATCGAGCGGCGCGCTACGCGCTTTTGCTGCATTAGACTGCCACTCAAGCTGCGAGTCAAGCCCGCCTGGGGGGCGTCATCATCTGGCCCACGGCGAGAGAGTCTGTGTGAAAACCCTGGAACGCGGCGGTTTTCGTAGAGGCGGGCTTCAGCCCGGCATCGCACCTTCAACAACTTATGCCCGCCTAAACAGGCTGCGGAAAAACGCTTCACTGCTGTCATTCTGAGCGAAGCGAAGAATCTCGCCCTGCGTATTTTCATGAACATACGAGATTCTTCCTTCGCTGTGCTCAGGACCGCCTGCGGCTCCTCAGAATGACAACGCATACGAGTTTTCACACAGACTCGAGAACCGTGGGAAAGGAGGGAACGGGGAAGCTCTGCGAGCCCGTCTACCCGCTCGGTGTCTAAAGCCCGGCTCAATTCCAGGAAGCAAGGTATAATGCCCTTTTGCGTTCCGCAAGACAGAGGTTCCCTAGCACACCCAACCCGAGGGAGAGGATGAAACGAGCTACTGCCATTTCTGTTTTCCGCGTAATGCTGACTCTGGCCCTGATTCTTACTGCGTGCTTTATCTACGCGCAGAAGCGGCCGGAAGGGGCGAAGCCTGCCGCCCGGCCCGCTCCGCACGCCGCGAAGGAAGCTGTGGCGGCTCCCTCCGCGGCGATGCAGACCCTGCGGAACGTCGGCAGGGCCTATTACGAGCAAGGGAAATACGTCGAAGCCATCGAGGAATTTCAGAAGGTGGTCGCTTCCGGAAAGGCGCTAGCCAGCGACCACCTGAATCTGGGGTTGGCGTTGATGCAGGCGAACAAGCTGAACGAGGCGCTCGGCGAACTGACCACCGCCCAGCAGATGGATTCGCACCTCGTGGCCGCCGACTTCAACCTGGGCATCCTTTATAAACGCGAACTGCGCTATCCGGACGCCGAAGTGGCGCTCAAGCGAGTCATCGCCGCCGACACGGAGGACCCCTCGGCGTGGTTCAACCTGGGAACCGTTTACTTCGCCGAAAGGAAGCTGGATGAGTGTCTCGACGCTCATCATCACGTCCTCGACATGGGCTTTGGCCGCGGCCAGAATTTTTACGTCGCTTCCCTGTTCCACACTTTTACAGCCCTCGTGCGCTTGAAGCGGCAGGACGAGGCCCAGAAGGTGCTGAAGCTGCATGAAAAGATGCGCGACAGGGTTCCGAATATCTCGCTGCAGAACCCGGCGCTGGAAGGGGGCAAGTACGGCGCCATCATGGTGCCGGCGGCGGCGCCTCTGGAAGTCGCCCGCCGCCTGGGGCTCGAGAAGGTGACGTTCGCGGAGATCACCCAAAAGCTGGGCCTCGCGCTCCCCGCGGCAAGCGCGGCGGCCTTCGATCCGCGCCAGCCCATCAAGGCTTCCGAATACTCGTTGGAATTTGCCCGGCAGAATTTGGTGCCACTTTTTGGGCCCTCTGTGACCGTGGGAGATTACGACAACGACGGGCATCCGGATCTGTACGTCGTCATCCCCTCCGGCAGTAATCATCTTTTTCATAATAATGGCGATGGAACTTTCACCGATGTGACTGAGAAGGCCGGAGTCGCCGGGCCCGGCGGGAGCCTTTCGGCCACCTTCGCCGACTTTGATAACAGCACCAAAACCAGCCTGTTCGTCGTGGGTCTGGACGGCGTGAAGGTTTACCGCTACGCGGGCGACGGCGTGTTCCATGACGACACGGAAAAAGCCGGGCTGAAGCCCGTGCCCGGCGAACTTGACACGCGCGCCGTGCTTTTCGACGCCGACAACGACGGTTATCTTGACCTCGTGGTCACGGCTTACACCGATCTCGCGAAGCCACCCCAGCGGGATACCTTCCTCTTTCCCACTGATTTTCGCGGGGCCACCACTCACTTCTATCGCAACAATGGTGATGGCTCGTTCACGGAGGTTACTTCCTCCACGGGCCTCGCCTCCGCCCAGGGACGCATGCGCGGGGCGGCGTTTGCGGATTTCATGGACCGCGGCTACACCGACCTTTTCCTTTTCCGCGACGATGGCCCCCCTCTGTTTTTTGAGAACCAGGGGGAAGACAAGTTCTTGCTGCGCAAGGAAACGGGCTCGGCACTGAGGGACACCGTGGTGCTCGAGGCGCAGGTGGCCGATTTCAACCACGACGGCGCTTTCGACCTGGCCGTCTGGTCGCCCGCCGGCTACCGCGTCCTGCTGAACCAACGCGACGGGAAATTCGCGCCGCTGGCCTCGGCGCCTGCCGTGGCCGCGCCGCCCGGACTCTTCGGCTTCCGCGGCGCCGTAGCTGACCTGAACGGCGACAGCTTCCCGGATCTTCTGGCTGCCGACGCGAACGGCAAGGTTCACTTCCTGGTTAACCGCGCGGGAAAACTCCAGGAGGGCGCGCTGACGCTTCCTGCCGCAGATCACGCGGCACTGGCCGCGCTCACGCCGGCGTGGCTCGACAATTCCGGCCGGCTCGATTTGCTCGCCCTCACCCGCAACGGCCAGTTGCGGGCCTATGAGAAGGAGGGCCCGCCGGCGCGCTGGGTGGAAGTGAAGATGAACGGCTACAAGAGCAACAGCCAGGGCATCGGCAGCGTCGTGGAATTCAAAGCGGGCAATTTCTATAACAAGGTCGTCGTGACCAGCAGTCCTATACGGATTTTCACCGGCGACCTCGCCAAGCTCGATGTCATTCGCGTCACCTGGCCGAATGCGGTCGTCCAGAACTGGATCGACGTCGAGACCGACAAGCAGATTGAGGTGCGCGAATCCGAGCGCCTGGCAAGTTCCTGTCCGCTGCTTTATGCGTGGGATGGCCGGAAGTTCGTTTTCGTGACGGATGTTCTGGGCGTCGCGCCGCTCGGCGAACTCGAGCCCGCTGGCACACGCACGAAGCCGTTCCCCGAAGAATTTGTGCGCCTGCCGGGTCTCGCGCCACGCGCCGATGGCGATTACGTCTTGCAGTTGACGGATGAGTTGCGCGAGGTTGACTACTTCGATCAAGTCAAACTCCTCGCGGTTGACCACCCTGCCGGCGAAGAGATCTACTCGAACGAAATCTACTCTTCGAATCCCGGCCGCCCCGCGCTCTACGCGGTGCGTGACAAGCGCTTTCCGGTGTCGGCGGTTGACGATCACGGCCACGACGTGCTGCCGCTGCTGCTCCAGGCGGACGGCCGCTATCCGGCGGACTTCGCGCCCCATCGCATTCTGGGCATGGCGGACCTGCACGCGCTCACGCTGGATTTGGGCGAGCTGCCTTCAAACGCCCCCGTCAGTCTGTGGCTCAACGGCTGGGTCTTCTGGACCGATTCCAACGGCTCGCGCGCCCTTATGTCAAACCGGCAACTTGCCATGACCCCGCCGTATTTGCAGGTTCGCGATGCGGCCGGAAAGTGGGTCACGGTGATTCCCGACCTGGGGCTGCCCAGCGGCACGAATCGCACCATGCGCGTGGACCTCGCGGGCAAGTTTCTTTCCTCCGATCGCCACGTGCGTATTGTGACCAATCTTTGCGTTTACTGGGACCAGATCTTCTTCACAACGAATGAAGCTCCGGCGCCGGCGCCCAGCGAGCTGCCGCTGGTCGCCGCGGACCTGCACTATCGCGGCTTCTCGACGCCCACGAGCGACCCGGAGCACCGCAAGCCCGATTCCTTCGATCATCAGCAGGTGATGGCGGCGGCCCCGTGGAACCCCATGCGGGGCAACTACACACGCTATGGGGCAGTCGATAAGCTGCTGGCGAGGCCGGACGATCAACTGGTGGTGCTGGCGACGGGCGATGAGCTGACGGTGAGATTCAGTAGCCGTGCGCTCGCGCCCGTCAAGCCCGGATGGAAACGCGATTTCTTCCTCTACGCGCGCGGCTATGCGAAGGATGGCGAGCCCAATACCGCTTTCGCCTGGACCGTGGAGCCCCTGCCCTTTGGTCACATGTCCAATTACCCGCCGGGCCCGCACGACCGCGCGCCGAGTACCCCCGAGTATCGGCAGTATCGGCGGGATTACCTGACGCGCCCCGGCTACGCCCTTATCCCCCCGCTCGCACCGGCAGTTCGATAACGGCCCCGCCGGCCGGCGACGGCCTTGCTCTCTCCCCTTCGGACTGAGACACTTCAATTCCGAAGGGGGGATACGAAATACCCTTCCAATTCCACGCCCGTTCTGGCGGTGGGTCAGTTTGCTGTAGCGGCGGCTTTACGCCGTTACTTGGCGATGTTAAATCGCCGCTACAACAGCAACCTGACCCACTACCCTCCAGGGTTTCGTCAAAGTCGCGGGTGTCGCACACCTCCAGGGCCATGTAGGCATCACCCACGAAGAGACCCCTCATCCGTCCCGCGCCGGCTGGTGAAAGCGCCGGTCGCGGTCCACCCTCTCCCCAGGGGAGAGGGAAAACCACAGCCCTCTCCCAGGGGAGAGCGTGCCCGAGGGAGGTCCGATATCTGGACTTCGATGGAGTCCATCGGACTCCCGACATCGGAGAGGGCAGGTCAGGGCGGGTAATCAGAATCTCAGCCCTCTCCCCTTGCGGGAGAGGGTGCCCGACGGAGGAGGGCAGGTGAGGGGTCCTTTTCAACCTCATGGGACTCTGATGGAGCCCTGCACTACCCTCGTTCTGCCCTTGCCAGGGTTTCAGCATTTGCTATAGTAGCCGTTCTCCTTGTTGCACTGGGAAAAGCGCGCCGTGTCCCTATTAAGCGTGCGAGGTGAAAATGCGAACTTCGTGGTCATTGGTCATGGGATTTCTCCTGGTGTTCACGCTGTCAGCGGTGGCGCAGGAGCAGATGGAACCGAAGATCATGGCGCTCGACTGGAATGCCTACCAGGACGAGACCGTGAAGATGATGCAGGAATACCTGCGCATCGACACGTCAAACCCGCCCGGGAACGAGCTCGCCGCGGCGCAGTTCTTCCACCGGTTTTTTGATGCCGCCGGCATTCCCAACACGGTCTATGAATTCGCGCCCGGCCGCGCCGACATCTACGCGATTCTCAAAGGCGAGGGCAGCCTGCGCCCCTTCGTCATGCTCAATCACATGGACGTGGTGCGCGCGGATCCGGCCCACTGGCGCCAGCCGCCCTTTTCCGCCGCCCTCGTGGACGGCGAGATGTACGGGCGCGGCGCCGTCGACATGAAAGACGAGGGGCTGCTGCAGGCCATGGTGATGGTCATCGCGGCCCGCGAGCACTTGCCGTTGAAGCGCGACCTGATTTTTCTGGGGACCGCCGATGAGGAAGTGGATGGCACCGGCAGCACCTGGTTCCTGCAAAATCACGCTGACTTGGTGCGCAACGCCGAGTACCTGATTACCGAAGGTGGTTCGAACCTGATTCGCCCCGGACAAGGAACGCTTTACGGGGTGGGCGTTGCCGAAAAGGCGCCCTTCTGGATTCGCCTGACGGCCAGCGGGCGGGGCGGGCACGGCTCAATCCCCCTCGCGGATTCCGCCCCCAATCGCCTGATCCGGGCCCTGCGTCGGGTCGTGGACTGGCAGCCGCCCCTGCGGCTGTTGCCTTCCGTGGAAGAGTATTTCAAGGTCATCGCGGCCTTGGAGCCGGAGCCGCGCGCCGCGCAGTTTCGCAACCTGCGCAAGGCGCTCGAGAATCCCAGCTTTGCCCGCGAGATGAGCCGGAACGAGGACTATAACTACCTGCTGCGGGACACCGTCTCGCTGACCGTGCTCCAGGGCAGTTCGCAGACCAACGTGATTCCCGATACGGCGTACGCGGAATTGGACGTGCGCCTGCTGCCCGGCGAGGACCCGCAGGCTTTCCTCGCCCAACTACGCAACGTGGTGGCGGATGAGGGCCTCCAGGTCGAGAACCTCAACCGCTTGAAGCCCCCGAATGCTTCTTCCGTTGACACGAGTCTTTATCGGACCATTGAAGCCGTGGTGCACAAGTACAACCCGCAGGCATTGGTGGCGCCCATGCTTAACGGCGGCTACACGGAAAGCCAGATGTACCGTCCCCTGGGAATCACCTGCTACGGGTTCAACACCCTCGAGGTGACGGAGGAAATTGACTCCAGCGAGCACGCCGCCAACGAGCGCGTCCCGGTGGAGCAACTGCGACGCGGGGTGAAAATGCTTTATGAAGTCGTGGCGCGCGCCGCGAATGAGTAGAACAGTGACAAGTGACGAGTGACCAGTGACGAGCAGGCTCGTCAAAGCCCTTGACTCGGCAAGTCGGCGGTTCTCCAGCCACGTCAGCCGCCCGCTCCGAGTTCCTTGCCTGTCACTCGTCACTTGTCACTTCTCAACGACCTATGGGACGTGAGTACCCAAAACAACCGTTGGTGGGCGTGGGAGGCGTGGTCATCGATCGCGACCGCGTCCTGCTGATTCGCCGCGGCTGCGAACCGCTGAAAGGTGAATGGTCCCTGCCCGGCGGCCTCCTGGAACTGGGTGAGGAACTTACGGCAGGCGTGCGACGGGAATTACTGGAAGAAACCGGCCTGGAGGTTGAGCCTCTGGCGATCATTCTGCCGTTTGACCGGATTGTCCGCGAAGGCTCGCGGGTGAAATATCATTACGTCATCGTGGATTATCTCTGCCGCCGGAAACGCGGGTGCCTCAGACCCGCATCCGACGTGGTCGACGCGCGCTGGGTGCGCCGCGAGGACCTGCCCCAGTACCACCTCACGGACATGGCCACCGCCGTAATCCTGCAGGCGTTCGGAATGCAGAAGCGGCGGCGCTAACCCGGCGTCAGGGAACCATCTCCCCCTTCGGTCCGGCGAGGAGTTTCTGCTTTGCCCCCAAAATCAAAAGCCCCTGGTTGTACGCAGACCGCACAACCAGGGGCCCGGGATACTGATGGGTTTGGCTTTTTCCTATTTCGGATCTTTCTCAGGAAACGGCGCCCAACAGCGCCTTGCCACTACACCCCCTCTGTGCTAGAGAGGAGGACCCACATGCGGGCGCGTGCTTTGCGCCTAAGCCTCAGCACCCTCGCTAAGGTTACATTCACTTTCAATCGACATGGATCACCTCCTTTCTAGCGATAGGCCGATAATAGGACCCGGTTTTTTGCAAGTCAAGAATAAAAGTGGCGAAAGCCGGGCGAAAACGGCAAGAGAATCAGGTGGGATACTGGCCCCTCAGAGCGCGCCAGCGCAGCACCAGCAAGTCCCGGGTCATGCGCAGGGAGTCGAGCAGGTAGTGCACCTTCGTGGCGGGATTGTCGTCCCAGCGCACGGGAACCTCAACGACCTTGCCGCCCAGGCGTTGGATCAGGAAGAGGATTTCAGGGTCGAATCCGAAACCCTCCACGCGCTGGAGTTCGAAGGCACGGCGGGTGGTCTGGCGGCGGAAGAGTTTGAACCCGCACTGCGTGTCGTGGATGCTGAGGCCGGTGAAAAGCCGGACGAGCAGGTTGAAGAAGCGCCCTCCCCACTCGCGAAACCGCGACTGGCGAATACCGATCAGGTTTCGTTCCAGCGCCCTGGAACCCACCGCTGCGTCTGCCCCGCAGGAGGCGAGGGCGGCCAGCAGCTTGTCGGCTTCCGTGATGGGAGCGGAAAGGTCGGCGTCGGTGAAAAGGACAAGCTCGCCACGGGCTTCAAGCACTCCGTGCCGGACCGAAAAGCCTTTACCCCGGTTGCGGCCGTTCGGAACCAGGCGAACTTCCGGATGGCGCGAGACCACCTCCACCATGTTGTCCGTCGAGCCGTCGTCCACCACGATCGTCTCGATGGGGAAGTTCTTCGATTGCGCGTAACTCTGCAAGGCGGCGAGCGACCTGTCGATGCGGCGGGCCTCGTTGTAGGCGGGAATCACAATGCTCAGAAACGGTTCCGGCATGGAGCGAGACTATACCAGAAGTCAGAAGCCAGGAGTCAGGAGCAAGAAGCTAGAAGTTAGAAGTCAGGAGCCCGGAGTCAGGAGTCAGCAGTCAGAAGTCAGCAGTTAGGTTTCAGGAGTTAGAATACGGCAGACAGCAGGGGGCTCCGATCCACCGTCGGCGAATTCCCTCCGCCGCATGCCGTATACCGTCTTCTGGCTCCTGACTCCTGGCTTCTAGCTTCTAACTTCTGCGTCCTGACTTCTTCGGCGTCGTGAGTTTTCTCAACTCAACCCCGGCGATTACTCCGGCCAACCGCCTCTTCCAATCAAGGGAACGAACTGGCAAGGGTCGAGAACGCGGGTCGTGATCTCCCCGCCGTGTTTGAAATACAAGTGAAGATCCTGATGGTGAAGGTCGCCGACCGGAACCACCAGGCGGGCCTCCTCGGCGAGTTGGTTGAGCAGAACCGGCGACACGCTCGGCGCCGCCGCGCTTACCATGATGACATTGTAGGACGCGTGCGCGGCCAGACCCTCGCTGCCGTCGCCGCAGATCACTTCGACGTTCTGGTAGCCCAGGCGCTCGAGGCGCAGGCGCGCTTCCTCAGCCAGCCGCGGGTTCCGTTCAATGGTGTAAACCCTGGCTCCCAGGCAGGCGAGGATTGCAGCCTGGTATCCGCTGCCCGTGCCCACTTCCAGCACCTTGTCGCCCGGGCTGACGCGCGCGGCTTCCGTCATGACCGCCACGATATAAGGCTGCGAAATCGTCTCGGTCTCCCCGATGGGCAAAGGGCGGTCGGCGTAGGCGGCCGCAACAAACTCCGGCGGGACAAACTCGTGGCGGGGAACTCGCAGCATCGCGTCCAGCACCCGCTTGTCATGGATACCTCGCGGGCGGAGCTGGGTTTCGACCATCTCCCGGGCGGACCCTTCGAAATGCTTCGTGGTAACCATGCGTGGAGCTACGGAAACAGCTTATTCGCTGGCCGCCTGGCGCGAACCGATGCGCTCGCCATAGGCCTTCGCGTCGGCACTATCATCGCTCTACGCCAGGAGCGCGTCCAGTCCATAATCGTGCCCGGAAGTTCCGGCGGCTGGCCCGGCGCGAGGGACCCAGCGCGCCGTGACGGGCGCGTCGATTCACCCAACCCCTCGGGGGGCAGCGTATAATGTCGGAGGCGGGGCGCGGAGGCGCGGCTCGAGCGAGTGCGCACGCCAGGTTCGGACTCGCGCGAAGGACAGGGAAGGGATGAATTCTGAAAAGTATTCCCGGCAGATTCTCTTTTCGCCCATCGGTCCCGAAGGGCAGGAACGGCTGCGGCAATCGAAGGTCGTGATCCTGGGCTGTGGCGCCTTGGGCACGGCGCAGGCCAACGCCCTGGTGCGCGCGGGCGTGGGAGCTTTGCGGATTGTGGACCGCGATTTCGTGGAGGAGTCAAACCTGCAGCGGCAGGTGCTTTTTGACGAAGCCGACGCGCGCGCGAGTTTGCCCAAGGCGGTGGCGGCGGAGCGGAAACTCCGTCAGATCAACTCGGACGTGCGCGTGGAAGGAATCGTTGCCGATGCGGACAGCCGCAACATCGAAGAGTTCATCGCGGGCTGCCAGGTGGTGCTCGACGCTACGGACAACTTCGAAACGCGTTACCTCCTGAACGACGCGGCCGTGAAAATGGGGATCCCCTGGATTTACGGCGCCGTGGTGGCAAGTTACGCCACGACCCTGACCATCCTTCCCGGCCGCACCGCATGTCTGGCCTGTGTGTTTCCGAAATCGCCGGGGGGGATGCACGAAACCTGCGACACGGTGGGCGTCATCAGCCCTGCGGTTTCCTGGGCAGCCGCCGTGCAGGTCACGGAGGCATTCAAGCTTCTGCTGGCTCGCGAATCCGAATTGCACGGTTCGCTGCTGGCTTACGACGTGTGGAGCAACCACTTTCAGCAAGTGAAGCCGGCGCGGGATTCCCAGTGCCGGGTTTGCGTGGCACACGAATTCACGCACCTGGAGCAGGGCGGGCCGACCCATATCAGCTTGTGCGGCCGGGACTCCGTGCAGATTCATCAAACCGAGTCGCGGGCGCTGGACCTCGCGGCGCTTAAGAAGCGGCTGGAGCGTTTCGGACCGGTGCGCGCCAATGAATTCCTGTTGAAGTGCTTTCTCGATCCTTACGAGTTAACGATCTTTCCGGATGGCCGCGCCATCGTCAAGGGCACCCAGGACCCCGCCGTGGCGCGTGGCATCTACGCTCGGTACATCGGGTCTTGAAATCCCGGGGCAAAGCAGGCCCGACCCCATCCCGTTTCGCAGGAGCCCTGCCGTGCGAGTCCACATGTCATGCCGGATTCCGGCTCTTCTGACCAGTATCCTGATGCTCGCCTCGGCGCTGCCGGCGCAGGAGGCACTCCCCGCGGTT
The DNA here is from genome assembly GCA_963722555.1 of uncultured Acidobacteriota bacterium. Taxonomy (GTDB): domain Bacteria; phylum Acidobacteriota; class Terriglobia; order UBA7540; family UBA7540; genus Bog-366. Next base: position 64,442 of record CAVRNQ010000002.1, read on the forward strand.
CTGCACGCGCAACTGGAAACACAATTAACCAACGCGGCCGACCGCCTGCACGGTGTGCTGGGCTATGCGATCAAGGACCTGGCGACGGGCGAGACCTTTCTGCGCCTGCCGGACACGGTGTTTCCCCAGGCAAGTTCCATCAAGCTGACCATCCTTTTGGAGTTAATGCGCCAGGCGCAGGAGGGGAAGCTCGCGCTCGACGAAAAGCACACCTTGCGGCGCAGCGAGATGACCGTGGGCGACACCGAACCTATCCTCACCATGCTCGGAGACGGCACCGTCAGCCTCTCGCTGCGGGATCTGGCGATCTTCATGGTGGTGCTGAGCGACAACACGGCGACGAACGTCTTGATCGACCGGCTGGGAATGGATAATATCAATTCTGGTATTGCCCGTCTGGGTCTTAAGGAGACGAAGCTGCGGCGCCGCATGATTGACCTGGAGGCCGCGAAGCAAGGCAACGAAAACGTCTCGACCCCACGCGAGATGCTGACCCTGCTCGAGAAAGTCCGCGCCGGCCAGGCGCTCGATGCCGCCCACACCAAGGATTACTTTGATCTCCTCAAGCTGCCCAAGGAAAGCGAGTTCCACAAGGCCCTTCCGGAAGATGTACCCATCGCGGACAAGCCCGGCGCGCTCGAGGCCGTGCGCTGCGATACGGGCTTGATCGACATCCCGGGCCACCCCTTCATCCTGTCGGTGACGACCACTTACCTGGCTCACGACCCGGAGGGTGAGCGCGCCGTCGAAGAAGTTGCCCGCCTCACCTATGATCACTTCGCGCGGCTGAGCCGCTCGAGCTCTTACGGGCGCGTCATTTCGAATAAGTAAAGCAGCTCCCTGCCCCTCGAAATCTTCGCTGCAGTTCTGCAGTGGGGACTGCGCAGCGCACCTGAGCCGGAACCTGCTCCGTGAATCCCCAAGGGGAGCTATGCGAAAGCCGGGCGCAGCGGCCCCGGAAACGGGACCCGCCGCTCACCCCTGTCCCCTCTCACCCTGCGCCGGGGGGCCGCGCGTCGCAGACATCAAGAAGAAGCTGTGAAATGATCCCCGAAGACCCTTCTCACCGCAGAGTCGCGGAGGCGCAGAGCATTGAAAACAAAAGGCCCTCTCTCTGCGTCTCGGCGCCTCTGCGGTGAAGGTAGCCATTTTTTCACAGCTTCGAAGCGATGTCTGCGCCACCCGGCCAAAACTCAAAAAGGGAGCACTTCTAATGAGCTAAGAATGGAGACATTTCTAATGGGGCTTGACAAGCGGACCACCTCTGAATTGACAGGCCTGCTCGCTGGGCGTAGCATCAAGGCAGGATGTCTCGAACATCACGTGACGCCAGAAAACTCGAAGTGGCTTGCCCGTGCTGCGGCGCGGTCCTGAGTGTGGACGCCGAACTGGGCAAGGTGCTGCACCATCAGCCGCCGCCCAAGCACGAGAAGGCTCCGGACCTCGGCCACGCCGCCCAACTCCTGAAGAAAGAAGCCGAGCGCCGGGAAGCGCTCTTCCGCCAAGGCGCCGAAGATGAAAGGGTTAAATCGGAGTTACTCGACCGGAAGTTCAAAGAGGCGTTCGAGAAGACCAAGGACCAGCCCACCGGCCCGCCGCTGAGGGATTTCGATCTGGATTGAGCTTCCGTGAACCCATCACCGCCTTGCTCAATCACCCGATAGCTGAGTCGCTCAGAACCGCCAGGCAAGATGCCTGCGCTCCCAAACCCCACGATTCCCAACTATCCCATTTCCCCTTAGACGTTTCCGCCAACCACAAACCCCGGGGGCAGACGGCACGCGGCCCTCGGTAGGGGGCCAGTTTGAATCACCTCGCATTTACAGTGCCAATCAAATTGCCAGAGACATATCCAAGTCGGCAGCTGCGATATGATCCAGAGATAGCAGTTCTTTTTTTGACGTGAACAGGCCAACTGCCCGGAGGAAGATTGAAGCTTGGAAGGAAAGCTGAAAGGGCGTGAGTTAAGCAACACCACATTGGCCATGACGGCCGGGGTGAGCCGTAAGACCAGTTTACCCACGAACGCGGAGAACGTTCGAGCTAGAAGGTATCCAGGAGCGCTCGCAATCCTTGGCTATGCGACTGGCGCCGAAGCTTGCGCAGCGCTTTGGCCTCAATCTGCCTGATTCGTTCCCGAGTCACCGCGAAACTCTGGCCGACCTCCTCGAGAGTGTGGGCGTTGCCGTCATCCAGTCCGAACCGCATCTTGATGATCTTTTCCTCGCGATAGGTCAAAGTTTTCAAGATCGCTGCCGTGCGCTGCTTCAGGTTGTTACTGATGACGACCTCAGCCGGTGAAATAACGGTACGGTCTTCGACAAAATCACCCAGGTGGGCATCTTGTTCTTCGCCGATGGGTGTGTCGAGCGAAATGGGCACTTGCCTGATGTTCAGGACCTTCCGGACCACGTCGGGTGGGGCTCCCAGGCGCTTGGCGATATCTTCCGTGCTCGGCCGACAGCCGAGCTCCTGCACCAGTTCGCGCACCGCCCGACTGAGCTTGTTGATCCTCTCTATCATATGAACGGGGACTCGGATGGTTCGGGCCTGGTCCGCGATACCGCGCATAATCGACTGCCGGATCCACCAGGTCGCATAAGTGGAAAACTTGTAACCGCGACGGTACTCGAACTTGTCCACCGCTCTCATCAGGCCGAGGTTTCCCTCCTGGATCAAGTCCACGAATTCCAGTCCGCGATTGATGAATTTCTTGCCGATCGAGACCACCAATCGAAGGTTTGCCTGCACGAGCTCATGCTCCGCGGCCTTGGTGACCTGCAAGCTGGCGAGGATATTCTTGTACGTGCGCTTGAGTTCGGCGCTTGAGGACGCCGCCCGTTCCTCGATCTGGCCGATACGACCTCGGCATCCCCGCAGTTCGCTCCTCAGGTATTTGTTGGCCGGTCGGGCATACAGCCGTGCTTCAAGTCTCTTCAACTCCCGCTCGTGAGAGATTAATTCCTCCACCGTCTCACGGATTTTCTTGATAAGCCGCAGGCGCTCCGCCGGGGTGAACCTAAGGGACCGAATCAATCGAGAAATCAGGACCCGCTGGCGCGCGGTGACCCAGCTGCGGGCGCGACGGCCGGTCGGATTCGCGTCGTTCTTCGCCTGCCGCCGGATCAATCCCCGCTTTAGACGCTCGATCTCACCCACCACGGCAATGAATTGACACCTGCGTCTCGATACTCCTTCGTCTGTCCATTCAGGCTCGTCAGGAATCACAATCTCTTGGATGGACCTTTTCCCTGCGGAGAGTTCTTGGCGTAAACCGGACATCTGGCTGGTGACCATCGCCGAGCGCGACAGGGTCTTGAGCGTGTTGACTTGCCCGCGCTCAATGCGCTTGGCAACCTCCACTTCACCGCTGCGCGTCAGCAGGCTTGTGCGCCCCGCCTCGCGCAGATACCTGCCAACAACGTCGCTGCCGTCTTCAACCACGGCTGGCGTCAAATCGAGATCGCGAGCCTCTAGGAGGTCTTGCAGATAAGACTCCTCTCGCGCTGTTCGAGGGTCAGCGCGGGCTAAGCCGCGGCTGGTTAGCGGACGCAGCCAGGTGGTCCCAAGCCAGTCCGACGATAGCCGCCCGGGCCAGGGCATCCAGCCGTTTCGAAAAAACCAGCATATCAAAAACAGGCTCGTGGGAGCAACCGAAGAGGTTGAACGAGTATGGCGAATCCTCCCAAGGCGCAATGACCTTTTCACTGTCGTTCCAGGCTGGGGAACGAAGCGAAGCGGATGACCTTCGCCGCAGGCGCCTACTGCCCACTGCTTCTAGTACATCCCGCCGCCCATGCCGCCCGGAGGTCCGGCCGCAGCTTTTTCGTTTTCATCCGGAATCTCGCAAACCAGCGCCTCGGTGGTGAGCATGAGCGAAGCGATGGACGCGGCGTTCTGCAGCGCCGTACGGGTTACCTTGGTCGGGTCGAGCACCCCGCCCTCGACCAGGTCGCCGTAGCTATCGGTCTCGGCGTTGAAGCCGTAGTTGGTGGTGTTGTGGGTCTTCACCTTCTCGACCACGACAGCGCCTTCGTGCCCGGAGTTTTGGGCGATCAAGCGCAGCGGCTCCTCGAGTGCCCGCTTCACGATGTTGATGCCGATTTGCTCGTCGCCCTCGGCCTTGAGTTTGTCGAGCGCCGGGACGCAGCGCAGCAGCGCCACACCGCCGCCGGGAACGATGCCTTCCTCGACAGCCGCCTTGGTGGCGTGCATGGCGTCCTCGACGCGAGCTTTCTTTTCCTTCATCTCGGTCTCGGTCGCCGCACCCACTTTGATCTGCGCAACCCCGCCCACCAGCTTCGCCAGGCGCTCTTGCAGCTTCTCGCGGTCGTAATCGCTCGTGGTCTCTTCAACCTGGGTGCGGAGCTGCTTCACACGGCCATCGATGTCGGCCGTCTTGCCAGCCCCTTCCACGATCGTGGTGTTGTCCTTATCGATGGTGATCTTCTTGGCTTTGCCGAGGTCGTCCAGCTTCACGTTCTCAAGCTTGACGCCCAGGTCTTCGCTAATGGCCTTGCCATCGGTCAGGATAGCGATGTCTTCCAGCGTAGCCTTGCGGCGATCGCCGAAGCCCGGCGCCTTCACGGCGCAGCACTGCAAGGTACCACGGAGCTTGTTGACCACGAGCGTGGCCAGCGCCTCCCCCTCGACTTCCTCAGCGATGATCAACAGGGGCTTGCCGGCCTTGGCGATCTGCTCGAGCAGCGGGAGCAGGTCCTTCATCGAGCTGATCTTCTTCTCGTGGATCAGGATCAGCGCGTTTTCCAGTACGCATTCCATACGCTCGGGGTCGGTGACGAAGTAGGGCGAAAGGTAGCCGCGGTCAAACTGCATGCCCTCGACCACTTCCAGCGTGGTCTCCATGGTCTTGGCTTCTTCCACCGTGATCACGCCGTCCTTGCCGACCTTCTTCATGGCTTCGGCGATGATGTTGCCGATGGTCAAGTCGTTGTTGGCGGAAACCGCGCCGACTTGCGCGATCATGGCGCCCTCGACGGGCTTGGAGAGCTTCTCCAGCTCGCCCTTCACGTGCTTCTTCGAGCCGTCTTTCTGGGTTTCGTCGTAACCGCAGACGGCGCGCACGGCCATCTCGATGCCACGCTTGATGGCCATGGGATTAGCGCCCGCGGCCACGGTCTTGCAGCCCTCGCGGTAAATCGACTGCGCCAGAACCGTCGCCGTGGTGGTGCCGTCACCGGCCACGTCGGAGGTCTTGGAGGCCACTTCGCGCACCATCTGGGCGCCCATGTTCTCCAGGGGATCCTTCAATTCGATTTCCTTCGCCACGGTCACGCCGTCCTTGGTGATCGTGGGAGAACCGAATTTCTTGTCCAGAACCACGTTGCGGCCTTTGGGGCCGAGCGTGATCTTCACGACGTCCGCCAGCTTGTTCACACCCCGCAGAATCGCCTGGCGGCTCTGATCACCATGTACAATTTGCTTTGCATTTGCCATCTTCATCTCCTATAGAAATCTTTTCCGCCCTGTCGCGGCGCGATCAGGCGGCGGGTCGAACTGGGTACAGGTTGCACTGGTCTACCGCGCACCTCTTCACCTGCCCTGCGGCCGGGAGACACCCGGTTACTTCTTCCCGCCTGCCGCCGAGTGCCTGGCGGCCTCGATCACACCCAGCACTTCTTCTTCACGCAGAATCAGGTATTCGTTGTTGTCAATCTTGATCTCGGTCCCGGAATATTTCGCGAACAGGATGCGATCGCCTGCCTTGACGTCCAGCGCGATCACCTTGCCCTCTTCGGTCCTCTTTCCGTTACCCACCGCAATCACTTCGCCTTCCTGCGGCTTTTCTTTGGCGGTGTCAGGTATGATGATGCCCCCCTTTGCCGTCTCTTTTTCCTCGATCCGCTTGATCAGAATTCGGTCGTGCAGTGGTCTAAACTTCATCTGAGCTCTCCTTTCATGCGTTGAGGTTTGAAATCATCCGAACCGCCGCCCTCAGCGCTATTGACCGCCTGAGACTGGCCGGCACTGTGAAGATGAAAAACACTCTTCTGTGTTCGGTGTCGTAGATCCGAGCACTTTACGACTTAACTTAAGGGCCCGCGGTCCGCAAGGTCCGGATTCGCCGTGTCCATGCGAAAATGGCGCCTGGCGTCCGCTCCTTGTGCCTTCGAGGCAAAAGGAGCGGAGCAGGGCCAATGCGTATTCCAAGGCGCGCGGGCACTTGAACGACCGGATCGATGAGCAGGCGGTGATAGCCGACGCAAAATCCCGAGGCCGCCACACACTCGGTCTAAATTAGTAGTCTCGTTTGCAACCGAATCCGCCTCGGTCACCACCACCGCCGTCGCGGGAACCTGAGAAGCCGGTGCGTTGTGGGCGAGCCTCGTTGACGGTCAGGGAGCGGCCCTCTAGAGCCTGACCATTCAAGCTCCCGATTGCCCGCTGCATATCTTCGCCTTCGGCTAGCTCAACAAAGCCGAATCCGCGCGGTTGACCCGTCAATTTGTCACGAATCACCACCGCCGAGGCCACCTGAAACCCGGCATTGGTTACGAAGGCGCCGAGGCCGCTGTCATCAGTACTATGTGCAAGGTTCCCTACGTAAAGCTTAGAAGCCATTTAATCCTCCATGTGGCGGACCATGGTCCGCCCGGTTAACTACACTTGCTCAGGACGCGGCCGCAAGCGCCTCGGGCCGCTTTGTCCCCAAAGCGCGTTTCGCGGCTTCGGCAGCTTTCGGCAGGTCGCATAAGACGTCGAGGACGTCAAATGCTCCAGCCTGCAGCGCCTCGCCCCATTGGTTGAGGTTGAAGGTCCGAGCCAGGAGAATGACCTCCATGCTCAAACCACCCAGATGGGCAACCTCGATCAGACGCTTCCACGATCCGTCACTCAGAAGCGGCGTGCAAAACACCACCCGGAACTTGCCGCTCTTCGCCAGCCTGCACCCCGCTGTAATGCCCTTTGCGACTTCCGAGGTCAGGCCCGCTTCCCGGAAAACGGCCTTGAGCTGTTCTGCGTCAGGATTGCTCTCACGAATGATCAAGATCTGCCCCATGTCAGCAACTCACAAGGTCACGGCACATGAGGTTCCGCGCCTTCCATCATTTTTCGAACCTGCCCCACAGAGACCCACCTTGTGTATCTTCAGATGAAACGAGCCCCAGTTCGCAAGGAGCCAGGAAGTCCTCGGTCCTGGTCTGCGCCGTTAAGGCCGAAAGGCCACTTTGTTCACGAGCCTGGCCTTTTCTTGCTCAGCACGGTCCGCCTCATCCTGCATCCTTTGGCGTTCGATTTCTCTTTGCGGAGCCCCTTGCTCATCCAACCGGATCGCTTCGGCGATGGCGGTCTGCGCCAGGGGGTCGAGCCGTTTCGAGAAAACCAGCATCCCAAAGGTTGGCTGGTAGGTGGAGCGGAAAAGATTGAACGAGTACTGCGAGTCCTCCCAACGCGCTACGACGGTTTCGCTGTCGTTGTAAACTTCAGAGGAAGAGAAGACGATAATCTTCGCGTTCGGCCTGGTCGCAGTTCCGTACTTCGCCGAAAGAGCCTCGATCATGTCTTTTTCTGTCAGCCCTTCGGTTTTGTACCGATCGTAATTGACGACTATTCGAAAAAGCTGGTCGTTGTAAAAGCTGAAGAGGATCGTCTTAACCGGGTCGGATGGGGGAGAAGAATTCGGAGAAATCCGGGGCTCCCATTTCAGTTCTTGAATCAGCGCCGGACGTTGATGGATGACCTGCACCGCAGACGTTTCCAGGCCTGCCTGTTTCGCTATGGCGAGCAGGCTCATTCCAAATTGAAACTCCCGGTACCGGGAAAGATCTTGCGCATAAATCAAAGGCACCGAAAGTGGGTCCGTTTGGAGCGAAAAGCCGAGAAAGCGGTGGGGTTGCAATTCCAGTTCTTGGATCACCGTCCGCCCGTGAACGCTTACGCTTGCTTCAGATGGTTCTATGCCTTGTTGCGCACAAAGCACGGGCGCCGCCGACAGCACGGCCCCAAGAATTGAAATTACGAAGCTGCGAGCGCTGGTCATAGAGGTCTCCTTCTTCTTAACGGACTTGATCGTTTATGATGGCAAGGCGCGTTCAACTCGAGGGGCGCCAGTTCCCCTGGCTGGCACCACTCATTCGGTTCGACGGTCAACGATCTGAGGCTGCCTTCTTGGCGAGTGGCCGGCGCGGGTAATGCTGTTCCATGTACTCCTGGATGTTCCGCTCCCCGATACCCAGGTGGGCCTCAGCGCGCGCTTCTTGCGTTTCTCCCAGCAACTCCTGTTTCAACCGCGTAAAACAGATGTCCGGACCATCCTGGAGTTTTAAACCGGCCGGGCGAAACGCCTCGGATTGAACCTTGACCGTGAATTCGCGTGTCTCCTCGGTGCCGATCACGTCGAAGTTATAGGTTCGAGAACTGTCTGCAACATTGAAACCGACATACTGGATGTACATGTCAGAATCCTTTCTTGGCGGTGCGAGCGCTGACCGTGGTTAGCTCCTTGTGACACCAGCCGCTCCACTCAACCGTCAACGACCCGAGGTTGGTTCATCTTCCGACCCTGCACTTGCCGGGCTGGGCCCTCTTGTTTCCAGTGCCTTTCGCAATTCGCGAGTGCGCTTCCGCCGGAGAAGCTTGCGCTGCCGTTCTCGGCCAAACCGGGCTTTGTCACCATTTCTTTCCGACACAGTCCCCTCCCTCGTGAGCCTCTATGTTCAGGTTCAAACTACGACTGATTCGGCTCGGTCGCATTTCGCAACGCGTTCATCGTAGGATAGAAACATGCTTTCCTGAATATGTCTTGGGTGGGCAGAGACAGTCACGTAGGGCAGCCCCATGAAACGCTTCGCGGCCACCTGCGTGATTTCCAAGCTGTTTAATTTATCCGATTTCATACAGGCGATGAGTTTGTTGACTGCTCTGCGTACGGCCTTTTCTCCGCCCAAACCGAAGACGCTCGCTTTAGTCTCACCCGCCAGGTAGAAAAAGGTCCATCCCGCTTCGCGGATTTTTCGATCCAGTCCGTAAGCATCGAGATTCTTGACTAATCTCCAGCCATTCGAATAGCCCTCACTTTCAAAGCAGAGGGACTCCGGCAACAGCGCACCCTCCTCGTAAAGGATTGTCCCCATTTTGATTCTGTCTGCCATTCGCTCATCCCGTTCCTCTGCCGGTGGCGCTCAGGACCTCCGCCGCTCGCAGCTTCAGAGTGACTCGCTTCCCGGGGTCCGATCGGTTATCGAAGGGATAGAGAGTATCGGTCGCCCCTGCAATGCCGCCAACGAGACAAGGAACGTGGCTAGGGAGACCCAACCTAGCCCAAGGGTAATCTTCCGAGAAAGGACCACGGGCAAGACAGGATTGAAAAGCACGGCAATCGCCATGAACCCTACCGCCCAGAAGTACCTTCCTGTGCGGACTGCCTGTGCAAGAACCAACAGCCCACTCAAACAAACTACAAACTCAAGCACTGTTTGGTAGCCTGCCGATGGACGCCCTACCAACGCCAGGAGCAACGCCACTACGGATACCCACTTCATGGTTTTCGTAAGCATTGGAAGACCTCATGTCTTCGTAACTGATCGTGACATTTCGTGCAAACATGTCAGACATCTTGGCCGTCCTCTAAGACCTGGGATTTCAGATAACCTGACTTGGTTCAGAGGACCCGCAAGGTGAGGTAAAGAGGACTCATCGCCTTAACCAAGATAGGTTAATTCACTTGACTTGTCAAGTCGAATCTGGTATTTGTTAGTTAATTAATTGGCGTTAGTTAAGCCCCTGGGAGGAGAAGCCCATGGATGTGGCTTTGGTGATCAGACAGCGCCTAGAACAGCTCGGGCTTGAGCAGCGAGACTTGGCTGCTGCCGCCCAAGTTACCGAGTCCTATATTTCTCAGTTGCTTGCCGGGAAAAAGGCGCCCCCGGCGCCCGACCGCACGGATATTTATGAGAAGATGGGGAAATTGTTGAAGCTCTCGAATGGTGAGCTCGTTAAACTGGCTAACCTCCAGCGCAAGGAAGAGCTTAAGAGAAAACTGGGGGACCTGCCCGCGCCTTTGTTTAAGGAAGTTCGAGAATCGATTCTCCGCAAATGCAATCCCGACAAGGAAAACCAGGTACGCGTGATCTTCGAGAAAGAACCCTTCGGTGAACTCGAACGCCTCGTCACGCAGAAGCTCTTGGATGTGGTCAAGGGGGTTGCCAAAAAGGAGCTGCAGAATGAAAACTGGCTTCGCCTCGTGGCTCGGCTTAGCAACCAAAGCTATGAACAAATCCGCGTCACGCTTCTGGAGTTCCTGGATGCGAACGTCTTCAACCTGTCGGCTGAAAACTGCTTATCCTTCTTGGATCCGCTAATAGAGTCCTGGGATATCGACCTTGTGACCTTTGGTTTGGACGTTGTTATGAACCACCGAGTGGCGCGTGGACAGCGTAAGAAAATTGAGTTTGTGGAAAGGGATTCCAACCAAGCATTTGACGTAGAGCCGGGGCTCGAAGAATTCCTTCACGATGCTTCCCTCAGCAGCGATGCTACCGAGGCGGAAATCGAGTTCCTAAGAAAGCTAAGGTTCAACGGAAAACGCCCCACGGCACTCTACTATTACCGGGAGTGGCAAAATCTCAGAGACCCCCTGCATTTTCGCACCCGCTTGCCGAATCCGAGAGCGGCTTGAACAGGCTGCGGAAAAACGCTCCGAGGCTGTCATCCTGAGCGCAGCGAAGGACCTCGGCAGTTCGCCTGGGTGAGCGAAAAGGATAAACTGGGGGGGTTCTTCGCTCGCTCCGCTCGCTCAGAATGACAACCGGACTCCAGCCATCGGAGATGACAGCTTTGGCGGTTTTTCCGAAGCCTATGAATCCCCGCCCTTCCAATTCCGTGGTGAGAGATCCAGGTTAGGACACCACCTATCCGCGGGCATCCGTTTAAGTCTATTGTGCTTCCAAAGGAATGAAGTCCTTTAGCCGCGGCGCCAAGTGGTGGTGCGTGGCATCCGGTCCATAAAACAGCGCATGGATATAGAGCAGCAAGGCGAGTTGGGAGAATCGCGGTGGTGGATTCTTTCGATAGGGGAAATAGCAGAGCCGTCCCGCCACGATTTTGCCCGGATTCCGATAGGAGACGAGGGGCCACGGTGCCGGGAGAAATTGAAAGCCAACTCTGGCCAGCAGGGTGTGCCAGCGCTCGCCGGAAGCGGCCGTGACCTCGCCATAAACACGCCAGTTCCAGCCGTGGGATCCACGGCGCTCTTGCCGAAGGACCTGGCGCAGAATCCGGGCGCCCAGTCCGCGCCCGCGCCGGGCAGGGTCGACGAAGATGTAACTCCCGAACACCACGCGGAACGCCGGAAGGACCAGCGTGCAGGCGCCACCCACCAGGCGGCCGTCCAGGTAAGCCGCAAACAGGTGCACGGGATTGACGCGGGCAGGCGAGGGCACTATAACCCGCCGCAGCACCCGAGGGCTAACGCGCTCGTCGGGGTTGAAGCACCGGCTGTAGAGGCGGAGGTATTCTTCCAGTTCGCGGCGCCGGGTGTGCTGAAGCAGACGCAAGGTGAGTTTGGGCATCGTTCCCTTCTCTCCGAATCAATTTGTGAAATTACACTCGTTTCCTGTATCTTGTAACACAGGCTCGGTAGTTCGGGCCACTCGCTTGGGAGAATCCCCAGGGATGTTGCGGAAACTCGGCTGGTTCCTGATCTTCTCGCTGGCATGCGCGCTCGTCCTGACGGGTCAAGACACTGACGACCCGGGGTTTGCACCGCTGTTTGACGGCAATAGCCTGACCGGCTGGCACGCTATGGGCCAGGAGGATTGGCACGCGGAGGATGGAATTCTCTGGACGGAAGGCAAAGGTGGCTGGTTGCGATCTGACCAGCGCTACGCCGACTTCGTCTTGCGGCTGGAATACCGGGTCACGAAAGGGGCCGCGAGCGGCATCTTTCTGCGCGCGGCGGAACAGGGAAACCCGGCGTTCACCGGCCTGGAAATTCCCCTGCTTGACGACGCGGGCCAGCCCACCGATCTGCACAGCACGGGAGCGATTTACGGCGCGGTGATTCCGCTTTACAGCGTGGGCCGGAAAACCGGCGAGTGGAACCAGGTGGAGCTTACCTGCATCGGCCGCCACCTGACGGTCTACTTGAATGGCAATCGGATTCACAAGATCGACTTCGACGATCCGGCCTCTGTCTTCGCCGAGCACCGTCCTCTCAGCCGGGTTCCCAACGAAGGCTACATCGGCCTGGAGAGTCACACCAACCGCGTAGACTTTCGCAGCCTCCGCATTCAAGCCCTGAAGCCACCAGCCTGAATTGACACCGCTGGAATGTGGTCCGAGACAACTCGCAAAGATTCGGCGAGTTGCGGAGCATCGGAAAGTGGGAGGGAGCAATTGTCGAAACTTCGTGACAAATCGGAAACGGGCGTCGGGATGGGCCTGATCTTTTTTGTGCTCGTCCTGGTGGTCATCTTCGTCGCGCTGGGCTTGAAAGTCGCGAGCCGCCAGGGACCTGCCATCATTCTGAACAAGCCCCCCAAAGGGCTGGGCATAAAAACCGAACTGGTTGTGGAAGCGCGCGACGCCAAGCACAACGTCAAGGCGTTGGCTGTGGAGGTTGCCCAAGAAGGGCAGGTGGTGCATCAAGCCAGGATGTCCTTCGCCGCGCGCCCCCACCCTTGGTGGAGATTTTGGCCGGGCGGCCCGGCCAGCACCGCGCAGTGGACCGTTCCCGTGGGCCGCGAGGCGACTCCGGGACTTAAGGAGGGCCGCGCCACGGTGCGCATCATGGCCCTGAGCGATTCCTGGGGGCGCTTCTTCCGCGGCGGGCGCAATGAAGTTGTGCTGGAACTGCCGGTGCGCTTCGCACCACCTCAGCTAGGGGTGTTGACCTCGCAGCACTACATCAATCAGGGCGGCTGCGATATGGTGCTCTTTACCGTCTCGCCGGGGACCGCGGAGTCCGGCGTTCAGGTGGGCGCCTATTTCTTCCCCAGTTTTCCCGTGAAGGAGTCGATGCCCGAGACGCGCCTGTGCGTTTTCGCCTGTCCTTACAACGTTGACCCCTCGGTTACAGCTCGCGTCGTGGCTCGCGACGATGCCGGAAATGAAGCGCTGGCCAACTTCACCTATCGAGTGTTCCCAAAGAAATTTCACACCGACACCATCACCCTGACCGACGACTTCATGAACCGGGTCGTCCCGCCCATCCTGGGTCAGACTCCGGAGATGCGCGACGAGGGAAGCTTGCTGAAGAATTTCCTGGAAATAAACGGGCGCCTGCGCGAGATCGATGCCCAGCGCCTGGTGGAACTCTCCCACCACACGGCGTCAACCTTCCTGTGGAAGGAGCCGTTCCTCCGCTTGCCCTCCAAGACGGAAGCCAGCTTCGCCGACTACCGCACCTACACTTATAACGGAGAGGTCGTGGACCATCAGACACACCTGGGCTTTGACCTGGCAGGCCTGGAGCACATGCCCGTGCGCGCCTCAAATGACGGCATCGTGGTGTTGGCGGGGTTCTTGGGAATCTTCGGCAATGCTGTGGTCATTGACCACGGCTGCGGGATCCAGAGTCTGTACGGCCACATGAGCTCCATCGCCGTCAAAGAGGGAGATCGCGTGAAGCGCGAGCAGGAGATCGGTCGCAGCGGGCAGACGGGCCTGGCGGGCGGCGATCACCTGCACCTCACCATGCTGTTGGATGGCATTCCCGTGAACCCCATTGAGTGGTGGGACCCGCATTGGATTCACGACCGCATTCAGGCGAAGCTGCAACCTTACCAGTAGCGGCAGTACGGAGTCGGGGCTGTCCAAATTCGCCAACTATTCGAGCGCTGAGCGCGGCTCTGCCGCCTGCTGTGCGGAAAGCCTCTGGCTTTCCGGCCCATGCTGCATCCTTCCTCCCCCTCCGCGCAGGCTGGATGGCTGAGCCTTCCAGCCTGCGCGGAGGAAGTTGTTCGGGACACACGCCCCACGGAAAGGCGAAGCCTTTCCGCACAGCGGGCGGCGGAGCCGCAGGTTGCCGCCAGCCGGATCGAGCGTAATTTGGACAAGCCTGGTACGGAGTCCGTTGCCCCCCGTCTGTTGTGTGCTGAGAAGGTTGTGCGCTGTGGCGCTCGATAGAGCCCTGAAGAAATCCTCTCGATCCTCTCAAATATCGACTGCGAATACGACCCGATCAGGTTGCAGGGTGCTGAAGCTTTTGTCGAGAGTCTTCTATTTGAAGAAAATAATGCTCTCATAGAGAAGCTGACGCGGACATATCTGCTGCAACCGCGGTAAAGCTTTCTGCATTCTTGCCGATAGGCCAAGGGAGTCATCTAAGGAGGCTCCCAAATTGACCAATGCTATAACCAGCGCACCAGTTCAGGCGGACGTCCAAGTGGCCCGCCCGCAATCAGTTAAACCCACGACATCTGATCCCAAAACTTCTCAAACCAAAACACAAGCCCCGAGCAGTGTCCCACAAGACACCGTTCAGATTAGCAGTGCTGCTCACAAAGCGTTGCAGGAAGCAACAGAAACTTCTTCGCAGACTGCCCAAGAAGCTCGCCACGGAGATCGTCAGGCTCAGGGGCTGCTTGCGAAAGAGGCTGCTGCGAAGAAGCAGTAGGGCGTCGAAGCAAGTACGCTTCTGATTACGGTGGCGCAGGTGGGCCCGTTTATCTCCGCGTCTCACTTTTTTCCCGCGACGCGGCTCAAGTAGAACTCGAAGAATGTGGCGGGATTTGTGTGCATGCCCACAGTGGCGTTCGCGGGCGTGCCTGGCGCGACGCGCGTCGACCCCTGGTCGTCCACTTCCACGGCCAGCTCTTGCGTCTGGCAGAGATTCGGGTCGATCAAGAGCGCCACGGCCATGGGGTCGAAAAGAGTTGGCGTGTCGCTGTTCCAGAGATGATAGAGGGCGGCCAGGGCGCTCGCGACCGGCGTGCCGTGATTGAAGATGCGGCTTCGCGCCGCCGCGTCGAGCTGTAGCATGGCGGTCACATCGAGCGGCGCCATCAGAATGGGAATGCCGGATGTGAACACGGCACGAGCGGCAGCGGGGTTTGATTTGATATTCCATTCCGCATCCGGCTTCGAGCCGGGCTCGTAGCCGCGCGCGATGGACCCGCCCATCAAAACGATGCGCTTAATCTTCTTCGCCACCAAGGGATCTGCTTTGAGCAACGCGGCCACGTTGGTGAGCTCGCCGATGGCGATCAGCGTAATCTCCCCCGGCCGGCGGTGGAACTGACCGCGCAGGAAATCGACTGCGCTTTCCTTGAGGATCTGCGGGCCGGCGAAGTCATCCGCCCAACGGGTCTGCTCGATATGCTGCGCTAACCCCGGCACGCCGGCCACCACCGGCACCTGACGCCATTTCCCCCCCGCTTCCCAGAGGAACTTGGCCGCCAGGCGCGCCCGCGCCGCGGTGTCGCCGGAAACGGTGGTCACTCCCAACAGTTGGAGCTCGGGGCTGTTGATGATGAGCGCCAAGGCAAAGGCATCGTCAATATCCGTGCCGATGTCGGTGTCGAGGATAACGGGAATCTTCTCTGGGGAGGCGGCAATTGCACTGAGGCTCGTTGCCAATATTAGTATAGAGGTCAGCAAGTGGGCTTTGATCATTGGCCATCCTTTGTGTGCCATTCCGCGAATTCTTTGACCCAATCCAATTGTTCATCGGTGTCCGGGACCAAGAGGCCGCGAGCGTAGGCGAGCGAAGACATCACCATCTCTACTGAATTGCTGGAAGAAACCATAAGGCAAGCCGCAATGATCGCAGACCTTCCGATGCCGGCCCGACAATGGATTACCACCGACTTGCCTTCGGAAACCCGGTCCCGGAGTGACCGAATGAAGTCCTTGAGCCTCGAATCCAGGGGCGGTACGTCGCGGTCGTTTATCGGGAAGGACATGAACTCAATGCCGTTGCTGGCACAAAGCTTACCTTCCTCGGTTAGCTCAAGCTCTAGCATTTCTCCCTGAGTGAGAAGCGATACGACCACGTCGACCCTTTGAGTTGCCAAGGATTTGATCTCATCAGCAAGCCAGTCCCCCCCTCGCGGCCGAGGCATCATACCCATGCGTCCCACTTGCGTATCGTTTACCCAATAAACCGTACAACTCATGTGTCTAGTGCACAACCGGCGCCAGCGCCACCAAGAAGAGTCCCACGATGAAGAACACGAACATCAAGGCCAGGAGCCGCCTCGTGCTCGCGCCCGCCCCGGCGAATTCCTTCCACACGAAAACGCCCCAAATCGCCCCCACCATCGTCGCGCCCTGGCCCAGCGCATAGGAGGTGGCCGGGCCGACCATCTGCGCGTAAGACGCCACGAAGTTGGAAATCGTCCCCACGGCCCAGAACGCGCCGCCCATGATTCCCCAGAAGTGCAACCAGCCGGCGCCCGCACAGTAGTCGGCAAAACTGACCGGAGGACCCATCACCGGGCGGCGCATGACGATGTAGTTGCCGGGGATATTGCTTGCCAGGATTCCCAACGCAAACACGAACGCGACGGTATAAGGTCCCAGGTGGTTCGCGCCGCTGATCCCCTTGGCCACGAAGGGGTAAAACAGGCCCATACCGAAACCGCCCAGCAAGCTCAAGACGATTCCCTTTTTCGAAACCTTGGTGTCCGGTGAAAGCTGGCGGTAAGCCAGCGCGTCGAGGACAATCGCCACGCACACCAGCCCGATGCCGCCGAAGAGCAGGAGGGGATTTCCCTTGGGCGTGATGAGGTAGTTGAGCACGGAACCGATCACCAGCGCCAGCCCGATGCCCACCGGAAACGCCACCGCCATGCCCGCGATGGCAATCGCGCCCACAATTAGAATGTTGGCGATATTGAAGACGACTCCACCCAAAAAGGCGTACGTGAGGTGCACGGCGTCCGCCGCGGCGAGGTTCCGGAAGAAACTGTCAGGGCTCGCAGCGTCAGTGCGACCGAGGGTCAGGCCGATCAACACGGCGCAGAGGAGAATGCCCCAAACGTAATCCCAGTAGAAAAGTTCGAATCGCCAGCTTCCCGTGACCTTTTGCGTATTGGCCCAGCTTCCCCAGCAGATCATGCTGATCAGCATCATGGCGAGTGCAACGGCATAAACCTGCGGAATAAACATAAGGCGCTCCTGCTCGACGCGGACCCGCGAAAACGAGTCTGGCCGCTCGCTCTCCTCGCGCGTAAGGGCGTGCCCTTCACGACGAGGTTCGGCGCGAGGGGAATCCTATGCGGGGACCGGGAAGATTACAAGGGGCGAATGCGTGCCGCCCGCCACCAAAAAAAAGACTCTCAGCCCTCTCCCTGAGGGAGAGGGCTGAGAGTTTTCTGGCGAAGCCCGGGTGGCGCGTGCCTTCGGTTGTCACCTCCGCGCAGGCGGGGGTCCAGCGGCGGCCT
The DNA here is from genome assembly GCA_963722555.1 of uncultured Acidobacteriota bacterium. GTDB lineage: Bacteria > Acidobacteriota > Terriglobia > UBA7540 > UBA7540 > Bog-366. The sequence goes on from CAVRNQ010000002.1 coordinate 81,790, forward strand.
GGGACGATGGTGCGCTACTCTTCCTCCTCTTCCTCAGCGGAGGGCTTGTGCGCGGCGACGATCTTATCGGCGATCATTTGCGGCACGATGTCGTAGTGTGACATCTCCATGGCGTAGGTTCCGCGGCCCTGCGTCATGGAGGTGAGGTCGGAAGCGTAAGTGAGCATTTCCGCCAGCGGCACCTGGGCCTTCACAGTCGTGGAACCGCCTTTCGGTTCCATGCCCTGAATGCGGCCGCGGCGGCCATTCAGGTTGCCCATAATATCTCCAGAATAGTTTTCCGGAACGGTAATCTCCACGTGCATAATGGGCTCGAGCAAGCAGGGCTTGGCTTGCTCCATGCACTTCTTGAACCCCTTGGAGCCCGCCAGCTTGAAGGCGATTTCCGAAGAATCAACATCGTGGTAGGATCCATCGTAGAGGATCACCCGGAAGTCCACCACCGGGTAGCCGGCCAGAAACCCCTTGGCAGCCGCCTCGATAATACCTTTCTCGACCGCCGGGATAAAGTTGCGGGGAATGGCGCCGCCGAAGATGTCGTTCACGAACTCGAACCCGCTGCCGCGCACCAGGGGCTCCACCTTGATCCAGCAGTCACCGTACTGGCCGTGGCCGCCGGTCTGCTTCTTGTGCTTGCCCTGCGCATCGCCCTTGGCCCGAATCGTCTCACGGTAGGGGATCTTCGGTGCTTTCAGCGTGACTTCGATGTTGAAGCGCCGCTTGAGCTTCGAGACGGCGACTTCCACGTGCTGCTGGCCCGCGCCCGAGAGCAGGAACTCCTTGGTCTGCGGATCTCGCGAGAAGCGCAGCAGCAGGTCTTCTTCCAGCATGCGGTGAATGGCGGAGGAAAGCTTGTCCTCGTCGCCGCGTGACTTGGGCTCGATGGCGAAGGAAATGGCGGGTTCGGCAAGCTTCAACCGGGGGTAAAGGATGGGAGCACCCTTGTCGCCCAGCGTGTCGCCGGTCACCACATCTTTCAGCTTGGCCACCGCGCCGAGGTCGCCCGCATGCAATTCGGCCACGGCGCTCTGCGTCTTCCCCTGCACCACGCTGATGTGGGAAAGGCGCTCCGCCGAGCCGCGATTGAAGTTTGTCAGGTTGGCTTCGTTCTTCACCACGCCCGACATGACCTTGAAATAGCTGACGCGGCCGGCGAAGGGATCGGCGACGGTCTTGAACACATAGGCCGAAACCGGTTGGCTGTCGGCGATGGGGCGCTTCACGGGCTGGCCGTCCTCGCGGTCCAGGCCCTCGACTGCGCCGCGCTCCAGGGGCGACGGAAGGTAATCCGCCAGGAAATTCAGCAAGGTCTCGCTGCCGATGTTCAGCAGCGCGGCGGAGACCACCACCGGGTAGAGGCGCTTCTCGACAATGGCCTGCTTCAGGCCGGGCACCAAATCTTCAACGGGGATCGTGCCCTTGTCGAAGAACTCTTCCAGGAGCTTGTCGTTGCCTTCCGCCACCATCTCGACGAGGGCCTCGTGAGCCTTGCTGGCGGCGTCCTGGAGGTCGGCGGGAATCTCCGCTTCCCGCGCCTTGCCCGAGCCGTCGGGGTCGTACAGATAGGCTTTCATCCGCACCAGGTTGACGAGGCCGCGGAAATTCTTCTCCTCGCCCACGGGCAGATGCACGGGAATCACCGCGCGCCCGTATGCGGCACGCAGGGCTTCGAGCGTGCGCTCAAAGCTCGAGCGGTCGCGGTCCAACTGGTTGATGACCAGCACGCGCGGCAAACCGTACTTTTCGCAGAATCCCCAGACCTTCTCCGTCTGCACCTCGATGCCGGCCACGCCGTGTACCAGCAGCAGGGCGGAATCCGCGGCCACCAGGGCCGCCTCGGTTTCGTGCATAAAGATATTGTAGCCGGGCGTGTCGATGAAATTGATTTTCGTCTTGCCCCACTCCGCATAAGCGAGCGAGGCGCTGATGGAAAACTTGCGCTGGATTTCTTCCTCGTCGTAGTCCGTGACGGAGGTGCCTTCGTCCACCTTGCCCAGGCGATTCACCATGCTCGCCGTGAAAAGCAGGGCGGAAACGAGCTGGGTCTTTCCCGTGTCGCCGTGACCTACCAGTGCAACATTACGAATGTTTTCGCCTTCGTAGATTTTCACCAGAAACTCCTTCAAACCATGGCACTGAGCTAAGAACGATGAGGCTGCGGGTGAAGCAAACCTCCATCCTAGCATAGGTTTTCGGGCGGCTTCAACGCAGGTTGTCGAGCCCCCAATCCGTTGGTAGCGGCGTTGAGGGTTGGAGAGACCTCACCGCTAGTTTGGAGTTGAGGGCTGGACGGCCTTGGCAAGCGGGTGAAGAAGAGTGATTGGTCCTTGAAACACCTGCGTAGCCTCGCGCAGGCGCGTTCAGTGTGCGCTCGGGGCGCGGTTCACCCTCCCCCATCAGGCTCGGTCAAAAAACGCCTTGCAAATCCGTCGCTAAGGAATCCCCCTTCAGGCGGGTGCCGGCACTAACAGCACCCTCCTTGCTTCCATCCATTCTGCCCGGCGCTCGCGCCTCGCCCCCCGCCGCGTTCAGGATCACGCAGCTCTCCACCCTCGTCGGTTCGTCATAACCGCCTTGGCGCTGCTTGCTCCGCACCTGACGTTTCACGCTGCCCGGCACCCCCAGGGAGCGAAGCGCTTGCCCCAGCAGCGGTATCCCGCCCAGCGCCGTCAGCGTTTCCGTCGCCGGTTCAGGATCGATTTCAAACAGCATCGGGGATTCGGTCGGCCAAGGCTTGTCGAGTTTGCGCAGGCCGCCAGTCTAACCGGCTTCCCCACCTCCCAGGTGCAATCCCTTCGACTCTAGCCAAATTTCCTTCACCCCCTCAACCTGCTCCATCCCCAAACCTTGCCCATACCCATCACGCCGTGCCCTCACTCCTTTCCTGCCTTATCGACGAATCAAAGACTTCCGGCATACTGTACAACCAAGCCTCCGAGTTGGATGGTTAACTCATCGGTGACGTTCACAGTTCTGTATTAGGCTTAATTCCGTGCGTCCGCATCCTTCGCAATGACAAATAACTTACATGAAATCAGATTGTTATGGGGAAAGGCCGGGCACGAACAGGGCACCCTTTCCCTTGACACCCCCGAACCTGCGTGCTACATTTTCCAGTCTTTGTATTGCTGGAAACGTCCACCTCTGAGGGGTGGCCTTCCCCATGGGTGACATCTTTCGCCAGCTCGGGCACCTGTTCCTCCAAGCCATACCTACCGTCATTTTCGTTTTCGTGCTCTTTGTAGTTCTCGACCGGCTTTTTTTCCGTCCTCTGACTGCCGTCCTGAAGAAACGCGCAGATGCGACGCTGGGTGCGCTGGCGCGGGCCCGCGAACAGGCTACGGCAGCGGAGTCGAAGACGAAAGAGTACGAGGAAAGGTTCCAGGCGGCGCGCCAGGACGTATACCGCCAGCGCGAAGCGGAGCGTCGCGTGAGCTTGGCGGAGCGCGAGGCGGCCTTGCAGAAAGCTCGCCAACAGACTGAAGTGATGGTCCAGGAAGCTCAGGCCAGACTGGCAAAGGAAGTGGCTGGGGTCAAGGCGGAATTGGAAAGTGCCTGCCGTCCCCTGGCAGAGATGATTTCACAGAGCTTGGTGGGCCCCGAGTTCGACCACCGGCGGGGGAGGAGGGGCGCGACTTTGATCCAATTGCTCCGCCAAGCCGCACGGTTGGGTTGCTTCGGGATTTGCCTGGTGGGATTTGCCCACCCCGGCATCGCACGCTCACCGGCGGTTGAGCCGGCGGCGGAGGAGAAAGGTCAAGAACCAGCCCGCGAACTCCTTTACAAGGTAATCAACTTCGCCTTGCTCGCGGGAGGACTGGGGTACGTCCTGCGCAAACCGGCCGCGGATTTCTTCCGCTCGCGCTCGGCCTCAATCCAGAAGAGTTTGGAAGAAGGTCGCAAGGCGCTGGAAACATCCGAAGCCCAGCTTCATGCAGTGGAAGAGAAACTGGTGCACCTGGAAGAGGAAATAGCTGCTTTTAAAGCGTCAGCCGACCGCGAAATGGCAGCCGAGCGCCGGCGCCTCGAGCAGGCAACAGCGGAGGAAGCAGCCCGGATTCTGGAGGCCGCGCACGCCCAGTTGGATACCGCCGTGCGCGGAGCCAAGCTGGAACTGAAGAACTACGCCGCGCAGCAAGCAGTTACACTGGCGGAAGGATTGATCCGCGAGCGCCTGGATGAGCCCGGGCGCCGCCGACTGGTGAACCAGTTTGTGGCGACGCTCGAGGCCAAGGAAAGAAAGAACTAGCCATGCCGACGGTTATCGCCAATCGATACGCGCGCGCCCTTGCAGACGTTGTGGCAAGCACGGGCAATTATCGCCAGGTGCTGGGCGAACTGGAAGATTTCGGCGCGGCCTATCGCGAGAGCGTCGAGCTGCGGGTGGTTTGCGAAACGCCGGCTCTCGCGCTGGTGCGGAAGTTGGGCGTGCTCGCAGCCGTCGCGCAGCGCCTGGGCACTTCACCCGTGACTTTGAATTTCCTGCGGGTGCTGCTCAGCCACTACCGCCTGACGCTCCTGGGAGAAGTCACCCAGGCGTTCCGCAACGTCTCCTATGCCCGGCTGGGAATCGTGCGGGTGAAGATTTCTTCCGCCGCCGGCCTCACGGACGAGGAGCGCGAGCTCCTGCGGGCACGTTTTAACGAGCTAATGCGCCAGCAGCCGGAATTGGAATTCCATCTTGACCGCGACTTGATTGGCGGCATCGTGGCGCAGATCGGGAGCACCGTCTACGACGGCTCCATCCGCGGCCACTTGGACCGCATCCGGGAGCAATTACTGGCGCGATAAGGAAGCGGTCAGCTATCAGCTCTCAGCTTGCAGCTAACGCCTTAGCTCATAGCCGAAGTTGAGAGATGATGGCTGATCGCAGAAAGCTTAGAAAGGAACCGGTCAGCACCCAGCCATCAGCCGTCAGCTCATGCAGTAGCTGATAGCTGATCGCTGACAGCTAGGACCGAAGCAATGCCACAAATCAAAGCTGACGAAATCACCAAGATCATCCGCGAGCAGATCGAAAATTTCGATCGCAGCGTGACGGTGGCGGAAGTGGGCTCCGTCATTTCGGTGGGAGACGGCGTGGCCCGCATTCACGGTCTCGACAATGCCATGGCGGGTGAACTGCTCGCGTTGCCACATGAAGTGGCGGGGCTGGCGCTGAACCTGGAAGAAGACCAGGTGAGCGCCGTGCTGCTCGGTGACTACACCAAGATTCAGGAAGGTGACATCGTCAAGCGCACCAACCGCATCATGTCGGTGCCGGTCGGGGAGGCCCTGATCGGCCGCGTGGTCGACGCGCTGGGCCGGCCCACCGATGGCAAGGGCCCCATCCTCACCGATCAGTACAACACCGTTGAGCGCATCGCCCCGGGCGTGGTCGATCGCCAGCCGGTGCGCGAGCCCTTGCAGACCGGCCTGAAGGCTATCGACTCGATGATCCCCATCGGGCGCGGCCAGCGCGAGCTGATCATCGGCGACCGTCAGACGGGGAAAACAGCCGTGGCGCTCGACACCATCCTGAACCAGCGCGGTGGCGATGTGATCTGTATTTACGTGGCTATCGGGCAGAAGCGTTCGACCATCGCCCAGGTGATCAAGACCCTGGAAGAGTTCGATGCGATGAAGTACAGCATCGTGGTCGAAGCGAGTGCTTCCGACCCCGCGCCCATGCAGTACGTTTCCCCTTATGCCGGTTGCGCGATGGGCGAGTATTTCCGCGACCACGGCCGCCACGCGCTGTGCATCTACGACGATCTCTCCAAGCACGCCGTGGCGTATCGCGAAATTTCGCTGCTGCTGCGGCGTCCGCCCGGGCGCGAAGCTTATCCCGGCGACGTTTTCTACCTGCACTCGCGGCTGCTCGAGCGCGCGGCCAAGCTCAACAAGGAAGGCGGCGGTGGCTCGCTCACGGCCCTGCCCATCATCGAGACGCAGGCAAGCGACGTTTCCGCCTATATTCCCACCAACGTTATTTCCATCACCGACGGCCAGATTTATCTGGAAACCGACCTGTTCAACAGCGGCATTCGTCCTGCGGTGAACGCCGGCATCTCCGTCTCGCGCGTCGGGGGCAACGCACAAATCAAAGCCATGAAGCAGGTGGCGGGCATGCTGCGCCTGGAAATGGCCCAGTTCCGTGAACTGGCGGCTTTCGCGCAATTCGGCAGCGACCTCGACAAAGCCACGCTGGCGCAACTGAATCGCGGACGACGCTTGGTGGAAATTCTGAAGCAGGACCAGTACAAGCCCTTGGCCGTGGAGAAGCAGATCGCCATAGTCTTCGCGGGCACGGGCGGGTACCTGGATGACTTGCCGATCGAACAATGCCTGCCCTTTGAACAAGCGCTTTACGATTTCATGGATACGTCGTATCCGGCGGTGGGGAAGCAGATCGTCGCGAAGAGGGAAATTGACGAACCCCTGCGCGCCGAAATAACCAAGATGCTCGACGAATTCAAGGCGAAGTTTGTGGCGGAAAACAAGGCAAAAGCATAATGAAGGAGTCAGGAGCCAGAAGTCAGGAGGCAGGAGATCGCTAACTCCATTCTGGCTCCTGACTCCCCGAGATTTTAATGGCAGCCCTTCTCGATATTCGACGCCGTATCCGCTCGGTGAAGAGCACGCAGCAAATCACCCGGGCGATGAAGATGGTGGCGGCGGCACGCCTGCGGCGCGCGCAGGACCACATCTTCAGGGCGCGGCCCTACGCGAACCAAATGCTGACTCTGCTCTCGAGCCTGGCGGCGCGCACCGAGCAGCGCGCGCATCCGCTGCTCGCCGAGCGGCCCATTGAACGCCAGCTTCTGGTGCTTGTCACCGCCGACCGCGGCCTGTGCGGGGCGTTCAACACCAACCTGATTCGCGCTGCGCACCACTATTTGGATGATCATCGCGACAAAGATATTTCCGTCATCGCGGTCGGGCGCAAGGGCCGCGACTACTTTCAACGCCGGCCGGTCAAGCTGATTGGCGAGCACATCAATATCTTTGGCCGCCTGAAATTCGCCCAGGCGCAGCCCATCTCGAAGCAGATCATCGATCTTTACACCGAAGGGAAAGTGGATGCGGTGGATTTCCTCTACAACGAGTTCAAGTCCATCATGACGCAGCGGTTGATGGTGGAGCGTTACCTGCCCATCAAGCCCATCGAGCCGGCCACCGGCGAGTCGCTGATCGATTACCTGTACGAGCAACCGGCGGAGGAGATCTTCGCCGTCTTGCTGCCGCGCTATGTGGAGAGCGAAGTCTATCGCGCCCTGCTCGAGTCGCAGGCGGCGGAACTTGCCGCGAAGATGACGGCCATGGACGCCGCCACGAACAACGCCGCGGACATCATCGACTCACTCACCCTCCACATGAACCGCGTCCGGCAGGCGGCAATCACGCGCGAGATTATCGAAGTGGTGAGCGGCGCAGCGGCAACGTAACAAGGACAGGAGTCAGAAGACAGGAGTCAGGAGTCAGAATGCAGTACACAACCTTCTGGCTTCTGACTCCTGGCTCCTGACTACTTCCCGATAGAAAGGATTCACGATGGCAGAGGCGCTCGTTGGCAAGGTGGTGGAAGTGATTGGGCCGGTCGTGGTGGTGGCCTTTGAAGGCGGCCATCTTCCTCCGATTTACAACGCGTTGCGGATCTCTTCCGAAGGCTTCGACGTGGCAACCCCCATCGATGTCATTGCGGAAGTTGAGCAGCACCTGGGTGAAGGCCGCGTGAAGTGCGTGGCGATGAAGGCGACCGATGGCATGGTACGAGGCATGAAGGTGACGGACCAGCAAGGTCCCATCACCACGCCCGTGGGTAAGGCTACGCTCGGCCGCGTGATGAACGTCATCGGCGAGCCCGTGGATCGGCTGGGTCCGGTGGAAACCCAGGTCCGGTGGCCCATTCATCGACATCCGCCCTCCCTGGAAGATCAGAACACCCGGCTGGAGGCGTTTGAGACCGGGGTCAAGGTGATCGACCTGCTCGAGCCCTATTTGAAGGGCGGCAAGACGGGCCTGTTCGGCGGCGCCGGCGTCGGCAAGACCGTCATCGTCATGGAAATGATCCACAACGTGGCCATGAAGCACGGCGGGGTTTCGGTGTTTTCCGGCGTGGGCGAGCGCACGCGCGAAGGCAACGACCTGTGGCTGGAAATGCAGGAAGGCGGCGTGATGGTGGCCGGCGATCCGGAGAAATCCAAAGTCGCCCTGATTTATGGCCAGATGACGGAGCCGCCCGGCGCGCGCCTGCGTGTGGGACTGACGGGCCTTACCGTGGCGGAGTATTTCCGCGACGAGGGCGGCCAGGACGTGCTGCTCTTCATCGACAACATTTTCCGCTTCACCCAGGCAGGTGCGGAAGTCTCGGCGTTGCTGGGCCGCATGCCCTCCGCCGTCGGCTACCAACCCAACCTCTCAACGGAAATGGGCGAACTCCAGGAGCGCATCACTTCCACGAAGCGGGGGTCGATTACCTCCGTGCAGGCCATCTACGTGCCCGCAGACGACCTCACTGACCCGGCGCCTGCCACGGCCTTCTCGCACCTGGACGCCACGACCGTGCTCAGCCGCGGGCTCGTCGAAATCGGCATCTACCCCGCCGTCGATCCCCTGGCCTCCACTTCGCGGGTTTTGGATCCGCGCATTGTGGGACACGAGCATTACGACGTCGCACGCGGCGTGAAGGTCATTCTGCAAAAGTACAAGGACCTTCAGGACATCATCGCCATCCTGGGGATGGACGAGCTTTCGGAAGAAGACAAAGTCACGGTAGCGCGAGCCCGCAAGATTCAGCGCTTCCTTTCGCAGCCCTTCTTTGTGACCAAGCAGTTCACGGGCATGGAAGGCCGCTACGTGAAACTCGAAGACAGCATTAAAGGCTTCAACGAGCTTGTGGATGGCAAGCACGACGACATCCCCGAGCAGGCGTTCTATATGGTGGGCACCATCGAGGAGGCCATCGAGAAAGCAGAGAAACTCAAGGCGGCCGCCTGAGGGAATCGGGCCATTGATTCATCGGGTCATCGGGAGATTGAAGAACGGACCCTGAAAAGCAGTCCTTGCTGGGCCGATGAACCGATGGAACGATGAACCGATCGACAAGAGCCATGGCAGAGATCACTCTTCCAACTGAGATACATCTCGACATCGTGACGCCGGACCGGCTGGTGGCGCACGATTCGGTAAGCTCCGTGACGATCCCCGGCAAGAACGGCTATTTGGGGATCCTGCCCGGACACGCGCCGTTGCTGACCGAACTTGCCCCAGGTGAACTTGTCTACACGCGCGCCGGCGCGAAGCATGCCATCGCTGTGAACTGGGGATTCGCCGAGGTGTTGCCGGATCGCGTGATTGTGCTGGCGGAATCTGCCGAGCGCGCCGAGGAAATCAACCTGGAGCGCGCCGAGAAAGCCAAGGCCCGCGCCGAGGACCGCCTGAAGCGATTCGACGATCCGGAAGTGGATATGGAGCGCGCCCGCGAGGCGCTACGCCGCGCCATGGCTCGACTTGAAACCGCCCAAGGCCTCAAAGGGTGATTGTCCGCCCTCACCCATTTCTACAATTCATGTCGCTCTGTATAGTTCTCTCCCAGCCTCATGGCGCTTGAAAATCGTTGCGGACCGAGGTATTGTACTGTCCGTTACCAAGCCCGTGATCTGGCTTTCAGGATGACCGACTTTTTTGCCCGGAGGTACCCCTTTAAGTTGAGGTTTTAGGAAAGGGATGACCTTTCCCCAACCAGCTACTCTGCCGTCCGGGGGAGAACGAGCTTGGCTCGAGGCTAAGGACGGATCTACATTTATCATCCAGGAGGATACTCGCGATGTCACAACGTACTGGAAGGATCCTTGTGGCGCTCATTGTTGTGAGTGCGTGTTTGGTTTTCATGACTCCACAAATCGGTAGTTCGACCGAGTACGGGCACGTGACGGAGATGACCCTGCACCCGTCGCCGTTCAATTACCATGGAGCGTGCCCGGTGACGATCAATTTCTATGGTCTCATCAAAGTTGACGGACCCAACACCGTCACCTACGGCATCACCCGGTCCGACGGGGGAAGTGGCGAAGGAAAACAAACACTCCACTTCGCTGGCGCCGGACAGAAATCGGTGCATTTCACCTGGAGGCTTGGCAAGGACTACGATGGATGGGCGCAGATCGGTAGCGGCAACACGCGATCTAACAAAGCCGAGTTCCACATCCATTGCAAGTAAACTGCGACCCCAATTGGAATAACCCCACCCCGAGTCAACAACCCGGGGTGGGGTGTGGGCATGCTGCTTCCTGACCAATAGGCGGGGGAGACTTCGTGTCGTGAGGTCTGAGTGCCGGCCTGCAAAGCCACGTGCGGGCCGTACAGCCGCTGGTTCTTTGCGTTGAGCTTCTCTATTTCATCGCAGATATGCGAACTTCTGTATGTCTGGGCCGCCGCACCTATCTTTTGCCGTGACGAATTCGGACGATGCGGCTGCAGTTCATCGCTCGGCAACCTCGCCGCAACCGTGGAAGGCGACATGAGAGAAGGAGCGACCGAGGTTGTCCAGGGCGACATCACGAAGCAGAAGATGGACGCCATCGTGAACGCAGCGAACACCTCCCTGCTGGGTGGCGGTGGGGTGGACGGCGCGATCCATCGGGCGGCAGGGCCCGAGCTCGTGGCGGAATGCCGTACGCTGGGTGGCTGCCCGACGGGCGAGGCCAAGATCACCCGCGGTTATCGCCTGCCCGCCCGGTGGGTCATCCACACGGTGGGGCCGGTGTGGCAAGGCGGCAAACGCCGCGAGGATGAACTGCTGGCGAGGTGCTATCGTCGGTCGCTTGAGGTGGCCGTCAGCAACGGCGTCCGCAGCGTGGCCTTCCCCGCCATCAGCGCCGGCATCTATGGGTTTCCCCTGGAGCGCGCCACGCGCATCGCCGTTGGGGAAGTGCGCGCATTCCTCGAAAAGAATCCAGCCGTTGAAAAGGTGATCTTCGTCTGCTTTGATCGGCACACGTACGACTGCTACACGAGGGTGCTGGCGGAAATCTCGTAGGGGCGCATGGCCATGCGCCCCTACATTTGTTCACTTTCCCAACAGGATCTTGGCAATCGTTTGAAGCTGCATAAACGACGTGCCCTCGTAGATCTTGCCTATTTTCGAGTCTCGCAGGTACTTCTCCGCGGGGTAGTCGCGGGTGAACCCATAGCCGCCATAAACCTCCAGGCATTCGGAGGCGACCCGCTCCGCCACCTGCGAGCAGAAATACTTGGCCATGGCGGCTGACGTCAGGAAGGGCTGGCCTGCATCCTTAAGGCGCGCGGCGTTATAGGCCATCAGGCGCGCCGCCTCGACCTCCGTGGCCAGACGCGCCAATTGGAACTGGATGGCCTGGAACTCGGCGATGGGCTTGCCGAATTGCTGGCGCTCCTGCGCGTAGCGGACCGCGTGCTCCAGCGCGCCGCGCGCCACGCCCACCATCTGCGCCGCAATGCCGATGCGGCCTTCATTCAGCGTCTCCATCGCCAGCTTGTAGCCCTTGCCGACCTCACCCAGCACATTTTCCTTGGGCACGCGGCAGTCTTCGAGGATCAGCTCGCACGTGGAGGAGGCGCGGATGCCGAGCTTGTCCTCCTTCTTGCCGACCGTGAAGCCGGGCGTATGGCGCTCGATGAGGAAAGCCGTGATGCCGCGATAACCTGCCGCCGGGTGGGCGTTCGCAAAGACGATGTAGAGGCCCGCCTCCTGGGCATTGGTAATCCAGAGTTTGCGGCCGTTCAGTAGAAAGTGGTCGCCCTCCTCGCGGGCGCGCGCCGCCAGCGCGAAAGCGTCGCTGCCGGCGTTGGGCTCGGAAAGCGCGTAGGCGCCCACCGTCTCGCGCACCAGGCGAGGGAGAAACTTCTGCTTCTGCGCCTCGGTTCCCCATTTCTGCAGCGCGTTGTTGACTAGCGTGTTTTGAACGTCGATCACCACGCCCGCCGAGGCGTCAACCGACGAGAACTCCTCGATGGCCAGGATCGCCTGGAAGAACGTGCCCCCGCTGCCGCCGTAAGCTTCCGGAGCCTCAATCCCCATGAAGCCCTGGGCGAAGAATTTCTCGAGCAGCGCGGGATTGAAGACGCCCTCGCGATCCATCTCCGCGACGTGGGGAAGGATCTCCTTCCGGGCGAATTCACGCGCCACGGCCTGGAACATGCGTTCTTCTTCGGCCAACATGGTCAGAGGCCCATAGGTGGTAACCGCGCCGGATTCGGCCATCTCCGCCTCCCTGGTTCACCTCTGCGGGCGCCCGGGCCTGAGCGAACTGGCTCTCTAGCTGCGACCGGGGCGAGCGAGGTCTTCACCTTCGCGCTGCCCGTAACGCTGGCGCACCACAATCAAATAATGGACTCCGGAAGCCAGCGTCAGTGCTGCTGTAAGATAGACAAAGACCCTGACCAGTTCCGCCGTGATATGAGGAACATGGGCCTGGTGACAGACCGCTGCGAAAATGGTCGCCACCTGCACCGCCGTGGAAGCCTTCCCCAGCGGCGTGGGGTAGAAGGGACGGTACCCGGCCACGAGGCTGATGAGCAGGGCGGTCATAATGATGCCCACGTCTCTGGTGAGCACCACAATCGTGAGCCACCACGGCAGAGCGCCGCGAAACGACAGCGTCAGATAGCCGGTCGTCATGAGGATCTTGTCCGCGATCGGATCAAGCGCCACTCCCAGCGGGCTTACCTGTTTTAGCAACCGAGCCAGCGTGCCATCCAGAACATCGGAGATTGCCGCTACCGTCAAAACCACGAGTGCGGCGCGATAGCTCCGGTCCATGACCAGGATCGCGAACACCGGGACGAACGCCAGCCGTAGCAGCGTGATCTGGTTCGAGGCCGTTAAAAGTCGGGAGGTCATCACCTTTCAGTCAATATAACCAGTCCTACGGATGGCTGTCAATCAAGGTCAAGGGGTTTGCTTTGATTGCCAAAACGGCTTTCGGCAGGCGGAGCTTCAAACTCTTGTGCCGCGGAGAAATGTTTTGCCCGCCGTACTGAAGTGCGCGATGGGCTGAATCCGCGCGCCGGGGCCGGATCACGTAGCATGGGCATCCCTTCGCACCGCTCAGGGCAAGCTCTGCCCATGCGCACGGCCAAGATGGCCGTGCCACGTTCGGCAGGAGGCCCCGTTGCAGCAGTTGCTCATGCGGATGCAAATTTCCGTCAGCAACTCCTACGCTGTGGCCGCGTCGCTTTCTGCATCGCCAGCCTTCGTTGTACCGCCGGGCTTTGAAGCTCACGCAGCGCGTCGGAGGCAATCCAGCGGGCGGCCCGCGAGCCGAGGCGGTGAATCTCCCGAGCCGCGGCGATCGCGGCACGGTTCAACCGCCTGTTCCGTTTTCCGATCTGGCGCAGCGCCCAGTTCACGGCTTTCTTCACGAAGTTCCTTTCATCCACCGCGGCGCGTCTAATCAAGGGCAGAAACCGCAGAAAAGTCCCGTCGCTCGCGGCTTTGTCCGCCACGGCCAATCCCGCCATCAGTGCAAATGCCGCCCTCTTGACGAATTCCTCTTGCCGGGAGTTCCACTCCATACACTTTGCCCCGGCGAACCGCGTGTAGCGAAACAGATTGAGGCATGCGCCGTCACACAACGCCCAGTTTTCGAAGTCCTTTGCCCACCCGTCCATTTGCCGCGGCGTGACCTTCTCTGGCTCGTCAATCAGCGTGGCCAGAGCGCGCGCCTCGAATATTTCTGAAGCCCACAATTCCTGCGCCAGCGCGTGGTTTCGGCCGATTTCCCGCGCCAGCCTTTTCAGGTCCGGAGTTCGCCAACCTCCGTAGACTTTCTGCGCGGTGATTCCGTACCGCGCCATCCCTTCCACCGCCCGGGAATCGTATCGCAACGCGAGTTCTTGCAGAATCTCTTTGCCATTCACCGAGATTCCCACTCCTACGCTGTCGCCTCGACGGACCTGCCAGGCCGATTCGGAAGATAGGAAAAAGAGTCGTCTGAACCTAAGCCCGAGGCACCTGGATTCCGAGATATTCCTGGATGGTTATGCCGGCTCTGGAATGAAATCGCTCGGCCAGCGAAGGGATCGGACCGCTGGGCTCGTCGATAGCGATTCGCTCCACCCGATGCATGGGGAAGAAGACCGTTTCCAGGCCCACGGCGGTTTCCTCCTGCTTGCTGACCTGCCGGACGAAGTCGTCAAAGGCCTCGATCCGCACTCCACGTACTGTGACGCCCTGCGATTCCAGCCGCAATAGTTGCCCCCAAATTTTCTCCTTGGGTGAGATGAGGCTGGCGATAACGATGGTGTTGATCTCCATATGTGCCCCCTCGCGAGTACGGACACGCGCACCGGCCGGTGGGAGCTTACGCGCCGCCTTTCGGCTTGGGGAGCATCGCCGTTGCCGCCGTGAACCGGTCTGCGAGCTTAGGGCGTGCGGAGTCATCCCAGTGCTGGTCGGCTGCCAATTTCTGGAGGCGCGAATTGCGATCGTTGACGGGCGGATGCGTGCGAGTCCAAAAGGAGTTGGCTCCCTGGTTGGTTGCCTGATCTAACCTGGTCAAGAACCCCTGCAGGCCGCCCCCGGGATAGCCTGCATCGTGAGCATACCGCGCCCCACGAGCGTCGGCGTCGAATTCATCGCCGGGCGCCAGGCCTTGGTCGAAGAGTTTGACCAGGATGTTCTTCGACACACGCTGCATGTAATCGCCGCCCGGCACGTAGGCGGACGCCTCATTCATCCCCGCGCTTAGCGTCTTGTCGCGCTCCACCACGTGCAGCACATGTTTTCCCGCCACATGACCGACCTCGTGAGCAAGCACGCCGGCAAGTTCGGACTCGTCTTCACATAGCGCCACGGCGCCCCGCGTAATGAACACGTACCCGCCGGGAGCGGAGAACGCGTTGATTTCATCGGAGTCCAACACCGCGAAGTGGTAGCTGATGTCGTGCCGTTCTGACCGCGCTGCCACTGTGGCGCCGACCAAGTTGACGTAACGCGTGAGCATTTCGTTGGAATAGATCTTGAAGAAGGCAACGACCTTCGCGGCAACTTCCCGGCCTACTTCGCGCTCCTCATCCACGGTCATGGGCCGCGTGGCTTCGTGAACCTTCTGGGCCTTGTCCTGAACCGTCCCGGCGTGCCGCTGAATGCTGTCCCAGATCTGGGCTTTCAGGCCGTGGCCCTGGCCCAGGGCCATAACGAACGCCGCGGCAATCATCACCCGAAGGGAGCGTTGCAGAGTCCTGCCCCTCATGCTTGCCTCCTCACTGTTTCGGCACAAGCTTTCCGTCCTCCTGGAACTTTTTCAAGTCTTTTTCCGGAACGGAATAGTTTTCCATGGCGGTGACTTTGCCCCGCGCTTGTGCCGTCGGCGTGACGGCCGCGATCTGGGCGCCTTCTCCCACCGATTTGCTTCCGGCCGCCGCGGTGGCTTCGGTCTGTTCGGAGCTTTCGGCGTTGACCGCCTTCAACCCTTTGAAGAATCCACCCTTCTTCTTGGCTTGTGGCTGGTCCTTTGGAGACTGGTTTTGATCTTCCTGGGGCTGGGACTGGGACTGCGACTGGGACTGGTCTTGAGCCCTGGCGCCCGGTCCGGCCAAGAAGGCAAGGACGACGAACAGCATCGTGCCTGCGAAAAGGGTTCTCGCTCGCCTCATGAAGTGGCCTCTTTTCGAGGAATGGCGCCGGCCATTCCCAGCAGCTCGTAGACGGTGATCTTTTCCTCTTTGCCTTTCACCGAGATCTCTCCCAGGGGGCGGACCCGAGCCAGGGAGCGGATCTGCTGGTAAGTCGCGTCACTGATCACGATGGAAGCGTGGAGTTCCTTCGTGGCGCTTTCCAGGCGTGCTCCCAGGTTGACGCTGTCGCCGATCACCGTGAAGTCCATGCGCTGCTCGGAACCGATATTTCCGAACAGCATTTCGCCCGTGTTGATCCCAACGCCGATCTTGAGTGTAGGGCGTCCTTCACTCTGCCATTTTTCGTTGAGTTTTTCCAGCCCTTCGATCATGGCGAGCGCCGCTCGGGCCGCCAGTTCCGCCTGGTTGGGTTGCGGAATTGGCGCTCCCCAGAATGCCATCACGCAGTCACCCACAAACTTGTCGAGCGTCCCCTGGTAATTGAAGATGACGGAAACCATCATATTCAGGTGCTCGTTCAGCGTGGCAATGACCGTTTCGGGGGGATATTTTTCGGAGAAGGTCGTGAAGCCGCGCACGTCGCTGAAGAGCACAGTGAGGGTGCGCTTTTCCGCCCGCAAGCTGGCCCAGTTGAAATCCTGCATGATGGTCTCAACGAGTTGAGGTGAGAGGTATCTCATCAGGGTTTTGCGATACTTGCGTTTTTCGCGGCCTTCGGTCGCGTAGCGGGTGAGTGTGGAACCTGCAAAGGCGGTCGTCCCTGCCACCAGGGGACCCACCAGCGGCGCCCACAAACTCTGGCTGCGAAATAGCCAGCAGACCACGGCACCGTAGGCGAGTGTTCCAAGAAGCGCCAGCAGCGTGTAAATCAGCGCGGAGTCAAACAGGTAAACGACTCCGGCCATCAGGAGCGCCATCCCGCATGTTCCCATGACTTCAACGCTCGGCGGCGTCTGGCGCAGGAAATCACCGCGGAGGAGATTATCGATGACCGTGGCATGAATCTCCACGCCGGGGTAATTCTCCGAGAAAGCATTGGGGTGCACATCCGACGCGCCCACAGCCGTATTGCCAATTAAGACAATCTTCCCTTTGAATGTTTCCGGAGGAAGCATCGGCTTCTGATCTTCATCATAGGCCTTCACCGAATTGAAGACTTTCCAAACCGAGTAGTGCTTGTAAGTGTAGGCTGGACCATGCCACCGGATCAGCATGCGTCCTTCGGGATCGAGTGGGATGGGGCGCCCGGCAAAAGTCAGGGAGGGGCCCGCCGCGAGTTCGACACTCGGCCGTAGCGGTTGGCCGGTCACGAGTCCCGCCACGGCCAGTGGAAACGACGGATAAAGGTTGCTTTCAAACTGGAAGAGGGGCGTCACGCGGCGGAACAAGCCGTCCGAATCCGCCTGGATTGTGACGCAGCCGAGCCTCGTCTGGGGGCCGAGCAAGTCTCCCAGCGGCAGGTCGATCCCTGTGAAGCTGGGAAGTAGGATCTTGCCGGTCCGCCCGCCGGGGAGGGCGTAGCGAGCCAACAGTTGCGTCATCCCTTCCCGCCTCGCGGGATCCTTCTCACGAAAGCGCCCCTCATTCAGGGTGAACGCCAGCACGACGGGGGAAGAGTCCTTCAGCACTCCGGAGAGCTGCGCATCATCGCCGGCGTGAGGGTCCGCACCCTGGAAGACTAGGTCGAGCGCCACGACGCGCGCGCCTGAGTCCAGCAGGTAAAAGACGAGGCCGGCGTAAAGCTTGCGTCCCCAGGGCCAGCGCCCGAAATTGTCGAGCATATCCTGCGAATCAAAACTGGTGTCATCCAGCGCGACGATGACAATGTCCCGGCTGGCCCTGCCCGGCTGCAGAAAGTTCCGAAAACGCCAATCGAGCGAGCGGTTTTCCGCCGTGCGCAGCCATCCCAACTGGTCAGCCCCGAGAACGAGCAAGGCGCTGATGAGACCCAAGGCGAGGGCCCGTGCCGTCTTGGAATTTGCCCAGCGGCGGAAGGAGTTCATAGGAAAGGACAGCCTGCGCGCAGACGATCGCCTTAGCTGATCTCGCGCAACTTGTCGCGAAGGCGCGACGCCTGCTGGAACTCGCGCTCCAGCTCGCGGTCGGCCAAATGCAGCTTCATCGACTCCAGTTTCTGAATCAGTGCTTCCAACGCGAACTGGATATTCTCGCTATTGGTCAGGCAGATGTCGCGCCAGATGGAGTAGGGGCTGTCGGCGAGGCGGGTTACATCACGGAATCCCGAGGCCGCGAGTTCCAGGGGCAGCCGCTCCTCGGCGGCCCGCTCCGCAATCAGGCTGGCCAGGCTCGTGGACAGCAGTTGAGGCAAGTGACTCAGCAAGGCAACGGCACGATCATGACTCGCCGCGTCGGTCCAGTAAGGCTGCGCTCCCAGGGTGGTGAGGAGAGCCGCGAAGCGTTGCGCCCGCGGGTCCGACTGGTGCGCAGGCGCGAGAGGAGTCAGCACGTAGCGGCTCCGTTCAAATAGCTTGGCATCGGCGTTCTCAAGGCCGGAACGTTCTTTGCCGGCCAGGGGGTGCCCGCCCAAAAACAAGGGCTCCGTGCCGAGCAACTCGTGGGCCCGCCGGCAGATAAGCCGCTTCGTACTGCCCACATCGGTCACGAGTGCGTTATAGGCGCAAGCTTTCTTCAATTTGGGCAGCACATCCAGAATCGATCCGACCGGCGTTGCCAGGATAATAAGATCCGCCTCGCGAACGGCCTCGACAGGGTCCGTGCTCCCCTCATCAATCACTTCCCGGCGCATGGCGCGGTCCACGATCTCGCGACGATCGCAGCCGACACGCCCACCCCGGAAGCCCGCTTTCTCAAGCGCCAGCCCCCACGATCCACCCATCAGCCCCAAGCCGATAATCGCAACGCGGCGAAAGATTGGTTCTGAAATCGCTGTTCCCTCGGAGTCAACTCGCGGGCGGCCCTTCCCAGGTCACTGCCCCGCCGCTCGACACGCTCTCGGAGTCTGATGATAGGCCTTCAACTTTTCAACTTTCAACCCTTAACTGCCCTTATAGCTTTCTATCCACAGCCGGCGCAATCATTCGCAATTCCTTCATCAGTTGCTGGAACTGCTCAGGGTATAGTGACTGCGCGCCGTCGCTCAGCGCCTTTTCGGGGTCGTGGTGGACTTCGATCAGCAGACCGTCCGCCCCCGCAGCCAGAGCCGCGCGCGCCATGGGCGCAACCTTATCCCGCCGGCCCGTCCCGTGTGAGGGGTCAACCACGATGGGCAGATGGGAGAGTTTCTTGATAACCGGGATGGCGGAGATATCCAGCGTGTTGCGCGTATAACTTTCGAAGGTCCGGATGCCGCGTTCGCACAGCACCACGTTGTAGTTCCCACCGGCCATGATGTATTCGGCGGAAAGCAGCAACTCTTCAATGGTGGCGGAAATACCGCGCTTCAGCAGGACGGGCTTGGAAACCTTACCAAGCTCTTTAAGAAGGTTGTAGTTTTGCATGTTCCGCGCGCCGACTTGCAGCATGTCCACGTAGTCGAGCATCATCGCAATTTGGGTCTGGTCCATGACCTCGGAAACGACCAGCAGGTTGTGCTTGTCCGCGGCCCGGCGCATAAGTTCCAACCCTTGGCGGCCGATCCCCTGGAAACTATACGGGGAACTACGTGGTTTGAAGGCGCCCCCCCGCAACACCCGTGCCCCCTGCTGCGCCACGTAGGCGGCGATGGTTTCGATCTGCTCGGCGTTTTCCACGCTGCAGGGGCCGGCCATCACCACCACCTCTTCGCCCCCGATGGCGACGTCCCGGCCGATTTGCACGAGGGATCCTTCCGGGCGGAAATGCCGGCTGGCGAGCTTGTAAGGGGCCGTAATCCTCAAAACTTCCTCGACCCCTTCGAGCAGCTCGATGTCTCGGGTGTCGAAATCCACCTTGGCTCCCACCGCTCCCAGCACGGTGTGGCGCGCTCCCGTGGAACGGTGGATATCGAATCCCATATTCATCAACTTATTAATAACGCCCTGAATCGCCTCTTCCGTTGCGGCTTCCTGCATCACCACGACCATAGGGTTTCACTCCTTCCGAAAGGAAGTCCCGGATTCCATGGAATGCCGCTCGAGCGAACGTGCCTCGTCGATGATGCGCTCAAACAGGCGGCGGATGGCGGCGTCATCCAGAGGTCCCGCGTTTGACTTCACGACATTGCGCAAGATCTCGGCCTCACGCTGGGGTTGCCAAGCCGGGAGACCGAGTTGCTTCTTCAGATGGCCGATCTCAACGGCGCATTGCGAGCGCTCGTTCAAGAGTTTCACGAGTTCCTGGTCGATCTCGTCGATTCGCTTGCGCCACCCATCGAAGTCATTCATTCGGGTCTACCCCCCTGCCCCGGCTTTGAGCCCCCGCACGAATTGTTCAATTGCCGCCGGTCCTGCCCGGGAATAACGTTCTTCAATGGCGTGGACCACCGCGCTCCCCACCACAGCAGCGTCCGCATGTCCCTGGACTTCGCGAACCTGCGCCGGAGTCGAAATTCCAAACCCTACAGCCAGGGGCAGGGAGGTGACGCGGCGCACGCGCTCCACCAGCGGCTGCACGCCGGAAGCAATCTCGCCTCGTTCGCCCGTCACGCCGGTGCGCGAAATGAGATACAAGAATCCCGTCGAGAATTCCGCCGCCTGCTTGAGGCGCGCGTCCGGTGACGTGGGTGAGGCCAGAAAAACCGTGTCGAGATTCTGCGCCCGCATGGCGCGGACATAATTCTCCGCCTCTTCGGGGCTCAAGTCCACCACCAGCGCGCCATCGACTCCGGCTTCTGCAGCGGTGGCAGCGAAATTCTCCAAGCCATATTGCAGAATCGGATTGTAGTAGCTGAACAGGATCATCGGCACGCGTACAGCCTGGCGCCAGTCTGGAAACCGCTCCAGGATTCTGCGCAGCGTCGTGCCAGAGCGCAGGGCGCGCTCCGAGGCGCGCTGGATCACCGGGCCATCAGCCAACGGGTCGGAGAAAGGCACGCCCAGCTCGATCACATCCACTCCGGCGCGATCGAGCGCCACTAGTAATTCTCCGGTGGCGTCCAAAGTGGGATCGCCCGCGGTCAGATAGACGATCAGGCCCTTGGCGTGCCTCGCGCGCAAGTCATCAAACCGGGCCGTGATGCGAGTTGTCGAAAGTTCGGGCATCTTTTGAGTTCCAGCTCCTCCCCAAGCCCACCACCCTCTGCCTTGGGGTCAGAGACCCGCCGGGGCGGGAGCGCCGGTCCGCCGCCGGCGGACGGCTGAGGGGTCTTTTCCACTACCGCGCTCCGTATCGCGCGGATCGGACCATCGTTTTGCCCAAGGCATTCAGAGTATTCCTGAGGCTTGGAAGATTCCCAAATCCTTGTCGCCGCGGCCCGAGAGGTTCACCACGATGATCTGGTCACGCGGCATTACCGGCGCGCGCTTAACAATCTCGGCGAGCGCGTGCGCGGATTCAAGCGCCGGGATGATTCCCTCCACCTGCGAGAGCAATTGCGCTGCTTCCAGGGCTTCCGGGTCGCTCACGTGCGTGTACTCAACGCGACTTTGGCGAAACAGCGCGGCATGCTCAGGCCCCACGGCGGGATAGTCGAGACCCGCGGAGACCGAGTGGGTGCTCGCGATCAGCCCGTCTTCCGTCTGCAACACATAGGTGTACGAGCCGTGGAGCACGCCCGGCTTGCCACCCGCGAACCGCGCCGCGTGCTCGCCCAGGGTCGGCCCTCGCCCGCCGGCCTCCACGCCCAACATCTTCACGCTCGCGTCCGGAATGAAATCGTAAAACAGGCCGATGGAATTACTCCCCCCGCCCACGCAGGCGCAGAGCAGGTCCGGCAGTCTCCCTACCTTCTCCAGAACCTGCTGACGCGCTTCCTGGCCGATGATCCTTTGAAAATCGCGCACCATCATCGGGTAGGGGTGCGGTCCCAGGACCGACCCCATCAGGTAATGAGTGTTCTGAACGTTGGTCACCCAGTCGCGCATCCCCTCGTTGATTGCATCCTTGAGCGTTTTTGCCCCCGAGGATACAGAAACCACCTGCGCGCCCAGCAGCCGCATGCGGAAGACGTTGGGAGCCTGGCGTGCCATGTCTTCCGCACCCATGTACACCACGCATTCCAGGCCCAGCAGGGCCGCCACCGTGGCTGTCGCCACGCCGTGCTGCCCCGCGCCGGTCTCCGCCACGAGGCGAGTCTTGCCCATCCTCTTCGCGAGCAATCCTTGTCCCAGGCAGTTGTTGATTTTGTGCGCGCCAGTGTGGAGCAGGTCTTCGCGCTTCAGATAAATCTGCGCGCCGCCCAGGCGTTCCGAGAGCCGCTGGGCGTGGAAGAGCGGCGTCGGCCGGCCCGCAAAGTCTTTCAGGAGATGCGCGAGCTCCGCCTGGAACGCCGGATCGCGGCGGGCCGCCTGGTAAGCCGCTTCCAGCTCTTCGACGGGGTGCATTAGTGTTTCCGGCACGAAGCGGCCGCCAAATTCGCCGAACCACCCGCGTGCGTTCGGCCCGGTGTCGGGTTCAGATCGTATGGTCGATAGCTCGATCGGCACGTTCAACCTCTCGGAAAAAGGCCCGCAGTTTGTCCGCGTCCTTGACGCCGGGCGCGGATTCGACGCCGCTGGCCACGTCCACGGCAAAAGGGCGAACTTCTCGTATCGCCTCTGCCACGTTCTCAGGTGTCAACCCTCCGGCCAGGATGATGGTCCCGAACCGGTTTGCATCGCGAGCCAGTGTCCAGTTGAAGGGCTTGCCCGTCCCGCCGGGAAGCCTGGGGTCAAAGGCGTCCAGCAAGAACGCGGCGGCGCGCAACTCGCGTAGGATTTCAGCTCGGAATCCGGCGCTAACGGCCACGGCTCGAATCAAGGTGAACTTGGCCAAGGCTCGATCCAGCGGCGGAAATTGCGGGCCGTGCAGCTGCACCGCCGTGACCCCGGCCTCCGCCGCCACGCCTGCCACGCGCTCCTCCTCAGCCTCATTGGCGAAAATGCCGATGGGCGTGACTAGGGGCGGCAACGTCAGGATAACCTTCCGCGCCAAAGCCGGCGGAATGTACCGCGGCGAGGGTGGGTAGAAATTGAAGCCCAAGCCTGCGGCTCCCAGTTCGACAGCCCGGTGCGCGTCTTCCAGCCGGGTGATCCCGCAAACCTTTACGCGTGTCGGCATCGCATCTCTTCATCACAGGCAGCAGGGCCAACCACCAGCACGGCCTTCAATTTGCGCGAGACTCATGGACGGCCGACGATTGCAATCCTGTCAGCAGATCCCGTAGCGCCTGGCCTGGGTCCGCCTGCGTCATCAGGCGTTCGCCGATGAGGGCTGCGTCGAAGCCTGCTTCCGCAACGCGCCGCAGGTCCGCAACCGTCTTGAGGCCGCTCTCGCTGACCGAGATGCAGCCGGGCGGTATCTTTTCCCGCAACCGGAACGAGGTCTCCAGATTAACTTCCAGAGTTTTCAGATCGCGGTTGTTCACTCCGATTATGCGAGCTCCGGCGGCGAGCGCCTGGTCCAGTTCTTGTTCCACGTGGACTTCGACGAGGGCGGCGATGCGCAACTGCGCGCACAGATCGAGCATGCTTCGCAGGTCGCGATCCGGCAATGCAGCCACAATCAGCAGCAGGGCATCGGCGCCCGCCGCCACGGACTCATAGATCTGGTAACTTTCCAGGATAAAATCTTTGCGCAACACCGGCAGCTTCACGGCTTGGCGGGTCTCCGCCAGATCCTGGAGCGATCCGAGGAAGTATTGCTCCTCGGTCAGGACGGAAAGGGCCGCCGCCCCTCCCCGGGCATATCCTTCCGCAATCTCCCGGCGGCGGTACTCCTTCCGCAGCAGCCCGCGCGAGGGCGACGCTCGCTTAAGCTCTGCAATCACGCGGAACCCGGGCGGTGTTGCAGAGTCACCACCGGAGCTAATGGCCGCAGCGAAATCCCGGCGTTCCTCGCGTGCCTCCGCCGCTTGCTGCACGCGCTCCAAGGGAATGCCCAAGCGCGTTCCCTCCAGCGCGCGCCGCCGGGCCGCGACGATGTTGTCAAGGATCGTCCTTGCCATCTCACCCGTCATGCGGGTTCATACTCCCTAGACTAGATGCGGGCCCACGTCAGAGAGATAATCCCTCAATGTATGCTGTAGCAAAGTGCAAAGTCAAGAACGCCCGCGGGCGCGACGGAGGAACTGCCGGCGCGGAAGAAAACCCCTATCGTGCGGGTCCGGGTTGCACCGGGGCCCCATTTCCCTTACCATCCGGGGCTGGGCTCCAAGGCCCAGAGGTGCTGATGCGATGCAGGGCAACCCTGATCGGCGAGAGTTTCTTCAAGGTTTGGGCGCTGCGGCGGCGGGATTCTATCTGGCGCCAACCCGGCTGCTGGCCAGCGCCGCGCCCACGGCTCCTGTGGCTGTCGCCCGGTGCGCCGCGTACGGTCCGGAAGTGATAACCACGCTGGCCTGCATGTTCGACCAATTGGGCGGATTCGAGAAGCTCGTCAACGGCAAGACCGTGGCCGTGAAGCTCAACGTGACCGGGAGCGCCCGGGAACGCTTGCGTGGGATGCCGCAGGGGCGGACCTATTGGGTCCATCCCCAGGTCGTGAGCGCCACGGTTCACTTGCTCGGCAAAGCGGGAGCGCGCCGCATCCGCTTGCTGGAAAGTCCGACCGTATCAAAGGCCAGGACTCTGGAGGAGTTTCTGCTCGAGGCCAAATGGCACCCCTCAGACTTCACCCGTGCCGCCTCGGGCGTGGAGCTTGAGAACACGAACTTTCCGGGGCCGACCAATAAGTACACGCGCCTCTGGGTCCCGGGCGGAGGCCTTTTGTTCAAAGCCTACGACGTGAATCGTTCCTATGAAGACTGCGATGTCTTCATCTCTCTCGCCAAGCTCAAAGAGCACTCGACCACCGGGATTACCGGTGCGATGAAGAATTCCTTCGGCATCCCGCCCACCACGATTTATGGCGAGGGAGCTGGCCAGGACGAGCCGAGCCGAGACCCCGGGGGGCCCCGGGACATGCTGCATGAGGGCAAACGCCAACCTCCCCAAAGCGCGCTGCCTGAACTCGATCCGCGCTCGCCGCGCGACCCCGGCTACCGCGTCCCGCGTGTCACCGTCAACCTGGCGGCCGCGCGGCCCATCCATTTAGCCGTTCTTGATGGCATCGAAACCGTGGCGGGTGGCGAGGGTCCCTGGGTCAAGAATGTGCGGCCAGTTCGCCCGGGCCTGCTGATCGCGGGCACAAATTGTGTAACGACAGACGCTGTGGCCACGGCTCTGATGGGCTTTGACCCCATGGCCGACCGCGGCACGGCTCCCTTTGAGACCTGCGACAGCACCCTGCGGCTGGCGGAACAACTGGGCCTCGGCACACGCGACCTGCGACGGATTGAAGTACTCGGACTGCCGATCAAAAGAGCCACCATCGACTTCCGGCGCGTGTAGCCCCGGCGAGACAGCTCCTTCCAACCCTCCACGCGTCTCGCGCGCGACCGCGACGCGAGATAATTCTCGACCGCCTGCAGCAGGGGTGAAGGCTCGAGACCCATCGCTTCTATTCCAATACGGCCCCATGGCTCGTGGGAGGGAACGATTCCGCAGAGGAACAGCAAGCGGCGCGAACGAGGACGCGGGGGGAATTGGTCGGGGCGCTGGCGCCATGGAAAGGCGAAGCCTTTTCGCACAGCAGGCGGCGGAGTCGCCGGTCTCGACCCTCAGGATCGACCACAATTTGGACAAGTCTGATTCCTGAATTGCCCCTGCCCGCACCCTTGCGCGGGCGCGGGAACGGTGCCAGAGTGGGGGCCATGCCCGCGCTGCCTCAGCACCTCATCATCGACGCCGACGATACGCTTTGGGAGGACGGCGTCTACTTCGAGCGGGCCATCGAGGAATTCATCACCTTCCTCGATCACGGTTCACTCTCACGGCAGCAGGTACGCACGATTCTGGACGAAATTGAGCTTGCCCATAGCGGCCTGCATCCCTTCGGCTCGCGCGCGTTCGCGGAAAATCTGGCCGAGTGTTATCGCCGCCTGGCAGGACCTGCCGGCGAAGACAGAGGCGCCAGCGATCGTCGGGATCTGATTCACGCCCTGGAGCTCGGCAGGCGCCTGCTGCATCAGCCCCGGCAACTCATCGCAGGAGTGCCCGAAACACTCCATTACCTCGCGCCGCGACACGATCTGATTCTCTTCACCAAGGGCCACCCCGTCGAGCAGAGCCTGAAGGTGAAAGCTTCCGGCCTGGCGATTTTCTTCCGCCACATCGAAATTCCCCGCACCAAGGACATGACCACGTTTTCCGCTTTTGCCACCCGGCTCGGCCTGGACCGAGCGCGCACCTGGATGATCGGCAACTCCCCCAAGTCCGACATCAACCCGGCGCTCGCGGCGGGATTGAATGCAGCCTATATTCCGCACGCGCAAACCTGGAGCCTGGAGCATGAAGAAATCGCGCGCGGCCCCGGCCGCCTGCTCGTCCTGGAACGATTCAGCGAGCTGGCGCGGCATTTTTGAAGAACGGTTGAAAATTGAAAGCTCGAGATCGAAGGTCGAAGGTTCCGGGCGCTAGGTTTTTCTCCGCGGGTAACGAGCTTCCACCATGGTTCGCATCCCGCCGCGCGTCGTGAACTCGCCTTTCACCACCACCCACTTTGGCTGCGTGGCGCGCGCCACATCATCCAGGATTCGATTGACCGCGTTTTCGTAAAAGATTCCAAGATTGCGATAGGCAAGGATGTAATACTTCAGCGACTTCAACTCCAGGCAGAGCTTGTCAGGAAGGTAATGGATGGTGATCGTCCCGAAATCCGGCAGCCCGGTGCGCGGGCAAATCGACGTATATTCGGGGATGGTGATCGTGATCTGGTAGCCCCGGTACTGGTTGGGCCAGGTTTCGATCGCGGGGAGTTCAGCGCGGACACCTCCGCGGGCGTGCTCGGCAGTGTATTCGGGTTTCTTCGGCATTGTCTCCTCCGGATTCCCCTAGCATAATCGAAAACCTCGGGTCGCGCATAGAGTGCCTTTCTCACAAGGTGTCCGCTTACGGCGGAGCTCTGCACGCGGGGGTGAGAACAGAATAGGCAGGATTCCTCCGGTGACCACGCCATACCCCCTGGGCCGGGAGGGGAGCCATGACCAACTCCCGTCCCGCCGCGGCGGGAGGGGATACAGGGGTGGTGAAAGAGGCTGCGGAAAAACGCTTCCCTGCTGTCATTCTGAGCATGGATAGCCGCTTCCGGCTATCCATGCTCAGAATGACAGCGCCTACAAGTTTTTCCGCAGCCTGTGTAGCGCCCACGCCGCATGTTCGCGCACCACGGGATCCGAACGTCCCGCCGCGCTTTCCAACCAGGGAGTGAACTGACGGTCGCCAGAATTCCCCATCACCACGCACAAATTGCGCAACCAGCCGATGTACTTCGCGCGCTTGAGGGGTGACCGCGCAAAGAGCCGGCGAAAATCTTCCTCCGTGAATGCCGCCAGCGCCTGCAAAGAAGGATCGAACGGCGATGCCTCGTTTTCAATCCCTGTTTCCGCCCCGGACACGGGTTCGCGCGACGTTGCTTGAGGAAGTGAAAGCGGCTGGAACTCCGGCAAGCTGCTCACCGCCGCACGCTGCGGTGAGTTCCAAGGACAAACATCTTGGCAAATGTCGCAACCGAAGACATTCCTGCCGATGGCGGCCCGGAATTGCTCCGGAATGCTGCCTTTGAGCTCGATATTGAAATAAGCAATACACCGTGAGGCGTCCATGACGTAGGGCTCGACCAACGCTCCGGTTGGGCAGGCTTCCAGGCAGAGGGTGCAGGAGCCGCATCGGTCCGGCACGGGAAGGTCCAGATCCAACTCAAGATTGGTCAGAATCACCCCCAGGAAAAACCATGACCCCGTGCGTTCATTGATCAGACAGGTGTTCTTGCCCATCCATCCGATCCCCGCAAGGCGTGCGAAAGCCCGTTCCAAAATGGGCCCCGTGTCCACGTAAACTCGCGTTTCGACGCCGGGCGCAAACTCCTCGACCGTCGTACGCAGTTGTTCGAGCTTCCCGCGCAGCACTTCGTGATAGTCCCTTCCCCACGCATAACGCGAAATCCAGGCTCGCGGGCGCACCTCGGGGCCTGCCGCGCGAGGAGCGTCCGAGTTTCGCTCGCCCTCGCTCGGGCCACCAACGGGCGTTGAATAGGGGTGGGGGGTGTTGTAGATAAGTCCGACGGAGATTACGGATTTCACCGAGGGCAGGACTCGGTGCGGGTCCTCGCGCCTGGGATCGGCAAGGTAACGCATTTCCCCGCCGAATCCCTTCTTGACCCACTGCGAGAGGAACTCGGAATCCTTCCGCCCGGCGGGCGGTGCAATCCCCACCAGATCGAAACCGGCCTCGAGGGCGCGCCGTTTGATGATGCTCGCCCAACCCATGGAGGGAATGTTAACCCGGGCAGAGGGCTGGAGAGGAGAACTTATTTGGCCCAGGTGCGATGGAACGGTAACTGCCGTCCGCACCTTCGCTCTACTGCCACCAATTGAATTTCCCGCTGCCCTCCGAGTCGATTTCGAGCACCAGAACCTTCTCGGGTTTGTCGCACTTGCAATCCACCTGGCCGGCGTATAAGGGCTGCACCTGGCTGTCCGCCGGTGCGTCCTTGACCTTCACCTGCATGACGAACTGCGCGGCAGGATTGCCAATCAGCAGAACACCGTCTTTGACTTGTCCGGAAAGATCCTGCCCTGCGACCGCGGCCGTGTACTGTTTGAGCGGGGTCATGCTTGAGCTCAGCATCACGCGGAAGACGATGTGACATGCCGAGGAGGCCGCCGCGCCCCCCGCGGGGGCCTGACTGTCAGGATTCGGGGGGGCGGCGCCGGAATCCGGTTTGAAGTCCTGCGCCGTGGCGGCCAGCTTCGAGACCAAATCGGTAAGAGCATTCTGGGTGGCTTTGCCCAAGGCGGTCTTCTGGAAGTTCGCCCCACCCATGTCCATGGAGCCGTAGCCCGTGCTGATACTGGGAGAGATTTTCCCTTCGTGGTCCTTTCCCGTGACCCGTAGCGAGCTGAGTTTTTCCCCGCGCGCGACGTCGATGATGTCAGCCTGCAGCACCACGGTGGCATCCTGGCTGCTGCTCCGGCTGCTTAAGCTGATGCCCCCAATGCTCGGACCGCTCATTCCCCCGCTTTTCTGTTCCACGTCGGCCTGCAGGAGCGACCCCATCACGACCAGGTCGCTCTTATAAGACTTACCAAGTTTGACGGCGTAGGGAATATCCACATCGGGCTGTTCAGCGTTTTCACCCCCCACCTTCATCATGCGGGGCATGAGGGTGCTGCCGTGCAGTAGGGCAGCCTGGAGTTGCTTGGCCAAAACCTCTTTCAAATGCCCCCCATACTCGCCGCCGCTCATATCCTGGAAAGGCAGGATGCCGATGGTGTAGCTGGGCGATTGGGCACTTTCCTTCGCGGTGGGTTTCTTGTCCGTGGCCGCGAGCGTCGCCGCCAGCAGCATGACGATAACCGTGAGACTCACTGCACGAATATTCTTGTGCATTTCATCCTCCTCGCCTTGAAGAGTCCTCACTTGCCCGGGCCGGCTCGCGGGGTTCGGGCCGGTGGTTTGACGATGGCCAGCGGCACGCGCGCGAACGCCACGCGCTCGAGCGCCGGGGCAAGCACATTCACCTGAATGGTGTAGCGGCCGGTGGGGAATTTTTCAAGCGGAATCTGGATGAAGTACGTCGCCTTCTGGTCAGAGGTTTTTTCCTGTTTCCCGGGGAACGGGCCGGCTTCCGCGAATTTCCTTCCATTGCGGAAGAACACCAACGCCGCAGAGGGCGGCGCGGCGGTCGCGGGCGCCGGGGGTTGCCCACTCGGGGGCGCAGCAGCTTTGCCAGCGTATGATTCCAGATAAATCGAGAGCACCTGGTTCGAGCGGAACACGCGCGTCACGCTGGGCAGTACCGAGCGGTTCCCCACTTCTAAGGGCGCGTCCTTGTCCCGGTGCAATTTGGCGCCGCCGGCTTGGTCGGCCGTCTTCACCTCGTTGGAGAGCACGATCGAGCTCAGGCTCAGACCCGCATCGGAAGTCTGCGGCACGTCGAGCGGTGTTTCGAACGTTCCGATCTTGCCGCCCTGGTTTTCCCGGACCACGACCTTCAAGTTGTATTTTCCCGGCGGCAGAGTGAGTTCACCTTCGTAGAGGAGGTTGCCGCTGGTGATTTCCTGAAAAGTGTCGTCGGTCATCTTCACCGGAAGCGTGTCGCGCAGCCCCGCGACGGTATGGTTTTGGGCGTCGGTAACTTTCCAGGCAAAATCAAACTCGGTTTCGCGCTTGCCGGATTTCGTCAGGAAGGAAACCTCAGAGCCCGGGATCTTGGCGGCCAGGACAAGGGTGAATTTCTTATCGGGCCGGTGGAAGTAGGCCGCGTCAACCACAAAAGGCAGGTCCACGAAGGGCACATCCAGTTCCATCGCCTGCTCGAGCTGGAGTTCCTTGTCCTGGCGGGTAAACTGCCGGAAATCTTTGGGAGCAAAGTAGCCGGGCCGCGCCTGAATCTTTACGCCGGGCCGGTCCACTTCCACGCGGATGCGCCGGAAGCGGCCATCCGAGCGCGTATTGCTGGGTGTATATCCGATCAGGTAATAACTGGAGTTTTCCTTCTGCACTTCTTCGAAGGCAGGGGTGAAATCGTTCAGGTCGTAGAAAGTCTTTCCGCCGGTGTCGGCGGCGAGCGATGCGAGGGTCTCGCGGCTGCCCTGCAGGGATGAAACCTGCGATGCCACGGCTGAGCCGGAGTAGATGGCTGTGCCCGCGGGGCTGGCCGTGGAAGCGTCGCCGCCCGGCGGCAGTGCCGCAAGCCCGCGTGCATCCATCGTGTAGAGGGAAACGTTGGCACGGTTCGCGGCGTCAATGGTCGCCCGTAACTGCGCCTGGTTATCCTGGCCTGTGCGCGTGATGCCGCTCGAGAAATGCAGCACGGACTTGCGCCCCGGCACGTCGCGTAACATCCGTGACAACGATTCGATGGCGGCCAGCTTCTGGTCGGTGTTGAAGATGTTGAACTCGGTTTCATCAGGCGTGAATGCGTCCGAAAGATCCTGGTTCACGATCTCCATGCCGGCGGCATTCGTCCCGCCCGCTTCACCTTCCGGGCCGGCCGCGCTCAGGGCGGAAGATTCTTCCCCCACCTGCATCGCGTGCAGCACTCTCGTGAGGGTGTCACGGTCGTTGGTGAAGTTCTGTAGGACTCGCAAACTCGACGTGTAGGTGACCACGGCGACCAGGTCGGCGGGCGTCATGCGATTCCCGAGGAAATCGGTGGAAGCCTTTACGGCGCGCATCAGGTCGTCGGGGGGCATCGAGCTCAGGTCAAAGAAGAAAACCAGCAGGCGGTGGTCCTGGATCACCTCCTCGGCTTTGACTTCGGGTGGGAGCTTCTCGAGATCGATCACCTGCGGACGTTCGCTCGCGCCCGCGGCTTGTGCCAAGCGCTCGACGTCCTCCAAGCTGAAAGAGGTGATGGTTTGCTCGGCGCCGTCTTCCCAGACGCGAAAATCCGACTGCTTCAAGTCGGTGAGGGGCTTCCCGGACTTGTCATGGACTCGCACATCGATCAGGACCACGTTGGTCTGGGTGCGCAGGATGAAGGCCTGCTGCAAGGTCTTCGGAACCTGCGCGGGGGCCGCCACCTGGGAAAGACCGGCAGTCGGACAGATCGATAAGGCAAAAGGCAAAAGGCAAAGCGCAAAAGTCAAAACCACCAGGTTTTGCGCTTTGCCTTTTGCGCTTTGCCTTTTGCCTTCGCACTGCTCACCTGCCCACCTGCCTGTCTTTCTGCTGACCATCTGCCCACCTGCCTCATTTTTCCCTTAGCCTAGAAATTCAACCGCAAACTGAAGGTCAAGGCGCGCATGGCCTTCACACTGGTCACCCAGCCAAAATTCTGCGCGTTGAGGGTCGTCGCCACGCCGCCGTAGTTAGGGGTATTGAAAATGTTCGTGGCGTCGATGCTGAAGCGAGCGCGCAAATTCTTCTCGCGGGAGAAGGTGAAAAAGCGCCCGAGCGACATGTTAAAGTTCACCGTACCCGGACCCGGGATGGTGTCCCTTCCCGCGGTGCCAAGTTGACCCGAGGTCGGCGCCGTGAACGCCGCAGTGTTGAAGAATTCCTGCGTGCTCCTCTCCGAGCGCGGCAGGGTGACCGCAGCGCCCGTGGCATCAGCACGCTCGGAAGCGAACGCTCCCGAGCCGTTGTTGTTCGACTGGTTGCCAGCCACTTGCGCCGTCAGGGGGGTGCCGGATTGCAGCGTCGTCACACCGCTGATCTGCCAATTGCCGAGGACGCGCGCCACGGGCCCACCCTGGTTCAAGAAGTGACGCTGCTCACCGAAGGGAAATTCGTAAGTGTGATTGATGATCAACTTGTTCCGGATGTCGAACCCCGAAAGAGCGCGTTCGGCCTCGAGATCGAAACTATTCTGAGGCACGTTGCGGCCCGCGCCGCCCACGCTGGCAGCGTCGTCAATGGACTTTGACCACGTGTAGTTGCCGCTCATCGAGAAGCCGCCGTGAAACTGCCGCCGCAAGCTCACCTGGAGGCCGTTGTAGATCGACGCCGCGCCGGAAGTCTCATAGAGAAACTGGAGGGCATTCGCGATAGAGGTTTGTTGGGCCCCGGCTGTACTGGGGTTCACGCTGTTGGGGGAAAGCAGAAGATCGAGCTTGGTCCCCTTCGTCCCTACGTAACCCACCGAAAGGATGACGTTCGGCGCGATTTCATCCTCGACGCTGAAATTCCAACTCTGCGCGTAAGGCGTGCGGAAATTACTGTCTGCCGCGTAAGTGTTGTGCACAACATTGGGAGCGAGGGCGGGGAAACCTTCCTCGAGCGTCAGCACGCGCTGGGGATTGGTCACGAGCGTGGAGGCCTCGGCGAAGGGCGGCTGGTCCACCAAGTTGGGAACCAGGCGGGAGTAAATACTGCCGTCGTAGAAGATGCCGTAGCCGGAGCGCAGCACGAGGTGGTGCTGCGTCCAAGGCCGATAGGCGATGCCGACCCGGGGCGCCAGGTTATGCGCGTCGCTGTGTACGAGCGAGGGCGGCAGCGAACCCGCAGCGAATCCCGTGACCACCTGTGTCGTGGCAAACCCTGGCGTGAACGCCAAGTCTGAAAGATGTCCGTATTTCTCCGAGAAGGGCAGAAAGTATTCGTACCGGAGACCATAGTCGACCGTCAGGTGCGGGCCGACCCGCCAGTCATCCTGAAGGAAAGCCGAAGTTACCCAGGAGCGCAGATAATTGCTGTCGATCCCGAAGCGGACGGACGTAGTTTGCGGCAGGCCGAGCAAGAAATCCGCGAAGTCAAACCCCGTGCCGGGTACGGGAAAGCCCCCGCTGAAGTCGCTGGTGGTGTAGCCTGAAAAGTTGAAGGTGCCGCGCGCGTTGGGATCGATCTGTGAATTCTGCTGCACGCGCCGCAACTCACTGCCCAGGCGAACGTTGTGTTTCCCGTGGTTCCAAATCAAGACGTCCATGGCGCGTATTGTCTGGTTGCGGGTCAGCGAGGGCAGGGGATCGTTCAGTCCTCCGAAGTTGGTAAACCCTATCCCCGGGATCCCCCAATCGAGCGGATTGTCCGAAACCCCTTGAATCTTCAATTGCGCGGCAATGTCGTCCTGATAAGCAAAGGCATTCAGCGAGGAGACGCGCTGGCGATTGAAATTCGCCGTCAGGGTATTGACGACACGAGGATTGAAGGTGTGCGTTTCGCTCAGGCTCAGGTTCTGGCCGCGGGTGGAGGAGTGCGAAGTCAACTGGGGGAAGCCTGAAACAGATCGGCTGCGCGCCGAGTTGAAAAAGTACATGGCATTGAGGCTGTCCTTGGAATTAATTTGCTGGCCGATGCGTGCCATCACGCGGTCGCTGACGGAGGGCAGCGACTCCTGCAGGTGAAAGTTCTGCACCGTGCCGGCAAGGTTGGGCAGCGGGATATACGGCAGTAAACCGGCCGCGGCAGAATTGAGGCGCTGAGTAGGGATGATGTTCCCCGCGAAGGGAGTGCGCGGGCCGGTGGGGTTCGACTGCGGATCGTAGATGACCGGAACGGCTCCCTTGTACGGTCCGGATGCAATGACCGCGCCAGAGAAATCCCCGCTGCGTTCCGCGGCAGTCGGAACCGACGCAAAGGAATTTATGGGATTCTTCGCGCGCTGCAAATTGTAGCTCGCGAACCAACTCGTCTTGTTGCCGCCGCGATAAACCTTGGGGATCACCAGCGGGCCGCCCAGCGAGAAGCCGAAGGTTTCCCCGTACGAAGGAATCTGCGGCAAGCCTGCGACATTCAAGGGATAGGGATGAGCGTCAAAGGCGGAGTTGGTGTACTGCTCCATGACGTTGCCACGCATGCGGTTCACCTGGGCACGATTACGCCCCCAGTTGCGGGCACCGCCGCCACCTAATCCACCCCCGCCTCCACCGAACCCGCCACCTCCCGGCCCGCCACCGAACCCGCCGCCCCCGCCTGGTCCGGGTCCACCTCCCCCGCCAAAGGGGCTTCCGCCGCCCCCGCCACCAACTCCGGGACCTTCGCCAAAGCCGCCCATTCCTCCGCCGCGCATCCCACCTCGCCCACCCCGGCCTTCCCCAGGAGTGGGAACGTCGCCCACCCCGCCGGCAAGCAAGAAAGAGTTGGCTGCACTGGCGGAGGTGTCGACTTCTTCGTTCGCGGACTCCTGCGCGGCAGGATTTTCCATGCCCGCGCCCTCGGCAATGCGCACGGCTCCAGGTCCCCCGCCTGCACTGGCGCCGTTGCCGAGAGAATTCTCCAGATCACCGAGATTCGCGAGCCCCCCACGCCTCTCGCCCGGCAGCGTTGCCGGCGTTGGCGTGGCGCGCCCCGTAGCCTGCGCCGGCTGCGGCGTGCTGTCTTCCGGCAACGCGAAGACCAGCGCGATGTTGACCGTGAGTTCCTTGCCCGGTGTCACGGGCAAGGGTTCGCGCCAGTCAGGACGGAAACCCACCAAGGACACATCCAGGCGGTAGTTGCCGGGATAGAGCCCACTGAATGTGTAGTTGCCCGACTCGTCAGTCCAGGTTTCTTTGCGTTCGCCGTTTTGCGGATTGGTAAGTTGGACGGTCGCGCCCGGCACCGAAACGCCACCCGGGCCGCGCACGTGCCCCACGATCGTCCCCGAGGTGGTGGCTTGGCCGAACAGCAGGCTCGGGGCCAAGAACCCAAATACGGCGAGTGTCCAAAGCGGCTTGGCGAATCTTCGGATGTTCCTCAGCGTCACGTGCGAGTAACTCCACCGGATGTGTTTCCCTGAGCGTTCACCCACTGAGTACGTTTTCCAAACCCGCCAGGTTACAGGTAACCCGGCGAGTTGTCGAGGCGTCGAACAAGTATGGAGGGGTTTATGTCCAATAAGTTGCCGTCAATTCTTACGCTTCTTCTCGTTCTGATGCTTCCGAGTTCTTTGGCTGCACAAGATGAGCCTCCAACCCCGGGGCAGGCGCCGCCCCGTCGAGAAATGAGTGGCGAGCGCGTTATCGGCGTCGTTGCTTCGGTGGGGGTGGATCGCTTCGATATCAAGAAGCCGGATGGCACATCCGTAACCGTGCTGGTGAGCGACCAAACTCACTATCGCCAGCAACAGCAGGAATTCCACCTGGAAGACTTGAAGCAGGGCGACCACGTCGTGGTGCGCGCCAATCTCAACTCCGACAAGCAATTCGTGGCTGCCGGTGTTTTGCGTGTCAGCGAAGAACAGTTCAAGAGGTTCCAAGCCGGTGGCGAGAGGGGCCCCGGGGGCGGGCAGGGAGGTCCAGGAGGCGGTTGGGGTCGAGGCGCCGCGGACCGGACCGGAGGGGAGATTCTCTCCATTGACCAGAACCATATCAAGGTGCGCAATCGATTCCAGGGCGAGAAGGTCCTCGTGGTAAATGAACGGACGACCTTCAGCAAGGAGGGTCAGTCCATCACGCTGAAAGACCTCAAGGTCGGTGACCTCATCTTTGCCCTCGGAAGGGACGCACAAGGAGAGTTCGTGGCCACGCAGCTCAGAGTTGGCCGCCCCATGATGGGACAGGAGCGGAAAGGTCCGCCCGAAGCGCCGCCGCAAGCTCCGCCGCAGTGATGACTTGCGTCTGCCTTCCAAAACACAGGTCAGCGCGCCACTTCTGCCCGCCAATGTGGGGTTAACTCGGTCCCTGTTCGCCTGAGAGTCTGTGCTACAGGCTCGCTCCGGGGTGCGATGGCGGGGAGCTTGGCTGCTTGACCACTTCCAGCCGGCAATGGATGTTGCGGGCCGGAAAAATCCAGGCAAAGTGCTTTTCATAGAAGTCAATCGAGATCCTGGCGATCATTCGCCCTAAATTATCCAACAAGAGATTCCCGCCAAAGGTCAGGCGCCGATCGAGAATCCGGAAGCCGCCCGCGCCGTAAGTGAAATTCTCAAAGCTCTCCTGAACGAAGTAGTCGAAGCTGTGAAATCCCAAGTGCACGACGTGCGTGGGGTCAGTGTAGGAGTCGGGCGAGCTGTAGTGCGGCGTAACGATCACTACCTCCGCGCCCGGCTTGGCAATACGGTGCACCTCCGCCATGACGCGCAGGACGTCGGACTGGTGCTCAAGGAAGTGCGAAAGACAAATTCGTTCGGCGCAACTGTCGCGGATCGGCCACGGAAAGTGCGTGAGTTCACAAAGAATGTCGGCGTCCGAGCCCGGCTGGCGATCCAGGCCAATCGCCCCAGGTTCCTGTTTGTGCTTACCGCAACCGATATCGAGAATGAGCATCGGGCCTCGCTATTCCACGACCAGCACGGCATGAGGTGGCAGGCGGAGGGTTGCGCCGTCGGAGGCGAGCGTGGCGCCGTCGGTGGCGAAGACCTTGGTGTATTTACGCGCCATGCCCGCCAGTCCGGTCAGTCGACAAGCCACAGGGAGTTCTGTGTAGTTCACCACCGCGACACGCCCGCCCAGCGGAAAGATGGCCACGCGCGGCGGAGCGTCCGGAGAGGTCACGGTGAATTCTGAGACTCGTTTGCGCAGATCATCAAGCGCGCTGCGAAGCTCCGGGGTGAGTTGCTCCAGGCGGTTGTGCACATCGACGTAAGCCAGGCGCGGTAGCGCCGTGGAGAATATGATAAGTTTTCCGCCCCCCGCCTCCACCGTCTTCAGGTAATGATCCTTTTCGAGATCGAGCGATGCCTGTGTGGGCAGTCGTGGGTCAGCGTTCAGCCGGTGCGCGAGACCCTGGCTCACAAAAGCCGTGCCGCCGGCAGCAAGCAACCGGGTGAGTTTGGACACGAACTGCACATCTTCAAGGGCGTGAACGGTGAAGAGCGCTGCCCGCGCTCCTTCGGGAAAATGCGCGGCCGGTGCGAGGGGAATTCCCAACATGCCGATGGCATCGAAAATGTACTCTTCATCGCCGGGTTCGCTGGAGACGGGCTTGTAGGCTGCGAGGCCTCCCCAGTCGGAGACGAATCCCGCGAGCGATTCATAGGAGAGGCGGCGCGACGCCAGGGCCTCGGCTTGGGCGCGGAATTCCGGCGAGGTCAGCTCGCCGTAGTGGAAGAGGAAAACCTCCGGCGCGCCAGCCAGAATCGTGGTCAGCGGCTGATCCAGGTACAGCGTAGAGGTGGTGCCGTAGGGATCGAACCAGCCGCCGCCGGTTTTGGCGCCGCCCACGTCGCTGAGCCAGCGATAAAGGAAGTAGCCCCTGTACTGCTGCGTGTGACCCCACTCGTCGGAGCTCGGGTCGCGCAGTTCCGTGCCCACCCAGATACGGTCGTAGAGCGCGGCTTCCTGGTCAGGGACGTAGCCGCGGTCCTGGAAGCGGTCATACCACTGGGGGAACTTGAGGATGACCTTGACCTGCGGATTCACGGCCCGCGCGGGGCCGAGCACGCGCTCGCGGCTCATTTCCAGCATCAGCTTCTCGCGGTATTGCCGCCAGCTCAACGCGCCTTTCGCCGCCGCGCATTCCGCGCATTCGCAGTCGGTGAAAAAGAAATCGTCAATCATAATCTCGTCAAACAGAGCGGCGGTGAAGCGGAAGATCGACGCCAGCCGCTCCTGGTTCGGGCGATGTGTGTAGCAGACGGCGACGTCCCAACCGGTCGAGGGCTTGCCGATTCCGGTGGTCGTGACGCAGCCGGAGACCTTCAGGCCGGCCTGGCGGAAGAAATCCCGCGCCGCCTTTAGGGTGGCTTCCTCAGCCTGGTAGCCGTCGCGAAAGGATTCAATATAAACTTTGGTAATGCCCATCTTGCGGCAGAATTCGAGCGCCTCCTGGCGGCCGGGTTCGGCGGAAAGGTGATCGCGCACATCCTGGGCGGTGAAGAGCGTGGACCACTCAACCGCTGCGAGCGGACGCGGCGCGAGCAGAACCGAGCCCAGCAGGAGAACGGCGAGCGTCGCGGGCCCAAACTTCACTGAGAGATTCGATGACTTTTCAAGGTGAGGAGGCATCATGACGGGACTCCTTGCGGAAAGAATGGTCAAATGCGGACAAGACAGGCTGACGGCGCTCCGCAGCGCAGAAACACACGATAGCGAAATCAGAGAACAAAGGGAAGCGCGTATCTACGCGGAGAAAACAAGGGGTGCGGCGGGGGAGCCAGAGGTTCAAGCCCCGATTGGGGTGACATCGCGTGGCCTACGGCGAAACAGGCTGCGGAAAAACTCGTAGGCGGTGTCATTCTGAGCCCGCTTTTTGGGCGAAGAACCCCCGTAGTTTACTCGGTTCGCCAACCCCCCGCGAACTGCCGGGGTCCTTCGCTTCGCTCAGGATGACAGCGAAGGGCTCAGGATGACAGCAGGGATGCGTGTTTCCGCAGCCTGCGAAGCCCCGCCCTTCCAATCCCGTGGTGAGAAGTCCGCACTAGCTATCCACCGCAACCATGACTTTCATAACCTTTTCACGATTCTCCTCGATGAAGGCGTAGGCCTCTGGGTATTGGCGGAAGGAGAAGGTCTTGGTCAAGAGCGGGTTAATTTCGATGCCCCGCTCGGCGAGACAGCGAATGGCCTCCACGTAGTCTTGGCGCAGGTACATTAACGTCCCCCGCACGTCCAGCTCACGATCCTGCACGAGTCCCAAGTCGATTTGGGGCCGATCTCCAAAGACTCCCACAATTACAACCGTGCCTCCCTTCCTCACCGAGCGAATGGCCTGGTTGGCGGTTTCTGCCGCCCCCACGCATTCGAAAGTCACGTCCGCCCGCTGCGGGCCAAAAATCCCTGCGACCTGACTTTCCAGGGGACCCTGGCGGGGATTGAAGGTGCAAACCAACCCGCATTGCCGGGCGATCTCCAGCCGGTGATCGCTGACGTCGGTGATCAAGACTTGACGGGCTCCCCGCCAGCGAGCCACTTGCCCAACCAGGTTCCCAATCGGCCCTGCGCCGAGAACCAGCACCTGCCGCCCCGCGACGCTTCCGGCGCGCCCCACGGCGTGGATAGCGACTGCCGTCGGCTCAACCAGCGCCCCAGCTTCGGGAGTGAACCCCGGAGGCAGCTTTAGCGGGGCAGACTCCGGGAACGCGACAAACTCCTGGGCAACCCCCGGCGCTTGGAATCCCATCACCTTCAGGTTCTCGCAGATGTGATAACGCCCCTCGCGGCAAGGCAGGCACTCTCCACAGACGATTTGCGGGGGAACCGTAACCAGGTCACCGGGCCGCAGGGATTGGACGTTTAGGCCCACCCGGGCGACCTCTCCCGAGAATTCGTGGCCCTGAACCACCGGATAGGAAGTATACGGATGCTTACCGTGAAAGACGTG
Source organism: uncultured Acidobacteriota bacterium (assembly GCA_963722555.1). GTDB lineage: Bacteria > Acidobacteriota > Terriglobia > UBA7540 > UBA7540 > Bog-366. The sequence continues at coordinate 121,149 of CAVRNQ010000002.1, forward strand.
GATGTCGGAGCCGCATATTCCAATCCGGCGGATGCGCAGCAAGACGTCGTTATCACCGACGGCCGGTTCCGGCGTCTCCGCGAACTCAATCTTCCCGGGACTGGTCATGGTGGCGCGAAGCATACGGGCCCTCCTCGGTATCAGCAGTGCCCATAATCTTCATTTCGGGTGGAATTTGCAACCTGGGTTCGCTGTGATGTAAACTCCCGCTCGCACTGATCCTGGAGACCGGCGCGCGGCTGGGCCGGGCGTTGCCCGCCCCTACGAAGACGGCGACTGCATGGTACCTACTCATCTGAGCTGGAGAAAACTTGGACTGCTGGTTGGCGCCGCGCTGCTCGTGTGGATTCTCTATCCCGCGACGCACCGCCCGGAGTTGACGGTCGCCACGGTGAACAATGCCGACATGATCCTGATGCAGCAACTGTCCAGGGAATTTGAACGGCAGAGCGGTGTCAAACTGAATTGGGTGGTCCTGGGGGAAAACGTCCTCCGGCAGCGATTAACCATAGATATTGCCACAGGAAGCAACACCTTTGATGTCATAACCATCGGTTCGTTTGAAGCGCCCCTGTGGGGAGAGCGGGGATGGCTGGTTCCGCTTGACGACTTGGGCGCGGATTACGGATATGAGGACATCTTCGATGGGGTGCGCCAGGGACTTTCGTATCAAGGCAAAATGTACGCGGCGCCCTTCTACGCCGAGAGCACCATTACCTACTACCGGAAGGACCTCTTCCAGAAAGCCGGGCTGGAAATGCCCCTCCAGCCCCATTACGAGCAGATCCGTCAGTTCGCCCAGCGACTCCACGACCCCGCGCACGACGTTTACGGCATTTGCTTGCGCGGCGAGCCGGGGTGGGGACAGAACATCGGTTACGTCAGCACTCTGGTCCATACGTATGGTGGCCGCTGGATGGACCTTGACTGGAACCCGCAACTCACCAGCCCGCCCTGGGTCGAAGCGGTGAATTTCTATGTTGATATACTGAAGAACTACGGGCCGCCCGGGGCAATTACCGACGGCTACAATGAAAACCGCGCTCTGTTCGCCAACGGAAACTGCGCCATGTGGGTGGATGCCACTTCGGCGGCGAGTTACTTCCTGGATCCCAGCCAGAGCCGCGTCGCGACGACCACCGGTTTTGCCAAAGCCCCCATCGCCAAAGTGCCCAATGGCGCGGCTTGGCTGTGGAGTTGGGCGCTGGCCATCCCCACCTCCTCCCCGCGCGGCGCCGTGGCCAAGCTGTTCGTCAAGTGGGCCACCAGCCGGAGTTATATCGCCCTGGTGGGCAAGCGTTTCGGCTGGTTGTGGGTCCCTCCAGGGTCGCGGAAATCCACCTACGACAATCCGGAATACACACGTGCTGCCCCCTTCGCTCCCCTGGTTCGCGAGGCCATTCTGAACGCGGATTATACGAAGCCCAGCGCCTTGCCCGTTCCTTACGTGGGGATTCAATACGTGGGTATCCCGGAATTTCAGGCCATCGGCACGGAAGTGGGACAGGAACTCAGCGCGGCGCTGGCAGGCCGCGTCACGGTGGAACAAGCATTGGCATTGGCTCAAGCGGAAGCTGAACGCGCCATGCAAGGAAGGCATCAGAAGTGACCGGAACTCGAGCGGCGAAACGGCTCCGCCATCTTTATCCCCGCCTGCTACTCGCGCCCTCCGTCGCCACGCTGTTCTTGTGGATGATTGCGCCTCTGGTGATGACGCTCTGGTTTTCCCTGGAGCGTTATAACCTTCTGAGTCCCGGAAAGCGCACCTTCGCCGGACTTGAGAACTATCGTTACCTCCTGGCCAACCGGGCCCTTTGGGTGGCGATGGGCAACACCCTGCTCCTGCTGGGATGGGTCCTGGCGATCACGCTGGTATTCGGGACACTCTTCACCGTCTTGCTGGATCGGGATTTCCCGGGGCGCAACCTCTGCCGGTTGTTGGTGATTGCACCGTTCTTTGTCATGCCGACGGTGAGCGCGCTGGTTTGGAAGAACATGTTGATGAACCCGGTGTTCGGGTTGTGCGCGTGGATCACTCGTTCCTTGGGGCTCGGCACCGTGGAATTCTTTTCTCACCTGCCGCTGTTTGCCATCGCGTTGATTGTGGCCTGGGAATGGACTCCTTTTGCCGTACTGATCCTGCTGCCGGCGCTGCAGTCGCTGAATCCCGAGCTCAAAGAAGCCGCCCGGCTCGACGGCGCCGGGCCAGTTGCCCTGTTCTATCACCTCGAATTGCCGCACCTGCTGCGGCCCCTGGCCGTCGTGGCGATGATTGAGATGATCTTCCTGCTCAGTCTTTTCGCCGAGATCTACGTGACGACGGGCGGGGGCCCCGGCCTCGCTTCCACCAATCTGGCCTATCTGATTTTTCGAGACGCTTTGTTGGGCTGGGATGTGGGGCGCGCCTCGGCCGGGGGAGTGCTCGCCATCCTCCTGGCCAACATCGTATCCCTCTTCCTCATGCGGGTCGTGGGCCGCAATCTGGAGGAATCCCGTTGAGAAACACCTGGCAAGCACGCTGGGGGCTGACGATCGCGGGTTGGACGGTCGCCTTGCTGATGTTCTTCCCGATTCTGTGGATGTTCATGACCAGTTTCAAAACGGAGATCACCGCCGTCGCCACGCCCCCGGCCGTAGTCTTCAGGCCCACCCTCGGGAATTACGCCGCCGTTCTGGAGCGCGCCGACTATCTGGCTTTCGCTGGAAACAGTTTGGTGGTTTCGCTGGGCTCGACTTTGCTGGCTTTGCTCCTGGGTGTGCCGGCCGCCTACAGTATGGCTTTCTTCCCCACTCGGAGCACTCGGGGTATTTTGCTCTGGATGCTCTCCACCAAAATGCTGCCGGCCGTGGGCGTCCTGGTTCCGATTTACCTGCTGTGGCGGGATCTCGGCCTGCTCGACACGGTTTTCGGGCTGGTTCTCATCGACAGCATCAGCGTTTTGCCCATCGTGGTGTGGATGCTCTTCTCCTTTTTCCGGGAAGTGCCTGCCGTGATCCTGGAGGCCAGCCGTATGGATGGTGCGACCCCGACCGAAGAGCTGACCCACGTGTTGCTGCCGCTCTCGACGCCGGGCATCGCCTCCACCGCACTACTTTCCATCATTCTGTGCTGGAACGAAGCCTTCTGGAGCCTCAACCTGACGACGGTGAAAGCCGCCACGCTGACCGCGTTCACCGCCTCCTTCGCCAGCCCGGAAGGCCTGTTTTGGGCCAAGTTGTCGGCAGCCTCGACCCTGTCGATTGCGCCCATCCTGATTTTTGGATGGATCAGCCAGCGGCAAATGGCGCGCGGTCTTTCCTTCGGCGCGGTCAAGTAAGAAGGGCGATTATGGCGACAATCGAATTGAAGAATGTACGCAAAAGGTTCGGCTCACACGAGGTGGTCCACGGTATCGACCTCGTGATCACGGACCGGGAATTCATGGCCTTCGTGGGGCCTTCGGGAAGTGGCAAATCCACTCTGCTGCGGATGATCGCCGGCTTGGAAGAGGTTTCCGAAGGTGAAGTGCTCATTGATGGATTGCCGGTCCAGAACGTCCCGCCCTCCAAACGCGGCCTGGCCATGGTGTTTCAGAGCTACGCCTTGTACCCGCACATGACCGTCGCCGAGAACATGAGCTTCAGCCTGCGGCTGGCCGGCGTGCCCAGGGAAGAACGGAACCAGAAGGTTCGCAGCGTGGCGCGAATCCTGGAAATGGAGCCGTTGCTCGACCGTAAACCGCGGCAACTCTCCGGAGGCCAATTGCAGCGCGTCGCCATTGGGCGCGCCATGGTGCGGCAGCCCAAGGCGTTCCTGCTCGATGAACCGTTGTCGAATCTCGATGCTGCGCTGCAGGCGCAAATGCGCCTGGAACTGGTGCGGCTGCATCGTGAACTCTCGACCACGATGGTTTACGTCACGCATGACCAGCTCGAAGCCATGACTATGGCGGACAGAATTGTGGTCCTCAACGATGGTAGAGTCGAGCAGATGGGGTCTCCACTCGAGCTGTATCAGAATCCCGCCACTCTCTTCGTGGCCGGGTTCATTGGCACTCCCAAAATGAATTTCCTGGATGTGGAAGTAAAAAGCGCGAGCGCAGAGAACTTGACCTTGGCTTTCTCAAACGGTGCGAGCGTGAGTCTTCTCGCCCCCGCGCAGAGGTTAAAGGCGGGTGAACGGGTCAAGCTGGGGGTTCGGCCTGAGCACGTGGCCTTGGAGCAGGATGGCGAGTTGCCGGGCGAGATCGACGTGCTGGAACACCTGGGACCCCGGGCGTACCTCCACGCGCGGCTTGCGGACGGGACCAGGCTCGTGGCGCAGGCCCCTGGCGATACCCTCGTGCGAGGAGGCGATCGGGTAGCGTTTCGCATCCGCCCCGAGGCCGCGCATCTGTTCGACGGATCGGGGAGGGTGCTCGGCCGGTCAGGCCCGGGGGGCTGAGGGCTGAGAGGTTGGCCTAAGCAGGCTGCGGAAAAAGGCTTCCCTATTGTCATTCTGAGCGAAGCGAAGAACCTCTGCATTTTTAGAATCAGGCAAATACGGAGGTCCTTCGTCGCCTGCGGCTCCTCAGGATGACAGCGTTGGCGTTTTTCCGCAGCCTGTAAGGGCCAGTCACGGGATAAAGGAGGACTTCTTATGACTAACGCTGCGACCCCGCCCCCTCTGCGGTCCCTCGGTGCAACTATGAAGGCGGTCCGCTTTCATGGCCGAGAAAACCTGCGCCTGGATGAACTCCCTGTTCCCGATCCGCAGCCTGGAGAGGTGCGTATTCGCCCCTTGGCTACCGGGGTTTGTGGAACCGACGCGCACATTTTCCACGGCGAGTTCCCAGCCAACCCTCCCAGGGTGCTCGGACACGAGATTGCCGGCGTGGTCGAGGCCGTGGGGGCTGGAGTGAAGGACTTTCGGGAAGGCGACTTTGTCACCGTCCAACCGAATACATATTGCGGGTCCTGCCGTTACTGTCGGATGGGCCGGGAGCATCTCTGCCCCAATTTGTGGGCATACGGCGTGCACATGGACGGCGGCTTTGCCCAAGCCATGGTGGTGATGGCAAAAGCCGTCTATCACCTGCCTTCCGGCTTGGACGCCCGGATTGCCTGCCTTGCCGAGCCGCTCGCCTGCTGCATCCACGGCATGGATCTGCTTGCCGTACAGTCCGGGTCCACGGTCCTAGTAATCGGCGCCGGGCTCATCGGCTTGACGCTGACACGCCTGGCGCGACTGTCGGGGGCGGGATTGATCGTGGCGAGCGAGCCCAATGGATTGCGTCGGGAGAACGCTTTGGCCTTTGGCGCCGATTTCGCGTTAGATCCGAATGCGCAGGGCTGGCGGGAGGCTCTGCGGGACCATACAGGTGGGCTGGGCTTTGATGCCGTCATCGATGCCGTCGGCGCCTCCGCCACCTTTGAGCAAGCCATTTTCGCGGCGGCGCGCGGAGGCACGATCCTGGTTTTCGGTGTTGCCCGCATGCGGGAAACGGCGAGCGTCCGGCCCTACGAAATCTTCCAACGTGAGCTCACCGTGGTCGGTTCGTTCATTAATCCCTATACGCATGAGCGCGCGGTGACCCTTCTCCCCCAGATGGGTTTGGAGAAACTCCGGGTCGATACCTTCCCACTCGAGGAGTTCCGGCAGGCCTTTGAAGCGCAGGCAGCCAGCACTGCCGCCGCGAAGATCGAGATCCTGCCGCAAGCGTGACAGATGCCCCTTTTTCAGCAGCCTCTTAAGCAAGCCTTTGAGGATAGGCCCTGGCAGCACGTGCTTCGGGGGGGCAGGGGGCAGGCTTTGCAGGCACACTGGGGAGCCCGATCGAGCGTCCCCTGCCCATTTGACCGCTCACTGCCCAGGGTTTACTGCGGCAGCGGTGGCGAGGTGGTGAAGCTGTGGTAGAGCCAGAAGCCTAGGATGACCAGCAGCATGAGCACCGAAAGCGTACCCAAGGCGCGAATGGGGACGGTCAGCTTCCTGGTCTTCATCTCAATCATCGTTTGTGCTTGAATGGCACTATCTTCCTTGGCATCGTCTGTCAGCGGAATCCAATCCGTCTCATTCTTGGTAAGGCTCCGGCGGTAGAAGAGCAGAACGGCGAACGCAAGCGTGATCACTGCCCAGACTGAACTCAGAGTCATTAGGGTCGACATAGTCCATCCTCCGGCAAAATCAGACACCTTGTCGCTGTGCGAAAGCAGGCCTTCCTCTTCGGTAGAAAGCAACCTGCGTACCAATCAGGGACTAGGAGATAGCCTAAGGCGTGGTAGTGGGCAGTAAACAAGACCGCAACGGGGAAAATTTCGAACTGGGTGGCCTTGCCAGCAGGCCGAGGTGCGGCCGGAGGGTCGGCCCTGCTTGGCTGCCGAAAAACCCGTGCCTGACGACTGGGCGGCGATGGTACGTTGCCACATCAACTCGGACATGGTGACCCCCGCCGTGGCGGGCTCCCGACCGACCATTCTCCAACGCTTGGTCCGGGCCCCCAGTGAAATGGCGGGAACCCGTCGAGGGGCATCCGGGTTTCTTTCGGGCAGAATCGACTATTTGTCAAAGAAGTGCCAGAAATGGTGTCCGGCGTAAGAGTCTGTGTGATAACCGGTCAGCAGGTCTTGTAGCGCCGCTCTGCGAGCGGCGAAATGGTTGAAAAAGCAAGGCTGCCGAGTTTTCGGCCCCAGCGTTCCTCCTGGTAATCGCACTCGTGTTTCAAAACCCCGTGCACACAACGCGCCAAGCTCCGCGCTACGGCGGTCTGAGCCACCCCTGGACCTTGCAGCTATTGTAGAATGGTAAAGGACTTCCGGCCTGGATTGCATTCGGAGTCCGTGCCCCACGCGAGTTCCCGCCCTCTTGGCAATAGCCGGCGGATGGACGAGGTGAATGGCGCACCGGCCGGCGCGCTGCTGGGGCCGTCCAGGGCGTCGTCGGCACCGGGATAATCATGGGGGGTAAATGAGGCAGAGCACTAGCGATGAATGATTTTCTCCAACTTCTGCGCCGCAACCGTAACTACCGCTACACCTGGATCGGCCAGGTGGTGAGCGAGTTCGGCGATCACTTCAACAACATCGCAGTTTTCAGCCTGGTAATGGAGACTACCCATTCCGGGCTGGTGGTGAGCGGCGTCATGTTGTCGCGCGCCGTCCCCGCGGTGCTGGCGGGACCGCTGGCCGGCGTCGTCCTCGACCGCCTGGACCGCAAGCGCATCATGATCGCGAGCGACCTGGTCCGGGCGGTCGTAGCACTGGCGTTTGTGCTCACGGTGCGCCAACACCGCCCGTCACTGCTTTACGGGCTGAGCGCGCTTCTCATGTTCGCGTCGCCCTTTTTCACCAGCGGCCGCACCTCCATCCTGCCCACGATTTCGAGCCGGGAGGAACTGCACACGGCCAATTCGCTGACCCAGACCACGCAGTGGACCACGCTGACGATCGGAACCATGGTGGCGGGCTTGAGCGCGGCGCGCTTGGGATACCAGTGGGCCTTCGTTTTGAACTCCCTGTCGTTCCTGGCGTCGGCGGCCTGCATCTGGCAGTTGCGCGCGCCGGGCAGCTTCCGGGCGAAGCGGGAAGCCTTGACCGAGGACCGGGTCCTGCGGCCGTGGCACGAGTACAAGGAAGGCCTCCGTTACATGCGATCGTCGCCGTTGATTCTCGGCATTGCCTTGGTCGGCGTGGGCTGGGCTACCGGTGGAGGCGCCGCCCAGATCCTCTTTACGTTGTTCGGTGAGCAGGTTTTCAATCGGGGCCCGGCGGGGATCGGCATCGTCTGGAGTTTCGCCGGTGTCGGCCTGCTGATGGGCGGCGCGGTGGGACACTACCTCGGCAAACACATCAGCTTCCGGAACTACAAGCGCGCCATTTCCATCTGCTACGTCATCCACGGTGGCGCCTACGTGTTGTTCAGCCAGGCGCCACGGTTCGGCGCGGCGCTGTTCTGCATCGCGCTTTCCCGCGCCGGCGTGGCCGTAAGCTCCGTGCTGAATGTATCGCAAATGCTCCGCCGCGTTCCCGACGAATTCCGAGGAAGAGTCTTTTCCACGACCGAGTCGCTGACGTGGTCCACCATGATGATTTCCATGGCGTTGGCGGGCGTCGCTTCCCAACACCACGGGCCCCGCACGATCGGCTGGGTGGCGGGAATTCTCAGCTCCACCACCGCCATCTTCTGGGGCTGGGCGAATTGGGCCGGCAAACTTCCTGAGCCCGACGCGCTCGCCGTGGAACCAGGGGAAGTAGAGATTCACGGCGAGCCGACCGTGTAGGTCTGCACCCGATGCCTTGGGCCGGATTCCTCACCACGCTAGGACGCTTTTAGGGAGCTGCCGGAAGGGCGGGGCTGAAGCCCCGCCCTTCCAAACCCGTCGTGATGAATCCAAGTTAGGACAAATGCACAACTGCTCCGGGTGCTTCCCTTCGGGGAGCCTGCCGCACCGTGATACAATGAAATCCTAGAGTCCAGATTGTTCGCTGCTAGGGCTGGTTGAAAATACACGATGAGGTTGTTGGCCAATGGCCTCCAAGCAAAAAGCTGCCATCGATTTCGCTGCGCTGCCGATTCTTCCCGTACGCGATACCGTCCTATTTCCCAATGCCATCCTGCCGCTGACGGTGGGAAGGGACAGTTCGCTGAAGCTGATCAGTGACCTGAAAGAAGATGACAAGTTTGTGGGAGTCATTTCGCAGCGCGATCCACGGGTGGACAACCCCCAACCCGTCAACCTCTTTCAGATTGGTACGGTGGCCTTCATCCATAAGATCATCAAGCTGCCCAGCCAGAGTCTGTTCATTTTTGTGGAAGGCCTGCAGCGGATCGCCATCGAGGAAGTCACTCAAGTCGAGCCCTTCCTGCGGGCTCGCGTAAAACCCTTGGTGGACATTACCCCCGCTGCAAAGGAATCTGACTTCGACGCGCTCGTGCGCAGCGTCATGACGATGTTCCAGCAGGTCGTGCAGCTCTCGCCGACACTTTCCGATGACCTGCAAACCGTGGTGATGAACATCGACGATCCCTCCCGGCTGGCGGACTTCATCGCGGCCAATCTTCCTTCGCTTTCCAGCAGTGAAAAGCAGGAGCTGCTGGAAAGCCTCGACCTGAAGATGCGGCTGGAACGTTTGAACCGGCAACTGGGGCGGGAAGTGGAGGTGCTGCAACTCCGCTCCAAGATTCAGTCGGACGTGCAGGACCAGGTCACGCAGAGCCAGCGGGAGTACTACCTGCGCGAGCAGATGAAGGCCATTCAAAAGGAACTGGGAGAAGCCGACGAGCAGCAGGAAATCGAGGAGCTGCGCAAGAAAATCGAAGCCGCCGGCATGACGGAAGAAGCCCGGAAGGAGGCGATCCGGGAGTTGGGGCGGTTGGCGAAAATGTCGCCGGCGGCGGCTGACTATCACGTCACGCGCACTTACCTGGAATGGCTGGTGGCCCTGCCCTGGATCAAAGTCAGCGATACCCGGGTGGATATTACCAAGGCGAAGCAGGTCCTCGACGAGGATCACTGGGACCTGGAGAAAGTAAAGGAGCGCATTCTGGACTACCTCGCGGTCTTGCAGTTGAAGCCGCAGCTCAAGGGACCCATCTTGTGCTTTGTGGGGCCTCCCGGCGTAGGAAAAACCTCCCTGGGCAAATCGATTGCGCGCGCCCTCGATCGCAAGTTTGTGCGGATGTCGCTGGGTGGGATTCACGATGAGGCGGAAATTCGGGGCCATCGACGGACTTACATCGGAGCCCTGCCCGGCCAGGTCATCCAGGGGGTGCGGCGCGCCGAAACCCGCGATCCCATCTTCATGCTGGATGAAGTGGACAAAATCGGGCGCGATTTTCGCGGCGACCCGTCTTCCGCCCTGCTGGAGGTCCTCGACCCCGAACAAAACTCGCACTTCCGCGACAACTATCTGGACGTGCAGTTCGATCTTTCCAAAGTGCTGTTCATCTGTACAGCAAATGTCTTGGACACCGTTCCTCCCGCGCTCCTCGACCGCATGGAAGTCCTGGAACTCCAGGGATACAGCGAGGAGGAGAAGATCGAGATTGCGATCCGGCACCTGATACCGAAACAGACCGAGGAGCACGGCATCAAGACTCCCGAGCAGATCGAGTACACGAAGGAGGCGCTGGCGCACATCATCCGTCATTACACCCGCGAGGCCGGGGTGCGGAACCTGGAGAGGGAAATCGCCACGGTTTGTCGTAAGCAGGCGCGCCGAATGGCCGAGGGCCGGCCGGAAAAACTCCTCGTCAGTCCCCACAATCTGCGGGATTCACTGGGCATCCCGCGCTATCGCCTGGAGACCGAAATCATCGAGCGCACGCGCCAGCCGGGCGTGATGGTGGGATTGGCCTGGACGCCCACCGGAGGCGACGTCCTTTACGTGGAGGCCGATGCCATGAAGGGCGGAAAGGGTTTCACCATGACCGGGCACGTCGGCCAGGTCATGCAGGAGTCCATGCAAGCCGCCCTGGCCTGGGTCCGCTCCCACGCGACTGACTACGCGATTGATCCGGACTTCTTCCAGTCGAAGGACATCCACATCCATGTGCCCTCGGGGGCTATTCCGAAAGACGGTCCCTCGGCAGGAGTCACCATGGTCGCCTGCCTGGTCTCAGCCCTTACCCACCGGCCCGCACGGCCTCGCGTTGCCATGACCGGTGAGATCACCCTGAGCGGGCAGGTGCTGGCCGTGGGCGGGATCAAAGAAAAGGTGCTGGCTGCCAAGCGGGCCGGAGTGGTCGAGGTGATTCTCCCCGCCGATACCGAGCCGAACGTTAACGAGGATCTGAACCCCCAAATGCTCGAGGGTTTGAAACTCCACTACGTGAAAACGATTCAGGAAGTGATTGATTTGGGCCTGGAAAAGGAACCGGTGCCGGTCAACTCAGGCCAGCCAACCCGCGACGTGGCCCTTACCCCTGCGGCAGCCGGAGAGCCGAATTAAAGCCAGCGCCGGAAGTTCGTTGCCTTGCGCCAGGGTGGCGCACCTGTAATCCAGATCGTAGGTGTGCGCGCCAGGGGGCGCACGCACGATCTTTCGCCATGAGGGGCTTTCTGCACTCGTGTTAAGTACCAGGCGCAACCGGAAAACTTCCTCACGAGGAGACGTCCGATGAAGATGCGTACCGCTCTGGGGTTCATGGTCACCCTATTCGTCGTGTCGGCGCACGGTCAACAATCCCAGCCTACCCTCGTCGCCGAAGGCGGCCAGCCAGATGACCGGGCATCCGCCCGCGTCCTCTACTGGAACACGAAGCAAAACGCGGCGGCCGGACAGTTCGCCATCAACTACGGCCGCCCGGCGTGGAAGAGCGTCTACGAAGACGCGGCGAAGTTTGACGCGATGACCAAAGGCAAAGTCTGGCGCCTGGGGAGCAATTTCTGGACGGACCTCGATTCCTCTGTACCGCTGAAAATCTCGGGCAGGCAGGTTCCCGCCGGGCATTACTATCTCGGGCTCGAGCGCTCGGCTGACGGATCGCAGTGGAGCCTGGCGTTCATCGATCCCGCCAAGGTCCGTGCCGCACGCCTTGACGCGTTCGATATCCTGAAAGCGCCGGTGGAATTCAAAGTCCCCATGTCCATCGCCAAAAGCGAAACGAAGGCCGAGAAGCTCGCCCTGACGTTGTCCTACCCGGAGAGCGACATCAAGCGGGTCACGCTGAAGGTGGCATGGGGAAGCCTGGCGCTCACCGCACCGATTGAGGTCAGCGTGACGGAATGAGGGCGCACCCGGCAGGATCCCCGCGCGCGGGCGCCCTCCCCGCCCGGCGCGCCCGTGGGCGATCCTTGCACACGCTCACCTCCCACCGCCTCGGCTCCCATCCGAAAGATTCTTATCCGGCCCATTTACATTTCGCTCGCCAGACACTATAAATACCCCGAGCAAGGGATCTGCATTTCCTTTACCTGAGGGTTCATCATGTATTGCCGGAATTGCGCGCGACAACTTGCCGATACCGCTGAGTTCTGTGTGGCCTGTGGCCAGCGCCCGCGGCTGGGCACGCGATACTGCTCCTCTTGCGGGCAGGAGGCCACTCCCTCTGCCGAAATCTGCACCCACTGCGGAGTGCGCCTCATTCAGGGAGGGGACAAAGATCTCGTTACCGCCACGCTGCTTTCCTGGTTTCTCGGAATCTTCGGGGTGGACCGGTTCTATCTCGGCTACGTGGGACTGGGCATCCTGAAGCTAGTCACCCTGGGGGGTTGTGGGATTTGGGTGCTCATCGACCTTTTCCTCATCGTTCTGAAGAAGCTGCCGGACGCGCAGGGTCGCCCCCTCCGGTTCACTCCGCCCGTTCAACCCGGGGACAAGGACTGGTCGTCAGCGTTGCTACTCTCGATGTTCCTGGGGTTTCTGGGCATCGATCGGTTCTATCTGGGTTATACTGGACTGGGCATTCTTAAGTTAATTACTGCAGGCGGCTGCGGGATCTGGAGCCTTGTGGACGTCATCCTGATTGCGGTGAACAAGCTGCCGGATTCCCTCGGCAGACCCCTGCGGATGTAGCGGGCCATGGCTGTCTTTTCGAAGGGAATACCTCAAGGAGCGATGCTGTCTCTCGCCCTGGTGTTTTTCGTGCTTGTCCCACCGGAAGTGCTGGGGCGGGGGCCGGACATCTGCTTGTGGAAGCACCTGTTCCGCCTCACCGCCTGCCCCGCGTGCGGCAGCACCCGGGCCCTGGCCGCGTTCTTTCACGGGAACTTGACGCAGGCGCTTGCCTATAACAAAAACGTGCTGGCCACGGGGCCTTTGTTGCTGTTCCTGTTGACACAGGACGCAGTTCGCCTGCTGCGGAGGCTTGTAGCGCACTCCTGAAAGGGGCGACCCATCCCCCCGCTGCAATCGTTTACTCCTCCCCGCAGCCCGCGGTCCGCTGATCTTCACCCGTGATGTATCAGGACTTTCCCCATTTTTTTCGCTCCTCGGTTTGATCAGTCCGGATTTGCAGCCCCGTTCGAGTGCGGCACTCGCTTCAAAAAAGTGGTAGTGTTGCCGAAAGCCAAGAAAATCGCGGGTCTATATACGCCTCAGCCAACCTTGCCTCTTTAGAGAGCTGCTTGCAGGGCTGTATTTACGCACTTTTATAAGGTATTTTGGCAATTTGAAGCTGTCCACTTGCCAAAACAGCTAAGTTCTTAAATTAGTGGAGTTAGAACGAAACAGGTAAAAATTTTGAGGAATGTCCTGTGATGTATAGCTTGAATTCGTCTTCCGATTCCAATACAGTTTCAGGGCCTTTGTGAGAAGCCTCGGGAACATCCTCGGATGGGCGCGTAGCGAACTGCCAGAGCCTCGGGTCACCCGATGGGCTTCTGTCCTCTTTAGTCTCTTCGTCTTGACACTTCAGATTTCTATTGCCGTTTCCCAGGCATGGCTGGCGGGCGCCGCAGTCTTGTATGTGATTCATCTCCTGAAAGACCGGCCCCGGCTGCACTTTCTGCCTGTCAAACTTCCGCTCGCGCTCTTTTGCGTGTTGTCGGTGATTCCAATCTTCTGGGCGGAAAACCCCGCGGCAGGCTGGTTTGCCGTTCGAAAACTGGTCTTGTTCTGCGTTTGGCTATTGGCGATGAGCCTGGTGGTGAGAGGTGGGCACTTGCGGCGTCTCCTCCAAGCCCTGTTCCTCATCGCGACTGTGACCGGCGTGGTTGCCATCGTACAGTTCGTTATCCAGTACCGTGACGTGCGGGCCCATCATCCTGACCAGGTTTATCAGTTCCTGACGTCCACGCGCATTCACGGGTTCATGGGGCACTGGATGAACTTCGGCGGACAACAGATGCTGGTTTTCGCCATGCTCTTGGGGTTTCTACTTCTGTCCACTGCCGGCCGGACCTCTGGCCCTGCACGGGACGAGGCAAGCGATCAACGGGTGGGCGCTCGACCCGGGCAAGGGCCCTGGCTTTGGTGGACAGTGCTCGCCATTGTCGCACTCTCTATCCTGCTGAACTTCACCCGCGGGGTATGGTTGGGTTGCTTCGTAGCGACGATTTACCTCGTGGCTCGCTGGAGACCCAAGTGCCTCTGGGCTTTGCCCGTCCTGCTTGTGCTGGCCTATGTGGCCGCGCCGTCGCTGGTGCGGAAACGCCTCCAGTTCGCGATGCATCCTACCCAGGAGCCCGCGCTCTCCATTCGACTCGAAATGTGGCGCGTGGCGCTGACGATGATTCGATCTCACCCCTGGGTCGGCGTAGGCCCCAACAACATCGAAGAGGTATATGATCTCTACCTGCCACCCGGGAAGGTGCCGGAAATCGGTTTTCACAGCCACTTTCACAACGATTTTCTTCAATTCGGCGCTGAGCGTGGCTTGCCCTGCCTCGCCGCCTGGGTGTGGCTCATGGCCGCGCTCGGCTGGAGCATTTGGAAGGTTCGGCTGCAGCTATCCGCGCAGCGGTGGATCGCGGACGGGGCATTTGCGGCCTGGCTGGCATTCCTGGCCGAAGGCTGTTTCGAATTCAACTTCGGGACCTCGCCGGTTCTCATGGCTTTCCTCTTTGTGACCGCCACGCCTTTCGTGGCCGGGAGAGCCAGGGTCTCTGGCGAGGAGCGCGAATCCGAGAGTGGGCCCCGGGTGGCGCGATGAGATTCAACCCCACCGTTTTACACGTGCACCGGCGTGGGGCGCGATTCTCCAGGCAATACCCTTTCCGAAATGGAACCTAAGCACCAGATGCTGCGCAGCTCGATCGTGGTGGCGTTCTTCAACCTGTTGGGGGGGCTTTCCGGAATCCTGGTTGAGACCAGCATCGCGGCCCACCTGGGGCTCTCGAAAAGCTCCGACACGTTTTACGTTGCTTACACGATTCCCTACATCATCACGAACCTGCTCGCTGCGACTGGCCTGTACTCCTTGGTCCCCTTCTTTGCTTCCCTGGAGTCCGGGGGCGACGAAAGGGAGGTTTGGCGAGGCTTCAGTTACGTGATCAATATCCTCTTCCTGGGATTGGGAGTGATCGCCGTGGTGGGGGCCGCGGCTTCGCCCTGGATTATCCACGGCATCGCTCCGGGCTTCGCGCGTTTTCAACTCGAGGATGCGGCGCAGATGTCTCGATGGCTCTTCCTCATCATCATTCCGGCAGGCATTGCCGAGGTGCTGAGGTCCTTTCTGCTCAGTCGCAACTACTTCGCGCTCTCGACAGCGACCGGGTTCATGCGGAACCTCGCCACGATTTTGTTCATCCTCCTGGGATTCCACCGTTTTGGACCCTATAGCATGGTTCTGGGATATATGGCAGGGCACTTGCTCCAGTTGTTGGTCCTGGGCGTTTACGTGCAGCTTTCTTTCCGCGCCCGCTATTCGCTGACGCTGACCGCCAGCGGCGAGTCTTTTCGTAACTTGCGGGGCGCCGGGACCGCGCAGGTGGCGGGGGCTTTGGGTTGGCAGGGGGTGGTGGTGGTGGAGCGCATCATTGCTTCTTTCCTTCCGGCCGGGACGTTGACCGCCTTGAACTACGGCTTCAAGATCCTTGGTACCATCGCTGAACTGCTGGGGGGAAGCGTAGGAACCGCATCTCTGCCGGTGCTTTCCCGAGCCGTGGCCACGAAAAATCACGAGGAACAACGCCGAACCTTTCGCGACACGCTGGAGTTGAGCCTCCTGCTTCTTTCGCCCATGGCGGTTTTCTGCCTGCTGCTTGATCACAGCATCATTCGCTTTGTTTTCCAGCGGGGCAAGTTTACGTCCGGAGCGACGGACCTGATGGCGATGATCTTCTTCTATTACAGCCTCAGCTTGTTGGCGTTCGCCTTCCTTCGCCTTCTCAATTTTTGCCTGTTTGCGCGACGCGAGCCGGGTGTGTACTTCCGCCTCTCGATTCTTCAATACGGTTTGATCGTGGTTTTCGATCTCCTTTATGTGGGCGTTTTGCGGATGGGGGCGAAAGGAATCCCGCTGGGTTTCCTCACCGGCTCCTTGTTGGCGTGCGGTTGGGCAATCCGAAGAAACCTGGGGGGCCTGAACGCGGCGTTGGACCGGGTACTCGGCCGCTTTGCCGGAAAAAACCTCATCGCAGCGTTGCTGGCCGCACTCAGCGTGTTTGCGCTGCGGGCCTGGATGACGCCACCGGTCACGACCTCTCAGGATTTTGTCTACTTGTGCGTCATCTGTGGAGTGGGCGGCGCCGTGTACCTCGCCGCTATGTCCATTCTACGCGCCCTTCCCGTGACGCAACTGGCCTTGCTTTGGCCACGCGGCAATGGATCGTGAGGGAAACGCGCGATGCGAAAAGAAGAATGGGCATTCCCTAGCCTGACCTGTGTTTTCCAGACGCAAATGGCCTCCTACCGCATCCTGGTTGTCACGAACCTGTGGCCGACCGAAGCTGACCCGAGCTACGGCGGCTTCGTGCAGGAACAGATGGAGTCTCTGCGCCCCCATGGTGTTGACTTCGACGTTCTCTTCATCAACAGTCGCGAGTCAAAGGGGAATTACCTGCGGGGCATCTGGCGGGTTCACCGGCAACTGCGCGCGAAGCGATACGATCTGATCCATGCGCACTTCGGCCTTGCCGGATGGGTGGCGCGTTTCCAGCTTCGCGTGCCGCTGGTGATTACCTTCCACGGAGACGATGTTCTGGGGCGGCCCCGGAGGGACGGCACCATCACGCCCATGGGCCGGTTCTTCCAGGTCACCAGTTATCTCCTGGCACGGCTTGCTTTCGCGGTCATCGTACAAAGCCGGGAAATGCGGAGCGTGCTGAGATGGGATTCGGCTGAAGTCATCCCCTGCGGGATTGATCTGGAACTCTTCCATCCGATGGACACTGGCGAGGCTCGTCGTCGTGCCGGACTGGACCCCGGCAAGAAGTACGTCCTGTTTGCTTACAATCCCGAGGAGCAACGGAAGCGGTTTGACCTGGTTCGAGCGGCCGTCAGCAAAGCGCAGGAGCTGGTTCCGCAGCTCGAAATCCTCCCCGTGCGCGGAAAGCCCCATTCCGAAATGCCGCTCTATATGAACGCAGCCGACGTCGTGGTGGTTGCTTCCCTGCTGGAGGGAGGCCCCTTGGTCACCAAAGAGGCCATGGCCACAAACCTGCCCGTCATAACTGCGAATGTGGGAGACGCCGTGGACTTGATCCACGAGAGCGATGGGAATTACATCGTTCCTCGCGAGGTGGATGCCCTCGCGGAGAAAATCGTGGAAGTCTGCCGCCGCGGCAAACGGAGCAGTGGCCGCGAGCGGCTGATTCCCTATTCGATGCAAGCCACGGCAAAGAGAATTCTGGAAGTTTACTCGCGGGTAACACGCTCCTGATGTCTTTTCCCCAGAAATGTTCTTCTGGCCCCGGCGATTTTCGATTACACTCAGATCTGTTGAATGCCCACACACGAAGACCTTATCAAATCCGCTGAGCGCTTACACTCCTACCTTTATCGAACTCACTACGAAGGTGGAATACTCCACGGGCCTGACCCGGGAGTTCGGTTCAACCTGCGCGCCTGGCGATTTCTCAAGAGTGCACTGGATTTCCTCCCCTGGGGAGACGATTACGTCTTCACGCAGACGCAGGGATACTGGGTGCTCGGGAACTGGCAGCTTTACGACGCTACAAAGGACCCCCGCTATCGGGACATTGCGATCCGGAGTTCCGAGGCCACCCTGGCCTTGGAGACTGACGAGGGCTATTGGAAATACCCGTTGCCTGAACGCCGGCACCTGATTGCCACGCTGGAAGGAATCTGGGGAGGTAGTGCGCTGCTCGCGACATACCAGCGCGAGTCGGGCCAGGATCTTCTCGATGGCGCTGGGCGCGCCTACGATTTCATCCTGAAGCGCATTGGATTTCAGGACCACGCGGCAGGCAAAGTCATCAATTACTTTGACCAGCCGCGCGGCAAGGTGACGAACAACTCCGTCATTGCGGCTTGGTATTTCCTACGCTTGTGGAACGCGACCCGGGAGTCGCGCTATCTGGAGCATGTGGACGGATTATTGGATTTCGTTGCCTCCGTGCAGCACCCCACGGGCGAACTCCCCTACATCATCGGGAACCAATACGAGGCGGCCCGGCAGCACTACCTGTGCTACCAATACAATGCGTTTCAGTTTCTGCACCTTGCCTGGTCCAACTCATTAAAGCCCGGCCGTTGGGCAGAATCCTTGCTTCCCAGACTCGCCCGCTTCTTGGAGACTGGCGTGCAACCCACCGGGGCGTGCGCCAAGAATTGCCATCACGCCCGCGGTGGAGGACCCGAAGTGGATTACTACACCGCGGCGATGGGAGCGGCTCTCCAGGAAGCGTCGCGACTCGGGCTGGGCGTTCGTCCTGAGTTGATCGCTTCCTGCTATGACCGAGTCCTCTCCCACCAGAGAAGCGATGGCGGCTTCGATCACTCGTACCGCGATTACGGCTTCCTGGCCGATCATCGTTCCTATCCTCGCTACTTGGCGATGACTCTGTTCCATTTGCTCCACCCCGCTTGCGGGAACGGGTTTGAGAGGATTGAGTGATTTGGCAATCGGGCCATCGGGCCATTTTGGATTTTCGATTTTGGATTCTCGATTGAAACCATCCGAAATCGGCAATCTTGCTTGTCACTCGTCACTTGCCACTTGTCACTGCCTTTATGTGCGGCATTTGTGGAGTTTTCAATTTCGGAAACGGCGAGCCCGTTGACCCGGTCGCACTCAAGCGCGCCACGGATGCGATGGTGCACCGGGGGCCGGACGACGAGGGCTTTCACCTGGACGGTGATCTGGGCCTCGGCAATCGGCGCCTGAGCATCATCGATTTGCCGGGCGGGCACCAACCCATCGCCAACGAGGACGGGTCCGTCTGGATTACCTTTAACGGTGAAATCTATAATTATCGTGATCTGCGCCCAGCCCTCCTCGCGCGCGGCCACCAGTTCCGGACCAACAGCGATACTGAAACCATTCTGCACCTCTATGAGGAGCACGACCTCGCTTTTCTTGACCACTTGCGCGGCATGTTTGCGCTGGCGATTTGGGACAGCGGCAAGCGCCGGCTGTTGCTGGCCCGAGACCGCCTGGGAGTTAAGCCTCTTCTCTACCGCCTGGAGGCCGGACGGCTGGCGTTCGCTTCGGAATTGCGCGCGCTGCGCGAACTCCTCTTGCGGCCCGTCGAGATCGACCCACAATCGGTTTACGACTTCTTTGGATTTCGTTATATCCCTGCCCCCCGGACGTTCTACCGGGGTGTGGAGAAACTCCTGCCCGGCCATTTCCTGGTTGCCGACTCGCAGGGCGTACGCACCCAAGCTTATTGGGACATCCCCAACGAAGAAGAGGCCCCGCCGCGTGCCAAGGACATCGCTGCGGAAGTTGTCGAACACCTGCGCGAGTCGGTGCGACTGCGATTGATCGCCGACGTGCCCCTGGGAGTTTTCCTGAGCGGGGGAACGGATTCGAGCGCCGTCGTGGCGCTCATGGCCGAACTCGGCGCGCGCCCCCTGCGCACTTTCTCCGTGGGGTTTGACGAGCCTGAATACAGCGAACTGCCCTTCGCACGCGCGGTGGCACGCCGCTACGCTACGGAGCATCAGGAACTTGTCGTCAGGCCTGAACACCTGAGTGAGGAACTACCGCGCTTGGTGGCCTTCCGGGGTGAGCCGATCGCCGAGCCGACCGACGTAGCGCTCTTCCTAATCTCGCGCTTGGCGTCCCAGAGCGTAAAAGTGGTGCTGGCGGGCGAGGGCGGCGACGAGTTGTTCGCCGGTTATCCCAAGTATGCCGCCGATCGACTGGCGGGCTTGGTCTCCGCGTTGCCTCAGGTGGTCACCGCGGCCCTTATCCGCTGGTTGCCGTATCGGCAGCGCCGGGTGAAACTGGCGCTGGAAGCGCTGTCCATTCGCGACGAGGCAGAGCGGTTCGCCACCTGGTTCGCCTCCTTCTCGCGCGAGGAACGGGAAGACCTCTTCGCGCGGGATTTTCTGGCGCAGATTGACCCCGAGCATCCCGCGCGAGTCTTCGAAAGCTATCTCGACAAAGTGCGCGACCGCTCGCCCCTCAAGCGCATGCTCTACGCCGACCTCAAAATCTGGCTGCCAGACAATCTGCTTTTGCGCGGCGACCTCATGACCATGGCCGCCTCGATTGAGGAGCGCGTGCCGTTCCTCGACCACCGTTTTGTGGAGTTTGCGGCGCGCCTCCCCACGCACCTACTGACCCGGGGGGTTCGAAGCAAGGCATTGCTCAAGGATGCGCTGCGGCCGTATGTTCCGAAAGACGTGCTCTACCGGCGCAAGGTTGGATTCAGTGTGCCGGTGGGCGATTGGTTCCGGAAGCCCCTGAAGTCCCTTGTTGCAGACCTGCTCCTCTCGCGCGAGGCCCGCACGCGCGGCTACTTCCACGCTGCCGGCATCGAGCGATTCGTTCGCGAACACTTCGACGGCGTTCGCGACCGGCAGAAGCAGCTTTGGGCGCTGTTGAATTTTGAATTGTGGTGCCGGCATGTCAAGTGAGCGGCCCGCCGTGTGCATTATCGTCGAAAACCTGCCTGTCCCCATCGACCGGCGGGTATGGCAGGAAGCCCGCACGTTGCGCGACGCTGGATATCGCGTCTCCATCATCTGCCCGAAAGGCCGCGGCTTCGAAAAAGGCCGCGAAACGCTGGAGGGTATTGAGATATATCGGCACCGCCTCTGGGAAGCTTCCGGGCCGCTCGGCTATTTCGTTGAGTATGCCTGGGCGCTCGCGGCCGAGTTCCTGTTGTCGCTGCGCGTTTACGCCCGAACCCGCTTCCGCGTCCTTCAGGCGTGTAACCCTCCCGACACCATTTTCCTGATCGGGCTGTTCTTCAAGCTCTTTGGCGTGCGCTTCATCTTCGACCACCACGACCTTAATCCCGAGCTCTACGAAGTGAAATTCCGGCGCCGCGACTGGGGATATAAGCTGGTGTGCTGGGCGGAACGATTAACCTACCGGACCGCAGACGTCGCCATTGCCACGAACGAGTCCTATCGGGAAGTGGCGCTCGAGCGCGGGGGCATCCGTCGCGAGCGCACTTTCGTGGTACGGAGTTGCCCCGACCTCGACAGAATCCGCAAGAGCGCCCCGCAACCCGAGCTCAAGGAAGGCCGGCGCTATCTTGTCGTGTTTCTCGGGGTCATGGGTCATCAAGACGGGTTGGACCTGTTGCTCGAATCGATTGCCCTGATCACCAAGCCGGGGAACCGGCAGGACACGCTCTTCGTCCTGATCGGCTCAGGGCCCGAACTCCCGCGGCTTAAGGTGCTGGCCAGCCAGAAGGGGCTCGAGGGAGTGACCAGATTCACCGGGACTCTTCCTGACGAGGAAGTCTCCGCCTACTTTTCGAGCGCCACCCTCGGAGTCGCCCCGGACCGGGCTACGCCCATGAACGACAAGTCCACTATGAATAAGATTTTGGAATACATGGCGTTCGGCCTGCCCGTGGTGCTTTACGACCTTACCGAAGGCCGTCGCTCGGCAGGTGACGCAGCCCTTTACGCGCGGCGTGACGACCCGCAAGACTTCGCTCAGCAGATTTGCAGGCTTCTGGATTCAGAGAGCTTGCGCAGTGAGCTGGGCGCACGGGCGCGAAGGCGCATTGAAGAGGGTCTCAACTGGGAGAACGAAAAGCGCGCACTGCTCGAGGCTTACCGGACGGCGCTGGGTGGCTGATTTCATAAATCCTGGTGTAGGCGGGCACTAGTGCCTAATTGCATTGATAAGCGCGATTATTTATGGCTCCCGGAAGGGCGGGGCTTTAGCCCCGCCGCCCCTAGGCAAAGGGTTGAACGGGCCTTCAGGCCCTGAAGCCACATCGCTTCAGGGGCTAAAGCCCCTAAAATCAACCCGAGTTCTACGACGGGGCTAAAGCCCCGTCCTTCCGCCCGACTACAAATAGTGTCGCTCATTTCTGCAACTTGGCGCTAGCTCGCTCCGCGGCCGAGCAACACGACGGGGATCGTCCTGAGCAGGATTTTCCAATCGAGCGCCAGCGTCCAGTGGTCGATGTATTCCAGGTCCAGCTCCATCCAGCGCCGGAAGCTGAGCTGGCTGCGGCCTTCCAGGGCCCATAAGCACGTCAGCCCTGGTTGCATGCGCAAGCGGCGCCGCTGCCAGCGCTCGTACTTCTCAACTTCCTCAGGGAGCGGCGGGCGGGGGCCCACAAAGGACATATCTCCATTTATGATATTAACTAATTGAGGGAGTTCATCCAGGCTGAACTTCCGCATGAAGCGTCCGATGGGGGTGCAGCGCGGATCATTCCTGATTTTGAATACCGGCCCGTCCACCTCGTTAAGCGCTTCCAGTTCTTCGCGGCGGAGGTCGGCGTCGGGCCGCATGGACCGGAACTTATGGAGAGTAAACTTCCGCCCTCCCAGCCCGCAGCGCGTTTGGCGGAAGAGGATGGGGCCCCGCGATGTGAGTCTGACCAGTACCGCCAGGATGAGGAGGAGCGGTGAGAGCACCAGCAGCGCGGCGAGCGCCATGACGACATCGAGGACCCGCTTGAGGAGCAACAATTCATCCTCCGGCGTGGCGGAGAAAGTCAGCAGCGGTTTGTCACCCAAGCGTTCGAGATAGACTCTGGAAACGGCCTGCGGAAAGAAACTGAGCAGGATCCGCGTCTTGACGCCTTCTTCCTCGCACACCAGAAACGCCTCCCCGAGCTTTTCCAGGTCCTCCTGGGCCACCGCAAAAATCACTTCATCGATGACGTGGCGGCGCAGCAACTCCGGGAGTTCGTGAAGAGCAAACGCCGGGTATGACTTGGCGAGCCCCCGCGAGAGTGACTCCGCGTCTCGAGGCCCAGCCCCAACACGGACGAAGCCGAATATGCGCATGCCGTGGGTTTCGTGCGCTTCGAGCGTGCGGGCGGTCTCCGCCAGTTCGCGACCTTCACCCACCAGCAGGAAGTTGCGAAACCCGGCCACGCTTCGCCGCAAGGGCGCTGCGAAGCGGCGGGCGAGCAGGCGGAAGGCGATCGTCAACAACAGATCGATCAACGCATAAAGACCCAGGAGCAGCCGGCTGACGAAATATAGATTGAGTGCGAAGGTGAGGGCGAAGAGAAGGAGGGTGGAAACGATACCGACTTTGAGCGGGTCGGTCGAGGTACGGCGCAAATCCTCTTCGTGGACCTCGCGGTAGATTCCTGCCGCCACACCGACGCCCATCCACAAGACGATGGCCAGAGGAACAATCCAGGGATAATTGGAAAGCGGGTAAAGAGGCCGCGCTGTCGCGAGGCGCGCGCGAATCTCATACGCCAGGCCGAAGCTCACGAGCGCCAGAAGAAGATCTGAGCAGAGGTAGAAGAGACCAAACAGCCGGTTGTGGCGCGCAAACATGATGCGGAGCCTCGTCCCTGGCGGATCAGACCTATCTTAACAGAAACCGCGGCAGGTTCGCCGAAGACGCGCCAGCCGATCCTGTGTACCCACCCCTGCCAGAGCGGTGGGAGAGGCGGCCTGAGCACGGTCCGGGATGGGCTGCGAACCGGTCTTGTGAGACCACGCCACAGTGCTCGCGCGGGATCATCCGTGAAGACTCCGTCAATTAGCGGGTCCCGCGAGGCGGGCGACTGGAGTGCCGGGATATGTAGCGTGCCGGAGTGACGGCCCGCTTCTTCTTGGGTGGCGCCGCGGGCTCTTCCGGCTCCTCGATGGGCGCCGGCGCCGGGGTTGCAGGTCCGACAGAGGTTAGTACCTTGGCGAATAATATTGTGCGAGGACCGGGTTTCTTCTTGGGTGGCACGGCGGCATTCCGGTAGGGATGTTCGGTGTGGCAGGTTTGGCAAACCACCTTCACGACCTTGTCCCCGACCAGGCTCGCGACGGCGTGATTCAGCAGGAGCTTGCAACGCGGACAGTAGTCATCAATCACATCACCCAGGCGTAATGACGGCGCGTTCATGGGCGGGCCCTCAGAAGGTGCTTGTCCTGGCCAGAGGAAATGCACGCGGGCTTATTATAGCGCGAGCCAGGCAAAAACAAAACCGCGCTGGCTGCGATTTGACACTCCTCGGAATTGTGGTTATTCTGGCCTGTAGGCCTGGGGTGCGAGCGCGTTTCTGTGTGACCTTCAGGGCACTGGGCAACCATCTCGAAAAAACGGCTGCGGAGTGAGAATCCGCACGGCTGGTCGACGAAACTCGATATTGATGATTTCCATACTGACCGCATTTCGAAGGCTGGTCCGTCAGGCGCTGCGCCTGGCAGTGTTGCCCATTCTCCAGGCGCCGGAAGAGGTTCTGATGGGCGGGCAGGCCGTCATCGAAGGCGTGATGATGCGCTCGCCGCATTCTTATGCGGTGGCTGTCCGGCAGCCCAGTGGCTTGCTGGTCGTGACGCAAGCGTACCTGGACCGGCCGTCGGAAAAGCACCCTTGGCTGAAGTACCCAGTCCTGCGAGGATTGGGGGTGCTGGGGCAGGCCCTGGTGCTGGGGATTCGTGCGTTGCGCTACTCCGCCGAGCAGGCGCTAGTGGAACCGGAAGCAACAAGTTCGGCCGAGACCAAACTCAAAAAGAAAGCGGATTTGAGTGGCTGGTTTCTGGCTATCAATGTGGCGTTGTCGCTGGTGTTTTTCATCTTCCTTTACAAACTCATCCCGCTTTATCTGGCTACCGTGGTGACCCGCCGATATCCAGGAACCGACACCCCGGTGACGTTTAACCTGCTGGACGGAGCAATTCGAATCGTGCTGTTCCTGGGTTTCCTGATCCTGGTAGCGCAGTGGAAGGAAATCCAACGCGTGTTTGAATATCACGGCGCCGAGCACAAAGTCGTGTGGGCTTTTGAGAAACGCGGCCCCATCGACGTGGCTACGGCGCGCACCTGCTCGCGTTTTCATCCGCGCTGTGGAACCAGCTTCCTTCTGGTGGTGATGGGCATCGCCATGGTTCTTTACATGTTCCTGCCCTTTCATTCTTTCGCGTTGCGCTTCCTGGGACGGATCGCTCTGCTGCCAGTAATCGCCGGCGTTTCCTACGAGTTCATTCGCTTGGCCGGGAAGTCGAAAGGGGCACTGTGGCGATGGGCTTCGCAGCCCGGTCTGTGGCTGCAGCGCATCACCACTCGCGAGCCGGACGACCGCCAACTCGAAACGGCGATTAAGGCCCTGGAAACGGCGATGGCGCTCGAGCAGAATCACGGCGGCGAGATGGTCGTGGCCTAGGGCCAGGAGTCCATCCGCTGCACGCGGTAAGGGGGCGCCGGCAAACGATGCGAGAGGCCCACGGCGCGCACGCAGCCCACGGCCCCCGTTTTTACCTATGCATTATCTGGATAAGCTTGCGGAAATCGAGGCGAAGTACGACGGGCTGACAGAGCACCTTGGCAAGGCCGAAGTATTGGCTGATCCTGCGCTCTACCAAAAGACTGCCAAGGCCCGCGCCGACCTGACGGAGATTGTCGAGAAATTCCGCGCTTGGAAGGCGATCTACAAGGCAGCCAAAGACACCAAAGCCCTGGTGGAGGAATCTGCCTCCGACCCCGAAATGAAAGCGCTGGCGCACACGGAACTTATGGAACTCGAAGGGCGCCGGGAGAAGGCGGAACAGGAACTCAATATCCTCCTGCTTCCCAGGGACCGGAATGACGAGAGAAACGTGGTTCTGGAGATTCGCGCCGGCACCGGCGGCGATGAAGCCACGCTCTTCGCGCAGGAAGCCTTCCGCATGTACACGCGCTACGCGGAGGCGCAACACTGGCGGGTGGAAGTGCTGTCCACGAGTGTATCGGGTGTGGGCGGGCTGAAGGAAGTGATCGCGCTTGTGGAAGGCCAGAAGGTTTACAGCAAGCTCAAATACGAAAGTGGCGTCCACCGCGTGCAGCGTGTTCCGGCAACAGAGCAGCAGGGACGCATTCACACCTCCGCCATTACCGTGGCGGTGCTCCCGGAAGCGGACGAGGTGGAAATCGAGATTGACCCCAAGGACATCCGCATCGACACGTTCTGCTCGTCGGGGCCGGGCGGGCAGTCCGTGAACACCACGTATTCCGCCGTGCGCATCACGCACCTGCCGACGGGGATGATCGTTTCCTGCCAGGACGAGAAATCGCAGATCAAAAACCGCGCCAAGGCGCTGCGCGTGCTGCGCTCACGGCTCTACGAGTTGGAACTGCAGGAGCAGCAGAAGCAGATCACCGAGGAGCGCCGCTCGATGATCGGCACGGGCGATCGCAGCGAGAAAATCCGGACCTATAATTTCCCGCAGAATCGCGTCACCGATCACCGCATCGGACTCACGCTCCATCAGCTCGACCGGATCATCGACGGCAGAATCGGGGACATCATCGACGCGCTCATTGCTCACTATCAGGCTGAGAAGTTAAAGCGGACCTTCACGCGCGAGCCGGGGGGGGACCAACCGCCCGCCGCCCTCGCCGTCTGAACCCAGCGCCCGCGCCCGTGGAGCCGACCCCATCGCGATGCAGCTCCGCGCCACACTCCGACAAGGACTCCAAACTCTTCTCGCGCATCAGGTGCCCTCGGCGCAGCTTGCTGCTGAACTGCTGCTGATGCACATCCTCGGGCGCGACCGCGCTTACCTGCACACGCACCCGGAGGAGGAAGTCCCGGACGCGACGCTGGAGCGCTATTCCCTTCTGATCGCGGAACGTGCCACGGGCAAGCCTACGCAGTACATCACGGGGCATCAGGAATTCTGGGGACTGGACTTTGAGGTGACTCCGGACGTGTTGATCCCGCGGCCGGAGACGGAGCACCTGGTCGAGCGCGTGCTCGAACTTGCCCGCCGGCAGGGCCACGCGAACGACGCCCGCCTGCGGATTGTTGACGTGGGCACAGGCTCGGGATGCATCGCGCTGGCGCTCGCTTCAGAATTCCCGCGCGCGATTCTGTTCGGCGCAGATATCTCGCGCCCGGCCTTGGTGGTGGCTTCCCGCAACGCGGTTCGACTGAACCTGCCCGAGCGCGTTAAGTTCCTGGAAAGCGATTTGCTGGCGCGGCTGCTCGAGCCGGACTTCGCTGGAACGTTTGATTTCGTTGTTTCAAACCCTCCTTACGTCGGCAGGGACGAAGTGAAAATGGTGCAGCGCGAAGTGCGTGAGTTCGAGCCGCGACTGGCATGGGGGGGCGACCTCGAGCGGGGCGAGGAAATCTATGCACGACTCTTCCCCCAGGCGCTTCAGGCGCTCAAGCCGGGCGGACACGTCGTCGTCGAGATTGGCTACAATATGCGCGACCGCGTGCTGGCGCTGCTGGGCGAGGAATGGCAGGAAATCGAAGTCGTCCCGGATTTAGCGGGAATCCCGCGAGTCGTCAGTGCACGAAAAGTGGTTAGTCCTACGCAGTAGGTAGAAATGGACCAGGAGGCGTGTATGCCAATAGCTCCTCTTCATTTCATCAAGCAATGTATCGAGTGGCGAGATTTCGAGAAAGAGGCAAGGAAGGTTCCGTCGAAAACCAGGGGTATCTACGTGCTTTTCAAGCGGAAGGGTAAGAGTAAGGAATACAGAGTACAGTACATCGGCATGGCTGGTGGACCCAAGACAGGGGTCCAAGGCCGTTTGCGAGAACACTTGAAGACCAAGAAGGCAACACACTTCTCGGTGTTCGAGGTTCATGACAACATCCCTGAAGAAGAAGTCCGAGAGTTAGAAGGTATTCTCAGACACATATTCAGAAAGGATAGCCGGGTGAACCCTCTAGCTGGTCAGAAATCCTATGGCAAACTCAAGAAAGTGACAAAGGAGAGCTGGCGTGAATGGACGCGGTGATCTCCTCTGGGGATTCGCCAATCACTCGAAGGCTTGACGACCCAATGATTCAGTGACTCACTGAGTCAGTGATTCACTTCTTCAATGACTCAATCGCCCGATCCTGCAATCCGCGCCATTCTCCACGTCGACATGGACGCGTTCTTTGTTTCGGTGGAGGAGCTTGAGGATCCCTCGCTCAAAGGCAAAGCTGTAATTGTGGGAGCTGATCCCGACGGCCGCGGCGTGGTGGCGGCGGCAAGCTACGAGGCGCGCAAGTTCGGCATCCATTCCGCGATGCCGATTCGCACGGCGAAGAAGCTTTGCCCACACGCGATTTTCCTGCGCGGCCAGCATGGAAAATACAGCGAGTATTCGCACCAAATCCACCGTATCTTCGAGGAGTTTACGCCCGTTGTCGAGATGGTTTCGATTGATGAAGCCTACCTTGACCTGAGCGGCTGCGAGCGGCTGCACGGCTCGGCCTTCCGCGGGGCTGACCGGCTGATCCGGTTGGTGAAGGAGCGCACCGGGCTGAACTGCTCGGTGGGCGTCTCGTCTTCGCACTTGGTTTCCAAAATTGCTTCCGACCAGGCGAAGCCTCACGGCCTGCTCTATGTTCTGCCAGGTTGCGAGGCCCGGTTCCTGGCGCCGCTGCCCATTCGACGCATGCCGGGTATCGGCAAGGTGACGGAGCCGGAGTTGCGCTCGCTCGGCATTGTGACCATCGGCGACTTGCAGCAGATGGGACGGGAGAACCTCCGGGAGCGCTTCGGGAAATTTGGCGAATGGCTTTTCACCAAGTCCTGCGGCCTGGATATCGAAGCCTACCAATATGAGGAAGAGCCGAAATCGATCAGCCACGAGACCACCTTCGACACGGACATCGACGACCTCGAGGAGGTCGAACGGACGCTCTCGTACCTGGCTCAGCTTGTGGGCCGGCGCCTGCGCGATCACGGCCTTTTCGCGCGCACCGTGGGACTGAAGCTGCGCTTCGCCCCGTTCAAAACCCTGACGCGCGACGCGACGCTGGACGAACCCACCAACCTCGACTCGGTGATCTTCGCAAGCGTGCTGCGGCTGTTCGAGAATGCCTGGAACGGCAAGCAGAAGATCCGCCTGGTGGGCGTGCGGTCTTCAAACCTGGAGCGCGCCGTGTTTCAGCGCAGCCTGATTGACGCCGCGCAGCACCAGAAGCTCGACAGAGTGCTCAAGGCGGCTGACAAGCTTAGGGAAAAGTTCGGATTCGACGCGGTGCAACTGGCGCGCTCCGTCGAGCGGGGCGAGCAGCCGCCACGCAAGAAGGGGAGGTTTTTGGGGCGGGAGTAAGGCCGCGCCATCCGCCCGCCATCGAACCCCCTCACCCGGTCCGGCAGGCCGGACCACCCTCTGCCGCCGCGGCTGAAAGTCCGCCGATCCTAATGGCGGGCGACCGAGGGTAGTAGACTTGTATGAATCTAGGAGCAGCCATGAAAACCGCCTACCTCGACATCGAAACGAACTACGTGGGGAAGTTCACTGACCAGCGCCTTTTCCGCGACTGCAAGAATCACAAGATCACGGTCATTGGCATCAGAATCCTGGACGGTGTGAACGAGCTTTTCATTCAGCTTGTGGGGAAGGACGCGACGCGGGCCGCACTGCTGCAAGCACTCGACGGAGTGGAACGCATTGTGACCTACAACGGGCGGTCGATCCCCGACAAGGTCAAGGGGTATACGGGGTTCGACTTTCCGGTAATCGCGGCGCAACTGGGTGTAGTGCTCGATAAGGAGTTCCCGCACGTGGACCTGTGCCCGGAATGCTGGAGGAAAGGCCTCTGGGGCGGCCAGAAGGTGGTCGAGCAGAGCCTGGGGCTGAAGCGCAAGCTCCCCGGCAAAGACGGCAAATGGGCCGACGAAACCTGGAAGCAATACGAAGCGACCCAGGACGAGCGCTGCAAGAGTCAGGTGCTGGCCTATAACCAGGAAGACGTCTTCATGCTGCGGTGCATCGAAGAGGCGATCGAGAAACGTTAACCGCGGCGCGGCGCTCCCCCTTCCAGTCGCCAGAGCGCCTGCCCGAAGCAAGGGTTTTGTTCTGCAGAGCGCTTGCGGAGACGGGTTTCCTCGGTTGTAATAGGTGTGATGGACATGAAGCGCGAAGCCGCAACTGCGATTGTGCGCCGGCTGAGGTCCGAGGGATTCCAGGCGTACCTGGTGGGAGGGTGCGTGCGCGACCTGGTGATGGGCCGGACGCCCAAGGACTATGACGTAACCACCGACGCGACGCCGGACCAGGTGCTGAAGCTCTACCCTGACGCGCTCCCGGTGGGCGCGCAGTTCGGAGTAGTCATCGTTCCGCGTGAGGCGGGAAACGTAGAGGTCGCGACGTTCCGGAGCGATGGAATCTACGCGGACGGACGGCACCCGCGCGAAGTCCGATACGCGCGGACCCCCCAGGAAGACGTGCGCCGGCGCGACTTCACCATCAACGGCCTGCTCTACGATCCCGCGAGCGACCAGGTGGTGGACTTCGTGGGCGGGCAGGCGGACATCCGGGCGCGGCGCCTCCGGACGATTGGCGATCCCGCGGAACGCTTCAACGAGGACCGCTTGCGTATGCTGCGCGCCGTGCGCTTCAGCGCGCGCTTTGGATTCAAACTGGAGCCTGCGGCGCTCGCCGCCATTCGCCAGTTCGCGGCCCAGATTCACGCCGTGAGCGCGGAACGCGTGCGCGATGAGATCGTAAAGATTCTTACGGAAGGAGAGGCCCGGCGGGGGCTTGAACTCTTAGACGAAGCAGGCTTACTGGCGGAGGTATTGCCTGAGATAAAACGGCTGCAGGGAGTGGAGCAGCCGCGAGAGTTCCACCCCGAAGGCGACGTGTGGATTCACACGCTGCTCATGCTCGAGGGGATGCGCGACCCGACGCCCACCCTGGCCCTGGGCGTGCTGCTGCACGACGTCGGCAAGCCCCCGACCTTTACCATCCGCGAACGCATCCGGTTTGACAACCACGTGGAAGTGGGCGCGAAGATGGCGGAGAGTATCTGCGGCCGCCTGCGACTCTCCGCGCGTGAGACGGAGCGCGTGGTGGAACTGGTTCGCCACCATCTGCGCTTCAAGGATTTTACGAGTATGCGGCGCTCAACCCAACTGCGCTTTCTGCGGCTGCAGGGATTTCGAGAACACCTCGAACTGCATCGGCTGGATTGCCTGGCCAGTCATGGTGATTTGACGAATTATGAAATGGCCCGAAAGATGTTGGAGGAAACGCCCCAGGAGGACATCAAGCCGGTGCCCCTGCTGCGGGGTGATGACCTGATTGCACGGGGTTACAGTCCCGGCCCCCTTTTCAAACGAATCCTCCAAACCGTGGAGGATGCTCAGCTAGAAGGGCGCATCCACACCCGCAGTGAGGCCTTGGGGCTCGTGGAAGAGCAGTTTCCTGTCGTAGGCCCGTAACTAGTGATTGGCGTACGAAACGAACGCAAAGAAATACACCACACCGCCCAGGACAGCCAAGGCCGCCACAAACATGCCAATCTTGACCAGGAGCATCTTGCGGTCCTGGGGTTCCGTAGCAGTCTGGTTGATCATTTGGAACACGGCAACCTCCTTTCGCGCCCACTTCCTCGGGCGTGGAGGCAGACCATTAGAAAACTAGAAAGGCCGCATGAACGGTTGCGCGGGAGGGTCGACCCGGCTCGAAGCACACCTTGCAACCGCGAACGCCACCATCCCCCTTGGCCGACACGCGGCGAAACCGGCTACTTCGCCTGCTTACACTCTAGCCCCTATTCTCAAAATGTCAAGCGGGGACGGGTAGTGTCCTAGTTTCGATTTTTTGGGTCTTGCGCCCGATTCCGACCCGTGCCAGACTGGAGTCATGCCGAAGACAAAGCCTGCCACAAAGAAACCTCAGAAGTCCAATCGAAAGCCGCTCTCACGGAAGCCGCGCGAAGATATGAACCAAATCGCCTACCGGGTCATGCAAGAGACCATCCGGCGGAGCGAGTCCTAGCCCGGCCCGCGTTATTTCGGCATGTGTCCCACCTCTTTAGTGCCGCTATGCATTTGCTCTGGTGGGTCTTTTGAATCGCCGGTTAATAAAACAAACTGGCGAGGGTGAATGGAAGACGTGCGAGAAGCAAACTTAAGTTGCAGCCTTGAGGGACAGGTCGTAGCTGATGCACAACAAATAAAAAGGCCAGCCATCGGACGTAACCCGCTAGCTGGCCCCTAGAACGTCAAATCGGATCGACCTCTCAGGAAGGAAGCCCGACGTGTCAATAGTACACTGCCGTTCGCCACCAATCAACAACCAATTTCAGGCACGCTGGAAGGCTGGGTGTGGGGTCAGTTCGGCCCCACACCCCGGTCAGCGGATACGTGGCAGAGTGGCTGAATGCACGCGACTGTAAATCGCCAAGCCGTTAGCGCGGCTCGTGGGTTCGAATCCCACCGTATCCGCCACGTCCTATTGTGCGGCCTTTTCTTTGGCCCAACGTGCTTGGACAGCCTTCCTTGCGCTCTCACTGCGCTGCTCCGGCGTCATAACTGCGGCCCTAGCTAGACCGCCCTTTTTAGCGCCTCTCTTACCGAGGCCAACAGCATACGGGTTTTTCCTCTTGTTCGCCATAACCTAATTATACGTGCGCGGGCAGGAAAGTCAAGAAAATAATTTGCCCTGGCCTTCACTTTTCTCTTGACATACGTGCGCGGGCACGTATATAATAGACTCGTAAGTTAGGAGACTTTATGAACAGACTAAGCCGACAAAAGCAAGCTCAAATCGTAGCAGCTCTGATAGAGGGAAACTCAATCCGGGCAACCGCTCGCATGGTTGGGGTTTCAAAGGATACCGTCGTGAAACTCCAAGTTGAAGCGGGTTATGCTTGCGCTGATTATCAGGACAAGACTTTCCATAATCTGAAGTGCAAGCGGATTCAGTGCGATGAAATCTGGGCCTTCTGCTACGCCAAGGAAAAGAACGTGCCCGCCGACAAAAAGGGAAAGTTCGGATATGGGGACGTGTGGACGTGGGCCGCAATCGACGCCGATACCAAATTGATTCCTTCATTCACAATCGGTAATCGTGATGCGAGAACCGCGAACATGTTCATTGAAGATTTGGCCGGTCGGCTCGCCAATCGCGTGCAACTCACCACGGACGGACTCAAAGTTTACTTGGAAGCCATTGAAGGCGCTTTTGGTTGTGATGTTGACTACGCGATGTTGGTTAAAATTTACGGCGCAAGCCAAGAGGAAGTGCGCTACAGCCCTGCTGAGTGCCTTGGGGCAGAAACGAAGATTGTCTCTGGGAAGCCCGACATGAGGCATGTTTCCACAAGCTACGTGGAACGCCAGAATCTCAGCATGAGAATGGGTATGCGGCGGTTCACTAGGCTGACAAACGGATTCAGCAAGAAAGTCGAAAACCACGCCGCATCCGTGGCACTCTATTACATGCACTACAACTTCTGCCGCGTTCACCAAACCCTGCGAGTCACTCCGGCTATGGAAGCCGGACTAACCGATCATGTATGGACAATCGAGGAAATGCTGAGTAAAATTGGGCGGCAATGAACAGGCTCTATTACGGAGACAATCTCGACATTCTCAGGAAGAAGATCAAATCCGAAACGGTCGATCTCTGCTACATTGACCCGCCGTTCAACTCCAAGCGCAACTACAATCAAATTTACAATAATATCGGAGACGAGGATCGCGCTCAGGCACAAGCATTCACTGATACCTGGACATGGGATGACTTGGCGATCAAAGGGCAAGAAGAAATTCTTTCCAATGCGGAGGCACGCTTTCAGCCGCAGTTGGTGGGGCTAATTAAGGGTCTCCGTGGGGTATTGGGCGAAGGAAGCCTGCTCGCCTACCTTGTGAGCATGTCGCTCCGAGTGACTGAAATCCAAAGAGTTCTCAAAACCACGGGCAGTCTCTATCTTCACTGCGATCCGACTGCAAGTCACTATTTGAAACTCCTGCTCGACGCTATTTTTTGCGCACAGGGCGGGGACTTCCAAAACGAGATTGTATGGCTATATACCAGCGGCGGCAAAAGCAAGAGGCATTTTGCCAGAAAGCATGATGTTATTCTATTCTACACAAAATCTTCTGAGTACACTTTCAATGACGATGCGGTACGCATTCCGTATTCTGAAAAGACGCTCGCAAACTACAAACCAGGGCTGATGGGTTCAACCTATACTGCCGAAGTGAAATTGAATCCAGGCGGAAAGGTTCCAGAAGACTATTGGCCGATTGCCATAGCTTCAAAGAGCACCATCGAATATCTTGGATACCCGACGCAAAAACCAGAGGCTCTTTTGCAGCGAATTATTAGGGCCTCTAGCGATGAGGGCGACCTGGTACTTGATGCCTACTGCGGCTGTGGCACGAGCATTGCTGTTGCCCAACTTCTAAAGCGCAAGTGGGTCGGCATAGATATTACCTACCAGTCGATTTCGCTCATTCTGCGGCGGATGGAGAAAGCATTTGGAGTAGCCGTGCTTGACAAGATTCAGACTGATGGTATCCCGTGCGATATGGCATCTGCACAGGCTCTTGCTCTTAAGAAAGACGACAGACTCCGTAAAGAGTTCGAGAAGTGGGCCGTGCTAACCTACACGAACAATCGGGCGGTCATTAACGAGAAGAAGGGCGCGGACGCCGGGATTGATGCGCGAGCCTATTTTATGACCGGGAAAAGCGACAATGCAGAAATCATATTTCAGGTGAAGTCTGGCGGTGTTAAGCGCGGCGACATTGCTACCCTTCGCGGCGACATGGCCCGCGAGAAGGCTGCCCTATCTGTCCTAATAACGTTGGAAGAGCCAAGCAAACCAATGCTCAATGAGGCTAAGACCGCCGGTCAGTATCGGCACGAGACGATGGGGCGTAATTACGACCGCATCGGCATTGTGACCGTCCGAGAGATCGTAGAAGAGGATAAGCGGCTCGACATTCCCATGAGCCTAGAGGTTCTTGCCGCCGCAAGACGCGCCGCTGAAGACAACCAAACTGGCCTTCTATTCTCACAATGAGCATGTTAGATGCCAAACTTTTCTAACTAAAATTCAAACTAGGACACTACCCGGGGACGAGCTGCGTCGGCAAAGGGCTTGACACGCTTCCCGAAGCAGGCCATCGTTATGCGCAACTTGTGGATTGCTGAATTCGGGGTGGTGAGATGATGAACCGGCGAAAATTCTTATCGAGGGATGTACCTGCTGCCACGCTAGGCTTGGCTGCCTGGAGGCCCTCCGGCGCGGCCATTTCACCTGGAGACAAACACTCTTCCTATTATGAATTGGGCTCTATACGCCTGCAGAACGGCGGCCAGGTGAGCCGCATGCTGAGTTGGCTTGAAAAACGCGCGCTGCCGCTCTTTCAAAAGCACCAATTTGGTCCCCTGGGATTCTTTACTGTGGATGTGGGTCCCAACATCCCGTCGGTGTTGTTCCTGCTTTCCTTTCCAAGCATGGCGGAGATGGAGACTCTGTGGGGAAACCTGGACGCCGACCCCGACTACGCGGCGGCCATTGCCGAACTGGAGAAAGATGAGCCCGCTTTCTATCGCGAGGATGCGATGCTGTTGCGCGCGACGCCCTTTTCCCCGCCGCTCGCGGCCACGCCAGCGGGGGAGCCGGCCCACAAGCTCTTCGAGCTGCGAATTTACGAATCACCCACGCATCGACAGCTTGGGTACCTGCACGATCGCTTCGCGGGAGGAGAGATCGACATCTTCCACAAGAGCGGCATTCATCCGATCCTTTATGCCGACACCATCTTTGGACCCAACCAGCCCAACATGGCTTACCTGACTCCCTTTGAAAGTGAAGCGCACCGCGAGAAAGCCTGGGCGGCGTTTCGCAGCCATCCCGATTGGGTCAAGATTCGTGACGAATCGGTCCGGCACGGCGGGGAGATCGTGCGGAACATCACGAACATGTTCCTTTCGCCCACGAGCTTCTCGATGATCCGGTGAGGCGAGGGACGGTGCGAAGCGGCTCGAAATCATCGATCTCCAGAAAAAGCCGCAGACTTACACACCAAGTCTGCGCTACGCTCTCCTTTCGAGTGAGTGACCCTTCTACCAGAAACCCCAGCCAGGAAGCATCCTGCTTGGTGCTGTGCAACAGAACGGAGCACAGCTTGGTTTGCACGGGTGGCGACAGGCTGGCGGCAGAAACGACTGGGATGAGGACAGCCCGGGGTATGTTTGGCTCGTTCATACCCCGGGCGTATGAAGCTGCAGGTTGACCACTACGCCTTAGCCAGGTGAAAAAGCGGCTCGACGCCCACGGCGCGGGCGAGAAGAGCTTTCTCCTCTTCTGGTTTGATGGGCTCGAATTTCTGCGCCACGTCCATGGCGAGGCGGAAGTATTTCTCATCACCCGGCGGCACGGCGGCGGTGATGGGCTGCGACAGGGTCCAGCGCAACCCGAGCGAAGCTTCCTCCGGTAGCGCGGCGGGTTGATACCAGCACTTGGGATGAGGATGATCCTTCCGCTGCGCTTGCGGCCAGACGCCCTTCGCCATGGATTTCAACGCCAGGATGCCCATGCCTTTTTCGTGAGCCCGCTCGACCACCTGCGGTCCGAAGTTTGCCTGCGAGAAGAGAACGAAGTTGATGGGGAAGAGGATGGTGTCGAAATCGTAGTGATCGAGCATGGAGAGGGCATTCTCGACGGAGTGGGCTGAGAAACCGATGAAGCGGATCTTGCCCGCCTTACGCGCCGCCTGATACGTCTCCATGGCGCCGCTGGGGCCGAAGATTTTTTGGACGTCTTCTTTCGTGGTCACCGCGTGGAACTGGTAGAGGTCGACGTGGTCGGTGCGCAGTTTGCGCAGCGAATCGTCGAGTTCCTTCGCCGCCCCATCTTTATCGCGCATGAGCGTCTTGCACGCCAGGAAAGAGCGCTGGCGGTAGGGCTCCAGGGCCGGCCCGAGCTTTTGCTGCGCGTTTCCGTACTCGGGGGCTACGTCGAAGTAATTGATGCCGCGGTCGAAGGCTTCGGCCACGATGTTACGGGCGAAAGACTCTTCCGTATCCATCACGACGATTCCGCCCAAGGCGATGATGGACAGATCAGCGCCCGTTTTTCCCAGCCGGCGCTTGGGAATCAGCCCTGCCCGGGCAGCCTCTCCCGCCTTCGCCAAGGGGTCGAATACCTTCTGTGACGCGGCCAGTCCGGCGGCCGCCGCAGTTCCCCTCTTCAGAAAATCTCGTCGCCGCATATGGATCCTCCTCGCAAGAGAAAATTCCCGCCCCGCGGGGTCTCAGCCCTTTCATTTGTTTTAGCACCCCAGGATTCATTCGTCAAACGCGGCATATGAATTCGCACTGCAGGCCCTTAAACGGAAAAACGCTCCGATGCTGTCATCCTGAGCGAAGCGAAGGACCCCTGTATTTGAATTTTCAAGCAAATACAGAGGTCCTTCGTCGGCTTCGCCTCCTCAGGATGACAGTGTGACGAGCTTTTCCGCAGCCTGTTAAGCCGAGTCGGCAAATGTGGCAAGGCGTGCTGCCACTCATCAAGCCATCGCCGCGGCGGTGCGTGCCTAACTTCGCTATTCTTACTCCGCTGCAAATCGGGTAGACTCTCCGAGCGCTGTCCATCTTTCATATGTCGGAAGGAACCTCCAGCATGGACTTCCATCTACGCGTGATGACCGCCGCCGACATCCCCGCTGGGATGCGGCTGAAGGAAATTGTGGGTTGGAACCAGACCCGGGGAGACTGGAAGAGGTTTCTTCGCGCGAGCCCCGCAGGTTGCTTCGTCGCGGAAATGGAGGGCCGGGTGGTCGGAACCGCAGCGACGATTGCTTATGAAGGTCGATTCGCGTGGATCGGAATGGTGTTGGTAAACCCCGCGGCGCGCGGCCAAGGCGTCGGCACGAAGTTGCTGGAGAAGACCATCGAGTATCTGGACGGGTGCGGCATCCCCAGCATGAAGTTGGACGCGACCCCGCAAGGCAAGCCGATCTACGAGAAACTTGGGTTTGTGAGCGAATACGAAATCGAGCGCTGGCACCTCAAACGCGCGCCGGCGCCAAACGCCGTGCCAGAGGCGAACCCAGTGGAACTGGTAGAAGTCCTCGCACTCGACCGCGATATCTTCGGCGCCGACCGGGGGGAACTCCTGCGGTCAGTCGCGCAGGAGGCTCCGGGGTTCGCATTGCAAACGCGCAGCGAAGGAAGGCTGGCGGGATATGCCTTCGGCCGCAAGGGTTCGCGTGCTGATCACCTGGGCCCGTGGGTGGCGTACGATGAGCACTCGGCGCGCAGCCTGGTCGACGAGTTTCTCCGGCGTTCCAGCCAGGGGGTAGTATTTGTGGATGCGGTGAAACAAAATCTCTGGGCGATAGCTTTGCTGCCGGCTCGCGGCTTCGAGTTCTCGCGGCCCCTGACGCGGATGGTTCGTGGTCGTAACGATTTCCCGGGGCGGCCTGAACTCCAAGGCGCGATCCTCGGACCGGAGTTCGGCTAACGACCGTGAACAGGCTGCGGAAAAACCCGTCGGCGCTGTCATTCTGAGCCCGCCTTTTGGGCGAAGAACCCCCGTAGTTTACCCGGTTCGCCAAACGAACTGCCGGGGTCCTTCGCTTCGCTCAGGATGACAGCCAGGGACAGGGGTTCTCCTTGCCGAGTTTCTGCCCATGATGGGCAGAAACTCGATGCGGAGAACCCATCACCCAAACTGTCATCCTGAGCAGCAGCGAAGGATCTGTATGGGTTTTCAGTAACCAAATCCAATGCAGATCCTTCGTCCCGAAAGAACCGGGACTCAGGATGACAGTGGCAGCGATGGTGAATCGAACGACTTGCGCGTCGAGTTTCTACAGAGCTCCTCACATGAATCAGACTGAACCAACTCGCACCTTTTATGGCTGGTGGGTTGTCCTGGCGACCTTCCTGAACCTCTTTTTTGCCGTGGGAATTGTCTTCTACGGTTTGCCGGTTTACTACCCTTCGCTGGTGGACTCCCTGCATTTCACGCGCGGCCAGGTGACGCAGGGAATCTTTCTTGGCTATGTGATTCTCTCCCCGGTTTTCGCGCTGATGGGCGCGCTGGTGGACCGCGTCGGGGCACGGCGCGTCCTCCTTTGCGGGATTTTTCTGGTG
This sequence comes from uncultured Acidobacteriota bacterium, assembly GCA_963722555.1. GTDB lineage: Bacteria > Acidobacteriota > Terriglobia > UBA7540 > UBA7540 > Bog-366. The sequence goes on from CAVRNQ010000002.1 coordinate 159,898, forward strand.
GGGCTGCCGCTGGTTTTGATGGGCTGGATGACGCGGCTCTCGCACTATTATGCACTGTGCATCCTGGAAGTGCTTGGCTATATCCTGACCGGCCCGGTGCCCAATCAGGTTCTGGTTACGAACTGGTTCCGGGCCAAGCGCGGCCGCGCCATGGGTTACTCCTACTTGGGGCTGGGGCTGGGCGGTGTGGCGGCGCCCGTCCTCGCCGCGCACTTCATTAAATGGTTTGGCTGGCGGGACGCATTCGCGATCACCGGGGTCCTGATCATCGTGGTTCTCTTTCCCGTTGCCCAGTGGTTGACGCGCTCAACGCCGGGGGAGATGAGGCTCGTGCCGGACGGCGGTGAACCCGCTGCCGCGGCGGCAGCTTCTTCCACGCTGCCATCCCTCAGGCTGGGAGCAGCAGTTCGGACGGCAAACTTCTGGCTCCTCCTCGCGGGAAGCACTTTCATCATCGGGGCGATCGGAACGGTAATTCAACAATTTGTTCTCTTCCTTCGGGACACCGGGTATACCACGGCGCAGGCTTCTCGCGTGTCCAGCGGTCTGCTGTTTGCTGGGCTCGCAGGAAGGATCGCGGTGGGATATTTTGCCGATCGCTTCAGCAAGAAGAACCTCATGGCGCTCTTCTACATTATTCTTGCCTCGTCGATCCCGCTGCTTTTCCTGGCGGGCCGGCCCGCGGCGCTCTGGTCTTTTGCGGTGATCTTCGGATTCGCCATGGGCGCGGATTACATGCTGATTCCCCTCGTCGCCGCGGACTGCTTCGGGCTCAAGGCTCTCGGGAAGCTTCTGGGCCTCATCATTATGGCCGATTCGCTGGGTCAGTGGTTTGGGCCCATGCTGGCGGGCAAGATCTTCGAAGCGACCCACAGTTACAACCTCGCCTGGAGCATCATCACCGCGGCGGGAATTCTGGGCGCCGCCTTGATCTATGCCGTTTCGCCGGCCCGAAGTCTCGAGCGTGCGTCTTAAGCCGGGATTGTTTCTTTGCGACGCCAGCGGGCACGCGCGAATTCGCCAAGACCATCATTCCGTACGTGAAGGACCACAACACCATCCTACTGGCCAATCACGGCCTCATCTGCTGGGCTGACACCGTCACCCACGCCGAGTGGTACGTGGAGGTCGTCGATACTTACTGCCGCACGCTGATGCTGGCCGCGCAACTGGGCAACGGCATCACGCGCATTCCCCCTGATAAGCAAGCCGTGCTGCTGGAAATCAAGAAGCGGCTGGGACTGCCGGATGCGAACTATGGCCTCAAGGAGTGCCAGCTCTGCGACCAGCCGGAAACGCCCGGAGGCATCACCGTGTGCCCCACCGCCTGCCCCCACAATTGCCCTGGCGGGTGCAGCGCCAAGAGTCAGGACCTCGAAACTCTGGTCAAAACCATCACCGACGAAGTCATGGCCGCCCTAAACGCCAACCCGTAGAGCGATGATCGCTGAAGCGCGAAATTCGCTCTCCTGAGCCAGCATCGACCTCCCCAACAGGAGTAACCCCAACGGTTCGCTCCTTCGTGCGCCTTTGGCGCGCAGCAAGTAGATCGCCGAGCTGCGCTGCGCGCCAGCCGGCGCTACTTGAAGGAGTTTGACTTTCGCTATAATGCGCGCGATACTAGCGACGGCGACAGAGCGGAACTCGCAATTAAGGGCTCCGCTGGGAAAAGACTAACGTACCGGGACTCATCAACTCCCGTCGTATAGGAAAAGTGAAGAAGTGAGATACGACGCCCACGAATTGATGGAGACTCCGATCTACGGCACAGTCGAGGCCGCACGCTACCTACGTGTGCCTTACCAGACTCTTCGTTACTGGATATACGGAAATCCAATAATTCGACCAGCTTCTATTTCCCCCCCGCGGTTATCTTTTATGAATCTCATGGAATGCCATATGTTGAGTTTCATGAGATCGAATTATAAGATCAGAATACCGAAGGTTAGGGCAGCGCTTGAGACTCTGGCTAGAATTCACTCCCATTCTCATCCACTTATTGACCAGCAATTTGAAACAGATGAAGTGGACTTGTTCATAACAGAAATCGGGGATGAGATTATAAGTCTTTGCCATGGTGGCCAAATGGTGTTAAAGGAAATCCTTGGAGTTCATCTTAAGCGAATAGAGGTTGACGCTACTGGAATCTATAGATTTTTCCCCTTTATCGAGGAACGAAAAGAGTATGAACCCAAGAGTATTATGATTAGCCCCATAGTATCTTTCGGAAAGCCAGTAATCTCTGGAACTGGAATATCCACTAGTGTAATAGCTTCCCGGTTTCATGCACGAGAATCTGTAGTCGCTCTTGCGGACGAATATGGGCGGTCGGTTAAAGAGATCGAGGAAGCAATCCGATGGGAGTCTAGAGCAATCGCCGCATGACGATTTCGTTCTGTTTCTTGACGAAAATCTTCATAAGTGCGCGCCTTTGATTGATGTACTTAACAAAGCCGGCATACGATATGAGCGTCACGAGAGTTATTTCAAGGCAGGTGAAATCGACAGAACATGGCTTCCCGAAGTATCACAGCGAGGATGGATCATCCTAACAAAGGACAAAGGGATCAGATATAACGAGTTGGAAATTTCCGCAGTTATTGCGAATAAAGGAAGGGAGTTTTTCTTCTGCTCTGGAAATTGGAGCGGAGATAAAATGGGCGAAATCTTAAGCAAGGCCATTTCCAAGATGATGCGCTTAGCAAAGAAAACAGCCGCGCCATTCATAGCGTCCATAAGCCAAAGCGGGGAGGTTTACTTGAGGTATGACAAAGAAGGTTCTATCTATGCTCGAAAGAGAAACCTTAAACAGGTAAATGGGGATTAGGGCGAAGCCAAAAAATACACTCGATGTAGATAAGGTGATGAGTGAATTTCAGGAAGACGAAAAATCCACATCACACCGCAAGTGAACCTTCAAGATCGAAAAGCCCTTTGACGAAGCCCTTGATACCACCCTGAAGTCCAAGCCAACGCCGAAAAAGCCCTAGCTAAGCGCTAACGTCCTTCGCGGGTGGCGCATGCATTGCCTTTCACGTATGCGCCCCACTAACACAAGCAACTGCACCGCCCACGTGCACGATCTCTCTCGCTGCTCACTGCGTCCATAGCCAGCGCGGATGCGCCCACAGGTGGTAACCAAGATTTTCGTTTTCAATTCCCGACCGACCGATAATGTACGCGGGTGACCGGGTGGCGCATACATGGCGTCTTGTGCCTGCTTATTCCGATGAAGGTGGTCGGTGATTCCGATTTGATCCCAGTCACTGGTTCCGAAGTGAAGCCGATCATTTTCGGAGCGAAGCGACGCTGGCATTCTTATTGTGCTTGAAGTGATCAGGATCGGTCAACTGGAATTGGGTTTTCTCTTCATCTTTTTTGTCTCCTTCCTTCAAGATTAAGCCCGCCGCCGGCGCGGTGGAAATGTGGGAATCCGGCTGCCCTTTGCCGGATTTCCAAGCCCGGTGGAAAGGGTGGGAAACTCGTTCTGGGAGTTTTCCACGCTTTCCACGGGGCGGCATTTCCACGGCGCCCACTCGGGGTGTTCGGAGCGCAGCGACGTTGTTCACTCCTTGCCACCGCGCTTTTTGCGCATCGACTCGCCGCGCATCTCGATGCGGTGAGCATTGTGCACCAGCCGGTCGAGAATGCTGTCAGCCAGGGTCGGATCCCCGATCTGCTCATGCCAGTTGGCGACCGGCAATTGGCTGGTCAAGATCATCGAGCGCCGCTGGTAGCGGTCTTCACAGATTTCCAGGAAGTCCCGACGCTCGGTATCGGCCAGGGGCGCCATGGCCCAGTCGTCGACCACCAGTACTTCCAGACGAGCCAATCGGGCGAGCAACGAGCGCAGACTGCCGTCGGCGCGGGCCAGACCCAGGTCGCGAAACAGTTGGGGGGCCCGCGTGTAGAAGGCCGTAAAGCCGTCCCGGCAGGCCTTCTCGGCCAGAGCGCAAGCCAGGAAGCTCTTCCCGATCCCCGTTGGGCCGAGCAGAAAAATGTTCTGATGCTCCCGCACCCAAGCCGAATCCTGGATGAGCGACCGTACTAAGGCGCGGTCCAGACCGCGCGGGGAGCGGAAGTCTAGGTCTTCCACCGAGGCCTGATGCCGTAGTTTGGCCTGGCGCAGGCGGTGCTCCAAGGCCCGGTTCTGTCGCCAGTTCCACTGCTGGTTGACCAGCAATGCGAAGCGTTCCTCGAAGCTCAACTCGGTGATTCCGGTCTGCTCGGACTGAGCGCGAAAGGCCTCTGCCATACCGTGCAAGCGCAAGCCGTGCAACTTCTCCAGGGTCTGCTGATTCAACATACGTTCTCCTTTCTCCGGATGGAGTTACAGCAACCTCGGGGTATCCGAGGAATCGAAATAGGCCGCGCCCCGCAAGTTGTCGTGTTCGAGCGGGGGGCGGGGCGCCGGCGCCTCCAACGGTTGACGGTCAAGTCCGCGTTCCAGCATCGACTTGACACTCTGGTAGGAACAAGCGCCGGTGGCGAGGGCCCGTGCCGCCGCTGCTTCCACCCGCTCGGTGGAATAGCGCTGGCCCAGCCGTAGAATCCCCAGGCAGGACCGGTAGCCCATTTCGGGGTGCGGTTTACTTTCCAGAATGACTTTGAACAACTGCGCCGTGGACGGTCCCACCGACTGCGCCCAATGCAGCAGACGTGAGGGTGGCCAAGCCAGGTGCTGCTGGTGGCTCTTGGGACGATGCTCGTTGACGGTAGTGGCTTTATAGGGCAGGTGGCTACGGACGTGCGAAGCCACGCGCTCGCCGCGGTGAAAGATCTCTACCGTGCTCAGCGTCGAGCGGATCTCCACCACCTGCCCAGTCAGCACGTAGGGCACGCTGTAGTAGTGGCGGTCGATCTCGACGTGATAGTCGATATTGACGCGCGCTGTCGCCCACTGCTGCAGCTCAAAGCGTTCTCGCGGTAACGGTCCCAGCGCCGGCCGGTCCAACTCCTGAAAGAGGCTGGCACGGCAGCCCGGCCGCTTGCGAAACGGCCGTTGGTTGAGTTTATCCAGCAACTCCCGGATCGCCTGATTGAGTTCGGCCAGGCTGAAGAACTTCCGGTGCCGCAGCGCCGCCACGATCCAACGCTGGACGATCTGCACCCCGGTTTCGACCTTCGCTTTATCGCGGGGCTTGTAAGGCCGAGTCGGTAGCACGCCCACCCCGTAGTGCATGGCCAGTTCGTGATAAGTGCGGTTCAGATCGGGCTCGTAGCGGCAGGCCCTATTCACACCGGTGCGGGTATTATCCGGAATGACCAGCTTGGGAACGCCGCCGAGAAATTCGAAGGCACGGATGTGGGAACCGATCCAGTGCTCCAGTTCCTGACTCTCGGTGGCTTCGGCATAAGTGTAGTTGCTGGCCCCCAGGACAGCGACGAAGACCGCGGCCTGCCGCTCCGGCCCGCCTTGAGGATCATGGATGGGAATCGTCGCCCCGGCGTAATCGACGAAGAGCTTCTCTCCCGCCGTATGCTCCTGGCGCAGCACCACATCCAACTGCTGTCGCCAGCGTTGGTAGAGTTCACAGAAGCGGCTGTAAGCGTAGCCGTCCGAGTGGGCCTGTCGATATTCTTCCCAGGCGAGTTGCAGCGTCAGGTGAGGATGGCGTTGGAGTTCTTCGTGGAGTTGGGCAAAATCGGGCTGGGGCTGGCGGGTCTCGTGGGCGCGCCGCGGGGTTCCTCCAAATAAGGCGGCTTCCAGTTGGCGATCATCCCAGCCTTCCGGCAGCGGCCAACTGACCCCTGCCTCCTGGGAGCGCTTCAGGTACCCAGAAACCGTGCCCTGCGCGATCGAGCAACTGCGGGCGATCTGGCGCTGCCCCAGTCCCAGTTCGTAGCGTAGTCGCAGTACTTCCTTGAGCTTTCGCATGGACAACCTTTTCATTGGCAATGTGGTCCCTCCACCTTCCAGTGGAACCTCATTGCCGAAGATGTTGTCCAGCGTCCTTCGCCATGCCCCTTACTGCCCGGCCTGGAGCCCTGTGAAAATCGTTCCGAAATGATCCCGATCACCGTTCCGACAACCCGCTAAAACTGACCGACTTAAAATCGGAATCGATGATCAGCTTCATCCCGGAATCGTGATCAGATCAATTTCGGAATCTTGATCGGGATAACTTCGGAATCGCTATCACCTTGCCCCGGAATCCCCATTGTGCCATGTGTGCGGGGCTTGGGGCTACAATCCCGGGATGTCTTGCCAGCAGTCCCGTCCCGATGCACAATTTGACCCTACATCCCGCCAAAATGCCCGATAGTTTGTGACGCAGGTTCCCCTTTCACCCTGGAATCGTAAGTTTCTGCCGGATGTCAGAATTTAGAATCTACCGGTAGGCACAAAGTGACGTACCCCCATTGACAATACCCTGGGGCTGGAGGCTATAATATGAGGCATGAACGCCGCACCTCGTACCGGTTCTCCACTCCAGCAATTGCGGGCGGCGCGGGCGGCGGCGAGTTTTGAGAGAGCCTTGTCGAGCCGGGCGAATCAAGAATTCATGATAAGAATCAAGAAAGCAAAACTCACCCAAAAAGATGTTAAAAATGAAGGTTGCTCCCAAGATCTTATTGAAACTAAAGGGCAAGAATATATAAATTCTCATTAGGCCATTATCTTTATGAAAATAAACAGCTTATCTTAAATGCCAATATGTTGATGAAAATGCAAGAGATAGTAGGATTTAGCGGCCAGGAATCGCGAAGAAACGCTTCAAACCTAGGCCATGCCATTATCTTACAGAAAACAAACAGCTTACACAATTCATTGACATGTAAGGCCATTATGTTGATGAAAAGGCTGGGGATAATGACAGGGACAGAGCATCCATTCTTTGGGCTCGTGAACCTTCGACTGCGGGAGGGCAACTGACCAGACTCTTACCGACCCCCCGGCCGTGACACACTTCCCCATATCGGTTATCGGTGGGTTCGACTCGAGGGATGAGGGTGACTGGCCCGTGGCGAACAGCACGCCCCCTCACCCGGCTCGCTACGCTCGCCACCCTCTCCCCTCGGAGAGGTCTGTGCAATCACCCTGCCGACTTCGAAAATGACAAATCACTCAATCACCCGATCTCGCGATCACCCGATCTCCTGATGGCCCGGCCACTCGACCACCCGATTCTACCTTCGCCCGTGACACACTTTCCCGCATCGGTTATCGGCAGTGTCAGGTGAGAGGATGAATCAATTTGCCGACTTCAATAATCCCAAATCGCAGATCACAAATCGCAAATCACTCAATCGCCCGATCACTGGATCACCCGATCACCCGACGGGACGGGAGGCAAGTGGGAGGGCAGGCCAAGGCTGTGGTCACAGGCCTTTTTCGGCGAGTTCGAAAGCGCGCAGGACGCCGCGCGCCTTGTTCAGGCACTCCTCGTATTCGCGGGCGGGGATGGAGTCGGCCACGATGCCGGCGCCGGCCTGCAGGTAGGCGGTTTTACCTTTGATTAACACCGTCCGGATGACAATGCAGGAGTTAAGATTACCCGAGAAGTCGAGATAGAGCACGGCGCCGCCATAGAGGCCGCGGCGCGTGGGCTCGAGCTCGTCGATGATCTCCATGGCACGGACTTTGGGCGCGCCCGTGAGCGTGCCGGCGGGGAAGCAGGCGGCGAGCGCGGCGTAAGTATCGGCGTCGGGGCGCAGGCGCCCGGTGATCTGCGAGACCAGGTGCATGACGTGCGAGTAACGCTCCACGAACATGATTTCCTGCGGCCGCACGCTCGAGAACTCGCACACGCGGCCCACGTCGTTGCGCCCGAGATCGACCAGCATGATGTGCTCGGCGCACTCCTTCGCATCGGAGCGGAGCTCTTCCTCCAGGCGCCGGTCTTCCTCCTCCGAGCGGCCGCGCGGGCGCGTGCCGGCGATGGGCCGGTATTCCACGTTACGGCCCGCGACCTTCACCAGCATTTCGGGTGAGGAGCCCAGCACGGTGGATTCACCCAGGCGCAGGTAATACATGTAGGGTGAAGGATTGACGACGCGCAGCGCGCGATAGACGTCGAAAGCGGCGACGCGCACGGGAACTTCCATGCGTTGTGAAAGCACGACCTGGAAGATATCGCCGGCGCGGATGTATTCCTTGGAACGCTCGACCATCGCCTCGTAGCGCGGGCGCGGCATATTGGGGCGCACCCGCAACGCACCCCGCGGCCGGCGCCGGCTGGGCAGGCGGAGCGGCCGGCGCAGCAAGCTTTCCAGGTGATCGAGGTGACGGCACGCTGCCTCATATTTCGCCCGCAGGCTTCCGGTGCCTTCTTCGGTCAGCACATTCGAGATCAGAAAGAGCCTGTGCTTCACGTGGTCAAAGGCCAGCAGGCTCTTGAAATACATGAAGACCGCGTCTTCCAGGTCGACGTCGGGCGCGACGCGTGGCGGCAGACGCTCCAGCATCCGCACGGCTTCATAGGAAACATAGCCGACCGCACCAGCGGTGAAGGGCGGCAGGCCGGGAACCGTAACCGAGTGGTAGCGCGCGCCCAGCCGCCGCAGGAACTCGAAGACGTTCCCGGTCTCCTCCTGGCGCTCGGCGCCGCGCCTGAGGGTGATGCGGTCGCCGCGGCTGGAGACAATTTGAAAAGGGTCGATGCCGAAGAAGGTGTAACGGCCCACGCGCTCGCCGCCTTCCACACTTTCCAGCAGGAAACTGTGCGAGTGCGAATCGGTGGCGCGCCCGTGCTGCGGCGAGAGACTGAGAAACGCGGAGACGGGGCTCAGCAGGTCCGCCACAATCGTGCGATATACCGGCACGACGTTGCCGTGGCGGGCAAGGCGCTGGAATTCGGCGAAGCTGGGGTTCGCATCTCTCATGCGACAAAGAACAATTCAAAAGGCAAAACGCAAAGGGCAAAAGGCAAAAGTTCAGAAGAATACCGAATATGGGACGAACCATTTGGCGGTCGAGAGCAAATAGCAGAACTCACTGTACTTTACCTCTCAACTTTAGACTTTAGGCCTTTACCCTTTAACCTGAGACGTTCGATCTTCAGCTATCAACATCTCCAACCACTTTTGCCATTTGCCTTTTGCGCTTTGCCTTTTGCCGTGCTTTTACGTCTGGGGCGCACCCGCACAGAAAACCTACCCTCCCCCCGAGTAATCCAGCGCCTGGCGGACGGCCTGCTCCATCAGCGCCCGCGGGGCGGCCAGGCCCGTCCAGATTTCAAATTGGCGGGCGCCCTGGGCCACGAGCATTTCCAGGCCGGAAATCGTGGTCAGGCCGCGGCCGCGCGCCTCGTTCAGGAAGCGCGTGGTGAGGGGGTAATAGACCATGTCGAAGACCACGCGCACTCGCAGCCGGGCGAGGTCGATGGGCGTGGTGTCAACATGCGGGTACATGCCCACCGGCGTGGCGTTGATGACGGCGTCCACTTCCAGGCCCTCGGCGCTGGCCCAGGGGACCACCTGCGCGGCGAGGCCGCGCGCCAGGGTGCGCGCCGCCTGTTCCCGCCGCGCGGCGATGACGACTTCCGCGCCCTCCGCGCGCACCGCGTAAGCAGCCGCGCGCGCCGCGCCGCCCGCGCCCAGAATCAGAATGCGGCTGCCCGCCAGGCGCAAACGCTTGGTGAGGACTTCCACGACGGCAGCGGCGTCGGTGTTCCATCCCAACCACCGGCCGCGCTGCACCGCCACGGTGTTGCAGGCGCCGATGCGGTGCGCGAGCGGGTCCACCCAATCGAGTGCGCGCAGGATGGCACGCTTGTAGGGCATGGTCACGGCGAACCCCTGCAGCTCCAGCTCCCGTGCGAAGGTGAGGAAGTCCGACAGTTGATGCGTTTGGCAAGGCAGGAAAACGGCACTTACGTGCTTGGCCTGAAAGGCCGCATTCTGCATGGCCGGGGAAAGTGAAATGGAGGCGTGCGAGCCCAGCACGCCGTAAAGCTGCGTCCCGCTGTCCAGGCGGTCAACCCGGTAAACCGAGCGCATGACTTCGGCGGGAATCTGGCCGGCCGCGGCCGGAGAGTGGTTGAAGGGCGCGGCGTAGGTGAACGCCGAACCCCAGTGCAGGGAGAGCAGCCGCGAGGGCATCCCCGCCGCGCCCATCGCCAGCGCCACGAGGCGCGGCGCGCGGCGGCGATTCGCCTTGAGAAGGCGGCGGATTTGCAGGTTGTCGCGTAGGTGGCGCGCGTGCGTGGCGATTTTCACGACCTGCACCGGCAACCGCGCCAGACGCCGATACGTCGCGCCCAGCGCGGGTGTCTTATGGAAGTCGTGATAGGAAACGATGAGCTTGGCGGCCCGGAATTCGCGCAGCAACGCTGCTCCGCCCTTCTGAACCGACTCGATCTCGAGATCCAGCCACTGGCAACCAGCCCGCACTGCGGCCGAAAGGATGGCCACCTGATCGGAAAGCGAGCCCCGCAGCATGCCCCCCGCTGTCGTCAGGCGACACGTGGCAATGGTCTGCGGAAAGTGCAGGCGCATGAGCATTTGGTGAAGCTGGGATTCGAATTGGGTGAAGTTCTGGAGGTAATCCAGGCGGAGCTCATAGCCTACGGGTACTCCCACCACGCGCACAGCTAGCGCTTCCATGGCGCTCAGGGTGGGCGCGGCGAGACTGACAAAAATGCGAGGCGTGGTCAACTTAGCCAATCCTGGGTCCTCAGCGCTGGGCAATCTCGAGGCTCAAACGCTTGAATATAAAGGTTTTGATGAACAAAAGGCAAGAGAATTGCTATGCGGCCGCCAGGAGGAGGGTGCATCCCAGAACTACAGTTGCGTGCAAGCCGTTTTGAAACATCACATTATCGGTAATCGGGCACTTCTGGCGGGCAGGAACCCGAGGTACGTTGGACCGTCTGTCCCGGAGTACCGAACGGGGCCCGCTTGATAATCAAACCACGGGCCGTGGGCTCCTCCGGGGGGAGAGCACCTTGGGGCCGGTCCGTTTCCGCCCGCGCCCCGTGATATCAGCCGCTCCGCTCACTGCACTCGACTGGCCGGTTCGGCGCCTGGCGGCACTGGAGGCGGAACCATCAGGCCGAGCCCTTGCAGCAACAGAACCGTGCGTTGCGCCGCTCCCCGCCAAATAAGTTGACACCCTTCCCCCTGGCAGTTCTGCACGTAGAACATCTCCGCCCGAATATTCCAGGCTGCAGGTCTTGAACGTGCAGTTCACGAACACGCCATCGTCCAGGATCACGTGCTGACTCTCGAAGACCTTGTTCTCATGTCGATTCATGGCATCACTCGGGGCCCACCCCCGCGGGAGGAAACAGCCGAGTTTCGCAACCACGAGATGTTCCAGCGCGGTCACTGCCCGCGCGTTTCCCGGCTGGGATGGCGAGAAGAGGCTATCATTCTCGCCCGACGGATGCAAGCCGACGCCTCGCCGGCGCACCGGGCAGGGCCGTCGCGGCGCTAGCGGCGGAACTATTCGCTAGGCTGCGTCGCCGGCAGCCATCGACAGGCTCGCGGTGACCCCGGAGGGGGCGGCATGCGGCCGGCGCAACATGGACTCAACCGACGACTTCAGCCGCACCAGGGCGGCGGAATGGAGCTGCGAGACGCGTGATTCGTCCACGTTCAGACGGTCAGCGATCTGTCTCATGGTCAGCTCCCCGTAATAGTAGAACGTCAGGATCCGCCGCTCCCGCTCCGGCAGGCGAGAAAGCGCGCGGATCAAGATCTCACGTTGTTCGCGGCGGTAACACAACTCGAAGGGGTTCGCTTCGTGAGCGGCCAGCAGCGTCGGCTCGGTAGGCAGCCGTTTCGTGGTCGGACCGGCAGAAATGGGCCGAATGCCGAAGTCGAAGCCCACGCCCTGCACCTCGCTCAGGGTACGGTACCATTGCGGCAGGCTGAGGCCAAACGCCGCGGCCATCTCCTCGTCGGTTACCGGCCGGCCGAACTTGACTTCCAGTTCGCGGTAGAGCTGCTGGATTCTTTTATTCTTCCTCCGCATGTCACGAGAGGCGGGGTCCGCGCCGCGCAGGCCGTCCAGAATAGCCCCGCGCACCCGGTGGCGCGCGTAGCTCTCCAACTTCACGCGCTTGGCGGTGTCGAATTTGGCGACCGCATCCACGAGTCCCAGCACGCCGTTGGCGAGCAAGTCATCGACTTCCACATGCGTCGGCAAGTGCTCGCGGATCTTGAACGCCAGGCGCTTGACCAGGGGAAGCATCTCGACCAGCAACCGCTGTCTTTCCCGGGCGGCGCGCGCAGACTTCTGGGCCGGGGGACGGACCCCAGGCTGCGGGGCACTCTTGTGCAGAATCACCCTGCGACGAAGGACCGGTGCCGTGGCCGGGTGGGTCATGGGCTGGTGAGTGGGGGACGGTTGGGTTGCCATGGGAACCTCGCTCATTCTCAAATGGCCCGGGCTGCTGGGTTTTGCATCCCTTCGGGCCAGCGTCCTCCGAACCCCGCGTTGCTTGCCGTGCGGCCACAGGCAATACTTCACCGGCGGCGTAGAGCCTGCCGCTCTACGCTTCCCTCGCCGCGTTCGGCCTTGGGTTCGGCCCGCTGTCCTTAGAGATTGCAAAGGATGGGCCACCCGGTCGCCCGGCGAAGCCGGTGAGACTGAACCTTCTAAACTAGCCTCCCGAAAGAGGCTTTCATATTAGTGAGCGGCGTCCCGCCGAATGCGCCCAGGGGGGCGCGTTCTTCCTGAGGCGGGTTTCGAAGACTAACAACAAGAGGCAGGGATTCAAGCACTTACGGCAACCCTGAAGACCCTGGCCAGAGGGTATTCGGCAGGCTCTGGGGCGCGCACGGTGACTTGCCACCCCCCCCGGCTGAGCCGCGGATCGCACTCGAGGCGCCGCGAATTTTTCTCGGATTCCTCCCCGTTCGGAGCTCTCAGGCCCGCCGCCGAGTTCCGAAATGGGAGAGATCTAATCCCGCCCGACGCCGCGGCTCGAGGGAACATGGAGCACGAGATTCCTGCCGCCACCTCTCAAGCCGAAAACCGAAACGGCCGATAGATGTGTATGTGGGAGGCAGGGCAGGACGCAGAAAGGTCCGGGCGCGTCAAGCACGCGCATGCCAGAAGGCTTCGGCATGGGTGCTTGGCTTCCCTCCAAGCGTCGGTGGCAGGACGTAGTGGACAGTCCCCGGTCCGGAGCGAAATCGCTAGCCTGCCCGAACCGGGCCAAACCACGCCTCATTCGAGTCGGGGCAGAACGGGAAACCGGGAAAACAGCAGGCACCATGCCCCAGGAATTGGGACTTATGTGCCCTTTCCCGAAGTGGGACTGGCGTTCCAGATTGGAAGGTGGCTCGACTGGCCCGGGCGCACGCCCTGTCGTTTCTTGCGGCAGCAATGGCAGAGGCCGTCGAGCCTATCGTCCTGCGCCATGGAGTCAGTTCAAAGAGGATTCCACTGTGAGGGTGGACGGGTGCGCTAGATTCGTTCTTCAATCTTGCGCCTCTCCCCTCCCACAACGAAGGCTGCGCCCAGTATGTCCTTGCGGCGAAAGCCGCGGCAGAATTTGTCGTCCCCAATCGATGGGGGTGCGCCGCGAGCCGAAGGCCCGCCGATCTTAAGGGCGACGCTGTAGACTGCGAGAGCGGGAATCCCGCCTGGCAGCGCCGCGCTTATGGTCACTCTGAAGAAAGGGCTTGCACGAGCTGCCCTGATCAGGAGTTTGGTCCATGCCGGGTCAGGTTTCGACCCAGCCGGAAGCAAAAGGCGGGCGCAAGCTCCCGCCCTCCAAGGCGTCTGCGGCGGAAGGCGCGTCGGGTAAGGTGTGGAAGGCTTTGCAGCTCCGGCGGCGGCAGGGAGGTTTCGGGCCGCGCGGGCAGGAAGGCATAGGGAAAAGTGGGAAAACAAAGCAGCAAAGTTCGGAAAGCCGGCGGCATGCCTGACCAAGATACCGTGCGCGGGGCCTCGAATCACTCCGAGGGTGAGCGACTTCCCACCATCCTGCATTTGGCAAGTCGGTCGTCGGTGTCGGACATGGGGCCGGGCGACATCGTCTTTCTGGACGACTTCGTTTACCTGCGGGAGGTTTTCGCTCCCAATTTCGTCGCCGTGCTGGGTTGCCCGAACTGCGGCACGCCGGGCTTGATTACGGCCGCACAATACTCGGGGGCCGCACCGGTCGTGTGCGGGTCTAACCTCTGCTCCGGGCTGTTCCGAATACTGGATGAAGCCCAGATCGTCTACCTCCCCCCAAGCTGACGCCGCGTGGTTTTAGGGCTTTCCGGCCCTCCCGCGGGAGCACCGTCAAGGTGCTCCCCCAGCCGCCCAGCTCGCGCACCACTTTCACGGCGACTTCTCAGGCGATCGCCACGCCCGTTTCTCATCCCCCTGACAGGTTGCCGGCGAGGTAGGCTGCACTTTCCTGGAGACAAATGCCTTGCCGAACACTCGCAGGGAGCCGTTGGCACCGAAGCGCCTTGGCCATGAACTTCCTGTAGGGGTCGACGCGCTTGGGTAGTGGTGCACTTTGGTTCTCTTGTAGCGGCGGTCGGAGCCTGCGCTGACGCAGGAAGCGACCGCCGGCTTTTGATTCCATAGATTCCGGCGCTCATAGAGCGCCGCTACAGCAAACTGACCCACTACCACGCGCTTGAAAAGAGCTGATTGTCGGTGCAAAGATAGTTCAATCGAGGAACTCGCCCTGGCAGGCAAGTCGGAAATTGCAGGGGTGAATTCACCGCCACACAGGGGGCGCTCGTGTGCTAATCTATGAGCCCCAGCGAGTTTGGTTTCGTGGGCCTGTAGCTCAGACGGATAGAGCAACGGTTTCCTAAACCGTAGGTCGGGGGTTCGAATCCCCCCAGGCCCTCCATCTTTTCGTTGAGCCGTAACGACTTGCACCTTGGACTTCTCCTCGGAAAGGCTATCCTGGGGTTGGACTATGGCTAAACTATGGCTAAACTGCTCTTGCTGTTTCTCGTCAAGCTTTCTTGCACAGGACTTTCCCCATTTTTTCTGTCTGATTTCAGGCAAGTAATAGAACCAGCGGGAGTTGTTTTTTCTAACAAGTGAACGGGGACGAACTCCGTGGTAGAAGGGTTTTTGCGAGAAATCCAAACCACCTGGGAGGCATCCCCGATGCACGATAACAGACTGCGTTCCCGACTGAAAGCCCAGCTCACGAAGTTCTCCTTGCAGCTCACCGAAGGTCTGAGCCGCCCCTTACAGAAGTTCGTCGGTCAGATGTTGTTTGGCGTGCAGGCCAGTCAGGACGTGAAGCTCAGCAACATCGCGCGCAGCCTGAAAGAAGAGATTGATTTGATCAAGACGGAGAACCGTCTGTCGCGCAATCTGGAGGCGACGGAACTGGAAAGCCACCTGAGCGAGCGCTTGGCAGCGCTGGGGAGTTGACGAGTAGAAGCGAACACGGTGCTGTGCCTGGACCTGAGTGACCTGCGCAAGGAATACGCCCAGAAGATGGAATACCTGGCAAAGGTGCGGGACGGCAGCACCGGCGAACTGCATGACGGCTATTGGTTGTGTGACATCACGGCGGCGGAGGTGAAAAGCAGCGAGATCGTGCCGCTGTACCAGAAGCTGTACTCGGCGGAGGCGAAAGAGTTCCGTAGTGAGAACGCGGAGATTCTGGCGGCCGTGGACTTAGTGCGGAGCCATACGAGAGGGCGAGGGATCTGGGTGCTAGATCGAGGCGGAGACCGCCGGGAGGTGTTGGAGCCGCTGCTGGCGCGGCGGGAGCGCTTTGTGATCCGGTCCACCGGTAAACGTTTCGTGATCGATCGACGCCGCCTGCAAGGGAGTGTGGCGGAGGTGGGTGGCCGGTGTCGTCTGCGTTATGCGGCGCGCGTGATCAAGATCGAAGAGGGGAAAGAAAAGGTCTATGAGCTCCGCTACGGTGCCGAACCCCTGCACCTGCCGGGGCGAGAGGAGAAGATGCTCTTGGTGGTGGTGGCCGGTTTCGGGAAAGATCCGCTCCTGCTGTTGACCAACCTGGAGGGAGCGCGGGACTCAGAATCGCTATGGTGGATCGTGCAAATCTATCTGACCCGCTGGAAAATTGAGGAAACTTTTCGCTTCCTCAAACAGAGCTATCACTTGGAAGATATTCGCGTTCTGCGCTATCAACGGCTGAAAAACCTGGTGGTGTTGGTGACGGCCGCGGCTTACTTTGCCGCCACTTTCTTAGGGCAGAAGTTAAAGTTGAGAATCTTGTGCGAAAGGCTCCTGATCATTTCCTTCCGCTTCTTCGGCATTCCGCCTTTCCGCTTCTACGCTCTGGCCGATGGCATCCATAAGGTTCTTTCTCAAACCAGCCCCGAACCATCCGGTCCACCGCCCAAAACTTGGCAATTGGAACTCCTGCTGGCTTGGGAAGGCTAAAAAATGGGGAAAGTCCTGTTCTTGCAACCTCCCGCAAGTCGGACTCATCGACGATATCGTAGCGGCGGAAAATTGAGGCTGTCTTGCGGCCCGCAACCTTCATGGCTACGCCCTCAGAAACTCCAAGACGGCGCATGTTGCGCATGCCTGTGCGGCATAGGTCGTGAAGGAGCAGACCTGGGCAGCCTGCGGCGTCCCTAGCACGCTCCCATGCCTTGCGGTAATCAACGATGGGGTTGCCATCACGAGTAAAGACATAATCATCTTGACCCTTGCCCGCAGAGCAGGCAGTGAGGAGTTCCTTGACCTTGTCAGTCATGACCATGGGCAGGCCCCTTCCGTTCTTCGTGTCGTATAGCCTGATGGTCTTGGCGGGAAAATCAATCTGCCAGACCTTGAGACTGAGGAGTGTCCCCCTCCTCCAGCCATAGCTGTAGGCGACCTCGAACATCCCCCGCAGCCAGAGACCCTCGGCGGCACAGGCTTCCGCAAGCCTGTCGTATTGGTCATCCCGCAGAAAACCCTGCCGGGCGGGTGGCTCCTTCAACATCGGGAAAAATGGGACTGCCCTTATGAGACCCTGGCGGCGGGCAGCGTGGAACGACGCCCGCACCAAGGATAGCTCCCTGTTCACCGTCCCGTTGGGAGCGCCCTCAGCAAGCCTCCGCTCGACATACTTGCCGAGAAGGGCGGAACTCAGGTCCCGAGCCTTGACATGACCGAGGGCATCCTTCAAGTGGAGGTTCCAGCGACCTTCTGAGGTCTTGACGTCCTTGCGGGCATTGTTCCTGTCGGTGGTCAGCTTGGCTTCCACAAGCTCCGCCACGGTCACCTGCGATGCCCGTGGGCTGTAGGTGCCGAGACCAATCTCCGCCAGCTTATCCCGGAGGTAATCCTGGGCCTTTCGCTTGTTCTCGGTGCCGGTGGACTCCCGGAAGCGTTGCCCGTTCCGGTGGAACTGCACCCACCAGATTTCGCTTCCTGGCTGCCGATACAAGCAGCCCGTTCCTCTTGGTCTCCTTGCCATGCTGTCTCTCTTGGTCATAGTTTACACGACCAGGGTGAAATAAGAAAAGTCAAATCTGGCCTATCTCTGTGGCCTATGCTAAAACCCCGACGGAATCATATTCGTTCTCCATCAACTGTTCCCCGCCCCAAATCTTGTCTAGCTGATTCCAAGCCGTCTTTCCAACGTACCCCCTCTTGAGATGTGTGACCCCAAGCTGGAACCCTGACGGGGGCCAGGGCTTCGGGGGAGTGTCCACATACAGCACCTCGACAATCCCGAACCCCGCCTGCACCCTGTCCCGTATGCGGGCACGCATGGACAGGACGTGGTGGATGGCTATGAGAAACGCCACATTGTCGGCGATTTCATAGCTGTGCTTGAGGAATTCCCGTATCTGGCCCCACGGTGGGTTAGTGATGACCCAGTCCACATGCTCATGGAATTCGAAGAAGTCCTGGCCCCTCAGGATTTCCAGGGTGGTGACATTCTCAATCCCGTAGCCTGCAAATGCCCGTGTGAATGCTCCGTCACCTTCGCACGGCTCTAAAACCCGCCCAGTTATCTGAGGCAGGAAATACCCCACGATGTCACTCGCTAGGCTGTCCGGGGTCTGCACGCAGTCATTCCCACCCTTCGGCAATAGGGGCCGTCTGGGTTGTTCGGCAGCCTTATCTTTCATGCGATTCTACTAGTTCCTCGACCTATGCGTCGGATTGCATCTGACAGCGTGCCGCTAGGCCGAGTCGATGGGCGGCAGCAGTGATGGAGATTTCGGGCGTGCTCTCCAGGAACACCCTGACCTCGTTCTTGGTCGTCATTACGATACCCTCGTTGCCGCCAGGGGCGGCGCTGCCGGGACCCTGCATCTCCCCAGGTAGCCGTCGAGGTCCTCCACGAGGAACCGCAAGGCGGAGGTGTTGTCGCCGTCCGACAGGTACGCCAGACGCCCCTCGTGTACCAACTTCCTCAATTTCCAGGGGGAGACGCCGATGTACCTGGCCGCCTCCTTGGTCCTCATGACTTTGCTTTCCATCAATTCCTCCCGTTCATCTCTCTAATACCCATTCCTGCACAAAACCTCACCTATGGTTTCGGTAGTCAGTTTTCTGCTCCTCGACAGGCCTACCTTCCCTGAAATCCCCGCCAGCCGTCTTTGGCCATAGCTTGGCCGTGGGCCATGCTCAAGTTCTCGCCGACCCGCCAGCTCTGCCGAGGCGAGGACCACCCGCGACCCGTGCGCAGAGTCACCCGGTCGCCTTTTGTCGGCGTTGACTTGCATGGTGACAATGCGGATTCCAATGAGGATGCCTACTGATTCCGCCCTTGACGCTCTTGGCTTGGCCGAGCCGGGCTCTTGGGCATTCCCGCCTGCTTCTGCCGACGTGCGTTGCGCGGGCTTCGAAGCACTGCGGGAGTACGCTGCCAAGACCGCAGCAAGCGGCAAGCGAGATTCGTCGCTGGAGTATCGCGAGAACAGCTCAGCAGGCTGAAATCGCTCAACGGCCAGCGGAATGGATCCAGGGCGCGGCGACTGCCGATTGAGGGTGGCTGATGGGACCGGACAGGGGTAAGGACCATTATATGGACCAGGACTTTCCCCATTTTTTTCGCTCCTCGGTTTGATCAGTCCGGATTTGCAGCCCCGTTCGAGTGCGGCACTCGCTTCAAAAAAGTGGTAGTGTTGCCGAAAGCCAAGAAAATCGCGGGTCTATATACGCCTCAGCCAACCTTGCCTCTTTAGAGAGCTGCTTGCAGGGCTGTATTTACGCACTTTTATAAGGTATTTTGGCAATTTGAAGCTGTCCACTTGCCAAAACAGCTAAGTTCTTAAATTAGTGGAGTTAGAACGAAACAGGTAAAAATTTTGAGGAATGTCCTGTTATATGGACCGCTTGACATTCCCCTGTGCTCGCCGCACGGTTATAGGCTTGAGCCCATGTAATCTCCAGCTGGTGCCTGCAGCCATTGAGGCGGAGGGACAATCCCGACGCCTCTATCTACGCAACCAAGGGGCGACCCTGGATGTCGCAGGGGGTCTCCACTATCAATCTCGACTTGCGCTGTGTCAGCTTCGTCATGCTTCTTCCCTTCCAGCTTTTCCCTCATCTCCTGGACATACTCCGCCGAGATGTCCAGCAGCACGCAGTCCTGCTTGAGTTGGCTGGCTGCCAGCCCCGTCGTGCCCGACCCGCCGAATGGGTCAAGTACAAGGCAGTGCTTCGTGATTCCCCTCTGCCCCCTGCAATTGCAGCCGGGGGTCCACCCGACGAACCCCTTGGTTGCGACCGTGGCGGTCTTGATGACCTTCATCACCCTCTTCCAGGGCGTCCCGCAGAAGCGGCAGCATCCCTTTTCAGGGCACGCCGCCCTGATGGAGCGGAGGGGAAGCTCCTTGGGGAAGGTGGCGCAGTGTGCGCCGTTGTGTGACCCCACCGGGAATGTCCAGACATTCCGTGGATTCCTCGTCCCCTTGCGGTCGTTGGTCGGCTCCATCGTGGCATGCTGGTCCCAGCAATACCGGTCCGACTTGGTGAGCATCACGATGTCCTCATACGCATCCGTGGGTCGGTCACGCACGCTCTCAGGCATGGGATTGGGCTTCACCCATATAATCTTTGAGCGTACCCACCATCCGTCTGCCTGTGCAGCAATGCGCACGCGGTCCGGAATCAGGCAGAGTTGCTTTTCCCGCATCGAATCCGCCACATTCCAGAAGCACACCCCGTCCGTCCTCAGCACCCGCCGCACCTCCCGCAGTATCTCGACCGTGTGCTGGACATACATCTCCACCGTGGGCTCAAGCCCGAATGCGCCCCGCCAAGCCCCGCAGCGGAGGCAGGTGGTGCCGAGCGATGCTACATAAGCCATCCCTGCTCTTGACTTCTCTACCCCCCTGGTCGCCCCGAACGAGCCGTCAGCGGCATGGTCACGCTGTGGCGATTGCTTGCGGGTGCCATTTGAGGACCACTCATGCCCGCACCCCTCCGCCCCACCCCACACCAGCTCCTGGCTTCCGGTATAACTCCGCAGTCCCCAATAAGGGGGGCTGGTCACGACGCACTGCACGGAGTTATCAGCCAGCGGGATGGCGAACGCGGATGCCAGGATTACGGCGACCAGCGGTACCGCAATCCACCCTGTCTCGCCTGCCGACTTGAAATCACCATTCATTTTCATTCCCTCCTGCCACCCGGATTCAGCGGCGGCTGGTCGGCATTCTTGACTTTCTCTGCTGCCATTCGTAAATACTAAGTTTTTTCGAAACCTGAGTGCGCATATGAAGAAAGTCCGCACGTGTATGAAAAGAAGCCAAATATAGTTGGCGTGTTTGTCGTTTAAGATTGCTTTACAGGCGAGTTTGAGGGTGTTTCGGGAGAAATGTCGTGCTGACCTCAACGCTTATGG
>CAVRNQ010000003.1:0-102500 GCA_963722555.1 uncultured Acidobacteriota bacterium
ATTCGGAACCCTTGACGCTACCAGGTCCTAGGTGTAGGTTCGTGTCCGGAGCAAACTCTGTCAAGGAAATAGGAGAATTGCATCCATGGGACATCTTGTAGGGAAGGACCTCTACCGTCAGGTCGGGTGCAAGGTGGACGGCCTGACCGCCAGGGCGCCCTGGAACGAGACGCTGCGCCGGATCGTCAAGGAGCTGTTCTCCGAAGAAGAGGCCGAGGTCTTCGTGAGGATGCCATACTCGTTGTCGCCGTTCGCTCACGTGGCCAAGGTGACGGGCATGGAGGAGACGAAACTGCGGACGCTCCTCGACGGTATGGGCGACAAGGGGCTAGTCACCGACTTCTGGCTCGGTGACGGCTACTGGTATATGCCGAGCCCGCTGTTCATCGGCCTTTTTGAGTTCACGATGATGCGAACCGGCGAAGGGGTGGACTCACGCTTGCTGGGGACATTGTTCAACCAGTACCTTGAGGACGGTGCCGCCTTTACCGCCAACACCCAAGGCGGCAAGCGGGTGTTCGTTGAACGGGTTCTGCCGCACCAGGAAGCGCTCGGCGAGCACGTGGAGATCCTCGACTACGAAAAAGCCTCCGCGATTGTCAACCGCTCGCAGCGGTTCGCCCTCGGGATCTGCTCGTGCCGGCACGAGAAACAGCACGCCGGAGCGCGAGGCTGCCGCACTCCCCTCGAGGTGTGCTCGACCTTCGGGATCGCCGCCGATTATATGATCCGCCACAAACTTGCGCGCGAGGTCTCGAAGTCCGAAATGCGCGACAACTTTGCCCGCTCACGGGAACTTGGGCTTGTGTTCTGCGCGGACAACGTGCAACAGGGTGTAATGTTCGTCTGCCAATGCTGCGGTTGCTGCTGCAATGCCCTTCGGGCCATCAGCCGTTTTGGCTGCACGAACTTCGTCACCACCTCATCGTTCATCGCCGACTCGGACCCGGCCACCTGTACAGGGTGCGGAAAATGCGCCAAGGCGTGTCCGATCGAGGCGATCGAGATGGTCGCTGATGGTGACGGCGTAAAGCCGACGGCGAAGAAGCCGCGCATTGACCTTGATGTATGCCTGGGTTGCGGCGTGTGTGCGCTCAAGTGCGACTTCCGTGCGATGCGGCTCGTAAACAGACCGCAGCGCGTGCTCCACCCGGAGACGACGTTCCAGCGCGTCATTCTCCAGTGTTTGGAACGCGGCACGCTGCAAAACCAGCTCTTCGACAACCCCTCGAGCCGGACGCAGGGTGCGGTGCGGGCGATCATCGGCGCCTTCCTGAGCCTGCCCGTGGTCAAGAGGGCGCTTATGAGTGACGCCTTCCGTTCGCGCTTCCTGGCCGCGATGTCCGCGGGAGTCCGCGCGCAGGGCAGAACCAAGCTGCTCAGGTTCTGAGCCAACGAACCCCAGTAGGCTTTTGCTGCGAGGCGAAATCTTGACGTGCTGACCGGTGTACTCGGATCTCAAATCTCCGTGCCACGATTCCGGCGCTCGTAATCGAGATGGCTGGCCTACGGTCCGGTTGATAAGCAGCCTTGTATCCGGCAACTGTTGATGGGGTAAACACGACATAACACCGGCCGAAGGCCAATCCAATTTGGCGTAATTTCAGCAACCTGGAAACTTAACCCGTGCTGTTACGAAACGGGTTCCAAAGAAATAGACCCTCCCTGGTCGCCTAGCCTCGTACGCCCGATATCTTTGCGCGCCGATAGGCGTTTTTCCGGCTGTGATGACGTACCTGCTAGGGAAGAAGCGTGGGACAATTCAAGGTAAAGGGGGGATAGGTTGTCCAGGCCAGGTTTCCAAGACTCGAGTTGTTCACGAGGTTGTTCGGCCTGTAGAACGTGGCCCGTGACGACACCACGTCGCTGCCCCCGAAGTAATCCACGAACAGTGTGTCCGGCTCGGCGTGAATAGTTACCTGGGTAGTATTGCGAGGTCCAGGTGCGGTGGCCAGGAACATCACCCGAGTGGTGCCGACGTTGCCGGGTTTGGCCACGGCAGGATCGAGGTAAAGGCTGAAATCGTCGGTTCCCTCCGCGGGATTACCAACGTGCCAGCTCCAGACATTTCCGCCCGCCCGGAGAGGCGTCGGCAACTGCGCGGGAGTGTATGCGTCGAGGGTAATCTTGCGCCTGTTGCTGAATGTGATTGTGCCCGTCTGTCGTCTTCCGTCGTCAACCAAGGTGGCGCCACTGATGAGAACGGCATTCTTTCCAGCCCGCTGGTACACGCGGGCGACAACTGGGCTGGTGACCAAGTCCGCCACACCATACACGTACAGGGTCGGCGACGTTTCTTGCGCGCCGGGGACCGGAAGGACCTGAGCAGGCCCCTGGAGTACGAACCACAAGTGAACAACAGACACAGGCGCAGTGTTCTCACCTTTCTGGAGGGGAGGAGCATTCGGGGTAGTGAGCAAAAAGTACTTGGGGCTATTCATGAAAATGAGCGCGCCAGTTGCTTTGCCCTGGGCATCAACCGCCAGCTTGAACGCTGGCGGGACCCACTTGCGGGCGAGAGCAAGATCAACCGGGAAGAACGATGCAATCTCGTTGCATTGTTGCCGAACTTCGTACAGTGTCGGATTGTCGGGAGTGCCGCCCTTGATAGGACCGCTACTCCTGTTGTCACCTTCCTTCTGTGGACTGCCCCAGCCGAGGAAGGCTGATGCAATCAGGAGCACGGTGATCAAAGTTGCTTTAGCGCGCATCTTCTTCCCTCCATTCTTCTTCGCGTTCTTTATCCGTAAGCCCTATCACGACTGAAATGCTAGCACATCGCCCATCAAACCAACCGATCATTTCCGCTGGACGTACAGCAATCCAACGCATCGAATTACTACCGATTCAGCTGATACAGTCCACTAGTGGCGACTAATGTGCTCGCGCCTCCGTCCTCCGCCAGTGTAGAAGGGCAAGTCGCCACTACGCCGTTTTCCGCGAGTAATGGCGATCGGAGGAGCACATTGCCTTTACGCGGGCGACAACTTCCGGATAGCCCCGCGACTCGATGGAAATCATCGAAACTGCGCGCTACGACGGATAATGGAACGCGGTGGGGTGTAGGCACGTGCTGGGCAGTCTGAGTCGGGCATCGAGCATTCAGGAAACTGGGCTCACACTGGCCGGCACTTCCATGCGCCAATGAGCAGTGGACTTAACACATACGGTCCTCCGGACTGTCTCGCCTCGTCGATGGCGCCAAGAATCCGCTGCCGACTCGCCTCATCAGCAATGCCCAGCTTTTGTGCTATTGGAAAGACACTGTCGTAGACCGCCTGAGTCATGCGGCCCCCAACCTCCAACTCCACAAGTAATGCCGCGACATCGGTGCCATCAGGAGGGCCAAGCCCCGCCTCGATAAAGTACGTAGGCAACTTGAAGCCAAGCCGCGTGTCACGTCCCGCCTTTTCTGCAACTGTACGAAACGTCTGTACCGCCTCGACTATTTCATCCAGCTTCGGGTAAGCCCCCCACGAATCGAAGTCGTGCTCCTGCACCGCGACGATACCGCCGGGCTTAGTCCACGTCATCATCTTACGCAGGAACGCCACTGGTTCTTTGAGATGGACTAACGTGAGGCGAGCAAACGTGACATCAAAAGGACTGCCGGGGACCCGGTCCCTTGACTCAACGT
Source organism: uncultured Acidobacteriota bacterium (assembly GCA_963722555.1). Classification (GTDB taxonomy): domain Bacteria; phylum Acidobacteriota; class Terriglobia; order UBA7540; family UBA7540; genus Bog-366. The sequence continues at coordinate 3,638 of CAVRNQ010000003.1, forward strand.
CTATCTCGTGGAAAGTGTATTGGCCACCGGCGGTCGTCCGCAGCATGTCAAGCGCCTCTCTGCCAATATTGCCGTCCACGTCAACGCCCGTCACGGAGCCCTCCGGGCCAACAATCTCACCCATGAGGCGCATTACCTCCCCAGGACCGCAGCCTATGTCCAAACAGGACATGCCCGCATGCACACCGGCCTTGAGGAGTACGCGCTTGGTGGCTTCTTCCCACAACTTCGCCTGGGCGCGTAAGCGCTGGTATTCCGCGGATGTTTTGCCCATGATGTAGTCATGACTGGGGGTGCCCACTGCAAGCTCTCCCTTCTGTGCGCGCATCAAGCAGCCCGGCCCCTGGTTGTGCTGACCTGTCGGCTGCCCGCTACTTCTTCGGGGCGGGCTGGACCTTGGTATATTTGGACTCCTCGCAAGTCGTCCACGTCCTGCCATCGAGTGAGATTTCGTCCTTGTAGGTCCCGCTCGTCAAATCGGGCGCAAGTACAAAGGTCCCTTTGTACTGATACTGCTTTCCTTCGCTGACCCACCTTCCTGCATAGGTCCATGTGTTCCCAGTAATGGTTAGCACGCCTGAAAATCTGCCTCCGTCGTCACCGTATGCGTCACTGGTAAAGTTCTTGTTCACCGGGTCGTACCCGTCAAGCTCAAGACTCCGCCCCTCTCCCCCAGGTCCCTTGTCCGCAAACCGGCATTGGAGAAAGAATCCTCCTAGAATCATCTGACAGGTCATTTCGCCAGTAAACTTGCCACCGAGGCACCACGGTGCGGGCTTGGCCTCTCCTTCGTAAGTCCAATGGCCCAGGTCGGCATGCAGCTTCTTGACCTCGGGGTCGGGCTTCGGAGCCGGTGCCTGCGCCTGCATGGTCGTGGCGGAGAAGACCACTAGAACGAGCAGCAAAAGACTGATTCGTTGCATGACGCCTCCTCGAAAATGAAGTCGTGATTTTCTTGCGGGACCGAGAGCCTGAGGAAAAAGCGGTCAGTCAAGCCCCCGGCGCACCTTCCGAGCTTGAGGAGGGTGCGCGGCGCAAGACGGGAGTGGGCACAGGCTGTCATTACGCCTTCCCTCTCGGCCTTGCCATTGAGCTAGGCTGATTGGCCAAATACTTTCACCCGGAAGTCTGGGTGTCAAGGTGAAACCTGAACAGGATTACCGAGGTGCATCATGCTTGGGCGTGAAATTGGGGGGCTTGCCAGGCTCGGGTTCGGGATACCGGCGTTTGAGTTCCAGGGGCACGGGTCGGAGCAGTTCATACTCGGGCAAGCAAGCCATGCGAGCAGCTTCGCCGACCGTTCGCACGAAGGCCGGGGCGTTGCCCCCCTCAGATGTCCAGCACAGCCAGCGGTGTAGTTCCATCGTCCACAATATAGCTCGCCCCTCAAGCTGGGGCGTCGAGGGCAGCACCGGCGGACCTGCGGCGGCGTGAAGGGCGGCGGGATTCATGCGGGAATTCATCGCCGCGTGTCGGACGATGCTGCCTCTCGTCGAGTTCACCACGAGGGCGTTGGGGTTGGAGCCTTAGGTACTGTCGCTTGGGAATTGCTGCCGGGATACCCGAGACTCGGGGAACGCCGCTACCAAGCGGCCTCCAGAAACACTGACGCGCTGTACCGAAGCCGTAGGTGCGACTACACCCTAGCCATGTTTATTGGTGGCTCGCTGAAAGCCTTAGAAAGGTCTCTGTGGCTTTAGTGAATATCCGAGTCAGCATTGTGTGTTCGCCAGAGGAAACAAAGCCCTCAAGCGTTTCGTAGTCCTCAAGCGCCTTTCGCGCTTCCAGCATACTGAGCCTTGCGGATTCTATTGCATGAGGGGAGGCCATTATCGGCGTGTCTTCTTCTTCCGCTTTGAGTGGCGGAAATCGTCTGGTTCGCAGAGGGTCGAGCCGCCATAATAGCTCTATTCAAAGTGGAGAGCAGTCAACATGGTCCTGCGCCCGACTTGCTCGCGGTCTGCATCAGGCTCATCAACAAGGGTGTGCTAGGCAGTTGGGTGCGTTACCTATGCTGCCGAGAGGCTTAGAAATTCGAGCCCTGCGACGTACCCGGCGCTGGGTCCGGGTTCCCGCACCCACACCACGCGAGCTGGGATGCGTTGCTGTGAGCCCCCCTGGGGGAATATTTCAATCTTCTCTCCCGGGGAAAGCGGAACATCAGTTCGAATCCTTACGCCGCAGAGCGACTCGTTCATCGTGATAGCTGCGTGCCCCACCCCGTAGTCTTCCGAAGCAAGTGCGAGGCGAATTGGGTTTGCTTCGCGGGCTCGACTTGACCGACGATGGTCAACGAACCGAGTGGATTCCATCGGTAACCTCTGAGCCCCGAGTTTCATTACGCCGATGCACCAAGATTACGCCTTGGAGGGAAAGGAATCAAGCCCGACTCCGCCTCTGGCAGCTCTGTGAGATGGCCCGGTGAGCGCCTTGCCCGAGCGTTTCTTCTGTGTAAAAACGCCTACTAAGCTTGCAGGGGACTCCTGTTGATTCCGCGGAAAACGGGGCCCTCCCACCTTTAGTAAGAACGGGTGCATGCTTTGTTTGGGGGGCACGAACATATCTTTCCCATCTCGGAGAGACTTATTTCGGCCACCCTTCTGGTTGTTTCTTTTATCAGTCCATTCCGGGGGGCAGAAAGAGGAAGACTAAGTTTCCCAGTGAATCACAGCCCTAACGTGCTGGACGTGATTGCACTCAAAGTCATCTATACCCAGGATGGTCAGGGGGGCCTTGGATTTCCCTTCAGGGCAGTCGCACCAAAGGATGTTCTGAAGAGGGATTACTGGGCTATCCTTGGTTCCTGCTCCCCGAATGAAATACTTTTTTCGGAGCCATTGCACCCGATAGATTTTCCCGGTACCTCCAGAAACTACCTTGAAGACCCGCAGCCTCCACTCCGGGGGGAGATTCACCTGCACGTCCTCACGAACCTGTCTTTCGTCAACCTTCCAAACTGGCATATTGCACCTCAAAACGGATTATAGCGGTCTTCGACGGGCAACGTCCGTCCGGGACTTTCACGGGTAGTGTCCTAATCTGGTCTATTCGGGGAGGCAGCCCTTTTCGCGGGCCTGTGGCCGGGTCAGCCCAGCGGATAGGAGCGGGGGCAAGCATCAACTCGAATCTCATCCGACTCAAAACCTGCCCTCCCGAACCCATCTCGCAACCTCATCGGCCACCGAGAACCTGTGCCGAGGTTTTCCCTCGAACTGGCTGCCAAGGGCGTAGGCATTCACTTCCAGCGGGATGCCGTCGTAGCCGCCGCCCGGCAGGAACCCCCGGACGTACAGCTCCGAGAATCGCGGAATCCCAAGCTGGCGGTATTGCTCGACATGGACGAGTTCATGGAACAGGAGCCCGTCCGTAAACGGCACGTGCGACACGACCACATCGCTGAAAGTGGTGGCGGCCATCTGGGAGAAGTCCGGCAGGTTCGGGAAGCCCATGCCCGCCAGCATCGGATAGAACGGCGGGTTCTCAACCCGGATGCCATGCAGGACGAGAACACGCGCCGCATCGAGCACCCGTGGCAGGAAGAGGCCAGCCATTGCCGCCCACTTTGCTGCGCCGAGGGGAACCGCCTGAGGGTAGAATCTCTTTCGCTGTGCGGTGATGTACTGGGCAACAAAGTCAGAAAGCTGCGCGATTTGCTGAGGCGATAGCTGGGGCATTGCAGTCATTTACCTGCCTTTCACTTCATTGCGCCCAGAAGCTGCTCCACGACATGGTCCACGCCTTTTTCAGTTGTGACGGCGACCCGGTCAGCATTGCCCCGATTATAGACCCAGAGAGCGTCGGCGTTCATCGGAACTTAGCTGACTCAAACGGTGTCTATAATGTTTAGAAGCTACCGGAGAGGTGACCAATGCACATTGTGTTTTCAGCGGCCTTGGTGATTTCCGCAATGATTGGGCAGACTGACGGGTTTGGACAGGTCGATGTCAACTCACCTAACGCATCCACAGACAATTGTTGGCAAGCTGGCGCAGTTCGTCTATCGGCAGCGCAAACGAAAACCCGCTTGCTCCACATAACTCCAATATCGTCGCCCTCGCTGTATAGTTCGTTGAGAATCACCAATGCGGTTCTCTCGTTCAAGGTTGGAACAGGCCAAGATGGGAATGTGACCTGTATTCGGGCAATCGGAGGCCATCCACTCATCATTGGCGTTGCCATCGAATCCATCAAGACGTGGGAATTCCGACCAACGACTGCGCACGGTCAGCGACAAGCCATTGTCGGAACTCTCATCATTACTGTTTCGGGAACGGAACACGGACTCAAGGCAACGGTGCTGAATGCAGAGCCACAGAAGGCCCGTTAATTGCGTATGTCAGGTATTTCAATGCCCTTTTTGGCAGCTTAGCCTCAAGACGCGCCAGAGCGAACCCCGCATGACCGACTCCACAGGGACAAACTGAGGGGTACTGAGAAATTCTCTGTGTGTAGGAACAACCATCCATTCGCTCGCGTCTGACATCCATCACCTTTTTCAGCAAAGTTACTTTTCAACAGGTTTGTTGAAAACCTTGTGGAAAAGGCGACTCAAGGTTACGGAAAGGTTAAGGATTGGAAGAGCTTTTAACTCTTTGCACCAACCCGTAGCATCTCCAAACCTGCTCGGGCAAACCCCGACATTTCTCCCCTCACTCGTAAGGCAGGCGGAATCATCATGCGGTTCGTCGTCAAAATCTTTTCAAACCTTGTTCACTGAGTGTAGATTGGCCCGCCAGCGCATGAGATTGCCCCAGACGCGCCAGAGAGACCCCCGCATGACTGGTTCCACAGGGACAAACTGAGGGATACTGAGGGACTCTTTGTGTGCAGGAACGCGAACCAACTGGCAGGGGTCCCCTTTTTGATTCGGTGGAAAACGGTCCCCTCCCCCCTCCAGTATGAGAATCGGCGAGTCAGTTCGACCGTGGGCCGTTGACCAGCTTGCAGCAGCGGCTGGTGAAAACCGGCGGCCGTTTGATACCGGCCACCTCAGACCAAGTGAAGAAAAGACGAGCCACGCGGATAGGCAAATCCAAGGAGTCTGCAAAACGTCGGTGCGCGGATTCGGAATGTTCGGTGTATGATATTGTGACGAGGCGAAGTTACACTTAGGGATGACGGCCAGAAACTATGTCCCCTATAGAGGAACGGAGGCGAGCTCCGCGGTTCATCGCGTCTTTGAATGTCTTGCTGTCGGAAGGGGAGGCTCGCTACGTCGTGGAGACTGAGAACGTGAGTGTCGCGGGGCTCAGCCTCCGTTCGGAAAAAGTGTTCCCCGTCGGTACTCAACTTCACTTGGTCCTTGGTCGACCGCCCGAGTTGCCCCCATTAATTGCGGAAGGAATCGTGAGGTGGTCTGAAGGTGGAAAGAGAGTCGGGGTGGAGTTCACATCTATCAGTCCGGATGACCGCCTGGCCCTCCTGAGATTCTTGAGCTCGCCGTCCCGCTGGAAGCAAGCTTAGGCGGTTGCTCCTCCTCACACGCAGTCTCGGGTCTTGCAGGCTTGCTTGCGTGATAAGCCTGATTTCGGAAGCCCGTGCGAAAAGAGTTACCTTCCGACAGCGCTAAAGTGAACATGGAGATTCGGCTACCCGCTTACCCGACCTTGAGCGTACCGGTCCGCTGCAAAGGGTTGTTAGGTGGCGTCTCCCTGCCTTTCATGTTCCTTGGTCATTCGTTTGAATTCAAAACCCCTTACAACAACATAAGCAAGAAGCGCAAAGAGAAAGAAGACCAAGAGCATCCAAGCGACACTTTGCAGGGTGCCAATAATCGTCTTGTATATCTCAATTACCCACCGGTCTGAGTTCAATACGAGTATTTGGCCCTCTTTTCCTGGAGTAATGTACTTTTCGACATCCCAGACTCGAACCCCGCCTGAGATTCCGACGACATAAATCGCGAAGAGCAGATAGCGAAGCCATGTCGGTGCCAGTTCATCAGAAACAAGGCGCCCGAGAATCTTCTTTATTGGCTTCGAAAACAGAAGAGCGGTCATTGTGGCGATTGCTGCCGCGATTAAGAAAGTGACAAGCAAGAGAGTCAAAAACATAGCGCCCCTCCCTTGGCATCTATGCCGGAATTTCCATTATCGACCTCCGGCCCGACCGAAAACATACACCCGACCGTCCCTGGATGGAATGTCCAGTCGCGTTATCAGTGCCGGGTGCTTCCACGGACCACGCCACCTCACTTGCAGCAGATGGCACTTCCGCTAACCCCTCCCCCAGGCACTCCTCCCGATAGTCCTATCCCCCTATCGCGTTGACTTAGCTGCAAACACGCCCTAAGATGGCACCCAACGGCTGGTTCCTCGCATGGTCGGCAAGACCGTTTCGCACTATCGCATATTCGCTAAGCTCGGCAGCGGCGGCATGGGCGTGGTCTATAAGGGCGAGGACAGCAAGCTCAAGCGGACCGTCGCCCTGAAGTTCCTGCCTGAAGAACTCTCCAAGGACCGGCAAGCCCTGGAACGATTCCAGCGGGAGGCCCAGGCAGCTTCTGCCCTCAATCACCCCAACATCTGCGTCATCCACGACATTGATGAGCACGCAGGCCAACCCTTCATCGTCATGGAGTATCTGGAGGGGCAGACCCTGAAGCAGCGCCTTTCTGGGAAACGGCTCAAGACGGAGGAAGTGCTGGACCTGGCCATCCAGATTGCCGACGCCTTGGATGCCGCCCACGCGAAGGGCATCGTCCATCGCGACATCAAGCCAGCGAACATCTTTGTGACGAACCGTGGGCAGGCGAAGGTCCTGGACTTTGGCTTGGCGAAGCTGGCACTGAAGCCCAGGCGGGTGGCAGAGGGCGTAGGGGTCTCCGCCGCGCCAACCGCGTCAGTCGAGCCGGAGCACCTGACCAGCCCCGGCGTGGCGATAGGCACGGTCGCCTACATGTCGCCGGAGCAGGCGCGAGGCGAGGAAGTCGATGCCCGCACGGACCTGTTCAGCTTCGGCGCGGTGCTGTACGAAATGGCGACGGGCAGGCAGCCCTTCACGGGCAACACTTCCGCGATGATTTTCACGGCCATCCTCACCCAGGCCCCGACCCCACCGGTGCGGCTGAATCCCGACTGCCCGGCGGAGTTGGAACACATCATCAACAAGGCGCTGGAGAAGGACCGAGACCTCCGCTGCCAGAGCGCCGCCGAGCTATGCGCCGACCTGAAGCGGCTGAAGCGCGATACGGAATCCGGGCGGCCTTCGTCATCGAGCGAGGCGAGAGCGGCCCAAGTTCCTGTGGCGGGCAGGAAACTCTGGAAGGTTCTTGTTCCCGCCGCCCTGATGCTTGTCGCCGCTGCCATCGGGGGGACGTTCTACTTCCGCTCGCGCCAGGCCACGGCCCGCCTGACCGGCAAGGACACCATCGTCCTCTCAGATTTCGTCAACAAGACCGGTGACAGCGTATTCGACGACACGCTGAAGCAGGGACTCTCGGTGCAGCTTGAGCAATCGCCCTTTCTCGACCTGCTTTCCGAGAACAAGGTTAACGAGACATTGAAGCTGATGGGACGTCCGGCCGGTGACCGGCTGACGCCGGAGGTCAGCCTTGGCGACCTTACACACGAAGGCCGGTGCCTCGCCACTCTCGGAGGCCCAGCACGTTCCGTCCCTGTTTTTGGGTGCAAGTTGGGTGCAGGCAGATGGGCTATTTCTGAGCTAACTGACGCCGGGCCAACAGCTTAGTCTTGGTTGCAAACCATGTGCTCTCCCAGCTGAGCTACAGGCCCTCGCAAACCTGAATACCATACTGACGGGGAATTCGCGAATCGTCAAGTGGGGGCGGTTCGCGAACCGCCCCTACGAGAAGGTGGGTGATCGTGGCCCACGGCGACACAGGCTGCTTCTCAGGTGCCCTGGAGAAAACCCGTCAAAACTGATTTGGGTCATTGCTTCGAAAGCTTGCAGGTTGTAAACTATAAGAAAGCGTAAATGGGAAAAGGTACCGTACTAGTTAAGTTCAGATGAGTAAATAGGCGTGAGTTCCCTGGCACACACCCCGTTTGACTTTGCAGTTTGGTGTTGGTCAAGGGTATTCTACGCTTGGTTCGCGGCGTAATATTCTTAAAGATCACTGTAACTCTGGGAGATTTTAGAGAGGCGACACACATGGCCCACGAAGGAAGCCTGCGTGCCGAAGAGACTGTGACTGAAACCAATCGGCGTCGCAGCGACCGAATTTTCTCTCTATTGCCGATTCGCGTGGACGGGGTGGACGCGTCCGGGGCGGAATTCGTGGAAGACACGCAAACGGTCAGCCTCAGCGAATACGGCGCCTGCATCAGTCTATCGCGATTCCTCGAGCCGAACTCCAAGGTCGTCATAACCAACCTGCGCAACGGGACCCAGGCGACCTTCCGTGTGGTGGGGGAGATCCGCCACGTTTTTAGCGATCGGGGAGAGTGGGGCCTGGAGTTGGTTGACCTGGCAGTCTCGATATGGGGGATAGATTTCAATCCACCCCCGGTCGAGTTCCAACCCAAAGTCATGATCCGTTGCAGCCGCTGCCAGGACACGCGACTGAGCTTGCTGAACTCCATTGAGTATGATGTTCTGCTTTACACCGGGATGTTAACGCGGCAGTGTGATCACTGCGGGGAGACCACGCGCTGGCTGCCGAGCGAGCCGGCCGCCGCCGGAGCTAGAAAGCGAGCCCCCCAGCCCGGGGCGGAGCGAAGGCGGCAGCGGCGGCGCAACTTGACGATGCTGATGCGCATTCGCCGGGGCAGCGGAGAGACCGAAGTCGTGCAAACGGTTGATGCCTCCACGTCCGGAATATGCTTTGTGAGCCGGCGACGATATCACCTGGGGGAAGATATCTTCCTCAGACTCCCTCCGCCCAGGGGGGAAATGCCCGTGGAGACGAAAGGGAGGATTGTGCGATCGGTGCAGACCTCCGAAGGGCAACACTATGGCGTCAGTTATCTATGACCGCGTACCTACGATGGCGCGAGTGCGACAGGAACACCCCGGCTGCCGGCCCCGCCAGGGGCATGCAGTGATAGACCTGGCAGGCTACACAGAGCGGCATGAATTGTAGCGGCGCTCCGGGAGCGCCGACCGGCGGTCATCTACCGCCGCTCCAGCGGAATGCGCGGAGCATAGGATTGGAATCCGATGGAAACGAGAACTTCACGACGCAGCGACCGGGTCTTCCTGGAACTGGATATTGTGGTTACCGGCTGCGAACTTTCGGGCAGGGAATTCGTGGAGCGGACCCAAACCCTGGTCCTGAGCCGGCACGGTGCGAAGATACTATCCCGGTACCAGTTGGTGCCCCAACAGGAAGTGATCATCCGATGCGTGAAGACCGACAAGGAAGCTGTGGCGTGTGTGGTGGGCACGATTGGCGAAACTCCTGAAGGCTACTATTATGGGATCGCCGCCCTCGACCCCGAATTCAACATGTGGGACATCGAGTTTCCGCCCCTCTCCGAGGCCGAGGCGGCCGGGAGCAAGACGCTCCTGGAATGTTTCGGCTGTCATAAGCTGGAGGTTGTGTGCCTGGGCGTTTTTGAGCTGGAAGTGCTGATGGCCAGTCAACGCCTCCTGCGTTACTGCGAGAGGTGCGCGGATTCCAGCGTGTGGAAGCAAGCCTCCGAGAAAGACGCGCAAAAGCCGGCCGCCGAAGCAGCGCCGCCTCCTCTGCCCCCACCTCGAACACAGAACGACCGCAAGTACGCGCGGGTAAACATCAAAGTGGACGCCTGCCTTCGCCTTCCTGGGCGGATGGAAGAGATCGTGCTGACCGAGAACGCCTCACGCGGGGGAATCCGGTTCCGGAGTAAGACGCAGTTGCAAATGGGGGCAACGATCGAGGTGGCCGTGCCTTATGCCCAGGGAGGTGTCAACATCTTCGTGCCCGCTCGCATTGCGTACTCGGAAAAGACACCCGATGCTGGTGTTTCCGCTTATGGTGTTTGCTATATCAGCGAGCGCATGGCTTCGTCGTCAGGCGGGAAGCGCACTCCCCCCCCTCCTAGCGTAGTGTTTCGTAGATGGCTTGACAATCAGTCGGCCCGTAGCGCCGGCATCATGCCGGCCAAAGCCGCCAGGATGGCGGCGCTACTGTGTGTAGGGCCACCCCGTGGGCGGCCCAGGCCGGCCCCCCCGCGCGGAGCCCGGCTTGACTTTTTCTCTTCGGCGTCCTAATTTGAATGTACCCCGGTAGCCTAACGGCGGGCTGAGAGACTGCTGATGCAAACCGTTCCTTTTGCTCACCTTCGCCGGTCACAACGTGAAGCCGTGACCATGCCGGTTGCTCTTGTGGTGCGATCCGACGGCAGCAAGGTGGACCACGAAGCGCACACGATTGACATCTCACTCCGCGGCGTATGCGTTCGGACTGCTCTGGAGTTGGTTCCCGGAGAGCAGGTTGGAGTCGTGCCCAAGGGTGAATTCCCGCACGCGATCCCAGCCCGCGTGGTGTGGGTGCGAGGAGAGTTCGGCCTCTGGTCCGTCGCGGGCCTGGAATTCCTGGAAACCCTGCCAACTTAAGACCCTGCCCTCAATGGCGACACGCATCCTGGCTGATTCTGGGGCGCGGAGGGGCCCGGCGATTCGCTTCCATGATCTCCGGCGCACCTGCATCGCCAACCTTGCCAGAAGCCTGACAGCGGGCCCGCTCATTCCGGTCATAATTCAGGCAGGTGGGCACCAGAATGGCAACCGACTGCAAGGTGCGAGGGAAAGAGCTTCTGCTAACTCGTTGAGTTGACTGGTGGGCCTGGGTAGAGTTGAACTACCGACCTCACCCTTATCAGGGGTGCGCTCTAGCCACCTGAGCTACAGGCCCGTTCTCCCTGTCGAGGGGGAACGCTCACGGGGTAATTTCGCCACTCGCGTGAGAGAACTACCAGTATAGGCAGACGCCAGTTGGCGCGCAAGGGGAAACGTGGGACGAGTGGCGCGTTAGTGTCGTGGTCTTTTTGTTCCCCCTGTGGTACAAAAGTAGTAGAGGGCAGATGCGGGTTTCCTCATTCGCAGTTTGGGTTAAGGCATCATAATCGCGCCGGGGACTTTGAGGGATGCGGACCATTTTCAAAGAGGTTTTTCCTAACGGGCTCACGGTTCTCACCGAGCCGATGAAATCCGTCCGTTCCGTCTCCATCGGCATCTGGCTGCGCACGGGCTCGCGGCAAGAGCGCCTGGAGGAAAACGGCGTCTCGCATTTTATCGAGCACATGCTCTTCAAGGGGACCAAGAGCCGCAGCGCCGAGCAGATTGCCTGCGCCGCGGACTCCATCGGTGGGCACCTCGACGCCTTCACCGCCAAGGAGACCACGAACTTCTCGATCAAGGTGCTGGACGAGCACCTGCCCCGGGCCTTTGCCATCCTTGCCGACCTCGTGAAGAACCCGCTTTTCGAGCCCGCGCACATCTCAAACGAAAGCCGGGTCATCCAGGAAGAAATCAAGATGGTCGAGGACACTCCGGATGACCTCGTGCACGAGATCTTTACGCAGACCTACTGGCGCGGGCACGCGCTGGGCCGCCCCATCCTGGGGACGCGCCGCAATGTGGGGGACTTCGATCGCCCGCGGTTGCTCCGCTACTTTCGCCGCCACTACACGCCCAACAACATGCTCATCGCCGCTGCCGGCCACGTGCAGCACTCGCGCGTGGTGGACCTGGTCGCAAAGGAATTTGGCGACCGGCTCGCTGGTCCGCCGCTCGAGAGGGGCCCCGTTCCGGTTGCGCACCCCCACCTTCAGGTGCGGCACAAGAAGGATCTGGAGCAGGTGCACCTTTGCCTGGGCGCGCCCGCTTATCCGCAGCCCCATAAGAACCGCTTCCCGGCGTACATCCTCAATTCCGTGCTGGGCGGCGGCATCAGTTCCCGCCTGTTTCAGAACATTCGCGAGAAGCGCGGCTTGGCTTACTCCGTCTTCTCCAGCCTCAACAGCTATCACGACACCGGGTGCTTGAGTGTTTATGCGGGTACCGCCACCGAAAAGGCGCGACAGGTGATTGACCTGGTGCTCGCGGAGTTCTGCGCGCTGAAGGCAAACCCCCTTAGTGCAGAAGAGTTGCAGCGCGCCAAGGACTACTTGAAGGGCAGCCTGCTGCTCAGTCTGGAGTCCTCCACCAGTCGCATGGGAAACGCGGCGCGGCAGGAGATGTACTTCGGCCGCTACATCTCCCAGGACGAAATTGCGCGCCGCGTCGATGCGGTCACGACCGAGCAGGTGCTGGCCGTGGCGCGAGAGTTTTTCCACCCTGACCGCCTCGCCATCACCGTGCTGGGACCGCTCGACGGGCTCAAGCTCTCCCCCGCCGACCTCGCCTGCTGAACCGAACCCGCGTACTCCGCCGAAGAACAGGGGGGGTGCTTTCCCGGCCCTCTGCCCTCCCTCGCCGGCGCCCTACCCTCAGGGTTTTCTACCTTGGCGGGATGGCTGGAAATGCAACAGCCCCGGGAGGCATCCGCCACCGGGGCTGTGTCTTGCACGACTTTAGGTTGGGCGGGTCAACCCGCCCCTCGCACTTGCTACCTGCCGTGTTCTTACGCCGTCAGCAAATCGAGAATTAGCGGCTCGTTCTGCGGCGCCGCGACACCAAGAAGAGCAGTCCAGTCCCCAGCAAGGTCAGAGTGCCGGGCTCCGGCGCAGAGGTGGTGCCCAGGATCTGGAACGAGTCGGAATTCGAGCCGGGGAAAAGATTCCCGTTCACGTTGCCAATGGTGTTCTCGTAGGCGATGGACGGCCCGTTGTTGATGTCCCAGTAGAGTGTATTGCCGTTGGCCGTGGTCGCGTTCTGCAACACGAGGTAGTACGTGCCGGCTCCCACGTTGTAGTTGCCCCCACTAACACTCTCCTCGTCAAGATCATAGCCATCGGAATTCGTCTTGAGGAACGTGCTGGTCAGGTTCATGGTTCCGGAATCCAGAACCGTGAACGAGCTGAATGGAGTGCCGGTCCCGACCTCCCAATCCACAGTCTTCGGCACGTCACCTTGATTCGCCCATACCCAAAAGTTCAGTCCCGTCAGGGTAGAAGGCCCCGACAACGTGAAGGAGTCAGCAACAGCGTACCCATTGTTGATAGTCCAAGCGGATAAGGTTCCGTCCAACGGACCGTTGTCATAGAGAACATCAGTAGCCGATGCTGGCAAGGCGAACATGACCATCATGACGGCAAACAGGATGATGCCGCGAACATGTCCAAGCAAGTAATTGCGAAAACCCATACTAAAGACCTCCCATGGGCACAGTATTCTTCCGCGTAATTAACCGCAGTTTTCATGCCAAACTCCGCGCCCTTAATTATTAAACTGGTGGTCGGTCCCTTAGTGATTTAAGTCATTGAGACTACAGGCATTAATTCCAATTGACCGGTCCATGGGGTGTAGGTTCGCCGCCGATCACGGCGAGCGTTAGAGTCGATCGCAGGGAAAGTTACTGGATGATTTGTGCAAAGTCTTGCGATGCCCACCGCAGCAGAGCAGGGCAGCCGCGGCGGCAGCACTCAGGGCTTCGCGCCGCATGGTACTGGGGTCATTTGCGAGACACGGGCGCTCCCAGGTGCAGTCATTCCCGCGCAAGCGGGAATCCAGTCTGTCGGCGGCGCGTTTCCGATGGCTTGCGGAGTAGATTCCCGCTTACGCGGGAATGACCAGCGTTTCGAAAGGGATCCCATTCCAAATGACACCAGCACGCGCCGCATCGTGCCGCTGCCGCGCGTTTTGCTTTTCCGATTCTCCTTGAACCGTCCTATAATCGGTCTTAACTCTGGGGGGCGAGAGTCGAAACTTGAAGCACACAAACATCGTGGCGCGAGACTGGGATTTCCGTACGGGAGACGCCGCCTCTGCTCCTGCCTGTTCCTTCTTGCTTGTCACTTGTCACTCGTCACTTGTTACTTACCCTTGCGAGGAGGTCGCGTGAGTCTGCGCGTCTGCGTCCTGGCCAGCGGCAGCAAGGGCAACGCGACGCTGGTTGCGACGGAAAGGACTCGCCTGCTGGTTGACGCGGGCCTGAGCCGCCGCGAGACCTTCGCGCGCCTCGCCGCGGTGGGCGAGCGCGCCAGCGACTTTGACGCCATCCTGATTTCCCACGAGCACATGGACCACGTGAGCGGCCTGCGGGTCCTGGCTTCCGAGCTGAAGGTTCCCATTTATGCCACCCGGCTCACGCGCCAGGTGATTCCGTGGCGCCCGAAGGCCGGCCTCTTCGAGCTCATCACCCCCGGTGAGAAGTTTCGGGTGGGCGATATCGAAGTCACACCCTTTTCCATTCCGCACGACGCCATTGATCCGGTGGCTTTCACGCTGGAGTCGCAGGGCATCAAAATCGGCGTGGTCACCGATCTCGGTTATGTCCACGAGGTTGTGAAGCAACGCGTGAAGGGTTGTCACTGCCTCATCTTCGAATCCAACCATGACCTGGACATGCTCAAGGTGGGGCCGTACCCCTGGCACGTCAAGCAGCGGGTCATGAGCCGCCACGGCCACCTCTCGAACCTGGCGACGGCGGATTTTCTCACCGCGGACTATGACGGCGCGGCCCAAGTCCTCGTCCTCGCCCACCTGAGCGAGACCAACAATCATCCCGAAATCGCCCGCCTCACCGCCGAGCAGGCGCTCGCCGAGCGCCCCGGCGGCGAGCGAGCTGTGCTGCACCTCGCCAGTCAAACTAAGCCCACGCAGGTTTTCCAATTCGGGTAGCGCTAGCCCGAATTTCTCACCACGGGATCGGAAGGGTGGGGCTTTACAGGCTGCGGAAAACCCCTCACACTGTCATCCTGAGGAGGCGAAGCCGGTCCTGAGTGAAACGAAGGAAGGACCTCTGCATTTGCATGAGGATTCAACTGCAGGGGTCCTTCGCTTCGCTCTGCAGAAACTCGCTGCGTAAGTCATTTCGATTCACCATCGCGACACTGTCATCCTGAGTCCCGGTTCTTTCGGGACGAAGGATCTGCATTTGTCTTGGTTACTGAAAACCCATGCAGATCCTTCGCTGCTGCTCAGGATGACAGTTTGGGTGATTGCTTTTCCTCATCGAGTTTCTGCCCATCATGGGCAGCCGGAAAGGCTGTCACTGCTCAGGATGACAGCATCGGAGCGTTTTTCCGCAGCCTGTTAAAGTCCCCAGCCTCCAGCCCCCAGCCCCCTTCTTGTGGTAGGATGCTGGCTGCGATTCTCCGCCCAGGCAGGGGACAGTCGCGAATCCAAAATCCAAAATCGGAAAACCCCAAGCCATGATTCCCCGCTACACGCGCCAGGAAATGGGCCGCATCTGGACAGACGAAAACAAGTTTCAGAAATGGCTGGACGTGGAAATCGCCACGGCCGAGGTTGAAGCCGAAGCGGGGCTGATTCCCAAAGCCGCCGCGCGCGCCATCCGCAAGAAAGCGCGCTTCGAAGTCGAGCGCATTCTCGAAATCGAGCGCCAGGTGAAGCACGATGTGATCGCCTTCACCACCAACCTGGCGGAGCACGTGGGCCGCGAGGGCCGCTACGTCCACTATGGCCTCACCTCGAACGACGTGGTGGACACGGCGCAGGCGCTGCTGGTGCGCGAAGCCTCCGCCCTGCTGCTCGCGGGAGGGAACCGCCTGGGCGACGTCCTGAAGAAGCGCGCCCTGGAATTTCAGCACACGCCCATGATCGGCCGCACCCACGGCATTCACGCTGAGCCCATCACCTTCGGTTGCAAGCTCGCTATCTGGTACGCGGAAAACCAGCGCAATGTGGAGCGCCTGGCTTACGCCGCAGAGCAGATGCGGGTCGGCAAGATTTCCGGCGCCGTGGGCACCTACACGCACTTGCCGCCCGCCATCGAAAAGAAAATCTGCCAACGTCTGGGCTTGGAGGCTGCGCCTGTCTCGTCGCAAGTCATTCAGCGCGACCGCCACGCGTTCTACATGTCGACGCTCGCGGTTGCCGCGGCCTCGCTCGAAAAGATCGCGCTGGAAGTCCGTGGCCTGCAGCGCACGGAAGTGCGCGAGGTGGAAGAGTATTTCTCGCCCGAGCAGAAGGGTTCTTCCGCCATGCCGCACAAGCGGAATCCCATCACCGCCGAGCAGATTTGCGGCTTGGCGCGCGTGCTGCGGGCGAATGCCCAGGCGGCGCTGGAGAACGTGGCGCTCTGGCACGAGCGCGATATTTCCCACTCCTCCGTCGAACGCGTGATTCTGGCCGATTCCACCATCTTGCTCGATTACCTTCTGGCCAAGACCGCCCACCTGGTCGAAACCATGTTCGTCTACCCCGACCGCATGCGCGAGAATCTGGACTTGTTGAAGGGCCTGATATTCTCTGGCCAACTGCTGTTGGATTTGGTCGAGAGGGGAGCGCGGCGCGAGGACGCCTATCGCTGGGTGCAGCGCAACGCCATGCAGGTTTGGGAGACCCGCGAGGATTTTCGCACGCTGGTGGAGCGCGACCCCGACATTCGCCAGCATTTGAAGCCCAGCGAGATTGCCGAAATCTTCAAGGTGGAACGCTACCTGACACACGTGGACGAAATTTTCGCGAGGGTGTTTGGCAACGAGTAGGGTTGTCCGCGGACCACCCGCGCGCTTTCGAGGCGCGTGGCATGCTGCGCCCTGGAGCGCAAACTGACTGGCCGCAACTTCGCACCGAGGAGGGATCCCTGATGAAGCGAATCACCTGGTTTCTGTCGATCCTGCTGGGGTTCGTAGTCGTCGCGCTCAACGCGCAAGACACCCCACCGGCTTCGACCGGCTTGGGTATGGGTATGGGCAGCCTCTCGCGCCTATCACATGCCAAGACCCGCTCCATCAGCGCGGAGAACATGACCGGCGAAAAAGGCAAGGGCGGCATGGCCACCAAGGGGGCGGGCGCCCAGGCGGCGCGCGAGCTGGGTCAGACCTGGAAAATTTCGCCCGCCGTTGACATCCAGGCCAAGCAGGTTTTCACCCTGGCGGAAATCCAGGGTCCCGGCGCCATCCAGCACATCTGGGTCACGCCCTCGGGTGACTGGCGCTTCTCGATTCTGCGCATGTATTGGGATGGCGAGAGCCAGCCCTCGGTGGAAGTGCCGGTCGGGGACTTCTTTGCAAATGGCTGGGGTAAGTTTGCTCCCGTTGCCTCGCTCGCGGTGTGCGTGAATCCGGGCAGTGGTTTCAACTCCTACTGGGAAATGCCTTTCCGGAAATCCGCCCGGATCACCATGGAAAATCTCGATGAGAAGCCCATGACGCTCTTCTATCAAGTCGACTACACGCTCACCGAAGTTCCGCTCGATGCCGCCTACTTCCACGCACAGTTCCGGCGCTCCAATCCGCTTCCCTACAAAACCGACCACGTGATTTTGGACGGAGTCAAAGGTTGGGGCCAGTACGTGGGCACCTACCTGGCGTGGGGAAGTCATAGTAGGGGCTGGTGGGGAGAAGGCGAAATCAAATTCTTCCTCGATGGTGACAGCAAGTTCCCGACGATCAACGGCACCGGGACGGAGGATTATTTCTGCGGGTCATATGGTTTTGAAAACCCCACAACTCATCAATACCAGGAATTCACCTCGCCTTACTCGGGAATGCCCCAAGTCATTCGTCCCGATGGTCTCGATGAGTCCCAGCAACGGTTTGGCTTGTACCGCTGGCACATCATGGATCCTATTCGCTTCGAGCAGGACCTGAAAGTCACGATCCAGGCGCTCGGCTGGCGCTCCGGGGGACGCTATTTGCCACTCCAGGACGACATCTCCTCCGTGGGCTTCTGGTATCAAACCGAACCCCATGCGCCGTTTCCGAAATTCCCTGACAAGGACACGCTCGAGGTGAAGTAGCAAGGACCACAGATCCCTGCTCGATGCTCCAACGGTTTTGGGAGGGAAGTGGACGCGGGGGCCTAATGGGGAAGCGACTCTTCTGTGCCGAAGCACAACCTGCGCGGCTGGGTTTTCATCGCCCGATACCCAACTCTTCGGTGCAGGCTCACCCGCGTCCGAGAAAATCTTACGCCCTTGGACTTATTAAAATCAAGCCCCATTCATGCCCAGGCTTGTAGGGGCGCAGGGCAGGCGCCCTGCTTCGGGCAGACTCCCGTCTGCCCTACAATCGATTCATCACGCTTGCGAGATAGCCCGCGCCGAAGCCGTTATCGATATTGACCACACACACGTTGGGCGAGCAACTGTTCAGCATGCCGAGCAAGGCGGCGAGACCACGGAAGCTGGCGCCATATCCGACGCTCGAGGGCACGGCAATCACTGGCACGCCCACCATGCCGGCCACTACGCTGGGCAGGGCCCCTTCCATGCCTGCGACGCAGATGATCACGCGAGCTTCGCGCAGGTGATGGCTTTCACCCAGCAGTCGATGGATGCCCGCCACGCCCACGTCGTAAAGCGGTTCGACGCGGTTCCCCATGCTATCGGCTGTAACCAGCGCTTCCTCCGCCACGGGAATATCCGAAGTGCCCGCGCACACCACCAGGATTTTTCCCTTGCCGCGAATCTTGCGGTCGCGGCGAATGCTGATGGCTCCTGAGAGGGCGTGAAACTCCACCTTGGGATCGAGTGGGCGTAGCAGTTCGTAGAGTGCGCGGTCGCCGCGCGTCACCAGGATGTTGTGACGATTGCGCAGCATGCGGCGCACGATGCCTTCCACCTGCGCGGGGTCCTTGCCGCGCGCAAAAATCACTTCTGGTAGCCCCTGCCGCAGCGAGCGGTGGTGGTCGATCTTGGCGTAACCCAGGTCCTCGTAGGGCAGATTGCGCAGGCGGTCCACAGCCCCCTCCACAGAGAGCTTGCCGCGGCGCACCTGGTTCAACATTTTGGTGATTTCTTCGGGTGTCAAGACATTCCTCCGCTGTCATCACAAGAGTTAATGCCAGGCACTCAGCTTTTTGCGCTCAACTGACCGTCTCTCGCCTTGCCGTGGCTGAGCGCTGACCGCTAGTTCTTGCCCGTATATTCAGTATACCAGCCCCTGTCGCGTTTCTCACTTCCTTGACTTCGCCTCGCATGCCGACTAACATCCGGCCGATGAGTTCCTCGCAGGGTGCGGGCAGGAAACGGATCATTCTGGGTGTCACGGGAGCGAGCGGCGCCTGGTTCGCGCGCCGCACGCTCGCGATGCTGGAAGCCGACGCGCGGGTCGAAAAGATTCACCTGGTCATTTCCAGCAGCGGCCTCAGGCTCCTGCGCGACGAGCTCGACCTCGAGGTTTCGGAGTCCGCCGAAATTCCCGCTGCCCTGGCGGGGCGCCCCACCCCTAAGACGGAATACCTGCTGGACTCCGACATCGGCGCCTCGATCGCCAGTGGTTCCTACGCCGTGGACGGCATGGTGGTGATTCCCTGCACCACCGGGTGCCTGGCGCAGATCGCCGCAGGGATTTCCGACACGCTCATTGAACGCGCGGCGGACGTCTGCCTGAAGCAAAGCTGCAAGCTTATCCTCGCCGTGCGCGACGCGCCTTTCAACCGCATCCATCTTGAAAACATGCTGCGCGCGCAGGCCGCCGGCGCGGTGATCTTCCCCATCATCCCGACGTTCTACCACCGGCCCCGGACTCTCGACGACCTCGTGACGCAGTTCTGTTGCCGCGTGCTGGCGCTCGTCAACCTGGAGCAACCGGAGCAGTTTCGCTGGCAAGGTGCAAAGAGCCGGGATTAGGGGCTCGCCGTGGCGCTCCCAGTCCTCATCGTCATCCTCGCCATCGCCTGTCCTCTCTGCTACACTGCGCATGCGATCAATGCCGCGCTTTTCGTCCTATTGATCGTCTTCGCTTCCTAGGCCCTCGTTGCGAAGTCCGTCCTTCGTGCCCATTACGATGTTGAGGAGTCTCTGATGAAAACTCATGCGTCATTTAGAATTCGTTCCATCTTGCTCGTGCTGCTTCTCTGTCCGGCGCTCAGCCTGGCGCAGGAGCTTAAACCCATCAGCTTGCCTGCACCGCAGACCGAGGGCGGCAAGTCGCTCATGCAGGCTCTGAAGGATCGCCACTCCACCCGCGAATTCAGCTCCGAAAAGCTCCCGCTGCAGGTACTCTCGAACCTGCTCTGGGCGGCGTTCGGCATCAATCGGCCGGACACGGGTAAGCGCACGGCGCCTTCTGCGATGAACTGGCAGGAGATTGACGTCTATGTGGCAACCGCCGACGGGCTCTACGTCTATGACGCCAAGGGGAACAAGCTTGACCCCGTGGTGGCGGAAGATGTGCGAGGCGCGACCGGCGAGCAGCCGTTCGTAAAAGACGCGCCCGTGGGCCTTGTCTATGTCGCGGATTTTGCCAAGACGGGGAAGAGTTCCGCGGAGGATAAAAGTTTCTACTCGGCCGCGGACGCAGGCTTCATCGCGCAGAATGTTTACCTCTTCTGCGCCTCGGAAGGGCTCGCTGTCGTGGTGCGCGGCAGCATCGACCGGGCGGCACTCGCCAAGGTGATGAAATTGCGTCCCGACCAGAAAATCCTGCTGGGGCAAACCGTGGGGTATCCGAAGGGCAAGAAATCAAGTGACCATTAGGAGCATTTAGTTGGAAGCAAGAATCCTCCTTTTTGGAAATATACTGCTTGACCTACCGCGTAAGTGACATCTAGAGTAACTCAGCGTTTGGTTACCGTACCCGACGACGAGAGGTCGTCCAATGCCAACAAGTAGTCAAAAGCCTCCTGATGGACCAGAATTGTTTATCGGCCTCGTTGGAGCAATCGGTACTGACCTCGCACGCGTAGAGCGAACACTCGCGAACTCCCTTTTGAGAGTCGGTTACTCATGTCGTACCGTCCGCCTTATTGAACTCCTGCATAACACAAAATGGGGGAGTAAGTTGGTTGAACAGCCGCTTTTTGAAAGATACATGACCCACATGGATGCAGGAGACTCGTTCCGTGAAAAGGTCGGAGGCGACGGGCTTGCCCTTTTTGCAGTCGGTCAGGTTCGGCAGTTCCGAAAGGAACAGGACCCCGAGCAGAATGCTGACAAGTTGATTCCGAACTGCGCGTACGTATTTCGGTCGCTCAAGCATCCCGGGGAAGTTGAACGTTTCCGGAAGCTGTACGGAGAGGCTTTCATACTCGTCTCTGCTTACTCGCCCCGTGAGAACCGAGTTAGGCAACTTGCTGCTGACATTGCTCAGTCCGAGGACTCAGCACACTCCAGTCGATTCCGGGATAAGGCTGAGCTGCTGATAAATCGTGACGAGGAAGAGAGTGGCAACCGCTTTGGTCAAAATGTTAAAGATACCTTCCCATCGGCCGATGTATTCATTAACGCCAGTGACGCTGACGGACTGCAAAAGTCAGTTGGCCGGTTCGTGGAGCTTCTCTATGGTTATGCCTATCACACACCCACTCAAGATGAGTATGGAATGTTCCATGCCCAATCTACGGCGCTTCGCTCTTCTTCGCTGGCCCGACAGGTCGGAGCTGCAATCTCAACACCGGAGGGTGAAATTGTCGCGATGGGTTGTAATGAAGTTCCCAAAGCGGGGGGAGGACTCTACTGGCCTGATGACAGACCGGACGTGCGGGATTTTAAGCTCGGGTACGACACTAGCGATAAGTTAAAACGACTAATCCTTTCGGAAATTCTTGAAAGGTTCTGTAAGGAGGGTAGCTGCTGGTTTACAAAAGACAAAGTCGAAATGGATCGTGATGACCGAAGAAGAGAAGCCGCCTCACTGATGGCAGGTGCGCAGATTATGCGGGCAATAGAGTATGGGCGATCAGTTCACGCCGAAATGGCTGCCATTCTCGACGCAACGCGACGAGGTGTAGCAACAAAAGGGCACACTTTGTACACGACAACGTACCCTTGCCATGACTGCGCACGACATATCATCGCCGCTGGAATCGGCAGGGTTGTTTACATCGAACCATATCCAAAGAGTTTGGCAGAGGAATTCCATCAGGACGCAATTGCCTTTGACGCAGGGGCCCGACATGATAAAGTGCGCTTCGAGCCATACGTAGGGGTTGCCCCCCGTCTGTACGTGAAGCTCTTTTCAATGGTCACAAGGAAGGACCCTGAAGGCAACGTAGTTGTATGGGAAAAGAGGCTCCGACTTGAGGGGTCTCACCCAACGTATATACATAATGAAAAAGAAGCCAGCGTGATTTTCGGTGAAAAGATGACAGAGAATGATAAATGACTCCGGAGGTGAATTATGTCAGTGGACGGACCACTGAAGCAGGTCTTTGAAGAAGCAATGCGTGAGGTAAAGGGCTGGCCTGCATGGATGAGGAGTCGAGAGATCGAAGGGTCCGCCTCACAAACGTTGCTCTCTGAAACAAAACAGGGCACTACCAATAGCAGTCATCAAGAACCCCAAAACGAGAAAAAGGATTAGGAAAACCTTC
Source organism: uncultured Acidobacteriota bacterium (assembly GCA_963722555.1). Lineage (GTDB taxonomy): Bacteria > Acidobacteriota > Terriglobia > UBA7540 > UBA7540 > Bog-366. The sequence goes on from CAVRNQ010000003.1 coordinate 25,910, forward strand.
AAGATTTGGTGCCTTTTCAAATGGCATCGGAGCATTCCGGTGCCATTTTTTTTGGAGTCCCCGCTGGCATCTGGCAGTCGCTCTTGTGCTGGCTGACCGGAATCAGGCATCATGGGGTTTCTGTCATGGGCGGAACTCTCCAAAGTGAATCGCCGCCGCCGGCGCCGACCGGCGCGGCCGCGGGTCTGGTGGGCAAGCTGCGCACCACGCTCGAAATGATCAAGTTTGAGCACTCGATCTTCGCTCTGCCGTTTGCGCTGGTGGGAGCGATGCTCGCGGTGCGCGGCTGGCCCGCCTGGCGAGAGGTTTTCTGGCTCATCGTCGCCATGCTGGGGGCGCGGAGCGCGGCGATGACCTTCAACCGCATTGCGGACCGCAAGTTTGACGCCCTCAATCCGCGCACGCGGATGCGCGCTCTGCCCGCGGGCCGCCTCACGCTGCGCTTCGCAGTGGGTTTCACCGTGCTCTCCTGCGCGCTGCTGGTACTCGCGGCTGGGGAGCTCAGCCCGCTGGCTTTCAAGCTTTCGCCCGTGGTGATCGCGATTCTGCTGCTCTACTCTTACACCAAGCGCTTCACGCTCCTCTCGCATTTAGTGCTGGGCATCTCGGACGGCCTCGCTCCCGTCGCCGCCTGGATCGCCCTGCGCAACAGCGTCAGCCTGAGCGCGTTACTGCTGGGCGCCGCCGTGGCCTTTTGGGTGGGGGGCTTCGACCTCATCTACGCCTGTCAGGACATCGAGTTCGACCGCCGCGTGGGCATTCATTCCCTTCCGCAACGCTACGGCGTAGCCGCGGCACTGTACGGGTCCATCGGCTGCCACTTCGCCATGCTGGCTCTGCTGGTGTGGGTGGTGAGAATCGAGCGCCTGGGCTGGATTGCGGTCGCGGGGCTTGCCCTGATGGCGGCTCTGCTCGCCTACGAGCATTGGATTGTCAGACCTTCCGATCTTTCCCGCCTCAACGCCGCCTTCTTCACGGCGAATGGCTATATCAGCCTGCTCTTCTTTGTCACCTGGGGAGCGGACATCCTGAGGCACTGAGTCACTGAATCAGTGATTCAGTCTCATTGCGTCTGATGCGGGGAGGGCATTTCCCGGAAAACCAGAGTATCGAAAATGGCGAGGACGTGTTTGCGGTAGGCGAGCATGCGTTCCAGCATGCCGTGATACATGGGATCGCGCTCGGCCAACCGCTGCCAGCGCTCCAGCACGTGCGGTGGAACGTCAATGTCTTCACGCAGTTTCTGCAGAGGGTGGCCGCGCAGGAAGAGGCCGTAGAAAAACGCCGCTTCGTGTTGGGGTTCGGCGAAATTGAGACTGGCAGTAGCCATATGCTCGATGTTCCCAAACCAAATTCTAATCAGAAAAAGCCGTGGGGCGCCAGCAAAATTCTTCCCGCGTGCCCCCGCCCGGAAACATAATGATAAGCCCCTTGTCAAGCCCTAATCAGTATTCATGCGGGTTTGGCGAAGGCGCCCCCTGCAATATTGTTGCCAGAACGGAATGGCCGGCGAATTGCCAGGGGCCGTCCCGTTTGCAAATCGGGCTCCATACCAGTAAAATGAGAAGCTCGGGTATGCTTCCTCGAAACCTCCGCATCGAAGATTCCTCCCTGCTGCCCATTGCCGAGAAGGTTCAGGTGGGCGAGCGGCTGAACTTTGCCGAAGGGGTAGCGCTCTACAATTCCACCGACCTGCTGGCCCTTGGCTACCTGGCCCATCAGGTGCGCGTGAAACTGCACGGAATGCGCACCTACTTCAACGTCAATCGGCACATCAATCCGACCAACGTGTGTGTGGCGAGCTGCAAGCTGTGCGCCTTTGGGCGCAAGCCTGAGGCGGCGGGCGCCTATACCATGGCGCTCGAGGAAGCCTTCCGCATTGCGGGTGAGAACTGGTCGGAGGCGGTGACGGAATTTCACATTGTGGGCGGCCTGCATCCCGACTTGCCGTTCCAGTATTACCTTGATTTACTGCGCGGCCTTAAGGAACGTTTCCCCAGGGTACAACTGAAGGGGTTCACGGCGGTTGAGATTGGTTACTTCTCGCACCTGACGCGGCTTTCGAATCGCGAAATCCTGGAGCGGTTGAAGGACGCCGGGCTCGACTCGCTGCCGGGCGGCGGCGCGGAGATTTTCGCGCCGGCGGTGCGCCGCGTGATATGCGACCACAAGATCGGCGCCTACACGTGGCTGAAGGTGCATCGGCTGGCGCACGAACTGGGCATGCACTCGAATGCCACCATGCTTTACGGCCACATCGAGTCCGCCGAGGACCGCGTTGACCACCTGCTGCAACTGCGCAAGCTCCAGGACGAGACCCACGGCTTCCAGACGTTCATCCCGCTGGCCTTTCACCCCGCCAACACCGAGCTCGGCAAGCTGGTCGAACACGCGGAGACGAGCGGCTTTATGGATTTGAAGAACGTCGCTGTGGCGCGCCTGCTGCTCGACAATTTCCCGCACATCAAAGCTTACTGGATCATGATGACCCCGCGGGTAGCGCAGGTGGCGCTGCGCTTCGGGGCCGACGACCTGGACGGCACCGTGGTGGAGGAGAAGATCTATCACGATGCCGGCGCCCAGACCCCCCAAGCCATGACTCGCGCGCAGCTCGTCCGTCTGATTCAGGAGGCGGGCTGCGAGCCCTGCGAGCGCGACACCCTCTACCGTCCCGTCACCCGCACCGAAACCAGCGTTAGCGTGCATTTGTGAAGGCGAAAACCGCCAGTCCTGGAACTACTTCGGGGCCGCTGGCGGAGCGCCCTTGACCACTCGGAATCCCACGTACGCCGCACCGGGTTGCGGGTCCAGGGCTTTGGGATCAGCCGGCCGGTCGCCGCTCCCCCCGAGGGCTTTACCCTTGCCGTCTTTGCCCACACACCATTCCGCCACGTTGCCGCCCAAGTCAAAAACCAATTCACCTTCGCCCACGCCGCGAAAGCTGCCCACTTCTTTCAGGAGTGGCGCTCCGCCGCCCAGACCCTTGATCTTGGCTTCCAGGCGAGCCGCATCGTCGGGATTGGGTTTGTATCCGGCCCAATAATCGAGCGTGTTTTCACTCGTCGCCGAGGCCTTGTAAACGGGCTCCATCTCGGCCTCGCTGCCCAGGCGATACGTCTCGCCCGTCAGCTTGCTCAGCCAGGCGCAGTAGCTTTGTGCCTGTTCAAAAGAGATGCCATTGGCGGGATAGTTCCCAGTGCCCGCCTCGACCCTGTAATTTCCATCAAACGCCGCATATTGCGCGCGAGTTACCTCGAAGCGGCCAATCGTGAGACCCAGGTAGGCCACCGTTTCGGGTACCAGCGTGGATTTCACTTCCACTCCGTAGTTTAAGCCGACCTTATTGATCCCCTGCCGCTTGATGAGTTCACCCAGCGGAGAATCCGCGCGCAGGGCTTCATTGGAAACCGCTCCGGGATTGAAGAGGTATTGGTCGAACCAAGCCAGCTCTTCGTCCAACTTGCGCCGCCGATGCGAAAGTTTGCGCGGCCCGTGCGGCTCGCCGGGCAGGACAATGAAACGGGTGTTCGTCAGGCCGAGTTGTTCGAGCGTGCGGAAATGCTCCCAAGCCTGCACGTGGCCCACGGAACGGTCATCGGTGCCGGAAAAAATGATGGTCGGCGTGCGTACTTTGCTGAATTCATAGATGGGCGACTTGCGAATGTAAAGTTCGGGGTCCTCGTACGGTGCGGCGCCGAAATAGTAGTTGTCAAAGGCCGCGCCGTCGTCCGCATAAGCCCAATCGCTGGTTTGCTCGACGTCGCCGGCGCCCGCGGACGCGACCTTGTAGCGCGTCGAATGAACGGTGAGGGCAATGGTCAGAATCGCGCCATTCGACCAGCCAAGCGAGCCCATCCGCTCGGGATCGACATAGCCGCGCGCGATCAGGTCATCCACGCCTTTCTCGATGTCGGGCACTTCCAGATCGTAATACTTCCCGCCGCCGATCGATTCCGCCCACTTGAGGCCGTAGTTCCCGCTGCCATGATAGTTCGGCTGCAATACGAACGCCCCGCGCTGGGTGTAGAGATTGATGGGATAAGCGTAATCTTCGTCCCAAAAATCCATGTCCGTCCCAAGTGGACCGCCGTGGATCATCACCACCAGCGAGTACTTCCTCCCGGCTGCGTAATCTTGCGGGTAGTAAAGAATCCCCTCCACCTCCTCATCCCGTGCGCCCTTCCAGCGCACGACTTCCGCCTTCGCCGCGAGCTTCTTCTGGAACGACGGATCGAGTTCCGTGATTTCGACCGGCGCGCTCAGCGCGCTTTCACCGACCGCCGCGCGGAACCACTGACGGGGCCGGCTGGCGGTGCTGAATTCATACACCATCGTCCGGCCGTCTTTGCTCACGTCGAAATCAAAGATGTTGTTCGCGTGTTCGCCTTCGACCCAGGTGCGTTTCCACGTCGCCCCGTCGCGCGTGTAGCGCGCCAGTTTGTAGCGCGCGCCCGCGGCCAGCAAGGCCAGAAAGCCGTCGGGGGTGACGGCGATTTCGTTATTCGCGTCAACCCCCAGTTCGTTTTCCCAGCCGAGGTCGACTTTCGTCGTGTGCTCGTCAGGCAGGTCATAGTAGTACAGGACTTTCCCCATTTTTTAGCCTTCCCAAGCCAGCAGGAGTTCCAATTGCCAAGTTTTGGGCGGTGGACCGGATGGTTCGGGGCTGGTTTGAGAAAGAACCTTATGGATGCCATCGGCCAGAGCGTAGAAGCGGAAAGGCGGAATGCCGAAGAAGCGGAAGGAAATGATCAGGAGCCTTTCGCACAAGATTCTCAACTTTAACTTCTGCCCTAAGAAAGTGGCGGCAAAGTAAGCCGCGGCCGTCACCAACACCACCAGGTTTTTCAGCCGTTGATAGCGCAGAACGCGAATATCTTCCAAGTGATAGCTCTGTTTGAGGAAGCGAAAAGTTTCCTCAATTTTCCAGCGGGTCAGATAGATTTGCACGATCCACCATAGCGATTCTGAGTCCCGCGCTCCCTCCAGGTTGGTCAACAGCAGGAGCGGATCTTTCCCGAAACCGGCCACCACCACCAAGAGCATCTTCTCCTCTCGCCCCGGCAGGTGCAGGGGTTCGGCACCGTAGCGGAGCTCATAGACCTTTTCTTTCCCCTCTTCGATCTTGATCACGCGCGCCGCATAACGCAGACGACACCGGCCACCCACCTCCGCCACACTCCCTTGCAGGCGGCGTCGATCGATCACGAAACGTTTACCGGTGGACCGGATCACAAAGCGCTCCCGCCGCGCCAGCAGCGGCTCCAACACCTCCCGGCGGTCTCCGCCTCGATCTAGCACCCAGATCCCTCGCCCTCTCGTATGGCTCCGCACTAAGTCCACGGCCGCCAGAATCTCCGCGTTCTCACTACGGAACTCTTTCGCCTCCGCCGAGTACAGCTTCTGGTACAGCGGCACGATCTCGCTGCTTTTCACCTCCGCCGCCGTGATGTCACACAACCAATAGCCGTCATGCAGTTCGCCGGTGCTGCCGTCCCGCACCTTTGCCAGGTATTCCATCTTCTGGGCGTATTCCTTGCGCAGGTCACTCAGGTCCAGGCACAGCACCGTGTTCGCTTCTACTCGTTGACTCCCCAGCGCTGCCAAGCGCTCGCTCAGGTGGCTTTCCAGTTCCGTCGCCTCCAGATTGCGCGACAGACGGTTCTCCGTCTTGATCAAATCAATCTCTTCTTTCAGGCTGCGCGCGATGTTGCTGAGCTTCACGTCCTGACTGGCCTGCACGCCAAACAACATCTGACCGACGAACTTCTGTAAGGGGCGGCTCAGACCTTCGGTGAGCTGCAAGGAGAACTTCGTGAGCTGGGCTTTCAGTCGGGAACGCAGTCTGTTATCGTGCATCGGGGATGCCTCCCAGGTGGTTTGGATTTCTCGCAAAAACCCTTCTACCACGGAGTTCGTCCCCGTTCACTTGTTAGAAAAAACAACTCCCGCTGGTTCTATTACTTGCCTGAAATCAGACAGAAAAAATGGGGAAAGTCCTGATAGTAGTAAAGTTGATTAACGATCGCTTCCCGATAACGAGGGTGAGTCGAGTAGGGCGAGACCGCATAGAATCCCGTGCTGTCGAGCTTCCAGCGGATTTTCTGGGGCAATACGTTACCGTCCGTGAAGATCTGCCGGCTCCTGCCGCTCGAGAGGTCGTAGAGGAAGGTCACGGGCTTTACGCGCTGGTCAAATTCGTAGCTCAAGCTGCGTTGGTGCACGTCCACGGCTTTCTTTCCGTCGGGCGAAACGGCCAGGCGTTCGATCCAATCGTCGTTGCGCGTGAAGCGAGACACTTCCAGGGTTTTCACCTGGAGCCTGAAAAGCCGCACCGGGGGCGTGTGGACAGCATCGTCCACGGTGCGCGAGTCGTCCTTCTTCTCTTTCAAGTTGCGCTCGTAGAGTGAGGGGTCTTCCTCAGCGGCAACGAGAATCGTGTCGGCGTTGATCCAATTGAAATCCTTCACCCCGCGCTCCGAGCGCGTGAGCGGCCAGGGTTCGCCCCCGAAGGGATTGATCAGCCAGAGTTGGGGCTTGGATGACTCGGCTGCAAGAGCCTCATTTTTCGCCGCCTTGGGTAGCGGGCGGTCGCTGAGGAACGCCACCAGGCGGCCATCCGGCGACCAGCGGGGAGCCTCGTCTTTGCTCGAGCCGCGCGTGAGTTGAATTTCGTTCCTTTCCTTCAGGCTGCTCAAGAAGAGCTGCGAGACGCGTTCGTCCTTGTCGGCGTCGGGAACTGTCTTCACCCACACCACCCATTGGCCGTCCGGAGAAATTCGGAATCCGTCCGCCTGCTCCGGCGCGATGAAGTCGTCAACGGTCCACCGGGTATCAGACCCCGCGGCCGGCAGTCCGTCCGCCCGGGCGAGGCTGAGCCCCAGAGAGCATATGGCGAGGGCTGCCGCCATCGGTCCAGCAAAAATCCCACCCGCGCGCTTGCTGTGCTTTTGCATAGAGCTTTATCTCCTGAATGGAAATGAGAGTGGATTGTACACCCGGCATCTGAAATCGGGCAGGCTTTGGCGGCGTCCGGTGCTGCCTCCGCCGGGGGTAGTGGGTCAGTTTGCTGTAGCGGCGCTCTATGAGCGCCGGAATCTACTGAATCAAAAGCCGGCGGTCATAGACCGCCGCTACAAAAAACCAAAGTGACCCACTACCCAGTTTTTCCCCCACGCGGATCGAGTGTAGAATCGCATCCATCATGAAAACCTATCACGTGGCGCTGCTTCCCGGGGACGGAATTGGCAAGGAGGTCATCCCGGCCGCCGTCCGGGTTCTCCACGCCGCTGCCCAAGCATTCGCCCTTTCCTTCGACCCGTTCGACTGGGGGTGCGAATACTATCTGCGCACCGGTCGGATGATGCCCGAGGACGGGCTCGAAACGCTGCGCCCCTTCGACGCCATCCTGCTCGGCGCCATTGGGCACCCCACGGTTCCCGACCACATTTCGCTCCGCGACCTGTTGCTCCGCATCCGTTGCGGCTTCGATCTCTACGTAAATCTGCGCCCCGTGGAAATCCTGCCCGGACTCGAGCCGCCTTTGCGCGGCAAGCACGCGGAAGACATCCACATGCTCTTTGTTCGCGAGAATACCGAAGGCGAATACGTGGGGCTGGGCGGCCGCTTCAAGCGTGGCACGCCGGATGAAGTCGCTATCCAGCAAACGGTGTTCACGCGGGGGGGCGTCGAGCGCGTGATCCGTTATGCCTTCGAGCAGGCGCGACGCCGACCGCGCAAGCGTCTGGCCAGCGCCACCAAATCCAATGCCATGCAATACACTATGGTGCTGTGGGATGAAGTCGTGCAGGAAGTGGCGCGCGAATATCCCGACGTGAGCGTAGCCAGCTACCACGTGGACGCGCTCGCGGCGCGCATGATCACCCACCCGGAGAGTCTGGATGTGGTGGTGGGCTCGAACCTTTTCGCTGACATCCTCACCGACCTCGGCGGCGCCTTGCAGGGCAGCCTGGGACTGGCGGCGAGCGCGAATTTGAACCCTGGGGAGCGCCGCGGGCCGGCCCTGTTTGAGCCCGTGCACGGCAGCGCTCCGGACATCGCGGGGCGGGGCATTGCCAACCCCACGGCGGCCATCTGGGCGTCAGCGCTAATGCTGGAACACCTGGGCGAAGAAAACGCGGCGGATCGGGTGATGAACGCACTCAAGGCCGTGATGGGTCAAGGCCGCGTGCGCACGCCCGACCTGGGCGGAAGGAATTCCACCGAGGAATTCGCCGCGGCGGTGGCGGGAAAGGTCAAGGCGTGACGCTGGTCAGCCGCTGGCTTCCTGAGTCAGAAGTTTGTTGATGAAGTCAGCCCGGGGAGCGGTGGGGGACACGCGAGCAGCTTAGTCTCTCATGTTGATGGGCGCATACATGAAAGACAACGTATGCGCCACCCGCGAGTAGCGTAGACCCGTTTGGAGGTCTGCGGTTCGTCCCCGATTGACAACAAAAAGCCGCGGACCTCAACGACAGGTCCGCGCTAGGCTTGCTTTGTTGACGGTGCACCGGAGGTGTAGAATACGGATGGGAGAGATTGACTATGCAAACGGTCAAGGACCTTTCGGTTGAAGAGCTGAGGGCGGTCATCGGCGAAGTGGTGGAGGAAAAGTTGCGCGAGATTTTTAGCGACCCCGATGCGGGTCTCGCTCTGCGGCCCGAGATCCGGGAACGCCTTCGGACGGAACTTCAGGAGCCTCAAGAAGAGGGCCAGAATATTCCTGCGGCCGAAGTGGCTCGCCGTCGGGGTTTGGATTGGTAGATGTATCAAGTCGAGTTTCGTCCCAGAGCGGCCGAGGACTTTGCCAAGCTCGACCAAGTTATCGCTGACCGTGTGCTGAAAAGGCTCCGTTGGCTCGCCGAGAATTTTGACTCCGTTAAGCCCGAATCCCTCACCGGACCCTTCTCTGGTCTACACAAGCTGCGCGTTGGTGATTATCGGGTCGTTTACCAGGCCGACCGAGAGAAGAAAGTGCTGAGGGTGCGACTGGTGGGCCACCGCCGGGAAATCTACGACCAGATCGTCTAGGCGATAGAGGGAACGGAAGCGGGCGTAGCGCCCCGACGCATCGGGGCGGCTCTTCGGGCGAAAAAACCACGAATCCCAACGACGGGGGCCTGCCCTCGGATTCGGAAGCGTGAACCTGAGGAAGAACCGCAGACCTCAAAGGCGGAGGTCTGCGCTACGCTTGCTGTCATCCTCGGCCCTTCGCTGTCATCCTGAGCGTAGCGAAGGATCTCGCTCTGCGCATTTTCATGGCAGTGCGAGATTCTTCGTCAGTCGCCGCGGCGACCTCCTCAGAATGACAGTCCCGACGGGTTTTTCCGCAACCTGCTGTAGCCCCAAGCCCCGCACACATGGCACAAGACGCCATGTATGCGCCACCCGCGAACTGCATATCTTTTGGGTCGTTGCGGCCCCCGGCGATTACCCTAGCGTAGGCAATCGGCGCATCGACAGTTTCGTATGGGGCACCGTAGAACCTTCCTGTCGCGCTATCCATGTTCGGTATTCCCCAACTCTCGAACAATGTTTCCATCTGTATGACGTATTTGAGTTGTCCGCGTTTGCCTGCTTCTGCGAGCTCTGGCAACAGCTCTGCCTCCGCCTTCAGTTCTGGATTTCTGATGGAATCATTGGGGTCTATGTTGACAAAGTCGTGGACCGTTATTTCATGAATGCGGCCACCCCAATTGATCTTCTGCGGTCTCGGGCGGAGCCGTGGCAACTGAGTCGCGGAGAACTTCAGAACATTCGTGTCAATGTAGACCTTCAGGACTTTCCCCATTTTTTAGCCTTCCCAAGCCAGCAGGAGTTCCAATTGCCAAGTTTTGGGCGGTGGACCGGATGGTTCGGGGCTGGTTTGAGAAAGAACCTTATGGATGCCATCGGCCAGAGCGTAGAAGCGGAAAGGCGGAATGCCGAAGAAGCGGAAGGAAATGATCAGGAGCCTTTCGCACAAGATTCTCAACTTTAACTTCTGCCCTAAGAAAGTGGCGGCAAAGTAAGCCGCGGCCGTCACCAACACCACCAGGTTTTTCAGCCGTTGATAGCGCAGAACGCGAATATCTTCCAAGTGATAGCTCTGTTTGAGGAAGCGAAAAGTTTCCTCAATTTTCCAGCGGGTCAGATAGATTTGCACGATCCACCATAGCGATTCTGAGTCCCGCGCTCCCTCCAGGTTGGTCAACAGCAGGAGCGGATCTTTCCCGAAACCGGCCACCACCACCAAGAGCATCTTCTCCTCTCGCCCCGGCAGGTGCAGGGGTTCGGCACCGTAGCGGAGCTCATAGACCTTTTCTTTCCCCTCTTCGATCTTGATCACGCGCGCCGCATAACGCAGACGACACCGGCCACCCACCTCCGCCACACTCCCTTGCAGGCGGCGTCGATCGATCACGAAACGTTTACCGGTGGACCGGATCACAAAGCGCTCCCGCCGCGCCAGCAGCGGCTCCAACACCTCCCGGCGGTCTCCGCCTCGATCTAGCACCCAGATCCCTCGCCCTCTCGTATGGCTCCGCACTAAGTCCACGGCCGCCAGAATCTCCGCGTTCTCACTACGGAACTCTTTCGCCTCCGCCGAGTACAGCTTCTGGTACAGCGGCACGATCTCGCTGCTTTTCACCTCCGCCGCCGTGATGTCACACAACCAATAGCCGTCATGCAGTTCGCCGGTGCTGCCGTCCCGCACCTTTGCCAGGTATTCCATCTTCTGGGCGTATTCCTTGCGCAGGTCACTCAGGTCCAGGCACAGCACCGTGTTCGCTTCTACTCGTTAACTCCCCAGCGCTGCCAAGCGCTCGCTCAGGTGGCTTTCCAGTTCCGTCGCCTCCAGATTGCGCGACAGACGGTTCTCCGTCTTGATCAAATCAATCTCTTCTTTCAGGCTGCGCGCGATGTTGCTGAGCTTCACGTCCTGACTGGCCTGCACGCCAAACAACATCTGACCGACGAACTTCTGTAAGGGGCGGCTCAGACCTTCGGTGAGCTGCAAGGAGAACTTCGTGAGCTGGGCTTTCAGTCGGGAACGCAGTCTGTTATCGTGCATCGGGGATGCCTCCCAGGTGGTTTGGATTTCTCGCAAAAACCCTTCTACCACGGAGTTCGTCCCCGTTCACTTGTTAGAAAAAACAACTCCCGCTGGTTCTATTACTTGCCTGAAATCAGACAGAAAAAATGGGGAAAGTCCTGAGACCTTCGGTGGTCTCAAATGCCGCTCCAGCGGGGCCGCGGACAGTGCCTTCCCGTCCGTGGGCTCTTCGGTGGAAGACGAGCCCACGGTCAATCAAAGGCAGATTGACCGTGGCTACCACTGAGGGAGCTCCCGGCGAAACCGCTGCGGGACACACTCATCAAGGAGAATCCGCATGCGCGAACACCGATTCCTTGGCCAATTCCAGAACCGCGACCGCGTGCTCGCGACTCACCGTCGGAAAATCCTCCAAGAAATGATCCAGCGAATCCCCTTCTTCGAGGTAGTCGAGAAGCGTTTGCACCGGCACCCGGGTGCCCGCAAACACGACGGCGCCGCTCATAACCTCATCCGACCGTGTAACAAGAAGTTTCGGTACAGCCATCTCACTCCTTACGGTACCGCAACTGTAAGCCGGGAGCTCTTGAAAAGTGTGCCGAATTCCTGTTTGGGCTGACCTGGAGAAAGCCGCCCCCGGCCAGTCTAACGCCGAAGCTCAGCCGCCGGAGCGCCGAAGGCGGGCGGGTCGGCTGGAACCGGAGATTCGACCCGATACGCTCTTAGCCACTTCGGCCAGAGAATGCAGCGCTTTATTGACAGCGGCGGAGTTTGGGAAGACAGCCGCAACCTCAGGATCAAGCACTACGACGTTCGAGCTTGCCCTAATCCGCTCGTAGTATTTACCGCGCTCGAGTTTCTTGAAGTCAGAGCGTTTGTACTCCGCGCGAAGTTCATCGGATGTGGACTTAACCTTCTTCATAAATGCGCCTTTCAGGCTGAGTTGCAATACGAGCACTGATGACCCGGATTGCTTCACCACGCTCAGTATGGGATACAACCAGAAGCTGGCCTGCCGACGACATGCCAAAGGTGACCAGCCTTTCCTCACCTTCCGAATGGTCGGGGTCGGCGCCTGTCACTGCCAACGGGTCATAGAAAACACTCGAAGCTTCCTCAAACGAAACCCGATGCTTGCGGAGGTTCTTCGCAGCCTTGGCAGAGTCCCATTCAAAATGCATGCCCTGATTCTAAGCTTGTAGTCCCCCAAGGTCTAACACTTGTTCAGGCCGAGCCGCCTTAACCGTCAGCCCACGGGCCTAAGACCAGGCACCCCCACGATTGCGGTGGGGATACGTTCTCATTATAAGGCCACTTATGATCTGGCAGGCAGGTTGCCTCCATCTTCTTGGCTTGGGCAGTGGCGGAGCAGGTCAAGGCATGACGCTGGCCAACTGCAAGGTGACGACGTCGGGCCACCCCGCAAAGGGAACCTAAAGCCAAGAAGGAGTTGAAAAACCTTCGAGCCTTTGCTAACCTCTGGGCGCTGGCATAGTCTAACTATGTCAGGGAGGCAAGCGCATGCACCAGGATGAAATCCCTCCCGGAACACTCTACTTATTGATCCTCAAGGCCCTGGCTCGTGGCGGCGAAATGCACGGTTATGAGATCGCCAACTGGATCCAGCAGGTTTCCGACGAGGTCCTGCAAGTGGAGGAGGGCTCACTCTACCCCGCGCTGCAGCGCATGTTGGTGAAGGGCTGGGTAACGGCCCAGTGGGGCGTCACGGCCGGGAATCGTCGGGCGCGCTATTACCGGCTCACCCCGCTGGGGCGGAAACAGTTGGAGGTTGAGGTCTCGCAGTTTGAGCGGGTAGTGGAAGCCATTGCCCGGGTCATTCAGACAGCGTGAAAGGAGGGAGCGCCATGGATTGGTTTCGCGCACTCCTGAGGCGACTAGGGATGCTGCTCCGCCGGGAGCGCTTCGACGCTGACCTGGATGAGGAGATGCGCTTGCACCGCGAGTTGCGCGAGCGGGAACAAATCGAGCGCGGCTTGTCGCCGCAAGAAGCTCACTTTGCCATTTGCCGCCGCTTCGGCAACGACCTGGTGTTGAGAGAGGAGAGTCGCGACATGTGGGGATGGAACTGGCTTGAGTACTTTGTGCAGGACGTCCGTTTCGGTCTGCGGATGCTCGCCCGCAATCCGGGTTTCACCGCCGTGGCGGTGATCACCCTCGCGCTCGGCATCGGGGCCAACACCGCGATCTTCAGCGTGGTGAATGCCGTCCTGCTTAAACCGTTGCCATATTCCGACCCAGATCGCCTGGCCGTCATCTGGGTGACGGAACCCAGCGGTCCGGGAGGCCTGTTTCCCGACACCGGCCCGGACTTTCGGGACTGGCAGGCGATGAACCATAGCTTTGAGGGTATTTCGGCCATCACCGTCGCGGGGGCCACGCTCACCGGCTCCGGCGAGCCGCTGCAGCTCCGCGGCCTCTCGGTATCGCCCAACACCTTTCAGGTTCTCGGCGTGCAGCCGCAGCTCGGCCGGAGCTTTTCACCGGACGAGGGTCCAACCGGGCACAATCACGTGGTCATCTTGAGCTACGGACTGTGGCAGAGCACCTTTGGCGGACAGAAGAACATCGTGGGAAGCAAAGTCACGATGGATGGCGAGGCCTACGACGTGGTGGGCATCATGCCCCGGGATTTGAAATTTCCGACCGTCTGGGGACGCAATCCGCAATTCTGGACGCCCATAACCATGGACGCGCCGAAATGGAAAACCGCGCGCGGGAACCACTGGTTCTGGGTGCTGGCCCGCACGAAGCAAGGCGTCACGCTCCGCCAGGCCGCCGCCGAGATGGTGACGATCTCCGGCCAGCTCGCCCAGCAGTATCCGCAGTCCAACTCGGGCGTGATCGCACGGGTCAGGAGCCTGCACGAGCAACTGACGGGTAATGTCAGCGAAGTTCTGTGGGTGCTTTTTGCTGCGGTGGGTTTCCTCCTGCTGATTGCCTGCGTGAATGTCGCCAACCTGCTGCTCACCAAATCCGTTGGCCGCCAGCGGGAGATCGCCGTTCGACTCGCCGTCGGCGCAGGCGCCCGGCGCCTGCTGCGCCAACTGCTCACCGAGAGCATCCTGCTGTTTCTGTTGGGCGGAGTGGCGGGCTTGATCGTCGGCATTGCCGCGCTGCGCCTTCTCCTCCACGCGGCGCCCACCGGCTACATCCCCGAGGTGGTCTCCGTGCACCTCGATTCCCGCGTCTTTGCTTTCACTTTTCTCATCGCCTTCCTTACCGGGACACTCGCCGGGCTGATTCCCGCGCTGCACGCCACGCGCGTGAATTTCAACGACACGCTCAAGGAGAGCGGTTCCACAGTGGCGGCGTCGCACCGCCTCTCGCGCGGCCTGCTCGCGACCGTCGAAATTGCACTTGCTCTCGTAATGCTGGTCGGCGCGGGCCTCGCCACCCGGAGCCTGATTCGCTTGCTGGGCGTCGAGCTCGGCTTCGACCCGCGCCAAGTGGTGGCGGGGCGGATATCCCTGCCGGATTCGCGCTATCCGAAAGAACCCCAGCAAAAGGCCTTTTACAGGAGCCTGATCGACCGCGTTCAGGCCTTGCCGGGGGTTGTTTCCGCCGGGGCGGCCTCGGAACTACCGCTCGACGGAGGCAACAACGGCCCCATCGTCGTTGAAGGCCAGCCGGCGCCCAAGGATATGTGGTCCAGCCCCCTGGTGGAGTTCTGTACCGTTACACCGAACTACTTCCGGACCATGCGTATTCCGCTGCTCAGCGGCCGCGACGTGGCCGAGGCGGACACACCCGAAGCGCTGCCCGTCGCCGTCATCAACGAGACCATGGCACACGCCTTCTGGCCCCATCAGGACGCCGTCGGCAAGCGGTTCAAGCACAACGAGTCAGACGCCAGGTGGATCACAGTCATTGGTGTGGTGGGCGATATCAGGGAACGCGGTTTGGCCGTGCCCGCTATTCCCGAAGCCTATTATCCCGAGTCACAAAGTACGTTCTCGGACTTGGTCCTGGTGGTGCGGGCCGCCAATGACCCGCAAGGGCAGGTGCCCGCCATCCGCAACGCTCTGCACGCTTTGGATAAGGACTTGCCATGGTACGGCGTCCAGACTCTGCAGGAATTGGTCTCAGACTCCTCCCGTGAAAAGCGCTTTTTGGCCCTGCTGCTCGCGTTGTTCGGTGCCGTAGCGCTGGTGCTCGCTTCGGTCGGCATTTACGGAGTCGTATCCTACTCTGTCTCCCAGCGTACGCGGGAGATTGGCATCCGTTTGACGTTCGGCGCCGACGTCCACAAAATCCTTGGAATGGTGCTGTGGGAAGGACTGCGCCTGGCCATCGCCGGTGTGGCCGTGGGATTGTTGGGGGCTTGGGCTCTTTCCCGTTACCTCACCAGCATTCTCTTCGGCGTGAGGGCTACGGATCCGCCGACCTACGTTGGAGTGGCGCTCCTGATGGCTGCCGTCACACTCGTGGCCTGCCTCGTTCCCGCCCGCCGCGCCACGAAGGTTGATCCCATGGTGGCGCTGAGGTATGAATGAGGCAGTCAGCGATCAGCTATCAGCACTCAGCTATAGAGGTTGCGGAAAAACTCTCCGGGACTGTCATTCTGAGGAGCCGCAGGCGGTCCTGAGTGAAGCGAAGGAAGAATCTCGCATTGCCATGAAAATACGCAGAGCGAGATCCTTCGCGGAGTTTACCCTGAGCCAGGAGGCAGAGCGAGATCCTTCGCTCCGCTCAGGATGACAGCAAAGGGCTCAGGATGACAGCAAAGGGCTCAGGATGACAGCATGGAAGCCTTTTCCCCAGCCTCTATAGACCGAGCAGCCCGGCGAGCAGTGGCTGAAAGCTGAATTGAGGAATCGGATGATCTGGAGATCGGTTGATCGGGCGACTGAGACATTTTGCGATGGCGCGATTGAGTGATTGAATGATTGAAAATCGAAGAGATTCTTGGCATTCGCTCAATCACCAATGAGCCGATGACCCGATGAGCCGATCAGCCGATGGGCCGATGTGAGGTGCTAAGTTGGACCTTCTTCTTTCGCCGTGCGGGTAATCCTCCGCAGGTAGTATAGAGTGACCAACAACGAAGTGCCGAGGAGGAGTCCCAAAGGCCACGCCGCGGGCAGTTGAGGGTGGGGTTGGGTCGCGGCGTGAATGACTCGCTGCAGCATGAAGACGAAGAATAGGTTCATCAGGATACTCATATACGCCATCATGTCGTGCAGCAGGGGTAGGATGCGCGCCTGCTGGGCGGGAGTGTAGTCGCTC
Source organism: uncultured Acidobacteriota bacterium (assembly GCA_963722555.1). GTDB lineage: Bacteria > Acidobacteriota > Terriglobia > UBA7540 > UBA7540 > Bog-366. Next base: position 42,189 of record CAVRNQ010000003.1, read on the forward strand.
AGGCGGCGCGTTCCGAGATTAACGGTCCCGGGGAACCGTCGTCCCATATAAGGGACGACCAGGAAGACTGCTCCGGTAACGACCTGTGCGACCAGCAGAAACCAGAGCGTGTTGGGGCTTCCCCAGGCATTGGCCTTCCCGGCAGCATCGAAGTGCGTGGGGATGCATGGGGGGAGCTTGGGGAGACTTGTTTGGATCAGGAAGTAAGAATAGAACATCAACACAAGCGAGATGAGCCGGAGCATGGGATGGATCCTCTCCCCCCATCCTACACCAGGAACTCGAAAATCGAGCTCCAGACCGGCTTCCCCCATTGCCCCTCCCGGAACTCGGTTTCCTGCCGAGGTCCAGGGGAAATCTGACATTGTGTCCTGTTCGTTATCGTCAAGCCCAATCCCATAATCGAACACTACCGAGCGGTATAAACTCCTGGTTCTGGGCACCTAACCCTTTATAAGGCTTATTGTTACATAAGTTGAGTTAATGGTATGCCCCGTGCTTGTTCCACGTCGGAGATGCAAAATGGATATTCCACGTGAGTCCGCAATTCGTAAACGGCGCATCCGCCGTTTGGTCTATGTGGTCGTCGGCCTACTAGCGGTCGGCTCGGTGACCCTGGGTCTTTCGCGTCTTAAGCCCGCCGCCCCAAGTGTGGACAAGGCTACCGTGTGGGTTGACACGGTGAAGCGCGGTCCCATGCTTTTGCAGGTGCGTGGGCTGGGCAGCCTCGTTCCGGAAGAAATCCTCTGGATTCCCGCCATCACTGACGGGCGCGTGGTGCGGAGGTCCATTCTGCCGGGTACGCTAGTCGAGGCCAACACGACCATCATCGAGTTGAGCAATCCCGAGCAGGAACAGGCCGCGCTCGACGCCGAGTGGCAGGTGAAAGCCGCCGAGGCGCAGTCCAAGAGTTTGAAGGCGCAACTCGACAGCCTGCTTCTCGACCAAAAAGCCGCGGCGGCGACGGTGCAATCGGACTTCACCGAAGCCAAACTGAACGCTGAAAAGGACGCGGAACTCGCCAAGCTCGGTTTGGGCTCGGAACTGAACGCCAAGGTCACGCGCGCCAAGGCCGAAGCGCTTGCCACGCGTAGCGACATTGAAAAGCAGCGCCTGGCCGTGACCGCGGCTTCTGTGAAGGCTCAGCTTGATGCGCAGCAGGCGCGCGTCGAGCAGTTGCATGCCCTGTACGAGCTGAAGAAAAGCCAGCTCGCGTCTCTGCGCGTGCATGCCGGCGCGGAAGGGGTTCTACAGGAGCTTTCCGTGGAAGTCGGCCAGCGGGTGACTGCCGGAACGATTCTCGCCAAGGTGGCGCAGCCCACGCACCTGAAGGCCCAACTGAAGATCCCCGAAACTCAGGCCAAGGACATTCAAATCGGCCAACTGGCTTCCATCGATACGCGCAACGGCATTATTCCCGGCCACGTGATGCGGGTTGACCCCTCGGTAATAAACGGAACTCGCACCGTTAACGTCAAACTGGATGGGGCGCTGCCCAAAGGCGCTGTGCCCGACCTGAGCGTGGAAGGCACCATCGAACTCGAGAACCTGAAGGATGTGATCTACGTCGGCCGTCCCGCTTTCGGTCAACCCAACAGCACAGTGGGCATCTTCAAGATCGAGGAGGACGGCAAGGGCGCCAATCGCGCGCAGGTGAAACTGGGGCGCGCCTCGGTGAACTCCGTTGAGATTCTGAGCGGATTGCAGCCTGGGGATAAGGTTGTCCTTTCCGATATGTCAGCCTGGGATGCCTTCAACCGCATCCGGCTGGAGTGAAGTAATCGGTTGATCCGATGATCGGGTGAACAGATGATCGGGAGATCGGATGAACAGAACTCTGTTGCCGGATCACTTGCTCATCCGATCGCCGGATCTCCCGATCACCCGATAGTCAGAGAGGCTGCGATTGTGGAAAGCGCGACCAAAGCCCGGGTCCTGATCGCCGACGACCAGCCGGACGTGCTGGAAGCTCTGGATCTGCTGCTCCGGAACCACGGCTACCAGGTCCACACGGTTAGTTCGCCGGCAGCGATTCTGGAGGCGCTTGGCGGAAACCAATTCGACCTGCTCCTGATGGACCTGAATTACGCCCGCGACACGACCTCCGGCCGGGAGGGACTGGATCTTCTGGCCCGCCTTGAAGCGCTGGGTGACTTGCCCATTGTCGTGATGACCGGTTGGGGCAGCATTGATGTTGCTGTAGAAGCCATGCAGCACGGCGTGGGCGATTTCGTCCAAAAGCCCTGGGACAACACCCGGCTGCTGGAAACTCTCAGCAAACAGATTGAATTGGGCCAGATGCGCCGGAGGGCGCGGCAGAAGCAAGCAGAGGGCGCCTTGCAGGCACAACGGACCTTGCGCGAACTCCGCCAACGCCAGGAGGAAATTGAGGAAGCCCACCAGATTCAGGAGCGCCTGGTGCCGACGGAGGTCCCCCAGGTGGCGGGCTACGAAGTCGCCGCCTTTTGGCTGCCGGCCCGCAGTGTGGGCGGCGACTATTTTGATGTGCTGAAATTCAGCGAGCAGTCGCTGGGTGTGTGTATCGCCGACGTTGCCGGCAAAGGTGTTCCGGCCGCTCTGCTGATGTCGAACCTGCAAGCCACAGTCCGCGGCTACGCGGGGCCACAAGTGCAGCCCTCGGACCTCTGCGCCCGGGTCAACCGAGCCACTCTGCCTCATGTCGGAGAGGATCGCTTCATCACCTTCTTTTACGGCCTTCTCGACGCGCGCGCGCGGCGCCTGGTGTACGTCACCGCGGGGCACAACCCTCCCTTCCTCGTTCGGTGTGACGGCTCCTCTAGCCGGCTGCGAGAGGGCGGGCCTGTCCTGGGAATGATTGCAGATTGGGATTGCCAACAGGGGCAGGTGGAACTCGCTCCGGGCGATCGGCTCATCCTCTTCACGGACGGCATCACCGAGTCCACGAACCCGGCTGGAGAAGAGTTCCAGGAGGATCGCTTGCTCGACCTGGCCATCACGCATCGTTCCCTCTCACCCCACACCCTCTTGCCCAAGATCCTGGCCGCAGTTCGCGAATTTAACGCCGATCGCTGGAACGACGACGCCACGCTGCTCGTTCTAGGTGTTGAGGGGGGTGCGGAATGACGACACTCATGCAGGACCTCCGCTACGGTATACGCATGCTGGCGAAGAACCCCGGCTTCACGGTGGTGGCGATTATTACCTTGGCGCTGGGAATCGGCGCGAACACCGCGCTTTTCTCCGTTGTGAACGGCGTGCTGCTCAACCCGCTGCCCTACTGGCAGCCCGACCGGCTCATGGCGCTCTACTCGCGGACACCCGAGTTCCCGAACTCAACTACTTCTTATCCCAATTTCCTGGATTGGGTACGCGACAACCGTTCGTTCTCCGCCTTGGCCGCCTATCGGGAAGACGACTTTAACCTGACGGGGATGGGCGCGCCCGAACGCGTGCCGGCGGAGATGATCTCCGCGAGCCTTTTCCCGCTACTGGGCGTGAAACCGGTCATCGGCCGGATATTTAGTCCGGAAGAGGATCAGGTGGGCGCGGCGCCGGTGGTGCTGATCAGTGGCGGCTTGTGGAATCGCAAGTTTGGCTCCTCCCCGGAAGCGCTGGGAAAGTCGCTCACACTCAATGGCGCGGCGTACACCATCGTCGGCGTGATCCCGGTCGACTTCCATTACTTCCCACGGCGCGACGTGTATGCTCCCATCGGCCAGTGGAACGACCCCACGTTTCGCGACCGTAGAGCCAGCATGGGGATGAACGCGGTCGGGAGGCTCAAGCCTGGCGTCACGTTCGAGCAAGCGATTGCCGACATGGAGGGGCTCGGGCGGCACCTGGCCGGGGCGTATCCCGAAGCCGACAAAGGCACGGGCATCACGCTGGTTCCGTTGAAACAAAACGTGGTGGGCGACATCCAGGGGGTTCTGCTGGTGCTACTGGCCGCGGTGGGCTTTGTTCTCCTCATCGCCTGCGTGAACGTGGCGAATCTCCTGCTGGCGCGCTCGACAGCTCGCACCCACGAGTTCGCCATGCGCTCCGCGCTGGGCGCGAGCCGCGGCCGCGTCATCCGGCAGCTTCTGACCGAAAGCCTCCTGCTCGCCCTGGCCGGCGGCGGCCTGGGTCTGCTGCTGGCCTCTTGGGGGCTGCAGGGGGCGCTCAAAGTCTTGCCCGAGGCATTGGCGCGAGCCGAGGAAGTCCATCTCGACGGGCGCGTGCTGTTGTTCATGCTCGCCGCTTCCGTGTTGGCGGGAATAATGTTTGGCTTGGCGCCGGCCCTCAAGAATTCGCAACATGATATTCATGAAACGCTCCGGGAAGGAGGGCGGGGGGTGAGCGGCGCGCGGCATCGCGCCCAGAGCGTATTCGTGGTCGTGGAAATGGCGCTGGCGCTCGTCCTGCTGGCCGGCGCCGGACTGATGATTCGCAGCCTCTCCAAACTCTGGAGGGTCGACCCCGGATTCGATCCCCACAACGTGCTGACCTTTTACACGTCGTCTCCGCCCATCAGCTCCCCGGATAATATTCGAAGCACTTGGCGCCATATCCACGACAACCTCGCTGTCATTCCCGGGATTAAGGCCGTTTCCGTTACGGCGGGATCTGTGCCCATGGGCAGCGATTCTGATCTGCCGTTCTGGCTGGAAGGCCAGCCTAAACCCCCCTCCCAAGCCGAAATGAAAGTGACCCAACTTTACCTTGTTCAGCCGGACTATTTGAAAGTCATGAAGACTCCGCTCGAGCGCGGCCGCTTCCTCACGACGCAAGACAATGAACATTCCCCGTTGGTCATCGTCATCGACGATCGCTTTGCCCGGCTCTATTTCGGCAATCAGGACCCCATCGGCAAGCGGGTCAACTTCGACATCTTTAATACCACGGCGGAAATCGCCGGCGTAGTTGGGCACGTGAAACAAGGGGGCCTCGATACGGACTCGACCTCACCGGTGCAGGCGCAGTGCTATATGCCGCTTTGGCAACTTCCGGATCAGTTCATGCCGTTGGTGGCCAAAGGCGTTGGGGTTGCGGTTCGAACAAATGGTCCGCCGATGGCACAGGTCAGCGACATCCGCCGCGCCTTGTCCCAGATCGACAGCCAGATGGTGATGTACAGCACGCAGACGATGGACGGAGTTATTTCCGACTCGCTCGCCGCACGGCGCTTCTCCATGATTCTCCTGGGAATTTTCGCCGCGCTCGCTCTGGTCATGTCATGCGTCGGAATCTATGGCGTGATTTCCTATCTCGCCGGCCAGCGGACCCATGAGATCGGCATCCGCATAGCGCTTGGCGCTGAGCGGCGGGATGTGCTGCGCATGGTACTGGGTGAAGGGGCGAAGATGGCGCTCGTGGGTGTTGCCATCGGCCTGGTGGCCGCCTTCGGGCTGACGCGCCTCATGGCGAATATGCTCTTCGGGGTCAGCGCCCATGACCCGCTCAGCTTCGCCGCGGTCGCGGGCCTATTGATTATGGTCGCACTGGCAGCCTGCTACATACCCGCGCGACGGGCGATGAAGGTCGATCCCATGGTGGCGCTGAGATATGAGTGAAGCACGCAACCGTCAGCGGTCAGCACTACCCCTGAGTCCCCTCCTTGCTAAGGAGGGGAGCCCGCAGGGCGGGGTAGTTGGGGCAGGAGCGCAAAGCTGAAAGCTGAGTGCCTGCCGGTGCAAGCTGTATTTTGCGGCCTCGGCAGGTGAGGTTGAGACTTACGTACAAATTCTGCGGAGGAACCATTCCATGAAAACGAAATCGTATCGGCGAACATTTCTCAAACAAGGCGCCGTAATGGGCGGAGGGCTGTTGCTGCTGGGGCCGGAGGCTCCCCGTTCGCGCGCGGCAGATCCTCAAACGAACTCGGCGGGCGGACTGCCTCCTCCCGCGAACGAAACGATTAAAACGATCGGGAGCTTGAGAACCATTCATGGGAACTTTCTGGACAAGCCGCTACCGGAATCGGCGGTGCAAACGATCCTGCAGGCCAGCATTCGTGCCGCCAATGCGTCGAACATGCAGAGCTATTCCATTGTGGTCGTGAAAGACCGGGCCAAGATGAAGGCCGTGTGCACGTATCAGGGAAGCTGCATGCTTCTCTATTGCGTGGATTTCAACCGCCTGAAAGCCAGTGCGGAGTCTCTTGGGTATTCCTACTTTCCCGATAACATCGAGAAGTTTGTCACCGCCAGCATCAACACGGCCTTGGCCGCCCAAACGGCCGCGATTGCCGCCAAGTCCTTGGGCATCGACTCCTTGATTACCAACGGCATTCATCGCGGAGACATGGAGAGGGTCTGGAAACTCCTGGATTTGCCCCAGACGTCTTGTTTCCCGATCCTGGCGCTGGTCTTGGGCTATCCGACCGAAGAACCGCCGTATCAGAAAGGGCGTTTGAATGGAGTTGGCGTCATTCATTACGAGAACTATCACAGGCTAAGCAAAGAGGAAGTGGCAGACATCACGCGCCAATACGATGACACGGAGCGGCATCTGGCCCTGAATGAGAACTGGAAGGCCCAAGGATATAACCACTACATGGATTGGTGGTTCAAGGACTGGCTGGGGGACTCCAAACCAACGGATCGGGAGACACAAATGCTCCGGTTCTTGAGGCGGAGCGGTTTTGTTGACCTGCAAAAGCCTTGACCGAAGAACTAATTCCCCAAGAGGTCGCGCCGGGCGATGAGGGTCGATCCCATGGTGGCGCTCAGATATGAGTAAAGCTCTCAGCAATCAGCGGTCAGCGATCAGAACCACCCCTGAGTCCCCTCCTTGCAAAGGAGGGGAGCCCGCAGGGCGGGGTGGTTGGGGCAGTAGCTGAAAGCTGAACGCTGATGGCTGAAAGCTGAGTCAATCATCCCGAGCGAGGACGATGATGGGTACGTTACTCCAAGACTTGAGATATGGCTTGCGCATGCTGGCGAAGAATCCCGGCTTCACGGCCGTGGCGGTGCTGACGCTGGCGCTCGGCATCGGCGCCAACACGGCCATCTTTAGTATGCTGAATGCCGTCATGCTGCGGTTCCTGCCGGTCGAGCGGCCCCAGGAATTAGTGCAGGTTCGCATACGAACTCCGCAAGGGGGAAATGATCCTCGCAGCACGTTTACGAATACACTTTGGGAACAGTTGCGAGACTACCAGAATGTTTTCTCAGGTGCTTTCGCGTGGAGCAATACCCGCTTGAATCTCGCGCCAAGCGGCGCCGTCCATTATGCTGATGGGCTTTGGGTCAGCGGGGACTTCTTCCGAACGCTGGGAGTTCGTCCGGCCACCGGCCGCCTGTTCACCGTTGCCGATGACCAGCGCGGTTGCCCGGGCGCCGCCGTGCTGAGTTACGGTTTCTGGCAGGAGCACTTCGCGGGAGCCAAGAGCGTTGTTGGCAGCACCCTCTTGCTCGACAATCATTCTTTTCCAATCGTCGGCGTCACGGCGCCGGGCTTTTATGGTGTGGAAGTCGGCGGGAAGTTCGATGTCGCGCTCCCCATTTGCGCCACCGCGCTCTTTGACGCGAAACAAGAGCGGCTGGTCGAGCGTTCCTGGTGGTGGCTGAACGTCATCGGCCGCGTCAAGCCGGAATTCAGCCCGGAGCAGGTGAAGGCGCGCCTCCAGGTGCTTTCGCCCCGCATTCTGGCCGAAAGCGTGCCCCCAGCCTGGGACTCGCAGATGCAAAGTGATTTCCTCAAGTGGGTGTTCGTCACCTCCCCCGCTGCCACCGGAAGTTCTTATTTTCGCAGTCGATTCGAGCAGCCGCTCTACATTCTGATGGGGCTGGTCGGGCTCGTGCTCCTCATTGCCTGCGCCAACATCGCCAGCCTCATGCTGGCCCGCGCCGTCACCCGCAGCCATGAAATCGCCGTGCGCAGGGCTCTGGGCGCCGGTCGCCTGCGCCTGATTCGCCAGTTGCTGACCGAGTGCCTCCTGCTCTCCTCGGCAGGCACACTTGTGGGCATCCTGTTTGCGCAATGGGGAAACGCGCTGCTGGTGCGGTACATCTCGACCGCCGATAGCAAAGTGTTCCTGGACTTCTCCCTGGACGCGCGCGTCCTGGGATTCACCGCCGCCATCGCGGTCCTCACCGCCCTGCTTTTCGGCCTATTCCCGGCGTTCCGGGCCACGCGGGTGTCTTTGACTGCTGCGATGAAAGGCAGCCAGGCGGTGGAAGGTGAGCGCCGCGTGCGTTTCCGGTTCGGAAGATGGATCGTTGCCTCACAGGTGGCGCTCTCCCTTGTGCTTCTGGTCGCCGCGGGGTTGTTTCTGCGGAGCTTTGTGAAACTCCTCGTGCTGGATATCGGATTCGATCGGAACAACGTCCTGCTGGTGGGTGTGAATCTTAAAGCCCCGAACATGACTGTCGCGCAGCAACTCGCGGTCGACCAAGAAATCGAGCTCCGGCTGCGCTCGCTTCCCGGCGTTGTCTCTCTCGGCCGCTTCTTTGTCACGCCCATCAGCGGATCTGAATGGAACGCGTGGCTTCACGCCGAATCCCCGACCGCGCCCACGGGAGATGCCTCGCTCGCCTACCTGAACGCCATCTCACCAGGATACTTCGAAACTCTGCGCATTCCTCTCCTGACGGGACGAGATTTCAATAAGCAGGACGGGAAGGGCGCTCCCCGGGTGGCCATCGTCAACCAGACTTTGGCGCGGAAGTTCTACGCCAACCTGGACCCACTCGGGAGGACCTTCCGCCTCGATGAGGCTTCGGGGAAGGCTGGCCCGCCCATCCAGATTGTGGGAGTCGTCAAGGATTCCAAGTACGAGTCGCTTCGTGAGGATACCTATCCCACAGCCTTTTTCCCCATCAACCAACAGCCCGACATTCAAGTAGGGGGAAACTTCGCGCTCCGCACCGCCGTGCGCCCCTCGGCGCTCGCCCGCTCCGTCGAGAACGCTGTCGCGGGGGTGGACAAAGCGAGTTCGGTCGAGTTCCACACACTCGCCGAGCAGGTGGACGACTCGCTGGTTCAGGAGCGCCTGCTGGCCATGCTTTCTGGATTTTTTGGTGGGCTGGCGCTGGTCTTAGCGATGATAGGGCTTTACGGCACCTTCAGTTACTTGGTAACCCAGCGGCAAGCGGAATTCGGCCTCCGCATGGCGCTGGGAGCACAGCGGAGTTCCATCCTGTGGCTGGTGATGCGAGATGTTGCCGCCATTCTCGCCGGAGGCGTTGTGGCGGGACTCTTGGTCTCGCTGGCGGCCGTGAATCTGCTTCAGAAACTCTTGTTCGGGCTCGACGCGCGCGACACCGTGACGCTGACGCTCGCCACCATCGTGCTCTGCGTTGTGGTCATCCTGGCTGGTTACTTCCCCGCGCGCCGGGCGACGAAGGTCGATCCCATGGTGGCGCTGAGGTATGAGTAAAGCTATCAGCTACCAGCAATCAGCGGTCAGCACCACCCCTGAGTCCCCTCCTTGCAAAGGAGGGGAGCCCGCAGGGCGGGGTGGTTGGGGCAGTAGCTGAAAGCTGAACGCTGATGGCTGAGAGCTGAGTCAATCATCCCGGGCGAGGACAATGATGGGTACGTTACTCCAAGACTTGAGATATGGCCTGCGCATGCTGGCGAAAAACCCCGGCATCTCCGCCGTGGCGGTGCTTTCGTTGGCGCTGGGAATAGGGGCTAACTCCACGGTCTTCAGCATCGTAGACCAGCTTTATCTGCGGCCCTGGCCCGTGAAGGACCCGGCGCGCCTGGCCGTCGTCCAGACGGACTGGCCTAAAGAGCCTGATTATCACGCCTCGTCGTATCCCGATTATCTTGACATTCGCCACGAAGTCAGCGCTTTCTCCGACCTGGTGGCCTATGGCTTTCGCGGGGGCATCGTGAGCGGTAACGGCCAAGGCCAGGAAGTGGAAGTCGAAGTGGTCTCACAAAACTACTTCGCGGCGCTGGGCGTAAAGGCCCTGCTGGGTCGCACTTTTTCGCCGCAGCCGGACCAAGCTGCTGCCGAGGGACGCTCTGTTGTGGTGAGCTACGCTCTCTGGCAGCGCTACTTCGGCGGTGATCCCTCTCTCCCCGGCAAAACCACTCTGCTGGACGACAAGGAATTTACGGTGATCGGCGTCGCTCCCCAGGAATTTCACGGGCTGATCCGAGGCTCGTTCTCCGGCGTTTGGGTCACGACCGAGGGCTGGGCCACCATGGTTCCCGGTGAAGAACAAACCTACTCCGACCGCGACAACCGCTGGTTCGACTTGGCTGGCCACCTCCGCCCCGACGCCCAGCTCAGTGAAGCGCGCACGCAACTGCAGACGCTTGCGAAACGCCTCACGCTCGCGTCTCCCGCCACCAACCAGGACGTCAACTTTCTTGTTTACCCTGCTTCCGAGGTGCGCCACGGAGGTATCAAACTGGGATTCTATCTGATGGCCATGGTGGGCTTGGTCCTCCTGATCTCCTGTGCCAATGTTGCCAATCTGCTGTTGGCGCAAACTGAGCGGAGGCAGCGAGAGATCGCCATGCGCCTGGCGTTGGGCGCGGGCCGGCGACGGTTGGTCGGCCAGCTTCTCACCGAAGGACTTCTCCTTGCCCTGGCGGGCGGCGGCCTCGGTGTGTTGTTGGCGTCGTGGCTTATGAAGCTCGTGCCCACGTTTGTTTCCCTCCCGTTGACAACCAACCTCACCCTCGATGGCCGGGTGCTTCTGTTCAGCGCGGCCGTTTCACTGCTGACGGCTCTTATCTTTGGATTGGCGCCGGGGCTGCGTGCTTCGAAGTGTGACCTGGTTCCAGTCCTTAAGGGTGATGATCCTCAGTGGGGACAGGCCACGGGCCGCTTCCCGCTGCGCAGCTTACTGGTGTCTGGGGAAATCACGCTCTGCGTGGTGCTGCTGTCCGGTTCGGGGTTGTTGCTCCGCAGTTTGTTGTACAGCCAGCGGATCAACCCCGGATTTGACACGAAGAGGAATGTACTCATGCTCTTCGTGGCGCCGCCCACACTCTACGGCTACGACGAGAGTCAGGCGGCCACTCTCTATCCCGCCTTGGCGGCTCGCGTGGAATCCGTACCCGGGGTAGTTGGCTCGAGCTATGCCCGGCGGCCTCCCTTGACGGATAGCGAAGGAGGAGAAACCCAGGCTGTGATCATTCCCGGAGTCGAGCCGCCCCCGGGAACCGATCATTTCAAAATCCGCTACAACATTGTGGGGCCGAAGTTCTTCCGCACCATCGGGGCCCACATCCTCAAAGGGCGAGAGTTCAACGCGCTCGACACCCCATCAAACATGCCCTCCGTCATCGTCAATGACGCCATGGCACGCAAGTTCTGGCCGGACCAGGACCCGGTGGGCAGGTCAATCCAAATTGAAAAGAAGAATTATCAGATTGTGGGCGTGGTGGAGGCCGGAAGGTACGTCGACCTTCATGAAACGGCCCAGCCCTACCTGTTCCTTCCTTTCACGCAGAACTTCTCGAACGAGTGCATGCTGTTTGTGGAAACGGCCGGCGATCCTCAGGCACTTGTCCGCACCATTCTGAAAGAGACGGCGGCCGTTGATAAGCACCTTCCGATCGTAAATGCGGTGACCTTTAAGGACTATATGCGAAACGCTCTGAACGTGGAGCGTTCGCTGGCTTCCTTGCTCGCGAGCCTGAGCATCCTCGGGATGTTTCTGGCGGCGGTGGGCCTCTACGCGGCAGTGGCTTACCTTGTTAAACGGCGCACCCACGAGATCGGCATACGCATGGCACTGGGGGCGCGACGTGCCGACGTATTGAGGCTCGTCCTGGCCCGCGGCCTGCGTTTGAGTGCTGTGGGTGCGGCCCTCGGCCTGGTCGGAGCCATTGCCGCTTCCCGCCTGATGTCGAGTTTCCTATACGGTGTGAAGCCTACGGATCCGCTTTGTTATGGGGCGAGCATCCTCGTCGCCGTCGGCGTGGCTTTGCTGGCGTCGTATTTCCCCGCGCGCCGGGCCACGAAGGTCGATCCTGTGGTGGCGTTACGCTATGAATAGAGCTATCAGCAATCAGCGCTCAGCAGTCAGTCAAGAGCAAGCGGCCTACCCAGCAGTGGCTGAAAGCTGAGCGCTGATTGCTGACAGCTAACTCAATCGCCCTAGGCGAGGACGACGATGAACATGTTACTCCAGGACCTCCGTTACGGAATTCGCATGCTGGCGAAGAGCCCGGGCTTCACGGCGGTCGCGGTGTTGACGTTGGCGCTGGGGCTGGCGGCGGTGAACACGATCTTCGCGGTGGTGGAGACGGTCCTGCTCAGGCCTCTAGACTTTCCCCATTCCGAGCGCATCTTCACGGTCTCCCAGAACCTGCCGGTTCTTGGTTCCGGCCCCAGCGTCGCCAGCTTGGGAGAGTTTCAGCGTTGGGAGCAATCAGGCCTGTTTGAACACGCCGCCGCGATTGCAACGGCGGAATATGCCCTACTCGGGACAGGCCGGGCGGAGCGGCTCTTCGGCGCCAGCGTGACGCCAGGTTTCTTCCGCGTCTTCCAGGTGCAGCCGTTCCTCGGCCGGGGATTTCAGGCGGAAGATGCCACCCCGGGGCACGACAACGTGATTGTCCTCAGCCACCAGCTCTGGATGAGTTCTTTCGGGGGCGATCCGGGCATCGTCGGAAAGCCGGTCCGGATGAGCGAGGGGTCAATGACCGTGATCGGCGTCATGCCGCCCCGGTTCGATTTTCCTCGCTTGGCCGACGTGCGAACCATCTTTTTCTGGGCGCCCGAGCGGACTGAGTTCTGGACGCCGCTGGCTGTCACCGAGAAGCTTGTGCAGCAAGGCAACTTCAACTACTACGTACTCGGCCGCTTGAAGGAAGGGGTAACCGCGCAGCGCGCCGCTGAGCAGCTCCAGGCGAGCGCGGTCGAGATGTTCCGCGATAACGAGGTGCGAGAGCCGGCCTACCGCCAGGTGTTTGAGCAGATCATCGCGACGCTGGGTGTATACGTCGTGCCACTGCGTGACACCATGGCGCTGGGGGTTCGGGAGTCATTGTGGATGCTGCTCGGCGCCGTGGGGCTGCTCCTGGCGCTGGTCATGTTCAATCTGAGCAACCTACTGCTCACGCACCACGTCGGCCGGCTGCGGGAGTTTGTGCTGCGCGAGACGCTGGGGGCCACACGGTGGCAGCTCTTTCGCCAGAGCTTTGTGGAGCAGCTTCTGATGGTCACCGGGGCCGCCGTTATCAGCCTGGTGCTGGCGGAGTGGGGGACATCGATCATCCGGTCCGTTGCGGCGGCCCGCCTGCCGCGGCTCTATGATCTCAGTATCGACCCGCGTGTGACCGTGCTCCTGCTGATCCTTTCCTTCGCGATCACGATCGTGTTCGGAGCCGTGCCGCTGGCTGTTCTGCCGAACTCCGCGATCAGTTCCGTGCTGCAGAGTGAGGGACGGACCTCCGCTGGGGACCGACGCGCCAACCGGCTCAAATCGGGCCTGATGGTAATGCAGATCGGCGTGTCGATGGTTCTCCTGGTAGGGGCCGGGCTGCTCATCCAAAGCTTTACGAACGTCATGCGGGTGAATCCCGGCTTCGACCCACACAACCTGTTAAGCATTTCCGTGTCGCTCAATCCCAAGACAAACCAGGACTCCGCCAAGCGGCTCGCGCACCTTCGAGAACTCCTCGACGCGTTTCGCAGCATCCCCGGGGTGGAATCCGCTGCTGTCGTCAACCACGTTCCGCTGACCGGAGAAGCGGACATCCACGAGGTGCACGCTGTGGGGAGAGCCGCTTCGTCAGCGACCGAGGCCGAAGGGGCGGAATACCGAGTCGTGGATGCAAGCTATTTCCGCACCATGCGCATTCCACTGGTGGCGGGCCGCGGATTCCGTGAGGACGAACCCGAAGGATTCGCTGTGACCAACCGCAAGATGGCCGCGCGCTTGTGGCCGGGAGAAGACGCGGTCGGGAAGCAGTTGCGGAACGGCGACAATCCTCCACTCACCGTGATCGGAATCGTCGGCGATATTCACGACGGGTCGCTGGAGCGTGAGCCCAGAATGCAGTTCTATCAGCCGCTTGCGGCCGACCCGTGGTCCGGGGAGTTCATGATCCGAACGCGCATCGATCCGGCCGCCATCTTGCCGGCAGTCCAGCAGGCGGTATGGCGGCTCGACCCGGAGCAGCCGGTCAGCCATCCCCAAGTCATGGAGCGGCTGCTTCAATCCGTAACGCTGGACAGGCGCTTCGAGACCGGTTTGGTGGCGGGTTTCGCCGCCGCCGCTCTCTTCTTGGCGACGCTGGGGCTATTCAGTATTGCGTCTCTTTCCATGGCGCGGCGCACGCGGGAGTTCGGTATTCGTCTGGCGCTCGGGGCAAGAGGCGCCGACCTGCTAAGGCTGGAACTTCTGCGAACGCTGGCTATCGCCTTGGCGGGACTCGCTTGCGGGGTCGGTGCCTCGCTGGCCCTGGCAAGGACAGTGGCCGGATTTCTCTATGGCGTGACGGCCTGGAGCCCGAAGGTCTACGGCGCGGCAATTGTTGTGCTGATGGCGCCGGCGTTTGTAGCGGCGTGGCTTCCCGCCCGCCGCGCGGCCAAGGTCGACCCCATGGTGGCACTGAGATATGAGTAAAGCTGTCAGCCATCAGCGGTCAGCACCACCCCTGAGTCCCCTCCTTGCTAAGGAGGGGAGCCCGCAGGGCGGGGTGGTTGGGGCAGTAGCTGAGTGCTGAAGGTTGAGTGCTGTAGTAACGACCCGATGGGTCAATGAACCCCTGTGAGGAAGACGATGAGAACATTGCTCCAAGACTTGCGTTACGGCCTGCGGATGATGGCGAAGAGTCCCGGCTTCACTTTCCTCGTGGTCCTGATGCTGGCGCTGGGCATCGGCGCGAACAGCACGATCTTCAGTTGGATCAACTCCACGATGCTCACTCCCATCCCGGGGGTCTCTCGCACCAGTGATTTTGTCGCAGTGATGAGGGGGGAGATCAGTGAACACCCCACCCCGCCGTTCTCCTACCCGGACTACGCGGACCTGCGCGCGAGGACCCGGAGCTTGTCCGGCCTCCTGGCGTATCACGAAGATTTCGTGTCCCTCACCGGCACGGGCAAGCCGGAGCGCATTTACGCGGCGTACATCTCCGCGGATTATTTCAAGGTGCTCGGCTTGAAACCCATCCTCGGTCGCGGCCTCCTGCCGGTGGAAGAGGAGAAGCCCGGAACCACGCCGTCAGTGGTGATCAGCTATGCCCTGTGGCAGAGCCATTTCGGAGCGGACCGGTCCATTGTCGGCAAGACCATCCAGATCAACCGGACTCTATGCACGGTTGTGGGAGTAACTCCTGCGGGTTTTCAGGGATGTTCGACCGGGCTGCGAACGGACCTTTGGGCTTCCTTGGTTTACAGGGGAGAGCAGGTTCGCGAACGCGACAACTTTTGGCTCGACGTGCTCGGAAGGCTCAAGCCCGGGGTCAACCGCCGGCAAGCCGAGGAAGAACTCAACCTCCAGATGCAACGCATCGTCGAGCAATTCCCCAATTCGCATCGCGGCCCCAACCAGATCACGCTGGACCCGCTCTGGCGCTCGCCCTATGGAGCCAACGTCTATTTGTACAAGAGCCTGCCCATACTTCTGGCGCTGGCGGCGGTGTTGCTGTTGCTGGCCTGCGCCAATGTGGCGAATCTTCTGCTGGTGCGCAACGTGACCCGCCGGCGCGAGGTTGCCCTGCGCTTGTCACTGGGGGCCGGCCGCTGGCGGCTGGTGCGTCAGCTCCTGGTAGAAAGCCTCTTGCTCGCCCTGGCGGGCGGCGCACTCGCCATGGTGCTCACCACCTGGACGGCCGGGACGTTTGCGGCTTTCTTTCCGCCCACGAGTATTCCTCTCACCCTCAACGGCCACGTCGACCGTACGGTGCTCCTTGCGACCATGGCCCTAGCAATTCTTACCGCCACTATTTTCGGCATCCTCCCCGCACTGCGGACCTCCGGCCTGGCCCCCATCGCGGCGCTGAAGGAGGAGGCGGGTAGTATGTCGGGCGGGCCCCACAAGTCGCGGCTCTCGAGCCTGCTGGTGGTGGCGCAAATCGCCCTTTCGCTTCTCCTGTTGATCTGTGCGGGTCTCTTCACCCGCAGCCTGCAGAACGCCCAGCGCCAGGATCCCGGCTTCGACCCCAACCATGTTCTGTTGGCTTCCTATGAGCTCGGGCCCGTCGGCTATTCGGAAGCTCAAGGCATCGAGTTCCACCGCCAAGTGCTCTCGAAGCTTGAAGCCCTGCCCGGGGTTGACTCCGTGACCGTGGCGGATTTCTCGCCGCTCAGCTTCACTCTCCATACCGCCTATGTTGATCCTGATGGTTACGTCCCCCAGCCCCGCGAATCGATGGAAATCGATCGTGCCAACGTAGGCCCGAATTACTTTAGGACCATGCGGATTTCCCTCATCGCGGGGCGTGACTTTACCGGACAGGATGGCGAGAAGTCGCAGCCGGTAGCCATCGTCAATCAGGAGTTTTGCAACCGATACTGGCCGGGTCAGGACGCGATCGGCAAGAGGATCAACGCCTGCGGCCAGTGGTTCACGGTGGTCGGCGTGGCTCGCAACGGTAAGTACCGCCGCTTGGTTTATACTCCGCAGCCCGTCATTTTTCTGCCGCTATTCCAGGACTACCGTGATCCGGTGATCATCCACGCGCGGGTGTCGGGCGATCCGCAGGCTTACGCCGCGGCGGTGGAAAGAACCGTCCATGAACTCAACGCCGATTTGCCCGTCTTCGGCGTCACGACCCTAAAGTCCAGCATGCAACTGGGGAGCATCTTCGAGCGGCTCGCCGGAACCTTCGCAGGCGCCTTTGGATTGCTTGCGCTCATCCTGGCGGCCGTGGGCATCTACGGGGTGATCGCTTATACGACTCGTCAGCGGACGCATGAGATTGCCATTCGCATGGCGCTGGGTGCACAGCGAGTGAGCATTTTCCGGCTGGTGCTGGGCCAAGGTCTGCTGTTGACGCTGACCGGCCTGGCCGCGGGTATTGCCGTGTCGCTTGCGCTGACGAGCTATCTGAAAAGCGAGCTCTTCGGCGTCACCTCGACCGACATGCTCACCTATGCGGCAGTGGCGTTGCTGCTATGTTTGGTGTCACTTGTCGCTTGCTACATCCCCGCGCGCCGGGCCACAAAGGTGGAGCCCATGGAAGCGCTGAGGTACGAGTAAAGCTATCAGCGATCAGCCGTCAGCACCACCCCTGAGTCCCCTCCTTGCTAAGGAGGGGAGCCCGCAGGGCGGGGTGGTTGGGGCATTAGCATAAAGCTGCGTGCTGAATGCTGAGAGCTGGGCGCTATGGCAACGGACCGATGAGGAAATGAACAAATCGAACTGAGGAGAACATCATGGAACCAGGATCGGAATCGAAGGAACAAAAGCAGAGCAGCGGAAAGTCAAACGGGTCAGGGCAAACTCTGATCCACTTGGAGGGTGTCACCAAAGTCTTCTTCACCGACGAGGTGGAGACACACGCCCTGGCCGGCATTTACCTCGCCATCGGGCGGGGCGAGTACCTTTCCATTTCGGGCCCGTCGGGCTGTGGCAAGTCCACCTTGCTCTCCATCCTCGGCCTGCTCGATTCCCCCACGGATGGAAAGTATACGCTGAATAGTACTCCCGTCGAAGACCTCTCGATTTCGGATCGCACCCGCATCCGGAACCGGGAGATTGGATTCATCTTCCAGGCATTTAACCTGATCGGGGACCTCACGGTCTATGAGAATGTGGAACTCCCCCTGACTTATCGCGGCATGGCAGGCGCGGAGCGCCGCGAGCGTGTTCAGGAGGCGCTGGAGCGCGTGGGAATGTCGCATCGCATGAAACATTATCCCGCGCAGCTTTCCGGCGGCCAACAGCAGCGCGTGGCCGTGGCCCGCGCCCTGGTGGGGAAGCCTTCCATCTTGCTGGCGGACGAGCCCACCGGCAACCTGGACTCGAAGAACGGCGAGGCCGTCATGGAATTGCTCCGCAACCTGCACCGGGAGGGAGCCACCATCTGCATGGTGACGCACGATCCTCGCTATGCGGAGTTCGCGGATCGAACCATCCACCTCTTCGACGGAAGAATCGTGGAAGAGACGAAGGGGTGAGGCGGGCCAACGGCTGATCGGGTGATCCGGTGATTGGGCCATTGAGGGATTTTGTGATTGGGTGATTTGGTGATTGGGCGATTGCCAGGAATCGCTTCGATCAATCAGGTAATCGCTAAATCGCTAGATCGCTCAATCACCAGACGGCCCGATAACCCGATGGCTTGATGAACCGAAGCGAGGAAGTCCATGAGCACTTTGTTCCAGGATCTAAAGTTCGCTCTGCGGATGTTGGCGAAGAATCCCGGGTTCACGGCTGTGGCCGTGATCACGCTCGTTCTCGGCATCGGAGTCAACACTGCGACTTTCAGCGTAGTGAATGCGGTTATCCTGCGCCCCCTCCCTTTTCACGACGCTAAACGGGTGTTCGTCATAGGAAAACTTGATGCGACAAAAGGGACCGACCTTGAAGTGACGGTTCCGGAATTCCTGTACTGGAAAGAGCACAGCGGTGGGTTCGAGGACTTGGGGGCTCTCACCTTGTCTACCAAGCATCTCGGCGAGGTGGATCAGTCGGGGCCTGTGAGTGTGATGACCACGTCAGCCAACTACTTCAGGTTATTAGGTGTTCAGCCTCGCCTCGGACGTAGTTTTCTTCCAGGCGAAGATAGAACGGGCTTCAACCACGTGGTAGTCATAAGCGATGGACTTTGGCTGAAAGCATTTGGGTCAGATCCTCACGTCATCGGGCGGGGGTTGCGGCTTGATCATGTCTCCTACTCCATTATCGGCGTGATGCCACGGAAGTTCTTCGACCCGAACCTGGGAAGTGCCGCGGATTTGTGGACACCGCTGGCGGTTGATTCACCTACCGGTAGTGACCAGCAGGCGCGGTCGGTGATAGTGCTTGGGCGGCTCAAGCCGGGCATCGAGCCTATGCAAGCGCGAACGCAACTTGAGGCAACCGCCGGAGGTTGGCGGTCTCTTGATCCCAAAGATACAGTCAATCTTCATTTGGAGTTGGATGAGCTACAGACGTTCGCAAAAGGTTGGACATCGCCCTTCCTCGTTCTCTTCGGCGCTGCCTCATTTATACTGCTCATTGCCTGTGCCAATCTCGGTAACCTGCTCTTGGCGCGGGCAAACACCCGCCAGAAAGAGATCGCTGTCCGTACGGCGCTTGGCGCCGGTCGGCTACGCATTCTTCGCCAGATACTGGTTGAGACCTTGATACTGACACTCAGCGGCGGGTTAGCCGCAATCATGCTTGCAAAATGGGCCATACCGCTTCTGCTTTCTGTCAGTCCAGAAGGTTTCCCGCGACTTCACGAAACTACCGTTGACGGGAAGGTATTCGTTTACGCGTTGCTGATCTGCGTAGCGGCAGGGGTGGCCGTCGGACTCGTTTCAGGACTCCACTCCACCGGATCAAAAACCGGAAACGCTTTGTGTGAACGGCTAAAGGAAGCCGGCGGCGGCATGACCTCAACCTTTCGTGGCGGCCGCAGTAGCCGCATCTTGGTGGTGTGCGAAATCGCGTTAGCGTTGCCACTCTCCGTTGGCGCCGGTCTGATGATAAGATCCTTCCTCAACCTACGACCGACCGACATAGGCTTCGATCCCCAAAGCAAGCTAACCGTCCACCTCCGGATGCCTTGGAAGTACCGAACCGGGGCAGACCGGCTGGCTCTTTTCGAGGACTTACTTCACCGCGTGCAAGCCGTCCCTGGTATCGAGTCAGTATGTGGTGCCAACTTTCTCCCGCTGGGCGGTTCCGGACACCCAGGGCACGTAACGATCCTTGGGCAGGCGAAGGAGTCCAGCGAACAACGAGTCGAATTAAGGGTGGTTTCAGACAATTACTTTCAGGTCATGCGAGTGAAACGATTAAGTGGCCGGTTCCTAGCCAAGTCAGATAACGGGAATGGGCCACCGGTGGTAACTGTAAACTTGGCGATGGCAGAGGCCTTCTGGCCCGGTGAAAATCCTCTCGGCAAGCAACTCATAGTCCACGAGATCGATCCAAACAAGGTTTGGAGCGTCATTGGCGTTGTAGGGGACGAGAGATTATTTAGTGGGAACACCAGGCGGTATCCACAGGTTTATTCCTTATATTCTCAACATCCAGAGCCATGGGTCAACCTTGTAATTTATACTACGGCGAATCCTGCGAAGCTCAAGGACTTGGTACGCAAACAGGTGCTGTCCGTAGACAAGGACATAGATCTCCTTCCCATTATGACAATGGAGGATATGCTTGGAAGGTCGTTCCTAAGACCTCGTTTCTTTGCCATCCTCCTAGGAATCTTCGCTGTGCTTGCCCTCTCGCTGGCATCGGTAGGCGTTTATGGTGTCATGTCCTATTCGACGTCCCAACGTACGCATGAGATTGGCCTCCGTCTCGCACTTGGAGCGCAGCGGCGCGATGTGATCAACCTCGTCATCAGACAAGGACTTGTCTTGACGGGGCTGGGTGTCACCATCGGTTTGGGTGGCGGTGTCGCGCTCACGCGCTTGCTCACGACCCTAATCTACGGGGTGAAACCCATTGACCCGCTCACGTTTGCGCTTGCCACATTGACGTTGGCAAGCGTCGCGCTGTTGGCGAGTTACATCCCCGCGCGGCGGGCGGCGAAGGTCGATCCCATGGTGGCGCTCAGGTATGAGTGACGAGGGGCAAGTGAGGAGTGACGAGAAGGAAGCGCGGTAGGAATGGCGAATAATTCTGAATTCTGAATTATGAAAGGTCGAGCTTGGGGAATTAGGAGAAACTACCTTTCAGAATTCAGAATTTACAATTGAAGTCGCAGGGTGAGGAGGATTTCAAAACGACGCTATGATCAAAACACAGAATCTGGACAGATATTATCCCTTGGCGGGAGGCCGCTATTACGTGCTGCGGCGCATCAATGTGGACATCAAAGAGGGCGAATTCATCACCATCATGGGGCCGTCGGGCGCGGGGAAGTCAACGCTGCTCAGCATCATCGGGATGCTCGATGGCGGTTGGGAAGGTGAGTTCTTCTTTCTCGATCATCCGGTTCACAAGATGGATCCCAAGAAACGTATTGAGCTCAACAAGCTCTACATCGGCTTTGTTTTTCAACAATACCACCTGCTCGATAACCTGACCGTAGCGGAGAATCTCGAAATGCCGCTTTCCTATCGTGACGTGAAAACCTCGGAAAGGAAAGCTTTGGTCGCTGATACCCTCGACCGGTTTCAAATCGTCGGGAAAAAGGATCTCTTTCCCAGCCAGCTTTCCGGCGGGCAGCAGCAGTTGGTCGCCGTGGCGCGCGCCGTGATCGCCAAGCCGAAACTGATTCTTGCCGATGAGCCCACGGGCAACCTGCATTCGAGCCAGGGAAAAGAGATCATGGAGTTATTCAAGAAGCTGAACGAGGCAGGGACGACGATCATCCAGGTGACCCACTCGGAAGCGAACGCCGCATACGGTCACCGGATCATAAAGCTGGCGGACGGTTGGATCGCGGGGAATTGATTCACTGAATCATTGAGTCAGTGAATCATTGGGTGATTTGCTGATTGAGTCATTGAATCATCGAGCCATCCGTTTTTTCAATGACTCGATGACCCAGTGACCAAATCATTCAATGCTATGATGGAGTTTAGCCCGAGCGAATATGAGCACTCATCGGACCACCAGAATCCTTATTGCTGACGATCAAGCCGACATCCTGGAGGCTCTTCGCCTGCTGTTGAAGGCAGAGGGCTATCAAACTGAGTCCGCCACCTCGCCCGATGGCATCATGACCGCGGTGGTGTCTAAAGATTTCGACCTGATCCTCATGGACTTGAATTTCGCGCGCGACACCACCTCCGGCCAGGAGGGTTTGGATATCCTCTCGCGCTTGCAGGCGATGGACAGCACCCTTCCCGTGGTGGTCATGACCGCGTGGGGAAGCGTGAGTCTGGCCGTGGAGGCGATGCGGCGGGGCGCCCGGGATTTCGTCCAGAAACCCTGGGAAAATGCCCGTCTCATCGCGATTCTCCGCACGCAAATTGAGCTAAGCCACGCCTTGCGCGAGGGGCAGCGCCTGGAAGCGGAGAATCGCCTGTTGCGGACGGAAGGCCGGCCCACCATGATCGCGGAATCCGCGGCCATGCGACCCGTGCTGGACTTGCTGGCGCGGGTGGGCCCCTCTGATGCGAATGTGTTGATTACGGGCGAGCACGGGACGGGCAAGGAGGTGGTGGCGCGCAGCCTGCACGCCCTCTCCGAACGCGCCTCGCGCCCCATGGTCACGGTGAATGCCGGCGGCCTTTCCGAGGGCGTCTTTGAAAGCGAGTTGTTCGGCCACGTCAAGGGCGCCTTTACGGACGCCAAGGCGGATCGGGTTGGCCGCTTCGAACTGGCGGAGGGAGGAACCCTTTTCCTCGACGAAATTGCCAATGTCCCGCTGAATCTGCAAGCCAAACTCCTGCGCGTGCTCGAGACCGGTGAATTGGAGCGAGTGGGATCTTCCAAGACCCGTCGCGTGGATGTGCGCGTTTTGTCGGCGACCAATGCCGACGTATCTCAGGAGATCCAGGCGGGGCGATTCCGGGAAGACCTGCTCTTCCGGCTGAATACCATCGAGATTCGTCTGCCGGCCCTGCGGGAGCGGCGCGAAGACCTGCCGCTACTGGCCAACTATTTCCTCCGCCAGTTCTCGCAGCGGTACCGGAAACACCTGACCGGCTTCGAGAGCGCGGCGATGCAGACTCTGCTCGAGTATTCCTGGCCCGGCAACGTCCGCGAGCTTGAGCACGCCTTGGAACGCGCTGTGCTGATGGCGCAAAGCGATACGGTACGTTCCAGTGACCTGGGCTTGCGGGCGGGACGCGAGGCGGCTGGCCGCATTGATGAAATGGGTCTGGAAGACGTCGAGTGCCTCTTGATTAAGAAGGCCGTGGCGCGCTATGAGGGGAACGTCAGTGCGGCGGCGGATGCTCTGGGACTGAGCCGCAGCGCACTCTACCGCCGTCTCAAGAAATACGGTTTGTGAAAACCGGATGACAGACGATTTGGCAGTGAGCCCGAGCGGCTCCAATCCGCGGCGTCCCACTCGCCACAGGCGGCGGATGCGCTTTGAGGCCCGGCTCCTGTTCTTTGCCGTGGTGGCGGGCCTGCCCGCGGTGCTGGTCTCGGTCCTTCTCCTCTGGTTCGGAGACTACAGCAGCCGGACGCGTTGGACGCTGACCGTGTTTGTGGTGGCGTTCTGGCTCAGCGCCGCCTTCTCTCTGCGTTCCCGCCTGGTTTATCCCCTCCAAACACTCTCCAACCTACTGGCGGCCTTGCGAGAGGAGGACTACTCCATTCGCGCTCGCGATGCGCGCTCCGATGACGCGTTGGGTGAAGTGATGGTGGAAGTGAACGCCTTGGGCGACGCACTACGTGGCCGTCGGCTGGGCGGGTTGGAAGCGACCGCCTTATTGCGCAAAGTGATGGAGGAAATCGATGTCGCTGTCTTCACTTTCGATAGTGAGCACTGCCTGCGGCTGATGAATCGCGCGGGTGAGCGGCTGCTGGGTCAGCCCAGCGAGCGCGTTCTGGGACGGACCGCAGCAGAACTGGGATTGGCGGACTGCCTGGAAGGAGAACCGGCAAGAACCCTGACGATCTCCTTCCCGGGCGGAGCAGGACGCTGGGGTATGCGGCGCGGTACTTTCCGGGAGAGCGGGATGCCTCACCAGCTCCTGGTTTTGACCGACTTGAGCCGGCCCCTGCGCGAAGAAGAGCGCCAGGCGTGGCAGCGACTGATTCGGGTCCTCGGACACGAGCTCAATAATTCCCTCGCTCCCATCAAGTCCATGGCCGGCACTCTGGAGAGCATGCTGGAGCGGCAGCCGCGGCCGGCCGACTGGGAAGACGACATGCATCGCGGCCTGAGCGTGATTGAGGCGCGCGCGGCAGCCTTGAGCCGGTTCATGGAAGCTTATGCTCGCCTCGCCCGCCTGCCCACCCCGAAACTGCAGCCGGTGGAAGCGGGCGCTTTGGTGCGGCGAGTCGTAAGCCTGGAAAGCCGAACCACGATCACTTTGACGCCGGGCCCGGAACTGACCGTGCACGCGGACGCCGACCAGTTGGAACAGCTCCTCATAAACGTGCTCCGCAACGCAGTGGATGCGGCGCTCGAAACGGGGGGAGGAGTGCGCGTGGGTTGGACGCGCCACGCCGGACAGTGGGAAGTCCGTATCCAGGATGAGGGCCCAGGCCTGTCGAACACGTCCAATCTCTTTGTCCCGTTCTTCACGACCAAGCCTACGGGTTCCGGAATCGGCCTGGTCTTGAGCCGGCAAATCGCCGAGGCCCACGGTGGGAGTCTCACGCTGGAGAACCGGAAGGACCGTCCCGGATGCGAGGCGCGCCTGCGCTTGCCGTTGTGAGGGGTCGCTCACGCCACTTGGCTGGACCGATATAGCGTGAAGGTCTGTCGTGCAATTCCCCTCCTGGACAAGGAGGGGGCCAGGGGGTGGTTGGCCTTCGCTCTCACTCCGAGACCCCTAACCCTCTCCTCGACCGAGGGGGCGCGCGCAAGCGCGGATGCGGCAGAACGGCCCAAGTTTCCGTTGGGCTTCCCCAATCAGGACTAAAATACTCGCCTATGCCTGATCCAAAATCCCGCCATGCCGGCGCCTTGAAGAAAGTCCCTATCTTTGAGGATCTCTCTGAAAGCGAACTGGGATTCCTTGCTGAGCGCGCTGTCCCTCACCAGTTCGAGGGAGGCACGGTGATTTTTTCGGAGGGTGAACCCTGCCAGGGTCTCTACGTGGTCGAGTCCGGGGCCATCAAGATCTTCCGGACCTCTGCCAGTGGGCGCGAACAGGTGCTGGCCATCGAGGTCCCCGGGCATTCCCTTGCGGAACTGCCATTGTTTGATGGTGGGGACTATCCTGCCTCCGCCATGGCCATGGGCAAAACGACCTTGCTTTTCGTAGATAAGAAAGATTTTCATGCGCTTTGCCGGCAACATCCGGAAGTTGCCCTGAAGGTCCTGAAGGTGGTGGGCGCACGCTTCCGAAAGCTCGTGGGAATCATTGACGAACTCTCCTTCACGACGGTTCGTCATCGCCTAGCCGCCTTCTTGCTTCACCTGGCGAGGGGACGGGGGAAACAAACCGCGCGCGGGACCGAATTCACCCTGCGGGGGAGCAACCAGGAACTTGCCTCGCACATTGGAACTGTCCGCGAACTGGTCTCGCGCAACCTGAGCCGCTTTCAAGCTGAAGGACTCCTGAAGCTGGAGGGCAAGAACGTCATCGTTCCTGACTTGGCGGCACTCGAGGCGGAAGTCGGGAGCGGCGAATAGCCTACCGACCGGGCGGCAGAATTCCTCCTTAAACGGCCGCGGTGCCGAGTCTGGCAGTAGTCCCTTCGGCCGTCTCGTTCCCGAACGCCTCCGTCCCAAGAGCGGACATCCGCCCTCCCGCCCTCTGTAAGTAGAGCAAGTGTTTTCAAGCATATACAGACAGTGTCACTTGGAAGGACACGTGCTTGTGCTCATAGTATGATCCAGGACCTGCGCTACGCCTTGCGCACGCTGCGACACAATCCCGGCTTCGCTCTGGTCGCTATTATTTCGCTGGCTTTGGGGATTGGAGCCAACGCCGCCATCTTCAGCCTGGCGGACTTTATGCTTCTTCGACCTCTGCCAGTGCCCAAGGCTTCTGAAATCATAGTGGTCCAGTCGCAATTCCGCGGCGAGAACCTCGGGGGTCTCACCGAGTATTCTCCTCTGTCCTACCCGGATTTCAACGATCTCCGGAAGAAGAGCCATTCTTTCGCGGGTTTGACCACCTCCCAATACGTCCAGTTTGGATTCGCCACCGACAAAACAGCCATGCCACAAATGAAATTCGGGACGCTGGTCAGCGGGAATTTCTTCAGCGTCCTGGGCTTGCGTCCGGAACTGGGGCGCAGCTTCCGTCCCGATGAAGACGAAGTGCCGGGACGCGATGCGGTGGTCGTCCTCGGTCATGACCTCTGGACAACCGAATTTGCCTCGAGCCCTGACGTCGTGGGGAAGACTATCTTTCTCAATGACCTCCCTTTCATAGTGGTGGGAGTAGCGCCGGAGTCTTTCAGGGGGCCAAATGTAATGATCCGCGCCGACCTATACGTCCCGCTGGCGATGGGACCCACGCTGGGAGGCGGATCGCAGGAGAATGAACTCGAAATGCGCGGGCTTCGCGTGCTGACGGTCCTGGGACGACTGAACCCAGGAGTCCGTGTTGGGCAAACCGCGGCCGAGGCAAGGGTGATCAGCCAGCAACTCGCCCAGACATACCCGAAGACGAACACCACGTGTGCGCTGGTGGTTGAGACGTACCGGCAAGCTCAGATGCATCAGAACTCCTGGCGCATCATTATTGTACTCTTCTTGTTGGCGTTGGCCGGGGTGGTGCTTTTGATCGCTTGCGCGAACGTCATGAACCTGATGCTGAGCCGTGCCTCAGCTCGCTCGCGCGAGATCGCCCTGCGCCTGGCAATGGGAGCGGGACGGGGGCGGCTGATCCGGCAACTGTTAACGGAAAGCATGGTGATCGCGATATTGGGTGGGGCGTTGGGACTGATCGTGGCCCAAGTGGGCGCTGGACTGTCTTCGCAAATCCGCATCCCTAGCGATATTCCTTACGTGATCGATGTGAAGCTCGACCCTCGGGTTTTCCTGTTCGCGTTGCTTGTTTCCGTGGCGAGCGCCATCCTCTTCGGACTGGCTCCGGCGCTCAAGAGCACGAAACTTGACTTGGTTTCAGCCCTAAAGGCCGGAAGGGCAGGTGACGGGAAGCGGCGGCTATGGGGAAGGAATGCGCTGGTGGTCGCGCAGGTGGCAGGCTCACTCCTGCTCCTGGTTTTCGCAACCCAAGCTTATCGTGGTGCTTCAATTCTTCTCTCCTCCCCTGCCGGTTTCCGCACCGAGCACATTCTCCTGGCCAGCTTTAACCCCACGCTGGCACGGGACTCGATGGCGCAAACGATGCAATTCTACCGGCGGTTGCTGGACCAGGCACGGACTCTTCCCCACGTCAAATCCGTGGCTCTTTCGCAGGCCGTGCCGCTGCTGGGGGGCAGTCCGATGCGTCTCATTCCCGAGGGTGTCCAGTTGCCGCCAGGAACAGAGGCACTCAGCGTGTTTTCGAACCTCGTCAGCGACGACTACTTCAGCACGATCGGGGTGCCCCTGGTTGAAGGCCGCGAATTCCAACTGACCGACCGGGAGGATTCCGAGCGCGTCGCGATCATCAATGAGCAGTTCGCCCGCAAGTATTATCCGAATCACAACGCGATTGGAAAACGGCTGCGATTGAACAGCACGGACGGACCCTTCGTCCAGATTATCGGGGTGGCGAAGCAAAGTAAGTACGTGTTTCCCTTCGAACAGCCTGTCGAATACCTGTATCTTCCCTTGGCCCAGAACCCGACCGCAGCGATGACCCTCATGCTGGAAACAGAGGGACCGTCGGCCGGAGTGGCGGGGCCGTTGCGCGACCTGGTCCGATCGTTGGACTCGCGCCAGCCCGTTTATGGCATGCGCTCCATCGAGGAAGTCTTCGACCTGCGCGCTACAAAGACGATCAGCATAATGATCCAAGCCATCGGCGGGCTGGGGATGCTTGGGCTGGTGCTGGCGTTGGTCGGACTCTACGGGTTGATGACCTACTCGGTAACCTTGCGGCAGCGTGAGATCGGGATCCGCATGGCGATTGGGGCGGACCAAGCCACCGTGGTCAGGATGGTGCTAAAGCAGGGGATGATTTTGGCCGGTATGGGAGTCATTATCGGGTTGCCCCTGAGTCTTGCAGCGGCCAGACCGACGGCCGCCATGGTGGGCGGGCACGGTTTCAATTTGCCTCTCGTCGCGCTGGTCACAGTAGCCCTTCTGGGCATGGCGGCTCTGGGCGCGTATATCCCCGCGCGCCGGGCCTCGCGGGTCGATCCCAACACCGTCCTGCGGCAGGAGTAGGCTCGAACGCCTCTCACTAAACGCTTCATTGCGCCTCACGGGGATTTCTTACCACGCCGGGGCGTCTTCTTCGCGCAGTGGGAAGGGCGGGGCTTTAGCCCCGCCGTTACAAGCCCTTCCTGATTATTCCCGTGCTTCGCGCCCCGCGCAGCTTGCGGCCGCAACCTGCGCGGGGCGCGAAGCGGGTGGCGCATACGTGCCGCTTTCTGGCATGTATGCGGTCACAACCATCTCTAAGGGCCGCATACATTCCAAAATACGGAACGTATGCGCCACCCGCGATGCTGTCATCCTGAGCGAAGCGAAGGACCCCTGTATTTGAATTTTCAAGCAAATACAGAGGTCCTTCGTCGGCTTCGCCTCCTCAGGATGACAATGTGAGGAGTTTTTCCGCAGCCTGTAAAGCCCCGCCCTCATCCTCCGTCGCGAGAAACCCGGGCTAGCATCCTCCGTGGATAGGCTTGAAGTAGTTCTTGACAACGGTTACCTGATAGGCTATTATCAATCTAAGCTCTGGCTTCCTGCCGGCGCTGGGCGCCTCTCGGATCATCCCACGAGAGGGCAAAATACCGAGAGGACAACGTGTTACGGCGGGCGAAGTGCGTCCCGGGAAGCGCCGGGAACCCCGCAGGAGATTCGCCCCGCAGAGCATTGCTTACCTCGCCGGGCCGGGGGTGGGTCCGGCCTTGATGCTGTGCGCCCCTCGACCGTGTGCGGGGCTGGAAACGCCAAGGGGGCGGGATGGAAGCCGCGGAAAAGGGGCGTTTCTCCATTATGTTATAGAAAACAAAAGTAGTTAGTTGTCTTTACCGTGTAAATTGCGGTAGTCTTCCATTATGTTATACAAAACAAAAATAGTTACAGGCGGAAACAGATACCTTCTCTTGATCAATATCAAAAATGTTTCATTGAAAAACAAGGAGTTATCGATTCTAACCTGGCAGGGTGGCGAAAAAGCGCGGGGGGGGGAAATGAAGGTAAGTTCCATTATGTTGTTGAAAACACATATAGAAAAAATGTCAGTTTTAGGGCTATCCATTATGTTGATGAAAATAAACGAGTTATAGTCTTCTCTCCATTATGTTGATGAAAAAAAAGGTAGTTATTGAAAATTAAGTGGAGGAGAAAAGCAGGTGTAGCGCGGACCTGTCTGGAAGGTCCGCGGCTTCTTCTGCCCGCCGCGCTCGATGTGACCGCCAGGCGAAGTGCCCCCTCACCCCCGGCGCTCGGGGCCCCCCGCCCGCTCCGGCTGGTGAAAGCGCCGGCAGCGGGCCACCCTCTCCCGCAAGGGGACAGGGCTGGGGACTTCGAGAGATTGCGAGCCGGTCGCGCAGCGCGGCGGAGCCGCAAATGAAAGTCAAAACGCAAAGCGCAAAACTCAAAGCCGGGTGTGCAGTGCGGGAGAGCCACAGAGGAAAATCAAAAGGCAAAGGGCAAAAGTGAAAAACCGTACGTTCAAAAATCCTTGCTGAAAAAACAAGAAATTACGGTGTTGCAATGCAGAGTTGGTCTTCAACTCTGCGGCCCACCACGGAATTGGAAGGGCGGGGCTTACCCAGGCTGCGGGAAAACCCGTCGGGACTGTCATTCTGAGGAGCCGCAGGCGGTCCTGAGCGTAGCGAAGGAAGAATCTCGCATTGCCTTGAAAATACACAGAGCGAGATCCTTCGCTGCGCTCAGGATGACAGCGAATGGGCTCAGGATGACAGCACGGAAGAGTTTTTCCGCAGCCTGTTACCGCCGCCTTTCCCCTGTGCCGAGGAATCCCGGCTCACCCCTGGCGGATTTCGGGATTTCCTCTGCGGAATTGTGGTGTTATATTATTACTCAGTGCTTTGCTTGACTTGGTGGCGGGCGCGCAATAGGACCGACTATTTAGTCTAGCGGGTTTTTCCCGGGCTGGGCCGGTGGAGTGGAGCAGTCCCTCCCGGCGGCTGACGATTACGATGTTTGATGCACTACAAGACCGGCTGCAAGGCGTTTTTAGGGCGCTTCGTGTCCAGGGAGTCCTGACGGAAGAAGTCGTTGACCAGACTCTGCGCGAGGTGCGCCTGGCCCTGCTCGATGCCGACGTTAATCTGAACGTCGTGAAGGATCTGCTGGACCGGGTGCGAGTCAAGTCTCTGGGCGAGGATATCCGCTCCAGCCTCTCGCCCGCGCAGGAAGTCGTTCGCATTGTCCGCGACGAGTTGATTGAGATTCTCGGCCGCGAAGCGTCGCTGCTGACATTCTCCAAGGAATTCCCCACGGTTTTCCTGATGGTCGGGCTGCAGGGCTCCGGCAAGACGACGACGGCCGGCAAGCTGGCGCTGTGGCTGGCCGGGCGCAAGCGCCGGCCCATGCTGGTTTCGACCGACGTTTACCGGCCCGCCGCGCGTGAGCAGTTGGCGGTGATCGCCAAGGCCGTCCAGATCCCGATTTTTGCAGGTGAGGGCATCAACTCGGCCAACGCGCTGGCCCTGGCGGCGCGCAAGGACGCCGCCGACCGCGGTCACGATGTGCTGATCGTGGACACCGCCGGCCGCCTGCATATCGATGCCGAGTTGATGAACGAGGTCAGCGAGTTGCGCACCATGCTGCGGCCGAGCGAAGTCCTGCTGGTCACGGACGCCATGATCGGCCAGGACGCCGTGCGAAGCGCACAGGAATTTCACGAGCGGCTGGGCACGACGGGCGTGATCCTGACCAAGTTGGATGGCGACGCCCGGGGCGGCGCCGCGCTTTCCATTCATCACGTCACCGGCCAGCCCATCAAGTTCATGGGGGTCGGCGAGAAATACGACCAACTGGAAGTCTTCTATCCGGATCGTATCGTCTCGCGCATCCTGGGCATGGGCGACATCCTCTCGCTCATCGAAAAGGCCGAAGAGAAAATCGACAAGCAGAAAGCGCTGGACGTCCATCGCAAGCTCCAAACCGACACCTTCACGCTGGAGGACTTCCGCGACCAGCTTCGCCAGGTGCGCCAGATGGGACCCATGGATCAGATGCTCGGCATGCTCCCCAAGGTGGGCATCTTCAAGGATGCCGGCAAGGTCCACGTGGACGACAAGGAATTGGTCTACATTGAAGCGATTATCAATTCCATGACCCCGCAGGAGCGCCGCAATCACGAGATCGTCAATGGTAAGCGCCGCAAGCGCATCGCGCGGGGCAGCGGCACCAGCGTTCAGCAGGTCAATCAGGTCTTGAAACAGTATTTCCAAATGCGGAAAATGATGAAGTCGATGAGTCAGAACCTGCTGGGGCGGGGGCTGAGCCGGCTGCGGATGCCGGCAGGTACGGGGGCCGCATAATCCCCGGGTGCGGGCGAAGGGTGGCTCGCGAAACAGGCTTTTGCTTTGAACTCTCAAGGTGGCAGCGGCTGGTTCGTCGCGACGGATCACCGCTAAGATTTTCGACTTCTGCCGGAGAAGGGGGAAGATTGTTAAGGATACGCCTGGCTCGAACGGGAGCCAAAAAGCAGAGCAGTTACCGAGTGGTGGTGATTGATGGCGAGCGAGCGCGGGATGGGCGCTTCGTGGAAATCGTGGGGCATTATAATGCCCGCCGCACGCCGCCGGAGATCGTGTTGAATCGCGAGCGCGTGGACTACTGGATCGGCCGCGGGGCCCAGCCTTCGGAGACGGTGCAGAGTTTCCTGAAGAAGGCTCCTGTGGCGCCGGCCTGATTTCCAGCGCCGGCCCTAGCGACTGCCGTGACGCCCCCATGAGTTGCGGCTAGGCGTTCTCACCTGCACTGGTTCCAAGGGGTCTGGACACGATAACTTAAGTGCGCGGGAGGGCCAGATGAAGGATCTGATCGAAGCCATCGCCAAAGCGCTAGTGGATAATCCCGAGCAGGTCGTGGTGCATGCAGTGGAGGGTGAACAAGTGACGGTCCTGGAGTTGCGGGTCCATCCCTCTGACTTGGGGAAGGTGATCGGGAAGCAGGGCCGGACGGCCCGCTCCGTCCGCACCATCCTCAATGCCGCAGGCATGAAGCTCAAGAAGCGCTTCACGCTGGAAATCCTGGAATAGGAGGGCCCGGCGTCTCGCCTGTGGCCGGAAGCGGCCCGCCGAACGGCAGAGATGTGGGCGGAATTTGCAGCCGTGCAATTTCTTGCCATCGCGCGTATCCTTCGGCCGCAGGGGCGCATGGGAGAAGTTGCGGCGGAGATCCTCACGGATTTTCCCGCGCGTTTCGAGAAGCTCCAATCTGCGTTTCTGGACGCGCCCGGCCAGGCTCCCCGGCCCGTCATCGTGGAGCGCGTATGGCCGCACAAGGGCCGGGTGATCCTGAAGTTCTCCGGCAGCGATTCCATTGAGAGCGCCGCCCGCCTGCGAGGGCTCCACGTGCTCATTCCGCGGGAGCAGCGCACGCCGCTCCCCCTGCACCATTACTACTGGTGGGAATTGCGCGGCTGCCGCGTTGTGTGGGAGCGCCAGGGGAGGGAGGTTGGGACGGTAACCGACGTCGAACCCACCGCAGGCGTACCGCTGCTCCACATCGCGCCCGGGGAGGGAATGAGTGAAGTGCTGATTCCCCTGGCGCAGCAAATCTGCACGCGGATCGATCCCGCCACCAAGACCATCGTGATCGACCCGCCGGAGGATTTGCTGGACTTGAATTCTTAAGAGCCGGGACTCCACGGCCGGGACTCGGGGCTCGGGATTCGTGAAGGAAGTTCCCGCAACCCGAATCCCGAGTCCCGAATCCCGAATCCCGAGCCGCTGTACTTATGACCTTCGACGTGGTCACCATCTTTCCGGAGTTCTTCGGCAGCATCCTGGAACACGGGCTGCTGAAGAGGGCCACGGCTTCGGGCCACGCCACGATCCGGTTACACGACCTGCGGGATTACACGGACGACCGCCACCGCACGGTCGACGATCGGCCTTTCGGCGGCGGGCCGGGCATGGTCTTCAAACCGGAGCCGGTCTTCCGCGCCGTCGAAACGCTGCGGGCTGAGGCGCCGGAAGCGCCCTGGCCGGTGATTTTGCTTTCGCCCCAAGGTCGCTTGCTGACGCAGGCCGTGGCGGAAGAGTTCTCGCACGCCGCGCGCCTGTTGTTGATTTGTGGCCGCTACGAAGGCGTCGATGAGCGGGTCGCCGAAAACCTTGCGACCGATGAGATTTCCATCGGCGACTTTGTGCTGAGCGGTGGTGAGTTGGCGGCGGCCGTGGTGATGGAAGCCGTAACGCGCCTCATACCGGGCGTGCTCGGAAACGAAGAGTCGTGCGAGCAGGATTCGTTCGCGGTCCCGGCAGGCGCACCGGCGGAAGTCCGGCACGGATTGCTCGATTGCCCGCACTACACGCGCCCGGCGGAGTTCCGTGATTGGAAGGTGCCGGAAGTCCTACTCTCCGGCAATCACGAACAGATTCGCCAGTGGCGGCGCCGGCGCGCGCTCGAGAAAACCTGGCGACGCCGGCCCGACTTGCTGGCCCAGGTTCCGCTGAGCGAAGAAGACCGACGGTGGCTGGAATCGCTTGGGGGTGCGGTGCACGAGCCGGCGGACCACGTCGGGTGAGTCATGCCGAGCCCCGCAAGGGGCGACAGAATTTGGCCCACGGCGTAGGAGGTTGCGGGAAAACCGCCAAAGCTGTCATCCTGAGGAGCCGCAGGCGGTCCTGAGTGAAACGAAGGAAGGACCTCTGCAGTTGCCTGATTCAACAAATGCGGAGGTTCTTCGCTTCGCTCAGAATGACAGCAGGGAAGCGTTTTTCCGCAGCCTGTTAAGCCGTGGGAACAGGACACCCCATCTTGTTTCTGCTCTGAGCCCCGCAAGGGGCGCCAGAAAAGGTGGGATAATCGTTGGGAGAACCAAGATATGAATGCGCTCGAAAAAGTTGAACAATCGCAGATGAAGAAGGAAGTCCCGGCATTCCGCCCCGGTGATACGGTGCGGGTGCACGTCAAGATCAAGGAAGGCGACAAGGAAAGAATTCAGGTCTTCGAAGGCACGGTGATCGGCCAACGCCGCGCTCGCAATCACTCCACGTTTACGGTCCGCAAGATTTCCTTCGGCCACGGCGTGGAGCGCATCTTCCCCGTGCACTCGCCCGTGGTCGACAAGATCGAAGTCGTGCGCTCCGGCCGAGTGCGCCGCGCCAAGCTCTATTACCTCCGCAAGCTGCGGGGGAAGGCCGCCCGCCTGAAGGTTGTCCAAACCGAGCAGGAAACGTAGCTCGGCGACGCGGCCGCCCAGGGGAAAGATGCTTGAGCCTGAGGAGGCGAGTGGAAAGCGATTCCCTAAGCGTCGTCATCCCTGCATACAACGAGGCTGAGAATATTGCTCCGCTCCTGGAACGATTGCAGGCCGCCTTGGCAGGCTGGCCCGGGGAAGTGGAGTTTCTATTCATCGACGACGGCAGCACCGACGCGACTTTGGAACTCTTGAAGCGCGCTCAGCTCCGCGAGCCGCGGATTCGCATTGCTCGCTTCCGCCGGAATCTTGGCCAGACCGCAGCCATGGAGGCGGGGTTCCACCTGGCCCGGGGCCGCAGTGTGGTGACCGTGGATGGCGATCTGCAAAATGACCCCGCCGAAATTCCGCGGCTTGCAAGGTTGCTCGGTGAATGGGATGTGGTGTGCGGCATCCGGGTGCGCCGGCAGGACACTTGGTGGAAGCGCATGTCCTCTCGCATCGCCAACAGCTTTCGCAATTGGGCGACCGGCGACGACATTGTGGATACCGGGTGCACGCTCAAAGCCTATCGACGCGAATGTGTGGAGCGGCTGGAACTGTACAACGGCATGCACCGGTTTCTTCCCACATTGCTCAGGATGCGGGGCTATCGCGTGGCGCAGATCCCGGTCAGCCATCATCCCCGTTTGGCCGGAAGAACCAAGTATGATACTTGGCGAAGACTGAAGAAGGGTCTGACGGACGTCTGGGCCGTGCGCTGGATGAAGAAGAACTGGATTGCTTACCAGAGCGTCCTGGAAGTCATGGAGGCGCCTGCCGCGGTGGACGCGGGAAGTTCGCTTGAGAAAGACGGTCATGCACCGTGAGCAACGCATTTGACGAGCGCAAGTCCGCGCAGCAGTTCGATCCCTTCAAATGACGACCCTCGCATCCTGCGAGTGGCGAGTTTCTTGTTCGGAGTTGCCAGGAACTTTTGATCACACCAGACACCGTATCCGTCGCGCCAACTGAACCCCACCGGGACCTCAGGACGACTTTCGCTCTCCACCTCTTCATGCTGCTGGTGGCAGCGGCGGTGTTGTTTTTCGTTGGCTTAGGTCGGTTGCCCTTGTTCGAGCCCGACGAAGGCCGCAACGCCGAGGTGGCGCGCGAGATGCTGGCCTCCGGAGACTGGGTCACGCCACACTTCAATGGCTTTGCCTACCTGGACAAGCCCGCCGTCTACTTCTGGATGGTCGCGGCTTCGTTCAAGACTTTTGGTGTTTCCGAAGGCGCGGCCCGTCTGCCTTCTGCGCTGATGGGCGCTGCGACCATGCTGCTGGTTTGGTTCGTGGCGCGCCGGATGTTCGGAGACTCCGTGGCGCTGCGTGCGGGGTTGGTTTTCGCCTCTTGTCCTCTGACCCTGGTCTTCGCCCGCGAAGTCATTTTTGACATGACACTTACCTTCTTCGTCACGCTCGCCATGGTCGCCTTCTGGCTCGCGGAGGACGCGAATTTCCAGAAGCCCTGGCTCGACCTCATGATGTTCGCGGCGATAGGAGCGGCGCTCATCACCAAGGGTCCCGTGGGGATTCTTTTGCCGATGGGCTCCCTCCTGATTTTTCGAGTGGTGCGCGGCCGCTGGCAGGGGCCCAAGCGCCTGCGTTGGAAATGGGGCCTGCTGGTTTTGCTCGCCGTGGCGTTGCCCTGGTTCATCGCAGTCTCCGTGCGGAATCCGGACTTCCCACGTTACGCTTTCTGGAACGAGAGCCTGAAGCGTTTTGCCACCGGCAACGCACACCGTGGAGGAGGCTTCTTCTATTACCTTCCTGTCTACTTGGGCGGCCTGTTTCCATGGAGTCTCTTCCTGCTTCTGGCGGGTGGGAATCGGCTGCGGCGCTGGAGGGAGTTGAGGGGGGCTGAGGCCCGTCCCCTCCTCTTCCTTCTCACTTGGACAGTCTGGGTGTTTGCATTCTTCACCTTTTCGCATTCGAAGCTTCCGGGTTACTTTCTGCCAGCCGTCGTCCCGCTGAGCATCCTCAGCGGCTTGGTCTGGCGGGATGTGGGGAAGGATGCTCAAGCGCGGCCGCCGGATTGGCTTACGGCGGGCTTTGCCCTGCTGCTGGGGATCGGCATCCTGGTGGCGGGAGCGTCGACCTCGGGGGTGTTTGCGAGCGCACAGATGCGACTGGCCATGAAATTGCACCCCGCCGTGCTCGGACTGGTCAAGCCGTCGCTGCTCTACTCCGGGCTGATCCTGGGTGCACTGGCAATCGTCGGCCGGAACCTAGCCTCACGGTTGCGCGGGCGGGCATTGGCTGCCGTTACGTTCGCGCTGGCCGCGGCTATTGTCCCGATGCTGGTGTTACGCTGGCTTGTGCCGCTGAAGCTGTACGCCGAGACCAATTCCAGCCGCCGCCAGGCCGCGACGATTCTCTCCAGCCCGCAAAAGCAGGCGCCACTTTTCGGCTACTATTGTTTTCGCACCAGCCTGCCATTCTATTTGCGGCGCCCGGTCGGATTGGTCTCCGCTGAATGGGGCGAGATGACGAGTAACTACCAAGTGGCGCGCCAAGCTGAGGCCCGGCGGGCGGGGGCTGGCCAACCCGGTGAAGGACTGCTGCTCGACCTCGCGGAGTTCCGCGCTCTCGCGAATTCAACCCAGCAAGCGATACTGGTGATGGCCCCCAACGCGCAAGTCGGGAACCTGTCGGAAAACGTGGGGCGTATCGAGCCGCTTTGGACGGAGTGGGATTTTTCCGTTTGGGAGGTCTCGCCTGCCCAGGCCACGGCGCAGAAGAGCGGGCCCTCACACGTCGTCAGCCCCTTCCAGCCGTGAAGATTGCGTCCGGTTTCACAACTCCTGACTTGCGCGGAGATTACTATTCCTTATTCCCTGTAACCTGTTCCCTGCTTTCTTATGTGTGGAATCTGCGGAATCTTCAACGTGCAGCTTGAGCCGCTCGCGCACGGCGACCGGATTGATCGCATGTCAGCCCGGATCCGGCACCGCGGGCCTGATAGCGAGGGCAAGTTTCAGTTGCCGCATGTCGCCTTGGCGATTCGCCGGCTGAGCATCATTGACCTTCAAACCGGCAACCAGCCGCTGGCGAATGAAACCGGTGAAATCACGCTCGTCTTCAACGGCGAGATCTACAACTACCGCGAGCTGCGCGCCGGGCTGGTGGAGCGCGGTCACCACTTCCAGACGCATTCCGATGGGGAAGTCATTGTTCACCTGTACGAGGA
The DNA here is from genome assembly GCA_963722555.1 of uncultured Acidobacteriota bacterium. Lineage (GTDB taxonomy): Bacteria > Acidobacteriota > Terriglobia > UBA7540 > UBA7540 > Bog-366. The sequence continues at coordinate 79,462 of CAVRNQ010000003.1, forward strand.
GCAAGGGCCGGACTGCCTCGCCGAGTTGAATGGGATGTTCGCCATCGCCCTGTGGGACAATCGCGCGAAGCGCCTGCTTTTGGCCCGCGACCGGGCGGGCGAGAAGCCGCTTTACTACTGGCGCGGCGGCCAAACGCTGGTGTTTGCCTCCGAGATCAAATCGTTGTTTGAATACCCCGGAATCAGCCGGACGATGGACCTGACCGCGTTGACGTACTATTTTTCGTACGGATATTTCCCCGGCCCGCGCTGCGTCTTTGCGGAGATCAAGAAGTTGCCGGCGGCTCACCGTATGCTCGTGGAAGGTGGGAACACTCGCATCGATGCCTACTGGCGCCCGCAGGACTACCTGCGCTCGCCCGGGCAAGCACCCCTCACTCGCCGCCAGGAAGGTGAGTGCGTCGAGGAACTTGCCGCGCGCCTGCGGCAGGCGGCGGAGTCGCGTTTGGTGAGCGACGTCCCGCTGGGTGTATTCCTGAGCGGCGGCATCGATTCCTCCGCGATTGTCGCCATTATGAGCGAGCTGACTCCAGGAAACGTCAATACGTTTTCCGTGAACTTTCCGGATAAGACCTTCAACGAGGAGGCTTACTCGACGCTGGTGGCGAAACGCTTTCGCACCCAGCACCACGTCCTGACCGCTGACCAGGCGAGCATGCAGCAGGCGCTCCTGACGCTGGCCAACCATCTCGACGAGCCCGTGGCCGATCCCGCGGTCATTCCCACCTACATGATTTCGCGGTTCGCCCGCGAGCACATCAAGGTGGCACTGAGCGGAGAGGGAAGCGACGAGCTTTTCGGCGGCTACCCCACTTATTTAGGGGCGCGGCTCGCGGGGTATTACCTGCGGATGCCCGGTGTACTGCGCCGGCAGGTTTTTGGCCGCCTCGCGCGCTTGCTTCCCGTGTCATCGTCGGCGGTTCCGATAGGACTCTTTCTGCGGCGATTCCTGAGCCACGCGGAAAAGAGCCCGGCCGAACGGCACCAGATCTGGTTCGGCATGTTCACGCCCACAGAGCTCGACCATCTCTTTTCGCCCGCTTGGACAGGTCCGCAGCCACCCAGCCGTGAGATCTTCCTGCCGCTCTCGCGCGTGTTGGAAGGCGTGCGATGCGATGAAACCGTCTCCCAGATGCTCTATCTGGATTTTCGCCTGTACCTCGAAGATAACCTACTGGTGAAGATCGACCGCGCCAGCATGGCGTGCTCGCTCGAGTTGCGGACGCCTTTTCTCGACCACCGCCTGATTGAATTTGCGGAAGGGCTGCCAGGTAGCTTGAAGGTGCGCCGCTTCCAACTCAAATACATTCTGAAAAAAGCTGTGGAGCGGTGGCTGCCACCCGAGATCGTTTACCGGCAAAAACGCGGGTTCTCCGTGCCTATTGCCAGTTGGATGCGGAACGAGTTGCGGCCGCTGGTGGATGAAACCCTGGGGGAAGAAAAGTTGCGGCGGCAGGGAACGTTCAACGTCGCGTTCGTGCGCCGATTGCTCAACGAGCATTGGTCGGGCAAGGCCGACCACCGCAAGACCCTGTGGACGCTCTTCTGTTTTCAACTTTGGTTTGACCGGTGGGCAGCCGGCGATTGAAGCCAGTCGTGCTGCCCGCGAAGAAACCTCCGTGTTTCCAAAAGGCCTTATCGTCGCATGCAACCACCCGCCGTCTCCGGCGCCGGGCCGGGATGCCTTCCGCCCGCCGGAACGCGCGATTATCGAGCGTTGCCGAACGCCCAAGCAGGTGCAGGAATTCCTGCGCCAGCTTCCTTACAACTGGGAAAAGAAGGGAGAGACTCTGCGGACGTTTCGGAGTGTCATCCAGCACCGCAGCGCCCACTGCCTGGAAGGTGCGTTGAGCGCCGCGACCATCCTGGAGCAGCACGGCTACCCGCCTTTGCTTCTGGACCTGGAATCCCGGGACCAGCTCGACCATGTGCTATTCCTTTTCAAGAAGCGGGGGCGATGGGGAACAGTGGCACGCTCGCGGGACGCGGGACTCCACGGGCGCAAGCCGGTTTTCCGCACCCTTCGCCACTTGGTTATGAGTTATGTGGACCCTTACGTGGATGGCTCGGGCCGCATCACGGGCTACGGCGTGGCGGATTTACGCACACTGGTGAGAAGCGATTGGCGGCTCTCCACGAAAAACGTCTGGGAAGTGGAACGCGCCCTGATCAAAATGCCGCACAAGAGAATTCGAACCTCGAACCGTCGCTATCAGATGATCCTCCGGCAGTTCCTGGCCTTTCGCAAAAAGCACCCCCACAAGGCCGCCATGTACTATGCCAACCGGAATGTTTGGCTGTGAGAAAGCCTGAATCCGGATCAACGATGACTGCGGTCCTGCCCTGTGAGACAATTGAACCCTCCGGGATTTGGAGGAGAAGCATTGGCCTTCCTTCACGCTGGAACCAGGCGGGAGTTGGCATGGATCAAGCGTCTGCGCGAACTGAACCGGGAGAATATGCCGGCCCGCAAGGCGCGAGGCAGGGCTAGGGCCGGAGATTAGATGCGGACCGGCTCGGGTGGCGGTGTTTCCGCAGCATTCAGCAGGTTCGTTCTGGTGAGGCCGTAAGCGCTACAGAAAAGGCAAGTCACTGTGTCTTGGACTGGATTGGTTCTACAAAATCTACTGCGTAACCCACGGCGCACCATCCTGACCAGCGCCAGCGTGGCAGTTTCCGTTTTGCTGCTGGCGACTTTGTTCGGGGCATACCGTTTCATCTCGGGGCCAACCCGCCTCGACCGTTCTTACCTGGTGCTGATGGTCAGGCCAGCCACTTCTGGGACGCTTCCCTTGCCGGTGAGCTACCGCGAGCGCCTTGCCGCACTGCCCGGGGTGTCGGCGGTCACCCCCTTCAATTGGGTCGGGGTAGAGTACGGAGGTCAGGATGCGCAGGTCCACGGCTTCGCCTGCGACCCGGGGGCCATCCTGAGAATCTTCTCGAACTGGCGCCTTTCGCTTGAGGAAACGCGAGCGTTCGTCCGGGACAAGACAGCGCTCATTGCCGGAAAGGAAACCGCCGCGAGATTTGGGTGGAAGGTCGGCCAGGGCGTCACTCTCCGCCCCCTGGGAGGCCTGCCCCCGCTCGAACTGGTTCTACGCGGGATCTACACGAGCGATGGTATGGATCCGCCATTTGCTTTTCACTGGGATTACTGGAATGAGATTCAGCGTCTTCGCGACAGCACCATGGGCTTCTGGGTGCTGGCAAGCAACCCGGCAGCCCTGAACGGATTGATGCGGGGCATCGATGCGACGTTTCGTAACTCACCGGTCGAGACCAAGACCGAGACGCTCAAGCAGATCGTGCTGGATTTCCTCGGCCGGCTGGGTAATGTCAAGGTGATGCTCCTCGGGATCTCCGGCGCGGCACTCTTCACGGTTCTGCTCATCGTGGCCAACTCTATGGCGATGACGATTCGTGAGCGGACAGCGGAAATCGCCGTGCTGCGCGCCTTGGGCTTCCGCCCGCATCAGGTTTTGGGGTTGTTGACGGCGGAGTCGTTCATCATTACCCTGGTTGGTTCGCTCATCGGCAGTCTTGGCGCACTGGGTGTGTTCCGGGCGGCCGTGAGTTTCAGGATCGGCGGAGCCATGCCGGTGGGACTGGAGTTTGATCTTGCCAACGCAGGCTTCATCTTGGCGGTGGCAACCGGGGTGAGCCTGGTGAGCACCTGGTTGCCGGCGCAGCAGGCCGCGCGCCTGAACATCGCCGCCGCCTTGCGTCACACGGATTAACCCGGAATTCTCACCGCGGAATTGGAAGGGCGGGGCTTCAGAGGTTGCGGAAAAACACGTCTAGCCTGTCATTCCGAGGAGGTCGCCGCGGCAACCGACGAGGAGTCTCGCAAGTCCTCTATTTCCAGAGCGAGATTCCTCGCTTCGCTCGGAATGACAACGTTCAGAAGCGTTTTTCCGCAGTCTGTCCAGCCCCGCCGAAATCGCGGCTCCCGCCCTCTGTTCGTCCCGCACCCGGGGCAGAAAGCTTGAAACCATGTGGCGGCTGATTCTGAAAAACCTGATTCGAAACAAGCGCCGGACTCTTTTGACGGCCGCCAGTGTGGCGGTGTCGCTTTTTCTCCTCTCGGCGCTGGCCATTGTCTATACCGCGCTCGGCAAGCCTTTTGAGGGCTTGGACACGGTCCCCATCATGATGGTGCGCCGAGCGGCCGGGATTGTTTTCCAGTTGCCAGCCAGTTACCAGGACCGCATTAAAGCGGTGCCGGGAGTCGTGGCGGTCAGCAAGCTGAGCTGGTTCGGTGGATACTGGCGCGATCCTGCCAACCAATTCGGCAACTTTGCTGTAGATGCGGACACGGTTTTCCAGGTTCAGACCGGAGCTGTCATTCCCCCCGATCAACTTGACGCCTTCAAGCGCGAACGCACCGCCGCGGTTGCCGGCAAGCGGCTGATCGACCGGTTTCACTGGCAGATCGGCGACCGAATTACACTGTTGGGCAGCCCTTACGGAGTTACGCCCGAAGTGGTGCTGCGCGGAGTTTTTACCGGAGGGCCGGACGACAACTTCTACTTTCACTGGGATTACTTGAATGAAGCTATTGGGCGGGCGAACATCGTCGGTATGTATTGGATTCGCGTGGCCCCCCCGGACGCAGCTTCGCGGGTCGCCCGGACCATCGACCAGACGTTCCACAACACCGATGCGGAAACCAAGACGGAGTCGCTGAGCGCCTTTCTGCTCGGTTTTGTTTCCATGCTGGGCAACGTACGGGGGATTATCCTCCTGGTGGGCTCCGCCGTGACCTTCGCGATCCTCCTGATTGTGGCCAACACCATGGCCATGTCAATTCGCGAACGCTTTGCGGAGGCCGCCATCATGCGCACGGTGGGCTTCCGCAAATCCCACATCCTCGCCCTTTTTGTGGGCGAGTCGCTGGTGCTGACCATTGCGGGGGGCATTTTCGGCGTGGGGGGCGCCAAACTCCTTTTTGATGCCTTGGCTTTGCGCCGGATCAGCCAATTCGTACCTGCCGACATGCGCATGCGTCCGGAAACTCTCCTGTTCTTTGGCGCGCTCACTCTGGTGATGGCTCTGGCTGCGGCGGGCTGGCCGGCCTACCGCGCGGCTCGTTTGCGGATAGCGGAGGCGCTTCGTTACACGGGCTAACGGCCGAGACAAGGGGTGCGTAGGCCCCCGCCGGCTGCTTGGGCTGTCGATGGTGACGAAGCACCGGAAGGGATTTAGAGACTTATGGCGATTCCGATCAAGTACAACTTCCGCAACCTGGTAGTGCGACGGACTACGACCTTGATGACGGCTTTCAGCATTACCCTGACCGTCACGGTTTTTGTCGTGCTGATGGCCCTGGCGCAAGGTCTGGAATCTTCCCTGTTGACTACCGGCCAGGCCCTCAATATCCTCATTATGCGCGAGGGTTCGCAATCGGAATCCACCAGTTCGGTCACGCGCGATTCCTTGCAGGTAATCAAGTATTTGGACGGGATTGCCAAGACAGACAAGGGCGAGCCCTGGGTTTCTCCCGAGTTGATCGTGCTGATAAACCTTCCCCGGCGTGGCCAAACGCAGGGTTCCAACGTGACCATCCGCGGGCTTGGCCCGGACGGGCCGGCGCTACGCCCGGATTTCAAAATGGCCGCCGGGCGCTTCTTCCGCTCGGGTCTGCGCGAGGTCATCATCAGCAAGCGCATCTCGGAGCGTTTTCAGGACTGCGGCCTGGGCGAAAAGTTGAAATTCGCCAAGGGCTACTGGACTGTCGTGGGCCTGTTCGAGGCGGGCGGCACGGCCTACGACTCGGAAATCTGGACGGATGCAAACGACCTCTCGGCGGACTTCGACCGCGAGGCATACTCTTCGGTCATGCTGCGTGCCTCCGATGCCGGGGCCGTCGCCCGGCTCGCCGATCAGATTTCCAACGATCGCCGCCTGCATTTGAAACCGGTCTCGGAGCGCGAGTACTACGAAAGCCAGACGCGCTTCGCCGCGCCCATCAAGGCACTGGGACTGTTCATCGCGGCGCTCATGGCCGTAGGAGCTTCCTTTGCAGCCATGAACACGATGTACGCGGCGGTGGCGCGCCGCACCAAGGAAATCGGGACCTTGCGCGTCGTGGGTTTCTCGCGCGCCAGCATCCTGTTATCCTTTATGGTGGAGTCGGTCCTGATCGCGTTACTGGGTGGGTTGCTGGGTTGCGTGCTCTCCCTCCCCGTTAACGGCATCACGACGGGCACCACAAATTTCGCGACGTTCAGTGAGGTGGCATTCAATTTCCGGATAACTCCCCGGCTCCTGACGGACGGCATGATCTTTGCCGCTTTCATGGGAGTGATCGGCGGGTTCTTTCCCGCCTGGCGCGCGGCGCACGAGAACATCGTCACTGCCTTGCGCTCAACCTGAGACTCGCGGGGGCAGAGTGTGGAGGGATGATATCTTCCAATGGCTTCTGGTGATCCACTGCACAAAGACCTGAGCGTTTTGCAGATCGACCGCTCGCAGAAGGAGACTCTCGATCAGAAACGCAAGCCTGACCGGAGACTCCTCGTTTACATCGGCGCGGCGGTGATCATCATGGTTTTGATGGGGATCGTGGGTGTGCAGATTTTCGGCAACATCGCGCAGGTTGAGGTCGAGCGTCCGCTTCTGGAATCCAATGCGAGTGCGGGCGATGTGGTCTTGACCGCCGGGGGATACATTGTGGCCCACCATCCCATTCAAGTCAGCTCGAAGGTCGTTGGGAAGGTTGCCTGGGTAGGAATTGAGAAGGGTGACCGCGTCACCGAAGGCCAGGTGCTCGTCCGGTTGGAAGACACTGAATACCAGGCGCAGCATGCCCAGGCCCAGGCAAACCTGGAAGTTACCAAAGCGCGCTTGAAGGAATTGGAGACCGGATCGCGCCCGCAGGAGATTGATGCCGCGCAAGCAGGGGTGGAATTGGCGCGCGCCAATTATCAGAACGCTGACCTCAACCGGAAGCGCACGGAGGAAATGTTCCGCGCGCAGATCACTTCCCAATCCCAGCTCGATAACGCGCGCACGCAAGCCGAAGTCACCAAGAACCAGCTTGCCAGCGCCCAGAAAAATTACGAGCTGGTCAAGATCGGGCCGCGCATCGAGCAGATCGAGTACGCGCGCGCGCAGGTGGCCCAGGCTCAGGCGGCGGTGGAGTACGCACAGACCATGCTGGATTCAACTCTCATCCGCGCGCCGGTTACCGGGACGATTTTGGAGCGCTTGGTGGAAAAGGGCGAAATGGTTTCCACCATGAATTTTGGAGGGACGGGGGGCGTCAAGGCTTCGGTGGCCTCGATCGCAGACTTGAACGATCTGCAGGTTCAGCTCGACATCAATCAGAATGATTTCCCCAAGATTTCGGCGACCCAGCAATGTCAGGTCACCGCGGACGCCTACCCCGACCGCGTACACCAGGGTGTCGTTGCAGAAATCGCTCCGGAAGCTAACCGGCAGAAGGCTACGATCGAGGTACGCGTCAAGGTTCTGCACCCGGAGGATTACCTCCGCCCGGAGATGAACGCCCACGTCTCGTTCCTTGCGCCGGCCGACCCTCAGAAGAAGGCCACGCGAGAGACCTTGACCATTCCACGCAGCGCGCTGGTACGGAAAGAAGGCAAGATGGCGGTGTTTGTGGTCACCGGGGCCCATGCGCGGCTGCAGGAAATCCAGGTGGGTCGTGACTATGGTGACCGCGTGGAGATTGTGGAGGGCGTGTCCCCCAATGACCGTGTCGTCGTGCATGGCGGAGAGGGGTTAACCAGTGGTCAACGCGTCAGGGTCGCACCAAGCTCGTAGCGAATCTTTGCTGGAGCATAGTCCCTGCGGCGAACCCCGAAGCTGAGGCGCCTCCTGGTTTGATGGGAAAGGAAAACAGCATGGCTGAAACCGTCGTTCAAATTAAAGGCCTCTCCAAGGTCTTCCAACGCGATTCTTTCTCCGTCGTAGCGCTTGAGAATATCGACCTCACGGTTGAATCGGGTGAGTTCCTCTGCCTGATGGGGCCCTCGGGGTCCGGGAAGACGACCCTGCTCAACATCATTGCGGGGATCGATCGGCCCACGCAGGGTGAACTCCGAGTTCTAGGTGAGGACGTCGCACAGATGGACGAAGACCGGCTCGCCACCTGGAGGAACGTTCACGTCGGGTTCGTCTTCCAGACTTTCAACCTGATTCCGGTGCTGACCGCATACGAGAATGTGGAGCTCCCGTTGCTGCTGACCAAACTTTCTTCCCACGCCCGCACGGAGCACGGCCTGGCGGCGCTCAAATTGGTAGGTCTGGAAGACCGCATTCATCACTATCCGCGCCAGCTCTCGGGTGGACAGGAGCAGCGGGTGGCCATCGCCCGCGCGATCGTGACCGACCCCACGCTGCTGATGGCGGACGAACCCACCGGTGACCTTGACGCGCACTCCGCTGAAGAAGTGCTGGATATCCTGACCCGGCTGAACCACGAATTCAAAAAGACCATCATCATGGTGACACATGACCCACGGGCTGCGCGCCACGCTACGGTGACTCGCCACTTGGAGAAAGGCCAGCTTCTTCCCTTGGGGTCATGAAGCGCCCGGGCCCGGGAATAGCCTGCGCGTGGTGTGGTTCGTCGGTTGGGGAGTCATCAAGGTGACATGCCAGAAAGCTGGGGTTTTGGTTGTCCTTCTGCAGCCTCTCTTCTATAATCGTTGCGTAACTCTTGCTTCGAAGCACATGCCATGAATGATAGCCGGTTGGCCAAAGGGCGTCGCAGCACGCGTCTTTTCATCTCCATCCCCATTGTGATCACAGGCAAGGACGTCAACCGCAAGGAATTCCAGGAGAATACACGCACGCTCGTGGTCAACAAGCACGGCGCAAAGATTGTGACGGCTCAGCAGCTGAGCATGGGCACGGAGGTTTTCGTTGAGAACCGGGCTCTGGGGACCGGGGCAAAGGCGAACGTCGTATGGCTTGGTGAAAAGCGTGACGCCGGTAACGAGGTGGGCCTGCAGTTGGTTGAGGCGGAGAACATCTGGGGCATTGAGTTCCCCCCGACCGACTGGAACCCCGGGGCCATCGAAGAGGAATCGCCAGGGCCGAGTGCCGCTCCTGCCCTGAGCCCTGCACGCCCGGAGGCCGGCATCGCCGGGGCGCGACTCGCTCCTCCGGCGAGCGAAAGTCCTGCCGGCCAACCTACGGCGAAATCTGAGGGAACCCCCACACGCCTCTTGCAGCAACTGGAGGAATCCGCAGATGCGGAAGCCCAACAATTCCAGGATCGGCTGGAGAAGGTCGCGCAGCGGATTGGCCTGCAAATGGAAGTCGATCTTCGCCAACGCGCCGCTCATGCCAAGGCGCAGGAGGTCGGCCCCCTGGAACAGCAAGTGCGGGTCCTGAGCGAGCGGCTCAACGCCGCGCGGGAGGAGGTGGAAAGGCTGGAGGCACAGATCCAGGCACTTAAGGACAACCTGCAACCTGCCCTGGAGAGCCTGCCGCTGATATCCGCCGAGATGCAAGAAATGCGACGCCAGCTCATCGCCATGATGAACTCCGTTGTGGAGTCCATGCACGGCGCTGCCGAGGCCGCATTCAAAGAATATACCAGTCTTTTGAAGAGGGAACTCCAGGAGGGTGTGTCCGGGCTCGACTTCGATGAAGAGGAGAAACCCAGCCCCCCGCACAATCGGCGGCAGAAGACCTGAAGTAGTCCCTGGGGGCTCGTCACAAAGGTTGGGAGAGCGCCGGGAGGAGGCGGCCCTTATGAGGGGAACGACCGCCTCCGATGGAGCTGGCGCGAGCGGTGAGGAGCCCTACGTCAAGCCGTGAAGGAATTCGTAGCTCATCTTCACAGCCTCGGGCGGAGGCTGCTCGCATTCGTCCTGCTCGACGAAGAAGTGCTTCATGCCTCCGGTGGGTGCGGCCGCGAAGATCCGCTTCCACTCAATGGTGCCGTGACCCACGGGCGCAAACAGACCCATTTTCGCGTCAAACTCCTGCGTGGGCGCGGGCTTATCCTTCATATCCTTAATGTGAAGCAAGGGGAACCGGCCCGGGTGCTTCTGCATAAGTGCAACCGGATCCTGTCCGGCGTGTGTCACCCAGAAGCAGTCCATCTCAAAATTGACGAGTTTCGGATCGAGCGTTTTTAAAAGGTAATCGTATGCGGTCGTATCGCCGTATTCCTTGAACTCGAAATTGTGATTGTGATAGCAGTATTGAATGCCAAGCTTCTTGGTCTGCTCCCCGGCTTTGTTGAAGAGTTCCGCCAAGCGCTTGAAGTCATCAAAGGTCTTCCGCTCCTCCGGCTCGAGGATGGCGTTCACCATGTATTTCAATCCGATGATCTTGGCATCCTCGACGGTTTTTTCCCAGTTCGATTTCAGGTGCCTGGTCATGTAGTGCCCGCTGGGAGCCGCCAGCCCGTTATCCTTCAGGATCTTGGCAAATTCCGCAGGCGTCTTCCCGTAGAGGTCGTAGATCTCCACTTCCTTGTAGCCAATCGTCGCGACCTGCTTGATCGTCCCCAGCATGTCATGCTGAAGTTGATCGCGCAGCGTGTAAAGCTGCAGCCCGATTGGCTTGCCCAGAGGATTGGCAAGAAGCTCACTCGGCATCCGCGCGGCGGCTGCGACGGTGGTTGCGCCGAGAGCAGTATTTCGTAAGAAATCTCGTCGGTTGATCATGGCAATCATCTCTCCTGTAGTTCGATAGATGTGAGCCATTACTACACTACTCCGCGCAGAGGTGCAACTGAAAACCTGTGGGGGCGACTTTTCGGCTCACGCGCGGATCGAGTTCGACTGGCGATCCGGCGGATGGTACGAATAGTGTTGTCGAGACCTCACGCTACCACGACGGGAGTGAAACCACTGGCCTCGTGATCGTGTGAGGGCGCCCGGCACCCATTTCCCGGTACCCTGTTCGGGCGGCAACCGTGGGCATGCTACGATAGACACATGCGAAAGGAGCAGGAGAGAGGCTTGCGGCCGTCAGAGGACGAGCGCTTTATGCGCATGGCGCTGCGAGAAGCGGAGCGCGCCGCCCGTGAGGGGGAAGTCCCCGTGGGAGCCGTACTCGTTTCGGGAGGACGCGTCCTGGCGCGCGCTCACAATCGCCCCATCCATCTGCATGATCCTTCCGCGCACGCGGAGATTCTGGCGTTGCGCCGGGCCGCGAAGAAGCTGTGTAACTACCGGATGGAGGGTTGTGACCTGTATGCTACAATTGAGCCCTGCACGATGTGCGCTGGCGCCGTTGTGCAGGCGCGATTGCGACGCCTGGTGTTCGGCGCACCGGACCCCAAGGCAGGTGCAGGGGGTTCAGTTCTGAACGTCCTGGACCATCCCCGGTTGAACCATCATCCTGAGGTAGTCCCAGGAGTGCTCGCCGATGAGTGCGCGGCTGTGTTGCGCGAATTCTTTCGGCGCAAACGAGGTAAGAAATAGCAGGCCCAAAGCCGGGCTGGGGATGAAGCGAACTGCCACCTGATCCAGTGGCAGTCCCATACCTCGCGGAGAGGTACCGAAGTGGTCATAACGGGGGCGCCTCGAAAGCGTCTTGCCTGCCAAAAGCGGGCACGTGGGTTCGAATCCCACCCTCTCCGCCATCGACCGTGACCATAAACGCCTCGCAGTCCGAAGGACTCAGAAGTGCCCCGAGTGACAGGCCACCGCTGCGCAAGGGTTTAGCCTCCGAAGATCGCAGGGCGCAGGAGGTCCTGGAATGGCAGTCCCTCCAGGTTCGGGATATGGTTCTTCCTATCCGCAATCCATGGATTTGGAATTTGGAGATTTATGGGGTAGCCCGGGTTTCATTGTTACGCCCAGTCTGGGTTGGGGGAGGCTGCTCGTGGGCTACCGCTTTCTGCTGGTACATGGCGGCGTCGGCCCGTCCCAGGACCTCCTTCATGGTTTCGCCCGGTTGCCATTCCACTAAGCCGATGGCTGCGTCCAGGTTCACTTTGGCCACATCTGTGCCGAGTTGGACCGAGTATTCGCCAACCACCCATCTTCGCAGGCGTTCCATGTGGCTTCTTGCATCCCCGAGGTTGCAGTCCAGGACGATGACGAACTCATCGCCACCCCAGCGACCTACTGCGTCGGTGGAACGCGAAGCTGACCGCAATTCCGTGGCAAATTGCTTGAGCAGATCGTCACCCGCCAAGTGTCCGTGCGTGTCGTTGACTTGCTTGAAACCATTCAGGTCAAGCATGACCACACAGAATGGTCGATTCTCTGCGATCCGGTGTTCCGTCTTCGTCTCGACGGCGTTACGATTGTCCAATCCCGTCATGGTGTCCCGCGACGCCCGCTGCTCGGCCTCTTCGAGTTTGACCTGGTAGGTTGTGACCTGCGTCCGCAGGGCTGCTACTGACTCATGGCTGTCCTGTTCCATATTGTCCACGGTGGCCTTTAGTTCCTTGGCGCCCCGCATGAGCGCTGAGCGGATCTGGGGCAGATCCTCCAGATTGGCCATCGTCCGCAGGCGCTTCGTAAACTCGCCAAACTGGCTGGTGTACTTCTGATCGCGTTCCGCCACGGACTCGGCGGCATGGGCGAGTACCAACAGGATCTCCTTGACGTCGGCGGCTCTCTCGTGAAAGTACTCCGCGGTTCGCCCGCCCCATTGTTGCAGTTGTTCTTCTATCCGCTCTTCGGTCTCCTTCACCACAGGCGGCGTGACCTTGTTGGACAGCCGTTCCACCAGGCCCATCAGGCCCTGTTGCAGGTCGTGACCCAAGGCGGGACAGGCCTGCACTCCACAGCTTCCCATGGCCGTCAAAGCCGAGCGGTACGAATTCAATGTCAGAGCCAGGAGTTCGTCCGGACCCGCCTCACGATACTTGTTCAGTTCGTTCGGGTCCAGGTCCAGGTACTTTTTTATGGAGATCACTGGTCGCCCATCCTTCCCGCTCCCAGCTCAGCCGGGATGAAAGAGAATTTCCGAAAAACGGGTTAGCTGCCACACCACTTGGCCTGGTGCCTCAGCCCTGTCAACCTTCCTTATCGGCAGTTCAAACCAGCATCTTGAGCGCGATTTCTCACACGAATCTGTCGCTTTCATCGCCTGGTCGAAAGGGCGCGGGGGGACCTGCCTCGCTGTTCTTCACTGGAAGCCCCGCCAAAATCGCGGGTCCTCGCGCTTTATCGATCGCGCACCCCGCCTGCGGCTAAGAACTGAACGAAAGCCGAACCAAACCTGATACAGTAGCTCCGCTCTTTAACTCGGCCGGAGAGAGAGGGTCAGGTCAGGGATGGGAGGAGAAGATGGTTGACGCAAAACCGCTCGCCGTGGTAACCGGCGCTTCCAGCGGCATCGGTGCCGCCTATGCGCGGGCGCTGGCTGCGCGGGGCTACGACCTCGTGCTGGTGGCGCGCCGCCAGGACCGGTTGCAGCAGTTGGCCGACGACCTCAGCCGCCGCTTTCGCGGGGCCTGCACCGTGCTCAGGGCGGACCTCACCGACGCCGCGGAATTGCGCCAGGTGGAAGAGTTCCTGGCGGGCGCCCCCAACCTCGAGTTGCTGGTGAACAATGCGGGCTTCGGCACTCTGGGACAGTTCTCGGACGGGCCCGTGGAGAGCCAGGACGCCATGCATCGCCTGCACGTGCTGGCCACACTGCGCCTGACGCACGCGGCGCTGCGCAACCTGACGGCGCGTGGCCAGGGCGCCGTCGTCAACGTGTCTTCCGTCGCGGCCTTTGTGCCGCGCCCTGGCAGCACCAGTTACTACGCGACGAAAGCCTGGATCAACTGCTTCACGGAAGGTCTGTACCTGGAGTTGAAATGCGCCGGCTCGCGCGTGCGTGTGCAAGCGCTCTGCCCGGGATTTACCTTGACCGAGTTTCATGACGTGCTGGGGCTTGACCGCAAAGCGATCTCGGGTGCTTCCTGGTGGATGGCAGCGGAGGACGTAGTCGAGGCATCGCTCCGAGGCCTGGAGAAGGGAAAGCTCTTCGTCGTGCCCGGCCTGCGCTACAAGCTGCTTGTGGGGCTGCTGCGCCTGCTGCCCCGCCGGGTACTGCACTTCGTGCTCACCAAAGCCCCGGCCAGCCTGCGGCAAGACCGACGCCCTGCCCGGAGCGCGTGAGGGCACAAGCCGGCATGGTGCGCAAGCAAGATGCGGTTAGCCAAAAACGAGAACGGGGAGCCGATTTCGGCCCCCCGTCTCAGGCGTTCGTCGTTTATGCCGTGGCAGCGTCCGCGGGGCGTTGCCAGGGTGCGCACCGCAAGAGCGGTGTGGTTATTCGACTAACGTATGCGTGCCCGGCGGAGTCGTACCTCCTCCAGTTGGCATACTCCCTTCTTACTCCTCTCCAGGAAGAATTGCAAGTACTCCAAAGTACTATTTTTGAATTCCTCCACAGCGTCCCGAGCGATGATTTCTCTCGACGCCGCTGCCTCTTCTTCAAGCAGTCGGAAGGACGGTTCGTTGCGTTCAGGCTGACGCGGCGGGCAGTAGTGCGGGCAGCCTGCGCCGCTTCCTTCCGCCCGCTCTGGGCGGGCGGCCACCGGGTGGTCACGCCTTCCCTCGCCACCAGGTTTTGCCCGCGCCACCAGCCCCGGCGAGCAGTATTCGCCACCGAAACAGCTAGAGTTTGCCCATGTCCTGCCCTTCCGCGGTGAAAAATCACTGCTAACTCCTTGTACATCATAAACATATCATGCAAAACAGGTAACACCTTTATTTTCATAGATATCGCCGGATCGATCGTCTTCCATTTCCGCCCGTCCTTTGTTTTCATACATATCCCCGGAGGTTCCTTCATTTTTAACATCTTTTTGCCGGCACGCTCTATGGGCGGAGCCACAATCTGACAACTCCTTTAAGTTCAATAGTCTGAAAAATTCGGTGCTGTTGTCAATTGCGAGACACGCACGCTCCCAGGTGCAGTCATTCGCGCGAAAGCGGGAATCTACTCCGCAAGCCATTGGAAATGCGCTGCCGACGGACTGGATTCCCGCGTTCGCGGGAATGACCAGTGTTTCGAATGGAATCGCATTCCAAATGACACCAGCACCGGAAATTGGGTGGGAACGGAAGAATCCCCTCAAATCATAGCTAATCGCCTGTGTTTTCAATAACATTTCCGGCATGGACGGCGTCTTGGTGGGTGGCAAGGGGAAAGTTATCTCCCGAGTAGCTTCTACCGAGCCGGGGCGCTCGGTACTCTATGTATTATACCTCTCGGGTTAACCTTGTCAAGCAAAAAATCATGCCCTCAGTCAGAGACTTGCTGAAGTGGGCGCAAGAAGCACGGGGGCGGGGTTTGGGGGGTGCGCGCTTACGGAAAGCGGCCGCCGCCCATGAAAGTTTCGAGCGCCATGCTACTCAGGGGCAGGTGTTTTTGGTTCCACACTTTACTTGCGTGCCCGTGCGGACTTGTCCGATTCAGATTGATGACGTGCCGGTGCCGGAGCAAAATCGTGGCGGAGGGCGCGCCAAAAGCTCACAGTCACAAAAACCCTGACCTCGGCTACCCGCTCTGCGGACCGCTCCCCTCTGGACTTTGTACTCCAGAACGTATATAAGTATCATATACGATGAATCCGTGGACTGACTGCGCTGGTTTTGATTGGGATGCGGGCAACTCCGATAAGAACTGGACAACGCACCGCGTTTCGGACTCGGAGTGCGAGGAGGTCTTTTTTAGCCGACCCTACGTCGTTCGCCGGGACCTCCAGCACTCCCGGGAAGAACCCAGGTTTTATGCACTGGGGCAGACGGATCGAAGCCGTGGGCTGTTTGTCGTCTTCACCACTCGAGGGAAGCTCATCCGCATGATTTCAGCGCGCGACATGACGCGCAAGGAACGGAGAATTTACCAAACCCATGAGAAAACTAAAGAAGAAGGTTATTCCGAAATTTAAGTCCGAAGGGCGCGAAAGAGCTTTTTGGGCCAATCACGATTCGAGCGATTACCTGGATTGGACAAAAGCGCAACGCGCTCTGCTGCCAAATCTGAAACCTTCCCTCCGAACGATTTCACTGCGCTTGCCCGAACCTCTCATCGCCCGGCTCAAAGTCCTGGCGCACCAGCGCGATGTTCCCTATCAATCGCTGCTCAAGGTGTTGCTGGCCGAGCGGCTGAAACAAGAGGAAGCAACACAAGTGCGGACCCTTCGCCCCGCTCAGAGCTTGCCCTGAGCGCAGCGAATGGGGCAGGCTCTGAAGGCTGAGGGGACACACAAGGGAAAATGTAGCGCAAGGCTCGCTTTCCAGCCTTGCGGCTTTTCCACCGCGCCGTGGTATTGGCGGCGCGGCTTACGAGAATTGGGATTATCTTGTTGGCGGCACGGCAAGAAGCCGCGCGGCTGGAAAAGCCGCAGGGCCGGAGGGCGGGCCCTGCGCTACAAGCGGGTATTTTCATCGACGGGCAGTTCGACCCGATCGATCTCCAAGGAAATTTGCCCGCTGCCACCGAAGCAACGGAAACTCGACCACGGCCAGTCTTCCGGCCTTGACACCAGTCCTCTTTCCACTGGATTGAAGTGCATGTAACGCAAGGTGTCGTTGTACTGCTTTACCGCCCAAATGGTCTCATCGAAATAGCGGGGTTGCCAAAGGGCTCCCCGCTTGCCGCGCCTCGAGTTGATACGCCGCATCGAGGCCACCTTCACCGCGTCCATCACCTGCGGAAGGGTGTCATTCTCGGCCGGAGTGATCAGGGCGTGCCAGTGGTCCGGCATGAACGCGTACCCTGTGAGGAGGAACTTCCGGCGTGTGCGCACGCCCCGAATCGCATCCGCCAGGCAGGCAAAGTCCGCGTCAACAAAGGGCAACCGGGTTCGCAGGAGGTTGCAGGTTATGAAGAAAATCTCTCCTGAGATCAGTAACCGGCGCAAGCGCGACATAGGATGAATTTTAGCGCAAGGCTCGCTCTCCAGCCTTGCGGCTTTTCCACCGCGCCGTGGTTTTGGCGGCGCGGCTCACGAGAATTCGAATTACCTTGTTGGCGGTGCGGCAACAACCCGCACCGCTGGAAGAGCCGCAGGGCCGGAGGGCGGGCCCAGCGCTACCCACCGTGTGAAAGTCCTGGCGAACCAGCACGATGTTCCCTATCAATCACTGCTCAAGGTTTTGCTGGCCGAGCGGCTGAACCAAGACGAAGCGAGACAAGGGTGGACCCTTCGCCCCGCTCAGAGCTTGCCCTGAGCGCAGCGAATGGGGCAGGCTCTGAAGGCTGAGGATGAGAGGTTGGTCTGGCGCACGCATCGCAAGAAACGCGACGTGTGCGCCACCCGCGTTACTTTCAAAGGACAGTCGCCCCATTTTCTGGGTAGGGCGTTTTTCGTTCCTAATCCGTGATTCCAGGTTTCACGGCCTTCTGAATCATGACGCCAAGCGCGGGGCATCCTCTTTCGGAGGGGCCGTTACGCGTTCGAGTGATGCGGGTGGACTGCCCCGCAGACTTCCGAGAACCCCGTATCTCGGGAGCTTGAATGCGTGAGGCACTTCTACGGTTTCGACTTATCGTCAAGCGGTTGCAGGATCCAAAAGTGGTAGCCACGGACAGTGCCGTCCTGTCCGTGGGTTCTTTCGCGGGTGGTCGAGGTACAACAATTTCGCGCTCGATAAGGCAACGGAAGCGGCGTGCCCTATTCAGATTGACTACGTGCGATTGCCGCTGGGGTATCGCGCAGGAGAAGAACCCACGGACAGGAAAGCACTGTCCGTGGCTACCCGCTGTTCGCGGAGCGTCTCATTCGTACCTCATCCCGTCCTGTTTGGCGCGCTCATCCTCGTGCGCTGCCCATGCCTCCCAACTTTCAGCGACCCGGAGCAACATTTCGTGCGTGCGTGGCCACCTCTCGGACGTCTTGGCCCAGGATCGCGCTTCGCCAGCCAGCGCCCGCTCTTGGTCGCCTCCCTCGAACATTGCCTTATTGACGACCCCTCTCATATTCTGTCGTTCTGTTTGGATTCCACGCTCCACGTCTTCCGATTTTAGCTTCTGCAAGATGTCCCTGACGGCGCGGTGCGGCCACGCGCCATCCTTGTCAACTGGCGCGTGGGCGAGTGTGTGGCCAACATATAGATCTGCTATCTTGGCCCGGTCCTCCTTGGCGGCAAGGCTCCGGACCTCTGTTACCCATTTCTCAAGAACGGCAGCATCGATATCGCCGGCTTGTTCACCGGGCACATGGTTAAACTTGCCAAGCAAGCCATACGACCTCAGGGCGCGTCTCTTCTTCGCCTCATCCACCTCGGCCACATCTGCGCTAGCCCGCTTAAACACGTCGCATAGAACTGACACGAAAAACTCGGGGTGGTCGGCCATCACTTGAACCAGCGTTAAGGTATATCTGCTATGTTCTAACCAAGGCAGATATGTATACTCGCGTTTAGCGATCTCGATTATCGGCACTTCGGATCGACTTTGAAGAGACTCGAAGATTTTTTCAAGCTCGTAAAAAGCGATGTTCTTTGCTTGGTCGGGAGAGGCGTTGATTTCCGCGACAACCGCATCTAGCACTTCAAAGATGACATTTGCAGAGATGTTCGGGACCGCGGTCCAGATGGCCCCAAGCGTTGCGATTGCCCGCCTGGCGCCTACGTATTTCTTAATTGCCTTCTCAACTTCTTCAGTACTTCCTTGGAGCGGCCAAACGGGTTTACGTTGCCAATAGCTCTCTTCTGTCTCGGAACCAAATGATGCTGCAAATTCCCAGGTTGCGGCATCGTCTGGCCACGCTAGAAGGAGCGTTGCAACGTCCACCGACGTGTACCGTTTGTGGTGGAACTGGCTGGAAATTCTAGACTTCCACTCCTCTCCCAACTTCATCGCAGCTTGGGAGGAAATCACGACAGCAAATTCATCGAGGTTCGCGCCCTGACCAAGCGAACCGTCGATCCACGAATCGAACTGGTCAGCACTTTCGACGATTTGGGAAACCGCCGCGGCAACCAAGCGAGGAAATTTGACTTCAGTCACCAGCGAGATTACCGCACTGGCACCGCCAGAATTGAGTAGTTCGGTAACCGCCTCCACACGTAATTGATCAATTTTGCTAAACCTACTTGTCAGGTCATCGTCCGGCAGCATTGGGTGGTAATCGTTAAACAGCCAAGCGACGCGTACACGGGGATCAGAAGGTTGCAGACGAACAGCAACTTGCTCCAGCCGGTCGAGACGTGACTTATCCATTGCCCACGCAGCCTGGTGGAACGCTTTGTTGCGATTAACGAGCCCGTTGAGGGCTGACCAGACGGCAATCCGTTGGGCGGAGTCGGCGCATTCGCTCAACTTCTCAAGCAGTTGACAGGCGCGCTCAAGATGGGGGGGGTCGAAGTTTGGAAATGATTCGACCAGTGACGACCACCGTTGTGCATCGCCTGCCGCCAGCGTGAGGGCACGGTCGATTGCTCCACAATACGCATCCCAGACGAGTTGATTTGTCCGACCCTCCCGCTCTGAAGCACCAGCTTCTCTGAAACGTGGCTTCGCGGTAGGTTGGGATACGGAGTGATGTTGCGGCAGAAGCATCAAAAGGAGCTCCCAAGCAATGGCTGGCTCTTGATTTATCATCTGGTCAATCACCCCAAAGCGCTGTGCCAGGGTGGCGTTCGTACCAGGATTCCAGGGCAGAAAAATCTCCCGCAAGCTGTTAATAGGACGGTTCATGAGTTTTCCGGGGGGATCGTCCGCTTTGGCCAGGCCAGCGAGAATAAGGCTAACTCGCGAGAGATACTGGGGATCCCACGCCAGAGTCTCCAAGCCCCAGAGCAGTCCCGTGTGGGGGCTCTGTGGGAACATGGCGTCCTTGGTATCAGTGAAGAATGGTTTTGCGGCGGTGCCGTCACCCCCGAGCAATTGCTCGAGGGCCGACAGCAAAGGGCGGGGTGCGGCCTCCATCAGCAACGGCAGTTGGTGCTGCAGGCTGGCCAACAGTCTATGGTTTTCGCTTAATCCTGGTAGCTCTTTGATCAGTTGGTCGACGAACCCCTGGGATCCTCCCCTGATGTATAATTTTGCCTGCTCTTCGTGGACTGCAAAGAGCAACAGGGTCGTCGCCAGTCCATCGCGGAGCCACTCTGAGTGTTTGAAGCCCGCTCCTTTCAAGGAAGCATACGGACGTTCTGCATCGGACAAATCTAGGGCTGGGTCGACTTCGCTGAAAACGAGCCGCGAAACCTGTTCGAATCGTTCCAAGTGCTGCGTTCCGATGAGGGCGCCCAGATAAAGAAATCCGACTACAGGTGCTCGCATCTTCCACACTGTCCCTACTCTTTCAATGACAGGGTCTTCCGCGCGGAGATAAGCCAGAAGTTTGTCCTCGTATTCATTGTACGTATTCGTGCCAGCCAGCGTCTGGACAACCGTTCGATCATCAGGCGAACTTGCATCCCATGCGCCGGCGACCAGTGCCGGAACTAGTTCCGATTTGCCATCCCACTCGGGCTTGGTCCCGGTTCCGCGCGGTTTTAGCTTTAGCAGAATCGTGACGCTGCAGCCGCATTTTCTGGCAAGTAGTACTGAGTCGTCCGCCGTAACTCCCATGCCTTCAAACGCCTTCCCCAGTGCATAACTTGTTGGACGTTCCAGCGTAGTAACCGCCTCGAATGCGGGGTCCTTGCGTGCTAGCGGCACCACTGTGGGATTGTAGTTTGCCAGCAGCCCGACCTGCCCGAGGGCCTGAGCACGAGGCAAAAATATCATATTGCGACACCTGGCAAGTTGGCGGGCAGCATCCTCGGTATCCACAATCAGCGTCCGCGCTTCAAGAAATTTCCGTACCTCGGCATCAGCACGGCGGATTGCTGCAACAGTGAAAGCCACCACCTCTTCTGGAGAATCGGCTTGCCACAAATGGGCATTAGGACCGGCAGTAAGCTGCTGGCGTATCATGTCTGCTTGCTTTTCGCGTCCGCAAAGGAGGGCATCCTCGCAAAGCTGCGGTTTGAATTGCAAAGAGTACTCTTCCCAGAATTCGTCCGTACTGCGTGCGCCGTTGGCGGGCATTACCTTGAGCATCTCACGCGCTATCCGCGCGGCAACGGCAGGGCACGCCTCCAGCCACGATTCAAGGCCCACGCCGTCAATGGCGCGAACCTCTTTCCAAACCCCTTCCCTGGTCTTCGCGCCTTGCCATTCCTCCAATGACTGTATATGTCCTTTCCAATGTCGAGGCGTAACGAATACAAACACCGTCTCCGACGGCGTAACACCTCGGGGTTTTTCAGTTCTCCTGGCATACTCGTCGTTAGCCTTGTCAAGGTAATCCGAGTTGACCCCGAACTCCCAAACGGATCGGTCGTCGGGAACGAACGGCGGTACACCCTTTGCCTTTAGCGTGCCATCGTATCCTGGTGCCTGGGCCGAATCACCGGTGGGAAACCAAAAAGAGTTAATTTCAGAAGCGGATCCCCGCACTAAGGAACTCACAACTTCCGAAAGGCTAATTCGCGAGCCAATGGTGTCCGCCCAACGGTCGAGGTCAAGAGCGTGAATCCAATTCATGACAGCCCCCCTCGCACGGATGGTATATTTCGCTTCGCCGCTATCGTTTTCCGGCGTTGCGGAAAGTATAACGCAAGACTGTAGCTCCAAGCCATTTGTCGAGTCGGCAAACCGTAAATGTGGTCTGCGTGTTATCTCTGACAATCAGGCCTGACGGGCTACTCGGAAGCTATTCCGGTCCAGAAGTCCGCATCTGGGAAGTCACCCTCGCATGGATCAGTTTGGACCTCGGCTAATAGGAGTCGCGGACATGGCGGTTCCTCTTTGCCGATCCGACCTCGAAGCCACTCCGCTTCATTAGAAACGCGCTGACGCCCAATTTCAACGTGCACCGGAACCTCGCCGCATAGGCTGATTCATTGCTGTTGGCGGCACAGATGCAGGCCCCGAACAGGATCCGGCCTGAAAAGTCGGCCTATCGGAAACTGACCCACTACCCTCCTCCCGCCATTTCCCATTCACCCCGCCTCTTGTGGTACGCTTCTATTGATGTCCTACCGTCGGCAAGTCGCATTTTCGCGGGTGGCGCACACGTCGCGCTTTCTGCGATGTGTGCGGTTGGCCGATTCCCCCTCTCGCGATGGTCACTGCACACTCAGACCCAAAGGATTTTGAGGGCAGTGCCCACGCGCTCGAAGTCCTTGTCATTGGTGACCAAGGTTGCCTTCCGGGCTTGGGCGAGGGCGGCGGCGAAGCAGTCGGCGTAGGGAAGCAGGTGTAGCGCAGACCTCAGCCGGTGAGGTCTGCGGCTTTTCCTAAAGAAGAACCGCGGATCCCAACAACGGGGGCCCGCGCTACCCACTTTGAGGCTTGCAGCCAGATTGGCCAGTTCCATGTCCACGTCGAAGACCTGGCTAGGAAGCTGGGCGATCTCGTGCAGCTTGGCCGCCGCCGTTTTTTCCCCGCGCGCGCGCCAGGCCGAGCAGCAAGCTTCGCCCCAGTTGACCGCCGACATGAGCAAGGGGCGTTTGGCTTCGGCGGCTTTGGCGAGCAGTTCTTCGACTGTCTCGGCGCCGGGGTGATCCTCGAAGAAGGTCATGAGGGCGCTGGCGTCAAGGACGTGAGTTTTCACCGAGTGCGCTCTCTCGTGCGTTCCTCGATCAGGTGATCGAGCGCCGCAGGGCCGCCCTGGAGCGAGCCGCGAAGGCCGCGAATGAACTCTCGTGTAACGGGCTGGACGATTATGCGCCCGTTATCCTCGGCAAAGGAAACCAGCGTTCCCTTTTTGATGCCAAGTCGCCTGCGCAGCCGCGCCGTCCGTAGATCTTCAATGATCCGATGGCCCGATGAACCGATGCCGGCGTGACACACTTCCCCGCAACGGTTATCGACAGGCTCGCGCCGGAGCATGAGTGAAATGAACAGCTTGAAGGTTGTCGATCACGCGATGGCCCCAGACCGGCGGGTCACACTACCCCGCATCGCCTATCGGCAGGGCGAAACGGGGAGATGAAAAAATCGCTGCGGCGCGAAAAAAACTCAGATACCCCTTGACAACTCGCGGATGTGTCCGTAATATTAAGAATTGCTCTGTGAGATAAATACTCGACAGAGTAAGGGCAGTCAGAGCCCCGACGACGCTGAGCCGTCCCGCGGCGCTGGCAGCCGACCTT
>CAVRNQ010000003.1:105000-709270 GCA_963722555.1 uncultured Acidobacteriota bacterium
CAAGATACTGACTCTGCGCGGTGATAGCCGGTATCTCTATTCAACGTCGTACCACACGCCGCCGAATACCGTCCCTTGGAAACCAGTCTTTCCAACTACTGGTTAATACCGATTCGTTGGATTTGAGGAGTCAACGCGTGTGAGGTCGCGGCGCGGTTTCTTCCGGCGCACAAGGTCAGGCAGGCGCTGGCTGTCTGAAGGGCGCCGCGGTATACTGGCTACCTTCCCCTGGGTTGTTTCCAATCGACTATCGTCAGGAGGTTCGGCATGCCCAAGTACCTCATCGAACGGGAAATCCCCGGCGCGGGGAATCTCACGCCGCAGCAACTGCACGCCATTTCCCAGAAATCCTGTTCCGTCTTGAGCGGGTTAGGGCCACAAATTCAGTGGTTGGAAAGCTATGTGACGGGCGATAAGATTTACTGCGTCTACATCGCTCCCAACGAAGAGATGATCCGTGAGCACGCGCGGCAGGGCGGGTTTCCCGCGAATCGCGTCGCAGAGATCAAGTCGATTATTGACCCTACCACCGCGGAGGGATAATCGCAGGGTTCGGACACCGCCCCGAGGATAGGGTGGCTCTGCGGGTGACTCGGCGGCCGCATTCGCGCCAGGCTGGTCCGCTAAGAATTGCGGTCATTCTCCTTTCGTAGCGGAGACATAGTGAACCGCGTTGTGGCCTGGGGTTGAAGGCCAGCGCGGCCTTTTCCTTTTGGTACGGTTGATGATAACCTCATGGCTTAGCCGGTCGTGACAAGACGGCGGATCAAAGGACGCACCATGACACCTGACGAGATGGACAAGAAGATTGCATTCATCCTGGAAATGCAGGCGCAGTTTGAGACCAATATTGGAAAGCTTGCAACCAATTTGGTGCGCTGCGAAACGAACATCGATAAGCTCAGAGTCTCGGTGGTCGACCTTGCCGGGGTCGTCAGAGAGTCGGCGAAGCTCAGTGACGACCGCTCCAGCCGCCTTGACCAACGGATGGTCGAGCTGGCCGATGCGCAGAAAACCACCGATGAGCGTCTCAACGCTTTGATCAGCGTCGTGGAAAGGCACATCACCGGCCCTGACCATGCGCCCCCGCCTTAGTCTTATCCAGCTTCGACGCACCGACCGCGCGGCCGGCAGCAGTTCAAGAGTTGAAAAGTTGAAGAGTTAAAGAGAGGCCGCAAGCCATCGCGGCCTAGCTTTCGTCCACTCCCCGATGAAGGCAGGATCAACCCAAGACTGGGAGCGGGTCGCGCGCACTTGTCTTGTGAGTTCGCGACTCTTCGGCGCGCGCATGCAAGTAAGAGCCGCGGAGTTCCAGAACAACTCCGCGCTACCTTGCTCCGCAGCTCGCCCATTTCGATATCCTACAAGTCAGAATTGCGCTCCGGGAAACTGAGCCGCCGTGCAACGTTCGCAAAAGTGCGAGACGCCTTTCATTGAATAGGATTCCTCGGCAAGTTTGATCACTTGGCTGCACTTCGCACATCGGGTGGGCTCGTACTGCGGGGGGTTTTCCAGTTTTATGAAGTTATACTCGTTGGTTCCGTACCAGACGTACATTTCAGTCTCAAACCCTTGCCGGCAATCCTGACATTCTCTCCAATCGCCCTTGTGGTCTTCCGTGTGATGATAACCGCAGAGGGTGTAGCGCCTGTGGTTTCGGTGGCAGCTGTCTTGGGCATAAGAGAAAACGACGTACTTGTCCTCATCATCGCATATCCACTGGCCACAGCATTCTGTTCTGGTCAGCTTGCTTTTCTTTCCACACAGCCCACAACGCTTTCCTTCGGCTGCTGATTTGGATGTCTGCCTCCCTTTCTTACGTACCATTCTTGCGGGCATCGATTCCTCCTGCGCCATAGCTCGTCGCATCGGACACCTGACCGACTGGGCGCGCTCCTGCAACCGCCCAATCATATCGCAAATGGTCCCTAATGTGCCCGCCACGGAGTTCACGAACTCGCCACGTCGAGTGGCCGAGGCGACAACTGCGCGCTGCCTTGCTGATTGATCACGCTGGACCTATCCGGGAGGAAGTCCTACGACCAGATCAGCGGTCGCTCGCGACTGCAAACGTCCGGCCAGCTTCCCGTTTTGGGTTACAATTCCTGCATGCTGAACATCCGCAAAGCCACCCCAGACGACATTCCCTTGATTCTCGAATTCATCCGCGAACTGGCCGAGTACGAGCGCGCGCCGGAGGAGGCCGTGGCAACGCCAGAGGATCTACGGCGGGATGGATTCTCCGGGGAACCGCGCTTCTGCGTCGAGATCGCCGAGTGGGACGGCGAGCCGGCAGGCTTCGCGCTTTGGTTCTTCAACTATTCGACGTGGCAAGGGAAACCAGGGCTATATCTCGAAGACCTGTTCGTGCGGCCGCGCTTTCGAAAGAAAGGTATCGGCAAGGCGCTGCTGGTACATCTCGCTCGCGTGGCCGTGGAGAAAGGCTGCGGGCGCTACCAGTGGCAGGTGCTCGACTGGAACACGCCGGCCGTTGAATTCTACGAGTCGCTGGGTGCGCGCGTGATGAAGGAATGGCTGACCATGCGCGTGACGGGCGAAGCTCTTGAGAAACTGGCAGAGCAGGCGTCGCGCTAACCGTACCCTATTGGGAATCCGTCCTTACCACCTCCGTTGAGAAGTCCACGTAGGTGAAGGTCTCCGGGATGTGGGAATCGTAGTGGCCGTGCCGGTTCCAGGTCCAGCCGGCGCTCGGATCGAGGCGCTGGCCCTGTGGGCCAACCTGCTCAAAGCGCGAGCAATCGATACGCCACACGTCGCCGTCCCGGGGCGGAAGCGAGCGGCCGTCGGCGAGCAGGTTCAGACCTTTCCACGGGAAAGCCAATTCCACACTCCAACCTTTGTCCGTGCCGGCGCGCTTGTTCAGCGTGCCGTCCACATGCACGCCGTGGAGCAGGCCAGGGAAATCCCAGTCCAGAAAACCCCAGCGCTCGCCGCGCGGGTGCACGTGTCCGCCGATTCCGGAAATCTCCAGGGTTGGGTGCGTGTCGGGATTGAATTCCGGCCTGCCGTAATATGGGCTGCCGGACTTGAAGATGTCCTTCCAAATCCAAAAGACTTCGTACACGGTGTTGAGCGCGTTGATCTCAAACTCGTAGTAGGCGTCCTGGCCCGCGATGAACACTTCCACGTCGTTATCTTCGTATATCTTGGAGTCGCGCTCGGTGAGCGTGGCCCAGACGTCGGTCTCCTCGGCTGTGAACCCGAAGTAAAGGTAGGTGTCATCCCAGAGGATGGCTACGCGTGTGTCAAACCACGCAGCCTGTCCGGTGACGATATCCACAAAGGGGCTTGAACGCGGCGCGAGCTTCCAGGAAGGCTCGTCAAGCTTGCCGTCAATCACGATGGGACCCGCCGTGCGATAGCAGGTGTAGTGTGCAAGTTCGTGTGGTGATGGCCAGCTCATGGATTTTTCCTTTACCGAAGATGAAAGTGAATCTCCCTGGCCGCCCGCCGCCTTCCAGACAGCATGGGTACTTTTATCACGGCGCTGAGCTTTTCAATACAAAATCGTGAAACGATGTCGCCCCATCTTCGAAGGCACGGCAATTCCCAGGAACAGACCGCGAAGCGGGCCCCTATCGCCTGCGAGGGGGCGACCCTTCTCCCTGACCACCGGATTCCTGCTGTCCCGACAAAAAACCTTTCATGGGGCCACAATTTCTGGCAAGCTACAGCTTGACTCACCTTTTTTCTGCTGATCACGTCAGGATTCCAAGGAGGATTTGCTCTCATGGCCAATAACCAAATGAATCGTCGCCAGTTCATAAGCACCAGCGCCGGCGTGGCAGCGCTGGGGGCAGCGTCAAAAGCCGCCCTGCTTTCGCCCCGTCCTCTCGAGGCCGCACCCCGCGCCGTGCCGCCCAGTGACCGGGTGCGTTTCGCTTCGATCGGCACGGGAGTGGAAGGTTGCACTATCTTGCAGGCGGCGCTCGCCTGCCCGGGTACGGAGATTGTTGCGGCGTGCGACCTTTACGACGGCCGCCTGACCGCCGCCCGGGAGTATGCCCGGAAGGATATTTTCACCACCAAGGATTACCGCGCCATTCTGGATCGCAAGGACGTGGATGCCGTTCTCGTAGCCACGCCGGACCACTGGCACGCCCAGATTACGCAGGACGCTTGCGCCGCGGGCAAGGACATTTATTGCGAAAAGCCCATGTCACACACCGTGGACCAGGCCTTTGCGATGATCGATGCGATGCAGAAGTACAACCGCATCGTGCAGGTAGGCAGCCAGTGCCGCAGTTCGATTGTCTATGCGAAGGCCAAGGAGATTTTCTCGAGCGGCGCCTTGGGGCAAGTAACGGCGGTAGAGGCCTCGATGGACCGCAACGACGCCAGCGGCGCCTGGGTCTATCCCATCCCGCCGGATGCCAGCGAGAAGACGATCGATTGGGACCGCTTCCTGGGCGACGCGCCCAAACGGCCCTTCGATCCCATCCGCTTCTTCCGCTGGCGTTGTTTCCGGGACTACGGCGAGGGCTTGCCCGGCGACCTCTACGTTCACATGCTCACGGGGATTCACCACATCACGGGGGTGAGCGCACCGCCCTTGCGCGCCGCCAGCATGGGAGGTATCTTCCGCTGGACCGAAAACCGGGAGGCGCCGGATCTTATCTGGACACTTTTTGAATATCCCAGCTACCGCCTCTCCCTGCGCTGCAACCTGAATAACGAATCGCCGGGTATGGCCCGCTACTACGGCACGAAGGCGACCATGGAGATCAAGGACGAGGTGCTCACTATCACGCCGCAACCCACTGAGCCGCAACCGGAGGGCTATTCGATAATTGGCTGGCCGGAAAAGCTGCGGGGGGAATACCTGGACAATTGGCGCAAGGAGCATCCTGCACCTTTGCCCGGGAAGTATGCGCTGCACAAGTACGCAGAAAGCTTCCAGGCCCCGCCCGGTTACGATTACCAGGTTGATCACATGAATAACTTCTTGGAATCGGTGCGTACCCGGCAACCCTCCGTCGAGGATGCGGTCTACGGAAAAAACACGGCGATTGCCTGCCACATGGCGAACCATTCCTACTTCAACAAGACCCTCGCCCTGTGGAATGAAAGCGCGCGCAAGATCCAGGGTGCATAGAATCTCCGAGGGGCGCAGCGGCGCAAATCACCAGCGCGCGGCTGCGCCCCTGCCGCTCCACGGAAACAGCGGCGTGGCACGTTTGTCCCTTGCTCTTACCGTTCTTGACGATTAGGATTACCCACCTGAGACCCGTCTGGACTTTCTCTTTCTTGGAGGTTTAACCCATGATCCACCCCAAGTTCTCTCGCCGCGACTTCATGTGGCGAACCGCCGGCGTAGCGGGCGCCACGCTGGCAGCCAGGACCATTCTGCTCGATCCTGGTCCTTCCTTTGCCGCGAGTGTTCCTATCCCACCCAGTGACACCGTGCGGTTCGGTATCATCGGCATCGGCATGCAAGGTTCGGGACTGCTGCAGAACGCGAGTTCGTTGCCAGGAGCGGAGTGCGTGGCGGCCTGTGACCTGTATGACGGCCGGCATAACGTGGCGAAGGAAATTGTGGGCAAGCCCATTCCCACCACGCGCCGCTACCAGGACCTCCTGGATAACAAGGAGATCGATTGCATCATCAATGCCACTCCGGACCACTGGCACAAGCAGATCGTTGTGGACTGCTGCAACGCCGGGAAGGATGTCTATTGCGAAAAGCCCATGACGCATGGCGTCAGCGAGGGTTTTGAAATGATCGCGGCCGCGCAGAAGAACAATCGGATCGTGCAAGTGGGAAGCCAGCGCGTCAGTTCGATCGTCTATGCCAAAGCCAAGGAATTGATTGCCGCGGGGGCGATCGGCGATGTGCACACCGTGGAATCGATGATGGGCCGGAACGAGCCGAACGGCGCGTGGGTTTATCCTCCACCCCCGGACCTCTCGCCCCAGACGATGGACTGGGACACGTGGCTCGGCACCGCCCCCAAGGTCCCCTTCAATCCCCTGCACTTTGCGCGTTGGCGCTGCTGGCAGGCATACGGATCAGGCGTGGCGGGGGATCTGATGGTGCACCTCTTGAGCGGCATCCACTTCGCCGGCGGGATCACTCAGCCTCCCCAGCGCGCCATGGCAACCGGTGGCTTGTTCCGCTTCACGGATGGGCGTGACTTTCCAGACGTCCACTGCGTGCTCTACGACTACCCGCAGTTCCCGGTTGTCATCCGGCTTACCCTTGCCTGTGATACGCCTGAAATCACGCGGTTCCTGGGGACCGGCGGAATGCTCGAGGTGGCGGGCTCTGAACTGACCCTCACCACGCAAGATGGGGCCGATCACGGCCCGGGTTGGTACTACGGCAGCTTCCCCAAAAACCTTCGGGAGGAGTACGAGAAAAAGTGGCACGCGGAGAATGACGCCCGGGTTGCGAAATACGGCGCCGAAACTACCACTTTTCGCGCCCCGTCAAACTACGACGATGGCAAACCGCACATGCGGAACTTTTTCGACGCAGTGCGGACTCGCAAGCCCGTCGTCGAGGACGCCGTTTTCGGAAATAACGCCGCTATTGCCTGCCATATGGCGAACACTTCGTACTTCAAGAAGAGTGTGGCAGTGTGGGATGCAGGTGCGAAGAATTTTCGCACCTAGTTGCCGGGCTACCTCCCGTGAGATCGCGCGCCGTTGCTGGGGGGATTGTCCAATAGGTGGGCCCCGGCTCAAAGGAGTGATCGCCTGCCAAAAGAAAGGCCCCTCGAGGATGCGCTATCGAGGGGCCTGGAGGTAAGTAGAGGAGGAATCCGGTCCCGCACCGGGCCGCGCCGTGAAGCCCTGGGGGCAAGGTCATCTCGACGCGGGTCCGATGCTCGAACGGGACTCTGACTATTTCTAATTCCAGACTCGCGGGAAGTCCAATCGATTCTGTTTATAGGTCTCATCTAGAAATCGGGCTGAAATCAGCCCCCGGGACTTCCACAGTCTGACCCATCACCTGGCGGTTGAATCGCGGGCTGACGTCAGCACGTGGCGAGCCTGCACCGGGGTAAATACCCATCGTCGCTGTCGTGGGGGATTGAGCCCGAGAGGATCGCACCTCGATGCCCCCGATAGGCATGGGGCTCTCAAGGGGCTAATGAGCGAAGCACTGTCCGCTGAAGATTTGCTGGCACGCGTTGGCCAACAGGATCTCGCCGCATTGGGCGAGCTCTATGACCGGTATGCATTTCGTGTCTTCGGGCTGATGATGCACATCCTTTCCTCCCGCGACGAGGCTGAAGAGATCCTCGTGCAGGCATTCCAACGCCTCTGGAGTGAAAGCCTGATTCTACGCGAGGAGGGGGGCAGCGTGGCCGCATGGCTGGTGGTCACGGCGCGCCAGGCTGCGCTGGACCGGCTCCGCATCGTGCGCAAGGGCAAGCTGCGGCCTGCTGCGCGCGCCGAAACCGCGGGCACGGGAAAAGGGATCGACACGAGTTCTCGAATCACGAAGGTCTTCACCTCCGCGGCGCCTGCCCCGAAGACCATGACAAAGACCGCTGGTCCCCGGACCGGAGCAGGGGAATCCGGTCCTGGAGGCCGCGCGAAATTCGCGGCCATGGCTGGCGTCCCCCCTGCCTGGCTTCCACGGCCCGGCGACATCGAGTTGATTGATGACCGTCTGGGTCTTCTTCATAAGGTCATTAACCAGTTGCCAATGTCGCAGCGGCAGGCCCTGGAACTCGCGATCTTCGCGGGGCTCAGCGAAACGGAAATCGCCGCGGAACTGGGGGAGCCATTGGGTAAGACCCGGACGGGCTTGCGGGCTGCTGTCACCTTCGTCAAGCACCGCCGTCGCGCCATACTGGGAACATGGGCTGCCAACATCTAGAGGAATCCTACGAGTTGTTCCTGCTGGGTGCGCTCTCGGAGCAGGGCGCGCTGGAGCTTCGCGAGCACTTGGCGCGCGGCTGCCCGCATTGTCTGGAACGCATCCGCGAAGCCGTGGAAACGGTTTATCTCTTGAGCCTCACCTCCAAGCCTGCTCGCCCCAATCCACAAGTGAAAACGCAGTTGCTCAACGGGTTTCAGAAGAAATAGGCTGCCTTTCGCGGAGTAGGTTGGTTCCCCCGGGGGTGCGACGAGCGAAGAGAGTGCGAGTCGCCAACCTTGACGGCACTCCCTGGTGGCAGGATCAGTCGGCGACTCGGGTTTGGGCAATTCGATGCGGATTCCTCTTGATACCCCAGGGAGAGGCATACCCGGCGCCCGGCAGGTGACGGTTGGTTCAATCGACAGCCAAGCAAGGTCTGCGACGTGAGTTGGGTCTGATTCAGGCTACGGCTCTGGCCATCACCGACATGGTGGGGATCGGCCCGTACATCACGATCCCGCTCTTCCTCGCAACCATGGGCGGGCCCCAGGCGATGCTCGGCTGGCTGGTGGGAGCGGCGCTGGCCTTCTGCGACGGTTTGGTGTGGGCAGAACTCGGTGCGGCGCTGCCCAAGGCCGGCGGCAGCTACAACTATCTGCGCGAAGCGTTCGGTCCGCACCGGATGGGTCGCTGGCTTTCGTTCCTGATGGTATGGCAGGTCATCTTTTCGGCGCCTCTATCGATCGCGAGTGGCAGCATCGGCTTTGCGGACTACCTTCACTACCTGCTGCCCCAGTTTCCCCCCTGGGGAGTGCGCCTCGTGGCCGCGATACTTCCGTTGCTGCTCGTGGCGCTACTCTATCGGAACATCGGAGCGATCGGGAAACTTTCCGTAGTGCTCGTCACGGGTGTGCTCATCGGATGCGTGGGCATTATCCTTTCCGGTCTTCCGCATTTAAGCGCCTCCCGCCTCTTCGATTTCCCTCCCGGGGCCTTTCACCTCAACTGGATCTTCTGGGCAGGGCTCGGCCACGCCACCCTTTACGCGCTTTACGACTATTTTGGCTACTACAACGTCTGTTACCTGGCAGAGGAGATACGCGATCCCGGTCGCGTGATTCCGCGCGCCATTCTGTTTTCGATTTTTACCGTGGCCGTGCTCTACATCCTCATGACCGCTTCGTTCCTCAGCGTCATGCCCTGGCGCGAAGCCATCGAGAGCCGGTTCATCGCGTCATTGTATATTGAGACGCTTTGGGGATCCGGGGCGGGGAAGCTCGTAACGGTGCTGCTGCTCTGGATTGCCTTTTCCTCGGTCTTCTCCTTGCTCCTCGGTTACTCGCGCATCCCTTACGCTGCAGCCATCGATGGCAATTTCTTTCCGGCGTTCGGGCGGCTCCACCCGAAGGGGGGCTTTCCGCACATTTCACTCATCACGCTGGGAGTGATTGCCTCCTTGTTCAGCCTCGGCCGGTTGAGCGAAGTCATCGGCAGCCTGATCGCCACGCGCGTGCTTATCCAATACCTACCCCAGACCATCGGCTTCTTTCTGCTGCGCTT
The DNA here is from genome assembly GCA_963722555.1 of uncultured Acidobacteriota bacterium. Taxonomy (GTDB): domain Bacteria; phylum Acidobacteriota; class Terriglobia; order UBA7540; family UBA7540; genus Bog-366. The sequence goes on from CAVRNQ010000003.1 coordinate 114,395, forward strand.
CCGCCGGCCGGATTTGGCGCGCCCGTTCCGGATGTGGCTCTACCCGCTTCCTGGAATCATCTCACTCTGCGGATGGGTTTATGTGTTGGGGACGGCGGCAACGCGGTCGCTGCTCTTTGCCTGCGGAGTTCTGGCGGTGGGAACTGCCGCGTACATGGCACGCGCCCGCGCGCAGCATGAATGGCCATTCCACGAGCGGTAAGCGGCCGACAGAAGGCTGCATGAGGCATGCAATCGAAGCGGAAGGCTAGGGTAACTGACCGGCGCTCAACGGCGCTTCCCAGGGCAAGAGGAGATCTTGAGAAGAATAAAGCTTGTTGTCCGCACGGGGAGTTAAGGTGATCTTCTCCTCCGTTTGACAATATATTTGGTGATTAACAGCGTGAAGTTCATCCCTGCCAGTGAGAATAACAAAACAAGGAGACTTAGTTTAGTTGGAAAACGTCCGAGAGAGAGCAACGCCCACCAAGCCACCACGCTGACATTCATGAGCACGAAGATATACTTTGGGTATCTCTCAATAACCGTCATATGAACCCCTCCACACCACTCTGGCTGGCTCACATGCTACCCCGTATCGGTTTTTCTGTCGAATTGTCAACCCCCGCGGGAAGACGCGCGGCCGCTGCAAAAACCCGTGGGTCCGCGAGCCAAGTCTCGCGGAGCGTCAGCCAAAACAAGCACACGCCTTGTCATGAACAAATGGACCGGCACCAATTCCCTCAGCATTGCCGCTATACGTCACACCTGATAGGAAAGCCCATATTTCGTAAGGGGGAACCTGCCCAACAGCCTGAAAGCCGCAGAGTTGAAACCAACCCCTGCCCTCCTACATCATGCGACGCAATCCAGCACGACAAGAAAAATGGCGATCAGGATGCAGGCAAACCCGAACACCCGTAACAACTTCCCGCTCGTCTTATACCGAACCTCGCCCAGTCCTGGCAGAATCCCATAGCCAACCAGAAGCATAAAGATGCCACCGGCAAAGCCAGAAAACCATTTCCACACATGCCCGAACAAAGACATCGTCATCCTCCATTGGTCGTTCCTTCCTTACCGCCGGCTCCCGAGCCGCCAACCGAGCCAACCAACCAGATTTAAGACAGGAAAGGAGAGCAAGGCGACCACGATCATTCTCCCCAAAGGCTGCCCCTCCCTCAAGAACTCAAAGCAGAATAACGGAACTGCCAGGTTCATGCACAGAAACTCCGCGATCCCTGGAAATCGACCTTCCAAGGAAGCATCAGAATAGAGCTGAAAGGGCTGGTTTTGTTTCTCACCCACAGGGTGTAGACCTCCAGAGCGGCTTCGTCGCGTTGAAACCCGCATAAACACGGATAACGGATAAGGCCCGAAGGTTCGTTGGAAAGAGTTCATCTCGGAAAGCTGGGCTAATTGTTCAAACCGCTCGATAGCCACAGTTTCCCCTGCATGCCGTTTACCGCACCCCGTCCGCAAGCTTTCGCGCCAGCAAGAACATCCCCTCGTTGTGCACAATCTGGATGTCGTCCCCCTGTGCCTGGGCTGAGAAGCCCGCTCGGTCGCCCGTCATCGAGTCTTCCAGGAGCTTGCGGGTTTCCTGGTAGCGCTTGCTCGCCGCATTGAGGCCGGCGCGCACCATCCACTGATGGAACGAGCGGGCCCGGCGGCGGAGCGACTGCCGCTGCACCTCCAGGCCTTCTTCGTCGAACATGCGCAGATAATCCGTCAGGCGCAGCGTCCACGCATGGGAAGGGTCACGGAGCTTTTCGATGCGGTTGTACAGCTCATATTTCGGATCGCTCTCGGGCGCCAGGGGGTCAATCAGCACCAAGCGGCCCTCCGGCATCGCCACACGGTTCATTTCCCGCAGGACAAGTGCGGGCTTGGGCAGGTGATGGAACGAGCACTGGCACGACACGAGATCAAACGCGCCTTCGGGGAAGGGAAGTTGCTCGGCCTCACCGCCCGCGAAGGCGGCGTTTGAAATCTGCTTCTCGGTTTGAAAGGCGCGCGCCCTGCGCAACATTTCCATCGTCAGGTCCACGCCGTATACGAAGGTGACGCGCGGGGCAACTCCCAGCGCAAAGGCTCCCGGCCCGCAGGCGATATCCAGCACCAAGTCTGTCGCTTGGGGTTTAGCGAACTCCACCTTCTCCGCCAGGATCTCGGGCGTATCGCGGACCGCGAAAGTTGAGAAGGCTTCCGCGGTTTTAGTGAATTGTTTTTGGACGGCTTCTTTGTGTTTTTTCGACATGAGGTTATCCGAACCGTAGTCTACAAGATTTCGGGCCCGCGAGCGAGGAAACCCGCCTGGGACATCCCTTGCTGTCGGGGGCCGGTTCCATTAGGATGTGTGGCGTCAAGCCTCAAAGATCGGGGCGTCGCGGGTGGTGATCCGCACTGCCTGTCTGCGAATCTCGGAGGTTCAGGAGTTCTTCCATGGTGAAGCGGCCGGCGCGAGCTTTGCCAATTCTTCTGGCCTTGCTTTTCTCGATTCTCGTCTCGAGCGCCGCGCCCCAGGAGTCTTCCCTCGACGCAGTCCTCGATTCTCTCTCGGCCGTACGCGGATTTCGCCAGGCCGCGATTTCCCCTGACGGCCAGCGCGTCGCGTGGGTTGAGGCCATGCCCGATGCCCAGGGAGCGCCGTCGTCCAATTCCGCCATCTTCATTACCAGCCTGTCATCGCCCAGTTCCTCCGTGCGCCGCATTACCGCGGGCAGCGGCGAGGCCTGCGAGGAGCATGACATCGCATGGTCGCCCGACAGCCGTGATCTCGCTTTCTTTTCCAATGCCCAGACACGGGGCCAGGTGCAGTTGTATGTGGCCAGTGTCAACGGCGGCACGGTCCGAAGACTTACCGACCTGATCGGCTCGTTGGACGCGCCAGGGTGGTCTCCCGATGGCAAGACGCTGGCGCTGCTCTTTACCGAAAACGCCCCGCGCGTACCCGGTCCCCTGGAGCCCATGACGCCTCCTTCCGGCGTGATTGGCGGGAAAGTGTACGAACAACGCCTTACCACGGTGGACGTCGCCACGGGGCACACTCGCCAGATCTCACCCCCGGACATGTACGTCTATGAATTCGACTGGTCGCCCGACGAAAAGAGGTTCGTCGCAATTGCAGCGCACGGCGCTGGAGACGCGCAGTGGTACGTGGCCGAAATCTATACCATCGATACGGTGTCCGGCGAGACCAAACATCTGTTTAAGCCGTCCGATCAGGTTGCCGTGCCGCGCTGGTCTCCAGACGGCAAGAACATTGCGTTCATCGGCGGGCTGATGAGCGACGAAGGTTCGATCGGCGGTGATGTCTTTCTTCTTTCCGCCGCGGGAGGCGAGGCACGCAACCTTACTCCCGGCCTCAAAGCCTCCGCGGGCTGGCTCACCTGGCTCCCTGGGCGCGACGAAATCCTCCTGCTTGAGAGCCTCGACGGCGCGAGTGCTCTTGCGACGCTGGATGCATCGAGCGGACGGAGCGTCCCTCTCTGGAGCGGGCCGGAGACGCTCTCGCTGGGCACATGGGATTTCGCTCTTTCTCTCACGCGGGACGGCAAGACCTGCGCAATGGTGCGCCAGTCCTTTGCAAAGCCCCCGGAGGTCTGGGCCGGACCCATCGGGGCGTGGAGGCAGGTCACCAACTCCAATCGCGAGGCCCACGCAAAGTGGGGGAAAGCGGAGAACCTCCACTGGTCGAATGACGGGTTTGAAATCCAGGGTTGGCTGACCTACCCCCGAGAATATGATCCCGCCCGGCGCTACCCCCTGGTGGTGGAGGTCCACGGGGGGCCAGGCGCCATGGCGCGTCCCACCTGGCCGGATACCTTCTTCGACTTTTCCGTTCTTTCATCCGCAGGCTATTTCGTTTTGCGCCCAAACCCGCGCGGCAGTTTCGGCCAGGGGGAGGCCTTCACACGCGCCAACGTCAAGGATTTCGGCTATGGGGATTTCTCCGACATCCTCGCCGGGGTTGACTTTGTTGTAAAGAACTATCCCGTGGATAACGACCGCGTGGGTATTGGAGGCTGGAGCTACGGTGGGTATATGACGATGTGGGCAGTGACGCAAACGCGCCGCTTCCATGCCGCCGTTGCGGGGGCGGGCATCGCGAACTGGCAGAGCTATTATGGCGAGAACGACATCGACCAGTGGCTGATCCCCTTTTTTGGCGCCTCTGTTTATGACGATCCGGCGGTTTATGCGAAGAGTTCTCCCCTCAACTTCATCAAGAATGTCAGAACGCCGACGCTCATCCTGGTGGGCGACCGCGACGGGGAGTGCCCGACTCCGCAGTCATTCGAGTTCTGGCACGCCCTGGAGAGCCTCGGAATCGAAAACCGGTTTGTCGTCTATCCGAATGAGGGCCACTTGATTCTCGATCCCGAGCATCGGCGGGACATCATGCGGCGCACCGCCGAGTGGTATGACCGCCATCTGAAGTAGCGATGTTCCGCGCGGGCTGAAGCTTGGACCAGCGACGCTGCAAAGATGTCCCCCCGCCAAATTTCCAGTTGACGCGGGCGCGACGGGACTATAGATTTAGCGTCTTTTCAGGTGGAATTCGAGGATTAACAGGCAGCCGCAAGGGCCGTTGCCCGCCGTATACCATCGACGGGAGCGACCCACCCGGCGCTGGGGGTGAACACGATGAAAGTCGGACTCTTTACAGCTCTGCTGGCCAAGCTTAGCCTGGATGAGGTCATCAAGAAGATCAAGCCGCTCGGCATCCGCACGGTTGAGCTGGGGACCGGTAATTATCCCGGTGACCCGCACCTGAAGCTTGATTTGCTGGGCCAGCCCTCCAAGATCAAGGAGTTCAAGCAGAAGCTCGAGGACCAGGGCATCACCATCAGCGCCTTGAGCTCCCACGGCAACCCTCTCCATCCCAACAGGAAGCTTGCGGAACTTCATGCTGAGACCAGCCGCAAGACTATCCTGCTGGCGGAGAAGTTGGGTGTGGCGCGCGTCATCGATTTCTCAGGCTGCCCGGGCGATTGCGACGACTCCAGGTTGCCCAACTGGTCGCCAACGCCTTGGCCACCTGACTACCTGGAAATCTTGAAGTGGCAGTGGGATAAGAAAGTCATTCCCTACTGGACGAAGCGGGCCAAGTTTGCAGAGGACCACGGGGTGCGCATCGCGATCGAAATGCATCCGGGTTTCGTGGTTTACAACCCTGAAACCATGCTGCGATTGCGCGAAGCGACAGGGCCCGCCATCGGCTGCAATTTCGATCCCAGCCACATGTTCTGGCAAGGGATCGATCCTTGCTCGGCGATCCGCAGGCTGGGGGAAGCGGTGTTTCACATCCACGCAAAGGACACGCGCCTGTACGACGACAACATCAAGGTCAACGGTGTGCTCGACACGAAGCCCTACAGCGATGAGAAGCACCGTTCCTGGATCTTCCGCACGGTCGGTTACGGCCACGACGCCGATTTTTGGTGCGACTTCGTCTCCACGCTGCAAATGGTGGGTTATGACGACGTGCTTTCCATTGAGCATGAGGACAGTCTGATGTCCGTGGATGAAGGCCTGAGCAAAGCCGCGGCCTTTCTCAACCAAATCGTCATCAAGGAGAGACTGAAGGAAATGTGGTGGGCATAGGACCCATGCCGGTCGTAGATCCCTCCTGGCCGGCCACCATTGACCAGGGGTGACAGGTTCCAAAATCTTGAAGATGTGGGGGAGACTCAAACATGCCGGAGATTAATGTTGCACTCATTGGGCACCGCTTCATGGGGAAGGCGCATTCCAATGCTTATCGCCAGGCGCGAAGGTTCTTCTCGGGAAAGCTCATTCCGCGCATGAAGGTCCTGTGCGGTAAGGCTTCCGTGGAAGAACTGGAAGAGACGGCGCGCCTTTACGGGTGGGAGGAGTCCGACAGCGAGTGGGAGCGGGTGGTTGAGCGCAAGGACATTGATATGGTCGATGTTGCGACGCCCGGCTACCTCCATCATCCCATGGTTATCGCCGCGGCCGAGGCGGGCAAGCACATCATCTGCGAGAAACCCCTGGCGAACAGCCTGTCTGAGGCCAAGGACATGCTCAAGGCTGTCGAGAAGGCGGGTGTACTGCACATGGTGAATTTCAGTTACCGCCGGGTGCCGGCCGTCGCCTTCGCAAAGAAACTGATCGAAGACGGGATCCTCGGCGACGTTTACCATTATCACGGCGCGTATTTGCAGGACTGGATCATTGATCCCGAGTTCCCGCTCGTCTGGCGTTTGGAAAAGAAATTTGCCGGCAGTGGCGCTTTGGGTGATATCGGCGCGCACGCCATCGATCTCGCGGAGTACTTGAATGGTGAAATCCAGGGTGTGACCGGAATGATGACGACTTTCATCAAGGAACGGCCTCTGCCCGCGGAAGGCGAGGGCGCCTGGGGAGCCAAAGGCCAGAAGGGCAAAGGCAAAGTCACGGTTGACGACGATGCGAATTTCCTGGCGCGCTTCAAGAATGGGAGCGTGGGAGTTTTCGAGTCTTCGCGATTCGCGGGCGGCCGCCGTAACTTCAATACCTGGCAGGTGTACGGCAGCAAGGGAAGCATGGCCTTCAACCAGGAGCGCATGAACGAACTGGAACTCTATGATCGCACCGAACCCTCGGATCGGCAGGGTTTCAAGACCATCTCCGTGACTGAGGCCAGTCACCCTTACACCGGCGCCTGGTGGCCACCTGGACATATCATTGGCTACGAGCACACTTTCGTCCATGCCATCCACGATTTCCTCACCGCGTTGGAGAAGGATCGCCTGCCGGAGCCGAACTTCCGCCATGGCGTCAGGAATCAAGCCGTGCTTGACGCCGTCGAACACTCGGCGAAATCGGGGCGGTGGCAGAAAGTGCCTCGATAGTAGTTGGGCGCCGGGGCCAGGATTCCACGGAGGCGACCAAGCCAGAGGACGTGCTTATGCCTTACATGATGGGAATCGATGTTGGGACGACAGGCACGCGAGCCGTAATTGTGCGGCCGGACGGGCACGTGGTGGGGGCGGCGACCGGCGATCATCAGCCCATGCGGATGCTCAAGCCCGGCTGGGCCGAGCAGGAACCCGAAGATTGGTGGCAAGCGACCCTGGTGGCAGTTCGCGCCGCTCTCGCGCAGGCGAGCTTGAAAGGCTCCGACATCGCCGCCGTGGGCTTTTCAGGGCAAATGCACGGCGTCGTACTGCTCGACAAGGCTTTGGCGGTTCTTCGTCCTTCCTTGATCTGGTGTGACCAGCGCAGCCAGGCTCAATGCGAATGGATTACTCGCCAGGTGGGAGCGGAACGGCTTATTCAGTTGGTTTCCAACCCGGCGCTCACGGGCTTCAGCGCGCCCAAACTCCTCTGGATTCGCGATAACGAGCCGAAGGTCTTTGAGCGAGCGGCGCGTTTTCTGCTTCCCAAGGATTTCGTCCGCTTCCGGCTGACCGGAGAGTTCGCCACCGATGTATCGGACGCTTCCGGAACCCTGCTATTCGATGTCACCCATCGGCGCTGGTCGTCGGAGATGCTCGGGGCGCTGGAGATTGACTCCCATATTCTGCCGCGGTCGTACGAGTCGCCCGAGATTACTGGTGAGATCACACGGGAAGCCGCCGTGTTGACCGGCCTCAATGCCGGGACGCCGGTGGTGGCGGGCGCCGGTGACCAGGCGGCGAGCGCCGTTGGCAATGGCATCGTCCTGCCAGGACTTACCTCCGCCACGCTGGGTACTTCCGGGGTGATCTTTTCTTATACGGCGACGCCGACCCTCGACCCGCACGGACGCATCCACACGTTCTGCCACGCCGTTCCCGGAAAGTGGCACGTGATGGGTGTCACGCAGGGGGCGGGGCTTTCGCTGCGCTGGTTCCGCGACCAGTTCGGCGCCTCGGAATCCTGGTACGCTCGACACGCGGATGTAGACCCGTACGATCTGATCATCCGCGAGGCGGAGAGGGTACCTCCGGGAAGTGCGGGCCTTTTGTGGCTGCCTTATCTCATGGGCGAGAGGACTCCTCACCTCGACCCCCAGGCGCGCGGGCTGTGGTTCGGCTTGACCGCGGCGCACACCCGGGCGCATTTGATCCGCTCCATCCTGGAAGGTGTGGCGTTCAGCCTGCGGGATTCCTTGGAGATCTTCAAAGAGCTGGCCATTCCTGTTGAGCAGATCCGCGCCTCGGGGGGTGGGTCACGCAGTTTCCTGTGGCGGCAAATCCAGGCCGATATCTTCGGCAAGGAGCTCGTCACGCTTCGCACCTCGGAGGGGTCGGCCCTCGGCGCCGCCCTGCTGGCTGGTGTGGGCGCCGGAATATACGCTTCCGTCGAGGATTCCGCCGAGGAGGCCATCCAAGTGAAGGAGCGCATGGCGCCGAAACCGGATCAAGTCGCAGCCTACGACCGCTACTATCAGGTTTATCGCAACCTTTACCCGGCTGTGCAGGAGTTCTCGCATACATTGGCGAAGTTGGGGGCGGGTGAGTCTTAGCTCCTGCGGGGAACGAGCCTGCCACTATCGTCCTGGTTTCACGCCCTGAGTCAACCGCAATGAGAACCCGAGTCGTCCGTGGCATCGTAGTGATCATGTTTCTGGCACTCCCCACAAGAGGTGTGGCCATGGGAAACTATTCCGTAATCAGCAAGGTGGTCGAGGGGCATACCACTTACCACTTGCTCGATGCGCGCCGCAAAATGGACCTGGGGATCGTCCCGGATATTGGCAACTTCGCCTATGAGTTCAAGGTGGGCGGCAAGGACGTTCTGATCGCCCCAGAGTCACTGAAGGCCTACCTCGAAAAGCATTGGTTCGGGTGGGGCATACCCTTTCTCGCCCCCTATGCTAATCGCATTGACCATGATTATTACTATTTTCAAGACAAGAAATACCTGCTAAATGATAGCCTGGGTAATCTCCTCCGCGTGCCTCCGGCTAATATGGTGTTGCACGGTTTGCTGGTCTTTGACCCGCACTGGGAGGTCGTTGAGACAGGGGGCAGCGACGCCACGGGCGCCTTCATCACTTCGCACCTGGAGTTCTACAAGTACCCTGACCTCATGGCCCAATTTCCCTTTGCGCACGTTTACGACGTAACCTATCGCCTCAAGGACGGGAAGTTGGAATGCACTACGAAGGTTACAAACGCGGGCAAATCCGTGATGCCGGTTCATTTTGGATACCATCCCTACTTTCGCCCCGACGGTCTCCGTGAAGAATGGACGCTGGGAATCGGCGCGCAAAAGCACTGGCTTGTGAACGAAGCTCTGATCCCCTCAGGAGACACAGAACCCACAGACAGCTTTCTGCCGGGGGCCACAACTAGCCTGACGCTAGGCCACCAATTCATCGACGCCGGTTTCGCTGATTTCAAGCGCGACCCCCAGGGATTGGGCCATATCTGGACGAAAGGGAATACGGAGAAGATCGAAGTGGTTTACGGGAAGGAGTTCCAGTACGCTATTGTGTATGCGCCGCTTGACCATACCCTGATTTGTATTGAGCCGCAAACCGGGCCCACGAACGCCTTCAACCTCGAGCACGAAGGCAAATTCAAAGGCCTGGATGCGCTCGATCCCGGCAGGACATTTGAGGCGACATACTGGATCATTCCAACTGGTTTCTGAGTGAGAGCCAAGTAATCGAGGACCGCTTTATGTTCCGACCCAGGCAATTGCGCCTTGCGCCCAATCTGGTTGCTCTTTTCGCGGCCCTGGTAACGATCCAACTGCCGGGCAGCTTTGACGGCACCCCCGTGCCGGAACCTTTCCTACCGCTATTTTCCGCGAGGTTAGCCATGGCAGCTCCTGCTCCACCGTATTCGGCAAAGGTCGAACAGACTCAATTCAAGGGCTGGAACGTCTATAAGCTCAGCAATGGCCTGGTGGCCTTATACGTCGCCCCGGACATTGGAGGACGCGCGATCCAGCTCCAGCTCGGCGACTATGAGTACTTCTTTGTGAACAAGGATCTGGAGGGGAAAGTTCTGCCGGAGTCGGAGAATAATATCAAAGCCGGTTGGGCAAATTACGGCGGAGACAAGGTTTGGCCAGGCCCTGAGGGCTGGATGAATGATAACGAGTGGCCGAGCATTCCCTATTACATCCTGGATGGCAGCCATTTCAAGCCGGAAGTCGTCACCGACACGCCTGCAGAGGTCGCGGTCCGCGTGACCAGCCCCGAGGATCAGCGCTCGGGCGTGCAGTTTGTCCGCACGTACCACGTCTATGCGGGCACCACCCGGATCAAGGTGGATCAGGTGATGAGGAACATCAGCCGCAGGGAGATTCGCTGGGGCATCTGGCACCTGATCCAGAATGACGCCGCCGATGCGAACGATCCTTCCAAGCCCAACCCCGAGCTTTATATGTACATCCCGCTGAGCCCGCACAGTAAATACCCACAGGGGTATTACAATCCTTATGGAGACCCGCGACACCCCAGCTACCAGGTCATGCCCGGCAGTGGAATGCTGCGCGTCCACTACTTGTATCGCGTCGCCAAGGCTGCCGCCGATTCGGACGCGGGCTGGTACGCAGTTGTCAACGGGCAAAAGGAGACCGGTTTTGTAGAAAGCTTCAAGTATTTTCCGGATCGGGAATATCCCGATGGTGCGTCAGTTGAAACCTGGAATGATGGACCGGGGACCATTTCCCGCGGTCCCTTCGACCAGATCCTGCCGGATGACCCCAAGAAGACTCCTTACTTCCTGGAGTCTGAAGTGCTGAGCCCCTACGCCACGCTCGAGCCAGGGGAAGAATATTCCTTCCCGATTTACTGGGCGCCCACGCGCATTCCGAACCCTGTCTGGGGCGGGCCCACCTCCGCCGGAGCCATCAGCGAGCCGCTCTCCGGAAAGCTCGAGGGGGGGAACGTCACCCTGAAGGGCACGTTTGGAGTCTTCGTGCCGGGGACGCTCCAGGCCAACTTCTACAGCGTGATGGGCGAAGAGGTGGGCCACGCGACGCTCCAGGCCGTTGATCCTCGCGTCGTGGTCAGGTTGGACAAGTCCGTGCCGGCGCCGGCAGGTGCCTTCCGTGTCAGCGTGAGCGTGCAAGACGCCGAGGGTATGAATCGGGGCTTTCTCGGCAACGTCATCCTACGGCCGCGTCCATAGAGCCTTTCGGACGCAGCGGATGATTGGCCGGGGGTTTCGAGTGAGGTCTGCCCGTGGTCGGCGCTAACACCGCAGACAGGGATTCGAAAGCAAGTGCGACATAGAGGAACGCCTTTAAGAGTCAATCGGGAATCCATGGCCCGAGTAATTCCTGTTTCATGATCGATTGCGCTTCTCCCCCGTCCGTTTTGCGACGAAGGCCTCTACTTCCTCGCGAGTCGGCAGAGAGGGCTGTGCCCCCAGTTTCGTGGCTGCCAGTGCGCCCGCGCCGTTCGCAAAACGAATGGCATCCTCTATCGTTGATCCCGCCGCGTACTCAACTGTGAAGGCAGCGGTAAATGCATCTCCCGCTGCGGTGGGATCAACTGCCTCGATCTTATACGCGGGAAAATGCTTCGCCCCTTTGGGCGTCACCAGCATAGAACCGTCGCTGCCCAATTTTAGAACGACGGTCCTCACCCCTCTGGAGAGAAGTTTTTCTGCGGCCTCGCGAGCTGATACGCGGCCGGATACTTCCTCGCCGGCCAGATGTGCCAGCTCTGTCTCATTGGGTGAGACAACGTCGGCCAGTCGCAGCAATTCCACGGGACAGTGGCGCGGCGGACCAGCATCAAGCACCGTCAGCTTGCCGGCCTTGCGCGCCAGGCGGAAGGCAGCTTCCACGACCTCGACGGGGATTTCCAGGACGCTCACGAGTGCGTCGGCGCGCTCGATCAGCTCCCTCGCCCGCTCGATATCCGCCGGGGTCAGAGAGAGATTCGCGGCGGGATCGACCGTGATGCAGTTGTTCCCATTTGGAAAGAGCATAATAAAGGCGCAGCCGGTGGCTCGTTCCGGAGTGCGCTTGACCCAGGTGGTGTCAATTCCACTGGACTCCAAGCCCCGGACTAGAAAGTCCCCGATTATGTCCTGGCCGACGCATCCTACGAAGGAAGCCTTCGCCCCCATTCTTGCTACCGCCACGGCCTGATTGGCGCCTTTCCCTCCCGGGAAAAACTGGAGGTTCTTCACCAACAGGCTCTCGCCTTCTTTGGGTAAACGCTCGGCTTTGACCACCAGATCAAAATTGCTGCTTCCTACAACGACCACATGAACAGCTTGGGCACGAGGCACGGCACAACCTCCCGGGACCGGGGCATCCGGCCCCTTCAAGCTACAGCGTGGCACGGCTGGGGAACCCATCCTCCGCAGGGATTCTCATGGCTGGGTCCGAGGGAGTTTTTCAGCGTGGAAGCGTTCTCCCAACCTTCCCCATGGCTATGTTCACAACCTGCCTTTACATGCAAGAACCTTTGGCGTATTATAGCATCACTAAACTGCGCGAAGGTGAAGAGCGCCAGCAATTTTGTTAACGCCCGTGGCAAGGCTTTATGTCGCATCATGAGAGATGACTTCGGCGCTCTCGATGTAACACGCCGGAGCTTGGATTTCCCCGTAACTCCTCTTGTGGTCAAGTAATAGCCGGACGCGGGCAGAATTTCTCAGGAGGAACAGACCATGGCAAAAGTCAAACAGCTTACGGCCTGGGTTGAGAGCAAACCCGGAGAACTTGGACGCATTGCGGAGGCTTTCGGCAAAGCAAAGATCAACATCACGGCGGTTACCTGTTGGAGTACCGGAGTTGAGAGCCCCATTCATATGCAGGTCACCAGTCCTGCCAAGGCGAAAAAGATTCTCCAGGATCTCGGCCTGCGCGTCACGGAAGAAGAAGTCCTGCGCGTGACCTTGCCAGATAAACCTGGAGTGCTGGGCGAGGTGGGTGCTCGCCTGGGGGCTGCGAATATTAATGTCGAGTACGCTTATGCCAGCGTCCCCGCAGGTGGCAGGAAAGCGGACCTCGTGCTGTCAGTGTCGGACGTAGTGGGAGCCAGCAAGGCGTTGCGCGGGCTGTAGTGCCGCCCTGGTGCAGGAGCTGACCCACGCAGGTGGAGGCGTCGGCGTTCGCTGCCTTTTCAGGAAAAGGGATTGCAGTCCGGCCCCAACGCGCGATCGGCCAGTTGCCGCTGCAAGGTAATGGAATCGGACGGCGTGTGCTGCTGGAAGGAGAGCTGTGTGCGAAGACGTTCCGCACCTCTGCCGAAAGTGGCTGCGAAACTCGAAGCTAAGTTCCTAAACTCCCCGCAGGCGGCTCCCAAAGCTCGATACGATTTTCCTCTGGGTCCATGATCCAGGCGAAACGCCCGTATTCGTATTCCTCGCGGTGCGGGTCTATTTCCACCCCCTCTTCCTTTAGAGCCTGCAATAGCCCATCGAGGTCCGCCACGCGGAAATTCATCATGAAACTTGCGCGGCTGGGGTTGAAATACGGGGTGGTTTTGGGGAGGATCGCCCACACCGTCATCCCTTCTTTTCCCTTGCCCTCAGATTCCCGCCACCGGAAAGTGACGGCTGCATCCGCGCCGCGCTTCAGGCCAAGGTGCTTCTCGTACCATGTGTACAGTCCTTCCGGATCCTCCGCCTTGAAAAACAGCCCACCGAGTCCTGTCACTCTTTCCATGAGACTTCTCCTCTGCGCGTTGCTGATGTCGTCGGCTCAGGTCTGCCCTGCTGGTAGTTCTCAAAAATCCCCGCTGCACCCATGCCTCCGCCTACGCACATAGTCACCATGCCATAGCGACCATCCCTCCGTTTCAACTCGCCAAGCATGGTCGCGGCCAATTTTGCGCCGGTGCACCCCAGTGGATGACCCAAGGCAATTGCGCCCCCGTTTACATTGATTCTTTCCAAGTCGAGTCCAGCCAGTTCGATCACTGCCAGCGCCTGCGCGGCAAAGGCCTCGTTCAGTTCAATCAAGTCCAAATCGTCCAACGTCAGCCCGGCCAGCTTCAACGCCTTGGGGATGGCGTGAACGGGGCCCACTCCCATCTCTTCCGGCGGGCAACCGGCCGTCGCAAAGCTCACGAAACGCGCCAGCGGCTTTATGCCCATCGCCTTTGCCTTGTCGAGCGACATCACCAGGGCGGCCGCAGCCCCGTCGCCCATTTGCGAGGCGTTCCCCGCCGTCACGGTTCCGTGAGCGTGAAACGCCGGTTTGAGCTTCGCTAGTGATTCCATCGACGTATCACGCCGCGGCCCCTCGTCCTTGTCGAATAACATCATGCGCCGATGGGGTTTACTCCGGCTGTCGATGCCGATCTCGGTGACCTCCAGCGGCACGATTTCCTTTCGAAATTTCCCCTGTTCCATCGCTGCAATCGCGCGCTGGTGGCTGCGCAGCGCAAAGCGGTCCTGGTCCTCCCTCCCAATCTTGTATTTGAGCGCCAGGTTTTCGGCCGTGAGTCCCATGTTCAGATACGAATCCGGATAATGCTCCATCAGGTAAGGGTTTGGGGAGAAACGATATCCCCCGATGGGGATCATGCTCATGGTTTCGGTGCCGCCCGCCACGATAATGTCTGCGAAACCCGCCAGAATACGCTCGGAAGCGAGCGCCATAGCCTGTAGTCCTGAGGCACAGAAGCGGTTGACCGTCATGGCGGAGCAGGTCACCGGGAGGCCTGCACGCAGCGAAGCCACCCGGGCTACGTTGTTGCCCTGCTCAGCCTCCGGCATGGCGCAGCCCAGGATGACGTCCTCCACTTCCCCGGGATGCACAGCCGGCACGCGTCGCAGTACCTCCTGGATCACGGCGGCTGCCATGTCATCCGGCCTCGTTGTGCGCAAGGCTCCGCGCGGCGCCTTGCCGATTGCGGTGCGCGCAATGGAAACGATCACGGCTTCCTTCATGCCTTCCTCCCGCCCGCGATTCGCTCACCCGCTTGTTTGAGATACTCCCGCCGGCAATCCGGCTCCCCCTGAAGGTCAGAGGAGTCAACATTCAGAATTCCAGCTTCTGAAGCCGGACTTCCATTCTCTGAATTCAGTTCCTGAGGGGCTTGCCTTTTTTCAAAGTGAACTGGATGCGCTCGACGGTCTTCTTCTGCCCGCACAGGCTCACAAAAGCCTCGCGTTCCAACTCCAGCAAGTACTGTTCCGAGACCAGTTGCGGCGAGGTGAATGCACCGCCGCCGGAAAGCACCCTGGCCAGGTTCGTTCCAACCACCACATCGTAGTCCGACAGGTATTCCGCACGCCGCATCAGGTGGAGTCCGAGTTTCATCTTGGTAAATGCGGGTTGGCCCAGCACACGAATGTCCGTACGCGGCTGGCCGGGGCGATATCCCAGGCGGGCCAGGTTGAGCGCCAGTTGTTTGGCGTCTGCAAGCTGGCGATCGCGGTTCATACTGATGGAATCCAGTGGTGAAAGATACCGCAGCCTGCGTGCTTCCTCGGCGCTGGTGGAGACCTTGGCCATGCCGATATTCATGAAAACCTCTTTCACAGAGGTGAAAGGATCCGCTTCCGGGTCGGGAGGGACGGCATCGAGCGCGCGCAGCAGCATTTCCTTGGTGCCGCCACCCGCGGGAATCAGCCCTACGCCCGTTTCGACGAGGCCCATGTATGACTCCGCGGCGGCGCGCACGCGTGTTGCGTGCAGGCATATTTCTGTTCCTCCGCCCAGCGCCATCCCGCAGGGTGCTGCCACCACGGGTTTAGGCGAGTACTTTAGGGCCATGTTGGCATCTTGAAAAACCCGCACGGCTTCGTGGATCTTGTCCCATTCACCTTGCTGAATCGCCGCAAGGACAAGCATCAGGTTGGCGCCCGCGCAGAAGTTCGGCGCTTGGTTGCCAATGACCATCGCGTCAAAGCCCCCGGCCAGAGCCTTCAATCCCGCGTCCACCATCTCAACCGTGTCCGGCCCGAGTGTGTTCATCTTGGAGTGAAATTCCAGGCACAAGGCCCCGTCTCCCAGATCGATCAGGCTTGCGCCGGGGTTCTTCTTGAGTTCCTTCTTGCGCGCCTTGAGCGCTGGAAGCAGGGTGACTCCGGGCCTGTCCGCGGGCACGCGATAGGCACCCGAAGCCAGATCGAAGTAACGGGCGGTCCCCTCCGATTGAACGTAGAACGATTTCCCTCCTTTGCTCAGCAGCCGCTCCAGGAGCGGTGGCAAGGGGCGTTTTTCCTTTGTCCAATGTTCAACCACTTGCTCGACACCGATCGCATCCCACAGTTCGAAGATTCCGCACTCCCAGTTGAAGCCCCACTTCAGCGCGTTATCAATAGAGACGATATCGCTCGAAATCTCCGGCACACGCATGGCGGCGTAGTGGAAAGTGTCGGGGAGAACCCGGTGATAGAAATGTCCACAGCGATCTGTCGCCTGGAAGAGTGCCTTCACGCGTTCAAGCAGGCTGTCTATGTTTCGTGCCAAGTCGAGGGTGGGAAAGGTGGTGCGCTGTCGCGGGCGATACTTAAACATACTGAGGTCGAGCGTCAGGATTTCGCTTTCATCCATGCGCTGCCCCATTATCTTTTTGTAAAAGCCCTGACCCGCCTTGTCGCCCAGCAGGTTGCGCCGGATCATTTGACTGACAAAGTCGGGGATTCTGAAAAGGTCACGCCGTTCATCTTGCGGCAACGAATCATGCGAGTTCTTCACCACCTGCGCCAGCACGTCGAGGCCCACGATGTCGAGGGTGCGAAAGGTGGCGGACTTAGGCATGCCCAGCGCCGGGCCGGTCAGCGCATCAATCTCCTCAGTGGTGTAACCCTCCTCCTGCATAATGCGGAGAATATTCAGGGTGGTGAACGTCCCAATGCGATTGGCAATGAAATTCGGCGTGTCCTTGGCAAATACGACGCCCTTACCGAGAACCTCTTCGCCAAAACGGGAAACCGCTTCCACAACGTCGGGCAGCGTGTGGGATGTGGGAATGATCTCCAGGAGGTGCACGTACCGCGGGGGGTTGAAAAAGTGCGTGCCCAGGAAGTGACGGCGAAATTCGTCGCTGAAACCCTCGCTCAGAGTCGAAATTGGAATGCCGGAGGTGCTCGAGCTGACGATGGCGTCCCTGCCGCGCCCCGCCTGAACCCTCTCCAGCAGTACGCGCTTTGCGGCAGGATCCTCCCGCACTGCCTCGATGATCCAATCGTAATCCTTGAGCCTGTTGAAGTGGTCCTCGACATTTCCGACTGTGACCAGGCGCCCGGCTTCCGGGACGAAGAAGTTGGACGGACGTGATTTCAGCGCCGCATCCAGGCCCGCCTGCGCCAGGCGATTGCGAACTTGCGGTGCATTCAGTGCCAACCCCTGGGCTTGCTCCTCCCGGGTTAACTCTTTAGGAACAAGATCGAGCAGTAGGCAGGGAACCGACGCATTTGCGAGATGGGCTGCAAGGCGAGCACCCATCGTCCCTGCTCCCAGCACGGCCACCTTTCGGATGTCACGCACAGTTTGCCCCCACCGACTTGGCGGATAGACGCGGAGGTCATTATCCCGGGTGGCCCGGATACAGTCAAGCTACGACGCCCTGCCTCGGGGAGACTCTCGAGCATCTGGGCTGAGGGTGCCTTCGGATGGAAATGTGGATCAAGCGAAGGTCGCAGTCAACCTCGATGTGTAGCTTTCCAGGCGGCGTCCGGAGGCGGCCAGGAAGGATGGGGGGACGCGGGGTTGCACTCCTCAGTTACTTCCAGCTAATCTTCGGAAAATTTCCGGGAATAACCCCCACACCTTCCTTAACGGTCATGATTTGATCGATAGGAATGTTCGCGAGCTTATCCACAATACCGCTGGGCCAGGTGATTTCCAGGGATTCAATGGTCTTTCTCTGCCCCAGCCCGAAGTGAATACGTGGGTCATGGGCAGACATATAACTCATTCCGCCCTGGGCCTGCCGGTGTTCGATGAAGCCTGCGGAGACCAATTTCAGCGCCGCGCCGCGGCCGTCACGATTGGACTTGGTTCCCACCAGCATGACTTCCAGCCAATGGTTGGCATTTCCGCCGTCATTGCGCAGCAACTGCGGATAGGCATTGTTATTGGAAATGGCAATGTCCAGGTCACCGTCGTTGTCGAAGTCCGCCACCGCCGAGCCCCGTCCCGCCGTGGGCTTCATAAAGTCTGCGCCCAACTGTTCGGACACCTTGGCGAACTTGCCCTCACCCAAGTTCCGAAACATAAGCTTGGGCTCCTCCCAGGAAACCTCCGTGTGGTACATGCGGATGTTGTCGAGCATGCTGCCATTCGACTGGAATATATCTACCCATCCGTCATTATCGTAATCGATCATCCTGCCGCTCACCCCGCTCAGGAAGATGGCCTTGTTACCCAAGCCGGAACTGAAGGTGATGTCGTCAAAGGTTTCGTCGTGATTATTGCGGTAAAGCCGGTTCAGTTCGAAATCTAGGTGCGTGACGTAGATGTCGAGCCAACCGTCACCGTCGATGTCGGCCGCGTCCGTTCCCATGCCCGCCTCGTACTTTCCGTCTTCGCTGGCAGCCACGCCGGAGGTGAACGAAACGTCGCGAAACGTCCCGTCATGGTTGTTGAGGAAGAGGAAATTCGGCCAAGTGTCGTTGGCAATCATGATATCTGGCCAGCCGTCGTTGTTGAAGTCCGCCAGCACCACGCCCAGCCCCTTCGCTTCCGGCTTGCTGACGCCCGAGGCGTCGCTCACGTCCGTGAAGGTGCCGTCGTGATTGTTGTGGTAAAGCTTCAGCCGCTGTCCGCGATAGTTGTCGGGATGGCAATAGGCGCGGTAGCCAGGCTTGTGCTCGCCGCACCACAGATTGTTCTGGGGCGACCACTGGATGTAATTGCAAATGAGCAGGTCAAGATATCCGTCCTTGTCGTAGTCAAACCATCCCGCACTCGTGGACCAGTTACCTGCGTCGGCCACGCCGGCCTTGGCTGTTACGTCGGTGAACGTCCCGTCGCCGTTATTGTGGTAGAGGATCGTGTGGCCGTAGCCGGTCACCAGCATGTCCGGGTAACCATCGTTGTCAAAATCGCCCACGGCCACACCCTGCCCGTATAGTCCCTCCGCACCGACGCCAGCCTTATCGGTGACATCCGTAAATGTTCCATCGCCGTTGTTATGATAAAGAGCCGAGCGGAGTGGCCGCGAGGGTTTGTACCATTCCGTACCCGTTGACTGTACCAGGTAGAGGTCCATCAGCCCATCCTGGTCGTAGTCGATCCAGCCCAGGCCGTTACCCATCGTCTCAATGTATTCCTTTTCTTCGCTTGCCGTGGAGTCGTGCTGGAAGGTGATTCCCGCGGCTCGGCGGACATCCGTGAAATGCACGGGAATGCCGATCGCAGACGGCTGCGCAGGTTGGGCGTGTACAGGGCTCCGCGCGGCAATGCCCCCGAGCACCCCGCAGGCGACCAGCAGACCCACCGCTGCCAGCGCGTAAGGTTTGGAATGCGTATTCTGCGTTTGCTCTCTCAAGTTTCTTCCTCAGCGCCTCCACCCAACTATAGCGCAGCCCGCCAGCCCACCTCAATTGCGATTCTCGCCCCACGAAGGAGTCTCGGAGGAGCTTCCTGACACATTCACGGTTCGTCCGGAGTCGGGCGGCAAAGGCCACCGGCAGGATGTCGCATGAGTTAACGGATCAGGGTGGTAGGCTCATCAGGGCGATGACGTGTGGCGGCGACCGGGGCGGGAGATGCCAAGCTTGGCCATTCGCGATTGGAGAGTAGTGCGTTTCAAGCCAAGGCGTGCGGCCGCGCCGTGTGGTCCCGCGATGACCCAGTTGGTTTCGTGCAAAATGTGCAGGATGTGCTTGCGTTCAGTGGCTTCCAGGGTGGCGGGGGAAACGAAAGGAGCATTGCCGGGATGGTGGTCCTCTGGCAGCGGCACGTGGAGGGTCGAGCCGCGAGAAAGGATGACGGCGCGTTCGATGAGATTTTGAAGTTCACGGACGTTGCCGGGCCAATGATAGCGTGTGAGGGCTTCCATCTCTTCGGCGGGGATGGTCTCGATGCGGCGGTCCATCCGGCGGGCGTGTTTCTGGGCGAAGTAGCGGACGAGCAGGGGGATGTCCTCGGCGCGCTGGCGCAAGGGGGGGACTACGACCGGAAAGACATTCAGGCGATAGTAGAGGTCACTGCGGAAGAGGCGATCCTCGACCATCTGAGTCAGATCGCGGTTGGTGGCGGCGACCACTCGCACATCGACGTGAATGGTTCGGGTGCTGCCCAGGCGCTCAAATTCCTTTTCCTGGAGGACGCGCAGCAGCTTGGGTTGGAGTTCGAGGGGGATGTCGCCGACTTCGTCGAGGAAGAGCGTGCCGTGGTGCCCCAACTCGAAGCGTCCGACCTTTTGGGCGATGGCCCCCGTGAAGGCGCCTCTCTCGTGGCCAAAGAGTTCGCTCTCGAGGAGCCCAGTGGGGATGGCGGCGCAATTGACTTTTACAAAAGTGCGTTCGCGGCGCAGGCTCAGGTCGTGGATGGCGCGCGCGATCACCTCTTTGCCGGTGCCGGTTTCGCCGAAAATAAGCACGCTCGAATCCGTCGCGGCTACGGTCTCCACCTGGGCCAGCACGCGCTTGAGCGCGGGACTCTCGCCCACGATTTCTTCGAAGGTGTACTCGGTGCGGATTTCTTCTTCCAGGTAGAGTTTTTCGTCGGTGAGCCTGTTCTTGAGCTCGGCGATTTCGCGATAGGCGAGAGCATTTTCAATCGCGATGGCCACTTGGTTGGCTACGCGCATCAGCAGGTCGAGGTCTTCCTGGGTAAAGGCAGCGGAGCGGAGGCTGCCCAAGGCGAGCGTGCCGAGGGTCCGGTTGGCGGTGATGAGCGGCACGATGCAACCGGAGCGGAGACCTTCGGCGATGAAAAGGCGGCTGACCTCCGGCCGGAAGCGCGCCGTGTCGGTGCTGGAAATGATCAACGGCTTGCGCCCGGTGATGACTTCACCGGGCGGCGTGCCCTCCAGCGGGATGACCATTTCTTCCTGGAGCAGGCCCTTGCCCTGGGGGAAATCGAGCGCATGCAGGCGGAGTAGCTGGGCGGTGGGATCATAAAGTGCCAAGCTCGCGTATTCGTGATTCATCACGCGCCGCAGGCAGGCGGAGATGGCGGAAAGCAACTGACGAAGATCGAGGGTGGAGACAAGTGCGTTGTTAACTTCCAGCAGCAACTGCAGCCGGTCGCGCTCGCGCGCGAGTTCTTGCTGGTAGACCTGGGCGTTCTGAGAGTTTAGAGCGTTGTCCACGGCAACCGCAACCTGCGCGGCCACCTGCTGGAGGAACTCCAGATCGGCGGCGTCGTAAGCGCTCAGTGCGATTGAGCCGAGGCCCATGGCGCCCACCCGCCGCTGGGCCGTCGTGAGTGGGAGCAAGCAGAGTGACTGCACGCCGTCCTCCCGCAGCAGACGCTCGATAGTCGGGAAGCGGTTGTCGTGCTCGAGGTTCGAGATGACCAGCGGCTGCTGGTTTTCCCAAACCAGTTGGCGAATGTTCTCCTCCATGGGGATCTCAAATCCCGGCTCAAAGCGCGATGGCAGCGAACTTTCGAGGATGTGTAAGCGCACAAGGTTGCGCGCTGGGTCGGGAAGCGTGAGGCAGATGAAATCAAAGGTGACCAGGCGGTGCAGCAACATAGCAAGTGAACGGAAAAGCTCCGAGAGGTCGCGGTGCGAGGCAATGGATTCGGAAACTTGGAGTAGGGCGCGGTAACGCGCTACAGCCGTGAGGTCCGAGGGTTCGAGGGAGTCAGGCTTAGGCATCCGCTTGAGCTTAACACCCTGCGGGTTGTGGCTCAAGGTACGCGCCCGGGCGCCTTGGGCCGCGCACCTGAGCCACCGGCAGCTCCGGTGACGGGAGGGAGGCGCGAGGCGGCCTGTCAAGGTCAGCCTCCGAACATTGCCAAGCGGCTGGACCCTCCTAACAGTTTGTTGAAAAACATTCCGACGTTGTCATTCTGAGCGAAGCGAAGAATCTCGCTCTGCCCGCTCAGCGTAAACTACGTGAAGTCCGGTCTCTGGACCCCGATGGGGTCCACCGGACCCCAGAAATCGGGGGATCTCGCCGTGCGCATTTTCATGAACATGCGAGATTCTTCCTTTGCTATGCTCAGGACCGCCTGCGGCTCCTCAGAATGACGGCTCCTACGAGTTTTCCCGCAGCCTCTAAAGCCCGGCGGTAGCCCGGAGACTAACCACTATTTTATATTGATGGATTAGCAGGAGGCGGGGTTTACCGACACATTCGAGCCGACAAGCCCCATCGCTTGTGTCCCCTGGCAGTACCCCCCAGCACAGACCATGCAGTACGGGACGGTATCAGGAAGACATACCATTAGTATGAAGGATCTCCAGGAGGGCCTCGACCACTTTCGGGTCGTACCTACCCTTTTGCACACCTTTGCGAATCTCACTCATCGCCACGCGCGCATCCCAAGCGTCATGATAGGGCCGCCATGAGGTGAGCGCACTGTAAGCCTCCGCCACGGCCGTAATGCGCGCTCCCTGGGGAATGGATTCACCCTGCAACTGGTCCGGATACCCGGTCCCGTTCCACGTTTCGTGATGGTGGAGGACGACTTCCAGCAGGCGCGGATCGACGTAACCCATGCGGCGGCAGGCGGACACACTCTCCGACACGTATTTTTCCACCAACTTCGATTCCGGGTCGGTCAGACTTCCCCCGCGATTCAGAACGTGATGGGGCACGGCTTCCTTGCCGATATCCTGGAGATATCCCGCCAGGAGGACGGTCTTCTTCAACTCCTCGTTCAGCTTCAGGCGGTCCGCAAGGGCATAGGAGAGGAGCGCCACGACGCGGCAATGACCGATGGCTCCGTCCAGGGCTTCGACGGCCAGAACCACGTCTTCCGGAATCTCAATGTGTGACTCCGCGGCCGAGTAGGCCGCAGCGATCGCAGGAGGTATCACTGCCGGGTCGTTCCAGCGGTCTTTCAGCGCACTCACTGCATAGACCGTGATCTTCTGCAACTTCCCCTTAAGCTGGATCTTTTCGAACTCATCACGCTTGATGTTGGCATCGGCGTAAGCCAGCTTGATTTCCGTGGATTCGGGATCCAGGGCGAGAGCGCGCTCAAAATAGCTGATAGCCCCCGTGGCATCGTGGAGGTCGAAATTGACTTTTCCCAATTCGTAGAGAAGCTCCGGGGTTTCACTCTCCCGGCTGAGCCGTTCTTCCAGGGCCGTAACACGATCCAGCAACAGGCGGTCTGACTGCCGGCCATACCCCATGTTGCGCAGCTTGGTCGCCACTACGAAAGGCTCCACGGCACGGAAGGTCGGCTCGTCGATATACACCTGGCCCGCTTCGCAGATCTCCTCGAGCCGTTTGGCCACGTTCACCCGCTCACCTATGGCGCTGTAAGCTTGCCGCCGGACTCCCAACGTACCCACGATGGTGCTGCCCGTGGCGATCCCCAAGCGCATCTGCCAGGGCAGGTGGAGAGTCCTGACCTTCTGCTGCATTTTCAAACCCGCCACGACGGCCAACAGGGCGTGGCGGTCGTAGTCCACGGGCGCGCCAAACTCCACCATGACCCCGTCACCCATGTATTTGTCAATATGCCCGCGGAAGCGCTCCACGATGGGCTCCATCTCGCCCAGAAAACGGTTCAGTTCCTCCAGCACCACGTCCGGCCGGTTCAGGTCCGAATAGCTCGTGAAGTTGGTCAGATCCGTGAACATAATGCTGATTTCGCGCTTCTCGTTGCGCAGCTTCTCCTCCGTGGCCAGCCTCGCCACTTCCGGATCCATGGTGGCGAGAAGTGCCTTCTCCATTTTTTTCTTCATTCCCTCTGTCATTTCCTCTGTCACGCGGCTGCGCTTCAGGTCCTCATTAAGCTGGCGAGTTTCCTGGAAGCGCGTGGCGAGCCTTTCCTGCAGCGAACCAATCCAGGCGGTGGCGAGGATCAGGAATCCGCCCCAAGTGGCCAGGACCAGAAGGGCATTGAGGCGCGTGCCGGCCACTTCGAACCAGCCAGGCCGGTAGTACGCAAACAGCACGCCTGACAGGAAGCAGAGTACCGCCATCATTACACCTTTGCGCTTCCCCAGAAAGTAGGCGGCCGACAAAACCGGGAGGTAAAAGAAGTTGAGAAATGCGATCTTGTAAGGGAGGAAATAGAAGACGGTGGGAACGATGATCGCCACGAACAGGACGAGTAGGGCCTCCAGATGCCGGTCGATGAAGCTCCGAAATTGGAGCAGCCAAGGTCCCCCCAGGCCGATGGGTATGGAACCCTCATCAATCGATGCTGCATGAAGTTCTTCTTTTGCCATGGTTCGCTCAATCCCAGTGTGTGAGATGTAGCCACCGGGCTCCGTGCGCGTACTATAGCCTCGGAACTTCCAAAGGGCAAGTTGCGTCTGCTGCTTTTTAGTTAACCCCACCACCAATAACCCTGCGGTAATCTCTGACGGACTTCCCAAGCCGTGGGCTGGCGCAGAGCGCAGCTCTGCGACCTCAGCAGGTTTCCCGCTCCTACCCATACCCGTATGCTGGAGTGATCATGCCGGTCTACAGGCGCCATTAGGCCGCTCCGCCGGTGAGGACACCGGCGCTATAGACGGCGCGACGCTAGCCCGGGGCCAGGCGGTAGAAGGCCAGTTGCGCGTCGCCGTGACGGAGCAATCGCGTGCGTCGGAGCGCGCCGTACTCCTCCTCCAGCCGCACATGTCGGGAGTGCTCCGCAACCACCAGCGATGCGGGAAGGATCAGTGGCCCGCGCGCGAGCTGGCGCAGGGTGTGGTGGTACTCGCGAATTTCCTCGTAGGGTGGGTCGAGGAAGACGATGTCGAAGCGCTCGCCCCGCTGCTCCAGCCGCTCCAGGCCGGTAAGGACCGAGCAGGTCAGGAGCTGATAGCCCTCATCAATTTCGAGTGCCGCGAGGTTCTGGCGAATGAGTTGGGAGGCAGGGCGGTGATGCTCGATGAACGTGACATCGCGCGCGCCGCGGCTCAAGGCTTCCAGGCCGACGGCCCCCGAGCCCGCGTAAGCGTCCAGAAACATCGTGCCTTCCACGCTGGGGCCGAGGACATCGAACAGAGTCTCACGCAACTGGTCGGAGGTGGGGCGCAGGTTCCCGCCCTTCAAGGTGCGCAAGTGAAGACCGCGGTAGGCGCCGGCAATGATTCTCATGATCGGGTGATCCGGTGATCTGACGATCAGTCCATCGTCTCATCGGGTCATCGGGTCATTGAACCTCCTTACGAAGCCGCACGGTGTACGTGGAGAAGGTTTTTCGATCATCCGCTCGCCCGATCTCCCGATCACCCGATCCCTTCACGCCACGCTGGCCAGGCCGTAACGGCGCGGCCACTCCGAGCGCAAGTAACTTACAAAGTCGTCGAACTCCTGGGAGGAGGGCGGGTGCGCGATGAACTCCGCCGCCTCGCGCTTGGCCCACTCCAGAATCTCCTGGTCGCGCAGCAGGTTGGCGATGCGAAAGGCGGGAATGCCCCACTGGCGCGTGCCGAAGAATTCGCCCGGGCCGCGCAGCTTAAGGTCAATCTCCGCGATCCGGAAGCCGTCGGTGGTTTCCACCATGGTGCGCAGGCGCTCGGCGGCGACTTCGCTGCGGCGCTCATCCGCCATGAGCAGGCAGTAGGATTTCTTGCTGCCGCGCCCGATGCGGCCGCGCAACTGATGAAGCTGCGAGAGGCCAAAGCGGTCGGCGTGCTCGATGAGCATCAGCGTGGCGTTCGGCACATCCACGCCTACTTCCACCACGGTCGTCGCAACCAGAATCTGCAACTCGCCCTCTTTGAAGCGCTGCATCACACCTTCCTTTTCCTCACTCGGCAAGCGGCCGTGCAGGAGGCCCACCCGGAATTCGGGAAAGACGTTACGCGCCAACTGCTCGTACATGCGCACGGCGGGCTTCAAATCGAGCTTGCCCCCCTCTTCGATAACCGGACAAATGACGTAGGCCTGCTCGCCGCGACGCACCTTCTCGCGGATGAAGTCGAAGGCCGTCTCCCGGTCGCGCTCTTCCAGCAGCTTCGTCACGATGGGTGTACGGTGGGGCGGCAACTCGTCGATGACGGAGGAATCCAGATCACCGTAAAGGGTCAGAGCCAGCGTGCGCGGAATGGGCGTGGCCGTCATCACCAGCACGTCGGGCCGATAGCCCTTGCGGATCAACTCAAAGCGCTGCAGTACGCCGAAACGGTGCTGCTCATCCACCACCACCAGGCCGAGGCGAGCGAAGCTCACGTCTTCCTCAATGAGCGCGTGAGTGCCGATAATGAGGTCGAGCTTGCCGTCGGCGATCCGCTGTTTCAGCTCCGCTTTCTCCGCCGCCTTGCGCGCACTGATCAGCAGGTCAACCCGATAATCGAGCGGGCGGAACAACTGCTTGATGTAGAGATAATGCTGCGTGGCGAGGATTTCCGTGGGCGCCATCAGCGCCACTTGATAGCCGTTGGCCATCGCCAGGATGGCCGCCTGGATCGCCACAATGGTCTTACCCGAGCCCACGTCGCCCTGCAGCAGGCGGTTCATGGGGCGTACGGAACACATGTCGGCAACGATCTCCTTCAGCACGCGCTTCTGCGCCGTGGTGGGATGGAAGGGGAGAATCCTGCGAATGGACTGGCGCGCGCTGTCGCGCACCTGGAACTCAATGCCCTCGAGGGCTTTGGCTTTGCGGCGCCGGAGCGCGAGGCCGGCGCCCACGCTGAAGAACTCTTCAAAGATCATCCGTACCTGCCCGGGGGTACGGAAAGCACAGAGTTTTTCGAGGTCCTGCCCGGCGGAGGGAAAATGCGTTTGCGTGAGCGCAGCCGCGCGGTCAAGCAATTGGTTCTTGCCCCGCACGGAGGCAGGCAGGCGGTCGGGGATTTGACCGTCGAGCGCCTCGAGCGCCGCCCCCATCAGCCGCCGCAGAACACGCGGCCCGAGCCCGGCGATGGATTCGTAGATGGGCACGACGCGGCCCATTTCCAGCGAGTCGCCGCCTTCCGCCTCCGCCTCCGGCAGTATCTCAAATTGCGGCTGGATGATCTGCAAGTTGCCGGTGCCGAACGGGTCGCGTTCAACTTTGCCGTAGAAAAACACCTGCTGGCCCGAACGGAAGACTTTGTTTTTTTCGAGATAGACCGCGTGGAACCACTTGCAGCGCAGCATGCCGCTGGAGTCGGTGGCGGCGAGGTCATAGATGTAAACCCCGCGGCGGGTACGCATCAGGCCGCAGGTGAGAACCCGGGCCAAGACCGTGGTGGTCTGCCCCGGCACTAGGTCACGGATGCGCGTCAGGCGCGTGCGGTCCTCATAACGAAACGGCGTGTAGTAGAGCAGATCTTCCACGGTGCGAATGCCGCGCGAGGCGAAGAGTTCGGCGCGCACGGGCCCCACGCCTTTCAGGTATTTCACCTCGGAAACCGGGTTGAGTTTTGGGTTCGCCATGCTGGCCCGTTTTAACCGTAGAGCGCCAGGGATTGCCACCCGTCGCGCCGGTGACAACGCTGCCTCCTTCGCCACGACAGCGCCCGAGGGGAGTCGTCCGCCCTCAAGCTGGGCGGACTTCGAGGCGCGGCGCCAATAAACCCTCGCGCACTTCTGTCGCTCTGTATATTATCACTGGGAGAGCAGTGCGGCGTGGACCTCATGCCGAAAACCCCTCCGGGACTCACCGCGGCCCCGCGGAAGGGCCGCCCGGCCGCAGGGTTGTGAAGTGCGATCTTTCGCCGCAAGTGAACACCCAGCTCAGCGGGTGCAACCTTCAATCCTATGCGTCCTGCACGCGTCAAATGGCTGAAGAGCCTGGTCGCCATCCTGCTCGGCAACGCTCTGTATTTCGCGTTGTCGCCGCACCTCCCTCCTGCGGCACAGCACCGCTCCTGGGACGTGGACCTGGGAACGGTGGTGGATTTTTGGTTCTGCTTGCTGGTTTATGGCCTTTTGGAACTCGGCGCCTTCCTCGGCAGCCGCGCTGGCGGCGGTCGGGTGCGAAAAGGGTGAGAAAGGATGGCTCGACTCCCGGAGCGTGGGCGGCAACCGGTGCGAGCAGTTGAGCGCTGGGGCCTCTGAGGCTGCGGAAAAACGCTTCCATGCTGTCATTCTCGGCCCTTCGCTGTCATCCTGAGTCCTTCGCTGTCATTCTGAGCGAAGCGAAGAATCTCGCTCTGCCCGCTCAGGATAAACTGCGCGAAGGATCTCGCTCTGCCCGCTCAGGGTAAACTACGCGAAGAATCTCGCCCTGCGCATTTTCATAAACACACGAGATTCTTCCTTCGCTGTGCTCAGGACCGCCTGTGGCTCCTCAGAATGACAGCGCCTACGAGTTTTTCCGCAGCCTGTTCTGCCGGCATATTTAAGGTCGGCCCAAGGGTCCAAAGTGCATAGCGCGGTTTCGAAAGCACCCGGAAGAGAAAGTAGGTGCGCTCCGAAACTTCTCGTAAACTCAATTGACTATTCTGGGGCTTATCCGAACTATAACTATTTTTTGCTTGTCAAAGTAGCAAGTTCTAACTATACTGAGTTCGTACGGCTTGATTCTGCAAATTCAGTAGCTCTTAAAGCGCTATCACTCAGGCAGCGCGCCGAACCTCAAGTTGACCTTGCCGTAAGCGGGCACCGCCCGGTCGGGAATACGTAGCTTCTTAGACCGGGGGAAGCATTCTTTGGGACGGAGGTGACGTGTCTGCAGAAAAAGTGCTAAGGCGACGACAAAAACCTTAAAGTATACGAGGTTATTGCCGAATATACGGAGGAGGTGGATTTAAGGTGGAGATCAGAGAACAAGTAGGTGAAACTGCCGGAAGGGTTTGGCATTTGTTGAACGACCAAGGTCCGCAGACGCTGGCCCAACTCAAGAAGAGGTTGAACGGCTCAGGCGAACTGGTAACCGTCGCTCTGGGCTGGCTGGCGCGAGAAGACAAGGTGGATATTTCTCAGGACAAGAAGAATCTTAGGGTGGCCCTGAAATAATCAGGGAAAGGCCCAAGCGGGAGATTCCCGAAGCGTATCGAGAGACCTGCCAGACAGACGTGGATAGGGAAGCTGGTCAAAAAAACCGTGGCGGATTGCGGCCGCGCGGTGCTTGCAGGGGTCCAGGGTTGGGGATGCAAGGAAATCGCGGCGACGCCGCTCGAGGCGGGTTCTTGAACAAGCGGCTCAACTGCTTCGTTGCCGCCCGGCCCGAGGGGCAATGCAGTCCGGAAGAGACCGTTCATGATTCTGATTGAAGCAAGGCCTGTAAGGAAAACTTGAGGGACCGCCTATGACGGAAAAGACAGCAGCGCTGCTTGTGCACCAGAACTCCGAAACGCTGCGCGCGCTTAAGCACGCCTTGGAGAGCCAGGGTGTGCGCGTGAGCCAGGCCGGATCGCGCGCGGAGGCTAAACGGATGCTCGGCGGGTTGAACCCTGCGCCCCTGGTCTTTACCGACCCGCAACTGCCGGATGGCACGTGGGCTGATATCCTGACCGTGGCCGAGAAGGCCTTGCTGCCGGTCAACGTGATCGTGGTGGCACGACTTGTGGACACTCGCTTTTACGTAGAGGTCATCGAAGCTGGAGCGTACGATTTCATTGCCCCGCCCTTCAATGCCACTGACCTCGCCTACGTCATCCGCAGCGCCGTGGACAATGTTATCGCGCGCCGCACCGCCCAGCCTCGCCGCGAGCCTAGCGCTGAGGACGGGCTGTTTTCCCAAGCAAGCGAATCCGGCGCCCGGGCGTCAACGAACTGACGTCGTCCGCCGGCAAGCTAATGTTGCGAGCTTTGCCGCACGACTATTGCGGAGTCACCAGCCCGGCATAAGCCTGAAAGAAGGTCTTAAGGGGCAGGTTGAAGATTCCATCCGGATCAGGGTGACGCGCCCACGGGTTGCGCAGATTCACGCTGGCCGCGCCGGCATCGTAACCCAGCACCGTATAGCAGTGCGCGTTGACGTACCAGGGATTGGTGTCAGGAGGCAAGGCGCGCCCCGCCGCGACCTCCTGGTAGAAACGGCTCCCACCCGTGCAGGCCACAATGGGCAGACCCTTGCTGGCCGCTTCCTCCAGCGCCGCGGCGGCCTGGCTCTCGGATTGGTTTTCCTGGAAGCGCGAACTGCCCCCCAGTGTTTTCATCACGCGGTCGGCGATGCCACCTTGACCCACCGCGCGATACGCTCCGAACAGTTCGCCGTTCTGCCGGATCAGCTCCACCATCTTGTCGAAAAAGCCGCCCGACTCGAGTGTACTGATCAGCGTGTCCTTGACGGAGTCCGGCACCGTGATCGCGCTCATTTGCCCCTTCAGACGCGCCTCCAGCTTCCCCCGATCGACGTTGCCGTACTGATCCACTTCGGCGCGGATGGCTCGGTCGTAAGCCAGCACCAGCGGATCGTTCGAGCTGATGAGCTGCGCGGCGGGTTGTTTCAGCAACGGGAAGATATCACTGCTATCGATGGCTTGCAGCAACGACTGCCGCAAGACGCGTTGGGCATAGGCCCGGAACAGCACCGCCACCCATTGTCCATCGGAAAGGTCGTACCCCGTCTCGCGCGTATAACGAAGGTCTTCCGGATAGGCCGTTTCCTTCTTGCCGTCCCCAAACGTCACCGTGTAACTGCCGTCCGCGTTCGGTTCGATCATCTTGCGGATGGCATCCTGACGGCGCTCGGCCAGCCCGGCGATGACGGCATGAAAATAGCAGCTACCGAGCCTCCCCTGGCGCACGGCTGCGGCGCTGATGCCTTTCTCGCCGTACAAACTATCAGCCGCCGTCGCGCCTGCGAGGGGATAGCCAAACGCCAGAAAGCACAATAGGAGATTCGTGAGTTTCAGCATGATTAGTCACCGCGGACTGTTATCTTACTGGGACGCATCGACCCAGAATGTGCTGCCAAGAATACAGGGTGTGCGGGAGGCCGTCAAAGGGTTTGTGTGGCGCCTCGACTTTCGAGAATAGCGCAAGCAGCGAGCTAAGCGAGGAGTGGTGTCATTTGCAAGACACGGGCGCTGCCAGGTACAGTCATTCCCGCGAAAGCGGGAATCTACTCCGCAAGCGATTGGTAATGCGCCGCCGGCAGACTGGATTCCCGCTTTCGCGGGAATGACCAGTGTCTCGAAAGGGATCCCATTCCAAATGACACCAGCACCGCTGAGTGGCATGGCGCGATAACCGCGCATTCGCTCAACAACCGTCCGCCTTCGCCCCGATTTATCGCTCAATCTGTGTATTTTCCGCCAAGAAACCCGATCGATTGTCGTTAATTATCGCGCAAACCGTGCATTTTCTGCCAAAAAGTCGCTTTGATTCTCGGGCATTGTGTCATGCGCCCCTTTGTTTTCATGTACATAGTCGGGTCGATCTTCATTTTTAACATCTTTATGGGTCAGCGCCCCGTTCCTGACCTTGATCAGTGTGTTGGTGAGCCGCCACAATTGGCGCAGGTTGGAATCCTCCATCCTCTGCATGAGCAGCGCATTTTCGTCCTGAGGCGCCATCAGCGCGGCCATGTTCTCGGATGAGCGGACGTTGTCGGCTTGCTGCGAGAGCCGCACGCAGACCCTTCGGTAGCCTTCCATCATCTGATCCAGTTGCGCCCGGGCCTTGCGGCGCGCCGCCTTCCGTTCCCGCTCCTCCGCCTCCGGCTTCCCCGGCCCGGCACCGAGACTTTCGGTCGCCGGCCCCGGCTCCTCCGCCGCCGGCTTTTCCAGGGAGCGGAGAAGCAGGAAGAATTCTTGCATGTCCGCCCCCGGGTTATCGCCACAGCTTTTCACAAAGGTCCGGATTTCAGCGCCAGTGGGGCCGTCCCGGCGGGCCAGCGCGGCGGCAAGGATCTCGAAGCGTTCCAGGTTGTCAGCAGCCCGAGAGACCTGGGACAGGGCCGCGAATTCTTCGATTTGCATCCTGCCTTGGATACGCTTCATGGCCAGGCCGTCCTGCATGCGTTCGGCGCGCTGCATCCGCCACAGGGCGCGCCCCATCCGCAAGACCAACTGGCTTTCCAAGCCCTCGCTGGGCTGCAAATCATCCACCAGGGATTGCAGCAGGCCCGCGTATTCCTCCGGGTCTTCCCCCAGGGCGACCATCGCCTCGTCCCGCGCCTGGGAATAGAATCCATGACGCAAATTCGACCGAGCGGAGTTAGCCTTGCCCTCGGGAGTCACCGCACCTTGCGTCTGGCGTCCGTTCGAGCGCTTCGCGGCCAAGTTCTCTTCTGTCATTTCCTGTTTTTGGACCAGAGACATGGAAACCTCCAGGAAAAAGATGCGTTCAGCAGCCAGCGGTCAGGAGCCAGGAGTCAGAAGTCAGGAGTCAGCATACTGCGCACCGCTTATCCCAGCTCGCCGGGACTCGCAAAAGGCACCCACTGCCTACTGCCCACTGCCTTCTGCCTACTGTTCTATGGGTTACGCCGACCCGTTGTATAGGTCGCGGCCTTGCAAGTCAGCCAGCGGGTACTGGCCTTAGGTACCAGTTTAATACGAATATTAGAATTGTCAAGTGAAAACGTAGTATATATGCTAATAGCTACAAATTACGACAAAACGTCATAAATGCTTCATGCCGGGAGGAGAAAATCTTTTAGGAGGATGTCTAATTGTCCGATATTCTGCCAGTACGTGCTTATTCCTCTCCTGGTTCAGGAGGGGGCTTGGGGGGTGGTCGAGCAACCGTAGCGCGGGGTAGTGGGGTCTTATGGCTTGAAAAACCGTAATGCTGAAGGGGGGATCAGACGATAGTATAATCGATGCTGGAGCAATTAGAGCTAGGATGCTTGGAAGTCGCTCACTCGATGGCAACCCTACCCATTTCCCGCAAGACGGAGACAATTGAGTGCGACCCGCTTCCTTTGCGGGCTGGTTCAACTCTGATACAATCTGGATTGATGCAAGCCACGCTCAACAAAACCACTTCAACACTATTTTGCGGAGATTCCAGGGAAATGGACTGGATTCCGTCGGGGTCTGTCCACCTCGTCCTTACCTCCCCTCCCTATTGGACACTCAAAGAGTACCCGCACCACAAAAGCCAGCTTGGGCTCATAGAAGATTATGACGCTTTTCACGATGAGCTCGACAAAGTATGGAAGCATGCTTTTCGAGTTTTAGTCCCTGGAGGTCGCCTCGTTTGTGTAGTGGGAGATGTTTGCCTGTCCCGCCGTCGCCACGGCAAACACTCAGTCATGCCCCTGCACGCTGACATTGTAGTTAGGGCTCGGAAGATCGGCTTCGACAACCTAAGCCCTATTTTTTGGTACAAAATCGCCAACGCCAGCTACGAGGTTGAGAACGGTTCCAGTTTCCTGGGGAAGCCATACGAGCCGAACGCCATCATCAAGAACGATGTGGAATTCATCCTGATGCTTAGGAAGCCCGGGGGTTATCGCCAACCGACTGACGAACAGCGCGAAGCTTCCAAGCTGACCAAGGAAGAATACCAGGAATGGTTCCGGCAGGTGTGGAACGGCCTGATGGGGGAATCTACGCGGTATCACCCCGCGCCGTATCCTGAGGAATTAGCTCACCGTCTGGTGAGGATGTTTTCGTTTGTTGGCGATACGGTTCTTGACCCCTTCATGGGCACAGGAACCACGCTGTTGGCCGCTGCCAAGTGTGGCCGGAACAGTATTGGAGTTGAGATCGACCATTCCTACGTGAAAATGGCAAAAGCAAGGCTGGAGAAAGAACTGAGTACGCTTTTCGATCAGGAAAAGCCTTCGCGGGCTGGCGGAGACGGTCGCTTTTTATCGTCGGCGCCAGCCCGCGACTTATCTCGGTTCCGAGAACGATCAAGTAGCTCGATTAACTGCCGCCCCGCCTAAGTGCGGCGCCATGGGATAACTTTATTTGCTCCCAATGATTTCGCACTTCGTTCTTGGGTCAAGGTAATACTCAAAAGCCTCTTCGAGGAATTGGTTTCTTCCCTTGATCGCGTATGGTTCAACTGAGGCCTGGGATATGTACTTTTGAAAGTTTTCGAGTATTGTCGGGTTGGTAGGCTTATTGTAGTTGGTCAAAAGCTTCAGGTTGTTCTTGATTTCATCTAGCAATCTGACGTAGAACTTAGCAAATTCCCCAATGAGGCGGACCTTCTTCTGTAGGTATAAGCCCTCGACAAACAGGAACGCCGACACCGCAACCGCTCTACTGGAAATACTCCGAGCCTCTTCTCCAAAGTGCTTGTCCATGATCTTAAGAACTTCTCTTATCCGGACAAGGTTTTCATCAGTCTCGTCTAGATTGTATTTCTCTTTGAAGAAGTCTCCGAGATCGTCATATCGTGCCCTTACAAAATCTCCGGTTTCCTTGCGACTGAAAGAGTTGATGCAGATTTGTGCAAGGGTAAACTGTCTCGAAAATCTCTTTTCCGACAGATTCGTATTCATGAGGAAAGGCGCGTTCTTTCCCATTTCCTTGTAGACGAAATCCCGAATCGTCCCCGTATAAGTCTTCAGGAGCTCTCCGGAATTAAGCCTGACTCCGAGTTGTAGGCGCCTGAAAATTTCCCGAAGGAATTCTTCATCGTCGATCTCAGGATAAATGACAAATGTCAATTCGTAGTTCTCGATTTTTTGGGCGAGCTGGGGTAGTTCCTTTCGTAGCTGCTTATAAGTATACCGTTCTCCGGCCACTCTTACTCTGACAGAAAGGGGGTTATCACCCACCTGTTCCGGTTTGAAGAAATTCAGAAGCGTTGCCATTCTTTGCTTTCCGTCAATGCACTCAAAGTCAAAATTCTCGTTACCTTTTACCCGCGCAAGATAGATCTTCGGTATGTCAATGTTTTGGATGATCGAGTCGATGAGTTTCTCTTGGTCTTCCCTCGACCATATTTTCTCCCGTTGATAGTCCGCATCCAGATCTATCCGATAGATGTAGTCATCGATGAATTTCTTTACCGGAATCGCTTCCAGTTGTCTTGTAATGCGAGATGTGGTTTTCGTGGACATGGGTTTCTCCGCTCACCTCACAACCTTCTTCAGATGCCGTGTCCCTTTTAATGTGGCTTCCCCAAGCATCGAGATGCTCTTGTATTTCAGCCACGTCTCAAAGGGATTGATGGGGTTTTCCTCGGGGATCGAATCCTCGGTCTGAGTGAGCGTTTTCATCCCGCGGAAGAACCCATGGATTCTCTTGATAGCATCTCCATCAGAAGTGGAACTTATGATTTCTATGTCGAATGCTTTGCCCTTTTCCAGGTGCGCTTTGAACAGTAGATCGATCAAATGGAAGTCATTCTGACTCAGCGAGCAACCGATCACTCGCAGGGCATCGCATTCTATCAGGATCTCCAGCGCCCGTGCCCAAATGAAACCGTACGGCGCATGAAGGTAGCTCTTGGCGGACCCCATGGGAATGATTTCAATGTTTCTCATCCTACCCCGTATCTTTTGCCTATCCCAATTGAAGGAACCATGCAGTTTTAGCAAGGGGATGAGCGCTGATGGGCGTGTGCCAGCCAGGGAGAAGCAATAGTTTGGGGGTCCGTAATACCGCTTATATGCCTGGTCAACCACATCGTCGTAGTTCAAAGAAATTAGACCAATCAGCTTCTCTGTAGCCCCTGTTGTTGTGTGTCTATGAAGCTCAAATAGCCCCTTATGTAAATAGAAACTCTGAGTCCCAGATTTGGAAAGGATGCTCTCAATATCTTTCTTTATTAGTTCCTCTAGAAAGTGAGTTTTGGACTCCCAGCCGTGAATCTTACTGTTCTCCAGCAGGCTTATCATCAATTCAATGTTTAACGAGCCCGTCGTACCCGAGACCATCTCCACGTCCTTCATGTATTCTTTATCGCGCCTAGCTCTTTCAATGACCCTGGCAGAGACATTGCTTATCAGGAGTCCCTGTTTTTCCGGGATTAGATATGGGTCAAGGCTCTGGAGCTCAGCGTGAGTTGCTCCTGCACCGAACAGGTATACAATCTTCTTTGGTTCAGCTTCTGCCATGCCACGACCAGTCCGTGAGATAAGGTCAAAGCCTATCTCATAGAACCTAAATACTCAAGCGGGTAGCCACGGTCAGTGCCGTTCTGACCGTGGGCTTTTCTCATGCGCGATACCCCAATGGCAATCGCACGTAGTCAATCTGAATCGGGCACGCCGCCACCGTTGCCTTCTCCAAAGCAAAATTGTTGTAACTCGACCACCGCCAATCTTCCCGCCGCTTCACCAACCCTTTCCGCACGGGATTCAGATGCATGTATTCCAGGCGCTCATTGAATTCCTTTTCGTGGCGCACAAAGCGATCCCAATACTGGTGTTGCCACAACGGTCCCCGGCTGCCTCGCCGGGCGTGAAGCCTCAGCGTCATGATCTTTTTGGCGTCGTGCAGTACTTGACAGATCAGCAGAGGGTACCGCGGCCAGATCAGGGCGTGCCAGTGGTCGGGCATCAACACATAGCCGCAGAGCAGAAACCCCAGCCGTCGCCGTGAGGCCTCCAGCACGTCGATGATCAGCGCGTATTCAGATTCATTGAATCGCCTGATCCTTGGGCGAGGGTTCACGTTGACAAAGAAGATGCGGTCCGTGAGGCGCAAACGATGAATGTGCGACACGCCCCCAAATTACCACCACAGCCGAATGCCTTCAGGGGCCCACCGTGAGAAAAAGCCCACGGTCAGAACTGCACTGACCGTGGCTACCCGCTGGCGGAGAATATAGCCGCGCCCAAGCCTTGCGGGAAGAGAGTCCTTCAATGGCCGGGACAAGTGACAAGTGACAAGAGACAGGCAAAGTCCGCTGGCTGGCGACGTTAAAAAGCGACCGTCTGCGCCAGCCCGCGATTCGGCGGCTCATACCTTAAATTCGTGAATTCGACAAATGTCCCGGAGATCTCCTAGCTCTAGCGTTTGGTCATGATGTTCTTCCGGTTTGGGCAGTGGCCTCTCTTTCCGGTCAACGATTTGGTACGAGCAGTTTTCGAAAGCAAATGCGTCTGTTGTTGTATAGGCGAAACGGTACTCATTCTGATACTCGAAACGCTTCAGCTTTGTTGTAGTGATCAGGTCGGGTAAAGCCCAGACATTCCCCGGTACATCCTCCGGCCTGTAGTAACCAACTGTTCGTGAGACGTACTTTCCATCTTTCTTTGCCTCTTCCGGCAGCGCCTTTCGCCATCGATTGCTGAACTCACGCGGATCGTAAATCTCAGCGCACGCAACAGCCTTGAACTCTTTCTTCAGAGCCTCCGTGAACGAGAGGCTCACACAGAAGATGTAGATTTCATGCGCTTTCGTTATGCACTCCATTCCGGCCTTGAGATTCTGAGAATAATTGCGCGTAAGGTTGTTCACTTCCAAGCCATTTAAGGGGCGGTAGAGGCGCGTGCCTTCATATTCGTCCCCGATGATCTGCTGAGCTTCGGCATCTTCATAGTCTCGGAAGAAGGCGGCCGTTCGGCAGAACATTCTTCCTTCGAGGAACTGTTCGGCCCAATCGAGCTCGGAAAAATACTTGAAGTACCTGTGCTTCATATAGATTTGCTCAGTGCCATAGCTTCGCCCCCTTGGCCTTAAGAGCGTCGATGAAGCATTCTACCGCTGGGCGGGTAGCGCAACATAACGTCCTTTATGTCAAGCCATCCGCTGGCTGGCGCAGACCCCTGTTCTTGGGGGTCTGCGATTTCCCCAAGGGACGTGTGGGAACTGACGGCTCACCTCAGTCGGCTTGTAGAACGGCACGCTGCCGGAGAGTATGCCCGCGCCCAAGCCTTGCCGGAAGAGAGTCCCTTCTTGTCCAAGCTGCCCGGCTAAAGCCGGCCGCTACGAAAAGCTGCCCGCCTGCCGCTTTCTGCCTACTGCCTACTGCCTACTGGCTACTGCCTACTGGCTACTGCCTACTGCCCTAAACCGACCGTCTGCGCCAGCCCGCCGCAAACCCGACTGGAGAGTCCCCGATCCGTCGGTAACGCGCCGCTTTCCTCCTTTTGCCCGCGACGCAACCTCGCGGAGGCGCGTAAACACGGGCTGCCGTGCCGGGTGCCGTTGATCCTGCCTTGACGAGATTTTCACCCGTTGGGTGCGGAATTGCTGTGTTATCGCACCTATGCGCAAAGACCCCAAACCTTCGCCGACCGAATCTCCCTTGCTGTTCGACATCGACCCCGAGCCCATTGAGGAAACCCTGACGGCTCTGGGGGGCATACCGCTGGTGGTCCAGGCTTTCCGCTCGCTGGGGCTGCCGCAGAGCGTAAAGGACCACGTGCGGGTGAAAGAGCGAGAACGCGGCTACGATGAAGCTACGTTCGTCGAGAGCTTCGTCATTCTCAACGCCGCCGGGGGCGAATGCGTGGACGATTTTGGGCGCCTGCGCGAGGACCCGGGTCTGGCAGAGATGATCGGGCACGAGTTGCCGTCGCCCTCGGCCGCGTTGCAGTTTTTGTATGCGTTTCACGAGGACGAGAAGATCGAGGAGGCCAAGCAACAACGTTTGCCCGAGCAGGTCGCCTACATCCCGGAAGAGACGCCGCCGCTGGTGGGGCTGGGGCAGGTGAATCGCGATCTGGTGCAGCGCTTTGGCCCACGCTGTCCGCAGCAGCGCATCGCCACGGTGGATCAGGATGCCACGATTATTGAGAGCCACAAGCAGCAGGCGCTGCCTACCTATGCAGGGCCACGGGGTTATCAGCCGATGCTGGCGGTGTGGGCGGAGACGGGTCTGGTGCTGGCTGACCAATTTCGCGATGGCAATGTGCCGGCGCTGATGCAGCCGTTGGAAGTTGCGCAACGCGCCTTTGCGGCCGTGCCGAGCACCGTGAACGAGTTTTACTTCCGGGGCGATTCGGCCTGTCACGAAGCAGGGTTGGTGAACTGGCTACGGAACGAGCAACGCCCCAATGGGCCGCAAGGCCGAATCGGCTTTGCTATCAGCGCGCGCATGAGCGAGGGTTTGCACACGGCGATTCAAGCCGTGCCCGAACCCGCCTGGGAGGTTTACGGCGACCCCCCTCCGGGAGAAATCCGCGCGTGCGCCGACGTGCCGTTCGTACCGAGTGAGAAAGCGGAGAAGAAGGACACGCAACCCCTCCGTTATGTGGCTATTCGTATTCGCAAGCGACAAGGGGAGCTGTTCGAAGACGGCTGCGCGGTGCGGCATTTCGCGGTGTTGAGCAACCGCTGGGAGTTGACGGCAGCGCGACTGATCGAATGGCATCGGGAGAAAGCGGGCACCATCGAGATGGTGCATGACGTGATCAAGAATGAGCTGGGCGGGGGCGTGCTGCCCTGTGGTCGCTTCGGAGCCAATGCGGCCTGGCTGCGCTTGGCGGTGATCGCGCACAACGTGCTGACGGCGCTGAAGTGGCTGGCCTTGCCGCCTCCGTTGCTGACGGCGCGCCCCAAGCGCCTGCGCTTTCTGATCTTCAACACCCCGGGGCGGCTGGTACATCATGCGCGCCGACTGCTCCTGCGGCTGGCCGCGTTGGCCGAGTGGATTGCTGCGTACCGCGAGGGCCTGCGGCGGCTGCCGCTGCCGACCTGAACCCGCCTGCACCCAACTGCAGCTCTGCTCAGCGGGCTTGCAAGCCTCTTTTTCGAACCTCGGCGCGGAGTCTCTTCCCGCTTTGCCCAGCCAAGCCTCAGCATGTTCCCACCGCCTGCAAATATCCTAGCCAGCCTGGGCAAGCACGCCTCAGTGGATTTACCGCGCCCCTCATTCCCCTTTCACTCGTGTAGAATCCCAAGGACTCAACCCCTGCGCCCCGTTATCAATGGATTAGGGAGAGTTGTATTCAGTGGCGGGCACGTGTATGTTATCGGAAGGTCGAGAATCGAAAAAAGAAATCTCAGTTTAGGACGCTCTCTTAATAACAGGAGGTGTGGAATGAAACTCAAAGAAGGCGTTTTCTCCATAGTGCTATGCAGCTTGTTTACCACCACGGCTCTCGCGCAGATGAGGGGCGGCGCCTTGACGCTGCACTACACTTCGTTTTCGCCGATTGTTTCTCTGATCGCAGGCATCTTGATTCTGGTTTTCCCCTCGCTCCTCAGGTATATCGTAGGCTTTTACCTAATCGTGGTTGGGCTGCTTGGGCTCTTCGGTCGCTGACCAGCTCGCAGCAGCGGCGGTTGAAAACCGGCGGACGTTTGATCAAACACGCCCGATGTTATTGGCTGCTCCTGGCGGAGAGCAAGCGTAGCGCGGAGCTGTTTTGTAGGTCCGCGGCTTTCAGCTTCAAATCCTCGCGTTCTCATCGGCTGGCAAACGCACGCGGTCAATGGTCAGCCCGCACCGCTTCTATGGTTCGGCGGCATCCACCCCTGCGTACTCAGTCAGCCCATCCACGGTCACGAACCGTCGGCGTCATAAAGGACCGGACACCGCGACCTGCACATGCGATCCATCTACGCGCCATGCCGTGCGAGGCAATAGTGAACCGAGTTGGCGAGCGCTGGCGGGTGCGAAAAGCCGCGGACCTTCAAAACAGGTCCGCGCTACGCTTGCTCCCGGGGGTGGTCGAATCCGGTCTCGGTTTTCCCATAACCGAACATTCGAAACCCTGCGGGGGCACCCAAGGATGAGCGTAACCCCTTCCATTACATGTCGTTAACTGTCGAAGTGCTTTGGCAATCCGACTGCCTATTAATCCCGGAAAGCCTTTGACTCGCCTCGGTTGACGTGAGGTGTACTGGGGCGCTAGGAGTAAAGCTGTCAGCTCTCAGCTATCAGCGGTCAGCACCACCCCTGAGTCCCCTCCTTAGCTAAGGAGGGGAGTCCGCAGGGCGGGGTGGTTGGGCAGTAGCTGAAAGCTGAATTGAGGAATCGGGTGATCGGGCGATCGGTTGATCGGGTGACTGCAAGGCAAACTCGAAAATCGAAATCGGGGCCTCGCAAACCGAACGCCGAGTTTCCAGTTTCGAGTTTGGTTTTCGATGAACCGATGACCCGATGTCCCGATGACCCGATGTCCCGATGAGCCGATGACCCGATTTGAGGTCAACGATGAGCACCTTGATTCAAGATCTGAAGTTCGGCCTGCGTATGCTGGCGAAGAACCCCGCCTTCACGGCGGTGGCTGTAATTACGCTGGCGCTCGGTTTCGGCGCCACCACGGCCGTGTTCAGTGTTGTTGACCGGGTCCTGTTTCGTAGTCTTCCGTATCCCGAAGCGGACCGCATAGTCTCCCTCGGCTGGTTGGCGCCCCTCGACCCTAACGAGTTCATGTTGTCTTATGACTACGTTGACTGGCGCGCCGCGCAGACGCCGTTCGAGTCCATGACCTCTTGGAAGGGGGTGGCCGATTGCGATTTGACGGAGCAGAACCCTGTCCGCATGGTGTGTGCGCAAGTGGAATCCAGCTTCCTCACGACGTTCGGCATTCACCCGTTCCTGGGACGGAATTTCACGCCTGACGAGAACCGGCCGAACGCGCCCAAGGTGGCTCTGCTCGCCTACGGCCTGTGGAAGAGCCGCTTTGGAGGCGATCCGGGCGTGGTCGGCCGCACGTTTTCTTTGGACGGGCAGCCGACGCGGATTATCGGCGTACTGCCGGCGGATTTCGAATTTCCGAGCCTCGCCTCAGCCAACGTCCTCGTCCCGGAACTGTTCACGGATGCGGAGCTGTCCCAGCGCCGTGACACTGCCGTTCTGATCTACGCCTTCGCCCGACTCAAGCCCGGGATCACCCCTGCCCAGGCCCAAGGGGCGCTCGAACCCCTGTTCCAGCAATCGCTCCAGGGGGTTTCTCCGCAATTCCGCAAGGACGTACATCTGCGGGTGCAGTTGCTGCGGGAGCGTCAAATCCATGATTCGAAGCTGGCCGCCTGGATTCTGCTGGCCGCAGTTTTCGCGGTGTTGCTGATTGCCTGCGCCAATGTGGCCAACCTGCTGTTGGCACGCGGCGCAGGGCGCCAGCGCGAAGTGGCGCTACGGGCCGCGTTGGGAGCGGGCCGCCCACGGCTGATCCGCCAACAGTTGACCGAGAGTG
Source organism: uncultured Acidobacteriota bacterium (assembly GCA_963722555.1). Taxonomy (GTDB): domain Bacteria; phylum Acidobacteriota; class Terriglobia; order UBA7540; family UBA7540; genus Bog-366. The sequence goes on from CAVRNQ010000003.1 coordinate 156,140, forward strand.
TCCTGTTGGGGGTCATCGGGGGCGCGCTGGGCTGTGTCCTGGCAGATCTGATGTTGCGCAGCTTCCTGGCCATCGCTCCGGAAGGCATCCCACGCCTCCAGCAAGCGACCCTCGACTTCCGCGTTTTGCTATTCACGCTCGCCGTTTCGCTCCTCTCGGGCGCTCTGTTCGGACTGGCCCCCGTGCTGCATCTGCCGCCCGCCGAGGTGCTGACCGGTTGAACAGGTAGTGGCCGAAAGGCGTTCCTGGTTTCGCCAACTTCTGGTGGTGGCCCAGGTGGCGATTTCCCTGGTGTTGCTGGCGGGGGCGAGCCTGCTGCTCCGCAGCCTGTGGAAGCTCCAGAATGATCCCCTGGGGGTCGAAACTTCTCACGTGGTAACCGCCGGCCTCGTCCTCGGCCAGCAGCGTTATCCGCGGCCAGAGCAGCGCGTGGTGTTCTTCGACGAACTGGAGCAGCGGCTGCGGAGGATGCCCGGAGTCACCGCCCTGGCGATAAGTGATTCTCTTCCACCGGGCGGACCGGTGCTCACCATGATTTACGGCACAATTCAGGTGCGCGGCCGCGAGCGGTACATGAAAGGAACTGGCGGCCCGGTGGTCTATCGAACCGTGACGCCGGACTATTTTTCCGCGCTGAATATCCCTATCCTGCGCGGCCGGGGCTTCCGCGAGGAGGACCGCAATCCGAACGCGTACACCCTTATCCTGAGTCAATCGTTGGCCAAGAAGTTGTTCGGCTCGACTGACGCGCTGGGCCAACAACTGCAACCGGGCTCCAGCGGACCGTGGTACACGGTGGTCGGAGTGGTGGCAGACGTCAAGAACGGCGGGCTGGCCGCCGCGCCCGATCCGGAATATTACGTGGCGCGCACGCATTCGCCTGACGATGCTGCGCGCTCGTCGAGCGTGCTCGTCCGCACCAGCCTGGGCGCTGGCCCCACGGCGCAATGGCTGCGGAGTGAAATCGCCGCAATCGACCCCACGCTGCCCGTGACCATCGAGACCATGGACCAGCGCGTGGGTAAGCTGGCACAAAAGCCGCGCTTCAACGCGGCCTTGCTCTCCTTATTCGCCGGCATGGGGTTGCTGCTGGCGGTGGTGGGGATTTATGGCGTGGTCTCTTTCCTGGTAACGCAACGCACGCAGGAGATCGGCGTGCGCATGGCGCTGGGCGCAACACCCGGAGACATCCTGCGCCTGGTGAGCGGCCGAAGCATGCGGCCGGTTTTGGTCGGCGTGCTGCTTGGTCTCGCCTGCGCGATGACGGCCTCCCGCCTGCTGACCACGCTGTTGTTCGAAGTGCAACCCGACGATCCGCTGACCTTCGTGAGCGTGGCGTTGCTCCTGGTCGCAACCTCGCTGCTGGCAACCTATATCCCCGCCCGCCGCGCGACCAAGGTCGATCCCATGGTGGCGCTCAGATATGAGTAAAGCTGTCAGCTATCAGCGGTCAGCCAAGAACGGATGTCTCCCGGAGGGTAACTGAAAGCTGAACGCTGACGGCTGAAAGCTGCTGCAATGACCCGATGTCCCGATGAACCGATGTCCCGATGACCCGATGAACCGATTTGAGGTGAACGATGAGCACATTACTTCAGGACGTAAGGTTCGGCCTGCGCATGCTGGCCGGAAACCTCGGCTTCACGGCGGTGGCCGTACTGACGCTGGCGCTGGCGATTGGAGTCAATGCTATTGTCTTCAGCGCCGTCAACATGGTTTTGCTGCGTCCCTTGCCCTATCTGCACCCGGAACAGATGGTTTTGCTCTTTGCTTCAAACCCCACGCTCGGCGTCCACGACATGATGGTACCTGCGTCTACGTTCATGGAATGGAGGGACAATGCCCAATCGTTTGCCGGGATGGGCGCCTTTGCCAGCGCGGCGCGGAATCTGAGCGGTACAGACACCCCGGAACGCGCTCAAGTAACCGAAGTTACCGCGAACCTTTTGCCGTTATTAGGGGTCGAGCCCGATCTGGGGCGCGGGTTTCTGCCCGAAGAGGGCTCTCCGGGGCGCAACCGCCTTGTCCTGGTGAGTCATGCTTTTTGGACTGGCCACCTCGGCGCGAATCCGGATTGGATCGGGAGATTTGTCAAGCTGGATGGAGAGACTTTTACGCTCGTTGGAGTCATGCCGGAAGGATTTCAAATCGCCGATGATCCCGCTGACTTCTGGACTCCCATGGTGCCGCAAGAAAAGAGGGACGCGGCGGTAAAAGTGATCGCCCGCCTCAAACCAGGGAGGTCCCCCCTCCAGGCCAACTTGGAAATGGCCGCCTTGTGCAAGAATTCCACCCACAACACCCGGCAGGCTGCACAGGGTTGGACGGCCACCGTCTATCCCCTGCGCCAGTACCTGGGGGCAGGCGTAAGCCAGGCTTTCATCATTCTTCAGGTCATCGTGGCCTTTGTATTGTTGATTGCTTGCTTCAACGTCGCCAACATCTACTTGGCGCGGGCCACCACGCGAAGCAAAGAGCTTGCCTTGCGGACGGCTCTGGGGGCCTCGCGCCTCCGCATCCTCCGGCTTTTGCTGACCGAGAGCGTCGTGGTGGCACTGGCAGGCGGGGGGATCGGCATAATGTTCGCCCTCTGGGGAAGAACCCTCCTGGAGAAGCTGATGCCGGAAATCCCTGGTATTCAGATTCTGCTCCAGATGAAGAATCTTTCCGTTGATTGGCGGGTTTTGGGCTTCACTCTGCTTATTTCTCTGTTTGCCGGTTTGCTCGTGGGGATTGCACCTGCCCTTCTTGCGTGCAGGAGCGATTTGATGCATGCGATAAAGGAAGACACGACACGCTCGAGTGCCGGGACCGGGAGCAACTGGCTGCGGAAGATATTGATGGCGGGTGAACTGGCGCTTGCTCTGATGCTTCTCGCAGGGGGAGGCCTCCTGCTGAAGAGCTTCCTGCGGCTCCAGCAGGCCCCCCTGGGTTTTGATCCCCGCAATGTCTTGACCGGGACAGTTACCCTCCCCAATGCTGATCCTCGAGAGCCTCGCATCTTCTATGACCAACTGATCAGACGCCTCCAGGGACTGCCTGGTGTTCAGGCTGTCGGTGCCGTGAACATACTTCCACAAACCTTCGCCAACACGGTCTTCGGTATGACTTCGGAAAGAGATCCGAGAGCAGAATTTCTGGTCGAGTGGCGCATCGCCACGCCCGAGTATTTCAGAGCCATGGGCGTGTCACTGCTGAAAGGGCGGACGTTTTCAGCCGGTGACGACGCTCATTCAACGCGCGTCGCTGTCATTAATGCCGAACTCGCACATCGCCTCTGGCCCGCCGACGACCCTATAAACAAGGTGGTGAAAACTCAGGATGGGGGTTCGTATGTGGTCGTGGGAGTCGTGAACAACGTCCGGCATCGGATCCTGGCCGATTTCAGGGCACAGATGAACCCGCAATTGTACGTACCCCTTTCCCAGGCTCCCGGCCGCGGCATTGCCTCGATGACCCTGGCCGCCCGTACTGCCAACTCACCCCTCACATTGGCGGACGGGTTGCGTACTGCTCTTCGCCAGGAGGATTCGAACCTGGCGATCGGCGATTTGCGAACCATGGAGCAGGTAATGGCCGTGTCGGTTTCTCCCGCCCGCTTTGTGGCGCTCCTTATGGGCGGCTTTGCGCTGCTGGCTCTCGGGATGGGAATGGCGGGAGTCTACGCCGTCACTTCACGCCTGGTCGCAAACCGTCGGCAAGAATTTGGCATCCGAATGGCGCTCGGAGCACGCTCCGGCGACATCCTGATGATGGTACTGAAAGAAGGATTTGTGGTGATTGCAACCGGCGTGGCAGCCGGCATGGCAGGCGCTTGGGCACTCACGCGTCTGCTGACCAGTCTTCTCTATGGTGTCAAGGCAACGGATAGTTCGATCTTGATATCGGCTTCAATTCTCCTATGCGGTGCGGCTTTGCTGGCCTGTATTCTTCCCGCGCGGCGGGCAACCAAGGTCGATCCCATGGTGGCGTTGAGGTATGAGTAAAGCTATCAGCTATCAGCCATCAGCTATCAGCAGTCAGCACCACCCCTGAGTCCCCTCCTTGCTAAGGAGGGGAGCCCGCAGGGCAGGGTGGTTGGGGCAGTATCTGAAAGCTGAACGCTGACTGCTGAAAGCTGCTGCAATGAGCCGCTGGACCGATTTGAGGTGAACGATGAGCACTCTGATTCAAGACCTGAAGTTCGGTCTGCGCATGCTGGCCAAGAACTCCGGGTTCACCGCGGTGGCGGTGCTGACGCTCGCGCTCGGCATTGGCGCGAACACCGCGATCTTCAGCGCTGTGAACGCGCTGTTGCTCAACCCCTACCCATTTCCTGAGCCAGACCGAATTATGTCCGTGGAAGCGCGTCATGTGAGCGACAAGAGCGGCGGCGCGGGGTATCGTGACTTTCTCGATTGGCGTGAGCAAAACAACGTGTTCGAAGAGATGGCGATTGTCCCTTGGACTTGAACCTACACGATGTCGGGCCAGGGTGAACCTCAACGCATCGTCGGCGGCCACACCACGGTGGGTTTTCTGCGCGTGCTGGGCATCCAGCCCGTCATGGGGCGTTTCTTCACGGCTGACGAGGACAAGCCGGGCGCACCGCAGGTGGCTGTCCTGAGCTATGCGACATGGCAGCGACGGTTCGCCGGGAGCGCCGACGTTCTCGGCCATACGATGCTGCTTGACGGCAGCCCATTCACGATTATCGGCGTCCTGCCCGCCCGTTTCGCTTTCCCGGGCATCAAGACCTGCGAGTTTTTCACGGCGCTGCGGGAGGACCCTGCTAACAGTCGCATGCAGCACCAGTACGATGTAATCGCCCGCCTCAAATCGGGCATAACCAAGGAACGAGCGCAGGCGGACATGACCACCATCGCGCGTCGATTGGAGCAGGATTTTCCGGCAACCAACACCGGCTGGGGCGTCGAGGTCGAACCCATTCGCCAAGCCATCCTCGCAGGCGCCAGGAAGCCGGTGCTGCTCCTCTCTTCAGCGGTCGCGTTTGTGTTGCTTCTCGCTTGCGTAAATATCGCCGGCCTGCAATTGGCGCGCGCATCGGGGAGAGCGAAAGAGCTGGCCATTCGCGCTTCCCTGGGGGCGGGCCGTGGCCGGATCGCACGCCAGATGTTGACGGAGAGCGTTCTGCTGGCCTTGGCCGGCGGCAGCCTGGGGCTTGTCTTTGCCCAATGGTTGATGGACGTGCTGCGCTCGACGGCGCCGGAAGACTTTGCCCTGGATTCCACACTGCGCATGGACGCCCACGTCCTCGCGTTCACCCTCCTGGTATCCCTGTTAACTGGCATTGGGTTTGGGATAGCGCCAGCGTGGTTCGGCTCGAGGACCGACCTGAATAGCGCCATTAAAGGCGACGCAAGTGCTTGGAGCGGCGCGCGGTCGCGTAACAGACTGATGTCCTCCCTGGTGGTGGGTGAGGCTGGTCTCTGCCTGGTACTGCTGGTGGGTGCGGGGCTACTGGTGAAGGACCTATTCGTCCTGCTCCACTTGGAAACGGGGCTTCGCGTCAACGGCGTACTGACCTTCAGGCTCGACCCTCCCGGCGCGAAGTACTCCGCCCCGGAGCGGAGCGTGGCGCTTTACCAGCAACTGCTCTCCAGGCTGAGCGCTGTGCCGGGCGTTGAAAGCGCTGCCGCGGTCGGCACGCTTCCGATGACGGGGGGGTACAGTGGCGGCCCCTTTGAGATCGAAGGTCGGCCCAAGCCCGCCGATTGGATGGACATGGAGACACAATACAACATATCGACTCCCGGCTACTTCCGCGCCATGGGAATTCCCCTGCTGCGAGGCCGCGACTTTGACGAACACGACACGGCCAACTCGCTGCCGGTTACCATTATCAATGACGCGATGGCGCGGCAGTACTTCCAGAATGAAGATCCGATCGGACGCAGAATCAAATTGGGAAACAAGTGGCAGACGATTGTTGGCGTCGCCGCGTCGGTTAAGCACCAACGACCGATGCGCGCTCCCGTACCGATGGTCTACTCACCTTACACGCAGGAGCCCGACCCCTATATGTGGGTGACGGTGCACACTACCGGCGATCCGGCGAAAGTTGCGGCCGCCGTGCGGGGAATCGTGCGCAACCTAGACCGTGATGTTCCGGTCTTGAGTCTCCGAACGATGCAGAAAGTGGTTGCCGATTCACTCTCCGAACCCGCGATGATGGCGTCGTTTCTGGCGAGCTTTGCGGCGTTTGCGCTCCTGCTGGCGGCCATCGGAGTCTACGGCATCACCTCTTATTCGGTCACCCAGCGGATGCACGAGATGGGCATCCGGGTCGCGCTCGGGGCCTCATCCGGTGACGTGCTAGGGCTTGTCTTGCGGAAAGGTGCGCTTATGGCAGGCGCCGGAATCGCCCTGGGCATCCCGGCGGCGCTTGCCGTGTCACGTGTCATGGGCTCATTACTTTACGGCATTAGCCCGTGCGACCTCACCGTCTTCGCAGGAGTTCCGTTGGTGCTGCTGGCGGTGGGCCTGGCAGCGAGCTTTATTCCCGGCCGCCGCGCGGCGAAGGTCGATCCCATGGTGGCGCTGAGATACGAGTGAAGCGCGCAGGCGTTTTTGAGCGACCTGGGAACGCAGGGATCTAGCCTGCTGGAATTCAGGGGGTCGGCTCAGCGGATCCGAAAAGCTACCGGGCGGCAGGTTGGCTGCCTGGCCCTTGCAGGTATTGCGGGTCGAAGCGCTGGAACTTCAGGCCGCAGTGAGGACAGGCGATCAGGCCCAGGTTCGGTTTAGAAGTGGTGGCATCCTCGATTTCCTTGCGAAATGCCTTCTTGCAGGCAGGGCAGCGAGAAAGGGGGTAGCTACCTAACATACAGATGACTCCTTGGCGGATGAAGCAGAGTGGAAAGGCTATCACCAAGGAACCGCTGATGCAACCTGGGCCCCGGACACATTGTCCTTATTCAGCGGGGGACACCCAGACCGTCAAGGCGCCCCAACTTTGGCGAGACCTCAGAGGTTGTAGAGCCATCCCGCGGAGGATGGCAGATCTTCCCCACAATCCGACGCCTGTAACCTACCCCTGGTGGTGATACACCTCCCAGCCCTTGTAATTCGCGAGGGCGTCGGCGACGGCGCGGCCGTAATGGCTGCGGTTGACGGCCACGTGGTGCTCGTAGCCGCGCTGGCACACGTGCTGGAGGAGTTTCTGGAGTTCGGGGATACGCACCACGCCGTACCCGCCGAAGCTCTGGAGCTTGTCGGCCGTGATCTCCCCTTCGCCGCAGTAGGCGCGCAGCTTGCCCGCGAGGTCGTCGGTCGAGACGCGGCAATAGGTAAGTGGCCCCGCCTTCAGTTTGCCCACCACGGTTCCGAAGGTGTTGTCCTTGCCCACCGAGCCCGCGATGATTTCCTGGAAATCCATCCTGGCGTCTTCAAAGAAGTGCTTGGGCAGGTTCGAGCAGTGGAAGATGACGGCCTTGTCGGGATCCTCGCCGTAGTTGTTATTCCAATCGACAATGGCGCTGGGCTCGCCGGCAGCGAGTTGCAGCACGTACATGCCGATCATGCCGATCATATCCGTCTCGCAGGCGCTGGGCAGCAGGTTATTCGACATCATGCTCATCATTGCGCAGGGGACAACGCCAAAAAATTCCTCCATGGCGGTCCAGCACTGGACGGAGGTGCCCGCGAGTTCGTTGTCTTTCATCCAGTCGTCCACGACCGCGCCAAACTTGGCCATCTTCACCAGGGGCGGCGCGGGCACACCCTCGGTCGGGACGTAGCTTTGAATGCCTGCGATCTTGGCTTGAACTTTCGGATCGTCATCCTTCAGCCGGCCGACGCGGCCGAAGACTTCCGAAAGATCCAGCGTCTCAACCGAGATGCCGTGGCGCTCCATCAGTTTCTCACTGAAGCGCACGGTGTTGAAGGCGGCGGGGCGCGCACCCAGCACGCCCACGCGGAGGTTTTTGAGTCCTTTTACGATGCGGCAGGTGGCTGCAAATGCTCCGAGGTCAGACTGGAAGGCTGCCGAAGTTGGCGCTTCCGTGTGCAGGGTTGTCAAGGTGTACTTGACCCCGTACTGCCACAGGTTATTGCAGACGGAAATCTTGCCGCAGAAGCTGTCGCGACGCCCCCCCATCAGCATCTTGTGGGGTTCGTCCGGGAAAGCCTGGATAAGCACCGGCACGTCCAGTCCCGACATGCGCACGGAATTCGCCACCCCACGCTCGTCGCCGAAGTTCGGCAGGCTGACCAACACCCCGTCGATTTCGCCGCTATGCTGCCGGAACAGATCTGCGCACTTGCGGGCGTCTTGCAGCGTTTCTACCGAGCCAAACTTGGTATCCTGTGGAGTCAGGCAGATGCTTCCGTAGCCTTCTTTCTCCAGAACTCGCAGGATTTCTTCGCGTCCATCGCGAGCCAGGACGTCAGGGAAAAAGCCCCGGTTCCCGATGATGACGCCGAAAGTAGTGCGTTTCGACATAAGAATAACCTCCTCGAAGGTGATCTGGCCGGCGGAAAATCAGCGGGCAATTCTAGCACGCTGTGGGAACAAAAAAAGCCCAAATAGCGGCCGAGTGCTGGTGTCATTTGGAATGGGATCCCTTTCGATACACTGGTCATCCCCGCGCAAGCGGGAATCCAGTCCGTCGGCGGCGCATTTCCAATGTGCTTGCGGAGTAGATTCCCGCTTGCGCGGGAATGACTGCACCCGGGAGCGGCCGGGGCCTGGTCAGGCCGGGCGGCGAAAGCGGTCGAGGATTTGAAATAGTACCACTCCCAAAGCGGCGTTCACCAGGATGGAGCTGGCGACCGTGAGTGGCTGAAAAGGCGGCGGGGTCTCGAGCAAGACATGCTGGAGCGCGGCGAGGGTGAGGCTGTGAACCAGCACGAAGACGCCCGTCAGCACGGTGCGCGCCACCATGGAATCCAGCTCAAAGCGTGTGCTCGCCGAAGCCGCCAGATACCCCACAATGGCCTTGGCGATCCCGAAAATGCCGATGTAGCCGTGTGAGAGCGCGTCCTGCATCAGGCCCAGCGCCGTGCCCAGGCCAATCCCGAAAAGCTTGTCACGCCGGACCAGCGCAAAATAGATGGTGATGAGCAGGGGGAAATCCATCAGGCGCGCCAGCGGCAGCTTGAGGGGCAGAAAGGTTTCGAGCAGCAGCGCCAGCAGCGCCGCGGCCGTCAGGATAGCGGGATGCACGCGAAAAACCGCCACCGGGCGATTGGGAGATGAAGGCATCGGCGCACTAGACTACCAGAAGCGGGGGCTGGGGGGAATTCCTCTGTTGCAAGCACAAGCGAAGGGGCACACAAATCAGGCTTGAGAACCAGGGCCCTGGCGCGCCCGCGTGGCGCAGGCACTTGCCGAGACAGAGGGGATGTATTGAAGGCCGGACCGCCGGACCAGGAATCTTGAGGTTTTACGGCCTGGTGGGCAGGTTCAGGGCCTGCTGTTGGCTGGCAGAGGGTTTGAGGACCACCAGGACCATTTCCAGGCGGTTTAAGTCCGCCGCGGGTTTTAGGACGATATTCTTATAGATGTTGCCATCCCCCACTTGCACGACGGTTCCCACCGGCAGGCCTTTGGGGTAGATCTGGTCGAGCCCGGAAGTCACCACCGCTTCGCCGCGCGCCACCGGCTCTTCATTCATCACGTAGTGAACGTCGCAGAGGTTTCCGCCGTCGCCCTTCAGGATACCCTGCACGCGGGTCTGGGAGAGCGTCACGCCCACACCACTCGAGGGGTCAGCAAGCAGCAGCACTTGGGCGCTATGCGGGTAGATGGCCAGGATTTTGCCCACCACGCCTTCCGGGGTGATGACGGCGAGGTCGCTCACCAGGCCGGCATCCCAGCCCTTGTCGATGAAGATGGCGTTGGAGTTCTCGCCCGGGCTGGAGGCAATCACCTCCGCGGCCACGGTCTGGAACGCCAGTTGATTCTTGAACTGCAGCAGATTGCGTAAGCGTTCCGTCTCTCCCGCCTGTTCCGCCAGCCGCTGGACCTGCACCTGCGCCGCCACCAGTTGCACGTGCAGTTCCTGGTTCTCCTGTTGGGCGTGCCAGAGGTGCCGATAAGTTGTATAGGCGCGCGAGGAAACGTCCAGCAGGCCGCGCAGCGAGCGCTCCATGGGATCGAAAACCGCCACTGCCCAATAGCGGATCAGGCGCACGTTGGGATTGCGGGTGATCTGGAAGGAGAGCAGCAGGATCTGGGCCGTGATGACGGCCAGGAGGATAAAGAAGGAGGGGTGCCGGCTGACAAAGGCGGGCATCTCCGGCCCCTCGTGGTCCAAGGCCTCTACCGGGCGCGTCAATTCCGGGGAGTTCGGATCAAACATCGGGATAACGTCCGTGGTCCGGGGTCAGCGGTTCGTCGCCGGAAGCCAGGGTGGTGGGGGCAGGAAACCACCGAAGTCTTGCGTAATTCAGTAATAGGCCGCCTAATGATTCCGTCACCGGCAATTCCCCTTCAATTCCTTATCGGCGCCGCCCCCCCATAATATTAATAATTCTGAACTTTGCAAGCGAAAAGGCCGGCTGGGGGGCGTACCAAAGTCCCGGGTGTCGTGTACCTCTATAGCCATGCAAGTATCACCCACGAAGAAAGCCCTCACCCCCGGTGCTCGGGGCCCCCTCACCCGCCCTCGTACCTCGGGCACCCTCTCCCGCAAGGGGAGAGGGTGGACCGCAACCGGCGCTTTCTCAAGCCGGGGCGGGACGGGCGAGGGGTTACTTCGTGGGTGATGCTTCCACGGCCCTGGGCGGCTGGGACCCCGTCGCCTTATTCTATCGCAACTCGGCGCAAAAGATTAAAGTCCGTCAACATTCTACCCGTTCCTAATACCACGGAAGCCAAGGGATCCTCGGCGATCGAGACGGGCAGACCGGTCTCTTCGCGGATGCGTTTGTCGAGGTTCTTGAGCATCGCGCCGCCCCCGGTCAGGACAATCCCCCGGTCCGAGATATCGGCGGAGAGCTCCGGCGGGGTGCGCTCCAGGGCCACGCGGATGGCGTTGAGGATGGTCGAAACGCATTCCGACAAGGCATCCCGAATCTCCGAGTCGTCTATGGTAATGGTTTTGGGGATGCCTTCCAGGAGATGCCGGCCCTTGATCTCCATGGTGAGGGGTTTTTCCAGGGGGTAGGCAGACCCGACTTCAATCTTGATTTGCTCGGCGGTGCGTTCGCCAATCAGCAGGTTGTATTTCCGCTTCAAGTACGCCGTGATGGCTTCATCCATTTCGTTTCCGGCCACGCGCACGGAGCGGCTGTAGACGATCCCGGAAAGGGAAATGACGGCGATATCCGTGGTGCCCCCGCCGATATCGACAATCATGCTGCCGGAAGGCTCGGTAATGGGCAGGCCCGCGCCGATGGCCGCCATCATCGCCTGCTCCACCAGGAAGACCTCGCTGGCGCGGGCGCGCATGGCGGAATCCTGTACGGCGCGTTTTTCCACCTGGGTGATTTCCGAGGGCACGCCGATGACAATCCGCGGATGGACGAACATCTTGCGGTTGTGGGCTTTCTGAATAAAGTAGTTGAGCATCTTCTCCGTCACCTTGAAATCGGCAATGACGCCGTCTTTCAAGGGGCGGATCGCCACGATGTTGCCGGGCGTGCGGCCCAGCATTTCCTTGGCTTCGCGTCCCACGGCTTCGACCTCTCCATTGACCTTGTTAATGGCCACGATGGAGGGTTCGTTCACGACGATCCCCTTACCCTTGGCGTACACCAGGGTATTGGCCGTGCCCAGGTCAATGGCAAGGTCGGAGGAAAAAACACTGAACAAGGAGCGAAGGTTCATTCTCTTATGAACTCCTGCCGGGCTCGGTCGGGATGCCGGGCGCTGGGCACACTCATTCGATCACGACGGTTTTGCGGATGGTATTCGTGTTGCCCTTGCGATCCTGGGCGGTGATCGTAAGCTGGTTCGACCCGGTATGCACGAGCGGCGACGTAAAGTGCCGGAACGTGCCGTCCGGCGAAATCGAAAAGACCTGCTCGTTGTTGACGATCACGGTGGAACCGGACTCTGTCTTCCCCTGCACCTCCACCACCCTGCCGTGCTGAATGATCCTGGTGATTTCCAGGTAAGCCTGATTCCCCATCAGTTCCTGCACCAAGCTCAACCGGCTGGCTTGGCTCGGTTGGCTTTCCGCCCCTTTGGCGTCAATCGCCATGACAATCCACCAGTAATTCCCCTCTTCCAAGCCGGAAATCTCAAAGGAGGTGTGCCCGGTGATTTTCTTGTCCACGACAAAGTTGGAAAGCACGGCCGAAGGGGATATCTGCAGGTGATAGGCTTTCGCTTCCGGAACCTCCGTCCAGGTGAATTCCAAAACCGCGGATTTGGGGTCCTTAACCAGTTTCAACTCCATGTTTTGGGGCGTCAGCAAGGTGGGCGGAGCAATCACCCTGGTTCGCACCAAACCCGGTTGCTGGGACTCAAACGAGACCTGCTCGTATTGCCCCAATTGGACGCTGGTGGAGCCTCGGGTCAGCTCTGCCTGGCCCAAGTCCATGGTGAATTCGTGGACGTTCTTGTCAGGATCATTGCGGACGGCAGCGTGGCTTTCTTCGTTCAGACTCGCCACGGCGTCCGCGAAGGCCACTTGCGAGGTCGAACCCGGAGTCTCGAAACGGCCCGTCGCCAAGTCCACCGAGCCCGAACTGACCTGCACGGCCACCCGGGTGGCGCGGGTTACGGGGTCCTCGCGGCTCTCCTCGACCACAATGAGCGCATCGGGCTTCAGCATGTAGTTGGTGCCGTCAGCAAAAATGATGCGCGCCACGGCGTCGTTCGCCGTCTGTACGTAGTCACCCTTCTCCAGGCTGGTGTTGTAGTCGGCCCGAATCCATTCCAGCGAGCGCGCCTTCTTGACGCGCACGGTGCCGTCCAGGTTCACGAAGTGGGCTTCCCGGCGGCCCGCCGCCGCCCCGTAACTGGAAACTTTCCCCGCGTCCCCCACCATGGCTTCCAACCCTTGGCGTATTTTCTCTTTGGTAAACCGCGGAGAAATCACGTACAGGGAAATCCCCGCCAGCGCCAACGCCAGCAGCACCCAAAACGCAATCGTGCGGTAGGTGATCGTAGTCCATTCGAGTTCGAGGTGCCGCCCTCGGGGTCGCCCGCGAAGGCGTGGTGGCGTGCCCATACCGCTCCCATCCTGCAAGCCTATTCTTGTCGAAACACCTGCGAGGGTCAAGGAGTTTTAGCCCGCATCATCCAGGAAATGGGGCAGATGATTCGTTTCTCGCCTCGCGCAATCGCGAATTCTCGCCGAGCCACAATCTGGGATCGAGACCACCCCGTCGCCTGCGGCGCCACCCCTCCTAAGCTTAGGAGGGGACTCCTTTTCCTGGCCGGGCAAGATTCCCCTCCTGGTTCAGGAGGGGTGCCCGAAGGGCGGGGTGGTCGCTGATGACTTCGGCAATGCACCACTACCAGGCACGCGTAAGCCTTGCCGGTATACGCCCTACTCCTCTATAATAGAAAGGTTCTGGCCAATCCGCAGGAGTCATCATGTATCGATTCTTCCGCAAGAACCGTGAGGCAGTGAAGAAGTACCTGCTGATTTTCTTCCTCAGCATTGTATCCTTCGGCATGGTGATCACGCTGATGCCCCTCGGGGGGGGAGGAGATACGAGCCGCGCCGAGGTGAACGTGCTGGCCTCGGTGGGTGGGTACAACATCACCGCGCAGGAACTTTCCCAATCCATTCGCACCCGTTTTCAGAACTCGCAATACGGCTACGACTCGCGCCTGGTGCCGCTCGTCGCGGGCAGCGTTCTCGACGATATGGTGATCCAGCATGCCCTGGTCGCGCAGGCCAGGAAACTCGGCGTGGACGTCTCCGATCAGGAAGTCTTCGCGACCCTGCGCAACATTCCCTGGCTCTATCCGGGGGGGACTTTTGTGGGGGCGGACCGCGCCACTGAACTGGTGCAGCAGCAGACCGGCATGACCCTGGGCCAGTTTGAGATTCTGCTCCGCCAGAGCCTGCTTCTGGAGAAAGTCCGCAGCATCGTCTCGGACGGGGTGCAGGCGACGCCCGCGGACCTGCTCACCGAGTTCCGCCATCGCAACGCCAAGGCCCAGATCGACTACGTGCTCTTTGACCCCAGCCAGCTTATCAAAGAAATCAAGGTGACGCCGGAAGGCTTGAGCGCGTACTTCCAGAAAGATCCCGCGCGTTACAAGCTTCCCGAACAGCGCCAGGTGCGCTACGTGCTGCTTGACCCGGAGCAAGTGCGCGCGCAGGTGAAGATCGACGAGGCGGAATTGCGCCAGTCCTATGCCCAGCACCTCTCGGATTACCGTGTGTCCGACCGCGTGAAAGTGGCGCACATTCTCTTCAAGACCACGGGCAAGACGGCCGCAGAGATTGCGACCATCGAGAAGACGGCTGCCGATGTGCTGAACCAGATCCGGGTGGGCGGCAACTTCGCGGAGCTGGCCAAGAAATACTCCGAAGATACCAGCGCCCAGCAGGGCGGCGAAATCGGCTGGATCGTGCGCGGCCAGACGGTGAAGGAATTTGAAGATACGGCGTTTTCAATGAAACCCGGCGCGGTGAGTGGACTCATCAAAACGATTTACGGCATCCACATCCTCAAGCTCGAGGAGAAGCAGAATGCGCACCTGCAGTCCTTCGACGAGGTGAAGGATTCCATCCGCGCCGAGCTCGAAAAGGAGCGACTCGCAGACGCGCAGGAGAAGCTGGCCGACCAGCTCCAGACCCAGCTTAAGGCGGATCCCCAGCAGTTTGAGGCCACCGTTCGCAAGGCGGGACTGGAACCCAAGGAGTCGCCCCTCTTCAAATATGCCCAGGCCGTGCCGGACCTCGGCAATGCCGACGCTTTTGAGAACCTAGCCTTCCAGCTCCGCGCGGGCGAAGTGGGTGCGCCCATTTCGGTCCCCAAGGGAGCGGCGATTATCCAACTGGCACAGGTGGTTCCCGAGCACACGCCCACCCTCGACGAAGTGCGCGCGCGCGTGGAGGAGGACTATCGCCACGACCAGGCGAACGTGCTTGCCGCTGATAAGGCCAAGCAACTTGCCCAGCAGGCGAAGACCACGGACTTCAACAAGGCGGCGAAAGCCGCGGGCTTCGCGGCCAAGCAGAGCAAGGACTTCAGCCAGTCGGAATACGTGGAGGGCGTGGGCAACGGCAGTACGCTTGCCGCGGCCTTTACGCTCGACCCCGGGAAGACCAGTGAGGTCGTTTCACTCGGCGCCAACAGCGTGGTGTTCCGCGTGGTCTCTCATACTCCCGCCCATGATGCCGATTTCCCCGCGCAACGCGACCAGATCCGCGAAGAGTTGCTCGACCAGAAGCGCAATCTGGCGTTTGAGATTTACCGCCAGAACCTGCGGCAGCAACTCCTGCGCAGCGGCGAGCTGAAGATGAACGACGCGGCCATGAAACAGTTCCTCGCCTCCTACGAGAACAAGCAGTAAGGCCGGCCGGCTTCGTCCGAGCCATGGCCGTGGGTGGCGCCGACATTGCCTTTTATGTTGGCGCCCGGGCGCATACATAAAGGACAATGTATGCGCCACCCGCGACCCAAACGAGGCTCTCCGTGTCCTCTGCGGCCAGAAAGACTCAACACGGAGGTCACGGAGAGACTCCGTGGGCTCTGTGTTAAGTCTTGAGAAGCACAGAGGACACGGAGGCGCGGGAACAGAGGTCAACTATTATCTTAGCGCATATGGGGGCAAGCCCCGGCCCTACAACCCCCCGCATGTTTGGTTGAGGCCGCCAGCGAGCGCGGATCCCTCCCCGTACCAACTCTCCCCGCGATGTTATAAAATGCGCCCAGGGAGAACTGCCATGCCTGAGTTGCGCCACAACATTCTGACTCGCGAGTGGGTGATCATCGCCACGGAGCGCGCCAAGCGCCCGGAGGATTTTGTCAAAAAGAAAAAGGAAAAGAAGCCCCTCCCCACCTTTGTCCCCACCTGCCCGTTCTGCCCGGGGAACGAAAAGCTGACGCCGCCGGAGACTTACGTCGTGCCCGGCGATTCGGGGTGGCGGGTGCGCGTCACGCCCAACAAGTTCCCGGCGCTTTCGTACCAGGGCGAACGCCGGCGCTCGATTCAGGGCATCCGGCGGACCGTGACGGGCGTGGGCATCCATGAAATCATCGTGGACACACCCGACCACAGCAAGACGACGGCGCTGCTGGATGACGCGCAGGTTGAGATCATCATTCAAACCTACCTCGACCGCTTTACCTTCGCCTCGCGCGACCCCCGCATCGAGCAGGTGACGCTGTTCAAGAATCACGGTGAGGCCGCGGGAACCTCGCTCGAACACACCCACTCGCAGATGGTTGCCGCCCCCGTCATCACCGCCCAGCTTCGCGACCGGTTCATCAACGCGCTCCAGCATTTCGACGAGTTCGGGGAGTGCATCTACTGCCACGTGCTCGATCAGGAGCTGAGGGAAGGCACGCGCATCGTGTACGAGTCCGAACACTTTGTGGCCTTCGTGCAGTTCGCGGCGCTCACACCTTTTTCCATGCTCATCATGCCGCGCCGTCATATGGCGTGCTTTTCGGAGATCAAAGACGCCGAAGCGGTTGACCTGGCGCACAATCTGCGCCGCACCCTCGCCAAGCTCTATCGCGGGCTCGACGATCCGGATTTCAACTACACCATCCGTACCGCCCCCTCGGAATATGTGGGGGTGAGGTACGTTCACTGGTACGTGAGCATCATTCCCCGCCTCACCAAGATGGCGGGCTTCGAGCTCGGCTCCGGCATGTTCATCAACGTGTCGCTGCCGGAAGAGAACGCCAGCTTCCTGCGGGGAGTGAAAGTAGAGTGAGGCAGGTAGCCACGACGAGCGATTTCTTAGTCGTGGGCTTTTTTTGTAGCGCCGGTGTCCCCACCGGCGTTTTAGAAGACGACGAACCCACGGCAAATCTGAAAAACGGTTTTGCCGTGGCTACCGCTTTGCCGGAGTTGTGAACCCAATGCGTCGCGGAGGGCGTCTGGAAGTTTCAATCAAACTGCGGATGGCGTCAAAGACGGCGGTGATTTGCGTGTCATGCCTCTGGTACTTTCTTTCCAACTTTTCCAGCTTTCGCAGAATGTCCCTGTGGGTCGCCAGCATCTCCCGCAGCTTTACGAAAGCGCGCATGATGACGATGTTCACCAACACTGCCCGCTGGGACTTAAGGACACTGGACAGCATCGCCACGCCTTGTTCGGTGAAAGCGTAGGGCGGAGTCCGTCGTCCCCCTCGGCCCTTTGCTCTTACAGATTGCAAGGTCAAATACTTCATCTCCTCCGCGCTCAACTGAAACATGAAGTCTTCGGGAAAGCGTAGCTTGTTACGGCGCACGCCCAAGTTCAAGTTGCCGGTAGTAACACCATAGAGTTCGGCGAGGTCCTGGTCGAGCATCACCTTCTGTCCACGAACGAGATATATCCGCCGTTCAATCACTTCGAGCGGCACGACCAGATTCTCAGTCATCGGCCTTTCCTGCTGTTGCCTCCGAGGCTTTTCTTCAAGCAATTACAAATTATGAACTCTGAATTGTCAGACTATAGCCGACGCGGTTGTTTTATAATTCATAATTCAGAAACACGTCAAGAAAAAAGCTGGTAGCCACGACGAGCGATTTCTTCGTCGTGGGCTTTTTCCATGGGTTGACGAACCCACGGCAATTCTGAAAAACGGATTTGCCGTGGCTACCAATTCGAGCTCGGCTCCGGCATGTTCATCAACGTGTCGCTGCCGGAAGAGAACCCCAGCTTCCCGCGGGGAGCTTGTTCATGCGCCACCTGCCGCCACGAAACCTTCGCCGGGCACGGAACCGGAGTTATAATAGGCACGCTTTCCTGAGGACATTCTCTCGGCCCTCACCAAAAAGGAGGAAAAATGATTCGTCGTGATTTCTTGACTCGCCTGGCCGGAGGCGCCGCTGCCGCGGGCTTGCTGCGGGGCGGAAGTGCGCTCGCCCAGGCCACGCCGGGGCACGCCTCGGCTACCAGCGCCGCCGCCAAGCTGGAACGTATTTCAATTTCCACTTGGAGCCTTCATAACTACTTCCAGTCAACGCGCGAAAAGGAATTCAACCTGCCCGGCCCCATGCTCGCCCTGCTGGATTTTCCCGAGTTGATCGTCAACAAGTACAAGGTGCATCACTTCGAATTCTGCACCCCGCACTTTGCTTCTTCCGACCCGAGCTATCTGCAGGAGATCAAGAGCCGGCTGGTCCACACCCGGTCGACGGTTGTGAACATGCCCGTGGACCTTGAGGAGTTGTGGGACCAGGGTGGGCTTTCCGATCCCGACAAGGGAAAGCGCGATTTTGCCATTAATGCCTACAAGAAATGGATCGACGTGGCGCACTTCCTGGGCGTGAAATCCGTGCGCTGCGACCCCGGCACGATGGACCCCAAGAACCTGGAACGGACCGCCGAATCTTACAAGGCGCTGGTGAATTTCGCGGCGCCCAAGGACGTGCACGTGATCATCGAGAATCACGGCGGGGTAGGCTCCGAGCACCCGGAAGAACTGGTGAACCTCTTCAAGCTGGTGGGCCTCTCGCACGTGGGCGCGCTGCCCGATATGGGCAACTTCCCGGATGAGGCGACGCGCGAAAAGGGGTTGGCCCTGCTCTACCCGTACGCGAAGGTCGTGACCCACGCCAAGGGACTTGACATCGGCGCGGACGGCGTCGAGAAGAAATACGATTTCCCCAAGGCCATCGAGATTTCGAAGAAGGCGGGCTTCAAGGGAATCTATTCGATTGAATACGAGGGCGAGGGCGACCCCTACGTCGGCATCCAGAAGACCCTGGATGAATTGCTGAAGTATTTGTGAGCAAGGTCCCCTCCTGGTTCAGGAGGGGGTCAGGGGGTGGTCGAGCCAGCGTAGCGCGGACCTGTCGTTTAGGTCCGCGGCTTTTTGTCGTCAATGAGGGAAGAACCGCGAGCCTCCAAAATAGGTCCGGGCCACTCGCTCAGGATACTGGAATGCGGGCCATGCCACGCACCGATGCCATCCTCTTCCTGGCGCTTTGGTTGGGCTTCTCAGCCGTGTTGCCTGCGCAGGACAAGGCCGGGGCGGGCCAAGCGACGCCCGCCACTCCCGCACCGCAACACGGTGCGAAAATCGAGGCTCATCCGCATCGTTTCTGGGACCCCGAGAACGCCTGGCTATTTACCGGAGTGGGCGCCGGGCGCATGCTCGACTATGCTTCCACGCGGCATTTTCGCGGCCAGGGCAACGACGAATGGCTGCTGACCAACTCCGTCGTCGATAACCGGCCGCTCTTTGTGGGGATTGAGCTGGCGGGCACGGCGGCGTCGATCGGCGTATCCTATCTCTTTCATCGCACGGGCCACCATCGTGCCGAGCGTTGGATTTCCATCGTGCACATCGGTGTGGCCGCGGGCGGGTCGATTCACAACTACGCTCTGACCCCACCTGTGCCAACCCATTGATTCTCGGCTTTTGGTTCAGCCCTCGCCCTAATCCCCGCAGGGGATCGAGTGCCTGCAAGTTTTCCCGCGGCCTGCTGGGACCCACCCCAAATCAGGATGAACCTGTGAAAGATTAAACAATTTCACGCAAAGATGCCAAGGCGCAAAGACTCGCAAAGAATAACTGGTTTGTTCTCTTTGCGCCCTCTGCGACTTTGCGCCTTTGCGTGGAATGCCTTTGCTCGTTCAGGGATTTCTTCACAGCTTCAGGATGCCGCAGGCGCCGGCTTGCCCAACCGGAGAAAACCCAGTGGTTTCCGTCAAGTTCTCGCGCGTTCTGCCGAAAACATAGAGGAGGGCCTCATGGGCCAGACGGGGGACTTCCTGTCTTTGAAGCTTGTTTCCCCCCGATGGGCTGCAGCTCCTGTGATGGAACCGGCAGTCTGCCGGAATGCGCCTGGAAGCGCCACGCCTCGGCACCCAGCGCCCGGCGACCGGACTCCCGCCGGTTGGGTGAGCTGATGACAACCAAGCAAGGAAGCCTCGCTGAGGCAACGCCTATGCGGTCGGCGCCAAGGTCTTTTGTTATTCTCTCGCTCACCTTCTTGTGCCTGGGGCTCACGTATGCGTGGGGGCAGCAACCCGGGGCCCCTGTGGTCCCACCTTCCCTTCCCCTCCTGACGCGAGCAGGTGACATTCGCGCGCTTTCTGCCAAACAAGCGAATCTCGGCTATCCGGTCCGGCTGCGGGCGGTAGTTACCTACTACGACGCGGCAAGGCCGATGCTCTTTGTGCAAGACCAGACGGGCGGCATTTGGGTGGATGTGCCGCGGGAGGATTTGCATCTCGAGACGGGCAAGCTTGTGGAAGTTGAGGGAGTCAGCGACCGTGGGTACTTTGCGAACCAGATCGAGAGACCGAAGGTCCGAATCCTGGGCCGCGCGCCGCTACCCCCGCCGCTACGACCTCCCTATGAGCAATTGGCTCTGGGGCGGGCAGATAGCCAGTGGGTTGAGATCGAAGGCATTGTCCGTTCCGCCGAAGTCGATCCGGAGTTCCGGAACCTTGTGCTCGCTGTCGCCTTGGGAGCGGGCCGGGTCGTGGTGCGAGTTCCGCGTTACCGCGAGAGTGCGCCGCGGGAATTAATTGATTCCAAGGTGCTGGTCCGGGGCGCTTGTGGCGGCATGTTCAATGAAAAACAGCGGCTCGTGGGCGTTATCGTCTACAGTCCAGACCTCACCTCCGTCCGTGTCACCGAGCCTGGCCCACCCACGGCCGAAGTCCCGCCCATCGATTCTCTGGGTGACCTCATGCGTCTGAGCCTGCGGGCCACCTCCGGCCACCGGGTAAAGGTCCGCGGCGTGGTCACGCTGCAGCAGCCTTTCCGCTCGCTGTACATCAGGGATGCCACGGACAGTCTTCGGATAGAGACGAACCAGCAGACCGCCGTTCAGCCTGGCGACATCGTTGAAGTGTTGGGGTTTCCGGCGTTGGGTGAGGGCTCACAAAAGCTCGAGGACGCTGTATTCCGCAAGGTCGGCCAAGGTCCCCCTCCCGTGCCGGCTGACATCGGCGCGTCGGAGGTATTGCAGGCGGACAAGGATGGAGCCCTGGTGCGGCTGGAGGGCTGGGTGTTCGACTTGGCGACGGAAGGCAGCCTCCCCGCGCTGGTGGTGGAATCGGGCCGGGTGGCGTTTCAAGCCAGGGTTCTTGGCTCCGAGGCGAAAGCGGCGCTGGCCCGTCTGCCGCGGGGAAGCCGCGTGCGGGTTACAGGGATTTGTGAAGTGCAATGGGGTGAAAACGGCTCGCCCCAGGCATTTCGGTTACTGGTGGGCTCGCCCGCCGAGGTGGTGCTGCTGGAGAAGGCTTCCTGGTGGACCCTGGATCAGGCACGCTGGGCGATGGGTCTAATGGGCGTCCTGATGCTCGCCACGGCAGCCTGGGTGTTGATCCTGCGGCGGCAAGTGGGGGCCAAGACGCGGGAGATCCGGGAATGGCTGCGGCGCGAGGCGGCCCTGACGGAACGTTTCCGCGACCTGCTCGAAAACGCTATCGACATGGTCTATACCCGCGATCTGGAGGGGAACTTCACCTCCTGGAACAATACGGCTGAGAAGGTCCTGGGCTACACCCGGGCAGAAGCACTGGGCATGAACCTTGCGCAGATCATTGCCCCCGAATGCCAGGACGTGGTGCGCCAGGCGCTCGCCCAAACCATGCAGGGACAACCGTTTGAAGCGGCTGAAACCGAGGTTATTACGAAGTACGGCACCCGCCTCACCGTGGAGGTTCGCGGGCGGCTGCTCTACGAGAACGGGAAGCCGGTAGAGGTACAGGGCATTGCCCGTAATGTGACGGAGCGGAAGCGCGCGGAGAAAGCCCTGCAGGAAAGTGAGTCCAGGCTCCAGGCCATCTTCAATTCCGTGCAAACCGGAATCTTCGTCATTGATGCTGAGACGCACCGCATCGTTGACGCCAACCCAGTGGCCCTGGACTTGGTCGAGCAGCCGCGCGACGTCGTAGTGGGCGCGGTGTGCCACAAGTTCGTCTGCCCAGCAAACGAAGGGTTCTGTCCGGTTACAGATCTTGGGCAGAGGGTGGACAACTCCGAGCGCGTCCTGCTGACCGCTACGGGTCAGCAGCGGGCGATCATCAAGACGGTGGTGCCCGTGGTCATTGCCGGCCGCAAACATCTGCTGGAGAACTTCATCGATATTACCGCGCGCCAGCACGCGGAGGAAGCGCTGCAAGAAAGCGAGGAGCGCTTCCGCAGCCTCGTCGAGAACTCCACCGTCGGCATCTACCGCACCACTCCCGAGGGCCGCATCATCATGTCGAATCCCGCCCTCATCAGGATGTTGGGCTACGAGAGCCTGGAAGAGTTGATCGCTCGCAACCTCGAGGAGGTGGGGTTCGAGCCGAGCTACCCGCGGCGGGTGTTTCGCGAACGCATGGAGCGAGACGGTGAAGTCATAGGTTTGGAAGCGGTTTGGACAAGGCGGGATGGGTCTGTGATCTTCGTGCGGGAAAGCGCCCGCGTCGTTCGGGCCGATGTCGGACAGGAGGTGTACTACGACGGAATCGTGGAAGACATCACGGAACGCAAGCGCGCGGAGGAGGCGCTGCGGCAGAGCGAGGAGAAGCACCGCTCGATCGTTTTGAATATCCCCGAAGTCGTCTGGACGGTCGATTCCGAGGGCCATTTCGCGTTTATCAGCCCCAATATCGAAAGGTTAGCCGGGTTTACCGCTGAGGAAGTCTACCAGACCGGCATCCGTCTCTTCTTCGGGTCCATCCACGCGGAAGACCAGCCAAGACTGAAAGCAGCCTTCGCGGCTCTCTTCAGCACCGGACAGAGATATGACGTGGAGTGCCGGGCCCGGCGCAAGGATGGGGAATGGATCTGGGTGCACGATCGGGCCGTGGCAACCTACGAGAAAGACGGCGTCCGGTACGCCCAAGGCTTGCTTTCGGACATTACCGAGCGCAAGCAAGTGGAGGTGGCGCAGCGCAAAGCCATGGAAGCAGTGGAGGAAGCTAATCGCGCCAAGAGCGAATTTCTGGCCAATATGAGTCATGAGCTCCGCACCCCCATGAATGCCATCATCGGCATGACCGAACTCGCGCTTGCCACGGACTTGAACGCCGAGCAGCGCCGCTATCTGGACCTGGTGGAGTCTTCGGCCAACTCGCTGCTGGCCCTGATCGACACGATTCTGGACTTTTCCAGGATCGGAGCAGGCAAGATCGAGCTCGAATCAGTTCCTTTTGTCTTGGCGGACGCCGTGGATGAAGCCCTCCTCCCGCTCTCTCTCCAGGCCTACCGCCCGGGGCTGGAGATGGCCTACGGGGTTTCACCCGCCATCCCCGCAAGGCTGCTCGGGGACCCCGCGCGGCTGAAGCAGTTCCTGCTGAACCTGGTGGGCAACGCCCTCAAATTCACCGCGCGAGGTGAAGTGGTGGTTCGCGCGCAACTGGAAGCGCGGGAGGAAACGGCCGTTTGCCTGCACTTCACCGTGGCCGACACGGGCGTGGGGATTCCGGCCGACAAGCTGGAGATGATCTTCGAGGCCTTTACGCAGGTGGATGGCTCCATGGCCCGCCGCTTCGAGGGCGCAGGTTTGGGACTGGCCGCCTGCGCGGAACTGGCACGCCTGATGGGGGGCCGCATCTGGGTGGAGAGCCAGTTGGGGAAGGGCAGCACATTTCACTTTACCGTCCGCCTGGGTTGGCTGGGAGCTCGAACCGCGCCCGGGGAAGAGGTCGCCCCTGCCCGGCTGCGCGGACTGCCCGTGCTCGTGGTGGATGGCCATGCGGCCAGCCGTGAGATCGTGGAGGAACTCCTGCGCCATCACGGGATGATCCCCACTCTCGTGGAAGATATGGAAGGGGCGCAGGCGGCCATCCGCAGGGCGCAGGAATCCGAGTCGCCTTTCCGCTTGGCGCTCCTTGACGCGCCGAGGCCAGGCGGGGAGGGCGTCTCTCGGGCCGGGCAATTGCGTCAAACTCCAGGGTTTGCGGCGGCGATCTTGATGATGCTTCCTCCCCAGGAGGAGTGGTGCGATACACCGCGTTGCCGGGAGTTGGGAATCGTAGGCTATCTCACCAAACCGGTGCGGGAAGCGGAACTCGTCCCGACCCTGGTCAAGGCGCTGGAAGAGCCCGCCTCGGCGGGAAAGGGACCTTCCCTCATGCTTGGCTCCGCGGAGGAGTTCGGACGCGCTCTGCGCATTCTGCTGGTGGAAAATGACGAAGTCAGCCGGGTGCTCGTGACGCACCTTCTCGAAAAGCGTGGCCACCTGGTCGTGGTGGCAGGCGACGGCGTAGAAGCACTGGAGACCGTGGGGCACGCGAACCCGCACGGCTTCGACCTGGTGCTGATGGATCTCGAGATACCCCGGATGAATGGACGAGAGGCCGCACAGGCCATCCGGGAGAAAGAACGCCACACCGGCGGGCGCCTGCCGATCATCGCCCTGACGGCCCAGACCACTCCGGGAGAGGAGGAAGCCTGCCGCGCCGCCGGCATGGACGGCTACATCACCAAGCCCTTCCGCGCTAGCGACCTGTTCGCGATTATCCAGCACATGGCGGAGAAGCCCCCGCAGGGTAGCGGGGTAACCCTGACCGCCCCGGGAGCCCGGAAAGAAGCTCTGCCCGCAACCGCTTTCGATAAGACCCGCTTCCTGGCTCACTTGGAGGGAGACGACGATTTGGCGACCGAAATCGTGGGGATGTTCCTCACGGAATGTCCGAAGCTGATGGATGGCGTCTGCCAAGCGGCCGCCGGAGGCGATCCGCGTGCGCTGGAACGGGCCGCTCACTCGCTCAAAGGGTCCGTGGGAGACATGGCGGCGCCGGAGGCCTTCGAAGCCGCTCGCAGCTTGGAACAAATGGCGAGGGAGGGAACCCTGGAGGGGGTCGGACCCGCGCTGGCAAACCTGGAAGGCGCCATCGACCGCCTTTTGCCGGAACTGCAGAGATTCCAGCCGGGAGCCGGGTAGAAGGCAACTCGGCCGGCCTGGGCAAGGACCGGAAAAGCAAGCCAAAAGGCAAGGCGCCCGCCGCACCCCACGCTGCATCAGAATGCGCGTGGCGGCGACCCGCGCAATCAACCCGCCCGCATTCTCATGCCAACGGGGCGGCACAGTCGCCCTGGCAGAGTCTGTGTAATAACCTCTACTGTAGCGGCGCTCGGCGCCTGCCCCACGCCCTGCGGGGAGCGCCGGAATCTATTGAAGCAAAAGCCGGCGGTCATAGACCGCCGCTACAACAAGCCAAAGTTACCCCCTACCTGGATGCAGTGCGACTTGGCAGCTTGTGACCTTTGTGCCATGATTCTGAAGGCCCTCATGATCGAGGCCGGTCTCTCCTGGGGCCATTCGCGAACTGTGGCTTTGCGGCGGGGATCCGGACTTGCATCGCGCCGCCTTCCGATACGGAAGCAGCGAGGACGGCAGGTGATTGAGGCAACCGATTGGGTTCTTGCAGGTATTTTTCCCGTCACATGAAACCTTTTGGCAGGGAAACACCGTCTAACCCAAAGTAGCTCAGGGTACACACTGAAGAAAGGCACGAGTGGGGATATATGAGAACCGCTATGAGAGTCTTGGTGATACTTATCCTGGGAGTAGCCCCCGCCTGGGCGGTCCTGGGTGAGTATGAGTCGTCGGTAAGCGTAGACCAGCAGTATCTGAAGGGCGAAATTCGCGAGCAGGTTCGGCCGGGCTATAAGCTCCATCAAATCACTGCATCGAACGGCACCACGGTCCGGGAGTATGTCTCGCCGGACGGCAAGGTCTTTGGGGTTGCATGGAGCGGGCAGTTCGCACCCAATATGCAGCAGTTGCTGGGATCTTACTTCCCAGAACTCGAACAAGCGGCTCGGTCCCAGGTGCGGCGACACGGCGGGCCGCTGGTGGTGCGCACCGAGAAGCTGGTGCTGGTCAGTGCCGGGCACATGCGGTCCTTTCACGGACACGCCTACGTGCCCAGTCTCCTGCCGAACAACGTCTCCGCGGAGGTGGTGCGATGATTTTCAGGAATGATTCGAAGGCCACGCTGGGCGGTTTTCTGGCTGTCCTGGCGGGCTCCATCGCTCTGGTGGGTTGTGGCAGCAGCAGCAGCACGCCCACTCCCACTCCGACCCCCGTGGCCAATACGGTGGCCCTGGAGGTCAACGCGGGCCCGGCCAACTTCACCAACATGCTGTTCGTGACGGTCACCGTCTGTTTGCCGGGCACCACAACTTGTACGGATATACCTAACGTCCAGGTGGATACCGGATCGGAAGGGCTGCGCGTCCTTTCCACCGCGCTTGGTACCCTCGGCAGCTCCCTGCCCACCATCCAGGATTCCAACAGCAACGTGTTGCAGGAGTGCATCCAATTTGCGGATACCACCTACATCTGGGGTCCGGTGGCGACGGCGGACGTTGAAATGGCCGGAGAAAAGGCTTCCTCGGTTCCGATTCAGGTTATCAGCGCCACTCCGGCGTTCGATGTGCCCTCGAGTTGCCTTACCCTTGGCAACCCTGGCCCCCAGGGCAATCTCAATATGGTCGCCACGCTGGGCGCCAATGGCATTATAGGCCTCGGCAACTTCGCCCAGGATTGTGGTGGCGCCTGCACTTCGGCTTCCAGCAACCCCCCGCCCTACTACTTTGTCTGCCCCCAAAATGTGTGCAGCATTCCTGCCGTGCCCTTGAACGATCAGCTTTGGAACCCCGTGGCGCTGTTCGCGGCGGACAATAACGGCGTGATGATTACCATGCCCGCCATTGATCCCGGCGGCGCAACCACCGCTTCCGGGTCGCTGATTTTTGGAGTAGGAACCCAAACGGACAATGCCCTGGGCAGCGCGACGCTCTACGCGACCGACACTGGCGGCGATATCCAATCCTCGTACGGGGGTGTCGCGTACTCGGCCATCTTCGATACGGGCTCGACCGGCATCTATTTCCTGGACTATGCCACACTCGGCATCCCGGATTGTGCGGATTATCCGGGCTTTTATTGTCCTGCCTCCCCTGTCGCTTACACCGTCACCAATACGGATGGGAATGGGAATGGCACTACGGGACAGGCTCAATTCACCATCGCGAGCGCTGATACGCTGTTTAGCAATGGCAATTCGAGCTTTTTCGCGTTCAACGACTTGGGGGGCGATAGCGGGTCCGGCCCCTCCTCGGACTCTGTCGATTTCGGGATGCCGTTCTTCTTTGGCCGCACCGTGTATATCGGGATCGAGGGTACCACCGTGCCCAACGGTGTGTCGGCCCCCAACGGGTATTTCGCGTACTAAGGCGGATTTCTCACCACGGAATTGGAAGGGCGGGGCTTGAGCCCCGCCCTTCCGGCAGCCCCCCAAAAGCCTCCCAGCGTTGTGAGAAGTTCGCGCTAAGCCCGGCGCCGGGTTTTGTAGGGCCGGGGCTTGCCCCGGCCTAGGCCGCCCCAAGGGGCGGCCCTACACACACGACGAAAAATGTTTGCTAAAAAAACAAGGAATTACGGTATTGCAATGCAGGCATCTTACCCGCCTGCTTCTCCCCCGCACAGTTGTGGTTGACGGAGTCCGGGTGGCCCGTGGCATGATAGGGACGGGGATGGTGAGTTGATGTCCAACCCGGAACCACGTGTCGCCACCCAGGAGGGCTCCCGCACGGAGTCGCGCCAGAACGTTCCCCCCGAGCCCTGCCAGCCGCTGAATCCCTGCGAGCTCGAAATCGACCTTTTCTGCAAGGGCCTGCGTATTGACCCTGCCTGCTCGCTCGAAGAGGATGCCCGATTCATCGCGCGCACGCGCGCGGGGCTGGGCAGTGGGCTGGAGCTCGTGATTCCCGGTTCCCTTAAAGACGTATGGGTGAACGTCCCGGTGGAAGAGGACTTCGCGCAGCAATCCTGCTACGAACTGGTGCGCGAGCGCGGCGCGTATGGCGTGCGGGACTCGCGCCAGGGTTTTCGCTACCCGGTGCGCATTCCCCCCGAGCCCGCCTGGTACACGCGCGCCACCTCGCGCGGCACGCCCATGCACAAGGTGGGGGTACTGCAAGGGACTTACCTCGGCATCTACATTTCCAACTCTTGCGGCTTCTGGTATCACTCGCCGTCGCTCCACTGCCAGTTCTGCGCCACGGGACTGAATGTGGGTGTGAATGAGGTGGCCGCGAAGGACGTCGAGGACGTCGTGGAAGTGGTGCGCGCGGCGAAGGAGGAATCCGGCGTCACCTTTGTGCATTTCAATTCCGGCTACCAGACCGATCGGGACCTGGACGAAGCCGCGCCCTACGTGAAAGCCGTGAAGTCGCGCGTGGGCGCGCTGGTAGGTCTGCAACTGATTCCCACCCTCGACTTCTGGAAGTACGACCGCCTGATTGATTTGGGCGCTGACCACTTCAGCTTCTGCTACGAGTTCCATAACCCTGAGTACTTCGCGCGTTTCCTGCCCGGCAAGCAGCAGTTGGTCGGCCAGCAGACCTTTTTCCGCGCGCTCGAATACACTGCGAAGAAACTAGGCAAGGGTTCTTGTTCGGGCGAAATCGTGGCCGGCGTCGAGCCCATTGCGGACACGCTCCGGGCCATCGACTACATCACCGGGATCGGCGCATTCCCCACCGTGTGCATTTTCCGCCCCACCATCGGCGCCGACATGGAACAATGGCCGTCCCCGCGCTACGAAGACATGCGGGTGGTCTTTCGATACTTGTATGAGGCCTGCCGGCGCAACCATATCCCCATCGACGTGACACCCAACATCGAAGTGAGCCTGATCGTGCAGCCGGGCGACACGCGGTATCTCGCGCCGCGCTCGACCGCCTCGTTCCTCTACCAGGCGGAGATGGGACTGGCCCGCGCGCTGGCGCGGCCGTACTTCTGGTGGAAAATGCGGCCGAAGAAAATTACGGCCTCCGAAATCCTGACGCCGCCGGGGAACGGAATCAAGGCATCGCAGGCCTGAAGGGCGAGTGGCGTCCTGATACTAAGGCTCGTAAGCTGGAATTGGCTTCGCATTTATGCCATACCGTCTATGGAAATGGTCTTGCGGCTCCGCGGTGGTGACGAACTCTAACGAAGAACCGCAGAGTAATGCGCTGCCGCGCATAACTCTGCGCTACCCGCTGCGGAAAAAACCCTCACACTGTCATCCTGAGGAGGCGATGCCGGTCCTGAGTGAAACGAAGGAAGGACCTCTGTATTTGCATGAAAATCCAAATGCAGGGGTTCTTCGCTTCGCGCAGAATGACAGTGCCTACGAGTTTTTCCGCCTGGGGAGCGAGCAGATCAGACCCGTTTAACCGGGCCCACGATGCACGGGCCCGCTAGCACATGATTCAGAACCAGACACAACCCAACGTCGCCGAAAAGCTCCACGCGGAAGGCCAAGCCATTCCCCTGGCCGGCGCGGTGGCGGCGGCCGCGGAAGCCTCCGCCGACCCCTTCGAGGTCGAAGCGGGCGGGGCGGGCCTGGAAATTTCGGCGCGCGCGCCGCTGCCCAACGGTATTCCCAATCGCGCCCGCATGAAGATTTTCTCGCCCAAGGCGGGCCACACCCTGGTCTTCTTCTACAAGAAGAGCTTGGTTCCCTACAGCCGCGACCGCTACAGTTACGGCGGGCTCGACCTGCGCGCTCCGCGTGTCGAGCCCCAGGAAATCGCGGCCTGGCTCGACTTCCTCACTTCCGGCTTCCATCCCGACAAGCGCCCGGAAAAACTTCGCCGCGCCTTTCCCTATGAAATTCCCGAGTAAGATCCCCGCCGCGCGAGGGCGGACGTACACGTCATAGCTTTCGCTATAGGCCAGACTATTCCGCCCCTGCCAGGGCGAAGTTCCTCAATTTAACGCCTATGGCACCCGGGCGGGGATACCGAGAGTTCCGGGGGGGAGCGGACATGCCCAATCCGTGTAATTCAAAAACCTGCCCACCCCCCTTCATAAAAACATTACAATTTGAATTCCCTCGTTGCTAGTATATTGCGCAAACATGAATGAACAGGTTACGGCAATATCCTCCGATCTGACCTTTCTCACCAATGAGACCGCGGGTGGCGCCGACATCGTATTTTAGGTCGGCGACAGTTAAGAAGCCAGGACAGGTCGTGGATAGGACGCGGTGGCAGAGATCTTGCGCGGGTTCGTGGGGCGCATACATAAAAGACAATGTATGCGCCTCCCGCGAACCCGGCTGCGCTGTTGGCCGCGGAGAAATGAAGCAGATTGCAGACGCAACGGTCATGGCTGATCACGTGCTAAGTAGGAGCTTCCCGTGAAAACGCTGTTCATCACTGATTCTGTCCCGTACCCGCTGACTTCCGGAATGCGACAGCGCGTATATCACCTGCTTAAGGCCGTTGCTGCGGTGAGCGAGGTTACCTTCGTCGCCATTGCTCCTAGCATGCAGGAGGAGAGGTTCAGACTTGAGGGAATTCGCTGCTTCTGCAAAGAAGTATGTCTGGTGCCGCCAGAGTCCTACGGCTGGCGGCGCGATAATCGACGTGGCCCATTTGCGTCCAAGGTTAAGCGTCTCCTTCGCTATTGCCATCCGACGGAGCCGATTCACCTGCAGGTTTGCGATTCGAAACGCGCCAGAGAACTAGTTCACGAGATATCATCCCAGGGATTCGATCTCGTCTGGGCCGAGGGGGTTTGGAACGCGCGTAAGCTCCCTTCTCACCTTTCCCGCCGGGTCGTCGTGGACCTCTATGACCTCGAAGACCGGAAGCTGGCCTGGAAATTGCGAAACACCGGGGTCTATCCGCGGATGGCTCTCGATTGCGTGGAATACCTCAAATGGCGCCGTGTGCAGAATCAGCTCATGCACAGCCCCTACGAGCTTGTAGTGTGCTCGCAGACCGACAGACGGGCACTGGGCGGCGCGCGAACAGTCTGGGTCGTGCCGAATGGCGTTGAGCTTCCCCCTCCGGCAAGTCAACAGGCAGCGCCCGGTTGCAGCGATGATGCTGTCATTCTGTTCCTGGGGGCCATGTTCTATGCCCCCAATATTGATGCCGTGCGGTTCTTCCTTCGTGAGGTATTCCCCCTAATTCGAAGGGAGGCCCCTGCGGCGCGTCTTCTGATTGTGGGACGCGCTCCGGTGCCCGAGGTCAGGAAGCTTCACGATGGTCGTTCCGTCCTTGTCACAGGGGAGGTTCCAGACGTCGCACCGCACTATCACCAGGCCACAATCGTGATCACCCCGATCCGCTATGGAGGCGGCACCCGCATCAAGATTCTTGAGGCCCTGGCGCATGCGAAAGCTGTGGTCTCAACCAGCGCTGGCGCCGAGGGTCTCGATGTTGAGCCGGGACGACATCTTCTGATTGCAGATTCACCTTCGCAATTCGCTCAAGCCTGTCTCAAGCTGATTCGGAACCCGTCTCTGCGGCGAAGGCTGGGAGACGAAGGGTTAAACTTGGTGCGAGATAAGTACCAGTGGACCTCTATCGAGCGCCGCGTCCAGGAGATCACGCTCAGCCATGGCGTTCCCCATGAGGGTGACGGGGAGCCCCGATTGCATAACCGTCGGCAATCCGCGTAAGGGTGGACTGGACGAAGGGAGAGGAATTCTCGTCCCTGGCTAAAGCGGATAGCGCAGAGCTTTCCTACTCCGGGCGGGATCATTCTGAGGCTTCTCCGCTACCGGCGCAGTCTCCAATGGCTTTTCCCCCGCGTCCAAGGCGCGTGCGTCGATCGGCGGGCAATCGCACGCGGTCAATCGGTAGACCGCTCGGGGTCGGTTATGTGCGGTGGCGAAGAGCCGGCGGGTGACGGAGAAGAAACGACCCGAACACCCCCACACGGCGAAATGCGACACGCGGCAATCATAGCGGCGCCCCCCCAGCAGGTCCTTTCGTAGAGAAGGGCCGCGGAGTAATGTGCTCTGCGTATAACTCCCCGCTTTGGCTTAAACATCATATCGTTTCTGGGTTGCATACAATCCCGACCGAAGCCGTCGGGACGTATGGAGCGCCAGGCGAAGCCTGGCTGATCTGGTAAGCTGAAAGGAGCTTACCCTGTAATTGCCCGTTCAACAGGTAGCCGAGCCAGCGTGGAGCGGAGCGATCCGCCGAGCGAAGCCTGGCGAAGGCGAACCCGTGAGCCGTAGCGCAAGCGAACCTGATTCGGCCTCGTTACCCGAAGTGAGAGCGGCCAGTCTCCCATACGTGATGAAGCCTGACGCCGGTGGTGAAGCAATGGGCAAGAGCAGCCACCGGGCTCTCCGGGGTGGTTGGGGACGGCGCATGGGGAAAGATCAGTCGAGGAACCTGGGAGACCCGGCGGAGTGGTCCCGCTCTTCTTGTGGGGAGGGCCAACGCCCGAGGGGAATGCATAACCCTGGGGCGGCTTCGTCTGGGAGTCGGACCGGCTCATACTAGCGGAGAAGCGGGTAACGCCGTGGAGCGAAGGGGCCGGAACGCAAACACGCTGAGTCAGAGGGTGGGAATTCCGCTTGGACGCAAGTCCCTCTACGGAGAACCAGCCGCAAGGTTGGGGAACAGTTCTCATCTTAGATCGAGGCTTGGCTGCCCGGCTAAGTCGGCTTTGCGGCCGGCGTACTGCTGGGTCGCGAGAGTTTGCGTGAAAGCCGGATGCGGGAAATCCGCACGTCCGGTTTGACGAGGGGAGAGAGTGTCGTGCCTCCGCATCGCTCCCTCTCCTACTCTACCGCCACCCGCCCCGCATCGCTATCGGCAGAAGCTCCGAGGGCGATGAGGGAATCGCGGCCTGGCTTGACTTCCTCACTTCCGGCTTTCATCCCGACAAGCGCCCGGAAGAACTGCGGCGCGCGTTTCCGTATGAAATTCCGGAGTAACCAACCCCGCCAGTGTGGAACCGCCTGCCAAGAGCTAGCGGGCTCGGGGTTTGGCGAGGGAGAGTAGGAGTTGCGCGAGGTGGCGGGAGTCGTGGCGCGCCACGTGGTCTTCGATCAGAAGATCGGCGCACAGGGGCTTGACGCCCAACTCGCGCACGGCGTCGAGGTCGAGGCGGACGGGCTCAGCGCGCTCCGCGGCGTAACGCTTTAAAAGTGCGGGCGAGAGCGGCCGCTGGTTGAGGATGATGTGATCGAAGAGCTTGCGCCCCGCGTGCTGGTGGAGGGCGCGCACGTGGTCAGCGGCAGAATAGCCGCGCGATTCGCCCGGCTGCGTCATCAGGTTGCAGACCAGCACCTTCACGGCTTGCGAGCGCGCGATCTGCTGCGGGATTCCGTGCACGAGCAGGTTGGGAACCAGCGAGGTGTAGAGCGAGCCCGGCCCCAACGTGATGAGGTCGGCGTCGCGAATCGCCTCGAGCGTCTCGGGCAGGGGCCGGCAGCGGCTGGGCACAATGTGCAGGCGCCGGATGGGAACGCGCGTCCTGGTGATGCTGTGCTCGCCGTGGATGACCACGCCGTCGCGGCGCACGGCCTTCAGGCGCACATCGGCGAGCGTGGCGGGGAAGATTTCGCCGCGAATGGCCAGGACTTCGCTCGACAGGCGCACGGCCTTGGCGAAGTCATGCGTGAGGTGCGTCAGTGCCGCCAGCAGGAGATTGCCCAGGCTGTGGCCGCGCAGGCCGTGGCCGCTTGCGAAACGGTAGTTGAAGAGTTGGGTGAGCAGTTGTTCGTCTTCGGCCAGCGCCACCAGGCAGTTGCGGATGTCGCCGGGAGGCAGAATGCGTAAATCGCGCCGCAGGCGGCCGGAGCTGCCGCCTTCATCGGTGACCGTTACGACGGCGGTGAGGCGGGTGATCTCGGGCCGAACCTGGGCGGGGCGCGCCGGTTCCGCGACATGATGCTTGAGGCCGCGTAGGACGGTCGACAGCCCCGTGCCTCCACCGATGGCCACGACTCTCATTATGGGATACGAATCCTTCGATGCAGCCCGGCGCGGCAGGGTCGCGCCAGAGGCTTAACAGACTGCGGGAAAACGCCTCACTGCTGTCATTCTCGGCCCTTGGCTGTCATTCTGAGTCCTTCGCTGTCATTCTGAGCGAAGCGAAGAATCTCGCTCTGCCCGCTCAGGGTAAACTACGCGAAGAATCCCGCCCTGCACATTTTCATGAACATACGAGACTCTTCCTTCGCTGTGCTCAGGACCGCCTGCGGCTCCTCAGAATGACACCACCTACGAGTTTTTCCGCAGCCTGTTAGGATCCTGCCGGGTGCAACAGGCGCCGAAAGCGGGGATCAGAGGCAAGCCCCCGGAAGTCTTCGTCGCGACGCACGTAGATGCGGTTTTCAGGACGCAAGGTGACCGCCACCTCGAGATGCTCGATCGCCGCGTCCAGGTTGCCTAGTAGTGCCTGCGCCGCCGCCAGCGCGTAGCGGATATGATCCTGGTTGGGCTTCAGCTTGTCAGCCTTGCCCAGTTGCTGGACCGCGAGTTCCAGGTTGCGGCCGTTCAAACTGGCAACACCTTGTGCGTAGTATTCGTCGGCCGAGCGGGGAGCCGTCGCCGGACGGCGGGTTCTTTGCTGGCAAAGACGCAGGTGAACCCGCGCGCGTTCGGCAACATCGCGGACTTCGCTGTCGACCAACTTTTCAAAGATCTCGGCAGCCTTATGGAAGTTCTGCTTTTGGAAGGCCCGCACCGCCGTTTCGAAATTCCTGACAGCGGCCTGGTATTGGAGGTCAACGCGCTGTATTTCGGAATTCAGGGGGGACATGCCCTTATGTCTATTGATCCTGCCGAGGGACGCAGGCTTGACCCTTCCGCGACCGCGCGATCGGGCAGTCCGGCGCGAACTGCTCCGAGATCGCACCACTGTGCGCGCCATCCGCAACCTGGGCTTGCGGGAGTTCGCCAAGGTGCGTCTTTTGGCTGCCTTAAGTGTTCTCATTTGAGCCATTTAGACAATTGCGGGGGAATGCGACCACTCCTCCGCACGAACTGCCATTTCTATGTATAACAAATCTGGGCAATTGGAGTCAAATACTGAAATTAGAAGACCTGCACGGGGCCCGCCTTTCGGGACTTGGCGCGGCTTGAGACAGGCCATTGCCAAATTGTCTGAGTCTTGACGGAGTAGCCAGGAGATCGCCTGCGTCCAGTTTGTACAGCACGCCGGCGCCGCAACCGAACACTACGACCCATACTTGGCTCCTTCTGTCGAGTCGCGTTTTGGCAAACAGATAACCTGAAGGCGACGTACCCCTCCAGACGAATCACTCGGGCATAGCCCCACGCTGCTGAGGTTAGGGTCGGTGGGAACTCGCGGTGCGTAACTCTGCTGACCCACCTAGCCTACTCGCATGGAGGGCTCCGGGATGCAACCAACCTTTGGGGGCATGCATCCACCAGTACCAAAGGCGACGCCCGGATAGGGTAGTCCCCAAATTGCAGGGTTTGTAGTAATATAGTCTGAGGTTAGGGCTGCCCGGGAGTGTTAAAGGGTCAAAGCCAATCGAACGGAACAACTTGAGACGACGAGTCAAATCCCGACAGCGATACGCGGTGCAGGCTCTTCTCGTCGGCTTGGCGCTGGCGGGTCAGGTCCACCTCTTTTCCGTCGAAATCCTTCACCATCATGACGCGGTGGTGGCGATCTGCCGATTTGCGCATGACGGCGCATCGCACCTCCACGCGAGCCAAGATGTCGGCCCGGTTTGTCCCCTCTGCCAGATTGTGCGCAGTAGCTCGGTTCGCCCAGCGGTCCTGTCCCTTTTCCAAAAGCCGTGCCATGAGGCGCGGTATCATCTGATTGCCTGCAACGCGAGATACTCCCCCCGTATTGCGCAATTGCTCCCAGCGCGCTCCCCGCCACTCTCCTGAAGGTTTTGCCACATCCCGGTTCAACCGAAAAAACCATCAGGAGGTGACGAAGTGGCTTTTCAAACCACATTTCGATTTGCTTTACGGCTATTGTCGTTGCGGGCGGTGTCCCGGCCCGGTCTCGCCACCGCGGTCAATCCCTGGGTAGGCGCGATGCTGCTCCTTTGGATGCTTCCCGCCGCCGCATCCCCTCTGCTGGCCGGGCAAGGGCTGGGGACGTCAGGGACCATTCAGGGATCTGTCTATGATCCCTCGGGTGCTGTGGTCGCAGGCGCGAAAGTGGAAATTCGCAACCCTGTCTCCGGTTATAATCGGAGCACGCCAACCGACGAGTCTGGTCATTTTGAGTTCTCGAACATTCCCTTCAATCCCTATCACCTTGCCGTAAGTGCCGCGGGTTTTCAAGATATCGGCCAGGAGGTCTCCGTCCGCACCTCCGTGCCGATTGACCTCAAGTTCACCCTGCGAATCGCCTCCGCCTCCACCGTCGTGAACGTTCAGGCGGAGGGCGCGGACCTGATCGAGCAAACCCCCACAGCCCACACCGACGTGGACCGCAGCCTGATTGATAAGCTGCCGATCGAGAACCAAGGCATCGGGTTGAGCGAAGTCATCACCAACTCTTCGCCTTCCGTCGCGGCTGACGCCAACGGTTTCTTTCATCCCGCCGGAGACCATGCCCAGGCCCAAATCTCGCTGGACAACCAGCCCATTACAGACCAGTACAGCAAGATCTTTTCCAACCAGCTCCCGCTCGATGCCGTCCAGTCACTGGAAATCGTGACGGGAGCGCCCCAGGCCGAATACGGAGACAAGGACAGTCTGGTGATCAACGCCGTGAGCCGATCCGGAATCGGCAGTACAGCTCCTCAGGGCAGTTTCGCGACGCAATACGGATCGTTCGGCACGCCCACAACTGACCTCACCCTGGGGGCGGGAGGGAAAAAGTGGGGGAACTTCCTGGCGGGATACTTTACCAACTCCAGCCGATTCCTTGACACCCCGGAATTCATGAACTTCCACGATAGAGGCAACGGCGAAGGAGTCTTCGACCGGATCGATTTCAACCCGACGGAAAAAGATACCTTCCACCTTAACCTCCAGGCGTCACGTACGTGGTTTCAGATTCCCAACACCTACGATCAACTGGCGGTCAACCAGGACCAGCACCAGCAGATTCGTTCTATCAACATCGCGCTGGGGTACACGCACCTGTTCAGCTCCAGCCTGCTGCTCACCTTCAACCCTTACGTCCGCATTGACCATGTCCAGTATTTCCCCAGTCCGAATCCCTTCTCCGACCTGCCAGCCACCCTGGCGCAAGACCGGCGACTGGGTGTTTACGGAGCCCGGGTCGATCTGGCTTATTCGAAAGGGATCCACAACGCCAAGGCGGGAGTGCAATACAAGTATAACGCTCTGACGGAAGGTTTTGGCCTCGGCATCACCGATCCCACCTTCAATGCGGTCTGTGTGGACGCCGGCGGCAGCGCGGTTACAGACCCCACGCTTACCAATCCAAGCAGTTGCGCGGGCGCAGGTTTCCAGCCCAACCATGGTCAGGGCTTCGCCACTGCCTTCTTGCCTGGTTTGCTGCCCTTCGACCTGACGCGCGGCGGCCAGCTTTTTACTTTCCATGACCGTGCCCCCGTCAGAGAAACTGCCCTTTATGCCCAAGACACCATAAATCTCCACCAGTGGACTTTCAACTTGGGCCTGCGCCGCGATTTCTATAATGGTCTCAGCTATGCAGTGCAAACTGAGCCCAGGGTGGGCGTGGCCTATACGGTCAAGCCGACGAATACGGTGCTGCGTTTCTCGTATGGCCGCTTCTTGGAAACCCCCTACAATGAGAATCTGGTCTTGTCGAGCGCCACCGGCGCGGGCGGGCTGGCCACGAATGTCTTCGGGGCCTATGCAGGGGCCCCCCTGCAATCCGGCCGGCGAAACCAGTACAACGCCGGTTTTGAGCAGGGCATCGGTCGCTGGCTGGTGGTGGATGTGGACTATTACAACAAACGCACCCACAATGCTTACGATTTCGACGTGCTCTTCAATACGCCTCTGGCGTTTCCCATCAGTTGGGATAAATCCAAGCTTGACGGGATCGGTGCCCGCGTTAACCTAACGAACTATCACGGATTCACGGCGTACTCGGTGATGGGCCACAACCGAGCCCGCTACTTCCCTCCCGAAAATGGGGGCGTGATCTTTAACAATCCCGTCAACACCTCCGTCTTCCGAATCGACCATGACCAAGCGTTCCAGCAGGTCAGCCACTTTCAATACCAGTTCCCTAGGCGGGGTCCCTGGGTTGCGCTCACCTGGAATTATCAAAGCGGCTTGGTGGCAGGCGCCGTTCCAGATCTCGCGTCGGTTTTGGCTCTGGACGGCGACCAGCAAGCGGCCATTGGTTTCTTCTGTGGCAGCGAGGTTGCGACGCTCACCAATCCGATCACCTCGTGCAATTTGCCTTTCTCGCAGTACGGCGCCACGCGGGTGCGGATTCCGGCCCCCGGAACGGAAAACGATGACACCCATCCCCCCCGCATAGCTCCACGGCACCTCTTTGACCTTGGCACCGGCCTCGACAATATCTTTCACACCGACCGCTTTAAGGTGAACTTGCAGTTTACCGTCATCAACCTCACCAACCAGGAAGCTCTGTACAACTTCCTGTCCACCTTCAGCGGAACGCACTTTGTCACGCCTCGGATGTGGCAGGGCCAGATCAAATTGGTGTTCTAGCGCGGATATCTCACCACGGAATTGGAAGGGCGGGGCTAAAGAGTCTGTGTGATAACCTCTGCTGTAGCGCCGGTCTATGACCGGCGGCTTTGTTTTTTCAACCATTTCGCCGCTCGCAGAGCGGCGCTACAAGGCCTGCCGACCGGTTTTCACACAGACTCTTTAGCCCCGCCGTTACAAGGCCTTCCTGATTATTCCCGTGCTTCGCGCCCACAAGCCAAGGCCATTCTTCACGGTCCGATTTCTGCCTTGAAACTGCATTCAACAAGCCCCCTATGGGCTGTCGCGAGTCTACCCTTCAGCCGCCCGGAGTTCCTTCACGCGCCTTGCACGCGGCGGGGGCGACGCCCAGACCGCTCCCTCTCCATTTGTACCGTGACCCGAAACCGGTCATCACGCCCTTCCAGTATTTACCGTGAGGGCCGGCGCCGGCATCTCACTTGGGGCAACCCCACTTGCCTTGGGGGGGTCTGTAGGCCAGACCCCACTGGTGGCGTAGCCTCTGAAAATCAAAAAAACTTTACTAAGGAGTTGACTTTGTGCCTTTTGATATTCTAAAACTGTCAATGAGGTTCTAGTACTGGTTAGGTCCGAGAGTCCCGGGCCGGCATCGGCAGGACGGGCTCAGGGAAGAGGGGTAACACGCCCCACCCAGGCATGGGGACCTGGATGACCCTCCCTCCCGCGCCAATCGGGTTGCCCGTCAATGTCGGGGAAGGGGGAAACATCAGCAATGAAAACTACAGCCAGGTCTACCAGGAAAATGGCACAGCAAGCCTTTGGCTTGCTGTTGGAATTGCGAACGCGCCACAATGCCCAACAACTCCTGAGTCAAGCCGTCGCCTTTCTTGAGTTGTTGGCCCGTGAAAAAGAGGTGAATGCCACACCGATCATGCTCTCAGTTCGAGTGATGCAGCTTCGAAGGTCCTAATTCTGTGAAAAGAGCAGTATCCGAGAATAGTCCAGGGCAGGCAAGATCCCGGGTTCTGTAACCCTGCACCCTCGGCACTCGCCGCCAGTCTCCCAGGGTTCAAGCCTTGAGGGCGCGCCCCCACTCACTTGGGCATGCGCACTCCATCCTCTCGTCGCCCGTTATACGAACTGCCCCGCCGCCCAGTCCGCACACACCTCACCTTTTGGCGCAGCCGCTCGTTACCCTTGCAGCGCGGGCAGGGTCGCTCGTGCCCCGAGCCTACTGCTTCGCCGGCGTGTCCGAGCTCGGCCCGGGAATCGGCACAACTTCCTGGCCAGCCCGGAGTTTGGCGATCTCGCGCTGCAGTTCCGTGGCTAAGCCCTCAAGAATGCGCACTTGCTCGGTCCGGCGCTGGACCAGCGCTTCCAGACGTGCCACTTGGCGCTGCAGTTTGTGATTCTCCCGGCGAAGATAAATGTAGTTTCCACCGGGAACCCCCGCGGAGCCCCTTGCCGCGGCTTCCCCCGCCTTCACGGAGTCCCCCGCTTTCACAATGGGAAGAGGCGCCAGCCGGGTTTGCGTTTGCTTGATGAGTGAATCCAATTCCTTCCTCTCCGCGCCGGGCGGACAAAGCTGACGCAGGGCGTTCAGGCGTGCCAAGTCAGGACTATTGCGGCCGCGCTCCCAGTGTTGGACCGCCCCTTTGGTGGCGTTCAACAACCGGGCCAAGCCTTCCTGGCTGACCTCCACCCTCTTTCGGACCCTGCGGATGACTTTCGCTGGACTCAATGCTTCCATGTGAGCGCACCTCGTTTTTCAGTGAGATCCTCGAGCCAGAAACTCTCTAGCCTAGATTACCACAAATGCATTGCGAAGTCTGGCCCCGGGTTGAACTCAGACACTCCCCCTGCCGGGGCGCTGAATGTCCTGTGACTCCCCGCGGGTCGCCACCAAGCCCCGTGATCGCGTGGCGGCCCTCCCGCGCCCGGGCTTAGCCCCTCTCCCCCTCCGAACTCCTGATGCGAACGTGGGCGTGCATGAAAAAATAGCTGATTCATTGCGATACTGTTGAGGTATCTAACCGATGGGTACTACTTCTTCCTCGGGGGTGCCGCCCAGGGTTCTGGCCTCCGGCAAGGGCAAATTCGACGTGCCCCGGCTGGACGTGGAGGGTCAGCCGCGCCCGTCCGCCCAGGCAAACGGACACCTCCCGCCCTTACTCCTTTTCGGTTCGGCTGAGCTCCTTGTCAATTAGGCTTTGATCAGTCTGACCAACCCTGTACGGGACCACCCTCGGCTAGGGTGCTCGCCCATCTCCATTCCTCGCGGCGCCCATAATACCACTTCCTGCGATTGAGGGGGATACCCAAATCAACAACCGAGAAGAGAACCAGAGGGACGTGTGACTAGCCGGCTTTCCGGCATGGCCTCCGCGCCGGCATTAAGAAAGTCTCATGAAGCGCCGGCCCCCCGCCGATTAGATGAGTGAACGCCGGGCCGCGACAAGCAAGCAGGTTGGGGAGGCGAGCGACGGCGGGTAGGGAGGCCAGCATGAACTTCATCATTCAGATTGCTCTCACGTTCTTCCTGATCCAGTTTCTGGTGGTATTGACGATAATGGTTGTGGCTCTGCTGATTGCGCAGCCGGAAGTCCCCCTCCTCGGCCTTGGGTCTGGCCGCGAGGCCCTTGCCCGAAGCTTCACCTTTGTGGTTGGCCTACCCGGGCGAATGTTGCGGGCTGCGGCGCGGCTGGTGCGCCTCGTCCACGCCAAGCTGACCTCACCTGCCTATCACTATTAGCAGGTCGTGGAAGGGCTCGTTAGGGCTGTCATTATTGGCATGGACCCGCTCGGTGATACTAAGGGCTGATTCTGTGGTAGGTCTGGGCTTTGCCCGCCCGTACCCTGACTCGGCGTGTCCCAGCAGCCCCACGCTCAAGAGGAATCCTGCAACCCCACACTGCCCCGTTCTTCCGGATGCCTCTTCCGGATGCCTCGTTGACTTGGCTGCAAACGCGGCCTAAGATGGCCACGAAAGGCGGCCCCCTCGCCATGGTTGGCAAGACCATCTCCCACTACCGCGTCCTGGAGAAGTTGGGTGGTGGCGGTATGGGCGTGGTGTACAAGGCCGAAGACACCAGGCTTAAGCGCACCGTCGCGTTGAAGTTCCTGCCCGAAGAGCTCGCGAAGGATCCACAAACCCTGGAGCGATTCCAGCGTGAAGCTCAAGCTGCCTCGGCTCTCGACCATCCCAATATCTGCACGGTTTTTGACACAGGAGAATACGAGGGTCAACCCTTCATTGCCATGCAGTATCTGGAGGGGCAAACGCTCAAGCAGCGCATTGCCGGAAAGCCGCCAAAGACGGAAGACATTCTCGACCTCGCCCTCCAGATCGCCGACGCGCTGGACGCGGCACACGCGAAGGGGATCGTGCACCGGGACATCAAACCGGCGAACATTTTTATCACGAATCGCAGCCAAGCCAAGGTCCTGGACTTCGGGTTGGCGAAGCTTGCCCCGGTCGGACGGCGGGTAGCCGAAGGAGTCGCAGTCTCTGCGCTACCCACAGCCGCGACCACCGAAGAAGCCCTGACCAGTCCCGGCGTGGCCATGGGCACCGTCGCTTACATGTCGCCCGAGCAGGCGCGCGGCGAAGACCTCGACGCACGCACGGACCTGTTCAGTTTCGGTATAGTGCTCTACGAGATGGCGACGGGCCACCAAGCTTTTCCCGGCACCACGTCGGCGCTCATCTTTGACGCGATTCTGCACCAAGCCCCGACATCGCCGGTTCGACTGAATCCCGGCTGCCCGGCGGAATTGGAACACATCATCAACAAGGCGCTGGAGAAGGATCGCGGGACCCGCTACCAGCACGCCTCCGAGATGCGCGCCGACCTGACACGCCTGAAGCGGGATACAGAATCTGGGCGCGTAGGGGCGGGCCTTGTGCCCGCCCCAGAAGGGCGCCCACGAGGGGCGCCCGTACGGATTCTTGTTCCCGCCGTCCTGATACTTGTCGCTGTTGCCATCGGGGGAACGCTCTACTTCCGCTCGCGCCAGACCGCCACCCGCCTGACCGACAAAGACACTATTGTCCTCTCCGATTTCGACAACAAGACGGGCGATGCGGTATTCGACGACACGCTCAAACAGGGACTCTCGGTGCAGCTTGAGCAATCGCCCTTTCTCGACCTGGTTTCCGAGGACAAGGTAAATGAGACATTGAAGCTGATGGGCCGTCCCGCCGGGGACCGGCTGACGCCGGAGGTCACCCGCGAGGTCTGCCAGCGCACGGGCAGCAAGGCCATGCTGACGGGCTCGATTGCGGTGCTGGGCAGCCAGTACGTGATTGGCCTGAAGGCAGTGAACTGCAATACGGGGGACGTGCTGGCCGAGGTGCAGGAGCAGGCGGCGGGCAAGGAAGCGGTGCTCAAGGCTATGGACGCCGCTGCGGTCAGCTTGCGCGGCAAGCTGGGCGAGTCGCTCAGCTTGGTGCAGAAATACGCCACGCCGTTGGCGGAAGCGACCACGCCGTCGCTGGAGGCGCTGAAAGCCTACAGCCTGGGAGTAAAGACGGGCAAGGCGAAAGGGGCCACAGCCGCTCTGCCCTTCTACGAACGGGCGGTGGACCTTGACCCGAATTTTGCCATGGCCTACGTCCTGATGTCGGGTATCTACGGGGACCTGAACGAGGTGGGGCGGGCGGCCGAAAATGCACGCAAGGCTTACGACCTCCGGGAGAAGGTAAGCGAAAGGGAGCGGTTCCGCATCGAGGGGAGCTACTACATTAGCGCAACGGGAGAGCTGGAGAAGGCGGCGCAGACCTTCGAGCTGTGGCAGCAGACCTACCCAAGAGACGTCGCGCCTTACATCCTGCTGGGATTTACTTCGTCCACCCTGGGAAACTGGGAAAAGGCATTGGAGGAAAATCGAGCGGCGCTGCGCCTGGAGCCAAACAGCGCGCTCAACTATGAAAACGCCGGCTTCGCCTACACGGCCCTCAACCGGCTGGATGAAGCGGAGGCGGTGTACAAGCAGGCGGAGGAGCGCAAGCTGGAGAGCGAGTTCCTGCTCGGGAGCCGCTACTTGTTGGCGTTTCTGAAGGGCGATGCGGCGCAGATGGCGCAGTTGGTCTCGGCCGCCATGGGAAAGCCGGGCGCGGAAGACCTGTTGCTGGCCACGGAAGCGGACACGGAAGGCTGGTACGGCAGGCTGAAGAACGCGCACGAGCTGACGGGGCGGGCGATGGATTCAGCCCGGCACAACGACGCCAAAGAGACGGCCGCAGCCTATCAGGTAACGGCCGCGCTGCGCGAGGTGGAAGCGGGAAACCGGGAACAGGCGCGTGCCGAGGCCAAGGCGGCAGTGAAGCTGGCCCCGAACCGCGATGTGCAGGCCATGGCGGCGCTGGCCTTGGCGCGGGCAGGGGATACGACAGGGGCGGAGAAGCTGGCGGCCGAACTCGACAAGACCTTCCCGCTGGACACGCGGGTCCAGAGGTACTGGCTGCCCACGATCCAGGCGGCTGTCGCCCTGGAACGCCAGGACCCGAACCGGGCAATCGAACAATTGAAGGCGGCGAGCACGGTCGAACTCGGCTCAATTACGGCCGACCTGACTATATTCCTGTGCCCGGTTTATTTGCGCGGGGAAGCCTATCTCATGCTCCACGACGGCAACGCAGCGGCAGCGGAATTCCAGAAATTCATCGACCACCGAGGACTGGTGATGAACTTCCCATGGGGTGCGCTGGCCCGCCTCGGACTGGCACGTGCTTACGCCCTCGAAGCCGGTGTAGGGGCGGGCCTCGTGCCCGCCCCAGAAGGGCGCCCACGAGGGGCGCCCCTACAACAGGACTCCCTC
Organism: uncultured Acidobacteriota bacterium; assembly: GCA_963722555.1. Classification (GTDB taxonomy): domain Bacteria; phylum Acidobacteriota; class Terriglobia; order UBA7540; family UBA7540; genus Bog-366. Next base: position 200,326 of record CAVRNQ010000003.1, read on the forward strand.
GCCAAGGCCCGCGCCGCGTATCAGGATTTCCTCACAATTTGGAAAGACGCCGACCCCGACATCCCCATCCTGAAGGAAGCCAAGGGGGAATACGCGAAGCTGCAATAATTCCAGCGCTTAAACCTTGAATGCAGATAGCTCCTGCTGCTGATTTGAAGCTCCGGACCCCGACTCCGAACCTCGACCGCTCACGTGCGACCAGCGTATTCGTACCACTTTACATTTCCGGTCGAGGCACCGATAGCCACGACGTCACGGCGACCGTCGCCATTTATGTCCGCGATGACCACGCCTGAGGCGGCCATTTCCGCATCCAGCAGTTGTCTTTCCCAGTGGGTCCCGAAAGCATCCGTGGCGTAATAAACATAGAGACTGGTCCCCGGCCCACGAAAGCCAGCCACAATCTCATCGTTACCGTCACCGTCCAGATCCCCGCAAGCGAGCGCGTGGCCGTCCTGGAAACTCGCGTCGATCACGTGCCGGTCCCACAACTCCCCCGGCTTTGCCTGGCAATAAACCACCACCTGCTCCCCGTGCCAGGGTTCGATGGTGGCCAGGAAACGTTTTCCGCCAACCTGCCCCACACCAATTTCACTCGCGCCGCGCCGCGGCTGTGATTGCTGGTTCCCCGCGGCAAGCTGCGTACGGGTCCAGGTTATCTCCGCGCCTTGCCCTGCAGCGTGAAACAGATGCACACCTTCAAAGCTCGCCGTCAGAATCTCGTCGCGCCCGTCGCCGTCCCAATCCAACACGTTGAGGCCATGCACGACCGTCAGGGAAGCGTCGATGACGTGCGGCGTCCACTGGGCCGGCGCCTGGCTTCCTGCCGAGATGTGGCCACGCAGAAACTGTTCCGGCATCTCGAACCACGTCAGGGGGGCAGCCACCTTGTATTCCGGGGCTATGGCGCCAAAGCCCAGCAGGGGTGCGTCCACGAGTTCCAGCCGGCCGTTGCCGTGGAGGTTCGCCCAGCGCAGGCGATGCGAGGTGGGAATCTGCCCCAGCAGACGCAGCGACCACTCGGCATCCCAGTTTGTTGCCGGCTCGGCCCACCAGAGGCTGCCGCCGTGCGTGCTGTCATCGAGTGCGAAATCACTGGCCAGCGCCAGGCCCCTCGCCGGATAGCCCAAGTGAAATAGCGGCGCCAGGCTGATGTTCTTCCGCGTCGCGGTGGTGATGGGCCGAGCCTTCCAAGTGGGATTCTCATACCACTCCACGATGGATTCGGCCGAACTTAGCGCCAGGATATCCAGACGCCCGTCGCTATTGACATCAGCCACCGCCACCTGGTAGCCATCCGGGATTTTGGCGACTTTGTGTGCGCGCCACTGGAGCAAACTGCGTTTCTTCACCGCTGCACCCACCTTGTTCTGTCCGCGAGCCGGAGGCGAAGCCACGGCCAAACCCAACCCCATCGCCTCCTGCAAGAAGACCCTGCGCGACCGCCGCCCGCCGTCCTGCTTGTACGATTTCATTGTCTCCACAATCGCCAGTTTAGCGCGATTGCATCCTCATGTGCAGGTCTTCTGGCGGGTCGGCTCTTGCGAGGGCAGCGGCAGGGTAACTCGCTGCCGCGGCGTCCGGACATCTGCACACGCGGAAATTTGATCCCTCCATCCCGCTGGCGTATAATCAAACTCCCGGGGCGCAATCACAAATCTTGCCCACTGGTCAACACTTATGCCTGCTCGCACCATGTTCGCAAAGATCTGGGAGGCTCATCTCGTTGCCGACGAGCCCGGCCAGCCCGCTCTCATCTATATCGACCGCCACCTCGTCCACGAGGGGACATCGGCGCAAGCTTTTTCCGGCCTCAGGGTCGCGGGGCGCAAAGTTCGACGGCCCGACCTGACCTTCGCCGTTATGGACCACTCCGTCCCGACCAAGGACCGTCACTTGCCGTTGGCAGACCATGTAGCTGCCGCGCAGTTTGAAGCGCTCGAACGCAACTGCCGCGAGCATGGGATTCTGCTTTTCGACATGCAGAGCCCCAACCAGGGCATCGTCCACGTGATCGGGCCGGGACTTGGCATCACGCTACCCGGCCAGACGATCGTTTGCGGCGACAGCCACACCGCCACACACGGAGCCTTCGGCGCCCTCGCCTTTGGCATCGGCACGAGCGAGGTCGAGCACGTGCTCGCCACGCAGTGCCTGTCGCAATTCAAGTCCAAGACGATGCTGGTGCGCGTCGAGGGACGCTCGGCGCCGGGCGTGACCGCCAAGGACATCATTCTGGCCATCATCGGGAAGATCGGGATTGCCGGCGGCAACGGCCACGTGATCGAATACGCCGGCGAAGCCATTCGCGCGCTCTCCATGGATGGCCGCATGACCGTCTGCAATATGACCATCGAAGGCGGCGCGCGCGCCGGCATGATCGGTCCCGACCAGACCACGTTTGCTTATCTCGAGGGCCGCCCCTTCGTGCCGCGCGGCAAGGATCTCGAGCGCGCGGCGGGTTGTTGGAAATCTTTGGCCAGTGACGTCGGCGCAGAATATGATGCGGTGGTTGAACTTGACGCCGCCCGGATCGCTCCGCAAGTTACCTGGGGGACCAACCCCGGCATGGTTGCGGACGTTACGGGAAGCGTGCCGGACCCGAACTCCTTCACGGATCCTGTGGATCGCGAGGCCGCGGCCCGCGCGCTGGAGTACATGGCGCTCGCCCCCGGCACGCGCATCGCGGATATCCCGCTCGACCGCGTTTTTATCGGTTCCTGCACCAACGGGCGCCTGGAGGATCTGCGACTGGCGGCACGCGTGGTGGCGGGCAAGCACGTCGCCAAGAACCTCAAGGAGGCCCTGGTGGTTCCCGGCTCCATGCGCCTCAAGGTGCTGGCGGAAGCAGAAGGCCTGGACAAGGTTTTCCGCGCCGCCGGTTTCGAGTGGCGCGACGCCGGCTGCAGCATGTGCATTGCCATGAATCCCGATGTTCTGCCCAGCGGTGAGCGCTGCGCTTCAACTTCCAATCGCAACTTTGAAGGCCGCCAGGGCAAAGGTGGCCGCACGCACCTGGTCAGCCCCATGATGGCCGCCGCCGCAGCCATCGAAGGCCACTTCGTAGACATCCGCGGGTGGAACGTCGGACAAACTGAATAGAAAGCAGGTGGCAGGTTACAGGGGACAAAGGGAAGAAACCGCCCACGGCGACCTGATCCCTGCGACCAGCAACCTAGGACTTGACCATGAAACCTTTCACCAAACACACCGGCCTTGTGGCCCCGCTGGATCGCGTAAACGTGGACACCGACCAGATGGTGCCCAAGCAATTCCTCAAGTGGATTACGCGCAAAGGCTATGGCCGCGTACTTTTCTTTGACTGGCGCTACATGGACGACGGCGAGACTCCCAACCCCGCCTTCGTGCTCAACGCCCCGCGTTACCGGGGCGCCTCTGTGCTGGTTGCGCGCGCCAATTTCGGCTGCGGCTCAAGCCGTGAGCATGCGCCCTGGGCGATTCTCGACTACGGCATCCGTGCCATCCTCGCGCCGAGCTACGCGGATATCTTCTATAATAACTGCTTCAAGAACGGCATCCTGCCGGTAACCCTGCCCGATGCCCAGATCGATGAAATCTTCCGCCGTGTCTCGGCGACCGAAGGTTACCGGCTGACTGTCGATCTTGAAACGCAAACGGTCAGCGATGTCGCGGGCCTCAAGATCGATTTCATTGTCGATCCCTTCCGCCGGGACTGCCTGCTGAACGGCTGGGATGACATTGGACTCACCCTCCGTCATGCCGATCGCATCACAGCGTTCGAGGAATCCCATCATCCCTCCGCGCTGCTGTACGCGCCCCTCGACCCGCTTGCAACAGAGACCGGCGAGTAGGGTCGTTCCAACGTTTTCCGTCTGTGAGGGAGCACCGCCCGGTGCTCCCCTGTGCGGGTTTGCGCGGGTAGTGCCTTAGGGGCGCCGCCCGAGCGGTGCCTGCCCCTACTGCGACAGCGTAAAGCTCACGCTGATCTCCGTCAGCACATCCACCGGCTCGCCATTCAGCAGCGTGGGTTGATACCGCCAGGTCTTCACGGCTTCCAGCGCCGCTCGGACCAGTAATGCCGGCCCACTCAGGACCTTCAGATCCTGGACCGTGCCATCTCTGCCAATGACCGCTTGCAGCACCACCGTCCCCTGCACCCGCGCGATGAGGGCGATGGGCGGATAAGCGGGGGTGGGCTGGTACAACCCCTTGGCAGCGATGACCTGGCCACCCAGGCGGATCATGCGCGGCTTGGGGGTAACCCGAGGTTCAGGCGGAGGTGGAGGCCCCGGATCCAAACCCAAGCCGCCGGGGATACCCACACCTGCTTGTGGGAGTCCGTCGGCGATGGCGCCCAGCACCCAGGGCCCCTTTCCCAAGTCCGTCTGCGGAGGCTCCGGGGTCTCAACAATCGTCGGGATACCGTCCGGGATACGGACGGGCATGCTCAGCGGGTCCGTAACGGGGCGGCGCATCGGTCTCATCCGCTGGGCGCCTGTCTGCGCAGGAGGCGGACCCGGCGGTGGTGCGATGTGGATCTCTGTAACTAGTAACTGACGCGGCAATGCCTGAGTGTAGATAAGCGGCACGAGAACGAGAATACCAACCAACAACGACTCGGCAACGTACGCCAGCGGGATTGCCGCGTGCTTCCAGTCGCCACTCTTTGTCGCCGAGCAAACCAGGTAGATCAGAAAACCCGGCAAGTTCAGCAGTAAGATCACCACGAGCCACGGCCACCTGGGCAAGCGCTGCTGCTGGGTATCCGTCCAGATATAGCAAAGCATCAGAGCGTAGCCCGCCGCAATGATCCCAACCATACCCGCCGCGATGAGCAGTGTGCGCACTCCCACCGGCGCCAACACGACGGGCAGCAGGTACAAGCCCTGGACGAAAGTCAGCGTGCCGGCGAGGGCTGAAATCAAATAGTGAATCCGGCGGAGTACGGGTGACCGCCGGGGCGAAGATTCCAGTAGCGCGTCTTCGAACATGACTGCACCTCCTCGTGGGAGAACTTCCTCCCGTGTCTCAGGTGACAGCCGCGGAGCGCTCCGACGACTGCTTGCTTTCTACCTTCACCCTATTCGACACCGCGCCCGTAGTGGATGTTCCGGGTTTTGTTTGAGGGATTAACTCCTGGTAGGGGAAGTAAATGCATCGCGGAGTGAGGGCCGCATCCGGCTTAGCAGTTTGTTGAAAAACTCGCGCAGTCTGTCATTCTGAGCATGGATAGCCGCTTCCGGCTATCCATGCTCAGAATGACAGCGAAGGACTCAGGATGACAGCAAAGGGCTCAGAATGACAGCCATGAAGCGTTTTTCCGCAGCCTGTACAGCCGCAGCCAAGGGGAATGTCTCGTCGAAATGAATTGACCGGGCCGCTGCCTTGCTGACAGAAAGAAGCGGATTACGTCTAAATACTCTGGCCCAGGTTGCTGAAGGGGCTGCTACAATTAAGGATTGAGGCGAAATGGCGGCGCCGAGCCTTCCGGACTACATCAAGGGAGATTGATCTCTGCCGTTGCGACCACTCGTGCAGCACCCGGTTGGGCTCAGCACCGGAGAGACTTAAGTGGAGGTTTCAAGGAGGAAAATTTCATGCAAATCGACAAGCGATTCTTGCGGGAAAACCTGGGGGGGTTGAGCCTGACTCTAATTGGGGTCTTGACCCTGGGTTTGTCGGGAATGCTCTATCAAGGCCATCACCTGTATCCACAATTCGCTCTGGCACAGGGGAAAGGGTTGGACGGCCCGGACATCGACGCCCTGGAACGGCAGAACCAGGCCTATGAGCGGATCGCAAAAGCGGTCACGCCAGCCATCGTCGCGATTCAATCCACCCAGGTGGTCAAACAGCAACAATCACCCTTCCTCATGGACCCGTTTTTCCGTCAGTTCTTTGGTGACATGTTTCCCCAGCGCAATATTCCGCAACATGCTCTGGGAAGTGGCGTGATTGTTTCTGCTGATGGATATATCGTGACGAATAATCACGTGGTTGCAAAGGCCTCGGAGATCCAGGTGCTACTTTCCGACAAGCGGACGTTTAAGGGGAAAGTCGTAGGCGCAGATCCCCAGACGGACGTGGCGGTGGTCAAGATCGAAGCGAGCAGCCTGCCTACAGTCCCCTTTGGTGAATCCAATCAGTTGAAGGTTGGAGACACCGTCCTGGCATTTGGAAATCCCTTCGGGCAATGGTTCACCGTGACGCGTGGCATCGTCAGCGCTTTGGGCCGTTCGGGCATGGGGATTGAGGGCTTCGAGAACTTCATCCAAACCGATGCTGCCATCAACCCGGGAAATTCCGGTGGTGCCCTGGTGAACATCCATGGCCAGGTCATTGGGATTAACACGGCCATCTTGAGCGGGAATTCAGGACCGGGCGGTGGGGGTGGCTCGGTGGGTATTGGCTTTGCCATTCCCTCCGACATGGCCAAGCACATCATGGAGGACCTGGTCAAAACAGGGAAGGTGACCCGTGGCTACCTGGGAATCCACCCCTCGATCCTGAGCCCGGAGCTCGCCAAGCAGTTCAAGTCGCCTGATACCGCCGGCGCGCTCGTGAGCGACGTGCTCGCGGGCGGGCCCGCGGAAAAGGCCGGGCTCAAGGACGGCGATGTTGTTCGCAAGCTCAATGGCCAGGTCGTAGATGATCCCGGCCAATTTACCGCCATGATCACAAACTTGAATCCAGGAACGGAGGTCACACTGGACATCCTGCGCGAGGGTCAGCCCATGACCATCAAGGTGACGCTTGGCGAGCGTCCCGCAGAAGCCAGCCTCAGGGGCGGCGGCGGGACCGTCCAGGAAGGGACTCTGCGGGGCATCACGGTGCAGAATCTCACGCCCTCCCTGCGGGAGCAGTTGGGCTTGCCGGGCAACGTGACGGGCGTAGTAATTTCCGAACTAACTCCGGACAGCCCGGCCGCACGCCACGGCCTGCAGGAGGGTGATGTGATCGAAGGCATCAACCGTCAACCGGTGCGTACGATGGCCGACTTCAACCGCCTGGCGGCGCAGGTGAAGGGCCAGACGCTGCTGCGGGTCAATCGCCAGGGCACCGGCGCCTACGTCGTCATCTCGCCGGACGACGGCGACGAGGAGCAGCAATAGTCTATCGGCCCGGCCTTGCCCCATCGCAGGCGAAGCCGGGTCTCACTTTCCATTGTGCCACGCGGGGTGAGGGGGTTCTCAGGGAGGGTCGCGAGATCATTCCTTAATGCCGCCAACGGAGTCTCAGTGGACCAGGAATCCCGTGAGCGCCACGCCCAGGCCGCACACGCCCATCAGAACCCCCGTTTGCCAGAACAACCGTCGTTTGGTGAGCAGGGTGAGTGAGGCGATCACAATCGCAGCCTCCAGACAGACTTCACCGAGGTCGAAGCGATTCGCCCGGCGCGATTCGAGTTGGACTTCTTTTTCGAGCCCACGAGCTTCCGATTCAATGTCCTGCTGTTCGTCCTTGTAGCGGTCGATTTCTTTGGAGTATTTCTCCTTCACCTTGTTTGCTTCCTCGGTGTCTTTCACCGCACTGACGGAGAGAAGATCCAGAAAAAGCTCATAGGTATGCCGGCGGATGTTCTTGGCCTGGAAGTAAGCCCATTGGTCCGTGGCCTTATTTTGCAGCAGCAGTTCTTCCGTGTGGGCGCGGTGACCCAGGAGAGAGGTTGTGGCCAGCACCACGGCCAGCACCGCCATCGTGAACGTGACGGGCAGAAGCGACGGGTCGTGGTGCGCGTGTTCCGCGTGCTCTTGTATTTCGTGAACCTCTTCGTAATCCATTTGTTAGATCCTGAATCCCAGACCCCCAAGTCCTGGGTCTCTACGCCGGCCGTTTCTCTTTCGAGGCAGCGCCGCCGTCGGATTTTCCTGCCGAAGGTGGCACCGGCCCGCCCGCTCCGTGGCACTTCTTGTATTTCTTGCCGCTCCCACAAGGGCAGGGATCGTTGCGGCCGATCTTTTCGCGCCGGATGACCTGCTGGGGTTTTTCCACCGCCCCCCCACCGATCATCTGCATTTCCCGCTGTTCACGCCGTTTCCGCTGCTGGTACTGGCGGATCATTTCTTCCTCTTCTTCCGGGGTGCGCATCAGGAAGAGGTAGCGCAGGGTTTCGTCCTCGATGCGGTCCATCATGGCCTCGAACATCTCGAAGGACTCGCGCTTGTACTCGACCAGTGGATCGCGCTGCCCGTAGCCGCGCAGGCCGATCCCTTCCTTCAAATGGTCCATCGCCAGTAAATGATCTTTCCACTGCCCGTCCACCACCTGCAGCATGATCATGCGTTCGTGCAGCCGCATGCGTTCCGGTGTCCACACCTTCTCGCGTTCTTCATAGCGGACGCGGACCAGGCGCTTCAGTTCGTCGTTGAGCTCGCCCAGCCGCTTGGGGTCGTAGGTGAGGTCGTGCTTCTTCAAGTCGATCCCGAAGCGTCCCCACATGTCGGTGCGCAGGCCGTTCACGTTCCACTGGTCGGCGTGCTGCTCTTTGGGGCAGAAGCTCTCGACCAGCCACTCCAGCACGCGGTCGGAAGCGTCCAGGATGAATTCCCTCTGGTCGCTGCCTTCCAACAACTGGCGCCGCAGACCATAGATGGTCTCGCGCTGCTTGTTCATCACGTCGTCGTATTCGAGCAGGTGCTTGCGCGATTCAAAGTTCTGCGCCTCCACCGCCCTCTGTGCGGCCTGGATGCGTTTTGAGATCAGGCGCGATTCGATGGGCACGCCCTCCTCCATGCCCAGTTTGTGCATGATGTTGGAGATGCGCTCCCCGGCGAAGATGCGCAGCAGGTCGTCCTCGAGCGAGAGGTAGAAGCGCGACGAGCCCGGGTCGCCCTGGCGGCCGGCGCGCCCGCGCAACTGGTTGTCGATGCGCCGAGCCTCATGCCGCTCCGTCCCCAGGATGTGCAGTCCGCCCAGCGCCACCACGCCGCCGTGCTCCATGTCGGTGACCGCCCTGAAGCGGTCCACGAATTCCGCCCACTGTTTTCGCCAGACGGAATAGGCTTCCACGTACGCGTCGAATATCTCTTGCGCAGACCCTTCCGGCGGCCGGTCCGGGGGCTCCGGATCGACTCCTTGTTCGCGATATTTCTCGGGGGCCTTGCGGAATTCCTCGCGCGCCATGGTTTCCGGGTTGCCGCCCAGCAGGATGTCCGTGCCGCGGCCGGCCATGTTCGTGGAAACGGTAACGGCGCCGACGCGCCCGGCCTGGGCCACGACCAGCGCCTCGCGCTCGTGCTGCTTGGCGTTCAACACGTTATGCCGGACTTCCTTCATGCCCACTACCTCGGCCAGGCGGGCCGGGGGGCAGCGAATCTCGATCAGGTAGTCAAGTACTGGAAGGTGCTTCGCGTCGGTCTTATTCACGAGCGCTACGAGGTCGGGAAGAATCGATTCGTCCGCGGGAGGCAGCTCACTGTAAGGGTAGCCGCGAAGCGCACGTTTCAGCACCGCTTCCAGAAAACCGCCGCCGGCACCGTTGGGGCCGGTCACGAGGCCACGGTAGCGACTCTGATTCAGCATTTCTTTTATGGTGGAAACCCCCACTCCCACGCGCGTCAACCACGCCAGCCCCAGCGGGCTGACCTGCGCCAGGTGTTCCGCCCAAATCTTCAGCTTCGGCCCTTCCAGGCCCGCGGCCTTGGCGAGTTCCTGCAAGCGGGCCGGCACCGCGCCGGCTTTCTTCAGCGCCACGCTCAGGCGTTCGGATTTTTCGATGGCGATACTGCCCATCAGCACCGGCTCGCCGCGCAGGTGGTACTCTTTGATTTCCTCGATGACCGCGTTGAACTTCTCGCGCTCGGTGCGATAGACAACGTCCGCGAACTCGTGCCGGATCAGCGTGCGATTCGTCGGCACGATGACGATTTCCAGGTTGTAGATTTTTTCAAACTCCGCCGCCTCTGTCTCCGCCGTGCCGGTCATGCCCGCCAGCTTCTTGTACATCCGGAAATAGTTCTGGAAGGTGACCGTCGCGAGGGTCTGGTTTTCACTCTCGATCTTGACGCCTTCCTTCGCCTCGACGGCCTGGTGCAGGCCGTCGCTCCAGCGCCGGCCGGGCATCAGGCGGCCCGTAAACTCGTCCACGATAACCACTTCCCCATCTTTCACCACATAATCGCGGTCCAGTTTGAAGAGCGTGTGAGCCTTGAGCGCCTGGTAGACGTGGTGGATATACTCCATGTTGGCGGGGTCGTAGAGATTTTCGAGCCCCAGGTGTTTCTCGGCCTTGGCCACTCCGGATTCCGTCAGAGTTGCCTGGCGATGTTTTTCATCCACCTCGTAATCGGTCTTGTTGACGAGATGCGGAATGACCTTGTCCACGCGGAAGTACTTGTCGGTGGATTCGTCCGAGGAGCCCGAAATGATGAGCGGCGTGCGGGCCTCGTCGATCAAAATCGAGTCCACTTCGTCCACGATGGCGTAATGGTGGGGCCGCTGCACATAGTCCGCGAGGTCGAACTTCATGTTGTCGCGCAGGTAATCGAACCCGAACTCGTTGTTGGTGCCGTAAGTGACGTCACAGCGGTATGCGGCCCGGCGCTCCTCGTCGTCCAGGTCGTGGACGATTACGCCCACGCTCAGGCCCAGCAGGCGGTAGATGGGGCCCATCCAGGCGGCGTCGCGCCTGGCCAGGTAATCGTTCACGGTTACCACGTGCACGCCCTTGCCTTCCAGCGCGTTCAGGTAGCAGGGCAGCGTGGCGACCAACGTCTTGCCTTCGCCCGTCTTCATCTCGGCGATCTTGCCTTCGTGCAGCACCATGCCGCCGAGGATCTGCATATCGAAGTGCCGCATGTTCAGCGTGCGGCGCCCCGCTTCGCGGCAAAGGGCAAAGGCTTCCGGAAGAATGTCGTTCAGGGTGGCCCCGTCCGCGAGGCGTTCCTTGAGCTGGCGGCTGCGCACGGCAAACGCGGAGTCCGGGAGCTTCTGGATCTCGGGTTCGAGGGCGTTGATTTCAAGCACCCGCGCGCTCAGCCGCTTCAGCTCGCGCTCGTTCTTCGTCCCAACAATCTTGCCTAAGGCGTATTGGAAGAAATTCCCCATAGTCTATGGATGACTTTCGACAGAATATTCCGACACCACCATTGTAAGGCCCAGTGCCGAGGTTGACAAGGAAGGTTGCCGAAGGCTCGGGACTGAACCTGCGCCGTGTGCGGTGGCCGCGGTAACCCTTGTGCCCTTACGACTTCTTGCATCCACGGGCGCATGGCGTCAGAATAGGGCTACTCGAAGCTGCCGCGGGGAGCGGTTCCTGCAACGGGCGAGGGCGCGGACCCGCGAGCAGCTCGCGGCGGTCGTGACTCCGGCGCCCACGTGTGGCCTGAGGACGGTCAACACCGGCAGCCGGGCGGGGCCTCGCGAGGGGGAAACTATGAGAGCAGCGGCAAGTGTCTTAGGCTTGGTGATTGTGGTCGCGATCATCTGGTTCGTGGTGAAGTCGCAGTTCTCGTCGCAGGGACCCATGGGCGGGCGGCCCCCCATGGAGACGATCGACGTGGTGGGCGTGAAGAACGACCTGCTCGCCGTCGCGCAGGCCGAGCGGCTGTACCTGGCGAGTCATGGTTCCTATGCCTCGCTGGAAGAGCTGCAGCAGGAAGGCTCGCTGGCGTTCTCTGGCGCACAGCGGCGCGGCTACATTTACACCGCGGAGGTGGATGGCGGCCAACACTTCAAGATCACGGCCACACCCGCCGACCCCGCCAAGGCCACGTGGCCGGCCCTCGCGGTGGATGAAACGATGCAGATTGCACAGCAATAAGCGCTCAGCGCTGAGAGCTGACAGTTGACAGCTCATGGGTCGGTCCTTAATCCACTTCTGACGAGGTTATCATGCGAGTTGAAGCGCGAGCTCCGGCACGAGTTGACCTGGCGGGTGGGACGGTGGACATATGGCCGCTCTACCTTTTTCATCCTGGTGCACAAACGATTAATATTGCCATTCGTTGTTATGCCTCTTGCGTGATCGAGACGCGCGCCGACCGGCGCATCGTGCTGGCCTCGCAGGATCAGGGGTTGCGGGAAAGCTGGGAAAACCTGACGGACCTTTCCTTGGGCACCTCCCAATTGCCTCTGTTACGCGAACTCGTGATGTTCTTTGAGCCCCGGCGCGGGCTGACCATCCGCACCAGTTCGCAGGTCCCGGCCGGCGCCGGTCTGGGAGGCTCCTCCGCTCTGAACATTGCCCTGTGCGGCGGTCTGGCGGGAGTGACAGGCAAGCGCTGCATGCGCAGCACGATTCTGGAGATCGCCAAGAACGTGGAGGCGATCGTCATCCGCGTGCCCACCGGCTGGCAAGACTATTACCCGGCGCTTTACGGCGGCGCCAACGCCGTCCATTTGGAGCGCGATGGCGTGAAGCCCGAACGCCTGCCCCTGCCGTTCTCGGACGTCGAAAGGCGATTTGTGCTTTGTTACACAGGCCAGCCGCGCGACTCCGCCATCAATAATTGGGAAGTCATGAAGGCGCACATCGACAACGACGAGCGTGTCCTCAAGAATTTTGACCAGATCACCACCATTGCCAGCCAGATGCGCGAAGCGCTGCTCGCCAGGGATTGGAATGACGTGGCGCAGCTGTTGGCGCTGGAATGGGAAAACCGCAAGCGCAACTTCAAGGGCATCTCCACCCCCAAGATTGATCGCATGATCGAGCGCGCCCGCAAGCACGGAGCCATTGCGGGGAAGGTCTGCGGCGCGGGGGGCGGTGGATGCGTGGTCTTCATGGTTCGCCCGGGGACCAAACCCGCCGTCGAACATGAGTTGACGCGCCTGGGCGGGCAAATCATCAACTTCAGCATCGCACGTACCGGGCTGGAAGTTCACAGTGATCAGACGGAACGAACCCGGGGAGTGCGTTGAACTTGCATCGCGTTTTCATCGTGGACGGCCGGCTGCGCCCGCTCTGGCGATTCTTTCTCTCCGCGGTGCTGCTGTTTGTTGCTTACCTGGTGGCACGAGAGGCGCTGGGCGTGGCCTACCTCGCCTTGGGGCATCCTCCCGGACCGGTGGCAGCCTTTTTCTGGGGAGCCTTGGCGACCTTGCTTACGGTCCTTGCGGCCTTCAAGCTGCTGACCGCGGTTTTTGAGCGGCGCCCCTTGGGTTCTGTAGGGTTGGCGTTTCACGGCCGCTGGTGGAGGGAACTCGGTCACGGCCTGGCTATTGGCGCGGCGATGATTTTGATCGTGGCCGGGCTGGAGTGGGCGGGTGGCCTTGCCCAGTTCACGTTTGCTCCGCAACCCCTACTGCGGGCGGCGGCGTTGACGTTTCTGCTCCTGCTGGTGGCGGCCATCAACGAGGAGGTTATGTTCCGTGGGTACCCGTTCCAGCGGCTGGTGGAATCCATCACTCCCGTGGGCGCGATTGCCGTCACCTCCGCACTCTTCGGCTTGATGCATCTTGGCAACCCGCATCACACGTGGTTCTCCACGGCGAATACCATGCTGGTGGGAATTCCCTTGGCCGTCGCCTACTTGCGGACTCGCTCGCTGTGGATGCCGATTGGGATACATTTCATCTGGAATTTCCTCATGGGTTTCCTTCTGGGGCTGCCCGTGAGCGGCATTACCTTTCCGGTCAGCGTCATAGCGGCGCGGGTGCGCGGCGCGGCCTGGCTGACCGGCGCGGAATACGGCCCGGAAGGCGGCGGGCTTGCGACTGTGGTGATTGTGGCGGCGACCTTCTACCTGGTGTTCTCGAAGCGGATTTACACGACGGAGGAGATGAGGGCCCTGGTCTTCGATCCGGTACCGGAGTGTGAGCCGGGGCAGCCGATTACACTCTTTGCGGCCGGTTCAACAAAGGAATAGCAAGTGCGAATGTCGATCTGTCGTATCAGGTCTCACGCCCGCTCCGAAAGAGCCAGCCCGAGCTGGTTTTGGCGCAGCCTGTGGCTGGGCGCGGCCTTCCTGGTGCTTCCCGTCGGCTTCGCGAAAGAGAGCCTGGATCGCGGCACCCGCATTGAATTGATACGCGGCTTGCTCCGGGAAATCGCCGTCAGCAAAGTTGCCATGCCGCGCGGGAAGAAGGGTCTGCGCCTGGATGCCCAGGGGAAACTTGATCAGGAGAAGGCCGAATCGGAGGTGCGCACCAACGGAATGGCCGTCAAGCCCGGCATGCCCGTGGAGATTACCAAGATTTCTTTCAAATCGGACGAACTTATTTTCGAGCTTAATGGAGGCGACAAATCCGGGAAGAGGTGGTATCAGCACATCGAAATCGGGATGGGGACCACGATGACGCCGATTGGCGCGCAACAACCGGTGACCCTCGCGTACGGGTCTTCGATCACGCTGGCCTTGGGGAAGTCCGCTCCGAACCTCACCGTCTCCCAGGTGAGAAAACTTCTCGCGGGTGTCCTCGATTTTGAGCGGCACTCGCCAACGGTACTGTACTCGCCGGCCGTCCCACCCAAGTTCAAAGAGGCCATCAAGAACCACCAGATCGTGGTGGGAATGGACCGTGACGCCGTGCTTTCCTCCAAAGGCGCGCCCGACCGCCGCGTGCGCGAGGTTCGGGACGGCGTCGAGCAGGAAGACTGGATCTACGGAACGCCCCCCCACGTGCTCTTTGTAACTTTTGACGGTGACCAAGTCGTGGGCGTGAAACAGTATTGAGAGCGGCCGCATCCCCCACCGGTCCGGTATCCCTGAAGCGCGTTGCTCAGGCGCCAATCCGCGGCCTCCGCGACGGGGCATACAAGAACCACACTTCCTTCCGGTTGGTATTTGCATTTGGAATTAAGGGTGCGGCGCTTTACTGCTGTATCCCTGCGTTGAGCCTTTTCGCGCAGGCGAAGCGGGGACAATATGTACTGTTGACCATTTTGCCTTTGACTTAGTGGTTTACCCCGCTTAGAATTCTTGCTTCAAGTCAATCTACAGAAACGCACCGGAGGTAGCAATTATGCCAGTCAAGGTTGGAATCAACGGGTTCGGGCGCATCGGACGAAACCTTTTGCGCGCCTCCCTGAATGATCCGGGGATCGAAATCGTGGCCGTCAACGATATTACCGACCCCAAGACTCTCGCTCATTTGTTGAAGTACGACTCGATTTTCGGCATCTTCGAAGCCAAGGTTGGCTTCGGGGACGACTCCATCAGCGTCAATGGCAAAACGATCCGCGTCTTCAAAGTGAAAGATCCGGCCGAAATCGACTGGTCCTCGCTCGGCGTACAAGTGGTTGTTGAGTCCACGGGCTTGTTCACCAAAGCCGAGGATGCCAAGAAACACCTGAAAGGCACGGTGAAGAAGGTCATCATTTCCGCTCCGGCGAAGGGTGAAGACGTCACCATCGTGCTGGGCGTGAATGAGAAGATGTACGACCCGGCCAAGCACCATGTCCTCTCGAACGCCTCCTGCACGACGAACTGCCTGGCGCCGGCGGCGAAAGTCCTCCACGACAGCTTTAAGATCCTCAAGGGATCCATGACCACGATTCACGCTTACACCAACGACCAGCGCATCCTGGACCTGCCCCACAAGGATCTGCGGCGGGCACGCGCAGCGGCGCTTTCGATGATTCCGACTACGACCGGGGCCGCCAAGGCCGTCGGCTTGGTGTTGCCCGAACTGAAGGGTAAGCTCGATGGTTACGCCATGCGCGTCCCCACGCCGAATGTTTCGGTAGTTGACCTCGTGGTGCTGGTCGAGAAGTCCACGACCACCGAGGAAGTGAACGCCGCCCTTAAGAAGGCTGCGGAAGGTCCCATGAAGGGCATCCTCCAGTACGTCGAAGAGGAACTGGTCTCCAAGGACTTCACGGGCAATCCGCACTCGTCGATGGTGGACGCCGGCTTCACCAAGGTAATTGATGGCAACCTGGTAAAGGTCGTCGCCTGGTACGACAACGAGTGGGGATACTCCTGCCGAGTTCGCGACCTGATCAGTTATGTCGCGGTGAAGGGACTGTAGAAGAGCAGTAGGCAGTAGGCACTAGGCAGTAAGCACTAAGCAGTAGACAGCGGGCGGCGGTGCCTGCTCTGTGGCAGCCCTGTTCTTCAGCCGGGATGGGAAATCAGCCCTCTCCCTTGGGGAGAGGGTGGCCGAGGTACGAGGCAGGGGGCCCCGAGCGCCGGGGGTGAGGGGTCAGTTCATCACCTGTAGAATCGCGTTCCTAATAAGTGGGGGCGGTTTGCGAAATGCCCCCACTACTCCCTCTTCTCTGGGGAGCGGGTGCCAGTCACCGAGTCTTAAGTGAAGCTGGGGTTTGCCCGCGGTTATTTGCACCGAGATAGGCAACAGCAGTCAGTTTCCAAGTACGACAAACTGGGAAGGATGATCGGCAAGATGATGGGAAGTCCGGAACGTTTCCTGCCTTCATAGGTTGGTTGCTGCCTTCTGCTTTCCGCCTTCTGCCTTCTTCCCATCAATCGACTACATTCATTCGGAGTTAATACCATGGCTAAACTCTCAGTTCGTGACCTCAACCCCAAAGGCAAGCGCATCTTCATGCGCGTGGATTTCAACGTGCCCATGAACGACGCCGGAGAGATCACGGATGACACTCGCATCCAGGCCTCGCTGCCTACGATTCAGTACCTTATGGAGCGCGGCGGCCGGCTGATCCTGGCCTCGCATCTGGGCCGGCCCAAGGGCAAACCCAATCCCAAAATGAGCCTGAAGCCTGCGGCCACGCGCTTGGCGCAAGTGCTCGGCAAGCCCGTGGCTTTCGCGGCGGACTGCGTCGGACCGGAAGCCGAAGGCGCGGCGAAGGGGCTTAAGGACGGCGAGGTGCTTCTGCTTGAAAACCTGCGCTTCCACCCGGAAGAAGAAAAGAACGTTCCCGAGTTTTCCCAGCAGCTTGCGGCGCTGGCGGAAGTTTACGTGGATGATGCCTTTGGCTCTGCGCACCGCGCCCACTCCTCCACGGAGGGCATCACGCACTACCTTTCCCCCTGTGCGGCAGGGTTGCTGATGGAAAAGGAACTCGAATACCTGGGCAAAGCCGTGGGGAATCCCGCGCGGCCGTACCTTGCGATCGTGGGTGGCGCCAAAGTTTCCGACAAGATCGAGCTGCTGCAGAACCTGATGAAGTTCGCGGACAGTGTGCTGATCGGTGGCGCCATGGCTTACACCTTCCTGAAAGCGCAGGGCGTGGAAGTGGGCCAGTCGCGCGTCGAAGAAGACAAGCTCGACTTGGCTCGAGACCTGCTGCAATTCGCCGAGCGTCGCAGCATTGAGTTCCACCTGCCCCAGGACCACGTCGTAGCGGAAAAGCTCGACGCCAACGCCGCAGCGGAAGTGGTCGGCACACGCAGCATTCCCGCCAACCGGTTGGGTTTGGATATCGGGCCTGCCACGCGCGCCGCCTACGCTGCCCTGATTGCCAAGGCCAAGACCATCGTATGGAACGGGCCCATGGGCGTTTTTGAAATTCCCCAGTTCGCGGAAGGCACCATGGCCATTGCCCGCGCCGTCGCGGAATCATCCGCGGTTTCGGTGGTAGGCGGCGGGGACTCCGTCGCCGCCGTGAAGAGGGCGGGCGTGGAAGCGAAGATCTCGCACATCTCGACCGGCGGCGGGGCTTCGCTCGAGTTCCTCTCCGGCCTCACCCTTCCCGGCGTCGCCGCGCTGACGGAGAAGTAGGCAGTAAGCACTAGGCAGCCGGCACTAGGCAGTAGGCAGAAACCAACGAGGAGGCATCATGGGGACGCTACGAAGCCGGCGTAAAGCTGCCGGGTTTCGCAATCATTCCGCCCAGCATTCGTCCGGCTGCCTAGTGCCTACTGCCTACTGCCGGCTGCCTACTGCTTACTGCCGACTGCCTACTTCTAACTAGGACGGAAAACATGCGAACCCCTGTAATTGCTGGAAACTGGAAAATGTACAAGACCATCGCGGAAGCGGTGGATTTCATTGAGAAGATCAAGCCGGTGGCAGCGAAAGCCGAGCACTGTGAAGTGGTCGTGGCGCCGCCTTTCACGGCGCTGGCGGCGGCGGCTCAAGCTGCAAAGGGCAGCAAGGTCGCTGTGGCTGCGCAGGACCTCCACTGGGACAAGGAAGGCGCGCACACCGGAGACATTTCCACGGCCATGCTGCGGGATGCTGGCGCGACGCACGTCATCATTGGCCACTCGGAGCGCCGTCACGACCATGGCGAGACCGACGAGCAGGTGAACCGCAAGCTCAAGGCGGCGCTAGCCGCGGGCCTCACGCCCATCGTGTGCGTAGGCGAAACGCTGGCGGAGCGCGAGTCCGGCCGCACCGGGGAAGTCCTGCAAACCCAGTTCGAGGGCAGCCTGGCCGGATTGACCCCCTCCGAATTTTCCCGTATCATGATAGCTTACGAGCCGGTTTGGGCGATTGGCACGGGGCGCACCGCGACACCGGAGATGGCGGCGGAAAGTCACCGCGTCCTGCGCGACCTGGCTCGAAAGAAGTTCGGAGAAAATGAAGCAAACGCCGTGCGCATCCTTTATGGTGGCAGCGTCAAGCCCGATAACGTCGGCGGGCTGATGTCCCAGGAGGGAATTGACGGCGCGCTGGTGGGCGGGGCGAGCCTGAAAGTGGATTCGTTTACCGCTCTCGTGAATTACCCGCGAGCCTGAGCGCCGCGGGCCGGTAAGGAGCGGCATGATTACTCTGGTCCAAGTCCTGCACGTTCTCGTCTGCGCCCTGCTGATCGGAGCCGTGCTCCTGCAGGGCGGCGAGAATGTGGATATCACTGCGGCCTTCGGAGGAACCAGCCAAGCGGCCTTCGGTCCGCGCGGCTCGGTCACCCTGCTGGCCAAGATCACCTGGGTGTTGGGAGCGCTTTTTATAGCGACGTCGATTACCCTGGCCGTGCACGCCTCGAGCCAGGGCAGTGGATCGTTGTTGGAAGGCGCGCCCGCCAAGTCCGCGCCCGCGGTTCCCGCGCCCAGCAAGAAGTAGGAATAACAGTTGTCAGTAATCAGTCTTCAGTCACCAGTAAGAACCCGTTCTGGCGCCAACTCGGGCCTGGCGGCTAGTAGATGAAAGCTGAAAACTGATAACTGAGAACTGCCTATTGTGCGGAAGTGGCGGAACTGGCAGACGCACCAGCTTGAGGGGCTGACGCTCGCAAGAGCGTGGGGGTTCGAATCCCCCCTTCCGCATACCAACCTTTATTCTCAGCAGCTTATGCATTGGTGCAGAATGTAATATTCTGCACCAATGACTATTTAACTCGTTTGGACTCAGATGCTTGTCCAGATCGCCGGAGTCTGGCCTTGGCAACGAACAGACACCAAGCATCAATCCCGTATGATCAAAAGACTCGTACGCATTGAAGTATCGTAGCTTATGTTCCAGACTTTACTTCTCCAGTGCTTACTCAAAAACTCCAATAGAACCTACAATCGCGACTCAATCACTCCACGGGGACTGGGAGGATCCAAATGACCTGGGTTCGTATGCTGGCGTATATCACGGGGGCGGTTGACCAGGAACTCTTGCTGAGGAACGAATATCGGGCAGCCGAGAACCGCATCCTCAAAGTCCAAAATGTCGCGGTCATAAAGGAACCGACGCACCAAGCTGGACATACGATCAATCTACGCGCGATGCCGTGCGGAGGCAATGCTAAGCCGAACGGGCGAGCGCTGGCGGGCGGGAAATGCCGCGGACCTCACACCCCAGAGGTCCGCGCTACGCTTCCTTGTAAGCGTCTGCGCCAGCTGGCTACCTCGTGCTAGGGCTCAAGGCCATATTTCTTGGCGAGGCGGTTGTACCGCTGAACCAGCGCCTTCTCGTGACGCGCTTCATCTTTACAGAGCCCCACGAGAAGCTCTCTAAGCTCCTTGTCCTCGCACAGGTCCGCGGCTTGTTTATAGAGGGTCTGAGCATCCCGTTCCCGCTGCACGGCGTCTTTGAAAATCGAGAACAACTGTTTTGTCTTTTCGTTCATTTCTCGAAGCACAGGAGTCCTCCTTTGCTTGGCAACCGAATCCCTCTGCTGCCCGCGTGCTGCTTGACTTAAACACACCTTCCGCAAGAAATCAATTCGCAGTCGCGCAACTGTCCGCAAGCCATCCGCATGAGAGCCGGCACAAAGCCGCGTGTTTGCGGTTCTCCTGTTGCCCCCTTCGGCGCGCAGAGTTGAAACTCCGCGCCAGCCCGCGATCTTGGAGTCCGCCAGGGGAATGTCGATGTAGCGCCACGGGCCGGTGCAGCAGGGGTTGGGGGCTCGGGACTCGGAATTCGGGATTGGGGATTCGGGGCTCGGGGTTCGGGACTCGGGTGAGAGGAATCGGCTGATCCGGTGATCGGGTGATAGGGTGAATGAACCGCTCGCTCGTCACTTGTCACTCGCCACCCGTCACTTGTCACTGCTCTTAGCATAACCGCAAGGTAAGCCGCGGTCACGAAGATGTAGCGGTCATAAAGGAACCGCCGCCCCAACCTGGACATGCGACCAATCTACGCGCGATGCCGTGCGGAGACAATTGTGAACCGAAGCGGCGAGCGCTGGCGGGCGCGAAAACCCGCGGAGCTCACACCACGGAGGTCCGCGCTACGCTTGCTTGATTTGTTATTTCGGAGAGTGTACAACAGTTGCCAGGAAACGCCTGGGTCAAGATCGTGTGGTTGGAATCTCGTCTGGCGGTCATGGGGCGGTAGACATTGCAATGGGATGCCTGCGCCACCAGCGTGGGGGGCTTCACATGCAGCAAGCGGACCTATTTCAAGTGGTCAATAGCGGTAGGGCTTGGGCATTCATCGGCTCGGGTGCATCAACTGACGCCGGGTGTCCATCGTGGAAAGACCTCGTCAACCGTGTAGTAGAAGAGACCGCCCCGGATAAACGCACACAAATCCAACAAGACCCAACCTTCATTTCTGCCTTCGAGGAGACTCAGTACCCCAAGTGTTTCTCGCGAATCCAGCACTTTATTGGTCGAGACGCACTCGTTCAGGTGGTTCGGGATGAGATGGGACGACACACTCAGGCGAGTGAGATACATAGAGCAATAGTTGACTGGCCTTTCGCCGGCTACATAACGATTAATTACGACACTCTGCTGGAAACGGCACTTCTGCGGTACTTCAAAGAAACTTGGGTTCCGGTCGGAAATACTGACCCAGAAAGCAAGAAGGTTTCTGGTGATGCCTCCGGGATTGTCTGGCACATCCATGGCTCGGTTGAGTTGCCAGAGGAGAAATCCAGATTAGTGATTAGCGAAGAAGATTATGACGATTTTTACCTCGAAGACAGGCCTGTCCTCCTGCAATTAAGAGCATTACTAGCTCAACGACGCGTCGTTTTCCTCGGCTTTGGCTTTAAGGACCCAGAGGTAATGCGACTGCTTAAAAGGGTCGGTAGAATGTTGAACCCCGCGAGGCCAGTTCTCGGCTTCTTGGGTGGGCTACTAGCCGCGGAACATTCGGACCAACGTAGAGAGTTGTTGGACAAATACAATGTCAACGTCATCTCCTACAATATCGAGAACGGATCACACAGGCAGTTGGTAGACCTGCTTAACGTTTACGGCGGGCTGATCCTCAAACGGTCTCTCAAGTTCGGTCACGCTGAACAGCCGTGTCCTTCTTATGATCCTGAAACGACAGGTCTGCTCATTTATAACGAGCTCTGCATGAAAGGGCAGGCAAAAGTGTCTGGGGACATTATCGGCACTCTTTTGCGAGCAAGGATTCTATCTTCATTGAAGTACAAGGTTAATTGTACTAAGGAAGGAATCGTTACCGACCTAAATGATCGCACCAAATTGATGAAGCTTAATCCCCGGTCACGCGACGAAGTCTCTCTAGAGGTTCAGGCAGTTCTGGACGAACTGAATCAAAGCGGGTTGGTCCAGCCCTCAGGGGACGATGCGCTCAAGCTGACACAAAAAGGTCGTGACGCTGTCGAGCATCATTCCTCTCAAGCTGAATTGTACTCTGCGCAGTTTGTGGCTTCGCTGAAATCACGAGCTGGAGAACTTCTTCCCGGTCAACCTGAAGCCGCTGCGCGCGTTGCCAGAGGCTCTGAAGCCTTCATAAAGGATTGCGTCATTTGTCGTTCGCTTGGGGTCGCCATGGCCCAACTCCCCATCTCTTCTCTTACCCGTAATTACCACATGGTAGCACTCCTCCAAAACCTCCCCAAGTATATGGAGCAGTTGGAAGGCACTGATGAAGCTATTGCCCTTTCCACGCTAGTCCAGTCAGTATTTGCGGCCCCGAAGGATAGCGAATCCAAATATATCGGAATGGCCCTACAAGCACAATTCGGTGTGCATCTCCTTGGTTACGATCCCCCAACACTACAAGTCAGGGCAAGGGAGCTATCAGAAACATCCTTTCTTGTCGACTCCAGTACCCTGATACAGTTTCTGGCAAGGTCGAGCAGGGCATACAAATCAGCAAGGATGCTGGTTAGCCGGTTAAAAAGCATCGGCTGTGAAACCGCAACGACAGACCTTTTTGTGGACGAGGTCGTTGGACACATCAGTTGGGCTGTTGACAACGTAAGTCTCAACGGAAGGATAAGCCAGAAGACCCTGGAGGCTGCAACTGGTCGAGCCGGAGAATGGATCAACGCTTTCCTTGAAGGATTTCTCGAGGAAGTAAACAGTGGAAAGCTAGTAGATTTCTTTGAATATCTTGGCTCAACTTTAGGAACTAGACATTCTAAGGGGGGTATCGCGAGAGCAGACATTGAGCGCGTTCTTGTGAAGGAGGGTTTGGCTGTCAAATCGTTTAGAGACTGGGATGGGTTTGCCGACAGCCTATTCGCAGAGAGAGACAAGGAAGAAGAACGGATAACTGAGGAGCGCGCGCTCAGAAGTACCTACAAGGGTGAAAGACAGGTTCGAGCTGAAGCCGAGGCCCTATTGATCATCCGTTTGCTTCGGGAAGGGATTCTCAGGTGGAATCATCATCAGGTTTCCAACGCCTACTTCCTCTCTCACAGCCGTGTGCTTGATGAAGTGGCAAAGCCTGGCTTAGCAGTTACCATGCGGCCAGAATCGGTAATCCAATGGGTTGCAACGCTCCGGCCATGCTCTCCGGAAGAGTTAGAAGGTCTTACAAGCAGTTTGTTCTGTGAATTAGCTGAGCGGAATCTGTTGCTAGTCAACCGAAAAAAACTCCGCAACATCTTTGCGGACCGCATTGACGCCTCCAAAAGCAAACTCTTAGAGGTTTTAGAGAAACACAGAGAACTTATTGCAGAAGCATACGGGGAACCAGCCATCCAGAATTTCCGAGATGCAGATGATTTAGATGTGCCTTTCGTATTGGAGAACTTTGAGGTGCAACAAATCTCTGACCTCAAGGCCAAGTTGGAAGCCGAGACAAGAGCCAGGATAGCTGCGCAAACACAAAAGAGACTCACGGATACGGAGCGGACAGAGCTCAACATACTTCGAGCAAGAGATCAGCACCGGCGGGCAAAGGCGCAGAAGAACAAACGTCGCGCTGCCAGCAGACCGAGTAAGAAACGGAAAAAAAGAAAGAAGAGGTAGGGCAGCGGGTAGCGCAAAGCTATGCGCGGAACGCATTACTCTGCGGCACTCCTAAACGACCTCCCTTGAAGGCAGGGAGCAAGGGTTATAATCGCCCGCCGATCTACGGATGCGTCCTCGACGCCGGGAGAAAAGTGCTTCGGAATTGCACCCGAAGGCAAAAGGCCGCAGAGTAATCCCGCAGGACGCGGGATAACTCTGCATTGCAATACCGTAAGTTCTTGTTTTTTTAGCAAACATTTTTCGCGGGTGGCGCATACGTGCCGCTTTTTGGCATGTATGCGGTCACAGCGATCTCTAAGGGGCGCACACATTCCATATTGCGGAACGTATGCGCCACCCAGGTTTTTCATCAACCTGCCAGACCCCCGGGCAGAGGGTCGGGGCGTATTTCCCGCTTGACATTACGGTTATTTATGCTATAGTACACAGCGGTGCTAGCTCCCCGCTAGCCAGGGTAGGCATTTGAATCCATCGCGGAGTTTAGGCGGAGCGTGGCGAATGGGCTCACAGCAGGTTCTCGCCGGGAGTGCGAACGGCCAAGTAGGGCCTGTTCGAGAACCGCCCATTCTGCCAGTCGCTCAAGAATTCATGATGAAAATCAAGAAAGCAAGGCTCACCAAAAAATATGTTAAAAATGAAGATCGACCCGACTATGTGTATGAAAACAAAGGGGCAAGTGACACAATGCCCGATAATTGATCGGGCTTTTTAGCCGACAATTCACAAATTTCGCGATAATGGACGACAATCGATCGGGTTTCTTGACCGAAAATGCACAAATTGCGCGGTGATTCGGGGCGAAACCAGCATGTTGCCGGAAGGAAATGAGCTTAGCGCGCTATGCCACTTGGCTCGCTGCTTGCGCTATTCTCGAAAGTCGAGGCGCCGCCATATCGGGTACGGATGTCATTTGGAATAGGATCGCATTCGAATGACTGCGACTCGGAGCGCCCGGTTCTCGCAAATGACACCACTACCACATTTCGCCGCGCGTTGAATCGGGTTCGGCGGGAGAACGCAGACGAGGCTTGGAAGCTGTGAAAAAACAAACAATCTCGCGCAAAGACGCCAAGGCGCAAAGACTCGCAAAGAATAACTGCTTTGTTCTCTTTGCGCCCTCTGCGACTTTGCGGCTTTGCGTGAAATGCTTTTGCCCGTCCGGGGATTATTTCACAGCTTCTTGGCGAGCAGTGGCTGACGCAGCCGTGGCGGCCTCTGAGGGAAGCCGAAAAATCGAGAGTCAGGATCCCATTTGCTCAAGCCTTGATAAGGATCTTGTTTCTATACATCCAGAACAGCATCAGCCACTCGACAGCCAGAACCACGACGGCCCGGAGGAGAAGCTCCAGATGCCCCGAGGTTCCCACCATGCCGCGCGTAAAGATGCTCACCCAGTCATGCAAGGGCACAATACTGGCGAACATGTAAATGAAAACCGCGTTGCTCCCGATCACGACAAAGGGCAGGGACCATTTCCGGTGGCCACGAAAGTCGATGGCCCAGTAGAAGAGCAAAAACATAAGGCAGGCCCATCCCGCCGACACCAGACCGTAGGAAGTTGTCCAGATCTTCATGATCACCGGCACAATGGGGCTCAAGCCGTAGCCGGCGGCGAGGCAGAGGAAGCCCGCGGCGGCAATCATCTTCACCTTGCTCTCTTTCGACCGTGCGCTCATCAGCCATTCGCCGATGAGCATGCCGAGAATCGTCGTCGAGATGGTCGGCAGTGTGCACAAGACGGTTCCCCACGGATCGGTCACGGGGTAGGTTCTACCCAGGACCAGGAGGTCAATGTGCCTCACGAGGTTGACCGCCGGCTGGTAGCTGCCCGCCGGAACACCTGGAGCAGAAACGAATGCCAGGATGAGGGCGTAGACCGCAAGAATCAAGCCGCCCACCGCCGCTTGAATCCGCTGCGACTTCCGCACCAACAAGAAAGCCACGAGGGAGGCGATGGCGATGGGCTGCAAGGCGCTGCTGAGTTCCACCCAGTACGGTGCGCCGCGATTGATCGATTGCCGTACCGAGCCCAGCAGGAAGAGGACGGCAAAGCGCTTCACTGCATGTCCGAGCATTTGGGGATAGGTCTGGGTGCGCGAGCGCTTGGCGAAAGAAAGCGGCACCGAAACGCCCACCATCAGCATGAAGGAGGGCCAGATGCAGTCGTAGAATCGCAGCCCCACCCAGGGGGTGTGATCGAGTTCGTAGACGAGAGCATTCAACAACGCGTTGGGCCTGAGAGCCCGCAGCCCCACCGCCAGCGCCTCGCCGCCGATAATCCAAAACATGATGAACCCGCGGAAGGTATCAAGAGACACCAGCCGCCCTTCCCCGGGCGAGGAGGTTGGAGACGCTTTCCCGGGCAACTCGCCCACCGCCGCCGGTCTTTCTTTTTCCGCACCGGCGCTTGAGAGGTCGGTCGCCATGACTGGAACTCCTTTCTCCACGTTGCAGCCCGTAGCCGAAAGTCCGCGCCGGGTTGTGGCTCGAACCCTGGGCCGAAACAAAGTCGCTAGGGCGCTCGACTTAACCTCCAAACATGCTCACCCAGTCCTGCGGGAATATCAATCGTCAGGTTTTCGTGAGGCAAGTCCGAGGCGTTTACCGTGCTAAGGGTCTTGCCGTCCACGGTGATCACCAACCTCTGGAGGAACCTCAACTTCTCCCGAATGGGATCGGAAAGCCACACCCGCCACGACGAGGGATGGCTGCCGAAGTAAGCGCAGTAGGGCTCATCAAAGAGGAATTTGAGCTGCCACCCGTCGTTCGCGGCGGATTCAATGCGGGCGTGAAGAAAGCCAACGTACTGGTTCGTACTGACAGTTTCATAACCCGCAGGCAGGGCAGCAAGCAGCCGCTCGATGAAGTCCGGCTGAAAGGCGATATCCCGATCGTGAAAGACGATCATGAGGGGACCATCCGGATGAGGCGGCCAGAGTTCGGCATGCAGGGGACGATCGTAGCCGGTCCCCGTTTGCGGCGCAATCCCCGTCATATCCAAGACCAGGTCATGATCCAGGTAATAATAGAAATATGGCTCCGCGTGGAAGATCCCGAACCCCGCCTTAGCCGCGAGGAGGCCGGTGTGGTTGGCATAGGATTTGGACCAGGCGCCCCCACCCGGCCTCAATTCCAGCGGGCGTTGGCCGAAGTCCGCTTCCAAGTACTCAAATGAGCGCTGCATATGAAGAAGTTGGACGATAGCAGGAATTTCGAGTCCACGCCGCTCGTCGCCGAACTCCTTGTACCAGCCGCCCGCGGACGCTTCGCCGGCCAAGTCAGCCGTCCACCAGGGGCCGGGAGGGGAATCCAAGTCGGGCAGCATGTGGGTCCAGCCGTGGCTCTGAATCTCCAGGACGCCGGCGGCAACCGCAGCTTTCAAGCCTCTTTGCGTAGAGGCGTAGTTCTGGTGCAGACCATACAAGTCCGTAAATTCCTGAACCCAGGGGGAGAGGATCCGTTTCGTCTTTCGGTCCACGTACCCAGTAATGACGTTGGCAGACACCACCGCATGCCACTTTTGAAGCGGCGCGATCAAATGTTGGCGCAGAGTCTCCTCGCCGGGCTCGAGATATCGCCAGTAAGACAAGAAGCCCTTGTCCGACGTTCCCCAGTCGTCCATCTCAATCTCAATGCGGTGCGAGTAGTCCACATTGGGCTGCACGACGTATCCCAGGCTCCACACCAGCGCTCGGAAAAAAAGGCCTCGCCAATAGGCAGCGTCACGCACATCCGCCGAGCGGGGTGCTCCGATCCAGACGCCGGAAACGTCATTCTCCAGCCGATTCACCGTCAGGAGGGGATGTTGTCCCTGGGAGATCAGGACTTCCGCACCCCTCGGCTCCACCCAAAGACCAGTCCAGGATTCGTCGGCAACGTCCAGCGGATCCATCTTCAGAGCCGCCAGCTCGCGCGTGATGAAGTGGGGCTGGGTTGTGCGGAGCGGATCTGGGGCCCGATAAGCTGCCTTGAACTTCAACCCCAGCAAGCGCTCGAGCGCGGGATCGAGGAACCTGGACGTGACTACCAGAAGGCTCGTCCCCGCGTGCGCAGCTTCCTCCAGCGACGCGAGGTTCTGACCCTCATAGGAGGAGGCGTCAGCCAGCCAGACGACCACGCCGTAGCGGACCTTTCCGGAACGGTCAAACAAATGCGAAGCGTCGAGGTGTTGTTGATCGAGCCGGAGAATATCGAAGGGAATTGACCAGGCTTTCAACAGCGCGGCGACGGGCTGGAAGTCATCCTTTTCGTGGTCGACCAGGACACTGGCGGGATCGCTCCACTGCTCCACGACGACGAGTGCTCGATAGGGCCTGAATCCCCAGCCAGCCTCCGGTGCCTGCCCACTTGTCCCGATAGCGCTGAGAGAGAGCCCCAGCAGCCAAACCCAAGAAAACTTCATTCGCGCGCCTTCCTGCATTGGTGGGCTGGAGAGCGGCCGAGTCGAACGGCAGAGGGCGGAGCCGCAGCCTGCGCTTGGCCCCGCCTCCTGAGTCGATCAGCTCCACGAGAGGTCCTGCCTGCCGGTTCGTGGAGCCACTCCCCTACCAGAAGAATTTCAGCGAGAACTGCATCGACCTCGGATCGGTCTGAATATTCGTGATTCTTCCGAACGAGCATCCGGAACGATGTACTTTGTCCGTGCTCCCATCCGGCAGGGGTGACAAGCAGAACCCCTCGTGGGGGAGACCGAGGTTCTGGTGGTTTAGCGCGTTAAACGCCTCCCACCGGAACTCGAAGTACTTGTCCTCACGTAGATGGAAGTCTTTGAACAAGCCCGTATCCAAATTCCAAAACCCCGGGGCACGGATCTGCGGAAACAGGGGTCCGGCCGTTCCGAACTGCCACGCGCGGGGATCGTTTGGATCGTAGTTGGCCCAGAAGTTTTGGTCTCCTCCAAAAGAGGGCTGGAAAGCGGCAGGGTTAATCCAATCGGCAATCTGCTGCGTGCGACTTCGAGACCCTGAAAACTTCGGATTGCCGATGAGGTCCGGGCTACACATGCCAGTCCCAAAGTTGCCTATCGCATTCTGAAGCTCATCACAGGGACCGTCGATCGCGAGCGGCGTGCCACTCTCGGCATTGAAGTTGCCGCTCAACCGCCACCCGCCCAAGACGCCGTTCACGATCCCTTTCTGGTTCAGAAACGCTTTGCCGGTTCCGAAGGGGAGTGCATAGCTCGCGCTGAGGTTAAGGATTTGTGGGATGTCATTCGGCGCGACGGCCCGGTCAACTCTGAAGTTGTCCGGGTTCTGGAACCGGCTATAGAGCCGCAAGGTGCCCGCTCGCCCACCGATGTTGCCGGACTTTCCGTAATGGATGGGGTCCACTAAATTCCCCGCCATCGAGTCCGTGAGCGGATTGGTGATTTGCTTCGAGTTGGTGTAGGCAATGAGGAAATCCAAGCCATGCGAAGTCCGCTTCTGTAAGCTGACGTTCAAGGCATCGTACACACTCGTGCCCATGAAGCTATAGAACGATTGCATGCTCGGCGCAGTCGCGCCATAGAAGGGGTATTGCTGCAACAAAACGTATCGGGGAAGCGTCGTGGTCCCGTAGACCTGTTGCAGCGCGTCGGCGGTCTTGCCCGAATACACCTGGGTAATGGGAACGTCGGCATTGATCGACGTCTGGTACTTCAGCAGGTCGGCAGTGTGGACGTAGTTATAGGGGAAATGTTGACCGTACAGGTGGGTCCCGTGGTTGCCGATGTAACCCACTGTCAACTGCATATTGCCCGGAAATTCGTGTTGGACCTGGAGGTTCCACGACTGCACCATGGGATCATGCGATACGGGAGGGAAGAGCTGTATAAGCCCTATGCCGATCAGCGAATCGCGGTTTTGTGCCGGGTGGGTGGTGGGCTCCCCGTTCAGGGTCCGCTTATCGACGCTCGTGTCGTTCAAAGGGAAAGCAACACATTGGCCCGAGAAGGGCTGGCACTGGTCCGGGTAAAAGCTGCCCGTCCAGTCGTACTCCTGGTTCCATCCCGGCGCGTTGGCGGCGGATTGTCCCGGCTGGTTGATGCCCTCGAACGCGTTGCTGTAGAAGATGTCATATCCGCCGCGGACGACGGTCTTGCGATTGGCAAACGGCGCCCAGGAGAAATTGACCCGGGGAGCAATGTCATTATAGTGTGGAGGATACAAGTCCTGGCCGTGCCCCGGCCATTCCGGATCACCCACATAAATCATCTTGCCCTTCAGCCCAGTTACGGGATTGTCGCAACCGAGGCAGAAGTTGGAAAGCGGCTCCTGGCGGGTTTTCAGGAAACCGAAGATGTCGTAGCGGAGGCCCAGGTTCAACGTGAATCGGGGCGCGATGTGGAAGTCGTCCTGGGCATAAAACCCATAGTAGCGGAAGCGCGAGTAGGGCTGCCACATGATGCCGGCATAGGAGTTGGTCCCGTTGGCCTCCACTCCGCCCATCATGAACTGCTCAAGGCCGTTAGCTCCCAGTCCTGTGTTCGGGTCTTGCACGAAGCCACCGCTGAAATAGAAGCCCGTGGGAAAACCGCTGTCGTAAGCGTTGTGATCCAGGCGATAGACGAACCCTGTCTTTAAGGTATGCTTGCCGATGATCTTCGTGACATTGTCCAGAATCGTGTAAGCCTCGGCCGTCTGGATCATGTTCAGCCAGCCCGTGGGGCCGAAACTCAAGCTGCCACCGCCGGGCGTGGACATGCTCCAATTGGGGACTTGGAAAAAGGAGTCTACCGGGATTTGCAGCGGAGCCAGTTCCTGTTTCACCGCTGGCCAACCGGTCACGCTGTCGGGATAGGGCGCGCTCGGATTTGTGCTCAGGAATTGGCGGCTGAAGCTGGCACGAAACTCATTGACGAGAGTCGGGCTGAAAACGTACGTGTGGCCCAAGGCAATAATCTGGTTGGCGAAGCTGACGGGATACACAGATCCCCACCCCACCGAATCAAATGGCGTCGTAGGCCCCGTCCAGGGGGTGCGGTAGTTGTTGTATTTGCCCGGATTGAAAAGCCATTCGCCAAAAAAGCTGCTCTTGTCGCTCCAGCGGTGGTCAATTTTCAAGGAAATATTGTTAGGATCTTGGCTGCTTCCCACCGCCCCCAGATAGTTGTCACAGACCCTGTAGGTTCCCGTGTTGGCCATCGGGCAGCTACTCAGCGGGTCGTTGTAGTTGGGCAACGGAAAGGTGTTCATAAAGAACATCGCCACCGGGTCCAATCCGGGGCGAGTACCGTTGGGGGTAGAGATAGTGGCGGGAATCTGGGTGGCAAAATTACAACTCGTCCCCCCCGAAGCTTCGACATGCGAGGCCAAGCAGCCGTCGGGATCGCCGGCAGCGGGAGTCCCGAAAGCGGTTCGCTCGAAGAGCCCGTTGGCGTCGGGGCCAACGGTGCTGTAAGGATTCCAAATGCCGTTCGAGACCGCATCGGGATCCTCGCTGAAATCCCCGGTGCGCATCGCCGCTGTGGGAACCGTGAACACCTGATTGCCCAGGAGGTGGAGGATGCTGGTGTCCCAGGAAAAGAAAAAGAAGGTCTTGTTCTTGCCGTTGTACAGGTGAGGAAGCACCACCGGGCCGCCCAACGTGCCGCCAAAATTGTTATAGCGGAGTTGCCGGTCTTTGATCACCTGGCCCAGGGCATCGATAGAGGTAAAGGGGTTGCGGGCGTTGGTGGCGTCGTTGCGTACAAACTCGTAGACGTTGCCATGTACACGGTTGGCTCCTGACTTCAACACCACGTTGAAAACCCCGCCCTCCGTGCTGCTGTATTCCGCTGCGAAAGCGTTCGTGATGGCTTGAAACTCCGACACCGCGTCAGGAGAAGGATTGACTGCAATATTCTGGCCGATATTCGACAGATTCAAGTTGCCATCCAGGTACCAGGCGTTGGCGCCCGGCGTGCCCCCGTTCACAGAGACGTCCGATCCGAAGGCATGGGTTGGATCGGGGAAGGTGCCGTCCTGGCTGTTAAACCCGAAGTTGGAACCCGGAGGGCCGTTCGTGGGATTAACGCCCGGGAGCAGGAAAACCAGTTGTTGCAGGTCCCGGCCCTGAAGGGGCATGTCCTGGATGAGGCGCGTCTGCACGTCGGTGCTGAAGTTCGAAGCGGCAGTCTGAATCAGCGCAGCCTCCGCTGTAACCTTCACCTCGGTGCGCGTCGTTCCCACCTTCAACTGGGCGTCTTCTCGGATCACCTGGCCCGCGGGAATGTCAATATCCGTGATCTCCAGTGGCGAAAATCCGACAGCAACAAAGCGGGCCCGATACTTGCCGGGCACGAGGTTCACGACCCGGTAGTATCCCGCGCTGTTGGTCTTGGTGGAAACCGTCACGTTCGTGTCGAGCGCTGTAACCGTGATGTCGGCGCCGGGCATTACCGCGCCCTGCGGGTCCGTAACCAGGCCTTCCATGACGCCGCGATTCAACTGGGCATGTAGAAGCGTCGCCGACGAGAGAAATAGAAGCAAAGTCAAAGCACGAAATAATGTTTGCCCCCGTGACATGTCAGCCTCCTCGGCATCAACGGTTGGCAAGCGAAACAGTATGTGTCTCGCCCACCAGGAATTGTCCGCAATCCGCTGCCTTGCGTTCATCCCTGGCCCGTGACCCGACGTGAGTCTTCAATCGACTGAAAGGAATTCCCCGGCATAGTGCCCCCGCGAAGGGGCGGTGTCAAGGGATTTTCGTCTTAAGCTGGCCACGTTCTTCTCCTCAGAAAATGTTCAGTCCATTGAACAGGAATCCTTAAACCTATCAGATGATCAGATGCGTCTTGACACGTCAAATCATGGGATGTATTACATCACCGGTACCCGCGATTTGTCCCATTCCGTAACTCGGTAACCGAAAGGGAGTCAATCTTCGTATGCTGTGCGGAGGGGGTCTTTGTTGAAACCGCGGCCTTGACTCTGTTTCTTTTTCTTTCCTGGGTATTACCCGTCCGGCCGCAACTAAATCGCGGCGTGATCGAAGGGACCGTGACCGATCCTCAAGGGGCACTCGTACCCGGTGCCAGGGCGACGACCACTTCCAAGGTGACTAACAGCTCGGGATATTACTGGATTGTGGACTTGGCTCCCGGGATGTTCCAAGCGCGCACTATGGAAGGGTTCTCCACCCAAGGCATGTCACAAATCCAGGCACTTCCTACCCGAGTGATCAGAGTCAACGCTAACTTGGAATCGGGGCAAGCGCAGCACGTCGTGGAAGTCACGGCTCAGCCCGCGCAAACTGCATGCAGACTCTCAATCGGACTCGTTCGAAAACTCGGGCCGGTCAAACTCCGGCGCGAATAGCGTCTGTTCGCATCTTGCTTTGGGAGGCTCACCATTATGAGGCACTGCAAGGTAGGACCCGGGAAACTGATATCGCTTCTGATCCTATTCCCGCTGCTCCTCTCCACCAGAGGGTGGGGAGAGGAGAAGGCGCCCTCGTTTCCGCGGAAGCCTTACCGGGTCCTGCTCATCGTGGAAAGGTGGGGCAACCCGAGCAGCAGTCTGGTGGATCATGAAAAGGACGATTTTCAGCCGGTTGCGGCGCTGCTCAAAGCCTGGTCGGTGCCTTTTGACACTTTACGGCTAGACCAACAGCATCTCGACACTTCGTATCTTTTTGACCGGTCCGGAGACATCCGATACGGTGCAGTTATTTGGCTTGCAGACCTGCCATCGTACAAGGACCAGAACACTGCGTCCCTCGAAGAAGCGGTGCATGGCGGGACGAGTCTGCTGGTCGCTAAATCTCGGTTTCTCGATCCTAACCTGGAGAAGTTACTGGGGGCCAAATTCAGGGATGTATACACTGCGACCGATCCACTGAGCATTACGCAGACGCATTTCATCACCCGGCGGCTGACCGCCGAGGGAATGAGTACGCTCACGACCAGTTGGGATTTCACCACCCGGTTCTGGATAGAGACGCACGGGACACAAGTTCTGATCGATCAGGCTGGTCATCCAGTCGTAACTGCAAATCAGATTGAGGATGACGCTTCGGCAGTATGGTTAGGTTTCCCAGACACCGCATTGCTTCGCGATTCTCCCTATTGGAGGGAGATTTTCTTTCGCTCACTCGTTTGTAGCTTGGGATACCTGGTTCAGCCCGATGTAGACTACTCCCATGCAATCGAGATCGAGATGGACGACTGGGGGACAGCCGACAAAGGTTTTCTGTCCTACTGGCATTACCTGGAGCCCAGCGAGGAGACCCTGCGCGAACATCTGATTGCCCCACTGGAAAAACACCATGCCATCGTAGCGGCCAACGTTATTACCGGGTACGTCGACAGGAAGTCAAAACGAATCGTGTCCCCTTGGGAGCAGAGGTTCACCGACCCATGGGGACTACACCAGGATTACGACTCGACCCGAAGAGGTCTTCTGGATGCTGTTGCTGCTGGGGTCCTCCAAATTGAGAGCCACGGATGGACCCACATGGACCCGAATCTGGAGTCCCCGCCCGGACCATGGTGGACTGCGGACTTGAAGGGGGAAGCCTCCGCGGATGGCTGGTACTCAGAATTTGCGGACCACCGGCGTGGTACGGAAGTTCCCGCTGTCGTGCAACTGTTCCACATGGAGCAAGGGCTTGAGGATATAGAAAAGGATTTCGGTCAGCGGCCTCTCGAGCTGAGACCCGGTAATGGCGGTTGGTCGAAGTCCGAATTCAACAACACTGGCCGTTTGGCAGCGCGCGTGGGTTTCGGGCTTTTCCATGCCGAACCGGATTTCTACTATTATCTGGATCGCCAGTTGGTGCTGGATATGACCGGCATCTCACCGCATTTTACGACTGGTTACGACCGCCTGGACGCTTTACATTCCGAGCTGCAGCCTCAACATCCGGACGGACCCGTCATGGTAGTTTTTCACGATCGTGACATTGCTCTTCGGCCGGATTTTGTTGAAAGTTTCCTCGACGCGCTACCCGCTGGATACGAGACCATCAGCGCGAATCACTACATCGGGATTCTCCACACCCCCATCGTTTCTTCGGCAACGGACACGGGATGGCAGTTGACCTTTGACTATGAAAATCCCTATTGCGCTTTCTTCGAGAAGCACCCTTCCTCCTGGCGGTTGTGGCTTTCGGACCCGCTGCGCGAAAAGCTTGAAAGCCTCCGCAGCATCCGTTTGAGCACAGATAAGGAATCGGCAACTACGATGCGAGCGGCAGACTTGTCTCGCCAGCCGCTCGTGATCCATATTCCTGCGGGGCGGGGTAGGCATGTTTGGAAACTGAATGCGGCAGACTAGAACGCTGGCGGGAGCTCGGCCAGGCCGGCGGATTGCCTCGGTCATAAGCTGAGTCCAGGTTCGCAAGGGTTTGTAGAAGGGCATTTATGCGGCTCATTTGAAATGTCGCGAAGCGTGGGACACAAGCATGAGTCAAATAAAATCGCAGTGCAAATATGTATAATGCAGGCGTGCGGAACGCTATAGTCGGGAGAAGGAGGCTGGGCATATGGCAATGAACGTTTCAGATTCGGACCTTGGGAAGGACAGGGCGACCCCTGCCGCGAACAAGCCCATGGCAGGCGATGGCTCGCTCGTTGCTCCAACGACGGAGCGGCTGGTTTCGCTGGACACGTTTCGCGGGCTCATTATGCTATGGCTTGCCGGTGGGGACGAAGTCATGCGGTCGCTCCACGCCCTTGGAAAGAATGCCGTCCTGAACCTGCTCGTTTATGAATTCAACCATACCCCGTGGCAGGGCCTGCGCTTCTACGATTGCATATGGCCGTCTTTCATGTTGATGGTCGGAATTTCGATCCCGTTCGCTGTTGCGAAGCGCTCCAAGACTCAAAGCGAACGTCAGATCATGTGGCACGCCGTAAGTCGCGCCACGGTTCTTTTCTTGCTTGGCTCCATACGCGAATCTGTCTTCCTGGGTCACCCGTATCTCATTGAATTGAGCAGCGCGCTACAACCGATTGCCATTGCTTATCTGGTGGCTTTCCTGCTTGCCAAGAAGTCCGTGCGCGTTCAGGCTGCGGTGGCTTCCCTGATCCTGGTGGGTTACGCCCTCCTTTTGGCATTTGTGCCTGCTCCCGGGATTCCCGCCGGGACCTACGGGCACAACCACAACCTGGTGAACTATGTCAACGTGCTTTTACTTCGGCAACATTGGCAGGTGTGGCCCTATGCGCCGGACGGATGGGGCACCATCCTTTCAACGATTCCTACGGTTTCCACCACAATCCTCGGTTTGATTATTGGTGAATTGCTGATGAGCTCGCGGTCAAAGAGCGCTAAGGCCAAGATCATTGCGGTGGTGGGAGTTTCAAGCGTGACACTGGGATGGATTCTAAGTCCTTTCATCCCGGTGGTTATGAAGATGTGGACGACATCCTATGGGGTCATGACGGCTGGTTGGGCCTGCCTCATGTTCGCTTTCCTTCTCTGGTTCATTGACGTTCGAGGCTACAAGAAATGGACGCTACCGATTGTAGTGATTGGAATGAATGCCGTTTTCATCTATATGTTCATGAGCATTATTCCGGTTGTCAAAATCGTCGGAGTCTTTACAGATCCGATTGCGGCGAAACTCGGTTCCTTCGGAGAGCTTTTTTCGGCCCTTTCGGTCTTCCTGGTTGCCTGGCTATTACTCTTTTGGATGTACAAAAGGAAAATCTTCATCAAGGCGTGAATCTGCGCTTTTCCTGCAATTATGCGCCGGATGAAAAAACGGAGCCAGCCGCAAACGACTCGGCAAGTGGGCCGCGGAATCGTAGAGACTGTCTCCGCAGTAATGGCCTTTCGGTAGGAACGAGGATCGGTTGGAGGCCCTCCCGCCCCGTTCACTTGTCCCCCACCCGGAGGGGTTTCGGTCCGTGCGGCGTACGGTTCTTCACTATACTCACAGCGGCCAGGAGCAGAGGGTTTTCAGGGGAAATACGGCCGTCTACATTCTTGAACTCCGCAACCTCTGCCTCAATGTCCTTCCGCCAGCTCTTCCAGTGAAGGCAGAGGCTCCCCTTCGTGGGAGCTTTCCGAATATCGCTTCAAGCTCTGCTGCAAGCGTCTCCAGTATTGGTATTCGGCATCCCATTGTCCCAGCGCGGTGTCCATCCGGTAAGGCGTGTATTCCGCAAGCCACTCACGCCGGTATGTGGATCGAAGGCCCGTGATCGCGTCCATTAAGTCAAATAGACGGGAATGGTCTGGATACGTTACTTGTGAATCCCATTCGTTCCACCACAGTTCGTCATTAGGGCGGCGGGGTCCGAAGCGTCGCCACATCGCTACCAGTTCCGGCGCCGTCTGAAACCTTTGTCCAGCGTAGTCGAGGAGCTGGCTGCCGAACCACAGGCTCCCGAGCGTGACGGGATCGCCTCCACGCGATAACGCCTCATCGAGATGCTCTTCGGCGTCCTCGGCTTGCAGTCGCATCTCGTGCAGATCAGCGAGATGCTCGGTGGTTCGCTTGAGGGTTGCCGGAAGAAAAGGATCCGTCCATAAGGCCAGCATATCTTCTCTACCGAACACCTTCTGGAGGTCGAGTTCTGATTCAGTGAGGTCTTTCAGGGCGGCGGTCACTTCGGGCGCAACCGTTGGAGCATACATGAGCCGTGCATAGTCCGAGAAAAAGGTTTGATGATCCATGGGAGCCGACTGCCAGGCCGCCCCCGCGCCATAAGCTAAGCCCGGCCAAGCCGTGCGCATCAGATTCTGAGCGGCGTCGGTCCAGAGGGTATTGATCAAACCCATCGCTCCTGACTTGCGCCCGGCGGCCAGAAAAGTATCGATATTATCGAAGCTCCTTGCATAATCGGGCATGACCTGGTTCCAGCATGTCACGCCGGAAGCGATCATATGAGGAACATGTTGGGCGGCTAGCGGTCCCAGCCAATGCTGGTAGTGCGACTTGAAATCCGGATCATACTCCCAGGCAACCGCGATGAGTCCGGGCGGAAGCTGAGAAAGAATCGCCGGATACTTCACCATGATGTCACCCCAAGCCATCACCGTTTTCCCATGCTGCTTAAAGAGACTATCGACATTGCTCAGTTGCCGGACGAACAACTGCGCGGGCTGGGAGGCGGACCCATGCTCTTGGGCCGCGATTTCGATCTGAAAGGTTTCGTCAAATCCAATGTGGACGAAGGGGCTCGGGAAGAGCCGCACCAACTGACTGACCCAGTTGGTGAGAAGCGTCATCACCTTCGGATTACTAGGGTCGAACTCCACGCCATGGGGCAAGTCGGAGAGATCCGAGTATTTCTCGACTCGGAATAAATCGTGGAGGTGACCGAAAAGCTCGAGACACGGGACCACGTCGATGTGCCGCTCGCGCCCGTAAGAAATAATCCTTCGCACCTCATCCTTCGAGAACCGGCCTTCCGGATTGATGAGGGGAAATCCCGTTAACTCGATACTTGCCTCGCTGTAAAAGTAATATTGGTTGTTTTTCCAGTGGGCCAGAAAATCAAGCTGGCGCTCGACTTCCTTTTCCGTGGGCAGCGCGCCATGGCTCATGTCCACCATCACCCCGCGATAGGCCAGCGCCGGCCAGTCTTTAATCTCCACAACGGGCAAAACTCCCTGAGCCTCCGTCCCTTCCACCAACTGTTTCAGTGTCTGGACGGCATAAAACAATCCCGCCGATGAGCGTGCGCTGGCCGTGGCGCTGTCTGCGGTGATCTTCAACGAATAGGCCTCGCGCGAGTCCGGCCCGGGATGCTCGTCAGGAACCGGCAGCGCGTCGATGCCTCCCGTGCGCTCGAGGAGAATTCCGTGCTCGCACCGGCCCCCTTCCCGAATGGGGATGGAAGCTTCCGCTCGCGCCGAGAGGGCATCCGAAAGCTCGCTGGCCGCAAACCGGTCTTCGGAGCCGGGCGTCGAAGCAAAGCAAATGGTCAGCCCCCGTAATGAAAGCTCGCCGGTTCCATAATGGATTTCCTGCGGGCGAGGCAATAAGGGATTGCGCTCCGCCGCGCACCTGCCCGGCAGGATCACCACCAGCGCGACCAGAATCGCAAGTCTTTTCCAAGGCCGCGGCAGTCTGCAGAATGCGAGTGGATACACGCTCGACCTCTCGCTCCGGTGAAACGCCTTGATGCCCATGATCTCCCTCCTGCGTCCCGTGGCCTTCATTGCCGCGCCCTACGGGTTTTTCTCTTTCTCAACGATTCCGTCCGAAGCGCCCTCTACCGCTGGAAACAACGCCCCGACGGCACGATGTACAAGTGTCCCCGCCACCACTGTCTCCTCCTTCTACAGAAGCAACAATATATGCAGTGGAACGAGAAACTCTTACAGAAACTTCACCGCTGCACGTTCAAACTCCGCTACCGGTAGCGAGGGTGCCATTTTCAGCGGGCCCAACTGACCCCTTCCGCTCCCGAATCCTCCATCGTCGGCTGGGCCCGCATTCAAGGCTCTTCCGATCTGGCTCTGGCCGACTGCCCTGCTCCACCCGCAGCCACACACACTTCACGCGTTGGAATTCGACCTTGCTTCGGGCTCCTTGCAAGACCTAGTCCAACCGATCCACCGAACCTTCCGGAAAGGGTCGAGGTGATCGCATCCCTTCCTCCACCGAGCAGTCTCGGGAAAGAGCATATACTAGCATCTTGATGAAACCAACTTAGTATGAAGACAGGCCTATTGACATTCCAAACGAACCCATGGTACAGAGGTCCCAACGTCGGGTAAGGGGCATATCCAAAGCAACTCGTCCGCGCGAGTCGGTTTGCGATTGACGATGGTGCGGAGGTGGTCGGTTAACGGATGCTCGGAAAGGCAAGCGACGTTTCCCCCGCCTGCCGTCTGAGTGCCAGAGGAGGACAACATGTTAAATGGACAATTTAGAAGATGTTTCTCTCAGGTGGCCAAGCTGTGCTGTTGGCTTATTTTAACCCTCCTTATATTCTGTGTTGCCCTGTGGGGGCAGGGGAGCTTATCCACGCTTCGGGGCACAGTGGCAGACCCCTCAGGGGGTGTGGTGCCGCAAGCCAGGGTAACCGTTGAAGAACAGGGAACAGGGATCATAGCAAGGACCGTCACCACTGACGCGCAGGGCAATTACGAGATTCCAGCCCTCAAGGAGGCGACCTATGCCGTGCGGGTCGTGATGACGGGATTTGAGACTTCTGTCGTGAGCGACGTCCATTTGGCCGGCAATGAGACCAAGCGCGTGGATTTAACCCTTAAGGTGGGGGCAGCAACCACGCAGGTCACGGTGAGCGGGGCGGCCCAAGTGATCGAGACCGAAGGTGCGAAGATAGGCGGGGAGGTTTCCGGCGAGCAGTACTGGCTCGCGCCCATGCCCGCCAATTCCTACTCCTCCCCGCTCCCCGTCATCGCGGTCATGCCGCAAATTCAAACGGACGCGGGAAACGAGTTCGGCATCACCATGGCCGGTCAAGGCGGACAGGAGATTCACATGGCCATGGACGGCGTCAAGGAGGAAAACCTCAACACTCAGACGGTGAACATGGAGGACGTGGAGGAGGTCAAGGTCAACGCGGTGAACAACAGCGCCGAGTACTCCCGTGTCGGCATGTTCGACACCATCACCAAGCACGGCACCAACGACTACCACGCTGAAGCCTCTTACTATGACCGCAATTCCGCCTTGGGGGCGCGGGGGTTCTTCGAGGCTCAGAAACCCCACGTGATTTACAACACGTTCAACCTGAGCGGGTCGGGCCCCATCCGAAAGAATCGCACCTTCTTTTACGGTTTGTGGAACGGCGAACGGGTGCACGAACAGACGTTTTTCCTGGACAACGTGCCGACAGACAAAATGCGCAACGGCGACTTCTCCGACTTGCTCAGCGCTTCCCCGTCAATTCAAATCTCCAATCCGTACACGGGCCAGCCGTTTCCGGGGAACATTATTCCTCCTGGCATGCTCAGCCCGCTGGCCTCGAAGATCCAGGACACGTACATTCCTAAGCCCAACCTTGGCGGAGCCGGTAACTTGATCAGCAACTTTGGCTGGCTCTTCGCCTACCCGGAGGACCAGTACCGTGCCGACGTTCTCTCCACACGCATCGACCACAAGATTTCTGAAAAGAATTTCATCTACGGCCGATATTCCGGCTACTGGCCGCGGTATATTCTGAACAATGGAAACTACCCGAACCTCAATTGGACGAAGCTGCGCCAATCCCACTCCTGGGCCATCGTTGACACGAACACATTTTCCCCCAACTTGATCAACAGCTTCACCTTGGGAGGAAACCGCGACCGGGATGTGTACGGAGTCAAGCTGAATGGCTACCAGCCGCCCACCGGCGACCAAGTCGTCTCGGCCATTGGCCTTCAGGGAGTCAATCCCAGCAATTTGGCTGCCGAGGGAGTTCCCAGCATGTATTTTAACGACATTACCAGCGTTTCGACCGCCGTGGGAGGTGTAAACGGGAAGGCTGCGGAGCTTTGGGAGAACTGGAATGTCTCCGATTCGCTGACTTGGGCCAAAGGCCGGCACGTCATGAAGTTTGGTGGAGAACTCAGGACCTTCATGTTTTACACCACCGACATTCCGGATGGCAGCTACGGCTCCTTCTCTTTCAACGGCTCCCTTACCGGGTACGACTACGCCGATTTTCTGCTTGGACTGCCCTTCGGCAGCACGAGGGTAAACCCGCTGTATGGGAGGACGGAATCGGGCAAAGAATTGGGCTTATATGCCGCGGATACGCTCAAAGTGACCCGCAAGCTGACGCTCGACTACGGCATTCGCTGGGATTATTTTGGTTCGTTCCGGTATGACGACGGACTTCAGTACAATTATGACCCCACGCAGGACGCCGTGGTTGTCCCGCAATCAGCCCTGAGCCACATTAGCCCTCTCTATGACCCCAACATCAAGGTGGTAACGGGGCAGGTGGTGCCGAACCCGTCCAAGACCAATTTTGTTCCGCGCTTGGGCGCCGCCTATTTGATTAGGGAGAAAACTGTTATCCGAGGGGGGTACGGCATGTACACCTCGCGGGGACTCGGAGTTTACTCCCTCGTGCAGGGGTCCGGGCCATTCTCAATTGCCGAGAATTACACCAATACAATCCAAGATGGCCAAGCGCTCTTTGCTTTCCCTAGCCCGTTCCCGTCCAACCTCGGCCTCGCGGAGGTTCCCTCCCAGGGTGTTGGCGGCTATCCGCTTGACATGAAGGACGGCAAGATCCACCAATTCAATGCCACCGTTGAACACCAAGTCAAGGATATCGGTCTCCGGTTGTCGTACGTCGGCTCCCGGACGCGGGGGCTGAATGGTTTCTCCGAGACCGACAAACCCGAGCCCAGCACCATTCCCTTTACCTCTGATCGGCGGCCACTCCCTCAGTTCGTGTCCGTCCAACTGCTGCGGAGGGACCTCGCCGCCAACTACAATTCGCTCACGCTGGAAGCCCGGCGCAAGGTGGGACAGGTGTCCTTTGACACGTTCTGGACCTGGGCCGACAATCTCGACAACTACGAAATGCTCTCCAGTGGGTACGGCACTCTGTACGGTCCTCAGAACGGCGCCTTTGGGGATTTTAATCCTTACGCGCCGCTGCTCTGGAACCATGACCACGTCACGCCTCACCATCGCGTGGTCGTGAATGCCACTTGGAATATTCCCGTGGGACGCGGACGCCGTTATCTCGCCGGGGCCCCGGGCATCGTGGACAAGGTCGTGGGCGGGTGGACGGCCAACTGGATAATGTTCCTCCAGACCGGTCAGTGGTTCTCGCCCTACTTCTCCACCACCGACCCCTCGAATACCAATTCCTTTGGCGGTCTGCCGGACCGGATTGCCAACGGCAATTTACCTACCGGCCAGCGCTCGATCAATCATTGGTTCGATACGAGCGCCTTCAAGATTCCCGGCTGTCCCGACTCTGACCCGGCGTGCTCAAATCCCGCCAACATCGGAAGGTTTGGCGATTCCGGCATTAACATCTTGGAAGGACCGGGCCTGAATACGGATAATTTGACCATTCGGAAGCGCTTCCGACTCACCGAACGGTTGCATTTTGACCTCATGGGGACGTGCGGAGACCTCTTCAACCATCCGAACTTTGGCAACCCGAGCAGCACCATTGATGTACCGGGGGCGGGAATAATTAGCGGCCAGCAGGATCGCTATTTCAGCGGGGAAAAGAGCGGGGCTCGGGTGATCGAGATTCGGGGCCGCCTGGAGTTCTGAGACGGGAGGATAACTGGCGCGCGTCGCGAACGGAATAAGTGATGCGTTGCGCGAACGGCGGGCACAACCGCGGATCCAATTGATCGCGCCGCATCCGTCCATTCACTGAAAGCCCCCCACCTAGGACGGCCGGGTGCTGCGGCGCTCCGGTCGGCGGCGGAGGGTGTAACGCACGATCGCCTGGCCCGGCAACTTCCGCCGACGGGTGGTGTGCTACGAGCGCTCGCTTTCTTTCTATCACGGGTTTTTTCATATTGCCTGCCTCATGATTTCCCTACGGAGGGTTTCGAAATAGCTTCTAGGCTTCCATTCTGTTCAAAAGGGGCACCCCTCACGAAAAAGCAAGTCCTGGTCCCGCAATTATTATGCCTGTTAGCAATGTCGTGGATAACGGCTGAGAGGAGGAACTATGCGCGCTGATAATGGGCGACTCCACTTCAACTCAAAGGGCGTTTTGCTTCTGATCTTCGGACTCCTGGCTGCATCTATTCCGCCCGCATGGGGGGCTGCAAATCCGGTCAAGAACGTGGCGCTAGCCGGTATGGGGGCGAAGGCGCGCTCGTGGGAGCCGAGCGTCCACGTGGTAGCCGAGCACGAGCCAGCCCGGGCTATCGATGGCAGTCTGCACACCTATTGGGCGGTGAAGGCTGCGGATTTGCCGGCCGACCTTGGTGTTGAATGGCCTGAGTCTCAAACCCTCTCGAGCGTGGTGGTGCGGTACCTTGACGGTCGCATGGTGCGCGGCCCGGCGATGGCGCGCACCCAGCAGTGGGTGCGGCTCCAGTATTGGGACCAAGGCGATTGGAAGGATATCGACGCACAGATCCTGGGGCAAGAAACCTCCTCCGTGCGGTATACCTTCCCGCCTATCACCACCCAGCGTCTGCGCCTTTTGTTTACAGAGCCCCCAGACCCGGAGTCGCGCCGCACCCCAGACGATCTGGGGATTTACGTGTGCGAGTTGGAAGCCTATCGAGAAGCTCCGTTCCAGTTCGTGATGCCCTCAGGGCGGCTGGTGACGATCAACCGCTCCCATAAGGACTACAACGAATGGGGGAGCGACAACTCTTACGATTTGGCAGGCGCGCTGGTCATCGAGCCCAAGCAGACTCGAATCTTTACCGACACACTCTCCCCCACCCTGATTGTTTCCGAAAGCCGCTGGACCCGCGCCTCGTGCAGCGTGGATTCGTCACGCAGGGGGACGCCAGCGCTTCAGAACGGTTTCTTGCGCTTGGAAGTCTCCACGGACGGAGCACTGAAGGAAACCCGCCTCGCGAACCTGGTCACGGGCGAGAGTGTTTCCACGCCCAACGCGCTGGCCTTCCGCATACGAACTTCGGCAGGAGATCTTCTGACCCGCGATTTCAAGGTGGCGGGAGTCGATAGCTCCGGGTCAAGCGCCGACAGCGCTCATCTGCGGTTCGATCTGACTTCACCCACCGCCGATGTCTCTGTCCATTACGAGCTGAAGCGCGAGGACCACTTCTACCACA
Source organism: uncultured Acidobacteriota bacterium (assembly GCA_963722555.1). Lineage (GTDB taxonomy): Bacteria > Acidobacteriota > Terriglobia > UBA7540 > UBA7540 > Bog-366. The sequence continues at coordinate 244,352 of CAVRNQ010000003.1, forward strand.
AGTGGCTGACGCTGACGAATAAGGGCAGCGTGGACCTTCAAGTGCTGGATGTAACCGTGTCGTCCCTGGGGTTGCCTCGCCTGCTCGATCTTATGGCCGGGCCGGAACTCACCTATCCGATTTTCCGGCAAGAGAAAGGCGGCTTTTTCACTTGCCTCGAAACCGTTTACTGGGACCATCAGGGAGACGCCCTCACGTATTATCCTGCCGTGAATGTCGGGCCGGGAAAAGCCTTTGCGAGTGACAAGGCTGTAGTGGGCGTCTATCGCCACGCCGGTGAGCCGGTGGAACGATTCGACCGCGGCGTCCGCGATTGGGTCATCGAATACCACGCGCACGTTTCGCCGATTCCCAAGGAATGGCCCGATATCTATCTGGAAGGCTGGTCGGCCAAGTTCGGCATGCAGGAGATGGTCGAACAGCCCGAGTGGACGGAGCGGTTCTTCACTACAGCGCACAAAATGGGTGTTCGTTACATGGACGCCTACGAGCCCACCAATCTTGCGCTGCTCATGCCCCAGGACTTGCAGAAGCGCTGGGTGGAGCTCGCCGACCGCAACGAGATCGGGACCGGTTGGTGGAACGATTTCGGCTCCGAATTCGGTTGGGGATTCATGGTGCCGTACTTCAAGCCCTATCTCTGCAAGCTCTCACCTGAAGCGGATGAGTACTTCCGGAAGATTGTTCAGCTCGTTGGGACGTACAAGCTGCGCGGCTTCCACTGGGCTGACTTCTGGACGGTCTGGCCCTGTGACAATCCCAATCACGGGCACCTTCTGGGCAAATACTCGATCTACGCGCAAGGACAACGCATGATTCGCCTCAATCAAGAAATGCACGAAGCGAGTCCGGGGCTGGTTCTGGGGGCGGACAGCGGCCTGGACAACCCGCAGTACGGGCGCTATGCCGACAGCCGCCACCACGCCGGCGGCTACGACACCGAGCCTTCCGTGGAGCCCGATATTCATCTCGACCGTCTTCATGCGGAAATGAACCGCGATTACCTGTACGGTCTCGCGCACGAGAGTCTGCTTCGCCCGTGGTTCCGCCTGCTCAATTGCGTCAATCACTTCGGAATGGAGACCCATCATCATGACCTTGCCGGCTACCGTTACGCACTACTGAGTGCCATCAGTATGGCGCCGCAATTGACCTTTAACGACGCACCTGACGACATTCCGGAAAGCGACATTGAATTCACCCGGAAGTGGGAAAAGTGGGCGATTGCCAACAAAGATTACCTGAAAGAAGGCGATAGACTCTTCGACCGTACGTTCCGCTTTGACGATGTGGAGCGAGGCGGAGATGAGTCCCTGACGGGCTACGCGCACATCCGCGGAGATCGTGGCTACGTTTCCCTTCTCAACCCCGGGGCCGTCGAGCAGATCGCGGAACTGACGCTGGCACTCGCTGCCCCCGCGACAGAAAAGTTCGTGGTGGAGGAAATCTATCCCGGCCGAATGACGCTTCAAGGCCCGGATACAGGCCAATACCCCCAAGGCGGAAAGCTCCGGGTGACGGTTCCCGCCAAGCAGGTCCGAATTCTTTGGATCTCCCCGGCCTCGGCAGGCGCAAAAGCAGACAATGTCCAACCCGAGGACGATCGAGCTCCGCAATGGCGGCGGTACGTGGGTGATTGGAGTATTGTGGACCATGATGCCAACGCCGCCACCTTGCGGGCGCGATTCGATTATCCATCCAGTGCGAAATCAAACCTGACCCAGTCGATTCCGGAGTCGGTCTGGGTCAGAGAACCCTGGAATCACAGCAAGGGGTATCTGGTGTTCCTGCTGAAGGACGAGACGAAGTCCACGGATGAGAACTGGGTGCCCGACGGCCTTGCGAGTTCGACAACCAGCGATCCGGCTCGCGGTTCCATCACGGTCAAGGTCAATGGCATAGCCAAGACTGCTCACCCCTTCTTAACGGGCCGGCGTCAGGAGAAGGGAATGACCCGATGCTACTTCATCGACCTCGGCGCCGAGACCAAGCCCGGCGAAAGCAACGACCTTGAGGTCAGATTGCCGATTCAGCGGGGACTGACTTTTTCAGGCGCTTATCTGGATTTGCCCGACCAGGTGCCGTACGCTTTGCCTCCCAGGTAGTCTCCGTTCCTGATCGTAGAGCCGGGAGTCGTTGCGGAGTGTATAGGGATGTGGTACTGTGCCGACCGTTCGCCTTTGGCACAACACAGGAGAATCGGGTCGCCTTCCACCGTCGGCTGCGCTGCAACGACGGCAAGACGCACATGAATTGGGAAGGGTTAGACCCGGAGTTCGTCATTGAACCGCTCGGACCGATTGACCCGCAAGTGACCACGCTTTCGATCGACCAGGAAGGAAAACCACGGCTGCCATGATGAATCTCGCCTTGCATCCGGCGATACTTGCGGGGGACGAACTCACAGCTTCCTGCCTGCGGCAGCCCGACAAACTTTCTTCCAGATGAGGGGAGCAAATCATGACCACCAAGGCAAAGTGGGGAGTCATCGGATCCGGCGGAATTGCCCGCCGCCGAACCATTCCCGAAGGAATCATTCCTGCCAAGAACGCCGAGCTGGTCGCGGTCTTCGACATCAATTCCAAAGTCAACGCCGAAGTCGCCCGGCAATTTAATTCCGAAGCCTCGGGCAGTATCGATGAGCTGCTCGCAGCGGGGATTGACGCTGTCTACCTGGCTACGCCGGCCAGCAGGCATCACGAACAGGTGCTGAGGTGTGCGCAGGCCCGGAAGCACGTTCTGTGTGAGAAGCCTCTGGGGATGACAGTCCAAGAGAGCAATGAGATGATAGCCGCCTGCCAGCGCGCCGGTGTGCAGTTAGGCTGCGGTTTCATGATGCGTTTTCAATCGCAGAACCAACAGGCGTTGAAGCTCATTCAGGAGGGGAAGCTCGGCCAGCCGGTCTACGGCCGCGCCCAGCTTTCCTGCTGGTACCCGCCGGTGGAAGGCACCTGGCGGCAAGACCCGGCCCGGGGCGGCGGCGGTTCGCTCATTGACATGGGCGGCCACTGCATCGATTTGCTGGAGATGTTCTTCGGGGCGGTAAAGAAGGTCAGTTGCTTTACCAACCGGACAGTCCACCCGTATGCGTCCGAAGACAGCGCAGTGGCGACACTCTTCTTCGCGAATGGCGCCCTGGCAACCGTCAACACGTTCTTTTGTATTCCCGACGAAAGCAGCAAGAACGTCCTCGAGCTTTACGGTTCGCGTGGAAGCATTCTGGCCAAAGGGACGATCTCGCAGGCGAGCGCCGGAGAGATGGTCGCCTGTCTGCAGGAAGCCGACAGAGGCTATGACGCCCAGCAGGCTCGCGCGTCGGGCCGAGATTTGGAAATAACGCCTGAGGTGGTGAATATCTACCGCGCGGAAATTGAGGAGTTCAGTCAAGCTATTTTGGAGGGGCGCCCAACCACGATCAGCGGAGAAGTCGGTCTGCGGAGCCAGAAAATACTCTCCGCCTGCTACGAGTCAGCAGGAAGCGGGAAAGTTGTCGAGGTCATCTAGAAATCCAGAAGACAATCACCTTGAGGCGCGGGCTCGACGGGCGAGGTTGCGGAGCGAAGCGATGCAACCTTCGTCCCTACGTTTGGAGAGTTCAAATCATAGGAGGTCACAGGAATGGATCAGGCAAAACGAAAAGAGATTCTGGCTCGCGGTGGGCTGAGCCAGGCGTGGCAGGCGGAGCCCATGCTGGGAGGCTGGTATACGGAAGAGGAAATCGAGGCCGCGGTCAAGGCTATTCGCAGTTCCCTGGACCCGGCGGTCGGCTTCGGCTTCTTCTGCGACGAGATCGTAGAGTTTGAGCAGAAGTTCGCCGAGTACATCGGCACGAGGTACGCCCTCTCAGTGACCTCCGCAGGCACCGGCCTGGATGTGGCGGTGCGCGCGCTGGACCTGGAGCCGGGCGATGAGGTGATCGTGCCGGCCATGAACTTCCGGGCGGCACCCTACGCCGTTCTGGGCGTTGGCGGGAAGCTTGTCCTTTGCGACTCCGACGAGAGGACCCTCAACGCCGACCCGGCCGATGTGGAAGCCAAGATGACGCCGCGGACGCGGGCCATCCTAGTGACGCACATGAACGGCCTCTCGGCGCCGATGGCGGATTACGTGGAGATTGCCGAGCGGCACCCGCACCCCAAGTACGGGCCGCCGAAGGTGATCGGCGACGCCGCGCGGGCACTGGGCGGCGGCTACCAGGGTGCCAAAATCGGCAAACGGGGCTGGATGACGGTCTTCAGCCTGCATACGATGAAGATGATGACCACCATCGGTGAGGGCGGCATGATCACCACCGACGACCCGGACCTGATGCTGCGGCTGCGGGCGATCCGGCAGTGGGGGATCGCGGTGTCGGAGGACCTGGAGATTGCTCGCGGCAAGAAGGGCACCGGCGACATGGGCTGGGGCTCCAACTACAAGATGACCAAGATCCAGGCGGCGGTGGGGCTGGTGCAACTGCGGCGGCTGGACGAGATGATCGCGCCGCGGGTGGCCTTGGCGAAGAAGCGCACGGAGATGCTGAGGGACGTGCCTGAGCTGACGCTGCCCTTCGTGCCGGCGGGACACGAGGCGGTCTACTACTTATACAACCTGCTGGTGCCGCGGGGGTGGGCTGGCGCGAAGCGCGATCAGCTCATGGCCCTTCTCCGGAAGGATTACGGAGTGGATACCGTGGTGGCCAATCCGCCAGTGTACCAGAACGATGCCTTCGTCCGGCGCATGACAGAGGGGCAATCCTGCCCGCGGGCCGAGGAGCTGGGGGCGCGCCTCTTCAACCCGCCGATGCACCCGCGGATGTCCGACGCGGACAACGAGTACATCTGCGCGGCGATCGCGGAGACGGTGGATCGGGTGAGGGGCTGAAGCAGGAGGCGAGGGACGGCAACGGCGCGCAGCCGTGCTCGAAGCGATTCGTCGAGTACCTGGGAAAATATGGCATTCAGGGCCAGTACCTCGGCTACGACGCTCCCGATGACAATGGGTATGCGGAGCGGGTCATCCGTACGCTGAAGGAAAAGAAATCTGGCCCAGTGCCTACAAGAACTGGCTGGAGGCCCCTGAGCGTTCGAAGCTTAGGTGGAGTACTACAACCAGCAGCGGATCCATTCGGCGCTTGCATCCTTGACGCCGGACGAGTTCGCGGTGACGTGAATCACCCTCGCCGCCGCCTGAAGGTCTTTTGCTTTTCGGGGGTCACTGCGGGATGGGCTTCCGAAGCTCATCCCAGATGGTAATGGCCAGCGTGCTGGCGAGTACTAGTATCCCCCCCACGATGGCCATGACAGTCAGCCGTTCTCCCAGCCAGATAGCCGCGATGGGCAGGCCGAAGAAAGTGATCAGGTAATTGGAGAGAGCGGCTTGAATGGCGTCCAATTGCTTCAGGGCTTTGAGAAAGAGCACCATCGAAAGGAAGTTGTGAAAGAAAGTCAGCGATGTCAGACCGATCCATGTCTGGAGGGTGAAGTGTGGAACCCGGGCAAAGACGCCCATTTCCTGATGGAGAATCAGTGGAGTCAGGATGATAAACATTGCCACATAAGTGTAGAAAAGCATCTCCATCGGCGAATAGCGTTCCAACACCTTTTTCCCATAGGAGTTGTAGAAGGAACTACCCATGACTCCTGAAAAGATGAGCAGGTTGCCGAGCAAATAGCCTTTTCCGAAATTCAAATTCCCGAGATTGAAATTGGAGCAGAGGAGCACGCCCAAAATAGCCAGGCCGAAACTGACCCATCGGACGCCGGTCATTTTTTCTCTGAGCAAGAGATAAGCCAACACAGCGGTGCAGACAGGCAGCGTCAACATCAGCAGAGCTGCGTTGCTGGCCAACGACAGGCGAGTTCCCCAAGTTACCAATACCTGCCCGGGGAAGACGCCAAACAGGGCCAGAATGAAGAAAAGAAGGACATCCTTCCCGCCCCGCCCTCCCTGGGGAGATGAATTTTTTCTCTCGGCTCGAACGAAAGGATAAAGCATAATCGTGGCCAAGGTCATTGGCGCCCAGACGGTGAACAATGAGCCTACCTGGTCCTGAACCAGCTTGATGCAGGTGAACTGCAGGGCCCACATCAGATTGCAGCTAAAAAGGAAAAGCCAGGATCGCACGAGTTACTCCTTGAATGAAGGTCCAATCCGAACCCTCGGGAATGATGGTGCACCTATCGATGGCTGGGGAATGGTATTTGCAGTCCCACTTTGAACAGGATAGGCTCTGATAATGGTCTGAGAGGCGAGGAATAACCCTATTGGATCGTACGCAAAGGAAAACGCCTCCCTCTTATCCTCCTGCCAACTCGTGGCCCTTGCGCATCATGGCATGCATATTTTCCACGGGCACATCGCGCGGGACCATTTCACCGCTGTCCAGCATGAACCCCGTTCCCTGGCGGCCGATTGTCATAATGCGCTCGACTTCCTTTTCCACCTGCGCCGGGGTTCCCCGCATCAGGACTTCAATGGGATCAATATTGCCCATGATGCAGGTTTTACCGCGCGTGGCGTCGAAGACAGCCTTTAAATCGGCGGCCGGTCCGACACTGACGACATCCGGCTTCAGTTGACACTCCAGTTCGATATGCGGAATAGAGACTTCACTATTGTGCAGGAACACCATGCCACCGGCCTTCTGGCAGGCCTGAATGACTTTCCGGCAAGGCTCCGCTACAAAATCTTTATAATGAGTCGGAGAGAGCATGCCGGAAAAGGCGTTACAGTCTCCCAACCAGATGACATCGGCGCCCGCCTTGATCTGCGCCATGCTCCAGCGCGACTGCAACTCCACAAAGAAATCCATCGTGTCCCGCAACAGGCCGGGGTCCTCATACATCAGCATCATGGGTGTTTCCAGTCCGAACAATAGGCCTGCCGAAGAATAGGGCGCGGCATTGCTGCCCACGACGCACACGGTATCGCCGAATTCGGCCTTCAGCCGGCGCAGAGCCTCCAGCTTGATCGGCATGCGCCCGGCGCGGGCGGGATCCGGCAGCTTCAAGGATTTCAACGTTTCCCGGGTGGCCGGCAAATAATCGTGCGTAGCCCGCAGGATATTGCCTTCGCCGACACAGCCGACGCCCAACACTTCGAACTCGATACAGTCATCCACTTGAAGCCAGGCCCAGTCGTAGTTGAACTCGCGCACAGCGGCACTCCACACCTCAACCAGCTTGTCGGCACTCTGGACCACCTCCTCATAGGTATACTTGCCGTACCATTTGACGTCGAACTCCTCACCCATCGCGAAAATCGGAATTCGCCGGGGTCTCTTCAACGCCACACAAGCCCGAATGTCGTCCATTACGCCTTGATATGCCATTACGTGCCGCCTGGTTGTTTGCTGTCGCTGTCAGAATTCGCTTGTGTTATTCATTTGATGACTCATACGCCGTGGCCGTAGCACCCGCTTCTAGCTGGGCGAAGGGCCGCTATTTGGCTTGGCCGCCACAGCCGCCCGTAGGATGTCCTGGGTAGCCACAATCCCGGCGGCGGCAGTTCCCGTTTTGAGAAAATCGCGCCTGTTCATAGTGATCCGCCTTGCGCCAGAGCATGTCTCTGCTTCCGTTTTTCCCTCTCGGATATTATCTGGAATTTCCTTCTTAACTGCGAAAGAAGCCAACCATAGGCTTACTCGCCGCGTAGAGCAAGTGTTTTCTTTTCGCATTTCCTCACCCCCAACAGCAGCCTCAATATCCTGGACTGAACGATTCGAGCGATGGCAGCGCGTCGCCCTGACGGAACGCCGCCGCGAAATCATGAAAGTGTCTTTGGAGTTTCCACCAGTACTGGAACTCAGCGTTCCATTTGCCCATGACCGTACCGAGGCGATAGGGAGTATACGAGTCCAGCCATGCCGCACGGTAAGCCTGCTGTAGATCGCCACTGTAATCCATCAGGTCCTCGATTCGGCTGTGGTCATGAGAGCTGGACTCCCCGCTCACATAAAAACTCAGTCTGTCGCGGTCCGGATGCGAGCCCAGTTCCCGCCAGAAACTCGCCATTTCCGCGGCGTAGATGTTCTTCATCCCCGCGTAATCGAGCAGGCGCGCTTCCAGGAGAAGATCTGACAAAGTGGAAGGATCTCCGCCCAGTCGGAGGGCATGGGAAAGATGATCTTCGGCCTCTTCGGCCAGTATCCGGGTCTGCCGATAATGCTCCCGCTGCGCTGCGGCCCGCGCCAGATGAGCGGGAGTGAGTGGGTCGTCCCAGAATGAGGGTGAGGTCTCTTCCCCTTCCAGATGTCCTCCGTCCACAGCCCGCGCCAATTCGACTTCCGAGCGGTTCAACGCCGCGAGCCCCGGCGCTACTTCTGTGGCCACCGATGCCCCATACATGATCCGAGCGTACTCGGCAAAGAACGTTGCACGGTTCACCGGATCGGGCTGCCATGCCGCGATGCCTCCATACGCAATCCCGGGAAAAGCGGGCCTGATCAGAACCGCGATGTCGTCTGTCCAGAGAGTATTGATCAGGCCGGAGACTCCGTGTTGGCGACCCGCGGAGAGAAAGCTGTCAATGTTATCGAAGGATCGATCGAAGTTGGGCGCAACCTGGTCCCAGATACTCACGCCCGTAGCGATAAATCGCGGCAGGGAGCTATTCGCGAAAGGTTTCCAGTACGGTTCATAAACAGTGCGATCGTACCCCCACGGGACCACGATCGTGCCGGCCGGGATCTGCGGGATCAGATCCGGGTACCGGGCAAACATGTCGCTCCAGACCAGTATTGTCCTGCCCCGCCGCTGGATCAGTTCGGACACGAGCCGAAATTGCTCCAGATACAACGTGGCCGGCGCCGCCTTATCAGTAACCGCAACCACGGGGGCTTCCTCCGTCTCATCGAATCCGATGTGAAAGAACTGACTCGGGAACAAATCTGTGAGCTGCTCCACCCACCTGCTCAACAGCGCGGCCACCTGCGGATTGCGCGGATCGAACTCCCTGCCGTGAGGGAGAATCGCCAGGTCGGCATAGCGTTCCACCCGGAAAAGATCGTGTAGGTGGCCATAGAGTTCCATACAAGGGACCATATCGACGTGCCGCTCGCGCGCATAGGCAACAATGCGGCGTATCTCGTCCTGGCTGAATTGCGCGTCGGGGCTCAGGATGGGATATCCTTCAAGCGCAATACTCGCCTCCGAATACAGGTAGTATTGATTAATCTTCCAGCGCGCCAGAAAATCGATGTGACGCCTCACCTCCGCTTCGGTCGGCAACGGTCCATGGCTTGTGTCAACCATTACTCCACGATACGGGAGCGATGGCCAGTCGTGAATTTTGACCTCCGGAAGCCTGGCCTCCGCGCCAACGCCCTCCACGAGCTGGAGCAACGTCTGGGCGCCGTAGTACACGGCGGCGGAGGACCGCCCCTGCACCTCGGCGCCCGTGGGCGTCACCTTTATTGAGAATGATTCGCGGGAATCGGGCCCGGCGCTTTCTCCAGGTGTGGGCAGTGGATCGGCACCGCCGGTTCGCTGCAAAGTGATGAAAGTCCCGGAGGCGCCACTGTCCGAGACCGGAATCGAGGTTCCTGCCATCCTCGCAAGAGACGAAGAAAGTTCCTGAGCGGTGAAGCGATCTTCAGGGCTTGCATCGGACGCCAGGTGTATTGCCAGCCCACGCAGAGCAAGTGCTCCAGCTCCGTACTGAATCTCTCGCGGTCGTGGCAACAAGGGATTGTGCTCAGCCGATGCCGCCAAAGGCGAAACCAGAATCAGAATAAGGCCCGTACCAAACAACATTCGACCCATAGATACCTCCGGTCAGGTACTTTGTCAGCTCGGCGAGAGGCGCTGCCTTTCAAACTATTATACCCGCGAACCGCCCCGGACATGCCACCTCAAACTCCCCGACCGTTGTCCGCAGTACCGACTAGGCTGCGCCAGCACCCGCATATGTGGCAACGTCCAGCTATGATGTCTCACACGATTTGCTTTCCGCGTGGAAACCCTGCGCGCCAACGAGTGTTGCGGCCGCGAAGGCTCCTGCCGCGCTCCACGCGCTCTCCGTTCCTATGACTGCCGGCTCACGCAATGGTCAGCATTTCGCCCGCATTGATGGAGACTGGCCGGGCAAACTCGATAGGCCTTCCGGGATTCATTCTCTTCCCCTCTCAGTGCCGATCTCCATCGCGGGCTCGGTGATCCGGGAAACGTCTCGGCCTTGCTCACCCTCCCCTTTCCCCGGCCCAGAATCCGGTGAGCCCAAAGCACACCACGAATCTGCCCATAGCCGAAACCCAGACAATCCCCTCCGTTTTCCAACCACTTCCCCAAGCAGATACGGAATCCCTGGTGTTGGGAGCTTGATATAGAATTTCGGTCCAAGAATGTGCTATGTTTGCAGCGTAAAGTGTTGCTATGCCTAGTCGCGCGCAAGAAGCCACAACGCATTTTCAGGAGTTGGGCTCGCTGAAGCTAGTGCATCCAGTCAACTCTGAGGCAGATTGCCCCGCTACTGATAATAACTACATCTCTAAACGAAACATATATCATCGGGAGGTCAACTGTGATCAATCTTCTAACCACCTTGAAAGGCTCGTTACTCGAATCCTTTTTCCCAGCAGCTTGGGACTTGGCGCAGTGGGATGCTTGTGTGGCCGACAATCCAAACGCCATCTTCGATCGGCAGCCCAAATGGCACAAGGACTTCTCAATTCGGATGGCCAATGACGTGGCGGATTTTGACGTCATGTTGGGCCACGAGCTGGCCATGGAAATTCGCCGCTGTCGTGAAGCCGGGCGTAAGCTGGCCCTGATTCTGCCCGTCGGCCCCATGGGCATGTACCGCTGGACCGTCTATTTCCTCCGCGACTGGGGTGTCCCCTGCGACCACGTCCACGGTTTCAACATGGACGAGTGGAGCGACCGCGAGGGCAATACCCTGGCCAGTGACGATGCAGGTGCATTCCAGAATGCCATGCAAAATGCCTTCTACGGCCCTCTCCGGGAACTGACGGTGCCGCCCCACCAGCGCTTCTTTGCCACGAAACCCCTGCTGCCCGAGTACCCGGACCGAATCAGCTCTTTGCGCAAGGAAGGAGCAAAGCTCGTGGTGGTTTATGGCATTGGGCGCGCCTGCCATATCGCCTTTTGGGAGCCTCACTTTGGCGCAGAGTTCGCGAATGACGAGGAATGGCGAATGCAAACCCATCGTTTAGGCGCCAAGCTGCACCCGCTGACGATTGAGCAGAATGCCATAACCAGCTTCAAGAGCCGGACTACGCTAGTGCCAGCCCGCGCCAACACCATCGGGCCGGCTTTCTTCACTCGCGCCGACTATGCGATTGGTGGCGCCGACGGCGAACTCGGTCGCGGCATGCAATGGCAAGGCCTGTCGTTGTGGGTTACCCTGCGGCACCCTGCCAGTCGCCATATTCCTTCAACGTGGATGCCGACGCAGCCCGGTGTCCTTTACTTTACCAAGGCGCTTGCTGGGCCTTTAGTTGCGGAAGTCAACTAATGCCTTCAGACCAGCGAATTCCTCGCGTGCTGGCGGTTATGGCTCACCCCGATGACACCGAGATTCTCGTCGGGGGAACTCTATTTCATCTGAAAGGCCTGGGCTGGGAGTTAGGGATCCTCACGATGACGGCGGGGGATTGTGGCTCGAGCACAACCCCGCGGGGAGAGATCGCGCGGATTCGCTACGCCGAGGCACAAGCAGCGGCGGATCTTCTGGGCGCTACGTACGCCTGCGTCGGCTTGCTGGATCTTGAGGTGTTTACCAACGTCGAAAACCTTCGCCGAGTCGTTGACTCTATGCGAAGATTTGACCCCGACATAGTGATCACTCATTCGCCGGTTGATTACATGCTGGACCACGAAGAAGCCTCCCGCCTAGTGCGCGGCGCGACCTTCGCATTGGCCATGCCGAACTACGACACCCGACAGAACCCGCCCGCCCAGGTCGGCCGCGCCACACCAGCCCTTTACTACGCGGATGCGTTGGAGGGCACGGACCCTTTGGGACAGCGGGTCTATCCCCATTTCTATGTGGACATCAGCAAACAGCTTCCCAACAAACGAGAGATGCTAGCCCGCCACACCTCGCAACGGGAATGGCTTCGTTCCTATCACGGGCTTGACGAGTATCTGGATAGAATGACGGCGTGGGCGGCGGGTTTTGGACGCGAATGTGGGTTTGCCTATGCGGAGGGCTTCCGCCAGCACCTCGGCCATGGCTACCCGCACGAGCCCCTGTTGCAGAAGGCGCTCGCGCAGTTCGTCCATGTACGGAAACTCGATGAGACGGGCCAAGCTCCTGGCTGATCCGTCTGCCGCTTGCCCCGTCGCCTGGCGGTTCTGCGGGGCGGACCCAACGCTGAGCCGTGGGAGGGTACGGCGGCAAGCCGTTTCACGAGTCCACCAGAATAGCTGCACACCGACCACTCCAAATCGCTCCAAAACCGCCCTGGAAGGGACGTGGTTCCGCTCCAATCCCGCCTTGATTCCGCTCTGGACTTGCGCTGCAATCTTCGGATCGGCAAATCCTGTCCATGCTAAGAATCCCGTTCAGATTGAAATCATTGATCTTACTGGAAGGTGTTGCTACTGTTCCGACCCTATGTTCACTTCCCTACTTTACGCGTTGGTTAGGATCCGATCTTGGTTCCGAACCCGGGCAGCGCTGCATATTGAGATTCTGGCTCTCCGCCACCTGTGGTCCGGAAATAGTCTAGCTTGGCCACGGCATTAGCAGTCCCCGATTTCGGACCTCAAGGGAGTGCCAGCGGTCGCGAGGGGTGAGCTTCGGAGTCGGCTTTCCAATCCGTCGCTGCCTGCTGTTCCAAAAGTGTTCCAAAACTATATGGTATTGGTGTAAAAGGGGATCTTCTTCCGCCGCCATGCAAATCCGGTTGCATCAAACAGACAGCAAGCTCTTACGCGCCATTGAGGATGCCTTGACGCGGATTCGGCACGAGAAATTTGGCATCTGCGCAGAATGCGGGCAGCCGATCAGCAAGGCGCGCTTAAAGGCGGTGCCCTGGGCCAGGCGGCGTAGAGACTGCAAGGAACGGCAGGACTCTGGAAGCTGACACGCAAACCTTCGCCGCCATCCGCGACGACATCTTGGTGTCTATTTGGTGTCTGTTTCCATAGGGCACGAGGGAGATTTAGGAGAATGGATAGACCCAATACAAAGGAGCTAGAAGCCAGTGTTGATGCGGCTTTTGAAACTTTGCGTTGATTTCCTTCGACTTAGGTCGGCCAGGGATATGGAATCCCCCCTTCCGCACCAAATTCTTCATCTGCAATAGCTGACACTCATAGTTCGGAAAATAGTATTCTGCACCATTCGCCACTTAGCCCCTCTGTCATCAGATGATTGGCTGACCTGCTGATGTCTGACCCTTACGCCGAACAGACACCACGCATCGAGCTGACCCTGGTCCTCGCAAATTGGGGCAGTGGTGTCATTTGGAATGGGATCCCTTTCGAAACACCGGTCATTCCCGCGAAGCTCGTCCCCGCCTTCGCGGGAATGACTGCACCTGGGAGCGCCCGTGTCTCGCAAATGACACCACTACCCAAATTGCGCTTTAGTTGACTTGTGCACGTCCCTTGTGCACACCAATAATTCCGGCCGCATCGAAATCATTGCGGTTGGGGGCTTGGGCTGGTAGTCTAGCCCTCCCATGGAAACGCTCGTTTTCGTTGCGAACTGAGTTTTTGGTAGGGACAAGTTTGCATCTCGCCTGCAAATTCCAGTCGATGCCGTCTTGAGGAGTCCGAATATGCAAAGAATATTGATGGCAATCTTGGTCTTATGCATCGGAATAGGTTCCGCTTCCGGGAAGGTCGTGGTCTTCTGGCAGGAAGGTTTCCCCACGCTGGAGAGCCAGCCGGTTCCGCAGGAAACGCTGCAGAAGGCTTTCGACGGCTGGCAACCTGTGTTTGCACGTCTCGATGAGATGAACAAGCAGGAGACCCTCCAAAATGCTGACTTGCTGGTTCTGCCGTACGGCTCGGCCGTGCCGGCAGACGCTTGGGCTGCGGTCCGGAAGTATCTTCAGGCAGGTGGCAATCTTCTGGTATTGGGCGGGCGGGCGCTCGCCATTCCGGTTCGCCAGCAAAGCAGCGGATTCCCGGCGAGCCAACCCGAGGCAGCTTACTCTCGCGAGATTCGCGTTTGGCACACCTATGAGGCTCCGCTCGGGGCAGGGCTGAGGTTCGCCTGGAAGGATGCAACCTTGAGCGGCGGCGATGTGCGGCCGAGGCGCGTCTTCGTGCTCGAGGGCGCCAACCGCGGCCTGGGATTTCTTGTGAATAGCGTGGGCGAGCGCGTGGCGGCGCCGGTGGTCGCCGCGGATTTCACGGGCCTGGAGGGCGAATCGAGCGCCCAGCTAGGTGCGCGCGTGGTCATGCTCGGGTTCGAACCCGAGCCCGGTTACTGGTCATCGGCCGGCGCTGTAGCGTTGGTGCGCCAGTCCGCGGATTACGCCCGCCAGGGGGCAACACTCTTTCGCCTCGAGATGCAGAACGCCACGCTGCTCGCGGGCGAAATTCCGCAGCTTATCGTCCGATTGAACAATGCCCGCAGGCAGCGCCTGGGGCAAGGCCAATCGGGAAGGGTGCGCGTCGAACTGCTGGCCGCTGGCCAGGTTCTTGCCGAGACGCAGGTGGACTGTTCGGGCGATGCCGTGGCCGAGCCCGTCGCTTTCAGGAAAACGCTGGAGCCGGGATTCTATGAGGTTCGCGGGACGTATGAAGACGCTGGCGGGCCGCGCGAGTTCTATCAAACCGGCTTCTGGGTGCGCGACGACAAGATGCTCCACTCCGGCTCCGCCTACGGCGTGAAGGGCGATTTCCTGACCAAAGACGGTGTCCCCTTCTTCCCCTTCGGCACCAACTATTTCACCACCGAGCACTACGGCTGGGGATTCCATGGCGCGGGCAACGCCTGGGTTTGGGAGCAGGATTTCGCCGAGATGGAGCAACACGGCGTCACCTTCGTGCGCACCGGTGTATGGAACGACCACCTCGAAGTCTTTGACGGCGAGACCGGGCAGGTGAAGGAGCGCTTCCTGCGCAGCCTGGAAGCGTTTCTCCTCTCGGCGGCGCGCCACCACATTCACGTCAATTTCACCTTATGCGCATTCGATCCTCAGACTGTCATGCGCCATCCCGGCGAGGAATCGCTCGTGACCGGCCCGGGTACCAATCCCTACACCGACCCCATCGCCATCCGCGCCCAGCAAGATTACGTGCTGTCGATTGTCCGGCGCTTCCAGGCCGTGCCGCACCTGAGTTGGGACCTGATCAACGAGCCGAGCTACTCGAATCCCAAGCGGCTGTGGCGCGGCAACACGCCCAACGACGATCCTACCGAGCTTGCCGAATGGCGCACTTGGCTGCGGGAGAAATACGCTACGCTGGACGAGCTGGCGCGTGCCTGGAACGTCACACCGGAAGAGTTGGGCGGCTTTGAGAGCCTTCCGCTGCCCGCAATCGACGACCTCACGACCACGCGCTACGGCAACACGCGCCTGGTCCGGGCCGTGGATTACAACCTGTTCGCACAGGAGATGTTTGGCCGCTGGGTTCGGAAGATGGTGGCGGCCATCCGCTCGACCGGCAGCCGCCAACTGGTCAACGTGGGTCAGGATGAGGGTGGCGTTTCCGATCGCGTCCTCAATCAATTTTACGCGGACGCCGGGGTCGATTTTACGGTGAACCACACCTACTGGAGGGACGATGCGCTGCTCTGGGATTCCCTGGCCGCCAAGCGGGTGGGGGTTCCGAACTTTGTCGGCGAAACGGGCTACCAGCCCGTGTGGCAGGCTGACGGAGAGCCCCGCTACGATGAAATCACCGCCTTCGGGCTCGTTGAGCGCAAGTGGGCACTGGGCTTTGCCGCCGCCAATAGCGGCTCGCTGCAGTGGGAGTGGGGTGTGGGCAGTGACTTTGGCATCAAGCGCAGCGACGGTTCGAACAAAACGTGGGAAGACGTCATGCGCGACATGGGCGGCTTCGCAAAAAGGGCTGCGCCGCACTCGACGGGGCTGAAGCTCCCGGAGGTCGCCATCGTGCTGCCGCAGACGCTGCAGCTTTCCGTGTTCAACTCCACTGCCCTGGAAGCGCAGCAGAGCTGTGTGCGGGCGCTGTATCACTACGCGCGCTCCTCGGCGTATGTGGTGGGCGAATATCAGATTCAATTGCTGGGCAACCCCAAGCTCATCCTGCTGCCCTCACCGTGGGGGCTCACGGAGAAGGCCTGGCAAGCCATCGTGGCGAAGGTCCGAGAGGGGACGACGCTGCTTGTCACCGGGCGCTTCGATGCCGACGAGCATTTTCACCCCACCGCGCGGGCGCGCGAGTTGCAGTTGGATCTCCAGCCGGGCTTGCTCTCGACCCGCGAGAACCGTATCGCCTGGCCGGGAGGAGAGGCCCTGCTGAGTTACCCGGGTGAGAAGACGACTTTCCTGGAGCGGACTTTCCCAGCCCAAAACCGCACGTTCATCGAGAAGCAAATTGGCAAAGGCAGAATCCTGCTGGTGCCTTTTCCGCTCGAACTCAATGATAATCTCAAGGCCATCGGCGATGTGTACCGGTATGCCCTGCGGGTGGCCAACATCGTGGAAGCCTATTCCACCGAAATGAATGACCCCGGAATCCTCATCTGCCCGACGCAATTCGACCACGCCACGCTCTATGTGTTGACCTCCGAATCCTCTTCGTCCGGTATTTCATTCCGTGACGGAAGGAGCGGGAAAGAGTTCACCGGCAGGCTTGAACCTGGACGGGCTGCTCTGCTGCTGGTCAGCGACAAAGGAGAGTTGCTGGCCAGCTACAACTGGTGATCGCTCCGCGGACTTCGGGAGTGTGTTCGACTCACGCATGCTAAGTTGCTTTCATGGAGATACAACTGCCGACGCGAAGCATCAAGTTAGGACTGTTCATGACCCCTCACCCCCGGCGCTCGGGGCCCCCCGCCCGCGCCGGCTGGTGAAAGCGCCGGTCGCGGCCCACCCTCTCCCCTCGGGAGAGGGCGGAAATCATCAATCCGGAAGCGGTGAGCAGGTCTATCGCGCGCCGGTAATGCGGAGGACCGTGGCGTAGCCCGGCTGGGTGGTTTCGGACGGCGGAGGCACGGCTACCCGCAGTCCGGCGCTCTCTGCCCGGAACTTCAGCCTCCCGCTCTCGCCCAGGATCGTGACCTCGGTGCCGGCCGAGGGCTTCACATCCTTGACGAGGAACTCTTGGACCGGGCGGTGTGGCAGGATCGCGTACAGCGTCTCACCCTTCTTCGTGAAGAACGCCTCGATGATCGCCGTGTCCTTGTCCTTACGGTCCACGAAATCGGTCACCTCGTAGCGGGTCATGTACCGGTTGCCCGTTTTCATGTCCGGGACCTTGCCATCGCTCCACTGATGGGAGTTGCGCCAGGAGCGAGTGCCGTAGATGGCCTCACCGTTCGTCGCGAGCCAGGAACCCATGTCGGCGAGGCGCTGCTGCATGATTACAGGGATGCGGCCGTCCGCGGCCGGCCCGATATCGAGCAGAAAGTTGCCGCCGCGGCTGACAATATCAATCAGCATCAGAAGCAACTCGCGCGAGGTGTGGTAATCCGTGAGCGACTCCATGCGGTTGTAGCCATAGGAGTGCCCCATCCCGCGGCTCTCCTCCCAGGCGTGTTCGCCGCCGGCCAGTCCCGCCGTGTACTCAGTTGTGTAATATCCGCCGTGCTTATGCCGGGTTTCCTTACCCCAGCGGTCATTGATGACCACCTCGTCCTTCACAGGCGATTCGTTGAAGAGCCAGGCGAGCAGCTCGGGGCTCTTCCACTCGGCGCTCGTCATTTCCCACTCGCCGTCGGAGAAGATGATGTCGGGCTTGTAGCGTGTCACGACGTCTTTGAACTGCGGTTGCATGTGCTCGTTCACGTAGCGCGGTCGGTCGCTCAACCAGAGGGGGTTGTACCACTCGTGGAGCGAGTAGTAGAAGCCCATGTGCAAGCCCTGCTTGCGCACGGCCTCGGTCAACTCACCGAGCAGATCGCGCCTGGGACCTGCGACCTTACTGTTCCAGGGACGGCCCCAGGTACGGCTGGCCTCCTCGCTCGGCCACATCGCAAAGCCGTCATGGTGCTTCGACGTCGGCACGATGTATTTCGCGCCCGAGCGGCGGAAGATCTCCGCCCACTGGTCGGGGTCAAAGAATTCGGCCCGGAACATGGGCGCGAACCTCTCGTAAGCGAAATCGTCCCCATACCAGCGCTGGTGGAACTGGTAGGTCGAGTTGCCCTTGCCATCCTTGGCCGCCTGTTCGCGTCCTGTGACCAGGGAGTTCCAGTACCACTCGGAGTAGCCGGTCTCGCCTTCCTTGTTGACCGGGGCGTAGGCGGGCACCGAATACACACCCCAGTGGATGAAGATGCCGAACTTGGCGTCGGCAAACCACGCAGGCATCGGGCGCCGGTCGAGTGAATCCCAATTCGCCTCGTACGGCCCCGCGCCGTTTGCGGGTCCGGCAAAGGAAAGTAATAGAAGTCCAGCAACGATGAGTTTCATTCTCATGCCCGGCAGTATAACCCCTGGACCGGATTCCTTGCCACGGGATAGGAAGGGCGGGGCTTTACCGGCTGCGAAAAAACGTTTCTGAACGTTGTCATTCCGAGCCCTTCGCTGTCATCCTGAGCCCTTGGCCGTCATTCTGAGCGAAGCGAAGAATCTCGCCCTGCCCGCCTTTCCGCCCTCGGGTTTTGCCTTTTCTTGTCACTTGCCACTCGTCACTTGCCACTTGTATTTTCAATAACTCCCTTTCTTTTCATCAGCATAATGGAAAGAAGACTATAACTAGCTTATTTTTCAACAACATAATGGAAAGCCAACAAACAGACATTTTTTCTACATGTGTTTTCAACAACATAATGGAACTTACCTTCATTTTTCCCCCCCGCGTTTTCGGAGGTCGACATCAACGCAATGCATTTAATTGGCTTAATTTCAACGACTTGATGATTTTGCAGAATTATGATGAATATAGCTAAGTACCTTTATTATCATCAACATAGTGGAAGAGCGGGACATTTTCGGAATTCTCACGTTCTCGGGCAGAGCTTTCAGTGATCTGCCGTTAGCGTTCAACCAATTTCGGCTCGCCAAGCGCTCGCTGCCTTCTGCCTACTGCCTTCTGCCCGCCAGCAGCCTCTTGGGTGGGAAACAAAGGGGAGGCCATCCCCCGAGAAGGTTCTACCGAGCCGGGAGCTAGTTACCTTTAATATTATAACGCTAGAGTTAACAATGTCAAGCAAAAAAATTCTGCCTTCCGGCAGAAAACTGCTAAAGCGGGAGCGAGAGACCCTTCGCAAGAAGAAGGCCTGGGAGTGTCCTCAGGGAGCAAATCTGCCCGAAGTGACGGCTCAATCCTCAGAGGCCTCTGAGCCGGCTATTCGCTGGCTTGATTGGCGACCCATGTGAGCGGGCCGGTGGCTTACTAAACCGTGGGTCGGGGGTTCGTATCTCCCTAGGCCTACCACCTTTTTTCATTTTGCTGTCGAAGAGAGCGAGGTTCAGCTGGGAGCTGTTGACAGGCCCCGCAAGTGGCTGCCTGTATGAAATTGTAGTGGAATCAAGCGCTCTAACTTGCACCTGAGAACCTCTGTGGCCCGCTTGACAGGAGGCTTCCACAAGGGTACGCTTTGGCCAGCCTCAGAACTTACATCACAGGGGAGATTTCAAATGGGCACTCCCAAACAGTGGATGGCCGTCGTTGCCGCATACAGCTTGCTTTTGTCACAGGGCCTTGCTGCGCAACAGGCCGCCCGCACCGTCAAGGTTCCGGATGGAACGATCATTCGTCTCGCGCTGCTTGACAGTTTGAGCTCCGAGACCAACCAAGTCGACGACCCGGTGAATCTCGAGGTAACCGAAGAAGTGAAGATGGGTGATGTCGTAGCCCTTCCCAGGGGCGCCACCGCCCGCGGGCACGTGGTGGAAGTCGAACCCAAAAAGCGCCTGGGACGGGCGGGCAAGCTCAATTTTACCGTAGACACCGTGAAGGCTCCCGACGGTTCCAACCTGCGCTTGCGCGCAAGTTCGGCACGCAAGGGTCAAGATAAGAGCGGCACGGTCATTGTGGGCACGGTCCTCCTGAGCGGATTGTTTCTTCTCATGCACGGCAAGGACGTCAACATCCCGAAGGGCACGGCCTTCAACGCCTATGTCGATGGTGACCGTGAAATCACCTTGGGCGGACAACCCGCCCCAGCGCATGCCGCGCCGCAACCGACGGTGGTAGCTCCGGCTCAACCAGCCGCACCGCCCTCCAGTGGGGTGGCCCCCACGATTGTGCTCGTCGAGCCCTCCATCACGAACTCCGGCGAAACGGTCGACCTCACCGCATCAACCCTCACTATTCGCGGGGTGGTGACAGACCCCTCCGGCATACCTGCGGTGACCATTAACGGCGTTTCTGCTGGCATGCGGCCCAAGGGTCCCCAGGCCGCCGAATTTGTTTCCGACCCGATAAGGCTTCGGTCCGGAGACAATCATCTCGAAATTGTGGCCACCAACGCAGCGCACCTCGAGGCCAAGATTACGTTCGTGGCCCGCTACGCCCCTGCCGTTGCAGAAACGGCGCGACCGGTTCCCCGCGCCGAAGCCAAAGGCCTGGGCGAGCCGGAAATCATCTCCCTCTTGAAAGGCGGGGTCCCCAGCGCTCGCGTGGCCGATATCGTGAAGGAGCGAGGAGTCAATTTCGTCCCTAGCGAGGAGGACCTCAAAGAAATCCGCAGGGCCGGTGGGGGCGATGACCTCGTGAAAGCCGTGTTGAAAGCCAAGACCCGGCCCTAGAAGCCGGTTATAGGGGACGGGTTACTGGGCATAGGTAACAGAGTACAGGTTGTGGATTCCCGGTTCCCTGTCAACTATTCCTTCCCACCGGCCTCGGCGCCTCCCGGGCGGACTCACTTTGAAACCCCTTTGTTCCTAAACGCGCCTGCTAGGGTCGGAGGGGGCCCTGTTGATTTCGCTGAAAACAGTATCCTACCGGCGGCTTGTAGAACGCTTGGTGGTTCGCCATGCTCCCTCTCCTACTCTACCGCAACCCGCGCTTCATGGCTGTCATCCTGAGCCCTTCGCTGCGCTCAGCATGACAGGTGCCTTTTTTCAGCAGTCTGTTAGAATTCTCCGCTAGTCCAATTCGTGCGGCTCGCGATTCTGCAGACGATTCGGAGGACATGCAGCCATGGATGCGATTGAAGTGTTGAAGACACGACGCTCGGTCCGCGCCTTCCAGGGTGAACCGGTGCCCAGAGAGATCATCGAGGACATCATTGATTGCGGACGCTTGGCGGCCACGGCCATCAACATACAGCCTTGGGAATTCGTGGTGGTGACCGAGCCCGGGATGCTGCGCAGAATTGCCACGACCACCGACTATGGGAAGTTCATTGTCGACGCCCCGGTGTGCGTGCTGGTTCTGTGCAAGGACACGAAGTATTACCTCGAAGACGGCAGCGCTGCCACGGAGAATATCCTGCTGGCCGCCCGCGCGCACGGCCTGGGCTCATGCTGGGTCGCGGGGGATAAGAAGCCCTATGCGCCGGAAATCTGCCGCCTGGTGGGAGCGCCTCAAGGCTACAAGCTGGTCAGCCTGATTCCCATTGGCCATCCGGCGGAGAGCCCGGAAAAGAGCAAGCGGCCCATGTCAGACGTCTTGCACTGGGAGAAGTACTAACCCGGATCTCTCACGACGGGATTGGAAGGGCGGGGGTTTAGCCCCGCCGTTCGAAGGCCTTCCTGATTATTCCCGTGCTTCGCGCCCCGCGCAGCTTGCAGCCGCAAGCTGCGCGGGGCGCGGGGCGAACAGAGGGCGGGAGCCGCGATTTCGGCGGGGCTGAAGCCCCGCCCTTCCGGCAGCCCCCCAAAGCGTCCCAGCGTGGTGAGAAATTCGGGTTAAACCAGAAGTTTTACCATGGCGGATCCGGAATCCGGTACCATTGCTGTGCTGGCCGAGAAGCCCTCGGTGGCGCGTGACATCGCGCATGAACTGCGTGCAACCGGGCGGGGCGATGGATACCTGCACGGCAACGGTTATGTGGTGACGTGGGCGCTGGGGCATCTCGTAGCCCTTGCCCAGCCGCACGAGATCAACCCGGAATGGCGCCACTGGCGGCGCGACCTGCTCCCCATCCTGCCCAAGCACTGGCCGCTGGTTGTCTACGAGAAAACCAAGGATCAGTTCGAGGTCGTAGGACGAATCCTCAACTCGCCGCGGGTTTCACGCGTGGTGTGCGCGACCGACGCCGGTCGCGAGGGAGAGTTGATTTTCCGCTATATCTACGAGGCAGCCCAGTGCCGGAAGCCGTTCAGCCGGTTGTGGATCTCATCACTCACGCCGGCGGCCATTCGTAAGGGTTTCGAGGCCCTACGGCCCGGGGCTGATTACGACCCGCTGGCCGATGCGGCGCGCGGCCGCAGCCGGGCAGACTGGCTGGTGGGCATGAATCTGTCGCGCGCTTACTCCCTGGCGTATAACGAAGAGCTATCCGTCGGGCGCGTCCAGACGCCCACGCTGGCCATGGTGGTCGAGCGTGAACTCGCCATACGCCGCTTCGTGCCCGAAGACTACCTGGAAGTCGTCGCCGATTTTCGTCCCAGCGGCGGGCCTTCCACAGGCGGGGATAAAGAGGGCTCCTATCAGGGAACGTGGTTTCGGGCACGGCCGGCAGAGGGGGCAGACAAGGAATCACTGTCCAAGTCGATGCGGTTGCCCCCCGATGGAGAAGAGGCGAAGCGCATTGTCGAGCGCGCACGCACCGGGCAGGCCTCGATCGAGTCCATCAAAGCCGAAACGCAGCGCCTGGCGCCGCCCCTGCTTTACGACCTCACGGAACTCCAGCGGCACGCCAACCGCTTGTACGGCTTCAGCGCGCAGAAGACTCTGGATCTCGCGCAGGCGCTGTATGAGAGCCACAAGCTCATCAGCTACCCGCGCACGGACAGCCGGCACCTTTCGGAGGACGTGGCGGGGACACTGCCGCAGATCGTCAAGAACATCGCAGGGCCTTATCGTGAGCATCTGGCGCCCGGCACGGGCGAGCGCGCCCTGGGACGACGGTTCGTCGACGACTCCAAGGTGACCGATCATCACGCCATCCTTCCCACCGCAACCTCACCCGCGAAGGCCCGCCTCTCGGTCGAGGAAGGAAAGATCTACGATCTGATCTGCCGGCGTCTGCTCAGCGCCTGGCAAGACGACTACCTCTGGTCGGTCACGACGGTGATCACCGCGATTACGAATGGCGACCTTACCGACCGCTATCACTCGTCAGGAACTTCGGTGCAGCAGCCAGGCTGGAAGGTGCTGGATATCGCCGTCGAGAAGAAGAGGACGCGGGGGCAGGGAAGCGGCGCGGAAGAGCGGGGGGAGCAGGTCTTGCCGCCGGGTCTCGGGAAGGGACAGCCACAGGAGGTGATCGCTGTCGAAGCGTTGAAAAAGAAGACTCGGCCGCCCCAGCGCTTCACGGAAGGCACGCTGCTCACGGCCATGCAGACAGCAGGCAAAACTCTCGACGAGAAGGAACTGTCGGAAGCCATGAAGGAGACCGGGCTGGGCACACCCGCGACGCGTGCGGCCATCATCGAGGTGCTGCTCAAGCGGGACTACATCGTGCGGCAGGGCAAGAGCCTGGAAGCCACCGACAAGGGCATCCGGCTGATCGAAGTCGTCCATGCCGAGGTGAAGAGCCCTGCCATGACGGGCCAGTGGGAGGCTTATCTCAAACGCATCCAGCGCGGCGCGGCCGAGCTAGGGCCGTTCCTCGAAGGAATTGAGGATTACGTACGGGAAGTGGTAAGCAAGGTGGGGCAGACGCCGCAGGCCGCTAAGGCCGCGGTGGCGGTGGCAGCCGCAAGTCCGCCGCCAGTCCCCGCCCCGCCGAAAGCGCCCATGGCCGCGGCGGCGCCAACGGGCGACCTCGAGAGTCTCCTGCACAGTGCGTTCGGCTTCTCCTCCTTCCGGCCGAACCAGGAAGCTGTCTGCCGCGCGGCTATCGCGGGTCGGGACGTGCTGCTGGTCATGCCGAGCGGGTCCGGCAAATCGCTGTGCTACCAATTGCCAGGCATCGCGCGGGGCGGGACCACGCTCGTGATCAGCCCGCTCATTGCCTTGATGGAAGATCAGGTGGCCAAACTCAAAGCGCGGGGGTTCGTGGTGGACCGCGTCCATTCCGGCCGCCCGCGCCCTGACTCGCGCCAGGCTTGCCTTGATTACCTCAGCGGCAAGCTGCAGTTCCTCTTCATCGCGCCGGAGCGGCTGCGCGTGCCCGGTTTTCCGGATATGCTGGCCAAACGGCCGCCCTCCCTCATCGCCATTGACGAGGCGCACTGCATCTCGCAGTGGGGACACGATTTCCGGCCGGATTACCGCATGCTCGGCCAACACCTGCCGCGTTTGCGCCCGGCGCCGGTGATAGCGCTGACCGCTACGGCCACGCCCATCGTGCAGAATGACATCGCCGAGCAGTTGGGGCTGGCGCAGCCGGAACGCTGTGTACACGGGTTTCGGCGCGCCAACATCGCGATTGAGGTTGTCGAGATCGCGCCTTCCCAACGGGCCGAGCTCGCCGGCGTTCTGTTGGGTGAGGCGGCGCGCCGGCCGGCAATCGTCTACACCCCGACGCGGAAGCAGGCCGAGGGTCTGGCCGTCCAACTTGGGGCGAACTTTCCCGCTGCGGCCTACCATGCGGGGCTCGATGCTCAGCGGCGTCAGCGAGTCCAGGAGGAGTTCCACGAGGGCCGGATCGAAGTCATGGTGGCGACCATTGCCTTCGGCATGGGGATCGACAAAGCCGACGTCCGCACCGTGATCCACACGGCCTTGCCGGGAAGCCTGGAAGCGTACTACCAGGAAATCGGACGCGCCGGGCGCGACGGGGCGCCCAGCCGCGCGGTTTTGATGCACTCCTATGCGGATCGCTACACGCACGACTTCTTCTTCGAGCGGGATTATCCGGAGGTGATCGTACTGGAGGAGATCTTTCGCCTGCTCCGGGCCGAACCTCAAGCCAAGGCGGCGCTCCAGCAGGAACTCCGCATGGATGAGGAGGTGTTTGACAGGGCTCTCGAGAAGCTGTGGACCCACGGCGGCGCCGTAGTGGATTTCGCCGATAACGTAAGCCGGGGCCACGACGAGTGGCGCAAGTCCTATATCGCGCAGGGTGAGCAGAAGCGGGCGCAAATCGACCAGATGATGCGCTACGCGGGGAGCAGCCACTGCCGCATGGCCACCCTGGTGCGCCACTTCGGCGATCTTGCTGACGGACAGAAGCCGTGCGGTATCTGCGATTTCTGCGCTCCGGGGCAGTGCGCGGCCCAGCGCTTCCGCGCCGCTACCCCGGCGGAGCAGGCAGCGCTCCTGAGTGTGGTGGCCGCGCTGCGTGCGGGCGGCGCGAAATCTACGGGTAAGCTGTACGGCGAACTGTGTCCCCACCACGAGGTGAGCCGTGACGCTTTTGAAGAAGTGCTCGGTGCGATGGCGCGCGCGGGAATCGTGCAACTCCTGGATGCCGTCTTCGAGAAGGATGGCAAACAGATCCCGTATCGTAAGGTGAGCCTCACGCGCGCCGGCTGCGCCTTGGACGAAAACACGCCGGTCGAGGTCATCATGAAGGACGCGGCGGCCCCGTCGACGAAGCGCAAAAGGAAGAAGCAGCTTACTCTTTCCGCGGGCCGGAAGCGGGCCTCGGGGCCCGAAACCCCGGCAAGGCCGCGGCCCGCGGCAAAGGCGAAGGGGTCAGAAGCCGGGCGAGACTCCCGCCTGGAAGCGGCGCTGCGCGTCTGGCGTCTGATCGAGGCCCGGCGGCGTGGCCTGCCGGCGTTCCGAATCTTCAGCGACCGCGCCCTGAAGGCTCTGGCCGCCAACCGCCCGCGAACAGACCAGGAGTTGCTTGCCGTGCCGGGAATCGGGCTCAGCACCGTGGAGAAATACGGGCGGGATATTTACCGCGTCCTGCGCGAGAACGGCGGTTGAGGGAGCCATCTCGTAAGGGAGCAAAGGGTCGAGCGGCCATGCGTAGATGAGCCTGGACCTCCTCGTCCAGTTCCTCTTCGCGCCGGCGTCGGCGAAACAACCAATCCCAGAAACTCATGGCTGCCCCTCCTCATTCGTACCGCAACGCCACCATGGGATCGACCTTCGTCGCCCGGCGTGCGGGGATGTAGAACGGCTATCAGTGCCACGGCAAGCAGTAGCAAAGAGACGGCGACAAATGTCAACGGGTCGGTGGGTTTCACGCCGTAGAGCAGGCTTGACAGGAATCCCGTCAGCGCCAGCGCGCCTATGGCACCGAGGGCAACACCACTCAGCGCCAACCACAGTCCGTGAACGATAACCATTTTCAGAACGTCCCGTGCCTCTGCGCCGAGTGCCATGCGAATGCCAATTTCGTGCGTGCGCTGAGCGACAGAATAGGCGATTACGCCGTAGATGCCGATCGCTGCCAGCACCACCGCCAGCGCTGCGAAGGCCGCGAGCAGGGACACGTTGAACCGGCGCGGGGCGTTCGATTCGCTGATGACTTGGTCCATCGTTCGGAGCTGGGCCACAGCGAGTTGACGATCGAGCCCCCAAACGGCGGCACGCAGTGCCGATGTCAAGCTTGCGGGATCACCCGCGGCCCGTATCGCCACATTAAGGTTGCTTGGCGCCCCTTCGTGCTGCCTATAGGGTTCGTAGGTATGAGGAACCGTCGCGGTGTCCAACGCACTCTGCTTCGCGTCGCTCACCACTCCCACGATTGTGAGCCACGGGTCATTCGATGCCGCCGGCCCCCACTTCAAGCGCTTTCCGATGGGGTCCTGATCAGGCCAATATCGCCCGGCGAGTGACTTGCTGACGATGAGCACCGGGGTCGAGCCGAGCTTATCCTGCGACGTGAAGTAACGTCCCCGCAGGAGCGGGATGCCCATCGTTTGAAGATAGTTTCCCTCAATGATCGAGTGATAGGCGACGTTGAGGCCTGCTCCGGGGGCCGTACGATAATCTTCGGGAGTAACCACGTGGTTCCAACCCCCTTCAAGCGGCAGATCGGTGGAGGCCCCTGCCATCTTCACTCCTGGCAACTGCCCCAGGCGCTCGATCAGATTTCGATAGAAACTTCGAACTTGCCCGTCCTCGCTGTATTGCTTTCCCGGCAAGTACAAAGAGGCCGTTAAGACGTGTTCGGGCTGGAATCCGGGGTCTGTGTCGAGGATGTGGGCGAAACTGCGCACCAAAAGTCCGGTGCCCACTAGCAGCACCAGCGACAGTGCCACCTCCCCCACCAGCAAAGCCGCTTGCAGGTGCTGGTGCTGCGGACCCTGCAGGGCGCTCCGCCCGCCTTCTTTCAGCGTGCTGTTCAAATCAGTGCGCGACGCGGCCAGCGCGGGCGCCGCCCCAAAGACCAGTCCCGTAAGGACGGCTAGCGCAAGCGTGAATGCGAGCACCGACAGGTCCAGTCCGATGGCATGAACACGAGGAATGGTCGCTGGCATCAGCTTCACCAGCGCTTGAGTGATCCAGAAGGCCAGGATGAGACCCAGCCCCGCGCCTAGCACGGCGAGCAAGATGCTCTCGGCCACGAACTGACGAAGGAGCCGGAGCCGTCCCGCGCCCATCGTCAGGCGGACGGCAATCTCCTTCTGTCGGCCGGCGGCACGGGTCAGGAGGAGGTTGGCAACATTGGCGCAGGCGATGAGTAGCACGAAGCTGACGGCTCCGAGCAACAGCAACAGCAACATTCTGACTTTGCCCACCACCTGATCGCCGAGCGGCAAGACGACGGCGCTAAGGTTGACCGCATTGCGAAACTGCGGCGGATAAGTCTCCAGGATGTCGTGCGCGATAGCTTCCACGTCCGCATTGGCGCGGGCCAGGCTGACGCCGGGCTTCAACCGGGCCAGCACGCTGAAATTGAAATTATCCCCCACGTCGCTCAGTTCGTCGTGCGTGAAGGCCATCGGAACAAAGAGGTCCGCCGCCTTGCCCTGATTCATGCCCGGAAGGGGAAAGACAAAACTGCGCGGCATGACACCGATCACCGTATAAGGTTGGCGGTCGAGGGCCACCGTCCGACCGATCACGTCAGGGTTCGCGCCGAAGTGGCGCTGCCACAGTCCGTAGCTCAATATGGCCACAGGATGTCCGGGCTGGTCTTCGTCGGCCGTGAATTCTCGCCCCACGACCGGTTGCACCCCAAGCAGCGAAAACAGGTTGGCATTCACGCGGTCAGCGTTGACCCGCTCCGGCTCGGCCACTCCCGAGAGATCAGCTTGCCCGAAGTGGAAGGCGGCGACGGAATCAAACACCTGATTCTGGCGCCGGAACTGGATCACGTCGGGAGCACATACCGTTATCGGCAGGGGGTCGATCATGGGAATCCGCTCTTTTATTAGGGCAAGCCGGTCGGGGTCCTCGTAAGGCAGGGGACGTAACACGACCGCGTTGACCACGCTAAAGATGGCGGTGTTCGCCCCGATGCCCAGTCCCAGCGTCAGCACCGCGACGGCGGTGAAACCAGGATTGCGGCGCAACTGGCGCAGGCCGTAGCGGAGGTCTTGCAACAAGGTTTCAAGCCAACGAAATCCCCACATGTCGCGCGTGACTTCTTTGACCAAGGTGACGTTGCCGAACTCGCGAACGGCTGAAGCGCGCGCCTGCTCGGCGGTTTCGCCTTGCTCCATGTGCTCTTGGGCGGCCATGCGCAGATGAGCCTGGACCTCCTCGTCCAGTTCCTCTTCGCGCTGGCGTCGCCGCAACAACCAGTCCCAGAAACTCATGGCTGCCCCTCCTCATTCGTACCGCAGCGCGGCCATCGGTTCGACGTGGCCAGCTCGGCGCGCGGGAATGGCCGCGGCCAGCAGAGCCACAGCAAGCATCGCCGCCACGGCGAGGACTATCGAGCCAGGATCGCTCGGGGCGACCCCGTAAAGCAGGCTGGCGACAAGGCGAGTCAAAGCGAGCGCTCCGACCAGCCCGATGGCCATGCCAATAAGTACCGGAACCAGGGACTCCCGCACGATCATGCGAATCACATCGCTCCGCTGGGCACCGAGCGCCAGGCGAATTCCGACTTCCCGGGTTCGCTGCGTCACAGCATAAGCCAGCACGCCGTACAAACCGACGGAGGCCAGACCGAGGGCGAGAATTCCAAAGAAGCCGGAGAGGAAGGCGACAAGGCGCTCACGTTCGAGATGAGAATTGATGTACTCCTCCATCATCTGGACGCGCAGCACGGGTACGTTTGGGTCCATGTCGCGCAGCTCCCGGCGGATTCCGGAGATCACCGGGGCCTCACTCCCCCCAAAACGCACCACGAGCCAACGCACTTCGGCGCCGCTGGACCAACTCGGCTCGTAGATCATGCCCCTTTGGTCGGATTCTCTGATGCTAGAGTAGTGAGCATCCTTCACAACGCCGACGATTTCGAGAGCTTTTTCAGCCGTGTAACGATCTTCGTAACTGAGATGGCGGCCCAGGGGATTGGCGCCACCAAACACAAAGCGCGCCAGCGATTCGTCAACGATGCAGACGCGGGAGGCATTGGCGGGAGCCTCGTTGGTGCCTCCGCTCGAACGGCCGATTGCCGCAATGAGGCTGTCGCCCGGCGTTACGGCCGGTTCATCCTCAGGCCGGAAGTCGCGGCCCAGCAGAAGTGGAATGCCGAGGGTGGTGAAGTACCCTGATGTGACCGAATTGGCGAGCGCCACGGGTTGTTCGCCGGATTTGGGCTGGTATCCCTCGGCCGAGAAAGTCATCGCGCGCGCGTAGTTGCCCATCGGCGTCATGGCCGACAGGGCGGCGGAGCCGACGCCAGGAACGCCGCGCGCCCGTTCCAGTAATCGATCGTAAAACGTGCGTAGCCGCTGGCCCCGATAGCCGAGGTTGGTGGGATCGATGTCGAAGATCGCAATCTTCTCGCGCTGGAAACCGAGATTCACGTTTTGCAGGTTGCGCAGCGTGCGGATGAACAGGCTTGCGCCGATCAGCAGCGCCAAGGACAGCGCCACCTGGCACGTGATCAGCGCCTTGGCGAGCCGCAACCGGGAGCCCCCCTGGGTTGCCGAGCCGCCTTCCTTGACGCTTTCGGCGAGTGTCATCCGGGTGGCCCGGAAGGCCGGCACAAGGCCGAAGAGAATGCCGGTGAGCGCCGTGATGCCAACAGAAAAGGCAAGCACGACGAGGCTGGGGCGGAAATGAAGACCCGGGTCAATAACCCTGGCCTTGGCGAGGGCCGATACCCCGAAGTAAGCCAAGGCCAGCCCCAGAGTTCCACCGGCAGCCGCCAACACGAGGCTCTCGGTCAGGAGTTGCCGGATCAGGCGCCCACGTGTGGCGCCGACCGCCAGGCGCACCGCGATCTCCTTCCGCCGCCCGGTGGCGCGCGAGAGCAGCAGATTCGCCACGTTGGCGCAGGCGATCAGCAGCACCAAGCCGGTCCCCAGCGCCAAAGCTGCGAGCGGATCGAACATTTCCTCTCGACCGAAGGATGTGGCACGAGCGCCAGGTATCAGCCGGATTTGATCCTCCCCATATTTCCGGGGCTTGCCGCCGGCCTTGACGGCTGCGCCATTGACCGCCTCCACGGCCTGCGCCCACAGCACCTGCATGCCGGCTTGAGCCTGCTGGATCGAGATCCCAGGCTTCAACCGAGCCATCGTGACAAGCCAGTACATGTGGGAAGTGTTCCAGACGCGCGCGACCGAAGGTGTGGTTACCGGGTACATGGCTAGGGGGATGAAGGCGTCAGCCTCCTCGCCGTTAAAGAGACCGCCAAAGCCTTTTTCCGCGATGCCCACGATTTCAAGCGGATAACCATTGACGGCAAGCTTCCGGCCAATGACCTTCAAGTCGCCCGCGAAGCGCCGCCGCCAATAACCATACGAGAGAAGCGCAACCGGCGCTCCGCCGGGAGCCAAGTCGTCGGAAGGCGCGATGACCCGGCCGGCTGCTGAACCGATGCCCAGGGTCTGAAAATAGCTGCCGCTCACGTATTGGACGTGCCCGACCTCTACGGCGGGGGCACCTTCAGGCCGGGTACCCACAGTGAGGTTGTGGCTGCTTGCGAACACGCTGGAAAAGATCTGGTTGCGGTCGCGGAACTCGCAATAGAAAGGGTATGCGTCGCTATACATGCCCTCCAGCTTAACCAGACGGCTGGGGTCGCGCGCCGGGATGGACCAGAGCAGGAGTTGATCTACGAGGCTGAAGATCGCGGTGTTGACGCCGATGCCGAGGGCCAGGGTTATGACCACCACAGCGGTGAAACCGGGATTCCGCTTGAGCTGGCGCAGGCTGTAGCGCACGTCCTGGAAAAGAGTCTCCCAAAAGCCCCATCCCCACATGTCACGCGTGACTTCTTTGACCAAGGTGACGTTGCCGAATTCGCGAACGGCTGAGGCGCGCGCCTGCTCGGCGGTTTCGCCTTGCTCCATGCGCTCCTGCGCGGCCATGCGTAGATGAGCCTGGACTTCCTCATCCAGTTCCTCTTCGCGCTGCCGTCGGCGAAACATCCAGTCCCAGAAACTCATGGCTGCCCCTCCTCGGGCGCAGGATTCATAATCCCCGCAATGGCGTTGACGATCTGCGCCCAGCGGGCCTGCTCGGAAAGCAATTGCTTCTTGCCGGCCGGAGTCAGGCGATAGTACTTGGCGCGCTGATTGCTCTCCGTCTGCTTCCATTGCGACGTTACCCACCCCTGCTTTTCGAGGCGATGGAGCGCTGGGTAGAGCGACCCGGTCTCAACCTGCAAGATTTCGCCCGAGCGTCCCCCAATAGACTGGCTGATCCCGTAGCCGTGCTGCGGCCCCCACTGCAGCGTTTGCAGAATGAGCATGTCGAGCGTGCCCTGCAGCAACTCGATCCGATTCTGATAGCGTTCCCTTTTTGGTTTCATGGTGTAGGTAATCTACATCCATGGCTGTAGAATGTCAACTCCTTTGCGGGGCCTGCGGGGCTGGTCGGGTGCCTTTGGGCTGGCCGCCACCCGCGGGTGGCGCCGACATCGCCTTTTATGTCGGCGGCCGTTAAGTAGCCAGGACAGGTTATGGATAGGCCGCGGTGGCGGAGATATTCCGCGGGTTCCTGAGGCGCAACCGTATATGACAATGTATCCCGCCGCGCGAATCGTGAGACAATAGCGTGCGCTGGCTGGACATTGCTCCAGACCGATCAAATCCGTGGGGAGGTGTGAATGTCCGCAATTTCGAGAAGAGAGTTTTTCAAGAATGCGGCGACGAATGCCGCTGTGGCTGGGTTCCTGTCTGCAGGCGCCCGGGCACTTCGTGCCAACCCGCTGGGCATGCCCATTGGGTGTCAGACGTGGCCTGTCAGGACGATGATCGCCAAGGACTTTCCCGGCACGATCAAGCAGCTTGCCCAGGCCGGGTTTCAGGCGATCGAGCTGTGCTCGCCGGTGGGTTACGCCGACTCCGGGTTCGCCGGCCTCGGCAAATATACAGGGGCCGAGCTCCGGAGAATTTTGGGCGATGCGGGCGTGACCTGCGTGAGCTCTCACTTCGGCATCGAGGAGCTCAGGAAAAATCAGGCGGGCGGAATTGCCTGGGCCAAAGACGTCGGACTGACGCAAATGATCGTGCCCAGCCTCGACGGGCCGCAGAAACCCACGATGGATGACGTGAAGCGGGCGGCCGACGAATACAACAAAATGGGCGAAGAGGCGGCCAAGGCCGGCATACAGCAGGGCCTTCACAATGAGGACTTTGAGCTCACCATGGTCGAAGGCAAGCGCACTTATGACTTGTTGTTAGGTCTCCTCGATCCCAAGCTGGTCAAGTTCCAGTTCCAGGTCTCCACGATCAGCCAAGGCTACGACGCAGCCGAGTACTTCACCAAGTACCCGGGTCGCTTCATTTCGATGCACGTGCAGGGTTGGTCAGCGAAAACCAGGAAAACGACAGCCGTGGGTCAGGACACCCTCGACTGGAAAAGAATCTTTACCACGGCGAAAACGGGCGGCATCAAGAATTACTTCGTCGAGATGAGCCTGGAGTTGATGAAGGCCAGCGTTCCCTACCTTCGCAATCTCCAGGTCTGATGAAACCGCGTGGGTCGTGGACTACCCGGCGTTCCTGCCAGTCGGCGTCGAGGCGGCAGGGGTCACTGGGAATCCTTGAGGTGAAACCCAAACGCGACACAGTCCGCGGGTGGCGCTGGCATCGCCTTTTATGTCGGCGGCCGTTAAGTAGCCGGGACAGGCCATGGATAGGACGCGGCGACCGAGATGTTGCGCGGGTTCGTTAGCCGCATACATAAATGACAATGTATGCGCCACCCGCGAATCGTGAGTCAGCGCGACGAGGGCTGCCAGGGAGCGTTGCGGAGACTCACCTCATAAAGCGCCAATGCGACACGGCGCACCGGTGGTGCGGAACCTCGGAGCACGCGTTGTCCAAGTCAAATCCTTCAGGAGAAACCATGAAGCTCCAGGATAGAGTTGCCGTCATCACGGGGGCGGGTTCGGGTATTGGCCGTGCCTCGGCGCTGGAGTTCGCGCGCGAAGGCGCCCGTGTGGTGGTGGCCGATATCAACACCGCGGGCGCTGAGGAGACGGCGAAGCAGATCGCCGCTCTGGGCGGCCAGGGATTTGCGGTCACAACGGACGTTGCCGACCCCGCCTCGGTCGAGCACCTGGTGCAGGCGACGCTCCAAGCTTACGCGCAAGTGCACGTGGTCTTTAGTAACGCGGCCATCCAGGTGAACAAGACCGTGGAAGATACCACGATCGAGGAGTGGAATCGCGAAATGGCCGTGAACGTGGGCGGCATCTTCCTCTGCGCCAAGTTCTTCCTGCCTCACTTGCGGCGCACCAAGGGATGCATCATCAACATGGCTTCCGTGAATGGCTTCTTCGTGGAACCCCTGTGCGCCGGCTATTGCGCCACCAAGGGAGCCATCATTGCCCTGACCAAAGCCCTCGCCATCGACCACGGCAAGGAAGGCATTCGCGTTAATTGCATTTGCCCGGGTTACATCGACGCGGGCCTGGCCTGGGGCTACTTCGAGGCGCAGCCCGACCCGGCGGCGGCGCGGGTGGCGGCGGGAAAACTGCACGCCTTGTGGAGGATCGGGAAACCCGAGGAGGTAGGGCGTCTGGCAGTCTTCCTGGCCAGTGACGACGCTTCCTTCATGACGGGGTCGGCGGTGGTTGTGGACGGAGGCTTTGGCGCGGGCCTCGCCCCCCAAAGTTGACGGGCGTGGCGCTCGTCACGGGTCGCTCAATTTTCCTCATCCTTCGCGTCGAACCCACCGATAACCGGTACGGGGTAGTGTGTCACGGGTGGGTCGGGAGGTCGGTTCATGGGTTGAAGTTCGATCAACCGATCGCCGGATCAGATGATTCACTGATTGACTGATTCACTGACTCACTGATTCAGTGACTCAGTGATTTAGTTTCCTCCCCCGAGTCCCGAGCCCCCAGTCCCCGAACCCCGAGTCCCCAGCCCCGAACCCCGAGTCCCGACCTTCTAGTCCCTGCTCTTAAGACCCCGGACTCGCTCTTACCGTCCCCCGCCCCGAGCCCCTAATCCCCGCCCTTCCCCCTTGCCTTATCGCCGCGATGGGCGTATAGAAATCTACATCTAATCGCTTGGTTATAAGGTGAGCGGCCCGCAGACATCGCAAGGTGCGCGATATACCTGTCGTGATGGGTCGGGATGCATCGCCCGCGATTCCGTGTGGGGGGCTAGGACTTGCCAGGAAGCTCGGGACGATCCACCGCAGGCCAAGCAGTTTCACTAGATGACCTATGAAGCCCAAAAGACCTGAGCTACTGAAGTTCTCCTCGCTTAGCGAACTATACAGGCATTTTGAAACACTGTTTCTAAACGGCAATCCCAGTTCTTATGAGTGCGTGTCGGCGTGCGGTCATACCATGAAGGTTTTTGACCACCACTTCTTCCACATGGTCAAACTTGGTCACCCCGACAAGCCCAAGCTTCTTTTGATGGCGAATGAGAAAGACACGATTCTCGTCACGACTTCCGGGTTTGGAGCATACACATATGACAAGCAGCGCGCGATCTACTTGGCGTCCGCCGCTGTCTGCCTCGTTCATCCAGACGAGGTTTGGGAAGACCCAAGCCTCAATACGGCGAAGTGGGTTTACATCAAGCAATTTGACGCCACCCCTTATGCGTTTACGATTCTGCTTGTTGGTGAGCGCGACGGTGGCAAGGTGCCCGTGACAAGCTTTCCGGGCAAGAATAGGGATGCCAGAAGGTGGCGACGTGGGGCGCGAATTTACCCCAAAAACACATCTGCCACCCGACGGGGTGGCAGATGATTACGCGCGGGGATTCCACCCGCTAATCTTTTTTCTTACAGTCAACTACCTCTATGATGCGCTACCCCCAAAAAAAGTCAAGCACGAAATCGCAAGTCGCCATTCTTGTTATGGTTAGCAGAATACGACTTATTGTCTATCATGAGGGAACCTGGACCGAGAGTACGCTGGGCCACCCTCTCTATGAGTTCGCCTGAACCTCCGCCAACCCGAACCCTGAAGAGCGGTCGAAGAGTCGAAAGTTGAAGGTCGAAAGCTGACACCTGCCACCCGAAACCTGTCCTTCCGACCCCGGACTCGCTCTCACTGCTCCAGCCCTCGCCCCTTTGAGGGAGAGGGTGGACCCGCAGGGCGGGGCCGGGTGAGGGGGTCGCGCAATTCCAGCCCCCAGCCCCTGCCCCTCGCCACGTGTCACTTGTTTTCCTGTCCCTTGATTTGTTAGTCCATCGGGTCTATAAGGGTCAGCAGCTAGCGCCCTGGCAAAGACCGTGTGCCGACATTTGGCTTGGCGCCTATCAGACCGCACACATGCCGAACGGGGCATGTACTTGTCCCGACGCCCTTTGTCGGGATGCGCTACCCGCGAGAAGGGAAATCATCTATGAATGATCCTCGGGGCTCAATATGGCGGAAATGGGATCTGCATATCCACACACCGGCATCTTTTCACTGGAATGGTGGAAAACGGTTCTGTGAGATGACAGAGGCGGAGAAAGAGGCGGCGTTGGATGAAATTGCCCAAAAAGTGAAGCAGAGCGACATCGCCGCGTTCGGCATCATGGACTACTGGACATTCGATGGATACTGGGCTGTCCGAGATCATCTTGCATCGAAGGGGCAGGCATCAGACAGGACGATATTCCCGGGAATGGAGTTGCGAATCGAAGCCCCGGTTGACTATCGGTTGAATATTCAAGTTATCCTTTCCGATTCTCTCACCAAGCAGCAACTTCACGACTTTAGGGGCGCGTTGCGCATCGCCGTGATCGACAGGCCTCTGTCTGATGAGAGCCTTGTTGAATTCGCGTGCAAGCTGGACGATGGCGTTGCCAGGCATTACGGCTTCTCTCCCGAGGATCTCGAGGCAGAGGATAGGCTGCGGCAACTTGGCAGCATGACAGTGAAGATAACGAGAGAATCTCTCAAAGATGCTCAGAAGGCGATTCCCGAAAAAAAGTGCTTGATTATTATGCCTTATGACACGTCAGATGGATTGAAGGACCTCAACTGGAGGGAACATCCCTACGACGACTGCTACTTCATGCAGTCTGCTCATATTTTCGAGACTCGCAACCCAGCCAACGTGGACTTATTTTTGAATCGCGAGACCGAAGAGAACAGACACTTCATTGCGGATTTCATTAAGACAATGGGCGGAAAGCCTAAGCCAGCTATTTCCGGCAGCGACGCCCATAAGATCACCGATTATGGTGCATTCCCAAGTAATCGGATCACTTGGATCAAAGCAGATCCCACGTTTGAAGGATTACTCCAAGTCGTAAATGAGCCTGAAGAGCGTAGTTTTATCGGCGATATTCCACCCAAGCTGACACTAGTTCAGCAGAAGAAGACCAAGTACATCGAATCTATTGAGATTAAACGTAAACCTGATGCAACACTGAGCGAAGTGTGGTTCGACAACACGATACCCATCAACCCGGGCTTGATCGCCATTATTGGAAACAAAGGGAAGGGCAAAAGCGCGCTCACCGACATAATAGGCCTCTTGGCAAATACCAAACAACACAGAGAATTCACATTCCTCTCGGTGAAGAACTTCCGCCAACCGAAGGAGAACAAGGCAAAGCATTTTCGGGCGACTTTGAGTTGGGCGAGCGGTGCGCAAACCCCGAAAGGACTGGAGGAGACAGTCGATGAGCAACAGCCTGAGTTGGTCAAGTACATACCCCAGAATTTTCTTGAAACCATCTGCACTCAACTGGGCGGGCTCGAGGAAACAGAATTCGATCGTGAATTGAAGAAAGTGATCTTCTCGCATGTGGGGCCTGCCAGCCGACTCGGCAAGGCTTCGCTTGATGACCTAATCGAGTACAAGACCACTGAGGCAAACGACGAGATCCAGATTCTCAAGCAGGAAATGCAAAAAATAAACGAGGAGATCGTTTCGCTTGAGGGAAAATCTCAGCCGGAGCATCGACAAGGCATCGAAAACCTTTTGAAACTGAAGAAGGATGAACTCGGTGCTCATGAACACTCCAAACCGGAGGTAGTTCAAGAACCGACAAACGACCCCCAGAAACAGGAAGAGATTTCACGCGTTGCAAAACTGCTGGCTGACGCTAAGAACAACCTCGCAGAATACGAAAAGCAAATTGCGGCTGCCGCCGGGGACCAAGCGAAGAACGCACAGCTAATCTCTGTTGTCGATAAACTGGTGGCTAGAGTTGAAAATTTGGAACGTCAAATACAGAGCTACAGCGTAGCGAGTGAATCCGACTTCGCCAGCATTGGTTTGACAATTCAGGACGTCGTCAAAATCTCCATCGACAAGCGGCCGTTGGTCGATAAGAGGAAGTCATTTGCCATTCTTATGGAGGAGGCGCAAGACCAGCAGAACCCTTCGAAGCCTGACAGCCCTGCCCAAAAGAAGCTTGCGGTGGAGAAGGCGATTCAGGATTTGCAGACAACGCTCGATGAGCCGAACAAGCGCTATCAAGCCTATTTGACAGCCCTTGGGGCTTGGGAAGGCCAAAAGGAGGGCATCATCGGGAGCGAGGGCACTCTGGGAACGATAAAATTCTACGAGAAGCAGTTGAGTGACCTGGACGCGCTCCCCGGGCAACTCGTACAGTCCAAATCGAACCGGTTGGCAAAGGCCAAGGGACTACACGCGGTTATCTGCCAACTCGCTGAGATGTACCGCAACCTCTACGCCCCTGTTAATCAATTCATCGAGTCCCGCCCCTTAGCCAAAGAAAAATTCCAGCTGAATTTCGAGGTGGGGGTGGTTGACACAGGATTTGAGAAGTCCCTGTTTGAGTTCATCAGCCAAGGAGTTTCCGGCACGTTCTGCGGTGTGGAAGAGGGCCACAAGAGGCTAAAGGAGATCTTGGCAAAGCAGGATTTCAATACAAAGCAGGGAATCGAGGCGTTCTTGACAGAAATCATGGATGTGCTTGAAAACGACAAGAGGCCGGGCGGGAAACCCGTCAGGATTGCCACTCAAATGCGGGGGCGCAAAACTCCGCTTGAGCTTTACGATTACATCTTCGGTCTTAATTACTTAAAACCCAGATATGCTCTCAGGATGGGAGACAAGGAATTGCACCAGCTTTCGCCCGGTGAACGCGGTACTCTACTGCTTGTTTTCTACTTGTTGGTGGACAAGGATGACATTCCCTTGGTGGTCGACCAGCCGGAGGAAAACCTGGACAACCAAACAGTGTATGACTTGCTTGTCCCCTGTGTTAAGGAGGCAAAGCAGCGAAGGCAGATATTCATTGTTACGCATAATCCGAATCTGGCGGTGGTGTGCGACGCCGAACAGATCATCTGGGCAGATTTGGATAAGAAGAACAATTACGTCATGCGATACGTTTCGTGGGGATTCCGGGGCAAGGTGATAGCGATTCCGAAGTTATCCCGATCAAGATTCCGAAATTGATCTGATCACGATTCCGGGATGAAGCTGATCATCGATTCCGATTTTAAGTCGGTCAGTTTTAGCGGGTTGTCGGAACGGTGATCGGGATCATTTCGGAACGATTTTCACAGGGCTCCAGGCCGGGCAGTAAGGGGCATGGCGAAGGACGCTGGACAACATCTTCGGCAATGAGGTTCCACTGGAAGGTGGAGGGACCACATTGCCAATGAAAAGGTTGTCCATGCGAAAGCTCAAGGAAGTACTGCGACTACGCTACGAACTGGGACTGGGGCAGCGCCAGATCGCCCGCAGTTGCTCGATCGCGCAGGGCACGGTTTCTGGGTACCTGAAGCGCTCCCAGGAGGCAGGGGTCAGTTGGCCGCTGCCGGAAGGCTGGGATGATCGCCAACTGGAAGCCGCCTTATTTGGAGGAACCCCGCGGCGCGCCCACGAGACCCGCCAGCCCCAGCCCGATTTTGCCCAACTCCACGAAGAACTCCAACGCCATCCTCACCTGACGCTGCAACTCGCCTGGGAAGAATATCGACAGGCCCACTCGGACGGCTACGCTTACAGCCGCTTCTGTGAACTCTACCAACGCTGGCGACAGCAGTTGGATGTGGTGCTGCGCCAGGAGCATACGGCGGGAGAGAAGCTCTTCGTCGATTACGCCGGGGCGACGATTCCCATCCATGATCCTCAAGGCGGGCCGGAGCGGCAGGCCGCGGTCTTCGTCGCTGTCCTGGGGGCCAGCAACTACACTTATGCCGAAGCCACCGAGAGTCAGGAACTGGAGCACTGGATCGGTTCCCACATCCGTGCCTTCGAATTTCTCGGCGGCGTTCCCAAGCTGGTCATTCCGGATAATACCCGCACCGGTGTGAATAGGGCCTGCCGCTACGAGCCCGATCTGAACCGCACTTATCACGAACTGGCCATGCACTACGGGGTGGGCGTGCTACCGACTCGGCCTTACAAGCCCCGCGATAAAGCGAAGGTCGAAACCGGGGTGCAGATCGTCCAGCGTTGGATCGTGGCGGCGCTGCGGCACCGGAAGTTCTTCAGCCTGGCCGAACTCAATCAGGCGATCCGGGAGTTGCTGGATAAACTCAACCAACGGCCGTTTCGCAAGCGGCCGGGCTGCCGTGCCAGCCTCTTTCAGGAGTTGGACCGGCCGGCGCTGGGACCGTTACCGCGAGAACGCTTTGAGCTGCAGCAGTGGGCGACAGCGCGCGTCAATATCGACTATCACGTCGAGATCGACCGCCACTACTACAGCGTGCCCTACGTGCTGACTGGGCAGGTGGTGGAGATCCGCTCGACGCTGAGCACGGTAGAGATCTTTCACCGCGGCGAGCGCGTGGCTTCGCACGTCCGTAGCCACCTGCCCTATAAAGCCACTACCGTCAACGAGCATCGTCCCAAGAGCCACCAGCAGCACCTGGCTTGGCCACCCTCACGTCTGCTGCATTGGGCGCAGTCGGTGGGACCGTCCACGGCGCAGTTGTTCAAAGTCATTCTGGAAAGTAAACCGCACCCCGAAATGGGCTACCGGTCCTGCCTGGGGATTCTACGGCTGGGCCAGCGCTATTCCACCGAGCGGGTGGAAGCAGCGGCGGCACGGGCCCTCGCCACCGGCGCTTGTTCCTACCAGAGTGTCAAGTCGATGCTGGAACGCGGACTTGACCGTCAACCGTTGGAGGCGCCGGCGCCCCGCCCCCCGCTCGAACACGACAACTTGCGGGGCGCGGCCTATTTCGATTCCTCGGATACCCCGAGGTTGCTGTAACTCCATCCGGAGAAAGGAGAACGTATGTTGAATCAGCAGACCCTGGAGAAGTTGCACGGCTTGCGCTTGCACGGTATGGCAGAGGCCTTTCGCGCTCAGTCCGAGCAGACCGGAATCACCGAGTTGAGCTTCGAGGAACGCTTCGCATTGCTGGTCAACCAGCAGTGGAACTGGCGACAGAACCGGGCCTTGGAGCACCGCCTGCGCCAGGCCAAACTACGGCATCAGGCCTCGGTGGAAGACCTAGACTTCCGCTCCCCGCGCGGTCTGGACCGCGCCTTAGTACGGTCGCTCATCCAGGATTCGGCTTGGGTGCGGGAGCATCAGAACATTTTTCTGCTCGGCCCAACGGGGATCGGGAAGAGCTTCCTGGCTTGCGCTCTGGCCGAGAAGGCCTGCCGGGACGGCTTTACGGCCTTCTACACGCGGGCCCCCCAACTGTTTCGCAACCTGGGTCTGGCCCGCGCCGACGGCAGTCTGCGCTCGTTGCTCGCCCGATTGGCTCGTCTGGAAGTACTGGTGGTCAACGACTGGGCCATGGCGCCCCTGGCCGATACCGAGCGTCGGGACTTCCTGGAAATCTGTGAAGACCGCTACCAGCGGCGCTCGATGATCTTGACCAGCCAATTGCCGGTCGCCAACTGGCATGAGCAGATCGGGGATCCGACCCTGGCTGACAGCATTCTCGACCGGCTGGTGCACAATGCTCACCGCATCGAGATGCGCGGCGAGTCGATGCGCAAAAAGCGCGGTGGCAAGGAGTGAACAACGTCGCTGCGCTCCGAACACCCCGAGTGGGCGCCGTGGAAATGCCGCCCCGTGGAAAGCGTGGAAAACTCCCAGAACGAGTTTCCCACCCTTTCCACCGGGCTTGGAAATCCGGCAAAGGGCAGCCGGATTCCCACATTTCCACCGCGCCGGCGGCGGGCTTAATCTTGAAGGAAGGAGACAAAAAAGATGAAGAGAAAACCCAATTCCAGTTGACCGATCCTGATCACTTCAAGCACAATAAGAATGCCAGCGTCGCTTCGCTCCGAAAATGATCGGCTTCACTTCGGAACCAGTGACTGGGATCAAATCGGAATCACCGACCACCTTCATCGGAATAAGCATTTCGGGCGCAATCGAGAGTCAGATACTAAATAGGGCAAGCGTGGACATCCTAGAAGGCACCATGCCTGCCTTCGACAATCGAGACTCAAAGTATTTCCGCTGAGCGGCTTTTCCTCAAGAAGGTTAGTGCACACCGAAGCGGGGTCCGCGTTCTCCCTCACCCCTGAACTGCCAGGGCGTGGCCCCCTCTCCCTGGCTGGGGAGAGGGGGAAGGATTAATTCATGAGCCGATTCTGCCGCGTGGAGGGTCATGGTGGCCAGGCGGTATCGCGTCTATGGGGCTGGCGGCGCGGTCAAGGCCGCCGGCGGGGGTAGCGCAGGGCCCGCGGTCCGGCCCTGCGGCTCTTCCAGCGGCGCGGGTTTTTGCCGCGCCGCAAACAGGGTAATCCGAATTCTCACCGGCCGCGCCGTCGAGAACTCGGGACAGGTTACGAGACACGCGAAGCCGCGCCGTCAAAACCACGGCGCGGTGGAAAAGCCGCAAGGCTGAATTGCGAGCCTTGCGCTACATTTCTCCAACGGCGCGCGCTTGCCGCGCCGCACGCAAGGTAATCCAAACTCTCATGGGCCATGCGCAGAGTTTCGTCCTCATCAGAGACTCTGCGGTTTTTCCTCAAGAAGGTTAGTGCACACCGAAGCGGGGTCCGCGTTACCCCTCACCCTGGAAGAAAAGTGACAAGTGACGAGCAAAGGCCCTCGCCCGTGGACTGCCAAGGCGTGGCCCCCTCTCCCTGGCTGGGGAGAGGGGGAAGGATGAATTCCTGAGCCGATTCTGCCGCGCGGTCGGCGCTTTCACCAGCAAGCGTAGCGCGGACCTGTCCTCATAGGTCCGCGGCTTTTCGCGCCACTTTTTCTTGCGCGCGGGCGGGATGTCGGGCAATTAGGCACTTTTCCCTTAAGATTTTGCCTACCGGTGGGCAACACAGATAATAACTCTGTTGACAAGCCACGGGTACGGTGCTAGCCTGTAAGTCCTGCGGCCGAACAGGGCTCGGCCCCGATGGTCAATTTGGAAAGAACGCGCTATCGGGGCTCGGCCTGGAGCGCGTCCCGATTTATTGATCCCCCGAGAATCACACCATCCTGATGGCTTCGAACGACGAAAACGCGATGTTCATGCAAACAATGGAAGATTTCAGCCTGCGCCCATCGTGGCGGCTCACCCATGTGCCGTTCAAGATGAGGGGGGAGCTGTCCCAACAAAAAGATGTTAAAAATGAAGGAACCTCCGGGGATATATATGAAAACAAAGGGACAGAGGAAATGAAAAACGGAACCTCCGGGGATATTGATGAAAACACACGAGTTAATCGATAATCGGGACGAAGTCAGCATATTGTTGAAAGCACAGGAGATAGTCGCTAGGTCGAGTGCTGGTGTCATTTGGAATGGGATTCCTTTCGAAAAAATTGGCATTCCCACGGGTGGCGCATGCGTCCCTCAGAAACAGTGACAAGTGACCAGTGCCGAGTGACGAGCAAGGCCCCTCACCCCTGGACTGCCAGCGCGTGGCCCCCTCTCCCGGCCGGGGAGAGAGGGAAGGATGAATTCCTGAGGCGATTCTGCCGCGCGGAGGGTCATGGC
Organism: uncultured Acidobacteriota bacterium; assembly: GCA_963722555.1. Classification (GTDB taxonomy): domain Bacteria; phylum Acidobacteriota; class Terriglobia; order UBA7540; family UBA7540; genus Bog-366. Next base: position 287,722 of record CAVRNQ010000003.1, read on the forward strand.
GGCCAGCCGGTAGCGCGTCTATGGGGCTGGCGGCGCGGTCAAGGCCGCCGGTGGGGTGGCGCATTTACAAGGTTGGTGGCGCGGTGCGGCCGACCCATCTTTGCCTCGATCCGCGTTGGCAAGCTGGGCATGGGCCGTGCGGTTCCCATCACTGCCCCGGCTCCATCTCGATCGCACGCGGAAACAAAATATTGTTCTCCAAGTGGATATGCTGGTGCAGGTCGGCCTCAAGCTCCGCCAAGACCTTATACAGAGTCTGGTAGCTGAGGCAGGCATCGGGCGGTACGGCGTAATTGCCGGCAGCCTGACGCATGTCGCGCAAGGCGTTTCCGGCGGAGTCGTGCTCGCGCATCATCATCGCCACCGGGTTTCGGACGCTTCCGAAGGGAGCCGGCGGAACAGGTTCCTTTTTAATGATCGATTCCTCCATGCGTGTCATGTAAGGGAACAGAACCATTTCCTCCTTCATCAAGTGTGCCGTTAACTCCTGGGCCAGGCCCGCGAAGGTCTCGCGAATATGCAGCAGCTCCTCATGATTTTTGGCATGTGCGGAGCAGACCTTATCCAACAGCGGACCCAGGCGGGCGATCTCACTGCGGGTGTACTTGTGGTGGGTGCTTTGGATGTGGGCAATCAGGCCGGCGAGAGACTCTGTCTGCCAGTTGCGGTCCTGGGGGGCCGACCTCGAGACCTTATCGGCTGACTCGAGCGATTCCAGCACTTGATCGACCGGAAGGTTTGCAGCCTGGCAGGCTTGTTCCAGTGACTTGCCTCCACCGCAGCAATAATCGATGCCGAGCTCTTCAAAAACCCGGGTCGCAGCCGGGATTTCCAGCACCACTTCCCGTACCGTTTTAGCCGGACTTACGCTCATGGTTTTCCTCCTTGCGCCCTGGTCCATCCCATAGGCCGCACTTCGTGTTCTGAAGATAGCGCAGGAACGAACGGCTGCCGAGGACTTTTGTCACGGCAATCGGAAAATGTTGTGTGGAATCGACCTCAGGGTGGGGGGTAGGAGTTGTTCGACAGCCGCGGAAATGAGACACTTCAACAGACTTAGCCAGGCAGAGGAAGCGGTTATGGGGCGTAAAGCGCCGGACCCACATTTTTGCTGTAGGGAGGTGAGGACATGAAACGGCATGAAGAACTGGCTTGTGCACGAGCGCAGTGGCGAGGTCGTGAGGCATACTGCCTGAGCAATGGGCTGGTGCAACTGGTGAGTTTGACGGGCGGGGGCCACCTTGCGGAGTTTCGGTTCACCGACAAAAGCGGGCAATCGAGCCTGAATCCCCTATGGGTGCCACCCTGGAAGTCGATTGAGCCCTATCACTATCGGGATAAGCAGCACGGAACGCAATACGGTCCGCAGGCGGAAGGGAAATTACTTTGCTCAATAGCGGGACACAGTCTCTGCCTGGATTATTTTGGTCCGCCGTCCGAGGCCGAAGCGGCGCTGGGAATGCCGATTCATGGGGAAGCGCCCAACCTGCGCTGGCGAAAGGAGCGTGCGGAGGTGTCGGCGAGGCAAACGACTCTCACGCTCGGCGTGCGCTTGCCCGTTGCGCGCCTGCGGTTCCGGCGCGAAATCCGGCTGCGGCGGGGTGAGTCGGTGGCCTATATTCGGGAGACGGTGATAAACGAGCAGAAGCAAGACCACTTCTTTCACTGGACGCAGCACGTGACTTTGGGCCCGCCGTTTCTGGTTCCGGAAGCGAGCCGGGTGACCATCCCGGCGACGAAGGGGGTGACGCATCCGCAGGGGTACGGAGGGCGGGAATTGCTGGCGTCGGGCCAGGACTTCCGTTGGCCGCTGGCGCCGAAGGCCCGGGGAGGGAAAGTGGATTTGCGGCAACCCTTCACGCACCCTGGCTTGGGTTTCCTGGTGGGGCTGTTGCTGGACCCGCGGCGCAGCGTGGAGTTTGTTGCGGCGGTGAATGAGGAACAGCACTTGCTGGTGGGGTACTGTTTTCGACGAGAGGACTTTCCCTGGGTGGCCATTTGGGAGGAGAACGCCTCGCGCGCACATAATCCCTGGCGAGCGAACACTCAGGCGCGGGGCTTGGAGTTTGGCTCGACCCCTCTGCCCGTGACGCGACGAGAGGCCTTTGGGGTGGCGCCACGCTTTGGGGCACCCACGTTTTCCACGGTGGCCGCGGGAGGGCGCCGGACGGCGGAATATGTGGCCTTCCTCGCCTCCCTACCGTCTGACTTTGGAGAAGTGCAGGATATCAAGCTCGCTAAGGGCGCCATCCTCGTGCAAGGCAGCGGGCGAAAGCCGCCCGTCCGCGTGGCGGCCACGGGGCTGGCGCCTGGACTGCTCGAAGGAAGCAAAGTACAGGAGTGAACCACGAGGCTAGCCTTTCGCGGAGGCTTCGGGGGAGGGTTCGCGCGGCTGGCTCGACGGGTTCGTGCCGCGTGTCAGGTCGGGAATTCCGCACCAGCCTTCGCAGGCGAGGATGGAATTCGTGGGCTGTCGGGGATCGTATTTGATGCTGGCTGTCTGGCCGGGAAGGAAGGGTGCGGCGGCGGCGACTTCGGGCAGCGGGCTCACGTCCTGCGCTGCCTGATAGGTAACGCCGGCGACCTCGTACTCATAAAGAAGGACCGGTCCCGTGGGGCCGTCCGGAGCGGGGTCCAACAGCTCCAGGATTTTTCCCGCGATGATGCGCCCGCGCGCGTTTACCGCCAGGCGGCGGAGTCGCTCGAGTTCGGCGGGGTCTTTCTGGCGCCAGAGGCGCGCGGTTCTCCAAATCCATACTCCTGCTCGGGCGGCTGCGGCCCCGCCCGCCATGGCGATCCCCAGTTCAATCGAGAGCATCACAGTGCCTGGGCTTTCTCCCTGCCCTTCAGGGATTGTTCCTGTTCGTCCCTCCCACGGAGGGCGGCGACATGCGCGCCTGACGCCGGCGCACCGCCTCACTTCGTTTCCACTTCCACTTTCTCCGAGGGCTGGCTCTCATTGCCTGCCAGGTCGGCGGCCGTCACATAGTAGGTAAGCGTCTTTCCCGGCTCGGCGTGGGTGTCGCGGAAGATGGGGGTGCGCAGCAAATCCTGGTTCAGGCGCGGGGGAGCCGGCTGGTCCAGGCGATAGACGTTGTACCCGGCCAGGTCGCTTTCCGAGTTGGCCGTCCACAGCAATTCCACCCCGCCCGCGGCGTAAATGCCCGTCAACACCTGCGGCGGGGCGGGCGGGAAAACATCGCGCGGCACGACCTTGGCGGGCGGCGAGGCATCGCTCATGGCCGCGTGGGCAGGGTCGCCAAAAACCGCGCGCACCTGGTAGAAATACGCGCGGCCAAATTCAAATTGCGTGTCCCGGTAGGGCGAGGCGGCCGTCTCCCCGATCATCAGGAAGCTGCCCCGCTCACCCGTCTGGTTGCGATAGATGCGATAGCCGGTCAGGCCCCGGAGCGGCTCGCCGCTGAGCATGCGGGCGGGCGGCGGGAAGTGGACTTCCACGGCTTTCTCCGTGGTGAGGAAGGAAATGCCCCCCACGGGTTCCGACACGTCGAAAACCGGGACGTCGACAAGATTTGAAGGATCACTTTCCAGCGGCCGATGCTGGAACCCGCGGGTGAGCGTGCGCACCGCCAGCACCAGGGACTGGCCGCGCCCGGTGCGAAATTCCTCATTCGTCAGGTGAGCGGCGTAGAAGACCTCGTCGCCGCGCGCGTAAGGCAGCCATTCGTTGCGGGTGAGCCGCATCCACACTTGCGGCTCCAGCAACTTGGAAAGGCCCGCGCCCTGGGGTGCGACGCCGCGCAGAATCTCGACCTCCAGGGGTTTTGTCAGACGCTCCCCTTCGACCGTCTGCTGCGGAACGCGAAAGTGGAATTCCAGGGTTTGCCCGACCTGGACAACGGAGAGGTTGGTAATCCTGGCCGGCCGCTCCAGCCGCGGCGGATGCGGAGGGCCCTGCACGCCGCAGGCCACCAGTCCTCCCACGGCTGCGGCCACCACCAGCGCCTGCAAGATCCGCGCCCGGTGCGAGGCTCGGCGCAATGCGATGTCGCCCTGCGCAGGGGTTCGGGCAGCTCCGGGGGCGGCGGTGGGCCGCGTCGAAAGGAGAGGTTTCACAGGATGTATCGGCTGAGGTCCTGATTCTTGACGATGTCCGCCAATTGCTTCTGCACGTAGGCCGCGTCCACGCGTACGACCTTCTTTTTCAGGTCCGGCCCTTCAAAAGAGACTTCGTCGAGCAGTTTTTCCATGATCGTGTGCAGCCGCCGCGCTCCGATATTCTCCGTCGCTTCGTTCACCGCCGCGGCGAACTTGGCGATCCCCTCCAGCGCGTCGTCGCTGAAGCTGAGCTTGATGCCTTCCGTCTCCAGCAGCGCCGTGTATTGTTTCACCAGGGCGCTCTTGGGCTCCTTGAGGATGCGGATGAAATCCTGCGTGCTGAGGGAGTGCAGTTCCACGCGGATGGGGAAACGGCCCTGCAGTTCGGGGATCAGGTCGGACGGCTTGCTGACGTGGAAGGCGCCGGCGGCGATGAAAAGGATGTGGTCGGTGCGGGTCATCCCGTAGCGCGTATTCACCGTGGTGCCCTCGACGATGGGCAGGATATCACGCTGCACGCCCTCGCGGCTCACGTCCGGCCCCTGCCCGCGCTCGCGCCCTGCAATCTTGTCGATCTCATCCAGAAAGATAATGCCCGATTGCTCCGCCCGTTCGACCGCCGTGCGCGTGACCTGGTCCATGTCGATGAGCCGGTTCTCCTCTTCCTGGATCAGATATTCCATGGCTTCGGTAACGTGCATGCGGCGTTTCTTGGTGCGCTGGCCGAACAGGCCGGGGAGAATATCCTTGATATTGATATCCATCTCTTCAATGCCCTGTGAAGAGATGACCTCGAAGGCCGGCATGCTGCGGTCGCGAATTTCCACTTCCACTTCCCGCTCGTCCAGCTTGCCTTCGCGGAGTTGGGCGCGGAGTTTCTCGCGGGTGCGCTGGAACTGCTCCGCTGCCGCGGGGGTGCGCGCTGCGTCGATCTCTCCCGGCGTCTTCTCGGGTTTGCGCGCCAGGGGCGGGGGCGGCAGCAACAGATCGAGCAAGCGCTCCTCGGCGTTCTGCTCGGCTTTCTCCGCGATCTCATCCACTTTTTCTTCGCGCACCATGTCGATGGAAACTTCCACCAGGTCGCGCACCATGGATTCCACGTCGCGCCCCACGTAGCCGACTTCCGTGAAACGCGAGGCTTCCACCTTCAGGAAAGGGGAATTCGTGAGGCGCGCCAGGCGCCGGGCGATTTCCGTCTTGCCCACGCCGGTCGGGCCGATCATGATGAGGTTCTTGGGAAGGATGTCTTCGGCGATTTCCGGCGCCAGCTTCTGCCGCCGCATGCGATTGCGCAGGGCCACGGCCACCGAGCGCTTGGCTTTGTCCTGGCCCACCACGTACTTGTCCAGCTCCGCCACGATCTGGCGCGGGGTCAGATCGTCAAGGGAGGTGGCCGTCTCGATATTCTCAGGCAAATAGAAGACCATCGCAGTTACTTTCGACTGGGGCGGTGCGCAGGAGCCAGCCTGGATTTTTCACCACGGAATTAGACGGGCTCTACAGGCAGCGGAAAAACCGCCAACGCTGTCATCCTGAGGAGCCGCAGGCGACGAAGGACCTCTGCATTTGCCTGATTCTACAACTGCAGAGGTTCTTCGCTTCGCTCAGAATGACAGCGCCTACGAGCGTTTCCGCGGCCTCTTTGGCCCCGCCCTTCCCGGCCTCGGACCTCGGACTTCGGACTCCGCACCCCGTCATAGCTCTTCAATGACCACCTGGTCGTTCGTGAAGATGCAGATCTGTCCGGCCAGGAGCATGGCTTCCTGGACAATTTCCTTGGCGCCCATTTCCGTGTGTTTGGCGAGGGCGCGCGCCGCGGCCAGCGCATAAGACCCGCCTGAGCCGATGGCCACAATGCCGTCGTCCGGCTCGATGACGTCGCCGTTGCCGCTGACCAGATAGGTGTTCTTCTCATCCGCCACGAGCAGCAGCGCTTCCAGGTGCCGCAGGGCGCGGTCGGTGCGCCAATCCTTGGCCAGTTCCACCACCGCGCGGCTGAGGTTGCCGTGGTATTCGTCGAGTTTCTGCTCAAAGCGGGAAAACAGGGAGAGCGCGTCCGCCGTGCTGCCGGCAAAGCCGGCCAGAACTTTTTCGCTGTAAAGGCGGCGGATCTTGCGCGCCTTCTGCTTCACGATGCTCTCGCCCATCGTCACCTGGCCGTCGCCACCCATCGCCAGGCGGCCGCCGCGGCGCACGCACAGAATCGTAGTGCTGCGTAAGGGGGGAGGTTTTTTCACACCGGCTCCATCAATTCATTATAGCAGATGGCACGCCCTTACTCGGCGGTGAAGTAGCGGGCGGGATATTCCTCGTCATACTTGGCAGAATTGCGGAAGGTCTCCCCCACCCGTTCCCCGTTTGCGTAACGCGTGATGTGCATGGGGGTCTTGATCCCGTCGCACACCTTGTAGTCCGAGTAGGCGTCCGAGTACTCATCCACGTCTTCGCTCTTGGGGTTCCGTACCTGGTAAGTGATGCGCGTGGGGAGGGAAGTCTGCCGGTTAAAATCCACCCGCACGCTCGTCCCTCCTGCCGCGGTGATCTCGACGCTTTGCGTGGGTGCGTTATCCACAAAGTCAACGCCGCCGGTTTGCACCAGCACGCCGGGATCGTTGATGCGCAGGCGCAGCAGGTTTTCGAGACTGTAACGGTTGGAAGTGATCCAGCGCTGCAGTTGCTCGGCGGGCTGGTCGATCAGCCCGTAGCGGTCGATCTCCCAGCCCCGGTCACCGTTGTTGATCAGGATAACCGGCGGGGTCTTCCCATACGAGAAGCGGCGCTTGTCCGGGTACTGAACGAAGCTCTGATAGGTTTCGAGGCCGGCCGTGGTCTCGTCCCGGATGGCAAAGACGCGGCCTTTGGTGGTCAGCGTCTTGAAATGCAAGAAGGCCGGGCCGCCCAGGGCCTGGACGGCGCGGTCCAGAAGTTGCTGAGCTTTGGGATCGACGCGCCGGGGAAGTTGCGATGCCGGCATTTGCTGGGACCGGAGCGGCAGGACGGCGGCCAAAGTCAGCAGGGCAAGCGCCCGCGTGATAACGAGCCCCCTGGAGCGAAGCGGTTTAGCCACAGAGGACATTGCCTCCATTGATGTTCACAGTTTCCCCCCGGCATACAAAGTGATATTCATTGAGCCCCTGCTCAGCAATCGGGTGATCGGGTGATCCGGTGATCGGGTGAACAAGAATAGCCCCGCAGCGTCCCCGGTTCATTTTCCCCTCGCGGTCTTCTGCGATGCAACAAAAATGGATTAGGATGTTCCCCCGATCACCCGATCTCCCGATTACTCTTCCGCTGCCACAAACCTCGACTCAATGGCTTGCCGCACTTTCTGGGAAAGGGCGTCCACCTCATGCAAGGTCAGTCCCTCGGTCGGGATGGCCGGGTGCACGATCATTTCCGTTTGCCCCGGCCGCACGTGATAGGTATCGGGCTGGAGCACGTGGCGCGTTCCCTTCAGGGTGATGGGCACAATCGGCACGCCGGCGAGGATGGCGATGTGGAAACTCCCACCTTTGAAGGGAAGCATGCGGCCGGTGCGGCTGCGATGGCCTTCGGGAAACAGGAGCACGGATTTTCCATCGCGAATCTTCTGCGCCACTATTTCCATGCTTTTCAGGGCCTGGTGCGGCCGGTCACGATCGACGGGGATGTGCCCCGAGCGTCCCAGGTGCCATCCCAGGAAAGGCAGGTGAAACAGCGAGCGCTTGGCGACGAAGCGAAACTGCACGGGCAGATTCACGAAGAGAATGGGAACATCCATGGCGCTCTGGTGGTTCGCGCAATAGATGGCGGTGGCGCGGGGGTTGACGTGCTCCAGTCCTTCCACCCGTACCCGGATTCCGCTGGTCTTCAGAATGAGCCAGGACCACACGCGGGCACAGGCATGCTGCCAGCGGCCCTGCGTGTCAAAGAGCGAGCCGAGCAGGGAGATGGTTCCGCAGATGGCCGTATAAGTGTAGATCAGGATATTGGTGAAGAGCAGGGAACGCAGGTAGCTGAGGAGATAGCGGACGCGCCCGCCCGTGGGGTGTTTTGTGGCGCCGTTGGTGGGGGTGGTCTGCATGGCATCGTCAGGCTGGGGAGGCGGGGACTCCGCCGGAAAGTCCGGGCAGTTGCAGGGTGCCTGCCTGCTGGGCTTTCTTGATGGCGCCCACCAGGTAGAGCGACCCGACGGTGAGCACGACGTCGTTCGCGGCGCTCGCGGCGCAGGCCTTTTCCAGGGCGCGGGCCGGCTCGGGTTCCACGTACACTCGGGCGGGGCGGGAAGGCAGGGCAGCCAGGATTTCCTCCGGCGAGGCGGCGCGCGCATGCACGGGGTGGGTCAAATAGACTTCCTCGGCCAGCGGGAAGAGGATCCCGCTGATTTCTCTTATTGCCTTGTCGCGCATGGAAGCGTACACCAGGCGCAGGCGGCGTCCGCCCAGTTCCTCCCGGATGAAGGTGGCCAGCGCGCGCGCCCCGGCGGGGTTGTGCGCCCCGTCGAGCAGCACCAGCGGCTGCGACAAAATGGGTTCCAGGCGGCCCGGCCACACGGCCGCACGCAGGCCTTGCACGACGCTACGGCGGGGAATTTCGAATCCTTCCTCGGCCAAGTGGCACGCCGCGGCCACCGCGGCGGCCGTATTCTTTATCTGAAACCTTCCCAGCAGCGGCGAGGTCAGCTTGGCAAAGTGTTCGTAGCCGATGGCCAAGTCAAACGTGTAGCGGCCCTCGACGGCATGCAGGTTCGAAATCTGCGCGAGTTTCGACATCTCCAGCAATTGCGCACGGGATTCCTGGGCGCGGCGGCGAATGACGGCAGCGGCCTCGGGATCTTCCACACCTGAAATCACCGTGCGATGCGGCTTGATGATCCCGGCTTTTTCCGCGGCGATGGCCGCCAGCGTCGGCCCCAGGAATTCCATGTGGTCGAAGTCAATGTTGGTAATCACCGCCACGCGCGGGTCGGTGACGTTGGTGGCGTCCAGCCGCCCGCCCATGCCGACTTCCAGCACCACGAAATTCACCTTGGCATTGGCAAAGTGCTGGAACGCCGTGGCGGTCAGGAACTCAAAAAAGCTGGGCGGCTTCTCCAGCCTGCCGCTGCCGACGAGGCCTTCGACTGCCGCGGCGACGGCGCTCACCGCCGCCGCGAAGGCGGCGTCGGAAACCTCCCGGCCATTCACGCGCAGGCGTTCGTTCACCCGCACCAGGTGCGGGGAGGTGTATAAGCCGGTGCGGAAGCCCGCGCACCCGAGGATGCTCGCCAGCATGGCGGAGGTGGATCCCTTGCCATTGGTTCCCGCCACGATTGCCGTCGAGTAGCGCTCGTGCGGATAGCCCAGCTCAACCAGGATGCGGGTGACGGCCTCCAGCCCAAACCTCAAGCCGTGCAGCTCCTGACCCAGGCCGGCAAGGTAATTCAGACATTCACGGTAATTCATGGAGAGGAAATCCACAGGCCCGTGCGACAGAAGGCCCGGCTAAGAGTCCCACGCCCGCATCAGGCGAAAGGCCCGCGCGATAAAACTCTTTAATTCCTTGCGAGGGACAATGGCGTCGAGCATGCCGTGCTCCAGAAGGAACTCGGAGCGCTGGAAACCTTCCGGCAGCTTCTGACGGATGGTCTGTTCGATGACGCGCGGGCCGGCGAAGCCGATGAGCGCACCCGGCTCGGCAAGGTTGAGATCACCCAGCATGGCATAGCTGGCGGTGACCCCGCCGGTGGTAGGATCCGTGAGTACTGAGATGTAAGGCTTGCGGACCTCGTCCAGGCGGGCGAGCGCCGAACAGATCTTGGTCATTTGCATCAGGCTGATGGCGCCCTCCATCATGCGCGCGCCGCCCGAGCAGGAAACAATGACCAGGGGCAGCCGCTTGGCGATGCAAAGGTCGATGGCGCGCGTCACCTTCTCGCCCACCACCGCGCCCATGCTGCCCCCCACGAACTGGAACTCCATGCCGCAGATGACGGCGGGCTTGCCTTCGATCAGCCCTTCGCCGGTCAGCAAGGCGTCCTTCATGCCGGTCACTTTCTGGGCCTGTTTCAGGCGGTCCCGGTAGGCTTTGGTGTCCCGGAATTTCAGCGGGTCCGTGGAGGCGATCGCCGCGTCGTGCTCCTTGTATTGCCCTTCGTCAAACAGCATTTCCAGCCGCGCGTGCGAGCTCAGCTTAAAATGGTGGCCACACTTGGGGCAGCACTGCAGATTGGCTTCCAGATCCTTCTTCCAGAGAATCTGCTTGCACCCGTCACACTTCACCCAAAGGCCTTCGGTCTGGACGCGTTTCTCCTTGGGCGTTTCGAGCGGCTGCTTCTCTTTGCGAAACCAAGTCATAGCGAAAATTGTTTCACTGAATCAGTGAATCATTGATTCATTTGAAGCCAAAAGAGCAATGGCGCAATCGGACAATGGCTCAGTGAGTCACTGACTCAAGGGAGTATTGGTTCACTGAATCAGGGAATCATTGTGTCATTTAAAACCAAAAGAGCAATGGCGGAATCGAGAAATGGCTTACTGACACACTGGCTCACTGATTCAGTCCCTCAATATTCTATCCCTCGCTGGGCGGGGACACCTTTCTGATAAGGATGCTTCACTTCCCGCATTTCCGTGACCAGGTCAGCCACCTCCTGGAGCGCCGGGTGGGCGTTCCGGCCGGTCAGAATCACGTGCACGTTTTCCGGCTTGTTCTTTAAGGTTTCCACGACGGGCTCCGGCGCCAGCATCTTGTAACTGATGGCGTAGTTGATCTCGTCGAGGATGACCAGGTCGTACCGCTCACTCAGGATCTCGCCACGCGCGAACTGCCAAGCCTCCTCCACCCGCCGCACATCTTCCGGATGGGGTTTTTCCACGCCGACCTTTACGAAGCCGCGGCCCATGGGAAGGATCTTCAAGCGCTCCTCGCCCAGCATCTTCGCCGCGTCCAGCTCCCCATAATGCCACGAACCCTTAATGAATTGCACCATTAAGACTTTCAGGCCCTGTCCCACGGCCCGCAGGGCCGTTCCCAGGGCAGCCGTGGTCTTCCCCTTGCCCGGCCCGGTCAGAACGATGATTAACCCTTTCCGGTTTTCTGGCAAGAGCGACTCCTATCGGCTCATCGGGTCATCGGGCCATCTGCCCATCGGGTAATTGAGCGATTAGTGATTGAGCGATTGAAAACCGCAGAGATTCCCTGATGTTCATTCGATCGCCCAATCGCTAAATTACTCAATGGCCCGATGACCCGATCTCCCGCGTCGCGAGAACGTTACGTTTCCTAGCGCGGATAGGGGTAGCCGCGCAGAATCGTGAAGCCGCGATAGATCTGTTCGAGCAACAGTGTGCGGGCCCAATCGCGCGTCAGGGTCAGGCGCGAAAGCGCCAGCAGGACGTCGGCCTGCTGGCGAAAGGCCGCGGAGAATCCCTCCGGCCCCCCGACCAAAAAGGCCAGCTCGCGTGTGCCGCGCAAGGCTTCCTGGCCCAACCATGCGGCGAACTCCTCGGAGGTCTGCTCGCGCCCGCGCTCGTCCAGCACGACTTTCGTCGCGCCGCGCAGCTTTTCGAGCAGAGCCCGTTCGGGGCTCGAAAGTCCCGGCTTGCGGCCCTGGCCCGTGCCGCGCAGAGGGGGAAGTTCCTCCAGGCTCACGCTGGTAAAATGCTCAATGCGGCCCCCCATGTCCTGCTGCAGGGCCCGCAAGTGCGCGTCCTTGGTCTTGCCTTCCCAGAGAATACGAATGCGCATGTTAAGGATCGGGTCGTCGGCTGATCGGCGCATCGGGCCATCGGTTCACCGGGCGATTGAATGAGCACCAGAAAATCACTAAGGTTTTCAATCACTCAACCAACAAATCGCCAAATCATCCAGCGAACTCTTGACCTGATCACCCGATGGCCCGATGAGCCGATGACCCGATCTTCCATCTCCTCACGCGTCACCGTCCTTTACTGTAAGCCTCGGAGCGCTTTTCCAAAGGCGCTCCAGGTCGTAGAACTGCCGCGCGCGTTCGGTGAAAATGTGGACGATGAAATTCAGGTAGTCCACCAGGATCCACTCGCCTTGGGCGTACCCTTCCACGTGGGTCGGAGCGTGCCCGGACTTCTTCAGTTCTTCGACGATGGCATCACAAATCGCCTGGGTGTGGCGGGTGGAGGTGCCCGAACAAATCAGGAAGTAGCTGGTGAACGAGCAGATTCCCTCCAGATCCAAGGCGCGCAATTCCAAAGCCTTGTGATCCTGGGCGGCCTGGATCGCTTCGCGCAGTTGTGATGTCATCGCTCGGCTCGCCTCCCGTTGCTGCGGAGGCGGTACAAACCCTCCTTCAAAATGTATTCTTCCACAAGCGGAGGAACAAGGCCAGTGATGGGACGGCGCGCCCGGACCGCCTGCCGGATGTCGCGCGAGGCGACGGGCGCGTCCACGCCGCGCAGCAGGTGGAAGGCGCCGCGCCGCCCCCCGAGCGTCGTGGCCGGCGCAGGAAGGCGCCGTGCGAGCACGAGGCCAGCCGGCGCCACCTTGCGCAGGGCGTCCGCCTCGAAACCGGGCCGTGACACCACGATGAACTCGACCAGGGCGAGCAAGCGGCGGAACTCCTTCCAGTGCGGCAAATCCAGGAAGGCGTCGGCGCCCAGCAGGAAGTAGAGGCGGTCGTTCGGTCGCAGCCGGCGCCGCACCGCGCGCACCGTGTCGATGGAATAACGCGGCGTCCCGTCCACGGTCGGCGATTCAATCAGGGAGGGAATGAAGCGCGGCTCCCGGGCGCAGGCCAGCGCAACCATCGCATAGCGCTGGGCATAATCCGTAAGATGATTGCGGGTCTTGTGGGGGGGGTTGCCGGTCGGCACAAAAAGGACTTTGTCCAGCCCGAAACGCCGCGTCGCCGCGCGCGCCGCCTCGAGGTGCCCGGCGTGGATGGGATCGAACGTTCCACCGAAAAGTGCGATGTTCACCGTTGGGCGCGTCCTCGTAATGGGTGATCGCTATCAGCGCAACAGGGCCTGACCCCAATGCTGCTCACTTAAGGGGTTTTGGCTTTTCAATTTGCTTCTGGGTGACCCCCTCACCCCCGGCGCTCGGGGCCCCCCGCCGCCCGCCCCGGCTGGAGAAAGCGCCGGTTGCGGTCCACCCTCTCCCCCAAGGGGGCGAGGGAAAAAACAGAATCAACCTCCCCTCGCCCCCTTGGGGGAGAGGGTGGCGCGAAGCGCCGGGTGAGGGGGTCACCCAGCAACAAATTGGGAAGTAATTCCCCGAAACCCCTTAAGTGAACAGCATTGACACTAAGCGGGCTCTGCCCGGTCCTGATCCTCCGCCGCCCGGGGGCGGGGAAGTTGCTCCAAGCTCGCCCAGACCGCCTGCTTCAATTCTTCCAATCCCTGCCCCGTCACGCCGGAAATCTCGTGGAGCCCGAAGCCGCGCTGGCGGCAGAAATCACGCAGCCTGGTCAGGCGGTCGCTTTCTCCACCCGCGTCGATGCGCGAGGCCACGAGCAACATGGGCTTGGCGGCCACCACGGGGCTGAAGCTCGCGAGCTCATTCAGGATAATGCCGTAGTCCTCCACCGGGTCGCGGCCGGAAAGTTCGGCCACGTCGATCAGGTGCAGCAGCAGGCGCGTCCGCTCCACGTGCCGCAGAAAGCGCATGCCCAGTCCCTTGCCCTCGTGCGCGCCGGCGATCAGGCCGGGGATGTCGGCCATGACGAAAGAGCGCTCCTCGTCCAGGCCCACCACCCCCAGGCAGGGCTCGAGGGTGGTAAAAGGGTAATCCGCGATGCGCGGGCGCGCCGCGCTGAGCCGCGAAATCAATGTGGATTTACCCACGTTCGGGAATCCCACCAGGCCCACATCGGCCAGGAGCTTCAGCTCCAGCCGCAGGTCGCGCTTCTGGCCAGGCCCACCGGGCTCCGTGCGGCGCGGCGCCTGGTTTGTCGAGGTCGCGAAACGCGCGTTGCCGCGGCCGCCGCGTCCTCCTTTGGCCGCCACCACCTGCTGCCCCGGCGTGACCAAGTCCCAGAGCTTTTCCCCGTTTAAGGCGTCGTACACGACCGTGCCTACGGGAAGCGTCACCGTGACGTCCGCGCCGTCCTTCCCGTGCCGGTTCGAGCCTTCCCCGTGGCGCCCGCGTTCCCCCCGGAACTCGCGGTTATACCGGAACTTGAGCAAGGTATTCAAGTGTGGGTTGGCTTCCAGGATGACATCGCCGCCCCGCCCGCCGTCGCCGCCACTGGGCCCGCCGCGCGGGACGAATTTCTCGCGCCGAAACGCCAGACAGCCGTTGCCTCCGTCGCCGGCGGCTAGTTGGATTTTGGCTTCGTCAATAAACACGCGGGATGGCGCGGGGTGGGCTCCTCGGCCCCGGACCGGAGATCCGGTTCGGGTCTCCCACCTCCAGGGCTCCGGGAGGTCGACCGCTTCCTTTCGGAAAGTGGCTGCGACGCCCAAAAATAACTCAAGCGGTGAGGCTGGTCTCGAGATTCCGCCCGCACCGCTTGGGGGTCTTAATTCGTTGCTGGGACCAGGATGCTGACGTACCGGCCCAGGCGGCCCTTGTCTTCGAACCGCACCACGCCCGAAACCTTGGCGTAGAGAGTGTCGTCCTTGCCGAGGCCAACGTTTTCGCCCGGCTTCAAACGGGTGCCGCGCTGGCGAACCAGAATCGACCCGCCGGAAACCATTTGGCCGTCAAAGCGCTTCACGCCCAAGCGCTGGGAGTTGGAGTCGCGTCCGTTGCGGGAAGTTCCCTGACCTTTCTTGTGTGCCATAATGCCTTTCCTTTGTAGGAATCCGGAGTTAGAACTTAGGAACTAGAAGTTGGGAGTCAGGCCGGTGGATGCAATCCTTAAAGCGTGGGCTTCCAGCTTCTGGCTTCTAACTTCTGACTCCTAACTTCTGACTCCTATGCCGTAACGATGTCCTGGATCAGGACCTCGCTGAAGGGTTGGCGATGGCCCGCCGTGCGCCGGTACTGCTTCTTGCGCTTGTATTTCAGCACGCGCACCTTGGCGTCGCGCTCGTTGCGCAGAATCTTGGCCTTCACCTTGGCGTTCTCAACCAGCGGCGAGCCCACCGTGAGCTTTTCCTTGCGTACCGCAAACACGTGGTTGAACTCGACCGTCGAGCCCGGATCGCCCGCCACCCGCTCCACGCGAACGACGTCACCCGGAGAGACTTTGTATTGCTTGCCGCCTGTACGGAAGATAGCGTACATAGATTCTCTTTCTCCTGATTTCCGAAGATAACCATTATACGAACCCGCGGCAGAAACTGTCAATAAATTGCTCAAGGCGGGTAGCGTCCTGCTTTAAGAAGCTTCTTTGGATGGAGTTACGTAGGGGGTCGGAGCTTCAGCTCCGACATCCCGGGCAGCACGCAATCGGAGGGCCTTTAGCCCCTGAAGTTTCGGGGCCTAAGACAGGCTGCGGAAAAACCGCCAATGCTGTCATCCTGAGGAGCCGCAGGCGACGATGGACCTCTGCAGTTGCCCGATTCTACAAATGCAGAGGTTCTTCGCTCAGAATGACACTGCCTACGAGTTCTTCCGCAGCCTGTAAAGTCCCGGCAGCGGCGTTGTGCTGTCGGCCTAAATGCCGGAGACTGCCTTAGCCCACCTTCAGCGAGAGGGTGACGCTGTGCCTCAGGTTGGCTGATCCGGATGTGGCTCCGGTGACGGTCAGGGTATAGGTCCCCGCGGGAGTTCCGGGATCATGGATCACTCCGCCACCTCCCCCGCCGCAGGCGGCCATCGCCAGGGCAAGCATGGCAAGCGCGGCCGTCCCCAATCCCCAACGGAGTTTCCTGCTTTGTGGCTGCCTTCGCGCGAACCCGAATGCCCACGACACCGCCGCAAATAATCCCAGGAGCAGGATCGAGAGGAACCGCAGACCCGATCTGGGACCAAATGGCGGCGTGCGGCGGTCGACCGGCGCAGCGAGAGAGGGCGCCGTGGTGGTGACCGTCACGGTAACGGCAATCGATCCCGACGCGCTGGGTGTGGCCGACGTGGGATTGACCGTGCAGGTGGCCTCGGAGGGCGCCCCTGTACAAGTGAAGTTGATGGCTTGGTTCAATCCGCCGAGCCCGCTGAAGCTGAGCGAGTAGTTTGCCGGTTGGCCCGGGCTTACGCTAGCCGTGGGGGAAGATCCCGAAGGTACGGCCAGCGTAAAGTCCTCGCCCGTGCCAGCCAGCGTGACAGTCTGAGGGCTGTTGCCGGCATTATCAGTCAGGGTGATCGACCCCGTGCGGTTTCCGCCCGCCGTGGGGGTAAACGTTATACTGATGGTGCAGGTAGCACCGACCGCAAGACTTGTGCTGCAAGTATTCGTCTGCGCAAAGTCTCCGCTCGCCGCAATGCCCGTCAAGCTCAACGGCGCATTGCCGGAGTTGCTAAGGGTCACGGACTTCGCGCTGGAAGTCGAGCCGAGCAGTTGCCCCGAAAACATCAAGGCGGTTGGAGAAAGGCCCGCCGCGGGTCCAACCCCTGTGCCGGTAAGACCGATAGTCTGCGGGCTGTTGCCGGCGTTGTCGGTAATGGCAATTGACCCCGTTCGGCTGCCGGGCGCAATGGGGGTGAACGTTACATTGACGGTGCAGCTTGCGTTGGTGGCGACCGACCCACCGCAAGTGTTGGTCTGGGCAAAGTCCCCGCTGATCGCAATGTTGCTGATGACAAGAGCACCACTGCCCGAGTTGCTCAGCGTTACGGTCTGAGCCGCGCTCGTCGAACCCACCACTTGGCTACTGAAAGTTAGGGTGCCGGGGCTGAGGGCCGCTACCGGGCCGAGTCCTGCCCCAGCCAGGGCCACATGCTGAGGACTCGCCAAAGCGTTGTCGGCGAAGGTCAAAGACCCTGTCCGCGGGCCGCCCGCAGTGGGCGTGAAGTTGACGCTGACAACGCAATTCATCCCAATAGCTATTGTGCCGCCGCAGGTGTTTGTTTCCCCGAAATCCCCCGTCACGGTGACGGTCGTAAGGGCGAGCGGCGCGTTGCCGATATTGGTTAGCGTTACAGGCCGGGCTGCGCTCGACGTGCCAACGGTCCTCGATGCGAAGGTCAGGCGCGAAGGGGCCAGATTCACAGTTGGGGTACTAAGAAGCAAGGTCACAGTAGGTTCGGTCGGGGTCAGCATCACATCGGCTATCGCCAGATCCGGAGTTCCATCGCCATTAAAGTCGCCGGCCGCCACAACACTAGCACTTGAGTTGGACTGGTACCCAAGGGGTTCCTGAAAGGTTCCGTCGCCCTTGCCGAGCAGTATCACAGCTCCCCCCCCGCCGCCGTCCGTAGCCACGTCAGGCTTTCCGTCTCCGTTGAAGTCTGCAATTGCGAGCGACCTTATGCCATAGCTGGAGCCTGAGAAGATGGAATCCAAATGGCTCTTAAATGTCCCATCGCCGTTCCCGAGAAGGACAGAAACTGAGGAGCCGGCAGCCCCCACCAAGTCGAGGTTGCCATCACCGTCAACGTCAGCCACCGCGAGCAATTGCGCTCCGATAGCGTAGGAAAAAGGGTTTCGGAACGACCCGTCTCCGTTCCCAATCAGCACTAAGGCTTGGGGGACACCCCAGTCCAGGACAGCCAAGTCCAGTTTTCCGTCCTTATTGAAGTCGCCTTCCACCACTGAGCTGATTGTCGTAGTGAGAGTGTATGAAGCCCCGATCGCAAAGCTGCCGCTGCCATTGCCCAGGAGAATTACCAGCTCAAACGTACCGTTGCTGTCATTAGCTATCACCCCTAGGTCGAGCTTGCCGTCTCCGTTAAAATCCCCGGCAACCAGACGCTGCACAGTCAGTGTTACCCCCACCAGAGTGCTCAGAGGTGATTGCAGACTACCGTCCCCGTTGCCAAGAAGGACCGACACCGAGTTCCCGTCATCGACGGCCACATCCATTTCCCCATCACCATTAAAATCGCCGAAAGCCATCGCATACAGCCCAGCGCTCCCAGCCAGAGAAGATACGGGATTCGCGAGCGTGCCGTCGCCGTGGCCGAGGAGGACCGCGACTGAGCCACCGGACACGGTGCCGGGAGTAGTCCGGACCGCCACATCCGGTTTGCCGTCGCCGTCAAAGTCGGCGACAACTTCAGGCCCCGTCCAACCGGAGGGAGCTATCGCAAAATTTGATTCGTGGCCGAACGTTCCATCACCGATGCCCAACAAGATTGCAACAGTCCCCTCAGATGAATTGACCTCCGCCAAGTCGAGTTGTCCATCGCCATTGAAATCGCCTATGACGGTGGGCGCAAATGGGCTGCCGGTGGCAACAGGTACTGTCTGCACAGGCATCTGGAAGGTTCCATCCCCGTTGCCCAATGCGATGGCAGCCCCAGCGCCGGAAAAAGCGAGGTCCAGAATCCCATCATGGTTGAAGTCTGCGGCAATGATGCAGGTGGCGAAGTTCGCGGATAGTGCCGTTGAAGGCTGTATCTGAAAGGTTCCGTCACCGTTTCCAAGCAACACTTGGGGTTGGTAAGCCCCAAGGGTGCTCGTGTCACCAACAACTACGTCCAGCTTGCCGTCACCGTTGAAGTCGCCCACCGCAATTCCAGTGCTCCCGTAGGGAGGCAGAGGGGTGTCCACGCGCCTAAAGGTTCCCTGCCCGTCATTGAGGAGCACGGAAAGGCCCCCACCGGCGATAATTGCCAAATCGATCTTCCCATCTCCGTTGAAATCCCCTGTGGCGGTGGGCCCCGCCAGAGATAGCAAAGTCTGACTCTGGAAGGTGCCATCGCCGTTGCCAAGCAATATCGAAGTTGTCGAGTCATTCTGGTTGGTCACGGCAAGGTCAACCTTCCCGTCGCCGTTAAAGTCCGCCGCAACGACCCCGGCGGGCTGGCTCCCGACGGGGTAATTCACGGCGGGCTCAAAGGTTCCATCACCGTTGCCGAGAAGGATGGAAATCAGCCCTGCTCCCCCACAAAACGAGGTGCAATTAAAATCCGATACGGCCAAGTCCAGTTTGCCGTCGCCGTCGAAGTCTGCCGCCAATATTGCCATCGGCATCAGTCCGGTTGCGTATGTGACTTGCGGCGCGAACGTCCCGTCTGGCTTGGCCAGCAAGATCGATACCGTGTTGTCATCGCGGTTGGCAACCGCAAGGTCAAGTAGGCCATCTCCGTTGAAGTCAGCCGCGACCAACGCTACCGGTGTTAGGCCGGTTGGGAGATCCATACGATTGTAGAGATATTGCGCAGCGGCTGTCGAACTCAGGAGGAAGCCCACGAGCAGGACTAAGGCAATTCTCAAACTGAGGCGGCGAGCCAGAGGGCGATAGCAAGTGGTCATGGTGCTCTCTCCTCCCGTATGAGCGATTTTTGGCTTGTGAAGCCATTAGGCTGGTGCTGCACCGAATTGGCGAAAAGCAGGACAAGCCTGCGGGCGCAATCGCGAGGCAGTGATAGCAGAGACAATACATCTGCTTCATGGACTTTCACAAGTTGCACAATGTCAAGCTGGAGCATACTTCTACTCCTTGCCCACAGGGTTGTCAACTCAGTTTTGCAAGAGCAAGAAGAAGCGCGCATAAAGGCCTCCTGCCTCGACGGATCGCGGGCCTTGGCAGGGCACGAAAGCTGTCGCCGCATGACGGCATGCCGAGTTACTTCCACCGGCCCCTTTTGCTTGCCACTCGGCACCCGTTTCTGACATCAGGGAAGGCCGTTTTCGGCTATGAACGCTCAGGAGTCTGAGATTTGTGCGGTGTCACCAAAATATGACAGTTACTGCGGTCGCGGGTCGATTCTTGCTTCGTTAACGGGTTTCAGCCTGAATTCTGAACACACCACGGACACTGTGTCCTGAAATGCCGAGACATTCTACCGGGCCGGGCTGTGTTTCTATTCCCGTCGCCACCTTGCTATGTTCTCCCGCTCATGTGTCGAAATGGCTTAGATTCAATTTCTTATGGCTGAACTGAGGCCCCTGGCCGGGGAATTCCATCCCAGGTTTAGGGTTCTGTGCGGCCACCAAGCTAGAGGTCAGTGGGGGGAGGTTTGCCCGCCGGGCTCTTGGTTAGATTTGGCACAACATATGCTATAAAGGCGGCGGGTTAGTGCGCAGTTCCTCAGTTTCGTCGGGCTGTCCGAGCCGTGGGTTTTGGTTGCGGTGGCTTCGAGCGCTAGGTATCGCCAAACAAGAACATGGCGGAGTTGTTGATTCGGTGGATGTTCGAGCTTCACGACGGCTGGAAGCGGCGGGGGTGTGATGCCGACACGAAAGGCTGGATGGGTTGATCGTATGAACAGTTCCTGGAAAACTCAAAGCATACGGATTCTTCCGCGCTTGGCGGTTGCGAATCTGCTTTTGGTGGCGCTCGGGAGCACGGCGGTCCCTGCGCAGGACGGTGCAATTCCCGCTCCTCTTCGCTCCGGCGCCTCCGCGCCCGCGCCGGTAAAGGCGGTCGCGGCGCATTGGCCGCTGAGCTTCGAGGAGAATACTGGCCAGGTGCGGGGTCCCGAAGGACGGCGAGTCCGCTACCTCGCACGGGGAAGCGGCTATGCACTTTTCCTGACCTCCCGGGAAGCCGTCCTGGAGTTGCGGCAGCCGGCCGGAGAGAGGGCGCCGGTCGTGGTCAGGATGCGCCTTTCCGGAAGTCGCGAGCCTATCCGCCTGGCTGGACGCGAAAGCCTGCCGGGCACGAGCAACTATTTCCTGGGAAACGATCCCTTCGCCTGGCGCACGGGCGTCCCCCACTACGGCCGGGTGGCGGCCAGGGGTGTCTATTCCGGAATCGACCTGGTCTATCACGGGAACCAGGGCCGGCTGGAGTATGACTTTGAGGTGGCCCCGCACGCCGATCCTGGCAAGATCCGCTTCCGGCTGGACGGCGCCCAGGGCCTGCGGGTGGACGGCGAGGGCGACCTGCGGGTGAAAGTTGCGGGCGGAGAGTTGTGCCTCCGCAGGCCGGTAGCCTACCAAAAAGCGGGCGGCGCGGAGCGCCGGGTGGCGAGCCGTTACGTCCTCCGAGGGAAGCAGGAAGTCGCCTTCCATCTGGCTCGCTACGACGCGGGCCAGGCTTTGGTGATTGACCCCGTCCTGTCCTACTCGACCTACTTGGGGGGAAGCAACATTGACATTGCCAATGCCCTGGCCATCGCGCCCGATGGCACCGCGTTCATCGCGGGCGGCACATTCTCCGCGGATTTCCCCACGGCCGGCACGCACCCCATACAGCCCATTGTAGGCGGCCCGAACGACTTTCCCCGGGATGCCTTTGTCGCCAAAATCAGCGCCGACGGCACTCAATTACTGTATTCCACCTTCCTGGGCGGCAAGTACCAGGATGTGGCGAACGCCATCGCGGTGGATGACGCCGGCGAGGCTTTTGTGGCCGGTACGACCCTCTCCCCGGACTTTCCCGTGACCCCCGGCGCTTTCCAAACCTTGTGCGCCACGGACGGGGAATGCGGCGCCACTTTCAACAAGCAGGGGTTTATTGTCTCCAACGGTTTCGTGAGCAAGCTGAACGCCGCCGGTGATGCGCTGGTGTACTCGACCTTCCTCGGCGGCTACGCCAACGACCAGGCTCTGGCCATCGCGGTTGATGCCAATGAGAATGCGTATGTGACGGGTCAGGCGGGTGCGTCCGCAACCATCAATATTACGCCGCCGCCCTCGCCCCTGCCCCCGACATTTCCCATCACCGCGGGCGCCTATCAGACGGCCTTCAACGGGCTTACCGATGTGTTTCTGACGAAGCTCAGCGCCTCGGGATCTACGGCTGCCTATTCCACCTTCCTGGGCGGCGCGGGTGAGGACACGGGCCTGGGCGTGGCGGTTGACGGCAGCGGAAATGCCTACGTGACCGGCCTCACCTATTCGGCAGATTTCCCCGTGACCGGCACGGCGCTGCAGTCCACCTACCAGGAAGCCGGTGACGCTTTCCTGGCCAAGGTCAATGCGGCCGGGAGCGCGCTCCTCTACTCAACTTATTTGGGCGGAGCGGGGCTCGACCAGGGCACCGGCGTGGCGGTGGACGGGAGCGGCCATGCCTACCTTACCGGCGGCACCAAATCCACCACGCTGGGGTTCGCCCCGCCGCCCGGCGCTTACCAGGCAAGCTGCGCCCTCGACACCACCAGCCGGTGCGAAGGCGACGCCTTTGTGGCGAAGTTGAACCCGGCCTTGAGTGGTGCGGCCTCTCTCCTCTACTTCACGTACCTGGGTGGGTCGTTTGCCGACTCGGGTGCGGGCATCGCCGTCGATACGGCCGGAGACGCCTACGTTACCGGGTCGACGGTCTCTGCTGATTTTCCCGTCTCCGTCGCGGTCTTCCAGCCGGTGTACGGCGGGGGCAACGCCGATGCTTTTGTCACCGAGTTGAACCCGGCAGGGTCGGCGTTGATTTACTCGACCTTCCTGGGGGGCAGCAACACGGATAGCGGCAGCGGGATCGCGGTGGATGTCAACGGCGCAGCCTACGTTGCGGGCCAGACGTGTTCGGTGGATTTCCCGTTATCGAACCCGCTCCAGCCCGCCCCGGGTGGCAACTGCGATGCGTTTGTGTCGAAAGTGGTCCCGGCCGGCGGGGTCGCGCTCAATCCCGCCGGGCTGATCTTCCCGAACCAGGTTGTCGGCACCCCGAGCACGCCGCAGACCATCACCCTCCGTAACGGGGGAGGCTCCGCCCTGAGCATCACGAGCATCGCTGTGACCGGCGCCGCGGCGAGTGACTATCATGAAACCGACACTTGCGGGACTTCCGTGCCCGCCCTCGGCTCCTGCACGATCAGCGTGACCTTCACACCCACGGCGGCGGGAACCCGCACGGCGCAGGTTACGGTTACGGATAATTCACCTGCCCCCGGCAGTACGCAGGTGGTGGACTTGACGGGCACCGGCGGCAATTCGGCCCTGGTCAGCCTTTCGCCCAGCAGCCTGGCCTTTGGCAGTCAGACGGTGGGGGTGGCGAGCAGCCCGCAGAGCATTCGGGTGACGAACACGGGCACGGCGGCGCTGAGTATCACGGCTGTGACCGCCAGCGGGGATTTTGCGGTGGGGACCAACACTTGTACGGCGCCGCTGCAAGCCACTACGCCGCCCTCGAATTGCACCATCAACGTCACCTTTACTCCTAACGTGCCGGGGTCGAGTGTGGGGGCGCTGACACTAACTGATAACGCGCCCGATAGCCCCCAGATTGTCCTGGTTACGGGAACAGGAGTGCTCCAGCCCACGGTTTCGCTTTCTGCCAGCAGCCTCAGCTTCGCGAGTCAAGCCATTGGCAGCAGCAGTGCGGCGCAAACGGTGACGGTCACGAATACCGGCAGCGCTCCTCTGACCTTCGGCACGATTTCCGCCAGCGCCGGCTTTACGCAGCAGAACACCTGCGCGACTGTGGCCGCGGCAGGCACGTGCAGCATCAGCGTGACCTTCAGCCCGACCGCGGCGGGCCCGGGGCTGGGCGGTGTACTCAGTCTGGTGGATAACGCCCCCAACAGTCCGCAGCTTGTTTCCTTAGGGGGCGCCGGAGCTGATTTCACCGTGGCCGTGTCACCGTCCGCAGCGACCTTGGTGGCCGGGAACTTCACGAGCCCCACGGTTACGGTGACCCCCTTATTTGGGTACAACGCGTCAGTGACACTGGCTTGCACAGGCCTGCCGGCGCTCGCCAGTTGCGAGGCATCTCCGGCTTCCGTCACCCCCAGTGGAGGCCCGGTGACGGCCACGCTGACCATCAGCACCACGCGCCGGACAGCTTCCCCGCCGGGAGGCCAACTGCGGCCACCCGGGCCCGGCTGGCTGCTGCGCCCGGGGCTGTGGGGGATGTGGCTGCTGGCCTTGCTGGTTCTCACCGGCTGGGCGGCGAGTAAGAATCGTTTGCGGTGGACGTGGGCAGGGCTTGCCCTCACCGCGCTTTTGCTGGTGAGCTTCGCTGCCTGCGGAGGCGGGGGCGGGGGTTACACGAATACAACGGGTACACCCGCAGGCAATTATACCGTCACCGTGACGGGAACGTCGGGAGGCCTCACGCGCTCGGCGACCGTGGCTTTGACGGTGCAGTGAGAGCGGCGCGGCCGGCATGTCCGCGATTCATGAATCGCCCCGACAACCCCGGCCAGCGCCCGGAAAATGCGGTAGTGGGTCAGTTTGCTGTAACGGTGCTCTATGAGCGCCGGAATCTATTGAATCAAAGGCCGGCGGTCACAGACCGCCGCTACAAAAAACCAAAGTGACCCACTACCGAAAATGCTTAAAAGCTGGCAGGCCGGTTCAAGGTGCCAGTGAGGGAGAGACTTCATGCGAAAGGCTTTGGTTTTCCTGCCGCTTCTATTCCTGCCGGTTTCTGCCTGGGCTCAGCAAGCGATACCCAAGGTGGAAGTATTTGGCGGTTACTCAAACCTGACGGCGAACCTGAACGGGTCCAGCTTCAATCTCAACGGCTTTGACGTTTCGGTAGCGGAGAACATGAATAAGTGGTTCGGCGGCGCCTTGCAAGTCAGCAGCCACTACGGCACCGAAGCCGGGTTCAAGACCAACACCCAGTCTTTTGCGTACGGCCCCGTTTTCTCCTATCGGAAGAACCCGAAAGTCATCCCCTTCTGTCACGCCCTGCTGGGAGCTGAACGCGGTGGCCCGGAATACCTCGGTATCTCGAAGCCGGAATTCCGTTTTGGGATGTCCGCGGGCGGCGGACTGGATGTGAAGGTCGCAAACCACGTCGCTTTGCGATTGATCCAGGCGGATTACCTCCTGACCCGCTTCAGCGGCGCCCGGCAGGACAACCTCCGGGTGTCGGCGGGTATTGTTCTTCTCCTGGGCAAGAAATAAAACCGTCGCGAGTAGGGTCGGGGTACGATGGGATAATGGCGAGCTCCGAAATACCTGAGGGCGACAAAGGCACAAGTCCGTTCGACCTCAGAACCGCTGCCGATCGTCACGGCGTCAAGATTACTATCGAGGTGGCGGCGCCGCAATTCCGGCTGCTTTCGGATGGGGGTGGCTACTCACTCGCCGAGGCTTGGTCGGTGCTTTGGCAAGTAGATCCACCTGCCTGCCCGCTCCAACTGGGTGAAAGCGCCCCCTGGCCCAGGAATCGCCGTTCGGCGCCTGCTCTCCTGACCTCTTTTCTGATTCACTTCTCCGTCGGATTCTTCTTGTACAGTGTGCCACTTTCGAGGCTGTTCTACAGGTTCTCGGGGCCGCCTCCGGCGGTAAGGCATGCTCCGTTGATCGTCTATGAGTTTCGGGCGCTGAAGCTGCCGGCCTACCTTCCGACGCTGCACCCACCCGGTCCGGGCGGCGCCCCGGGACACGGAGCGAAGAAAGGAAGGCCGCCGCGGCTGGGCTACACGCGTTTCGATCCGCGCATTACGATCATCTCCAATCCCCCTCATCCTGACAATTCCCGCCTGACGATTCAGAATGCGGCCGCCCCTCCGGAGCTGAAGGCTCCTGAGGATTTGCGCGTTCCGGATTTGATCCTGGGAAACCTGGGGCCAGCGCCCGCCCCACCTGCACTTCCTCCACCCCCCCGAGCGGCGGCGCCTCCTCCCCCGGTGGAAGAGCCCAAGGCGCCTCCGCCCCCCCAGCCCGTGGAGCCTGCCCCGGCTCCGCGCCCCGCCACGCTGGACTTGGCGTCGAAGCTTCCGCCCCTCCCCACGCCGCAACTCGAGGTGCTGCCAGGTCCGACGGCGGGTGCGGCCGCGGGGGCTGGGCAGGCACCCCGGCAGCAGGTTCGAGAGGCCGCGCCGGCACCTTCCAACCATCCCGACGCCTCCGCCGCGCCTGACGCCGAGAAGCGTCCCGGCACTACCCAGTTGACGACGCTGAGCGTTGATCCGATTGCGCTCAAAGACTTCACGTCGTTACCTCCCGGAAACCGTGCCGGAGCGTTCTCGATCGGCCCGGCCAAACCTGAGCAGGGTTCACCGAAAGGCGCTGAGTCCGGTTCGCAGAAGGGCGTCGAGGGCGCTCCGCTTGGCATCGGGGAAGGAGGACCGGGGCCCGGCGGTGACAAGAGTGTAGCTGTCGGAAGCGGGCACGCCGGTGGCGGAGGGGTCGGCAACTCCGCCGCCGCTCCTCCCCTCAGTGTTACCGGTCCAGCGGTCGAGCCCGGCATTGCAGCGGGAACTCTCCCTCCCCTCCCGCCGGAGGCTTTGGTTTATCCCGTGAATACGGCCCATCTGAAACCCCGTGCGCCCAGCATCATCGTGAGCAGCGGCCCCTGGGGCGGTGGCGGGCTGCGCGTCTATGGCGTGCTGCACGGCGGAAAGATTTACACTGTCTATCTCACCATGCCCGGGAAGAACTGGATCTTGCAGTACTGCACCCGCGAGGATCCGCCTAAGCCGGCAGTAGCTTCGCGGGTGGTCGAGGTTCACATGCAGCCGCCCGTCGCGCCCCCGGCGGCTATTGACCAGTTTGACTTTCACCGCCCACCCGTCACCCAGGACCCCGCAGCCACGATGATCATCTTGCACGGGCATATCCGTGAAGATGGTTCCGTCGAGAACCTGGAAATCCTGCAGGGGGTCGAGCCCACCATCAATGAGGCGGCGCGGGCCGCCTTCGCGCGCTGGAAGTTCAGCCCCGCCCTACAGGCCGGGAACCCGGTGGCCGTGGAGATCCTGGTGGGCGTTCCCGCCATCGTGCCCGGGAGTTGATGAGGAAGAGGAAGAGAGTCTAGCAGGCTTGATATTCGGAACTTGACTATTTGAGTCAAGTCTGCCGAAGCCATCGCGACGGCAAGACCCCTCACCCGGCCCGCGCCGGCTGGTGAAAGCGCCGGTCGCGGCCCACCCTCTCCCCTCGGGAGAGGGATAGAGATCAGGAGGGGGAGAGGGTGGCCGACGAAGGAGGCGGGGGGCCCCGAGCGCCGGGGGTGGAGGGGCCTTTCCCTATACCCTGAGCGCGGGTGGCGCCACCCGCGGCAACCCCCCAATGCGTTCCAGCGCGGTGAGAAGTGTGCGCTAACCATCCTGTTAATGACAATAATCTTACTTGCCAAGGGCCATGCCCTGCTTTATACTAGCTAGGGCTAGGTCTACGGCCCCAAGTATCTGACGGAGTTGGACATATGCGCAAACGCAGGACCGACGCCGGCCAGGCGATCCTGGAGTTCGCTTTGGTGCTGCCGCTGCTGTTGACCTTCCTTCTAGGCATCATCGTGCTCGGGATTGCTTTCAATAACTATCTGGAGCTGACGAATGCTACGAACATCGGTGCGCAGCTTCTTTCGATGAGCCGCGGGCAGACCACAAACCCGTGCACTACGACTAGCCAAGCGGTCTACGCAGCAGCGCCGGGCCTCACTCAGGGGAGTCTCCAGTTCACGATTGTGCTGAAGGGAACTACGGTTGCCACCAACGCGGCCAACCCGACGTGCAGTGGGGCGCAACAATATCTGGTGGCGTCCCAAAATGCCCAGGTAACGGTCACCTATCCGTGCAACCTCAAATTCTTCATATACAATCCTGCGCCCAACTGCCTCCTCACGGCGCAAACGACGGAGGCCATCCAATGAACCTTAACAGCGAATATACTACTGTCCGCCGGGTGCGCGACGGCCAGCGCGGGCAGGCGCTCGTGCTGGTCATGGTCTTGCTGGTCGCCTTTCTGGGAGCGTCCGCGTTAGTAGTCGACCTGGGCGCTCTCTATTATTCCTATCAAGAGCTCCAGGCTGCAACCCAGGCGGCGGCGTTGGCAGGAGCGCAGTACCTGCCCAATAGCAGTGGCGCAACCGTAATAGCCAAGGCGACGCAGTACAGCGCCGTAACGGGGGGTTTGAACACCCATTCCAATCTGCTCAACGTTGCGATGGTGTCTGGGTACCCTCTGTTGAAGTGCTTCACGAGCACCGGAGTCTCCTGTTCCACTCCGTCGGGCTACAACGGCATCGTCGTGAAGCAGCAAGCGACCGTGCCGATGTATTTCGCCAAGGTGTTCGGTGTCAGCTCCGTCGCCGTCACGGCAACCGCGACCGCAGGTGCACCGGGACCGGGCGGAAGGAATGGCCCGTACAACGTGATGATGGTCCTCGACACGACGGCTTCGATGAGTAACAATGACAACAACTGCGGTGACACAAGAATCAACTGCGCGCTGGCCGGCGTCCGGACTCTGCTGGGCACGCTCTCGCCCTGCGCCGCGAACCTGGCAAACTGCGGCGCGGTCACAAACTTCAACGTCCCGAACCCGGTGGATGAGGTCGGCTTGACGGTGTTCCCAGGGCTGTCATCGGCCACATACGCCCAGTATGACTACGATTGTAGTAACAACGTGCCCAATAATTTCATCTCGAAGTACACGGCTTCGCCGTTACCGACCTACCAGATCGTTCCGTTTTCGAGCGACTACCGCACTTCCGACACGGCTGGTTCGCTGAACGCCACCTCCGACATCGTGTTGGCGGCCCGCGGAGTTGCCGGCTGCAATGAGGGTGTAGATGTCGTGGGTGGCGTCGGCACCTTCTATGCGGGCGCAATCACGGTGGCACAAACGGCGCTGCAGAATAACGCCAGGCCGAATTCGACGAACGTGCTCATCTTCCTCAGCGATGGCGACGCCAATGCCACGAACGCCAACCTGGTGGGGTACCCCAGCACGCAGGAGTGCCACCAGGCGATCACGGCGGCCCAGGCCGCGGCGGGAGCGGGAACCTGGGTGTACTCGATCGCCTACGGCGCGGCGTTATCGGGATGCGGCACTGACACCGCCCCAGCGATCACCACATGCGCGGCGATGCAGCAAATCGCCTCCTCACCCGGCCATATCCCCGATGGGTCGAAGTTCTTCTCCGTCGCAGGCGGCGTTAGCTGCCCAGGCGCTCGATCGACCGCTAGCCTGAACCAGATCTTCACGGCTATCGGGGGGGATCTTACGCTCGCCCGTCTGCTCCCCAACAACACCACGTAGACGCCTGGAGGAGATGCAGGGCGCCAAGTCTCTCGCTGAGATTCCTATGATGGAAAAAGAGTCGATGCGCGTTTGCTTTCATACTCTCGACCAGGACTTCTCGGAAGTTGTCGGCCGGGCTTTGGGAGAGGGTTTTGAAGTCAACCTGGACAAGACTTTCAACATCGACGCCTTGGGGAGATGGAAGAAAGAGTGTGATTGCGTTCTGCTGGACTTGCGAGCCCTCCCCGGCGGGGCGGAGATAGGCTCCGCACAGGAGGATTTGGAGAAGTTCCGGCGGACGGATTTCCCCCCGCCCATTATCGTCCTGCTGGGACAGGACGACGCGGTTTTGACCCGGCGGCTGGTCGAGGCGGGCGCTTACGATGTCCTGGCTGGACCGCCGAACATCCTGGAACTTCGCCTGGTGCTGTGCCGCGCTCACCGTTTGCACCAGGTGGAGATGGAGCTCCAGCATCTCCGCGCGCAGGAAGCTCCGGCCGCCACGCTGGACGGACTGGTCGGCTCCTGCGAAAGCATGCAGGAAATCTTCGCCCTGGCACGGAAGGTGGCGCCTTGCGACGTCAACGTGCTGATTACCGGTGAAACCGGCACGGGGAAGAGCATGCTGGGCCGCGCCATGCACCGTTTGAGTCCGCGCAGCGCGGGGCCGTTTGTGGCCTTTTCGTGTGCGAATCTACCGGAGCACCTGGTCGAAGATGAGCTCTTTGGGCATGAGAAGGGTGCTTTTACAGGAGCCCTGACGCTGCGCTGTGGTCGTTTCGAGGCAGCCGACAGCGGAACCCTGTTCCTCGACGAGGTCGGCGATTTGCCGTTGGGGCTGCAGGCCAAGTTGCTGCGCGTGCTCCACGACCGCACCTTTGAGCGCTTGGGCAGTAATACGCCCTTGACCGTGAACGTCCGCTTGATCTGTGCGACGCACTGCAACCTGGAGGAGATGGTCGGGCGGGGCGAATTTCGCGAGGATCTTTACTACCGCCTGAATGTCATTCAATTACATCTGCCTCCTCTCCGCGAGCGCGAGGGCGGTATCATCGTGCTCGCCCACCACCTGCTGCAACAGATCAGTCAGGAATTCGGCAAGCGGGTTAACCGCTTCTCGCGTCTGGCGATCGAAGCCGTCAACGAGTATGCCTGGCCGGGCAACGTGCGGGAACTGGAGAACGTGATCCGGCGCGCCGTGGTGCTGGCGGAGGGGTCCACGATCGAGGTCTGGAACCTGCCCGCCAAGTTGCGCGGTGGCTTCGAACCGTCGCAGGCGACGCGCTCGTATGACGAGGAATTGCGTGATTTCAAGCGGCGCCTGGCGATCCGGACGCTGCAGAGATGCAACGGCAACAAGGCGGAAGCGGCGCGCGTGCTGGGGCTGGCCCGCGGCTATCTGCATCGCTTGATTCACGACCTCAAGATTCCCTCCGAGGAAACTTCGCCCCCGGCCAGCGCCGTGCCACCGACGGTTCCGAACATCGTGATGTAGGATTCGACGGAACGATTATTGGTATGTTGCTCCGAGAAAACGGGGGCCGGGATGCCAGTCCAGAAGCGGTAACTTCCGGCCGGTTTTCCGACACCTCCAGCCGGCATTTCCTCCTCACCAGTCAGAATTCCGACGGCGGATGGGGCTACCACCCCGCGACTCCCAGCAGCGTGGAAGCCACCGCGTGGGCGTCGCTCGCGCTCCTTTCCCGGGCCGCAGATCCCTCGCCGGCGGAGGCCTGCGCCCGCGCCCGCGCCTGGCTCCTGCGGGCGCAAATGCCGGACGGGGCTTGGCCCGCCTTTCCGGGGCAGCGCCAGGGTTGCTGGGCCACTTCGCTGGCAGCGCTGGCTCTGCATCTCGAGGGCGGAAGCCCGGAGGCCGTCGAGCGAGGCCGCGATTGGCTCCTCGAGGCGTGGCCGGCTGACGGCAACCTCTGGTGGCGGTTGCGCTTGGTCCTTGCCCGGGGCACGGTCGTCCGCCAGGACAACTCGCTGCACGGCTGGAGTTGGACCCCCGGCACGGCCAGTTGGGTGGAACCTACGGCCCATGCCCTCCTGTTTCTCCGCAGCTTGCCTCAGGAACTGCTTTCTCCCCGCGCGGCGAAACGGCGGCAACTGGGTGAGCGGATGCTTTATGACCGCATGTGTCCGGGGGGCGGATGGAACAGCGGCAACCCGCAGGTTTACGGAGTGGCCGGCATCCCCCGCATCGGCCCCACGGCCTGGGCGCTGCTGGCGCTGCTTCCCCATTCCCAGCGCGCCGAAAACCAGATGAGCCTGGGCTGGCTTGAGGGCGCCTGCCCTCGCATTCGCGGAGCAGCCTCCCTGGCCTTGGCGCACCGCTGCTTGCGAGCTTACGGACGGCCGGTGGGGCCGCTCACCCCAGCCCTCGGCGACCTTTACTTGCGGAACCGCTTCTTCGAGAGCGTGCTCACCTTCGCCTGGATCGCCCTGGCGGGGAGCGGGGAAGAGAATCGTGCCGGCCAGACCGGCGGAGATAGGACGACTTCATGAGCCTTGCCAAACGCGCCATGGTGCCTTCCTTTGCGCGACCTGCCTCTTGGGTGGCTATCGTGCGGGCCGACAGCTACCAGATGGACCTGGGCACACTGATCTTCAACGCCCTGCGGGAATTTGACCTGCGCCTGCGCGATAAGAGAGTGGTGCTGAAACCCAACTTTGTGGAACCGGACCTCGACGGCGTCATCAACACCCACCCTGCCGTGATTGCTGCCGCGCGCGAAAGCTTTCTGCGCCTGGGGGCAGCGTCCGTGCAGGTGGCCGAGGGGCCTGGTCACGAGCGCGACACCGAGGCCATCGTCGAAACCCTCCGCCTGCGCGATTTCCTGGGCCCGCTGCCCGGCGTCTTCGTGGACCTGAATCTCGATGAAGTTCGCCGCGTCCCTTTGCAGACCCGCGCCTCCCGGCTGCGAGAGCTTTATCTCCCACGGACGGTTCTCGAGGCGGACTTCCTGGTTTCTATGCCCAAGCTCAAAACCCATCACTGGGTGGGCGCGACCCTCTCCCTCAAAAACATGTTCGGCATTGTTCCGGGATGCTGCTACGGTTGGCCCAAGAACATTCTCCATTGGGCCGGCATCACCGGTTCCATCCTCGACATCAACAGCACCGTGCGGCCGGACTTTGCGATCGTGGACGGCATCGTGGGGATGGAGGGCAATGGGCCCATCCAAGGAACTGCCAAGGCCAGTGGAGTGCTCATCCTGGGCGAGGATCCCGTAGCCGTGGACGCCACCGCGGCCCGGGTCATGGGCCTCGAGCCCGAGCGGATCGATTATCTGGCCAAGGCCGGCACGCTGCTCGGGCACCTGCGGCCGGACAAGATCCGCCAGCTCGGCGAGAGCGTCCGAAGCGTCAGGACCCCCTTTGCCGTTCTGCCGGCCTTTCAGAAACTGGTGGCCTCCAGCTAGTGTCCTGAGACAGAAGTTCGCGGGTGGCGCATACGTGCCGCATTATGGAATGTATGCGGCCCTAAGAGATCGAATGTTGTGACCGCATACATGCCAGAAAGCGGCACGTATGCGCCACCCGCGAAGGAACGTAGCCCACGGCGTGAGAAGCTGTGAAATAATGGCTGACTCCACCGCAGAGGCGCCGAGACGCAGGGAGAGGGCCCTTTGTTTTCAATGCTCTGCGCCTCCGCGACTCTGCGGTGAGAAAGGGTTTTCGGCGATCCGAGGATTTGATGGTGACTTCTGACACGCTGGCGACTCCCCCTGATTTGGAACCCCCTCCGCGCCAGTCCCATCTGAAGAAGTTGGTGTCCTTCCCGGCCCTGCTGGCTGTCGCGCTGGTGGGCGCCATGTTTGTCCCGCTGCGCGATTTCTTCGCCGATCCGGACGTTTGGTGGCACCTCAAGGTGGGCGCCACGCTTCTTTCCACCCACCGCTGGCCCAGCGCGGACCCCTATTCATTCACGGCTCATGGCTCCCCCTGGATAGCTTATGAGTGGCTGGGTGAGGTCCTGCTCGCGGCTGTCGAGCGGGCGTGGGGACTACAGGGGCTCATGGCGCTCGATCTCGCTCTTACCGCGGCCATCCTGCTGGCTCTCTACGCTCTCGCGACGCTGCGCTGCCGGAATTCCAAAGCGGCTTTTGTAGTGTGCGCTGTCTCCTTGCCGTTGGTCTATCTTTCCTGCAGCTTGCGCCCGCAGATGCTCGGCTATCTCTTCTTGGTGCTCACCCTCCTCGCTCTGGAGCGCTTTCGTCAAGGCCGCACGGGCGCGTTGTGGCTGCTGCCGCTGCTGTTCCTGGTGTGGGTCAACACGCACGGCAGCTTCGTCATCGGGCTGGGTGCGTTGGGGGTTTATGGGGCCAGCGGCTTGGTGCACATTCAGTGGGGCGAACTTCGGTCCCGGCTCTGGACTTCCGGCGAACGTCTGCGGCTGGAGCTGGTTGCGCTCCTGACTCTTGTGGCGCTCACCCTTACGCCTTATGGGACGGAGGTCTGCCTCTACCCACTGAACATGGCTTTCTCCCAGCCCATCAACGTGGGCAACATCAAGGAATGGCAGTCCATGATGTTCGGCGCATTCTTTGGGAAACTGTTCCTGGCCTTGGTCCTCGGCTTCTTGCTGGCCCAGGTCACCCTCCGGCCTGCCTGGCATCTGGCGGAGCTGGCGCTCTTCTTTGCCGGTATCGTTGCTGCCTGCTTGCACGTACGCTTCGTGCTGGTTTTCGTACCTTTCAGCGTGCCCCTGCTCGCCGTAATCCTGGCCCGCTGGATTCCGCCCTACGAGCCCAGTCGCGACAAGTACCCATTGAACGCCCTTCTGATGGTGCTGGCCGTCGCCGGCATGGTGTGGTTTTTTCCCTCGCGGGCCAAGCTCGAAAGCGTGATGGAGGAGAAATGGCCGGTCAAGGCGGTGACGTACCTGAAGCAGCATCCTGTCCCCAGGCCTATGTACAATACGTACGGCTATGGCGGTTACTTGATCTGGCAATTGGATGGACAGAACAAGGTGTTTGTGGATGGCCGGGCGGATACTTACGAACGGGTGGGTGTGCTCGCCGACTACCTCAGCATCTCGCGGCTTGCACCCACCACACCCTTCCTGCTGGACGCCTATAACGTGCAGTCTTGCCTCCTCGACCGCGACGAGCCGCTAGCGACGCTACTCGCTGCCTCGCCCGGCTGGCGGAGAGTCTATAGCGACAAGCTCAGCGCCCTGTTCGTTCGCTGCGACCAGAATCTCGAAGCGAGGCCGAGAGCAGAGCATGACCGTCCCTGAGAAAGCAGCCAAGCCGGTCGCAGCCCGGGGCGTCGAGCCCTGGAGCCTGCTCAAGAAGGTGTCCTCGTTTCCGGCCATGCTGGCAGTTGCGCTGGTGGGCGCCTTCTTTGTGCACCTGCGCAGTTTCGCCGTGGACCCGGACGTCTGGTGGCACATCAAGGTGGGCGCCACCCTACTTTCCACCCACCAGTGGCCCACGACGGATCATTACTCCTTCACCGCGCGCGGCACTCCCTGGATAGCCTACCAATGGCTGGGTGAGCTGCCCCTCGCAGCCGTGGAGCGGGCATGGGGGCTCCGGGGGATCCTGGCGCTCAATCTGGCACTCGCGGCTGCCATCCTGATTGCCCTCTACATTCTCGCCACTCTGCGCTGCCGAAATTCGAAAGCGGCAATGGTGGCGTGCGCCGTGCACCTGCCGCTTATCTATCTGGTCTCGAGCGTGCGTCCGCAGATGCTGGCGTTTATGTTTCTGGTGCTCACGCTCATCATCCTGGAGCGCTTTCGCGAGGGCCGCACGGGCACGTTGTGGCTGCTGCCGCTGCTGTTCCTGGTGTGGGTCAACACGCACGGCAGCTTCGTCATCGGGCTGGGTGCGTTGGGGGTTTATGGGGCCAGCGGCTTGGTGCAGATTCGCTGGGGCGATCTTGAGTCCCGGCTTTGGACTTCGGGCGAACGTCTGCGCCTGGAGCTGGTGGCGCTCCTGAGTCTCGTCGCGCTCACCCTCACACCCTATGGCACCCAGCTCGCGTATTACCCATTGGATCTGGCTTGGTCTCAGCCCCTCATGGTGGCCAATATCGAAGAATGGCAGCCCTTGGTGTTTGGCGAGCTCTTCGGGAAGCTCTTCCTGGTTCTGATTCTTGGCTTCGTACTGGCCCAAGTCACCCTGCACCCTACCTGGCGGCTGGCGGAGTTGGCGTTGCTCTTGGCCGGGACTGCTGCGACCTGCCTGCACGCGCGCTTCGTTCTGGCTTTCGTGCCTTTCAGCGCGCCCTGGCTCGCCGTGATCCTGGCCCGCTGGATTCCGCCTTATGAACCCGCCGAAGACAAATACGCTCTGAACGCGCTCGTGATGGTGCTGGCCGTCGCCGGCATGGTGTGGTTCTTTCCCTCGAGGGCCAAGCTTGAAAGCGTGATGGAGGAGAAATGGCCGGTTAAGGCGGTGGCCTACCTGAAACAACATCCTGCGCCCCGGCCCATGTACAATACGTACGGTGATGGCGGCTACCTGATCTGGCAATTGGACGGTCAGAACAAGGTGTTTATCGACGGCCGGGCGGACATTTACGAACGGACAGGCGTGCTCGCTGACTATCTCAGCATCTCCCGGCTCGCGCCCACCGCACCCTTCTTGTTGAACGCTTACAACATCCAGTCCTGCCTCATCGGCCGCGACGATGCGCTGGCCACGCTGCTCGCCGCGTCGCCGGAATGGCGGAAAGCGTACAGCGACAACCGGAGCGTCCTGTTTGTGCGCCGAGACCAGAGCGCCCGGGCGCTCCCCGCGGGGGAGCATGGCCATTCCTGACACGCTCGCCAAGCCGGCCGCAGTCAGCAGCGCCGCATCCTGGGCGCCGCTCCGAAGGGTGATCAGTTTTCCATCCCTTTTGGGCGCCCTCCTGGTTCTTGCAGCGCTGCTGGTGACGCGAGCCTTCCACGTGGATTCCGACACCTGGTGGCATCTCGTGGTGGGCCAGCGCATCCTCGCTACGCACTCCTGGCCTACATCGGA
The DNA here is from genome assembly GCA_963722555.1 of uncultured Acidobacteriota bacterium. GTDB lineage: Bacteria > Acidobacteriota > Terriglobia > UBA7540 > UBA7540 > Bog-366. The sequence continues at coordinate 323,554 of CAVRNQ010000003.1, forward strand.
CCTGTACTCTTTTACCGCGCACGGCACGGAATGGATCGCCTACGAATGGCTGGCGGAAGTGGTTTTGGCGTGGGTCTTTGGGGCCGCCGGCTTCCCAGCTTGGATGGGCCTGCTCTTCGGCCTGGCGAGCAGCATCACGCTCCTGACCTACACCTATGCTTATCTCCGTTGCCGGAATCCGAAGGCGGCTTTCGTGGCCACGGCACTGGTCTTGCCGCTGGCCGGGGTTTGGTTCACCCTGCATCCCCAGCTCTTCGGTTATGTCTTCCTATTGGTCACGCTCATCTGCCTCGAACTTTTCGAGCAAGGCCAGCGCTGGGCCCTGTGGCTGCTCCCCCTGGTATTTCTAGTGTGGGTAAACACGCACGGGACCTTCATCTTGGGGTTCTTCGCGCTGGCGGTCTATGGGCTGAGCGGGCTGGTGGATCTTCGCCAGGGGAGCCTGGTGGCCGATCGGTGGTCGCGGCCCGACCGGATCCGACTGGAGCTGGCGGGCTTGCTTTCGCTTGTCGGTTCGTGCCTGACGCCCTACGGGACGCGCCTGGCCTCTTATCCCTTGCAGATGGCATTCCTGCAGCGAGCGAATCTCGCCGGCATCATCACCTGGCAGCCGTTGGACCTGCGCGTGTGGCCGGGCAAGCTCTTCCTGGTATTTCTTCTCGTCCTGATTGTGGCCCTGGTGGCGCTACGGCCTGCCCTCAGGCTGGCGGAAGTGGCGCTGTTCCTCTTTGCCGTCGGCATGACCGTGCTCCATGCCCGCATGCTTCCGCTGTTCGCAATCGTCTTGGCGCCGCTCCTTGCCAGCCTCCTGGGGCGGTGGATTCCAAAATACGAACCGGCGGGCGATCACTATGCCGCCAACGCCTTTCTCATTGCCTTGGTGGTATTGGGCATGGTCAGGATTCTCCCCGCTCGGCGAGATCTTGACCGGGCGGCCGCCGCCCCCTATCCCGAGCAAGCGGTGGATTACTTGCGCGCCCACCCGCAGCCCGGACCGTTGCTGAATGAACTCGACTGGGGTGGCTACCTACTTTATGGGTTGGGCCCGGAGCAACGGGTATTTATTGACGGTCGGGTCAACATCTATGAATACACCGGCGTCTTCGCGGATTATCTGCGGATCATGAATCTGGATCAGGGCACTCCCTGGCTGCTGAGAAAATACAACACGCAATCCTGCCTCATCTCTGCCCGGGCGCCGCTCGCGACCTTCCTGGAGGCCTCACCGGAGTGGCAGAAGATCCACAGTGATCGGGTGAGTGTGTTGTTCGCGCGCCGCCCCGGCCACTCCGGGGCCTGGCGGCGGTGAAGCGATGCTATCGACGAGTAGGTCGGCCTCCGCGAAGCTGCGAACCCTGGGTGTCTTGTTTTTCTTCTCGGGCCTTTCGAGCCTTGTCTTCGAAACCCTTTTCACGCGTCTGCTCACCTACAGTTTTGGCAACACCGCTCAGGCGGTCAGCACGGTTCTGGCTGCCTTCCTGGGGGGGCTCGCCTTGGGCGCTCTGCTGTTCGGGCGGTGGGTGGACCGGCGCCCCCCCTCGCTGTGGATATATGCCGGCCTGGAACTCGGGGCGGGCGTCTATTGCGTCTTCACGCCTCGCCTGTTGGCGTTGGTGACGGCCGGTTATGTCGCCTTGTTCCACCGGTTTCACCTCAGTCTCCTCAGCTTGACCGCCGTGCGGTTCGCCCTTGCCAGCCTGGTGATCGTCATCCCCAGCCTGCTCATGGGTGGCAGCTTGCCGGCGCTGGCCCGCTACGTTTCCTCCGGCTGTCAGGATTTCGCGCCGCAAGTGGATCTCCTATACGCCCGCAACACTCAAGGCGCTGCGGCGGGCGCTTTGGCCTCGACCTTCTTGTTCATGCCGATCTGGGGTGTGAAGGGAACTTTGGGGATTGCCTGTGGAATCAATCTTGCGATTTTCCTTGCGGTGGCTTGGCTGGTGCGCCTGCCTGTCTTTGCGCAGGGAGCGGGCGATGCGCCATCGCAGTCGCCGCTTCCCGAGGTCGCGACCGCCATCCCGGCGCGAAGGCTGGGGCTGCTGGCCGCATCCTTTCTTACGGGCGCGGTCGCCCTAGGGTATGAGGTGCTTTGGACGCACATCCTTGCCTTTACCGTCGGGAACAGTGTTTATGCATTCGGGGTGATGTTGTTCGCTCTGCTCTGCGGGCTGGGCTGGGGGGCGGAAATTGTTGCACGGCGTTTTGGCGATCCCGCCGCCGCCGCGCCGGCGCTCGCGGGGTCTCAAGTGCTGCTGGGTTTTGCGGTGCTGCAGACCGTCCCGCTCTGGGACAGGATTCCTCAGTTCTTCAATTTGGGCCTCGGGAGGGCGGCTTGCCTGGGCCTGGCGTCCCTGGTGGTGTTCCGGATCGCGGTAGTGGCGGTCAGGCGCCGCCAGGAGTCGCGAAAGGGACTTTTCGGTTGGTTAAGGAGGAACGAGCCAGTCGTCGAAGCCCTGTTGTTCTGCGCCCTGGCGGGTGGAAGCTCCATCCTCTGGAAGTTTGACAATACCTTCTTCGTGGCTTCGGAATTGGCGCGCTTCTCTTGCGCCTTTCTTCTGCTTGCTGGTCCCGCCGTGCTATTAGGGCTCAGCTTCCCGCTGCTTCTCAATCTTTACACTCAAGGCAGGGTGGCGCCCGGGAGGAGTGTGGGCGGGATCTACGCGAGTAACACGGCAGGCGCCATCTTGGGTTCGCTCCTGGTCGGCTTTGGGGTATTGCCGCGCTTCGGTTCGCTCACCTCGCTGCGCGCCGCGGCTACACTGAATGTGCTTTTGGGAGGCCTTTTCGCTTTCTTCCTGCTCCCCTCCCGCCGCCGACGGTCGCTGGCATGGGCGTTAGTGACTGTGCCCATGATCATCTGGCTCTGGGTTTTCCCGCGCGGCTGGAACCTCCATCGCCTGACGGTTGGCTCCTACGTCTACTTCGGCGCTGCGGACCGGCCCGATCGAGTGCTCTACGCCCGCGAAGACACTCAGGGCGGCCTCACGACCGTAGTTCAAGTGGGCCCCGAACGCATTCTCCTCTCGAACGGAAAGTTTCAGGGCAACAATGCCGGGGAGGTGCCGGCGCAGATTCAGTTCGCGCTCATTCCCGTATTGTTCACGCCGCAATTCCGGAATGCGCTGGTCATCGGCTTGGGCACAGGCAACACCTTGCGTAGCCTCTCACAATTCCCGTTTGAGCGTATCGACGCGGCGGAATTGGCCCCCACTATTGTGGATGCGGCTCGCCGCTGGTTTCAGGATGTAAACGGACGGGTTCTTGACGATGACCCCCGAGTCCATCTTTCCGTCGCTGACGGGCGGAACTTCCTGCTGCTGTCCCGCGACCGCTATGACTTGATTACCATCGAAATCACCTCGATCTGGATCAGCGGGGAGGCTGACTTGTACAACCGGGAGTTCTACGAGCTCTGCCGGGCCCACCTGGGCGAACGCGGCATTCTGCAGCAGTGGGTCCAGATTCACCACATGCGCACGCCGGACCTGCTGGTGATTCTCAACACGGCCGCGCAGGTCTTCTCTTATGTGGCCTTCTTCCAGGGGCCCGAGCAAGGCCTGCTGATTGCCTCCGCCTCGCCGCTCCAGTGTGACTACCCGCTGATCGAGGGGTTTGATCGCGACCGCAGAGTGCGTCAAGAGCTGAGAGCCATCGGCGCACCTAGCCTCTGGTCCTTGTTGGGTGAGTTGATGCTTTACGGCGAGTCGCTGCGGAGAGGTTTGTCCCGGTTGTCCGACCTCAGCGGGCTGCCGGCGGACTTTGCCTCGACGGACTACTACCCCTACCTCGAATACCGCACCCCCAAGGCGAACGTCCTCCCGTACGACACGGCCCCGCTGAATCTCGAGTTCCTGCGCGTCCTGCGTCCCCCGCAGCCTCCCGTTGATCTCCTGGTTCAGAACGCGCCTTCGCCCGGGGCTCGAAACCTGGTGCGGGGTTACTGTTTAGAGCAGAGGGGGGACCTCGACGCGGCGCTGGAGTGCTTCCAGCGGGTGGACGGCCCTCGCCGGGCACAGGCGGAGTTGGAAATCCGGCGCATCGAACTCAAGCAGGGAGCGTCCGCCCGATGATTTCCACACGAAAGATCGCTGACGCCAGGAGCAGCGGCCATGCCTAGCGCGACGGAATCCGGCCTTGCGCAGCCGCCCGAATGCCCCACGCGCCCCGGGTCTCGCTTCCCCCGCCTGCTGAGCAGGGTCGCTCGGAACGCGGCTGCCGTGACGACGGCACTTCTGGTGGTCGCTCTGGTTCCGGCGCTGCGCGCCGCCCGATTGCCCTTGCGGTTTAACTGGCCGGTGTTGCTCGGCGCCTGGGTGGGGTTGATCTTTCAATCGCTCTTCCTTGCCTGCATCCTGTATGGGATCGCAGGGCCTTTCGAGAGCACTCTCAAGCCGTTCCTCCGACGCTACTGGAATGACAAGCGGAGACTGCTTTTGCTCCTCCCTTTGGTGGTTGAGCTCTTCTGGTTGGAGGGCGCATTCCCGGGAGCGGTGCTGGTGGTAACGGTCCTGGCCGTTGTGGAACTCCTCGAGCGAACCCGCCGCCAGCCCGGCGCTTTCCTCACGGCGGTCGAAGCGGTCATGCTTCCCGCCGCCTACCTGTTCGTCGGGCTGGTCGTGACCTTCGCCTTGAACGACCTCATAGTGACCCGCAGGTTCTATGGCGCTTATGACGCCCTATTCAATCGTGCGGATACCTGGATCCTGGGTGGCGCCACGGTATCGGAACTTGCCCACCAGGCGGCGCGGATGCTGCCCCGGCAAACCTTTACGCTGCTGGAGATCATCTACTGGGGGATGTTCAGCCAGATTGGCGCAGGCATAATATTTACGGGATTGCAGTTCGGAAAGGGACGCGCGTATCAGTTGGTGGGGACTATCCTAACCGGCTATTTCCTGGCCCTGGTTTGTTTCTATCTTTGGCCCAGCCACGGTCCGTATTACCTCTGTCCGGGCCATTTTTCATCCCTGCCCGACAAACTGAGCGTCTACGCCGCGCAGCAGACGCTGCTCCTGCGGGCGCAAGCCCTTTGGCAAGGCAGGGGAGTGGACAGCATTGGCACGGATTACTTCATCGCTTTCCCGTGCATGCACATCGCCCAACCGCTCATCGTGATGTGGTTTCTGCGCGGATGGAGACGGGTGGTCTTGGCTCTTCTGCTCCTAGACGTTCTACTGACCGTATCGATTCTGCTGCTCGAGTGGCACTACCTGGTTGATCTGCCGGGGGGTGTGGCCATCGCGGCGTTGGCGATCGCCAGTGTGGGCCGGGAGCCCGTCTCAGGCGGAGCGGGAGATCCGGCGAATCCATCTCGAGGCGAGTGCAGCCGCCCGATGACTTCCGCTCGCCAGAGCGCGTAGACGAGGGGATCTGGACAAATTATGACTCGAGTAACAAAATCGGTGTTGCCCTGGTTCGGTTTGGCCGCCACGCTCGTCCTGTTCCTGCTCTGCCTGGCGCGGATGCACCCGACGAACTGGTTCGGGATTTATCGCGACGATGCCATTTATTTCAGTTCGGCTAAGGCTCTGGCGGAGGGTCGGGGCTATATCCTTCCGAGCTTTCCGGGAAACCTGCCTCAAACCAAGTACCCGGTGCTCTATCCCTGGCTGCTCTCCTGGGTCTGGAAGTGGGACCCGTCATTTCCCGCCAACCTCGGGCCGAGCGTCTGCCTGACGGCGCTGTTCAGTTGTGGGTTTCTGCTCGTCGCCTTTCAGATGCTGCGCAAGCTCCAGGGCGTGGGCGACTGGCCCGCTGTAGTGATGGTCGCGGCCTGTGCTAGCCTCCCGGTTTTTCTGATGGTCAGCGGCTCCGTGATGAGTGATTCGTTGTTTATGCTCTTGGCGCTGGCCGCGGCACTGCTCGCAGACAAGGCCATGCGAGCGAGTGGCCGGCTTCCGCTGGCGGCTCTGGTGGGGGTCCTGGCTGGACTCGCCGTGGTCACGCGCAGCTTGGGCGTGGCGGTCGTAGGGGGCATCGTCGTGGCGGGCCTCTTCCGCCGAGCCTTTCGCCAAGCCGCCGCCGTTTGCCTGGGGGCTGCTCCCTTCGTGGTTGCTGCCGTATGGGCCGGCGGGAGATCCATCGCCGGCAGCGGTGAGGGATTGCCCAATCACGCCGCAGGCCTGCCGCTAGGGTGGCAACAGACCCTCGCTTACTACACCAGCTATCCGCAGGTGTGGAAGTTCTGCGTCCCCAACGTCCACGTCTTCCTAAGCATGTTGCGGGGCAATCTGGGCGCGTTCCTTGAAACCCCAGCCTGGTACTGGCTGCATCCGGCGCTCAAGATAGGGAACAGCTTCGCGGCGACGGCCTTGGGCGCTCCGCTGATGCTCATTGCCCTGGCGGGCATCTTGCGCCAGGCGCGCAGCGACGAATGGAAACCCCTGCACTTCGTTTTCGCTCTCTACTCGGGCGTCCTCCTGCTGTGGAACTATCCTGTGATGGACCGCTTCCTGCTGCTGTTTGCGCCGCTCTTTTGCTTGGGCCTGTGGGTGGAAGGAAAGCACCTGGCGGGCTTGCTCGGGGGCGCACTGCGGGCCGGACGCTCGGGCGAGAGAGTTTTAGCCGGAGTCATGTCGGCCGGCTTGGCCGCTTTGGCCGGGACCGCGGTTTGGAACACCTTCGAGTTTTATCTGCCGCATCCTTCCACCGAGCAGCAGGCCGCGCGCTTAAGGCAGGACAAGGCTCAAGCCTATGACTGGATCCGGAGAAACACACACCCTGAAGATCGTATCGTGGCCTGTGAGGACGGTCGGGTTTACCTCTACACGGGCCGTCAAACCGTAATCCCCATCGCTTTCTCAACTGAATTCAGCTACACGCATGACTGGCGCGCCCTGGAACGCGACATGGCGCGCATGGCTGACACGGCCGCAGTGGTTCAGGCGCATTACTGGCTGACCTCGCTCGACGATTTCATTATTGATGAGGAGGAGGCTGTGCCGTCGATGCGGGCGCGGGTGGCGCAATTAATGTCGGGCCTGCCCGAGATCTATCGCAGCCCGGATGGGTGGGTCAGATTATACGATATCTCCTGCTTGCTTCAGCCACAGCGCGCACCTTGCGCAGCGCGCCTGCCCGCTCTACCCGCCGAGACTGCGGGAACTGAGCCTGACGCGGGGAGGGGGTTGGGTCGATGACCATCTCCGGGCGGAAGCAAGCGGACGGCGCGGCCCCGCGTGGGCAACTCGAGCGGGATGGGCTTGCCGTGCCCGGGCCCTCGGACCGGAAGCCCGGGCTCACCTCCTTTTCATACGGCGGCAACGAACTCGAGGCCATGGCTGAGGCCAGGAACTATTATCGCTGGATCCTGAGCCATGTCGGCCCTTATGTTGGCAAGAGGGTGGTCGAAATCGGCGCCGGGGTGGGCAACTTTGCGGCTGCGATGTTGCAGGCGACCCGGGTTTCCGAACTTACCCTGGTCGAGCCCGCCGAAAACCTCTTTCCGGATCTGGCTCGCCGATTCTCCGCTGATCCGCGTGTCCATGTGGCCAAAGGGTTTTTGCAGGACGATGGACTCTTTGCGGGAATGGATACCCTGATCTCTGTCAATGTCATCGAGCATGTCGCTCGCGACCGGGACTTCCTGCGGGCGGGGTTCACGAAGCTGGTTCCGGGCGGCCGGATCATCATATTCGCCCCGGCGCTCGCCGCTTTGTACGGCTCCTTGGACAGGAATTTCGGGCATTACCGCCGGTACAGTAAGACGGAGTTGGCTAGCAAGCTAGTCACTGAGGGCTTCCGCCTCGAAGTCCTTCGTTATTTCAACTTCCCAGGCGTCCTGGCGTGGTTCTTGACGGGCAGAGTTTTCCGGCGCAAGACCCTGCGCGCCTCCAGGGTTCGCGTCTACGACCGATGGGTCGTGCCTTGGCTCGCGAAATTGGAGCTCAGATGGGAGCCGCCGCTTGGCCAGAGTCTTCTGGCCATCGCGCGGAAGCCGCAGGCGGGAGAATGAGTATCCCCTAATCCAGAAACCCCGGGCGGCGCAGACATCGTAGTTTGATGTCTGCGGCGCACCGCAGCGGCATTTCTACGAGCTCAATCATCTACACCACCTCACCATCGCGGGTGGCGCATACGTGCCGCTTTCTGACATGTATGCGGGCACAGCGATCCTCTAAGGGCCGCGTACATTCCATAGTGCGGAACGTATGCGCCACCCGGCCAGAAACCGCTCGCCGTCCAAAGTGCCTTTCCGGGCCCTCACTCAGAGGGGTAGGCGGAAAGGCGGGGTGGCGTGAGGTCCGCCTCCACCAGCCAAATCCGGCGGGTCTCGAAATACCTCAGCAGCTCTGCGTTCTGTTCCCGGCCCATGTCGCGCGCCCAGACCACCTTGGAACCGTCGATATCGGCGCGGTTGTAAACCCACTCCAGCTCGGGCGGGTGCGCGGCCGAGTATCTCACAATGACCAGGTGGCGTCCGGGCTCTCGCTCGAGCTGGGCAAGCATGGGGGCCCGGTCCGGCACCCGATATCCTGGATACTTCCAGATCCCGGGCCACGCCTCGCGAGGCAGGAGGCGCGGAACTGCCGCGGCAGAGAGCACCAGGAGCGCGCCACCGATGAGGGGGATGGCCCGGGTGATGGCCAGCCCCACGGGTTTTTGACGCCACCTCCAACTGCGCACGTAGCGCATCGCTCCCAACACGAGGGCGAAGACCAGGCAAGTTCCGGGGGCTGGGTAATGGGGATTGTAATAAACTTCCAGGGCGTAGCCGGCGAGGCCAAACCCCGTAGCCATCAGCAAAAAACGCGTGCCTGGGCTGATCTGGCGCCAGGAGAACCCGTACGGCAGAACGAATATGGCCATGACCAGAGGAAGCGTGAACAAGGGCTGCACGTAAAAAAGCCATATTTGAGCTGCCTTCACGCTTTCCTGCCTCACCACGCCACCCAGCGAGCGGGTTTGCACCCAAAAGGGAAGTTCGAAAGTCAGATAATAATCCTTCATCACTGCATGATGATAGGTCGGGACGGGCCGGGGAGCCTGCCCAAGGAAGTAAGGAGTCACGAGGTTGGTCTCGTGGTAGGCTTGGTGGGGCATGCGCCAGGGATTACCGGTGACCTTACAGAAGTAGTAGCCCATGAGCACCGCCACGAGCCCCAGCAACAGGCCGGTGGGCAGAACCACCCGGCGGATCGACTCGCGTAAGGGCGGCCGGTTTTTCCCAAACATCCAGGCCAGCAGTGCGGCCCCGGCCGGCAGGCTGAACACCAAACCCTCGTAGGGGCGACTGTTGGCGAGGATGGCCAGGCCCAGACCCAGCAGCAGGGCGTCCGGCACGCGTAGCGATTGCTTCAGGCGCGGCAGCGCCCCAAACACCAAGGCTCCCCCGGTGGCCGCGACCGCACCTCCCCAGTAGCTGTTGGCCCAGTAGCTGAAGGTGGCGAGGCGGATGACGGCCAGCAGTCCGCCCAGCAGCGCCCACCTGGGGGGCAGCCAACCTTGCAGCATCCAGCAGAGAGCGGCGCACATCAGACCGAGGCTGAGCCAAACGCCCCAGAAGGGATGGCCCAGCACGGCCTGTCCGAAGGCCAGGATCAGGCCCTGAGCCGGGGGGAACATGGAGGCGTAAGTCGGGTGCCAGAGTACATGAAAGGTCTCGAAGTGGATCCACAGGGGGTGGGTGGGATTGCTCAGCCTTCCGTGAGCGAAGGTGTCTGCGGCCAGCAGGTAGCTAAACTCATCGTGAACCGCCGGCTCGGGGACGGGGAGGATGGGCAGCAGGGCCGCGCGCGCGGCCAGCGCCGTAAGGCCGGCCACCACGACGGCCAGGCGAGGCCTTTCTGCCAGCCTGCCCAAGGCGCGCTCGCCCGCTTCAAACCAGCGCGATCCCAGGTGGGGGAAGGCGAAGGCCAGCGCCACCGCCACCAGAACCAAGCCGAATTCGATCCCATACATCATGGCGTCGTGGGAGGCTGGCTACCGTGTCCCTCTGGGCTGGTCCCCCTGACCTCCTGGTAGTAGTCTTCCACCAACTTGCGCCCCTGGGGATTCAGGATTCTGAACCGTCCCAGGCCCATTTTCTGCAGCCGGAACTTTATCGAGGTGGCCAGCACACCCAGCCCGTACTTTACGCTGCGCGAGAAGTTGATGGACGACGCTTCGGGGAAGTATTTGGTGGGGCAAGACACCTCCCCCACGCGATAGCGCATGTAGATAGCCTGAGTCAGCATCTCATTGTCGAAGACAAAGTCATCCGAATTCTCCTCCAGGGGCAGGCTCATCAGCACCTGGCGCGAGAATGCCCGGTAACCGGAGTGGTATTCCGACAACTTGTGACCAAGCAGGAGGTTTTGGAAAAGGGTCAAGAGCCGGTTGGAGATGTACTTATACACGGGCATGCCGCCGCTCAGCGCCCCCCGGCCGAGAATCCGGGAAGCCAGAACCACGTCGTACTCTCCGTAGGCGATTAGACTGGCCATGGCGGTGACGAGCCGGGGGGAATATTGATAATCCGGGTGCAGCATCACGACAATGTCCGCGCCCCGGCGCAAAGCTTCGCGGTAACAGGTTTTCTGATTGCGGCCGTAACCCAGATTCTGACGATGTGCGAAAGTGGTCAGCCCCAACTCGCGCGCCAGTGCGACAGTGGCGTCGGAACTGTGGTCGTCTACGACCAGCACTTCCTCGATGATATCCCGGGGCAGTTCGGCGCAAGTCTGCCGCAGCGTCTGGGCCGCGTTGTAGGCTGGCATCACGATGAAGATTTTCTTTCCGTTCAGCACGAGGCGTTCTCCTCTGCGGGTGGCCGGGGCTCGCCCCAAGCGCCCCGCGTCAAACTGCGGAGCCCATACTAAGGGACGTTGACGGGGTTTGGCAATCCCCGCTTTCCGGGTCTTCGCGTTCGCTCCACCCTGCAACCTCTGGGGAGGCAGTAACCACGCACAGCCAAAGCCTGCCGCAATTTCCTGGATTCGCGCGGCCCTGCGGTACGAATGTCCCTACCCACTGCCGGGAGGCATTTTGGCTGATCGCGAGGGGGAAGCAGATTTTAGGGTTGGCACGGATGTACCACATAGGGTATATTCCCGGCATTTAAGTGTAGATTACCTTGGTCCGGAGTGTTGAAGTAGCCGGAAGTTAGAAAGGCCCCATTTGACCTGTCACCAAGAGGTGACACCGTAAAAACGCGCAGTTAAGGGATCTTAATGTAGCTGACAGTGTAGCAAACAAACCGTTTATTTTCAGTATGAAGGGATTAACGGTAGGGTCCGAAGAGTTTGGCATCATGGCTGCCTAGGGTATTTCGAGTTTTGGGAGTGTGTCAGTGTGCGACTAAACTTTTCGAGGAGAAGAAACAGATGAAAAACATCGTGAAGCGGCTTTGGAAAGAGGAAGAAGGCCAGGATCTGGTGGAATATGGTTTGTTGCTGACACTGGTCGCGTTGGTGGCGATTACTACCATGAAGACGCTCTCGAGCGCCATTGCCAACGTATTCAGCACTGCTGCCACCAACCTATCCAGCGCTTCCTAGGTGGCCGGCACATAACGGATGAAGGTTATCGCCAGACGGCTCTTGTGGGAGGAAGAAGGGCAGGGTCTGGTGGAGTGCGTTTTGTTGATGGTCTTGATTGGGCTCACAGCCGGTGCTTCGATGTGAACAGTGGGGAGTGCCATCAAGAGCGTATTCACCAATGCGGCGGCCAATCTCTCCCCGTCTGGGTCACGAGTGCGAGGTCAGCCAGGGGGGAATCTGTTGAAACGGCTCTGGCAGGAAGAAGTCGGCCAGGATCTGGTGGAATACGGGTTGTTGCTGACACTGATCGCGCTGGTGGCGGTGGCTTCGATGAAGACCATTGGGAGTGCCATCAAGAACGTGTTCAGCGCGGCCGCAATTAACATATCCACTGCGTCCTGAGTGTGGTCATGGCAGTCTCTCCGCCCCTTGGGTCCAGTGAGCTGAGGGTTGGGTTTGCCACAAGAAGGCCCGGAGAGGGGCAGAGTTCCTGCCGCGGTTCTGGTCGGAACAAGAATCGTGGGCTGCTGACAGGCTGATAATGGGTTTGCCCCAACGACAGGATCAGTCCAAAGCCGGCTGCGGTGAGAACCGGCAAAGTTGCTGAGTGGGCAGGCCAGGACTCGAGTCTGACGAGGGCGGGGGCTTCTCCGCTCTGCCTGGGGTGTTCGTTCTGGACCGATAAGATTATCGGGGCAAGATATGCGGCTCATGCGGCCCGCGGTGCGAGCCTTCCAGCAAGCGTGGAGATAGTGACGAACGGGGAATGGATAGCGGGTTGTGGAAAGAGGTCGCGGTTTCCGTGGGCGCAGCAGGAGTGGCTGGCTGGGCAGGGTGGCTCGACTGGCGGGTACGAAAGATCCCCAACTGGCTTACGATTCCCGCCCTGCTGGGGGGCTTGGCCGTGAGCGCTTTATTCTGGGGTTGGCCTGGGACTAAAGCTGCCTTGGAAGGGGCGGGGATCAGCTTGGGGCTTTTGTTGCCTTTCGTGTTATTGCGTGGTTTGGGGGCGGGGGACTGGAAGTTAATGGGGGCTCTTGGCGCGTTTCTGGGTCCCGAGCGAACCGTTGTGGTACTATTGGGGACAGTCCTGATCGCGGGTGTGATGGCCTTGGTAGAAGTCATTCGCCAGAAGAAAGTGCGAGAAACCCTCTCCAACCTTTGCATGCTATTCGTTGCCTACTCCACCTTTCACGCGGGCATTGCTCGCCCGATCACCTGGGACAATCCAGGGCTATTGAAGATCCCGTTCGGTGTAGCGGCGGCGCTCGCGACGGGCTTGTTCTTCGTAGGACTATTCGCAGCACGGTTTTTCCTGATGGCGAGATGAACGCATGAATCGCGATCGCATGTTGCTCGGGTTGGCTCTGGCATTGGTGGTGGCGGTCCTGGCTAGCCGCTACGTTTACATACAGCTCCGGCAGGCCCAGGCGGGGGGGGCGAAGCCCGTGAAGTTGATATCTGTGGTGGCAGCGGCGGCCCCTCTCAAGCTAGGGCAGCGTCTGGACCTCAACGACTTGAGGTTGGTGGACTGGCCGGAGGGCAAGCAGCCGACGGGGAGTTTCGCGCGTAAGGAAGACTGTGTAGGCCGGGCTTTAATCACGCCGGTGGTGGAGAACGAACCTATTCTCGAGCACAACGTGGCGTCGCGCGAAGCAGGGGCGGGCTTGGTCGTGGCGATCCCGGCCGGCATGCGGGCGGTGGCCGTGGGCGTGGACGACGTCGTGGCGGTGGCGGGTTTTGTGGTGCCGGGAACCAGCGTGGACGTGTTGGTGACGGGTAATGGCCCCTCCGGCCCCGTAACGCGCATCTTCCTGGAGCATGTTCGGGTACTGGCCGTGGGACAGCAGGTGCAAGCCGATAGCACTGGGAAGCCCCAGACCGCACCCGTGGTGACCCTCCTGGTGAGCCCCGAGGACGCGGAGAAGTTGGCTCTGGCTGCCTCGGGGGGCAAGATTCACTTAGCGTTGCGGAACAGCACTGATACGGCGAATGTGAATCCGCCTCCGGCTTATGGGGTGACGATGTTCCTGGGCGCGGCGCCGCTACCCCAGACCCCCAAGGCAGCGGCCAAGAAGCCTGCCCCTCCCCCCCCGCCACCGTACACGGTGCAGGTCATCCGCGGCGACAAGGTGGAAACGCTGGCCTTTCCCCGATAAATGAGCGAATTAGGCGGCCCCATGAAGGTTTCGAAAACGAATCGCACTTGGCTGAAGCTGACGGTAGGGCTGCTGGCAGGTCTGCTGCTGGCGTGGGTGAGCTTCGGTCCCCGTCGGACCGAGGCGTTTGCAGGGCAAGCTGGTGCGGCCGCAGTGCCGCAGGCGGCCTCGTCCAGTCCGTCTGCGGAGGCGCTGCATTTGTTAGGCGGTCGTTCGCTGGTGATTACCTCTCCCGCGCGCATTCAGCGGGTGTCGGTGGCGGACCCTGCGGTGCTGGACGCCCTGGTGGTAAGTCCAACCCAGATCCTGATCAACGGCAAGGCGCCCGGCGCGGCCTCGCTCGTGATCTGGGATGAGACGGGGCAGAGCCAGACGTTCGACGTCTTCGTTGACCTGGACGTGGCAGAGTTGGCGGAGAAAATCCGTCAAGTATTGCCCAACGAACCCATCCGGGTGGAGGCGCGGGGAGGCGTGTTGACGCTTTCCGGCCGTGTGTCATCGCAAGTGGTGGCGGATCGGGCGGTCGCCATTGCGCAGGCCATGGTGCCCAAGAAGGAAGCCGTGGTGAGTTTGCTGGAGGTGCCTGTAGCGCCCACCACTGGGGAAGTATTGTTAGAGGTGATATTCGCCGACGTCGACCGGTCCACGCTCAGCCAGTTGGGCACCAATCTGCTCAGCACCTCGCCGGCCAAGACGGTTTTTACTACGACCACGGGGCAGTTTTCGCCGCCTACACTGCAGGCCAACAGCACGGTCAGCGGAGGATCGAGCCAGACCACTAGCGCCGCGGTCAGTTCCAGCGGTGTGCCCATAACGCTAGGCCAGTTGCTGAATATCTTCATCTTCCGCCCCGACATCAATTTGGGTGCTGTCATCCAAGCGCTGGAAGGAAAGAATCTGCTGCAAATCCTGGCGGAGCCCAACGTGCTGGCGGAGACGGGTAAAGAAGCGAGCTTCCTGGCGGGCGGCCAGTTTCCGTTTCCGGTCGTGCAGGGCTCGACGGGCGGGGTGCCCGTGGTTACGATCCAGTTCCGGGAATACGGGGTGAAACTCCTGTTCACGCCGGTGATCACGCCGGACGGACTGATTCACCTGAAGGTGGCTCCGGAAGTGAGCTCCCTGGACTACACGAACGCCCTGACCATCCAGGGCTTTACCATTCCCTCCATCGCCTCGCGACGCGTAGAGTCCGAGATGATTTTGAAGGACGGACAGAGTTTTGTGATTGCCGGTCTGGTGAATAACCAGGTGACCGAGCAGTTTTCGAAAATTCCCGGCCTTGGGGATCTACCCATTCTCGGAAAGTTTTTCAAGAGTCGTTCGATCAGTAAGAGCCAGGATGAGTTGCTGGTGATGGTGACGCCGCGCATCGTGCACATGGCTGCACCTCCGAAGCAACCGTCCCTGCCCAATTTTCCGGATACATTCCTGCCGCCCCTTCCACCGACGAAGGATACGCCCCAAGGTGAGAAATAGAATAGAATAGGCACGATTCTGCCGGCGCGGAAGGGTCAAGAAAGTACGAAAGGATCCGAACCATGTTGACGGTAGGTGTGGTCAGTTTGGACACGAAGAGCAGCGCAGCTTTGCTGGCCAGAATGCAGCAGACCGGGTTGGTGCAGCCCATCGCGCAGTGGGATCTGATGGCGGGTGGTGGTCCAACCTCGCGAGCGGCTGTCCCAGACGTCGTGTTGGTGGAGATCGGGCGTGACGTCAAGACTCCCTTGGATTTTGCGGCGCGGCTAAACCGGCTCAACCCGTCGGCCTGTATCGTGGCTTGCTCGGCGTTTCAAGAGCCGAGCCCGGACCTGCTCATGGAGGCCATGCGCAGTGGGGTGCGGGAGTTCGTTTCCCAACCGCTCGATCCCATGGTGCTGCGGGACGTGCTGGAGCGGCTGGTCAAGCAGCGCGGCGTGCCGCAGGCGGACGTGGAAAGACTCCTGGTCATCATGGGGGCCAAAGGCGGCGTGGGCACCACCACCGTGGCGGTCAACCTGTCCGTGCAGTTGGCCCGGGCGGCCAACAAGCGGACGGTGCTGTTCGATTTCGGGCGCCCGCTGGGGCATGCGGCCCTGCTGCTGGATTTGGAGACCCGTTTTTCCTTCCGCGCTGCAGTGGAGAGTCTCGACCGGCTGGACAGCTCTCTTCTCAGCGGGTTGCTGGCGATTCACAAGAGCGGGGTCCAGGTGCTGGCCGGGGCTTCCCATGCCGATGAATGGGACCGCGTTACTCCTACGGCCCTGGCCCGCGTGATTAATGTGGGCCAGAGCACTTTTGATTTTGTGGTGGCCGACCTCGGCTCCATGTGCTCGTCCGAGTGGATACCCGTTCTGCGCCTGGCTCGCCTGGTGGTCATGGTAACGGAGACCAACGTCCCCAGCTTATGGAGTCTGGAACGCCAGCTTTCGTTGCTGCGCTCCGTCGGCATCGATTCGGAGCGTTTTCGGCTCGTCGCCAACCGCTGGCATCGCGCCGATGAGGAGCCCCTGGGGGCTTTTGAGAAACGGGTGAAGATGCCCTTCGCCGTGCGCCTGCCGAATGACTACCGACAGGTGAGTAAAGCCGTGAACATGGGGACGGCGCTTTCACGGGGGCAGAACGATCAGTTGGTTCAGAAGTTTCGTAGCATGGCGGAGGAGATTGCGGGCATCCCGCGGGAAGCCCCGGGGAAGCGTGGATCAATCCTCGGCTTGTTTTCTTCCAAGAAGTAAGAGGGCCGGATGGCAGATATCCAAACAGGTCAAACCGATTTCGGCAAAGTGAAGGCGGCCATCCACCGCCGGCTGCTGCAGACGTTGAATCTGGACCGCGTCAACCAGCTGGGCCGCGAATCCGTGCGCGCCGAAGTTGGCCAGATCGTTGAGAGTCTGGCGACTGCGGAGAGCACGCCGATGACCCTGCAGGAAAGAGAGCGGGTCGCGCAGGAAGTCCTGGATGAGGTGTTCGGGCTGGGCCCGCTCGAGCCGCTGCTGAAGGATCCCGCGATTTCGGACATCCTGGTGAATTCGTACAAGGACGTGTACGTCGAGCGCCGGGGGCTTTTGGAACGGACCACGGTGCAATTCCGGGACGAAGGGCACTTGCTGGCCATCATTGACCGCATCGTTTCTGCCGTGGGGCGCCGGGTGGATGAGTCCTCGCCCATGGTGGACGCGCGCCTCGCCGACGGCTCGCGTGTGAACGCCATCATTCCGCCTCTGGCCATTGACGGGGCCTGCCTGTCCATTCGCCGTTTCGGGCGGGATCCGCTGACCGTGGATGATCTGCTCCGCAATCAGTCTCTCACCTCCGGAATGTTGGCCCTGCTGCGCGGGTGTGTTTTTGCGCGCTTGAATGTCCTGATCTCGGGAGGGACGGGGGCGGGCAAGACCACGCTGCTCAATGTTCTGTCGTCTTTCATCTCGAACCGCGAACGCATCATCACCATCGAGGACGCCGCAGAATTGCAGCTCCACCAGGACCACGTGGTGCGCTTGGAGACCCGTCCTCCCAACATTGAGGGGAAGGGCGCCGTGTTCCAGCGGCAACTCGTGATCAACAGTCTGCGTATGCGCCCGGACCGGATCATCGTGGGCGAAGTCCGGAGCGAGGAAGCGCTCGACATGCTCCAGGCGATGAATACGGGCCATGACGGCTCCCTGACGACCGTCCACGCAAACTCGGCCCGCGATGCGCTGGGACGTTTGGAAACCATGGTGGCTATGGCCAATCTGCACCTGCCGGAGACTGCTACCCGTCGCCAGATCGCCTCGGCCGTTGATCTGGTCGTGCAGGTCAGCCGCTTGAGCGACGGCACCCGTAAGGTAACGAGCATCTCGGAAATCACCGGAATGGAAGGCGACATCATCAGCATGCAGGAAATCTATGGGTACCGCAAGACGGGCCTCGCCGAAAATGGCGCCGTCCTGGGGGATTTTATGGCTACGGGTATTCGTCCCCGACTCGCGGAGCGGCTTGCGGCCTCCGGAGTCAACCTGCCCGCGGCCATGTTCGAGGTCACCCGGCACCACTAGGAAGGGATCGCCCGATGCAGTTTTTGTTTGTAGCGCTCACGTTCTTCATGGTCGCCCTGGCCCTGCTGTTTGTGTTTGTGCTGGCGGGCGGCACGAGACCGGGCAGCATCATTGGGGGGCGCCTCGAGGCCATCAATAGGAGCACCCCCTACGGGAAGATCAAGCTCGATCTGGGTTTAATCCGTGACGAATTGCTCAGCAGCATCCCCGCCCTGAACCGTGTGCTCCAGCGCTGGACTTGGTCGGGGCGCTTGCGCGTCCTTATCGCCCAAGCGGGATTAAAGTTGAGGCCGGGCAAACTGGTGCTTCTGAGCACGGTGTTGGGAGTCCTGAGCGCGGAGATTGTTCAGGCCTTGTACGGAATCCTCCTGCTGTCCGGGGCGGTGGCCGCCCTTGCCCTCTTAAGCCCCTTGGGCTTGGTCTTATTTCTGCGGACGCGACGCTTGCAGGCCTTCGAAAGGGAATTTCCAGAGGTGATTGAACTTCTGTCCCGTTCGGTGCGCGCTGGGCACTCGTTCACGACCGGACTCGAAATGGTGGCCGCGGACTTGCCGGAACCTGCCGCCGGGGAGTTTCGAGTCACTTTTGACGAACAGCGTTTCGGACTGCCCATCCGGGACGCCCTCTTGAACCTTTGTCTGCGCATACCCCTTCTGGACGTTCGCCTTTTTGTGACGGCGCTCATGGTGCAGAAAGAGACGGGAGGCAATCTGGCCGAGATTCTGGACAACCTCTCCCACGTGATCCGGGAGAGGTTTCGAATCGCCGGGGAAGTGCGGGTGCGGACCGCCCAGGGCCGCCTCACGGCCGTCATCTTGATTATTATCCCCGTGGCGATGTTGGGCATCTTGCACGCAATCAATCCTGATTATGTGGACTTGCTGTTTGTTGACCGTATGGGGAAGTATATGCTCGCTGCCGCCGCCGTCTTGCAGGTGATCGGGGCCGCGGTGCTGTGGAAAATCGTCAAGATCAAAGTCTAAGACTGGTAAGGAGACCCAGCCGATATGCCTGGGCCCGTAGCTGTCATCTTCCTGGCGGTCGTCTTGATCGCCCTGGCAATGTTTTACGCGTTCTCCAGTAGAACTCTGCTGGTTACCGAGCGTCTCGGTCACCTCTGGCGGCATTCTGGCAAGTACCAGCCGGCTCTTAAGGAGAGGCGGCAACAACTGATCAGTTGGATCCTCTCCGGCGTTGCCAAGATTCTACCCACCTCTGCGGCCCCATCTTCGGAAGCGGTGCACTTGTTAGCACGAGCCGGCTACCGCAGGCCCGAAGCCGCGACGGCCATGCGGATGGCAAGGGCTATCCTGCCGATCATTTTGGTGGGTGGGACCCTGCTTACGGGTTTCTACCGGCTAAATCCCGTCTTCATCCTCTTGGCGGCCGCGGTGCTGGGATTTGTCCTCCCCGACCTCTGGTTGACGGAGCGCGCCAGAAGTCGGCAGGGAGAACTGCGCTTGGCGTTGCCGGATGCCCTCGACCTTCTGGTGATTTGTGTGGAGGCGGGTCTGGGCCTGGATCAGGCGCTCCTGTACGTCAGCCAGGAGTTGAGGATTGCGCATCCCGGTTTATGTGAAGAATTTGATCTCGTCAATGCCGAGGTGCACGTGGGCAAGACCCGCAGCGAAGCTCTACGTTCTCTCTCCTCGCGCACCGGCGTGGAAGATATCAAAGTGTTGGTCGCCACGCTGATTCAAACCGAACGTTTCGGCACGAGCGTGGCGCAGGCGCTACGCATCCACTCCGACGACCTGCGCACCAAACGCCGGCAGCGGGCGGAGGAAATGGCGGCCAAGACCACCGTCAAGATGGTACTGCCTCTGGTGTTCTGCATCTTTCCTGCGTTGTTCGTGGTCATTCTAGGTCCGGCAGTGATCAGCTTGATTCGGGATTTTGGCCAGCTGCAATAATGATTTAACGGACCCAGCAGAACCGCGGGTCCGGCGCGGGAGCAGGAACGAACCCCAGGAAGAGAGGAGGGTCCTCATGGATGTACCCACTATTCGCATCATAGCAGGCGTGGCGGCGGTCATCATCGTCGTCATCATCATTTGGCGCCGCAAACAGAAGGTATCCAAGTAGGTTGTCAAGCCGTCGTCTGCGGACGCCGGACAGCGAGGCATCAGCCGTGCGCGAGCCCGACCTAAACGGCGCGAGGCATGTTTGTGTCTACAATCAGACCCGCGAGAGGTTTGTAGCGACCCAGGCCAAGGTGGCCGACAGCTACTTCACCCGGCTCGTGGGCCTGCTGGGCACGGGCCGGAGTTGGCCCCGTCCCGGGAGAGGGCTATGGATCGTGCCCTCGCACGGAGTTCACACCCTTGGGATGATGTACGCTTTGGATCTGATTTTCCTGGACCGTAACCACGTGGTCGTGGAGGTCGAGGAGAATATGCGCCCCTTTCGCATTTCCAAGCTCAGCCTTAAAGCCCACAGCGTGCTGGAGCTTCCCGCGCACACCCTCTTTAGCACGGAGACTCGCGTGGGAGACCAACTGGAAATAACCCGAGTGCGCGCCTACGACCCCGCGGCCTAGACGCAAGGCCACGCCCTTCCCCGGTGGTGTCCTAAATCTTTGTTGGTGTAATTTCTTAACCGGGGGAAACTATTTCTTGACATGTGAGTTTACCATGTGGTACTGTGTACCAGTAGGTATATGCGTGATGCCACCTTCAGAGATGCAGAATGAAGCCTTGACAACCAAAATGCATGCTAAGATCATCTCCCAAAGCTGAGAAGTGCGAACTAATGAAATCTGAAGAAGTGCCGATTTAGATTCTCTGTCGATCTGCGATGAGGAAGTAGTGTCTTCGCTATGCCTATAAGTGATAGCAAAATGTCCCAAAAGTTCAATCACCATCCTCTTATGTTTACGTTCAGGGATGCTGTTTCTGGGGAAGGATTCCTCGCAGGAATCACGCTCTCTGGACGGTCCTTAATGGTCGATGAAGATGGGAAGTGGTGGATGTATGGGGTTCGACCGGGGGCGCTCGCCGAGGTGGGAGACACCCCTCAAGAGACATTTTCGGCTTTTCGTAACCGGTATAAAGAAGTGCTGTTCGATATCGCCTCCGAATGCAAGGATTTCGAGGCGTTCAAACGAGAGGTTGAGAGATTCTTCTATGAACCAGATCCAGAGGAGGAGCGACGGTGGGAAGATGCAGTGGCTTGTATCCGATCTGGCAATCTGGTCCCTCCTCCGGCGTTCTCCGGACTACCAAGGGAGGAGCCGGAGACACGTCCATCTCAGATAGCTGTTGAACGATTGGATGGGACAAGTAGACGTTTCAAGCCAACCGACAATGTTCCGGACACATATCTTGTTCCCGTAGGGGTTTAGGGTGTCTGCCTCTGCATCCTTTACAGATGTAATCCGGATGCTGGAGTCCTGTGCGCCAGGGCATTCCTGGCGACTTGCAAGACATTCTCGAATAGTTCAATATAAGGGAAAGGCATATCGAAGTCTTCCGAAATTCGATAATATAGAACTAGGTCACATTCGAAAAATGGTTCGTTATCTTGAAATAAATACCGATTGCGCTGCCCGCTCTATCCCTAACTTCTAGCAGATAGCTTACACGAAGCACCACGACACGGCGGAACCCCTGCCGAGCCTGCGGCGTGGAATTGCCAAGGCCGCCTGACAAACGCGGCGATACGGCGCTCCCGCTTTCCCGCCCCCGAGGCGAGGGAGTGGGGTTAGCTCAGTGTGACCAGCGTAGCTCCCCAGCCTCCGGCTTCCGGGGGCGCGTCGCGGTAAGAGAGGACGAACGGCGTGCGGGCCAGCACGGCGCGCACAATTTCCCGTTGCACGCCGATGCCACGCCCGTGGATGATGCGCAGGGCTTTCAGACCCAGGCGGTTCGCTTCCTCGAGATAAGCTTCCACCACCGCCCCGACCTCCCTGGGCTGCACGGTATGCAGGTCAAAAACATCGGTGACCGGGATGCGGACGGGTTCCTCGTCTTGGTCCATAGCCGCTTTACCGCACGGGCTCCGGAAGCGTGTCGTGATAATTCGGGTAGGGCGGCTTCGGATAAGATGGAGGTGGATTCTTCTTCAGCAGATCCAGAACCACCTCGACCGCCCGTTTCAGTTGCGGATCGTGGCCTTGCCGCACCAGCTTGGGGTCCAGTTCGACTTCCACGTCGGGCGAGATTCCGTGGTTCTCCACTTCCCACTGTCCCTTAAGGCCGTAGATCGCCCAGCGCGGAGCGGTAACGAAACCCCCGTCGATGAGCTGGGGGTAGTTTCCAATTCCTACCAAGCCTCCCCAGGTGCGGGTGCCGACCAGGGGGCCGACGCCGGCTTGGCGGAAGTACCAGGGCATGGCGTCTCCGCCGGACCCCGCGAATTCATTAATGATCATCACCTTGGGGCCATAAATCGCTTCCTGCGGCTCGGCATAGGCCTCACCCTCGCGGGTCATCACCTGGCTCTGGACAGAGCGGTGAAGGTAATCGATGATGTAATCCGCCAATTGACCGCCGCCATTGAATCGCTCATCCAGCACCGCGCCCTGTTTTCCGACCTGCGCAAAGTAGTAGCGATTGAAGTTCGTGTAGCCCGCGCCGGCGGTGTCGGGCAGGTAGACGTAGGCCAGCTTGCCGCCGCTCAGTTCGTCCACCTGGCGGCGGTTTCCTTCAATCCAGGCCAGATTTCGCAGCCCGGTTTCGCTGTCGATCGGAACCGCGGTGACTTCGCGTGAGCCCGAGCCATCCGGGTGGGGGCCAACCTTGAGCACTGTCTGCTTCCCGGCGGTTTCCAGAAATAAGCCATAGACGTTGTCGCTCGCGGTGAGGTCGCGTCCGTTCACTCCCAGCAGGTATTCACCCTCTTTCACGTTAACGCCCGGCTGCGTGAGGGGGGCGTGCAGTTGCGGGTTCCAGTTTTCTCCATTGAAAATCCGGGAGAAGCGGTAGCGGCCGTTTTCGATCTTATAGTCGGCGCCGAGCAGGCCCACTTTTACGCTGGGGAGGTCCGGATGCTTGCCGCCCGCCACATACATGTGGAGAACATTGATATTCGCCAGCATCTCGCCGAAAAGATAATTCAGGTCGGCGCGGCTGGCGAGGCCTTCGAGGTACGGCGCGTACACCTGCTCCGCCTTCTGGATGTTGAGCCCGTGGAAGTGCGGGTCGTAGAAGAAGTCGCGCTCGATGCGCCACACCTCGTGGTACATCTGTTTCCATTCTGCGCGGGGGACTACGAAGACTTCCAAGGCGTCCATCTTCAACATGCCTTTGCCGGCCTCCGGCGGTTTTTCCGCCGGATTGATGAACCAGTGTTCGTCCTGGCGGTAGAGCATCTTCTCGCCGTTAGCGGAAAGATCGAAGGCCTGCACGTTGTCCACGATCTTTTCGGTCTTGCGAGTTTTGGGGTCAAACCTCTCGACCGTGAGGTGCGCCGGGCCAGGCTCGATATCCACCAGGGGGCCTTCCACAAGGTAGAGGACGCCCTCCTTCCCAGCCAGGAGGCCGAGGTAATTGCGGGCGGGAATCGGCATGGCAAGAATACGCTGGCCGAGGCCGTCAAAATCGATCCCAACGGTGACGGGCTCGGGCTTCTTTTCGCCCTCCTGGGCTTTCTCCTTATCGCTGTCGGCAGCAGGTTTCGAGGCGGCCTCATCCTTCTTGGCTTCCGGCGGTTTTTCTTCGTCGCTTTCCGGAGCGATCGGCGAAGGCAGATCCTTCTTCAGCACGGCCACATAGACGCTGCGGGTGACGGGATGCTCCGCGCTGGTCATGTCGAGCCAGCCCGTGCTCAGTCCCAGGTTGGTGCTGGCGGTGAAGTAGAGATACTTGCCGTTCTTGTCGAAATGGGGATAAAGCGCGTCGCTCATGCCGTCGGTGACTTGTGTGGCTTTATGGCTGTCAAGCGAGTACACGTAGAACGGCCCGCATGTGATTCTCAAGCTGCAGGGTGTAGGCCAGCCACTTGCTGTCGGGGGACCAGTTCACGTCGAATTCCTGCAGGGGCGAATCAAAGCGGTCCGTCGCCACCGGGACGGGGGAAGGGTGGTCGAGGTCCACATACCAGAGGTTCAGCCGCTTGTCACTGTAAGCAATCTTCTTGTTATCCGGCGACCAGGCCGGCGCATAAAAAAAGGAGGGCGGCTTGCCCAGGTCAATCTTCTTCACTGTTCCCAGGCCGTTCTGGTCGCGGATGTGGAGCGCGTATTCCCCTGACTCATCCGAGAAGTAAGCGATGGACTTCCCATCGGGGGACCAGGCGGGGTCTCGCTCCGCCACGCCCGGCGTGTTGGTGAGATTGCGCGCATCGCCCTTCTCCGCGGGGACAGTGAGAACTTCGCCGTGCGCCTCGAAGAGGGCTCGGGCGCCGGTCGGCGAGAGGCGCGCGCTGAGAATCTGCGGGTTGGTGACCTTCTCGAAGCGCGGCCGCACCTGCGGCATGTCGCCCGCCACCCGAATGCGGACCTCGCGCGATTTGCCGGAGCGGGGTTCATAGAGGTGAATCGAGCCGAACTGCTCGTAAACGATACCGTCCGGGCCCGCCGAGGCGGACTCCAAATCGAAGCCCTCATTCCTGAAGAGCGCCTTCACTTGCCGGGTCTTGAGGTCGTAGGAAAAGAGCGTGACCGGGCCGTCGCGATCGGAGAGAAAGTAGAACTCGCTCGCCCACCCGCATGGGATCGAAATCGTTCGAGCCTTCGCGCGGAATGCGCGCGATGCTGGAATCCGACAAGTCGGTAATCCAGATGCGCGCGGCATGCCCGCCGCGATAATGCTTGATGGCAATATAGGCGTCGACCGCGCCCAGGCGGCGATTCCAACTGGGGACGTAGGCAAGGTGCGTTCCGTCCGCAGAGAAAGACCCTTCCACACCCATGGGCAAGGGGAGAGCCGCAGGGAACCCTCCCGCGACGGGGACTGTGTAGAGCTTTTCGAAGCGCGAGTAGCTGGCCCGCGTGGTGCGAAACAGCACGCTCTTGCCGTCTGGCGTCCAACCGACGGCGACATCCGGGCCGGGATGGAACGTCAGGCGACGAGGTTCGCCGCCCGCGGCGGGGACCACATAGACGTCATCGTTACCCTCATAATCCCCCGTGTAGACGACCATCGTTCCATCGGGAGAGAAAATCGGGCCGCTCAAGGTTCCGGCGCCGGTTACCAAGCGCTGGGCGTCGCCTCCTTCGCGGCTGACGATCCAGATCTCGCCGCCATAAGCGAAAGCGATCTGAGTCTTGCTGAGCGTGGGACTTTGCAGTAAGAGCGGCCCGGAGTCCGCTGAGTAACTGAGGCTGGACGCAAAAAGCAAGAAGAGGCTTGCCAGCAGTAGTCAACGCATAAGCGCTCCGAAGACAAAGTGATGTGTGTTGAGGTGCAAGAAAAGCCACGACCCTGGTCACCAGAAGCGATGCATTATCCCAGATTATGGCCTCCGCCTCTACCGAAAAACCAAACTACTTAGACATCAACCGCGGACTTTGGTAATGCGGCTTGCAGTGCGGCAAGGGCAGTCAGGGTCAGGGCCCTCCTGACCGCGAGTTTTTCGTGACGTGCACCAGCAATACCGACTAACCCGGGAGCCCGTTCCAGCCGATATAAATAGGACAGGCGTTCGGTCTAGGTAGCCGGAACGGACCTTTCGGGAGACCGGCAAGCATGCGAGGTGGCTCGGGATCATGGCGCGGCTTCGTGACTTTGTTGCTCCTCATCTTGCCCTCGCCGGCGGCCAAGGCGGGCGGTGCGGCGCCGTTCTCGCTTGTACCCACCTTTCACGCGGCCTGGTGGTTCTATCCTGCGGCCATAGCGCTTGCCCTGGCGTTACTGACCAGAGGACATCGGTGGCAGATACAGCAGGCGCGTAAGCGGGAGGGTGCACTTGCCCTCCGGGTGGACAGGGGCGCGAGCGAGCTACAGGCAGCGGAGGCTGAAGTGCGGAAGGCGCAGGAGGCGGCCCACGCCGCGAACCGCGCCAGCAGCGATTTCGCCACCCACCTGAGCCGGGAGGTCCACGCTTACTTGAACGGCGTCCTGGTGATGGCGGAACTTCTGCTCGGCACCCACCTTACCCTTGAACAGACTGAGTACGTCGGCACGGTCAAGACCTCCACGGATTCCCTTCTCACGAGGTTCCATGAAATCCTGGATTTCTCGAAGCTCGAGGTGGGGAAGCTTGACCTGGAAGCGATAGACTTCAAGTTGCGGGGCAGCCTTGAGCCTGCCCTGGAGACGATGGCGCTGCGTGCCCAGCAGAAGGGCCTGGATCTGACCTGCAGTGTCGAGCTCGACGTTCCCGAAGCTCTGATTGGCGACCCCGGCCGGCTTCGCCAGGTCCTGCTCAACCTGCTCGGAAACTCTCTCAAGTTCACCGAAAAGGGCGGTGTTCGTTTGCGGGTCCAGCAGGACACGGCGGACGAAACCTGCACTTGTCTGCACTTCAGCGTGCAGGATACCGGCAGCGGAGTTCCCCTTGAGAAACAGCAGCGCATCTTCGAGGCCCCCACCCAGGATGACGGTTCTACGCCCCCCCGCTTGGGGGGCGCGGGATTGGGACTGACCATCTCCCGTCACCTCGTCCAAATGATGGGAGGCCGCATCTGGGTGGAAAGCGTCCCCGGCCAGGGAAGTACTTTCCACTTTACGGCCCGCTTTGGGGTTTCCCAGATGAGTAGCTCTCCTGTGCCGGTGGAGAAAGCCCAGCTCGAAGGCATGCGAGTGCTGGTGGTGGACGACAACCTGACCAACCGCAGCGTTCTGGAGGGCTTGCTTACGAGTTGGGGCATGCAGCCCATGCTGGCGGGCAGTGGCTTCGCGGCGCTGCGGGCGCTGGAGCGGGCGCTCACCGTCCCAGGACCGCTCCCCTTGGTGCTCTGCGATGCCAACCTGCCGGGCATGGACGGCTTTGCTTTGGCCGAACAGATTCGTAAGACTCCCGGGCTCGCCGCCGCCCCGATCATGATGCTCTCTGCGGCGGGACAGCGCGGCGACGCGGCACGCTGCCGCGAATTGGGACTTGCCGCCTATCTGACTAAACCCTTGGCCCAAAAGGAACTCCAGGAAGCTATTGCGCGGGCGGTGCGCCCCAAGCCACCCGAGGCGAAGCCGGCACTGGTCACCCGGCATTCCTTGCGCGAAGAGGCGAAGTCCCTGCGCATCTTGCTGGCAGAAGCGAACCAGGTGAACCAGAAACTGGCCACCCGCCTGCTGGAACAGCACGGGCATAGCGTGGTTCTGGCGGGTAATGGGCGTGAGGCGCTGGGGCGATTGGAGAAAGAGCCCTTCGACCTGGTCCTCATGGACGTGCAAATGCCTGAGGTGGACGGCTTGGAGGCTACAGTCGCGATAAGAAAGAAGGAGAAAACCACCGGAACCCACATTCCCATCGTGGCCATGACCGCACCCGCCGTGCAGGGTTACGCGGAGCGCTGTCTGGAGGCCGGAGTAGACGGCTATATCTCAAAACCCATCAACGTCAGGGAACTCTTCACGGTGGTCGATGCCGTGCTTCCGTAGGCTTTGGGGACGCTTCCGAAAGCGCGCGTTGCGGGCCTCTACCTGCTTTGCCTTTTTGCGCGACGACGAATTCCACGGTTTTGGAGCAAGAACAGCTCGATAAGCTCATTTCCTTTCAGCAATACTCCGGTTTCGCCCCGAATTACCGCACAATTTGTGCATTTTCAGCCAATAAGTCGGCTCGAATGCCTGACATCTTGTCACCCTCTCCTTTGTTTTCATACACATAGTCTGGTCGACCTTCATTTTTAACATCTTTATGGGTCAGCGCCCCGTTCCGGACCTTGAAAAGCACATTCGTGAGCCGCCACAATTGGCGCAGGCTGGAATCCTCCATCCTGTTTTTGGACTAGAGACATGGAAACCTCCACGAAAAAGATGCGTTCAGCCGTCAGCTTTCAGCCTACTGCCTACTGCTTTCTGCCTACTGTTCTATGGGTTACGCCGACCCGTTGTATAGGTCGCGGCCTTTCAACTCAGCCAGCCGGCGCTGGCCCCAAAGGCTAGTGTACACACCGTCATTACCGGTGTCAAGTATAAAGTGGTGGTACACACTCCAGCGCGTAGCGCGGACCTGTTCTGAATGTCCGCGGTTCGTCCCCCATTCATACCAAAAAGCCCCGGACCTGCCAAACAGGTCCGCGCTACGCGCTTGGGGAATTGCTGGTAACAAGGTGGGGCCTCGCAATGTCCAGGGCTCCGGAAGTAAGCGCCCCCGGTGCGCGCGACTTTGGACTTGCATCGCAGGTAGAGTAGTTGTGTAATCACGGCATCCTTTCGCCAGCCCCAGGATCACTGAGAGGCTGGGCGTCATGAACAATTTCCCCTCCTGCTCTAGGAGGGGGCCAGGGGGTGGTAAACCCGCGAATCCTCGCTTGCTGTTGGGATTGTTCGCTGGCGAGCCGACTCCGAGGCTCTACGACCGCGTAGTGGAAGTCGTGCGCACTCGGAATTGGCACTTTTTCGTTCAGCCGAACGGAAAGGGTTTGTGCAGGTCAGCTTAAACAAGAGTTCGACGGCTCTTGGGGACGATGCGCCGTCAGACTGAAGGATGAGTGTCATGAATCCGCTACTACCCCCGGTCATTGGCTTCCTTGGTGGCTTCCTTACGGCGTTGTTCGCGGAGCCCCTACGGCGTTGGCTCTACGCCCCAAGGCTCACGCTGACCTTTGGTACGTCGAATCACTTCCTTACCAGGACACCGGAGATCAGCCCCAACAGCCAGCACGAGGCCCTGTACGTGCGCGTGAAGGTCGTCAACGCGCGGTCCGGACTCGCGAAGAGCTGTCGTGCCTACCTTGTTAAGGTCGAGCGTCGGGGTCCATCAGGCACGTTTGAGCCCACTGAGTACTGCGAGAGTCTGCAACTTGGCTGGGCATCCCAGGCGGAGCAGGCGTTTGGCGCTTTCGACCTCCCGCGGGACGTCCCGCACTTCGTGGACGTCATTTCAACTCGGCCCACTTCCCCGGGCTTCGCATTGGCGACAAAGGTCACGCCCCTGCGGTACACGCAGATGCTGCTTTCACCTGGCGTCTATCGCTTCACGATCGTGGTGTCGGGGGACGCGGTTAAGCCCGCCACCATTCGCCCTTCGGTGTCCTGGAATGGCGTCTGGGACCAGGTCGCCAAGGTGGACTCGTAGAGGGGGCAGTGCGGTCGAACAAGCGAATGAAGCTGACAAGCCATCGGGTAGTTCTTCCCTTGATGGCGAAGGCATAACCTGCTGGAATAGCTGAATCGCGTGCGGAGAGGGCTGGTGAAGCGGTCGGCAATATGTGGTGCCCCAAGTGTTGGGAGAAATTCCGCTGGTATGTCGCGGTCTGTCCTGAGTGTCAGGTGGATCTCGTCGAGCAGCGTCCGGGTCCGGCGCCCACACCAAATGTGGAACTGGTGCGTGTGTATGTCGCCGAAGATGGAGGGCTCGTCGGGGTTGCGAAGTCGCTGTTGGAAGGCGAATCGATCGAATACCTCGAACGTGGCGAGCGTCTCCAGGATCTCTTTGGGTGGGGTCGATTCTGGACGGGCTATAACTACATTGTGGGGCCGGCCGAGTTCTGGGTTTGCGCCGATGACGCTGATCACGCCCGCGGGCGTTTGGAAGGGTTAGGGGTACCGGGCCCCGAGGGCACGATGCCCACGGATGACGACGCATAACGTGTAGTGGGTAGCCACAGTCAGTGCGGTTCTGACTGTGGGTTCTTCCCTCGATGACCAAGGCAAAGCCTGCTGAAATAGTCGCATATGAATCCCATGCGGAAAGGGCGGGTGAAGCGGCCGGAAGATTGGCGATGGTCGAGTTACAACAATTTTGCTTTGGACAAAGCGACGGTAGTGGCATGCCCCATTCAGATTGACAACTTGCGGTTACCGCTGGGGTATCGGGCAAGGGAAAAGCCCACGGACAGAAAAGCACTGTCCGTGGCTACCCGCTAGCCGCTTTCAGTCGCGGCGACTCCGTGGGTACACGCTTGCGATCATCGTAGAACATATGGATAATGAGATTGTGCCTTCAACAACTAGCTATGACGTAAAGCGGTTCAACAAGTGGGCGGCAACCTACGATCAATCGGTCATGCAAAGATTGTATTTTGGACCAGTTCACTCCAAAATGCTTGACCTTCTTGGGCAAAAACCAAAAGATCCGCCGCGTTGTATTATTGATGTTGGGTGCGGAACGGGTCGCCTGTTGCGTGCCGCCTCAGTCCGTTGGCCAGAAGCGCAGCTATTTGGCGTCGATCCAGCCGAACAGATGGTTTCAGCAGCCAAGCGGCTTAATCCCAACATTACCTTTAAGCTTGCATCGGCCGAGTCGCTTCCTTTTTCTGACCAAACTGCCGATCTTGTTTTAACCAGCTTATCGTTTCACCACTGGGCCGACCAAACAAAGGGCCTCCAGGAGATTGCCAGGGTGCTTCGTCCTGGAGGATTGTTCTGTCTAGCCGATCATGCCATGCTGCTTTTGAAACTGTTTGGTGAGAAGGTCAAGAGCCGTAATCAGATTCGAGCGCTAATCATGGGCGCCGGTCTCACTGTTCGGCAGCATCAAAGTTTAGGATTGCGATTCGTTCTTATCACGGTGGCCCAGAAATGATCGCCCAGAAAGCGTAGCGCGGACCTCGCAGCGTTTGGTCCGCGGCTTTTCGCGCCCGCCGAGCTTGATGTGTCCGCCAGGCGAAGTGACCCCTCACCCACCCCGCTCCGGCTGGTGAAAGCGCCGGCAGCGGCCCACCCTCTCCCCCAAGGGGGCGAGGGCAAAGAAATCAAATCAATCCTCCCCTCGGTCGCCGCGGCGACAGAGGGTGGCGCGAAGCGCCGGGTGAGGGGGTCACCCAGGAACGAATTCAGAAGTGTTTTCCTGAAACCCCTTAAGTGAACAGCATTGAGGTTGGTCCGGATATGGTGCTGAAAACAAAGGTAGTGTGACAAAGTGTCACCTCACTGTGTCACGGTGCCCTTGGCCTGCCTCGCCTGAGAGGGGAGTGCAGCAAGGGTGGTCAGGGTCAGGGCCCTCCTGACCGCGAGTTTTTCGGGACGTGCAACAGAGATACCGGCTAACCCGGGAGCCCGTTCCAGCCGATATAAGAAGGACAGGACTTCGGTCTGGATAGCCTGAACGGACCTTTCGGGAGACCGGCAAGCATGCAAGGTAGCTCGGGATCATGGCGCGGCTTCGTGACTTTGTTGCTCCTCATCTTGCCCTCGCCGGCGGCCGAGGCGCTGGATCCGTCGCAAACCCTCGGACAGTATCATCACAACATTTGGGACCAACGCAACGGGCTGATGGGCACTTCCATCAACGCTCTGGCGCAGTCGCAGGATGGCTATCTCTGGTGCGGAACTCGAAGTGGGCTCTTCCGCTTCGACGGCGTGAAGTTCACACGTTTCAGCACCCGTAATACTCCGGCCTTTTTCGAGAACGAGGTCACCTCCCTGTTGGCCGATGACGAAGGCGGCCTGTGGATCGGCACCGGGGTGGGAGGGCTCCTGTATTATCGGGACAGGGCTTTCCGTCGATTCAGCACCCACGATGGGCTGCCCGACGACCACGTTCTGAGCCTCGCTCGCGCCCGAGACGGGACTCTCTGGGTGGGAACGGGAACCGGTGTTGCCGCCTATGCCAACCACAAGTTTACCCGCATGCTGACTTCGGCCGTGCAGGGGCCCGTGGTCTCCCTGGCAGGAGACCGGGACGGGAACATGTGGATTAACGTCAAGGGCCAGATCGTGCGGGCATCACCGGGCGGCGTCACGGCTTGGCGCCCAAACGCGACACGCGAAGAAGGGTTCATTTACACGGACAAGGAAGGTGGTATTTGGATCGGAGGCGGGAACGCTACCTACCGCATGCAGGGCAATGAGCCCAGACGGGCGAACCTGCCGGCTGGCGACGCAACTGGTCTGACGGCCATGCTGGAGGACTCGGACCATCAGTTTTGGGTGGCGAATGATAGCCTGCAAACCCTCACACTGGACTTCTCGCAGAAGTTCCGCCCAGCCCCTACCCGTCAATCCTCCGGAGGCGGTGTTCCTCCTGGAGACGTGACGGCGCTCTTGGAGGACCGCGAGGGCAGCATCTGGGCAGGTACGCTGAGCGGTGATTTGCACAGGTTTCGCAACAATGTATTCACCACTTTCACCCGCCGCGACGGCCTCAGTAGCGATTACATTTACTCCGTCTACGAGGATGACGGTGGCGTTCTCTGGGTGGGAACACCGGCGGGTCTGAACCGGATCGAGAACGGTCACGTCCAAGTTTTTACAACCAAAGATGGACTTCCTAACGACCACGTGAACGCCATCTGGGGCGGCGCCGACCATACCCTGTGGCTCGGGACCGGCGCCGGCGTGTCCGCATTCCAGGACGGCCGCTTCAAGAATTTCACAAGCCGCGATGGCCTGTCGAGCGACTCCATCAACGTTGTATTTGAAGACAAACTGGGCAATCTGTGGGTGGGGACACGGTATAGCGGCCTGGATGTGCTGAGCAAGGGACGGTGGCGCCACTACGGAATTGGGAAGGGCTTGGCGGCGAATACCGTGCGTGAGATCCATGAGGATGCCACAGGAGCAGTTTGGGTGGGAACCGGCGGGGGATTGACACGCTTTGACGACCAAGGCCCCCGGATATACACCGTGGCGGCGGGACTTCCCCACAATTCCACCACCGTGCTGGAGGAAGACCAGGGCGGCTCCCTCTGGATCGGCACTCCCGCAGGATTGGCCCATTACCTGAACGGTGTATTCACTGCCATCGGGAGCAGCGCCGGCATAACAGACGCCGTTGAGCAGATCTCAATTGATGGCCAGGGCTCAATCTGGCTGGCAGGTGGTGAGGGCATTTCCCGGCTTCGACGGACCGACCTGGAGGCATGCGCGGGGGGAAGGATCGGAAGCCTTCCCCTGGTGAATTACGGCACCGAGGACGGGCTCGCCACCCTCGAGTGCAGCGTCAGCACCCACCCGCTTTCCTGGCGGGGACACGACGGCCGCCTCTGGTTTGCGACCACGAAGGGTTTGGCGATGGTGGACCCCGCGCGGCGGCCACTGAACCCGCTTCCCCCGCCCGTGCATGTGGAGAGCCTCACCGTCGATAATCAGGAGGTCGATCTTCGCCGCGAGGTTCGCTTGCCCGCCGGCAGCCGCAAGCTCGAAATCCAGTACACGGCGCTTTGTCTCCGCCAACCCGCGCGCGTGCGCTTTCGGTACAAGCTCGAGGGCGTCGATAAAGAGTGGGTGGAGGCGGGTGGGCACCGTGCCGCCTTGTACGACAACGTCGGGCCGGGCCGTTTTAGATTCCGCCTCATGGCCTCGAACGACGATGGTTTGTGGAACGAGTCCGGCGATACGCTGGCCTTTTCCCTTGCCCCGTACTTCTACCAGACTTGGTGGTTCTATTCCGCTTCCCTGGCGCTCTTCTTATTGTCCCTGACGGGGGGACATCGCCTGCGCGTCGAAGGGCTGCGCCGGCGGGAGCGTGAACTTGCTCTCATGGTGGACAGTCGCACCTGCGAGTTGAAGGAGGCGGAGGCTGAAATGCGGAAAGCCTGGGAGGCGGCCAACGCAGCCAGCCGCGCCAAGAGTGAATTCGTCGCCAATATGAGCCACGAGATCCGCACTCCCATGAACGGCGTCCTGGGTATGACGGACCTTCTGCTTGACACCCAACTCACCCCCGAGCAGTCCGAATACGTGGGCATGGTGAAAGCTTCCGCCGATTCTCTGCTCACGATCATTAATGACATCCTGGACTTTTCGAAGCTCGAGGCGGGGAAATTGGATCTGGAAGCAATCGACTTTATGCTGCGGTGTAGCCTGGAGCCCACACTCAAGACCCTGGCCTGGCGCGCCCGCCAGAAGGGCCTGGAATTGAGCTGCGCGGTCGAGCCCGATGTCCCCGAGGCTCTGGTCGGCGACCCCAGCCGGCTTCGGCAGGTGCTGATTAACCTGTTGGGCAACGCCGTTAAATTTACTGAAAAGGGCAGTGTCACCCTAAGGGTTCAACAGGACACCGCGGACGAAGACTCAGCCTGCCTGCACTTCCGCGTCGAGGACACCGGGATCGGCATACCCCTTGAGCAGCAAGCCCATATCTTCGACGCCTTCACCCAGGCGGACGGTTCCATCGCCCGCCGCTTCGGGGGTACGGGCTTGGGGCTGACCATTTCCCGTCAACTCGTGGAAATGATGGGAGGCCGCATTTGGCTGGAGAGCGAGAACGGCAAGGGCAGTACCTTCCACTTTACCCTATGTTTTGACGTATCTCGGACGGCTACCTCGCCCCTGCCGACCGAGAGAGCCCAGCTACAGGGGATACAGGCGCTGGTGGTGGATGACAACCTGACCAATCGCCGCATTCTGGAGGGCTTGCTCGCGGGCTGGGGCATGGAGCCCATACTGGCGGGCAGCGGCATCGCGGCGCTTCGGGCTCTGGAGCGTGTGCTTGCCGCCGCCCAACCACTTCCCCTGATCCTCTGCGATGCCAATATGCCGGGAATGGACGGCTACGCGTTAGCGGCACAGATTCGGAAAAATCCAGGGTTATCCAGCGCCAAAATTATGATGCTCTCTTCGGCGGGTCAGCGAGGAGATGCCGCCCGGTGCCGCGAGTTGGGGCTCGCCGCCTACCTGACCAGGCCCGTTAGCCAAACGGAACTTTTGGCGGCCATCCGGCGGGCGGTTGGGTCCAAACCAGACGACGGGAGGGCCGCGCTGGTCACTCGTCACTCCTTACGCGAAGAGGCAAAATCACTGCACATTCTCCTGGCGGAAGACAATTTGGTTAACCAGCTCCTGGCCACGCGCCTGCTCGAGAAGCATGGACACAGCGTGGTAATTGCCGTCAATGGGCGTGAGGCGCTGGGGCGAATGGAAAAGGAGCCCTTTGATCTGATTCTCATGGATGTGCAGATGCCTGAGGTTGACGGGTTGGAAGCAACGATGGCGATCAGGCAGAAGGAAATCGTCACCGGAGCCCACATCCCCATCGTTGCCATGACCGCACACGCCATGCAGGGTGACGAGGAGCGTTGCCTGGCGGCAGGAATGGACGGCTACGTTTCGAAGCCCATTGATGTCAAGGAACTTTTTTCGGTTGTTGATGCGGTGGTTCCGTAGGTTCTGCCTTCCCGAAACAGCGTGGCCGGTGACGGTTCAACGCGCTGCGGAAAAACCGCCAAAGCTGGCATCCTGGGTCCTTTGCTGTCATTCTGAGCATTGACAGCCTTTCGGCTGCCCATGGTGGGCAGAAACTCGACAAAGAGAACCAATGCCCCTCGCTGTCATCCTGAGCGAAGCGAGGGACCCCGGCAGTTCGCGGGGGGTTGGCGAACAGAGTAAGCTACGGGGGTTGTTCGCCCAAAATGCGGGCTCAGAATGACAGCGCAAGCGATGCTGAATCTAAATGACTTACGCGTCGAGTTTCTGCAGAGCCCTTCGCTGTCATTCTGAGCGAAGCGAAGAATCTCGCTCTGCCCGCTCAGGGTGAACTGTGCGAAGAATCTCCGCATTGCCCTCGTTCTACATATTGATGGCGTGTTGTGGCGCTGAGCTCTAGCTCAGCACGTGCCGACCCTTCGCCCCGCTCAGGGCCAGAGCTGTCCAAATTCACCAACTATACGAGCGCTGAGCGCGGCTTTGCCGCCTGCTGTGCGGAAAGCCTCTGGCTTTCCGGCCCATGCTGCATCCTTCCTCCCCCTCCGCGCCGGCTGGAAGGCTCAGCCTTCCAGCCGGCGCGGAGGAAGTTGTCCTGGACACACGCGCCACGGAAAGGCGAAGCCTTTCCGCACAGATATCATGAGCCTTCGGCTCGCCACGAAAGATGAAAATGCTCCGGATGATTCCCCTCCTTGATAAGGAGGGGGCCGGGGGGTGGTAAACCCGAGAATGTTCGCGCACTTCGCAGGGCCGAACGGCGTTCGGCCCAGGGCCAGCGCCGCTGGCCCCTACACGTTTGGTTGCGGCTTCGCCGCGCGACGATACGTGCTGGTGCTCAAATAGTGCTGATGATTAAGGCCGTAATAGTGCTTTAGCACGCGAACATTCTATCGTCCCTGGGTCGCATACATCCCGACAAAGACCGTCGGGACGTATGGAGCGCCAGGCGAAGCCTGGCTGATCTGGTAAGCTGAAAGGAGCTTACCCTGTAATTGCCCGTTCAACAGGTAGCCGAGCCAGCGTGGAGCGGAGCGATCCGCCGAGCGAAGCCTGGCGAAGGCGAACCCGTGAGCCGTAGCGCAAGCGAACCCGATTCGGCCTCGTTACCCGAAGTGAGAGCGGCCAGTCTCCCATACGTGATGAAGCCTGACGCCGGTGGTGAAGCAATGGGCAAGAGCAGCCACCGGGCTCTCCGGGGTGGTTGGGGACGGCGCATGGGGAAAGATCAGTCGAGGAACCTGGGAGACCCGGCGGAGTGGTCCCGCTCTTCTGGTGGGGAGGGCCAACGCCCGAGGGGAATGCATAACCCTGGGGCGGCTTCGTCTGGGAGTCGGACCGGCTCATACTAGCGGAGAAGCGGGTAACGCCCGTGGAGCGAAGGGGCCGGAACGCAAACACGCTGAGTCAGAGGGTGGGAATTCCGCTTGGACGCAAGTCCCTCTACGGAGAACCAGCCGCAAGGTTGGGGAACAGTTCTCATCTTAGATCGAGGCTTGGCTGCCCGGCTAAGTCGGCTTTGCGGCCGGCGTACTGCTGGGTCGCGAGAGTTTGCGTGAAAGCCGGATGCGGGAAATCCGCACGTCCGGTTTGACGAGGGGAGAGGGTGTCGTGCCTCCGCATCGCTCCCTCTCCTACTCTACCGCCACCCGCGAAGGTCGCGGCTCCTGTGGTGTAGTCGATATCGCTTGGCGCCGTCCGAGCCCCATCAGCAGCTGACCGGACAACATAAGGAGGCTTTCAGGCGACATACGAAGAGCCCGGCACTCCTAGTTCGGCTATGACCAAGGCGTAAAGAATTGTCCCGTCTCGAGGATCGGGGTATTCGCGGATGTATCTCTCAGCAGTGTTCCAGCTTCTCGTCAAGTACTCCTCGAGCGATTCGTCCCCCTGCCGATTCACATACCAATTGTCGTAGGTGTACCTCGGGCGACCATTCTCAATCCGGAGGACGTCGCCACCGGCAATCGCCACCCGCGAGCCAACCAGCAACCTCACAGCGTCCAGCGCATCTTCCATTGCGAGAGCAAACCCGCCGACGCCGACGTCCTGTAGAGGCCGCCCCTTTGAGCGGAGAATCTCAATGTACCGTTGTGGAGTGAGCATATCAGTAGCTAGGGCGAGGGGCTAAAGAAGCGATGGTTTATGACCCCATTCGCATCTTTAATGAACTCGAACGCCCCGTTGTAGCCTCCGTAGCTCCCAGGGATGGAGAGCTTCCAAAATTGACCACTACGGCTTATGATTTGCGTTTCCGTGCCGGCATCCTCGAAAGCTGCGACGCTTTCAGGGAACGCGTGGAAGATGTCGCCAGTAGTTTTCATCTGCGCAAGAACCTTTTCGCTATACGCCGTGCCTTCGAAAAAGCTCGTCTCCGCCGCGCTTGACAGTCCAGGCACAATCGGACCATACCCTATAACGACGCCGGGGGGAGTAGCCAGCGCACTGGCCGCCCAGTTCCGGGCAGCGCTGAGCGCATCATTGGCGTACGCCGCCAATTGACCGAAGAACCCCAGGTCGTTCACCGAGCCCACTGCCCAGTAGCCTGGCGAAACGTCACCCCAGCTCGTGCCTGACCCTCCGATGTTTACCCCTACCTGAGCGGCGGGGACCCACGTGTACGTGAGCCCACCCGCGGTGTAGGTTAAGCCGCCGCAACCGCCGGGGCAGAGGTTGTTAGTGACCATATACTGCGCCTCGCCCGCCGCTGCCTCTTGAGAATAATTGGGGGCGCAGATACCGAAAAATCCGGCTAGCCCAGAGCAAGGAGGATTATATGCTTTGGCATCGTTGAACCCTGCTCCGCCGTTCCGTCCGCAGGTATCGGTCACCCAGCAGGGCGTCAATCCGAGCGGGTCGGTCAAGCTGGTCGGGTTATTCAGCACATAGGCATAGCGATTCAGCGACTGGGGGTTCGAGATGTTGCCGGCGAGGGGGTCGGGGGAGAGCCAGCGGCCCTGGTAGTTGGGGTAATAGCGATTCGGGGTGACGCCTTCGCCGATTTCCCAATCCCAGCCCTCGATGTTTCCGAAGAATTGGAAGTAATCGTTGACCGGGGACGCCCACCCTTGGCCCCAGGGATAGAAGAGGACGTCGTTGGACACCGTGTTGCCATCCTGGTGGGTGTTCATCATCGACGAGCCCAGGGCGTTGTAGTGGAAAAACGTGGTCCCGCCGTTGACATACCAGGCTAAGTATATACTGCTCCCCGGTATTCTCTCACCCGTCCAGGCGCCGCTCGAGGGGTCAACCGACCCCAGGTACTGGCCCGCCAGGTCGGTGAGATCCTCCGAGACGCGGCCGTCCCCATGAAATTCCACCTCTCGCCCCAAGGCGTTATAGACGTAACTCCGCGCCGCCCCGTTGTCCACCGATATCAGCCGCCCCTCCGCGTCCCACTGGTAGGTGTACGTGCCGTCACCCGTCAAGTTCCCCGCCGCATCGGCACCTCCGGAAAGCGGGAATCACTGCGACGATTGGTGGGCATTCTACCACCGCTGTTGCCAGGCCGGCGCGAAAAGCCGCGGACCTCACACTGCGGAGGTCCGCGCTACGCTGGCTTGACCACCCCCTATCCCCTCCTGAATCAGGAGGGGAATAAGGAAGTCGCGCTCCACTTTTTCTTGGGCGCGGGCACGGTTCCGGACAATGTGGCGCTTTCCCGAGAGATTTTGCCTACCCGTAGTAACAATCGCATTAACACCTATTGACACACCCCCGGCGCGTGGCGTAGTCTACGAGTGTGGACACTAGGCCGAACAGGGCTCGGCCTGAGGCGCGTCCCGATCGATTGATCACCCGAGAATCACACCATCCTGATGGCTCCGAACAACGAAAACATGACGTTCCTGCAAAGAATGAAAGATTCCTGCCTGCGCCCATTGTGGCGGCTCACCCACACGCTGATCAAGGTCAGGAACGGGGCGCTGATCCAAAGAGATGTTAAAAATGAAGATCGACCCGACTATGTCTATGAAAACAAAGGGGCGAGTGACACAATGGCCGATATTCTATCGGGCTTTTTGGCATAAAATGCACAGATTGAGCGGTAATTCGGGGCGAAACCAGAGTGTTGTTGAAAGGAAATGAGAGAATTGTTGGCCGCGAGACCGAGAAATGCGGAAATCCTTCCTTCATTTCGCTCAGGACCGGTCGCCGGGGCGACCGCGGGGCGTAGGACGAACAGAGGGCGGGAGCCGCGATTTCGGCGGGGCTGAGCAGGCCGCGGAAAAACCCCTCACACTGTCATCCTGAGGAGGCGAAGCCGGTCCTGAGTGAAACGAAGGAAGGACCTCTGTATTTGCTTGAAAATTCAAATACAGGGGTCCTTCGCTTCGCTCAGAATGACAGCATCGGAGCGTTTTTCCGCAGCCTGTGAGGCCCCGCCCTTCCGGCAGCCCCCCAAGGCGTTCCAGCGTGGTGAGAAATCCGGGCTGCCGGCCCCGACCGTGACACACTCCCCCGTATCAGCTATCGGTGGTTTCGAGGCGAGATATGAAGAAAATCGAGTTGGCCGCGACGACAAGGACGCCCCCTCACCCCCGGCGCTCGGGGCCCCCCGCCCGCTCCGGCTGTTGAAAGCGCCGGCAGCAGCCCACCCTCTCCCGCAAGGGGAGGGCGGGTGAATCGCGTTGGGGGGAGCGGCAGGCGGGTGGATGCCTCTCCCCTCGGGGTGGGCTGAGGACTTCGAGAGATTGCGATCCGGGCGCGCAGAGCACCAGAGCCGCATCTTCCCCTGGAGAGGGCTGGGGACTTCGAGAGACAGCGAGCTGGTAGCGCAGCTCTGCGGGGATCAAGGCTGGATAAGGCCGAGGACGTTCCCCGGGCGCAATTGGACGATGTAATTCCCGCCCGCGGGGCCAGATGATAGGGTATTCTACGTCTCCACCCAACCTGCGAGGTTAACTATGCACTATCTGCGAATTCCGGCAGCAGTTCTGATTTCCTTCCTGGCTCTCGCCCCAGCACTATCGGTTCGGGCGCAGACTCCCTCCGGGGAGTTGCCGGAGCTGGAACACTTCAGCGCCGGCATCGTTGATCCCAACGTGAATCCTTGCGACGATTTCTATCAATACGCTGACGGCAAGTGGCTGTCGGCTCATCCCATCCCGGCCGACCAGCCAGGGGGGGGCGTTGCGTATCCATTGCTGCTTTGGAACGAGACGCTCCTGCGCGAGACTCTGGAGAAGACCTCGGCCGCCGAGGGCCGCCGTACGCCCAACGAGCAGAAGGTTGGCGACTTCTACTATGCCTGTATGGATGAAAAGGGCATCGACGCCCACACGCAGGAGTGGCTGCAACCGGAACTGGAGCGCATTGACGCCATCCAGAACAAGTCGGACATCGCCCTGGAGGTCGCGCACTTGCACCAGACCATTCCCGGCGCCTGGGAGCAGGGGGAAGATCAGACTGACGCGGCGCTGCTGGGTTTCTCCGGCTCGCCGGATTTCGACAATGCCTCCCGGGATGTCGCCCAGTTTGACCAGGGCGGCATGGGACTGCCGGGACGCAGCTTCTACATGGACCAGACTGACAAGGCCAAAGAAATCCGGGGGAAGTACGTGGAACACATCAAGAACATGCTGGTGCTGGCGGGAGAGAAACCCGAGCCGGCCAAAGCCGATGCGGCGGTGGCGCTGGAAATGGAAACCGCTCTGGCCAAGGCCGCGATGGACCCGGTGGCGCGCCGCGATCCCAAGAACCTCAACAACAAGATGTCACTCGCGGAAATCAAGGCGCTCGCGCCCTCCTTTGATTGGGACCGCTACTTGGAGGCGGTGCACGCGCCGGCCACACCGCACTACATCGTTACCGCGCCCAACTTCTTCAAGAGCCTGGAAACCCTGCTGCAACAGCAACCGCTGGAGCACTGGAAGGCGTATTTGCGTTGGCAGTTCCTGCACGGCTCCGCCAATTCTTTAAGTACCGCTTTCGTGAACGAGGATTTCGCGTTTTTCGGACGCACCCTGTTCGGCGTCGAGCAGTTGCAGCCACGCTGGCGGCGCTGCGTCCGCAGCGTGGATGGCAACCTGGGCGAGGCCCTGGGCGAGGTCTACGTGGCGCGCGCCTTCCCGCCTCAGAGCAAACAGCGCGCGGTCAAGTTGGTCGAGGACATTGAAGCGGCGCTCGCCAAAGATATTGGCGCGCAGGACTGGATGGTTCCGGAGACCAAGCGGCAGGCTATCGAGAAGTTGCACGCCACCCTGAACAAGATCGGCTATCCTGACCAATGGCGCGATTACTCCAGCGTGCAGATCGGACGCGCGAGCCACCTGGTGAACCGGCAGAACGCCACGCGGTTCGAATTCGAGCGCTGGGTCAACAAGATCGGAAAGCGGGTCGACCGGACGGAATGGCTGATGACGCCGCCCACGATCAATGCTTATGAAGACCCTCAGACCAACACCATCAACTTCCCGGCCGGCATCCTACAGCCGCCCTTCTTCGATCCCAGCCAGGATGACGCCGTCAACTATGGGTCCATTGGCGCCATCATTGGGCACGAGGCCATTCACGGTTTCGATGATCAGGGGCGCAAGTTTGACGCCCAGGGGAACCTGCGCGATTGGTGGACCTCCCATGACGCCAAAGAGTATGAGGAGCGGGGCAAGTGCATCGCCGATGAGTACACGCAGATGGTCCCCGAGGCGGGAGCGGGAGTGAAGCAGGACGGCCGCCTGACCCAGGGTGAGGACACCGCCGACAACGGCGGGCTGCATCTGGCCTTCATGGCACTTCAGGCGGCGCTGGCCCGCCAAGGCAAGGACCTGGACACAAAGGAGAAGGACGGCCTTACCTCGCGCCAGCGGTTTTTCCTCGCCTATGCTTTTGCCTGGTGTGAACAGCTCCGGCCGGAGGCGATCCGCACCCTGGTGCTCTCCGACCCTCACTCGTATCCCAAGTACCGGGTGAATAACGTGGTCTCAAACCTGCCGGAGTTCTGGCAAGCGTTCGGCTGCCACGCCGGGCAGAAGATGGTGCGCGTCAAGGCCTGCCACATCTGGTAATGCCTGGCCTGCTTTCCTGCTCAATCCACGGGATGAGCGGGAAACTCACGCAGGCCCATCAAGCTGATGATCAGGTGCGGACGTTTCCCCTGGGGATCACGCACGAAAGTAATTTCCGCTGGAGAGCCCGGGGCCCGGAAGGTGGTTTCGGAAGTCGGGAGGAGAGGCATCTTGCCCATCTTGCCTACTCCCATCAGGTGGTCTCCGTCGCGCGTAATCACGAGGTAGCGGCCCATGGCATCGGTGATAGGCGCCGCGGCGTCCACCTCATACCGACCCGCGTAGGAGTCAAGGATCGTGTTGGCTACGGAGACCGCCACGATCTCGTCCGGCTTGCCCATAAATTTGCCCAAGTAGATTTCGGCGATACGGTGGGCGATTGTTCCCCCCTCCGGCACCAGTCCTGGTGGACGCATTTCCGTGTTCGAGAGAACGATCACCGCGAAACCGTGCTCCGGGTATCGTGCTACATAAGCGTTGAAGCCGTTGATGTCGCCCCCGTGCCCGACCTCGCGTAGCTCACGATACTTGTTCGTCATGAACCCCATGCCATAGGCGGTGTGGCGGCCGTCCGGCAGGCGGTAGGGTGTGGAGGCCATTTCGAGAGTCTCCTGCTTCAGCAATTTCCCCGCTTCCAGCGCCTGCTCCCAGCGCGCCATGTCCTCGACGTTGGAATAGAGTCCACCCGCCGCGAAGGCGCTGGCGATGCCTTCCGGCTGAATGGGCTGGTACGCACCCTTCTCGTTCAACAGGTAGCCTTGCGCGCGCCCCGGCAGTTCCGCCGTGGTGTCATAACCCGAATGGAGCATCCCCGCGGGCTGGAAGATCTGGTCACGCAGGACCTCTTCATACTTCTGCCCGGTGACTTTCTCGAGAACTTTTCCCAACAGGTCATAGCCTGTGTTGCTGTAGTTAATGCGCGTGCCCGGCGGGAAATCGAGGGGTATTTTCTCGGCCTGCTCAATGCTCACAAAATCCGGCACTCCGGCGGTGTGGCTCAGCAAATGCCGGATCAGGATCTCATGGCTGCGCGGGAAGTCGGGCAAGTACCGCGCCAGCGGATCGTCCAGGCTCAACTTGCCGGCCTCGACCTGTTGCAGAATGGCAATCGAGGTGAAGGATTTCGTCACCGACCCGATGCGAAAGATCGTGGCGCTGGTAATGGGCACGGCCTTCTCCACGTCCGCCAGGCCATAGCCTCTTTTGAGAATCAGTTGTCCGTCACGAATGATCCCGACCGCCACTCCCGGGCATTTGCCTCCGGCAAATGCCTGGAACAAGGCGTCAACTTGGGCGGCGTTTTCCTGGTCGGACGCGGCCCTGAGATCGGGGGCAGCCGCCATGCAGTGGGCGGCCAGGACGCACGCTGTGAGGCCGAAGAGTCTTGCGGGTAGGGATTGCATCACATCCTCCTGTCCCAAGACTTATAACCCAATACCGTGCGCTGAACAACTGGTCCGGTAAGGCGGGCGAGGGAAGTAATGGCGGGGCCGCGAACTGGAAATTCTCGGTCCTGGTGTTGAGTGGGGTGTGCGCGGCAGGCTATGAACCTTCTGGGGCGGGCGTGACCTGATGATTCACGAATTCGCGTGGTGTGGGTCTCCCAACGCGGATGTCATGCCTACCAGGCGCGATGCCGCAGGCTACTCTTCCTGGTCGATCTCGGGCACGTGACGGCCGTCCCCACCGCTCCTGGATTCGCCATCTTTGTACATATAGCGGATGCAAGACTTCATGAGCAGGAGGTTGGGCTCATTCATACGATGAACCTTGATACAGCTCTTGTCGTACCACTCGATCACGCCACGGATCGTTTCACCCTGGTCCAGCACCACCACCATCGGTGTGCGCGCCTGCATCTGCTTTACGTAATAGAAGTTCTCGGCGTTAGTCTGGTCCGGTGGAGCGGGCTTCTTGCGCTGCATGCGCGTGCCCAGTTGGTCTTGC
Organism: uncultured Acidobacteriota bacterium; assembly: GCA_963722555.1. GTDB lineage: Bacteria > Acidobacteriota > Terriglobia > UBA7540 > UBA7540 > Bog-366. The sequence continues at coordinate 367,271 of CAVRNQ010000003.1, forward strand.
ACGTCAGACAGGGAAGGACGGATCAGTCGTCGATTCATGCTTGTTTACTCCTCAAGCCCGCAGGGACTGGCCGGGGTTCAGTGGTTCTTCCGGTGAAGACCGCAGACGGCCACCTTCTTGTAGACGTACCCGCGGGCGCCGCGGTTTCCTTCAGCCCACTCAAGAATACATCCTAGGAAGACAGCCACCAATGGTGTAGATAGTAACACAGACTCCCCCACGCCGCAAATCGACTCAACCGTGGCACCATGGCAGAGGCCAGCTTGTTCCAGGTTGGTCTGCGCATCGGTGACGCGAGCCGTGCGGGACTTGACCGTGAGATGGTCGGGGAGGGTTTCCAGTTGCCTGCGGGCAGGAGGAACCGCGCGCCGGGCAAGGGAAAACTCCGGCTGCCACCGTGCGGCCGGGAACGTTGCCGGCTCGACAGGGCGCGCCGGGTGACAATGCTAACGAGGGTCGGATTCGGAGCCGGATATGATCTCAATCCCCAGCGCCTCGAAGCCGAGCTGCGGGTTGACGTTGCGAATCTGCAGCCGGTAGGCCTGATCGAGGCCGCTCTTGAGTCTTTCGATTCCGGCCAGTTTCAGCTTCGCCGCCCAGCTCGTAAGGCGCGGCTGCAAATCCAAATTCACCACGCCTCGGGCCGCTGGGTCCAGCAAGACGTGCAGCAGATCCGCCAGCAGAGAATAACCGATCTTGAGTGTTTCCTCGAAGTCGTCGCGATTCTCATTGAGCGTGCGGGCGGACTCGAGCAGTAAACGCCAGTCCGGCGCCGTCCCCGGGGGAAGGCGGCGCGCCGTGGCTTCGAGGAAATCCAACCAGGGCTTGCGGCGACGTTCGTACTCGGCGGGGTCAAAGGCTCGGGCGCGCGCCACGCTGCCTGCCGCCACCCGGGCGGCTAGCGCCTGCTGCGGGGGAGTGAGGTTCTTCTCGCGGGCGAGGAGTTCCTGAATGAGCGGCTCGTCCACGGGTGAGAAAGGGACGCGCAAGCAGCGCGAACGTATGGTGGAGCGGAGCTCGTAGGCGTTCGGGCAAACCAAAACAATGCTCGTTGTCTCCGGCGGTTCCTCCAGTACTTTAAGCATCAGATCCGCGGCCTGCCAGTGGATGGTCTGCGCGTCGTCGAGTATGAAGACGCGGCGCGGGAGCTCGAAAGGCCGCGTATAGGCAATGGCGCGCAACTGGCGGATCTGCTCGGTGAGAATGAATTTCGTCAGCGGCTCGACGAGCTGAAGATCGAAATAGACCAGGCCCTCGACGCGCCGTGCGGCCTCCTTGATTTCGCGGCGCCGCGCCAGGTCCTCGCGTGCGGCAGCGAACATCTGCTCGGCCTTGCGGCAGCGCCCGCACTGGTCGCAGAAGTCTGCAGGACCGTGCTCGCAAACCAGTGCTTTGGCCAGCATCAAGGCCAGCGTCTTCTTGCCCACGCCGTCCGGTCCGGCGAAAAGCATGGCGCCCGGCACGCGGCCGCTCGCAAGCATCTCGCGAACCGCCGCCACGGCCTGCGGATTGCCGAAGAAGGAATCAAAGCCCATAAAACTCGAGGTGCGGGATCAGAAATTCGGAATTCGCGATGCGCGCAAGCCTTGCCGCCCTAGCCCCGTTTGGGGATTGATTTCATGTGCCGAGCCAGGCACTCGTCCACCAACTTGCGAATCGCGGTCTGAACTTCGCCCACCGGCTGGTCAGCGCGCACCACCTTGGCACGCCCCGGCGCGCTACGGGCGATAGCGAGATACCCCGCGCGCACCCGCTGGTGGAACTCCAAGCTTTGCGCTTCGAAGCGCTCGCGGCGAGACTTGCGGCGCGTCTCCCGCCCCTGCGCGCGCGCCAGGGCGCGCCCGGGGTCGAGGTCGAGAATAATCGTCAAATCCGGCTGGGTCCGGCCGCAGACGAGGCGGTCGAAGGCACGCACGTCGGCCGTGCCCAACCCACGCCCGTAACCTTGGTAAGCCATCGACGCATCATTGTAGCGGTCGCTCACCACGATCTCGCCGCGGGCAAGCGCCGGCCGCACCACCTCTGCTAGGTGCTGGGCGCGCGCCGCGTACATCAAGGCGAGCTCGGCCAGCGGTGCGAGTTTCCCTGTGCTCGTCGCCAGCAGGATGGCGCGGATGCGCTCGCCGGCGGGCGTGCCGCCCGGTTCGCGGGTGACACACACGCGATGCCTGCATTCCCGTAAATACCGGACCAGGCCGCGAATCTGCGTGCTCTTGCCGGTCCCGTCAATGCCTTCGAGTGTGATGAAGAGGCCAGGATGTTTCATGTTCTATCTGTTCGTTGTCAGGGGTCACAGGTTCGCTCCCGATGGTCACGGCCACGGGCGGGTGAACCCCGGACCACGGGTTAAAGCTGCATCCTAGCATTCGGAGCGCCGCCGTAACAAGGCACGAACCCGTGAGGCAACGAATGATAGAATGACACGGTTTCGATTTGTTAGCTGTAGGAAGTTGAAGGGTCGCTCGCCTGAGCTGAGGTTCGCCGGTGGAGACGGTGCCCACCATTTCCGAAAATATCGCCCGTGTCGAAGAGCGCATCGCTGCCGCTTGCCGGCGCAGCGGGCGCCGACGCGAGGATGTGAAGCTGGTGGCGATTTCGAAAACCCACCCGGCGGAAGCAATCTGCGCGGCCTTTGCTGCGGGCTTGCGTGACTTCGGCGAAAACCGCGTGCAGGAGGCGCAAGCCAAGCTTCCCGCACTTGCGGACTTGCGTGCTACGTGGCATCTGGTGGGACACCTCCAAACCAACAAGGCGCGCGCCGCGCGTGAAACCTTCCACTGGGTGCATTCGGTCGATTCGTTGCGCTTGGCGGAGAAGCTTGCTCAGGCCGCCCCGCCCGGCGGCGCGTGTCTGCCGGTGTTGATCGAAGTGAATTTGGGCGAAGAGGCCGCAAAGGCGGGCGTGCGTGCGGCGGAGGTGCAGGAACTCGCCGAGCAGATCGGCCGTATCGAAGCGCTCGAACTGCGCGGCCTGATGGTGATTCCGCCGTTCCTGGCGAGTCCGGAAGAGGTGCGCCCGTACTTCCGGCAATTGCGGGACTTGGCGCGGAAGATCGAAGCGCGGCATCTGCCCAACGTTTCCATGCAGGAGCTTTCTATGGGCATGAGCCACGATTATGAGGTGGCCATCGAAGAAGGCGCCACCATCGTGCGCGTGGGGACCGCGATCTTTGGAGAAAGGCAAACCCAGTGAAGTCCGAACTCGCCGCTCCCGAGCCCGGAGTCGGGGCTAGAAACCCAAGGGTGGAGGGCGGCAGCCGGGAGAACAGCGGCGACGGGAGCGTAAATGCTGATCGCTGAAAGCTGACCGCTGATTGCCAAAGGCTGACAACTTCCTCGAATGCTCGATTTCCAAATCGAACGCGAAAACGTGAGCTTCTGGCTGCGGGTGAAACCACGCGCGGCCCGCGAGCGGCTATCACTGGACTCCCCATCCGAACTGCGCTTGGAACTGCACGCGCCCCCCACGGAGGGCCAGGCGAACGAAGCTTGCATACGCTTCTTCGCGCGAGCCTTGCGCCTGCCGCAAGCCTGCGTCGTCATCCTTTCGGGCCTGAAAGCGCGGCGCAAGTTGCTCCGCATCACGGGCCGTTCGGCGGAAGAAACCATCGCGCAGATCAAAACCTTGGCAGCAGCCGGTGACCGGAGAACACGGTGAGCTTCACGCAGCGCCTGGGAGAAATTCGTACTGGATTCGAGCGCGCCTTTTGGGTGGCGAATTTCACGGAATTATTTGAGCGCCTCGCGTATTACGGGATGTTCGCGGCTCTGGCGATTTATTTGAGTGAACAACTCCATTTTTCCAAGGAGCTTGCAGGTGCCACAGCCGGGACGTTCGGATTTGTTGTGTGGGTTGTGCCGGTGCTGGCTGGAGCTCTGGCCGACCGCTTCGGTTTTCGGCGCACGCTGATGTTTGCCTATCTGCTGATGACCGTCGGTTATTTTCTGCTTGGATCGCTCTCGGCTCCGTGGATGCAGACGGCCCGCCGTGCTCTTACCGACAAATGGCTGGTGTGGTGCATATTGTTGATCCCAGCTTTAGGACCCGGGTTGGTCAAGCCTTGCGTCGCAGGGATTACGGCGCGTGCTTCCAAAGAGAATGTCCGTTCCATTGGTTATTCAATTTATTACACTCTGGTAAATATCGGTGGCACGCTCGGCCCCGTAATGGCTTGGCTGGTGCGGAAGCCACTGGGGTGGGGAGCGGAAAGCGTATTTCGCGTATCTGCGCTCAGTGTCTTCTTGATGTACCTGACAACCTTTTTCTTCTTCCACGAGCCAACACAATTGGGTGAACAGAAAGTCGCCAGCGTCGGGGCGGCCATCAAGAACTTGTTCGCCGTTCTGAGTAACTTCCGCTTCGTGCTCTTCCTGTTGATTTTCTCCAGTTTCTATGTTGTCTTCTGGCAGGAGTTCGTTTCCGCCCCCGTGTTTCTACGCAGCATAAACCCGAACGCTGACGCCGACCTGCTTCTCTCGACAGACGCGCTCACGGTGATTTGCTTCCAGATTTTGGTCAGCTATCTGACACGGAAGATTCCTACATTTTCTGCCATGACGCTGGGCCTGGTGATTTCGAGCTTATCTTGGCTGGTCCTGGCAATGCATCCGACGACGAAGGGATTCATCGTTACTCTCATTATCCTGGCGCTCGGGGAAATCACCCAATCAGCACGCTATTACGAATACATCTCACGGCTCGCCCCGCCAGGCCAGCAAGGGCTTTATATGGGATATGCTTTCTTACCCATCGGGATCGGGTCTTTCTTCGCCGGACTCCTGGGGGGCCGCCTGCTCCACTACTTCGGAGACGTCCTGCACCGCCCGCAACAGATGTGGTGGGTGGTGACGGGCGTGGGGATGACAGGCGCGGTGCTGATGCTGATCTATGACCGTGTCTTCAAACCTGGCGAGAAGACGTGATCATTGTCGGTGAAGCACGTCCGCACTTGCCTGGTAATTCTCAGAGAGGGAACGCGGGTTGAGAATTCGAGCCCTTACACTTCTTCTTGGCGCGTTGATTTTCGGGATGGCGCGCGCTGCCTCCGCCGAGACCAGCGACAACCTGGCCGATTGGACGGTCTACATTACGAATGACACGTGTCCTGACTATACCTGGGGATTCTCTGAGGAGGTCACTCGGCGAAGCTTCGCCGAACTGGTGCGGGCGCATCTGGACGAAATGCAGCGCACCGACGGCGAACGCGCCGAAAACCGTGACCGCTATAACATGGCGGTGACGCAGGAGGCACTGTGCTTCGTCGAGAAATATCCGGAGCGGCGCGATGAACTGGTTCGGCGCATCCGCGAGGGCAGGGTATTCGTCAGCCCCTTTCTCAATAACTCTCTCTGGGGTTTTCAGAGTGTGGAAGGAATGATCCGCACCCTATATCCTGCCCGTCGCCTGGAACGGGAGTGGGGCATGCCGATGACGGTGGCCCATCACATCGAACTGCCTTCCTTGCCCTGGGGGGTCGCATCGATCCTCGCCGGCTGCGGAGTGCGCTGGCTGCTGGTGCCGTTCTACGATTTTGACTCCACGTTTGCCGGGCTGAAGAATCCACCGCTTTTTGCTTTCGAAGGACCGGACGGGGCACGGCTGCGGGTCATCATGGATCCGTGGGCGTCAGGAAAATGGAGCTATGCGCAAGGCGCGGCGCTGCTCGGTAGACCCGAACTGATTTCCAGAGAGTGGCTGCCGCATTACGCAGGGTTGGGTGAGGAGTACCCTCTGCATGCGGTGCTGGCCAGCGGCACGCACAGCGATTACTCGCCCCAGAGCGCGTCGCAGGCGCCGGGATTCGCCGACGCAATCATCCATTACAACGCGACGCCGGGGCCGCATCCTGGGCTCGTAAACGCCACCCTTCCCCAATTCACGGAACAGGTAGACCAGGCGGAAGCGCGCCGGCCGTTCCTGAAAGTCCTGCGCGGTTCGTTTGGAAACTCGTGGGAGTCGTGGCCGGTCAGCCTGGCGAAGTGCGCGGCCGCCATGCGCGAGGGCGAGCGACGATTCCTGGCGGCCGAAACGCTGACCGCCCTGGCAGGGTGGGTAGAACCTTCGGCGGTGGACTCCAGTCGCGCCGACCGCGAACGCGCCGAATGGGATCTGGCGATGCTCGGCGATCATGCCTGGAACGGTACCGACGATACCAACAAGCAAGTGAATGCGGAGCTGCGGCGGAGGTGGGCGGAAGAGTTGTTGTCAATTGACCAGCGGCTGACCCGCCAGGCATGGGCCAGGCTTGGGCTCAAGGAGGGGCAGGATTCATTGATGGTATTCAATAGCCTGAGTTTCCCGCGCGCGGGCCTGGTTTGCGTTGAGCCGCCGCCGGGCGTGACCGGCGTAGCGGCCGGAACGTCAGCGCTGAATACGCAGTGGGTCGACGAAGACGACCGGCACGTGCTGTGCTTTGTATCGCCCCAGGTAGAGGGGTTCGGTTTCAAGTGTCTGCATTTGACGCGGCGGTCGGCCTCACCAGCGAGGGCAGAAGAAAACCTTCGCTCGACTGACCGCGAGCTGGGAAGCCCTTACCATAGTCTGACGGTAGACCCGGCAACAGGCGGACTCGCGAGTCTGGTCTGGAAGGCCAACGGCAGGGAGCTCCTCAAGCGCAGCCAGGGGCGGACGGTGGGGCAAACCCTCTTCTTTGACGGCCACGACCATCCGCTTGAGGATGTGAGGTCGGAGGTTGTCTCTAGGGGGCCGGTGCTGGCGCGGTTGAAGATCGCGGGGCGAACCGCCGGCATTGATATTACGACCTTCGTGACGGTCTATGCCGATCTCGATCAGGTTGATTTCGACATGCGTATAAAGAAGCCCGTCTCGGCGCGAGAACAGCGGCTAACGCACACTTTTCCCGTAATACCACCGGACGCAATACTGCGGATTGAAACCACGGGGGCGGTGGTTCGGCCGCAGTTGCAGCCCGCGGGGGATATGTTACCAGGCTCGGACTTGCGGCGTTTCGTGGTGCAGGGGTTCGTCGATGCTTCTCTTGCGGAGGGTGAGGGAGTTGCCCTGGCGCCGCTTGATTCCTTCCTCCTGCGAGCGGACCTGGATGCCGTTACCTTTGAAGCGCTGGGCAACGATCAGGACTACAAAGAGGTGATCAGGGACCAAGCCGGAGAGACGGAGTTCCGCTTTCGTTACAGCCTGAGAGCGCACGGAGGGGGCTACCAAAGCGCCGGTGCATTCGCCTGGAGCCGGAGCGTGGCGACTCCGCTGTTGACGGCCTGGGGTGAGGTCCCGCAAAACTCCTTGCCTCGGTTGGTTGTGGATCGAGCCCGGGCCATCGCCACGGCCCTCAAGCCTGCGGACGAGGGGTCAGCACGCGGCGTAATCGTTCGCCTGTGGGAGACGGGTGGGACCTCCGGGCCGCTTCGGCTGGGCGCCGGGGGCTTCCGGCGAGCGTATCGCTGTGACTTGCTGGAACGTGACCTGGGGGAGTTGAAAATGGAGAACGGTCGAGTGGCGGTGCCGCTCAGGGCCAACGGCTTTGGGTCAGTTGGGCTGGTTCGGTAACTCCTCAAACCCGGGTATGCGCCCGGGAGGGTACGGAAAGGAGAACCTATGGATCTGAAGGCGATCCGGGCTTCCTTGCAGGAAGCGGGGCTGGATGGGTGGCTCTTCTACGACCACCACCGTCGCGACCCCATTGCTTATCGTGTGCTTAAGATTAACCCTGTGATGTGTACTCGCCGTTGGTATTACCTGATTCCGAAAGAGGGAGAGCCGGCGAAGCTGCTGCATCGTATCGAGGCGCAGAACCTGGCGGGCTTGCCGGGCAGCGAGGAGCGGTATTCTTCCTGGCGCGAGCAACGGGAGGGGCTCTCCCGGATGCTGGGGGGAAAGCAGCGCATTGCGATGCAATACTCAGCGCTCAACAATATTCCTTACGTGGGGCTGGTGGATGCGGGCACGGTGGAACTCGTGAAGGACTGCGGCGTGGAAGTGGTTTCCTCCGCGGATTTGGTGCAGCAATTTGAAGCATGCTGGTCGGAGGAGCAGTGGCAATCGTACCGGGCGGCCGGCCAAGTGGTGCACGAGGCTGTCAACGCGGCTTTCGCGATGATTCGCGACGCCGTCCGCGTGGGCAAGACAATCGGCGAATACGACGTGCAGCAGGAAATCGTGCGGCGGTTGGAAGCGAACGGGCTGATGGCGGACGAAGCACCCAACGTGTCGGTGAATGCCCACACGGCCGACCCGCATTACTCGCCGTCGATCGAGAACTCCCAGCCCATTCGAGCGGGAGACTTTGTGCTGCTGGACGTCTGGGCCAAGCAGAACAAGCCCGGCGCGGTTTACTTCGACATTACCTGGACGGGATACGTTGGCGAAACAGTGCCTCACCGCTACGTGGAGATCTTCGAGGTCGTGCGCGAGGCGCGCGACGCGGCCATTCGCCTGGTGCAGGAGGCGGCGCGTGCCGGGCGGCCCTTGTGCGGCTACGAAGTGGATGACGCCGCGCGCGAGGTGGTCACCCGGCGCGGGTTCGGCGCCTTCTTCGTGCACCGCACGGGCCACTCGATTGGCGAAGAGGTCCATGGCAACGGCGCCAACATGGATAACTTCGAAACCCACGACGAGCGGCGGGTCATCCCCCGCACCTGCTTCTCCATCGAACCGGGCGTTTATCTGCATGATTTCGGCGTGCGGAGTGAAGTCAACGTGTTCGTGGAAGAGCGCGACGCACGCGTGACCGGAGAAATTCAGCAGGCCATCGTGCCCATCCTTGCCCTACGCCGACAAGATGTGTTAGGTTGATGGACCGAGTTCGCCCGCTCTAAACCGGCCGTCCGGCCAAGCGCTTTGGACTGACCAGCGGGATTTGGCGTGGCGCATCACATCGATATGAGGACGGCGATGGCCGCTCCTCCGAGTTCTGACCCGTGGCAAACAAGGCTGTCCAGGAAGCTGTTTCCGCCAAAGCTCAGCCCAAGATGAGCACGCTGGTGCGATTGTGCGCAGCCGCGTGGTTGGTGCCCGGCTTGGGCCACCTGCTGCTCGGCCGCAAATGGCGAGGGCTGATTCTCTGCGCCACGATTGTGGTGATGTTTCTGATGGGCATCGCCATGCAAGGGGAATTCTTCTCCACCAGTTCGGGATCGTACCTGCAGACGCTGGGTTACTTCGGCGAGTTGTGCGTGGGCGTCGCGATGCCCGCAGCGCGCTTCTTCGGTTACGCGGGCGATCCGCTCTTCGTATGCGCGGACTATGGGACGGCTTATCTGGTGGCCGCCGGAATGCTGAACGTCCTGGCGATTCTCGACGTGTACGACATCGCCATGGGAAGAAAACCCTAAGGGCAGTCGGAAGTGACCAGGGACGAGTGCAAAGCACGCAGCGCTCTGGCTGGTTACGCATCACTGCTCACTGAGTCTTGACATGGTAGTTTCACATTTCGTCGCACTGGTTCTATTCTCCTTCCTGGTCTCCGTGGTGTTCGGAGTCCTGAGCAAGAACACGCCGCGCGAGCGGGTGCTTTACGGCGCGAAGGTTTTTGGTGTGTTCATTGGCGTCGCGCTGCTGCTCGGTTGGATCATGTATCCCGCTCCCTGAAGCCTCGGACGAACTTTCCCGCGGCTTGCCTCGCCTTGACTTCCCCGCTGGCTGGCCTTAGAGTAGCCCTCACTTGTAAGTGACACTGTCCGCAGCGCGGCAGTTCCTCGCAGGGAGCAGCGTGTCCGCTCCTGATGCGGAGGCTATCGAGATGATCCTTGTCGCAGGCGTTTCAGCATTCGTTACCTTCCTGGCTATAGCCGCGTTTGGCTTCGTTTTCCTGATCGCCAGTTCCATCCTGGGCGACCTCTTCGAGCACGGCGATTTTAGCCACGACGCCGATGGCCACGGCGCCGGGCCGAGCATCCTGAGCAGCCGCATCCTGAGTGTGTTCGTGACGGCCTTCGGCAGCTTCGGTGCGATCGGGATTCACCTGGGTTACGGCGTGGGAGTGAGCACGACGATGGGCTTCGGAGGCGGCGTGCTGTTTGGCGGTGTGATCTACGCCTTCGCGAGTTTTCTTTATAGTCAACAGGCCTCGAGCCATGTCCGGACGGGGGACTTGGTGGGGCACACGGCGCAGGTGAGCGTGGCCATTCTCCAGGATGGAATGGGCCAGGTGCGCTGCACCCTGGGCGACACGGTGGTGGAGAAGGTCGCACGCGCGGCGAACCACAAGGAGATTCCCGTCAATACCCTGGTAAGAATCAACGCCATCGTCGGGGAGATTGTGCTGGTGGAACGCGCGGAATGAAGCCGCAGGTGCAGCCGCCTGCCACGCGCCCAGCCTTCTGGCCCGACTTCCTGGAGGAAGATTATGTCTTTTTCACCCTTTGTCATTATTCTGGCTGCGATTGCCGCGATTGCCTTGCTGGTCGCGATTTCGCGCTTCGCCAAGAATTACATCAAGGTGCCGCCCAACGCGGTAGCGATCTTCAGCGGGCGCAAGCACAAGCTGCCCGATGACCGCGTCGTGGGCTATCGCATGGTGCGCGGTGGCGCGGCGTTTCGCTGGCCGCTGCTCGAGCAGGTTGATTATCTCTCGCTGAACGTCTTTACGATTCCCCTCGAGATCAAGCGCGCCTACACCCTGAAAGGCGTCCCGATTTCCGTGAAGGCCGTCGCCAACGTGAAGATAAAAGGTGATGACATGTCGCTGGCCGCGGCGGCGGAACGCTTTCTGGGGATGACGCACGACACGATTCAGAAGGTGATCTTCCAGACGCTGGAAGGCCACCTGCGGTCGATTCTCGGCACGCTGACGGTGGAGGAAGTAAACAGCGACCGGGCAAGCTTCGCGCAGAAGCTGACGTCGGAAGCAGCGCTGGACCTGGAGCGCATGGGCATTGGCGTGGATGTGCTGACGATCCAGGACATCAGCGACGAGGAAGGCTATCTCGACGCGCTGGGTAAGAAGCGCACCGCGGAAGTGAAGCGCGACGGAACCATCGGCGAGGCCGAGGCCACGCGCGACGCGAAGATCAAATCCGCGCTGGCGATGCAGGAAGGCGAGAAGGCGAAATTCGACGCGGACGCCAACATCGCGAGCGCGCAGCGCGACTTCGCGGTGAAGCAGGCGCAATACCAGGCCGAAATTGAAATGGAGAAAGCCAAGTCTGCGCAGGCTGGACCGCTTTCGCAAGCCAAGGCGAGGCAGGCGGTGGTTGCGGAAGAAGTGCGTGTGGAGCGAACCCGCACGCAGGAACAGATCGCCGTGCAGGAACAGGAAGTGCTGCGCAAGCAGAAAGATCTCGAGGCCACGGTGATCAAGCCGGCGGAGGCGGAACGTCAGGCGGCCATTGTGCGCGCGGAAGCCAAGAAGCAAGCGGCCATCCTCGAGGCGGAAGGGCAGAAGTCCGCGCAGATCGCGCTGGCCGAAGCCCAGCAGGAGAAGTTGAAGCAGGAAGGCATGGGCCGCGCCGCCGCGGTGGAAGCGGAAGGCCGCGCCGAGGGAGCGAAGATCGAAGCCATGGGTCTGGCGCAGGCGCGCGCCATCGAGGCGCAAGGCGTGGCAGAAGCGCAGGCCATCTTGAAGAAGGCGGAAGCGTGGCGGCAGTTCAACGACGCGGCGAAATTGCAGACGTTGCTCGAGAAGCTGCCCAGCGTGTTGCAAGCCGCGGCGGGCATTTTCGGCGCCGTCGCTGCTCCCCTCGGGAATATTGACAAAGTAGTGGTCATCGAGCAGGGTAATGGTGGAGCGGGCGACGGCACGGGCGGCATCGGGCGCATCGCGCGCACCGGGCCGGCGCTGGTGTTCGGCTTGCTCCAGCAACTCCAGGCGATGGGGTTGGATATTCCCACCGTGCTTTCGCAACTCGGCGTTAATGGCGAAAAGCTGGCCGCGGCGGTGAAGCCCGCGGCGCCGCGTGCGGAGGCTGGCGAAGAGAAGAAACACTAAAAGAGGGTCCGGGGTCCGAAGGCCGGGAGGGGCGGCCGGGTGGTTCTCCAGAGCGGCTTCGGCTGCCACACCTTGGCCGCATGGGATCGCGGGCAGAGGGGCAACGCATGCCGAGCATTCAACTCTCGTCGTCGCTCGAGCGCGCCGACGCGGAAGTGTTAGCCATTCATTGCAGCGATCATCGCTTTCAAGCCGCGTTTTACGAATTCCTAAACCTCAAGCTGAACCTCAATGAGAACTACGACCTGCTGGTGCTGCCCGGCGGGCCGCAATGCCTGACGCTGGTTGAGTACCTGCCCAAGTTCTCCTGGGCGGGTTGGAAGTGGTTTCGGTTCCTGGTGGAGGCGCACGACCTGAAGCGGCTGATCCTGATCCAACACCAGGACTGCGCTTGGTACAAGGAGCTGCCCTTTCACCTGCACGCTTCCTCCGAGCCGCGCCTGCGCCAGGAAGAAGACCTGCGGCGCGCGCGGGCGGCGCTCGCCAAGGAGCACCCTGACCTGAGGGTCGAGTTCTACTACGCGGGCTGGGATGCGAGCGAGCGCATTACGATCGACGAGGTCTCCTGTTGATGCCCACTTACACGCAGATTGCCTGGCAAGGCGCCATGGCCCTGCTGATGGGCTTGCTGATCGGCATCGAGCGGCAGCACGCGCAGCGCGGTGACGAGCCGCTGTTCGCGGGCGTCCGCACCTTCCCCATCATTGTTCTGAGCGGTTACCTCTCCGGCCTGTTGACCCAGGCGGGCCACCCCTGGGTGCTGCCGGTGGCGCTGGCGGGAACGTGCGCGATCGTGGTCGCGGGGTATGTGGCGAAGGCGGGCGGGCCGCACAAAGGCGCCACCACGGAGTTCGTCGTGGTTCTTGCCTTCATCTTTGGCGCGCTTACGGCGCTGGGCTTCCTGATTCCCGCCGCCACTTTCGCCGTCGTCACCACCTTGCTCCTCTCCATCAAAGCGCCCCTGCATCACCTCGCCGAGAGACTCCGCGAAGAGGAGCTCTATGCCATCCTCAAGTTTGGGATTGTCAGCGTGATCGTGCTGCCGCTGCTTCCCAACCGTCCTTACGGGCCGTTCCAGGTTTTGAACCCGCGTCTGATCTGGTGGATGGTGGTGTTGATTTCCGCCGTCAGCATGATCGGTTACGTGCTGATGCGTATGCTCGGAGCGCGGCAGGGCGTGGCCGTGACCGGCGTGCTGGGGGGAATCGCCTCGAGCACCGCGGTCACCTTCGGCCTGGCGCAGAGGGCGCGCGAGTCGGCGGATCCGCTGGCGAGGTACTTCGCACTGGGCATCTTGATCGCTTCCACCATCATGTTCTTTCGCATTCTGCTGCTGGCTTTCGTCATTGAGCCCGGCCTGGCGCGCGCCCTCATACTCCCCATGTCGTTGCCGGTGGTGATCGGGGCGGGCGTGGGAATCTTCCTTTGGAAGCAGAAGGGCGCCGAGCAAGAAGCTGGGCTGCAGGTGAAGAATCCCATGGAGCTGGGCAGCGCCATCAAGTTTGGATTGTTCTTTGCCGCCGTCCTGTTCATCTCGCGCGCGGCTTTTCAATACTTCGGCACTACCGGGGTCTACGCAGCGGGAGCGCTGTCGGGCCTCGCGGACGTTGACGCCTTCACGATTTCTGCGGCCAGAATGGCGCAGCAGGGTGTGCTGGCGCGGGGTACCGCAGGCTCTGCGATTCTGCTGGCGGGGGCGATGAATACGCTGGTGAAAGGCGGGATGGCTGCCTTCCTGGGCGGTCGCGCCCTGCGCCGCGTCACCCTGCCGATTTTCGCGGCGTTGACTCTGGGCGCGATCGTGGCGAGTATCGCCGCGGCCTATTCCTGACCGGTCCGCCCCCCCGGAGGTGGAATTTGGTAAGCAGCAGGATGCCTCTCATGCGCACCTTCTTCGTGACAGTCCTCTTCGTGCTGCTCAACGTGCCGGCGCATGCTGCCAACGTATTGGATGTCTATTGTATCGACGTGGAAGGCGGGCAAGCCACGCTCTTCCTCACGCCGGCCGGCAAATCCTTGTTGGTGGATACGGGCTGGGCGGACTTCGACGGCCGCGACGCCGACCGCATCGCTGCGGTCGCCAAGACGGCGGGCGTTACGCGCCTTGATTACGTGCTGATCACGCACTACCACCTGGATCATGTGGGGGGAGTGCCCCAGCTTGCCGAGCGCCTGCCGGTCGGCACGTATGTTGACCACGGGCACAGCGTCGAGACGAATCCGGAAGGTACCGAGCTTTTCCACGCTTACGTCCAGGTAAGAGATCGGGCCTCCCACTTGATTGTGAGGGCGGGCGACCGGATTCCCGTCGAGGGAATGGACGTGCGAGTCGTGGCCTCAACCGGCCAGGGGATTGCGCGGCCGCTCGCGGGAGCCGGTGACCCGAACCCTCTCTGTGCGAGCACCAAATCTCGCGCTGTTGATCCTTCTGAAAACGCGCAGTCGATTGGCATCCTGATTCAATTTGGCCAGTTTCGCATGATTGACCTGGGCGACCTGACCTGGAACAAGGAATTGCAGTTGGTTTGCCCCAGCAACCTGCTCGGACGGGTGGACGTTTACCTGTCCACACACCATGGGTTGGATGAGTCGAACTCTCCCGCCATTGTGCATGCACTCAGGCCGCGCGTGGCCATTATCAACAACGGCTCGACCAAAGGCGGCTCGCCGGAAGCCTTGCAGACGATTCGCACCTCTCCCGGCCTGGAGGACATCTGGCAGTTGCACTACGCCCGGGACGCAGGCAAAGAAAACAACGCGCCGGAGCCTTTCATCGTGAATATGGACCAGGAAAGCCGCGTGAGCTGGATCAAGCTCGAGGCCCAGGCCGATGGGCAGTTCACTGTGACCAATAGCCGCAACTGGAAAACGAAGACCTACTTACCACGACCGTAACCTGGCCCCCCACAACCGGCAAAGGCAATTCAAAAGGCAAAAGCAAACCTCAACCCGAATTCGTCAGCTCAATCCCACTAAGAAAGACTGACCAGGATTCCCAAGCGCATTGCGGCAGAGGGGAGCGAGGCCTGGCGCGGCGGCAAGAAACGCGGGGGAACGCCCGGCACGCCCCCTCCCCGCAGGTTTTTCCTTCCCTGGGGGGACTTATTAGAACACCGAGGCTTAGGTTCGGAGTTAATAGGTGGTCCCTGATCCCTTGGTAACTGAGCGCAATTCTTCGCATGACGGCAATGCAGCCTTACGGAAACCTGCAAACAGGGGCTGCGGTGCCTCGGACGGCAGAAGTGACCTCGCCGAGATTTTTCACCCGTTGGGTGCGCAATTGCTGTGAGATCGCTCCTATGCGCAAACAGACCAAGCCTTCGCCTACCGAGTCGCCCATGCTGTTCGAAATTGATCCCCAGCCCATCGAAGAAACCCTGACGGCGCTGGGGGGAATCCCTCTGGTGGTCCAGGCCTTTCGCTCCTTGGGGCTGCCCCAGAGTGTGAAGGAGCACGTGGGCGTGAAGGAGCGGGAACGCGGCTACGATGAAGCGACGTTGGTCGAGAGCTTTGTCCTTCTCAACGCCGTCGGGGGCGAATGCCCGGAGGATTTTAAGCGCCTGCGCGAAGACCCCGGTCTGGCGGAGATGATCGGACACGCACTGCCCTCGCCCGCTGCGGCGCTGCAGTTTTTGTATGCCTTTCACGCGGAGGAGAAGATCGAGGAAGCCCAGCAGCGACGTTTGCCCGAGCAGATCGCCTACATCCCGGACGAGACGCGGCCGCTGGAGGGGTTGGGACGAGTGAACCGGGATTTGGTCCAGCGCTGCGGGGAGCGCTGTCCCGACCAGCGCATCGCCACGGTGGATCAGGACGCCACGATTATCGAGAGCCACAAGCAGCAAGCCTTGCCCACCTATGAAGGGGTGCGGGGCTATCAGCCCATGCTGGCGGTGTGGGCGGAGACCGGTCTGGTGCTGGCGGACCAGTTTCGTGATGGCAATGTGCCGGCGCAGATGGAGCCGCTGGAAGTCGCGCAGCGGGCCTATGCCGCCCTGCCGAGCACGGTGACGGAGTATTACTACCGGGGCGATTCGGCCTGTCACGAAAGCCACTTGGTGAATTGGTTGCGCGATGAGCAACGGGAAGGCGGGCCGCGCGGGCGAATCGGCTTCGCCATCAGCGCGCGGATGAGCGAGGCCTTGCACGCGGCGATTCAGGCGGTGCCGGAAGCCGCGTGGGCTCCTTACGGCGAGCCTCATCCCGCCGAGACGCGGGAGTGCGCCGAGGTGCCCTTCGTGCCGGGGGAGAAAACGGAGAAGAAGGACGCGCCACCTCTCCGCTACGTCGCCATCCGCATTCGCAAGCAGCAGGGGGAACTTTTCGAGGATGGCAGCCGGGTGCGGCATTTCGCGGTGTTGTCGAACCTGTGGGAGTGGAAGGCCGCGCGCTTGATCGAGTGGCACCGCGAAAAGGCCGGCACCATCGAGTTGGTGCATGACGTGATCAAGAACGAGTTGGGCGGCGGGGTGCTGCCCTCGAAATATTTCGGAGCCAACGCCGCCTGGCTGCGCTTGGCGGTGATCGCCCACAACGTCCTGGCCGCGCTGAAGCGGCTGGCCCTGCCGCCCGAGCTGTTGACGGCCCGCCCGAAGCGTTTGCGCTTCCTGATCTTCAACACGCCGGGACGGCTGGTACATCACGCCCGGAGACTGCTCCTGCGGCTGGCCGCCCTGGCCCAGTGGATTGCCACCTACCGCCAGGGCCTGCAGTTGCTGCCGCTGCCGAGTTGAACCCGCCGGCGCCAAAAGGTTGCAGTTATCGAAGGATTTACAAACCACTTTTTCCCATCCCACGATCTCAGTATATTATTTTGTCTTCGGGTAACTACTCATAGTGAATATACCATTTTAGAATCCATCAGTGCGCCGCCCAAACCATGCCTACGGCATTTGCCTTCACACCGACTACCACCGGACTTGCCCCAAATCCCATCCGCTCAACTGCTCCACCGCCTTATCGACGGATTAGGGGTGGTCACTGACTATTGACAACCGAGGGGGGGGACTTATACTTCCGGACGGCTCATTTTGTCTGGGTAAATCGGTGGACCGCTCTAACAGCGTCGGTTCCTTTCCGCGGCATACGAGCAGTTTGCCGCTCGTGTTTGAGTAAGCCAGTGCCCGCGAAGACACAGGGTGTCATTTATCTTCACACCAGCTGCGCACAACGGCGGTTTGACAGCACAAAGCTGACAAGGGCAAGTTCATTATTCTCTTGCCGGGTGTGTGGGGCGACGCTTTTCGGGGGAACGGCGGGAAGCAGCGGCGAGGTGAAAGGACGTCCGGGTTCCTCCGAGAGGTGAACCCGGTGGTCTTGCAGGTTGCCGGGAACCGGGGCGGGGAAGAGGTAGGGCCTATGGTCAGGGAACTGGGGGAGTTTCGAAAGCTCCGCATCGCCCTGAGGTTGGGCGGGTGGGGGCTGGCGGTTTGTCTCGGCGCCGGGTGGATCTCCGTGCAGGCGCAAGAAGCACCCGTCGCGGCCGCCGTGGAGTCAGTCACCACGGCGAAAGACAGCGCCGTCGCCGCGAAGCCGGCTGCGGCGCCCGGGCACGAAGCGGGGGATTACACGGTGAGTCCGGAAGACCTCGTGGACGTCTTTGTCATGGATGTGCCGGAAGTTACGCGGACCTACCGCATCAGCTCCAATGGATTTCTGACCTTGCCCTTACTTCCGGAGCCCATTGCCGCGGCCGGGCTGCCCCTGAACCAGTTGTCGCGCCTGATTGCCGCCAAATTCCGCGAAGCCGGCATGCTCAACAACGCGCAGGTGACGGTTTCGCTGCGGGAGACAAGGTTGCATTCGGTGATCATCTCCGGGTCGGTGCGGCGCCCGCAAGCGTACCCAGTTTACGGCCCCACCAAGCTTCTTGACCTCCTGACCCAGGCGGGGGGGCTTGCCGACGATGCCGGCAATGAGGCGATCGTCACGCGGGGCCAGACGGGGCTGCAATCGGCAGGAGAGGAAGGCAATCCCGCTGCGGAAGCGGATCCCACCCCCAAGGAACAGACTTTCACTCTCGATATCAAGAAGCTTGTGGAGACGGGCGAGGACAAGACGAACATCCTTCTCTATCCTGGTGACCGGGTCACGGTGCAGCGGGCAGCGCTTATCTATATTCTCGGCGCCGTCAGCCGTCCGGGGGGATACGCACTGCGAGATCCCCGCGAGCAAGTTACGGTGCTCAAGGCCCTGGCGATGGCGGGAGATACAACTGCCGTTGCCAAGAAGAAGCACATTACCGTTCTGCGCAAGGATCCGGCGGCTCCGGAGGGAAAGCGTCAGGAGATTGCCGTGAATCTCAAAGCCATGCTGACTGGCCAGATAGCCGACTTGAAGCTGCAGTCCGACGATATCCTCTATGTGCCGGAAAGTAGCGGACTCAAGGCCATGCGTCAGGCCCTGGGAACGGGCATTGGGGCCGGTACGGCGCTCGCCACCGGTCTGCTTATCTATCACTGAGGTGTGCCGCCGGGCAGGGTCCGCACCGGCGCGGGCCATAGCAGGGGGAGTTTGAACGTGGCTGATAACGAGTCTCTAACGCCCATTGAACGTGCCTATCCACAACGAGTCGGCGGTCTCATGCCGACGACCCTCGAGTGGGAGGCGCAAGGGGCGGAAGCCCACTTCACCTTGAGCACCTTCTGGCACGTGGTGGTGAAGCGGGCGTGGATGATCGCGGCCGTCACCTTGATCGTGTCGGTGCTGACCTCCATCTACACCTACCGGATGAAGCCCATCTACCGGGCCATGGCGACCATTGAAGTGGAAAGCGACTACCCCCAGTTGCAGTCCATCAACGATCTTTATCACCAAGCCTCCAATGATGACTATCTCTTCCTCGCCACCCAGACGCAGGTCATGCAAAGTGATAATCTGGCCTGGACGACCATGGAGCAATTGGGGCTCGACAGCCGGCAAGAATCGTCGGCCCCTCGGAGCACCCGGGGGCAATCCGCAGCGCAGGTGGCGGCGGCCCAGAAGGCCGCCCGCGTTGAGAGTTTCAAAGCGGGACTCAAGGTGGAGCCGCTCAAGGAGAGCCGCATCCTGGAGGTAACCTACGAGGACAGCAATCCCGAACTCGCAGCGCGAATCATCAACGCGCTGGTCAACAATTACACCGAGTTCAATTTCCGATCCCGGTATGACTTCACCCGCCAGGCGTCGAGCTGGATGGAGCAGCAATTAGATGACTTGCGGAAGAAGGTTGAAAAATCCCAGCAGGCTTTGGTCGATTACGAGCGTCAGAACCTCATTATCAACGTGGGGGACAAAGGGACCATTACGGATCAAAGGCTCCAGGACTTGAGCCGTGACTATACCGTGGCCGAGAGTGACCGGGTGCAGAAGGAATCTCTTTACGAACTCGTCAAATCCAATGAAGGGCAGATCGGGGTCATTGTCCAGAACTCGATGCTGGAGCACCTGGAAGAGAAGTACAGCGACCTGAAGGCCAGCTATTCCGATGCGCAAACCCAGTACGGGCCGAACTTTCCCAAGCTCGTTCGCCTGCGCGACCAGCTCAATGAGATGCAAGGCCAGATGGAAAGGGTGCGGAAGCAAGCGATTCAGAAGGTGCGCAATGATTACCTGGCGGCGGTCGGCCGGGAGAACCTTCTGGCTACGGCCATGGCGAAACAGAAGGTCGAGGTCAGCCAGCAGAATCAGCGCATGATTGAACACAATATCCTGAAGCGTGAATTCGAGACGAACCAGCAGCTTTACGAGAACCTCCTGCAGCGCTTGAAGGACGCCACCATTTCTGCGGGCTTGCACGCCACGAACATCCACGTGATTGATCAGGCGTCCCCGCCCACCACTCCCGTCCGCCCGAACAAGCCGCGCAATATTCTGGCCGGCCTGTTGGTGGGTTTGATTCTTGGGGTGACCATGGCCTTTGTGCACGAAGCTTTGGACAGCTCCGTGCGCTCCACGGATGAAGCGGAAAGGCTCACCAATGCCCCGGCGTTGGCCGTTATTCCTGCCGACCGGGATACTTACCGGCGAAAGCAATTACCTGCCAATCGCACCGAAGCCCCAGCCGGGCCTTCCGGGTTGGGACTGGCGGTGCTGAAGAGGCCGTCTTCGCCCCTGGCGGAATCGTTCCGGAGCCTGCGCACTTCCGTCATGCTCTCCACCGCTCCTCGCCCGCCTCAAACCCTGCTCGTGACCAGTCCGCAGGTGGGCGAGGGGAAGACCTCCACGGCAACGAACCTGGCGATATCCTTCGCCCAACGGGGAGGTCCCATTCTGATCATTGATGCGGACCTGCGACGGCCTTCGGTCGCGAGAACCCTGGGGATCTCCAACGAAAAGGGGCTCAGCAGTTTCCTGACGGGTGCGCACACCCTGGATGAAGTTCTGATTCAATACGAAGGTGTTCCGAATCTCTGGGTCCTGCCGGCCGGCCCGCGGCCTCCGGACCCGGCGGAACTTCTCTCCTCCCATATGATGACGGCGACTCTGGAGGGGCTGCTGAAGCGTTTCACACAGATTGTCATCGATTCTCCACCGGTTCTGCTGGTAACCGATGGGGTGGTGCTTTCGGCGCTGGTGGACGGAGTCATTCTGGTGGTGGCCAGCGGAGTGACGGCGCGCGGCGCGCTGGCCCGGGCGCGGAGGGTCCTCGACAACGCGGGAGCCAGGGTTCTGGGCATCGTGCTCAACAAGGTTGACATGCGTTTCGATACTTATTACGGGTCCTATTACGGATCTTATTACGGCCCCTACTCCGAGTCCTATTATGATGAGATGACGGTGTCGAACCCCGCCCACTCGTCCGCAGGCGGCCGCTCCAGGTCCAAGGATTCGTCCCGCAGAGCATGAGCGGTCTTTGCCAGGAGGGCGGGCGGGATGGATAGGCCGCCTGAGAGGGAGCGCCGGCGGGGGCCTCACCTGGTTCGCCCATCGTTTGCTCCAGGATCATTCTCGTCATGAGTGAAATCCCGAACCCTGACCTTCCCGGCGGGAGGCCTGCCCTCCCACGCCAATCCCGGCCCGTTCTGGAATGGTCGCTCCGCCCGCGCTGGCGGGCGATCGTTTTTGTAACCTTGCTGCTGGCCTCCGGCATTCCGCTGATCTACGAAACCGTGCGCATCGCCCTCGCCAGCGCCCCCGAGGATTCCATTTCCATTCCGGCCGTCCAAGCCGGACTCACCCATGACCCGGCAAACCCTGTTTTATTGCATCAACTCGGGTTGCTTTATTCCTCCTCCCCCACCGGATTGGATCTGACGGAGGCGCTCAAAGACCTGCGGCAGGCGGTTGCCCTGAACCCTAGGCATTGGGACTATTGGGCCGACCTCGCGGCGACCTGCGATACCGTGGGAGACACCCCCTGTTCCGACGAGGCCTTCGAACGGGCGCGGTCCCTCAATCCCCGGGAACCGCGTTTGCAGTGGATCATTGGCAATCATTACTTTTTGACCGACCGACTGGAAAAGGGCTTCCCCTATTTCCGCAAACTCCTGGAGGTGCGCCCGGGGTATCTTGGCCCTACGTTCCGCTTGTGCTTGCGGGCCACGGGGGATCCCCAGCAGGTCTATCGCGAAGTTGTGCCCCAAGGAGAAGATCCCACTCTGAGGTTTGCTTTCCTCACTTTTTTGAGCGCGACGGGAGATCTGGACGGCACGATGCGGATCTGGCAGCAGATGATTGCCGGACCGGAGCGGCCCGTGGACTTGTCCTCCGTGAAAATCTTCCTGGATTTTCTCCTTGACCACAATCAGATTTCGAGCGCCCGCACCGTCTGGGACGACCTCGCACGGATGGGCCTGGTGGCCCAGGACGCTTCAGCCGAGCCTGGGAATCTGATTTATAACGGAGGCTTCGAGCATCTCCCTCTCAACACCGGATTCGACTGGCGTTATAACGAAGGGTCGGATTTGCTGTTCGATTTCTCTGACCCTTATGCCTACAAAGGGTCGAAGTGCCTCAGGATAGAGTTTCCCGTGGGCCGCGACCAGGATTATATTTTGTTCGGTCAGGTGGTTTCGGTGATGCCGAATACCCGCTATCAACTGAATGCCTACGTACGATCGGAAGGCCTCACGTCGGACAGCGGTCCCCGTTGGCGGGTAGTCTTTGGGGGCTGTGCGAATTGCTTGGTCCCCACCAGCGAGCAGACGCTGGGGACGACCAAGTGGCACCCCGTTGACGTGACCTTCACCACTCCCCCCGAGACCCAGGCCGTGCGAATTTCCTTCTGGCGGCCTCCCGGACGACTTACCCCGCGTGACATCTCCGGGGTGGTCTGGGTGGATGAGGTTAGTCTGCGAGCAGTGGAAATCCCCGGGCCAGGTAAGGCCCGTGACGGGTCCCGGTAACCATGTTCTACCTTGTTGACATCTTCCGTGCTTCACGCCCGCCTCTCCGGGCCTGCGGGGCGAGGGGGAGTTGGGGCGCGCTTCCAGATGAGTGCCCGCCTTCTGCTCGTCGCGACGCTTTGCGCCGCCCCCTGGGCTTACGGCGCCGTCCTGTCCTGGGGTTGGGGGGCCTTGACGGTGCTGGCTTTTCTGGCGCTGATTCTTTGGGCGCTGGCTTGCGCCCAGCGCGGCGTTCTCAAGATCGTGTGGTCCCCACTCTACTGGCCTTTTCTCGCCTTCCTCCTCCTGGCGGTCGTGCAGTTGGGGACTGGCTTGACTTACGACCGCGTGGCCACGCGGGAGTCGGTGGTGAAGATTTCGACCGACCTCGTGTTCTTCTTCCTGGCGGGCCAGCTTCTTAACGGGCACCCGGAGAACGGAAGAGCCTTGGGGCGGCTGGGGCTAATCTCGAGTTTACTGGCTTTTGCCTTGAGCGTTCTGGCGCTGGCGCAGTTCTTTACCTCCCCGCACTCTATTTATTGGCGGGTCACGCCCCCGGTGGGCTGGCCTTTCGGCCCCTACGTGAACCACAATCATTACGGGGGCTTGATGGAGATGCTCATCCCGATCTCCGCTGCCTACCTTCTGTCTCGACGCGGTGAGAGCGCCCTGCGCTGGGTGCTCCTGCTGCTTATGGCCGCGCCTCTGGTTTCGGTTTTGTTGTCAGCCTCCCGCGGAGCCATGGGAGTTCTACTCGTAGAAGGTCTCCTGCTGGGGTTCCTCGCCGTATGGAAAAGCCCCAAGGCAGCCCGCAGTGGAGCCCTCATCGGGGGCGTTGTTGTGGCGGGGCTAGCCTTTGCGATCTTTCTGTTGCTGAATTCGGGTCACCTGCCCGTCCGGATCACCTCGGTCCTCGAACCTGACAAGTACCTCCGAGACGAGGTTACGGATCGAGTGGGTGTGGCTAAAACTGCCCTGCACATCACCTGGGCTCATCCCGGCATCGGCGTGGGAGTGGGCTGTTTTGAGTACGCCTTCCCTCAGTATGCGACCTTCTCCACCGATATGCATTGGACACACGTCCATAATGACTACCTGGAGGTGATGGCGGAGACCGGATTGCCGGGAGCGCTTGTCCTCCTGGCGGCCTTGCTGCTGTTCTTCCGATTGGGGTTCCGCCACCTGGAGGAGCGCCTCCGGCACGAATCGGGTTGGATCCAGGTCGGCGCTACCGTGGCGTGTGTGGGATTGCTCTGCCACAGTTGTTTGGATTTCAACCTGCGGATCGCGGCCAATGCGGCTTGGTTTGTGGTGTGTCTGGCCATTGCCGTACACCCGCGTTCTGGGCAGGGGAACGTCCGGAAGATGGTTCGCGCTGCGAGCCCGGAACGAATCGGGGAATTCATTGTTTAGCGAGCCGCGCGGGCCCGCCGCGGCGGGTCTGAACAGGCTGCGGAAAAACTCATAGGCGGTGTCCTTCTGAGCCCGTTCGCTGTCATCCTGAGCAGCAGCGACTGTCATCCTGAGCGAAGCAAAGGATCTGCATGGGTTTTCAGTAACCAAGGCAAATGCAGATCCTTCGTCCCGAAAGAACCGGGACTCAGGATGACAGCGTCAGCGATCGTGAATCTAAATGACTTACGCATCGAGTTTCTGCAGAGCGAAGCGAAGGATCTCGGTATTTCGCTCAGGGTAAACTGCGCGAAGAATCCCTGCATTCGTAGAATCAGGCAAATGCGGAGATCCTTCCTTCGTTTCACTCAGGACCGCCTGCGGCTCCTCAGGATGACAGTTTTGGCGGTTTTCCCGCAGCCTGTGAAGCCCCGCCCTTCCGGCAGCCCCCTAGAAGCGTTCTTGCGTGGTGAGAAATCCGCGCTAGAGCAAAGAGAGGTGTGAGTTGAAAGGTGTGATCCTGGCAGGGGGGACAGGTTCGCGGCTCTATCCGCTGACCAAAGTCACCAACAAGCACTTGTTGCCCGTCTACAAAGCCCCGATGATCTACTATCCTCTCTGGACACTTGTGCATGCGGGGATTCAGCAGATCCTCATCGTCACGGGTGGGCGCAACGCCGGAGACTTTCTGCGGCTGCTCAGTAACGGCAAGGAATTTGGCCTGAAGCATTTGGACTACACCTATCAGGAAGGGGAAGGCGGCATTGCGGATGCTCTCCGCCTGGCGGAAGACTTTGCGGAAGGCGAAAAGATTTGTGTAATCCTCGGTGACAATATCCTGGAAGGAAGCATCAAACTGGCCGCCGGCAACTTTGAACGGCAACTCCAGGGAGCGCATATCCTCCTGAAGGAGGTCGCGAACCCGGAGCGGTTCGGAGTGCCGGTTTTTGAGGGAGGCCGCATCGTCCGCATCGAAGAAAAGCCCGCCCATCCGGCGAGCCGATTCGCGGTGACCGGGGTTTACTTTTATGATTCCACGGTCTTCCAAAAGGCCAACCAGCTTAAACCTTCCCATCGGGGAGAACTGGAAATTACCGACGTCAATAACGCCTACTTGCAGGAAGGCAACTTAACCTACAGCATCCTGGACGGCTGGTGGACCGACGCGGGCACCTTCGAGTCGTTGCGGTCGGCAACCAACCTGGTGGCGGATAGCTTGACAAAGGAATAGGCCCCGCGGGGTGGCGCAGACATCGTTTTGAAGCTGTGAAAGAATGACTGCCTTCACAGCAGAGGCGCAGAGAGAGGGCCTTTTGTTTTCAGACCTCTGCGCCTCCGCGACTCTGCGGTGATGAGGTTTTCGCCAACAAGCAGTAACAGCACCGCGCGTGCGAAAGCGACCCCTCACCCGTCCCGCGCCGGCTGGTGAAAGCGCCGGTCGCGGTCCACCCTCTCCCCAAGGGAGAGGGTTAGAGATCAAGAGGGGGAGAGGGATAGAAGTTGAATAACCAGCCCTCTCCCCTGGGGAGAGGGTGGCCGACGTAGGAGGCCGGGTGAGGGGTCTCTTCGCGGGTGATGCATCCATAGCCCTGGAGGTATGCGTCATCCGCGACTTGGAAGGAACCGTGGTCTTGTAGGGCCGGGGCTTGACCCGGCCTCGGCCGCCCAAGGGGCGGCCCTACACACACGACGGAGACGGAGCGTTCCGAATGAAGCTCGTGGTTACGGGAGGAGCAGGTTTCATCGGCTCGAACTTTGTTCGTCACGTTCTGGCCAAGCACCCCCAGTATTCCATCCTGAATCTGGATAAGCTGACCTATTCCGGGAACCTCCACACGCTCCAGGATGTTAAGGCGGATCCACGTCACACCTTTGTCCGTGGGGACATCTGCGATCGCCGCAAAGTCCAGGAAGTGCTCTCCGGGGGTGTCGAGGCGGTCGTGCATTTTGCGGCGGAATCGCACGTGGACCGCAGCATCCTGGACAGTGCGGCCTTTGTGAAGACCAACGTCCTCGGAACCCAGTGCTTGCTTGATGCCGCCCGCGCCGCCGGTGTGCGGCGCTTCGTTCTGGTGAGCACCGACGAGGTTTACGGAAGCGCCGCGCCGGGCGAGAAGTTCACAGAGGAGTCCCGCTTGGCGCCGAACAGCCCTTACGCGGCCAGCAAGGCCGGGGCGGACCTTGTGGCGCGCTCCTACTTCCGAACTTATCGATTCCCGGTTATCATCACAAGGTGCACCAACAATTACGGTCCCTACCAATACCCGGAGAAGTTCCTCCCCCTCATCATCACGCGGGCCATGCGCGGGGAGAGTATCCCCGTCTACGGGGACGGGCAGCAGGTAAGAGATTGGATTTACGTTACGGACCACTGTGCGGCCTTGGATACCATCCTGCACCAGGGCCGGGAGGGCGAGATTTATAATCTGGGAGCGGGGAACGAATGGGCCAATGTGGAAATTGCCCGGCGCATCTTGCACTTGCTCGGCAAGCCCGAATCCCTGCTGACCTACGTCCAGGACCGGCCCGGCCATGACCGCCGGTATGCCCTCGAGAGTGAGAAGGTGCAGAGGGAATTGGGCTGGGCCCCGGAAACGACCCTCGAGGCCGGGCTGAAGCAAACGGTCGATTGGTATCTGGCCAACGGCGACTGGATACGGCGAGTAGCGGCCCGCGGGTACCGCTCCTACTATCGCCGGCAGTATGACCGGAGGGATGCGACGCTGGCGGGGATTCTCAAATCGGGAGGAAAGAAGTAGTGCGAATTCTGGTGACCGGCGCCAAGGGGATGCTCGGGTCGGCGCTGCTTCCCTGTCTCGAGCCCCAGCACCGGGTTCGAGGAGTGGATCTCGACGACTTTGACATCTCGAAGGAACCCGCGGTCGAGAAAGCTTTTCTCGAACTGCGGCCGGAATTGGTCTTTCATCTCGCTGCCTACACCGACGTTGACGGTTGCGAAGTGAACCCGCAAAAGGCCGAGGAGGTCAATGTTGCCGGCGCCAGGAATGTGGCCAGGGCGTGTGCGGAAATCGGCGCTGCTTTGCTCTATGTGAGCACCGATTACGTCTTTGATGGATCGCAGGATAGACCCTACCGGGAGGACGATTGCCCTCACCCGAGGAGCGCATACGGGCACTCGAAGTTGCGGGGCGAGCAGTTCGTCGAAGCGCTCGTGGCGCGGCACTGCATTGTCAGGACCTCCTGGCTGTATGGTCCGCAGGGCAAGAATTTTGTGGCGACCATCCTCAAGCTGGCGAGAGAGCGGGAAGAGTTGCAGGTGGTGAGCGACCAGCGCGGTTCACCCACCTACACGCGCCACCTGGCCGTGAAGCTCGAGCAGTTGTTACGGGCCAATGCATACGGGATCTATCACGTGACCGGGGCCGGCCACTGTAGTTGGTTTGAATTTGCCCAGGCCATCGTGAAAGCGGGAGGGTACAATCGGGTCCGGGTCGCCCCGATTACTTCCCAGGACTTGGGACGGCCGGCCCGGCGTCCCGCGAACTCCGTGTTGGAGAATCGGCGCTTGCTCCAGAGTGGTCTAGGTGCGCTCCCGCATTGGACGGAAGGCCTGGCCCAGTACGTCGAGGAAGGCCGTCGGTCGGGTGAGTTGGACCTTGAGGGAGCAGAGTCGAGGAAGGATTCGTTGCAGCCGGAAGGGGCAGGACGATGACCTCGCAGGGTCCGAGATTGGTCGCCGAACGCGCGGGTGTGCGCCTGGTCATTCCCGCCCGCGCGCAGCCGGGCTGTGGCGACATCATCACGAACCCCCAATCGCCACAACTGATTCCGGGGGTCGAAGTGGAGGCGCTCACGCCATTCCCGGACGAGCGCGGCTGCTTCGCCGAACTCTTTCGGTTTGGGGAACCCGGGATCGCCCGGGATTTCCTTCCGGCTCAGGGCAGCCGGACTCAGGTCTCCTTCACGATTTCCTATCCGGGGGTCATCAAGGCGATTCATTACCACTTTGAGCAAACCGATCTTTGGGCTCCGCTGGGCGGAATGTTTCAGGTTTTTCTGGGCGACCTGCGGGAGTCCTCACCGACTTGGGGGAAACTGAATACACTGTTTGTGGGTGTTTTGCGCCCCTGGAAGTTGCGCATCCCGCCCGGCGTCGCGCATGGGTACAAGATCGTGGGGACCGAGGCCGGCCTGCTGGTTTATGCCACCAACCGGTTCTACAACCCGGAAGACGAGGGCCGGATACCCTTTGATGATCCTGGCATTAACTACGATTGGATGACCCGGCCAAGGTAAGCGCTATATGAGTTAATATTAACTTATGTAATATGGGTACCTGGACAAGGTTCAAACCCTGAGTTTATCGAAGGAGGAAGCCGCTTGAGGGATGTGGTTGTTGTCGGCGCGGGTCCGGCGGGCATACACGCTGCGTTCTTATTGGCGCAGGCGGGGCTGGACGTCGTCCTCTGCGAGGCCCAGAGCCGGATTGGCGAGCGCGCCATCTGCTCCGGGGTCGTGGGCGACGAGGCTTTCGCGCGCTTCGACCTCCCCAAGCATCCTATTCTGGCGGACGTGCGGTGCATTCAAGCAATTTCCCCGGGGGGAAGAACCCTCGAGCATTGTACCGATGCCCCGCTCGCCCAGGTGATCGACAAAGGTGAATTCAATCGGGCGCTGGCCGAGCGGGCGATCGCCGCGGGCGTGGATGTACAACTGGGCTGCTGGGTGAACTCGCTGGCCGTGGAAAAGCACTCCGTAACCGCCAATTCCCAATCGGCGGAGGCGGGGCCGGCGCGCTTGCGGGCCCAAGTGGCCATTATCACCACCGGGGTTAACGGCTCTCTGAGCCGGGCGCTGGGACTGGCGCGTCCCCGGCAATTCCTGCGGGCCTTGCAGACGGAATTGACTCTCCCTCCCAATGGCCACGGCACGGCAACTCGCGTGTATGTCGGCCAGGACGTTGCGCCGGGGGCTTTTGCGTGGGATATCCCCCTGGGCAACGGCAAGCGCCGGGTGGGGCTGATGACCGAGCAGAACCCGGAGCCCTGCTTCACGAAACTCCTCCAAAGAATCGCGCCCCATACGGACTTGGCAACCTTACGGATTGATCGGAAACGGATTGCCCAAGCGCCGGTGGGTCGCGCGGTGGCGGAGCGGGTGGTGGCGGCGGGTGAAGCCGCCGGGCATATCAAGACCACCACGGGTGGCGGAATCTACTACGGCCTGCTTTCGGCAGAGTTGGTAGCCGACGTGGTGACCCGCGCCTTTCGGACCAGTAGCTTTAGCTCCCGGACCCTGGGTGAGTTCGAACGTTACTGGAGATCGGCTTTTGGCAATGAGTTGATGGTGGGCTATTTTGCCCGAAAACTCGCGGGCCATTTTACCGATAGCCAGATCGACAGTTTATTCGAGGTAATTCGCGCCACCGACTTGCTGGTTCGTTTGAATGGCAGGCTGAAGTTTGATTGGCACCATCGCGCCCTGCTCGCCACCTTGCGAGCCTTGCTGACTCTGCCGGGCGGGGTAGGAACCAGCTAAAGGCTCGGAGCCTGGAGTCGGCAGGCCCTTGTAACTATACAGAGCGAAATAGATTGTAGCGGCGCTCTATGAGCGCTGGGTCGTCTCTCGAATGCTTAAGCGCTTCTTCGACATTTCGCTCGCGGGGCTGGGACTGATTCTGTCCTCCCCGCTCTGGGCCCTGATTGCGGCGGCCATCAAGCTGGAGGACGGGGGTCCCATCTTCTACGGGCAACCGCGGGTGGGGAAGAACTGCCGGGAATTCCAGAGCGTCAAGTTCCGTTCGATGGTGGCTGACTCGGATGCCAAATGGGGGGCGGTTCCCGCCCAGGAAGGCGATCCGCGTATTACCCGGGTGGGCCGGGTGCTGCGCGCCACGGCCATGGACGAGCTACCGCAACTCTGGAACATCTTCCGCGGCGACATGAGCTTCGTGGGGCCGCGGCCGGAATGGACCGAGCTGGTCAAGAAGTTTCGTCAGGAGATTCCGGGTTTCGACCGGCGCCACGCGGTCACGCCGGGACTGACGGGGATAGCTCAGATATACGGCCACAGCGAGTTGCCGCGCCGCCAGAAGCTTCGCTACGATCTCGTGTACATCAAGAAGCAGAGCTTCTGGCTGGATATGCGATTGGTCTTGGTTTCCTTCCTGGTGACCTTAACAGGCAAATGGGAAGATCGCTCCGCCAAGCTGCCCCGAATGCTGGGAGGCCGGCGCGCCTACCGGGCGCCTCAGTCGCTGGCTTCCAAAGACTCCTGTGGGGCCCCCGTAACCCGGAGCTAGCTTCCCATCAAAGGGCTTCCCGTTGTATCATCCCGGCGGCACTGATTTTACATGGAAGCGCATCCCTCAACTCGAGCTTTGGGTCAGCCCCCCTGCGCAGAGGTTCTCGGCGCGCCCGTCCATGTTGTTGATATCCATCACGTTCTGCGAATAATGGAGCAGTGGATCCGGGAACGTGACCGGCCCCACTGGATCGCTGTAACGGGGTCCCATGGTGCGCTGGAGGCGCACAAGCGCCCGGATTTCAGGTCGGTTCTGCATTCGGCGGATCTATCGGTTCCGGACGGTATGTGGGCGGCGCGGGTGGCAGCTAAGAAATTGTCCTGCGCCACCCGGCAAGTTCGCGGGGCGGACTTATTGGCGGCCTTCTGCGAGCTGGCCAGCTCCAAGGGCTACACGAACTATTTCTACGGAGATACCGAGGAAACCCTCGCCTTGGCCAGTGACCGCCTCCAAAAAAAATATCCGGGGTTGCAGATTGTCGGCGCCTACTCTCCGCCCTTTCGCGATCTCACTCCCGACGAAGACGCGCAAATCGTTGGAAAAATTAATCGAACCAACCCGGATGTGCTTTGGGTGGCGCTGGGCCTTCCCAAGCAGGAGAAATGGATTTTTGCCCACCGCGAGCGCTTGCGAGCGCCTGTCATTGTGGCGATCGGCGCAGCGATCAAGTTTCATAGCGGCAAAGTCCAGCCGGCGCCCCGCTGGGCCAGCCAATCCGGCTTGGAATGGTTTTGGCGCCTGCTGCACGAACCCCGCCAAGTCTGGAAGCGCGCCTTGGTTTATGGGCCCCAGTTTGCGGCGCTTTCCCTGTGGGAGTTGGCGAGACGTAGGAAGTCTAAATGAGAGGGCGGGAAGCGAATTGAATCTTCGCCCAGCCAAATCCGTCGAGAGAAGTCCGGGTTCGTGAGG
The DNA here is from genome assembly GCA_963722555.1 of uncultured Acidobacteriota bacterium. Taxonomy (GTDB): domain Bacteria; phylum Acidobacteriota; class Terriglobia; order UBA7540; family UBA7540; genus Bog-366. Next base: position 398,043 of record CAVRNQ010000003.1, read on the forward strand.
GTATGTCGTCGCCTACCGAATTGAAACAAGGTTCCCTGCCAGAGCCAGTCGTCCTGAATGGGGCGGTCCCAGCACCCGCTGAGAAGTTGAGTGCGAAGATCGTTCGCAACACCATTGCCAATGCGGTCGGCCGCTTTTGGTGGATGGCCCTGGGCTTTGTGCTCACCCCCTACATTGTGGGGAAGCTGGGTGACGAGCGCTTTGGGATCTGGGCCTTCCTGGGTGTTTTCGTCGGCTACTTTGCGGTGGTTGATCTGGGCATCGCTCCGGCGGTGATCAAATACGTTGCCGGGTATTACACCTCCCGCGACTTTGAGCGGCTGAATCGCGCCGTGAACTCCGCTTTCTTCGCCGTGGTGTTCCTCATGGGAGTGTTCTGTCTGGTGGGAGTTGTCTTCTCGCGATCCTTCCTGCACCTGTTCAAGATCTCCCCGCAATACTACTCCGAGGCTTGGTTTGCGCTGATCGGCTTTTTCATCCTGATGATCGGGCAGGGCAGCCTCAGTGTATTCCAGGGAATTCTCAGCGGACTGCAGCGCATGGATTTGCAGAACCTAATCTCCATGGGAACCTCGATTCCCTACGTGCTCATGGTATTCCTCCTCCTGGGTCATGGCTATGGGTTGCCGGGCTTGATCTGCGCCAACGCTCTGACTTTTGTTCTCAATTTCATCCTCTCAGTGGTTTGCACGCGCCGCGTCTGTCCGCAGTTTCGGTTTTCCCCCCGCCTGTTTCACTGGAAGTCCGTGAAGGAACTTCTTCACTATGGCATCCAGATGCAGATTAATAACGTCTCGGCGCTCCTCGTGGCCCACGGGGACAAGATCATGATCGGCTTCTTCCTGAACATGTCGATGGTGACGGCCTTCGAATTGGGATACCGGCTGGCCTGGGCGGCCAGGACGTTGCCCACGTTCCTGCTGCCCGCCCTGATGCCGGCGGCCGCCGAGGCGGACGCCAAGAAAGATCACGGTCAGTTGCAGCGCATGTTTGATCTGGGCTCACGTTATCTCGCCCTGGCCACTCTCCCCTGCATGACGTTCCTGATCGTCGCGGCTCCGTTGGGGATGATGGCGTGGATGAAAGAATATCGTCCCGAATCCATCCTGGCCGCGCGCGTGCTCGCCGTGGCCTATCTGGTTGGTCTCCTGGGGGGGGTGGGCACTTCCATTGCGCGCGGGGTGGGCCGGCCCGATCTCGAGAACCGGCCCATCCCCATTCACTTGATCGTGAATTTCGGGCTGGGCATTCCCCTGATTATTAAACTGGGTTTCTGGGGTCCACTTGTGGCCACCTTGATTTCGGCGGTCGTGGGCAATGCCTATCTCTTCTATCTGCTCCATTCGGAGCTTAAGCTGGACGTCGGGCGACTGTATCGTCACGGGCTGGCGGTACCGGCGCTGGGCTCGGTCGTGGCCTGCCTGGTCACGGCCGGCGCGTCCTCGGCCCTGGCTTGGACAATCACCACTCCGCGCTTGATCCTGTTGGTGTATTTGCTTCTCCTGGGCCTGGTCTTTTTTGCGACCTATGGTCTTGTCATCTGGCTGTGCAGATTCTCTGGCGGCGAGGTTAAGGACTGGGACCTCGTCAAGAGTGGACTGAACATGGTCTCTGCCTCGGCCTACGGGATGCTTCGCAAGACGGGGTGGTCAAGAGGATCTCCCGCCAGTTGACCGGGGCGCGGGACGAACAGAGAGCGGGAGCCGCGATTTCGGCGGGGCTGAACAGGCTGCGGAAAAACGCTCCGATGCTGTCATCCTGAGCGCATTCCCTGTCATCCTGAGCCCTTCGCTCTGTCATTCTGAGCGAAGCGAAGAATCTCGCTCTGCCCGCTCAGGGTAAACTACGCGAAGGACCCCTGTATTTGAATTTTCAAGCAAATGCACAGGTCCTTCGTCGGCTTCGCCTCCTCAGGATGACAGTGTGAAGAGTTTTTCCGCAGCCTGGATTGGCCACCGGCGGTACAATAGGTGCCCGTTTATACCGTTCGCTTTGCACAACCGAGATGGGAGGCGGGCGCGCCTTCCGGGCCGCAACCGAACGGTTGGCGCGTTGCTTTTTTCCAGGCATAACACGACTGACGCTCGAAGGCATACAGACATGAACTCACGCCCGACCAAGGCCAAGGTGGTGATTCTGTGCGGGGGAATGGGAACCCGGCTCCGGGAGGAGACGGAGTTCCGCCCCAAGCCGCTGGTGGAAATCGGCGGGAAACCGATTCTCTGGCACATCATGAAGATTTACTCGCGCCACGGGTTCAAGGATTTCGTCCTTTGCCTCGGATACAAGGGGCACATGATCAAGGAGTATTTTCTGAACTACCGGATCATGCAGAGCGATCTTACCTTGCGGCTTGACGCTCCTGAACAGCCCCGCTTCCATAATATGCACGGCCAGGAAGACTGGACGATTACCTTCGCCGAAACCGGCACCGAGGCCATGACCGGGGCGCGGGTAAAGCGCATCGAGAAGTACATTGACGGTGACTACTTCCTGCTCACCTATGGGGACGGGGTCGCGGACCTGGATATTTCCGCCCTCTGGCAGTTTCATTTGGAACACGGCAAGCTCGGCACCGTCACGGGCGTCCGGCCCACTTCGCGCTATGGCGAGATCTCCGTGCTCGACGGCCGGGTACGGCAGTTCAGCGAGAAACCGCAGGTGAAGGAAGGACTCATCAGTGGCGGCTTCTTCATTTTCGGGCGAGGCTTCTTCAACTATCTCCGGGATGATGATCGTTGTGTGCTGGAGGCCGAGCCTCTGGAAGGGCTGGTCCAGGACGGGCAGTTGATGAGCTACATTCATCCGGGCTTCTGGCATTGCATGGATACCTACCGCGACTTCGTGGCGTTGAATGAGATGTGGAAGCAGGATTGTCCCTGGAAAGTGTGGATGGACTAGTGCCGTGTCTCAGAAGTTCGTTGATGAAGGCGGCCCCGCCGGAGCAAGGTAGCACAACGCAGATGCCGGCCGCGACCTCAAGAAGGATTTCACCCCAGAGGCCACAGATGTCACCGGGGAACAGCAAGTGTCTGACCTCCGATTTCGAGGGATGCGGCTTTTCCTAGAGAAGAACTGCGGACCCCAAGAACTGGGGGCCGCGCTACACGGCTAAAGAACCGTAATCCCTACCCGCGCCAGCAGGAGTACTTTTCTCTGTGGTCTCTGTGCGCTCTGTGGTGAGCGTTTTGTTCGCTGCGGCGAAGCAATCGCAGGAAAACTTCGCCGCTAACTGAGGCCGTCCCAGGGGACTGATCACGCAAGTTTCCTGGTCCACCGGAGCAAGCATGCATTTCATCATCGAGGAAGATGGCGAGGGGATCATCCGGGAACTCTCCTCCGACCTCGACAAGTTGCGGGGCCGGACGGTGCTGGTTACCGGGTTTTCCGGGTTTGTGGGGACCTACATCAGCAACCTCGTGTTGCGAGCGAACCGCACGGTTCTGAAGGGTGAGCCCTGCAGGTTCGTGGGCATTGATAACTTTGCCCGCGGCCGGGCGGACTGGGTTGATGAAATCGCCAAGTCCCCCGCCGTGACCGTCATCGATCACGACATCTCGCAAGGATTGCCGCACGCCTTGGACGCTTTGCGAGTGGACTACATTCTGCACGCTGCTTCGATTGCTTCCCCCACCTACTACCGCCTGCATCCCATCGAGACCATGGATGCCAATGTCCAAGGCCTGCGGGGCCTGCTCGACTTTGCCCTGAAGCACCAGGACTCACTCCGGGGCTTCCTGTTCTTTTCTTCCAGCGAGGTTTATGGCAACCCCACGCCCGAGAACATCCCCACGCCGGAGACCTATCCCGGTAATGTGTCTTTCACGGGCCCGAGGGCCTGCTACGACGAAGCCAAGCGCTTTGGGGAGACCCTGTGCGTTAACTTTCATCGCGTGCATGGACTGCCGATTAACAGCGTCAGGCCGTTTAACAACTACGGCCCGGGGCTCAAGCTGGGTGACCGCAGAGTCATTCCGGACTTTTTCCGGGACGTCCTGGCCAAGAAAGACATCGTCCTCCTCTCCGATGGGAAGCCGACCCGAACCTTCTCTTACATTGCAGACGCCGTGGCCGGGTACTTCAAGGTGCTGCTGTCCGCGCCGGGCGGAGAGGCGTTCAACATTGGGGTGGACAAACCGGAAATCTCCATCCGGGAGTTGGCGGAGACAGTCATCCAGGTTTCCGCGGAGGTCCTCGGCATCCGGGTCGAGCTGCGCTTCCAGAAAAGCGCGGACTCCGCCTACTTGTCGGATAACCCGCTGCGGAGATGCCCTGACATCTCGAAGGCGCGGCGCCTGTTGAATTTCAATCCCCGCACCACCCTCGCGGAAGGGCTGAGAAGGACAGCTCTGTGGTACCGGGACAATCAGAAAATCGACGACCGTTAGAAGGACGGGAGATGAGAATATCGATCATTGGCGCGGGATATGTGGGATTGGTTTCCGGCGTGTGCCTTTCCGAGGTGGGGAACCGCGTCATCTGCGTTGACCGGATTCCGGAGAGGGTGCAAAGCATCTTGTACGGTATATCGCCGATCTACGAGCCCGGCCTGGAAGACTTGCTGCGGCGCAATCTCAAGAAGCGGCGATTCACCGCCACCCAGGACTTGGCACGAGCCGTTAAGGAATCCGACATCACCCTGATTGCCGTGCCTACACCTTCCCGGAACGGCGCCATTGACCTTCGCTATGTGAAAGCCGCCACCCGGGAGGTCGGGCACGCGCTGAGAAGCAAGCGCGCCTTTCACGTGGTCGCCGTGAAATCCACGGTGGTTCCCTCCACTTCCGACACCATAGTCAGGCCCCTCCTCGCGGAAAGCTCCGGGAAGAAAGCAGGCGAATTCGGATTGTGCGCCAATCCGGAGTTCCTGAAAGAAGGGGACGCGGTGAAAGATTTCCTTCGCCCCGACCGGATCGTAATCGGCAGCGACGAGGAGCGATCCTTCCGCGTATTCAAGAAGATCTACTCCCGGTTCCACTGTCCGATCCTGCACACCAACCTGCGGACCGCTGAGATGATCAAGTACGCCGCCAACTCCCTATTCGGCGTCTTTGATCAGCTACTCGAATGAGATCGCTTCCATCGCGGAGGCCGTGGGAGACGTGGACGTCGTGGACGTCCTGCGCGGGGTCCACCTCGACGCCCGCCTGACACCCTTCCTCAAGGGGGCCGCGAGCTCCCTCCGTGGGCGCCTTACACCGGGGATCATTTCCTACCTGAAAGCCGGTTGTGGCTACGGGGGAAGTTGCCTTCCCAAGGATGTTCCGGCGCTGTGTACTCTGGCTGAGAAACGCGGCTATGAACCCGGCCTGCTGAGGAGCGTCATCAGCATCAACCAACAGCAACCCCTGCGGCTTATGAAAAGGCTCAGCCGCGAGCTGGGGGGACTTAGGAACAAGAAGGTGGCCGTCTGGGGGATAGCTTTCAAGCCTGACACGGACGACGTCCGGGATACGCCCGCCAAGCCCATCGTCGATTCTCTCGTCCAGGCGGGGGCTAAGGTCTCTGTCTATGATCCCTTTGGGCTCGAACCGGCCAGGAAGACGCTCTTCGAGCACACCCCCCTGACGTATGCGCAGACCCAGTTCGAGGCTGTCGAGGGAGCGCATGCCCTGGTGGTGGTGACCTCCTGGCCCCAGTTTGTCAACGTCGATTTCCGGAAGCTCGCGAGTTTGATGAAGAAGCATGCTTTCATCGTGGACGGAAGAAGGGTTTACGAGAGGCGGTCCGTGCTTGCGGCGGGTTTGCGGTACCTGGGGGTCGGATTTCGGGAATCGCGTGAGGCTGCGTAGTTTGGCGCGGACACTTCACCCTGGTGAGGCGCGGGAAGGACAGAGATGGAAATCAAACCACTCCGGCTGATTGGAACTTTCGAGATCCTTTTAGAGCCCCGGCGCGATGAGCGTGGCTACTTCCTGCGGGTTTATGATGAAGTTGAATTCGCTGCTTCCGGCTTGACCACCGCTTGGGCGCAGGAGAATCAGGCGTTCTCCCTGCGCAAGGGTATCGTGCGGGGCCTGCACTTTCAGAAACCACCCTTTGCCGAAACCAAGTTTGTGCGTGTGGTGGCGGGCAGCATTGTGGATGTTTTTCTGATCTGCGGCGGGGGGCAGCCACCTACGGCCAGTGGGACATGGTCGAGCTGAACGCGGAGCAGCACAAGGCGGTATACATCCCCAAGGGGTTCGCGCACGGCTATTGCACTTTGCGCGACGCCTCGCTGGTGCTCTACAAGGTTGATTGCCGCTACACGCCGGAGGCCGAAGGAGGCATCCGCTGGAACGATCCGGACCTGGGGATTCCCTGGCCGGCCGATGACCCGCTGGTGTCCGGCAAGGACGCCAAACTTCCCCTGTTCCGTGATTTTGTTACGCCGTTTGCTTAGGGAGATTGATCTTGTCGGTTCAACTGTTCAAGCCCGCCGGGGCGGGGGCAAGCGCGGCCAGGTTTCCCGGACCGGCGCCGCAGGTGGTGCGCGATGGGAGCTGAAAAACTGAGAATTCTCGTGACCGGCGCGGCCGGTTTCATCGGGTCGCACCTCGCACGGCAGTTGGCTGGGGAGGGCCATTCTGTTCACCTCATCGTGCGGCCGGAGGATTCCCTCGATCGCCTTAGGGATTGCCTTGACCGGCTGGACGTGAAGACGGTGAACCTATTGGACCACGCGGCGGTCCGCCAAGTGGTGCTCGAGGCGAAACCCGAGCTTGCCATCCACGCGGCGTGGTACCTGGTGCCGGGGCGGTATTGGGCAGCGCCCGAAAATGCGGATTGTGTCACGATGACCCTGGCGCTGGCCAGAACCCTGGCGGCCGCCGGCTGCCGGCGCTTGGTGGGCGTGGGGTCATGCTTTGAATACGACGTCGAGTACGGATACTTGTCGGAGAGTTTGACTCCCCTAAATCCGCGGACCCTCTACGGCATCGCGAAGAATGCTACCCGCTCGGTTCTGGAGGCGTTCTGCCGGGAGACGGCGATGAGCTTTGCCTGGACACGGGTCTTCTACCTGTACGGCCCCGGCGAGGAGAAAGACCGCCTGGTGCCCGCCGTGATCCTGGCTCTACTCAAGGGGGCCACGGCCAAGTGCACGAAGGGTTTCAAGTCAGGGACTACCTGTGCGTTGAGGATGTGGCTTCCGCCATCCTGGCCGTGGCGCGGAGCAAGTTCGAAGGGGCGGTGAATATCGGCTCCGGCGAACCCGTCACCGTCCGGAGAATTGTGCAACTCATCGGCGAGATCCTGAAAGGCAGCGACCGCATTGCCTTCGGAGCCGTAAAGACCAATCCGGTCGATCCGCCTTTCCTGGTGGCGGATGTCCGCCGCCTGCGAAATGATATCGGCTGGCGCCCCTCCTACGGTCTCGAAGCGGGACTGCAGCGGACGGTCGAGTGGTGGAGGGAGCAGTCGGCTCGGGCGGGCCCCAACCTGTGACCCTCAGCCGTGGGAGCGGCGCTCGCTGCGCGCCGAGGCCAACCCGCCGGGCGTCGCTGCTTCGCCGGACCAAGAATTCACTTTAGATGCGGTGAGTCTTATGTTGACATATCCTCCACCTCCCAAGATCGCTCCCCCAGCCGAAATGGGACCGAGGCCGTTTTGGTCTGTTATGATTCCCACCTACAATCGAACGGCACATCTCGAAAGCGCATTGAGGAGTGTGCTGTCGCAAGATCCGGGCGCTGAGGAGATGCAAATCGAAGTGTCTGACAACGCTTCCACCTTAGATGATCCGGAACCGCTGGTGCGGCGAGTGGGAGGCGATCGAGTGAGTTTCTTTCGCCAGCCACGTAACCTCGGCATGTTCCGGAACTTTAATAGCTGCATCGAGCGGTCGCAGGGCGAGTGGTTGCACATTTTGCACAGTGACGACGTTGTGCTCCCGGGCTTCTACGAGCGACTCCGGGCGGCGCTGGAGAAAAGGGACGATGTGGGAGCGGCGTTTTGCCGGAACTTCCTGATTGATGAGAACGACGGCTGGCTTGCGAGTTCTGAGCTGGAGAGTCCCACGCCGGGAGTGCTACCTGACTTCATCGACAGGATCGGGACCGCTAATGTTATTTCCACTCCCTCCATCGTGGTCAGGCGGAGTGTTTACGAGCAGTTGGGGGGATTCCAGACGGATCTCTCTTCGGCGGACTGGGAAATGTGGACAAGAGTTGCGGCACACTATCCAATCTGGTATGAACCCGGAATCCTGGCAGCTTGGCGTCTTCACTCCCGCTCGCACACGACGGCTTTAACGAGGTCAGCGGGGAACGTTGTCGATGAACGGCGTTGCATCGCCCTGGTTCGTCCGCTGCTGCCCCCTGACCGGGCGGACACCATATCCAAGAAGGCCAGAGAACTTGTTTCTCTGCGCGCTCTCAGCATCGCCGGCGCTGCGCTGGGCAAGGCGGAGCTCAGGACGGCGTCCCGGCAGGCGTGGGAGGCCTTGAAATGTTGCGCTTCTCCCCGCGTGATCATGGAACTCTTGTGGTTTGTGCCCGCCCGGCTGGCCAGGGGTGGGATCCGCCGGGCCTTTGCGGCCCGCAAGAGACCAGGAGCGGGAAGCAGGATCTGAGCGCGGGGCTTTGAGTTCATTGCCATCGCCGACGGCTGGCGCGGCTCGCTGCTGCGCGACTTGATTCCTACAACCGTCGCGATAGCCAAGGAGTCGGCATTCATCCGTGAGGATCACCTTTGTGCTGCCGTGCTACCCCAGAAGGCCCATCGGTGGCTTCCGGGTCGCTTACGAATATGCGAATCGGCTCGTCGCCAGAGGGCATGAGGTAGCCGTCGTCCATCCGCGCCGTTTTGCGAGCGCGACTCCGCATCTTGCCCCCAGTGTTTTTCAGAGGCTGCGCCGGCAAGGTGCGCGGCTGCGAGACATCCTCTTCCCACCCCACGTGCATTGGCATTCGATTGACAACCAGGTCCGCATGCTCTATGTCGCGGATCTGGGTGCCTCCAAGGTTCCGGACGGTGATGTAGTTTTTGCGACAGCTTGGCAGACGGCGGAAGATGTTCTCGGATACCCCAGAAGTAAAGGCGTAAAATGTTACTTAATTCAGCATTATGAAGCGTGGGCTGGTCCGAAGGATCGGGTGGACGCGACTTGGCATGCGCCCTTGCATAAAGTGGTTATTGCCCGATGGCTCGATGAACTCGGACGAGGGTTAGGGTGTGAGCACATGGAGTACATCCCCAACGGCATCGACCATGAAAAGTATCGGCTCCTGAACCCGATTTCCGTTCGCCCCAAGAGAGTCGCAATGCTATTTCACGCGGCGGAGTGGAAAGGTTGCCCTGACGGCTTACGGGCCTTAGGCGTCGTCAAGAACCAGCACCCAGATCTCCGTGTCGCACTCTTCGGCACCCCGCGACGTTCGGAATCCATCCCGGAGTGGGTCGAATACTTCCGGGATCCTCCCCAAACCGAAATCGTCAACCGAATTTACAATGGGAGCAGTATCTATCTTTGCGCCAGTTGGGCTGAGGGTTTCCCCCTTCCTCCCGCCGAGGCGATGGCCTGCGGGTGCGCATTGGTTTCCACAGACATCGGAGGCGTACGTGAATACGCCGAACCGGAAGTTACGGCTTTGCTGTCACCGCCCGGCGACCCGGAAGCTCTGGCGCGGAATATCCTCCGCTTGCTCGATGACGACGCCCTCCGGCAGCGGCTTGCCGCCGCAGGCCATGAGCGCATCCAAAGCTTCACTTGGGAACGCAGCACCGATCAACTGGAGGTGTTTATGCGCAAGCAGATGGGCCGGGGATGAGGGTCATCTGAGGAGCGCCCCTGCGAGTGTATGGATGCATCAACCCGAAGTGGAACACCCGGATATGCCGCGCGACCGTAGGCAGCCCAAGGTTGCGATCTGCGTCCTGAACTGGAAACGGTGGCGGGATACGGTGGAGTGTCTGGAGTCCCTCCAGCATCTGAAGTACTCGAACTATCTGAGCGCTGTCGTCGATAACGGCTCGGCGGACGGTTCGGCGGACAAGATCAAAGCCTGGGCGGAAGAGAACCTGGGGCCCAGCCACGTCATCGCCGACTACTCCCGCGAGGCCGCGCTCCGGGGAGGGGAAGCAGCGACGGAGGCGGCGCTCGACGCTGCGCCTTCGCGCTCCCGGCTGGTGCTGATCCGCAACGAAGAGAATCTGGGCTACACCGGAGGCAACAATGTTTCCATTGCCTACGCGCTGCACCGGAACGTTTCCGCTGACTATGTCTTTCTGCTGAACAACGACGCAGCGATGGATCCGGATTGTCTGGCGCGTCTCCTGGAAACTGACCAGAGCACGGGGGCCGGCATCGTCGGACCCTTGATTATGAATGGCGGAGGTGACCGTATCGAGTTTGCCCGGAGCGGAACACTGCGGGGTTTATTTTTCGCCCCGCTCCTCAAAGCCTACACCCCGATGCCGGAGGCGGGCGTAGCCTTCTGGGATTCGCTTTTCGTTCATGGTGGGGCCATGCTCGTAAGGAAAGCTGTCCTCGAAGCTGTTCAGGCGACGCAGGGAGCTTATTTGGACGAGCGCCTGTACCTGTACTGGGATGAGGTCGCCTTTTGCCACGCCGCCCGGAAGCAGGGGTTCAAGTGCCTCATCGTGCGCGCTGCCACCGTGCGCCATAAGGTCGAACGAACCTCGGGGGGGTACCAGAGCCCGGTTTGGTACTATTACTCGGGCCGTAATCGGGTCCTCCTGGCCCATGAACTGCTCTCTCCCGGGTGGCGAATCCTTTTCCATTTCGTGCACATTCCACTGAGGCTCGCCAGTGTCTTCAAGAACCTCAAAGCCCGTCGTTTCCCATCCGCCCGCGCCGTCCTTTGGGGATTGATCGACGGCTACCGGGGGGTCACGGGCAGATGGAGGGACCACGACCAAGTCACGAGGGGATATGGCCAGAGCTGAAATCGCTACGGAGGAGGCCCGGCCAGCCTCGGGCGGGCCGGCGTGTGGTCCGGCAGCAGCAGCGCTTGTCTTGCTGAATTCGCGAGGTCCGAAATGAAAGTTGTGATCACGGCCATGGAGGTCGGGGAAACAAACGGCGGGAAGGGCCGGTACACCCTCTGTATCATGCGGGGCCTGGTACCGCAGCTCAAATCACGCGGATGCGAAGTTACCATCCTGGCCGCCCAGGACGCCCCGCTGAGTTTTTTTGAATCCTGTGCCCGAATCGTACGCCTGCCGGTCCCCAAGAATACGGGCCTTTGGCGAGCGGTTTGGGAGGAGGTTTACTTCCCCATTTACGCCTGGGGTGCGGATGTGTTCCTCTCCATGAATGGCCTGCTTCCGCTAGGCCCCGTGCGGTCGAAACGCAACGTGGTGGTTTTCTATGACATTCATCCCCTGCAACATCAGGCTGACCCGAAGCAGTATCCCGGCCAGTACTCCCGCAAGAGCCTGCGGCGGACCTGCTATGCGATGAAGAAAGCGGCCCGGGATGCGGACCAGATCGTCACCATCTCGGACTCCACAACCCAAGAGCTCCAGACCTTTCTGGGAGTTCCTCGAAACCGGATGGTGATGATTCCCTGCGGAGTTGAGCACAATGTCTTCTATCCGCAGGACTCCGCGCGCGTCGAGAAGCTGCGGAAGCGCTATCGTTTGCCGGAGGAGTTCTACTTGTTCATTGGAATTCCCAACGCCGAGGCCGGAGACAAGAAGAACCTGCATCTGATTGTGGAAACCTACGCGCAGGCGCAGCAGCCTGAGAAGTACTTTCTCCCGGTGGTCATTGCCGGCGGGGAGCGGGCGGGTCAACGCAGTGAGCCGGTCGAGGTCGCCCTAGGCGGACCGGCGGCCCGGGGCCGGTTCCTGTATCTGGGGTTTGTTCCCGACGAAGACTTTGCCGCTCTGTATGCCGCCGCGCGGGCTCTGATCTTTCCTTCTTTTCATGAGGGGTTTGGAATTCCTCCTTTAGAAGCCATGGCGTGCGGCACCCCGGTCATCGCCGCAAACCGGCCCGCCATTCCTGAGGTGGTCGGAGATGCCGCGCTGTTGATTGACCCGGCAAGCCCCGAGTCTCTGCGCGAGGCGCTGCGCCAGGTGAATGAAGCGGGCGTCCGGCAGGAACTGATCGCCAAGGGATTCGAGCGCGCCCGGCTTTTTTCCTGGGAGCGCGGGGCAGAGGTTATGCTGCGCATAATCCTCGGTACGGAGCCGGACGCATTCCTGTCCACAAAGGCGGGCGCCCGGCCCTGAGGGTTTCGCGAAGAGACAATCTCCTCCCAGTTCGGTCTGAAGGGGGAGTTGATCCGCAGCGTTGTGCAGGAGGGTTTGCCACGATATAGTAATCAGGACGCGGGAATGAGATGTGCGAGTCGGGATTGCCCGGATTTCCCACCAGTGAGGGGGAGGGTGGGGCTTTGCAGCCTGCGGAAAAACCGCCAAAGCTGTCATCCTGAGGAGGCGAAGCCGACGAAGGACCCCTGCATTTGCTCGAAAATTCAAATACAGGGGTTCTTCGCTTCGCTCAGAATGACAGCGAAGGGCTCAGAATGACAGCAATGCCCGCAGGATGACAGGTTTTGAGGTTCTTTCAGCAACCAACCAAGCCCAAGGCCGGCGGGGGACTGCGCGCCGGGCAACCTCATGTTTGAATTCTGATGCGGGAGCGAGGGTATTCCAACCATGAAATCAGCATTGATCACGGGAGTTTCGGGGCAAGACGGGAGCTATCTAGCCGAGTACCTGCTGGAGCGTGGCTACCAGGTCTGGGGCCTGGTGCGGCGCGAGGCGGAGTCCGTCCGCTGGCTGCGGGCCATTCTCCCGCGCCTGGAAGTGGTTTATGGGGACCTGCGGGATGCGGAATCACTGGCCGTGGCCTTCCAAAAGGCCTGGCCCGATGAGGTCTACAACCTGGCCGGCCAGGTATTCGTTCCCACCAGTTGGGAAGTTCCGGCCGAGACCTTTGACATCAACGTGGGAGGATTGGCCCGGCTGCTGCAAATTGTGGAGCGGACCAAGCGCGACACGCACGTTTACCAGGCTTCCAGTTCCGAGATGATCGGCAATTGGGACGGGTTGTGCGACGAGCAGACGCAGCTCCGCCCGACCTCGCCGTATGGAGTCTCGAAACTGGCGGCGCATCGCCTGGCAGAAGTCTACCGGCAAAGAGGCCTGTTTGTGGTGGGCGGCATTCTCTTCAATCATGAGTCGCCGCGGCGGGGGCCCGAAATGGTGACGCGCAAGATCTCTCGCGTCGCGGCGCGCTGGCTGCTTGGTGATCGCACCAAGCTGGCGCTGGGGAATCTGCAGGCCCGGCGCGACTGGGGCTTCGCGGGGGATTACATTAAGGCCATGCACGCCATGTTGCAGTTGGCGGAACCGCAGGACTTCGTCATTGGCACCGGGGTCTCACACAGTGTCTCCGATTTCCTCACCGAGATCATGGCCGCGATGGTTGAACTCGGACCGGCCGCGAACGTGCCCCGCACGGTGGAAGAGTGGGTGGAGGTCAACCCGCAGTTCCTGCGCACCGGTGAGATCCATGATTTACGCGCGGACGCACGCCGGGCGCAGGACGCGCTCGGTTGGCAGCCCGCCGTGGATTTCAAACAACTTGTGCGGATGATGTTGGAGTCTGACCTCGCTGCCGCTCGGGGCAAGTAACCTGCATGAGCCGGCGGGCCACCCTCTCCCCAGGGGAGAGGGCAGTTGTTCGATGAAGCAAGAGTATGCCTTTCGCTACCGACAGGATCGCGATCGTTATCCCCACCATTGGCCGTTGTGACGAACTGCGGAAAATGCTGCAGAGCCTGGCCCAGCAGACCCGCCGGCCCGATCAAGTGGTCTTGGTGGACGAGGCTGGGGAAGGGAACACCCTGGCACGAGAGTTCCCTCAGTTGAGCATCTCCGTGACGACTTTTCCACGCGGATCGGCTTCGGCAAAAAGAAATCGCGGCATGCAATTAGTAGCTCCGGAGATCAACCTGATTGGGTTCATGGACGACGACATCGAGCTGGAGCCCCAGGCGCTCGAAGTCACCATGCGGTTTTGGGGGAACGCGCCGGAGGATGTGGGAGGCGTGAGTCTCAACGTTATGAACAACCCTCCGGACTTTGCCCCGTGGCTCAAAAGGTTGAAGCTGGCTTCCTGGTTAGGGCTTTACGGAACTGAGAAGGGAGCCGTGCTGCGCTCCGGTTTTCACGTCCCTCTGCGCCATGTTTCAGAAACAATTTACGTCAACTGGATCCCCACCTACTGTGTGACCTATCGGAAGCGCCTCTTCGAAACCTATTCATTCGATGAGTTCTTCGCGGGATATAGCTATTTGGAGGACCTGGAATTCAGCTACCGCATCAGGAAGAAGTACCGGCTGGCGGTCGTTGCCGAAGCGCGCTTCTATCACTATCCTTCCAAGATTGGGCGTCCCGATTGGTATCTATTCGGCAAGAAGGAAGTCATCAATCGACTTTACTTTGTCAGCAAACATCGGGAGTTCTCACGCCCGCAATGCGGCTTTAGGCTCCTCGTGCGGGCTGTTCTTACCATGTTGCAAGGCTTTGTGACCCTTGACGCCTCTTGCTTCAAGCGGGTTGCGGGGAACCTTGCGGGTCTGGTCCTAGTGGCTAGAGATGGCTTAAGGCCCGTTTAGGGTAGAAAAGGGAGATCCCTGTCGCGCGACCGCCACTGGCAGTCGCCAAGGATGAGGCCATGGCGTTGCCCGGAATTATTCGAAGACTGACTTACAATCCATGGTTCATTCGCGCCGTAAGAACGCTCGGACTGCGGGCGCCGGCAAGAAGGATTTACCACTATCTGGCTTCGTCGCGGCAAGGAGTCCTCGAAGTGGAACGGGGGGGCGTCTCCGCACGCTTCTTCACCCGTACTCCGGAGCAGTTGCGCGCTATCGAGGCGGGAAGCATGGAACCCAGCCTTGACCTCATCCTCCGCTTTCTTAAACCCGGAGATACGGTGTACGACATCGGGAGCCACCTGGGCGTGTACACGGTATTGCTGGCGCGGGTCGTGGGAGAAACAGGCACGGTGGTGGCCTGGGAGCCGCACCAGGAAACCTACGAGCAACTCCAGGCGAACCTCAAGCTGAACGGATTGACAAATGTTCGCGCCTTTCAAAAGGCCGTCGGCGAACGGGATGCCCAGGAAAAACTTTACATTGGGCAAGTGGTGGCCAATTTCAGTCTCTTGTCGGGCGCCATTGCGAACCCTCCCGGGCATGGAGAAATACCTTATCAACTGGTGCAGGTGGTCGAAGGCGACCCGTTCGCGAAAGCGGAAGGACTGCCCATCCCGAGAGCGGTGAAGATCGATGTGGAGGGTTTTGAATACGCGGTCATCAAAGGCTTCCGGCGCACCCTGTCAGACCCCCAATGCCGAATGGTGTGCCTGGAAGTTCACCCCAAGTCTCTGCCCCCCGGCGTAAACGTGAGCGACATTAATGATCTGCTGAAGTCGCTCGGGTACGACCGCCTGGACGCGGAACCAGCGGAGATTCCGTACCCTCTCATTGCCTATAAGCGCTGATGACAGAATCGAACAATCCGGTGGTAAGCGTGGTGATTCCGACGTACAACCGCGCGCGCACGGTGGGCAACGCCATCCAGAGCGTGCTGGCCCAGACTTTCGGGAATTGGGAATTGCTCGTCATCGATGATGGCTCGGCCGATGACACCCGGGTTGTGGTATCCGCGTTTCGGGACACGCGGCTCAGTTTTCACCGCCTCGACCGAAATCGCGGCCAATCTGCTGCACGCAATAATGGAATTAACCTCGCCCGAGGGACCTACGTTTCGTTCCTGGATTCCGACGACGAGTGGTTCCCCGAGAAACTGGCGCGCGAAGTCGCCGCGTTTGAGGCCGGGGGCGAAGCGGTCGGACTGGTCTATTGCGGCAAGGAACTTTTCGATTCCGACGGGCGCTTCCTGGGGCAGCGCCTCCCCACCTTCGAGGGTGACGTCTATCGACGGCTCCTGGCAGGTGATTTCATTGGCTCCTGTTCACGCGTGGCCCTGCGCAAGAGCGTGCTAGAGGTCGTGGGGGGATTTGACGAGACCCTTCCCAGTTACGAAGATTGGGATCTCTGGCTCCGGGCGGCTAAGGTATCGAAGGTGGCGTCGGTCCCGGTGTGCCTGTTGAGACGGCATCTGAGTGGCGCGCAAATCTCGGGATCGCTCAAAAGAATCTACGATGGCCGCTCCCGGGTCGTCGAGAAGCACCGCGCGGATTTTGATGCGTCGCAATTAAGTCAGCATCTGAGTGCCTTGTCTGCAATCCTGCTCAACTACGACGTGCGCGAGGCCCGCCGGATGGCGTGGGAGTCCTTGCGATTGCGGCCTTTCCAGCCCATGATTTATGCGAGCCTGGCCGTCTCCGCGCTGGGGTTGCGCGTCTATCGCTGGCTGTTCTCGAAATATACCCGGTGGCGCCATGGGCTCTATACGGGCCGTGCCCGAATATAAGGTGAAGAAGCTGCGTTTATTGACCTGTGCCTTTGCTTGCAGCCCCTCCGGCAACCTCCGGTTGGGTAACGGCGAAGCTGTGCTCGGTTGGAACCTGGTCACCCAACTCGCCAGGTTTCACGAAGTTCACGTGTTGACGCACCCCTCGAACCGGGAAGGAATTGAGAAGCGCCCCGCCGAACCCGCCCATCCCACCCTCCACTTCCACTTCTTCGAACTGCCGCGTTGGCTGTCCGTCCTGCAGAAACTGCAGGGATGCTTTCAGGTTTATGCCTATCTGTGGCAAATTCAAGCCTATTTTGTCGCCCGGCGGCTCCATGGGGAGATCCGCTTCGACGCCTTTCACCATATTACGTATGCCAATGACTGGGGCGCGAGCTACGTGGGAGCGTTCTTGCCCATTCCCTATCTGCGCGGACCTTGCGGCGGGGCCCAGCGGACTCCGCGACAGTACCTTTCCGAGTACGCCCTGCATAATCGCTTCTGGGAACGAGTGCGGGCGGGGATGGGGTGGATCCTCCGCCACGACCCCTTCTTTGTCCGCGGGCAGGCGCGCGCGCAGAAGATCCTGGTCTGCAATCGCGAGTCTTTACAGGCTCTCCCCAGGAGGTTCCAGCACAAGGCTATCTTCTTTCCCGTCAATGGGATATCTTCGGAAGACTTGAAGATCATCGCCAGCCGGAATGGTTCGAAAGGGCCGCAGAATGACGGGGCGACGGCCGCGGGGAGTGTGCCTAGGCGGGAATTCCGGGTATTCTCCGCCGGCAGGCTGATTGCGCTCAAGGGATACAGACTCGCTATCCGGGCGTTCGGGCTTTTTGCCGGCCAGCACCCGGAGGCGAAGCTCGATATTGTCGGCGAAGGGCCGGATCTCTCGCGCTTGCAGGATCTGGTTAGTTCGTTGCAGCTTGGGGACCAGGTGCGACTTCCTGGCTGGATGGCGAGAGATGAAGTCCTGGCCACCATGTGCTCATGTGATGTGTTCCTCTTCCCAAGTTTCCGCGATGGGGGCGGCGCCGTGGTGATTGAAGCCATGGCGGCTGGCAAGCCTGTGATTTGCATTGACTTAGCCGGCCCTGGGATGCACGTGACGGAGGATTGCGGCATCAAAGTTCCCGCCGGTTCTCCCCTGGAGACCGTGGAGTTGATCGCCCAGGCTCTGGAACGATTGTACCGGGACCGCGAACTGCGCGGCAGGATGGGTGAGGCGGCTCGCCGTAGAGCCGAACAAATGTACACTTGGGATCACCTGGGGGAACGACTCCAGCAGATTTACCAGGAAGCGTTGGGAGCGCACTCCCCTGAGGCTTAAATGGGCGTGGATCTAGTAAGTCGGTTTCGCCGCCGTCCGGGCGCGAGTCCCGCCAGGGCGGTGACTCAGGCTGTGCCCCGTCCCCGCGGAATCCGCCTGAATGCGGCACTGGCGGTCGGGCTGTGGGTCCTGCTCTGGGCAGGGTATAACACGGGCCTCTGGTTCGTGGAGGATCCCCGCTTTCCGGTCAGTTTCATGCAATTGATCCATGGTCTCCGGGCCTTTGTTCCCCTGGTCGCCGCCTGGATTGCCTTCCTGCTGATGCTCACCCGCATAAACCGCCTGGTGCGCTGGATCCTCGGTCCGCTGGGATTAATACTGTTGTATGCCGTTGTGGGATTGGCTTCTTCCGCGTTCGTATCGATCGAACCGGTGGACGCAATATATTGGGGCGGCATGTATCTGGCAACCGTCCTGGTTCTGCTGGCCATCGTCCCCGTGGAGGACCCCCTCCCCGATCTCCGACAGGTGCTGCTTCTAAACTGGATTGTGGATGGAATGCTCACCTTGAGCCTTCTGGGGGCATTACCGTTCCTCGGCCGGCAGGCGATGGCGGAGTCGGATGCCGGTCCCGTCGGCGTGCGAGCCTACGGCGCGAGCTACGGAGAAACACTGGGTATGGCCTCCACCCGCAACACCGGTTTTGGCCGGTACGCGGCCATTTCCGGAATCGTCGCGCTGGCCCGGGTTTGGGAGGGCAAGCGCCGGACGCGGCTCATTTGGGGGGGGGTGCTCGCGGCTTCGCTCTATGCCCTGGTCCTTTCCAATGGCCGCACGGAAGTGCTGGCGTTCATCGCCGGCGCCTTCCTGGTCCTGGCCCCGCTGAAGAAAAAGCGGGCGGTTTTCGTGGTGGTGGGAATAGCCTCTGCCGCGCTGCTGGGCCTGGTGGGGTTCTACGACAGGTTCTTCCGCTACATAACCCGCAGCGGCCGCATGGATGTGACCATGGTCACCATGAGCGGGCGCACTTACACCTGGGAGCATGGCTGGAAACTCTTCCTTACCTCGCCTTGGTGGGGCCTGGGCTTTCAGGCTGACCGTTACTACCTGCACCAACACATGCATGATGCCTTCTTGCACGTCCTGGTGCAGTCGGGCATTTTGGGAGGCGGGGCGATTCTCCTCGCACTCCTTATTGTGTTGATGCTGACTGCGAAATACTTCTTCCTGCGGCCCCCGCGCGATAAAGCCTTGATTCCCCCCGAAATCCCTGGCGTCTTGCTGTTTGTGACCATCTCCTCAGTGGCGGAATCAACTTTCGCGTACTACTCGGCCGCTTGGTTGCTGAGTGCCCCAATCTTCGCTTACGTCCTGGCGCTGGACCGACATATGCGCAGGTCCCAGGCGAAAGCAGAATTGGGAAGGTTACAGAGGGGTCCGTCGGCGAGGTCCCGCCTTCAGCCAGCGGGCTCCCCGGGTGGGGCAGACAGAGCTCGCGCTGCTCCCGGGTAGACAGGCTGCGGAAAAACGCTTCACTGGTGTCATTCTGAGCCCTTCGCTGTCATCCTGAGCGTAGCGAAGGATCTCGCTCTGCCGGCTCAGGGTAAACTTCGCGAAGAATCTCGCCCTGCGCATTTTCAAGAAGATACGAGATTCTTCCTTCGCTGTGCTCAGGACCGCCTGCGGCTCCTCAGAATGACAGCGCCTAGGAGTTTTTCCGCAGCCTGTAGAGTCCGCAGTGGGCCTGACGGGTTCGGAGGAAACCATGCTGGCAAGGTCGGTAGATTTGTTTCTGCGGTTTTATGGCCACTACGTGGGTTACCATCCCGGCAAGTGGCGGGTGTTTGTGAAGCTTTATCCTTTCGCCCGGCCCACCTGGAAGGGCAAGCGGATAGTCAAGGCAGGGGGATGCTTTTTTGAATGTGACCTCCAGGACTTCGTTCAAAGGGAGATCTATTACCTGGGCCTGGAGCCTTACCAGATTAATTACCTGCGAAAGTTTATCCAGCCGAAGTGGACCGTAATCGACGTCGGCGCGAACTGCGGGTACTACTCGATCCTGCTGGCCAAATGGGTGGGGAAGTCGGGGGTGGTCCACGCCTTCGAACCTTCACTTGGGAACTTGGCCACCCTTCGCCGCAACCTCCAATTGAACCCGGGCACGAACGTCCTGGTCCACAACCTCGCGCTCGGAGAGGCTGCGGGCTTTTGCAATGTCGAACAGCCGGAAGCAGAAAACCTGGGCACGACCCGGATTTGTGCGGGGTCGTCAGTTGAGATGACCACCTTGGATTCCTTCGTGCACCAGAACGGCATTTCCAGCATCGATTTCATCAAGGTCAACATCGAAGGGTACGAAATGCGCTTCCTCAGTGGCGCGAGCGAGACCTTGCGGAAGTTCCACCCTCCCATGCTGATCGAGATCAATCCCGACGCCCTGGCCTGCTTCGGCGTGACACCGGAGGATTTGGAAGACAGACTCAACGCCCTGAACTACAACCTCTTTGATTTTGGCTGGGGAGCGATCAAAGCCTATCAGCGACCTCCCGGTAGGGGGTGGTATCGGACCGTCCTGGCCCTCCCCCGTCCGTGACCCCAAGATTCTTTCTTTTGCGGAGCGTGCCCACGTGGCACGACAACCACCTGCCCTTGCTGGAGTCAGAGGTACTGACACCCGAGTCGGTGCCGCTGTATCGGGCGGCGTGGTCAGTTTGAACGCCTTCGCGCATTTATGCTAGGATGCTCGGTGTTCTTCTTCTCCCCTTAGCCCGGCTGAGGCGGCTGAGATCATGGGCAGAGGTCAAAACCCAAGTTAGTAACCCAAAGATGGTGAACCGAGCAAATATCGGTTGTGGGCAAACGCCAACGGAAGGGTGGTGGAATTTCGATAGTTCCCTGAGCGTACGGCTAGCCCGACCCAAGCTGATCATGTCGGCTCTGAATGTCATTCGACTCGCCAGTGATGAGAGCGTCCGGTTCGCCGGTGTTGCACGCCAGAAAGGGATTCGATGGGCTAACGCATGCAAGAGAATCCCACTGCCCAATGAATCGCTGGAAATGGTTTACTCCTCCCATGTGCTGGAACACCTGGATCCATCTGAAGCCGAACGTTTTCTGGCCGAAGTTCACAGGGTGCTGAGACCTGGTGGAATCATCAGACTGGCTCTGCCCGATCTCAGGCGCCGGGCCGAGAAGTATATGGCTGATGGGGATGGCGACGGGTTCATGGAGTCCCTGAATATGCGGGAGTATAGCGTGCGTTCGCTACGTACGAAGCTGCGGATACTGATTGTGGGAGATCGAGAGCACCGCTGGATGTACGATAGCCGGTCCTTGATCCGGCTTCTCGAGAAGGCTCGTTTTGCAGATGCAAGAGAAATGGCGCCCGGGGAGACGATGATCCCCGACCCCGGACCCCTTAATCTTCATGAGCGCCAGGAGGAAAGCATCTACGTCGAGGCACGTAGATAGGAACCCGGATGGCGGAGTTGGAGGGCATTCGGGGGCCCGTCGTGTTGCCTGGGCCCTTGCCCCTGGGGTTTGCCGCTCCGTTCGATCAGCCTTCAGATACCTACCTGCCAGCATGATGCCGGCTCTGGCCCAGGGTTTTCGGCTACGGTCGCCATTTTCGATTTTGGCTGGGGAGCGATCAAAGTCTATCATCGACCTCCCGGTAGGGGGTGGTATCGGACCGTCCTGGCCCTCCGCCGCCCGTGACCCCAAGATTCTCTCTCTTGCGGAGCGTGCTCAGGTGGCAGGACAACCACCTTCCCGCGATGGTTCGGCACGGCGGGGATAGGCGTCTGTCGGCCCGCTTTCGGAGGCGAGCGCTGCCTGGGAGCCTCGTGATGAATCAGCCCTATCCACACAGAGGACCTTCGCGCCAAGGGTGGGGGCGATTGTGCTAGAATACGGCCCCGCTCCACTGAGGCGATATTGACGGAAACCAAAGTCCCAGAGCTCTCCAAACCCCTTTCCAGGGCACGGGTGGAAATCCGAGTGCCGGAGCTGGACGGCATTCGCGGCATCGCGGTCCTGCTGGTGCTGGCGCTGCATGGGTTCGCCTGGTCGATGCAGGAGGACACCTGGACGGGCTTTCCCCGCGCCATTGAACTCCTCACGCGCCCCGGCGAGTTCGGTGTGGACCTGTTCTTCGTCCTTTCCGGATTCCTCATCACGGGAATCCTTCTGAACTCCATCGGCAAGCCGCACTACTTCCGGAACTTCTATGGACGCCGGGCGCTAAGGATTCTTCCCCTCTACTATCTCATGCTCCTGGTGATTCTCCTCTTCTACCAGCGCTCCGGGAATTTTGTTTTACTCGGGCTCATTTACCTTTCCAACATGACCGGCGTTTTCGGAGTGCTAAACGTCTATGGCCCGCTCTGGTCCCTGTCGGTGGAAGAGCACTTCTATCTGCTTTGGCCGTGGGTCGTGTCCCGCTTGAGTTTGCGCCGGCTCGCCTATGTCGCGCTGGGAATCATCGTCGTGGTGCCCATGGTGCGGGCCGTTTCCTTCTGGCATGGTTGGGATGTGTATCCCTATTCCTGGTGCCGATTCGATGGCATTGCCGCGGGAGCCTTCCTTGCCAGCTTCGTGCGATCACCCGGACACACGCGGAGTCGGCTTCTCCGCTTCTCCCTAGGCTGCCTCGCGGCCGCGGCCGCCGTCACCGCCGTGGGATTGCCCCTGGGGATTTACACCCGCGCCCGCCTCTGCGGGGCCACCTTCATGTTTACAGACGTCAACTTGTGCTTCACCGGCTTGGTCGGCATAATTCTGACTGGAAGCGTGCCGGCGCTCACGGCCCTGATGCGCCTGCGACCCCTGCGCTGGTGCGGCGACCTGAGCTATTGCCTCTACATAATCCATTTCCTCGTCTTCGACATCTGGAATCGGCTCTTGGGAAAGTACCCCCCTAGTTTGGTAGCCAGCTTGGGGAAGTTCGGGACGCTGTGCTTGCGGGCCGTAATCGTGTACGTGACCTGCTTCCTGGTCGCCGAGCTCTCGCATCGGTGCTTCGAGGGGCCCATCCTGAAGCTGAAACGGATCTTCACGTGACCAGTCCAGCTTAAAAGAACTTGACAGAAGGGAGCCCCCTGCTAAAAACTGACATCCCGCCCCCCATTGAGCCCATGGTACTCGTGCGTGATGAGGCGGCCCATGGGAAGTGGCTCAGAGGGAGCGAGAGATTCGGCTTAGGGATGCTCTCTCCATCATGTAACTAAGTAAGAAACCAGTTCGTCAAGAACCAAGAATCAAGCATTAACAATCTGTCGTCCCATCCTGGTGGTACCGGGGGTTCCGAGTGATGACGTTGCGAGGGCAGGAAGGCCGCCATCAGAACTGTTTGCGCACCTTGAAGTACGAACCACCTCTTGGGGGAGACCGTCGCCTCCGTCTTGGCGCCCAGGCTCGCCTAGTCACTTTGCTGCTTGCCACAGCGTTTTGGGCGGGCTGCGGCGGTGGCGGAACGCTGAGTGCCCCGCAAACCGCGGCGCAGCCCTCCGTGCAAGCTTCCCCGAGCAGCCTGACATTCGGAAGTCAAAGTATGGGGACGAGCAGCGCTGCACAAAGCGTGACCCTGCAGAATGCCGGGTCGGCAGCCTATGTTATCGCGGGGGTGAGCGTCAGCGGGGACTTCTCGCAAACCAACAACTGCCCCGCCAGCTTGGCGTCCAATTCGAGCTGTAGCATCCAGGTGATCTTCACTCCCACAGCGACGGGGACGCGGACGGGGTTATTGTCGGTCAGCACTGCGGGCACGGCCCTCCCGCTGTCGGTCAGTTTGACTGGAACAGCGGGTTCTCCCCTGGCGCAACTGTCCACTTTGAGCCTTACTTTCGAGAACCAGAATGTCGGCAGCACCAGCGCGGCTCAGACAGTGACGCTCTCCAATACTGGCATTGGCGCACTTATTATTTCGGACCTCACGGTCACGGGTGATTTTGCCCAAACCAACGACTGCGGGACGAGTGTGGCAGCAGGGGGCAACTGCACCATCAGCGTGACCTTTACCCCGACCGCGGGGGGCCCCAGAACAGGCAGCCTGCTTATCAGCTACAATTCCACCAGCGGCCCTCAAACGGTCGGCCTGACGGGGACGGGAGTCGGTCAAACAGTCCAACTGTCCAGCACGAGCCTCTCTTTCGCGAACCAGAGTATCGGCAGCACCAGCCCGGCGCAGACCGTGACGCTCATGAATATCAGTAGTGTTACCCTCAATGTCACAAGCATCGTAGCCAGCGGCGACTTTGCGCAGGTGAACAACTGTGAGAGCGTGGTAGGCGCAGGTGGAAGTTGCGCGATCAGCGTGACCTTCACTCCGACCGCCACCGGAACCCGCACGGGCAGCCTGACCATAACTGATAACGGTTACGCTAGCCCGCAGACCGTCGCCCTTTCGGGAGAGTCAGTGCCGGGAATATACCTCAATCTCCATCAGATCTCCCTGGTTTTTGGCCAGACTGTGCAATTCCACGTTGCCTTCATTGATGTATCCAGCGGCACTGTGACCTGGTCTGTGGACGGCACACCGGAGGGGGACTCCAGTGTGGGCACAATTTCCTCGTCGGGCCTCTATACCCCACCTGCGACTGTCGGACAGCACGCGATTCAAGCCGCCACGGCCGGTCAAAGTGATTCCGCGCAGGTTTACGTTACCACTCTTCCCGGCGGGGTTTTGACGCAACGCTACGACAACAGCCGGATAGGGCTGAATGCGCAGGAGACCGTGCTGGCTCCGGCCAATGTGAATCAGAACCAATTCGGGAAGCTGTTCTCCTTGCCAGTCGATGGGCAGGTTTACGCCGAACCCCTGTACATGCAAAACGTCTCGATTAACGGGGCCGTGCACAACGTGGTCTTCGTGGCCACGGAGCACGACAGCGTCTACGCCTTCGACGCCGATGGCCAATCCACCACACCTCTCTGGCACACCAGTTTCCTGAATCCCGCTGCCGGGGTCACGACGGTCCCGAATCAGGATGTGGGGTCCGATGACCTCAAACCCGAGATCGGAATCACCTCTACTCCGGTCATTGACCCGACCGGCGGCACGATCTATCTCACAGCGAAGACGAAGGAATTACAGAACCCCTCCTGCACCTTGCACTGCGCCTACAGCTATATCCATCGGCTGCATGCCCTGGACATTACCACGGGGGCGGAGAAGTTCGGCGGGCCGGTGGTGGTTTCTGCGAGTGTTCCCGGCACAGGGTACGACAGTGCCGGTGGCACCGTAACCTTTGGGGCTCTACGCCACCTGCAGCGTCCGGCCCTGCTTCTGCTCAACGGAGCGGTCTATATTGGATTTGGTTCCCACGGTGACAATGACCCCTACCATGGCTGGTTGATGGCATACGACGCCACATCCCTTCAACAGATCGCGGTCTTCAACGTCACGCCCAACGGGAGGGAAGGTGCTCTCTGGCAGGGCGGTGGGGGGGTCTCTGCAGACCCGCAAGGGAATCTATATATCGTAACCGCCAACGGGACCTTCGACGCCAGCACCGGCGGAAGCGATTACAGCGACAGTGTACTGAAATTGCAGGTCCAGTCCAACCAGTTCCAGGTCCTGGATTACTTTACTCCTGCCAATGAATCATTCATGGAGGTGAACGACCTTGACCTTGGTTCCGACCCTGCGCTGATTCTTCCCGACCAGCCCGGCCCCTACCCTCACCTGTTGGCCACGGCGGGGAAGGATGGCCGGCTCTGGATACTTAACCGGGATAATTTGGGTCAGTTCCAGGCGCAAGACGCCGGGGCGGTGCAGGTGATACAGGGTTTCAGCGGTATGCTCTTCGCCGGAGGCGCTTACTGGAATGGCAACCTCTACTTCCAGGCTGTGAACAACTTCCTGAAGCAGTTGCCTCTGCAAGACGGTTCTGCGCAGCCTCCGACGCTCTCCGCCTTTCAGACTGGATATCCAGATCCCCCGCCGGCGGTCTCCGCGAATGGAACAAGCAACGCCATCCTGTGGCTTGTGCAAGCGGACGCTTACGCCAGTGGCGGCCCCGCTGTTCTGCACGCTTTTGATGCCACCAACGTTGCCACTGAATTGTACGACAGTGCGCAGGCTCTGAACTTCCGGGACCAAGCGGGCCCGGCGGTGAAGTTCGTAGTTCCTACGGTCGCCAATGGCAAGGTGTATGTCGGGACTGGGAATGAAGTGGACGTGTACGGCTTGTTGCCATAAGGCCGATGCGGAAGCCTCTCGATACTCGGACCCACGCCCATTTTCGGGGTTCTGGTCAGGCGAAGGAGTTTTCCCGGTGACATCCAGGAGACGGGCACGCCCGCAGCGGCCGCGTCAGGAAGGGATTGTGAAGCAGAAGGTTGCGCCTTTCCCGGGCGCGGACTCGACCCAGATGCGTCCCCCGTGGCGTTGAACAATCTTCTTACAGATGGCCAGGCCGATCCCGGTTCCCGGATACTCCGCGCGGGT
This sequence comes from uncultured Acidobacteriota bacterium, assembly GCA_963722555.1. GTDB lineage: Bacteria > Acidobacteriota > Terriglobia > UBA7540 > UBA7540 > Bog-366. The sequence continues at coordinate 424,148 of CAVRNQ010000003.1, forward strand.
ATGCAACCGCTGGAAGACTTCGAAGATGCGGTCGGCGAACTGCGGGTCGATGCCGATGCCGTTGTCTTGCACCGAAAGGACCCACCCTTCCTCCGTCCGCTGCGCCGAAACATGAATGCGCGGGCGCGCCGCAGCGTGGAACTTGATACTGTTACCGATGAGGTTTTGGAGTAATTGCCCCAACTGGCCCGGGTCCGCGTTCAGGACGGGCAAGGGGTCATGCGTCACCACCGCCCCGCCTTCCTCGATGGCGATCTGCAGATGGGCGACCGCCTGGGCCAGGACGGCGGCGCAATCGGCCGGCTCGAATACTTTTCCCCGTGTCCCCACCCGCGCGAAAGTCAGCAAGTCGTGAATGAGCCGCTGCATGTGCTGGGTGCTGTCCACGATATAGCCGATGAACTCGTCCCCGGTCTGGTCGAGCTTGCCCTGGTACCGTTTCTGGAGGAGCTGCGCAAAACTCCCCGCGGTCCGCAGCGGCTCCTGCAGGTCGTGGGAGGCGACATAAGCGAACTGTTCCAACTCGGCATTGGAACGCGCCAACTCTTCCGCCTTTTGCCTCAGGGCTTCCTCCGCCCGCTGGCGCTCGGTGATGTCGCTCAGCACGACGCGGTACACGGGCGCGCCATCGGCGTCCGGCGCGGCGGTGGCCTCCAGCCGTGCCCAGAATGCCGTTTCGTCCTTTTTCACCATCCGCAGTTCGAACCCCTGTGGCTCACCGGTTTCCAAGAGCCGTCTGCGGTGCAGGTAGTAGAGGTCCTGGTCCTCCTTGAGGATGAACCGGGCCACACGCTGCTTGACCAGCGCGCTCCGGGTTGCGCCCAGCAGGGTGGCGGCGGTGAGATTGGCCTCCAGGATCAGCCCCTCTTTAGAGATGGTGCAATAGCCCACCGGCGCCAGATCGTAGAGGTCGAAATAGCGCGCCCGCGCGTCGTCCAGTGCCACCTGCGCCCGGCGTAGTTCCTCATTCTGCATCTCCAGCTCGATCTGGTGCACCCGCAGTTCATGGAGCGTCTGCCGCGTTTCTTCGGGCGACAGCGCCTGCAGGTCTTCCGACGACTGGGCCGCCTTTTTCCGGGCGATATCTTCGGCCCGCCGGCGCAGTTCGGCGGCTTGTCCGGGCCGGTCATCCCTGCTGGTCATTGTGCGCCTCTATCGTTCGACCAATCCTTGATTCTCCCGTCCGTTCCGTTGTCGCAATCGCATACATCTGCCCGGTCTCATTCACCAAAGCGGTGGAGACCATCGAGACCTCCACGACAGTACCCTCTTTGGTGATCCGTTGTGTACGATACGGCTCCAGAATTTCAGCCCGGCTGAGCTGCTGTACTTTGGCCAACGCTTCCTCTCGCAGCCCCTCCGGGATCCGGTCGCGGATGTTCATCACCAGCGCCTCGGCTTCGCTCCAGCCATACATCCTCACCGCTCCCGGGTTCCAGGCCAGGATGCGGCCATCCAAGTCCTGCACGGTGATGGCATCGTGCGCATCGCGCACTACTACAGCCAGACGGAGCAGATCACTGGCTTTCCGCAGCGCCTCCTGCGGCTTCTTCATCTCGGTGATGTCAACAAAGGTGATCACCGCGCCCTCGATCACATTGTCGAGCGTGCGGTAGGGCAGGATGCGCATCGTGTACCACGCGCCCGCCAGGGTCTGCACTTCCAACTCTTTGGGAATCAGGCTGTCCAGCACCGCCTGCGTGTCCGCCACAATGCGGTCGTAGCCCACCAGGTTGGAGACGAGGTGGCCCACGGGCCGCCCCACGTCGCTCAGGATCAGGTTGATGAGGTGAGTGGCGGCGGGGGTGAAGCGCAGGATGCGCAGTTGATGGTCCACAAAGACGGTGGCGATGCCGGTACCGGCCAGCAAGTTGTTCATGTCGTTGTTGGCCCGCGACAGGTCCGCCACCTTGGTTTGCAGTTCGGCGTTGACCGTGGCCAGTTCTTCATTAAGCGATTGCAATTCCTCCTTGGAGGTCTCCAGTTCCTCGTTGGTGGATTGCAGCTCCTCGTTGACCGACTGCATCTCCTCATTGGAGGATTTAAGCTCTTCGTTGGAGGTCTCCATCACTCATTGGCGGTCTGGAGGTATTCTTCCTTGGCCCGCAATTCCTGCTTGAGCGCCGCGATGCGCGCGTCGGCATCCGTAGTATCGGGGCCGTTCGCCCCTTCCCCGGCTTGCAAGGCGGCGGCCATCTGCGCCGGTTCGGGGTTGAAGGGTGGCGCTTCCTCCATGATGACGAGGTACAGGGGCGTCTCTGGCGTCGCGGCGGGGCCTGCCGTCACCGGCCGTACGGTCAGGTTGACCGCAGTGAAGTCGCCGTTGGTTTTGACGCGCAGGCCCGGGTGGCGCACGATCTCCTTGCTCAACGCGGCTTTGTGCAGGGCCGTGGTCAGCTCGCGCCGCAGCCCTTCGCGGGCCATCTGCAGGATGTTGCTGACGCCGGCCTCGCCCGGGGCCGGCTCCAGGTACATCCCGGTGCGGCCGTGGAGGTAGAGGATGTCGCCCTGGCCGTTGACGAGCGCGCCGGCCGGGACGACCTGTTGCAGCAGCGCCTGTTCGGTCAGTTCGCGCAGCGGCAGTTTCCCGGGGAATGCCGTCTTGCCGGCGGCCCGCGGGACAGCCTCCTCCTGCGCCGTCAGGGGCGGCAGAAACCGGCCCAAGGGCGCGCGCTGGGCGCCGTGGAAATCCGCTTTGCGCTGATACAGTTTCAACTTGCGGTTGAGCGTGGAAAACAGGTCGCCAAACTCGCCCACGGTCTCGGAGGTGCCCAGGAAGAGAAAACCGCCCGGGCTCAGCGCGTAGTGGAACAGGGGTACGATCTTCTTCTGCAAGTCCCCGCCCATATAGATCAGGAGGTTGCGGCAACTGATGAGGTCGAGTTTGGAGAACGGCGGGTCTTTGATCACATTCTGCTCGGAAAAGACCAGCATGTCGCGGATGCCTTTGTGAATGCGGTACGCGCTGCCGTCGGGCTCAGCCGAGAAAAAGCGCGCCAGCCGTTCCGGTGAGAGGTCGGCGGCGATGCTGGCCGGATAGAGGCCGGCGCGGGCCGTGCCAATCGCCTGGCTGTCAATGTCGGTGGCGAAGACCTGCACCTTGTAGCTCTGCTTCAGCGCCTCCAGGCGCTCCTCGAGGAGGATGGCGAGGGAATAGGCCTCCTCGCCGGTGGAGCATCCCGGCGACCAGACGCGGATCGCGGCGCCCGCGGGCTTGCTGGCAAAGAGCTTGGGGATGACCTGCTCCTCGATCGCCTGGAAGGCCTCCGGGTCGCGGAAGAAACTGGTCACACCGATCAAAAGGTCACGAAAGAGCGCTTCCCCCTCGGCCACCGTCTGCTGCAGATACTTGACGTACCCGTCCAGCGTTTCGATCTGCTGGACGGCCATGCGCCGCTCGATGCGCCGGTGGATGGTGCTCGGCTTGTACTGGGAAAAGTCGTGGCCCGTCTGGGCGCGCAGCAGGATGAAGATCTTCTTCAGCGCGCTCTCGGCCCTGGGCGTCGGGGGAGATGCGGCCCGGGGGGGCCTGCCGAAGGCATGGGACACGTAGGCGATGAGCTGGGCGGGCATCTCGGCCGGCGGAAGCTCATAGTCCACCAGGCCGGTGCCGATGGCGCTGCGCGGCATGCCGTCGTACTCGGTGGAGGCGGGGTTCTGGGCCATGGCCATGCCGCCCTCGCCCTTGATGGCCCGCACGCCCAGGGTGCCGTCGCTGCCGGTGCCCGAAAGCACGATGCAGATGGCCCGCTCGCGCTGGTCCTGGGCGAGTGACCGGAAGAAGAAGTCAATCGGCAGGCGCTGCCCGCGGGGGGCGGAGGGTTCCATCAATTGGAGCGTGCCGTTCAGTAAAGCCATGTCGCGGTTGGGCGGGATGATGTAGGCGCAGTTGGGGCGCACCGCCATCCCGTCCTCGACCTCGAAGACCTGCATGCGGGTGTAGCGCCGGATGAGGTCGGTGAGGATGCTCTTGTGGTCCGGGGCCAAGTGCTGCACAAGGACAAAGGCCATGCCGGGATCGGTGTCGACAGGCATGCCGGAAAAGAAGGCTTCGAAGGCCGCCAGCCCCCCGGCCGAGGCGCCGATGCCGACGATGGGGAAACCGGCAACGGTACTTTCGACCGCCGCTGGCGCCTCGGCTGCTTTTCCGGCGCTCTCCTGCGCTTCGATTGTCTTGGCATCGGGCGTTGCCACCGATGCCTGCGCTTGGGCTCTTTTTCTTGCTGTCATGTTGGACTCCGCTGCCGACAAACTGTCTTTTCGTATCTGATACTGGCTCTAGCGCGGATTTCTCACCACGCTGGAACGCTTTTGGGGGGCTGCCGGAAGGGCGGGGCTTCACAGGCTGCGGAAAAACGCTTCCCTGCTGTCATTCTGAGCCCTTCGCTGTCATCCTGAGCGTAGCGAAGGATCTCGCTCTGCCCGCTCAGGGTAAACTACGCGAAGAATCTCGCCCTGCGCATTTTCATGAACATACGAGATTCTTCCTTCGCTACGCTCAGGACCGCCTGCGGCTCCTCAGAATGACACCGCCTACGAGTTTTTCCGCAGCCTGTGAAGCCCCGCCGAAATCGCGGCTCCCGCCCTCTGTTCGTCCTGAGCCCCGCGCAGCTTGCGGCCGCAAGCTGCGCGGGGCTCGGGACACGGGAATAATCAGGAAGGCCTTCGAACGGCGGGGTAAAGCCCCGCCCTTCCAAACCCCTGGTGAGAAATCCGGGGTAGTAATAAGTGGGCGTTTCATATCGTTGCCAAGAAAGCCTGCACCGGGATAGCGTGCGCCTTCTGCGCCACTCCTCCCTGGTGGCGGGCTTCAATTAACAATCCAAAGGCCTGACGGACGAGGGCCTCAAGTCCCGGTGAAGCGTGCAACATAATGCAGTCCCCCTATCCCCCCAGGCGCGCGATGGCAACGTCGCTGCGGGGCGCCACCCCCTCACCCCCAAAGGGGCGAGGGGAGAGTTACCCCTATTCTTACGGCCCTCTCTCCCTTGGGAGAGAGGGTGGCGAGGAGCGCCGGGTGAGGGGCGCTTACCGCGGGGCTGGACAGGCTGCGGAAAAACCGCCAAAACTGTCATCCTGAGGAGCCGCAGGCGGTCCTGAGTGAAACGAAGGAAGTATCTCCGCATTTGCCTGATTCTATAAATGCAAAGATTCTTCGGGTAGTTTACCCTGAGCGGGCAGAGCGAGATCCTTCGCTACGCTCTGCAGACACTCGGCGCGTAAGTCAATTCGATTCACCATCGCTGACACTGTCATCCTGAGTCCCGGTTCTTTCGGGACGAAGGATCTGCATTTGTCTTTGTTACTGAAAACCCATGCAGATCCTTCGCTGCTGCTCAGGATGACAGTTTGAGTGATGGGTTCTCCTCATCGAGTTTCTGCCCATCTCATGGGCAGCCGAAAGGCTGCCAACGCTCAGGATGACAGCGAAGGGCTCAGAATGACAGCGCCTACGGGTTCTTCCGCAGCCTGTGAAGCCCCGCCCTTCCGGCAGCCCCCCCAGAGCGTTCCAGCGTAGTGAGAAATCCGCGCCAGCGTCACAAGGTACTTCCTGGGTGCGCGCAGCCGCCAGTCTTGGCGCCCTTCTCCATCCCTTCGCTTTCCCCTATGTATTCATCCCCAGGGTGGAGCTTCGAGAATCGCTGCGGCCGGGGGGTAGGGTAGCGCCTGACGGTTCCGCCCAGCCAGCCGCGGCGCTGGGGCCGGGACTGGGTTTCCGGTGCGCACAAGCCGCTGAGGCCGCCTGCGCCACCAGGTCCGCCAGGGAGCAGGGGCGCGCGGGGTCGTAAATGGATACTCCCAGGCTCACGGCCAAAGGAAAGGTTGAGTCGCCACGGGCGTTACGCGCGTCAAGTTCAGTCTGGAACCGGGAAACCGCGTCCTCCGCTTGGTGAACACCACTGTTTTCCAGCATCACCGCAAACTTATCACCGTCGGGCCGGGCTATGACGAGGGCCTCGCCGAAGGTTTTCTTGAGGAGGCCGGCGATTTCGCGCAACGCCCTGTCTCCCTCCGGGCGCCCGAATCTGCTATTAATCTGGTCGAGTCCTTCCACTCCGGCGACGATGAGCGCGCTGCGGGTTTGCATGCAGTCGGCGAGCCGCAGTTGTTGTTCCCCGAGGGTCAGGAAGCCCCGCCGGTTGTACAAACCGGTGAGTTCATCGGTTAGAGGCACCTTGCTCCTCTCGCCTTGCAGGCGGTGCCTGCCGACGGCTATTTGCATGGCGCGCGCCAAAGACCGGCTCCCCACCTGGCCTTTGACCAGATAATCCTGAGCGCCATCCCGCACGGCCTTGAGGGCCAGCCCTTCGTCGTCCAACCCCGTCAGGACAATGATCGGCACCTCTGGGGCGCAGACTTGGACCGTGGTGAAGGTGCTGATCCCGTAACTATCGGGAAGGCTAAGATCCAGAAGAATCAGGTCGATTTCTCCCGTGGCCAGCCGCGCCAAACCCTGGTGCAGGCGGTCCACCCATTCCACCTTGAAGGTCGCATTCGGGACATCGACTAACGCCTGCCGGATCAAGCCCGCGTCCGCGGGGTTATCCTCTATCAGCAACGTTCTAATTGAGTTGATAGGCATAGGGGCTCCCTCTTGGCAGCCTGACGACGGTCAGCCAGAAGTCCTCAATCGACTTTACCACCTCGAGAAACTGGTCCAGGTTAAGGGGCTTGGTGATATAACAATTCGCATGGAGATCGTAGGTGCGCAGAACGTCTTCCTCGGCCTTTGAGGTGGTGAGGATGACGACGGGAATGCATTTGAGCTGGGGGTCCGCCTTGATTTCCGCCAAGACTTCTCGACCATTCCTCTTGGGAAGGTTGATATCCAATAGGATCAGGTCGGGACGAACTGCCTCGCGGTAGGTAAACTCGCGGCGCAGAATCGCCAGCGCTTCCATGCCGTCCGAGGCAACCACCAAGTGGTTGCGTACCTTGCCGTCCTCAAAGGCTTCGACGGTCAGCCGTACGTCGGCAGGGTTGTCTTCGACCAAGAGGATTTCAATGGGATTGCCAATGGGATGGTCCATGTTTACTCCTTTGCGAGAGCTTCCAGCCCTCGCCTTGAACTTGGAATGGTGACGAAAGACCCGGGTTCCTTGCCGCGTTGGGAAGCAACACCGGACGTGGTCACGCCACCACGGATGGGCCGTGAAGCGAGGCAAGCTCCTCCTGCTGGTCCGCCCAAGACAGCGGGGGCTTCACGGCGCGCGGAGCGAAGGACTGGGTCAGGCATATCACCGAATACCAGTTTGACTGAAGGGGGGGGCCAACTAAATGAGGGAGTGACTCCAGTCCCCCGAAGCACAACAGTTGAGAACCCCCAGCCAAACGCGGACCTCCACCTTTGCCTATCGGTCAAATAGGGAGGATCTTGAGGGTTTCTTTCAAGACCAGCGAGGTGCGCAGAGTCGCCAGTGGCCGCAACCAAACATCACGTGGGGTCCTGTAGGGCCGGGGCTTGCCCCGGCCTAGTACTTGGTGACATGGCTTCCCGTCAAATCGAAGTTACTGATAATTAGGCACTTGCGTTCCCAGCAAGCGACGCGGATTTATGTCACCAAGTACTAGCCCGCTTTTCTCACCAAGTCATTCGCGGATCGATTCGGCGCCATGATTGTGGAGGCTGATCGGGATTTTGGGCGGTGCCGTGTGGTAATGACACAAGGGGGCGGGAAACGCCGCGGAGGGCCGCTGAGCCGCAAGGACTTACGGGCCGAAAACGGCACACTTCCTCCTGTGGATGTCTTACCAAACCAAGCCCCCGCCCACCCCTTTTTCAGTCCCTCAACGGCACCGCCTGAAGCTGGGCATAGACTTGCCGGAACAGGTCCTGATAAGGATAACCGCCCGCCAGGGATACCCACACTTTCCGCACCGTGATCCGGATTAGCGCCCCGATTTTCAGGAGCTTAAGCCGTAGGGTGGTGCATTGCGCCTTGGCCCATTCGGTCCCCTGCAATCCCAGCCGCCGCAGCGCCTGCATGAGCAGGTAAGCCACGGAAGAAAAGTACAAGCGGATTTGATTGCTGCGCAGATACGCCGTGCTGGTGCGGTCCGCAAACAACATGAGTTGTTCTTTGATCCGATTCTCCATCTCGCCTCGCGCGCAGTACAGCTCTTCGTACAACGCCGGGGCCGCCCACTCCGGGCTCGGCAATGAAGTCACGATAAAGCGCGGGTTCGCGCCCTTCTCCAGATGCTCGGCCTTGGCGACCACCCGCCGCGCTCGCGACCAACTCTCCCGCGTTTGATAGGTGAACTCTTTGAAGACCCGCGCCGCTTGGCCGCTCCCTTGGTATTGCTCCGCGGCCTGCGCCAACTCCGCGGCGATCTCCGCCGTCAACCGCTCGTTTTTGGCCAGCCCCACGACATAATCAACCCCGTTGGCCTCGCACCAAGCCAGCAGCTCTTCCCGGCAGAAACCCGAGTCCCCGCGCACGATAATTCGCACCTCCGGCCACGCCTGCCGAATCGGCTTCACCAGGCGTGCGAGCTCCTCCACGCTTCCCGCCGCTCCATCGATATTCGCCGGGCGCAGCCGCGCGCACAACAGGTGTTCCCCACTGAAGATGTACAACGGTAGATAGCAGTAGTGTCCGTAATATCCGTGAAAGAACCGCCCTTCTTGATTCCCGTGCAGCGGATCGTCCGTGCTGTCCAAATCCAGGACGATCTGCTTCGGCGGCTCGCCGTGGGCCTGGAGAAACACTTCCCCCAGCATCCGCTCCACTGCCGCGAAATCCAGCCCGATCTTCTTGTAGCGCTCTCCCTCCCGCACCTCTGCTCCCGTCAACTCCAGGCGATTCAGCGTGCTCTTGCCCGCCAGCGACTTACCCTGATCGCGTTCCCGCACCCGCTTCTCTCCCCTCGGGTCCGGCTTCTCGGCCAGCACCGCCAGCAACGGATCACGCCGTAACTCTTCGTGATCGTTCAGGTCTTCATACCCCAGCGCCAGCCCGTACACCCGCTGCGCTACCAGTTCCTTCACCCCGTGCTCGATCCGCTCCGCCTTCCGGTGGTCCCGAAAGCAGGCCGCAAACTGGGCGATAATCCCCGTCCGCTTCTCCACCTCGCGCAGCAGCAGCCCGCCGGCGTCCGTGGTGATCGCTCCGCCGTCAAACCGGCCCCGCACTTCGCGCTTGTCCAGGGGATGAAATTCCAGAAATTCTTGGTTACACTGTGTAGGCAAAAGGCTGTCCTCCTTCTTCGGCACAAGTGCTTCTCACAAAAATACTTATGCCAGAAAGAGACAGCCTTTTGCAATTTTTCGGTGAGATATCCGGGCTAGGCCGCCCCAAGGGGTGGCCCTACACATTTCAGCCAGGATTTCTAATTTGACCTTCCGGTGAGCGCCACCTCGTTTTTGGGAGGAATCTCAACGCGGTTCAATGGGGCCGCGCGGCTAGGATTTGCCCGGCGGGTCGGTGAGAGCGGAATACATCTCCGGCCGGCGCGCGGCGATGCGGTCGAATTCCCACTTGCCCGCCTCGCGAATGACGCGGTTCGAGTCCGCCGCGCCGGGGTCCACTTCGCCGTAGATGATCGTTTCCTCGGTTTCTCCCGCCTCCGCCAGCTTCTTCCCGGTGAAATCGATGATCTGCGAGCGGCCTGCAAAGCGGACGCCACGCTCTTCGCCCACGCGGTCGCAGGCGATAACGTGCAGGTGGTTCTCGGTGGCGCGTACCGAAGGCATGTGCTCGCAGGAATCGGAGCCGAGCGGCCAATTCGTGGGGATGATGAGGATTTGCGCGCCCTTCAGCTTCAGGACGCGGCCCGACTCAGGAAAGCTGCAGTCGTAGCAGATGCTGATGCCAAGCTTCGCGTGCGGCGTGGCAAACACGGGGAACGGTGTGTCGCCGGGCGTGGCGTGCCAGTCAAAGCCGACTCCGGGAAGGTGCAGCTTACGATATGTTCCCAGGATTCCCTGGGGCGTGACCACGGCGGCGGAATTGAATATCTGGCCACCGGCGCGTTCCAGCAACCCCAGGACGGCGGTGCAATCCAGGGCCCGGACGGCTGCCAGCAGTTTTTCCGTGGAAGGGCCGGGCACTGCTTCGCTCACGGGGCGGGCTTCCTCGCGACTCGTGAAGCAGTAGCCGCTCAGCGCGCACTCGGGAAAGACCACCAGCTTCGCGCCCGCCTGCGCAGCCGACTCGAGATGGGCGAGCACCTTTTCGAGATTACGTTCCTTGGCGAAAAGTTCGATGTCCATCTGGACGGCCGCGACCTTCATGAATGCCTCCTGAATGTGGAGAAGCCACCCGTATTCTAGCAGCAATCGAGGCTTCCTGCAGGCCCCGGGAGGTTGTCAGCTCGTGGCTCGCAACTTCCTCCCGCCGCTGAAGAGTGCCACGAAGCTCTGAGGTTTGATCGCCCAGGCTGAGGGCAACGAAAGCGAGAGGCTGCTCTCTTCGCAGAGGGGAGAAGAATTGATGGGGGCACGGGAGCATAGGCGTTAACTTAACTGTATGAGCTGCCCGAAAGCCCGCCTAGGCGGACTTCCGAGGATGCCGAAGACCTTGGGTTAACGCTTATGGGGCTTGCGTCCGCGCTTTCACGAACCACGCCCTACTTGAATCTGAAAACAATTCCTGCGCTGGGGACAATATTGTGGCTGGTCCCCGTGATGAAGCTGGGTTGGCCAGTCACGTAGTCTTGGAGCTCCAGCCGCAGGGCGAAATGCCGTTGCAGGACGAGGTCGGCCCCGCCCCCGTAATTCCAGGCGAACTGGTAACCGTTGTCCGAGTTGAACGGCCAGGTTCCTGAAGGGGCCCCAAGAACAACCTGGGGTCCACTGAAACGGTTCGCTCCCAGGCCGGCAGTGGCAAACGGCTGGATAGGTGTCTTGGCCCAGAGATAGTGGACATAGTTGAAGGAAATAAGATCGACGCGATTGTAGGGTGATCCCACCGGCCCTGTCGCCTGCTGAACTGAGAACCGGTTGGGGGAGTAAGCATAGCTTGCTTCCAAGGCGTCACGCCGCGTGAACCGGAGGCGCGCACCGGCGATAAGACGCCCCGTCTTGGAGAACGAGCTGGTCACGGCGCCTGAGGGGCAGGGGGGACATCCTGAGGGGGTGCAGACCGTTGGACACGCGGTGGTGGGTATCAGGGCGCTGCCACCATTTAGGAAAGAGCCACCGCCTTCGGCAAAGATTTCGAAACGCGGAGGACGGTTCTGCGCGCGAGCGCAAGGGAAAACTGAGAGCAGAACCAAAATGATCGGCAGGATTAATCGGACGTTTCGCATACCGCGCCTTTCCGGCGCCGGAACCCTCGGCAGAGGTTAACACCGCTGGGGTGTCCAGTCGCCCAATCCAAGTGTGTGCATAGCGTGCCGGCTCTTGGGATGTGGCCGGTATTCATGGGGTTGGCTGTCGCGCCGATTTTGGCTCAGCAGTTGTCGGCGTGCCCATTGCGGCTGAAGACGCGGCTCTTGACGTTATCCTTGAGCAGCGTCCAGAACGAGGCGTCGAGGTAAGAGCGAATGGAGACGTAGCACTCGCCGCATTGATTCGCGGGCACCCACTTTTCGAGGATTTCCTGGTGCGAAGTGTAGGTCTGGTCGAACATCGAGCAGGGGCGCAGGCCGCCCGTGGGCGTCACCACCATAAAGCGGCGGCCGGCCTGGCAGCCGGGAATGGTTCCGCGCAGGAAGAAGTCGTGAATGCCCGAAAGCGTCCAGGGAGAGTTGGCGATGCGGCCGTTCCGGGCCTTGAGCGCGAGCAGTTCATCCAGGGTGCGCCGCAGTTGGTCGAGATCATCAACCGAGCTGATGTAATGGTCCAGGCTGTGCGTGCGCAGCGGCGTGTAAGCGCTATAGGAAATGTTCACGCCCCACTGCTTGGCGCGTTCGTAAGTCTCGCGCAGGGCCGGCAGGTTCTCGCGCGTGATGGCGGTATTCATCGCCACGTCGTCAAAGCCGTGCGCGGCGAGAGCCGGCACCAGCTTCGCCAAGTGTGCATAGAGGCCAGGCGAGCGCCGGAAGGCGTCGTGGCGCTCGTCGGGGAAATCCAGGGAGACGGAGAACTGGTTCACGCCCAGCGCCCGCAACGCCAGATACTTCTCTTCCGTGAACAGGCGGCCGTTGGTGACCAGGATCGTGTAGGGCAGTCCGCTGGGTTCTTTCACAGCGCGCACGATTTCTTCCAGGTCCTTGCGGAGTAACGGCTCGCCGCCCGACAACTGCACCGCCATGGGCTTGAGCTCGGCGCGCAGCCGGCCGTAATCGGCTGCCTGCAGTAGGCCCTCCGGGTCCGGCTTGATGCCGCCTTTGTCGCAATGCTGGCAGTTCGCCGTGCAGGAATACGTCAGCTCGAAGGAGACCACCAAGGGACGGTCCGTGCAAAAACTCCATGTCCCTCTGGCGATCATGCGGGCGGCGCGCGCAAACGGTATGGTTCTCACAAAGGACTCCCTGAGACAGATTACGAAGCCTGGGAATCTTGGATAGCGCGGAGATGGATCGGATTCCTTCCGCGCCTCCAGGGCAAATTCTCGGAGCAGTGCGAGGTTCCTTGAACTTTCTAGCATACTCCTTTCGGAGCTTCCTTCACAAGCTTGAGGTTCTGGCATATGCACTTATGTCAAATAATCCTGCAATATATTGAGTTCCAGGTGCCTGGCGCCCGACAACCACAACGCACATTTGACTATTGGCCATTCTCAGTTTGGCTGATGTCACATGGCAAATTGCTCGTTGACGCATGATTCGCCCGGCGTTCTCGCCGCGGGGCTGCGCCTGACGCGCCAGCCGATCCTGGTGGAGGTCCGCGCGACGGGCTCTGCGCGGTTTGTTGTTCTCGTTCCCGCTCGCGCCGAAGTTGGGTTTGCGGTTACAATCGGGAATACGATGGAGCGAGACAAGTTCCAGGCTCTCGTCGAGCAAGCTCTGGATGGCCTGCCCGAGCCGTTTCGCGAACGGCTCACCAACGTAGCCATCATCGTGGAAGACTTGCCGCCGGCAGGAGTGGAGAACCAAGGAATATTGCTGGGCCTCTTTCACGGCATCCCACGCACGGAAAAGAGCGTCTTCTATTCCAGCCCGCCCGACCACATTTTTCTGTACCAGAAAAACATCGAGGCCGTCTCGAGAAGCGAGGCGGACGTGCGCCGCGAGATCCGCGAGACGCTGCTGCACGAAGTGGGGCACTATTTCGGGCTCAGTGAAGACGAATTGCGCGGATTCTGACGCGACCAGCCCGGATTTCCCGCCACGGGTTTGGAAGGGCGGGAGTTTAGTCCCGCCGTTTCAGGACGTTCCCGATTACTCCTCTGTCTCGCGCCCCGGCGCGGCGCGGCCACCGGCGGTGCTGTGCTGCTCATTCCGAAACTCTTCTCGCGCCGCGAAGAAGACGCTCACCACAGAGCGCACAGAGACCACAGAGAAAAGCACTTCTGCTGGTGCGGGCAGGGAGGGACTACGGTTCTTCAGTTTGTTGACCCACAGTTCTTATCTGCGTCTATTCTCCGTGACCTCTGTGGCCTCTGTGGTGAAATCCTTCTTGGGTTGCGGCCGGCAGCCGCGCTGCGCTGCTTGTTCGCCGAGAAGGCGCTCGACGAGCATAGCAAGACCCGTCCGCTGGACGAAATCCTGTGATCCACTCGCGCCCCACGCGCGAGTTCAGGATGGTTGCAACCCTTTGCGAACGCGGGTAGGATATTCCTATGGAAAACATCGCTATTCAAAAGGCGGATGAACTGCCCTCCGACGCCCGCCGGGCGGTGGAACGAGTTCTGGGCCGCGCCCTCGAGCAGGACGAAGAGGTGAGCATCATGGCCTTATCACCTCATGCGGCGCCGACCGGAGAGGCGCGCAAGGCTTTGGCCCGTCAGTTGGAAGCTCGGATCAACAAGACGGCTGAACGCGTGCGAGACGTTTCCACAGAGGAGCAGGAGTCGGCAATCGATGAGGCGGTAAATCACGTCCGCTCCCAACCGAAATGAGAATTGTTCTCGACACGAACATCCTCGTTCGTGCCCACGTCAAAGCCCAGGGCCCGGCGCGGGAAGCCCTGCTCAAGATCATCTCCGGAAGCCACGTCCTGATCACTTCGCCGTTTCTGTTGCGCGAGGTGGAACGCGCACTGGCCTATCCTCGTTTGCAGAAACTTTGGCGGCTCAGTTTGCAGGATATCCAAGAACACGTGCAGTTGCTGGTAGAGGTCTCCGAGCTTGTCCACCCGATCATGGAAGTGCGCGTTGTCCTTGGAGATTCGAACGATGACCCCGTGATCTATACCGCCGTCTCGGGCAAAGCGGACGCTCTATGCACGCTGGACAGCGATTTTTTTGAGCCGGGGGTTGTGGCGTTCTGTCGGCGCCAGGGAATCTCCATTCTCAACGACGTAGAGTTGCTCCAAAGGTTGTCTTAGATCCGCGGCTTTGAATTGTCAATTGGGCACGAATTGTACGGATTGGACTGGGCTGCCGCCCGCTCGGCGTCCTGGAAGGCTCAACCGTCGTTTGGTTCTGGATCGGCACTCACGCCGAATGCGACCGCCTGCGTGGCTGATCACGCCTGACGGTCAATTCGGCGCCCGATTTGACCGCGGGTTCGCGGTTAATCAAGAGGCCCAGGTCAGAAAAGGTCGCCGCGGCGATACCGTGGCTGTTCCACGCCGCCCGACCACATTTTTCTGTACCAGAAAAACATCGAGGCCATCTCGAGAAGCGAGGCGGACGTGCGCCGCGAAATCCGCCAGACGCTGCTGCACGAAGTGGGGCACTACTTCGGGCTCAGTGAAGAAGAATTGCGCGGTTTCTGAAAGCGTAGCGGCGCCCTTTAGGGCGGCATATTTGTCATTCTCAACATGCCCGGCTGAAGCCGGCCTCTACGTTCGGTAGCGGCCGCGGCCGAGGAATTCCACCAGACCCAGGTCGCGCAACACCTGCAATTGCTGGCGGATTTTGTCGAGTACGTGGCGGTTGGCGGGGTGCAACTTCTGGAGGTGCGCGGCGAAAGCGTAAACGTCCTGGAGAGTGAACTCGGCCTTGTCGAGCGCCCGCACGACATTGAGAACGTCCAGTGTCCAGCCCCGTATCGTGTATGAGATCTTCGAGCCGCCGAGGACGAGCTAATGTTGCCCAGAGTTCCTGCCGATTACTTGTGAGGAATGCATTTAGAGGGAGGAGGGCGGCTGTGGCGGGAATGGGTCGGCGTAAGGGAAGACGGCGCGCGAGGCTCACGCCCTTGGAGGACCACTGCTGGGTCTTCGCCTTCTGCTATTACTTGGACGAGGGCAAATCGGACGCGGAGGCGGATCGCCTGGCTTGGCGCGACATGCTTTCGGAATTCCCAAGACTCAGGTTTTACGACGGGTGCGAACCGTAAACGCGCTGCAGCATCACGCCTTGGATCGTTTTCTCTTCAGTGTCGATTTCAGGTGGACGGTTTTCTCGGAGCCAGTGAAGAATTCTCGAGTCGCGTCGTAACGGAGGATACGGGGCACCCTTCCATCTTTGCACTGCTTGTTGCTTTCCCTGTGACCACGGTTGAAACCGCGGCGATACCACCTCACGGCCAGGTCACCGACCAGGTCCTGCAGGCAGTCACGTAGTCCATGGCGAGGCCGGTCCTTCTCATTCCCGAGAAATTCCATTATTGCAGTGATGGTCTTGTTGAGCGAAGCGGAAGCGCCCCTAGCAAATTCGTCTTTCATAGCTATTGCCTCTGACAAGCTCTTGTATATCGTCTTTAGTTGCGATAGTTCCCATACGCTCGCCATCAAAGGAACAACCGACGGTTAGATCCCAGACCTCATTTTGAGCATATGGTAGAGGGCAACTTCTCCGCTGGTGCCCGGCTTGAAATTATCGGTGTTGAATTCGTCGTCATCGATCTTGATGCGCTGGAATATCTGTTTCCCAAAATCTTCAGCCTTGGGAACGCCACCTGGTCCAGTCACGTGCAGATAAGCATCTCTCAGAAACCTCATCAACCCGCGGAACCCATTTGTCTTATTGAGGATTAGTCCGCGCCCCGTCGCGGCCCATGCCTTTGGCCACCTTGACCGAACCGCGTCAAAATAGTTGCATATTACGTCGGCGATTGCCATATCCTTTTCGTCGATCATCATGTTTCTGAAAATTAGAGATTGCGATTCCTGCGCGCCAGCTTTACGGAGAGGTTTGTCCCGCATATATAGATCCCTATCGAGCACAGGGTCTTTCGACAGGTAGGGTAGCAGCGCCTCAACAAAGGTTGCTTGAGTCAGCGTTTCGTTGAATCGACCCTCGGTTGCAACTCCGAGACGTTTGATCTTGTGATAAAACGGGCTCTTTTCGTCCAGATCAAGTGCCACCGCAACGTTATGACAAAGCTTTTGCGGGCTACGCGACTTTGCAAGGTCAAGTAGATCATACGCAAGGCTCTTGCTGACCTTCGTTTGAGTAAGATTCACAGTGGAAAAGATATACCCTTCCTGGGCCACATCAATGTCCACGAAGATGCATACATTGATGTCAAAGTCTGAGCCTGTGAACTTCTTTAGAGCTTCGATCCGGTGCTGGCCGTCAATAACCTTCGCAATGCGCTTATAGAATACGTCTTTGTCGGGGTCTTCAGGATCCAGATAATTAGAAAGCCTCAGAGTTCCTTGCGTTTCGTCATAGTCAGCACATACCCCATCGACGGAAAGGACAACGGAAGTTGGAAAACACGCGTCCGCGGTTGTTACATACTGTGCGATATCCTTGACTCTATCCAGGTTAAGCGGCCGCTGGATCCCTAGATAGGTTTCGAACCCCCGCTCACTGAGGATACGCCTGACATCGAATTCAGTGATTTCGCACAGGCGTTTGGCATCGAGCACGCCTATATAAAACTCTCCGATCGGCTGTTTGAGCTTCTGGACCGGAAAAACAAAGGATTTCGGATCTTCTTTATGTTTCATTGCCTGTGCCCACGGTATGCAGAAAAAAAGTCGTTTTCTTGCTTTCTGAGCTCGTCACGGACGTTAGGCACTTGGTGGACGTGATAAACAGTTCCAATATACAGCAGCACAACCGAAGCCACAAACATTCCACTAGAAACAACCAGGGTAAAATGGGGATTCATGCTTTTGCCAGACGCCAATGCTCCGAAGCAAAAGGCTGAAACAAGGTCTATGATTGCAATTAGGAACATATGCGAAAGTCTGCTGGGAAATTCACGTCGCGCACCGCGCGGGTCCACCAATGCTATCCAAAAAATCGGCGCGAGGAGCGCAGTACAGTACATATACAGCTCGCCGTGCGCAATAGGACTCTGCACGGCTGCCTTGAAGGCCGCAAAGTCCAACTGATCCCCAGATCCAAACACCATCAATGACGCAAGCCATAGAGGTGCTGTTGACAATCCGGTGATCACTGCCATCTGCTTTGCGGAGTCCCAGTGGTCGTTGACTGTACAATCAACCAGACCACCGATAAGGGGAATCCATCTGAAGCGATTTCGCCACATACTTCGAACCCCTCTCAAGAACTCATTATGAGCAATTCGTGCACGGTTCCGCGTTTGTCCGAACCCGCAGCTATGATGCTGGAACGGGTAATAGTTCGGACCGTAAAGCTGTCCTCATAAAGCCTTCGAATGGGTGGGCTATCGGCATTCGTGGCAAGGATATGCACTCCATTGTTTTTCGCCTCAAGAAGGCAATCCCTTAACCTTACTTGGTCGTCCCAACTGAAGAGTTTTTCGTTGTACTTAAGAAATCCGTTGTTCGAGTGGGAAGTAACATAAGGCGGGTCCGCAAAAATCAGGTCTCCTTTGCGCGCCTGCTGGATAATAGGCTTAAAATCGGAGGAAACGAGTGACGCACGCTGCAAAGCCAAACTTACCCGCCGGAAATTATCGGTTTCGAGAACGACACTTTCCTTTGTTCCTTTGGGGACGTTGAACTCGCCCCGTAAGTTCACCCGATAGAGACCGTTCCAACATGTTCGGTTGAGGTATATGAAGCGAGCAGCCCGAGCGGACGCCGAAGAGGGGTTGGAATCCCTCATCTCATAGTAAAACGCCTTGGAATGTCGGTGCTGGTATCTCCCAAGGAGTGACGCCACTCCCCTCCAATTATCTTTAATCGCTGAGTACGTGGCAATCAATTCGTGGTTGAGGTCAGCCAGGATCGCCTCGCCCGGCTCTAGGGAAAAGAACATAGCCGCGCTTCCCAGAAAAGGCTCAATGTAACGGTTGTAGGAGGCAGGAACAGTATTGAGGTGCCTGTTCACGAGCCACCGCTTTCCGCCCGCCCACTTCAGAAACGGATAGCATTGCTTGGTTTTATCGGCTGCGCTCATAGCAAGGCGTGTGTGCCACGATTTCTATACACCCGTTCGGCTAGCAAAGCAAGCTTAGGTGACGGCGCGTATTGGGGGCCCCTCTTGGCGGTCTGCAGCGCCTCTCGTGGAAAAGTTGGTAGGCAACCAATTGGATACTGTTGTTCAGCAGGTTGATCACGGCGCGGCGAGGGTGGCGCATACCTTGCTGTTGTGAAAATGGCTCCCCTCCTCGGCTGAGGAGGGGGTTAGGGGGTGGTGGGGTACGGGACAATTTGAGCCGGCCAACCACCCCCTGGCCCCCTCCTTAATCAAGGAGGGGAATCACCCGGAGCATTTTCATCTTTCGTGGCGAGCCAAAGGCTCATGTCATCTGTGAAGAAATAAACAATCTCACACAAAGACGCCAAGGCGCAAAGACTCGCAAAGAACAACATCTGTGTTTGCTTTGCGCCTTTTACAACTTTGCGCCTTTGCGTGAAATGCCTCTGCCCAACTGCGTCGCCGGTGAGGACACCGGCGCTACAGACGCCGCGCGGGTCCCCGCCCGCACGAACCCACGGTATACAAATCCAGTTCCCTATTGTCACCCTGGCGCCGCCGCCTCGCGGTACAATAGCGGTCAGAGGAGGGGAACATGTCCGAAATGATCATTCGTCCGACTATGAAATTCATATACATGGGCTACACGGTGGTGTTTCTGATCGTGGTGGCTTCGGTCATTGTGATGATGCGCGTGCAATGGCCGCCCTGGATTCCGTTGCCTTGGCATCCTTGGATTCCCTGGTTGCCCGTGCTCCTTCTGCTCTGGCCGCTCGAACGCCATCTCCGCAACCGCCTGACCAAGATGACGATCATGGATGACCGGCTGCGGTACGAAAGGGGCCTTATGGGCAGGACCACACGCACCATCCTGATCTCGCGAGTGCAGGATGTGACGGTGCATCAGCGCGTCGGCCAAAGAATTTTCGGAACGGGCGATCTTTCGATTGAGACAGCGGGCGCGGCGAGCAGGGAGACAATTTCCCAAATCGACCGGCCGCGGGAAATTGCCGACCACATCAACGAACTCTCCCAGAGGGGACGCTCAAAAGACCAACTCACCTGACAGCGCGCAGCCACGGCACGGATGCTGTGCCGTGGGCTTTTCCGCTTTCCACCTCTGCGAATCCACGCAGAATCCGGAGTGCGGATTTGCCGTGGCGGCTCTGCGCTGCAGTACCGTAATTTCTTGTTTTCCTGGCAGACATTTTTCGTCGTGTGTGTAGGGCCACCCCTTGGGGCGGCCTAGGCCGGGGCCCCCCGCTCGGAGCGGCCGGCCCTACAAGACCGCGGGTCATATTTGGTTGCGGGCCACCGGCGGGCCTTGCGCCAGGGTCTCGGATACCGGGTGCAACGGACTTCAAGCTCCCCTTCACGATAGAAATCGCACTTGAAAACCAAGCGGGAGTCCTGCGGCTGGGTTGCAATGTATTTCACAGGAAGGGCAACCATATTCCGTTTTGAGCGCCATCGAGCAGGCTGCGTTGTGATCAAGCCATTTAGAATCAGCGTGTTAAAATTGTTGGTTCTTTGGTCTCCGAATTGCCAGTACCGCAATGGACAGGTTCATCTTCCTGGGGGATAAGCGAATGACAAAGTCAAGGGCTGCGACACTCTTAGCTGTAATGCTGGTGATGGCAATCTCTCCGCTGGCTCTGAATGCGGCTACTGTAACTTCCTACAACACCTATTCGGGCTGGTACGACAGCACCGGGAGCCATGAAAACGGGAACACGAACTATTTTACCGGGAACGAAGAGGGCACGCAGTTGAACGACTTCTTCGTGTTCGACCTCGCGGGGCCTTCCGGCAACGTGCTGAGCGCGACGTTGAATGTTTACTCGTACGAGGTCGAGGCTTCCGGGACATATACCATCTACGCGACGAGTTTGACGCCGGCGATCGAGGGCGATTGCACTGGTTGCGTGAGCACTTACAACGCTCTCACCTCTGGAGCGGTAATCGGCTCGCTCAGCGTTACGCCCAGTGACAGCGACAGTTGGTTACAGTTGGGGCTCAATAGCGCGGGACTAGCATGGCTCCAGGCCAATGAAGGCGGGCAAATTGTTCTCGGCGGTTCGTTCCCGCAGCCCCTCAACCCCAATAGCGAAGATGCTGTTTTTTCCTATAGCGACTTTAATGCCGGCAACAACCTTTCGATCACGACTTCGGCTGCACCTGAGGCGTCAACCTTGCTGTTGCTGTGTACCGGGGTTCTCGGCCTCGCGGGCGCGCTTCGCCGCAAGTCGATCGTGTGAGTTTCTTTTCTCTCTTTGACGAGGAATACATTCGGAGCCGGGGTGAGTAACCCCGGCTTTCGTTTTTTCTGCGCAAGAACGGCGGGTAGCAATAGGAAGGAGAGGCTGTGAACGGCGCCCTTGTGCCCGCCTCGAAACGGACCTGCGGATTTCCCACCTCCGACTCTCGCCCAGTCTCTCACCACCAGCATTCACAGGTCGCGCCCACGCGAAGGAATCAGAACATGAGCAAGCCCAGGCGTTTATCCTGGGCATAGACCGTGGCGCCGTGCGGGGGCTGGTAGGGCCGCCGACTGCGGCGCCGGGGATGTCCTCCAGAGGCGCCAGCGCACGTGGCTCGGGATCTCCCCGAAAGCGAGCGCGGACCCAAGCTATCAAGTCCGCGGTGGAAACAGTGAGAGTTTGGTTTGAGAAGCGTTACAGGCGCGCCGCCACTTGCTCCGCGATGTACTTGGCGGCTTCGGCTCTCGGTTTGGGGCCGTGGTAGGCGGTGGTGAAGACGCTCACCCAGGAACGCAGCCATAGTCAATTAAATACCGCTGCGTTAGACACAATGGCAGAAGTCTGAGCGGGGCGGGGGGACACCGGGCATGCTATCCGGACCCAGGCTCTCGTTTCCGCAAGCGTCCTGTTTGCTCGCCACCCGTCCCCGGCCCACAGGTATTCGGCCGGCCGGCGCTTTGCCAGAATTGGTCAGACGCGGGGTGGCGAAGCCCGACAAGAGAACCTCGGGATCGCCAGCATGAATCCCCTCCTGTGCGGGGAAGACGGGATGGGGGCCCCCTTAGCGGGACAAGCTTCGCGAGAATGACGTACTCGGGCGCACCTAGCCGACGACGGCACAGGTACGCCGCTCGCGGCGGCGGCCTGTCCTGGCTGCCTCGGGAATATCGGACCTACTGCATGTAATCCGACTGAACGTAGTCCTTGCTCTTTTGACTTGCGTGGCAGCTAAAACACTCTTTCATGTCTTGCAGAGAGCCTTTTTTTTCGTCGCCCTTGAAGACTTCAAAACCCCAGCCGCCCGTGTCGGGATAAAGCTTGGCATTCTTCTTCATCACCGCCAGGAACTTCCGCCCGCGGGGCTGGATCACCCCTTGGGCACTACTGATATCGTACAGTTCCATGGCGAACATCGAACCATCGGGAAAGGCGCGGTTTTGCCGGAACGAATCCCAGCCAAGGTCATTCACGTAAACGTTATGGAGGCCTCCAAACCGGTCATACAGCTTGCTGTCTTTGCTGAAGATGACCATGGTTCTGACGTGCCTCCAATGGCGAGGATCGTTGGGATAATCAGGATAAGCGATGGCGGGTTTCTTCTGAGCCTGAGCAATAAGCGTCCCCAGGCTCGCCACCGCAGCCAGGGAAAGCAAAACCTTCATGCGGGACGTCATGGCGAGATACCTCCTCATCGTGAGGTGGCCTGAGTTACCGACTTCAGTGAGCAGAAAGAATCAAGGCCTTTCGATGCGCCCATTCTAGCGCAGTTGCGCTCGCTTTTACAGCGCCTCCCTTGAAAACGCGGGGGCGTGGAATCGCCGTCCGACGAGCCCCCTCACCCGGCGGCGCAAGGCCGCCACCCTCTCCCGCAAGGGGCGAGGGCTGAGGAACTGTAGTGGCCCGCACGGCACCGGTTGTCACCATGCTTTACGATGCCCAAGAGGGGTTGCCTGAAACACCAGCCGGTCACTGGCGAAGAAATTGAGTAGGGAACAGACTGTGATCGACACGGCACTCGCGAGCGCGTAGTTCACCGACCAAGCGCCCACCAGAAGACTCATCAGCGCGAGGTTTCCTCCGATGGATAGCGCACCGTTCGCCAGATGAAAGCGTAGGAGCCTTTTCCACTGACCCTTCTTGTCTTGGCCCGAGCGATCCGACCAGGTCCAATGCTCGTGCCACACGAAGTTGTGGAGAACTGCCGCCTCCACTGCCAGTCCTGTCCCCAGCAGATAGTGCAATCCCAACGCACCGGTCAGTAACGCCAACGTGGACAGTTGTATCAGGATTCCCAATACACCGACGAAATTGAAGGCGATCCAGCGCCGCAACTGGGCGGACCCTTCCCCGAAGCACGCCAACCGGCGCCACACGCCAGGAGTTCCCCTCATCGCGGCAGTCTCTCCGCCAGGTATAGAGCGTGCGTGTTGCGGATTGCGCAGACCACGAGTTTCAACGCCATGCCGGCAATCGCGATAATCCCGCCCACATCGAACAGTCGAAAGACCCCGATGACTCCCAAATGAACCCAGGGGCCGCGCAGGAGGTAAAGCGTCCCGATGGCCAGGATGATGCGCAGCTCGGTAGGGCCAATCCTCAGGAACGAAAGGTGAAATACCTGCCGTACGTGGGTGGCCAGATACTCCTCGGCTGTCACCATCAGGTAGGCGGCGAGCATTCCCAGCGCAATAAGCGGGCTCATGTAGCCCGATAGGGCCAAGCCGGCCAGGAGGAAAAGGGTGCCTATCATATCGAGCACGTGATCGACATAGAAGCCGTACCTCGGTCTCTGTTGATTGCGGACCCTCGCCAGGGTGCCGTCCAGACTGTCTCCAAACCAGTTAACCCCCAAAGCCAGGACGACGAGGAGCAAGGCCAGCGGGTTGCGGTTGGCTAGCCAGTAGGCTATTCCAGCCAGGAGCATGGCGGCGAACCCCAGCAAGGTCAAGTGGTCCGAATTGACCCAGCGGGGAAGGCGTTTGGCCATCCACACCAAGGCCTTTTTCTCCACGGCCGCCAGGGCGCTCCCGTGCTCGCGAAGGTGCAGGGAATTGGCGTCAGTCACCATCTCTCTACCCTCCTCCTTTTCCTCCGTGATGTCAGTGGCCTCTCGGTCAGGTTGCCGCCCGCCAGGCCCTACCCCGCACAGGTAGGAGCAGGTGCACGCCCATCCCTGGACAACCGTCAAGCGCTTGATAACCCTGGATTTGAGGCGGCTGCGAGGGATGGCCGTGGCGCTGCGCTTGGAGGGAGGCGCTGTCAGTGCAGGTTTCTGCTGACAGTCTAAGAGGGAATCTCCAGCTTGGTTTCCTGACTCCGGCGGCAAGTGAACAATTGGCACAGGAGTTGCGTACAACACGTGGGATGAGTTCATCTACCGGCTCGGATAACGGATATTCCCAGGAGGGACTGGAAGATCGGCAGACCGGCTCATCGCGTGATTACGTGGTTACCCGAACGCAAAACCGGTTTCAGGTTTCGACTTCCGAGTCTCGGACAGCCATGGCGCACGTGCGCGATGACCTGATGGATCAATGACCCGATAACCTGATGACGTGTTGCGAGGAAGAACATGAACACCCTGCTCCAAGACGTGCGTTATGGTCTGCGAATGATGGCGAAAAATCCCGGCTTTACGGCGGTGGCCTTGCTGGCGCTGGCGCTGGGAATCGGCGCTAATACCGCTATCTTCAGCGTGGTGAACGGCGTGCTTCTGCGGCCGCTGCCTTACCCGGAACCCGAGCGGCTGATGATGGTCTATGAGCGTACGAAAGATTCCGGCCGAAACTCCGTCGCCTACCCGAATTTCCTCGATTGGCGCCGCGAGCAACGCTCTTTCACGGACATCGCGGCCTTCCGCGGTGATGACCTTAACTTCACGGGCTCAGGCCAGCCGGAACATCTCAAGGGCGAGTACGTCTCGGCGAACCTCTTTCCGGTCCTCGGTGTGAACCCCATCCTGGGGCGCAACTTCTTGCCTCAGGAAGACCGGGAGGGCGCTGCCGGCGCCGTGATGCTCAGTTACGGCCTGTGGAAGAGGCGATTCGGGGCCGACCCCAGCATCCTCGGGAAGACCCTTACCCTGAATGCCATGAGCTGCACGGTGGTGGGGGTTTTGCCCGCGGACTTCCGATTCCGCGAGGAGGGCGCTCTCTATGTTCCACTCGAGCAATGGAACTCCGTTGAGCTGCGTAACCGGGAAGTGCACGCGGGACTAAGCGTGGTGGGGCGGCTGAAACCGGGTGTAACCCTGGCTGCGGCCCAAGCGGAAATGGCTTCCCTGGGCAAAGCGCTTGACCAGCAGTACCCGAAGGCGAATGCGGGGCACGGGATCACGGTGGTCGAAATGAAAGGTGACGAGGTGGGTTCCATCCGGCCCACGCTGCTGCTGTTGCTGGGCGCGGTGGGATTTGTGCTGATCATCGCCTGCGCCAACGTCGCAAACCTGTTGCTGGCACGCTCCACGGCTCGCGGCCGCGAGTTCGCCATTCGCGCGGCGCTCGGTGCAGACCGTAAACGCGTGATCCGCCAGCTTCTGACGGAGAGCGTCTTGCTGGCGCTGGGCGCCTCCGTATTGGGTTTGCTGCTTGCCTATGCCGGAACTCGCCTCGTCCTGGCCGCGGCGCCGGGCGCCTTGCCGCGCGCCCAGGAGATCGGGCTCGATCCGTACGTGCTGCTCTTCACGCTGGGGATTTCGATTCTTACCGGCATCGTTTTTGGCCTCGCCCCGGCCTTCCACAGTTCGAATGTCCATCCCCAGGAGTCCCTGAAGGAAGGCACCCGCGGCAGCGGGGGAGGGCGTCACCGCGCCGAGGGAGTTTTTGTGGTCGTCGAGGTGGGGCTTGCCGTCGTCTTGCTGACAGGCGCCGGATTGATGATGCAAAGCATCTGGAGGCTTTGGCAAGTGGACCCCAAATTCAATCCCCACAACGTGTTGACCGCGGAGGTGGCGCTGTCGCCCCGCGTCATGGCCAGCCCCGCAGCCATCCGGCTTGCTTACCAGCAGTTGCTTGACCGTGTGGCGGGCATCCCGGGCGTCCAGTCCGCTGCCATATCGCAGATTGTTCCGCTCGGCTGGCGGGACAGTTCAATTGGCTACTGGGTCGGCGCAGCAGCCCAGCCCCCACAAGATCAGATGTCCGCGGCGGTGTTCACCATTCCGACTCCCGACTACCTCCGGGTGATGGGTATCCCGTTGTTAACGGGACGATTCTTCACGAATCGCGATACCCCCACCTCGCCCCCGGTGGTCGTCATCGATGACGTCATGGCCACACACCTTTTCCCCGGTCAGGAGGCAGTCGGCAAGCAAATCAACCTGATGATGCTGGGCCCGGTCCAGGTCGTCGGAGTGGTTCGACACGTCAAGCAATGGGGTCTTGATTCCGACGACACGTCCACGATCCGAGACCAAATGTATTTTCCCTTCCTGCAAGTGCCCGACCCCTTTATGCCGGAGGTCGTCGCGGGCGTGATACTTTCCGTGCGGACCGCGCCCGATCCCTTGAGCGTAGTCTCTGCCGTGCGGGCACAAGTGGCGGGACCAACCGAGGACCAGCCCCTCTACGCTGTCCAGACCATGGAACAAGTCATCGCGGGTTCGCTCGCGGAGCGACGCTTCACCATGCTCCTGCTCATCATCTTCGCTTCCACCGCCCTGGTGTTGGCCGCCGTGGGAATCTATGGAGTAATGTCCTATGCGGTGAGCCGGCGCACCCATGAACTGGGCGTGCGCCTGGCGTTGGGCGCATCACGCCGGACCGTCCTGCGGCTTGTACTCCGCGAAGGGATGGCGCTGGCAGCGATCGGAACGGGGGTTGGGTTGGCGGCTGCGCTGGGGCTGACTCGCTTCCTGTCCAGCTTACTCTACGGGGTCCGACCCGCGGACCCGGCCACGCTCGTGGCCGTCGCCTTGCTGCTCGCGGGAATTGCCCTCTTGGCCTGTGGGGTTCCCGCGTGGCGAGCCACGAAAGTCGATCCTATGGTGGCACTGCGGTATGAATGAAGCAATCGACGCAGGTTTGTTAGTGCCTTTGGTGCTTGGGTGTTTTTTTCGAGGCTATCGCTCAAGGCAGGACCGCTGTTCGCAGGCAGCGGTGAACTAGATCCACCCGAAGCCTCGGGGCTGCGCATCGTGGGGGAGGGAAGAATCCCGTGTAGCCCCGGCCGGTGATCGTTCCGCTGTCCGGCGCGACAGCCGGGGCCAGGGTTCTGGATTTGGGCGGCGCTAGGAAGCTCGCAACCGCTTCCAGCCCAGCGCGAGCATCAACCCGACCAACCCCAGGCTGAGTAATACCATCGCGGAGGGCTCAGGAGTTGAGAATTCGACTGGGTAGAAGGAGTAGCCCCCGTTAACATGGTCGATTAGCCAGGCTTGGCTGCCGGAACCTTGATAGCAACCCGGATCCGCGCACAGATTCATGGGGTCTGTGAAATTAGTGACCCCAAATACCAACCCCAGGTAATCCAGCTCTGGCGTGGAAGATGGGTAGACCAAGTTGTTGTAAAGATACAGTCCACTCGACCCCGTTGGGACAATCCCTGTGATCGGCCCTCCCACTCCATCGATGAATACTGACCCGGTTATGGAGGTGACAAGATAGGAGCCGCCACCCTGGGCGGTGGCTTGCATCGAGCCACTCCCCGAGGCATCCGGGCCGGAAAAGGAGAAGCTGAAAGTGTTGGCGTACGCGCCTGTTCCACACGCCAGACCCGCTGCCAGCGCGAGCACCACCAGATTCCGTCTCACAAATGATCGCATCTTAAATCTCCCTTGCAGGACCCCGACAGTCCAGTTCCGATCCCATTCTAATCTCAGTACTTAGCGCATGCGCAATTTTAATGCCAATCTATTGTACATTGAAAACAAGCAGATCACCACAGGAGTCTCATGCAATGTTGCAATAGATTGCACTTTGTGTGAACCAGTTTTCTCTGCCTGGCCCTCGATTTCGACCGACGACGCCCACGCGCTTACCGCGCCCAGCCCGCAATTGCCGCTGTGGCGGTAATTCAGCGGCCTCCCACGGCAGGGGGGTAAGATCGCTTGCCAAATTCGGACGGGGGAGGATGGAGCCTTACTGTGTGGTGGGCTTGCGATTCACCGAAAAACTACCTTGACTTGATGGCGAGAGGAAGGTAAACCACAGAGCCATGCACACATCATCAGCATGGAACTTGCTGCGGGTCAGACTCTCTTTCCTGGTTTGCCTGGCCCTCGCGGCAAACGCGTCGCAGGCCCTTGCTGCGCAACCCGCCGGCGCCACGCCGAACCGGGCGCCCCTCCAACCGAATACGTTTAACCTGCTGCCGCTCACCTCGGTGATGCCGAGGGGCTGGTTACTGCACCAATTGCAGATTCAGGCCAACGGCCTGAGCGGTCACGTGGACGAGTTCTGGCCCGATCTTGGCTCAAGCAGCGGCTGGCTGGGGGGTACGGGAGAGAGTTGGGAGCGGGGACCCTATTTTCTGGATGGATTAGTGCCACTGGCCTACTTGACTGGTGACGAGAGGTTGATTGCCAAGGCGAAGAAGTGGGTGGACTGGACGCTCGCACACCCGCAGCCGGATGGCTGGATCGGCCCCGCCCGAAACACGGACTGGTGGCCGAACTACGTCATGCTTAAGGTCCTCACCCAGTATCAGGAGGCGACCGGGGACCCGCGCGTGATTCCTCTCATGGAGAAGTACTTCGCTTATCAGGCCCAGCATCTGTCCAAGCGGCCGCTCAAGGAGTGGGCGATTTATCGCTGGCACGACGAGGTGTTGAGTATTCTCTGGCTCTATAATCGCACCGGGGACCAGAGCCTGCTGGAGCTCGTGCACAAACTGCAGGCGCAAGGGAAGGACTGGGAAGCCCAGTTCGTCAACTTCCCCTTTAAGGAGAAGTCCGATAGATCGCAAATCAGCCTTTCGACGCATGGCGTCAACAATGCCATGGGATTGAAGGCGCCCGCCGTAGGGTGGCTGATGACGGGAGCGCCGCAGGACCGGAAGAGTTTGTACCAGGGGCTCAACGCGCTTGATCAGTATCACGGGCAGCCGTCCGGAGTGTTTGCCGCGGACGAGCACTTGGCCGGGCGCGACCCCTCGCAAGGGACGGAGTTGTGCACGGTGGTAGAAGAGATGTTCTCGCTGGAAATGGACATGTCCATCCTCGGCGATCCCTCTTTGGGCGATCGCCTGGAGCGGATCGCCTACAATGCCTTACCCGGAACCTTTACACCCGACATGTGGGGCCACCAATATGATCAGCAGGCAAACCAGGTCATCTGCAGCCTGGCGAACCGCCGCTGGACGATCAACTTTGCGGACTCGAACATTTTCGGCTTGGAACCCAATTATGGCTGTTGCACGGCAAACCTGCATCAAGGGTGGCCGAAGTTCGTCGCTAACCTGTGGATGGGTACTCCGGATCATGGCCTCGCGGCGGTCGCCTATGGCCCCAGTGAAGTGTCCAGCGCAGTGGCCTCAGGCACTCCGGTCAGCATTCGGGAAGAGACCGACTATCCCTTTCGCGAAACCGTGACCCTGACGGTCGAAACCGCCCGGCCCGTCAAGTTCCCTCTCGCCCTGCGGATTCCCGCGTGGGCCACCGGCGCCACCGTGGCCGTGAACGGCGCGGCGCTCCCCGGCGTCGAAACCGGCCAATTCTATCGCGTGGAGCGGGAATGGCAGAGCGGCGACCGGGTCGAATTGCGCTTCCCCATGCACATCGTCAATTCCCCTTGGTACAACAACTCGAGGGCCGTGGAGCGTGGGCCCTTGGTGTACTCCCTCAAGATTGGTGAGAGCTGGTACAAAATCAAGCAGACGGGCCCGGCCGCCGATTGGGAAGTTTATCCGACTACTCCCTGGAACTACGCGCTGGTCATCGACAAGGACAACAACCCGAACTCGTTCGAGGTAACCGAAGGTCCCGTGGGCAATCAACCTTTTAGTCTGGAGGGGGCTCCGGTGGAGATTCAGGTGAAAGCGCGACGGCTGCCCGAATGGCAAATTGTGGATGATTCCGCAGGACCTTTGCCCATCAGCCCCGTAACCAGTAAACAACCTGTGGAGACGATCTCCCTGATACCGTACGGGGCAGCCAAACTGCGGATCACGGCGTTCCCGTACACATCGGACTGACGAAGCATTGCCCCAACGCACGGGTTTTTGAGGGGGGTAGTGTCCTAACAATACTCGGTTAAGTAGTCAGGACGTGTCGGTGAACTCCGTTAAACACCATGGGCAACGCCCAACGATTCTAAGGAGCAGCGCCAGGAGTCTCTTGCGGACTCGCGGCAGTGTCCAGGTCGCACCAGGAGTTTTTTTTAAGGCGCGCCTGCTCGGAACGCAGAAAGGCGTAGGCCATGCTGACCAGGCAAACATGATGGTGCCATCCCCGCCATTGGCGGCCCTCGTAATGGTCCAACCCGAGTTCTTCTTTCAATTCGCGGTAATCCTGTTCGACCCGCCAGCGCGCCTTGGCGATGCGCACGCAGTGGCGCCATCCGGGCGGCTGTGCACCGAGTTGGGCCAGCCAGTATTTCGTCGGCTGCTTTTCCTCCTTCGGCCATTCCACCAGCAACCATTCCTTGACCCGCGGGGGATGGGCTTGTTGCCGCCACCCGTGGGCCGCCCAAACCGGCAGCAGGGCAAAGCGGGAGCTTTGCGCTCCCCGGCTGCCCTGCCGCCAAGTCACGGTGCGCCAAGCCGCCGCGGGCCACGGTTGGGCCACCTTCTCCAAGCTTTGCGGTCGCGGCAGTGCCTCCCGCGGAGGATAACGGCGCGGCCGTCCCGTCTTTTGCTTTTTCGGCGTGGGCAAGGGAAGGTTCGGATCCGTCGTCCAAACCACCGTGCTCGGCTCGACCTGCACGGCGTAGGTCAGGTGGCGCTCCCGCAGCGCCTGCCGGAAACCAAAATCATTGCCATAGAAGGAATCTGCCACCACCGGCAAGGCGGGCAATTCCCAGGCCAAGGCCTGATCGATCACCTCCAAGGCCAGTTCCGTCTTGCTTTGATAGACCGTTCCCGGCGGCAGCTTGACTTCCTGAGCCCGCGCGGCGTCCTCGAACCACTTCTGAGGCAGGTAGAGCCGCCACAACAGCGGACAGCTCGCCGCCTCGCTGGACCAGTGCAGGCTGACCGCCACTTGGCAGTTGGCCACTTTCCCCAAGGTGCCACAATACTGCCGCGCCACCCCCACCGAATGCTCGCCGGCCTTGGGGAAAGCCGTCTCATCCAGGATCCAGACCTGCGCCTCGCTGAGCAGGTCGACCATCTTGTGGGCCAAACGCCGCTGGACTTGTTCCACCTCCCAGGGGCTTTGCCCCACGAACTGTCGCAGGGCTTGCACGTCCGCGCCGGGGAGGCGCGCTGCCATCGGCTCAATCGACTTGCGTTCCCCGTCCAGCAACAGGCCCTCCACATAAACCCGCGCCCAGTGGCGCCGCTCGCTACGCCCCATGGGTTCCAACAAGTCTTCGAGAAAACGCATCAGACGACTCTCGAGGCTTCTCAGGCTCTGCGGTGTCATGGCGGCACTCTAGCACACACCGCATTGTCGATCAAGAACTACTTAACCCAGTATTACTAACTGGCTGCTGAAAAAGCCACGCGCCGCTGTCATTCTGAGCCCTTCACTGTCATTCCGAGCGAAGCGAAGAATCTCGCCCTGCCCGCTCAGGATAAACTGCACGAAGGATCTGGCTCTGGGTTTTTACGCGAAAGGACCGAACCAAGGCGAGATGCTTCGCTGCGCTCAGCATGACAGGGCTGCGCGCAGGATGACAGTGAAGGGCTCAGAATGACAGCGGCAGAATGTTTTTCCACGAGCGCCTAGACGGACTGACTCTCCCCATCATCCGTTTCGGCCGGGATTTCAGCCAGGTCGTTCGCGGGGGGGCCTGCGGCGGGCGACTTGTTCCCGCGCCGCATGGCTACGATACCGGTGCGCACCATTTCCAAGACTCCAAAGGGGCGCAGGATTTCCAGCAGGCCGTCGATCTTGTCTTCGGTGCCGGTGATTTCGATGATGAGTGAATCCGGCGCCACATCGACCACGCGCGCCCGGAAGACGTTCACCAACTGCAGCACGTGGGAGCGCTCCTCGTGCTGCGCGGCCACCTTGATCATGGCCAGGTCGCGAGTGATCGCCGGCGCCTCCGTGATGTTCTCCACCAGAAGAACGTTGACCAGTTTGTAGAGGCTGGCTTCGATGCGGCGCGCCTGATCCTGGTCGGCCTCAACGGTAATCGTCATGCGTGAGACTTCCGGCTTTTCCGTACGCCCCGCCGTCAACGAGTCGATGTTGAAGGCGCGCCGCCGGAACAGCGAGGCAACCCGGGTCAGCACGCCGGGTTTGTTCTCGACATGCACCACAAATGTTTTCAGCATATGGACCTATTTGTCTTCGGCGGTCTCCACGATGGGGCTGGGGCGGAGGATCATCTCGTGCAAAGCGGCTCCGGCCGCAACCATGGGATAGACCGAATCCTCCTGTTCCACTTGGAAGTCAATCAGCACTGGCCCGTCGTGCCGGCGCGCCATTTGGACCGTGGGTACAACCTCGGAGCGGTGCGCAACCACGGCACTCCGGATGCCATAGGCCTCTGCCAGCTTCGAAAAATTCGGGCTCAGCAAGGGCGTGGATTGGTAATTGCGCTCATAAAA
Organism: uncultured Acidobacteriota bacterium; assembly: GCA_963722555.1. Taxonomy (GTDB): domain Bacteria; phylum Acidobacteriota; class Terriglobia; order UBA7540; family UBA7540; genus Bog-366. The sequence goes on from CAVRNQ010000003.1 coordinate 456,087, forward strand.
GAACTCCTGCCATTGGCGCACCATGCCCAAATAGCCGTTGTTGATGATGGCGATGTGGATCTTCAGCTTCTCCTGGACGAGCGTGGCCAGCTCGGCCATGGTCATTTGGAAGCCGCCGTCGCCCACCACCACCCACACCTCGGCCTCCGGGCGCGCGACCTTCGCGCCGATGGCGGCCGGGAGCGCGAATCCCATGGTGCCCAAGCCCCCCGAAGTGATCAGCGAGCGCGGCTGCTCGTGCTTGAAGTATTGGGCTTCCCACATTTGGTGCTGGCCGACATCGGTCACCACCACCGCGTTGCCGCCGCGGGTTTCCTGCCACAAGTCGTTGATCACGTGCGCCGCGTAAAGATGCCCGCTATCGGGCAGGTTCTGGATGTCGCGCACCGCGGAATCGCCCTTCAGACGATCCAGGTAGCCCCGCCACTCGCCGCAGTCGAGCGGCTTGATACGGGGTAACAATTCGCGCAGGACTTCCCGCAGATCACCGATGAGGGCCACATCCACCTTCACGAGCTTGTTGATCTCCGTGGGATCGATGTCCACTTGCACTTTCCTGGCATTGGGTGCGTAGGTCTTCAGGTTGCCGGTTACACGGTCATCAAAGCGCATGCCCAGGGCGAGTAGCAAGTCGGCGTCCTGGATCGCGTGGTTCACCCAGGATTCGCCATGCATGCCCATCATGCCGAGATTCAAGGGGTGCGAGGCGGGGAACGCGCCCAGGCCGAGCAGCGTCAGCGTGACGGGAATGCCGGTGCGCTCCACGAGCTCGCGGACCTCCACCATGGCGCCCGAAAGGAGGATGCCGTGACCGGCGAGGATCACGGGGCGTTTCGCGTTTTGGATCAGCTCCAAGGCTCGCGCATATTCACTCGCCGTGGGTGACCAATCCGGACGGTGCCCCGGCAATTGCGGTTTCGCCGCCTCCCAGTCGAATTCACACGAGGACTGCTGTGCGTCTTTGGTGATGTCGACCAGGACCGGGCCGGGACGCCCGGAACATGCCACATGGAACGCTTCGCGCAGGGCGCGGGCCAGTTCACTCGCGTGCGTCACCAGGTAGTTATGTTTGGTGATGGGCAGAGTGACACCCGTGATGTCAGTCTCCTGGAAGGCATCCGAGCCGATCAGCTTGCTGCCCACTTGTCCGGTAATGCAGACAATGGGGGATGAGTCCATCATGGCCGTGGCGATGCCCGTGACCATGTTCGTGGCTCCCGGCCCGGAGGTCGCCACGGCGACTCCCACGCGTCCGCTGGCCCGCGCATAGCCGTCCGCCATGTGCGTGGCTCCCTGCTCGTGCCGCACCAGCACGTGATGGATCTTGCTGTGCTTCAGCGCGTCGTAAGCCGGCAGAATCGCCCCGCCCGGGAAGCCGAAGACGTGCGTGACGCCTTCCCGCTCCAAGCATTCCCAAAGAATCTGCGCTCCAGTCTTGAGCATACAATTCACTTCCTTCTCGTCTCTGAGGCCACCGTTGACCGAGCCCAACCCCACCCCGCATTGTACAATAGCCGGGGCTTTCTAGCGTCGTGTCTTAAGTTCGTTCACTAATTCGTCATGGCACGCCTTCAGGCGTGCCGTGCGTCGAGCGGCGGCTTTACAGGCTGCGGGAAAACGCTCCGCTGCTGTCATCCTGAGCGAAGCGAAGGACCCCTGTATTTGAATTTTCAAGCAAATGCGGAGGTCCTTCCTTCGTTTCACTCAGGACCGGCTTCGCCTCCTCAGGATGACAGTGTGAGGGGTTTTTCCGCAGCCGGCGCCCCCTGCCCTTCGCCACGAACGCCCCTCCTTGATCCGCAGCCCGGTGGTATTATCGCCTGGATCGAAGGGAGGTATTCATGACGCGCCTCAATACGCTAACCAGAAGGCAGTTTGTTTCTTCGGCCGCAGTGGCGGCGGGAGCCGCACTGCTGCCCCGTCCCGTTCCAGCGGGCCCCCGCGAGGACGCTGGCGCGAACGTGCCCGGTGGGAATCAGCGGCCGATCGGCAGGGAGAAAATCCTGCGGCGAGTCGAGCCATTTCCCCTGAGCCAAGTCCGCTTGCGAAAGGGCGTGTTTCAGGATGCGCTGGAGGCGGACCGGCGTTATCTCCACCTGCTCCCCTCCGACCGGCTGCTGCATAACTTTCGCGTGAACGCTGGACTCCCTTCCTCGGCGCAGCCCTTGGGAGGCTGGGAAAAGCCCGATTGTGAAGTGCGCGGGCACTTCACCGGCGGCCACTACTTGTCGGCTTGCGCACTGATGTTTGCCAGCACGGGTGATAGCGACTTGAGGGACAAGGCCCAGGCGCTGGTCAGGGAACTCGGCAATTGCCAGAAAGCTCTCCGGGACGGCTATCTCAGTGCATTCCCCGAAGAATTCTTCGACCGGCTGCGCGAGGGGCGGGATGTCTGGGCTCCCTGGTATACCTATCACAAGATCCTGGCCGGTCTCCTGGACATGTACGTTTACTGCGGAAACGATCAGGCGCTGGCGATGGCGGAGGGGATGGCGCATTGGATCTTTCGCTGGCAGGAGAGCATTAGTGACGAGCACATGCAACGGATCCTGCAAACGGAATTCGGCGGCCTGTATGAAGGGCTCGGGAATCTCTACGCCGTGACCGGCAAGCAGGACTACCTGGAACTGGCGGCGCGCTTCGAGAAGACGATGTTCCTGGATCCGTTGGCCGAACATCGCGACGAGCTGAAGGGAATCCACGCCAACACTCACATCCCGCAGGTCATCGGCGCGGCCCGCCGCTATGAGCTCACCGGGGAACAGCGCTACCACGATATTGCTTCATTTTTCCTGCATACGATCACGACCGACCGCATCTACTGCACCGGAGGCACCAGTAACGACGAGTACTGGCGAACGCCGCCCGGCAAGCTTGCGACGGAACTCGGCCGGACAACCGAGGAATGTTGCTGCGGGTATAACATGCTGAAACTGGCTCGCCACATCTTCACTTGGACCGCCGACCCGCGCGTGATGGACTATTACGAACGCACCCTCTTCAACAGCCGGCTGGGAACGCAGAACCCCGCCGACGGCGGGATGAGCTACTTCCTCCCCCTGGGGGCGGGTTACTGGAAGTACTTCAACTCCCCCTATGACTCCTTCTGGTGCTGCACGGGGACCGGCGTGGAGGAATTCGCCAAGACTTCCGACACCATTTACTTCCACGATGACCACGGCATCTTCGTCAACCTCTTCATCGCCTCGGAGGTGAACTGGCCCGAGAAAGGCTTGCGCCTTGAGCAGCAGACCAACTTCCCCGAGGAGGAAGGCACAGCCTTGGTGGTTCACACGGATAAACCCACTGAGATGTCCCTGAACATCCGAATTCCTTACTGGGTGACCCGTGGGGGGACGGTCAAGCTGAATGGAACGGCCCTGGCTGCGTTCGCAAGCCCCACGAGCTACCTGAGGCTCGACCGCACCTGGAAGGAGGGTGACCGTGTGGAGGTCAACCTGCCCATGAGCCTCCACATTGAGGCCATTCCGGACGACCACACTCTCCAGGCCGCGATGTATGGACCGGTGGTTCTGGCCGGGCGACTGGGAACTGAGCATCTTTCCAAATCAATGTTCTATTCGAATTCCGAGACCGTCCCAAGGGGTGACCCGATTCCTGTCCCCGCCATCGCCACTAGCCCGAATGATGCGGTGGGCTGGCTGAAACCTGTCCCCGGTCAACCGTTGACCTTCCAAACCGTGGGCCAGGCGCAGAGATTCAGTTTGATCCCGCTCTATAAGCTGTTCGGAGAAAGGTATGCGGTGTATTGGAAAACGACTTCTAGTCTGTCAGGCTGAGGAACGCGTTCCAGGGTTGCGGCAATGGGGGGCGGGTATATAATCGACTTTGCGGAAGCCCCTGATGAAAAATCTGGCTAAGGTGGTCTTGGGGGTCGCGCTTGCCCTGTGCGCAACCTGGGGGGCAGCCGTCGCCTCCGAGGGTGGGGCCGCTTCCTCCAAGCAACCCGACCCGCTTACCCAAGCGGCGGAAGAATTCAAACTGCTGACCCGCGAGTGGGGGCTACGCCCCGAGAGCCCGCCGGCCGTGCAACAGTCGCATGGCCCGAAGTGGCGGTGGCACGGACGTCTCTATGAGAACCTCCGCAACGATTTTCTCGATGCCATTCCGCACCAGGTGAAGCAAAACGGCGAGACCAATTCCCCGCTGCGCCGCAATCAGTTTGGGTTCAATGTCGCCGGCCCGGTGCTCATCCCTCATCTCATCAAGAACCCCAACAACACGTTTTTCATGCTGTCTTATGAAGGGGTTCGCGAGCGGATTTTCCGCGCCTCGCTGCACACCATTCCCACGGCTGCGCAACGGCTCGGCGACTTTTCGCAAACGGTAGACCAAGCCGGCAATCTGCTTCCCATCTACGATCCCGAAACCACATCCCCGAATCCTGCTTTCAATTCGAGCCTGCCCGTCTCCAGCAGCAATCTGCAGTACCTGCGCGCCGCCTTTCCCGGAAACGTCATCACCGCCGGGCGGCTGGAGGCGAGCGTCCAGAATGCCTTGTCCCTTTATCCCGCGCCGAACACCAACATCGGCCCCTTTTTCCAGAACAACTACTTCGTCAACGCACCGCAGAACGACGACGCGAACGGCATGATTGCCAAGCTTGACCATCCCTTCGGCGACCGGCATCGGCTTACCGGCGTCGGCACGAGTTCCAGCGGCTTCCTGAGCGCGGCAAAATACTTCCCGAACTACGCGACCCCCACCTCACCGGATCAGCGGTTCTCGACTTGGCACACCGAGTTCGACTATGTCTATACCGCCAACCCCAAGACCGTTAACTCTGCGAGTTTGAGCGTTACGTCCGAGCAGGTAGTTGTGGGCGAGGGTTCCCCGTCTCCTTTCCCTCGTTATGAACTCAATAACTATCTCTCCATGGGCACGGCTTTTCCCACCACCCGCAATGCCCGCCACACGCTGGAGCTTCATGACGAGGTGGCGAGTCGAAAGGGGAAGCATTCTCTCCGCTTGTCGGCCCAATTCGATCGCTACCAGGTGAATTCGTACAATCCGGCTTATCCCTCCGGCGATTTCCAGTTCAGCGCGGATATTACGAGTCTGCCGGGGATCATCGACACGGGTGATCCGTTCGCGAGTTTTCTGCTTGGCCAGCCGGCGTACGCGGAACGCACCGTCACGACCGCACCTTCCTATTTCCGCAATTCCTATCTGTCCCTGGGCGGGGGCGACAAATACGAAGTTTCGAAGGACCTGACGATCAACGCCAGTGTCACTCTCAGCCGCCGCACGCCGCGAGTGGAGAAATACAATCGCCAGAGCACGGTTGACCCAGCCGTCCTGGACCCCTCCAACGGCTACCCTGGCGCGCTGGTATTTGCCGGCCGGGGGGGCATGGCGCGCGGTCTGCGTTCTGCCAATCTTGACGTGGACCCGAGCCTGGGCATCGCCTGGACCCCGCGGGGCGACTCCAAGACCGTGGCCCACGCTTCTTTCAGCCGCGGGCACGGCCAGATTCCGATTTACAACGGCCAGTGGGGGACGCAGGGCTTCAACGCTCGCCAGACTTTCGTCTCCCCGAACACCCAGCTCAGCCCGGCGCTCGACCTCGCGACCGGCATCCCGCCGCTCCCCACGCCGTTGCCCAACCTTAGTCCCTCGGCGGCCGACAATACCGTGGCGGATTTCGGCGAATTGACCGGGCGAGAACCTGTCTATACCTACGCGGGGCTTTCCATCGAGCGCGAGATGCCGTTCTCCATCTTGATCTCGGTGGGCGCCAACCACAGTGTTGGCCATGACATCCTGGTGGGCGACGGCGCCGCCAACCCCAACGCCATCCATCCGAGCTTTCTGACTTATCGCGACGAACTTTACAACGAAGCGTTCCGGGAAATGCTGCAACCCTACCCGCAATTCAAGGGGTTCGAACTTTACGATCTCTACCCGGGGGGGCGGTACCAGCGGGACTCCGGCTTCGTGCGGCTGGAGAAACGCGCCTCCTTTGGCCTCGCGTTTACGGCCTACTACGAGTTTTCCAAGCAGTTTGACGATTATTCGGGCCCTTACGGGAACCAGGATTTTTTCAACCTTCGTAATGATTGGGCGCGCACGTCCTGGGACACGCCGCAGTATTTGCAGCTCAACTACGTTTATGACCTGCCCTTCGGTTCCGACAAACCGCTGTTTCATTTCACCGGCTGGGGAGGAGCGGTGGTCAGCGGCTGGTCGATCAGCGGTACGGCGTATTGGAATGACGGGACGCCGCTGGGGCTGCACCCGGAATTCAACAACACGGGAGACGTGCTCTCCACCCTCAACGTGAACGTCGTGCCCGGCGTGGACCCGCACGTGGCCAATCCGGGGCCGTCGCTGTGGTACAACCCGGCGGCCTTCGATCAACCACCCGACTTCACCCTGGGCGACGGTTCCCGCACCCTGTCCGACCTCTTGGGGCCCGGTTTTAGCTCGATGGATGTCAGCCTGGGCAAGCGCCTGCACATGGGAGGCGAGCGCGCGCTCGAGTTCACCGCGACCGCGATTAACTTCCTGAATCACGGGAATTGGAATTATCCTGATCCGAACATCGGCCCCCTGGACGCACCCAACGTTGACGCCGGCAAGATCATTGGCTCCCATGGCGGGCGCGTGATCCAACTGGGGTTGAAGTTTAGCTTCTGATGCCGCGACACTGCGCAGTCCTGCCGGCCGTTCTCCTGGCCTTTTCCCTGGCCGGACCCGTCTCCGCCCAGACGGTCGGCATCTCCATTCCCGCCTGGGTGGAGGGGAACAACTGCGCGGTCCCGCCGAAGTTCGAAGCCACGCTCAATGGCAAACCCGTGCCCGTCACGGCGCAGTTAGGCCCGGGCAGTGACCAGATCATCCTGGTGGTGTTCGATCTCATCGGGGATCTGGCCCTTATCGAGGCCGCCCAGCAAGCCGTGATTGCCGAAATCTCCAAGTTGCCACCCAACGCGTGGGTGGGGCTGCTGCGTGACCAGGACGGACTGCATGTACTCGCCGACCCCGGGGCGGACCGCCAGCCGCTCATCCAGGCCATCCAGTCCTTGCCTCACACCGGTGCGCCGGGATTGCTCGGAACCGTGCCCTCGGCTCTGGCGCTGGCGGACGCCCTGCTCCGCAGAGCCCCGGTGCGCGTCTCGGTCCTGTACCTCACCGACGGCGGCATCTACAGCTACCGCGAGGACTATACCAACCCGGTCATCAACCAGAGCGATCCCCATGATCTCAGCCGCCGCTTTCCCGGGGCGCTGGTGCAGGAGAAGATTTCCAAATTGGTAAACGATATCAGCTCGCTGCAGGCGCCGCTGTTCGTGGTGCATGTCAACTCCCGACCGGATCGCCTCAACCTCATCTACCAGAATGGCCTGGAGACTGTTGCCGATGCGACCGGCGGCAAAGCGAGCCTCTGCCGGTCCGTGGCGGAGATTTTCGAAGCGGTTTCCGCGGTGTTTGCCCGAATGTCGAACGGCTGGCGGGTTACCCTGGAGTTCCCGTCCAAACTGCACTTTAACAGCCAGATTCACTTGAGTGCTCCGTGCCATGACGAAGCCCAGCGGCTAACCTGGCGCACGCACTTCCACCCGAAGGGAGGATAGGCTGATGCGGGCGTTACGTCTTCGAACCGACCTCGAGCTGACCCTGGGCGTGGCCCTGGTGGGTGCGCTGGGCCTGATTCTCCACCAGTATTGGCAACTCGCCAGCCTGCGGGGACAGCGGGATGCGAACCTGCAGTCGATCCGGCTGCTCCAGGAAGCCCTTCGCCAGCGCGACCAGCAGCAGGCTCCTGTCCTGGCGGAAGTTCCCACCCCAGCGAGCGACGACCGATCCACACTCGCCCGGCGTGAGGCGACCATCCAGCAGCTCAACCACGAGTTGAGCGAAGCACATGCCAGCGCCGCGCAGCTTCAGGCGCAGCTCACGAATTCCCGCGACGAACGGGAGAAGGCGCAGGCGGGCGCGGAGGAACGCTACCAGAAACAGCAAGTGGATTTCGAGAGCCAGCTTACAGCCCTGCAGCAGAAGCTCGACTCGGCGGAAGCAGAATTACAGGCTTCCCGCCAACGCGTCAGCGCGCTCGAAGCCGACAACACCAAGCTGCGGAGCGGCGCGAGCGAGGGTTCCGCCCGCGCCGCCGAATTCGAGCGTGTGGCTGCCAGCCTGCAAGATCTGGATCGTCGCCGCGACACTTATTTGATGTCGATCAGCCGCCGGTACCGCGACGTCACCAGCCAATTCCGCGCCATGAGCGGCATGTTGGACTCCAGCCGCGACGCGAGTTCCAGCGCTTGCAGCAGCGAGGCCCTGGGCCGCATCCAAAACACCGTATCCCAGGCTGATGATGACCTGCGCCAGTTGAACGAGCTCAACGCCCAGGCACGCCAACTCGAAAAGAAGCTGGCGAAAAGGTGAGCGGGGTCCACGGATGGCGTTTTGGAAGTGTCGTGTCGCTTAACAGGCTGCTCAAAACCGTCAAAACTGTCATCCTGAGGAACCGCAGGCGACGAAGGATCTCCGCATTCGCCTGATTCTATAAATGCAGAGATTCTTCGCTTCGCTCAGAATGACAGCAGGGAGGAGAATTCCATGAGGACACGCACCGGCCGTACGCTTCTCTGCGGATCTGTTCTTGCCGTGATGTCGGTCTGCTGGGGGAGTGTGCTTCGCGCCGCGACGGTGTCGGCGCTCTTTGCGCGGGGCTATACGGTGATTCCCGCCCCGCAGCAGGTGACGCTGAGCGGCAAGGATTTCGAGGTGGCCACTCCCTGGCGGCTGGATTTGGGGCCGGGCGTCAAGGCGGATGATGTGGCCGTCCAGAGTTTGCAGGAAGGTTTGCGCGAACGCTTTCATTTTGCCTTCTCGGAAGGGAAGGGGAAGGGCGGCGGCGGCCTGAAGCTGGCGATTGATCCCCAGGCGGTCGGGGTGGGGGAAGCGACGGACCGGCAGAAGGCGGCGCTGGCGGAGCAGGCCTACCGGATGAAGTTGGCTCCGGGGGAGATCAGCATCACGGGGAACACGGCCACGGGGCTGTTCTACGGTGTCGAGACGCTGGTGCAATTGCTGAAGGGGCAGGCAGGGAAGTTGTGGTTGCCGGAAGGGGAGATTGTCGATTGGCCGGACCTGGAGTTGCGAGTGATTTACTGGGACGATGCGCACCACCTGGAGCGCCTGGAGGTGTTGAAGGAGGCGGTGCGGCAAGCGGCGTTTTACAAAATCAACGGGTTTTCCATCAAGCTGGAAGGACATTTTCAATACAAACACGCGCAGCCGATCGTGGAGCCCTACGCGCTGACGCCGGCGGAGCTCGAGGAGTTGACGGACTGCGCACGCAAGTATCACGTGGAGTTGATACCCTACCTGGACGGGCCGGCGCACGTCTCCTTTATCCTGAAGCACCCGGAATACGCGGGGTTGCGGGAATACCCGGAGAGCAACTACGAGTTTTGCGTGACGAACCCGGAGACGTACAAGCTGTTCTACGGGATGTTTGATGACTTGCTCGAGGCGACAGCGGGGAGCAAGTATTTTGTGCTGTCGACGGACGAGCCCTACTACGTGGGGTTGGCGAAGAACGGGCAATGCAACGAGGGGGAGCGGGCGAAGGAGTTGGGGAGTGTGGGGAAGTTGCTGGCGGAGTTTGTGACCAAGACGGCGGGGTACTTGCACGAACGGGGGCGGCAGGTAATTTTCTGGGGGGAGTATCCGATGGCGCCGGAGGATATCGGCTCCTTGCCCCACTATCTGATCAACGGGGAGGTTTACGGCCCGAAGTTTGACCCCGTCTTCAATGCCCACGGCATCCGGCAGATGGTGTACACCTCGACCGAAGGGGAAGAGCAACTCTTCCCGGAGTACTATCCTCTGCCTTCTTCCGAGCGCCTCCATCCCAGACCTTCCGGCTCCGGGCGAGTCGAGGAAATGCTGGATCAAATCTCCTTGACCTCGCTGGAAAGCCTTTCCTCCACGCGGCCCGACTCTGCCGAGGCCAGCCAAGCGGACTTGATGGGAACCTTCATTGCCGGTTGGGCCGACGCCGGATTGCACCCTGAGACTTTCTGGCTGGGTTACGCCAGCGGGCCCGCCGCGGCCTGGCACAAGGGGTCGCCAAGTTCACAAGAGTTGATGAGCAGCTTCTATCGCCTGTTTTATGGCCCGGGGGCGACGGGCATGGGCCGCTTGTATCAATTGATGAGCCAGCAGGCGCAGTTCTGGGAGGATAGCTGGGAGACCGGCCCCTCGAGCGCGCGCACACCCCTCTTCGGAAATTCCTATCGAGTCTTCAGTCCACCCCGCCCCCTGGATGACCAATACTTGCCTCTCCTGCCGGTGCCTTCGCCGGGGTTGCTGCGCCTGCCCTTTGACTGGAACCTGGAGAACCAGAAGCGGGCGGAGCGGGTGGAGCGATTTCTCGCTCAGAATGATGAATTGCTTGATCTGCTTAATAATAATCTCAGCAAGATTGAGTTCAATCATTACAATCTTGAGGTATTCCTGTCGGTGGCTCACCTCTACCGGCAGAACCTGCTCATGCTCCGTGACCTGGCGCGAATCTCGGAAGCCCTCGCCTTCGCGCAGGGCTATGCGGGTAGAGGGGACGCGGAAAAGGCTGTCGCCTCACTCGACCGGGCGCTCGGTATTGCCGAGAATATCCGGCAGTACCGGAACCAGGTTCTCGCGGACGCGACGGCGACCTGGTACAAGACCTGGCTGCCGCGGGTCCCGGAAGCCAACGGGCGCAAATTCCTCGACCAGGTTGACGATGTGAAGGATCATCATCCTATCCGCACCGTGGACATGAGCTACCTGGTCTATCGCGAATTGCTGTACCCGCTGGGGAACTGGGCCGAACAAGTCATCGCGGTCAGGAATCAGTATGCGCAGGCGCACCAGTTGCCACCGCGCCATGACCATCTGCAGTGGAAGGACACCTCCGCCGGCGTATCCGCCGCCCGGACGCCGGACGAGCCGGAAGACTGACTCGCAAGGAACAACAGGGGGTTTGATGTCAACAGGAGCCTCACCTCATGACCAACCGAATTCACGTTAGCGGACTCTTTTCGGAAGCGGTGTGGTGGCGGGCGCTGGCTGCTTTCTGTCTTCTGCTCATGGCTTACTGCCTTCCCGCTCGAGCGCAGGAGTCCGATTGCGGCAAGGAGGAGGCCTGGGGCCAGTTGCGCGTGACGGTCGTGGACCACGACTCCGGCAAGCCCGTGGCCGCGCGTTGCTACCTGACCGACCCGACGGGGCAATTCTGGTCACCCGCGGGAGCCATCAACTACATCCGGCTGCCCGAGCGCAACTTTGTGACTTCGGGGGAGTTTCGCATTGCACTGCCGCCTCGGACCTACACGCTGGTGGTCGAACGCGGCCCGGAATATAAGGGTGTGACCCGCGAGATCGCCATGAGCGCGGGGGAGGCGCGCGAGGAGACGGTTGAGCTGGCGCGCTGGATCAACATGAACGCGCGCGGGTGGTACTCGGGCAACCTGCATAACCACCGCGACTGGCAGGAGATTTCCTCCCTGCTTCTGGCGAACGACCTGAACCTGGCGACGACCTTGACCGAGTGGATTTGGGAAAACGCGCCCAACTCGCGCGCGCCGGAATCCCACGACGGGAAGCCGCCGGCCATTCACGAGGTGGATGCGACGCACGCCTATTCAATTTTCGATACCGAGATCGAACGCCTGCAAGACGGCCCGGGCGCGGTGGACCTGGTGGGCCTGCGCGCACCCGTGGCTTTTCATGGGTATCTGGTTTATCCCCCCAACACGGAATTCACCGCCGCCGCACATCGCCTGGGCGGTTACGTGGATGCGGAAAAAATCACCTGGCGCGACGGCGCGGCGCTGGTGGCATTGGGGCAGGTGGACTTCGCGGGTCTGGTGCACAACCACTTCAATCGCCATGGCGTTGAGACTGATACCGCCGGCTGGGGGATGATCCCGAAGCAGAAGCCTGAGTACGACACGCCCGCGGGCATGGCGCTCTGGACGATGGAAACCTATTACCGGCTGTTGAATTGCGGGTTCAAACTGCCGGTCTCAGGTGGCTCGGCTTCGGGAGTCAAACCCTCGCCGCTGGGCTTCGATCGCGTTTACGCCCACCTGACGGGAAAGTTCAGCTACGCGGACTGGTTTCGCACGCTCAAAGCCGGGCGCAGCTTTGCGACCAACGGGCCGATGCTTTTCCTCACAGTAAATGGCCGCGAACCGGGCGGGTTGGTGGTCATTCCCGAGGGGAAGCCGGGGAAGCCCTCCCCCACCACGGGAAAGTTGCAGGTGCATGTGGAGGCGGGTTCGAGTCACGAACTCGACCGCGTCGAGGTGGTGTGGAAGGGGCGGATCCTGAAGACGCTCGCGCCGGCGAACGATCCCACCCGCGCCAGTGGCGAGTTTGAGTTCGATCCGGACGACACGGGATGGATTGCGGCGCGCGCCTTCGAAAAACCCGCCCCGGCGATTCGCTTCGCCGAGACCAGCCCTGTGTACGTGCAGAGGGGGTCGAGTCGCGGCTTGGTGCCGGAAGACGCGAAGTATTTCGTAGGCCTGATGGATCAGGGGTTGAAGTTCTATCAGAACTACCCGGGCTTCCGCAGCGAGGCCGATCGCCAGGCGATGCTGGAGGTGTTCCGGCGCGCGCGGGGTGTTTATGAGCGGCTGGCCACGGCGCGCGGCGCGACCCTGACCGAGCCTGCTCTAGCGAAACCGTGAGTCCGCCAAGGCGCCCGGGAAGGTGGGCTGGCTTGAGCAGGAGGTTTCCCAGCGGTAGCCAACCCCATTGTCGCTGGCTGGCCACTCCACTTGACAGCATGCCCGGCCTGTTCCAGTTCGTATGCCGCTACACGACTTGGTGTAGGTAATCCTGTCCTGTCCGTGCTGGGGAACCTTGCAGAGTCACGGGAATTTCACGCAAACTATTGATAATAAAGAATCTCGTGAAGGTTCTTGGGAATCCGAAAGCTTGGCCCCATCCGTGCTCTAGTGATAGCGAACGAATAATCTTAGGAGGTCTAGACCTACCATGAAGAAACTCTTAACAGTTCTGTTTGCGTCGATGGTGATCTTCTCGCTGGCGATGCCAGTGTTTGCTGATGACGCTGCACCTGCCACCACGACGAAGACCAAGAAGACCAAGAAAGCCAAGGCTGGGAAGACGAAGAAGACCGTGGAAGAAACCAAGGCCGCTCAGTAGTAACCTACGGTCAAACGGTCCCGCCTGGAAGATTGAATCCAGGGTTGTTTGTTAAAGCCCCCGCGCAGGACTGGCGGGGGCTTTGCTTTTTGTACGGAGCAGGTTCGACAGCCGGGGGGACTGCCAAGTTTTTGCGTCAGGTGTCTTCGACTACTTTTCTGCCGGGGCTGCCGGTTTCCAGTCCCAGTACACCGGGCAGTCATGCACCTTCACTTTGTTTTGGAAGGTGTTGTCGAGGTTGAAGTCGTCGATGAAGTCATCGTCGCAGGTGGCCGCGCTCCCGAAGACGCCCGCCGCCAATTGTTGTTTCAGCTCATCTTCTGTCAAGACATGCAGCGCGGCCAGCCGCTCCGGTGGAAGCTTTAGCTTGTGGGAGTATTGGAATTCATATCCCCGCGGCGGTCTACGCTTGGTCAAGAAATAAAACAGCTCCTCGGTGAACATCGGCTTGCCGGGCGGCGTGACTTCCACGAGTTTCTGCGCCATCTGTTCATACTCCGGCCAATTGTGCGTCTCCAGGCTGGTGTCGCAGATGTTCCGCGCCAAGGCCCCGGCGGCCAGGACACTGATGATCAGCACCGGCCAGAAGGGCCGCTCGGGCTGGAGGACGCGTGAACCGATGGCGTACAAACCAGGAACGGCGAGAATTCCCAGAAACGGAACCAACAGGCAGAAGTAGCGCGGGAAGGTGGGGTGTCCAAAGGCCAATTCGGCCGTGATCCCCAGGACCAACCAGCCGCAGAGGTAGAATTCCGCGCGGCGTTGCCGGTTCCAGTTGCTTCGCGTCGCGATATAGACGACGCCCGAGACCGCCAGCAGTCCCAGCAGGAGCGCTTGCGGATCGATTATCCAGGCGGTCAGCGTCTGCACGTCGTGACCGAGGGGATCGGGCCAGTAGACGACCCGGTAGTGTAGGTGGTATTGCGCCACGTTGAACCACACCACCCACGGCGAGTGCACGAACAGCCAGAGCACGGGCAGCAAAGGGACTGACATTCCGGCCGCGCAGGCGGCCGCCTTGATCCAACGGTTTCCCGCGCGATTGCTCCACCAGACCCAAAGCAGCAACACGGGTACTACCGGGGCCGCAAGCATCGACGCGGCCAGCCCAGCGCCCGCAAAAGCTCCCGCCGCGGCGGCCAGCCAACCCCGGGGGCGGTCAACCGCCACGACCGCCAGGCGAAAAGCGCAGACCGTGGTGAGCAGGCACATACCGTAGGCCTGGGCCAGCGGCCCAAATTCCACCAAGTTAACGTTGCACCCGATCATTAGGCTCGCGGCAATCGCCCCACCTACACGCCAGGCGCGCTCGGGGAGGCGGGTGAGCACGAAGTGCGCTGCCAGCACTAGCGCCGCCGAAGTCTCCAGCGACGCCAGCGCGTGCGCGGTGCGCCAGCTTTCCCCGAACCCCCGCATCCAGAAGGCGTTCCAGTAGGCGTTGAGCGGTGTCTGGGGAAAGCAGAAATCCAGGTAGGGGCGCATGCCCCCCTTGATGAGTTGCGCCGCCAGCAGGTGGAATCCTTCGTCATCGGTGAAGGCCAGGGTTTGGGCGTACACCATCAACCCGGCGGCTAGCGCGGCCCAGATTCCGTACAGCCATAACCGCGAACTCTGGCGACCCTCAGCCAGCACCGCAGTTTCCGCGGCGGCCATTTCGGTGTTCAAAGGCGGAGGTTGCATCGTGTCGCATCATAGGCGTTCGACGAGGGTGTCGTCAACGCCTGCGGATGTAGCGGCGTTCACATCGCCACAACCCCGACGGTTCGAGCGACGGCATGGCGACGTAAAGTCGCCGCTACACGTTTTCCTTTTCCCAATTCGTGCACGGCCATGCGGATTGGTGCAGACCAAATTGTCTGGACTGCGACTGGGATGCCTGGACGCAAGATCGGATCTTATCGATTCTATTGAAAACAAACGACCGGGAGGGAACTGCCGAGGTTAGGCGCCTTGGCCAGTCTCGTGCACTTGAAACCGCGGAAGACCATAACAAGGAGGACTACTTATGAAGAAACTGCTCACTCTGCTGTTTGCCTCCCTTGTTGCGTTCTCTCTAACCGCGCCGACATTCGCGGACCAGACAACCAAGACCAAGTTGAAGACGGGCAAAAGCTCTACGAAGAAAACGCTCAAAACGCTCACTGACCAGGTGCCCCCGTCGAGGCAAGGCTCTAGGTTATGAACATCCGGTGATGCTGCCCCTGAATGCCGGGCAGGAAGAAATGCGGACGTGCCTGTAAAGGTGAAGCCAGCCAGCGCGCATGGGGAGAGCCTGCACCCTTTTCCCGCGGTTTTGACACTCGCCGGGCCTTTTGATCTGTTGCTGCGATTATGATTGCGACGGTTACACTCAACCCGGCGATTGACAAGAGCTTGACCGTCCCGCGTTTTGAGGTTGGGAAGACCAATCGTGGGGAAGTGGCACGAACCGATGCCGGCGGCAAGGGAGTGAATGTAGCCCAGGCCACAAAGCGCTTCGGCTTGCCGGTTTGCGCTTTGGGCCTGGTGGCGGGCCGCAACGGCCGCTTCATCCTCGAGGCTCTCTCGGCAGCCGGTATTCCCGCGGATTTCATCACGGTCCCGGGTGAGACGCGCGTAAACCTGAAAATCCACGATCCCATGTCAGGAACGGAAACCGAAATCAACGAGCCTGGTTTCCGTGTATCCCTCGCATGCTTGAGTGAGATGCGGAGGAAAATCGAAGCCTATGCGCCGCGCTGCGAAGTGATGATCTTTTCCGGCAGCCTGCCCCTCGATGCCCCACCCGAGACGTTCGGGGACTTCATCACGATTGCCAAGAACTGCGGGGCAAAGTGCATCCTGGATACAGCGGGAGCGGCTCTCCGGCACGGACTTGCGGCCGGGCCCTGTCTGATTAAGCCGAACCGCGCCGAAGTGGAAGGCCTTCTACAAAAGCCCTTGCGAACCAGCCACGAGCTGGCCGAGGCGGCGCGCACTTTAATTGCCATGGGGACGCAGCAAGTGGTGATTTCCCTGGGCGCGGAGGGCGCCCTGGGGGCTACGCAGGATGAGGTCCTAATCGCCCGGCCCCCCGCCGTCAAGGTACAAAGCAGCATCGGCGCGGGTGACACGATGGTGGCTGTTCTCGCCTTCGCACTGGTTGAGGGCATGCCTTTCCGCCAAGCCTTCCGCCTGGCCGTGGCCGCGAGCGCCGCAACCGTTGCGATGGAAGGCACCAAGGTGGCGGATTTCGCGGCAGCCCAGGACTTGGTCCCGCAGGTCAAGGTGGAAGATGCGGTGGCGGCCTGAGTGAAGAGTCGCCGCTTTCGCCGTGTGTGTAGGGCCACCCCGCCATGGCCATACGCCTGCAAATCGCCGCGCCGCCCCGCCCCTGAAACTCATTGACAGGTTCGAACCGCAAAGCCAAACTAGGGGGAGAAGTCTCGGATTTCAGGGCAGCGAGGGGCGTATGGAAGCTGACGCGAACGTGTCCCGTCGTCCACTCGAACAGGAACTGGTTTCGCGTGGAGTGCGGATGACGCACCAGCGACGGCTGCTGGTACAGATTATCCAAAGCGCCGACGGCCACCTGGACGCGTTGGGCCTCTGGCAGCGCGCCATGCAACAGGATCCCACTCTCAACAAGGTCACGGTTTATCGGACCCTCGGCATGCTGAAGAAGCTGGGTTTGGTGGACGAATTGGATTTGATGCACCTGGAGGGTGGCAAGCACTACTACGAAGCCAAGACCACGCGCGACCACATCCACCTGGCCTGCACCAAATGCGGGCGCATTCAGGAGTTTGAAAGTTCGCTGTTTGAGAAGTTGAAGGGGCAGATCGAGCGCGAGCGCCAATTCCGCATCGGCATCGTGCGCGTGGAAGCCGGCGGCCTCTGCGATCGCTGCCAGGAATAGTCCTCCCGTCGTCCCCCGCATTTCTCGTCCACAATCTTGTGGAAGCCCCGCCCTTCCAATTCCGCGGGTGGCGCCGACATCGCATTCTATGTCGGCGACAGTTGAGAAGCCAGGGCAGGCAATGGTTAGGACGGGGCGACAGAGAAGTTGCGCGGGTGGCGCATACGTTCCGCATTATGGAATGTATGCGGCCCTTAGAGATCGAATGTTGTGACCGCATACATGCAGAGAGCGGCACGTATGCGCCACCCGCGTGGTGAGAAACCCCGCCTGGAAGGTGGAGTTTACCTCTCTGTTTTCGGGGGTGCGGGGGTAAGTCCGAAGAGTTTGTGAATGCTGGCGAAGATGCTCCGTTGCTGGTGCTGTATCATGCGGGCTTTCGCCTCGGCATCCAGGTCGTGGCGGACGGCTTCGATTTCCACCTTGCGGCGGGCCAGCAGTTCCGAAAGATAGTGGGCGATTTCGGGGCGGCCCTTCAAGATATCGTCAAACGCTTGCCGGTTCAAACGATAGCACTCGGTATCTTCCAGCGCCTTCAGCGAAGCCGATCGAGGCTCGCCGGTGAGCAGTGACATCTCGCCAAAGAAGTCGCCGGCGCGGATGATCGAGACTCGCTTCTGTAGGCCGCCGTCGGTCGAGACCAGCACCTCACCCGACCCCCTCGTGAGGATATACAGCCAGTGGGCCTCAGCGCCCTGGCGAGTCATCAATTCCCCCTTCATAAAGGGGGCGACGCTCAACCGCTCGGCCAGCTTGCGCCGTTCCTCATCGGTCATCGATTGGAAGAGCTCCACTCGAGCCAGGTCCAAGGCGCTGAGGCGTTCGGCGATTTCCCGTTCGTGGTGAAGTTTCGCGCGCTCCTGGTCCTTGCTTTCGACAAAGGCTGTCAAAGCGGGAAGCGAGAGCGGGATGCTGGCGCGCTGGAGGGCGAAGTAAACGCGGCAGCGCACCAAGGAGTCGGTGGGGTCGTCCTTGGCCAGATCCGTCAGCCAGTAGCGGGCCGCGTAAACGCAGTAGCTCTCTTTGAATTCCATCAGGATGCAGTTGGGCGAGGGTTCCAGCGCGCACCCTTCCACAGGTTCGGCCACCAGGGCGTCCGTCACCGCTCGGATGACTTCGGTCGGCGGCACACGAAAATCCACGTTGAAATAAATCCAGCGGCGCTGCTGGGTGGGCTGCCCGGAGCGCTGCCCCATGACGACCACCTGGGACTTCATCAACTGGCTGTTGGGGATGATGACAGTATCCCAATTGCGTGTCTCAATGGCGATGTGGCGCCAGGTGATCTCTTTGACTCGACCCACGGCCTGCTCGATCTTCACCCAATCGCCCACGGCGAAGCTCTCGTCAATCTGCAGCACCAGCCCGCCCAGGATGTTGGCAAGGCTGTCTTGCAGCGAGAAGACGATTATCGCAGTCATAACCGCTGAGGTGGTCACGATGCCGGAGAGGGTGACGCCGCTGCGCGACAGTTGCCACAGGCCCACTCCCATGTATCCCCCCGCTACCAGGAGGTCGCGCAGCACTTGGGGGGGAGAAAGTGGCGTGAACCGCAGCAGGATGTCGAATACGATGATGCTGCCCAGCTTCACCGCGGCGAAGCCGATCAACAAGAGTCCTGCGGCATGCAGCGCTTTCGCGCCCGACGACCAACCGAGAACCGGGGGGAGACCGGAGAGGAAAATCAGGACCAGTGCCGTGACGAACATCACCAGGGCTACCCGGATATGAACCCGCTGCCTCGGCGCCAACACGGCCAGCACCAGGGCTGTTCCCAGAACAATGATGGTTATCGGAAGTATGTCGTCCTGCTTGGCAATAAGCCGAAGATTGTGCCCGACCTCAGCCAGCGCGTTCAATTGCAGCCAGATTGCCGAGAGAACCCAGGTACTCATGCGGATCGATTCCTAGTCGATAATCGATGCGAGATTCTAGCTTGAGTCGCGCCAGTAGCCAAGGGGTTTCACCTCAGACTGGCGATCCGTGACCCCTCACCCCCGGCGCTCGGGGCACCCTGCCTCCTTTGTCGGCCACCCTCTCCCCAAGGGAGAGGGTGGGCCGCGACCGGCGCTTTCACCAGCCGGCGCGGGCGGGGGGCCTCGAGCGCCGGGGGTGAGGGGTCTTGCCGTCGCAATCGCTTCGGCAAGTCACTCATCCTTGATCGCGGCCTTGACCATCGCCAGGATGGAGGGCGGGATCATGGCGGCCGAGAGGCCATGATCTTTCTCCGCGTGTTCGGCGGCGAGCTTCATCAGTTCCTCTTCGGTTTCGGCCCGCACTTCTTTAGGGCAGTCCATTCCCAGGTCACGGCAGCGTAGCACTTTGGCCATAGCGGTTCCTTTCAGAATGATTGATGGGGTATTCTACCACCGCGCCCAGGTACACATTTGGAAACAGGCCGCAGGCGCGCATTGATTTTTGTGTAACCCCTGATATGATATCCGGGCATGACCAGAACCTAAAGGCTGAGCGGTAAGGCGTGCGGGACGAACAGAGGACGGAAGCCGTGATTTCGGCGGGGGCTGAACACGCTGCGGAAAAACGGCCAATGCTGTCATCCTGAGGAGGTTGCCACGGCGACCGACGAAGGACCTCTGCATTTGCCTGATTCTACAAATGCAGAGGTTCTTCGCTTCGCTCAGAATGACAGCGCCTACGAGTTTTTCCGCAACCTGTGAAGCCCCGCCCTTCCGGCAGCCCGCCAAAGCCGTCCCGCGTGGTGAGGAATAGAGTTAGGAACTTAGCTGCAACAGCAGGCCGCCGGTGAGAATGAACAGGCAACTCGTGAATTTTGCGTGCGGGGTCGCGGTGGGAGTGTGCCTGCTTCCGATTCCCAGTCTGTGGCGCAAATTCCACGAGTTTCCATCCCAGCCGTCACGGCGAGACATTGCCGGGCAACCCTACAGGCTCCAACCTTCGCGCCATACGCAACTGCCGGAGCGGGCGAGGGCCTCCGAAACCGTGGCGACGATTTCCAGTGAACCTTCCCATCCGTGGAGACGGAAAGCAGTGGTCGAGCGCCCGATGGCGCGACCGGCGTCTGCGACCACGAAGCCTGTTCGGGAAGAAGTTGCACCGGTGGAGATTTCCCAAGCGCCACCCCCTGCTACCACCTTCAAGCCGCTCGGCTATGTGGAGAAGAAAGATGGGCAAGTTGAGGCAGTTATTTCGCAAGATGACCGGGTGTGCATCGTTCATATAGGGGAGCTCATCGCTGACCGGTACCGAGTCCGGAGGATTTCTCCCGAATCGGTCGAGGCCGTCGATGAGATGCTGGTCGAAGCGGCTCCCAAGAAGGTTGACGGCAGTGATCCCAACGTGTTGAGCGCGAGCGTCGGAGAGAAATCATTCCCGATGTCGGCGGCCGATGTCCAGACGCACCCGGCCGCTTTGCCGACGGTTGCCAACCAGGGACTGCCCGGGGCACATCCAAGCGTTGCCGCGCTTCGCGAGCCGCTGGGTTACGTGGAGAAGGCGGACGGGCGGGTGCAGTTAGTGGTAGCGGATGGCGAGAGCGTTCGGCTGGTTCCTCAGGCGCCGACGGTTGCAGTAGAGGTTCCTCCCGCGGCCAAACCGGCGGGTGCTTTGGCGGCCCAGGTTTCAAACCACGGGCCTGTGAGCACGGATTCGCGCCCCCCCGAACTGGCTGGTGCGCAGGGCCTTCCCCGGGCAATCCCAGCGCCCCGTTCGGCTATTCGCGCCGTGTCATTTCAACCGCCCGAGCGTAATGTGGCTGAGCCCGCGACCGGAATGTCGCAGTTTGGAATTCCGCCGACCGCGCCCCTGGCTTCCATTTCCCCAAGTACGCCCGGCGGACCAGCCAACGTCTCGACCTCGCCCCCAATTCTGATGGTGCCCCTGGGGTACGTGGAGAAGGCTGGCGGAGAGCTCAACGCGGTTCTGTCCTTGGGGGACGAAATCTATGTCGTTCGGCAGGGGGACTATTTCGCGGGGCGATACCGGGCGGTCCGAGTCTCCCCGGAGGCAGTCGAGGCTGTGGAAGAATCGCCACACGACGGACTTCCGCCTCCTCTCCCGTGGCCGCCCTTGGGAACAGAACTTTTGGCGACGGTATCTCGAGACGGGCTCTCGCCGCCGCTCACCGACGAGCTTTTTCTGGCGCCTGAGACGGAGGGAATACCGGGGCTGCCCGAAACTGCACCCCGCGAGGGCGTTGCCGTCCCGGCGAGCCTTCCTCCTCCGGTACGCGAAGATCGCAGGACGTGCCGGCGGCCCGTAAAACCACCAGACCGTAGGCTTGTGCAGTCAGGGGAAAGCGATCTGCCATCGTCTGAACCTGCCACTTTCGTGTTTCAGGCGCTTGGCTACATCGAGAACGCGAGCGGGGAAATCGAGGCCATCGTTGCCGACGGCACCCGAGTGTACTTGGTGAAGCAAGGAGAAGTGTTTGCGGACCAATACCGGGCCGTGAGTGTTGACCCCGCCATGGTACTGGCGGTCCGGGCGCCTCCGGAAGGCATCGAGAACCTGCTTGCCGGTCGGACAGACTCCGGCGCAGAGTTTGCATCCAAGCAGGTGTGTGGAACTCTGAGTTCTCCACCCTCCAGGATGGCGGACTTAGGCGCTTTCCGTAAGGCTTGTGCGTTGGGCGGCTCCGGCTTCCGGGAGCCAGGCGTAAACCTTTTCAGCTCCTTTGGATTCACCGGGTTTGACCTGCAGTCATATTTGTTGGTGGCCGATAATCCGAGCGTTTGGTTCTAAGTCCGGCCACGGGAGAGAGGGATGCTCAGGAAAAAACTCCAGTTATTAGGGGTATCGGCGGCACTCGCCTTGAGCCTGAGCTGTGGTGGCGGCAGCAGTGTCGCCTTCAAGGAAGGGCGTAAGGCGGAGGCCCGGAAGGATTGGGACTCGGCGCTGGTGAACTACGGAAAGGCGCTCCAGACTGACCCTGCGAATCCGTCCTACATCATCCGTGAGCAAGAGGCGCGCCAACAGGCATCGCTATTCCATCTCAAGAATGGCCGTCGGCTGCTAAAGGATGGACGGCTCGACGACGCTGCAGGAGAATTCCAGAAGGCTGCCAGCATCGATCCCAGCAATGAAGCCGCGGGCCAGGAACTTTCCCGGCTCCTGACCCGGCAGGCGGAGGCCAAGCGGGGGCGCCAGACCGCCATTCAGCAGGCCCTCAAGACCCGCGAGGAGGCCACGCAACCCTCCGCGGTTGTGCTCAAAGCCCTTCCACCTGAACCACTTGGCCATTTTCGGATCAACGCGGATAGCCGCAAGATTTTCGAGACCCTGGGCCAACTCGCCGGTGTGAACGTCGCCTTCACCCAGGACTTTCGAGGTGGCCCGCTCAACCTGGACCTGTCCAACATCAAAATCGAGGACGCGCTAAGGGTCTTGACCCTGCAGACCAAGACCTTCTGGAAGGCCATTACTCCTAACACCATTCTGGTCATTCCCGATAGTCCCAATAATCGCCGGGACTACGACGAGGAAGTGCTGAGGACGATTTACCTTGCCAATCCCCTGGCGCCCGCTGACCGTACAGCCATCACCACGGCCCTCAAGCAAGTGCTTATGTTGCAGCACATTATGGACAATCCCGACTCCAACGCGATCGTAATTCGCGATACTCCCGCCAAGGTGGCGGCGGCCGAACAGCTCATCCACGAACTGGACCGGGCCAAAGCAGAGATTCTGATTGACATCAATGTCGTGGAGGCTGACCGTGACCGCGTTCGCGACCTGGGGTTGACGCCGGCCACGATCTCGTCGTCCGGCACGGTGTCGCCGGGGTTCCAGGCAGGTGCAGTCTTCTCTCCACCCACGTCTAGCACTTCCACGACTGCCTCTACAATCGTGAGCCT
Organism: uncultured Acidobacteriota bacterium; assembly: GCA_963722555.1. Classification (GTDB taxonomy): domain Bacteria; phylum Acidobacteriota; class Terriglobia; order UBA7540; family UBA7540; genus Bog-366. The sequence goes on from CAVRNQ010000003.1 coordinate 478,992, forward strand.
CGGCAGCCTGAGTTATCAAGACTACGCCCTCGTCCTGCCCAGCGCCACCGCTTCGGCCGTTTTGAACGACGCCAAGACCCACATTCTGCAGAGCCCGGAAGTGCGGGTTACGGACGGCCAGACCGCCAAGGTGAAAATCGGAACACGTATTCCTATCGCCACGGGTAGCTTCCTTCCTTCCATGGGTGGAACGACAAGCAGCACCGGAGGAATCGGCTTGCTGGCCAGCACGCAGTTTCAGTACCAGGACGTCGGTGTGAACCTGGAATTAACGCCGCGGTTGCTGGCCACCGGGGAGGTGGCGCTGCACTCCAAGATTGAGATTTCCTCCTTGGGGGCCCCCCTCTCCGTCGGGGGTCTCAGCCAGCCGACGTTCAGCCAGCGAGTCATCGAAAACGACATTCGCTTGCGGGAAGGGGAGGTGAACGTTCTGGGCGGCTTGATCCAGACCACCACAACCAACACGGTGACGGGAATCCCGGGGTTGGGTGATATTCCGTTCCTGCACTACTTCTTCTCACAGCAGCACAAGGAGGTAAATGACCAGGAGGTTATGATCATGCTGACCCCACAGGTTATCCGGCTTCCAGAACCCGCCGTGACCGCGGGCACGAGCCTTCCGGCGGGACCAGCCGGCGGGGGCGGACGACCTCCCGTACCCGATGTGCCACAGCCGCCGGAGCTCCCCCCGGAGCCAGCCCAGCCTCCCCAATGAGGAATCGATGAGCTGGAAAGAGCGCTCTCAGCTTTCGGATCAGGGCTTCACGCTGGTGGAGCTGATTGCGGCCATAACGATCCTTTTGCTGTTGGTCAGTATCGCGTTGCCGCTGGCGCGCGTGCAAGTGCAGCGTACGCGCGAGACCGAACTCCGGCGCGATTTACGCCAGATGCGCGAGGCGCTTGACCGCTACAAGGATTTTTCCGACCGCGGCATGATTCCTGTGAAAGTGGATACTTACGGCTATCCACCCGACCTGAAAACCCTGGTCGAGGGAGTGCCGATCAAAGGAGCCGTCAGCGCGAAGTACAAGTTTCTCCGCAAGGTTCCCCTGGATCCCATGACGGGGAGCGCGGATTGGGGTTTTCGGTCCATGCAGGACGACGCCGGCTCGCGGAGCTGGGGCGGGCAAAACGTTTTTGACGTTTACTCAAAGAGCCAGGGAACGGGTCTGGATGGGACGCAATATGCGGACTGGTAGCCCGGGATTGCGCCGGCAGGGCGTGAAGGGCACGGAGATGTGGGGGCCCGGCGGCTTCACCCTCCTGGAGTTGATGGTTGTGATCACGCTGATCCTGATTCTGGCATCGTTCGCCATGCCCTCGTTCCGCGTCGCCGTGCTCCATGCGCGCGAAGCCGTGCTGCGCGACGACCTGTTCACGCTGCGCAAGCTGATTGATGAATTCACCATCGACAAGCAACGCCCCCCGGCGTCCCTCGATGAACTGGTGGAGGCGGGCTACCTGCGGGGGGGAATTCCGGTTGACCCCTTCACCAATTCGAACGAGACCTGGAAAACGGATACCGAGGATGTGCCGATCAGCCCGGGCCAGGCGGCGGCAGGGATTGTGGATGTGCACAGCGGGTCTGACGACATCTCCCTGGATAACACGCCTTATAGCAGTTGGTGAGGAAGGCAGTTGCAGGTTGAAAGTTGAAGGTTGAAGGTTGACAGTTGAAAGTCCCGAGCAGGCTGCTGAAAAAGCATCGCGCCGATGTCATCCTGAGCCCTTCGCTGTCATCCTGAGCGAAGCGAAGGACCTCGGCAGTTGGCCTGGGTCAGTAGCGAAGTGAACTGCGGGGGTTCTTCGTTCGCTGCGCTCACTCAGAATGACAGCGTGAGCGCGCCGAGTGTCATTCTGAGCGGGTCGTCCGCCGGCGAGGTATTACGGCCTGCAGGCTTCGAACCGGAACGCCAAGAGTTCAGACTTTGAACTTTCGACTTTGAACTGATAACTGATGACTGACAACTCAAATGCCTGATTTTGTTTGCAAAGTGGGGACGGATGCGGGGCGGGTATTGACCCAGACCGAGCAGGCGCGGTCCGAGGCGGAGGTCCGCCAGCGGCTCGAGTCGCAGGGGTACTTGGTTTTCTCGGTACGGCCCAAGGATATTCTGAGTTTCCAGATCAGCCCGGCACGCCGGGGGAAGGTTCGCCCTGACGATTTCCTGATTTTCAACCAGCAGTTCCTGACGCTCTCCAAGTCCGGGCTGCCGCTTCAGAAATCTTTTGACCTGCTGGCGCAGCAGACCCAAAGTGAGGCGTTGCGGAGTGCCATCGAGGAAGTCCGGGACAAGGTGCGCGCCGGCGCGCTACTTTCCGAAGCGTTCGAATACACCGGCAGCTTCCCCAAGATTTACTGCGCGGCGGTCCGTGCGGGCGAGCGGAGCGGGAGTCTCGACCGGGTCCTGGCACAGTTCCTGGCTTACCAGAAGCAGGCTCGAACCTTCCGCAAGAAGTTCGTTTCGGCATTATTTTACCCGGCTTTCCTGATGTTGTTTTTGGGGGGGTTGATTGTTTTTGTAATCGGCTTCATCGTGCCGCGCTTCGCGGAGCTCTATGCGGACCTGGGGGCGGACTTACCCCCGCTGACGGTCTTTGTGATTTCTCTTGCGATGGGCATCAAGAAGTCCATCGCCTTGATCCTGGGGGGGCTGGTGGCGCTGGTTCTGCTGGTGCGGATGGCTTTCCGGTCCAGCCGGACCCGGCTGGCCTGGGAGCGGCTGAAATTCCGCCTGCCGCTCGTCGGCAAGCTCCTGCTGAAATTCTCGGTGGCGGAGTTCGCGCGCACCCTGGCGACGCTTCTGCAGGGGGGCATTCCCATCGTCCCGGCGCTCGAGACCGCCAGAGAATCTGTCTCCAGCCCGCTGCTGGCGCGGGCCATTGCCCAAGCCCAGACGGAAGTGTCAGGGGGGCGGGCGCTCAGCTCGAGCCTGCGCCTGAGTGGTTTCTTCCCGGCCACCGCGCTTGATATGATGGAAGTGGGCGAGTCCACCGGCGCCATGGCCAACATGCTGGAAGCCCTGGCGGAATTCTTCGAGGAAGACGTGAGCATCGACCTGACGACGCTGGTGGCGCTGGTTGATCCCATCATGATTGCCGCCATCGCGATTGCCGTGGCGTTTGTCCTGGTGGCGTTTTATCTCCCCTTGTTTTCCATGGCGGGCAAGGTGCAGTGACAACCCCGGAGGTTGGGCGTGGCAGAGACGGCAACCGACCAGAATGAAGTGGCAGCGGCGCGCCAGTTGGCGGCGCGCTATCAGTTCGAGTTCGTGGACCTGCGGGACTCGCATCCGGATGGCGAACTGCTGCGCACCATCCCCCTGGAGTTGATGCTCCATTATGAGTTTCTGCCCCTGGAAGGGCGCGACCAGCGCTTGGTGATTGTGGTGGCGGACCCCACCAACCTGGCGCGCCTGGATGAACTGGAAGTCAAGCTGGACCGGCAGTTGGTGGTGCGCGTGGCCGCGCCCAGCCAGGTGCGCGAGTTCCTGAAGAAGACCGAGCCCTCCCAGCGCGTCCTGGACGAAGCCACGGAGGAATTTCGCCTGGACGTGATTCGCGATGAAGAAGCCGCCGGCGAAGGGCTCTCGCTTGAGCACCTGGTGGAGGAGCGGGACGTCAGCCCCATGATCCGGCTGGTGGATTCGATCATCTTTGCGGGCCTGGAGCGGCGCTCGAGCGACATTCATATCGAAAGCCGCGATAACTCCGTGGTGGTGAAGTACCGCATTGACGGCGTCCTGCAGCAGGCCATGGCGCCGCTGGCGCGGGAGTTCCAGTCGAACCTCATTACCCGCATCAAGGTCATGGCGGAGCTGGATATTGCCGAGCGCCGCGTTCCCCAGGATGGCCGCTTCCGGGTGCGCTATCGCGGCCGCCCCATCGATTTCCGCGTTTCCATCATGCCCTCGATCCACGGCGAAGACGCCGTGCTGCGCATCCTCGACAAGGAATCGTTGCACGAGAAGTTCCGCTCCTTGCGCCTGGATGTGCTGGGACTGGCGGAGCGGGAAGTCCGGCGGCTGCGGCGGTACATCCGCGAGCCTTACGGCATGGTCCTGGTCACCGGCCCCACGGGCAGCGGCAAGACCACCACGCTGTACGCCGCGCTCTCCGAAATCAAGAGCGACGAAGACAAGATCATTACCATCGAGGATCCCGTCGAGTATCAGTTGCGCGGCATCACCCAAATTCCCGTGAACGAGAAACGCGGGCTGACTTTCGCGCGTGGACTCCGCTCCATCCTGCGGCACGATCCCGACAAAATCATGGTGGGCGAAATCCGCGACAACGAGACGGCGCAGATTGCCATCCAGTCAGCGCTGACCGGGCACCTGGTGTTCACCACCGTGCACGCCAACAACGTGGTCGATGTGCTCGGACGGTTCCTGAATATGGGCGTGGAGCCCTACAATTTCGTTTCCGCGCTCAATTGCATCCTGGCGCAGCGGCTGGTGCGAACCATCTGTGAGGCTTGCAAGCGTCCGGCGGGGGCGCAGCCCCTGGAGTTGCTGGAAGAATCCGGCTTAAACCCCGCGACCTGGAAAGACGTGACGTTCTACGAGGGCCCGGGTTGCCAGGAGTGCAACCAGACGGGATATCGCGGACGGACGGCGATTGGTGAGTTGCTGGCTCTCTCTGATAACATCCGGGAACTGATCCTGGCGAAGCGGCCTTCCTCGGAAATTCGCCGCGCGGCGCACCAGGAAGGGATGATAACCCTGCGGGAATCGGCCCTGGAGAAAGTCCAACAGGGCCTCACCACGCTGCGGGAGATTAACAAGGTGACGTTCGTGGAATGAGAACCGGGATTCGGGACTCGGGATTCGGGGTTAGGGATGAGGGGGAAGGGAATTTTGATTTCTATCCCTCTCCCTTGGGGAGAGGGCTGGGCCTAGAGACTAGGGGTTTATGAATTCCCGAACCCCGAACCCCGAATCCCGAGTCGCGAGTTAAGCTCATGAACTGGCAGGACTGGAAAAAACGATTGGGGCTGGAAGAACATGCGCGGCCGGCGCATTTCCAGATACCGGTGTTGGCGCTGGAGTTTGAGCCGGGGTTCGTGGCCGGAGCCCTCCTGGACCCTGCCGCGCGGCAAGTCGCGCGCGTGGGAGTTCGGGAACTGGAAGCAGGAGCGCTGGCGCCTTCGCCCCACAAGCCCAATGTGACGAATGAGGCGGCGCTCCGGCGCACTGTCGCGGAGGTCACCGGGCTGGTGGGCAATGGCAGCGAAAGGCTCGGTCTGCTGATTCCCGATGTGTCGGTGCGGGTGGCATTGCTGCAGTTTGAAACTCTTCCCGAAAACCGCCGCGAGGCGGAGGCCCTGGTGCGTTGGCGCCTGCGGGAGTTTCTGCCCTTTGCGCCGGAAGAGGCTCACGTCAGTTATCAGGTCCTCGTGAAGCAGCCCGGCTTGGTCGAAATCCTGGGCCTGGCAGTGCGGGCCTCCGTTCTGGCGGAGTACGAGTCGGCGCTCGAAGGGATCAATGGCGGTCCAGTGCTGGTCCTTCCGGCCAGCGTGGCCCTGCTGCCCTTGCTCCCGGAGGACAGCGCCGGACAGCTCCTGGTGCATCGCTGCCCTGGGTCCTTGACGACCATCGTCGTGGCGCTCAACCGGGTGCGCTATTGGCGGACGCGGGCGCTGGAGGACGGGGCGGCGGGGGGCGGCGAGGAAGTCGCCCGCGAAGCCGGGCGCGTCCTGGCCACCTGCCAGGATCACCTGAACCTGTCGGTTCAGAATGTTTGGTTCTGCGCGCGTCCGCCGGAGACAGCCGAAATGAAAGACGCCCTGGCCAAAGCCCTGGGACGCGAACTCCGCCCGCTGCCGGGGACTCAGGCGCCGGCCACGGCCATGCCTGCTGCGGAGCGTGAAGTCTTTCAGCATTTCGGTCTTCCCTTCGCCGGTTTAGTGGCGAACCTGAACGAACGACGATGAGAATTACTCTCAATCTTTCCACCGCCGATGGCTCGCGTGGCCGCCACACGCTGGCGTGGGCCATCCCCGCCACAGTGGTTGGCCTGGTGGGGCTGGTGTGGCTGGGGGTTTCCGCGGCCCGGGAAATCCGTGAGTACCGCGCGGTCCAGCGCCAGGTGGCAGAAATCCAGCAGCGTGAGGATCAGCTCCACGGACAGGAAGCGGCCATTCGCAAGGAACTGGAAAAGCCGGAGCATGGAGAGTTGTTGCGGCAAGCCCGGTTTGTGAATTCGCTGATCGATCAGAGGCAGCTTTCAGTAACGGAACTGGTCGCGGAGTTTGCAGACCTTATGCCGGAAGATGCGCGCCTGAGCGGACTCGCGCTGGCCGCGAAGGGGGAAGACTTGGTGGTGCGTTTTAACATCACCGCCAAGAGCGAGGAAGCCGTCGAAACACTCCTGGGTGACCTCGAAGATGCTCCAGACTTCAAGGACGTGACGATTCTCAACCAGGGGTTCCAGGAAGAGGGCGCGCAGCCGGGGCAGGTGAGCGTGGCGTGCACGGCGCGCTACCTGCCGGGAGCGCAGTGAACGGCCGAGAGGACTTGTGCGGAAGAGCCGACGTCAAATCGTGATACGCATCATCGAGGTGGTCGGGCTGGGGCTCGTGGCGCTGGACGTTGCCTTCTACCTGGCGGCGTACCGGCCGCTGGGGAGTATGATTGCTGCGGAACAGCAACAATACTCCGTAGCGCGAGAGAGGGTTCGTGACCAGCAGGCTCGCGTCGCCCGCCTGGAGAAATTTCAAGCGGCGCTGCCGCAAGCCGGAGAGTGGCTGGGGGATTTCAGGGACCATCGCACCTCGCCCCGCCGGCGGGGTTATTCCACGGCCGCGCACCTGGTCCGCAAGCTGGCGGATGCCGCCGGCGTGCAGCCTCCCAGCGTGATTTATCGGCCCCCGGCCCACAACGATCCCTTGGAGCGGCTGGGGCTTGAAATCAATACGGGGGGATCCTACCCGGGCTTGCTGAAGTTTGCGCATGCTCTGGAGACCGCGAACGATTTCATTCTGATCCGCGAATTCAATTGGGCTGCCGGCGAGAATGGGATGCTGAGCCTGCGACTGGTCGCGGACCTTTACTTGACGCCATGAAATTACCGGCCGGAATCGAAAAGTGGGGAAGTGGAGTTCTGGGCGCAGTGTCGCTGCTCCTCGGGGTGAACTTGGTGATGCAGTTCCGGGGCACGCACGCGGCAGATTCCCACCCGCACCCCGCCGCTCCTCGCGCGGCGCGTGCGCGCGCCGAGCAGACTGCGCCCCGCGCCGCCGACGATCTGGCCCGATACAACCCCGTGGTGAACCTGGAGACACTGAAAGAATTGGACGCCCGCCCCTTGTCCGGCCTGGATCGAAATCCCTTCGAATTTGTGGCGCCTCCCGCTCCTACGGTGACTCCCGGCCAGCCGGAGGCCGCGCCGCCCGCGGCTCCGCCGCCTCCCCCGCCGGTGCTTCTGAAGCCCATGGGGTACAACGAAATGCCGGGAGGCGGCAAAGCCGCTTTGACCACCCTGGACGATCAGGTGTACGTGGTGCACGAAGGCGACGTGGTCGCGGCAAGGTACAAGATCTTGAAGATTACCCCGACGACGCTGACGGTTGAAGATGCCACTACCCACCAAACCGTGGATTTGCCGTTTCCACCGTAGCGCGCGCCGACGCGGTGCGGATGGCATGGTGTTGATCATCGTCTTGATCGTGGCCACGCTGATGCTGGTCGCCTTGACGGTGGCGCTCCCCAGTGTCTATCAGGAAGGTCAACGCGAGCGCGAAGCGGAGACGGTCTTCCGGGGAATGCAGTACGGCCGGGCCGTGGCGCTTTTCCATCGCCAGTTTAATCGTTATCCCGTCAGTGTTCGGGAATTGATCGAGACCAACCGGATGCGGTTCCTGCGCCAGGAATATCGCGATCCCATGGACCCGAAAGGGAAGTGGCGATTCATCCACGCCAACGCGGCGGGCGTGCTGCTGGACTCGAAGGTTCAGCCCCTGGGGCCGAACCAGCCAGGGCAGCCGGGCGGCCTGGGTGCGGGGTCGAGCCCGGGCTCGCAGAGTTCGCTCAGCGGCTTCGGGGAGAACCAAGGCTTGGGCGGTGGAATGGGCCGGCCCAATGCCTTCTCCCTGGGACAATCGGGTGAAACCGGCGCCGCGGCCCAAACCAGCTCGCAGACTTCTTCGACTTTCTCCGGGACCGGCAACGAGATCCATGGGGCATTCATTGTGGGAGTCGCGCCCACCAGCCATCGCGCCTCCATCCGCATCTGGAACAAGCAGCAGCACTACGATGAGTGGGAATTCCTCGGCATCGACATGGGCATGTTTGGAGTGCAGGTGGGAATGCCAGGTTTCTCAACCGGACAGCCGGGGCTCGGGCAACAACCGATGTCGCAAAGTCCGGGCCTCTCTCCGGGAGCTGCGAATCCCAATTCCTCGCCGACCAGCCCCGGATCCTCTTCCAATTAATCTAATGTGAAATATCTTGTAGATTATTAATTAGCCGCGGCGCTCTTCACCTAAGGGGTTTCCGGAACTCTGTTCGCAATTTGTTCCTGGGTGACCCCCTCACCCGTCCCGCCCCGGCTGGAGAAAACGCCGGTTGCGGTCCACCCTCTCCCCCAAGGGGGCGAGGGCAGTAAATTTAAGTTACTGCCCCCCTCGCCCCCTTGGGGGAGAGGGGCCGGGGGTGAGGGGGTCCCAGGGTCGAACAGGGAACAGTCTCCTCGACAAAGCTTAAGTGAACAGCATTGGGGCTAGGCATGCACCGCGCGGCGAATGACTTCCAGGGTCTTCGCGACCCGCCGGTGATCCACCAGCATGGCCAGCAGGTTACTCCGCTCCACCTTTTCACAGTGGACGGTACACATGGAGATGGCATTGAAGGGCCGAATGAATTCGTGAATGCGGCGTTGATAATCGCGGATCGTGCCCGCGTCGCTGCCATTCCCGCACGCCCACGACCAGTCAGTAATCCAGCGCATCACCGTGGCCTGACGGCGCAGCGGGCTGCGCTGCAAAGGATCGCTGGGCCGGCACAGGTCGGCCAGGCAGTTGGGTGCGGTGAGAAATACGAGGCGGCCACAGTGCAACATCGCCTCGGTCTTCAGCCCGCTTTCGGTAAGATTGCGAGCGATGTCCTGGAGGCAGGTGGGCCCTGCCAGGATGACTACTTGCTGACCAATCTCCAATCCGCCCGCCACGAATTGTAAGATCTCGGAGAAGCCCTTTTCTTTCCGGATGACTAACCGGCACGCCTCACCCCGGGCCTGAGGGCCGGCGTGGTTCCCCGCCTCTAAACTCATACCTCTATCTTTGACGAATTCAGGCTGACCTGTCAACTGGGCTTCGGTGACGGGTACCTTATTGTCACTGTCGTAATTTCGGGTTTCGCTTATTCTTCGCGAGGGGGATTTCGAAGCGCATCGCACCGGGCGCAACCTGTAAGGCTGGGGTGGGTGACGGGATTCGAACCCGCGACGTCCAGATCCACAGTCTGGCGCTCTACCAGCTGAGCTACACCCACCGTGTCGGCGTGCTGCGCTGACCATCAGCGGTCTTTCTTTTGTAACACTGCATGGCGAAGAGTGTCAACTGAGCGCGTGGGGCGGCAGTGGTACACTTTGGCTTTTTGTAGCGGCGGTCTAAGACCGCCGGGTTTTGATTCAATAGATTCCGGCGCTCCCCGCAGGGCGCGGGGCAGGCGCCGAGCGCCGCTACAGCAAACTGATCCACCACTCGCAGGGATGCGTGACATGTTGGGAGGGTTATTGAGTAAACTGCTGGCAAGGCGGAGGGTGATGAACTATACTGCGCCTCCTTCTGGTTGGACGGAAGCAGCGGGGCCGAGCGTGTTTCCGGCGTCCTGGTAACCGCAATCCAAGGCTGGGGCGCAGGGGTCGCTGCGGCGGCCGCCCCCACGACTTTTCGCATGTGGAATCCAAAGCTGGCATCGAAACTGGCAGAATCGGGGCGGGCCGGCCTGGCTCGCAGCCGCGTGGCGAACCTCCTTCTCCCCAGCCTGCGGTACATCTTCGCGACGGAGGTCCACGCCTATGCCTTCTCGATTGCGGCCAACGCCTACCTCTCCTTCTTCCCTTTCACTTTGATTTTGCTGGCCGTCTGCCGGCGGTGGCTGCATTGGGAAGGCGCTTACCAGGTTGTTCTGCAAACCCTGCGAATTCACCTGCCCACCGGGGCGGAGTCGGTGATTCGCAATTTGAGCGTGTTGGTCCAGGGGCGCCCGCGGCTGCAATTGATGTCGTTCTTCATGTTGTTCTTTACGAGCTCGGGGGTTTTCCTGCCGCTCGAGATCGCTTTGAACAAGGTGTGGGGGTTCCATCGTAATCGTTCCTTCCTGAAGAACCAGGCGGTGTCCTTTGTTCTCGCGTTGGTTTCCGGCGGGCTCGCTCTCTCCTATGTTTTCGCCGCCAGGGGCTTGCAGTGGATGATTACCTCCGCGCTGGGGTGGATTCCCTCCCAGGGCATGGTCGCGAGGATCTCGCAATCTGTCCTGGAGATAGGCTCTATCCCGCTTGCGGTTTCAATCTATTTCCTGATTTACTATGTCCTGCCCAATGGGCCGGTTCCGATTTTCCGCGTACTCCCGGCCGCCTTGGTCGCGGGTGTGGTGACGGAGGTGGGCAAGTTCTTTTACATCCTCACCCTCCCGCTGTTCCGTTTTCGGGAGGTGTATGGACCCTTTGCCTTGTCCGTAACTTTACTTTTCTGGGCGTATATGGGCGCCCTGATTTTACTTTTCGGGGCGCACCTGTCTGCGCGCAGCTTTGTGCAGAGAGAGTTTCCCCGATCTGCACCCGTGGCGAACCCCCCACAGGTTCCTTATGCAGGGGGCGGGATTTGATCCCAGCTGGAGACTTATGGGAAATCGACAGCAGATTCAGGCCATCCCAGGCGCGCTCCGCGTGACTCTGGAAAAGGCTCGCGGCGAGTATGAGACCGCCATACGCCGGATCCGGTGGGGCGATGGGCCCATTTACGTTTGCGGGACGGGAAGTTGCGCGGCCCTCGGCCGGGCGGCAGGCTATGCGCTCGAGGCTTTCCTGGGCTTGCCGGTCGTGGCGCGGCCTGCCGAGGTTCTGCAGCACTACACGCCCTCCCTTTTGCGGCCGAGGCCGGTGCTCGTGATGATTTCGGCCGCGGGTGAGTGCGCGGAAGCCGAGGAGATGGTGCGAGTCGTGCGCCGGCGTGCATCCACGCTAGTGCTGCTGACCAACACGCCTGACAGCCCCCTGGCGAAGTTGGCAGACCAGGTTCTGCTCGTCCGCGCCGAGGGCGACGGAGATGTCCCTGCCGTGATCATTTGCTTGCATGCCGCGCTCAATTTCCTGGCGCTCGAGGCAGCCCGCGTCCTGAAGCGTCCCGAACCCCAATGGGATTCCCTGGCGAGGGAATTCGAGGAGCTTCCCGCCCAAATCGATTGGGTGCATACCCAACTTCCGGTCGCGGTCCGTGCGATGGCGGAGGAGTTGAGGCGTTTTCCCCATTTGCAGATTGTGGGGGGAGGTTTTTATCATTTTCCCGCCTGGCGTGCGGCGCGGCGCGTGCGCGCCCTGGCCGGCCTGCGGGCGGAAGGAATGGAAGCCTCGGAGTTTTCGAGTGAGCTGGCGAGCCTTGTGCGGCGTGATACCGCGGTATTGTTTCTTTCGGGCTCGCGGTCCAAGATCAAGCAGCTTGCCCATCGCTCCGCCGCACAGGTCCGCGGGATCGGCGCGCGGGTGCTCTCCATCACGGACGGCAATGATCGGGACCTGGCCGAGCAGTCGGATCTCGGGGTCCTGATTCCCGCCTCGACGGAGGCGGCAGGGTGTACGTTGAGCCTGTTCCTGGCGGAATGGCTGGCGGTGGAGGCCGCGAGGGCAGGGAAGCAGTCTCCGGTTTCCTCCCGTGGGCCCGCCGGCGAGGAACCCCCCGGCAAGAGCCCCAAGGCGGAGGAGGCGGAACGCCACGAAGGTTGAGGACCACGAGTGGTGGGGTATCTATCCGTGATGTTTCAAGATGTGAGAATCGGATTGCGGGCGCTACCTTTTGGAGAACCGTGAGAAGATATCTTATCGAGTTTAGCAAGGTGTTAAGGTATTAAGTTAATACTATTGACATGGAGTTTTGTTTCTGTTCTAATCACGTCATGGACGTCGGAAAACGATTAAGACAATTACGGGAAGTCAAAGGTCTTTCGCAAGGTGACATCGAGCGGCGATCGGGCCTCTTGCGTTCGTACATCTCTCGCGTCGAGGGTGGCTACACAGCTCCCTCGCTGGCCACCATGGAGAAGTTTGCCAAAGCGCTGGAAATTGAAACGTACCAGTTGCTCTATCATGGTGAGGGAAAACCTGCCGCACCCAAGGTTCCTGAACAGATGAGCCTGGGAAAGCCTGTCAAGCGGCTGGTGAACTGCTTTGAGAGCATGTCGAGCACGAACCGCCGGCTGTTGATTTCGATGGCCGACAAGCTTGCCAAGCACTAAGAGCAGCCAAGCTCTCTTGGGGCTAATGACCGCACTGAGCTGACTTGATCCCCGTGGGGATTGTGGCGGATTGTGTCTGCGTTCTGTTCCGCGCCGCAAACTCACGCCGGGATCGGGGTGGACGTAGTTGAGTTTACGTCCCGACGGTGGGGTGTTCCTAGGCAGATTAGGCCTGCCGCGGGATTCCAAGTCAAATCTCACCGGTTGTACCCCGCAGTCAAATGCCAATTCTCACCATTCCAGGATGAGTTCGCCTTCCCTGCGAGGCACAAGCGCGCTTCCCGGCCCACTGAATCCAGTCGCAAATTCCGCACCTGACGGATCCTGACGTGGTCCAGGCCATTCCGGATGGCGATTCCGTGCGTTCAGGTTGTAGTGTATGCTGGGGGCCGACTGGAGCGCCCGACAGAAAATGTTCGACGCTCTGCGTGACGGGCTGGCAGGTCAGAGTTCGCCGCGCGGGCGCGGAGCGTTGTATTTTTCGCACTCGCCCTCTGGTGGAGCTGACATGAAAAGACCCCTCCTGCAACTGGTGATTCTTTGCTTGGCCCTCCTTGCTCTGTTCCTTTCCCGGGCTGCAATTCCCCGAGCGCAGAGTGGGCCTGGTTATGCCGCGCCGCGTCTCGATGCGTGGCGCATTCTGGGGCCGGGAGGCGGGGGCGCGCAGTTTTTCCCCGCAGTCAGCCCGCACGATCCGAATCTGGTGCTGGTGGCTTGTGATATGACGGGCGCCTACATTTCGGAGGATGGCGGCAAATCCTGGCGCCAGTTTGATCTTCGCAGCCCGGTGCGATTCTTTGCCTTCGATCCCCTCGATTTACAGGTGATTTACGCTGGCGCGGACGTTCTGTGGCGAAGCGCCGATCGGGGTCGTACCTGGAGTCTGATCTATCCTTCCGACGCCGGCGCCCGGCTCATCATGCCGGATGACCACGCCAGTCCCCGGGTCCTTACTGCCCAGGGACCGTCCGGCCACGTCGAGGCTCTGGCCGTAGACCCCACCGACTCCCAGAAGCTTTACGCGACGATAGGCGAGGCGGGGGGCGTCGGGCTCAACATCTCGAACGACCGGGGCGCGCACTGGCAACGCGCGGCTGCTCTCCCCGGAGGCGGCCGGAAGATATTCGTTGATCCGCATTCGCCGCCGTCTGACCGCACTCTCTATGTTCTGGGAGAGAATTCCGTCACTGTCCGCAAGGCAGGCGAATGGAAGCAGGGTCAAGCCCCGGCGGGCGTGGGGCGGTCCATCGATATGTCGGCGGGGTTCTCTTCCGCCGAGCAATTGATCGTTTACCTGCTGGCGGGGGGAGGGCGGCGAAGCGGCTCCGCACGCGGCATCTTTGTCTCCCTGGACGGCGGCGCCACCTGGAGCACGGCGAACGCCGCCCCGCTCCAGAATACCGAACCGGGCGCGGCGATGGCTGAGCTGACCAGCGTGGCAACCTGCCTGCAGCATCCTGAAGTTGCTTACGTTTCTTTTGAGGACCTGCGCAGCGACGGCCAAGTCTTTCACGGGGTGGCCAAGACCCGTGACGCCGGCGCCACCTGGGAGTTGGTCTGGAAAGAAGGAAGTCTGCCGGCCCCCAATGTCCACGACGCGTGGATCTCCGAGCGCTTTGGGACGGATTGGGGTGAACCGGGCATCTCGATGGGAGTGGCTCCAAACGATCCCGATATCTGTTACCGCACCGATCTCGGCCGCACGATGCGGACGCTCGATGGCGGGCGTACCTGGGATGCCGTTTACTCTCGCCGCCTGCCGGATCAGACTTACTTGACCACCGGCCTCGATGTGACCACCGATTACGGAGTCTTCTTTGACCCCTACGATGCGCACCGAGTGTTCATTGCTTATACCGACATCGGCTTGTTTCGCAGTGAAAACGGCGGCCAGAGCTGGATGAGCGCGACCGAGGGTGTGCCGCGCCGATGGACGAACACTACGTACTGGATCACCTTTGACCCGGCCGTGAGGGGCCGGGTGTGGGGCGTGATGAGTTACGTGCACGACCTGCCGCGTCCCAAGATGTGGCGCCGCACCTCTCCGGCGCGGTACGACGGGGGAGTATGCCTCAGCGAGGATGGCGGTAAGACCTGGCGGCCCTCAAACCAGGGCATGCCTCCCACTGCCGCTACGCACATCCTGCTGGATCCTACCAGCCCGGTGGACGCCCGGGTTCTTTACGTAACCGGCTTGGGCAAAGGAGTTTTCAAGTCAGTGGACGGCGGCCGAACCTGGGCGCTCCGCAACCAGGGCCTGCCTGGACCGGAGCCCTTCGCCTGGCGGCTGGCGCGCGACAAGAATGGAACGCTGTACGTGGTCGTAGCGCGCCGCAGCGAAGACGGCGGCTTCGGCAACGCGCAGGATGGCGCGCTCTTCCGTTCGCGCGACGGGGCGGAGCACTGGGACCGAATCTCCTTGCCGAAAGGTGTGAACGGCCCGAACGGTCTGGCCATTGATGCGGAGGACCCGAATCGGCTTTACCTGGCAGCTTGGGGTCGTAACGCGCCAGAGGGTGCAGTGGACGGCGGAATCTTTATTTCCACCGACGGCGGTAATTCCTGGCGAATCGTGCTTTCCCGGGACCAACACGTTTACGACATCACGGTTGACCCCCGCGATCCAAAGGTTCTCTACGCCTGTGGGTTTGAGTCTTCCGCCTGGCGCTCCCTCGACCGCGGCGAAACCTGGAAGCGCATCCGCGGCTACAATTTCAAATGGGGTCACCGGGTAATTCCCGACCCCCAGGATCGCGATCGGATTTACATCACAACCTTCGGCGGGAGCGTGTGGTACGGCCCCGCGGCCGGCGACCCCCAGGCCGTGGAAGACATTGTCACGCCAGCGCTAGCCTACGGCGAAAGAAGCTGTGAAACAATCCCCTGAAATCCTTCTCACCGCAGAGGCGCGGAGGCGCAGAGATATAAAAACAAAAGACCTTTTCTCTGCGTCTCCGCGCCTCTGCGGTGGATTACGCGACCTGTCTTACGACTGCGCCGCGATGCGAGCGGAATCCGGGAGGCGCCCAGGGTAGAAAACCAGAATCCTTTGATCCCTCTGGTTGCCCTCGTAAAGCAACATCGCGGACAGCTTTCTGGCTTCTACCAGCGTTTCCTCCTGGGAATGTCCATAGACTTGCAGCCCCTCCAGCGCTGGTACCTTCGCAACCCAGCGGCCATCAGGCTCGCGGCTGGTTTCGATGTGGTAAACCATAGTCCTTTTCCTCTATCCATACTCATCGGCCGCCCGGACACAAATCTTGAACATTCTTGCACCCACGCGCCGGTGCTGGTGTCATTTGGAATGGGATCCCTTTCGAAACACTGGTCATTCCCGCGAAGCTTGTCCCCGCGAAGGCGGGGAGCGGGAATCCAGTCCGTCGGCCGCGTATTTCCCAAAGCTTGCAGAGTAGATTCCCGTTTTCGCGGGAATGACTGCACCTGGGAGCGCCCGTGTCTCGCAAATCACACCAGTACCCAGGCCCTGCAATCTATGCTGCGTGCTCCGCGCCGGGCCGGCCCATTTTCTATCCCGGCATTTCATCCCCTTCGCGGGGTGGTTTTCCGCGCCGGCGCCGCATGATCTTGTCGAAGGCCTTGAAGTCCGCGCTCGTCGTGGGTGGCGCATACATGGCGTCTTGTGCCATGTGTGCGGGGCTTGGGGCTACAATCCCGGGAGCCTTCGGAAGCAGCCCCTTGCAGATGCACAATTTGGCCTTATACCCCGCCAAGATGCCCGGTAGCGTGTGACACAGGTTCACCTTGCACCCCGGGATGCTAAGTTTCCGCCGAATGTCAGAATTTAGAATCTACCGGTAGGCACAAAGTAACGTACCCCCATTGACAATATCCTGGGGCCGGAGGTTACAATATTGAGGCATGAACGCCGCACCTCGTACCGGTTCTCCACTCAATCGATTGCTGGCGGCGCGGGCGACGGCGAGTTTTGAGAGAGCCTCTACGAGTCCGATGGATCAAGAATTCATGATAAGCATCAAGGAAGTAAAACCTATGCGAAGAGATGTTAAAAATGAAGGAACCTCCGGGGATATGTATGAAAAAAAAGGCGAGGCGGAAACTAAAAACGATTGCTCCGGGGATGTGCATGAAAATACACGGGTTATGCGATAATGGGGAATAAGCCAGTATGTTATTGAAAGACAAGGAGATAGTCGCGAGGTCGAGTGCTGGTGTCATTTGGAATGGGATTTCTTTCGAAAAAATGGTCATTCCCGGGGTGGCGCATACGTCCCGGCGGTTTTTTCGGGATGTATGCGATGCAGGCCCCCCTCACCCCCGGCGCTCGGGGCCCCCTCCCTCGTACCTCGGGCCCTCGCCCGCCACGGCGGGTCTGCGACCTCTCGGAGAGGGCTGAGGAGTTCGAGAGACCGCGACCCGTGACAATTGGGAACAGTAGGTGGCCGGTGCGAGAAAGGCCGGGGAACCGGCTCGGAGGACTCCGTCGTCCCGGCGGCGGCGCTCAGTCACCCGATCTCCCGATGGCGCGGCCGTGGAAGCACCCGGCCCTCCCAACCCGGCGGACAATGGAATTGCGGGGCGGTTAGGTGTATGTTTGCACTCGCCTGGGAATCCAGAGAGGTGATCCCAGGTCAGACCGCATTGACGATCAACCCTTGTATGCCTCAGACATCCGGCCCGTGGCGGTGAATCATGGCCTCCTTCTCAAGGTCGAAGTTGCTGTGGCTGTTGCTGGCCTGGGGGCTCGGGGCGGCCCTCGCCGGCGTGTGGCCCGCCGTCCCCGCGGCGGCGCCGCAAAATCAGGAAGCCCTCGAAATTAAGAGCGAGGAGACGACGCCGACGTTCACCGTCCGAGCGCAGCGCAACGAAGTCCTGGTGCGCGTGATCGTACGCGACGCAAACGGCAACGTCGTGGGCGGGCTTACCAAGGACGACTTTCGCCTCTTCGATAACGGCAAGCCCCAGAGCGTGGCCGCCTTCTCTGTCGAGAACAACCAGCCTGCCCCAGCGGGAAAGCCGCCGGCCCCTGCTGCCGCAACCGCCAAGTCCGCCCAGTCCGCCGAGCCAGCGGAGGCCGAGCCGGTGCTGGCGCTGCCGCAGCGCTACGTGGCTTTCTATTTTGACGACCTCGTGGTTTCGTTCGAGGACTTGGTGCGCGTACGCGAAGCGGCCGGGAAATTCATCGAGTCCTCCATACAGCCCACGGACCGTGCGGGCATCTTCACATCTTCCGGCCTGGGAGTGCTCGACTTCACCGCCGACCGCGCCAAGCTGCGCGCAGCGCTCGCGAACCTCCGGCCGCGTGCGCGCAACATCGCGCCCGAGAACGACTGCCCGCCGCTCACGCCCTACGAGGCTTACCTGATTGACCATCTGCACGATTCCATAATGCTCAACATCGCCAAGTGGGAAGTCATTGCCTGCGCTTGTGGCGGTGACCCTAGCCACTGTCCTGATCCACTAGGCCAGGCTCAGTTCGCAGCCCGTCATGCCTGGGACAACGATCAGATGCAGTCCCGGCAGTCTCTACGCGTCCTTGTGGATCTGGTGCGGCGCCTGGGCTCGCTCC
The DNA here is from genome assembly GCA_963722555.1 of uncultured Acidobacteriota bacterium. Taxonomy (GTDB): domain Bacteria; phylum Acidobacteriota; class Terriglobia; order UBA7540; family UBA7540; genus Bog-366. Next base: position 496,992 of record CAVRNQ010000003.1, read on the forward strand.
CTGGACAGCGCAGTGTTCTCTGGCTCTCCCAGGGGTTCTTGGCTTTCGATCTGCACTCCGACCTCAACGAGCTTATCGACCGTGCCCTGCGCGAACACGTGGTCATCAACGCGCTCGATTCCCGTGGCCTGTGGGTGAATGTCCCCGGCGGTGAAGCCTCGGAGCACAATCTCCTGCCGTTTAAGTCCACCGTGGACAATAGCATTGACCCCTCCATGTCCGCGAGGCAGACGATATACCGCGAGACGGGCAAGGAAATGAACCAGGATGTAATGGCTCAGGTCGCGCACGACACCGGTGGCGTGTTCGTTCGCAACACCAATGACTATGACGGCGGGTTCCGCAAGGCCGGCGCGCTGCCGGAGTTCTCCTACTTGCTTGCCTTCTCGCCGCAGAACTTGAAGTATGACGGCAAGTTTCACAAGCTGAAGGTCGAGTTGGTGAACCCGCGGGGTTTGAGCGTGCAGGCTCGCAACGGATACTTCGCTCGGAACGAAGCACTCCATCCCGAAGAGCGTGCCCGGCAGGAGATTGAAGACGCCGTCTTCTCGCGCGAGGAGTATCGCGAATTCCCGGTTGACCTCCAAACCCAGTTCTTCAAGCTCAGCAACACGGAGGCTAGGCTATCGGTCATGGCGCGCGTCGATGCGCACGCGATGCATTTCCGCAAGGAAGGCGACCGTAATCTGGTGAATTTGAAGATGGTTTGCGCCGCTTTTGATCGCGACGGCAACCTGGTCGCCGGCACGCAGCGAAACGTTGACCTGAGCCTGCGCGATGCGACGCTCGCTCACCTCCTGAGCGCCGGTCTGAACATCCGAGGCCAGTTGAAACTCAGCGCGGGAACCTACGCACTTCGCGTGGTGGTTTACCAAATCGATTCCGCCCAGGTGACGGCACTGAACCGCACGGTGGAGATCCCCTTCTAGCGCCGTTCCAACTTGATTTGCCTGCGGCTCCCCAAGATGACCGTTATGGCGGTTTTTCAGCAACCGGTTGGAAGATCGGGAGGAACTACTGCCTCGCCCGTGTCCCTTCTCCGGCAGGACTGTGGAGCAAGGAGCCTGGTTTCGTAAGGGCGTTTTGATCAGCCGGTTGCCGCAGACACAATGCCGGCTGTTCCCACGATAAGCATTTTCCTTGGTCCAAGGAGACGAAGTGGCGCTGGGCTCCTTAAGCTTAGCCCCAAAAACCCGATAGTCAACAATGGCGGCCCACTTGCTCTTACGGAGGGCGAGGGGGCTGGGGGTTCAACGTGGATTTCGCCATGACACCTGGGGGCCTGCTGGTTCATTCCTGCGACGATTGGCCGTGCGCGGTTTGCCGCCCCAGCGAAATTGCAGAGAGTCGTGCTTATTGTCTCTGTTTGAATTGCGCCTATGGTATTGTAGCAGCTGCAAGTGCCGGCGAGCAGGGTGCACGCGCTCTCTTGGACGAAATCTCCGAGGCCTTGAGCCTGCTCGAGGCACAACAGTCGGGGCCGGGGATGGCAGCCAACTGAGGCTATGGCCGGTGATGTTCCTTAAGGCGGCTGGAAGAACTGTACTCGTCAAGGTAAGATTTGCCTATCCGAGGTCCTTGCCCGACCATTTTGGAGGGCTTGCCTATGCCACAGTTTCGATCCCGGCGTAGCTGTCGAGTTGCCCTGTCGGTCCCCATTCGAGTTTTCGGGATCGATTATCGAGGGATCGATTTTACTGAGGATACCGTAACCATCGTCGTGAATCGGCATGGGGCGAAGATTCGAATGAACCATCAGCTCCTGCCCGACCAGGAGATCCGCGTCCTCAGCCATACCACGCACCAGGATGCGGTCTTCCGCGTGGTGTCCAAGCTACCTGTCTCTGCCCATGAGTATAGCTACTGGGGTATTGAGAATCTGGACCCCAGGCGGAATCTCTGGGGCTTGCTGCTTCCGGAGCTTCAACCGGAAGACCAATTCACGGTCCGAGTTCAGCTCGAGTGCCCGACCTGCTCCGCGCGTGAGTCGGTCCGGCTGGACGAGACGTTGCTGGCGGCGCTCCTGGAAGAGGGCGGGGTGCCGCGCGGCTGCCTCACCTGCAAGCGGTCGGGAATGTGGAAGCTCTTGCCCTTTCATCAAGCCTAGGGCCGCCCCAACCTATTCAGCTAATTCTGGTCTGCAGCTCCGGCATCTTGCCAGCCGCCAGAGCTTTCTGGGATGCCGGGGTGCGCGCCGTTTCTCATGTGCAGGGCCACAGGCCCGAACTGATGGGTCTTGGGTTCCTGGTCATGATGTTCGGTTTGGGTTGGGCGGCATGTCAATGCTCCCCGCGGGCTCACCTTCCTCCGGCACAACAGGGGGAGCCGCAAGCAGCGCCTCGATCTTGGCGATCAGGTCCTGCGGACGAAACGGCTTTTCCAGGAAGGGCGCACCGGAACAGTCAATATGCAATCTAAGTAGAGTGCTCTCCTTGTAACCCGACATGTAAAGGACAGGAAGATTGGGGATGGTTGCCGCCAGGGCCGCGACCAATTCCGTTCCGTTCATCCCCGGCATCATGACATCGGTGAGCAGCAGATCGATTTCGCCCTTGTGGGTTTCGGCTAGTTCGAGAGCTTCCTTGCCGTCGCCAGCCTCAAGAACACCATAGCTGTTTCGTTCCAGAGTCATGTGCAGAACAGTTCGTAGGGTCTTCTCGTCTTCGACGAGCAGAACCGTCCAAGTCTTTCCCCGGCGGGGGATTCTTCTCTGCTGTGACGTCGCAGTGGGGGCAGGCTTCGGGACCCCAGGGTCGGGGAGAAGCGTTCTGGCTGAGGCGGGTTCTTCCCTCCGTATGGGGGGTGCGTTGGGGCCGGAAGCCCACTTGGCCTTAGTCTTCTTCACACGTTTGTGCTCGTGCATTCGCTCCTCGGCCGAAGTCAACAGGTCCCCCGGTGAGGGTTCAGTCCAAACCATATGCCTTTCCGCCCCACGCTCAACGCCAGGCAGAACGGCCGGGGGCGGGCGCGTTTGTAGGAGTCGGGCTGCATCTGCCGCCAGGAGACATCAGAACCCTGCGGTGTGGGATAGGAAAGGGATGCACACACCCCCAGAGGACTGTCAAGGTCTTCCGGAAAATCGTTCATGCGAGTGCCTTAAGCTGTCATGAAAACAACTCCCCTCCGCGGCTGAGGAGGGGGTTAGGGGGTGGTGGGGTACGGGACAAATCGAGCCGGTCAACCACCCCCTGGCCCCCTCCTTGTCAAGGAGGGGAATCACCCGGAGCATTTTCATCTTTCGTGACGAGCCGAAGGCTCATGATATCTACGCACTGCCCGACGGAGTTCGTTCCATGCCCGCCGCTTCCGTGCGCAGGGGATGCTCTCGAGCCCTCCTCTGCAAGGGAACCCCTGCTGATCGATGAGCCAGCCCTGGCTTCGGCCTTGACCCTGCCTTGGCCTCACCCCTGCCGCAAAACCTCCCCAATATATCCATCGGCTGAACTTGGCTCATTTCTTAGTTTTTTCAGGCCGGCCAGGAAACCCTGGAAAGGATTGCCGTGAGTCGCCATTATTCCTGTTGATTACTGACAGGAGAGGGTGTAGATTGAAGCTGATTGTCGATAACTGAGGGGAGTGCGAATGAGCAAACCAACCGATCTGGTCCAGGGCACGTTGGACCTCCTGATTCTCAAGACGATCGCTCTTGAACCCATGCACGGCTGGGGCATCGCGCAGCGCATTCGGCAGGTGTCAGGGGAGGTGCTCCAGGTGAACCAGGGAGCTCTCTACCCCGCGCTGCATCGCCTGGAGCAAAGCGGGTGGATCAGAGCAAAGTGGGGAGAGTCCGACCACAACCGTCGCGCGAAATACTATGCCCTGACGCCGGCGGGCCGCAAATACCTGGAGCAGGAGCGAACCAACTGGCAGAGGCTTTCCGTAGCCATTGGCCTTGTCTTGGAAACCCCGTGAGGTGGGACCGCCATGATGCGCTGGATTTACAAGATACCTCTTCGACTTCGATCACTCTTCCGGAAGACTCGCGTCGAAAGAGAACTCAGCGAAGAGCTCCGCTTCCACGTCAACAGACTGGTGGAGGAGAACCTCGCCCAAGGGATGACATGACGCCCGAGGAAGCCCGCTACGCGGCCCTGCGCGAACTGGGCGGAGTGGAACAAGTCAAGGAGGAGTGCCGCGACATGCGCCGAGTGAACTACGTCGAGAGTTTCCTCCAAGACTTGCGCTACGGCGTACGCCAGCTACGCCGCAATCCGGGCTTCACAATTGTTGCCGTCCTGATCCTCGCCCTTGGCATTGGGGCGAACGTGGCGATTTTTTCGCTCGTCGATCAGGCACTCCTGCGCTCCCTGCCGGTTCAGCATCCCGAGCAGCTCGTGGTGCTGAACTCGACAGAACTGAAATCCGGGAGCACGTCAACCGACTACAGTTTGGACGCTATTTTCTCCTACCCGATGTACAAGGACCTTCGGGACAAGAACCGAGTATTCTCGGGCCTGCTTGCGTGCGATCCTTATACCGATGTGAATATCTTCTGGCAGGGGCACTCGGAACGCGCCAACGCCGAGCTCGTTTCCGGGAATTTCTTTCAAGTGTTGGGAGTACGGGCCGCGCTCGGGCGAGTCCTCTCGCAAGAGGATGAGACCGCGCCGGGGGCAAACCCTGTTGCCGTGCTGAGCTACGGTTATTGGACGCAGCATTTCGGCGGCGACCTGGCGGTTTTGAATCAGACGGTTGATATCAACGCTACTCCATTGACGGTAGTCGGCGTGGCGCAGCCTGGATTTACCGGTGTGCAGTACGGCTCGGCGCCGGAACTTTACATCCCCCTCACGATGAAGGCGCAAATGACGCCGAACTGGAATGGGTTTCACAATGTCTCGGATTATTTCCTCGCCGTCATTGGTCGGCTTGAGCCCGGAGTGTCGCGTACCCGTGCCCAAGCGGGACTCCAGCCCGTATTTCATGCAATTCTCGAATCCGAGTTACCGATCAAGACCGCGAACAAGACGATCACCTCGACGGAGGACCAGAAAAGATTCCTCGCGGGGAAGATCGAGCTGACGCCGGGCGCGCGAGGCCGACCGGTGCTTCAGACCTTAGCACAGGCGCCCTTAGCTCTCGTCATGGCCATGGTGGGGCTTGTGCTGCTGATTGCGTGCGCCAATCTTGCCGGCCTGCTCCTTGCGCGGGGCGAAGCGCGGCAGCACGAAATCGCCGTGCGGCTGGCGATGGGAGCGAGTCGCACCCGGCTCGTCCGCCAGCTCTTAACCGAGAGCCTGATCGTGGCGATTACCGGCGGCGCGGCAAGTCTGCTCGTTGGGTGGTGGACGCTCCGCTCGATCCTCTCTGCCATCTCATCGGTGCCGCTCGCGGCTCTCCTCCTGTCTGGCCTCACGGCGAATCTCGATCCTCGCGTTCTGGCGTTTGCCGCGGCGGTGACGATATTGAGCGCACTATTCTTTGGGCTGCTTCCAGCTCTGAAGGCCTCTCGTGCCGATCTGCAAACTTCCCTTAAGGAACTGGGCTCAAGCACCTCCGGAGGACCCGGGAGCGTCCGGCTGCGCAAGCTGCTCGTAGTTGCGCAAGTGGCGTCAACCGTTGTCCTTCTGATTGCCTCAGTGCTTTTTGGCGAAAGCCTGATCCGCCTCGAACGCACGAACCTCGGCATGCGTATCGATCACCTCGTTCAGTTCTCGATTGACCCCGGGTTGAGCCATTATTCACCGGTGCAAGCGACCGCTTTACTCGACCGCCTGCGCCAGGACGTCGCCGCACTGCCTGGCATGGCTTCCGTGAGCGCGGCAGAGTCCCCGCTCCTCGCTTTATCGATCAACGTTGACACGATGAAATTCGAGGACCACCCTCCCAGGGAGGGTGAGGATACTACTGTCTCAGTGAACTACGTGGGTCCGCATTTCTTTTCCACCATGGGTATTCCCCTTATCCTGGGCCGTGAGTTCCGCGAAGGCGAATCCGCCTCAAGTCCCAAGGTCGCCATGATTAACGAGAAGGTTGCGCAGGAATTCTTCCCGGAGCGCAACCCGATCGGAATGCATCTCGCGATCGGCTGGGGGCCGGATGTTCATCCCAATATCGAGATTGTCGGAATTGTTGCGAATACCAAGAGCCTACATCCGCGCGATCCGGGCCAGCCGTTTGTCTATTTCCCGTATGGGCAGGACCCCGGGGTGTGCGGAGGGACATTTTATGTCCGCACACGCACAGACCCGAGTGCTATGGCGACTGCACTGCGCAGGGTGGCCGCGCGGGATGCCCCGAGTCAGCCGATCTATGATGTTCGAACAGTTGCCGAGCAGTTCAACGATTCGATGTTTCCCGACCGTTTCCTGACGTTCTTCACGCTGAGCCTAGCCCTGCTTGCGGCGTTGCTGGCTGCCGTGGGCCTTTACGGCGTGATGGCCTGCGTCGTGACCCGCAGGAGGCGCGAAATTGCCATCCGGATGGCGCTCGGCGCGCAGAAGACAGATGTTCTGAGGGACGTCATTGGAAAGGGGCTCAAGCTTGCGTTGATCGGGCTGGCCATCGGAATCGTCGGGGCGCTCGCTCTGACACGATTGTTGTCGAGCCTGCTTTATGGCGTGAAGCCAACTGACCCGCTCGCCTTTGTTGGGGTGTCATTGACCCTGATCGCCGTGGCGCTCGCGGCCTGTTACATTCCCGCCCGACGCGTGATGAAAGTTGATCCCATGGTGGCGCTGAGGTACGAATGAGGTTCTCAGTAATCAGTCTTCAGTTGTCAGTCAAACCCGGGCCAACCATTCGTGTGGTGGCCGCGCAGGATAAGTTCGGACTGACAGGCGTGGAACTGGCAACTGACTACTGACAACTGACGACTGATAACTGACGACTGATGACTCCGATGCGCTGGTCTTACAAATTGCCGCTTCGCCCTCGGATGGCTCAATGAATCCCTGCTCTCTCCTGCCTTCCTGAGCTACAATCAGAATCCGAAAGGAGTTCCTTCATGAAACGTATTTGCGCATCGATGGTAGTTTGCCTGCTGGTACTGCTTATGAGCGGCCCGGTTTTAGGCAAAGAAGGCAAGCCCAAGCTCGGCCCCGTGGCCGGAACCTGGGAGTGCGTGGCGCACGGCAGCGCGCAGGGTGACGTGCCGTTCACGCTCACGCTTCAGCAGAACAAGGAGGTGGTGACGGGCACGGCGGCGACGGCCCAAGGCGAGGCCGCCATTACCACCGCCACCTACAAGAAGAAGGTGCTCGACATCCACGTCGAGATACCCCAGGGCACGTATCGGGTGACCGGAAAGCTCAAGGAGGGCAAGCTTAGTGGCGATTGGTCAAAGGATACCGATCAGAAAGGCGCATGGGAAGGCAAGCGAGTGGCTCCCACCAAACCAGCCGGTCAATAAAGCACGGGGCTTCGCCCTGGGAACGGGGCGGTGGGCGTGATAAGAGGCAAAGATCAACCACCCAATGCTGCTCACTTAAGGGGTTTCCGGTAATTACGCTTCAGTTTGTTCCCGGGTGACCCCCTCACCCGTCCCGCCCCGGCTGGAGAAAGCGCCGGTTGCGGTCCACCCTCTCCCCCAAGGGGGCGAGGGCAGTAAAATCAAATCAACGGCCGCGCGGGCCTTAATCAGGCTGCGGAAAAACCGTCAAAGCTGTCATCCTGAGGAGCCGCAGGCGGTCCTGAGTGAAACGAAGGAAGGACCTCTGCATTTGCCGGATTCTACAACTGCAGAGGTTCTTCGCTTCGCTCAGAATGACAGCGCCTACGAGTTTTTCCGCAGCCTGTTACTGGACCGCTCTTTCCAGTTGCTCGGCGGCAGTGACAATCCAGGCGGCCTCGGCGTCGAGAATTCTGCCGACGTCCACCAAGGCCGCGTCAGCTTCTTTCCACTTCTTCTGCTCGATGGCCTCGCGCACCGCGGGGAGGGTTTTCACGTCGTAGCCTGTGTAGAACCCCGGTGCGTCGACGGCGTGCTTGAACCAGGGGCGGCCGGGAAGGCCGTCGGGGCTGGTCAGTTTGCGCTCGCTCTGGATGAGGGTCTGGTTCAGCTCGCGGAGCGAGGCGCTGGCCAATGCTGCGGCGCCGCGGGCCGCGGCCTTCTCGAGCGCCTTCTGGTAACGCCCCGCGCTGCGCGTGAGTGCGTCCGTCGAGTTGTCGAGCGGCGCGAAGTTCAGGTAAGGGGGCACGTCTTCCCGGGCTGGCGGAACAAACCTCTCTTTGGGGTCAGTGGTGGCGGTGAAAACGCCCTCCTCAATTTCCTGGTTGCGTTCGCGGATTTCCTGCTGCTTGTCCTGGAGGAGCTTTTTCAACTGGTCGGTGTAGCGGTGCAGGATTTCGGCGAGGCCCGTGAAGTCAAAGGGAAGCAGTTCGGCGTCAGCCAGGCGCAGCACCGCCGTGCCGACGGTCTGGGCCAGGGTCCGTCCATATTTGAAGTCGGTATCACTAAAGTGGGTATACCAGTAGAAGTCGTCGTAAATGGAGTGGTAAATACCTCCGCCGTCCTCTCCGCCGTACCCGAGGTTGAGCGAGGCGATGCCCAGGTGATCGATAAACACCGAGTAGTCGGAGCCGGAGCCGAGCGCCTCCAGGCGCCAGTCAGCGCGGGAGCGGGCCTCCCGGCGCTCCTCCTCGGAGCCGCCACGAATCAGTTGAAGCTGGTGGCGCTTCCACACGGAAAGGCCTTTCTCCGGGTCCTCGATATCGCGCGTCACCGCGTTCACGAACTTCTCCAGCGTGGGCGAGCCGGCCGCGTAAAGATAACCCCGGCTATTCGAGTCCGTATTGATGTACACGGCGGCGTGCTGGCGAAGCTCGTCGGCATGCGCCTCACCCCATTCGGTCGAGCCCAACAGTCCCTCTTCTTCGCCGTCCCACACGCAATAAACAATGGTGCGGCGCGGCTTCCAGCCTTGCCGGCGGAGTTCGCCCAGCGCCCGCGCCTCCTCCATTTCATCCACCAGAGCCGAGACCGGGTCGTCCGCGCCGTTCACCCAGGCGTCGTGGTGATTGCCGCGCACAATCCATTCCTCGGGTGAAGTCGAGCCGGGAATCCTGGCGACGACGTCGTAGAGGGTCTTAAGATCCCAATTCGCCTTCACCAGCAGATGGACTTGGGCGGGGCCGGGACCGATATGGTAGGTAATGGGGAGGGCGCCGCGCCAAGCTTCCGGCGCCACGGGTCCCCCTAAGGCGGCGAGCAGAGGTTGCGCATCGCCGTAAGAAATCGGTAGGACGGGGATCTTGGTGAGCGTCCGCGCTTCCGTGATGGGCAGGCGTTTGGCGTCCGGCGTAGCGCCCACGCCCGGCGTGAGCGGGTCGCCGGGATAAAGCACCATATCCATGACGCTGCCGCGTTGCACGCCGTCGCGCGGGCGCCAGGCGCCTTGCGGGAAGACGTCACCCCCAAAATAGCCGTCCTCATGCGGGTCGGAATAGATGATGCAGCCGCGGGCGCCGTGCTCCGCCGCCACCTTGGGCTTGATCCCTCGCCAGGAACCGCCGTAGCGCGCGATCACGATGGCGCCCTCGACGGAAACTCCCAGGCGCTCGAGTTGCTCATAGTCCGCCGGGATGCCGTAGTTGACGTAAACCAGGGGCGCGGTGACGTCGCCATCCGCCGAGTAGGCATTGTAAGTGGGGAGCTGCTCGGCGTGCTGCTGGGAGGTGGGGTCGAGCGAGACCGTGGGCTCCTCGAGCGTGGCCTTGTAACGGGTGGGCGCAACCAATTCCACCAGGCGCTCCCGGGGCGTCGGCATAAGGACGTCGAAGTTCTCGATGTGCGCGTCCCAGCCCCACTGCTGGAAGAGAGAGAGGATCCATTGCGCGTTCTCGCGGTCGTAAGGTGAGCCCACGTGGTGCGGGCGTGCCGCAATCCGCTGCATGTAGTCGCGTAGATTTGCCGGGCTGGGAAGGGCGCGGAACTTGGCTTCCCAATCGCGCTCGGCACGTGCCCCCTCCGCGGAAAAGCCGTCGAGCGGGGCAGGGGAGTCCGCCGCGGCTGGCGCGGAAAGGACAGAGACCGCCTCGCCCGCCGGCAGGGCCTCGGCAGGAACAGGCTCAAGGGCCCGGGCGGTGAACAGCACAACCAGCGCGCACGCCATAACGCTCAGGACGAAACGACGCATCAGGAACCTCCTCGCAAGATGTGCGGCGAAGTATAACGCATTGCGCACAAGTGAGAGGGAGAGAAGTTGAATAACCAGCCCTCTCCCTTGGGGAGAGGGTGCCGAGCGTAGCGAGGAGGTTGCCCCGAGCGCCGGGGGTGAGGGGTTACTTGGTCACCGGGGCGGCAACTGACCCCTCACCCGTCCCGCCCCGGCTGGTGAAAGCGCCGGTCGCGGTCCACCCTCTCCCCAAGTGAGAGGGCTAGACATCATGCGGGGCCGACCCCCGCGGCCATCTTGCGCATGCTTGACTGCGAATTGAAGGCTGAGAACTGGCGGCGGGAGAGTTGGGAATTGTGGTAGTCTCGTAAGAGATCGCGCGCGCCCTCAAGAATTGCCGGATTTTGTGCGGAGGGATGGGTGAGTGGTTGAAACCGGCGGTCTTGAAAACCGTTAGCCCCGAAAGGGGCTCGGGGGTTCGAATCCCTCTCCCTCCGCCATTACCGTCGATTCTGTGCGACTGTGCGACGCGTTTCCCTGGCGGACGTTTCTGCGCCATAATCTGCTCTTGACGGCCAAATGGCCCTCGAATGGGAAATTCCAGCCACTTGCGGACGCTTGGTGGGCCGTGGAGAGTGTCATGAGCGCGCTGATTGAACCAGGTATATCACACCCTGTGAATATTGCTCGAAACGATCTATTTCTTCCGCACAACGCCTACATCAGAGCATTACCATTTACAGTCGATATTGAGCTACGACTCCGGTTGGATGCCATCGTTTTCGCAGCCGACACCATCGCCGCTGCTTACGTCCGTCTATTTGAATTGGCACTGGCTCTCGGCGAAGAGCAGGTGAACGGGTCCAACTCAAAGCGGGTAGCGCAGAGTCTCTGCTTTTGAGACTCTGCGGCTTGCACGGGTGAAATCAGGCGTATAATCCGCCTGCATGTCACGTTTGCGTCGTCTGGTGTTGTCAGACCGATTTTTCTTTGTGACCTGCCGCCTCATCCGTAGGCGGCAGCTCCTCGGCCAGGCCGAATTTGCCTGCCTGGCTCGGGTGATTGCGGAGCGCCGCCGGAAACACGGCTTTCTTTTTACCGCGTGGCTTTCCCTGCCTGATTACTGGCATGCCATTCTACTTCCGCGCCACCCGCTCACCATCTCCGAGGTGATGGAGTCGATCAAGGTGGGCTCGACCCTGCGCATCAATGCCCGGCGGAACGAATCGGGTCTGCTCTGGCAGCCCCGGTTTTTTGATCGTGCCTTGCGCACGGTGAATGAATATAACGAGAAGGTGCAGTATATTCACCTGAACCCGGTGAAGGAGGGGTTGGCGCGCCGTCCGGAAGACTGGCCTTGGTCAAGCGTTCACGATTACACGGAGAGCGCCCAACGCCCGGCGGCGACCCCGAGCGGTCTCGCGATTGACCGCGTGTTGTTGCCCGCCGATGGCCGCACGCGAATATGAGGAAAAGCCGCAGAGTGTCAAAGGCAGAGACTGTGCGCTACCCGCTTATCGGGAGTTAGTGAGACCGATCCAGATTTCGGAGAACACCCTCGGAACGAAGTTCGAGAATGGACCGCCAGAGCCGTTCACTGTCATTGCTTGGCCACATTTGTTGGAGGAACCGTTTCGCTTCTGTTTCGCAACCCGTGTACAGGTAGGAGAATATTATTTTGAGGATCTTCCCTTTGACTTGCCCTCGATAAAAATCGTCCTTGATCTGATGTCCTCGAAATCTTTGAATGTCCCTTTCCCTTAACTTGGACCGAAGGGATTCTATTTCTTGATCGAAATATGCGCGGCAGATGGGAGTTGCGTCCACTAAACTTTCTCCCTGTAATTCAAGGACGACATCCGGGGTCAATAGGTCTCGGTGGTAAACATCAGCCAGATCCGGGTCCATTGCGAATGCGCCGTCTGACGTCCAGATTCTGACCCTCCCCCCGCAATCGTCCTGGAGCCAGAATCCGTATTGGTTCTCGATCGTTCTCACCAGGCGGGGATGTTCCCCGAGAGATACTACAAATAGCTTGTATGGGTTGAAGTCATCTGCTTGGATGATCGCATTGGGACTGCCATCAGCCGTGACTCCCACCCCAACAAAAACCTGCATACCGGTTGACGCATACTGGAAGACGGATTTCTTATGCGCATCAAGAACTGATACGCGACACATTCCATTGGAGGGGGTGAGAATTACTGTAAAGCCGTTTGCTCGCCGCGTTTGAGTCGAGCCCTTGCCGAGGTCACAGTCCATCTGGTACTTGACCTGCGCGGCTCCACAAGGCGTCGCAAAGGTGAGGGCAAAGAGGATGAGGGACCAAGTCCTTGGCAATTTGGGTGACATTATTGTCCCCAGCTCTTAAATCATATCACCAAAACAAAATACAACTCGTTGCATCGAAAAATGATCAACACCTGATTAACGCGGGTGGCGCATACGTCCCGACGGTTTTTGTCGGGATGTATGCAACCCTGGGACGATAGAATGTTCGGGTGTCTAAGCTAAAGCACTATTACGGCCTCAGCGGGTAGCGCAGAGTCTCTGCTTTTGAGACTCTGCGGCTTGCACGGGTGAAATCAGGCGTATAATCCGCCGGCATGTCACGTTTGCGTCGCCTGGTGTTGTCAGACCGATTTTTCTTCATCACCTGCCGGGTTCTGCGCTGTCGTGGGACGCTGGAGGAATCCGAATTCCAGTGCTTGGCCCGCGTGCTGCGCGAACGGCGAGAGAAGTACCAGTTTCTGCTGACCGCGGGTGGCGCATACGTTCCGCCTTATGGAATGTATGCGGCTCTTTAAGATCGTATAATGATCGAGCGGGTAGCGCAGAGTCTCTGCCGTTGAGACTCTGCGGCTCGAAGGGGCGAAATCAGGCGTATAATCCGCCTGCATGTCTCGCTTGCGGCGCTTGGTATTGTCCGACCGATTTTTCTTTGTGACCTGCCGGCTTTTACGGAGGCGACAGGTACTCTCCGAGGCCGAATTCGCCTGCCTGGCTCGGGTGATGGCCGAACGTCGTGGCAAGCATGGCTTTCTGCTCACCGCCTGGGTGTTTCTTCCTGACCACTGGCATGCGATCCTGTTTCCGCGTTTTCCGGCGACCATCTCGCGCCTCATGGAATCGACCAAGGTCGGCTCAACTCTGCGCCTCAATGCCAAGCGGAAAGAGTCTGGCCTGCTCTGGCAACCGCGGTTTTTCGATCGCGCCCTGCGGACCGTAGGGGAATATTGCGAAAAGGTCGAATACATTCACCTCAACCCGGTGAGAGCGGGGCTTGTCAAACGCGCTGAGGACTGGCCTTGGTCAAGCGTTCACGATCACACGGGAGGCGCCCATCACCCGGCGGCGACCCCGAGCGGTCTCGCGATTGACCGCGTGTTGTTGCCCGCCGATGGCCGCACGCGAATATGAGGAAAAGCCGCAGAGTCTCAAAACCAGAGACTCTGCGCTACCCGCTGGAACCCTTACTTCAGCCGCCGTGCTCCTTCGGTCATTCTCACGCAGGCGGGGTTTCGGACAATTAGGCACTTTCCCAGAAAATAATGCCTGCCCGTAGGCAATACAGGTAATAACTGCCTTGACATGCATTGGGTACGGTGCTAGCCTGCAGGGGTAAGCTCTGCGCCGAACAGGGCTCGGTGCCGAGGGTCAATTTGGAAAGAAAGCGCTATCCGGGCTCGGCCTGAGGCGCGTCCCGATCAATTGACCACCTGAGAATCACACGATCCTGATGGCTTCGACCGACGAAAACGCGATGTTCCTGCAAATAATGGAAGATTCCCGCCTGCGCCAATTGTGGCAGCTCACCAACACGCTGATCAAGGTCAGGAACGGGGCGCTGACCCATAAAGATGTTAAAAATGAAGATCGACCCGACTATGTGTATGAAAACAAAGGGGAGAGTGACAAAATGGACGAAAATCCGTCGGGCTTTTTGGCAGAAAACGCACGGATTACGCGGTAATTCGGGGCGAAGCGGACGTAGCGCGGACCTGTTCTGAAGGTCTGCGGCTTTTGGTGCCCGCCGCGCTCGATGTGCCCGCCAGGCGAGGTGACCCCTCACCCCCGGCGCTCGGGGCCCCCCGCCCGCGCCGGCTCGTGAAAGCGCCGGTAGCGGACCATCCTCTCCCGCGAGGGGAGAGGGCTGAGGACTTCGAGAGATTGCGAGCCGTGGCGACCGGTAAGCAGACGCGGGTGGCGCATACGTTCCGACGGTTTTTGTCGGGATGTATGCGACCCGGGGACGATATAATGTTCGGGTGCTAAAGCACTATTACGGCCTCAATCATCGGCATGATTTGACCACCTGTACGTATCGTCGCGCGCGCCGGTTTGACTCCGAGCGTTTTAGGAAGCAATGGGTTGCGACTTTTGGCGAGCTTATAAGAAATTGAATTACCTGCTCAGCAATCCCGCGAAACGAGGCCTGGTTAAGCACCCGGGCGACTGGCCGTGGTCGACTTGGAGGTTCTATTCCTGGAATGACGCTTCGATCATGGCTATGGACAAAGTGCTGTGATGGCATCGACAAACCGAAGGTCGCATACATCCCGACAAAAACCGTCGGGACGCATCCGCCACCGGCGGTTTTTGGGGGTCTGCCGGAAGGGCGGGTCCCGCCCTCTGTTCGTCCCTCGCCCCGCCCTTCCAATTCCGTGGGGAGAAATCCGGGCTAGGGACTTCTCAGAGCCGCCGCGTATTTCAGGAGGGGGCGGAAGGAATCATTGAACGTTCGGCGAGCATAGCCCTACAATCCAAATGAGGGAACAAAATTGAGAAACAGCCTCTCACGACGTGAACTCCTATCCTGGACGCTTGCGGCGGCAGCGGGAAACCGCTTTGTGACGCCCTTGGCGCGGGCCGGTACCGACGCGCCTTCCTCGTCCAAATTCGATGGTCTCAAGGTAAACGACGCGACGTTCAAATTCCTCCAAAAGTGCGCACGGGATGATGGGGGTTACTCGCCCTCGCCCGATCCGCAGTACCGCGGCGACTCCGACACGAAAGAGAGCGACTTGGCTGCGGTCACCTACGCCGCGACGCTGGCGAAGACGGTGGGGTGGGAACTGCCGCACCGGGAGAAGTCCGTGGAGTTCATCCAGCGTCACCAGCAACCGGAGGGGGCCTTCATCAATTTCCAGGGAGACCTGAAGCCGAAGGAGGACCTTGCGATCCTCTACAACACGACTCAGGGATGCGTGGCGCTCCGAGCCCTGGGGGAGAAACCCAAAGTCGATCCCGTCCATGCGCTGGACCGTTTCTTCGCCCAGGACACCTTCAAGAAGCTCCCCTGGTATACCCTCAGCTTTTATCCGTTGTTCTATGCCGCTCTGGGCAGGCCCTTCCCCGAGGAATATCGCGCGTCCATCGCGCAGCACATGGCGCAGAACCAGGCGGCGGATGGTTACCTCGGCGACCACGTTGCCGCCACTTTCCACATGGTGCACTTCTTCAGGCTGATGGGTGAGCCCACACCAGGCGCGGAGGCGATCGTGAAACGGGTCCTCCGTGACCAAAGGCCGGATGGCGGCTGGCATCTTAAGGAACCGGACTGGGACGTTCACGCCTGCTTTGACGCCGTGTTTATCCTGCGCCAGTTGAGCTGGAATTCGCCGGCATCGCGGGCCGCAATTAACCGCGCCGCGCAGTGGGTGCTGACCTGCCAAAACTCGGACGGCGGATTCGGCCACTATCCCGGATGGCACTCGGATATGGACGCTGTCTATTTCCAGCTTGGAACCCTGATCCAGGCGGAACGAATTCCCGGGGCAAACTACGATCTTCCCGACGCCGAGACCCTCAGTTGGGGACACGCCATGAAGCCCGGAAAGATCTACGCCCGCCCCTGAGGAACGGTGACCCAGTGGCGATGTGTAATCGCCGCTACGCACGACGGCAGTGTTGACCCCCAACCTGACGGCCGCTGCTCCATCAGGCCGCGGAGCCGCCTGCGTCCCGCCCCCACCATCTCCTCGTGATTCGCAAATTTCTTCATGAGCCGGAATTAAATGTCGATGAAATAGGTGCGGGCGGCTTAAGGGAAAGTTGCCTTAACAGGTTGCGGAATACTTGTAGTGCCGCTGGCCTCTCGCCCGTGCCCATCCACACGGCACGGCCAGAGCTTGCCTTACGCCCACCGCGGCGGAAGGATGGATGGCCTTGCCACGACACCCAGGGCGGGGTCAAACCACGGCTCCCTCGCCAGGCCCGAGTTCTTGGGCAACCTGCGACCGCCGGGACGTTGCAGTCCCGTTAAGAACGCACTCTGGAATCTGTCGGAGGAAAGAAAGATGACGAGCTACAACGTAACTCTTATATTCGTGGCGATGGCTGGCGCGGGTTTCCTGGGCGGAGCTGCCAACCACCTGCTTTTGCAGAAGGATGACCCCGAGAATGCCAAGCGCTCGCGAAGCGTCGTCCTGGGGCTGGTGGCCTCTTTCCTGGTGCCCCTCCTGCTCAGGACCATCTCCAGCGACCTGATCGACAAGGTGACCACCATCCGCTATGGGTCCGGGATCCCCTTTGATTTCTTCGTGTTTGCGAGCTTCTGTCTGGTAGCAGCCATCTTCTCTCGCACCTTCGTGGAGACGGTCACCAAGCGCCTGCTGGCGGAGGTTGAACGGGCCAAGCAGGAATCCAAAGACGCCAAAACCCAGGCAGCCATCGCCCAGGAAAAAGTCAGCCAGGCTGAACCCGTACTGCGCAAGGAAATGGACGAGCAGAGCGAGCCGCAAGCAGCCTCCGCACGGCTGGTCACTCCGCCCGCCATTCTGGTGGAAGACCTTCCCGTGGATCGTGCTGACCAGGAACTCCTCCAGGTTTTGACCAGCCAGCGGTATTCGTACCGGACGGTCACTGGGATTGCCACGGAGGTGCAAGCCGATGAGACCGAGGTCGCGAAACGGTTGGAAAGAATGCGCGACCACGCTTTGGCCGGTAAGCGGGCCACGCCCACACGGACCCTCTGGTTCCTGACGAATAAGGGACACGACTGGCTTGCCGCCCAGAGTCTCAAGACGGAGCATTCTCGCCATCGAAACGTGGTCTGACAGGTCGCTGAAAAACGCCGTAGCGCCGAGCGTTAGCTCGGCAGGTGCCGAGCAAACGAGTCTGTCCCAAAACTCGGTGTCGCCCGCTATAGCGCTGGCCGATGAGCGTTGTTGAGAATTCGAAGCCGCCAGTCGCTTCCTGCGTCAGCGCAGGCTCCGACCAGCGCGACAACTGAGGTTTTGAGACAGCCTCCAGCGCTCTGCAATGCAATACCGTAATTTCTTGTTTTCTTGGCAAACATTTTTCGTCGTGTGTGTAGGGCCACCCCTTGGGGCGCCTAGGCCGGGGCCCCCCCGCTCGGAGCGGCCGGCCCTACAAGACCCCGCGCCATGTTTGGTTGCGGCCAGAGGCCACTCTGCGCTGGTTACTCCCTCATCCGATCAGCGGACGGGACGATCACTTGATCTCCCAGTTCCGGCAGGCAAGATGCCTGCGCTCCCAACTCACCCCGCCACCGGATCATCCGATCACCTCATTCGTACCGCAGCGCCACCATGGGGTCGACCTTCGTCGCGCGGCGGGCAGGGAGATAGCAGGCCGTCAGTGACACGCACGCCAGCAGGAACGAGACGACTGCGAACGTAGTAGGATCGGTGTGGGCCACTCCAAAAAGCAGGCTCGCCAGCAATCGAGCCAATCCCAAGGCTGCAACGAGCCCGATTGCCAGGCCGGAAAGTGCCAGCAGAAATCCCTTCCGGAGAACCATCCGGAGGACATCACGGGGTCGCGCGCCGAGTGCCATGCGAACGCCAAATTCATGCATCGAGCGTTCGGTTGTGTAGGAAACCAATCCATACACGCCGGCGGCAGATAGGATTGTGGCGAGAAAAGCAAACGCGAGCAGTAATCGCGCGAGGAACCGTTCTTCTGCGAGTGTTTCGGCTACCTGTTGTCGCAGAGTACGCACATGGAAAAGCGGCAGGTTGGGATTTACGCTGGAAACTGCCGCGCGGATCAAAGGCACCAGAGACCGTGGGTCGTTGTTGGTCCGGGCCAGCAAGGTGATGTCTGGCTGCCACGGGAACATAAGATATGTCTGAGCCAACGAAAAGTGGACGACAGGCTCAGGCTCCTTGCGAAGATCCCAGGGCGCAATGTCGCCCACGACGCCGACCACTTCAAATGTCGCATCAGGCGCACCAACATGTCCGAGGTGCTTCCCGAGCGGGTTTTGGCCCGGCCAATAGCGCTTAACCATAACGTCACTAACGATTGCAACGCCCGGCGCCTTCTCACTGTCGGATCGTTTGAAATCGCGGCCGACCAGGAGAGGTATCTCGACCGTGGCGAAATAGCCCGGGCTGATCCTGTTCAGGCTCGCCCAGTCTTCTTCGCTTTTGGACGCGTGGTGTCCTTCCAGCATTGCGGCTGTCCCCATCCAGGGTTGAAGAGGAAGGCTCCCCAGCGCTGCCGATTGGACGCCGGGTTGGGCGCGCAATGCATCCAGAAGGGGATCTAGCAGGGCCGCCGCGCCGGCCTTGTCATAACCCTGGCGGATTGGGTCTGTAGAGGCGGCAACTGTATGGTCAGGATCGAATCCGAGTCGGACATGGGAGGCTTGCGACAGCGTCCGAATCATGAGGCCCGCGCCTACGAGAAGAATGACAGATACCGCCAACTGCAGAACGACTAGCAGGTTTTGCAATGAAGGTTTATGCGAGAACGTGCGGGTTGAGCCGAACTCCCCTTTCAGGGCGAGGACGTTATCGGAGCGCGAGTATCTCAGCGCCGGTGCCATACTGCTCACCACTCCCGCGAGAACCGCCGCAAGCATGGTGAACGTCAAAACTCGGATGTCGAGAATGGACGCAGAACGCTCCAAAGGAATGGGGAGTGTTGGCGGCGCGGAAGCCGCGAGCAGCCAAGTTCCCCAGGTGGCGAGTGCACATCCCGCTACCGCCCCCAGGGCGGAGATGAGCAGCCCTTCAATGAGGTGAAGCCGAATGATACGGAACCGGGTTGCGCCAAGAGCAATGCGCACCGCAAATTCTTTCTGCCGGCCTTCGGCGCGTACCACCAGCAGCCCGGCCACATCGGAACAGGCGATCAATAGCACAAGCAGGACAATGCCCAATACCAGGGAAGAATAGTGTGTCCGGTCGGCCCTTGCCACTTCCGTCGCTGACGCTAAGACCGGCCAGGGGCGGGTAAAGTCCGCATCTTCCCCAGGCTCTGGTTTGCCCGCGCCAAGTCGGTCACCCAGAATGTTGATTTGTGCTTGGGCTTGTGCCATCGAGGCGCCCGGCTTCAGCCGTCCCACGACTCCAAACGGGCTGAAGGACCTGCTTCTTAAGGGGATTTGACTCTTGAGCAATGGGTCAATCTGAAACCCATAGGACATTGGGAGCCACACTTCAGGGAGGTTCTCGAAACTGACACCTCCAAAGCCCGCCGGGGTGACCCCCACAACGCTGAATAGCTGTCCGTCAACGAGCACTGTCATCCCGAGGACGCTCGCGTCGGAGGAGAAGTGCCGGCGGCAGAAATCGTGACTGAGCATGGCGACGGGCGGCGCTCCGAGGTGGTCATCTTCGGGGGCGATCGTGCGACCACGCGCGGCTTCGACGCCCAATGTTTGAAAGTAGTTCCCCGTGACCATTCCTGCCACGACGCGGTCCGTGCCAAGTTTCCCAGCCGATATATTCACGGGCAGCCGATCGAGGTAAGCGGCCAAGCCGATGAAGAAATCTGTGTTGTCGCGGTACTCCAGGTAGCTGGGATAGGAGTTGGTCCTCCAATACGCTTCACCCCTCGTCTTGCCGCCACAAATTCGCACGACTTCGCCGGGCCGCCTGATCGGAAGAGGTCGAAATAGTACGACGTCAACAAGGCTAAAGATTGCAGTGTTCGCACCAATGCCGAGGGCGAGCGTAATGACTGCGACGGCCGTGAAGCCGGGATTCTTCGCCAGCATCCGCAGGCCGTAGCGCAAGTCTTGGAGGAAACTCTCGATGTAGTTCACTCGTCGCATGTCACGACACTCCTCTTTGATCTGTTCCATTCCGCCCAGCTCCCGCAGGGCTGCGTAACGGGCCTCCTCCGGGGCTATCCCTTTTCCGACCTTCTCCTCCACCATTTTTCCCAGGTGAAAGCGGAGTTCGTCAGTCAGCTCCCTTTCGACGCGGCCCTTGCGAAAGAGCGACCGGAGTCGAAGGGGAAACTTGTATATCCCACGCATCATGACAGCTCCACCTCACGAGGTTTCCAAGACCAGACCAATGGCTGCGGAGAGCCGTTGCCAGTTGGTTCGCTCTTGCTCCAGGTACTTGCGGCCCGCCGGCGTCAGTGCATAGTACTTCGCGCGACGGTTGCTGTCCGACTCTCCCCACTTCGACCTGATCTATCCGCTTTGCTCCAGGCGATGCAGAGCCGGGTAGAGAGCTCCCTGATTCACCTGGAGCACCTCTCCTGACGCCTGCCGAATGCGCTGCGCGATGCCCCAGCCGTGCATGGGTTCAAGAGCGATCGTCTTGAGAATCAGATGGTCCAACGTGCCCTGGACCAGATCGGTGGGTTTGCTCATTCGCGCTCCCCTCAGTTATCGACAAAGGACTCTACACCCTCTCTTGTCAGTAATCAACAGGAACAATGGCGGTCCACGGCAATCCTTCCTAGCAGGTTGGAGAAAGACTCGTGCCGGACGAGGTAACGGCCATTTCACATTGCCGGCATGTCCTGTGTCTTTAATGCCAGCATGGCGACGTGCAGTCGCCGCTGTATGTTTTTCCGGATCCCGTACAACGGTACCGGCCGTTCAATAAAACGCTTGGTTCGGCCCACCAATTTCCCCATTGCCGGGTGGTTCTGGTATAAAGTCCCAGCTATGAAATCCAGATTCTACAAGGTTGGTGTGGCCACCGCCCTTCTATTTCTGGTGGGTGACGCGATTCTGGGCACTCGGGGCGGCAACCGATGAAACCTCCTCTTTACAAAGCTGGTTTGACGCTCTGCTTCTTGGTCCTTCTGGTCGGGACGATCCTGCAAACGCTGGGCGGCTCCGCCTTTCTCACCACGAAATCGCACAACGACTGGGGCAACGACGACGCCTACATATCCTACCGCTACGCGGAAAACCTGGCGCGGGGTGAGGGATTGGTCTTCAACCGCGGCGAGCGCGTGGAAGGCTATTCCAATTTCCTCTACGTGCTCGTGATGGCTCCAGCGTTTTGGTTGACCAGCCGCGACGGCGTGTATTTCTTCTCCGTGCTGCTGAATCTCGTCTTCGCCGCCGGCGCGCTCTGGCTCTTCACGGATTATCTCGGCCAGAAGCTGGGCGAACGGAGCGCAGTGGCCGGCGCCCTGCTGCTGGCCCTGTGCCTGCCGCTTTGGGTGGCGGTGGCCTCGGGCATGGAAACCTGCCTGGTGCTTCTCATCACCTTGGCGATGTGGGTAAGCACGGAACGCGTGGCCGGTGATTCCGCCCCCCGTCACCTGGCGACGCTGTGCGGATTAATCGTGCTCTCCCTCCTGGCGCGCGTGGATGGTTTCCTGGTTCCCGGAATCGTGGTCTTGTATTTATTGCTGAAGCGCCGGGTGCGGCCGGCGATGGCCTGCGCGCTGACGATTCTGGTGGCGCAGGGGCTTTACGAACTGTGGCGGTTGGCGTATTACGGGGCGTGGCTCCCAACAACCTATTACGTCAAAGTGGCGGGCCCGCTGGCGGTTCGCCTCAGCCATGCCTGGGGCCAATTCAGCAAGATAAACTTCTTCGGAGGCTTGCTGCCCTACACGCTGATTTTCATTTTCGCCGTCGTCGCGGCGGTCGGCAGCGCCGCGAGGAGCTGGCGCGAGTTCGCGGACCGGCTGCGCTTCGAGATTCTCTTGGCCCCTCTCTGGCTGGCTTACTGGTTTTGCGTGGGCGGCGATCACTTTTGGGACAGGTTCCTGATCGTCCTTTTTCCCCTGGGGATTTTCGCGGTCCTCGCCTCCTGGGGCGAGATCGCGCCCCCCCGGATGGCGGTGTTTGGAATCGTGCTACTCGCCGCTCTCCAGGCGGGGCCGCCCTGGTTCATCGACCCCCGCTTTGATTACATGTTCAACAAGTATGACTGCTGGGTGGGGCTGGGGAAATTCCTGGGAGACAATTACCAGGGGCGGACCCTGGCCATCGGACCATTGGGCAAGATCCCCTTCTTCTCGGATCTCTATACGATGGATATGCTGGGCTTGGCGGATCCGGTCATTGCCCACATGCCGGTGGCGACCGATCATTATGAGCCCGGCCACATCAAATTTAATCCCGACTATACCCTTTCGCGCCGGCCTGACCTGATCGTTCTGGAGATCTTCGCCAACCGCGACCTGGGCCTGGGCATGACCCGGGCCAAGTACGAGGGGGCGGGCTACCATCTCGAGTATCTGGTGGACACCCGCCGACCGCCCCGCCCGCAGCGCCTCCTGGCGGTCCGAGGCCTGAGCGAAACGGCGGTCGCAGGCCTCATCGCCGATGGCTACGATTACGCCGTGGCGGCCAGGAACGATCTCCCCCCGCCCGCGGCGGGCGACCTTCGTTAAATTTGTTCCAGTTTGAGAAGTCCGTAAAACTCCAGTCTTTCACGACGCCGGGCGCCACCTGCCTTAGCGGATTTTTCCGCGCGCGGCGACCTTCCAGCAGCCGGCGGCCTCGCCCTTGCGCACCGTGAAGATCTCATCGTGCATGTTCACGGCGGCGCAGACGTGATTGGGGATCACGGTCACGACCTCGCCGACCTGGAAGGCGTGCTGAGAGTGTGTGATATCCAGAAGGCCGTGCTCTTCGTTCAGCTTGACGATGGGCGCATCCGGCGCTTCCACCACGTAGCCGTATCCGGACTTGGGGCCGGAGCCCAGCAGATCGGAGGAAAGAGTCTTGGAACCGGCATCAATAATGGCGCGGCCGGGCACGGCTGTCGAGACCACGGTCGCCACCACGCGCACCGCACAATCCTCCAGCGTGCACGCGCCCTGGTAGTAAGTGTTGAGATCGTTGTAAACATACGTGCCGGGGCGAATCTCCGTAACTCCGGGGATCAGGTGCGCGAACTCCGCCGAAGGAGTGGAGCCACCGGAGACAATGTCCACCGCCAGGTTCTCCGCGCGAAACGCGGCCAGCGCTTTGCCCACGCGCTCTGCGACGCGCTGGGCTTCCGCCCGCCGCTCCTCCGGCGTCCCCCAAACGTTGCCAAAGTAACTCATCAAGCCGCGGAACTTCAGGCCCGGCAGCTTCTCCAGGGTTCTCGCCAGGCGCACCAACTCGGGTCCGGGCTCGAGGCCGCAGCGACGCACGCCGACGTCAAATTCCACCAACACACCGATGATGGCCCCTTTGGCGGCCGCGGCGCGCGAGAGCTCCTGCGCCGTGGCTTCCGCATCGAGCGCGACCAGCAGGCGGCGCTGGCGGGCGATGTCCGCCAGGCGGCGAAGTTTCTCGCCGCCGAAAATGGGAAACGCCACCAGGATGTCATCGAGCCCGGCGCCGGCGAACACTTCCGCCTCGCCGACTTTGGCCACGGTCAGGCCCACCGCACCGCGCTCAACCTGCATACGCGCGACCTCCACAGCCTTGTGCGTTTTGGTGTGCGGGCGCAGGCCCACGCCCCGGCGGCGGCACAATTCGGCGTAACGATCAAGATTCCGCTCGAGCCCATCCAGATCCACCGTCAAGGCGGGGGTGGAAAGTTCCCGGTAATCCATAGGCACCTCAATCCCACGGCACGGTCGCTCGGTGCCGTCGTAGCGCTGACCTTGAGATCAGCAGGTCAGGGGTTGCACAGGCTGCGGAAGAACGCTTCCCTGCTGTCATTCTGAGTCCTTCGCTGTCATCCTGAGCGTAGCGAAGGATCTCGCTCTGCCCGCTCAGGATAAACTGCGCGAAGAATCTCGCTCTGCGCATTTTCATGGCAATACGAGATTCTTCCTTCGCTCTGCTCAGGACCGCCTGCGGCTCCTCAGAATGACAGTCCCGACGGGTTTTTCCGCAGCCTGTAAAGGTCGGCGCTACACCTGTGCCGGCGCGCACCCAAAGGCCGCCCTCACTTCTTGCGCCGTCTGCTGACGCGCGCGATGCAGTCGATTTCAATCTTGATCTTCGGTAAATGGGCGCTCACGGTCGTGCGGGCAGGCTGGTCTTCCGTAAAGAACTGCTTGTAGACTTCGTTCATTGCCGCAAAATCGTTCATGTCGGCAAGGAACACGCCCACGCGCACCACGTCTTTCAGCGAACTCCCTGCCGCCTCCAGGATAGCGCGGATGTTCTCCAGGGTTCGGCGCGTTTCCGATTGGATGTCACCGTATTCGAACTCGTTGGTCTGGGGGTTGACGCACGCCTGTCCGGCCACAAAAACAAAGCCGTCGGCAACGATAGCCTGGGAATAGACGCCTTTGGGTAGAGGAGCTTCCGGCGTCCGAACCACTTTCCGCATGTTATCTCCTTAGGTTCGAGAGTCGCGAGCCGGGTGAGGAAGCCTCCCGGTTCGGGAAGTCACGCGAGCTGCCCGCCATCGACAAACAGCAGCACGCCATTCACGATGCCTTGCGCCCCGCCCACGACCAAAGCCACTTGCGCATCAAATCGTCCGGGAATGAAGTCTGTCATGGTTCGCCCCAAGGCTTAGCGCCGGCATGGCCGAAAACTTGTTTGGCCTTCCCCAACCCAGCCAGTATAATGACACGCCTTCTTCCGGTAAAGACCGTCCGGAGCGGCTTCCCAACGTGAGAGAGACGCGCTTGCCTTCTGCGCAGCAAAAGTGGATGAACCACCTCGTGCTCGTACGGCACGGGGAATCGCAATGCAACGTGCGCCGGGCGGAGGCGCAGCGCGCGGGCAGGCTGGAGTACCATGAGGACATCCGCGACATGGACGTGGAGCTGACCCCGCGGGGCGCGCGCCAGGCCGAGGAGACCGGGAAATATCTGGCCCGCGAGTTTCGTTTCGATCGGGTCTTCGCTTCGCCTTACGAGCGGACGCTGGAAACTGCCCGCACCCTGGTCGAGCAATTCCCCTACCCGCTCGACCTGACCATCGAGGAACGTATCCGCGAGAAAGAATTCGGCATTCTCGACGGCCTGACGGGCCATGGCATTCGCAGCAAGTATCCCGACGAGTGGCGCCGCCGGGAGCGCGAGGGCAAGTACTATTATCGCCCGCCCGGGGGCGAAAGCTACCCCGATGTAGCGCTGCGTGTGCACAGTTTCCTGGGAACTCTGGCGCGCGACTGGCGCAAGCAATCGGTGCTGGTGGTGTGCCACTCCGTAGTGGTGCTCACCTTTGGCCGCCTGCTCGAGCGCCTGACCGAGAAGACCTTGCTCGCTATCGACCGCGACCCCGAGCATGAGGTCTGCAATTGCTCGGTCACCTGGTACGCGTACGACCCCGGCACCGGCAGCCGGGGGCGCCTGGTCTTGCGACAATTCAATGGTGTCCATTACCCGGCCAAAGACGCTTCCACGGAAGAATGCCGGAAGAAAGCTGAAAGACGGCACTAGCAATTCGGGGCTCAGCAGGCTGGGGAAAAACATGTCGGTCCTGTCATTCTGAGTCCTTCGCTGTCATTCTGAGCGAAGCGAAGAATCTCGCTCTGCCCGCTCAGGATAAACTGCGCGAAGAATCCCTGCATTTGTAGAATCAGGCAAATGCGGAGATCCTTCGTCGCCTGCGGCTCCTCAGGATGACAGTTTTGGCGGGTTTTTCCGCAGCCTGTTAGATTGCAGAACCTTGAGTTTCAAGGTTGGCAATTCAAAATTCCGCATTCGGATATTCCATGTCCACACCTCTCTCACCCCCCGCCGCGGGCCACTTGGCCTCGCGGCCACAGTCTCCGGCACCCATCGAACTGCCGCGCGCCATCGGGTTTATGGGCGCCACGGCCATCGTCGTAGGAACGATTATCGGCTCGGGAGTCTTCCTGGTGCCGCACGACGTGGCGCAGCAAGTCGGCTCGGTCGCCGCGGTGATGCTGGTGTGGGTGGTGGGCGGCGCGCTTTCGCTGGCGGGATCGCTTTCGCTCGCCGAGCTCGGAGCCGCGGTCCCGGAGGCCGGGGGCGTCTACATCTACCTGCGCGACACTTACGGCAAGTTGCCCGCCTTCCTCTACGGGTGGGCGGCGTTGCTGGTGATTGAATCCGGCGGCATCGCCACACTCGCCGTGGCGTTCAGCATTTACAGTTCCACGTTCTTCCCGCTCACACCTCTGGAACGCAAGTTGCTGGCGAGCGCGGTGATCACGATACTCACGCTGGTGAATATTGCGGGCGTGCGGCGTGCCGCCGTGGTGCAGACCATCTTCATGTTCGCCAAACTCGCGGGCCTGGCAACCCTCGTGGGGTTCGCGCTCTTCGCGCGCCATATAACGCCCGTCGCGGCGTCGTTTGATCTCCCCCTGCCGCACACCACCCTCAGTTCGTTTGGCGTGGCGCTGATCGGCGTGCTGTGGGCCTATCACGGCTGGCACCACCTGGCGTACGCGGCCGGGGAAGTGAAGAATCCCGCGCGGGTGTTGCCGCGCAGTTTCTTCCTGGGGATGCTGGTGGTCATTCTGGTTTACCTCAGCGCCAACCTCGCCTACCTGCGCGTGCTGCCGCTGGCGGCGATGGCCCAGGACTCCTACCAGCGCGTGGCGGCCAAAACCATGGAAATCCTCTGGGGCCCGCACGGCGCGGCCTTTGTCTCCGGACTAATCCTCTGCTCGATTTTCGGCGCGCTGAACGGCAACATCCTGGGCGGGGCGCGCGCCTGCTTTGCGATGGCACGCGACCGCCTCTTCTTCGCCTCCGTGGGGCGAATTCATCCACGCTTCGAAACCCCATACGTGGCCCTGTTGATTCAATGCGGTTGGTCCATCGTGCTGGCCTCGACCGGCAGCTTCAAACAGCTCTATACCTATGTGATTTTTACGGGCTGGATTTTCTACGCTGCCGCCACGCTGGGCGTGGTCATTCTGCGCCGGCGCCGTCCCGACTTGGAACGCCCCTATCGCGTGTGGGCGTATCCGGTTTTGCCGGTGGCCTTCACTGCGGCAGCGCTGGTCATCATCGTCAATGCGATGGTCCGCAGCCCGCGCGAGTCCGGCATCGGGCTGGGGCTCGTGCTGCTGGGAATTCCCATTTATCTGGCATGGACGCGCCTGGCGCGAACTCAGCAGAACACCTAAGTGCGGAAGGGGGGTTGTCAGCACCCGTGCTGGTGTCATTTGGAATGGGATATCTTTCGAAACACTGGTCATTCCCGCGAAAGCGGGAATCCAGTCCGTCGGCGGCGCATTTCCAATGGCTGGCGGAGTAGATTCCCGCTTGCGCGGGAACGACTGCACCTGGAAGCGCCCGTGTCTCGCAAATGACACCTGTGCCCGGCACCCGTGCAGATTCTTGCGGGGACTTACTTGAGGTTTTCCGTGATGAGGTATTCGACCAGGACCACGTCGTGCCAGCGGCCTTCCAGGCAAGTGTGCTTTTCGTGCACGCCCACTTCCCTCCAACCGGTCAGGCGACAGAGGGTACGGCCCGCGTCGTTGTGCGCGAGGAATCTCCCGATCAGTTTGAAGTGCCCCTGCTCGCACGCCGCGGACTGAGTCGCACGCATCAACTCCCGGCCCACCCCGTGCCGGCGGTAGTCGCGATCGATGTAGATGAGCAGTTCGGCAATACCCTCGATACGGGGATGAGCGTGATAGGGGCTGAGTGATGACCACCCCAGAACTCGCCCGTTCAGTTCGGCTACCAGGAGCGGAAATTTCCTGGAGTGTTCCTTAACCCAGCGCGTGCGCTCCTCCGGAGTTACCAGGAAACTCTCAAAAGTCGCGAGGTGATCCTGCGTCGCCTGCAGGTAAATCCTCACAATATCCTGCTCGTCGCGCGCCTCGGCGGGCCGCACTTGTAATTGGAAGTGCGGCCTCCCTTGAATACTCAGGTTGGTGGAAGGTGTCGACATAGGTTAGGGCCAAGTCATCATAGCAAGGCCGGGCCGATTCACCAAGTCAGGATTTGGGATTGAGCCGGGGGAGCCGGCCTTGCCCCACTTCCGCAACTCCCTCCCCGGATATCGGCGCCGCCCGGCCTCTGTGCGTGGGACGTTTCCGGGACCTTGCCTTGCCCTCAGAATCTCTTCGTATCCGCGCGCACCCGGTCCACGTACTTCCCGGTTGCCACTTCCACGCGGATGACCTCACCCGTCTTGATGAAATGCGGCACCAGGATTTCCAGGCCGTTCTCGAGCGTAGCGTCCTTGTACGTGTTGTCCTGCTGTTGGTGGACGGGCTGCGCCGTGCTGGAGACCTTCGCCTCCACGATTTCGGGAAACACAATGCTAACCGGCTGGCCTTGATAGAACTCCACGGGAACCTTCATCGGGGGCTCGAGGAACTTGGTGGCCTTGCCGATAGCTTCCAGGGGAATCGAAACCTGCTCGAAGGAATCCGGGTTCATGAAAGTGGCGGAATCCGCGTCCGCGTAAAGGAACTCCATTTCGTGCTTGTCAAGCTGCGTTTCTTCCAGCCGTTCTTCCGGCCGGAAACGGAACTCCTTGAGCGTGCCCGTAAGGACATGGTGCGCGCGGGCGTGAACGCTCCCCGGCATCTTGCCCTGGCCAATGTGGTAAGTGGACTCGAACACCTTGAAGATGTCGGGGCCGATCTTCAGGACTGTTCCAGGACGGAGTTGCGCTGCGATAAGCATGAAGACCTCGTTGGCCCGCCGGGGCTGTGGGGGTTCCGCCCAGCTCTCGCCCAGGGGGTCAGAACCCGCGACTATTTTACGCCCGCGCTGGCCGAGCAAGTCAAGCTGGATGGCGAGGATGACTCATATTGACGCAAACGGGTTTCGCGTCTGAACCCCGAGGGGAATCGATACAATCGCCGGGGGCGACACCCCGGAAAACGGGCCACCGCCCCAAGTCCGACCCTGAAAGGGTCGAGGTCGCCAGCGCCGGGGTTACATAGCCAAGGCCAGACCCGACAGGAAAAACTTACCTCTCATCCCTCCCCAAGAAGTGTCGATAGTACGTATGGGAGGCATCGAGAATCCGATGCGCCAACAACGCGTGGTGGGAATCCGGCCTGAACACGGGGCTGGCTGGCTCGATTGGGCTGGCCGCCACCCTGGACTGGTGCTGCTGGGGACTCTGGTGGTAGCAATCCTGGCGCTTTCCGAGTTACCCGAACCCGAGGACTCGGAGCTGGACGCCAGCGGCGAAGAAGTGCCGTTGTTCATCTGAGCCGGGGTGTCGTCCCCTGCGATCCATCCCCTCACCCAGGCGACGATTGACCGTCGGTCCGTCACAAAGGGAAAGGGCCGCGCCGGGGCGAGCGCCGCTCGCCCCTACGAAGTCTTGGACGAATTCGCTTCCGAGCGCGCCACGAAGGCCGCGGCCACCATGTCGCCGGTGACGTTCACCACGGTGCGGCCCATATCGAGCACGCGATCGACACCCACCACCATGGCAATTCCCTCCCCCGGCACGCCCACGGCTTCCAACACCAGGATCAGGACCTGAATCGCACCACTGGGCACGCCCGCGGCTCCCATGGCCATCAGAATCGCCGTGACCATGACCACGACCTGCGCGGAAAGGGCCAGCTTGATTCCAAACACCTGGGCAATGAAGAGAACGGTGACACCTTCAAAGAGCGCGGTGCCGTTCATGCACATGGTGGCCCCGAGCGGGATGACGAAGCCCGCGATTTCCCGCGGCAACTTGAGCGAGTCTTCGCAGACTTCCAGCGTCGTGGGAAGCGTGGCGTTCGAGGAACTGGTGGAGAAGGCGGTCAAAATCGCCGTCCAGGCGCGGCGGAAGAAATCCCCTGGCGCCCAGCCGGCAAAGACCCGCACCAGCACCGAGTAGACGCCGAACTCGAAAACGAACAGTCCCACCAAGACCGTAATGATGTACCAGCCGAGCCGCGCCAGCAGATCCAGCCCAAACCTTGCCGCCACGGTAAACAGCAAGGCGAAGACTCCGTACGGTGCAAGCTTCATGACCAGGTCGATGATGACAATCATCGCGTCGCCCAACCCGCGCACGGCCTCGATGAGAACCTTCGTGCGCTCCGGGGGGAGCAGGGCGAGCGCCACTCCGAAAGCGAGCGAAAAGAAGATCACTCCCAGCATATCGCCCTGCGCGGCGGCGGTGATGGGGTTGCGAGGCACCACGTTCACGAGCGTCTGAATGCCGAACTGCCCGCGCTGCGGCGCTTCTTTAGGCTGGCCAGTATTCTGGTGATAGGTCGCGAGCAAGCGGTCGCGCGCTTCCGGCGACAATCCCTCGCCGGGCCGGACCAGATTCACCAGGAAGAGTCCCAGCAGCGCCGCAAGCGTGGTGACAAAGAGGAAAAAGAGCAGGGTCTTCGCCCCCACTCGGCCCAACTTGCGCAAGTCGCCCAGACCCGCCACTCCCAAGCTGAGGCGCGAGAAGACCAGCGGGATAACTACCATGATCAGCGCCCGCAGCCACATTTGCCCGGCTGGCTCGGTGCCGTAACGCACCAGGTTGGCGAGAGCAGTCGTCTTGCCCCACAGGAGGTTCGCCACCACACCGGAGGCCGCGCCCAGGATCAGGCCGGCGAGGATGTGACGGGTTTTGGGGCCCTTGCGGGGTGACGATTTCGGGGGGCGGATGGGCGGGTCACTCATGGGCGGGCAGTCTCACTGGAATTCGGAATCCGCACGGCACACCTCTTCGCTGCAATTTTCGGAGGGAGCTTACCGGCCAGTGCTCCGCGAAGCTAGTCGTGCTCCGGCGCAGGGATCTGGACGATGACTCGGCACGGCGCGTGGTGAGCCACATAGCGGACCGTGCCCCCCAGCAGCGTTTCACTCAGATGGTGGGGACGAGGCTGGTGATGGCCCATCACCAGCAATTCCACTCCTTGCTCTTTGGCTTCACCCACGATCGCCTCGCCCACTTCCCGAGCGCGCAGGAGTTGTGTCGAGAGGTGGCGGGGAAATCTCTCCGCCACGCCCTTGGCCTGAGCGAGAAGCTCCTTGCCCGGATGGTCGAGAGATTCCTCCGCGGCCTCGAGGGGGGTAAGGAGAGGCACCTCGACGACGTGCAGGGCCGAGACCTCAGCATCCATGCCGTCGGCCAACTGGCACGCCAAGGTCGTCAAGCTCTCCACGGAATCCGCACTCGCAAGCGCCACCATGACTTTGGGTTTGCCCATCGTGCCCTCCATTTCCGAAGTGGGCCGCAGAATATTCGCTCCCGCGCGGTTTTGCAAGCAGGTAGCGCGGACCTGTGGTTTAGGTCCGCGGCTTTATGCTGTCAATTGGGGAAGAACCTCAGACCTCCAAAACAGGTCTGCGCTACTCCCTGCGGGGCAGCCGCGGCCGCTATCAATGGTCATAAAAGGATCAGTAGATCAATTTCAGCGAGAACTGAATCTGGCGGGAAGTCCCAGCGGTATGATTGATGACCCCGAAGCCCGAGCCCCGCAGGATGTTCACCGGCAGTCCGAAGTTCACCAGGTTGAAGACGTTGAAGAACTCGGCACGGAACTCCAGGGTGGTGGGCTCCGAACCCGCACGGCTGCCGAAGGTGGTGTCTTTGATCAAAGCCGCGTCGAGATTGTAAAAGCCCGGGCCACGAAAGGTACTTCGTCCCAGGGTTCCGAAGCGGCCCTGGTTGGGCCCCGTGCCGTTTGGAACGCCAATGGGAATGGAAAAGAAGGAGGGGTTGGCGGCGCTCCGGCCGAAGTAATCTTCCCGAATCTTGCGGGATGTGGAGAAATCCGGAGTAGCGATCTGATCCGGCCGATCCCCACCCCCCGCGCCCACTCCGGTCTGTTGAATTCCAGAATAAACCGAAAACGGCGAACCGCTGGTGAGCGTGGTGATGTTGAGCACCTGCCAGCCCGAGGTGAGGTTCTTTCCCAGGGGGTGGAGGAACTTTACACGGTCGAAAGGCAGAATCTGAATGACGCTGGTCGTGAAGGCATGCGCGATATTAAAGGTCGACGGCCCCTTGTCGGTGCCGGGGTTCCACGGGTCTTGGGGAGAGGCCTGGATGACAGTCCCTGACGGCCCGCCGAAGCTCACCACCACGGAACTGGTATCGTCGAGAGATTTGCTGAACGTGTAGCTGGATTGAAAACCCACCCCCAATCGTGGGGAGTTCTTGGACGCGGACACCTGCAGGGCGTGATAGGTCGAGTGGGAAAGTGTTCCCATGAGGAACTCCGGCCCATAGCCGCCAATGATCTGGCCTGAGGAATTGAACTGCGTGAAGCGCGCGAACTCAGCCGAGGCGCCGCTGTAACTGTTCGGCATGATCATGCCCGCCAGCTTCACGCCCACGGTGGCCACATAAGAGGCGTTGAACACAACGTCTTTGAATGTCTGTTCAATGCCCGCCGTATAGCTGCCGATGTAACCATTACGAAAGTCCGGTTGCATTCCAAACACGGAAATGGGCTGCGGCTGGTGGCCGGGTGTCAGCGCGGAGAGATCGGACTGGAAGCGCGGCATATCGGCCTCGGTGTTGGAAGCAACCTCGGAGGTGCGGAGGGTGGGATACGCCAAGCTGCCCGCGGTGGTGTATACGGGCGGCAACTGAACGGTGGTCACAGCGTTCTCAAAAGGCACAGGCGCCCCCGGCAAGGCCGTGAGATTAGGGTTGACAATATAGGGGAAACCACCGGTGATGAAATTCTCCAACCAGAGATTGGGGAGAATCGTGGTGATGCCGCCACCCGCGCGTAGCACCGTGCTGTTCCTGACCCGCCATTCCGTCGAGACCCGGGGTCCCCACCCGCGCAGGTCCCGCCCATACGGCGGCTGCGGATCGATGAGCATAATTTCCCGGGCGCCGGCTTGCCAGGCCGGCACTGTGTTGCCCCCCGCGTCCACAATCCGGATCGTGGAGGTCCGCTTGTTGATCTCATGAATGCGGCTGTTCAGCTCGTAGCGTAGGCCATAGTTGAGCGTGAACCGCGGCGTGACCTTCCAGGTGTCCTGGAAATAGATGTTAAAGGCCTCGCGGCGCAAAGCCACGATATCAAAGCGATCACCGACTGCCGTGAAGGGCGCGGGCACCGTCGTGCTATAGGAAAAGGGAGTGGCGGTCAGGAATCCTGAGAGCGTGTCGGGAAGAAGGTCACCCACCTGGATATCGTGCCGCCCGCTCGCCGAAGGAATGACGGAGAGGGCATAGGCCGGGCCGCCCCCGAACGTGTACTGGCCGTCGGGGTTCGTCCCGAAGACGGTCGAGTCGCGGTTCAATCGTATCTCCGCGCCGGACTTCAGCGTGTGGGTTCCTCGCACGTAGGTAAAATTCTGCCGAAACTGAAAGAGATTTCCATACGCGCCCGTGGCCGTTCCGGCCGCCGAGTTGAATGGCTCGTAGAGACCGTCGCCAAACAGCAGGCCCGGCTGGGTGTGATTGGGAGAGAGAAACATCGGCGTGCTGCGAATGTAGCCGAGCGAGGTCTCGGACGTGAAGTGGGGCGAAACCGCACGGGTGTAAGTCAGCGCGACGTTGCGCTGGTGGTCATGGAAGAGAACGGCAAAGCTGGGATCGAGGGCCGGCTGGCTGGGATTGGTCAGCGGGCCCTGCACGTTATTGAGGTTGAAGCGCCCAAAGATCTGGCCCTGGTCGGACACGCGGTGGTCAATGCGCACGGAGAATTGATTCGTGTCCGTCGCTACCTTCGAGGAAGTCGCGTAGGTGCGCGGCCCGTAAGGCCCCTGAGGATCATTGGGTTCGGGATAGGCCGCCAGGATGGGCGCCACCTGCGGATGGATGGGCACGAAAAGCGTATCGCCGGGAAATGCCGTGGTGTCTTCTCCCTGGCGCTCCGCCCGGGTCGGCACGGAGAGCACTTGCGTGGTCCCCAGCACCTGGCGAAAACCCTGATACTGCCCGAAGAAAAACGTGCGGTCTCGGCCCTGGTAAATCCCCGGCAGCGTGACCGGCCCGCCGAGGGCGAAGCCGAATTCATTACGGACGAAGGGCGGGATGCGGCCCGGGTTGGCAAGGGTCCGCCGGTCGAAGTAATTGCGCGCATCGAAGGCGGCGTTGCGCACAAACTCAAAAATCGAGCCATGCAGCCGATTCGTCCCCGCCTTGGTTTTGATATTCGTGAAGCCCGCCGCGCCGTGCCCGATTTCGGGCAGCATCACCCCGGAGAGCGACTCAATTTCCTGCACCGCGTCCACATTGAAATTCGAGAACGTGGCGCCGCCCAACTCCGGGTCAGTCGTGTCTACGCCATCCATGGCAAACATGGCAGTGGAGCCGCGCTGCCCATTCACCGCGAATTGCTGGGTGAAATTCGCCGAGCCGTTCGTATCCGTCATGGTGCCGGCAGCCAACAGCAGCAGTTGACTGAAGTCGCGCTTGTTCAAAGGCAACTCGGAAACCTGCCGGCTGGAGAGCCGTTCCCCGCCGCTCGCCTGCGCCTGCTCTCCCACGGAGGAGGTTTGGAGAACCAGCCATCCGCCTGGCCGGGCAATCTGCACAGAAGAGTCGAGGTGGTTTCCCGGCCCGATTTTCAGCACCTCGCGTGCCGCGGCGGTTTTGGCGTGCCAGCGGATGCGCACCGCATAATCCCCCGCCGGCAATTCCGGGAAGCTGAAAGCCCCCTGGGCGTCGGTGGTGGCTGTGAAGGTGCGACCCGACCAGGCCTCGCGCAGCTCCACCTGCGCGTCAGACATGACGTTTCCGCCGGCGTCGTGCAACGTACCCTGCCAGGAGGCGGGAGCAGTCTGCGCTGCGCCTGAGGCTACAAGCACATAGAAAAGCGAGCTGAGACCAAGGAGAAAGAGACTGTTTTTGGAAAGCTTCAAGAGATTAAATCCCTACGGGCCTGGCAGGTACAGACCAAACCGGGGATTGTTCCACACCCAACTTGCAGGGCGGGATAGCAAATCCGTACAAGCTTGCTCCTGAGGGGCAGACTTCGTCAAGCGTGAATCGTCACCTGAACGGGGATGGCAGGCCGGTTGCCAGTGTCCACGCGTGCGGTCCCATTGCGGCCCGACCTCGAGAACCCTCCGGATTTCACTGTAGCGCCGACCTTTCGCACACGTGGCGGGCTGACCTGTCCCGATGTTCTGTATCGGGAAGTCCGGTGCCACTTGGCTTTGTCACCGAACTTCCGCGTCAGGTCATCAGCAGAGACTGGAAGCTCTCGCTGGGAGGGGTCATCTGCGAACGGTTAGTAGAGCAATTTCAGTGAGAACTGGACCTGGCGGGAAGTCCCCGCGGTGCGATTGATGACCCCGAAGCCCGAGCCCCGCAAGATGTTTATGGGCAGGCCGAAGTTGACCAGGTTGAAAGTGTTGAAGAACTCCGCCCGGAACTCCAGCGTTACGGGCTCCAAACGTGCGCGGCTGCCCAGGGTCGTATCCTTGATCAAGGCGAAGTCAAGATTGTGGAGGGCGGGGCCGCGGAAGGTATTGCGTCCCAAAGTTCCGAAGCGGCCCTGATTGGGCCCGGTGCCACCCGGGACACTGATCGGGATGGAAAAGAAGGCGGCATTGTCTGCGCCCCGGCCGAAGTAATCCTCCCGAATCGTCCGCGCCGTGGACAAGCCGGGAGTGGCGAGTTGGTCAGGCCGGTCGCCGCCCCCCACGCCCACACCGGTCTGTTGAATCCCAGAATAAGCCGTGAAGGGCGAACCGCTGGTGAGCGTCGTGATGTTCAACACCTGCCAGCCTGTGGTGAACCTTCTTCCCAGGGGCCGCAAGAAACTCGCCTGGTCGAGAGGCAGAACCTGGATGACACTGGTCGTGAAGGCGTGGGTGACATCAAAGGTTGAGGGCCCCTTGTCGGCTCCGGGATTCCAGGGGTCTTGGGGGACAGACTGGATGATGGTTCCAGAGGGCCCACCGTAGCCGGCCACGACGGCGCTGGTATCGTCGATCGACTTGCTGAAGGTGTAGCTCGATTGGAAGCCTAATCCCAGACGCGGCGTGTTCTTGGAAGCCGAAAGCTGCAAGGCGTGATAGGTGGAGTGGGAACCGGTGGTTACCATCATCTCCGGGCCATAGCCGCCCGTGATCTGGCCCAAGGAGTTGAATTGCGTGTAGCGGGCGAACTGGGGTGAGGCGCCACTGTAGCTGTTCGGGCTGGCGATGGTTTCAAGCTTCTCACCCATGGTGGCCACATAGGAGGCGCTGAGCACGATGTCTTTCAGTGTTCGCTCGAGGCTCGTCGTATAGCTGCCGATGTAGCCGTTGCGGATGTCCGGGGCCATGCCTGCCATGGCGAGGGGTTGTGGCTGGTGGCCGGGCGTCAGGGCGGAGAGGTCTGCCTGGAAGCGCGGCATATCGAGCAGGATATTGGGGGGAACGATTCGAGTGTTGCCACCGGGAACCGCCTCCTGGCCCGCGGTCGTGTAAAGGGTAGGCAATTGGAAGGCCGTGACAGCGTCTTCGAAGGGCACAGGTGCACTCGGTAATGCCGTCAGGTAGGGATTGACGATGAAGGGGAAGCCGCCCGTGAGGAAGTTCATCCAAAAGAGGTTCGGTAGAAAGGTCGTGATCGCGCCGCCGGCCCGCAGCACGGTGTTGCTAGCGGCTCGCCACTCCGTGGAAACACGTGGCCCCCAACCGTTCAAGTCCCGTCCGTAAGGAGGCTGCGGATTAAGCAGCACAATTTCCTGCGCTCCCGCTTTCCAGGGCAGGACGGGATTGCCCTGTGCGTCCACTAACCGGATCGTCGAGGTACGCCGCAAGGGTTCCTTGATGCGGCTGTCCGCTTCGTAACGCAGGCCGTAGTTCAGAGTGAAGCGCGGCGAGATCTTCCACGCATCCTGGAAGTAGAAGTTGTACGCGGAGCGTTGGATGCTGACCTCATCAAAGTGATCCCCGACTGCCGTATAGAACGCGGGCACCGTGGTGTTGTAACTTGGATCCGGCGCATTCTGCTGTTTAAAAAGGGGCCCCAAGGCCCTTCTAATGCGGGCGAGAAGGTTCTTATGGTACTCTAAGCCTTACATCGCTTTTGGTTAGGTGAGGCTTGGGATGCGCCGATCGCCAAGAAATGTGAGAATCGCCTATAATCATGGGGGTCTGACGCACTTCGGTGGTATCTATTTCTTCCATGAATTCTTGAGAGTGCTGCAGTTTCGCAACTTCTTAGCACAACATCTTAGGTATCCCCGACGGAACCACCGCTATAGTCTCTCCCAAACCATCCTGGCCCTGCTCTACCCCGTCGTGCTGGGGCTCGATCGCATCGAGACTGCGTCCTTGCTTCGTTCCAACGGCACCTTTCAGTACTTGACCGGCCTGCCCGGCTTTCCTGATCCTCAGACCCTACGGCGATTCTTACGGAAAGATCCAACTCGCCTCTGGGAACAGTTACACCGCGTCAATGATCGAGTGCTGCAAGAATTCATTCACCGGCCGGAGCGGCGCTCACGTCTCATCTTCGATCTGGACAGCACGGTGGTCAGCGTGTTCGGAAAGCAGGACGGCGCCGAGGTTGGTTACAACCCCCGGTACCGGGGCAAGCGCAGCTACAACCCGTTGCTATGTCTGGAGGCCAACAGTTCCTTTCTGTGGGACGCCGAACTGCGCTCCGGAAACGCTGGCACATGGGAGGGCAGCCCCGCTCTACTGGATACGAGCTTCGTGAACGTGCCGCCCGAAATCCGCGAGCTGCGGTTTCGCGCCGATGCCGGCTTCGGTTACGATCCGGTGTTCGAGAAACTGGAGGCACATCGCGCGGAGTACGCTGTAGTGGCCCGTTTGACGACCTCGCTCAAGCGTCTGCTGCCGGGGCTGCGCTATGCGCCCGCCAATGCCTGTTGGGATTGCGGCGAAGGAAGAGTTCCGCGCCCAGGGCTGGCGGCAAGCCCGTCGCATCGTGGTGGCGCGTTGTGCGATCGAGGAAGATGATCCGCAACCGACGCTGTTTGCGATGGGGCGCTACTTCTATCGGGTATGGGTCACCAATCTCACCTTGACGCCTGCCGGAGTGTGGCATTTCTATGATGGTCGTGCAGCCATGGAGCCGCGCATCCATGAATTGCGGGAAGACTTCGCACTGCGGAAGATTCCGACGTCATCTTTTGAGGCGAACGCCTTGTATCTGGAGGTGATTCGCTTGGCCTACAACTTAGTGGCGATCTTCCAGCGCCTGTGTTTACCCGAGGAATGGCAGAGCTTGACCTTGAGTAAGTTACGCCACCGACTATTCTGGCTGCCTGGTGAACTGACCCGCCCGCAAAACCGACCTACTCTGCGGTTAGCCAACTCACGCCTGATCGCGATGTGGGCGGAGCAGATACTACACCGAATTCATAAGCTAAGACCGCTGGAGGGCTGAGGCGGCGCAGGCTGCGTTTCTGAAAATTGATCGACTGCTGCAAACATTTTGAGTACAAATGCCCGTTTTCGGCCAAATTTGAAGAGAAACACTGAAATTCACGCCGGATTCAAGTGTAAGAGAACAGGACATTCCTCAAAATTTTTACCTGTTTCGTTCTAACTCCACTAATTTAAGAACTTAGCTGTTTTGGCAAGTGGACAGCTTCAAATTGCCAAAATACCTTATAAAAGTGCGTAAATACAGCCCTGCAAGCAGCTCTCTAAAGAGGCAAGGTTGGCTGAGGCGTATATAGACCCGCGATTTTCTTGGCTTTCGGCAACACTACCACTTTTTTGAAGCGAGTGCCGCACTCGAACGGGGCTGCAAATCCGGACTGATCAAACCGAGGAGCGAAAAAAATGGGGAAAGTCCTGTAAGAGAAAGGTGTACCCGTGAGGAATCCCGAGAGCGTGTCGGGAAGAGGGCTGCCCACCTGAAGATCGTGCTGGCCGCTGGCCGAGAGGATATCAACCGGGGCATAAGCGGTCCCCCCGCCGAAGGCATAAGTGCCATCAGGGTTCACTCCGAAAATGCTCGCGTCGCGGTTGAAGCGCAGTTCGGCGCCGAACTTCAGAGTGTGCGTTCCGCGCACGTAGGTGAAATTCTGCCGAAACTGAAACAAGTTTCCAGTGGTGCCGGTGGCGGTTCCGCCAGGTGCGTTGAAGGGTTCGTAAAGGCCGTCGGCAAAGGTCATCGCCGGCTGCGTGTGGTTGGGAGAAATGAAGGTGGGCGTGCTACGAATGTAACCGAGCGAGGTCTGGGAAGTGAAGTGGGGCGAAACCACACGAGTGTAGTTCAGCGCGACGTTGCGCTGGTGGTCAAGAAAATGGATGGCGAAGCTCGGATCAATGGCCGGCTGGCTGGGGTTGGTCAGTGGCCCGTTCACATTGTTGAGGTTGAAACGCGCAAAGAACTGGGCTTGGTCAGAGATGCGGTGGTCAATGCGCACGGAGAATTGATTCGTGTCCGTCACCACCTTGGAGGAGGTGGCGTAGGTGCGTGCCCCAAAGGGCCCCTGAAGATCATTCGGCAGGGGGTAGCCCGCCAGGATGGGCGCCACCTGCGCACTGACGGGAACATAGAGTGTGTCGCCCGGAAAGGCCGTCGTGTCCTGCCCCTGGCGCTCCGCCGGGGTCGGCACGGAGAGCACCTGCGTGGTCCCCAGCACCTGGCGAAAACCCTGATACTGCCCGAAGAAAAACGTGCGGTCTCGGCCCTGGTAAATCCCCGGCAGCGTGACCGGTCCGCCCAGGGCGAAGCCGAATTCGTTGCGGATGAAGGGCGGGATGCGCCCCGGGTTGGCAAGCGTCCGCCGGTCGAAAAAGTTGCGCGCATCGAAGGCGGCGTTGCGCACAAATTCAAAAACTGACCCATGCAGCAGACTCGTCCCCGACTTGGTTTTGATATTCGTGAAGCCCGCCGCGCCATGCCCGATCTCCGCCGGCATCACCCCCGAAAGCGACTCAATTTCCTGCACTGCGTCCACGTTGAAATTCGAAAAAGTGGCCCCGCCCAACTCCGGGTCGGTCGTGTCGACGCCATCCATGGCAAACATGGCGGCGGAGCCGCGCTGC
The DNA here is from genome assembly GCA_963722555.1 of uncultured Acidobacteriota bacterium. Classification (GTDB taxonomy): domain Bacteria; phylum Acidobacteriota; class Terriglobia; order UBA7540; family UBA7540; genus Bog-366. The sequence goes on from CAVRNQ010000003.1 coordinate 536,963, forward strand.
CCATTCACCGCGAATTGCTGGGTGAAATTCGCCGAGCCGTTCGTATCCGTCATGGTGCCGGCCGCCAGCAGCAGCAGTTGACTGAAGTCGCGCTTGTTCAAAGGCAACTCGGAAACCTGCCGGCTGGAGAGTCTCTCCCCGCCGCTCGCCTGCGCCTGCTCTCCCGTGGAGGAAGTCTGGAGGACCAGCCATTCGCCCGCCACGGCAACCTGCACGGAGGAGCGTTTGCCCTCCCGGATTCTCAGCAGTTCGCGCGCCGTGGTGCCCGCGCCGTGCCAGTGGGTGCGCACGGCATAATCCCCGGCAGGCAATTCGGCGAAACGGAAAGCGCCGTTCTCGTCCGTAGTGGTTGTGAAGGTACGCCCCGACCCGGTCTCACCCAGTTCAACCTGCGCGCCGGCCATAGCGTTTCCGCCGGCGTCGCGCAAGGTGCCCTGCCAAGATGCGGGCGCAACCTGTGCTGACAGGGGTGCTGTGAGGACGCACGAAAGCACGCCGAGGCCGATGAGGAAGAAAGTATATATCGAGGGCTTCAAGAAATATGAACCATTAGGCCGGACAGGGGCAGACCAAACCTGCGGTCGTTCCGCACCCAACTTGCGGCGGCCGGATTCTAAGACGTACAAGCTTGCTCCCGCCGGGCGGTCTTCGTCAAGCGCCAAGCATCCAGAAAGGGGGATTCTCGCACAGGGTTGGACACATCGTCAGGCCGATCCAGGTTATTTTGGTAGAGTCCTAATGTGGGGGCGGGGGCTAGTGCACCAAAGTGAGCCTGTTCCGCTCAAAGGACGCGGAGCACGGACCTGTGTTGGATGTCGCGGTCATAAAGGAACGGACGCCGCAACCTGGACATGCGGTCAATCTACACACGATGCCGTGCCGATGCGACAAGGAACCGAGCTGGCGAGCGCGGGCTGACGCGAAAAGCCGCGGACCTCACAAAGCGGAGGTCCGCGCTACGCTTGCTTAACTACCAACATAAGGTAAATTAGGGAGCTTGCCCTCCGCAGGGTCGGATTGATCGCTCGATTAAACGAGGAGGTTATCCGATGTCGTTCAGCCTCGAAGAAGTCACACCTAAGGGAAATGCGTGGTTTTCGCCGAACGTCGGCTATGAGGGGACGGGGCGCGCCGAGTTTGCTGACGGCCGAGGCGCTGCGGAGGGAGATGTTAGGGTCCTTTTCCAGTGCTGTCCCAATGTTGAGTTTGAGTTTCCGTGTAAGTGCATGTGAGTTTGAGAGTTGGACAGGAGAATGAGCGAAATCGATTTGAATTGCGTTGTAGTCTTGAGCGCTTCCGAAAGACGAAGAGGAAGGGCTCATGAACACTGGCCGGACGATTTTTTCTCAACTGCTGGACCTGCTTCCGCTCAGCGAATTCCGCCGTTGTGTGGATCGCTACAACGGCGATTACAAAGTGCAGAGTTTCTCCTGTCTCGATCAATTCCTGTGTTTGGCCTTTGCGCAACTCACTTATCGCGAGAGTCTGCGCGACATCGAGACCTGCTTGCGAGCGCATCAGCCCAAGCTTTATCACCTGGGCTTCCGTGGCCGCATCTCGCGCAACACCTTGGCGCACGCCAACCAGCAGCGCGACTGGCGTATCTATGCCGACTTCGCGCGCATACTGATCGCGCGGGCACGCGCCCTCTATCAGCACGAACCGTTCGGGGTGGAATTGGACGAGACGGTCTACGCCTTCGATTCCACCACCATCGATTTGTGCTTGTCGCTTTTCCCCTGGGCGCAGTTTCGTCGGCACAAGAGTGCGGTGAAGCTCCACACCTTGCTCGATCTGCGCGGCAACATCCCGACCGCTGTTTATGTGACCGGCGGGCAGGTGAACGATATGAAGCTGCTCGACCAACTGCTGCCCGAGGCGGGGGCATTTTATTTGCTCGATCGCGGCTACGTGGACTACCGGCGTCTGCATGGACTCCAGCAAGCTTGCGCTTTCTTCGTCACGCGCGCCGAGCGGAACACGCGCTACCGTCGCTGCTCGTGGCGCTGGGTCGACCGCTCGACGGGATTGCGTTCCGATCAAAGCATTCGCCTCATCGGACCGCAGAGCTCGCGTCGGTATCCCGATCCCCTGCGACGCATTCACTACTTCGACGCCCAGAAAGACTTGCGCCTGATCTTTCTCACCAACAACTTTCACCTCGCGGCGCTGACCATCGCCGAACTGTACCGCGCCCGCTGGCAAGTCGAACTGTTCTTTCGCTGGATCAAACAACATCTGCATATCCGGGCTTTCTATGGCACCACGGAGAACGCTGTCAAGACCCAGGTCTGGATCGCCATCACTGTGTACGTGCTGGTCGCCATCTTGAAAAAGCAACTCCAGTTGGACCTGAGCCTGTACAAAATCCTGCAAATTCTCAGTATCACGATTTTCGAAAAAACCCCGATTTCATTGGCCCTTTCTCAATACAACAACCAAGTTCCAGAACCAGATCCCCGCATCCAGTTGGATCTGTTCAACTTATGATGGGACAGCACTGGTCCTTTTCGATGAATTCGGCAGTTGCAGCGCACATATGGTGGTAAATCGAGTAAACTCAACCCACCCGTTCCAAGACGGGATATTCGGGTTGGTTGCTTCCAGAATAGTCCCTCAGCCAAATGGCGGCGCCATCTTGGAGCACAGCTTGATCAATAATCTGTGCTCGCGGCTGACAGTCGAAACCCCGGCTGGCGTCTTCAGCAGCGCTGGTCGGATTGATTACGGCTTCTGCTCTGGGACCGACGATGAACACATTGACTTTCATCTCTGGCGTTCTGAATTTGACTGCCGGGGAGCGCCGCCAGCAAAGTACTGGTTAATGCCGTTGTTGAACTTCTTATCTGAATTCTGTCGAGTGCCTAATGTAGTAGACTGCCATCCACTGCGAATATTTCCAACTCCTGCGATTCCACAAGGCCTTACAGGCACCGAACTCCTGGAAGCCTCCAGCTACGCAAACTCTCGGAATGACGTGATTGTATTTACGTTCAATGGCTCCCCGGCCTTCATTGAGCCTTTCGCGGACTATGATGAGCGCATGAGAAAACCCAAAGGTGGCTCGCTGAACGCTTTGGTTACGGCCATCATGGTTGGCGAGGTGGGGCATAACTCTATCGAGGCGAGATCCCTTAAGAGTTGGTTTCCATATGATCTCTTACGAGTCCTCGGCTTTGCGACAGGAACCGAGGTCGGCGCACCCTGGATAGAGTTCCGAGACGAATTAGGAAGACTTGTGCGGAGAATCCACGAACAGCACGGCGGGACTATTTTCGCTGAAGGCCACCGTACGATCCGTGAAGGTGTGCACCACGGAACCGGTCGGCTCATGACCTGTTTCCTTTCCTCCGAATACGCGTGCAAGTCGTACCTGCCAGTTGCTATGAAGCACGCGACTCAAGGCGGGCACTACTTCCCCCTGACAATAGAAGAAAAACTGATATATCTGGTCCGTGGACTCGAATGCCTCTGTATGCATTTCGGACTCACCGACCAGTATCCGGACAAGCGCTTGAAGCCGGAGAATAGAGAGCTTGTGAGACAGGTATTACACAACGTAGCCAAGGAGATAAGGTCAATTGCACGCGTGGCAAAGACGCCAGAGGATGAACAAGAAAACTGTGCTTTATCTAAGATTGCGGACCGCGTGAAAACCACTCCCTGGGGCAAGACCCAGGATTTCGGCTTAGCTGTGGTCGATTTATTGAAGAAGTTTAGGTTGCCGGACGCGGTCATCGTTGACTCCCACTATACAAAGAAGGGGGCGCCAACGTGGGCTCCCCCATTTGTCTCACTTGCGGGGCGCGTCGATCCACGAAGGCTTTTTCGACATTGATTCAGGGGAATTCGGAGTTCAGGATCTTGTTGTGGTGGCTAACCATTTGCACGACTTACTCGTACGGATCATTCTCAAAATGATCAAGTATGACGGGACATACCAACCGATTGTAATCATAGCAACTGCAAGGCAGCCGGTAGACTGGGTCCAACCTAGTATGTCCGCCGAGAACTTGGGGTACCAGTAGCAAGGCGGACGACGACGCCCGTGGCTGGCGCAGAGCGCAGCTCTGCGGTACGCTGGCTACCTGTTCGATTACGTCCCATCCAGCCTTGTATATTTGCCCTTGACGAGAGACCTGAACTTATTGAGGAAGCTAAGTGCGTCCTCTTTTGTTGTGGTGGCAGAGAGCATTTCAAACAGAGAAGTGAGTTCGTCTCGCCCCATGAGGGCAACTCCGTGCTCATAGGCAGTCTCGAACACGGACTCCGGAGGGTCGGCCTGGGTGAAAACCACCGGGAGCACTTCAGCCTCACCTGCCAACGACTCGGCAAGTTCCTGAGCACGCTCTTTTAGAGCTGAGAATTTGGCTTCTGGTTTCTCGACTGTGCACTCCGCGAGAACGACTACACGCTTTTCCTTTTTATCCACTAAACCCGCCGCGTCGTTTCGCGCCGAGGACGCCCATTGTCCGCCATACCACACGAGAGGAACGCCAAGAAGATTCATGAGCCTGACGGTGGCCTCTTCAAATGTCTGGCTCGCCTTATTTTTCTTGCTGTTTTTCTTGTCCAGCCCTAAGAGAGCCTCTTCCAGGCGCTTGTGATGAGGATCGAAATAGCAATCAACAGCCGCTCGAAGGGTTCCTGCCCCTAGCCACCTCCGCAGGTCGATGCTGCTGATTTCTTCCTCAGCATAGTAAAGCGAGGCTTTCCCAGATTCAGTCCCCGGCGGCCAAGGGATCTCCCAACGCCACTCGGATGTTCCTCCATCGGCAGTTAGCCTGGCGCCGTCATGTGTTACCTGGATTTTGGTCCCCGGTCCGACAGGTCTGAAATTGAAGATGATCTGCATTCGTTCCTCCAGGGCACATTTCGGCGCGCGAAGGAAGAGTTTCCCCTCTTCAGTCTGCTCCATATCGAGGGGAAGCGGGAATACGATTTGACCGATTCTCTGCTCGTGCGAGGCATGATTGATTCCGGGCAGTAGCTTGGCAAAAAGGTCCCCGATCCCATCGAAGTCGGGCTGGCACAGACGCAGCTTCGAACTGACGATCCGGAAAAGCTGATCCGACATCACGTCGCGGATATAATCGCCCGTTCCGGTAAGAACTAAGCAGGTTCTGTCCTCACCGAAATGATTTCTAGCGTAAGGTCCCTCAAGCCGAATGGGGTTGCCCCATGGAAAACCCGAAAACCTCACTGGCTGCGCCGCACCCGATGCTTCCGGCAGGGGCCACCTGAGGAGGACACGGTCAACATTCGAGTCCGTTTCCATGTCGACCGCGAATTTATCGATTGCGCTCCCGACGATCTGCTGGGCAGCAATCTTTGGGAAGTCGACGACGGCAACCAGGAACTCGAACCTTGGGTTAAGCCAAAACACCTGTCGGTAGGGCTGGCCTTTTGGCAATTCCTCCTCTCGAAGGAGGATCCTGGTGGTCACGCTCCTCCGCTCACGGGGATTGCCCACTGCGATGCACGTAACCCTGGCAGAGTTCCAAAGAGCCTGAAACGGCTTGATCAGTTTGACGAATTCCTCGAAATAGGATTCCATGCCACAGATTTTACACCCAGCAAGCGTAGCGTGGACTGTCTTGTAGGGCCCCCGCTTTCAGCTTCAAATCCTCGCGTTCTCATCGGCTGGCCAAAGCACACCACAGGGAAAAAGCGCGAGCGGAGGCAAGCCGTGTAGCGGCGACAGAATGTGGCACATGGTGACAGCCAAGGGAAGCGGGTAGCATAGGGCCCGCGCTCCGGCCCTGCGGCTCTTCCAGCGGGGCGGGCTCTTGCCGCACCGCAAACAAGATAATCGGATTTTCCCATGGCCGCGCCGCCAAGACCACGGCGCGGTGGAAAAGCCGCAAGGCTGGAGAGCGAGCCTTGCGCTACATTTTCTTGTGTTTCTCCCCAGCGGGTAGCGCACCTGTTTTGTAGGTCCACGGCCTTCAGTTTCAAATCCTCGCATACTCATCGGCGGGCCAAAGCTCACCATGGAGAAAAGAAGTGAGCGGATGGAAGCCGCGTAGCGGCGGTAGAATGTGGCCCATAGCGTGAGAAGCTGTGAAATAATCGCCGAAGATCCTTCTCACCGCAGAGGCGCGGAGGCGCAGAGGTTTGAAAACAAAAGGCCCTTTCTCTGCGTCTCGGCGCCTCTGCGGTGGAGACAGCCATTTTTTCACAGCTTCTCACGCTATGGGCCACATTATTCCGCCCCTGGCAGGGCTGCTGGGAGTCCTGGCTCATGGTGTTATCATAATTAAGTAGATTATACAATCAAATATATATCAACATATAAAACAACCACAAGTCCCGCGGCGGCTCGCCTCTCCTGCCCCCCGGTGGGCTCGATAGCCGAGCCCCTGCGGATACGGTCACCCAGTGCTCTACGGTGAGATCTGCGAGCGCAGACTCTTCGCCAGCTTCGCAATCTGTTTCAACTGCTGAGACAGATCCTTCGGAAGAACGTTCTTCGACACCAAGTCGATTTGACCGGGAATCTTCTGCGCGAGTTCGGCCAACTCTTGCGCGTTTTTGCGGGCCGCTTCCACGTCAATGTGCCGTTTCGTCATCGCCGCCCCATCGGGAACGGCCGCCTTCGGAGGGCGGGGCCGGCTGCCGACTTTCCCAAAGGGGGGAGGCGGGCTGCCGGTCGGCATCTGCTGGCTCCCCCCGAAGCCTCCTGGGCGTTGTTGTGCGTACAGCATGCCCCAAACACCTAAGCAGCCAGAGAGCAACGCCAGAGCAATGAACCCTTTCATGGCAAACCTCCTCCTGGCCCCGGGTTCTGTCGCCTAGGGCTGTTCCAACTTGATTGTCCCAATCGCGACGCCCTCATTTGCGCGGCCTGGAAGATTAACCCCGCGGGGCGGGATTAGCCAGGGCAAGTTGGAACGGCACCAGCATACCAAAAGAAAGACCCTCTCGCCCGGCCAGAACTGCCAGGTGAGGTTGAATCGCCACGCGCCTTCCACAAAAGGACCTTGCAGCCGGGCAGCGCATTAACTCACACTGGTTTATTCCTACGGAGAAACCTAAATGGATTTCCCCCTCGACTATTGTCCCGACGCTTGGGCGCGCCTGGAGAGATTGCGCTGGCTTCTTACGGAACGTCCACAAGACCGAATCTGTGCTCGCATGGAGGTTGAAACGAATGCCCTGCGAAAGTTTGCTGCGAAATATCCGCCGGGTTACACCGAGCGCCCGCACGGCCGCGGGACGCAAGACCGGCGTGACGCCAGCCGGATTCGACCCTTTCAGGGTCGGACCTTGTGGGGGGCGCGTTTTCCGGGGGCGTTGCCCCCGGCCACTCTATCCATCCCCTCCGGGGATCAAGGATGGAAAGCGCCGCGGACGTTCCAGGGGCGCAAGAAGCAGGTAAAACGCCTTCCGGTCCGCTCGGCCTATATTGCTCAACTGAGACGAGTAATTCATCGAGTTTCTGGGGAGGAGCCGCAGGCGGTCCTGAGTGAAGCGAAGGAAGAATCTCGTATGTTCATGAAAATGCGCAGGGCGAGATTCTTCGCGCAGTTTACCCTGAGCGCGGGCAGAGCAAGATTCTTCGCTTCGCTCAGAATGACAGCGAAGGACTCAGGATGACAGCGAAGGGCTCAGAATGACAGCAGGGAAGCGTTTTTCCGCAGCCTCTTTTAGCCCCTGAAGTTTCAGGGTCTAAAGGCCCGGCATGAAGATTCGGCGATCGTCGGACCTGAAGGTCCGACCCCCTATCTTGAAATCCACTCCCCCAAATTAGGACACTGCCATCGCGCGGCGGCTCTTGACTGCCAGGGGGGACAATGGCAATCTAAGGTGTAACGGCCATTCCTTCGCATGCCTCACATGAGCCGTTCAACACCCGTCCTGGACGCCCATTCCGGGGCTACGCCGCACGCAGGGGGTCGTGAACATGTCCGGGGTCAGTCAGGCACAGACGTCCATCGCGAATCTGCGGGTAAAGCTCCGGCTGCGTGGGGGCTTCTGGGCCCCGGCTCGCGACGCCTTTTGGATCGCCCTGGAAGAACTCCGCAGCCACAAGCTTCGATCGATTCTGACTCTGCTGGGGATTGTCATCGCCACCACCACCCTGATTGTGGTGATGTCGGTGGTGAACGGCATGAACCTCTACATCGCCACGAAGATCGCCAATCTGGGCACGAACACCTTCGTGCTCCATCAGTTCAAGTGGGCACAAGGATTCGACGAGTACCTGAAAGCGCTGCGGCGTAACCGACCCATCCGCATGGAGGACTACGAGTACGTCAGGGAGACGCTGCTCGGCTACGAGGCCATTAGCGCCATCGCGCAACTGGCGCCCGGGCCGGAGGCGCGGTACGGTGGGCACTCGATCGAGGAGGTGAATCTTCTGGGAATCACGGCGAGCCACGCGTACATCGGCCGGGAGAAGGTGCAGTGGGGGCGCTACATCAGCGAGCAGGACTACCGCCACAACACGCGGGTTTGCTTCGTTGGCCAGGACATTGCGGACAAGCTTTTCCCCTCGGTCGATCCGATTGGCAAAGAATTGGTGGTGGGAGGCCAAAGCTTCAGCATCGTCGGGGTGGCGGAAAAGGTCGGCTCCACTTTCGGCATTAGCCAGGACAACTTTGTGTTTATTCCTCTCGGCACTTTCCGTAACCTCTTCATGCCGCACCTGGAGCTTATCGTTTTTGTTAAAGCACCAGATTCTCAACATCTGATGGAACTGGAAGACGAGGTGCGGGTCATCATGAGGGCGCGCCGCCACGTACCCTACCACGAAGACGACACCTTCGGCATCAACGCCTCAGATACGCTGATGAGCGCCTGGCGGAACCTGACCGGCAGCATCTTTGCCGTTACCATCGGCATAGTGGCCGTGTTCATGGTGGTGGGTGGCATTGTGATTATGAACATCATGCTGGCCACGGTCACCGAGCGCACCCACGAGATCGGAATCCGCAAGTCGGTGGGGGCGCGGCGTAGCGACATCCTATGGCAATTCCTGATCGAGGCCGCGGCGCTGGCAGGCATCGGGGGTCTCCTGGGAGTGCTCATCGCCTACGGCATCGCCCGGCTGGTGGCGGCCGTCTTCACTGCCGCTGTACCCCTGAGCGCGGTTATCGTGGGGATGACGCTCTCCACCCTGGTGGGGCTCTTCTTCGGTATATACCCCGCCCGGAGGGCGGCGGAGCTTGATCCCATCCAGGCCTTGCGAGCCGAGAATTAACATGCGGACATACTGGGAAGCTGTGGGTGAGAATCTATGGTTGGCGCTTGACACCCTGCGCACCCACAAGTTCCGCTCATTTCTTACGGTGTTGGGCGTGCTCATTGGCACCACCACGGTGATTGCCGTAGCTTCCATCATTTCCGGTCTCGATGCACAGTTGGTGCAGGCGGCTGAGCAGTTTGGCACGAGAGTCGTCTGGGTCTACAAGCTGCAGATGGGTGCGCTGCATCGGCTCACACGTGAAGAGCGGCTGCGTAAGCCGCTCAGCTACGAGGATGCCCTGGCCGTCAAGGAACAATGCCCGGCGGTCGAGGAGGTATCTGTGGCCCTGTTCAGCGGAATGGGCGAGTTTGGCCTGCCACCCTCCGCGGCGCGCTACAAGGCCCGCGAGATGGCGGGGGCGCAGTTCTTGGGGGTGGATGCCAACTACATGGCTATGGCGAACTCCTCGCTCGCCGACGGCCGTTTCTTCACCCCGACCGACGACTTTCACCGCCGCGATGTCACCGTGATCGCGGCCAACGTGGTGGAACAACTCTTCCAGAACGAGGATCCCGTCGGCAAGACGCTCGTCGTGGATGGACATCCCTTCGAAGTCATCGGCACTCTCCACAAGTTCAAGGGTGTCTTGGGCGACAGCCCCGATGACCGGGACATCTTCATACCCCTTTGGACATACAAGAAGCTTTATCCTGCCGCGAAAGATCATTTCCTCAGCGTCCTGGCTGCCCGCGGGAAGATGGACGAAGCCCAAGACGAGATCCGGGGCGTTCTCCGGCGCCGTCGTCACGTCAAGCCCAACGACCCTGACAACTTCGGCATGGCGACAGCGGAGTCCCTGATCGACGAGTTTCGCCAGATTATCAGCACGGTAGCGCTGGTGATGGTGGTGATCTCCTCGATAGGTCTGCTGGTCGGAGGCATTGGGGTGATGGACATCATGCTGGTCTCGGTAACGGAGCGCACCCGGGAGATCGGCGTGCGTAAGGCAATTGGCGCACGCCGGCGCGACATCGCCTGGCAGTTCCTGCTGGAGGCCGTGGTGCTTACGGGTTCGGGCGGGGTAATCGGAATCACCGTGGGCTGCCTGCTGAGCTTCCTCATCCGCGCCTTTGTGCCCAGCTTGCCTTCCAGAGTCCCACTCTGGTCCGTGGTTGCTGGCTTCGTCGTCGCCACCAGCGTGGGTCTGTTTTTCGGCCTCTGGCCGGCCATGAAGGCGGCGCGTCTGGATCCCATCACGGCCCTCCGCCATGAGTAGGCCGGTCGAAGCCGCTAACGCTGTCCACTTCGTGTGGACACGGCGGGTGCGCGACGGCATGCGTTCGCGATCACGCGAATCCCGTCCAGGAGAAGAACGTCCGCGGGGGACAAGATTACAGGCTGCGGGAAAACTCGTAGGCGGTGTCATTCTGAGGAGGTCGCCGCGGCGACCGACGAAGAATCTCGTATGTTCATGAAAATGCGCAGGGCGAGATTCTTCGCTTCGCTCAGAATGACAGCGAAGGGCTCAGAATGACAGCAGGGAAGCGTTTTTCCGCAGCCTCAAGATTAGTCCCCCGCCGGCAGGGGAACGAGTTCCGGGAGGGGGGCGGCCCGAAGGACTTCACCTTCGATCTTCCGCACTACGTCACCCGCATAAGGAATGAAGTGGTGGCCGGAGATCAAGATGGTGGCGCCCAGCCAGAGCTTCGACCGATTCATTCCGTACCGCCCCAGGGTCTTCAGCAGGAATTTCCAATAGGCCTTCCGGTAAGAAGACCTTAGGCCTTGCCGCCATATCGACCGGGCCATGATCGCCATAATCACGCCGACCGTCGGCTGATGGGCCGGCCGTTGGCATTTCTTAGTCTCCCAATTCTGCAAAGACCGCCAGGCGCGCTCGTAGAATTTCGACGGTTCGTATATCGTAGCGATCGTTTTCGCCAAACCTCTGAGCAGCGCAGCAGAGTCCATGGCCGTGCGGAAGTTCGGAGGAGTCGTGTCGCCGCTACTGTCCCTGGACCCCAGCAGGCGTCCTTCTTTCTGCAGGCGCTCGTAAAGTGCCGTGCGCGGCATCGCGTGCAGGGAATTCAGCAGGGCCCAGGGGATGGCGGTGCGTTCGATGAATCGGATCTGCGTCTCAAAGATCTCTTCGGTATCCGTGTCAAAGCCCACAATGAACCCTCCGGTTACCCAGAGACCGCGCTTGTTCAGTAACTCCACCGAACGCACGGGATCCATCGCCAGGTTCTGGAGTTTTTTCGCTTGCCGGAGGGATTCTGGCGAAGGGCTCTCAATACCGAGGAAGACATAGAAGAAATTTGCCTTCACCATGGCGTCGATGAGCGCTGGTTGCCGGGCCAAATCCATGGATGCCTCGGTGTAGAACACCATCGGACGCCCCCGCGCCTGCTGCCATTTTTCGAGCTCCACGCAGAGATCAAGAGCCCGATTGTGATTACCGATGAAGTTGTCATCAACAATAAATACCTGCTTTTTCCATCCCAGGCTAAGGAGTTTGTCGAGTTCTGCCACCAGTTGCTTCGGGTGCTTGGTGCGAGGCTTTCGCCCGTACAGGATAATGATGTCGCAGAATTCACATTGAAACGGACACCCACGTGAGAACTGAATCGACATGGAAGCATAACAACCGAGCTTGAGCAGGTCGAACCGCGGGACCGGGACTTTGGTGACCTCCGGCCTCTCGGTAATCTCATAAAGCCTTCGCGCCGTGCCGTCCTCAAGATCTCTGGCAATCTCAGGGAACACTTCATCCGGCTCCCCCACCACAACATGATCGGCGATGGTCAGCATGCGGTCGGGTTCGCCGCTGGTGTACGGTCCGCCCACGATGGTGCGCCGGCCCAAGCGGCGGGCGCGGGCCAGAACCTCGCGCATTCCCGCTTTCTGAACTTCCATTCCTCCCACCATGACGAGGTCCGCCCAGAGAATGGCGTCGTCGGTCAAGTCCTCCACGGCCTCATCAATCAGACGGAGGGTCCATTCCGGTGGACACAGGGCAGCCACCGTGATGAGACCCAGCGGCGGCATCACAACCTTCTCGGGGAGCAGTTCAACCATGCCGGTGAACGTCCAGAAGGAATTGGGAATCTTGGGCCAGACCATGAGGGCTTTGATCTTCTTGCCGAGTGGAGCGAAGGGTTGGACCATCTCCTGCGGCGAGCAAGCCGTGGGGCTCATACGTTAACCTTTCACGCTAGTCTTCAGCCCTCGGCAGTCCTCACTCAGATGAGGAGGCGGGCTGTCTTTCGTTTCCAGCGCGTCCCTGCCATCAGGAAGAAAAAGTACCACGGCCGGTTCGCACCTGTCACACCGCCAAGGTAACACTCGCATGGGAGGCTTAACAGGCTGCCGAAAAAGCCTCGCGCCGCTGTCATCCTGAGTCCCTCGCTGTCATTCTGAGCGAAGCGAAGAATCTCGCCCACTTGCCTCCACCCCACATCCTACTGTCAGGGCTTTCTCCCATTCCCATCGACTGCCAACACCCCGTAGGTGTCCTTCCGCCTTTCCACGGGATAAAGGCCCTTCCATTCTCCGAAGCCGCCGAAATCGAGCCAACGCTCGAAAGTCCTCGCGTTCAAGTCGACCTCAGCGATTGCCGTTCCGCTCCTTCCGCCGGTGTCGGCAAGAATGCGGCCGTTGGGATCAATGACGAAGCTGCGCTTCTGGCTATAATTGGAGGCCACAAGATAAACAGCGTTATCAATAGCCCGGCTGCGCGCGACCACATCCCACTCGTAGCCCTCACTGCGGCCATCGCCCCAAATCGGCAGGAAAATGATTTCCGCTCCCTCGACAGCCAGCGCCCTGGCGACCTCGGGGAAAAAGTTGTCATAACAAGTCTCGAGGCCAATGATCCCGAAGTCGACCCGGAAGACAGGATAGCTGTCCCCGGGCGTGAGGCCTGCGCTCACTTCGGTTTCCGGCAGGTGCGTCTTGCGGTACTTACCGACGACTTCTCCATTCCGGCCAATCAGGAGGGCGGTGTTGTACACCAAACCCCCCTCTCGCTCAAAGATGCCTGCCACGATGTAAATCCTGTAGGCCTGGGCGAGCTCCCCCAAGGCCCGGCTGGTAGGTCCCGGCAGCGGCTCCGCAACGTCTGCATAACTCTTCCCGGTAGAGATCACCGTAATTCCCTCCCCGAGACAAACAAAATCCGCACCCGCCTTCGCGGCAGCCGTCACTTTTTCGGCAAAGAATTGCAGGTTCTTCTCGGGGGTTGAGGGGGCCGGAGGTTCGTAGCTCACCGTCGCGACTTTGATCATCCTCCTGGGAAGGGGAGCGTCGGTTTTCTCAAAACTCACATCATCCCACAGCACGGATCCCCGTTCTGTCCACTGCAGAACGAATTCGATGTCGGCGCTGTGGGCGCCCCGGGGAGCGGTCAAGAGTTGCTCAGCCCGGTACCAATCGCCTTCCGGGTTATACTTCGAGATGTATTCACCAAACAGTTCTTGACCTTTTTCATCCCGCCAGCGAATTCTTATCACGACGCTTTTGGAGAGGGAAGCCACATCCCGCGTCTTGAAGAAGCAGCGAAACCGGTAACTCTCGTGGCTGAGAAACTCCTCGCCGCTGGCGGTGATGGATACGGACGGCTCGTTCTCGGGTGAGGAATCAGGACCATGAATTACTGGGACCGTAGCGACCCAATAGCCGAAGGTGCCCGGGCTCCCCTTCGAGGTGATCTTGAGGGCATGTTTCCCCGAGTGCGGCTCGGCGGAATCCATCTCAAAACGGGGAGAGATCTCTTCCCGAGGAGATTCATGGCGCCAGCCCGCGGGCATCTTTGTTGCCTCGTCAACAACCTCAATCCCGGGGTTCTCCACCAGGTTGCCGCCCTTCGGACGGATCTCAGATGCTCTGAGGGAGGAAATCCCCAGCGCCAGTGAAACCGCCAAAACCAGCATCCTGCCAATTCTGTTAATCATGAGGTTCCCTCTCAAACCACTGGAATAATCCATCCCGCGCCTCCTCAGCTGCACAACACGCGCAAACTATTATCGGCCTTGCTGACGGCGCTCGGACGCGGCGCTGCATCCAGTTCCAGTGGGTGGTTGGAAATCCACGCTGACGACCGGCGACTAAGTCGCAGCAATCCTCGTTGCGGTTGCGCAACCGCGAACTCCTAGTCCCAGTCCTCGGGAGGGAAATCAATGCCCCAGATGTTCCGCGCCTCGAACAACTGCACGATCACCTCGGGGAGGTCAGCGGGGCCGTTCGGGGCGCCCAGCCCCAGCACGACCGCTTTCGCGGCGCCCCCCACGGCCGGATTCTCGATCATGATTTCCGCCCCGATGGCCAGTTGATGAACCGTCACAATCTTCGCTCCGTGTTTGTTCACCACGAGCGTGTGCGCGCTTTCTCGGAATTCCTTTCCCAAGGCGTCCGTACCCGAGATGAAAACGGGGATAGCAATAGTGAGGCGGGTGCTTCGACGGCGATTGGCCAGAGTATCAGCAATCATGACGCGTCCTTTAAATCGGGACTTCCAAAAGGTTACGGCGGTACAGTTCCACGCCGTATCGTGTGCACATCATAGCGCAGTATTCCTCGGCTGTCATCGGGCGCCCTTCGCCCGCACCTCCGGGGTCTGCGGCTGCCCTCCGAGGGGGGTGCGGGCGTTCACCGCAGCAAGACCGTGCACCAGCAGTTGGTCCGTGGTCACGGCCGGCGCGCTCCCCTCCGACCGGGACCCGGGGTGAACTCCAGACGAGGGCCAGCGACCTTCAGAGGGAGCACCTCTAATGTAGCTTGACGCGGCCCTGCGGGGAATGTGTCAACGACCGGGGGGCTTGGGCCGTATGGACATGAAACTGTAAATATGATAAAACCGTTGCACTCCCGATGGGCGAGCAACCTCATCGCCGCACAACGCGCGTATTACTCAAGGTTCCCATCAAGGTCAAAGGGGCCGGAAGCGACGGACAGCCTTTCGAAGAAGAGACCGTCACGGTCATGGTCGATGGCCACGGGGCCCAGATCGTCTTGAAACATGCGCCGTCTCCTGGCAACCGCTTGATCATCACCAACCTGCGGAGCCACAAGAACTGTCCCTTCCAGGTCGTGCGCCGCGTGAGTAAATCGCTCAGTGAGGAGGCCGAGTGGGCCGTGGAATGCCTCCAGCCTGGGGCGGGCTTTTGGGGAATCCATTTCCCGGCCACCCCCCTCCCTTCTCCCCCGGCAGAACCGGAGGGCGTTGAGGCTTTGCTTGAATGTAAGGAATGCAGATCGCGCGAATTGGCGCGATTGACCCTGGACCAGTACCGTGCGCTGGGGCGTCACCCCTCCCTTAAGCGCGCCTGTGTGCAGTGTGGAGCGTCAACAAACTGGAGCTACAGTTATGTTGACTCCGAGGAGAATTTCCCGGTTGAGCCCCCGCCACCCCACCGGCCGCCTACTTCCCAAAGTGGCAGCGAGCAGCGAAAAGCCAAGCGTCTCGCGGTTACACTGCCCGTCCGCATTCGCTGGGAGGATGGCCGGGAAGAACTAGCACGAACGGAAAACCTCTCGAAGACCGGGGTATGCTTCATCTCAGAATCCAAGATGAAAGTGGGAGATGTGATCCGACTCACGGTCGGATACACCGGACCGGGCAGTGAAACCGAAGTTTCGGGGCGTGTCGTTAGGCGCCAGGAGCTGGAAGGGACGAATCGAGCTATGTACGGAGTTCACCTGGACGAACCCTCCTGAACTCGCCTCCCGCCCCGCCCGGATGTGGAGTGTGTTGCAGGAACCCGGCCTCCGGGTCCGCGGCTTCTATTCCTCTGGGTCATCCCGCCCTAGAACAGGGGGACAAGCTGCCGCGCCAGCGGGAATCCGGCGCAGGCCAAACTTCTTTTTTTGGAAGGCAGGGGACGGGACGCCTTCTTCAAGATGGCGACCAGGGGACCCAGACGTATCGGCCGCGCTGCGGACCCGGCCGGCTCACATTTTCCGAGCTGCGGCCCCACCCGGCGCGCGCTCACGCGGGGGGGACTCAAGTTGGTTGGTTCGCTCGTGAGATCTTGCGAAGTCCCCACTGGGTGCTCAGGCTGGAAACTGGCATCGAGGCTGGAGCTGGTCAAAGCGGGCAATTGCTCACTTCTCCGCCGGAATTCCTGCAGGCGGTTTTCCAACTGGGCCCCATACTCGCGCGCCACCTCTTGCGCCTTTCGAGTGAGGTTGGCCAGCGTTTCCTGCGCACCACGTGCGGCTTGTCGGTTGAGGTCAGCCCGCGCGCCTTCCAACAGGGTCTTAGCCTGCTCCTGAAGTTCCCCCAGGGCCCTATGGGAAACCGCCAGAAGCCTCTTCGCGTGTTCAGTCGAGGAAGTCCGCAGCGACTCCTCAATCTCTCCGCTCGCGGTCCTCAATCTGGCTTCCGACTGCTCCGCGGCCAGACTCCCTCGATGGGTGAAAATCTGTTGGGCTTTTTGAACCGCCGCGGCCCCCTCTTTCGCAATTTGACCACGCAGAGTTTCCAAGCTTCGGGTCAGAGACCCTTCCGCCGCTCGCACCGCCGCTTGGGCCTGCTCCTGAACTGACCGCACCAAATGGGATTTGGCCTGTTCCGTCAGACCCGCTAATTCCGGCCGCGCTCCGGCGAGGCAGTCCTGCTTCAACTGGGACAAGCGGGCGGTCGCCTGTTTCGTAAGGTCACCGAGCAGGGCGGCGGCTTCCTGTTCGAGCCGCTTGCGGACGCCCTCCGCCACCTGGCCGGAGACAGCTTCTCCCTGCTTCTCGAGGGTCTGGTTGAGATCCCGAGCCATATGCTGGGAAGCCTTGTCGAGTGCGTCTCGAATGCTGCCCTGCGCTCGTTCGACTTCGCATTGCCAGGCCAATTGGAGTTCCTGGAATTTCGTTAGCAGCTCGTCGAGTTCGGCCCGCGAGGCGCGCAAGCAATCCTGCATGGTGCTGAGATGCTGTTCGAGGGCCGCCGCCTTCTTCTCGTTCCCTTCTAAACGAGTCAGGGATTCCTCCAGCTTGGCCAGTGCCTGCAATTCGATCCCAGACAGCCCCACCGAAATCTCCCTATTCTCCTTTTCCGCCCGCGCGGCCGCAGCACCGGCCTCTCCCGCTGGCTCAGTCCGCTCTTTGACCCTGGCAGTCGGCAAAGAAGGCTTGCGGAGGTCGGCCCGGGTGGGTGGGCTGGGATTCGACGCTTGCCCCGCTCTCTCAGTTGCGGCCCCGGCAGCCTTCTTTCCCGGCCCCTGACCTGGCGCGTCAGTCAGCTCCGCCCCCGTCGAGTCAAGCGGCGCGAACTTGATGCCCCAGATTTCTTTCGGCTCCAACAGCTCCACGGCCATTTCCCTGGGGAACCTGTCATCGGCTATCCACACCACACCGGCCTCGGCTTTGAGGTTCAATACCGTATTCTCAATTTCGATAATGTCGCCGACCGTCGGCTTATGAACTGTGCACATCCGAGCCCCGTGCTTGCTGACGGTTAGCGTCCACGTATTCTCTTTAAACGGCTCACCACTAGCTGCAATACCGCGAATCCTGATGGGGAGCTTAATCGAAAGGCGAGCGCTCCGGCGGGTAGCGCTGGGCGGAGCGGAACTCGGCAGGTTCGGCGCGGGATTCCCCTTGTCCAAGATTGGTTTTTTTTCATTCACGAATTCAATCTCCCTCAAAAGTTAACTGGTTCTCACCCTTTCCCGCGCGGCCACGCGCCCAAACTGCTGCAGCACGGCCCACCCGGAGGAAAACAGCATTTCGCTTGCCACACACGGAGCCGGACAGGCCGTCAACCATTAATGTCTTCTGTTCCGTCACGGACAGTGCCCAAGATTGTGGCTGCGAAGGATCCGTCTTCCTTAACGCTCAGTGAGGAATCTGCCCTTAGCGCCGCAGCGTGAGCCCGACATCAGGATGGTCGAGCGGCAGCCCAGTTCAGGGTACAATGCTCAACGCAACCTGGCTCGAGATAGGACCGGTTGCCCACGAGGAGCACATGGTTTTCTCAACCCGTTTCCGCATTCTTCTGGGATGTTCGCTGCTGCTAGCGCTCGCTATCTTCGCCGCGCCCGGTAACCTGCCGGCGGCGCAGCTATCTGCTGAGCCGGCTGAATCCTCAGTCTCCCATGGGTCCGCCGCGGCGGAGCCGAGGTATCAACTCAAAAAGTATGTATCCACAAACCCGGCATTCCTGCTCTACAAACCGGAGGGCTGGACGGTTACACCGGAGAATTCGGCCAGCGCCCTGGAAATCTCCCTGGCCGACCCCGCAGGCGCTTCGCGAGTGGAAGTCTGGTTCGCGGATAATCATCAGACCCGGTTCAATTCGGTTGCACTGCTGGTGGCCAAGAGCCGGGAGATCAAGTCGCACCACCCTGACCTGGCCCTGTCGGAGGTGCAGGTTTGCCGGGACCAAGCTGCCTCTTGCGCCATGGCCACGGTGACCTACACGGTGAACCAAGTCGCCATGAAGGGCCGTTTGTTTTGCCACGCCGATGCCTACCAAGCGGTCGCGCGCAGCTATCTTGCGCCGGCCGCGCAGCTCGGTAGCCAGAGGCCGCTGCTGCTGGACATCCTGACGAACATTCACATCTTGAAGTCGCAGGGCACGGGGGGAGGGGCGCAGCCCGCGGCGCCGCCGGCGGTGCAACTCGTGCCCCGTCGCGCTCAGGATGGCTCGCTCGCGCTCAGTACTCCGCCCGACTGGAATTTCCTGGGGGGCGGCGGAAAGGCGATTGCCGGGGCCCCGGGCGGAGGAGCCGGGTTCATCTTCACCAGCTTCGAGGTCATGCCGCCGCGCAACTACGGTGTACCGCCCGCCGGCAACGTGATTCTTTCACGCTACGCGCCGCCCGAGCAGTTCATGTACAAGGTCTTTGAGAAGTTCGGGGATCGCGAGGTTCGCGTGCTCGGCAGCAAGCCCGACCTCACGACAGCCGCGCAGTGTGCCCAGCAGATCGGCCGCCGGTGTGAAGTGGCGGACGTCCAGGCAAGCTGGGTGTCGCCGAAGGGGGCCTCCTGCCTCGGCAGCTTCAAAGTGATGAACGCTCTTCCCAGCATTCTGGGGCAATGGTTCAGCATTGTGGCGGGAATCTGGGGGCCGGCAAACGACCTGGCGAGTTACCTGCCCACGCTCGAACAGGTTGCGGCGTCTTTCTCCATCAATGATCGCTACGCTAAGATCTACATCGAGCAGGGCTTGGCTCATCTGCGCGTTTTACAGGCCGAGACGCACGCGAGCATGCGGAGCCTTTATCAGGCCATCGAGGATAACCAGACCGCCTATGAACACCGCCAAGCCATCCGGGATAATACTGAGGCAAAATGGGATGACTACCGCCGCGGCAACAGCTACTGGATCTCCGACCTGGAAGGCGGAAAGGTGTACCAAACTGACCCCTGGGGAACCGAGGACAGGATGACGGGCGACCGCATCGAGGGGGCGCCTTACGATTACATCCATTTCGAGGGCCAGAATCCGCGCTACCCCTCGGAGAACATGCGCGAAGTCAGCAGCTACGAATTGCAGCAAATGATGGCGGGACCGCGGTAGGCGCCGGGGGGGCCCGAAGCACGGGAATGATCAGGAAGGCCTTGTAACGGCGGGGTAAAGCCCCGCCCTTCCAATTCCGTCGTGAGAAACCCGAGGTACCGTGAGGTCGACTATCCCTGCATTCGGAAAAAGGACGGGGTCAGGTCAGCGGTTTCCCTGATACCAGGCGAGGGTCCGCCGCAGCCCCTCCTCGAACTTCACCTTAGGCTCGTAGCCCAGCAACCGTCGGGCCTTTCCGATGTCCGCCAGGGAATGTCGCACGTCCCCCGTGCGGGGTTCCTTGTGAACGGGCTTGAGCTCATGCCCCACCATATTCCCAAGTAAACGGACCAGTTCGTTTAAGGTGTGCCGTTCTCCCGTGCCAATATTGAAGAACATGCCCTGGACTCCTTCGGCATGACAAGCGAGGAGATTGGCGTTGACGACGTTGTCGATGAAAGTGAAGTCCCGGGACTGTTCGCCGTCACCATTGATCGTGGGGCTTTGGCCGTCCAGTGCCAGGTTGATGAAGCGAGAGATGACCGCGGAATAGGGGGAGTGGGGGTTTTGCCGGGGGCCAAAGACATTGAAGTAGCGCAGGCAAACCGTGGGCAAGCCATAAATCCGATGAAAGACCACGCAATACTTCTCTCCCGTCAGTTTCGTCAGAGCGTAAGGGGAAATGGGGTTCTCCGGCATCGTCTCCACTTTGGGAAGGACTTCGCTATCCCCATAGGCCGAAGAAGAGCTGGCATAAACGAAGCGTCGAATGTGAGCGGCGCGCGCGGCCACCAGCAGATTCAACGTCGCCGTGACGTTGGCCCGGTTGCTGGACACGGGGTCTTCGACGGAGCGTTCCACGGAGGGGATCGCCGCCTGGTGTAACACCAACTCCACGTCGCGCACGGCTGCCTCGGCCGTGGACATCTCCGCTAAGTCACCTTCGAGGAGCTCCACGCGATCCAGGACGTCCTCCAGGTTCCGTCTGAATCCGGTGCTGAAGTCGTCAACCACCCGAACCTGTTCGCCCAGCTCCACAAAACGATGCACCAAGGCCGAGCCGATGAATCCTGCTCCGCCGGTAACCAGAACCTTTGCCATGCTTTCTCCTTTCGATATATTGAAACGGCAGCTACTAGCGAGGATTCACCTCAGACTGGCGATGCGTGACCCCCTCACCCGTCCCGCCCCGGCTGGTGAAAACGCCGGCATCGGGCCACCCTCTCCCCCAAGGGGGCGAGGGCAAGAAGCTCTCAGCTTTCAGCCGTCAGTTACCTCTCCCCCAAGGGGGGCGAGGGTTGTAAATTCAAAGCAACGCTCCCCTCGGTTGCCGCGTTAGCAAAGAGTTTTGGAGGTGCAAACTTCCACTTTTGCCATTTGCCCTTTGCCTTTTGGTTTTCTCTCGCGGCTCCGCCGCGCTGCGCTCACCAGCAGAGGCCTTGGTAAGAGGTCATGCCCTCGGGGCGGCCTGCCTTCTCAAGGTGAACCAAGTCAATCACGATCTGCTCAGGCCGTAACAGGGCAGCAAGTTCGGACCGGTCAACCGACTTCGTTGCGATAACCACAACCTCGGCTGCTCCGACGACGTCTGCCAAGCTCGTCCACAGCAGCAACCCGATGTGCGGGATAACCTGATCGATGAATTGTCGATTCGAGCCCACCAGATGGCCCAGCGAGACGCACGGGTCCCAGATGCGGACGTGACAACCCTCTCCGATCAGCCGCTTGGTCAGCAGCACCTGGGGGCTCTCGCGCAGGTCGTCCGTGCCGGCCTTAAAGCTCAGCCCCAGCAGTCCGATTTTCTTCTTCGAGGAGTGCAGAATCGTTTCCACGGCACGTTCCACATGCTCGGCGTTGCTGGGCAAGATTGCTTCCAGGAGCGGCAATTGCAGGTCAAGCTCATGGGCACGATACTCGAGAGCGCGCAGATCTTTCGGGAGGCACGACCCACCGAAAGCAAATCCTGGGGAGAGATAGGCGCGGGAAATATTCAGCCTGGTATCGGAGGTAAAGATTCGGATCACGGCTTCCGTGTCAACCCCGAGTTGCTTTGCCAATGTCCCGACCTCGTTGGCGAAGCTCACCTTCAAGGCATGGAAGGCGTTCGAGACATATTTGACCATCTCGGCCACTGCCAGAGAGGTTTCAAAAACCTGGCCCGGAACCCAGCCATAAACCTCGCGCAGTGGGGCCAGATGCTGCGGCGCATCGGCGCCCAAGATCGTATAGGGGGGCTCGAAGAAGTCTGCCACCGCCGTCCCCTCGCGCATGAACTCGGGATTATAGCAGACGGCGAAATCCACCCCGGCACGCTTCTGGCTGGAACTTTCCAGAGCAGGAATCACCACCGACTGGGTGGTGCCGGGTAGCACCGTGCTGCGCAGGACAATGGTGTGGTTGGAGTTCTTGGCTGCCAGGCCCCGCCCGATCTCGCGGCAAACGTGCTCAATCTGCGTGACATCGATCTTACCGTTCCGATGGCTCGGGGTGCCCACGCAGGCGAAGGAGACATCCGACTGCAACACGGCCGCGCTGGTGTCGGTGGTGGCGTGCAGACGGCCCGCCTGGTGACTCTCGGCCACCAGTTCGTCCAGTTGGGCCTCGATAACCGGGCTACGCCCTGCCTCGAGCATTTCGACCTTGTCCGGATTGACGTCCACCCCGATCACTCGGTGGCCCTTGTGGGCCAGGCATGCGGCCGTTACTGAGCCAACATAACCCAGTCCGAAGATACTGACGGAGCGTGTGTTCGTCCCCATACATGTCCTCCTCGTCGTCAAGCCACCTTCCGGCCACCTCGGCGCGCGGGGCTGAGTGCGAGCCGCGATCAACCTTAATGCGCCGCAACCCAACCCTGAACGGCTTGGTACAAGAACCGTGCTTGTGGTTCTGTAGGCACGATCTGAGAGTTGGATTCAATCGGTTCCGGATGCAAGGTCAGGATAGGAGAAATCCTAACACGACCTGTGGAATCGAGCAAGCCGGTCGAGTCCCTGGAACCGTACAGACTCTTGAAAACCTTCGCCAAGGTATCGTAACGTATACTGTCCCCTGCGTAGTTCAGGGTGTGAATTGAGGAACTGCCGTCGGCAGAAGGAAGGCTCGGAAAGGTGTAGCTTTGCGCCTGATTGTCAAGATAGGAAGCAGTGTTATTGCCCCAGGGGGCCGGCTTAGCCCTTCCCGGGTACGGGCCCTGGTTGACCAACTCGATCTCGTCCATCACGAACACGTGATCGTAACCTCGGGCGCCATTGCGTGTGGCGCATCCGTATTCGGGTCCGAGCATACGCCTTCGCGCGTAATCCGGATGCAGGCCGCCGCGGCCGTTGGGCAGAGCCAACTAATGCATACCTACGAACAGCTCTTCTTCGGGAAGAAGGTGGTCGCCCAACTGCTGCTTTCGAGTGATGATTTCTCCTCCGCGATCCGTTATCGCAATCTCTGCCACACGATCGAGGAGCTCCTCCGCTTGAAGGTGTTGCCGATCGTCAACGAGAACGATTGTGTCTCCGTGCGTGAACTGGAAGGCACTTTTGGAGATAATGACGAGCTCAGCGCCCTGCTGGCCGGCGCGGTCAAGGCGGACTGGCTGATTCTCCTCACCGACGTGGATGGTTTCTATCGGCGCAGCGGTCCGAACGGTGAGGCCCGGCTTGTCCGGCGAATCAGCCGGTTCACACCGGCGCTCGAAGCCGAGTGCAACGAAAAAGGAGAGCTGGGACGCGGAGGCATGCAATCGAAGCTCCGAGCCGCGCGTCTGGCCACGGCGGGAGGGACGCACGTCGCCATCGCCAATGGCTGCCATCCAGATGTTATTCCCCAGGTGCTGAAGCACCAGACGGGCACCTATTTCCCACCGCAGCGCAGGAAGGGGACTAGCCAATGAGCACTGCTCCGGCAAGCCTATCGGTTTCCACCCTGGAGAAGCTGGAGTCCGCTCGCCGGGCCGCGGCGGAGGTCGGCCGTCTCTCGACCGCACAGAAGAACGAGATTCTGGCTGCCATGGCCCTGGAGATCAACCGCCATCGCGACCAGATCCTGGCTGCCAATGCCGCGGACCTCGCGGCGAGCAACCTCAGCACCTCCAGTCGGGACCGTCTGTTACTTACTCCGGCGCGCCTTACCGCCCTGGTAGAGGCTCTCGATGCGGTCCGGGCCTTGCCAGACCCCGTGGGTCAAGTACTGGCGGAGTGGACGCGGCCCAATGGGCTGCGCATCCGCAAAGTGCGGGTCCCGCTGGGCGTGGTGGGCATCATTTATGAATCCCGGCCCAACGTAACTGTGGATGCGGTGGCGTTGTGCCTCAAGTCCGGCAATGCGGTAGTGCTGCGTGGTGGGCGCGAAGCGATTGCGACCAATGAGGCCTTGGTAAGGATTCTCGTGGGGACGCCCGGCGTGCCCGGCGGTGCCGTAGAATTACTGGACTCCCGCTCGCGCGAGTCCGCGAGCGAACTTATGCGCGCCCGGGGCCTGGTGGACGTGCTCGTACCCCGCGGTGGGGCGTCCTTAATCAATCACGTAGTGGAAGAAGCGACGGTCCCCGTAATCGAAACCGGAGCCGGCAACTGCCACGTCTATGTCAACAAAGCCGCGAACCTCGATGTAGCCGATCGCATCGTCATCAACGCCAAGACGCAGCGGCCCTCGGTTTGCAACGCCGCAGAGAAGTTGCTGGTCCACCAGGACATAGCCCGCGAGTATGTGCCCAGGATCGTCGAGAAGCTCTTGGCCGCGAAGGTCGAGCTTCTCGGAGATGAGCAGACACGCAGCCTCGCCCCGGGACAGAATGTTGGGGTTGCCGGCGAGCCCGACTGGCACACGGAGTACCTTGACCTGCGCATGGCCATTGCCGTGGTCCCCACGCTGGACGCTGCGATTGCTCATATTAACCACTACTCGACCCGTCACTCCGACGCGATTGTGACCACCGACGAGGCGCGCGCTCAGCGTTTCCTGAATCAGGTGGATTCTGCGGCCGTGTACTGGAATGCCTCCACCCGCTTCACGGACGGAGGTGAATTCGGATTGGGTGCAGAGATGGGTATCAGCAACCAGAAACTGCACTGCCGTGGGCCGTTTAGTCTGCCGGAGCTGACGTTGACGAAGTTTCAGATTTTTGGGACAGGGCAAATTCGCAACTGACGATTGGAAATAAGCCGGCGCGGAGGAGGTTGATCGGCACACACGCGCCAAGGAAAGGCGAAGCCTTTCCGCACAGACGCCCATGAGCCTTCGGCTCGCCACGAAAGATGAAAATGCTCCGGGTGATTCCCCTCCTTGATAAGGAGGGGGCCAGGGGGTGGTTGACCTGCTCGATTTGTCCCGTACCCCACCACCCCCTAACCCCCTCCTCAGCCGAGGAGGGGAGCTATTTTCATAACAGCGGGGGGCGGAGCCGCAGGTTGCCGCCCACCGGAGCGAGCGTAATTTGGACAAGCCTGGTCACAGACCGCCGCCACAAGAGACCAAGCTGACCCACGGCCGGCCGAAGCGAACAACTTTAGTAATGGCGATTGGGATGATAGAATACCTTGGGTTATTGAATTCCGGAAACCCAGGCAAGGGAAAATATGAACAAAGGGACCGTTGTCGCAGGTGAAGCTCTGGGTGCTTTCCAGTCCAAGATCGAGGCCCAGACTGCCCAAGTGGGTGTTATCGGGCTGGGCTACGTTGGCTTACCGCTCGCCCTGCTGTTCGCTCGGAACGGATATGCCGTGTGCGGCTTTGACGTTGACCCCAACAAGGTAACCATGCTCCAGCGTGGCGAGAGCTACATCCGCCACATCCCGCAGGCGGTCATCGCGGAGCATGTGCAGCAGAAACGCCTCAAGGTCACGACGGATTTTTCTCTCCTGCGGGAGATGGATGCCATTCTCATTTGCGTCCCGACTCCCCTGGATGCTCACCGCGAACCCGATCTCTCCTATGTGCGAAACACGGCCGAGGCGATCACTCCGCATTTACGGCGCGGCCAACTGGTCGTGCTGGAGAGCACCACCTATCCGGGCACCACGGAAGAAGTCGTGCTGCCGATTCTGGAAAAATCGGGCTTGCGCTGCCCGTCGAGCCCTTATACCACGGATGGGCGCGAGGTCACGGCGACGGAAGAACCGGAAGGCGACTTCCTGCTGGCCTTCTCCCCAGAGCGTGAGGATCCCGGCAATAAGCAATTCCAAACCCATCAGATCCCGAAAATCATCGGAGGAGTTAATGCCGCGAGCGCCCAGGCGGCGCAGGGCCTTTACGGGCGCGCCTTCCAGGCGACCCTCCTGGTTAGCTCAACGCGCGCGGCCGAGATGGCCAAGATCCTGGAAAACACCTACCGCTGCGTCAACATCGCGCTCGTCAATGAGCTGAAGCTGCTCTGCCTGCGCATGGGAATTGACATCTGGGAAGTGATCGAGGCGGCCAAGACGAAACCCTTCGGGTTTACGGCCTTCTATCCCGGTCCGGGCCTGGGTGGCCACTGCATTCCCATCGATCCGTTCTATCTGACCTGGAAAGCGCGGGAATACGGATTCCCGACGCGCTTCATTGAATTGGCCGGCGAGATCAACTCCTCCATGCCCGAACACGTGGTGGCCTCGCTGGCGGAAGCCTTGAACCAGCGCCAGCAGTGTCTGCACAATGCCCGGATACTGATTCTGGGGGTTGCCTACAAGAAGGACATCGACGACCTGCGTGAGTCTCCCAGCCTGCGCATTATCGAACTCCTGCAGGACCGGGGGGCCCGCGTCGATTACCACGACCCCTATTTCCCCCGCCTCCACAAGATGCGCAAATACGATTATGCGCTGGTGAGCGTCGAGCCTACGCCTGCAGCCCTGGCCGATTACGACGCCGTGGTTATCGCCACGGACCATTCCAACTTTGATTACGCCGCCCTCGTCCGCCACGCGCGCCTGGTCATTGACACACGCAACGCCACGCGGGACGTACAGGAGCATCGCGAGAAGATCGTTCGGTGCTAGGCTTACCAAATTCCGTCGGAGTCGGAGACAGGACAGGGGGACAGGACCTTTGAATAGGGGTTTGAATCTCCCCCTCCCACCCCAGCGTTTCCCTTCCTCCCGACCCTGGTCACTTGAAGGCAAAAACACGGGAACCATTTTGTGGCGTGTTCCTGTAGAATGGAGAGCTTTTGGCAACCGGCCGCGGAGCAAGCTAGCCACAAGACTGCGTCCACAGGAATCCGCCCCGCCTCGTCTATGCTGAAACCGCTTCTTCTCGATCTCCCCGCGGCGTGTTTACCCTTGAGCGCGCGTGGGGGATTGCGTTCACCGCGGGGCAGGCACCGTTTGGCTTGCTGGCTCGCGGTGTGGCTCATGGGGACGGTTTCCCCCCTGACGGCCGCCGCAGCCGGTGCGGTTCCCCCCAATTCCCACGTCGTAGTCAGCGTGCCCCGCGTCACAGAACCTCCCCGGCTTGAGGATTTCCTCGAAATGCGGCCCAGCGCGAAGTGGGAAGGCAAGCTGGCCAAGGTCGACAACTTCATCCAACGCCTGCCCAGTGACGGCCAGCCCTCGACGCAGAAAACGGAAGCCTACTTGGGTTATGACGACCGGTATTTTTATTGCATCTTTGTGGCGTTTGACTCGGAACCCAGCAAGGTGCGCGGTAATAGGACTCCCCGCGACAATGTTACGGGGGATGACAAGCTGGATCTCTTCCTCGACACTTACCACGACCGCCGGCGCGCTTACGTGTTCACCGTGAACGCCTACGGCCACCAGATGGATGGCTTGTGGACGGAGGGTCCGCGCAATCAATATGACGACACCTGGGATGCGGTTTGGGAATCGCGCGGCCAGCTTACCGAGCAGGGCTTCGTCACCTGGATTGCCGTGCCCTTCAAGAGCCTGCGCTTCCCGGCCACGGAAGAGCAAACTTGGGGAATCGTCCTGGTGCGATGGATCGTCCGTAACAATGAATCCGCCACCTGGCCGCGGGTTTCCACGCGCATCGAAGGCCGCATGAGCCAGGAAGCCACGTTGCAGGGCCTGCGCGGCATTTCACCCGGGCACGGCGACATGCTGATTCCCTATGCCTATACGCGCTCTTTCCGAACCCTGGACCAGAGCATCCCCACGGAACCTTTCTTCCAGAGCAAGACCTTGGAGCCGCGCGTGGGCGCCGACGCGAAACTGGTCCTGAAGCAGTCCTTCTCGCTGGACATGACGGTGAATCCGGATTTTTCGCAGGTGGAATCCGACCAGCCGCAGATTACCGTGAACCGGCGATTCGAAGCGTACTTTCCGGAGAAGCGCCCCTTCTTCCTGGAAAACCCCAGCTTTTTCGAAACGCCTCTGAACCTGCTTTTCACACGCAACATCGCCGACCCGCAGTTCGGCGTGCGCCTGACTGGCAAGCGGGGTCCCTACGCGATTGGAGCGCTCTTTGCCGACGACCGCTCGCCGGGGGAATCCGTCGCCGCTGGGGACCCGCTCTACGACAAGCGCGCTTTCTTCACGGTCGTGCGGGTGAACCGCGACATCTTCCGGCAGTCCACGGTCGGACTGATTTTCACGGACCGCGAACTAGCCGGGACCTTCAACCGCGTAGGTGGCCTGGACACCCGCTTCAAGTTGCACAAGAACTGGTGGGTGACGGCGCAGGCCGTGGCCAGCTCCACGACCTTGCCGGGCGGGGCGCGCAGCGCGGGGCCGGCATACAAAACGCAGGCGCGCTTCGATGGCAGGACGTTCTACAGCAACGCCGAATACAACGATCTCAGCCCGGGCTTCAACACGCTGACCGGCTTCATTTCCACCGAAACCGTGGAACGGCCCATCAACGTCGGCCGGACCATCACGCGCCCACCCCTGCGCACGGACATGCGCGGGGCAAGCGAAATTGCCATGTATCGCTTCCGCCCGGAAGGCAAGCATCTCATCTCCTGGGGGCCTACCGCCTTCATCAATCCCGTCTGGGATCATCACGGCAACCGGCTCGACATGTACCAGGACTACACGATGAGCTGGGAGTTCACCGGCCAAACCGCCTTCGAGCTTTATTACCAGGCGGACCAGGAAATGCTGCGACCCCAGGACTTCGCAGGGCTTACCGCGAACCAGGTTTATTCCCACCACCGGCAGGGTGCCTATTTCGAAACTGCTCTGCTGACCCAGCTCGCGTTCAAGGCTGATTACTCTCAGGGAACGCAGCTCAACGTCGTTCCACCCTCCGGCCAACTCCCGTTGCTGGCCAACCTGTCACAAGCGAGCCTGAGTCTGGTGGTTCGGCCGGAGCGTCACCTGCGCATTGAGAACACTTACCTGCTGGACCGCCTGGTCGACCGCACCACCGGTGAGAGCGTATTCAATAATGATATCATCCGGTCCGTCTGGACCTGGCAGTTCAACCGCAAGCTGTCAGTTCGGGTTATCCCACAATACAACTCAGTCCTGGCCAATCCCGCGCGTACTTCCTTGGGCACGAGCAAAAACTTCAATGCGGATTTCCTTCTGACTTACCTTCTGAACCCCTTCACGGCCCTCTACATCGGCTATAACCGGAATATGGACAACCTCGAACTGCTCCGCTATACGCCATACAACCAACTCCTGCGCACCCAAGGTCTGTTGACTGATGGCCACCAGTTTTTCGTGAAGTTCTCGTACTTGTTCAACTTCTGATCGACAACGCATGGCCGGGCTGGCTTCTTGGACAGAAGGCTTGGAATCCTGTCCCCCCTTACGAATCCGGAGGAGTACCGGACACCGTGGTGTCTTCACACGGCAACCGAGCTGTTGTATGAGCCTTGGTCAGTATGGGCAATTCTGGCCGGCTCCTATGCAAATTCTTCCCGGCGCTCACCCACCCATCCGCAAACCCAACCTCTGGCAGCAGGTTGATTTAAAAGGGCTTGCAGGGCGTTGTTGCGGAGGGGCAACTCTGGCAATGGAGATGCTGCAGGAGAGTCGGGGCGCGTCCAGGTCATGAATACCTGATGCAGGTTCTCAGTTTCGGTGAACAGGCCGGCTGTTTGAGGTGGCATTAGAGCGCGGCAACGGCCTAACGAGATTCAAGCTCCATCACACAGGCCAGCACAGCTTCTTAACCGCGCTGGCTCCCCGAAGCACTGCGGCTGCCCTTCGGTCAAGGGCAGCCGCAGCTCGCCCTCGCCTCTGGACAAAACGTCGGTAAGCCAAGCGAGCTGCGCATTTAATTGCCACAGTTGGCCTCCGCTTTCAGCAATCACAACCGCCGCCCGGAAGCGGGAACCCCGCTCCTGCAGTCTCAAGTGCCTGGGGCATAGGCGGACGGATTGGAGGGGCACAGATCCCCCTGCGATGCTCCGGTTCAAGTCTGCAATTTCTGTTGCAGCGCCGCGGAATCAGGCATAAGATGGACACCAAGTCCGCCAGTGTGAGGGCTGTCATGACAGTCAAAGACTTGATCCAGTCTCGCGCCGAGGTCTTTTCGGTATCTGAAGATTTCACCGTTCACGATGCCGCCCGCTACTTGCGAGATAAGCAGGTCCGCTCCGTGGGGGTCCTGAACTGTCAGGGCAAGCTGGTGGGAGTTGTGTCGCAAAGCGATATTTCTGACAAGGTTGCGGCCGAAAACAAGTGCCCGGCCTGGATGCGGGTTTCCGAAGTGATGAGCATTAACCTGGTTGCCGTCCCGCCGGGGACGCACCTGGATGAGTGCGTAAGATTAATGGAAAAGCATGCGATATACCATCTGCTGGTCGTCAACGAAGAGGAGAATTTTCGCGGGATGATTTCCGCTCAGGACCTGCTCCGGGTCATCGCCTCCGATGAGAAGGCACGTGCCGACATGCTGGAATCCTTCATTTTCTCGCAACGCTAAGCAGGATTTCTCACGACGGAATTGAAGGGGCATAGCTTTACAGGCTGCGGAAAAACCGCTAAAGGTGTCATCCTGAGCCCTTCGCTGTCATTCTGAGCGAAGCGAAGAATCTCGCCCTGCCCGCTCAGGATAAACTACGCGAAGGATCTCGCTCTGCGCATTTTCATGGCAATGCGAGATTTCTCGTCGGTCGCCGCGGCGACCTCCTCGGAATGACACGCTAGACGGGTTTCTTCGCAGCCTCTTGCACCCTGACACTGGTGCATGGCGGGCGATCAATTCCCCAACAACTCATCCGCGAGCGCGCCGGCGTCGTAGACTTTCCGGAGCACTTCGATCATCGCGGCACTGTGGACGGCCACGGCCCGGTTATTCTCCTCGTTGTACACGTAATCGCCCACCAGGCCTTCGATGTTGCCGTCAAAGATCAGGCCGACCAGTTCGCCTTGCTTGTTGACCACCGGTGAGCCGGAATTGCCGCCGATAATATCGCAGGTACTGACAAAGTCCACGGGCGTGGAGAGGTCCAGGCTGGACCTCCGTTCCAGGAAGCGCCGGGGAAGATCGAAGGGCGGCTTCAGGTCAAAGCCATAGGCCCGGTCGTAGAGCCCGTACAGAGTGGTTCGCACCGGAGCTATCGTACCGTTCATGGGATACCCCTTGACGGCCCCGAAGGCCAGCCGCAACGTAAATGTGGCATCGGGATACAAGGACTTCCCGTAGGCGGCGAAACGCGCCTTACCGATTTTCTCGCCGGCCTTTATTTCGACACTCTGCACATTGTCCTCGTGCCACTTAATCACCTCGCGGCCAAAGGGATCGGCTTGGCGCGCCAGGACAATCAAGGGGTCCGTGGAAGCCTGGACGGCCGCCTCGCCTCCCTCCACCAGCGACTTTCGGAAGGCCGGGTCGGCAAGCTTGGTCCCGGCCACCACTTCCTTCGCTACCTCCTCGGGAGAGCGGCCGTTCAAGACGGCCCTGATGAACGGGTCATCCGGCCCCAGTCCTTCGCGCGCGAATTCGAGAGTGCCGGCCAGCATCGCCTCCTCAAACTGGGGATAAATCGGCGCCGGGGAGAAGAGGCGGAAGCGCAGCGATTCGAGTTGGGCCTCGTGGTAGCCTTCGAGGCGCACTCCGTCGGGCTTTTTCAATTCCGTCACCAAGCGCACGATGCTCAGTGCCAAGCCCGGCAGGCGGTAGCCCCCCAGTGTGCGCAGACGGTGGGTTCGAAACACTTGCCGTTCCTTCGCCTCCGCCTGGGCGATGGCGTCCCAGGCTCCGCTGTAATGCTCCTGCCACTCGGGCCGGCTCGCCACCAGGGCGCGGAAGTCCGCCTCATCCTTCTGTTTCTTGGCGATCAGGTCCTTGTCCGCCAAGCCTTGCACCCTGCCACGGTAGGCCTTGAGCGAGTTCTCCAGCCCAAAAATTAAGTTCAAGGCCTGGCGCGCCTGCTCCGCCCCGCGCGCGGAATACCGGCGGGCCACCTCCAAGCGATTACTCAGACTCTTAAGGGTGAGCGGCAGCCCGTAATCCCGTTCCGTCTCAATCTGGGCCATGGTGTCGAGCCGCGCCGTCGAGCCGGGATGGCCCGAAACGAAAACCAGTTCCCCCTCTCCCGCGCCCGCGCGATTCCATTTCAAGTAGTCCTTGCTTTCGACCGGTTTTTCATTTTCGTAAACGCGGAAAAGAGCAAAGTCAATGTCATAGCGCGGGTAAGTGAAGTTGTCCGGGTCGCCTCCGAAAAAGGCGATTTGCCGCTCCGGCGCGAAGACCAGCCGGATGTCCGTGTACTTCTTGTAGCGATAGAGCCAGTACTCTCCTCCCGCGTAAAGCGTGACCACGTCGGAGCGCAAGCCCGTGCTATCCGTACTCTCCTTTTCGATTTTGGCGATCTCGGCTTTGCGCGCCTTGAGCGCCGCCTCATCACTCATGTCAGACTTCAGGCTGTCTTGCATGCGATTCGTCACGTCCGCCATCGACACCAGAACGTTCAGCTCCAGGTCAGGACACTTCAGTTCTTCCGCCGGCGAGCGCGCATAAAACCCATCGGCGACGTAGTCCTTCTGCGGCGAAGAAACCTTCTGCAACTGGCCCAAGGCGACGTGGTGGTTCGTCAATACCAGGCCGTGGGGGCTGACAAACGAGCCGGAACCTCCGTCGTTGAACCGCACGCTGGCCAGGCGGATGTGATCCAGCCAGACCGGGGTGGGAGTGAAGCCGTAGCGTTCCTGGAGCTGGTGTAGGGGAGGATTATCCAGAGTCCACATCCCTTCATCGGCACGACTCCCATCCACTCTGAGCAGCGTTGCCCCTGCGACTGCCAGGAGGCAGAAAGCCAAAACTCTCCCGAAGAGCCGACGAATGTTCATGACGAGACCTCCCCATACAGGATCTTGAGCCATCCGAAACTCCGCATGGTGCCCTCTAAGCTCCGCTAAGTCAAGCCAGTTTGGTTCACCCCGAAGTGCGGAGGAAACAGTCGAGGGAGTTGCCGAGAATCCAGGGAGGGGTAGCGGAAAGCACAATGTGTCATTGCTTACCGAAACTCGGTTGAGTATAATTCATGCTTACCGCGAGATTCTCGACGGAGCAAATGACAATGGCGGAAACGGATCGAGCTCTAACTGTAGCCAAAGTGGTCGACGAGATGCGCAAGGCCGGGACTGCTCCCACGGAGCAAGATCTGAATCGTTTGGCGGCGCAAATCTCGGGCGGATTCAAAGCGAAGAAGGAGGAAGTTGCCATCCTGCGTCTTTCGGCAGACGGCAAGATCCTGAATTTTCTCTTTCCCATCAAGCTCTCCCTCATGGGAGCCATTCCCGTTACCACCACGCACTCGCTGGCGGCAAAGACCATTCGCGACAAACGCGGCGAGATCGTGAACAACTTTTCCACCTACAAGCACCCGACAATATTTGAAGCCATCGACCTTTCCGAGCAGGAAAAAGCCCTGCCCATTCAAAAAATCATGAGTTCGCCGATGCTCGTGGATGGCAAGGTTTTGGGAGTGATCCAGATCAGCCGGAAGGCACGCGGCGGCGAACCGGTCGGCCCCGATTTCACTCCCGCGGATCTGGCGCTCCTTACAACGGTGGGAACGATCCTGGGGAAATTCTTGGCCGAGCTACCCGCTCCTGCCTTGGTCCCTCCCAAAAGCCCCTCTAAAACTTAGCAGGTGGCTGAAAAACGCTCCGAGGCTGTCATCCTGAGCATTGACAGCCTTTCGGCTGCCCATGGTCGGCAGAAACTCGGACCGAGGAAGGGTAGCGCGGACCTGTTCTGTAGGTCCGCGGCTTTTCCTTGCCCATAGGGGACGAGCCGCGGGCCTACAGAACAGGTCCGCGCTACGCCTGCTACTTAACCTAGTATTACTAGTCGTAATACTCCAGCCCCAAGTGCGTAATCAGATCTTCACCGCGCAGGTAACGCAGCGTGTTCTTGAGCTTCATGAGCTGGATAAAGAGGTCGTGCTCGGGGTAGAGGTGCGGGGCGCACATGGGACTCTTGAAGTAGAAGGAGAGCCACTCCTGAATACCTTTGCGCGCCAGTTCCGGGCAGCGCTGGGCGAGATCGAGGAACAAGACCAGGTCGAGCACCAGGGGTGCAGCCAGGATGGAATCGCGACACAGGAAGTCCACCTTGATCTGCATGGGATAGCCCAGCCAGCCGAAGATGTCGAGGTTGTCCCAGCCTTCTTTGTTGTCGCCGCGGGGCGGGTAGTAGTTGATGCGCACTTTGTGGTAGAAGCCCTTGTAGAGCGACGGGTAGAGCTCGGGTTGCAGGATATATTCAAGCACGGACAGCTTGCTCTCCTCTTTCGTGCGGAAAGAGTCCGGGTCGTCCAGCACTTCGCCGTCGCGGTTGCCGAGGATGTTGGTCGAGAACCAGCCCTCGAGGCCCAGCAGTCGCGCCTTCAAGCCCGGCGCCAGGATGGTCTTCATCAGCGTCTGGCCGGTCTTGTAATCCTTGCCACAAACGGGGACGCGGTTCTCGAGTGCCAGCTCCAGCAGGGCAGGGATATCGGCGGTCAGGTTCGGCGCCCCGTTGGCGAAGGGGACACCGAGTTTAAGCGCGGCGTAGGCGTAGATCATGCTGGGCGCGATGTCGGCGCTGTTGTCGCGCAAGCCCTTCTCGAACGCCGCGAGCGAACGGTGCACCGGTCGCGTTTTCATGAAGATCTCCGTTGAGCCACACCAGATCATGACCAGGCGCGACAGGTGATTCTGCTTCTTGAATTTCTGGATGTCGCGCATGAGTTGCTCGGCCAGGTCCATCTTGTGCTTGCCCTGTTTCACGTTCTCGCCGTGCAGGTTCTTGACGAATCTCTGCTCGAAGACAGCAGGCATGGGGCGAATGCGCTTCAGGAAGTTCTTTACAGAATCCACCAGCCCGCGCTCCAGCACGCCTGCGTGGAGGGCCGCTGCGTAAGCGTCGTCCCTAAAGATGTCCCAACCTCCGAAGACCAGGTCTTCGAGTTTGGCGAGAGGGACAAAGTCCTTGATCTGCGGAGTTCGCTTGTCAGTGCGCTTGCCAAGCCGGATGGTTCCCATCTGGGTCAGCGAGCCGATGGGCAAGGCCAGTTCCCGGCGTATGGCTTCCACACCGGCAATAAAAGTCGTTGCCACGGCTCCCATCCCCGGGATCAGGACGCCGAGTTTTCCTTTGGGTGCTTCGATGCTTATAGGCTTGCCGCTCACGGTGGTTTTCCTCCTGGGCCTTTAAACGCTCGTGCAAATTCTTTCTTCGACCCGGGCAACTCAATTCTGCACCACCACCCGCCCTCCCGGCCGCCGCAGGGTGGCATCGGCCCGCCGCTGGACATTTTCTCAACCCTTCGAACGGATCCGGCAGTGGGCAGACGAAACGAGGCATCATGCGCCAAGCGTCCGGAAATTGCAACGAGATTTCGAGCCCGCAGAATTGCCGCCTCGGTCCGGCGGTTCGATCGGGCAGCTGGGGGTATGCGTGAGGGTTCGGGGGCAATCGGGGAACCATAGGCGGGGCAAGCGACCTCTGCTATAATATAGGTTGCATTGTTCAACGGTTAATTACGTCCATGCCCAGTTCATTTCCGCGGCTTACCGTCCGTGACGCTTTTGGCAATCAGCGCGAGATTGAGATTTCCCGTACGCCTTTCACCCTTGGCCGGCAGAGCGACAACGACCTGGTGCTGCTCGACAGCCGCATTTCCCGCCGCCACGCGCGTCTCCTGAAGGACGCGCAAGGCTATGTGCTGGAAGACACCGGCAGCACCCACGGGACCTTCGTGAACGGCGAGAGGATTGTGGGGTCCGAGCGGCTGAAGTCGGGCGACCAGATCAGTCTGGGGGTGACGGATTCCTACGCGCTGGCGTTCGGCGTGGAGGAATCCGTGCTGCCGGGCCTGCTCGAAAAGTTCGAGAGGGTCGGGGAGCAAAGTCCCGCTCCGCAGATCCACCACCTGGGCCTGCTCCTGCAAATGGCGCAAATGTTGCTGCGCGCGCCGGCGCTGGAAGAGGTGCTCACGGCGCTGGTGGACTCCGCCGTGCAGCTTGCCAATGCCGAGCGCGGGCTATTGTTCCTGAAAGAAGAGAACGGTGACCTGCAGTTGCGCCTGGCGCGCAGCAAGGGAGGCGGCCACCTGGAGACGAACCTTAGCGATTATTCCCACACCGTGGTGGAGCGCGTGGCGGCATCCGGACAGGAAGTGGTGGTTCTCGAGGAAGAAGCCTCGGGTCGCACGGCGCTCGAGACTGGCATCATCCGCACCGGAGCGCGGGGCATTGTGGCGGTCCCGCTGCAGAAGCTGCCCATGACGGAGTCGCTGGGCGAGACCTTTGTGGGAGCGGCGCCGGAGTTGTTGGGCCTGCTCTATCTTGACACCCGGTCCCACGCCGCCGCCGTGACCGGGCTCGACCGGCAAGTGCTGCAGACGCTCGCCGTGGAAGGTGCGACGGTGATTGAGAACGCCCGCATGTTCCGCCTCGCCCGCCAGCAGGAACGCCTCCAGCACGAGATGTTCCTGGCGCGAAATATCCAGGTGGGATTGCTGCCACGGCAGTTGCCCCAGAGCGACTACTTCCAGGTTTCCGCAGTAACCACCTCCACCGAAGCCGTGGGCGGCGACTACTACGACATGTTGCAACTCCCCGACGGTCGCTGGGGCTTTGCCCTGGCCGACGTTTCCGGCAAAGGCCTGCCCGCCGCCATCATGGCCGCGAGCTTGCAAGGAGCCTTCGGCGCCGTCGCCGCGGGGTCTCCGCCTCTGACCGAACTCTTCGCGCGCGTCAACGATTACCTCTGTGAGCGGACACCACCGGAAATGTTCGCCACCGTCCTTTACGGCGTGCTGGACCGGCCAGGGGTTTTTGAGTTCGTCAACGCTGGGCACATCCCGCCCCTGATCGTGCGCGCCCAGGGCGGGGTGGAGCACAT
This sequence comes from uncultured Acidobacteriota bacterium, assembly GCA_963722555.1. Classification (GTDB taxonomy): domain Bacteria; phylum Acidobacteriota; class Terriglobia; order UBA7540; family UBA7540; genus Bog-366. The sequence continues at coordinate 573,874 of CAVRNQ010000003.1, forward strand.
TGACCCTTCCAATTTCCCCTTGGGACTCTTCCCCCATGTCGATTTTCAGGCGGATTCAGTGCAACTCCTGCCCGGCGACCTGATCGTGACCACTTCCGACGGCGTCACGGAAGCGCGCGATGCCATCGGGGGGCTGTTCAGCGACGCCCGCTTGCTTGACCTCCTCGAGTCGTGCTGTGGCCAGTCGGCAGAGGAGGTGTGCCGGACCATCCTGGCCAGGGTGCAGGAATTTGTCGGCGCCGCCCCGCAGTCTGACGACCTCACCGTGTCGGTGGTCCGGTACTGGCCAACGTGACGCCCTGCCTGCCGGGCATCCTTTTCCTCTGGGGAGGAGTCGTGCGTGGACCCGCTGAACCAACGCGAGGTGCACTGATCGAGGAGCCCGCGCCACCGATGGGCGCTGACCCGAGGAACCTCCATGACCAGATGCCGAATAGCTTTTGCCCTCTTTTTCGTGATTTTGTGGTGTATTGAAACGTCCTTCGTGCCCCGCATGAGCGCCAACAACTCCGCAAGTGCTCCCTCCGAAGAATTCAACCGGCTGGTCGACGATTACTTCGACGCCCACTTCCAATTCCATCCCACGGAAGCGACGGCGGCAGGCCTTCACCAGTACGACACGAAGCTTGAGGATTACTCCCGCGCTGCGCGCCAGGCAGAAAGCGCCAAGCTGCGGACCCTTGCCGCGAGGCTCGAGCGGATCAACCCCGCGCAACTTTCCGGCGCCAGCACCGGCGATTTCGCCTTTCTCGCCAGCACCCTCCAGGGCCGCCGGCTGGAACTCGAGACCCTGCAAATGTGGCGGAAGGACCCGAACTTTTACACTTCCGGGGTCACCGAGAGTGTTTTTCTCATCATCAAGCGTAACTATGCCACGCCCGAAGAGCGGCTGCGCTCGGTCGTCGCCCGGGAACGCCAGCTTCCCGAGGCGCTCATGACCGCCCGCCGCAACCTGGAGAACCCACCCCGGATCTACACGGAGATCACTCTCGAACAGATGCCGGGTGTCATCGCCTTCTTCCGCGAGGATGTGCCCAAGGCATTCCCGGGAGTGGCCAATGCCGCCTTGCAGGGGGAGTTTCAACGCAGCAACGCCGCCGTCGTGAGCGCCCTTGAAGAATACGAACTCTTTCTCCGGAACGATCTGTTGCCCAGATCGCAGGGGGACTTTCGCGTCGGGGCTGAGAATTTCCGGCAGAAGCTCCTGCTTAAGGAAATGGTGGATACGCCTCTCGATCAATTGCTCAAGATCGGTTACGCCGATCTCGGCCGCAACCAGGAACGGCTGCAGGAGACGGCCGCCGAGATCAACCCCCAAGCCAGCCCTCGCCAAGTCCTGGCCACTCTCGAGAAAGACCACCCCGCGCCGGACAAACTCCTGGAAACATTTCGCGCACTGCTGGCCGGTTTGCGCCAATTCCTGGAGGCCAGAAAAATCATCACCATCCCCTCCCGGGTTTTTCCCATCCTCGAGGAAACCCCGCCTTTTATGCGCGCCACCACCACAGCGTCCATGGACACGCCCGGCCCCTACGAAACCCAGGCGACCGAGGCTATGTTCAACGTGACGCTTCCCCAGCCGGACTGGTCGCCGCAGCACGTGGAGGAATGGATGCAAGCCTTTAACCGCGGCACCATCCTGAGTACCGCCATTCACGAGGCCTATCCGGGCCACTACACCCAGTTCCTGTGGGTAAACCGTCTGACCTCCAAAGTGCGCAAGCTGCTTTACTGCGACACCAACGCAGAAGGTTGGGCTCACTACACGGAGCAGATGATGTTGGACGAGGGCTTCGGGGACGGTGATCCCAAGCTGCGCATGGGACAGTTGCAGGATGCACTTCTGCGCGATGCCCGCTTCATCGTGGGTATCGAAATGCACACCGGTAACATGTCCTTGGATCAGGGCAGGGAGTTCTTCGTCCGCGAAGGATATCAGCTTCCCGCCGTGGCCGACCTGGAGGCCAAGCGCGGGACCACTGATCCCACCTACCTGGTATACACCCTCGGCAAGCTGCAGATCTTGAAGCTGCGCGAGGACTACCAGAAAAAGCTCGGCGCCAGGTATACCTTGCAGGATTTTCACGACCGCTTCATGGAACAGGGCGGGGTCCCGCTCGGGATCGTGCGCAAAGCCCTGCTCGGCGACGACAGCCCCACCCTGTAAGAATTCTTGGTTCATGATTGCGGAAGCAGGAGACAGGCGCGGTGTTCGTCATCCAAAATCCGAAATCCAAAATTACCACACGGCGCTTAAAAGTCGCGCGCACTTCTGATAAAGTCACGGGTCCGGTCGATCAGGCCACATGAACGCGTCGCGGCTGGCGGCAGCCCTCACTGAGGGAAAGGAGCCCTGGAAATGAAACACCGCAGGTTCGGGCGCACGGGCTGGATGGTCAGCGAGGTGGGTTACGGCATGTGGGGCATGGCGGGTTGGACCGGCTCCAGTGACCCCGAATCACAACAATCGCTGCAGCGCGCCGTGGAATTGGGCTGCAATTTCTTTGACACGGCCTGGGCTTACGGCAATGGCCACAGCGAAAAGCTGCTCGGCTGGCTGGTGCGCAATAACGCCGGGAAGAAACTCTATGTGGCCACGAAGATTCCTCCCAAAAATCTTGCCTGGCCCAGCCGCCGGGAGTTCACGCTCGACGACTGCTTCCCTCCCGACCACATCGACCGCTACGTGCACTCCAGTCTCGAGAACCTCGGCCTCGAGAGCTTCGACCTGATCCAGTTCCACACCTGGGAAGATTCCTGGTTGGAGGATGACCGCTGGGTAAAGAAACTCGAAGATCTGCGCCGCCAGGGACTGTTCCACGCCGTGGGCGTCAGCATCAATCGCTGGGAGCCCTGGAACGGCGTGCGCGCGGTTGAATCAGGCCTGATTGATGCCGTGCAGGTCATCTACAATATTTTCGACCAGAACCCCGAGGACGAACTCTTCCCGGCCTGTGCGGCGAAGGATGTGGGCGTCATCGCGCGGTGTCCGTTTGACGAGGGCTCGCTCACCGGCACGCTCACGCTCGAAAGCACGTGGCCCCAGGGCGACTGGCGCAACACCTACTTCGTGGCCGAGAATCTGAAAGCCAGTGTGGCCCGGGCGGAAGCGTTGCGTCCGCTCCTTCCCGCGGGCACGACCATGCCGGATCTGGCTCTGCGCTTTATCCTCGGCTATTCGACCGTGAGCACGATTATCCCCGGCATGCGCAAGGTAAAGCATGTGGATGCGAATATGAGCGCCAGCGATCAGGGGGCGCTGGGGGGAAACCTGCACGCGGAGCTGCGCAAGCACCGTTGGGACCGCAGGCCGACCCGGTGGTCGCAGTAAAGGTGACATGCGGCGGGTGGGCATTGCGGGGGTCTGGGAGTGGCGGAGCCCGCTGTAGCGCCGCTCTATGAGCGGCGAAGTTGTTGAGAGTGCAAACTCGCCGGTCATAGACCGGCGCTACAACTAAGGGATTGCAGGTCGAGCATAAAGATGTTTGGCAATCACCCAATGCGTGCAAGGAATTGTTGCTTGGCCCTTTCCGCGTGCGTCCTCATTGGCCTCTTATCGGTCACATCACTTCCGCTCCCGGCACAGCCGGCGTCCGCGAAACCCGACGCCTGGGATTGGACGACCCGCGACACATGGCAGCACCCCCAGGAAGTGATGGACGCTCTGGACCTTCAGAGTGGCTCCGCGGTGGCGGACGTAGGTTGTGGGGATGGCTACTTCACTTTCCACCTGGCTGATCGGGTTGGCCCGAGCGGCAGAGTTTATGCTGTGGATATCAAGGAGGACGTGATCCAGAAGATCCGCCAAAGCGCTGCGGAGAAGAAACTGCCCCAAATCATAGCCATCGTGGGTTCCCCGGACAATCCCCACCTGGCATCGGGATCTCTGGATGCGATTTTGCTCGTCAAGGCATACCACGAGTTCAGTCATTACGACATGATGGTTAGTAGTTTCCTCGAGGCGTTGAGACCCGGGGGCCGGCTGGCCGTGATCGATTACATTGCGGAGCCAGGCAAGCCGCGCTCGGAGTATATGGAGCATCACCGTATCCCTCCGCAACTCGTGCAGCAAGAGGTGGGACGGGACGGTTTTCATTTTCTTCGCAGGGAAGCGGATTTCCCGATTCCCGGTGACTCGCGAAATTTGTTCTTCCTGCTTTTCGACCGACCACCGGGGGGATTGCCACGGCAACCCTCGTAAGCGCGGATTATCATAACTAAACTGGGAGGGGAGCTTACTCATGGTGAATAAACCTGAATTAACTCGACGCGAGTTCCTGAAAGACGCGGCACTTACCGGCGCCGGAGCGGCTGTGCTGGGAGGGCTCACTCCTGCGCGCGTGTTAGGCGCCAACGACCGGATTCGGGTTGGCGTGCTCGGAACCGGCGAACGCGCTCAATACCTGATGACGCTGTTCAAAAAAGTCCCCGCAGTCGAACTTGTGGCCGTCTGCGACGTCTACGCGCCCGCGCGCGCCCAGAGCCTGGAGATTGCGGGCCTCCAGGCGCAGTCTTATCTCGACTATCGCGAGGTGCTGGACCGCAAGGATATTGACGCCGTCGTCATTGGCAGCCCCGATCACTGGCACAAGCAAATGCTCATCGACGCCGTGCACGCCGGCAAAGACGCCTATTGCGAGAAGCCCATCATGCATTCGATCGAAGAAGGCGCGGAGATGGTGCGCGCCGTGGACGAAGCTACCCGCATCGTCCAGACCGGCACCCAGCAGCGCAGTTGGGACCACTACATTCTCGGCAAGCAGATCGTCGCTTCCGGCAAGCTCGGCAAGATCACCATGGTCCATACCTATTGGTATCAGAACTATTATCTCTGGTGGAAAGGGATGCCTGAGGTCAACCCGGCCGACCTGGATTGGAAGCGCTTCCTGGGCAGCGCGCCCGACCAGCCTTTCACCGTGGAGAAATTCCTCTGGTGGCGCTGGTACTGGGATTTCGGCGGCGGCATCCTTACGGACCTGCTCACGCACTGGATTGACGTCATCCAGTGGTACATGGAGCAACCCGCCCCGAAGACCGCCACCACCGTGGGCGGCCTTTACCGCATGAAGTGGCAGTGCCCCGACACCGTCACCGCTGTCTATGAGTTCCCCGGCGACTTCATGGTGACCTTCACCGGGTCCATCAACAGCGGCGTGGACGACGGTGGCATCGAATTCTGCGGCAGCGAGGCGACGCTCAAAATCGACCGGGCCCGCCTGGCCGTGTATCCGGAAGGCCTGGCATCGGCGCCCGGCACGCTCGCGCCGGAGCCGGAAATTCTGGTGCGCTCCGAGCACGATGGAGCGCTTGACAACGTGAAGAACTTCGTGGACTGTATGCGTACGCGAAAACCTCCCAATGCCAATATTCACGTAGGCTTCGAGGCGGCGCGGACTTCCTGGATTGGCAACCTCGCTCTGAAGCACGGCATGAAAGTCGCCTGGGACGGTGTGAAAGGCAGGGTGGCATGATGAGACGCACGCTTCTCTTTCCGATGGCGGCCAGAGGCCTGGGAATTCTGTTTTTCCTGGCCGTATTTGCGGGGCTGCAGCTTCGAGCCGAGGAGCCGACCGCCTCCAAGGCCATCTACAATACGTTCAGTGACGAGGAAGAGATGGCGATGGGCCGCAAGGCGGCGGAGGAAACCGAGAAGCAAATGCCGATCCTGAACGCTCCGCTGCTGACCAAGTATCTCAATGACGTGGGCCAGAAAGTGGCCCAGGCTTCCCGCCGACCCCAACTCCAATACTCTTTCAAAATCGTGAATACTGACTCGGTTAATGCCTTCTCACTGCCCGGTGGATACGTCTACGTCCATCGCGGCATCCTCGACTTCGTCCTGAACGAGAGCGAGTTGGCGGGCGTGCTGGCCCACGAGGTCGGCCACGTGGTGGCCTACCACAGCATGAACGACGTGGCGCGGCGCGCGCTGGTGGACCGGGTGATCTATGAAGGCAAGAAGGCCGGGCTACTCAACGATCAGCAGGTCACCGACATGATGGAACGGTACGGTGGGCCCATTCTCCTCTTCGTGGACCGCAAATTCAACCGCGAGGAGGAGTCGGAAGCCGACATGTTTGGTCTCTACAACGCCATCCGCGCCGGCTACGACCCGCAAGGACTGCTTGCCACGCTGGGCCGCCTCAGCAAGTTCACGGGAAATCCCACGCTCGTGGAGGGCTTGCTCATGAACCACCCGCTCCCCGGCGAACGGGTCCAGGCGCTGCGCGAGGAATTGAAGCAGAATCCGCCTCCGACGGGTCTCGAGAAAGACAGCCTGGAGTTCCGGGCCGCCAAGCTGGGGATGAAATCACTGCCGCCGCCACCGCCGAAGAAACCGGCACAGTAAGGAGGCAGCGCAGGCCCTTCACGATACAATCGCCCATAGCGGCGGGGGAATCTATCCCGATCAGATCGGGACCCCGCCATCGCCGAGCAACGTAGCGTACCGCGGCGGAGCCGCAACCAAGTGGTTATTTACTGGCGAAGTGACCCCTCACCCGGCGGCGCATGGCCGCCACCCTCTCCCCTCGGAGAGGGCGGTTTAATCTCCAACCTTCTCCCAGGGGAGAAGGTGCTGAGGTACGAAGCGGATGAAGGGTTCCTTGGATCGAAGGCGCGACTGTCAACACGTGCCCCAAAATGTTTGCTAAAAGAACAAGAAACTACGGGCTTGCCTCGCAGAGTTACGCGTAGTTTGCGTTTCTCTGCGGCTTTTCATCCTTGTCGTATTTCGATCCGCGGAGTGGTGCAGAAACGCGCACAACTCCGCGCTCCCATCTCCGTGCCGGTCGGGATGGCCAGATCCAAATGGGGACCTCTTGGTCCCGAATGAAGCGAAATACGGTACATCAATGACTTCGCAGGCACGGCTGGCACCGTGAGAAACGCTCAGGAACGCGCGGGAACAATTAACTTGCACTTACCTTGCACTTTTTGCCGGGGCCTCCATCATCTCAGCTTATCTTGAGAATGGTGGTACTTCGACAACGCCCATCCTACTGCAACCCTTCCCTTCGTTCGTGGTAGAATCTGCCCATCAGTTTTCTCAATCCTCGACAGCCGCGCAAGGTCGCGATGAGATTCACCAAAACGTTGACTCTACTCATACTGACGATAGGGCTGGTCTTTGCCCTGTCTGCCTGGGCGCGGCAGAAGCCTGTAGCTCCAGCCATTAGTCCGGCAAAGCCCTTTACCCAGGAGCAGGTCAGCAACATGGTGCGGGACGGATTCGGAGACGAGTCGGGCGCGAAGCTGATCGGGGACCGAGGCATTAATTTTGCCCCGACGGAGGATTTTCTTCAGAGCCTCAAGGCGGCGGGTATGCGTTTTTGCGCAAAGATGAAGTTGAAATCGGAAATTCCGGATGGAACCATGAATCGGCAATCAGGAGTAAAAAAGGAAACCCCGGTTAACACGGATGACCGTCAGCGTTTGGCGTCGAGGTCAGAACTCAACGGAAAGCTTTCAGGAAAGGAAGTTAACCATGGATCAGCCGGTCAATTACGGCCAAGCTGGATTCTGGCGCCGTCTGGGGGCGGCCTGGATCGATGGATTCGTCATTTACACGGCTGCCTCCCTCTTGTCGGCGCTGGCTGCCCTGCTCCATCTCCGGGTATCTCTTGAAGCGCTTTTCGTCATTCTTGGGACGGCTTACAGCGTGGCCTTTGTGGCGCGAACCGGGCAAACCCTGGGGAAGATGCTCCTTCAGATTCAGATCATGCCACAAAGGGCGTCTTCGTTGGGGTTGGGCCGCGTTCTTCTGCGGGAGCTAGCCGGGAAGTGGGGACTGACGCTTGTCCTGCCCATGCTCTTGGGACGAATGCTTTGCGGCCGCGCCTGGCTGCCCACGATTTTCGACTTGCTGCTGCTATTGCCCATCGCTTTATTGCTTGTGCTTTATACCAGCCTTGCCAAACGTAGTTGGTACGATCAACTGGCGGGCACCGTCATCATGAGCGCGCCTGTGCCGGCCGCCCGACGAAAGCGCGCCTTCGTGGCTCTGGCGGCGGCTGGCGTATTGGCCCTTGGGGCGGCGGCGGGCGAGTATGCGGCGCGAGGCTGGCTGCCCTGTCGGTTTGCCGCTTACCAAAGCTCGCGCTCCACCCGGCCATACAAGGCTTTTCTCAAGCAAAACCATCCTGCCCCAGTTGATTATGTGCTCAGCCTTTTCGACCGGTACGACATCGTGGTGCTCAGCGAACGCGACCACTGGGATCCCACCCAATGGGATTTCATCTTCGACGTGGTGCGCAATCCCCGTTTTGTCGAGCGGGTGGGGCTGATCTTTACCGAGGAGGGCCAGCTGGGCATGCAAGGATACTTGGATGATTTTATGTCAACGGACGGCCTGCCGGCGGAGGAAGTCAACCGGCGGGTCCTCCACATCCAGCGCAATATGGGCGTGTGGCCCAGATGGACTAAAACAAATTTCCACACTTATTTGACGCGGCTATACTATTTCAATCAGACCCTGCCCCCAGAAAAACGCATCCACCATCATTTCACCGATGCGCCCATCGACTGGCCCAATTTTACCTATGCGCGTTATCAGGCCTACGTTAAGGATGCAGTTTGGCATCGTGACCAGATCATGGGGCAATCGGTAATCGATGAGATGCGCCGCCTGGCGGCGGCTGGGCAAAAGACCCCCAAATGCCTGGTGGTGATGAATTACCGGCACGGATTCGATTTGACCGGACGAAACCCTGAGCGTGAGCGAACAAACGCTTTTGAATTTATCAAGGATGCTTTCGGCGACCGGGCCACGAATGTCTTGATTAATGCCCGGGTAGTGGCGTCCTTTCCCATTACGGGAGGCGTGTGGGATGCGGCCTTCGAGGAACTAGGCAACCGGCCGGCCGGCTTCGATCTGGCAGGCTCGCCCTTTGGACAGGACCCTTTCGATCTGTTCCCCTTTCCCTACGGGAAAGGTATATTCTCTACCCCCATTCAGGAGTTTCGCTATTCCGACGTGTTCACCGGATACGTCTTTACCCATCCCACCAAAGATCAGTATCAGCAGGAAGGTATTCCCGGCTATTACGATGGCTTCGAGGCCGAAGTGATGCGCCGGGCGGCGTTGATCGGCGCCGATTATGCCCGCACGCAGCAGGCCGATATCGTATGGGCCAAATCACATGTCCTTCCAGTCACCACGAAGCACTGGGATTACACTGTGGAGTCCTACGTCAGTTTCGCCTTTCTTGGAATCGCGAGCCTTGGCCTATTGATCGGCACCTTCGCATTCCTATTCCCCGGACGCATGGTTGCGCGCCCGGTCCTGCCGCGTGTATCACGGAAAGAGCAGGCCTGGCTTTGGCTCATCTTTGCCGGAAGCATCCTGGGTTCAGTCTACCTGCATGAACTGGGCCATTGCATCCCCGCCTGGATGCACGGCTATCGAGCCATTCCTACACCCGCCAAAGAGTACATCTTGGCCGCGGCGACGGACCCGGTTCAACGCACAATTGCCTTGGGGGGAATTCTCGGCACTGTTCTGGCCTTGCTGGGCGCTTTGTGGCTCTACTTCAAATGGCCGGCAGCCAAGGCTTCCGCGGTTTTGTCCGGAGCGCTGGTGACGCCCGGGCTTTATACTTTGCGTTTTCTGATTGCGGGCCGCGGCCATGACGCGACGGAATTCCAGAATGCCCAAGCCGCCATGGGACTTAGCTATTCCGGCCATGCCTTGGATTGGTTCTTCCTAATAGCCTTGGTTGCAATCGCCCTGGCCTGGGTTTTGAAATCCCGCACCCGGCCAGGGATTCGCTTTCTTTGGAAGTGTCTGAAGGGCGCGGCCCTTGGATTACTCCTGCTGGTTGGGCTGCAAATGATTAACAACATGATTTTCGATCCCATTTTTGGAGACAAACAGTCACGCCCTCTTTCGATAGAAAATCGACCGGCGGCCCCCAAATGAGCCTACTCCGTTCTGTGGGCTAACTGAAAGGCTAACGGGTACCCTCGGGAACAGGCGGGAAAGGACGCGACAGATCACGCCTTGCACTAGCCTTGCGCCTGACTTCCTGATAAGCCCTGGTAAAATGCGCCCTTCCTTCTACCCGACCTCTTGATGACATGGCAAGCTGCCCGGTCGTTCTGTCCGGTGCTCCTAGCGAGTAGCCACAGTCAGTGGCTTGCTGCCTGTGGGCCTTTCTCACACCTGCGGGTGGCGCAGGCATTGCTTTTGATGTCAGCGCCATAGCGGGATATCGGTAAGACCGAAGACTGGATGAGTCAGCGCTCCCTGCGAGAGATCGCAGACCTCCCAAAACGAGGTCTGCACCAGCCGGCCCACCCAGCCGAGTGGACCGATCCCGGTCAATAAAATACCCAGTTTAGAATCACCAATCCCATAGCGACCACGCCCGCGAAGATCCACGCGCCCTTCATGCCCGGACCGTCGCGCCCGGCCTCACCCGCGCCTGACCGGTACACCAACCCTGCCAGTTCCGTGGCCGGCTTTCGCGGTGTCACCAGGCTCACCCCGGCGGTCACCAGGAAACAGACGCTCCACGCGCACATGGCGCCGTAAAAGTTGGCCGCCATATCGCTGCCGTAAGGCAGCCAGTGAAAGTGATAAGCGAGGTAATGGGCCAGGCCCGCCAGCGTCCCCGCCACCAGCCCCACGAAGCCGCCCGCGGGCGTCGCCCACAGCGTGAACATTCCCAGAAGGAATGTCGCGAAGAGGGGCGCGTTAAAGAACGAAAAGAGCAATTGCACATAGTCCATCAGGTTGTTGAAGTGGAGAACAATATAGGCCGTCCCGACGCTGAGCAGGACTCCCGCTATCGTGGCCGCGCGGCCCACGGCGAGGTAATGACGGTCGGGCCTGCCCCGCACCCAGTACGCCTGATAGAGATCGTAGGTGAAGACCGTGTTGAAGGCCGTCACGTTCCCGGCCATGCCCGACATAAAGCTGGCCAGCATGGCCGTGACGCCCAGACCCAGCAGCCCATGCGAGTAATAACGGGCCATCAGGGTGGGCAGCGCCAAATCATATCGCGCTGTAATACTTTGGGGATAAAGCGCCACCGCCACAAGCCCCGGCAGCACCACGAGGGCGGGGAAAAAGAGTTTGACCACCGCCCCCAGCAGCGGCGTTTGGACGGCTGCCGCGGCGTTTTTCGCCGCCAGGGCGCGCTGGATCAGCAGGAAATCCGTGCACCAATATCCGAAGCTTAAAACGAACCCCAGCCCCAAAACATTTCCGACGCCGTCCATGGCCGCGCTGAAAGGGCTGGCCACGGGCAAGCCTTTCCAAGTGTGGCTGAGGCCGGGTGGCAGTGCGTGTGCCAAGCCCGGCCACCCGTGCATCTCGCGCAGGCCGTAAAACACCAGCGGCGAAAGCCCCGCCACAATCAGAATGAACTGCAGCACCTCGTTGTAGATTGACGCCTTCAGCCCGCCCAACACGATATAGACCAGCACCACAGCAGCCGCCACACAGGCGCTGGTGGCAAACCCCCAACCCAGCAGCGTCCCCAAAACAATGGCCATGGCGTAGAGACTGATACCACTCACCAGCACCATCATGGTGGCGAAGGCCACGGCGTTAAAGGCCCGCGTGGCTTCTCCGTAACGCATTTTCAAGAATTCCGGTACGCTGCGCACGCGGCTTCGGTAATAGATGGGCATCATGAACAGCGATAGGAACAACATGGCGGGGATGGCCCCCAGCCAATAGAAGTGGTTGGCGCGGGCGCCATACTTGGCGCTCGTGGAAATCATGCCCATGATTTCCAGCGCGCCGCAGTTGGCGGCGACAAAGGCGATGCCGGTCACGGCCACGGGGAGCGAGCGTCCCGCCAGGAAAAAGTCTGTGGTGGAGACCATCCGCCGCCGCAGGCGATATCCGACGAAGAGGATGGCTAGAAAATAGCCGGCAATGATCGCGTAATCCAGCGCATTGAGACCGAGAGGATGCAAGCAGTCAACTCCTCGAGGGCGCGCCTCCCAGGGCCCGCCGCAGACTCGGACGCCGGGGAGCTCAAGTGCGACGCGGCCCGCCGATAATTCGGGCAGGAAGAGTAATGATGGCGCGAAGCAATTCAAACACGCCGTCAACGGCAATTCCCACCAGCCGGAGCGGGAGCAGCAAGATCCAGACCAGCGGGTAAAGCACGAGTGCCAGGAGCGCCAGCGGCCAGCACAAAATCAATAGGATACACCAGAGCAAAAACTTCACCATGCGGCTTGCCTCCCCGGGAGATCGCTCCCCATTCTACGCGAGAAAGGCGACGAAGTGCGCGGACTTCGGACGCGTCCCGCGAATGGCGCTTTACTTTCCTGGCTTTCTTTGGTATTCGGCTGCTGACGAAAGCCCTAGGAGTACCGAATCATGAGAATCACGGGCATCAGAACCCTCGTCGTTAACGCCCAAATGCGCAATTGGGTGTTTGTCAGGGTGGAGATCGACGAAGCCGAAGCACGGAAGCACCCCTCCGAGCAGGAAGTGTTCCAGCCGATGGTCTTCCACGCCGACGGTTCGGTGGCCGAATGGTAAAGTCCACGTTTGTTGTGTTCCTCAATTTCGATAGTTCCTCGCACCGTGGGGGGTCCCCAAATTCATGAATAATCATTTCTGGCTTGGAATGGCCGTGATACTTCTCAGTGGCATGTTGAACGGCGGGTTCTCGCTGCCCATGAAATACTCCCGGAGTTGGAAGTGGGAGAACACCTGGCTGGTGTATGCCGTGGTCGCGTTATGCCTGGTTCCGTGGGCGCTGGCCTTCGGGTTGGTGCCGGGGCTTACGCACGTCTATGCGGGCGTGGGGCGGCGGGCGCTTCTGCTACCGGTGCTTTTCGGCCTGCTCTGGGGAACTGCCCAGGCGACTTTCGGAATCAGCTTGCGGTTAGTGGGGGTCGCCTTGACCTTCGCCGTCGTCTCCGGACTGGCCAGCCTGTCAGGATCGCTGGTGCCCCTGCTGGCCTTCCATCCTCTTGACCTCCTCCGCCCGCGAGGACTCCTCCTGCTTCTCAGTATCCCCTTTTTGCTCGTGGGCTTGATTCTCTATGCCTACGCCGGCCGCCGGCGCGAGAACGAGCAGGCCGCGCAGAATACCGATGCTCCGAAGCGGAGGAGCCGCTTCTCCACCGGAATGGCCCTGTGCATTTTCACAGGAATCTTCGGCTCAAGTTTCAACCTGGGATTCGCCTTTGGCGGCGACGTGATTCGCGGCAGCATGCAGCAGGGCGCCGGGCCTCTCACCTCCACTTATGCCGTATGGGGCCTGGTTCTGGGGACCGGTTTCATTCCGAACCTGGTCTACTGCATCTATCTGCTCGCCCGGAATCGCACGGCGAATCTGTTCGGGCAGAGCGGCTGGCCCAGGGAGGCCGCCCTCGCGATCGTTATGGCGATGACCTGGGTCACGGCGATCCTCAGTTACGGAATTGGAGCCACCCTGGTCGGTTCTTACGGAACCTCGATTGGGTTCATGCTGTTCATCGCCTCCAGTATCCTCTTTGCCAACGTCGCCGGGTTGATGACCGGTGAGTGGAAGGGTACCAGCGCCCGGACCCGGAGGTTCCTCATCGCGGCCGTCGCCTTCATCCTGGTTGCTGTGATGGTTCTAAATCTCGGCGGCCTTTTCTGACGGCGGCACAAGTTGCGGCAGGGCGGGAGCGCGCTTCCTGCTTCGCGGCGACTATGCTTATCATCCCCTCTCCGGGTACAATGTAGGGGATCCTGAGGTCCTCCCTTGACGAAGGCGTTACTTGCCCGGGTGTTCAAGTCGCTCCGCCTGCTGGGCGCGCTGGGACTGGTCGGGGGCATCACGTTTCTTTACTTTCGAGTGGTCAGTGTCAACCACGTGACGGTGGCCCTGACCTTCCTGCTCGCTGTGTTGGTGGTGGCCACGCGCTGGGGCTTGCTGGAAGCGCTGGCGGCTTCGGTCGCCGGCATGCTCTGCTTCAACTACTTCTTTCTGCCTCCCATTGGTACCTTGACGATTGCGGACCCTCAGAACTGGGCTGCCCTCTTTGCCTTTGTAGTGACCGCGCTAATCGCCAGCGAACTTTCGGCAAGCGCACAAAAGCAGGCGTTCGAATCCACTCGCCGCCAACGCGAACTGGAGCGGCTCTACACGTTGAGCCGTAATCTGCTGCTGCTCGACAGCCGCGGGCCTCTCGCCCAGCAGATTGCCAATCAAGTTGCGCAGGTTTTTGAGTTGCCGGGGGTCGCCTTCTTTGACCGCCTCAGTGACCGCATTCACCGGGCTGGGCCGCATGACATTCCCGTGGAGGACAGCAAGCTTCGGGACGCGGCGTTGCAGGGAACGGTTTTTCACGATGCTGCGGCGAGGACCACGGTCATGCCGATCAACCTGGGAGGTCCACCGATTGGCAGCCTGGGGATTCAAGGAACGTCGATTTCCGAGGCGGCTCTCCAATCCATCGCCAGCCTCACGGCCATCACCCTGGAACGTGCCCACGTTCAGGATGTAGCTACGCGGGCCGAAGCCGCCCGGCAGAGCGAGGAGTTGAAGTCCACGCTGCTCGACGCCTTGGCGCACGAGTTCAAAACGCCGCTCACTCCCATCAAGGCAGCGGTGACCTCCATGCTTTCCGACGGCTGTTCCAGTCCAACCCATCAGGAACTCCTTCACATCGTAAACGAGGAAACCGATCGCCTGAACACGATGCTGACCGAAGCCATCCAGATGTCCCGCATTGAAGCGGGCCAGGTGCAGTTGCACCGGAGCCCCCGTTCCCTGAGCTCGCTGGTCCGCGCCCAATTGGAGAGACTGGCGGAGAGCCTGGAAGGACGAAAAGTGGCCGTGGAGGTTCCCGAGGATTTGCCCCGGGTGAATGTCGACCCGGAATTTATCGGCATCGTGATCTGGCAGTTGTTGAACAATGCCGTGCGGTACACCCCTCCGGGCAGTCCCCTCGCCCTTTGCGCCCGTACGGAAGGAAGCGAAGTCGTCGTCAGTCTCGCCGACCACGGGGCGGGAATTTCCGAGCCCGAGCAGCAACAGATTTTCGAAAAGTTTTACCGGGGGAAAGCACATCGGGACCGGATTCCGGGCACGGGCGTGGGCCTCACCATTGCCCAGGAGATTGTGCGTGCCCACCACGGGAGAATCTGGGTGGAGAGCCAGCCCGGGAAAGGCGCCAAGTTTTCCTTCTCTGTCCCCTGCGCACCGAGGGAGTCTTCAGCGTGACGAACGCCAGGATCCTGGTCGTCGATGATGAGCCGCAGATTCGCCGGGTGATGCGCACCACGCTGGTGGCGCGTGGGTACGTGGTCAGCGACGCCCGCAGCGGCGAGGATGCGCTGGAGAAACTCCGCGAGGAACGTTTTGACCTGGTGCTCCTCGACATGAACATGCCGGGAATCGGCGGCCTGGAAACCTGCCGCATCATTCGTTCCCAGAGTGATATCCCCATCGTGATACTTTCCATTCGTAATGCGGAGAAGGACAAAATCGAAGCGCTGGATGCGGGCGCCGACGACTACGTCACGAAACCCTTCAGCATGCCGGAACTCCTGGCCCGCATTCGCGCGGCACTGCGCCGAGCGCCACTCGCGAGTCCAGGCGCACCGGAGGTGTTGGATCTGGGCCGTACGGTAATCAATTTCGCCGCCCGCCGGGTTACCGTGGACGGCACCGAAGTGCGGCTGACTCCCAAGGAGTTCGACCTTCTCCGTTACCTTGCCAGTAATCCCGAGGTGGCGATTCCCCACGCCAAACTCCTGCAGGCCGTGTGGGGGCCGGATTATGGCGAGGAGGTCGAGTACCTCCGCGTCTTCATCAATCAGCTTCGCAAGAAAATTGAACCCGAACCTTCCCGCCCCCAGCATCTCCTCACTGAACCGTGGGTTGGCTACCGTTTTCACCTGCCCGGAAAAGACTAACGAAATCCTGACCAAGTCTTTATGACTTCCTTATGGGTCTCGGTGCACGATGGTGTACGAGGTCTGCGATGGAAACTCCATCCGTTGCTAAGCCCGATCTGGCGTCGCCTCTCTCCTGGCATGAAAACACTGGACACGATTACGCTGACGAGCAGAGGTTGGAAGTCTTTGTGGTCTTTACAGACACCCCCGGAACCTTGGCTGCCCTGCAAACGGCTGATCGGCTGGCCAAACGGCTGGAGGCGCGCTTACGGCTGCTCATGCCCTATGAAGTGCCTTACGCGCTTCCCCTGACCGCGCCGGCAGTGCCGGTGGGATTCCTGGAAGGGCAACTCCGCACTTTGGCAAGCGAAGTCCCGATGGAAATCGCCGCGCAAATTTATCTGTGCCGCGACAGGCGGCGCACCTTGCGGCTCGTTCTAAAGGCCCGTTCTCTGGTGATCGTGGGCGGCCGGAAGCGTTGGTGGCCCACCCCGGAGCAGAGGCTGGCGCGTGCCCTCAATGAAGATGGACATCACGTGATTTTCGCGGAGCTGAGGTGATAACCCCGTGTTGGACATGGCTTACATCTTAATTGGCGTGTTGTTTTTCGTCGGTTGCTGGATATTCACACGCGCCTGCGACCGGCTATAGGAGGCCGTGCGATGGACTACATCATTGCTGGCGTTGCGGCTCTGTTCCTTTTTGCTTATCTCGTTTACGCGTTGCTGCGGCCGGAACGGTTCTGAGAGGAGCCCATGACCCCGATTGGCATTTTGAACGTGGTTGTCTATTTTGTGCTGATCCTGTTGTTCACCAAGCCGCTGGGCGTCTTCATGGCCAGGCTCTTCGCCGGCGAGCGGACCTTTCTGCATCCGTTGCTGCGCCCCGTGGAGAAGCTGACCTACCGCCTCTGCCGCATCCGCGAGACTTCCGAGCAGCGCTGGACCCAATATGCGGCGTCACTCATTGCCTTTAGCCTGATGAGTTTCATCTTCGCGTACGTGATTCAGCGGCTACAGGGCTTCCTGCCATTAAATCTCATGCACTTCGGGACCGCAAAGGCCCCCACCGGCGCCACGCCCGTGACCGCCGATCTTGCCTTCAACACGGCCGTTAGTTTCGTCACCAACACGAACTGGCAGAACTATGGTGGTGAGACGACCCTCAGCTACTTCGTTCAGATGACCGCGTTGACCGTGCAGAACTTCGTCTCCGCCGCGGCGGGTGTGGCGGTGTCCATCGCCCTGATCCGAGGCTTTGCGCGCAAGCAGGCGAACGCCATCGGCAACTTCTGGGTGGACCTGGTGCGGGCGACGCTTTACATCTTTCTGCCGCTCTCGTTGCTCGGCGCGCTCTTTCTTTGCTCGCAGGGCGTGATCCAGAACTTCAAACATTACACCACTGTGAAAACGTTGGAAGGCGCCGCGCAGACAATCGCGCAGGGGCCGGTCGCTTCCCAAGAAGCCATCAAGATGGTCGGCACGAACGGCGGGGGCTTTTTCAATACCAATTCCTCCCACCCCTTTGAGAACCCCTCACCGCTGACCAACTTCGTCCAGATCCTCATGATCTTTGCGATCCCCGCCGGCCTCACCTACACCTTCGGCCGGATGGTGGGAGACAAGCGGCAAGGCTGGGCGTTGTTCGCAGCCATGAGTATTTTGTTCCTGGCGGGAGTTTTGGTTTGCTACCCGGCAGAACAGGCAGGTAACCCCATACTGGCGAAGCTCGGCCTGGCAACCAAGGCCAGCAACCTGCAGCCGGGCGGCAACATGGAAGGGAAAGAGGTTCGCTTTGGCATCGCCACCTCCGCGCTGTTTGCCGTGATCACCACCGACGCGAGTTGCGGGGCCGTGAACAGCATGCACGACAGCTACACTCCTCTCGGGGGCCTCGTCCCGCTTTTCAACATCCAGCTTGGGGAAGTGGTTTTTGGCGGCGTCGGCGCGGGCATCAAAGGCATGTTGCTCTTCGCCATCCTGGCGGTCTTCATTGCCGGACTCATGGTAGGCCGCACGCCGGAATACATCGGGAAGAAAATCGAGCAGAAGGAAGTGAAGATGGCGATGCTCGCGCTCATCATCATGGCCGCCAACATCCTCGTCTTCACGGGAATTAGTACGGTGGCCAAATTCAAGCAGAACGGCTACTGGAACCCTCCCGGGGCTGCCACAGCTAACGTCAACAACAATGGCCCCCACGGATTCAGCGAGATCCTTTACGCGTACACCAGCACGAACGGAAACAACGGCAGCGCCTTTGCCGGCATCAACGGTAACACGCCCTGGTACAACTTGACCCTCGGTCTCGCCACGCTGATCGGCCGCTTTCTCTTCATCATCCCCATGCTGGCGGTGGCGGGGAGCCTGGCGGCCAAGCGGAAAATCCCCGAGACCAGTGGCACCCTGCCCACGCACGGGGCGTTGTTTGTCGGCCTGCTGATTGGGACGGTGATCATCGTTGGCGCTCTGACTTACTTCCCGGCCCTTTCCCTCGGCCCCATCGTTGAGCACTTCCTGATGCAGCAAGGGAAACTCTTCTCGATGGCCTTCTTCTCGATCTGGAGCTGATGCTATGGGAGTTTCTGCGGTACCTCCGGTGCTTGATGAATCCGCGCTTATACCCAAGAGGCTGGCGCGCGCTCGCCCCCTCTTCGACCCGCCCATCGCAAAGAGGGCAGTACGCGACTCGTTTGTGAAGTTGAATCCTGCCACCCTCGCCAGGAATCCCGTCATGCTGGTGGTGGAAGCGGGAGCGGCGCTGACCACAATCTTCCTGGTCCGTGACATCTTCATCCGCGCTTCCGGCATTGGTTTTTCTTTGCAGATTGCTCTCTGGTTGTGGTTCACAGTTCTCTTCGCCAATTTCGCTGAGGCCATGGCAGAAGCGCGCGGCAAGGCCCAGGCGGACACCTTGCGCAAGACCAAGACCGACTCCATGGCCAAGCGGATCGTTTCGGGAGGCCAGATCGAAGTCGTTCCCGCTTCCCAGCTCCGCCGCCAGGACACCGTTATCTGCTCGGTGGGTGACATCATTCCCGGTGACGGCGAAGTGATCGAAGGCATCGCCACCGTCGATGAGTCGGTCATCACCGGCGAAAGCGCGCCGGTGATCCGGGAGTCAGGCGGTGACCGTAGCGCCGTCACGGGCGGGACCAAGGTGCTTTCGGATCAGATCAAGGTTCGAATCACCTCCAACCCGGGCGAGACGTTCCTGGATCGCATGATTGCATTGGTGGAAGGCGCCGAGCGGCAGAAGACCCCAAACGAGATCGCTCTCAACATCCTGATCGCCGGCCTGACGCTCATCTTCCTGCTGGCGGTTGTGACTCTGCAGCCTTTTTCAGCCTACGCGGTGGCCTCCGCTCAGGCCGGAGAGATTCCAAGCGTGGCGGTGCTGGTTTCCCTGCTGGTGTGTTTGATTCCCACCACCATCGGCGGATTGCTCTCCGCCATCGGCATTGCTGGCATGGACCGCGTGGTGCAGCACAACGTGCTCGCCATGAGCGGCAAGGCGGTGGAAGCCGCGGGCGATGTCAACACACTGCTTCTGGACAAGACCGGCACCATCACCCTCGGCAACCGGCAGGCCGTGGAATTTGTTCCCGTAGAAGGGGTCAAGGGGGCCGAATTAGCGGACGCGGCGCAACTCGCCAGTCTGGCGGATGAAACCCCGGAGGGCCGCTCGATCGTAGTACTCGCCAAGCAGGCGTTCAACCTCCGCGGTCGCGAAGTAGCCGAACACGAAGCGCGCTTCATTCCCTTTTCCGCCTACACGCGCATGAGCGGCGTGGATATGGACGGCCGCCGCCTGCGCAAAGGCGCAACCGACGCCGTCATGCAGTTCGTCGTCGAAAAAGGCGGGAAGATACCGGTGAACTTCACGGAAATGTCGGACCGGGTTTCCCGCACCGGAGGCACGCCCCTGGCCGTTGCCGATGGAGCGCGCCTGCTCGGAATCGTTCACCTGAAAGACATCATCAAGGGAGGGATGCGCGAGCGCCTGGGACATTTGAGGGCGATGGGAATCCGCTCGGTCATGATTACGGGCGACAACCCCCTGACCGCGGCCGCCATCGCCAACGAGGCTGGCGTGGATGACTTCCTCGCGCAAGCCACGCCCAAGGACAAGATGGAGTACATCAAGAAAGAACAGGCGCAGGGCCGGCTTGTGGCCATGACCGGCGACGGCACGAACGACGCGCCCGCCCTGGCGCAGGCCGACGTGGGTGTGGCCATGAACACGGGCACCATGGCCGCCAAGGAAGCCGGAAATATGGTGGACCTGGACAGCAATCCCACCAAACTGATCGAAATCGTGGCCATCGGGAAGCAGCTCCTGATTACGCGCGGCGCGCTGACCACCTTTTCCATTGCCAACGACGTGGCGAAGTACTTCGCCATCATCCCGGCCATGTTCATGGCGACGTATCCCGTGCTGAATGCCCTGAATATCATGCATTTGCATTCACCCCGCAGCGCGGTCCTGGCGGCCGTCATCTTCAATGCGCTGATCATCATCGCGCTGGTCCCCCTGGCCCTGCGCGGGGTCAAGTACCGGCCGGAAGGCGCCGCCCGCATGCTGCGCAGAAACCTGTTGATCTACGGCATGGGCGGCATCATTGCGCCTTTCCCGGGCATTTGGCTGATTGACCGGCTGCTCGGTTTGTTGCACCTGGCTTAAGGAGTTCCGTATGCGCTACCAAATTGCTCCAGCTTTTCGCGTCACCCTGTTCATGACCGTACTGACCGGCCTGATTTATCCCGGAATTGTTACGGGCCTTTGCCAGATGCTGTTTCCTCACCGCGCCAACGGAAGCCTGGTGACCGTGGATGGAACGATCGTGGGCTCCGCGTTGATCGGCCAGAACTTCACGAAGCCTGAGTACTTCCACCCCCGGCCGTCGGCCGCCGGCAACGATGGATACGACGCGAGCGCTTCCAATGGATCCAACCTGGGCCCCACAAATCAGAAACTGATCGATCGAGTCAAAGCTGACGTCAACAAGTTCCACAAGGAAAACCCTGACTACAACGGCCCCCTCCCTGCCGACCTGCTCACCGCCTCGGGGAGCGGGTTGGATCCGGACCTGAGCCCAGCCTCCGCTCTGGCGCAGGCGCCACGGGTCGCCAAAGTGCGGGGTGTGAGCCTCGAACAGGTGCAACAGATCATTTCCGCTCGCAGCGAAGGGCGCGAACTGGGTTTCTTGGGCGAACCGCGAGTCAATGTCCTGTCCCTGAACCTGGAGTTAGACAGGCAGTTTCCCCTTCGCTAGTTCGGAAGCAGGCTTACAGCCAGAGGGGGGAGAGCCTTCCGCCGGGGGGTGGGGCGCCTTTGAAATGGGCACGAAGAAGGAGAAGAGAATGACTAACTCCGTCAGTGTCCGGATGCGTTGTCTCGGACTCATGAGTCTCATGGTGCTCTGGTCCGCGTGGGCGTATGGGCAACAAGCGAGCTATTCCGGAACCGCAACTGTCGGACCCAATCAAGCCCCCGTGACGGAGCGCGAACAGCAATTGCTGGACCGCATTGACAGACTGGAAAAACGGCTCGCCGCACTCGAAGCCAGGACCAATGAAAGCAATCCGGAGGAGCCGGGAGCGGGGCCGGCACGGGCCCGCGTGGCCCCGCCGCTCGCTCCGGAACCGGCGCTGACTCCCGCGGGAAAGCAGGATTCTCCCTTGCCCGCGCAAGCGCTAAGGGAAGCGCCGATTCCGCCGCCTCCAGCCGCCAAACCCGAGAAAGCAAAACCGGCGGAACCGTTTGCGTTCGCAGACTTCTCATGGCTCAACGGTAACAGCCGGACTACGGAATCGCCCCTTGATACCAAGGTGTTCACGGGCGAATTTCGAGCCGACACGAGCTACATTTACGACTTCAACCATCCCATTGATCATACGCTCGTCGGCACAACCGAGAGCGGCCGAACCGGTGAGGTTCAGGTCCAGCAATTGGGCATCGGGGGTGATTTTCACTATGACCACGTGCGCGGCAGGCTGATGACCCAATTTGGCATGTATTCCACCATGACGCCGCGGAATGACGCCACCCCCGGACGTGGCCAGTGGAACCTCTCCGATGCCTACCGCTATATCTCGGAAGCGTATGGCGGGTATCATTTCGACGTGATGCACGGCATCAACGTCGATGCCGGCATCTTTATGTCCTACGTCGGCCTCTTCAGTTACTACAACTTCGACAACTGGGCATATCAGCCGTCGTACGTATCATCCAACACGCCGTGGTTCTTTAATGGGGTGCGCGTCCAGATCTTCCCCACGGAGAAACTGAAAATTGAGCCCTGGGTCGTCAACGGCTGGCAGTCCTATGGCACCGCCAACGGCCGGCCGGGGCTGGGGATGCAGATTTTGTGGCGACCCACGGGGTGGCTTTCGATAATCGGCAATGAATACGGAGTGGGCAGGGACACCGTGGGAGCCTCCCGGCGCACACGATTCCATACGGACGACAGTATCGAGGTCAAGTATTACGACAAGCCGGCGAAGCTCTTTGACAAGGCTGCCTTCTCCTTCACCTTCGACGCCGGGTGCGAATCCGGCAGTGGAGTGAATTGCACAGGCGAAACTCGAACCAGCCCTAAGCAGAGCTTTTTGGGTGGCATGTTCTACAACCGGTTTTGGTTCCACAAGGACGTGTACGGCCTGACCCTCGGCGGCGGTGCAATGAACAATCCCGGCCGGTACTTGGTCCTCCTGCCGCCCATCAACGGTGCGACGGCATTCTCGGGAACGCCCTATTTCACGGAAAATCCTGGAAACCCGTTCAAAGCCTGGGACGCCTCGGCGACTTTTGATTACATGCCCCGCCAGTTCATAACTTTTCGCTGGGAGTTTGATCATCGCGGGGCGAATGTGCCCTACTTTGCCGGACCAGGAGGTGTAACGCCTCCCGGCGGCAATACCGGCGCGCCCGGCTCGGTGGTGCCAGAAGGCTGGACCCCGGACCTCCGCAAAAGTGAGAATCGCTTCAATATCGCCATCCTCGTCAAGCTCTGACGCTCGGCGCTGGCGGCAAACCCCCATGAAGAATTGCGGCGCAAGGCGAGATTCTTCGCTTCGCTCAGAATGACAGCCATGAACCGTTTTTCCGCAGCCTGTAAGGCCCCGCCCTTCCAATCGCGTGGTGAGAAATCCGGGTTAGGGGCGGAAGGAGTCGTTGGTCCGTGCACGCCTTGTCGCCAGACCCCTCCAATAGTACACTGCCTTCCGGGAGGTTTTCGGGCCTATGCCCATCGACTTTGACCGCAGACCGGACCCCGAGCTCCTGCTTAAGCGAATTGACGCGCAGGACGAACAGCTCCAACACGAGCGCTTGAAAGTTTTCCTGGGTTACGCCTCGGGGGTGGGGAAATCGTTTCGGATGCTGGATGAGGGCCGGCGGCGTCGAGCCCGCGGCCAGGATGTGGTGGTGGGCGCCATTCAGGTGAACCTGCCCACCGAGCTCGCGCATCTGGTGCAGACCCTGGCAGTCATTCCTCTCAAGAAAATCGGCGCCGGAGAGGCGATGGATGTGGAAGCCATCCTCCGCAGGCATCCGCAAGTCTGTCTGGTCAACGGCGTCGCTTACAACAATCCTCCGGGCAGCAAGAACCCCCAGCGCTGGCAAGACGTGGAAGAAATCCTGGCGGCCGGAATCGTGGTCATCACTTCCCTCAACCTCCAGCATATCGAGGAGCGTCGCGAAGATGTGGAAAGGATTACCGGCAAGCATGTGACCGAAACCGTTCCCGAGCGGTTCCTTTACGCCGCCGACGAGATCGTCCTTGTCGACGTCCCGCCGGAACTCCTCCTGGAGCGCGCCGGGCAGCCTGCGGCGGCTGACCCCAGCCTGGCCAAGACGCCGCGACAACTTTCGGCACTGCGCGAGATCGCCCTGCTCCTGGCTGCCGAGGTCGTGGACAAACAGCTTGAGGGTTACCTGCATGCCCACGGCATTGAGCTGCTCTGGGGTACCCAGGAGCGGATCATGGTCTGCCTTACTCCCGTGGCGAACGCTCCGGCCATGATCGCCAGTGGAGGGCGCAATGCCGACCGCTTCCACGGGGAACTCTTCACGGTGTACGTTCGCCACGATCGGCTTTCCGAGAGGGATGAGACTCTCTTGCAGGAACGCCTGGAGAGCGCACGGCTGGTAGGAGCACAGACAGAGGTACTGGACGGGGACGACCCGGTGGAGACCCTCATGGAATTTGCGCGCTCGCACCGGATCACGCAGATCTTCGTGGGCCACTCCCGCCGGGACCACTGGTGGGATCGCTTCCTGGGAGGCCCGTTGGATCGGCTCATCCGCGCCGCGGAAGGGATCGACGTGCGCGTGTTTCCCCCCTAAAGATGATGGACACCGGTTCTCTTCAGCACGGTCGGCTCAAAGTGTACCTGGGGTACGCCGCCGGCGTCGGCAAGACCTATCAGATGCTGGCGGACGCCCATGAACTGGTGAAAAAGGGCGTCGATGTCGTGATCGGCTACCTCGAGCCCCATGGGCGCAAGGATACCATTGCGCAAGCTCAGGGGTTGGAGCTGATCCCGCGCTGCAAAGTGGAATACCGTGGGTCAGTTTTCGAGGAAATGAATACGGAGGCGATCCTCCAACGCCGTCCCCAGGTGTGTGTGGTGGATGAACTACCGCACACCAACGTTCCGGGCTCCGGCCATGTGAAACGCTGGGAGAATGTTTTGGAACTGCTCGAGGCTGAAATCGATGTGATGACCACGATGAACATCCAGCACCTCGAAAGTCTGAATGACCAAGTCTGGAATATGACGGGCGTCCGGGTTCGCGAGACGATTCCCGACTGGGTCATGAAACAGGCCGACGAAGTGGTCATGGTCGATCTCACCCCGCGTGCCCTTCTCAACCGCCTGGAACGCGGAGTTGTGTACGCCCAGGAGAAGGCCCAGCGGGCGCTGCAGAACTTTTTCAAAGAATCCACGCTCGTCGCCTTGCGCGAAATCGCCATGCGGCAGACGGCCCACGAAGTCGAGATTCGGCAAGTAACGCTGCCTGACCCCACCACCGAAACCCCGGTTGCGCCGGCGGAGATGTCGAGCGCGGAGATCAGCGCTTCTGGCCCTTTGAACGATCGGCTCCTCCTCTACGTGACGGAGCATCCCTCCACCGCCATGCTCATCCGCCGCGGTCGTAGGGTGGCTGATTATCTCCAAGCCGACTGCTTGGCCGTGTTCGTCCACGCCGAAATGGATTTCGGCAGCCTGCCGAAGGCTAAACGCGAGGCCGTCGAGCGCCACCTCACTTTCGCGCGGAACCTCCACGTCGAAACCCGGGTTCTTCAGGGTGTGGACATCGCCACCACTCTCATCGACTTTGCCCGCCTTCATAGCATCACGCAGATCTTCATGGTCCGCCCGCAGTATTCGCCTTGGGAGGGATTCCTGGGACGGAACCTCATACACCGCATCGTCCGCCAGGCCCGCGATATGCAGGTGACCATCGTCGCCGAACGCCGCGGCGATACCCGCGACTGATTGCGCCCCTCGCCAAACCGCAACCCCGAGTTGCAGCCGACCCCAGGCTTGGCAGGGCAGAAAACCAGCCCGCCCGGCGTTTCGACTGGAACCACCAGCCGCCGGGCTGAACAGGCTGCGGGAAAACGCTTCCCCGCTTTCATTCTGAGCCCTTCGCTGTCATCCTGAGCGCAGCGAAGGATCTCGCTCTGGCGGCTCAGGGTAAACTTCGCGAAGAATCTCGCACTGCGCATTTTCATGGCAATACGAGATTCTTCCTTGCCTGCGGCTCCTCAGAATGACAGGCCCGACGGGTTTTTCCGCAGCCTGTGAAACCCGAGCCGGGCGCTACCCGGTCACGGTCTTGCCGTCCTCGCCCAGCACCGCGCGGGCCTTTTTGTGATAGGCGATATTGGCCAGGTGGAGCGAGCGGACCGCTTGGTGGCCAATCTCAATCGGGGCATTGGGCTGCTGCCGCGTGCGTAAGCACTCCAAGAAGTTCTTGATATGCGGCACGGTCTGCGTAACCCCGCCCGGGAGTTTCTCTTTCACGGGCTCCGGACGAACCCAACGGCTGCCCACCCAGGGTTCCTGGTAGAGGCGGTAACCCTGCTCGCAGAGTTCGAGAGTCCCCTTCTGCCCCTGGAAGACAATACCCCAACCATTCTGGAAAGCGTTGGTGTAAGTCAGGGTCCAGGTGGAGGTGAAACGGGGATATTCAAAGATGGCGCAGAAGGTGTCGGGCGTCTCGGCGGGCTGGAGCTTATAGACGGCGCCAGAACACTGTGCGGCCGTGGGCCCAGGCGTGTTCGTCAACCACTGAATGACGTCGATCAGGTGGGTCCCCTGGTCGGTCATATTCCCGCCGGAGAAGTCCCAGAAATAACGCCAGAAGCGAAAGCGGTAAGGATCAAAGGGCTGCTGGGGAGCGGGGCCCACGAAGCGCTCCCAATCGAGTTTGTTCTGGAGCACCGACCGCAGGCGGACGTTGACGTTCCAGTACCACTCAGCGCGCACCAGGTTGATTTCTCCCAGGGCCCCCTGGTCGATGAGGGCTTTGCACTCCTGCACGAGGGGAGAACTGCGCCGCTGCATGCCCACCTGCACCACCCGATCCGTCTTGCGCACCTCCGCCACCATATCGGCGCCCTGCTCGATGGACCAGGCGAGAGGCTTCTCACAATAGGCGTCCTTGCCGGCGCGTACGGCGTCTACCAGATGGTTGTGGTGCCAGTGTTCGGGCGTGGCAATCAGCACCGCATCGATGTCTTTGCGATCCAGCACACTCCGGTGGTCCGTGTAGCCCTTGGCCCGGGGGCCGGCAATCTCCAGTCCGGCGTCCAGGTGTACCCCGTAGGCATCCGAGACCGCTGCCCACTCCACGCCTTGATCCTTGAAGTTGTCCATGTGCCCGCGGCCCATGCCTCCCGCGCCGATGATGCCCATCACGACACGGTCGTTGGCTCCGAACACCCGTCCGCCGAAGGCAGGATGGGCCAGCACTCCCAACCCTACCGCCGCGGTACCGCCCAGGAATTTTCTGCGGGTGATTCCATCCATTGGCATTTGCAACCTCCCTGTAGTGTGTGGTCCGGAGTCTGCCCGAGTTTCCCGTTGGGCCCTCCAGCGCCTGAGAGTATACGCCCCTTTTTTCAATCGAGCCCTCCGCCGGAGCTTGCTGCCCAGCGCCAGCCTCGAACCGGGGTAGAAGAGATCGCGGAGGTGCGGATCAGGAAGCACCCTCTGCTCCCTAAGATCGTCATGGCTAACCTATGCCCGTGGATTTAATCACGAAGTGGATGCAGAAAATCCTCGCGCCCAACTTTGAGGTTCTGTGGAAAGACGGGGAGACGGCGTGTGACGAAAGGCACTTTGAAGGAAGATGCGACCCGTGCGGACCAGGAAAGTCATCGACCCGGGTGGTATTATGAAAGCAATACTCATATAGTACATGAGACTACAATCCTATTGACATTCATCCGGTTACCAGCTATCTTGGCGTGTAATAGCACGGCTTTTTCTGGCGTGCTGAGTTTTGCTGCTTCGGCTTGGGGCGGCTCGTTGAGCATGGGGAGAGCACGCAACCTGCCGGAGTTTTTGGAACTGGGGAAGAGGAAGCTGCCGTGCCGACCACCCGTAACTGTCCAGAGCGGGAGCTCTTCATTGGTGTCTACTCCACCAAGCTGAAGGAGCTTGCCGACACTCCCTATTGTTCCCGTCCCTTATTCGAACTCGAGCGCATGGCCGAGCGCTGCCTGGAAGCCATGGAGAAGGCCGCGGAGGGCGACCGCAGTTGGCTGGAGCGCTACCTCGCGCACGTGGTGTTGCGGCAGGGCCGCGAGGGCTTTCGGAGCTGGCAGCTCATCAAGGGTTTCGACGCCCTGCGTGACACCGCCAAGCATCTGCCCAACGTGCTGGGCAGCTTCGTCGGAGCCGACGACCTCGTCCACTGGGCCATTGTGCGCTTCGCCCAACTCTATGAAGAGTTGCAGACCATCCAGGGCCTGACGCGCATGGTGGAATCACTGACCATGGCCCTGGATTCCAAAGAGCAGTACACCTCCAGTCATTGCCGGTCCGTGCAGAAGATTACGGAGAAGATCGGGCGCGTGATGGGCATCGATGTTGGTCTGGCGGCGCTGCTGCATGACGTCGGCAAGATTCACATTCCGGATCGGATCCTCACCAAGCGCGGCCCCCTGACCAGCGAGGAGTGGATGATTCTAAAGCAGCACCCCTACCACTCTTTCCGGATCGTCTGTCCGATCAACCCGGAAGTTGCTTCTGTTTGCCTGCGCCACCACGAACGTCCCGACGGTGGCGGCTACCCGCTGGGTGAGACGGAGGTTCGGGTGGAAGCCAACGTCGTCGCCGCGGCCGACACCCTCCACGCGATCTGCTCCCGGCGCAGCTACCACAACTATCAGCGGCTGGACGTAGCCCTGCAAGCGATTCGCAGGGGCAGCGGACAACAATTCCTCCCGACCGTCGTAGACGCCGTGGACAAGGCCTACGGCGACATGGCCGGGTTCCTCGCATCTTTCGGGCCGCCAGCGACCCACGGAGATGACACGCATGCCACCAACTCTCAACCCTGAGCGGCGTAACACGACGCGGCTGCCGTTGGTCCTGCCCATCTGCCTGGAGTGGCTCTCTTCCGACGACGAAATTCACCGCACGCGCGGAACCACGCGCGATGTGTCCCACAACGGGGTCTACTGTTTTCTCGAGGGCCCGCTGTCGCCCGGGCTGCCCGTCAGCTTCGCGATCGTGTTCCCGAGTGACCTGACCGGCAGCGACCCACTCAAACTCGACTGTGGGGGCCGCATTGTGCGCAGTGAGATCCGCGAACGCCGGCTCGGGGTTGCCGCCACCATCGAGAGTGCTCGGGTCTCCGACGCGAGCGAACCCACGCCAGAGTCCGAGCGTCGCACTTCGGTCCGCATCGTTCCCCACCAGGCTATCATCGTGGAATACCCAGGCTTGCGCTCGGTCCTCCGGGACCTCAGCCCCACAGGGGCCTTCATTGAGGACGACCGGCCCTTCCCGGTGGGCCGGACCATCCGGCTGCACTTGTGCGGTGGGGAAATTTCCCAACCCGTTGAAGTCGAGGCCATTGTGCGCCGCGTCGAGCCTAATGTCGGGATGGCCGTGGAGTTCATCGCGATGACGCGGGAGGTGCACGCCCACTTGCTTCGCTGGGTCGAAACGAGTAACGCGGCCCGCCCCGGGTTTGCCCACCTCACAGTGTGACTTCCCCTTTTCGCCTCCACCCTCTCAGGCGCACTTACAAGGGAGCCTGTCGCGCACAGGGCGCCTGGGGTGGCGTGTGTCATTTCGCCCGCCAGAATCGCGGAAGCGGGTTTGCGGCTGGCGGAGCTCTGCGGGGAGCAGGGCTGTCAGTCGAGCGCTTGTTCACATCGAACACGGAAGGTCCGTGGTCACGCCGCTTGTCGAATAGGTGCGGCTCGGGCTCGCCTTTTTCGCCGTGCGGCATGAACGAAGCCGAATCCGGAGCCCGCGACCAGGTGAACGCGGAGTACTCCCATGACACCGAGTTCACTGGCCTCCCGCTTTGCGTTGGTTGAACTGTTGAAGGGCCCAGTCAGCCTTTTCCGGCTGCTGCAATGCCCGGTAGGCACGGTGAAGAAGGTAATAGGGATCACTCTTTCTCGGTTCAAGCTGCGTCGCCCTTTCGAGTGGCGCGATTGCCGACGCGTACTCAGCGAGGTTCACGTGAACCTGGCCCAACCGGTACGCAGCCTCGTAGTTGTTGTGGTCCCGGCCGAGCGCCTTCTGTAGGGCCGGTAAGGCTTCCTGGTATCGCCCCGCGCGACAGAGAACGCTGCCCATTTCCGTGAACGCACGCGTATCGTCAGGGGAGGCCCGCAACTGCAACTGCAATTCGGCCAAGGCCTCATCCCATTCGCCCAGCAAACCTAGTAACGAGCCGATGAGGAGATGAATGTCCGGCCAGTTTGGATCCAGTTGCTGAGCTCGCCGATATTCGGCCAAGGCTGCGAGGGTTAATTTGCGGGCAACAAACACGTCGCCCTTGAGCACATGAACAGGCGGAGAATCCGGTTGGCGCGCTTCCAGCCATTGCAGAGTCTTCTCGACAAGGCCGGCGTAATCTGCAGGCGCCTCGGGGTGCTTTCCCTCCCGGTACGCCAGGCGCGCATAAGCCTGGCCCAGCAACCATACGCTCGGCACATTGTTGGGGTCAAGTGCCACACTCCGTTCCAGAAGGTAGACGGCATTGTCAGCATCGCCGTGAGTCATGGCCAGGCTGCCCAGAGCCCAGAACAAAAGGGGTTCCGTGTCCTTCACCCGGGCCGCCGCGAACAACTGCTTCTGTGCCAGGTCATATTCACCTAAATCCAGGTAAGCGAGTCCGGAGAACAGCAAGGCGCTGTACTCGCGAGGATTGACCTGCAAAGCCTTCTTCAATTCGTCGATGGCCACACGATCCTTGCGCTGCCAATAGCACGCCAAGCCGAGGTTTACGCGTGCAGCTAGAATCGTAGGGTCAACCGCCAGCAAATGCCGGTACAGCCTCTCCGACTGCGCATAGTCTCCGCGGCGTGCTGATTCCTGCGCGTTTCGAAAAAGCTCTTCGGCGGGAACGCCCGTGCGTTGCGACTCGTCCGGAGGCAAGGCGGGGTGCGCCCAGGATAGCGACAGCGCTAGCAGGAGGGTTGGCAAGCGCCCGTGTACTCCCCTGTACGCAAGGACTTTCATAAGCTTTTCTTACCCTTTGGTCCGAAGCGGCAGGTCACCATATTCACATCGGAGACAAGCCGGTGCAACCGCTGCTCGAAGGCGCCATCCTGAGGCGTATGTGACATGTCGCCCACGAGCGCGATACAGATGAGTTGCAAGCTCGCGAGCCGCAGAAACAAAAAGCCGGGGCACAGCCTGCGGTGCCCCGGCCAAGTGAGAAACGTGAGCTTTCCTCCTACCAAAGCAACTTCAGGGCGAACTGCAACTGACGCATGGAGGTTGCAGTGGAGCCAATGGTGCCGTAGTAGCTGCCCAAGTCAGAGTTCCCGATGAATTGGGGTATGGGGCGTCCGGATGAGTCAAGGTTGGGGTAGTAATCCAGGACGGTTACCGGCATGCTGAACACCGGATGGTTGAGCAGGTTGAAAGCCTCGAACCGGAATTGCAGCTTCAACTTTTCTGTAAGGTTGGTGGTCTTCATGGCGCTGAAGTCAAAGGTCATGAAGTTCGGCCCCCGCAGTGTGGCTTTGCCAACGTAGCCGAAGACTTCAGAATCGTTGGGAATGCGGTAGGACGAGAGGTCCCACCATTGATGGATATTGCGCGGCCCGCTATTGGGGTTCACGCTCGACGCTTGGTTGCAGTAGTCGACTTCGTACGCGACGTTGTCAATCGCAGGGCCCACATCGACCAGGCACGAGGCCGGGAAACCACCGCGGACGACGCCGATGCCGCCAATTTGCCAGCCGCCCAGCAACTTGTCCGCGGGAGCACTCCAGCTCTGGCCCCAGTGCTTTCCGTGCCCGAAGGGCAACTCGTAGAGAGCGCTGTTGACCAGGTTCTGGCGAACGTCGAACACGGAGGGTCCGTAATCCAGCCTCTTGCGGTCGAACGGGGAGGGAGTCCCCTGGGCTGCCCAACCGCCTGCACCGCCGTCACGAGTGGAGGAGGCGGTATCCAGGGACTTCGAGAAAGTGTACCCCGTCAAGAACGAGAAGCCTGACGAAAACCGCTTCTCGAGTTTGACCTGAAGGGAATTGTAGTTGCTGGTGTCGTTGTGCACGAACTTGTTGCTGAAAACACCCAGGCCACGATAAGGCTCCTGCAGGTAGGTGACGGGCTGTGCCACCAGGTCGCCATTCATCAGCGGCATGGTCTGGTTGAAATCGATCAAGTGCGGGAGGTGAGTGGAAGCGGAAGCTACGTAAGCGACTTCCAGCATGTAGTTGGCATGCAGTTCCTGCTGGAAGCTCAAGCTCCATTGCTTGATCTGGGGCGTGTTCAAGTGCGTATCCATGCTCTGCATGGAAGGTTTGGTTTTGACCAGGGAGGTGGAGTTAAAGACCTGGTCAACAATCGAGAAGCCGCTTTTGCGGATGAGTTTGAAGGCGCGCGGGGCGCTGCGCGCCATGTCGAACCAGGGGTTGGCGACTTCAGGCGAAAAGAAAAGGCCGCCCCCGCCCCGGATGACGGTCTTGCCCCGTCCCCACCCGGGAGTCCAGGCAAATCCAAAGCGGGGGGCAAAGTCGGTTCTGTCCGCGGTGGTAAGCGACGAGCCAAATTTGTTGCTGCGAACGAAGGGAAGGTAGGTGGGGGAATTAGGGTCCGCATCCAAACGAATTGGGGGGAAGCCTGCGTAGGGATCACCCGTGCCTGGACGGATCACCGAGACAGGGCTGGTACTGAGATCGACATTCAATATCGAGTTGGTCGTGTCGTGCCAGTAGGGCGCCCACTCGTAACGCAGGCCGAAATTAAAAGTGAGGTTCTTGGTCACCTTGAAATCGTCCTGGATATAGTAGGCTTGCGCCCAGCGACGGAGGTGTACGTAGGAATCGCCGACCGCAACCTCGGAGTCGCGGCTGATGCCAAGCAGGAAGGTCGCCAGGCTGAGACCGGGCTGGCAGGGTGTCTCGGAATTATCCTCGCAGCTCCCCACCTCGGCGGTCGCCTCACGCTTGAAAGAAAAACTTCCGCGGGCGATGTTGTGAGCCGTGACGTTCAGTTGTTCCCGCCGCAGGTTGGCGCCGGCCTTGATCAGGTGGCGGCCATGGCTGAGGGACCAGTCGTCACCATACTCGAAGATGTTGTCGGTGTTCTTCAGAGGGTGACCGAAGGCGCTTTCACCGACGCAGCAGTAGGGATCGTCCCCACCAAAGCTGGGCAGTCCCCAGTCCAGCGGGATGGTGGACAAGCCGGGGATGCCGAGTTCGGAACCCACGTCCGTCTTGCCCGCAAAGTCACCCAAGCTGCCGGAATTAAGCCGCATGTAGCTGGCATGAAACGCATTCACCATGCGAGGACTCATCGTCCAGGAATGGTGCAGGGTCAAGGATTGCGTTTTGACCGCGTCGACCGTACCGGTTCCCACCACAAGGCTGGGATTGGACGCATCCTCGCGGGCCCAGGAATAGCGCCCGTAGAGGTTCATGTTGGGATTCAGGTTGTAGTCGATGCGCCCGGAAAGCTGGTCGTCCGTTTCCGGGGAGCGGAGAGTCCCACGGTAGTTATTGACCAGGGTTCCAGAGACGTTGGGCGGAGGGAGCAAAGATGATGAGGCTAGGAACTTGGCGATGGCTGGGTTGATGCAGTCCGTAGGAATCGTGTTGTTGGCAAAGGGAACATTCGTATCGGGACTCGGATTGAAGCAACCCGCTGGAAGTGTATTGGGAATGGTGTTCACGGGCGCATCGGCGTAGCCGATGATGCCATTGCCGCTCTCGTCCGTGCCCAGCACGTGCGGCATGAAGATGTTGCTGACACCGGCATAGTCCGACAGGTCGCCGGTGCGAGCCTTAGCCGTCGGGACCGTGAGGCCGGAAAGGCCACTGGAGGGGTGCCGCAACGCTTCATAGGCTCCAAAGTAGAAAAGCCGGTCGCGAAGGATCTTGCCTCCCGCGGTGGCCCCAAATTGGTTGCGTTTGAAGGGTGGTTTCGGAGAACCCTCCGGCTGGAAGATTCCATCGAAATAGTCGCGGGCATCAAGCGACTCGTTGCGAAGGAAATCGTACGCCGTGCCATGGAGAGAGTTCGTGCCGGACTTGGTGGTGGCATTGATCTGCGAGGCGCCCCGACCGAACTCCGCCGTGTAGGAGTTGCTCTGCACCTTGAATTCCTGAATCTCGTCGATGGACGGAACCACGGCGAAGGTGTTGAAGTCAGGCTCCGTGTTGGTGGCGCCGTTCAGGAGGAAGTTTGTGTCCTGAGTGCGGGCCCCACCCACGGAGTATTGATCAACAATCCGGCGGCCGACTTCGCGAATCTCCGCGAAGTTCATGTTGGTGTCTTTGGTGAAAGTCACGCCGGGGGACAGAGTCGTGAGGTCGAGGAAATTGCGCCCGTTGAGAGGCAGTTCCACAACCCGGCGGTTTTCGATAACTTGCCCCACGCTTGCCGATTCCGCGTCCAGCAGGGGCGCGGTCGCCTCGACATTGACCGACTGCGAGACCTGACCCACTTGCAGGGTAAGATCGAGGCGAGCCTTTTGATCGACTTGCAACTCGAAGGCGGGCACGTTCGTTACCTGGAAACCCTCCTTCTTGGCACTCAGGGAGTAGTGCCCGGGAAGCAAGCCGGGGAAAGAGAAGTCACCGCTCGAGGTCAACATCGTGTCTCGGTGAATATTGGTGTCAGCATTGGTGACGGTGACCCTGACCTCAGGAATCACCGCGCCGGAACTATCGAGAACAACTCCGCTGATACTGCCGGTGCCAATCTGCGCCAGGGCCGAAGAGGCCAGAAGAAGGGCCAGCGCAAATGCCGCCAGCAGTCCTCCGGCCAACCTCTCCCCCCGCCTTAACTTACCGGTAAACAGAAACATGATGGCCTCCCCTTAACTAGGATTTCGCGCAAGCCAACGCCGCGCCTCCCTCAGACATGGCACCGCCCGCCTGGAGTCTTTCATCTGCGGAAGTGCTGGTCGCTAATCGTGCGCGCTCAGGAGCGCGCACCTGCGTGCTATGTACCACGCCGTACTGTGCAAGTCAAGGGCGAGGGAAGTAATGGCGGGGGGGGGCAAGCCCGGCCCTATTGAGAACCGAGCCGGGGAGCGCTGGCGGGCGTGAAATGCCGCGGACCTCACACCGCAGAGGTTCGCGCTACGCTGGCTCCTGCCTGACGATTTCTCTCGCCGACTGGACGAGCAGAGATTTGTTTGGCAGTCTGAGCGCCGCCGCGGTATCCTGTCTCTGGCCCTGGTACGGACGTGCACTCGCCGCCACCCGCGGCAGAAGATTCCCGACCGAGTAAGATCTGACGTATGAGCAATTTTGAACAGACTTCAAACCGGCGAGGTGGGAAACTTTCGCGGGGCCCCGTTTGGTGGCTCCCAGTCCTGAGCGTTGCAGTCAGAGAAAGTGCCGGGCCACTATCGTTGTTCACGTAGAGTCAAGGAGCTTTCGTGAAGGATCTTCGTATTACGCTTGTCGAGCTGCCCGCCACGGTCGATGGCCGGCTGGACGGCCGGACGGCGAAAGACGTTTACTCCCTGCACAGATTTCCGGGTCGCGGCGTGCCCTTGCTCGAAGCGATCTGCCGCCGCACGGGTTATGAGGACATCGCCACGCTCGAACCACAGTACAACCGCGTTCCCGGGCGGCTGGATGGGGACGATTGGAAGCGGCTTTCCGGCACGGACGTCCTGGGTATTTCGGCCATCACGCGCACGGCAAATCAGTCGTATGAGTTGGCGCAGCGAGTTCGCGCCATGAATCCCTGCGTCAAGATCCTCTTCGGAGGCCCACATTCCACGGCGCTGCCGGAAGAGTCTCTGCAATTTGGCGATGTGGTGGTCAACCACGAAGGGGATTCCACCCTGCCTTTATTGCTTGAGCGGCTGGAAGATGACTTCGAGAGCCCAAACCTCACTGATTTGTTGGGAGTGGATTATCGGGGCCGCGATGGCGAAACGATTCGCAATCCTAACCGTCCGTACCTGACCAGCGAAGAGCTCTCCGCACTTCCCTTTCCCGTCTATTCCGACCACGCCAACCGAGGGATCACGCACAGCGTTGTGAACACTTCGCGCGGCTGCCCGTATGAGTGTGAGTTCTGTGGGGTAATTGAGAACTTCGGCCGGGGATTTCGGTTTCTGAGCGACGATGCGGCGGTCGAGCTGATTCGCCACACCATCCGCGGAAACGGCAAGCCGATCTTTTTCGGCGACGACATCTTTGCGGCTAACCGCGCCCGGACTGTGCGGTTGCTCGATCGGCTTCTTTCCGAGGGAGTCAAGATGCCGCGCTGGTTCGCGCAGGTGCGGGTCGAAACGGCACAAGACCGTGAACTATTGCGCCTGATGAAGCGTGCGAATTGTGTGATGGTCTGCGTTGGCCTTGAATCCGTGAACGAAGAAACCCTCAAGCTGTTCAACAAGCACTCGACACTCGAAAAGAACCGCAAAGCCATCGCAGCCTTCAAAGAAGAGGGGATCCGTGTTCATGGCATGTTCGTGCTGGGTTCCGACGCCGACACGCCGGAGACCCTGCGCGAGACCCTGGAGTTTGCCCGGGAATCACAGCTCACTACGACCCAGTTCTTCGCGCTCACTGCCCTCCCTGGCCCTCCCCTAACCCGTCGCCTGGCCGAGGAAAAACGTATCTTCGCCTGGGGCGACTGGCAGCTCTTCGATGCTCAGCACGCCGTGGTTTGTTCCACGCGCATCAGTCCCTCCGAGCTGCAAGCGGGGATCTTCCGCATATCCAGGCAGTTTTATTCGGTCAGTGAAGCGCTCCGGCAGTTAGTCCGCGGGCGCTGGTTCGATTTCGCCGTCCGGCTGCAGGGAAGTTTTCTAACTCGCCGGATCGAGCACGACAGCGCATCCTACTCCCTCCTGCTGGATAGGTTCGACAAGGTTCGTGCCGACCTCGCCGCTCAAATCGATAAGCTGGCCGAGAAGGCCAGTGTGAGACTGCATAAAATCGGTGTGGGGATTGAGGATGGTCAGGCTCGTGCTAAAGCGTGCTTCCATGAGGTGTTTCAGGAGTTTGAATCCACGTGCGATCGGCTGAGTCTTGAACTGGTCCCTTATGGGCACGCCCTGCGGGAGATGGCAAGCAAGAAACTCGATGAGCACCTGAAGGCTTTGACTACAGGCCGTATCGGACAGGCCCGCGCGCAATAAAAGCTCTCAGGTTGGTTGCAAGCGAGGACAAAACTAAGCGGGGGACAACCAGAGGCTTATCCTTTCTCCCCTCACGCCAAGATTCTTCGGGCGGCTTCCTCCAAGATCTCAAATACGCTTACGGATCTCTCATCCCAGGTTGCGAAGAGAACCCCTGCTTTGGAGTGTTACCCCCTTTCCTCAAGCACTCAGGCTCATAATCCGGTTGTTAGCCCATAGATGAACAGCCGAGGGATGAAGTGGAGCCGGCGACCAGACTTGAACTGGTGACCCTCGGTTTACGAAACCGACTCAGGCTATTTGCAAGTAGGTAAATCATTGACTTTACAGGGCCGTTGGACCCAGGAAGTAGTCCCTTTTAGGCTGTTTTAGCCCTTAAGTGAGGATCAAACTGAGGATCAGGTAGGCCTAATGACGAGGCTATCGACTAAGTGTTGGCGTAACACCGGGGGAAAGGCGTCATGCTATCCCTCGGTTTCTGCCTGATCGCCGTGTCCGGGAAGGCATGGCGTGCTGACCAGGAGCCGCGCAAGAAGCATTCTTTTCCTGTCCCGCCTCAGTCCCCCGTCACTTCACCCTACCAACCTTGTATGGGCCTCCGGTGATTGAGTTGCGCAGTTTTGTCAACTGTCCCCTTCCGCTCTTCACAATTCTCTCCGTCCATGCGAGTATTTCCCTCCATCTACCAATACCGAGGTTCAAACCATGGCCAACCCAGAACACCTGAAGATTCTCGATCAAGGGGTCGCCGCTTGGAACAAGTGGAGGGTAGAGAATTCGAGGATATTCCCAGATCTTGAGGGGGCAGACCTTCGGGGGGTGAACCTCAGTGGGGCTAACCTCACCGCGGCGGCCTGAGGGGCGAGCATTCGGGAACCTTCTGGCCCTTCTGGCGCCTCATGAAGACGCTCGCCGACGAAGGGCGCGCCCCGTCGCTTATCGTGCTTGAAAACGTGTGCGGGGTTTTAACGTCCCACGGCGGGAAAGACTTCGCAGCGATCGGCGCGGCGCTTGCGCGCGCCGGCTATCGTTTCGGCGCCCACCGAGCTCTTGCCGGCGCGCAGGCTAGCTAACTTGACGCGCTGAGAGCACATCCCGCGCAGTCGTCCAACGAATACTGGGATAGCGATCGTTGTCGAGCGGCTCTAGCTTTGCCTGGCCGTCGAACATGTTACGCATGTACTGCATGCCCTGCCATGCCGGGTAAAGTTCCTTTTCTCCGGGAGCGACCGTGCGCGCGATCTTGATAAGCGTGCCGAGCATTCCCAGACCTCCGGCGCGGAACAGGCGGAACTCCTTTCCGGTCGCCTCACTTACGACCGCCGTCAGTTCCCGGGCGCTGAGTTGATCGCCAGCAATTCGTAGAAAGCGAGGGGTGGACGGATCAAGAGCCGCGCTCGCCGTGAATGCGGCCGTGTCGTCCATCGTCGTGAAGTCCATGCGCTGGTCCGCGTCGCCCCAATAGAGGACTCGCTTCAGTTTGAAGAGAATGAGCGGCATCTGACGGGTCAGCATATCGGCAAACGCACCGTTGAAGATCGTGGTCGCTGAAATCGAAGTCTT
Organism: uncultured Acidobacteriota bacterium; assembly: GCA_963722555.1. Classification (GTDB taxonomy): domain Bacteria; phylum Acidobacteriota; class Terriglobia; order UBA7540; family UBA7540; genus Bog-366. The sequence goes on from CAVRNQ010000003.1 coordinate 612,110, forward strand.
ATCGAGGCGCTTGTGGAAGTCTCGGCGCAGATCGAGATTGCGATTCTCTCCGGGTGGAAACTTGGTGAAATCGATCGAGTAGTCGGACGGAATGAAACGTGGCACGTCAGCCTTGATCGCAGCGTCGAGCAGAACCGTTTGCGTTTCCACGATCACGTCCCGCAATCCCTGCAGCGCGGACACCACGCAGGACGCACACGAGCATGCCGGTGTCACTTGGGAAGCGCTGCTCAAGTCGACACTGACAATCGTTACGCCAAGCTCCTGCAGTCGCTCAAGCTTGTCTCGCGCCGTGCCGTGGCGAACAAGCGCTCTTACGCTGGCTCCCCGTTCGAGCAAAGCTCTCGCGATGCGTCCGCCGAGATTACCGGTAGCTCCCGCCACGACGATGGTCGAGTCATGCATGATTCCGATATTACAGAAAGGACAGCGTCGATGCAAAGTGGGGGCAGATCCGATCCCCCATCCACGTAACGCAAGTCCCCGCGCGAGGCCAATCGCTTAGCCAAAACCTGACCAAGTCCTCCTTTCGCTCCCAAAACCGAATCCTCCCTGGCAGAGGGGAGGGGTCAGTGTGCATCGCGCGAGGCCGAAATGATCAAAGTGGATGGGCACCTGGTGGATAGGGTAGGCCCCTGTCCTTACGTTACGAGCCCAGGGGGTCTCCATGAACATCGCAGTGGAGAGATCCCGCTGGGCCTGTCCTGGGAGGACACATGGATACAAATCGGATGTTCACAAACTTGTTTGGTGGATGGCTCACCGCAGCGGACAAGGCTGCCGCTGCCACAATCAAATACACCAAGTCAACCGTTCTGCCTTGCGTCTCCGGCCTGACGCAGAAAGCGACCCTGGCAACTGGGAAGACCCTGATTGAGGTCGGCTACAAGCTGACCGACTGCTGCACCACGAAGTAAGTGTTCAACCGCATTCTCACCCGCATCAGATCTTAAATCGCCGTAGTCAAGACTCCTTCCAATTCACTCAATTCCCCTGATCACACCGGAGGTGTGCCTTGAGAACCTACCAACCCGAACGCGCCTTGATCGCTCGCGAAACCCGCGAGGAGAACCGGAGGGAGCTGGCCAGGGTACTCGACCAGATCTCCAGCGAGCGGGCATCTCGCCTGCCTGGTCCTCCCCCGGTTTCTCTCGAAGCCCAGTTTCAGATCAGCATCCACAGGATTCGCGAAGACGTCCAACGTGCCAAGGACGTTCAGACCGCTCACATTCTGCGCTGGCTGCAGAGCTAATGCCCTGTAAGTCCGGAGAGCCCCGGCTCGCTGCCGGGGAGCAAGGGGCCCCCGCCTTCGCCTCGATTTATCGCTCAATCTGTGCATTTTCTGCCAAAAAGCCCGATCGATTGTCGCTCATTACCGCGTAATCCGTGCATTTTCTGCCAGAAAGCCCGATCACTTATCGGTCATTGTGTCACTCACCCCTTTGTTTTCATACACATCCCCGGAGGTTCCTTCATTTTTAACATCTCTATGGATCAGCGCTCCGTTTCGGACCTTGAAAAGCACATTCGTGAGCCGCCACAATTGGCCCAGATTGGAATCTTCCATCCTCTGCATAAACGGCGCGTTCAGAAGTCAGGAGTCAGCATACTGCCTACTGCCTTGTGCCTACTGCTTACTGCTTTCTGCCTACTGCCAACTGTTCTATGGATTACGCCGACCCGTTGTATAGGTCCGCGGCCTTTCAAGTTAGCCAGCGGGCGCTGGCCTAAATGACTAGTGTACATACGGTTATTATCTGTGTCAAGCATAAAATGAGGCTACACACTACCACCTACAAATTAAGACAAAACGTCATGACTTCCCCTGCCGGTGGGAAAGAATCTTTCAGGGAGTGCGTCTAATTGTCCGAAATCGTTCCCGCGCTTGCTTATTGCCATCCTGCTTCAGGAAGGGGCCACAGGGTGGTCGAGCAAGCGAATCGCGGACCTGCTTTTGCCGGAATACTCGCTCGCACCCGCCGCGTTGAATGAGAGCAATGAACCGTTGCCCCATCCGTTCAATTATGGTAACTATTGCTTCTGACCGCACCGCCTCGTCACTGAGGATTCATGGCTGCCAATCCGATTGACACATATCGCCGACAAATCGAGCGTGAACTGCAAGCGGGCAATGCCACTGAGCACGCACACCGCCCGGCACTGAAGACCCTCATCGAATCGCTGGCTTCTGGTGTCACCGCCACAAATGAGCCGAAGCGTGTTGAATGCGGAGCCCCGGACTTTGCGGTCACGGAGAAGCGTGCTCACGGTCCCGTCACGATTGGCCACCTTGAAGCCAAAGACGTAGGCAAGGACCTGGATGAAGTGGAGAAGTCGGAGCAGATGAAGCGGTATCTTCCCGCTCTGCCCAATCTGATTCTTACCGACTATCTGGAATTCCGCTGGTGCGTGGAGGGAGAGCACCGGCAGACGGCCCGGCTTGCCCACGTTGGCAAGGGGGGGAAGCTGGCCCCGGAGAAAAACGGAGCGGAAGCCGTCACGGACCTGCTAACCGCCTTTCTCTCTCGCCAAGCCGAACCGATAAACGATCCCAAGACTCTCGCCCTTCGCATGGCCCGGCTTACGCACTTCATCTGAGACATGATTGTTAAGGCCTTCGAAGGGAAGGCGGCCTCTGCCACTCTCCGCGACCTGCACGGGGCTTTTGAGAAGGCCCTGATTCCCGATCTGCCCATCCCACAGTTCGCGGATATGTTCGCTCAGACTCTTGCCTACGGTCTGTTCGCGGCCCGCTGCAATCATCACGGGCCACCGGGCTCATTCAGGCGATTGGGGGCCGCATCGGAGATTCCGAAAACCAATCCCTTCCTTCGGCAACTCTTTGAGACGATCACCGGCATGGCTCTTGATGACGAGCCATTTGTGGGGTTCGTGGATGATCTGGCCCAACTCTTGGCCGATACGGATATTGACGCTGTGCTTGCAGACTTCGGCAAACGGACCGCCCGCCAAGACCCAGTAGTCCACTTTTACGAGACTTTCCTTGCGGCCTATGACCCCAAGTTGCGCGAATCGCGTGGGGTCTATTACACGCCCGATCCGGTGGTTTCCTACCTTGTGCGGTCCGTGGATTATCTCTTGAAGACCCGCTTCGGATGCGCGAACGGGCTCGCCGACACGGCTACGGTGGAATACGAGCGAGAGGACGCTGTAGCGGCGATGTCCTCATCGCCGAAAACCGCCGGTGGGGACACCGGCGCTACAGCCGAAAAGCCGACCGGCGGTTAGAGACCGCCGCTACGGAAAGCCACTTCCACGTGTAGCCGACAATACAACCAAGTGACCACCAACGTCAGATGAGGAGCCGCAGCGCACTGGGATTGTTTTTTAGTACCCGACCATCCTGGACTCGAGGTGTGATGGTCTACACTACGGCGCTAGGCAGGGTCAATATTGGCCGGCGGCGATGCCCCAAGATCTCCGAATGCCGGGGCTGTGACAGAAACATCAGCCATGATGACACTAGACAGCCTCCTCGATTTGCACTTTCCGCTCGCCAACCCAGGGATAGGGGCCAAGGCAGGGCCAAGGGGGGAGACCAGACAAGAATTCGTTGAACCCTCCGAGCTTACTCGGCGGGGCTAAGAAGATAGAGGTCAGCTTGCCCGCCTGGGCGCGCGTAGACAATGGTGGAGAGGTCGCGGGAAAAGTCAAAGGCGTTACCTTGATAGAAAAGAGGAAAGGCAAAGGGGAGCTTGAGCGCGACCTCGGGTTTACCCATCACTTTGCCGTCGCGCCAGGGTTGACGGTAAAACGTCACCTCCCCGGGGGCGGCAATGGCGTAAAGGAACGATTTACCATCGCGGGCAAAGCGCGGGAGAATGGTCTCAACGCCGGGCAACAAAGGGGTGCACTTCCTGTCGGCAAGCGGAACTTCGTAGATTCCCATCTCATCCCCGAGGGGCATACTGGCCAGCAGATAATTGCCATCGGGAGCAGCGTCCCACGCGACGCAACCTTCCGCAAATCTCTCCACATTCGAGCCGTCGGCGTTCGCTTTCCAAACGGTGAATTTGAACGTAGCCCTGGGCTCTGCGGTGCTGATGTAGAGCGATTTCCCATCGGCCGACCAGGAGATGGAAACGATAGTCCCCTCCACCCGCCCGACTTGGCGGAGGCCTCGGCCATCTGCCCCCACGATATAGCCCTTGCTTTCTCCACTCGTGTCATCCGTAAAGATAAGCTGGGAGCTGTCGGGTGACCAATCCCCAGTGGCAAGGCTCCCGGAGGAGGCAAGTCGCGTTCGGTTACGGCCGTCAAGGTCCGAAACCCAGAGTTCCGTCTGCTTCTCCCCAAGGTACTGGATGTACATCACTCGTTTCCCGTCGGGGGAGATCGTGGGTTGGGACGTGGCTTCCGCCACGATGTCCACGGACTGCTTGTTGCGAACACGATAGGCGGTCAGAAAACCCGATTGCCGGCCATTGACATAGTAGATCCCTCGGCCCGCAGGGTCGGGCATAGGACAATAATCCGGGCCGGGCCCGTACGTGACCTGGGTCTGGCTCCGGTCAGCCAAGCTGTACCTCCAGAGGTTAGTGAGTCCGTTGACCGTGCGACTGAACAGGACGGTCTTACCAGGTTCTTCCCACGCAAGGTCGGCCCCCGAGCGAGGATTGTTTGCGGACACGGTCCCTAAATCCACCGCCGAGTGGCTGCCCACGCTCACCTTGTGTAAATGGAACGATGGGTCAAGATACCGAGCCAGCGAAGCTACGAGGAGGTCACTGCCCCCGGGGAAAGGCAGAATCGACACGGGCCACCGCCTCGGGTTTTCAAATGTACAGACGGTTTCTTCGTTGAGACCGGATCTGTCGGTGCGGAACACCGTCTGGTCGCCCGCCTTCACGTAGAAGAATGCGCCCCCATCCGGAGAGGGCACCAGGAGGCTACCGGATGCCACCCGGCGCGGCGTCCCTCCCAGTGTGGGCACAGCCCATGCCTCGTCGCGGCCGAATGTGCGCGAGTAATAGATTTCGGTCCCCTCGGGGGAAAAGCCGTTCACGAATTTGTCGCCCTCGTCGCGGGTCAACTGCAGCGGCTCTCCGCCCGAAGCGAGCATCACGAACACCTGACCAACAGCGCTCACCCATGAGGTAAAAGCCACGGTGCGCCCGTCCGGGGACAGCTTCGCCGAATAGATCGGCTTGTTCCAACGGCTGATTTGCGTGATCTTCCCTGGGCCTCTTGGGGCTTTGGCCGGGCGGTAGCGATAAGCCAGGAATGCCCCGGCCAGGAGAGAGGCGACAGCCGCAAGCGCGATCATCCCCCGCCAACGTAGGGGCGCCCCTAGTGGGCGCCCTTGTTGGGCGGGCACAAGGCCCGTCGCGGCGGAGGACCGTCCCGAATCCGTGTCGCGCTTCAGGCGTTTCAGGTCAGCCCGGATCTCGGCGGCGCTCTGGTAGCGCAGGTCACGGTCCTTCTCGAGCGCCTTGTTGATGATCTCCTCCAGCTTCGGCGGCAAGTCAGGATTCAATTGTACTGGCGAGGTCGGTGCGCGGCTGAGGATGGCATTGAAGATGACCGCTGACGTTGTTCCGGGGAAGGCGAGCTTGCCTGTGACCATTTCGTAAAGGACGGCGCCGAAGCTGAACAGGTCGGTGCGGGCATCGAGATCTTCCCCCCGCGCCTGCTCGGGCGACATGTAGGCCACCGTCCCCATCGCCACGCCGGGGCTGGTCAGGTGCTCTTCGGCGGTTCCGGCCGCTGCGGTCGGCAAAGCTGAGGCCCCCACCGCCTCCGCTACTCGTTTCGGCTCCGGGGCCAGCTTCGCCAGCCCGAAATCGAGAATCTTCGCCTGGCCACGTTGGGTAACAAAGATATTCGCGGGCTTGATGTCGCGATGGACGATGCCCTTCGCGTGCGCGGCGTCTAGCGCCTCGGAAATTTGAATCGCCAAATCGAGCAGTTCGTCGATCCTAAAAGGCTTCCCTGTAATCCGCTGTTTCAGCGTTTGCCCTTCCAGCAGCTCCATCGCCATAAAGGGCTGCCCGGCGTGCTCATCGATGTCGTAGATCGTACAAATGTTTGGATGGTTGAGCGCCGAAGCCGCTTGAGCCTCACGCTGGAACCGTTCCAGGGCCTGCCGGCCCGGGGAGAGGGCCTCAGGCAGGAACTTCAAGGCCACAGTACGCTTGAGCCTGGTGTCCTCGGCTTTATACACCACACCCATGCCGCCGCCACCCAGCTTCTCGAGGATGCGATAGTGGGAAACAGTCTGGCCAATCACGGCGCGGCGGCCTACCTTTGGTGGCATCTTAGACTTCCCTAATGGGCAAGTCAACGCGATCGCTTATGGTGGAAAGTTCATGCGGCGCAGGAGATCCTGGAAGCGGGGTTCCGTGCGAAGAGCATCGAGCTCCGGGTCAACTCTGAGAAAGGGCATCCAGGTAGAACGTTCGGCAAAGGCTCTTTCAAGCCAAGCCAGGGCTTGCTCTTTGTTGCCGAGTCCGGCGTAAATCAATGCGATGTCATACGGCGAGACGTAAGTCTGTTTGGACTCTTCATTCAACTCGTCCAGCACCTTTTCGGCCGCGCCTCTCTTCCCCGATACGGCATAGGCTCGTCCGAGAAGTGCCCTCGGCTCCGTGATGCCCTTTGCCGATCGCACGGCTTCATGGAACTCCGCAATCGCTTCGGGAAATTGGCCTTGTTGCTCGTAAGCACGCCCTAAGTAGGAATGTGTGAACCAGTAGTTCGGGTCCAAATCGATGGTCATTCGCAATTGAACGATCGCCTGGGCATACCGGCGCGCGTAGTAGAGGTCCACTCCTAGAAACGTGTTGGTGTGTAAAGAGAAGGCATCCAATTCTATCGCTTTCTTATCCTCAGCGATGCCTTCGTCGGTCCTCCCTATGGATACCAAGAGCCAAGCGTACAAGTCATGAGCCATAGGATCGTTCGGCTTCAACTCGATCGCTCGCCTGAATTCGCGTTCAGCGGCGGCCCAGTCCCAGTCGTAACAGTAATGGATATACGCCATGTCACTATGCGCCTCAGAGAGATTGTCATCAATCTCCAGGGCTTTCCTTGCCGCCTCCCTCGCCTTGGGCATCCCCTCGTTAGGAGATAGAGTCCAATCAACGGCTGAACTGTAGTAGGAAGACAACCCCTCGTAAGCAAGCGCGTATCTCGGATCGATCGCCAGGGCCTGATTGAAGCACTCGAGCCCTTTCCTCAGATCTTGCGGTGTGTACTTCTGTAAGTGGTAGGACCCCTTAAGATAGAGCCGATAAGCCTCAGGATTTTCCGTGTAATGCTTGGTCAGCCGGTTTTTCTCTTCGCCACTCAACCTCAGGCGCAGCTTATCGGAGATATTCTCGGCGAGGTCTTCTTGCAGGGCGAGGATATCGGTCAGTTTACGGTTGTACCGCTCGCCCCACAGGTGGCTGTTGTTCCGCACGTCCACCAGTTCGGTGCTGATGGAGAGGTTGTCGCCGCGCTGCACGACCTTGCCAGTGAGGACCGCCCGGACCTTGAGTTCGCGGCCCACGGCCTGCGCGTCGCTCTCTCGCCCTTTGTAACGGAAGACCGAATTGCGAGACATGACCATTAAGCGAGGCAATCGCGAAAGGCTGTTAATGAGACTCTCGGTAATCCCATCGCTCAGGTATTCGCCGTTGGGATCGCCGCTCGCATTCACGAATGGCAATACCGCGACGGAATCAATGGTCTCGCCACGGCCCCGGAGCAGATAAAATACTGTCGCGGCGGCCACAAGCGCGAGCAGAATCCCCGCCAGTAGCAGAGGCCATCGCTTGCGTAAGGGCGATTTAGGAATCGTCCCTACACGCACCATGGGCGGCTCTTCTGCCCGGTGGTCGGAGACCGTGCCTGCAGTGCTCGGCGGAGGGTAGCCCGGGGCGACCGCCGCAGCCGCTCGCCCTGAATCCGTATCGCGCTTCAGGCGCTTCAGGTCGGAGCGTAGCTCGGAGGCGTGCTGATAGCGGAGGTCGCGATCCTTCTCCAGCGCCTTGTTGATGATGCGTTCCAGTTCGGCAGGGCACTCCGGGTTCAAACGTACCGGGGAGGTCGGCGCCCGGTGCAAAATGCTATCAAAGATGGCCGCCGAAGTGGTGCCCGAGAAAGCCTGGCGTCCCGTTGCCATTTCATACAGCACCACGCCGAAGCTGAATAAGTCTGCGCGCGCGTCGAGCTCCTGACCCAGCGCCTGCTCCGGTGACATGTAGGCGATGGTCCCAATCGCCGCACCTGGGCTGGTGAGATGCTCGGGCTCGACCGAGGCGGTGGGCAGGGCGGACGCTCCCACCGCTTCCACCGCACGCATGGGCTTCGGTGCGAGTTTCGCCAAGCCGAAATCCAGGACCTTCGCCTGCCCACGGTTCGTCACAAAGATGTTCGCTGGCTTGATGTCGCGATGGACGATGCCCTTCGCGTGGGCGGCATCCAAGGCGTCGGCAATCTGGATGGCCAGGTCCAGCACTTCCTCCGTCTTGAGCCGTTTCCCAGAAAGGCGCTGCTTCAGGGTCTGCCCCTCCAGATACTCCATGACGATGAAGGGTTGGCCTGCGTGCTCATCAATGTCGTGGATGACGCAGATGTTGGGGTGATTGAGAGCAGAAGCTGCCTGGGCCTCCCGCTGGAATCGTTCCAGGGCTTGCCGGTCCTTGGAGAGTTCTTCAGGCAGGAACTTCAGGGCGACGGTCCGCTTGAGCTTGGTGTCCTCGGCCTTGTACACCACGCCCATGCCGCCACTGCCGAGCTTTTCGAGGATACGGTAGTGGGAAATGGTCTTGCCGATCATGACGAGGGTCCCGCCTTTGGTGACCATCCTAGGCCGCGTTTGTAGCTAAGTCAACGCGATTGGACTATCGGGAGGAGTGCCAGGGGGAGGGTTCCGGGAAGCGGCATCGGCAGCAAAACCTCTCCGTGCTGGACCGGCCGCGAAGTGGTCCCGGCAGCAGACCGAGATTTCCGCAAGGGCTCCTGTGTGCACCATGGGTGCTGGGCGCACACAAAATGGATTAGGAATGAAAAGTTGGCTTCCCGTCAGGAATCTTCTGACTTGCCCCACTCGGCGCAAAGCTTGTTTATCAGACCCAATCCGGCGACGTACCCACTGAGCATAGTTTCCGAGTGCGCCGTCACCCGGCCAGAACTTCGGATTGCCCCTGCGGATTCGTCGCTAAGCACATGGCGACAAGGAAGCGCCGATCTGCCCAGTCCGAGGCCAATCCTGCAAGTCTCAAAGATTTGCTTTGGCGGCGACGCTCGACGACTTGATGGGCGAGTTCAACGGTGGTTGCACCGCCGCCGTTGAACCCACGGCAGATCGCCACGCGCATTTGCTCTTGCTGCCAGCTCGCTTTCCGCACGCCGACGAGGTTTTACATCTGTTATACAAGGGAAGACACAGCGGAATCACGTTGCAGGAAAACTGAAAGGCGGCGCTACTGGGGCGCTTGTTCAGCTTCGGGCACCATGGGAACAAAGCTCGCGGGCAGCAGGCTCTCGCGTTCCAGGCCTTTCGCCGTGCGGCGCAGGCGGATCAAATTCTGCACGGAGCGGCCTACCGGAACCACCATGCGGCCTCCCGGGCGGAGTTGCGCGACGAGCGCAGGCGGCACGGCGGGCGGCTTGAAGAATCGTTCTCGCACTGAAGAGGGGTGTTTTCCGACATCGAGTCAACCGAGAACCACGTGGACTCCGGCCCGGGGGGAACAGTATCTTCCCCGAGTTCGCACTGCCATCAAATCTGGAGCCCGCGCCCGCTCTGCAACTTCCTCGACCCTTTGACGCCCCTGTGAATAAGCCGCTCTTTGCGGTCGATCGAGTTTTTAGCAGGGACACGGGCCAATTCAGATGATCAAAAGGGGCCAAGCCAACTTGACAAAAGCATCGGTATCTGAGATAAGAGCCCCGTGCGCTAATCCGCGCTTGTAGGGATCCGTGCGGGGGGTATCAGGCAACTGGTCTCCCTAGCGCGGCCGAGTAATAGTTACACCGGACTTGGCCCATTTTCCCGCCGGGCGGTATCGGTGAACACGACAAACCCACTCCCGCAAGCGAGTGCCACTGCCAGCGTCGTCGAGGCCCTGGCCCACACCCACCTTTTTGATTGCTACCAGTGCGGGAAATGCACCGCCGGCTGCCCGATGGCCGCGCAGATGGATATTGCGCCTAACCGGCTCATTCGCCTGCTGCAGCTAGGGAGGGAAAGGGAAGCCCTGGACGCCCAATCAATTTGGCAGTGTGTCTCCTGCCAGACGTGCGCCACCCGCTGCCCGAAATCGGTGAACTGTGCGGGGATCATGGATGCGCTGCGGCAGCTCTCCATGGAGGAGGGCCGGGTGTCGCCCGCCCAGCGCCGAGTAATGCTTTTCCAAAAGGCTTTTCTCGACAATATCCGGCGCAACGGGCGGCTCTACGAACTGGAACTGATCGTCCAGTTCAAACTGGCTGGATTTATGCACGACCGCCGGTTCTCTCTGCTCTTCAAAGACGCAACGCTCGCACCCAAGCTGAATAAGCGGAAGAAGCTTCACCTGCGAGGCAAGAAAGTCCGCGACCGGGCGGTGCTCCGCCGCATCTTCGCGCGCTCGATGGACAACTCATGAATATCGGCTATTACCCCGGATGTGCGCTGCACGGATCTTCGGACGACTACGAGGAATCGCTACGGGCCTGCCTGAAGACACTGGACGTGAAGTTGCAGGAGATCGACGAATGGATCTGCTGCGGAGCGACCGCCGCGCATTCGCTCAACCAGAAGCTCTCCATCGCCCTCCCGGCGCGCAATCTGGCGCTGGCGGAGCGCGGCGGATTCGGCGAAATACTGGCGCCTTGCCCGATGTGCTCCATGCAGTTGATCAAGGCCCAGAAGGCCCTTGCCGGGAACGAGGGATTGCGCCGCGAGATGTCCGGGATCGTCGAACTCGAAGTTCGCGGGACGACTCGGGTGCTGAACCTGATCCAGGTGTTCGGGCAAATCGGCCTTGACCGCCTGAAGGCGGCGTTGAAGAGCCCGCTCAAATCTCTGAGCGCTGCCTGCTACTACGGCTGTCTGCTCACTCGCCCACCCGACGTCGTCGAGTTCGACGATTGCGAACAGCCGCATTCGATGGAGGCCATTCTGACGGCGCTGGGTGCGAAGACCGTTGACTGGAGTTACCGCACGGAGTGTTGTGGCGGCGGCATGACCATGGCCAGCGAGGAAACCGTGCTCGATCTCTCGCATAAGATATTGAGCAACGCTGCCGCGCATGGGGCTAACTGCTTGGTGGTAGCCTGCCCCATGTGCCACGTCAATCTCGATATGAAGCAGCCTGACATCGAGCGCCGTTACGGCGTGCGGCATGGCATGGTCATCTACTACCTCTCGGATGTGGTTGGGATGGCGCTGGGACTGCCGGAATCAGCGCTGGGCATCAACCGGCACTTTGTGGGAAAAGCCTGATGTCCCGAATAGGCGTCTTCATCTGCTGGTGTGGAGAGAACATCGCGCGTACGGTTGACGTCGATGTCGTGGCGCAAGAGGTGTCAAAGTTCCCCGGGGTTCGCTGCGCGATGAACTACAAGTACATGTGTTCGGACCCCGGACAGGCGCTGGTCCGCGAGAAGATCGTGGCCGAAAAGCTTGACTCCGTAGTCATAGCATCCTGTTCGCCTCACATGCACCTGAAGACCTTCCGCCGAGCGGCGCAGCTTGCGGGCTTGAATCCCTATAAAGTCGAGATGGCCAACATCCGCGAGCACTGCTCGTGGGTACATCACGACCGCGCAAAGGCCACGGCCAAAGCCGCCAGCCTCATCCGTCTTTCCGCCGAGAAGGCGCGGCTCGACCACGAACTCCAGCCCATCCGCGTGCCGGTGACGCGCCGGGCGCTGGTGATCGGCGGCGGCGTGGCCGGCATCCAGGCCGCGCTCGATATCGCCGACGCCGGCTACGAAGTAGTGATGGTGGAGCGCAATCCCTCCATCGGTGGCAAGATGGCGGGCTTGTCCGAAACTTTTCCCACCCTCGACTGCTCCCAGTGCATCCTGACCCCGCGCATGGTGGAGGTCGGACAGCACCCTCGCATCAAGCTCTATTCTTACTCGGAAGTCGAAAGCGTCGAAGGCTACATCGGCAACTTTACGATCACTATTCGCCAGAAGGCGCGCTACGTCGATATCAGCAAGTGCACCGGCTGCGGGGACTGCTGGAGCGTTTGCCCGTTGAAGCGGAACAAGAGCGAATTCGATTACGGCATGGGCGTGCGCGCCTCCATCTACGTTCCGTTTCCGCAAGCCGTACCCGCCCGCCCGGTGATTGATGCTAAGACCTGCGCCAAGATCATTCGCAACGGCTGCGGATTGTGCGAGAAGAAGTGCAAGGCGGGAGCTATCAACTTCCAGGATACCGACAAGCTGGTGGAGGAAAAGGTGGGCGCCGTGGTCGTGGCCACGGGCTATAAGCTCTATGACATCGGTGAGAAACAGGATAAAGCGTCGCTCGCGGGCTACGGTGAGTACGGATACGGCAAGTACAAGGACGTGATCGATTCGCTCCAGTTTGAGCGGCTGCTTTCCGCCTCGGGACCGACCAACGGGGTGCTGAAGCGCCCCTCGGACGGCGCCGAGCCGAAGAACGTGGTGTTCATCAGTTGTGTGGGCTCGCGCGACAACGCCAAGGGCTTGCCTTACTGCTCCAAGATCTGCTGCATGTACACTGCCAAGCACGCCATGCTCTACAAGCACAAGGTGCACGACGGGCAGGCGCACGTTTTCTACATGGACATCCGCGCCGGCGGCAAGGGCTACGAGGAGTTCGTGCGCCGGGCCATCGAGCAGGATGGGGCGAAGTACTATCGCGGCCGGGTGTCGAAGATCACGCAGGAAGACGGCAAACTCGTCGTGCGTGGGGCCGACACGCTTGCCGGCGTGCCGATCACGGTCGAGGCTGACCTTGTCGTGTTGGCCGCTGCCATGCGTCCCGCCGACGGTGTGGCGGAACTGGCCCAGAAGCTCAACGTTGGATACGACGAGTTCGGATTCCTGCTGGAGTCCCACCCCAAGCTGCGGCCCGTCGAGACTAATGCCGCCGGCGTGTTCGTCTGCGGGGCGTGCCAGGCACCGAAGGATATTCCCGAATCCGTGGCACAAGCTTCGGCGGCCGCCAGCAAGGTCGCAGTGACCTTTGCTGCGGACGAGTTGATGCGCGAGCCCGAGATCGCCGGCATCAACGAGCAGACCTGTGTCGCCTGCTATGCCTGCCTGCGCGCCTGCCCGTATCATGCCATCGAGCAGGCCGAAGTCCGCACCCCGCGGGGAGTTTTCGTCAAACACACGGCGCGGGTTAATCCCGGGCTGTGCATGGGCTGTGGGACTTGCGTTGCCGTTTGTCCCTCCAAGAGCGCTGACCTGGAGGGCTTCACCGAGCAGCAGATTTACGCCATGGTCGAGAGCCTCGTATGAACGAAGCAGGCCAGTTCGAGCCGAAGATCGTCGCCTACGTCTGCAACTGGTGCACCTACCTGGGAGCGGATCTTGCGGGGACCACGCGTCTTGAATACCCGCCCAACGTGCGCATCATCCGCCTGCCCTGCACGGGGCGGATCGACTTCAACCTGATCGTGAAGGCTTTTGAAATCGGCGCCGACGCGGTGCTGGTTTCAGGCTGCCATCCGGGTGACTGCCACTACACGGCCGGCAACTACCACGCCCGGCGTCGCTGGATCCTCTTTCGTGAGCTCCTCGAAGCGCTCGGCTTCGAGATGGAGCGTATCCACTTCACCTGGATATCCGCCGCCGAGGGCCGGAAATGGCAGCAGGTGGTCACGGAAATCACCGAACAGACGCGAAAGCTGGGTCCTTACAGGAGCCTTTACACCAACACAGGTAACGGGTCTCTCCCGATCCCGCAGGCAGCGCCAGCAGTTGACCAGCCGGCCGGCAGTGAAGAGTCCCTGCGCCAGCGGTGCCGCCAGCTTCTGGCGGATGGAACCGTGAAGGTGGTGATCGGCTACGGGACGCGGGGTCCGGTGTGCGTCACGAAGCCCGAAGACGTCGGGCGCATGGTGTGGAACAATCAGTGCTCCTCTAACCTGACGACTTATCTCAAGCGCAAGGAAGCGCGAAAGCTTGGACGCGCCGCTATCGTAGTCAAGGTGTGCGACGAGCGCGCCCTGGTAGTGCTCGAGAAGGAGTCGCAACTCGATCGGAAGGATCTTCACGTCATTGGCATGGCCTGTAACGGCATGGGCCAGCCGAAGTGCGCCACCTGCGATGTTCGCGTGCCGCGCTTTGCAGACGAGGTGATCGGAGAAGTAGCGCCGGGCTTCAACCTGGCAAGTGCCGCCCTGAGAGGCGGCGCTGCGCTTGAGGCGTTGCTCGCCAAGCCTCCGGCCGAGCGGATGGCCTACTGGTCGCGCGAATTCGAGCGGTGCGTGAAGTGCTACGCCTGCCGGCAGGTCTGCCCGCTCTGCTATTGCGAGCGTTGCATCGTGGATAAGAACCGGCCAACGGTGATTGACCCCTCGCCCACGGTCAAGGGCAACTTCGCCTGGCACATCACCCGGGCCTTTCACTTGGCGGGGCGCTGCATCGGCTGTGATGAGTGCACCCGCGCTTGCCCAGCGGGCATCGACCTGCGGCTGCTCAATCTCTCTCTCGCCAAGGCTGCTGAAGAACATTTTGGCTACCGGGCCGGCATAAATCGTGACGTAGAACCCCTGATCGGCACTTACTCACTCCAGGATAAGGAGAATTTCATTCGGTGAGCTTCACCATCACCCAGGACGGTCTGTCTAAACTGGTGAGCGAGTGGCTCGCGCAGGGCAAGCGCGTGGCCGGTCCAAGCCGAGTGAAACACGACTGCATACTCTATGTCCCACTTCAACTGTCGGACCAGTTGCTGCTCGAAGACTTTATCCGATCTGCGAATTCCCTCAAGGAGTTCTTGTTTCCCAAGCACGAGCGGCTTTTCGGATACCGGATTAACGGAAACGGCGTGGAGCTGTTCGAACATGAGCCAACCAAGACTGAACAACTGCTGATCGCTGTGCGCCCCTGTGACGCCGCCGCCCTCCCGATCCTTGATCATGTGTTCAACTGGGATTGTGCCGACGAGTTTTACAACCGGCGTCGGCAGCTTACGACCGTGGTGACGCTGGCGTGCTCGGCCCATGACGACGCTTGCTTCTGCACGTCGGTGGGGCTGAGCCCTTGTGCGGAGCGTGGCTCGGATGTGATGTTGCTTAAGCTCGAGAGAGGTAAGTACGAAGTCCGCTGCTGCACCGAAAAGGGTCGATCCCTTATGGAAGGCCGCCTGGAGCCGTCCGAACAGGTGGCAAGCAATCCTCTTGGTCCGGAGAAGAGGTTCGATTCTGCTGAAGTGCGAGAGTTCGTGAAGGACAATTTCGCTAGTGCTTTTTGGCAGTCCGAGGGCTTGACTTGCCTCGGCTGCGGTTCGTGCGCGTACACCTGCCCGACGTGCCATTGCTTCGATATCATCGACGAGGGTAACGCCAACGAGGGCGCCCGGGTGAGGAACTGGGACTCCTGCCAGTTTTCGACGTTCACACAGCACGCTTCCGGGCACAACCCACGTGAGAATCAGCCCTCGCGCCAGCGGCAGCGGATCTCGCACAAGTTTGACATCTATCCCGAGAAGTTCGGTGAAATCCTCTGCACGGGGTGTGGGAACTGCACACGCAATTGCCCAGTGGGAATCGGCGTGTTGAGCGTACTTACCGAGATCGGACATGGCGAACATCTATAAGCCTGAGCTCGTGAAAGTAATCGAGACGCGGCAACAGACGCCGGATGTGAAGTCGGTGAAAGTCTGCTTCAAGGACAGCGGGCGGGCTAACGACTTTGCGTTTCGGGTCGGGCAGTTCGGCCTCTTCTCCGCCTTCGGCTACGGCGAGTCCACATTCAACATCTGTTCGAGCTCCAACTGGAAGGACTACATCGAGTTCTGCTTCCGCAAGGTCGGCCGTGTGACGGAGGCGCTCTGGAGGCTAGAAGAGGGTGACGTCATCGGTTTCCGCGGCCCCTATGGCAACGGCTACCCCGTAGAAGACTGGAAAGGAAAGAACCTCATCTTTCTCGGGGGCGGAATCGCCATGCCGCCGATTCGGTGCGCCATCTGGTACGCGCTGGAGAACCGCCGGGATTTCGGCGACATCACGATCGTCTACGGGGCGCGTACCGTGGCCGATCTGGTCTACGTAGACGAACTCGACCAGTGGGCACAGCATCCCAACGTGCGTGTTATCCGCTGCGTCGATCCTGGAGGCCAGACGCCTGACTGGAAGGGCGAAATCGGCTTTGTTCCCCACGTTTTCGAGCGGGCCGGCGGTTCCTCCGCCAATTCCATCGCCCTGGTAATCGGGCCGCCGATCATGATCAAGAACACGCTTCCCATCCTCGACCGTATGGGGATCCCGCATAGTGCCGTGTACACCAGCCTGGAGAGCCGAATGAAATGCGGCTGCGGCAAGTGCGGGCGTTGCAACGTCGGCGCCTTCTACGTCTGCAAGGAAGGTCCGGTCCTCACTATGGAAGATCTCGAACGCCTGCCCAGCGACTACTGAGCAATTCTGCGGACTCTCCCGGCTCAACGAGCGAAATCACTCTTAAATCCGTCTCGCAAGTTCCAAATGCCCTGTACTGTGTGTCTTCGGCCGTGGTGAGACTGATTTCGTCCTTTGGGTAACTTACAGTTCGCTACCCGGTTCACCCGGTGGTTGATCCCATCGGCGACCTCGATGGTGCCGGAATCGACCGCAAAGCTTCCCTATCTTGGTTTCTCCTTTCGCCTGAGGGTTTCTTCCCGCCTTCCGACATAGACATCCGGCGGCGCGTTGTCGACCCTCTCGTGATAACGCCGCTGGCGTGATCGTGACCCGTGGCAGGCAGCTTGACTTGGCATTGCATCCTTACGAGAGCCAGATTCGCAGCGTTTCAGGCGCCCGACTTTGTGTCCCTCGACATCAGACCAGAGGGGTGCAACAATGGCGACCGCTCAGGTCCCGCCGAAACGACGGAGCCCTGCAAGCCTTCCTAGCTGGGGTTCTTATCGTTTTGCTTCTTTCTCCGGTTGGGGGGTTGGAAGCCCCGGGGAGTATGTGAAGCATGCAGCAGACAACTCATGATGTCTTAATCCTGGGAACCGGACTCGCGGGGTTGCGCGCCGCCGTGGAGATCTGTATCAAAACGCGGGGTAGGGCCGACATCGGTATCGTGTCGAAGGTGCAAGTCATGCGCTCGCATTCCGTGTGTGCGGAAGGAGGCACCGCCGCGGTGATGCGCCCCGAGGAAGGGGACAGCCTTGAGTTGCACGCCTGGGACACCGTGAAAGGAGCCGATTTCCTGGCGGACCAGGACACGGTGGAAAGATTTGTGAGGACCTCGCCGGATGAAATCCGCCTCTTAGAGCATTGGGGAGTTCCTTGGTCGCGCCGTGAGGACGGCCGGATCATGCAGCGTCCGTTCGGGGGGCATTCCTTTCCGCGGGCGTGCATGGCGGCTGACAAGACCGGCTTTTTCGAGATGCAGGCCCTCTACGACACCCTCGTCAAATACTCGAACTTCCGGCGCTACGACGAGTGTTTCGTCACGTCCATACTCCTCGATGGAGGCCGCTTTGCTGCGCTTACGCTTTTCGATGCTCCCACGGGCGAGTTTTACCTCTTGCGCGGCAAGGCTCTGCTGATGGCTTCGGGAGGATTGGGGAACCTTTATGGGTTCACCACCTACTCGCAGACCGTCACGGGTGACGGGCAGGCCATCGCCTATCGCGCCGGCCTGGCCTTGGAGGACCCGGAGTTCTTGCAGTTTCACCCGACGGGGTTGGTACCCTCGGGCATTCTGATGACCGAGGGCTGCCGCGGGGAAGGCGGCTACCTGCGCAACAATAAGGGCGAGCGTTTTATGGAGAAGTACGCGCCCAAAATGATGGAGCTCGCGCCGCGCGATATCGTTTCCCGGTCCGAAATGACAGAAATCCTCGAGGGACGCGGCTACCCGGGACCGGATGGCCTTGATTACATCAACCTCGATTTGACGCACCTGGGGGCCGAGCGGATCAACAAGCGCTTACCCTTGATTCGGGAAGTGTGCATGAAGTTCTTGGGGATCGATCCGATCACGCAGCCGATCCCCATCCGGCCCGTGGCTCATTACTCCATGGGCGGCATTGAGGCCGACATCGACGGCCGGACCAAGGTGGAAAACATCTGGGCCGCCGGCGAGGTGGCCTGCCACTCGATGCACGGCGCGAACCGCCTGGGGTGTAACTCCACCGCGGAATGCCTGGTATGGGGCGGCATCACGGGCGGTGAGATCTCGAAGTACCTGGGGCAAGAGCCCGCGCTGAGCGCCCTGCCGGAAAACCAGGCCCGGGAAGAAGAGAAACGCATTTTCAGCGGGCTGCTGCAACAGAGTGGAACGGAGAACCCAGCCCATATCCGCCGCGAGCTGCGCATCCTGATGGATCGGCATGCGGGCGTTTATCGCACCGGGAAGTCCATGAAAGAGGGTTTGGAGAAGATTGCCGAGTTGAAACAGCGCTTCCGGAAAATTACGGTGCAAGACAAGAGCCGAATCTACAACTCAAACCTGATTCAGACGCTCGAGACCGAAAACATGCTGGAGTTGGCCGAGGTGCTGCTCTTCGCGGGTCTGGCTCGCCAGGAGTCGCGCGGGGCTCATGCCCGGACGGATTTCTCCAAGCGCGACGACGAGAAGTTCCTGGGCCACTCTATGGTTTACTACACAGGCGGCAAGCCGCGGCTGGAATACAAGCCCGTGTCGATTACGAACTGGAAGCCAGTGGAGCGGAAGTATTGATGATTGGGAGGAAGCTCTCAGCGATCAGCGATCAGCTTTCAGCTTTGGACAACGAACAAGCCGGCATTCTGTTCTTGGCTGATTGCTGACTGCTGATAGCTGACAGCTATTCTAATCGTCAATCGAAAATCAGCAATCCTCGAGGGGGGAAGCATGGCCGAAATCCAACGACACGATAATCGGCTCGGGCTGTGGGGATGGCTCGGGGGTGGGCGTTGGGGTGTGGAGCGCTACGCCTACATCCTCCATCGGCTGACCGGCCTGGGAATCCTTTTCTACTTCCTAATCCACATCGTGGTGACGAGCTTGCGCGCCAGGGGCATCTACCTGTGGGTCGAAGGGGGAATCTTCCACCAGACCATATTCAAGGTCGGGGAGTTTCTGGTTTTCGCGGCTTTTGCCTACCACGCCTTTAACGGCATCCGTCTGGTGCTGGTAGAACTCGGATTCGCGGTTGGCAGGCCCATCGAACCTGTCTATCCCTACAAGACGTCACTGAATGTCCAGCGGCCCCTGCTCATCTCCATGATGGTCCTGGCAGCGATTCTGCTCGCGGCAGGCGGCTATGAGTTCCTCGGATTGGCGAAGTAGCGCCGACCCTTAGAGCCTGCCCTGCGCGGGGCGAAGGGTCGGCACGTGCTGAGCTAAAGCTCAGCGCTACGAGGTTGGCAAAGTAGGAGGAGAGATGCGCGAAACGAAATACTGGACCTGGCACATGGCGGCAGGAGTGGTGATCCTCTTCCTGCTCGGCCTCCACATGCTCATCATGCACCTGGGTGGCATCACTCACCTGTTTGCGCCTTTCGCCGGTGAGGCGGTCTCGAAAGCGAACAGCCTGTTTCGCGATGGCCAGTTGTTCTTCACAGTCACTTACATCCTCCTTCTCGCGGTGGCGCTTTATCACGGCCTTTATGGCCTGCGGACTATCCTGTTCGAGCTGTCGCTGAAGCCTGCCGCCGAAAAGGCCATCACCTTCGTCCTGCTCATTGTGGGCCTGGGCCTGCTCGGCCTGGGCACCTGGGGGGCCATCGCGGCCCATGCCATCGCCAAAACCGGAATAAGGGGGTAACCATGCCGGAGAGCAGCAAAACCACACGACCCATCAACTTCCACGTCACGCGTTACAATCCGGAGCGCGATCGCGGTCCGTACATGCAGACGTACACGATACCCGTGCGCGCAGGTATGACGGTGCTGGACGGCCTGCACTACATCAAAGAGAACTTGGATGCATCGCTCGCTTGGCGTTATTCGTGTCGCATGGGCGTCTGTGGGTCGTGCGGCATGTTGCTGAACGGGCGGCCAACGCTGGCTTGCAACACCCAGATCCTGCATATCGCGACAAGGGATCTCACCGTAAGCCCTTTGCCGAATTTTGAGATCATTCGCGACCTCGTCCCCGACCTTCTGACGATGTTTGAGAAACATCGTTCGCTCAAGCCTTACATCGTGCGAGCGGATGAAGCGGAAATCAACGACCCGCAAGCGGAGTTCTACCAGTCTCCCGAGCAACTCGAGCGCTATCTCCAATTCAGTTACTGCATTAAGTGCGGCTGCTGCATGGCGGCCTGCCCTACGTTGGCGACCGACGCGCGGTATCTAGGACCCATGCCCTTGTCGGCTGCGCAGCGGTATAACCAGGATACTCGCGACGACGGGCGGCGCGATCGCAACGCCTTGGCCGGCTCCGCGCACGGGGCGTTCCGCTGCCACTACGCCGGCGAATGCTCCCGCGTTTGCCCCAAGGGTGTGGACCCCGCCAAGGCGATTCAACATCTCAAGCGGCAGTTGGTGCTGGACTATCTCCACTTGGTGCGCCGGAAAAAACCCTGCCAGAAGTTGCACGGACCGGGCCAAGCGAAGCCTCTTCCCAACATCCCGGCCGCGCCCGCCAAGACCGTCTGAGGGAATTCCCCACCGGTTCCGAGTTTCCCTGCTGCGCGGGGGCCTTGCCGTGGGTGGCAGCAATTGCGGTCCAGGTTCCAGCCGCAGACCTGCCGCGCGGGTACCCATGTGCGTGGTGGTTCAAGCCGTAATCGCAAAATGCTAGGCGTGCTTACACGGGACGGACCTGATTGATTTCAGTGGCCTGCGATTGGTTTGTGGTAACGAGGACGATGATTGCGTGCGGCAGGATGACCAAGTGGAAACGAACGGGGCGAGGGAGGCGCTTGCAGCCGGCCAATGCCCTAGGCGAAAAACGTCAAGCAGGGCTACGAGGCTCCAGGAAAGCGCACCTTCAGCGAGCGCCAACTCCGGATCCTGCCAGCGGGTGGCCCGCTCAACTGGGTCCGGCGGCAGTTGGCTGGCGGTTGTGAAGACACTTGGATTACGTTGCGTGCGGAGAGCAAGGCTTGCTCTGGCCGAATTCCAGGCCTTTTTCGAAGGCGGCGAGGTTCAGGGTTTCGGTTCCCGGCGGGACGGAGTCGCGAACGGCTTGGCGCACCGCCTCCGGACTGGCGATGCGGGTGACCGCCGTAGTGAAGCCCACCAACACCACGTTTAGCACCAAGCGGCGGCCCAACTCCTCCGCGAAACGGGTAGCAGGAATGCCAAACGTCTGCACGTCGCGCGTTGCCTCGTCGAGTCTGACCAATTCCTCTTCGTGCAGAAGCATGCCGCCCGGCTTGAGCGTAGGGCCAAAACGCCGATAGGCCTCCTGCGACATCGCCACCAGGATGTCGGGGCGCGTCACGTAGGGGTAGAGAATCGGTTCGGACGAGACCAGCAGTTGTGCGCTGCAGGCGCTGCCGCGCGCCTCCGGCCCGAAACTCTGCGTGAGGGTCGCAAACTTGCCGTCGTAGATGGACGCCGCCCGCCCCACGATCATGCCGGCCAGGATAACGCCCTGGCCGCCGAACCCCGCGAAGCAGATACCGGTGACTCCCATCAGCGCCCTCCTGGGCCGGCATAGCGGCTGCCCAGCGTGTCCTGGAGCTGCTGGTCCATGGCCTGTTTCAAAGATGGCCGCTCAATGTCCAAGAACTTGCCGACGGTGATCTCACCTTGCAGGTTCAACTGCACATCCTTGGTGCTGGCGCCATTCTTGATGACGCTCTTTTGCTTGTAATACTTCATGGTGTCCAGGCCATCACCCAGGCGGTTGCGGCGCTGGTAGAGCGTTGGACAAGGAGCCAGGATTTCGATGAAACAAAATCCCTTTTTGTTGAGAACTTCCACCATGGAGTGAGTGATATGCCGGACGTGGAAAGCTGTCCAACGTGCCACGTAGACAGCGCCTGACGACTCGGCAAGGAAAGGAAGATTGAACGGCTGCTCAAAGCAGCCATAGGGGGTCGTTGTGGCCAGAGCGCCTAACGGCGTGGTGGGCGCCACTTGCCCGCCGGTCATTCCGTAAGTGAAGTTATTGACACAGATAACCTTCAAATCAGCGTTGCGACGAGCAGCATGAATAAAGTGGTTGCCACCGATGGCGATCAGGTCACCGTCGCCACTGTACACGACTACGGTCAGCTCCGGATTCGCCAGCTTCAGACCGGTGGCAAAGGGGATCGCCCGGCCATGGGTGGTGTGAAAGGAATCGAGTTTCATATAGCCCGCCACGCGGCCCGTGCAGCCGATGCCCGAAACGATAGCCACTTTGTCGGGCGGAAGCTTCGATTCCACCAGCGCCCTCGCGAAGCAGTTCACGGTGGTGCCGATGCCACACCCCGGGCACCAGATGTGCGGCATACGGTCGCCCCTGAGGAAGGGCTCGACGGGATTGACGGGTTGATCGGCCACCACAATTTCGGTCATCGCACTGCCTCCCGGATCGCTTCCAGGATCTCTTCTGGGTCGTGCACCGTCCCTCCGCCGTGCTCTACCAGTAGAGTTCGGGCGCGCCCGGCGGCACACCGTTCAACTTCGTACACGATTTGACCGTAGTTCATCTCGACGACCACGAAGCCCTTCGATTTTCCCGCCAGTTCGCCGATGCGCTTCTCCGGGAAGGGCCATACGACAATGGGCCGCAACAAACCAGCGCGAATTCCCTCTTCGCGCGCCAGTTGGACAGCCCGCATCGCAACCCGCGAAGTGATCCCGTAGGCCACCAACACTACCTCCGCGTCGGCGACCCCGTGCTCCTCAAATCGCACGATGTCATCAGTATGCTTGCGAACCTTGTCCACTAGTCGGCGCACCAGCTTCCCCTGGGCTCGCCAGTCCATGGCGGGGTAGCCACGTTCGTCGTGCGTCAAGCCGGTCACGTGGATGCGATAGCCTTCGCCTGCTTTCACCATCTCGGGAATGCCGTCCGGCCCGGGCTGGAAAGGTTGATATTCGGAGGGCGGCAGTAGGGTGTAACGCCGGGGGAAGAGCTTGATCTCCTCGGCGGGCGGGATCACCACCTTCTCGGTCATGTGGCCCACGCACTCGTCCATCATGAAGAGCACCGGCGTGCGGTATTGCTCGGCAAAATTGAAGGCATCGATCATGAGGTCAAAACACTCCTGCGGCGAGTTGGGGCAGAGCGCGATGATCTCATAATCGCCGTGCGACCCCCAACGCGCCTGCAGCATGTCTCCTTGGCCGGGCTGTGTGGGCAAACCCGTGGAGGGCCCGCCGCGCTGCACGTCAACAAAAACACTGGGAGTCTCGGTCATGGCCGCGTAGCCGATGTGCTCCATCATCAAGGAGAAGCCGGGGCCGGAGGTGACCGTGAAGGCCTTGGCGCCACCCCACGTCGCGCCCAAGATGGCAATCGAGGAGGCCAGCTCATCTTCCATCTGGAGGAAGACGCCGCCGATGGTCGGGATGCGCGAGGCGAAGCGCTCGACAACCTCTGTGGAGGGAGTTATGGGATAGCCAGCGGCGAAATTGGCGCCCGCGGCAAGCGCCCCTTCGCAGCAGGCACAATCGCCGTCCAGGAAGTGCGTACCGACCAAGACCGACTCGGGGTTAGCGTTCACTGCTGTGCCCTTTTGTCTTCAATAACATTCAATCTTCGCTTCTCGATAACGGCACGGTTTTAGATGACGTTTCAGGGGTTCCTCCAGTGGTGAGGTCGGCTGCAACGGGCTCGCGGACTCCATAAATGGCAAAATCGGGACAGTAAAGCCCGCAAAGGTCACAGCCCGTACAGCCCGACTCACGGATGAGTTGGGGCGGGTGATAGCCGTGATCGTTGTACGAGCTGCTGAGGGATAGCACCTTGGGCGGACAAAACTCAACGCAGAAGCCGCAGCCCTTGCAGCGATCCCAGTTGATGAACACTCGGCCCCGGAATTTACGCGAAGACTTCTCAGTCGTCAAAAGCGGCCACCTCGGGAGAGAACATCTTCGCCCCTCGCGGACCGAATTGTACTCCGTCCCCAACGGTGTCGGCCCAGCAAGGGTCACCAAATCCTGGGAGGGGTCAGAAGAGGAGCCGCGCGCGCCGCGGGCTTTCCTGAGCCCTTGACCCCGCCCCGCGGCGGAGAGGCTAGAACGGCACCGAGGCTGAACTGTTCAGGCACCTACGCTGCGGCGGCTGGTTGGTCCAGCTTGGATGCCATCACGTTGACAAGCTCTTTGACAGCGGCAGCGCTCTTCTGCAGAGCCGCGCTCTCTTCCTCGGTAAGCCTGGCTTCGAAGATTTTCTCGATTCCTCCTGCTCCGAGCTTCACGGGCACACCGACGAAGAGGTTGTGGATCCCGTACTCGCCTTCCAGGAAGGCGGAGCAGGGGAGCACCCGCTTTCGGTCATTGAGAATCGAATCAACCATTTCGACTGCGGCCGCCGAGGGAGCGTAGTACGCGCTGCCGGATTTGAGATACTTGACGATCTCGGCGCCCCCATCTCGCGTGCGTTTTACGAGGCTTTGAATCGTCTCAGCGTCCAGCAAGTCTGTAAGGGGTATACCGGCCACGCTCGTATACCGCACCAAAGGCACCATGGTGTCGCCATGGCCACCCAGGACAAAGGCCGTGACGTCTTTTATGGATACATCCAGCTTCTGAGCGACAAAGGTGCGGAAGCGAGCCGTGTCCAGGATGCCGGCCATTCCTATCACGCGGTTCTTGGGAAAGCCACTGACCCGGTACGCCACGTGACACATGGCATCGAGGGGGTTCGTGACCACAATCAGAATGCAGCGAGGAGAATACTTTATTGTGTTCTCCACTGTGTTCTTAACGATTTCATAGTTGGCCC
Source organism: uncultured Acidobacteriota bacterium (assembly GCA_963722555.1). Classification (GTDB taxonomy): domain Bacteria; phylum Acidobacteriota; class Terriglobia; order UBA7540; family UBA7540; genus Bog-366. The sequence goes on from CAVRNQ010000003.1 coordinate 637,062, forward strand.
ACAGCAGATCGTCCCGGCTCATCCCCGGCTTGCGCGGGAAGCCGGCAGTCAGCACGACAATGTCGGAGTTGGCGGTTAGCTCGTAGTCGTTACCGCCCGTGATCTTGACGTCAACGCCCGTCACGGGGCCGGCCTGCAATATGTCCAACGCCTTGCCTTGCGGGATGCCCTCGAGGACATCGACGACCACGACGTCTGCCAACCCTTTGTCAGCCAAGCGGAGAGCGCAACTCGCGCCCACGTTTCCTGCTCCCACAACTGTAACCTTTTTCCTCATCGCAGCCTCCTTCATGCCGCCGCAGGCAGCGCCATATTCCCGACGATGGCGGCAGCAAACTCACTGGTTTTCACCTTGACCGCCCCTTCCATCAAACGATGCAAGTCGTAGGTGACACACTTTTGGCGTATGGTCTCGCGGATACCCGCTGTGATAAGTTGCGAGACCTCCTTCCAGCCCATGTAATGGAACATCATCGAGCCGCAGAGAATGAGGCTCGAGGGATTCACCACGTCCTGCCCTGTGTATTTGGGGGCGGTCCCGTGGGTTGCCTCGAAGATGGCGTGCTCGTCGCCAATATTGGCGCTGGGCGCCATCCCCAATCCACCCACCTGTGCGGCGCAGGCGTCAGACAGGTAATCACCATTGAGGTTCGGTGTGGCAATCACATCATATTCGTCGGGTCGCAGAAGTAGCTGCTGGAACATGGAGTCGGCGATGCGGTCCTTGATCAGAACCTTGCCCAGCGGAACCTCCGTGCCCACCTCTGTTTCCGTTACACAAGTACCGGAGAACTCCTCCTTCACGAGCTCATATCCCCAATCGCGGAAGGCGCCCTCCGTGAACTTCATGATGTTCCCCTTGTGGACGAGCGTCACACTGCGACGCCTATTTTCGAGGGCGTACTGAATGGCGCGCCGGATCAGCCGCTTGGAGCCTGTGACACTCATTGGTTTAATCCCGATCCCGGAATCGGCGCGAATCTTCTTTCCCATTTCCTGATTCAGAAAATCGATAACCTTCTTGGCATCGAGTGTCCCCTGTCGCCACTCGATGCCGGCGTAGACGTCTTCCGTGTTTTCGCGAAAGATGACCACGTTGAGCCGTTCCGGGTGCTGCATGGGCGAAGGAACGCCGGCATAGTAACGCACAGGGCGCATGCACACGTAGAGATCGAGGAGTTGCCGCAAGGTGACATTCAAGCTTCGGATGCCGCCTCCCACGGGTGTCGTCAGCGGTCCTTTGATCGCGATATGGAACTTCCGGATTGCATCCAAGGTTCCCTGCGGCAGCCAGTTGTCGAACCGATTGTGGGCTTTCTCGCCCGCGAATACCTCGTACCAAGCCACGCGCCGCCGCCCCCCATACGCCTGCTTGATTGCCGCGTCGAAAACGATACGCGCAGCCTTCCAAATGTCAGGCCCGGTACCATCGCCCTCAATGAAGGGGATGATCGGGTTTTCAGGAACGTGGAACTTGCCGTCCTGCACTTGAATGGCTTGTCCATCCGCAGGAATGGGATTGTCGTTGTATGATTCCATGCTCACCTCCAGGAACGAACCTCCTTGCCGGCCTGAGCACGGCAAGAAGCGTCACTCACAGGCCGCCCCCCCGCGGACAATCCCGCGGAGGGGCTCGTCAGGCCAAAATAGAGGTGCATCCTATGCCGCCGCAGGAAATTCTTTAACCCCGCGCTTTTCTATCGGGACGAAGTCTCGCTCGTCGTGACCGGTAAAGATCTGTCGCGGCCGCGCGATCTTCTGCTCGGGGTCGCATAGCATTTCCTGCCATTGCGCGAGCCATCCCGCCGTGCGGGGAATGGCGAACAGCACCGTAAACATCGCCGGATTGAACCCCATCGCCTGATAGATGATGCCCGAATAGAAATCCACGTTGGGGTAGAGCTTGCGCTTGATGAAGTACTCGTCTTGCAGCGCGATCCGCTCGAGTTCCAGGGCGATGTCGAGCCTGCGGTTCCTGCCGGTGACCTCGAAGACTTGATCGGCCGCCCACTTGATGATCCGGGCGCGGGGGTCGTAATTCTTGTATATCCGGTGACCGAAGCCCATCAGCTTGACCTGCCCGGCCTTCACGCGCTCGATGTAAGCGGGGATGTGATCCGTGGAGCCGATCTCATCGAGCATCTTCAGGACTTCTTCATTGGCGCCGCCGTGCAGTGGGCCGGAGAGCGCCGCGGCCGCCGCGGCCGTCGCCACAAACGGGTCCGCCTGCGAGCTGCCCACTGCCCGCATGGCGTTGGCGCTGCAGTTTTGTTCATGATCGGCGTGCAGGATGAACAGGACATCGAGGGCGCGCGCCAGGACGCTGTTGGCCTGGTATTTGGGCTCGACCATCTTCCACAGCATGTTCATGAAATTCTCGGTGTAGCTGAGGTCGTTGTCGGGATAAACATACGGGTAACCGAGGCTGTGGCGGTACGTATAGGCGGCGATCGTGGGGACCTTACCAATCAGGCGATAGATCTGAAGCTTGCGTACCTCCGGGTCGTGCACATTGCGGGCCTCCGGGTAAGTCGTGGAGAGCGCCGCCACGGTGCTGATGAACATGCCCATGGGATGCGCATCGTGACGAAAACCCTCCAGCAATTTCTTGGTGTTTTCGTGCAGCATGGTATGGAGAGTGATGTTGGTGACAAAATCTTTCAATTCCGCCGCGGTGGGCAGTTCGCCGTTCAGCACCAGATAGGCGACTTCAAGAAAGCTGCACTTCTCTGCCAGTTGGTCGATGGGATAGCCCCGATACCGCAGGATACCCTTATCGCCGTCGATGAACGTGATCGCGCTTTGGCACGACGCGGTATTCATGAACGCCGGATCATAAGTCATTAACCCAAAATCCTCGGGACCAGTTTTGATCTTCCGCAGATCCATGGCCCGAATAGTCCCGTTATGAATCGGAATTTCATAGGTCTTCTCGGTGCGTTTGTCTACAATACTCAGGACTTCGTTTTCCATGACCTTTCCTCCCTTGTGAGACTGGTTTTCGACCGCCCACCCTGCATGCGAGCGAGCTTGCCGCAGGCGAGCGGCGTTCGCTAGAAAAGTGCATTTCTCCACGCCAGCGCCGCTTGTTGCGCGGACGGGACGTGGCATAGTTCGCTCCACACAGTCAATTCTGGAGAATGAGAATTGCATCCTCTCTGAGTGGCATGTCTCTCCAAATCACGCGCCTCAATTGCGCGAGAGAAAACTTTGTTAACGGAGGCTGGCTTAGGATCTGCTTTGCACGGAATCTCTTTGGGGAGCTGACAAGGTGGGACAGCTAGCGGAACATCAGGGAAGTGCTTCCTGTACACTTCCTCGCGGATGCGTTTCTGCCGTAATTTCTCCTTGGCAAGGAGCTCGTTTTTCTGTCGGAGGCAATGTTTAAGAACCCTGCTGGCGTGATCCGAGTTGACTTCTGAGGCGTTCAATTCGGCTCGGATGCCGATGGAACAAACCTCAAGCGCAATCAGTTTGTGGGGAGCCATTTTCGTTCTCCCCGTCAGAGGCCCCGAAGAAGCACGTCTCACGTCGGAGCCATCCGACACGCAGAATGTATCTCTTGACAAGCGGTGTCGTCAAGCTGTTTCTGCAGATGGAATTACATAAGGGATATACTGTCCCCCTGCAAATTTGGAGTGTGTGAGAAATGCGTTACAATATCTCCACACTGGAAGGAGGGCCTTTGTGCCTCTGCTTTCCGGGTGGCTTAGCGCAATCCAGGGAGGAAAGTCGACACGTCGCCGACTGTCGAATAACCGGGCGAGGATCGTAGAGATGACTCACGCGGCCGAGCGGTTCCTCACGATCGCTAGAAACCCGGAGATGTTGGGTCCCAACATTCGAAACCTTGCAACTGCCACGACAAGGTTCGAATGGTTATGGTCGAGGCACCGCGAGGCGGCAGTTCACTACTATGAGGCCGAGGAGGCCGGCCTCGTCACCCCCACCAATCTGATTGTTGCTGCGCAAATAAAGCCGCGAGGATCGTGGCCTTTGTCAACAAGGTCGCGCAGGCGTTGCTCGATACGTCGAAAACTAACGGCGAGAGCACTGTTAACATGAGCGAGATGGCTTTCCGCATCTACGACGCGTGCGACGGCCGCGGCATCCATGCGCTCCCGGACTCCACACCACGCAAAGTATCCATCTGTGACACCGCCTGGAATCTGCTCTGGGAAGTCCTGCGGAGAAAGTGGCTATTGCGGGTAGAAGGGAACAAGAACATACAATGGGGAGAACTTGAAAGCTACCGAAAGACTTGGACAGTGAGGATCACCATGGAAACACTTGAACCCATTCTGGCTGAGCATCCCCTTTTCAGTGGCATGGAACAGGAGCATCTCCAAATACTCGTCGGGTGTGCCCGCAACGTACGCTTCGAAAGCGAAGACGTGATCTTCCGTGAGGGCGAAAAAGCCAACGAGTTTTATCTTATTCGTACCGGAAAGGTGGCCTTGCAGCTATTTGCTGATCGACGTGGTCCCCTTACCATTCTGACCCTTGAGGAAGGTGACGTTCTAGGTTGGTCATGGCTCTCTCCCCCCTACCATTGGAAGTTTACGGCGCGCGCACTCGAGACCACACGTGCCATTTCCTTGGATGGGAAATGCATACGGGAGAAAGCCGAAACCGACCATGACTTGGGTTACGAACTCCTGAAGCGGTTTGTTCATGTTATTGAGGAGCGGGTTCGGGCAACGAGCTTACAACTCCTGAATGTCTACGAGCGTTAACCTTGAAGTCCACCTGAACTCGAAGAGGTTTGGAGAGCGTCAAAGCTTCAGGCTCTTCTGGCGCAGGAAATCGAAGCGTGCCTGTCGCCAAGATTCAATCCGCTCGGAAGACCCGCAACTCATCCCTCAGCCTTTCTCCTTGTCTGCCCGCGCGGCATGTAAGGATAAATCCTGGTTGTGGTCCTTCAATAGCCTGAGTTCAACCGGGATCCCGGTCCTATCGAGGGAGACATGAGGACGGCGAGAGGGCCTTCGCCACAGCCTTGCGTAGCCCGCTTGCTCTCGGCGGTGCGTTTCTCTGAAACCGGTCCTCATCGCTTTGGACCTCAACTGATCCTACCGGAGCAACACAATTGTTCCTTAACGGTGTGCTGACAAACTTCGATGAGGGACAATGGATTGACAGCGCCTCGACGTTGGCAAACCGCATCAACGCACCGCATGTGCGCCTCGAGGTGAGAGAGGCTGTTTTCTTGAGAGAAGGATCCGCTGCCTGAGCAGAGCTGGTGGCGGAAGGAGTGCTGTGGTACGCAGTTCACACCCGCCCGCGTCCCGGAGGCCTTGGCCCGGCAAGACTACCGCCGTATCTCGTCGCGAGTGTGGGCAGCGGGGTTTCGGTATTTGCCGGACGGGTGGGCTGGGCCGCGACGCTTCGTGCTGATCCGCCGAGCCGTTCCGGAAGAGCCTTCGGCGCAGTTGTATCTGTTGCAGATGGGCGGAAGCAGCTATCTCTTAGTGACCAACTTGGCGCTAAGGCCGCTGCGCCTATGGCGCTTCTACCACCAGCGCGCTGGCGCGGAATTGATTAGCCGCAAGTTGAAAGACGCCTATGCGTTGGGGGAGATTCTGGCCCAAGACTTCGCAGCCGACGAGGCGTTCTTCCAGATCGTCCTGCTGGCCTACAACCTGCTGAATGGGTTCAAACCTTTCTGTCTTCCACCTCATCTGTGGTGGGCCACCTGCCAACGCCTACGCTTACGCCTGCGCTTGTTCCCTGTCTCGGCTCAATTGATACGTTCCCACAGGGTTCCGACTCTCCGACTCGCGCCGAGCTATGTGAGGACCTCCGATTTCTCGGAAACGTCACGACGCATTCGGTGAATGCGGCCACCGTTCCAAATCCCTGGGAGAGACACGCGGCGGCACAGTACCCAACGTGATCGGAACCCGGATACCATCGTCTTTCGCGCCGGATTCAGGTTAAACCGGCGTGCCCGGGGTCAACCACGGCGGAGTTTTCACTCCAGCTTAGTATTTGGTGGGAAAGAATCACAACTCATCAGGTTACTGATTTATCAAACGATTGAGTTTTGATCACTCACTGATCTTGGTAAACATTCAAGAGCTGTAGCCGCGTGGCCTCAAGGCGCTCCTCGACAACATGCGCAAATCGTTTCAGGAGCTCGTAACCCAGATCGTGGTCGCGTTCGGCTTTCTCCCGAAGACACTTTCCGTCCGCGGCAAACGCGCGAGTGGCCTCGATTGCTCGGGCGGAGAACTTCCAACGGTAAGGAGGAAAAAGCCACGACCACCCCAGGATTTCACCTTCGCTGAGGGTTAGGATAGTTAGGGGGCCACGTCGTTCGGAATGTATCCGCAGCGCCACCTTCCCTTCGCGGATCAAGTAAAAATGATTGGCCTCTTCGCCTTCCCGGAAAATGACGTTTCCGGCCTCGAAGCGTACGTTGGAAACGCAGCCGACGACGGTCTCGATGTGCTGCGCGGGCATATCATGGAAAAACGGGTGCGCACTCAGAATGCCTTGCAGAGTTTGCATGGTGATCCTCCTCCATCGATGGGATCAGATTGGGTTTTCGTTCTTCCTGCGACCCGAGCTTCAAGACTGCACTGGACTTTCGCTGGCGCGGGCCTCTCTCCGGCGGAGGCGCATGCTTTCCGCATCACCTCACGCAGAGCCATTGGTTGTCGGGATCCTCTCCTGAATCCGCCCTCAACTTTGATCCTGTTGCGGCGTAACACGCCCGAACAGAATAGGCCTCCTTGTTATCCGAACTCGCTCCTATCCGACCGCCACAAGGTGTACTGAAAGTGCCTCCACACGGTTGTCGATGATCTGGGCAAATCGTTTCATGAGTTCAAACCCAAGATCGTGGTCTTCATCACATCTGGCCCGAAGGCTACCTCCGTCCAGGGAAATGGCCTGTGTGACACTGAGCGCTTTGGCAGTGAATTTCCAGCGGTAGGGTGGAAAGAGCCACGACCATCCGGTGAGGTCGCCCTCCTGGAGAGTCAGGAGAGTGAGGGGTTCGATTAGATAGGACACCAGTTGCAGTTCCACCCTGCCCGTCCGAATCAGATAAAAACGGTGAGCCGGTTCACCCTCTTCGAAGATCACCTCTCCAGGTTCGAACCGCACGACGGTTGCGCTCTCGACGATGGTTCGGAGATGTTGCGCCTTCATGCCCCTAAAGAACGGATGTTCGCCCAAAATCTTCTCTAAGGTTTCAGTCTCCATGGGTCTCCTCCCCTGAGTTTAGCCGAGATACCGGACTACCAGTCTGATCGCCGGATACCTGAGAATGCTGAGAGACTCTTCGCAACAGACCTTGCGTAGCGCGTTTCTCATCGACATCACGTTTCCTCCACAATCTGTCCTCATCGTTTTGGAACTCAACTGACCCTGCCGGAGCAGCGCATCTGTTCCTTGATGGTGTGCTGACAAACTCGCACGAGGTGCAGCGACAGTGCCTCAGACCGCATCAATGAGGCTCTTTGTAGACACACTTACCCGTGACGATGGATTTACCGCACGCCAGATCCTCGAGGGTCTCCTGATTGAGCTTTTCCTCGGCAACTTTCTTCGGCACCAACCCCAATGCAAGCGCCACCCCGTAAAGGATGGCTTCAGGTCGTGGCGGACACCCCGGGATGTAAAAATCAACCGGAATTACCTTGTCTACACCTCCCAACACGTTATAGCTGTCGAACCAGCAGCCGCCTCCCGTCGCACAGGAGCCGATAGCGAACGTAAGCTTCGGATTTGGAACGGCTTCCACCAACCTCCTGAGCGCTGGCACAACTTGTCGTGTGACTGGGCCGCAAATCAAGAGGACGTCCGCGTGCCGGGGAGACCCCACAAGCTTGATCCCGAAACGCTCGGCGTCATAATAAGGAGTAAGAACATTGATGACTTCGATATCGCATCCGTTGCATGCTCCGGTGTTGGCGTGGTACACCCAGAGCGCTCTGCCAAACGCCTTTCTGCAAAGACGTTTCAACATGATGGCACCTCAGCCAAATGGATCAACCCTGACCGGTCGCCGGGCAGCAATTCGCAAGGTCGAGGCGAAGTGTGAAATACAAAACCCCCCGCGGCCCAAGACCTCCGCGATCGTCGAATAATTGTCCTTTGCATCCACCATGAGGTATTTCACAAAGAACGGGCGATAGATAAAATCGCGTCACCTTCCCAGGGTTGCCAGAACTGCCGCCGCACGATCCAGCAGCGGATATGGTATTTGGGGGTAAATTCCAAGCAATGCGCACATTCCCGCCAAAAACACCATGGGGAGCCACATTCGGGCCGGCACTTCCCTCACAACTGACGCGGAGGTGCTGCTCGAGCCTCGCTCTCCCCAAAACACTCTGTACGCCGCCCGAACCATAACGACCATGGTCAAAATACTCACCAGGATGGCAATGACTGCCGCCCACCACAACCCGGCCCTTGCGAGGGCCAAATATACCGTCAGCTTACTCCAGAATCCATTTAGCGGCGGGAAGCCCGCAATTGCCAATGCCCCTAGAAAGAAACAGGCGCTCGTGATCGGCATCTGACTTCTCAGTCCGCCGAGCTCGCTTATTCGCCGAACGCCCGTGGCATACATCACCGCACCCACGCACATGAACAGCAGTGACTTGTAAAGCGCGTGGTTGAGCAAGTGATAAAGGCCGCCATAGCATCCCAAGTATGTTCCGAGTCCGATACCGACCAGTACATAGCCCATCTGACTTACGGATGAATACGCCAGTAACCGCTTGAGGTCGTCTTGGGTCAAAGCCAGGATAATGCCGAGCAGCATCGTGAACGTGCCGAGCGCCACGAGGAAGATCGTGACCTGAGGCCATGCTGGGTAGAAGATGCTCACCGTGCGGGCCATGGCATACAGCGCCATCTTTATCATCACGCCCGACAACAGCACGCTAATCGGTGTCGGCGCCTCTGCGTGCGCGTCAGGGAGCCAGGGATGAAACGGCGCAATGCCCGCTTTGGTCCCGAATCCGATCACTAGAAACGCGATCGTAATCGCCGCAGTGCCGCTCGGTATGAATTGCACCACGTTCCGGATGTCGCTGATAAGCAGGGCGCTGGTTCCAGCTAGTTTATTCGTGGCCGCCGCACTGGCGTAAAGCAACACACAACCGAACAAAGCGAAGGTAATCCCAATAGTAAGCAACATTAGGTACTTGTAGCCCGCTTCCAGCGCGCGCCGATCCCAATAGAAGGCTACGAGGAGGCCCGAGGTAAGTGTGGTGGCTTCAATGGCGACGTACAGCATGATCACGTTGTTGGTAACGCATCCCCACAGCATGGTCCCGAGAAACCACATCAGAAGGCCATAGAATGTCCGAATGCGGCGCGCGGCAGTGTCCTCAGCCATGCGCTCCTCGAGGTATCGTACGGAGTAAACCGATGTGAGCAGTCCGATACCGCCAATAATGACAACCATCAAGGCACTCAAGGCATCGACGCGCAGCTCGCCGCTCCAGGTTGTCAGGACCACCCCCTTCAGGACGCGGTAGGCCATCCAAGCGCTCAACCCAGTGACAAGTGCCGCCGTCAAAACGCATATCCATTGTTGAAAAGTGCGACCCATGCGCGTTGCCGCGAACACGATGGCGCCCGTCAACATCGGTAAGAGGAATACAACCGCCGGTACGATTGATGTCTCTGTCAGGACTTCTCCCGCCATATCTACATCCTTTGTACGAACCGTTTGAACGTATTCACCACCTTAATTCCCGCAGCCTGAACGTATCTGTGGATCCGAATTCCTGCCGTACTCCCCCTATCACGTAAAGGAGAAGGAATACGGTCACAACCACCTCTGTCGCAACGCCGAAGAGGGCGGTTTCCGGCAAGCCGGGAGCCAGGCTCACCAAACTTAGGTGTACGCCGTTTTCAAGCAGGCAGAGCCCGATCACCGTCTTGATTGCGTCCCGACGTGTCAACACCGCATACAGGCCAAGCGCGAAAACCGTGGACGCTACAGCCAAATTCGTTCTGAACACCCCAAGCTGCCCCATCGCGGTTGGCGCCAGAAGTGTGGTTCGACTGTGGGTGAGATGGAAGAAGCTTAACATCAGTAAGGCGGCAATCACGGCGGAGGGGCCAAAGCCAATCACCGGCTTCAATTCGCGGTCATCCGCACCGCGGATCGCCCGGAATAGGAACCACGGTGTAAGGATCGCCTTGGTGATCAGGGCGGTGGCAGCCCACCAGTATAGAGCCCTGTTGACAGCCGCAAAGCTCAGAAGCAGACCCACAATCAGGAGTGCCTGACAGAGGTAGGCGACAATCGAAAACTTGAGCCTCCGCATCTCAACCGCAGCCACCGAGGTAATCACCAAGGTCAAGCTCAGGGTCTCGATCAAACTGGTGTGCAGCGCTTCCGGGTTCATGCCCTCCCTCCCTCCACGCCATCCCTGAAACCGGTTTTCATCATCCGGTCAAGCGCCGTTGGGGGCGGGAAGCACCTGCCGCATCTTTGGCAGGGTCCCATGAAAACCTCCAGCCGAATGTACATGTCCTGGGGAGTGTTCGTGGCGGTTTCGAATTGTTGGCTGAGGCGGATCGCTTCCTCGGGGCAAACTTCTTCGCACCTGCCGCAATACGTGCACCTGCGCCAGAAGAACTCCAGCACCCTCTTGTGCTGCTCTGCGTCAGATAGCACAATCACGCCGGCCGGGCAGACGTTTGCGCATCCGCCGCATCCGAAGCATAGATCGGCATCGAGAGTGATCTTGCCGCGGAATCCAGGTTTTGGCTCATGGGGCGAAAACGGGTATCCGAGGGTCACACGCCCAGCTTTCAAGCAAATCAGGGCTTCTCGCAGTTTGCTCAGGAACACCTTAACCTCCTGCTACTTTCCAATCACCGCAAAGGCCAGGGCCGCTAGGGACGAAACCCCGACCCGCATGAAATAACCCATGGCTTGATCGATGCGGAGCCTCGGATTTACGACATCAATAACCGTCACCAGTACAAGTACGACGAGCACCTTCACGATCGTCGCAATCAGATCCATTAAGTAGTTTCCAAAGTGCGGCCAAGGAAAGAACACTTCCACCAGCAAAAAAGCGAACACGAGCTGCTTCACCCACATCGCCCATCGGAAGAGCGCCAGGCGCGGACCGCTTTGCTCGACCAGTGGACCGCCCATGATTTCCTGGTCGGCCTCGGCAATGTCGAACGGCAATTTACCTGCCACAGCTTGCAGAGCGAGGAAAAATGCCACGCCCCCTATCGCCATACTGATGCTTGGTCCATTCTGCACCTGCCAGTTGACAATGCCGCCTAGTGCCAAGGTCTTGGCCTTGAACGCACCCACCGTGAGAGCAATGGCCAGGATGGGTTCAACCGATAAAAGCATCATCATTTCGCGCGAGCTCCCGATGGAAGCATAAGGGCTGGCGCTGGCAAACCCCGTCAACATGATCGCGACACCGCTCATCGCCGCGACATAGAGCACCACGATCAAATCGCCGGCGAAGGCAAGCGGCGCGACCGTTCCCATGGGGATCAATGCGGCAAGAAGCAGCACCGACCCCAGCGTGAGAGCCGGAAGGCCCGCATAGACCACTCCCCCCGTGCTTCGGAGGTCCTCCTTGCCCAGGAGCTTCAAGAGGTCCCAATAGGGTTGCGTGATGGGGGGCCCAATTCGAGAGTGGATCGCGGCTCGGAGCTTGCGCATGAGGCCTTCGCAAAGTGGCGACAACAACAGAGCGGCCGCCACGTTCAGCAAGCAGAGCAGAAAACTCTTGATGAACCAAATTGTCATCGCGCCCCTCCGCCCCGAGCCTTCTGAGTAGGGGCGGCCCTTGTGGCCGCCCGGGGGCAACCACCAGGGTTGCCCCTACGCGACATCTCGAGAAGCTCCGCGTGGGAATAAACCCTGACTTCATTTGTCCTTCTATCAACTGTCTCGAGCCGCTCCGTACAGGAGAAGCAGGGGTCCAGACTCCCCAGCGTAATCGGTACGTCCGCTATGGTTCCATCGAGGACCATTGCCGGCAGAGCCTGCAGGTTCGGATAGGTTGGGGCACGTACTCTCCACCGATACGGCCGGTTATCACCGCCCGTCAGCACAAAGTGGACGGCCTCGCCCCTCGGCGCCTCTACCACCGACACCCCAACTCTCCCCGGCGGTATTCCCTCCTTGATCTCCGCGCAAATCGGACCCTCAGGGATTGCCGACAGAGCCTCGCGTACAAGCCGAATTGATTCCAGCAACTCGGCGACTCGCACGAGCACGCGCGCCCATGTATCACCCGCCTCTTGCGTGGCAATCTGAGGGGGCACTTCGTCATACGCCGCATACGGGTGATCGATCCGCGCATCGATTGCCACCCCCGAAGCTCTGGCAGGCGGGCCCACGGCACAGATTTTCTTCGCCCATTCGTTCGTCAGCACGCCAACTCCCTTGGTCCTGGCATGCAACGTGGTGTCCCCAATGACAGCGTTGCGAACGGCTATGGTCTCCTTTTCCACCTTGGCAAGAGTCTCGAGGAGCTTGGGCTTTATCTGATTGGGGAGATCGCGCCTCAGCCCGCCGACCGTATTCATTCCGTATGTCTTGCGGTTTCCGGAGATCTCTTCACAGAGCCACATCACCGGCTCACGAATCCGCCAAGTCTGCATGAGCACCGTTTCAAAACCGATGATGTGCCCGGCAATGCCCAACCAGAGCAGATGGGAATGGATGCGTTCCAGCTCCAGCATGATCGTTCGGATGTACCTGGCCCGGCGCGGCGCCTCGATGCCTGCAGCCTTCTCTACTGCCTGGCAATAGCATGTCGAATGAATGAAGCCGCAAATCCCGCATATTCTCTCGGCCAAATACGGGATCTCGTTGTAGGTCAAAGCGCTTTCACCGAGCTTTTCAATTCCCCGGTGGTTGTAAAAGAGGCGGGTATCGCATCCCACGATCGTCTCGCCTTCGACGAATAGGCGGTAGTAGGCAGGCTCCTCCAGTACCGGAAAGAATGGTCCCATCGGTACCACACTCGCACCTGCGGGGGGCTCACGCATTTGCGGGCGCACATTCTCGGCACGCGGAGGCTGGTAGTTATAAGGAAAATCCCTTCGGAGGGGATAGACGCCTTCCGGCCAGTCGTCTGCCAAGAGCAGGCGGCGTGGATCCGGATGCCCTTCGGGATGTACTCCGATGGCATCTCGGAATTCCCGCTCTGCCCAGTTTGCCCCCGGGATGACCTCGGTGATCGATTCAATCCTCAGGTCTTTTTCGGACACGGGAGATTCGAGCAGAACGTAGAGATGCTCACTGTCCAGTGAAAATAGATGCAAAATTGCGAAGTCGCCGGTGACGGGTCTTGTGTCAGTCCCCACCGAAATCATGAAGCGCGCTTGCAACTCGTTGACCAGCCCCTCCACAACAGCTCGCATGGCCCTCTTCTCGATCGCGAAATGGAGGGTATCGGCGTATGGTTGCGTCGCGGACAGGAAAGCACCGTCGCTGCGTGCGGCGACTGCTTCCTTAACCCGCGTAACGGTCACCTGATCTCTAATACTCATGCCCATCTCCTCAGCCATTCACCCACAGCATGATCCCAGTCACAATGATGGCGCCAATCACTATCCACAGAAGATAGATTTGCGGGGTTCCGACGTGCGTTCTGCTCACGCGGCCTGCGGCCGTGTCAATAATTTTGATTGTCGGCGTATACAGCCATTGGTCAAAATCGAGCGCGCGGCGAAGGGGAGCCGGAAATTTCGGCACATGGACTTGTCCGCTTGGATAGATTCCCTGAAAAGCGTGTTTGAAGGGCAAGTAGAAACTGCTGGCGGGGTAACGGACCGTGGCCGGAACGTGTTCTTCTCCGCAGTACCAGACAGGCGCCGACCTCACTTGGGCTCCGCCCGCGCGCTGAATGGCATAGGAGATCAATGCCAGGATGGCCAAGGTTGCCAGAATGGCGAGGGGCGACCAGAATCCAACCGGCGATCCATCCGTCAGTGACAGGCCACCCCATATCCGACTCGCGTCCACGCCCGACACAGGCATGGCAGTAACACCCGCGATTGCATGCCCGACGAAACGCAACATGAGCTGTGGAAAGATGCCCAACAGTACGCACAGGGCGGCAAGCACGACCTGGGGCACGATCATGGATATCGGCACTTCCTCAATTCCGAGGCTCTCATCAGCCTTGCCCAGAAAGACTGATCCGAGCACCTTCAGGAAGGAAGCGAGCGTGGCGAGCGAAATGAATAGCGCTACAAGACCCAGCACGAGGAACAACGGGAATCGCATTCCTGCCAATAAGCACCCGGCGACGATTAACCACTTGCTGGAGAACCCGTTGAAGGGCGGCACCCCCGCGATGCTCAATGAGGCTATGGTCGTCGTGCCGGTGGTGTACGGCATGAAACTCGCCAGGCCGCCCAGCTTGTCCATGTCGCGCTGGCCGGTCCGGTAAAGCACCGACCCCGCTCCAAGGAACAAGCACGACTTGAAGCAGGCATGGTTTACAGCGTGCAAAATCGCACCCGCGAGAGCAATCGAGGCCAGGGCCGGGTACATCTGCAGACAGTAGACGCCCACACCTAACCCGAGGCAGATGTAACCGATTTGCCCGATGGTGTGGAAGGCCATAAGCCGCTTGGTGTCGGTCTGCCGCAGTGCGGTCAAAGTCCCTACGAAAAGCGATCCTGTGCCTGCGAGTGCCAGGAAAATCCCCCAAATCCTGAGCGACGGCGACACAACCAGAAAAGAGCAGAAGAGGCGAACCAGCCCATATATTCCAAGTTTGACGAGTGCCCCCGAGAGCGTGGCGCTCATCCCGGAAGGCGCAACGGGATGGGCATCGGGGAGCCAATCGCCCATGGGCAGGATTCCCGCTTTGGTAGCGAACCCCAAGAAGAAGAGAAAGATGGTAGTGTGAGCCAGGAACGGCCGGGTGTTGAGCAGCTCGGACAGAGTCTGCCGGATGGCATCGAAAGAAAACGAGCCGGACGTCCTCCAGAGCAACAGTGCCGCTGCCACCATGCAAAGCGTTGCACCGTGGGTGATGATGAAATACTTCAGGCCCGCCCGCTGGCTCGCCGGGTTCTCGCTCTCAAACGTCACCAGGAAGTATGACGTCAGGGTCATGGACTCCCAGAAGATGAGGAAAAAGAAGAAATCCGTGCACACAAGAACTCCGGTCATGCTGGCGACGCAGAGGAGAAGAAGGGGGAAGAACTTCGCCACCTTATCGTGCGCATAGTGCTCCATGTACCGCACGGAGTACAGCGTGCTCAGCAGTGCAATCACTGCCACGATGGCCAGGAAGATGGCGCTCAGCGGGTCAACTCGCAGGGTGAGACGGGCGCCCAGTTGGGGCAGTGATAGGAGCGTATGTTCGCCTGACGCCACCGTGCATGCTCCAACCACCGCGAGCCCGGTGAACACCGAGGAGGCGCAAACGAAAGCGAAGCTGACCCAGCCACACACCTTCCGCTTGCGCGCAAAGATCAGGCTTACCAGTGACCCCACGATCAGGATCACGATGCTGGCTTCGACTTGCCGGACGGCATTGACCATTCTATTTCCCCATCAACCGCACTAAGGGCATGCCCACAAGCGGGGCTGCTACACAGCCGATCATCAGGATGATCAAAGTGGCGTTCATCGCCCAAGGTGGATCGCTCGGGACTTGAGCCACCGCCAGGGGCGCGCCCAGGAAGATTTTTTGTGCGATGTAAAGCATCCAACCGAAGGAGACCAGAGTTTCGCAAAGGATGAAAATGACGATGAGTGGTCCTATGGGTCCGGGAATACGCATGGCGCCCGAGAGAATCATGAACTTGCTCCAGAAGCAGGCCAGCGGTGGAACTCCGGTGACACTCAGAAGCCCGACGAAAAATGCCGTAGCCGTGAGTGGCATACTTTTTCCCAGACCGCGGAGCGCCGATATGCTGCGAGTCCCGGTGACATAGGCGATGGTGCCTGCGCAAAAGAAGAGGGTCGCCTTGCTGTAACCGTGACAGATGATGTGCAAGACACCGCCCCGGAAACCCAGGGTTGATCCAAGACCCCCGATTGCGATGCCGAGCAGCACGTAGCCGAGATGAGCGATGGTCGAATAGGCAAGCAACCGCTTCAGGTCATCCTGAACGAAATAAAAGGAGAGAGCGACGAAAATCGTGAGCAGCGCCATGCCCGCCATGAGCAATGAAATCTTCGGTGGAATTCCCCACCCGCTACTCACCGTCCTGGCCATCAGGTAGACGCCTGCCTTGACCATCGCCGCTGCGTGGAGGTAAGCGCTAATAGGAGTCGGAGCCTCCATGGCGTCAGGCAGCCACGTTTGGAAGGGGACCTGCGCCGCCTTCGCCCAGGCTGCAATCAGGAGAAAGAGCAAAACCCATGATCTCAAACCATCGGGCAGCCGACCGAGAGCTGAGAAATCAAATGAGTTGGTACGAGCAAAAATAATAAGAATGGCCAGTAGAAAGAAGGCACTGCCGACATGGGTCATCAAAAGGGCTTTGAATCCGGCCCGTAAGCTTCGCTCGTTCTGGTGAAAAGAGATCAGCGCCCACGAACACATCGTCGTCATTTCCCAGAAGACGAAGAATTGAAGGAAATTAGGCGAAATGGCCACCCCGACCATGCTGGTGATGAACAACAGGAGCCAGAAATAGTACCGGCCGTAGTGCTCACTCCCTACCGGGTGCTCTCGGTTTTTGTCGGTAAGGTAGGAAGTCGAATAGAGGACCGTGAGCAATCCGATCGGCACCGCAACCAGCAGCATCAAGGAAGCCAGGGGATCGATAAGAATTCCCAATATGGGCGCATCAACGATGCCGTGCAGCCAGGGAAGACTCCCCAACATTCTGGTGTAAGAGGTGCCGTAGGTGGAGAGCGTGAGCCATGCGGCCAGGCCGGTTACAATTGCGGCAATCGCTACAGCAGCGGGGCGGGCGCGTCTTTTCAGGAGCGCGGACAAGAGGGCTCCCGCCGCGGGCAGGATCAGCATGAGGACGGCAATTGAGGTGATCAAGTCCATACCTTTCTTCTCATCTGCGCGAAGAGCCTTGGAGTGCGGTCGCGCCAGCTACCGCCTTCCTCCCCAAACATGTTGCCTGGCGACGGCCTCAGCACTTGTAGCGCCGACCTTCAGAGCCTGTCCTGAGCGGAGCGAAGGATCGGCATGTGCTGAGCTAAAGCTCAGCGCTACAACACCGACTCCACGGCTCGCCTGCGGCGAGCAACCTCGAAAACATCGTTCAACACGCCGGCGATTCCCGCAACACTCGCTTGCACCTCCCCGCTCATAGGTTGCAAGAAAGCCGTCTGACGTGGCTGAATAGCAATCAGAAATACGCGGGCATGGGTTTCCCGCTCGAGGTAGTCCATGAGCAGGGTCAGGGGCACGCGGTGTGTGCTCGGCCAGTAACCCGCCACTTGATCCTTATCCAAAAGCGCCACGGAGCCAGGCGCGGACTTCAGATCAACGGAATCAATCAGCACGACGGTGTCGGGCCCCTCGTCCACCACCTGGCGCAAGTAGTTCTCTGGAACTTCCTGGGCGTCGATCACGCGCACCCCGGGGGCATCGCTGATCTGTCGGGCCACCAGGCTGCCGGCTGCGTCGTCACCACGGCAGGGATTGCCAATGCCCATGACTACGACGTTGCCTTGAATCCCCGTGGCAAGCTGTTCTTGTAAATCCATTCTCTCTACTCGACCAACTCCGCGATCTGGCGATAGTCAAAAACCGGTCCGTCGCGGCATACATAGCGATGGCCAATGGCACAGTGATTGCACTTGCCGATGCCGCATTGCATCATGCGTTCCAAGGTCGAGATGACCGACTCTTCTTTGAACCCGCGCGTGAGGAGATCCCGGACCACGAACCTGATCATGATCGGCGGGCCGCAAACATAGGCAAGAGTAGATTCCGGGTGAAGGGTGACCTTCTCGAACAAAACTGGGACCACCCCCACATTTCCCGTCCAATCGTGCGGGGCCACGTCCACCGTAACGAGCAGGTCCACATCCGAGCGCTTTCCCCACTCTTCGAGTTCATGCTTGTAAACCAAGTCACTGGGCGTCCGGGCGCCGTAAAGGATGGTCACCTTGCCAAAACGGTCGCGCTCATCCAGGACATTCCAAATCAAGCTGCGCAGCGGTGGCAATCCGATGCCGCCGGCCACAAAGAGCATGTCCTTGCCGCGAGCCGCTTGCACGTCGAAGCCGTTGCCGAAGGGACCGCGGATGCCCACCTCATCGCCATTTCCCAGCCTGTGCAACTGATCGGTCAACTGCCCGGTGCGCCGGACTGTAGTTTCCAAGACGCCGGGCCGAGTGGGGCTGGAGGCGATGCAAAACGGCGCCTCACCGCAGCCAAAAACGGAAAGTTCCAGGAATTGTCCGGGAAGGAAATGAAAATGGTTCCCATTCGGCTGGTCCCGGAAGCGCAAAGTGAAGGTCTTGGTGTCGGGTGTCTCATCCCGAACCTTCTCGAGGCAGGCAATATCCGGAAGGAAAACTTCATTCATGCCATTTCCCCTTCCTGATGGCGGCGACCACCGCCGGCATGTGGGTGGTGCCTAAGCACGTCTTGATACATCTCCCGCAGCCCACGCACCCCACCATGCTGTCGCGGGTGTAGTACTGCGCACTTACTTTGTGGAAGAAACGGCGCTTCATCCGCTCCTTGCGATGCGCCCGCGGATTGTGTCCCGAAGCTTCCAGCGTAAAGGCGGCGTACTGGCAGGAATCCCACATGCGGCAACGAACCCACGTTCCATCGCGACGGAGGTCCTTCACGCTGAAGCAGTAGCAGGTGGGGCACACAAAGTTGCATCCGCCGCACTCCAGACACCAGTCACCCATCTTCTCCCACAGCGCATCTTGCACCCGCCCGGTTGAGATGCGCCTCATGGCCGAGCCAAAATGGCAGGTCTCTGGCCCAAAACGGGTTTTCGCCGCTACCTCGAGTGCCTTGCGCTGGGTTACTGCATCCTCGGTCGCTTTCCGGAAGAGGTCCGGCGCCTTGGCCATCGCCGCCTCACCCTTTTCGCTGCCTACCTCGACGAGAAAGCTTCCGCCTAAATCCGTCAATTGCAGGTCGTAACCGCCACTCAAGAAGGGTCCGGAATCAGTGCAGGCACAAAAACCCGGAGGGCAGGGAGTGGTGCAGGCCAGGCTGATGATGGTGAGGTTGTGGGCACGGCGAAGGTACGAAGCGTCCGCCGGCTCCGCTTCGTGCATGCGCGTCAGGAAGGCGATGCCTTGCACATCACAGCTACGCACGTTGAAGAGGGTGCGGGGAGCATCGTCGTATAGGGGCTCGACCTCGTGGCGTTGACCGTTGAGTTTGATTTTGACCAGGGGGTCGGTTTGAGGCAGGACAAATTGCTTGGGTGGGTGAAGGGGGTTCTCGAAATTCCACACGACTTGCGCGGGGGAGCGGAGCGCGGAGAAGATGACATCCCCGCAGGGGCCACGGACCGGAGCGATGACCTCTCCTGCCTCCAGCAGCTTGTCAAGCCATTTGGTGGTACCTTCTCTTGGTAGTGTGAAGACCATCGCCGGCCTCTTAGGCCTGTTCTACTTTAGCGGCCGTAACACTATGCGTTCCGAACACGTTGGCAACATGATCGCGAAAAGCAAAAGGCACAAACAGCACGCCGGGCGTGAGATCCGTCCTTACCCGGATGGGAACTACCGCATCCCCATGGGCTGAGGTCAACCTGACCGGTCGTCCCGGGTGAACGCCGACTCCGTCGGCATCCTGCTTGCAGATTTCAACGAAGCCGTTGGGAAAAAGCTTTCGTTGTGATTGATAGTCGCGACTTAATGTCGGCGAAAACGAAACGAGTGGGTCCCGGCCCCAATCATAAGTGTCATCACGCACCAGCACATGCTGACCCTCAGCAAGGGTCAGGCGTGGCGCTTCTGCGACACAAAGTCTGAACTTCCCGCCGTTTGAGTCTTTTGCCATCCACATCCCGCCCCATTTATCCTCGAATTCCCCCACGCGGGCGTATCGAGGCGCCGCGCGTCCCATGTCACGGAGGACATCCGTAGCTGAACTGTATGGGGCGCCCGCGTCGAATCTCGCGCAAAACTCCGCGAGCACCTGCCATCCGGGTCGCGCTTCGCCCGGCGGATCCGTGGCAACATGGAGTCTCTGGACTCTGCCTTCCATGCTGGTGATTGTTCCTTCCGTCTCAGCAAAGCTGGCAATCGGCAGTACAACGTGGGCTATCTGCGCGGTGGGTGTGAGGAAGGCATCCAACACCACCAAAAACTCAATTTTCCCGAGGGCAGCCATTGCCCGCTGTCCCATCGGCAGCACCGCAGGGGGATCGTCCGCCAGGACAATTAACCCGCTCACAGACTGCAAAAGGCTTTCCGCATCCCTGCCGGGGGTCGAGGGCAGTTTCTTACCCCAAAGGTCTTGCAGGCGCTGCCGAGCTCGTTCGTCATCCAAGCATTGGTACCCGGGCAGGCGATCCGGGGCGATCCCCATGTCGCAGGCCCCTCGCACATTGCTCCGCGCCAGAAGCGGCAACAGCCCGGAACCAAGCCTGCCCAGATGTCCCGTGACTGCGGCCAGGGTGGCAAGGGCGGCGGCCTCTCTCCGGGACGGGGGACCCTCCCCGCTGACCGGGGGTATCAAGAATGTCGCCCGCGTGGCTCGCGCGATCCACGCCGCTGCCTGGCGCATCTCTGCGGTTATCTTGACGGTCTCTAGGTTCCGCCGCAGTGCGTCATACCCTTTGCAACGGCTCCCAACCGATGCCCGATCTTCCAGCCCGATATTCAGGACGGCAGCGAGCAGACCATCGATCACTTCACCTTCATTCCCCAGCATAGCGGGCAAGAGGAGGGAAGCCAGGCGCGACATTTGCGTCCCGGTGTAGGCGATGGTTACAAGGTGGGCACCTTTTTCTACTGCGGCCATCACCGCCGAAGCAGCCCGCGGGTGGGTCTCAGCCAAATCACCTTCGATCAGCAAAATCGTTTGGCTTGATTCGATGTCATTCAGACTGATGGAAGGGGTGGATTCGCCGCATACTTCTTCAAGCCCTGTCAATAGCGGGCCACAGATGGAATGGTAGGAAAAATCGAGGTTGTTGGTTTGGAGGCCAGCCCTCGCAAGCTTGCCGGCCAGGTAGTTCTCCTCATTGGTTGCCCGGGCAGAACCAAGAACGCCAACGGACTTGCCCGCAGTGATCAATTCCTTGATGCGCCCTGCAACGTGACCAAGCGCCTCGTCCCACGAAACAGACTCCAGCTTTCCGTTCCGGTTAACCAGCGGTTGCCTCAACCGGTTGCCCCACAAGGCAGCCTCATGGGCGCCCCACCCCCTGGCGCAAAGCCTTCCCAGGGACACCGGATGGGTTTCACTCGGCGCCACGCCAACCAGTCCTCCTTTGTTCGCTAACAAGTAAAAACCGCAGCCACAAGCGCAAAACGGGCACGTGGTGGGGACGGGCAACATGTCAGACCTCCCCCCCGAAACCTGGGGTTGGGATGGTGACTTTGGCTCAGAGGGCAGTGGGTAGCAGGCTCGTTTGAGGGGAGTCGTCTCAGCAATACCTCCCGAGCCTGCTCTGGGTCCGGCTCTATTGATATGGTCTCATCAAGGCTTAGCTTATCTGCTGGCTGCAATGTTGCGGTCATGTCAAGCGGGGAATCGAGAGTATTGCCTCGGGTCTCATAGACCCTTGGACACCCAATCGCCCACATGGGGATAGCACTCCCGCCCAGGAGATGGTATCTGGTCGAGGCAGGGCAACCCTATTGCCAAAGCATGGGTTAGGAGAAACGCGGAGTGATCAGGATAGTTGTCCTGTCCCTCCTACCGTTTTCGCTGAGGATTTCAACTGGCCCTTCTAGCGGTAGTTAACTGTGAAGCGATGGAATCCACAGTGTGACGCGTTGATTAGACAAGACTTAACACGCGACCCATGCGTCTTACCTGCCGAGTTGGGTAATACGTCGAGTCCGCGGCATTTCTCTCGATGAGTCAATGAGTTAGCCTGTTGATATTTTCGCCTCCCAGTAAACTACCGCTAGCTGCTGTAAATAAGCGAATTAGTTGAGTGAAACCCCCCAATCTTAAGGAGGGTGACAGCCCAGTTAGCGCTGTTTTACAGGGGAAAATGTCTGAACGGTCTCAAAAATGTGCGCGGAATCCCGACGTGCGACGACTCCGCGGAGAGTTTCGAGCTAGGAGTGACATTTGGACCGCTAACGCATTCTAAGGTGATGTGAACTCGATGAAGTCGTTGTAAGGGCCATTACGCCTCCGAACTCGAGTTCCGGAAATCTGCCGCTTGGTGGGAACACCTCAAGGTTACAAGGTGGCCAGCCTGATTCCCCTTGGCTACCCGGCGGAGAGCCCGGAAAAGAGCAAGCGGCCCCTTTCGGACGTCCTGCACTGGGAGAAGTACTGAAGCTTCTCTTCGTAAATCAACAACAGCGGCATTGGATACGCTAAACCTCGCTGACGCAGCACATCTCTGGCTGCATAATTTGAGAATGGAGACTATGCATTTACAGGAATCGGTGGATATAGGGTGGCTGGCATAAACAAGAGCGACCTGCTTCGCTATAAGAATCTTCTCCTTTCAAAGCGGCAAGAACTCTCCACAGGCGAGAGTCTGGTCGATTCGATTCCCACCGCAGGTGAGCTTCGCGGGGACGCGGTCGATATGGCCGCCGGTGAAACCAACGCCGCCACGCAAATCCGGTTGCATCAGACAGACGGAAAGCTCTTGCGCGCCATTGATGATTGATGCCTTGACGCGGATTCGGCACGAAGAATTTGGCATTTGCGCAGAATGCGGGCAGCCGATTAGCAAAGCGCGCTTAGAGGCGGTGCCCTGGACCAGGTGGTGCAGAGACTGCAAGGAACGACAGGACACTCAAAGCTGAGACGCTGACGTGAGCACGTGGATCATCGACGCCGTGGACCATCGACCCTTGCGCGTACCGAAGAATCGAAGTAATTGAGGGCACATCATAATGTGGAGCCTACTCTGCAAACTTCGCTGTTAACTGTCTGAAGCAGACACTCGCTTGATCCAGTGGGGATTCGTCCTGCAAAGCCGCGAAGGGTTCAGCGATTCTCACTGGTCATCGTTGTCCCGAAACGGCGCTCGAGGGAATAGCTCCTCGGTAAGCGGCAAGTGTTTATGGACGAATTGGCAGGGACAATCCGAAGTTCTGGCCGAGCGACGGCGTACTCGGAGAGCGCCGGGATAAACCGGCATGTTGTAGGGGATGAAAGAGCCCTACAGGAAAGGAAAGCAGCGAATCCATCCTGGCCTCGAGTCTTGCAGGTGACATCGCGAGATATCGCTTGAAGCGTAAACAGAGGTATCGGTGGGCCGGGCTATTGAGCTTCGAAAAGCCGTTGGAACAGGATGCCGACTCCGTTCCGAAGGGAGGAAGGCAACACGACAACCACGCTAACCGCGAGTGGATTGTCCGGTCCTGCGTAGTCTAAGAACCCGCGCACGCTGAGAAACAACATGCACGAGAACCGGGATATCTCCTGCACGTCTTGGCCAACCGAGCAAGACCGGTCCGCGAAGGCCATAAACCGAACTGCGGACATGAACGTGCGGGAGAAGTCGGACTGTGCCGCAGTACCAGTGAACCAGCCGAACAACGAAGGGCAGCCTTCCGCGGAGGCCGGGGAGGGAAGGGCGCAGACTGAGGAGAACATCGTTCGATCTCACATGCGGCCGACACAGAGCGGGAAACGCATGTCCCCGGGATTGCACGGTGTGCGGCAAGCAGCAAAAGAAAGGAAGCAGGAGCGGTTCACCGCTCTGCTCCACCATCTGAGCGTCGGATTACTCCGCGACAGCTTCTACGCCCTTCAGCGTCAAGCTTCTCCCGGAATAGATGGCGTAACATGGCAGGAGTATGAAACCGGACTGGAGGATCGACTTGTCGATCTGCACAGTCGGGTGCACCGTGGAGCGTATCGAGCCCAACCCTCACGACGAGTCTATATACCGAAGGCCGACGGGCGGCAACGTCCGTTGGGCATTGCTGCTCTGGAGGACAAAATCGTTCAACAGGCGGTGGTGACGATCCTCAACCAGATATATGAGGTCGACTTCAAAGGCTTTTCTTACGGTTTTCGGCCCGGTCGCGGCCCGCACCAAGCGTTGGACGCGCTGGTGGCGGGCATCCAATGGAAGCGAGTGAACTGGGTGCTCGATGCGGACATTCGAGGTTTCTTTGACAACATGAACCACGAATGGACGATGAAGTTTGTTGAGCACCGCGTGGCCGATCGCCGGATACTCCGCCTGATCCAGAAATGGTTGAAGGCTGGAGTTTCCGAAGCTGGTCAGTGGTCGGAGACAAAGGTGGGTACGCCGCAGGGAGCAGTCGTTTCACCGCTGCTCGCCAACGTATACCTGCACTACGTGTTCGACCTATGGGTGGAGGTCTGGCGCAAGAAAGTCGCGAACGGCGATGTGATTGTCGTCCGCTACGCCGATGATCTTGTGGTGGGCTTTCAATACCGGACGGACGCCGAGCGGTTCCTGCAAGAGTTTCGGGAGCGGCTGGCAAAGTTCGGTTTGGAATTACATGCGGACAAGACACGACGGATTGAATTCGGGCGGTTTGCCGCTCGAGACCGGAAGTACCGTGGGGACGGAAAACCAGAAACCTTTACGTTCTTGGGTTTCACTCACTTCTGTGGGCAGCTCAACAGCAGCCGAGCCTTCATCGTTTGGCGGATTACGGCGAAGAAGCGGATGGTCGCGAAGCTCAAAGCCATTAAGGCTGAGCTTCAACGCCGGAAGCATCATCGCACGACCGATGTCGGTGCATGGGTTCGCAAAGTTGCGCTGGGATACTACCAATACCATGGCGTTCCTGGTAATTCGACTCAGTTGCGCATCTTTAGTCGTCGCGTTGGCAGGCTGTGGCGGAGCGTTTTAGTCCGTCGCAGTCAACGCGCACCGGTGCGATGGGGTCGTCTCACCCCTCTCTTGAAGCGGTGGATTCCCCCACCCCGAATTCTGCATCCTTATCCTGATGCCCGCTTCGCCGCCACTCATCCACGGTAAGAGCCGTATGCGTAAACGCGCTTGTACGGATCTGTGCGGGGGGCGATCAGCGATGGTCGTCCCTACCGCGACAACAATTCACTTGGATGTATTACGGCCTACCCGTTGAAGCGGGTAGCGCAGAGTTATCACGCGCCCAGCGGGATTACTCTGCGGCTTTTTGTTCTTCGGTGCAATCCCCGAGCACTTTTCTCCCCGCATCAAGGAGGCACCCGTTGATAGGAAGGCGTTTATAACCGTTGCCCCTGCCTACAAGCGAGGTCATTTAGAAGTGCCGCAGAGTAATGCTCTCCGCGCATAACTCTGCGCTACCTGCTACTGGTTTCGCTCGCCATGGAAGGGAAGTTCGCAAGCGACGGCCTGCAGGCGATTGACGAAGGTGATGACATCCTGATGGCGATGGCGCGGGAGCTGGTGACGGAGAAGGGCATCGGGGAGAGTACGGATGCGGTGTGGAAGCAGCTCGTGGAGAAGCAGGCGGAAGTATTCGGAGTCCGGGCCGTGGAGAGATCACCATCGGAAATGGAAGCAGAACCCCCGCAGCGGGGTGTACCAGAAGTCATCATTCCACCGCCAACACCGATCCCAGCATTGGTGACGCAGCTTCTGATGTTCGGTGGGTCACTTGAAAGTGTGCCGAGGCGCAAAGCCTCGCGCAGGCCATCGAGTGGCACCACGACGTCAGATCAGCTGGGATTGTTCCAAAGCTGAAAGTGAGGCGAGCCGCGCCCGGCAGCGGTCTCTTACTGGCCAAAGTGCGCCGTGATTGGGGAGGAGTCGGGTTTGAGGTTTCCGCCTGCTCAAAGCCGTGGGTGCAGCCAAATTCAGAGAAGGTCGTTTCTCAAGGAGTGCCCCTCCCATTGCAGGTGGGGGCTGTGCAGTTGCTCAAGCGAGCTGTCATTGGGTGGACGAGACGATTAATCAGCTTGGGCAAGTTGGATTTGATAGACTCCTATCTCTCCTAAATGCGATGCACCGCATCCTCAACTTCGGGATTGTGTTCTTTCTAATTTCGGGACACCCACCCAGGGCCACGAACCCAGATGACATCGAGTTCCGCGTGCGCTTGGTGAAGGATACTCGCGTCTACCACATGGGCGAGTCCATTGAATTGGAGATATCGTATTCAAGCCAAATCGAAAGGAAATACTACGGATCTTTTGCCGGACCGACTCCGGAGTCCATTGCAGTAACACCTCATGTTGCTCCTCCCGATGGAGTTCTCGACCTTCGCGAATTGCGGCGAGACCGCGGTATGGCAGGTTCGTTTCTCGGTAGTGCCGGGTACGTTGGGCCGCAACCTGACACTCAGCAATTGGACTTGTGTCGATGGTACCGGTTCCAGAGACCGGGCCATTATTCCGTCATCGTCACAAGCACGGAAGTCTCGCGACTGAAGAGTCCAGAAGAAGGCGGAGGACGGGAGCCTCTTACGCTTGAATCCAATCCAGTGGACCTGGATATTCTACCTGCCGATCCCGCCTGGGTTGCGGGGGAGATCATCAATATCCAGCAGGCACTGGACACGGCGAGAAATGCCGGCGAACGCGTAGTCGCGTTGCAACGCTTGGCTCTGCTGGACACACCCGCCTCGGTTCAAATGCTGGTTCAACTTTATCTGGCGAACTCCATTGGGGGAGAGGAATGGATTTTCGATTCGGGCTTGCGCGACTCGTCGCAGGTCGATATCGTCATTCCTTTGCTTGCTACCGCCCTTTCTGATCCGGTAGCGAATATCCCCACGAGTTTGCCCGAACTGTTGGCATATCTTCAGACGCGCAGGGACCTTGGGGTGATGCCCGCATATCCTAGCGACCCCGCAAAGCAGCAGAAATGGACCGAAGAATGGGAGGGGCGTTCCAAAGTTCGCGCCAAGTATCTCGCGCGCGCCGGCGCCCTGCTTTCGGCGAGCATCGAACGGCGGTCCGGCCCTCAGCGCGCCACGGCGATATATCAAGCCTGGTACTACGCCGGCCAGCTGAACGCGACAAAGCCACTGGCGACTGAAGAGCGCTCGCGCCTTGAATCCAATGTGCTCGCCGTGGCCAGCGATCTCGATCACACGCAGCAGGTGCAGTTCGTAGTCCTTTCCTGGCAAACCATGCCGCACGAACAGCTTCTCCCGTTGATCCGCAGACTGGCAAAGGACAGCATCAATCATCCTGCCGATTACGACAACCATGAAGCAATCCAACGGTGGTGCGAAGGTTGGCCGGACGAATGCAATGCAGCGATTCTTCAGGGCGTACTGGAGTCGAACGCCAAAGTTGACAAGAATGTCATCTTGTTGATGTCTGAGGCGGAACATCCGGAGCTCGACAAAATGCTCGAGAGAAAGCTGGAGGATCCCGCGATGCTTTACGATTTCTTCCAGTCGCAGCGCACCGGCGCGGTGATTTTGCGCGCCGGCAGCCACAATATAGTTTCCGCGGTTGATTCGTTCCTGGACCAAGTCGCAGGGAAGCGCGGGTGCGATGGGGAGACTCAGGGCGATCTGCTCGGGTATTTGTTTCGAGTAGTGCCCCAGGATGGTGGAAACCGCCTCTCCGCAAAGCTGCAGGACAAGAATGATTCTTGTGGCAGCCAGGTGCTTCGAACCTTGCACGCTGTACACCCTTCCAACGACCTCATTCCCATTGTCACCAAAGCTCTGGATTCCCCGAACTTCGCTAATGCACAGTTGGCCGCACTCTACCTTGGGGAGCACGGACCTTCTTCCATCGAGGACGCCGTATGGCGGCGTTTGGAGGCGTTATGGAGCGCGTGGCAGGGCCGGTCGTCCGAATTGCCGGATGAGATGATGAGTGTCGGCACTGGCGAAAAAGCCGAAACCGCGATGTTGGAGCGAGCGCTCGCCTCCGCGATTGCACATGCAAGAAACTGGAAGTTGAGCCCCGCTGAACTCGATCGCTTGCACTCCGGCTGCCTCACCCAAACATGTAGGGACATCGCTGACGGAAAGATGTCCCTGGGTCTGTGACGATCGATTTTCCGAGTGACCTTGGACAATCGGGCAGTGTGCAGGGCTTGTGGCAGCCGCCAAGCTCGACGGGAACGCAGGCAGAACCGTCACGCCAGGTGAGTTGGCTTCACGCTCACTGACAAGCGGCACCTTGGTTTGGCACGAGCGCTTCGCAGGCCTGCGGCCAAGCCATGGCTCCTTCACGTCACAACCAGTGGGATAACTTCGGGTACGCCGTCTCTCGGCCAGAACCGCGGATTGCCCCTTGCGGGTTCGTCGATAGATACACGGCGACTACTCGTTACTGATGCCGCGTCGAAAGGAGTCTGGTCCGCCTTCAAAGCGCAATCGCCCCATTTTCCGGGAAGAGCGTTCCCAATGCATCGTTCCAGCTTCCACGGCGTTCCGAGCCGTGGCCTCAAGCCCCAGCACCTCGTTCCAGCAACGGGCACCTTGCACTGACAGATTGAAACCTTAGATTCCCTTGATTTCCACAGAGCTGTGCAAAAGCCTTTTCAAAAGGCGGCGCACTACCTCTGCCACGGTTGAAACTACGGGGGTTTCACCTGAATGCACAGAATCGGGGCATCCATGGCTGACACCCTTGGGTTCTGAAGCTTCAACTCACCGTTCCCCATAACAGAAGGATGTATTGATATTTTCACATGAAGGGGGGCCCCACATGCCCTTACGATTCAGTCACGCCGGTGATTTTCACCTCGATGAAGACCGTTACTTCCCCGACACCGCCCAATGTCTGGAGTGGTTTTTCGCAGATGCTATCCGGGCGAGCGTTGACTTCTTTGTGATCAACGGCGACCTCACGACCTATAAGGCCACAATCAAGGAACGGAACTTCTGGATCGATGGGCTGGTCGAGATGGCCAACCACGCGCCGGTAATCCTGGTCGCAGGAAATCATGGGGCGGAGCTGGAGGGCGATTTATATGTGTTTGGCCGGGCCAGGGGAACGCATCCCATTTACGTTTGCACCGAGCCAGCGTTTGTTGAGCTTGGTGAGGCTGCTGGTGCGGTGTTCCCGTATCGAGGTACGCCGGGAGGAACGGCTGAAGGGCTTGGACCGGCTCAATCAGGCCCGGGCGGAGCTGACGGAGGAGTTGGGGAGGAAGGAACCGGCCCTCTCCGTGTTCGCGGATCTCGATGCGCGGGTGCAGGCTTCACGACGAGAAATTGAAAACACCGATCGGCTGATCATCTCCTGCCGCCGTGAAAGGGATAGCCTTATTGCGCGCCAAGCACAAATCAAACAGCGCCAGGTGCAGATGGAGGTCGCGCGGACTCGCTTGGCCCAGGTCGAGGCCGAACTCGGGGCGGCAAAAACTGAACAGGAAGACTATACCTATCTCGCCCAGGTCTTTGGCCCGGACGAGATACAGCTCTGCGAGATCCAGGCGGCCGGACCGGAAGTCTCGACCCTGGTTAACGCTCTGCTGGAGGGGTGCTTCGACAACAAGTTCGAAATCCGCTTCAGGACGCAACGCCCGAAGGCGGACGGCAAAGGGATGGTAGACGATTTTGATGTGGAGGTTCGCAACAAGAATCTGGACCGCACTTGTTTGGTGGACGGACTTTCAGGCGGGCAATTTGTGTTGGTCAACGAAGCCGTCAACCTGGGCATTGCCATCTACAACATGCGGCAGGGCGAGGGCGTTCGTTACGAAACTCTGTTCCGAGACGAAACAGAGGGAGCTCTTGATGCGACCAACGCCAAGGAGTACGTGCGCATGCTGCGCCGAGCCATGGACCTTGGCGGATTTCACCAAGTGATCTTTATCTGCCATACGCCACTCGTATGGGAGTTGGCGGATAGCATCCTTCCAGTGGTTGGCGGCTGTGTGGTGATGGGCGATCACCAAGCAGCTTCTACTGATTGAGGCTGAGAGCCGGCTGATCCGCGATCAGCGGATTATGACCGGGAGCCCCAGAGAATACCGGCACTACGGCGATCGGTGTGTGCCAGTCGCGACTAGGATTGTCGAAAGACTGGATTCCGGCCGAGAGTTTCCGACATGCCGACTTTCAGGCTGAATCCCTAGTAGCGGCGGAACCTCGTGAGCGGCAGCAACTTGCAGTGAGACGAGCGAATGAATTCCTCCGCGAAGAACCGGAGAGCAACTTCCGTGTGGGCGACCGTTCGTCCGGAAGTGGTCAACGCGCGGCGGAGCCACGACTAACGAATCCGGGATCGCCCGTCCTTCGCAAAAACCAGATCGGGTTCCTAAACTGCCTCGAACTTGGGCTACACGACGCTTCTTAACAATGTCAGCGCTGCGCGCCTAACCCGTTGAAATTGCAGCTGCATCAGTTTTGGCGAGGGACAATTCGCGATGTCACCGGCGGTTCCTTAGCGCCGAGGCTGTGCGGGATTTGGATTCCCTCTGCTGTGACCCGAATTGGCAGCCAGAACCTGGCCTGCCGTTTGGTGTCTATCGGGCGGTCTACCTACCGGTTGGCCGACTGCAGTAGCCGACCAGTGGAATACGGCAGATTTCGAGGTCAAAGATCGGCGCCACCGACGGGATCTGAAGGCGTGCCAGCGCCGTGAAAGGGCGGCGGGCGATCGTAACTTAGAGAAAAATCAGGCACGGATGGCTATTTTCGGCGCGGCAAGGCATGGATTGGAACCCATATCGAACCCACGTATAGTCCATAGCTCATGGTTTAAACGCCCTTCAATGGGAGTCGGTTCATGATGCAAACGACCGCACCTCTACAGTCAGGTCTGCGGAATCGGAGGCAGTCTCGCCTCATCAAGAAATCCTGTGCGCGCGGACGACAAATCTCTTGGGCGCAGGGCCCACAAAGTAGAACGGGTAACAGGTCACTAGGGTCAGAATTGCGCCAGCGGAATCGTTCAGCACTTCATTGGCTGTCGGTTCGACCACTTCCGTAAAGTCCACACGATAGCGGTAGGATCCGTATAGCGTCGTCAAGGTGATTTCGTCGTCCTTGTGAATATTACGCAGCCCTCTGAAAAACGTGTCCCGGTGTCCCGTGATCACGACGTTCCCTGGCTGACCCGGCAGGGGGGTACCTGGAATATGCCCGACCGCCCGTCGCAAAGTTCTTCTGTCTGTGCCTTCCGCGATCATCGCCGCAAGGCCGATGGAACTGACCTCGATTCGCCCCAACGGAGAGCCCGTGTGGCCATCGATGCCAAAACTCTCAGCTCGCGCGCGGTCCGCTTCCGCCCGGGCGGGAAGAGGAGGCGAAGCAAGCTGTTCAACGCTACGGGCAGACGTCTGCGAACCCTTCAAGGCTCGCTGGAATCGCCACGTTTCGTAGACCTGATACATCCACGTGTCGAGCAGCACGGTGGCGCAGTAACTCAGCGCAAGGATGCCCACGATGAAAAAGGGGTATCGGCACCAACGGAGAATCGATTGGCTCCGAGTGGGACGATACTTCCGCGGCTCGATTCTGGGGTTCATGGTTGGTTGCTCTGGTTGGCGGCATTGGCGGGCAAGGGTTGAGGTTTCGAGGGTGCGTAGTAACCGGCACGGGTGCGGACGACCAAGCGTCCATGACCCGGCGCATTGGCCTTCACTTGGATGACCCGATACGTCCCGTCTTGCTTTCTATTCGCGGGTGCATAGGCGATGGTGTACTGGTTCCGAATATCACGAGCGATTCGTTCACAAATAGGGAGAACCTCCCCTACTGATTCCGGCAAAAAAGCCTCGCCACCCGTGTCCTTTGCAAGCCGCTTGAGCACACCAGGGTTCCGGTCGGGATCTTCCGCAATAAAGAGACCAATGGTGTAGATGATGGCGTCGGGGTGCCCCGCCATGGCCATGATTTGGGCCAAGTTGTGTTTGCTGGCGTTGTCGCCCCCATCGCTGATCACGATCAGCACTTTCTTGTCCTGATTACCCTTCTTCAGGTGCTCGAGCGCCGCAGCCACAGCGTCGTAGAGCGCCGTCTCGCCGTCTGCGGCAATTCTCGACAGGGCAACCTCTAATTGAGCCGCTTGGTCCGTGAACGGCGTGTCGGCGGGAAGGCCCAACGAAACAAGCTCGTTGAAATTGACTACGAACATCTGGTCCTGCGGATTGCTGGAGCGGGCAAACGCCAGGGCTGCGGCAATGACCTCCGGGCGCTTGGGTCGC
This sequence comes from uncultured Acidobacteriota bacterium, assembly GCA_963722555.1. Classification (GTDB taxonomy): domain Bacteria; phylum Acidobacteriota; class Terriglobia; order UBA7540; family UBA7540; genus Bog-366. The sequence goes on from CAVRNQ010000003.1 coordinate 669,195, forward strand.
ATGCTTCCACTGTTGTCCACAACCAAGCCGACGGTGACCGGGATATCTTCATGGCTGAAATAATCAATTTGTTGGAGAACTCCGTCCTCGTAAACTTGAAAGTTATCTTTGCCAAGTCCCGAAACAAGAATACCGTTGCGGTTCTGCACGGTCGCGTGCAAGACCACGGAGTCAGCATTTACCCTAATCGTGTATTCGTCACCCCGGCGACTTTGTGACGGCGAGGTTTCTTGAGGCCGGGCAAGGCTTGGTAGGACAATCAAGCCGAAAAGGGCGACCAGACATCGGTTTGTGAAGGCACAGTCCTTCCGGGTGCGTATTGCCGTGCTGAAGAATTCCGCGGCCAGCAACCTCCACCTCCCCTAAAGCAAAGGCCAACGTGACTACGGCTCGCGAGGTTCAGCCGTCCATCTTCCCACCAGCCATGTGGCGCGGCGTGTTAGTTCTCGCAACCTCCGCGCTCCCATACTGCCTGCCTCTTTGAGCACGATGAACATCACGCCGACTGCGGATAGCAGCGCCGCACCGACCAAGGCCACGAACAAACAGGCGGCATATTCGTAGATGATGAACATAACATCCTCAGTCGCAGGTTACCAATCGCCTGCCAGTTGACTCCGGCCCGTTGCCAGAAGGGTAATCTTGTTGAACTACGAGCTTAACTCTGCCCGCGGCCGGTAAATGTGTCTCCACTCGGCTCCGAGCGACCAACCGGCAGGTTCGGCGCACGACGCGCCCGAAAAACAACCCGAACAACAAGGCTTGACTGTTTTCTCAATCCGTCTAGTCCCGTCGTCGAATCTGAAAGGTAGCCGGGCGGGCCCCGCCCAGGCGATCGCACACGCTAGCGCTCGTGAAGGAGAGGTGATACTTTGCGTACCATCCCCCTTCACAACCCGACGCTTGGTCAACTCGCCCCAGCCAGCAAATTGGCGCCCGGAAGCGTCCTCATTAGGCCCCCTACGTGGGTGGTCCACGCAGGCCCCGCAACACATTCTCCTGGCTCAGGCAGTTCGCTTCGAAAGACCCCAAAGAGTAAGGCCTGCGCCCAGCGAGAGCAGCCCAATCAATGCCACCAGCGGCAACGTGCTGGCCGTATGGGGCAAGCTGGCTGCCTCTACCGGCTTCGCAGCGGCTACATCTACCGGCTTCGCAGCGGCTACCTCTGGCGGGAGCTCCACGACCTCAGCTACTTTAACCTCTTCGCCCGTAGGTTTAACAGCCTCGACCGGCGCGGTCTTCAAAGCCTCTATGGGCGCTGTTGCCAGTTCGATAGGAGTGAAGAGAACGGGCTGATTTGTTATCTTCGCCAGCTCGACGGCCCTGGACTTTGGATACACAAATTCCTCGCCCCATTGACGCCCCGGATAAAACCACGCCCGGATGGCTTCCGGCTGGCCGGCCGCCCTCTCCCCAAAGGTCATTACGGTTTTGTCGGTCGCCTTCAAACGGTAATTGGGGATCGCGAGGATGGTTGTAAACACATGGTCTTCGGTTTCGTTGAAGATCTGGACGATGTGGCGGTCGGATGCCGAATCGAAGATCTTGAAGACATACGTGCCCGCCGGCAGGGTCTGAGCGCCCACACCTGGAACTTCGATTGGCTCGTTGAAGGTCACAATCGTTTTCCTGTTCCACTCGTCTGCCTGCGCACTGGGTAGAAACGTTAGAGCCACCAGTGACAAGCAGAAGATCATCGCCACTACTCTGAATCGATCCATCTTTTTCATTGGAGTTACCTCGATAATTCTTGGGGCGTTCTATTCTGCCCCCCTCGTTTTTGGGTCGGATCTACAAATGAAATGAATTTATGAGACCCCACACCAGCGGGAAACCTCGGCCCAAGGTGGCCCGCGCGGGCGCCAGTTTGAAAGGCCGAAGGGCCGACTGATAGATCTTAAGATCAGCCGTCGCCTCGATGCCTTCCCCGTGGCCGGTTAATTGTCCCATGGTGTGAAATGTGGAATTTGAAACCTCATAAACTTGCACCGACGGCTTCCCCAGTGCGACTCTGGCCAGGGCCGCCAAGGCGCCAAAGCTTGTGGTCCAGAATCCTCCCAGGCTCTCCTTTTGATCCCAAAGGCTTAAGGAGAGGGCTTCCGTTCCGTCAGGGACGGTGAAAGCGAGAAGGCCCCGAAAATCCTTTTCCTCTTGGAACCGCGGAATGACTTCCTGCTCGAAAGTCCTGGTAAGCTCCACCTCGCAACCAGGGTTCACCTTGATGACCACTGCTCGTGCAAACACGTCACGCCTCCCCTGACATTCGCCTCCCACCAGATCCCGCCTGGCAGCTCGAGGCACACTTCTTATACCCCGGGGTGATTCGCGTGTCTGTCCAGCATGGCTCACGCGTTTGGTCAAAACTGCTCAGTCACGTTTGCGACGGGGGAAACACATGCTGGGACTCGTGGAGTTCAGTAAGGGTTCAAACTTGGAAATGATCTGATCACTCGCCCAGTGCGCCGTGACTGAATTTGCCATTTCACGATGACAGCCTCCAGCATGATTTGCCGCTGGGGTAGCTCTCAAGCCAAAAGACTCATCCGGCTTCCCCCCGCGGGGTGACCCGCCCGGCCTGTGCCGATTGAATCCTCCCCCGAAGGTGTGCTGGATAAATCGTTAGAACAGATTGAGTGTAATGCGGATGCCGGGATGCCTCAGGTTGAACATATAATAGGCGCCCCCCTCGTATACGACATAACAGTCGTCGTTGTAGTCCCAGCCTACTGGCCATCCTTCATTGAATCCGAACCAATAGCCGCCGTACTGGAAGCGGTTATACCCGCCGATCATCTGGGGACGTCCCATGTGGAACGAGTGGTCATGACCGAAATGGGCACGGTAATGGTCGTCAGGAATGCGGCCATAATGGCCGCGGTTGGAAGCAATGGCCTGTGGCCGCTGCTGGCGTTGCACCTGCTGTGCGCGCTGTGGCTGCGCTTTCTCTGCGCGTTGTGGCTGTACTTTCTCTGCGCGCTGTGGCTGCGCCTTCTGTGCACGCTGTGGCTGCGCCTTCTGTGCGCGCTGTGGCTGCGCTTTCTCTGCGCGCTGCGGCTGTGCTTTCTCTGCGCCTCCGCCCTTTTCCTCCTGTCCTTTTTGTGCGAATGCAGGAATGGTGGTTCCGAGAAGCAAAAACAGAACTGCTGTGCTGATGACTTTATTTTGGTTCATAGGTGTTGCCTCCAACTCATGTCACATCTGCCTCTCACCGGACACTCGAGGCACAATGCTTATACCGTTTGTGCGCATGGGTGTCAGTTCATTACGGCTCACGTATCAGGTCAAAAATGCTCATCCCAGGGGGGGACTACAGTCTGGAGCCGGTGGGGATTTGCCGAGGATTTGACATGGACGGGGGCTTCGTGCGTCGTTGAGGTCTGCGGTTCTTCTCACCGTAGAGGCGCAGAGACTTGAAAACAAAAGTCGTTTTCTCTGCGTCTCAGCGCCTCGGCGGTAAAGGTAGTAGGTTTCGCCTACGGCTAAGGATGTTCCTCCCCATCGGGGAGGATGGATGACATATCCGAACTAGTCGCTCAGGGCCACGCTGAGGAGGCCGCTATGGACCGTGAACGGGCCGTTGCCCGTGTAATCGATAAAGCCCAGCGTCCGGAACTTGTTCATGAAATGACTGACCCGCGACCGGGTTGTGCCGCCCATTTGGGCCAGGTGTTCCCGATTGATTCCGGGATGGACAGTTTCGGTTCTGCTTTCCTTGCCAAAACGAGCCAGCAGCAAGAGAATCCGAGCCAGACGCTTTTCGCTGGAGTTGAAAAGCTGGTCGACGAGATCCCCTTCGAATCGAATGTTGCGGGAAGGCAGATGCGTGAAGAAGAATTCGGAGACGCCGTTTCGCTTCTGGAGCAGGTGCACCAGGAGCCCCTTACCCCCTTTGGCAAAGCAAGCAATCAGTTGTCACGCTAGCCGATGAGATGCGCAACTGCTGGCCCCCAAGGCATCCCTCACCCAGGAACTCACCCGCGTCCAGAACGGCGACAATTGCTTCATTCCCTTGCCTGGGCCATTTTCCGGTTTCCTACTCGCCTTCTCTTACTCCGCAAGAACGCGATCCCGGAGAAAAGCGCGAGCAGGCTGAGCGTCCCGGGTTCCGGCGTCGCCACAGGCCCGCCGCCGTTAAAGCCGCCGCCACCTGCGCCAGGAGTGCCCACGCAGCCAATGGAGACCTGGTTCTGAATCAATGAAGACGGGTTCTGTCCGGCAAACGACACTTCACCATTTTCCGCCAGGGCTCTACCGCAGAGATCCGTTGCACCGGGATCGAAGCCGATGGACGTGAGCGCGAGAATATTCCCTTCGAACGCAGTGTTGTCACCGAGAGTCGCGGTGCTGCCGACCACCCAAAACAGGCTGTCACTTGGAGAGAGACCGCTCACATCAATTTTCGAGTCGGGTGAGGTGATCAGCGTGCTCGACATCTGGAAAACGAATATCGAACCGGCGACGCCCCCGTCGCTGAGAAAGAGTGTTCCCGCCAAATTAGAAGCCGCCGCGGGAACAGTATAGACGCCCGGCCCGAGGGTCAGTCCAGTCAGGTCACCACCCGTAATTCCGCCACTGCTCGGCAGGCCTTGTTCAATAGTGAAGGCATTCGTGAGGTCGCTCTGAGCCAGACCCGCAACCGCATCACCTTTGTGTATCGTGCCTCCGGTAACGTGCCCCGGAGGAAACCCCGTAACCGCACTGCCGGGACTGACACCCAGATTTCCGTTGATGATAGTCGGGTAGGCAGCATTCGTTACCGTCGAACCCGCCAGGACCGCAAAAATATCCGCAGTTTTAAGGGTGTCGGCCTTAATATTGACCGCACACAATGCAACCAGCGCTAGACAAATAGAGAGCTTTCTCATATTCCCTCCCAGGGTCCTCAAACTCATACAAAACGACATCTCGATCTCACGTGGTGTTAGCTAATTCTGCAGCACGTCATGCGCCGTACTCTGTTGCAAATGTGCTGCTTCCCCCCTGCGTCCGCACCACAGATTTTCGCCGACGATAAAGAGGTAGCCTTTGTACCGTAAGGCAAATGCGCGTGTCAGTTCTATATTGCTCAGAGCTCTGTTTAAAACAGCACACAACCATTGATGGGCGCAGTATTGGTTTCGGAGAGAATTAACCAAGGTGCGCCGTCGGGCGTTAATCGTTCAGGACCACGCTCAAGAGGCCACTGTTAACCGTCAACGCGCCGCTGCCCGCGTAATCGATAAAGCCCAGCGTCCGGAACTTGTTCATGAAATGACTGACCCGTGACCGCGTGGTGCCGACCATTTGGGCCAGGTGTTCCTGATTGATTCCGGGATGGACAGCTTCGGTTCTGCTTTCCTTGCCAAAATGCGCCAGCAATAAGAGAATCCGGGCCAAGCGCTTCTCGCTGGAGTTGAAAAGCTGGTCGACCAGATCCCCTTCAAATCGAATGTTGCGGGAAAGCAGGTGCGTGATGAACAATTCCGAGATTCCGTGCTGCTCGTGGAGCAGACGCACCATCAGCGACCTCTCGATCCTGTAAAGAGTGCAATCGGTCACCGCGATAGCCGTTGCGATGCGCAATGGCTGGCCGGCAAGGCATCCCTCACCAAAGAACTCGTTGTCGCCCAGAACGGTGACGATCGCTTCCTTGCCTTGTTGGGATGTCACTGCGAGCTTCACCTTGCCTTCTCGGAGATAATACACGGAATCCGCAGGGTCTCCCTGCACGAAGATCGTGCGGTTCGCGCCGTATTCTAGAACGGTTTTCCCGCGCGAGATTCCTCCGAGGAATGCTGCCCAATTGACGGGCTGAGTTTTCTCGTTTGCTGCAGCAAGTGTAGGCTTGCCTTTGTCGTTGGCCCCGACAACCTTAGGCTGGCTCTTCTGTGGCGCCATAACACCCTCCGTCTGCTTGCTGAAGATATCGCGGTTCGCGGCGTATTCCAGAACAGTATTCCCGCCGGCGATTCCCGCGAGGGCGGCCTCCCAATCGGCAGGCTGGCTTTTCTTAGCCATAACAACCCCCCTCTGCTTGCTAAGGGCACTCCCGTGGTATCAGAACGAAACGGATTTTGGCGACGACCCGGTATCACCTTGCGGGTCGGATTCACTCCAAGGCAGTTTCAGGGTCCGAATGGGCTGCTGACTCGTTCTCCCTCAAATACTTGCCATCGACAATCAGAATCTTTCCCGACTTATTATGGCCCTCCTCCGGGAGCGGAGCAAGCGTATCCTCTGGGGGGAACAGGCACAATTCTGCAGATTGAGTATTCGACAGTACGTTGAGCGCCTGAACCTCTAGGCGTCTCTACAGAATCTACAGTAGAGACAAATGGCAGTGGATTGATCTGTACTGAAGCTTGGTAATCGTTAAAAAATGCTTCAAGCTGGGCACCGCTGCGCGGTAGTTCGCGGGCGGCGAAATTGCACGTACCGACTGCGAGGCGGTCTTTGCGGATGCTGTCTCGAATCTGAGAAGCGCGATGGAGGAAAACGGAGCCACGGTCACCCACGATCCCTTGCCGACCGTGATGGCCGACAAGGACCAACTGAGCCGCCTGTTTCAAAACTTGCTCAGCAATGCGATCAAGTTTCGCGCCGAGGATCCGCCGGTCGTTCATGTTTCAGCTCGACGAAATGGGAAGGAATAGCTTTTCTCGGTGCGGGATAACGGCAGCGGTATTGACCCTGCGCAGTTCGAGCGTGTCTTCTTGATATTTCAGCGCCTGCACGGCAAGAGCGAGTATCCCGGCACGGGGGTCGGCTTAGCGATTTGCAGGAAGATTGTCGAGTGCCACGGCGGGAAGATTTGGATCGAATCACATGCGGGAAAGGGGTCAACGTTTTACTTTACCTTGCCGGCTTGAGCAATCCACTGTAATGTGTGCACGGAGATAAAAATGGAGACTGCTGGAAGGCCGATTGAAAGTTTGCTCGTCGAAGATAATCCTGCCGATGTACGCCTGACGGTGGAAATCCTGAAGGAAACCAAGGTCCGCAATACCCTAACCGTTGGCGGTGACGGGAATGAAGCACTGGATCTGCTTCGCCGGACCGGCAGATACACCCACGCCACGCGGCCAGACCTCATTTTGCTCGATCTGAACTTGCCCAAGAAGGATGGCAGGCAAGTCCTGGCGGAAATCAAAGCCGACCCCGTCTTAAGGCTTATCCCGGTCGTGATCCTGACCTCATCGAAGGCCGAAGAAGACATCGCTAAGAGCTACAACCTTTATGCCAATTGTTACGTGACAAAGCCGGTCGACCTGGAACAGTTTGTCAAGGTTGTGAAGTCGTTTGAAGATTTTTGGTTGACGATTGTGAAACTCCCGCAAGGAAAAACGCCATGACATCCGAGCCGATTAAGGTCTTGTTGGTGGAGGATAATCCGGGAAATATCCGCCTGATCCGGGAAATGTTGAAGGAAGCGAAGCCCGCCTTGGCTGCCCTGGAGGATGCCCCAAGCTTGCTGACAGCGGTCGAGCGGCTGGCGAAGGGGGGAATCGACGCGGTGTTATTGGATCTCGGGCTCCCCGACAGCCAGGGCATTAGCACTTTTGTGGAGTTACACAATCAATTCCCCGGAACTCCCATCATAGTGCTAACGGGTCTTACCGATGAAAGGGTGGGCCTCCACGCAGTCCGGGAAGGGGCGCAAGATTACCTCGTCATAGGAAAGGTGAATGGCGAGTGGATTTGCCGCGCCGTCCTCTATGCGGTTGAGCGGATGCAAGCGAAGGCAGCTCTCGAGAGAAGCGAGCAGCAGTATCGCCTGCTCTTTGAAAAAAACCTTGCCGGGGTATACCGCACTGCGCTGGACCGCCACATCACGGACTGTAATGAAGCTTTCGTCAAGGTCTTCGGATTTGCCTCTCGTGAAGAGGTCTTAGCTCATCCAGTGCAGGAATTTTACTTTGATCCCCGCGAGCCGGAGGCCATCACCACCCGCATAAGAGCGGAAAAGACCCTCTCGAATCTAGAATTGCGCCTTAAGCGAAAAGATGGCAGCCCGGTTTGGGTTCTGGTTAACGAGAATCTGATCGAAGGGGAGGCAGGCAGCCAACCGTTTATCCTAGGGACCATCATTGATATTACCCGGCGCAAGGAGGCTGAGGAGGCGCTAAAGCAAAGTGAAAGTCACTTGCGGGCCATCGTTGAAACCGAGCCGGAATGTGTGGCGAAAGTCGCGTGCAACGGCAACCTCCTTCAAATGAACCCGGCGGGCCTGGCCATGATCGAGGCTGAGAGCTTTGCCGCAGTTAATGGAAAGTCAGTGCTTCCCTGGATTGTGCCTGAGCACCGGGCGGCGTTCAAAGCTTTCTTGCGGGCAGTCTGCAGCGGCAAGAGAGCCAATTTAGAATTCGAGATTGTCGGGCTCAGAGGTACGCGGCGGTGGGTGGAGTCTTATGCGGCCCCCATTGCTGATGAGACGGGATCAAGTTGCATGTTGGCCGTCATGCGAGACCTCACCGAACGCAAGCAAGGTGAAAAGGCCCTCCGCGGGCTTTCTACACGCCTGCTACAGTTGCAGGATGAGGAGCGGCGGCGCATTGCCCGGGAACTCCACGACGCCATAGGCCAGAACCTCGTCGGTTTGGTGACGAACCTCACCCTGGCGCAAAGGTCGGCTGGTAAGAATCATCCGAAAGCGCGCCAAGCTCTAGCGGGAGGTCTTGAGGTGGCAGAGCGGTGCTTGAAGGAGATGCGCACCCTCTCCTACTTGCTACACCCGCCGCTGCTTGATGAAGATGGCTTGGCTTCAGCCTTAGCTTGGTACGTTAAGGGGTTCGCCGAGCGAAGCGAAATCAAGGTCGATCTCAAAGTGTCTCCCAATTTTGGCCGGCTGCCCCAGGAGATCGAGACGACCCTCTTTCGCGTCGTGCAGGAAGGCCTGACGAACGTCCACCGTCACTCCAAGAGTCCGACCGCCAGCATACGGCTTTCACGGCGCGCGACTGGGGTGAAGTTAGAAATAACGGACAGAGGCCAGGGGATGCCTACGAAGGCACTCCACTCGGGCAATCAGAAAAGCGGAAAGCTTGGAGTGGGCATTATGGGCATGAGCGAGCGAGCCAGACAACTCGGGGGTCGGCTGGAAATCGATTCCAGCGGCCGAGGCACGACCGTCCGAGTGATGATCCCGAATCCCGAGGTCGTTCCGTGAAGACGCTTCGTATCCTGGTGGCGGATGATCACGAGGTCGTGCGGCAGGGAATGCGAGCCCTTCTGGAAGTCCGTCCCGAATGGGAAGTTTGCGCGGAGGCGGCCAATGGCCGGGAGGCTGTTGAACGGGCTAAACAGACGAAGCCTGACGTGGTGGTGATGGATATCAGCATGCCGGAATTGAATGGCTTGGAAGCGACGCGACAAATTCTGAAAGCCCTCCCTAGAACCGAGGTGCTTATCCTGACGCTTCATGAGTCCGAACAGTTAATACGTCGAGTGGTCGAATCGGGCGCTCGTGCCTACGTCCTGAAGTCCGACGCAGGACGAAACTTGGTGGAGGGCGTGGCGGCGCTTGGCCAGCACAAAGGTTTTTTCTCATCCAACGTAGCCACGGCTATAGTGGAGAGCCACCTGAAAAATGGTAAGACAACCGGCAGAACGAAGCGCAATCGTGACCTCCTGACCCCTCGCGAGCGAGAAGTTGTCCAGCTACTGGCCGAGGACAAGAGTAACAAGGAGATCGCGGCAACCTTGGGGCGCAGTGTTCACACGGTAGAAACCCACCGAAGCAACATCATGCGCAAGCTCGGTACCCATTCCTTGAGCGGCCTGATTCGCTACGCCGTTCGCAATAAGATTGTGCAGTTCTAGAACGTTCCCGAATGCAATACTGGCAGATGCCAATCTGAAGCTGCTTCGAATCAGAAAGCCGACTTTCACCCCCCAGTGCCTACAACGGGTGAATAGCCCAAAATTACGCCTTTCTCAGCTACCCAAAGATTGCACTCGTGTCTGTACCCATGACGAACCCTTCGTAATTTCCACCGACCCCACCCTATAGGTTTCCCCATCAACTGGGCTGAGCAATTGTGACCAGCCAAGTGAGCAGTACAGGGCTGACATGCGAATTACCCCAAGTTATAACAAGTGTGCCTCGAGCTCCCATCTGGGATCTGCCTGGAGACGGGTGTTAGAGGGGAGGGGAAACATGCTTTGGACCATTTTCATGATTCTTATAGTCATGTGGCTGCTGGGCTTTGGCTTTCACGTGGGCGGAGGCCTCATCCACGCATTGCTCGTGATTGCAGTGATTGTGTTGGTGTGGAACCTGCTCACCGGTCGCAGATCTTTTTCTTGAGGTGGCCGAACAGCCCAAATCGTCGAGGCCGGCAAGAATCAGCCCTGCTGCTCCTCTTATTCAGGGCGTGCTGGCCGTCGCAGTAGTTTTGGTTAGGGTTATTCAAGGCCGGAGACCCGGCGAACGATCGCGGGGGGTGCGCCTTTGCCGCAAAACTCGTGGTTCAAAATCCGTGAAGCGGGACGAAGCTCTTTCTACGTGGCGGCGCGGCAACAAACCCGGTGGCTGCTTTTTCTCTATTTAGTCGCCGGAATGGCATCCGCATCGGCTCAGACCGGGAGCTCCGTCCCAACCGCGGAAACCATCATCGCCAGCATGGCGCAGGCCCGGGCTGAGAACCGTGCCCGCCTTCGGCCTTACATCGTCACGCGGAACTACAAGCTGTTTGGCAAGGATGGAAGCAAGGCCAAGTCCGAGGTGATTGCCGATGTAGCCTTCGCTCCTCCGGACTCCAAGAAGTACACCATTCAGGAGACGAACGGGAGCGGACTGGGACAAATCATTGTTCGCCGCATGCTGGCAAATGAAGCAGAGGTCACAAAAGATTACGTCTCAACCGACTTATCGGCCGACAATTATGATTTCCGCTTCATCCGCGAGGCAGACGTAAGTGGCCAGCGCTGCTACGTGCTTGAGTTGCTTCCCAGGCGCAAAGAAAAACATCTGGTCCATGGCGACATTTGGGTTGATGCGAACACCTACTTGCTTCGCCGCTTCGAAGGAGAGCTTGCCAAGACCCCGTCTTGGTGGGTGCGGGACGTGAGCGTCACGTTTGTCTACGGCGACGTCGGCGGAATGTGGCTGCAGACAGCCATGGAGGCCGCGGCCGACGTCCGGATACTCGGGCGTTCCACGATGGTTTCGCGGGACCTGAAATATAAGATCACCGAACTCGTTGCTGCCGCGTCTTCGGTCCAAACAAACTTCTTAGAATTGGTGTCTGGCCAACCTTTTCGCCACGGCGTGATTCCAAGGCCACCGAAGTGATTCGTTCGTCAGGGAGAATTAGCATGGAATTGGACAAGGCCCTTGAGTTTGCAGTGATTCTAGCCTGGGAAGACTTGATGAAAATCACCAACCCATGCTCAGCGCGGGTTGAGTACCGAAGTGCACCTGGAACAACGGTGGATTACGTGAGCGTCTGGTCGGTTAATGCCGAGGGTGAGCAGAATATGGTGTGCGACTACTGGACGTGGACTTCTTCGGCTCACCCCAGGGGAATATGTTTCAGCAACAAATTCCATTCTCATCAGTTGGGTCTGGCCCTTGACTTCATCCTCATGAACCAGGATCAGTTCACGCGGCCAGCGGATGCTTGCCCTGAGGGGCTGGCTCTGGTCCACCCGCCCACCGGAGATGAACGTACAGAAGCCGCCACTTGGATGAGCGGGGTCCATGGCGTCGCTACCAACGTCAGCCGCGCTGGGGATGAAAGGGTTGCAACTCTCTAGCCTGGATTTCTCAGTGCGCCCCAACGGCGCAGATCACCAGTGGGGGAAGGACCCACCCAGATAGATGTTGGTAAGTCTGGTAGCTGACAAGCGGCTCGACCGGGCAACCGGGTGGGCCGGAGCCTTGTGACGAAGGCCACGCATGGTGGCTGAGGGAGCAGAATCTTGTTTGGTCTTGATCGCCGCGCCGCGCGTTACACCTGGACAGCGGTTTTCATTCTCCTCCTGGTAGGACTGCTGTATCTCATTCGCGAGACTTTGGTTGTCTTTGTCGTGGCACTGCTGTTCGCCTACCTGCTCTGGCCACTGGTGAAGCTTCTCGATCGGCGGCTACCGGGGCGGTCAAAGGTGCCGGCGCTCACCCTCGTCTACCTCTCGCTAGTCGGGTTTCTGATTGTCATTGGAATTGCGGTTGGCTCCCGTGTAGTCCAGCAGGCGAACGCCCTGGCAGCCAGGCTTCCAGAGCTCCTTTCGAAATTCGAGCCTCCGACCGCGCCCGCCGTTTCACCCTCCGCTCAGACGCTGAAGAGCACTGTCATTTCGACTGTGCAACAGCAACTGGCCAATCATTCGCGAGATCTCCTGGCCCTGCTGCCCAATGCCGCCTTGGGGGTCATCTCGAGCGCCGGAAGCCTCATCTTTATCGTCCTGGTTCCGATTCTCAGTTTCTTCTTCTTGAAAGATGGGCGGGAGATGCGCAGTTCCGTGCTGGGCATTCTTGCCGAAGGGGCCCGCCGCGACATGGTGGAGAGAATTGCCGCTGACCTGCACCTGCTGCTTGCACAATACATGCGCGCGTTGGTGTTGTTGGGAGTCGTGGCATCTTTGGCTTATGGACTCTTCTTCTCGCTGATTGGCGTTCCGTATGGGATTCTGTTGGCCGCTGTCGCCTTTCCTCTCGAATTTGTTCCCATGGTGGGTCCTCTGGCTGGAGCCGCCATCGTCTTGCTCGTGGCTGGCTTGAGCGGCTTCCACCACCTGCTCGGGATCTTCGCTTTCCTTGTCGCGTTCCGCTTTTTCCAGGATTATGTTGTCTCACCGCATTTGCTCAGCGCCGGCATGAAGCTACATCCTTTGCTGGTCATCTTCGGAGTCCTGGCGGGCGGCTCTATCGCAGGTGTAGCCGGCAGCTTTCTTTCGGTTCCGGTGCTCGCTACTTTGCGAATCGTTTACCGGCAGTTGTTAACCAAGGCCCCTTCCGAAGTGGGAGCGCCTGACGGTGCTGCCCCTCAGTGAGGAACCTGACTTCCGCTTAGCTTGCTCATCGGCCTTTTCCTCAGAACTCCACCTCGTGTTGCACCGCCATTCCCGCTATGCCGGTCCAATGAACAATTCAGATGTGCTGAAGATGTACAGGACTTCCTGCGGCCCGCGAACCGTGTTGGTTGGAGTAGACGTGCGTGACTTCCGCGCCAAAAAGGATGATCTGTGCTGAGTAGTAAACCCAAGTGAGAATAATGACGAGGGATGATGCTGCCCCGTAGGCTGACGCGACGGTGGACCTGGCGAGATACAACCCAATCAGCGCTTTGCCAGTCGTCACGAGTAGTGACGCAACTGCCGCACCCATCCACACATCACTCCACGCAATAGCTGCGTCGGGTAGGTACTTAAAGATCATCGCGAGTAGCAGCGCAATCACACCCAACGAGAGGAGAAAGTTGACCGATTCCAACCAGAATACGGGCCAGGGAAGCAGAGGTGCTATGAAATTTCCCACGGCCCCCACCGCGGCGCTCACCACGAGTGACACGAGTAACAGGAAGCCCAGACCCAGGACCAGGCCGAACGACAAGAAGCGCTGTCGAATCACGACCAACCAGATACTTTCTGATCTGCCCTGAACTTTCCAAATCTTGTTGAGCGCGTCTTCGAGCTCAACAAACGCGCCTGACGCACCGACCAGCAGGGCCCCGATGCCAATGGCGCTCGCCACGATGCCAAGCGCGGGCCGATTCGCGCTCTGGAGGATCGCTTGAATAGCTCTTGCACCCGTCTCGCCCACCAAGCCTTGGAGTTGCCGTGAGAATTCACCTTCCGCCGCTCTTTGCCCGAACGCCAGACCCGCGACCGATATCGCGACAATCAGGACCGGAGCGAGCGAAAAGACCGTGTAAAACGCCAGCGCTGCACCCATGCTAGGGGCATTGTCTTCTGCCCATGCCGAGCATGCATCTTTGAACAGCACGTAAGCGGCTTTCAGATTCACTGATACCCTCGACGCTCGCGGAAGGTCCAGATTCACTCAGCGAATGACCCCCGGGCACACTCATACGAGGCGCCCGAGGACCTAGCCTCATATCATAGTGCAACAAATTCTGCGTCAGGAGTCTGCTCAAAATTGCTCAACCCTACGGTCAGGCGGTGGCCCCGAATTACCCCTTTCCCGGCTACCCAAAGATCGCACTCGTGCCTGTATCCACGTCGAAATATCGGTGATTTCCACTGCCCCCACACGGTAGTTCCCCCTCAAAACCGGGGTGTGCAATGTTGAACAGGCAGTTGTTTGTTTTTGAACAAACAGGTGTTTTGTTTTGTACAGACAGGCCAAAACCCGATTTGTTAAAGTATCGCGATTGTAAGGTATTAGTTAATACGCAGCGGCCACTGAGCCGGGAAGGAAACGCCATGTCACTAAAAGAAGAGAAGCCACGAATGGGCACACGGAAAGTTAGCAAGATGTGGTTTATGGCACTCCTACTGGTCGTTTTTGTGGCCGGATGCGGTCGAGAGCGGGGAGTCCTCCTACCCACGCTGAGCTCGATCAGTCCGAATAGGGGCATCCAGGGACAGGCCGTGGGCGTCACGCTAATGGGAACGAATTTTGCAACTGGAGCCACGGTCAACGTAAGCGGGACGCTGGTCACCGTCAGCAACACGACGGTGGTGAGCACCACCCAGATCACCGCGACGTTTACCATCGACAAGACTGCTGCGGTCGGCGATCGGGCCGTCTCCGTGACGACTTCGGGCCTGACCACCAATGCGGTGACGTTCACAGTGGCCCCCCCACTTACAGTGAGTTCCACAGTCCCCGCCAATAGTGCTGTAGGTGTGGCCGTCAATCAAGCACTTACCGTAACCTTCGGTGAGGCGCTGGACTGTTCAACGGTCACCACATCCACCTTTACCGTGACAGGACCTGCTGGAGCCGTAACAGGCACAATCGCCTGCGCCGGCACGAGCGCGACCTTTACGCCCAACAGCATTCTCGCCTCCAATAGCGTTTACACTGCCACGCTGACGACGGGGATAAAGGACTCGGAAGCAGATCCGCTGTATAGCAACTTTGTATGGAGCTTTACAACCGCGCCTCCTCCTACAGTAATTTCCACAATCCCCCCAAATGGCGCAACAGGCGTGCCTATCGATCAGCCACTCACGGCAACCTTTAGTCAGGGGATGAACTGTTCAACGATCACCCCGTTGACCTTTATCCTGACAGGACCCGGGGGAGGCGTAACAGGGACAATCGCCTGCCTCGGCACGAGCGCAACCTTTACACCGTCAAGCAGTCTCGCAATCAATACCACCTATACTGCCACGATTACAACCGGGGTGACTAATGTGGCAGGCGCAGCCCTGGCGAGCAACTTTGTATGGAGCTTTAGGACAGGTTCGACCTCCGGCGCCACCGCGCCCACAGTGACTTTCACAGACCCTGCTAATAATGCCACAGGAGTGCCGATCAACAAGAAAATCACCGCAACCTTTAGTCAGGCGATGGCCCCTGCAACGATTACCACAACAACCTTCATGTTGGCAGGACCTGGCGCAACTCCCGTAGCAGGAACGGTCACCTATGATGTGATCAACAACATTGCAACCTTCACACCAGCAAGTAACCTCGCAACCAGCACCATATTTACTGCCACGATTACAACCGGGGTCACGAACTTGGCGGGCACCGAAATGGCAATTAACTTTGTATGGGGCTTTAAGACCGGCGCCACCGCAGACACCACCCCACCCACCGTGACTTCCACGATCCCTGCCAGTGGCGCTACAGGTGTGCCGATCAATCAGATAATCAGCGCCACCTTCAGTAAGGCGATGGACCCTTCAACGATCAGCACGGCAACCTTTACGCTGACCGGACCCGGCACAACGCCTGTTTCAGGCGTTGTCGCGTACGCTGCCGTCGGCACGATGGCGACCTTTACACCAACAAGTAATCTCGCCCCTAACACCACATTCACGGCTACGATCACAACCGGGGTCCAGGACGTCGCAGGCAATGCGCTGGCAAGTAACTACGTATGGAGCTTTAGAACAGGGTCGACCTCAGACACCACCCCACCCACCGTGACTTCCACAAACCCCGCTAATGGCGCCATAGGTGTGTGTATTAACAAGACCGTCAACGCCACCTTCAGTAAGGCGATGGACCCTTTGACGATCAACACGGCAACCTTTACGCTGGCAGGACCTGCCAGTGCGGCCGTAACAGGAACGGTCTCCTATAATGCAACCAGCAACGTTGCGACCTTTACACCGGCGAGCAATCTCGCCCCCAACACCCCATATACTGCCACGATTACAACCGGCGTCACCGATCTGGCAGGCAATGCACTGGAAAGTGACTTTGTGTGGATGTTTACCACAGGTGCAACGGCATGTCAGGCGCCGGTAGCCCTTGGAGCGGCCGCCACGTTCGGGGGTTTTGGGGGTGGCGCCGGGATGACCAACCAGGGGATTCTCACTGTGATTAATGGGGATATTGGGACCACAGGTGTTTCTACTACGATGACGGGATTCCACGATGCGGGGCCAGGATGTATATATACAGAAACTCCGCTTAATATTGGAAAAGTCAACGGCAAGATATATACTGCTCCCCCGCCTCCCACTGTTGCGTGTCCTTCTGAAGGAACTGCTATCACCTTCGCGATCGCAACCCAGGCCGCAGCCGACGCGCTTACCGCGTATAACACCCTCGTTGCACAACCAGGAGGTCCAGATCCAGGCTCCGGCCAGCTCGGCGGGCTCGTCCTCGCTCCTGGCACCTATACCTCCGCCGCGGGCACGTTTCTGATAACGGGATCGGATCTCACGCTCGACGCCCAGGGAGACGCGAATGCTGTCTGGGTCTTCCAGATGGCGAGCTCACTCACCGTGGGCGCTGCGGGGGCCCCTCGCAGCGTGATCCTGGTCAACGGCGCCCAGGCTAAGAACGTCTTTTGGCAGGTCGGCAGCGCCGCGACGATCAATGGGGCTGGGGGCGGTACCATGGTGGGAACCATCATCGCTAGTGCAGGAATTACGTTCTCGACTGCCGACAACCTCGCGATTACGACGCTGAATGGCAGAGCGTTGGCGTTGAACGCATCAGTGACCATGGTAAACACCGTCATCAACGTGCCTGGTCCCTGAGGCATGAAGTATATGAGGTGAAAGTACGGCGAGAAAAGAGTGATGACTGGGGAGCGGGACTCTTTAGGCCCCGCTTCTGAGTAGTAGGCACAATTCAGGAGGCAACAATGAGATTAGGAAATCGGATTATTACCACAATGGCGGTTGCTTTCTTTCTGGCGCCTACCCTCTTACTCTGTGCGGATGACACGGCAAAGCCGGCAGCCACAGCGAAGATGGATGGGGCTGTCAATTCCCGCGTCGCATCTGGTGCCTTGGCCAAAGCCCTGTCGTCTGGTGCGGCGGCAGCGTCCCTGCCGGCGGCGGGCATGCCGCAATCGAGAGGCGCGGACAGATCTACTCCCAGATTTGAGCTTTTTCTGGGCTACTCGAATTTCCGGGCCGTTCCAATGAGCAGCGCCGGAAACCGCATCGCTTGGTTATCTGGCGGCAGCACGTCCCTCGCTATCAACGCGAATCGTTACCTGGGGTTCGTTGCCGACTTTGGTGGCTACCATGCCAATCGGTTCGGCCCGGACGCGCCTCCGATCGGCGGCGTGGTGAACGCAAGTGGGAACGTCTTCACGTACATGTTTGGTCCGCGCCTTTCCCTCCGGCATGATAGGTTAACTCCCTTTGTCCAGGTTCTGTTTGGAGGCGTGCACGCCGGTGAGGTGACGCTCGATGGCTGTTCAGGGGTTGGATGTACGCCCCTCCCTTCCGAGAACTCGTTTGCCGTGAACGCCGGAGGCGGACTCGACATCACGCTACACCGCCACGTCGCACTCCGTCTGTTTCAAGCCGAATACGTGATGACCCGGTTCGAGGATCGTTCCTCCAGCGTGGCACAACCGGGGACGCAGAACGACGTGCGCCTCTCGGCGGGAATCGTCTTCCGCTTCGGTGGGAGTCATCCCCCACCTCCGCCCCTGCCTCCGCCCCCCAACCGGCCACCGGTGGCCTCGTGTTCGGCCGATAAGAGTATGGTCTATGCCGAATCGGGAGACGTAATCGCCGTGCGCGTGCAGGCCAGCGATCCGGACAACGATCCCCTGACCTACTCGTGGACGGCAACGGGTGGCGCCGTGGAGGGCTCCGGCCCTGAAGTCCGATGGAATTCCTCCGGCATGGCCCCGGGAACCTATACGGCAAAAGTGCGCGTGGACGACGGCCGGGGCGGCACGGTGGATTGTTCGGTGGATACTCGCGTCGAACCGCGGCCGAATCGCCCGCCGACGATGAGCTGCTCGGCGGAGCGGCACTCCCTCATGGTCGGCGAACACGTGCAGATCACTGCGACGGCCAGCGATCCGGACAACGACCCGTTGACCTACTCCTGGCGCACCACCGGCGGCCAAATCATCGGCTCAGGGACGTCTGTGAGTTTCGATAGTTCCGGTCTGGCGCCGGGCCACAACACGGTGACAGGCCACGTGGACGATGGGCGCGGTGGCGCCGCCGATTGCTCAGTGGACTTCGACGTGCAGGTGCCTCAGGCCACTGCGGCGCAAACGGAATTGGAAACGAGGCTTGCCCTTCACAGCATATACTTTCCGACGGCGCAGCCTACGCCCGAGAATCCCAACAGCGGCCTAATGGCGAGTCAGGAGAACATCCTCAGGACTCTGGCCGCCGACTTCAAGAAGTACCTCGAATTCAAGCCGGATGCCCACTTGATCCTGGAGGGGCATGCGGACCAACGCGGATCGGTTGAATACAACAACGCCCTTACGGAGCGGCGCGTGGCACGCAGCAAGAGCTTCCTGGTCGAGCAGGGCATTTCCGCTGCCAGCATCGAGACGCGGTCGTTTGGCAAACAGGACATGCTGAGCCCCGCCCAAGTAAGGGAACAGATGGAACAGAATCCCGACTTGACCCCGGAGGATCGGCGGAAATATCTTCAGGGCAACAATATGCTAATAATTACCTTGGCCCAGAACCGCCGCGTAGATGTCGTCCTGAGTACTACGGGGCAAAAGTCCGTTCGTCGCTACCCGTTCAATGCTCAAGACGCCCTTACACTGATCAACACTGCGCGTACGGGAACGGCGAGGCGAACGCCGCCGGCGGCCAAGACGAAACCCAAGCAGTAGTAGGGCCGAGCAGTCAAACAACGGGTCTCCTTCGCCTGGTCAAGAAGCGTCAGTTTCCAAACCAGGCGAAGGAGACCCTGCGAATAAGAGCCATGACTACCGTTCTTGCAGTGACCCGCCCCCGCGCTGTGAATTGTTCCGTGGTATGATTCCCCGCGAGCCATGAAGCCGCACCCGGTTGTAGTCCGGCCTCCAGGCTTTGACCTTCTGCTGCGCGTCCGGCAGACTGAGGAACCCATGCTGGTTAAGGGGTGGGGTGTTCAGCGTTTCCAGGGGGGAAGGGAACGGGGTCATCCGATTCAGTAGTTCCCAGTTAATCCTTTTGAAGCCGAGGGTCCCATGGGCAACGACCGTCCTTATCCCATTCGGTTATTTGTCTGGTCCGTGGCGTTGGTCACAGTCGCCGCCGCCGGGATCTATCTGGCGTATGAACTGGTTGTCAAGCCGCAGCGGGCACTGCAGGACCAGATCAGCGAGCAGAAAGAGACCATTCTCAGACTCGATCAACAGAACCAGCGCCTCGAGGCCTACCTGAAGATTCTGAAGCGCATCGACCGCCGGGCCCGCATCGAGGTTCTGCGGCAGGCGAAGGACCAGCAGGGGAACCTGCAAACGACCATCCGGTTCACCGAGATTGACGACACCGGAAAGCCGATGAATGTCTCCCGAGAGATGACTCTGCCGGGGCAAGAAGTCTATTTTGACACTCTGGTGATCAAGTTCGACGACCACTTCATCGAGCAGGGCGACCCCTTCAAAGGCCGGGCGCTCATGCTGTTCCGGCGGATCTTCTCCAGCACCATGCGGGCCGAAGATGGGTTCGTCATCGACATCGAGGGCCAGGCACCCGAGGCCTACGCCGAGCAGCAAGCCTCCAGCGGTTTCGAGAAGGAGCTCTGGAAACGCTTCTGGGAACTCGCCAACGACGAGAAACTAGCGAAGGAGCGCGGCGTGCGGGCTATCCACGGCGACGCGCCCTACATGCGGCTGGAGCCCGACCGGGTGTACGAGGTCTGCCTGAGGTCAACCGGCGAAGTCATCATCACGCCCGGAACGCGGCTGGCGCCCCCCCCAACGATTCCGTAGAGCCCCCGGAAAAGCCCGGAACCCGCGCGGAAGGTACATGGAATCTCACCAGCCTTACCTGCCAGAAAACGCCATGTCTGATGCCCTCCGGCAGCCCCCCAAAAGCGTCCCAGCGTGGTGAGAAATTCGGATTAGTCCTGACAGCGCGTGAAAAGAGATTTTCACGTTCACTACGTTCCCCTGCACCGGGCCTATATTTTCACGCGGAGCAGCATCGGTTTGGTAAATCGCATCCAAGATGATGTGCGAATGAAAGCCATTTCTCACTGCCGGCCGGCCGTTGTTTTCGCTGGGTTCTTGTGGGCTGCAACCATAGCCTGCGCGGGTCCAGACCAGGCTCAAACATCCACCAAGCCGGACGCTGCCACGCCCCCGCAGACTGAAGTCCAGGCAGCGCAAAACACGCCGAAGAAGAAACCCGTCAAATCGGGTGCGTGGCAACACTTCGGCGAGCGCGATAGCGCCTCCGTGGCGGGGCAAAGTCAACCGGGCGTCTGGCATCCCTTCGGTCCGAACCACGGCACACCAAAGGTTGTTCCCGGTGAAACAACTCCCCGGCAAGAATTCGGCGCGAACCGCATGGCCGATTTGGAAAGGCAGATGTGGGCGCTCGTCAACCGCGACCGCCTGGATCCCGCGACCGCCTGGATCCCGCGACCTCCGCCGAGACTGGTGGCCGCGCGCAGCCCCTCAGGTGGAACGAGACACTGGCTGCGGTCGCGCGAGCGCATTCCCGCGACATGCTCGAGCAACGATTCTTTGACCATGTTGACCGGGAGGGCAGGACCCTTTCGGCGCGAATAAACGCGGCCGGAATTCCCTGGCGGGCTTTGGGAGAGAATATTGCCATCGACGGAACCGTCCCTGGCGCGGAAGCCGCATTTATGAACGAGCCTCGTTTTCAGAGCAATCATCGGGCCAACATCTTAAACGCGAATTACACTGACGTGGGAATTGGGATCGCGCAAGGGCCGAATGGTAGCCTTTACATCACGCAAGATTTCGTTGCAATTCCCCCTAACCGTGGTGGCGTTGGCAGCGCTCCATGACCCACTTACAAAGCCGCGCCAGGTTATACTCCGGCAGCCAGAAAGGCCAAGATAGAGGGAAGGTTGCGCTTTCGATGGTCATCGATGCGCAAGGAAACGTCCCAGGAATCAAGCAAACTTCAGATCCGCTTGGTGAGGGCCTGGACGAAAGCGCGGCCGCGACCGACTCGGGGGAACTACCGTGTGGGGCCGGTCGAGGTTACCGCCGGGTGGCGCATCAGTTCTTCCTTTATGCGAGCACGATTAGTGGCCGGTTAGCCACCCCATCCGCAAGGGACACATAAGCCACGCCGCGCACTTGTCAGACCCCTGGGTTGCCTAAGCGATCCAGTCATGCGCCAGCCACCCATCTCGCACCCGCCCCTGAACTAAGGCCACCCTCACCCTAAGCGATTGACGTGAAAATTGGTGATGTAATGCATGAGTCCAAAGATGTTCATGAGCCACACAACGACCACAATGACTACGACAGCATTCAGGATCGATTTGATGGAGCCCGCCATCGGAATGAAGCTGTTGACGAGCCAGAGAAGAACCCCAACCACGATCAGGGCAATTAGAATTTGCATTAAAGGCATGATCTCATCCTCCTAATTCTGCTTTCTGAGGCGGGCCCTGCGGCCTGCTCCCGGTTTAACGCTGTTGAGTCTCGCCAGCGGCTTCTCAGTAGGGGGTACAACCGTGCAGTCCCCTAAAGCGAGGGGGAAGCCCAAGCGCTTGGACTTTTCAGCCATGATCTGACCGAAGATGGCATCGACCTGTAGGTGAATCCACAGGTCGACCTGAGAGGTCGGCAGGTTCGACAAGTCATAGTCAGGAGCCATATTCCTCCCTCGAATCTGCCCTTGGATACTTGTTATCGTGGGCGGCTATGTAACCACACTTTAAGATGGGCGTACTTGTCCTGGCTACGCATCGAGTCCCTTGTCCCTAACCTCAACGCGTCAGATGCAATCCGCCGAACAGGTATAGGACTACCAGAATGATCAGGACCACCCCGACGATTCCGATGCCTCCACCCGAACCCCATCTCCGATATCCGTAATAGCCTCCGCCGCCGCCGAACAAGAGCAGCAGAACGACAATTAGCAAAATCAGTCCCATGGGAATCTCCTCTCAGTTAGTAAAATGCTTCGACCAGAATTTCCGCTTTGACTTCGCGGCCAACCGATAATTTACACCTGACCGCTTCAGCATGCAACGCTCCAGCCCGGTTTCGAGCAAGCGAGCTTTGACGGAAACAATCTCGCACGGCCATCCCGGGCTGCCAATATTTATAGCCCGCGGTACTATCGGGGGCTGCCCGAAAGACGTAGGGACAACCACCGCTATCCCGCCGGATCCTTTTGGCGCGTTGCTTTGACACCCGTCAGAACCCCTAGGCCCAATAGTACGATCGCACCCACGGCAATCCAGTGTGCCGGGACATGCATCAAACAGGCGCCGTAAATCAGCCCGCCAATCACGAGCACGAATCCAATAGAGTAAATTCCAAATGACATGTCATCTCCTTCTCGAGCAAACAGAGTCGCAAGGTCATGCGGCCCAGAGCGCGTTCCCGGCTCTTACGGCGTGGAGGTGGCCTTTTGATCTTTAACTTGCAGCTCGTTCACTACCTGCCGCACGTTTGGAACGGTTGACGCCACTTGTTCGACGCGCGCGCGCTTGGATTCAGAATTAACCTCGCCGGTCAACGTCACGACGCCACTCTTGACCTCGTATTCGACGCCCTTGTGGAGCTTGTTCTGGATGAGGGCAGCGTCCAAATTCTTGTCGATAGCCCGCGTCCAGATCCGAGTTCATCGTCTTTGTATCACTTTCGACACCGGGAGGAATCACAGCAATCTCGTCCGCGACAACCTGCCCAGTTGCGATTGACTTTGCAATGGATTCAGCTTGTGCCTTGGCATCCTCAGTCGCGACGTTTCCGCCCAGGGTCACGACACCCTTGTCGCGATCCTGTGTTACGGAGACATCTTTGAGGCCGGCTTGATCGAGCGCAGTGCGGATGCTGTCAGAAACATCACGCGACTTCCTGGATGTTCCTGAGCAGCCCACCAGGCTCCCAACTGCGAGCAGCGTGAGCATGGTTAAGCACAGTTTAAGCGTTTTCATGTTTTTCCTTTGATCAGCGTTTTCCACGCTGGAGTAATCGCGGCATATACCCAACACCGCTGCGTTTTTCCCTGGCATGTTTGCATTCTCCTTCTCGGTTCTGCCGGGCGTGCCCTCAAGGGGGTAGGAGCGCCCGGCGACTCGCCGCCTCCCACTACCAGATTCTGGAGGCACTTCCTCTTTTACCCTTGGCTTGATTCAGTGTCAGTTCAGAACGGCTCACACGTTTGGTCAAAACTGCTCATTCCACATCATGGAGTCGGAGGCTCGCTTGCACGGCCGGTTTCATCAGGGAGTATGCCTACCGTCTATTGTCCGGACGTCATGCTGTGCAACTTTGCTCAGGCCATTGGTCGTTTTTGAACAGACAGTGCATTTCGGGGGGAATATCCTCGACGAGGTCACTGAGTGTAGAGGCGAGCCAACACGAACCTGCTTGGGTTACCCGTTGGCGATAATCTGCTGCCCTCAGCCCAAGCTCGAAATAGGAAGGAGTCAATCACCATGCGGATCTGGATACTGATGATGCTGGGCACGACGCTGGCGTTTGGGCAGACTCAACCCGCCGATACCGTCCAAAGGTGCCTGAGCATGCTGAACGACGCCGCCCATGACGGGAATCCGGACGTTCGAATAGGCGCGGCGCAGGCCCTGAGCCTGGTGGGGGTGAAAGATAACGCTCTTGAGTCTCTCGCCCCGATGCTCGATGACCACGACGTTTCGGTCCGGATTGCGGTGGTTGTCACCCTGGGTGACTTCAAGGACAACCGGACCCTTCCTCTTTTGAAGAAAGCTTTGCAGGATCCCGTTCCCGAAGTCGACTTCGCCGCAGCCAAGGTGCTTTACCAACTCCACGACCCCGAGGGAGAGCAGTTTCTTCTCGCCGTGGTTAGCAGAGAGTCTAAAGCGTCCTCAAGCTATCTCAGCAAAGAGAAACGGAGCGCCTTGCGCATGTTGCACACTCCCACCAAGCTTCTCATTACCGTCGGCATCGGGGCAGCAGGTTTCGCGCCCGTGCCGGGTCTCGGGTTCGGATTATCTTCGGCACAAGGCATCCTGTCGGCTCCTGATTCTTCGGCCCGGGCCGCCTCTCTGCTGCTCATCGGAAGCTCGCGTGATCCAGCCCTGGCTGATGCGGTGGGATCAGCGTTGTCGGACAAGGAGTGGTCAGTGCGCGCTGCGGCCGTTCACCTGGTCGCGATGCATCCCTTCCCAGGATTCCGGCAGAACTTGGTCCCCCTGCTGGACGACAAGAAGGAGGCGGTGCGCGTACGCGCCGCCGCGGCCTACATCAGACTGCAGTACGTAACGAAGGAGCCGACGACGAGGCGAGGCGCCACGACTCATTAACCGTGTGCTACGGCCACTGTCCAGACAATTCACCGCCGAGCCTCAAGTGAAGGTCCGTACTTTGCGGCCGGATCAGCGCCATACGGAATTGATGAAAGTTACTGCCGACAGGGGAAAAGGTCCGAAATAGGGCTTGCTTCTGAGGTTGTAGATTGTGCCCATGTCCTCCACTGCGAGTTCCAGCAAGGCTCTGATCAACGGGTTTTTCGAATGGTTCGGTGAACTGGGCCTTTTTTCTTGGCAAGTTCTGCGGTCTGGCCTGACGCCGCCTTTTGAATTCCGCGAGCTTGCCCGGCAAATCGACGAGATAGGATCAAAATCGTTTCCTCTAGTGGCTTTGGCGGGCGCGGCCATCGGCGCCATCCTCTCCCTTGAAACCCGCGACAGCCTGGTTCGATTCGGCGCCAGTTCATTGCTTCCCGCCGCCGTCGTATTCTCGATCATCCATGAGATCGGTCCTATCGTTACCGGCTTGATCGTCTGCGGCCGAGTGGGAGCTGGCATCGGCGCTGAGTTGGGATCGATGAAGGTCACGGAGCAGATCGATGCCATCGAGGCATCAGCCGTAAATCCCTATAGGCTGCTGGCCGCAACCCGCATTCTGGCTTGTATCCTGGTGCTGCCACTCCTGACCCTCGCTGCCGATTTCTGCGGGGTGGTAATGGCGTGGGTGGCCGATGCCCTGGCTGAGCCGATCACCTTCCAACAGTTCATCCACAACGGCTTCAGCGCTTTCGGCTTCAACGATTTTCTGCCGCCGACCCTTAAGACCGCTGTGTTCGGCCTGATCATTGGGCTGGTGGCGTGCTCTCAGGGAATGCGGACGCGGGGAGGCACCGAGGGCGTGGGGCGTACGGCGACGAGCTCAGTGGTCTTATCTTCGCTGTTTGTAATCCTGGCCGACGTTGTCCTGGTGAAACTGATCGTCATGTTTTTTCCATGAAGACCGGCGCTTATGAGTTCGCAACGGGGCACTGAAAGGGGCCTGTAACCGCATCGTGATAGAGAACTTTGAGAAAAGGAATGGCGAGCCGCCCGTGGTGCTGCGAGGTCTGCGCAAGTCCTTCGGCGCCCAGGTGGTCTTGAACGGGATTGACCTGACTGTCGCCCGCGGTGAAACGCTCGCGGTGCTCGGCCGCAGTGGTACCGGCAAGAGTGTTTTGTTGAAGATCATCATCGGGCTGCAGAAGCCGGACGCGGGCTCGGTGAATATCCACGGGCAGGAGATTACCGGAATCAATCTCGGCAAGCTCAACGAAATCCGGAAGAAGATGGGTTTTTTGTTCCAGCAGGCGGCGCTCTACGACTCGCTAACGGTGGAGGAGAATGTGGCCTTTCCACTGAAGCACAATACAAAAATGCCGGAGTCCGAGCGGCGGGATCGAGTCAAGGAATTGCTGAAGAGTGTGGGCATGGAAGGCGATCTCAAGAAGATGCCTTCCGATATTTCCGGCGGCATGCAGAAGCGAGTAGGGCTGGCGCGGGCGCTGGCTCTCGACCCCGACATCCTGCTGCTGGATGAACCCACCGCGGGACTGGATCCTATTACCTCCGGCGAGATTGATGAGCTGATTCTCAAGCTGCAAAAGGAACATGCCATGGCATCCATCGTGGTCACGCACGATTTGCAAAGCGCAAAAACCATCGCCGGCCGGCTGGCACTGCTCCACGAAGGAAATATAGTGATCGAAGGCGCCTTCGAGGACCTGGAGAAGAGTCACGACAAGTTTGTCTTAGACTTTATGCGGCGGGACGCTTAGGAGAACATATGTCGAGAGCGGCGCGGTTGGGAGCTTTCATCGTTACGACACTGGCGATTCTGGCAGTGGGAACCTTTATCATCGGTAACAAGCAATACCTGTTTACTTCCACGTACCGGTTAAAGGCGCAGTTCAGCAACGTGGTGGGCTTGGATGTGGGCGCCGGGGTTCGGGTGGGTGGTGTTTACCGCGGAACCGTGCATAGTATCGAGTTGCCTCACCGGCCGGGCGATAAAATCACGGTGGTGATGGACCTCGACAGCTCGACCCACGACATCATCAAGCAAGACTCCGTAGCGTCAATCGAAACCGAGGGCCTGCTGGGCAACGAGTATATGGCGATCTCGTTTGGAACTGCCGGGGCGGCCAACGTGCACGACGGTGATACCATCGCCAGCCACCCTCCGATCGCCATGTCAGACCTGATTAAGAAGTCGGAGGATATTCTGGATAGCAGCCAGCAAGCCATCAAAAACGTCACGCAGGCGACCGCGAATTTAAACTCGATCAGCGCCAAGATCGACCAGGGTCAAGGGACTGTAGGGGCGCTGATCAACGACAAAAAAATCTATGGCGATCTTGACCAAACGATGAACGGAATCCGTGACGTGGTAGCCCAAGCGCAAGCGGGTGTCACCGATTTCCAGGAGAACATGGAGGGGCTGAAGCACAATTTCTTCCTGCGCGGATATTTTAAGAACCGCGGCTATGAAGATTCCGCTGAGCTGGCGAAAGACGAAATCGCACGTCTGCCCCAGAGCACGCCGCTGAAAACGTTTACGTTCGAGGCCAAGCAACTCTTCGGTAAGGTAGACACGGCCAAGCTGAAAAACCAGAAGTCTCTGGACGCTGCCGGCGATTTCCTGGCCGATACCGACTTTGGGCTCGCCGTGGTGGTCGCGTATTCCAGCATGGAAGGAGATGCCGGGAAAGACTTGGTCCTGACCCAAGGTCGTGCCCTGGTGGTCCGCGAGTACCTTGTCGAGAATTTCGGTTTCGATGATCGGCGGCTCAAGACACTGGGAATGGGGAAGAAGAGTGGCACGAGCCCTGAAAGCGGTTGGGGCACAATCCAGATCCTCGTTTATCCCGCTGGCACTGAAATGCCGCCCGCGAAGCTGCCGCAGAATAGCGCTCCACCCAAGACCACCGCAGAACTGCCGGTTCCCGAATCTCCCGCTACCGTTCCAAAACCACAGTAGCCCCGAGGCGCCCGCGAAAGTGCTGTAGAGATCGAAGAGCTTAGCGCCTCAGGACCGCACCTCCCTAGCCCAACTTTCGCAGTTGAGAACTATTTTGAGTGGAATTTGATCTGCACGTCGGTCTACCCTCTTCTCGGTCAATGGGGCCTGCGCGCTTGTTTAGGACACCCCCGTCTCAGTCGCTAGCGAAGTAACTCCATGTCAAGGATTGACCCTACAATGGCGCCAAGGACTGTATACTTGCCGCTAGAATAGGAACCATATTGATAGCGGCGGTAGTAGCCATCTCCGGGGCCAGGGACCGAGGTCGTGCCGCCAAAGAGGATCGACGACTGGTCGCCGACAAGCAGGCAGCCGCGGCTGGTGAAGACAGGCGGCCGGTCAATCAAGCATGCGCGGTGCGACTGTCGGTGCCAGTGGGATGAAGCCGAGACGCTGACAGGGGCACACTTAATAAAGAAAGAAGTAGCGGGCGGAGTTGTCGGGAGGATCTACTCCGTGGCGGTTGGCGCGCGTGTGAGTCCGACGCCGATGGCTTTCGCCACCGTCTGGCCAGGCAAACCACCCTGCCCAGGCCGCACAGTCAGCCAGGATGCTGCGCCACTGATCTTCGCCGCGCGCCGGATCACCCCGGAATCAACCGTCACCCCCACCCGCGAGATGGTTTGGAAGTAAAGCTCATCGCCGGCGATCTCGACAAGCATGAATGTCCGGTCCTGGTCGTACCCGGCTGCGGTCAGATTCGTCTTCGTCAGGTTGCCCTTCCGCAACTCGCCGGAAGCTCCTTCGGTGAAATAGATGATTTCATTCTGCGGCTTCACACGCTCATAAATGTGCTCGTGTCCGGCGAAGACCACCTGTACCCCGTATTTTATGAACAGGGGCTCCAGCAGAAGGCGGAGTTCGACCGAAGAGCCATGGAAGGACCCGGAAGAATAGAGTGGGTGATGGAAATAGCAGATTTTCCAATCCGAGCCTGAGTTCTGCAATTCCTTTTCCAGCCACGCGAGCTGCTGTGGGGTCATGTAATTGCTGTCCAGGGCGAAGAAGCGGACGTTGCTTTTCTTGTATGTGTAATATTGCTGCCCGTTCATGTTGAACAACTTGTAGAACCGCTCGTTGGAGATGTCGTGGTTGCCGAACACCGCGTAGAATTTTACGCCCGCATCGAGCAAGGCCTTGTAGGGCAGCTCGAACTTGTTTTGGTAGTCAATCGGATCTTTTCCGCCGATGAGGTTGTCGCCCAGCATGAGTACAAACTCAAAGGGAAATTTGGCACGATAGGCAAGCATCTGCCCGGCCACTGCATATTGCTCCTTCCCTCCATTCCCCATGTCGCCGATGGCCGCGAAGCGCACCGAGTTCGCTTTCAGTGGCAGGGTCATCTCTTGGGCATTGAGCGACACGCTTATTGCGGCGAGAGCAACACAGGAGATGAAAGCGGAGCGGCGCACAGTCAGCATAGCAGAAGGCCTCAAGGAATGGCGTTCGGGATGAGATCCACAATCAAACCCGCTTTACTGTCCTTCAACGCCAGGTCGCGCCCGACGAACCGATACGCCAGCTCCGGCGGCAATTCAGGCAGCTTGAGCATTAAAGTTGGCGGCGTGGTGGTTACCGGGGTATCGTCCGGGAACACGTCGTTCACATGCATAGGGACGACCTTGAACGGGGTGTCCTGTTGGATCGTCCGGCGCAGGCGCCGGCCTTCGGATCCTTGAAATGATTTGCGGATGATTTTGCGGAACCGCTCAGCCGCCTCGTGAGTGAAGATGTCACCCTGATGTGCGTCGCGGCGCGCATCAACAATTTTCCTGGCCAGCGCCTGCTGATATTCGACAATCTGCGCCGGGTCCTTCGTAGGCTTCAGGGTCGGCAGTGAAGCCTCCAGGGCTTTCTGCATCTTGACGTATACCCGGACGCGGTCGGTAAAGGTCTTGAAGTCGCGCGCCTCCTCGCTGTCCTGCGGCGTCCCCGCCTGGCCCGCAAAGCCGGGCGCTACAAACGCAAAGAGGGAAAGCCACAGGAGAAGGCGGGTGACCCGGATTCGGCGCTTCATGGATTCTCCCGGACGGAAAGTAGGACTGCCGAGACTGCAGAACTGCGGGCTCCGGCTGGTGAGCCTTCACTGTGGCGCACGCAGTCCATGGCATGGTGGATGAGTGCGCGGGGGAAATCGCAACCCGGCTTCACATTTATGATAACCGCTCGTGCGCACATGCCCCCCCGATATCCGCCTCCCCCAAGATCCCGGTTGGCAGTGCGAGGCACACTTCTTATACCGTGACGGTAATTCGCGCGTCTGTCCAGTATTGCTCACACGTTTGGTCAACATTACTCATCCCTCTTAATGAGGGGGAGAACTACCGTGTGGGGCCGGTCTCGAGTTGGTGATGGATGCTTCGCAGGGGCTAAGACTCCTCCAGGGATTCTTTCACCATTTCTTCGACACGCTCCCGGACCGCTTCCTTCACCGCTTCCTTGACCGTCTCTTTCACTTCTTGCATATTCAGACTCGCGCTCCCGGCTTCTGATACCGCCTCTTTGAGTGCTTCTTTCACGATGGGGTTTAGCGGCGACAGCTCCTTGACCAGCTCTTTTACCCCCTTCTTGATATCCTTTAAGTTGGCTTCGGACTGCTGATTCTCTTCGACTGCGCTCATCGCCCAATCCGTTTCAAAAGTTTTGATTAAACCGTTCACCACCTTCGGTTCACGAACAATAACGCCGACTTCGCGGCGCGAATCCAGTTCGGCCATGCGCAGGCTCTGGCTGCCCACAAAGGCCTGACGGCGGTCGCGGATGATCGTGCGCGTGTGCAAGCGCATCTTGGCGAGATTCCGGACTTCCAGACCAGGGTTTTGCTTGCTGACGCGGCCGATGACTTTGATCTCCACCCCCGCCTTCGTGCGCTCGCTGAGGGCGCGCAGCATTTCCGCGTCGGCGATCTTCGGGTCGTAGATGAGCAGTTCCTTCTTGGCCTTGCAGATGAACGCGCCGAGCAGTTTGCGGGCGTTGGCGGGACTGACGACAAAGGTATCCAGTGTGGGTGTATAGGGATTTCGCGTGGTATCCGCCTCAAATAACTTCACCGCTTCCTGGATGAACCTGGCGTTCCTGGTGACGATGCCGAAGCCGCGACTATGGTCGATATCAAGGTGGGTGAAGTTGAAGGACAGGACGTAGAGCAGCCGGCGGTCGATAATCAGCAGCTTGTCGTGATAGCGCACCAGATCGTCGGCGGTCCGCGAAACGGCGACGCCCACTGCGAGCAGACGCATCTCGAGCTTGCGCAGGTTTATCTCGCCGCCCCGGTTGGTGTAGGCAATCAAGGCGCTCACCGAAACGCCGCGGCCGACCGCAGCCTTCAGCGCCGCCTCAATCTCGGCGCGGTCGAAACGGAAGATTACGATCTCGATGCTCTTCTTGGCGCCTCTGATTCCCGAAAGCAGCGCCTCGGGTCCGTCGTCAGGTTGGATTAACAGTTTCACGGGCGCTTCACCAGGTGGTCAGACCGAGTTTTGGGAACCGGAAGGCGTTGCGCAGTCTCGGCGCGCGCTGAAAGGGTCCCCCAGCCGCGAGGCACGGCCAAGCCAATCACAACCGCACTCCTCCCCTGCGACTGAGGTTAAGATCTTTGAAGTTGCAAGTCAAGCGAGAGTATAGGGAACGGGCCAGGGCATGCGTCGAAAGCATGGGGCAGGATCTATTGAGGATTGCATAATATGGTGACAGTTCTCAAGTAGCGCCGGCCCGCGAAATTCTATTTGTTTTGTCGCTATCTATGAGGGTAAGATTATAGTAGATTTGCTAAGGGCGTAGTCTATTCCAGAAGAACTGGGTGGAACTGCATCTGGCGAGGCTAACCCGCCAGGCAGTGCCAGTTCGTCGCCAGAGACCAGTTACTATCCATGCCTCGGCTCGCCTTCAGCAAGGTGATGGAGCTTGTTATGGTAAAGAAGAAAGGCCAGCCCGCGGTCGGTATGGCAAATAACAAAATTGAATCCATCGATTGGGAAGCCTTCCTCGCTGGATTCGCCGGCGGGAAAACCGACATTGAATACGGCGCGAACCGCAACATCTTCTGCCAAGGACAACCTGCGGATTCCGTGTTCTACCTCCGACGAGGCAAGGTGAAGATCGCGGTTACATCCGACCAAGGCAAGGAAGCGATCGTCGCCATTCTGGGCGCCAGTGACTTCTTCGGCGAGGGATGCCTTGCCGGTCAGCAGTTGTGCATCGCCACGGCTACCACGATGACCGATTGCAATCTGGTCAGGATTGCGAAGCCGCTGATGGCGCGCATGCTCCACGAACAGCTCGACATCTCGGAATTGTTCGTCACACATCTGCTTTCCCGCAACATGCGATATCAGGAGGATCTCGTCCACCAGCTTTTCAACTCTAGCGAGAAGCGCCTGGCCCGGATTCTCTTGCTGCTGGCTCATTTTGGCAAGGAAGGTCGATCCGAGAGTGTCCTTCCCAGAGTCAGTCAGGAACACTTGGCGCAAATGGTGGGCACCACCCGGTCGCGGGTCAGTCATTTCATGAACAAGTTCAAGAAGTTTGGTTTTGTCGATTACGGCGGCTCCGCCGGCGGGTTGACGGTCCATAGCGGCCTCCTCAGCGTAGTCCTGTACGACTAGCCTCGATGTCAAACCCTCCGTAACTTCGGCTCGTCCCCACACTGTAGTTCCCCCTCATGAACCAGGATGAGCAATTTTGACCAAACGTGTGAGCAGTAGTGGGCTGACACGCATATTACAGCCAAGGTATAAGAAGTGTGCCTCGCGCTGCCAGCCAGGAAAATGGCGCAGGGTTTTGCCTTGTCTTGCTGCGGGATACACCGGATTGTCGCTCGGGACGCCTGTGCGGCAAACTAAGGAATCGGACAGCGCTCTTTTGAGGAGGGCCCATGCGAGTTTGCAAGAGAATCTTCTCCACCCTTGTTATTCTCTTTCTGGCGCTGCCCGCCTTCGCTCAGCAGGCAGGGACCACTGTCGCGCTATGGCGCGACCGGGGCGACGTTTCGGCGCTGGACCTCCTGGACGGGCCGGGAGGGAAAGAACACCAGCCGGGGACCAACTTTAAATTCATCGAGGAATCTAAGAGCGGAACTTCGCCCAAGTTTGATGTCGAAGATGAAAACGGCACCAAGTGGAAGGTGAAACTCGGCCCCGAGGTGAAGCCGGAAACTGCTGCGTCGCGCCTCGTGTGGGCGGCGGGGTACTTTGCCGACGAGGACTACTACCGGCCGCAAATCCGCGTGCAAGGAATGAAACGGCTCTCCCGCGGCCGGCAGTACGTCTCAGACGGTGGCCTTGTCCGCGAGGCGCGTTTGAAGCGCCACGGCGGCGGGAAGGAGAAGAACTGGAGCTGGTACGAAAACCCCTTTGTCGGCACGCGCGAGTTCAACGGCCTTCGAGTGATGATGGCCCTCATCAACAATTGGGACTTGAAGGAAGTCAACAACGAGATTCTCGATGAGCGCGGCGAGCCCCGTTATGAGGTGTGGGACCTGGGCGCCAGTTTCGGGCGCACCGGCAAGCCCTTCGGCCGCAGCAAGGGCGTGATGAAGGACTACGCGGAAACCAAGTTTATCAAAAAGGTCACGCCCGAATCCGTGGACTTCGTCATGCACAGCCGACCCTTCTTCCTTACCGTTATCAATTTCCCCAACTACCGCTTCCGTACGCGGATGGAGAGTGTGGCCCAGCACATTCCTATCGCGGACGCACGCTGGCTCGGCAGCCGGCTCGGTCAGCTTTCCCCTGAACAGATCAGCGACTGCTTTCGCGCCGCCGGCTTCTCGCCCTCCGAGGTCGAGGGCTATTCCAGGGTCGTGACGCAGCGCATCGAGGCGCTGAAGAAGCTATAGCCGACCCGCCCGCCGCGCCACAAATTCTATGTCCTGGACACAATACGTGCCCTCCGTTCTTATGACCTTTCACCTTCGGGTGTCGTCCCCTACCCAGGGCGGAAAAACCAGCGAAAAACCCTTATGGGCAACATTTCCTCAACGCTCTGGCGGAATCTGGCCGCCATCGCCGCAGACAGTATTCTTTACGGTCCGGACTGAACAGGTTAACGCCGGCGTTGCGGCTACGTTTTTGGGGTGTCCGCCGCTTGGGGATCTTCCCTGCGAAACTGGATGTTGTAAAGCTCCGAATAGAGGCCGCCTGCCGCCAGCAGTTCGGCGTGGGTACCACGTTCAACGAGAGTATTGTCTTTCACCACAAAGATCATTTGGGCGCGCCGGATCGTCGCCAGGTGGTGAGCGATAACGATGCAAGTCTTGCCTTCCATCAAACGGTCCAGGGCTTCGAACACGGCTTGCTCGGACACGGCGTCCAGTCCTGAGGTGGGCTCGTCCAGAACGAGAATGGGAGTATTGCGGATAACCGCCCGCGCGATGGCGATACGTTGGCGCTGGCCCCCGGAGAGGGTCACGCCGCGTTCGCCGACCATCGTGTCGTAGCCCTCGGGCATCTCGTCGATGAACTCGTGGGCGTTGGCCAGTTTTGCGGCGCGGATAATCTCCTCGCGGTTGGCTTCCGGCCGGCCATAGGCGATGTTCTCCCATACGGGTGCGCGGAAAAGAAGCGTCTCCTGCAGAACAAAACTAATCTGCTGGCGAAGCGATTTCATCGTGTAGTTGTGTATATTGGTCCCGTCGATTTTGACTTCCCCGGAAAGGGGATCGTAGAAGCGCGCCACCAGGCTGATGATGGTCGTCTTGCCGCCCCCCGTCGGGCCGACGAAGGCCGCGACTTGGCCCGGCGCGATCTCGAAGCTTACATCTTTCAGGATCAATTGGTCTGGGCTGTACCCAAACGAGACTTTGTCAAATTCGATTTTGCCTTGGAAACGCCCGGCGCGGCGCGCGCCCGGCAGGTCGCGCATCCCGCTCTCCGTCTCCAAGACCTCGCGGATCCGGTCAAAACCCACCTCCGCCTTTGAGACCGTGTCGGTCATCTTGGAGAGATCACGCATGGGCTTGTACATCATGCCCAGGTAAAACAAAAAGAGGACCAGC
Organism: uncultured Acidobacteriota bacterium; assembly: GCA_963722555.1. Lineage (GTDB taxonomy): Bacteria > Acidobacteriota > Terriglobia > UBA7540 > UBA7540 > Bog-366. The sequence goes on from CAVRNQ010000003.1 coordinate 703,974, forward strand.
CCCCCCGGCGTGAGCTGGCCCGCCAGCACCAAACGTGCGCCATAGCCGAGCATCACGCAGGTTCCTATCGCCACGATAATATCGACGATCGGCGAGAGCGTCCCCTTGAGATTGCGCGCCTGCAGGGCCGTCTCGACATTCTCCAGGCTCTGGCGCTCGAAGCGGCGCTCCTCATAGTCCTCGCGGGCAAAGGCCTTGACCACGCGGATCGAGGAGAACACTTCCTGAACAATCGAAAGCAGCTCGCTCTCTTTTTTCCTTACGGCGCGCGAGGCTTTTTTGATGCGCCTCGTGAAGATGTAAACCACCAGGAAGAGCACCGGCGCAATGGCGAGCGAGATGAGCGTGAAACGCCAGTTGAGGTAAAGCATGATTCCGATGATCCCCACCAAGGTGAGGACGCTGCTCAAAATGCCGAGCAGCGCCGTGGTGATGAACGACTGAATGGCTTCGATGTCGGTGGTCACCCGGCCGATAAGGTCGCCGGTCCTTTTCTCGTCGTGCTCGGCCAGTGACAGGCGGTGGATGTGGTGATAAAGCGTGCGCCGCAAATCGTGCATGACCGATTGGCCGACGCTGGTGGTGAGATAGTTTTCCAGGTAGGAACTGATTGCGCCGGCGACGGCGATGACCGCCACTGCAAGCACCGCGAAGTTGAGGACGGCGAGTTTTTCGTGCCCGATCCAGCGGAGCGGCAAGGCCAGCCAGGCGGGCGGATTCTTGGATTGGAGCAGGTAATCGAGGACGATCTTTAAGGGCCAGGGTTGAAGCACGCCGGTTCCGGCTTCACCCAGAACCGCCAGCAAGGCCAGCGATAGGGCTTTCCAGTGGGGCCCCAAAAGGCCGATGATGCTGAGACCTTTAGGCTTCTTGGCTGCAGGCGGCGTCATCGTCATTCAACCTTTGGTTGCGGATCCGCTCGGCGACGCCATGGTGAATCTTCATGCGTGTAGAATGGCTCAGCTCCGCGACATCCATCGGCGAGTGTACCAAATTCCGGAGATGCAGGTCGGATAGAATTGGGCGTTGCCTGACGACGGCGGAGAAGCATACAGGGCGCCGCCAAAAGGGAAGTAGCGCCGCCTGGTCGGCGCGAGGGAATCGCGAGAGATGGTTAACCCGATCCCCTTCGACCTGGCAGGGGCGACCAGGTGCGCCGTAAAGAGGAACTGCGCCGTCACCAGCGGCTGGTCTTTTCCGTCAGTGAGCCGTAGTAGGCCTTTCGGGAAGGCTGACCTCGCCACGCACTGCACCGGCTGCGCCCACTTGATACTCGGGCCAAGGTGCCGAGGGTTGGGTGGGGCCAAGCGGGCGAGAACCGTGGCTCGGGCTGGTGGAGAGCAGGGCTCCAGTATTGATGTAAACGTTATGTCCCTGCGTGTCGGAAATCAGGACAATCTCGTCCGCCCGCAGAGGTGATCCCTTCCCCCTAAGCGTAGTCTCGGGTTGGCTCTGCGGCCCCAACGCCTGCATCGCCGAGCTGCTCCCCGACCAGTGGAAGACCGCCCGGCAACCAGCCCCCACATCCTGACCTTCTTTCACGCCCTGCCCCGAGCACATCGTTGGCCTCGCCGCAATGGGTCTACAGGACGGACACCAATCATTAACCTATGGGCCCTGACGCAGGAGCCAGCTGGCTTGCCCAGTCCTCTCAAGGTCTCTTGCGGCTCACTGCTTCGCCGGACAGACGAGACTACGGCGAAATCAACTACTGTGGGTTCTCCGTTTTCTCAGGTTGCTCTTTCTTTTCACGGTCCCCGCGGTCGCTTTCAGGACTGACAGCTTTTTTGACCCCCTTACCGATGTCCTTGCCCGCGCGGCCTAGACCCTTGCCCATTTCTTTACCCGCTGCGACGGGTTTACCTTCCTTCATCTCGTGGCCGACTTCCTTGCCACCCGCTCCAACCTCTTGGCCGGCGCCCTTAAAATTGCCGCCTTCCGACTCCGGCCCTACGCCGAGTTTGCCCGCCGTCTCGGTATCCAGACGTCCTGTAACGGGTAGATTTTCAGACTGCTGATACTGGCGAATAGCTGCCCGGGTTTGAGGGCCCAGGATGCCATCGACCGGCACCGTGTAGTACCCTTTGTCGCGCAGAGACTCCTGCACCTTCTTAATATCGCCACGATCAAGTGCGGAAGCAAGCGGCATCATGCTTAGTCCTAACATCCAAGTCATCAGGAGGATGAAGATAACCCTGGTCCATACTGTTTTGCTGTTTGGATTCATATGTTTCTCCATTTCTAAGGATGCTTGCTGCGGGGCATTCATAAGCCCGCCGGGTGTCACAGACACGGTGTTTCCTGCCAGGTGTGCGATCCGCGTAAAATTGCGCCTAATGGCTCTTGGCGCGCCCGGCAAGCATCAGAGCCCCACCCGTCACACCCAGAAGCGCTCCCACTAGCGGCGAATAGGGAATGCGATGCTGCTCCGGATGCTCGATGGCGATAGGCCCTATTTGGGTTCTTTCGTGAGTCGTATAGGAAATCCCACCGACCAGGAGTAGACCCGCTCCGATAATCAACAGGACGAGCCCCACAGTGAACCTGTTCATTTGTGTCTTCCTTTCCCCTTACAGTCAAACGTCAACAGCGGCGCCGAAGAGAAAGGCGACACAAGCCGCCCCGACTCCGCCTCGAAATCCATCGCGTTCTCATGATCCATTTTCCTTTCCCCTACTACCTTTCAGGCGGCGATTTCAAACAGCCGGAGCCCTGAAGCACACTCCTTATATCTTGGAGTGAATCGTGTTTCAGTCCAGTACTGCTCACACGTTTGGTCAAAATTGCTCACGCATGTTTTGTGACGGGGACATACATGCGGGGACTGAAGGAAGCGGACTGAGGTATAATTGCAGCTACCCGGGAGTACAACGACGGAAATCCTGAATAGAGTCCTGAACTTGCCATGGCCATCCGTCGCAGGACCGCTCTCACCCTGGTTTTAATCGCCGCCGCTGTCTTGGTCGCGCTGATTATCCTCGCACCCGCTCTTTTCAACCTGGATCGCTACCGGACGGAGGTTATCTCCTATCTGCAGGAAAAGACCGGAAAGCCGGTCGAAATCGGGCGCCTGGCCCTCACTCTGTTTCCAAGCCTGTCGATTCGCGTCGACGACTTCGGCTTAAAGAACCCCGCCGGCTTTCCTTCCGGCTATTTCGTTAAGGCGCGGCGGATTGATGCCACATTGGACGCACGCGCGCTATTGCACCGACAGGTCGTCATCAAGTCGCTGAAGCTGAATGACGCGGTGATCAATCTGGTTTCGGACCCCGACGAGGGGTGGAACTTTGAGAACTCCACTCCCTCGAAAACCTCGGAGAAGGTATCGCCAGGAGGCTCGCACACGTCCTTTTGGGGAGTAATTTCCGAGGTGGAAATTGAGGGAGGACAGTTGGTGGCATCTTATCATCTACCCTCCGACGAGCCTGGCGTCATCATTTTCGAAGCCCACAACGTCTCAAGTAAACTGAAGCAGGTGGACCTCGGTGCGTTCATGGATCCTTCTTCTTCCTCGTTCGCCGCCCAGGGGGACCTGAGGGCGGATTCTGTGCGCTTCGTCTCGATCCAGGGGACGAACGTGAAGTCCAAGCTCTGGCTGATGGCGAAGCAGGTTTTTTTCGTTGACGGCAGCCTGGAAGCTTATGGCGGAAGTGGCGCCGGTGACCTCTCTTTTAACTTGGCGGGGCGAGACGCCAGCTTCAGCGCAAACGCGCAAATGAACGGTGTTGACGTGGCCCATCTTCTCGCTGCGTTCCCCCAGGGCCGCGGAAAGATGACGGGAAAGATGGAGGGGACCATGAAGTTTGCGGGAGAAATTGAGCACTCGCATGACCCGCTGGCGGGGATACACGGAGCGGGGCGCCTGACGGTGCGCAACGGTCAAGCCCCTAGCCTCAAGCTCAACGCGAACGTGATGAAGCTGGCGCGCTTCAACAACCTCGGTCCCGCTGCCCAAAATCCGGACTCGTTTTCCTCCCTCTCCGCCGACCTGGAACTGGCCAATCAACGGATATCCAGCCGCCAGATTAATATCGTCGGCTATGGGGTCAATGCTCAATGTTCGGGAAGTTTGAACGTGGCCGGGCGCCGGCAGTGTGGACTATCAGGGCGTGGCGGAGATTCTCGCCAAGCAGGGCTTCTTTACCAACACCCTGGCCAGGCTGTCCGGAGCCACGTCAAAAAATGGCAAGTTGTCCTTCCCCTTCCGGGTCAGCGGAACGATAGACAACCCTAAGTTTTCCGTTGCCCATTAGCAGGGTGCTGAAATGCCCCCAAAGATGGCAGGGGTATGAGGTCATTTCCACACTTCAGTAATTGGCTCGGCACTACCATCGCCGGAATTGAGTGGAAGCAATCCGAAGTTGTCTTCAATTGTCCTCAGAACGCTGTAATGGGTATAGGTCTTTGTAATCTCTCCGGGCTTCACCATGTCTCCCAGGAAAACCGTATAGATGCGCTCAGTCTTCTCGACATACACTGACTCGTCGAATGTGACAATAACCAGAGTTCCTTTGGTCTTCTCATCCAGAGGAAACGACTCCTTCAAGAATTTGTTCAGCCAACTTGAAGCTTTCTTCAATCCCCTCCCTGGCTGCAACACGGGGTCGTGCCCATCGTCGTCCACGTTTGGGCTGTAGAACATGTAACGAGGGAGAGGATGCTTCTTCGGGTCGCTTCGGAAGTCTTCAACGTCAGAGACAAACCTATTGTGCGGGTCCTTGGTAGAGACGGAAACTACGTTGGCGAAGCTTTCTCGCTGAATTTTCGCAAAGCTCAAGAACGGGACGTGCTTGCGAACGTATTTTCCACGGTCACCAAGAAAAGGTTGGGGTTCTGACGGGTAATCCTCAGCGTAGTTCTTCCAATCCAGGAAATCAGCGATGGTCCGATGGCTATTGTCGTCGGGGAGAGTAACTTGGTCGTTGCTTCGAACGCCAAACAAGCTGCCGCCGACCATGGCCAGATAATTGGGATAGGAGGGGTGAATCAAAGCCCGGAAGTTGCTGAAGCTGGCACCCGTCTCTGCTAATTGCGCCAGGAAGGGGTCTTTCATTGCCGAACTGTAATTCTGGTTCTCCAGCACGATAATCAACACACGGTCAAAATGCTTCCCGGCACTCACAACGGGGGCTGGGGCTGGCGGTGGGGCCGGCGGTAGGCCTGGCGCTTGGGCTTGTGGAGGGCTGCCTGCGGGAGTCGCAACCAGCGTCACCGACTTCAACTGATCAAGCGAAGTCAGCACGGCCTGCCAGCGAGCGTTGTCTTTTTTCGTTTCGAAAGGAGCAGAGAGATCCGCA
>CAVRNQ010000004.1:0-10909 GCA_963722555.1 uncultured Acidobacteriota bacterium
GGATACAAAAGTCGTGGATTGATATATGGGCGTGTCGAGGGCTCCGGTCACACGGCACGGGGATTCCCCGGCGTGGACCGCCAAGGTCTCAAACCTATAACCTTCCTTCATTAGGCACCTCTGTGGGCAGTCGTCGTGCTCCCTTGTTCGGATCTTGAGCAGCCTGCTGCAAAAACGTATTAGGGTGTCATTCTACACGAAGAAGTCAGGGGTCAGAAGTCAGGAATCAGAATAAAGGCTTTCGGATATCAGGTGACAGGCATCAGGGAGCAACGGGTTTGGGGAAGCACAACCCGCCTGCCAACTGCCTACTGCCAACTGCCTACTGCCTACTGCCTACTGCGTACTGCCCTCTGCTTACTGCCTACTTCAGGGTGCGGAACAGGCGGAGTACGTCCAGCCGATGCTGCTCGGCGTCAAAGACGGGAAGCGAGCCGCGATTCCATCGCACCACGATGTCGGCCTGGGCGGACTTCACATGCGCCACCCCCGGGGGTGTGGCGTAGGCGCGGTCACCCATCATGATATCGCCCGCCCCGACGGGGATGCGCGGCAGCGAAGCGGGCGCTACCACGGCAAGCCAAGAACCGGAAATCCCGCGACTTCCGCTCGGGCGGCATCCTCGGCAGCCTTTCTGCGGCTCGCGGCAATCTGGTGGCGATCTTTCGCCGGACGCCGGCGAGCCTTGCATCCGAAGGCCCTGGAGGTGGGGCCGAGCGCCCATCCGGTGGTGGCAGGACCGCCGCCACAAAAGCAGACCACACCTCTGCCCGACGATGAGGTAAGTAGCAGGTCAGTGGGTTGTGTGTTAGGATTCAAGTACCGCCATCGGCGGCGGGGCCTGAGCTGTTCGTGGTCCTGCTTGATGCCCGGTCAAGATGCATGCGGTTGCGCAGCAAGGTACGGGGAGTGCCCCGGGATGAATTCTATGGGTCAAACAGTTGCCGGAAAGAACGAACAGGCGTACCCCGAATGGGCGAAGCAGGCGCGAAAGAATCGTCTGCCCAGGAACATGGAGGAGTATTTGCAGTCCTGGGCGGATTTCTTCGATCATTACGCTTCCACAGTCGAAAAATGGCGGCGCAGGAACGCAGGGTACCACCGCGCCCTGTCATCATTGGCTCGCTTCCATGTTCCGGAAGGGTCGAGTGTACTGGAGGTTGGAAGCGGGACGGGCGATTTGCTCGCCGCTACGCAACCCCGGCGTGGTGTGGGCATTGATATCTCCGGTGAGATGGTCCACTTGGCACAGAAAAAGTACCTGGAGCTGGAATTTCACCAGATGGCGGCGGAGAAACTGGACCTGGGGGGCGAGAAGTTTGATTACATCCTTCTCTCGGATTTGACCGGATTCCTCTTCGATATCCGGCTGGTCTTGGAACGGCTCCGGGCCGTGTGCCATTCGGAGACGCGCGTCGTGATGCACTGGCACAGCCGGGCGTGGCAACCGATTCTGGTCGCGGCGGAAAAGCTTGGCCTAAAATACCCACAACCCCTGCTCAATTGGACCACGGTGGACGACATCAAGAACCTTCTTCACCTCACGGACTTTGAGGTGGTTCAGACCCGCAGACATATCCTGATGCCCAAGCGATTCCCACTGCTAAGCACGCTGGCTAATCGGTACTTGGCGCATCTGCCGTTGTTGCGTCATCTGTGCTTAACCAACTGGATTGTGGCTCGGCCGCTGCACCTTGAGGACCGAACCCTGCCGCGGGTCTCAGTGATCTGTCCGTGCCGGAATGAAGCAGGCAATATTCAGCAGATTGTCGAGCGGCTGCCCGCCTTGGGAGCGCAGACGGAACTGATCTTGGTCGAGGGCGGTTCCAAGGATGATACCCTGGCGGTCTGCCGCAGGATCGCCGCCTCCATGCCGGAAAAGAAGATTAGCGTGCTCGTCCAGGAAGGCCGAGGCAAGGGCGATGCGGTGCGACTGGCTTTTTCGCGTGCCAGCGGCGATATGCTGATGATTCTTGATGCGGACGTCAGCGTGGCGCCGGAGGATCTAGTGTACTTCTACGAAGCGCTGATGAGCGGCAAGGGGGAGTTCATCAACGGCTGCCGCTTGGTCTACACCATGGACCCCAAGGCCATGCGCTTCCTCAACCTGCTGGGAAATCGCTTCTTCGCCCTGTTGCTGAGCACCCTTATGGGCCAGCCGATCAAGGACAGCCTCTGTGGCACCAAGGTCCTCTGGCGGTCCAGATATGAGGAAATAGCGCGAGGCCGGGCCTATTTTGGGCAGCTTGATCCTTACGGTGATTTCGATCTCCTGTTTGGCGCGGCCAAGCTGAATCTGAGGATCATCGAGATGCCGATTCGGTACAGGCAACGAACCTATGGAGCCCCCAACATCAGCCGCTTTGCGGATGGCTGGCTCCTGCTGCGCATGTCGGCCAAGGCCGCAGCGAAACTCTTCTTCATCGCCTAAATTCACCGATCATGTGGAGCGCGCTGCCGCGGTCATCCGATCTGGACTTTGTTCAAGGGCACCGGAGCGTCTGGGCGGTTCGCCCCGAATTGCGCTCCGTTTATCAGGAGTTTTTTGCCGAGCTGTTGCGGGTGGTCCAGGGGCGAGCACCGATTGTGGAGCTGGGCGCCGGGCCCGGATTCTTTAAAGAGTACTATCCCGGATTGATTTCCACCGACGTGATCCCGACTTGCTGGGTGGACGTGGTTTGCGATGCTTGTGCCCTGCCGTTCCCATCAAAATCTGTGGGGGCAATGGTCATGCTGGATGGGCTCCACCATTTGCCCCGCCCCCTCGACTTTATGGCCGAGGCTAGCCGCATCCTCGTACCCGGCGGATTGATCGCCATGACCGAACCTTGGATCACTCCTTTTTCCTACCTGCTCTAACGCTACTTCCATCACGAAGACTGTACGGCTGCACATCGACCTGCGCCGCCCCTTCGAGGCTCGCCCAAAGAAGGCTTTTGACGGCAACGCAACGATTCCCTATAAGCTGGCCCAGCATTACCATCGCGAACCCGGGACACTGCGACTGGCACGACAGGAGCCCTTCCTGGGATTACCCTATTTGGCGACTTTCGGGTTCAAGCGCACTCGCCCACTGCCGGGGAGTTTGATCCGCGCGGCGCGTTTCTGCGAAAAAATGCTCGGACCTCTCGGGCGGTGGAACGCCACCCGCGCGCTGCTGGTTTGGGAGAAGTCGCCTTGACCAATCCCCGGTGGGGCAGATTTTCTGGTTGAAAATGTTTTTGGATTCTACAGGTAACTTGCTTCTTGGGTCGAACCGCCGGGCATCAGGGTAGCTTGGGCTGATCCCTTCCTGCCTCCCGGCAGTAGGAGTACGCCGCTGATAGCCGGCGCCACGAAGGGAATCGTGGCCCAGTGGTTGAGAAGTCGGTTTCAAACCTCACTGATGAAGCTTCTGCCCAAATTCCCTCGGACCCGCATTGACCTACGCGATGAGCGCGACCAGGAACAGAGGATGCGCCCGCTGTACTTCGCGCTCGTGCTCCTGGCTGCGGGGATGGTGGCTTATTCCTTAACCTATTCATTCTTCTGGGACGAGGGCTTCCACATTCTAGCCGCGCGCCTTATCGATGCCGGCAAGCGGCCCTACCTTGACTTCTCTTTTCCCTAGACTCCTCTGAATGCTTACTGGAATGCTGCCTGGATGGCAATTTTCGGCGCCAAATGGCGCGTTGTCCACGCCGTAGCGGCCCTGGTCACCGCGAGCTCAGTTTTGTTGATCGCGCAGTACCTCGCCGGGCTATTTCCCGATCGCTGCTGGCGATTGCCCGCTGCGTTCGCCGGGCTGGCGCTCTTCGGATTGCACTCGTGGGTGTGGATGGCGGGGACGATCTCGCAGGCATACCCGCTTTGTATGTTGCTGGTGGTGGCGGCGTTTCGTGCCGGGATTACCGGGGTTGCCCGGCCCCGGTTTGGGATGAGCGCGCTGGCGGGTCTGTTTGCCGGCGCGGCAGCAGGATCCTCCTTGCTCACAGCGCTTATTTCCCCGGTTCTACTGATCTGGATGTGGCTCTACAATCGGGCCGGAAGCCGCTGGATCAAGGCCGCGGCTTTCCTGGGCGGCGCGACGCTTGCCTGCGCGCCCGTGTTGTTCCTGTTTGCACGGGCGCCGCATGAAGTGACCTTTAACATCCTCAAGTATCAGACGCTTTACCGCCGACTAAATTGGGAAGGAGCCACCGCCCACGACATCGGCATCGTCACCGATTGGGTCAACAGCTCGCCCAGCCTCCTGCTCGTTCTGTTAGCGTTGGCCGGTCTCTTCTTCATTGAGAAGAGCGAATTCGACCCCGCGCGGCGGGCGGAGTTTCGCTTATGCCTTTGGCTTGTTGTGAGCGTCGGCGTACAAAACATCTTTGCGCATCCGACCTTCCCGCAGTATTTCGTTTTTATGATCCCGTTCCTCGCCGTGCTGGGGGTCGTTGGGTTCTATGCCGTGGTTGCGCGTCTGGGTAATCCGGACCGCCTGCGGGCTACGGTGATCCTGCTGATGGGCATAACAGCCCTGTGCTTGGGCAACACTTTCTACGATGATCGCGACGACACCACTTGGCGTCAACTCGAGCAGGTTGCGAACAAAGTGAAGCAGGTGACTCCGAAGGGCGCAGCGCCCGCTGCACCCGAGCACATCTACTTTTTGACGAACTGGCCCGTACCCCCTGGCATGGAACACGAAGATGCTCATAAGCTCAAGTTGCCTCCAGCCGAGAACGCCAGGCTTGACATCCTGCCGAAGGCAGAATTGGATGAGCGGATCAAGTCGGGCAACTTTCCCACCACCGTGGTCTGCTCTGACGACGACTTTGTCAGCCATGTGAAAGATTGGCACGTTTACTCCCAGAGCGACGAAATTGGCGAGTGTACAGTGTTCTGGAAGTGGGAAAAGAAGGACCTTCCGCCGTCGCCGAAGCCGTAATCCACTCACCTGTTCGCACGTTGGCCTGCAGCATCCGCCAGCTCCGCAGGAGCGGCAGGATTTAGCCCACGGCGCTGCTTCAGCCTCCCCGATGACGCTAGTGGATCGGAGAAGCCGTCGCGGCGGTTGCGCCCTGATGGTAGTTCGGATAAGGCGGCTTGTGGTGAGTGGGAATAGGATTTTTCTCGAGATCCGACAGCACCACCTGGACGGCTCTTTCCAGTTGGGGATCGTGCCCGTCGCGCACCGCTTTGGGATCGAGTTCGACCTCCACGTCAGGCGCCACGCCGTGATTCTCCACTTCCCAGGCGTTATGGGGAGTCCAGAAACCGCGGCTGGGCGCCGTCACCCTCCCTCCGTCCATCAGCGACTCGCCCGGACCGAAGAATCCCACCAGCCCGCCCCAGGTGCGCTTCCCCACTAGGGTGCCGACGCGGGCTTGCCGGAAATGCCACGGCATGGCATCGCCGCCTGAGCCCGCGTATTCATTGATAATCATGGCCTTGGGCCCTTGGATCAGACTCACCGGCGTCGTCATATCTTCGCCGTCGCGCGTGGTGCGGTAATTCATGAGCGTCCGCCGCAGGTAATCGAGAATATAATCCGTATTCGTGCCGCCATGGTTGAATCGCTCATCCACTATCGCTCCTTGCTTCCCGGCTTGGGAAAAGAAATAGCGGTTGAAATACGTATATCCCCCACTCGCCGTATCCGGCAAATAGATGTAGGCCAGGCGCCCTTGGCTGAGCTGGTCCACCTTGCGCCGGTTGGCTTCGATCCAGGCCCGGTTGCGCAGTCCCCTTTCACTCTCCACGGGAACCACGGTCACCTCGCGTGAGCCGGCGCCGCTGGGGTCCGGTCCCACCCGCAGGACCACGGACTTATCAGCCGTCGCTTCGAAGAAGCTATACACGTTGTCGCTGCCCCGCACTTCACGGCCGTTCACCGCCAGCAGGTATTCTCCCTCGGCTACATTCACGCCCGGCTGCGTCAAGCGGCGCGCGCAGTTGCGGATTCCAGTTTTCGCCGTCATAAATGTGCGAAAAGCGGTATCGGCCGTTCTCGATTTTGTAGTCCGCGCCCAGCAGCCCGACGGGGATACTCTTCACTTCCGGTCCTTCACCACCGGACACAAACAAATGTCCCACGGAGAGTTCGCCCATCGCCTCTTGAAAGACGTAATTCAGATCGGCGCGCGACGCGACTCCCGCGAGGTAGGCCTCGTACTTTTTTTCCGTGGCCTTAAGGTCCAAGCCGTGGAAGCCGGGATCATAAAAGAAATCGCGCTCCAGCCGGAATGCTTCGTGATACATCTGCCTCCACTCCACCGGCGGATCGACGCGCACTTCCATCGCGGCGAGATTCAGCGTCTTCGCCCCGGGCGGCGTGCCGGCCGCTGGCGCAGGGGTTCCTCCCGGAGTCGGCTCCGGCGGCACGGGTGCAATGGCCCACGACTGCGGGGGAGCGGCGGTTGCACCAGACTGCGGCGCGCCGGCCAGCCGATACAGCATCTTCTCGCCATTGGCCGAAATGTAGAACGCCAGGACGTTCTCCAGCAATTTGTCGGTCTTTCGCGTCTTCAGATCAAACCGCTGCACAGTGAGCGTGCTGGGGCCGTTCGACGGCTCCACCGGGGGCCCTTCCAGCACATAGAGCACGCCCTCCTTTCCCGGCTTCAATTCCGAGTAGTTCCTTGCCGGAATCGGCAGCCCCAGAATCCGCTGGCCAATCTTTTCGAAATCCACTTTCACCGCCGGTGGCTGGTTGTCTTTTGGCGGGTTCTCTTTGCCTTGGCTTTCTGTCTTAGGAGGCTCGGGCTTCACTTCCTGCTCCTCATCACTCTCAGGAGCGAGCGGTGAAGGCAGGTCCTTGCGTAAGACGGCGATGTAGACGCTGCTGGTCACCCGCCGGTCTAAGCTCAGCATCGAAGCATCAAGCGTCGGGCCCGCGTCGGTGCTGGCCAGAAAATAAAGGTACTTGCCGCTCTTGTCGAAAACCGGTGAAAACGAATCGCTCATCCCATCCGTGACGCGCCGGCTCTCGCCCCTCTCGAGAGAGTACAGAAACACCGAACGCATGTGGCTCAGCTCTTGCTGCGTGTACGCCAGCCGCTTGCTGTCCGGCGACCATGCCCCCCGGAAGATCTGCTGCGGCCCGGTAAACCGGTCGTGAAACACCCGCACCGGCGTCTTCTTCTCCAGATCCACGTACCAGAGGTTCAGGCGCTTGTCGGTATAGGCGAGCTTCTTGCCGTCCGGCGACCACGTCGGAAAATAATAGAACGACCCCGGACTCCCGAGATCGATCTTCTGTGCTTCGCCCAGGCCATTCTGATCCTTGATGTAGAGCGCGTACTCACCCGACTCATCGGAGAAATAGGCAATGCGGCTCCCGTTGGGCGACCACGCAGGACTTCGTTCGTCAGCCCCCGGCGTATTGGTGAGGTTACGGATATCGCCTTTCTCGGAGGGGACAGTGAGGATTTCGCCCCGTGCCTCGAACACGGCCCGTAGTCCGGTGGGTGAGATGTCGGCGTCCTCGATGCGGCTTGCGACGTTGAGGTAATGCGGCCGCAACTCCGGCAGATCGCCCGTGACCTGGATATCGACCTTATGGGCTTTACCGGACTTCAGGTCGTAAAGAAGGATGGCCCCGAACTGCTCGATGACAATCGCGCCCGGCCCCGCGCTCGCATACTTGAAATCGAGCCCATCGTTCTTGAGCGCCTGCGTGACGCGCTTCGACCTCGTGTCGTAACTGAACAACGATATCGGCCCCAGGCGGTCCGACAGGAAGAAGATGCGGTCGTCCACCCAGAGCGGGTTGAAGTCGTTGGAATTATCGCGCGGGATCTTGGTCACGCTCGAGTCCGACAACTGCGCGATCCAAATGGGCGAGGTGCCCCCGCCCCGGTAGCGCTTCCAGATCTCGAACGCGTGATCGAGCGGCACGTACGCGAGTTGGCTCCCGTCGGGCGAGTACGAACCCTCGGCGGCTATCGGCAAGGGCAACTCCGCGGGGAATCCGCCGTCACGCGAGATCGTAAACAGCCGGTTGAAGCTCTCGTAGCTGTTGCGCGTCGAAGCGAATAGCACCTGCTTTCCGTCGCGCGTCCACCCCATAACCCGGTCCGGCGACGGATGATAGGTCAGCCGCCGCGGCGCGCCTCCGCTCGCCGGAATGATGTAAACGTCGGAGTTTCCGTTGTAATCGCCCGTAAACGCAATCTCGCCGCCATCCGACGAGAATGCCGGCCGGGACACAGTCCCGATCCCTGCCGTGAGCCGCTGGGCCACGCCGCCCCCTCGCGCTACGGTCCACAAATCTCCCGCATAGACGAAGGCAATCTGCGTGGCGCTGAGGGTCGGATGCTGCAACACCAGCGGCGCTTGGCCGGAGGCCAAACCGACGCTCACCGTGACCAGAGCAAATAAACCGGCTGCGAAACGGAGCATGCCTGTAACCTCCTGTCGACTTACGCAAGGACCATTCCAACCAAGGCAAGTGTGTCGATCACATGCAGTCTGTCCATGGCGCTGCGGAATTTAGGTTTAACATCGTTAATGTAGCACAGGAACTTTACGGATAGGAATTATTGCGGACTACAGCTCCTGGCAACCGTGGGTATTCGCGAACAGGCAAGAAGGAAGGCGTGTGATTGACTTGCCAGGGCTGGCGCAGAGCGCAGCTCTGGGTAGTGGTGTCATTTGGAATGGGGATCCACTCGAGCCCCCGGTCATTCCCGCGAAAGCGGGAATCCAGTCCGAGGACAGCACATTTCCAAAGGCTTGCGGAGTGGATTCCCGCTTTCGCGGGAATGACTGCGGCCTGGAGCGCCCGTGTCTCGGAAATGACACCACTACCCAGCTTTGCGGTCTTTAACAACCTGCGCCCAATCCGGTGTACAATGTGCGTCAGCCACTTTACTTTTTGGAGCCAACCTCATGAAGTGCAATCGTTTTGCCCTTACCAGTATCCTATGCATCTTTGCTGCGGCCGTCGTGAGCCCCCAACCGAAAGCCTCCGTAGTGGAGCTGATTAAGGACCACGATCTGAGCGTCTGGCGCCAGCCCACGAACCTGTGGTCGATCGTCGGCGATGTGTTCTTGTCGCCCGACGACCCTAAGGCGCTGAGCTCGAAACCCGGCACCGGGATTCTGTTCAACGGCGGTCGCACCTCCGACATCGTGAGCAAACAGGAGTTCGGAGACATCGAACTGCACCTCGAGTTCATCATCTCTCAACGCTCTAACTCCGGCGTCTATTTCATGGGCTCTTACGAGCTGCAAATCTACGACAGCTTCGGCGTGGCGAAGGACCTTTACCCCGGTATCGAATGCGGCGGCCTTTACCCTCGCTGGATCAATGAAAAGGACGTCGAAGGCCATTCTCCCAATGTCAATGCCTCGTTACCTCCGGGCCAGTGGCAGACCTTTGATGTCATCTTCCGCGCCCCGCGCTTCAACGACAAGGGTGAGAAGATCGCCAACGCCGTCTTTGTCAAAGTCGTGCACAACGGGAAAGTGATCCACGAGCGTGTGGAACTCAAGAGCGAGACCCGTGGCGGCTTTCCGGAAAGACCCATGGGGCCGCTTCGCTTGCAAGGCGATCACGGGCCCGTCGCCTTCCGTAATATTCGCATTCGACCCATGCCGGTTGAGCGGAAGGAGTGACTGGGGGGCGCGGGCCCACTATCGGGTGCGACAGCGGCGCTTCTATCCGTTCGGCGTCACTTGTCACTCGTCACTTGTCACTGCCTTCTTGGCCGTAGTCGAGCTCTAGGTTCTATTACCTTTAGGATTGTTCCCTCTTAGCTATTGATCGAGTGGATTGAGTCCCTGCTGCGCCTCCGCGCATCGCAGAGCTGCGCTCCGCGCCAGCCCGCCGATCGAAGGAACCGTTCAAACTTACTTGCTCTTCTGTGTAGGCAAAATCCTGCAATTTTGGCCGCTCAATTCGATTCAAACCACAAATTCAATTTCGTTCAAAATGGCTTCGAACAGGTCAAAAATTCGAGTGCTCCGCGCCCCTGATCGCCGTGGCTGCCTGGATGCTCCCCTGATCTCCGCGCTCACAGGATTCCGCCTGGTCCGGGCCGTCTATGGTTATACGAACCGGCATCGACGCTGGGGGTTAGTTGAACCGCGGAAGCCCCTGGGCGGCATGATCCTGTACCGGATTTCCCTGCGCGGACGCGAGCGCCCCATATGGCTCCAACGGACGAGCGAGTTGTGCCCGCTGTTCTAGGGGAAAGGGCACGAGGTTCGGCTAACCAAGCATGCGTGAAAAGGGAACAGTACCGGCACCCTTCATAGAGCCGGGAGGCGCAAATGTTTGCGTGCCGCCGCTAGAACTTTAGCTGGAGACGGGAAATTACGCTCGCATGTAGGAGCTAGCGGCTTCGGAAACGGCAAATAGTCCTTTCCGACCTGAGCTAAGAACCACGCATCTCCCGGCGTGTCCGCTCTGGTTCTCTTGAACCCCTCCTATTTTCGCATTCCCAAAAAAGGACTTGACTTCGCGCTCTCTGCATGTATTATTACATGCATGAAGATTGCACCCAAAGGTCCCCAAGCCGCGCGGCTCCGCCAACGCAAGTTTGAGCTCCTCCGCCGCTTCCCCATCCCGCCCGACCTGCTTCCCGGGTCGCTTTCGCTCACTCACCGCCGCTGTGGTCAGCCCACCTGCCATTGCGCGAAGGACAAGATGGGGCACCCCGTCTGGTCTCTGACCTTTATGGCCGGGGGCAAGAAGCGCGTGGAGCACATCCCCAAGGAATGGGTCGAGGAAGTTCAACGCTTGGTGCAGGCGGGCCGGGAGTTTAAACAGGCCGTGGCCGAGGTCTTCGCTGCCAACGCGCAATTGCTGGCCCTGTGGCGGCAGCAGAGGCACGAGTGAAGGAGCCGTCGCCGCGTCGCCTCAAGAAGTACGTGGCGAAGTGTCTGCGTCTGAAGTCCTACTTACAAGCGCCGGGCGATGGCCGCAGGGAGGGGC
>CAVRNQ010000005.1:0-694838 GCA_963722555.1 uncultured Acidobacteriota bacterium
TGCTACTCAGACTTGACGCCTCCTGATGTGCCGCCGGCCACACGCGTCGAGGACTTCGAGCATCTCAAGCCGCTCTCCCAACTGATCTGCCAACAGATCGCGCGGACAAACGGTTATGGCGACGTCCCGTGCGAAAAAGAGGTACTCACGGCCGAATACTTCGATAGCTCTTCGCAAGTACCGTTCGACACAACCCCGGGTTTCGATGCGGCTACTCACTATGCCACCGTCCTTAAGCAATTCTCGCAGATTGGGGTTCCCCACACCGGCGCTGGGGGAAAGGTCCAGCAGCGCTCGTTTTTCTCTCTGAATCTCGAGAGCATGGATTTCAGCTATGGTGGCGTCTACATCAATCATGTCGGCCAGGCACCGGGCAAGTTCGCGGGCATCTCAGCCCCGGGCGTGACCACGTCCGGCAGCAATAACCTGGGAGAGGATTCCAAGCTGCGCGGGACTTTCGATTACAGACGCGGCACTTTATATCTGCTGAGTGATACAACATTTACCAAGGCAGTTACCACCACCGCAGTGGTTCCTACAATCAGCGCTAATCTTTGGGGAATCGAAGGCGGTGGCACCCTTCGGTTGCACTGGCCGCATCCCCGACCGTACTGGCTGTCGCTCCAATACTCGGGCAGGTACGAGGGAGAGTTGACGGCTCCAGGTCCGACCGCGATTGCGCTTGGCACCACGGGTACGCCGAGTATACCGCGTGGAAACCTGCTGCTAAATCCACCACAAAGCAACACGATCTACGGGCGGGGAGGTCTGCGTGCCGAGTTTGGCGAAATCTATTTCGAGGCCGGCCTGGAGGATATTGAATCCCGAAATATCCTCAAGGACTACGTCTTCACAACGTCAAATGTGGGGGACGTAAAATGTACCCCCGATAACAGCGCCCAATATATGTGTGCAGGGGGAAGCACGCCTGGTAAAATTGCGACCGATACCGACCTAAGCCCAGGTTCGCCCGTGCATTCGGAGGCAACCGCCTACCGTACGGGTGGCGCCTATCTTAACTTCAACATCAAGTTCCCTCTCTGGAGCCGCAAAGACGCAAGTGGAGCCGACCAGAGTTGGTACTTCATTCTCACCAATAAAGGTGACTTGTACTTCAATTCGCATAACGACACTACGGTACAGACACGCTATCTGGACAAGGTCACGTTTTCTTTCAGCATTCCGATCTATGGAAAGCTGATGCTGACTCCGAAAGTCGATTTCCTCCTGTACGAAGACAAGGTCGCACACCAGCATTTCGCCTCCGCGACTCCGGCGCTCTCACTCAGCTACTCGTTCAACTACAGGTCAGGGATGGACTTCTGGCGTTCTCTGGGTTACGGCGCCATTACGCAGGCACAACCGGCCAGTTCGAAATAGGTGTTGCGGCGGTAAACGGGGGAGGGTGACACTCTTGGATCCTGAGCGCCGCGGCTGGTCCGCAGACGTCAAGAAAAAACTGCGGCCTTCCGCCGTGAGCCGGGGGCGAATTGGAGAGGCGGCACAGCGATACGCGGTGGCGGTTAGGGCCGAGAAGAAGTGGGGGGTTTACCTGCACCGGCAAGGTGAAGACCTGTGCCAACATGGAAGCCTCTTGTTCAGCCGTTCCTGAGGCTTCCGCAGCCCTAAACTGCCACCATTCCAACCGATGAATCCGATACATTTCACCGCAAGTTAAGGCCCGTCAGGAGGTTCCGCCGCCACCAGGGATTCAGCCTGAAAAGTCGCCTTCCCATCGACTGGCCTGCCGCTGGGGTTGGATTCCGAGTTGGAAGGGCGTTCGTTCCCAATCCGGTGAATTACCGCCTGCGAGCACGACCTCGCCCGCCCTACCCGTGGTCCCGCCAGCCGGAGCCTGCACCCTGCCAGGGACTCCGCCATGGCCTTGGCCCGGAGCTCAAGCCTCGACACGGACCTGATTCCGGCCATCATCCTGCTCCGCTTCTCGGGGTCCATGGCGCGCCCGCCTCGCAGCCCAACCTAGAGCTCCCCCAGAGTTCAAGACTTGAACCATTCCTCGAAGTCCTCCGGGTCGAGGAGCCTGAGTTCGTGCTCCGACAGCACGGCGGCCCTCACGCGGAGCCTGATGTACTCGTGGAAATGCGCTGACCTGCACCCCCCACGGCGCATTGGCGGCTGGAGTGGGTACATCTCGACTATGTCCTCCAGGTCCTCCTCCAAGAGCTCAAGGAACATCACCACGATGTCCTGCGCGAGGTCGTCGAGGTCATAGAAGTTTCGCAGGTCGGCCTCCAGTTCCTTGGCGACCTCCCCCACGGCCTCCCTTATGCCTTTCGGGTAACGGACCAGGTATTCCCGGAGGCTCTTGGGCGGCATGAAGTCCGGCTCGGGTTCCCGCTCCCACATGACCCCGAGATTCAGGAGCCAGCGTGCATCCTTCTCCGTCAAGGAGGGAATCAGCGGTCCGGGAGGGAGCCGGGACGGGGGCGGCTCCTGGCGGGGCCAAAGGGCCGTCCTTGCGACGGAAGAAACGTCCCGCCGCCGCGCTTCGCCCACAATCTTGATGCTCGGCCCCTTCGCCTGCTATCGCCAGCCCACCCGCTCGCCTTGCGATGGGACGCTCCCTATCCTTCAACTGGCGCGGAACAGCTTCGTGGCCGATTGTTGCCAGCAGGGCTAGGGTGTGCTAACTTTCCCGGCATGAGTCAGCAAACCGAGTCCCCCACGGTCAAGCTTGGAGACCGTTGCCCCCTCTGCGGCGAAGGGGCACTCGTGCCCTCTCCATCCGGGATGAATTTGCTTTGCCACGCATGCAACCGAACCATCTTGCTGCGCCAGCCGCACAAGCCAGATGACCGGCACGACGCCGCTGGGCTGAAGCGGGCTGGCGGCAGAGCAAAAAAGCGGTAATAAACCCCAAAAAGATGCTCCCCGCTGACTTTGCGCCAGGAGGCGATTGCAGCCGGTCCTGACTGTAGTGCCGTGGTTCGGCTGCTGCGGACTGGTTCGGAGGTCCCTGAGAGTCTATGGGCCAGGCTGGCGAGGCATCGCAGGCGACGGTCTGGTCCTGCTCCCACAATCCCCGTGAGCAAATACCGACCGCTCCTTTCACCCCCAACGAGACGGAATCGCCTCCTGCGACCTGGCCGGATAGTTTCCTGAATAAATCTCACCCAGTGTCAACCGTCATCCAGCAAATCAGCCGAATATCTTGTTCCTCAATGGAGGGCAGCGGATCAGGAGCCTTGAATGGTTCGAGCCCCAAGCGGCGAACGGTTTCCGCTATGGCTGTGGACGCTGCGGCACCGCTGGCCGATTCCATGGCCTCTCGAATCTGCTTTTCGTCGCGAACGCCCCAGGGGGCTTCGACAGACTCCACCAACCAGGCTACTTCCTCTTGAACCATTCAAGTATTGAGAAACCAATCTCGGCGTTGGCAGGGTTCAGCCGTATTAAAGGATTTCTTTTGGTTCACTATACTTGGAGGTGTACGAACTGCGCGGCCCCCCTGTCTCAGGGCGCCCAACACAATCGCGGTGAAGAACTGTACACGCTGCATCCGTTCGCGCACAAACGACGCTAACAGCACTCCCATTTTTTGGCACTCTGGAAGAGTTCCAGCAGGCCAAGCGTGCCTCGCTTGTACCACGTGTGTCGTGGCTTGTCAGGAATGGGAGTGTTGTCTTCATGCGGTCCGGTCCATCAAGGGACCAGCTATCGTTGTCGCACTCACTTGAGCCCCAGAATCCATCCTTCGATCTGGGCCAACTTGAGCTCGGCTGGTGTCAGGCTAGGTTCGAAGAATTCCCCGAGGCTGCCGTTGAGATCGGCGGCGCGCATCCACGCGGCGGCCGAATAGGCATCTTGCTGGTCGGGGTTGCGGTTTTCGCGCTCGAAGCTCCTGCTCCACAGTCGCGGATAGACCTCCGCCACAACCGACCATGCAGCTGGGATTTCCCAGCCGTCAAATGGCCAGAAATGGACTTGGCTGCCCCCCTTCTGGCGGAGGTAAAGCAACCAAGGCAACCCGGCATGGGTAAACTTGGCAACCGCGCCTTGCACCTCGAAATGAAAGACCGATTTCGCCCCGCCTGCCCGCTCTTCGGTCAATCGCCGCCATCGCGAATTCCCGGTACGGGCAAATCCGTTGCCCACGGAGCCGTTGCGCACGAAGTCCACATAGGTGAGGTCCTCGTCGGTGGGCCAATGCTGTTGGAAATCATCAAGGAACGCCGGCCAATCATGGGATAGGTGGTGTTCCTCGAAATACCGCACCGGGAATGAGAACCCGTGATCGATTCCGATCAGTGTCGGCCGGCTTTCTGAAAGCCGCTCAACCAACCATTCGGCAATGCCACGCCGCGTCCAATATTTGCGGGCGCTCGGTGGCGGCCGCACCTCGACGGGCTCCGACGTTCTATCCGCAATGTAGACCCGCAGCCCCTTGAGGCTCGACGTCGGCGTCTGTGCGCCTGAATAGTCGATTCCGATGTAGCGATCAAAGGCCGGGATGTCGTTGCGGCTCATGTCAATTGCAGCTACTTCCGCTGTCTCCGATAAGTGGTTCTCAATCTGCAAATCTCATCTCGCTCATTTTCTCGCCGATCTTGTTTTGAGCATACGCTTTGACATACGTCACTGCTCATCGACATTATTTCTTCCTTGCGCTGTGGCTCGCCAAGTACGGCATTCCTTTTCAAATGTTTGCTTTCAGCCCATGAAATGAATTGATCGATGTATTTTTTGTTTGCGCGAGACTTGTGACCCTGGGTCCCCTGAATAATTGGCAACAATCCTTTTGGCAGGCCCATTGGCCGGTTACCGAAATAGTAGAAATGCTTTGACAGGAGAACGTTCCGACCTCCCAGGTCGGTCTTCCGATTCGCCTCAGTGTGAATACTCAGCCGCAAGCGGGGTCGACGGCCCGAGCGCCGAAAGTCATAAATGCAATCCCCCACTTTTCTGCGAAAGTCTGAGTTAGTCCAGTGAGGTATCTTCTTGGGCAACGATTTCCGGCAATATATATCGTACTCTTTCATGGATAGGACCTTCGTCACCCTCATAGCGTAGACGACGGAACGGGAGATGTCCCCAATGGGCGAGTTTTTGGAACCCAGCCCAACAACCCAGTCTCCCTTCTTCGCTATTCGTCGAATTGCGGGCTTGCAGGTGGCCAGTGTGCAAATTCCCCAGTAAGGGTTAGGAGCCTCCCCGCCATCGAATCTCAGACAATATGAATACAGGGTCATGGTCGCAAGTGGAATGTCGAATTTGGCCTTCCAGCGGCTCCGAATATACACCCAATCGTCCCCCAGCGAACCCTTCCATTTAATGGTTTCCGAACGGGCGATGATTTGCGCCTTCAGAGAGCAAGCGCGTCAAGAACCGTTCGCAAATGGGGATAAAAATGGGAATAAGAAGCGGATTCGATGCTCAAACTGACTCACTACCGGCCATGGAACGCATTCCGTGGACACCTTGGCCGAGAAAACGAATCGGGCTCTTGGGGCGTGGCGTTGTCTCCAGGGAAGCGAGGGATTGGATTGGGCAAAGCGAGATCCTACCGTTTGTTAAGATCCCGCTCGTACCGAATGCGCATCCACTCCAGGTCAACCCTGGGATCGGCTTTCTCCGCGCTTTGGAGGGCTTCAGCTTTGTCAGCGGCTGTGCCTTGCCAGACCATCCATTCGTGGGCTCCCGGCCGGTCTTGGGCAGCCGGGCCTGAGACGGCCTCGATTTCGCCGCTGACCAGCGCAATGACTTTCCAGTCGGCCATGTGGTTGTCAATGTTCCTTACGATGTATTTTAACAGAGTCGGGAAAGCGCAAAGCACCACCTGGGAACAGGAGAAACCTGCGAAGCCGCTGGGCCTCGGACAATGGCAGCGTGTAGAAGCCGAGTTGACTTTTGCCCTAAATTCAATCCGAACGGGATTTTATGTCTGGACAGCCAGCGAGCTTCTTCATCGCTGTCGGTCTTTCCTGCCTGGCATAACCTCTTGCTCCCGGTACTTTCGAACCATTGACGCTCTACTGCAACCTGTTTTATGTTGGGCGCATAATTCGTGACTCCAGCCCATCAGTAAACCGGGGTTGCTCGAAAGGGCAACCCCATTTCTTCTGGCCCAGACTTTTCCCAGCAGAGAGAATGCTTATCAAATCCGGCGGTAGTAATCGCAAAGACCAGCGGCTGCCGGCGCACGCGCCCCCTGGTCTGTTTCATCAACGCCGCCGGCGTCAACCGGATCATCCATGCCATATTCAACGGCCTGAACCAGAAGTACGAATGGAAAAACCGCAAGCTCCGGCTTTTTACACAAGCATCTTGACATGACCGCCACTCCCGGAGCGCTTGAACCTACCGGCCATTGATGGGATACTGATACAAGTCAAAGGGTCTGCGAAACGCAGGCAGGCTTAGGTCTGAGCGTCGAATTCGGCATCATAAGAAGAGGCTGGTCCGCCGCTTTGGGCAGACTCGCCAATTTCATTCGTTAAACGAGGAGAAAGTATGGCAGACAAAGATCCTAGCCCCGGTCATTCCATGTTTGGCCTGAACGATGAGACCACGCGGCGCGTTACACCGCCAGAACCGGCGCCCGCTCAGCCTCAACCCCAACCTGGGGCAGCCCAGTACGTCTATGCGCAGGCGCCACAACCCGGTCCGCCCGCGGGGGGAGGGAAAGCGCTGCCCTGGCTGGTAGCCCTCCTGTTGGTGCTTTCGATCGCCAACCTGGTGTTGGTGTTCGTCTGGCGCTCGCAATTTGGCGACCTGGCAACGAAGCAGACGGACGAGCTGAACCTGCTCACCCGGCGAATGGACTCCAGTGACGAGCGCTACGCGCAACTGCGCGGTCAATTCCAGGTGACGTCAGAAAAACTCGGGCTCACGGAACAGGAACTGGCCCGCGCCCACGCCCTGGCCGCGAACGTCCAGAAGCAGCAGCAGGTGGCGGTGACGCAGTTGAACGCGGCCATCGCCAAGAAGGCCAGCGCCGACGAAGTGGACAAGCTCCAGGCTGACTCCAACGCCAAGATTGGCGGCCTCAGCACCGATCTCGCCGGGACCAAGCAGGATCTTGCCAACACCAAATCGGAATTCACCAACGCCCTCACCGGCACCAAGGGTGAGTTGAAGGGCGACATTGCCCGCACCCATGACGAACTGGTCGCACTGGCCCACAAGGGCGACCGCGACTATTATGAGCTGAATTTGGCGCGGCGGAAGGCTCAGCAGAAGGTGGGGACGGTCACGGTTGAGCTCGAGAAGACCGATCCCAAACGGAACGTCTTCAGCGTTTTTCTCTACTTTGACGACAAGCGCACCGAGCGTAAGGACAAGGGCGTGGCCGAGCCTTTGTACTTCTACATGCAGGGCGCTCCGAGCGCGCTGGAACTGGTCGTCAATAAACTCGGCAAGGACACCATCGCCGGTTACATCAGCGCACCCAAGGGATTCTTCCCCAATGTCCCCAACGTGCTGACCGCGCGCCCGGGCGCTTAAAGGCGAACCCGGGAGCTGCACTGGTGTTCTGGGCGCAAGATTTCAGGGCGTCCCTTCCAGGAAGGGGCGCCCTGGCTTTTTGCGGCGCTCGCCTCCCGCCGCGGCGGGAGATGGCCAGGGGGGGTCGAGGCAGGCCAGCCTCCAGCCCGGGTCGCCGCGTTTTATGACGGAAGTCTTGCCGGCAGGAAGGTCGATTACCCCTGGGCGTGGTCGTTCGTGTATCGGCTGAGCAAGTCCGCCAGTTCGTGTTCCGGCCGCAGGCCCACCAGCCTCTCCACGACGTTTCCCTCTTGCAGCAGAACGAGCGTGGGAATGGATCGAACTGCGAACTGGTTCGCCACCTCCGGCAGTTCATCCACATTGATCTTGGCGAAAGTAACGTGCTCGCCGTATTTCCCCGTCTAGGCGTTGCAAGCCAGCGTTCAAACCCGTAAGCCTCAGAAAAATTGAAACTCTACCACGTTCTTACTTTGGTTATCTCTCCCCTTAGCCCTTATGTCAGATTTGCGTGCCTCGTGTTGATTATGAAAGGGATTACGTTCTAACTTCCATCAGCTCTTGGAAGCTCAAGTGCGGGGATTTCGGCATTTCCGCAAGCGAGACTTTACAAAGCTGAAGGTATTCCAGCACCTTGCGGGCCACGTTGCCGAATCCCGATACTGAGTCAGCGCGGGAAAAATTCCGCACCAAAAAAACCGAACCAAATTTCGAAAATCAAAATGCCGATCCAAGACCGTATAAAAAACCCCTGGCCCCCCTCCCGTTCGAACAACGCAAGGCGTATTCCCGCGTCGGGTTCTCTCTGCTGCCGGAAGATACCACGCAGGATGCCCCGCCGTTGCACAGAATTGGCCCAGGTTGCGCGGAGTGGCTCGAGGCTGATTGCCCCCCCCATCGATTTCGGTCAAACGAAGTGCGGCTTTGGCTGAGCGTGATCGCTTACAACCTGGAGAACCTGTGGCGGCGGCTGGTGCTGCCAAGAGGATCGACGGTTGGTCGTTGACCAGCTTGCAGCAGCGGTTGGTGAAGACGGGTGGTCGATTGATTCCATGCACCCGGGTTCGGGACAGAAAGGGTTGACAGCACCCGCGTTTCGTCATTTCGCGACCCCAATTTGGCCCCC
This sequence comes from uncultured Acidobacteriota bacterium, assembly GCA_963722555.1. Lineage (GTDB taxonomy): Bacteria > Acidobacteriota > Terriglobia > UBA7540 > UBA7540 > Bog-366. The sequence continues at coordinate 8,588 of CAVRNQ010000005.1, forward strand.
AGTTCCACTTGCCGTCATCCACGATTCAGCGTGCCGCTCAACTCGTCACCCATGCTCCGCTCGGACAAGTCCAGCGTGGCGGGTTGAATTCTAGGGCGTATAATCTCTCGGCATAACCACTGGGAGGCGACGAGATGGCCAAGACCAAAGTGTTGACAATCACTGTTCAGAATCAGCCCGGCGCACTCGCGGCGATCGCGAAAGCACTGGGGAGCGCGAAGGTGAATATCCTGGCGCTTTTAGGAACGGCCCAAGGGGCAGCCGGTACAGTCCACCTTTTGGTCGAAGACGCCAAGCGAGCCAGGAAGGTCCTCGCTGAAGCCAAGCTTGCATACCAGGAGACCGGGGCGGAGCAACACGAGCTGGCGAACAAGCCCGGTGCGCTGGCGCAGCACTTGGAGAAGCTCGCAGCAAAAGGCGTCAATCTGAGTTCAATCCATGCCACGGCCGTGAAGGGCGGGAAAAAGGCGGTTGTGGTTTACACTGTAGAGACCCAGGCAAAAGCCGGCGAGGCACAAGCCCCAGCTCCGGCCGCATAGCCGGGCTTAACGCCACGACTCGCATGCGTTTGTCGTTTGAGCCCAAAACTCCTCGGACTCAGCCGCGAAGGGTGGCGTGTGTCCGTCAGGAAGGGACTTTGTTTTGGCCCCTTGCCCCGCCGACGGAAGCTTGTCGTCCGCAAAACAAATTCGGGACGGGCTAAACGGTTACACCCCAGCTGCCTGAACTGTTAATGGATTCCTCTTTCCTCGTCTGCTTAGCGCCGGTAACCTCTATAGGTCCAATGTGAACAGAGTTTTTGGTAGCAACACCCGCGGGGGGATCTTTCTCTTGGCGCAGGCGAGTTTTTGGTATCGACACCCTCCGCAACTGCCTTGACAGCCATCCGTGCGTTACGTACAGTGGGGGCTGAACGACGATTTCAACATGGCAATCCTTACAATCCAACGGAGAGAGGAAGAGCAGAACCAATGATGACAAAACCTCAGATCGTTGCGCATTTGGCCGAGAAGGCGGAGATCCCGAAGAAGGCCGCCGTCGCGGTGCTCGAAGAACTCGTCACTCTGGCCACGAAGGAAGCCAAGAGCAGCGGGCAGTTCGTGGTTCCGGGGCTGGGCAAGGCGGTGAAGGCAAATCGCAAGGCTCGCATGGGTCGCAATCCTCAGACCGGCGAGGCCATCAAGATTCCGGCCAAGACGGTGGTGAAATTCCGCCTGGCGAAGGCGTTCAAAGACGCGGTGGTGCCTCCCAAGAAGAAATAGCCTCCATCGAGGCCGACTTTCCTCAAGGGACGGAATTCATAGAAGCCCGGTCTTCCGCTCGCGACACGGGTGTCAATATGGCGAACGCCATTCGCGCACCCACCCCCGAGGCGACCAGTACTTTAGAGTGTTGCAATTGGTCGCGCAGAGGAGTATGAAGGAAGCATGCTTACGGGAAAGGAGGTATGACTGACTCCACCTGGAATGCATACGGTAGTCAAATGACTACACACCGCTCTTGCGGTGCGCACCGTCGGCAACGCCCCGCGGACGCTGCCACGGCAAAAACGACGAACACCTGAGACGGGGAGCCGGAGGCGGTTCCCCGCTCTCGTTTTTGGCCCAAGAATCCCAGACCCGTAGGATCTCTCACTTGAGGTAGTACAAAATCTCTGTCAGGTCACATCCGGAATCATCGTATCCCGCCAAGCTGAGTCTTGACGATCTGCTTAAAGTTGAATCGGATTCTGCCGAACAAGCCGTTTTGAAGGTGATCTACTTTCCTGCCAGTGTTGTCGAATACGGCGAGCACTTGGTCAACCCCCAACTCACGGGTTGTGTTCAGGTTGTTGACGGCATCGGTCGGAACGGTCATCAGGAACGTGATTTCGATCTGCTTCTTTTGGTGCCAAAAGATGAAAGTTTTGTTGATACTCGTGATCTTGATCTCCGGCAACGTTGCTATCGACTGAGGAACGAATTCCACCTTGTCGATGAAGCCGGGTTTTATCGAGTAGTTGGTGAACGTGGGTTGCAGTCGGAGGCTGTGGACGAAGTTTCCGGCGCCATCCACTTTGCTTTCGACCACCGTTAGTGTTTCCGGGCCTAAACTTGGGATGTACCGGATGTCCGGCTGGACAACGTTCCAGTAGAGCGTAATGCATGCCAGGAGTATCCCGATGATGCTAAAAGTGATCGTAACAGCGTGCGGACGCCCTGGGGGGATAGGTTTCGTTTTGGCCGTCTTACCGATGTCGTGGCTCGGCCTCGGCTCTAGGGATTCGTGGAGGGTGAGATCTTCTCGGTTCTCGGCGGGCTCGTCCTCATGCCTGACCCGCCTACGCTCTTTCCGTCTCTTCGCTCGCCTCCTCTGCTCCTTATTCATGCCTGCCCGGTTCGTTCTTGCTTCTCTGGATGCCTTAGGATAACACGGGGTGGCCATCAGTTCATACGGCGAGCCTCGATGCAGCACCGGCGACGCTTGCGTTGCTCCTCGCCTCGACCGTGCTTGCCCAACAGCCGGGGAGGCTGCTGGTCGTGGATGTGTACGGCAGGTACGGCTATATCAACGCAAGCGGCCAGTTCGTGATTCAGCCCCTGTTTGATTTCGCGTGGGGATTCAGCGAGGGGCTCTCGCCTGCGTGGGTCGGCAAGGAGGCTGGCTTCATTGACGCCAGCGGCGGGTTTGTCATCCCTCCACAATTTTCTTCCGCACGATGGTTTCGGGATGGCCTCGCCGGGGTAGAACTCAATGGCAAGTGGGGGTTCATCGGCAAGGATGGCACGCTAGCAGTCAAGCCGATGTACGCGCAGGTCCAGGACTTTTCCGAGGGGCTGGCGGCGGTTCAGGACGATGCCGGGTTGTGGGGCTTCGTGGATGCACAAGGCAACGAGAGAATCCCGCCCCAGTACACGCTCGCATGGAGCTTCGGGGAGGGGCTTGCCCCCGCCTATCACTACGACAAGTGCGGCTGGATTGATGCGGACGGCTCGCCAGCCATTCCGTTTCGCTTCAATGAGTGTCGCGGCATGAGGAATGGCGTGGCCGCTGTCCGTGTCGGCAAGGCGTGGGGCTACGCCGACAAGCGGGGCGAATTCGTCATCAGTCCGCGTTTCGAGGATGCCTGGCCGTTCTGGGAAGGCCTGGCTGCCGCCAAGGAGCATGGCAAGTGGGGATTCGTGGACCGCAGCGGGAGGTTCGTCATCCCGCCGCAGTTCGACGACTCCCTTTACCAGGCGACGGTCACCGAGTTTTCCGGAGGGCTGGCTGGGGCGACATTGGACGGCAGGTTCGGCTATATCGACAGGACTGGCCCGTTCGCCATCGGGCCGTCGTACAGGAAAGGCCAGCCATTTCGCGGCGGCATTGCTGACGTGTGCGACTCCACCCGCTGCGGATATATCGACAACCACGGCAACCGGATTGGGCCAAGCGAGATCCTACCGTTTGTTAAGGTCCCTCTCGTAGCGAATGCGCATCCACTCCAGGTCGACCCTGGGATCGGCTTTCTCCGCGCTTTGGAGGGCTTCAGCTTTGTCAGCGGCTGTCCCTTGCCAGACCACCCATTCGTGGGCTCCCGGCCGGTCTTGAGCAGCAGGCCCTGAAACGGCTTCGATATTGCCGCTGACCAGCGCAATGACTTTCCAGTTGGCCATGGGGTTGTCAATCTTCCTTGCGATGCATTTTAACAGAGTCGGGAATGCGCCGCTGCGCGTCAACGATTGACCGGGTGAGTATGTCTATGGATTCGAATGTACGGGTCTTTGGAAGAACCGCCGACTTTACAGACAGGGGCCCGCGTCACACTTGCTCTGCACGAAACCTCGCTCCGATCTTCGTTAACACCGACAGAAATTCCTTTGCAGCATTCTTCGGATACGCAACACCCCTGGCGAGAGGGCCCCGACTGGGGACGGGGCCCCGTATTCAGGCTCAACTCGGCAGGATCGTGAGGCCAAGGAAGCCTGCATCAGGACGAAAGTTTAGGGGCGCACCCATAGGAAGCACTATGAACTGTGCGCCCTTAGAACACGCACAGGCTTCGCAAGGCTTGCAGTTTGGAGACACGGCAAGAGTGTAATGTCGAATTTGGGTAGTCTGCGAGGACCAGCGTTTACTATCTCCCTAATCACAAGGGAAGATCTATTACAACCTTCAGCGAGCGGCATGGCCACCCCAAATACCTGCGTCGAGACAAAAGGCGGTAGGCAGTTCGTCCTGATAGCGGCGGGCAGCGGCAACAAATACGAAATGAGTTTACGTCGGATTCGCCTTACTCGGCCTTTGCCTCCAGCAGAAGGTGTTTCTCAAATTGGGCAGGCCATGTCGCCACGGGACCGCGAACCGTTCCCAACGCCTCTCCGGTCTCGTAGTTCGTCAGGCGATAAGCGCGCTTCTCCAAACCTCGCAATTCCAGCGTGCCGCTCCACTGGGGAGCGTAAAAGGCGTAGTACATGTTCCCGTTCTTGCGGATGGCGTGGGCTTCCGGTCTGTCAAAACCGATGTCATACAGCGTTCCCAGGTATTCGCCCTTGGGAAGCATTTCGGCCTTATAGATTTTGATCCATTTGTCCCAGATCTTTTCCCTCTCAGGGGTCAAATCTCGCCTGGGCCGCCGCGCCGAACCCACCGGCCAAGTGAAATTGGTCCCCACCACGCCGCCCACTCCAATCGTCGAGGCGAAGTCGTCACCGCCATCGCTCATGTCCACGTGGTCTCCGAAGTAGGCGATGGAATCGCCCATCAAGGCCTTGAGGGTTTTTCCCTTCAGACGGACCTGCCAGGAACTCTTGGGGTCGGAGGCCACTGACATGTTCATGAAGGGCATAGTGAAGAACGAGTACGCGGTCCCGCACGGGCAGAACTCAACTAGCGCGTTGGGCTTGATGCTGAGTGCCGTATCGTAAATCGCCTTGAAGAATCGGGGCAGCGCCTCCACCGCCTCCTCGGGCGTCGCGTGATGGTGGGTGGGGTTGTAACAGGGAGGCACACCATTCATGAATTGTCCATCGAGCTTCAAGCCGTCAAACCCCCAATCCCGCATGGCCTTGGTGACGATGGCCTTGTGGTACTCCACCACCCCGGGAACGGCGGGACAGAGATACCACGCGTTCCAATAGGAAATCTTCTGCTTCGATCCGTCCGCATTGAACAGCAGATAGTCCGGGTGCTCCTTGATCAGTTGCGTGTCCGGATCGACCGACAAAGGCGCCCACCAGAGCTGAGCTTTGAAACCTTCGTCGTGAATCCGGTCCACCATCGCTTTGATGTCACGGTCGCCACCGGGAAATTTCTCCGGGTTCAGGAACCAATCCCCCTCGGCGGTCTGCCATCCGTCATCCAGGGTGACCCACCGCAAACCCAGCTTTTTCACCATTGGTAAGGCGTTGTAAACCTGCGCTGCTGTGAAGTCCCTGCCGAAACCCCAGGCGCACCAGATGGGACCGAAGGCGTCATCCGGCGCCGGCTTGAACACCACGCCTTGTTTGACCATCGCCCGCCGATACTCCGCCAGGCTTCGGAAGTAGTCACCCTGATGAACGGCGACGAAAGTCCGAAACGTCCTGATCGTTTCTCCCGGTTTCAGTTCTCTATTCAATTTGAAATGCACGGCCACCGTGGCGTGCTCCTGGTCCGGCATGGCGACGGGAAGGGAGACCAGTTTGGGACTCAGCTCCAGGTGACCCACGGCGATACCCACGTCTCTCCGCCAGACATCCACGACCGGCGTTCCCCCTCCGTAATCGGTGTCGTTCATACCCAGATAGTTTTCCTGATCGAAACCCGTCTTCAACGGCAGCACCCAGTCCGGCCGCTTCTCATACGAACCGCTCTGGTACGACCAGAACGCCGGCTCGCTGCTGCCCTGACTGGCTGAGATGGAGTAGCTCTGATTCGTCCAGCCATCTACGGAAAGACTGGCGTGTCCGGTGTTTGTGTACTGCACTTCGAAAACGGCCATCTGCGGAAAGTCGTCATAGGTCGTCACGGCAACGATCTTCTTCAGGAACGGTGCGGCCCCGACCAGTGTGGCACGCTGCCCGGCACCCGTCGCATCCCGGACGGTTTCGCGTTTCACGTCGTGCAAAGCGAAATCACGGATTTCCTTTCCCGCGACCGTGAGGGACTCCGAAGGAGCGAAGTCGCCGATCGCGATTTCGCTGCCCTCGAACTTGGCCACCACGCGACTGTGCAGCATTTCGTTGAACTCGATCCGGATATTCCTGCCATCCGCTTGCGCCCTCTGCGACGCGGAGGGGCTGGTCCAACTCGCCAGCCACACCGCAAGCCCAACGACAAGCAGTTTCCATGATTTCATTAGCACGATGACCCTCTCTCCCATAGGCGACAACGATTTGCGGATTCCGGATGCGGCCTACTGCCGGCAGGGTCTGGTCTCAGCGTGGCGAACTGGTCTGGTGTGAACCCCCTACTGAGACAGCGCGCCAAGCCACTCCTTGTCATTAAATAGTAGATTCTTGTTCTGTTCCCGGCAAGCGATCCGCCCTCGCGTGCACTCTCAGGCCCAGTGGGGGGACGAAACGGTCATTGTCACGGAAGGCCGTTACTCGTCAAAGTGCCCGGCGTGGCGGGACTCATGACGATTACTAAACACGCCTTGGCGACAAGGCAGGATCTATTCCCTCGAACCCCGTTGATCGGGACGGATTCAGTTAACCCGAGCCGGCGGCCAACTAGCTTGGCCAGTAGTGTCGTTGGCCCTTTCACAACGGTTGACCGCAGACACACGGCCCGGATGATACGCCCACTATTAGGTGCATGTCCACTGGCAACCACGCCCTCTTGGTCAAGTTTGGGAAGCGCATCCAAGCCTTGCGAAAGAGAAAGGGGTGGACGCAAACCGACATGGCGGCTTATTTGGACATGAACCGAGGACACATCTCGGACATCGAAAGGGGCAAGCGAGAAGTCGGCATCATCACGTTGCAAATCATCGCCAGCGGTTTGGATACCACGATGGCGAACTTGATGAAGGGGCTGTAGCTCGTGGTCCAACTCCAGGAATTTGGTATCCGAAATTCGCCCGCCTCTATGACAAGCCGCTGAACTTTTTCATTAGCCGAACCGCGCTTCCACAACCGCAGGGTCATCTTGCCCACCCATGATCGTGGTGAAACCGCAACCGCTTGATGCCTTTACCCCGTGCTCCAGGGGCGAGGGTCGCTATAATAGCAACTGACCAAGCATCGATGCTTCGCCCTTGACGGAGTCTCCCATGAACAGAAAGCGCTTCCTGAGCTTCGTTGCCAAAATCATAGCTGCACAGGTGACCACTTATTTCCTGGCAGGGGCGGTGTTTTACCCGCTGCTCACCAAGCCATACTACGTGGGACCAAATCCCATTTTTGCGGTCTTCCTGCGTACGGAAGCCGATCAGGGAATGTGGGCCCACGTAGTGAATTGGTTTCTGCCGGCAGAAATCTTGCGGGGTATCCTCATCGCTGCCGTTCTCTATCCGCTGTACGACACCCTGAAGGCGTGGCCGTTCCTGAAACGGTTCCTCTATGTTGCCAGTCTCTACCTGGTCCTGGGTTTCTGGGCGGCGACAGTTGCCGCTCCCGGAACGCTGGAGGGCATGGTCTATATGCGGCCCTTTATCACGCCGAGTGTGCATCTCCGTGTGCAACCGGAAATCATCCTGCAGGGGCTAGGCTTGGCGCTATTCATCGCGGGAGCTATGATGGAACGACCTAAGAGAATGTCATTGCAAGGGGTCTCGTGATTCGATGCCCATGGCCCGCCGCATGAGACGAACTGCTGGGGCATCAATCTCCTGCGCGGCTGCCATCGCCAGAAGCAATGCGAGATCCTACGGCTTGATAAGGTCCCTCTCGTAGCGAATGCGCATCCACTCCAGGTCGACCCTGGGATCGGCTTTCTCTGCACTTTGGAGGGCTTCAGCTTTGTCAGCGGCTGTCCCTTGCCAGACAACCCACTCGTGGGCTCCCGGCCGGTCTTGAGCAGCCGGGCCTGAAACGGCCTCGATATTGGCGTTGATCAGCGCAATGACTTTCCAGTCGGCCATAATCGACGCCACCGGTCATAATCTAAGTCAGGCTAGGCGTAGCCTGAGGCACATTCCTGGCCTGCTCTGCGTGACGCATCGCGGAATGAATCATCATGAACTCCCCCACGCTTTCGAGCGTCAACATCCCCACTAACTCAGCGTTGTGTTCCACGGGCAGTGAGCGGCATCCGCATCGCTGCAACACCTGAACGGCTTGCTCAAGCATGTCGTGAGAATCAACGGCTTGAAAGTCGCGGCGCATCGCGTCACGCACATGTTTATCCGTCCCCCCCTGGGCAATGGCCTTTACAAGGTCTTCACGCGTCAGTACGCCGAGCACCCGGCTGCCAAACACAACGGGAAAGTCCTGTTGCCAGCCCGAGAGGATATGCTCCACCGCCGTTGCCAACGTGTCATCAGGTTGAAGGGTGCGAATTTCCCGGTACATCACTTGCTGCACAGGAATGCCACCGAGCGAGGTGCGCATCTGCACCATCCCCGCCTCGCCGCTTGCCCCCATCCACACGAAGAGCGCGATGAAGAGAAGGAAGGGGTCGAAAAACAAACCGAGGAAGCCGAAAACAAAGGCGATCGCCTGGCCCACATGCGCAGCCGTCTGCGTGGCCTCCGTATAGTCCATGCGTTTGGCCAGCAGCGCACGCAACACGCGCCCGCCGTCCATAGGAAACGCGGGAATCAGGTTGAAGAGCACCAACCACACGTTGACGGCCATGAGGCTCTGCAAGAAATCACGCCCGGTCCAGCTGATCGTCGCGGCCTGGCGCAGCGTCGGGATGCGGCCCAACGCCGCGAGCACCGCGAAAAGCCCCAAGGCGATGAGCACATTCACAGCCGGCCCCGCCAACGCTACCAGCAATTCCTGGTTCGGGTCCTCCGGCATGCGCTCGAGGCGGGCCACGCCGCCGATGGGGAGCAGAATGATGTCGCGTGTGCGGATGCCGAAGCGCCGCGCCGTGAGCGCGTAACCCAACTCATGCAGCACGATGCAGCCGAACATTGCCAGGACAAAGAAGACCGCGAAAAGGGTCCGCGCTACGTTATGGTTCTCCATCCAACTGGCGCCGATGATGAACCCCACCAGCAGCAGAAAAGTCGCGTGCATGTAAACGTCGATTCCCGCCAGCTTGCCGATTTTCCATGCCCAGTGCATGACACGCCCCTCCCATCTCGCGATGCGCGTTCTCGGCCCTTTGGCCTATGCCATTTTATCTTCGGCCAGACCCAGCCGCCAAGCCGCCCGCCAACATCGAAACGGCCTATCACAAAACCGATGTTGCCATTCAGAGATCCACTGACCTGCTCGCAGCCTAAGGAACTCCGGACGGACAAATTCTCAGTTCGGCTGGGCGCGAATTTAAGACCACGGGAAAGCGGAGGCAAAGCCCAGCATCGTGTTTTCCAATCGCTCCTTAGATTTCAGATTCTGATCTGCTCCAAAGATGGGAAGATCTTCGCCATAGTTCTGTTGCGATATCCAGGCTCCAGGACGCAGCGTCGCGGGCGGTTGTGCCTGCGAGGGGGGTCTATGAATATTGGAGAAGACTCCCGGTTCCAGGTCCCTCCCCAAGGCCAACCTGAGCAAGTGGTTGGTGATTCAATTTAGAAACTGCTGTAGAGTTCGTTACCGCGTCCCCGCCGATGAGGCCGCTAAACCTGTGTCCCTGAAGACCGATGAATTTGGCTACCTTTTGAGCAGGTGCTGACACCGAATTTCGCCAATAGCCTAACTCGTCCCTTCTGATGCTTTTTATCGCATGACATCCGTAACCTTTATCACCGGCTCTGAAGAGAGTCATCAAGGAGTGGGTGCAGGAATAAGTCGAGATTTGGTGGCTATTCTCTTAGACCGGAGTCTCCGTTTCTATTCTTCAGACAACGGGAAACATACTCCTAGATACCTCCATATTCAAAGCACCAAGAGCATTGGTTGGGTGGTTTGGGACCTGGGGGGTCGATGGAACAGCAAGATCTTGACCCTGGCCGCCTAGGTCGGCATGGAAACTTACAAGGGATGCGAGGAGCCAAGGAAACTACGTCGAGGGCTCTTAACGGGTTGCCCAAAAACCTTACAGGGCAATGCGCTGTAAGCACCTGATTCCACGTTGAAGCGAAGGGGCAAAATCGTCGGCCCAAAAACACCAGTTTCTGGGCATCCAATGTCCTCCGGACTTAGCGCACAATACGGTCGGAAGGGCCATTGTAGGGCAGACCTCTGGCGGACCGCTTTTTTGTGTTCCGAACCACGCTGCTTGAACTATAGTGATCTGTCCGCAACCGTTCCGTGATCCAGCAGAAGGACCTTCGCGCCGCAACGTGTTCGTCATGGAAGACCGCCGCCCGCCCGACAATCGAGACGCTACCCAGATCATTCCGCTCAAATGTGCGGGCCTGGAACAGAGCCTCCACGTCTTCATCAAAGTCCGGCCATTCGAACCACAGAAACGCCCTTTCAAATCTACCGGGCTGCTTATGCCAACCGATCTTTCTAAATCGTGTCCCTTTCGAGCGTGCCGGACCAATGGCGGTCGGCCGTCGGGGAGTGTGCTCCTGGTGAAGATGATCGAGAGGAACCACAAGTTTCTGAAACTCGAACCATGGAAGACGGTGCGATAGAACCATGCCATCCACCACAGAACCGGAGAAGCGTCTTCGGTCTTCGGCTCCGTATTCGTCCAAAATCATCAAGGCTGGAGCCTTGATCGGGGACACGAAGACGCTGCTTTCCCATTGGGATGGCGATGCTTCGGTAGACAAGAACATCAACCGGGTGCAGCGGGATAACGTTTTTGGGAAGGCGTCCCGTTCTCGTGTACAGGACATCTTGGCAATCTTCCGGCAGCGCTACCTCACCGACAAATCGGTCACGAAAGCACTTGTCACCCTCGTCCGAGGAAAGTTCCCGACTGCCGCTCTGGAGCGGTTGTTGTATTTCCACTCCGCTCGTGCAGACCAGTTACTTCACGATGCCGTCACTGAGATTCTTGTTCCGATGCAGGCACGGGGTTTGGTGGACATCAGCGTGCAGGATTTCCAGCGGTCCTTGGCAAAGTGGGTGGATGAAGGGAAGACGAACGGCCATTGGTCCGAACCCACGATCACCCGCATTGCCCAAGGATTGCTCTCGGCTCTTCGGGACTTCGGTGTGCTTCAGGGCGCAGTCAACAAAAAGATCGCTCCCGCCTACTTTCCCATCGAGTCGTTTGCGTATGTCGTGTTTTATCTGAAACAGCACCAACCATCAGGTGCGAAACTGATCGGGTTGCCAGACTGGAAGCTCTTCTTTTTGCAGAGGGGAGGAGTGGAGCGGTTCCTGTTTGAAGCCCACCAGCGTGACTTGCTGGAGTACCACGTTGCTGGCAGCGTCACCCGGTTGACCTTCCCCGCTGAAACCCTTGAGGAGTATGCGAATGTCCTCGCTCAAAAATAGCATCGCTCCTTTGGAAAGCGACCTGAAGGCCGTGCCGCCCAGGATCAACGTCTACCATGATCTGCCCTTTGCGATCATGCGCTACGACCCGACCGATGAATGGGAGCTTCGGCGGGAGATCAAGTTGCTGGCCACTCGCCTGGAAGCTGTCGGTAAAGAGGTTCACATCATCCCGATGTCGGAACTGCTTTGGTCGGCGTTAGAGAAGGTTCATCAAAAGGACGATGACGAAGGTTTGGAAGCCGTCATCGAATTGGAAAAAGGGCGAGGCTATGTTGAAGCCCAGCGGCAGGTGACCACGTACTTGTCGAGCAAGGTCTGGATTCCGCTATGGGATTTGCTCACCGAGCGACTTGCCTCAATTAGCCCGCAGAATTCGGTCGTCTTCCTGACCCGTGTGGCAGCGATGTCGCCAGGGATTTTCCACGTGTCAATGCCAGGACTTTCCCCATTTTTTCTGTCTGATTTCAGGCAAGTAATAGAACCAGCGGGAGTTGTTTTTTCTAACAAGTGAACGGGGACGAACTCCGTGGTAGAAGGGTTTTTGCGAGAAATCCAAACCACCTGGGAGGCATCCCCGATGCACGATAACAGACTGCGTTCCCGACTGAAAGCCCAGCTCACGAAGTTCTCCTTGCAGCTCACCGAAGGTCTGAGCCGCCCCTTACAGAAGTTCGTCGGTCAGATGTTGTTTGGCGTGCAGGCCAGTCAGGACGTGAAGCTCAGCAACATCGCGCGCAGCCTGAAAGAAGAGATTGATTTGATCAAGACGGAGAACCGTCTGTCGCGCAATCTGGAGGCGACGGAACTGGAAAGCCACCTGAGCGAGCGCTTGGCAGCGCTGGGGAGTCAACGAGTAGAAGCGAACACGGTGCTGTGCCTGGACCTGAGTGACCTGCGCAAGGAATACGCCCAGAAGATGGAATACCTGGCAAAGGTGCGGGACGGCAGCACCGGCGAACTGCATGACGGCTATTGGTTGTGTGACATCACGGCGGCGGAGGTGAAAAGCAGCGAGATCGTGCCGCTGTACCAGAAGCTGTACTCGGCGGAGGCGAAAGAGTTCCGTAGTGAGAACGCGGAGATTCTGGCGGCCGTGGACTTAGTGCGGAGCCATACGAGAGGGCGAGGGATCTGGGTGCTAGATCGAGGCGGAGACCGCCGGGAGGTGTTGGAGCCGCTGCTGGCGCGGCGGGAGCGCTTTGTGATCCGGTCCACCGGTAAACGTTTCGTGATCGATCGACGCCGCCTGCAAGGGAGTGTGGCGGAGGTGGGTGGCCGGTGTCGTCTGCGTTATGCGGCGCGCGTGATCAAGATCGAAGAGGGGAAAGAAAAGGTCTATGAGCTCCGCTACGGTGCCGAACCCCTGCACCTGCCGGGGCGAGAGGAGAAGATGCTCTTGGTGGTGGTGGCCGGTTTCGGGAAAGATCCGCTCCTGCTGTTGACCAACCTGGAGGGAGCGCGGGACTCAGAATCGCTATGGTGGATCGTGCAAATCTATCTGACCCGCTGGAAAATTGAGGAAACTTTTCGCTTCCTCAAACAGAGCTATCACTTGGAAGATATTCGCGTTCTGCGCTATCAACGGCTGAAAAACCTGGTGGTGTTGGTGACGGCCGCGGCTTACTTTGCCGCCACTTTCTTAGGGCAGAAGTTAAAGTTGAGAATCTTGTGCGAAAGGCTCCTGATCATTTCCTTCCGCTTCTTCGGCATTCCGCCTTTCCGCTTCTACGCTCTGGCCGATGGCATCCATAAGGTTCTTTCTCAAACCAGCCCCGAACCATCCGGTCCACCGCCCAAAACTTGGCAATTGGAACTCCTGCTGGCTTGGGAAGGCTAAAAAATGGGGAAAGTCCTGGTCAATGCTCCTTGACAAGATGCACGGCAAAACCAAGGTGGCAACGATCCTGTTCTATCCCGGCTCCATTGAAGGCACGACGGGCCTGCGTTTCATGGACCTGAAAGACCGGGATGCACTGGGCAACTATCGAGTCAAAATCTATGGCTGAGGCAAGGGTAATCAAATGAAGACAATTGGCGATCTGCTGACACGTGATCTCAGCCGCAAGATCGAGGAGATTATCCAAGTCGATCAAGCGGACGAGCAATCGGTCCATGATGAAATCACGGAATACGTCGCCACCGATAGTATCCGTGAACAGTACCACGATCTCCTCAAAGCTATCGCTGAGGCTCCCAGCGATCCTCACGAAAGCGTGGGCGTCTGGGTGTCGGGCTTCTTCGGGTCCGGCAAAAGTTCGTTTGCCAAGAACCTCGGCTACGCATTGGAAAACCGCACGGTCCTCGGCAGCAAATTCGCTGATCTCTTCAAGCAACAACTGGACGATACCCGCACCAGCAACCTGCTCGACTTCATTAACGCCAACACGCCCACCGAGGTCATCCTCTTTGAAGTGGCGAAGGAGGCTGACACACGGAAGGTCACGCAACGAATTGCCGAGTTGATCTACACCGTCCTCTTGCGTGAGCTTGGGTACTCGGAAGACTTTGACATTGCAGAACTGGAAATCGAACTCGAAGCCGAAGGCAGACTGCCGGAGTTCATCGCCACCTGCAAGACTCTGCTGAACAAAGACTGGGAAACAGTCCGGGCCGGGGCGCAGAAATTGTCACGTGCGAGCGCCATTCTGCATCAGCTTGATCCGAAGCTCTATCCTTCTGCGGACTCGTGGGCGCACTCCCAACGCAATCGGGACGCATCGATCTCCGTCAGCAAGGTAGTCATGCGCACGTTTGACCTCTGGGGACGCCGCCGTAAGGGTAAAGCCCTTGCCTTCATCATTGACGAGGTAGGCCAACACGTCGCACGCAGCGGTGACAAGATCGAAGACCTGCGGGCGACCATCGAAGAGTTCGGCAAGGTCGGCAAGAACTTGCTCAAGGAGCGCAAGATCAAGGCTCCTTGCTGGATCGTGGTCACGTCCCAAGAAAAGCTGGACGAAGTGGTTGCCGCCATCGATTCCAAGCGGGTCGAACTCGCCAAGTTGCAAGACCGCTTCCGCTACCGTGTTGACCTCGCCCCATCCGACATCCGGGAAGTAGCCACCAAGCGTGTTTTGGCGAAGAAAACCGAGGCCGAGAAGCCGCTGAAGAAACTCTTCTCCGAGAACCAGGGCCAGTTGAACGCTGCGCTAAGGCTAGAACGTACGACCCGCCGCACCGACATCAACGAAAGTGATTTCATTCACTTTTACCCCTACCCGCCGCATTACATCGATCTCTGCATCGGGATCATGTCGGGCATTCGACTTCAGCCGGGCGCTCCACGGCATTACGGTGGCAGCAACCGTACGATCATCAAGCAGGCGTACGAGATGCTGGTGTCGGAACGTACGGCTTTCGCCAAGAAGCCCATTGGGGCGCTCGTGACGCTCGACAAGGTGTTCGAGTTGGTGGAGGGCAACCTCTCGAATGAGAAACGCACTGACCTTTACCAAATTGCCGAGCGATTCAAGAACGATCCCGAAGATCACGGTTGGGCATTGCGGGTGGCCAAGGCCATCTGCCTCCTGGAATTCATTCGTGATCTGCCCCGCACGGATGCCAATCTCGCCGCTGTGCTGGTCGATGAGGTGGGCCAGGCAAGGCCCCTGAGTGAAGTTCAAGCTGCCGTAAACCTCTTGAATACCGCCCAGTTCATTCGCAATACCGAGGAAGGCTGGAAGCTCCAGACCGCCCAAGAAAAGAACTGGGAAACCGAACGCCGGGGCCACCTCGAACCGAAGCCCCGTGAACGGAATGAACTGGCACGTACCGCACTCCAGCAAATCTTTGATGAGCCGGAATTCAAAACCTTCCGCTATCAGAACCACTCGTTCCGCATCGGCATCAGCGCCGATGGCACAGCTATTGGCGATGAGGGCGAACTTCCCCTGAACCTGTGCGTGGCCGAGGATGCCGACGAACTCACCAAACGCATTGAGGAAATTCGCACCGAAAGCCAGCAGAAGTCCCACGAGAACGGTCTCTACTGGCTCTTCTGCCTGACGCCCGAAATCGATGAATTGGTCGGCCAGCTTCACGCTTCACGAAAGATGGTGGACAAGTACAACCAACTCAGCGCCCAGCAGAAAATCAGCCCCGACGAGGCAACTTGTCTCCAAGATGAAAAGAACTCCAAAAACGGCTACGAAACCCGCTTGCGGGACAAGCTGACCGAGGCGATGGAACGTGGAACAGGCATGTTCCGGGGCGTGCAGAAAGATGCATCCGCTTTGGGCAAAGGCCTGGGAGAAATCTTGAAGAAACTCTTCGGGCAAGTCGTGCCTGACTTGTACCCGAAGTTACAAATGGGTTCTCGGCCCCTGAAGGGCGACGAGGCCGAACACATCCTCAAGGCGGCTGACCTCAAGGCGCTGCCCAACGTCTTCTACGTCGGCGATCACGGGCTGGGTTTGGTCGTCAAGGATGGCCCCAAGTACATAGTCAACACGAACGCCGATGTCGCCAAGGAAGTCCTCGATTACCTCAAGAGCGAACACAGCTACGGTAACAAAGACAGTCGCATGGGCAAAGCTCTGGAAAAGAGATTCGGCGGCACGCCGTACGGGTGGGAACGTGACATGCTGCGGCTGATCCTCGCCACCTTGTTTCGGGCGGGGGAGATCGAAGTCACCTACCAAGGCAACCTCTTCCACTCCTACCAGGACCCGGCGTCTCGCACCCCCTTCACCAATAACCCGGCGTTCCGGTCGGCGCTCTTCTCGCCCCGGCAATCGGTCGGCCTCAAGACGCTCACCCAAGCGGTGCAGCAACTGGAAAGCCTAACCGGGGAAGAAGTCGATGTCGAAGAAGGATCCATCGCTACAGCGTTCAAGAAGGTCGCCGCCGAAGAATTGGAAAAGCTGTACCCGCTGAAAGCCACCGCCGAAGCCCACCAGCTTCCGATCCTGCCGTTGTTGTCGGAATTCCAACAGACTCTCGTGGGCATACAGTCTTCCGCCTCTGACGACTGCGTTCGCATCCTCACCGAGCACGGTTCGCATTTTGCCGAAACCAGAGACAAAGTCCGAAAGATGCGGGAATCGCTGAACGCCAAAGCCATTGCGCTCCTGCGGCAGTCTCGATTGGCAACCGGGCAAGTCTGGGAGCGGCTTGCGCCCCGTTGCCCCTCGCCTGAAATCGCTACCAGCGTCGAGGAACTGAAAACCCTTCTGGGTTCCGAGCAGTTCATCGACTCATGGGAGGCCATCGCTCAACGCACCAAGGCTGTGCTGGATGCCTACAAGCACGCCTACATCGATCTATTTGAACGCCGGAAGAAGGCCTACGAATCGGCCATTGAGGAGATCAAGAACCGCCCCGAATGGGGGCCGCTGGAAGCAACGAATCCGGGAACAGCTTCGTCCTTGTTGTCGTCGCTGTCGGGACGAGTTGGCACTGATGAGGACAAGGATGCCGTGGCCAAGGGTACGTCGCTGGGCAAAGCCAGTCTGACCGAGATGGAGTCCGATCTCTGTGCTGTGGACGGGTTGAGGTCATCGGTCCTGGTCAAGCTGCAAGAACTGTCGATGGGCGGCGAGAAGAAAGCGCCCGTGCGAAAAGTGCGAGTTTCGGAGTTCTTCAATCGCCCCATTCAGACGCAAGCGGAACTCGATAAAGCCCTCGACCTCATACGGGATTCACTTCAGAAGTGCATCGATGAAGGTGCAATCATCATTTTGGAGTGAACAATGCTTAGTCCCCGACAAATCTTTGAAGACAACATCCGGCCTGCGGACCTGCTCCTGAAGGTCTTCCGGCTCCTGGAGCACGACGCTCCCAATACTGAGGAAGCACTACTTCGTTCACTTCGGGAACTTGTGAAAGCCGAAAAAGACGAGAGCCTGCTGGTCATTTCCAACAGCATCTTCCTGGGGCTGATCCGAGAGTTGGCCGAGGTTCCGCCATCAGCAATCAAACGAAGTGCCTTGTGCAATTTGCTGCGACAGGCTGTTGTAACCGCCAGCACTGCGTTGGAAACGTACCTACCGATCCTCTTGCGGGAAAATCTCCCCGAAGTGATACGAATCCGGGGACGAGACTTCGTTCCCAAGAAGGACGAGGAGATCAAAAACCAATTCAAGACCCTGACGTTCGCTCTTGATGAGGTCGTTCGCATTCTGGTTGCCCCCGACCCGCTATTTGTTGCCAACAAGATGATTAGCAGCCTGAACTTCAGTTATCTAAGCGGCAAACGGGGCATCCACGTCACGGGCGTGCTGCTCGCCCTGGACAACCCGTGGAGCCTCATCGCCCAGCAACTCGGTCGGGAAGAAGAAGAACTCAAGAGAACACTCGACGCCACGGTGAAACGTCGCAACGACATCGTGCATCGGGCCGACCGTTCGCAGGACGACCCCGCTGCCCCCGCCCAGGAGATTGGCTTTCCGTGGGCGAAGCAGGCCGTCGAAACGATTCGGGTTGTTTGCCTTGCGCTGGATGATCTTGTGACGAGTCGGCTCAAGGAATTGAAGCAACAGGCGGCGGCATCGCATCCGCAGGGGACGGCGTGACATGGACCAAGAGATTCGCAACAAGCTCCGCAACGTCGTGACGCAGTGTTGCAAGCTGCTCGAAGACTCCGTTTCACAGGAGCTTGAGGGAAAGTACGGCATCTTCGCCAAGAAGGATCAGGTCACCGCCGATCCGAACGCCAAGATGACCCACTTGACCGAAGAGGAGCAGGCGGCACGCAAGGATATTCTCGATCACTTTGGCCACATCAAGGCCCGTGGCTTCAAGCCGAAGGATGCGCTCGACCAGTTGGTGCGGGAAGTCGCCTTCACGCATCTGAACAGGCTGTGCGCCTACAAGATGATGGAGGTACGGGAAGTCTACATCGGCGGGCAGAAATTTCGTGAGGCGGTCAGTCGGGGATTCAAATCGAACGGATTCCTTTTCTATCTGGGCATGGAAGGTCATGAGGCGGATGAGAGGCTCTACAGCACAGGCCAACAAGAACTCGCCTACCGGCATTTTCTGGACTGGCTGGGCGGGTTGCTCTCCGATGAAATCGGCGTGTTGTTCAACCCCAACGATCCGGCCAACCGCCTTTACCCTCGGCAGAAAACGCTTGATGAAGTGCTGGACCTGCTGAACGCCGGTGGTATCAAGCCCGAAGAAGCCGAATTGCGTGAGCAGTGGCCAGCGATTTGGGCGCAGGACGAGACCATCGGCTGGGTTTACCAGTATTTCACGCCCAAGGAACTGCGGGATCAGGCCCGCAAGGAAAGCGCTGCCCCTCGCAATTCGTACGAACTGGCTTTCCGCAACCAGTTCTTCACGCCCCGCTACGTGGTCGAATTTCTGACCGACAACACGCTGGGCCGCATCTGGTACGAAATGCGGAAGGGGGACACCAAGCTCAAGGACCAATGCCGGTACCTGGTCCGTCGCCCAACCGAGATATTCCTAAAGGAAGGGGAACAGCCGCCGAGGGAAGCTGCCGAGGGGCGGGACGATCTTTCGCAGGAAGAACTGCTCAAGCTCCCTGTCCACATCGCTCACCGTTCCAAGAAAGACCCACGGGAACTGAAGATTCTCGACCCGGCCTGCGGTAGCGCCCACTTCCTGCTGTATTGCTTCGACCTGCAGGACTTTCCCCATTTTTTCTGTCTGATTTCAGGCAAGTAATAGAACCAGCGGGAGTTGTTTTTTCTAACAAGTGAACGGGGACGAACTCCGTGGTAGAAGGGTTTTTGCGAGAAATCCAAACCACCTGGGAGGCATCCCCGATGCACGATAACAGACTGCGTTCCCGACTGAAAGCCCAGCTCACGAAGTTCTCCTTGCAGCTCACCGAAGGTCTGAGCCGCCCCTTACAGAAGTTCGTCGGTCAGATGTTGTTTGGCGTGCAGGCCAGTCAGGACGTGAAGCTCAGCAACATCGCGCGCAGCCTGAAAGAAGAGATTGATTTGATCAAGACGGAGAACCGTCTGTCGCGCAATCTGGAGGCGACGGAACTGGAAAGCCACCTGAGCGAGCGCTTGGCAGCGCTGGGGAGTCAACGAGTAGAAGCGAACACGGTGCTGTGCCTGGACCTGAGTGACCTGCGCAAGGAATACGCCCAGAAGATGGAATACCTGGCAAAGGTGCGGGACGGCAGCACCGGCGAACTGCATGACGGCTATTGGTTGTGTGACATCACGGCGGCGGAGGTGAAAAGCAGCGAGATCGTGCCGCTGTACCAGAAGCTGTACTCGGCGGAGGCGAAAGAGTTCCGTAGTGAGAACGCGGAGATTCTGGCGGCCGTGGACTTAGTGCGGAGCCATACGAGAGGGCGAGGGATCTGGGTGCTAGATCGAGGCGGAGACCGCCGGGAGGTGTTGGAGCCGCTGCTGGCGCGGCGGGAGCGCTTTGTGATCCGGTCCACCGGTAAACGTTTCGTGATCGATCGACGCCGCCTGCAAGGGAGTGTGGCGGAGGTGGGTGGCCGGTGTCGTCTGCGTTATGCGGCGCGCGTGATCAAGATCGAAGAGGGGAAAGAAAAGGTCTATGAGCTCCGCTACGGTGCCGAACCCCTGCACCTGCCGGGGCGAGAGGAGAAGATGCTCTTGGTGGTGGTGGCCGGTTTCGGGAAAGATCCGCTCCTGCTGTTGACCAACCTGGAGGGAGCGCGGGACTCAGAATCGCTATGGTGGATCGTGCAAATCTATCTGACCCGCTGGAAAATTGAGGAAACTTTTCGCTTCCTCAAACAGAGCTATCACTTGGAAGATATTCGCGTTCTGCGCTATCAACGGCTGAAAAACCTGGTGGTGTTGGTGACGGCCGCGGCTTACTTTGCCGCCACTTTCTTAGGGCAGAAGTTAAAGTTGAGAATCTTGTGCGAAAGGCTCCTGATCATTTCCTTCCGCTTCTTCGGCATTCCGCCTTTCCGCTTCTACGCTCTGGCCGATGGCATCCATAAGGTTCTTTCTCAAACCAGCCCCGAACCATCCGGTCCACCGCCCAAAACTTGGCAATTGGAACTCCTGCTGGCTTGGGAAGGCTAAAAAATGGGGAAAGTCCTGCTTCGACCTGCTCTTGACGATTTACGAGGAAGCTTACGCCGACCCCGACCTCGGCCCGGCGCTTCAAAAGGATTACCCGAAGCTGGAAGACTTGCAGCGGGATGTCCCCCACTTGATCCTCGCCCAGAACTTGCACGGCATTGACATCGATCTGCGTGCCACCCAGATTGCGGCCCTTGCCCTGTGGCTCCGTTGCCAGCGGGCCTATCAGGAGATGGGGCTGAAGAAAGACCGGCCCCAGATCACCCGGTCGAATTTGGTCTGTGCGGAGCCGATGCCCGGCGAAGAGCAAATGCTTAAAGAGTTTGTTGGCCAACTAGAACCGAAACTGCTCGGTCAGTTGGTGGAGGTCGTCTTCGACAAGATGAAGTTGGCTGGGGAAGCCGGTTCCCTCCTCAAGATTGAGAAAGAGATTCAGGATGCCGTGGCCGCAGCCAAGAAGCAATGGGTTCGGGAGGCTACTCAAGCCACGGATCGAAAAGGCCAGCCACTGTTGTTCACACAAGCGGCGATGGCCCGTCTCGCCGGAAAGCCAGAACAGTCATCCCTCTTCGATCTATCCGACATCACCGATGACCAGTTTTTCGAGCAGGCGGAAGTCAAGGTGATCGAGGCGCTGCGGCAGTACGCCGAGAAGGCCCAGAACGGTCAGCGGCTCCAGCGGCGGCTTTTCACGGACGATGCCGTGCGGGGATTTGCGTTCGTGGACCTCTGCTTTAAGCGGTACGACGTAGTGCTGATGAATCCGCCATTCGGGGATACTTGTGTTCGAGCTGAGGTTGTTCTTGAGCGAGAAGTTCCCATAGCAAAGAAGAATACATACATCGCTTCTGTAGTGCTTGGGATTCACCGTCTGAACAAGACTGGCATTTTCGGAGCAATTACTGACAGCAGCTTTGTTCACCAAACACGATACGAAGAGTTTCGAGAATTCCTTCTGACGACCCCCGGAATCGGATTGCAATCGTTGGTTGCACTTGGATGGGAGGTTCTCGACTCTTTTGTTGAAACGTCATGTTTTATTGTTGCGACTCATCCGGCCAACAAGACCCTGTTCATTGATCTCCGAAACGATAGAGATTTGCGGGCACTCCGCTTAATCGAAGCCGTCCATACCGTAACCCGTGGGAGTGCGGGAAGCCATTTCTCGCTCTACTCGCCTGAACTGTTTTCTGTGTTGCCAAAATCTGTTCTTACCTTCTGGCTTCCCCATCAAATTCTTAAGGCATACCGACTTCGACCTCCTCTGGACCCTACATTTGTCGATGCCAGATGCGGCCTGAGTTCAAGTGATAATTTTCGGTTTTACAAACTGCGATGGGAAGTATCTCCTCGTTGTATGTCGAGGAATAAGAAATGGTCCTTCCTTTCCAATGGCGGGTCTCCGTCTCCGCTGTTGCGGCTACATAACTACGTCGTTGACTTCGAGAATGACGGAGCAGTAATGCGTGCACGTGTTAAGGAGTTGTTTGGAAGCGAAACCAGAACTGTGATTAACCAGCAATACTACTATCGGGCGGGATTTACTTATGGCAAGCGAACCGAGTCGATCACTTTCCAATTCATGCCTGAAGGGTTTGTCTTTTCAAATGAAGGTCAATCAGTATTTCCAAACGAGCTTGATCACACTTGGAGAGTTCTTGCGTATCTCAATTCAAGTATGGTTGCTTGGCTACTCAACAGCATCGCTGGTCAGCACAAGGAGGCTGGCTACGTCGGCAGCATTCCGTCGCCTCCACCTGCCTTCCTGGAAAGTGAACGAGTCGTGGCGTTCACTCAGAGCAACTATCAATTGTTAGCCAATCTTTCGCAGGCCATCCCTGAGTCGCAGTTTTTTGTTTGGCCTCTTGTTGGCGTGGACTCAAAAACGTCGTCACCCATCAAGACGCTTGAGACACACCTGTTGTCACAAAATAGCGGGTTCGCTCAAAGGTTGATTGACATTGATCGGCTTCTTGAAAAAGAGATGGGGTTTTCCGCCAGCGAAGCTACACCTTGGTCATATCGGGAATGGAAACTTACTTCAATACTCTACGAAGTAGACGAAAGCCAGTTGCAACGAGTGATTGCCCACGATCTTACAAGCTATATTGTTGGCGCAGTTCTGGGCCGGTGGGACATCCGGTTCGCCACGGGTGAGAAGTCGAGGCCCGAACTTCCCGACCCCCTTGCTCCTCTGCCGATCTGCGTGCCGGGGATGCTCAAGGGGGATGATGGCCTTCCTCTTACACATGCGCCATTAAGCTACCCACTCCCCATTGACGGTGACGGGGTCCTAGTCGATGAGGCCGATCACGATGACGACATCGTTCACCGAGTGCGGAACGTTCTTGAAGTCATTTGGAAGGATCGAGCGGACTTCATCGAGCGGGAAGCCTGCGAAATCCTGGGCGTGAAGGAACTGCGGGAGTACTTCCGCAAGCCCGGCAAGGGTGGGTTCTGGGACGATCACATTTCCCGCTACTCCAAGAGCCGCCGCAAGGCCCCGATTTTCTGGCTGCTTCAGTCATCGAAGAAGAACTATGCCCTGTGGTTTTACTACCATCGCCTCGACAAAGACCTACTCTTCAAGGCACTGGTGAACTACGTCGAACCGAAGATTCGCTTGGAAACCAGTCGTCTCGAAACTCTTCGCAGCCAGAAGGCCGCAGCGGGCGAATCGGGCAAGGAAGCCAAGCGAATCGCCAAGGAGGTCGAACGGCAGGACGACTTCCTCTCCGAACTGCGGGACTTCGAGGACAAGCTGCGTCGGGCGGCGGACCTGCACCTGGAACCCGACCTCAACGATGGCGTTGTCCTGAATATCGCCCCGCTCCACGAACTCGTCCCGTGGAAAGAGGCCAAGAACTACTGGGAAGAACTCCTCGCAGGTCAATACGAGTGGTCCTCCATCGGCAAGCAGCTTCGCCAGAAAGGATTGGTGAAGTAATGGGTGTCGTCACCGAAACTCTCGTTCAACTGATTGCAAAGCAGGTCGATGACAAGGGGCTGGTCATTTGGTACGACCCGGAGCAAGCCTACGGTGCTGCGGCTGCGGAGCTTTCTCTTCCGAACACGACCGTCGCCCGGTACGATGGCAGCTTTTTTCGGTTGCGAAAGCAACTCGATCACCTGCTCAACGACGTACAACCGCCTCGGCTGGTCGTCTACGTGCCGATTGAGCGAACGGAAACCCACAGCGCCCTGATCGAACTCGATTTTGCTGGGGTGATTATGCAGCCCCGACAACAGCCGCCAGCCTGCAATACCCGGCTGTCGGTCGTGGCTCGCAATTCACTGAAGCCGATTCTGGGCGAAGATCAAGTTGCCGAAATCGAGCGACAGGTCGAGGCGGGCAAGCTGTCGCTGGCCGAACTCGACTCCCTGGCCGACAAGGGGAAAGACATTTCGACCGGCGTATTGACGCTGATTTTCGGCTCGGCCAACCCGCAAGAAGTCGCCTTAGCATTCCTCCATAGCGACCAGTACGACGAGGAAATCAGCAAGAAGGAAGCCCAGAAGGAACTGCGTCACCTGCTGCAAGTGAACTTCGACATCGAACTCCCTGCCGCCGAAGCCCTGTCGAATTGGCGGGCCAAGTTGGGGCGACATGCCATAGTGACGGATTTGTTCGCCGCCCTCAAGAAGCAAGTGCCATCGTCGCTCTCGTCGGTCTCCGTGGCCACCAGCATGGGCGGCATTGATGCCTGTGTACGATTGGCTCGAACATGGCGAAACAGCCGGGACGTGCGGGACAGCTACGTGACCGTGGCCAACAAGGTCGAACAGGAACTTGGCCTCGGCCAGCTTGAACTGCCCGTGGAACCGCTCAAGGAAAACGAAACTTTCTTGTGCGTCGAACGGGCCTTGTTGGTGCATGTGGAAAGTGAACTGCTCAAGGCGGCGACCCCGGCCTTGCGGGAACTGGCCGAGTATCGCCGGTCCCGATTCTGGGCCGACGTGATTCCAGCGATCCAGGCCCGGTGGGCGCTGATCTGCTCCGCTGCCGAGGTCTTGATCGAAGCCCACCGGGTTGGCAAGGCGCTCAAGACGGCTCCGACCACGGTTCCCGCTCTCGTCAAAGCGTACGCCGACGATGACGAGCCGTGGTGCTTGCTCGACACGCATCACCGGAATATGGAGAGCCGCAAATACAACTTTGATTTCGCCTCCAACAAAGAGCATCACGGGCTGGAAAAACTCATCACGAAGGCCGAGCAACGCTACACCGAAGTCGGGTCGGAATTGGCCAAGCACTTCATCATCCACTTCCAGAAGGCAAAGCATCCGATCAAGGGGCTGCTGCGGCAGCGGGATATTTTCGAGAAGCAGGTGAAGCCGCTCCTGGGTGAAGGCAAGGTCGCCTACGTGTGGGTGGATGCCCTTCGATTCGAGATGGCTCGTGAGTTGTGCCGGTTGCTCAAGGACGACTTCGAGTTGGAAATTCAGCCCGCCATCGGCATGATGCCCACGATTACCGAAATCGGCATGGCAGCGTTGTTGCCCGAGGCTCACAAGTTCGCCAAGGTGGTGGCCGTTGGAGGCGGCAAACTGGCGCTGGAGACCGGTGGCAAGATCATCAAGGATCGCAAGGATCGGGTGGCGTTCCTGAAAGAGAATGCGGGCGTGTCGGTCTTCGATGCGAAGCTGGAAGACCTGCTCCCCAAGCCAGCCAAGAAGGTCAAGGAAGGCATTCAGAACGCTGATTTGATCCTGATTACGTCGCAGGAGGTCGATGATTTGGGCGAGGGCGACAACATAACCCAAGCTCGGCTCCAGATCGACAGTGTGCTGAGTCAGTTGCGGCGAGGCGTGAGGGTGCTGGCCGATCACGGCATCAAGACCATCGTGTTGGTGGCGGACCACGGCCATCTGTTTGCCGACGAGATCGGAGAGGACATGAAGATCGAATCCCCCGGTGGCAAGGTTGAAGACTTGCATCGCCGGGTATGGGTGGGCGTTGGGGGAAATTCGGAACCGTCGTATCTGCGGACCTCGCTGGCCTCGTTGGGAGTGGACAGCGAATTCGATATTGCGACACCGTGGACTTTCGCTGTCTTCAAATCGAAGGGTGGCGGGCGAGCCTATTTTCACGGCGGGCTGTCTCCTCAAGAGCTGATCGTTCCCGTGGTCGTGATGCACTCGGCGGTGAAGCCCCCTGCCCCCTCGACCGGCATTCAATGGACACTGACCCCCGGAACGGCGAAACTGACCACGAGGTTCTTTTCCGTGCAGATTGCCGGGAGCGAGAGCGAGTCGAGCCTTTTCGAATTTGAACCGCCCAAAGTGCGGATCGAACTGCGGGCCAACAAGAAGTGCGTTTCGCTCCCCGTGAGCGCCTCGTACGGATTCGAGGATGCGACCGGCGAAGTGAAGCTGAAGATTGCGGAGAAAGACAACAAACGAATCGAACCGAATACCGTCACCGTGATGCTGTCGGAGGAGATTTCCCAGAAGACGGTGGGAGTCTACCTGCTCGATGCCACCACGGGCGCAGAACTGGCGGCTCCACTGACGGTCGATGTCGCCATTTCGATATGAGGATGAGCCATGCCTGAGCTAGATCGAAAAGCGGCTTCCGTGTTTGCGGGCATAGTGGTTCGCAAGGACTTGGTTCGCAAGGTGAAGGTGGGGGCCAACGTCCCGGTCTTCGTCCTTGAGTACCTGCTGGGAAAGTATTGTGCCACCGACGACCCCGTGACCATCGACGCCGGGCTGAAGGTGGTCAACAACACGCTATCCTCGAACTTCGTCCGCCCCGATGAAGCCAACAAGGCGCAGTCGATGGTGAAGGACAAGGGAAAGCACACCTTCATCGACAAGGTACAGGTACGGTACGTTTCCGAGGACGACAAGTACTGGGCCGAACTGAAGAACTTCGGTCACAAGTACGTCCACATTCCCGAACACTTCATGCGGGATTACGACCGCCTGCTGATGGGAGGGATTTGGGCGCAACTGGATATTCGGCATCAATACGACGAAGACCAGAAGGGCAAGCGCAGCCCATTCTGGATCGACAGCCTGAAACCGATCCAGATTGCGACGTTCGATCTTGAAGAGTACCGGGCCTGCCGCAGCCAATTCACCGCCGACGAGTGGATCGACCTGCTGATGCGCACCATCGGCCTCGAACCGTCGTACTTCAATCGCCGCCAGAAATTGCATTACTTGGTCCGGCTGATACCGCTGGCCGAGGCCAACTATAACTTGGTGGAACTTGGCCCACGTGAGACGGGGAAAAGCTACGGCTACCAGGAATTGTCGCCGTACACCATCCTGCTCACCGGACCAACGACCGTGGCAAATCTGTTCTTCAACATGGCCACAGGAAAAATTGGTTTGGTCGGAATCTGGGATGCCATCGGCTTCGATGAGGTGGCCGACCTCCAAAAGATGCCCAAGGAAGTCGTGACGACGCTCAAGACCTACTGCGAGTCAGGGACATTTGCCCGTGGAAAGGATTCCATGTCCGGCATGGCTTCTATCGCCATGTTCGGGAATACCAACCAGCCGGTCGAAGTGATGGTGCGGTCGTCGCACCTGTTTATGCCAATGCCCGACGTGATCCGAGAGGACATGGCGTTCCTTGACCGAATCCACTTCTACATCCCCGGCTGGGAGATGCCAAAGATGAAGGTGGATTTCTTCACCAATCATTACGGCTTCGTTGTGGATTACCTGGCGGAGGCCCTGCGAGAGCTAAGGAAGCACACCTTCACTGAAGTCCTCGACCGAAACTTTTCGCTCGGAACGCACCTAAAATCACGTGATGTCAAAGCCGTGCGGAAGACCGTTTCGGGTTTGGTCAAACTGATCTACCCGAACGGGGAACTTTCCAAGGAAGAGGTAGCCGAACTGGTCGAGTTGTCCCTCGAAGGCCGTCGCCGGGTGAAGGAACAACTCAAGAAGATGGGTTCCTTCGAGTTTCATCAAACGTCGTTTTCGCTGATCGACAACGAAACACGAGAAGAGAAGTTCGTCGGCGTCCCCGAACAGGGCGGGCGGGACATGATTTCGCTCGACCCTCTGGCCGCAGGATCGGTGTACACGTCTTCGGTGGACGATCACGGCAAGGTCGGCCTGTATCGTCTCGAAGTCGGTTGCTCGCCCGGTACTGGTAAGCTCAAGATCGCCGGTGGGGTGGAAGGACTGATGCGGGAGTCGTTTAGCCGGGCCTTTGCATATCTGATGGGCCAGAAGGTCAAGATGGGCGTCGGCCAGCAGGTTGACACGACCGATTTCCACGTTGAAGCCATCGATCTACTCAGCAATCACGTCCCTTGCGAAGCCGGAATTGCCTTGGTCGTCGCCGTCTACTCGGCGCTAAAGAGAATGCCAGTCCAGGCGGGCCTTGTAATCCTGGGCGACCTGAGCATCCAGGGGAACATCAAGCCGATGAGGTCCCTGGCCGAGCCGTTGCAGGTCGCAATGGACAACGGCGCACGCAAGGCACTGATCCCGCTGGAAAACAAACGGAACTTTCTCGAAGTCTCCGGCGACATCGTGGAGCGGGTTGACCCCGTGTTCTTCTCCGATCCGATGACGGCAGCGATGAAGGCGTTGGGGATGACGTAAGCCGAAGCGTCCGCAAGCTTCCATATACACCATAGGGCCAGCATCCGCCCAAAACAAGGCGTTTAGCTCTCGCCCCGCAGCCGAGCCCATAACCCAGCCGCCGAATCCCAAAATTGCCTTCAATGTTTTTTCGCAATCTTGCCCAAAAGGCGCACTTTCCCTGAGAAAGTCCACCTCTGCAATGTATATTATGGGTGTGCAACACCCCTTTCAACCAAGCCCGCCAAGACAGCGTTTTGGCTCTAGGTAAAAACACCCCGAGGAGCGTTGATGCCGTCGCATGAAGGTGAACTCACTCTTCCTTCGGACTGCTTTCGGCTGGAAGAGATAAACCTGCCCGAGGAACTGTCAGCCAAGTTGGTCGGGCAGACGGTGAGGGTCGAGGTCCTGCCTGAAGAACCCGCGATGACGCGGCGTTTCGACCTTGACAACATTCCGAGGGGCATGCCAATGTTGCTCGACCAGGACGGCGTACCGTGGAATGGCTATTGGGCCGCGCAGGTCCGGTACACCGACGCAGAAGGCCGCGCGTGGAGACTGCCCCGGCATTGGCTTTCTGATGGCGTCTCGCCTGTGATTGAGGCCAGCCGCTATGAAGTCACACAGGAATTGAGCTGGCTCGAAATCCTGCACCCGCCGACTCGGTGGGACCTGAGCGACATAAACATTTCGGACAAGGCAGCCTCGGAAGGTGTGCGGGGGATAGCCAAGATTGAAGCGAGCGTCGCGCCGGGCGAAATCGCAAGGGTCTTCTGGAAAGACCCGTTCGGGAAGGCGTGGAGGATTCCGCACGATTGGCGGCGACGGCGCATCAGGCTGCCCGATTGCGAGGGACTGCTTCGAAACAACCTGCCCCAGGACATAGCGCAGGAGTTCGGGGGCCGAATCGTCGCCGTGAATTACCATCCAGGCTCGCTATGCTGCCTGCGCGACGGGTACAGGGTTCGCGACGGGCGAGGGGGACGGTGGCCCGTGAGGGCGGCTGACTGCGTGGTGGTCGGGTTCGGCGACGAAGGCGAGCGATACATTTAGGTGTTTCGTTCTGTTGGGCCGGGAGTGCTAGCGATGCCACTGCCGTTCACGCCGCCATGAGTTCATGCCAGCGTTCCGGAGGTGGTCCCTCGACCCCTAACCCGGCGCGCAAGCGCTATGCGTATGCGAGACGCCATCCGCTCTGCGCAGGTTTGGAATTAATAGTCTCGGCGACGCCCTCCGCCACCACCTCCGTGGGGTCGTCCCCCAAAGTCGCTCCGCGGTGGACTAGCTTCGTTCACGGTTAACGGGCGGCCTTGCAACGATTGTCCGTTGAGGGCAGCAATAGCCCGCTTGATGTCCTCGCCATCAGCCAATTCGACGAATCCGAACCCCCGCGATTGGGCTGTCATCTTGTCGCGAATGACTACAGCGGAAGCCACATTGAAACCTGCGGCACTGACGAACTCCTGGAGTTCGGTATCCGTTACTTGGTGGGGCAGATTCCCCACGAACAGCTTTTGCGGCATGAGATTCTCCGATGGGAGGCGGTCTCAGAGGACCGCCTTCGCCTCTTTTGGTACGCCTTACCTTATCTGCCGTTCAACCCTTGGACCCGTGCGGACTTTCGAAGCTCAGGTTCCCTCTTCCGGGAGGGAACAAAAGGCCTTGTCCTTGGCAGCAATATACCACTTATCTTCGCTGCTCGTTCCTGAAAGTATCCCTTCCTGAATGACTAACGTGGGAAGCAGAGACGGCGGGCCCATCCTAAAACCCACCGTAATGCCACGGGTCGCAAAAGCGAACAGCAATCCGGAACGGATGGCTGATGCGAAGCACAGGGACATTACCAAACAGCGGGCGTCTTCTAGCACGCTTTTTATTCATGCAAGGAGAGAAGAAGAGTCGGCCTGTAGCGGTGGCTTTTCTGCTCGAAAGCGGACTGGGCCTGGGATTCTCGTCCCCTGCCAAATGCCCCAGAGGCTGCCCTCAACGCCCCAGTTTGACTTGTGAGGTATATTGTCCGTGATGGACTCCGCCCACACGACCCCGAAGTCGGCCAGTGGCTCCGCTGGGCATCGGAGCGTGGCAACACACCGATGCTTGTCCGCACGGTTGCCGAAGCCGCTCTCATTGCCTGCTCGCCCGATTACGCCCTGCTGCGGCCAGTGCTGCTTGAGCTGAAGCGCCGATACCCTGCGGGCTGACGAAGCAATATGGGCGTCATCGGAAGACATTATAGGCGTGGTGCTCCAGGTTCTCAGGCGAGGGTCATTTCCGCCCGCTTTGCCACGTGCAGGGCTGCGCTCTGCGCCAGCCAGTGGAATCGCATCGGAGGCGCACGCGAGGAATGGGGAGCCAAAGGGCGAGGGCGACCTTACGGCGCGAGATTCATGCGGCGTAGCAAGTCCTGGAACCGCGGGTCGGAGCGCAGATTGTCGAAGGGAGAATACACCTTGAGATAAATCATCAGGCCAAAGCGTTCCTCACAGGCCTTATCAAGCAACTCAAACGCTTGGTCGCGCTCGTTAAGGGCAGCGCAGAGGAGTGCGGCACGGTAAAGCAGGAGCTGATTCCCCTCGAGCAGCGGCTTCAACTCTTCCAGAATGTTCAGCGCTTCATCCCGCCTGCCTGCAAGGGCATAGACATACCCGAGAGCGGCGCGGCTGAGTAAGTTGCCCCCGGGGAGCGTCCTTATTCTTTCACACTCCGCCATCGCTTCCGCGTACATACCCTTGTGTGCGTAAGCGAGCACCAACTGTTCCCGCGGCCTCACGATATTCGGGTCGAGCTCAAGCGTTTTCCTGAGTTGTTCGAGCGCCTGGTCGTATTGGCGGGCCCAGAAAAACACTGCTCCCAAGACAAGGTTGGTGGCGGGAGATAGGGGCTCCAGCTCCACGGCCCGGCTTTGCTCTGAAACAGCCTCCTCGAACCTCCCCTTGACCACCAAGGAGACGGCGTACGCTTGGTGGGCCCACGGCTCGTCCGGGTTTAACTCCAAGGCCCGCCGACATTCTCTTTCGCCTCCCGGCCAGTCCCAATCGTGGAGGAGTCGTATCGCCGCCAGGGCTGCATGCGCTTGCGACAGCCCTTCGTCCAGCGCCAAAGCCCGAAGCGCTGCGGCCTTGGCCTTGGGAAAAACTTCCTTGGACGGCAGGAAGCCGAAATAGCCGAGCATGCCGTAGGACAAGGCCATCACGGCATGGGCCGGTGCGAGGGCCGGGTCCTGCTCAATTGCCTTGCGGCTGTACTCGATTGCCTTGTTCAAGTTTTCCGGCGACCACTTTTGGTAGAAGTACGAAGCCTTCAGATAAAACTGATAGGCTTCCTTATTCTGGGTGACGCGCTTCGCAAGCCGCTTCTTTTCTTCCCCCGTCAACTCCAGCCGCAACTTTTCTGAGATTTCTCTCGCGATTTCTTCCTGCACGACGAAAATATCCGCCATCTTGCGGTTGTACTGCGCTCCCCAGAGCTGTGACACCCTAGCCACGTCGAGCAGTTCCGTGCCGACCAGCAGCGTTTCACCTCGTTGCATCACCCTCCCCGTCAATATCGCGCGCACATTCAGCTCACTTCCTAGCTGCTGCAGGTCAACTTCTTGGCCCTTGTATCGGAAGACGAGACCCCGCGGTATCACGCGGAGCTTGCGCAGTTGGGAGAGGCTATTGATGAGCGTGTCGGTAATGCCGTCGCTCAGGTACTCCATCTCCGGGTCCCCGCTCAAGTTGGTGAAGGGCAGCACGGCGAGCGAGTCAATCGTCTTGCTCAGTTTCTGGGGGCGAGGAGGGGCTTCAACGGCATGCCCGCCGACCGACGCCGTGCGACCCGAATTCGTATCGCGCTTCAGGCGCTTCAGGTCGGCGCGGAGCTCAGCCGCGCTCTGGCAGCGCAGGTCACAGCCTTTCTCCAGCGCCTTGTTGATGATTTCTTCCAGCTTGGGTGGCAGATTGGGATTCAATTGCACTGGAGAAGTCGGCGTGCGGTTCAGAATGGCATCAAAGATAAGCGCGGAAGTTGTCCCGGAAAAGGCGGCGTGACCTGTCGCCATCTCGTACAGGACCACGCCAAAACTGAACAAGTCTGTTCTCGCGTCGGTCTCTTCTCCTCGCGCCTGCTCGGGCGACATGTAAGCTACCGTCCCCATCACCGCGCCCGGGCTGGTGAGATGCTCGGGTTCGGCAGAGGCAGTGGGCAGCGCGGACGCTCCCGCCGCCTCCGCCACCCGCCTGGGCTTCGGTGCCAGCTTCGCCAAGCCAAAGTCCAGCACCTTCGCCTGGCCGCGCTGGGTCACAAAAATGTTCGCTGGCTTGATGTCCCTATGGATAATCCCCTTCACGTGGGCCGCATCCAGCGCATCGGCAATCTGAATCGCCAGGTCCAGCACTTCTTCCGTCTTGAGCGGCTTCCCCGCAAGGCGCTGCTTCAGCGTCTGGCCCTCCAGCAACTCCATGGCGATGAAGGGCTGGCCTTCGTGCTGGTCGATATCGTAAATGACGCAGATGTTGGGGTGATTCAGCGCCCGGGCGGCCCGCGCCTCGCGGGTGAACCGCTCCAGGGACTCATGGTCTTTCGCCATTCCTTCCGGCAGGAACTTGAGAGCCACTGACCCGCCGAGCTTGGTGTCCTCGGCCTTGTAGACCACGCCCATGCCGCCGCTGCCGAGCTTTTCGATTATCCGGTAGTGGGAAACGGTCTTGCCGACCATGGCGAGGGTCCCGCCTTCGGTGGGCATCTTATGGCGTGTTTAGGGCCGAGTCAACGGGGCACGTCTAACGGAGGAGTTCGAGGAGGGGAGGTTGTTCGCGGAAGTGCTGTCTGCTGCAAGTAAGGCGGCGCGGTCCGTGGAAGCATTCAGCACTGAAAGCCCGACTGGACCTTCCATTCAGAGGCGGTCGGTCGTATGCTGTCGGTTGGTCGGGAATCGATAAAGGAAATCCCGATTCAAGCGCTGGACCTCGCGCTAACATAATTTCCAGCGTACGAGGCCAACGATAACACTGGCTTTCTTGCTTTGTACCATTCGCAGCAATGAGGACGCACTCCTGCAAACAGACCGTCTATGCATCACTCGTGCCCGTTATGTTGGCAACTGCAGCGGCTCGACTGCAACCACCCTCAGAGCAGCCGTTCCGCCAGCAATTGGCCTCTGTTTACGACCGACTTGCGACGATGAAGGAGTGGAACTCCGCAGAAGACCTCAGGCTCAAACTGCAGGCCAAGGACCTAACCAACAACTTCATACTTGGTGCCTTTGCCCAGGCATCTCCCCCTTCGGCGGGAAGTGTGGAACAGGACCTCAACGAGAGCTTTTCCCAGGCGATTGGGCACATGTCGATGGAAGACCTTCGCAAGTTTTGGGGTGACGTTCACTACGCGAGCGTTCTAGTCGCGCCTTGGCGGGGGCAAGATGCTCTAGTCGTCGGCTACATGATACCCCATGGCCACACTAGCCTCGATGTCATCGAGGTGGCAGTGCGTGCCTCTGGGGGCTATCAATTTGTGGCGGAGGGTGGCCGCGAGATGGAAAACCACGGGTTGCGGCTTACCCTCATGCCACGAGGTTCATCGCAGACGATTCGGTTCCTGGCTTACGGGCAAAGACTCGGCGCAAACCAGTCGCCGGTCGGTGTGGTGCTTTACCAGTTCGACGGCAAGTCTCTGGCCGCAACTTGGAGCCGCAGCAATTTGCGGCAGGGCATTGTGAACACCCAGGGAAACAAAATCATCCTTACCTACCAAGATGCCAGCCACTTTGAGAAGGGAACGCCGCCATATATCCTGCGCGAAGAGTACGATGTGACCTCGCGTGCGGTAAAGCTAGCTTCGAAACGGTGGGCCGACAGCAAGTAGCGCGTGCCTGGAGCACGGGTGCGGCTGGCACACCAAAACCTCGCGC
Source organism: uncultured Acidobacteriota bacterium (assembly GCA_963722555.1). Lineage (GTDB taxonomy): Bacteria > Acidobacteriota > Terriglobia > UBA7540 > UBA7540 > Bog-366. The sequence continues at coordinate 42,487 of CAVRNQ010000005.1, forward strand.
TTAAATAACCCAGCGTGTTCGCATCGTTATGTTCGCGGCCCCTAAACGTAGCAGGTATCGGGAGGGCACCGTTTTCCACCGAATCAAAAAGGGGCCCCCTGCCAGCCTAGTAGGCGTTCCTACGCAGAAGAAGCGCTCAAGCAAAGCGCTCAGCGGGCCATCTCACAGAGCTGCCAGAGGCGGAGTCGGGCTTGATTCCTTTCCCGCGCAGGCCTAATCTCGGTGCACCAGGATAATGAACCTCGGGGCTGAGAGGCTTCCGATGGAATCCACACGGTTCGTTGACCGCCGTCGGTCACTTCGAGTAGGCGAAGCAATCTCCATTGGTATCGCCATTGCTTCTGAAGACTACCGGGTGGAGCACGAAGCTTTCACGATGAACCAGTCGCTCCAAGGCGTGAGGATTCGAACTGCTATCCCACTGCTCCCCGAAGAGATGGTTGTGGCATTCCCCCCGGGGGACTCACGGCACGCCACCCCTGCTCGCGTGGTGTGGGTGCGGAGACCAATATCCAGCGCCGAGTACGTCGCGGGACTCGAATTCCTGGGCGTCTCGGCAGCATAGATGACGCACCCAACTGCCTCGCACAGCCAATGCCAATTGCGACCCAATCGCAAGCCATTCTATCGGTTGGGGTCTGACGCAGAATGGACATCGGCAAGCGACTTCGCGAACTCCGCCAGGCGACCCGTGGCGATGTTCCAGCGTGAACGAGTATTCCGGCGTGAGCGCGGCTGAACAGGAGCGACGCTGTGGATTGACGATTGACCGGGTGAATATGCAATCAGACCCGAACACACGAATTTGACCGCCGACGGCAATCGGCATCGTGAAAGAAGAAGACCTGCGGACCTCAACGACGGAGGTCCGCGCAACGTGCTCATAGACGTGGGCCAGCGTGCCCAGCGTGGATTCGAGGCGGCATGCCCACGACACAAAAACCGTGTCGTGGCTACCGGCTGGATACCCGGTACCGGAGTTTTCCGAGTTGGACGTTGAGAAGATTCTTTCGGTCCAGGAACGACAACACGGGAGGCCGACGGCGACCCAATTTCTCCAGCGCCTCAGACAGCCGCGCGTCATGCCGGGTAAGCTTGAGCCCGGTGGTAAGCGTTTCGACGGCGTCTTCTTTCTTGCCGGCCAAACAGTAGACCTTCGCCAGGTTTAAGTAGAGCTCCGGCTGGCTGCGCTGCTTCCGCACCGCGTCATAGCAGAGGTCTTCCGCTTCAAGAGTTTTGCCCTCCACGGCGGCGAGTGCGAGCCCCAGATAAGAAAGATAGAACGGGTTAACCTTGTCCAACTCCGCCGCGCGTTTGAGGCGCGCCAATCCCTGGCGAGGGCAAAGGTTGCACAACATGGCTAAACCTTCCTCGAATTCCCGCAAGGCTTCCGGGTGACTCATCGCTGTCTCCTTTCTCCCCGATTTATGCCAGCAGGTAGGGCGGACCTCTGTTTGTGAGGTCCGCGGCTTGTCTGGTCGTTAACCTTCTCTGTTCATCACGTTTTCGGTACTGCAAGCCAACGCCGTGTCGCGGCTGCGTCGCCCGTTGCTTCGGTTTTTTCGTCACGGTGCGCCTGCTCAAGCGGCGCAGATACGCAATGCGCGGCAAGAATCGAGCTGTGGCCCCTACTGTCCCGGGAGGGGGATTGCTGAAGCCAATCCCCAGTTCTCCTCCCGGGGTAATCGTGATTGCTCTGACAGGTGACTTCGCGTAGGACGCAGGGGGCACCGGTTTCTTTGCCGTGCTCTTAGAACGGCAACTTGGATGGTCGACCCGTCCCCACACACGCTCCCAAATGTGCAGTCGCCCGTCACAAACCGTGCAGCAGTTTCTCATCGTCAGTCCTGGCTAGCTCTTGAGCGTCTTCCACGAGATGTTGAGGAGACGGATGGAACACTGGACAGTGTTATGAACCGATGCGTCTTTCATTTTGGCCATCCCACAAGTCGGTTGCGATAATCTGGAGCCAGGGGTGGACCGGCGATTACCTAGATAGCACTATTCCAAGCAGGCGTCCAGCGTACTGAGGTACTATCTGAGCAGGTATGATTTCTCTAAGCCCTACAAGCTCTTGTAGGGCACCTGCGCCCGCAGGCTACCGGTGGGAGGTGCCGTTTTCCACCGAATCAGCCGGGGTCCCGTGCCAGCTTAGCAGGCGTCCTTACCCACAAAGATTTTCTGAGTACCCTTTAGTTTGCCCCTGTGGAGTCAGTCATACGGGGTTCGCTCTGGCGCGTCGTGGGGCAATCCTGCGTGCTGGTGGGGCATTCTGGGCGGGGGATGGTGCAGTCGGTGCTGTCGCGTTGGCCATGCCAGCTTCGCGCTCTGCAAAAACTTGAAGTCACACATTCCTGGTGGTAGCTTGCATCCATGAGTCGCGTTCAGATTGGAGAGACGGTAAAGCTGGTTACCGCTGATGGCTCAGTGAAGGAAGTTACGGTTGAGCAGCTATTTCAGCGGCGCGGGCGAGACCTTGCCAGTGTCAGATTCGCCGACTCTCACTTTGAAGTAGTTGAAACCAAGAATCTGAACCCTGAGCCACCTCGCCCACCCACCGATGCCGAAATCCAAGCCGCAAATCGGGCGCTCGATGCACTGGCTCAGCAACTCCAGCCGCCACCGAACGGCTCGGAGGGCGTTCCGTTGGCCGCAAAACACGATTCAAGGGAAGAGTCCATTCGAGCCCTAAAGGAGTTCGTGTGCCTCATCTTGGTGGGGGCGGCCATCGCATTATTGGCGAACTTGTACCACTGGGTAGATTCCACGGGCTGGATTCCGCATCATGAGGACACGACGATAAGCGCGGAATCAAGTTGGATGGTCGGCGAGAGTAAAGAGTGCGTTTCTTACCCGCTTAATGCCAAGACGGCCGCTGCGATAGGGAAGGATGCTGGTTACGCGGCTGCTCGCATAGTCTGTGATAGCGGACCCAGCCGCGACGTGAGGGTCAAGTTCCATGGCCGAGTGAAGCAACCTGAATATGATGTCGTGACTTGGAGGTGCAAGCGAGAGCAAGACGGGTTCACGTGTTACGAGCTGTCGGGACACCATCCGGTCCGGATACCATGAGTTGGCAGCGTGGGCGAGTCAATGGTATCGACCAGTCAAGACTTGAAAACAGAAATCCTGGGTGGAATCTTGTGACAGGGGGAACCCATGGGTGCTACTCCAACGGCGAGCATTCTAATCAACTTGGTTGACGGTACTCGGCAACCTCTGCCAGCCAATGTGCAGTGGTCCGCAGTGATATTTGATGGCCGTGGGCTGGACGAGCGGCAAAGGACCGACGTGGACGGGAGTGGCTCGGCGGAACTCATCAAGCGCCTGACCTACTTTGACAACCTCTTCGACAACTACACCGTAATTATCTCCGCGAAGGGGTACCAAGGCGCAGCCTGGAAGCCCGTCAACATTTCTCCGGCGAAACCAGCGACTTTGGACTTGATGCTTATTCCGGAGGGTGCTCATTTGAATTTCAGCGGCGCAAGCTGGCAAACACTGAACAGTGTTCGACCCCGCTTTGCCCAAATAATCTCGGCGGGCATCCCTGACGCGGGCACACGATACAGCAACCTGATGGAACAATCCGGGGGCCTGGTGCTGGCCTGCCTGCTGAACCTTCTTACCGCCATGTCAAGAATCACCTTAGCGAGCGGCAAGAGTCCGCTCGATTACTACTGGCAACCCATCTGGGATGATTCACAGTTCGCAATGGCACAGGACAGATTTTTCGCCTATGTGGACCAGGCCCTTATCGGTGATGTTGTGAAGGCCGCTGGCATGGGGGCATTTGCCGAGGAAAAGGACCCTGGCATCTTCCATCCGGGCGCAACTTTGAGTTACAAGCAGAGGCAGTTTGATGTGACCAATGTGCAGTTGACTTTCCACCAAGGGAACGCCAAGACCCTTCCTGGTCCAGATGGGTCATCAGTCGATTGCGTCGTCGTCGAGCCGGACATCGACTACTATAAAGACCTGCTGGCCCACTTCTTCCTGGAAGTTGTGCCAAACAAGTTCACCAAAGGACTGACCGACCCGCGAGCGGTTTACGTTCTGCGCTGGATGGCGGGCAAGCAAGCAGGGTCGGATTTCAACCCGCTCTACACCATGACCGCGTAGCGACCCCTGGTCAGGGTTGGTTAATTGGCTACGGCAAGGTCAACGCTCGCTAGTTTCGGCGGCGTGCCAGCGCGAAGGAGCGCACCCGTCAGAGGCGAAAAAAAGCAGGCCGATAATGACCGCCCCTCATGATATAGAAACCGCAAGGCTCAATATGCTGAAAGCGCGAAAGGCGCTTGAGGACTATGAAACGCTTGAGGGCTTTGCTTCGTCTTGCGAACACACAAGGCTGGCTCAGGTATTCACCAAAGTCACAGAGACCTACTTGAAGCTTTCAGCGAGCCAACGCCACTGGAAAGCAGGGCGTGAGCAATAACCCATTCCCTCGCCCGATTCATCCCCGGACATGCACCCCCTTTCGGGCCAGCAGGAGAAAGGCACGTGGTGATAAAGGCCGGTCAGACCGGACCGGCAATTCAGCTCTTTCGCTCCGAGGATAAGGTGGCCAGCGCAACTACCAGCGCGAGGCCCCGCAGCAAACGGCAGCGAGGCGACCGAGACCATCGAGATGCCGAATCTGTCCTACGACGAGATGGACAGGCTGACACCGTGCCGCGTCTGCGGGTGCCGCCGCTACTGGTTTGATGGCGAAGCGTGGCAATGCTGGAATTGCGTTCCCCCGCCCTCAGCCAACATGGTCCGCGTTGACCTCAATGAGAGAGTGAACTAACCCCCTGCCGCGTTTCTGTCGGCGCAGTCGCTCGAAGGTCTTTAGGGCTGGACTTCTCTGATTGCCGCTATTGCCTTCTCCAGGGCATCGGCAATCTGCAAATGGTCGCCTATTCCCAGCGAAATGCATATTGCACCTCAAGGTACACCGAATGTATCCTCGTGTCGCTCCCTAAGGCGACAGCCAGATGAGAATACGAATCCATTCCGCCATCCCTGTGGTTTTAGCCTGCATCCTCCTGGCGCATGGGGCTCGGGCTCAGTCCAGCCGCATTGGCCCTGCGGAAATCTACCCCGACCCCGTGAGGACTCCGGGGGCTGCGAACCCGCAGGTCACGCAGCAGAACATCAAGGACAACATTTGCAACCGCCGCTGGAGCACGAAGCTGATAAGGCCCCCGGCGGAATACACGAGCAAGTTGAAAAGGAAGCAACTCCGGGCATACGGGGACACCGTCCATCAGACGAGGGCGGAGCTTATCAACCCAAATACGGGGAAGGTCGATACCACCCGATGCGTTGCGCATTCCGACAACATGGCCTGCTACGAGGAAGACCACCTGATTTCGCTCGAAGACGGCGGAAATCCGACAGACCCGAAGAATCTCTTTCCCGAACCATACAACACAAAGGTCGGCGGCGTAATCATGGGCGCTCACCAGAAGGATGTCGTCGAGGGCTTCATCCATGACGAGATTTGCCGTGACATTCCCCGTTCCAACAAAAACTCGCACATACCGGCGACCTCCTCGGTCACGCTGAAGCGGGGCCAGGAGATTCTCGCTGGCGACTGGTATGCCTGCTATGAGTCGATAAAGAAGGGGAAGCCGTGCAAGTGAGGCCGTCGCCACAGCACCGGCCGGCTGCCTGCTCACGGGCGGTAACGGCGCTGGAACTTTCCGGCCATGTTTTCCTGCGGCCCAAGGACATCCCGTGGCAGCAAGCGGATGCCGGTCCAGCCGTCAAGAGGACCTCCCTGAGGAGGTTCTAGCGGGGGAGTCCACAGACGCCTACATGGTCCTCATCGCTCGCGGTCCGGCGGCGTCTTGAAGATATAGACAATGAACGCCATCAATGCGACGACGAAGATTGCCGCGAACCCGCCAACGATGAACATGCCCGCCCTCATTCGCGACCCCTAAATCCCGGCCCATTTGCAAGGTTGTTCAAGCGGGTTTGTTGGCCGCTTTCTTCCAAATGAGCCTCGCAATCGCGGCAATCCCGATGACCAGCAAGGGAAGCCACACCAGGATAAGGAATCCACCTAGAATCTTTACCCAAATATGCCAGTGGCCTTTCATGTCCGCACACTCCGGCTGGGGTTTCTGCGGGGATGTTCACACAGTATTCTCCAGGTCCCTATAATCGCCAGTCCTCAGCGGCTCACTTCTGGGCGAGAGAGTTGTGCCATCTTCCTTGCTACGGAGAGCAGAAGTTTTCGGTCAGCGGGCGACAAGGAGAGATAGACGCTCACCAGGGCTGTCTCGCCTAAATCATGAGGTTGTTCACCTTCCACTGGGGCGGCGGGTGATTGCTTTCCATCGCCCTCAGAAAACAGTTCGTGCAATTCAATATCAAGTGCCTTTGCCCACTTCTCCAGGGTTTCGAGGTTCGGCAAAGTATGACCATTTTCGACCCGGGAGAGGTAGCACCTCAAGAGACCGGTGCGGCGTTCGACCTCCCCTTGCGATTGACCCTTGGCGAGACGGAGACTTCGAAGTCGTTTTCCGATATTCATACAATTGCACCTCCCATTAGTTCCGCAGCGGCGCAAGGAGTCGGGTTGGCCCACAGATTAGTGACCCATTCCTCCTTGATAGCCGGGCTCGCGCTGCGGCCACGTCTGAGTGAAACGTGATAAAGCCAGCGTTGCAGCCACGGCTTGCAGCCGGGATTATAAACTGATATGACACCGTGTCTCAAGGCTAAATATCATGTCAGAACATCATTTCAATAGGAGGAATCCCCTATGGTCATTGGCTGCACGCACGACCCAGACGGCCGCGTCGTCCTGCGGCTGGCCGTATCCACCAAAGTCGCTATCGGGCTGCCGCCCAATGGGGACCGCAACCATCTCACCAAGCTCGACCACTTCGCCTTCCTGCGCAAGAAGAAGACGGCCAACCGAGTTGGGTGGGAAGTCGACCTGGAACTGAGTCGCGCCTTCTCATACCGGGGAGAGCACCGTTTTCTGGCTGAGAATCTGGGGTCCCTGGAAACTTCGTGCTTTAGGCTAAATGCGAGTTTTTCCGAGTACCAGGAGGTACATCAGGCATATTCCCGTTTTGCAGGCGGGCAACCGGGTTCACGGCCATCAGCTTTCGGGGCTAGAGCCTTGAAATGATACGCAAGCAAGCCTGCGAGACCTGCACTGAATGTGAGGAGGAGCAACCGCCTAAGCTTGCTCACAGCGGGGCTGCGAGTTCAAGAATCTCCGGAGGGCTAGGTGGTCATCCGGACTGATATATGTGAACTCCACCCCGACTCCCGTTCCACCTTCAGACCATCTCACGATTCCTTTCGCAATTATCAATGGGGGCAACTCGGGCGGTCAACCAAAGACCAAGTGAAGTTGAGTACCGACGGGGAACACTTTTTCCGAATGGAGGCAGAGCCCCGTGTCGCTCACGTTTTCAGTCTCCACGATGTTGTGAGGCTCCCCTTCCGACAGGAAGACCTTCAAAGATGCGATGAGCCGTGGAGCTCGCCTCCGTTCCTCTAAAGGGGACATGGTTCTGGACGTCATCCCTATGTATAACTTCGCCTCGACGCAATATCCTACACCAAACATTCCGAATCCGCGCACCGACGTTTTGCAGACTCCCTGGATTTGCCTATCCGCTGAGCTCGTCTTTTCTTGGTCTGCGGTGGCCGGTAGCAAACGGCCGCCGGTTTTCACCAGCCGCTGCTGCAGGCTGGTCAACGACCCCCCGTCGAACCGACTCGCCGCTTCTCATGCTGGAGGGGGGAGGGCACCGTTTTCCAACGAATCAAAAAGGGATTCCTTCGAGCTTAGTAGGCGTTCTTACACAGAAGAAACGCTCGGGCAAGGCGCTCAGTGGGCCATTCTACTGAGCTGCCAGAGGCAGAGCCGGGCTTGATTCTTTTCCCTCGAAGGCCTAATCTCAGTGCATCAGGGTAATAAAACTCAAGGCTGAGAGGTTACCGATGGAACCCCCTCGATTCGTTGACCATCGTCGGTCAAGTCGAGCCCGCGAAGCAAACCCAATTCGCCTCGCAATTGCTTCGGAAGACTACGGGGTGGGGCACGCAGCTATCACGATGAACGAGTCGCTCTGCGGCGTAAGGATTCGCACGGATGTTTCACTTTCCCCGGGAGAGAAGATTCTAATATTCCCCCAGGGGGGCTCACAGCAACGCATCCCAGCTCGCGTGGTGTGGGTGCGGGGACCAATATCCAGCGCCGGGTACATCGCGGGACTCGAATTCCTGAGCCTCTCGGCAGCATAGAAAACGCACTCAACTGCCTCGCACATCCGATGCCCATTCCGACGCAATCGGAGACCATTCTGTCGGTTGACCTGTCGGTGTGTGTGGACTTGGTAGCTTGCTGCTAAGCTCGTATGTTCGCGGCTCCCAAACGTAACGGGTACCCGGACAACGCATCCGTTGACTTGACTCCGCCTGGGGAGTAATTTCGCCCAATGACCTCTGGCAAAAAGCATCTCATGTCGCTCAGAAGAAGAATACCAGCCCTCTTGAATGCCCAACGCAGCCGCATGTGCTGGGAGCTTGGCCATTTTCAGGCCCCAATGTTCATACAGGAGCCTGGGGAGACGCCAACCAAGCCCTACATGCTCGTGTGTATCGACTCGGCATCAATGGCCATCATTGGCAGCAACCTATTGCTGGACACTCCCGCGCCGCAGGAACTCCTCTCCTTGCTCGTTGCCTCGATGGAAAAGCCCTGTGTGGGGATTGTTGCCCCCGTTCTACCTCAGTCAGTTCGCGTGGACGACCTTGTCGTGTTCAATTTGCTGCGAAGTGAATTGGGACAACTAGGTGTGAAGGTCGAGATTGTTGAACGACTTTCCGCTCTCCCGGAGTTCAATGAGATTGCAGAGCGCGAATTGTTCTCCCGCCAGGTGGGGTATTCGGGAGGAGACAACTGAAGACACGGACCGCCTCTCATCCGCTGCAAGTAAGCGGGGGCGTGGTTCCCTCGGCTGGCCTCCCGGTTGCTGCCCTCTTCGGGCATCATGCACTGAAGGTGGTCCTGGTGGCTTTCGGCGTGATGTTCTTGGTTTCACTCGGTGCATTCTTGTTGTACATAATCACCTCGCCTTCCGACCGTGGCAGGGGGAACTAATTGCGGTTCGGCAGGTCGTTCGGAGAATTAGTACAATGGATATCGGCAAACGACTTCGAGAGTTGTGGGAAGCCAAGGCCCTAAGCCGGGGTGACGTTGAAGACCGGACTGGTTTGCCACGCAGTTACGTCTCCCGAGTCGAAAATGGGCATACCACGCCAACGCTTCCTGTGCTGGAGAGATGGGCGAATGCCCTGGACGTTGAGCTATAGCAACTTTTTTTGTTGGGCACGGCCAGCCGGAAGCCCCCGTGCTCCCGGAAAGGATTCCGGTTGGGGCTCAAGAGCGAACACTCCTGAGATTCTTCGGCCAGATGGACATCGAAGACAAACCATTGCTGATATCGTTAGCCCCTGAGTTGGTTAAACGGAAGGGCAAACGTGGATGAAGAAGGGAACGACCCACACGTAGGCGGGCAGCGGTGAGTCTTACAGGCGTACTGCGGCTCAAAAGCCTTCCGGCGACTGGTTATGGCTTCACCAACGAATAGGGAGTCGAAAGATGTCAAGACCGCAGGCCCATGTGTTACACCACGGTGGGCTGTTGACCGTGGATAGCTGCTAATCTCAGCCAATGGCTGGAGGAGGTAATAGCATGAGCGACCCGCTGAAAAAGCGGTCCAATCTCTCTGTTGCCTTTCGGTGTATCTTCGCCTTCATAGGCTTACGGTGCGTATATGGCCTGCTCACAGTTGCGCTCGTCTTTGCAACGAAGGGCGGGAGGAATGCGTTATTCGATTACGCAATGTTCTTCCTTACGATGGCATTCGGAATTGGGTTGTCCTATCTCCTTGCCTACTTTGCCGCAGAATTCGACCACCCCGTAATGCCAAACTGGAAATTAAAGTTAGTCATTGGGATAGGGATAGGAACAGCGGTTTACTTTGGTTATGAGTGGCTATTGGCAGTATGCATTCTTCCGGCGTGGTACTTCTTCAGGTACCGCCGCCGGGCGATTAAGTAGCAGGAATAATGAACGCTCAGTCGATGGTCCTTCCACTGGCCAAGGGTCCCCAAATGGTGCCCCTGTTGGTTCATTGACTGTAGGCAAATGACCACCTGAAATCCTGCTTTCGCAGTTTTCTTGGGATTTCTTATCCCTGCCAAATCAGCAACATGCAGCGACAGCCCGAGACGGCGGATTTTAACCTTTTGAACCAGTGCCCAAATGCGGCAAAAAGACTGGGGTCGCCTCGCCGGATACGTGCGGACGTGCTCGTGGCGGAGCGTCTTCAGCCACGGCGGTTCCGTGAGCGATCCCGGCTGGCCGCAGACTTCACAGGTTAGGGAGGGTTCGTTGCAAAACGCAAGGCGGCTACTCGTTACTGATGCCAAGACCGATGGGAGTCCAGTCCCCTTTCAAGGCGCAGTCGTCCTGTTTTCCGGAAAGCTTGTTTTTCGTTCCTAATCCAGCGAACTACCCACTCTGCATAATTTCCGTGTGCGCCGTCATCCAGGAAGGACCGGTAGGCGAGCATAGGCACCACATCTACTGTTAGGCGACAAGTGGCTGCATGCCGCGGAGGATTGATTCCCGACGTCTGCGATCCCAAGCTGAATCCCCTCTACCTTGACCTCCTCGTGCACTACGGCGCTGTGGCCATGCCGTGCCGGGGGCAGCATCCGGATCGCAGACGAAAAGTGGAGGCCGGTATCGGCCACACCCAGCGAACTCCTCTGGAAGGTCTGCGGTTCGAAAGTCTGGGAGAAGCTCAAACTTACCTCGACCGTTCATTTGGTTAATAAGCTCTTCCTAGGAGAGGTGATCCGGAGCGATGTGGCGGTTTGTGGGGCTGGCATGGAGAAGATTGCCCATTGCCATCGCGGTGTGCCGGCCACACGAGGCCAGTATGCTGCCGTTGGCACCCGACCTGTTTCGGTTAGTTCACCTGCCGCCGCCCGCTTGCTCGCCCGCATCGCCAGGAGCTTTTGGACACTCGTCCACTAAGGTCTGCCCTCACCAGGAGTGACCAGGGTTCCGAGACGCAAACCGAACTATGACTGTGCTGTTGCGCCGAGGGAATCGACGGCGTGGACTGTGACTACACCTTGGTTTCAGGGTTGTATACCCATCGACGCGTCAGGCGTCGAGGACCGCCAAGTCGAGCTTGCGAACGCGTGCGGGGTCGGCGATCACATCGACCCGGGCGATCTTCCCGTCCGTGATCGTAAAACTGAGTACACGTAGCAGGCGTCCACGCGGAGCCCACACGAGCCCTTCCGACCCATTCACTAAAACTGGTTGCACGAACCTGACCATCGGCGCGAACGCCAGCGCTCCCTTGGCCCAGTTCCGTGCACCGCGCACTTCTCTCGGAGCACCCGGACGCGCGGCCGCTTCGTCCACTCGGATGACTACCTCAGGATCAAGCACTGCGACGAGCCCCTCGAAGTTCCCCGGCACGCAGCGCGGCGAGAAAGGCACTGACGACTTCCCGCTGTTGCGTAAGATCGGCGTTGGGGACCGTGGACGCCTGTGCTCCGCAATAATTCCGATCCGTAAAGGGCTTGTGCTACATTGGCTCTTGACAATGTTAAGATCTCACTCCTGAGTTCCTGAAACCGCGTGCGATGCAATTTTGGTGAGGTACAGGACAAAATGGAAATCCCGGTGAAAAACACTCTGTTCGTCCTCCTTCTGTTAGGCACATGCTTCGGCCAGGACATCCCGCGCGAGGTGCCGCCACGGCGGTCCGCGCAACTGGCGGATGGCTTTGGCATGAACATCGCCCTGCCGCGCGAGCCGCGCATGCCTTGGACCAGGACTTGGACACCTCTGTTCAACGCCGGCGTCAAATGGGTGCGCATCGGACAGTACGAGAACTCGTCGGAAAAAACGAGCTGGGACTGGGTCGAAGAGACACCCGGCCATCTCGCAGTCCTCCCCGAAGTGGACGAGGCGATCCGGTCCCTCGCCGATAACGGCGTGGCCATTGAGATCCAATTGCAGTACTCCAACCCGCTCTACCAGGGCGACCCGGCCATTCGCCCCAGGCGTGTCGTGTTGCCACCCGCCGGTATAGGCCCAGGCGACGAGCCCGTGAACCCGATCTTCCTCCCGCCGCGGACCGACGAGCAGATCGAAGCGTTCGCTCGCTATGCCCGCTTTATGGTCGGCCGCTACGGCAGCGTGGTGAAGCACTGGGAATTCTGGAACGAGCAGAACGAGGTTTACTGGGGCCCGGACGCCCATACCAAGCAAGAGCGTGCCGAAAAAGGGGACTGGTACGGCAGGGTGCTGGCCCGCGTCGCCGACGCGATCCATCAGACCGACCCGCAGGCCAAGGTGATCTTCGGGGGATTGTCCGGAGTGGACCTGGTGTTCGCCGAAGCCGCCCTGGCCGAATGCGCGTCGAAGATCGACATAATGGCCTACCATCCCTATGTTGGTCCCCATTTCAACCATGCGCCCGAGGAAGCGGACACGCTTCTGAAAGCCGCCGAGTTCCGCGAGCGCGTTCTGCGCGTGCCCGGCATTCGCCGGGACCTGGAGTTCTGGGTCAACGAGTGGAACTGCGCGCCATCGTGGAAGGATTCAAACGAATCCGTTGAGGCACGCTACCTGCCACGTTTCTACGTGTGGTCCCATGCTTTGCGCATGCGTCCGTTCCTGTGGACCTTTATTCCGGATACCGACGGCAATGAGGGTGACCAGTACGGCATCATTCACGGCGAGACGGGCCGCCCCGATGCTTTTCGTCCCCGCCCGGCGCTGAAAGCGTTCGAGGTTACCAATGCGCTGTTCGGCCAGACCGCTGTTGATCCCATGGCGGAATACCAGCTCGCGGCGCCGGAGCGCTACTCCCACGGCGAATTGCGGAACTACGCCTTCCGCGATCGCGCCAGCGGCAAACCGATCTACGCCTGGTGGCTGGCTGTTGTTGCCGATCCGGCCGACCGGTTCCAGCCCGTCGAAAGCAGCATAGTCGTCCGCGACTCCGCACTGCGCCAGCCCGTTCTGATCGATTCCCGCACTGGCGCCGTCACGCCGCTGGAGTGGAACGACCGGGCGCGCGGCGAATTGCGTGTTCCTCTCACGGACACGGTTATGGCGTTGGCCGACGCTTCCTACCTTAACTGGCCGGAACTGCCGGAGGCCCCTGGCGCGCTCCAGGCCAAACTGGAAGACGGCAGCGTGCGGCTGGTTTGGACCAATGGCGAGGGTGCGGCGCACCTGCAGGTCGAGCGCTCGGTTCATCAGGGTCCATGGCAGCCTGCCGCAGCGCTCGCGCCGGGAACGGTAGAGTGGTCCGAACGGCTGCCGGCGGTCGGGCACGTAACCTATCGCGTTCGCGCGGACAGCAAGAATGGACCCTCGCCATGGTCGAACCCGGCTTGGGTGGACGGGCCCCAGCTATAGTTCTCCGGGCCTCGGTGCCTGTCCATGCCAAAAAACTCGATCGCTAAGAACGGCTAATTCACAGGGGTGTAAAAGGGTCGAGGGAGTTGCTTAGCGGACGCGGCCTCCAGATTTCATGGCGGTGCGAGCTCGCGGAAGGTCCTGATCCCAGCGGGCCGGAGTCTTCACGGATCTCGGCCGACTCCAGGGGGAACGCGCGTGACGCGCCGGCGGGAGCGGGTATAATGCCAGCTTCTACCGCTTCGCCCTGACAAGGACCAGCGGGGCGGGCGTCTGCGCACCGCAACCGCCGCCTTCTCCTCTTCCCAGGCCTAAGAACGCTGGGTTCGATGGATCCGAACCATCCGGCGGAGGGCCGATCGCCGGGCGCGGTCCCGCAGGCTCGGCGGGGGCGCCACGTCCCCCGCGGCCGCCCGCGGCGGCGCCGGTCCGCTGAAGCTCGATCTGGTCTCCCTTCAGCGTTCCCGTGTAGGTCACGGTTCCAGCCCTAAAGGTAACGTTGGCGCCATCCACCTTCCCGTCTTCGATCGCAACCGGCGTTTGGCCGCCACCGCCGCCGGCGCCACCCTCAACGGTTCCCGTGAGAACTTTCCCGCTCTGCCGGAACGTGAAGACCTTGCTGCATCCGCCGCGGCCGAACCCCCCACCACCACCGCCGCCGTCGGCAGCGACTATCGGCGCCGACCGCCAGAGACCCGTGATGCCCGGACCCGCCGGGACATCCCGTTCCCAAACCGCAACCTGGGGACGGAGTGTCACGGCCTTCGCGGAGATGGTGAAGCTGGCCGGCGTCAATCCGGGTGAAGCCGCGTCCACGGTGATATTCCCGGCCGTCTTTGTGGACTGCACGATGGTCATGCACAGGCCGTTAAAGGCCTTACGCGAACTGCCCGTATCGGATTCGTGGCTGGTCGGGTCGCCGTTCCCGACGCCGATCAGTTTGCCCTGGCCGGAAACCCGGAAATTCACCTGGTTATCGGCTATCGGCATGTAGCGGTTCTGCGCGTCCTGCACCTCGACAGCGAACATCGCCACATCCTCGCCATCGGCCGAAATCTCTTTGCGGTCCGCTGTGAGCACGAGCTTCGCCGCCGGTCCCGTGGTCTCGCGCTTCGCCGTCATCACCTGCTTGCCGTCTTTGTATCCCCTCGCCTCAATCGCCCCGGGAGCGTATTTGACGTTCCACGCCAGGTGCGAATCCTTCTTCATGTCCTTGGCGCCCAGACTCCGGCCGTTGAGGAACAGTTCCACCCGGTCCAGGCTCGAGTACACCCAGACCGCGATCTCCTGGCCCTCAAACCCCGGCCAGTTCCAGTGTGGGAACAGGTGTAACATCGGATTCGACGTCCACCACGCCTGGAAGTAGAAGAAGCTGTCCTTGGGGAAGCCGCAGGTATCGATAATGCCGTATTGCGAGCTGACGACGGGCCACCCATAGGGCGAAGGCTCGCCGCGGTAGTCGAAGCCCGTCCAGATGAAGCCTCCGGCGAGCCACGGCCGCGCGTTGCAGAAGCTCCACCAACCCTCGCAGGAGGCGCGGCCGCTGGTGGTGTACGGGTCGTACGAGCCGACGTACCCGTGTTCGGGATCCATCACGTAGATGCCGCGCGTCGCCACGGCGCTGACCTGCTCCGTGCCCATCACGGGGACCTTCGGATTGGCTTTGTGAAACGCGTCGGCCTGCGGATCGGCGTAGTTGTAGCCCTGCACGTCGCACGCGGCGAACCCGAATTTGCCCATGTTGCTGCCGCCGGGTGGCGCGGTGGAGACCGGCCGCGACCCATCGTATCTGGTCGCCACGGCTTTCATCGCCGTCAGGATTAGGAAGCCCCGGTCGGTGGCCGCCGCGCCCTCCTCATTACCCATCGACCACATGAAGACGCTGGGATGGTTCCGGTCGCGGCGAACCAGGTTCTCGAACTGGGAGAGACCTTCCGGATTCGAGGCCATCATGCGGGTTTCGTCGAGCACCAGCATGCCCAGTTCGTCGGCCGCGTTCAGCAGCTCCGGCGTGGGCGGATTGTGCGTAGTGCGCAGCGCATTGCAGCCCATCTCCTGAAGCTTGCGGATGCGGTAGTACTGCACCGCGTCGGGCAGCGCGGAGCCCACGCCCGCGTGATCCTGGTGGTTGCAAGTCCCCTTGATCTTGACGGATTTGCCGTTGAGAAAGAACCCTTTCTCGGCGTCGAACGAGCACGTGCGGATGCCGAACCGCGTCTCGTAGCGATCCGTGACGGCGCCGCCCGCCTCGACCTCGGTCACTAGCTTATACAGATTGCGCTGTTCGAGCGACCACAGCGCGGGCGCCTTCACCACCACCCGCTGCTCGTAGACATGCTCTCCCCCCTCCACGATGGACGCCGGCAGGGTGGCCGCTTTCCCCACCTCCTTGCCCGCGGGATCGAGAATGGTCGAGGTGACGCGCGTGCTCTGCGCGCCCTTGCTGTGGTTTTCCACCACCGTCCGGATCTGGACCGTGACTCCGGCGGGCTGCACTTTGGTCCGCGCGAACGTGCCCCACTTCTTTACGTGTACCGGGTTGGTCCTCACCAGCCAGACGTGCCGGTAGATGCCCGCCCCTGCAGTGTCATCAGTTACGAACACGCCTTCGCTCTGGGTGGCGTCCACGCGGACCACCAACACGTTGCGTGCGCCCGGTGAGGCGTAATCGGTTACGTCGAAGCTGAACGGGTCATAGCCGCCGATGTGCCGGCCGATGTAGAAGCCGTTCAGGACCACCATGGCTTCGCGGTACGCGCCGTCGAATTCCAGCGTGATCCGCTTGCCGGCGTCCGAGGCCGGGAGTTCGAAGATGCGCCGGTACCAGCCGACGCTGGTGGCTGGGTATTTCCGCCCATACGGATGGAACCCCTTGCCCATAAGCGCGGGATCGTTTTCGAAGGGCAATTCGATGGCCCAGTCATGCGGCAGATCCACGGCCTTCCAGTCGTTGTCGTCGAAAAGCAGCGTGTTGACCGGACCAAAGTTGCCGGCCTTCGCGAAATCGCCCCAGAAATTGAAGTCCTGCGTCAAATCGCTGGCATGTCCGAAATGGAATCGCCAGCCGAAATCCAGCAGGAGCCGTTCCCGCGCGCTTCCTGATCCCGGCGGCTGGCCCAAAGGCCGCCCCGACGCACCAGTCTGAGCTGGAGCTTCCTCATTGGCAATGCTCTCCGCTGCCGCCGCCACCGCCGGCGCCGCCAGAATGGTCCTCAATACATCGCGACGTGTCCACTTACCCATTGCTTAAGCCTCCCGAGCAACTCCATGCACCGATCTCATGTCATTTAAGCACCTGCACCAGCCTGGCGTCGGCTTCGGTTCGCTCCCGGGCCCGTCCTCGGAGTGGTAGCCAACGCCGAATTCGATGGTCTCCTCTTCATTGATGCGTTTTCACTTGATTCCTCCAATCGAACTTGGGACGAACCCGGGACCGCAGGGTCCGCGGGTCCGTCGTCGGCCGTGCTACCGAAGCTGGGCCAGCGTAAACCGGGCGGCTGAGAGACCGGGTCTCGCCTGTAAGGCCAAGCTCAGTTCCTGCGTTGCTTTCTCCTTGTCGGCGAGTCCGAGATAGCTCAAACCCGCGAGGTAATGGGCGGTTGCGAGCCGCGAGCGCTGAAGCAGCAGATCCGTCAGAGAGGCGCTGAGGTCGAATTGCCTCGGCCCCTGCTGAATCACACGATTTGCACTTTCAAGTAGCTCCTGGAACCTGGCGCTCGCCTGGTCTTTCTGGCCCAGGTCGCGAAGAGAGAGGGCCTGGTAACAGGTTTGGATTGTCCGCGCGCCGATGCCCGAGTCTTCTTGTCCGGGCGCCGGCGGTTCGATCACAACAGCGACCGATTTTTGCCAGTATTGTTTCGCCTGTTCGACGTCGCCCAAGGCTTGGTACGCCTTGCCGATCCGGTAGTCCGCCTCCGGCTCGCGATCGATCCTATTCTCGGAGGGAAGGTTCGCAGGGATCTCCAAGGCCAACTTGAAATCCGCGATCGCTTCCTGAGACTGCCCGGCCTGCAGCCGCTGTTGACCGCGCAGCATGTGAGCATCGGCCCAGTCGTCCGCCACACTCAGGCTTTCCGCTATATCCAGATCGTTACCGCCCTCCCAGACGGAAAACTCCTTCCCGCTGAGCAGGCCGATCGCTTCGTCGAACTTACCCAGAGCAACCAGCAAAGCAATCTCACGCGAGAGAGAGTCATCGCGCTGGGCCACCATGCTCTGGTTGTTTTCCAGAAGCGCCAGGCGCTTTTCCGGAGCGGCACCGACGGCCTCATATAACTCATCCAATTCCGCAAAGTGCAAGGGGTACTTGTGTTCGAGCGATATGGCCTGCTCCATTTGCGCAATCGCTTTGTCCAGTGAGTTGCCGGACTTCTGATTAGACCAAGCGACGCCCAGGTTGCGATGCACGATCGCGAATGAGGGATCCAACGCCGCCGAAGTCTCCCAAAGCGAGATCGCCTCGGCCGGCTGCCAGTCGAACAGCAAGTTGCCTAGATAATACGGCGCCCGGGCATCCCGTGGATTCGCCTTCATCGCACTTCGGAGAACCTCAATCGCCTCATATTGGAAGGGAAATACATAATCCGGGGGCATCTTGCCGGCGAGGGCGTAGTCTTCCAACGCCTTTTGCGGCTGATTCATCTTTTCCGCAAAATATCCCAAGTAGTAATAGACCATCGGCTGAATTCTGGATTGATCCGGAGCCGCGGCTATCGATTGGGAAAGAATTGCGGCGCCGTCACTCCAAAGGCCGGCGTTGTAGTATTCCGCGGCGGTTTCCGCGGCGGTGGCCGGATACTCGTTCATTGCAGCCGTCAGTTCGTTCCGGGTCTCCGGACGGCCCGAGGCCAGCCAAAGTTCAGCCATCGAACGGACGTCCAACGGGTCCGACCGGTGCACCACAGCCAGGACCTGGATCGCCTCCTGCTTCCGTCCCATTTGCCGCAGCACTGCGCCTTTCAGGGTCAACGCGCGAATGTTCTGACCGTTGTCGTCGAGGGAGCGATTGACGAAGTCGAGCGCGGCCATCAGATCGCCGCGCCCGGTCGCAATCTCAGCCAGACCGTAGTAGCCGGCGGCCCGCCACGGCAGATTCCATGTGGCCAGATAGAAGTACTTGTACGCTTCGTCGAACCGGCCTTCCGCTTTCAGCGTGAGTCCCAGGTAGTAAATCGGCTCGGCGTCCTTCGGGGTTGTGTACTTGTCGGTGAGCCGCTCCAGCGCCTTCCGGAAAAACTCCTCGGCTTCCGAGAAACGCGCTTCCCGGAAGCGGGTGATGCCGAGCGCGGTGTTGACCCTGGCATCGCCAGGATCGCGGCGCAAGGCTTCCTTCCAGTAGTCCTCGGGGTCCGCGTAGGAAGCGTGAAACTGCTGCAGGCGCAAGCCCGTGAGGTAAAGTTCCTCGTTGGTCCTGATTTCCTGGGGCGCCGGAGGGCGCGTCACCGGCTTCGGCATGGTCTCGGGTGTCAGGCGAACCGGCGAATATGCCACCTGCTCCCTGCCCTCCGCGGAGAGCGAAGCGCGCAGATCGTGCTCGTCTATGCCCGCCGGTATGGCAACCTGCTTTACCCACGGCTTGCCGGGATCGATCGCGATGTTTTCCCGCAGAAGAACCTTGGAACCGGCTTGCAACAAAACCGTGGCTGACCGGTGCGCCGAGGTTGTGTAGAAGCCGAGCTTTGCGGTCCCGTTCTTCTCGACTTCCAGGTTCACCACCGCGTCCAGATTTGCCTCCTTCGCTCCGTCAATGTCGCGGAACGGATACCAGTACATGGAAAACGATTTCGTGTCGAAAGGCTGGAGCCAGCTATAGTCTGGCTGGTTATCGGAATAGGCGCCACGCATCAGTTCGTTGTACGAACCGTCCGTATCCGTCAGGATGCGATCCCACATGCGGCCCTCCGGGCCGTTACCCCAGGTCCAGATCTTCTTGCCTGGGGCGATGTGGGTGTCCGCGATACTCATGATACCGGCCTGTTTTCCGTGGTCGTATCCGGCGAAAAAATCGTCCGTGTAATTCCAGGCGAAGATGGAATTCGCTTCGATGTGGTTCTTGTGCCAGCTCACGTCCACGCCCTTGGTGAAATCCGCCCCGTTGTAGATCGAGTCGGCGATGGGCCACTTGATGAACTGATTTTTGAAGTGGTAGGTGCCGTATTGCGTGCTTGGCGGGAAGATGGTCTGATACTGGTCGTTCACGTTTACTGCCACATTGGCAAAGCAAAGCATCGTCTCGACGACAGGCGTGCGGTTCACAATGCGCACCTGAGCTTCCAAGTAGGATTTGCCTGGCCTGAGTGTATAGCCGACCGCCCACCGCATGCGGTGACGGATTTCCAACTCGCCGATCCATACCGTCTTGCTGCCATCCTCGCTCTGCTCGATGCGATACTGCACAGGGAGAGCGCTGGTGGCACGGTGATGATGGGGAATGTTCCACTCGATGCCGCCAGAGATCCAGGTCCCGATCAGACCGATCAGCGCCGGCTTGATGACGTGCTGTCTGTAAATGAAATTGTAGTTGTTCGTCTTGTCGATTCCCTCGAAAAGACGGCCGCCAATTTCCGGAAGAATCCCCACCCGGATGTATTGATTTTCGAGATAGACGATTTTATATGTCTTATCTGCTTTTTTGTGCGTCAGAGAGTCGTACAGTGGATAGGGATAGATTCTGTCTTGGGCCCCCTGGGATTCACTGCCAAAATAGAACATGGGATTGGGCTCCGGGGCGCCGACAAGATAAGTGGGGATCACGATCTTCTCTTCCCAAGCTTTGACGGGGGTTTCTTCAATACCGAGCAAAGGCAGAACCGCGAACGCGAGGATAGCTACGAACAGCAACGCCGTCAGATTAACGTGGATACGTTTCATTCCGTTCCTCTCCTTTGACCTGGCAGGGCACCTCATGCCCGCAATAATTGTTATCGGGTGGATACCCGCCGCGAGCGCCTGGGCAGAATCTCCCGTTCTTATAAACCCTACTGTCCGGCCCATGCCGGATTGGACCAAGGCGACGTGCCCTTTGCGTTTGTCGCACGAACGCGGTACGTTGAGCGATTGGCGTCTGACGACTTTTCGGAGAACTCGGCCACCGGAGCAGTCACCTCGCCCACTCGACGCCATGGGTTGAAATCATCGGAACGCTGCACTTCGAACCTGAGCGCGCCGGGGCTTGGCTTCCAATGAAGCTTTATTTGCTCCCCCCTACGATCCACTACCAACTCACCAGGGGTCTGCGGGATCTCGAACCAGTCCAGAAACCTTGCGTCGGCCACAGCCATCACGCTGTCCTTAAGCGGCACTTCTACGGTCCGCTTGGCCTTGTCAATCCAGCGCAGTTCCTGGACATCCCCGGTCCGGATGTCCATCAGCACAGGCTGGGTGATGCTCGTGTCAGCGACAGTCATTTCCGTCATTACGGGTTTTAGGTCATCTTTCGGGTCCGCTGGAATCGCGAGCCAATATGCGAAGACTCGACGCCCCGAGGCGCGGTCACGAAACCAAAAGTTCCGATGTTCGCCACGCGCGTACTGCTTCACCGGTTTGAGAGCGTCTTCGCCACCTGGGTCACGAACGGTCTGGCCAAAAACTGCCGAGAGATTCTGGAATGCGAAGAACGCCTCCCGCGGCAGGAACGCATCCGGACCTTGAGTATCGCCTTCCAGAATGCCCATCCTGTTATCTTCGTTGCCATCAGTGCTGGGCGTGAATATCCAGATGAAGCCCCTGATGTTATGGGCCAGCTGCTCGAGGTAGAAGCGCGGAAGATAACGCGCCTGCACGGATTGATTTGAACCTTTCGCCTTGGGGTTGACGTTCCATTCGTTGAGCCAGAATTCCAAATCCGGGCGGATTCCTGGAATCGACATAACCCCCTTGCGGAAGTTCGCACCTCCGTAGAGCAGATCGATCACCTCCGGAGGGCGGCCGGCTCCAAATGGGCCGTCGGGGTAACAGTGGTAGGCCATGATGTCAATCTTTTTCGGGCAGTCCCTGAGGGCGTTCACGGCAAACTCAAGATTTGGGTTGGCTAGCCCGCCGAACATGACCTTGGCGTCCGGGTCGGTTGCGTGCACGGCGTCCGCGAACCGGCAGAAAACGCGCCCATACCATTTCGCTTTCTCTGTTTTTTCGACGTCCGGTCGCCAATAGCCAATGTTCGGTTCATTCCAGAGTTCCCAGTGGTTGATTCGTCCCTTATAACGGCCCACCATGAAGCGAACGTAACCGAGGAACGCCTCAATTTGCTCGTCCGTTTTCGGGGCAAGGAAAATTGGGTTCACAGGCTCATCATTCTGCCCGATTCCAGGAGGCGGAAGGGTAACGCGCTCGGGACGCTTCGACCTGTCTTCGGCATAGAGCGGGTTCGAGTATTGCAGTTCGGCCTCGATGGATACGCCATTGTCCAGCAGGGAACGGATCGCCTCGTCAGCGTCCTCCGGAACGGCGTAGTGTCTAGGCGTCTGTTCCACCCAGTCCCAACTGATCTGCTCGGAAGAATTCTCGTACTGGCCGATCCTTACCCACTTGACTCCTGAATCAAACAGTGGCGTCCACGTCTTTGTCCACGGCATCCGGGGCCGCCGGGGCAAATTAACGTTCACCCCAAAACCATCGAGCAATTGTGTCGAGCTGCGCCTGGGAATTTTTGAGGCAACATCCTGAGCCTGAGCCTGAGGGAACCCCAACGTCAACAGAAGAGCGACAATGAGGATGCGCACAAAAAGCCTTTCCGCGGCCGGCACTGCGCCGCATTGTCAAGTCGGTCGTAATTCCTGCCAATAGTCATTGAGTCAAAAATCGTAAAACAAGAAATACTTCAACATTTCTGCGGGCGGCCATTTGGCTCGCGGACGTGAGGTCGCTCACATCTACTCGGATAGCACAATGACTTCCTGGCCGGGACCGGCGCCAAACGCTGAAAGTGCAACCGAAAGAGCGCCCGTTCCGCTGTCAGGGTAGCGGATTGATGCCGCGGACACAATGAGTCTAAGCGTTATTTTGAGCACTTAAACGGCATCTATTGGCGGATGGGACTTGGAACCGCAATATCCGCTAGGTCCTCAAAATGTCACTTAAACTTCGCCGCGGATGGTCACTTTGGTGGTCAATGGAGGAATTTCATATCGGATCGGCTGTTTGCTGAAGTCAGTGGGCGAGCAACCCGCAACCTTGCGAAAAACTCTTGCGAAGTAGGCTGGATTGCAGAAGTCGCATTTTTCCGCCACCTCCGACACGCGGCTATTTGGATCCAGTAGCAGCCGCCGGGCACGCTCAATTCGCTTCTCCATCATGTATCGCTCGGGCGTCACTCCCGCTATTCTCTTAAAAGTGCGGCTCAGATGCCCCTGAGAGACTCCCAGAAGAGCTGCAACCTCCGGGATCGAAACCGGCAAAGATCCTACTGCCCGCTCAATATTCTTATCGAAAAGAGCGCAAGCACGGTCGACAAGCTTCTCGTGTTTGCCGGAGTACAAGCGCCCCATCTCTGCCATAAGACGCTCGACGCAGTTGAGCCAGGACCCTTGCAGTTCGAACGCTGTCGGCGCCACCTCCAGACTTTCGGAAGCTGCGCGCCTCCAACAGTCCAAGGTCGTTGTGTCGCAGCCCAGCTTTTGGGCAGTCAGCATGAGTGCGTCCAGGGCAGAGAGAAGGAATTGGCGCAAGGCAGGCAGGCTTTCCCTATTACTGCCAAGATGCCGGTTCGCTAGCATGGGAACCGACTGCAGAGCGGATCGCGCCTGTTGGAAGTCTCGTCGCGACAGAGCTTCACACGCAACTCCAATCTGGCTCGAGAGCGCGCGAACAGCGGCAGGCTGGCCTTTGTAGACAGCGATCGTGGCTTCTGATTCAGCCAGCGCTGCCCAGGCTTCCTGATAGGACTCGGCCAGCCTATTCCATTCTTCTCTCGGCCGGCCTACTCCGATCCGGACGCGAAGACTGCACTGCTGGTAGATGTAGTTCACTACCCTCTGCGCCAAAGCATAGGCTTTAACCTCGCTCAGCGTACCTGTTCGCCCTCCGTTATCGGCGAAGAAAATGCAGATACCACGGCGGCGAAGGTAAACCGCCATTACATTTTTCATGTTTCCGGTCAGATCCTCGACGGCATACAAAACTCGCGTGAATGCCATATCGAAGGAAGAGGACGGGGCCCCATTCTCCACCTCCCCTTGCGGCCGGACGATCATGATCCGATTTGGATAAGATGTGAACTGCATGGCGCGAGCAATTTCTCGCAGCCGTCCACTCTCCTCGACACCTCCACCTAAGATGATGTGTGCCATCTCCTTACAGAGGAGCTGCGACTCTCGCAAGCGAAACTGCTGGGCCTCGATGGCGTCAAGCAGACGCTTCCATCCCGTGGCTAGATATTCGGCAAAGATCTCGAGAATCCTCACTGTGTGCTGGATGTCCTCCTCCGACACCACGGGAACTTGCTGATAAGCAGCCTTCAACTGCTGGAGGTCAAGCGTTCCCAGATGCCGGACGTCGCGGCGCACCGCCCGAAACCCCGGGTCGTCAGGCCGAGATCGCAGCACCTGGCCAGTGAACAGCGTCGCAATGTGCTTGCCATCGCACATTACCGGCACAGCAATATCAACGAGTCCGGCATGGCAACGATAAACCTCGGGCCTTCCGCTAGCGCCAACCCTGGCCTCGGCGGCCTTGTCCGATGTCGTGCAACCTGCCCTCACAATTTCACAGAACCTTGGATTTAAGTTTGCTCGGTCGCCACAAACCAATCGCGAGCATGTCCCTTGCAGAGCTTGCGCGGTCCCCGCGATCTGTGTCAGGCCTGATCCCGCTGACTCGCTGCCCTTCCACATCAAATCGACGCTCCTGATTGGACAAGATTTGTTAATGAGCACTAGAAGGAGATCGAAGAAGCGCAGATCCTTCTCGAACTGCCCAGCCAGTGACTTACCGTCGAGCGTGGATAGCAGGTTCGGCCTGCGTGCGCTGTCCATACGGGTCCTCCTCGTGGAACCTGTGAATGCTATGAATTCAGAGCGGACAATGCAATCGTTTTAATGACTGGCCTTGTCTTCTTCTGATTTCAATCGAATTGCCAAGATCTCGCCCCGCCAGTCTGGCGATGGGTACAGCGCTAATGCAGGGTTGCTCGTTTTCTGTCACTCCTCACTTCGACAAACGCCTGGTATTGAGATCTATGATTTCCAGCACGATGAGTCTCCAACACACTGGTTGATGATGAAGCCGCATGGCCTCGGTTGCCCGTCAACGTCCGCCGCCGCTTGCCATGATTCCGCCTTCGCGCATTCAGCAAACTCACGTCACGCGCTGGGGTCCCACGAACAAGCAAGGTGATTGGGCTTGCGGCGCCTGGGCGGGATCAACTCCCGCCCAGGGCCGCCGAGATTCATTAGAAGATGAACTTCATACCCACCTGGCCGATTCGCGCACTGCTTGCGCCCGTCACAAAGCCGAAAGATGAGTTGAGGATGTTCCCAGTCGGACCCCAGAATTGGGCATGATTGAAAGCGTTGAAGAGTTCGGCCCGAAATTGCAGGTTCTTCGATTCCGTCAAGCGGAGTTCTTTGGCCAACGACAGGTTCCAGTTGTTCCAACCAGGTCCGTGGAAGTACCGGCGGCTGGCATTGCCGAGCTGCCCGATGACCTCCCTAGTGAACAAGGAGGTGTTGAAGTAAGGATTCGTCCCGCTGCCCGGATCGCCCTTGCGGGGATCGGTGATGTTTAGGGAACCCGGGAGGCGGTTCGGCTCGTCCACGGAACTGCCCTGCCCTACACCGAAAGTCCCCAAAAGCGAGTTATCATCAGGCTCTTGGAGATACACAGGGAAGCCGGTGGCGAAGCGCGTAATTCCGCTGATGGCCCAGCCATTGGTCAAGCGGTTGGGGTGCCCGAGCTTGTCAAAAGGTATCCGATAGCTGTAACTCACGACGAAGTTGTTTGGTACATCGAAAGCGGACAACGCCTTCGTAATCTTGGGGTTGATGGGGTTGATGTTGTCGCCCTGGCCCAGTCCAGTGCCAGACGCGTTATCGAGCGACTTGCTCCAGGTGTAGCCCGCGAGGAATTCCAGGCGGCCCAGGGTGTGGCGCAGCGTGACCTGGAGCGCGTTGTAGTTGGAGTTGGCCATGCTTGCTATGTAGCCGTTGCTGCCAAAAGCATCATTGAAGGGCGAGCGTGTGGTGGTGATGACTCCGCCACCGATGGGGTGGTAGACGCCGTTCTCGCCATAGGGGCCGCAGGTGACCCCATCAGTCACTTGGCTTAGCTGGCTTAGGCTCAGGCACAGAGCCGGATTCCCCGTATTGGCCTCCACGGTCGCAAGAAGCCGGTGGGCTTGCGTCCCGACGTAACTCAGAGAGAGCAATGTTGCCCCTCCGAATTGCCGTTGAATCGTGAAGTTGTAATCCTCGTTATAGGGAAGGCGGTTGTCGTGAAAGAAGGCCGGCGAACTGGAGAGGGGCAGGACCTGCGACCAGGGGAAGGAGTTGTCAGGATTATTGGGTCCCACGTTGAGGGGAGGTATGGGTGCGGGGAAGTGCTGGCCCCTGTCCAGTCCACTGGGACGATCAATAAAGGGGGTCGCAAACAGGGGGGGCGCTGGATTGGACCACCAATATCCGTACGGAGCGTCCCCTAATTCCTGTGCGTATATACTTCCTTCGTAAGATGTAAAATAGACGCCAAACGAAGCCCTGATGCTCGACTTGCCAGGGCCTCCCAACAATTTACCTAGGAAGCCTCCGTCGGCATGAGGAGAATAGGCGAGACCTAGGCGCGGGCCAAAATTGTTGTAGCGAGTCGGGCTCAGCGTGGAGGGAACCCCAGGATCGCCTGGGAAAACCCAGCCCGTCGGTGCCCCCGGAAATACCTTCGACTGCAGACCGAGGACGAGCCCCTCGATTTCGTTATGGGCCTCCCACCAGGGAGTGCTGACTTCCCAGCGCAAGCCAGCATTCAGCGTCAAGTTGGAGGTGGCCCGCCAGCTATCCTGGCCATACAGAGCGTAGTAGCGGCAGCGCTGATAGCTCGGCAATTGCTCGCCTTGGGAATAGCCTGCGGGAGCCCCAACCAGGAAATCTGCAAAATCACTGCCCGTCTCGTTGCCGTTAAATCCGAAGCCTCCATTAAGGTTACCGCCGAGCTTCTTTGTGACCGGGTCGTAACTGAAGCTCCCACCGAATTTGACCGTGTGGGTGCCAATCACCTTCGAAAAGTTGTCCGCTATCTGATAGGTGTTCTCGTAGAATCGTGTTATCCAAGAAGCAACACCGATGCTGAAGTTGTTGAAGCCGACGGGTTCAACCCCCTGGAGCTGTTGCACGGGATAGATGCCCGTAAAACCCTGGGAAGCAAGTGAAACCCCCGTCCCGCCAATCGGAAAACCAGTGAAATAGACATTGCGCATGTATACAAGACGGAGTTCGTTGACCGAACTGGGGCCAAACGACTTGGTGATGCCTAAGTTGATCATCTGATTCCGGCCGTTGTTACTTGAGCTGAACCCCGGAACGCTCGCTCCGCCGTACGGATTAATGCTTGCGTAATCGTCCAGGTAAAAATAGCCCGAGAGCAAACCCAGGCGGGTGTTGGCATCGAGGCGCGCGCTGCCCATGTCGTCCCTCAGCGTTGCCTTGTACGCCGAAGTGGTGAAGGTGGAGGAGCCCAAGTTGGGAACCGGAATGTACTTCATGAGGGCTTTTGTGGGCGCAGTGAATGCGGACTGAGGGATAACCGCGTTGGGAAATACGCATTGAGCGCTACTTGTACACCCGCTCGTGTAATACGGCTCGCCGGCAGTGACCGGGTAGCCCAATTCCTGCGCAAGCGTGTTGGCCCAGGACCCACCGTTCACCGTCCCCGTGAGTTGGCTGGCCACATCCGCCAAGTTCCCGGTCCGGTCGGCGGCTGAGGGCACCAAGATAAGCCCGGTGTCCACGCCCTGCACCATGCGCGTTCCCTGGTAGTCAGTGAAGAAAAACAGCTTGTCATGCCGGATGGGACCGCCTGCCGTGCCACCGAACTGGTTCTGGTGCAAGACCGCGCGGTCCGGGGAGTAGAAGTTCCGCGCGTCATAGTTGGGGTTCCGCAAGAACTCAAACGCACTTCCATGAAACTGGTTGGTTCCGGACTTGGTGAGTACGTTGATGAGCCCCCCACCATAGTTGCCATACTCCGCGTCCGCATTGTCGGTCAGAACGCGAAATTCCGCGATGGAATCCAAATTGGGAGTGATGGCGGGTCCATTGGCCTGCTTGTCCTGGGCGTTGCCACCGTTGATCATGAAGCCGTTGGAAGTTTCCCGTTGCCCACTTATGGAGACACTCGCCCCCTCCCCACTTCCCCCCGGAGCCACGCCCGGTTGCAGACCGAGCAAGTCCAAATAGCTGCGGCCGTTCAAAGGGAGTGTAAGCATCTTGGTGGTCCCGATGACATCGCCCATCTGGGTGTTGCTGGTTTCAACGTGCGCCGCTGTGGCGGAGACGCTCACCTCCTGGGTCACGGCGCCCACCTTCATGGCGGCATCAATGCGCAAGGCGGTGTTGACATCCAACACCAGACCCGTCTCCCGGTATTCCTGGAATCCGGTGGCCTTGATCCTCACCTCATATTTCCCAGCGGGCAGGGCCGGAAAGGAATAGAAGCCCTGGGCATTGGTCTGGGTCGAGCTATCAATTCCCGTTTCGGTATTGTGTGCAGTCACCGCAGCTCCAGGGATGACCGCCCCTGTAGGGTCCGTCACGGTTCCTGAAATACTCCCCGTGATGCCACCCCAAACAGTCCCGGTTGCGAGTAGTAATAGAATTACCAAAGTCTCCAATTTGCCTTTCATAATTAATTCATCCTCCTGATTTGAACTCGCGGACTTTCCATTTGTTCGACCCGGGTACCCCGACCAAATCCAGTTCAGCATGATCCGGGAAAGCTCTCCGTTCCTGGCGCCTGTTCCTGGATCCAAATTGAGAAACGCAGTCTATCCACTTCGTATGCGCTTCCTTTCTACTCTATGAGCCAAACTGGCACGAGAAAGCGGGCGTGCCAAGCGACTAAGGTTAAAATCCGAAACCAGTACCACGCTTTTATCGTTCCCTAGGAACATGAGGAAATTCCCTTGTCAAGGCCCCCTATTTTCGGTCTGTGTCGTTGACATATGATATGTCCGGTCGAATTCACAAGTGAAATGTCCGCTTTTCAGGCGGGCCGTGGTAAGCCTCATGTCGGGGGTGGACATGAAGCATTACAGCGAGGCCGCCGTGGAGCGGACCATCGCCGTCCGGTGAGACCCATCCTCAATGATCTCCAACCGCTCTGGCCCTGTCCACACTGCTTTCATCATGGTGCTAAATGTAGCTCGCAGATATCAGACTCGCAATATGTCTGGCTGCTAATTTGAACACTTAAACAACCTAAGCAGCCGCCTCCTGGGCAACTGTTCAGATCCCTCGTCAGTGCGTTCGGCTGCCCAGACGGGGTTCGAGGAAACAGCTCCCGCCTTGTCGCCTTGTGTTTAGCGACGAATCCGCAGGTGCAATTCGAAGTTCTAGCCGAGCGACGGCGCACCCGGAATCAATCCACATGCTCGTATTGTATAAACGCTTTTCGGAAACTGATCCTGCCTACCGTGCGAAAACCATGTGATTTTGGCACTTTCCGGATCGACAGCTCCTGTACTCGCAGAATCAACGACTTGCGGGGCTGATTTCGGATACCCTTTTGGCAAGCCTCTAACTTCCAAACCGAGAGGTCGCCGCAGTCTGATCGTCAGGGGGGCGGCAACAGCCCTGGATCTCCCATCATCTCCAAGAGTTGGCACTTGGCAAAATCGAGAGCGGGCAAAGATTTCATGGCCCTCATGGAAAATCCTAATGCTTGCGCCAATGGTTCGAGAAGGAGTTTGAATTCGCCACTTCTCACATGAACCTCAAGGGGCAGTGCGCAGGCGCTCTCGATCGCTCGGAGGATCACGCGCATGAGTACGTCCCCCGTGGCAAGTTCGGGCGAACTCACCTCTGGCGGGTAAGCGAACCCACTCTGGGCGTCGATGGCTAGGCCCATGCGCAAACAAGACTTGCGCTGATTCTTTTCGCCGATCATCCTAGCCCCGTAGAAGTGGTCGACCTCGAGCACTCCCTGGAATGGATACCTACTGTCTCGGATGCGGTGGATGCGAGCCTCATCTAAAGTGGCGAAATTGGGTATTGGCAGAGGGAAGCTGGGTGCGTCCACCAGGTGTATCTCGTATTTCGCCTCAATCCCCTCCACTGCTCGGCGTGACAGCATGGGATAAACGCTTTCCTTTTCCCAGAAATCCAGAGACGGCTTCGCCTTGCGAATGTCGCAGATCGCGATCAAGGCCCGCTGGCATTCCGCCAACATCCGGGCCTCACCCTCTGTCACATACCAAGGGTGATGTCCAGGCCGGATGGAACGGAAGATCGGCGCGAGTGTGCCCCTCTTCAACAGGTGGCCCATGACTTTAAGCAACCCTCGGTCGGCTGCTGTTAAATCGCCGAGTCGGACGAATTCCACGTAAACGCTGCGCTGAGCCGCGAAGAACTCCCCGACCGTCATCTTCTCACCTGAATGGAGCCTGTTGAAAAGACGATAGCCCTCGGGGCCAATATACACGTGCAGGGCTCTTACTTGCCCGAGCGCGCCCATGACCGAGCAGAAGCACAACTCTTGTGAAGCCGCCCCCTCGACTAGCACAAGCTCATCTTCGGTCAACAGATCCCAGGGACGGCGCCCAGACAGTTCCCTGGCCAAATTGTAGAGCGTCTGCATCGTCGCAAAAGATGGCGGCTCCTCGCCTACGAGTTCCTTTTCGAAAAAATGCGCCGGTTTTGACACCAAATATTGATCGGTCCCTTTTCGGTGAGTCATCATGTTCGTCCTGGGGAGTGTCCACTCATGAAGTTATGGCTTCACCAAGCGCGCTCGCCGCTGTCCAAGTCAGAAGCTAATCGTGGCGGCACTTGTATGCTGTTCGACAAGCGGCAAAATCCTTGCTTTCTCAATACTACAAAAGCGGAAAGCCGTCCAGGCAAATAAGAGGCGTGTTAAAGGGGGGGCTCTAAACGCAGTGCGCAACTCACTGATTTCACTAATACGGCGTCTCAACATCCGGATTGTGCCAAAATCACACGGTTTCGGATCACTCTTACGGTAAGCCGACCAAGCCCAAGTGGGACCGCCGACAGTCAGAGGAAGCCGTAAGGTCCTGGGATAGTTTCCGAGTCGCCATCCGGGAGTTGATCGGTTCGGTCAACACTACGGCGTTGCTCGCGATCAATCCCAGCGAGTGCTATGCCACCACAAACTTACTCGAAGGGGACTTCGGGGGAGTCAGGGGCCGGAATTCCATGTAGGGCGTTCCATCCAAGTGGTCGTACCTCACGCACGTGAACCATTCCTAAACGCTTGGCGACAAGGCAGAACCGATCTGCTCAATCCGAGGCCAGTCCTGCAAATCTCTTGGCGGAGAGCCATCTGACGCGGCGGCTCTTCGGAGCCATGCTGGGCAGGATCGCGCGGCTGCCGGTTCCCACGGGGTAACCCCGGCTCGGGTAGTAGGAAAACGGACGAAAACGCCCCCGGGACGCGGCGGTGTCCGAAAAACTGATGGAGCAGGCGACGACTGCAGGCGTTCAGGACTTGCGGAAGGCAGAAGAGAGTCGTTCGGACCAATCTCGGAGAGGGAAAATGCACTGAAAGGGCTCGGTTGGAGACAAACGGGTGTATGCTCTCAGGCGCCGGAACGCCAAAAAGCGAATTCCGGTTTATGCTGTAGTGGCCAGGGAGAACAGAACGGGATTCACGTCGTTCTCACCGCGGGCGGCATCCTCAGGCGCTAATTGTGCATCTATAGTAACTTGGACAGAGGAAATGGGACAAATGCCTGGCTGCGGTACCAGGAGCCCCTTTCGGAATCCCACGCGCCGTTCGGAGTCCTGACCCATACCCCTCGGTAAAGCAAGAACCAATCATCTACAAAGGGTTCGACCAAGAACAAGTTGATTACGCCATGCTGGAGCGCAGACTTTTCGATCTGATTGAAGGCGTCTCTCACAGGGAGCGGGAGGTGGGAGGGTTCGTGCGAGCGTTGCTGGAGAGCATGCTGCGCGAGTTCGGAAACTCCCTCCACCTGCTGGCGACTGGTGAGTTCCGCCGGGAGGACGGCCGCTATGAAATGACATGGTCAGAAGGCGAACCCCTTTGGGATTTGTTGGACCGTGGATTGTCTTATCGCAAAGTGCAACGCCGTCTGTTGGGCCAGTCTTGGTGGATCCAGCGGGGGTTGCGCCGACAGGCCGAGGGTCGCGAAGACTGGTACGACCTGATTTTCATTCCGGTG
This sequence comes from uncultured Acidobacteriota bacterium, assembly GCA_963722555.1. Classification (GTDB taxonomy): domain Bacteria; phylum Acidobacteriota; class Terriglobia; order UBA7540; family UBA7540; genus Bog-366. The sequence goes on from CAVRNQ010000005.1 coordinate 74,316, forward strand.
GACCGCGAGTTGCGTCAGGTGCTTGGCCTGATCACTCCCTCCATGGCTGGTAAGGAGGGCCAGCAGCGCGAAGCTGACTTCCAGGTACTGGGACGGCTGATCCGGTTCTTTGGTGATCGCCAGCATCAGCAAGAGAGGCTTCAGGAAATCTTGACGCTCGCCCGGGAACAGCAAATAAGCTTATTGTCGCCAGAACTGCCCTCCTTGCCCGGTTATCAAGCTGCTCAACGGTCCGTTCCGGCGCAGGAAGTAGGCGGCGATTATCATCAGATCATCCCCTTGGGGCCGGGCAGTTTTGCCGCGGCGGTCGCCGACGCCAAGGGCAAGGGATTCGAGGCGGCAGTCCTGGTGACTGCACTGCATGCCACGCTTCATGTGGTCAACGCCACACCATTCCAAGTGGTGCACAAAGTGCGACTGATCAACCGCAGCCTAGCTGAGCAGGGCAAACAGCGCAACCTGATTTCCCTGTTCTACGGGGAGTTTGACGATCAGGGCCGCTTGCTCTACGTCAACTGCTCACATCCATCGCCGATCGTAGTCCGGTCCGATGGCCTTGAAGAACTGGCTGATGGCGGGCTTTTTCTCGGCCTTGACCCGGCGAGCGAGTACCGCATGGGCGTCTGCAACCTGCGCTCCGGCGATCTGGTGGTTGCTTATACAGACGGCTGGACGGAGCTCTTGAACGAGCAGAATGAGGAATTTGGTGCGGAGCGGCTCCGGGAGGCCGTGCGCCCCGCGCATGGCGCCACGCCACACAGCGTCATTGACCTCATCGAAAAGGCCTGTGATGCCTTCCGCAACGAGCTTTCCTTCCACGACGACCGCACTCTCCTGGTCATCCGCCGAGACTGAGTTTCTGAGAAATCAAGCATTGCCCCAAAGTACGCCTCACTCCACAGGTTGATGACGAAGCATTCGAGGGATAACGAGTCAGCAGCCCATTCGGACCCTGAAACTGCCTTGGAGTGAATCCGACCCGCAAGGTGATACCGGGTCGTCGCCAAAATCCGATTCGTTCTGATACCACGGGAGCGCCCTTAGCAAGCAGAGGGGGGTTGTTATGGCTAAGAAAAGCCAGCCTGCCGATTGGGAGGCCGCCCTCGCGGGAATCGCCGGCGGGAATACTGTTCTGGAATACGCCGCGAACCGCGATATCTTCAGCAAGCAGACGGAGGGTGTTATGGCGCCACAGAAGAGCCAGCCTAAGGTTGTCGGGGCCAACGACAAAGGCAAGCCTACACTTGCTGCAGCAAACGAGAAAACTCAGCCCGTCAATTGGGCAGCATTCCTCGGAGGAATCTCGCGCGGGAAAACCGTTCTAGAATACGGCGCGAACCGCACGATCTTCGTGCAGGGAGACCCTGCGGATTCCGTGTATTATCTCCGAGAAGGCAAGGTGAAGCTCGCGGTGACATCCCAACAAGGCAAGGAAGCGATCGTCACCGTTCTGGGCGACAACGAGTTCTTTGGTGAGGGATGCCTTGCCGGCCAGCCATTGCGCATCGCAACGGCTATCGCGGTGAGCGATTGCACTCTTTACAGGGTCGAGAAGTCGCTGATGGTGCGTCTGCTCCACGAGCAGCACGGAATCTCGGAATTGTTCATCACGCACCTGCTTTCCCGCAACATTCGATTTGAAGGGGATCTGGTCGACCAGCTTTTCAACTCCAGCGAGAAGCGCCTGGCCCGGATTCTCTTATTGCTGGCGCATTTTGGCAAGGAAAGCAGAACCGAAGCTGTCCATCCCGGAATCAATCAGGAACACCTGGCCCAAATGGTCGGCACCACGCGGTCACGGGTCAGTCATTTCATGAACAAGTTCCGGACGCTGGGCTTTATCGATTACGCGGGCAGCGGCGCGTTGACGGTTAACAGTGGCCTCTTGAGCATAACCCTGCACGACTAGCCCCGTATAACCGAATTAGGTGTTACCGGTCCGCTTAGCCTCCCATCCTGAGCGGGGCATTAGCGATCACTCCGCCGGGCGTTGGACCGATTCTGGACAGATCGTCAACTCGGAAGTAATGGTTAAGCAGCCGCCTCCTGGGCAGCTGTTCGGCTCCCCCGTCAGTGCGTTCGGCTGACGGGGTTCTGGGAAGTCGGCGGGGCGGCGCACCCGGATCACTCGAACGCGTAACCTCCTCTCCGAAAGAGGGTGCCCCGCGCTTGAGGTCATGATTCAGAAGGCCGTGGAACCTGGAACGATGGATTAGGAACGATAAAACGCCCTTTTACACACGAATCCAACCTGTCCCAGCCTGCAGGCCAGTTGATCGCTAGGCGACTTAACAGGCCGAGTCACTTACAGCGCGAGAACTATTCGAGCGGCCTCAACTCGCCGTAGGACCAGCGAGTAATTCTTCTGTTTCGTCCGCCAGTCAGGGAACCGCTGCGGCTGAAGACGCCGTGCAATGAGCACGCCAGCACGTGTCGGGCGAACTGATCCCAGTCTTCTTGCCGCATTTGGGCACTGGTTCAAAAGGTTAAAATCCGCCGTCTCGGGCTGTCGCTGCATGTTGCTGATTTGGCAGGGATAAGAAATCCCAAGAAAACTGCGAAAGCAGGATTTCAGGTGGTCATTTGCCTACAGTCAGTAAACCAGCGGGGTCACCGTTGATGGCGTTTTAGGCGATGGTGTGGACTCCCCGTATCAAATTGTTGCCGAGCAACCTGACAATCTCCAACAACCGCCGAACTTGGCTGCTCTGTACACGAATGCGCTCGTTCAGCTTCGCCTGCGTATCGCCACTGAACTTCAGGTAGTCGGCATCAACTCTTCCGCCGTTATGCGTAATGATGTGCCTGCGGTGCAGCATCATTTTCAGGAAAGCTTTCTGTTCGTCTGAAACTCCCTCTTGTGTTTCCAGCCCGTACCACTGGTCGAGCGATTCGCACGCATCGAGCACTCGTTGGAAGCTCAGCTTTTCCAGTTCCTTCTTTCGCTTGGGGGTGGCCGGAATCAACTTCAAACGATGACGCAAATGGTTACCCAGCGCCTCAATCTCCGAGATGCAGCCCACGGTTAGTCTGTCCCACATCTCGCCGCGCTGATTCTTGTCTGCCAAGTTCTGACAGGCGTTCTCAAACGCTGTCTCCATTGACTTGAGTTTCCGGTCGATAATAACGTCGGCATTAGACCTGCCGCATTTAGGACACCACCCGTAATCGCCGAGGATATCGACGGCAACATTGCACTCAGAACATGTGAAATGGAACTGCTGCCGTTGCCCCCGAGGATTTCATTGAAACTCTTTTCGACCGCAAGTTGGACGTGCAGTTCGTCTTTGATCTCGACAAAACCTCTTATCTGACACTCGCGATACTGTTCATAGGTCGCTGGACGAAATGATCAGTCGGGAGTTCTACGACGACCGCGTGAGAGAAGCAGCCAAGGCCATTAAGCGCGCCTGGGAGGAACGTGAGGGGCTGAAGTCAGAGCAGAAGAGAATAGAGGACCTGGAAGTTGAATTGCAAAAGGCACGAGAAGAGAACTGTAGCACAGCAGGTCAGGAAGGAACGACTGGCTTTAGGTGTGTGTGCAACATTACCCGTTAGAGGTGTTGATTTGGATAGCGGCCAGAAACGGTAGGAGAACGGGGGGAAGTCTCGGTTTGAGAGGACCATAGCTGACCATGGAGATGCTTTTCTTCCCCCAGTCCACGCCGGCCTGTGAAGGAGGCCCTTGACAACGCTCTTTAAATACGCTATATGTATAACCTATGATCGGCGGCAAGCTGACAACGGCTGAGGCAGCCAAACGGGTTGGAATCCACCAAGTCACTCTGCAAAAATGGATCGCAGCAGGCAAGTTGAAGGCACCAAAGCCCACCTTGATCGGTGCGGTAGGGTATCGACTATGGTCGGCCAAGGACGTTGCTGCATTGCTGAAAATCAAACAGGCCATCTATCGCAAGGGTAGAGGCCGAAAAAAGAAAGGCGGCAACCGCTGAAGTTCGCACCTTCAACGGTTGCCTGACCACACCCAAGCCACAGGAGGGCTTGAACATGGCTAAGCAAATCCTACCGCAAGCTGCATTGTCTTCCAAAGTAAGAAAAGAAATCTCGCAAGCCGCCATTTACGCCAGGGTCTCAACCGCAAACAACGGCCAGTCCCCAGAAATGCAATTGCGCGAACTTCGTGAGTTCTGCGAGCGCCGGGGCTGGTCGGTCTCCGAGGAGTACGTGGATGTCGGGATTTCCGGTAGCAAGGAAGACCGTGCCGAACTGAACCGCCTCATGGCTGATGCGCACCGCAGGCGATTTGATGCCGTCATTGTTTGGAAGTTCGACCGCTTCGCCCGCTCAGTTTCTCACCTGCTTCGCGCCCTCGAAACTTTCAAGGCCCTTGGGATCGATTTTGTCTCACTCTCGGAACAGGTGGACACCAGCACGCCCACCGGCAAGATGGTTTTCACTGTGCTTGGCGCTGTCGCCGAGCTTGAGCGCAGCCTGATTGCCGAGCGGGTCCGCGCCGGTATTAGAAATGCGAAGGCCAAAGGCAAGAGGCTCGGAAGGCCGAGAGTCGCCGTTGACATTGCCAGAATAGCTGCCCTGCGCGCTCAGGGGCGATCCTGGGGTACGATCCGCCGAGAAACAGGCATTTTTGCCAAGGGGACGGCACAGCGGGCCTTCTACAGCCTGCCTCAGACCGCTGCACCTTTGACCCGCTAATTCTGCGGAAACGAACCCGACGGTGATCTCGCCCATAGCTGGCCGAGGAGCCGACCGTGGCGGGTGTTCAAAGCTGCCGCTTGGTCTTCGGACATAACCGTGCCTTTGCCACGTCGCCGCCAAACTCCAGGTCACAAGGACGGTTTCGCGATTACACGTCAATGCCCGCCATCGCTGGGCACGTTCAGGATTTCTGGGTGCGCATCACATCCAGCGAGAGATGGTGCGTTCGGAAACCTCAAAGCTCAGCATGCGGAGTACGCCATGAATGCGCGGAGCACCCCAGGTGGTGTTCTCGGCAACCCTCTGGAAAATCAAATCCCGAACTTCTCTCGGAATCTTCCTGCCGCCAACTCGCCTGGGCGCATTGCAAAGCATGGCCCAATACAGACGGAATTCCGCGCGGTGCCAGCGGGGCACTGTGTCAGGAGCGACCAGATAGAGGCACTTTTTCCAGTCGGACCAGAGTTGGCGAAGGGCACCCCAAAACAGCTTGTCGAGGAGACCCAGTCGTGGTTTAGGATGCCTGCGTTTCAGGACGACGAGTTGCTGGCGAAGAGCGAGGTTCTCCAACAACAAGTGTTGGCGCGTACGAAGAAAGCGAAGGGCGGCTCCGAACCAGATCCGGAAAAGGTCGAGCATAGTGGCAAAGTTATAACAGATAGGATTCTCATCCGGGCTTTCATGTCATTGATTTTACAATCGGATGGAATAGTGGCGAGCGACAGTCCGCCAGCGCCTTGGCGAACCATGCCTTGGCCGCATCGGCAAAACGTAACGCCGACCGGAAGAAAACGATCGTCGCTCCCGCCGAATCGATGGCTCGATAGAGGTAGAACCAGCGACCTTTGACCCGCACGTACGCCTCATCGACACGCCAGGATTCGTTGGTCGGCTTCAGGTGCGGTCGAGTTCGTTCCTCCAGTTCCGGCATATACGGCTGTACCCCTCGCCAGACCGTCGTGTGATCGAGCTCCAGGGCCCGCTCCGCCAGCAGTTCCTGAACCTCACGATACGAAAGGTATCGAAGATGGCAGCGGACAGCACAGAGAATGACCTCGGGTGCAGAATGCCGCCATTTGAAGCTCGCCTGTCGTCGGGGTTCAGCCATGATCTCTCAAACGTAACAGACGATCCCCGACTTCTTGCAACACATCCGAAAAAGGTAAGTTCAAAAGGAACGCGTTGCGCTGGCTAACGGCATCCCCGCAAGAAGTCCAACCTGCGCTCCAAAACGTAGGTTCGCGCTGCATCGCCCAAGAACTCGTGCTTCTGTCCCGGCTGGACGTAGAGTTCCAGAGGTCGCTGTGCATCAATTAGACCGTTAATGAAAGTTATAGTATTTTGAATATGAACGTTATCGTCGGAGAGTCCATGAATTAACAGCAGCCGGGCGCGCAGCCGCGCGGCTGCCTCCAGAGGGGACGAGGTCCTGTATCCCTGGGGATTCTCTTGGGGAGTGCGCATGTAACGTTCCGTATAAATGCTGTCGTAGAACTTCCAATCGGTAACGGGCGCGCCGGCGATGCCGCACGCGAAAACTTCCGGAGCGTGTGTGAGGGCATAGAGGGTGAAATACCCTCCATAGGACCAGCCGGAGACAGAAATCCGTTCAGGATCGACGTAGGGCAACGACTTCAGGTACGCGATTCCGGCCAACTGATCGCTGAGTTCGTGTTGCCCCAGATTCTCAAAGATGGGAGTTTCCCAGGCGTGTCCGCGTCCCCAGGAGCCCCGGCTGTCCAGCGACCAGACGAGGAAGCCCATCTGAGTATAGAGCGTGTCGGTGGCGATTTCTCCCCAGGCGTTCTGGACCAACTGTGCGAGGGGGCCCGCGTAAACCAAGACGAGCACTGGGTATTTTTTGACCGGACTAAAATCCTCCGGCTTGGTCAGACGCGCATAGAGTGTCGCGCCGTCTGGCGCCTTCACTTCTTCGAATTCAGTCTTGGCGAGCGCATATTCCCCGAGATGGTTTTCGGGTTTGTCGAGCCTGGTCAGGAATGTGCCGTTAGAAGCGAGGAGCCGAGTCTCTGGCGGGACATCGAGGGCCGAGTATACGTCCACTAAGAACTGTCCGTTCGGGGAAAGACTTAGCGAATGATGACCCGCCTCCCGAGTAAGACTCTGAAAATTACCGCCATCCAGCCGGACCCGACAAAGGTGCCGTTCTCGGGGATCTTTCTCAGTGGAATTGAAGTACACCCAGCCGGCTTTTTCATCGGTCTGGAAGGCCGGCGCCGCCCGGAGGAGGGATCCGTCAATCATCCAATTTCCTCGCGTGAGCTGTTTCAGAAGCTGGCCCTCACGGTTATAGAGATATAGTTGCAGCCATCCGTCTCGCTCCGAAAGCCAAAGACAACGGTTGTCGTCTGAGAGAAAGTAGGGAGGCTCGAGCGAGTTGATCCAATAGGGGTCTTTCTCAACCAACAGCACGCGATCTTGACCGGAAACAGGATTCCAAAGATGCACTGTCAATTCGTTCTGGGCGCGATTCAAGGTCAGGAAACAGACTTCCGCTGCGTCGGCTGTCCAGGAGAAAGACGGTGCAATATACTCCGCTTGGGCGCTATCGAACGGGAAAGTGTGGGTTTGCTCCTTTCCTTCCTCAACGGCGACCACGCGAAACGAGGGAACAGGGTTCGGGTCGCCGGGTTGCGGGAAACGCTCGAAACTTGCCTGCGCGTGAACCGCGAGAAAATCCGTTAAGGGATATTCGGGAACCGCAGTGTCATCGAGGCGGAGAAAGGCGATGCTCTTTCCGTCTGGTGACCACTTGTAGGAGCGTGTCGAGGCGTGGAGCGATAGCTCCTCGCCGTAAACCCAATCTAATATGCCGTTGAGGATCAGCTTGCTGCCGTCCGACGTCAATTGCCTGACCGCACTGTTTTTCAGGTTCAACACGTACAGATTGTTCTTCTTCACAAAGGCCACGCGGTCTCCGGCCGGGGAAAAGGTGGGTTCTTGCTCTTCGCCGCTGTCGTCGGTCAGACGGCGGAGTTGCCCGATCTGTGTCTCATACAACCAGAGATCGCCATCGCCCTGGAAAAGCAGTGCGTCACCACGGGGAGACCACTGGTAGGTAGCGAGCGCGACTTTCTCCTTATAGCGCGTGGGGTCGAAAAGCACGCGCTCGTCTTTTCGTTCTACGTCGTAAATCTGGATTGTGCTGGTTGCGGTCTTGCCTGCAGTGTGAGGTCGAATAAAGCTGAGGTGGTTTCCCCCAGGACTCCACTCGAGGCGCGAAACTCCCGGCGAGACCAGCTTCTCTTCGTGGACTACGTCGTCGATTGTTACGGGCTTCTTTCCAACTTGTGCGCTGAGAGCCGCCAGTGGCCAGACGATGAACAACGTGGCAATCGGCGCGAAGGCTTTCATCGTTAATCTCCCGTCAAAGATGCCTTGAGGTGGTTAAACATAAGTATTCTGGAGAAATTGCCAAGCTTCCTGGCGGCGTTGTGGCTGGCTCCCTCTGAGTGCCGCTCCGAGGAGCCGCCAGGCGACGTAGGCGCCGGGAACCTGTGGCGGCGGCTGGTACTGGATGGCCTCTTTGGTGAAGAGGAAAAACACGGCCGCCAGTCGGTACCCGCAATTCCCCTCTTGACCTCCCCTCTCACAGGCATTGCTGCTGGCTTAAGCGGGCTTTACGGGGCGCTCCGGCAGTTTTCGCGCTAAGGCCCATTTGACGCGGTGCCGACCGGATCGAAAAACACCCCGGAAAACCCAGCGTCCGGGGATGCCGGGTAGCGTTCCGTCCACACGTTGGTGATCCGGATCTGAACGTGGCCGCTGATCCGATACTTTAGGTATCGGCCGCTGCCGTACCTGGTCACATTTCGTGAATCGAACAACTTCCGTGTGCCCGCGTCGATGACGTCAACCGCGGCCCAGCGCCCTGCCCAGTCCCAATCGACCATATAGAGGGCTACATCGTGCGAGTTTCCATCGGTCATATTGAGATCGATGATCTCGTGCAGGGGCGCTGCCCGCTGAGCCGCGACCCGCCCGCTGCTTGAGGGCTCTTCAAGTGCCTGCACATCCGTCGTTTTAGGAACCCAGACCCGCTCCGCGCCGTTGACGTAGTTCATCTGGACATAAGAGGCTGGGCTTCGATCGGCGCCGATCACCACATAGCCATCGGAGCCGTAGTGATGCTTCCAGGCCCCCTTTGTAGTGTCGTCGAAGCCTACGAAGACCACCCTTCCGGACGGGGTCCGCGCGGCGTTCACGTTAGGATCAACTCCCGCCGGCACGATGCTCACGCCTTCGTCCGCCGCAAGCGACATCGTCACGGTCCTTTGCGGGGAGACCTCCAGGCCTTTTTGCTTCGGGATCAGCCCTTCCAAGGTAATCCGGTACACTTCAACCTTCTGAATTCCCGCCCAATCCTCGGGGAGCCTCCAGGTGCGGTTCGCGTACCCGGCGGCGCTGTAAGCAATCACCTCTTTGTTTGGCCGCCATAGCGCGGGGATAAATACGTCATTGCCGTCTTGGAGAAAATCGTCCCCCATCTTCATGACGCGCTTGCCAGGATATGACGTGGTCACGCCGCCGGTGAACGTAGCCGTGCTACCGTCGAAGGACATCCGCAGCTTCCCGTTCATGAAGTACCACAGCAGTGTGTGCGTGGCAAAGGCCTTGAGCCCGCCGGAGATAGTTGTGGGATTCGTAGCGATCTCGTCTTCCAGATGGCAACTGTCCCCGAAAAACTTGGATTGTACCGTCTCAGCCTCGTTGCTCCAGGTCACAGCATCGCCGCCGGTTGAGAAATATGAAGGAACCTTCATCGGGTCCGGCGGCGTCCTCTCGTTCCAGCCGAGTTGCCAAATCAACGGATGGAACAGCACGAAATCGGTCCCGGGCGGCCTGCGCCTGTCGAATTCGGTGGTTAGGTCGACGTTGTATGTTCGCCGGACATAAACGGTCATCTCGCGCATGGCCTCGCAGTCCTGTGCGTCCGTGATCCTGTAGTAGGGGTCATCCGTGTTGTACCAGGCGTCCGCGTGAAGAGACCCACTCATCGCTAGCTCTGGGATCGTCTTGAACAGGGGATCGATCTGCTTCTCCTTGAAGGTGTCCTGGTACCAATTGCGGAAGTTACTTGCCCGGTAAGCCATGTGATCGCACCACTTGTACCCTTGGTGATACGTTCCGTCGGTGTTCCTGACGATGATATCGTGCTCCTTGTAATATGGGCCTAACGGATTATCGTCCAGATAGCAGTCAGAGAAGTTGACGTGCAGGGACACGAGCGTGTGGTACTTAGGCCCTTCCCTCATTAGCCATCGAAGGCTGTCCAGCGCCGTCGCGTCCTGCGGGCGCTTTAGGTGGTCGTTAACTTTGGCTAGGGACGGGTAACCCGTATCGTGCCCCCGGTATTGCCACCCCACCAGATAGACGAGCTTAGGGATTTCGCGTGTCATCTCGTCTATGCGGCGGATCACGTCGAGCGTCTGGGAAGCGTTTAAGGGGGGCATCTTGCTTGTCGGGCAGTAGTTTACAGTGAGTTTGTACACGAATTTCTGGTCGTATTCGTGAACGTACGGGTAGAGTGTGTCGCCGTACCCTCCGGCGGCGACCGCCTGCGACACCTGACAGCGCGCGGGTAGCGTCTGCCCCATAAGCAGAGCAAAGAACGTAATCCCCAACATTGTTTCAAGAAAACGCATCAGTTTTTCCCCTTTACATCGTTTTCGGTCGATAACGTCCTCCAGGCTTAGGTTCTACAGGAATCAGCCGCGCACGGCCAGACAACTGGCCATCGCCTGCTGGAAGTGCTGCAAACAGAAGAGAGGAGGCATGGTGGTAGGGCGGTTGAGTTGCTCAGAGAGGTTTCAGCCAGCGGGTTAAGTTGATAAACACAACCTGCCCAAACATATCCCCCTCAGCAGCCACCCCACCTGCCCTTTCCGTGCCATGTGCATCACTTTCCAACCTTGGATGGTTCGCGAAGCCCCCTGGAAGGGTCGGAACCCCTGCTCGGCACTGATACGCGGCTTGAGGGGTCGGTCGTCTTGCACGATGATGTCGCTCAGGTATGGACAAGTTCGACACAGACAGCGCCACCGAGCGTCCGTTCCTGTTCTGACTCCTTCACCACCTTCGGATATGACGGATTGCCGTCGACATTGATGACGCGCGGGAAGAGGATGATTGCCCACGGCCAAGCCCATGCAGAAGATCCGCTTGGCAGCGGTGGCATGCCTGTTCTCAGAGACACAAAAGTCGAGCCTGGTTCCAATCGAGTCCATGGTTCGATACAGGTACACCCACCAGCTGACGATGCAAACATAGGTTTTATCAACCCCGGAGTCGAATTCTGGAGCGTAAGGCTGCGCCCAACGCCAAATGGTGTCGTGATCGACGCTTAGATCTCGTTCCGCTACGAGCTCTTCCGAGTCGCGATAGCTGAGAGAAACGCGGGCGTAGCGTCAACGCTAAGCGCGATGACCTCGTCAACGAAGTGCTCCCCCCGGAAGCGACCAGACCGATTCTTTTACATCCCGCCACACCTCCAAGGCCCCGACAGAGCTGTTTGCAGGACTTCGCAATTATTTCCCAGTCATCTGGGACTCGCTGCCCCCACTAGGCGCACCGTGACGATCTGAAACGGCCTTACCGAGAACTTGAAGCCATGGGAAGAGGTCGCGAGAGGTCCCTGTTTTCTCTCCAGAGCATCACTCATCCACGCGAATTTCACGTCAAGAAGCGGAGTTTGTACGTCTACCGTGCTCTCTTTACCCCCCATTTCCAGAAAACGCAAGATTGTTCCCTCTCCGTCCTCGGCCATCTTCCAGGTCACCAATTCAACATCGGGTTGATCCACGTGCAAGAAACTGCTCTTGGCCGAATCCAGTGGGCGTGGAGAATTGATCGCTTTGTCCTGTGACGTGATCTGGTTCACTTCGAGAGGCGACATCTCCTCCCGCCCAAGCCGGCTCAGGAAAGCAGGCCGCAGGTCGTTGCCGCTGGTCAACACGTAGCGGAAGGTAAAGTCTCCACCCTGGCTGGCCGCGTAGTTCGTGTCCCAATAATTGTTCATGACATAAGAGAATATCGTCCCGGCGCGCTGGCCGAACTCGGTGGGCCAAGTTCCCCGGACAATATCGCCCAATGTAACCAGCGGGGCGTCTACGGGGACAATAGCTGCGGTCAAGACGCCCTGCTGTGCCGCGACCCAATGCTGCACCGAGAACCACTCCTTCCCCGCTCCCGGCAATTGGTCGTGGGCAGGGTCTACAAACCCGTTTTGGATCTCGTATCGAAACTGGGGATGATCCATGGAAAATGGAAAGACAAAGTAAACACCTTCTTTGGTGTAAACCTCGGTCTTGTGCACGCGGTTTATAAACTCGATCTTCTTCTGTCCATCGAGCAAAATGATTTCAGTCTCGATCCGCGGCGTGTTGACAGCGGAGCTTTCCAGACGTGCCACCACGCCGAAGGGCTCGTGGGCCACCGACAGTAGGCGTCCACTTCCCGCGCCGTGGATTGAAAGTTCCGGAACCGGCCAGGCAGAACTATACTGCAACAGCCGATTCGGAGTCTTATCTGCCCCCGTGACGTAGAGATACTGATCGAATTTATACGGGCTTGAGGTGTTGATCAGCTCTTTGTTCAGTTCCTTATCGATAATACTTTTCACTGCTCCGCTTTCGGGATCCACCACCACTCGGTAGTACTGATTCTCGATCGCCTCCTCCGGGGTCGAGTGCGGCGCGGGCGGCGCGGCCTTGGCTTCCCTTAGTACATAAGACTTATAACCCACCGCCGGCACATCCTGCGCAAGGAAACGGACGTGCCGGTATTCTGGCCCCGTCGAGAGAAGCTCATATGGTATTGTCAGGTTCGTCGCCAAGTCCACGAGTTCCAGCCCCTTGTCCAAATCAACCTCGACCAGGTTGGATCTACACCAGCTCAGGGGATTAAACACCAAGAGTGTGCCCTTCGGATCGTATATAGAGTCCGCCAGAGCGACCAAGCCCCGCCTAAGTACGTAGTCAACATCCTTCTTCGCATCGCTCGCAAAGCCCTCTTTGATAACCCACTGGTTTACTGTTTCCTGGCTTTTCGGATTCGATACACTGCGATCGGCTCCCCACGTGTGCTCGTCATAAAGAACCATGTTATTCCAGAGTCGTTTTAGCACCTCGGCCTCAGGTTGAATGCGCGGATCGACCAGGCCACTGATAGTAGAGAACTTCTCCGCCGCAAGCGCTCTCTGTTCCGTCTCTCGCTCGATAGCAGCAGAGCGGGCTGTTGAAGCGATGCCGTCCTCCCAATATGGTCCACCGTCGCCTCGCACAACTGGGATAGCGGCCCCGAACTGCTGGCCTATATAGCCTACCGCTTCTGCAAAGCCCGAGTATCGCAAGTGGGGATAAGAGTAAATCTTGTCCCAATCCTCGGCCAAACTCGCCTGCTGCGGGAAGAGGTCTGTGTTCTCACGCTGCGTGCCGTAAAGCAGAACGGCATCAGATGTGTACTCCGGACGCGAGTAAGCCTGGAGAAAAAGCGGCAGGGAATCGTGCCCAGCAGGCATTTGTGGTGGCATCCCGAACAAGGTCTCAACTTGTACGAAGTCCAGGGAGTACCACATCAGGATCCTTCCGCCATCGGGGCCTTCCCACCAAAACGGTGATTTCTCATGCAGGTTACCTTGCAGGAGAATTGGACCCCGGTAATTGTCACTTCCCGCAACAAAATACTTTAGCCCCGCCGCCGTCAAGATTGACGCATAGGACCAGGAATAAGAGGGGACATCCGTGATGACGACGAAATCGGAATCACCGCCGTGCTTCTGGTTAAACTCAAAAGCAGGATAGAGCGAGCGAAGGAGGGCTTCCAGGCTCGCAAAACCAGTGAGAAGGGTTGCCTCCACCGTAGGCACAAAGATCTTCTTATCCCGCACCATCTGGAAAAGCTGCTTCCGGGCTTCTTCGCTACGTCCGGCCAGGAACTGTCGCACGCACCAATATCCATCCGGGCTGAAGCGAAAGTTCGGATGGTTATTAATCATCTGAATGGCTTCGTCGAGAGTCCGACTCTGGAGTTCCGCAACCTTAGGTTGGTAGTCTGTGTAACCAACATCCAGGTGAGTGTGGGGCACTAGGAAGATGGTCCACTTCTTTGCCGGATCCATAACCAGCGGAAACCGTCGGGAGTGCCCACCCAGACTGACTGCAACTTCGCCCTTGGTGCCGGAGGTGAATTCGGGAACCGCGAACTCGACCAATTGCTCGCCAAAATCCCAGTCGGGGGATAGGTTCGCAGTGAGTTTCTCCTCGCCCACGGTCAACACCGCTTGCCCACCTGTTGACGGAGAGTTGGCGCGGATGAATACGTCCACCAGCTCCAAAAGTCTGTCGCCCTTGCGCTGATAAAAAATGGTGGGAATGGCCTGGACCGTAACCTCACTGGGTGAAAACTTCCGGTCAGGGTCTTGATCAAGTTCCAGGGTGTCGTAGGTGATTCCGGAGTTTGTGAAGTCTTCGCCCTCCATCGGCCCCAGAATCGCCGTCAAGGCGAACTCGTTGGTTCCATTCTTCAGGAAAGATGTGGGAATCTCGATCGAAATTGTGTCGGCGGAGTAGGCAGGCAAACCAACGTAGTCAACATCGCCCCCAGCATAGTTCAGCCTTGGGTGTTGATAAAAAAGGGCGCGGTGGCCGTTGATTTCCACTTGGAGTTGTGGTAATCGCTGCGTCTCGACGAGTAGCGCAACCTTCAGCGTATAGAGGCCCCGTGGAGCCTCATGTAAATCGAACTGAATGGTATAGGGATGCGTCCGGTGGTCTGCCGTCCCGCTTACGGATCCTGGCTGAAAGGCCGGCCAGTCCGTATCCGGTTTGCTCTTACCCACTATGTAAAGCACATTGCTCTTTGATTGAGTTGAGCCAAGCTCAGGCGAGCGCACTTTGTCCTGATTGAACTCACTTGACGACTGGTCAAATCTGCCGATTTGCCAGACCGTCTTCGGCGCGCCCTCTGCGCTTATGCAAAAACAGAGTGTAAGTGCCGTTGTCAAGGAAAAGAGTATGGTTCGGTAAGATGGCCTCAGATACTTCCTCCTCCACTCGAATGATTTGTACACTTGGACAAGAGGCCATTCGCACGGCCCGGCAAGCGAGGTGTGCGCGCTCCGCGAGACAGGCGCTAAAGGAATGGCCATTTCTCATCCACTTGCCGCAGCGTTCGCCCCAGCCCTTTCCCCATGGGGAGAATGCTGTGACTTATTAAGCGTGATGGTGGACTGCAATATGTTGCTGGCGGCCCTTCTTGGCCTCCAAGGTCAAGAGCCGAGGCGCGGCGCCGCCCTTAGGCATGGCCTCTGAAATGAGGCCATGCCGTTTACAGGTGAATAGACTTCACAAAGACCAGAGACTAGAAGGCCAGCCGCAAGCCGAACTGTATCTGGCGGTTGGGGAGTGCAGTGTAGGTCACCGTCCCAAAACCCGGCGCGTCTAATGTGGTTGCCGGATTGCCGAACTCCGGGTGGTTGAAGGCATTGAAGAAATCCACATTGAATTCGAGGGAAACGCGGTCACGGTAAATCTGGGCTTTCTTCGCTAACGTCAAATCCCAATTGAACATGCCCGGACCCCGTGCGCTACCGATCTTCGCGTTGCCGAATTGATAAGGCGCGGGATCGGCGTAGCAAGCCGTATTGAACCATTCGGCAGCCGTGCCCGGTTGTGAGACCGACGAGCACGTCTGATCCGCGCGGTTGTAGCCGCCCGTGTTGAGAAGCGAGTTCGCCACGGTGATCTCCAGAGGCTGGCCGCCATGGAGTGTGGTGATGCCCCGGACGGACCATCCGCCGATCGCTTTGTCAACGACGGGTGACAACGAATTCCCGAAGTGCTTGCCGCGCCCGACCGGGAGCTCGTAGACATAACTGGCGACAAGGTACTGGGGGATATCGGCGTTCATGAAGCCGCCAAACACGGACGACAATCCCCAGTTCAGCTTGTTGTTCCGAGGATCCAGAATGGTGAAGTCATCCTTGGAACGAGACCAGGTATAAGAAACCAGAGCCTGCAAACCAAAGGAGAAGCGCTTGTCCAGCTTGACCTGGAGGGCGTTGTACACGCTGTCGCCGTCGCTGGTTCGCAACTCGATCTCCGTAATGTTCGGATTCAAGCTGTAGTAAGGGCGGCGCGGGTCAATACTTCCCGGCCCGGGCGTCGGCAGGTCAATATTGTAACTGTAGCGGAAGGTGTGCAGCCCCCGGGTCCGGACATAGGCGATATCAAGAAGGGTATTCTGGGTAAGCTGCTGTTGAACACCCCCATTGAACATCTCGACCATATCCTGCCTGAAATTCCTGGTGTACGTCTGAACCGCGAAGCCCGCAGGGGGCGAGATCGTCTTGTAATTAACCACGGGCGGCGAGTAAGCCGGGAAGCCATTACTCACATTGAGGTCCGGAAGAAAAATGTCGGGATTGGGAACAAAACTCCATTGCATGAACGGAAAACCGTTTTCCAGTCCGCCGCCATTCGCACCGAAGTTATCCGAGAAATAGCTGATACCAAAGCCTCCACGAATCGCGGTCTTGCCGTGGTTGGGAGTGTAGGCAAAACCGGCGCGCGGCGCCCAGCCTCCATAGTAAGTATCCACGTTCGGGCCGACGTTTCCGGGCTGAGCGATATCCATCAGGCCGGTCGCAAGATCGAAGTTGGCTTGCCGATTGTATTTCTCGCTGGGAGTCGTGGCGACATCCCAGCGCAGACCGAGATTGAGCGTCAGCCGGTCGTTTACCCGGTAGTCATCTTGGACGAACGCTCCAAAATTCCAAATGCGGACATATGGAATATCGTAGTTGAAGCCGCGCTGCACGACGGCGGGATACCCAAGCAAGAAGCTCGCCAGGCCATCTCCGGTGCCGGCTGCGCCCTGATTGCTGGTTACATTTCCGTCGAAGTCGAACTCGCCGCGGGGTGCGGCGGCACCGAAAAACGATTCCTTCATCTGGCGGGTATCCGCGCCCATCTTCAAACTATGGGGGCCGATATTCCAGGAGAAATTGGCGGTGTATTCGAGCTGGGTGACGATCCGGTGCGTACCATTGGAACCGTCCCCTGACTGCGTTGAGCCGGTTCCCAGATATCCCGGGATTCCGAAAAAGGCCAAGCCCACCGTATACTGATCCCCAGGAGTATTTCCGTTGGGAATGCCCAGGATGTTGTTTTCGAGAATGCCATGGTCGGGACCGACGAAGAAATTGGCATAGCGGTTAAGGCCCAGACGCAACTCCAAAGCTTTGTTCGCCGAAAACACTTTATTGAAACCGATGACCGCATTTTGATTTCGACTGTGTGCCGCCGATCCCCCGTACATGAACTTGTTTCCGGGCGAGGCTCTGTCAAACTGGCGTTCCTGCATCGACTCCCGAGCGAACAACCTGGTGTTGCCTTTGAGATAGTGGTCAACACGGACATCGAAGGACTCTTGATTGGAGTTGGTGGGAGTAAAGGCATTGAAGTTATTACTCTCTCCAAGCGCCGTGGGCGTTGGGTACAGGTTGGCCACCTGAGCGGAGATGGAATTGAGACGATCGGTAGGGATCACATTCCCTTCAAAGGGCAGTCCGGTGCTGGGGTCGTAGATGATATTGGGGTCGTTGGCCAGATTACCCAGACGCTCGGCTGCGGTCGGAACCGTGGCGATGGTCGTGGCGGACACCCGTTGCAGGTTTCCCTGTGCATCCATGAAGAAGAAGGTCTTATCGCGCCTAATGGGGCCGCCCAGAGACCCGCCAAACTCGTTGCTCTTATAGGGCGCAACCGATTGAGCGAAATAGTCGGATGCATTCACGGCATCGTTGCGCAAGTATTCGTACAGGCTGCCATGAAAGGTATTGCTGCCCGAGCGACTCGTCAGGTTGACGAGCGCGCCGCCGAATACGCCGTATTCCGCACTCGGATTCATGGTCTCGACCTTGAACTCCTCGATGGAATCGAGCGGAGGGCTGATGTTGATGTACTGATTCAGGGGCTCATTGTTCGCCACGCCGTCGATCAGGTAGTTGTTGCCGGACCACTTGATGCCATTGACGCTGGAGTTGGTGGGAGTTATAGCGCCGGCAGCGGATGGGTTCTCTTCGAAATCTCCAAAGCCCAGTGACGAGGTGCTGACCGCTCCCGGTACAAGCGTAACGAGCTGGGAGAATACTCTTCCATTGAGCGGCAAGCGCTCAATCAGATGGTGGTCAACAACCTCGCCCATGTCCGAGGTTACACTTTCCACGAGGGGCGCCGTGGCGTTGACTTGCACATTCACCTTCACCGCCGCCGGATTCAAGCGAAAATCGAGGCGCAGGGTTTGCTCAACCTGCACGACCACATGACCGGCTTGCTGGCCGAAGCCCTTGGCGGTCGCTTCCACCGTATACGAGCCGGGTGGCAGCAGAGTGAACAGATAGTGGCCCCCGGGATCCGCTTGCTTGACCACTGACGTGCCCAGTTCGTCATTGCGAACCGTGACCTGCGCGCCTGGGATGGGGAGTTCGGCCTGGTCTTGAACACTGCCCCCGATTGCACCGGTGATTGCCTGCCCGCGGAGTTCCGGGGAGAAAACTTGCAGCGTGAGCAGCAAACAGAGCAGCGCGATCCACCAACCCAGTCTTCGGCCCAAGCGGATATAAACGGGTTTCCTCATCAGTCTTGTTCGAGAGTTCATGATTCACCCTCCTAGTGGTCTGAAAATCCCGACAAAAGCCCTGGCTTTCACGAGGGTTGCTGGGCCCGATACTGATGGCCGCAGACAAGATCCGCGTGTGTTGTTGCCCGCGCGAAGCTCGCGTGGAAGGCCAGTAAAGGACGAACTTCCATATGTAACCAATCAGCTACCACGATAGTTTATGGGAAGTATATACCAGAACCCAAAGAATTCTGTCAAGTACAAATATTACTGGTCGGCAAAAAATATATGATATTATGTCTGTCTGAGATAGCATCCAATAATCAGTTGATACGATTGCCCATTCCGCTCACGCAAGGCGGAGAATCGTATATTTGAAGGCAGACACTGCGCCCATGCTGGCGATGGGGGAACTCTCCAATGGACCGGAAACTTCACTCAGATGTTAGTAATCGTACGCTCGCCGACGCCGCTTATGAGTTCATCAAAGCAGACATATTGCGGGGCACAATCGCGGAAGGCACATTCTTACAAGAAACCCAGGTTCGAGAGACGTACAACTTGGGCCGCACCCCATTTCGAGAAGCCTGTAACCGGTTGCATCACGAAGGGCTCCTGGAAATCGTGCCGCGTCGCGGCTACTTCGTTCCGGAAATCAGTTTCCGCGATGTGCTAAACCTCTTTGAAGTGCGTCTCACCCTCGAAGGGACTGCAGCTGAGCTTGCTGCCGCTAGGGCAACAGAGGCCCAGATCGCAGAGGGGAGCCAGCTCGTAGAGGAAGCTTTGCCGCCGTCTAGTTCCTCACGTCACATGGAGGCTTTTGTAGACTTGAACACCAAATTCCACCTTCTCATAGCCTCTATGACACAGAATCGCGAGTTCTTCCGCTTGCTCGAGGCCGCTATGGATCGGAACAGGCGGATTTCCTACTTGGAATTCGCAGGCAAGAACTTGGATCGCTTTGATCTCCATCTTCTGCACAAGGCGATTCTTGACGCCATTCGGAAGCATGATCCTCAGGCAGCGAAGCTGGCCGTAATAAAGGATATTCAGTGGGGGCAGGAGCTCCTGTTTGGAAGGAGCAAAGACTGGGTCAGCTAGCGCGTTTGCACCCTCCCAGACCTGTACCAAACGGCGAAACGTACCAAATAGCGCATCTGTGCGTTTCGCGCTTTATCCTGGGCGTATCCCACCGGCCGATGGAACTCGGCGACGGCCCTGGTCACGCTACGCCACCTCCGGCGTCAACCAAACCGCCTTTAAGTCTGACGCCACCTTTAACATCCACAGATCCCGGTAGGCCATAGTCTTGCGAGAGCTCTCCCCTTCCTGGACAAACTGGGCATCCATGGAAAGGGAGGAATTCCTCGCCGCTGCCTCCAGTCTCAAGGGGGATATCGTCGAACGCACGTCGTTGGTTGGTGCCCTCGCGAAGGATTGAGCACGGTTGCGCCTGACGGGTTGGAGGCATCTACTCGAGCGCCACCACCGCGCACGTGCGCGGCGCCAACTGGACCTTGACCGGCAGCTTGTCCACCACATCTGGTTGAAATGGCTTAAGAATCTCCACCGCTTGGCCTTCTCCACCCGGCCATGTCACCTCGGCACTGGCCACCTCGTTCCCGTAATTCACCACTACGCAGGCCTTTCCCGGCTTGTCCATCCCTTCGAAAACCGAGTACCGCACGTCCTTGCCCGCCTTCACCTCCCCCCCCACCGTATCGCGAAATCGCCCGTGGAAGAGCAACTCCTTGTGTTTGCTCCGAATTCGGATCAGCTCCTGCACGTACCGCGAGAGCGGTCGAGTTAGAGGCTCGTCCATCGAATCGTTGTAGTGTCGCGGCTGAACGGCCCACACCAGCCCGTACCGCATACCATTGTTCATGATATTGAAGTCACTGGGATTCTCCGCGCAGATCGTCAACGTCCACTCGGGAAAAGTGTAGCGCAACGCCGGGGAGCTCATATCGATGTCGTTCATGCGCAGGTAGGATACGTCCACAAGCGGAAAGGCCCGGTCCCAGAAGATCTCCGATGCCAGAGCAAACTCGGGATTCACCGCACGACACCGCCGCACGACCTCCTCGAGGATCGATAAGATACCCTGACTGAGGGACTTGTCCGGCGAACTGGGAACCTCCGGGTTGAAATCCAAATAACGGACAACGTGGGTCTTATCCAGTTGGAACCCGTCGGCTCCGTCCCCTACCAACTGAACGAACTGCTCCAAGAGAAAGTCGCGGAATTCCGGATGAGTGGGACTGACCAAGGTCATGTTCGACTTGGTTAACTCCATTCGCGCGCTAGTCGTCCCTTCACCCCAGCCCTCGATATCATAATCCGGCGCCCACCTTCCCGTGACCGCGTAGCGCTGCAGCTTGTCCTTGAAAAGCCGCGTCGCCGTGTCCACAAACTGAATGTTGGCAAATATCAAGGGGTGGACGCCCAGCTTTTTCATTTCGGCCAGCGCCTGCCGGAATTCTTCGTGCGTCCCCAAACGCGGGTCCGGGCGGTACTGCGGATAGCCGCGGTCGATGCCTCCTAGGGCCCATCCCAGAATCTCGAATGTCGTCACCCCATACTTCTTCGCATCCGCCGCCAGCTTCGGGAGGTCTTTGAACTTCCAAATAATCACATCTTCGCAATTGGAAATGGTGATCGATTGCCAGGCCATTTCCTTGCGCAGCCAGGTCGGCGGGCGCTTCACCTGGAAGTGTTGGTCGAACCAAGCGCGGTAGAATTCACTACCTTCATGCCAATCCCCCGTGTGGACCCGCAGTGCCACGGGACCCGAGTTGAACGTGCCGCGCTTCAGGTAGGGAAATTTCAACCAGCCCATCGTCAGCCCGATGGGTTCCCCAGGGGGCACATCGCCAGGCGTCGGCCAGTTATCCCCCACCACTACGCTCTTGCTGAAGGGACGAAGCTCAAGGTAAAGGCCCGTCAGCCGCGTTACAGGATCGTGGTTCGCATAATAGAGCCCCGTGTTGGCCTTGCGGTTAAAGAACTCGATCCATCCCATCTGCAGTCCGGACCAGCAAGGGTAAATGAAACCCGCCGCATCATAGCGAATGCCCAGGTTCCCGCCGCCGTACTCACCGGCAGGGAATTTCGTGAAGACCTCCGGGGCGACATTGACATTCAAACCCGGCAACAATGACTCGGTGTCCTGGCGATTACCAAGTCCCCGTTGCCCGCCGATGATTGCGAAGAAAACCTCGGCCAGAGGCAGGTCGGTAGGGTTGTCAACCTCAATGGTAAACTCCAGATTCTCGCCTACGGCACTGATCTGATAGCGCACCTTGACGTCCATAGTCTCGCGCGCATTGCGCAGCTTTTCGTACACGCAAGTAACACCCGTGGCTGTCTTTTCAATCCGGCTCACACGCTGCTCGCTGCTCGTGAAGTAGTTGGCCTCATATTCTGGCCGAGGGAGTAAGAGCCGGAAATTCTCACCCAGCCGAGGCTCCGCAATGACCTCCAGCGAGGGATTCTTCCAGGCGATACCAACTAGATTCCCGTTCCGGCGGTCTAAGCGCAGTCGGCAGATCGGGGTCTCCACCTCCTCCGTGCCGTCCGGGAATGAGTCTTGCCCCGGTTGCGGCCGGGCCTTGGCAATCCGATCCCACCCGCCCAAGGAGGCCAGCACGCTACCGGTTGCCGTCAGAAACCCCCTTCGGTCGAGCGACTCACTAGTTAATCTTGGCATTTCCGTTGAATCTGAGTCCTGCATGGTGTTTCCTCGTTTCTTGGCGGTAAGATTTTGTTTGAACTATATACCAATGGCAAGGCAATTCTGTCAAGTATAAATATTGTTAATCGGCAATAAATATATGATATGATCTCGATTTGAAATAGCATCCAGAAATCCATCGGTATGATTGCTCATCCCGCTCACGCAAGGCGGAGAATCGTATATTTGAAGGCAGACACTGCGCCCATGCTGGCGATGGGGGAACTCTCCAATGGACCGGAAACTTCACTCAGATGTTAGTAATCGTACGCTCGCCGACGCCGCTTATGAGTTCATCAAAGCAGACATATTGCGGGGCACAATCGCGGAAGGCACATTCTTACAAGAAACCCAGGTTCGAGAGACGTACAACTTGGGCCGCACCCCATTTCGAGAAGCCTGTAACCGGTTGCATCACGAAGGGCTCCTGGAAATCGTGCCGCGTCGCGGCTACTTCGTTCCGGAAATCAGTTTCCGCGATGTGCTAAACCTCTTTGAAGTGCGTCTCACCCTCGAAGGGACTGCAGCTGAGCTTGCTGCCGCTAGGGCAACAGAGGCCCAGATCGCAGAGGGGAGCCAGCTCGTAGAGGAAGCTTTGCCGCCGTCTAGTTCCTCACGTCACATGGAGGCTTTTGTAGACTTGAACACCAAATTCCACCTTCTCATAGCCTCTATGACACAGAATCGCGAGTTCTTCCGCTTGCTCGAGGCCGCTATGGATCGGAACAGGCGGATTTCCTATTTCGAATTCGCAGGCAAGAACTTGGATCGCTTTGATCTCCATCTTCTGCACAAGGCGATTCTTGACGCCATTCGGAAGCATGATCCTCAGGCAGCGAAGCTGGCCGTAATAAAGGATATTCAGTGGGGGCAGGAGCTCCTGTTTGGAAGGAGCAAAGACTGGGTCGGCTAACCCGCCTGTACCCTCGCCAACGGGATAGGCGAGCCGCCCTCCCGTGCTGAGTCCGGCAGTGAAAGAGGCAGGGGAAGGAAAGGTGTCGGAGGTATCGGTCGGAAAAACGGCAGCTTCGGGCTTTGGGATTCTCGGTGGGGTAGAACTGGCTCCTTCAGTGGTCCCTGGAGGCACCGAGCACTGAAAACTGAGTTGAAGCATTGGACGTGGAGCGGTTGGGTGTACACCCTGCGTCGGCTGGGAGGTCATATGGGAGAATCCGGCTCAATACAGTGGCATCCAAGCGGGATGCAACGGCGGCACACCCTTCGGCGTAGCCTGCGACGACTCACACAACCTGGGCAACGGCGAAGTCACGAGCGCGTGGAATCCGGGCCAGATGCGGTTTGGGCTGAAGTTCGTGTTCTAACCCTGATTGCTCGGGGACCCACCGGGAGGGATGCGAGAGTCTGCAGCAAAGATTCGCAAACCAGCCGGCGGAACATGTGCAAGTGCGATGGGATATTGACAGGTATCCTGTGTGCAGCGTAGGTGCCTTAGCGTATACTTTTCCGGGTTCCGTCACGCTTGGCCCAGTACCCGCGACATTGGAATGCGCGATGCTCCTCCAACCCGGAGTTGCCCCTGCCGTCAATGCTGTGTACGATTAAGCGTGAACTATCTGCGTGTCCGATCTTGAGTCACTGGCACAATGAAGCGGCCTCGATAAATCGCTTGTGGGGGTCGACTCCCAGGGGAATGATGCGGTCCTTACCCAGCCATTTCAAACTGCGCTCCCGCTGCAGCCCGGTTCCGATATTCATCTTACTTCTCGCCGTCATTCCCGTTGCACCTGTCCACGCGGAACAGTGGCAAAAGCTCAACGTACAGGGGTACGTCAACGACTTTGCCGGCGTGCTCAATGCGACGACTGTGGATGGACTTACTCGACTTAGTGCGGAGGTCGATCAAAAAGCCAAGGCCCAGATCGCCGTGGTCACTATCAAGACTCTCGAAGGTGACGCGGTGGAAGACTTCGCCAGCCACCTTTTTCAGAAGTGGGGCGTGGGGTACAAGGGTACGGACCGTGGCGTGATGGTCCTGCTTGCCACGGATGATCACAAGTACTGGACCGAGGTCGGCTACGGACTCGAACCCATCCTTCCTGACGGCAAGGTGGGCGGTTTCGGACGCAGCATGGTCCCTTTGTTGCGCCAGGGCAACTACAACGGCGCCGTCGTGCAAATGGTGAGCCAGATCGCCGAGGTGATTGCCCAGGACAGTCATGTTTCCCTGGTTGGTTTGCCCCAGTCCCCGGCCGCCGCTCCTCCCGCCGCTGAAGGCGAGCGGCAGGAATCGCCCCTGACGGTGGGGAAAATTGTTGGCCTTCTCATGATGCTCGTGGTCGGGGCGATCCTCTTCAAGCTCCTCGGCCCTTGGTTCTTGCTCTCCTTGTTTTTGGGGGGCGGAGGGCGGCGAGGGTCGGGTGGCTGGGGCGGTGGCGGGTTTGGCGGAGGTGGGGGAGGCTTCGGGGGATTCGGGGGAGGTTCCTCGGGTGGGGGTGGAGCTGGCGGAGGCTGGTAACAAATTACCCCAGAGAGAGACACTCAGGGAGCGAGAACCATGATAGCAGAGCAAAACCTGACAGACCTGGTAACCAGATTAAAGAACGCCGCGGGAAGCAACCTGCTGTCCGTAATACTCTACGGTTCCGCGGCAACGGGAGAGTTCCACCCGGGGTATTCCGACTTGAATGTCCTCTGCATCATGCAGAGTCTCGGCAGGGACGATTTGAGCAAGTTGCACGCTGCTTCGGCCTGGTGGGCCAAGAAGGGACACCCCGCGCCGCTATTCTTCACACTCAACGAGCTTCACCATTCTGCCGATGTTTTCGCAATCGAACTGTTGGACATTAAAGCGGCTCGCCGAGTTCTTCACGGCGAAGATGTAATTGCCTCGCTCCACGTTCCGATGGATCTTCACCGCCTGCGAGTGGAACGGGAGTTGCGGAACAATACGTTGCGCCTGCGGCAGCTTTACCTGAGGCATCCCGCGGACTCCCGGAAGACCCTGGAACTGATGACCTCATCCATTTCAACGTTTGCCGCGCTGTTCCGCCATGCCTTGATTGCTCTGGGAGAGGATCCGCCGCCAACCAAGCGGGCTACTGTGGCCCGCGCGGGGTCGGTATTGGGATTCGATTCCTCTCCCTTCCACACCGTGCTCGACATTCGTGAAGGGCGCAAACGTGAACGTGAAGTGGATGCCCAAGCCACGTTCGCCAATTACTTGGAAGGGGTCGTGAAGGCAACCGAAGAGGTTGACCGCCGACTGGCAGTTCCACAGGCAACTACATGAAGGGACAATTCTGGTCGGCCGCGTAATATTTTGGCCCCTGAAAACGGAGGAGGAAGAAAATGAAGATTCTGCTGGCTGTGCTAGGAGTACTGGTGCTGATCTCCCTCATCGTGGGAGGGACTTACGTCAGTAGCCGCAACCAAATGGTCCGCAAGAACGAAGCCGTCAAACAAGCGTGGTCGCAAGTGGATGTCGTGATGCAACGGCGCGCGGACCTGATTCCAAACCTCGTCGCCACCGTAAAGGGTTATGCGCAACAGGAACAGACGGTTTTCGGAGCTATCGCCAATGCCCGCGCGGGTTTGCTGAATGCCCGGACGCCGGGAGAGAAGATCGCGGCCAATGGCCAATTGGATGGCGCCATCGGGAGGTTGCTGGCAATCGTCGAGAACTATCCCAATCTCAAATCCGATCAGAACTTCCGTGCCCTGCAGGACGAGCTAGCCGGAACTGAAAACCGCATCGCCGTCGAACGCCGCCGGTATAACGAGGCCATCCAGGATTACAACACCTTCATCGGCCTGTTTCCAAATAACATCTTTGCCGGGTGGGCTGGATTCCAACGAAATAATGATTACTTTGCTGCTCAGGAGGCTGCGCGCCAAGCTCCCAAGGTGGATTTCAGCGCACCTAAGCAGTGATCCACGGCTACACCAGAGAGAGCAGGCCGCCTTCTCCCACGTCTTGATGGGCAAGGCTCTTTTTCAGGTGACATAAAATAGTCGGCGAGAGTATTTCCAATGCGCTTTCTCACCGAGAGGCGCGGAGGCGCAGAGATTTGAGGATTACGAGGGAATCCTTCCGCGTCTCCGCGCCTTTGCATTGAAGGTAATCCCAGCCGAGCCCGCGTAGCAGTTGACATCAGCCTTTCCTATCAGACCGCCTCAATCACCGCTGTAAATCGCTGTACCGTCGAGAAATCCTCTTCTTACCATTTACAGCGCAGCTAATGGCCGTAGCAGGTTCCGACATCCCATGTTTCGGGTGTATCAAAGGGTTGCGCAGGGCTCACCTGCATCTATTTGAATCTTCATGGTTTCTGTCGATTTGTTTTGGGTGTCCCAAAGGATTGTTTCTCGCTCGATACTTTCCCGCAGCGAAGATGCCCAGAGGAAAGTCCGGCGATGGCGAGCGCCCGGTAAACTAGCGATGCGGAGCGTTTCCGATGCGCAAGGAACTTGAAGAAAAGCTCGCCCGCCGCAGGGCGCGGTCCCCGATCAAGGCTAGCGACCATCCAGGAGTTGAGCGACTTCCCTCTACCCTAGGACGTTACACAGACGTCTATCCCGGCTAGTGGCCACTTTCCAAGAAGCCAACTTTTCGTTCCGAATCCATCTTGTGTGTGCCCAGCACCCACGATGTGCACGTCGGCGTTGGAGGCTCCGAACTCCGAAAACTCGACTGGCAATTGCATTGGGAGCCAGTCAGAGGTACGTTATCAGTCGATCGAGAAGTCAAAATGGAAATTCGTGCGCCGGGATAAACCGGCATGAAGTAGAGAATGCAAGAGTCTCACGAGAAAGGGATAGCGACCCGCTCGGCACCGAGTTTTGCGCTGGGCATCGCGAGGTGCACAGCGAAGCGTAAACAGGGGTATAGGTGGGCTGGGTATTGAGCTCCGAAAAGTTGCAATCAGGACGCCGACGCTCTGAATTTGGCGGAAGGCAACATGACTGGAGGCGCTAGCGCGAGTCCCTGGTCAGTCCTGCGTAGTCGAAGACCCCAGACACGCCTAGAAACTTCATGGACGAGAACCGGGAGACCTCGGAGACGCCTGTTGGGCACGAGGCCAGCAGGCCGGCGGGAGAAGGCGATAGCTACACGGCCCGCATGCACGTCGCCGAGGAGTCGGACAGCGGCATAGTACCTATGAATCATTCGAACCAAGACGGGAAACCGTTGGCGGAGAGTGAGGAGGGAAGGCCGCTGATCAAGGAGAACACCCATCAATCCGGCACGCACCCGACACAGAGCGGGGCTCGCGTATCCCAGGGATTGGCGGGTGTGCGGAAGGCAGCGAAGGAAGGGAAGGAGACAAAGTTCACCGCCTTGCTCCACCACCTGACGGTGGATCTACTCCGGGAGAGCTTTTACGCCTTGAAGCGGAAAGCGGCCCCCGGCGTGGACGGCGTCACTTGGCAGGAGTATGAGACCGGTCTGGAAGGTCGGCTGGTCGACCTACACAGCCGGGTACATCGCGGGGCGTATCGAGCGAAACCATCCAGGAGGGTATTCATCCCCAAGCCCGACGGGCGCCAACGTCCGTTGGGGGTGGCGGCGCTGGAGGACAAGGTCGTCCAACAAGCCGTCGTCACCATCCTCAATCAGATTTATGAAGAGGACTTTCGGGGCTTCTCGTATGGTTTCCGGCCGGGGCGCAGCCAGCATCAGGCGCTGGATGCGTTGACGGTCGCGCTCAAGCAGAGGAAGGTGAGCTATGTGCTGGACGCAGATATCCGAGGATTTTTCGATCACCTCGATCTCTGGGTGGAGGTCTGGCGCAAGAAGTGTGCGCAAGGAGACGTCATCGTCATCCGCTATGCTGATGATAACGTCTTAGGTTTCCAACACCGGGCGGAAGCGGACCGTTTTCTGGAGGACTTCCGGGAACGGCTGGGGAAGTTTGGGTTGGAACTCCATCCCGACAAAACGCGCCGGATCGAGTTCGGGCGGTATGCCGAACAGCGCCGGAAACGAAGAGGGGAAGGCAAGCCCGAAACGTTCGACTTTCTGGGTTTCACGCACATCAGCGGGACAAACCGGAAGGGGTACTTTACCGTGAAGCGCCAGTCGTCCGGCAAACGTATGAGGGCGAAGCTGCAGCAGCTCAAGCAGCAACTTCGCTCCCGTATGCACAACCCGGTGGCGGAAACGGGCAAGTGGCTCAAGTCGGTCGTGCAAGGCTACTTCAACTACCACGCGGTCCCGGGAAATCTCGACCGCCTGGGTGTCTTTCGAGAAAGGGTAACTCGGCTCTGGCGACGGACTTTACTCGGTCGCAGCCAGACACACCGGCTCCCTTGGACTCGCATGCACACCTTGGCGGCCCGATGGCTTCCCCACCCGCGCGTGCTCCACCCGTATCCCGAGTCTCGCTTCGCCGCTCGGTATCTGAGATAAGAGCCGTATGCGCTAATCAGCGCCCGTACGGATCCGTGCGGGGGGTACCAGGCAACTGGTATCCCTACCGCGACCGACTAAAATGAAAATCCTCGCTGAGAGGAGGCAGTCGTGATTCGCTGGAGGAAGGTCGTCGCAATTGGACTTGTGTACGGCATGATGGTATTGCCGCTCGGTGACGTTGCGACGCTTCGAGCGACCCCCGCGCTCGAACCGGGCGTGGTGAGGCAACAGATCGGCCAGTTCGGGGTGGGCGCCAACGTCAGGGTCAAGCTCACGAGTGGCAGGCAGTTGCGCGGCACCCTCGCGGCGGTGGCAGACGACGGTTTCCTTTTGAAGGTCAAACGCCAGAGCACGCCCCGGCACGTCGCTTTCACCGAGGTGAGTGAAATCCGCGTGGCCAAACTGACTTATCGCGCCACCGGCCAGCCCGATCCGACAGAAGCCCGGCGAGTGGTCATGGGCCTGGGAGTCGCCCGGCACATCATGGTGAAGACGGTCGCGGGCAAGGAGTATCACGGCAACATTCAAACGATCTCGCAAAATAACTTCACCCTGTTGCCCGACCATCAGGCCGCGCCCGTCCAGATCGCCTACAACGATGTAGTGCAGCTCGGGCCGAACCTGAGCACCACCGCGAAAGTAGTCATCGTCGTGGTCGTGGCGGCAGTAGTGGCACTAACCGTGTTAGTGATCGTTCTGACGACGGACGTGGTGCGAGCCGCCAAGTAATCGGGAAATGGGTGTCAAGACCTCCTGCGCCGCATGGATTCCCTGCCGTAAGGTCGCCCTCACCCTTCGGCTTCCCCGTTTCCCACGTGCGCCTCCGACGCGATTCCGATGGCTGGCGCAGGCGCTCAGGGTCGCCCGTCTCCGCCAGCCCACCCGAAGGATTTTGCGGGCAGTCGCCGCCCGCTTTGCCACGTGCAGGGCGGCGCTCTGCGACAGCGGGCGGGAATGGCCCTCGCCCGAGAGCTTGGAGCACCTGGCCTATAATGGCTTCCGATGACGCCCAGGTTGCTTCGTCAGCCTTCAGGGCACCGGCGCTTCAGCTCCACGAGCACTGGCCGCCGCAGGACGGAATCGGGCGAGCAGGCAATGAGAGCAGCTTCGGCAAGCCACTCGCTTCCCCCGGTGACTTCGTCCGTCAACTCGACCTTAACGTAATCGCCTGCCTCGTAGGTTGCCATCGGATTCTCACATTCTGGATTTTACGATGCGTTGGCCCCGCAGCAGATTCAGAAATCATGGCCAAACTATGGCTAAAGAGACATCAAAATGCCTCGCAATCCCTCACGGTACGAGCAGTGGGGGACACGGCCAAGTGGCTGTCGAATCAAAAATTTATGGATTATTTCGGAAAAATTTCGATGGGCTAAAACGGTTTCCTAAACCGTGGGTCGGGGGTTCGAATCCCTCCAGGCCTACCACTTTAACTCCATGATATCCAATTGGTTCCGCGGAATTCTGCTACGATCACCGCCAGGACAAACGGGCTAACTGAAGTAGAACTGAAGTGTTTTCTCGCGCCCAGTACCACAAAATCTCTATGGGGCATAGGTACCTCGTTGTGTCAGAAGCGTGCAAGACCCTTTGCCCGAGAAGATGAAGGGAGTCCTGTCGCTCTCATAGGGGTCGAAGTAGTGTGCTGACCTGCACTCATACACATTAGGCCTTTAGGTCGGCGGCGATTTGGGAGAATTGGTCTAGGGCGGCTTCGAGGTCTTCGGCGATTTCGGCGGCGATAACATCCGGGTCGGGGAGATTGGCTGAGTCCTCCAAGCTTTCATCCTTGAGCCAGAAGATGTCGAGGCTCACCTTGTCGCGCTTCAACAGCTCCTCGTACTCGAAGGGCTTGAAGCGTTCGGTCGGCTTCCGGTCGTGACGGTTCTCGGGGTTGTAGCCGGCGACGAAATCATCAAGGCCGGAGCGCTTCAGCGGATTGGTCTTCAATGTAAAGTGCTGGTTGGTACGAAAATCGTAAATCCCCAGCGTCTTCGTCCACGGTGTTTCGCTCGCAGGCTTGCGGTCGAAGAAGAGGACGTTCGCCTTGACACCCTGGGCATAGAAAATGCCAGTCGGCAGGCGCAGCAGGGTGTGGACATCGCATTCGTGCAGCAGCTTGCGCCGAACGGTCTCTCCTGCCCCGCCTTCAAACAGCACGTTGTCCGGCACCACGATGGCCGCCCGCCCGTGGATATTGAGCAGTGATTTGACGTGCTGGAGGAAGTTGAGCTGCTTGTTGCTGGTGGAGGCCCAGAAGTCATCGCGGACTACGACCAGGCTCTCCTTGCTCTGTTCGCCCTCTTCGTTGATGACCGTCACGCTCGATTTTTTTCCAAATGGCGGGTTGGTCAATACGATGTCATAGGTCTCTGACGGTTTGGCGTTCAGGCTGTCGCCTACTTTGACGGGGCAGTCGTCCCCGCCGATGCCGTGCAACAGCAGATTCATAGCGCAGAGGCGGGCGGTGTTATCCACGATCTCCATGCCCTTGAGCGCGTCAAAGCGCAGATGCTTCTTCTGGTCCTTGTCCAGGTCATAGTGATGGCTGATGAATTCGTGGGCAATCAGCAGGAAGCCGCCCGTCCCGCAAGCCGGGTCGTGGATTGTCTGGCCAGGTGCAGGCCGCATCACGTCTACAATGGCGCGGATCAGGGCGCGCGGCGTGAAGTATTGCCCTGCGCCGGTCTTTACGTCCTCGGCGTTCTTTTCCAGCAAGCCCTCGTAGGCATCGCCTTTTACGTCCGCGTCGAGCGTCATCCATTGCTCGCGGTCAATCAAGTCGGCAATCAGGCGGCGCAATTTCGCCGGGTCCTGAATCTTGTTCTGAGCCTTCCGAAAGATGGTCCCCAGCATCCCGCCCTGCTTGCCCAGGTTCTCCAGTGTCTTGCGGTAGTGGACTTCGAGGGGATCGCCGTCCAGTTCGAGCAAGCCCGGCCAGTTGTAGTCCTCGGGGACAATTGAAGGCCGGTCGAGCGGCGGCTGGGTCTGCTCGTGAGCCATCTTGAGGAACAGCAGGTAGGTAAGCTGCTCGACATAGTCGCCGTACGAAAGCCCGTCATCGCGGAGGATGTTGCAGTAGTTCCAGAGCTTTTGAACGATGGCAGAGGGAGTGGGCATGGAGAGCCTCTACAAAAGGTGTGGATGGTGTTTCTTAATCCATCTTTGAACTCGCGTTCGCAGCTCTTGGGCTAGTGTCGCCATTTCCTCGGCTTCCTGATCGGATATCGCCCCGCCGAATTCGTAGCTCGTAAGATTCCGTTTCTTGCGGAAAGCGTCGAACCGTTGGACCAACTGGGAGTCGGCGCCCATGGTGAGCGGCAGGGACTGGATCACCCGGAGGTGATGGGCCTCTCGCGCCGCCCGGTAACCCGCCGCGGCCAGCGCTGCCGTCGCCGCCTGAAGCGCGGCTTTGTAGGCGATATTGAAGCGCCAGTCCGTGGCCAAGCCCGTCGTCCGGGAAGCTTCCAGATCGCGGTCCACCAGTGCCAGCAGGGCGTCAACCTCTTCGCGACTGCTTTGGTGTTGGCTGAGCCAGCCTTTTCTCAGCCAGTCTCTCAAGCTCACGATCGTCTCCGATCAGGAATATCTTTTCAGCCTTCAGTACGCCCTTGAGGAAATGATGCCCCGCGGCCAGCTTGGACTGAAACTCCCCGGGCGGGTAAACGCTGGGGTTCAGTTCACGGCCCATCAGGGCTTGCGTTTGGCCCAGCGCGGAGACAATCTCGGCAAACGTGGCCTCGCCCACCACCATGAGGTCGATGTCGCTCGTTCGCCGCTCTTGCCGGCGGGCGAAGGAACCATAAACGAACGCCACGCGGATTCGCGACGCCAGCGGCGCCAGGGCGGATTTCAGTATGTCCGCCAAGCCCCAGGTCTTGACGATCAAGCCCTTCAGTTCCGCAAATACCGGGCAGCGCGCGTCGGCCTGGTAGTACACCTCCCGGCCTCTCACCGTGCGGCGGATGACCCCGGCCTCGGCCAGCCGCTTCACTTCCCGTTGCACAGCTCCCAGTCCAGCCCCGGTCGCGCGCGCCAGCTCGCGCAGATAGAAAGACTCGTCGGGATGGGCATACAACCAGCCCAGAACCGCCCGCCGGGTACGGCCAAACAAGACGCTCGCTACGCTCGAATTTGGAGTTGCACCCATATTAGGTACGATTGTACTCCATTTGGTTACAGCTTGCCAGAGGGCGAGACAACCTCTCGACCTCGTCCCTTTCTTCCCAGCCCTGCGCGGGGGAGCGGTTGTTCACTTCTACAGGCTCGCTCGGCACGCGCCAGGTTGGCCTCGACAACGGCTTCAAGTTCGTCAATCACGGACAGACGGCGCTCGACTGATAATCGAGTAGAGGCTAAAACCTCTCACGGGTTCGAATCCCTCCAGGCCTACAACCCTTCTTCTTTTGCGGTCAATGAGATAGAGGTTCATTCAGGACCTGTAGATGGCCCCAAGAATGGCCGACTGTAGTGAAATTGTAGTGGAACGATGCAGGCTTACGTGGTTTTTTCGGGGCCGACGAGATTTCCTCGAATGCTTCCGTTTTCCCGGCCGCTAAGGAAGCAGGCCTTCAGTTCTGCTCGGCGAACGATCCAGAAAAACAGTCACAGGGGGAATTGAGTGGTCGGGACGTTTGCTATCGATGGCCGCACGCGCGTACTCTCCCCAGACAAACGAGGCCTGGGCATCATTGAGTAATTCACGTAATTCGCTACACGCCTTCCTCGATTTTGATTTCTTCGCGTCGCAAGACATGGTATCTCCTCCCTCTTTTCGGCTTGATTTGAGCGGACCTTGCAGAAATTATCCCTAAGAACGCGGTGACAACAGCCGGTTGACCTGAAACTTTCTACGATGACCACGCTTCACGGTGTCCAACCATCAATACCGTAAAACGACCTCTGACCATGTGCCTGCCGATTCTCAGACCGGAGGCGATTGGAACTACGATAACTTTTGAGTCCGCGACAATCCTGGAGTTGATGTGCGCCGGTCCACACTGCGGCGTTACACAGGGTCTGTATTGGTCGGCGGCCATTTTCCGGGCAGCCGACTTTTCATTCCCAATCCATTTTGTGCGCCCCCCAGCACCCATGATGCGCATAGGAGCCCTTGGAGAAATCTTGGTCTGCTGCCGGGACCACTTCGCAGTCGGTCCAGCACGGAGAGGTTTTACTCCAGACAGCACTTCCGCGAACCCCTCCCCCTGGCACTCCTCCCGATACTCCTATCGCGTTGACTTAGCTGCAAACGCGGCCTAAAATGGCCACCAAAGGTGGGATCCTCGCCATGATTGGCAAGACCATTTCCCACTATCGCATACTCGATAAGCTCGGCAGTGGCGGTATGGGCGTGGTGTACAAGGCCGAGGACACCAAACTCGGCGGGTTCGTGGCCCTGAAGTTCCTGCCGGAAGGATTGGCGAAAGACCATCAGGTCCTGGAGCGGTTCACACGCGAGGCGCGGGCCGCCCGGGCGCTGAATCACCCCGACATCTGCGTTATCCACGACATTGATGAGCACGCAGGCCAACGGTCGCCATGGGGTTTGAGGCGGGTCTTCCGGAATTCACGACGAGCAATGTGTTACTGGGCGGCCCGTCACGAACCGGCGCATTACTGTGGTTTCACGCTGGTCGAGTTGCTTATAGTCGTTGCGATTATGATGACACTCGCCGCTATGGCAATCCCGTCAGTTGTGCAATCGATTGAAAGCGCAAGGGTCGCGAAAGCTATAGCTGACATCCACACCTTAGAAACCGACATTATGCTGTATGAGGTAACGGACGGGAAGCTGCCTGACACCCTTGCCGATGTAGGACGTGGAGATCTTCTAGATCCCTGGCACAATCCCTACCAGTATTTGAATTTCGCTAATATCAAGGGGAAAGGAAAAATGCGGAAGGACCGCTTTTTGGTCCCCATTAATACCTATTACGACCTCTACAGCATGGGTCGGGACGGAAAAAGCGTTCCACCCATTACAGCTCAGCCCAGCCAGGATGATATTATCTGTGCCAATGATGGAGGGTACGTAGGTCTGGCTTCCCAATACTGAGCTCGGTGCCGTCATATGAAACTTGAGACAGCCTTTCTCCGCAGCAAGGTGGGGCGCCGGATGTTCACACTATTCTTCTTGTGCGCCCTCGTTCCGATCATAGGCCTGGCCATTATTTCTTTCGGCCAAGTGGCGGCACAGCTCAGGAAGCAAAGCCAGATGCGGCTCGACCAGGCGACTAAGACCCAGGAAATGAGCGTCCTTGAGCGACTGGAACTGCTCGACGCGGGGATGAGGACAATCGCCCTCGGTCTAAGTGCTGGCTCTAGTGCCACTGCCCCCAGGCAGTTTGAGCAGCTCGCAAGAGCCCTTGAGGAGGGGTTTAAGGGCTTAGAGCTGATCACTAATGCCAGCGAGCCTAGAGCTTTCTTTGGTCGTGTTCAGAGTCTTCCGGAGCTGACGGCGGCTCAGAAGCAACGTATCAGTTCCGGCCAGCCCCTCGTGTCCACTGAGTTCGGCCCCCACCTGCCGCCAAGGGTGCTCATATTCAGGACAATCGATCCAGACCACCCAACGCGCGGAACCCTGGTGGGCGAGATTGATGCCGAATACCTGTCGGCAATCAATACACTAGCACCGGAAACCAAGCTTTATCTTCTAGATAATTCCGGGCAAGTGCTGATTCATTCGCCGAGGATGCCAGATTCGCTTGCTGAACAGGGGATGCGCAAAATCATTCACTCTGCATCGGGCGAGTTTGAGTGGAATGACGGAGACAAAAAGTATCTGGCAAGTTACCGATCCCTTTTTCTGAAGCCCCGTTTCTTTACCCCGGCGTGGACCGTAGTGTTGAGCGAGGCCAGGGCCGAGGTGCTTGCGCCCATGGCCAACTTCAAGAGAACGTTCCCCCTCGTCATTCTCGTCTCTCTGTGGGTTGTATTGCTCCTCAGTCTGTTGCAGATCCGAAGGAGTCTGGTCCCGCTGGAAAAGCTGCAGGAGGGGACTCGGCGCGTCGCCAAGAAAGACTTCAGTAGCCCGGTGAAGGTCACGAGCGGCGACGAATTCCAGGAACTCGCCACATCGTTTAACGCTATGGCCACTCATTTGGACAAACAGTTCAACGCTCTGACCACGATCCATGAGATCGACCGAGCCATCCTTTCCGCGTTGGAGAGCGAAAGAGTCGCTGACACGGTGCTCGTCTGGATGCCTCGCCTTCTCCCCTGCGACGCTGTCACCTTAAGCCTCATAGATTCCGATATGGGACATACGGGGCGAACCTATCTGGCCCCTATTCAGCGGGACGGTGAAAGACAGGTGCACAAGACAACACTGGCGCCCGAGGAGGTGCTGGAGCTCCGCGATCATCCGGACACCCTTGTCATCAAGGCGAGTAACCATCTTCCCAACTATCTCGCCCCCTTGGCCGGGCGTGGCCTGAAGTCCTTCCTGGTCATGCCGATTTTCCTCAGAGAGCAGTTGTCGGGAATTATCAGCCTGGGCTACTCTCTTCCCCCCGCGCACGGTCAAGATGACCTGCTCCAGGCCCGTCAAGTTGCTAACCAGGTGGCGTTGGCCATATCCAATGCCCGCTTGATTGAAGAACTCGACCAATTCAACTGGGGCACACTCACCGCCTTGGCCCGAGCCATCGACGCCAAGTCTCCCTGGACGGCCGGCCACTCTGAGCGGGTCACCAAATTGGGGATAAAAATCGGCCGGGCATTGGGCCTCCCGCCGAAGGAGCTCGATGCCCTGCATCGGGGAGGACTGCTCCACGACATCGGCAAGATCGGCACCCCTCCTACAATCCTTGACAAGCCCGGAAAACTAGACCCGGAAGAGATGCGTCTCATGCGCGATCATGTTCGCATGGGGGCACGTATCCTGGAGCCCATTCCCGGGTTCACCGAGGTATTGCCCATCGTATGGCAACATCACGAGTGGTTCGATGGCTCGGGTTATCCCAATGCTCTCGCCGGGGAGTCGATCCACTTGCACGGGCGCATCTTTGCCGTGGCCGACGTGTACGACGCTCTCGGGGCGGACCGCCCCTACCGAGCCAGTTTGCCCCGGGACCGCGTGATTGACTATGTCCGAGAAATGGCAGGGACCCAGTTCGATCCCAGGGTGGTGCAGGCGTTCTTGGAGGTCATGGCAGAGGAGGACGAGAACCTTGAAGGACAGCCGACCCACGCGCCCTTGGCAGGCGCCTTCTAGACGAGATGTTCTGGTTCATGGGGAGAAGGGATTGGCAATATGATGCACCATCGCACCAGCCCGCGCCCTCCGGTGAGAGCTTCTCGGCTTGAGCGATGGGATAAGGCCTCTGGCCAGCAGGGTGATAGGTGCGACCACTTGCCGGGCAACGTTGAGTCGCCAATGATCAAGTCACGAAGGCTTGTTGTTGCGCTGCTGATCGTCGCCGGACTCTTTGGATGTCGGTCCAAGAAAGCTGAGACCCTTCCCGACGAGTTGA
This sequence comes from uncultured Acidobacteriota bacterium, assembly GCA_963722555.1. Classification (GTDB taxonomy): domain Bacteria; phylum Acidobacteriota; class Terriglobia; order UBA7540; family UBA7540; genus Bog-366. The sequence continues at coordinate 111,217 of CAVRNQ010000005.1, forward strand.
TTGGGAGTTGGGAGACCTCTGCGCCGCAGTACCCAAATAGCTTCATCGAAATAACGGACGATTCCGTCATCTTCGGAACGGAAGAAGGTACTGGCAATGCCTATACCATCGATGAGGTGGAGGTGGTTCGGGACACAAAGCATATCGTGTACACCATCACCTATAGCAGTGCAGAAGAGGAGAGATTCGTGTGGGCCTTTTACTATGACCCGAGCAATGGCGGGGAAATACGATTTAAGAATCAGCCGCAGGTCGTGTGGACCAAGCGGCCTGGGATTCAGGCAGGTGGCGCAGACATCGTTTCTGAAGATGCCAAATAATGCAATGGGGTCATACTTGTATTACCATTATCTACCAAATTGAGCTGTGGCCAACGCGGTGTCATCCCCGCATCATAACCGAGAGACGAAACAAATCAACCTCGGATTCCGAAGCGAACTTCAACTAAAGCACCGGCTCCTAGGTCGATTCCCGCAGCGATGTACCAACCGCGAGGACCGCGGGTGGCGGAGACATGCGCCTTTTCCGCATGTCTGCGACTTCCCGAAGGGCCGAATCGCGCCCTTCCATCGGTTGTGAGATCGGTGCCGGAGCTAATGCACCTTGACTCGCCCCTCCGACTCATCCCTCGCAGACATCACAACCCGATGTCTGCGCCACCCGCCCAAGACCTTCCCCTTTGCGAGCACAAGTTGGATTAGGAGGTACAGGATATAACCTGTCCCGAGAACCAACAGTAGAATGGCGAACGGAAACATTGCACGGAACACGAGGCATGTAAGCAACAGGGTCAGGAGCAGGGCACTCCATGTAACTGCCAGACCTCGAAGAGCCCTGCCAATACCAAGTTGTGCACTAGAATTAGTGCTCATATGGACCTCCGCGGGTGGCGCATACGTTCCGCAATTTGGAATGTGTGCGATCTCAACCTTGGAATCAAGGTGATATGCTCTTCTGAGCAGGTCGCGCAGAGTTTGTGCAGTTCAAACCCTGCGGCTTGCACTGTGGATAACGATCGCTCACAGGTGAAATACGTATCCTTGCATGGCCCCTGGCGGATGGTGATGGGGATGAACCGGAACGACGAACCGCAGAGTATTGCGCTGCGGCGCAAAACTCTGCGCCCAGGGTCGCACACATGCCAAACAGCGGCACGTATGCGCCACCCGCGGCTCATCCGGAAGCACCCTACGCCGCGCGGGTGGCGGGGCGGCGGGAGTGGAAGCCGCTGATGAGCGTCTTCGACATCTCGTCGCGCTGGATCTGGTTGGTACCTTCGTAGATCTGGGTGATCTTGGCGTCGCGCATATACTTCTCGATCGGGTAGTCGTGCATATAGCCGTAGCCGCCGAAGATCTGCACGGCGTCGATGGTGACATCCATGGCCACGTCCGAGGCGAAGCACTTCGACATGGCAGAGTAGAGCGTGGGCCGCTCCTTGGGCCGCGTATCGATGTAGCGCGCCGTGGCATAGACCAGGGCGCGCGCGGCTTCAATCATCATGGCCATGTCGGCGAGCATGAAGCGTAGTCCCTGAAACGAGCCGATGGGGACATCGAACTGGCGGCGCGTGCAGGCGTACTCGAGCGCCAAATCGAAGGCTCCCTGCGCGATACCCAGCGCCTGGGCGCCCACGCCGGGCCGGGACGCGTCAAACGTGCGCATGGCGGTGATGAAACCCGTGCCTTCGCGGCCCAGGCAGTTCGCGATCGGCACGCGGCAGTCCTGGAAAACCAGCTCGCACGTGGCGGAGGCGCGAATGCCGAGCTTGTCTTCCTTCTTGCCGAAGCTGAAGCCGGGCGTGCCTTTCTCCACCACGATGCAGGAAGCTCCGCGCGGGCCCTTGGCGGGATTGGTAAGCGCGATGACGGTGTAGAATTCCGCCTCGCCACCGTTGGTGATCCACTGCTTGGTGCCGTTCAGCACGTAATGGTCGCCGTCGCGGAGGGCGGTGGTGCGCACGGCGCCGGCGTCGGAGCCCGCTTGCGGCTCAGTGAGCGCGAAGGCCGCCAGTTTCTTCCCGGCGGCGATGTCGGGCAGCCAGCGCGCCTTTTGCTCGTCGCTGCCGGACAGAATGATAGGCAGCGTGCCGAGCGCCGAGCCCGCAAAGCTCAGCGCGATTCCCCCGCAGGCCTTGGAGAGCTCCTCCGTGACGATCACCATGTTCATGATGGGCGTGCCATCCGTGATGCCGCCGTGTTCGTCGTCGATGAAGACGCGGAACAGGTCGGTCTGGGCCAGGACCTTGACGACCGGCCAGGGGAACTTGGCTTCGCGGTCGTATTCCGCCGCGATGGGACGGATCTCCTTGTCGGCAATCTCGCGCGCCAGGTCACGAATGGCCACTTGATACTCGGTGAAGGCGTAATCCATCATGAAGAACTCCTCGGGAAATAGTTAGCAGCTATCAGCTTTCAGTCAACAGCGATGACCCCATGGGTCCGCCTTCTTGGCTGAGGGCTGAAAGCTGATGACTGAGAGCTGCTCTGCTTAAGCTATCAGCTGTCAGCTATCAGCTTTCAGTCAACAGCGCTAACCCCGTGGGTCCGCCTTCTTGGCTGAGGGCTGAAAGCTGATAACTGATAGCTTCTCTTCTTACGCTGCCTGCTTCGCAGCTTCCGGCCGCGGCACTGGGGTGTCCGACCAGAGGGCGGGCCGGGCAACCCAAACTTCGCCGGCGCGGAAAACGAAACGGCAATAGTCTTCCAGGTCGCCGGCACGGAACGAAGTGACGTCAATCTCGCCGGCCAGCGTGGCGTTCTTGGCGGAATAACGCAGCGCATTGACCAGGGTCAGGACGTCGGCGTTGACATCGCGCAGGGTGAGTTCGACGCGCTCGATGGAATTCGCGATTTCATACTCACCCTGGGAGTACTGGCCGGCAGATCCTTCCAGAACCCGGCGAAGGTTTTCGGCAGCGGCCGGGCTGCCTTCGAAACTGACTGAACCGTTCAGCTTCTGGAAAGGCTCAAAGACCACGGCCACGGGTTGGTTGCGGAACTGCTGCCACTCCACGTGGGTGTAGTCGGGGCGAGCCCAATGCACGGTCAGGAAGCCGCCTTTCCACACTCTGAGGCGGATGTACTGGCCAGTCGGCTCGTCCTGATAGTAGAAGGCCCCGCCAGGAATGCGCGTACGTTCATCATCAGAAATGGTGCGCAGGAAGTCCAGGAGCTCGCCGGCAATCTCGCGCAGTGCCGGGGTATTGTCAGGTTGCACGTGGCGGACGTCCAGGGTGGGTGGGTCCGGCGAGTATTCGAGCCAACTTGCCTGAACCTGCTCCAACTGTTTCTGGGTTTCCTGCCCGAGAGGGCCCAAAGTAATCGAACCGGTACATCCCAAATGGGTGCGCATTTTCTCCCTCCCCTTGCTGTCGGACTGATTATATGTCCGTTATATCACCCCCAACATGACAGATTTTGCATTTCTAGGGCCGAAGGGTGCCTGTCAAACGCGCCCGGAAGATTGGACCTTGACACGTAGATTGTCGTGGACGATAATTAGGCCGATATCTAATTATAAATTCGTCTAAGGGTTGTGCTCATGAACGCCATCTTCAAAGCCTTGGCCGACCCCACCCGCCGACAGATTCTTCACCTGCTGGGAGACCGCGAAATGACCGCCGGGGAGTTGGCTGAGCATTTTGAAATGACCAAACCGTCGATGTCCCACCACTTTTCCGTACTGAAGGATGCCGATCTAATCCGCTCCCGCCGGGAGGGGCAACTCATCTGGTACTCAATCAATACCACGGTCGTTCAAGACGTCTTGGCCTGGGCCATGGACCTGTTGGCCCACCCGGAGAATAACGAAAGGACAAAACCATGACCCGGAAGTACTTCCTTATCGGTTTCGCCTTGCTTATTACCTGCCTGCTGGCCACGGCCATTCTGTATCCGCACTTGCCGACCCGTGTCCCCGCGCACTGGAACGCGCACGGCGAAGTGGATGACTACGCGGCCAAGTGGACCCTCTTCGTCATGAACCCTGGCATCATGCTCGGGATGCTCGGCATATTCGCCGTCCTCCCCTGGCTCTCGCCCCGGCACTTCGAAGTAGACACGTTCCGCTCGACTTACCTCTACATCATGCTGGTGATCCTTGCTTGCATGACGTACTTTCACGGCTTGGTCCTTTGGGCGGCGGTTTCGGGCCAAGTGGGAATTGCCAAGGCTATCATGGGGGGCGTTTGCCTGCTCTTCGCGTTGCTCGGAAACGTGATGGGGAAGGTCCGCCGCAATTTCTACGTCGGCATCAGGACTCCTTGGACCATTGCCGACGAACGCGTCTGGAATGCCACTCACCGCCTGGGTGCGAAAACATTCGTCCTGGGAGGACTTGTGGCGCTGCTCTTGTCATTTGCGGGAGCGGGATTTTGGGTTCCTTTCGCAGCTCTGATGGCCGCCGCCTTCGTGCCCGTGGTTTATTCGCTCATTTACTACAAACAACTCGAACGCCGTGGGGAGCTGACATAGTTCTTACCCGCAGGGTGGAATACGTGCTCCTGCCGCACTGGCGGCAATTTTGTATCGCCCCCCATGCACCATAAGGCGGGTGGCGCATACATGCCGCTGTTTGGCATGTGTGCGATTAGTGAACCACCAGCCGTAGCTGGTAGCTGCGGTTTGTTTTTGATCTCGTGGGTACGTAACGTCTTGGCCTTGAGAAGACCCACCGCACAAAATCCGTGCGGTGGCTGCCCGCTTTCGACCTTCAACATTCGGCTGCACTTCACCTCAAATCATTCCTCACCACCTGTCCACCTTTCATCACGAACTTCACGTGTTCAAGTTCCGTGACATCGCTCGAAGGATTGCCCGAGACCGCGACGAGGTCTGCGAACTTACCCGGCTCAACGGAGCCGATGCGGTCCTGCCATCCCATCAACTGCGCGGCCACGGAAGTTGCCGCCCGCATGGCCTGCGCGGGGCTCATTCCAAAGCGAACCATGTAGGCGAATTCCTTCGCCTGCGTTCCGTGCGGAAAAGGTCCCACGTCGGTACCGAAGGCGATGGTGACGCCGGCGGCCACCGCCCGCCGGAAGCTCGCCTCATGCAGGCGCGCCCGGCTGGTCTTCCCTCCGGTCGCCTTCAGGTCGTCCGAGGGATCGAACTCGTACACGTAGAGCGTGGGGACGTAGGTGATATGTTTCTCGACGAGCTTATGGATGGCCGCATCGTCCAGGTCCAGCCCGTGCTCGATCGAGTCCACCCCCGCGTCGAGGCAATTGTGCAACCCCACGCCACCGTAGGCGTGGCAGGCCACTTTCCTGCCCTCGCGATGCGCCTCGTCCACAATGGCTTCGATCTCTTCCAGCGTGAAGGTGGGGATGTTAACCAGCTTGCCCTCGGCCGTAAGGTGAAAATGGTGCGTCGAGTAGATCTTGATGACGTCGGCGCCGTAACTGATCTGCTCGCGCACGGCCTGGCGAGCCGCCCAGGGCGAGTCCGCTCTCTGGACGCCGGAAGGCACGGTAACCTCCGGCGAATAACCTTCCAGCGGATAACCGCCCGTGGTGGAAAGCGCGCGCGTCGCAACCTGCAAGCGCGGCCCGGGAATCAACCCGCGGTTGATGGCGTTGCGCACGTCCACGTCGCTGTACATCGCGCCTTCGGTCTCGAGGTCGCGCATCGCGGTGAAGCCAGCCTCCAGGTCTTTGCGCGCATTCACCACGGCCTCGATCGTACGGTATTGCCAGGACTCTTTCAGGAGCTGATCGTCGTAGCGATTACCCGCTTCCCCCGTGAGGAACAGGTGCGTGTGCGCGTCGATCAATCCGGGCAGCAAGGTGGCCTCGCGGAGATTGATTTCTTCCGCGCCGGCGGGAATCTTCACGTGTTCGGCCGTCCCCACGGCGGCGATGCGTTCACCGTGCACGACCACGACCGCATCGCTAAGGAAAACGGCCTGCTGAGAGTCAAAGAGATGCCCGGCGCGAATGACCACCCAACGGTCAGACTGGGCCTGAAGTGATAGCGCCAGCGCCATCCCAACCAGTACGGCGCATACCGCGTGTTTCCATCTCATTCCAGCATCCTCCCTTCCACCGAGACGTCTTTCCGAAGCAACCAACGGCCCAGCCAGACGAGGGCGACGGCGTCAATCAGCCCATGTGCGAGCATGGAGGGGTAGAGGCTCCCGAACCGCACCACGGGGTAGGCGAGCAGTGCTCCCAACAGTCCGGCGCGGATCATGCCACTCCACCCCTGGTAGGAATGCGCGAGGCCAAAGGCCACCGAGCACACCACCCAGGCCCACCCGAGCGAGTGGAACCAACGATTCAGTTGCGTCAGCAGAAAACCCCGGAAAAGAAATTCCTCGCAGAACGCCGCCGTGGGCGCAACGATCGCGACCGCCCAGACCTTCTCCCGAGTTGTTTCCGGAATCAGCAGGTTGACCAGTTCAGATTCCTGCGGCAGCCACCCGCGGCGCTCGCACAGGAGGACCAACCCCAACGCCAGGAGCGAGACCAGCGCGATACCGGTGGCCCAGCACAGGGCGTCAACGAGAGGCACTGCCCGGAAGCCTACGCGAAAAACTTCCCGTGCTACCAGGAACACCACTCCCAATCCCAGAACGGTCAGCACCCATTGGGAAGAAACCGCAGAGACATAGAGCGACAGGCGGGGCAGTTCCCGGATTTGGCTGTTCCGGGTCGTGGAGTAAGAGAGCGCCGGCACGCCCACCACAAGCATGGCTGTGAACAGAGCTGCGATGAGTGTGGTGAACATCCCCGAGCCCCTCCAGCCGTTCGCGGCGCGCGGCCACTAGGGCAGTTTCTCTAAGCTGACCTTTATCGTGCGAATGCCCGTGCCGGGCGCGAGAGCCAAGCTTTCCGCATGTCCCTTGTAACCAAAGAGCCGGTATTCCAATAGATGGTTTCCGGGCGGGATCTTCAGGATGGAGGGTGTATTCCCATGAAACTCGTCGTCAATCAGGATGTCGGCCCCCAGCGGATCAGAAAAGCACTCCACGGTGATGTACTCCACGGGTGGTGGGGCCGCGACCGGAGGAGCAGGGGCCACTGGGGCAGGCGGCTTCATGGACTGCGTCGGAGGTTGCGGGGCCGCGGCGGGCGATACGACAGCGGCTGCCGGGGCCCCCACACGATGAATTACCGCAGGCTTCTTCGCGCTGGATTGCTTGGCGGCAGCCCGGGGGGGCGCCACCGCTTCAGTTACATGCTGCGGAGTAGGCTCGGGCGGCACGGCTGGGGCAACGGCAACCGGGGGAGTGGGCTCCGCCGGCGTGGCCGGTGCTCCCGCCACTTCCAGCGTGACGTCCTCATCCAAATAGGCGGTGAACTCGCTTCCCTTCGAGGCCCCCAGATCCCCGCCCAAGTGGCTCTCGACCTTGACCTCGTCCTTTCCAACGTTCTTGGTTTTCACCGAACTGCAGCGCAGCTTCACGGCCTTGAGGTTGGGAAGCCGCAGACCCTCGATATCAAAACGCAGGGCCTTGCCGGGTTTGGCGATTTGGACGGCACCCCAAACCACCGATCCTTCCGGAATCACGACCGCGCCGTGCTGCGTAACGGCTCGCGACACCTCCAGGTCCACTCGGGCCCCTTCCGCCGCCTGGCCGCTCAGGAGGTCCGCCGTCAGCCGCACGTGAACCGGGGTGCCATCCGCCACACGCATCGTCTCCGCTTGCAAGAAACCGCCCGGGAACGCCAAGATGAGTGCCCATACCACCAGCGCGTGCCTGACTTTCATGGCCAACCCTCCACAATATAAATAGGACTGACGCACCCGGCCCCGGCGGCCCCGCGGCGCCCAAAACGGCTATCATTCCTTCACGAGCGTCGCCCGCACCGCAGGATGCGATTCGGGATCAACCACCATGGTTCGCGTCCAAGAACGGTATCCTGTCAGGCGAATCTCCAGGTTGTGACGCCCGGGAGTCATGCGCAGGGTCGACGGCGTGTTCCCCACAAAGGTGCCGTCGATGAGGATGTCTGCTCCCTTGGGCTCGCTGTTGAACTCTACGGACGCCGGCTCCATCCCCACGTTTACCGCCGCCGTTGGCGCGGCCGGTGCCGCCACCGCCGCGGGAGCACCCGCCGAGGTTGCCGCCGGCGGCACCGCAACGGCATCGGCAGCATTGATGGCGAAGGACCCGTCCGTGTAGACCGTATATTCCTTACCTTTCTCGGCTCCGATCAGACGCGTGGGGTAACCCGGGATCGGTGATCGTTCTGCAACTTCAGCTCCCTTGGCGTTCTCCTTCCTGGACTTGCTCCCCTGAAGGCGCAGGGGAATTTCCTGATTGTCAACGGCACGAACCGTCGTGAATTGAAAGACCACCTCTGCATCTTTGGCTTTGGGTTTGCCCGTGCCCTTCACATCGAGGATTTTGCCTTGCGCCACAGATCCTTTCGCGATCACCACATGCCCGCTTACGAGAATCTCTTCGGTTACCTCAAACTCGATCCGGTCACCCTTTCGAATATTCTCCGTCGTGAGAATGTTGCGGAGCTTCACCCGCACGAGCTGGCCGTCGCGCACATGCACCTGTGCCGCGAACCCCGGAATACCGAAGAACAGAATAAGAACCAGCGCCGCCGAGCGGCCGAGTACTGCGGGTAAACGACCCAGACCCTGAATTCGGGCCGCCTCCATATATGAATACCTGTGCATTCGAACCTCCTACCTGGACTCAGACATCCCTGAGGAGCTGGACCCATTGCCTTCCTGGCGAAAGTTCCTGACGTACAACGGATGGGCCTAGTGTCTCACCAGGGTGCGACCGTCGTCAAGAACGCCGCCCGGGCGCTCTGCGCTGCGGAGGAGAGGGCTGTGATTTTGATTGCTATCCCTCTCCCTTGGGGAGAGGGTGGGCCGCGACCGGCGCTTTCACCAGCCGGCGCGGGCGGGGGGCCCCGAGCGCCGGGGGTGAGGGGTTTCTTCGTGGGCGATACACACACGGCCCCAGAGGTACGTGGTCCGTGGCAATCTCAACGCAGGAGGTAGGCGCCCAAGACGGTGCGACAACGGTCCCGGCAAGGCTCGATGGGGGCGTCCGCCGGGCCCATCAGCCATTGCAGGCAATATCCGTCCACCAGGGCGCGGATCGTCGCCGCGGCGTCCCCAGGGTTAACCCGCCGGAACTGCTGTTCTCGCAGGCCCAGTTCCACAATCGCCGCATCGCGACAGTGGCAAGTTTCGAAGAAGGCAGCAAAAAGGGATTTGAATCGCTGCCGGCGGGAGCCCCAGCCGACAAAATCAAACAAAACCAAGTAGAGCTTGCGGTTCACCTCCGCGCTGTGAAACAGGACTTCCAATTCTGCGACCAGCTTGCCGCGCGCAGAACTTTGCGCCTCGACGACCTCATCGAGAGTCCGCTGTAATTGCCGCAGAAGCCACTCCAGAACCGCATACAGCAAGTCCTCTTTGGTGGGGAAATAGTAGAGCGCCCCCCCTTTGCTGGACTTGGCGCGGGCCACAACGGAGTCGAGGGTTGTGCCCTGAATCCCTTTCTCCAGGATCTCTGCGTATCCCGCCTTCACCAGTACATCTCGGCGGCGGTCAGCGAGCTCGGGGTTGGCACGACGGGGGCTCATTTTCCACTCCTTATTCAAAAAGCGTCTGGTCGGATTATTTATAAAAGGGCATATTTGTCAAGGAATTTCGCCCGTTTGGCGGAACAGACTTCGGAAAAACTCGTAGGCGCTGTCATTCTGAGGAGCCGCAGGCGACGAAGAATCTCGCATTGCCATGAAAATACACAGGGCGAGATCCTTCGCTCCGCTCAGGATGACAGTGAAGGACTCAAGATGACAGCATGGAAGCGCTTTTCCGCACCCTGTTTAACCCCCGGAAGCTTCAGGGCCTAAAGGCCCGGCGTGAAGAATCGGCGATTGTCGGACCTGAAGGTCCGACCCCCTTCCTGGAATTCACTCCACCATATTAGGATGCTCACGCCACGCACGGATGTATTGATGCTCCTCGACCGCAGTGTTAACATAGCATGAAATGGGCACGAAATGGCTTCTGTAATACAGGGTGGGAATCTTCTCGGACTCAGCCTCAAGGAACTGGAGGATCTCGCGGTCAGTCATGGCCAACCTCGCTATCGGGGGCGCCAGCTCTACCACGGGATCTACGCTCGGCGGGTTCGGGACCTTGCCGGGTTCACGGACCTCAGCCGCGAATTCGGCGCTGCCCTCTCCTCTCGTCATCAGATCACCTATCCGGAAATTGCGCGCGAGTTCAGTTCACGCGACGGTGCGGTTCGCTACCTCTTCCGCCTTGACGATGGCAATTCCTTGGAGACCGTTTACATCCCGGAGGCGGACCGCGCTACTCTCTGCTTATCGAGCCAAGTGGGCTGCGCCCTGGATTGCCGGTTTTGTTTCACCGCGCTCGTGGGCGCCCGGCGGAACCTTACCGCGGGCGAAATGGTGGGCCAGGTGCTGGCCGTAACGGCGGCGCAAAATCTTCCGCGCACCGGCCGGCTCAACCTGGTATTCATGGGAATGGGTGAGCCCTTGCTGAACCTGCCGCAAGTTCTCGCCGCCGTGAAGATCCTCGCTGATGCCAAGGGTGTGGGTGTGGCGCTGCGGCGCATCACGATTTCGACCGTCGGCATCATCCCCCGCATCCAGGATTTGGCGAGCGAGCCGATCCGCCCCAAGCTGGCGCTCTCGCTCAACGCCTCCGGCGAAGAGCAGCGCAGCGCGCTGATGCCCATCAACCGGAAATACCCGCTGACGGAACTGCTGCGTGTGTGCCGCGCCTATCCCTTGCGTCCCTGGGAGCACCTGACTTTCGAATATGTCCTGCTGGATGGGTGCAATGACTCTGACGCCGACGCGCGCCGCGTGGCGAGCCTGCTGCGGGGCCTGCGCGCCAAGGTCAACCTGATTCCATACAACTCCGGCCCCGAGCTTCCCTACCGCTCTCCGTCCCTCGAGCGCGTCCTGGCGTTCCAGCAAATCCTCACGGACCGTCGCATCCCGACCTTCATCCGCATTTCCCGAGGCCAGGACATTCAGGCCGCTTGCGGCCAGCTCAGCCTGGCCGGCTTGCGCCAGGACCATCTTCCCGCCTCCCCGGCGTAGCTGGGCGGATTCTTGCATACGCACGCGTGTCTGGCCGATTCGGGCGAGATTTCCCGGAAAGGGGCATAGCGCGACCGTTGGCCGCAACCAAAACGAAGTTCTCCGTGACCTCTGTGCCTCTCCAGCCTTAACACAGAGGGCACGGAGCATCTCCGCGACCTCTGTGTTAAGCCTCTGCGGTCACGGAGGACACGGAGATGCTGGTGACAGGAGGAGAAGTCGTCGCGCGCGGCGAAGAAACTCAGCCTTAGCAGTACAGAGGAAAGGGAGCTTGGCTCCGCGGCCACAAATCCGCGATACCTGACTCGACTGGGTGAAAAAGTACTAGAAGGTCCGCCCGGTTCTTGACCAGCGGGTTCGCGAGAAGAAGTTCCAGACAATCGAGAGGTCGAACTTCACCCGCGACACCAGGTTCTCCGCGGTCCAGTCCCTAGTCGGTGCGTCGTAGGACCAGTACACGAACAACGGCTCGCCCACTACATTTTCGAGCGGAACGAATCCCCAAAAGCGGCTGTCCAGCGAGTTGTCACGGTTGTCGCCCATGACGAACAGGTAGCCGGAGGGAACCTGCAGGCCATCTTTGCGGAGGAAAGCGGGCATTTCGCGAGTCCAAGTGGGATCGAGCCCCCAGGCGGCGGGCAAGGTCTCGAGCAGGCTGGGGGTGGGAGGAAAGTCGTCGCGCAACGGGAGCATGGCGGAGAACTGGTACTGCACATACGGTTCCGCGAGGGGCTGCCCGTTAATGTACACCCGCTTGTTCTGGATCTTCACCACGTCGCCGCCCACGCCGATTACCCGCTTGACGAACATCACGGCGGGATTAACCGGATAACGAAACGCCACAATGTCCTGCCGATGTATTTCCCGGAGTTGCGGCACGCGCAGCGAGGTATAGGGCAGGCGGGGGCCATAGAGCAGTTTATTCAGGAAGACATGGTCGCCAATCAGGATGGTCCGCTCCATCGACCCGGTGGGGATAACGGTGGCCTCCGCCACAAAGGTGCGAATACAAAAGACGCCGACCAGCACGATGAGCAGGGAGCGGAGGGTGTCCCACACCGTCTCCTTCCGCTCCGGCTTGTGGGCTATGGTTTCGGGTGCCGGCTCGTGGGCCGGCGTCTCGGGTGGTTTCGGATCGATTGTTTCCATCAGGCTCAGCCTCGATTACGCAAGGCGATCAGTGGTTCCTGAATAGCCGTGGGGTAATTGCTCGTATAACACGCGAGGCAGAAGCGCCCTTCGGTATCGCCGACCGCGCGCCGCAGGTTCTCGATCGAGAGATAACCCAAGGTATCTGCACCCAGGTACTCCCGGATTTCTTCGACCGAGTGGGTCGCGGCGATCAATTCTTTCTTGGTCGGCGTGTCAATCCCGTAAAAGCACGGCGAAACGGTGGGCGGACAACTGATCCGCATGTGGACCTCGCGAGCCCCCGCCTCACGTACGATGCGCACAATCTTGCGACTGGTTGTCCCCCGCACGATGGAATCGTCAACCAACACCACGCGCTTGCCTTCCAGTAGACTGCGCACGGGGTTGAGTTTGAGCTTCACGCCGAAGTCGCGGATGGCTTGGTCGGGCTCAATAAAGGTGCGGCCCACATAATGGTTGCGGATCAACGCAATTTTGAACGGAATGCCGGATTCCTCGGCAAATCCCGTGGCAACCGGAACGCCGGAGTCAGGGACGGGAACAACCACGTCAGCCTCCACCGGATGTTCTCGCGCCAGGAAGCGGCCCAGCATCTCGCGGCTCTCCTGCACCGAGCGGCCAAAGACCACGCTATCGGGGCGGGAGAAGTAAACGTGTTCGAAGATACACTGTGCCGCCGGTGCGGGAGGTGCAAAACGCAGTGACGTCACGCCCCGGCCGTCGAGAATCACCATCTCCCCCGGCTCGACGTCGCGAATGAACCGGGCATTGATCAGGTCGAACGCACAGGTTTCCGAGGCCAGAACATAGGCGCCATCCAGTTGTCCCAAGCTGAGCGGGCGGAAACCGCGCGGGTCGCGAATGCCGTAGACCGCATCCTTAAAGAGCATCACCAGGGAGTAGGCTCCCACCACCTTGTCGAGGGCTTCAGCCACGGCTTCCGGAGTGCCTGACTGCCGGGAGCGGGCGAAGAAATGCAGGATGACTTCCGTGTCGCTGTTGGTCTGGAAAATGTCGCCCCGACTCTCCAAATCCTTGCGGATCGCGCTGGCATTGACCAGATTCCCATTATGCGCGAGCGCCACCTGCCCCCGGTGGCAGCTCACTTTCAGCGGCTGGGCGTTTTTCAGGTCGGTGTCGCCGGCGGTGGAGTAACGCGTGTGGGCGATGGCAAGTCGCCCGGGCAAGCTCTGGATCACATCTTTCGGGAATACCTCATCCACGTGTCCCATGCCCTTCTTGCAGGTGAGATCGTTGCCGTCGGAAACCGCTATCCCCGCGCTCTCCTGCCCGCGATGCTGCAGGGCGTATAGGCCCAGGTAGGCAAGCTTGGCGGCGTCCGGATGCCCGTAGAACCGCAAAGACTCCACAATGATCATGAAACTTGTCCAGGGAAAGAGGAAAGCTTGGGAAGAGCTGGGAGGCTGGCTCCAATGAATCTTCTCCAAATCGGGGTGGATGTCGAAGGCTAGCTGTTTGAGGTCATATATCCGTTCGAACCGGGACTGCTACTCCAGACCGCGCTCACTCATCATCCCAGGGGAGAATTACAGGCCAATCTCTGGAACAAACCTTGCTCCCCCCTGTGGGATGCTGCCGCGGAGCCTTTGATACCAATCAATATTTTGCTCCCTTTCGCAAGCTCACGCAACTGGTTTCTCGGGTCCGGTGCTGGTGTCATTTGCCAGACACGGGCGCTCCCAGGTGCAGTCATTCCCGCGAAAGCGGGAATCTACTCCGCAAGCCATTGGAAATGCGCCGCCGACGGCCTGGATTCCCGCTTTCGCGGGAATGACCAGTGTTTCGAAAGGCATCCCATTCCAAATGACACCAGCACCCTCGGGTCTCTCTCCCACCCCGCTGATCACCAGTCGTGGCAAGCGGCGGGATGCGGAGGAGAAAAACTGCCGCCGTGCTCGCGCCACCAGGCATGCCAGGCGTCGGCGAGGCGGGCGGACTCTGCGGGCGAGGGTTCTGCGGAAAGGCCGGCCTTGTGACCTGTTACCCCCTCCAGGGCGAAATCCGCAACCTGTCGAACCTGGGGCTCCGGGTCGTTGAGCATGGCAAGCAACGCGGGAATGACTTCCTTGGTCCCCAGGTTCTTCAGACCCAGGATGGAGTTCATCCGGTCGGCTATGGGCGCGGAATGGAGATTATCGAACAGTGTCTGGTAGGCCCGTGCGTCAGAAAAGAACCCGAGCGCGCGCAGAACCTCGCCCCGCAGCGGCTCGGGACTGGTGCGAAGCATTTCGATCAGAGTGGAGGGGAAGGCAGGGTCTGCTTTCTCTGCCAGCAACAGCACGGCATAGGAGCGCACGGGCTCTTCGGCTTGGTCCGTAGATTCGGTGCGCGCGGGGCCAGCAGGGGACTCCGCGCCGCGCGCCAGCTTGAGGATGGCGCTCCACGCCGCCGGTGTGCCCAGGCGCGCCAGGCCGGCAAGAGCCTCGCGGCGGTCCCAGCGGTCAGGTTTCACGGGCTTGGCCATGTCAACCAACTGCCGGAAAAAGAAGGGCTGCGGCAAGGTCGTGACCACCAACACACCTTCCGCGGGATTATGGTTCTTCGTGTCGCTGATTTGGGCGAGATAGGGCTGGAAGGCAGCCGCAAGCTGCGCGGGGGTGGAGGTTTGAACTTCAAAGCTCATTTCCTCGAGGGCCAGCGCGAACGCCGCGGGCTTCTCGGAGAACTTTCCGGTCTTGGGGTCGGGCTCGAGCAGCGCCAACCGCCGCTCCGCGCGCACCTCGAAGCGGCCCGGCCCAGTGAAGCGGGCCCACTGATTCAGCAGCCAGCGTTCGGACTCGGTCTGGCCCGGAGGCAGAGTGACCGAGCCATACACGACGGTCCCTTGCGTGCCTCCGCAGGGTCGGGGAGCGGGGTCAACCAGCCGGCGCCCGTCCGGGCCCGTCACTAGGAAACTCGGCTCCTGCTCGTAGTCGCGCACCAAGACTCGGCTGGGAGAGCGATAGCGGAAAGCAAAAACCCGGCTTCCGGTGTTCCGGATTACAAAGTTGCAGAAGATAGGCTCGCCCAACAAGTATCGGGATCTCTCCATCTCGAAGTGCACCGTGTAACTCAACTGGGCACGCGCCGGAGTGGGAGCGAGACTGGTTGCGGCAACGAACCAGAGAATCAAGGTAGCGCGGACCTGTTCTGTAGGTCCGCGGGTGGCGCAGACATCGCTTTTGATGTCTGCGACCTGGCGAGAAATCGGTAAGACCGGAAGATGAGCCAGCCGTGCCTTCGGGAAATCGCAGACATGCGAAGAACTTGCATGTCTGCGCCACCCGCCTACAAAACAAGTCTGCGCTACTCGCTTCAGCCATTGGGAAGGAATCCACCAGACCGTCCAGACCATGGCGCACATCATACGCCAAAGAGGGGTTGGTGGGTGCGTTTCTGTTCAGCACTCAAGGTAGCGCGGACCTGTTTGCTAGGTCTGCGGCTTTTCGTCGGCAATGCGGTACGAGCCGCGGACCTACAAAACAGGGCCGCGCCACCCGCCGATGCTGTCATCCTGAGCGAAGCGAAGGACCCCCGTATTTGAATTTTCAAACAAATACAGAGGTCCTTCGTCGGCTTCGCCTCCTCAGGATGACAGTGTAAGGGGTTTTTCCGCAGCCGCCAGAGCCGTCCGGCGAGATTCCACTTGACAACGAAAGCGTGTCATGGCAATATACATTGTATTGCAGAGTACATTGCTGCCATGACCTATCAGACCAAGCCCCCCGCTGACCACGACGACCACTGGGAGGCCCAGATTCGCAAGGGATGCCTTGAGATGGCCGTCCTGGCCGCGCTTTGGAAGGGCAAGCTCTACGGCCTGGAAATCCTGCGCTCGCTGGAGAGCAACTCCAGCCTAGGGCTGGCGGAGGGGACGCTCTACCTAATCCTCAGCCGCCTCAAAGCTGACGGCTTGGTGGAGACCGAGTGGGTTTACGCCAACGCCGGGCACCCGCGCAAATATTACTGGCTCACCGAAGCGGGCAGGGAGCGCGCTCGCAATATGGCGCGATTCTGGGCCCGATTCTCCGCCAACCTGCACGGATTGCTCCAGCCGCTCATGGAGCAGAAGGAGATCGACCATGTCCCCGAATGACCTCGCGGCAGGCATTGAGCACTATCTCAGCCGGCTGCGGAACGGTATGCGCACGGTGCCGACCGAGGAGCGCGAAGAAGTGATCGACGAGATTCGCAGCCACATCATCGAGCGGCTCGACGCCCAACCGGACACCTCCGCGTTGAGACTGGAAGGGATTTTGAGAGCGGTCGGCAACCCCGATGAGCTCGCCTCGCAGTACAAGACCGAAGCGCTGCTGCGGCGCGGGGCCCGCAGCAAGTCCCCCTTTCGGCTGCTCCACACCACGCTCGTCTGGGCGACGAAGGGAATCACCGGGTTCATCGCCTTCGTCTTCACGCTCACGGGCTACGCCTGCGCGGCCGTCTGCTACCTGTGCGCGCTGCTGAAACCGTTCTTCGCTTCCCATATCGGACTGTGGCTTGCAACCGACGGCAGGCTCACCCTGGGATACTGCCACCAGGGTCTTTCTACCACCGATCTCTATGGCATTTCCGCCAAGGCGCCGTTCCAATTCGTGCTCGGCACGCTCGGCCCCGCCGAAGGACCCGCCCGCGAACTGCTCGGCCCTTGGGTCTTCCCCGTCGCGCTCCTGCTGGGAGTCATCTTCGTCGTCTCCACCACCTGGTTCGCGCGTTGGTTCATCCGAAGATTCCGCCCGCCGCGGCCGGCTGCGTTCTCGTACGCGCGCTAACGGTGTGGCGCAGGGGACGGCGCGGCCGATCATGTTGGAGCTAAAGCTCCGACCACAACTCCCTCAAGCGCAGCTTTTCAAATTAGGACATTACCCGCGGGATTGGAATCTGTCGCCCATCCAGAACCTAAGGTAGAATCGCCGCTACTCCGGTAGGCGGCATCTAACCGGCCGTAGGAACTGACATGCTTATGCCGTCACCAACCCGCCGTTTAGTGGCCGCAGCGCTGCTCGTGGGAGCACTGATCATGCCGCGGGAGGTGTGGGCGTCTTTCAAGCTCTTCCTGAAGGACGGCACCTACCAGCTCGTCTCGAGCTTCGAGGTCCACGGCGGCCGGGTGCGCTACTACAGCTCGGAACGCTCGGAATGGGAGGAGTTGCCGGCCGGGTTGGTGGATTTCGACGCCACCCGGCGGGCGCAGGAGGAGGAGAAGGCCGCCGCGAAGAAGATGGTCGAGGAAGCGAAGGAAATCCAGCGGCAGCGATTCGAGAAGCCGCCTGATCAGGGCATGGAAGTCGCGCCCGGCATCCGCCTTCCCGGCGACGATGGAGTTTTCACCGTGGAGGGGCCGCGGCTGGTGCGGCTGGTGCAGTCCTCGAGTGAAATCATCACCGACAAGAAACGGGCGGCATTGGTCCTGGCCGTGCCTTTGCCGGTCATGAAAGCCCGCTCGCTGGTGGTGCTGGAGGGGGGCAAGGCGGCGGTGCGGCTGAGCGCCGCGCAACCTGCCTTTTACGTGCAGTCGGCAGACAACCTGGGGGCGAGGCTCGAACTGGTCCGCGTGAAGCCGGGTAAAGAGTTGCGCGTGGTGGAGCAGATGGAAGCGGGGCGCGCGGGCATCGGCAAAGCAACGGAGGTGCGCACCACGGTGCCACTGGAGCGCACGCAAATCGCGCCCAACCTCTATAAGCTGCGACCCACTCAATCGCTCGAGGCCGGTGAGTATGCGCTGGGCGAACTCCTCCAGGAGAAACTCAACCTGGACCTCTGGGATTTCGGGCTCGATCTGTGGGAAGTGGTCAAGTGATAGACGCCAGGACTTTCCCCATTTTTTAGCCTTCCCAAGCCAGCAGGAGTTCCAATTGCCAAGTTTTGGGCGGTGGACCGGATGGTTCGGGGCTGGTTTGAGAAAGAACCTTATGGATGCCATCGGCCAGAGCGTAGAAGCGGAAAGGCGGAATGCCGAAGAAGCGGAAGGAAATGATCAGGAGCCTTTCGCACAAGATTCTCAACTTTAACTTCTGCCCTAAGAAAGTGGCGGCAAAGTAAGCCGCGGCCGTCACCAACACCACCAGGTTTTTCAGCCGTTGATAGCGCAGAACGCGAATATCTTCCAAGTGATAGCTCTGTTTGAGGAAGCGAAAAGTTTCCTCAATTTTCCAGCGGGTCAGATAGATTTGCACGATCCACCATAGCGATTCTGAGTCCCGCGCTCCCTCCAGGTTGGTCAACAGCAGGAGCGGATCTTTCCCGAAACCGGCCACCACCACCAAGAGCATCTTCTCCTCTCGCCCCGGCAGGTGCAGGGGTTCGGCACCGTAGCGGAGCTCATAGACCTTTTCTTTCCCCTCTTCGATCTTGATCACGCGCGCCGCATAACGCAGACGACACCGGCCACCCACCTCCGCCACACTCCCTTGCAGGCGGCGTCGATCGATCACGAAACGTTTACCGGTGGACCGGATCACAAAGCGCTCCCGCCGCGCCAGCAGCGGCTCCAACACCTCCCGGCGGTCTCCGCCTCGATCTAGCACCCAGATCCCTCGCCCTCTCGTATGGCTCCGCACTAAGTCCACGGCCGCCAGAATCTCCGCGTTCTCACTACGGAACTCTTTCGCCTCCGCCGAGTACAGCTTCTGGTACAGCGGCACGATCTCGCTGCTTTTCACCTCCGCCGCCGTGATGTCACACAACCAATAGCCGTCATGCAGTTCGCCGGTGCTGCCGTCCCGCACCTTTGCCAGGTATTCCATCTTCTGGGCGTATTCCTTGCGCAGGTCACTCAGGTCCAGGCACAGCACCGTGTTCGCTTCTACTCGTCGACTCCCCAGCGCTGCCAAGCGCTCGCTCAGGTGGCTTTCCAGTTCCGTCGCCTCCAGATTGCGCGACAGACGGTTCTCCGTCTTGATCAAATCAATCTCTTCTTTCAGGCTGCGCGCGATGTTGCTGAGCTTCACGTCCTGACTGGCCTGCACGCCAAACAACATCTGACCGACGAACTTCTGTAAGGGGCGGCTCAGACCTTCGGTGAGCTGCAAGGAGAACTTCGTGAGCTGGGCTTTCAGTCGGGAACGCAGTCTGTTATCGTGCATCGGGGATGCCTCCCAGGTGGTTTGGATTTCTCGCAAAAACCCTTCTACCACGGAGTTCGTCCCCGTTCACTTGTTAGAAAAAACAACTCCCGCTGGTTCTATTACTTGCCTGAAATCAGACAGAAAAAATGGGGAAAGTCCTGATAGACGCCGCCGGAAGGCGCGAGGCCTGGCCGGCTGCTGAAAAACGGCATCTGTCATGCTGAGCGCAGCGAAGCATCTCGCTTCGGTTCGGCCCTTTCACGCAAAAACCTAGAGCCAGATCCTTCGCGGAGTTTACCCTGAGCCAGCAGAGCGAGATTCTTCGCGCAGTTTATCCTGAGCGGGCAGGGCGAGATTCTTCGCTTCGCTCAGAATGACAGCGCAGGACTCAGGATGACAGCAGGGAAGCGTTTTTCCGCAGCCTCTAAGGGAGGAAGGTCGTTGGGTAAGGCAAGGTGGGGGCTTGTTTGGAGGCCTGCTTGTCCGCGTACATGCGGGCGTCAGCTTCCGCCACATCCTTCTCCGGGGTCTGGCCGGTAACGTGGAGATAAAGGCCCTGACTGATGGCGAGGGGCAGATCGCCCACGCGGTTGTTCTGGTCCCACTCGGCGACCCGGCGGTGGATGCGCTGCCGCACAGTCTCCCCCCCTGTTCGTCGGTTTCTGGAAGCACGATCAGAAACTCGTCGCCACCGTACCTGACGACATAGTCGCAGCCCCGCACGGCGGCCTTCAAGATTGCGGCCACCTGGGAGAGCACATAGTCGCC
Organism: uncultured Acidobacteriota bacterium; assembly: GCA_963722555.1. Lineage (GTDB taxonomy): Bacteria > Acidobacteriota > Terriglobia > UBA7540 > UBA7540 > Bog-366. The sequence continues at coordinate 131,263 of CAVRNQ010000005.1, forward strand.
CATAAGGTGGCCGTAACGATCGTTCACCTGCTTGAAGTCGTTCAAGTCACACATCAGGAGCGCCAGCGGCCGGTTGGTGCGTTCGGCACGGGCGATCTCCCCCTGCAAGAGGTCATGCAGGAAACTCCGGGTGAAGACGTTCGTCACGGCGTCGATCATGCTCGCAGCTTGGTCCTCCTGGGAACTGAGCAACCGCTGCAGGTTGGACAAGCGAAGCCCTTTGATGTCCAGATCCCGCCGGACGTAGAACAGCGCGATCAGCACCGTGGCGACCATGAGTACGAAAAGGATTTGCGGAGAGAGGCTGACATGCAGACTGTTGCTGCGCCAGAAGGCGGAGGGGAAGAAGAATGACAAGATACCCAGCAAAAGGACCAACCCGGCAAACACCACGAGAACCCAGAATTCCCTCTTTTGTGATTCGAGTTTCACCAGTTCCGCCTGGATGCGCGCTTGGGGGCCGACTTGTTCGACAACCTCAGACTGGTTGCTCATAATCTGGCCTCAAAACCACGGAGGTGTAGGCAGAGCCGAGGATGGGCTCGAACGACTTTGCCTGCGTTCGCATTATACGAAAATGGCGCTTGAAAGCAAAGAGAGGTCATCGATCTTAGAGGTATTATGTATTGCCCACCGGCAGGCAAAATCGTAAGGGAACAGTCTCTAATTGTCCGACATCCCCCCGCGCGCAAGGAAAAGTGGCGCGCAAAGCCGCGGACCTGTGAAGACAGGTCCGCGCTACGGTTGCTCGGGAATTAAACCTTCCTCCTCTGCGCCAACCCGCCACTGGAAGAATTTGTGGCGCAAGGCTCGCTATTCAGCCTTGCGGTTCTTCCACCGCGACGCGACCTTAAGTGGCGCGGCCGCAGCCGGGAAGTTTCAGGAACCGCGTTTCGGACGCGGCCAAGTGGGATTGAGATTGCCTTGTTTGCGGCGTGGCGACCACCCGCGCCGCTGGAAAAGCCGCAGGGCCGGACCGCGGGCCCTGCGCTACCAAATTCCTTCCCCCTCTCCCTAGCCGGGGAGAGGGGGCCACGGTGTGGCGGTTCAGGGGTGAGGGGCTTTGCTCGTCACTCGTCACTTGTCACTGCTCTTCCGGGGTGAGGGGCAGTCTGAGCCTTTGCTGCTTTGCCGCGCAGAGCCCCCGCTGTGCGCCAGTCCGCGGAATCTCGTACCGGTTGGAGTACGCGATACGTCCCGGGCTGCGGGTGGGGGGGCACGTCACCGTCATTGCCGATACCTTCTCAGCAAACCTGTTCCAAAAGCCTCGCGGTCAGTCGTTTGCTAGTGTAGTGTTTCATAGATGGCTTGACAATCAGTCGCCCCGTAGCGCCGGCATCTTGCCGGCCAAAGCCACCAGGATGGCGGCACTACGGTGTAAAGACAATTGCGAAAGACTATGCCAGGTTCCTGATTCTCGGAACACAAGGCGGGTCGGATTCAGCGTGCCGAAACCACCGGGTTTTCGCACGCTCCGGGCCTATCGCGGATGGCTGAGGAGGTAGAGGTCGGCTTGCCCGCTCGGGCGGGCGTAGACGACGGTGGAAAGGTCGGGCGAGAAGTCGTAGGCGTTGCCGTAGTAATACTGCCCAAAAACGAAGGGGAGCTTGAGCGCGATTTGAGGTTTGCCGATGGTTTTGCCGTCCGACCAGGCTTGACGATAAAAGGTGACCTTGCTGCCGGAGGGAAGCGCGTACAGGAAGGACTTCCCATCGGGTGCAAACCGAATCATGAAGGTTTCTACGCCGGGCAGCAATGGGGTGCACTTGTTGTCAGGGAGAGGGATCTGATAAATGCCTACGCCTGCACCCCACATCTCGGTGCTCAACAGATATTTCCCGTCTGGCGCAATGTCCTCGACAACGCCGCAGCCGTCCAGGAGCTTTTGGACATTTGACCCATCAGCGTTCGCTTTCCAAAGGCTGTGTAATGAATGGCCCCACACGCTGCTCAAGTAGAGGGATTTGTCATCCGCCGACCAGACGATCGAGTTGAGCAACCCTTCCACGGGCGCGATCTGGCGAAGACCGCTGCCGTCTGCCCCCACGATGAAACCCTTGCTCGCTCCGCTAGTAAAGGTAAGCTGCGTGCTGTCGTGAGACCAATCCGCAGTTCCCATGGACCCGGATGAGGAGGCCAGCTTGATTTGATGGCTGCCCTCGAGGTTCGATACCCAGAGTTCACTTCTGTCAACTACCCAGGGGTCGCTTCTGTCAACTCCTGGGAACTTTATGTACATCACCTGCTTTCCATCCCGGGAAATGAGGGGTTGCGTCGCGTTCTCCGAGACGATGTCCACGGACTCCCTGCTATGAACGTGGTAAGCGGTCAAATAACCAGATGTCTTGCCACTCACAAAGTAGATGCCTTTTCCGGTGGGGTCCGGTATGGGTGATAAATCGGGGCCGGGTCCGGAAGTAACCTGCGTCAGAACGTGGTCATTCAACCTGTATTCCCAAAGGTTCGTGAGTCCATTGAGCGTACGGCTGAGCAGCAAGGTCTTTCCGGGCACAGCCCATGCCTCGCCGGACGGACGTCCGGCAAGCGTGCCCAAGTCGCGAACCGAACGGCTGGGTACATTCACTTCAAAGAAATGTCCTTGCTCATCTCCCATTCGGGCCGCAGAGACCACCAGCAGGTTGTTGCCGTCAGGATAGGGCAGGAGTGACAGGGGTATGAGGGGAGGATTATCGAAGGTGAATACGGTCTCTTCGCTCAGCCCGGATTTCTCCGCGCGAAAGATCGCGCGGCTGTCCGACTTGAGATAGAAGAATGAACTGCCATCGGGAGAAGGAACCAGGTACCGGCCCGAGGCTACCCGTCGCGGCGTCCCCCCGAGGGTGGGCACGGCCCATTCCTCGTCGCGGCCCAGGGAACGCCCGTAATAAATCTCCGTCCCGTCGGGCGCGAAGCTATCCACAAGTTTATCGCCCTCGTCGTGCGTCAACTGTAGCGGTTCCCCGCCCGAGGTCAGCATCACGAAGACCTGCACGATGCCCCCAACCGGCGAACTAAACGCCAGGGTGTGGCCGTCCGGCGAAAGCTTCGCGCCACTCATCGGCTTGTTCCAGTGGCTGACTTGCGCAAGCTTCGGCGGGCCCGCCGAACCCTTGGACCGAGACCAGAAGTGATAAGTGGCAATCGCCCCTACGAGAAGTGCTACGCAGGCGGCCAAGGCGATGTATTTCCGGCCGGTTGAGCCGACCACGGATGGGACGGCATCGTGCACCGCCACAGCCTGGGAACTTCGCCCAGACGCCGAATCTCGTTTTAGCCGCTTCAGGTCGGCGCGAAGTTCGGCAGCGCTCTGGTAGCGCAGGTCGCGGTCCTTTTCCAACGCCTTGTTGATAATGCGTTCCAACTCCGCAGGCAGCTCCGGATTCAGACGTACCACCGAGAGCGGTTCTTTGTGGAGAATGGCATCGTGGATCGCCGCCGTGGTAGTGCCCGAGAATGCCAGACGGCCGGTGACCATTTCATACAGAACAGCCCCGAATGAAAATAGATCCGTCCGCGCATCCAACTCCTCTCCCAGCGCTTGCTCCGGCGACATGTAGGCAACGGTGCCCATCGCAACGCCGGGGCTAGTCAAGTGTTCTTCCGCGGTTCCCGCAGTGGCGGTCGGCAAAGCAGAGGCTCCCACCGCTTCCGCTACCCGCTGAGGCTTTGACGCCAACTTTGCCAGCCCAAAATCCAGAACCTTGGCCTGGCCACGCTCGGTCACAAAGATATTTGCCGGCTTGATGTCCCGGTGAACGATCCCCTCGGCGTGGGCGGCGTCCAGCCCATCGGCAATTTGAATTGCCACCTCCACTAGCTCATCCGTCTTCAACGGCTTGCCCGCAATCCGGTGCTTGAGGGTCTCGCCCTTCAGCAATTCCATGGCTATGAAGGGGTGACCTTCCTAGTCATCAATCTCGTAAATGGTGCAGATGTTGGGATGATTCAGCGCGGAGGCAGCCCGGGCTTCGCGCTGAAAGCGCTCCAGCGCCTGCCGGTCTTTGGAAAGCTCCTCGGGCAGGAACTTGAGTGCGGCGAAGCGACCCAACTTGGTGTCCTCGGCCTTGTACACCACACCCATGCCGCCGCCACCGAGCTTCTCAACGATCCGGTAGTGCGAAACGGTCTTGCCGATCATCTCCACGGCCTTGCCCGTCGCTCGTCCCTTTTGACTGCTCGCCCCTTTCTGCTGCCTACTGCCCCCTGCCGACTGCTTACTCCTCTTTAGGCCGGAAAGTTCATGCGGCGCAGGAGGTCCTGGAAGCGTGGTTCCGAGCGAAGGCTATCGAGCCCCGGGTCGACTTTGAGATAGGGCATCCAAGTAGAACGTTCGGCAAAGGCCCTTTCAAGCCATGCCAGGGCCTGGTCCTTTTCACCGAGTCCAGCATAAATTAGCGCGATGTTATACGGCGAGACATAAATTTGTTTAGATACTTCATTCAATTCGTCCAGCACCTTTCGGGCCTCGGCTCTCTTCCCCGATACAGCATAGACTCGTCCGAGGAATGCCTTCGGCTCAGTGATGCCCCTCGCCGATCGCAGGGCTTCTTGAAACTCCGCGATCGCTTCAGGAAATTGGCCTTGTTGCGCGTAAGCTCGCCCTAGGTAGGAATGCGCCCACCAGTAGGTCGGGTCCAAATCAATGGTCTTTCGCAGTTGCACGATCGCCTGGGCATACCGGTGCGCGTAGTAGAGCCCCACTCCCAGTGCTGCGTTAGTGTGTAGAGAGAGGGGATCGAGGTCTATCGCTTTCTTATTCTCCGCGATACCTTCGTCGGTCCGCCCCATGGGCACCAAGAACTCCGCGTACGTATCGTGGGCCACAGAATTGTTCGGCTTCAACTCGATAGCTCGCCTGGATTCGCTCTCAGCCGCGGCCCAGTCCCAGTCGTAATAGTAATGGATCCATGCCATGTCACTGTGAGCCTCGGCGAGATCGTCATCAATCTCCAGGGCCTTCCTGGCCGCCTCCTTCGCCTTGGGCATCGCCTCGGTAGGAGATAGAGTCCAATCAACGGCTGCACTATAGTAGAAAGCCAACCCATCGTAAGCGAGCGCGTATCTCGGATCGATGGCCAGGGCCTGATTGATGCACTCGAGCCCTTTCCTCATCTCTTCCGGTGTGAACTTCAGCAAGTGGTAGCGCCCCTTAAGATAGAGCTGATAAGCCTCGGGGTTTTCCGTATAGTGCTTGGTCAGCCGGTTCTTCTCTTCGCCGCTCAGCCTCAGGCGCAGCTTATCGGAAATATCCTCGGCGAGGTCTTCTTGTAGCGCGAGGATATCGGTCAGCTTACGGTTGTACCGCTCACCCCACAGGTGGCTATTGTTCCGCACGGCCACCAGTTCGGTGCTGATGGAAAGCTCCTCGCCGCGCTGTATGACCCTGCCGGTGAGAACCGCCTGCACCTTAAGTTCCCGGCCCACGGTCTGTGCGTCGTTCTCCCGTCCTTTGTAACGGAAGACCGAATTGCGTGACATGACCATTAAGCGAGGCAATCGCGACAGACTGTTAATCAGGCTCTCGGTAATGCCATCGCTCAAGTATTCGCTGTTGGGATCGCCGCTCGCATTCACGAACGGCAATACCGCGACCGAATCGATGGTCTCGCCACGGCCTCGGAGCAGATAAAATGTTGCCCCGCCAGCTAGAAGCGCGAGCAGAATCCCCGCCAGGAGCAGAGGCCATCGCTTCCGCAGGGGGGATTCACGAATCGTCCCTACACGCACCATGGGAGGCTCTTCTGCCCGGTGGTCAGAGAACGCGGCTCCAGTGGCCGGTGGGGAGTCGCCCGGGGCCAACGCTTGAGCCGAGCGCCCTAAATCCGTATCGCGCTTCAGGCGCTTCAGGTCGGTGCGAATGTCGGACGCGCTCTGGCAGCGCAGGTCTCGGTCCTTCTCCAGCGCCTTGTTGATAATACGTTCCAGCTCAGCAGGACACTCAGGATTCAACCGCACTGGCGTGGTGGGCGCGCGGTTCAGAATCCCATCAAAAATGAGCGCGGAAGTTGTCCCGGAAAAGGCGGGGTGACCTGTCGCCATCTCGTACAGGACCACGCCAAAGCTGAACAAGTCTGTTCTCGCGTCCGTCTCCTCGCCCCGCGCCTGCTCGGGCGACATGTAGGCGACTGTTCCCACCGCCACGCCCGGGCTGGTGAGATGCTCGGGCTCGATGGAGGCGGTGGGCAGCGCAGAGGCTCCCACCGTCTCCGCCACCCGCCTGGCCATTGGTGCCAGCTTGGCCAAGCCAAAGTCCAGGACCTTCGCCTGGCCACGCTGGGTCACGAAAATGTTCGCTGGCTTGATGTCCCGATGGATGATCCCCTTCGCGTGGGCAGTGTCCAGCGCATCGGCAATCTGAATCGCCAGGTCCAGTACTTCGTCCGTCTTGAGCAGTTTCCCGGCAAGGCGCTGCTTCAGGGTCTGTCCCTCCAGATACTCCATGACGATGAAGGGTTGGCCTGCGTGCTCGTCAATGTCGTGGATGACGCAGATGTTGGGGTGATTCAGCGCCCGGGCGGCCCGCGCCTCGCGGGTGAACCGCTCCAGGGCCTGATGGTCTTTCGCCAATCCTTCCGGCAGGAACTTGAGGGCCACTAACCCGCCGAGTTTGGTGTCCTCGGCCTTGTACACCACGCCCATGCCGCCACTGCCGAGCTTATCGATTATGCGATAGTGGGAAACGGTCTTGCCGACCATGGCGAAGGTCCCGCCTTTGGTGGCCATCTTAGGCCACGGTTACAGCTATGTCAACGCGGCAGGAAAAGAGTGACATGTGACGCGTGGCAGGGCCCGGGGGCTGGAATTGCGCGACCCCCTCACCCGGCTCGCTACGCTCGCCACCCTCTCCCGCAACGGGGCGAGGGCTGGGAGTGGTAAGAACGAGTCCGCGGTCGCAAGAGCAGGCACTAGAAGTTCGGGACTCGGGGCTCGGGGCTGGGGAAGGTAAGGGCAGGTCCGATGTCCGAAGTCCGGAGTCCGAGGTCTCAAGAGCAGGGACTAGAAGTTCGGGGCTCGGGATTCGCGGCTCGGGACGGGGGACGGGGAGAGGCAAAAGCTGATCTGATGATCCGGTGATCGGTTGATCGGGTGATCGAACTGCGCCGCATGGACCGACCTCCCGACCGGCCCCTGACACACTTCCCCACAACGGTTATCGGTGGGTTCGAGGGGAAGGATGAGGGAAATTGAGTGGCCCGCGACGAGCAGCGCGCCCCCTCACCCGGCTCGCTACGCTCGCCACCCTCTCCCCTCGGAGAGGGCTGTTCAATCACCCGATGGGCCGATCGCAGAAGCAGTGACAAGTGACGGGTGACGAGAAACTAGCAAGGGCTGAAGGGAAAAACGGACAGGTCGGCGTCCCGAAATCTTCAACCGCCCGATCAGCAGATCACCCGATTTCCCGATCGCCAGCCCCCACGTGACACACTTCCCCGCATCGTTAATCGGCAGAAACGAGCGTTCGGATGACACTACTCCGACTGGAACATGGCCCGGCCGGGGCGGAATCTTGCTACACCTTCAGGAAAATCTTGTGCTTATAGAGGAAGTAGCACAGATACCAGAACACCAGCAGGACGGCACAATTTTGGGCGACGGGCGCGAGTGTGCCGACGAATTGAAAACCCCCGGTGAAGGGGCGAATCCACTGGTTTGCGGCCCCGCCGATGAGGAAGCCCAGGGAGTAAATGAAGATCGAATTCATGCCCACCACGACCAGCGGGAACGCGGCCTTCTTCCAGCCCCAAACATCCACCAGCACGATGAAAATGAGCATCATCAGCAGCACCCAACCGGTGCTGTAAAGCGTGAACGAGGCGGTCCACAAGCGTTTGACGTTGGGGATCACCAGCGAGAGCGCCAAGCCGCTGGCGAAGGCGGCCACGGCGGAAACCGCGAGGATCTTCAGCTTCAGCGGTCGCGGTCTCGGGGAGCGCAGCAGGTTACCGGTCCAGGCGCCGAACAGCGTGGTGACGGTGCTGGAAATGAAGTTGATGGTCACGTAATAGCCCCCATAATTGTAACCTAGCACCGCCTTGTCTATGACCTGTCCGATATTGCCGGTTTGCGAAAATGGCCCATGGGGGCCAGGGAAGAGATAGAACAACGCGGAATGAAATACCAGCAACAGGCCCGCGGCCAGCACCTGCCAGCGGAATTCCAACTGGAGGATCAGGTAGGTCAGGAAATACGTGAAGGCGATCTGCGAGAGCACGTTGATGAGCTGGAAACGAAGCTGCTGGTCCGCAGCGATGATCAGGAACTGGCTGAGCAGGATCAGCTTCAGGGCTCGAACCGCCACGTGCTGGAAATTCTGCCGGGGGGTCGCGCCCAACTCCCGGCGGCGGGCCAGCGCGAAGGGCATCGCCACACCCACCATGAACATGAAGGACGGTTGGATGAGGTCCCAGAAGACCGCGCCCGTCCAGGGGACGTGATCGAACCAGGAAGCGACTCTCGACCACGTCGGGTCATTCCGAAGCGCTCCGAAGCCGAAGCCCTCGGAGGCAAGCATGAACATGATGAATCCCCGGAACGCGTCGAGCGCCACAAAGCGTTCGGCCGCCGGCGACTTAAGGGGTGCACCTGCCACAGGCACGGAGGTTTGGGGAGGGGTGGTGGTTGACATGCCGCGGATTCTAGCACAGCGTCCTGGCTGTCAAGCCTCAATTCGGTGCAGTTAGGGACTGTCGCGGCCGCCCACCGCCGAAAGTCCCCACGCCGTCACCACCGCTCGAAAAGGGCCTCGAGGGCGCGGAAGTGCTGGGTGGTGAAGAAAAGGCCGGCCATCATGCAGGTGTTATATCCGACGTGGAGAAGAATGCTGGGGGTGAGGGTCCCCGACCTGCCTCGTGCCAGCGAGAAAACCCCGCCCACCAGCAGAATCATCAACACGTGGTTCCAGGCGTGCCAGTATTCCGGGATGTGCAGGCCCGCAAAGAGCACGGCCGTAGTGGCGATGGCGAAGCGTACTCCCACGGCGCGCTCGAAAATGGCGAACAGGAGTCCCCGAAAAACCAACTCTTCAATCACCGGGGCAACGCCGATAGCGAACGCTCCGATGGCGTAATACGCGGCCCGCGAGGTGAAGAGCCGCTCCAGCGGAAATCCCTCCGCATCGGGCAGCAGGGGCGGCACCAGGGTAATGACGACGGCCAGCACCCCTCCGCCCGCCAGGCACACCAGCATCTGCCGTCCTGTGGGCTTCTTCCACCCCAGCGATCTCCAGAAAGGCTGATGATGGTGAATCCTGGCCATAAGGACGAGATAGCCCAGGAGGAGCAAATAGAAAATGCATTGCAGGATCAGCAGAAAGAAAGTGTTGGAAGTCAGCGACTCCACCGGGGCGCGCCATCCCGTGAAAGGCCGCAGCGTTACATACCCCATGTACAGGAGCAGGTTTGAGGCGAGCAAGGCGAAGGGGATGAGGCCGGCAAACAGCAACAAGTCGCGCAGTGTCCAAATCTCACGCGGCACGAGCGGCGGCGCTGGGATTTGCGGCGGCGCGCCGCTCACGTCCTGGAAGAGACTCCCGGTGTCATCCAGCATGTTTACTTTCCTGCTCCCGCGCCCGGTTTCCCGTTGCCATTCAGCATTGCTGCGAGGGCCTGACCGGTGTACGATTTCTTCGCGCGCGCCACTTCTTCCGGGGTGCCTTGGGCCACGATGCGGCCGCCGGCGTCCCCGCCTTCCGGACCCAGATCGATGATCCAGTCCGCCTGTTTCACGACGTCGAGGTTGTGCTCGATGATGATGACCGTGTTGCCCAGGTCGGTCAGGCGATTGAGCACTTCCAGGAGCTGCTTCACGTCGGCGAAATGCAAGCCGGTGGTGGGCTCGTCGAGGATGTAGAGCGTGCGGCCCGTCTGACGGCGGCTGAGCTCGCGGCCCAACTTGATGCGCTGCGCCTCGCCGCCCGAAAGCGTGGTGGCGGGCTGGCCCAGGTGAATGTACCCGAGGCCCACGTCCACCAGGGTTTGCAGCTTCAGTCGAATCGGCGGGATATTTTCGAGGAGCGGCAGGGCGTCCTTCGCTGTGAGCTCGAGCAGGTCGGCGATGGAAGCACCCTTGTACTTCACGGCCAGGGTCTCGGAGTTGTAGCGCCGTCCGCGGCACACTTCGCAGGTCACGAAAACGTCCGGCAGGAAACTCATTTCGATGCGCCGCAGCCCTTCGCCCTGGCAGGCCTCGCAGCGCCCGCCTTTGACGTTAAAGCTGAAGCGCCCGGCGCGATAGCCGCGCTCGCGCGATTCCGGGAGCATGGCAAAGAGCTCGCGGATGGGCGTAAAGACGCCGGTGTAGGTGGCGGGATTCGAACGCGGCGTCCGCCCGATGGGCGCCTGATCGATGATCACGACCTTGTCCAGGTGCTCCAGGCCCAGGATGGCCCGGTACTCGCCCGGGTCCTCGATGGCCCTGTAGAGCTTCTTGGCGATGGCGCGATGCAGAATGTCGTTGACGAGCGTGGATTTCCCCGAGCCCGAAACGCCCGTCACCACGGTCAGCAGGCCCAGGGGAAACTGCACGTCGAGGTTCTTCAGATTGTTGGCCCGGGCACCGAGCACGGTCACGACTTTTCCATTGCGGGCGCGCCGTTCGGCCGGCACTGGAATACGCAGCAGGCCGGAGAGATACTGTCCCGTCAGCGAATTTTCGGTCGCCGCGATTTTCCCGGGTGGCCCCGCCGCCACCAGATACCCACCTTGCTTTCCCGCGCCGGGCCCGAGATCGATGACGTAGTCGGCGCGGCGAATCGTTTCCTCATCGTGCTCGACGACCAGCACGGTGTTGCCCATGTCGCGCAGTTGCTCGAGGGTGGCGAGCAGGCGCTGGTTGTCGCGCGGATGCAGGCCGATGCTGGGCTCGTCGAGCACGTAAAGCACGCCGCGCAGCTTCGACCCGATCTGCGTGGCGAGGCGGATGCGTTGGCTTTCGCCACTCGAGAGCGAGGAGGCTGACCGGTCCAGGCTCAGATAGCCGAGGCCGACGGCGTCCAGAAATTCCAGCCGCTCGGCAATCTCGTTCACGAGGCGCCGCGCTACGAGCTCCTCGCGCGGCGTCAGTTGCAGCCCCCCCAGCACTTGCTGCGCTTTGCTGACCGGCAGCGCGGTCAGTTGAGCAATCGAAGAGCCCATCACCGTGACGGCCAGGCTTTCCGGCTTCAGGCGCTTGCCCTGGCATTGGGGGCAGGGCACGGCGGACATGTACTGGCTGTACCAATCGCGGAAGTTCTCAGACTTCGCTTCGCCGTACCAGCGGTCGAGCAGCGGCAGGATGCCGCTGAACCCCGACGGGGCTTTTGACCCCTCCCCGGATTTCCCATACAGCAGCAGGTTCTGGATTTTGCGCGGGAAGCGCTCAAAAGGGGTTTTCAGGTCGAAGCCGAAATGCTCCGCGGCGCGCAGCAGGCTGCGCTGCAGGAAGCCCGAGCCCGCCCCGGGGCCCAGCCCGCCTTCCAGCAGCGGCCGCAACCAATCCACGATGACCTTGGCGGGGTCGAAGGTATATTGGCTACCCAGTCCGCGACACGCCGCGCAGGCGCCATAAACGCTATTGAAGGAGAACGAGCGCGGCTCGAGCGCCGGGACGCTGATACCGCATTCGACGCACGCCCATTCCTGCGAATAGAGGTGCTCCTCACCGTTCACCACCGCCACCTCGACGATACCCTTGGCCAGCTTCATGGCCGTCTCCAGGGACGATGTCAGGCGGCCCTCGATGCCAGGTTTCAGCAGCAGGCGGTCAACGACGACTTCGATCGAGTGGTTCTTGCGCCGATCGAGCTTGATCTCTTCTTCCAACTGGCGCAGTTGCTTGTCAACGCGCACGCGCACATAGCCTTCCGCCGCCAGTTGCTCGAAGAGGTTGCGGAACTCGCCCTTGCGGCCGCGCACGATGGGCGCCAGGATCATCACGCGCTCGCCTTCGCCGTTGGCGCCCCCCGCGCGCAGTGCCATGATCGAGGCAACGATCTGCTCCGTGGTTTGGCGGGAGATTTGCCTCCCGCAGCGGTGGCAGTGCGGGACGCCGATCGAGGAGTAAAGCAGCCGGAGGTAATCGTAGATTTCCGTTATCGTGCCGACGGTGGAGCGTGGGCTGCGACTGGTGGTTTTCTGCTCGATGGAAATCGCCGGGCTCAGGCCCTCGACGGTGTCGACGTCGGGCCGCTCGAGCTGGTCCAGGAATTGCCGGGCGTAGGCGGAGAGCGTCTGCACGTAACGGCGCTGGCCTTCGGCATAGATCACGTCGAACGCCAGGCTGGATTTGCCCGACCCGCTCAGCCCCGTAACCACGGTCAGGGTGTGGCGCGGAATCTCCACGCTGATGTTCTTCAGATTGTGCTGGCGCGCGCCGCGAACCGTAATCCTGTCGATCATTCGCCCTGAGCCCTACAGTGAGGAATTTCGAGAAAACGCCAACCTTCCATGCTAAATCCCGCCGCAGCGCGCGTCAAGCGGCGTTGTGGACAGGAGTTTAAATGGCCGCGGAAAAACTCGATGACGGTGCGAGCGCTCATGCTGTCATTCTGAGCCCGCATTTTGGGCGAAGAACCCCCGCAGTTTGCTCTTCTATTTACCCGAGCGAACTGCCGGGGTCCTTCGGTCTGCTCTGCAGAAACTCGACATTTAAGTCATTTCGATTCGCCATTGCTGGCACTGTCATCCTGAGTCCCGGTTCTTTGGGGACGAAGGATCTGCATTTGTCTTGGTTACTGAAAACCCATGCAGATCCTTCGCTGCTGCTCAGGATGACAGTTCGCGTGATGTGTTCTCCTCATCGAGTTTCTGCCCATCATGGGCAGCCGATAGGCTGTCAATGCCCAGGATGACAGTGGGAGTGCGCATGCTGCCATCCTGAGACCGTATTTTGGGCGAAGAACCCCGCAGTTAATCTCTTCGCCGGCCCGCACCGAATTTTCCTCTTGACAAACTAATTGTAACGTACTAATTAATTAGTATGCGAGCGAAATCCAAAACCCTTACCGAACAAGAGCTGGAAATCATGAAGGTTGTCTGGGAGCTCCAGACCGCCACGGTGCGCGAGGTCTACGAGATCCTCCTGCGCCGGCGCAAGATCGCCTACACCACCGTCATGACCATGATGAACATCCTGGAAGAGAAGGGATATTTGAAGAAGCGCGCCGACGATAAGGCCTACCTCTACCGGCCCACGAAGGCCAAGGCCAAGGTCATCCGGGCGATGCTGCAGGATTTTGTCAACCGTGTCTTCAACGGTTCGGCGCAGCCGTTACTGGTTCAACTGGTCAAGGATCGGCACCTTTCGGGAAAAGACCTGGAAGAAATCGGGCGTCAGATCAGGGAGGCGGAATGAGCGCCCCACTTTGGTTTGCCAACTTTCTTTCTTACTGCCTTCAGGTCATTCTGCTGGTCTTGGCGGGCACGGCTCTACCGGCGTTGTTTCGCATGCGCGCGCCGCGCGTCTTGCTGGCTTACTGGCAAGGTCTGCTGGTGGTCTGTCTGCTGCTGCCCCTGTTACAGCCCTGGAAGCATCTGACCGCTGGTTCCACCGCCGGGGCAGGGATAACGACGATCAGTTTCGAAAGTGTTCCGGCCGCCGCCGCGGGGTTCCGCCCTTCTCTTTACCGGATCTTCTTCGCTGTACTCGTGGCAGGGATGCTGATTCGACTGGCCTGGTTGGCGGTGGGGCTTGGCAGGCTGCGCGCGATCTGCCAGGCTGCGCGGCCCTTGGATCCGCTGCCCCCGTGCGTGGGGGAGCTCAAATCGAGGATCGACGTCTCCGCCGTTTTGTATCTGGCGCCCCGATTGGACGGGCCCGCCACCTTCGGCATTCGCCCCGCTTCCATCCTGCTTCCCGAGCGCTTCCCCACCCTGGGCGAACCCTTCCAGCGCGCTATCGCAGGCCACGAGTTGTTGCACGTCGCGCGGCACGATTGGATGTACAACCTGGGGGAGGAACTCATTCTCACCCTTTTCTGGTTCCATCCGGGTGTGGCCTGGGTGGTCAACCGCATTCGCCTTAGCCGCGAACAAGCGGTTGACGCGGAGGTGGTCCGCCTGTTCAGTGCGCGCAAGCCCTATATGAGCGCGCTGCTGGAGGTCGCCACCGGTGGCCTCGTCCCTGCGCCGTGGACGGCGCCGACCTTTCTGAAGGAACGGCAACTTGCAAATCGAATTGAACTGCTCGTGAAGGAGGTCACCATGTCGAAGCTGCGTCTTTCTCTGTCACTCTGCACCATGATAAGCATGTTGATTTTGGCCGGAGGCGCGGGGGTTTGGGCGTTTCCGCTGCGCGCGCCGTGGCGTGTTACCGCACCAGCGGCTGAGCCGGCGGGGGAAGAAGCCGCCCCGGTTGCCGCCAGTACTCTCAAGGTGGTTAAGAAAGTGAGGCCGGTCTATCCGGCCGAAGCAAAGAAGGCGGGCGTGGAAGGTGTGGTGACGCTGCGCGCCACCATTGAGAAGGACGGTAGCGTTTCGAATCTGGAGGTGGTGAGCGGCCCTCCCCAGCTCGTCAAAGCCGCCCTCGATGCCGTTCGTCAGTGGCGCTATGAGCCGGGTGAGAAGGCTATCATTACTGATGTAAAAATAAACTTCAGCCTCTCCGACAAGGCCGCCGCAGCCCCCCAGGCCTCCGCGAACCGCGGCGAGGCTGCCATGACCGACACTCACCCCGCGGAGGGCGTGACACGTCCTCAGGTCATTTCCAAGACTGACCCCCCTTATACCAAGGAAGCCAAAGACGCCAAGGTCCAGGGCACCGTAATTCTGCGAATAACCGTCGATGCCAACGGTAATGTCACGGACGCCGAGGTCGAGAAGGGATTGGACAAGGGGCTTGATGAAAGTGCCGTCACCACGCTGAAGACGTGGAAATTTAAACCCGCCACGAAGAACGGCAAGCCCGTTTCCAGCAAGCTCAGCGTCGAGGTTTCCTTCAAGTTCTTTTGAGCCGCGCGGGGGTTGTCGCCCAACGAACTCCCTCGTGATTGCAGTTGGGGATCGTCCCGCCCATTTCTTTCGCGGTCGGCCAGCGGACGTAGCGCGGATCTGGTTTGAAGGTCCGCGGTTCGTCCAAGCTCAACAAAGGCCGCGGACCTCGGAAACAGGTCCGCGCTACATGCTACTCGCTCATCGGCTGCAAAGCACACCATGGGGAAAAGCGAGCGAATGCAAGCCGCGTAGTGGCGACAGAATGTGGTCCATGGTTTCCCCACGGCTGTCGAAGCTGTGAAATTATTCCCGGACGAGCAAAAGCATTTCACGCAAAGGCGCAAAGAATAGAAGGCGCAAAGAAAACAAAGGTGTTGTTTTTTGCGAGTCTTTGCGCCTTGGCGTCTTTGCGTGAAATTGTTTATTTTTTCACAGCTTCTGATGCCGTGGGCCATAAGCCCGTACGTTTTTGCGCTTCGCGAAGTGCCCCGCTCAGCAATCACGCGCGTTTTCTGGCGGGCGGTTCGCGAACCGCCCCTACTGGGTGCGCTACGCTGGCTTGACCAGCCCCCTCCTGAACCAGGAGGGGAACAATTCGGGCAATTTAGCGCTTTCGCGAAAAATACTGCCTACCAGTAGGCAACCCGGGTAATAACTCTATTGACAAGCCTGCGCGCACGGTGCTAACGTAAGTCCTGCGGCCGAACAGGGCTCGGCCTGAGGCGTGTCCCGATCAATTGGTCACCCGAGAATCACACCATCCTGATGGCTCCCAACAACGAAGACGCGCCGTTCCTGCAAGGAATGAAAAATTCCCGCCTGCGCCCATTGTGGCGGCTCACCCACACGCTGATCAAGGTCAGGAACGGGGCGCTGACCCATAAAGATGTTAAAAATGAAGATCGATCCGGCGATGTGTATGAAAACAAAGGCTAGAGTGACAAAATGGACGACAATCGAGACGACCTTGTGACCGAAAATTCACGGATTGTGCAGTAATTCGGGCGAATAAAGCATAGCGCGGACCTGTTCGCGGCCTCGGCAGTGAGTGCGGCCCGCCCACCCCCACGCATCGCTCCTAGGATGAAGGCAGGTTCCAACTTTCGGCAAGTCCGGCGGGTCACCAACCTGCTGCCGATGATTAAACGCCACCAACGTACGATGGAAGCTTTAGAAGATAGCGCTGCTCTCCATTATGTGCCTGAAACAAAAGTGGTTAGCGATGAATAGCGAAGTTCCTGCAAAAATCTATATCATTGAAATTACAGGAGTTAGTTCATTCTTGGTGTCAGGGTAGCGAAAAAGCGCGGGGGGGAAGAATGAAGGTAAGTTCCATTATGTTGTTGAAAACAAATGTAGAAAAAATGACCGAATTCAGGCTCTCCATTATGTTATTGAAAAATAAGCTAGTTATAGTCTTCTTTCCATTATATTGATGAAAAGAAAGGGAGTTATTTAAAATAGAAGTGACAAATGACGAGTGGCGAGTGGCAAGGCGCAGAGTCCGATGTCCGAAGCCCGAGGTGCAGGATCGAAAATCCCAAATCACCCAAGCACTCAAGCACGCGATGGCTAGATGACCCGATCACAAAACCAGTGACAAGTGACGAGTGGCGAGTGACAAGAAAAGGCAAAACCCAAGAGCGGAAAGGCGTGCAGGGCGAGATCCTTCGCAAGGCTCAGGATGACAGCGCAGCGGGCGGGGACGACAGCCAAACCCCGGCGTGACACACTTCCCCAAATCGGCTATCGGCAGTGTCAGGTGAGAAGATGAATCAAATTGCCGACTGCAAAAATCGCAAATTGCACAGCGCAAATCGCAAATCACTCAATCGCCCGATGATCCGATGTCCCAATGACCCGATCACTCAATCGGCCGATGCTTGATGGCGTTCGAAGCGAAGTGAGCCGCCACGCCCACCAGTGCTCCGGCGACGGCGTCGGCGGCGTAGTGGTAGCGGCCGTAGACCGTTGCCAGTGCGACGCTCGCGGCGAGACACAGGAACGGTGCGCCGAGGCGCGGGGCGTGTTTGCGGACGGCCAGTGCCACGGCGGTGACGGCCGCCACGTGCCCGCTCGGGAAAATGCAGGCCTGCACGCTGTAGTGATCAAGGAGCCAGAAGTTCCACTTGCGCAGCAGGGGCTCGATGTGCGGCCCCGGCACGTCGTGGAAGAGCACGCGCGGTGGCGTCAAAGGAAGAAAGGGATAGACGGCGTAGCAGAAGAGTGTGGCGAGAACAACTGTCGCCCAGAAGTCGTCGATGGGGCGCCTGCCGGGCGAGGCGGCGGGCTCGCTTGGCCTGCTCCGCCGTTGTGCGAGATAGATTGCCGCGAAGCCCAGCGGCACGAGCGGGTAGCAGAGCAGGTAGGCGAATTCCAGGTAGTGCTCGAGCCAGGGCGAGCCGGCTTTAAGCACGGTTTGAACGAACTCGTTATGCAGCAGCAGGCGGTCCCACTGGATGAAGATGCCATCCAGGTGGTGGGCGGGGTCGGGCCTGAGCAGCAGCCCTGATTCTCGATAGGCCAAAAGGATGAGCACCGCAGGAAGCAGGTCGCGGGTGACGGCGAGCCAGTGGGCCCGCCGGGCGTTGTGGCTGAGGGCCCACAGGGTGGCGGCGGTCACTGTGTTGAGGGCGCCGATGATCCAGAGCTCACGCACCGCGAGCTCAAACCAGCACGCCGCGAGAGTCATGTACACGAGAAAGGCGAGCGCGACCTGCTCGGCAAACGAAAAGCCAAGGCGCGGGGCGCGAGCTGAGATGCGGTGTGACTTCGCCAGCGAAATGGGCAGGGATACGCTCACCGTGTTTGCTCCCGATCAGGAAAGGCGGCGAGGCTGGATGATGGCCTTGGCGCACGCTGCTGTTACCCGCTTAATGGACAAAAGGCACCACCCGAGCCTGCGCCGCCAGCTCTCTCAGAGCGTTTCCGTTGCCAAACCTCAGGGGAAGCTATCCTCAACTAAAGCAATGAGTTGCGAACAGGTGGGGCCGCCAGTCCCGGTCCCTGGACTGTCGCCCTTGCCGGTCAGGTGTCGGCGCGGGGCGACAGATCCTGTCATGCCGGTTCTTTCATCTATTAATATTCCCGTAACATTGCGGGTGTTATAATTTTGACGTGCGACAACGCGTAGTGATCATCGAAGATGAACGCGACATCGTTGAACTGGTCCGGTACAACTTCCGGAAAGAAGGCTTTGAAGTCGAAAGCTTCTCGCGCGGTCGTGAGGGCCTGGAGTTCCTGCGGCGTAATCCCGCCGACCTCGTTCTGCTGGACATTCTCCTTCCCGACGAGGACGGGTTCGAGATTTGCAAGCGCCTGCGCGCGGACGAGCGACTGAAGGCTCTGCCCGTCATTTTCCTCACGGCCCGGAGCGAGGAGATGGACCGCGTCCTGGGCCTGGAAATCGGCGCAGACGATTACGTGGTAAAGCCTTTCAGCCCGCGCGAACTGGTGGCGCGCGTGAAAGCCGTGTTGCGCCGGCAGGAACGCGTGGCGGAAAAGCGCGAAGTGGTGGAAGCGGGTGGGCTGCGGCTCGACACACGCACCCAGGAAGTGAGCGTGCATGGGCGCCCCGTGGAGCTGAGCGCGCTCGAATTCAAGCTGCTGTACTTCCTGGCCTCGCATCCGCGTCACGTTTTCAATCGCGATCGCCTGCTGGATGAAGTCTGGGGCCGTGACCGCTTCGTGACGCCGCGCACCGTGGATGTGCACATTCGCCGTCTGCGCGAGAAGATCGAGGAGGCGCCGAGCCGCCCGCAATTCTTGCAGACGGTGCGCGGCAGCGGCTACCGCTTTGCACCGGAAGCCCTGGAAGGCGTCGAGGCGTAGTCACGCGCCTCGCAGTAGGCGCGCGGCCCGGGCCCCAGGTACGAAGTGATTGCTCCCCACGAACCCCTGTGATGTAATTCGCGCGGGTGAGGCCGGCCGGGAGCCGGTTTTGCCCCCAAGTGGCGCAGTGGCGCGCCGGGTGCAGCCGGCGCACGGCAAGCGCGTTTCGCGGTCCTGCCCTTATGACTTTCCGCAGTCCCATCTTTCGCAAGCTTCTGGCCAGCGCCTTCCTGCTGATTGCCGTCGCCCTGGTCGTGTTGGATTTCAACCTCACTCGTTACACCTCACGTCGCGAAGTGCAAAGCGTGGAGCTGAGACTGGAGGCGGAAGCGCGTATCTTGCAAGGGGAAGTTCGGGAGGTTCCGCTCGCGGGGTTGGAGGATTGGGCGCACCAAGCCTCCCTGCGGGCCCGAGCCCGGGTCACCGTCATCGACCCGCGGGGTGTGGTGCTGGCAGATTCCCACCACGACCCGGAAACCATGGAAAATCACGCGCAGCGTCCCGAAATTCAGGCGGCCTACCGGAATGGCGTGGGCAGTTCGACCCGCCACAGCGCCACGATCAATCGCGACCTTTGCTATCTGGCCCTGCGTCTGGACGACCAGAAGGAGCCGGGGCACGTGTTGCGCCTGGCCTTGCCGCTGGAGGACGTGGATTCCGCCATCGCTGCGGTGCGCTGGCGCATCCTGAGTGCGTCGCTCCTGGCAGCGCTGGTGGCGCTGGTCATCGCCAATTTCTTCTCACAATCGTTCACCCGGCGCATTGCCCGCCTGCGGGCCTTTGCCGAAGGTCTGGTGAGTGAGCACTTCGTCCAAGCCCCGCTGCCCACTGCCGACGACGAACTGGGGGCGCTGGGGCGATCGCTGAACTCCACCGCCTTGCAACTGCGGGATTTGGTGGACCGGCTGAGCGTGGAGTCGGCGCAGCGCGAGGCCATCCTGGCCAGCATGGTGGAGGGCGTGCTGGCGGTGGATAACAGTCTGCGCATCACCTTCGCCAACGAATCGTTCGCGCGCGCCGTGGGTGCGGCCAACCCCATCCCGGCCAGGCTGCCTCTGGTGGAGTTGGTGCGCAACCCCGACTTGCGGGAGATCCTGGCGGGCGTACTGGCCAGCGGCGCCTCCGTGAAGCGGCGCCTGCAACTTCCCGGCGCCGCCGAGCGCAGCTTCGAGGTGCAGGCCGCGCCGCTGAGCTCGGGTACAGCGCGCGGCGCCATCGCCATCCTGCATGACATTACCGATCTGGAGCGCCTGGAGCGCGTCCGCAAGGACTTTGTGGCGAACGTCTCGCACGAACTCCGCACCCCGCTCACCGCCATCCGCGGCTACGCCGAAACGCTGCTGGAAGGGGCGCTGGAGGACGAGGAGAACAACCGCCGCTTTCTCGAGATCATCAAGGCGCATGCCATCCGGTTGAACAACATCGCCTCGGACCTGCTCGCGCTTTCCGAGCTCGAATCGGGCAAGGTGCGGGCCGGTCCTGAGCCCGTCCCCGTGCGCGCGGCGGTGGAGTCAGCCCTGCGCACCGTGGAAGCCGAAGCGCGCGTGCGCGGTATCGCCGTGGCCTGCGGGCGGATGGAAGACGCCCGGGTGTTGGGCGACCGCTTCCAGATTGAGCAGGCGCTGGTTAACCTTCTGGATAACGCGGTCAAGTTCAATCGGCCTTCCGGGGAGGTGCTGGTGGAAATCACACGCCCCACCGACGGCCGGGTGAGTATCTCCATTACCGACACGGGCATCGGGATCCCCTACGACGACCTGCCCCGCATCTTCGAGCGCTTCTATCGCGTGGATAAGGCCCGCTCGCGGGAAGTGGGCGGGACGGGCTTGGGTCTATCCATCGTCAAGCACCTCGTCGAGCGCCTGAACGGCACGGTCACCGTCGAAAGCCAGTTGGGCAAAGGCTCGACCTTCACGTTGCTGTTTCCCATCGCCGCCTGACTCCCCTCCGCCGCCTGTGAAGCTCCGCCCTTCCAATTCCGTGGTGAGAAGTCCAGGTTAGTCCAGGCGCGGGTTACTGCAGGGCAATGTTGTAAAGGAAGATGAACTGCAGAACAAGGTGATTGCCCGTGAACTCATCGGGGAGGGGCGGGAAGGGGATGGAGGCGTGAATACCCGCGACGGCGGCGCGGTCGAGGGGATCGGATCCCGAGGAAGCCACCAGGCGCAGTTGGGGCACGGAGCCATCCTTGAGGATTTCAAACACCACTCCCGAGCGTCCCTTTTCGCCCAGGCGCGCCGATTCCGGAATCACCGAGTACCAGTTGCGACGCACGATAAAGACGATCCGTGCGAGGTAGGGGCCGAAGTCCACCCCGCGCGTGTCCGACA
Organism: uncultured Acidobacteriota bacterium; assembly: GCA_963722555.1. GTDB lineage: Bacteria > Acidobacteriota > Terriglobia > UBA7540 > UBA7540 > Bog-366. Next base: position 152,330 of record CAVRNQ010000005.1, read on the forward strand.
GGATGGTAGGCATTTCCGTGGAGAAGTTCGGGTGCAGGTTGTTGAACTCCATGTCGGAAGTGCCCCCGCTCCCCACCCCTCCTCCGGGGTGATAACCGCCTCGCGCGGCAGCTTGCGCGGACTCTTGGATGGCCTGGCCCGGCGTCAACGCCGGAAGGCGGAACTTGCCTCCACCCCCGCCTCCCTCGGGCCTGACGTCCTCCAAGTGCAGACCCGTCTCATCCTTAGGTTGCGGGGGAGGGCCCGGTGGCGAGGCCGAACCCCCGGGTGGCGGTGTGGGCGCGGCCGCGGGGGGCGGTGTGGGAGGGCCGCCGCGAGCGATCTCCGGCAATTCCGTATTGCCCCGCGAATAGGGCGCATGGATGCCGTTAGGATCGATCACGGGAGACCGTCCCTGGGCGCGACGGTTCTTATCGGAAAGATTACGCGCTTCCGGAGGCGGCTCGCGCAAGGATTTCAGCAAATCCGGTGGGAGGAATAACGTCGTGACCTGCTGGCTCGGCCGCGCGCTCACCGGAATGCCCATCATGAGCTTGCCCCGGCGGAAGAGGTCCGGGGCGAAGACGATCAGGAGGATCAGGAAAATGTGCAGGAACACGGAAGTCAGAAACAAGGCGCGCCGGCGCCAACGCGCGAGTTCCGGGTCAAGGTCCAGCAGCAAGTGTATCGGGATTTCCACACTGGGCGAATGTTCTGCACGCCAGAGATCGATTGGGGTTTGCGTACTCATCAAATGTTTTTCACGCCAGACATTTCTTTTGCCGGTGGATGTTTCCAATGTCTTATGACTCGCCACTCCGGCCCACGGCCCGGCCCAACGGGACTTTGACCAGAGCCGCATGATGTTCGATGCAGTTCATGACCTGTTCGGCCAATGCCAAAGCTTGTTTTCCTTCACGCCCGCCCACCAAAGGCGGGCGGCGTGTCCGAACCGACTCCACGAAGGCAGCTAACTCCGCACGCAAGGGTTCCTGCGGTGTGGTGGGCAGTTTCTGGAAGGCGATGCGGGGGCTCGGCCCTTGCCGGTCCACCCGGATCTGGGTAGCATCGCGCCGCGTGAAATCAATTGAGAGGTATTCGTTGGGCTGGAAGTAGCGGAACTTGCGGACCTTTTCGGTGCTCACGCGGCTGGCCGTGAAGTTGGCCACGGCGCCGTTATCGAATTCCACTCGCGCGTTGGCGATATCCACCTTGTCGGAGAGCACGGGTAGCCCCACGGCGCGCACATCGAGCCAGGGGGCCCCGACCATCCACAGCACGAGATCGAGGTCGTGAATCATCAGGTCGAAAACCACATCCACATCGAGGCTGCGGGGGCTGAAGACGCCCAGGCGATGAACCTCAAAGAACATGGGGCGCGAGGTTACGGCCTTGGCCGCCACAACGCCGGGGTTGAAACGCTCCAGGTGGCCGACCTGCAGGATGCGCCCGCCGCGTTCGGCCAGCTCGATGAGCTCGGCGGCCTCCTCCACGGTCCGGGTGACGGGTTTTTCCAGCAGCACGTCCACGCCGCGCGCGAACGCCTGGCGCGCCACGGCCGCGTGGTCAGTGGTGGGAATCACCACGCTCACCGCGCGCGCGGCAGAAAGCGCCTCATCGAGGGACTGGAAAGCGCGCACGCTGAGTTCGGCGGCTATTTCGCGCGAGCGCTCCGGGCGCAGGTCGTAAACGCCCACCAGTTCCGCTCCATCAACCTGTTTCAACTCCCGCGCGTGCTTCTGGCCATGCTCGCCGACACCCAGCACCGCCACCGGAATCTTCTCGCTCAATGTTCTCCCCTAGGTTTCAGGTACCAGGTGTCAGGTGTCAGGAAAAACCTTCAGCCTCGGACCGGACACCTGGCACCTTGCACTACATTCCCAGGATCGCAATCCCCGCTTGGTTGGCGTCCTCGATCAGTTTCTGCCGGTCGAAGAGCAGGGTCTTGCCCGCATCCACGGCGAGTGCCGTAGCACGCGACCGCTGCATGACCTGGATAGTTTTCCTGCCCACCACGGGAACGTCGAAGCGCATATCCTGCCGGGGCTTGCTGACTTTGACCACCACCAGCCGGCGGCCGTTACTCAGGGCGGCGGCACGCTCAATAGTGGCATCGGTGCCTTCCATGGCCTCGACGGCGATGCAGGCGCGGTCGGCTATCACGATGGTCTGGCCGATATCGAGCCCGGCAATCTTCTTGGCCAGCTCGCGCCCGTAGGTGATGTCCGCCGTTTCCTCCGCGTCGGGAGCACGGCGGGTGAGTGGGCCGAGTTCCGGCAGCAGCGGCTTCAGGAAGAGCGTCGAATCCACCACTTGCATGCCGCGCCCCTCGATCATGCGCACGAACGCCCCGATCAGCGCGTCCGTGTTCTTGCGGTGGAGCCCTTGCAGCATGCGGCTCACCACGCCGTCGGGCTTGATGGAGCTGAAAAGTTGCGCATGCTTCACCTGCCCGGCCAGCACCACCTTGCTGACCTTCTTGCTGCCCAGCAGGTCGAGGCACTTGGAAACTTCGCCCAGGCTCAGCCAATGGATTTCGCGCGTCTTCTCCGCCAGCTCCGGCGCCGCTTCTTCCTTGATCGCCACCACCAGCGGCTCCAGGCCCTGGTCCCGGGCCGCGTCCAGCACCAGGAAGGGAAAATGCCCGTTGCCCGCAATGATGGCGTAGCGATCGGGAGATCGAGTGATCGGGTGATCGGGTGATCGGGTGATCGGGTGATCGGGTGATCGGCTCATAGGTTCATCGGACGATCGGTGGATCGGGTAATCGGGTGATCCGGTGATCGGATGAACGGCGGGTCTGCCGTTTTGCCCCCAGTTTTTCTGCTCACCCGATCACCGGATCACCCGATCTCCCGATAGTTTCACTTGGCCACGCCGCGCTCAGAGGTGCGGATGAACTCCACCAGCACCTTCACGTGCGGAGACTGGAACCCCTTGGCCGCAATGGCCTCCAGCGCTTGCGAGGTGTTCAGCTTCGAACGCGAGAGCAGCTTGAGGGCAGCCTGCAATTCGCTGATTTCCTCCTTGCTGATGCCGCGGCGTTCCAGCCCGATGGTGTTGGCTCCGTACAAGTCCACTGGCCGCGGCGCCGACACTTTCGAGTACGGCAGGATATCCTTGTTGACCACCGAGTAGGCTCCCAGGAACGCGTATTGGCCGACCCGGCAGTACTGGTGTATCCCGCAGAAGGGCTCCACGATGGCGAAATCCTGCACTTCCACGTGCCCAGCCAGGGATGCGGCGTTGCCCATGATGACGTGATTGCCGATCACGCAGTCGTGGGCGATATGAACGTAGGCCATCAGCAGGTTGTGGCTGCCGATTCTCGTCACGCCCCCGCCTTCCGCCGTGCCGCGATGGAGGGTCACGAATTCACGCAGGGTGTTGTCGTCGCCGATTTCGAGGCGCGTAGGCTCGCCGCCATACTTCAAGTCCTGCGGGGCGAGCCCGATCGAGGCCCAGGGGAAGATCCGGTTGTTCTTGCCGATCCGGGTGTGGCCGTCGATCACCGCATGAGACAGGACTTCAGTGCCTTCGCCCAGCTCGACGTTTTCACCAATCAAGGAGTAGGGACCGATGCTCACGCTGCCCGCGACTTGCGCGCGGGGATGAACAATGGCGGTGGGATGAGCTTTCATGGACTCGCTTGACCTGGCCGATCGCCAATCGCGAACGTCACCGTGGCTTCCGATGCAAGTTTCCCATCCACCGTGGCGCGCCCAGCCATCTTGCCGAAGGTGCTGCGGCGATTCAGTAACTCCATTTCAATGCGCAACTGGTCGCCCGGCACGACGGGGCGGCGAAACTTGGCGTTGTCGATGCCAGTAAAGTAGATTAGCTTCCGGGTCTTCTCTTCGTCGGGCATTTCGCGGTAAATCATGACGCCGGCCACCTGCGCCATCGCTTCCAGGATCAGAACTCCCGGCATGACCGGCGCGCCCGGGAAATGCCCCTGAAAGAATTGTTCGTTCATCGTGACGTTCTTCAGCCCCACGATGCGGTGGGGGGGATCCATCTCCACAATCCGGTCCACCAGCAGGAACGGATAGCGGTGCGGGAGGAACTTCATGATCTCCGTTACGCTGTAGATGACACGGCTCTCCGAATTGGGGGCCGTGGTGGGCTCAGCCATACGTCACCATCCCTGTCGCACGTTGCGCGGTTGGAAAGATTGGGATCCGCGGTTCGCAAGCCCTCAGCACGTCGCTCGGCAAGCAACCGGGGCCGCAGCCATTATAATCGAAAGCTCCCGTGGCTTCCAATCCGTGCTGAGGGAAGTGCGCAGAATGGGACCTTGTAGCAATGCTGTTCACTTAAGGGGTTTCGGCTTTTCAATTTGCTCCTGGGTGACCCCCTCACCCGGCGCTACGCGCCACCCTCTCCCCCAAGGGGGCGAGGGGAGCATTGATTTGATTTTACTGCCCTCGCCCCCTTGGGGGAGAGGGTGGACCGCAACCGGCGTTTTCACCAGCCGGGGCGGGACGGGTGAGGGGGTCACCCAGGAGCAAATTGAAAAGTAAGTTCCGGAAACCCCTTCAGTGAACAGCATTGGGCTTCACGGCCACACTTCACCTTCCGCCCCCCCGACATATAGACGCATGTCCAGGTGCCGAAGGTTACCGTGAATTTGGGCGGCCTCGCCGGAAGTCCCGGTTGTGCTAAACTCGTTTGGTTTCATAAAACCTGGGGAGAACAACCGTGGCAGCTTCCATTCTTGATGGCAATAGAATTCGAGACGAAATCAAATCGGAACTTTTGGAGCAGCTTCGAGACCTGAAGCGCTCGGGCATCACGCCGGGCTTGGCAGCGGTGCTGGTTGGTGAGAACCCCGCTTCGCAGATCTACGTGCGGAACAAAGTGAAGACTTGCGAAACGCTGGGGCTGTTCAGCGAGAGAATCGAGCGGTCCAAAGAGACGACCACCGAAGAACTCCTGAAGCTGGTTGACGACCTCAACCGGTGCGAGGAGATTGACGGTATCCTGATTCAGCTCCCCCTGCCGCCGCAGGTTGATACCAAGCGTGTGCTGATGGCCGTCGACCCCGCGAAGGACGTGGACAGTTTCCATCCCGTCAACGTCGGTAATCTGGTGGCGGGACGTCCCGGGTTTGTGCCTTGCACGCCGGCGGGAATTCTGGAAATCCTCAAACGCTCCAAGCTCGAGATCAAAGGTGCGCGCGCGGTGGTAATCGGGCGAAGCGATATCGTGGGGAAGCCGGTGGCCATGTTGCTGCTCCACGAGCACGCTACCGTCACGATTTGCCACTCGCGCACCCGCGACCTGCCCGCCGTGGCGCGCGAGGCAGATATCCTGGTGGCAGCCATAGGCAAGGCGGCATTCGTGACCGCCGATTTTATCAAGCCCGGCGCAACCGTGATTGACGTGGGCCAGAACAGCCTGACGACGGAAGAGGAAGTGCGAAAGATCTTCCGCAATCCCGCGGGTCCTCTTGAAACCCTCAAGAAGAAGGGTTCTGTGCTGGTGGGCGATGTGCAGCCGGAAGACGCCATGGAAAAAGCCGGCGCGTTTACGCCCGTGCCGGGCGGCGTCGGACCCTTGACCATCATTATGCTGATGTCGAATACGATCCAGGCCGCGCGGCTCCGCCGCGGGTCGCGCGTTGCGGCGTCTTGAATGTCTCAACTCTTGCCCACCTTCGGCCTTACCGGAGGCATCGCCTGCGGAAAGAGCACCGTGGCGCGATTCTTCCAGGACCTCGGCGCCTATATCATAGATGCTGACCGGATCGGACACGAGTTGATCGAGCCCGGCCGCGCCGCCTACCCGGAAATCGTCCAGCTCTTTGGGAAAGAGATCCTCGCTCAGGACGGCAGCATCGACCGCGGCAAGCTGGGCGCCCGGGTGTTTGCGCATCCGGAGGAAATGCGCGTGCTTAACGCTGCTCTGCACCCGCGCATCATCACCCGGGCCGAGGAACTGGCGCGCGAAAACCGGGCGCGCCACCCGCAGGGGGTGGTTATCGTCGATGCCGCGCTGATTTTTGAGTCGGGCATCGGAGGGAGTCTGCGGAAAGTGATCGTGGTTTGGTGCCGGCCCGAACAGCAACTGGAGCGGCTGATGTCCAAGGCGGGGCTCTCGCGCGAGGAGGCGGAGCAGCGCATCGGATCACAAATGCCGCCGGAGGAAAAGCGCCGCTGCGCCGACTACGTCATCGATTGCTCCGGAAGCAAGGAGCGGACGCGGGAGCAGGTGGAAGCGATCTACCCCGAACTCGAACGCGTCGTGGCAGAGCAGTAGCCCGGATCAGGCTGGGGAGGCCGGCAGGTTATTCACCTCCTGCCTCCCGGAAATGGCCGGAGCCGCCCGCCTCGGAGCCCGGACCTTCCTTGGCATCGCTCCGGGCGAGCCCGGCCCGTGCGCATGGCCAGGATGGCCGTGCGGCGCTCGCCCCCTCCCGCCTTCCCGCGGGCCAGAATCCTGCCGCTCAGGCTTTGCCTTTTTGCCATTGCTCCGCGCGGCGGCGAAGCTCGTCGAGCGTCAACTGCACCTGCTGAAGCGCTCGGGCCTGCCCGGCGGCATCGGCCTCGCGCGGGACGACGATCGGGGGGGCAATGAACATGGCGGCCCGGCTGAAGGGCAGGGGGAACTCCGTAAGGTCCCAGCTTTTCCGAAACACGTAGCAGTGGCGCGCCGCCGCATGGAAGCAGACGATCGCCGCGCCCGTGGCCCTGGAGAGCAGGACGGAGCCGGGCTTGGCCACAAAGCGCGGGCCGCGCGGACCATCGATGGTAAAGACCGTGTCCTTTCCTTGGCGCTGGCAACGAATCATTTCCGCCAAGGCCTTCTCGCCCCCGCGGGAGCTGGAACCTCGTGCCGCGCCGTAGCCGTGCTTGCGGAGGATGCGCGTAATGTACTCGCCGTCGAAGTTCTGACTGGCCATGGCCACGATGCCGCGTTTCCGCCAGAACCAGGCGCCGGCAAAGATTTCGCGGTGCCAGCAGGTGTAGATCAACCCCTTGCCGCGCCGGCGAGCGGCTTCCCAATTCTCCCAGCCGAAGACTTCCCAGCGCAGACTCCGGCCGACCAAAAGCACTGCGAAATACCCCACCCAACTCGCCAGGAATATCTCGACGCGCTGCCAGCGCGTAAAGGTGCGTGGCTGGGCGCCGAAGGGCGGCCGGGATTCCTCCGCCGAAGCCGGCTTGCCCGCCTCGAACCCCGTTCCGGTTTTCCCACCTGGGTTGGTCATGTGAGCCCGCTAACCGCCCGCGCACCAGACCGCAACGCGGAAGGTTGCTCCCAGCAAGATTGCCACAGGGGAATCGCAACGGCAAGCTTGTCGAAGGGGGTCGTTGCCCCCGCTACTATTACCAGGAGGGGATTTGGCTTTCGCCGGGGGACGGCTCTGCCGAGACCCCTCACCCGCGCTCCCTGTAATCTCTTGCCGGCGCCCTGCTTTCCGCCCTTCACATCTGGCTTGACATGGGCATTGGGCTGTGTTATTTGGAAGGCAGAAAAGATCACAGATGTTTGATTTCTGAATATATCTGCGCTGAGTTGGCCAGACATCAACGTCGGGTTTGGCCGCAATGGAAGAAAGTAGCGACCAGAGTAAGGGGACACAAGACGCCATTGTTCGGTTTCAGGGATGGCGCAGTATTCATTAGATAGACTTCATTTTATCCAGCTAAGCTGGACTCGTCGGGGTAAGCGGGTCGAACAAGGACTGGTTTTCCCAACTCAAGTCAGGAGGCGAAAATGAACGTGAAAGGTAAATTGGGAATACTCGTGTTTCTATTGTTGCTCGGAACCGGGCTGGTTTGGGGTGGCATCACGGCGAGCATTTCAGGGACGGTGACGGACCCCACGGGGGCGGTCATTCCTGGAGCTGCGGTGACTGCACACAATACCGAAACGGGAATTGACAACTCGACCCAGACCAATGCCCAAGGCTTCTATTCCTTTCCGGCCCTCCCCGCGGGGAAGTATGAGTTGCGCATCAAGGCTACCGGATTCCAGGAATACCGGGAGACGGGTCTGGTGTTGGATGTTAACACCGCCTTGCGCATAGATGCCGCGATGAAGGTGGGCGCTGTGAACCAGGAGGTGAGCGTCACCGCCACCGCCGTACACGTTGAAACCAGCAATACGCAGATGGGTGAGGTGATCGGAACCACCAAGATGACCACTCTTCCTCTGAATGGCCGCAGCTACACGGACCTGCTCGCTCTGCAACCGGGTGTGGCTCCCACTTCAAGTGGAGAGGGTGGGGGCTATGGAGTTTCAGGGAACCTGAACCCGGGGACGCTTTCCGTAAGTGGAATGCGAGAAGCCTCCAACGGGTTCATGGTCAACGGCGGCAGCGCCGAGGAAAAGTTATACAATGCAACGGCCATCATCCCCAACCTGGATTCCATCGCAGAGTTTCGCATTCTGACCAACAATGCGGACGCGGAATATGGCAACTACTCCGGGGGGATGGTCAACGTACTCACCAAAGGGGGTACCAACCAATACCACGGAAGCATCTTCGAGTTTATGCGCAATCCCCATCTCGATGCGCGTTACTTCTACTCGACGGAGAAGGCAGTTTTGCACCAAAACCAGTTCGGAGGCACCGCGGGTGGGCCTATCCGGCATGACAAGGTATTCTTCTTCGCCGACTACCAGGGTACGCGTATGGTGAACGGCGTGGAATCGGATCTCATCCCGGTCCCCTCGGCCGACAACCGCAACGGGGAAATGGGTGCGGGAGCTTTCGGAGAAATCTCCGGGACCCCGGGTGATCTCACCTTCACCCCCAATACCGTCAACGGCGGCTACTGGGCTAATATCCTGTCGCAGGAACTGGGATATCCCGTCCAGGCCGGGGAGCCGTATTCTCTATACGATCCCAATGCGCAAGCCAACCTCTGTACCAGCACGGCGCAATGCGTCTTCCCGAATGGAGTGATTCCTCAGTCCGCATTTTCTACACCGTCGAAGTTCCTGGTGAAGTACATTCCGGATCCGAACGTGGGTCCGTACTTCCAGACCAATAAATACAAGGAAACGCTAGGTGACAACAAAGGCAGCGCGCGGCTCGATGCCAACACCCGCCTGGGCATGATTTCGGGCTACTATTTCAATGACGATTTCGTACACCTTAATCCTTACGGCGCAGTAAGCCTTCCGGGGTTCGACTCGAGTGACAATGGCCGGGCACAGATGATCAACCTGGGCATCACCAAATCGTTTGGCGCCAACTCGGTCAACGAGCTCCGGCTGCATTACTTGCGTAATGTCCATTTTAGCGGTGCTCCGCATGGCGGGCTGGGCCCCACCCTTGACGACCAGGGTTTTACGGGCATCTTTCCGATGAACCCCGCGTACTCGGGCGTGATGCCCACCTATTTCAATAATTTCAGCATTGGCGTTGCCAATAACTTCCTGCGAGTCTACGACAACACCTATCATGTATTGGACAACTTCTCCAAGGTGATTGGTACCCACACGATAAAATTCGGTGGGACGTTCAGTTACGACCAAGTCGAATACAGATTCGCCCTGAACCTTAATGGATCGTTCGGATTTGACGGCACGGAGACGGGCAGTGATTTTGCTGATTTCCTGCTGGGGGCGCCCGCAGGGTATTCCCAGGGCCTCCAATTACCCGTGTACAGTCGTGCCCGGTCCTACGGTGTATATGGTCAGGATAGCTGGCGGGCCACCCAAAACCTTGTCCTCAACTACGGCTTGCGCTGGGAAGTCAGCACTCCCTGGTGGGAAGCGCACAACCAAATGGAGGCACTCATTCCCGGCTGTCAATCGACGTCGTTTCCGGGATCACCCAGCGGCTGGTGCTTCCCGGGCGATCCGGGGATTCCCTCCACTCTGGCCCCGACTCGCTATAACAACTTCGGCCCGCGCCTGGGTCTCGCCTATTCTCCTCATGCCGACGGAGGCTTCTTCCGCAAATTGTTGGGAGGGGCCGGCCAGACGAGCATCCGGGCGGCGTTTGGCATGTATTATTCCTCTTTCGAAAATCGCTCCCTTGACCAGGAGAGCGGGGATGCTCCGTACGGATACTGGTGGTCGAATCCTGCTCCCCCCATGTTTGAGACCCCCTTTATTGATCGGCCCAGTGGACATGACTGGGGCAACCGCTTCCCCGTGCCCGTACCCCCTCTCAACGTGGGACCCAATAATCCTGACAACTCCATCAACTGGGCACAGTTCGAGCCCATCAGCAGTTCCCCAGCCTTCTTCCACGGCAACCGCCTCCCTTACGCCGAGCATTACAACTTCTCCCTGCAACGGCAATTCGGATCGGCGACCATACTCTCTGTGAGCTACGTCGGGACGCAAGGGCACCGCCTGTTGTCGACTATCGAGGCCAATACGGGTAACCCGGCTCTGTGCCTGAGCGTAAGCCAGTTGAGCCAGGTGACCGATGAGGTCACTTGCGGCCCTTATGGCGAGAACGGCGTCTACCACCCCATCGGCGGCGGAACCATCACCACCACGCGCTCGCCCTTTAGCGATGCTTTTGGCAGCAACGGCTACATGGCGACCATGGCCAATTCTAATTACAACGGGCTCGAGGTTACGCTGCGCCGCACCATGGGCCGCCTGGAATTCCTCACCGGGTACACCTGGAGCAAGTCGATCGATAACGCCTCAGGCAATGGATTGGGCCAGGGCGACAACCTCAACCCCCTCAACCCCAAGATCACGCGGGGTCTGTCCGCCTTCGATACTGCGCACAACTTCGTAATGAGTTACAGCTATCGGATACCTTTTGACAAGCTCGCGGTGGCCGCACCGCTTGACCGCCTGACCAAGGGCTGGGCCATCAATGGAGTTACGCGCTTCGCCACTGGCTTCCCTGTGTATCTCGTGGAAAATGACGATCACTCGCTGCTGGGGACTTTCGGTACAGGGCAGGGCAATTCGATCGACGTGCCGAACTACACTCCCGGCAACCTGGGTTTCTTGGACCCGCGGACGGCAGTCCTTCCTTCCTCTGATGTACCACTTGGGAAGAATCCATACTTCAACACTGCGCTGTTCAGTAGGGAGCAGATCGGACAGCTCGGCAGTGCCAATCGCCGGTTTTTCCACGGACCGGGATTCAACAACTTTGACTTGTCCCTGACCAAGGACCTTCGCTTGACGGAATCGAAGAGCCTGCAATTCCGCGCCGAGCTCTATAACGCTTTCAATCATGCCCAATTCTGGAGTCCGACTGGGGATATCCTCAACGGGAATTTCGGCTTTGCGACCAGCGCGCATAGTCCGCGTATCGGACAGGTTGGTGCGAAGTTCATCTTCTAGTGAATCTCCGCGGCCTTGGGCGGGAGTTGATCCCGCCCAGGGTTGCACTTTGTTCGAGCGGCATCGCAACGAATTACCATCTGATCTTCGAGTAAGTGGTATTGCCCGAGGCGGCCTAACAGGGTGCGGAAAAGCGCTTCCCTGCTGTCATTCTGAGCTTGCATCTTGGGCGAAGAATCCCCGTAGTTTACTCTGTTCGCAAACCCCCGCGAACTGCCGGGATCCTTCGCGGAGTTTATCCTCAGTCAAATGAAAAGGATCCTTCGCTGCGCTCAGGATGACAGCGAAGGGCTCAGGATGACAGCGAAGGCGCCGGCCGGGATGAAACCATGAAAGCCTCCCACAAATTCGCCCTGGTTCTGGTGGCGGCACTGATCCCAATTTGGGCGGTCCCCTCGAGCTTTGAAACCGGCGTTATCCAGCGGTCGGATGGTGGTGCCTTTCAACTGAACACCGTCCCGGCCGTGGCGCGTCTCGCCAGTGGCAAACTGCTCGCTGTCTGGGCGGTCTACGCCAAGCCGGAGTGGCGGGGCCGCATCGTTGCCGCATCCTCGACCGATCAAGGCCGCACCTGGTCGGCGCCGCATGAACTCATCAAGACTCCCGGCATGGACGACGCCGACCCCAATATTCTGGTTGACGGCAAGCGCGCGTTCGTCTATTCCACCACCATCCCTCTGGGTATGAAGCGCATTACCGGCAGCAAGGTGTTCATGGTCCAAAGCGACGACGAGGGAGTTGCCTGGACGAAGCCGGTCGAGATCCCGTTCCCCTACAAGTATCTTGTCGGCAAGGTCCAGAACGGGATCAAGCTCATGGATGGCACCCTCGCCATGGGGTTTTCCTGGGACCTGTGGGCGCAGAATGACAATCCCGCCCGAACCGAAGGGGAGATGAACCTCGCCTCGGGAGTGCTGCTTTCGAAAGACGGCGTGCACTGGACGCCCTACGGCCAGATTCACGCTTGGCTCGAGAAGATTACTTCCTTCTCGACCAACGGCTTGTGCGAGCCGGCGCTGGTGCAACTGGCTAACGGCGACCTGCTGATGATTATGCGAACAGGAACGATGTTCCATTACGAGAGCAGCAGCCATGACGGTGGGCTGAGCTGGGATCCGCCCCGTCCCTCGACCGTAATCGGCCACAACAATCCCGTGTCGCTATGGAGGCTGGAGCAGAAGCCGGAGGAAATCATCGTCGCCTTCAACAATTCGCCGCTCAACCGCTGGCCGCTGAGCGTGGCCATTTCCGCGGATGGTGGCGTTAACTGGAGCAAGCCTCGCGACATTGCCACGACGAACGGGCTGGATGTTTCTTATCCGAGTATCACCCAGGCGCAGGACGGGACGTTCGTGGCGGTCTGGCAATTGGAACTCGAAGAGGGCGTGCGCGAGGAGATTCACTGGGCGCGATTCTCACGCGCCTGGGTTCTGGGCGAGGAACCGTGATCCTCCAAAGCTGTCATCCTGAGCCCTTCGCTGTCATCCTGAGCGAAGCGAAGGACCTCCGCAGTTCGCCTGGGTGAGTGAGAAGGACAAACTACAGGGGTTCTTCGCTCGCTGCGCTCGCTCAGAATGACAATGCAAGCACGCTCGCTCTCCAGAAACTCGATGAGGAAAAGCAATCACCCAAACTGTCATCCTGAGCAGCAGCGAAGGACCCCGGCAGTTCGCAGGGGGTTGGCCAACAGAGTGAACTACGGGGGTTCTTCGCCCAAAATGCGGGCTCAGAATGACAGCGCAAGCGATGGTGAATCGAAATGACTTACGCATCGAGTTTCTGCAGAGGAGGCGAAGCCGGTCCTGAGTGAAACGAAGGAAGGACCTCTGCATTTGCTTGAAAATTCAAATACAGGGGTCCTTCGCTGCGCTCAGGATGACAGCTTTGGAGGTTTCTCCGCAGCCTGTAAGGCCGCCGCTCGACGGACGTCCCGCACGGCACGCCTGAAGGCGTGCCCTGACGAATTATTGAGCGAACTTCTGAGACACGACACGAGCAGTCTGCTGAAAATTTGTTCCCGAGGTGAGAACATGATCGCTACTTCAGAACGCCGGTCTATAGGGTTCGGATGGGGTGGGTTGCTGCAGGTCGCAGCCGCACTCCTGCTGCTGGGCGCTGCCGCCATAAGTTTGACGGCAGCGGAAGGAAAGCGGAGCGTGCCGGAGCGCATTCCTCCCAAACGCTCGGCGCAGATTGAAAATGGCATAGGAGGCGTCAACACCAGCCTGCCACGCGATCCCTATATTCCCTGGAACCGCTGGTGGTGGACCCGCATGTTTGATGCCGGAATCAAGTGGGCGCGCATCGGCCAGTACGAGGACACCTCGGATATTTCCGGGTGGGACTGGATCGAGCAGAAGCGCGGGGAATTCAGTGCTCTGCCCGAACTCGATGACTACGTGGATTCGCTCGTTGACAACGGCATCAAGATCCAGCTCCAACTGCTTTACGGTAACCCCATGTACACGTCGCCCGCGGGCCGGTTACCGGATGCCATCACGCCCACGCCCGCCAGCGTCCACAATCGCGACATGAATCTGTACTCGGTGTTCTGGCCGCCCAAGACGCCGGAGCAGATCGCCGCCTTCGTTCGCTACACGAAGTGGATGGTGAACCGCTTCCGGGGCCGTATCCGCTATTACACGTTGTGGAACGAACAGGACGGCTCTTACTGGAATCCTGATTCCAGTCCGGAAGAATACGGCCGGCTGTTGGGCGCCTTCGTGAAAGCCGTGCACGAAACCGACCCGGACGCCAAGTTGGTCTACGGCGGCCAAGCCTCGCTTTCCACGGACTACGCCCGCGCCGCTCTGGACGCCTGCCAGTGCGCCTCGGGCCTCGACGTTTTCGCCTACCACACCTATCCGGGCGGCTACTCTCAAAACGTGCCTCCGGAATCGATGGACTACGGCGCGTTTGGCCCCCTGACGCCGAAAACGCTGCGGGAGGCCGTGCGGAGCTATCCCGGCATCCGTTCCGACATCGTGTTCTGGGATGACGAATTCAACACCCTGCCTGATCTTGTACGCGACAACGACGAGACGGTACAGGCGAAATACGTCGCGCGCTTGATGCTCTACAACTGGGCGAACGGGGTCACCTCCTGGATCTGGGAACTGATCAATGACACCAGCAGCAGCGAGGGCGATTATTTCGGGGTCATTCACGGCATGATGTTCAAGCCGACCGACTTCACCCCGCGGCTCGTCTATGCAGCCCTCCAGAACCTTGATGCGCTTTTCTCCGACACCCAGCGGGATGCTGCCATCGAAATCTCCAGCCCGGACTTTGCCAGCATTCAAGCTGATGGCGGGGCGCCGGCACTCGCTTACGGATTTCGTTCGCGCACGGGCAAGGCGGTGGTGGGCTATTGGCTTGCCGGGCACAGTTGGCAACACAATGTCTTCGTACCCAAGTACGTGACCCTCACCCTTAAGAATTCGGGCATCGAGCACCCCGTGCTCGCCAGTGTTCAGACCGGCGAAATCAAGCCCCTCGAGTGGAAGGCGGGGACTCGGGACACTCTGGAAAACGTTCCCTTGCTCGACAGCGTCCAGGCCATCACCGACGCCAGCTATTTTGATTGGCCCATCCTGCCGGAAGCCCCGAGCTCACTGGACGTCCACCTGGCCAGCGGCTCCGCGCGGCTGAACTGGGAGGTGCACGGGGATGACGCGACTGGCATCGTCGTCGAGCGCCGCAATCGGAACGGGGAGGCATGGACGAAACTCAGCGAACTGCCCGCGGGCAGCAAGTCATATACTGACCCGCAGTCCACGACTTCCGGGCAGGCCTCCTACCGGGTGTATGCGTTGAACAAGGCTGGCCGGTCCGCGTACTCGAACATCGCCAGGGTCACGCCCTAGCAGGGTGCGGAAAAAGATGTAGCGGCGACTTTACGTCGCCAGCGCCGGATTGGTCCCATTGCCGTTGTGGCGATATAAAATCGCCGCTACGCCGTCCGTGAAGGTTTTTTCGGCACCCTGCCAGGATCTGAGGTCGCCCGGTGGGGCGACCGGCAAGAAGCTCAGCCTTCGAGGGGTGAGGAATGGTAGTTCACAAATCGCTGCTGGTGTGCAGCCTGCTGATTGGTTCGCTTCTGACATGGGGCTGCGCGTTGGGGGCACAAGGCGGCGGCGATTTGCCTATTTACCTCGACTCGAAGCGGCCGGTCGAGGAGCGGATCAACGACCTGCTCAGCCGCATGACCCTGCCGGAGAAAGTCGGCCAGCTCAATATGCCGGTGGTTTTTGTCGACCAACTCGGCAAGGACCGTTCTCTCAAGGTTGAGGCGTGCAAGCGGTTCGCGGAGGGAACCTATACGGACGACATCGGTCCCGGGGGTGGCTTCTTTGCGCTCGCCACCACCATTCTGTTCGATGACGCGCGCCAGCAGGCTGAGTACACCAATCAGCTCCAGGACATTGCTACCCGGAAAACGCGGCTGAAGATCCCACTGCTCCTGACCGAAGAAGGCACGCACGGCGGCATGTTCCCGGGCGCGACGGTTTTTCCGGAGGGCCTCGCGCTCGGCAGCACCTTCGACATGGATTTGGTGAAGGCCATTTACGCGGCGGCAGCCGCGGAGGCGCGCTCGATCGGCGTGCATGAATTGTGCACGCTGGTCATTGAGCCCAATCGCGATCCGCGCCTGGGAAGAAATATGGAGGGATACAGCGAAGATCCCTATTTGTGCGGGCGCATCGCGACGTCCATCGTGCGCGGAGCCCAAGGGTACAGCGTGGCCGCGAAAGACAAGGTGGTGGCCGTGCTCTGCCACTATCCCGGCCAAAGCCAGCCCGCCAGCGGTATGGAACGCGGAGCTATGGAGATTTCCGAGCGCAGCCTGCGCGAGACCTTCCTCGTTCCCTGGGTGGCAGGGGTCAAGGAGGCCGGCGCCCTGGCCGTCATGGCGACCTACCCGGAGATCGACGACGTGCCGAATCACTCCTCGGAAAAGATCCTGACCCGCATTCTGCATGAGGAGTTGGGGTTCCAGGGCCTCGTGCTAAGCGAAGGGAACGGCTTCCGCACGCTGGTCTATGAAGGTGTAGCCGCAACGCAAAAGGAGGCGGGTGCGCTCGCCCTCAAAGCCGGGGTCGATGTCAATGTCACCTACGAGGCGGCGTACATGAAGCCGCTGATTGAAAACGTGGAAGAGGGCAAAGTCTCGATGGCGCTCGTTGACCGGGCGGTGCGGCGCGTCCTGGAACAGAAATTCCGCTTGGGGCTCTTTGACAACCCGACCGTTGATGCGGAGAACGCTGTTCGCATCGTGCACGCACCTGCCTACCAGGACCTGGCCTTGCGGGCCGCCCGCGAAGGGATTGTGTTGCTGAAAAATGAGAAGGCCCTGCTGCCCCTGCGCAAGGCTTTGAAATCGCTGGCCGTGATCGGCCCCGATGCCGACGACGTCACGAGCCAGCTCGGGGATTACTCGCCGCACAAAGTCCCGCAGCATGTCGTCACGGTGCTGGAGGGGATCAAGGCCAAAGTCGGGCCGAAGACCCAAGTGGTTTACGCGCCCGGCTGCGCAGTGATGGGCAGCGACAAAAGCGGGTTTGCAGAAGCTGTGCGGGCCGCGAAGAACGCGGAGGTCGCGATTGTGGTGGTCGGCGAGAAACAGCGCAGCAAAGAGGGCGAGGAATCGACGGACGGCGAAGGTTCCGACGTGGCCAGCCTGGACCTGACCGGAGTCCAGGAGGACCTGATCAAGGCGGTATTCGAAACCGGCACGCCGGTGGTGGTGGTCCTCATCAACGGTCGGCCGCTCTCGACCCGCTGGACGGCGGAGAACGTGCCCGCCCTTGTGGAAGCGTGGCAGCCGGGCGAGCGCGGCGGTGAAGCGGTGGCGGACGCGCTGTTTGGAGACTTGAATCCCAGCGGGCGGCTGGCCATTACCATTCCACGCCACGTCGGCCAGTTGCCGGCTTACTACAACTACAAGCCTTCCAAGGCCTGGTGGATGAATTTCTCCGGGGGCGGCTATGTGGATATGCCGGCCGCGCCCCTCTATCCCTTTGGATATGGCCTAAGCTATACCAGGTATGAGTATAGTAATTTATTAATTAACCCAACTGAGATCCACCCGGGGGGCAACGCGCAGGTCCGCGTGGATGTGAAGAACGCCGGCGACCGGGCGGGGGAGGAGACCGTGCAGCTCTATTTGCACGAGGCTGTTGCCCCGGTTTCCATCCCCGTCAAGCAACTGCGGGGATTCCAGCGGGTGGCGCTGGCTCCCGGCGAGACGAAAACCGTGACCTTTACCCTCACCCCCGCCGATTTGCAGTTGCTCGACCGCGATCTGCACTGGGTCGTCGTGCCCGGCGACTTCCAGATCATGGTGGGAAAGTCGTCCCAGGATATTCCATTGCAGGGAACGCTTAAAGTGACGCCTTAACAGGCTGCGGAAAAACCCCTCACCCTGTCATCCTGAGGAGCCGCAGGCGGTCCTGAGTGAAACGAAGGAAGGACCTCTGTATTTGGTTGAAAATTCAAATGCAGGGGTCCTTCGCTTCGCTCAGGATGACAGGTCGGAGCGTTCCTCCTCAGCCTGTTAAGGCTGGTGTTCGTAAATGCAGTGGTGCAACCCCTCTCCCCTCGGAAGAGAGCTGCCGAAACCCCATTTGCGTTCACCACCAAGGCCGCAGCAATTCACCAGACTCGGGCGCTGGCGGCTTCCCGGTCAGGCGCGCAGCAAAATCGTACTCACCTGAGCCGATTTCCAAAATAGCCCGGCCAGACTTCCAGCCGCGCCACAAAATCTCACGAACATCCTGCACACGAGTCCCACCCTCAGTGACGGTATGGGAATCGTCGCACGGCAGATGAACCGTGGCCCGGGTGTTGGCGGGCACGCGCACGTGCCATTCGAACCGCTGGTTCTCGAGCCGCCACGCGCTCACGATTCTGCCCTGGATGGAATCGTACTCCGCCCGCACGTGGCTGAGGCCCTCGACGACTTGCGGCCGCAGAATCGTGTGCCGGAATCCGGGCTCGTCAGGATCCGGATAAATCCCTGCCAGGCCCTGGTAGAACCAGGCATCGAAGGCGCCCTGCATGGCATGGTTGCGAGAGCGCGGGCCATGTTGCCGATCTAACTCCGGCTCGCCCCAGGTTTCCCAGAAGGTTGTGGCGCCCAGGGAAAACAGGTAGCCGATGCTCGGATAGGTCTGCGCGCGGAGTATCTCCAAGGCGACCTCTCCGTGGCCGTATTCACCGAGTGCCCAGTAGAGGCAGCGGCTGCCGGTAATGCCGGTGGAAAAGTGGCCGTGGTGTCTGGTGAGGACATCCTGCGCCAGGCTGGATGCGACTTGCACCCGAGCGGCTGCCGGTACGAGCCCCAGGCGCAGGGCGAGACTGTCACCCGTCTGGCTGCCGTAGCTCGGTTTGTTCGCCTCAAAGAAATTCTGGTTGAAGGCTTGACGGATTTCCCCGGCCAGCGCCCGGTAGTCCGCGGCGTCGGCCGGTTCGCCGAGGATCCTCGCGACCTCACTCAGGATTTGGGTGTCGAGGCAGAAGTAAGCTGTCGAAGTCAGAGGAACCGGTGTCTCTTTGGGCTCGACGCTGCCCGGCGGGCACCAATCGCCCAATCCTTCGGACACGATGTAATTCTGGGCCAAACGGCGCAAATGCTCCAGCCATCGCCGCATGCTGTCATAGTGCTCTCGGAGGATACGGGTGTCGCCGTAATACAAATATACATACCAGGGAATCTGCACGACCGCCGTTCCCCAGTCCGGCGAAGCTTCACCCAGCTTGCGCTTGCCGGGGGCAACCATGGTGGGCAAGCCATTCTGCTCGGAGGTCCGGATATCGTTCAGAAAGTTAGACCAAAACTGTGCCATATCGAAGTTATAAATCGTCATTTCGGCGGAAACCTGCGCGTCGCCCAGCCACCCGCACTTCTCGCGCGCGGGACAGTCGGTCGGGATTCCGTGCAGGTTGCTGACCTCGGTCCACAGCGCCGTCTCGTGAATCCGGTTCAGCATGGCATCCGAGCATTCGAAGTCACCCACCTTGTGAACGTCACTGTGAACCACCACCCCTTCGAGATTTTCGCGCGAGGGGGTGCCGGGGAAGCCCGTCATCTCGACATAACGGAAGCCGTGATAGGTAAAGCGCGGTTCCCACACTTCTTCGCTCTCGCCCCTGGCAATGTACGTATCCGTCTGCACAACGCCCGTGGCGAAGACTCCCGTGCTGGCAGGGTCGATCATTCCGTCCGGTGCAAGAGACTCGGCAAAACGCAGGGTGATTCTGGCGCCGCGCGGCGCGGTGACGCGAAGTCTCGCCCAACCCGCGAAGTTCTGGCCGAAGTCATAGACAAAGACCCCCGGGCTGGGTTGGGAGAGACCCTTCGGCGGGAGAGTCCTGACGGCTTTGATCGGAGGCAGGCTTTGCGGCTCCAGGCGCCGCGCGGGCCCCGGGATGGGGCGCGCCTTTTCCCAAGCCTCATCATCAAAGGCCGGCTGTGACCAACCCGGAGTCTCCAGGCGAGCGTCGTAAGATTCTCCGGCATAGACGTTGTCCGCGAGGATCGGCCCCGGGGCTGCCTTCCAACTCTCGTCGGTAATGAACGTCTCCGTGGTCCCGTCTTGATACTCACACCGCATCTCGAACACCAGGCGCGGGACCCCGTAGTCGGTTCCTCCCGGAATGCTGTACTTGCCTGCTTTCCAGACTTCGTCCTGGTTGAACCAGCCGCTGCCCAGCATCACGCCGGCGGCATTCTCGCCGGGCCTTAAATAATCAGTGATATCGTGGGTCACGTACAAAGCCCGCTCTTCATAGTCGGTTTGCGCCGGATCGAGAACGTGGTCCCCCACCTTAGTGCCATTCAGGTAGAGCTCGAAGTAGCCGAGACCACAGATGTAGGCCCGAGCCCTGCGGGGACGAGCCCGCAAGCGGAAATCCTTCCGCAATAACGGCGCGCGGTGGAGCGTTTTCGATCTCTCCTCGGCGGCGTTGGTCTGCGCAGGCGGAGTTGCAGCCCAGAGATAATCGGCAGTGATCCATTTAGCCTGCCAATCCCGCTCCTCCAGCAGGCCCATTTCCCACGCTGCCACCTCGCTGTAGGGGGAAG
Source organism: uncultured Acidobacteriota bacterium (assembly GCA_963722555.1). GTDB lineage: Bacteria > Acidobacteriota > Terriglobia > UBA7540 > UBA7540 > Bog-366. The sequence continues at coordinate 172,674 of CAVRNQ010000005.1, forward strand.
CGTGCCCGGCCTGATCCCAGACTCTTACCATCCAGTAACAGCGTTCGCAGGAGGCGAGAGCCCTGCCCTGGTAATCGATCTGAATCGAGCGGTCGGAGGCAACTTTTCCAGAGTCCCACAAGTCACCGCGCTCGGCTGCGAGGTTCTCCGGGCTGCCGGCGACCAGAAGCTGATACGCACTTTGCCTCTGCGCGCGCCCGCGCGATTCCAGGCGCCAGCTCAGGCGTGGGCTCACGACATCGACACCCAAAGGTTCCAGCGTGTATTCACACTTCAGTCCCACGGGCCGCAGGAGCGCTTCCGAAGTTTGCCCGGTCAGCACTTCGGCAGGTTCGCGAAACCCGTGGGCAGGCGCGCAGTCTTCAGCCCATCTCGTCCAGCCGCTCAACGCGGCGAAACCCTGCAGGAATCTTCGACGTCGCATTTTCCACCACGATCCCGCTCTCCGGCCCGGGCCGGGCTGAGGCGGGAAAATGAGCACGACAACGGCCAGAGGGTTAGCCGTCATCGGAGCCGGCAGTATACCCGAAGCCCGGGCCTTTGGCTGGGGTCTCGAGACGGGTTGGAAAAGGGGCCATGGCGGTTGGGACCGGCGCCGGAGCACTTATCCCTTGTTTCGCTGATGGCTTTATGGTACCAATAGCTGGCCTGTCGGCAGCGAATAGAATCCAAACCGCAAGTCAGGATGTTGTCGCAGCAGATCACGAGTGGCTTGGTCCTGGCTGAGCCGGGCAATCAACTCTTCTGCGAAAGGAGACAAGGGCATGGCGTTCTGTGCGAAGTGCGGTACGCAACTGACTGAGGGTATAGCATTCTGTGGCTCGTGTGGCGCGCCGGTGGGGGGCGTTGCCCCGGCTGCGGCGCCTGCGGCAGCAGCGAGTTCGGGGATGGCGTCGAACGTGGCGGGCTTGTTGACTTACGTCTTGGGGTTTATCACGGGGATCATTTTCCTGGTGATCGAGCCCTACAAGAATGACAAGTTCGTTCGATTTCACGCCTTCCAGTCGATCTTTTTCAATGTGGCGATCGTAGTTTTCTGGATGGCATTCACCATCCTCTCCACGATCCTGGGGCTGATCTCCTTCGGAGTTCTGGGCATCGTGATGGGGCTGCTCGGGCTGGTCATTTCACTGGCGATCCTGGTGTTCTGGATTTTCCTCATGTACAAGGCTTACAACAACGAGCGGTACATGATCCCCTACATCGGGCCATTGGCGGCGAAGCAAGCGGGCGTGTAAATCCCGGCGAGCCGGGCGACGACCCAAGAGGTCGAGGGGCGGCGGGGTTCCTGCCGTCCCTGGCTTCATGGAATCCTCCCGGGGACCCCTCTCTCTGTATTTCCTCTTGACAATTGAACCCTAGGGGCGCAATTTTGAACGTTTCCTCCGTGCCGCTAAAGGAGTGGACGTGGGGACAGCGGTCAGTTTCGCGCTCAGGAATTATGGCTGTTCTGGTGTGTTTTCACGATCGGTGTTTCGACGGGATGTGCTCCGCAGCAATCTTCACGAGCTTCTACCGGCAGTGTGTCGATGCGCAAGGGGAGTTCCGCTATCACGGCCTGATGCACCGCGCCGGACAGTTGTTTGACGAGGGGCTGTTCGATGCGGAAGAGAACGTCATCGTCGATTTCAAGTATTCCAGCTCCGACCGCCTGACGTGGTGGTTCGATCATCACCAGAGTGCCTTCCTCACCGAAGCGGATGCCGAGCACTTCCGACGCAACCGGAACGGGAAGAAATTCTACGGACCGGATTTTCGCTCCTGCACCAAATTTATCGCGCAAACCACCGGCACTCACTTCGGCTTCCGGGCGCCGGACCTGGATGACTTGGTGCACTGGGCGGACCTGATCGACGGCGCGCAGTACCCGGACATTCGCACGGCCGTGGAGATGCGCGAGCCGGCCACCCAGTTGACCCTGGTGATCGAGGGAACACGCGAGCCGGACTTTTGCGTGCGCCTGATTCCTGAACTTCTCACGAAGCCGCTCGAGGAAATCGTCGCCTTGCCGCACATCCAGGAGGCCTTTCAAGAACTCTACCGCCGGCATCTCGAGTCCATCGATCTGATCCGCGGGCGCGCCGAACTCCACGACGGGGTGGTGTTCTTTGACCTCGTGGACCAGAACACGGAAGGCTTCAATAAATTCATCCCCTATTATCTCTTTCCCGCGGCGGTTTACAGCGTGGGATTGAGCCGCTCCCCGGAGCGGATCAAGATCGGAGTGGGCAGCAACCCCTGGAATAATGCCCCCAAGACGGCCAATCTGGCCAGCATCTGCGAGCGTTATGGGGGGGGAGGCCATGCCAAGGTGGCGGCGATCTCGCTGCCTCCCACCGACCTGGAGCGCGCGCGCAGCGTGGCGGCGCAAATTGTTCAAGAGCTCCAGACTGGTTCCGGGTAGGTCCGCCGCGAGGGTCTGATTCCCCCTCGTGAGGAAACCTGGAAGCGTGTATTCTGCCGCTCCTCCGGAGTGGGCGGCCCACCCATAGGGCCAGGAGACATTCGGGGCCGACCCATTACTCTTGACTTTATCTCCGGCGGCAGAGCGGGAGAGCCTGCGGAAAGAAGCGGGCGGCTTGATACCTGACGGCGGCTGTGGTAAGAAGGGGAAGTATTATCAATCCACATAAGCCAGCCTCCTGGCGATTAGGTCGTTCGTGATTGCGCAGTACGGAAAACATGCCGGAGCGAAAGGGAAACCCCTTTCGGGGTGAACTCGAACCGATTCTCATCTTGTGCTTAAATCATCAAAGCAGGATTTCACCCAGCTCAAGCTTCATAGTGACTGCAACTGTGGGAAGGTGAGGGCCGTGGCCGAAACGACAGGAAGTGATTCGAAGGCCATTCATGTGAGTTTGTTCGGGATGTCGGACCAAGGGCGTGTCCGCAAGAACAACGAAGATAGCTTGGTGGTCTGCAATCTGACGACGGGGGAAGTGGGCCTCTCGCCCCCGCTCCGCGAACACGACCTGGGGCCGCTCGGCTCGTTGTTCATGGTGGCAGATGGGATGGGGGGCGAAGCCAGCGGCGAGGTCGCCAGCCAACTCGCTGTGGTCACCGTTCCCAAGCGCCTCTATGACAACCTGAAGTCCCTGGGTACGGCGAGCGAGGCCAACTTCGTGATCCTTTTGCGTGAGGCCATCGAGTACGCCAATCAGATTATCTTTCAGAAGGCGCAGGCCAACCCGGGATGTCGTGGCATGGGGACGACCACGACCGCGGCAGCCCTTTTCGGCCAGTACCTTTTTGTGGGACAGGTGGGAGATTCTCGCGCCTATTTGATCCGCCAGAAGAAGATCACCCAGTTGACCCGTGACCAGACTTTCCTGAACTACCTCCGAGACATTGGCGCGGAGTTGCCGGCCGACCCGGAGAAGGACAGCCGCAAGAGTATTCTGACGCAGGCGGTGGGAACCAGCGAGACGCTGGATGTGAAGGTTACTTGCGTGCGGGTCTATCAGGGAGACCGAATAATGATGTGCAGCGATGGCTTGTATAACATGGTGCCGGAGGCTGATCTCCTGGCGGCGTTCAATCGTGAGGATGGACTGCCCGACAAGTGCAAAGCTCTTATCGAAAACGCCAATGCCCACGGCGGGACGGACAACATCACGCTGATCGTAGCGGAGTTTTCGGGGCAGGGGCTCTCCGCCCCGGCGGTGGACGCGCCCGTTGAGTGCAAAGAATTCAACGAAGAAGATTTTAAGCCGCGCACCTAAAATCGTAAATTGGATTTGCGGACAGGCCATGTCCGCCCCAGGCTGCAGGCGGGCGTGTGCTGCAAACAGGACACTGAGCTGACGCTCCCGCCCCGGCGGAGCACCCGCGGACAGTGAGGCCTATGGCTATGAAATGCTCCGTATGCGGCGAAGTGAATGAAGCAGGATACCGGTTCTGCAGGGTTTGTGGACACGCTCTGAGCGCCGCGGAAGAACCCGGTCCGACGATGGCGATGCCCGCGGGTCCCAGCGGGGGCGAGGAAGCCGTCCCCACCGTGGCGGTTGCGCACCCGCCCTCTGCGGCATCTTCTTTCCGGTTGGCCGCCACCTCAGGACTCCTTTCCGGGCGCACTTTCACGATCACCTCCAAGGGGCTCGTCATCGGCCGCGACCAAAACAATTGTCAGGTGGTGTTGGCCGATGACCAGGTCTCCCGCCAGCATGCCTGGATAGGATTGGACGAGGCCGGGCAGGTCGTGATCCGCGACAAGAACTCCGCCAATGGAACCTATGTTAACCAGCAGCGCATCCAGGAAGCAGTCTTGAAACCGACGGACGAAATTTCCGTTGGCCAAGGCGGCAAGAATCTCTTCCGCGTCGAGTCGTTCGTCCCTGCCCCTGCCCGCTCGGCCGTCGAGCCGGTGCGGCGAAGGACGGCGACGGGAGAGGAAGGTGGCCACGTCGTCACCTCGCTGGTAAGCCAGGCAGACATCGCCGCCGCCCGCCAAGAGCAAGAAACCAAGGGCGAAACCGTGGCCATCAAACTCACGGATCTGATGGCGCGCCCGCACCTCGAGTTGATCGTGGACAAGTACGCGGTGAAGAGTGAGGACATCCCCGATGCGGGTTTGGTGGTGGGCCGTGATTCTACTCGCTGCCAGATGGTCATGGAGCACGCCTCCGTATCGGCGGTGCACGCGCAGTTCGCGGTGAAAGATGGCCAGGTCGTGCTGACCGATCAATCCACCAACGGAACCTTTGTCAACGGCATTCGGGTTACGACCGCCGAACTGCACGACGGCGATTACATCACTTTCGGGCGCTACGCCGGCAAGTCACTGATCTTTCGCACCGGCCTGGAACCGCAGCTCAAGCTGGAGAATATCGACCTGGCCAAAGACCATCTGGTCATCGGCCGCGACCCGAGCTGCGACGTGGTCATCGCCCATCCCATCGTGTCCAAAAGGCACGCCGAGATTGTGAAACAGAACGGCAAAATCCTGATTGTCAACCTGGGCTCCGTCAACGGGACCTTTGTGAACGGCATTCGGGTCAAACGCCACGAATTGCAGGACCTGGACCGCGTGGTCATCGGTCCTTCGGAGCTGCATTTCCAGGGTGGAACCCTCACGCATGCCCCCGACCGTCGCGTGGTACGACTGGATTCCGTGCACTTGAATTTCCAGGTGACCGACCGCAATACGGGCAAGCCCAAACTGCTGTTAGATGACCTGTCCCTGGTGGTTAAGCCGAAAGAACTGATCGGCCTGCTGGGGCCCAGCGGCGCGGGCAAAACCACGTTGATGAACGCGCTGAATGGTTTTGTGAAACCCACTTCCGGCCAGGTGCTGTACAACGGCGCGGATTTGTACCGGAACCTGGAGTCTCTGAAATCCACCATCGGATTCGTTCCGCAGGAAGACATCATGCACCGGCAACTGCCGGTGCGCCGCTGCCTTTATTACGCGGCGAAGCTGCGGTTGCCGGACGACATTTCCGACGACGAGATCAACCGCCGAGTGGAAGAGATGCTGGACACCCTGAAATTGGACCCCCAGCGCTGGGATAACCCTGTGGCCACCCTGAGCGGCGGCCAGCGCAAGCGCGTGAGCTTGGGTATCGAACTTCTGCCCAAACCCGGCGTGCTGTTTCTGGATGAGCCCACGGCCGGCCTGGATCCACGCACCGAGACGCTGATGATGATGCTCTTCCGGCAACTCGCCAACCAGGGCTCGACGATCATCATTACCACGCACCTGCTGGGGTCGTTCGGGGTGCTCGATAAGGTTCTGGTCATGGTGCAGGGGCGGCTGGTCTACTACGGACCGGGAACCAAGTTCCTCGATTATTTCAAGGCCGAGTCCCCGCCGGATGTTTACGACGACTTAACGGATAACAACACCGTTCCCTACGCGCTCGAACTGAAGCAGCGATTTCAGGGCTCGTCCTTGTACCGGGATCTGGTGGTCGAGCCGCAGAAGGACGTTTCGGCGGAGCGGCCCACCGCCGCCGGTGGGCCCAGCGAGGCTCGGCCCAAAGGGAAAGGATTCAGCCTCCGCCAGTTCACCACCCTGCTGCAGCGCAACTGGGAACTGAAGTTCAGTGACCGGGCGCAAACCATATTGCTTTTCGCGCAGGCTCCCCTGGTGGCTCTGCTGGTGGCCTTGATGGCGAGCGGACCCAACCAGGTGCAGACCCTCTTCATGGCGATGTTTTCCGCGCTCTGGTTCGGCTGCTCAAACGCGGTACGGGAGATTGTGGACGAGCAGACCATCTACAAGCGCGAACGGCAGACGGGCCTCAAGATCCCGTCCTACGTCCTTTCCAAACTCGCCGTTTTGTCTTTTGTGGCGCTGGCGCAGTGTTTTTCGGTTGTCGTCATCTGTCTCCTCGTCAATCACGCGCTGGCCTTGAGCCTGCCGGAAGCCGGCGCGGCCATCCTCATCATGTTCCTGGTGGCCGTGAACGGCACGCTGATCGGCCTGCTCATTTCGAGCCTGGTGACCACGCCGGAAAAAGCCCTGACGCTGTTTCCGCTCATCCTGATTCCGGAATTGTTGCTCTGCGGTCTGTTCCTCCCGGTTCGCCCCATCCAAACGATTATCCCGATCACGGTGGAACAGCTTTTTGAGGGAAAGATGTTTGCGCAGCCGGAAGCCAAGGCCAAAGCGCAGCAGATGATGCACCCCTCTGCGGGGGAGGCGAATCCCGCGCCGCCGCCCAGCGACCAGACCGCCACCGCGGAAGCTGACCAGGGCCGCTTCGCGCACCAAGTGGCGGGAGCCATGACACCGTCGGAGCGAACCACCCAGATCTTCCACAAGTACACACCCGCTCCGGTGGTCGGCATGGGGGCACCCGTCCGCTGGTTGTCGATGCTGGCCGTCTCCCGCTGGGGTTTGGAGGCGGTGTCCGACCTCTGCCTGCACGGCTCGCATTCTACCCAGGACTACGCTTACCGGATCATCAACACGATTACGATTTCTCTTCACCCGGATGACGTGCAAAAGCTCGAGGAAGGTCTCGAACAGCCGGCGGAGTCTTTCACCGCGGCCGGCGCATTCCCGCTCCGCTCCGACTTCTGGAAGGACAAAGGGCCGTACTTGGCTATCATGACCGGGTATGCCCTTGTGATGATTGCGCTGATCCTGATCCTGATGAAACGTAAGGATGTGAAGTAGCACAGCCCCTGCACAAAGGAGTTAGCATGGACAGCGGTAATTCCTCAGTTCGCAACCTGCTCTATATCGTTCTGGTGCTTACCCTGTTGTCAGTCTTCGCGAACTTCTACGTTGCCACACAACTGGCCCGGAATAGCGATGAGCTGGCGCGCTTGGGCCTCTTGTTGCAGAAACAGATGATGGGGACCGCTCTCGAGCAGTCCCAGCAATTGCAGCAGAAGATGGAACAACTCAATCAGGACGCGGCCGGCATTGACGCGAAGCTGCAGAAAGCCCAGGATGATTTTGTGGCGAGGATGAACGTCGAGCTCCCCAGGATCATGGATAACTACGTCAAGTCGCGCGCGCCCATGATTGAGAAGCAGGCCATGAAACGGGTGCCGCGCTAGCCCGGCGGGTTCCTCACCACGCCGAGGTGTTTTCTTCGCTGTCATCCTGAGCATGGACAGCCTTTCGGCTGCCCATGATGAGCAGAAACTCGATGAGGAGAACCCATCACCCAAACTGTCATCCTGAGCAGCAGCGAAGGATCTGTATGGGTTTTCAGTAACCAAGACAAATGCAGATCCTTCGTCCCGAAAGAACCGGGACTCAGGATGACAGTGTCAGCGATGGTGAATCGAAATGACTTCCGCGTCGAGTTTCTGCAGAGCAGAGCGAAGGACCTCGGTAGTTGCCCTAGATCAGTGAAATGGACAAACTGCCGGGGTTCTTCGCTCGCTGCGCTCACTCAGAATGACAGCGCCCCCGGCCACCGGCGGGCTTTCCTTACTCGAGGGTTTTCACTTCCACGTGGAATAGCTGCTCACCCATGAAGAACTCGTCGCCGTCCCGGAGTTCAACTTCAGCGCGCACGCGACGATAGACGCCGTTCCGGCTGCGTAAATCCTGCAGCAGGAAGCGTCCGGGCTGGGCCACGATGCGGGCGTGCGTTCCGGACATGTACGGGTCATCCTTGAAGATCAGGTCGCCCGTGGTCCGGCCCAGAGTGGTTTCGGGCTTCTCGAGTTTGAACTCCGCTACGATTTCTCCATTCAACTTGATGTGTTCAAGCTTGGCCGTAAGGGGCCCTTTTTGAAGCTTCGGCGGGACACTCCACACCATGGTGCCCTGCGTGGCGCTCTTGGCCTGCGCCTCGTCGAGGCTCTGCGTGGTGAAGCGGAAGAGTTCCCGTCCCAGCAGGAAGATGTCGCCAGGGGACAGTTCGCCGTCCTGCCGTTGCCGAAGGAAGGAGCCATTCTGGCTGCCCAAGTCCTTCAACAGGAGCTTGCCTTCGCGCACGGCGAGGGAAGCGTGTCGCGTTGAAAGCAACATATCGTGGGTGTAGCTCAGGTCGCAGTTCTCCCGCCCGATGAGCGTTTCTTTTGTGATCGTAAGGGTTCTTCCCGCGGACCCGTCCGGCTTTTTCTCGGAGATCTTAGCTTCGATTTGCGCGACGTGCAGGCCGGTGAAAACCACGGTTCCTTCCGTGGGAAGCGCCGGGGGGGCTGGTGGTCTGGGTGGAACTGGCCTGGCGACGGGCGGCGCCGGCGGTGGCGCCACGGGACGGGGAGGAGGAATGCGAGGCGGCGAAGCCGCGACGGGCGCGGACGCAACGGGCCTCGCAACGGGCGGCGCCGGGGGCGGTGCCACCGGGCGAGGAGGCGGTGGCGCCACGGGACGGGGAGGTGGCGCTGCTACCGGCCGGGCCAGGGGCGGCGGGGGAACCGCAGGTCTCGGCGGTGGCGGAGGCGCGGCTGGGCGCGGCGGCGCCACGGGCTGTGGGGCCGGCACGGCTTGTTGCAGGGGTGGGGGCGGAGCCGCTGCCAGGGGAGTGCCGCAAAATCCGCAGAACTTGCTCCCGACGGGGAAAGACTTGTGGCACTTTGGGCACATCACCTGCGCGATAACCGGCGCCGCTGGGGGGTGCGGAACCGGCGCCACAGGCGCCGCAATTACGGGGGCCTGAGCTACAGGTGAAGGCGCCGCTGCCGCCGGGGCGTGCAACGGTTTTCCGCAGCGCGCGCACGACGGCGAAGTCGCCGGGTTCATGTTCCCGCAAGATGCGCATCGCATGTACCGGACAGTTCCTTGCTCATTAGCGTCAGCGCTCATGTTTGATTCCCGTCTCGTTTTTGATCGGCGTTATCTATTCGCCGGTGGCCTTGATCCAGATGGGGTTAGTATAGCAGCGAAACTCTTCCTTGGCGCTGTTTCGTGTACTGGCCTCCAGCCGGATGTATCTCCATTCTTCCGAACCTTCCTTCAGGGCCATGCGCAGGTCAAAGGAAACCAAGCCCTCGCTGGAAAGGCTCTTGGAGGTGGGCACGGGCACATCCACGGGTTCCAACTCACCCGCGCCGGTTCCCACGATCAGTCGAATAAACTGAAAGGGTCCAAATTCTTCACTGCTCACCCAAAGGAGTTGGAGAGGGGGCAGGGATTTCAACGGGCAGGAGATCTCCTGTCCGATGCCGACATCATCGGGGTCGTCGAGGGACCCATTGGAATTCCGATCGAAGCCGGCGACCAGCAGCGGGCCGTTGCTCGCCACGCTGCGGCCGTCCCGCAGGGCACGCAAGACGTTCTCACCGCGCGCTCCCATGCCGTCCGGCGCGTAAACCACGGTGGAGATGCGGCCCAGGGCGTTGTCTTCCGCGTATCCGTTCAAGCCCCGCTCCAGCTTGCCGAGGAAGTCGGTGACGTCCATGCTAGCTTCGAAGTCCAGGTCGCCATGCGCATCCGAACCCGCGGCGAGGAAGGGCTTGAAGAGCGGAGCGTTCTTTCCATCCTGCCGCGGCTGGAGGCCGCGCGCCAGCAGGGGCTGCCATCCCAGCTTGATTCCTTGTTCGAGGCGAGCGTACTGGTTGGCTTCCTTGTCGTATTGGAAGCAGGCGCTCGCTTCCGTATGTGGATGGATGCAGAACGGGTCGCGCATGTCATCGGCAGTATCATTCGTGGCGCGGTTCCAGGGTTCGAGACCCACTACGCCCGCCTGGAGCTGCTTTCCATCCGGCGCGAGGAAGTCCGCCTCCAGGTCCCACTTGCCTCCTCGCATGAGGGGGCTGATGGGGTCAAAGGGATGGGCGGCGTAAGCAAATCCCCCCGCCGCGACGACCCGCGCCAGAGCATCCCTGATGGGCATGGCCGCAGAGGCGGGGGAGCCGTCGCCCGTCATCACCACGGCGCTACCGGCTTGGGCGGGGTCCGGGAAACCCTTGTCGGGATCATCGGGTGACGGCGCCACCACCATGTGGACGGTGGTCAGCAGGGTGTCCTTGCTGGAAGAGAGGGTCATCTCTTCTCCGCGGATCATCATCAGCCGGCCATCGCGAAATTGCTTTACGTCGTCCAACTCCGCCTGGTAGCGTTCCGGGGAGAGGTCGGTGGAATGGTCGGCCAACAATAGCCAGTCCATCCCTGCCTGCAGCGCCGCCTGCTTCGTGACGTCGAGCGGATACCCGCGCTCGGCAGGATTGTCAGTGTAGCCGGAGTGGTAATGCATGTCGCCGCGATACCATTTGGGGATCTGCGGAAGGCGCGTAGCGTTCAGGCGCACGCGCAGGTAAAAGTCCTGGTTCGGCCAATCCACGACCCGGAACGAAACCCACAAATCCGCCGAGCGGAAGGGCCCGCCCAGGTAGTGGCCGGCGAGAAAGGACTGCACGAGGTCGCGGGGCGCCTCCAGCGTCTTCTTCAGCCGGTCGGGTATCACCAGGGGCTGACCGTCCGTGCGAGCGTCAAAGGAAAAATCTTTGCCCGTTCCCAAAAGCAGTGGTTCCTCGCTGAACTTGTGCTGGGCGCCGGTGGGTTTCACATAGATGTTCACGCCCTGCAGTTTCAAGGGGTCCCGCTGGACATAGCGGGAGACGGAGGAACCCGTGGTGTGCGCGGCCTTCTCGATGCCGTTGATGATCTCCAAATAGACGGGAAGATTCGCATCGTCGGGGTTGCGCAGCGAGCGCGGAACATCCGCCCGGAAGAAAACCCCTGTCTTCGACAACTTTTCTTTCAGTTGAGACGTTATGCTTTCCTGAGTTTGGGAGAAGGCCGGGATGGGCAAAGCGAAACACGCCGCCAGGACAACGGCGCGCAGGAGAGGATGGAAACTCCGCATGTAAAGGCTCATGGGATCAGCTTCCGCGCAACTTGAATCGAGATGCACTGGTTGCCCGAGGCTGCCAGGGCAACGACCTCGCCCTCCGCATTGAGCAGCGGTGCGCCGGTTTCACCTGGATCCACCGCATGGTCCATGGTCAGGGCGGTCCCCTCCAGTCCCGCCTTGACGCTGAGGAGACGCGGGTCGGTTTGAGGCTGGCTCACTCCGTAAGGATAACTGCCCAAGACCAACTGGGCGCCGCTGGCGAGGTTCGCCGCCGAGTTCGGGAGCGACAAGGGATGGAAGCCCGTGCCGCTGACCTGCAGCAGGGCCAAGTCTGATTCACCTTCGGCGTGGAGATGCAGAGTGGCGCGCTCTTCGGAGTCCGGGTCCTGGTAATCCTGTTGCGTCATCTGGTCGGGCGGCATCTGGAGGACCTTCAAGGTCTGTTTTTCGGTGCTCAGGGCGGATTGAAGGTCAGGTTGGCCACCCGCAGCAGTCAGCTTGGCGCCGGCCGGCCAGGCGTAGGTCTTTACACTGCCTTGATCCACCTCCAGGTGAGAGTGCTCCAGCAGGAAGGCGACCTGCGGGTCAAACTTCCAGGGGGCCACCACTCGCTTGGTGGTCAGCAGCTTTCCATCCACGCTCACCAGAAAGCCGGTGCCGGATTCCGCGAACTTTTCCAGGGCCTTGGATTTGGGGTCGTGCACCACGTACTCCGTGTACAGGAGATACAGGGCAGGGTTCACCTTGGTTCCCAGGGTCTGATCCTGGTGCAGCTTCGCCAGATGTTCCTTCGCCATGTTGATGGCCGCAGCCGAGGAAGGGTCCGCGAGTGTTTCCAGGACCGCGTCCGCCGTCAGGTGGAGGAGTGGGTTGCCCTGGAAGAGATTCAACGGGACTTGTTCATTCAGGGTCACCGGGATGACGAGCTGTTTCGTCCGCAGCGCGGCTTTTTCCAGGGCATTCAGCTTGACCTCAATGAAACTCTGCCCGGTGATTAGGATCTTGTCCTTGTCCACCATCTCCCGGACCGGCGCAAGCGAATCCAGCTCGGCGAACAGGATGGAGCACTTGAGGGAGGAGGGAACATCGACGGGGTCTTTACTCGAAAGTTTGAACTCCTGCGCAAACGTCTCAATGTGGACGGGAATCCCGCTTACGCGCACATCCTGAAAGTACATGCGCTGGACCGTGGCTCCCCGGTTGACGGGACGGATGGTGATGAAGAGATCGAGCAGAAGACGGTCGAAGTTGATATCCCGAAACGAGAGGCGCTTGTAGACGGCAGGATTAGGCGCAGGCTGGCCACCCTTGGCGGGAAGCTGGTAAACCTTGGCGCCGCGAATCTCTTTCGGCAACTGGCCCGGCGGCTCTGCCTGCTGGGCAGCCACGGGCGGGGGAAAAGCGATGACCCCCCAAGCGAGGGCGGAAAGAAGTAGAGAACGCGAAAGAATTGATGGCGCCAAGATCATTCTGTGGACCCCCGGGGCCAATCTCGCACAAGAGGGCTTTACCTGGGAAACTGCGCGGGGCTCTCGACGGAGGCGGCATCCTGCCAGAGGATCTCGTAGAGCTCCACGGGCGTCTGCTTGCCTTTCACCAGGATGGGTTCCAGGCGCTGCGCCGGCACCCCGCCGTTCAGTAGTGAGTAGGTAGATTCGGAGATGAGGATCTGTCCTCCGGCCGCATTCGCGCACAGGCGCGAGGCCAGGTTGACGGCATCTCCGATGACCGTGTAGTCCATGCGTTTGGCGGAGCCGATGTTTCCCGCCGTCACCGCGCCCGTATTCACCCCCACCCCCATCAGGAGCGGTTGCTGGCCACGGTTTTCCCACTCGCGATTGAGGTGTACCAGGGCCCGCTGCATCTCGATGGCGGTTTTGGCGGCGCGCAGCGCGTCGTCGGGCTTGGGAATCGGCGCTCCATACACGGCCATGATCCCGTCTCCCAGGTATTTGTCCAATGTGCCTCCGCTATCGAAGATGAGGTCCGTCATCTCCGAGAAGAATTCGTTCAGCAGTTCCACGACAGCTTGAGGCTCCATGTGCTCCGACATGCGGGTAAAGCCGCGAATGTCTGAAAACAGGATCGTGGCGGTCTGATTTTCACCCCCCAGGTGAACTTCGTCGGGGCTGGCGAGAATCTTCTCGACGATGGCGGCACTGAGAAAGCGTTCCAGCGCCTGGCGCTCCACGACGCGGCGGGCCAGTTCTTCATGGGATCGGGCGTTGTCAAAGCTGATGGCCGCCTCGGCCGCGACCACGGAAAAAATGTTGAGTTCTTCCTTGGAGAAGGCGTAGGGTTTGCTCAGGCAATCGACATAAAAGAGCCCGAAGACACGGTCTTTGTAAATGAGCGGGGCACACATCGCGGAGCGGATGCCGGACATGCTCAGGCTCTGGCTGGAGGAAAAACGTTCATCGCTGCCCACATCATGGATCAGCAGCGGGGCGTGGTCGGTCATGACCCGGTCGATCACGGTGGTGGAGAGGGCCACGCCGCGCGCCGCAGCTTTCAGGCTCTCATCTTTGTAAAGGAGGACGGCGGGCTTGAATCCCTTCTTGTCGTCGCGGAGCATGACGAAGCCCCGTTCCACGTTCTCCATCTGAAACACCAGTTCCATGACCCGGTGCATGACATCTTCGGGTGTAATCAGGGAGGACAGCGTCTTGCCGACCGTCAGGAGCAGCTTCAGGAGTTTGTTCTCCTGCTCCAGGACCTTTAGCCGGTCCGGGATGGCGGCCGGGCCCGGGGGCGCCATGGGCGAGGAGATCCGCAAAGCCGTGCTCAGGTCTTCTACGCGGACCAGGCCGTTCACATCCGTTACGGCGCCGCGCCCAGCCTCGATGTGCAGGTCGTGCGAGCGCGCCGACTCATACTTGAGTTCAAATATGCCGATCCCGATGCGGTCCTGGTCCGAGAGGCGGTGCTCCTGAATCGGTGCGTCGTTCACGAAGGTTCCATTCAGGCTGCCGAGATCGTTCAGAAGCGTGATGTCGCCGGGAAGCACCGTGATGCGCGCGTGGTGCCGGGAGACGCTGGAATCGCGCAGGACCAGATCGTTGGATTCCGTCCTTCCCACAGTGACCGTGGGGCTGGAAATCTCGAAGATCTGGGTCCGGTCGGAGGGATCGGTGATGACAAGTCGGGCCATGAAGAGAGCCTGGTTTACTCTACGCGCACCACGTCGGAGAACTCCGGTTTCACACCGGCGTTCATGGTAATGATCCGGGCACGGGCGTTGCCGGCGTCGATTACCTGGATGATCTCGATGACTCCCACCCGGCTATTGGGGTCGGTGGCTTTGTAAACGGCCAATTGTGATCCCTGGTGTACGCCTTGCGCCGAGCCCATGTCGATCATCACATTCGAACCCTCCACGGCGGTGATATAGCCCTGGGTCGACTGGCGGGCCGCCGGGGCGGCCGGGCGCGCTGCGGTGGCCACGTCGGTCGGGGGTCCGGAGGGCTGCGCGGGTTGGCCGCTCAGCTTGTTCACGGCTGTTTCAGTTTCGGCACGCAGGTCCGCGACTGCCTTGCTCAGTTTCGCGAAATTCTCCTCGTTGCCGATGCGCAGGGAGGAGAGCATTTGGTCCAATTCCTGAAGTTGGCGCTGCTGGCGCATCATGACGGTCTGGAGTTGCGCTTGGGTTTGTTTGATCTCAGCCAGTTGGGAGTTGAGCGCGGCCGTCTGATTCCCCATGGCCTGCATCTGCTCTTGCAGCGCCTTGAACTGGTCGTCGAGGAACTTCTGTTCATCTTCCTTGAACTTCGGCCACGCACTGGTCGTCAAGAGGAGCAGCAAGAAGATGGCAATTGCAATCTGGCGCGTCATGACCAAACCTCCCCAGTGTTTCTGCCTGTTTCGCGAACGATGCCCGCGCTATTGTCGGGCAAGCTGGACTTCCACGCGGGGTGTCCCGTTCGCTAAAACGTTGACTTGCTGTTGAACCGGTCGGTATCCGGAAAGCGACAGGGTCAGCATATGGGGCCCCACCGTCAAGCGAAAAGACGTCGGCGTCTGTCCGCCGGTCGGCTGGTTATCCGCAAATACCGTGGCGCCCGGGGGGATGGTCCGAACTTCCACGATCCCGGTCTGGGCGACCTCGCCGAGAGCCAGTTTCTTCGTAATGATGGCCCCGCTCTTCAGTGTGAACGCTGTCTCATAAGGATCTGCCCCCGGACGCTTCACGATGGCGACGTGCTGTCCGGCTCTCAAGGTGACGTGGAACGGGGTAAGGCCGTAGGATTTTCCGTCGATCAGCACTTCCACCCCCGGGGGAGTGGTCACGATGTTGACTTCGCCGACGGGCACGGAAAGATTACCGGTGACGGTCTTGGTCTGTCCTCCTTCAATCGTCACACTCTGCTGGATATCGTCGTATCCGTCCTTGGAAATGACCACGTTGTAAGTTCCTACGGCCAAGTCCGGTATGGTGTACGGGGTCACCCAGTTCGGATCGCTCCGTCCGTCGAGAGAGATCTTCGCGCCGGGAATGTTGGTGCTGACCATCAACTGCCCCACCTTGGGCACGGTGGGACGCGCGTGGACAGGTTCCGCTTTCGGAGGAGTGGGGTTCACCTCGGGCTGAACGCTTGGCGTCGAAAGATTGCCCACGACGCTGTTGACCTCTCCTCCTGCAATCGTCACATTCTGCTGGAAATCCTGGTAACCATCCTTGGAAATAACCAGGCTATGCGTTCCCGTGGGGAGGTCTGGAATCGTATAGGGTGTCACCCAGTTCGGATCGCTCCGTCCGTCGAGGGAGATCTTCGCGCCGGGAATGTTGGCGCTGACCTGAAGTTGTCCCAGCTTTGGCGCCGAGAGCGGCACAGGTACCGGGTGCGAGGGATGCAGGAAGAAGTAGCCCACGCCGCCCAAAATCGCCACCAATAATAGCGCGCCGAGAACCCAGGCGATTTGGGGGATTCCCTCCTGGCGTGCCGGGGCCGGCGTGGTCACGTGGATATTGACGGGGCTGGCGAGGGGAGTCTCTTCCACCGACACCGGTTCCGGTTCCAGGGCCTGCACGGGAGCCGCCGGCTCGGCTGGCCCAACGCCCGTGGCCCCCACCTTCAGAACCATCGTGCCCTGGGGCGGAGCCGCGCCGCCCAGGGTTTTGTAGTTCTTCAGATCTTCCGCCAACTCCCGGCACGTCTGGTAGCGCTCGTCAATATTCTTGGCGAGCGCTTTGCTGATCACATAGCTCAAGCCAGCATGGATCGACGCGTCCAGCTCGCGCGGCGGAATAGGGTTCTCATTGATGATCTTATAAATGACCGTCGTGATGTTCTGGCCCCCGAAGGGCTTTTCACCCGTCACCAATTCGTAAAGGACCACTCCCAGCGAGAAGATGTCAGATCGGCCATCGACCTGACGGCCCTTTACCTGCTCGGGCGACATGTAGTTCGGGGTGCCCAGAATCTGGCCGGCCTGCGTCATGCCCATCGACATCATCTTGGCAATGCCAAAATCGGTCACTTTCACCAGCCCGTTCTGTAAGATCATAATGTTCGCGGGTTTAATATCGCGATGCACGACCCTGTTCTGGTGAGCGTGGTCGAGGGCGCTGCACACCTGGTCGTAAATGGGCAGAATGGTTTCAATCGGCAGAACGTTCTGCTCCTGGACGATTGTCTCCAGAGACTTGCCCTCCAGAAACTCCATGGCCAGGAAGAGGATGCCGTTGTCCTCACCAAAATCGTACACCGTGATGATGTTGGGATGGGCCAGGGTCCCCGCCGCCTGAGCCTCGCGCTGGAAGCGTGCCTTGTACTCCTGGAACTCCTGCGAGGAGAGGCCTTCGGTGAGCATGGTCTTGATCGCCACCGTTCGGCCAATAATGGGGTCGTACCCCTGGTACACGACGCCCATTGACCCACGGCCCAATTCACCGACAATCTCGTATCGTCCCGCCTTGGTCAGTGGTTCGGCCATGTAGCCTCGCTTTCACACCCCTGCCCTCATCTCGTCTGTGCGCCGGAGCAGGTCCCCCCGAATTATCGTCTCTTGGCCACCATCACGCGTCGGCCCAACGAGATGCGCATAGCTATTTGTTTTCGCAAGCCAAGCCTAACTCAAGAGGCAGTGCAAGTCAACGCTTCTGCCCCCGCGGGTGCTGGTGTCATTTGGAATTGTATCCCTTTCGAAACATTGGTCATTCCCGCGAAAGCGGGAATACAGTCTGTCGGCGGCGCATTTCCAATAGCTTGCGGAGTAGATTCCCGCTTTCGCGGGAATGACTCCACCTGGGAGCGCCCGTGTTTCGCAAATGACACCCGTACCGCCCCCGCGCTTCTGCCCCCGCGCCAGCGATTTCGCAAAGCGTAGAGCCACGGCTGGTATCTGGCTGATGGATGGACTACTTCCTGGTTTTGCCACCTGCTAGTGTCCTGAGTCAGAAGTTCGTTGATGAAGTTAGCCCGCGGAGCGGGCGAAAGAAGGTAGCCCACGGCGTGAGCCGTGGGTGAGGGAGCCCTCCCTCACCCCCCGTCCCCTCTCCCGCGCGCGGGAGAGGGGTGCCGAAGGCGGGGTGAGGGCTCTTTTCCTCAGGGCTTACGCCCTGGGCTACGGTCTTGCGCCCCTGACGGGGCTGGGGGACGGTCGCCCGCAAGGGGGTAGACTTTGTCAACGAACTTCTGACTCAGGACACTAGATGAGGATGTTCTCGGAGACTGCCTTGGCCTGGGTGAAGAGTAGCAGGTAGTCGTGCCCGCCGGCCTTGGAATCCGTTCCTGACATATTGAATCCCCCGAACGGATGGCTGCCGACCACCGCGCCCGTGCACTTGCGATTGAAGTAGAGGTTGCCCACGAAGAACTCTTCCGCGGCTTTCTCCAGCTTATGCCGGTCCCGCGTGTACACGGCGCCCGTCAGCCCGTACTCGGTGTTGTTGGCGATGGCGAGGGCCTGGTCGTAGTTCTCGGCCACGATCGCTGCCAGCACCGGGCCGAAGATTTCTTCCTGGGCGATGCGGGCAGTAGGGGGAACATCTACAATAACCGTAGGCCGAATGAAATACCCCCCACCGGGAACTGCGCCGCCGGTGACCAGACGGCCCTCCTTTTTCCCGACCTCGATATACTCCAGGATAGATTTCTTGGCCTGGGCGTTAATCACCGGGCCCATATAATTCTCCGGGCGCTCTGCCGGACCCACCGTGATCTGCTCCAGGCGGTGCAGGAGTTTGTCGAGGAAAATTCCATAGACCGTGGTCGTCATGATGACCCGCGAGCAGGCAGAACACTTCTGGCCCTGGTAGCCAAACGCGGAAGCCAGAACACCCTCCACCGCCTCGTCGAGGTTAGCATCGCTGTCCACAATGATAGCGTTCTTGCCGCCCATCTCCGCGATTACACGCTTTATCCCGATCTGCCCGGGCGCGGTCCGGGCCGCCCGCTTATTGATGTGGAGTCCGACTTCCTTGGACCCCGTGAAGGCCACAAAGCGGGTGCGCGGGTGGTCCACCAAAACATCACCTACCGTTCTGCCCGGGCAGGGCAGAAAATTGATCACGCCGGGTGGCAGGCCCGCCTCCTCCATAGCCTCGAGAAACTTGCAGGCGATGCTGGGCGCGTCGCTGGAAGGTTTCAAAACTACGGTGTTGCCCGTCACGATCGACGCCAGCGTCAGGCCCGCCAGAATAGCCAGCGGGAAGTTCCAGGGAGGAATCACGATTCCCACGCCGAGTGGAAGGTAGCGCAGATAGTTCCTCTCTCCCGGAATCGGCGGGAGGGGTTGCGGGCCGGCCAGTCGCAGCATCTCGCGGGCGTAGAACTCGGCGAAATCGATGGCCTCGGCCACCTCGGCGTCCGCCTCGGGCCAGGTCTTGCCGACCTCGTACACGAGCCGGGCTTCGAAATAGTACTTGCGTTCCCGCAGAATCCTGGCCGTGCGGAGCAACAACTCCACCCGCTTCTCCACCGGCGTGCGGCTCCAGCTCTTAAAGGCGTCATCGGCAGCGAGAATGGCGCGGTCCGCCAGGGAGGCGTCCGCCTTGGAAAGCACCCCGACGATTTGGTTCGGGTGGCTGGGATTGTAGGAGCGGAGTTTATCGGTGGTGCTGACGCGCTCACCACCAATGACCAAATCGTATTCGTGCCCCAGTTCGTCGCGGACTTCGTCCAAAGCATATTCCATGCGGCGGCGATAGGCCGGATTGCCTTTGAAGTCGCTTAAGGGCTCATTCCTGAATTCGGGCAATTGCATGCAGAAGTCTCCAGGACAACGTTAAGCGCCGCCCATTATAGCGCCCGCTGAAGGGTTTGCGAAAGGCTGTCGCGGGCCGTCCCTTCGCGGCGGCAGAGGGGGGCGAGCTACGGCCCCACCACCGGGTTCGTGAGGGTCCCGATCCCTTCCACACTGACGCTGACCGTGTCCCCGGGTTTCAGGAAGACGGGCGGCTTTCGAAACACTCCCACGCCGGGCGGCGTGCCCGTGGAGATCAAATCGCCCACTTCCCAGGTGACGGATTGGGAGAGATAGCTGATCAGGAAGGGAACCCGGAAGATCAGGTTGCTGGTGCTCGAGTCCTGCAAAGTCTCCCCGTTGAGCGTGAGCGAAATGCGCAGGTTGTGGGGATCCGTAATTTCATCCGCCGTGACGATCCAGGGGCCGGTGGGCGCGAAAGTATCGCAACTCTTGCCGCGATACCATTGCTTGTCGCCGAACTGCATGTCGCGCGCACTCACGTCGTGCAGGATGGTGTAACCGGCGATGTACTTATGCGCCTCTCCTTCCACAATGTCGCGCCCGCGCTTGCCGATGACCACCGCGAATTCGGCTTCGTAATCCACCTGGGCGGAATTGGGCGGCAGCTTGATGGGATCGCCGGGCCCGCAGATGGTATTGGGGGATTTCAGGAAGAAAATCGGTGCGGCAGGCGGCTCGCTGCCTTGTTCGCGCGCGTGGTCGGCATAGTTCAAGCCGACGCAGGTGATCTTGTCAGGCTTGGCCAGGGGCGCGCGCAGCCGGGCCGAGCCGAGCGGCGTGAGCAGGCCCTTGGGGCCTTTGCCGCGCGCCGCCGCGGCCGCCGTGATGACCCCCAGCGCCTTGCGATATCTTTCCCCCAGCTCCAGCAGTTCCCGCATGTCCTGGGGCGGTCTCCCCAGCTTGCGCAGGACTTTGGCCGCGGCGGCCAGCTTGGCGTGGGCGATTCGTCCCTTCGGGATCTGGCCATACGCGCCGGCCACATCGACGACGACCTCCCCTTCGACCACGCCCAGGCGAGATTGCCTGGCTACTTCGTAAGTCACCAGTTTCATTTCGACAGGCTCCCTTCAGGTTCGACGCCGGTCTCAAACTCTTGCGCTCGGAACGTGTTCCCTGCATTGCAATGCCGTAATTGTTTGTTTTCTTGGCAAGGATTATTGGATGTGCGGCTTTTCACTTTTATCCTTTGCCATTTGCCTTTTGGTTTTCTTTTGTGGCTCTGCCGCGTTGCGCCATCTGCTTGTCAATTTGTTCCTGGGTGACCCCCTCACCCGTCCCGCCCCGGCTGGTGAAAACGCCGGCGGCGGGCCACCCTCTCCCCCAAGGGGGCGAGGGTTGTCAGTTTAAATTAGCGTCCCCCCTCGCTCTGGGGAGCAAGGGTTGTAAATCCTAATCAACGCTCCCCGGTGGCTGCGTTAGCAAAGATTCTTGGAGGGGCGGCCTTTCACTTTTGCCCTTTGCCATTTGATTTTCTTTTGTGGCTCCCCCGCACTGCAAACCCGGCTTTGAGTTTTGCGTTTTGACTTTCTTTTGCGGCTCCGCCGCACTGCGCTGCTCAGCTTCTACGGTCAACCGCCTCCTCACTGGCCTGTCATCCGGAAGGCGAAGTGGCCGGAGCCCACCTCGAAGGTGACCCGGCCGTCGGCGTACTTCGCGGCGGTGATGCCCGGCGTTCCCTCTACGTACCGGCTCTTCTCCCAAACCACCCGGTCGCCTTCACGGACCGTCAACTCCGTCATTTCCAAATCCTTGGGTATCGAAACGCTGGCAGAGCTGTTGACGGGCACATCCACGTCGAGCGTTATCGTCCCCAGCGCGTGAGTCCAGGAGGACGTTACGTTCCCGCGCACCGTACCGACCGTGGCGCTTGCCCAGGTGAGGTCTCGAACCACTTGCGGGTCAATGCGGAAGTGGCGGTAACCGGCGTTTTCGGCGTCCACGTTAATCCCCGCCAGCGCCTCAAAGAACCAGATATCGACACTGCCCATCATGTGATGGTTGTGAGAGTTCATCTCCGGACCGGTCTTGTTCTGCCAGATTTCCCAAAGCGTCGTGGCGCCGTGGGCGGCCATGTAACCCCAGCTCGGGTAAGACGTCTGCACGGCGAGATCATAGGCAAGGTCCGAACGGCCCAACTGCGTGAGGAGCGGCATCAGGTAGCGGACGCCAATGAAACCTGTCGTCAGGTGGGTGTCGTGGCCGTAAAGGATGTCGTTGACAAGGTTCCCCGCGACCCCGCCGCGCTGGTCTTTGGGGGGCATGTCCAGAAACAGCGGCAAGGCGTTGGCCGTTTGAGTTCCGTTCGCGTAGTTGCCCGTCTTGGCGTCGTAGAACTCCTGATTGAAAGCATCTTTGATTTGCGCGGCCAGTTGGGCGTAACTCGTGGCGTCGGCGGAATTGCCCAGCACGGCTGCCATCTTGGAAAGGAGAAGGGTGTCGTAATAATAGTAAAAGTCGGAAACGAGGGCGCCCGGAGTCTTGGCCAAGGCTACCCAGTCGCCGTAATAGCTGTAGCGCAGAACGTTGTCAGGCGCGCGGCTGCGCAGGAACTCCACGTATTTCTTCAGCCCCTCGTAATTCTCTTCCAGAATGCGCCGGTCGCCGTACTGCTCATACATATACCAGCAGATCAGGGGGAAGGCGGTGCCCCAGGCGGGGTCGGCTGGCCGGCTGCCGTAGCGGTGGGGGACGGTGTCGGTGAGGGTACCGTCTGGGCCCTGGACGTCGCGCATGTCGCGCGTGAAGTTGGTGTAAAACGCAGCCATGTCGAAATTCAGCATCATGCCTTCGGCGCTGGTCTGGGAGTCACCCAACCAGCCCATGCGTTCGTTGCGCTGGTCGCAGTCGGTGGGGACGCTGTGGAGGTTCGTCAAGTCCGACCAGCGGATGATCTTGTGAATCTGATTCAACAGAGGTTTCGAAGCCATGAAGCTGCCCGTGGGTTCGACGGCGGTGTGCACCACGCGTCCGCGCAGGGAATCAAGACTGGGGGTGCCGGGATAGCCCGTCACTTCCACGTAGCGGAAGCCGTGATAAGTAAAGCGCGGCTGGTAAACCTCTTCGCCTTCGCCGCGCAGGATGTAAATGTCGCGCGACTTGGCGTCGCGGATGTTTTCGCGATTGATCATGCCGTCGTCATAGAGCAGTTCCGAGAAGCGCAGGCGAACCTCGGCGCCGCGCGGGCCACTGACGCGCAATTCCGCCCAGCCGCTAAGATTCTGGCCCAGGTCATACACATAGACGCCGGGCCGCGGATTCGTGAGGGCGACAGGCACCATCGAGTCCACGACGCGGATAGGCGGCATCATCTGCGCGGAGAGTGTTCCCCGCGATCCTTCCAGGGTCCGCGCCGCGCTCCAGGTGGAGTCATCAAAACCCGGCAAGTCCCACCCGGGCAGTTCGCGCCGTGCGTCGTAAACCTCTCCGTCCCAAACGTGGTCGCTCACGATGGGCCCCTTGGTCCCTTTCCAGGAATTGTCGCTCGCCACACTGACTGTCTTCCCTCCTGCGAGTTCGATGTTGACCTGCAGCAGCAAGGCGGGTTCCTTGTAGGGTGCGGCGAATTCCCCTCCGCCGAGCGTCGCCCAGCCCCCACCGAGCATCGCTCCCAAAGCGTTCTTCCCCGTGCGCAGTTGAGCCGTGATGTCATAGGTGGAATACAGGGCGCGCGCGGGATACGTGGTCCACGCCGGGTCGAGCACGCTCGCTCCCACCTTCTCGCCATTGATTCTCAGTTCGTAGTAACCAAGCGCCGTAACGTAGGCGCGGGCCCGAACCACCTTCCCGTTAAGAGTCACTTCCTTGCGGAGCAGATTGTCTGCCCCCACCCACTGCCCCTTCCACTCGTCCCGGGAAAGAAGTCCCATCTCAAATTCAGCGCTGGCACTGTAGGGGCTGGTATTGCCCGCAGAGTCCCAGTAGCGCACCTTCCAGTAGTAGGTTTTACCGCTGGCAAGAGGTTTGCCTTTGTAGGCCACCTGAGTGGAATCATCCGACGTGGTCTTGCCGCTGTCCCATTGGTCAGGCTTGTCCTGGTTGACCAGTTCCAGGCTGGAAGCCACCAGCACCTGGTAGGCAGTCTGCTTTTGCCCACGTTCCGTGTGCGCCAGCACCCAGGCGAAGCGCGGCTCACGCACGTCGATCCCCATTGGGTTTTTCAGGTACTCACACCGCAAGTTGGCGGGGGGCAGCGGACCCTCCGCAGCCCGGGCGGAGGGGAAGATCCCCAGGGCAGGCAAAGCCAGGAAAATCGCAACCAAAAAAGTCCTTCGAATCAAGTCAGGGCGGTTCATGAGGCACCTCGGTAGAGTGGTACGATTGTGGGCGAGGAAAGAGGCGGGCTGGGACGCAGTCCCGTTTTCTCTCTTACTCGCGGCGGAGCTGTTTCCAGCGGTCTCGAAAGGCTTGGGGCGCGAGCGCTGGGAAATCGCGGCCCTTGGTCCACTGCGAAGCCGGGAACACGGGGATTTTCCGAATCCAACCCCGGCGCGCCAGCAGGAACTGCCCCCATCGAGCCAGCCGCGTTCCCAGCGTATACAGGCGTGGGTGGCGCATGGCCCACGCCCAGAGACGGAACATGTGCCGCTCGGACAGCAGCGACGCCGCCTCGACCGGGGCGTGGATCTGGGCCTCGCCGCGCAGATGCAGAAGCAGATCGGGAATGTTGATCCGAACCGGGCAAACCTCGCGGCACGCTCCGCAGAGCGACGAGGCGAAGGGTAATTCCCGAGCCTGGCGGATGCCCATCAGTGCCGGCGTGACCAGCGCGCCAATAGGACCGCTGTAAACCCATCCGTAAGCGTGCCCGCCGATTTTCCGATAAACGGGGCAAGTGTTCAGGCACGCTCCACAGCGGATGCAATAAAGCATCTCGCGCATTTTGACGTCGGCCAGCGCCGCCGTCCGGCCATTGTCAACCATCACCACGTGCAACTCTTCCGGGCCGTCTTCGCCGGAGCGGCGCGGGCCGGTCAGCAAAGAAGTGTAAGTGGTCAGCGTCTGGCCCGTCGCGGAACGCCCGAGCAGCCGCAGGAAAACGCCCAGGTCGGCCAACCGCGGGACCAGCTTCTCAATTCCCACCAGGGCCACGTGCAGGCGCGGAACCGTGGTGCACATGCGGATGTTGCCTTCGTTCTCCACCAGGACCAGGGTTCCGGTTTCTGCCACGGCGAAGTTCGCGCCACTCACTCCCATGCCGGCTTTCTGAAAACCCTCGCGTAGCGCCCGGCGCGCGATGGCGGTCAGTTCCTCGGGCACCACGGTGCGCTCGGCCCGCAGGTGAGCCACGAACAGTTCGGAAACGTCCTCGCGTGTCTTGTGGATGGCCGGCGCCACGATGTGGGCAGGCCGATCGCCCGCCAGTTGGATGATGAATTCCCCCAGATCGCTTTCGACAGGGCGAATCCCCGCGCCCTCCAGCGCCTGATTCAACTCGACTTCCTCGCCCAGCATGCTTTTGGCTTTTACCACTTCCCGCACACCCGCGCGGCGGGCGATATTCACCACAATGTTACACACCTCTTCGGCGGTGGAGGCCCAGTGCACCTGGCCGCCGTGGCGTGCCACGTTGTCGGCGAACTGAGCGAGGTAGTAGTCGAGGTGCTCGATGGTTTCGCGCTTGACCTCGCGCGCCCGGTCACGCAAGCGCTCGAAGCCGGGAACCTCGCCGATGGCTTGCGCCCGGTGTGCTAGCAAACGCGTGGTCGAGGCGCGGTAGGCTTCCACCAGACGCGCATCGCCGAGCGTCTGGCTCGCACTCCAGTGAATATCGTTACTGTGCACGCCTGTATCGTCCATGCTTATGCGGGCTGTCCAGCCCCGCCCCACCCGGCGGCCAAAGACCGCTACAATTTTTCCTGCTGCGCCAGGACCTCCGCCAAATGCAGGGTCTTCAAAGGCAATCCCTCCCGGTGAATGAGCCCGGAAAGATGCATCAGACAGCCGCCATCGGCCGCCACGAGATATTCCGCGCCGGTCTGGGACGCGGCGCGAACTTTGTCCTGCCCCATGGGCACGGAGACCTCCGGGAATTTCACGGAGAACGTGCCGCCGAAGCCGCAGCAGAGCTGGTTGTCGCCTAATTCGATAAGATCGATGCCGCGCACCTTGCGAAGCAGCTTGCGGGGGGCCTCCCCCACGCCCAATTCGCGCAGCAGGTGGCAGGAATCATGATACGTCACGCGGTGTCGAAAACTCGCGCCGACGTCTTCAATCTTCAAAACGTTGACCAGGAATTCCGAAAACTCGAAGAAGCGGGAGCGCAGTTGCGCGCACTGGCGCAGGCGCGCCAGATCGCCCGCAAAGAGTTCGGGATAAAAGACCCGCACCATCGACGTGCAGGAGCCCGAGGGCGACACAATGTAATCGGCGTCATCGAAGAGGTCCAGCACGCGCGTGGCAACGCTGCGGGCCTCGTCCCGAAACCCGGTGTTGAAGGCGGGTTGGCCGCAACACGTTTGGGCAGGGTTAAACGTCACCTCCACGTCCAGCCGCTGCAGAATCTTCACGAAGCATTCGCCCACGTGCGGCAGAAACTGGTCGGCAAGACAGGTGATGAACAGAGCTACGCGCGTTTTTCCCATGATTCTTTAAGTGTGCAACGCTAACGGAAATCAGTCTCCAGGTCAAGTACGCACCCCTGCATCCTGTCACCGGGCGGGAGGGGACTGCCGGAAGGGCGGGATTTCACAGGCTGCGGAAAAACCGTCAAAGCTGTCATCCTGAGGAGGCGAAGCCGGTCCCATTCGCTTCGCTCAGGGCAGGCTCTGAGTGAAACGAAGGAAGGACCTCTGTATTTGCTTGAAAATTCAAATACAGGGGTCCTTCGCTTCGCTCAGGATGACAGCAGCGGAGCGTTTTTCCGCAGCCTGTTCAGTCCCGCCCTTCCAATTCCGTGGTGAGAAATCCGGCGTAGAACCCAGCCCGTCGGCTCGCCTGCCGGGAGTATGCCGCAAGAGTCGCCGAAACCCAGCTCAGGGGGGAGTTTCGAATTTCAGCCGTGCGCTGATGGCCTGGACCTGGTCGAGCGAAACGGAGTTTTCCAGGGCGGCGATCTGCACCGCGGCGTTGCCTGCCGCCGTGGATTCGCTGGGCCCCCGCACGACCTCGATTCCCGTGACCAGTTCGGTCAGGCGATTCAGCGCCTGGTTCTTCACACCGCCGCCCACGATCGCGATGCGTTGGATGGGCTTGCCGGTAATCTCCCGGAGATCCGCCAGCACTGCGGCATATCGCCGCGCCAGGCTCCGGAAGATTATTCCGGCGAGTTCCGCGGGGCGTCTTTCATCCGGGAAGCCGGCCGCGGCGAGGCCGGCGTTGATGCGCTCCACCATGTTGCCGGGCGCGAGATAGGTATTTCCGTCAGCGGAAAAGCAGGGCCCCTCGGGAGGCGTCTCGGCGCACTGCGCGGCCAGTTCCGCCGCATTCAGCCGCAGGCCCTGGCCGTTCCATTCGCGCAGACATTCCTGCAGAAGCCACAGGCCAATGACATTCTGCAAAAACCGGATGCTGCCCGCCACGCCGCCTTCGTTGGTGAAATTCCGGGCGTAACCCTGCGCGCTAACGACGGGCCCTCGAAGCACGGTGCCCACCAGCGACCATGTCCCCGAACTGATGAAAGCCAGGCCCTCATGGGGGTAAGGAATGCCTGCCACCGCGGACCCCGTGTCATGGCAGGCGGGGGCGATCACCACCGCGTTGGCCATGCCCACGGCCGGGCCGACCTCCGCGTGCACCTTCCCCAGCACGGTGCCGGCATCCACGATACTGGGGAATTTCTCCATACTCAGTCCGAAGGCTGCCGTCAGCTCCTTCGACCAGGATCTCGCGCGCACATCGAGCATTTGCGTGGTGCTGGCCTCGGTGTACTCCGCCGCCGCCATGCCTGTCAGGCGGTACTGGAAGTACTCTGGCAGCGTGAGCCAGAGCGCGGCGCGCTCCCATTCGCCGGGAAACTCCTCGACGTGGGCCAGCAACTGGAAGAGCGTGTTAAAGGGCATGAACTGGATTCCCGTGATTTCGTAAATCTTCTCCTTGGAAACCCGGGCCAAGGCGCGTTCCATGGCAGGCAGGTTACGCGCATCACGATAGCAGTAGGCGTGGCCCAGGCGGTTGCCCCCGGAATCGAGCAGCACGTAGTCCACGCCCCAGCCGTCCACCCCCACGCTATCGACATGGCCGTGGGCACGGGCGGCAGCCATCAAGAGGCCTTTCTGGATTTCTTCCCACAGCCGGTCGAGATCCCACACTAAGTGGTTCTCGACCGTTTGCGGGCCGTTGCGGAAGCGATGGATCTCCTCCAAGGTGCCCGCGCTGCCGTCCCAGCGGCAGAGCACCAGCCGGCCACTTTCTGCGCCCAGATCAACCGCCACCACATTGCGAGCAGTTTTCATCTCCGAACAACCTCCCCTGGACCACGCGGCGCCGGAATCCCCTTGCGGTGGTTCTTGCCGGCGCCGGGGAAAACGTGAGGTTCTCCCTCAGGCGTAACTCGCCGCGCCGCCTTGATGCTTGTCGCCGCGCTCGCGCGTGGCGCGTTCCAGATAACCCGATTCCCGGAACGCCTGGAGCGGGTCCTCCGGCAAGCCTTTGCCGCGCCGCCATTCGCGCAGGGCCGGACGCACATCGGTCGAAAAGGCCTGCTTCAAGCACTCTTCGGCGTCGATCAATTCGCACTTCATTTGGTGCTGCACCATTTTCTTGTGATCCACCAGCACCGCCTTGGCGTAAAGCTCCTGCGCCGTGACCGCGGTCTGGATCATCTCTTCGATCTTGTTCTTCAGGTTGTGGCTCTGATCAATCATGTAGGCGATGTCGGCGCGCCGGCCGGTTTCCCACTCGAAGAAGAGGATTTCGTGGAAAATTCGGAAGACCTGGTAAGGGTCGATGGAGCCCAGCGTCAGGTCGTCGTCGGCGTAGCGGCGGTCGTTGAAGTGGAAACCACCCAGCATGTCTTCGCTGAGCAGCCACGCTACAATCTGCTCAATGTTCTGCGCCTGGTAATGGTGGCCCGTGTCCACCAGCACGCGGGCCTGCGGTCCCGCGGCGCGCGAGAGTATCAGCGACATGCCCCAGTCCGCCAGATCCATGTGGTAGGAATAAGGCTCGAAGGGTTTGTATTCCACCAGCAGGCGCTGCTGCGGCGAGAGGTGCGCGTGGATTTCCCGCAGCCCCTCTGCAAACCATTTCTTGCGCTGACGAATCGAGGCCGTGCCGGGGAAACTCGAACCGTCGGCAAACCAGGGCGAGACGTCGCGGCTGCCCGTCTGCTTCCCGATCTCCACACAATCCAGGATGTGGTGGAGCGCCGTCTGGCGGATTTGCGCGTCCGGATTGCCCAGCGACCCGTACTTGTAAATCTGGTCCTGGAAAACGTTGGGGTTGATGGAGCCGATGCGCACACCGGCTTTCTCCGCCCAGCCCCGCACCTGGGGCGTGCTCTTGAGGCCCTCGGGAAAATCCCAGAGGACGTGCATCGCCACGGTGGGACAACAGCCCGTGTAGCGATGCACCTGCCCCGCATCGCTCAGCTTTTCTTCCGTGGTCGTGGCCGCTGAAGTCTGAATGAATTTTCCAAATCGCGTGCCGGTGTTCGCAAACCCCCAAGAGGGGGATTCGATGAGGAACATGTCGAGCGCCTTATGGATTCGCTCGGTCTGGTTCGTGTTGGTCATGTCGCACCTCCCAAAGGCTCCAGAGTCTATTGCGCCGCGCGGACTCCGTCAAGAAAAGTTCGCATGCAGTGTTCGAGCTATGGCTGGGATGGCGCCCGCCGCTCCGCTGGACCGTCATTCCCGCGTAAGCGGGAATCCAGGCGTGCCGGACTGGACCCCCGCTTCCGCGGGGGTGACACGTGGGAAAGGCTCCCGTTCCGCGGGATGCCGCGATGTTCCTCCACAGACTCCCTATTTCGCCAGGGTGACAACGGCCACGCCGAGGCCGCCGAGGGTCACCTCGTCGCTGCGCAGCTGGCCCGCGGCGGGCGGCTGGAAGGCGGTCTCCTGGTCAACTACTTCCACGTGGCCTCCCGCGGCGCCAGAAATGGACGCCACCCACGGGCGGAGGCGTTTGTTCACCAGCAGCACCTTGTGCTTGCCCTCACGAGTCAGGAAGGCCTGCGCATAGGCGGAGGACTCGTCCACTCCACCGGTTTCGACCAGCTTGTCGCCGGGGCCGAAGTTGTCGTGGATGAGTTTGAGCACCCAGTAACGGGCGGTGGGCTGCCCCGTCTCCCAATCGACCATGGTGACGGAGGGGAACTGCGTGGGGTAGCCGACGAGCTGCGATTCTCCCACCACCTCGATGCCGAGCTTCGCCAGCTCGCTGTAGACGTAGGCATACGTCGCGCCGGAGAGGTTCCAATAGGAGTTGGGGATGGGTTTGCTGACGTGTCCGGGCTGGTCCTGCCCGCGATCATCCCCGGAGATCGACCCGAGTTCGTTGATGTCGGTCTGGGTCTGAGGCGAGAGGCGCTGGCGGATCGAATCGATATAGCGCACGGTGTCGAGGAAGTGGTCCGCCTGATTGAAGAAAGTGTATTGCTGGACTTCCGGCGACTCGTCCGGCGAGGGAGAAGCGTAGAAGTGGTAAGTGATCATGTCCAGGGGGATGCCGGGCTTGTGGTGGCGATGATCCAGAAAGTACTCGAACCAATTCGGGGCATGGCCGGGCGACGCCAGGGCCAGGGCCGCGAACTTCGTGTGGGGCGATACCTGGTGGATGGCCGCGGCGATGGCGTCGTAGCGAGCCGTGTATTGCGCCGGCGTCATGGAGTGCTCGTAATCGACCTCGTTGAAGATTTCCCAGTAGTCGAACTTGTAGTGGTGGTCCGACTTGTGCCAGACGCCGAATTCATCCTTGAAGCCCCCCTGCGTGTACCAGCTCACCAGGCGCGCGTAATAATCGGCCAGTTCCTTGAGGCTGGGGTCGCGCAACTCGGAGCCCTGCTCGTAGCCCCACACCACCTGGTCAGGGTCGGCCGGGTAGGCGACCGGCCTCGCGGTCTTCCACATCCACTGGGGTGGCGTGCTGAAGTTCATCATCACGGAATGCCCGGCCGTGGCCTCCATGAAATCAGTGGTCATGGGGTCGATCAAGGAGAAATCCCAGGAGGTTTTCCCCGCCTGGGGCGGCTCCAGCTCCGCCACGCCCAGTTTGGGGTAGGGCAACCAGGGAACATAGCGGACCACATCGCACCCCAAATCATGCAGGGCGCGAAAGGCCGCATCGTGCAGCGCGGCGCCTCGGCGCAGCGGGGGATTCACCACCACCTGCAGCGTGGGAACGGCCTTGGACACCCGCAGGACCTTGTTCCAATCCACCCTGACCGGGGCGGGAGCATCGGCGGCCGGAATGGGAACACTTACCGTTGAAAGTAGTATTACAAATAGGAATAACGAATAGATGAACTTACGCTCTGGCATGGTTTCACCTCCAGGGGGTTGCGCCGCCCCTCTCTCGGGGGCGAGCTGGCCGCCATGGTTCTGCTTGAATACCCGCGCCCATAGTATCCGAGCTTGTGCCCGGCAGCAAGACTTGCGAATCGGCGATCCCGACCGCCCCGGCGGGCGCAGAGCAAACCCAGCCGTGCCGCGGGTAGTGGTGTCATTTGCGAGACACGGACGCTCGCAGGTGCAGTCATTCCCGCGAAAGCGGGAATCTACTCTGCAAACTATTGGAAATGCGCTGCCGACGGACTGGATTCCCGCTTTCGCGGGAATGACAAGTCTTTCGAAGGGAATCCCATTCCAAATGACACCACTACCGTACGGCGCGGCGGGCAGGAATCATGCAGCATGGTGGTGGTCGGTGCCGCGCCGGCGGTGGCCGGTGTCGGGCTTGGCGGGCGTGTCGGGGGCAGGCGGGACTCCGCTGCCCCGGCGGTCACCCACCCTGCGGTCCAGACGTTTCCGGGAAGCACGGCGCCGGCGTTGCTTTCGTTTGTCGCTCAAGCTCACTCCTCAAGTGGACTGGAAGGGCGCCCGATTCTACCATGGCGGTGGACTGCACCCGCTCACCTGCCTTGAACCGAAACTCCCGGTGTGGCAGAATGAGCCCGCACCAACACGATTTGGCGCGAGGCGGGATATGGCGGCTCAAACAGCAAAGCGAAGTTTTCTGGGACGGGCCACAATTCTGGTGGGTTCGATTCTCCTGCTCTCCTGTGGCTCCGGGTCCTCCCCCAGCCCGGCCCCCCCGGTGACTCCCCCCGCGGCGAATTGCAGCAACGCCGTAACCGGCAGCCCGACCGACTACAGCACCAGCCCGGTCATTTCCGGCTGCCCGGTGTTTCCCACGGACAATCCCTGGAACGCTGACATTTCCAACTACTGCGTTGATCCCAACTCGGCGCAGTACATCGCCAGCATCAACCAGGACAAGCAGTACCTGCATGCCGACTTCGGCGCCGATCCCACCTACGGAATTCCTTACGTCGTGGTGCCGGGCACCCAGCCGCTGGTGACCGTTATTTTTAATCAGTATCCTGACGAAAGTGACCCTGGGTCCTCCGGGCCCACCTGCACCACGACCGCAACCAGCGGCTGTTATCCCTTTCCCCCGACCGCCCCCGTGGAGGGCGGCACCGACCACCACGTGCTGGCGCTCGAAGCCGATCCCACTCAAAAGAACTGCACGCTGTACGAAGTGTGGGAAGCCGTTAAGGATGCCAACGACAACAATTGGGCCGCAGCCAACGGCGCTGTTTTCAACCTGTATTCCGACAAGCTGCGGCCGGAGGGTTGGACTTCCGCCGACGCCGCCGGCCTCCCAATTCTACCCGGCTTGGCGCGCCACGACGAGGTGGCGGCGGGTGAGATCAAGCACGCCCTGCGGCTCACCGTGGCGAGCAGCCAGCGCGGCTACATTCACCCCGCCACGCACTTCGCGAGCAGTTCCAGCGATCCCAGCCTTCCACCCATGGGTCTGCGCCTTCGCCTGAAGGCTTCCTACGACATATCCTCGTACACCGGCCAAGCCAAAATCATCCTCACCGCGCTCAAGAAGTACGGCGTGATCGTGGCCGACAACGGCTCAAGCTGGTACATCACCGGCGCGCCCGACCCCGGGTGGGTTGACACGGACCTGGACCATCTCAAGCAAGTGCCCGGTAGCGCCTTTGAAGTGGTGGTGACCGGGACGATTCAGCATTAGCGCGAATTTCTCACCAGGCTGGGACGGCTTTGGGGGGGCTGCCGGAAGGGCGGGGCTTTACAGGCTGCAGAAAAAACCGCCAAAACTGTCATCCTGAGTCCTTCGTTTGTCATCCTGAGCGCTTCGCTGTCATCCTGAGCGCAGCGAAGGATCCTTTTCATTTGACTCAGGATAAACTCCGCGAAGCCCCCCCGCATTCGTAAATGAAAAGGACCCTTCGTCCAAAGAACGGACTCAGGGTGACAGCACGGAAGCGTTTTTTCGCAGCCTCTAAAGCCTGCCCTTCCACCACGGCAACACGCCTGTCGGTCCGAGGCGTAGCCTTGCTAGCAGGCTTGATATTCGGAACTTGACTATTTGAGTCAAGTTTGCCGAAGCCATTGCGGCGGCAAGACCCCTCACCCGGCCTCCTACGTCGGCCACCCTCTCCCCTCGGGAGAGGGAAGGAAATCAAAATCTTAGCCCTCTCCCGAGGGGAGAGGGTGGGCCGCGACCGGCGCTTTCACCAGCCGGCGCGGGCCGGGTGAGGGGTGATGAACACTCCGAACCTGCTGCTTCGCGTCGGCAATAGTGTCTCTATGAAAGCAACTTCGTATCCGAAGCGGTTATTCGTAACGCAGCGCTTCGACGGGATTGAGGTGGGAGGCGCGCAGGGCGGGTACCAGTCCGCTGAGGATGCCGACCACAATGAGGATGGCGGTTGAGACCCCGATCGTGCCCAGGGAGATGATGAGGTGGATATCACCCTTGCCGGAGGTGTCTTCATAAAACGGGCCGTAGAGCGGCAACGTGCCGATGGCCGCGGCGAGGCCGTAGGCGAGCAGGATGCCCAGCACCCCGCCCAGTAGCGCCAGTACCAGCGCTTCCGCCATGAACTGCGCCTGGATATGGCGGCGGCGGGCGCCGAGCGCGCGCCGCAGGCCGATTTCGCGAATCCGCTCGTCGACGGCCACCAGCATGATGTTCATGAGGCCGACGCCGCCGATGCCCAGCGTCAGCGCTCCCACAAAGGTGAAGAGCGCCTCGAAGCCGATGGTGATGCCGTCAATGATGGGCCGGAACTGCTCGCGGCCGAACATCATGATGGCGCGCTCGTCGGTGGGTGAGAAGCGTTGGCGCTTGGCGATGGCGGCGCGCACCTGCACCATCGAAGCCTTTTCGAACTGCGGAGCTTTGGGCTCGTAGACCAGCACGGCAGCGTAGCGGGTATTCCAGATATCGCCGGCCGTGGAGTAGGGGATCCAGGCGCATTCATCGTCAGAGGTGAAGTAGTTGCTGTCTTGAATCTTGATCTCCATCGTCCCGATGACCGTGAAGCGCATGCCGCCGATGCGTACCGTCTCGCCAATCGACGGCCGGCCGGCAAAAAGCTTTTCACGCAGGCGATAGCCGATAAAGACCACCCGGCGGCGCTCGAGTTCGTCTTCCGGGCTGAGCCAGCGCCCTTGGCTGGGGACTTCATTGCGCATCTCGCCGTACTCGGGACAGACGCCCCGGATCGCGGTCTGGGCCATGCGGTCGCCGTAAGAAATGGGCAGCCAGCGGACGGTTTCCATACACACCGTTTTCACCAGGGTGGCTTCCTGACGGATGTCCTCAACGTCGATCTTCTCGAAGACCACGTGTTTGCCGGCACGCTCACCGCCGGCTTGCTCGCTGGTCTGCTGCGGCCAGCAAATCACGGCGCCTTTGCCGAACGCGTCAAAGGACGCCACCACCACCGAACGCAGGCTGCTGCCGTAGGCGATCAGCAGCGCCACCGCCGCAATCCCCCAGACGATGCCGAGCATGGTGAGGAAACTGCGCGTGGGCTGGCGCTTCAGTGACGTCCAGGCTTGCTTTAAGACTTCGGTCAACATGTTGACGCTCTCTGCGTGCCCTGCGGCGCTTGCGGCCGGCCGCAAAGACAAGTCAAAAGGCAAAGTGCAAAAGGCAAAATGCAAAAGTAAAAGGCCACGCGGCTTCGACTGTTGATACTCCCATCTGGTAGCGCCACGCGGCGGAGCCGCAAAAGCAACTCAAAAGGCAAAGGCCAAAGGTAAAAGTAAGAGGCCAGGCGGGGTTGCCTTTTGCACTTTGCCTTTTGACTTGCACTTGCCGCTCTCCTGTTCTTCTCCCGGCCAACTGCCGAGTGCCTCCTGCCTTCCGGCCTCACCCTCCCGGCTCGAACCGCAGCGCCTCGATCGGGTCGACGTTCGCGGCGCGCGTGGCGGGGTAGAGCGCGGAGAGCACCGCTACCGTACCCAGCACCGCGAAGGAAATCGTCCCGGATTGCCAGGTGGGCAGCAATCCACCAAAAAACGGCGGCATGGGGATCAGGTTCACGAGGGCGCAGAATCCATAAGCTATCCCCATACCCGCGCCGCCGCTCAGGAAGACGATAATCATGGTCTCGACCGCGAACTGCTGCAAGATGGCGCGAGAACTGGCGCCCACGGCCTTGCGCACGCCGATTTCGCGGGTGCGTTCGCGGACCGCCACCAGCATCACGTTCATCACCCCGAGACCGCCCAGCAGCAGGGTGGTGATGCCGATGGCGCCCAGGAAATACTTCATGGCGTCCATGAGCTTCTCAAAGGCTTTGGCGCCTTCCACGGTGTCCCAGACGGGGGAGGCTTCCTTGTCGAGCGGATCAAAGTTGTGCAGCCGCCCCAGCGTGCGCTTGACCTGGTACTTGCAGGCTGCGTGGTCGGGGAGGGATTTGGGCACTATCAGCAGGTGGTCGAGGGCGGTGGGCAGAGCCGGAGGCTTGTTCGGAAAATCGTGGAGCATGGCGCTGAAGGGGACAAAGATTTTGTCCACATCCCAGCCGTCGTAGCAACTGTTCTGATCCTTGGCCGCCATGACGCCGATGACGGTGTAAGGAATGTCGTTCAAGAAGACCGTCTCGCCAACTGCCGCGCGGCTGGCGAAGAGCTGTTTCCTGATGTTGCTGCCGAGGAACGCCACGCGGCGGCCCGCTTGCTCATCCCCCCAGTCGTAGAACCTGCCCGTTTCCACCTTCACCGAGCGAACCTCGGCAAAGGGCGGGTAGGAGCCGGTGACCAAAGGCGAGGCGTTGTTGTAAAGGCTGCGCACTTTCAGGCTGTCGCGCTCCAGCTCCGGCAACACGTAGCGACAGGCGGTGGCTTCCTCCTGCACGTGGACGACATCGCCGGCCTGCCAGCTCACCTCGCGGCCTGCGCGCAGACCGCCCACCTGCAAGCTGGTCCGCCCGTTGAAGAAAACCAGCAAGTCCTTGGCAAAGGTCTCCTGCTGCCTTTGCTGGCCGACACGCAGGCCTTCGCCGGCGGCCACCATCAGGGTGATGGAGATGATGCCCCAGGCGATACCAAACATGGTCAGGAAGGTGCGCAGCTTGTGAGCCCACAAGGTGCGCAGGGTGTCGAGCAAGAGGTCGGTGAAAATCATTGGGGGATCGCTTGCTGTCCGTGGTCCGTTATTGGTGATTTACCATTTGTGATTTGCGATTGGTGATTGGCGATTGACGAATTCCAATCGTCCATCCCTTCAATTGTCAATCGACCATCGTCCATTGACAATTCTTTCAATCACAAATCGTCAATCACAAATCACCAATCACCAATCGCAAATGCCACGGACTACGGACCACGGACGTCCTCTTATTGCAGCACCACCTGCTGCCCCTCTTTCAGCCCGCTGATCAGTTCGGTTTTTACCCCGTTCGAAATACCCAGCTTCACGGCCAGCTTCTGGCGGCCGGTTTTGGCGCCCGGGTCGGGTGTCTCGACGAAGGTGTGGCGGTCCTTGTCGTAAACCACCGCAGCCTCGGGGATCTGCAAAACGTTGTGCTTCTCTTCCAGGATAATCTCGGCGTTGGCGGTCATGACGGCTTTGAGTTCGCCGCCGGGGTTCTGAATCGAGACCTTCACTTCAAAGGTCGTGACGTTCTCCTTCTCGACGCCCATAGGGGATATCTTGGTGACCTTGCCCTCGAACTTCTTATCCTTGAGGGATTCCACGGCGATGCGGGCCGGCTGGGCCATGTACACCTTGCTGATGTCCGCCTCGTCAACCTTCCCTTTGACGTAAACCTCGCTGACGTCGCCGAGGGTCATGATCTTCGTGGCCTGTGAGCCCAGAATCAGGATGGAGCTTACGGCGTCACCCACTTCCACGTCGCGCGAGAGCACCAGACCGTCCATCGGGCTGACGATGGTCGAGTTGCGCAGGTCCTCTTCCGCGCTGTCGAGCGCCGCTTGCATCTGCGCCACTTGGGCCTTGCTGCGGGCGATCTCCGCCCGGCTTACCGCCAGATAGCGCTGTGCCGACAACTGCTTGTTCAAGCCCATCTGATAAGCCTTCTCGCCGTCATCCAGAATTGAGGCGGAAATCAGCCCGTCCGCAGCGAGTTTGCGGTTGCGCTCCACGGTGGACTTCAGGAAGGGCAGGTCAGGACCTTCCGCATCAACCTTGTTGCGTTCGTAGGTGGCTTCGGCGGACGCCACGGCGGCCTGAGCCGCCTGCAAGTTGGCGCGAGCTTCCGCCATCCGGGCCCGCAATTGCTCCTTATCCAACTCCACCAGTACTTGGCCTTGCTTCACACGGTCACCATAATCCGCGAAAATCTTCTCCACAATGCCACTGGCCTTGGATTTGACCTCCACCTTGGCGAGCGGTTCGATCTTGCCCGTGGCCACCACGGAACGAGTCAGGTCACCGCGCGTGACGCCGGCGAGCTTCGAGGGATCAATGGCATTGTTCGGGCGCAAAGCCGCGGCGATGCCGAAGCCTCCGCCGACCAGGATGACGCCGCCGATTGCCAGCAGAATC
Source organism: uncultured Acidobacteriota bacterium (assembly GCA_963722555.1). Classification (GTDB taxonomy): domain Bacteria; phylum Acidobacteriota; class Terriglobia; order UBA7540; family UBA7540; genus Bog-366. The sequence continues at coordinate 210,032 of CAVRNQ010000005.1, forward strand.
CATTTCTTCCGTTTGCTGTGATGATTGTTCGCCATTGCTGCCTCCGGGCCGCCCAAGCTCTGACTGCCCTCTAGCCAATCATACGCGCGCGACCTCGGAAAGGTTCATTTACTTTCCACCCTTCCCACGTCTGGTCCGGGGGCCAGGAAATGGGCAGGGCGGATCCGAGGAAGCTGCGCCTATGGGGGTTAGACGGCGCTGGCGTGAGGAGGTCATCAGGAAAGGCGGAATAACCCGAGTTTCTTGCGAGAGGGAGGAGGGTAGCCTCAATGCTGTTCACTTAAGCTGACTGTTCCCAATTCGACCCCCTCACCCCCACCCGCAAAACGTGGGGCCCCCTCCGCCTTGCGGTTCCCCCTCTCCCCCAAGGAGGCGAGGGGGGGGAGAGCTGATCTGAATTCACTACCCTCGCCCCCTTGGGGGAGAGGGTGGCCCGCCGCCGGCGCCTTCTCCAGCCGGGGCGGGACGGGTGAGGGGGTCGCCCAGGAAGAAACGCTATCGCGCAGTCCCCTGAGCTGGGCCTCAGCAGCCTGCGACAGATTGTCGTTCGTAATCGCCAGTCGCTAGGGGGACTTGGCGTGCTGACAATTCTATCTCGATTGAGTTCAGTTGAGCTTGGGAGAACGCGGCCCAGTGCTTGCCGGGTGGCCCGCCTTGGAGAAAGGGATGACCTCAACCTCAACCAGAGCCAGGCCTGCGTTCACGAAGCCGAGCTTCTTGGCGGCGGCCCAGGAGACATCGATCAGGCGATCCTCAATGCCGGGACCTCGGTCGTTAATCCTCAGCAGGGTGGATTTGAGATTCTTGAGGTTCGTGACACGGACTGTAGAGCCCAGAGGCAGGGTCCGGTGAGCTGCCGTAAGTCTATTCATATCAAAGGATTCGCCGCTTGCTGTGGCTTTGCCTTGACGCTCGGCTCCGTACCAGCTCGCCAAGCCAACTTCACCCTTGGGTATCGTTTGGAAAATCGGTGGTAACGGGCCAAGGGAAGCCGGTAGTCTTGCTTCGGACTTCGGCGACAAAGCCATGAGGCCCGCCACCGCACAGCCCAAAACCAGTTTCCTCATTCAACCTCCAGCTAACGTTTTTCCCTCACGCCAGCAGACGCTGGACCCAGAATAAACCTAGTCGTGTGAGGGGTTGTTGGAGATACAATCCTACAGAATTCCGTAAAATCTGTCAAGAGGAGATTGGAGAGCGTTAATAGTCTTGGCAGTCTAACCTACCGACTGTTCGGTCGTGTGTCGCAGACCGGCAAGCCGAAGAATTTGGTACCCTTGCCTGGAGGTGCTACCCACATGGCAGCTTATAAAGGGTTATTTCAGGTTGTCAATAGGGCAGCCGCCGAACTTTGCTACTTCAGAGCCGGGACCAGCGGTGTTCCTTGGGTGCCGGACGGTTGGGTAAGTCCCAGTGCCGCAGCAAGGGTTGCCGTCATATCAATGGGCTGGCATGCCGTGGCGTAAAACCCCGGCTTGAAGGCGCTCCCCCAAAAGACCAGGGGAACCTGGGCATCATAGTTCCAGGGGGTCCCATGCGAGGTGCCCGTTATGCCGGACACCGGGACCGCGTAAGGCATGAGCACCAAGAAGACGTCGCCGCTCCGTTTCGGGTAGAAGCTATTCGCGGCCATTCGGGCCAGGGGGGAGCTCGGCAGGTTGCCGTTGAGAAACTGGGTTCGAGTGAACGCGGCGGCCACATCCGGCTGAGAAGTCGCCGCCTGGGCGGCCACTTCCTCGGCCTTCGATTCCGGCACGTTCCGCTTCTTGAGCGTTTCACGATTCAGGTAAAGGTAGAACTCACCTCCCTCCTCCACCCAGGGGCCGGGCCCGAATTCTGCGACGAGCGCCGTCTCCGCTGCGCTGCGGATGGCCGCCGCCTGGGCGTTTCCGAGGCCAAGCTGGTGTTCCCGGATGAAGGCCGGGTTGGGCGCCACTCCATGGTCAGCGGACAAGGTGATCCAAACATTTTCCAGCCCCACGAGCTTGTCCAGGTCGGCGAAGAAGCTGGCCAGGTAACTGTCGGTCCGCAGGGTCGTGTCCGCAACTTCCGGGCTGTAGGGTCCGAACGCGTGGCCAAGGTAGTCATTCTCGCTCAGAGAGACGGCGAGGAGATCGGTTTCCGGTCCCTGGCCCAGGCGCTCGTTGCGGACGGCCTGGCTCGCGAACGCCAACTCGATCTGGTTCATATAGGGTGTGTTGTTGAGCCAACCCAGGAACTTTGGGTCTGGGCAAGGCTCACCCGCGGAGGGCTCGAAATGCGAGAAGACCTTCCCGGGCGCCCCCGGAGTCTCCGGCAGGGCCTGCCACTTCTCTCCGCAGTAGGGTTGGGCTGGTGAGGGGTGGTTGAACTCTTCCACCCAGGCCGGCAGAGTCGCCTCGTAGTAGGTGCTCGTGACGAAGCGGCCCGCCCCGGAGTCGTACCAGTAAGCCGCCGTGGGCGAATGCCCGCCCATCAGGATAGCGGCGCGGTCCTTGAGCGAAATGGAGATGACCTTGGACCGGAAGTCGGTAGCAGCGCGCAGTTCGTCCCCCAGGGTTGAGCCGACCAGGTTGCGCGGCGAAAATCCCGGCGTGGCGCTCGACCCTTGGCGGCTGGCCACAGTCCGGGTGCTGAGGTCCTCGACGCAATAGACCTGCCGGTGCTGCAGGCGGTCGTACCATTCGTTCTCAATGATCCCGTGCAGGTTGGAATAAGCTCCGGTTAGCAGTGTGGCGTGCCCGGGTCCCGTGATGGTGGTGGCGTAATCGTAGCGGCAGTCCGTGAAGACCGCGCCGCCGTCGAGCAGCAGATTGAACCCGCCCTTGCCGAAGAACGGCCGGAAGCGCAGCAGATAGTCGTAACGGAACTGGTCAATGACCAGCACCACCACCAGCTTCGGCCGGTTGGGGAAGCCGGGGTTCGAGAGCGGCCCGGCGGGCGCGCTCCCGACGAGCAGGGTGATGACGAGCAGCCAATATGCAAGGGTTCTTTTCAGCACCTTGTATCCTCCCGTGGGTGTAAGGAAGAGTTTACCAGACGGGTGGCTGGCTTGTCCCGGCTATCAGCAAGCCCAGCCCGTGGTATTCTCCCCTCAGCCTGGGGCCCCGTTCTGCCGATGCCGCCTTCGCCAAACCGGAGATCTATGAGGCGCTGGAGGAGGAGGGCGTGAAGTGCGCCATCCGCATACCGGCCAACGAGAGCCTGGAGCGGGACATTGCGGAGTTGCTGACGAGGCCCGTAGGAAGACCGAGCCACAAGCCCGTGGTCTGCTACAAGGGCTTTTTCTACCAAGCGGCCAGTTGGAAGACGGCGTGGCGGGTGGTGGCGGAGGTGGAGTTCCACTTCGGGGAGCTGTTCCCTCGAGTCGGATTCATCGTGACCAGCCTGGAGACGGACAGCCGGGCCGTGGTCCGTGGAAGCAACCAGCACTGAAAACTCGACTGAACCTTGAATTCAGAGGCGGTCGGGTGTACGTTACCGGTCAGCCGGAAAATGAAAACGGAAATCCGTGCGCAATTGCCGAGTATCGCGAAGTGGTTCGGCTAGGGCCCAAGGACGCGCCGGCGCACTTCGGACTTGGCGTGAACCTAGGCCGGATTTCTCACCACGGGTTTGGAAGGGCGGGGCTTTACAGGTTGCGGAAAAACTCGTAGGCGGCGTCATTCTGAGGAGCCGCAGGCGACGAAGAATCTCGTATGTCCATGAAAATGCGCAGAGCGAGATCCTTCGCTACGCTCAGGATGACAGCAGGGAAGCGTTTTTCCGCAGCCTGTAAAGCCCCGCCCTTCCGGCACCCCCCGAAAGCGTTCCAGCGTGGTGAGAAATCCCCGCTAGGTATGAAGGCGGACTGGGACTGTGAAATCACTGAAGAGAGGGAGGGCATCCGGCTGAATCCCGATTCAGCGTATGTGCACAACAGCCTTGGCGTGGCGCTTGAGCGCAAGGGCCAGATTCAGGCCGCGCTGCGGCCGGGAGGCGTGCTCCTCAGGGTGAGGGCTCGGAGGAGGGCGTTGAGTCCCTGAACGACCTGTGGGTGCGCTTAGGTCTGCCAGCGATCCCGTCCACCAGCGCCGATAACGTAAGCGCCATCAGGTTCAGGGAGGCTGAGATGGAGGCCGCGGTGGCGCGACTTGGGTTCTCCTTGGACGCGAAAATAGGGTTCCCTCAGTTCTTCACCATCACGCGGGTCCTGCATCCCCTCCTGGTGCTTCCCCAGTAGCCCCGGTTTGATGCAAAGATCAACAGCCTGGCGCAGGAACTCCAACTGCAGATGGAGATGAAGCCCGGCATCGGTTCAAACACGCTCTGGGTGTTCCGGAAGGGCGGCTGAGGCGAACGTACCCCCGCGCCCTGGCGGCGCTCGGGAAGTACGGCATTCAGTCGGTGTTGACGGAAGCGGGCAGCGCGCCCGGCACCTTGCTCGCCGCGCGGCCGGAGTGGAAGTTGGTGTATCAGGATGACCTGAGCCGGTTGTACGCCCGACGGAACGATGGGCTGCCAGGCGGCCAGGAACAGGACGCGAGGTGAGTATGGCGGGAACCAAGACAACCGTTGATGGGCGCGAATCTGCAGGACTAAATTCACGGCTCGCCGGCTCCTCCGCGCGGGACCTGCTATGGCTTTTCCTTGGGAGCTGCCTGGCACTCTACTTCGAGCTCGTCATTATCCGGTATCTCTCGACAGAAATCCGCGTCTTTGCCTATCTCAAGAACTTGGCGTTGATCGCCAGTTTTTTTGGAATCGGATTTGGGATGGTCTTGGGGAAACCGCCCAAGGCCTTGAAACGATTGTTTCCGCTAGTTGCCGCCGGGGTCTTGCTGCTGATCACATTCGCGTCTCCCCTCAGGCTCACTCACTTGCCCGTTCCGCGCGGGGATTACTTGATGTTCGGGGATTTCCCTAAGCCTCCAGAAGGCCATTGGCTCGCCCTTTGGGTCATCCTGATGGTGTTGGAGTACTTCGTCGTCGTTACCGGCATCATGTGCCTGGTTGTGGCGTTCTTCACGGTTCTCGGAGGAATCGTTGGAGAACGGCTTGCCCCCCTGCCGCCTCTTCAGGGCTATGGAGTCAACCTCGCCGGAAGCTTGGCAGGCATCCTGGTATTCACCCTTCTTTCCTTCCTAGGGTCGCCACCGGCCGTCTGGGTGCTCCTGGGGCTGGTGGCCGCGCTTCCTTTCTTCATGCAGGACCGCTGGGCTATCGCCGTATTTGCCTTGATCGTGTGCGCCATGGCCATCCCGGAGCCTCACACCTACTGGTCGCCATATTACAGGATAACCTTGGAGGAGGTACCACCTCCGGCTGGGTGGCCGCATCCCGCAGCCTATTGGGTAGACGTTAACCACGACTACCATCAGAAGATGCTCGACCTCTCGCCGCAGTTCACGGCGCGCTTTCCCGAGGAGGAGCCCAACCGCTCCGGCCTTCCCACCTACGATCTGCCTTACCGACTCGTTCCGCACCCCGGCCGAGTGCTCGTGGTGGGCGCGGGAACCGGCAATGATGTTGCGGCGGCGCTCCGGCACGGAGCGGCCCACGTTGACGCGGTGGAAATCGACCCGACCATACTCGGCCTCGGCCGAACATATCACCCCGAGCGCCCTTACGACTCGGCGCAAGTCACGGTGTATGTCAATGACGCCCGCGCGTTTTTCAAGAGGACCAGACAAAGGTACGACCTCATCGTATTCGGTTATCTCGATTCGCACACCTTGCTGACCAGCATGTCCTCCGTCCGGCTTGACAACTACGTGTACACGCTGGAAAGCTTCCGCGAAGCCAGGCACCTTCTTCTGGAGAACGGGACTGTGGTACTGGCGTTCGGCAGCGGCCACACTTTTCTGAGCGACCGGCTTTTTGCAACCCTTGCGGTCGCGTTTGGGGCGCCGCCTCGAGCGTACTTCACGGGTTACGACGCTTCCGGCGTGGTATTCGTGGAGGGTGGAGGCAGGGAGTCCAATGCCATCGTGGATTTTCCCGAGATCAGCAAGCAGCTAGAGGCGCGTCAGGCCAGCACGCTCCTTGCCACCGACCACTGGCCGTTTTTATACCTCAAATCCCGTACCGTACCCATCTCCATCCTGGGCGTTCTTGTCCTCTTTCTGTGCTTCGCCATTGGCTTGCTGCAGCGGAACTTTTCGCTCCGGCGTCTTGCTGACCGTCAGGGCCTGCATCTCTTTTTCCTCGGCGCGGGATTCATGCTATTGGAGACGAAGGGGGTCACCGAGCTTTCGTTGCTATTCGGCTCAACCTGGATCGTCAACGCCGTCGTGATTGCCGCGTTCCTCATGATGGGGCTCCTGGCGAACTCGCTGGTCATGCTCCGGCCCATTTCGCGACGCCTCGCGTACAGCGCGCTGTTTCTTCTCCTCGGGGCCGGCATGTTCCTCCCCTATTCACTTCTCGACGCTCTTCCCGGAACGGAGAAGGTTTTTGCAGCCGCCGTGCTCGTGGGCCTCCCCGTATTCTTCTCAGGACTCGTTTTTTCGCGGAGTTTCCGCGATGTTGCTCGCCCGGCTCAGGGGCTCGGGATAAATCTCCTGGGTGCCGTTGTCGGCGGGGCTTTGGAGAATCTCGTCATGATTGGCGGCACGCCGATCCTCGGCGTCCTCGCCGTCGCGCTTTACGGGCTGTCCGCTGCCTTACTCGGTAGGTCCGTTGTCAAAGAAGGACTCGCCACCTTGTCGTGAGGGTACACACCGAAGCCGGTAGCGCGGACCTGTTTTGAAGCGAGTAGCGCCACTTGTTGATTGCGAACTGTGGCGCTTGGTTGGCGGAGCTATCGGGGCGCTGCAAACGTCCGCGGCTTTACAAAGCAGTTGTGCGGGCGTAGTATTCGGCCGAATGGACGTGCAAGGACGGGTGCTCTCATCACGGCCCTGATGCCCCACAGGGCGCACCTGCGCAGACCAAACATCATGCAAGGGGAACTCAAAGCCGGGCGCTACGAAATCGAGCGTGAGGTCGGGCACGGTGGGATGGGGGTGGTTTATCGCGCCCGCGACAACCATCTGGAGCGCACCGTGGCCCTGAAAGTGATTACGCCGGCCCTTCTCCACGACCCGCAGTATCTGCGCAGGCTCTCACAGGAGGCCCGCGCTGCCTCCGCAATCTCTCACCCGGGCGTCGCAACTGTTTACGAATTCATTGATAGTGACACTGAGCATTTTATTGTCTATGAATATGTGGACGGTTGCACGCTTCGCGAGGCGCTGCGGGGACGCCGGATTGAATCGGAGGAGATCCTGGATATCGGGATGCAGGTTGCCGATGCACTGGCGGCCGCGCACGAGCACAACATCGTTCATCGCGACATCAAGCCGGAAAACATCATGCTGACCCCCTCGGGTAGCGGTGTGGGCCGCGTGAAGATCCTGGACTTCGGCCTGGCCAAGCTCCACGCGCCGGTGGTCATGCCGGGCAGCGGCACGGACGCGGAGACAGGTCCCGTCACAGACTCTGGCCCGCTTATGGTGGGCACGATGAATTACATGGCGCCCGAACAGCTTCAGGCCCAACCGGCGGACGCGCGCACGGATATTTACGCTGTGGGATTGCTCCTCTATGAAATCGCCTCCGGCACGAATCCTTTTGTGGGGCAGGCGCCCACTTCCACGATTGCCAACATCCTGACGAAGGAACCGCCTCCCCTCTCGGCTCGCAACCCTGTGGCTCCGGCGGAACTCGACCGCATCCTGAGGAAATGCCTGCGCAAGCGGAAGGAGGAACGATTCCAATCCGCGCGGGAATTGTGGGTTGACCTGGCGAACCTGCGCAGGGAGTTGAGGGGGGAAGCAAGCTCCGGCCGAAGCACATCTGCGATTTGCGAGCTGGAACTTCCGCTGGCGATTTCGCGCGGCGCGGCGCGAGGCCTGTTTCTGCTCATCCAGGCTGCTTATCTCACCCTCTACGCGCTCGCAGCCTACTTTCTTCCTTCCAGCATTCACCGGACGCAAGCCATCTTCCCCGGCCTGCCCGGAAGCGCGCTTCTGCTCCTGATCGTGTGTGCCACGGCAGTTCACATCTACTTCTTTTCAGCCGTTGGCTTCGACTACCCGGATTCGGGCCGTTTGTTTCGCTCGTCCTTCCCCATCCTCCTGCTCCTGGATTCCGCCTGGGCGGGTTCTCCGCTGCTCCTCTTTCGAGAGATCGGCGCGCTCAGCCTGCTGGTCATGGTCGCGCTGGCATTTCTCCCCTTCGCTCAGCGGACGCTTCTTTTCGCCGCATATGCGCCTCGCGGCGGCCGGGTCTCGTCGATCCAATCTCCCGCCCCGCTGTAAACCACCTGGTTAACCTGAGCCAATCCAGGACACGACTCAGAGACCCATCGCCAGCCCGCTTTACTCACCTGAAGCTCTACCCTCCAACCCACCTCAGTCCGTTGATTTAGATTTCATTCTCTGCTCCAGCGCCTCGAGCTCGCGGGCGCACTCTCGGGAGTGCGGAGCGATGCGGCAGGCGGCTTCGAAGTGCTGGCGCGCTTCCGGGAGAAGTCCCAAGTGCGCAGCGGCGATTCCCAACTCGAAATGGCCGGTGTAGCTATCGGGCGCGAGGGCCAGTGTCTGCTGGAAGCGGAGTCGCGCCTGCGCGTAGTTTTCCTGCTCCAGCCAGTACTGCCCCATGGCTTCGGCGGCGGGAGCATACGCGGGGTCGAGCCTGAGCGTGGTGGTCCATTCCCGCAAGGCGTCCTCAGGCTGGTGAGTCTTGAGATAACACTCGCCCAGATGAAAGCGCGCCAGGGTGTTCTGCGGGTCCGCGCGCAGAATCTTTCGAAACTGAGCAAGGGCGGCGACGGCACGGCCTTCCTCAAGCGCCAGCAAGGCCGTTTGGTAGAGTTCGTATTCGGGCAGCCGATCCTTGGGGTCGGGGCCGGAGCTCGCGCCTGCCCCGCGGGGTTCTGCCGCGAGGTAGCCCACCGATTCCAGGCGCGCCAGCGTTTCCGGCGACAATCCGGCGGGCGGGGCCGGCGTCTGGGGTGCGTAGCGTGCCAGCAGTTGCTTGAGTTCGTTCTGAAGCTCCGTCGCGAGCGCGGAATTCTTTTCGACGAGGTTGGTTTGTTCGTGCGGGTCCGCCTGGAGGTCGTAGAGTTCCGGGTGGGGGGCCTGAATGAATTTGTATTTTCCTGCGTGCCAGGCGCGGAGCGGCGCCCAGCGGAAGGCATCGTGCGCATAGAGGCTTTCGCTATAGACGGCGCGCGGGCCGCCGGCCTCCCCGGCCTTGATCGTGCCCAGCAGGCTCGCGCCTGCGAACGAGGGCGGAGCGGGCAGGCGCAGAAGATCCAGAATCGTGGGCGCCACGTCGATCAAGCCCGCGGGCAGGGGGGCGACCGCGGGATAGTTGGTGACGCCCGCCGGCCAATGCAGGATGAGTGGGACCCAAAGCGTGCTCTCGTAAATGAAGAAGCCGTGGTCGGACTCGCGGTGCTCGCCCAGGCCCTCCCCGTGGTCGGACAGCAACACCACCAGGGATTTCTGCCACCAGCCGCTTTCCTCGAGCGCTTGCTGGAAGCGGCCCAGCACCTGGTCAACGTATTCGAGCTGCGCATCGTAGCGCGAGATGCCGCGCGCGCGGGCGGCCTCCACCGGCAGGGTGTAAGGCATGTGCAGATCGTAGAGGTGAACAAAAACGAAGACGCGCTGGCCGCGGTTCGCCTCAAGCCACTGGCGCGCAGCGCGCAGCACTAAAGCGCCGTCCCGCCGCAAACTCACGGCATAGGGGTTTGGGGGCACGCCGGCCTCGGGCTCGAACGGGCTGTCGTAGAAGTCGAAACCTTGGTCCAACCCGAAGCGCTTGTCCAGGAAATCACTCCCCAGGAAGGCGGCGGTTTTGTAACCGTGCGATTTCAGCACGGAGGCGAGGGTCACGACGCCCGAGGGAACTCGCTCGCCGTTCTCTTCCACCCCATTTTGAAAGGGAAAGGTGGAGGTGAAGAGCGAGGTGTGAGAGGGAAGGGTGAGAGGGATCTGCGCTTCGACCCGGGTGAAGAGCGTGCCTCCCTGGGCAAACGAATCCAGGTGGGGCGTGCGGATCTTACCGTACCCGTAGGAGCTCAGATGGTCAGCGCGCAGGGTGTCAATCGAAATCAGGATGACCGGGGGAGGCTCGCTGGCGTCGCCGGCGGCCGTGGCGCAGGGCGCCATTGCGCAGCACAGGACAGCGAGCAGCGACAAGCCGGCCGCGACCCTGAGGCTGCGGCGCGAGTTCCAGCCCGTAACGAGTGCTAAAGCAAGGTTCCTCATGAGCCGGAGCATCGCCCGCGCTAAAGCGCTCTACCTTCCCTGAAAGTGCAAGGTGAGGGCTACGTCGGTGGCGTAAGGCTTGCCATCACACATGGCGGGGGTGAAAACCCAGGCTTGGGCAAGGCTGAGAGCTTCGGCGTTCAGGTCGGACCTTTCCGATTCCTGCACGACGGACTGGTGCACCTTGCCGTCTTCTCCGACGAAGCCGCGAACCAATACCTCGTAATTGCTCTCCAGGGGGCCCTGCTTGGGTTGTGGCATGGAGACTCCCATGGGGCGCCGGAAAGTGGTGCACATCTTGTGAATCATGGCGTTCGGCGGGGCGGCGAGCACGTTGGGGGTTGCATCCACAAGCTCAGAGATGGTTTGGGAAATCTCTATGCGGATGTTGCCGCCGAAGGAGTAAGTGATCTTCCCGGGCATCAACGCACCGGCGAAGGGGAAGAAGTCGCTGTTCTCAATCTGCTCATTGCCCAGCCTCTGGCTCACCAGCGTGCCGTTATCAGGGTCCGCGCAGATCTCGTTGTTATCCGTCTTCTGGCCACGCACGGTGTCAAACTCGATGCACCGGGCCAGGCGGCCGCCCACCTCACGATCTACAATCTCGTGAATGACGTCCTCGCCATCGAAATTGACTAGGTAGATCGGGGTCAGCCGGCAGACGTCCATTAAACGCGCGGGCACTATCTGGCTCGCTCCCTCCACGGCCACTTGTCCGTGCGTGAAGATATTCACCAGGTGGTAGCTGCCGAGATTAAGCTCCTCCCGGCGCCCGGTGCCTTGCACCACCACCTTGGAGTAGCTGCCCTCCTGGGCGGGCGAATCCGGCTCGATGACCCGGAAGGTGTCCACCCGCTCAAGATTAGGAAGGTGGGGGGAAGTGCTCGCTGCGTGCGCGCGTTCAAGCAGTTGGATTGCTTCCTGCCGCACTTTCACATCCTGCGCAAAGACGGACGGGGACAGAAGGAGAAGGGAGACAAACAAGAGTGTCAGCCTCATCTCGCACCTCACCAAGCAGCCTTCACTAGGTCATAAGATGACTAACTATATACCTTGAGTTTACCGATTACCAGTTCCCGGTACTGGCGTCATTTGCGAGACCCGGCCGCTCCCAGGTGCAGTCATTCCCGCGAAAGCGGGAATCTACGCTGCAAGCCCATGGAAATGCCCCGCAGACGGATTGGATTCCCGCTTTCGCGGGAATGACCATTGTTTCGAAGCGGCGGCAGCGCTAGAACGAGAAGCGCACCTGCAAATCGACGCGCCGGTTGGCGGCGCCACCCCCGCCGAAGAAGCCAGCAATGCTATTCGCGTGCCCGAACAGGGGGGAGTTGAGGTTCCCGACCGGGGAGGCAAAGTTGACGTTGTTAAAGATATTCCGCCCGGAGATGCTGAAGGTCAGGTTGTAGCGGCGGTTCGTGCTGTTGCCCGCGTTAAAGGGTCCGCCGCCCCCTCCGCTGCCGAGCCCCTGCCCGCCCAGTCCGCGACCGTATCCTCCTCTTCCGCCGCCGCCACCCCCACCGCCTCCGAACCCCCCGGGGCGGGCCACTTCTTTGCCGAAGCCAATCGTCTTACTGAGGCGCAAGTTGGCGATGAACTGGCCGAAGCCAGAGCCGTAGTTGGGCGGAATAATCTTCTCGTCTGCGCGCGGGAGTGTGTCGAATGCCCCCCAGGGGGTCGCGACGAAGCTGCGGCTTGGCAGGTCGGTGGCAAAGGCCGGCCGGTCATTGAAAATGGAATCGCCGTTGAGGTCCTGGCCTACTGTGATATTGAAAGGCCGGGCGGAATTCACCACCAGAAAGGGAAACAACTGGAAACCCCGCGGCAGATTCCAACTGCCGCCCATGAAAAGGCGATGGCGCACATCGTACGCGGCGCGTCCGTAAGCTCCTTCGAGGTTGTACTGGTTCATGGGGAAGCTGCCGGCGCCCGCGGTGTTGCTATTGGCGTAGCTGAGCGTATAGAACCCGAAGAGCGAGAGCTTCGCGCCGCGCACATTGAAATTCGTGATCATCTGGTTCTGATTGAAAAGGCCGTCGGACTCGTACTGGTACAACCCGGCGGAGTTGCCGAAGGGCCGTGGCGCGGTGGCGGGTGTGCAGGAGAGATCGCCACTGGGACAGGGAAGCGGGGCGTTGATGTTGCGCGAGAGAAGCTGGTGCGTGCCGTGCGTGTTCAGGTAGGTGACGGAGAAAGTGGCGTTCTTGGCAAGTTGCCGTTCCAGCCCGACCCCCGCTTGACTCGTATAGGGCGTCCGCAGGCTCGGGTCGATCTGATAGGTTGTGGGCAGAGTATGACTCTCCTGGAGCGTGCTGATGGATGGAATGCTTGGATAGAAGTCAGGCGACGTGACAATGTACTGCTGCTGGTTGATTCCGTTCAGGCGTTCGGCGTTGAGGATCAGGCTCTCACCGAAGCGGTCGTAGAAGATCCCGTAGCCGGCCCGCAGAACCGTTTTGACCGATTTCCCTTTTCCCAGGCCCCATGCAATGCCGATTCGCGGTGCAAAGTCAGCGTGGTCATGGATGTGGTCTTGGGTCTCGAAGCGCAGTCCGGTGCTTACGGTCAGGTTCGGGCGCGCCTTCCAGTCGTCTTCCACGTAGGGTTCGAAGTCAAGGTAGTGATCCTGCAGCAGAGGGGTTCCCGCGACGATCAGAAACTGGCTGGCGCCGCCTCCCGCGGCCCTGATCTGGGCTGCGGTCAAACCTTGTTGCAGGCCCTGTTCCGTGATTTGGTAGGCAAGTAATGACGGGAAGGTGAACGCACCGTTGAAGTCCGACATCGCGCTGGAGGTCTGGCTGGAATTCCGCAGGCGGGCTCCGAACTTCAGATAATTTTTGTTCAAGGCCACCGAGGTGTAATTCTGCACTTCGTAGGAGTTCTCCTGGCTGTAGCCCGTGCCGCTGCTGTTCCCGCCGCCTGTGAAGGCTCCCAGAACCGAGAGCGTGGGGTCGAAGCTCACGGGCGTCTGGTGGTAGTTGCTGTGGCGATAGCGGAACCGCACCTCGGTTACGGCTTTCTCGTTCAACACCTGGGCGTCGCTGACCTGGATGCTTTGGTCCGTCCCCCGGCTGTTGAAGGCTTGCGAGGGAAGTGAGAACTGTCCTACTCCCTGATTATCCTCGCCGTCCTTCCAGATCTGGTAACGGACCGACAGAGTATTGTTTTTGCCGATTTGGGTGTCAATCCGGGGGCTGAAGTTCGTGCGCGATTCCGGATTGGGCAGGGCCTGGGTGAGTGGAACTTGGTTGAAGCCGGGGCCGAGAACGACAGCGCTCACGATGGCGTCGTCCTGGATGTTCCGGCGCTGCCCGTCGAGGTAGAAGGAAGCCTTCTTGCCCAGGGCGCCGCCCAGGTTCCCGTCGAACATGACGGTGTGATAAGCCGGGACCTGGCTCGCGAAAGGATTCCGGCTGTTGAAACCCGAGTCATTGCCGCTTGCGAAGAACTGGCCGTGAAGTTTGTCCGTGCCCGGCTTGGTAAGAACTTCGATCCTGCCATAGCCCAGCGCGTCGTATTGCGCCGAGAAAGGATTCTGGTTGACGCGGATCTCCCGAATGGAGGATTTGGGAGGCAGTTGGCCGCCCGTGAACCCGTCAATATAGACTTGACCGCCGTTGGGTCCCGCGGAGGGGCCCGCGAGGGCGGTTAGCTCGTTCTGCAACTCATCCGGGTCGTCGGAAAGCGAATCGAGGTCCTTGCCTTTGATCACCAGGGAACTGGCATTTTCGGACGGGGTGACACTGACATGCGTGGTCTCGCCCGTCACCGTGACCTCTTCCCTTTCTAGAGCCACCTCCAGGCGGGCGTCCACCACCTGAGGCTGCCCGCGGCCGATCACGATGCCCTCCTTCACGAAGTCCCCAAATCCCTTCAGCTTGATTTCGAGCCGGTAGGCGCCGGGCGGAAGGTTGCGGAAAGCGTAACGGCCCTGGTCGTCGGTCTGAACAACCAGGGTCGTCCCCGAGGGTCCCGTGACCGAAACGGTGATGGCGGGGACCGCCGCTCCCGACGGGTCCAGGACTTGACCGCTCAAAACGGGGCTGCTTCCTTGCCCAAAAGTGAGGGCGGGAAAGAGCAAAGACAGAATCCACAGAGTACAAAACTTTCGCTTCAAATTTCTCAAGGCGTCGTTCACCCTTCCAATCCTCCTAAGTTTCTTCGCGTGGAAGTTGCGTTACGCGGGTTTGGTGCGTGGGGATCTGCGGCCGCACCCTCTGGCGTTTGCCGAACTTCAGGTTGAGAAGCAGACACGGGTGTTCTACGGCCCGCCTTCTCCGCCCCCTCCGCCCATATTCCAAGGTCCGAGGTTCATATCGCCCGTGCCCTTGGGTCGGGCAGCCAGAATCGGCTCTACGCCCGTGAGGATCACTATGGCCGTTACTTCTGACGGCTTTTCACCCTCCGTGCTCACCACAATCAAGGGTTGACCGGGCTTCAACTCGCTGAGCGTGAACGCCGGCATGCGGTCGAGCATCTGCTGAAAGTCGCGCCGCATCCCGCCGGGCCCACCCGGGCCGCCGTTGCCGCCAGGGCCTCGTTGACCACCGTAGCTGCCCGGCCCTCCCGTGGCGTCGGGGCCCGCCGCGCGCGTTGCGCCTCCCGCGGCGGCATCGTTGCCCGGCCCGCCGGAGTTGAAACGCGCGATCATCTCGGCCATGAATTGTGGAAGCTCGTGCAGCTTGGAATCCGGGGTCGTGTGCACTACCAAAGGTTTGCCGGAAGCCAGAATCCTTGACCGTAACAGCGCCCGCCGCCGCGTTGACGGAAATCACGGTTGCCCCAACGTTACGGAAGGTTCCGGAAACCAGCTTTTCTGCAGTAAAGCGGCTGCCGTCTTCACTCTTGGTACCCAAGGCGCGCACCTGATCGCCCACTTTGATGGCGTCAAAGGGGGTGGGCTTGGCGTCGCTGAACTTGACGGAGTCCGGGGCATAGCGCAGGAGCACAGCATTCGGAGCCAAGGCGAGGACCACCGGGTGGGTGGGATTGCCGGGCGTGGGCGGCGTGTTCGGGACCGCAATGGTGATCTCCTTTTTCTCCAGGTCCACCGCTTTCACCACGCCTCTGGTCCCGCGCCGCTGCCAGTCCTGGGCCTCAGCCTCGTGGGCGGAGGCAAGGTCCGACCTCGTCATCACGACGACGGAGGTCGCCTGAAAGGATTTCTGGTCATCCGAGAAGCGGCCACGAACCAAAACCCGGTCGCTGGGGTTTATCTCGCCGACCGTAATGTGGGTAGCCGTCTTCAAGTCCTTTGCGCCCGGCGGCACACGAAGCACGGCAACGTCCTCGGGCAATTGGACTTGTAGTTCAGAGCCGACATCCAACCGGAGGGTGAGACTGCCGGGCTTAATCTGAGTGACGACTCCGACAGCGCGACTCGCTTGTGCGGGCGGAGCGCTCGGGGTCTGCGCCGTCGCCCTTCTGGCCGCCAGGATCAGCCCAAGGCACAGTGCGATGAGATATATTGTCCGAATCTTCACCGGGGGTAACCTCACTGTCTCGTAATTAGACGCTTGCGCGACTTCTGACGTTACCTTCTCCTCGTCCTTCGTTGCAAAACCCTTCGTCCGTGGTTTCATTATGCAAAACCCTCAGCACGCGTGTCAACTGTGGCCTCGACGTACTTCGTCGGCACGTATGAAGTTTAGCAGGTTGATGAAAAACGTCCTCGCGGCCTCTGACCAAGTTGATGGCGTGTTGTAGCGCTGAGCTTTAGCTTAGCACGTGCCGACCTAAAGGTCGGCGCTACCACGTTTTTCATCAACCTCTCAGGGCACAGCTCAGGCCGGAACACGGGAATGACTGGGGAAGCCGTGTGGTGGCGGAGCTAAGACGTCGCCCTGCCCCTCCGTAACGTGAAATCCGAGCGGGCGGCGGGACCGTTCAGCGGCGGTCGGTCAATCCGGGGGGAGAAGCAGGGAGTCCGTTCGGACCATCCCCGGCATTGTTTCTCGCAATGAGGCCTCGATTTCCCCTTGGTCGAAAGCGTCGAGGCGTTCGTGCTGACTGATTTGGATGTGCTCGGAGATGGCGCGCATGGAGCGGTCCGGGTCTTGCTCCGCGATAGCGCGCACTACTTCGGAATGGCGCCGATGGATGTCCGCAAGCTGCATACCCGTATGCCCCCGACGTCGGATGGCAAAGATCCGGATCAGCAGGCGCGTTTCGTTTACGACCTTCAGAATGCGAGCGTTGGGTGCCAGGTGCATGAGGAGCGTGTGAAAACCCAGGTCATAGGCCACAAACCGCTGCATTTGCTCTTGGCCCAGCTCCGTCTTACCCGATTGATCCAATTCGTCCTTGAGAGTCAGGATGGCATCCGTCAGATGCTGCAGTTTGTCGAGGTCCCCCCGCCGCACCGGCTGGCGCGCTGCCTTGCCCACGGCGTAAACCTCCAGCGCTTCCCGCAACTCATAGAGTTCAATAATATCCTGGCGCGCCAGCTTCACAACCACTGCCCGACGGTTGGGGCTTTGTTCCAGGATCCCTTCGGCAGCTAACTGCGCGAGCGCTTCGCGAATGGGGGTGCGACTGATCTTGATCTCCTTGGCAAGAGCGAGTTCGGAAACGGCCTGGCCTGCGGAGAGTTCTCCCGAGGCAATTTTCCGTTGAATTTGAAGATAGGCTCTTTCGCGCGCTGAGGACGTGCTGCGGCCTTGAGGCCCCACCTTCCTGGACATATCCTCCCTTTCCTTACTCGAAGCGTGCAGGGCGCGGACTGGCAACCCGCCCTGTCTCACCCGGTACTCAATATACACCATAACGTCAAATCCAGAACGGAAATAATTCTGTTGACAGACAGATGCAATTGTATACAATGTGTCGACATACAGAATATAGCGAGTTGAGTGCGACGCCGATTTGTTGTTCGCACAGAAAGACAAGCTGATGCGTCGCCCAGGAGATGGGTTTCAAGCGCGGTCGCTCTCAGTGCGCTGAGGAGACCCCGCCAACTAAGAAGGAGGAGTCATGAGGATGAAGAACCCGCAGAAGGATGAAACCACGAGTCTAGGAACGAGCCGGAGGCGCCTGGGTTGGTTACGGTATTCTAGCCCCGTCACCTGGGGTCTCCTCGCGCTCGTTTTCTTCCTTATCCCCGTGCCGGCTTGGTCGCAGGCTGTCGGGGCGATTGTGGGGGTAGTCACCGACCCCAGCGGGGCCGTCGTTCCGGGCGTGAAAGTGACGGCCACCCGCGTTGAGACCGGAATCTCCCAATCCACGATTACGACCAGCGCCGGAACCTACACCATCCCCAGCTTGCTGGTGGGTACTTACACTGTCACCGCTGAGGCTTCGGGCTTCAAAAGCGGAACGGCCACGGAAATTACTCTGGACGTCAGCCAGCAGAGAGAAGTGGATTTCAGGCTCGCCCTGGCGGGAGTCACCTCCATCGTGGAAGTGACTGCCGCCCCGCCTCTGCTGAACACGACCAACGGATCGCTCGCCGGGCTGGTATCGGGGGACCAGGTTCAAACGCTTCCTCTCAACGGGCGGAGCATCGGCAACCTGATCATGTTGCAGCCGGGCATGGCCCCAGATACTGGCCATATGGGGTGGCTGAGCCCGATGTGGATCAGTAACGGCAATCGTGGGGAAACGTCGGTCGCGACCCTGGACAATGCCGACGCTACCGACCGGGAGATGGGCACCATCCAGTTCTGGAATTTTAACCTCGATGCAATCGCTGAGTTTAAGGTGCAGCAAAATAATTACTCGGCCCAGTTTGGGCAAGGCGCGGGCACCATTACGCAGCTTGTGAGTAAAACCGGAACCAACCAATTTCACGGTAGCGCTTTTGAGTTTGTGCGCAACAGTGTCTTCGACGCGCACAATGCCTTCTCGACGACGGCGGTCCCCCCGCTGCAAAGGAACGAATTTGGTGGGACGTTCGGCGGGCCGATCAAAAAAGACAAGACCTTTTTCTTTGTCGAGTACGCCGGCTTCCGCCAGATGTTTGGGGAACCAACCATCATGAAGGTCCCAACTGCAGCCGAGCGGCAAGGGCAGATCACGATTCCGGACCCCAACATCGAAAACCACCCCCCCGACCAGCTCCAAGTACCGCTGAATTCCGTTGCCCAGACGGTCCTCGGCAAATATCCGCAGCCGAATCAGCCCAATGGGCTATATGGACCTAACACGCTCAATGTCTTGTTCAAGCAGCCAACCCCCGCCGACCAATTCTCGGTGCGCCTCGATCAACATTTCTCTGAAAAGGACACCTTCTTCGGGCGTGCCTCTTACATTAACAATTTCATTAAAGATCGGAACCCGTTAGCGGCGATTGAAGACCCTTCTTTCGCCTCCGAGAAGCTGAACGAGCCGCGTAACTATTCGCTCAGCGAGACGCACATCTTCTCACCCACCCTGCTCAATACCTTCACATTCACTCTCAACCGGCAGCTCGAGGGAATCCTGCCGGTATCGCAAGCTTTGACTCTGACCTCTTTTGGCGACGGCAGTCTATCCAACTGGGGGCCGGACACGTTCATTACCGAATATGTCGAGACTTATTTTGAGCCCCAGGACAACCTAACGTGGTCGAAAGGGCGCCACACGTTCAATATTGGCGGTTACTATCAAAGAGGGCGGGACAACGGCTTCGGAGTGACCTCCCTCGGCCCCAATGGTCAGTACAGCTTCGGTATTGGCACCCCGCTTCTCGCGGCCATCCCTTCCACGAACGGGGGAACCTCCCTTGCGGTAGGCGACCCAAGCCCGAACGGGCTGATCAGCTTGATGGAGGGTGACGCCCAGAACTACGGTCGCGCCACCACGGTTCCAGGGTTTGGGCCACCAGGTGGGGGCGGCGCGTGGTGGGGGCTGCGGGTTTGGCACCTCGCCACGTATCTTCAGGACGACATTAAGGTAACCCCGAAACTTACGGTAAATGTGGGCTTGCGTTACGAGTACAACTCTGTACCTTGGGAAGTGGGTAGTCGCCTTTCAGAAGTCGCCGATTACGGCAACCTTTACGGCAAGTTTGTGTTGAACCCGCAGCCGCTTTACCCAAATGATTATCCGAATTTTGGGCCACGCTTGGGAATTGCGGATCGGGTTACCAGCAAAACGGTCTTCCGAGGCGGCTTTGGCATATTCACCAACTCCATTCCCACCGTGTATCCTGACCAAGCGCCCGTCAACTTTCCTTTGGCCACGCTGAGCTGGCTGCCCAATCCCGTCTACTCACTGACTCCCTTGCCGGTGTCCCTCCCCACGCTCACCGACCTCTCCGGCAATCCCATGCCGCCGAGCGGAAATACTAAGCTCATTCCCCGAAATACGCCGGTAAACCTTGCTCCTATCGCCGCGGTGCTCGGTCCCGTCGGGGGAGACTACCCCTCGGATCGGATGCGAAACGGATACACGATAACCGGCAATGTCACGCTGGAGCAAGAGCTTCCCGGCAGCATCGATCTGCAGGTATCCTACGTCGCCAACAACGGCGTACATCTCTACAACCAGGCTTACCCGAATGCGTACACAGGAGCGGAGCCTCAGTATGCTCCCTGGACTCAGATAACTCCGGGTATGGCTGAACAGCAGGTGTTCTACAACGGCGGGTATTCCAGTTATAACGCTTTGCAGGTGCAGGCCCGCAGGATCTCCACGGCGCACGGCATCCAGTTCCAGGCGAATTACACGTGGGGTAAGGACCAAACCGACTCCGATGCCGTCTGGAGTGCTCCAGGTGAGAGCGGAGCGATCATGCTAAACAACCCGCAATGCCTGAAGTGCGAGTATGGCCGTGCAAGCTACAGTGTGGGCCAACGCTTTATCGCGAACTTTGCGTACAACCTTCCTTTCGGGGGTGTACACGGGCTCCCGAAGCGGCTGACGCAGGGGTGGCAGGTCCTTGGCATTTTCACTGCCCAAACCGGTTTCCCCTTTACCGTCGTGAGCCCGTTAGGAACCCTGCAGTACGGTTATGACACTTACGATGGCGTGGGTGCCAGGCCATTTTTGCTGCAGCAACCGACGAAGAACACAGGAGGTGGACCACGATTCTTCTCGACCGCGGTCACCGGCCCCACGGGCACGGGCGGCATGGGTACCGGGTTCTTCGGCGTACCGACCACGTATAGCCCCTATTGGGGTGGCCAAGTGCAAACGTCACCCGGGAATCTGGGTCGCAATACTTTCACCGGACCCTCCTGGTCGAATTTTGATTTTTCCATCATCAAGGACACGCACATCACAGAGTCGAAGACCTTGCAGTTCCGGGCGGAGTTCTTCAATCTCCCTAACCATGCGACGTTCTCAACTCCGAACGATGATCTTGGAAATTCCAGCTTCGGCCTTTCCACGAGCACGGTGACCTCGGAGCGCCAGATTCAGTTTGGGCTGAGGTTCATTTTCTAACGCTTGGCCAGCGGGTTGTCTTGTTGCCGTCGGGGCGTGTCGGGGTGCGGTTGCATGGTTGGATGTGGGTGCAGCCACCCCGGCATGCTCCCGCCGGTTGACTTCGAAGGATGCTGCTGATCCGATTCGGGTCGCCTCGTTCTCTCTTATCGCAACGGGTGAGACCTTAGGATCGCTTCGGAATCACGCACCCAGGCCTGCCCACGGCTGGCCTCATCTTTGCTTGAGGATCAGGCGCTATGTCCAAGGTTTTTCACCTGTCGGGTGTGTACGTGGCGCTCCCCACGCCCTTCGGGGACCAAGGGCGTCCCGAGGCCGGCGGTCTCGACCCTCTGCTCGATGACCTTCTCGCTTCCGGCATCACGGGATTCTGCCTGGGCGGTGTAACGGGTGAGTACGCGGTCTGTGATGTCGAGGACAGGCTGCAGTTGTTTCGCCACGTGGCACGGCGCGTCGCCCAGCGGGTTCCCTTGATCTTCGGGGTAAGCGCGGAGCATTCCCGGCAGGTGCGACGGATGGCGGAGGTCGCCGCGGATCTGGGGGCCGTCGCGGTGCTGCTGGCGCCGCCCGCTTACTTCTGCTTCCAGCCGCCCGACCTCGCGGAAATCATCCCCCAAGTCGCTCGGAACCTACCCCTGCCGGTGCTGCTCTACCACATCCCGCAGTTCGCGAGTGACCTGGGCATCGCGGGGATTCTCCAGCTTGTTCAGGCGGAGGGAAATATCGTCGGAATCAAAGACAGTTCCGGTCGGCGGACGACCCTGAAGCAGTTGGCGGCAGCCAAGCATGCGACCGACTTCACGCTCATGAACGGCAGTGACGACCTGTTTCTTACAGGTCTTAAACTGGGGGCCGACGGATGCATCTCGGGGCTGAGTTGCATTTTTCCGGAACTCATACTCGGGATCTACCGCGCCTTCCAGGAACGTGACGACCAGCGGGCCGCCCCTTTACAGCAACTCGTGCAAGAGTTAGCCACGGCGGCAGGCGAACTTCCCACACCCTGGGCAGTAAAGATCGCTCTGAGGGTCGAAGGCTATCCGCTGGACTCGCTAACCTGGCCGCTCAGCGCACGATTGGCAGCGCGGGCAGAGGAATTCCGCCAATGGTTCCAGAAGTGGGCCCCCCTAGCCCGCGAGCGAATGCCGGCTTCCAATTCATCGCAGCACGCGAAGGCAACCGGATAGCAAGCCCGGATTTCTCACCACGGAATTGGAAGGGCGGGGCTTTACAGGCTGCGGAAAAACGCTTCCCTGCTGTCATTCTGAGCCTTTCGCTGTCATCCTGAGCGTAGCGAAGGATCTCGCTCTGCCGGCTCAGGGTAAACTTCGCGAAGAATCTCGCTCTGCGCATTTTCATGGCAATACGAGTTTCTTCGTCGCCTGCGGCTCCTCTCCAGAACATCGGCGCGGAACTCCTGTGTTTTCAACAAAACGGCGCTTCGCGTCCTGCGCCGATGTTCTGACATCACGGATAGCCGCTTTCGGCTATCCTTGCCCAGAATGACAGTCCCGACGGGTTTTTCCGCAGCCTGTTTAGCCCCGCCCTTCCGGCAGACCCCAAAAGCGTCCCAGCGTGGTGAGAAACTCGGGCTAGCCCCAAACAACCGGTCTGGGGGGCAAGGCTTGAAGGCACGCCCTTCCGTGGACCTGGCAGGGTGGCCGGTGACCCGTGGGACTCACTCCACGGCGCGCTGGTACTTGCAATTTTCGTTCGGGCAGTGGCGGACGGTCTCACCGGTCTTGCGGTTGTTCTTTTCCAGCAGGATCGGCGAGCCGCATGTGGGGCACGCCTCGGCGACCGGTTTATCCCAGGCCGTGAATTTGCACTCGGGATAGCGGCTGCAGCCGTAGAACGTCTTGCCGCGCTTGGACCGGCGCACCACGATCTCACCCGTGCAGCCTTTTTCGGGGCAGGGGATTCCCAGCCTCTCCCGTTTCACATACTTGCACTGGGGGTAGTTGCTGCAGGCGGTGAACTGTCCGTAACGGCCGTGTTTGATCACCAGGTGGTTGCCGCACTCCGGGCACTTCTCTTCCAGCGGCGTGTCACCCACCGCGGTGGCATTTCCTTCCTTGATAACAATCTTTTTGGTATTGCGGCATTCGGGATAGCCGGTGCAGGCCAGGAAGTAGCCGAAGCGGCCGCGTTTCACGGTCATGGGTTTGCCGCACTTCTGGCAGTTCTCGGCGGCGACTTCCGGAGCGGGCGGCGCGGCGCTGGCGTATTGGGCGGCGAGCGCCGGGGGCAGGTCGCTGGTGCCATCGCAATCCGGGTATCCCGTGCACGCCAGGAATTGGCCATTGCGCCCCAGCCGGATCACCATGGGCTTGCCGCATTTCTCACACTTGATGGCGGTGGGAATGCCTTCACCCTTGACATCCACCATTTCGCGCTCGGCCAGGCGCAGGTCTTTCTTGAACTTCTTGTAGAATTCATCCAGCGCGTCGGTCCAGGAAAGTTTCCCCTCCTCCACTTCGTCGAGTTCTTCTTCCATGCGTGCGGTGTAAGCGACGTCAAAGATATCCCTGAAGTTTTTCACGAGTAAGTCGCTGACCAGCATGCCCAGCTCGGTGGGATAAAAGCGCCCCTGGTTTTTCTCCACGTACTCGCGGTTCTGAATGACGGAAAGAATGGAGGCGTAGGTGGAAGGCCGGCCGATCCCCTTTTCTTCCAGCATCTTCACCAGCGTGGCTTCGTTGAAGCGCGGCGGCGGTTCCGTGAAATGCTGTTCGGGAAGAAGCTTGTGCAGTTTCAGCCGCTCGCCCTCGGCCACCTGCGGCAGGCGATGTTTCAGTTCCTCGTCTTCCTCCAGTTCCGCTTTCTCGTCTTTGCCTTCCTCGTAAACGGCGCGGAAGCCGTTGAACTTCTCAACCGAACCAGTGGCGCGCAGGAGGTAGTCGCCCGCCGCGATATCGACCGTGGTCTGGTCGAATACCGCGGGCGTCATTTGGGAGGCGACGAAGCGCTGCCAGATCAGCTTATAGAGTTTGAATTCATCCGGGCCGAGAGACCTACGAAGCGAATCCGGCGTGCGCGTGACGTCGGTGGGCCGAATCGCCTCGTGGGCGTCCTGCGCGCCCTTCTTGCTCTTGTAACGGATGGCCTCCGCGGGGAGATAATCGTTCCCAAAAGTCTTCTGGATATAGCCGCGCGCCGCAGCCAGCGCGCCTTCTGCCACGCGCGTGGAATCCGTGCGCATATAAGTGATGAGTCCGACGGCGCCTTCCTCTCCGAGCTCGATGCCCTCGTAGAGGTGCTGGGCCACCATCATGGTTTTCTTGGCATAGAAGTGCAGCTTGCGCACGCCTTCCTGTTGTAGCTTGCTGGTGATGAAGGGCGGGACCGGGTACTTACGCTTTTCCTTGGTGGTGACCGACTGCACCACCAGGTCGGCGGCCTGGATCGCCGCCGTGATCCGATCCGCCGTCACCTGGTCGGGAATCTCCAGGTCCTTGCCCTGGAATTTCGCCAGGCGCGCGTCGAAGGCGGGAGGCTTTTTGCCTTCCACGTGCGCTGTGATGGTCCAGTATTCCTGCTTCTGAAACGCCTGGATTTCCCGCTCGCGCTCGACGATCAGCCGCAGCGCCACGGTCTGCACGCGCCCCGCGGAAATTCCGCGCCTGACCTTTTCCCAGAGCAGCGGGCTGACCTGGTAGCCCACCAGGCGGTCCAGGATGCGGCGCGCCTGTTGTGCGTCCACCAGGTGCGCATCGATTTCGCCCGGGTGTTCGAAAGCTTCCCGCACGGCATCGCGCGTAATCTCGTTGAAGAGCACCCGGTAATACTTCTTGCGGCTGGAGTTCAGCAGCTCGCGCAGGTGCTGGCAGATGGCTTCGCCCTCGCGGTCCGGGTCAGCCGCGAGATAAATGGCGCTCACCTTGGCGGCTGCGGATTTCAGCTCGGCAATCACACTCTTCTTGGCGGGGATGGAGATGTAAGTCGGCTTGAACCCGTGCTCGACATCGACGCCCAGGTCTTTCTTGGGGAGGTCCATGACGTGTCCCATGGACGCCTTCACCGTGAAGTCAGGCCCCAGATACTTATTGATGGTCTTCGCCTTGGCCGGCGATTCCACAATGACGAGGGATTTGGTCATAAGTCCGTATGAAAAGCTTCCCGCGATCCGCAGTTAGCTATCAGCTTCGATCCTTTCTGGATAACGTTTGCAATTCCTCCACGCGGAACGCTAACCCCAATACGGTTCACTTAAGGGGTACCAGGAAAACACTTCTGAATTCGTTCCTGGGTGACCCCCTCACCCGTCCCGCCCCGGCTGGAGAAAGCGCCGGTTGCGGGCCACCCTCTCCCCCAAGGGGGAGAGGGCAGTTAATTCCAATCAACACTCCCCTCGCGCCCTGGGGGCGAGGGCAAAAAAATCAAATCAACGCTCCCCTCGCCCCCTTGGGGGAGAGGGGCCGGGGGTGAGGGGGTCGCGCCTGACGAAGCCCGGATCCAATTTCCTGAAACCCCTGAAGTGAACAGCATTGATGCTAACTCATCCAGCGTCCCTTTGATTCCCAACCTGGTTGCAAGGATTCCCCGGCCCTACAGTTTACGGATGAAGTTCTTTCCTGGCAACTGGCGGACCAACCCGCTCATTTCCAGCTCCAGGAGCGCGGCCAGAACTCGCGGATGGGGAAGCTCAGCGGCGCCCCCAATCTCATCCACGAAAAGCGCCTGGTCAGCCCGCAAAACTGCGAAGACCGCTTTCTGATCCGGTTTCAGCGAGGCTGCGAAGAGCGAAGCGGCCTGGTCGTCCCTCGGTTCTCCTTCCGATGCCTCCACGGGAGGCAGGAGTTCGATGCGAATCTCGGCCGGGAATTCTTCGATCACGTCCATCCACTGATCCACCAGCTTCGCCCCCTGCTTGAGGAGATGGTTGGGGCCGAAGCTTTGGGGCGAGGTGATGTTCCCTGGCACGGCATAGACTTCGCGGTTCTGTTCCACCGCCAGGCGCGCGGTGATGAGCGACCCGCTGTACTCCGCGGCTTCCACGACCACCACGCCGAGCGAGAGCCCGCTGATAATCCGGTTGCGGATGGGGAAGTTTTCCGGCGTCGGCCCAGTCCGCAGAGGGAATTCCGAAACGACGGCCCCGGATTTGGCAATCTGCTCCGCCAAGCGTTGGTTCTCCCGCGGATAGATGACGTCAAGGCCCGAGCCCAGCACGGCGACAGTCTTCCCCGGCGCCTCCAGCGCTCCCCGATGCGCGGCGGAATCGATGCCGCGCGCCAGGCCACTGACCACCACAAGTTGCCGCAGCGCCAAATCATGCGCCAGCCGGTGCGCCACGGAGCTGCCATAGGCGCTGGGCCGCCGCGTTCCGACCATGGCCACCGCGTGCTGCGCAAGGACGGCGGTGTCGCCGCGCACATAGAGCAGCAGAGGCGCGTCCGGAATCTGCTTGAGCAGCGGGGGATAATCCTCGCTGTCGAAGGCGACCAGCCGGAACTCCGCCTGGGCCGCCTCCTGCACCTCCTTTTCGGCTTCTTTCAGGCAGGCTTGAGCGAAAATCGCCTGCGCCACACGTGCGGGAAGACCGCAACTCTCGAGTTCGGTCAGCGAGGCCATGTACGCGGCCTGCGGCGATCCGAAATGCTCGATGAGCTTGTGCGACCCGCGGATACCCAGGCCTTCGATGCGTGTCAAAGCGACCCAGAAAACTAAAGCTTCGTCCATGGTATTGGTTTCAACTCGTGCCCGCAGCACCTGCGATTTGAACGGATTGATATCTCCTACAGGGAATATGTCTGGGGCATGCCCTTGCTTCTGCCAGTTGTTCGCGTTCTACAGTCTCAAAACCGGGGCCGGCAATGCAAGGCGAAAAATTCTGGGCGGCGCCGCGGGGTTTTGCTGACCAGCCGGTTTTGCCGGAACCGCGCGTCTCGTCCGTCGGCCCCGGCGCGGCAGGCCGGCACAATTTCCCTACCACCACGCCGCCCTTTTCGCCATGCCCCTGACTTTGGCCCCCAGCTACGGAAGCGTGGCGCCACACCCCCATGAGGATTCGACGGTTGGCCGCCACCCCGCCTGCAAGCCGGTTGAAACTCCTCACCCTTGAGTGGAATAATAGGGCGCCGGCTCCTGCCCCGAGGGCGCGGTTTCGTCTTCGCGAAGGGAATTAAGACTTGCCCTTGCGACAGCCGATAAGCTAAAGGAAGGATTGCGAAGACGCGGGCGTTCGAGCCGGAGAAGCGTCGAGGTTTGCCTCCAATGAGTTCGAACTACGAGGGTCGGTACAAAGGCCGCTGGGTTTCGGCACTCATCCTAATCATCTTCAGCGTGGCATCGTCGGCGGCCGGGCAATTCGCGAAAAGGGGTGGGCGCTTGAGCAGCGACCGGTTCGACCCGGCAGATTTCGCAAGCTCCAAGCCGCAGCTTCTTAATGCCGACTCGAACCCCACGCTACGCTACCCCATCGTGAGGTTCTCAGGCTTGTCCGTTTTCAGCGCCTCCTACGGATGGCTTGACGTGTCGCGCGAAGCAGTCCACTACAACGCCGTTTCCCCTCCCAACAAGGTGCAGGAAGGGTTCGTCGTGCCTTACAAAGAGATTAGCGATGTCAAGATGGCGCACGGCGGTTTGACGTTCCACGGGCAGGCGAAAAAGTACAACATCTTCTACATGCCTCAGGATGGCTGGGGGAGTATCCGCAGCGGCTCCGGCTTTATGGCGGCCGCCGTTGAGAACGCGCCCGGGACGACATCGATCTCACTGGCGCTGAGAGACTTTGACCACGTCCTGGCTATGGTGAAGCCTCCTCCCGCGCCACCGCCCGTCGTGGCCCAACCGGTTGCGCCCCCGCCCGCCGAACCCAAGCCCGCCGCGCCCCCCGCTCCGCCCCGATCGTGCTCTCGGCGCCCTCGGGCGCCGGCGCCAACCAGGTGATCGAAGTGAAGGAATCCCCCCTGGTTATCCGCGGCGTGGCCATGGACAGTACCGGCATTCCGGTCGTCTCCATCAATGGTGCGCTCGCCAACATGCGTCCCCAAAATGCGCAGGCGGCGGAATTCTGGACGGACCCGCTGCCGCTTCAGTCTGGGGGTAATCGCATCCAGATCGTGGCCTCGAACTCGGCCCACGTGGAGGCCCAACTGGTTTTTATTGTCCATTACGCTCCCAGACCGCCGCCCAATCCCCGGGCGTTGAGCAAACCCCAGATTATCTCCTTGCTGCAGGGCGGAGTCCTCAGCGGGCGCATCGCGACGATCATCAAGGAACGCGGCATCAAGTTCACGCCTACGGCGGACGACCTGAATGACCTGCGCGCCGCGGGCGCCGATGATGAGTTGATCGGGGCCATCCAGCAGGCGGCGCCGGCACCGTGAACCCACTCCACGCGCGTTCTTCGTACCCCCCTTTCGGAAGAGGAAACGACATTTCTACCTACGGCTTGGAAGCCGGTTGTAACTTCTCACTCACGAGTGGAATAATAGGGCGCCGACTCCTGTCCAGAGGGAGCAGCTTCGCTCTCGCGAAGAAGATTAAGACTTCACCTCGCGACCGCCGATGAATTAGGGGGAGGTTGCGGAGTTGCAGGCACCCAAGCCGGCAGAGAGTGGAGGTCGATCTCCGATGAGCCCGAACCCTGAGCTTAGGCGAATGGGCCGCACGTTTCTTCTGCTATTCTTAATCGTCAGTGTGACCTCAGCGGCGGCAGCCCAATTCGCCAAGAAATCTGCCCGCCGGCGTGGCGAGAAGCCTGACACAACTGACCTCGAAGACATCCTCAAGCCGCAACTCCTGAATGCTGATTCCAATCCCACTCTTCGCTACCCCATCATAAGTACGCCGGGTTCGGTTTTCAGCATCACTTACGGCTGGCTGGACATTACCCGCAACACGGTGCGTTACCAGGTTGCCCAGCCCCTAAGCAAATCCGAGCACTCCTTCGAAGTTTCCCGCTCAGAAATCCGCGACCTCAAGTTTGCCTACAATTACATCATATTCCGGAGCCCCAAGAAGCGGCAGATGATCTTCTATCTTCCCCAAGACCGGTGGGGTTCGGTTCATACGGGCCCGGGCGTCGGTGCGGCGGCCGGTCGTGAGACAGAGGGTACGGTGTCGATCTATCAGGCGATGCGAAACTTCGATCGCCTGTTGGCTTTGGTGAAACCCCCACCCCCACCCGCGCCCCCGCCCGTCGCGGCGCAACCCCTCGTCACCCCTCCGCCGGAGGAGCCCAAGCCTGCCGCGCCCCCTGCTCCGCCCGCGATCGTGCTGGCGGCCCCTCCCGGAGCGGGCGCCAATCAGGTCATCGAGCTGGATGAATCCCCGCTGGTCATTCGGGGCGTGGCTATGGATAGCACCAGTATCCCGGTCGTTACCATTAATGGTTCGTCCGCCAATATGCGGCCGCGAGGCACGCAGGCCGCCGAATTCTGGTCGGACCCGCTGCCGTTGCAGCCGGGAGGCAATCGCGTCCAGATCACCGCCTCCAACTCGGCCCACGCGGAGGCGAAGCTCGTATTTATCGTTCATTACACACCCAAGGCGGCTCCCCCGAATCCTCGGGCGCTGGACAAACAGGAAATCATCTCCTTGCTGCAGGGCGGAGTCCCTAACGCGCGCATCGTGGAGATCATCAAAGACCGCGGCATCAAGTTCACGCCCAGCGCCGACGATCTGAACGACATTCGCGCCGAGAGTGGAGACGATGGGTTGATTCAGGCCCTGCAGCAGGCTGCGGCGCACCCCTAGCAGCCACGACGAGGCGTGCCTCGCATTTCGTTCCAAGGTAGTTCCGGCGCAAGGTGCCCACCCTATTTGCGCCACGCGTCGAAACAGTGGGACGATCTAGTGGGCATGCCTGCTTGAAAACTTGTGCCGACGCCGCGCGGTCGAGGGTGGTTAGAGACAAGCAAGCCCCAAACCCTGGCTGATCGAAAGCGCCTCGATATGGTCCCGCAAAAGCAAGCAATCCCTGTGGGGTTCATGGCAGCGTTGATCGTCTGTCTGGGTTTCCTAATCGCCGGGCTCGGTCGAGCGGAAAAACCTCGCGGGCGCGGGGAGGTGGCGCCGCAGATTGCCCCCGGCTCCGCAAACTTTCCGGACGACGTTACGCTCGTCAACGCCGACACGAACCCCACCCTGCGCTTCCCGGTTGGTCATTCCAGCCTGAACTGGACGTTGCTCAAGCCGAGGATCAGAGCTTCCTACGGCTGGCTGGAAATCAGCCGCGACAGGGTTCGGTACACCATGGTCTGCCAATCAAGAGTTACCAAGGAAGTTGACGTAGGATTCGAGCTCAGCCGGCCAGATATTATCGGCCTAAAGACCGAATACGGTGCAACCGAGTTCCGAGATCGTAAGCTAAGGCACTTCTTCAGCTATTCGGCGATGAATCACTGGGACGCGGCTGAATCGACAAACCCCTCTGTGAATAGTGTCGCAAAGGCGGATTCCCAATACACGCCGCTGCTCCTCGAGGCACTCCAGAATTTGGATCGAGTGGTCGCGGAGTTCAAACTTAAACAGCAGACGGCGGCGCCACCACCCGACGTAGTGCAACCCGTAGTAATGCCGCCGGCAGAGCCCAAACCTGCGCCGCCCTCTCCACCCACTGTCGTGGTCGTTGCTCCTTCAGGAGCAGGTGAGAACCAGACCGTCGAGGTCAATGATTCCCCGCTTACCATTCGTGGCGTAGCTATGGATAACTCCGGATTACCGACCGTAACGATCAACGGCGCTCCCGCAGCACTGCGGCCCAAGAGCGCGCAGGCTGCGGAGTTCTGGTCGGATCCCATCACGCTCAAGCCCGGTGATAACACCTTTGAAGTCGTTGCCACCAACCCTGCGCAAGCGAAATCCAAGTTCAGCTTTGTTGCCCATTTCACACCCAAAGCGGCCCCGCCGAATCCGCGGGCGCTGGGCAGACAGGAAATCATCTCCTTGCTGCAGGGCGGAGTCCCTAACGCGCGCCTCGTGGAGATCATCAAAGACCGCGGCATCAAGTTCACGCCCACCGCTGACGATCTCGACGACCTTCACGCCCAGGGCGCAACGGATGATCTCATTCAGGCGATCCGGCAGGCGGCGCCAGCCAAGTGAGACCGGCCGGGATTGGTGATTGCCGCCCTCTCCCGAGGGGAGAGGGTGGACCGCGGCCGGCGCTTTCACCAGCCGGCGCGGGCCGGGTGAGGGGGCATGAACAGTCACCAATCTAACCTGATGCTTCGCGTCGGCAGTAGTATCTCCATGAAAGCAACTTAGCATGCATCGCTGCCCCAGGGTGGCGGGCAACGAGGTGGGGTTTACCGGCCAGGAAGCCTCCCCGGTTTCCAGTAATTTCAGGCGGCAATTGACAACCTGCCACGCTGCGATAGAATGACAGGCTGGCGCCAAGAAAACCATGCCCGCACTCAAACTTTCCGTCGTCCAATATCTCAACACCGTGCCGCTCGTCTGGGGCATGTTGCGCGGCGAGCAGCAAGGAAAGTTCGATCTCGACTTCACTACCCCAGCCCATTGTGCGGATGCGGTTCACCAACACAAGGCGGATGTGGGCATCATTCCCTCCATTGAATACCAGAGGCTCGACCGGGTGCAAATCCTCAGCGGCATGTCCATTGCTGCGAAGAATCAGGTGAGGAGCGTGCTGCTGCTCAGCAAGGTCCCCCTCGCCAAGATCCAGACCGTGGCCATAGACAATTCCTCGCGCACCTCCGCCGCGCTGTTGCGCGTCATGATGCGCAAGTTTTATTCCCGGTGGATCACCGTCACACCCCACGCACCGCGGCCTGAAATCATGCTGGAGCGCGCCGATGCCGCACTCCTGATTGGCGACGCGGCGCTCACCTACACCGGTCAGGTCGCGGAAGTCTATGACCTGGCCGCCGAGTGGAAGCGATTTACCGGCCTGCCCTTCGTCTTCGCGCTCTGGGTGGGTCACGATGATCGCAACCTCACCAAACACCACGCGCATTTCGCCAATTCCCTCCAGTTCGGACTTGCGCACCTTGACGACATCGCCGCCGAATACGCGCCCCGGCTGGGTATGACCGCCGCTGCCGTGAAGGTTTACTTGACCGAGAATATCGACTATTCTCTGGATGAGGAGAATCGTCAGGGCTTGCGGCTGTTTTACAAACTTGCGCATGAGACCGGCATCATTCCGGTGGATAAAGCTTTGTATTTTGCCTGAGTCATCGGGCCTGGCCCAGGCTGCGGAAGAACGCTCCGATGCTGTCATCCTGAGCGAAGCGAAGGACCCCTGTATTTGAGTCTTGAAGCAAATGCAGAGGTCCTTCGTCGGCTTCGCCTCCTCAGGATGACAGTGTGAGGGGTTTTTCCGCAGCTTGTGGCCGTCCCCCGCTTTCCCGAGAGCGGCGATTCCCGGCCAGAAGAGAATCACCCATGGCTTTAACTTCTTCCCAGGCGCTCGACATGTTGCGCTCCGATGATCTGCTGGGCATCGGGATGGAAGCGGACGCCGTCCGCAAGCGCCTGCATCCCGGCAACGTGGTCACCTACCAGATCGACCGCAACATCAACTACACGAACATCTGCACCGAGTATTGCTCGTTTTGTGCCTTCTATCGTCCCGTGGGTTCGCCGGAAGGCTATATCCAGCCGCTCGAATCCATCTTCCAGAAGATCGAGGAGACGCTTGCGCTCGGCGGCACGGGCGTACTGATGCAGGGTGGGCTGCATCCCGACCTCAAGATTGATTACTACGAAGAGCTGCTGCGGAGCATCAAGCAGCGCTTTCCGCAGATTCACCTGCACTGCTTTTCCGCGCCCGAGGTGCTGAACATTGCGGAGGTCTCCGGGCTGCCGCTCGACGCGACTATCGCGCGGTTGATGGACGCCGGCCTCGATTCCATCCCCGGCGGCGGCGCCGAAATTCTTGATGACGAGGTTCGCCGTCGCATCGCGCGCCTGAAGTGCACGACCGAGGAATGGCTGCGCATGCATCGCGTCGCGCACGGGCTCGGCATGCAGACCACCGCCACCATGATGTTCGGCTGCGGCGAAACCTTCGAGCACCGCGTCAATCACTTCGAGCGTGTCCGCCAGTTGCAGGAAGCGACGGGGGGCTTCACCGCTTTCATTCCCTGGTTTTTCCAGCGCGCCCATACCTCACTCGGCAACTCCCTCAAGGAGGAAGTGACGGCGGTGGATTATCTCAAGACGCTCGCCGTCGCCCGTATCTATCTGGATAACATCCCGAACGTGCAGGCCTCGTGGCTGACACCCGGGCATAAGATCTGCCAGATCGCCCTGCGCTTCGGCGGCAACGATGTGGGTTCGATCCTTATCGAGGAAAACGTGGTGCGCGCCGCGGGCGTCACCCGCACTTCCTCGGAAGAACAACTCCGCCGCATGATCGCCGATGCCGGCTTCCGCCCCGTCAAGCGGGACTCCCTCTACCGCAACTATTTCTTGAACTGAACCCAACTTTCTCAGGCTCGTTCCAATACTGTTCACTTAAGGGGTTCCGGCTTTTCAATTTGCTCCTGCGTGACCCCCTCACCCGGCCCGCCCCGGCTGGAGAAAGCGCCGGTTGCGGTCCACCCTCTCCCCCAAGGGGGCGAGGGCAGTAAATTCAAATTACTGCCCCCCTCGCCCCCTTGGGGGAGAGGGGCCGGGGGTTGAGGGGGTCACGCCTGACGAAGCTCGGATCCAATTTCCTGAAACCCCTTAAGTGAACAGCATTGAGGCTCGTTCCCAAACACACCCGTGAGGTGTACACTCGGGCTGGCCCCGGGGAGAGAGTCTTTGCTGTCCGGAACGCTGTCCGATGGACCGGCGGCGAATCACCCTGGCTGGAAGGAGCGCAGACGCGTGTTTCGAAAAACGTTTTGGCTGGTGATGGTGTGTACGATGTTCGTGCCCGGCGGTCGCGGGCCGTGGGCACGGGAGGGCCGGGGCGCCGCCGGCGAGGCAGAGGTCAAGCCCCTGCCGAGCGTCCTCCTCGAGGGCAACTACTTTTCTTGCGCCGGGCGCCGGTTCATTCCCGTTGGCGCGCACTGGGTTCCGGCCAAGGCGGGCTTGCAATGGCCGCAGCAATGGGATGCTTCGGATATCGAAGCCGACTTCGCCAAAATGCGCGAGCTCGGCTTCAACACGGTGCGCCTGGATTTGTTCTGGGCCTGGTTTGAGCCGCGCCCCGGAGATTACAATCCCGAAGCCTTTAAGCAGCTCGATGACCTCATCGCGCTCGCGCATCGCTACCGGATTTACCTGCACCCCTCGCTCTTCATCGGCGGGGAAGTGGGCGAAGCTTACTGGGACGTTCCCTGGCGTCACGGGCGCCACCCGCACGCGGAGCCGGAGATGCTGCGCCTCGAAACCAATCACGCGGCCGAGCTTGCGCGGCGCTACCGCAACGAGACCGCCATCCTGGCCTGGGATCTAACCGACGAGCCGCCTTTCTGGATCGTCGAGGGCGCAACCACCGATGCCATGGCGATTAACTGGACGCGCCTCATCGCCGGGGCCTTCCGCCGTCTTGACCCCGAGCGGCTGCTGGTGGCGGGAACCAGCATGGAAGACGTCGGGCACGGGCCCTTTCGCCCGGACACGATTCGCGATGAAGTCGATTTCTTGAGCGTTCATCCCTACGCGATTTACGCGCCGGAACTTTTCCCCGACCCCATGCTCTCCGAGCGCGCCACTTATTGCGCGGCGTTCCAGACGGCGCTTTCCGGCGGCGCCGGACGTCCGGTGATGATTCAGGAAATGGGCGCATCGTCGGCGCAGTACGCACCGGAGCGCATTGCCGCGTTTGACGGCGTCAGCATGTATTCGGGCCTGGGCGCGGGGGCCAACGGCTTCTTGCTGTGGTGCTTCACCGATGCCGCGCCGGAGCAGTTCCGGCGTGTTCCCTATCTGCGCGCGCCGCATGAAACGCAGTTCGGCTTGACGACCTGGGACCGGCAAGACCGCCCACGCGGCGTGCAGTTCAAGTCCTTCGCAAAAATCACGAGCCAGATGGACTTGACCGGCGTCGAACCCGCCGCCGCCCAAGCCGCGATTATCGTTCCCGACGAGTGGGCGAAGCCGCATGGTGACTTCTCGCACTTCGGTTTGACCGGTCCCGCCAGCATCCCCTATGTCTCGCAGCAGGATGGCGATGCGATGCCGGGTGAGAAGCCTCGCGATTTGGGTGAGTCGAACCAGTGGCTGACGGGCGCCTGGCTCTCCTCATTCATCCTGGCCCGACGCGCCGGCCTGAAGGCGGACTTCCCGCGCGAATACTCGAACTGGCAAACGCGGCCGATGGTTTTCCTGCCGTCACCGTTGACGAGCACGGATATCGACCTCGTCCACGTGCACACCGACTTCTGGGAAAAGGCGCGCGGCTACGTTCACCAGGGCGGAGTTCTTTACGCTTCGCTAAGCGCCGACGCCGCCATCCCCGAGATGGAAGGCTTGTTCGGAGCCCGCCTGGTGGATCACGCGCCCTCGAGCGACGTGACGCTGAAAATCGTGACGCCGTTTGGGAACTTGCAGCCGGGTGAGACCTTTCACTATACCGCTGCCTCCGTCGCGTTCAAGCACTGGGCGGCCACGCTGGAGGTGCGTGGCGGCACGGTTGTGGCCGTTGACCAGGAGGGGCGCCCGGCACTGGTGGCGCACTCGTATGGTGCGGGAAAGACTCTGTTATGCGCCTACCCTTTGGAGAGTTATCTTGCCGCGGTTCCCTCGGCCTTCGAGAAAAATGAAAACACACACCGAATCTATCAGGCCTTGCGGGAGTGGGCAGGAGTGAATCCACAGGTTTCGACGGATCAACCTTCTGTCGAGGCGTCGGCCTTGAACGCGCCGCAGGGTGGCTATTTCGTGCTGGCCAGCCACAGCGCGCAGCCGCTGAAAGTCATGCTCTCCACGGCCTTGCCGGCCAAGAGTCTCAGCAGGATTTCAACCGACGGCTTCGAGCCGCTGCGCCGCGAGGGACCCGGCTGGAGGCTCAGCCTGAAACCTTATGAAGGCGCGGTCCTGCGCTGGCTGCCGTAAGGAGGGTTCGGTGGAATGGGTCCTTTCATGAACGGGTAGTGTAGCCCCCTTCTTCAAGTCTCAAGTGTCTCTTCTCGGCCACCTTCAGAGCCGCGGGGCTCCACGATAGGTCCGCCCTACCTGCTCCCTCTCCCAAGTGTGAAGTTCCTACTCCAGAATGACGACACCTTCGTCGTCGTAGCGGGGTATGACCTGGCATCGGCAACCTTCAGGGCTTGTACATCCAGGATGAGGTGTCCGGGTGGTGTCCCTTTTTCGTTTCCACTCTGTACCATCCATCTCACGACAGACCGGGCAGGTATCCTTATCCATACAAGAGCTCCAAACGTAGAGGTCGATTCGCGGCATTTCCCACCTCTATCTGATTACCGGCTTATTTCCAGTCTTGGCAAGTTCAGTCAACTTCAAGATCGAAGCCCGGGCCAACTCCAACGCCGCAGGAGACTCGATAATGAAGTAGGTCGAGGAAGACCTTCCCTCAGCGGTGACGTGCAGGGTGTCGGTTCCCACCTGGCACTGTAACAGTTTCTTTAGTGGAATAGTTTTCGCGCCACCCTTACCGATGAAGCAGATTCTCTTGTCGGTAACGTGAAGACTCCCGAAGTCCACCTTCTTCAAGCCATCAACCCTGACCACCTGCCCAGGCTTGATGCGGCCGGCGGCGCGAGGATAAAAGAACGTGCTCCAGCAACCCTTGATAAGCATGCAGAGAATTTCGCCTTCGTCGAGCATCACCTCTGAGTGTTCATTGAGACCCCTAAAGACTCCCTTCTCTATTTGTTCCAGTATGGTTTTATGGAGCGCAGCTTCCTCTTCCCTCTGCCTCTTCCTTTGAGCCTCCGCCTCCTCCCGCTGTCTCTTCTCCTGAGCCTCGATACATGCCGGGTGGGCCCGGCCGCCAAAAAACGACGCCAGAAAACTGCGGGGCCTGCCACAAATCTCACAGAACACACCCAACCTCACTTCTTCAGATATTTCATCTGGCGCCAGCCGCCGCCGCGTATAGTGAGCTTTTCCGCCAGGTCGCGCAGAACCTCTTCAGCGCCATCCGAACCACTGACAGCGACTCCATAGAGAAGATCGATGGCCTGAACGGCCTGGTTGTAGTATTCAAGGGGCCGCTGCGGATCCCCATCACGGGAGCTTGCGGGTTTGGTACTTTGGAATGAACCTTCCATTGGACCACCTGCGGGCCACAGGACTCGTATCCACTAAGTCAGATTGTTCACGAGCGGCTTGAGGTGAAGGATATTGCCCCCCCAATTTCCTAATGTCAAGCCCAAGTACGCCCAAATACGGGCGCAGGCTCTCCCCATCCAAGCCAGGCGGCCTTTGATATACTCGCGCCTGCAATGCAGCTAATCCACGTGTCAGGAGGATGCGATGAATCTCAAACTGGGCGTGAAGGTGTCTCTACTCTTCCAGATTTCCCTCTTCCTCGCTTTGCTGCGACCTCCGGCGATCACAGGGGCGCAGGCAGTTGGAGGGGTCGCGAAGGGTGACCAAGTCACCTTTGTTCACTGCGGGACGCTGATTGACGAGAAATCCGCGGAGCCCCGCCCGAACGCACTT
This sequence comes from uncultured Acidobacteriota bacterium, assembly GCA_963722555.1. Classification (GTDB taxonomy): domain Bacteria; phylum Acidobacteriota; class Terriglobia; order UBA7540; family UBA7540; genus Bog-366. The sequence goes on from CAVRNQ010000005.1 coordinate 247,153, forward strand.
ATTGAAATCACGGGAGGCAAGTTCCGTTCGATCAGCACTTTTTCCTCCAGCTTTGTGAAGCCCGCCGGCGCGGCCTTCCTCGACCTCGGGTCGGAGACCTGCCTTCCCGGCTTGGTGGAATCGCACACGCACATCCTCTTGCAGGGCGACCAGAAGCCGGGGCAGTACGATGAGCAGATCCTGAAGTGGTCTCTTCCCTACCGCACGATCCTGGGGACGCAGGCGGCGCGGCGCGCGCTCGAGTACGGGTTCACGACGATTCGTGATCTGGAAACCGAGGGCGCCTATTATGCGGACGTGTCCATACGTGATGCCATCAAGCAGGGCATCATCCCCGGCCCTCGCATGCAGGTGGCGACGCGCGCGCTCGACGTGACCGGGGCCTACGCCCTGCTGGGCTACGACCCGGCGTTGAAGTTGCCGCACGGCGTCCAGGTAGTGGATGGACCTGACGAGTGCCGCAAAGCGGTGCGCGAGCAGATCTCCAATGGCGCCGACTGGATCAAAGTCTACGCCGACCAGCGCATTTCGACGGCCGAGGGGGTGGTGCACAGCATTCTCACCTTCACGCCGGAGGAACTGCACGCCATCGTCGATGAGACGCACCGCGAGCACCACAAGGTGGCGGCCCACGCCATGGGACTGGAGGGAGCCCACAACGCCGTGGAAGCGGGCGTGGACTCACTCGAACACGGCGCCTACATCGCCGACGCCGACCTGAAAACGATGGTCGAGCGCGGCATCTGGTACGTTCCCACCTTGTACATTTTCATTTACGCTGAGGAACTCCACGAGGCCGCGGGTTTCCCGGGATGGAAAGGCGGCATCGAGATTCACGCCGAGACGTTTCGACGGGCGCTCCAGGCGGGAGCGAAAATCGCTTTTGGCACGGACGTGGGCGGCTTCGAGTGGACCATCACCCCGGCGAAGGAGTTCCCTCTCATGGTGAAGTACGGCATGACGCCTGCCCAGGCCCTGCGCTCGGCCACGGTTTCCGGCGCGGCCCTGCTGGGTCTCGGTGACCAAATTGGCACCGTCGAACCCGGCAAGTGGGCGGACCTGGTTGCCGTGCAAGGTAATCCTTTGAGCGATATCAGTACACTCGAAAACATAAACTTCGTCATGAAGGAGGGGGCGGTTTGCAAGCGGCCGGGCCAGCCGTAGGGCGCGGCTTGCTGTGCCCAGCGTAAGTGCGGCGTCTGCCCCCAGAGGTGCGGTTGCGAACGGAGGGGCCGCGACACCGGCGAGGGTTTCGAAACGTGGCGGCGGTATTGTGCTCTCGCGGAGCGGCAAGTGCGCGCGCGTTACCTCGCTATTTCCGCCGCGGGTGAGCGGCGGGGTGGGTGGACATTTTGACCGCAGTTTGACGCAGGTCAACTTGGTCTTCGATGACCGATTTCAGGTTCTGCAAGTAGATGACCCAGGCTTTCACGGCCTTGTCAAAGGCCTCGGCGGAGACAAAGCCACTGTGTGCTAGTTCCACCTGCGTCTGCCCGCCCTGTGGGGAGAGCTGGAATCGCACCTGGGTTACGGTTTCTTCCTGGGGTGGTTTCCAGGTGAAGGCCAGCGTGTTGCCGGGCACGAATTCGGTCACCACACCGGTCCACACGCCCTCCTGGTTATTCCAACGGAAGTGGTATCTGCCTCCAAAATGCGGCTCCAGGATGGCCTGATCGGGAAACCACAAGATCAGCTTCTGCTGATCGGAAAGGTAGCCGAAGATGCTGACCGCGTCACTGGCGATGGGAATCTGCAGATGGGCCGAGCGCATCACGGTGACAGGCCCGGTGTCCTCGATCTTCGCGGGCCGCTTGGCGCGCTGAGCCGATGTCGTAGCGTGCTGGGCTGCCGCCGTACTGCTCAGGGCGCTGATCAAGAGGATAACCATAAGAACTCTTCGCATGATCGCGGGGCCTCGCCTTTCCCCCTACGGGAGGGTTTGCGCAGAGGATTCTAAAGCAAACCACCCGGCAGCGCAACGCCGGCTGCGGCGCGGGTCTTGGCGGGTATGGCGACGGCCTCGCTCTGCCCCCAGCAAGGCCGTCAGATTTTCTCTGCGGATATCACGTCAACACCGCACCTCCCCAGGGCGGATGCGATGTACCCTTCCAATTCCAAACAAGAAAACCGCTTGCGAGAACCGTCCTTTGCGATTAGTCTGGGCTGCTATCGCAACTTACGAAATTCAGGGAGGATTTTTGTTATGGCGCCTGTGAAGGTTGGCTTTTATGGCCATGTTCGACAATATCACAACTTGAAAAGCGAGATTGACGCCGCCATCCACGAGGTCTTGGAGAGCGGCAGTTACGTAATGGGCCCCAAGCTTAAGCAATTTGAGCAGGACCTGGCTGCCTATTGCCATACCAAGGATGCGGTGGGCCTGAACTCCGGGACGGACGCGCTTTGGCTGGTGTTCATGGCGCTGGGAATCGGGCCGGGCGACGAAGTCATCACCACCTCCAACACCTTTTTCGCCACTGCCGAGGCCATCTGGATCGCGGGAGCGACGGCGGTGTTCGTCAACTGCGAGCCCAAGACCTGCAACATCGATGTGAATCTGATCGAAGCGGCCATCACGCCCAAGACCAAGGCCATCGTGCCGGTGCACCTCTACGGCCAGCCCGCCGAAATGCGCGCCGTGGCGGAAATCGCCAGGAAGCACAAACTATTCGTCATCGAAGACAACGCGCAGGCGCTCGGCGCGCGCGGCCCGGACTTCGCCCTGGGCGAGCTTTCTGACGCCATGTGCACCAGTTTCATCATTCAGAAAAACCTGGGCTGCTTCGGCGACGGCGGCGCAGTGGTTACCAACCGTGCTGATGTCGCCGCGGGCGTCCGTAAGCTGCGCAACCACGGCTCAGTCAAGCGCTCCATCCACACCATGGGTTACAACAGCCGCCTGGATGACCTGCACGCCGCCGTGCTCAGCGTGAAGTTGAAGCAGCTCGACAAGTTGAACGACCAGCGCCGCGGTTTTGCCAAGCAGTACGACGAGGGACTGAAGGGCACATCGCTCAAACTCCCCCACGCCCTGTCCGGTTACCGGCATATTTATCATCTCTATATTGTCGAGACCGAGAGCCGCGACAGCCTGCAGGAGTACTTGAAACAACGCGACATCACGGCGCTCACCCACTACCCCGTCGCCATTCACCAGCAGGAGGGGTTCCCGTGGGGGAAGGGCGCACGCATCGTGGGCTCGTTGAAACATTCCGAAGCCTCAGCCGCGCGCGTGCTCTCACTGCCCATGTTCCCTGAGCTGACCAGGGAAGAGGTGCAGGCCGTCATCGACCACACCGTTGCCTGGGACAAGGCGCAACCGGAAAATTTGAAGGCCGCGAGCTAGAAGAACACGGGACTCGGGGCTCGGGGTTCGGGACTCGGGAAGGTTCAGGGGTGGCGCATACATTGACCTCGAGGTATGCGCCACCCTGTCAATCCCCAAACCCTGACCCCGAAACCCGCAACCCGAGTCCCTAATCCCGAATCCCGAATTCTTCCAGGAGTCATCCGTCATGAACTTAAACAAACCATACACCGTCGTCGTCACCGGCATGGGCAAGCGCGGCGGCCATCATGCTGACGCCTTCCAGAAGAACGGCCGTTTCAAGCTGGTGGGTTTGTGCGACATTGACGCGGGGCGTCTGGAAGCCGCGGCCAAAAAGTTGGGCGTGAGCGAGACGAGCGTGGACGCCGCAGCGCTGGTGAAGAAGACCCGGCCTGACATCTTCTGCTTCTGCACGCTGCCCGACCTGCGCCTGCCCATGATTCGCGCGGGCGTCGAGGCAGGCGCGAAGTTGATCGCCTTTGAAAAGCCGACGGCGCTTTCGACGAACGAAGCGCTGGAGATGATGAAGCTGGTGCGCGCGGCCGGCGTCAAAACCGTGGTCAGCCACCAGCACCGCTACGGCGAGCACTACCAGAAGGTGAAGGAGATTATCTCGAGCGGCGCGATAGGGCGCGTGCACACCGTCTATGGCCACGCCACCGGCTGGATGATGCACATGCTGACGCATCTCATCGACTACATGCGCTGGTATAACGACTACGCCGAGGCGGAGTGGGTGGTGGGACAGGCGCACGGCAAATCCAAGTTCACGGACAATCACCCCTCGCCGGACTACGTCGGCGGGCTCATCCAGTTTTCGAACGGCGTGCGCGGCATCGTGGAAGCGGGCGAGGGCGCTCCCGACGTGCCCGAGGTCGATTACTGGTGGCGGAAGTGCCGCGTGGGCGCGCAGGGCACCGAGGGCTTTGCGGAGGTCCTCACGGGCGGCGGCTGGCGTGCGGTCACGCGCGATGGCGTCATGTCCGGCCCCGGCTGCATGGGCTACGAGCACGACATGGGACCCTACGTGCAGGAAATGGCGGATTGGCTCGACGACGAGAAGAAGATCCACCCCTGTAACGGCGAGAGCGCCTACAAAGACCTCGAAATCATGATGGCCATCTGCCGCTCGGTCGTCCAGCGCGGCAAAATCAAGCTGCCCCTCGGCCCCGGCGAGCCGGAACTGGAAGCACTGAAGAAAGTATTGCCAGATTAGGGGGTAGCTACGGCAAACGCTTTGTCTCGCCGTGGGATTTTCGGCGTGAACGATTCTCCACCGCTACGAACCAACGGCGAATCAGGGCACGGATTTGCCACTACTACTGCTGTCTGTGGGGCCTGCACTGACGCTGGGGTGGATGATTTTATGCAGAGGCGGCAAGGTATATATTGCCTGCCGACAAGCCAAAACAGACATCCCCGGTTGGTCGGCAGCGATCACGAGAGACGGGGGCAGTTCATGAGACTCCGATTAGCTATTGGCATCTCAACGGTTTTGCTCTTCAGTGGTTGTGGCCTCGTGCCCTCCGGTTCCTCGATTGATCGGGGAGCCGCGCAAAAGGTTAGTGACTCATTCATGAGCGACTTGGCTGCCAATCGGGTAGACGACGCCCTGAGCAAAATGGAGCCAGAGTTCATCCAAAAGATTGGGCGTCCTGAGGCCGAGGCAGCCATTCGAAAGCTGTTCGATTACTGTGGCCGACCCCTCGATAGAGAGTTCAGGCATGACGAAGTTGGGTTCAAGATATACGCCGACGGACGCAGAAAACCCATGCGCAAGTTTTACTATGCTGCTACTACTTCTCAGTTGCCCAAAGGTCAGTGCTTCTTTTCGGTTGAAGTCGTGCCCGACGACGGACGCTTCAAGGTGACGGCCTTTGGCCCTTTGAAACTGGTCTCAGGTCATCTTCCCGACTGGTTGCACTGATAGCGGGTGGCCAGGGCGATTGCTCTCCCCGCCGTGGGCTTTCCCCATTTTGACGAATCCACGGCCAATTCAAACTGCGAATTGACCGTGGCTGCCGCTGCCTTCTTGATGGATGATGCGATAGCCCCAATTGCGGCAAAGAGCTTGGACAAGGTCGTCCCCGCTCAAGTCGCGTGGGATCTTCATGAGTTGGCGAGAACTTCGTCCCGGACCAAGGGGAGGCGGATCGCCGCAGGCTGTTGCGGGTGGTCAAAGTAATAGGCCGCCACGGCTTCCTTCACGCTCCGGCGCAACTCTTCCCAATTGTCAGCCTGCGTGAAAACACCTTCCGTCAGGCATTCAGCGACGAAGCCGCCGTCGGATTCCTGACTCACTTCGAAGACAATCTCGTTCATAGAAGCAGCTTATTCCATCCTCGCCAGAGAAACACGGCCGCAAGGGGCGACCCGGCGGGTCGGTCTAAAACGTGGGGGAATCTCTGAGGCAACTGAGTGTATACTGCCCAGGAATCGTGAAGCCAAAAAGGGAAGCGCAGCTTGAGAACCAGTTGGCAGCATCCGGCCGGAGGGACTTCGTCATGCGAATTCGTCTGACTTTGCTGGTCGTCTGCGCGCTGCGGATGGCGGCCTTGTCGTTCGGGCAGGGGGCGCCGCCGAGTGTCGTCAAGAACCAGTTTCTGACGCTGGCAGTTGACCCCGGCTCCGGCGTGTGGACGGTGGCCACGACCTATGGCGGACATCAGCTCGATTCGGCCGTCAGCGCCGTGAACACTTCCCTCGGACTCTTTCGCAGCACCGATCAGCGCTTTGATCGAACCGCCAGCGCCGAACCCTTCCGCGATGCTCTCGGGTCCGGCCAGCAAGTGAAGATGGTTCTCACGGACAAACAAGCGGTGATCGGCTGGGAACTGGACATCAAAGCCTACGAAGAGTTTGGTGGCCTGTGCCTGGACTGGAAGATGCAGAACACATCCCAGCAGGAGTTCGTTTTGAGAACTGTCAGCCTGGCGGAGGGACTCGGCGCCAAGCCGCACGATGCGAAGGGCCCCCATGTTCTAAGCAACGGGTTCAATTCCTGGGCGGCCTCGCACGTTGTCTCCGTCATTGCCAACGCTGCTGTGATGAGTTCCGATGTTGTGGCAGTGGACGATCCGCCGCTGGTGGCGGGTTTCCTTTCCGCCGAGCGGGCCTTCGGCAGCTTCGGCTATGGCCTGCCGGATGGCCAGAATCCTTTCCTGCAGGCCAGCGCGGAGTTCAACGTTGTGGTCGGCGCCGGTGAGGGTCGCGCTGCCGACTCCTTGCTGATTCTTTTCCCCCCCGACGTTACGCATGGGCTGGAAAGTTACGCCGCTGCGGTGCAAAAGGTCAACAACTTGACTCCCCTCAAGCGCACCAGCACGGCGTGGTGCAGTTGGTATGCAGGTTACGGGCGCGCCCGCCAGGCGAATCTCCCCGATCTTGAGCAGGCGATGTTGAAGAATGCCGAGATCGTCAAGACCCTGAAGCCGTGGGGAATCGACACTCTCCGCGTGGTCGATGACGGCAGTGAAGAATTGTATGGCGATTGGAACTTTCCCTACGTGCCTCACGGCATGGGCAAGCTTGCCGCTTCCCTGAAAGGCCTGGGAACGAAACCGGGCGTTTGGGTGGCGCCGGCGTTCGTGTCGGAGACTTCCGAGGTTTTCAAGAAACATCCCGACTGGATGCAGGCCGATGCGGAAGGGAAACCGATCACCAACGAGGACTTCTACGGCAACACCATGCACTTTCTTGACACCTCCAATCCCGAGGCGCTGGCCCACCTGCGAAGCCTCTTTCAGCGCATTCACGACTGGGGATACCAGTACGTCATGATTGACTTCCTGCAATGGCTGGCCATCGGCGACCGGTACCAGAACGCGCACCTGACGCGCGCCGAGGTCTACCGGCAAGCGCTGCGGACCATTCGCGAAACGCTGGGGCCCAACATCTACCTGCTCGGGTGCGGCGCACCCCAACTCGCCTCCGTGGGATTGGTGGATGGCATGCGCATCGGTCCGGACCAATGGGGGGAATCGGGATATGAGAATATCGCGGCGCGATCTTATGAGCAGGGCGTCTGGTGGGTGAATGATCCGGACGCGTTGGTAGGAAGTGATGCGACGACCGAGGAATACCGGGCGTGGGTCACATTGGCGGGGTTGTCCAGCGGCGCGATCACCATTGGTGATGATCTCACCTCGCTTAGCCCGGAGCGACTCGCGATTCTGAAACGCATTCACCCGGTAGCGGGAACAAGCGGAAGGCCGGCGGACCTGTTCGGCACCATCCCCGCCCAGGAATGGGTTCTTCCCGTCCAGGGGATGGGCACGCGCATGCGTGTGGTGGGGCTCTTCAACTGGGGCGGGAAAGAACCTCTGACTCACCACCTTGAACCTCTCGACTACGTGCCCGCGAGCAAGGCCGCCCTGGTTTATGACTTCTGGAATGAATTATTGATGTCCACCTTCAATGGCAAGCTGGATGTCACGGTTCCGCCCCGGGAATCCCGGACCTTTGTGATCACAGGCGTGACGGGAGCCCCCCAAATCGTGGCGGTCTCCAACCACCTGAGCCAGGTGACCCTGAAGGATCCCTCCTGGTCGGCAACTGACCTGACGCTGAAAGGCCAGACGCAGGGCGCGCCAGGAGATTCCTACCACATCGTGGCTTATTGCCCGCCGGAATTCGATCCGGACCAGGCGGTGGTCAACAACAAAGCGGCCTTCCTCGTCAAGCAGCAGGATGGCATTTGGTGGATTCCCGTGACGGGAAGTGGGACATGGCAACAGTGGTCCGTGCGCTTCCGGCCGCACGCAAGAGCCAAACCGAACCTCACCACCCACACCCCGGTTCGTACGGACGCTGCAGGGTAGGCAGTTCGCTGGGTTACCAAGCCCGCGCTTCGAGATCCCCGGCCCCCGCGCGGCCAAGGACCATATGCGGGTGCCGAGTATCAGTTTATCCTATGATGCAGCCGTCCGAGCTTGGCCACTCGAGCGCTCGAAAGAGGGCAACTGGGTGTATACTCGCCGGGCCGAGTGAAGCTGCGCTGGGAATTTTGGATGAGCAAGAGCTCGTCGGAGCGGTGGTGGAGGATTATTTCATACCTACCCTTGCGGGTTCCTTCAGGTGGGATCCTGGGGCAGGAAGAAGTGGCCGATAAGCGCGGTTGGCTGCATGCATGGCCACCACCGCAAGGTGGGGCGGTTAGATGAAGATTGATTGCGACACCTGAGTATCTCCTAGGAGGACACATGACGGAAGGCCTGACCTCATATCGTTTTTCGTTTGGACCGTGGAACATAAGTGAAGGGGCCGATCCTTTTGGCCCGGTGGTGCGGGAACCCCTGAGTTTCTTGGAAAAGGTGAAAATCGCCCAGCAACTGGGGTTTGCGGCTATGCAATTTCACGACGACGATGCCGTGCCCGACCTCGATTCACTCAGCGCTGCGGAAATCACCAAGCAAGCGCGCGCCACGAAGCAAATTCTAGCGGACCATGGTCTGGCCGCGGAGTTTGTGGCGCCGCGGCTCTGGTTCAGTCCCCACACAATTGATGGGGCGTACACCTCGAACGACCCGGCCGATCGCGCCTATGCTGTGGAAAGGTCGCTCAAGGCCGTCGACATTGCCAACGAACTGGGCACGCACCTCATGGTGCTCTGGCTGGCGCGCGAGGGCACGTACGTCCGCGAAACCAAGTCCGTCCCGCAGGTGATGCAGCATCTGGTGGAGGCGATCAACAAACTGCTCGAGTATGACAAGCACTTGCGCATCCTGGTGGAGCCCAAGCCCAACGAACCCACGGACCAAGCCTACATTCCGACGGCCGGCCATGCGCTGGCCTTGGGTTACCGCACCATCGACCCTTCCCGCACGGGGATTCTGATTGAGACGGCGCACCAGATCCTGGCGGGTTTGGACCCCTCGGATGAAATGGGGTACGCGCTCTCCTTCCACAAGCTGTGGAGCGTCCACTTGAACGACCAGAGCGGCTTGAAGTTCGATGAGGACAAATCCTTTGGTGAAGTCGATCTGCGCCGGGCCTTCAACCAGGTGCGGGTTCTGGAAGAGAACGGCTATGGCCGCAACGGCGAGTACGTGGGCCTGGACGTTAAGGCCATGCGCACGCAGAAGCAGGAAGTCTCTACCAAACACCTCGCCAACAGCAAGCAGACCTTCCTCTGGCTGGTGGAGAAAGTGCGTACCCTGAATCGCCAGCTACAGAGCGAGTTGATCAAGCAGCGCGACTACGAAGAGCTGAATCGCTATATCACCGCCCACTTGCTGGGTGTGCCGTACTAGCCAGGGTCTGGCGAAGGCCGGGATTGTGCCGGCGAAGCAGGACCTGGGCTGCGGAGCGTTCCAGCCCACGTCCAGATGAAAACGGCTACGGCGCGGATAGCGGAAGCCGACATCCTAGCGAGATGACCTATTGAGGCAGAGCCATGGGCGCTGACCAAAGGAAAGGTATTGCCTGCGCGGGGAATTGGATCATTGACTTGGCGAAGGTGGTGGATTTCTACCCTCCCGAGAACGCCCTGGCGAACATTCTTTCGGAATCCATGGGCGGAGGGGGGTGCGCCCACAATGTGACACTCAATCTGGCCAAGTTCGATGCCGGCCTTGACCTGTACGCGCTGGGCGTTATTGGCAATGACCCCAACGGCGACTTCATCGTCGCGGAATGCCGCCAATTCCCCCATATCAACATCGACCAAGTGCGCAGAACCAGCCAGGAAAAGACGTCCTACACCGACGTCTTCAACGTCAAGTCCACAGGACGCAGAACCTTCTTCCACTATCGCGGGGCAAATCGTTTGTTTTCCCCTGAGCATGTGGACCTGGACCGCTTGCCGGTGAGCATGTTCCACCTGGGGTATCTGCTCTTGTTGGACGCCATGGACCAACCGGACGTCAGGTTCAAAACCGTTGCCGCCCGGTTGTTGTGCGAGTTGCAGAAGCGGAACATCCGCACTTCGATTGATCTGGTATCGGAAGACAGCAACCGCTTTAATCAGATCGTGCCGCAGGCGTTGAGGTACACGAATTATTGCATCATCAACGACTTCGAAGCCGAAAAACTTTCGGGTATTCCCTTGCGGAGTGGAAACACGATCCTCCCGCACAATTTGCAGAAGATTGCCCACGCGCTGTTTGCCTATGGCGTCAACGACCTGGTGGTTATTCATTTTCCAGAAGGAGCTTACTTGCGGGCCGCGGATGGAACGGAGATTGTTCAGCCCTCCTTGAAACTCCCCGAGGAGTACATCGTGGGAAGCACCGGGGCCGGCGACTCGTTTTGTGCCGGCATGCTTTACGGCCTCTATAACAATTGGTCCCTCGACGCGGTGTTGCGGTTCGCCACTTGCGCCGGGGCCATGAACCTCAGCGATTTGACCACCACCGGAGGGATCAGGCCCTGGAGGGAAGTCGCCCAGATGCAGGAAAAGTTCCCTTTCCGGATGGACCTCGGGGCGTAGGTGTGATCGGAGATGGGCGCGAAGCACGGGAATAATCAGGAAGGCCTTGTAACGGCGGGGCTAGTCAGGCTGCGGAAAAACCGCCAAAACTGTCATCCTGAGGAGCCGCAGGCGACGAAGGATCTCTGCATTTGCCTGATTCTACAAATGCAGAGGTTCTTCGCTTCGCTCAGAATGACAGTGCCTGCGAGTTTTTCCGTAGCCTGTGAAGCCCTGCCCTGAGGAGCCGAGTTATTCAAGGAATGTCTGCTAGGGGTTCAAACATGCTTGAAGAAGAGAATCTTCATCGGCCTGGGGGGGCAAGAGAAACTCCCGCAGAGAATTCCAAGCCCGCGGCTGCCATTCCGGCTGAAATGCGCGCGGTGGTCCTGGATGGAGCCGGTTTCTCTCACCTGAAGGTGTCGAAGGTGCCCACGCCCCGCCCCGGCCCGAAGCAAATGTTGGCCCGTGTCGATGCCGCGGGAATTTGCACTTCCTTGATCAAGCTGATCGAACAAGGGCCGGAACACCAGTTGGTCTGCGGGTGGGATATCACGCGTTTTCCTCTGATTCTCGGGGATGAAGGTTCGATCACACTGGTTGAAGTCGGCGCCGGCCTGCGCGAGCGCTACTCCCCCGATGAGCGCTATGTTATCCAGCCGGCAGTGGACACGGCGCCCATCAATCATCGCGAGCGCTATCGCGACGGAGGGAGGGGTATCCGCAAGATCGCGGTGGGCTACACTCTGGGCGGGCACCTGGCGGAATATGTCCTCATCAGCGAAGAAATCCTCGCCGCGAATTGCCTGCTGCCGCTTCCCGCTGCGGCCTTGCCTTACGCGCACACCGCCCTAAGCGAGCCTTTCTCATGCGTCATCTCAGCGCAGGACCATCACCTGCACTTGACCCAGGGCAGCAATCTGGGCCCGCGCGGGCTGGTGAAAGGATTGAAGCCGGGCGGAGTGACGGTGGTCATCGGGGCAGGCGCCATGGGGCGCATGCACGTCGCCTTGGCCATGAGCTATCGTCCGCGGGCCCTGGTGGTCGCTGACCTGGTGGATTCGCGTCTCGAGGTGGTGAAGGCCCTCTTCTCATCCCGGGCACAGACGCTGGGCATCACCCTCTGCCCGCTCAACCCCGCGCGGGATGATCTCCGCAAGGTCGTCAACGAGTTGACGGAATACGCGGGCGCCGACGACGTCATTGTCGCCGTCGGTTCACACAAGGTCATTGAAGAATCCCAGGAACTGCTGGCCCGGGGCGCCGTTCTGAACCTCTTCGGTGGGTTGAAGAAGGGAGAGGATACGATTGGTCTCAATACCGGCATCGTGCATTACAAGGAAGTCAACATCACCGGTTCCAGCGGCGGCTCGCCGTGGGATGTGGCGCGCACCCTGGAGTTGATGGCCGCGCAGGAGATCGATGCGGGCGACCACATTGCCTGCATCGGTGATCTGGAGCACGCGCCTGAGTTCCTGCGCATGATCAAGGGACAGGAGATCGATGGGAAGGCGGTGGTTTACCCCCACCGGCGCAGCCGCGAAATCCGTGCGGTGAAATCCTGGACCGCGCAGGACGAGCGCGCTTACCTCGAGCCAGGCAAGGATTAAATCGTGGCGTTAACCGGGAATCGCACGTTTGTGGGCATGGGCTTCGGACCCATTCAGGCCGGGCTGTTTCTCTATGAAGCCTTCCGCTCCGGAGGGTTTGGCCGCCTCGTGGTAGGGGAAGTGCTGCCGGATGTGGTAAGCGCGATTCGCGCGGCAGGCGGGTCGTACTCGCTCAATGTCGCCCACTGTGATCGCGTGGAGATCACAACCGTCGGGCCGGTGGAGATCGAAGACCCCGCTTCGCCCCGGGACGTCCGACATTTAGTGGATGCTGTGGCCGGGGCGGAAGAGATTGCCACCGCCGTGCCCAGTGTTCGCTACTACATTGCCTCGGGACCAGGCAGCATCCACCGCATTTTGGCAGAAGGACTTCGGCAGAAGGCGGCTTCCCACGGGCCGCGCGCGGTGGTTTACGCCGCGGAGAATCATAACCACGCGGCGGAAATCCTGGAGGCCGCCGTCTTCGACGCGATTCCGGCATCGGAGAGAGCCTCCGTGCGGGCGCGCGGGCGCTTTCTGAACACCGTCATCGGTAAGATGAGCGGGGTCATCTCCGCTGCCGGAGAGATTCAGGCAAAGGGATTAGCTACCTTCACACCCCAGGAGAAACGCGCCTTCCTTGTGGAAGTCTTTAACCGCATCTTGATCTCCAGAGTGGATTTTGGGGAAGCAAGCGGCGAGCCTCGCTTCGAGCGGGGCATCACAGCCTTCGAGGAGAAGGAGGACCTCCTCCCCTTTGAGGAGGCGAAACTCTACGGACATAATGCTACGCATGCACTGGCAGCTTACATTGGCGCTTTGCGCGGACTCAACCGTATCGCGGAGTTGCGCCAGTTCCCCGATCTGCTTGGTTTTCTGCGCGCGGCCTTCCTCCAAGAGTCCGGCGAAGCATTGATTCGCAAGCATGCCGGGAAAGACCGTCTGTTTACTTCCGAAGGGTACCGGGAATTCGCGTTGGATCTTCTGGAACGCATGACGAACCCGCACTTGCAGGACACCGTGGAGCGCGTGGGCCGAGACCCGCAGCGCAAATTAGGCTGGGACGACCGGCTGGTGGGAACCCTGCGGGTAGCCTTCGAGCAACGCGTGGTCCCGCGTCGTTACGCCCTGGGCGCTGCCGCCGCCTTGGCAACGCTGGATCCATCCTTCCTGAGTACTGACCAGCCCGCGCGCGTTCGGCTCGAGCCTCTCTGGGGTAGCGCGGTGACGGAAACCCCCGAGAGAAACCGTGTCCTCGACCTCATCGAGGATGGGCGCAAGCGCTTGATTCGCTGGCGCGAATCCGGGTTTCAGAACCTGGAAGATTTCTTCCCTCACGACAACTGTTGAGCATTGCATAACATCGTGGCAGCTCTCGAGTAGCGCCGGCATCTTGCGGGCGCCGGAAAACGCCGCCGGGTCATAGACCGGCGCTCCAGCGGGCGGCGAGGGGTTTTGATACTAAGTTGCTTTGATGGAGATACTACTGCCGATGCGAAGCATTAGGTTAGGACTGTTCATGACCCCTCACCCGGCCCGCGCCGGCTCGTGAAAGCGCCGGTCGCGGTCCACCCTCTCCCTGGGGGAGAGGGTGGCCGACGAAGGAGGCCGGGTGAGGGGTCTTTCCCTTCACCCTGGAGCGACTGCGCAACATGGCTTTCTGCGCCCGCCGAGCCTCTACTTTCCCAGCCGCCGCCTGCATTCGCTCAGGATCTCCGCCGTACGGGATGCTCCCACGCGGGTCACGCCCAAGGCGCGAACTTCCAGCAGTTTGTCCAGGTCGCGGATTCCACCTGCCGCTTTCACCTGGACGCGCGCGGGAGAGTGGGCGCGCATCAACTTGAGGTCTTCGATCGTGGCGCCGCCCGACCCGTAGCCCGTAGAGGTCTTTACCCAGTCGGCGCCCAGTTCCCCGCAGATTTCACACAGGCGTATCTTCTGGTCGTCTTTCAGGTAGCAGTTTTCGAAAATCACTTTCACTTTCTGACCCCGCGCGTGCGCGAGATCGATCACCGCATGGATATCCCCCCGCACATAATCCCAGTCCCCACTGAGCACCTTGCTGATGTTCACGACCATGTCCAGCTCTTCCGCGCCGTCGTCGAGCGCCCTGCGGGCTTCCGCAGCCTTGATGGTGGTGGTGTGGCCGCCATGGGGGAAACCGATCGTGGTGCTGGCCTTGACCGGGCTGCCGCGCAAAATCTCCGCGCACCGGTCGAGGTAGTAGGGCATGATGCAGACGCTCCCGCACTCATATTCGAGCCCCAGCCGGCAGCCTTGCTCGAGCTCCTTGTCCGTCAGCGTGGGATTCAGCAGAGAATGATCGATCATCTTGGCAATAGCTTTGTAGGTATAATCCATAATGGGCTCCGTCGTCGTGCGTTGTGATTCCCCTCCCGCCGCCGCGGGAGGGGGGTGGTTGAGCTAGGGTTGTACTCCCTGCCCCCGTACCTCAGCCGAGGCGGGAGTAATGCCGATTTCACAGCAGGCCGCCTTTGCTGGCCAGTGCGATGCCACCCAAGGTTCCCGCCCTGTCCCCGAGCTCGGAGGGTTTGACCTCGATGGTATCCGTGGGGAACATGCGCACGCGCTCGCGCAGGGTCTGGCGGACCGTGTCAAACAGCAGATCACCGATCTGCGCCACGCCGCCACCCAGGACGATGAGGTCCGGGTGCAAGGCCACCACCACGTTGACCACCCCAATCCCGAGGTATTGTGCAGCCCGAACGATTGCTTCCCGGACGGTACCGTCGCCGGCGGCGGCCGCTTCCGCCATCTCCTTCGTCGTCACCCGCGCGGCATTCCCTCTGCAGAGCGTGTAGAGGCTTGGCGCCAGACCGGATTGCATCAGGCGGATGCCCTCCGCGGTAATAGCGGGCCCACTGGCGAGAGTCTCCAGGCACCCGCGGTTTCCGCAACCGCAGCGCGGACCGTCCGGCAGGATCACCTGGTGACCCAATTCTCCTGCGGCTCCCAGCGGCCCCAAACGCAGTTTCCCGTCGATCGCCACCCCGCCCCCGATGCCTGTCCCCAATGCAAAGAAGGCCATGGTGTTCGCGTGGCGGCCGTGTCCGAAGGTCAGTTCACCCAGGGTGGCCATGCGAACATCGTTCAACAGGTACACCGGGCATCTCAGTTGGGCGGAGAGAATCTCGCGCACGGGGACGTCCCGCCACTGGGTGGGAAGATTCGGGAAGAATTTGGTCACGCCGTTCGCGACATCCACTAGGCCCGGACATCCCATGCCCAGGGCCGCGGGCCGGGCGCCGGCCTTCTGGCTGAGCGCGTCCACCAGCGCCGCAATGTTGTGCAGCACCGTGCGCGGGCCCGCGTGCGATTGCGTGGGTGTGGTATCGGAACAGATGATCCGGCCGGATTCGTCTCCCAGAGCACCCTTGAGGTTCGTGCCGCCCAGATCCACGCTGGCATAAAGGGGGGCCATTTACCCTTCTCTCCTCTCCGGCAGAATCGCGCTCGCGCCGCCGAGCTTCATGACTGAGCTCCCTTTACATCCACCCACCGCCGCTCGCGATGACTCTTCAGGACGGCCTCGCACAGCACGATTTCGCGGTGGCCGTCGGCGAAGGTGGGGAAGGTGGGCGGCGCGGAGAAATCGCCCGCCTGGATGTAATCATAAAACGCCCGGAAGCACTGTTTGAAAGTGTCGGGGAATCCTTCGTTGTGCCCCCCCGGGTGGTTCGCATATTTCCGGACTGTGGGGCTCAGCAGCGCCGGGTCGCGAATCAGGTTTTCATTCGCCGCGTCCCGATGGCCCACCCAGAGCTCGTTGGGTGTTTCACTGCACCAGGCCAGAGCGCACCTGGAACCCGCGATTTCAAAGCGCAGGCAGTTCTTTCGTCCCGCCGTCACTTGCGAAACCCAAAGCAGGCCGCGCCCGCCCCCTTGGAACTTCAGCATGACACTGCCGAAATCTTCCGTCGAAACTCTTATGGGCTCGGTATCTCCGGTCCGTTCTTCCTTCTCCTGGAATGTCTGCACCTCCCCTCGGGGGCGGCGCCGCTCCGGAAAGACGGTCGTGAGATCCGTACAGAGCGATTCCACCTCCAGGCCCGTGATGGCGTGCACGAGGTCCAGCCAGTGGGTGCCGATGTCAGCGATGGCCCGCAGCTCCCCTCCCTCCTCGGCCAGCACGCGCCAATTGTAGTCGGTGGGGTAGAATAGCCAGTCCTGCACGTAGCTGCCACAGGCGGAGAACACCTCGCCCAGGGCGCCGCGCCGGCGCATCTCCGCCGCCTCGAGACACAGCGGATAGTACCGAACGTTATAGTTGACTCCCGCCGCGCGCCGGACCTGCCTGGCCAGCGCTACCAGCTCGCCGGATTCGGTGGAATTCATCGCCAAGGGCTTCTCGCAGAGCACATGCTTCCCCGCCTCCAGCGCCCCCTTCGCCATGGCATAGTGCAGCCGGTTGGGCACCGTGAGATGCACCGACTGCACGGCGGGGTCACTCCGGATCTCCTCAAAGCTCGCGTAAGCCCTGGGCAGGTGCAACTTCGTTTTGGCCGATTCCGATTCCGCGGGGTCCACCCCGAGGATGCCGGTGATTCGCAACCCCAGCCTGCGGAGAGCTTCCACGTGCACGGGTCCGATGAAGCCCGCGCCGACCACCGCGACACCGAGTTCAGCCATGTAGATTCTCCTGCTTCGAAAAGAGCCTCACTGCGGTCATCAATCTGACCCTGCTGCGGCTCATGACATCTGACGTGCCGGCGGGCATGATACAAATTGAGCTTGCCTGATGCAAGAAGTCTGCACGTTTGCCCTCCCGCAGTTTTCCAGCAGAATTTTCCGGGGCGAGGAGGGGTCGCGCCGTGCCCTCTGGGGCCCCGTGCTTATTGCACGTTCACCGTAACCGTCACGCTATGGGAGTCGGCGCCACTCGAGGCGGTCACAACGGGGAAGTAGGTGCCGGCTGGCGTGGGGGGCGGGACCCCTGTGCCGGTCAAGCTGACTGTTTGGGGGCTGCTGCCGGCGTTGTCGGAAATGAAGAGTGACGCGCTGCGTGACCCGGCACCCGTCGGTGTGAACGTCACGCTGATGCTGCAGTTGGCGCCCGCTGTTACGCTGCTCGCGCAATTATTCGTTTGGGCGAAGTCCGTAAAGCTTGTCCCGCCCAGGGATAGGCTCGAGATGCTCAGCAAGGCATTGCCGGTGTTGGTGAGCGTCACGCTCTGGGCTGCGCTGGTCGAGTTCAAAGCCAATTGGCCAAACGAGAGACTAGCCGTCGAGAGGCTTACGATGGGCGCCGACGGAGGCGTGTAGCCTCCGCCGCCGCCGCAGGCCGCCCATACTCCCACCACCAGCATTATGGTCGCAAACATCCAGCCTGCCACGCGCCGCCGCGCCCTGGCCAGGCTCACGAGCGTCGCCAGGGCCAGTAGCCCGGCCCATAGCCAAAGCCCTCCGGCCGGAAGGCGGAAATTCGGGTGGACTCTTAATTGTGGCGTCGCGCTGCTCCCCGCCGAGGTGGCAATGGTAAACATGGCTGTCACAGCCGCAGAGCCGGTCAAACTGAGCGAGGTGGGCGAAAGGGTGCAGGATCCACCGGGCATGGCAGTGACGACGCAGGACACGTTCAGGGTTCCAGTGAACCCGCCCAGAGGGGCGAGGGTGATCGTGGAAGTCCCGGATTGCCCTGGCGTCGAAATGCTGATGGTGGTTGGATTCGCCGAGACGCTGAAGTCCGCGACGGACACGGTAGAGGCGGGTGAGGTCGAGCCCGCGTAGTTGCTATCGCCACTGTATTGCACCGCGACGCTCGCGGGACCCGGTGGCAAAGGCAGAGAGAAGTCGGCCCATCCATCGGCGTAACCGTTGGGGGCGGAGGGCGACGCGGCAAACCCATTGATAAGGACCGGGAAGCCTACGGGAGCGCCGTTGTTCAGGGCTTGCATTGTCCCGGTGGGGGCCACCCCGCTGCTCTGAGTGTTTAGGTTCGCCTTAAAACCGATGACCGTTCCTGCGTAAGACGACGGTACGCCGCTGAGCGTGACCGTGGTGGGGGCCGGCGTAATCGTAAACGCTGCAGAGGACTGGCTGGGATTGTAGCTATTGTCCCCGGCGTAGCTGGCTGTCAGATTGTATTGCCCGCTGGGGATCTGCACGAACCAATCCTCCGCGGAGCCCTGGCTGTTTAAGGGATAGGAGCCGGGAATGGTATTGGGTGGGGGAGCCTGGTCGGGCGGGGGAGGAGTCACGGTTACCGTTCCCGTCGGGCAGGGATAGGAGATCAATCCGGTCGAAGCGGCGCATTTCTGCGGGCTGCTGTTCGTCACATCCACCCGCAGCACGTAAGGAGACCCGTACGGGGTGGTGGTGGCGCCGTAGCTGGGGTTCCCGCTGGCATCGAAGGTTACCAGGCTGATGGTCGTTTGGCTGTTTTCCTTCCCCACCGTGACCTGGGTTGGGGCAGAATCGCTCGCCCCGAAGGCTCCGTCCCCTGCGTAGCGCGCTATCACCCCATACGACCCGCCGGGGAGCAGAGTGGTCGTGCCGGAAAAGCTGCCGCCACTCAGGGTAAAGCCGCCAATACCCGTACTGCCGCCTGGGGGGGTGCCCGTTTGCGCAATCAGCGAGACATCGCCCGAGGGTGTACCGCTACTCGAAGTGACACTGATGGTGAACTGGACCGGCTGGCCGTGCGTGAGGTTTGTGGGGGAGAGGGAAGGAAGGGTTGTGGAGGTTGGATGGAAGCTGACGGAAGTCCAGTTGTTCACCAGATTCGCGACATTGACCGAGCCCAGGCCCGTGGCCAGGTCATAGCCGGCGGTGGTGAGCCAGGCGGGCGAGTTACCTGAAACGATCACCCCGTAGCCGCCCGCGCTCGGGTTGCTGCACTCGGGCGAACCGCCCGCGCAAGCCACCGAGTTGTTCCCCTTCTGCACGTCGTAGAAAATGCAAGTCGAACTGTTTGCCGGACCCGTGCTGGAGTTGCAACTCGCCCCGGTTCTTGCGGCGAGTGCATACAGGACGTAATTCGCATTCCCCTGGGGGCCATGAGCTTGGTTGACCAGCGCCAGGATGCCGGCGAAGGTTTGGGCCGAGGCTGATGCTCCCCCGGCGCCCTGAAAATTCGCATAGGGAGAGTTCAGATCGCAGGAGCCCGCGTCGCCTCCCAGGCTGGCGTTGGCGTCCATCTGGCAGACCACATAGTAACTGCGGTTTAGGCCGTCACCCGCAAACAGGGATATGTCCGGTATGTCGCGCGCGCCGTCCTGGGGCACGCCCGGTCCGGTTTGCCAGGCAGGTTTGGCGTACCCCGCGCAGGCACCATTCCCCCCATTGACGCAACTACTGGGCCCGCCGCTCCCGGCGACGAGATCAGAGCCATAGCTCGAAACTGTCGGACAACCGCCGAGCCCGAACCGCGCGCAGGAATCGTTCCAAGTGCTTTCGGGAATGTAGGACATGGCGGAGAACTGCGACGGCGGCGTGTTCGTTGTGCTCCAATACGCGGACGGGTTGGTGGCATCATCGAAATCCGTTCCGCCGACCGCCACGTTAAAAGGCGTGGAAGCGAGGCCGTTTACACTCAGGCCGTACTGCGCCGCCGTTTCGGGAGGAAAGTCGCACCCCGCAGAGCCGCTGTCACCCGTAGCCAGCACAACCGTAATGCCCTGCGCGGCGGCCTGCTCCCAGAGATTGTTGTAGAACTGATTGCCGCTTGCACCTAGGGCAGCCTCGCATCCACCGTAGCTTTCGCTCATGACCGGCGCCAGGTTGTTGTCGACAATGTAGAGAGCGGAGAGATCAATGCCGACCGTGGCCGCGGTCGATTCCGAGACCACGAAGTCGATGGTCGCTTGTGGGGCGGTTGCTCCGGACCACTCGACGTCGAGGTCGGATTCACCCTCGTCCGCGGTGATCCCGGGGTCAGGACCGTTCAGGATGATATTCGGGTCGTTGGCCGGCAGGCCGAACATGCTACGAAAGTCCTGCACGTCCTGGATGTTGATATTGGTCTGGCCGACCACCGCGATGGTCTGCCCGGCGCCGGTCATGCTCGGCGGAATATTGTAGATGGTGGCGAAATCCGCCGGGCCCAGAGCATAGTTCTCCGAGCCGTAAAGGAAAGTGAAGAGGGGCTGCGCCTCCCCCGTCAGCTTCGACCGCCTGAACGTGCCCAGGCGCCGGGACTGGGGCTTTCTGGGGAAGTTGTGCAGCGAGGCGACACCGGCCACCACCGGCGCGAGCGCGGCAGGAATCTGCGGGTCGCTCAGGTTGCCCCAGTGCTCCTCGCCGTTGATCACGAATCTGTGAATCTCCGTATGCAGGCTCTGTCGCACCAGCCCGGCCGTGCCCGAGAACTCGATCACCGCGCGGCCGGCGGCTACGTGGTTCACCTCAAAGCCCTGTCCCGTGAGCCAAGCGGTGACCGTCTGGATGTCCGCCTCAGCGGGACCGAAGCGCTGCCCAAACTCCTCGGGGGTGAGCCACTGGTGAAAGCTGGGAGAGGACTTGACCTGCTGGTCCTCCAGCAGTTTCCGCAAGCCCGCCTCCTGTTCCTCGCTTCGCTGCAAGACCAACAGCATGCGCGCCATGGGTAGGTCATCAGGCGCCATGCCGCGGTCATATGCAGCCCGCGCCAGCGGGTGGACATTTCCTCGGAGCGGGACAAGAGCCCCCGCGTCCACCGGCTGCGCGATGCGCGCCCGGACCTCGCTCGTTTGCGCGGCAACCGTCAGCGCGGAGGAGACGAGAGAAACCAACAAGAAAGCCGTAGGGATGAACAACGGGCGTCGGGGTGACATACCTTCTCCGGGGGGCGAAGCTGAATCCTTTTGCGGCAGAGCCTCATCTTGATTCCAACTCCAATATCACGGTTCGGGTTGACGAGAGTGTACACCCCCGCCACTGTTTTGGAAATACTTGCGCGTCGCTAACCCACAATGTTAATGAAAAAAAAAGGGGGAAGGGGCGGGGCGAGTGAAACGAAACAAGGCACAGGGAACAATGCCGTCCAAGTGAAAACGCTGGGACGCGATGGCTTTCGTAGCGGCGGGCTTCACAGGCTGCGGAAAAACGCTTCCCTGCTGTCATTCTGAGCCCTTCGCTGTCATCCTGAGCGTAGCGAAGGATCTCGCTCTGCGCGCTCAGGGTAAACTACGCGAAGAATCTCGCTCTGCGCATTTTCATGGCAACGCGAGATTCTTCCTTCGCTATGCTCAGGACCGCCTGCGGCTCCTCAGAATGACAGTCCCGATGGGTTTTTCCGCAACCTGTGAAGCCCTGCCCTGACGAGCCGAGTTATGCAAGGAATTTCTGTGACACGACTCTACAGACTCTCGCCTATTTTCCTGCCACCACCCGGCCCACACGCTGCATCCACGCAAGCTCGTCTTCGGTCAGGGGACCGAGCCGGAGCGCTTCCAGCGCCTGGTCCATTTGCGCGGCATTTGCCGGGCCGGTCATACACACATCCACCTCCGGCCGGCTCAAGACGTAACGGTAGCAGTCGGTG
Source organism: uncultured Acidobacteriota bacterium (assembly GCA_963722555.1). Taxonomy (GTDB): domain Bacteria; phylum Acidobacteriota; class Terriglobia; order UBA7540; family UBA7540; genus Bog-366. The sequence continues at coordinate 268,959 of CAVRNQ010000005.1, forward strand.
GCCGTCGGCGCGCGCTCGCTTTGGGGAAGCGGATGCGCGCCCGTGAATCGCCTCTGGAGGAAGTTTGACCTGCCGAGCAGTTGCCCCCAACTGGTGGCGGTAAACGCCACCAAGCCGGGCCGGTTCGCGCCCGGCCGGTGTGGGAAGACGTCCTTCTCGGCGCCGGGATGCGCAGCGTTGTAGCGGAAGTGGACTACGTCAAGGTCATGCCCGGCCGCGATCTGCGGCACCAGCGCGCGGCTGTGGGTTGAAACCGCCAGGTAGCGCACCCGGCCCCGGGCTTTAAGCTCGCGCGCCGCGTCCAGGATTCTCGGCGGCACCGGCTTATTCCACATCCCGAGCAGCAGGACATCCGCGTGATCAAAGCTCAAAGCCCGCAGGGCGCGATCCAGGCTCCAGCTCAGGAGTCCCGCGACCCGAGTGTACGATTGGATGACCAGCACGATCCGGTCGCGGTGAGGGGCGAGATGCTTGAGCGCCGCGCCGAAGGAAGCAGTTCGCCGGCTGCCCCAATAGATGTAGTTCACGCCGCGCTCGAAGGCCCGCTCGACGGCCTCGCCCGGCACTCCATAACTGGCGCTGATCCCGAGCCTTCCGACCTTCAGGCCCGTGCGCCCCAAAGTCCCGCGCGCGAAACTGCCAGACTCCGCTTGCATCATGGCCTGCTCCATAATTCGGAAGAAGGTAATGCCGCAGAGTGACCCCCTGACTCTTCGGCACTTGATATCATCCCCGAGAAAAAGCCGCGGACTTAACAGGGTGTTGAAGAACATGTAGCGGCGACTTTACGTCGCCATCGCCGGATTGATTCCATTGCCGTTGTGGCGATATAAAACCGCCGCTACGCCCTCCGCCAGGGGTTTTTCCGCACCCTGCTAACGAACCAGTGTGCCTCTCACGGGCCCACCAGCAGCCGCACTCCCAGTGCAAGGTAGAGAACGGTGAACAGCCAACTGAAATTGCGCTCTGAGACCCGGACCGTCAGCCGGCTGCCGAGGATCACGCCCGGTAGAGTCCCGGCCAGCAAGCGCAGGAAGAGTCCGGTATCGAGGTTGCCCATTCCAAGGTGGAGCGCGCTGGCCAAGGCGCCGGCTCCGACGCCGAAGAGAATGTCTGTGCCCACCATCTCCGCGGCGCGGAAGGGCGTAAGCAACAGCAGGAAGATCATCATCAGACTGCCGCTGCCAATGGAAGTGACCGCCACGAGCAGTCCGACCAAGGCGCCGGTGGCCAGCAGCTTGAACCCCTCGAATGGCGTTCGTGGTTCCACGAGCGCGTGCCGCAGGTTGGATTCCCGGCTTCGAGCGATGGGCAGAAAAACCGCGACCGTAATCAGGAGAATAGCCAGCACAGTCTTGAGTGCATGGTCGATCTGGGGCGCGGCTAGGTGAGACTTCATCCAGTGGACTAGCACCCCGCCTGCGACTGTCCCGGGAATGCTGCCGCCAATCAGAAACACACCCAGCCGCCAGCGCACCTGTTTCAGACGTTTGTGCTCGAGCACGCCGAGCAGGCGCGTGAGCGTCCCAATCACGACGTCCGTGCCAATGATCGTCAGCGCGGGATAAGGCGTGAGGATCAGTAGCAGCGGCGTCAGCACCACGCCGCTCCCGGTGCCGGTCATGCCGATGAGCGTACCGACGAAAAAGGCTAGAGCAATAACCCACATCGCTTAGATTGAAGGTGTATGGCGCAAGGATGTGCGCAAGCAAAGCACTCTTTCCTTATGAAGAGCCTGCGTACAAATCCCGTCGCACCCTTCATACCCTTTCCAGGGCCAGTTCCAGGTCGCGGATGATGTCGTGCCAGTCCTCCAGGCCGATCGACAGCCGGATGCCCTCCGGGTGCATCCCGAAGGAGCGCTTCTGCTCGTCGGGCAGCGCCGCATGCGTCATCGAAAAGGGATGCTCGATGAGCGTCTTGATCTGCCCCAGGCTCACGGCCAGCGTGATCGAATAGGCATGCTCGGCCAGGTAATCCACCAGCTTTTCCGCCAGGGTTTGCTTGGAATCGGCTCCCTTCAGCACGAAGTACAGCATACTGCCGGGCGCAAATTTGCCGTCCGGGTTGAGCATCTGCCGTTTGGCCAGCGCCTTCTGCGCGAAGCTCTCCGCGCCGGGGTAACTTACACTCGCCACCTTGGGATGCTTCAAAAGGAATTCCGCCACGCGTTGCGCCGTTTTCTGCATGTTGTGCATGCGCGCGGCGAGCGTGGGCAGTCCATACACGAGGATACCCCAGGCGCTGCGCGGTGAAAGCACGCCGCCAAAATCCTTGCGAAACAGCATCACTGAGTTGTACCACTCCTTGGGAGCGATGACCGCGCCTCCCATGTCGGTGCCGAACCCGCCCAGGCCCTTGGTAAGGCTTTCCACCACCAGGTCCGCGCCCAGCCGCAACGGCCGCTGGCAGTAAGGTGTAGCGAAGGTGTTGTCCACGATGACCAGCACGCGATTTTTTTCCTCGCGGTTCGCATTCGCCAGGTCCGCCGCGCGCCGGATGGCGGCGATATCAATCAACTCCATTGTGGGATTAATGGGCGTTTCGAGGTAGAGGGCGCGCGTCGAGGGCGTGATCTCCGCGGCCAGCGACTCTGGCTTCAGGAAGTCTGCGAAACGCGCCTGCATGCCGAAGCGCGGCAGCCAGTTGGTCATCAGGCTGTAAGTGCAGCCGTAAAGAATTTGATGTGCCACAACTTCCTGCCCCTGGCGCAAGACCGTGCCCAGGGCCGCGCTGATGCCCGCCATGCCGCTCGCGAAGGTCACACAAATCTCCCCGCCTTCCGCGTAGGCCAGGTTCTCTTCCAGCATCGAGCGGGTGGGCTCATCCAGCCGGTCGTAGATGTAAATCGGGATGTGGCCGCTCAAAGCCTCATCCGCCGATGCGAACTGCACAAAACCGCGCGCGCCGCGCCCCAGCGAACTCAGCCGATACGCCGTCGTGTGCGAAACCGGCGGCACCACGTGATGGTCATAGTCCCACTTCTTGCTATCATAGTTACCGTGAATCATGTGCGTGCGCAGCTTGTAATCTTCTTTCTGCCGATGCCGTTTGCGGGTTTCCATAGAGATGCCCCCTCGTGCTGCTTTTCACATCCTGAAAAGGGATAGCACGCCACGTGCCGGGAGGGAAGGGCTTTTCGATACATCGACTTTGTGTCAACGTCTCCTGCTGCCATTCCAAGTGGCAGGGCCGAACCACGTTCGGCTGCGGGCGGGCGAGTGCCACGCGTCCCCACAATCCGGCGGGCTCAGCACCCCAGACCCGAAAGCAGTATGGGATGGCACCCTCCGCACCCGGTAGTGGGTCAGTTTGGTTTTCTGTAGCGGCGGTCTATGACCGCCGGGTTTTGATTCAATAGATTCCGGCGCTCATAGAGCGCCGCTACAGCACACTGACCCACTACCCCTCACCTCCGCGTTTGACCATTTGGTATGCTCGTTGCTATAGTTAGGAATGCGTCTTGTACGCAGGACGCAATCTAAGCAATGGCTAACATACAGATAAGTTTTCCTGACGGGTCAACCCGAGAGTTTCCCCAAGGCACAACCGCGCTGGAAGTTGCGCAGTCGATCGGCCCGCGTCTGGCTGCCGACGCGCTGGCGGCGAAGGTGGGCGACGAGCTGTTCGACCTCACAACCAAGCTCGAAGCGGGCGGGCCCATTCAATTCATCACCCCTGCTTCTCCGGATGCCCTGGAAATCTTCCGGCACTCCTCGGCTCATTTGCTGGCTGCCGCGGTCACTGAACTGTTCCCCGACGCGCATCCAGGTGTCGGGCCCGCTACCGAGACCGGCTTCTATTACGATTTCTATCGCGAGACTCCCTTCACGGAAGATGATCTGAAGAAGATCGAGGCGAAGATGCAGGAGCTCGCGAGGGCCAACTTGCCCAACGAGCGCGTCTACTTCCCCAAGGCCGAAGGGCTGAAGCTTTTCGAACAGATGGGTGAGTTCCTGAAGTGTGAACTGATTCAGGAAAAAGCCGACCCCGTGTTTTCCGCCTATCGCACCGGCAAATTTCTGGACTTCTGTCGCGGGCCGCACGTTCCTTCCACCGGGCGAATCAAGGCCTTCAAGCTGTTAAGCGTGGCGGGAGCGCACTGGAAGGGTGATGAGCGCTCGCATCCGATGCAGCGCATTTATGGAACCGCGTTCTTCAGCCCGAAAGACCTGGAGGCTTATCTCCACCAGATCGAGGAAGCCAAGAAACGCGACCATCGCCGCCTGGGCAAGGACCTGGACCTGTTCAGCATTCAGGAAGAGGCCGGCCCGGGGCTGGTCTTTTGGCATCCCAAGGGTGGGGTGATTCGCCGGGAAATTGAAGATTGGCTGCGTGCCGAGCTGACCGCGCGCGGCTACGACCTGGTCTTTACTCCCCACGCCATGCGCTTGCATCTGTGGGAGACGAGCGGTCACACGAACTTTTATCGCGAAAACATGTTCGGCGTGATGGACGTCGAAAACGACCAGTATCAGCTCAAGCCGATGAACTGTCCCGGCCACATTCTGATTTACAAGTCGCGGGCGCGCAGCTATCGCGAGCTGCCCATGCGGCTGGCGGAACTCGGCACGGTTTATCGCTACGAGCGCTCGGGAGTGACGCACGGACTGCTGCGGGTGCGCGGGTTCACTCAGGATGACGCCCACATCTTCTGCATGCCAGGCCAGCTCGAGGCCGAGGTTCAGGCTTGTGTGGAGTTCGCTTTGCTGGTGCTGGAAACTTTTGGCTTCGACCGCTACCAGGTCGAGCTCTCCGCTCGTGATCCGCAGCATGCCGAACATTACGCGGGCACCGTGGAGGAATGGAACCTGGCGGAAAGCGCGCTGATGAACACGCTCAAGCGCATGAACATCCCCTTCAAGTACATGCCCGGTGAGGCGGTGTTTTACGGACCAAAGATTGACATCAAGCTGGTGGATGCCATCGGCCGGCCCTGGCAGCTCACCACCGTGCAGTTCGACTTCAACCTGCCGGGGCGCTTTGGCTTGGAGTATGTCGGATCAGACGGCCAGGTGCACACCCCGGTGATGGTGCATCGTGCCCTGCTGGGTTCCATCGAGCGGTTCTTTGGGGTATTGATTGAGCATTACGCGGGGGCTTTTCCCGTGTGGTTGTCGCCCGTGCAGGCCGTCGTGCTGCCCATCAGCGACAAGCACCTAACCTATGCCCAGTCGGTCGCGGATGAACTCCGCCGCGCCAAGGTTCGTACCCAACTGGACGGCCGCAATGAGAAACTGAATGCGCGCATCCGGGATGCGCAACTGCAGAAAGTCCCCTTCATGCTGGTTGTGGGAGATCGTGAGGCCCAGAGCCGCAGCGTGGCGGTTCGCCGCCGAGACACCGGCGATGCGGGGTCTCGCCCTCTGGCCGAGTTCATAGTCTGGGCGCGGCAGCTTATCGACACTCGGGCTACGAAATGGTAAGCTAAGCAGCACCTTCGGACCGGGTAGTCGCCTGTGCCGGACGGAAATCGCGGTTTTTTGTCGCCCCCTCGGGGGCTGGGAGGGAAGATTTATCGCCGACCGATCTGTTCGAGTGAATGAGAGGATTCGCGCCCGGGAAATCCGGGTGATTGATGAGGAAGGGGGCCAGCTTGGGATTATGCCTCCCTTCGAGGCCCTGAAAACCGCCAGAAGTCAGGGTCTGGATTTGGTGGAGGTCGCCCCCACCGCCAACCCCCCAGTTTGCCGCATCATCAATTACGGGAAGTACCTCTATCAGCTCAGCAAGCGGCAACACGAGGCGCGCAAGCATCAGAAATCGATTGGGCTGAAGGAAGTCAAGATGCGGCCGCGGACCTCGGCCCACGATTTTGAGACGAAGCGGAACAAGGTCCTCGACTTTCTCGAAGAGGGAGCCAAGGTCAAGGTCACGATTATGTTCCGCGGGCGCGAGAACGCGCATCGGGATTTGGGATTCAATATGGTCGAGCGCTTGATTCAGGATATCGGGGAAAACGGCCAAGTGGAGGCTCGGCCCCGGCTTGAGGGCCCAAACTTGACCACCATTCTGGCGCCCAAGAAGGCGGCGGGCAGAACCGCGACGGCATCCCCGCGCCCGGCCCCCAGCCAGCCCAACGCACCCTTGCCGCCGCAAGCCAAGCCCGCGGGCTCGCAAGAATCTTCAGGAGGATAGTTTTGGCCAAGGTCACGAAAGTAAAAACCAAGCTCAAGACTCATAAGGGAGCTGCCAAACGGTTCAAAATAACCGGCAGCGGTAAGGTGATGGGCCGGCATTCATTTGCTCGCCATATCCTGACGTCCAAATCCAGCAAGCGTAAGCGGCGGCTCGCCCGGTCCCTCGAATTGGCGCCCGGCGACGCCGCGGCGGTTCACCGGATGCTCCCCTACGGGAACTAAGCAAGCGGGAACGGGGATTAGGAAACAGATTGCAGGGAACGGAGCAGAGTCGAAGAGATGGTGGTTTCCTGTTACCTGTATTCTGAAACCTGTTGCCTGCTTTTCAAGGGTGCGGGAAGGCTTCGCCGAGGCGAATAGGGTGCCTTCACTGCCCCGAAATCTCTAGAAAGGAGAAAACCCATGCCTCGAGTTAAGCGCGGCACTGTCCGCCGCGCCAATCGGAAGAAACTCGCCAAACTCACCAAAGGCTTTTTCCTCACCAAGAGCAAGCTCTACCGGTCTATGAAGGAGGCCGCGGATAAGGCCGGCCGTTATGCGTATCGCGACCGGCGGCGCCGCAAGCGGGATTTTCGCCGCCTCTGGATTCTGCGCATCAGCGCGGCAGCGCGCTCGCACGCTCTCACCTACAGCCAGTTCATTCACGGCTTGAAGACGCTGGGAGTGGAACTGGATCGCAAGATGCTCGCGGAAATGGCCGTGAAAGACCAGGCGGCGTTTGCCGATCTGGCCGGGAAAGTGAAGCAGTTAGTTAACAGTCAACAGCCGAAAGTTGACAGTTAGGGCTATTGGGAAACCCGGCGGTTTGCGGCCGATGCCGCGTTGGGTCTGCTGTAGGGGCGCATCGCGATGCGCCCTCGCAGAAGGTAACCTCTTACCATGACCATCGACGAAAGAGTTCGGAGGACGCTCCTCGATCTGGACGTCACCAACCCTGCGAGCGTGGAAGCGCTCTTCGCCGAAGTGCGCGCCGCGATGGAACAGGAGAAGAGTAGCCTGGTTTCGCGCGGCGCTGCGAACGAGGCCGAACGGGCGAAGCTCTCGAAAGACCTGCGCAACCGCTGGCTGGCCCGCAAGAACGGGCTGCTCGCGAATATCGATGAACACTGGCTGAAACTGGCGTCGAAGGAACTGAAGCCGACGGTGGGGCGGCAGTTTAACGAGCTCCGCAAAGTTTCCACCTGCATGGAAATTGATGAACTCACGAAGAGTGCGGAGGTCACACTCGAAACAAACGCCGGCGTCGCCTTCGAAGCTCAAGTCCTCCGTCCTGTTCGGGAAGCTCCTCGTGACCTCACCCTTCCCGGCTATCGGCGCCCGTCAGGGTCGCTCCATCCCGTCACCCAAATGCAGCGCGAGATTGAAGAGATCTTTCTCAGCCTTGGGTTCCGGATCGAGAGCGGGCCGGAGATTGAATCCGTCTATTACAACTTTGACGCGCTCAATATTCCCGAAAGTCATCCGTCGCGCGACGACTGGGACACCCTCTACGTCAACTCGCAGACCGTATTGCGAACCCACACGTCGCCCGTGCAGATCCGCGCCATGGAAAAATACGGCGCGCCGCTTTACATCATCATTCCGGGCAAGTGCTACCGGCACGATAATCCCGACGCCAGCCACTCGCCGATGTTTCATCAAATCGAGGGCTTGGCCATCGCGAGTGACATCACGTTTGCCGACCTGAAAGGAACGCTCGATTTCTTTGCCAGGAAGCTCTTTGGCGAGAAGGTTCGCACCCGGTTCCAGCCCAGCTTCTTCCCTTTTACCGAGCCCAGCGGCGAGGTGGCCATCAGTTGCATCTTCTGCGGGGGCGAAGGCTGCCGGGTGTGCAAGGAGAGCGGCTGGATTGAAGTGATGGGTTGCGGCATGGTTCATCCCCAGGTGCTGCGCAACGGCGGGATCGATCCCGAGAAGTACTCCGGCTGGGCTTTCGGGCTGGGGGTAGACCGCTTCGCGATGATGAAATACGACATCAATGACATTCAGCTCCTTTTCCAGAGCGACGTTAGATTCTTGGAGCAATTCTGAATTATGAATTATGAAACAAAACAACACATCCATTTCAGCTCTTACTCTTCAGAATTCATAATTCCTCTTGGCCTTGTCCGACGATGAAGATTTCCCTAAACTGGCTCAAAGAATTCGTCGACGTTACCACCGACCCACGCCAGCTCCAGTCGGACCTGACGATGATCGGCTTGAACACGGAGTCGTTCGCGCCGGTGGGTGACGACTGGGTGCTCGACGTGGAGGTCACCACCAACCGCCCCGACTGCCTGAGCCATTACGGCGTGGCACGGGAACTGGCCACGCTCTATGGCAAGCCGCTCAACCGGGTGGAAACCGTCGTGGAGGCTTCCGGCGAGGCCGCCTCGCGGGCGGCTGCAATCGAGATTGCTGATCCCGACCTCTGCGCGCGATACTGCGGCCGCGTCCTCCAGAACGTCCAGGTAGGACCTTCGCCGAAGTGGCTGGTGAAGCGGTTGGAAGCGATTGGCCAGCGGCCCATCAACAACGTGGCCGACGTTACGAACTATATGCTGATGGAACTCGGCCATCCTCTGCATGCCTTCGACTTGTCCCGGTTGAAGCAGCACAAAATCATCGTGCGGCGCGCCAAGCCCGGCGAGCCGCTGCGAACGCTGGACGGCGTGGACCGCGTGCTGACCCGCGAGAACCTGGTCATCGCGGATGGTGAGCGCCCGGTGGCGCTGGCGGGGGTCATGGGCGGGGAGGAGTCGGAGATTTCCCCGCGCACCCGGTCGGTGCTGCTGGAGAGCGCGTGGTTCGAACCGGTGTCGATTCGCCGCACGGCGAAGTCTCAGGGAATGCACACGGAAGCTTCCCACCGGTTCGAGCGGGGGGCTGACATCGAAATGGCGCCGCTGGCCCTGGATCGCGCCGCGGCTTTGATTCAGGAACTTGCCGGAGGAGAAATCCTCGGGGGAATGATTGACGTCTATCCGCAACCGACGCCGCGGCCCGCCCTGCTGCTGCGGCGAAGTGAGATCGCGCGCATCCTGGGAACCGACGTCGCCGGGGAAGAGGTGGAACGCCTCTTGCGCGGTCTGGGATTCAAAACCGAGTCGGTTGGCACGGAAGGCTGGCGCGTTTCCCCGCCTTCCTTCCGGCTGGATGTTTCCCGGGAAATCGATCTGATCGAAGAAGTGGCGCGGCACGTTGGTTACGACCGCCTGCCGGCGCGCCTGCGGCCCGCCCCGCCCCGCGTCGAGCGGGAGACGGAGCGCGACAAGATCATGGGGGTTTCTTCCCTGCTGGTGGGGCTGGGGTATCATGAAATTATCACCCCCGCGATGGTGGACCCCGCCGAGGGTGCGCGCTTCACAAACGCCACGCCGGTGGTGCTCACGAACCCGCTGAGCCAGGATGCATCGGCGATGCGCTCCACGGCCCTCCCCAGCATGCTGCGGGCGCTGCGCTGGAACCTGGACCGCGACCTGGTGGATGTTAGGTTCTTTGAGTTCGGTAAAACCTACCACCTGGGCGCGGACGGGTCGCCGGAAGAGCGCCGGGTTCTTACGCTCGGCTCGACGGGGCATCGCCGGCCCGCTTCGGTCTACGACAGCGAAAAACTCCTCGACTTCTTCGACTTGAAGGGCGACATCGAGACGATCTGGGCAGGGTTCGACCTGCCGCAGTGCGACTTCCAACCCTCCGGGCGCCCATATGGCGAGAAAGGGCAGAGCGGGCGGGTGGCTTCTCAGGGTGAAGTGCTCGCCGTTTTCGGGCAGCTCCAGCAGGATGTGGCGCGCGAATACAAGTTGCGCCAAGCCGTGTGGGTAGCGGAGATTGATGTGGAACGCCTCCTGGACTTTTCCCTGCGCTCCCGGCAGTTCCGGCCGTTCTCGAAGTTTCCAGCCGTGGAGCGTGACTTCTCGCTCGTGGTGCCGGCCGAGGTGCCGTATGCCCGCCTCTCGGCAGCGGTCACGGGATTGGCGATCGAGGAGATCCGCGGCTTTCGCCCGGTTGACTCCTTCCCCGAACGGCACAGCCTTTTGCTGCGGGTCACCTTCCAAAGCCCCTCTCGCACTTTGACGAGCGCAGAAGTCGAGGGGCTCGGCGAGCGGTTGCTCGCAGCCCTTGCACCCCTGGGAGTGCGCCTCCGGAGTTAAGCTATATCTCACCACCGTCTATCTCTGGCGATTCTGCTAAACTTGGAACGAGGGGTACGGTTTCGGAGGGACGCGTGACGGATCCGAACGAGCAGTTTCAGCGCCTGGAAGAAAAACTCTTGAAGGCGATTGAGGTCTTCAAACAGGCGCAGGCGGAAAAGCGCGCTCTCGAGCAGGACTCCAACAAGCTCCGGTTGGAGATGAAGGAACGCGCCCAGCAGATGAGCACACTGGAACGAGAACTGATTGCTCTGCGCCGGGAGCGCGAGGATGTGCGGGTGCGCGTCGAGAAACTGCTGCAGCGCATCGACGTGTTGACAAGGGTGGACTCCGAGGGATAATGGCCCGCTGGCTGGACTTCTGCCTTTCACGCCGTTGGCTGGGCGGGATATCCTGAACAAGGGAGGTTTCTAACGATCGTGGCAAAGGAAACCCAGGGCATCCGAGTCGTCATCTACGACCAGGAATACTTCATGCGGGGGGACCTCAACCAGGAATACATTCAGAAGCTCGCCCAGTACCTGGACGCCAAGATGCGTTCCATTGCGGAGCGCACGCGGACCGTCGACACACTGCGCGTGGCTATCCTGGCGGCGTTCAACGTGGCCGATGAGTACCACCAGTTGAAGGCCAGGCACGAGCAAGTCACCCAGGACATGGACCAGAAAGTCGGCGAGTGTACGGAGGCGCTTGATCAGATCCTGAAGGACGCACTCTGAGGTCCGGCCACTCTCGCGCCTGGCTGGACCGGGATTGCTTCTGAGGCTCCGCCGGGGAAGACTTCTGGATTCGCCCCGCCCGCTGCGCATGCCCAGAAGAATCCATCCTTGCTGGACTGGCGGTCCGTAGTGCCGGCCCCCGGGGCCCCGCTGCAAACGCGCTCAGAACAATGCGAATTCTCTTCATCGGCGACATCTGCGGGCAACCCGGGCGGCGCATGGTCAAAGAAGCTCTGCCGCTTCTCCGGGAGGAGTTTCAACCCGACCTGGTCCTAGCCAATGCGGAAAATGCCGCGGCCGGGTTTGGGATTACCCCTCCCCTGGTCGAGGAGTTGCTCGACCTGGGTATTGCCGTTTTAACTTCCGGCAATCACATTTGGGATAAGAAAGATATCTATTCTTACCTCCGCGAGCACCTGGACGGCCGTTTGCTGCGGCCAGCCAACTACCCTGCGCAAGCTCCCGGCCAGGGCCTATACGTGGGAAAGACCCCGGCGGGGATTGGGTATGCCGTCATCAATCTGCAAGGCCGCGTCTTCATGCCGGCCATCGACTGCCCCTTTCGCAAAGCGGATTCGCTTCTCGAGATCATCCCACCCGATGTGAAAATCCGCGTGGTGGATATGCACGCCGAGGCGACCTCTGAAAAGCAAGCGTTGGGTTGGTACCTCGACGGGCGGGTGAGCGCGGTTCTGGGAACGCACACGCATGTCCCCACGGCCGACGAGATGGTGCTGCCCCAGGGAACCGCTTACCTCACGGATCTCGGGATGACCGGTCCCTACGAGTCGATCATCGGGATGGAGCGGCAGACCGTCATCCAAAAATTCCTCGACCAACTCCCGGCACGGTTTGAAGTCGCCAAGGGCGACGTTCGCCTATCCGCCGCGCTCCTGGAAGTTGACCCCCAGACAGGTCGCGCCAGCTCCATTTGCAGGATTCAGCGGAAATAGTTTCACCACACACAGGATGGATCCGGCTTTGGCCAATCCAGCCTCCAGGCCGACGGTCCTGGGTGTAACAGCAATACGGCGCGCTCGTCCGAGGACCGCTGCCGTTGCCTAACCGTCGCTGAAAAGCCGTGGAAAAGCGTTGACACCGGCCGGTGCAATCATCTAGGATGACTTCTGACAATTGAATAGTTGATTCAGTAACCCTGAATCTCATCTAGAGTGGCCGAGGGACGGGCCCGAAGACGCCACGACAACCGCCCCGACGAAGTCGGGGGTCAGGTGCCAACTCCCGCCCGGGTATGGGGAAGATGAGAGGGGGCCTTGAGATCAGTAAAGAGCCTCTTCCCAACCGGAAGAGGTTTTTTTCGTTTGTGCCTCTTCCCGCGAGCTTGTTTCTCCTTCCCTTGCCAAGCCCAGGCCATTCCGATGAAGCCGGCGTGAACGCGCCCGATTCCACACGGAATTATCACTACGATCTCGACAAGGAGGCAGCTTTGGAAAGGAAACTCGGTTTTGATTCGGTCGCATTGCACGGTGGTCAGAAACCTGACGCTTCGACCGGGGCGCGCGCCGTCCCCATTTACCAGACAACGTCGTTTGTGTTCAAGGACACAACCCACGCCGCCAATCTTTTTGGCCTGAAGGAATTCGGTAATATCTACACGCGCATTATGAATCCGACCTGGGACGTGCTGGAGCAGCGCGTCGCGGCCCTAGAGGGCGGGGTGGGGGCACTCGCCACCGCCTCGGGCCAGGCGGCCGAGACCCTGGCGATCCTGAACATCGCCAGCGCGGGTGACCAGATCGTTTCGTCGGAGAGCCTTTACGGCGGCACCTACAACCTTTTTCATTACACCCTGCCCAAAATGGGAATCGAGGCCGCTTTCGTCGATCCCCGCAATCCGCAGAACTTCAAGCGCGCCATCACCTCCAAGACGCGCCTGGTCTACGCGGAGACCCTGGGCAATCCGAAGAATGACATGCTGGATATCGAGGCTGTCGCGAAGATCGCCCACGACGCGGGCGTGCCGCTCATCATCGACAATACGGTGGCGACGCCTTACCTTTGCCGGCCGTTTGATTGGGGCGCCGACATCGTCGTTCATTCCCTGACGAAGTTTCTGGGAGGCCACGGAAACTCCCTCGGGGGTATGATCGTGGATTCGGGAAAGTTCAACTGGGCGAACGGGAAATTCCCGCAGCTCGTGGAACCCGACCCGAGTTATCACCATCTCAAGTTTGTGGAGACGTTTGGGAACCTCGCCTACATCCTGAAAACGCGAGTGCAGCTTCTCCGCGACCTCGGCCCGGCGTTGAGCCCGTTCAATGCTTTCCTGATTCTGCAAGGAGTCGAAACCCTGTCCTTGCGGGTGCAGCGGCACTGCGACAACGCCTTGAAAGTCGCGCAATTCCTGGAGGTGCACCCGGCAGTGAAGTGGGTGAATTATCCGGGGCTCGAAAGCCACCCCACGCACGCGCTGGCCAAGAAATACCTCGAGAATGGCTTCGGCGCGATTTTGGGTTTTGGAATCAAAGGCGGATTGCAGGCCGGAATCAAGTTCATCAACGCCCTGGGCCTGCTCTCACACCTTGCCAACATCGGTGATGCAAAGTCGCTGGTCATCCACCCCGCGAGCACGACTCATCAGCAACTGAGTCCGCAGGAGCAGGTGGCGACCGGTGTGACCGAAGACTTCGTGCGGCTTTCCATCGGACTCGAAACCGTCGGGGACATCATCGCCGATATCGATCAGGCCTTGCAGACCTCACAACGTTGACGCCGGGGTGAGGAACCGCACCTTCTGCTGTCGCGTTTTTCCGCTCTGGGCGGAGACGCGGCAGCGGTGGGGCGAGAAATGGCAGATTATGGAGGAGTCGGATTCGGTAGGGATCGTCAAGACGCAGTACTTCACTTTCGCTGAGCCGCCCGGGGAGATGCTCCTGGAGTGCGGACGAAGTCTCGGCCCCATCACTTTGGCCTACGAGACCTATGGAGAGTTGAGCGCCGCCAAGGACAATGCTGTGCTCATTCTCCATGCCCTTTCCGGAAACGCCCACGCGGCCGGCTATAATCAACCCGGCGAGCGCCAGCCCGGCTGGTGGGACATCATGATTGGTCCGGGCAAAGCCTTCGACACGCGGAAATACTTCGTCATTTGCTCCAACGTCATCGGAGGCTGCAAGGGCTCGACGGGCCCCAGCTCGATCAATCCCCAGACAGGCCGTCCTTATGGGCTGACCTTTCCCATTGTAACAATGCACGACATGGTAAATACCCAGACAATGCTTATTGACCACTTGGGAATCGAGCAATTGCTGTGCGTGGTGGGCGGCTCCATGGGCGGCATGCAAGTGCTGCAATGGGTGGTGAGCTACCCGGGCAGGGTTCGCCTGGCCATTCCCATTGCCACCACCAGCAAACTTTCGGCGCAGGCGATAGCTTTCGACGAGGTGGGCCGGCAGGCCATCCAGTCCGACCCGCATTGGAAGGAAGGCGACTATTATGGAAAGCCGCTACCGCGCCGCGGTCTGGCCATCGCGCGGATGATCGGGCACATCACCTATCTTTCCGAGCGGTCGATGCACCAGAAATTCGGCCGTAAACTGCAGGATAAGACGGAGTACGGTTACAACTTCCTGGCGGATTTCCAGGTGGAAAGCTACCTGCGTTACAAGGGCGATCATTTCGTCAACCGTTTTGACGCGAATTCCTATCTCTATATTTCGAAAGCCATGGATTATTTCGATCTCGCCCAGCCCTATGGCAAACTGGAACAGGCTTTCGCAGGTGTGCTGGCGAGGTTTCTGGTGATTTCGTTTTCATCGGACTGGCTGTTTCCATCGTATCAGTCAAAAGAAATTGTCAGCGCTTTGCGGCGCGTCGGTGCGGAAGCCATCTACACGGAGATCCAAACGGATTACGGGCACGACGCTTTCCTGCTGGAGTCGGTACAACTGAGTTCTCTCATCTCAAATTTCCTGAGCCATGGGCGGAGGGGGGCTTCCTAGCGTATGGGCGGGATGGGCGAAGAAATTCGACTTGATGATGCCGGGACCGTCGTGCACCTGGCTCCTGAGCACCAGGTGATTATCGACCTCATCCCGGAAGGCTCGCGTGTTATAGATCTGGGCTGCGGCGAGGGTGACTTACTGCTGGCGCTTATGATCGGGAAGAAGGTTCGCGCCGAGGGGATTGAGCTGTCCGAGGCCTGCATTCAGGCCTGTGTCGCCAAGGGTTTGTTCAACGTACACCACGGCGATCTGGACGTGGGGCTGGCCGACTATCCCGACCGGTCCATCGATTATGTGATCCTCACGAATACCATCCAGGTTCTGCATCGTCCCATGTTCCTGATCCGGGAAATGGCCCGAGTGGCCAAGCGGTGCATCGTGAGCTTTCCGAACTTCGCGCACTGGTCCGTGCGCTGGCAGCTTTTCGCAGGAGGCCGCATGCCCAAAACCGATAAGCTGCCCTATGAGTGGTACGAGACCCTGAACATCCACCTCACTACGATCCCCGACTTCCGTGACTTCTGCCACAAGGCCGGATTGAAAGTGCTCCAGGAAATTCCTCTGCGGGCCTCCCCTGCCGGGCGGAGCACCGTGGTGCGGTTCCTGCCCAACCTTCGGGCCGATTCGGCGATTTTCGTCTTGGAAGAGGGCGACCCCACGCCCCCCGCTTCCGACCCATCCCGCTGAAGCGCCCTGCTCCTGATCATCCCATTTCGACCATTTCGCCCGTTGCCGGGCAGAGCCTCGGTCGCGTATGATATCTTCCCTTTGTTCTGCGAGCGGACTTTCGAGATGAGTGAGCGTGTATCAGTTCGTGTGCCGGCCACCTGCGCCAACCTCGGCTGCCTGTTTGACTGCGGCGCAATGGCCTTGAGCCTTTACGTGAACATCCATGTCACCATGCGTGCGGACAAGGAGATCGTGGTCCATTACCAGGGTGTGCACGCCGACCGGGTCCGTGCTGGCGGGTTTAACCTCATCGCGCGCACTTTGCAGGAAACGTTGCGAAGCTGGGGGAAGACCAACGGCTTTGAAATGGAGATTGAGAATCAGATTCCGGTGGGGGTAGGCGTGGGTTCAAGCGCCGCCGCGATCGTCGGCGCTCTCGCCGCCGGGTATTGGCTGGCCGATCGCCCGCTGTTTAACGAGGAACTTGTGTCGCTTGCCGCGCAGCGGGAAGGCCATCCCGATAACGTCGCGGCAGCCTGGCACGGCGGATTCACGGTGGCCGCTCAGGCCGCCGACCAGGTCCTGGCCTATTCGTGCCCGGTTCCTGAGCCCCTGGGGCTGGTTCTGGTTGTGCCGGATTACGCCTTGCCGACCGAAAGAGCCCGCCAGGTTCTGCCCGGCGAATATTCCCGGGCGGATGCCGTCCACAATTTGCAGCGCGCCGCGGTGATGACCGCGCAGTTTTTTTCCGGCAAGGCGGAATTTCATCGCAGCTTCTTCGATGACCGCTGGCATCAATCCTACCGTGCTCCGTTAGTGCCCGGCCTGCCGGAAGTGCTCGCGTTAAGGCACCCGGACCTGCTGGGCGTTTGTCTGAGCGGCGCCGGCCCTTCCATTCTGGGCTTTGTGCGAGGGAACACGGCTGCCGTCGGCGAACTGATCCAAGCAACTCTCGCCGAAAAGCAGGTGCGGGCCGAGGTCCACTTGCTTGCGGCGGACAATCGCGGGGCTAAAGGATGGAGTCTGCCCGTCTGAGATGGCGTGTCTTGCCCGGCATTTCCACGAACGTCGCAGTGGCGTTATCAGGTGATTCCGTCTAGAATAACCGCACTATGGAAGAGCGCGATTTCTTTACCGAGAGCGAGACTCGGAAACCTGCAACCCTCTCGTGCCAGTATTGCCACCAAACCGATACCTACGAGATTCGCTGGCTGGAGCGAACGAAGAAGCCCGCTCTCCGGGGTCCCGCGGATGAGCGCGACCGGGCACGCTTTGCCAAGGCCCGTTCTTACATGTTGCGCCGGGACGACTTCATGCAATGCAAGAATCCGCGCTGCCGCAAGCGCTTCGAGATTTCCGGGGTACAGTCGGTAGTGTTCTCCTGAGTCCTTGTTCTTGAGGCAGGAGGCGTTGGGGCGGTCCCCCGCAGGCAGCGGGCCGCCTCACCCCGGTTTGGGGAGACCGCGGACTAAGCTCGCGGCCCGTATTCGCGCCGGGGCAACTCCGGACCCCCGTCATAGCGGGAGGGCGGCTCCACTTCGTCGCGGTTGAAAGTCAGCGGCAATTGCAGTTGCAGCTCCAGGTTCGTTCCGCGCGGCAGAACCACGTCTTGTCCCCGCGTCGCAAAGACCCAGATTAATCCTGCGGCCGCTCCCGCCGCCGCGCCGATGCCGAGCCCCTTGAGGGGAGCTCCCCTCCCGGCTCCGACGATCGTCCCGACTTCGGCCCCCGGAATGGTGGTCCGGGCAATCTTTTCAGCGTCCTCACCTTTGGACGACTGCCCTTTGATTTTTCCTTCCTTCTGATTGAAGTCTTCCTTGCCCGTGGTTCCGAAGCCGGAGAGTGTGGCGCGCAACGGCACGGTGGTTCCGTTGGGAAGCACCAGTTGTTCAAACCGCAAGCCGACCTGCGCCCGGCCCTTGACGCGGCCGGGCCGGATCACCTGCGTGACCGCACCCTTCACGGAACTTCCCACCGGGATCACCATGCGGTTGCCAACCGTGATGGGGTAGATCGTCTCGCAGTAGATGGGCTGGCCCACGTAGGCAGTGCGTGAATTGACGGTGCTGCTTAGGATCAGAGGAATATTTGTTTCGGCAGGCACTACGAGCTTCGAATTGTCAGGCGGCGCCGGTGCTGCGGCCGCTGGCGGCGTGCCCGGGGCCGGAGCTTGCGGCTGTGCCGTGGGCTGAGGCTGCTCGGTGGCACCAGCCGGGACCGGCGGTGATTGGGCTAAAGCCGGAAGCGTCAGCGCCACCACTAGGAGGAAGAGGGTGGTTGCTTTCATGGTGCGTCATCCTTTGCTGCTGGGTCGTTTCAGGGCGGTTGGATGAAACCCACCGTTACAGGGTTGCTAAGATGCCAACCCCGTAACCCGTCCGCGTCTGAGGTCAGCGCAGTCAGGGCGTCGATGGCTTGACGCGAAGCTGCAATTCGGCATTCTCCTTCTCGAGCTGTTTCAGCCGTTCTTCCTTCTCGGCGGCAAGGGAAAGCAGATAGTTGGCAAGCAGGTCCTTGTTATGCTCCATGGTTTGCCGGGCCGCCGCCAGCCGCCTGCCCAGCTCCTCCCGGTCGTTATCATAGGCCACCTGTGCCAGGTCAAAAAGGTCGTCGGCTAACTCTTCCGTCTGGAAGACAATCTTCATCACGCTCACCAGGCTTTGCGGATGGGCCGCGACTTCGGGGGAACTCTGGCGTAGCGCGGAGATCACGCCGCGGCGGTCTTCGAGGGGCCGCCGGCCGAGCGGTTGGCCCTGCGTATCGCGCAGGGGCAGGTTCTCCTTGGCGAGATCCGTGTAGGCCTCCTCCACAAAGGAGAAGTTCTGCTCAAATCGGGAGAGAAAGTCCGGCAGGTTGGCGGAGGTCAGCGCTTCCTGCGCGTGCAGTTGGGCGGAAGGGAAAACGAAAACCAGAAAGGTGGGCAAAAGCAGAGCCGTCCGCATGTCAGCCTCCCCCCCGGCGCGTCTCTGGCGCGCTGCGGGCTTCACAGGCTGCGGAAAACCGCTTCCCTGCTGTCATCCTGAGCCCTTCGCTGTCATCCTGAGCGGAGCGAAGGATCTCGCTCTGCCTGCTGGCTCAGGGTAAACTCCGCGAAGGATCTCGCTCTGCGCATTTTCATGGCAATGCGAGATTCTTCCTTCGCTATGCTCAGGACCGCCTGCGGCTCCTCAGAATGACAGTCCCGACGGTTTTTTCCGCAGCCTGTTCAACCGAATCGACTACGGGCCTACGCGCAGCCCCAGCGCGGAGGCGATGGCTCCGGCAATGCGCGCGGTGTGATTCCGCACGGCTTCCGCCTCCTCGGCTTCCACCATCACGCGCGCCAGAGGCTCTGTGCCGGAGTAGCGGACGACCACGCGGCCCCGCTCGCCCAGCTCGCCTTGGCATTGCTCGATCGCCCGCGCGATGCCAGGAATGGACTCGAGCGGCGGCTTCTCCCGGACGCGCACGTTGCGGATCAATTGGGGAAAAGGCTTGAGGCCCTGCAGCAGCGAACCGAGGGGCTCCCCAGTTTCAGCCAGCAGTCGCAGGACTTCCAGCAGCGTGATCAGGCCGTCGCCGGCCAGCGAGAGGTCAGCAAATATGATGTGCCCGGAAGGCTCGCCGCCCAGCGAGATTCCGGAGCGCAGCATTTCCTCGAGCACGAACTTGTCACCGACCGCGGTACGCCGCAGCCCGATGCCCTGGCGGGCCAGGGCCAATTCCAGCGCAAGGTTCGTCATCAGCGTGCCGACCACCGCACGCCCCTTGAGATTCCCGTGTCGATCGAGGAAGGGAGCCATCGCGTAGAGCACGTGGTCGCCGTCCGCCAAGCGGCCATCGGGGGTCGAGAAGATGGCACGATCGGCGTCCCCGTCCAAGGCCACCCCCAGGTCAGCACCCAGGGCCTTGGTTGCCTCGGCCATCGACTCGGGATGGAGCGAACCGCAAAGCAGATTGATATTGCGGCCGTTGGGTTCCATGTTCAGCGTGTGCGCGGTCATCCCCAAACGATCCCATAACAAGGGCGCCACGCGGCTCGCGGCGCCGTGGGCGCAGTCCACAACCACCCGGTACTGTGCAACCGGCAATCCCGCTGGAACCAGGCTTGCCAGGTATTCCACGTAATCGTGGACGAGGCCGGGAGAAAACTGCGCTGCACTTTCCGAGGCAGCCGGCAATTCGGGCAGAGTCGCGAGCCGGCGCTCGATTTCAAGTTCCTCTGCCTCCGCGAACTTCGTTCCCCCACTTGAGAGAATCTTGATGCCGTTGTCTTCGTAGGGATTGTGCGAGGCCGAGACCACCACCCCGGCGGAAAACCCGTGGTGACGGGTCAGGAAGGCCACCCCCGGCGTGGTGATTACCCCAGCGTCAACCACCTGCGTGCCGGCCGCGGCCAGCCCGCTGGCCAGAGCGAGGGAAATCCATTCGCTCGATTCGCGCGTGTCTTTGCCCACCACGACACGCGGCAGACCCGCAGCTTCCTTGAGGACGGCCCCCAGGGCGCTGCCGATCCTGCGCACCGTGGCCTGGTCCAGGGGATATTGGCCTGCCACACCGCGAATGCCATCGGTGCCGAAGAGTTCAGGCTTGTTGGGCATAGGCGAATTGATTGTAGCAGAGTTTCAGTTTTCAGAAGCCTTGCCACTTGGAGCGAGCGTCTTCGGTCGGATGTTCGCCACAGAGGTAGGTCCGGGCACGGCTTCACAGGCTGCGGAAAAACGCCTCCCGGCTGTCATTCTGAGCCCGCTCTTTGTGCGAAGAACCCCGGAAGTTGTTCTTTTACTTGCACTATCTGACCAGCGGCCCGTATCGTCGCGCGCGCCGGTTTGACTTCGAGCGTTTGAACGAAAGAGCCCTGGGCCGTGTCATCCTGAGCCCGTTCGCTGTCATCCTGAGCGGAGCGAAGGACCTCAGCAGTTCGCTCGGCGCTTAGACACCCGGACATTGTATCGTCCTTGGGCCGCATACATCCCGGCCAAAACCGTCGGGACGTATGCGCCACCCGTGGGAATGCCCATTTTTTTCGAAAGAAATCCCATCCCAAATGACACCTGCACTCGATCTCGCGACTATCTCTTTTCCTTTCAACAACATTCTGGCTTCGTCCCGATTATCGATTAACCTGTGTGTTTTCATCAACATCCCAGGATCGATCGTTTTTCATTTTCTCTGTTCCTTTGTTTTCATACACATCGTCGGATCGACCTTCATTTTTAACATCTTTTCATTGGGACAGGTCCCACCCTCATCTTGAACGGCACGTGGGTGAGCCGCCACAGGTGGCGGAGGCTGAGATCTTCCATTGTTTGCATGAACATCGCATTTTCGTCGTTCGAGGCCATCAGGATGGTGTGCTCGGGTGATCAATTGACCGGGACACGCCTCAGGCCGAGCCCCGATAGCGCGTTCTTTCCAAATTGACCATCGGGGCCGAGCCCCAATAGCACGTTCCTTCCAAATTGACCATCCGGGCCGAGCCCTGTTCGGCCACAGGACTTACCCCTGCAGGCTAGCACCGTACCAGTGGATTGTCAATAGCGTTATTACCTGAGTTACCCACCGTTAGGCAGAATCTTTTTGAAATGCGCCTAATTGTCCGAATTGCGTCCCGCCCGCAAGGTTGAAGCGCCGGCCTGTGGCGTAGGGCTGACAGCCGACAGCTCACAGTAGCGCCGGCCAGAACCTGTCCCGACATGGTCGGGAGGTCGGCATGGCTGCGGTGTCATCTCGTGCCGACCTTACAGGTTGATGAGAAGGCCTGTCATGCTGTCGCGCTGTCATTCTGAGCCCGTTCGCTGTCATCCTGAGCGCAGCGAAGGATCCTTTTCATTTGACTCAGGATTTACTCTGCGAAGAACCTCGGCAGTTTGTTCTTCTGCTTACCCGAGCGAACTGCTGAAGGCCTTCGCGAAGTTTACCCTGAGCGCGGCGAATGGGCTCAGGATGACTGCGAAGGGGTCTGCAGGAACTCGACGCGTAAGTCATTCAGATTCAGCATCGCTTGCGCTGTCACCCTGAGTCCGTTCTTTGGACGAAGGGTCCTTTTCATTTACAAATGCGGGGGCTTCGCGGAGTCAACTGAAAAGGATCCTTCGCTGCGCTCAGGATGACAGACGAAGGACTCAGGATGACAGCAAGGGGCATTGGTTCTCCTTGTCGAGTTTGTGCCCATTATGGGCAGCCGAAAGGCTGTCAATGCTCAGGATGACATGTGCGTGGCTTTTTCGTCAGCCGCCCAGCACGATTCACCAGCCCTCTCCCCTCGCGCGAGGGAGGGGGCCCCGAGCGCCGGGGGTGAGGGGGTGTTCCGGCGCGTGCGCCGATACGTGCGGGTGATCAAATAATGCAGATGATTGAGGCCGTAATAGTGCTTTAGCTTAGACACCCGAACATTATATCGTCCCTGGGTCGCATACATCCCGACAAAAGCCGTCGGGACGTATGCGCCACCCGCGGCTTTTCACTTTTGCCCTTTGCCATTTGCCTTTTGATTTTCTTTTAGGGCTCCGCCGCGCTGCGCTACCCCCTTTCGACCCCCACCTTGCAGCCGGCCGCAAACAAAGAGGGCCGTCCTCGGAAAGAACGGCCCTGGAAGGTTGGGTGAGGGCTGGGCTACAGGTTCTTGAGAATGGTTTTGTAGCGGTCCTGAAGCTTTTTGATTTCCTTATCCTTGTCTTTGTCGGGGTGGTCTTTCAAGAGTGCCAGAGCAGCTTTGATGGTTGCATCGCCCTCGGTGCAGAGGGTCTTCATCTTCATCGAGTCGCGACTGTGCTTCTTGTCAAAGATGGTGGCGCCTTCCGCCAGTTGTTTTCCGAGGAAGAGCGCGACATCGGCGCCTGCGAGCTTGGTCGAGCCATTGGCCAGAGCGTTGCGGGCCTTGGAGCGGTCTCCGGATACCGCATCCGCGAGGGCGTCATCGATGCCCTTGCGGAGAGAATCGAGGGCCGCACTATCCTGCTGGTCGGGCTCGATCCAGCCCCCTTCCTCGACGTGCTTCAGCTCTTTCACTTCCAGCGGGCCTTCGGTCGTGGGGAAGCTGGCTTCCAGGACCAATTCATTGGCAATGACCCCGTCGGAAACGAGTTGGTGTGCGGTCTCGGCCAAGCCCAGTGCGGCTTTGGCTGCGTACTCGAGATTGTCGTGCCGCAGCCGTCCATACTCGGCCATGAAGTGCGGGTTCTTGGTCTGATCGGCCCCTTTGCTGTAAGCCTCGGCGAGCTCCTTGGCGCTCTTGAGTTGGCCCGTAAAGATCACGGCGCGCAGCACCCGCGCGCGCTCGGTGAACTTGGTGGGCGGCGTGGAGGTGGCCAACCCATCGGTGAAATCCAGGGCGCGATCAAAGCGACCGCGCTTGAACATATCTTTCGCGTCGTTATAGTCGCCGGCCGCACCGGTGGGCCTCTCAACCGGGGGTGAGCAGCTCAGGATCAGAGCACTGGCAAGAGCGAACCAAATCAGCCAGCGAGAACTTCGGGAGAAGGACGGCAAGGAATACAACATGAGAACTCCTCCTGGGGAGGGTGGCATGGCGGGTCATATCACTGCAGAGGAATCGGCGCGACATAACCCGCGCCTCTCAGATTGCCAGGGCTGCCGCTCTCACCCTGAGGGATGCTCCGGGCAGAGCAGCATGGCTCGGCTGCGTTGCGCCGCCACTATATGTCAAGCATCGAACGAATTCAATAGCAAGCTGAGCGGCTTTCGTCGCGATCTTCCGGTTGTTGGGGGAACAACAAAGCCGCCCGCCCTCCGCCTGGAGTGTGCCGGGACGTCGGGCCAGCGTCTGGCAGCCTCATGCGCCGCCAGTTCGCACACTTGGCCCTGGCCTTGGAATGCATCCCGCATGCCACGTTAATGGCGTGCTCAACGTGCTTTGATTTCGGTCCAGTATTGGTCGTACAGAGCGATGACGGGTCCGACATCACGCATGAACTCACAATGGACAAGCCCGGCAGGATCGGGAAACACGGCGGGATTGGCCAGAAGCCAGGGGTCAATCTCCTGCCGATCGTACCGGTTGGGTGTGTTGAATCCGGAATCATTTACGAAAACGGCGGCGACTGCCGGCCGGTGGAAGTAATTGATGAATTCTTCCGCCAGTTCCTTGTGCGGAGCGTGGCGAGGCAGGCAAGCGCAATCGACGGAGATCGTGCAGCCTTCCTTGGGAATGACATAACGAATACGCGGCTCGTCGCGCATCACGAAGGGCAGGTTTCCGTTGAAAGCCTGGGCGAACCAGGCGTCGCCGCCCGCCAGATCCTGCTCAAAATTGGAACTGTTGTAACCTTTCACCAACGGCTTCTCGAGCAGCAGCAAGTCGCGCGCCTGCCGAAGCTCGACCGGGTCGGTGGAATTCAGCGAGTAACCCAGTTTCTTGAGTGCCATCCCAAACACCTCGCGCGTGTCGTCGAGAAGCAGGATGTGGCCCGCGAAGCGAGGATCAAACAGCACGGACCAGCTATCCACATTCTCGTGCACCAGGTCGTCGCGATACGCAAGCCCGGTGGTGCCCCAGGCGTAAGGCACCGAGTAGTCGTTGTGGGGATCAAAGGGAAGCCCCAGGAAACGCGGGTCGGTGTTCGCCCAGGCGTTGGGAAGCCGTGACTTGTCCAGGGGGGCCAGCAACCCCTGCCGGATGAGGATTTCCACCATGTAATCGCTCGGGACCACCAGGTCGTAATCCACGTTGCCGGCCTGCAATTTCGTCAGCAAAGCTTCATTCGAATCATAAAGGTCGTAATTCACCTTGCAGTGAAACTCGCGCTCGAAGCCGTGAATCATGCGCGGGGAGAGGTAGGTGGACCAGATGTAAATGTTCAATTGCGGAAGCTGGCCGCCCGCCGGCCAGGTGCGCGCCACGACCGGGGCCACCATCAGCAGGAAGACCGCGCAAGCGCTGGTGACCGCAGTGCGCAGCTTCATGGAACCGCGCTCCAGCCTCTGGGCAACCAGGACCAGCGGAATCGTGGCGGCCAGGATGATGGTGGAGATGGCATTGATCTCCGGCGTAATTCCACGCTTGAGACGCGAATAGATCTCAAGCGGCAAGGTCGTGGAGCGAACCCCCGCGACGAAGGAGGTTATGAGGTAGTCATCGAACGAGGTGGTGAAAACCAGCAGGGCGGCGGAAAGAATCGCCGGAGCGGCCATGGGCAACGTGACCCGAAAGAAGGTGGTCCACTCGTTGGCGCCCAAATCCAGCGCCGCTTCCTGGATAGAGCGATCCATCCCGGCCAGCCGCGCCCCCACCACGATGATGACGTAGGAGACGCAGAACGTGACGTGCGCGATGACAATGGTCCAGAGACTCAGCTTCAGGCTCAGCAGGCTGAAGAAGATAACCGTGGCCACGGCGATCACGATCTCCGGGATGACCAGGGGAAGATAGACGACGCCGTCGAGCAGCGCTTTTCCGCGCAGGCGCGGCCGCGAAAACACCAGCGCGGACATGGTTCCGAACACCACGCAGGCCAGAGTCACTCCGGCCGCCACCACCAGGCTGTTCACCAGGGATTGGAAAATCTGCTCGTCGCGCCAGAGGACGGCATACCACTCACCCGTGAATCCCAGCCAGTGAGCCGAGAGGCGGGAGCGGTTGAAGGAGTAAATCATCAGGACGAAGATGGGCGCGTAGAGAAAAAGGTAGACGGCGGTCGTGGAGATGGAAAGTCCCCAGCCCCCGCGCCGCTTCCCCGTCATCAGAGAATCTCCTGGGTTGCCTGCTCGCCTTTGCGCAGACCCACCCCCACCAGCACCAGGACCAGAAACGTCAGCAGGAAAGCCACCGCGGAGCCGAAAGGATGATCGCGTGCCACGGCAAACTGGTTCTGGATGAGGTTCCCCACCATCATGGTTCGCGCGCCGCCCAGCAGGTCAGGCGTAACGAAGGCTCCCACCGAAGCGATGAAGACCAGAATGGATCCGGCCACCAGGCCCGGCGCGGAAAGCGGCAAAGTGACTCGCAAGAAGGTGGACCACCGGCTCGCGCCCAGGTCCTGGGCGGCTTCCAGAAGCGTGGGATCAAATTTCTGCAGCACCGCGTAAAGGGGCAGGATCATGAACGGCAATTCTCCGTAAACCAACCCGATCATGACCGCCAGCGGTGTATAGAGCAGGCGCAAAGGTTCGTGGATGACGTGCAGCGCCAGCAAGAGGTTGTTGATCACACCTTCGCTGCGCAGGATAACCATCCAGGCGTAGGTGCGAATGAGGAAACTGGTCCAGAAGGGGACGACGACCAGCATCAGCAGCACGGTTTTCCAGCGCTTCGAAACGCGCAGGGCCAGGGTGTAGGCGACCGGATAACCGAGCAAGGCGCAGGACGAGGTCGTGATGAGGGCCATCCAGAAAGAACGCCAGTAGACCTCCAGGTAGAGGGGCTGGAAGGCTCGCACATAATTGGCCACCCCCAGTGTCCAGTCAATCGTCCCATAAGGCGAGCGGTGTGCGAAGCTCACCGCCAACAGGTAAGCCAGAGGGAGAAGAAAAAACCCCACCAACCAGATCAGGCTCCCGGAAAGGAGGGTTGCCGTTCGGTATTCGGGACGACGACGGAAGAATTGGAGGACGGTCTCCATGCCGGTGTATGGCCCCTTGCGCGGTCGGATGGGCCGCTGAAAAACAGCGTCTGTCATGCTGAGCGCAGCGAAGCATCTCGCCTTGGTTCGGCCCTTTCACGCAAAAACCCAGAGCCAGATCCTTCGCGGAGTTTACCCTGAGCCAGCAGAGCGAGATCCTTCGCTTCGCTCAGGATGACAGCGAAGGGCCCAGGGTGACAGCGGGCGCGCTTACCTTGTCATTCTGAGCGAGCGCAGCGAGCGAAGAACCCCCGTAGTTTGTCCTTTTCACTCACCCAGGCCAACTGCCGAGGTCCTTCGCTCCGCTCAGGATGACAGTCTTGGCGGTCTTTCAGCAGCCTACCGAGCAACCGAGCGCCCGCCGCGGCGGAAGCTGCCGGCTTCCCCAAAATCGCGCGAGCAGCAGTGTAGCGCACACTGGTTGTTTACGTCTGCGGCTTTTTCTTTCTCACCGCGGACCTCCGGGGCCTTCGGGCCACCGCGGCGCCTGAAAATGCGCGGCTCGGCCCTGAGCCGATTCGGATGGTTGGGTGTATGCTATTCCCATGGGGCCAGGGGGCACTGTTATGCGCCGGCGATGGGGGTGGAGAGTTGGTCTCCTCCTGGGCGTGTGGCTCTCGTCTCTCCTGCCCGCGGCTGGGCAAGCTGCGCCGCAGCAAGCCACCGGGCCGAATCAGAGCGCGCCGCCGCTGGCTCTACCCACAACTGCAGACGAGTTCTTCAAACAAGGCAACGAGTCCGCGCGCCAGGGCAAGTGGGACGAAGCCATTGGCGCTTACCAGAAGGCCCTGGGCCTCAGGCCGGACTATCCGGAAGCGCATTACAATCTCGGGAACGCCTACGCCGCCCAACAAAAAACCAGCGAGTCCCTGCGCGAGTATCGGGAAGTGCTCCGCCTGCGGCCGGACTTCCCGGGCGTCCACTTGAATGTGGGCGCGCTGGAAGAAGCCGCCGGGAGGCTTCCTGAGGCCATCGCAGAGTATCGCGCCGAGATTCGGTTGCGCCCTTCGAATGCCGATGCCCACCTGGACTTGGCCAACGCGCTCGCCGCCAGCCGGGCCTTCAGTGCAGCGGTCGAAGAGTACCGCACCGCCCTGGCGCTCGCGCCGCGCGATGCGGAAGTTCGCCTGGGGTTGGCGGGCGCGCTGCTGCAATCGGGGGATGCCAAGGCTGCGGTCGAGGAATATCGTCATGCCCTCGAACTGGATTCCCACAGCCCCGACGCCCATGCCGGTCTCGCCGTGGCGCTGACCCAGGCCGGGAACATTGCCGAAGGCATCGAGGAGTATCGCGCGGCGTCGCGCCTCCGCCCCAACGACCCCGAGCTCCACCTGAGTCTGGCCGGAGCCCTGCGCGCCGCCGGCGACATGATTCACGCCATCGCGGAATACCGCCAGGCGGTACAGCTTCGCCCCGAACAAGCGGACTATGATTTCGCTCTGGCGCTCGCCTTGCGGGAGGCCGGCGATTACGGCGGCGCCATCAAAGAGTTGCAGCGTGTCATCCGCCTGCGGCCGGACTACGCCGGAGCGCATGCGGAGCTCGCCGCCGCCCACCTCTCCACGGGGAACCACGCGGCGGCCGTCAGCGAATACCACGAGGCCCTGCGCCTGCGGCCCGCCGATCCGGCGCTGCACGAAGCTCTGGGCCTGGTCCTCCGCAAGACCGGCAACCTGACGGAGTCGGTTCGCGAACTGCGCAAAGCCATCGAACTGGCTCACGACGAAGCGGACTACCATCGCAACCTGGGAGAGGCTCTGCAGGCCTCCGGTGACGTGGCGGGCTTCGTGCAGGAATACCGGGAAGAGGTTCGCCTGCGCCCCGATGACCCCGACGCCCACGCTCACTTGGCCAATGCTTATCAGGCCGCTGGCGACCTCCCGAATTCTCTCGGAGAATATCAAGTGGCGTTGAAGCTTCGGCCGCTGAGTCCCGAATTCCATTTTCGGGCCGCGCTGGTCCTGGAAGCGCTGGGGAGGGGGCCGGAAAGCCGAGCGCAGCTTGAACAAGCGGTTCACCTGCGGCCGGACTACGCTGAAGCCCTCGTGGCTTTGGGTGATTCACTCGCCCGGGAGAAACAGTTCGCGCTGGCCGTGCCGACTTACCGCGACGCGCTGCGCTTGCGGTCGGATGATCCCAGCCTGCACGTGAGCCTGGCGGCAGCCTTGCGCGAGAATGGTGACCGGGAGGGCGCGCTCGCCGAGGCGCGGGAAGCCGTGCGCCTTAATCCCAGCAATCCTGACTATCAGCGCGAGCTGGGAAATGCACTCTTCACCCGCGGCGATTTCCAGGGAGCCGCCGAAGCCTATCGCGCCAGCCTGGGGCAGCACGAAGACGCGCAGACCGAGGAAAACCTGGGGCTCGCGCTCGGCCAGTCGGGGGATTGGCAAAACGCGGCTGAGGCCTTTCGCGCCGCGCTGAAGGCCCGGCCGGAGTGGTCCGAAGCCCACCTGAATCTTGCGAACGCCCTTACTCACCTGAACAATCCCGCCGGCGCGGCGGCAGAAGCGCAGGCAGCCCTGCGCGTGACACCGAATCTCCCCGAAGCGCATTTCAGTCTCGGCAATTCTTGGTTGCGCTTGGCCAGGACGGAGGAGGCTGTCCGGGAATATCGGGAGGCTTTGCGCTCCAAGCCGGACTACGCCGACGCCCGCCTGGCGCTGGCCAGCGCCCTGCGCCAGCAGGGCAGCGTCGTGGAAGCCATCTCGAACTACCGCGAATACCTGCAAATGCGGCCCCAGGAGGTCAGTGCCCGCATGGCCCTGGCCAGTGCCTTCGAGAGCCAGAACGATCTTGCCGGCGCCGTTCACGAATACGAGGAAGCCATCCGCCTGCGCCCGGACTATCCCAATGCGCATTACAACCTCGCGGTGACGCTCGAGGGCGCGGGCCAGTTCACGCGCGCCCGCCAGGAGTATGAGGCCTACCTCCAACTGGCTCCCGGCGCTCCCGATGCCCAGCAGGTGTCCAAGCACTTGAAGGAAGTTGGTTCATCGCGTAATCAGAAGTAGGCTCAGGGGACCGGCCTGAGCTTCCCACCTTAGCTATTGACCGGCAGGCCCTAATTCCATAGCCTGTAGTACGGAGTTATACTTTGGCGCCGCCTTACTGCTGCGCCACCCAGGAGCTTTCATGCGCAATCAGCCTGAATCTGCTTTGCAAATTCTTTTCCGTGAGATTGCGGTACCCGGCAGGATTTCCCTCCAGCAACTGGCCCGGAACCTTGGTGTGAAACCCTCGTCGTTGTTCGCGAAAATCAGTCCCCTCGTCCGCAAAAGTCTCGTCTGCTATAAGAGCCAACGCAAGAGCATCGGGGTCAACCCTGACTTCGGGTATGTGTTGGGCATCGACCTGGGCGGGAGTCATCTCCACTTTGCCTTGGCGGATTTTTCCGGGGAGATCCTCGAGGACACCACGGTGAAGATCCGGCCGGAAGATGGGCCGCGCAAGATGATCGCTCAGATCAAGGAGACCGCCCGTTCCCTGGCTCAAAAAGGGGCCCAGGGCCGGCTTCTGGCGATTGCCGTCGGCGTCCCCAGTTCCGTGGACGCCCAGCAGGGAGTCGTGACGTTCGCCAACAACCTTCCGGGCTGGAAGGGCATTCACCTTTCTCACGAGCTGGAACGGGAGTTCCGGGTCCCGGTCTTCATGGAAAATGACGCCAACATGGCGGCCATTGGTGAGCATTGGAAAGGCGTGGCGCGCGGCGTGGACAACTTCGTTTTCATTGCGCTGGGAACGGGCGTCGGCTCCGGCGTGTTCATCGACGGGAAACTCCATCGCGGGCGGAACGGCGCGGCCGGTGAGATGTTCAAGATGAACATCGACTGGCGGACCTGGGACGACGATTTCCCGGACACCGGCCAGTTTGAGAGCTTCGTTTCGGGCATGGGCATCGCCGCGGAAGGACACAAGGCGCTCGCTCTTTCTTCCCGGCCGGAAACCGCCGGCCTCGCCGAGGAGCGTGACGCCTACTTTGTTTTCGAGGCCTTCCGCCAGGGCAACCCCGAAGCGCGCGCGGTGCTCGAGAAAATCTTCATCATGCTGGGAGTGGGCATGGCGTGTATGGTGGGGATTCTCGACCCGGACCTCTTCGTGTTGGGCGGGGGAATTGCCAAGGGCGCGCCCGAGTTCATGCTTTCCATCGTGGAGAAAGTGATCCAGCGCATCCAGCCGACCCCACCCCCCATCAAATTCAGTTCGCTCGAGGACAAAGCGCAAACCTACGGCGCCATCTCGTCCGCGCTCGGTGTCGGGCACGAGGCGATCATCCGGAGCCTGCACGTGTGAGGCGGGAATCACCGCTCCCGCCGGCGAGCTTCCGCTGAGAAGGGCGCCGGCGGCGCCCGGACCCATCATTTTAGGAGGCCGGCAGGCCTCTGGGCTTCACGCGGAGATTCGTGGCGCGCGGTGCGGCGCATGCGGACATCGACAACGCCGGCGCGCCCGACATCCTCGTGACCACCAACGGCGGCCCCGCCTACCTCTTCCACAACGTGGGCGGCACTGAAATTCCGCGTTCGCGGGACCTGCCCAAAGGCTCTTATCGGGAGAACGACCGGGGGGCTGGCTAGCGGCAGCTATCTTCCACCAGGATGGCGTGATTTTCGCCGGGCCCGTGGACGCCGCGAATCAGGATTTGCTCGATATCGGCCGTGCGGCTGGTACCGGTGATGAAGACGAAGGAGCGTCCGGAGGTGGGCTGGTCGGCGCGGGCCGAGATGGGCAGCTTGGCCAGAAGTTCATCCAAGGTCCCCACCAGTTGGCTCCGCCGGTACAGGGCCACATGCACGGGCGGCGCGAGCGAGGCAATCTGGGCGCCTTCCGTCGCGCTGGCCAACACCAGGCTGCCGGTCTCCGCGAGCACGTATTCCACTCCGGTGATTCCGACTTTGGCTTGGAAGCTGGCCGCATTGAATTCGGAAAGGCTAAGCGGTTGCTTGCGCAGGGGGTCCTTGGTCCAATTCGTCACGGACTTCCCAGAACCGTACAAACGCTCAGCGATGTGAAGTTCAGCCAACAGGGGGTTGCGGGACAGGACCACGGAATGGGTTCCCAGTTCGAGCAGAATCTGTTGCAGGACGGCTTCCAACTCCTCGATACTGGCCGCCCGATGAGTGACGCCGGCGACTTTCTCCCATTCGGCCTGGAACTTGGCCTGGTAATCCTCCGGCGCCAAGGGGGGCATGACTCCGGTGGGGTCGAAGGGCGGCAAGGGGGCCGGGACTGAACCGGTGGGCGGCTGCCCCAAAGCTTCTCGAACTCGTTCCAGCATTTGCTCGCGTGTGGCCATGAGACGTGCTCCCGCTGTCAATTATGACGCCAAACTTCGAGTGGCGATTATATCACGCCACGGACTGACCGTAACCCATTGAAAACTAAGCTGATATAAATTTGAAAAAAACTTCCAAAAATCGTGCAACCTTGGTATTATCTCGATCATCCGAATCCACGGGCAGACCTTACAACTGAAGGATCTCCCAGAACGATTTGGGAAGGACAATTGATCATGCGAACAATGGTGAAGTCTACAAACAAGGTATATCGAACCCTCTTGCTGAAGAAGCGCGACGAGATTCTGGCGTCTACCCGGCGCGAACCGGAAGCCCTGTCTGTCAGCGTGCAATCTCCCGACGCGGTTGAGTTTGCCGTGCGGACAGTCGAGCAGGATGTCACGGTGGTCACGGCAAACCTGCGCAGCGGCATGCTAAAGGAAATTGAGCGCGCGTTGAAGCGTTGCGCCGGTGGAACTTACGGCGTTTGCGAAGCGTGCAGCGAGGAAATTTCCTCCAATCGGCTCAAGGCTATTCCCTGGGCACGGTATTGCCTCACGTGCCAGGAACTGCGCTCCAGGAACTAAGGGCTTCGTCTCCAAAAAGCCAGCCGTAATTGCTTTGCCGAGGGAGAGCACTCCCTCGGCAGGGTAGTTTTCGCCCTGCTCCGGCTTTCCGTCAGCGTTGCTGCGCCGCGCGCGGGCGGGAGCTTTGCTGCCACTTCCATCCTCCGGGTTTAAGGGACTCGAACGGCGGCCTCTAACCCGGCGCCCCGCCGACCTGAAGGGCGTCGCTACTGTCTCCCCGCTGGTTCGCGCGCGTAAGTGTTTACTCTTCCCGCGTCACGTTCTGCGCGATCTCGAATTTCCCCGGTACCAGCCCTGCCCGCAAGGCCACGTCGTGTGCCAGCAGTTGAATATAGATGCTGTCCACCAGGGTCCCCAACCCCAGGCGAAGTGGCTCCACCGGAACCACTCGCACGTTGGTGAGGTCCTGGGCAGGCATATCCGTGAACAGCAGAACCCGCCCCCCCAACTGACTGATGTCACGGGCAAGCTTCAGCAGCAGCTTCGCGGTTTTTCCCTGGCGGGCAATCAGGATATAGCGGTGGCTGGGTTTGATGATCTCCATCGGGCCATGGCGGAACTGCGCCGCACTGGTGGGTTCGGCGGCCAGGCGCACCACTTCTTTCAGCATCAGCGCGCCCTGGAAGGCGGTGGAGAGGTCAGCCCCGCGTGCCATCAGCGACACGTAGGGCGGCTGGTTAAAGAACTCCACCAGGGGCGGCATCAGCACCTCGTGGCGCTCCAGGATATTCTCCCCGGCTTCCACGGCCCGCAGCACTTCCTGCGTCAGGGCGCGCGGCGGGGTGCCCGCAATCGCGAAGGCCAGGTACATCAGCACCGCGACCGAGCAGGTGTAGCTCTTGGTGCTTACGGCCACCTGTCCGCCCGCCATCATCGGCAGCAGGAAGGCGGCCTTCTTGACCAGCGGGCTCGCCTCCACATTCGTTACTGCGAGCACGCGAGTTTTGGGAGGCAGCTTCTCCAGCAGGCGGAGGACCTCCACGGTTTCGCCCGACTGCGAAACGACCACCAGCAGCGTGTCGGGCCGCAGAATCTTCAGGTGGTGATGGACCAGTTCGGCGGTTTCCCACACCAGGGCCCGCACGCCCTGCGCCGTCAGATAGGCCTGCGCCGGGTACGCCGCGAACAGCGACGAGCCCATACCCGTGAACACCACCGTCGGCGGCCAATGGGGCACGAGGCGCCGCAAAGCCTTCGCCGGGATGGCTCCAGGACTGGAGTAGTATTTACGGAGCCCGGCAAGCGCCGCGGGCTGTTGCGAGATCTCTTCCAAGAGTTCTGTCATAGTGCGACCTGCTTGAACATTGGAGTTTTGATCCGTCCTTCGTCCGGGTTCGAGGTGGCGGCGCGACTCGCGTTGAGCCGCTCCGGCCGAGGCTGCGATTTTATCACTGGGCGCGGAGATTCGCGAGCCCTACCATCCTGACCTGCCATCCTGGCCGCCCACCTATTTCGCCCACGCCTTGGCGCGTTCCACGGCGCGCTGCCAGCCGGCGTACAATTCCTCCCGCCGGGAAACGTCCATGCTGGGTTCGAAGCGGCGCCCCAGCTCGAGATGCGCCGCAAGTGCCTCCTGGTTCTTCCAGAACCCGGTCGCGAGTCCTGCCAGGTAGGCGGCCCCCAGCGCCGTTGATTCCGTCGTAGCCGGGCGCTCCACGGGGATGCCCAGGATATCAGCCTGGAACTGGCAGAGGAAATCGTTGCGCGCCGCGCCGCCATCCACGCGCAGCACCTCCGGGCGCAATCCTGAGTCCTCGGCCATGGCGTCCACCACCCCGCGTGTCTGGTAGGCGATGGATTCCAGCGCCGCGCGCACCAGGTGATGGCGGTTGGCGCCGCGCGTGATGCCGGTGATCGTGCCGCGCGCGTAAGCGTCCCAGTGCGGCGCGCCCAGGCCCACGAAGGCCGGAACAAAATAGACGCCGTGGGTGTCGGGTACGGCGCGCGCCAGGGCTTCACTATCCGCCGCGTCGCGGATCAACTGCATCTCATCGCGCAGCCATTGGATGGCCGCGCCCGCAATGAAGACGCTGCCCTCCAGCGCATAGACCGTCCGGCCCTGGCGGCCCCACGCAACCGTGCCCAGCAGGCCGGACTGCGAGCGCGGAATCTCTTCCCCCGTGTTCATCAGCAGGAAGCAGCCGGTGCCATAAGTGTTCTTCACCATGCCCCGCCCGAAGCATTGCTGCCCGAACAGGGAAGCCTGCTGGTCGCCCACCACGCCCGAGATGGGCACCGGCGCGCCGAAGCACGTCGTCTCCGCAAAGCATTCGCTGGAAGACCTCACCTCCGGCAAGAGCGCGGCGGGAATGGCGAGGTAATTCAGGATCTGCGGGTCCCAGGCGAGCGTGTGCAGGTTGAAGAGCAAGGTGCGCGAGGCGTTGGAAACGTCCGTCAGGTGGGCGCGGCCGCGCGTCAGTTTCGAGATCAGCCACGTGTCGATGGTGCCGCAGGCCAGTTCGCCGCGCGCGGCGCGCTCGCGGGCGCCGGGGAGATTTTCCAGCAACCACGCGATCTTGGTCCCGGAAAAGTAGGCGTCCGTTACCAGGCCGGTCTTCTCGCGCAGGGTGCGGTCGAAGCCCTCCGCCCGAATGCGGTCGCACAGCGGCGCCGTGCGCCGGCACTGCCACACGATGGCGTTGTGCAGCGGCCGGCCCGTAGCGCGGTCCCAGAGCACCACGGTCTCGCGCTGATTGGTGATGCCGATCCCGGCCAAGTTCTCGGGACCCACCTTGGCGTCCGCCAGGACTTTCTCCGCCACCGCGAGCTGCGACTCCCAGATTTCCATCGCGTCGTGCTCCACCCAGCCCGGTTGCGGGTAGTACTGCTTGAATTCCCGCTGGGCGGAGGCGCGGGTGTGGCCCTCATGGTCAAACAGGATAGCCCGCGAGCTCGTCGTTCCCTGATCCAGCGCCAAAACGTATTGGGGCATGTGAGATCCTCAACAAAGCTAAGCTCTTGTCCTGTTCTTTATATCACGAGCGGGTAGCGCGGACCTGTCGTTTAGGTCCGCGGCTTTTTGTTGTCAATTGATGACGAACCGCAGACCCACAAAACAGGTCCGCGCTACGCTTGCTCGGCCCCGATGGTCATTTTGATGCTGTAGCGGCGAGTTTACCTCGCCAAATGGCGGCGTAAAGCCGCCTCTACATCAAATTGATCCACGCCGGTTTGCCCAGATATATTAGAAAACAAAAGGGGTTAGCGGTGGAGAGCGAAAACCTTGCGAAAATCTATTATGTTGGTGAAAACAAATGGAGAAAAAATGTTAGTTTGTGGGCTTGCCACGATATTGTTGAAAACAAAGAGGTTGAGGCTTACCTGCCACGATGTTTATGAAAAGTAAGGGAGTTATTGAAAATGAAGGGGAAGAGGAAATAGGAGACCATAGATCTGGAGGAGTGCATGAAGAAAATGTGTTGCGCGATAATCGGGGCGACGAATCCGCAGGGGCAATCCAAAGTTCTGTGCGAGCGACGTCGAACTCGGAAGCAACTTGCTCGGGCCGCAAACACCCCATGCTCGAGTGCCCGGAAAGTTGGCATTTCGGTTACTTCGATGCGGCGGATCAAACTGACGCAACTCCCGCAAGGGGGTACTGCTGTCATTTGCGAGACTCGGGCACTCCCAGGTGCAGTCATTCCCGCGCAAGCGGGAATCTACTCCGGCAGCCATTGGAAATGCGCCGCCGACGGACTGGATTCCCGCTTGCCCGGGAATGACCAGTGTCTCCAAATCGATCCCATTCCAAATGACACCAGGACCGCCACTCTCTGAGCACTTGAACCTACCGGCCATTGATGGGATACTGATGCAGGTCAAGGGGCCTGCGGAACGCAGGCAGGCCTGGGCCTCAACGCCAGATTCGGCAGCATAATCGCCGGATTCGGCATCATAAGAAGGGGCCGGTCGGCCGCTTTAGGCAGACTCGCCAATTTCCATTCGTTAAACGAGGAGAAAGTATGGCAGACAAAGATCCTAGCCCCGGCCATTCCATGTTTGGCCTGAACGATGAGACCACACGGCGCGTTACACCCCCAGAACCGGCGCCCGCTCAGCCTCAACCCCAACCTGGGGCACCCCAGTACGTCTATGTGCAGGCGCCACAACCCGTTCCGCCCGCGGGGGGAGGGAAGGCGCTGCCCTGGCTGGTAGCGGTGCTGTTGGTGCTTTCGATTGCCAACCTGGTGTTGGTGTTCGTCTGGCGCTCCCAATTCGCCGACCTGGCAATGAAGCAGGCGGACGAGCTGAATCTGCTCACCCGGCGAATGGACTCCAGTGACGAGCGCTACGCGCAACTGCGCGGTCAATTCCAGGTGACGTCCGAAAAACTCGGGCTGACGGAACAGGAGCTGGCCCGCGCCCACGCCCTGGCCGCGGACGTCCAGAAGCAGCAGCAGGCGGCGGTGACGCAGTTGAACGCGGCCATCGCCAAGAAAGCCAGCGCCGACGAAGTGAACAAGCTGCAGGCTGACTCCAACGCCAAGATCGGCGGCCTGAGCACGGATCTGGCCGGCACCAAGCAGGACCTGGCCAACACCAAATCGGAATTCACCAACGCCCTCACCGGCACCAAGGGTGAGTTGAAGGGCGACATTGCCCGTACCCACGACGAACTGGTCGCCCTGGCCCACAAGGGCGACCGCGACTATTTTGAGCTGAACTTGGCGCGGCGGAAGGCTCAGCAGAAGGTGGGGACGGTCACGGTCGAGCTCGAGAAGACCGATCCCAAACGGAACGTCTTCAGCGTTTTTCTCTACTTTGACGACAAGAAAACCGAGCGGAAGGATAAGGGTGTGGCCGAGCCTTTGTACTTCTACGTGCAGGGCGCTCCGACCGCGCTGGAACTGGTCGTCAATAAGCTCGGCAAGGACACCATCGCCGGCTACGTCAGCGCACCCAAGGGATTCTTCCCCAATATCCCCAACGTGCTGACCGCGCGCCCGGGCGCTTAAAGGCGAACCCGGAAGCTGCGCTGGCGTTCCGGGGGCAGGATTTCAGGGCGTCCCTTCCAGGAGGGGGCGCCCTGGCTTTTTGCGGCGCTCTCATCCCGCCGCGGCGGGAGATGGCCAGAGGGTCGTTCAAGGCAGGCCAGCCTCGATCCCGGGTCGCCGCGTTTTAGGACGGATTTCTTGCCGGCAGGAAGGTCGATTACCCCTGGGCGTGCCCGTTCGTGTAACGGCTGAGCAAGTCCGCCAGTTCCTGTTCCGACCGCAGGCCCACCAGCCTCTCCACGACGTTGCCCTCTTGCAGCAGAACGAGCGTGGGAATGGAACGAACTGCGAACTGGTTCGCCAAGTCCGGCAGTTCATCCACATTGATCTTGGCGAAAGTTACCCGCTCGCCGTATTTCTCCGCCAATCTCGCAAACGTCGGCGTCAGCATTTTGCAGGGACCGCACCATTCGGCCCAGAAATCCAAAAACACTGGCTTCGCGCTCTTCTGAATTTCTTGCCAGTCTGCGGCTTGGACATGCAGAACTTTTTCCATAATCTTCTCCTTTTACCTCCCTCCGGATTGGATGCTCGACGGGGTAATTCGATGCGGGCTTCCCGGGGCCCGGCAACTCCCTTTCCACTTTCAACCTTCGCTTCAGTCCATCAACATTCCCCCGTTCACTTCCACCGTCTCGCCGGTGATGTAGCGGGCCGCCGGTGAAGCCAGAAACACGATGACGTCCGCGATTTCCTCAGACGTCCCGGCGCGCCCGAGAGGAATGGTCGCCACAAATTTCTGCATGAGCTCGGGGGGGCTGTAACGCTCATGGTACGGGGTGGCAATCACCCCCGGAGCAATCCCATTCACGCGGACTCCGTGCGGAGCAAGTTCCTTGGCCAGCCCTTTCGTGTAGGTCAGCAAGCCGCCCTTCGCTGCGGCATAGGCCGCGGCGCCCAGGCCCCCACCGTTCCGGCCGGCAATGGACGAGACGTTGATGATGCATCCGCTCTTCCGCGCCGCCATCTCTTCCCACACGGCCTGGACGCATAGGAAGGCGCTTTTCAGGTTCAAATCCATAATCTGATCCCAATACTCCTCGGTCATATCCGCCAGGGTGCGCCGCGCCAGCAGGTCGCCCGCGTTGTTCACCAGCACGTCCAGGCGCCCCCACTTTTTGCGGATGGCCGCGACCATGGCCCGCACGTCGTCACCCTGCGTTACGTCGGCGTGAATCGCGAGCGCTTCGCCACCCGCCGCGTGGATGGCTTCCACCGCCTGCGCGGCGCCCTTCTGATTTTTGTGGTAATTCACTCCCACGCGGACGCCGGCGCGCGCCAGGGCTTCCGCGGACGCGCGGCCGATGCCGCTGGACGCTCCTGTTATCAAAGCCACCTGTCCTGTAAGTAACATCCCAACCTCCTGTTTAATGGTCAGGGGGAATTATTTCACAGCTTCTTGCACCCTGGGCTGATTTCCGCTGCCCCCCACCGGGCTCGGGGGAAGGCCCGCTCAGGCGGGGTTGCCGCAGCGGCCCCGCCGTGCCCAGCACCCCGGTTCGACCTGCGCTCAGCCCCTGCCGTCTGAATCCTCCATCAAACCCCTTGGCAACCCTGCCCCTTTTCTGATAATCCTATTGGATTCGGTCCGCTTCCATATCCCCAGAAGGCCGGGCTGTGCGGGGCACGGATTCTCAGCCTGGCTGCGCAGGCTTCGTTCTGATCCGCGGCGACAGGTTGGGCTGGAGAGGCTGGAAGCATTCGCAAATCACAGGGAGCAGGAAGGGTGGCTTTCCATGATCGAAGTTGAGAACCTGACCAAGCGTTACGGGCCCACATTGGCCGTCTCCGAGGTGAGCTTCAACGTGCAGAAAGGTGAAGTGCTGGGCTTTCTGGGGCCCAACGGCGCGGGCAAGACCACGACGATGCGCGTGATCACGGGATTCCTTCCCCCCACCGAAGGGAAAGTGCGCGTGGCGGGTTACGATGTGACCGAGGAGCCCTTGGAGGCGAAGCGGCGCACCGGCTATCTGCCGGAGAGCCCTCCCGTGTATCCCGACATGACCGTGGATGAGTACCTGACTTTCGTCGCCCGGATCAAAGGCGTGCCGCGCCGGGACGTCAGGAAACGCTTGAACGAGGTCGTGGAGAAATGCGCCGCGACCGAGGTCCGTAAACGGCAGATCGGGAAACTCTCCAAAGGCTATCGGCAGCGCGTGGGGCTGGCGCAGGCGCTGATTCACAACCCGGACGTGCTGGTTCTGGATGAGCCGACCGCCGGCCTGGACCCCAAGCAGATCATCGAGACCCGCGAGCTGATCAAAGGACTGGCGGGCCAGCACACCGTGGTGCTGAGCACCCACATCCTGCCGGAAGTCTCGAAGACCTGCCAGCGCGTCGTGGTGATCAACGCCGGCCTGATTGTGGCCGTCGGGACACCAGACGAGCTCACGCGACGGTTGCAAGGTTTCGAAACCGTCCTGATCACCGTGGACGGCCCCGCGGCGGAAATCATGGACAAGTTCCAGCGCGTGGGCGGCGTGAACTGGGTCGAACCCCGCGATTCCAACCAGGGCCGGGTGACCCTGGAAGTGCACTCCGAAAAAGACAAGGATGTGCGCGCCGAGTTGGCGCAGGCCGTCGTGGAATCCGGCTGGAAGCTTTTGGAACTGAAAACCAGTGGCTTGAGCCTGGAGGACATCTTCCTGAAGCTCACTACCAAGGACCTCAGCGAGGAGGCGGCAGCGGGCGCCCTGAAAGCAGCGAACTGAGAGGTTTTGCAGGAGCCCTGCGGCTGCCCAATTACTCCCTTGCCCGCCCTCGCACGGGAGGGACCTTCTCCCTCGGGGAGTGCGATGTGGAGTTCGTCGGAAGTTGCATGTCAGGCAGGCCGACGCCCTTACCCGGTGTCCAGCCGGCCCTGACGCGAAAGGAATCGCACCATGCGTAACATCCTGACGGTGGCCGGGAAGGAGCTGCGCGCTTACTTCCATTCACCGATCGCCTACCTGGTCATGACCGTGTACACCGCCATCTGCGGTTTCGTTTTTTACAGTTCCACGGCGTTCTTTGTCATCCAATCCCTGCGCGCGCAGATGGGTGGGATGGGCATGCCGCCGCTCAGCCTGAATGAACACGTCATCCGCCCCATCCTGGCCGGCGTGCTGACCGTCGTGCTGCTCTTCCTGATTCCCCTCATCACCATGCGGCTTTACGCGGAAGAAAAGCGTTCCGGAACCATCGAGCTCTTGCTCACCTCCCCGCTCACGGACCTCGAAATCATCCTGGGGAAGTTCCTGGGCTCCCTGGTGCTGTTTGCGATTCTGGAAGCCTTGACGTTCATCTACTTCACGGTGTTGTTCATCTATGGGAATCCGAACGCCAAACCTCTCATTGCCAATGCGCTCGGGATGCTCCTTTATGGAGCCGCGCTTCTCGCCCTGGGCATGTGGATTTCCACCTTCACGAAGAATCAGATCATTGCGGGTGCAGTCGGCCTGGCCGGTTTCCTGCTGCTCTACCTCCTCGACTGGGTGAGCGCTTATTCCACCAGCGCGGTCGGGCAGGTCATGTCTTATCTCGCACTGACTACACATTTCGATAATTTCTCCAAGGGTGTTATCCAATTGAGCGACGTGGTCTATTACCTTTCCGTGGTCATGCTCGGCCTCTTCCTGACCGCGCGCTCAGTGGAAGCCTTGAAAGGGAGGCCGTAGCCATGGCGTGGAAGGATCGCATCACTGGCCGCAGCGGACAGCAAGTTCTCACGGGCGCGAATCTTGCCCTCTACACGCTGATTGGGATTGCCCTGGTGGTTCTGGTGAATTGGTTTGTCAATCGCCACGACACGCGCTGGGATATGACGCCCAACAAGAAGTACAGCCTCTCCGAACAGACCCGCAAGCTCTTGAAAGAGCTGAACCGCGACGTGACCATCTACGTTTTCGACCGCCGCGACAGCTTTGGTGAGCGGCGCGACCTGCTGGACATGTATGCTTCCGCCACGCACCGCCTGAGCGTGAAATACGTTGACCCGAACCGTGAACCGACCCTGGCCAAAGAGTATGGCGTGCGCACCGCAACCACCGTGGTGGCGGCGGGCGATCGCCACATGGAAGCCCAGGGCGACACCGAGGAGGGAATCACGAATGCGCTGGTGCGCGTGCTCAAGGGCCAGCGGTCCATTTGCTTCATCCAGGGGCACGGCGAACGCAACCTGGACGGCTCGGACCGCGAGGGCTACGACCACTTCAAGAAACAACTGGGCAACGAGAACTACCAGACGGAGTCGGTTCTGCTGATGCAGAAGATGGCCATCCCCGCCGACTGCACGCTGACGGTGATCGCCGGCCCGCAGAACGATTATCTGGCACCGGAGGTCGATGTCCTTCGCAAGTACCTCGCAGGCGGCGGGCGCGCGCTCCTCATGCTGGATGCCGGCGCCGAGTTGCCCAACCTGGCAAAACTCCTGAGCGAGTGGAATGTCACCGCCCGCAACGATCTGGTCATCGATATGAACCCGGTGGCGCAGATCTTCGGCACCAGCCCGGCGATGCCGCTCATTGTCAAATACGGGGCAAGCCCGATCGTGACGCCGCTGACGAATCGCGCCACCCTCTTCCCGCTCTCGCGCTCGTTTGAAGTCGCCAAAGAGTCCAAACCCGGCGTCAGCGTTGATTCACTCTGCGAGACTTCTGCGGACAGCTACGACGTGACCGACTTCAATCCCAAGATGGAGAAGGTTGCTTTCCGCCCCGGGAAGGACTTGAAGGGCCCCCTGGTCGTGGCGGTGGCGGGCACGATTCCGGGCGAAGGAGAGAAAAAGACCGCGGGCCGCTTTGTGGCGCTGGGGACTTCCCTGGTCGCGGCGAACAGCTTCCTGAGTTTTCAGAGCAACCGCGATTTCGTCATGAACTCGATCAACTGGCTGTCGGCCGATGAAGACCTCATTTCGGTTCGGCCCAAGCCCCCGGAAGCGCAGCATCTGACCATGACGGAGCAGCAGATGCGCCAGGTTCTTCTCCTGGGCGTGTTCGGGATTCCCCTGCTGATTGTGGCGGCGGGCGTGATGGTATGGTGGCAGCGACGATGAAGAGCAAAAAATATCTGAACACCCTGATGGCGCTGGCCGTCCTGGCGGCGACCTGGGCGGCCTTTACTTATTACGACAAGCGCAAGAGCAGCGAGAAGCCCAAGATCGAAACGACCGCGCAGGAGAAGGTCTTTTCCCTGGATGCGCAGCACATCCAGTCCGTCACATTCAAACCGCGCGAGGGCGAGGCCTTCACTTGCCGCCGCGAAGCCGGGAAGTGGACCGTCCTGGGGCCACACCCGTTGGTGGCGGACCAGGGGGCTCTCTCCGGCTTTCTGAACAGCCTGACGACCGCGACCCTGGAAGAGGTCATTGATCCGCACCCGGCAAGCTTGAAGGACTTTGGTCTCGATCCCCCCGGCTTCACTCTGGAGCTCACGACCGATACAAAGCCGCCCGCCTTCTCCCTGCTGCTGGGGGACGACACGCCCACCAGCGGCGGTGTCTATGCGCAGGTGGCCGGCAACCCGCGGGTCTTTACCCTGGCGAGTTATCTGAAGAATTCCCTGGAAAAGAAGCTCTTTGACCTGCGGGACCGCCGCGCCCTCACCCTGGAGGCTGACCACCTTCAGAAGATCGGAGTGGAATACAAGGGCACGACATGGACTCTCGAAAGGAATCCGGAGGGGGTGTGGGATCTCGTGTTGCCGCCCTCCGTGCGCGCCGACCGCTTCACCGTGGATGGCCTCCTCAGCCAGTTGCGGGGTTTGACGATGCAGACGATCACGGCCGAGGACAAGAAGAAAGGCGGAGAGTACGGGTTCGGTTCTCCTGAGCTGCGCCTGGCATTGACGGGCTCGGAGGGAACGCAGACGATCGTGGTCGGGAAAAAGGACAAAGAAGGTGATCGCTACTTGGCCATGAACTCCGCGCTCGACCCGGTCTTTACGCTCAACTCCGCCTTCGTCACCCAGTTCCAGAAGAACCAGAATGATTTGCGCGAGAAGGACCTGTTTTCGTTTTCCTCCTTCGACGCCAAGCGCGCGGAAATCCAAACTCCCAAGGGTCACTGGGTCTTCGAGCGCCACGAGAGCCAGTGGAAGCAAACGGCTCCCCGCGCCAAGAATATCAGCTCCGATAAGATGGACACCTTCCTGACCCGCCTGCGCGACCTGCGGGCGGATTCCTTCCCCAAGAGTGGGAACCTGGCGCAGTATGGACTGGACAAGCCCGCTTATCATTTCAGCGTTCAGTCGGGAGAGAAAAACGCCACGGAGAGCGTAGAAGCGGCGAAATCCGGCGACCACGTCTACGCGCGAAGGTCAACGGACCCGGCGCCGGCCGAGCTTACCAAGACTGCCTTGGACGACATCGACAAGGCCTTGAGCGAGCTCTGACCGATTCCCATCGGGGTGTGGGGACAAGAATCAAGCGGTTTCTATAGCGAATAATCAAATACTTACGCCGTGCAGAAGTCAAAAATACCCAGTCTTTATATAGCCTCCTAACCCGGATTTCTCACCACGGAATTGGAAGGGCGGGGCTTTACCGGCTGCGGAAAAACCTCCGATGCTGTCATCCTGAGCGAAGCGAAGGACCCCTGTATTTGAATTCTCAAGCAAATGCAGAGGTCCTTCGTCGGCTTCGCCTCCTCAGGATGACAGTGTGAGGGGTTTTTCCCCAGCCTGTTCAGTCCCGCCGCCCCATCATTTGTTCTTCCACACGGGTTTACGCTTTTCGATAAGGGCACGCAGGCCCTCCTGGGAATCCTCCAGTTCGGCCAGGTCTCGCAAGTAGAGGTCCTGGGAGCGCTTCAGCGCCTGGTCAAAGGGATGCCAGGTGCCTTCGAAAACCACGCGCTTGAGCAATTTGAGCACGGGACCGCTTTGATCGGAGATCCGCTGCACCAGGTTGTCGACGGTCTCCTGGAGTTGTGACTGCGGCACCACGCGGTTCACCAGGCCCATCGCTACGGCTTGCACCGCGTCGATAGGATCCCCTGTGACCAGCAGTTCCATGGCACGGTGCGGTCCGATGATGCGCGGGTAGACCACCGCACCCAGCGGCGGAAATACGCCCAGCTTGATTTCGGGCTGGCGGAACTGGGCGTTCTCCGTAGCCACCACCAAGTCACAAAACGCGGCCAGTTCCGCGCCGGCGCCTGACGCCACGCCGTCCACCACGGCAAGCACGGGCTTGGAAATCTCGATCATGGCGCGGAAGACGTCATGGAAAGCGTCCATCATCTGAAAGACCATCTGTGCGAAATATCCCTCCGCGTCCACTCCCATGGAGAAGAAGCCTTCGCACTCCGGCGCGGCATCCAGCAGGATCATCTTCACGTCCTCACGGGCCGAGAGCCCATCAATGGCCGCGGCTATTTCCCGCAGCATCTCAATATTCATGATGTTCTGCTTGGGACGATTCAGGGTCAGGTGCGCGACCGTCCCCGTGGCATCCCAGCGGATGAACTTGAAGTCCTTCTTTTCTTCCTCGTGCTCCGTTCCCTCGGTAGATCGCACAACCGGGTCGTCCCCCATGGCGTCCTCCCTTGACCGGATGGTCGAGGCCTTCGATTACCTCTACTTCAGTTTACTTCCGCATCGGCCGCAATAATCAAACCTCTCGGGCAGGCCCTTGGAGCCGCAGTTCTCACACTTGCGCGTTTGGGCGCCCCAGAGGAACTCACTGGATTTTCCCGCCGCGGCCAGTTCCCGCAGGGTCTTGGTGTCAGCCGGGCGTTTCTCGATGAATGCCTGAATCCCCTCGTAGGGCTCCCAGGAAGTGGCGTGGACGGCCAGCCAATCCCG
Organism: uncultured Acidobacteriota bacterium; assembly: GCA_963722555.1. Taxonomy (GTDB): domain Bacteria; phylum Acidobacteriota; class Terriglobia; order UBA7540; family UBA7540; genus Bog-366. The sequence continues at coordinate 313,783 of CAVRNQ010000005.1, forward strand.
GGCATGGCCGGCGGTGAGCGTCCACGCCAAATCTTTCCAGGTGTCCAACTGCTGGCGCGTGTAACGCGTGCACTCGGGGAATTTCTGCAGCAGCTTCTTGGCCAGCGCGCTCACCGCCCGGTCGAGTTGCTTCAGGGGAACCACCTGATTCACCAAACCCCAACTCAGGGCCTGCTCGGCGCTAACCTCGTCGCAAGTGAGCAGCATTTCGCGCGCGCGTCGGTCGCCGATCATAAGAGGCAGCCATTGGGTGGACCCCCAGGCGTCGACCAGTCCCACGCGTGTCCCCACCTGCATGAATCGCACCTGGTCCGTGGCCACGGCCAGGTCGGCGGCCAGGTTCCAATCGTTTCCGCCGCCCGCGACCACGCCGTTCAGACGGGCGATGGTGGGTTTGCCCATATGCCGAAACAGGTCGAGAGCCTCCATAAGCCGCCCCTGATACTTCCAGAAATTGCGCGGGCGGCGGAGGAATTCGCGGGAGAACTCCTGGGCATCACTTCCGGCGCAGAAGGCCTTGTCGCCGGCTCCCGTCAGCACCACCACTCCCACGGAATCGTCCCACGCGGCGTCGCGGAAGGCTTCCGTCATTTCGTGCAGCGTGTCGGAGGAGTAGGCGTTATAAACTTCCGGACGGTTCAACGTAACCCGCGCCACACCATCCTTCTTCTCGTAGAGGATGTCGGCAAAACGGAATCGCGATGTCGCCTGTCCAGCGTGCTCCATCGGTGATTCAGCTCCCTTCCAGGCCCGCGTCGCCCCACCTGCCCCAGCCTGCCTCCGGCGCGCCGCGGCGCTGAGAATCAAAAACTCCCCCCGGGTCAGAATCGATGCTATCACAGCCGATTCACCGGTGGGTAGAGAGCAACCGCCTAGGGGGTTTGGGGAAACCTGCGCTATGATGGGAGAGGAGGTGCCCCGATGAGTCGTACCAAGTCCTGGGTCCTGATTCTGGTTCTGCTGGTTTCTGGCGGTGTCCTGAAAGGCTCGACCGAGCCCATCTATGATGAGAAGGCCGATGCGCAGCGTGACATCTCGGCGGCCATTGCGAATGCCAGGAAGGCCAAGAAGAATATCGTGCTCATCTTCGGCGCCAACTGGTGCCCGGACTGCCATGCGCTCGATGCACAGATGCATAATGCCGAGCTGGCTGCGCTCCTCGCGCAAAACTTTGAGATCGTGAAGGTGGATATTGGGCGCCACGACAAGAACTTGGACTTGGCCGAGCAGTATAAAGTCCCGCTCAAGCACGGAATCCCCACCCTGGCAGTACTCGATTCCGGCGGACATCTCCTCTATGCGATGGACCAGGGTCAATTCGCAGACGCCCGTCATATGAGTTACGAGAGCATTAAAGCGTTCTTCGAGCAGTGGCGGCCCAAGAATTGAATGGCCGCGGGCGGGTCGGACAGCTGGCGCCGCCCGCGGGGAATCTTGACGGTCTGGCATGAGTCCGTTAGACTTTTCCTGAGTCCCACTGAGAAGGGCAGATGAAAAAAGAGACGGTTGCTACCGCAGGGATCTTCCTGGTAGTGGGTTTTCTGGCGGGATATATCACGGACGCCCAGTTGAATTGGAACGCCCGCCAAAAGGCGACGCCGACCGCTATGGAAATGCCCGCGGGCGGCGCAACCTCTGCCCCGGCCAGCGGGGCGATGCCGTCGGGCCTGCCCGAGGGCCACCCCCCAGTTGACAGCGCGGCCCTCATCAAGCAGATGGAAGACCTGGCGGCACAGAACCCGAAGGACCCTGAGGTTCGGCTAAAGCTCGCGAATTTCCTGTACGACCAAAAGCAATACAGTCAGTCCATCGGGTGGTATCAGCGTGCACTGGAAATCGACCCGAAGAACGTAAACGCTCGCACCGATTTAGGTACGGCCTATTTCTACATTGGACGGCCGCAGGACGCGCTCGAACAATACCGCCAGTCACTCGAGATGGACCCCAAACACGAACCTACCCTGCTCAACTCCATTGTCGTTAACCTGGAGGGCACGCACGATTTTGGCGCGGCGCAAAGAGCCTGGGACCGCCTGCACAAACTGAATCCGAATCAGCCTGCCCTGGCGAGTTTGAAAGAGAAGCTGGACGCTGCGCGCACGGGCGGCGCTGCCCTGCCGCGTTAGCAGGGTGCTGATGCGATGTTGACCGCGGGTTGCAGCGCCGGCCGCGGCCCACCCTCTCCCCTGGGGAGAGGGTGCCGAGCGTAGCGAGGCGGGTGAGGGGTTACTTGGTCATCGGGGCGGCAACTGACCCATTACCCTGGACCGCCTGACCCTTTATGGGAAGTCTTCTCCTCGACATTCTCGAATTCGTCGCCTTGGTGCTTTTCCTCAAGGCCTTGGTGCGGAGTCTCGGTTCCATATTCAGTGTTTCCCGAATCCACGTTCAGACCACGCGAAGCGGGTCGCTACCGCGCCCCTCCGCGAGTCCCCACCGAGGTGAGACGGCTCGAGACCCCATCTGCGGTATGTTCGTTTCCACGGAACTTCCCCACCGGCTCACGCGCGGCTCCCAGACACTGCACTTTTGCTCGCGCGAGTGCCTGGAAAAATACCAAAAAGAAGCCGTGAATGTTCCCTCGTGAGACGCTGCTCGGGACCGCACGGAGCCGAGCGAGTACGGCGCCGGAATGAAAGAGGAAGGAACTCACCGGGTCCGCGCTGATAGCAAGGGCGCGAACGGCCCCAATTCGTTATTGACAGCGGGACGGGCGCCCCTATAATCGATTTGAGGTCAGCCGAACGCCAGGGGACACAGCAAAAGAAATGAATATGCCGCTAAACACCGCATGGCCAGTGGTCCTCAGCGTCGCCGGATTCGATCCCTCGGGCGGAGCTGGAATCGTGGCCGACCTCAAGACCTTCGCTGCGCACAATTGCTATGGGGTTGCCGCCATTACGGCTTTAACCATTCAGAATACGCAGGGAGTGGCGGCTGTCCGCCCGGTTGAACCTCAGATTCTGAGAGAGTCTATCCAAGCGCTCCTCGCCGACGGGCGGGTTAGAGCTCTCAAGATCGGCATGCTGTCGAACGCGGCCACGGCCGAAGTCGTGCGGGAGGTCCTGGACTCCCACCCCGAGCTTCCCGCGGTGCTCGACCCGGTGCTGTGCTCCTCTAGCGGCGTGGAACTGCTGGATGCTTGGGGACAGGACTTCCTTCGCCGGCAACTGCTTTCACGCGTTACGCTGGTGACCCCCAACTTGGAGGAAGCGGCCGCGCTCACCGGACTGCCGGTTGACAATCTGGAGAGCATGAAGGCAGCGGCGCGCAAGCTGGTGGAGATGGGGGCGCGGGCTGTGGTGGTGACGGGCGGCCACCTCGAGAAGGCCATCGATGTCCTTCTGGTGGGGTCGGAGATGGAGTCGTTCGTCGGAGACCGGTTCAAGCCGGACAACACTCACGGCACGGGCTGCACCTTCTCTTCGGCCGTGGCCGCGAACCTTGCCCTGGGACGCCAGTTGCGTGATGCCATCGTGCTGGCCAAGGCTTACGTCGCGGAAGCGATTCGCAACGCTTTTCCGGTCGGCCCCGGCCGCGTTCCCCTGAACCATCTCTACCGCATGGCCGAGTCTTCCCGCGTTTCAGAACACCTGCCTGCCCTGCCCGAAGCCGTGCACTAACCCGGATTTCTCACCACGCGATTGGAAGGGCGGGGCTTTACGAGCTGCGGAAGAACGCTTCCATTCTGTCATCCTGAGCAGAGCGAAGGACCCCTGTATTTGAATCTTCAGGCAAATACAGAGGTCCTTCGTCGGCTTCGCCTCCTCAGGATGACAGTGCGAGGGCTTTTTCCGTAACTTGTGAAGCCCCGCCCTTCCGGCAGCAACCAAATTGACCCACTACCCACGGCCATCCTGGCCGTGCGTATGGGCAGGATACCCAGGCTAACGCGCGATGGAGAAAGTCGTCCAGGGATAAGCATCCATGTCGCGCAGCAAGGGCTTCTCCCAGCCGAACTCCGGATGTTTGCTCAGATGGTCGTCGGCTAGGAAATTGATCCCGCACGCGTGGCCCGCTGCGGCAGCAAAGGACATCTGTGCGGCCAGGGCCGCGTCGGCGACTTTATTCTGAACCGCCCCCGCGGTTCCGTAAGGCGGCTCCCAGGACGGCGAGCCGCGCGGCGAAAGATCGACATGGCCGCACAAAGTCCGCTCGTTGGCTTCCTCTTTCTGCTGGAACGTATCGTAGTGGTCAGCCAGGAAGTGTTCGGCGGCGGCCACATCGATTTTCCCCTTGTTTTCAGCCATCAACTGTTCCCACCGCAGGTGCCGGGCGTTGGCGCTCTCTCCCAGGTCTTGCACCTTGAAGTTCGTTTCCTCCCGCACCAGATTCGGGTTGGCGGGGAAATTTGAGCCCACAAAATAGCCGTCCGCCGTGCGCAGCAGAGTTACGTTCTTGAGCCCCAGCTCGAGACTGGCGATTTCGTTCGTCTTACGATCTGCCACCAGCCAGGTGTTGGCGTATCCGCCGTTATTGCCTTCTTTCATGATCCGCGCGAAGTCGTCGATCGAGGAGGCATACTGCATGGCCTTGCGAGCGCGGACGAACTCAGGGATGCCGTTAGGGTCGTAACCCGAAAAGTGCGAGATCGTGGTCTCGGTAATCATCAGGCCTGCGGAGTTGATTCCAAAATCATCGCCGCTATGGATTAAACCGGGGAGACCGTCCATGAGGACGCGCTGGCCCTCGGCGGGGGCGATGTCAAAAATGACGGTCCAGCGTGAGCCGTCCAGGTAACTTGTCCAATTGTTGTGCGCGATGATGACCTTTCCATCTTTCGTGTAACTGCCGGTGGCGGCGAAGGCGCTGCAACGCTCCGGCACGGACCGCGGGGCTGCCGTGGAGAGGTGATGCTCGCGGTCGTATTCCTTCACATAGTAGCCCCATTCGGGCGAGGCGTTGAGCGCGACCACATCCCACACATCCAGATGCACGCCCTTGGCTTTGAGACCCGCGGCGATGCCCTCGAGTTCGGCCCGATATTCCGCTTCGATGTGTGGCCACATCATCTTGCGGGCGGCAGTACGGAAGAACTTCCAGTTCTTCTTGCCGTCATGCGTTTGCTCAAGTGCGGTGACTTTTTCCGCGTCGAGAATCTCCGGGGCCAGCAGGTAGCCGTGTTGGAACCCAATTTCAGAGGGAGTTCCTTCCAGGTGCACGAACGTCCAGCCATTCTGCGCGGGCTTGCGAAAGGCTCCTTTCAAGCGCGGATCGGATTTCGCATCCTTCGGAACCAGAGGTAGCGTGGCGGCCGCGAAAGCCAAGCCGGCCAGGATCAACAGGAGTCGGCGCATCAGAATCTCCATGGGGGTAATCTGCTTCGTGCATCGCGGAACCGTGCGTGCTGACGCCGGGCGACATGGTGATTATACATGAAACTCGCGTTCGCTCTGGAAGCACGCCGGGATTCGGTGGTGGGGCAGTTTAGTTTTTTGTAGCGGCGGTCTATGGCCGCCGGCTTTTGATTCAGTAGATTCCGGCGCTCGTAGAGCGCCGCTACAGCAAGCTGACCCACTACCCGCGATTCCCGGGCGCCCGCTCTGCGTCGAGAGCTTGGGCGAGGAATCTCTTCGCGGGGTCACACGCCCCTGTGGGTTACAATGCAATCATGCGTATCGACTTTGCCTTTGGACGAACCGGTTTGACCCTCGACTTGCCGGTGGGTTTTGGATACCGCGTGCTGGAGGCGCGGTCGGGCGTGCCGCTCAACGATGCCCTCGGCGCCATCGCGAAAGCCCTGGATGCACCCATCGGCTGCCCGCCGCTCGCGGAGTTGGCGCGCGGGAAGCGCTCGGCTGCCATCTCCATCTGCGACATCACCCGGCCGGCTCCTAACCCTGTGGTGCTTCCTCCCGTGCTGGCGCGGCTCGAGGCGGCCGGCATCCCGCGGGACGGCATCACGATTCTCATTGCCACGGGGCTCCACCGGCCGGCCAGCGAGGCGGAGATTCGGGAAGTTTGCGGAGAGGAAACCGCCGCCCGCTATCGTGTGCTCAACCACCACGCGCGCGAGCTTTCTGAGCATTGCGATCTGGGGAGAACGGCCGCCGGCACACCCGCATATATCGACGCACGCTTCGTCTCCGCGGACCTCCACATTACTTTGGGATTCATTGAGCCGCACCTGATGCTGGGGTTCTCCGGCGGGCGCAAGCTCATCGCCCCCGGCTTGGCCGCACAAGAAACCATCAAGGTTCTGCACAGTTCGCGGTTCATGCGCGACCCGCGGGCGGTTGAAGGTTCGATTGAAGACAACCCGCTGCATCAGGAACTCCTGGAAATCTCGCGCCTCGCACGCCACGATTTTCTGGTGGACGTGGCACTGGGCCGCGGCACTCCACGGCGCCCGATCGCCGCGGTCTTTGCGGGCGAACCCGTCGCCGCTCACCGCGAGGGGGTGGAGTTTGTCTCCCGCGTCATGCTCGAGACCCTCGACCAACCCGTGGACGCGGTGATCACCACGGCGGCAGGGTATCCCCTCGACCTGACCTTTTACCAGTCCATCAAGGGCATCACGGCCGCGTCACACATCGTGAAGCCGGGAGGAAAAATCCTGACCCTCGCGGCCTGTGAGGAGGGCGCGGGCGGACCGGAGTTCAGCCGTATGCTTCGCGAGGGTTTGTCCGACCGCGACTTTATGAAGAAGATCGAGGGGGCGCCAGTGACCGTAGACCAATGGCAACTGGAAAAGCTCGCGCTGGTCACCACCCGAGCGGAAGTCCTCTATTACACCCCCGGCTTGCCGCGCGAATTCCACTCGGCTCTTTGGGGGAAACCCTGTGCGAGCGCCGAGGAAGCCCTAAAAGCACTCACAGACGGATTGGAAGTGAACTCGCGTATTGCGGTCATTCCGGAAGGACCCTACGTCCTGGCGCGGCTGGGTTCCGGCACGCCGAGGAAGGCCGCAGCGTGAACGGGTGAGCTGACGCTGACCTTTTTTTACCCCACATGGAAACTGAGGGACTCCGCCCCCCGAGGACGCCAGGACAGGCCTCTGGCATAAGGTGCATGAGCTTCGCTGTGACCACCCATATGAGAAAAGCTTTCGGGACCCCACACATATATTGACCATGGTCTTTGACCATGGTATATTCTACCAAGGGGTCCACACATGGAGAGTATGGCGATCTCGAAGTTCAAGGCAAGGTGCCTGGCGGTTCTGGAGGGGGTCCGGCGCACCAAGCAGCCCGTGTTGATCACCCGCTTCGGACAGCCCGTGGCGCAAGTGGTCCCACCTTCGGGCCCGCCGCGGCCCAAGAGCTGGCTTGGGTCCATGGCGGGCACCGCGAAAATCCTCGGCGATATTGTTTCACCGGTAAGTGAAGAAAGCGACTGGGAGGCAGGCCGTTGAAACTGCTGCTGGACACCCACATCTGGATTTGGAGCCAGGTCACCCCAGAGAAACTATCGGCAAGGGTTCGGCGGGCGCTGGAGAACGCAGCAAACGAGATCTGGCTCTCCCCCGTCAGCATCTGGGAGTTGGTTCTGTTGGTAGAAAAGCGCCGCATGGCCCTGGGCTGTGACGTTGGGGAGTGGATCACGAAAGCGGTGGCCCCGCTCCGGGAGGCTCCCCTCACTGCCCAGATTGTGCTGGAGACGGCGCGCTTCAGCCTGCCCCATCCTGATCCGGCGGACCGCTTTCTGGTGGCGACGGCGCGAAGCCTGGGGCTGACCCTGGTGACGTCCGATGCCCGCCTTTTGGCGTCGAAAGCTGTTCCCGTTCTGCCGAACCGGTGATCCTTTTCTTCTGTGCTCTTTCTGGCCTCGGTCGAAAGCGGACAACCGCCCGCCGCGGCGGACGCCACCCCGTTATTCGATAATCTTCAACTTTTTCCCCACCTCCGCCAGGATTCCGAGCGCCCGCGTCAATTCATTCTCCGTATGAGTGGCGGTCACGATGGTGCGGATGCGCGCCTTGCCCTGGGGCACCGTCGGGAAACCAATGCTCTGCGCAAACACTCCGGCCGCGAAGAGCTGGCGCGAAAATTCGTGGGCCAGCGCCGCGTCACCGACGATGACGGGGGTAATCGGAGTCTCGCTCATCCCGGTGTTGAAGCCCAGTTTCTTCAGCTCGCCTTTAAGGAATCGCGTGTTCGCCCAGAGCCGCTCGATTAATTGGGGCTCGTCTTCCAAGACTTCGAAGGCGGCGAGGCAGGTGGCGGCGACGGCGGGCGGATGGGAAGTGGAGAACAGGAACGGCCGCGCGCGATGGTAAAGGAAATCGATGGTGTCGCGGGTGGAGCAAACGTAGCCGCCCAGCGCTCCGATGGCCTTCGAGAGCGTTCCGACCTGGATATCCACGCGGCCATGCAGGTGGAAGTGGTCGACCGTGCCGCGCCCGTTCCGGCCGAGCACGCCGGAAGCGTGCGCATCGTCGATCATCATGATGCAACCGTACTTCTCGGCCAGTTCGACAAGCTGCGGCAGCGGAGCAATGTCGCCATCCATGGAAAACACGCCGTCCGTGATGAGCAGCTTGTGGCATTTCCGGCCGGCGATTTCCTCGAGGACTTTTTCGCAGGCTTCCACGTCCTTGTGAGGGAACCTCCGGATTTCGGCGCGCGACAGCCGGCAGCCGTCGATAATCGAGGCGTGGTTGAGTTCGTCGGAAATGATCACATCCTCGCGGCCCAGCAGGGCGGAGACGGTTCCGGCGTTGGCGGTGAAGCCGGACTGAAACACTACCGCCGCCTCCGCGAGCTTAAAGCGCGCGATCTTCTCCTCCAGCGCCATGTGGATTGACATCGTGCCGGCGATGGTCCGCACGGAGCCCGAACCGACACCCCATTTTTTAGTGGCCTCCAGGGCGCGCTCGCGCAGCTTGGGGTGAGTGGTCAAACCCAGGTAATTGTTGGAGGAGAGATTGATGACCTCCTGGCCGTCGAAACGCGCCAGGGGAAGCTGCTCAGTTTCCAGGATGCGCAGGTTCTGGTAGAGCTTCTCGTCGCGCAACTTCTGAAGCTCGTCGGTAAGGTACTGCAATTCGGTTTTGGGCATGGTTTGAAACCCCGAATAAAGGACTGGCACGGTTTTGTCGCGCCATGATAACACAGCGGTTCTGGGGTAATGTGAAAAGCTGGGACGGCCGGCGTCGAGAGGGGACTGGACTATTGGAGTTTGTGCCGGACCTTGGCCAAGGCATCCTTTGCCAGCGTGTAGTCCGGAGAGATCTTGAGAGCCTGCTCGAAGTGATAACGCGCCTTGCTGAACAATTCCTTCGCAGCGTAGACGCGCCCCAAATTGTAATGGGGATAATGGTAGGACTCATAGCGCCGCGATTGTAGCGAGCGCTCCAGCCAGGGAATCGCTTCTTCGTATTCCCCTTTCTCGATCATATAGGCGCCAATGTCATTGTAAGGATTCCCGAACTCCGGGTCGAGCTGGATGGCCTTCTTGCATTCCATGATGGCGTCGTCAATCTTCCCCTGGTAGCGGTAGGTCCAGCCCAGGAACGTAAAGGCCTCCGCCGTAGGAAAAAGATCCAGCGAGCGCTTGTAGAGTTCGACCGCCATGTCGTAATCCCCGCCCATCTGGTACTGATAGGCTTCTTTGAGCAGCTCCCAGGCGGATTGAAGTTCTTCGGCGCCCATGAAAGTCGATTGACCTCTCTGCATTGGTGTTAACACACGCACCCTGGGTTGTCAATGGCGCGGAAGTTATGCACGGCTGAGGGACGGCCGTTTTGGATCACCAAACGAGCCCGGGCTGCGACTTGCCGGCACAGGGTAAGCCGCCCTGTGGCCCTGCGGGCGCTTGCTAATCGGCGGGCGCGGGGAATCGGCCGGGCTGTGCGCCCACGACCGTTCGCCTGGGGAAAGCTCGGAGGTATCCCACTCGGGATACACGGCGATCGTTTCGTCGCAGGATGTCCCTCGCCGTAAGACTAGGCCTCGCGGGGCCAGACTAAATTGTGTACGGGCTACGATACGGAGGATCAACGTAGCTGTTCAGTTTCTCCGAACTCGTGATGCGCATGTTGGCCGTATCCCATTCCAGCAGTTCCCCGGGGAAGCGCTGCGCCAAACAGCCGAGCAGGAAGGCTTCCGTCACCGGACTCTGCAACTCAAAGTTGGCGAGCGGCGCCTGCCCGCTTCCCTTGCAGGCGGCGATCCACTGGTCGATGGCAGGGTCCTCGCGGCGAGCGCCGCGCTGCCGGGTTGAGGGCTTATGCTGGTACTTGGGGGATTCGGGATATATCTGTGGGTCGTTGCCATTGAACCCTGCAAGCAGGATGCCTTTGTCGCCGACGTACAGGATGCCTTCTCCCTCCTCGCCGCCCAGGAAAAATCGCTCGTCCCGTTGTTTCAGCCCCGCCGGCCGCGGAGGCCGGAGGCCTCCGTCATACCATGACATGCGCAGAGCCGGCCGGCTGCCGTTGGCCGGGAAGTTCAGGTGGACCATGGACGCCTTGGGGAACGTCTCTTCCCAGGATTCGCTGGAGCTGGATTCTACGGACAGGGGTGGGGTGAGATTGAGGACTTTGAACACGCCGGCAAAGCTGTAACAGCCCATGTCTCCGAACGAGCCGCAACCGAAGTCATGCCAGCCACGCCAGACAAAGGGCAAATACAATTTGTTAAAGGGACGCTCTGGCGCCGGCCCCAACCACATATCCCAATCCAGACCTTCGGGGACCGGGTCCGGCTTTTCCGGCCGGCCGACGCCCTGCGGCCAGAAGGGGCGGCTCGACCAATTGTGGACCTCGCGCACGTGCCCGATCGCGCCGTCGGCGAGCCACTCGGAAAGGAGGTGGGTGGCTTCGCTGGAAGGGTTGTTGACGGTCACCGACGTCGCCACCTTCATCTCACGTGCGGTGGCGGCCATCCGCCGCGCCTCGCCGATCGTGCGGGTCATCGGTTTCTGGCACAGCACGTGCTTGTGCTTGCGCATCGCCGCCAGGGAGATGCCCGCATGCCAGTGGTCGGGCGTGGCAACATACACGGCATCCAGATCCTTCTCCTTGTCGAGCAGTTCGCGAAAGTCGCTATACGCGGTACAGCCCTGGTACGCGCCGGAGGCGGAGCCGCTCCGGGAGCCGTAGTAGGCTTCCACCAACCGCTTGGCTGGGTCACGGCCGCCCATGCCGACGCTCGTCCGGAACGTGTGCGTAAGCTGAACCTCGCCGGGCGAAGCGAGGTCAGCGCCCCAGTTCTCGTATCCCGCGCCCAGCAACGCCCGCGCCTCTTTTAACAGGGCGTTATCGTCATACTCCACGTAGTCCATGCCGCTCTTATTGCAGTCGCAAACGGCCACAACCTGGACGTCCGGACGGGCCAGCAGATTCATCGTGACCGCCATCCCCTGGTGTCCCATGCCAATCGCGGCCAGCGTAACGCGGTCGCTGGGCGGGACGTAACCCGGCCCCCCCAGAACATGCCGCGGAACAATCATGAATGCCGTCGCCGTACCCACAAATTCCCGCCGCGTGAGCAGATTGGTTTTCTGGTTGTTCATTACCGGCCTCCCTTTTTCATCTTTCCGCCGATTTCCGGCCTGGGTTTGCTCGAACCGGCAGTGACGTTACTACCACCCACCGGGAAAATCAAGGCGCGGCAAGGGGCAACCGAAACGAGGGACCGCCAGTTCCAGGCCGCATTAGCCCAGCGCCGATTCCCTTTGCGGCAATACTTCTGTTAGAATCCGCGCCACGGGAGAGTTTCACTGGCCCTCATGAAGATCTGCCCCACCTGCCAACAGACCTACTCCGATGATGCTGAGTTCTGCCCGCGCGACGGCGCTCACCTTGCAGCCCATGCCACGGAAACCGAGGCGCAGCTTGCCGCCGGATTGTCCCGGCGTTTTCGCATTGTCCGTCGCCTGGGGGCGGGCGGCATGGGTACGGTTTTCCTCGCCGAGCAGATTGGGGTGGGAAATCGCCCCGTGGCGCTCAAGGTTCTGAACCGCAAACTTCTCGATGACCCCGACTTCCTGCTGCGCTTTCAGAATGAGGCGGGTTCCACGGGGCGCATCTACGACGCGAACGTCGTCACCATTTACGAATCCGGCCAGGCCGATGACGGCACGCCTTACATCGCCATGGAGTTTCTGGAAGGCGAACTGCGACACGCGGCAATGGTAGGAAATCTTTGTAAGGCGTAGAATTACTCGAAATGAACTTCCCATTTGGGGATGGCAAGATGCAACAAAGTGACGCTGAGACAAACCCTGACGTTTCCCAATCGGCTGAAGAAAGGCGCAACACAAGCGAGGTCATATCAGAACTCCGAACTGCCCTCCAGCTGACGCCGGATGACGCAGAGCTTCATGAGAAACTGGGTGATGTGCTTCTCGAACATGGCGATGCGGACGGCGCGGTGAACGAGTTCAGGGAGGCCATTCGGTGGGGCCGCAATGAGGACGCGCGGGTTCGCAAATCACTGGGCAATGCACTGGAAAAAGCAGGCAAGATACAAGAGGCCGTCCAAGAGTATCAGGTTGCAGTCCGATTGGAGCCGGATGAAGGCCTGTGGCACTGGTATTTGAGCGATGCCCTGATGCAACAAGGGGATACGGACGGGGCAATAAAGGGATATCTGCAAGCAATCCTCCTGGGATGCGATGACGCATGGGTCCACGACAGTCTCGGCGACGCTCTCAAGGCAAAAGGCGACTTGGACGCCGCCATTGCAGAATATACCAAGGCTGCTGAGCTACTGCCTGATAAGGAGCAATTCGGAATTGGCCTGGCAGGTGCGTTGGTCGAAAAGGGCGACCTTTTAGTCAAACAAGGGATGTGGAAGGATGCCCTCGCTGAGTACCATCGCGCGGAGGAGTTGGAGCATGGTTGTCTGGGTCTCAGCGAGGAGCTTGAAAAACACTTCAGCGAGCTGGCAAATGAGGGGAAGTTCATCGAGGCGATATCGGAATGTCGAGAAGTCCTTGGCATTGACCCAGAGTACGCTGATGTCCGTGTTTTATTAGGAAACCTTCTCGCTCGGAATGGAAAATACGAAGAGGCCTTTGGCGAATACCGCGAGGCGAACCGGCTTGAGGCCCATATCGACCCACACCACCATCTTGAATCGGCAATTCACGAAAGCTGCAAAGGACTGAGTTTGAGCCGCCAGCTCACCGAGTACGAGGCGGGACTCCGAGTTGACCCAGAGAACAGCGAGCTTGGAATCATCCGAATCGCTCTTTCAGCCATTGTCGCAACAGAGCGACACAGGATGGGCCTGGGGCTTGAGAAAGTTGGTGACTTGGACGGAGCCATTGCAGAATACAGGAAAGCATTGAGCCATTGGCGCCAACATGACGAAACTCGGGGCGACCTTTGTAGGGCGCTTCTTAGGAATGGGGACCCAATAGGCGCATTTTCGGAATTCCTTCAGGCAGTCGTCAAAGGGCCATGGGGGAGATTCTTGGTCCAGTACGCATTGCTTTTGGTCGGAACAACAATTATCGCTTGGTCGATGGGCCTTCCAATCCTGAGCCGTCCCGACAAGTATCTGCCGAGGCTAGTCGTCCTGCCAATCGCAATCATGCTCTTCGGCCACTTCTACAAGCGATTCCTAAGAGCGGAATAGCGGTGTGACAGAGGACTGTGATTCGCGCATATCCTCTGGGAAAAGTTCTGGATCCTGATCTTCAGCAACTTGCAGCGACGATAGCCTGACGGGTTTCAGTCCAGGGGGACAGGTAGAGCGGGTGGTGTTGAGAGTCGACCGAGCGGAAATCACAGATGGTTAAAGTCCCGAGTGGTGAACACAGGCAAACCGGATGTTAAGAGATTTGACGAATTATGCGCGTGCTCTTCTAGGCAAGTGGTGGTCCCGTGTGTTCCTTTTTCTGAGCATTCTCTCAACGGCAACAACCTTCTACGTGTCGTTTCACCCGGGATTCCTGCTTCCGAAGAATGCTCTTATAGGTGTCTCTTTACTTGCACTGTTCATTTCGGCATATGATGTTTACAAACGGCAGGAAGCGAGAATTCAGGCGTTATTACGGGAGAATGCAGGGCTAAAGGACGCCCAAGAAAATCGCACGAGAAGAAGCCTCTCGGACTTGATCTGCGAGTTGCAAGACAACCTCGGGAAAGCCCTCGATCCTGTCATCGACCGGTCTTTCGGAACAGGCGCTTACGTGCGTCCATCAACAGATTGCTGGAAGACTGCGCGGAACATGCTCCGCCTCGACACCCCACTTCGCGACGATCTCGATCGTGCGTACGCCGCAGTGGACCGGTGGTGTTCTGTGGTGGATTCAGGCCGAAAGCCAGGAATGGGAAGCCCAGAGCTAAATCGTATTGTTGACATGCTGCGCGCTGAAATACCAAAACTCTTACGAGAGTTGGAGAAGGCTCAAGCTACATGACGGGCTTCGCGGGTGGCGCCCCGATGCATCGGGGCGCCCCACGAACACGGGCAACATCTCTGTCACCGCGTCCAATCCGTGGCCGGTTCGGGCTTGGTAGCACAGGCACTCGTGCCTGTGCGCTGCACCAGCCTTGGACACCCCGATACATCGGGGTGCTACCAAGCTTTTCAGCTTATCCGCCTCGACCTGCGGCGAGCACTTCTTGCCAAGTAGCGCTGGTCAAGCGCTTGCCGAATGAGGGTTTTGATCACTGCCTGACGGCTGATGTTCAACTCTTGCGCGGTGCCATCCAGCTCTTTCAGCATGGAAAGGGCAAAATCCACGTTCACCCTGCGAATCGGTTCCATCATCCGTCCCGAATTGGTGAAAAAGCGCGAAACATTCTCACCGCGATCGGCAAGCCGGGCAATCTCCTCTGCGGAAGTAACATTTCGGGTTTTACTCGTTTGCTTCATAAAGCTGCTGCTCCTCTTGGGTGGCTTTCCACAAAGTCACCAGATGGTAATATTCGCCTTCCCGGTCTTCCCTCACCTCGAAGATGACGCTGTAGAGGCGTTGTCCCACCCAGCCGATGGCTCGGTACTGCTCCGGAGCATCCGAGCGCTGGTCGAGGTAATAAGGGTGCGCAAAGATTTCCTGTGCCTCCTCAAAGCCGATTCCACGCTGGGGATTCGCTCTCAACCGCCGGCTTTTTCGCACGTCGAAGTGGAATCGCATTAGGTATAACAGTTATACCATGATTCGGGCCGGAATTCTATGCGGGCGCAGCAGCAGGTAGGACAGTGCGGCGCGGGTGTGCTCTGCATAGGAGGCATCAGCCCAGGACACAGGCAAGAGTGCCTGTGCTACCCTTCGCATCTCACGACTTGTTCATGAGGGCTTTTTCCGCCGCTTGCGGGTTTCTATCCATCACCGCCAAGTAGGCGCTCAAGGAATTTTCGATTGACGATTTTCGATTGCCGATTGACGAACGAGTTCTTCCTTAGGTTCACGCTTCCGAAACCGAGGACAGACCCTGTCTTGGAGATTTGTGGTTTTTCCTACAGAAGAACCGCGGACCCCAAAGACGGGGGGCCGCGCCGCGCTGGCTATGTTTTCTGGCGGGTAAACATCTCGACCAGCACCGTCGAGACTACGGCTGCTGTTTTCGGGGAAATCCTGCCCAGCTTGCGGACCAGGCGTTGCCGGTCTATGGCGCGGAGCTGGTCAAGCGCCACCTGCCCTTGCTTGCCTTGGAAGGTGAGCGCCACGCGTGTCGGATAAGGTCTCGCCACGGTGGTCATGGGGGCAATAATGACGGTCCGCAGGTGGCGGTTGCTCTCGTTGGGTGAGACAACCAGGCAAGGGCGGGTTTTCTGGATTTCCGCCCCCTGCGTCGGATCCAGAGATACCAACCAGACCTCATCCAAGCGCGGTGCGTCGCCTACCACTGCCACTCCTCCCGATCGAACTGACTCGAGGGAGTGTCGAGCAACAGTTCATCGTGGGCGGAAGAGCCGGCGGCGCGGAATGCTTCCTCCCAGCCCTCGCGCGGCAGACGGGCCGGTGCGATCACGAGATGATCGTTTTCGACCCGAAGTTCAACAGCGTCCTCGAACCCGCACTGTTCGATGATGGGCTTGGGGATTCGGATACCTCGCGAATTTCCAACACGGACAAGTTCAACCTTCATGGCCGTCAATGACCTCGTGCTTACATTGTAGTCACATAAGGGCTTTTTGGCAAGCGCGGGTGGCGCCCCGATGCAGCGGGGCGCCCCATGAACACGGGCAACATCTCTGTCACCGCGTCCTATCCGTGGCCTGTCATGGCTTCTTAACGGCCGCCGACATGAAGGGCAATGTCGGCGCCACCGGGGGTTCTCGGCCTGCCGGGCGGACGGGGAAGACAAATTCCTGCCGCATGTTACTCGCTGGGTGGAATTTGCTGTGCGCCGTGGATGACAGCAAGGACGTCGATCTGATCAGGCTTGATGTAATAGATGATCCGGAAGGGCCCTTCCAGAACCTGCCGAACTTGTGGGACCGCAAATTCCGGGACTTCGCGCCCTGACAGGGGGAACTCAGCAATTTGTTGGGAGCGTCTGGTCAGCCGGTCAACAACGCGCAGGGCGTATTGAGGCGAATTCCTTGCGATATAGGCGTGAATGGCCCGCAGATGGTCGCGCGCAGTGTCCGTCCAGTGGACTTTCACTTTTCGAGGCCAAAGTCCGCACGGACTGTTTCGACGCCGGTGGTGCGCCCAGCCTGGCTATCGGCCAGCCCTGATTCGATGGCTTGACGCACATAGATCTCACTCATCAGATCATCCCAGGTGGAGTCGTCCGCCATTTTTTCGATAAGCTTTCGGGCCTCTTCCTTGATGTTGGTCGTTGCCATTCGCAGATTCCCCTTCGCCGACCTCAGCGCACTTTAAGCAATGGTACGACGGCACGCATCCACGCGCAACTAGTATCAGCGTCAGCGCGGGTGGCGCACACATTGCCTTTTATGTATGCCCCCCACGAACACGGGCAACATCTCTGTCACCGCGTCCTATCCGTGGCCTGTTCTGGCTCCTTAACGGTCGCCGACATAAAATGCGATGTCGGCGCCACCCCCGCAGTTTATCACTGCCAATACGTGAGTTATGGTTTCGCCGGCAGCCGATCTTTCAGAATCTCTTTCAGGTCCTGGTTCCCGTGCAGAATGGCTATCACTTGCAGTGGCTTGCTTTGCGGACGGTAGACGATAATGTAATTCAGGTACTTGGGAATGGTCCAGAAAAGCACCGGCAGAGGTGTGATATCCCGCCTTTTATGCCCTATGAAGGGATATCCGGCGAGCCTGTGGCATGTGGCGATAATCTCCGATTCCACCTGGTTGGCGGCTTGCCCGCTGTCTTCCTCAATGAACCACCAGATGGCATCAAGGTCTTCGGTTGCCTGAGGGGTGAGTTGGAAGAGCGTACTCATCCCCGCGTCTTCAAGCGCGCGGTACGGCGCTGATGCAGCATCTCGATGGCCGCCTCACCGTCCATGAGTTCGCCGCGCTCCGCTTGCGCAAAACCCGTGGCAATATGGGCCGCCACCGCGGCGCGTTGCTCCGCCAGCCAATCCTCGCTGTGAAGTTGTGCGCGGATGATCTCGAACGCTTGATCCAGCACCTCGCCGGAGTCATGATAAACTCCGGACCGGATCGCCAAGTCGATCGTTTGCTGATGTTCCGGTTTCAGTTCGATGGTCATGGCTGGACCTCCGTGGGCTGTGCCGTCGCCTTCCACCCATTCCGCTCCCCTTTTTCCGGTCAATTCCAATATTACAACATTACATCCTTGATGTCTTGCAGCTCCTCTAATATCCGGTAACCATGGCCATTGCAGTCCTGACCGCGGGCTTTTGTCATGCCTGGTACCCTTGGCATCTCACGACTTGTTCATGAGCGCTTTTTCTACCGCTTCCGGGTTTCTATCAATCACCGCGGGTGGCGCATACGTCCTGACGGTTTTTGTCGGGATGTATGCGACCCAGACCCTCTCACCCCCGGCGCTCGGGGCTCCCTCCCTCCTACGTCGAGCACCCTCTCCCGCGAGGGGCGAGGGCTGGAACCCTTACTTCAGCCGCCGTGCTCCTTCGGTCATTCTCACGCAGGCGGGGTTTCGGACAATTAGGCACTTTCCCAGAAAATAATGCCTGCCCGTAGGCAATACAGGTAATAACTCTATTGACAAGCATTGGGTACGGTGCTAGCCTGCAGGGGTAAGTTCTGCGCCGAACAGGGCTCGGTGCCGAGGGTCAATTTGGAAGGAAAGCGCTATCAGGGCTCGGCCTGAGGCGCGTCCCGATCAGTTGATCACCCGAGAATCACTCCATCCTGATGGCTTCGACCGACGAATACGCGATGTTCATGCAAATAATGGAAGATTCCCGCCTACGCCAATTGTGGCGGCTCACCTATGTGCCGTTCAAGACCAAGGGGGAGCTGTCCCAACAAAAAGATGTTAAAAATGAAGGTCGATCCGACTATGTGTATGAAAACAAAGGGACAGAGAAAATGAAAAAGGAACGATCCGACGATGTTGATGAAAACAAACAGGTTAATCGATAATCGGGACGAAGCCAGAATGTTGGTGAAAGTAAAGGAGATAGTCGCGAGGTCGAGTGCTGGTGTCATTTGGAATGGGATTTCTTTCGAAAAAATGCTCATTCCCACGGGTGGCGCATACGTCTCGACGGTTTTTGTCGGGATGTATGCGGCCCAGGCCCCCCTCACTCGCCCTCCTACGTCGGGCACCCTCTCCCGCGAGGGGAGAGGGCTAGGGGATTCGAGAAACTGCCACACGTCGGAGAGGGCTGAGGACTTCGAGAGATTGCGTGCCGGCAGGGCGAGATCCTTCGCTTCGCTCTGCAGAAACTCGGCGCGTAAGTCAATTCGATTCACCATCGCTGACACTGTCATCCTGAGTCCCGGTTCTTTCGGGACGAAGGATCTGCATTTGTCTTTGTTACCGAAAACCTATGCAGATCCTTCGCTGCTGCTCAGGATGACAGTTTAAGTGATGGGTTCTCCTCATCGAGTTTCTGCCCATCATGGGCAGCCGAAAGGCTGTCAATGCTCAGGATGACAACGTAGGGCTCAGAATGATAGCGAAGGGGTCAGGATGACAACGTGAGAACGGTTTTCAACAAACTGTTAGGTCGCGCCACGCGCGGCGGCCAAGACCTTCACGGTCTCGCGCGCCACCATCAGCTCCTCGTTGGTATGCACCACGAGAACCGCGATGGCGGAGTCGGGCGCCGAGATCACTCGATCCCCATGGGCGGGCAATCGATTTGCTTCCGGATCGAGGTGAAGCCCCAGAAACCCCAGGCCGGAGCACACCTCGTCGCGAATCCGCCAGGAGTTCTCCCCGATGCCCCCCGCAAAGGCTACGGCGTCAAGACCGCCCAGGGCGGCCGCGTAGGCGCCCAAGTGCTTCTTCAATTCATAGACGAACACCTGGAGCGCCAGCCGGGCGCGGGCGTGTCCTTCGGCAGCGGCTTTCTCGAGGTCGCGAACATCATTGCTGAGACCGGAGATGCCCAGGAGGCCGCTCTTCTTCGACAGCAGTTGCACGATCTCGCGTGGCGCGAGTTTCTCCCTCTCCATCACGTGCAAGACCACGAACGGGTCCAGGTCTCCCGGACGGGAGGATTGCTCAAGTCCCGCCTGGGGCGAGAAACCCATGCTCGTATCCACCGCCAGGCCGCTGTGAATCGCGCAGAGCGAAGAGCTTCCGCCCAGATGGCACGAGACCAGGCGCAGACCCGCGGACGAGCGGCGGAGCAGATGGGGAACGCGCTGGGCAACGTAGCGGTGCGACGAACCGTGAAACCCGTAACGGCGGACGCCGTATTTCTCGCCCCACTCCCAAGGGACGCCGTAGACATAAGCGTGCTCCGGCAGGGTCGCGTGGAAACCGGTTTCAAAGACCGCGACCATCGGAACTCCCGGAAGAACTTCGCGGAAGATCTGCATGGCCTGGATGTAAACCGGATTGTGAACCGGCGCCACGGGGACAAAATCCTGCATGGCGGCGAGCAGATCGTCATTCACGAGAAAACTCCCGCGGTAGCGCGGCCCTCCATGCACGGCTTTGAAGCCCACGGCCGCTATCCCACCGTCCGGCTGGGTCCTGCTTCCCAGGCGGGCCAGGTGGTCCACGAGGATTTTGATGGCGGCTCGATGATCCGGAACATGGCCGACGGCTCGCGCTTCCTGGGCGCTCCCCGCCTCCCAGGAGATGATCTGCGACTCGGCGCCGCCAATGCGGTCGATACTTCCGCGCGCCAACACTTCTTCATTATGACTCTCGATGAGTTGGTATTTCAGCGAGGTCGAACCGAGGTTCGGAATCAGAACTCTCAAGGCGCTCCTCCTTGGCAGGCCCGTCCGGGCTTCCCGAGACCCCTTATGCGCAGTTCGGGCAGGATGATTGCCGGGCCGTCACAATTTTAGCAGGTTGCGGAAGAACTCGTTGGAACTGCCAGGCGGAGCCGGGCGCGGCGAGCGTAGAATCCCGCAAAGCCGCATGGCGTTCCGTCCTCTGCGCGCAGGCACCGCGCGCCCCTCCGCCACCCGCAGACGAAAGGCGGTTGCCGTGGCAGGCCGGGGCGGGGTATCTTGTTTTCTTGTTCACCGCCCCAGGGGAGAGTGCCATGCTCGAGGAGTTGGCGAAGACGCTTCACATGAGTCGCAACGCTTTCTACACAATCCTGTTCGGAGTTCTGATCATCAGCTCCTTGCTGCTGGGTTTTGTTCTGAACCGGATCCTGCACTATTGGACAAGAAAGTTGCGCAACGGCTGGGGCGAATACCTCTTCGCGTTGCTCGAATCCCTGCCGATTCCCTTACTCTTGCTTTCGAGCCTTTACATCGGCCTGGAATCGCTGCCCCTGCCCGCACGCTACGAGCGCATTGGTTCCAAGCTCATTCTGGGGCTCGTCCTGGTGGTCATCGCGTACTTTCCTGCCAAGATTTTGATCCTCGCTTTGCGCCGGATGAGTCAGAAGAATCCCTCCCTGGAGCGAGTGACGCAGCCTACGTCATTTCTGATCCGCACGATCTTCGCCGTACTCGCAATCATCATTTTCCTGGAGAACCTGGGCATTTCCCTGACCGCCGTCTGGACCACGCTGGGTGTGGGCAGCGTGGCAGTGGCGCTGGCATTGTCGGAAACGTTAAGCAATTTCTTCTCCGGTCTCTATCTGTTGGCTGACCGGCCCGTGGGTCCAGGTGACTACATCAAGTTGGATACGAACCAGGAGGGTTACGTGCTGCGGATCGGGTGGCGCTCCACGACGCTCCTGACGTTGGGCGAGAACTACGTGGTGATTCCCAACTCCACCCTGGCCAAAGCAGTTATTACCAACTTTTCCATGCCACAACTGCGCATGGGTTACAGCCTGCAGGTCAATGTGGCCTACGGCACAGACCCCGACCGGGTAGAGAAGGTTTTGCTCGAGGTCGCTCAGGAAGCCATTCAGGACCACACGGCAGGTTTACTTTCTGGTCCCGCCCCGAGCGTCCGATTCATCCCGGGATTCGGCGACTCGGCGATGAGTTTCTCCCTCAACGTGCAACTCGCCCGGTACGAGGACCAATACGCGGTCCAAAGCGACCTGAGGAAGCGCATCGTGAAGAAGTTTCAGCAAGAAGGCATCGAGATTCCTTTCCCCACGCGTACCCTGGTCATCGACCAGCCCGGCAAGGATTTGCTCAACGGCAGCCGCGAACGTTAACGGCGGCGGAGCTATCTCCCGCCCCAGTCCGAAATCCCAGGCCAGGGGTGCGGTTAGAAATTAGGATGTTGCATTTCGGGGAGGGCTCTCGCGAAGTTTTCGACGCAGTGGGGGCTGGTGTCATTTGGAATGGGATCCCTTTCGAAAGATTGGTCATTCCCGCGAAAGCGGGAATCCAGTCCGTCGGCGGCGCACTTCCAGTGGCTTGCGGAGTAGATTCCCGCTTTCGCGGGAATGACTGCTCATGGGAGCGCCCGTGTCTCGCAAAAGACACCAGTACCAACGCAGGGGGGTAACGTTGACACCTTCTGGAGCGTCCGTTATAGTGAAGCGAGGGCGCCGGAGTACTCTCTTCTCTGGCCCCCACGACACACTTGGCGACCGGGCCCGTAGGATTCCTCCCTGGTGAGGGCTGGGGTCGAGAGTTCATGAATCTCCCCATCTCGCTTACCTTGCTCCGGATCTTCTTCGTCCCCCTGGTGGTGGTTCTGTTGCTCACCAAGGGCGAGACCATGGACTTGTGGGCGGTAGGGGTTTTCCTGCTCGCTGCCGTCACGGACCTGCTGGACGGTTACCTGGCCCGGAAACGCGCCCAAATCACCACGCTGGGCATTCTGCTGGATCCCATTGCCGACAAGCTGTTGACCTCGGCCGCCTTCATCTCTTTGGTGGAACTCCAACTCGTACCCGCCTGGATGGTGGTCATCATCGTGGGGAGGGAGTTTGCCGTCTCGGGATTGCGGTCCATCGCCGCCGCGGAGGGCTGGGTGCTGGAACCCTCCGAGCTGGGCAAAACCAAGATGGTGTCTCAAGTGGTGGCGATCACCTTCATTGTTCTGGAACGCCGGTACCCGCTTGTACACCCTCTCGACGAAGTTTTGTTATGGATGGTCGTGCTGTTCGCGGTGGCCTCGGCAGTGCAGTACTTCTGGAAATTCTGGAAGCACCTGGATGAGCGCGTGAAACACCGCGCCTCCCGGCGCCCCCTGGTCATCCCCGCCGACGAGAAGGCCCCGGAAGAGAAGGATGTTGCCGCTCACTGAAGCCGACCAGATAACTCTCCTGCGGATGGCGCGAGAAGCCATCCAGGAATGCCTCGGCCACCCTCGACTTGCCGAGATTCCGGAGCCCGCGGAAGCGCTGCGGCAACCGTGCGGCGCCTTTGTCACCCTGCGGAAAGGCAAGCATCTGCGGGGGTGCATCGGCTACGTGGAAGCGGTCCGACCGCTCCACACTACCGTGCGCGAATGTGCTGTGGCGGCGGCGTTGCACGATCCGCGATTCCCCGCCGTTACTCCCCATGAAATCCCCGAACTGAGTTTGGAGATTTCCGTCCTCTCACCGCTCACCGAGATTGCGCCCGAGAAAATTGAGATCGGCCGGCACGGACTCCTCATCTCGCGAGGAGCCCGGCGCGGCCTCTTGTTGCCCCAAGTTGCGGTGGAATGGAATTGGAACCGGGAGCAATTCCTGGAAGAGACTTGTTTGAAGGCAGGGTTGCCGCCTGACGAGTGGCAGCACGGCGCCCGGATTCAGGCTTTCACCGCGCGAGTATTTGAGGAAACTGACCCCGCCCCTGCTTCTCACCCTGCGGCGTGAACGTCACCGCAGACACACACACTCTCCATCGTGGTGCCGAAACCTGCGGAACGCTACCCTGCCGCGGCGGAGAGGCTATGGACGGCATAACGCCGCATGCCGATTGACATGGGCGCAAACGTAGCCCACCAGAGGGTCTGCACTCCTGCGTGTGCCCTGCCTTGCCTTCCCGGAGGACGGGGTCTTCCCGCCCCGGATCATTCTAACTGCACACCATCGCCCGCAGCGATTTCGCGGTAACTATCGACGACGATGGCCACGCAGGATTTCGCCTGGACGGAAAGGACAACCGCTTCTCCCAGGATCTCCGGCGGCGTCCGCTGACTTTGCAGGAACCCCGTGGGGTGAGGGGGAAGTACCTTAAAAATGCGGAACCGCTGGCCAGCCGTGATCCCGGCGTTTTCACCTAAATCCAAATAGACGATGTTGTACTTCCCGATATAGCCAGAGTTGTTGCGAGCCGCGGCGATCCTTCCCTGTGGTTTGTCTCCATCCAGAGGCGCAAAATGGTCAAGTGGCTTGGTGACTGTATACTCCGGAATGGGCCGGGGTTGAAAAGGCATCAGGAGATCGCCGGGGAGAATGGGTCCGCAAGCAAAGGTGACCTTCGCCACGATCCCTGCGGAGTTGACGTGGGTCACCTTGACCCTCCCGAGATCTTGGTACGGTTTGCCCAACTTGCCGAGGGCTAATCCCTGGCCCGAGTACCGCCGGGTGTGGAAAATTTCCCCGGCGGGGCGAACCACCGAGTACTCCGCGCCCACGGCGACGTCCTCCCTGCTGTGATTGGAAAGAAAAACTGATTTTCCGGGCACGAACTGGTGGACTGTCGAGTGGGTGTCGTCATCCTCTCCGCCTATCACAGACAGGTCGTTGGGAAGGGGGGGGCTGGCGATGAAGCCTGTACAATCTGCCTGCGAACGGGTAGCGGCAGGCTTAGACGGTAGCGAGGTGGTTTGAGTTTCCTGGGCGAAAAGGACAACCGCCGAGGCTCCGAAAAACACTACTGCAAGAGTGAAGAATATTCGACGCACAGGTTTCCTCCTGAACTCACCGTTACTGGCGCAGGCGGATCACCCCCCAGTGAAGCCGCCGACGGGCAAACCCCTACTTCGACGCAAGTGTAAGAAATAAAATGGCTCATGTCAAGCTAGTGTATTGCCCGCTTAAGTACCGCCTGGGGTTGTGCATTGCAGGGCTGGAGGGGACCGCGTAGAATGAGCAACCCTCATCGCGGGGTGCGAAGTTGCGAGCATGCTGAAGTCCCTCTCTGCCAAACTCGGCCAGGTGTTGGTCCTCTACGGGGCTGGGGGACTGTTCGCCATGTCGTTTCTAGACTCCTCATTCATTCCGTTTCCTGTCCTGAATGATTTGGGCCTGATTGTGATGGCCAGCAAGCGGCCGGCCTGGTGGCCTATCTATGCGCTCGCGAGCACGCTGGGTTCGATTTGCGGAGCGTATGTTCTTTACGGAATCGCGTGGGAAGGTGGAAGGTTCTTCTGGCGCAAGACCCCGCCGGCGGCCCTCGCCCGCGCCCAACGCTGGCTGGAACGGAACGATTTCGTGGCGATTCTCGTGGCGGCGATCTTGCCACCGCCGGCGCCCCTGAAGGTTTTCATCCTGGCGGCCGGCCTGCTGCGCGTTAATGCGCTCCGTTTCGGCCTGGCGTTGCTCGCCGGCCGCGGGCTGAGGTTTGCCGCGGACGCGTGGCTCGGCGCGCGCTACGGCGTCCTGGCCCAGGACTACTTGCGCCACAATTTGGGCTGGGCGTCGCTCGCGGCCGTCGTCCTGGTGATGGGGTTGGTCATACTCCACCGCTGGTGGAAGCGCCGGTACGGCGGGAACACGCCCCAGGCTGTGCAACAGAAATAAATCGCGACGGGATTCAATCCTCGCCTGGCCGCAGGGGTGCTGTGAACCGGAAGGATTCTGAGCGGGGCCGCAGATTCTTGTCCAGTTCAAAGTCCGCGACGAACTTCCGGGACTGAGCTGGGCCGCTATAGTACCGCAGATCACGCAGGCTCACGAAAAAGCCGTCTTCACTTTCCTCCACGTGTCCTGACGGGAAGCGCGCAAAATCCATGAAAATCCGGCCGGTGCGGGTCTTCCGGGCAGCTTCGAGAGCGGGCGAAGCCTCAGGCTTGTTGAAAGTTCCCACTTCTTCCGGCGGACTATTGGGATCCAATGCGTTCACACGCACGGCTTGGAGGAACGCCTCGGTTTCAACGACCCCTGTCCAGACAAATGGATTTCCCGGTGAAGGGAAGGCGCCAAGCCGCTGCGAGTTCTCGCCGGCGTAAGTTCGGCTGTCGAGGATGCTCAGGGCGCGCCGGTGGGCAAAGTCGCGCAATCCCCACAATGCCGCAAGCGCGCAAAGGGAGAAGATCGCGCCCCGAGTCAGGCGCGACTTGCGCGCCCCGACTTCCTCGGAGACCATCCGTAGCAGCCAGGGCACTCCCAAGCCCAGGGTAAGCAGGATGAGCAGGAGCGGGTCCACAATAAACATGATGTCCCACGCATACCAGCGTGCGCTGAAGGGCAGGAAGGGACGTACCCCATAGGAGTTGGTGAAGTCGAGCAATAGGTGGCTGGCAGTTCCCAGGAGCGCTGCCAGAAGCAGCCAGGGGGCATTCAGAGGAAGGCTGGGCTTGGGCCGAACCCGCTTTCCCACCCAATACACAACGCCCCATAGAATAATGGCTAGAACGACGATGCCCAGAAAAGAATGGGTGATGCCCCGATGGTATTTCAGGTAGGCTGCACCATCCTTGAGGCCCGCCACCAGGTCGACGTCCGGCGCGTTGGCGCCCAGAATCAAGGTAAGCGTGGCAAAGCGTGTCTTGCGGTTGAGCCCCGTGTGGCTGATGGCGACCGCGGTAAGCGTGTGAGTCAGATTATCCATGCGAGAGGCCGAAATTCGAAATCTAAGTCGTGGAACCAGGATTGTAGCCGAAATGCCTGGCGAGTTTCGAATTTCGACTTGCCAGCTTCGAATCAAGGCACGAGGAGGGTTAGCGCATCCGGCACAATGTCAAACGTGACGGGCAGCGCGCCCACCAGTTCGCCATCCAACTCGAAGCGAATGGCCGAGGCAGAGTCCCCGGCGGTGCAAACCACCTGGGCGCCCTGCTCAAGCTGGACATCGTGCAGGCGCAAGTGCTGGCGCGCCAGCACGGCCAACGCGTAAACCAGATACCGTCCGCGGCTGCGGCTTGAGAATGAACACACCGCCAAGCGCGGCGCAAAGAGGTCAGCGCTGGGCGCCAGGTGCAGCCAACCGGCATAGAGCCGGGTGCGATGCACGACCGCGAAGGTGCCCTGGCGCTCGTGGCCGTCCAGGCGGCATGAGAATATCGGGAACGGGTAGCGCAGGAGCTGGCGAAAGGCTTCCATCACATACCCGGCCACTCCAAAACCCACTTTAAGTTGGGCAGAAAGCTTGTAAACAATGTGGGCGTCAAAGCCGATGCCGGCCACACTCGCGTAATACCGGCAGAAAGCATCCGCCGCTGGATTGCTGCTCTCCTCGGGAGACGGCGTGCCTCCCCAGCGGGCCCGCCCCAGGGCAATCCGGCGCGATGACCAACGTGGAAGCTGGCGGGCCGCGCCGACCGGACTGTGAGGAAGCCGCAATTCCCTGGCCAGGATGTTGGCGGTGCCGCCGGGAAGAATGCCCAGCGGAATCCGGCTCGGCGCAAGGCCATTAATGACTTCGTTAATGGTCCCATCGCCGCCGCAGACCAGGACCAGGTCGACGCCACTCGCGGCTGCCGCCCGCGCCAGGTCTTGCGCCATGGCGGGGCGCGTGGTAGGCGCCAGTTCGGCTGCAATTCCCGCCTCGCGCAGTACGCTGGCGGCCTGCCGGATTTCCCGCTCCCGCTTCGCAGGACGCCGCCCGGCAATCGGATTGTAAATCAGAATAGCTTTGTTCAATGGGAGGCAGGCGACTGCGGGAACAGGCTCGATGGCGCGGCCGAAAGTCCGCCGATCCTAAGTGTGGGCGACTCGTGCCCCTCCACCTTTTCGAGGCAGGTGTAATGCTGGCATGGTGCAGTCCGTACCGAGGGGCCTCCGGGGTTGTTCACGGGGCCGCCACAAGGTCAACACCGCCAACAACCTTCTTGGCGACCAGGTCCCCGGTTTTCTTGCCCTTGTCAACATCCACCCATACCTTGTCACCCGCCTTGAATCTGTCGAGCGAACTGGTCTTGCCGTCCTGGAGAAACTTAGTCTTTTTCCCGAGTCTGATGGTCTGGTCCGTGCCGGCCGCAGTCTGCGTCAGGACCATTTCACTCTGGTTCAGCTCCTTGATGACCCCGTATAGAAAACCCTGGTACATGCGCCCCGTAGAAGTGGGATCCCCAAAACGCGCGTTGGAGGATTTGGGGGGATTCTTGTCGTCCTGTGCTGCGGCCGGTGCGGCCAAGCACGCAACTCCGAGTGCGATCGCCGTCATAATCGTCTGCAGCTTCATAGGACCTACCACTCCATTCGATTTACCCTACTCGTAACGACACTAGCAGTCGGATCGCAGGCGTGTCAAGATGCGACGCGTGAGCTTGCGGGGAGCGGCGGGCGCTACCTCCGCCGAACCTCGGCCAGGCCCGCTGGGGTTATAATTCGCTTGGCGTCTTCTGCTCCCTACCGTGACCTGCGAGGAATCGCCATGGCCAAGAACAGCGAAAAGGAAATTGCCAGGCTGCGCGAGGAAATTCGCTACCACGAGCACCGCTACTATGTGCTCGACGATCCGGAGATCTCTGACTTCGAGTTCGACGCGCTGATGCGCCGGCTGCAGGAACTCGAGCAGAAGCATCCCGAGCTGGTCACGCCCGACTCACCCACGCAGCGCGTGGGCGGCCAGCCAGCCGACGAATTCCCCAAGGTGCGTCACCCAGCGCCCATGCTGAGCCTCGCCAACACCTATTCGGTGGGCGACCTCGAAGACTTCGACCGGCGCGTGCGCGAGCTGGCGGGCCGCGCTACGGTGGAATACGTGGCGGAACTCAAGCTGGATGGGCTCTCCATGGCGCTGACTTACCAGGACGGCAGGCTCGTGCACGGCGTCACCCGCGGGGATGGCGAAACGGGAGAAGACGTCACCACGAACGTAAAGACTATCCGCTCCGTGCCGCTGCGGCTCGAGCCGAAGAAACTGGAAATCATCGGCAACCCGGCGCGCTTCGAAGTGCGCGGGGAAGTGATCATGACCCACCCGGCCTTTGAGCAGATGAACGCGCAGCGCGAGGCCGCGGGCGAGCCCAAGTTCGCGAACCCGCGCAACGCGGCCGCGGGCACCATGCACCAGCTCGATCCGCGCGTCGTGGCGGAGCGCAAGCTTGATATGTTCGTCTACTATCTGCAGGTGAAAGGCACGGAGCCGCTCGCCGAGCACGCACAGGCGCTCCGAACGCTCGTGGAGCTGGGGTTCAAAGTAAATCCGAATTGGAAACTCTGCCGGACGTTCGCCGATCTGCTGGCTTACATCGAGCAGTGGGAAACCCAACGCGAAGGGCTGGATTACGAGATCGACGGGATTGTTATCAAAGTCAATAACACGCGATTGTGGCAGGAGCTGGGGACTACGGCCAAGTCGCCGCGCTGGGCCGTGGCCTATAAGTATCCGGCGCGGCAGGCGACGACGCGCGTCAACGACATCCGCGCGCAGGTGGGCCGCACCGGCACGCTCACGCCCGTGGCGGACCTCGAACCCGTGGATGTGGGCGGCGTCACGGTAAGCCACGCCACGCTCCACAACCTGGATGAGATCGCGCGCCTGGGAGTGAAGATCGGAGACACGGTGCTGATCCAGCGCGCCGGCGAAGTGATCCCGCAGGTCGTGAAGGTGGTGAAGGCCGCGCCGGACGGGCGCGAGTTCGTGATGCCCCAAAAGTGCCCGGTCTGCGGCGGCGAGGTGCATCGAGCCGAGGGCGAGGTGGCTTTTCGCTGTGTCAACACCGCCTGCCCTGCCAAGCTCAAGGAATCGCTGCTCTACTTTGCGGGGCGGCGCGCCATGAATATCGACGGGCTGGGCGAGGCGCTGGTGGACCAGCTCGTGGATAAAGGCTTGGTCCGCGACGTGGCCGACCTCTACGGCCTGTCGCATCCGCAGCTCGCCGACCTCGATCGTATGGGAGACAAGTCCGCACAAAACCTGATGAATGAAATCGAAAACAGCAAGCAGGCGGAACTTGCGCGCGTGATCTTTGCACTGGGCATCCGCTTTGTGGGCGAACGCACGGGGCAGTTGCTGGCCGATCACTTCGGCTCGCTCGACAAACTTGCCAAGGCGAGCGAGGAGGAGTTGCTCGAAGCTGAAGAGGTGGGGCCGCGCGTGGCGGAAGCCATCCAGGAGTTCTTCCATGAAAAACGCAACCGCGCGGTGATTGAGAAACTCCGCCAAGCTGGCTTGCAGTTCGAGCAGAAGCAAGCGCGCCAGGCGGAAGGGAAGCTCGCCGGCAGGCAATTCGTACTGACCGGCACGCTGCCGAACTATTCACGCGACCAGGCGAAACAGATGATCGAGGAAGCGGGCGGCCGCGTGACCGGGTCCGTGAGCAAGAAGACCGACTACGTGGTGGTGGGCGCGGACGCCGGATCGAAACTCGAAAAGGCGCGGGCGCTGGGCGTGAAGACGGTTGAGGAGGCGGAGCTTCTAAGATTATTGGGCCGGTGAATACGATTCGCTCCGTCTCGGTTCGAGAAGTTGGCGGGCTCGCGCAGAGCGCAGCTCTGCGACGGCAGCAGGTTTCCCGCTCCTACCCATGCCCGCATACTGGAGTGATCATGCCGCTCTACAGGCGCCATTTCAAACCCGGCCCGTTGCAGTTGAACATCATCAGCATGCTTGGTGCAGGAGCCTGCGTGCACGGCAACCCCCTCAAGCGTGGGCTGGTGAGCTCGCCCGATCCGTGGCCATGGTCGAGTTTCAGGGTCTACCATCTCAATGATTCCTCCGTCTTGAGCACGGACAGGCTCGTTTGATTTTAGTGTCGTCCTCAGATCGCGGAGCTTAGCTCTGCGCCAGCCCGCGGGGCTGAAGCCCCGTCCTTCCGGAAGCCCCCCAAGACGTCCCAGCGTGGTGAGAAATTCGGTCTATGACCGGCGGCTTCGAAGTCTTGGGAACTTCGCCGCTCATCGAGCGGCGCCACAGCGGGCGATGCCGCGTCTTCAGCCAGCCTCGGTGGGGAATGGGCAAAAAAAGCTCAAGATTGCTCCGGGGATGCCGATTCTGCATTAAGAGACTTACTGCCGGGCCCGCATCGTGGAACCGCTGGCGGTACGGCAACCCCGGCGCGAGGGGTTCACCCGGGCAAGCGAGGCAACGTCCATGCAGAAGTTCATTGCGCGGCAGCCCATCCTCGACCGGAGCGAGAGGGTTTACGGTTACGAACTCCTCTTCCGCCGTCTTGAGCATGGACAGGCCCGTTTGATTTTAGTGTCGTCCTCAGATCGCAGAGCTACGCTCTGCGCCAGCCCGCGTCCGGCTCAGTATATCGTGGAGGCTCTTCACCACCTGGGGCCGCCCAAAACGCGCGTCACGCAAGTTGCTGAGAGAAGCAGGCTGCATATCTCGTTAAATGAAAAGTATTGGGGTTGGTACCAAAGTATCGGTCCGGCGGTGACCTTAGTAACGGTCCGGCGGTGATCTTGGTTGGGGGCGGCCCTTTGGGTGAACATGTGGCATGGACCCGGAATGCTTTGCTTGCCGACGCGCGGTTGGGCTTCCAGAACCAGCAGGCCGGCTTGATGTCTGCAGGTGGATCTCTACTTGGGGGCAATTAGCTCAGATGGGAAAGGAGAAGACGATGAAAACAGCAGGTTTGTTCATTAGCATGGCGATATGCGCCCAGATGTTTGCGGCGACTTACTACGTTGACTTTGTGGACGGCTCGGACGCGTACGCAGGAACGTCCAAAGCAGCGCCCTGGAAACTCGCGCCGGGGATGAAGGGCTTTGCGGGAAGGTACACGCACAAGGCGGGCAACCAGTTCATTTTCAAGGGTGGTGTGACGTGGCCCAAATCGGTGCTGCCCCTGAAAATCCTGTACAGCGGTGCACCGGGCGCAGTTGACGTCTATGGCGGCGAGGACCTGACCTGGTACGCCGGGGAATTCTGGAGCCAGCCCGTGTTCGACGGCCAGCAGTTGTTTGGTACCAACCACTGCCTAATCACGGACAGCGGCAAGCTCCGGTCGTTTGTCAAAATCGACAATCTATTTGTGAAGAACTCTGGCAGCGCGGAAACGGGCGAGCATGACGGGGCGAACGGAGCGGCCACGCTTACTGACGCAACCAAGAACTGGACCTCCAATCGCTGGGTCAATTACTATCTTTATAATACGACTGATGGGTCGCATTGCAAGGTGACAGCGAGTACGACCATGACAGCGACCTGCACCCTGGCCGGAGGGACGAAGAACGCTTGGAGCATGGGCGATGCCTATGTCATCACAGACGGTTCGGGGACCGCCATCGCTTTCGGTGGTGGAGGCAGCAACATTGAGGTGAGCCGCTGTACGCTCCAGCCTCTGTCCATCCAGAGTTTTGCTTACTCGAACTCTTATACACCGGCAGGAACTGTCTCGTCTCATATTCTCTTTCACGACAATGACATTTCCTCTGAGGGCCGCTTCGTCATCTATGGCTACGCGGGCAGGGTCTTGGATGACGTCGAGGTGTACCACAACCGGGTTCAGGGGAAAGGCGCATATAACCCTGGTGGGTACCACCTGGACGGCCTGATGATCGGCCAGCCGATAGGAACTTGCACGACGGCCACGGTGACGCACATCGCGTTCCACGATAACTACT
The DNA here is from genome assembly GCA_963722555.1 of uncultured Acidobacteriota bacterium. Taxonomy (GTDB): domain Bacteria; phylum Acidobacteriota; class Terriglobia; order UBA7540; family UBA7540; genus Bog-366. The sequence continues at coordinate 345,773 of CAVRNQ010000005.1, forward strand.
TCTTCGGAGGTTGGCCGGGAGGCGGCACGGCGCTCTACTTCTCCTGCTCCTGCACGAACTACACCGAGATCTACAACAATGTGTTTGCCCTGGAAACGGTAGAGGCCACACCGCTTGGCTACATCATGCGCTGGCAGCATCACGACGGGAATATCTCAATTTATAACAACACGTTCTCGTCTGACGCCCATCCGGGAGCGCACGCCGGGGCCACGGGGGTGATGATCATTGCAGACACCTACCAGCCCCATCATTATGGAACTCTGTCCATAAAGAACAATATCTTGTCGGGCTTTGGCATCGACATTTCGGGCATAACTATCTCTGACTGGGACTCCATCGACATCGACTACAACCTGCACCATATCTCGACCGCGCATGGCTACGGATACCCGGTGTGGGCTGGCAGCAAGGCGTGCAAGACGCTCGCCTGCGCCCAATCGACCTGGGGTTATGAAATGCACTCCCCAGCTATGGGCGCACCGAAGTTCGTGGCCGTGCCGAACGGGACGGCAGGAAGCGGAGACTTCCATCTGCTGCCTAGCTCGCCCGCGATCGGGACTGGAATCAACCTGTCTTCGGTCTTTACCACGGATGCCGCAGGGAACCCGCGCTCCAGTGCGGGCCAGTGGGACCTGGGCGCATTTGTGGGGCCGACGCCTTGAGCGCTGGGGTCGCCAATACGTAGCAGGAGGTGAGCAATCCCGACCTTGACGCGTCGGGAATCATTCGGAGTCTAAGCCCCCAAAAAGGGCCGCCCAGAACGTGGCCAAAACTGCTGGGCGACGCATTCGATCCCGAGGCCTTCACAGTCGATGACCTCAACCAGCGGCTTGCGGCCTCCCCGCGGTGCCCGCCCTATACCAAAGGGTGCAGGGTCTGCGCCGCCTGCCCTGGCACGGAACGCCGCTCTGGTTCGTAGTTCACTACTCACCATTTCGCCCCGAGGCTCTGCCTCGCTGATGAAGTGGTGCGACGCCCCGGCGTCCGGGACCATGTCCTGAATTCACGCCCCATTTTGCCCCGCGACGCCGCGGTTGGGGTGTGCGACAAATTTGTGAGAATCAAGCAGCGCGGGCATGGCGACTCTCCCAGTAATCTTCGAATTTGCCGCTCAGGCGAGTGCAGCGAAGAGCGATGATGGCGTTGGCCCCGCGCACCGTCCAAAACATTCCCGAGCGCTTCAGGCGGTTGCCGATAAGGGTTTTGCAGCCGGCTTCGCCCCGAATTACCGCTCAATTTGTGCATTTTCGGCCAAAGAGCCCGATCGATTGTCGTCCATAATCGCGAAATCTGTGTATTTTAGGCCAAAAAGGGCATCAATATACTTCACTAACCAGATGTGGTATCATACCCGCGTCATGGGGAAGGGACATAGAAAGGGATGGAAAAAGGCAGAACTTAAAAAGGGTTTTCATAGTACCTCGATGCCAGAAGATCACCTCACGACAAAGGGAAATGAACTGGTGCCTTCTCCACCGGAGCCGACTCCCAAGCGCGGGAGTGATTCAGAAAGGCGAGGCCGTTTTCTCTTTGTCACCCTTCTTAGTAGCAATTTGTTCGCCCTTTTCGTGGGTGGACTTTACGAATATCTCGCTTTGCGTGGGGTGGTAAATATGGCAGCCTCACGCGTGGTTTTGATTGGAGTTTGGCTGATAGGAATTCTGATCGCCAGCATAATCATCTGGGCCAGCAGTGCTTATCGAAAACGTCTCACTTTTGCAGTAAGTGCCATCTTTCTAGGATTAGCGTTATGGAGTCTTGATGCATACGTTTCAAGGTTGATTGCGAGAAAACCTCAGCCGGTATCGGCTACGCCAGCGCCAGTCTCAATCTATCTGGGTTGCAGCATGGACCACCTTCCTATTCTCATTCCCGCCGCTTCAACTATCCACATTATAAGCCTCAATCCTGCGACGTTGAAGACAGCCAACATATTCGCGAGTACAGGAGCCATTCAGGATGTAACTGCCGGAAGTGACAAGCCAAGAGTTTGGCCGTCAAAGAGTGAGGGCCGATGGATGACGGACGCAGAGATTAAGTCTAAACTTCAACACGGAAGTATGCCAACGCCCTTTGATTTCAAGTGTACAATCAGTGGCTATACCACCTCTGCAATAGAAGATTTGACAGCCACTTTGATTGTTCTCACCCCAGACAACAGAACTCATCCTTACTCTGTTCATTTCGACCCGCTAACTATGGGAAACTCATTCACATTTTACGTTGTAAATGTATGCTCGTCTGGCGTCGCGCCTCTAGCTGTAACGTGGGACAGCTCGGCAACACTCCTAGTGTTCGGGGAGGGAGTGACACGTCAGGTGCCATTGAAGTACGAAAGGCGAGGTTTTCCAGCGGACCTAATGCCGACGATGGGGCCATCGGCTTTTTTATGGAGTGGCATCCATGACTGCGACTGGGACTCTAAATGACTGATAGGATTGCAAATAAAGTACTTGACAAACCGCGATATTTAAGGTACTATGCTAACCATGATGAACACCAATAACAACCCGAAAACGTTGCTGGAAGCGGTTAAATTCTTTGCTGATTACGAGAATTGCCGCAAGTTCATGATGGACGCCCGGTGGTCCGATGGTGTGGTGAAATGCCCTATCTGCAGCTCCGACCACGTTACCTACTTGGCGAACACTCGGCGATGGAAGTGCTATAGCAAGCATCCGCGCCCGCAGTTCACCCTGAAGGTTGGAACGGTTTTCGAGGATTCGCCAATCCCTCTTGAGAAATGGCTTCCGACCCTCTGGCTGATCGTGAACTGCAAGAACGGAATCAGTTCCTACGAAGTAGGCCGCGCTCTTGGTATCACCCAAAAGTCAGCATGGTTCATGCTGCACCGACTTCGGCTTGCTATGCAAACGGGTTCACTCATGAAGTTCAAGGGTGAAGTTGAAGTTGACGAGACGTTCATCGGCGGCAAAGCGCGGAACATGCACAAGGACAAGCGCGAGGCTGCGATCACCGGAACAGGTGGTAAAGACAAAACAGCCGTCATGGGATTCTTGGAGCGCGGTGGCCCGGTCAAGGCAACGGTGATAGCCGACCGCAGGAAGAGAACGCTTCAGGGATTGGTGAAGAGTCAGGTTAAAGCGGGATCGGCTCTATATACCGATTCGCTGGCATCCTATGATGGGCTTGAAGGAGAATTCTTTCATCAAGTCGTTGACCATGCCGTTGAGTACGTGAACGGGAAGGCACACACCAACGGGCTGGAAAACTTTTGGAGCCTGTTAAAGCGCGGTCTTAAGGGAACGTACATCCGCGTTGCTCCCTTCCACCTGTTCCGGTATCTTGACGAGCAAACCTTCCGGTACAATGAACGCAAGACCGATGACTTCAGCCGGTTCCGTGCCGTCCTGTCCCAAATCGTGAATCGTCGCCTTACCTACAACCAATTGATCGGAGCGACCGTGTGAGAGTTGATCTCGATACGTTCGAAGTTGAAAATCCGAAAGAGGCAATGAGGAAGTTCAAGTCCGCATTGGCTCAGGTGGTGCAAGTTCCCAAAAGCGTGGTGGAACGTAAACGCAAACACGCCAAAGCCAAGTACAAGAGGAAGAGGAAATCATGACGCCTCGCCGGTGCTGTAAGACTCAGAGTTTCTTCATTTTAGACTTGGTTACTCAAATATGTTAATGCCCCAAAAAGTCGTATTGATTCTCGGCCATTGTGTCACTCGCACCTTTGTTTTCATAGACATAGTCGGGTCGATCTTCATTTTTAACATCTCTTTGGGTCAGCGCCCCGTTTCGGACCTTGAAAAGCACATTAGTGAGCCGCCACAATTGGCGCAGGCTGGAATCTTCCATCCTTTGCATGAGCAGCGCGTTCAGGAGTCAGGAGTCAGGAGCCAGGAGTCGGCGTTCTGCCTACTGCCTTCTGCCCACTGTTCTACCCCGACCCGTTGCATAGGTCCGCGGCCTATCGCCTCAGCCAGTGGGCGCTGGCCTAAGTGACTAGTGTACACGCGGTTATTACCGGTGTCAAGCATAAAGCGAGGGTACACACTCCACGGAGTAGCGCGGACCTGTTCTGAAGGTCCGCGGTTCGTCCTACAGGATACGAGTTAAGACAAGCCGTCATGACTTTTTCCTGGCAGCAGGAGGAAATCTTTTTGGGGAGGGCGTCTAGTTGTCCGAAATACTCCCCTCCTGGCTCAGGAGGGGGCCGGGGGGTGGTCAAGTTGTCTGTGGTGTCGCTAGCAAACGTAGCCTGTGTTGCAGGTCCGCGGTTTTTCGCGCCAGCCCGCGAAGCGGGCGGAAGATCGTAGCCCACGGCGCAAGAAGCTGTGAAATAATCCCTGGACGAGCAAAAGCATTTCACGCAAAGGCGCAAAGTCGTAAAAGGCGCAAAGAAAACAAAGCCGTTGTTCTTCGCGAGCCTTTGCGCCTTGGCGTCTTTGCGTGAAATTGTTTATTGTTCTCACAGCTTCTAACCCCATGGGCCACATTCTGCCGCCGCTACGCAGCTTGCATCCGCTCGCTCTTTTCCCCCATGGTGTGCTTTGGCCAGCCGATGAGAACGCGAGGATTTGAAACTGAAAGCCGCGGACCTGCAAATCAGGTCCGCGCTACGCTTGCTACCCGCTTTAAACCGTAACATATTAACCGCGCAGGCTAGATCACGTATTCCCCTCGATGCAGCTTTCGCAACTCCTCTGGTTTCGCGGCAAAAACACTCGTCCCCTTGCGTAGGAAAACTCTCTCGTCGAACTGATACACGTCCTTTCTATTCCACGGGGGGACAATAACCATCAGCACTTCAGTTCCCAGCACTGAGACTGATTTAAGCGCAACGACTGCGGCGGGTGCCACCGAGTTCTTGATGGAGTTTTGTAATGGCTGATCCAACTTCTGTCGCGTGACGTCGGAGCCGTGAATGGTTCCGTCGTCATCAACGCCGTATAGGATTATTCCTCCTAGACGGGTGTGGAGCATCGCAGCTATTTCTTTGGTGATTTTGCGAACGTCGGTTCCCGCCGCTTTGAATTCCAATGTCTGGTCCTCGCCGCTCTTGCACATATCCAAGATGGCGGTCTCAGTCGGTACAGCGAGAGGTTGGGGGCGCTTCCCCTTACCTTTCGGAGATGTCCCCGTGGCAACCTCTTTGCGATTGGACAGTATAACCGGGCCAGTAAAATACGAGATCGGCACTGTTCGGGCTAGAGGCGCTTTCTGATAAAGGGTAAAACCATCTTTTTCTAGGCTTTCCCCTTCTCTCTGCCGCTCTTCAATCAAGCCAATGTCCGCCAGTCGTCGCAGGTCCCGGTGGACGTTGTTTATATGTCGTTTCGTAGCCCTAGCGAGGTCTTTGGCCGTCCGCCGGCCGTCAACCATCTGGTAAACCCTAAGGCGCTCCGGAGCGCCTGCGAAGATGAAGCGGCCGCGACTGATCAATTCTTGCAGATCCATAGGACTACAATCCGCTTACGGCAGTGAAAAATCACTCGTCGGAAGCGGGGATGTTCTGTGTCCTGAAAGCCGAATGGTATCTCGCTCTTAACCGATGCGAATCTTCAAGTGCAATCACACCATAGAGAACTTCGCGCCCGGTCTCGTGAGACTTCTTGATCGCATGTGCCAACATCTGTTCCTTCACCGCTTCTTCGATCCTACCTTCGAATTGCCTCAGTGATCACCCAAAACCGGCCATATATGGTCACCTGAAAACCGGCCAACGGAGACACCCTCCGGGACATTGACTGCGGCGCGAGGCGGTATAGCCTCAGCCGATATGGCCAATGTCTTGAGTGACGAAAAGAAACAGCAAGTTATTGCCTTAGGGCGGCTCGGGTGGACGTTGCGGCGCATCCAGCGGGCCACCGGTGTGCGCCGGGAAACTGCGGCGGGATATCTGAAGGAGGCGGGGATCCCCGTCCGACCTCCAGGATGGGGGCGAAGAACGGCCTCAAAACCGGCCAAAGCGGTGATCACCGACTTTGGCGCGGGAAAACCGGCCCTTGGGGTATCCACCGAGCCTGCTCCGCAAGAAGCCACCCCGGAACCACCTCCTGATCCTGACCTGGCAAAAGCGGCCAAAGCGGTGACCACCGACTCGGCACCACCCCAAGCCGCGGCGGAAGTGACCGCTCAGTCGGGTCGACCCCCAGGGGCCAACCAGGTGATCACCGGCCCTGGCGCGGGCCCCGCGCCAGGGCCGGTGCCTGCCATGCCTCCGACGCGTAGTCCCTCTGCCAGTGCCTGTGAACCGTATCGCGAGCTGATCGAACTCGGTCTCCTCCGAGGCCGCAATGCCATGGCGATCTGGCAGGACTTAGTTTCCGAGTCCGGCTTCGCCAGCGGCTATCAAAGCGTCAAACGCTTCATCCACCGGCTCCGGGGATCCCCGGTGCCGGAAGCCCGTCCGGTGATCGTGACCGCACCGGGTGAGGAGGCCCAAGTTGATTACGGCACCGGCCCCATGGTCCGCGACCCGCAGAGTGGCAAGTACCGGCGCACCCGGCTCTTCGTGATGACCCTCGGCTACAGCCGCAAGTCGGTCCGCCTGCTCGTCTTCCAATCCAACTCGCGCACTTGGGCGGAACTGCATGAGAAGTCGTTTCGCCGACTGGGCGGCGCGGTCCGACTCCTCGTCCTGGACAACTTACGCGAGGGCGTGCTGGTCCCCGACCTTTACGATCCCACCCTCAACCCCCTCTACCACGACGTGCTCGCGCACTATGGCGCGGTCGCTATGCCCTGCCGCGTGAACGATCCGGACCGCAAGGGGAAAGTAGAGTCAGGAGTCGGACATGCCCAGAAGACGCCCCTCAAAGGACTGCGCTTCGAAAGCCTGGAGCAAGCTCAAGCCTACCTGGATCGTTGGGAGGCCCACTGGGCGGACACGCGCATTCACGGCACCACCAAGCGGCAAGTGGCCGTCATGTTCGCGGAGGAAAAGCCGGCGCTGCTACCCCTGCCCCTTGAGCCCTTCCGCTATTACCAGTATGGCCAACGCACCGTGCATCTGGACGGCTGCGTGGAGGTGGAAGCCGCCTACTATGGCGCGCCGCCCGGCTGGATCGGCCGTTTGCTCAACGTGCAGTGGGACGGCTTGTACGTTCGCCTCCTCGATCCGCGCACCGGCCAACTCCTGCGTGAGCATATCCGCCAGAAACGCGGCGCGTACCGCATCCAGGAGCAGGACTACCCACAACGGGTTCCCTTGGGCACTTCTCAGTTGTTGGCGCGCGCCGGCCGCGCCGGTACTCACATCGGCGCGTTCTGCCAGGCCATCCATACGGAGCAAGGAGAATTGGGCGTCCGCCGCATTCTCGGGGTTCTCTCTTTAGCCAAGAAGTTCGGCACGGCGGCGGTGGAGGAAGCCTGTGCGACGGCTCTGGAATTACAGGTGCATGAATATCGCTTCGTGCGCCGCTATCTGGAGCGCCATCCCCAAGCGCCCCTGAGCTTGCAGCAAGTCGATCCTTTGATCCGTGAGCTGGTGCACTATCGCGACCTCATCCAGCAGCGAGTCAACGAGCAAGAGAAACAGGGTTCGTTATTCCCAGCGGTCAACCCCGAGCCGCCGAAAACTGCCCAGCCACTGCGGGAGTGATGGGGATGACAGGAAGCCGAAGAAGTACCACCGTGCGCCGCGCGCTACGCACGGCCCCGAGAGTGTTCGTTATGAGCACTAACCACCGATGAAAGAGGAGACACCATGAATCTGGTTGAGTTAACTCGTGCCTTAAAACAACTGCGCCTGGGCGGCATGGCCGCCGTGCTGGAAACGCGCCTGCGTCAAGCTCAGGCCGAATCCATGGCCCCCCTGGACCTGATTTCCTGCCTGCTCAACGACGAACTCACCCGTCGCGCCGACCGGTTGCTGGAGCGTCGCCGCAAGCAGGCCCAATTTCGCGATCCGCTCAAGACCCTCGACAACTTCGATTTCACCTTCAACAAGAAGATGAATCGCAGCCTGGTCTTTGATCTCGCCACCGGCGCCTTCATCGCCCGGCATGAGGACGCCCTGTTTCTCGGCCCCCCCGGGACCGGCAAAAGTCACTTGGCCCAAGCCATCGGCCAGGCGGCCATTCAGCAGGGTTACCGCGTCCTCTACCGCGAAACGCACGCCCTGCTCGATGATCTCGCCGAAGCGGCCCTCGACGGCAAGCGCAAAGACTTCCTGGAGTCCTTGCTCACCGTGCCGCTGCTCATCATCGATGACTTCGGCATGCGCAAGCTGCCTCTGACCGCGGCCGAGGACCTCCTGGAAATCATTATGCGACGCTACGAGCGGGCCAGCACGATTGTAACCTCGAACCGCCCTGTGGAAGACTGGGGCAAACTGCTGGGCGACGCGGCCGCCGTCAGCGCCATGCTCGACCGCCTCCTGCATCACGGGCACGTGCTGAAGTGCGGACCGCGAAGCTGGCGAACTAAAACGGACTTGCCGACAGAGCCCTCGGCAGGGTAAAAGAAGCTAGTCCCGGGCGGCCTCCCTTGGCCGGTTTTGACCCGACCACCCATGGCCGGTTTTGATGTGATCACCGAGGGAATTGCACGAAAAACGCATCTGCGGTCGTCGAGAACAGGCGTTGGACTTGATCTGCATTCGAACCCAATTTTGCTGGCGTTAGTGGAGGCGTTGTGGCTGGACCCTTAAATGCAAACGCGGTTGATCTCCGGTGTCCCCCGATAGTTACATGCGAGGTATAGAGATCGTTCTTTTCTCCACCCCAGTCCTGAAATTTCCCTTTACTGCCAAGAATGGACGCCATGCCATATTTGAACAACTTCTCAGGTAGACGTTTCGGACTCAACTGGGGCAACTTTGTCGCGTGGAGACTTCTTACCCGTTTGAATTCTTCGACATCATCTATGAAGATTTCCTTGACGCTGATCTCGTTCCGCTTTCGAGAGCTTCCCTGCACCAAGATCGTCTGTTTAGGAGTTCGCGCAGAAACGTGCTTTTCTAATTGCTTCGGATTCTTCGCTAGCTTCATTATGCGGTGCTTCACCGCATTGATGTGTTTGTATTTCTTAAAGGCTATGCGGTTTCCAGGTTTGACTTGCTCGAAGTACTGTTTATGAGCCATGGGGGTCGCAAGCTGTAGAACGGCTACTTCCGAAAGCCCCGTCCTTGCCGCTATTGTGGCCGCTGTCTTGGGCTTATTGCCACCGCTGTAAATAGCTTCAAATACCTTGTACTTGCGATCCGAAGTGACCAGTTCTTTCGCAATCGTTTGTATCGATTCCTCTGACGTGGCGACGAATTCGGTAGTGTGTTGGATGGGCAAGGACCACTCACCTTTGCTGCGGTTACTGCGCCCCGCCTTCAGCAGAAGTCAGCTCATTCTTCCTGCTTGCGATAGGACTTGAGGAGCTTGCCGATTCTGGTCACGCGTTTCAGGTCAACTTTCACGATCTTCCTCACTGTCTGCTGTGGCACAGAAGCATTGAGGAGCGTAAAAATAAACAGGTCCTGCAATGTTTCAAGTTCCTTGTCGGCGTTTTCCATTTGCTTTGAATTGATGTCCCTCTCTTACGTTTAGTCGTCGTTAGCGATTCTTGCGCGACGATTTTTTCTTAGCTTTCGATGTGGACAATGTCACGCTGACTGTGTTCGGTGTCGTCTTGAGGAGTTCAGCTATGAGTCGCCGCTCGAATCCAGCGGCACTGAGCAATTGGATTGCTTCGGGCTGCTTCAGGTCGCGTGCGGACTGCAAAGCTATAAGTCTGAGCATGTGATCGAGCGCCGACTCGATTCTCATGAGTACATCGTCATTTGCCATTAGCATCCGCCTTCACCTTCTTGGGGTCTTTCGTGGGGATCGACATCAGCCGCTTATATCTCGGTTGAGAGTCCGTTCCGACGTTTACGACGATTCCCAGTTCGTGCCATCCCTTCAAAGCAACCGCCATTGCGGGTTGGCTGACACTCGCCCGCGAGGCTAGGTGTTTGCCAGTGGCAATTCCGTCGAGGGCGTTGTAGACCTTTCGATATGCCTGCGGATTCCTCTTCCCTCGACTGACAATGTCCGCGAGCTTCTCCGGTGTCCAGACCAGTCGCGCAAGCAGGCCTATGATCAAGTCATTCTGCCGTTGTATGTTTGTAAGGGTTTCATCCTGGCTCATGAACTCGCACCCCGTCCCTTTCCGCGTCCTCGTTCCCGCCCGAAGTTTTGCAAAATCCGGCTCACACGGTTCATGTCACAGTCAACGATCTTTCGGATCTCGGGCTGTGGAACACCAGCACGGCCCAATTCTGTCATGGGGAGATCCTTCAGCAGCTCCGGTACCCGATCAGCATCCCCGCCCTTGGCTTTACCCATCCGTCTCCTCCCGAGAGTCCGCAACAGGCCGTCTCCTCTTACCTTGTCCAGCGGCTCTGCGAATACTGACCAATCCTACTCGAACGGTGTTGCTGGTTGTTCCGACGATCTCCGCTATTTCCTTGGGAGCAAACCCGACTCTGTCCAGAATTGCTATTTGGTCAGTCTGTGACATCCCCTTCACCGCGATTACCGCGAGGAGTCTCAGCACTCGATCCAGCTTCTCCACTGCCACCTCATCATTAATCTGTGCCATTCCTGTCCTTTTGGCATTGACCGCCACTGCGCAGCGGCAACGCGATACTAATGTTGTATACTACCATTAGTATGCTTCGTACGCAACTACCTGACCAAGAACATTTTGTTTCCTGATACTAATGGTACACCTGAGTATCGCCATTAGGTAAATGTCAACCGCGCTTGCGTTGGCACTGAATGCCAACAGGACAGGAATACCAAGCGTAGCGTCCCGATGCATCGGGGTGGCATTTCGCGCCCGCCAGCACTCGCCGGCTCGGTTCATTGTTGCCTCCGCACGGCATCCCGCGTAGATTGACCGTATGTCCAGGTTGGGGCGTCCGTTCCTTTACGACCGCGACATTTTCGTGGCCCTAGCTTACCTTGCGGTTATGCTGGCGATGCCACAAGCGGGTAGCCAGTGCGCCGGGATAAACCGGTCTGAAGTAGAGGATGAAAGAGCCTTACGAGAAAGGAGTAGCGATCCACTCGGCCTCGAGTTTTGCGCTGGGCATCGTGAGGTGCACAGTGAAGCGTAAACAGAGGTATAGGTGGGCGGGGTATAGAGCTTCGAAAACGCGCAATCAGGGCGCCGACGTCCTTGGCTAGGCGGAAGGCAGCATGGAGGGGAAGCGATAGCGCGAGCTTCCCGACGGCCCTGCGTAGTCGTAGACCCCCGGCACGCCTAGAAACTTCAGACACGAGAACCGGGAGACCTCGGGGACGCCTGCTGGGCACGCCGACAGCAGGCCGGCGGGAGAAGGCTTCGGCCGTACGACCCGCGTGTACGTCTCCGAGGAGTCGGACAGCGGCATAGTACCGATGAACCATTTGAACAACGACGGAAGAGCGTCGGCGGAGGAAGGGGAGGGAAGGCCGCTGATCAAGGAGAACACCCCTCGGCCTAACACGCACCCGACACAGAGCGGAGCACGTGTGTCCCAGCGGTTAGGGGGTGTGCGGAAAGCAGACCAGCGCTTCGCCGCCAGTCATCCAAGATAAGAGCCTCATGCGGGAGATTCCGCACGTGGGGATCTGTGCGGGGGGTGCCGGGCAACCGGTATCCCTACCGCGACGTGCGCCGGGATAAACCGGTCTGAAGTAGAGGATGAAAGAGCCTTACGAGAAAGGAGTAGCGATCCACTCGGCCTCGAGTTTTGCGCTGGGCGCCGCGAGGTGCACAGTGAAGCGTAAACAGAGGTATAGGTGGGCGGGGTATCGAGCTTCGAAAACGCGCAATCAGGGCGCCGACGTCCTTGGCTAGGCGGAAGGCAGCATGGAGGGGAAGCGATAGCGCGAGCTTCCCGACGGCCCTGCGTAGTCGTAGACCCCCGGCACGCCTAGAAACTTCAGACACGAGAACCGGGAGACCTCGGGGACGCCTGCTGGGCACGCCGACAGCAGGCCGGCGGGAGAAGGCTTCGGCCGTACGACCCGCGTGTACGTCTCCGAGGAGTCGGACAGCGGCATAGTACCGATGAACCATTTGAACAACGACGGAAGAGCGTCGGCGGAGGAAGGGGAGGGAAGGCCGCTGATCAAGGAGAACACCCCTCGGCCTAACACGCACCCGACACAGAGCGGAGCACGTGTGTCCCAGCGGTTAGGGGGTGTGCGGAAAGTAGACCAGCGCTTCGCCGCCAGTCATCCAAGATAAGAGCCTCATGCGGGAGATCCGCACGTGGGGATCTGTGCGGGGGGTGCCGGGCAACCGGTATCCCTACCGCGACCGACGAGCGTTTTTCTCGTCGTGGGCTTTTCCATTTCCCGCCCTGACGAACCCACGGCAAATCCAAAAAGCGGATTTGCCGTGGCTACCACTGCCAAAGGGAGCCCTTCGTGCCCCGCGGGTGGTTCAGGCGGCGAGCGCAGAGTTGATTTGCAACTCTGCGGCTCTTCGCCGGTTTCCGAGTATACGAGCCGCGGAGTTCAAGAACAACTCCGCGCTACACACCCGATCAACCAGCGGAAGCCCGCTTAGTCCCAGAAACCTGCGCTTCCAGTTCGCCCATGTCGAGGACGATAACCCTGCGGCGCTCCAGGCGGAGGATGCCCCGGTCCACGAAGCGCCGCAGATTTCGTGAGACCAAGTCACGCACGGTGCCGATCTCCGCGCCGATTTCCTGGTTGGTTTCTTCCAAAGGAAACTCGATTCCCCGCCGGGTGCGAACCCCCAGTTGCAGCGCTCGATCGCGGAGGAACCGCGCCAAGCGATGGCTGACTTCCTTGAGGGAGAGCTCTTCCACGAGGCTGGTCAGGTACCGAAAGCGCCACGCCAGCGAGCGGATGACGGCAAAAGCCACTTCCGAATTCCGCTGGCACAGCTCCAGAAATTCCCGCTTGGGAAGGAACAGCAGGGTGGAATCCTCAGCGGCCACGGCGGAGGCGGGAAAGGTCCCGCCATCGAAGACAGAGAGTTCGCCGACGGTCGAGCCGGCGCGCTCGATCCCCAGGATCTGCTCGCGGCCGTTTTCCGCCATCTTGAAAAGCTTGATGGCTCCCGACTGGACCACAAAAAGGCCTTCGCAGGGGTCTCCCTCGCTGACCAGGATTTCGTCTCTGAGGAGGCGTCGCGGAACACAATGGCCAGCCAGGGATTTCAAATCTTCGGGGGGCAGTACGGCGAAAAACGAGACACGCCGCAGGGTTTCGAGCGGTTCCAGCGCGGAGACCGCCCCCATCCTGAGCCTGACTGGCACGGCGTGCAAATCGACCTCTATCCTGAGAATGAGTAGGAGCCCGAAGCAATCAGCTTAGCAAACCCCGGACCCAAAGGCACGACTTAAGTCATCGCACCACCCAGGATGGAAAGATACTCTCAAGGTGATGAGGGCCGGCACGGATCGGCGAAACAGGCGGGCCCTCCGGAGGAAGTTCCTATGGCGTATGTGATCGCTGAACCCTGCATCAACACTAAAGACACCGCCTGCGTGGACGTTTGCCCGGTGGATTGCATCCATCCGCGCAAGGACGAGGCAAACTTTGCCGACCTGGCACAGCTCTACATTGACCCGGTGGAGTGCATCGACTGCGGCGCCTGCATCCCGGTCTGCCCCGTCTCTGCCATCTTCCCGTTGGACGACCTGCCGGAGAAGTGGAAGAGTTTCACCGAGGTCAACGCGCAGTACTACCAGAAGTGAACAGCAACACCCCTCACCCCCGGCGCTCGGGGCCCCCTGCCGCCGCTGGCGGCCATCCTCTCCCCTCGGAGAGGGCTGGAATACCGTGCACACGGGCCATTTGCAGCCCTCTCCCAGGGAGGCTGTCTCAAAACTCAGTAGTAGTGCGGGTCTGCGAGCGGCGATTGGTCTTTGTGGCGGCGATGTCCTCATCGCCGGTCGCCGGTGGGGACACCGGCGCTACAGCGGGCGACGCCGAGTTTTGAGACAGCCTCGAGGGGAAAGGGTGGACCGTGTAGCGGGCCGGGTGAGGGGTCACGGATCGCCAGCATGAAGTGAAACCTCGCTAGTAATCTCATCTATAACCCCGTACAACTTGGCCATAATGAGAGCCTACCCACTTTCAGGTTGACCCTGGAATCCAAGCGTAAGTAAGATTTAACATTGTGCTACCTGTTCACGCGGGGATTGGCCCTAGGCTTGCCGTGGATGGGTCCCGGGAGGAGACGGCTTGAGGAAACGATGGTTGATCTGCTGTTTGGGCACGGCCGTTCTCCTCAGTGGCTGTGCAACAACCCCCAAGCGCACGGCGGTTGTACAAGTTCCAGCTCCGCCCCCACCTTTGGAGACTTTGCCCCTCAAGGCGACGGACCGCATCCTCCCCTCCGAAATGGCTTCTGCCCCGGACGCGGCGGAGGTTCTCGTGAAGCAGGTGGATGACTCCTACCAAGCCGGGATGAGCGATTACCGCGCTGGGAACCTCGAAAAGGCCAAGGCAGCGTTCGACCAGGCGCTGTCCACCCTCCTGGAGTCGGACCTGGATATCCAGGGCGACGACCGGCTGAGCTCCGAGTTTAACAAAATCGTCGAGAACGTCTATACGGCAGAGGGCGCGTCGCTGGAGCATGGCGACTCACTGAGCCCCCACAATTACGAACCTGCTCCTCTCGACTCGTTTTCGGGTCTGACCTTTCCCGTTGATCCCAGGGTCACGCAGCAAGCCCAGGAGGAATTGAAGTCGGTACATTCCGACCTGCCCCTGGTCTCCAATGAATTCGTGGATGGCGTCCTGACGTACCTCCAGAACCGGGGTCGTAAGTATATCGATACGGTTCTAAGACGCGGCGGGTTGTATCAGCAAATCATCCATGACGAGCTGCAGAGCCAAGGGTTGCCTCAGGATCTCATCTATATTGCTGCGGGTGAGAGCGCGTTCAATCCTTTTGCCGTTTCCAATAAGGCTTGCGTTGGCATCTGGCAGTTCTACCTGGGCACGGGAGTGTTGTACGGCTTGAAGAAGGACCGCTGGGTGGATGAGCGCAAGGACCCCGTCAAGTCCTCCGCGGCGGCAGCCCGGCACTTGAAAGACCTTTACCAGACTTTTGGCGACTGGTTCCTGGCCATGGCGGCTTACGACAGTGGCCCCCTGACCGTACAGCGCGCCATTGAGAAGACAGGGTACGCGGATTATTGGGTGCTGCGGAAGCTCCATGCCCTGCCGGCGGAGACCGAGAACTACGTCCCCGTTTTTCTGGCGACCCTGCTCATTGCCAAAGACCCCAAGGCTTACGGGTTTGATACACAACCCGAGCCGCCTCTCGCGGTCGATCGAGTCACCGTTGTGACACCCACGGACCTGCGCCTGATCGCCCAACTCATCGACCACCCCGTCGGAGACCTGATCAATCTCAACCCCAGTTTGCAGCGCTGGACGACGCCCGGCAACAACCCGGAATTCGCTTTGAATTTGCCGCCGGGGACGAAAGACGTGTTCGAAAAGAACATTGCGCTTATCCCGCCGGACAAGCGGATTTGGTGGCGGGCGCATAAGGTGGCGGAAGGCGAGACCTTGGCCGGCATCGCCAAGCAATTTCGGCTGTCGCCCCTGGCCCTGGCGGATGTGAACCAACTGACCCCGGGGGCCTCCCCCGTCGAGGGAGCTCACCTTGTGGTTCCGATGGCGCCGGGCAAGGACTCATCCCTGGTGCGGGTGCGGGAAAGAACGGCCCGGCGACTGACGCACTACCGGGTGCGTGCAGGCGACACTTTGGACCTCATCGCCGATCACTTCGACGTAACCCCCTACCAGATTCGCCGTTGGAACAACCTGAAGTCTTCGCAATTGGCCCCGGGCACATCCCTGCGCCTTTACGTGCTGGCGGAAGAGAGCAGTTCTGCCCGGCCATCCCGCGCGAAGGGTAGCGCCAAGACGAGCCACGCTTCTGCCAAGAAGAAGTCCAATGTCGCGAAGCCTGTTCTCGCCAAGAAGCACCCCCCCGCTTCCGGCAACCCAACTTCTCCCGCGGCGGCGCTGGCAGTCAAGTAGGTCTCCCTCGAGGAACTTTATCAATAGTTCTTGACAGGATGATTTTGGTGGTATAAATCTGCCCCGACGACCAGTTCTGTGGCGGGCACGCAAGCCCCCTTGGACTGAAACGAGTTTTCATGTGTGAGCAAAGGACGACGGGAGGAGGGATTCATGGCGTTAGAAGAGGAGAATGAACCAGGCGACGAGCTGGAGGACTACGGGGAAGAACTCTCCTCCGATTACAAAGAAGAAGCGGAAGAGGGTTCAGGGGATGAAGGCGAGGAGATCGAGGAGGAAGTCTCCTACGTAGCAGGGGCGCCGGTAACTCCTGCCAAGGGACCGGAAGTTGCCGCCGTGGCAGCACCCAAACCGGCGCCCGCAGCCCCTAAGAGCGCCTCGGCCAAAAAGAAACCGGCTAAGAAACCCAAGCCCAAGACAAAGAAGCCGGCCAAGAAAGCGGCCAAGGCCCGCAAGCCTGCTGTGAAGCCCAAAAAGGCCAAGAAGGCAAAGAAGCCCGCCAAGAAGCAAGGGCGGGGCCGGTAAACAGAAGAATCGGCACGGGACCTCGGGCGATGACCCCAGCGTTCGCCCCTGGCGGGGCAGCGAAGGGAGAGCCTTGCCCACGGGTCGGTGCTGTACGCCCGAGGCGCCTTGCGCCTCCGATCATGCCAACTCCCGAGCCTACAGGATTCCCCGGCGGAGCGATGGTACCGCAGGGCGCTTGGCGGGAGGCGGGCCCCGTCGGCGGCCCGGTGGTGCCCCGGGTTCGCGCCGTGGAGTTTGTCCGCCGGATGCGCGGCGCCTCCCAGCCCTGCCTGCTGCGCTGCGAAGACGGGGCCAGCTACGTCGTGAAGTTCCAGAACAATCCCCAGCACGCACGCGTGCTCGCCAACGAGATGTTGGCCTCGCGCTTGGCGCAGTTGGTGCTTCTGCCGGTTGCCGCTCCGGCGTTTGTCGAAGTCACTCGTCAATTGATTCGCAACAACCTCGACCTTGCGTTCGAGGTCGGCAACCGCCGCGAACCTGTCGCGCCAGGTTTGCACTTTGGCTCGCGCTTCCCAGGACTCCCCAGCGAGACACTGGTCGTGGATTTCCTGCCCGATCGTCTCCTGCGGCGCGTCCAGGACCTGCACGACGTTTTCCTGGGAACCTTCGTTTTCGACAAGTGGACGTGCAATTGTGACGGCCGCCAAGTGATTTTCCACCGCCCTGCGAACGGCGAGGGCTCCACCTATTCCGCGGCGCTGATTGACCACGGCTTCTGTTTCAACGACGGCGACTGGACCTTTCCCGACAGCCCCATTCGCGGCATCTATCCTCGCCGTTTGGTTTATGAGAAGGTCCGCGGGCTGGAATCGTTTGAACCCCTTCTTTCCCGCATCGAGGACCTCACACCGGGTGAGCTCGAAGCGTGCACACGCGGAATCCCCGCGGAATGGTGCGCGCCGGATCCCTCCCAACTCGTACGGCTGGTGGAAGCTCTTTACGACCGGCGCCGCAAACTGCGCCAGGCGGTCATCGATACCAAGAACTGTTCGCTCAACCCGTTTCCCAACTGGGAGTGATGTCAACTACGGAGAGTGACAAATTACAGGCAATGCTATTCTCTGTAATGATCAATAGAATGGCTGAGGGTCAGACCCGATGGCAGAGGCAAGCAGCTTGAAAGCCTGGACGTATTTCCTGGTGCGCTACGTCCCCGACACCGCGCGCGAGGAGTTCCTGAATCTCGGCCTGTTCCTGCATAACGCCGAGGAGCAGTTCCTGGACTGCCTTTTTGCCGATGACTTCCGCCGCCTCAAGCGCTTCCACCCGCAAGCCGATCTGCGCTTCTTGCGGGAGTTGCAGACCTACTTCGAGCAGCAAATCCAGGAGCACGAAAGCAACCTGGAGGGGTACCTCCAAGAGATGCAGGAATCATTCTCCAATCTCATCCAGCTTACGCCGCCCCGCCCTCTGCTCACCGCCGAGCCGCAGGCGGAAATGCAACGGCTCTTCGAAACCTATGTGGGCAAACGCTTGGCAGCTCTTCCCGCGGCGGACACTCGCATGCGCATCAAGCAGCGGCTTGTCGAGGCGCTGCGACGGGCGATGGTGTTCAACGAAAAGCGCTTCGAAAAACACATCCCTGCCGAGCAGTGGACTGCGAAGGGTGACCCCTTCCATTTCGACTTTGGCTACCGGCCACGCCTCTCCGCAGGAAAACCCAACGGGCACCTCAAGCTGATCCACGCGCTCTCCCTGCGCCGCGATCATGAGCTGGCCCACGTCCTTGCGAACACCCTCCGCTACGTTCGCCGCAAAGAGCCTGCGGAACTCACCGCCCTCATCGAAGGCTTGCCGGCGCCAGGAGACAAAACTGCGGCTCATTCTTATCGCCTGCTCATGGATGCCGAAGCCACCCTGCAGCCTCTCTCCGAGGTCGAGGCCTTCGCTGCCTCAGTCAGCAAAGAACTCCAGTTCCGCGCCTCCGCGCCGTGATGTGCACCCCCTGGCCAGCACGCGGAAAGCAGGGCGCGTGGTGCAACCCTGCGCCTTTTCCTGTCCACAGGATCTTGACGCAGCGCAGGCAAGCTTGTTTGCATCGCCTTCCCGGGCCACGGACGGCACAGCACAAGGGAAGAGGCCCAATCCTGCGAGACGGAATTGCGGTGCATTCTCCTCCTCTAGTGTGCTGGGTGTTTAGACCCGTTCGGGAATTGTGAACGGCGCACGGAAGCCGCGGTCGTCACCGCGCAGCAGGCGGTTGGCTTCTTCGTCGCCGATCACTTGCTCTTTCTCAGGATCAAAATTCAGAATGCGTCCCAGGCGATACGATGCATTGGCGAGGTGAACCAGGGTGGCCGAGAGGTGACCTTCCTCGATTGGCGCCAGCACGTCTTCCTTTTTGCGCGTCCGGACGCAGTGGATGAAATTGGCCCACCGGTCCCCGTCGCGCGTGGCGTGGGGGCCGGGTTCCTGTTCTTCTCCCAGCCACGTCCGGTAGGACTCGTAGCCCGTCATCGCCATGTACCCCTTCGAACCATAGAAAAGATTCCCGCACATCGCCTTGGGCTGTTTGGAATGGGCCTGGCCCGCGGCTTGCGGAAGGGCCGCCGCACCTGCCCCAAACCCGGGCAGACCAATCTCGGCCTCGGTGTTGGTCATCCAATGCCGGACCTCAAATTCCAGCAGCCGTTTTTCCCCATCCGGCATGAGGAATTCAAAGGCGCAGTTCAAGACGTTGGGGGTTTCCTGATCGTCGTTAAACATGACGTGCCCACCGATGGCTGAAACCTTATGGGGAAGCTTTACGCCGAGCCCCCACCGGGCCAGATCGACCTCATGGACTCCTTGATTACCCAGGTCACCATTGCCGGTATCCCAAATCCAATGCCAGTTATAATGAAAACGGTTACGAGTAAAAGATTTCAAGGGAGCGGGACCCGTCCACAAGTCGTAATCGACACCGGCAGGAACCGGCTCGGCCTGGGCAATGCCGATGGTGTCGCGCCACTTGAGGCAGAGGCCGCGCGCCAGGTAAACCTCGCCAATGACCCCTTCGCGAAGCTTCTTCACTCCTTCCAGATAGCCTTCCGCAGAGCGCCCTTGCGTCCCGTGCATCGCAATCCGGTCGTACTTGCGGACCGCCTCGACCAACTGGTGACCTTCCCACCAGGCATGCGAGCAGGGCTTTTCAACATAGATGTCCTTTCCCGCCTGACAGCCCCAAATGCCCATCAGGGAGTGCCAGTGGTTCGGAGTGGCGATGGAGACCGCGTCGATGGATTTGTCTTCCAGCAGCTTCCGCACGTCGCCGTAGACTTTGGGTTTCGCCAGATGCCGCTTCTCCATATCCGCCAACCGTTGGCTGATCACGTTCTCATCGACGTCACAGATAGCGGCAACTTCTGTGTTGGGAACCGCCGACCATCCTTCCACGTGGGTGAATCCCTGCCCGCGTATGCCGATCACTGCCACCCTGACGCGGTCGTTAGCGCCCCAGACTCGGCGGGGTTGCGTTATGAAGCTGATGCCACCGAGCGCTGCAAGGCCCGCGCTGTTCTTGAGACCTGTCTCTAAGAAGTCCCGTCGGCTGACTCTTGAATCACTCATCATAGGTCCTCCGTTGTCTGCCTGCTTTCACCCTGCAAACGGTGGGGATTTCCCGAATGGGCCGGCACCGTCCTCTGGCGACCGCACTATTCTACCTCAGGCACAGCCGGCGTGGACCCCGGGAAAAGCGGCATGAGATCCAGACAAGGAATTGCGTACAGGGGCAAGCCATGTCTCAGAGCGTCGGGGTTGCGGGGCCCGGGAAAATGATCTCGTATCATCTTCACCTGCGAATCCCGATTGAAAGTTTTGGCTGATCCAACTAGAATAGAGCATTGCGCTGTTGCCAAAAAGGAGTTCTATGAAGACGGGTATTCACCCCACTTATCATGATGTTACGGTCGTTTGCGCGTGCGGCAGCACCATCAAGACGCGCTCGACCTATAAGAGCGACATACTGCACCTGGAAATCTGCTCCAAGTGCCATCCATTCTTCACGGGTAAACAGAAGCTCATAGACAGCGGAGGCCGTGTGGAGAGGTTCCAGCGGAAGTACGCCAGCTTCAAGAAAGACGAAGCTGCGCCAGCCGGAACCAAGGCCACGTCCAGCTCGTAGCGGCGCGTTGCGCAAACATCAGCAAGTTCGGTTTGCCAGCCGTGCAGAAGTCTGAGACCCAGCGCTTTGTGCTCCTCAAGTGAACTGGAGTCCGATGGATAGAACTCCGCCCATCGATCCCTACATCACCAAACCCAAGGTCTATCTCGTCGGGCGCCAGGTCGTCGCGGATGAAGAGCTGGCGCGTTTCCTCGAGGACGAGGGACTGACCTTTACGACGGATGCGCCCACGGCCGCTGAGGTCTTGACCGAAATCGCCGGGCGTGCCTGCTACATGTCGTTTGGGAAGGGGCGGAAAAGCAATCGCGAGTATCTGGAAAACATCCTCTCTTCCAAGCACGGGAGCGTGCTGGAGCACGCCGTATGGTGCCTGCTGATCACCGGCGTCAGCCGCGCGCTCACGCACGAACTGGTCCGCCACCGCGCCGGCTTCGGCTATTCGCAGCTTTCCCAGCGCTACGTGGATGAGAACGAGGCGCGTTACGTGGTGCCGCCGCTCTACCAGGAAGACCCGGAACTGCGCCAGAAATGGCAGCAGACCATCGAGGGCATCCGCAAGGCGTACACCGACTTGGCGGAGGCGACCACGCAATACGTGCAGCAGACACATCCGGAAATGGCCCCGCGCGACCGGCGCAAGTGGGCGCGCCAAGCGGCTCGCTCCATCCTTCCCAACGCCACCGAAACCAAGATTTTTGTGACTGGGAATTCCCGCGCCTGGCGGCACTTTCTCGAAGTGCGCGGCAGCCCGCATGCCGATACAGAGATTCGTTTGCTGGCTGTCGAGGTCTGCCGCATCTTCAAGAAAGAAGCCCCGAACATCTTCCAGGATATGGAGCTCGTCGACGAGCCCGACGGCATGCCTTCCGTCCGCGTCATTCACTCCAAAGTCTAGCCTGGATTTCTCACCACGGGTTTGGAAGGGCGGGGCTTTAGCCCCGCCGTTCGAATGCCTTCCTGATTATTCCTGTGCCCCGCGCCCCAAAGCGTTCCAGCATGGTGAGAAATCCGGGCTAGGCGCTCTTGAGGTAAGTCCAGGTTTCGGGAGCGGAAGGAACCGAGATCGAGATGCGGTGGCGCAAGGGGGCGAGTTCCTGGGCGAGCAGCCGCAAATCCTGCGCCTCGGCGCGTGTCCCCTCGGCCACAATCACCTTTACCTGCGCATCGGTCCCACGCAGATGGGCGAGGATGCCGGCGGCCAGGCGTCGCGCGCTCGCTCGGTCCAAGGCTCCTTCGATCTTGACCAGCGTGCTGTGCAGTGCCCGCTCCATGCTCACGCGCAGCGAACCGAGCTCGCCGGAACGCAGAGCCCAGCGAGTGGTACGGTAGGCGCGGCGGACCAGCTTGGGGTGTTGAAAGGAGTCGTGGCGCAATGTGAAGCGTGTCCAGGCGGCAGCCGCGGGCGCAACCCACGAAAGCACGCGCGGGCCCAGGCTGGGGGGACCGAGCAAAGTTCGAACCTCCGTTTCGAGATGCGCCGCGGCTTCCGGGGTCGGGCCGAAGCGCTTGGCCACGCGGAAAAGCGGATAGGCGCGCCGAATCTCCTCCGCCCAACGCTCGGCTTTGGCGCGCAAATAGGCTGAGCTGGAATCATGGTAGCGCTTCCAGCCCTGGAACCAGACTTCCACGGATCGCAGGATGGAAGGTCCATTCACCCGGAAGTCCGCCTCAAAACCCTCGCGCTGCAAAGCCTCAATCTCGCCCGCCGTCATCGCCGGATGCACGACCATGGACGTGAAGCCGTCGCAGGCCCGGTAATAGCGCTCGAGGTCCGCCGCCATGTCGCGCCTGAAGCGTCCTTCCTTCATTACGCGCTCGAAAAAGGGTGTGCCCGGCGTGGGGCCGTAAATCAGGAACTGCGCGTAGGTCGGACGGAGCGCCAGAAACTCCGCCAATTCCTCGCGGATGATCTCGGGAGTGTGATAGTCAAATCCCAGCATCATCGACGAGAGGACGGTGATGCCGTGCGAGCGCAGCTCCGGAATCAATTCCTCCACCGGCTTACCCTCTTGCTTGGCATATCCGGAGCGTTTTCCTTCATAACCCACCCAGACCCCGTCCACGCCGGTCTCCAGCAACTCCTGCGGCGTGAACCGGCTCAAGGCCTTGACGGAAGCGAAAGCGAAAATCGAGAGGGGTGTGCCGCGCGCGAGCACCAGCTCGCGCAGGCGTAGGGCGCGGTCCTTGGCGAGCAGGAAGTCCTCGTCAAGAATCGCCATGCTCATGTGGGGATCGATCTCGAGATAGCGTTCGATGACTCGAAAGATGTCATCGCCCGTGGGAAGGAGCCGAATGTGGCGACGCTTGAAGAAATGCGACGTGCAGCAGAAGTCGCAGCCATTGGGGCAGCCAAGCCCCGCGAAGATCACACCGGTGCGGTCCATGGGAATCGAGAAGACCTTCAAGTTGAGCGTCACCAGGGGATGATCGTAAGGCAGGGGCCGGGGCGGCTCGCCCAGAAGCGCGCGGAAGTAAGCAACGCCCTCTTCACGGCAAATGTGGTCGCCGTAGGGAGCAAGCGTCTGGTCATCCAGAACCGTTCCGTAACCGCCCAAGACGATCTTGGCCTTGGGCGCGTGCTCGCGCACCAGCGCCACCGCTTCCTTCATGCGATGGAGAGTAACCAGGTTGAAGGAAATGCCGACGTAGTCCGGACCCTTGCGCAGTTCACGAATCAGTTCGCGGTGCGAGGGATAGTGCAGAACCACGGCGGGCGCATCCAGGTTGGCCGCGATGTAGTCCAGCGCGTAGGTGAAATTCACAGAGCGCGGGCTGAAGAGGCCCTGCGCGCGCGTGATTTGTCCGTGAAGCACTTCGTAGCCCACACTCTCACCATCTCCGTGGGCAGGCCCGATGGGACGACAAATACTGGTCAGGAGAACTTTGGGACGGCGGGGGGAGTGGCCAGCACGCGCCGCACTCTTCCGGGATTCCTCTCCCGAAAGCGTGGACGGTCCGGTCCCCATGTTTGTTTGCATCCTTGCCTCATGTGCAAAGGTTCGTGAAGCCTGCAAGCACTCATTGGCGAGACCCACTTGGCTTCAGTCCGACTTCACGGCGATGAGTGCCGTTGGCGGCGAGGTCCAACCTACAGTGTCTATGGGGTTAGCGGGGCCGTCAAGGGAAACTTCGTTGCCGTCTCCGGTCGCTGGCTGGCAGCGGAGAGGCTCGCTCCTCAGAAACTCCACAGAATAGGGATTCCGGAGTCACCCTCAGATTCCGGCAGCCTTACGGTAACGAGACATGTGTTCCTGAAGCTCGCGGCCGTTGGGTTCGAGCGCGAGCGCCTTGTTCTGGATATTGACCGCCTCTTGATAATCTCTATTGGCAAAGTGCGCTTCCGCAAGAGTGTCGATGAACCCTGCCACTTTCCAATGGGTCAAATCTACGGCGTGTTGGGCGTGGTCCAGCGCGGCTTTTGGATCGCGATACTTGTCGTCGTCGCAGGTGGCGTAAAGCCACGCCAGGTTATTGTGAGCTACTGCCAGGTTGGGTTCAAGAAGCAGGGCCTCCCGATAGTGGGCGATGGCGTCGGCATAGAGTTTTTGTTCCGAGTACAGGTCCGCAAGCAGGAACTGGGCCTCCCCGGTCCGGGGGTTCTTCCCGAGCGCCGCTTCGAAGGCCTGCTGCGCCTTCGCGACGTCTCCCTTCAAATGATAAGCCATCCCCAGCCGGAGGCGGGGCTGCGGGTCGTCCGGGAGGCTGAGAAGAACCGCTTCCCCATACTCCTGGATGGCCTGGTCGTACATCCTCTGCGCGAGGTATAGCGCGCCCAGTAGTTCGTGTGGCCGTTCATCATGGGGAGACTTGCGCGCCGCTTCCTGAAAGCACCGCAGCGCGCGATCATACTGGTGCGCGACTTCAAACCGAGCGCCTTCTGTCAGCAAACGGGTCACGGCCTGGAAAGTCCGGTACTGGTTCACGGTCGCCGTCATAGCCAGGAGCACCGTAGCGATCGGAAGCAATACGATCGCCTGCATGGGCGGCTCAGCCGTCTCGTTTGGCAGAAGATTGCGTCCCAGTGGTGGAATGACCAGAGCCAGCAGGAGGCCGCTTATCAGCCCGCCCAGATGTCCCCAATTGTCAATTCCGGGCACCGTGAATCCGAAGGCCAGATTCACGACAATGAAGGGAATCATTCCTCTGCCGAAAGCCCTGCCCCAGCGCGGAGGAATCACGTCGCGGTGGACGTAACCCGTAACGAGCATCGCGCCGGCCACGCCGAAGATGGCCCCGGAGGCGCCGGCGGCGACGTGCGGTGATACAGCCATCGAGAGGAGCGAACTGCCGATCCCCGCGGCGACGTAAAGCGCGGCGTAGCGGCCGTAACCATACACTCGTTCCAGGATAGGCCCCAGGATATAGAGAGCGTAGCCGTTCACGAGTAAATGGAGCCAGCCGATGTGAAGGAACATCGGCATCACCAGCCGCCAGTACTCGCCTCGCCGAAGCAAGGGTGCGTAAGAGGCGCCGAATGCGAGTAGAACACCGGTATCTTTCGATCCCCCGGCAAGAGTCTCCAAGACAAAAAGCAGGAGGTTGAGTGCAAGGATGACGAGCGTGGCGACGGGCCAGAAGCGGCGTAGGGCCACCTGGTAATCCTGCGGGTCAGCGGGCGAAATTAGAGGTTGGTCGGTCATGAGTCACAGTCGAACGGCAGAACCTTGCAGCGCGTTCGGTACTGCAGCCTTTCTACTCGCCGGAGCAGTTGGCTCCTGAGGTCTCCAGGACCTGGAGCCCGCTCGACGCGAATCCAAAATTATACCATCCCGCGCCCTGCGTTAACTCCATCAGGCGCTGCCCCGGCCGCCTCTCACTCCCAGCTCGTCACTTTCCCAGAGAAGCGCGGGCCGTGCGCACGGCTTCCAGGTACTTGCGAGCGTTGGCGGAAATCACGTCCAGCCTGCCTTCGCGCAAAGCCTTGACGTCAACCAGTTCACCGCCCACCGCGACGGCGGCCGCTCCTGCCTTGATGAATTCGGGGGTCGTCTCGAGATTGACTCCGCCGGTGGGCACGAATTCAATTTGCGGAAAGGGGCCTTTGAGCGCCTTGATGTATTTGGGGCCGCCGACGGGCCCGCACGGGAAGATCTTCACCAGGTCCGCACCCGCCTGCCAGGCAGTGAGAACTTCCGTGGGCGTCAAAGCTCCGGGCATGCAGGGCTTGCTGTATCGACGAGCCAACTCAATGACGTGCAGGTTGAGCGCTGGCGTGACGATGAATTCCGCTCCTGCCAGCAGCGCGGTGCGGCAGGTCTCCGGGTCGAGGATCGTGCCTGCGCCCAGCAAGACCTTGTCACCGAATTTATCCGCCACCTTCTCCAGCACGCGGATGGCGTTTGGGACGGTCATGGTGATTTCGGCGATGCCGATGTTCCCTTCGATAATGGCCTCCACCGCGCGCAGAGCATCTTCCGGCGAAGGCGCGCGCACGATCGGCACCAGGCCCACTTCCCGAATCAGTGCGAGGGATTTTTCCTTTGACCAAGCCATACATATCTCCCTTCCCGTTAATATGAATTCAGAACTTTACATTGTTTGTCCACGCCGGCCGCTCTCAGCGCGCGACACGGAGGCTCGCGCCCTTGAGCAGGCTCTCAACTTCCGCGAGCGTCGCCCAGTTGAAGTCGCTCGGCATCGAGTGCTTCAGCGCACTAAAAGCGTTGCCATAGCGGACCGCCGCTTCGTAAGAACCTTTCGTTAATCGCCCGTAGATGAAGCCGGCGCTGAAGGAATCGCCACCGCCGAGGCGATCCACAATTTCCAGTTCGTACTTCACGTCGTCATAGAATCTGCCGTCCGCATAGGCGACGGCAGTCCAGGTGTTGCGCCACACCAGCGGGTTCTCGCGGAGAGTGATAGCCACGGCTTTGAACTGGAATCTCTCCTGGAGTCGCCTTGCCACTTCTTTATACGATTCGGCGGAAACTTGCGTGAATCCTTTCTCGTCCGTCTTCCCTTCCGCTTTGATCTTAAAGACCACGTTCGTGTCTTCTTCGGTGGTGATGAGGACGTCTACGTATTCCATCAGAGGTTCCTGGACGGACTGCGCTTTCTCCGGCGACCACAATTTTCCGCGATAATTCAGATCGTAGCTGACCGTGAGGCCCGCTTGCTTTGCGGCTTTCAACGCCTCGATCGTCACGGACGCCGCGGAATCGCTCAGCGCCGGCGTGATGCCGCTGGTATGAAACCAGCGGGCGCCTTCCATGACTTTCTTCCAATTCACCTCGCCCGGTTGGATGGCGCTGATGGCGGAATTCCGGCGGTCGTAGAGCACGGAACTGGCGCGGGGCGCAGCACCGAACTCCAGGAAGTAGAGACCCATTCGGGACTCGGCGTCAGGCGCCCATAACACATGCGACGTCTCCACGCCGGCCTGGCGGGCGCGGTTTTCCGCCAAGCGCCCCAGAGAATTCTTCGGCAGCCGGGAGACCCAGGCACTCTTCAAACCCAGGCGGGCGACGCCAACGGCAACGTTCAGCTCTCCGCCGCCGACTTGGACGTCCAACGTGGAAGTTTGCTCCAGGCGCTGGAAGTGCGGCGGCGAAAGGCGAATCATCGCTTCGCCAAAAGTTACGACGTCAGGCATGACATCCTCCACGAGCGGGTCGAACCCCACGAGTAATCGCACACTATAGGATGTCCCGGGGAGAATTGCAGCCCCTTTTCAAGGTGCGAGGCGCACCCTCCCTTCACTTCCATCCTAAGCGTTGACAGCCTTTCGGCTGCCCATGATGAGCAGAAACTCGATGAGGAAAAGCAATCACCCAAACTGTCATCCTGAGCAGCAGCGAAGGATCTGCATGGGTTTTCAGTAACAAAGACAAATGCAGATCCTTCGTCCCGAAAGAACCGGGACTCAGGATGACAGTGTCGCGATGGTGAATCGAAATGACTTACGCATCGAGTTTCTGCAGAGCGTTTCGCTGTCCTCCTGGGCCCCTCCGCTGTCATTCTGAGTCCGTTCGCTGCGCTCAGGATAAACTGCGCGGAGAATCTCGCCCTGCCCGTCCTTCCGCCTACCGACATAGCTCGTCTCTCGTCACCGGTTTGGGGATCGGATCATCGGGTCATCGGGCCATCGGGTGATTTGCGATTTGTGGTTCTCGAAGACAGCGTATCGTTTCATGTTCTCACCTGAACCTACCGATAACCGATTTGGGGAAGTGTGTCACGCCGGGGTTTGGCCGTCGTCCCCGCCCACTGCGCTGTCATCCTGAGCCTTGACAGCCTTTCGGCTGCCCATGATGGGCAGAAACTCGACAAGGAGAACCAATGCCCCTTGCTGTCATCCTGAGCGAAGCGAAGGATCCCGGCAGTTCGCGCGGCGTTGGCGAACAGAGTAAACTACGGGGATTCTTCGCCCAAAAAGCGGGCTCAGAATGACAGCGCAAGCGATGCTGAATCTGAATGACTTACGCGTCGAGTTTCTGCAGAGCCTTGCGAAGGATCTCGCCCTGCCTGCCTTTCCGCCCTCGGGTTTTGCCTTTTCTTGTCACTCGCCACTCGTCACTTGCCAGATCTGCTCTCAATAACTCCCTTTCTTTTCATCAATATAATGGAGAGAAGACTATAAGTAGCTTATTATTCAATAACATAATGGAGAGCCTGAAATCGGGCATTTTTTCTACATGTGTTTTCAACAACATAATGGAACTTACCTTCATTTTTTCCCCCCGCGTTTTTCGCTACTTGGCCACACAGAATGGACTAACTATTTTAGTTTCAATGATATAGATTCTTGCAAGATTTTCGCTATTCATCGCTAACCCATTTTGTTTCTGGTACATAATGGAAAGCCGCGGTATTTTGTAGCGGCAGCTTGGTTGTAACGACGCTCCACCTGTCCCGATCATCTGTATCGGGATGAGCGCCGACCAAGGGCCGGATTGTAGCGCCGCGCCTAGGCCCACCCCTCTATGTTAGGCACAATCGCGAGGCGCTTGTAAAGGGGGCGCCGCGATTTGGTGCCTACCCGTAGGCACAAAGTTTTGACATCCCGCAGAATCTCACCATTTCCGGGTCGAAGGGCGCAGACGCCGTGGTTGCGTCTGCGGCTTGTGTCCCGAGCTATCGGATATTTTGGTGTGTACTGCGCCAGCCTGCGAGATTACAGCACAACCACGACGGTGTCATTCCCGCGCCGGCGGGAATCATTGCGACAGTCATTCCCGCGGAAGCGGGAATCCAGCTCTCCGTGGACCCCCGCTTCCGCGGGGGTGACCGTCGATGGTCTTTCACGTGGACAGGACGCTCGGCGTTGCCACCGACCCACGCGCAGGCTCGCTTGCAAGCCCGTTGATCTTAATGGCGGGCGGCTTTTCTCCCGCACCGTGGATTTGGCGGCGCGGGTTCCTGTTGCCTGTATCTTGTCCCCTGTTCTCGACGGTGCGGCCAAGTGGGATTGAGATTACTTTGTTTGCGGCGCGGCAAAAACCCGCGCCGCTGGAAGAGCTGCCTGCCATTAAGATAGGCGGACCGGACCGCAGGCCCTGCGCTACCAAATTCCTTCCCCCTCTCCCCAGCCGGGGAGAGGGGGCCACGCTCTGGCCGTCCAGGGGTGAGGGCCCCTTGTCGGTCATCGCACCCATCGCAAAGCCCGCGATGTATGCGCCACCCGCGGCTAGAACTTCGAAGCCACAGCCGGCACGACCTCAGCGCCTCCCACGAAGATCTGTTTCCCGAGGCTCCGTGCAGTGTCTAGCTCCTCTCTTGCCCCGGGAGATTCGGCGAGGAGAAGCAAAGCGTCACAGACCTCCAGCCAAGGCTTATCCCAACGCCGCACATAATCCTCCCGCGTGATCACGATCCCAAGTTCCTTTGCCCTCTCGTCGATCAGATGGGTCAGGTGCGGGACATAGGGAGTGTGTCCCTTCTGGTATAGACATATGGCAGCATCGATTGCTTTCGTGACATTATTCAGACGTTCATCGTCAGTGTCAGCAGTATACGGACCAGCCACATAAATTCGCATTTCCTTGACCCGCCGGAATCTGCCAAGAACAAACTCAAATATGGCTGTTGGCGGGCGGGTAATTACATCTAACGGAGTGTCATGCCGGGTCTGGAGACGGTACAAAAACGCAAAATCGATGCCCAGCAAGCACGATATATAGCATTCGACTTCTCCGTGGGTTTTCCCAAATTTCCTTACGCCCAAATAAAGTACCCAGAAGACCACGAACCAAAGTAGACTCACTCCGCTCCTCTTCTTGACGGGCTTTTCGGTGATTACGATCCAGTCCCAAATGACGTATAAGAGGAAGATCCACACGATTGTTCCGAAAGCGTCTAGCGGAGCGTCAATGGCAACGAGAAGTCGACAATACAAGAATAAGAGGATGATATCGACCAAGAATCGCAGGAAGCCCTGACGGGTGCTAACCTCGGGGTCTAATTCCTCTTGCGTCATCATCCTGTGGTATCCAACCCAGCTTGCGATAACAACTGTATTGCCCAGTACGAATATCCAAAGATCGAGCTCCGACCAGTTGCCAAGGAGATTTCGAAACCACGGTCTGCCAATTGCCCGCTCGAAACCTATACCGACAACAACCGCAAAAAGGATATCGACAAAACTCAGTCCAACTTTGGAGGTTTGCCTTTCGTTCACTTGTTTCCTCCTGCAAGTCTCAGGCAGCACACACGTCAGGCCCCATGCGTCATGTGTCGTTCGCTAGGGACGAAGCCAAATGCCGGACACACGGTTTTTACCACGACGTTAGCTACCGAACTTCTTACACCCTCTTAATTAACAAATCAAGGGACAGGAGATACGCGGGGTTGGGTGAAGGGGCTGGGGGGGAAGGTCCGACCCCCTCACCCGGCCCGCTCCGGCTGGTGAAGGCGCCGGCAGCGGTCCTCTCCCCCAGGGGGCGAGGGCTGGGAGCGGTAAGAGCGCGTCCGCGGTCCGAGGGGCGGGGGTCGGAAGGGCAGGTTTCGGGTGGCAGCTCTTAGCTTTCGACCTTCAACCTTCGACTCTTCGACTCTCGACTTCCCCCGGCGTCCGAAGAGCGCGGGGCGCGCCGCCGGATTCTGGAAGTGCCAAGATTTGAGGTATAGGAGTATGATGTTTAATGTAACGTCCCGGGGAATACCCGCGCGGCGCTCAGCGTGCCTCGCGGCCCGGGTGAAAGAAGGAAACGTGTTTGAGGAAAGATTGAAGTTGGCGGTTTTTATTGACTTTGACAACATTCAGATCGGCGTTAAGGAGACGCTCGGCAAAGACTTTGACGTCTCCATCGTCCTGGAGGCGCTCAAGGAGCGCGGTGAGGTGGTCAGCAAGATTGCCTACGGCGACTGGCCGCGCGCCGGTGAGTACAGCCGCCAGATGACCCAATACGCCGTGCACATGGTACAGCGCAGCGTGACGCCGCGTGGCGACAAGAACGGCGCGGACATCAACTTGGCGCTCGACGCGCTGGAAATGGCTTTTACGCGCGATCATATCAACACCTTCGTGATCGTGGGCGGCGACAGCGACTTCATTGCGCTGGTGGAAAAACTGAAGCAGTACGACAAGCGCGTGTTCGTGGTCGGCGGGCGCCAGTTCACGAGCGGCATTCTGCAGCGCAACTGCCACGAGTTCATTTCCTACGAGAATCTGCTCAAGACGGGGGGCGACGGCTCCCGCACCGCGCGCTCCCAGCGTGCCGCAGCACGAGGTGCGGAAAGCCGGCCGCTCTCTACAGCGCTGCCGAATATCCAGCGTGCTCTGGAGATTCTGGCCGAACGCGAAGTTGCCCCACAACTCGGCCTGCTCAAGAGCACCCTGTTGCAACTCGATCCCACCTTCAGCGAGCGCGACTTCGGCGCCGGCTCGTTTCTGGATTTCATTCAGAAACTCCGCAAGGCAGGACTGGTGGAGATGCGCCGCACGGAGCGCGGCTATCTCGTGGAAGCTCCGGAAGCTGAGGGAGCCCCCGAAGCCCCGGCGGAGCCTGTGGAAGTTCCAGTGGAACCCGAGCCGACTGCGGAAGCTCCTGTCCCTGAGGCCCAGCCTGCTTCCAGCGCACCGCCGGTGACTCCGAGCGCGAGCCTGGAAGATTCCCTGGCCGTGTTGCGGCTGGCTCTGCCCGGCCATTTCGAGAAGGCCCCTAACCGCCCGGTTTACCTGCGCCAGATTCGGCAGATCTTGCGCGCCGCAGGCAGCTCCATCGATGAGCGGTCAGGTTTTCGCGGTCTGCTCGATCTTCTCCATCAGGCCCAGCGCGAAGGCTGGCTGCGCCTGCATCGGGATCGCAAGGGGGTCTGGCGGATCTTCCCCACCGCCGCTCCCGCACCGGCTCCCGTCGCTCCAGTGACGCCGGCCGGCGAGGCGCCGCAAGGCCTTGAACCGGAACTCCTGCCCGTCGAAACCGATGTGATTTGGGAGGCCGCCGAGCACGCCGAGGAAATAGTAGAACCCCCAGAGCCGCCCGTGCCCGCCGTGGTCGAGGAAGTTGCCCCGGTAGAAACCGCTCCGCAGCGCAAGCCACGCAGGCCGCGCGCTCCCAAATCGGGCACGAAAAGGGGGACGCGTAAGGCGTCAACCCGCCGTAAGCCGAAGGAACCGGCGGAGCCTTGAACTGGCTTCGGCAATTTTGGATTTGCGATTTTGGATTTGGGATTAGCGAGGCGGGCGTGTCCCTGAACAAAGGAACGGCCCGGGGGCTCGTGCGACTCGCGAGAAAGCCATGCTGCCGATCGCCAGAAAGAATGTGGCTATGAACGTGACCTTGTAACTACGAGTGCTTCGGCCCATTTCGAATTCTACTCATAGAGATGTGGCGCCGTTCTTCCACCAAGCGGTGAAGGCCGAGAAACCCGTAGGCCGCATGACGTCAACGCGCACGCGGGTGGGATTCTTCTCCTGAAACTGAATGTGCATTCCAGCCTGCTGCCCGGGCAGAAGGACAGGCAGCGCGGCGGAGCCTTGCTCCATCGGAAGATCGTCAAAACCAAAGACGACCCACCGCAGCGTGTAACCTTCCAGGGTATAGGCGGGCAACGTCTTCCGAGTGGTCAGGGTGGCGTTCAGCAATCCCTCGCCTGGACCCAGTTGCAGGCTTTCAACAGGGCTCGACTCCTGGCGGAGCACGTCGAACGAGGGCTTGCGGTTGCCATACAGGTCCACGACGCCGTGCACGCGCTGCTTGAGCGGTCCCAGGCCTTTGTCGCCCACGTGCGTGCGGTAGTCGTTGTAGTCGAAGAAAATTGTCCCGGCAACAAAATCGAATTCGCGGCAGACATTGGTGTGGTCGCGCAGGATTTCAATGCGACGGGCGTCGCCCCCCAGACGTTCCGGTGTGCACTCGCAGTAGCCGTATTCGGAGATGACCACGGGCTTCGTGGGAAAAGCGCGATGGATCTCCTCCAGGTTGCGCCGCACCGAGTCGGGGTTACCCTGATACCAGCTTCCGTAATACTCGTTCCACTCGATGAAGTCGAGCCATCCGGCGGCATCGGTTCCAGGATCCTGCTGCAAAGAGTTTGAGGCATAGGTCAGCAAGCGATGGGGGTCGAGACGGCGGGCAGCTTCGGCCATGCGCCGGATGAAAGCTTGTGCCGGAGGATTATGGCCGTTCACTTCGTTGCAGAGTCCCCAGGCGATAATCGCAGGGTGGTTGCAGTCGCGCGCAATCATCTCGCGCAATTGTTCGAGTCCGTTCTGCATGATTTCGGGCGAGGGCTCGTTGGCCATGCCGTCGAACGTGGCAGAGCCCCAGGAAGGAACTTCTTCCTGAATCAGAATGCCATGGCGATCGCAATAGTCCAGCACGCGTTTGTCCTGCTGCCAGTGCACGCGGGTGAAGACGCAGTTGAGCTCTTTCAGGTCCTCGTGGTCGTGCGTGATCCACTCCTCGGGTTCCGCCATGCCGTACTGTGGATTGCTGCCCGCCATGCGCTCCACGCCCATTAACCGCACCCGCTCACCATTCAAATAGAATGCCGCATTCCTGATTTCGAATTTCCGGGAGCCGAAGGTCTGCGTGTAGCTGTGCAGAGGCTTGTGGTCTTGCGAAACTTGGACGGTGGCGCGATAAAGATGAGGATGGTCGAAGTGCCAGAGTTTCATCGGCTCATTGGCCGGTGTCAACGTGACCTCTTGGGTTGCCCCTGGTTCCAGCCGGACTTCGCCGGCGCCGGCTGCATTCACGAGGGCCAAACCCGTGTCTGCTTCCGCGACGCGGTAGTCAAAGCCGAGTTGCGCCGCAGTTTGGCCGGCGTTGCGCACGATCGCACGGATGATCAATGGCGTGCGCCCAGCTTCGAGATCCGGCACGGCGTCGATCCGGAGACCTTCGATGTAAACGTTGGGAGTAACGAGCAAGCTTACCGGACGCGTAATTCCTCCATCCTGAGCCCAATCGAAGGAGTCCCTTCTCGGAAGCATGCCCTCGTCGAAGGAGTTATCGACTTTGACAACGAGAAAATTGGGGCCATCAAAACGCAAGGCCGGCGTGGCATCGAAGCTGAACGCCGTGTATCCCCGCCGCAAATGCTCGCCCAGCAACTTCCCGTTGAGCCACACCTTCGCGCTGTGGTACACGGCTTCAAACTCGATTCGAACGGTCCTGCCAGCCCAATGCCTGGGGGCCTCAAAGCTCGTGCGATACCAAGCGATCCCCTGGTGCTCGGCCTTGTCTGGCAAGACTTGCCAGGTGTGTGGGACAGCCACCCAGGTCGAAGGTGCCGGGCCGGCTTTCATCTCTTCGAACCAGCCTTGCCGTTCGCAACGATCCTCTGGGTCGAGCCCAAACGACCAGCGATCGAGAGGGATAACAACCGTCCCGAATTCCAAGGCACTCTCCGCGAGTCCGAATTGCGTGCCGCGGAGCCCTGGCGGCATCACGCCAAGTGCGGCGCCAGCAACTGCAATCTGCTGCAAGAATCTTCGACGGGGAAGCTCGCTCATGGGTTCCTCCTCAGTGATAGGCCTGGGCTGCGGGGACTATGGCTTATGCCAAGGGGTCGCAGACGGATTCGGTGGCACCGCTTTTGGCCGGCGAAATGTACCACCACCCATACCTTGGATCACCAGCACGCCTGCGCCATGGATTTTACTGCTTTCGAAGTTTTGTAGCGCGCCATTTACGTCTACCAGGAGGAAGGTCGCCACTTCCGTGCGCACCCGGATCGTGTTGGGGTCTATCGGAGGCCGCACGGCGACTGAAAGCAGCAACCTTAGCTGCCCAGGCACCTCCTCCACTTGCTTCCCTGTGAAGCTTCGCGGAATAATGAGGCGATGAGCTCAGCGCTCAAGCTGAACCCCGAACAACGAAAAGCCGTCGAGCATGGGGAAGGACCCCTGCTGATTATCGCTGGGCCGGGCAGCGGTAAGACGCGCGTCATCACGCAGCGGATCGTTCATCTGCTGACGGGCTCGGGAGACGACGCGAAAGATCCTCCCTTTCTCCTGAATCTGCCGGCGACGGCGCTGCCCAGTGAGGAGTCTCCGCGTGAGAGGATTCGGCCGGAGAATATCCTGGCGCTGACGTTCACTGACAAGGCTGCGGCGGAGATGCAGCGCCGCGTGCGCGACGCCCTGCCCGAACTGGACGCTGCTCCGCACATTTCGACTTTCCACGCGTTTTGTTACGAAGTGCTGCGCAAGCGGCATTTCGAGCGGACACTGCTCGACAAGGTCGATGTGTGGATCTTCCTCCGCCGGCGGATGGAGAAACTCGAACTCGAGTTCTACCAGAAGCTCGCGGAGCCCGGCGCGTTCCTCCATTCGCTGAACGAATTCTTTTCACGCTGCCAGGATGAGCTGATTGAGCCGGCGGATTTTGAGCGCTATACGGAGGTGCTGGAAAGAGAATACACCGCACTGGCGCCTTCCCTGGATGCTGCCGAGAGCACGCTGCAGCAGCAGGAGATTCAGAAGAAGAAGGAACTGGCGCGGGTCTTCCGGAACAGCCGGCTGCTTATGGAGGAGGCCGGATCCTCAAGCCTGGGCAGCCTGATTCCGGAAACGATTCGTCTTTTCGATCGTGAGCCAGAGGAGCTGGACTGCTATCGCCGGCGCTTTCGCTACGTGCTGGTGGATGAGTTCCAGGACACGAATTACGCTCAGGTCGAGCTGTTGAAGCGGCTGGTCAAGCCGCCTTATAACCTCACCGCCGTCGGCGACGACGACCAGGCCATCTACCGGTTTCGAGGCGCGTCGCACGGGGCCTTCAAGATGTTTGACGAGGCCTTTCCCGGCCATTCGACAGTTCTTCTCGACACCAACTACCGTTCGACGCAGCGTATCCTGCGCGCCGCGGACGTGGTGATCGCGAAGAACGATCGCTACGAAGCGAAACCGAGGCTCCGGGCGAGCCAAGCGGAAGGCTGCCCCGTTGACCTCCTGCAATCTCCCGATTACGTGAGCGAGGCCGCGTGGGTTGCGGACGAGGTCTCGCGTCTCGCCAGGCGCGGGACGCCGCCAGGTGATATCGCCGTGTTGTATCGCGCGCACGGCTACCGCGATCCGCTGGTGAAGCAATTACGACGGCAGCAGATTCCTTTCGTCATCCGTGGGCTCTCGATTCTCTCCACCATCATCCTGCGCGACCTTGTGGCGTATCTGAATATCATCCACTCGCCGCACGACAACATCAGCTTGACGCGGGTGCTGCTTGCGCCGCGGTGGAACTTCCCGGAGGAAATCGCGCTGGAGGTCCGCAAGCAAGCCTCGCGCGACCGTTGCTCGCTTTACGACGTTCTGGAGTCGTGGGAGAAGTCTGCGGACGCAAGCCGCCTGGAGCAGACCGGCTGGCCGGAACTGAAGCGTCTGCTCGCGGAGCTGCACAAATACGCCGGACACGCGCCCCTAACGGCGTTGCTCGACCGATTGATCGGGCGGCTGGAGATGAGCTTCCCACCGCAGGATCCCGACGCCAGCTACGTGGAAGCTTTCCGGAAATTCCTGGAACAGTGGGAAGGCAAGAGCGAGTCGTGGAAGCTGCGGGAATTCAGGGAATACTTCCAGTACTTCCTCGAGGCGGGCGGCTCGATTGAAGCGCCGGCACCCGACAACGCCGCGAACGCCGTACAGATGATGAGCGTGCACGCCGCGAAGGGCCTGGAGTTTCCCGTGGTGTTCATCCTAAGCGTCGCGCCGCGGCGGTTTCCGCACACAGCCCAGAAGCCGATCATCGAGTTTCCTGACGCATTGCGCAAGGGTCCGCAGCCGCCTGGCAACATACATGAACAAGAAGAGCGGCGACTGTTTTACGTGGGGCTGACGCGCGCCAAGGAACGGCTGTACGTTTCGAGCGTCGCGAAGCCAGGGAAGAAGACCTCAGCTTTCATCGATGATCTGCTCTCAAACCCCGCCGTGGCGGCACGTGACCTCGAATGGATTCAGGTCCCCGAAACCCCGCCAGAGGCTGCGGATGCGCCGCGTGCGGAGCCTGCCCTGCGCGAGCGCCCCACAACAGCGAAGCCACAAGCCAGTTTGTTCGGTGCTGAACCGAGCGTGCCCGGGGTCTATCCGCCCATCGCGGCGTGGGCGAGCCGCACACTTGCCACCCAGGAGGAGCAGAAACTTCCACTCAGCGCGTCAGCCATTGAGACCTACGAAGACTGCCCGCAGAAATTCAAGTTCAGCCACTATCTTAAGATTCCCGCGGGGCCGCAACCGGCGCTGACGTTCGGCAACATCATGCACCAGTGCGTGCGCCGCTACTTTGAGCTGCGCAAGCAGGGCCAAGTGGAATTCGAACAACTGCACGCCTGCTTCGCGCAAATCTGGAAGGGTGCGGGCTTTGAGGATGAGTACCAGGAGCAGGCGTACAAGAAAGCCGGGCTCGAGCAACTGCGCGCTTTCGTGAAGAAGCACGAAACCAGCCAGACGCTCCCACTCGGAATGGAGACGCACTTCGCACTCGACTTGGGCGATGTGGTCCTGGAAGGGCGCATCGACCAGGTCAATCCGCTCGAAGATCGTTCTGTGGAGTTGGTGGATTACAAGACCGGCCGGCCACGTTCGCAGAAGGATGCGGACAAGAGTTTGCAGCTCTCCGTGTACGCACTGGCGGCGCGCGACCAGATGCGACTCACTCCGGCGCGGCTCACGTTCTATAGCCTGACCAACAACGAGCCGGTCTCGACGGTGCGGACACCGAAAGACCTGGACCTGGTGGTCAAGAAGGTTCGCGAAGTAGCCGCGCAAATCCGTCTGCAGGTGTTTCCGCCCAAGCCCGGCTTTGTGTGCAAGTACTGCGACTACGCGCTGATCTGTCCGGCGCACGAAGAAACCTTCTGACGAATTCTCAGTTATCATGTGTACCTGGAAAACCGAGGTGATCCCCATGAACTCCATCCTGCTGGTCTTACTGAGTGTGGCGTTGGGCGCCGCGCTCGGCTGGCTGCTGGCGGCCGCCCGCACCAAGTCGGAGCTGGTCAGATCTCAAGTGGATGCCGAGGGCCGGGTGAAGGCGGCGGAAAGCGCCTTGCAGGAAGTGCGCGCGCAGCTCGGTGCGCTCCAAACGTCACTCGGCGGGCGTGAGAAAGATCTGGGCGGGCTGCAGCAGAAACTCCGTGAAGAGAGCGAGCAGAAGGTCAAGGCGCAGACGGAACTTGAAAACGTCAGGACCGCGCTGGGGGATTTGAACCAATTGCGGGAGCGCTTGAAGGCCGAAGGCGAGTTGCGAGTTGCGGCGGAAACCAAGCTGCTCGAGACGCAGACGAGCCTGGACGAGCAGAAGAAATTGCTGGAGGAGGCGAAGAAGACCCTGGTGGAGACCTTCCAGGCGCTTTCCGCCGAAGCGCTGAAGAGCAACAACCAGGCTTTCATCGCGCTGGCGCGCAGCACGTTTGAAACCTTGCAGGCACAGGCCAAGGGCGATCTGGAGACGCGGCAGAAAGCCATCGATGGCCTGCTCGGCCCGCTCAAAGAATCGCTGGGCCGATACGAGCACCAAATCCTGGAGATGGAGAAGTCCCGGCAAAAGGCCTATGGCACCCTGGATGAGCAACTGCGTTCTCTTGCTCAGGCAAATCAGAGATTGGAGGAAGAAACCAAGCACCTGGCGAGCGCCTTGAGTTCACCTCTGAAAG
Source organism: uncultured Acidobacteriota bacterium (assembly GCA_963722555.1). Lineage (GTDB taxonomy): Bacteria > Acidobacteriota > Terriglobia > UBA7540 > UBA7540 > Bog-366. The sequence goes on from CAVRNQ010000005.1 coordinate 384,415, forward strand.
TCCGGGGCCGATGGGGGGAATTGACGTTGCGCCGCGTCGTGGAGTTAGCAGGCATGTCGGAGCATTGTGACTTCACGGAACAAGAAACGATCGCGACAGAATCCGGGCGTCAGCGGCCTGACATGATCGTGAATCTCCCGGGAAATCGCCGCATCGCGGTCGACGCAAAAGTCCCTCTGCAATCCTTCCTCGATGCGGTCGATCCGGAGAAACCAGAAGAGGAGAGAAGAAAGGCGCTCGCGACGCACGGGGAATTGGTGCGGGTTCATATGAATCAGCTTGCGGAACGCCGGTACTGGGAGCAAATCGGCCCTGAGCTGGAACTGGTAGTGCTCTTCCTGCCCGGAGAATCTTTTTTCAGTGCGGCGCTGGAACAGGACCGGCAACTGATCGATGATGGGATGCAGAAGAAAGTTGTGCTGGCAACCCCCACGACACTCATCGCGCTGTTGCGCTCGGCGGCTTACCTCTGGCAGCAGGAACAGATCACCCAGAACGCGCAGCAAATCAGCGAGCTGGGCAGGGAGCTTCACGACCGGCTGAGAACCTTCCTCGGCCACTTCGAAGCTCTCAGGTCGTCGCTTGAGCACGCCGTGGACTCTTACAACAAGGCCGTGGGTTCGATGGAGAGCCGAGTGCTGCCCGCGGCACGGAAATTCAAGGAACTCGGCGCGGCCACGGGCGAAGAAATTCCGGAACTTGAACCGGTTGATAAAGCGCCGCGCGCGCTGGCAGCGCCGGAGAGAGAATTGGAGGAATAAACAAATGGAATTTTACGGGGCGGCTGATGGTACGAAAGGCGCCTTAAAAACCTTCGGGGGTGCATCGCTGCACCCCCGAAGGTTCCTTTCTAATGCCCGAAAGAGGCTTACCTCTTTTTCTTGGCTTTCTTTTTCGCTGCCATTCTATTCTCCTCCGAACTTTCTGAAGTTTCCCGCCAGCGTTGCTGGCGGAGCGCGTATTCAATCATCATGTATAGATTCATCGAATTATCTTGTCAAGAGGAAAGTGATTGGTGAGCGCGAAAAAGTGAAGATGAGAAAATTGTGCAGACGCCTCCGCGTGAGGTACCGAAGGGAGTTCGCAGAGGATGGAGAGCAGAGAGAAGCGGTCGGCACACACGACTGGGGCCAGCCAGGAGAAGAATTCCTCGGTCTTCAGTAAGCTCTCAAGATAAACTGGGTCGCAAGTTCGCCGCCCGGTAGCGGCGCCTGCGGAGTCCGAGCGGGTAAAAGGGTTCGACGCGAATCCTCCCGCTTGCATCCAAAGCAGAGGGATCTGGGGGCACCCCAAGGATCACCATGCACACCTCACCAGAGTCTTCAGAGCATCGACTTGTCGCCGCGGGGGAGATTATCTGCTCGCTCTGTGTTCTGTTCTTCGCCGCGTCCTTTGCAGCCACGCAGGAGAAGCAAGAACTTCCTTCGCCCGGGCAGACACTGAAAGTCACGACGGAAGTCGTGAACGTCTATGCGGTGGTGAAGCAGAAGAACGGGCGGTTGATTCCCAACCTCAACCAAGACGACTTCCTCCTCGAAGAGGACCGGCAGCCGCAGGTTATTCGTTATTTTGCGCGCGAGACCGACACCCCCCTGACCATGGGCATCCTGGTGGACACGAGTCCCAGTCAGGGCCGCGTGCTGCAAGTGGAGGAAGAGCAGGCCAAGGCGTTTCTCCGGCAGGTTCTGCGCCCCAGGGATCTCACCTTTGTCCTCCACTTTGATGTGGAAGTGGAACTGCTGCAGGACTTCACCGCGGATCTTCGCCTGCTCGATAAGGCAATCGATGAGAACGTGATCAATGGCGGAGGGGGCGGCCCAACCCCGGGACAATTTCCCACCGGCGATACCGGTGGGGCGACGCACCTCTACGACGCGATTTACCTGTCGTCGCACGAAATGCTCAAGAACGAGATCGGCCGGAAGGTCCTCATCCTGCTCACGGACGGCGAAGACCAGGGGAGCAGGATCAAGCTGGAGGGGGCACTGGAGGCGGCACAGAAATCTGACGTCATCATCTATTCCGTCGCCATCATCGACCGCTCGTTTTATTACGGGCGAACGATGGGATTCAGTGGCGACTCGGCGCTGAGGAAGCTTTCGGAGGAGACCGGCGGCCGCGTCATTGAAGTCAATCGCGCCAGGGATGCCAGCGCTGCGTTTCAGCAGATTGCCGACGAACTTCGCACGCAATACCTGCTCGGCTACACCCCCACGAACAAGAAACTGGATGGAACCTACCGAAGAATCCAGGTCAAAGTCCGCGCGGGTGATTACAAGGTTAACGCTCGTCGCGGATATTATGCCCCGGCAGGATAGGAAGTCCGGCTGCGCCATTCAAGTGGCAGGGAGCAGGTGAATGCCCAGCCTGGCCTGAGGCGGGCGACGACGCTACTGCGAAGGCGCGAAGTAACCCGTCTTGGCGCGGACGTGCACGTTCTTGTCCAAAGGCTGAATCATGATGTTACGGAAGGTTCCATCGTGCGCGGCGTTGGTGGAAACGTAAGCCAGGCTGTACTGGCTGCGTAACTCGCGCCCTATCTCCTGGAAATTCTCCGCCAATTCGCTCGCTTCGAAGGGAAAGAAAGCGCGCCCCCCGGTTTGTTTTGCCAGGTATACCAGCACCTTATCACCGCGAGCCTCCGTGCCGGTGCGGTTCGTACTGATCGTGAAGATCGTCACTTCCGCGCGTTGGGCCATGGCCAGCGCCTCCTCGCGCGTGTGCTCGCTCTGATTGTCCTGGCCGTCACTGATAATAATCATGACCCGGCGCAGGTAGGGCTCCGGCGGAGGGAAGTAGTACAGTTTCTCTTTGGAGGAGAAGAAAAGGGCGTCGTAGAGACTGGTGACGCCGCCAGCTTGCAACTTGCGAATGGCGTCGGCAAGTTTCTCGGTGTTGTCGGTGTAGTCCTGGACCAGTTGGGGCTCCACGTCGAACCCCACCACGAAGGCCAAGTCTTTCCCCCTCCGGATCGTGGTCGTGAGAAAGTCGGTAGCCGCTTCCTGTTCAAAGCGCAGCCGGTCACGGATGCTGTTACTGGTATCAATCAGGATGGCGATGCGCAGGGGCAGGTCTGACTCACGGCTGAAGTAGGTGATGGTTTGTGGCTTGCCGTCTTCGGTGACGTGGAAATCGTCCTTGGTCATGTCGATGACCGTGCGATTCTTCTTGTCGGTCACGGTCATCAGCACGTTGACCAGTTCGACCCGGACCTTATAAACCTGGGAACTGGCCACGGTTTGGGGTGAGGCCGGAGGCGTACTGGGCTTGGCCTCTTGCGCCACAAGTGAGCACGGAGCTGTGCAAAGGAAGAGAATTGTCGCAAGAACTCTGGTTGTCATCTGAGAACACCGCCTCCTACAGAGGATTAGGGGAAGCGCTTCGAGAGCCGTCAATGAACGCCGACTGGCTGGCACGGATGGGTGCAGGCTGAAAGTTGAAATCTTCCCTGCCTTGTATCTGACCCCTCCGGCGCCGCAGCACACTCGCTCAGTCGGAAGTTGGGTCGCGGGCAGCCGGTTGCCCCTCGCCACCTTTCTTTGCGGCCAGGCGATTCTGGATCCGGCGCGCCGCCCCTTCGCGCGCCGTGAGATTTCCGCGCTCAAACTTGTAATCGACGGTAGTGGTAGCCTCCAGTCCCATGCGCACCAGGGCCTCGATGTCCAGCCCAGACTCCGCCCGATCGAGTTCTTGGGGGCGAGCGAAGATTGCGGGAGCGCGGGGCAGGAAGCGCGGACAACAATCTTCGAACGGTTCGCAGGATATCCCGTAGGTCCCGATCTGGCGTGCCAGCCGGAGGATTTCCGATTTATCGTCACCGGCAAGCGGCCGATAGACCGGCAGATCAAGCCCACGGTCGATGGCTGTGAGGTTGTGCAGCGTCTGCGAGGCCACCTGCGAGACGCTGTCGCCGGTGACCAAGCCCAGCGCGCGCTCCGCGCGGGCAATCTCCCGTGCAATACGCGCCATCATGCGGCGATAGAGCAAGATGCGGTAGCTTTCGTGCGCACCCGCCACAATCTGGCGCTGCACAGCGTCGAAGGGAACGAGATACAGGCGCGACGTGAACTGATAGGGTGTGAGCGTGCGGACCAAGTCCTCCGCCACCCCGCGCGAAGAATTACGCCCTGGCGAGGGGCTGCCGAAAAAGTGTACGAAGATAACGTGACAGCCGCGGCGCATCATCTTATACGCCGCCACCGCGGAATCGAACCCGCCGGAAAGCAATGCGATCAGTCGGCCGCTAGTGACGGCGGGCAGGCCGCCAGGGCCCTCCACGCGGTCAGCGTATAGCAGCGCCCTTCCCGGGACGATCTCAACCTGACAGGTCACCTCGGGCGCGTCGAGCTTGACGCACACGCCGGCATCGCGCGCGCGCAGATGTTCCAACACGATGCGTCCCAACTCGCGCTCCAATTCCATCGAGTTCATGCCGTACGTTGAGTCCGCAATCTTGGCACGCACGGCGAAGTTCCGAGGCCCTTTTTCAACCATCATCTCGCACGCTGCCGGCCCGAGCGCTGCGAGCGGGTTAGGCACTTCGCGGGCCAGGGCAATATAGGCAAGGCCGAAAACCCGGCGGAGGCGCTCGATCATCCGCGGCAGGGCGGCTTCGTCGGCGGGCGTGAGGATGAGGCGCTCGGAGACGCTCTCGAGCGATTCGACCGGCAGGTCTGCCAGGCTCTGCCGAATGGCCGCGCGTAGCCGGCTGAGAAAGTAATTCTTGTTACCGCCTTTCAGCCAGATTTCGTGGTAGTGGAGGATGAGGACTCGCTTCATGCGACGGCATCTCGATGCGAGGGGGCAAACACAGGCAAAGCCTGCGAGCGCTCCGGGCAGAACTTAGAATATCGGTTTTCGCCAGAGGCCGCAAGGGAGGGGCACGGTCAACGGCGCTTGCAGGAATAAGGCCGGGCATCTCCAGTTAATTCATTTCAGCCCCGAGCCGGTGGAAACCCCAGGCCTGTTCTGAGTGGTCGCGGCCCGGGAAATCCGGAAAGCAACTATGGACGCGGAACTCTCGTGTTTTCGACAGAACCACAGTCCGTGTCGTGCGCCCATGTTCGGACATCCCGCATTACCGTTTTCGGCCATCCCCGCTGAGAATCTCAACAGGAAAAGCCACAGTCTGCGAAGTCGTCCAGCGCCTCATCCCCAAACATGCAACGACCGCCGGAGAAGTGTCCGACGCGGCCAGCGTGACCGCCACCGGACGGTCACTGCGCCGAGACTGTTCCTCCCGTGGCCGGCGACCGCGGCGCTCGGCCGAATTCCGAATGATGGCGGCTGTAGGCGATGTAGATGGTCAAGCCGATGACCAACCACACGAGGAATCGCACCCAGGTTTCCACGGGCAGGCTGGCCATCAGGATCATGCAGGATACAATCGCCAGAATGGGGACAACAGGCACCCAGGGCGTGCGGAACGAGCGTCGGCGTTCGGGTTGCGTCCGGCGCAGCACGAGCACGCCCAACGCGACCAGCACGAATGCGAACAGCGTTCCAATGTTGGAAAGATCAGCCAGCGTGCCGATATCAAAGACGCCGGCCGGAATGGCCACGAAGAATCCTGCTACCCAGGTGCTCACGTGAGGCGTGCGAAAACGCAGGTGCACCTTCGAAAAGACCCGCGGCAACAGGCCGTCGCGCGACATGGCGAACCACACGCGGGCCTGCCCCAATTGAAAGACCAGCATGGAGCTGATCATCCCCGTCAGCGCGCCGATCGAGACCCACTTCATGACGTTCGGCAGGCCGAGCGCCACCAGCGCGTTGGCTACGGGAGCTGCGTTGCGCAGCGTCTGCCAGTGTTGAACTCCGGTCAGGACCAGGGCCACGGTTACGTACAGTGTGGCGCAGATCACCAGGGAAGTAATAATCCCGAAGGGAACGTCTTTTTGCGGATTCTTGCATTCCTCAGCGGCGGTCGAAACAGAATCAAACCCGATGTACGTGAAGAAGACAATCGCTCCGCCGGTCAGCACCCCCTGCCACCCGTTCGGCATGAAGGGCTTCCAGTTTGCAGTGTGGATGAAACGTGAAGCGGCAAAAATGAAGATCAGGATCGCTGTGATTTTCACGCATACCATCACGTTGTTGGCGCCCGCGCTCTCCCGAATGCCGATCACCAGGATGACGGTAAGGACCATCACAATGAGGAAGCCCGGAACGTTGAAGTAGGCGCCCGTGTATTTCCCACCCGCGAAGATCGGCTCCATCATCCGGCGCGGCAACTCTATCCCGAAGCCGCGCAGCAGGCTGTCAACGTAAGCGGAGAATCCCACCGCCACGGCCATGTTGCTGACCGCGTATTCCAGGATGAGGTCCCAGCCGATGATCCAGGCCACAATTTCGCCGAGCGTGGCATAGGTGTAAGTGTAAGCACTGCCCGCGATGGGAATCATCGAGGCAAGTTCCGCATAGCACAGTCCCGCCAGCGCACAAGCAATCGCGACCAGCAGAAACGACAACGCGATGCCCGGTCCCGCGCCCGGCCGTCCCGCGGTCCCGAGCGCCTTCGCGCCGTGCAGCACGGCATCGATGAGCGGCGCCTTCAGGATGGAATGCACTTCCAGGACCTCGCCCGCCGCGGCGGTGCCGGTCAGAATGAAGATTCCGGTGCCGATGATGGCGCCAATTCCCAGCGCGGTTAGCGACCACGGTCCCAGCGACTTGCGGAGTTGGTGCCCGGGGGATTGCGCGTCGGCAATGAGCTTGTCAATGCTCTTCTTCCGAAAAAGTTGGCTCGGCAAGGGACTCCTCTGTTTCGAGTGACCGGTGACACCCGGGCGAAAGGAACGGTTGAGTCACCGGAGAAGACACTTCTTCTTCATCGTGCCAACTTCCGGCAACTCCATAACGCCGCCTGTGCGTCACTTGTCACCGCATTTCTACTTCCGCCGCGGGGGTGCGCCCGGTCCCCGCTTCTTAACCTTGGGCTTGCGAGAGCCGCGGGGCTCCGTCCGCTTCGGTTGGGGCGGCCGCTTCTTACGCGCCGCGCGCTTCAGTTTCTTTCGTTCTTCCCTGTCTTTGATGTTTTTTGTATTCATAAATACAGTTTCCAGTAGAGTTGGATTCAGAGCTTTTCCAGCGCCGCGTAGCGTTCCAAGAGTTTCTTCGCGCCGTAGCCGGGAAAGCTGATGGTCAGTTTGGTGTCTTCACCGTCTTCCTCGCAGCCCAGGACCGTGCCAATCCCGTACTTCGCATGGCGCACTTTGCTGCCGAGTTTCCAACGGCGGGACGGCTGCGGGCTTGCACTCCCGCCGAATCTCACTTGACTGCCCGTGCCGCGCCCCCGCTCCCGCAGGAACCGCTCCGCGCCGGCGACTGAGTTTACGGCATTTTCCCAAGTCGTGCGAGCTTTTGCTGCGAAGGGATTCCCGCCCAAGAGTTCCAGGAGTTCGTGAGGCACTTCATCCAGGAAGCGTGAGCGCCGGCTTGCCTCGTAGGAGTCCCTGCCGTAGGCGCGGCGTTGCTGCGCCCAGGAAAGGACCAGCCGATCGCGGGCCCGCGTCATGCCCACGTAGCAGAGCCGCCGCTCCTCTTCGATGCCCGCTTCCTCATCGAGGGTAAGCTTGTGCGGGAACAAACCCTCTTCCAGGCCGACCAGAAACACTACATTGAATTCCAGTCCCTTGGCGCTGTGCAGCGTCATCAGCGAGACGCGCGCATCTTCGTCGTATTCATCGGAGTCCGAGACCAGTGCGGCGTGGTCCAGGAACTCCGCCAGCGTGATGCCCCGCTCTTCGGCTTCGGCAGCGGCGTTCACGAGTTCCTGAAGATTCTCGATCCGGTCCTGTGATTCCGGCAGGTTCGCCAGCTTCAAGATTTCCACGTACCGGGTCCGGTCAAGAATGCTCTTGAAGAATTCGCCCATCAGCAGCCGCTCGCGGTCGGCGATCAGGTCCCTCAGGAGTGCGTGGAAACTCTCCAGCGCTTTGAGGGCCCGGGCGGGCAGTTGCCGCTGGGCGAGTTCCTGCTCGAGCGCCTCCCACAGGGTGAGCTTCTGGCTGCGGGCGGTCGCCGCGAGCGCACTGACTGTGGTGTCGCCGATGCCTCGCGCCGGAGTATTGACGACCCGCAGGAAGGCCGCCGCATCCCGCGGATTGCTCGCCAGGCGCGCGTAGGCAAGCACGTCGCGGATTTCCGCCCGCGCGTAAAAGCTGAATCCGCCCACCAGCCGGTAGTCGATGCCATTGCTGCGCAGGGCTTCTTCCAGCGCGCGGGATTGCGCGTTGGTGCGGTAAAGAACGGCCGCGCTCCGGTCGGCATCCTGTTTGAGGGCGAGGGTGATTTCGCCGGCCACGAACAACGCTTCCTGCTCGCTGTCCCGGGCTTCATAAAGACCGATGCGGTCGCCACCGGAGCGGTCGGTCCACAGGGTCTTTCCCTTGCGCGCCAGGTTGCGGCTGACCACGGCCGTTGCGGCGTCGAGAATCTTCTGCGTGGAACGATAGTTCTGCTCCAAGCGAAAAACCCTGGCCTGAGGGTAATCCCTCTCGAAGCTCAGAATGTTCTGGATATCCGCCCCGCGCCAGCGATAAATCGACTGGTCCTCGTCGCCCACCACACACAAGTTCTGATGGAGCAGCGTGAGCTGCCGGATTAGTTGGTATTGAGTGCGGTTGGTATCCTGATATTCATCCACCAGGACATAGGTGAAACGCCGGTTGTATGCCTCCGAGACTTCCGGAGCCTGGTAGAAGAGTTCCACGGTTTTCAGCAGCAGATCGTCGAAGTCCAAGGCGTTGGCCTGCCGCAGCTTGCGCTCGTAGCGGTCGAAGAGGGTGGCGACTTTTTCGAGCGCGCCGTCCGGCGCCTGCCGGTACATCTCTTCGGGCGCGAGTCCGCGATTCTTGGCGTAGCTGACTTTCGAAAGCACGCTGCGCGGCGAGGTGATCTGCTCCGCAAGGCCCAGTTCCTGGATGCAGGTTTTCATCAAACGCTGCTGGTCATCCTCGTCGTAAATGGAAAAATCACGGCTGTAACCCAGGTGCTCGATGTGCCGTCGCAGCACGCTGACGCAGAACGAATGGAATGTGGAAACATGCGGAGCGCCGGGGCGCAACTCTACGCGGCCTCCCAGCAGCTTGGCCACACGGTCCTTCATTTGGCCCGCGGCCTTGTTCGTAAAGGTGACAGCCAGTATGCATTCGGGGGGCACCCCCTTGGCTTCCATCAGGTAGGCAATGCGGTAAGTGATGACCCGCGTCTTGCCGCTTCCGGCTCCCGCCAAGATGAGGAGCGGCCCCTCGGTTTGGTCCACGGCGGCGCGCTGTTGAGTATTTAGTTGGTCGAGCAGATTCGACATGCGGGTCTGTAGGGAGGACATCTCTCCTGCGGGCGAAATTATTGTTGAACCCGGGAATTCATTGTACACGATGCAGGAACTCGCCAACAAACGTTCGGTAACTGCCGTTGGGGCAATTCCCGGCCACGGGTGAGACGCCCGTGCCGCGGGCTCGCTCTGTGTCGGGTTGCCACGCCCGGTCGCGTTCGGGGCGGAATAGTGGCCAGACACGCTCGCAAGAGCTATACTCGCGGGGCGATGCGCACCCGCTCCATCTTGCCGGTGGGCAAGCTGCCGGCAGCCGCACTCCAGGCCCTCCTCCGCACGTGCCGTCCGCCTGCCTCCTCCCGCGTGGTGATCGGCCCGCGTTACGGGGAAGATGCTGCGGTGATTGACTTCGGGGAGAAGTACCTCGTCGTCAAGACCGACCCCATCACCTTCTCCGCAGAGCGGATCGGGTGGTACGCGGTGAATATCAACGCCAACGATATCGCGACGCTCGGGGCGCGTCCTCGCTGGTATTTGGCCACCGTGCTCCTCCCGGAAGGCCGCGCTACGCGGGCGCTGGCCCGCGGCATCTTCCAAGACACGCTCCGCGCTTGCCGGGCGCTCGGCATTACGTTATGCGGCGGCCACACTGAAATCACCACGGGCCTGGCGCGGGCCATCGTGGTGGGCCAGATGCTGGGAGAAGTGGATAAGTCGAAACTGATTCGAAAAGACAGCCAGCGGCCTCGAGACCTCGTGATCCTGACGCGGGGGGTGGCAATTGAAGGCACCGCCCTTCTCGCGCGGGCCAGAGGCGAGGAATTGGCTAAGAAAGTTGGCCGCGCCATGGTCAGCAGGGCGAAGCGCTGGCTCTATGACCCGGGCATCAGTGTGCTTCGCGACGCGGCCCTCGCGATACGCTCGGGCGAAATCCACGCTCTGCACGACCCAACCGAAGGAGGGCTGCTTGCGGGCCTGGACGAGATCGCCCGGGCTGGCCGCGTGGGGTTGCGTGTCTGGAAGGAAAGAATTCCGGTTCTGGCTGAAACCCGCGCCCTCAGCCGCGTGTTGCGATTCGATCCATTGGCTCTCATCGCCTCAGGCGCCCTGCTGATTGTCGCAAGCCCCAAGTCCGTTCCGTATCTTCTGCGGGCCTTTGCGCGACGCGGCGTTCCCGCGGCGGTGATTGCGGAGGTTCGCCCCCAGACGGAAGGTATCATGCTGCTCGAGAACGGCCAAGCGAAGCCTATCCGTGTTCCCCAACGGGATGAAATCGCGCGTCTACTGGATTGAGGAGAGAATCATCAACCCAGCGCCGCAGGCGCGGCATCTGTCAGCCCGCGGTGCGGACCGTAGGAATGTAGAACCCCCCAACAACCTCAAGCCCCGTCTGGGGCGACAGCCACCCCGAAAGGCCATTTCTCGCCCTATCCTGACAAACCGCGCTAGGGGGCTTGGAGGCTCTATTTTCAAGGCCTCTGAGTGGTTTGCACTCAGCCGGATTCGTGGTATATTAGGTGAGTGAAACGAGTCATTTCCGGTAAGTCACGGCGCCTTCTGGGGACTGTCTCAGCACCAAGAAAATGGGGAAAAAACGGTGACAGCTAACGAAGTTTGAGGCGCCACCATACTGACGCCAATCCTCTCAAACACATGGAAGGCGTTAGTCTCGGACCAATCTTGCTCCTACCGGATGGGGTTGACAGGTTGTTTCCCCTCTGAAACCGCCATGAATGCTTGGCAGGAAATCTTAGGCTATTTGAAAGCCAAGGTGAATACCCAGAGTTACCAGACTTGGCTTCGTCCCACCCGTCTTAGTCACGCTGACCAGGGGTCTCTGGTGGTGCGTGTTCCCAACCGAGAATTTCAGGACTGGATTCACGAGCACTATGGGGGACTTATTAGCGAAGCGGTTGAGCACCTCCACTTGGGCATCCAGAAGGTGCGCTACGTCGTGGAGGAAAGCCTGGAGAAAAAGTCCCTCGATAGCGGGGATGCCAAAGCCTTGCAAACGAAGCTGGATTTTGAATCGGTAGACCACCAACTGAATCCCCGCTATACCTTTGATACCTTCGTGGTTGGAAACTGCAACCAGTTCGCGCATGCGGCAGCCCAAGCCGTGGCGGAAACACCGGCTAAGGCTTACAACCCTTTATTTCTCTATGGCGGCGTGGGGCTTGGAAAGACGCACCTGATGCAGGCCGTCGGCCACACGATCAAGGGTAAATGGAAAGAAATGCGGCTGGCTTACGTCTCCTCTGAGAGTTTTACCAACGAAGTGATCAACTCCCTGCGCTACGACCGCATGGTCTCATTCCGTGACAAGTACCGAAATGTGGACGTGCTGCTCATGGATGATATCGAGTTCATCGCCGGCAAGGAGCGAACCCAGGAGGAGTTCTTTCACACTTTCAACACCTTGTATGAAGCGCAGAAGCAGGTCGTCATATCAAGTGATTGCCCACCCAAAGAGATCCCCGGCCTGGAAGAGCGGCTTCGCTCGCGTTTCGCCTGGGGCCTGACAGCGGACTTGCAGGCTCCCGACCTCGAGACGAAGCGTGCTATCCTGGCAAAAAAAAGTGAAAGCCAAGGAGCGCTTCTGGCTGACGATGTCAGTGACTTTATCGCTCGGAAGATCAAGTCGAGCGTCCGCGACCTCGAAGGGGCCTTAACGCGCCTGCTTGCTTACTCTTCTCTGACCGGGGCTGCTGTCTCCCTCCCCATGGCGCAACAGGTACTCAAAAACTTGGTTGACCTTGAGGATCGGCGCGTTTCCATCGAGAATATCCAGAGAGCAGTAGGTAGGGAATTTGGGCTCAGCTTGCCGCAACTGAAGGCGAAGGATAACAGCCGAGGGGTTGCTTACCCCCGTCAGATTGCGATGTTCCTTGCCAAGGAACTCACTACCGCGTCGCTACCACAGATCGGGAGGGAGTTTGGTGGAAAGCACCACACGACAGTTCTGCACTCGATCAACAAAATTACAGGGATGCGCGAGAATGACCGTGATTTAAACAGGCTTCTCAACAAGCTACGTGATAGCCTGAGTTGAAGTTAGGGTGTTATACAAGACTCACTTAAGTCGGGAATCTGTGGATTTTAATGAGGAGGTTGGAACTTCACGGAAATGCTCAGGTTCCCGCCAGCGGTCCACACAGCGATTACACCTAAGTGATGATGGAACGAGGGTTTTATAGGTTTTCCACAAATACACAGCACTACTACTACTACAAACTTCTTCTTGAGGGATAATCCTTATGGAATTCTCTACTAGTAAAGCTGAGCTCCTCAAGGAACTGACCTTAGCACAGGGTGTCGTGGAGAGAAAGACCACCATCCCTATTCTTTCCAACCTACTTTTGGATGTGGAGGAATCAACCCTTCGCATCAGTGCCACAGATCTTGACCTGGGCATTCGCTGTGGATGCCCGGCCAAGGTGAAGAATACAGGGTCGGGGACAGTCCCCGCCAAGCGATTATTTGAAATTGTGCGCTCGCTGCCTGACGCGGAGGTCCACTTCAAACTCCTCGATAACCACTGGCTGCAAGTAACGTGTGAGCGTTCCACCTTCAAACTTGTGGGCATGGCGAGAGATAACTTCCCTGTGTTGCCGGTCATTCCTACGCCGCTTGCGGCACTGCCGGCGAGTGTTTGCAGCACCATGATTCAAAAGACTATCTTCGCGATCTCCAACGAAGAATCACGCTATACCCTCAATGGCGCACTACTGATCCTAAAGCCGGAGGGGGTCAATATGGTGGCGACGGATGGGCACCGCTTGGCGTTGGTCGAGCGTGACGTTCAGGTACAGGGATTGAAAAGTGAGTTACGCCTCCTACTGCCAAAGAAGGCGATGGGCGAACTCCTCCACTTGCTGTCAGAGGTTGAGGACGACACACCGGTAGAACTCGCGAAGGATGAGAGCCACCTCTTTTTCCAGATTGGGAGCCGCGTCTTAATCTCACGTATGCTGACGGGGCAATTCCCCAACTATGAAGCTGTTCTCCCCCGAGAGAACACGCGCATCGTGGAATTGGACAAGGAGCAGACGGGAGCAGCCATCCGGCGCGTCGCGCTGCTTGCTGACGAACGCTCACACGCCATCCGCATACAGGTAGAGAAAGACCGTATCGAGATATCTTCTTCCAGTGGCGAGTACGGGGAAGCGCATGAGGTCCTGGATGCTACCTACGACAAGGAAGCAATGCAGATCGGGTTTAACTACCAATACCTACTCGATTTTATGAGTGTGGTTGGGGATAGCAGCAAGATCCGCCTCGAGTTGAAAGACGAGCAGAGCGCGGGGCAATTGCAACCAGCCGAGCAGGGTGCTTACCGATACCGCTATGTCATCATGCCCATGCGCATTTGAGAGCATCAGTAGATCGGGCTTGGGCCTTTAAGGGGCCAGGGACGTTAGGCAAGAGGAAATCGTCATCCTAAAACTACCCTACAAGTTTCTTTTAGGTCGGATGGCACTCAGCTGGCAGGGAAGTTTCTTCTCTGCCGGCTTTTTTGTGTAGCAATAAGTCATCCCGGAGGTCGTTCAGCCACGTGAGCAAGCAGAAGGATCCAGAAGGGAACGGGAATCAGACCTACGATGCGGATAGTATCAAGGTGCTGGGCGGGATAGAGGCGGTGCGCAAGCGGCCCGCGATGTACATTGGCTCAACCGGGGCCCTGGGACTGCACCACTTGGTTTGGGAGGTGGTTGACAATGCAGTGGATGAGGCCCTGGCGGGTTACTGCGACCGCGTGGATGCGATTGTTCACACCGACAACTCCGTGACCGTGACCGACAATGGGCGCGGCATTCCCGTGGACCTGCACAAGGAGGAAGGCCGTTCCGCCGCAGAAGTTGTGATGACCGTGCTCCACGCCGGCGGCAAATTCGATTCAAAAAGCTACAAGGTTTCGGGCGGCTTGCACGGTGTGGGCGTCTCGGTGGTGAACGCACTTTCGGAGTCGCTGGAACTCGAAATCTGGCGCGACGGTTACACCTGGGAGCAATCCTATGAGCGGGGGAAGCCCGTGGCTCCACTCAAGCGCGCGGGCAAGACCGAAAAGCGCGGCACCAAGGTTACCTTTCTGCCGGACGCCAAGATCTTCGACTCGATTGAATTCAATTTCGACACGCTCGCCCAGCGCCTCCGCGAACTCTCTTTCCTGAACCGCGGCCTGACCATCCGCCTCAAGGACGAGCGCACCAACAAGCAGAGTGAGTTTCATTACAACGGGGGCATCTCCGAGTTCGTCAAGCACCTCAATAAGAACAAGGATGTCCTGCACGCTACGCCCATCTTCGCGGAAATTGACCGCGATGATATCCACATGGAGTTTGCCCTCCAGTACAACGACGCCTATGCGGAAAACGTCTTCTCCTTTGCCAACAACATTAATACGGTAGACGGGGGCACACACCTTTCCGGTTTCCGCTCCGCGCTGACCCGAGCCATTAACCAGTTTGGCCAGAACCAGAGCCTCTTCAAGGACGTGAAAGAGAACCTGCAGGGTGAAGACGTTCGCGAGGGCCTGGTGGCGGTCATCAGTGTGAAGTTGCCCCAACCTCAATTCGAGGGTCAGACCAAGGGCAAACTTAACAGCGATATCCAGAGTACGGTGGCCAGCTTCGTTTATGAGAAGCTGATGGAAAGTTTTGAGAAGAATCCCACGGTGGGCCGCAAGATTTGCGCCAAGGCCATTGACGCCGCCCGCGCGCGTGAGGCCGCCCGCAAGGCGCGGGAACTAACCCGCCGCAAGGGCGCGCTCGATTCCGGCGGCCTGCCCGGCAAGCTCTCTGACTGCCAGGAAAAGGACCCCGCACGCTGCGAACTGTTCCTGGTGGAGGGCGATTCCGCCGGCGGCTCCGCCAAGCAGGGGCGCGACCGGCGATATCAGGCCATCCTTCCACTGCGTGGAAAGATCCTGAACGTGGAGAAGGCACGCTTTGACAAGATGCTGGCGCACGAAGAAATCCGCGCCCTCATCACGGCGCTCGGAACCGGCATTGGCAAGGATGATTTCGACGCAGCCAAACTCCGCTATTCCAAGATCATTATCATGACCGACGCCGACGTAGACGGTTCGCACATCCGGACCTTGCTTCTTACGTTTTTCTATCGCCAAATGCCGGAGCTTGTAGAGCGCGGCCACGTGTATATTGCACAGCCACCGCTTTATCTGATTAAGAAGGGCAAGAGCGTACGCTACATTCACGACGAGAAGGAATTCCGGCGGGAAGTGCTGCGCCGCGCCACCGAGGATCACGCTGTGGAATTCGGCGAGGGCAGCAAGAAACTGAAACTGGAGGGCGGTGAGCTCACCAATTTCCTGATGGCCTTCGGCGAATACATCGAGCTATACGGTAAGCTGGAAAAACGCATTGGCGACGGCCGCCCCATTGACGCCCTGTTGCGCGCCGACCTCTCCAAGAAAGCCGAACTTGAAGACCAGACGAAACTGGAAAAGGTGGCCAGGGATCTTCGGGCGGAAGATTTCAAAACCACCATCAAGCTGGACGAAGAGCACAACATCTACCTCCTGGCTTTTCGCAGCGAGACGCAACCTGAGCGCACGATCGACTGGGACCTGCTCTCCAGCCCCGAGTACCGCCGCTTGTGCGACCTGCACAAGCGTGTACATGAATACGACCGCCCCCCCTTCACAATTTTCTCCAATGGCAGCAAGTTGACCATCGAGGATCGCAAGGAACTGGTGGAACACGTCATGTCAGTGGGCAAGAAATCCTTCACCGTGCAACGCTTCAAGGGTCTGGGCGAAATGAATCCCACGCAACTGTGGGAAACCACCATGGACGTCGAACAGCGCACGCTGTTGCAGGTGAGGATCGAAGATCAGGTGGAAGCAGACTCCATTTTCACCGTCCTGATGGGCGACGTCGTCGAGCCCCGCCGCCAGTTCATCGAAGAAAACGCGCTCGATGTGAAGAACTTGGATATTTGATGCTTCTCTGCTGGGAATGTTTTGACTCGGCCTGGGTTGCAGGGTACACTACAAAGTGTACACTTCCTCGGCAGCATTGGAGGGAATCTAATGGTCGTCACTGCAAAGCAATTGCGTCTCAGCACATCAAGAATTCTTAAGAAGGTTCAGCATGTAGGTTCGGTGACAGTTACTTTGCGCGGCAAGCCTGTGGCAAAGCTGACAGCGCTGAATTCCAAGATTCCCATGCGTGTCGAAGACCACCCCGCATTTGGTATATGGGCCAACCGAGAAGACATGCAAGACGTCCATGGTTGGCTCAAAAAGATTCGCACACCTAGGTATATGCGTTGATTTTCGACACCGATATCTTGGTCTGGATGCATCGCGGCCATCCTGGAGCCGCGCAATTCGTCAACCGCGTGCCGGCTGAGGAACGGAATCTGTCGGCGGTGTCGTACTTGGAGTTGCTGTATGGAGTGCGCGATAGCAGCGATCTTCGGAGCGTGCGTACCATGGTTGCTGATCTTTTCGCTGAGGTCGTCCCGATCAGCGAGAGGATATCTGGGGCAGCGGTTCACCTCATGGGATTATATGTCCTTGCCCATCGGCTTGACGTCAGCGATGCGGTGATCGCTGCGACAGCCCTCGACCGGCACCAAACATTGGCCACCGCCAATGGAAAACACTTCAGGTTCATTCCTGGGTTGGATCTTAAGATCTTCCGGCCCTGAATCAGCGGAAGGAAAGTAGTTCATGGGTGATCAAGAACTAATCAAACCGTCGCGGGATATTCCCGTCAACATCGAAGACGAGATGCGCAAGTCGTATCTCGACTATGCGATGAGCGTCATCATCGGCCGGGCGCTGCCCGACGTGCGCGATGGTTTGAAGCCCGTCCATCGCCGCATTCTCTACGCGATGTACAAGGAGGGTAACACCTCCGACAAGCGGTACATCAAGTGCGCGGGCGTGGTGGGGGAAGTCATTAAGAAATACCACCCGCACGGCGACGCGGCGGTTTACGACACGCTGGTGCGCATGGCGCAGGACTTCAACATGCGCTACCCGCTCATTGATGGGCAAGGCAACTTTGGCTCGGTGGATGGCGACCCCGCGGCGGCTTACCGTTACACCGAGTGCCGTCTGGCGCGCCTGGCCGAGGAGATGCTGGCGGACATCGAGAAAGACACCGTGGATTTCATTCCCAACTTCGACGAATCCACGGAAGAGCCGACGGTCCTGCCGACGCGGGTTCCCGGCCTGCTGATCAACGGATCGGATGGAATCGCCGTGGGGATGGCCACCAAGATTCCGCCCCACAACCTGACGGAGATCATCGAGGCCACCATCCTGCTGCTGAACAAACCCACCGCTTCCATCGACGAGGTGCTGGCGCTTGTTCCCGGGCCGGACTTCCCTACCGGCGCCTACATCTACGGCAAGAGCGGGATCAAAGACGCCTACCGAACCGGCCGCGGCCAGTTCACGATGCGGGCCAAGGCGGCTATCGAGCGCCCTGCCAAAGAGAAGGTGCAGATCGTCATCACCGAGATTCCCTTCCAGGTCAATAAATCCAGGGTCATTGAGCGCATTGCGGAGTTAGTGCAGGGCAAGAAGATCGAGGGCATCTCCGACATCCGGGACGAATCGGACCGCGACGGCATGCGGATCGTCATCGAGCTGAAGCGCGGCGAGCAGCCGGAAGTCATCCTGAACAATCTCTACAAGCACACGCAACTGCAGGAGACGTTCGGCATGATCATGCTGGCCATCGTCCACGGCCAGCCGCGCACACTCCCCCTCACCGACGCCCTGCAACTCTTCATTGACCACCGCGTCAACGTGGTCCAGCGCCGCACCGAGTACGACCTGCGCAAAGCGCGGGAGCGCGCCCATATTTTGGAAGGGTTCCTCAAGGCGCTTTCGCAACTCGACGCTATTATCAAGCTGATTCGAGCCTCCAAGACTCCCGGGGAAGCGCGCACGGGATTGATGGCGCGGTTCGAGTTCACAGAGCGCCAGGCGCAGGCCATCCTGGAAATGCAGTTGCAGCGCTTGACCGCTCTGGAACGCGACAAGATCCAGGGGGAGTACGACGAGCTGCAGAAAAAGATCGCCGAGTTTCAGGAAATCCTGGCGAGCGAAAAGGTGCTGAAAAAGGTCATCGTCAATGAGCTGAAGGAAATCCAGAAAGTCTACGGCGATACGCGGCGTACAGAGATCATCGAGGAGCAGGAGGAGATCAAACTGGAGGACCTGATCGCCGTCCAGGACGTCGTCATCACGGTGTCGCATTCCGGTTACACCAAGCGCACGCCGCTTAACACCTATCGCCAGCAGGCGCGCGGTGGCAAGGGGCGGCTCGGCATGCGCACGCGCGAAGAGGATTTTGTCGAAAACATCTTCATCGCCTCCACCCACAGTTACATCCTGGTGTTTACCAACGCCGGAAAGCTCTACTGGCTGAAGGTGTATGAAATCCCCGATGTCGGAGCCGCGGGCAAGGGCAAGCACATTTTGAATCTGGTTAACCTCTCGAAGGAGGAGAAGGTGGCGGCGGTTGTCGCGGTGAAGGAGTTGCCCGAGGAGTTGAAGGACGTGACGGTGGAAGGCGAGACGCTGGCCGCCGAAGGTTACATCACCATGGTCACGCGCTTGGGGATTATCAAGAAGACGCGCTTGGCCGAGTTTTCCAATCCCAACTCGCGCGGCATCATCGCTATGAAGATTGAAGAAGGCGACGAACTCATCGCCGCCCGGCTTACTTCCGGCCGGGACAACATCTTCCTGGCCTCCCACGAAGGCATGGCGATTCGCTTTCCCGAAGCTGACGTGCGCGATATGGGCCGCGCCGCCTACGGCGTTTATGCCATGGACCTGGAGAAGGGCGATTACATCGTGGGAATGGAAATTGTGGGCGAGAAGGAACTGATGCTCTCGGTCACTGAAAAGGGTTGCGGCAAACGGACCGCGATTACCGAGTACCGCTTGCAGTCGCGGGCCGGCAAGGGCGTCATCAACGTCAAGACTGTGGAGCGCAACGGCAAGGTCGTGGGCGTGATGAGGGTAACGGAAGAGTCGGAAGTGATGATCATCTCGCAGCAGGGCAAGATCACGCGCCTCGATTCCAGCAAGATCCGCGAGAGCGGCCGCTCTGCCCAGGGTGTGCGGCTGATCAACCTAGAAGAAGGCGATCAGGTCGCGGCGGCTTGCCTGATCAAGAGCGAAACCGACGGCAATGGGGCTGCGCAAGGTGTACTGATCCAATAAACACGCTCAGCATCAGGTGCACACGGGCACGGTCCGCCGTGCCCTTTTTGTTTGGGGTGACGTAAATTTGATTGTGTAAAAACGGAGAGGGTGTAGGTTTTGTTGTGTGAGCAACAAAATCTCTTTTAGAGAGGAGCCTACACCCTTGACACGAGCCGACTATAGCACAGAAGAGTATGCAGGTTTTCTGGAGAATCTGAAGGAGAGTTTTTGGGGTGACTTCCGGGGTCAGGTGCGGCAGACGTTAAAAGCCTTGTTGGACGTGGATGCCGAGCAGCAGATGGAAAAGTATCTGGGGCTGCGGTGGTACCAACGGCCGGCGGAAGGCGAGGTGCGCGAAGACAGCCGGAATGGGTTTTACGAGCGGGATTACGTGACTGCGCTGGGGATCATCCGGCTGCGGGTGCCGCGCACGCGGCGGCGCTCCTTCCTGCCGAGTTGGCTGCCGCGGCTGCAGCGGCGTTCCCCGGAGGTGGCGGAGCTGATCCGGCAGGCGTTTCTGCGCGGCATCGCGACGCGGGCGGTAGGCCGGGTGGTCGCCTTGCTGACGGATGAGCCGGTGAGCGCGCAGACGGTCTCGAAGCTGACGCGGGTGCTGGACGCGCAGGTGCGAGCTTTTCACGAGGCCGAGTTAGGCGACGATTGGGCCTATCTGTTCCTGGATGGAGTATGGATCAAGGTGCGGCGGAGCTTTGGCCCACAGCGCGTCTTGCTGTTGGTGGCGTATGCAATCCGGCCCAACGGGCAGCGCCAACTGCTGGGCTTTGTGCGGGCGCGGGGCGAGAGCCAAGCGGCGTGGGAAAGCGCCTTGCAGAGCTTGTATCGACGCGGGCTGCTCGGTCGGAATCTGCAACTGATCCTCACCGACGGCTGCGCGGGCTTGGCCGCCGCGCTCCAGACCGTCTACCCCGGCGTGCTCCACCAGCGCTGCTGGGTGCATGAAATGCGCAATATCACCGACGCCGTGCGGCGCCGCGATCACGACCGGGTCAAACAGGACGCCCAGAAAATCTATCTGGCCCCCAGCCTGGCCGAGGCGCGACAAGCCTTTCGGCTCTTTCAGAGGAACTGGCAGGCTGTCTATCCGCAGGTGGTGAAGAGGCTGGAGAAGGATCTGCCCGACTTGCTCAACTTCTATGCCTTCCCCAAGCACCTGTGGAAGAAACTGCGCACCACCAACATCATTGAACGTTGCTTCGTGGAAGTCCGACGCCGTACTCGACCCATGGTGGTCTTTACCAACGCCCAAAGCGTCAACCGGATCATCTATGCCATCTTTAGTCGCATTAATGAGGACTGGAAAAACCGCACCCTCGAACTTTTTACACAAAGAAGTTGACGTCACCTTTGTTTGGCTGCGGGTTGAGAATTGCGCGCACTCGCGCTATGCTGGAGAGTGTCGTTGTCGATATGGGCGAACTGGAAAAAAAGCAAGAGAGATTAGAAGAGCAACTGGGCCGGATGCCTTCGCTGATCGTCGCTTATTCGGGCGGAGTGGATTCGGCTTACCTTGCCTACGCGGCGCACCACGCGCTCGGTGAGCGCATGCTCGCGGTGACGGCGTTGAGCGCCAGTTACTCCGCGCGCGATCGCGCTGAAGCCGAGAAATGTGTGGCGCGTTACAACTTCCGGCACGAGTTCATCTCCACCGACGAACTTGCGAATCCGAGCTACCGTGCCAACCAGGCGGACCGCTGCTACTTCTGCAAGGATGAACTCTTCGCGAAACTCGACGAGTTGGCCGGGGAGCGTGGCTTCGCGGGCGTGGCTTACGGCATCAACCACGACGACCTGGGCGACTGGCGTCCCGGCCAGCAGGCCGCGCGCGAGCACAAAGTCTTGACGCCGCTTCTGGATGCGGGGCTCACCAAGGCCGAGATCCGCGAACTCTCGCGCCGGGTTGACTTGCCCGTGTGGGATCGCCCGGCGTCTGCCTGCCTCTCGTCGCGCATTGCTTACGGAATTGAGGTGACGCCGGAGCGCCTGGCCATCGTCGAGAAGGGCGAAGATGCCCTGCGTGCCCTGGGATTCCGCCAGTTCCGGGTGCGCTATCACGAGCAACTTGTACGCCTGGAAATTTCCCACGAGGAGATGCCGCGCGCTCTCTCGACCGAAATGACCCGCAAGTTCGTCGAGATCTTCAAGGAACTCGGCTTCAAGTTCGTCACCCTGGACCTGGAAGGCTATCGCACGGGGTCCATGAATTCTCTCCTGGTGAACATTCAAAAGTAGCCTGCATCCTCAAACTTCTTGAGAGAAGAGAGGCAGCTCATGTACACTCGCCGTCTTGCTGTAGTCTGCTTACTTATGACGATGTCTTTACCGGCTGGCGCACAAAATCAGAACCTTGCTCAGCGGCTAGGATACGCCGCCGATGCCAGGCTGCTGATCATCCACGCCGATGACCTGGGGGTTGCACACTCCGAGGACATGGCGAGCTTTGAAGCCTTGAACCGGGGCGCCGCGTCGTCCGCCAGCATCATGGTTCCATGTCCGTGGATGACGGAAGTGGCGGACTACGCCAAGGCTCACCCGGATGCCGACCTCGGCTTGCACCTCACCTTGACGAGTGAATGGAAAGCCTACCGCTGGGGCCCCATCGCGCCGCGCGACCAGGTTCCATCGCTACTCGATCCCCACGGCTATCTTTACCCCGAGACAATGGACGCGGTGCGGCATATCAAGCCGGAGGAAGCTGAGCGCGAAGTCCGGGCGCAGGTGGAGGCCGCTCTGAAGATGGGAATCCATCCCACCCATTTCGATTCACATATGGGAGTGCTTTTCGCCAACCCGGCCCTGGTGGCGGTGCTCGTTAACGTGGCGCACGAGTATCACTTGCCGTTTCTGATGTTGAAGATTCCGGGCACGCCACCGGAAATGACCGCTGCCCTTAAGCCCGCCGACGTGATTATCGACCACGTGTTCATGGCTTCCCCGCCCATCAAGGCGGACGACTGGTTGAGTTACTACAGCCACATTTTGCAGACTCTCCCGTCCGGAGTTTCCGAGCTGATCGTTCACCTCGCTTACGACGACGCCGAAATGCAGGCCGTCACAGTGGATCATCCGGACTATGGCAGCGCCTGGCGGCAGCGCGATTTCAAGGTCATGACGAGTCCGGAATTCCGCAAGGTGCTGCAGGAGAACCACATCACTCTGGTGACGTGGCGGGAACTGGGCAAGCTGGCTCCGAAGCCTTGAGCGGGCGCTTTCTCTCTTATGGTATTATGGCATTATGGCGACAAGGAAAATGACCTTCAGTTTGCCCGCGGCCCTGGCAGCTCAATTCGTCAAACGAGTCTCGGCCCGCGACCGCTCGCGGTACGTCGCTGAAGCCCTCGCTTCGAGACTCAGGGAACGCGACCGCCTGTTGGCTCGCGCGGCGGAGGTGGCCAATCGCAGCCGTCAGGTGAGGGCCATTGAACAGGAATTTGACAGGCTTGAACACGAGCCTGCGGAGCCGTGGGATGACGCCCCGTCGCGGTGAAGTCTGGTGGGTGCGACTCGATCCGACTCTGGGCTCGGAGATCAAGAAGACCCGGCCCTGCCTGGTGGTGGGGACCAACGTGCTCAATGAGCGCCGCCGTACGGTCGTAGTTGTCCCCCTGTCAAGCGCCCCACAAGCCGCCCCTCCGCTGTTGGTCCCGGTGGTTTGCTCGGGGCGTCGCGTTGTCGCCGTCGTGGACCAAATTCGCGCAGTGGCCAAACAACGACTCACACGTCACATGGGCGAAATCTCCCCTGGGGACCTCGCCTCGGTGGAAGAGGCGCTCCGGATAGTGTTGGAGCTCTAACGGCAATCCGCAGTCCTAAGCGTTACCTCACAAATTCCTTCGCGACTCGAATCGTATTGGTGTGGATCTGGATGGTGTCTTCCACACGGCGTGCGTAACCCCCAGCCAGAGTGACCGTCACGGGGATCTTCTTCGCACGGGCCTTCTCGAACACCAGCCGGTCGCGCCGTTCGAGTCCTGGGAGCGAAAGTCTTAGCCCGCCGAGTTGATCGTCCTGATAAGGGTCCGCACCGGCCACGTAAGAGACAAAGTCGGGCTGGAATTCGCCGAGCGCCTGGTCGAGGCCTTTTTCCAATTCCCGCAGGTATTCGCCATCTTCGACGCCGTCCGGCAGGTTGATGTCAAGCGTGCTGGGGGGCTTCGGGTAGGGATAGTTGTTTTCCTGGTGTATGGAAAGAGTAAACACGGAGTGATCGCCGGCGAAGATGGTGGCGGTGCCATTGCCCTGATGGACGTCGCAGTCCACGGTCATAGCGCGCTCGATGACCTTGTCTCTTTGCAGGCGGCGGATGGCGATGGAGAAATCGTTCAGCACGCAGAAGCCTTCGCCGTGGTCGGGGTACGCATGGTGGAAGCCCCCGCCGAGGTTGACGCCGACCCCGTCCTCGAGCGCCAGGCGTCC
Organism: uncultured Acidobacteriota bacterium; assembly: GCA_963722555.1. Lineage (GTDB taxonomy): Bacteria > Acidobacteriota > Terriglobia > UBA7540 > UBA7540 > Bog-366. The sequence continues at coordinate 408,324 of CAVRNQ010000005.1, forward strand.
GGCCAGAATCGACCCGCCCGCCGACAGCCAGACAGCCCGCACCAACTCGGGTGAATAGGGAATCTCCAGGCGCAGGATTTCGAGATACGAAAGCTTGCCGGCCTGCAGCTTGCGGATATATTCACGGTCGTGGACCAGTGCCACGTCATCGTCCGAAGCTGGCGGGGGCTCTATAAAATCCTGCGGAATCGCGATCTGGTCGCGCAGCAGTTTTTCCCTGATCAGGCGATACTTGATGGAAGGAAAAACGTGATTTCCCAGGTTCAGGTCGTATTGGTCGGAGTAAACAAGCTTCAAGTTATCGCCGCCCGGGTGATAGAAAGTAGAAAGTCTTCGAGCCAAGCCCCGAGGCTCATTCCACCGTAACCGACTTCGCCAAGTTGCGCGGCTGGTCCACGTCGCAGCCGCGCAGGACGCCGATATGGTACGCCAGCAATTGCAGCGGCACCACTTCCAGGATGGACGAGAGCAGTTCGTTCGTGTGCGGCAGCACGATCAGATGGTCGGCCATGTCGCGCACCTCGCGATCGCCTTCGGTCACGAGCGCCAGGATCGTGGCGCCGCGCGCCTTGGCCTCTTTGATGTTCGAGATGGTCCGCCCGTAACGCACTCGCGAGTCCTCTGCGCTCCAATCGCAGGTGGCGATTACTACCACGGGCAGCCGGTCGGCGAGCAGCGCAATGGGGCCGTGCTTCATTTCTCCGGCGGGGTAGGCTTCGGCGTGGATGTAAGAGAGCTTCTTCATCTTCAAGGCGCCTTCCAGCGCCACCGCGAAGTGCACGCCGCGGCCGAGGAAGAGAAAATCCGAGGAGCGATGGAAATGCCGCGCCAAGTCTTCAAACTCATCGTCCTTCTGCAGCACACTTTCCAGTTGCCCGGGCAGCGCAGTCAAGGCGGCCAGGAGCGCCTTGGCCTCGGCGGCGGGCAGGTGATTGCGCGTTTGTGCCAGGTAAACGGCGAACAGGTAAAGTGCCGTCAATTGCGCGGAGACCGTCTTGGTTGAGCCCACGCCGATTTCCGGGCCCGCGTGGGTGTAAATGGTGCCGTGCGCCTCACGCGGCACCATGCTGCCCAGCACGTTGCAAATGGCGAGTGTTTTCGCACCCTTGGCTTTCGCCTCGCGCTGGGCGGCGATGGTGTCAGCCGTCTCGCCGGACTGCGTGATCAGCAGGGTGAGCGTGTGCGGATCGACCAGCGGGTCGCGGTAGCGGAATTCCGAGGCGTAGTCCACTTCCACCGGGACGCGTGCCAGCCGCTCGATCATCACCTTTCCCGCCAGCCCCGCGTGCCGCGAGGTCCCGGCGGCGACGATCTTGATTTCCCGGAAGGAGCGAAAATCCTCCTCGCTGATTTCCATTTCATCCAGGAAGACCTGCCCCGACTCGGGAGAGATTCGACCCAGAGCCGTGTCGCGCACGGCACGCGGCTGCTCGTAGATTTCCTTCTGCGTGAAATGCTTGAAGCCGCCTTTCTCCGCCAGGATGGGGTCCCAGGTGATGTGCTGGACGCGGCGCGTGACGGGGTTTCCATCGAAGTCACTCAGCGCCACGCCGTTGGGAGTAAGCACGGCCACGTCACCATCCGAAAGAAAGAACAGGTCGCGGGTGTGATAGAGGATGGCGGGAACGTCGCTCGCCACGAAGTACTCGTCCTTGCCCAAGCCGATCACCGCCGGCGGCCCCTGCCGCACCGCCACGATCTTGTTCAGATCGCAGGTGGAGATGATGGCCAGCGCGAAGACGCCCGTAAGCTGCCGCACCGCCGCGCGCACGGCGTCTTCCAGAGTGGCGGAGGGGCGCGCCGCGCCGTTGCCCCCCAGGTGCTTCTCCACCAGGTGAGCAATCACTTCCGTATCGACTTCGGTCGCGAAGCGGTGGCCTTCGGCTTCGAGCTGCGTCTTCAGCTCCAGGTAGTTTTCAATGATCCCGTTGTGGACCACCATCACGCTGCCGTGGCAATCGGAATGCGGGTGCGCGTTCTCCTCCGTGGGGGCGCCGTGTGTGGCCCAGCGTGTGTGCCCGATGCCGTACGCGCCGTCCACGGGATCCAGGCGAATCTTCTCCTCCAGGTTGCGCAGCTTGCCCGTGGAACGGCGGATGACGAGCTTGCCCTCGCGCATTACCGCCAGGCCGGCGGAGTCATACCCGCGGTATTGCAGCCGCTGCAAGCCTTCCAACAGCACGGGAACCACGCGCTTGTTTCCGATGTAACCGATAATTCCCGACATGAAATTTCCGTTCCGGGCAGACCGTGGATTCCCGCCTTCGCGGGAATGACGTGCTGAAATGGTGGAGCCCCGCTCTCCCACGGCAGCGCGCCAGCCCAGTGGTGGAGCGATTATAGCAGCAGCCGGGTCAAGCTTCGCGGATTATGCCACGGACAGGGCCGTGCCCAAAATCCGCCTCGCTTTGCCGTCGCCCCGCGGTGCGGGCCCAAGTCTGGAGGTAGAGGTGGGGTTTCGTGCAGGCGAAGGCTCTGCCCTACACTCGAAAGCATGGCAACCCCTTGCTCAGGGAACGCGTAGGGAAGGTAACGGCGCCCCCCACGGCCACTCGGCTTTGACATTCCAATTTGGAATCTCAAAACGTCGGCCTCTTCCGCGGGAAAACGCTCCAAAGCTGTCATCCTGAGCGAAGCGAAGGACCCCTGTATTTGAATTTTCAAGCAAATACAGAGGTCCTCCGCCGGCTTTGCCTCCTCAGGATGACAGTAATCGGCATAGAGGAATAAGCAGAGGTGGTTGGCCGGCCGGTCGCTCACGCCACCGGCTGGGCGAAATAGGCGGGGTAGTGGCGGGGGTAAGACTTCTTCTCGCGGTACGAGCGGGCGAGCTCCATGTAGATCCCCAAGTCGCGGTCGAGGTCCGACTGCGTACCGTCGAAGTAAAAATTGCGGATGGGAATTCCTCCATAGGCCTTCGAGAGTTTCGGGTAGATGGCCTCGCTCACGATGCCGTTCATGCAGGTGAAGGGGCTGATGTCGATGATGCCGTCGGCGCCGTGCTTGGTTAAGTACGCGGCTTTGCCCACGCTGAGCACCATTTCACCCAGCGCGCCGCCGGTCGGCAGATAGGGCCAGGCCAGCTCGAGGATTTCCTCGATGGGAGGCTCTTCATAGCCCACGAAATCATCCTCGAAAGGCGCGATTAATGCTTCCTCGTCGGAGTGCTGGATATGCGAGCGGAGATAGGTCTTGACCATCGCCAGCGAGAGTTCCCGTCCCTCCAGCCGCAGCCTGCGTTTCTGTTCCGCATTCGTGTACGAGACCCATTCACCGATGTGACTCAGCGAGGCCTCGGCGCCGTAGCTTTCCAGCTTGCGGATCAGGTCTTCGTTCGAGAAGGTGTTGAGCCGGCAGAAGATTTCTCCCACCACGCCGATCAGGGGAATCTCGCGGTCGTAGAGCGCCGGGACGCGGCGGAAGCGCTCGCGGGCGCGCGTCATGGCATCCCCCAGCGAGGCGAGTTGGCAGGCGGCGTCGGCGCAACTCGTCTCGATGGTTTTGCAGACGTCTTCCAGCGACTCCTGGAAGGCGCGGTCGGCGGCGCCCGGAGCGGTTTCGTAGGGGCGGGTTTTAAGCAGCGCGCGGTGCACGGTGTCGGCCGCGACCAGTGCCCGCCACGCCGTGCGCAGGAAGAGGTTGGCGATGTCGCCGCCGAGGTCGGCGTAGCCGTTCTCGCTGGTGGGGGAGAGCACTTGGACGTTGCCCCACCCCGCGTCACGCAGAATCTTGCGCAGGAAAGGCGCGTACTGACCGAAGCGGCAAGGGCCATCCGCGGTGGGCATGAAAAACGCCGTATGTTTGGCGTCAAAGCCGGGGTGTTCGATCACGCGCAGGAAATCTCCCACCGTCACCTTGGCGGGATAGCATTCGTCGCCAGTGGTGTATTTGCCGCCCAGTTCGCGCGTGCGCTCGTCGGAAGGCGGCGTGGGTTGGGCCGCAATGCCCAGGAAGCGAAACGCCGCGGCAAAGGCTTCCGGGCTGCCTTCACCCATGGTCGGGATATAGACGGTCTTCCCACTCAGGGGATGGCCGGGGCCGATTCTACGGCTGACATGGCGGTGTCCGAAGAGGGGCATCGCAAGAATCCTTTGCTGTCGAGATACGCTTCGCAGCGTGTAATGAAGCCGGCGTCGTTCGAGTGCCCGTCGAATTGCAGCACCAAGGAGGGCTTGCCCGCGGCTTCGTCCAGGAATGATTTGATGTAGGAGTCGGGGCCGCACTTGAAGTTGGAGATATAGACCAGGTGCATGTTGTGGTGGCGCCGCGCGATGCGGGCCGCGGCCAGGATGCGACGCCCCGAGCTCCAGTACATGTTCGAATTGACGTCGGAGATGTCCTCGAGGTCGAGCGGCAGAACTTCCATGGGCAGCACGTTCGCGCCATAAAGCGCCCGCAGCTTGCGCGGGATGTCGCAGTTCACGCCGCGGTCGTAGAGGTTGTACGGCCGCCCCACCAGCAGCAGGGCCGGCTCGCCGGTCTCCGCCAGGCGCGCCAGCGCCTGCCCACCCGCTTCCAGCAGCGCGTCCGTGAAGGCGTCCTGCGCGGCGTAGGCGGCCATCACGGCCGCGGCGTTGGCCCGTGACGTCACGCCCAGGGGGCGCGCAAAAGCCGCCAGGGACTTTTCCACATGCTTCCGTCCAAGCCGGAAATGCACCGTGGGCGCCAGGAATTTTTCCTGCGCTGCTTCGAGTTGGGGGACCGCCCGGACGACGAAGGGCAGCGTTTGGTTCCAGGGGCAGAGGTGGGAGTCAATTTTGCTTTCGGGCGCCTCAGCGTTCACCACGTTGGGTATCAGCACATAATCGACACCCTTCTCCAGCAGGTCCTGGACGTGCCCGTGCGCCACTTTCACCGGGAAGCAGGGTTGGGCGATGGCCAGTTCCTCACCCGCCATCGAGATCTTGCGGTCGGTGGGCGATGAGACGACGACGTCGTAGCCCAGCTCCTGGAAATACGCACACCAGAACGGGAAGCTGTCATAGTAGAACATGGTCCGCGGGATCCCCACGGTGCGGCGGCCCCCCTTGGGTGGGAGCAGGGTTTCTTCCAGCAGCTTGTCGCGCCACTCAATCAGATCTTCGATCACGGGCCGGCGGTCCGTGCGCGCCCGCTTGCGGAACTTGTCGGAGCACTTGTCGCCCCAGTAGCTGCGCTGCCCCTCGATGTTGAATTCCTTCATGTCGCAATAGTTGGAGCAGGCTTGGCACACGAACTCGCGCGTGGTGAAGTTGACGCGGTTCAGGTCGTAGCCGCGAAAGCGGCTCGCCTGCCCGGTGTTCTGCATGCGGTCGCGGGCGATCAGCGCCATGCCGATGGCGCCAATCACGCCGTTATGCGGCGGCACGATGACCTGCTTCGCGAGGATCTGCGAAAACGCCGCGGCCACCGCGTCGTTGTAAGCCGTGCCGCCCTGGAAGAAGATCACGTTGCCGATCTTCCGCCCGCGCACCACCCGGTTCAGATAGTTGAGCGCCACCGAATACGCCAAGCCCGCGGCCAGGTCGCCCACCTCGGCGCCCTTGTGCATCAGGCCCGTGACGTCGCGCTCCATGAACACCGTGCAGCGTTCCCCCAGCCGCGCGGGGCTCGCGGACCCGAGCGCCAGCCGCGCGAACTCTTCCTTGATGGAAATCCCCAGCTTCTCTGCCTGCTCTTCCAGGAACGAACCCGTGCCCGCCGCGCAGGCCTCGTTCATGGTGAAGTCGACCACCACGCCTTTGTTGATGCGGATGAACTTGGAGTCCTGGCCGCCGATTTCGAAGATGGTATCCACGGGTTCCATGCCCATACGCTCACAGACGTGCATGGCCCCAGTCTTGTGCGCCGTGATTTCATCGTTGACGGTGTCAGCGCCAACCAGTTCACCGATCAGCTCGCGGCCGGAGCCCGTCGTCCCCACGCCACGAATGTCGAGAGACGCCGCGAGTTCCGCCTCGATCTCCTTCAGGCCGCGGTCCACCACCTCAATCGGGCGCCCTTGCGTGCGGAGATAGATTTCCTTCAGCAGATTACCGTTGGCGTCGATCACCACCAGGTTGGTCGAGACCGAGCCGATGTCGATGCCGAGATAGGTCTCGACGCGCTCGCCCGGGGCGGGCAGCTCGATGGGTTTCGCGCGGTCGCGCAGCAGCAGCACATCCTGCATCGAGAGCGGGTCGGAACAGGCGAAATTCTTCCGGGAGGCCTCGTGCTGGCGCAACTGGTGAATCCGCTTGAACGACCGCTTGCGGAATTCCTCCGCTTCCAGCATCGCCGCGCCCACCGCTCCCAGCCAGGCGTAGTGCCCGGGGATGAGCAGGTCGGACTCTTTCAGTTTGAAGGCCTCGCGCAAGGCGTTGCGGACTCCCTCGTTCATCGCCACGCCGCCAATAAATGCCACGGGAGGAACTACGGCGCGCCCCTTCACAATGCTCGACTTGAAATTGCGCGCCACGGCGTCGCACAGGCCACGCAGGATCTGGTCCGTCGTGTAGCCCTTCTGCTGCGCGTGAATCATGTCGGTCTTGGCGAATACCGAACAGCGGCCCGCAATCCGTGCCGCGCAACTGGCCGCGCAGGCCGCCGGGCCCACTTCCTCAATCGAGTAAAGCAGGCGCGAGGCCTGCTGATCGATAAACGAGCCCGTCCCGGCCGCGCATTCGCCGCTGGTCTGGTAATCGACTATGCCCAGGTGCTTGCTGGTGATGTTCGGGTCCAGGCGCAGGTACTTCGAGGCCTCACCTCCCATTTCGAAAACCGTGCGCACTTGCGGGTAGAATACCCGCAGTCCCTTGGCAATGGCCCGGAATTCATTCTCAAAATAGATGCCCAGCACCTTGGCGATCATTTGGCTGCCGGAACCCGTCACGCGGATGCCTTCCACGTCCTCCTCCGGCACATGGTCGTAGAGCTCTTTCAGCAGGTCGAAGGTCAACTGGATCGGGCTCCCTTGCACCCGGCGATAACGTGACAATACCAGCGGGCGGCTGGCAAAGGGGCTCGAGTCAGGGAAGGAGGTGGTATAGAAAGTCTCGGATTTCTCCGCGAGGGACCGATAGCGGGGTCCGTCGTCCGGCCCGCCGATGGCCGCGAGCTTTAGACTGACAGCGCCGATGTCCAAACCAATGTTGATGCTCATGGGGTTTTCGGGGCTTTGTCTTCAGACACCAATGATAAGGCCTTGCGGCCCGCACCTTCAACCTTTCATTTCCGGCGATCCCGCCGCCCGCCCGCGGCGGTGGGAGAATGGGTTCGGGTCAAAACACGCTCAGAATCGTTGACAGGAGAGAATCCGGCAATTCTGATTCCGAGGGTTCACCGACGCCCGATAAAGGGTCATTTTGACGAGATAACAGCGATAACATGTCTGTTCTTCTGGGGGACTTGTTGCCCGATGCCGGGACTCTTCACAGGGAACGCTCCCCCGTCCCACTTCCGCACAACTCTCCTGACGGCTTGAACCAAAATTCGCCACCGGCTGGCCAGGATTCGTTCCAACGTTATTTCCACAGCCCAATTAGCTGAAATTACATGGGTTGGCTCGGGATTTCCACAGGCAGTGGAATTCCCGGGGCTTGGTCTCCACACCGAAGACTCAATCAACATCGGGTTTTCAACCGCCGATATAGCCAGCGAGCAGGTGCGCCATCCGACGCCCCCCGCTAGGGGTCGCTTGATTCCGGAGGGCGACGATCTCCGTGCGTCTTCCACCGACCTTGCTTGAGATCCCGCCCCTCTGCTACTCGCGGCCCGGAACCTGACCCCCTCGAACCCCGGCCCCTACTCGTTCCACCCTTCGTGCTCCTGCCAATCGACGATGCGCAGGTGCTTTTCTTCGCGTGGGAGGTCGGAGAAAGTCTTCCTCTCCCCTTCGGAAAGGTTCCCGTCCTGCGATTGATAAATCCAGCCCATTTCCTGCTTGAGCGCCGCGGCTTCACCGCTCACGTGAACAACGTAGCTCTCGTATTTATAGGGAGCTGGTTTGAAGCCGCCCGACCCGTAAGCCTCGTCGGCCAGCACGACCGTCTGCGGGTCAAGCAACTTCTGCTTCAGCAATTCCTGACAGGCTTTGACGACGAACCAATTCGTCGTGCGGTGGTCCACGTGCCGCTCATCGGGATGCGGCAGGGCGATCATCGCCGGGTGGAAGCTGAGGATGATCTGCTTGATCGCTTCCAGGACGGCGTCACGCGCGTAAGGCAGGTTGGGTTTGTAGACGTTCTCATAGGGTACGTGATCGCAGGCGAGGTAGATGGAAAGGAAAGGGTCGGAAGACTTCTTGTGTTCCGACCAAATCGCGCCGGAGCCGCCATCCGGCAGTCCCAGGATGGTGAGCTTATCGCGCGTGAGGCCGATATGTTCGAGCGCCTCGGCGGCCTCCTCCATGCGCACCTTGCCGAACTCGCGCGCCTCATTCGGGCTGCACGGCTTTTCGTAGTAGCGCTCGCACACGCCCACGTCGCCGCCGGTGAGGATCACGGCCCCCACCGGGATTCTGGCTTCGACCGCCGCGCGGATCAGCCCGGCATAGGCGTGCTCGTCATCCTCATGCGGGTTGATCACGAGCAGCGAGGCAGGCAAGCGGTTCACGGCAATTTCGATTGTCGTCGAGGCGCCGGGGGCGCCGCCCGGGCCGGGCGTCGTGACCGTTATCGAATAGACCCCTGGTAGCGCGTCGGCGGGAATTGTCCAAACGTCGTACGAGACTCCCACCTTCGAGCCAGGCTGGATGTTGGACAATCCGAGTCCCTCCCGTGCGTCAAATACGCGCCCGGAGGGGTCTTTGATTTTCGCCCCCACTTCCAGCCCGAGTTTGTTGGTCAGGTTAGTGGCGGTGAGCTTCAAGGTGACTTTGTCCACCGGCTGATAGAGCGTGTGCGAATGGTCCATGGTGATGGCTGCCGAAAGCTGCCCCGGCGGATAGAATTCCCGGTACTTCGTGTAGTCGATGTCGGCGTTGTAGGGGTGGGTGTAGTTGCGGCTGTAGGGCTTGGGCAGGTCGCGGTCCCAAGTGCGCACGATGGCCGGTGTGGTGAATTGCATGTCGTAGAGCACCGTGCGGCCGGCGTTCCACACCGCGACGGTGTACATGTTCACCTCCGGCGGAGGAACTTTTTCATTCCGCACCGGGAGCCCGGAACCGACCACCTCCTTCTGCTGGCCTTGGAGCAGGGTGGCTCGACCGGCAGGCATCATGGGGATGGTCGCCGCCCCCCCCGCGGGAATATTCAGGTGGTCGCGCAGCACCTTGATCGCCAGGGCGGGATTTTCGTGTCCTTCCTGCCCAAAGAGCGCGATCCAGGGATAGTTCGCGTTCGAGAACTCCACGCGCAAGTCCTTCAGGTCACCGTCCGACAAGTTCTCGAGCGCAACCTCGCAAGCAATCGGTTCGCCCACGTTGTAGATGGTCTTATCAATGGTCGCGCGCGAAATTCGCACCAGCTTCTTGTACACGACGAAGCCGCGAACCTTCTTTGTCCCCAGGGGTTGGTGTTCGGTCCGATCTTCGGCGCGCAGAGTTACCGTGTAAAGCCCGGTGGGCGCCTGGGGAGGAATCGGCCAGCCCACTTCAAATTCCGCCACGCCTGCCCGCACCTGTGGGACTTGGTTCATCTGCACGCTCGTGACCGAGGTCGTCCCGGCGTACTGAATATCGGCAAAGACCACGTAGCGGTTCGCCCCCCCCTTGACCCCACCGAGCGTGGCGTGAAGGACTGCCAGCGAACCGGAGTTAAAGCCGGTGTCCGCGGGCGCACCCTCGAGAGCAATCTCCGCCCCCCAAAGCGCCTGGCTCATCAGCAGAAGCCCTCCTGCCAGCACAGTCCACACCAACCGTCGCTCAGTCATGTCTTCTCCTCATTCCCGCGTGAGATTCATCCATTATTGCCGGTACTCCCGGCCAGTTCAAATTAAATCTCATGACGGGCCTTGCGCAGCCGGACGGGCGCATTTAGAATGTGCCCACACGAAAAGCCTGTGAAAGGTGCACATCATCACCGCCTCGATCAGAACCCCGCGCCAGGGACGCGCGTGTTCGGATGGGTTGCCTTGCTCGCCCTGTTGCCGGTTTCGGCCAGCCTGGTCGTGCGCCGTGGGCCCATTCACGCCGAAGGCTCTCGGGGCGCGAGCGTGGTCCCGAAGGCGAGTGCCGCGCCCGGCGCGCGGGCGAGTTCTCGGGACCGCTCCTGGCACGACAGCCTGGGCGATGGCTTCCCTGACAGCGCCCGCCTCGATAGCACGCAGGATCGCGAGAATTTCCTGCGCTGGTTCACTTTCCTGGCGGAGACGCAATATTACCTGCCTTCGCCCCGCGCGCAGGTGGAGGTGCAAGACTGCGCGGCGCTGATTCGCTTTGCCTACCGCAATTCACTCGTGGCGCACTCCCCGGCGTGGCGCGCCGACGCCGGGCTGCCTTTCGATCCGGCGTTCGGGGACGTCGCGAAATTCACTTATCCCCACGGGTCGCTGGGGCGGGCGCTATTTCGCACCCGGCCCGGACCCGCCGAGCCTGCGGACCTTGAGCAGGGCGCTTTCGCCGAGTTTGCCGACGGCTCGACGCTCCTCCGCTACAACACGTTTTTGGTGGCGCGCGACCTCCGCGCCGCACGGCCCGGCAACCTGCTGTTCTACCACCAGCCTGCACAGCGCGAGCCCTTTCACACCATGTTGTTTGTCGGGAATTCGTACTACCAACCGCAGGGCTCCGATTGGATTGTCTATCACACCGGAGATCTCAATGGCCGGCGTGGCGAGGTTCGCGAAGTGCGGGCTGAGACTCTGTTCGAGCACCCCGACCCGCACTGGAGGCCGCTCTCAAGCAATCCGAATTTCCTGGGAGTCTATCGCTGGGAGGTTTTGCGTTAACGCTCTGATGAACACACGCATGCCACATCATGCCTCGCCATCGCCCGGGGCCCGAGCCTCGGGCAGGGTTGCTACGTTGGCCCTCGGCGCGCTGCTTCTCCTGATGGGCTCCTTCGCGGGGCCCCGCGTGGCTCTTGCCCAGGAGGAGACGCCCTCCACGGAACCGTCCTTCTCAGTTTCCTCGCGTCAGACCTACGCACCCTCCCAGGAACCCAAGGTCTGGATCCGTTTCCGCCAGGTTGATCATCTGGACTTCCGCGTCTATCGCGTGCAGGATCCCGTCGAGTTCTTCGCCAAGCTGAAAGACCCTCATTCCTTCGGCAGCGAGAAGGCGGAACTGGCGCGCGAGAAGACCTGGCTGGAGCACTATCACGAATGGAAGCGCGACCTACGCTTGAGCCTCCGGGATTTCTTCCGCGCGCAACTGCGCTATGAAACCCGCTGGCAATTCCACTCCTCGCGCCTCCAGGAGCGAAAGCAGCAGCGCATTCCCCTGGACGTCACGGCTTACGCCCAGGTACCGCTTCTGAACCGCCAGCAACTGGTGCTGGGCTGGCGGGAACTCCTGCCCAGAACCCGCGATTCGGAGTACCAGGAAATCCCAGTGGAGGTTCGCGAAAAGGGTTTGTACCTGGTGGAAGTGGCGCACCGCGAGTTACGCGCCTACACCCTGCTGATGGTCACCGACCTCGCGCTGGTTTCGAAAACTGCACCCGGCCAGGCTCTGCTGTTTGTGGCACGGCGCGATTCCGGGGCGCCGGTCGCAGGCGCCGCAGCCGTTGTCTTCAATAATCATCAGGAGCTGGGACGGGGCACGACGGATGCCTCCGGCGTCTTCCAAACCACTTTCAAAGAAATCAAGATCGACAACGCCATCATGGTGGCTGTGGCCGGCCAGGACGTAGCGGCGACCAGCGTCGAGCCCTTTTTCTTCTTCGACACGTCCGCAACGGACTACGTGGGTTACATCTACACGGATCGACCCGTCTACCGCCCTACGCACGAGGTGAAATTCAAGGGCATTGTGCGTGCGCGGCGCGGCGGCCAGTTCAGCCTGGACGTGCCGGGCCCGATCACGGTGGAAATTACCGACTCCAATCAGAAGACTGTCTATCAACAGAAGCTCGATCTCTCGCCTTTCGGCTCCTTCCACGGCAACGTCACGCTCGGCCCGCTGGCGGCGCTCGGGTCCTACGGCATCACCGCGCACCTGGGCGACAAGCGCCTCTACGGATCATTTGAAGTGGAGGAATACAAGAAGCCGGAGTTTGAAGTCGCGGTTTCGACCGACAAGAGCCGCTATCTTCAGGGTGAGACGATCCAGGCCACGATCGGCGCGCGCTATTATTTTGGCGCACCGGTGGCAAACGGCCGCGTGAAGTATTCCCTCTTCCGCACCAATTTTCAATTTCCTTTCTGGCGAATCCTCTGGGGCGACGAAGAGTTCGAGGGCGACGATAACGAGGGTAACTACAGCGAAGATTATTTCGGTCAGGAGATCAGTCAGGGCGCCGGCCAACTGGATGCGGATGGTGTGCTGCATGTTTCGCTGCCCACCGAAGTCGATGGCCGGAGACACGATTATCGTTATCGCCTGGAAGCCCACGTGACCGACTCGAGCAACCGTGAAATCATGGGCGGACGCGGCGTGGCCGTCACTTACTCGACGACGGTAGTGCTGCTCCAGACCGACCGCTACGTTTACGCTCCCGGTCAGCAGGCCGACATCACGGTTCGTACCCTGGACTACGACTCCAACCCCGTCGCAGCGAACGTTCTGCTGCAGTTTGAAAGTCACGAAAGCTGGGGCGCGAACGCGCCGCGGCAGGTCCTTGCGCGGGGGAGCGTTTCAACCGATGGTACCGGCACGGGCCACTACACCTACACCGTTCCCAAGACTGCCTGGCTCACGATTCACGCCAGTGCTTTCGATCGCAACCAGCGCGAAGCGAGTTTCGAAAGCAGCCTGTGGATTTCCGGCGCAGGCCTCTCTGGGGAAACGGTCGAGTACCGCCGCGTCGATGTTTATCCCGACAAGCATTCCTACCAGCCCGGTGAGACGGCGCATGTCTTGATCGTGACTCACGAGCCCGGCGCCCAGGTGCTGGTGACCACCGAGGGCCAGCAGGTTTACACTTGGTCGCTCCACCCCGCTTCTGGCGATTCGCTGACCGTGGACGTCCCCATCGAAGAGCGCTACGAACCGAACTTCTTTTTGAACGTCGCGTTCGTGAAGGGCGAGCAACTATTCGAGAGCTCGAAAAACGTCCCGGTCCCGGCAGTGGAGAAAGTCCTCAAGGTCACCGTCGAGACGGATAAGCCGCAATACCGGCCCGGCGAGCAGGTCACTTATACCGTCACCGCGCAAGATGCGCGGGGGCGTCCGGTAAGCGCGGAGTTGAGCCTGGGCGTCGTGGATGAGGCGATCTACGCCGTCCGGCCGGACCGCGTCCAGCCTCCCGAAAGAGTTTTCTACGCGCGTGAGTGGGACAAAGTCTTCACGCAATTCTCGACTACTTATTGGTTCACGGGCTATTCCGGCCGGCACAAGATGGAGTTGACCCAGCTTCGCGGGCCCACGCGGCTGGCCGATTTCAAGAATCCGGGGCAGGTGGTACAACCCAAGGTGCGCAAGGTGTTCCCCGACACCATCCAGTGGCTGCCGGTTCTGGTGACCGATTCGAGCGGCCGGGCGCGCGCCTCATTCAACTTCCCGGATTCGCTCACCACGTGGCGCGCCACCGTGCGCGCCGCCACGGGCAACACGCTGGTGGGCCAGGTGGTAGCGAAGGTGATTACGCGCAAGAACCTGATCCTGCGCCTGGAGACGCCGCGCTTTATGGATCAGGGCGACACGGCGACGCTCACGGGAATCGTTCACAACTATCTCAGCGCGGATAAGACTGCGAAGGTGTCACTCGCCGCGCAAGGTGTGGAACTGGCCGGCCCCGCGGAAGCCACCGTCAACGTTCCAAAGAACGGCGAGGCTGTGGTCACCTGGAACGTGCGCGCGCCCAAGATTGCCCAGGCGAAGTTCCTGGCCAAGGCTCTGACCGATGAAGAATCTGACGCGCTGGAACTGGAGATGCCCGTCGAGCCCTGGGGCCTCCAGCAGAGCGTGGCGCAGTCCGGGGCGCTGCGCGGGGACAAAGAGGAGATCACGCGCGCCCTGGTTCTGCCGCAGGAAGTTAACTCCGACGCCTCCACGTTGCGAATCGACCTGGCTCCTTCGATTGCGGGCACGCTGATGTCGGCGCTCGATTTCCTGGCTACGTACCCTTACGGTTGCGTCGAGCAGACCATGTCGAGCTTCCTGCCCAACATTCTGGTGACGAAAGCCGTGAAAGACTTGGGGCTCACTCCGCCCGCGGCCTCCCTCGAGCTCGAAAAGAAGATCGCCGCGGGGCTCGAACGTCTCTACCAGTTTCAGCACGACGACGGCGGATGGGGCTGGTGGCAGACGGACGAAACCCATCCCTTCATGAGCGCCTATGTGGTGGCCGGGCTGGCGCAGTCGAAGCAGGCGGGTTACCCGGTTGACGAGCAGCGCCTGAAGCGCGGCCGCGAAGCGCTCCTCACGCAAATCAAGGAGAATCGTCGCGCGCTCGCGGACATCCGCGTTTACCTGGTTTACGCGCTTGCCCTAAGCGGCGACGTGGATCCCGCTTTGGTGGAAGACCTGTATACCTCGCGCGAGAAACTCTCCACGCACGGTCAGGCCCTCATGGCGCTCCTGCTCTTCGAACGCAAGGATGCGCGCGCGCAGGAATTCGCGAAGCGGCTGGAAGGCGGCGCGCAATCCAAAGGCCCCTACGTGTGGTGGAAGTCCGAGCGCGAGGCCATGCTCGACTTCTCCTCGGACAATTCCTTGGAGACGACCGCGTACGCGCTCAAAGCGCTGGCAAACCTCGACCCGGCGAGTGATTTGCTGCCGCGCGCCGCGCGCTGGCTCATTGAGCATCGCTCGGACGGCTACTACTGGGATTCCACGGAGCAAACCGCCACTGCCATTTATGGCTTGCTCGATTACCTGCGGATCTCCGGGGAACTCAAACCGAACTACACCCTGACCGTGTACCTGAATGGCCAGAAGCTCGCCGAGCGGAGCATCACGGAAAAGGACGTTGCCAGTCCCGTCCCCCTCACGCTCACGGCCGGCGGGGCGCAGGCGCACGCGGGCTCGAATGAAGTCCGCATCGTGAAGTCCGGCGCCGGCGTGCTCTACTGGTCGGGGTCGGCGTCCTACTTCTCACGCGAGCCCAAGCCCGCACCGGCGGGCAGCGCCGCCCTGAACGTGGTGCGCGAATATTTCAACCTGGCGCCGGAGCGACAGGACAATCGCATCGTCTATTCTGAGCAGCCGCTCACGGGCCCGGTCGCGAGCGGCGATGTGGTTGTGGTGCGCCTGACCGTCAGTGCGACTCAGGACGAGCAGTACCTGGAGATCGAGGATCCCATCCCGGCCGGCTTTGAGTTCATCGAGCAGGAAGGCCTGTACGAGCTCAAGGACAAGCCGCCTTGGTGGGATTTCTACTACACGCAGCGCGAATTTCACGATGACCGCGCCGCGCTGTTCTCAACCACGTTCCGACGCGGGCAGGGGCAGTTCCACTATCTCCTGAAGGCCGTCACGCCCGGAACTTTCCAGGCGAATCCGGCTCGCGTGCTGCCGATGTACGAGCCCGCGCGACAGGCTTCGACTCGCGCCGCCAGCCTGACCGTGACCGGGCATTGAGAAACGAGAAGTCCATATGGCTATTTGGTGATGGTTGGGGAAGTTGGCGCCGCAGATGAATCACATGAAGAGAGCCTTTGCAACCTGGATGTGGAGTTTGGCAGTTGTCGCCCGCAGCTATGGGATGCTACTCGCCCTGGCGGTCTTTGTCGCGCTGTGGGCGTTTGCGGCATACGCATGGCTGGGGCTCCCGGAGTCCTCCGGGCTGCTGCTGATTCTGGCGCTTGTCTGGGCGGTCCTTCAGCTCCTCGCCGCGGTCGTCGTCATCGCCGGAAGCGTTTCGGGCGCAGCGGAGGTTGCGGGCGCAGAGGGCGGGAAGTTGCCGCTGGGGGCGCTCTGGGTGAAGAATCGACGCACGCTCTCCCTCGCCCTGATCATGTGCGTCGCGAGCTTCGTCCTCGCGCTACTCCTTGAGGGGGCCTTTAACTGGATCAATAATCACTCCGTAGAGGTTGCCTCCTTCCTGACCTTTCACTCCGAAAAACCCGTCAGTTATATGCTCATCCAGCAGATCTACCGGGTCATCGAAGGCTTGGTGTGGATTGTCCTGAGCGGATTCCTCCTCAGCTTCCTGATGACTCTCTTGCGCACGGGGCGGGGTGAGGCGCGCCAGCCAGCGGGGAAGCTCCTGGCCGGATGCACCTTTCGAATTCCCTTCTGGACGAGCTTGCTGAGCGTGGCCGTGTTCGGCGGGTTAGCTTACGAGCTTGCCAACTGGCATCCCCTCGTCCCGGCAGGGTTATGGGATTACATCCAGGTGATCGTCCGTTGGGCTCTTGTCCTTATCCTGCTCGCCACCGGATGGTCGTTCTGGTTGCTCTCCCTTGGGCGCCTGCTGTTTCCGCCAGCAAGCACTACCAGCCCTCTCGAAGCCAACGAAGGTCTTTTCCTGTAGGATGCTCGAGGACTCGCCAGAGAGCGCTCTCGCCCTGCTGGCGGGCGAAGCGCCGCACTTTCCCCAAGGCGAGGGCGTAGGAGGCTTTCATTTCTGCTTCGGAACGGGGCTGGGAGATGGTTTCTTCAAGCCCCCGATCACTGCCGCGCGTTGTTGCAGGCGGCTCGATCCTCTCTCCCGTCAAGAAGAGCACCAAACCTTCTTCAAACCATCGCGGCACGCCTTTCGCGCGCAGCCGGTGCACCGTGAGATGGGTCAGCTCATGCCGCAGGGTTTGGTTCAAGATTCGTTTACGCGCGAGCAACTCGAGCGGCTGCAGCGCGATGGATTCGCCGTCGCTCGCGGCCGCCATCCATCCCGGTTGTCCTGTGGCGTGGATGAACTCCTCGGTCGCGGCCCAGGTTGCGACGCGCAGGCGTGGTGGCAGAACCTCAGCGTGCGTGCCCAGCTCCTTGCGCCATTGCTCGAGCGTCCCGAGAGTCTGTTTCACCCAAGGCTCTTGGGAGGTGGGGTAGAACAGTTCGAAGTGCTCGCTCGACGCAATCGGGTCGGGGTCATCGGATGATTCGGAAGAAATCTCCGTCCCCGGGAAATAGGTGCTGAGGATGCGCCCCGCCGAGAATCCCATGCGTCCCATTTGCTCGGCGCCCGCCTGGCAGAGTCCCACACCGTGGCCGAGGCCGTGACCGGAGAAGACCCAGGAATCCCCCTGCCGCTGGACTGTGTACAGATTGCTTTTGATCTGCCCCCAGCCCAGACGGCGGTCGATAGCGTAGCGAAACTCGTTCGCATCAACGCGCCTCGTGGAACCTGCCACGACCCGCAGGGTGTGGGCCCGGCCCGAGGAATCACACTCCTCGACGGAAAGGTCCCTCAAGGGGGTCGTCACGGGTAAGTGCAAGACCTCACGCAGAACCTGCTGGACACTCTCCAGGGACAATTCTCTTTGCCACGAGGCATGTTCGCTCGCCCGGCAAAAGGGGTCGCGAACCGTAATCAAATACGGCTGGGCGCAGTCCGGCCAGACGTTCCCGGCGGCTTCCGTCATTCCCCCGCAGCAGGCGGTGAAATAAGGGTCTGCCAGCGCCCCGTGATATTTCAGCACCTGACCCCGCGTTTGGAGGGTGGCTTCGTCCAATTCGCGCGCCGCGTTCGCCTGCCCGGCTTCGAAGAGGCGGAAAACCTGGCAGTGGGTGAGCGAGCAGAAATCAAATCCTTGTGCGCGGTGGCGTCCCTGCCATCGCAGCGCCCAGGTGCGCGCCAGAATCGCCATCGCCTCGCGGGCCGCGGGAGCTTTGAGAATTGAGGCCTCCCCGATCAGAACGCCCTGGACGTAGGATTCCACATCACTTGTCGTGACGATCCGCAGGCCGGCGCGCGCCACGCTCACGCTAGCATTACGGGCCAAGAAAACCTGCGAAGAATCGTTCGCCCCGGCGAACGAAGGCGCCAAATGAAACGGGGCCGGGGAAGTAACCGCGAGGAGTGTGAAATTCCGATCGGCTCCGTTGACGTGGCAGCGGACAAGGTGGTCGGCGTAGCAGACCGCTTTCTGGTTGGGGTTCACAACCAGACAGGGTCCATCACTTTTCACACCGCAAAGATTTGCGTGTTCCTGCCCGGCTTCGATGGCCAGAGTCTCGACTACGTTTCCCGAAAACAGCTCAACCTTGAACTCCAGACTCACCGGGTGTGCGAGACGGGCCGTCGCCACCAGTCCAACTAGCGCCAGCAGCAGCTTCTTCATGGCGTGCGGGCCTTCTCCGCAAAATACTGTTTGAGGATTTGCCCCGCCAGCGGAGCCGCGTTGGCGCCGCCCGTGCCGCGCTTCAAGAAGACGACCACCGCGACTTCCGGCGAATCCGCCGGGGCATAACCCACGAACCAGGCGTGAGTCGCTCGGCTTCCGTCCAGCGCTACGGCAGTTCCAGTTTTCCCGGCCACGGCCACGCCGGGGACTGCCGCGCCTTGACACATGCCATTCTGCACGCACTCCCGCAGCGCTTGGGACAGGACAGCAAAAGTTGTCTTCTGGAGAGGGACCCAGCGAGCGAGTGAGGGCGCCGGGTGGTGCCCGGGCGCCATCAGCCGGAACACCCTCCCTTCTGTGGCGATGGCCGAGTAGGCCAGCAAGACTTGCGCCGGAGTCGCCGTCACACCCTCGATCCCGAGCGCTGCGAGCGCCTTTTCTCTGGCGTCATCCCGGATGCGCACCGCGCCGGGCGGAGCGCCTTCACCGGTCACGCCGAATCCGAACGCCGCATACCAGTGGGCCAGCGCGGAGGATGACAGGCGAGAGCTCACTTCTGAGAAGAAGTAATTGCAGGAGTTCGCCAGCGCCGTGGCTAGGTTGAAAGGTTCGCCGGGAGGCGGATGCGTGCAATGATAGGATTCTCCCAGGAGTCGCGGGACGCGGCGACACAGAATCCTCTCCGCCGGTGTGATGACACCCTCCTCGAGAGCGGCCGCGCTCGTCACCAACTTGGCAGTTGACCCCAGAGGATATGCTTCCCGGAACGCAGTTTGCGGGTTCGAGATCGCAAGGACTCGGCCGGTGCGGGGGTCGGAGACAATGGCGGCTCCCTGCTTTTCCTGCATGAGATGGCTAAGGAAGGATTGAAGACTCTCCGCCGCTTGCAGGTCCAACCCGCCGGCGACGGTCGCAAGAAGGATTGTCAGGCTTCGGGTAAATCTGGAGAGGCGTAGCGCCACAGAGATGCCCCCCAACGGCTGTTCACCGTGGCACATATGGGGGGACGAAGTCAAATCGCGCTGCGTCCTGACGGGCCGGTCAATCCTTCTTGAAGAGCCCTTTGAGGCGGCCCATCAATCCTGGCTGGGGATCTGAGTCTGGAGTTGGGAAATCAGGAGGCGTAGGAGCGATGGGTGCGTCTGCGTTGGGCTGTGTCGATGCGGATGGCCCGGCCGTTGGAGAAGCTGCGGGTGCGCTCTCGACCGGCGACCCCGCAGGGGGCACAGGCTGAGGTTGGGGCTTGAGAGTTCCGCGTGGCGCAGCATCCGCCACGGGCGCGCCACACTGTTCACAGAAGTCACCTTCCAGGTGCAGCGGGCCTTTGCAGAAACGACAGAGCACCGTTCCCGGCTGGACGACCGGCCTATCAATTGCCTTCTTCAAGACCTCTTCATCGAATTCCACCATGTTTCGTCCCAGGTTGGATCGCGGACGTTCGAGCGGCACACCTTCGCGCGGTGCAATCACCGGAGAAGGAGCAATTCTCAAGCTGATGGTGGATTTCGGTGAGGGCGCAGGGCGGGCAGGGGGTAACTCCTGAGCCGCTTCCGGAGGCGCTGCTGGCGACGGGATTGGAGAACTGGTTCCGGCGGTAACGGCGGCGGGGAGCGGAGCACCGCACTGGAGGCAAAAGCGCATCCCCTCCGGAAGAACCGCCGCACACTCGGGACACATCGGCATAAGTCCAACCCGGGACCGAACTCGATCCTCGATCCCTACTCGTCCCGGAAATCTTATTATAGCCTGCGCGACTTCTCAAGGGCCGTGCGCGGGTAGTGGTGTCATTTGGGATGGGATCCCTTTCGAAACACTGGTCATTCCCGCGAAAGCGGGAATCCAGTCCGTCGGCGGCGCATTTCCAATGGCTGGCGGAGTAGATTCCCGCTTTCGCGGGAATGACTGCACCTGGGAGCGCCCGTGTCTCGCAAATGACACCACTACCCGCGGGCGCCGCAGCTTGACAACGGATTCATAATCGAAGGAAGCGTATGGCTTTCATTCTGGCAGGAAGGGAGAACGAATATGGCAGCTTCGGGCCGGGTTGGATACGCCGTAGTCGGGTTAGGGCATTTTGGGCAACACGTGGTGCTGCCCGGCTTCCGCAAGAGTCGCAAAGCCAAGCTGGTGGCCTTGGTGAGTGGCGACGAACGCAAGGCGCAGCGCCTGGCGGGCAAGTTCGGCGCGAGCGACTATTACCACTACCGCGACTACGCGCTCTGCCTGAGCCATCCGCAGGTCGAGGCGGTTTACATTGCCACCAACAACAGCACGCACGCGGAGTTCACCTTGCAGGCGGCGGCCGCGGGCAAGCACGTGCTCTGCGAGAAGCCTATGGGCAATGATGTGGCAGAGTGCCAACAGATGATCGATGCCTGCCGCGCGCACCGCGTGCGGCTGATGATCGCCTATCGCAAGTACTTTGAGCCCGCCGCGCTGGACCTGAAAATGCTCGCCACAAGCGGCAAACTCGGGCGGCTGAAGATCATCCACTCGGCTTTCTCGATCTTTCTGCGACCGGGGCCCAAAGTCGCGCCCTGGCATTTCGACCGGCGGCTGGCAGGCGGTGGGGCGCTGCCGGACGTCGGTATCTACTGCATCAACACAGCGCGCTGGGTGGCGGGGAGGGAACCGCTGGAGGCGGCGGCTTACCAGTGGACCGACCTTCCCGAGGTCTTCCGCGAAGTGGATGAGAACATCGCCTTCCGGCTAAGTTTTCCCGACGGCCTGATGATGCAGGCGACCGCAAGCTGGGGTGCGGCGCAGGCGTCGTTCCTGCACATCATCGGCGAGAAAGGGTGGGCCACGCTCGACCCCGCCTACGCGTACGATGAGGAGCGGCGGCTGTATGGGCGCATCGGCGGTCGGCGGTTCGAGAAGAAATACAGGGTCATGAACGAACTGGCGCTGGAGCTGGACGCCTTTGCCGATTGCGTGCGCCACAGCCGTGAGCCGGAACCCAACGGCACAGTGGGCTTGCGCGACGTGGCAGTGATGCAGGCCATCTACCAGTCGGCGCGTGAAGGACGGCCCGTGAGGATCGGGAACCAGGGATGAGGTGACGGAGGTAGTGGTGTCATTTGCGAGACCCGGGCGCTCCCAGGCGCAGTCATTCCCGCGCAAGTGGGAATCTACTCCGCAAGCCATGGGAAATGCGCCGCCCACGGACTGGATTCCCGCTTTCGCGGGAATGACCAGTGATTCCAATGTGATCCTATTCCAACTGACACCACTACCGGTGACGGAAAATGGAGAAGGAGGTCGGGGCAGCCTGCCGGGTCGCTTTACACACAAAGCGGCGCGTCCTCCTGCTTCCCTTTCTAGGAGGCTGCAGAAAACGCTCCGATGCTGTCATCCTGAGCGAAGCGAAGGACCCCTGTATTTGAATTTTCAAGCAAATACAGAGGTCCTTCCTTCGTTTCACTCAGGACCGCCTGCGGCTCCTCAGGATGACAGTCTTGGCGGTTTTTCTGCAACCTGCTAAAAGTTCTCCAGGATGTCGGTGACGAGGGTGCGGGCCAGATCGCGCGAGAGGCGGTCGAGGGCGGGCTTATCTTCTTCGAAGAGCGCCGAGGTGGATTGGCTCACCTCATATTCCTCGCGGAAGATGTATTTGGAGTTCGAGAACAAGACCTTGTGGGAGTGCAGGTCTTCCAGCTTCACATCGACTGTGACCTGAATCTGCAGGGAGGTGGCGCGGCCGGTGTTGAGGTCGAAGGTAATAACGCCGGAGCGCACCTCCTTGACGGTGCCTTTCAGAACGGCGTCGGCGCCCTCCGGGTTGGGGGTGACGCGGAAGTGCGTGCGTTCCAGGAACTCACGCGCGACCGCGGAAGTAAGTTGCTGCTCGATCTTAAAAGTGGGGCTCTCGTTCTTGAAGGCGGGCACGGCGATGGTCTTGACGTCGGGGGGCAGGAGGTCGCCGCGGCCCGCGACGTGGTAGCCGCAAGCTCCCGCCCAGACCAGAAAGCAAAAGGCAAAGGGCAAAAGGCAAAAGGACGGAAAGCGCTCAGCCGTCTTCATAGGCATTTTCAGGCGCGCGCCGGCTGGCCGCGATTTCGACCGCGTTGGTGGCGGCGAGGCGCAGGTTGTCTGCCACGGCCCAGAGCCACAACCCGGTGGGACGGGCGGCATCGCTCACAATGCGGTCGACCAGGATATCGCTTGAACCCGTGACCTCAATCAGGGTGGGAGCGTCCTGCGTGGACCGCCGCACGCGCACGCGCTCACCCGCCAGCGCCGCCGCGGCGGCTTCGGGCGCGACGGTCTCGCTTGTCTCGACATAGAGCGAGACCCCCAGAGAATAGAAAACCGGCGCCTGGAACCGGCGCAGCGCGGGGAGCGGGACGCGCTCGCCCAGGTATTGGCGCAACTGGCGCGTCAGGCGGGCTTCGAGCCCGGCCGCTTCGCCGGTTCCCTTGTGCCCCAGGCGCGAAAGCAGATTGAAAGCGAGCTGCTCGCCAAAAACCTGGCGCGGGATCTTCTGGAAGCTCAGCAGGTTCATGGCCTGCCTCTGCAGCTCTTCGATACCCCGCGAACCGGATTCCGACGCCGAACCGAAAACCTGCGCCACCGCGGTCTGGAGGGGGAAGCGCGCTGCCAAGCGCAGCAGCAGACTGCTGATAACGATCACGGCGGGATGCGCGGAGACGAAAACCTGTGCCGGATCGGATTCCACCCCGGCGACCGGGAAAAGGCGATCGAGGAAGGGCACCTTCACCTGCTGCGCCGGGGGCGCGGCAGCAGCCTCGCGATCCCCCGCCGCCCCGCCCAGGCCCTCGCCGATCAGGTCGATGACCAAGCAGTGCGCGGCGCCGGCCTGGTCCTGCCAGGAACGCAGGAAAGCCGGCAACTCGTGCAGGGGCGCGGCGAGGAAAGCGAAGTCCAGCTCCGCTTCGTTCACGTCGCCGTCCTGAACGGAAGTCTTGGATGCCGCGCTCAGATCGATGATGGGGAGCTCGGGCGCATCTTCGTCCGTGCTGAAAGTAACCAGGCGCGAGACCGGGAACTTCCCTTCTCCCAGAACGGCCACCAGCTCCTTGCCGAGCAGAGAGGAAGCTCCCACCACCGCGACCCGGTACCCTTCTTTGCCGGGTTTCATGCGGCGTGGACCTCTTCGGGCGCGGGGGGATGCGGACGGAATTTGGAGCTGATGCGCAGGAGAATTCCGGAGAGAGCGTAAGTGAGCGCCAACGTCAGCAGGACCGGCTCGGAGTAAAAGAAAACGCCCCAAATAATCAGGCCGATGAGGATAAGGACCAGGTAAGACCGGCGCTTGCGGAGGTCGAGCGTCTTGAAGCTGTAATAGCGCATGCGGCTGACCATGAGAAAGGCCAGAATCCCCACGGCGACCAGCCAGCCCGCGGCGACTGCCCAGGTGCTCACCGGCTGCTTCTGCCAGTGGACGACGGCGGCCACGACGCCGGCGGCGGCGGGAATGGGCAAGCCGACAAAGAAACGGCGATCGGTGGTGGGCTTCAAAGTATCGATGTTGAACCGGGCCAAGCGAGCTGCTCCGCAGATCACGTAGGCGAAGGTGATGAGCCAGGCGACTTGCGGGAGGTGCTGGATGAGCTGCGTCCCGGCCAGCGCGTCCACGCTGCGCACGCCCCAGACGTAGGCAAGCACGGCGGGCGCCAACCCGAAAGCGACGACGTCAGCCAGGGAGTCGAATTCGCGCCCGAAGGGAGAAGCGGTGTTGGTGAGGCGGGCGATGCGCCCGTCCAGGCCGTCGAACAGGATGGCCCAGCCGATGGCCTTGGACGCGTTGTCAAACGCCATCAGGGCCAGGCCGGTCCCCACGCCGGCCGCGACCATCTGCGCGCCGCGCAGCGTGGAGAGAATGGCGAAGTAACCGCAGACCAGCGTTCCTACCGTGAAGAGGCTGGGGAGAATGTAAACGCCGCGGCGAATTCCACGCCGTTTATCTTCAAGCTGAGGGGGTTGACTCGGAGGTTCCAAGGATGCTGCTCCCTGCCCGCACGCGGTCTCCAACCTTGACGCGCCACTCGACCGTGGGGGCTACCAGCAAATCGACGCGCGAGCCGAACTTGATCATCCCCACGCGCTCGCCGCGTTCGAGCGCATCACCCAAACGCTTCCAGAATACGATACGGCGAGCCAACAAGCCAGCGATTTGCTTGACCACCACCACGCCTTGCTCGCCGGCCAGCGTGAAAACGTTCTGCTCGTTCTCGACGGAAGCCACCGCCAGCGAGGCGACCCGAAACGAGCCCTTCTTGTAGTTAACGGCCCGGATGGCGCCGGCAATGGGCGCGCGGTTCACGTGCACATCCAATGGCGACATGAAGATACTCAACCGCCGCACGGGCCGGCCTTCGAATTCTTCCTGGGCAAGCTCGACGACCAGCCCATCCGCGGGCGAAACAATGGCGTGCGGCTCCGACGGGATGGGACGCTCGGGGTCACGGAAGAAGTTGAGAACCAGGAAGGCAAGAATGACGAAGAAGAATGTGAGCAGCAGAAGGAAGGTACTCCGCTCCCTCAGCCAGAAGCCCATCAGGCCACCAGCAGTCAATACCAACGGCAAACCGTACCAGTAGCCTTCCTTGACCATGAAGCGTTGCGCTTGAGCCCCGCGCCTCCCGGCGTCGCGCCTGAGCCGCCCTTTCCCACACTTGGCAGGTGCCCGCTGGTGCCCTCAGGCCGTTTGACCCGTATTACCGTCCCCGCAACAACGCCGCGGGACCTACTGCACGGTTTGGGCTTGCCGGACCAGCAACTCCATCTGGTCCTTCGCCCGCAGCTTCAGCTTTTTCAAACGCACCTCTTCCACCTGCTCCTCTTCGGAGAGGTGGTTCTTGGCGGCAAGTTGATCAAGCTGGGAAGCGTAATGGGCGTGTTCTTCGCGGAGGCGTTGGTAGTGCTCATTACTGGCCATCAACTGCTCCCGGATGGCCCCGGTAGGGGTGCTCATGGGCGTGTCACCTCCTGAACTGTAATACAAGCGTAACAAGGCTAGCACAGGGCCCGGATGGGTTCAAGTTGGAAAGGGCTGGGGGGCGCAGTTCGGGGGCACTGCAGGACACAGGGAAGCGTCGAAGGGCGAGGGTAGGGGATTGGGAGTTGAAGGTGAGGGTCGGAGGCGGAGGAAGCTTCACCGGGGTTATGTATGCCTATCACCATGACAGGCATCTTGTTCCTCATTCGCAGGGAATGGCCGATTCAGTTTAGCAGGCTGCTGAAAAAGCCTCGCGCTGATGTCATCCTGAGCCCTTCGCTGTCATCCTGAGCGCAGCGAAGGATCTCGCCCTGCCCGCTCAGGGTAAACCACGCGAAGGATCTGCTTGGTTCATTTTCAATAAGAAACAGCAGATGCTTCGCTCCGCTCAGCATGACAGATGCCCTTTTTCAGCAGCCTCTTAGTGCAGCAACGAGCTGAACGTCGCACCAAGGTAGTACGGCCACAACACAACCGCGAGGACACCTTTCCAGAAGGTCAGGTGTAGAAACCCGATGGTGAAGAGCCATGCCCCGAACCATAGGATCCCTGTGAAACTGTGCTGCTCGATTCTTATTCTCTCCATGACAACAAGTATATACCAGCTCTCGAAGGCTGTTGAAAGACGACTTGTAGTGTCATCGACAAAACGATCCGACCGCACCGCGACCCCCTGCGCGGCTTACCGTCCCCTGCTTTCTGCCTGCGACTTTTAGCGCGAATTTCTGACTACGCTGGGACGGTTTTTGGGGGCTGACGGAAGGGCGGCGCTTCACAGGCTGCGGAAAAACTCTTCCCTGCTGTCATCCTGAGCGCAGCGAAGGATCTCGCTCTGCGCATTTTCATGGCAATACGAGATTCTTCGTCGCCTGCGGCTCCTCAGAATGACAGTCCCGACGGGTTTTCCCCCAGCCTGTCGAGGCGAGCGACTCCCACGTCCAGCTCAGTCTATAAGAAATGAAAAGGCCCTAACCTTGCGAGAAGCGTATAAGAGAATATTTTCTTGGAAAATCCGCCCAACCGCAAGAGATACTGTGTTCCTCCCGGACCCTGCGTGCTCACCAAGTGGCCGAGGGGAGCGTTGATTTGATTCTACTGCCCTCGCCCCCTTGGGGGAGAGGGTGGAGCGAAGCGCCGGGTGAGGGGGTCACCCAGGAACAAATTGAGAAGTAATTTCCCGAAACCCCTTATGTGAACAGTATTGGCCCTTGACCCGGGCATCTTCATTCCACAGGCACGAACTTCACGCAGACGGGGGCCTGGAGTTCGAGCACTTGCCCCGTGGCCGTCAGGCGGCCGGTCTTCGCATCGATGCGAAACACCACGAGGGTGTTGGAATTCTGATTGGCCGCGATCAGGTAAGCCCCGGTGGGATCGATGCCAAAGTTGCGCGGTTCCTTGCCTTCGGTGGGGACATACTCCACCGGCGTCAGCGTGCCCTGGGCGGCGTCGATGGCGAACACCGCGATGCTGTCGTGGCCGCGATTGGAGCCGTAAAGGAACTTGCCGCTCGGGTGCACCTGCACTTCGGCCGAATCGTCGCGGCCCTTGAAATCCTTGGGCAGGGTCGAGAGGGTTTGGAGCGGGTGCAGTATTCCGCCCGCAGCGTCATAGGAGAAGGCCGTGACGCTCGAGCCCATTTCCTCAATCGCGTAGGCGAACTTGCCGTTGGGATGAAACGTGAAGTGACGCGGCCCTGAGCCGGCGGGAACTTTGACGAAGGGCGGGTTGTTGGCCACGAGTGTTCCCTTCGTCGCGTCGAAGCGGTAAACGAGCAGCTCATCCAAACCCAAATCCGCCGCGATGGCGAACCGGTTGTCGGGCGAGAGATTGATGGAATGCGCATGCGGGCCTTCCTGGCGTTCGGGATTCACGCCGCGCCCCGCGTGTTGCACGAAGGCCGAGGCATTGCCCAGGCGGCCGTCGGCAAGAAGGGGAAAGGCGGCCACGCTGCCGCTGGTGTAGTTGGCCACCAGCGCGTACTTGCCCGTCCGGTCGAGCGAAATGTGGCAGGGGTCAATGCCGCCGGAAGAAACCTGGTTTAGAAGAGTGAGGTGGCCCGTCTTGCGGTCCAGGGCGTAGGCGCTGACAGCGCCGGTTTTCTGGCCCCCGGAGTTCCCGATTTCGTTCACCGCGTAAACGAACCGGTGGTTGGGATGCACAACCAGGAAGGTGGGGTTCGCCGCTTCCGCCGCGAGCCCCAGCGGCGTGAGACTCCCCGAGCTCGTTTCAAACTTGTAAACGTAAATGCCCTGGCTTTGGGGCCCGGTGTACGTGCCGATGTATACAAGGTAGTTGCCCATGGGGCGATCCCTTTCGGCGCCCCCTGCGCAAACAAGCCCCGCGCAAGTGGCGAAGAGTGTGAGGAGGAGGATGGTGCTGCGCGCATTATTTCTCATGCCCCCTATGAAAACCCAGCGCGGCCAAAAGTGCAAGTCCCTTTGAGGCGGCCGGGGTTCGCGCCCGACTAGCCCGGGTTTCTCACCACGCTTAAAGGCTCTTAGGGGGCTGCCGGAAGGGCGGGGCTTCAGCCCCGCCCTTCCAAACCCGTGGTGAGAAATCCGGGCTAGCCCCAAGGCTGTTCACATCATGGGCTTGAGCAAATGACATCTCAATTCTTCCCTGGGTGACCCCCTCACCCGGCGCTTCGCTCCACCCTCTCCCCAGCAGGCAACCCGCTCTGAGCTGGCTTGGCCTTAGGAGGCGCGCTGCGACAACTCAACGCGGGGCGGCGCAGCCCGCGCCAGCAAACGCTCACGGTAGATGGCGTGAAGCCATGCCGGAATGATCGAAGTCGCTACCCCGATTAGGGCCAGGGCGATTTGCGCGCCCCGAAAGCCCATAACTCCAAGCGGTTTGTAAGAATGGGGGACGGCGTAGCAGACCAGGATCGACCAGGCAAAAACCTGCAGAGAGTGCTGGCCCAAGAAGCGCAGATAGCGGTGCAGCAGGGTCTTTTCCAGGCGGGGGCCATACCGATTGAATACCTGCGCGACCAGATAAGCAAAGAGCCCGAAGTCAAAGATGCGCAGGGGCCCCAGCGTCTGCTTGGCAACCAACCACGAATGCGCGGCCCGGAGGTCGACAAACCCCGCGCCCGGAATGATGGGCGCGTGGGATAAGACGAAAAGCAGGCCGAATAGAGGGAGAACCAGCGCCCAGGTGCGAGTTGAATCGAACCACGCACCTGCCGCCTGGCTCCGGTGGAGGCATCCCAGAGTGAGGCCGCAGACGAACAGGAATTGCCAGGCGAAGAAATTGAAGGTACCAAGATCGACCCAGACTGGCAGGTGCGGGGAAATATCCACACCGGGTTGGCTCAGCAACCACAGGCCGCCGCTGAGGCTCAGAACCCAGCCCGCTCGGCGCGCTTTCCAGGATCGCACCAGCAGGGGAACCAGCAGCATCATGAGGGCATAAAAAGGGAGAATGTCGAAGTTCGTGGGTTGGACGAGCAAAGTGGCTGCCAGCAGCAGAGTCGTCAGCGGGCGGGGGGTATGGACCCAGTCATGGTTTTCCAGCAACTGTGTCGAGGCTGGATGACGAGGCAGGAGCAGCACCGCGGCCCCCAGCATTAGCGCGAAGAGGAGGACGTGCGTGAGATAGATATCCCGCGCCCTCCGCACGGCGCGCTCGGTCATGGCGGCCTCCCCGCTGCGCTCCGCCAGCCGGGGATAGTAGCTGCCCGCGACGAGTCCAGATATGAGTATGAATCCTTCCGCCGCGCCAAAAAAGCCGAAGGTTTGGCTCGTGACGCGAATCAAACCGTAGACATGCAGGTGATCAATCGTCATGACCAGCAGACAATATCCACGCAGCGCATCCAGGTGTAGATTTCTCATCGCAAGTTGGACCCGCGCCGGGCGGCCAGCCGTCGTCGGGAAATCTCAGTCGCGTGCTCGGGCAAGGCGCCACACCCTGGTCAGTCGGACCGTCAATTGGCCATGGCGACCCCTGCGCTGCCGGAGCTTGAGCAAGATTCCAGCGGAGCGAGCCGGCCCGCAGCGGAGAGCCGCACCGCGGCATGGAGCGATCACTCCATGCCTCGAAATCGTAGGTCCATTTGACTTGCAGGCATCGTAGCAGAAGCCAGCCGCACCCGGCAAGGGTCCCATCTCGGGGGAATGAGGGCCACGCCATTTCCGGCGCGGCGGGCCCCCCCCCGGCGCGGCGGATGGGGTGGATCAGGGGCCGGTCTTCCGCGAGTTCGCGCCCTCGAACAGTCTGCTGAAAAAGGGCACCTCTCGCCCGTGGCGCATACATCGTTCTGAAGCTGTGAAAAAATGAACAATCTTACGCACAGACGCCAAGGCGCAAAGACTCGCAAAGAACAACTGTTTTCTTTGCGCCTTTTACGACTTGGCGCCTTTGCGTGAAATGCTTTTGCTCATCCAGGGATTATTTCACAGCTTCTCTGGGATGTCTGCGATCTCCGAAAGGAAATAGCATCGACGCGCTGCGCAGCGATGTCATGCTGAGTCCGCCGCGGCGGACGAAGCAGCTCGCCTTGGTTCGGCCCTTTCACGCAAAAACCCAGAGCCAGATCCTGGCGACCCAGGTGGATTCCCGCTGGCGCGGGAATGACGGCACGGGCGGAACGGGGCGGCCCTTTGCATCGTCACCCCCGCGCAGGCGGGGGGCCATCTCGCCAGATCCTTCGCGCAGTTCATCCTGAGCGGGCAGAGCGAGATCTTTCGCTGCCGTGAAAATGGCTCCCCTCCTCGGCTGAGGAGGGGGTTACGGGGTGGTGGGGTACGGGACAAATCGAGCAGGTCAACCACCCCCTGCCCCCCTCCTTATCAAGGAGGGGAATCACCCGGAGCATTTTCATCTTTCGTGGTGAGCCGAAGGCTCATGGAATCTGCGCTCTGCAGAAACTCGACGCGTAAGTCCTGTGAATTCAGCAGGTGTAGCGCGGACCTGTTCTGTAGGTCCGCGGCTCGTCCCCTATGGGCAAGGAAAAGCCGCGGACCTACAGAACAGGTCCGCGCTACCCTTCCTCGGCCCGAGTTTCTGCCCATCATGGGCAGCCGAAAGGCTGTCAATGCTCAGGATGAGAGCGAAGGGCTGAGGATGAGATCGGGGGGAGGGTTTCGAGCAGCCTGCTAAGGTTGGGGTGGCTTCCCGATGTACTTCCCAGTGGACGTAGGAGGCGGCAGGTTGAGGCGGAAAGCGCCGGGGGGCAGCGTGTCTGGCCCGGCTCTCATATGTAGGCTATATGTGTATGGTGCACTAAGGCGGCCGGGGATGGCACGGGCCAGGCAGCGGTCCGCAGGCGCGCCGCCTAGCGCGCGCTTTCGCGAACTCGCCCCGCGGCTTGCAGAGGTTCCCCGCTTGCGTGGCCGGCCGCAAGCCTCTACAATTCCCTGCACCATGCTCAGCGAAACGCGCGTCCGCCAGCTCCTGGAACCCTTCGGCCTGAATCTTCCCTCTGGCCAATTGAATCAAATCCTCACTTACCTGGACTTGCTGCTGCGCTGGAATCAGAAGATCAACCTGACCGCAATTCGGAACCCGGAGGAGTGCGTCGCGCGGCACTTCGGCGAAAGCCTTTTCCTCGCGAGACATGAGGAGTTGCGCGGTTCGCTGCTCGATATTGGCAGCGGCGCCGGCTTCCCGGGCTTGGCGCTGAAGATTCCGTTTCCCGAGCTTGCTGTTACGCTGCTCGAACCGGTCGCGAAGAAACGCGCCTTCCTGAAGGAGGCGGCGCGCGTCTGCGGCTTTAACCAAGTCGCCGTGCGTCCAGAGCGACTGGAGGAGTTTGTTCGCACGGCGCCGCCGGCCTCCTTCAACTCTGCCACATCGCGGGCTGTCGGAAAGCTGGAACGCCTGGTGCCCCAAGCTGCACAGTGTCTCGAGCCCGGCGGCAGCATTTTCTTGTGGTTGACACGCGACCAGGGGGTGGGGATTGCCAGCATCGAAAGCGGTGTCGCCTGGGGCGAGCCGCGGCCCATCCCCCTCAGCCGGACGGGTGTGATCCTGCCCGGTAAGCGGAAGGTGGACGTTGCGCGGTCAAAGCCTGCTGGAGTGCCAGTCTCAGACCGGCACCGTCAGCGGCCATAATGCGGGGCTCCAAAGGCTGCGGAAGAACGCTTCGATGCTGTCATCCTGAGCCCTTCGCTGTCATCCTGAGTCCTTCGCTGTCATCCTGAGCGCAGCGAAGGATCTCGCTCTGCCCGCTCAGGATAAACTGCGCGAAGGATCTCGCTCTGTGCGTTTTCATGAACATACGAGATTCTTCGTCGCCTGCCGCTCAGAATGACAGCGCCAACGAGTTTTTCAGCAGCCTGTCCAGCCGGACCACGCCGCACCTCGGGGGTGGGAATCCTTCCGTGCCGCAGATTCCCGATTAAAGAAAACTCACGAGCTGCCGATATTCTTTCCGATGCGGGGGAAGCTGGGCCGCTGGATTTCACCCATGGCGCCGGTGCAGGCCCCGACGGTGCCGGCAGCCAGAGCCGAGGCCGTGAAGAGGGCATCGCCGCCGTGTGTTTCACGTGAAACATCGCCCCCCTGGCCATCCGGCTGTCACCTTCGCGAAGTTTGCTTCCACAACCAGGGTGGTGTTTCAGTTTGAGTAGCGTCCTAATATGGTGGGGTGAATTCCAAAAAGGGGGTCTGACCTTTAGGTCCGACAATAGCCAAAACTTCAAACGGGGCCTTTAGCCAAGATTTCTCGCCACGGAATTGGAAGGGCGGGGCTTCACGGGCTGCGGAAAAACGCTTCCCTGCTGCCATTCTGAGCCCTTCGCTGTCATCCTGAGCGTAGCGAAGGATCTCGCTCTGCCGGCTCAGGGTAAACTTCGCGAAGAATCTTGCCCTGCGTATTTTCATGAACATACGAGATTCTTCTTCGCCTGAAGTTCCTCAGAATGACAGTGCCTGCGAGTTTCTCTGCAGGCTGTAAACCCCCGACCCCCTGCACAACTCCCTCAAGCACAGCTTCTCAAATCACGATGCTACCCCAGTTTGAAATGACCCGCTTCCGGCATCTGCGAACCTGCCCGACTGATGCCTGCCGTGATGACTAGAGCAACCTCCCGGGAGGTTTGTCTTATGCGTCCGGTGAACCTAGCTTTCGCGCTCAAGAGTCGGAGAATCTGGGGGCCCCCGGTGCACGCAATTTGCTGGTAGGCGCCCGTGGTTACGAGCCCGCCCGGTTACGGGGTGGCGTGGCCATTCGAGACCTGCGGGATTCGCGGTGGCTACCGAACCACCGGCCGGGGGGTTGATGTCTCTGGGAGTCTTCACGTGGCTGAGAAACACGCCACGACAGCGACCACATGAGGAAGCGGAGGCGCCTCCCGCAACCCAGATTCACTTCTTGCCAAACGTGAAGACGATGCCTGTCTCCAGGCGGAAGTCGTGGTCCCACCCGCTGACGCCATTGGGTCGCTTGGCAGGGATGTAGTCCGCCTGGAAGAGACGATAGGCCAGATGCTTTCCAAGAGGGACGTCCACCCCACCGCCAAAACCCATGGCGAAGCCACTCCGCGTGCCCGACTTCTCTTCACGGAGATTGGCAACCCCAAAGAGGGCGTGGGCGAAGGGTGTGGCGCCGTGGGTTCGAAGAGTGAAACGCGGCCCGGCCAGGAAGTGGTAGGCACTGAAGTTCTGGGTTTGCGCCGGACAACCGGGTGGCACGGGCCTCGTGCAAGCCGGCACATAGGGTTCAGACCCGTAGACGCCGGAGAAGTCCGCGGTTACGCCGAAGTACCTCGTGGCATTGCCGGAGACGCTCGCGCCCCAGCCGTTCAGGTTGTGAGCAGTGGACTCACCTGCTTGATGGGAAAAGGAATAGCCTCCGAAAAATTCGCCCTTGGGGTAAGGGTCTTGCCCGCGCAGCGGGAGGGCCAAGACCAGGAATAGTGGAACAATGATTCCGGCTCTTTTCATGGGGATTCTCTCCTGTTGAATTGGAGAGACAGCTTCACTGGCGCTGCCCTCAATTACGTTTGGTGACCATGATGCTGGCGAATCATCAATCCACTTCAAGTTGTCCGAGAGCTTTGATGCCCAGCGAAGATGAACAAGTTGCCAGAGACCGGCTTGGAGGGGATTTTCATCGTGGCTTCGCGGCCCCCGACCACTATACATCCAGTGCCCCCTTTGATGGCGGAACACCCCACGTGGGATCTGGGTGTACCTCCCAGAGCCGCATCGATAAGGTTGGCTCCGCCAAGAAAGAAGTGACCCGCAGTCCTGGTGCTCGTTTCGCTGCTCATTCGGCGGCCAGGTTCCACGACCCAGTCCCCGCGCAGCGGGAGGGCGCGCTCCACATATGGGATACCGCGGTGGATCGTGCGCTGACATGGTGACGCCGCCGAAAGGTCAGCCTCCGCTTGACCGGCCACGATCGCCGACGGTGGGGTGATGTTCCACGTGAAACATCACCCCGGGCTTGCGGAAATCCTCCGGTTCTGCTAGATTTACCCAAAATTCTGACTGTCGGGATTGAACTTGGGAAGAGTCATCGCCATCGCCAATCAGAAAGGCGGAGTCGGAAAGACCACCACGGCCATCAGCTTAGGCGCGGCTCTGGCGAAACAGGACATGTGGACGCTGGTCATCGACTGTGATCCCCAAGCCAACACGACGGGCGGGCTGGGCTTTCCCAAGGATCCCGCGCGCCGCTCGATTTACCACGCCCTGATGCACGACGTCCCCATGCAGGACCTAGTCCTGAAATGCGGCATCGAGGGGTTGCACTTGATTCCCTCGGAGAAGAACCTGGTGGGTGCCCCGATTGAACTGGTCAACCAGCCGGAACGCGAGCAGGTGCTCCGCAAGAAGATGGGTTCCCTTCGTGACCAGTTCAATTTCATCCTCCTCGATTGCCCCCCGGCGCTCGACCTGCTCACGCTTAACGCGTTGGTCGCCGCTGACTCGGTAATTGTTCCCGTGCAGTGCGAGTACTTCGCGCTGGAAG
Source organism: uncultured Acidobacteriota bacterium (assembly GCA_963722555.1). Lineage (GTDB taxonomy): Bacteria > Acidobacteriota > Terriglobia > UBA7540 > UBA7540 > Bog-366. The sequence continues at coordinate 442,439 of CAVRNQ010000005.1, forward strand.
GGGTTTCGGAGCTGCTCGACACGCTCATCCGCATCCGCCGCTCCCACAACCCCCGGCTGGCCGTGGAGGGCATTCTGCTGACCATGTATGACGAGCGCACCAACCTCTCGCACCAGGTGCGCGACGACCTGCGCGACTTTTTCGGCGACCAAGTTTTTTCGACCGTCATCCCGCGCAACGTAAAGCTAGCCGAGGCACCTAGCTTCGGCAAGCCCATCTTTCTCTACGACCCGGACTGCAAGGGCGCGTCCAGCTATCTCGAGCTGGCCGAGGAGGTCATCCGTCATGACCAGAAAGGCGTTGGGGCGCGGACTTAACGCGCTGCTCCGCACGGTCGAAACCACCACCGCGGGTCTGGAGGAGGTGGCCCTCGACCAGATCGATCCGAACCCGTTCCAGCCCCGCCGCGCTTTCCCTTCCGACAAGCTCCAGGAGCTGGCGAATTCGATTCGCTCCAGCGGCGTCGTGCAGCCGGTGCTGCTGCGCCGGTCGAATCAGCGCTATCAACTGATCGCGGGGGAGCGGCGCTGGCGAGCGGCGCGCCTGGCGGGCCTCGCGGCGATTCCCGCCCTGGTGCGCGAGCTCGGCGACCGCGACGCGCTGGAACTGGCGCTGACCGAAAACCTGCTGCGCGAAGACCTGAATCCCATCGAAGCGGCGCACGGCTACGAGGTCCTGCAACAGAAGCACGGCCTCAGCCATGAGGAGATCGCGGCGCGCCTCGGCCTCGACCGCTCGACCGTGACCAACACGCTGCGCCTGCTGCGCCTGCCGCCGGAGGTGCAAGAGTTGATCAGCGAGGGCAAAATCTCCGCCGGCCACGCCCGGGCGGTGCTCGGACTCCCCGAGTCGGTGCAAGGCGAAGTGGCCCTGGCGATTGTGAAGCACGGATGGTCGGTGCGCGAGGTTGAAAACCGGGTGGCGGCGGCCGGCCGCGAGCCCGCCCAAAAGCCGGACGCGTCACCGCCGCCCCCACTTGACGCCAACCTGCGCGCGGCCGTGCTGGAGCTGGAACGCACGCTCGGCACGCGCGTTAAAATCCGCGGCGACGAGAAGCGCGGGAAAATCGAAATCAGCTACTATTCCGTGGAAGATTTGAATCGGATATACGAATTCATCGTGAAGCGCTAGAATGGCGCGAGCCCCAGGGTTGAACAGGCTGCGGAAAAACGCTTCCCTGCTGTCATCCTGAGCCCTTCGCTGTCATTCTGAGCATTGACAGCCATTCGGCTGCCCATGATGGGCAGAAACTCGATGAGGAGAACCCATCACTCAAACTGTCATCCTGAGCAGCAGCGAAGGATCTGCATGGGTTTTCAGTAACAAAGACAAATGCAGATCCTTCGTCCCGAAAGAACCGGGACTCAGGATGACAGTGTCAGCGATGGTGAATCGAATTGACTTACGCGCCGAGTTTCTGCAGAGCGTAGCGAAGGATCTCGCCCTGTGTATTTCCAACGCAATGCGAGATTCTGCGTCGCCTGCGGCTCCTCAGAATGACAGTCCCGACGGGTTTTCCCGCAGCCTGTGAATCCGGGCCGGGGTGGCAGGACCTTACACTTCACGAGGAGCGGCGTCACGCGCGCGACGCTGGCGGGAGGGCGAGATGGCATTCGGCATGGGCAAATCCACCACACGTCGTCGAGAACTAGCCGACTTGCCCGACGACTGGGTCGGCTGGCTCGAACCCGGAGTGGAAATGGAAGGCAAGATGAAGGTCGCCGCCGGCCTGGTTCGCATCAACGCGCACTTCAAGGGTGAGATCAGCTCCCAGGGCGCCTTGGTGATCCACGACCAGGGAGAAGTCGAGGGTGACATCCTTTGCAAAGTGGTGAGTGTAACCGGTAAGGTCAAAGGGACCATTCACGCCACGGAACGCCTGGAGATCAAGGAACATGGCATCGTGCTCGGCGACATTTACACTCCCTGCCTGCTGGTTGACCCCGGCGGCTTCTTCGACGGCCAGTGCCACATGCCAGCCCACGAGCCTACAAGCCAAGCCCCCAGCGACGTGGGGGCCAAGGAGCAGCCGTAGAAGCCCGGCCCCTGCGGCTGAACAGGCTGCGGAAAAAGCCTCCCGCCGATATCATCCTGAGCCCTTCGCTGTCATCCTGAGCCCTTCGCTGTCATTCTGAGCATTGACAGCCTTTCGGCTGCCTATCGGCAGAAACTCGACAAGGAGAACCACTGCCCCTCGCTGTCATCCTGAGCGCAGCGAAGGATCCTTTTCAGTTGACTCAGGATAAACTGCGCGAAGGACCCCGGCAGTTCGCGGGGGGTTGGCGAACAGAGTAAACTACGGGGGTTCTTCGCCCAAAATGCGGGCTCAGAATGACAGCGCAAGCGATGCTGAATCCAAATGACTTACGCGTCGAGTTTCTGCAGAGCGAAGCGAAGAATCTCGCCCTGCCCGCTCAGGATAAACTGCGCGAAGGATCTGAAGAGATGGACCCCCGCCTGCGCGGGGGTGACGATAAAAAGAGCCGCCCCGTTCCGCCCGAGCCGTCATTCCCGCGCCAGCGGGAACCCACCTGGGTCGCCAGGATCTGGCTCTGGGTTTTTTGCATGAAAGGGCCGAACCAAGGCGAGATGCTTCGTCCGCCGCGGCGGACTCAGCATGACATCGCTGCGCGGTACGCGACAGATGCCCTTTTTCAGCAGGCTGTAGATTTCCCTGCCGCCAGACGCCTCAGCGCTTCTTCAGCAGCGCCGCGTGGCTGCGGCGAATCGATGGGCGGTCTCGGAGCTCGAAGTCTGCTTTGCCCGCCGCCTGCAATTCCTCTTCGAACAGCGCGGGCTTCACGTGCCCGCTCGGCTCGACGAAGAGCAAGCCCGCGCCCGGCTTCGAGGCTCCCGCGACCTCGGCAAAGAAGGGCTCGACGGCCGGCAGTTCGTGCACCAAGGCAAACGCCAGCGTGAAGTCCACAGCGCCGGCGAGGTCGGCGAGCCCCATCGTATCCGCCGCAACCACGCGGGCGTCCACGCGAGAGAGAAGCCCCGCGCGGGCGACCCGGCGCTTGAGCCCCGCGATCATCCGGGGCTGTATGTCCACGGCCACGACGCGCCCGGAGGCCCCAACCCGGCGGGCGAGCGGGAGCGTGAAGAAGCCCATGCCCGGCCCCGGTTCGAGCACCGTCATGCCTTCGTGAACGTACGGTGCCAGGAGTTTCTCCGGGTCCTCGAGGAGACGCCGAATGGGGCTGGCTAGGAGATAGCCTAGCCACCAGGGACAGACGCGCTGCGACATGGGTTCCTCCTTCCCCGAATACCCGCTTCCCAAAATTGATTGCGAAGTGAACGCTGGCTTCAAAAGCGGCGTCAAGCCGCCGCACTCCACGGCGCTCCGCGCAACCGAACGAACTCCTACCCTCTCCCGGGGGAGGGGGTGCCCGAGGTACGAGGGCAGGTGAGGGGTTTCCTGAGCCGTCAAATTCAGGCCGGCACGACTGCACCGATTGAGGGTCGCAAATCTTCTTGCGCTCTTTCGGGGCAAGCGCCCGAAATCATATCACGTGCGGCGACTGCCAGGCTAGCAGGAGCGCGAGGCGTGCGTCCCGCGCCGCTACTCCCTCCGCACGACACCGGGGACACCTGCTACAAACAGGCTACTCCGCAAGCCATTGGAAATGCGCCGCCGACGGACTGGATTCCCGCTTTCGCGGGAATGACCATTGTTTCGAAAGGGATCCTACTCCAAATGACACCAGTACCGGGGAATCCTTGCGGTGGCTATGCGCCTCCATAACTGATAAGATTCCGCCTGGAGGGGTGCGCGCTTCAGGACAAAAGCAGCGCAACACGCCCATGATCGTAACGCATGTTGTCTTGAGAAACTGGCGAAACTTTCGAGATGTTGACGTCTCGTTGAGCGACCGAACTTTCCTTGCTGGGCCGAACGCCTCAGGCAAGTCGAATTTCCTGGACGCCTTTCGCTTCTTGCGTGACATCGCCAAACCTGGTGGAGGGCTCCAAAAAGCCGTCAGCGACCGCGGTGGGATATCAAAATTGCGGTGCCTCGCAGCTCGCAGGTATCCAGATGTCGAGATCGAAGTACACCTCTCAGAAACCTCAGATCCGGAGCCAAGGTGGAAGTACGCCATCGGAATCAAACAAGAAGCACGCGGATACCGCCAGCCCTATTTGGCCTATGAGCGCGTGTGGCGTTCTGGCGAGCAATTGTTAGATCGTCCGGACGCCGACGATGCTGAAGACACGGCGCGCCAGACACAAACCCATCTTGAGCAGGTAGGCGCAAACAAAGAGTTCAGAGAGATTGCCAAGTTCTTCGAGTCCGTTCTCTACCTCCACCTCGTGCCGCAGTTAGTTCGCCGGCCCGAAATATACTCAGGACCAGGCAATTCAGAGGATCCCTTCGGCCGGAGCTTTCTTGAGAGGGTTGCCAAAACGCCTCAGAAGATCCGCCGCTCTCGACTAAAAAGGATTGAGGCGGCGTTGCTTTTGGCCGTGCCGCAGATCAAGGGACTTACTGATGTGAAGGATGAGGAGACCGGCGTTCCTCACCTGGAAGCAGTCTATGCACATTGGCGATCCAAGGGCGCCAAGCAGCGTGAGGACCAATTTTCGGATGGTACCCTGAGGTTGATCGGGTTGCTATGGTCGCTGCTCGAAGGGGAATCTCTCCTCCTCCTGGAGGAGCCGGAGCTTTCACTCAACTCCGGAATAGTTCAAAAGCTGCCGTCCCTCATGCACCGATTGCAGCGACAGAAGAAACGACAGATCATTGTAAGCACACACAGCGCGGATTTGCTTTCAGACAGAGGAATTGGCGGGGAGGAAGTGCTTCTGCTTACTCCCAGCGCAGAGGGTACAAGGGTCGAGCCCGCCTCTTCGATAAAGGAGGTAGAGAGGTTACTCGAGAAAGGGCTAAGTATCGCGGAGGCCGCGCTGCCCCGCACTGTGCCTTCCAAAGTCCAGCAGTTGGACCTTTTTGAATGACAACGCCCATTCCGATCCACCTGGCTGTGGAGGACGACCTCAGTGAGGCAGTCCTCCGAAAGATCTTATCCACGTCCGGCCGCCCATACGCAGTCGGGACGTCTTACCTTGGGCGGGGCTTCGGATACCTGCGCAAGACAATTCATGGGTTCAACAACGCAGCAAAGGGAACCCCATTCCTTGTGTTGACCGACCTCGACCAAGCGGAATGCCCACCAGAGCTTATTCGCGCCTGGCTTCAAGCGCCCATCCATTCCAACCTGCTCTTTCGGGTTGCCGTCAGGGAAGTGGAAGCGTGGCTACTTGCGGATCAGGCAGGTCTCGCAAGATTCCTGGGCATTAGAAGAGCCCTGGTTCCACAGAACGTGGATGCGATACCGGATCCAAAGGCGTGTCTCATACGTCTGGCTGGAAGAACCCGAAACCGGGAGATGCGAGTAGACATCGTCCCTCCCCCCGGAAGCACGCGCCAAATAGGACCGAACTACAATGGACGACTTGTATCCTTCGTACAGAGTAATTGGAATATCCTGCAAGCAGCGGAGTCATCACCAAGTCTCAGGCGAACCGTGAACGCCATTGCGCGGTTTGTCCCGACTTGGACGCGTGGACAGAACTGAACACCCGACAGGCGTGGACCTGCCGCTCCGGGCCCCACTCGTCAGCCTTCGCGGGGTCATTCGACGGGTCATTGGGGTCACTGCTCGGCCCTCAGCAAGCGAACTCCCCCTTGGGCGCGGTCCCAGGCCAGCGATTGTCTTGGGAATTCCCGTGCTCGGGGCGAGCCTGCTGCTGTGGTGCGGCCCGCCCTCGCCGGGCGGCTTCTTTGCGTTTGCGGCTCTTGCGGTGCCGCCTATCAAGAGCCGCGGAGTTCAAGAACAACCCTACCACTGTATTCCCGCAGGAACGTCCCGGGTGTATACTGGCGGTTCCCGAAGGTCCTCGTCGTTTGTGCCGTTCGTATCATGGCGGGGCAGGGCGATTGCCGCAAGCCGCCGCCAATTTCAAGGAGCCACCATGAAGGGTAAACCGGAAGTGCTGGGAGTCTTGCAGGAAGCATTGACCGATGAGTTGGGCGCGGTGCACGAATACATCCTGCACGCCGAGATGTGTGAAAGTTGGGGTTACAAGGGGCTCGCGGGCCTCACCACGAAGCGGGCCATTGAAGAAATGAAGCACGCCGAGAAGTTGATTGCACGCATCCTCTTTCTGGAGGGAGCGCCCGACGTGCAGTCGCTGCCGAAGATTATCGTCGGCAAGAACGTCGAGGAGCAACTGGCGGCGGGCCTGAAGAGTGAGCAGGGGGCTATTGTGAGCTACAACCAGGCAGCCGCCACCTGCGTCAAGGCCGGGGACAATGGCTCCGCCGACCTGCTGCGCGCGAATCTTCGGGACGAAGAGCGGCACGCCGATTTCCTGGAAACCCAATTGGGGCTCATCAAAGAAATCGGCCTGGCAAATTACCTGGCCCAGACCATGACGGAATAGGCGGGCACCGCTGTGCGGTCGCGGGTGGCGCATACATCGCGCTCGTGGCGATGTGTGCGATCGTGGCAGGCGGTCCATGGGAAGGACGGAATCATCCTTCAGGAAATGGAACCGGAAGCTTGACCACGGCCACTGGTCAGGCGACGTAACCATGCCTCGCTGGACCGCATTGCCGCGCACGTCATTGAGCTTTTCCAGCCGCTTCATTTCACTCCACACATTCATATCATAAGAGCGCCGCCACCCCCCCGCTCGGAGCGGCCGGGGCTACAAGACCCCAGGTCATGTTTGGTTGCGGCCAGAGGCCGCGCTGCGCCACCCCCTCCGTGGTGAGAAGGGCGCGTTTGCTGGTCCCGCAGGTTTGCCGCAAGTGATCTCGTGGTGCGCCGTCACTGCGTTATCGTAGCTTTGGTGGCGCCTGTCGAGATGCCGCCGTCCACAAGCAGGGTCTGACCGGTGATGTACTGGCTGGCATCCGAGGCCAGAAAGACAACCGCGCCATCGAGGTCGTCGGGCCGGCCGGGCCGCTTCAGCGGGATTCGGTCGGTAAGGTAATCGACCCATGGTTGGTTTTGGTAAAGCACTTCGGTCTGCTTCGTCTTGAACCATCCGGGCGCCAGGCAGTTTACGGTAATCCCGTGCGGCCCCCAATCGTCGGCCAGACTCATGGTCAATTGTTTGACTCCACCTCGGCTCGCGCAGTACGGAGCCAGACCTGCATAACCAAAAACGGCGGTGACCGAACCGATGTTCACAATCCTCCCGTAGCGACGCGGAACCATTCTCCTGGCCACGGCTTGAGCCACAAAGAACGTGCCCCGCAGGTTCGTGTCAAGCACCAGGTTCCAGTCGTCCCACCCCACCTCGAGCGCCGGCTTGCGCACATTGCAGCCCGCATTGTTGATCAGGATATCGATCTTGCCGTACGCGGCTTCTGCGGCTGCCGCCATCTTCTGAATGCTCTCGTAGTTTCTCACATCCAGTTCCAGCGGCACCGCACGCCGCCCCATGCCCTCGATTTCTTTCCCGAATGGGTCAAGAGAATCGAGTTTGCGGGCGGTGATCACCAAATCCGCCCCGGCGCGAGCCAACGCCCGCCCGAAATACTGGCCGAGTCCGCGGCTGGCTCCCGTAACAATGGCCACTTTCCCGGATAGATCGAATATGTTGTCACCCATAGGCGCTCCTTACGGTTGCAGAATCACTTTCATCAGGCTGGGGTCGCCGTCGTAAAGGCGCCGGAACCAGGCGGCTCCCTCCGCGAGGGATGCAACCGCACTGATCAGAGGAGCCACGCGGATGGCTTTCCGCGCCAGCAGGTCGATGCAGGCGGGGTATTCCCCGGAGGAAGCGCATGACCCGAGGACGCGTATCTGGCGTGTCACGACGGATTGCAGGGGCAGTTCCACTTTGGGCGACAGGTTTCCAATCAAGGTCAGAGTCCCGCCCTTGCGAAGACTCGCGAGCGCGGTCTCGAAACCCTGGGTGTTTCCCACGACCTCCATGGCCACATCCGCGCCTCGACCCGAGGTACAATCCCGCACGGCTTTCGGCACGTCGCGCTGGCCGGCGTTAATCGAGACTTCAGCTCCCAGTTCCCCGGCCAGGCGGAGTCTTCTCTCATCCAGATCGACGGCGATGACCCGGCCGCAGCCCGCCAGTCGCAGCGCCTGCACCACCAGCAGGCCGATCATTCCGCTTCCCACCACTACGGCGGTGTCGCCCAATTTCACGGGCGTCAGTCCCACGGCATGGACTGCCACGGATACGGCTTCGATCATCGCGGCGTGTTCGAAGCTGAGCGTCTCGGGAATGGGGTATGTGATGCGTTGCGGAACCGCTACGTATTCTGCAAAGGCGCCGTGTCGCCGATATTCGCCCGGGGAGACCCCCAGCACCTGGCGGTTGTCGCAAAGATTCACCTCGCCGCGCAGGCAGAAAAAGCATTTCCCACAGTAGATCGTGGAGTCAAACGTCACCCGCTGCCCCGCCTGGAACTGGGTCACGTTGCCGCCGATCTTCGAGACAATTCCGGAGGCCTCATGCCCCATGACCAGCGGGGGCACGCGCCGCCCCGTGCTGCCATCGAATCCGTGGATATCGCTGCCACAAATGCCGCAGGCCTTCACGCGAACCAACAGATCATCAGGGCCAACCTGGGGTTCCGGCATTTCCGTCATTTCGAGTACTTTGTATTCTTTTAACAACAAGGCCTTCATACCCACTCCTCGCTTGTGACCGCAAAGCCGCGCCTCCCGAAAGTTCCTGCGCTTCTTCCCAACTGCCGGAGAACCATGATAGACAAAATCCGCCAATCTGCATAATCGATAACCATGCCCTTCTCACCTCGACTCTGTCTTAAACACCTCCACTCCCACCGATTGCCGAAGAAGGACGCGGCACGATAGGTCCAAGTCTGATTCTTCACAGCGAAATCCGGGTTGACTAGCCCGGATCTCTCACCACGGGTTTGGAAGGGCGGGGCTTCACAGGCTGCGGAAAAACTCGTAGGCGGGGTCATTCTGAGGAGCCGCAGGCGACGAAGAATCTCGTATGTTCATGAAAATGCGCAGGGCGAGATTCTTCGCTTCGCTCAGAATGACAGCACGGAAGAGTGTTTCCGCAGCCTGTAAAGCCCCGCCCTTCCGGCAGCTCCCTAACAGCATCCACGCATGGTGAGAAATCCGGGCTAGGCGAATCGCGGGTGGCGCCGACATCGCCTTTTATGTCGGCGGCAGTTAAGTAGCCAGGACAGGCCAGGGATAGGACGCGGTGACAGAGATGTTGCGCGGGTTCGTGGGCCGCATACATGAAAGGCAATGTATGCCGCCACCCGCGGCTCTTGCCGCCCGGGGCGTCCGCGCCGGCGTCCGGAAAGGTGCGTTCGCAGCCAGGGATCGCCTGCTACCCCAGGAGTTCATGAATAGCGGCCTTGAGGCGCGCTTCGCTGGGTGGACCCACAAAGGACTGGGTGGGTTCATACCCTCCCTCCGAGAACGCCTTCTCAGTACAGATGTAGCCCGTGCCGAGTTCGCCGTAGGCAGCCGTGGCTATGAAGTCGCCGGGGCGAAGGCTCTGCGCATACAGTTGATACTCGATGAACGCCTCGCCCGGAAGATGCAGGATCCTGACGGGCCCCAGTCGATAGCAACTTAGATCCACCCCCGGCCACACCTGCAGCCGCCCGTACCAAGCCAGCGCTAGAGCGGATTTGGTGCGTTCCTGATAGGGTTGCTTGGGATCCCCGAGCACCTCACGAAAATGGGAGGCTGAGAAGTCCGCGTCGGTGCGCAACGGAAACCGGGCTTCCGTGGTCTGCCATTTTATGGCGGAGCACTTCTCCTTTTGGGTCGCGGCGATGGCTCCTTTCATACCCTGATACAAGCGGTCTGCCAGTTGCACGCGGGCGGCAGGAGAACCATCGTTGTACTTTCCGGCGGTGATGTTGCCGGCGCAACCCGTGAAGTAAATCTGGGGGACCCCTTCTTCTTTCTCCAAACGCTGGCGCGCCAGGCCGGGGGTGTCCGGGTTCATCTGTCCCTTGCCGTAATGGCTTTGCGGATGCGAAGCGTAGTAGTGGAGTCGAACCAGGGGGCGCTGGCCGTCGAACAACGTGATCGTCCGGAGCCAGGGATCCGTCAGGCCCTCGGGCGCCGCCAGCAGGACGGGATCGGTGCAGGAACTGTAGCGCACGCCGATGGAGCCATCGGGCATCGGGACCCGCCGGTTGGAAGCAAATTTCTCCACCTGGGCTTTCCCCCAACCCACGTGCGTGAACGGTTCCAGCCGCTTCAGGGCGTCTTGGGCGGCGGCGGAAACCCGGTCGGCTGCTGATTCAATGAAGCCCAGGTCGGCGAGATGCGGAGGCGACGGCACCAAGTCCACCAGCATTTCGGCATTGGTGTCGTAAAGGGGCGCGTCATGCTGGTGAACACAATGCACCTCGACCTGCAGTTCATTCACCTGCAGTACCTCTGCGATTTTCCGGCGAAACAAATCGTGCGCAGCGGTGCGCAGCTCGCAATAATCAAAAGAGCAAAGCGCGTAGCAGGTTCTGCCGTCCGATAGGATGACTCCCTTTGCCAGAAGGGGACTCTCCACACTGGTCGCCACGGGGGGGTGGCATTCCTCCAGCGGGCTGCCTACGGGAGGCGTGACGTCACAGGAGAACACCGCCGCGCGGAGTGCCGAAGAACCCGGCGCCAGCCCTGGGGAAGTCTGCGTTGGTTGCGGGGCTGAGGCAGCCTCCAGCCACGCACCCGCCCCGAGCGCGGGGACTGCCTGCATGAGACTGCGTCGAGTTATTTTGGGCATACGGAAAACCAGCTCCCTTCTCGAGGCCGGGGCGATTTCAGGTCGAGGCGCGCACCCCCTGCCAGGGTGAGTAGCGGCCTACTTCGCGTGCCCGTGGGGCCCGATTTCCTTCTCGCTGGCTCCCACTATCCTCCCACCAGCCCCGCTCTCTCCGCTCTTAGGCGCGATCGCCAGCGGAGATTGTACGCTCGCTCGACAAGTTCTTACAACCTGCGCAGCGCTTCGCCGGACTTTCGCGCCGAGTTTACCTCGCCCAATGGCGGCGTAAAGCCGCCACGGCTGGTCAACCCGCACTAGCCGCCATGCCCACGCGCACGGCAGAGGCACGATGCGCCCCGTGGGGATTGAACTATTTGCCGCGGGCGTTCGTATTATGATTTGAAGCGAGAGGACAGGTGTGTTCGCCTCCCCTGTGCCCTCCAAGGAGAACCGATATGCGCTTTTTGACCAAGACTGGATGGGTTCTGGGAATACTGGTGTTCGTCGCTCCCTTGGCTGCGCCGAAAGCCGCGACGGAAGTCGAACCGGGCTCCATCGTGATCGTCTTTAGAGACGGGCGCCAACAGAGTTTCCGCCTGGCGGACATTGCCCGCATCGAGTTCAGTTCCCCCGCGGGCAAGGCATCGGCTGGCCAAGCTCGTTTTCTGGGCGAGTGGAAAGTGGGCGACGGCGCCGGGGGGAAATTCCTCATCACGCTCAAGCCCGACGGCGTGGCCCGTAAGAGCTTGGGCTCGGTAGGTGGTACGTGGACCGTCGTGAACGGAGAAGCCCAGATTGCCTGGGACGATGGGTGGCACGACGTCATCCGGAAGGCCGGCAGCAAGTATGAAAAGGCGGCCTATTCGCCCGGCTCGTCTCTTTCCGGCCAGCCCGACAATGTCGCCGAGGCCGTTTATACCGAAGCCCACTGAAACCTCTCGCCACGGGACGAGTGGCAAGCGGGACTGCGGGTGCCGGCTGCGGCGCGGCCAGGGCGCACCACCTGCCGCAAGCTGGGATTGTCCCCGGACACAGTCAGCGCAACATGCTGGACAAGCCAAGCCCGGGCAGAACTGAGGTGGCTCCCCGCCCGCCCAGCGCCCGGCCACTGCGGCGACCCGCGCAGCTTTCCCGGCCGGGCTGTTCATGGAAGGATCGTCCCGAGCCCTGCCATGGCGATCTAATCCCGCGCGTGGCATAATACGCCCTGAATACGCCACCTACGCTCCCGGCCAGGAGGTCGCCTATGAAGCGCTGGGCTGTTCTGGTAGTCCTTGTCTATGTCCTCATCCTCGTTGTCCTGACGTTGCCGATGATCCTCGTTGCCTTCTATCCGGCGGTAAAAGTGCACGACGCGGCCGGGCTTCTTTCAGAGTGGAGGTTCTGGGTCTTCCTGGGTGTGCTGGCAGCCGGGCAGGCGGTTATGTTGCTTGTGCCGGTTGACTTGGCGATGCAGCGACCCACGCCCCGCCGATCCCTCCTCTGGCCGATTCTGGCTTCCGGACTGATGATGGGCTTGCTCGGCGCCGGGGCAGGGTTCTCCATCTTCGAATTCATCGGTAAGAATAAGGCCGTGGATCTATTCGACAGCAGCATAACGCTGCCGTTTGTACCGGTCGCCGCGGTGTGGGCGGCGTGGGCCCTCATCTTCCACCGGACCAGCCGGGGTGCCGTGCCAATGGACCTGATCAGCCGGCAGTGCCGTTATCTCTTGAAAGGCAGCGTTCTGGAACTGCTCATCGCCGTACCCACGCACATCGTGGCCCGCTACCGGGATTACTGCTGCGCTGGTCTGTTAACTTTCCTGGGGATTGCCTTCGGCGTCTCCGTCATGCTGTTTTCTTTCGGGCCGGGAGTATTCTTTCTTTTCGTCCAACGCTGGAAGCGGCTCCATCCCCAACCAGGGCGAGAAACCAACTGAACCCTTCACCCGCAACCCCAGCGCCTGTGGGGTCGTCTCAAAACCTCAGTTGTAGCGCCGGTCGGAATCTGCCCTGGCGCAGGAAGCGACCGGCGGCTTCGAATTCCTAACCCGGATTTCTCACCACGGGTTTGGAAGGGCGGGGCTTCACAGGCTGCGGGAAAACGCTTCCCTGCTGTCATTCTGAGCGAAGCGAAGAATCTCGTATGTTCATGAAAATGCGCAGGGCGAGATTCTTCGCGAAGTTTACCCTGAGCCGGCAGAGCGAGATCCTTCGCTACGCTCAGGATGACAGCGAAGGACTCAGAATGACAGCGAAGGGCTCAAGATGACAGCAGGGAAGCGTTTTTCCGCAGCCTGTTTATCCGTCCCTGGGTGCGGCGAGCCGCAGGAGGTAACCTGCTTGATTCTGAGCGACTTCCCCATCTCCTCAGGTTTCGAGTAACCCCTCATGCTGCGCTCCGGTTTTGCCGATAGAAACGAATAGAGGTGAAGCCCCGGGCGCGCGCTTTGCCGAGGACGGATAGGCATCTCTGAGGCGGCGGACTTAGCGTCGGCGCGTTTGGCTCGAAGCCTTGGCAAGGGGCAGGGAGGCCGGTCGCATGGGAGTACTCGAAAGCGTCACAACGGGGACGGGCGCGAATCCCGTCGCCCCCTCCCCACCCGCCAGCGTCTTGGTCATCGATGATGAAGCGGGCGTGCGCCAAGCGCTGAGCGCCATGCTGCAGGCTGATGGGTATGCGGTGGTCACCGCCGGGAGCGGCAAAGAGGCCGTCGAGCAGTCGCGCCGCCGGCATTTCGATCTGGCCATCACCGACCTCCTGATGCCGGAGATGGACGGAATCCAGACCATGGCCGCGCTGAAGGGCGTCGATCCCGCCCTGGAAGTAATGGTCCTGACCGGCCATGGCGGAGTGGATTCCGCCGTCGATGCGCTCCGGCAAGGGGCCTGCGATTACCTGCGGAAGCCCCTCACCATGGCGCAGCTTTGCACCGCGGTCGCGGGGGCGCTCGAAAAGCACCAGCGGAACACTCCTCCCTCACTCTTCCCAGCACCCGCGTCTCCCACCCAGAAGGTCATGGGTCTCGGAAGGATCCGCGATAGAGAAGCCTGGGCTTACACCCTGGCGCTTGCCTTGGCAGTAGTGATGACGGCGAGCTTGTTGCATTTCCACATCGGCCGCTTGTACCAGGAAGCGACGGCTCAATGGGAGGCGCGCCAATCTAGCGTTGCCGAGGATCGAGCGCAGAGGGTCTCGGACTGGTTAATGGAACGTCAAGCGGATGCCGAACTCTTCTCCAACCGCCCTGCGGTCCGGGCTGGCTTGCAGGCGTACCACGTTAAGGGTCAACTTCCGGGGTCCCCTGCGGGTGGCCGGGCGGAGTTGACGGCAGCCTTGGACGAAATGGCGAGCGTGTATTACTACAATGGGGTCTACCTCCTGGATTCGGACGCACACCTCGTGGCCCAGTCTAACTACGCTGAACCGTTGAGCCCCCGGCTCGCCGAAATCTCCCGGACCGTAGCCCGCACGGGCACCTTGCGTCCCGAGGTGCTCAGCGGCGCGCTGGGGAAGACCCTGGTTAGTTTCAGTGCTCCGGTTGTTTCCCGGCGGGGCGCCACGGCAGGAGTCCGATCTACCGACCAGCCTCGAGGGGTTGTGGTCCTGGTCGTGGATGCCTCGCAAACGCTGTTTCCCATTCTGACACGTGAAAGCATACCGACTCGGACCGGGGAAACACTTCTCGCGCGCCGCGAAGGTGATGACGTCGTCATTTTCTCTCCGCTGCGCCACGTTCCGGCGGGTTCCCCGAACCTGCGGTTTCCTCTCTCCACCGCTCCCCTCGCCACACGCACCGCCCTGGAAGGCCGCAAGACCTTTGTGGAGTACAAGGACTACCGAGGCGTTCCGGTGCTGGCCGCGACCCAGTACATCCCGGCCGCCGGCTGGGGAATGGTCCACAAAATCGACCGCGCGGAAGCCTATGAGAACGTCCGCCAGATGGCTATCGTAGAGGAGTTGGCCGCAGGCCTCTTGATCATCATGCTGGGTGGCCTCCTGGCGTTTCACCGCCGAACCGTCCTGATGCGGGCGCTGCAGCAGAAAGAGGGGGAGTTCCGTGCGCTTCTGGAGTCGGCGCCGGATGCGATGGCGATCACGGATCGTGAGGGCCGCATCGTACTCGTCAACGCCCAAGCGGAGATCCTATTCGGCTTCGGGCGGAAAGAACTGATCGGCCAGACGCTGGGAATGCTGTTCCCCGAGTGGGCGCGCGAGCGTTCAGGCGGGGGTGGTCCAGAGGATTTCTCCGAAGTGGTCGCTCGCCACGTGGGGAAGACGTTCGAGATGCGTGGCTTGCGCAAAGGGGGCAAGGAATCTCCCTTCGAAGTCAGACTTAGCCCCGTTCAGGAGATTGAGGGAGGCCTGTTTTCCTGCGGCATCCGCGACATCACCCAACGTAAACGAGCCGAGCAAGCCTTGGCGCGCGAGCGCGATCTGCTCTGCGCCCTCATGGACAGCACTCCGGATTACATCTATTTCAAGGATTGCCAAAGCCGCTTCCTGCGCATCAACCTGGCGCACGCCAAAGCCCTTGGGTTAAGCGACTCTGGCCAGGCAGTCGGCAAGACGGACTTCGATTTCTTCCCCGAGGAAGACGCGAAAGGCTATTTCAGCGACGAAAGGCAGGTCATCCAAACCGGCCAGCCCCTCATCGGCCGAGTGGAAAAGGTCCGTCAAGCCGACGGGCAGCTCCGCTGGGTTTCCACCACCAAGGTGTCCACCCGGGACGCCCAAGGGCGCATTACGGGCTTGGTTGGGATTACTCGCGACGTTACCGAGCGCCAGCGCGCGGAAGTCGAAATGGAGGAACGGCATCGCTTGGCGACACTCGTGGGGGAAGTGGGGGCAGCCCTTACGGGGAGCGAGAGCCTGCGCCAAGGGTTGCAGCAATGTACGGAGATCCTGGTAGGCAGAATCGACGCCACCTTCGCCCGGGTCTGGACCGTGAACGAGGCGGAGAGCGTCCTCGAGCTACAGGCCAGCGCCGGGATGTACACCCACATTAACGGAGGCCACGCCCGAGTGCCCATGGGGAAATTCAAAATCGGGCGCATCGCCGAAAGCGGTGAGCCGCACTTGACGAACTCGGTGCGGGAAGATTCCTGGGTGGGGGACCCGGAATGGGCGCGCCGGGAAGGCATGGTGGCGTTTGCGGGCTATCCCCTGAAGGTACGGGAACGCGTGCTGGGGGTGGTGGCGGCGTTCGCGCGTAAGCCCTTGACGGAAGCCACCCTGCAGGCCTTCTCGTCCGTGGCCCACAACCTCGCGCAGTTTATCGAGCGTAAGGGGACGGAGGAAGCGCTGCGGGACGGCGAGGAGAAGTATCGGGTTCTTTATGAATCGTCGCGCGATGCAATCATGATGGTCGCCCCTCCGGAGTGGGGGTTTACTGCCGGGAATGCAGCGGCCATCGCGCTGTTCGGGGCGAGAGATGAGCGAGAGTTTGTGGCCGCGGCCCCATGGAGCTTATCCCCGGAATATCAGCCAGATGGTGAGCTTTCCTCTGTCAAGGCCCACCAGAATATCGACGCGGCCATGGAGCGGGGATCACATTTCTTCGAGTGGACCCACAAGAAGTTCAGCGGCGAGGAGTTCTTTGCCACCGTCACGCTAACCAGGATGATTTGTTGGGGACAACCACTTCTGCAGGCCACCGTCAGAGACATCACCGAGCGCAAGCAGGCCGAACAGCAAACGCGCCTCCAGACCGCCGCACTCGAATCCGCCGCCAACGGTATTGCCATCGCTGATCAAGAAGGCCGCATCCTCTGGGTCAACCCTGCCTTCACACGCCTGACCGGTTATCCCGCCGGGGAGATTCTGGGCCAGACCATGCGGATTCTCAAGTCCGGGGAACAAAGTGCCGACTTCTATCGGAACCTTTGGCAGACCATCCTCTCGGGAGAGGTGTGGCAGGGAGAGCTCATCAACCGGCGCAAGGACGGGACCCTCTACACGGATGAAACGACCATAACTCCCGTGCGTGACGCCAACGGGACTCTCACCCATTTCGTGGCGATCAAGCAGGACATCACCGGGCGCCGGCGGGCGGAGAGAGCCCTGGAAGAGCGAACCGCTTACCTCAACACCCTCATTGATATCAGCCCTTTGGGCATCGTGGTTCTGGACACAGAGGAACGTATCCAGATGTCCAATCCGGCGTTTGAAAGACTGTTTCTTTATTCGCGCCAAGAGATGCAAGGCGCCAATCTGGATGAGCTCATTGTCCCCAGGGAACTGGTTTCCGAAGCGGAGGGTTTTGCCCGGCAGTGCCTGAGCTGGGCTAGCGTGTACGCCACCAGTCGCCGGCGTCGCAAGGACGGCACCTTAGTGGACGTCGAGATTTATGGTGTGCCGCTGGTGATGGGCGGCGAGCCGCGTGGAGTCATGACCCTCTACAAAGACATCACCGAGCGCAAACGGGCGGAAGCGGACCTCCTCCGGTACGCACAAGACCTGGAGATTGCGAAGGCTGCCCAGGAGGAGAACTCCGCGAAATTGGCGCATCTGGTGGAGGAATTGGCCCACGAGCGCAACCTCCTGGGCACCCTTATGGACAATGTCCCCGACGCCATTTATTTCAAGGATTCCCAGAGCCGTTTTACTCGCATCAACACCTCCCAGGCCCGGGTCTTGGGGGTTGCGGATTCGCGCGCTGCTCTGGGCAAGACGGACTTCGATTTCTTCCCCCCGGAAGACGCGCAGGCCTACTATGCTGCGGAGCAAAAGATCATTGAGAGCGGGGAGCCGGTCATTGGCGCCCTGGAGCGGCATTCCGACGCGAGCGGGAAATTCCAATGGTTCTCCAACACGGAAGTTCCGATCAAGGACGCGCAGGGCCGGGTGACGGGGATTGTGGGGGTCGCCCGAGATGTGACCGAGTGGAAATCGACTCTGGAGGCGTTCCGCGAAAGTGAAGAGCGTTACCGCGAACTGTTCGAGAATGCCAGCGACCTCGTCTATACCTTCGATCTGGAGGGGCGCATAACCTCCCTCAACCGCGTAGCGGTGCAGACCCTCGGGTACTCGCTCGAGGAAGCTGTCCAGATGAACCTCCGGCAACTGCTCACCCCCCAACACTGGCCGCGGATCGAACAGCTCCTCGCGCATCTGCTCGGGGGTGACTCCCCTTCCAATCTTGAACTTGAGATTACGGCCAAGGATGGCCGCGCGGTGAGGCTGGAAGTGAAAACAGGCCTGATCTACAAAGACGGGAAACCCGTCGGACTGCAGGGCATTGGGCGTGACATCACCGGCCGGGACGTGGCGGAAATGGAGTTACTGCACGCCCAGAAACTGGAAGCGGTGGGCCGCCTGGCATCGGGAATCGCCCACGAAATCAATACGCCCATCCAGTTCGTGGGCGACAACACGCGCTTCCTGCAGGACTCTTTCGGGTGTTTGCAGGGTCTGCTCAACAAATACCAGGAGTTCCTCTCGACCGCTGCCTCCGGCACGCTCCGTCCAGACTTCCTGGCCGAAGTGCGCCGAGCCGAAGAGGAAGCGGACTCCGCTTACTTGCGGGAGGAGATACCCAAAGCGCTCACGCAGACGCTGGAAGGTATAACCCGGGTGTCCAGCATTGTGCGCGCCATGAAAGACTTCGCTCACCCCGAAAGCAAAGAAATGGCCGCCGCCGACCTCAACAAAGCGCTCCTGAGCACCCTCACCGTGGCGCGCAACGAGCTGAAGTATGTTTCCGATGTCGAGACCGACTTTGGCGACTTGCCGCTGGTGGTCTGCAATGTCGGCGATCTGAACCAGGTGTTCCTGAACCTTCTGGTAAACGCTGCCCACGCCATCAGCGACGTCGTGAAGGGCACCGGGGCGAAAGGTAAGATCCGGGTGCGCACGGTGCTGGAGGGCAAGACGGTTCTGATTACCATCTCGGATACCGGCGGCGGTATTCCGGAGGCCATCCGGGCCAGGATTTACGACCCCTTTTTCACCACCAAGGAAGTTGGACGCGGGACGGGCCAAGGCCTGGCGATCGCGCGGTCGCTGGTAGTCAATCGCCACAAAGGCAGCCTGACGTTTGAGAGCGAAGTGGGAAAGGGGACGACCTTCTACATCCGTTTGCCCCTCGATCCCGCCGAATATTCCAAGGAGACCAAGGCGCCATGAGACGAGTGCTATTTGTGGACGACGAACCCAGGATTTTGGAGGGGCTGCGGCGCATGCTGCGTCCCCAACGCCATGAGTGGGAGACGGCTTTCGCGCCCGGCGGGGAAGCAGCGCTGGCGCTCATGGAGGCCTCCCCCTTCGATGTCATTGTCTCCGACATGCGGATGCCGGGGATGGACGGAGCCGCTTTGCTCAGCCGGGTGCGCGACCAGTATCCTCAGGTGGTGCGCATCGTGCTCTCGGGGCACACGGAACTTGCCAGCGCGCTCCGCGCGGTTCCCGTTGCGCACCAGTTTCTAGCCAAGCCCTGCGACGCCGAAATGCTGCGGGTTGCCGTCGAGCGCGCCTGCCATCTCAAGGCGCTGCTCAGCGATGACTCCATCCGCCGCACGGTGGGCGCCCTGGGGGACCTCCCCTCGCTTCCCCGCACCTATCAAGCCTTGACGACCGCGCTGACGGACCCGGATACTCCGGTGCACAAGATCGCCCGGATCGTCGAGCAGGACGTCGGGATCTCCGCCAAAGTTCTCCAGTTGTCTAATTCCGCCTTCTTTGGCGTCGCGCACGCCATCACTAGCATCCAAGGCGCCGTCAGCTACCTCGGCATCAGCACCCTGAAGAGCCTGGTTCTTTCCGTGGAAATCTTCCAGGTTTTCAAAACCTCAACGCCGCTGCCGGGTTTCTCCTTGGAGAACCTGCAGCACCATGCGCGGCTCACCGCGAGTATTGCCGCCCGCCTGCCGGTGCCGAAGCACCTCGCCGATGTCGCCCTGGCGGGGGGAATGCTCCATGATGTGGGAAAGCTTATCCTGGCCTGGAAGCTCCCGGAGCGCTTTAAGAAGCTGCTGGCGGAAGCCACCGGGGAGCGCCGTCCCCTCCACAAGGTGGAAGAGCGCGAGTATGGGTTCAGTCACGCGGAAATTGGAGCGTACCTGCTGGGGTTGTGGGGATTACCCTATGCGGTCGTGGAGGCGGTGGCTCTTCACCACGCTCCCAATCGAGTCCAGCATCAGGACTTCGACGCAGTCTCGGCGGTCTACGTTGCCAATCTCCTGGCCCGTGAGCTCGAGGTGACTTCCCCCGAAGCTCCCCCGGAAGACAGCGCTGAGACCCACGAGCAAGATCTGATCGCACTGGGCATCCAGCAAAGAATGCCTGATTGGCGTGCCATGGCGGCGGAAGTGCCGGCTCGATTGGCGGAGGCATAATATGGCGGAAGGGGAGCGGGCTCGGATTCTACTCGTGGACGACGAAGTCCAGGTGCTCGAGGGGCTGCAACGGCACTTGCGAAAGGACTATGACGTGACCGTCAGCACCGAGCCCAAGGAGGCTTTGAAACTGGTCGCGGCCGGGGGAGCGTTTGCAGTGGTCGTTTCTGACCTGCGGATGCCCGGCATGGACGGCGTGTCCCTGCTCTATTGCATTCGACAGGCCTCGCCGGATACGGTGCGCGTCCTGCTGACCGGCAACGCGGACATGGAAGCGGCGATCGCGGCAGTCAACGAAGGGAACATCTTTCGCTTCCTCAATAAGCCTTGCCCCACCGGAATGCTTCTCCGGGCGCTGGAAGCCTCCGTCGAACAACACCGGCTGATCACGGCGGAGCGCGTGCTGCTGGAGCAGACGCTACGCGGCAGCCTGAAAACCCTTACTGACGTCCTGGCCCTCGTCAACCCCGTGGCCTTCGGGCGCGCCCTCCGGGCCCGCAAGATTGTCGGTGAATTGGCTTCTCGCGGGAAGGTCGTGGACCCCTGGCAGGTTGAGATCGCGGCCATGTTGACACAGATCGGTTGGGTGACCCTCCCCGCGGAGACCGTCGGCAAGCTCTACCACGGCGAAGCACTTTCTGAGTCGGAGCAAGCCCTGGTGGGTAACCTGCCCGCCGTGATCGAACAACTCCTGGCCAACATTCCTCGGCTGGAAGCTGTCCAGGAGATTCTGCGGTACCAGGATAAGCACTTCGACGGGCAGGGAGCACCTCCCGACTCCGTCAGTGGTGACGCCATACCCTGGGGGGCACGCGCCTTGAAAGTCGTCTCGGATTTCGACGCCCTGGAGTCCCGGGGCATCTCCATGGAACTGGCGCTGGATACCCTGCGAGGTCGTGCCGGTTGGTATGACTCCGCCATCCTCGAGGCCTTGGCAAAGCTTCGAGCCGAAAAAAGTTGGGAGGCACAGGAAATGCGGCTTCCTTTCCACGCGATCCAGCCCGGAATGATCCTCGCGGAAGACGTAAAAACCCCCACCGGCGTGCTTCTGATCGCACGTGGTCAGGAGGTTACGCCGAGCTTCGTGGAGCACATCAAGAACCTGGCGCTGAATGCGAAGATCAGTGGTTATGTGCAGGTCATCGTTCCCCACCCATTGTCCCTTCCCCTGGGGGTGGGGGCATTGTACGCCCGAGGCGAGTCAACCTTCGCGGGGGGAACACCACCCCCGTAGCACAGCGCGGCGGAGCCGCAAATGAAAGTCAAAACGCAAAGCCGGGTGTGCAGTGCGGGGGAGCCACAAGAGAAAATCAAAAGGCAAATGGCAAATGGCAAAGGGCAAAAGTGAAAAGCCCTTGCTGACGGTGGCTACCCGCTGGACCCGAGAACCCCCTCACCCCCGGCCCCTCTCCCCCAAGGGCGCGAGGGGAGCGTTGATTAGGATTTACAACCCTCGCCCCCTGGGGGGAGAGGATGGACCGCCGCCGGCGTCTTCACCAGCCGGGGCGGGCGGGGGGCCCCGAGCGCCGGGGGTGAGGGGGTCTCCCAGGAACAAATGGAGAGGCTGGTAGCGTATCGCGGCCTCGGGCCGCAACCCCACCACGCCGTTACGCAGCCCGAGACCTATGGGTATCCTATATATGAAAACCAGCTAAAAATGCGGCTCTCGTAGGGATGCCTGAAAAAAGCTTGCCAAAGAAACAAGAAATTACGGTGTTGTAATACAGGGCCTGCCGGTGGCCGCAACCAAACATGACGCGGGGGTCTTGTAGGGCCGGCCGCTCCGAGCGGGGGGTCGCGCAGTGACGGATGAAACGGCTATGTCGTGACTGCCCCCGGAGTGAACAGCATTGGGGGTGGCCTCTACCCCAGTCCTCTCCCTCGTATTCAACAAACAGGCTGAACCGCACCTTGACGTGCAGGGCCCCGTCAAAGTCGCGGGTGTCGCGTACCTCTGGGGCCATGTATGTATCACCCACGAAGAAACCCCTCACCCGTCCCGACGTTGCGGGACACCCTCTCCCCAAGGGAGAGGGTGCCCGACGGAGGAGGGCAGGTGAGGGGTCTTTTTCAACCCCATTGGACTTTGACGGAACCCTGCCTTGACGTGGGGCACGCTTGTGCGGCCATTTCTCATAATGTAAGATGGCCGTTCAAGGCTCTGAACAGGCATGATCTTGGCAGCGTGCTGAAGAACCCGTAGCGAGCCCGCTACGCCGGGACCGTCATGCCCATGTCGAAGCCAGGGTCTTGGCGCGGAGCCTAAGCAAGCGGGACCGCCGCGAGTTCGACCGGCACGAGATCTTCAGCAAGCGTTCCGAGGTGTGAGACTTCACTTGGAGGTGTGGTCTTGGCAGAGACTCCCCAGTACGACGTGGTCGTGATCGGCGGTGGCCCGGGGGGCTATGTGGCGGCGATTCGCTCCGGCCAGTTGGGCATGAAGACAGCGATCGTTGAGAAGGATGACAAGTTTGGCGGCACCTGCCTGCACGTCGGGTGCATCCCCACCAAGAGTTTGCTGTTCAGCGCGGAAGTCTATGATTACTTCCGGAATGCCAAGGATTTCGGAATCGCCTGCAAGGAGTTCTCCTTCAACTGGCAGGCCATCCTGGCGCGCAAGGCGAAGGTGGTCACCAAACTCTCCAAGGGCGTAGAGTTCCTCCTCAAGAAGAATCACGTCAACACGGTGCGAGGGTTCGCCAGGCTTGCCGGCCCCGGAAAGATCAGCGTGACGGATTCCAAGGGCGTCGCGCAAGAAATTGCCGCGAAGAACCTTGTACTGGCCACCGGCTCGGAAGCCCGCCTGTTGCCGGGTCTCGAGCCGGACGGAAAGACTCTTCTCACCAACAAGGAAATTCTGAGCCTGCCGGAAGTCCCCCAATCGCTGGTCATTATCGGCGCCGGCGCGGTAGGCGTGGAGTTCGCTTCGATCTTCCACCGTTTCGGAAGCAAGGTGACCGTGCTCGAAATGCTGCCGCGGGCGGTGCCGCTGGAAGACGAGGAGGTTTCCGCGGAGCTCGAAAAATCCTTCCGCCACCAGGGTATCGAAATCCTGACGCAGGCGAAGGTTGCTGGAGTTACTAAGACTTCGAAGGGCATTACGCTGGAATATACGGTTGGCGTTGGCAAACCGCAGACTTTGGACGCCGACAGTTGTCTGGTGGCCGTGGGCCGAGCCCCCAACACGGCCAACCTTGGCCTGGAAGAAACGCGCGTGAAACTGGAACGGGGTTTCGTGAAAGTGAACGGTTTCATGGAGACGGACGAGCCGGGCGTTTACGCCGTCGGCGACATTGTAGCGAACAGCCCGCTCCTTGCGCACGTGGCTTCGAAGGAAGGCATGGTGGCGGTGACCCACGCGGCAGGCAAACCCGCCGAGCCCATCAACTATCGGCAGATCCCCAATTGCACCTATTGTGAACCGGAAATCGCGAGCGTGGGCCTGACCGAGCGCCAGGCACGGGAAGCCGGCCACCCGGTGAAGATGGGCAGATTCCCCTACTCTGCCGTCAGCAAAGCGGCAATCCTGGGCTCTCGCGAGGGTTTCGTCAAGGTGGTGAGCGACACGCGCTGCGGAGAGATTCTGGGCGTGCACATCATCGGGCCGCGCGCCACGGAGAGCATCGCCGAGGCCGTCATGGCCATGCGACTGGAAGGCACCGTCGATGACCTTGCCCACGCCATCCACGCGCACCCGACGCTGGCCGAGGCGCTGGGCGAGGCTGCGCATGCGGCGGTGGATTGGCCGATCCATATCTGAGGAAGCTGTCAGCTATCAGCCGTCAGCGGTCAGCTAGAACCGCAGGAGCAGATGAGCGAATCACCGGCTGAGGGCTGATCGCTGAAAGCTGAGAGCTGAGAGCTGAGAGCTGAAAGCTGAGAGGTGAGAGCTATTCGTGCTTTGCCAAATCGAACAACTCGGGCGGGTGGATTACGCGGTGGCAGGCAACCTTCAGAAAGAAAAGGTCGCGCAGCGCAAAGCCGGCGCGATTCCCGACACGCTCCTGCTGCTCGAGCACCCGCACGTCTATACGCTGGGGCGCAACGCCCGGCGTGAGAACCTGCTGGTGTCCGAGGAGGATCTCGCCGCTCGCGGGGCGCGGGTCTTCCAGACCGATCGGGGCGGCGACGTGACCTACCACGGCCCGGGCCAGCTCGTCGGTTATCCGATTCTGGATCTTACCCAGCACCGACGCGACATTTCCTGGTACATGCGCTCGCTGGAAGAAGTCTTCATTCATACGGCGCGCGACTTTGGCGTCGAAGCCGTCCGCTTGCCCGGTGCGGCGGGCGTATGGGTGGGAAACGATAAGCTGGTGGCGATGGGTGTGCATCTCTCGCGCTGGGTCACTTCGCACGGGTTCGCACTGAACGTCAACACTGACTTGCGCTATTTCGAGTGGATTGTTCCCTGCGGCCTGCCCGATAAGGGCGTGACCTCGCTCGCCAAGCTCCTGGGGAGGCCGGTAGAGATGGAAGCGGTCGCGGAGCGGGTGGTCGAGCACTTTGGAGCGGTGTTTGGGCTGGATGTAAGAACCGTTGAAGAGATGAGAAGTCGAAAAAGTTGAAGAGTCGAAGAGGTCAAGGACGGTCTTCACTTTTTCAACTTTTCAACTCTTTGACTCTTTCAACTTTCGTGATTTTGGCCTGTTAACTATTGTGAAAACACTCACGCGTGCGCAACTCCACGAGATCTACTATTACCTTCGCCTGAACCGCCGCGTTGACGAACAATTGACGCTGCTCTATCGCCAGGGCAAGGTGGTGGGCGGAGTGTATTCGGGCCTGGGGCAGGAAGCAGTCTCCGTGGGCAGCGCCTACGCGCTCGAACCACAGGACGTGATCGGTCCCGTAATTCGCAACGGGGGCGCCATGCTGATTCGCGGCTATCGGCCGCGCGATCTGTTCCTGCAGTACCTGGCACGCCAGGATGGCCCGACGAACGGGCGCGACGCCAACACCCATTTCGGCGACGTCGCGCGCGGCGTGATCGCTCCCATCAGCATGCTGGGGGAAACCGTGCCGCTCATGGCGGGCATTGCCCTCGCCGCGAAGCTGCGCAAGGAAAAACGCGTGGCGCTCGCCTACGTGGGCGACGGCGCCTCCAGCACCGGGCCGTTTCACGAAGGCGTGAACTTCGCCGCCGTCCAAAAGTTGCCCCTGCTCATCATCGCGGAGAACAACGGTTGGGCCTACTCTACGCCGACCTCCAAACAAATGGCCGTGCGCAACATGGCCGACCGCGCCCCAGGCTATGGGATTCCTTCCGCGATTGTGAATGGCAACGACGTGCGGGCGGTCTATGCCGCTACACGCAAGGCAGCGGAGCATGCACGCCGGGGCGGCGGGCCCGTGCTCATCGAGTGCAAGACCATGCGGATGAAAGGCCACGCGGAGCACGACGACGCACGCTACGTTCCCAAGCAGGAATTCGAGAAGTGGCGGAAGAAAGACCCGATCCTGCGTTTCGAAAAGTACCTCGCGGCAAAGCAACAGATGACCGCGCAGGAGAAAGCATCCATCGAGGCGCGCATCGACCGGGAAATCCGCGAGGATGTGGCTTTCGCCGAGGCGAGCCCGTTCCCTCCGCCGGAAGGCGCCGCGCGGAGCGTTTGGGCGGATGGCTGGAAGTAGGCAGTAAGCAGGAGGCAGTAGGCAGAAAGCAGAGGGCAGAGTGACCCGTTCGCCTTCCTAGGGGAGGAGACAATGGCGGCGATTCTTTCGATTGACCCCGCCTACCGAAAGGCCAGCGACTTTGGCGTCTGCCTGTTGACTGAGCGGAAGGGAAAGCTCGAAACGGTGCGCTTTGTTTCCCCGGACCTGGTGGAAGGTTTCATTGTAAACGCGAGGCTCGACCCGAGGTCGGCGTAGGGGGTCTTGTTCGCTGCCTACTGCTTACTGCCTAGTGCCTGCTTTGTGAGAACCGATGAAGAGCACACCGCCCGCGAAAGGCTCGAAACGAGGTATAAAGCCCGATGCCGCGACGCTGGCGCGCATGCTCTACTACCTGACGCTCACGCGCGAGTCAGAGCTGCGCCTTGAGCAGGTGCTTTATCGTCAGGGCAAGATTGTGGGTGGGGTTTACGTGGGGCGCGGGCAGGAAGCCATCGGGGTGGGCGCGGGGCTGGCGATGCGTCCCGGTGATGTAACTCTGCCCTGCCATCGGGACTTTTCGGTTTTTGTGATTCGCGGTTTTTCGCTCGCGGATATTTTCGCCAACTGGCTGGCGCGGGGCGACACGCCCACGCGTGGCCGCGACAACACGCTGCACATTGGAGATTTGAACCTCGGGGTCATTCCCATCATCTCGCCGTTGGGCGCCACGCTGCCGGTGGCTTGCGGCGTGGGCTTGGTTTTGAAGCAGCGCGGCAAGGGCAACGTGGTGCTCACGCACTTCGGCGAGGGGACGACCAGCCTGGGCGACGTTCACGAAGCCATGAACCTTGCCGCGGTCATGAAGCTGCCGGTGGTTTTCATTTGCAACAACAATCAATTCGCCTATTCGACGCCGACCGAAAAACAATTCGCGGTGAAATCACTCGCCCTGCGCGGACCCGCGTACGGAATGCCCGGGGAGCGCGTGGATGGCTGCGATGTGCTTGCCGTGTACGACGCTGTGGGCCGGGCCATGACGCGCGCGCGGGCTGGCAAAGGCCCGAGTTTGCTTGAGTGCCTCACCTTGCGCATGGCGGGCCATTCCGCCCACGACGCGGCGGAATATGTTCCGGAAAAACTGAAACTGGCTTGGGCAAAAAAAGATCCCATCCAACGCCTGGAGAAGTTTCTGGTCGCCCGAAAAATCATGACCAAGCAACAGATCGAGGAGCTCCACAAGCGTGTCCATCAGGAAATCGACGTTGCCGTCGCGCAAGCCGAAGCCCGTCCGCTGCCGCGTGGTGAAGAAGCGGTCGAGGGGGTGTACTGTGGACCGGATTGTTGGTGGGAGAGAAGAGAAGTCCGCCCTCAGAAATAAGCACTCAGCCAGCCGCGGGCGACTGACCGGTTTCGCCCGGGCGAGGTTGATGCAGGGAGTTTCTTGATGGCCTTGCTCACATACGTGGAAGCCATACGCCAGGGCATCTGGGAGGAGATGGAGCGCGATCCCTCGGTCTTCCTCCTGGGCGAGGACATCGGCGTTTACGGCGGCGCGTTCAAAGTGACGGCCGGCATGCTGGAGAGGTTTGGTGAGGATCGCGTGATCGACACGCCCATCTCGGAATCGGCCATCGTGGGTGCGGCCATCGGCGCGGCGCTCATGGGCATGCGGCCGGTGGTCGAGATGCAGTTTATGGATTTCATCGCCTGCGGCTTTGACCAGATCGTCAACATGGCGGCCAAGCTTCATTACCGTTGGGGGCCGGCCGTGCCCATCGTGATCCGCGGACCCTCCGGCGCCGGCGTACACGGCGGGCCCTATCACTCGCAATCGAACGAAATGTGGTTTGTGCACACGCCGGGTCTGAAGGTGGTGGCGCCGGCGACGGCTTACGACGCCAAGGGACTGGTCAAAGCCGCCATCCGCGACGACAACCCTGTGATCTTCTTCGAGCACAAGTTTCTCTACCGGCGCATCAAGGAGGAGGTTCCGGAGCAGGATTACGTGGTGCCGATTGGCAAAGCGGCGGTGCGCCGCGAGGGCACGGACATCGCGGTGATCACGTACGGCGCCATGGTTTGGACGGCGCTCGACGCCGCGCGCGAGCTGGAGAAAGAAGGACTGTCACTCGAGGTCGTTGACCTGCGCAGCCTGCTGCCCTACGATGAGGAAACCGTGCTGGCTAGCGTGCGCAAATGCAGCAAAGTGATCCTGCTGCACGAAGACACGCGCACCGGCGGCATGGCGGGTGAACTGGCGGCGCTGATTGCGGAGAAGGCTTTCGAGGACCTGGACGGCCCTATCATACGCGTCACCGCGCCCGACACACCCGTGCCGTTCTCGCCGCCACTCGAAGAGTATTTTCTGCCCAACGCGCAGAAATTGGCGGCAGCGGCGAGGAAGTTGGCGGCGTACTGAAGTCAACCGTCGACAGTCGAGGGTCGAAGGTTCAAAGACAATGCTGTAAGGCTGGAAAGTCGGCCGAAAGGAACAATGCAGAGGTTCACCGATATCAGGGTTTGGCAGCGCAGCTACGCCTTGGCTTTGAGCGTGTATCAAACGACGGCGTCATTCCCTGCTGCTGAGCGCTTTGGGCTGACATCGCAGTTACGCCGGGCCGCAGTATCTGTCCCCACTAACATCGCTGAGGGCTCGAAGCGGCGCAAGGGCCACGACTACGCTCGGTTTCTGAACATCTCGGAGGGCTCCCTTGCTGAAACTGAGAACCTGCTCATGTTAAGCCGCGACTTAGGGTTCATCGCTGGGGATAAGGCCGAGAGTCTCTTAAACGAGATTTCTGAGATCTCTCGGATGTTAGCCGCACTACGTGCGAAGGTTGAAGCCGCAGCGGCGTGAGTAAGTGTTTTTGACCTTCGACACTTGACCGTGGACTTTCGACTTAAAAGAGGTTAACGATGCCAACCAACGTCATCATGCCCCAGATGGGGGAGAGCATAGCAGAAGGAACAGTCACGAAATGGATGAAGAGAGTCGGCGAGCGGGTGGACCGCGACGAACCGTTATTCGAGATCTCCACCGACAAGGTCGATGCGGAGATCCCCTCCCCCGCGGCAGGCGTGCTTACGCAGATCCTCGTGAAGGAAAACGAGACGGTGGCCGTGAATGCGGTCGTAGCCATCATCGACGGCGAAGGCGCAGCGGCCGTGGCACCCGCCCCGGCGGAAGCCACCGTGCACAAAGCGGAGGCTGCTCCTTCTGCTGCGCTGCCTGCATCCCTGCCCGTCGCGGGTCCCACCCGCGCCGCGCCGGCTGCTGTCCCGGCGGCGGCGTCCCCCCAAGACGGAGAGAGGGGGGAAACCCGCACCTCGCCCTTGGTGCGGCGCATTGCGCGGGAGCACAACGTGGATTTGAGCCGGGTGAAGGGCACTGGGCTGGGTGGCCGGGTCAGCAAGAAAGACATTCTGGATTTCCTCGAGCAGCGCGGGGCGGCGGCGCTGCCGGCCCCTGCCACCGCGCCGGCAACGGCGCCCGCAGCACCGCCGATGACCCCACCTCTCGTGGCCTTTACGGGTCCGACCCAGGTTGTTCCCATGACGCCCATGCGCCGGCAGATCGCCGAGCACATGGTCGCGAGCAAGCGCACCTCGGCGCACGTTTACACCGTTGTGGAAGTTGAGATGACACGCGTGGTGGCCGAGCGCGCGCGCTCGAAAGATGAGTTCGAACAGCGCCATGGCATCAAGCTGACTTTCACGCCGTTCTTCGTCCGGGCCTGCCTCGAAGCGATCAAGGAATTACCGATCATCAACTCTTCTGTCGAGGGAACCAATATCGTCTATAAGCGTGACGTGAATATCGGCATCGCCGTGGCGCTGGAAAGCGGATTGATCGTGCCGGTCATTAAGCGCGCCAATGAGAAGAATCTTTTGGGCATAGCACGCGCCTTGCAGGACTTGGCCGACCGCGCACGCTCGAAGCGCCTGAGCGTGGAAGAGGTCCAGGGCGGAACCTTCACCATCACCAACCCGGGCAGCTTCGGCGGGCTGTTTGGCCTGCCGATCATCCCTCAACCTCAGGTGGCAATCCTGGGCGTAGGCGCCATTGAAAAACGCCCGGTGGTCCGCGACGACGCCATCGCTATCCGGCACATGGTCTACCTTTCGCTATCGTACGACCACCGTGCAATTGATGGAGCCGTGGCGGAACAATTCATGGGGAAGGTCAAGAAAATCCTGGAAAACTGGAGTGAGGCGGTGTTGTAGAGCAGTTGCGAGTTGGAAATTGAAGGCTGCAAATGGTGGCGGGACAATTCCTGAATTGCCCTTACAACCCCAGGGCACGGCTCACCTCTGGAAGAGCGCAACGGTCTTTGCTCGGGGCGCCCACCCACCCATCCGAGCGCATGATTTCAACCGTGAGATGCTTCCCGGATCACGCTGATGACTTCTCCGGTAGCGCACCCTTGCCGCCCTAAGGCGTCCTGCCCTCACGGCCCCAGAGCGGGCACACGGTCCACAAGGCTCTCCAGGCTTTCGAGGCAGGCGTTGGGGTCCACGTTCTGCGTCCGGAGGCTGGGCATGAACTGGCTCAGGTTCAAAGCGAAGAAGCGTTTCCCCTGATCCCTCTGGCCAACCGCCGCGTAGTCGGTGGCCAGGGTCTGAAGAAGACCCAGGCTGCGATTCTTCTCCTGCCGCCACTTTGCCGAGTTTTGGCGCAGGACTTCCTCGAGGTAATCTCCGAATCGGGCCGTCTGGTCCGTGTAGCGGCCATCTGCGAGAGTGTAAACCGAAATCACGTCGGCGGCGTCGGCGTGAGTTCCGCAAGTCGTCACGTATGGCCGGTGTGCAATGCATTCCCAGGCCGCGTCCTTGTTGACCTTGCGAACCTCCAGGCCCTCGAAAGGCAGTCCGTCGAGCCCGTCGATGCGGCCGATGGAGGTGACAGCATCCGGGCCGAGCGAAACCAGCGTGGCCACGCTGCAGCAGTGGTCTCCGCCCGAGTACTGGCCGATGATGATGTCCGGATTTCCGTCGCCCGTAAGGTCGCGCGCATAGTCCGGGCGTGCCCGGCTGCCGACGACGGAAAGTCCCCGCCGGCCGGCAAAGTCATAGAGGGCCGTCCAGGGCTCCTTCGAGCCTTCCAGCGTTTCCAGCGAGAACACGGGATGATCCTCGCGGTCGTAAACTACCAGCCGTCCGGACGCGAAGATTAGCGGCGCCGGCGTGGCACGATACAGGCCGGCGTGATAACCCCCCAAGCGGAAGGTCTTGAGCCTTTCGTAACCGGCTATGTCCGGAGCCTGCCCGCGGATGCCCGTCGTGGTCAGGATGAAGTCCTCCGCGGAACTCGCAACCTCTTTCAGGCTGGCCGGTTTCCACTTGCGCTGGATGGCAACGACGGCGAAGAACACAATGGCAGCCAGTGCGATGGAGACGATGTTCTCACCCTTTTGCATATCGTTCTAGTGCGCTCCCCTCCCGAGCGGGGCCACGGTCCGGGACGCCTGCTTCTGCAATTTAACCATTTCTTCCCTGCATTGTCATGACGCCACGCCGGGAATCCGGGTTGTGTCCTGGAAAAGAAATAAGTGCAGGGGGGCAGGAGAATCCCTGTGCTGCAATGACCCGCCTTGCCCTGTTTCGCAGTCAGGTTTGGCGGAAGGAGTCAAGCGACCAGCGATCCTCGCTCTCCCGATGCCGGAGGATGTAAGTGTTGCCGTCATCCGCGCGGACCTTGAAACAGCGATACCCCACGCCGTACCACTGATCGAGGATTTCCTTGACTTCGTAGGTGCGCGCTCCGGTCTTCTGCGGGAAGGCGAACCGAAGCGGTCGCTCGTCGGCCCGATAACCGGCATAGCATTCGACCTTGAGTTCCAGATCCATGGGCAGGCGAGCGTCACTCCTTGCCCGGCTCGTGCATCACTCAGTATAGCTGCTGGGCAGGATTCCGGGAAATGGCCTGGCGCCGACCTTTAGGCTGGCAGTCACCGCGGCGGCCCGAGCCAAAGCACGGGGCTACAACAAGCCAGAAATGTGGCCGGCGGCCCGCAGGACATTTTCTTGGCATCCGGTGAGAAGGCAGGATTCGAAGCTTGGCGCCCGGCTGAGGGAAAAGCCCACGATGAGACGAGCTCTCGCCGTAATTAGCCGTCGGTCGGAGTGGATTTTTGGGGTGCGCGGGATCTGTCCCGATGCTTCGTCCCGGGAAGGACCAGACCAGGACCGAGGAGAAATCCCTTTACTACCCGCCTACACGCCGACCGGCATCGCGGCTTCACGCAGGAACTTCGCGGACTCTTCGGGTGGTGTGGGATTGATATAGAAGCCCGTGCCCCACTCGAACCCGGCCACCTTGGTGAGCTTGGGCATGATCTCCATGTGCCAGTGGTAGTAGTCCTCGGCGGATTCCCCGATCGGGGAGGTATGGACGATGTAGTTATACGCCGGAAAATCCAGCACGCGGTCCAACCGCGCCAGCATGTCCTTCAGGAGGGGAGCGAGTTGCTCGAACTCGCGTTTCTGCGACTCCTCGAACGAACACTGGTGCGTCTTGGGAATGATCCACATCTCGAAGGGGAAGCGGGGGGCGAAGGGCGCCATAGCCAGAAAGCCGTCGTTCTCAGAGATCAGCCGGATTTTGCTTTCGGTTTCCTGCCGGATGATGTCGCAAAAGATGCAGCGCTCCTTGAAGTTGTAATGCTCGCGCGCGCCCGCCACTTCTTCCGTCACGCGCTTGGGCACCACGGGCAGCGCGATCAGTTGGGAGTGGGTATGTTCCAGTGATGCGCCTGCGGCGTCGCCGTGGTTCTTGAAGATCAGGATGTAGCGGAAGCGACGGTCCTTCTTCAGGTCGATGATCCGGTCGCGATAAGCCCAAAGCACGTCCTCTACCTGACGCGCGGGCATGGAAGCAAGGGTCAAGTTGTGCTGGGGAGTCTCAATGATGACTTCATGCGCGCCGATTCCATTCATCTTGTCATAAAGGCCTTCGCCCTGGCGGTTCAGCGAGCCTTCAATGCCCAGAGCGGGAAACTTGTTCGCCACCACACGCAGCGACCAGCCGGGAGTATTGGGGCTGCTACCGTCGCTGCGGTAGGCGAGGATTTCCGGCGGGGTCTTGGACTCGTTGTTGTAGCAGAACGGGCAGAAGCCCGATCCTCGAATCTGCACCTTATCACGGACGAAATCGCTCGGCCGCTTCGCCCGGTCCGTTGCAATAATGACCCATCGACCGGTGACGGGATCTCTTCTTAGTTCGGGCAAGGTTATAGCTCCTTGAATCCAGCGCTCGCTCCAGGTTTTGGCGTTTTTTCGCCTTACTGCACCGGCGCCCCCTGCGGAGCCTAAAACGAGGCCTTGAAAGCGTCCTTGATGAGTCGGACTTCGAGGCCTGCCTCAGAATCCCATGCGACGCTGGCAATATCAAACCGGTAGCTGGGCGGTTTACGCCCCAGTCGCCGCAGGTATTCCTGGGCGGTCCGGGCAATGCGTTTTTGCTTGGCCTTGGAAACTGCAGCCTCCGGCGGACCGGCCTCGTCCGACGTCCGGGTTTTGATTTCCACGAACGACAGGACCGGGCCGTCCCAGCCGATCAGGTCAATTTCACCGGCGCCGGAGCGGGCTCGGCGGTTCCGAGCTACGATCGTGTAACCCGCCCGGCGCAAATACCAAAAGGCCAGGGTCTCGCCCCGCGCGCCCGTCTTCAAGTGCTCCGTTTTGCTCGGCGGCCCCGGCGGTCTCAGCGCGGCGTGTCGCGCGCGCTGGCGTTCCTTCCAGACCAACGCACGATACATAAGCCGCGCCAGAGTGCTCAAGGGTTCTGCGCCTTCTCGGGTCTAGCGTTCCGCCTCGGCGAGGCAGCGATCCAGGACATCGACGGCGAAATCCGCCTGCTCACGATCGATCAGGAGCGGTGGCATCAGCCGGACGGTACTTTCGCCGCAGCCAAGGATCAGCAACCCCTGTTCGAACGCCCGCCCAATCACCTGCTTGCGCACTTCGGGATTCGGTTCGCGAGTCTCCTGGCTCTTGACCAGTTCGATTCCAATCATCAGCCCGCGACCGCGCACTTGGCCGACCAGGCGATGCTTGTGCGGCCAATCGGCGATTCTTCCCAGGATATATTCGCCCACCCGAGCCGCGTTCGCGATGTATTTCTCTTCCAGCAGGCGAATTGTTTCCAGCGCCGCCGCGCAGGCCACCGGGTTGCCACCGAACGTCGAGGCGTGCGCACCGGGACCCCAATTCATCAGGTCCGCGCGGGCCACCGTCACACCCAGCGGCAAACCGGAGGCAATACCTTTGGCGGTCACCAGGATGTCGGGCACAACTCCGAAGTGCTCGCAGGCCCACATTTTGCCGGTCCGCCCCATGCCGCATTGGACTTCGTCGAAGATCAACAGAATCCCGTACTTATCGGCCAGCCGCCGCAGCT
Source organism: uncultured Acidobacteriota bacterium (assembly GCA_963722555.1). GTDB lineage: Bacteria > Acidobacteriota > Terriglobia > UBA7540 > UBA7540 > Bog-366. Next base: position 476,486 of record CAVRNQ010000005.1, read on the forward strand.
TGTCGAGGAACCGGGGAGGCGGAATGATGTAACCTCCTTCGCCCTGGATCGGCTCCACCACGATAGCCGCAACCTCTTCGGGCGGCACGGCGGTCTTGAACAGTTGCCGCTCCAGCAGGTCCGAGCAAATGCAGTCGCACACGCACTCCGGGGCGCGGTGGCCTGCCGGGCAGCGATAAGGATTGGCATACGGCACATGGACGACACCCGACAACAGCGGGCCGAAACCTCGCCGCTGCACCGCCTTGCTGGCCGTAAGCGAAAGCGCGCCGAACGTCCGCCCGTGGAAACCGCCGAGAAAGGCAATGAATTGGTGGCGCCGGGTGTGGTAACGCGCAATCTTCATGGCCGCTTCGATGGCCTCGGCGCCGGAGTTGCCGAACGCAACTCGTTTGGGAAAGGTCCCGGGGGTGATCTGGGCCATCTTCTCCGCCAGTTGCGCCAGCAGAGGGTAATAGAAATCCGTCCCCGACATATGGATCAGGGTCTCGGCCTGCTTCTGAATTGCGGCTACCACGTCCGGATGGCAGTGGCCGGTTGAAACCACGGCGATGCCGGCGGCAAAATCCAGGAAGCAGTTCCCGTCCACATCCTCCACGATCGCACCTTGTCCGCGTTGGGCGACGAGCGGATAGTCACGGGTATAGGAAGGTGAGACGAATTGCTGGTCGAGCGCCAGAACCTTCCGGGCTTCGGGCCCGGGAAGAGGCGTCAAAATGCGCGGCAGTTTGCTCTCCATGGAATCTCTCCTCTCCGCTGCACCTGGCAGCGTTCAGACAAGTTTCAAGGTCCTTCGGTGAGGAAACAACGGAGAGGATCAGTCGCCCCCAAAAAGGTTGGGTCGAGCCAACACCGGGAGACTAAGCCGCAGGTTCTGCATGTTCACTTCCGCTTCCAGCGCGTTCCCGCTTTGCTATCTTCCAGTATAACACCGGCTTTAAGCAAATTGGCTCGAATCTCATCAGAGCGAGCGTAGTTGCCATGGCGCCGGGCGCCGGCGCGCTCCGCCAGCAGTTTCTCGATTGCTTCGTCGCTCAGGGTTTCGACGAGCACCGAGGCCGGCTGACCGTTCCCCACTTCGAGCCCCGTGGCATCTTTCCCCGCATCGGCCGCCGAATCTGCCGCGGCAACTGCTGATGGTTTGATGAGGCCAAACTTCACGAGCTTGGCGTGGTCGTTATCGTCCAGCACGGCAAAGACGCGGTCCCAGCGTTCCAGTGTGTCGAGGAAGGCACCGCGGTCACCGTCGCGAAAGTCCCCGCGGTCCATTGCGGTGTTGCCGTCGCGCACCATGTCGAAGATGGCGCCGAGCGCTTCGGCGCTGTTCAGGTTGTCGTCGAGCGCGGCCTCAAATTCCTGCCGCGCCTCCTGCGCACGCGCCGGGAGGACCGTGCCGGCTCCGGCCGGGAAACTCTCCTTGGTCAGGCGGAAGCGAAAATTGCGGAGCCGGTCGATCGACTGTTGTGCCTGGTGCACCCCGTCAAAAGTGAAATTGAGCGGTTTGCGGTAGGGCACCGAGGCCAGGAGGTAGCGAACGGCCGAGGGCTTATAACCCTTGGCGATCAGGTCCCGCAGCGTGTAGAAGTTGCCGAGCGATTTCGACATCTTCTCGCCATTAACGATCAGGTGCTCGGAGTGCAGCCAGACTTTCACGAAGGGTTTGCCGGTGGCGGCTTCGCTCTGCGCGATTTCATTCTCGTGATGGGGAAAGATCAGATCGCTGCCGCCGGAGTGGATGTCGAAGGTCTCGCCCAGGTACTTCATCGACATCGCAGAGCATTCGATGTGCCAGCCGGGCCGCCCGGGGCCGAAGGGGGTCTCCCAGAAAGGCTCTCCTGGTTTCGCGGCTTTCCAAAGCACGAAGTCACGGGCGTCGTCCTTGTCGTACTTGTCGGTGTCCACGCGCGCACCCGCGCGCGCGCCGGAAAGGTCAATCTGGGTTAGCTGGCCGTAGTGCGGGAAAGCGGCAACCTTGAAGTAAACCGACCCATCGCTCGCGTAGGCGTATCCCCGGTCCACGAGCGTCTGGATGAGCTTCACCATTTCCCCGATGTGTTCCGTGGCGCGGACGAGAAACTCCGGATCTTCCAGGTTCAGGAGTTGGCGATCGATCTGGAAGGCCTGGCTGTACTTGTCGGTGTAGGCACGCAGTGGCATTCCCGCCGCCTGGGAGTTGCGGATCGTGTTGTCGTCAACGTCGGTGAGGTTAACGACATGACAGAGTTGGAAGCCCTTGTACTTCAGGTAGCGTCGCAGGATGTCCTGAAAAACGAAAGTGCGGTAGTTGCCAATGTGCGCGTAGTCGTAAACCGTGGGCCCGCAGGTGTACATGCGGACCGTGTTGCCTTCCAGAGGCTGGAACTCTTCCACTTGGCGTTTGAGCGTGTTGTAAAAGCGTAGAGACATCTAGGGAATTTGCCGCAATGGGTTTAAACTATCGATTCTATGGGGGGGCTCGACGGCAAGTCAAGAAAAGAGCAGGGGACGCTGCCTGGGCAACGCCAAATTGCCTGAGGGGTTTGTGCGAGGCTGACCCTCCAAGATTCGACCCGGCATGGCGGTTTTCGGTCAAACCCTTTTCGCAAAGCGACTGTCGGGAACAGTCGAAGCTGCCCAAGTCCGGGCACCCCGGCGAGAGAAAAGGCGAGGACCCTTTGAGCGATCCTATTGAACAAAACGGCGTAGTGGGCGCCGGAGGGGCTGGATTCCCGACCGCAGTGAAATTGCGCCGGCCCGCTGAAACCTACATTGTAAATGCGGCAGAGTGCGAGCCGCTGCTGCACAAAGACAAGGAACTCCTGCTCCACTACGGTGCGGAGATGCTCAGCGGCCTCGAGACGGCGATGGAGCGAGTCGGCGCGCGGCGCGGCGTCATCGGCATCAAGGAGAAGTACGACGACGTCATCCGGAATCTCGCGCCGCTTCTACCCGCGGGGGTCGAAATCTGCCCCCTGCGCGACGTCTATCCGGCAGGCGACGAGTTTGTCCTGGTTTTTGATGTGACGGGCCGGGTGATCCCGCCCGGCGGCCTGCCGCTGGATGTGGGCGCGGTGGTCTCGAACGTGGAGACGCTGATCAACGTGGCACGCAACCGCCCGGTTACGCACAAGTATCTGACCGTGGCAGGCGCGGTGGCCGAACCAGTCACGCTGCACGTGCCCGTGGGAATGGCCATCGGAGAAGTCATTGCTGCCGCGGGGGGCGCGACCGCAAACCCCGGTGAAGTGCTGGTGGGCGGGGCCATGATGGCGCATGTGGCACGCGGATGGGAAGAGCCGGTCACGAAAACCACCGGCGGTCTGATCGTGCTGCCACGCGACCACGCCTTGATCCACCGCTATCTGCGCACTTGGATCGCGATGGACCGCATCGGCAAATCGGCGTGCGATCAGTGCACGTTCTGCACCGAACTCTGCCCACGCTATCTGCTCGGCCACCCCATTGAACCGCACAAGGCCATGCGGGCTCTGGGCTTTGCCCCCGACAAAGCCCGGCTCATGATGGGCACGCTCTACTGCTGCGAGTGCAACTTGTGCAGCCTGTTCTCCTGCCCGGAAGACCTGGACCCTAAAGATGTTTGCGCCCATGACAAGAAGCTTGCCCGCGAGCGCGGCTTGGGATGGCAGGGCCGGCCCGAAGACATCCGGCCGCACCCGATTGGGAACCAGCGGCGCATTCCCACGCACCGGCTGATGGCCAAGCTCGGCCTCACCGGGTTCCACAACGTGGGGCCACTGGAGGACCGGCCACTCGCGCCCCGGCGCGTGGTGGTGCCGCTGCAGCAGCACGTGGGCGCCCCCTCCCTGCCCACGGTTCGTCCCGGAGAATCCATCCACGCCGGCGACCTGATTGCTGCGCCACCTGCCGGTAAACTCGGCGCCAATATTCATGCCAGCATTTCGGGGACAGTGCGGGAAATCGACGGAGCGGTAATCATCGAAGCATGACTTTATACGGCAGGAAGGATGGAAACGCACGTGGCTGAAATGGACACCATCGGGCTCGTGGAAGTCACCAGCATCGGCATTGGCTACAGGGCTCAGGACGCCATGCTCAAGGCTGCTTCCGTGCAGCTCCTGCTGGCGCGCACCATCTGCTCCGGCAAATACCTCATCGCAGTAAGCGGCGACGTGGCCTCCGTGGAATCGAGCGTGCAAGCCGGAGCCGCGGCCTCGGAAGGCGCGTTGATCGAGCGGCGAGTAATCTCCCGCCTGCACCCTTCCGTGTTTCCCGCGATTTCGATGGCGGTGGATTTGCCCGCCGAACAATTCGAAGCGTTGGGCATTATCGAGACTTTCAGCGCAGCCACCATCGTCAACGTTGCTGACGCTGCTGCCAAAGCCGCCAACATCAAGCTCTTTCGCATTCACCTGGCCATGGCCATCGGAGGCAAAGGGTTCGTGCTCCTCACGGGCGACGTTTCCAGCGTCGAGGCCGCCATCGCCGCCGCCGCACCCGTGGCCGGAGCCGAAGGCATGCTGGTGAGCGCCATCGTCATCCCCTCCCCGCGCCGGGAATTGTTCCGCGAATATATCTAGCCAACGATCTTGGAGATATCGCACGGCGGCGGCCTGACACCCGGACCGAGCACACCGCCGCCACATCAAGCCACGACCAACTCGACTCCGTACTTGACGAGCAACTTTTCGAACCGTGGCGGCAAGTTCTGGTCGGTCACAATCGTGTCCACGGCCTCAAGGGGCGCGAGGTGTGCCATCGCCTGCCGGCCAAATTTGGAGTGATCGGCCACCACGATGACCCGCCGCGAAACGTCGATCATCTTGCGTTCCGACCCTACCACCAGCGTGTTCGTGTTGCTCAGGCCCGCCTCGGTGATGCCGCCGATCCCCATCACGAGGACATCCGCGGCCACGCGACTCAGCATCTCTTCGCAGATCGGACCCAGCAGCACGCCGAGGCGCGGGTAAAGGTAACCGCCCGTGAGTGTCAACTCCATGCTCTTGGAATCAGAGAAAATCTGCGCGATGAGGATGGAATTGGTGATGACTTGCAGGGAGTGGCCCAGAAGTTGACGCGCCACCTCCCCCACGGTCGAACCGCCGTCCATGATGACGGTCTGCCCATCCTCCAGCAAGGCTGCAGCGGCGCGACCAATGCGCTGCGTTTCTTCCCGGGATCGCGTGGCGGGCACCCGGATGCCGCGTGACTCGGCCTGAACTTGCAGTGAGACGGCGCCTCCGCGGACCCTTCGAACCAGGCCCTGGCGCTCCAGTTCCATGAGATCGCGGCGCAGGCTGGATTCCGAAACGTCCAGTTTGGAAGCCAGGGTTGCGGCGTCGATAAACTCCTGGGTGCGAATCAGATTGTGAATCTTGATTTGGCGTTCGGCAGCTCTCATGGGAGATATGATAGCACAAAGCCGGCGAAAATAGAACAATTATGCACAAATATGACGTTATCTGAAACTGTAAAGGAAAACATATTGCACTATAGCTCAGTATCTGTCAGTATGGTGCGTGAAATGACGCCACAAGTCAATCGCGCTGCGGTCGAGAGCATCGTTCGGGAAATCGTCCTGAAGCGGCTGGGACCGTGTGCGCAGAAGGACGCGGCAGCCCAACCCTCTCGCCTGGTGGTGAATGCTTCCGCGCGCCACATGCACTTGAGCCAGGCTGATCTCGAGACCTTGTTTGGTCCGGGCCACCAACTGAAGCCCCTGCGCCCTCTTTATCAACAGGGAAACTTCGCCGCGGAGGAGACCGTGGTGCTCATCGGACCGCGCGGCCGGTCGATCTCCAATCTCCGCATTCTGGGCCCAGTTCGCTCCGTCTCACAGATTGAGCTCGCCTTCACGGATGCCGTCATGCTGGGAATCGAGAATTTGCCGATCCGCCTCTCCGGTGATATCGAGGGAACACCGGGAGCCTTCGTCATGGGTCCGCAGGGCGTCGTGGAACTCTCGCAAGGCGTCATCCGGGCGGCGATGCATGCGCACATGACCCCGGCGGACGCGGAGTTTTATAGGGTTCGCCACCGCGACGTCATGAAGCTGAAAGTGGGGGACGGCGCCGGGGTCACGTTCGACCAGGTGCACGTGCGCGTCGATCCCGCGTTTCGGCTGGAAGTTCACATGGATACGGATGAGGCCAATGCTTGCGCGCTGCACCTGGCCAAACAGGTCGAACTGCTTAAGCCGTAGCATGGCCGCCTTTTGGTTGTACTCAAGGCAAGCTTTGGCCGTACGCATGGACGGGATGCCCATGCAACGTCTTTAGGCCCGGCAGGTAAGGTCACGAAGCACTACAGCTCAGGAGAAAAAGCGATGAATCAAGCTTTGGGAATGATCGAAACGAAAGGGCTGGTGGCACTGATCGAGGCCACCGACGCCATGCTGAAGGCCGCGAACGTCACCTTCGCTCGCTGGGAGCCGGTGGGTTCGGGGCTGGTTACGGCTTTCGTGGAAGGCGATGTCGCAGCCGTCAAAGCGGCCACGGACGCCGGCGCGGAAGCTGCGGCGCGCTTGGGCGAAGTGGTCAGCGTGCAGGTGATTGCGAACCCGCACGAGGACCTCGGCGTCTTCACGGCGCCGCCCGCCAAGACACCCAAGAAGTAGAAACGTGCGGAGAAGCCATCAAAAGGCTAACGAGGAGAGAGTTATGAATCAAGCGCTGGGATTACTCGAAACCAAAGGGCTGGTAGCGCTGGTGGATGCGAGCGACGCCATGTGCAAGGCGGCTGACGTCCAACTGGTGAAGATGATTCAGATTGGCGGCGGCTACGTGACCACCATCGTGCGGGGCGACGTCGGCAGCGTGCGGGCGGCAATTGACGCCGGCGCCGCGGCGGCCAAGGCCCTGGGTGAAATGGTGGCTGCCCACGTCATTCCCCGCCCGCACGAAGGCGTTACCGAGGGCTTTTTGAAGTAGGCCGCCCCGCGGGCAGGGAGCACGCTCTGGCCGCGGCCGGACTCCGCGTGAATCAAGCGCGTGCGGGTTTTCCGGGCGGCGGGAGCGAAGGTCCCAAGTTTGGGAAGATCGCAGTCGAAGTCGTAGTAGGGGCGTCGTGGCCCTGCGCACCCCGATCAATCGGGGGGCTACATGAGGAGAATCGCATGGCACAGCAAGCAATCGGAATGATCGAGACCCATGGACTGGTGGCGCTGGTGCAAGCCTCCGACGCCATGTTGAAGGCGGCCAACGTGCAGTTCAAGGGCTGGCGGAAAATCGGCGGGGGCCTCTGCACGGCCTTCGTCGCCGGCGATGTTGCTGCGGTAAAAGCCGCAGTGGATGCGGGCGCCCTCGCGGCCAAGAACGTGGGCCAGGTCGTAAGCGTCCAGGTGATCCCGCGTCCGCATGACGATCTGGGCACGGTTCTGCCCGAATAACGCGAGGCTCGACGGAAGGTGAGGCCATGTTCCTGGCCAAAGTAATTGGTAATGTCGTTTCGACTCAGAAGAATGCCCGCTTTCAAGGCATGAAGCTGCTGTTGATCCAGCCCTATATCACGCGCGACGGAAAGCTGGTCGAATCCGGGAGTTCGGTGGTGGCAGTCGATAGTGTGGGCGCCGGCGAAGGTGAACTGGTGATGTTCACCCAGGGGAGTTCCGCGCGCCTGACCGACACGACGAAAGATTCCCCGGTGGACACCGTCATCATCGGCATCGTGGACACCGTGGAAGTGGCGGGCCGGCGGCTGGCCAAACCCTGAACCGCCGGCGGGGCGGAAAGGATTAAGACTCCGTAGAGGCAAGGTCTATGAGCACAACCACTAATCCCATGATCGCCGCAATTGTCGAAGAGGTTATCCAGCGCTTGCAGCCGCGCCTCAGGGCGCAGGGGCCCGTGCGGCAGGCCGCGGGCGGCGACCACGGCGTGTTTTCCACGGTGGACGAGGCCGTGAAGGCAGCCTACGCCGCGCAGAAGCTCCTGGCGGCGCGCAGCCTGGCGGAGCGCGGCGAGGTCATCGAAATCATCCGCCGCCTCTCGCTCGAGCGCGCGGAAGAACTCGGCAAGATGGAGTTTGAGGAATCGCGCCTGGGCCGGCTCGATCACAAGATCGAGAAGGTGCGACTCATCCAAAAGGTGCTGGGCATTGAAGCCATGCGGACGGAAGCGCGCACCGACACGACAGGCATCTTTCTGCTTGAGTACGCACCCTTCGGCGTGATCGCCATGGTCCTGCCCAGCACGCACGGAGTGCCCACCATGGGCAGCAACGCCATCAGCGTCATCGCGGGTGGAAACACCGCCGTGTTCAGCTCACACCCGGCAACGGCCCGCAGCGTGGCATACGCTGTGCGGCTCTTCAACCGGGAGATCGAAAAACGCACCGGCCTGCGCGACCTGCTGTGCACGGTGGAGTCTCCCACGATCGAGTCGGTCAATGAACTGTTCCGTCACCGCGAGGTGGCGCTGATTTGCGTGACGGGTGGCGGGGCGGTCGTCGATGCCGCCATGCAGGCCGGGAAGCGGGTGGTGGCGGCAGGTCCGGGCAATCCTCCGGTGCTGGTGGATGAGACGGCGGACCTCCCCAAAGCTGCGGAAGCCATCATTGCCGGAGCCTCTTTTGATAACAACTTGCTTTGTATTAGTGAGAAGGAAGTGTTTGTGGTGGCCAAAGTCGCCGACGAATTCCTGGGGGCGATGAAGCGCGCCGGCGCCGTGCAGCTCAATCACGCACAGGTGGAGAGACTGACGCAAACCGTATTTGATTTCGACGAAGAAAAAGGCGGCGGACGGGGCCGAGCGCGCGTGAAGCATGAGTTTGTAGGGAAAGACCCGGCGGTGCTGGCCGGCGCCATCGGCATGCACGTGCCCGCGGAAACCACCGTGCTATTTGGCGAGACCGATGAGGATCATCCTTTCGTGCAGACCGAGCAAATGATGCCCTTCCTGCCGGTCGTGCGTGTGACCTGCGTCGACGACGGAATCCGGGCCGCCCTTAAAGCGGAGCATGGCTTCCGGCACACAGCCCTCATCCACTCCCGCAACGCGGAGAACGTGACCAAGATGGCGCGCGCCATGAATACCACGATATTTGTGCAGAATGCGCCTTGCTTCGCCAGCCTGGGCTCCGGCGGGCCGGGCTTCCTGAGTTACAGCGTGGCCACGCCGACCGGCGAAGGCGTCACCACGCCCTTGACATTTACACGCCAGCGCTCGATCACCATCGCTGGCGCGCTGCACATCATCTAGGTTGAGCCGATGTTTATTGCCCGCATCGACGGATCAATTACTTCCACGGTCAAGCACAAGAGCTTGCGAGGCATGCGTCTGCTGATCGGCCAGCGGCTGGAAGCGGACGGCAGCGAGGTGGGAGAACCCCTGGTGGTGGCGGACGATCTGGGCGGGGGCATCGGGTCCTACGTACTGGTCTCGACCGACGGCGACCTGGCAAGGCAGAAATTGGGGGATAACACCACGCCTTCGCGCCTGTTCGTGGTCGGCATCATCGATCAAGTGGGCGGGTTGACTGTCCCAGATTCCACAAACCACAGTCGCGGCAGCGGCCGGCGGGAGACGTGACGTAATTATACTGCCCTCTCCCTGGGGGAGAGGGTGGCCGCCGAAGGCGGACGGGTGAGGGGTCTCTTGCGACCCGACTGGAAAGGCATTCGACAACGACAGTGAAGTCTGAGCCTATGCGCCTGGGAATTGTTCGCGGAAACGTCGTGCTGAGTTTGTCCGATCCGGGTCTCGCCGGAACTAGATTCTTGATAGTCGAGCCGGTGACGGCTCAGGCACTGGCGGCGCAGGATGGAACGGGCGGCGGGAAACAACTCATTGTTGCCGACCATCTGGCCCCGGCCGAGGGGCAGATGATTGCCTTCGTCGAAGGCCGGGAGGGCGCCAATCCTTACTGGCCCGGGCGCGCGCCGGTGGATGCCTACTGCAGTCTGCTGGTTAATACGGTGGACTACCATCCACCGCGCGCCCAGGCCGAAGAAGGGAACAAGCCGTCTCGCGGAAAGCGCTGACGCCAGCAACACGGCGAGTGTGCAGGTGAGTGAAGGCGGGGTCTAATTATGAAAAGGGTCGACTTACAAAGTTACAAAGTGCTGACTGGCAAGAACCTGGAAGCGGCCGTGGCGGCGGGCGCCAGCGAGATTGTGCTCGCGGAGGGGGCCGTCTTGACGCCCACCGCGCGGGACGTCATACGCCGCGCCGGTCTGAGCATCGTCGGCAACCACCATGGGGCAAGCGTGCCACCCGTTCGTGAAAGCGCCAGCCCGCGCGCGATTGCGCCCGCGCCGCCTGCCCCGAGCCCGGTTCTCCCTAAGTCCACGCGCTCGGATGAAGCGATCCTGAATTCGCCCGAAGCATTGGTTATCAAGCAAGAAATGATCCGGGTGGGGAAGAAACTCTGGGACCGGCAGTATGTGGACGGGAACGGCGGCAACATCACCTACCGCATCACCCCGGACCGGGTGATCTGCACGCCGACGTTGCTGAGCAAAGCTGACCTGACTCTCGACGACTTGTGCCTGGTTGACCTGGAGGGAAACCAGCTTGCTGGGAAGGCCAAGCGAACCAGCGAAGTGTATCTGCACCTCGAAGTCTACAAGAACGTTCCCGAAGCGCGTGCCGCCGTGCACGCTCATCCGCCCCACGCCACGGCATACGCAATTTCGGGGCGCGTGCCTCCCCGCTGTGTCATTCCCGAACAGGATGTTTTTGTGGGATCCGTCGCCATCTCGCCTTACGAGACGCCGGGCACGCGCGAATTCGCCAAGACCATCATTCCGTACGTGAAGGACCACAACACCATCCTGCTGGCCAATCACGGCCTCATCTGCTGGGCTGACACCGTCACCCACGCCGAGTGGTACGTGGAGGTCGTCGATACTTACTGCCGCACGCTGATGCTGGCCGCGCAACTGGGCAACGGGATCACGCGCATTCCCCCTGATAAGCAAGCCGTGCTGCTGGAAATCAAGAAACGACTGGGACTGCCGGATGCGAACTATGGCCTCAAGGAGTGCCAGCTCTGCGACCAGCCGGAAACACCTGGTGGCATCACCGTGTGCCCCACCGCCTGCCCCCACAATTGCCCTGGCGGGTGCAGCGCCAAGAGTCAGGACCTCGAAACTCTGGTCAAAACCATCACCGACGAAGTCATGGCCGCCCTGAACACCAACCCTTAGCAGTTTGTTGAAGAAGATTCCGACGTTGTCATTCTGAGGCCTTCGCTGTCATCCGGAATCCTTCGCTGTCATTCTGAGTCCGTTCGCTGCGCTCAGGATAAACTGCGCGAAGAATCTCGCCCTGCCCGCGCGCAGCAAGTAGGTCGCAGAGCTGCGCCCTGCGCCAGCCGGCGAAGAATCTCCCCCCGGGCATTTTCATGAAGATACGAGATCCTTCGTGGGTCGCCGCGGCGACTCCGCGGTTACCCGCTTGACGTAACTACAAATTGTAACTACACTGTGCTATGCAATATGAATGGGATGAAGCGAAGCGGCTATCCAACATTCAGAAGCACGGAATCGACTTCCTGGGGATCGTATTTGCCGGCCCAAACGATTACGATCCTGGATGACCGGATTGATTATGGCGAACCGCGCTTCGTTACCGTGGGTTTGCTCCAGGGTCAGGTGGTGGTCATCGCGCATACCGAAACCGATGAACTAATCCGGATTATTTCCGTTAGGAAGGCAACGAAGCATGAAGAAATCAGCTACTTTGAAATCGCGCACTGACTGGAAGCGCGTAGACGCGCTGAAGGATGACAGAATGGATTTTTCTGATACGCCGGAATTGACACCGGAGATGTTTGCCCGGGCCATCGTCCGGCGGGGCCTGAAGCCGGTGCCAAGGAAGGAGCAACTCACCATACGGGTCGATAGCGATGTCCTGGAATGGTATAAGAAACAGGGGCCAGGTTATCAAACCCGCATCAATGCTTTGCTCCGCGCTTACATGCAGGAACATCCGCGAAAGAGCGCCTGACCAAGTCTTGCATCGGAAGGGGGTTGCGCAGAGTTTTGCGCAGAGCGCAATACTCTGCGGTTCGTCGTTCCGGTTCGCCCCAATCATCATCCGCCACGGACCTTGCAAGGATACGTATTTCACCTGTGAGCAATTGTTATCAACAATTCAAGCCGCAGAGTTTGAACTGCACAAACTCTGCGCTACCTGCTCTCGCCCGACATGGCGCTGCGCGTGGAAAAGGCTTTCGGCCCGAGGATGGATACCCTGCTTCGGATGCAGACCGCCTTCGCGGGTGGCGCATACATGCCGCCCTTTGGCATGTATGCGATTATGGGTCCCCGCAGTGCCGTTTCCGAGGTACCAGTTCATTCTAATCCAATTGCCAAGAGGTCGCATACATCACAAAACGATGTATGCGCCACCCGCGATCGCACCACCCCAATCGCCCTTGTTTCCGGGCGCGACGCCCAGGTTGTAGTGCGCCGACTCATTCTTGGGGTTGAGGCGCAGTGCCTCTCGGTATTCCGCGATCGCACCGTCCACGTCGCCCTTGCTGAGAATCGCGTTGCCGAGATTGGCGCGCGCCCATTCATTATTGGGGTTCAAGCGCACCGCCTGGCGTGCTGCGGACACACTAGCGTCCCACTTCTTCTGCTGATTCAGGACATAGGACAGGCCAAAGTAAACGTCGGCGTTTTGAGAGTCATGCAGTAAGGCCGCGCGATATTCCTGCTCAGCCTGCGAATACTGCCCTTTGTTTGCGAGTTCCGCTCCGCGCGCCACGTGTTGCTGAACGTCTACCTTCTGAGCCTGTGCCGCCGGCTCAACGGTCGCGGGCTTGGTCACCTTGGCGTTCTTGAGCGCGCTGATTAGTTCGTCCTCGCCACCAGCCAAGCGGGCTTCCTGAAGGTAGTCATCCGTGGGCTCAAAATCGATTCCGCGTTCCTCGACCAGCATGGTGACTCGGTGGCTCGGCACTTGGCCCACCAGCAGGGCGAAAACCTGTACTTGGTTCAGCGGCTTCTTCGCGCTTGCGGGCTCGGGCGGCTTGGCCGCGCGCAGGGCTTTAAGGAATGCCTCGCTCGCGCCTGCGGCCTGGAGGCTTTGCATAAAGTCCTCCGCCGGCGCGAAATCAATCCCGCGCTGCTCGATCAGCTTTGCGCCGGATTCGTCCCCGAGCCCGCTCCGCACCAGGCTCTGCACTTGGTCTTGCGTCAAGGGCTTCTGCTGCGCCCGCATGGGCAACGTCAGAATCACTGCTATGACGAGCATCAGGATGGTCACGACCGGTCAACGCCGCATCGGCACCTCCCGAAAGCAGGAATCACAACGATGATGTGTGGGCATTTTACCACGGGAAGCGCTGAGCTTTAGCTCAGCACGTGCTGACCTAAAGGTCGGCGCGACCGTGTTTTTCGTCAACCTCCCGACGGTAATTGCGTGATCGCCAAGATGGAACAATTCCTTGCCGTCCTGAAAGACCCGAACGCCGAGAAGGACGCTAAAGCGCTGGCCGTCTGGCTCTACAAGGTGGCAAAAACTCAATGCCTGATGAGCCGCCGCAAGAGCAAGTTCGCTCCCGCGCAAATGCTGGCGCTTAATGCCTTGATGCCGAAAGGAAGCCGGACCTCAGCCTCGCCGGTCAAGTCCTGGGAGATCACACCGGAAGAGATCACCTTGAAGAAGGAGCTGCGGAGCAAACTGGAAGATGCCATCCTCGCCCTCCCCAAACCCTACCGGCTAGTGTGGATACTCCGTGACATGGAACAACTCGACACGCGGGAAGTGGCCGAGGTCATGGGCATTTCGGAGAACACCACGAAGATGCGCCTGCACCGGGCACGCGCCTTCTTGCGCAATGCGCTCGCAGGTTACGTTCAAGGGTCACGGCGCTCCAAGGCAGAACATCATGGCTGACCGGAGATGCAAGAGAATCTTCCCCTTGCTTTCAGACTACCTGGATGGGGCACTTCCGGTTGGAGACTGCCGGGAACTGGAACGCCGCCTGGAAGGCTGTAAGCCTTGCATCGCTTTCCTGGAGAGTCTGAAAACCACAGTCGAAGCCGCGCGCCATGGACCCCCGCCTGCGCGGGGGTGACGACGCAAGGGGCTGCCCCGTTCCGCCCGTGCCGTCATTCGCGCGCCAGCGGAATCCACCCTGCTCGCTAGGATCGGCGCCGAATGACGCAGAGAAACGGCTAGCCACACCCCGCCGCAGGCCGGGGGGAGAGGCTCCACTTTCTTCTTGATCAATGGATTATAATAGGCTACAACTGTGAGCAGAGCAAGCACCCCGCCAGCCAGGGCAGGTCTTTGGATCCCTCGCGGAGCTTAATGTGAACGTGGCGAAAGGGCGCACAGCAGGTTCCCGCCCAGAGGGCGAACGGCCAAGGCACGGGCAACGTGCCCGGAGGCTGTCGGGCTCGCCCTACCCGGGTTGGTTCGAACGACGCATGCGGGTACGGCAAGCCGTACCCCTACGAGTCGGGCGGACCACGAACCTGCCGTCCAGGCTCAACAGCGGAGCCCTTCGCGCAGCAAAACATCAAAATGAAAGTTTCTCCAACTATGTTGATGAAAACAAAGGGCGACAGAAATTAGCCACAGACATAATAGTGGTTTCTTGGACAAAACCGGAAACTCACCTGAGAATAGCGATACATTCATGAAAAAAACACGATAACTTGCGATACGAGGCCTTTGACCGACAGGCGTGTTGCCGTGGTGGAAGGGCGGAGTTTTAACCCCGCCGTGCTGACGCACTCTCCCCTTGCCCCAACCCTCTCCCCCGCTGGCGCGGGAATGACCGTGCGGGCGGGTCGGGTCCGCAGCCCTTCTTCGGCATGGGGGCGGCGAGACCCCTCACCTGCCCTCATAGCTCGGGCACCCTCTCCCCACGAGGCTGTCTGAAGACCTCAGTTGTAGCGCCGGACGGAGCCTGCGCTGACGCAGGAAGCGACCGGCGGCCTCGAATTTTCGACAACTTCGCCGCTCATAGAGCGGCGCTACAGGGGGGCGGCGGATGCGAGGAAGCGGCCAGCTCCCCGGATTAGGGGCGCGTAGGCGCCGCGGCGGGTTATTTTTCTTCCTCCAAGGAAAGCTCCCGGCACCAGCGCAGGGACTCCAAATAGATCTCGGAAAAGGCCTGCTCGGGCAGCGAAAGCTTCTTCGCCAAGGCGGCGAACGCGGCCCAATCGCCCTGCTCGTAAGCCGTCACGGCCTGCAAGACGTCGCGGAGCGTGTTCGCCCCGCCCAGCAGGGCATTGCTGATGTCCTCCGCGATGGGCAGTTCCGCCAGGATAGCGCTCATGGGGCGCCCCAGGATGGCGTCGATATTCGAAAGCAGCCCCAGGAAGAAGAAATCGGCTCCGCGCTTGGCGGCGCCCAGCAGCGGCGCGAGCATTTCGCAGAACGCCGCGCGCAGCAGGGCCGTGTGGACAAGGATGAGAGGCCGGCCCTCGGCCAGGGTGGAAATGGTTACCAGCGCGACCCACTTGCGGATTCCATTCTCCCCCAGCAGCAGGAGCGCTTGTTGAATCGAGGTGACCCGCGCGCTGAACATGAACAGCGCCGAGTTCAGGAAACGCAGCAGCTTGTAGGACAAGGACAGATCGTGCTTGATGGTTTCCGCCACGTCCCGCACGTCGAGTTGCGGCCGGGTCACGGCCTGCAGCACGCGGAAATACACCAACTTCACGGGAGCGATGTCGCGGGTGGAAATGATCTCCGGTTTGCAGAAAAAGTAGCCCTGGAAATAGGTGTACCCCTGTTCCACAGCAGTCCGGAATTGGGCGCGCTTCTCTACTTTTTCCGCCAGGAACTTGATGCCCTTGGGCGTGTATTTCCTTATGACAGCTTCTCGTTCCCGCTCCGTGGTGGCGAGCACGTCCAGCTTGATGATGTCCGCCAATCCCGCCAGCGCATCCTGCCCCGTGCCCGTGAAATCATCGAGGGCGATCAGGTACCCGGCGTCTTTCAGGGACCGGCAGACGGCCAGCACTTCGTCGTCAGGCTCGACCGTCTCCAGCAACTCCAGCACCACGCGCTCGCGCGGCAGCAGCGCAGCGTGACCCTTGAGCAGCGTCTGGCGCGCGCAGTTGATGAAGGCGCGCGCGCCGCCCGTGAGCTCGTTGAGGCCGTGCAGGAACAGACTGTCGGAGATGACCGCCGCCGAGGCCTGCTCGCCATCTCGCAGCCGGCAGAAGTTCTCATCCGCCGCGCGGAAGAGGAGTTCGTAACCGTAAACCCGCTCGTTCCGGTCGAGGATGGGCTGCCGCGCAATGAACTTCTGCATGGACCTTGCCTCGCTTGCCCGGGTGAACCCCTCGCGCCGGGGTTGCCACACCGGCAGCGGGTCCACGATGCGGGCCCGGGAGTATGCCTCGTAACGTAGAATCGGCATCCCTCGGAACAATCTTGAGCCTGATTTGCCCATCCCCCACCGAGGCGGGCTCAGAACTCGGTGTCGCGCGCTGTGGCGCCGCTCGATGAGCGGCGAAGTTCCTAACTCGAATTTCTCACCACGCTGGGACGCGTTGGGGGGCTTCCGGAAGGGCGGGGCTTCAGTGTCTGTGCAAAAACCCGGCTAGCAAACGTAGAGGCCGCCTTTGGGCGGGCAAGTCTTTGAATCTATGCTGCCGCCCTGAAGGGTGCCGCTACGAAAAGCAGCCCTTCCCCGAGTTGTCACACAGATTCTAAAGCCCCGCCCTTCCAATCCCGTGGTGAGAAGTCCGGGCCAAGACTTCGAAGCCGCTGGTCGCTTCCTGCGTCAGCGCAGGCTCTGACCCGCGCTACAACTGAGGTTTTGAGACAGCCTCTCTGGGGGTTGGGGGAGGTGACGAATTGGGTACGGCCAGCCGCACCCCTACAGGCGGGAGATAGAGATGGCTGCGCGGGGCAGTTTGCCGGCGCGCGGCTTTACCGGCCGTGGCTCGGCGTGCTGGACGGCCTCGGGATGATGGGCAGCAGGACATGTGAGGGGTGTTGGGCGTCGTGGTAGGCGGTGTTCACGGCGATCGCCCAACGCCGGTTACCATTCAACGGTTCACCCGTGTTCGGGTTGACATCGAAGCGCGGAAAGTTGCTGCTGGAGATGTCCAGCCGGATGCGGTGCCCTTTCTGGAACACCAGGGAGGTTGGATACATTTCAATCGTGAACGGGCTCACTTCACCCGGCTGCATCAGTTGGGCGTGCTCCAGGGAAGCGCGGTAGCGCGCCCGCACAATGCTGTCGCCGATATTCAAGTCCACGCCCGCCGGGAAATCCGGGTTGGGAGGGTAAACGTCGATCAGCTTGGCCGTGAAATCGGTGTCCGGGGCGCTGGAAGATGCCCACAACTTCACCACCAGGCGTCCCGTGACCTCCAGGTCCTGGTCCAGAGGCTCCGTCTGAAACACCAGCACGTCGCTGCGGGCAGAAAGCGGGCGCGTGTCCTCGCAGGTCCATATTTCCGGGCGGCAGCGCTGGTCGTAAGCGCCCTGCTCCATCAGGTTCTCGGAATCGCCCGGCCGTTCGATGGAATTGTGGTGCGTGGGTGGCGCGTTGTGCGAGGAGATATTTCCTCCCAGGGTGGGGACGGGGTGCCGGGGATCAAACTCGTACGTCGTGGGGGCTTCACTGGCCGGCCTCTCGGGCGAGAGCGACCCATTCTCGTGCAGATAATAGGGAGTAGCCACGGTTCGCTCGAGCGGCCACTGGAGTTCATCGCGCCAATGCCCGCCGACGAAGATGCGGCCTTCCGGGGTGCGGTGCGCGTCCCCTCCGCCCATGACAAAGATGCGCACGTGCGGCTCGCGGTCAACGCCATTGTCGATCCCCTTCAGCCAATGGTCGAACCAGCGCAATTCGAACTGCTCAAAGTCCAGCGCGGCCTCCGGGCCGAATTCCGCCTCGCCGGCGTAGCTGCGCGAGCGCCCGCCGTGCGTCCAGGGCCCCATGATCAAGCGCTGCAAGCTCTTCTTGTTCTGGCTGAGCGTGACGTAGTTCAGGTTTGCCACCTGCGCTCCCCAGGAGTCGTACCACCCGCCCATGTGGTAGACGGGAATGTCTTTGTACTCGGCCACGTGCTCGACCACGTCTGCTCCGGCGTTTTTCCAGAAATCGTCATAGTCACCGTGCGCGAGCGCTTCCACCAGCCAGCTCTCATACTCCGGAATGAGTTTCAGCGGCGTGGTACCGGGGAGCAAGGGCAGGCCGCGCGCGTACTCGCGGACCTGCTCGCCCAGTTTCACGAGCGCCTGGCGGGTTTCCGGATTGCGTGCGGCGCGGCTGCCGTTGGGGCCGCCGATATTGAAGATCCAGTTCATCCAACGCAGTTCGAACGCGCCGTTGTGCCGAACGCCGTAGCGGCCGAAATCCGACATGGCATCGGCGGGAATCATCGTTTTCAGATAGGGGGGATTTGCGAGCGCGAGGGCGTGCTGCATTCCTCCGGGGTAGGAAGTCCCCACCGTGCCGATTCCCCGGTCCGACCACGGCTGCTCGCCAATCCACTGGGCGGTGTCGTAACCGTCGTGGCCGTCATCGCGGAAGGGACGCCACGTGCCCTCCGAGTTGTAACGCCCTCGAACGTCCTGCCCGATCGCCACGTAGCCGCGCGGCACGAAAAACCTTGCCCAGGACTCCACTCCTGCCTTGCCATAGGGCGTGCGTTCCAGGATCGCGGGGAACCTTCCTTCGGCGGGCTTGGCGTTGAGGGCCGGCCAGTAGATGTCGCACGCCAGCTTCACGCCGTCGCGCATGGGGACCATGACGTCCTTCAAAACGATGACCTCGTACTGCGGTGGGCTGGAGGGATCAATCGCTGCCGCGAGCGGCGTGTGCCGCGCGAACCACGCGAGGCTCGCGCCCAGCACCAGCACTCCCACGGTGAGCGCCGCACGCCAATCGGCCGCTTTGGGGTAATGGGTTTGCCGAATTCGTTTGCGCATGTGCTCAGGTAACCGGAAGCGTCCTTAGCCCGAATTTCTCGCCACGCCGGGACGCTTTTGGGGGCTGCCGGAAGGGCGGGGCTCGGGACACGGGAATAATTAGGAAGGCCTTGCAACGGCGGGGCTGAACCCCGCCCTTCCAAACCCGTGGTGAGAAATCCGCACTAGGCCCAATACTGTTCACTTGATGGGTTTCAGGACATCAATTCGCAACTTCTTCCTGGGCAACCCCCTCACCCGGCCCGCCCCGGCTGAAGAAAACGCCGGTTGCGGTCCACCCTCTCCTCCAAGGGGGCGAGGGCAGTAAATTCAAATTACTGCTCCCCTCGCCCCCTTGGGGGAGAGGGGCCGGGGGTGAGGGGGTCGAATTGGGAACAGTCAGCTTAAGTGAACAGCATTGGCACTAGGCCGCGAGGAGCTTGCGGATGTAGGCCAAATTCCTACGCATGTCCGCTTCTAACTGCTTCGAAGGCGCATCGGTCTCTAAATTCGCAAAGCCGGAAAAACCGATGTCCCGAATCGCCTGGATGATTCGTGGAAACGAAATACTCCCTTCACCGAGGTAGTGGGGATTGTCCTTGAGGTGGAACTGGCAAATCCTGTCTTTCCCGAGCCAAGCGATCTCCTTCACCGGGTCAAATCCGGCCTTCGTGGAATTCCCGACATCGTAGTAGACCAGCACGTTGGCAGACCGCGAGCGCTCCATGATGCGGACGTTATCCTCGGCTGAGATGGTATCCTCCAACCCCAGAATGACCCCTGCCTTCTCGGCTTCCGGCCCGAGGTCCCGCAGGGCATCGCCGACACGATCCATCTCATCCTTGTTCTGTAAGGCCCATCGGCCAAAGAACGGGAGCAGTAGCACCTTGGTGTTCAGGGCCTTGGTGAGTCGAATGGAATCGAGCACCCACTTCGGAGCCAGGGGGTCGCTTTTCAGGCCATTATCATGCAGTTTATCGACGCAGATCCCATCGATGGGAATCTTGTATTGCTGGGAAAGGCTGAGGTATCGGGCAATCACTTCCGGATTGTCCACCGGCATCTTGTTATCAGTGAGCTTTCGCCCAAACGACATTTGTAGCCCCTCGAACCCGAGCTTGGCGGCCAGCGGCACGGCCTCCGGCCTCGCGCCCAGATCCAGGTTCCAGTCCGTGACACCAATGGGGAGCTTTAGTCCTGCCGCGAATCCGAGACGCGAGCAGAAGCTGACAGCGACTGCCGAACAGAGAAACTCACGGCGAGTAGATTTGAGCACCAGAAACCTCCCGAGAAACAGAGTGGCGTGCGACCGAGACAGCGGGGACGCCCAGTTCATTCCTTCGTCGTCAGGAGCGGAACGAACGCCCCCATAATAGAACATAGGACCAACCGCGAGGCAAGGGGCGCGAGCGCGGGGCACTCCTTAAGGATGGGCGACAATCCGGTCGCCACCCGGCAGGGGTTGCGGTAGGCAGTAGGCAGAAGGTAGTAGGCAGCACGAACAAATGGCTCGGCCGCGATCGCCGCCGGGCCTTTTTGCGTTGGTAGCGCGGAGTTGTTCTTGAACTCCGCGGCTTATATACTCGGAACAGTCGAAGAGCCGCAGAGTTGCAAACCGACTCGGCGCTCGCTCGTCACTGCCCTTGCTTTTCGCGCGCCCCCGTTGTATACCGTCGTCTTAATTCCTTGCTTATCGCCCGATGGCCGCACGTACCCCAAATACGGCGGCTTATGTGCTATCCCCGAAGGTGCCCTATGCCGCTCATGAGCAAGATAAAGGATCTAGACCAGAAGTTCGCATGGTCGTTCCTTGGCGTCCTCTTAGCTGTGGTCTTCGGCACATTCACGATTTACAAAGAATTCGTCCAAGACCAGCATCCCGGGCTCCGATACGACATACTGACAAGCACAAGCGTGCTGGATGTAAAAGAGGAGGTTTCCAACCTCAGCGTCCTTTTCGACGGAATGGACATTCGCAAGCAAGGACTCTCTCTCCGCGTCATTACCATCAGGATACTCAACGATTCAGCAAAGGATATATTGAAGGGATTTTACGACGACAAGGCTCCTCTGGGACTCTCTCTATCGACAGGCAAGATAATCAGGAGTGAACTCGCAGGTGCGAGCAACGACTATCTCGCGCAAAACGTTGTCCTGAGTGCGCCTGATGACAAGTCGCTTCTTTTCCCCAATTTAATCATCGAGGGAGGGCAATCTTTCTCTTTGAAACTGCTTGTCCTTCACCCAAAAAACGAGGTGCCAACGGTCAGACCCCTCGGCAAGATTGCTGGAATCCAATCCATCCCAGTTCACGAAGCGTACAAGGAGGACACCGAGGAATCGTTCCTCAAAAAGTCCTTCCGAGGCGGGTTCCTCTTACAGGCCGTGCGATTCCCCGCGTACACAGTCGCAACCATACTCCTGCTTATCTTTGTGATCGCTCCCATTGCCTTCATCGCCGATAAGTTGGAGGGACGCAAACGGAGGGGACATGTTGAGGCGTATAGAGCCGTGAGGAAGCAGGATCTAAATGTGTCAGACGAGTACGTTTTCTCTCAATATGTGGAGCGAGGGGCGGGAGCTTTGATTTTGATGAATTCCCTGCTTTCCAATGAGAAAAGGCTACAAGCCGCATATAAGCGCTATCGTGAACGCGAGCATGTGGAAACGGCTGAAATGGACGCGATTCGCATGGTCTATTACGAGCATGAACGTGCCGTTGGAATGTGGGACAACCCTTTCAGACTTCACGACTACATAATCGCAGGGATTGTAAAGGAGACTGGTGGAGGGGTGGTTTCTGATGCCCACGTGATGCTTACTTTGCAGGACTTCCTCAGGTACCTACGCAACAAAGGAATCCTCTCGCAAAAGGAGGGCCCATCTAGCACGCCCACGGGTGGGACAGAGATCATCGTAGATACTTCCGAAAAGCCCCCCGATGTCAGCTTGAACAGCAATCACCCCTAAGCCGCGCGCGGGACGGCTAGGACTAGCCTAACCGCGGGTGGCGCATACATGGCGTCTTGTGCCATGTGTGCGGGGCTTGGGGCTACAATCACGGGATGTCTCGCCAGCAGTCCCGTCCCGAAGCACAATTTGACCCCGCAGCCCGCCAATATGCCCGGTAGCTTGTGACACAGGTTCACCTTGCGCCCCGGAATGGTGAGTTTCTGCCGGATGTCAGAATTTAAAATCTACCGGTAGGCACAAAGTAAAGTACCCCAATTGACAATACCCTGGGGCTGGAGGCTACAATATTGAGGCATGAACGCCGCACCTCATACCGGTTCTCCACACAAGCAATTAAGGGCGGCGCGGGCGATGGCGAGTCTTCAGAGAGCCTCTATGAGCCGGGTTGATCAAGAATTCATGACAAAAATCAAGAAAGCGAGAATCACACAAAAAGATGTTAAAAATGAAGGTCGACCCGGAGATGTGTATGAAAACAAAGGGACAGAGAAAATGAAAAACGATCGATCCGGAGATGTTGATGAAAACAAACTGGTTACGCGATAATCGGGGCGAAGCCAGGATGTTATTGAAAAGAAATGACAAAGTCGTTTGAATGGAGGTCGAGAAAGGTTGACCGTAGGCGGCGTCCGCAGGGGCAGTGAGCTTTTCGCGCCCGCCAGCGCTCGCCGTGCCCGCCAGGCGATGCGACCCCTCACCCCCGGCGCTCGGGGCCCCCTCCCTCGTACCTTGCCTCTCCCCTCGGAGAGGGCTGAGGACTTCGCTGTCTGGGCCGAAGGCTGCGCTGTCCTTCTCCCCCTTTCCCGCTCGACGGGCCGAGTCTGCTAAACTGGTGGGTGGTGCGCGGCCTCCGCTGTGAAGTTTCTCCTCTGGCGCCACGGGTTATCGAGTGCACCCCATCCCACAGCGCGGGCTGGAGCGCGGGGTGGCGGCTGCCGCGGCGCCCAATTCGCTATGATTCAACTCTCTACGGCCGGAAAGCGTTTCGGCCCCAAGTTACTGTTTGAAGGTCTGGATTGGCTCATCACGCCGCGCGATCGCGTCGGCTTGGTGGGCGCAAACGGCACGGGCAAGACCACCTTGCTCAAGGTGCTGGCGCGCCTGGAGCCGCTCGATTACGGCGACATCACCTTTGCCAAGGGGATCACCGCGAGCTACCTGCCGCAGGATGGCCTGAGCCTTTCGGGCCGCACCGTGCTCGCCGAATGCATGTCGGTGTTCGGAGATCTGCTCTCCATGGAGCAGGAGATGGAGAGCCTCATGGGGAAGATGGCGGAACTCGACCCCGCGGGCGACGAGTACCAGCGCGTCAGCGAGCGCTTCCACGCCCTCGACACCGAGTTCCAACACCGCGACGGGTATTCGCTCGAGGCCCAGGCCGGCATGGTGCTGGCCGGTTTGGGATTCCCCCAATCCGATTGGCACCGCCGCACGGAAGAATTCTCGGGCGGCTGGCAGATGCGGATTGCCCTGGCCAAGCTGCTGCTCGAGAAGCCCAACCTGCTGCTGCTCGACGAGCCCACCAATCACCTTGACCTGGAAGCCCGCAACTGGCTGGAAGATTACCTCGACGATTATCCGCACGCTTGCGTGCTGATCTCTCACGACCGCTTCTTCCTCGATGTCACGGTCAAGAAGATGGTCGAGATCTGGAACCAGCGCGTCCACTTCTACAGTGGCAACTACGAGAAGTACCTGGTGGAGAAGACAGCGCGGCGAACCCAGATCGAAGCAGCTTACCGGAACCAGCAGGAGCGCGTTCAGCAACTGGAAGTGTTCATCAACCGGTTCCGCTACACCGCCACCAAGGCCAAGCAGGTGCAGAGCCGCGTCAAGGAACTCGAGCGCATGGAGCGCGTCGAGATCCCGCCGCAAGAGAAGGCCATCCACTTCAGCTTTCCCCAGCCGAAGCGCAGCGGCCGGACAGTGGCGGAGTTCAAGCGCGTGGCCAAGAGCTACGGTCCCAAGCTGGTGTTCCGCGCCGTGAGCTTCACCGTGGAGCGCGGCGACCGCGTGGCCCTGGTGGGCGTGAACGGCGCGGGCAAATCCACCCTGATCAGACTGCTGGCCGGAATCGAGCCGCTCACCGGCGGTGAGTACAAGTTGGGCCACCAGGTGGAGGCGGATTATTTTGCCCAGGACCAGTACAAGGCGCTGCATCCGGAGGCGCGCCTGCTGGACGACCTGGCGCGCGCCGCGCCCATGGCGCTCAGCACCCAGACGGAGCTGCGCAGCCTGCTGGGCTGCTTCCTGTTCAGCGAGGATGACGTGTTCAAGCGCATCCGCGTGCTTTCGGGTGGCGAGCGCAATCGCTATGCGCTGGCGCGCCTGCTGCTGCGCCCCTCCAATTTCCTGCTGCTCGATGAACCCACGAACCACCTTGACCTGCGCGCCAAGGACATGCTGCTGGAAGCGCTGGAGGAGTATACCGGCACGGTGGTGTTCGTTTCCCACGACCGCTACTTCATCGACAAGCTGGCCACGCGGGTGTTCGAGATCGCCAACGGCGAAGTGAATGTCTTCCCGGGCAACTACGAGGATTACCTGTGGCGCAAGGAGGGGAAGGAAATCGACCTCACCCTGCCCGGACTGCCGGATCTCGTCGGAGAACGGGCGCGCTCGCGCCAAGCCCGCGACGCCAGCCCGCAAGCCACGCCGCCGGCAACTCCGGGCAAAACGAAGCGGGTCAATCCGATTCGCTTGCAGCAGATGAAGGACCGCTGCCGCGAGATCGAAGAGGAGGTGGCGCGCCGCGAGGCCGAACTCGAGGGCTACGGGCAAGAACTGGCGCATTTCAGGAGCACGGAGGATTCCCTGCGGCTTACCCAGATGATCGAGCAAGGGCGCAAAGAGATCGTTCGGCTGATGCGGGAGTGGGAAGACACAACGAAGGTCGTCGAGGAGCAGGAAGCGGAAGTGCGCGAATAGTTCGGTACCAGTGTCATTTGCGAGACACGGGCGCTCCCGTGTACAGTCATTCCCGCGCCGGGAGGCCAAGATGGAAGACCGGATTGCGACAATCACGTCGTTCAGGGTCGTCAAAATGAAAAACTCCTGGTCGTTTCAGGTGAGCGCTGTAGTTCTGCTGGCTGCCGGGCTGGGCGGGACGGTGATGCCTCGTCTTTCTGCGGCGAAGGGCGCGGAGACCAAGGTCCTGGGCTTAAGCAAGGTGATCGCTTTTACGTACAGCCCCGCGAAGGACTTTGATCCCAAGCAACTGCGTTCGGTAACGTTCATCGGGCCGAAGAGTCCTGAGGAGTGGCAGTATTGGCGGGCGCGCGGTGTGGTGATGGGTGTCGGCCACACGTGGTTCGACCTATTGCGCTCACCCCTCGAGAAGGCCGTGGAGAACCTGGTGAGTCAGGACTACGGCGGAAACCCCCAGCCTTTGGTGATGATCGACGAGTTCGGCTTCGACTACGGCGGCGGGATGGATGAGAAATCCGCCCAGATTCTCCGTCAGACGAAGCGCCGGAAACCAGAGTTGGCCCTCGCGGTCTTCGAGATGCGCGGCCCCATCCCTCCGGTTCTGGCGGAGGCCTACCGCGATGTGGCGGACCTGGTCATGATGGAGAGCTACGTAGGGAGCACGCGGTGGTACTGGTGGATCGCCAGCCAAGTCTGGTCAGCGCGGAGGTACGGCATCCTGCCCAAGACGATCGTCGTTCTCGGGGTCGGTAAAGGCGGCAATCCCGGTGAGAACTGGGCCCAAACGAAGGAGGAACTCGAACAGCAGGTTCGCTTCCTCCGGCTGGTCGGTCCCGAATCGCCTGGGGTGGGCTTCTACGGGGGCACGCAGGAACTCCTGGCCAGCGCCGACGCCCTGGGCGCGCGCTTCTCCGATATTCCCACCGACGGCGCAGGATTGCCCGTGGACCTTCTCGCTCTCGCCCGAACTTTCTCGAACCGTTATGAGAAGCCGACGTTGGTTGTTTCTCCCGCCCTGGTGCAGCCCGACTACAACGCGGATGGCTCGGGACATCTGGCCGAACCCCGGACGATGCGGCCCTACCTGATAAACCTTGGCGACCAGGACGCGCATGATGTCGTGATCCGCTTGCGCAATCCGCCCGCCCGGGGCGGCGACGTGTTCGCAGAGGGCATCGTTCCGCTTATCCCGAAGCGGAGTGCGGCGATTGGCGTCCTCCCCGTAACCGGCCAATGGCGCGTGTGGGTGGGGCAATGGAAGATGGAAGTCGAGGCCCCGGGTTGTGACGTCCGCGCCTTCGGGGCCGCGCCCTGAACCGATAGCCTCTGGCGCGGGCGCCAGGGGCGGGGTTCGCACCAGGAGGTAGTGTCCTGATAGGGTGGAGTGAATTCCGGTTCGGACCTTCAGGTCCGACAATAGCCAAGACTCCAAACGGGGCCTTCAGGCCCTGAAGCTTCAGGGGGTTAAACAGGCTGCGGGAAAACGCTCCGATGCTGTCATCCTGAGCGAAGCGAAGGACCCCTGTATTTGCTTGAGAATTCAAATGCAGAAGTTCTTCGCTTCGCTCAGAATGACAACGCCAACGGGGTTTTTCCGCAGCCTCTAAAGCCCCCATCCCCTCCCCCACTTCAAAGAAAACGCAAGAACCGACCGCCGACGCGTTCTCCATTTTGAGCGTCAAAAGCTGTGTTGCAACCAATGCAAATAAGGAGAAGCGTCATGAAGCCCCCCAGCGAATGCAAGCGATCACGAAGATTCTGGTTTTCCCTCCTCAGCGTGTTGCTCTTCGTTGCCGCCGTCGTGGTGGTCGAATCCTTTCCGACCACGACGGGCGATGCGCCCGTGGCCACATATTCACGAGGCGTCCTACGCGTGGCCATTCCTTTCCATGCTGCTCATCCCGGCCTGGGACAATTGACTGTGGAAGTTCTGGACCCGGAGGGCAAAGTCTTGGGGCGCGCGGAACAGCGCGTCGAGGTTAAGGAGGGGAAGGGACGGTGGGAGGAAGAGATCAAGCTTGTAAGGCCCCTGCCTCTCGAGGACCTGGTGTGGCACCGCCTGCGCTACCGCTTTGATTACCACGATGGAAATGCCGAGGCGTTACAGGGCACGGAATCCATATCGCAGATTCTCCGCACTCCGATCGTTCACATCCTGGGCCAACAATCCTATCTGACGGGCGGCCAGGCGGCCGTGCGAGTCATCGTCACGGATACGAAGGATGAGGTCATCGCCGGCGCCGGGACGGTGCGGATCGAACTGATAACTCCCAACGAAAAGGCCCGCACGCTTTTTGCGGGCCGGCTGAATCGTCGCGGGACCACGGAGGCGCAGTTCCGGTTCCCCGCCGGCCTGGTAGGCGGTTACCAGTTGCGCTACGTTGTGGACACATCCATCGGTTCGACGGAATTCACCCAACCGGTGCGGCTGGAAGACAAGGTTTCCATTCTTGTTACCACCGAAAAACCAATCTACCAGCCGGGTCAAACCATCCACGTGCGTGCACTGGCGCTGGACCGCTCCAACCATGAGGCGGCCGGCAACCGCCCGCTGACCTTTGAGGTGGAAGACTCGCGCGGGAACAAGGTTTTCAAAAAGTCCACCCAGACCGACGAGTTCGGAATTGCCTCGGCGGAATTCGGCCTCGCTACGGAGGTGAACCTGGGCACTTACCACCTGCGCGCCCTGCTGGGTGAGGCTGGCGCCGCCCCCACGAACCAGGCGGAGATCGCGCTGAATGTGGAAAGATACGTTCTGCCGAAATTCAAAGTCGCTATCGATTTTGCGGGAAAGGACAACCAGACCAAGCGCGGTTATCGGCCCGGCGACCACGTGACGGGCACAGTTCGCGCCAACTACTTCTTTGGAAAAGCGGTGGAGGACGGTGAGATTACGGTCAAGGCATCGAGCCTGGATGTCTCCGAGTTTGAGGTGGGGTCCCAACAGGGCAAGACCGGCCCCGATGGGGCGTACGCTTTTGACCTCCAGTTGCCCGCCTACTTCGCCGGGCGCCCGCTCAGCCAGGGCGCGGCGCGCGTGCTGATTGAGGCCACGGTGAAGGACTCCTCCGGCCACGCCGAAACTCGCGGCGAGCCGATCACGGTCAGCACATCGCCTCTGCTCATCACCGCGGTTCCCGAGGGCGGCACGCTGGTCCCCAACCTGGAGAACCAGGTTTTCGTCCTCACCTCTTATCCTGACGGATCGCCGGCCAAGACGGACGTGAGCGTCCATGCCCGAAAGAATCCTGACCAGCAGGTGGCCACCGATGACGGCGGGGTTGCCGTTGTCCGCATCAAGGCCGGCGCGGGAACCGAGACGCTGCAAATTGAAGCTCGCGACCAGGAAGGAAACCACGCCTCGGGGACGGTCGAACTTCAGGCTCGCGAGGGCTTGGACCAAATTCTCTTGCGGACGGAGCGCGCCGTCTATCGTACCGGAGAACGCATCAAACTGCGGGTTTTTTCCACGCGCCAGCGGGGCGCCGCGTACGTGGATATCGTCAAGGAAGGACAGACCGTGCTGACGCGCGACCTGGACATCGAAAACGGCCAAGCCGAACTGTCGCTCACCGCCACACCGGAAATGGCGGGGACCGTGGACTTCAACGCCTACCTCTTCAGCCGCGATGCGCGGCCGGTCGGTGACCACCGCCTGGTGTTCGTCGAGCCTGCGGACGAACTAAAGATTGAAACGGTGGCGGATGCGCCCGTCTACAAACCCGGCGACGATGCGCACATCCGATTCCGTGTGACCAACGCACGAGGCGAGGGCGTGCGCGCCGCGCTGGGCCTGCAGGTGGTGGACGAGGCGGTCTTCGCGCTGGCGGAAAAGCAGCCGGGCTTTGCCAAAGTTTTCTTCTATCTCGAACAAGAAGTGCTGAAGCCCCGGTACGAGATTCATTCCCTGGGCATGCCGGATATCGTCGAGCCGGTTGAGAAGCCGCAAGTGGAGCAGCGCGACCGTGCCGCGCGCGCGTTGTTTTCGGCCACGGAAATGGTGAGTGCCAACAATTTCGAGACGGAATTCGGTCGCACCGTGCCCTCGACGAAATACGCCGAGTATGCCCAGCGCTACCAGAAGCAGTTCCTGGGGGGGGTGCGCGGGCTGGCTGAGAAACTCAGCCGTGCCTATGCACAGGACCCTGGAGCCGCAGACGTGGTGCGAATTGCGAAGCAAATGGGGCGCGCCGGCGAACCGGAACTGCGCGATGCCTGGGGCGTCAGCCTGCGGGTCGAACCCGCGGATTGGGATTCCCGGAAAATGTACTACCGGGTGCGGAGTGCGGGCCCTGACCGGCAATTTGACACCGGCGATGACCTGGAGACGTATCTCGAAGTTCGCCGCGCCAAGATCGTGGGACGTCCCAGTTCGGGCCCCAGCACGTTGGACGTCAACATCGAACCTGACCGCGGACCCTTCGGCGCCCGCGGTGAGATTGTGGGAACGATTGTTGACCAGTGGGGAGGCGCCCAGGAAGGGGCCACCGTCCGCGTACGTAATCTCTCCACAGGGGGGACGAGGACGGCGCGGGCGGATGCCCGGGGTAATTTCGGACTGCGGGCGCTGGAGGCAGGCGATTACGAGGTTGTGGTTTCCGCTGAGTCGGAGAGCATCACGAAGACGAAACTCACGCTCCGGCCGCGCGACCGTGCCGTCCTCGCTGTTCTTCTGAGGCGCAAAAGCGCGGACACCGTGGTGGCGGTCAACGAAGCGGTGGGGCGCCGGATCATGTTTAAGGCCGGGGTTGCGGGTGGAGTCGGCATGGGGAGGGGAGCTGCCTTCGGCGCCTTCGAAGAGGACCGCCTCGACATGCTCAAAGAGACGCGTGCGCGGAATGTCCCGCTCGACGCCGAGGGGGGGCGAGTTGTGGCCGCGCCGGCGCCCGTCAACAGTGCGACCCTCGTCAAAGACGCGTCCGCTGCTTCCGCCCCGCGCGTGCGCTCGTACTTCCCGGAGGCGCTCTACATCAATCCTGAAATCATCACCGACCGCGACGGTCGCGCCAGCATTGTGATTCCGCTGGCGGATTCCATCACCACCTGGCGGATGGCGATGCTGGCTTCGACGCCACGCGGCGCCCTGGGCAGCGCCACCTCGAGTCTGAAAGTCTTCCAGGATTTCTTTGTGGATCTCGATCTGCCCGTTACGCTCACGCAGGGGGACCGGGTTTCGATCCCCGTGGCCGTTTACAACTACTCCGGCGCGCGCGGAGACGTCAGCCTGCAACTGCAGCCGGAGGGCTGGTACTCCCTGGTAAGTGATGTTGCGGAGAAAACCGTGGCGGTGGATTCCAACCGCGTGGGTGGCTCGCAGTTCACCTTGGAAGCAAAACGCATCGGAAAATTCAAACTCACGCTCTCGGCCCGCATGAGCGGCGCGGCCAGCCGCGCGGATATCGTGGTGCGGGAAATCGAAGTCATTCCCAATGGCCGCGAGCAAAACCTGGTTTTCAACGGGCGACTGGAAACTGCCGTGCAGCATGAGTTGAATTTCCCCGCCGGGTCCATCCCCGACGCCAGCGCGATCTTCGTCCGCCTCTACCCCGGCCCCCTGAGCCAGGTCATCGAAGGCATGGACAGCATCCTGCGCATGCCGGGCGGCTGCTTTGAGCAGACTTCCTCCAGCACTTACCCCAACGTTCTGGCTCTGGACTACATGAAGCGCACCAAGAAGCTGACTCCGGAAGTGCATGCCAAAGCGGAGGGATACATCGCCAACGGCTATCAACGGCTGCTGACGTTTGAAGTCCTCGGCGGAGGATTTTCCTGGTTCGGCAACGCGCCCGCCAACAAGATCCTGACGGCCTACGGCCTGATGGAGTTCTCCGACATGTCGAAGGTTTCGGACGTTGACCCGAACCTGATCCTGCGCACCCAGCAGTGGCTGGCGGGGCAGCAACAGGCCGACGGCAGTTGGAAGCCTGACACCTCCTTCATCAACGAGGGCGCCACCAACCGCTACAACTCGGATGTGCTGCGCATCACCGCTTACCTCGCCTGGTCGCTCGAGAACACCGGCTACCAGGGACCGGCGGTGGACAAGGCGAAGCAGTTTATCGAAACACACCTGAACGCGAAGCTGGACGCCTACACGCTGGCGGTCCTGGCGAACTTCGCCACGGACTACGGAAAGGACCGCGACTTCACCCGCCAGGCGATGCAAATGCTGCTGGACGCGCACACGGAGAAGGACGCGCTGGCGTGGTGGAACGCGGAAGAAACCGCCGTCTATGCCACCGGCGAGAGCGCCAGCGTGGAGACGACGGGCTTGGCCGTGCAGGCGCTGCTCAAGTGGGGCCAGGCGCCGGCTACGGCGCGCAAAGCGCTTGCTTACATCGCCTCCAAGAAAGATGCCTCCGGAACCTGGGGCACAACGCAGGCCACGATCATGGCGTTGCGGGCCTTGCTGCTCGCCACCGAAAAAGGAGCAGCCGACGTCCGCGGCACGCTGGAGGTTTTGCTCAACGGCAAGCCGGTCGAAAAACTCGTGCTGACGCCGGAGAATAACGATCTGCTGCATCAGTTCGTTTTCAAGGGGATCGATTCCCAGGGCGCCCACCGCGTGGAAATCCGCTGGGAGGGGAAAGGCGGCCTGGCCTACCAGGTGGTGGGGCGCTACTTCCTCCCCTGGGACGCGAAACCGGCGGATGAACCGCTTTCCATCGAGGTGGCTTACGACCGCACGCGCCTTGCGCAGGACGACATCGCCACGGCCACCGCAACGATCAAAAACAACCTGACCCAGACGGCCAACATGGTGATGGTCGATTTGGGCATTCCTCCCGGCTTCGACCTGCTCAGCGAGGACTTGCAGGCCTACCAGGAGAAGAGCGCGGGACTGAAGAGCGGCCGGCTGGAGAAATTCAGCCTGACCGCGACCCAGGCCATCCTCTACTTTGATTCCTTCACGCCGGGTGAAACGGCCAGCCTGGAGTTCCGCTTGCGAGCCAAATACCCCATCCGCGCCCAAACCTTCCAGTCGCGCGTCTATGAATACTATGACCCGGAAGTGAAGTCAGTCGCGCGCCCAGTGCAACTGGGGGTTCGCACCCGGCGGGGAATCGAGTTCCCTTTGGAAGAAACCAACCAGGAAATCGGCGCGGAGATCGGCACCGTGCGTGACTTGGTCTCACGAAATCTGCGGCGCTTCGTGGACCGGGGCATCCTCCGCCTGGAGCGCCGGAAGGTTATCGTCCTCGACATGGGCGAGCTGGAAGCGCAGGTTTCCGGAACCAAGCGGGCTTCCGCTGGTTGATGGGAGTGTGTAGCGCGGAGTTGTTCTTGAACTCCGCGGCTCGTATACTCGGAAACCGGCGAAGAGCCGCAGAGTTGCAAATCAACTCTGCGCTCGCCGCCTGAACCACCCGCGGGGCACGAAGGGCTCCCTTTGGCAGTGGTAGCCACGGCAAATCCGCTTTTTGGATTTGCCGTGGGTTCGTCAGGGTGGGAAATGGAAAAGCCCACGACGAGAAAAACGCTCGTCGTGGCTACCCGCTTGTGGTTCGCCAGAAAGTCATCGTTACCGATTTTGTGTAGGGGGTAGCGCTGAGGCTGGAGGATTTTTCTCGTGAGGGCCATGGCACGCGAGTTCGTCAAATCAGTTGTCGAAGGGTTTTGCGAATCTTGAGCGTGTAACCGCGTACCCCAGGTTGAGAGTAGGTTCTGCTGAGACTGGGCACACCCCGCGCCGCGGCAGGAACCAAGTTCTGCCGCTGTCCACAAACTGGACGCGCAACGGGGGCGTCCTCGGTCTCCGGCAGAACTTCAACCCTCACGGACTTCCCGGCCAGGGACTCGGCCAAGATGGTTGGAAGATTGATTTCCTTCAGCAGGTGTTTCGCGCTCGGCAGGTTCCGGGGGGAGAGAGCAAGGTGCCGCGAGGCGCGAGTAGTGCCGCGTAATACTTCCAGGAAGACAGGCCATGCAGGCAATCCCAAATTCGAACAAGCGCATTCCAGAAGCGGACAGTTCCTCCCCGCCGGAGCCAGCCCTAGCCTCGTATCTTCTTCCCATCAAAGGATTTATCTGTTGCCCTGAGGGAGGCCAAATTGCCTCAAGTCAGGCGGAGGACGAGATCCATGCCAACCCTCTTGCAGGACCTTCGCTACGGTTTTCGCACGATGCTGCGTAGTCCCGGCGTGACACTCATCGCTGTGCTCTCGCTCGCGCTCGGTATCGGCGCCAATACCGCCATCTTCAGTCTTATCGATGCCGTCATGCTTAGGACGCTGCCGGTCGACAATCCCGGGCGTCTCGTATTGTTCGGAGAGGGCCGCCAGACCGGGAATGTCGGCGGTTTTCCGGACCAGAACTGGGAGCTCTTCTCTTATCCCTTTTATCGCGAGATACGGCAGAAGAACCAAGTCTTCTCCGGCGTCCTTGCGATCCAGAGCCTGCCGAGTTTCGTACACGGCACGGTGGCGGGAAGCGCGGACATCGAGAAGCTGGAAGCGCAATTGGTTTCCGGCACCTACTTCTCCGTGCTGGGCGTCCAGCCTGTCGTGGGCCGCATCTTCTCAGATGCCGATGACCAGACGCCCGGCGGTCATCCCGTGGCGGTGGTCAGCTACTCCTGGTGGAACCGCCGCTTCGCGCGCGACCCCAGCCTGGTGGGCAAGACAGTAACCATCCTGTCAACGGTCTATACGGTGGTGGGCGTCGCTCCACCGGAGTTCTTTGGCACCGCCGTGGGACGCTCGCCGGATTTGTGGATTCCGCTGGCGATGGAGAAACAAGTTACGCCCTTCTGGAACGGGTTGGATGCCGAGTATTTCCAATCCCTTTACATCATGGGCCGCCTCAAACCCGGAGTGAGCACAGCGCAGGCAGGCACTAACGTGAACCTGCTCTTCAAGCAGGCCCTCCATGCCTACGCCGGCCCCCAGCCTTCCCAGGAGCAGCTTGCCAAGATTGAACACGCGCATATCAATCTGACACGGGCGGCTACGGGACTCTCGCAGCTCCGCTTGCAGTTTTCCTTACCCCTGCGAATCCTGATGGCGGTCGTCGCACTGGTGCTGCTCATTGCCTGCGCCAACATCGCGAATCTGTTGCTGGCGCGCGGCACTAACCGGCACCGGGAGATCGCCCTGCGCATGGCCGTGGGCGCCGGGCGCTGGCGACTGATCCGGCAACTGCTGACGGAGAGCCTGCTGCTCTCCCTGCTGGGCGGCGCGCTGGGAATTGCCTTCGCGTCCTGGGCAAGCAGATTGCTTGTGGTGATGGTTTCCGCCGGCCCACAGCCGCTGCCGGTCGATGTGGCGCCCGACGCTCGCACCCTGGCGTTCACGCTGCTGGTCTCGCTGGCGACCGCCATCCTATTCGGAACCATGCCCGCCCTGCGAGCCACCCGGCTCGAACTCATCCCCTCCCTGAAGGAGGGTGGGGGCCCGGCCTCCACCCAAGTGCGGAGCCCGCTCGCGAGGGTCCTGATCGTTTCGCAGGTCGCGCTCTCCCTGGTCCTGCTGGTCGGCGCCGGGCTCTTTCTTCGCAGCCTGGTGAATCTGACGAACGTCAAGACCGGATTCGACAAACCGAATGTTCTCATGTTCCAGGTCGATGAGTGGTCGAACGGCTACCAGGGGGAGCGCCTGGCGAATCTCTACAACCAGATCGAAGAGCGTGTCAGCTCGCAACCCGGGGTTCGCGCTGCTAGCTTCTCATCTTTCACCTTCAACCAAGGCTCGTCAACCAATAACATCTTCACCGAAGGGCGCCCGGACCCAGGAACCAGCCCTCCCGTCATGCACAATGTCGTCGGTCCTGGCTACTTCCGGACGCTGGGCATCCCTCTGGTCACCGGTCGCACGTTTGGCCCGCAGGACAGCGATAAGTCAACCAGGGTCGCGGTCATCAATGAGACCGCGGCGCGGCTGTTCTTTCCCGAGGGCTCAGCCGTCGGCCGCCGCTTCGGCATGATGGGTGGCCCCGAGCATCGCCCGGACATCGAGGTGGTCGGGGTGGTGAAGGATGCCAAATATCAGAGCCTCGACGAGAAGCCGCAGCCGGCCGCATACTATCCTCACAGTCAGACTCCGCCCCAGCTCATTCCTTACCTCCCTTACTTCGAGGTGCGTTTCTCCGGCAACCCGGCCGCCATCATCGCCGAGGTCCGTCAAGCCATCGCGGCGGTTGACCGCAACCTGCCCGTTTCGGATGTGACGACCCTGGACGAGCAAGTCAGCCGATCGGTGTTGGATCAACGCCTGGTCGCTCAGCTTTCCAGCTTCTTCGGTCTGCTCGCGGTCTGCCTCGCCTGCATCGGCCTTTACGGGCTCATGTCCTATGCCGTCAGCCAGCGAACGCATGAAATTGGTATCCGCATGGCGTTGGGAGCAGGACGCGCGGCCGTCCTCTGGACGGTAATGCGCGAGACCCTGCTGCTCGTGGCCGTCGGCCTTGTGGTCGGAGTACCCGTGGTGCTCGCCTGCAGCCGCTTGGTCTCGAGCCTCCTGTTTGGACTCACGCCGACGGATCCCGCCACCATCCTGACGGCAACCGCACTGCTGCTGGGCGTCGCGACGCTCGCCGGCTACCTGCCGGCCCGCCGGGCCACGAAGGTTGATCCTATTGTGGCGCTGCGCTATGAGTGAAGCTTGTCGCTAGCGCCATGGGAAGCCTCCAGAGATGCGCGGAGAAGGCGCCGTCAATGGAAGTGCTCACGAGCAGGATCATAAACCTCAACCTTGGGGTCTCCAGCCCGGGACTTCCACAGGGTGGCCCTACACACACGACGAAGAGTGTTTGCCAGAAAAACAAGCAGTTACGCGGGTGGCGCATACATCGCGCGTTTTGCGATGTGTGCGATGACCGACCGACAAGGGGCCCTCACCCCTGAACTGCCAGACCGTGGCCCCCTCTCCCCGGCTGGGGAGAGGGGGAAGGAGTTTGATAGCGAAGGGCCGCCAGTGGCCCAACCAAACATGACGTGGGGTCTTGTAAGGCCGACCGCTCCGAGCAACCGTAGCGCGCACCTGTTCTGAAAGTCCGTGAGTTTCAGTTTCAAATCCTCGCGTTCTTATCGGCTGGCCAAAGCACACCATTGGGAAAAGAAGCGAGCGGAAGCAAGCCGCGTAGTGGCGACAGAATGTGGCCCATGGGGTTAGAAGCTGTGAGAACAATAAACAATCTCACGCAAAGACGCCAAGGCGCAAAGGCTCGCGAAGAACAACGGCTTTGTTTTCTTTGCGCCTTTTACGACTTTGCGCCTTTGCGTGAAATGCTTTTGCTCGTCCAGGGATTATTTCACAGCATCTTGCGCCGTGGGCTACGGTCTTCCGCCCGCTTCGCGGGCTGGCGCGAACAACCGCGGGCCTGCAACACAGGCTACGTTTGCTAGCGACACCACAGCCAACTCGACCCCCCCCCCGGCCCCCTCCTGATCCAGGAGGGGAGTATTTCGGACAACTAGACGCCCTCCCCAAAAAGATTTCCTCCTGCTGCCAGGAAAAAGTCATGACGGCTTGTCTTAACTCGTATCCTGTAGGACGAACCGCGGACCTTCAGAACAGGTCCGCGCTACTCCGTGGAGTGTGTACCCTCGCTTTATGCTTGACATCGGTAATAACCGCGTGTACACTAGTGACTTAGGCCAGCGCCCGCTGGCTGAGGCGAAAGGCCGCGGACTTATTCAACGGGTCGGGGTAGAACAGTGGGCAGTGGGCAGTAGGCAGTAGGCAGAACGCCGACTCCTGACTTCTGACTTCTGACTCCTGAATGCGCTGCTCATGCAAAGGATGGAAGATTCCAGCCTGCGCCCATTGTGGGGGCTCACTAATGTGCTTTTCAAGGTCCGAAACGGGGCGCTGACCCAAAGAGATGTTAAAAATGAAGATCGACCCGACTATGTCTATGAAAACAAAGGGGCGAGTGACACAATGGCCGAGAATCAATACGACTTTTTGGCGGAAAATGCACGGGTTGCACGATAATCGGGGCGAAACCAGAGTGTTTTTGAAAGGAAATGGGCTTATCGCGCTGCTCAGGATGACAGTGCAGGGGGCAGAGCGGCGGGTGGCGAGCCTGAATCAGCAGAGCAATGGATCAATCACCAATCGCTAAATCACCCGATGAACCGCCGCCCCTCGGGCTGCTCGGTGAGAACAACTCGGCGTGGTGAGAAACTATTCCTCCGGGGCTGTTGCAAGGTCGGTTTCGAGCCGATACTTGCTGACTTGAAACAGCAGGTCGCTGAACCCCGCGGGAGCCAGGATGCGGATCCAAATGAAGCCACCAAATCCGCTGACTCTCACGCCCTCGGCACCCAACCTCGAGACATAGTCCAAGGTCGTTTCGGCGATCTGCCCTGGGTCAACCAACTTATCGACCAGGATCTCGGCGGGTCGAGGCTTGCTGCGGAGTTCGTTAAGTGCCTGCTGAATATGTGACTGCGAAGCCAAACACT
Source organism: uncultured Acidobacteriota bacterium (assembly GCA_963722555.1). GTDB lineage: Bacteria > Acidobacteriota > Terriglobia > UBA7540 > UBA7540 > Bog-366. The sequence continues at coordinate 513,590 of CAVRNQ010000005.1, forward strand.
GCTCGGTGTGGCAATCGAGCATCTTCTCGACAGAATAGAGAGCCGTATAGTTAATGCGATCCACGAAAGCCATATAGAGGTGGCGGCTGGCCGGGAGGTAGTGGACCGGGATCATCTCCACGGCTTCCAGGAGAGGAAATGGCACCAGGTGAGCACACTCCAGATAGCGGCGGCTTCGATCGAGGGGGAAGACGGGGATCGACCACTGCAACCCCAGCGCCTGAGTAACTTGTTCTTCCGTGACGGCGCCAATATGCCGAAGCCATTCCCCGACCCGTCCACTTCCGGAGTCTTTCTGAGCTTTCAAAGCCGTTTTGAGCTGGTCATTGTCCACGGTGCCGCGCGAAAGCATCAGCAGTCCCAGGGGAACCCGATGCGGCGCAGGCTGCGGTCGAGCTGTGACGGCAAGCAGGGGCTCGAGGGCGGAAATCAGGGCCCGTTGAAAACACTCCGAACTGCAATACCAGTGGCCATCCAGGGAGAGGCCTCGGGGGGGGGGTTCCAGCCACGCCCGCCACGGCCACTTGCGATGCGAGCAAGCCGTGGATTCGCATTGTCGCGTCTGACGTTTAGCGTTCATGCTTGCCAGCAAGTCCTCCCAAAGCCTGAGACTGTCCAGGTCGACCGGAAGCCGTCCGGGGTCCAAGCTCCGGGTTCATTTGCGCAGAGACTCAATTCTTTCCATAGGGCTGACGATTTCCACGACCCGCAGCCCGTAGCTGCCATCCACAATCACGACTTCGCCATGCGCGATCACTTTTCCGCCCACCAGAAGCTCCACCGGGTCCTGAACGTTTTGATCGAGTTCAACTACCGAACCCGCATTCAAATCCAGGATTTCGTGCAGCGGCATTTGTCGTTCACCGAAGCGTAGAGTCACATCCAGTTCCACATCCATTAACAGTTCCAGATTGGGGTCACGGGCTGGAGCCAAAGCGTTGGGGGGGGCGGTTGAAACGGCGGGCGTGGGAGTGGGGGGACTGGAAGGGGTGACGGGATGAAGAGCCGTCGCCAAATCCGGACTGATCTCGGCAATCATGGTGAAGGGTGGGAACTTCGGGCTGCTCCACCGCATGCCCACCCGCACTCCGGGCTCACCCTGCAGGCGCTCCATGCCGGACCACTTGAAGCCTACCTCTCCGCCCGCCAACCCCGAGAGGGCGCTCGCGGCCGCACCCGCAAATTGCCGGAACAGCTCGCCGAGGGCGTCGCGATGATCATCACTCATGGCAGCGTCGGGGTCCTGGGGCTCCGTCAGCAACAACTGAGCCAGCCGCACTGCGTCGCCTTTCGACAAAACGAACCCTTGCTTTCCGGACAGGTGTTGCGCAGCCTCGAATTGGGCGTAGATAGCATTCTCCTTCAAGGTCTCAAGTTGTGCCTGCATCACCTCTGCCGGGAGTTCCTCGGCAGTGTGGGGTGCACCTGCCACTTCCTGCAGGACGCGCCCGATACTCGCGGCCCAGGTTTGGATGTACTCCTGCAGTTTCGCGCTGCGCGGTGTTTGGTTCTCCGTGCTCATACATTCTCCTTAAGAAGTGGAACCCGGATGGCGCACACGTCCCTCCACTTGCGCGGCGCGCCGACCGCCGGAGCGAACCGGGTACGCCCGAAACAACCACTTACCACTGACCAACAAATTGGCAGTTGCCGACAACCGGCACTGCAACTTCAGGATATCCCCGCGCTCCAACGCCAACAATCGGGATACCGGAACGCGCCCTTCGGGCAGAATCAACTCCAGGGGGAAAGAGCAACGCTCGAGGTGCTTGGAGATCTGCGAGGTGCTATCCGTCGTACTTCGGTGCTTGCGATAAGTGCCTTGCTGCGTGAGCTTTCGTAAAAGGGCGTTCGAGACCGCGGCCGGCAGCGCCACATTCAACATCCCCCTCGCCTCGGGCATGCGGATTTCGAAGCTAAGAGACAGGATTTTTTCGTTGGGCGGCATCAGGCGGGGAATTTCCGCCTGTCGGAGTCTCTGGTCGAAAGAGAACTGCACCTCCAGCGCAGAGTGCCAGGTCGCTTCCAGTTCTCTCTCGATGACCTTCACGACGCTCTCCAGGATCTGCTCTTCGATTTCCGTAATTTCCCGCACGGTCGCCTCGGATCGTCCAGGGCCCCCCAGTAACAAATCGATGATCGGAAACGCCAGTGGTAGATCGATCTCCACCGCCGCCGAGACCCCCATCGGGCGAAGTATCATGGACACCAGGTAAGTCACCTCCGGGATGCGTTGCAGAAACTCGCCATAGGAGAGTTGCTCGGCCGAGACCAGATTGACCTCGAAGGGCACACGCAGGTAGGCGCCCAGCGAGTGGGTCAGACTCCGCGCGAAGGTTTCGTGCAACTGGCTTACGGAACGGAGTTGTTCCTTCGAGATCCTGGCCGACTGCCGGAAATTGCAGGGCGTGGACGCGCGCTGTGCGGCTGGGGATTTTGGCTTTTCGGCCACCCCCCCCTGCGTCGCGCGGAACAGTTGGTCAATCTCGTCCTGACTTAGAATCTTCTCCATGACGTCTCCATCGCGCTAGGAGGACCGGGGGGCAGGCTTTCCAAGCGGGGCTTGGTCTTCTCCAGCAAATCGCGCATTCGGGCGCGCAGGCGGACGAGGGCAGCCGAGTGAATCTGGGAGACGCGTGCTTCCCCCACCCCCAGCACGGCGCCTACCTCTTTCATAGTGAGTTCTTCAAAGTAGTAGAGAGAAAGGACCTGGCGCTCGCGGGGCTGGAGTTCACCCACGGCGCGTGCCAGGAACTCGCGAAGTTCTCCCTTCAGGCACCTCGAGAAGGGCTCCAGGTCAGTCCCCTCCGGGTTCGCCACCAAGCTCTCGCGTCCCTGGCCCGACTCATTAAACTCGTCCTGCAGACTGCCGAGGTCAAGTCCCCGCAAGTCGCCCAAAAGGTGTTGCAACTCCTTCAATTCGATCCCCAATTCGACCGCCAGTTCCGGTTCTGTCGCCGCTCGGCCCAGCCGCGCCCGGAGTCGCTGATGCGCCTGCTCCAGTTGGCGCGCCTTCCTGCGCAGCGGGCGCGGACTCCAGTCGAGGTCGCGCAGGCTGTCCAGGATGGCCCCCTGAATCCGGTGCTTTGCGTAGGTCTTCAGCTCCACATTCTTGCTGGGGTCGTACTTGTGGAGGGCTTCGATCAGCCCCAGAATGCCCGCTTGCACCAGGTCGTCCAGCAGGACATGGGAGGGCAGGCGATCATGAATCCGGCGGGCGATGTAACGAACCTGTGGGAGTTGCTCAAGGAGCAGGCGTTCCTGGTCTGGAGATTCGAGATGCAAGACGGACTCATAGGCTTTCTTGGCTGCTTTCATGGTTCTTCCCCTTTTTGTTCGGGGCGGGTTCAACCCACCCGCTCACTCACTTACTGCACGACCCCCAAGGATTGAATCGAAACCGCGGCGGGAATCTCCGCTGGCGAAAGCACCACCAACCTGGGCAGGAACGGCTCCAGAAGGCGTCGCAGGTGGAAGCGAGTCGGACTGCTGCAGAGCACGATCGGCGAAGGAACTGCCAGCGGCTCGCCCAGAAGTCTCTTCATGCCCTCCAGGACCCGGCGAATCAGAGAGGGTTGCAGGGCGTTGGACGGACGGTTCGCTGCCTGTGGGTCCAGGATCTGGGCGAGCTGTTCTTCCATGTTGGCGTCGAGCTGGATGACGGTGAGTTTGCCATCGTCGCCCAACAAGGGTTGTACGAGCGCGCGCCCCAGAGCCTGCCGGGCGGCCTCCACTAACAGGACGGGGTTCTTGTTGGTGGCCGCCGTATCGAGCAGGGTTTCCAGGACCGTTACCAAATCGCGGATGGAAACCTGCTCGCGCAACAATTGTTGGAGTATTTTTTGCACTTCGCCCAAACTCAGCAGTTTGGGGACGAGTTCCTCCACGAGTTTGGGCTGCGATTCCGCCTGGGCGTCAAGCAGCCGCTTGGTTTCCTGCCGAGTCAGGAGTTCGTGGGCGTGTTGCTTGATGACCTCGGCCAAATGCGTCGCCAAGACCGAAGTCTGATCCACCACCGCGTAACCGGCTGCCAAGGCGCGCTCGCGCAGGTTCGGAGCGATCCATTTGGCGGGAACCCCGAAAGCCGGTTCGCGAGTTTCACGCCCCTCCAGCGGCTGCGCATTCGCTTCGGAACTGATGGCCAGCAGGCCCTCTTGAGCCATCTCCCAGCGGGCGATTTCCACTCCGCGGAGACGGATTACATACTCACGCGGATTGATCTGCACATTGTCCGTAATGTGGACGGGCGGGATGATGAAGCCCAATTGCAGGGCAAGGTGGCGACGGAGGGCTCGGATGCGCGCCAACAACTGTCCACCCTGCCCCTGGTCAACCAGGGGCACCAATCCGTAGCCCACTTCCAAGCTCAAATCGTCGAGCCGCAAGAGCGTCTCCAACTGCTCCTGGGCCTTTTCGGGCGGCAAGGTCGTGGCGGGCGTCACCGCCTCGGCGGCCCCGGCTGCGGCCGCGCGTTGCGCACGACGCGCCAGCCAGACCAGGAGGCCCGCCATGAGGAAGAAGGGAAATTTCGGCAGCCCGGGGATCAGTCCCAGCGTTCCCATTACTCCGGCGACGATCCACAACGGGTGGCTCCGCGGAAGCAGTTGCCGTTTGAGGTCAACTCCCAAACTCGACTCGGAAGAAGCCCGTGTGGCCACCATCGCCCCGGCCACGGAAACCAGGAGCGAAGGGATCATGGTGACCAACCCGTCCCCGACCGTGAGAATTGTGTAGGTTTTCAGGGCTTCGGTGAACTGAACCCCGTGGTAGAAGACGCCGATCAAGAAGCCCGCCACGATGTTGATGGCCGTGATGAGCACCGTGGCCAGAGCGTCGCGCTGGCTGAAGCGCGCCGCGCCATCCATGGCGCCATAGAACTCCGCTTCGCGACCCACCAGTTCCCGGCGCGCGCGCGCCTGGGCTTCATCAATGAGCCCCGCACCCAGGTCGGCATCAATAGCCATTTGCTTGCCTGGCAATGCGTCTAATGTAAAGCGCGCTGTCACTTCCGCGATGCGTACCGCACCATGGTTGATGACCAGGTACTGAATCGCAATCAACGCCACAAACAGCACGAAGCCCACAATGTAATTCCCGCCCACCACGAACTGCCCAAAGGCTCCGATCACGTGCCCGGCGGCAGTGGTGCCCTCGTTGCCGTGCAGCAGGATGCGCCGACTGCTGGCCAGATTCAGCGAGAGGCGGAACAAGGTGAGAAGCAGCAGGAGCGAGGGAAACACGGAGAACTGGACCGGGCGCGAGATGTACATGGCTACTAACAACACCAGGACCGAGGCGGTGAGGCTCGCGGAAAGGAGGATGTCGAGCGCGAAGGGTGGCATGGGCACCAGCATCACGAACACCAGCGCCACGGCAACCACCGGAACCATCCAGTCCAGGGCCGTGCTCGCAGTGCTGGGAGCCGAATTGGCGGTCGGTTTCATATTCAATGCCTAACCAGGCTTTGCCTCCGTTCGGCGCTTCCGCAGGACGTGATTACGCTCTTCCTCAGGGCCTCCCGACCCAGAGCCTCGGGACAAGTACCCGCAATTGCGGGAATCCCGCGCCGAGGCAATTCCTGAACCTTCCCCACCCGGCCCGCTGGGTGAGGGCCGCTGGCCGACTTTCGCTCAACCCCGGGATTCCACCCCGCGAGTGGGAGGCCCCCCCGCCCCTGCGAGAGCCTGCCGCGCAGCCTTGCCTATTGAGAACCGCCAGCCCTCTGGCGACGGGGGGTGCCAGCGTCTAGTTGGCTCGCAGCGGGTTTCCCCCTCGGGCCGGAGGCGGATTCATCAGTCCCTGGGTGCGGTAGATGAACGCCAGGATCTCAGCGACGGCTGCGTACAACTTGGCCGGAATTGCCTGGCCGACTTCCGCGGCGCGATAGAGGGCCTGGGCGAGCGGGGGGTTCTCCACCAGCGGGATGCCGTGCCAGCGCGCCTCCCGTTTGATCCGTTGCGCGAGCAGGTTGCGGCCCTTGGCCACCACCACCGGCGCTCCCATGCTTTCGGGTTTGTACTCGAGAGCCACGGCGAATTCGTTGGGGTTGGTCACCACCACGGTGGCGCGTGCCACGTCGCGCAGCATCCTGCGGCGGCGCATTTCACGCTGCAGTCGCCGAATGCGGGCGCGGATCGCGGGGTGGCCTTCCGTCTCCTTGAAGTCCTCCCGTACTTCCTCACGGGTCATGCGAAGCGAGCGCTCGTAGTTGAGGCGAGCCAGCAGGACATCCAAACCGGCCCAGAGAGTGAAAACCAGACCTCCTTTCCAAGCGATCTCGAAGATGCGGGTGAGCATCCAGCCCAGCGAAGACCGGATGCCCGTTCGGGACATCTGCACGATTTGGTTCCAGTCCCGGGTCATGAGGGAAACGGCCAGATAGAGCAGGAATGCCGTGGGCACCAGGGACTTCAAGAGTCCTTGCAGAGCCCCGATCGACCACAGCTTCTGCAGGTTCGCGGCAGGATTCAAGCGCTGCGGCTTGGGGCTTAAGGCGGCCGGGGCCAGGACGAACCCTCCCAGGGCAAAGCTTCCCAACATCGCCGCCAGCCAGGCCAGGAGCAGAACGGGAGCCGTCCAAACACATACCTTCCAGGCAACCCAATTGAGCAGCGGCGTGCCAGCCGCCAAGTCGCTCTGCGTGGCCGTGGTGAGCACTCGTTGCATCAGGTCGCGCCATTCATTCCTCCAGTTCTGGGGGTACCACCCCAGAAACAACACCAGGGTCATCAGCGCCAGCGCGGCGGGCAACTCGCGGCTGCGCGGGACGTCTCCTTCCTGTCGGGCCTTCCATCGCCGTCGGGGGGTTGCTTTTTCAGCGCGATTTTGGTCCGCCACTTGCCTTGCTCCCTATTGCGCCAAGTGCAGCAGTCTTTCGCTCGTCGCCAATGCTGCCCCGAAATACCGTTCCAGCAATGCGGGCCAAAAGCGCAGCGCTCCGACCAGGACCAGCAACGCCACGATGCTCTTGAGGGACATCCCTACTAGCAACACCGGAAGCTGCGGCGAGGCCTTCCCCAACAAACCCAGGGCGAGATCAATGAGCATGGTGGCCAGCAGCGTCGGTATGGCGATCTGTACCGCGACAATCAGCATGCCCCCGGCGGCGCGCCAGACCTCCTCTGCCATGGCAGGGGTCACCACAACAGTTCCCGGGGGGCAAAAGGTGAAGCTCTTGACCAGGCCTCGCAGCACCCAGTGGTGAACCTCCAGTTGCAGGAAAATCAGCACTGCCACCGCCTGGTAAAAGTTCGAAAGGACGGTGGTCTCGACGTCCGTCAGAGGATTAATGAGATTCGCCAGCGAATGCCCGACCTGAAAGCCCACGATCTGCCCCGCCAACTGCACGGCCTCGAAGACGAACTGGAGGGTAATCCCCATGATCAGACCGATGACGAACTCCCCGCCCACCATCTGCCACGCCCTTGCCGCGCTCAGGGTGGCCAGGTTTGCTGCCACGACCGGGCAAAGAAGGGCGGTTAGCACTACGGTGAAACCTGCCTTGATGCGGGGTGCAATCGTCGCACCGGCCAGAAAAGGAACGAAGAGCATAAGCGCGCTCACCCGCGCTCCCACCACGGCCAGACGAAAGACCATCGCTTCGAGCCCCGATCCCATGTTTCAATCCCCAAGCATTACCCCAGGTAGCGATGGAAGTCGGCAAAGAGCTGAAGGGTGAAGCTCATCAGTTTCCGCAACAGCCACGGCAGGAGAACGAAGGTCGTGACGGCCACGACGGTCAGCCTCGGCACGGTAGCCACGGTTTGCTCCTGAATTGAAGTCATCACCTGCGCAATACTGATGAGCAAGCTCACCCCGGTGACGATCACCAGGATGGGAGCCGCCAGCCAGAGAGCTGTCAGGAGGGTTTCACGGGCAAGCTGCACGACCACATCCGGAGACATAACGCGACCTCAATAGAAACTCTTCATCAAGGAGCCGACGACCAGGTTCCAGCCGTCCACCATGACGAAGAGCAAGATCTTCAAGGGGGTGGAAATCACCACGGGAGGCAATTGCATCATCCCCACAGAGGTTGTGACGGAGGCGACGACCAAGTCGATCACCAAGAAGGGAAAAAAGAGTACCGTCCCGATCTGAAACCCGGCTTTCAACTCCGAGAGGATGTACGCCGGGATGACCACCCGCATCGGAAGGTCCTCCGGGCGATGCGGGCGAGGCTGGTGCGCCAACTCCACAAACAACGCCAGGTCTTTCTGCCGCGCATACTTCAACATGAACCGCCGCATCGGCACCGCGCCCCGGTCCAGGGCCTCCATCGCCGTGACCTGGTTGCTTTGCAGGGGAACAATAGCGACCTCGTAGATCTCCGCACCCACCGGCTGCATCACGAAGTAGGTTAAGAAGAGCGCCAAGCCGATAAGCGTTTGATTGATGGGAGTGTTTTGCGTTCCCAGCGCCTGCCGGAGAAAATGAAAGACCACCAGCAACCTGACGAAGGGCGTCATCGCCAGAAGCAGGGCGGGCAAAAGGGTCAGCAGCGTCAGCAAAACTACGATGGTCCAGGGCAGCGAGGCGCCGCCTGGGTTTAGCCCCGGAATCACCAAACCGCTTGGCGAGGTTGGCGGCGCTGCCGAGACGGAAGTGGGGAATGCCCCTGCGGCGACGCAGGTCGCGGACCATCCCGCCAACCGAATGAGCCAAAGTTGCTTCATAGCAGAACTCACGGGCGCTCAGGCAACCCGAGCGACTGTGGGCAGTGGGGGCTCGGGCACGACCATCCCTTCCTGCAGCCGCGCCAGGAGGGCAAGAGAATTTCCGCTGCCGCCCACCAGGAATTCCTGGCGGTCGAATTCCACGACCGCCAGGAATCGCTTGTCACCGAGAGACAACGTCTCCCGCACTCGCAGCCGCCGGACTTTGCGGGACCTTACGGCACGCTGCGCCCACTCCGAGACTTCCTTGAGGGCAGCGGTCCAAGTTGTTCCCAACCGCGGCCTGTCCTGGCTCGTAGGATTGTCTTCCATGACTGCCTGCTCTTTCCCCCCAGCACAGATGGGGTGTCGCGGGTCAAACCAGCTCCGTCAAGCGGACCGCGAGCCGTCCCTCAATCACGTCAAATTCTGCCCACCCCACCATGACGCCATTCACCACCACGGGCACGTGAGCACCTTCGGGCCGTCCGGTATCCACGACAGAGTCAACACCTAGAGAGAGGAGGTCACGAATTGTGAAACCAGGCACCTTGAGCGCCACGGAAAGGCGGCAAGAAAGGTCCTGCACCGCCGCCCAGAGCTCTGGGGGAGAGGAAGCCGGCTCAACCACCCGGGTTTGATCCTCGTTTCCCATCCTTCAACGCTGCACGAGGAAATCTGTGAAGTACACTTCTCTCACACCCAATTCGGGCACGTGTTCCCGCAACCCGCGCACCAGTTCTGCTTTGAGTTTCTGCTTGCCGTCGGGCGCCAAGAGGGGGTCTGAGCGCCACGTGGTGAGCACAGCCAGGATCGAATCGCGAATGCGGGCCGTGGGAACCCCGGGTCCCTTCTCTCCTCCCCACGTGGTGGGGAGGGGAGATTCCAGACCCAAGTCAATTCCCACGCGCAGAAACCGGCCTCCCTCCGAATCCGCCAGGTTCACTACGAAGCTGTCCAAGTGCAGAATCCCCCTGGGTTTCGAACTGCCCGAAGTTGGGCTGCTCCCGGCAGCGTCAGGGGATGGGGGGAGGTCGCTGCACCCGGGCCAGCCAACCCCGGCAAATAGGGCCAGCCCCACCACACAGATCACAGCCCGCAATGATGACTTCTTGCCTGGTTTCCCATCCATTTGAGCGGCGTCAGTCATAGACACACGGCTAAGAAAAGCAAGTCGTTGTCCAAAGGGAGGGAAACCCCGGGGAGGGCCGGAAAAGTGCGGGGGATGTCTGGAACCCCTTATGTTTGCAGAGGTTCGGGGGCATTCAAATCGGCAGCCGCGCGTCACCACCAACCCGAGAGCCACCCTGGGCAATTCCAAATTGGGAAACACCCATTAAAGTATTTCAATAATGGGCACGGTCCCGTCCCCGGCGCTCTTCTGCCGGGGGCGGGGCGTGGGGGAGTGACTTACGCAAGTTTAACCCTGTATCAGGTTGATGGACGTCTGCATCACCGTGTCGGCCGTGGTAATCGCCTTGGCATTGGCCTGATATCCGCGTTCGGCCTGGATGAGCATGGTGAATGCCGTGGCGATGTCCACGTTGGATTGCTCCAGCGAGTTCCCGTCCAGGGTGCCACGGCCTCCGCTTCCAGGTGTTCCCACACTGGGAGCCCCGGAAGCCAAACTCGGTTGGTAGTCGTTTGACCCGATGCGTGTCAGGCCGTCGTAATTCGGAAAGGTCGCGAGCGCAAGCTGGCCCAAGGCAACGGTTTGGCCGTTCGAGAGAACCCCATTGATGACTCCGGAAGAGCCAATGGAGTATTTCTGCAAGGTTCCGGAGCTAAAACCATTCTGGTTCTTCGCGGATGTGGCAGAAGGTTCTGCAGTCTGGGTAATGACGGGAGACCCCGATGAATTGTAGAGTTGCCAATTGAGACTCATGGTCTTTGCCCCGTCAACCAATCCAGGGACACTAATCCCCGCCACATCGGCCGAGGGTGAAGCCAGGTTTCCGGACGAGTCGAACTGCATCGTTCCGCTTCCTACTAGCTGGGGGTTGCCCGCGGCTCCGACGTCCGCGGCAGGAATGGTGACCTGGTAATTCCAATTACCGGATGAAGTCTTAGTGAAATTGAAGGTCAGAACGTGGCTGCTGCCGAGGGAATCATAGACCGTGATGGAGTCATTGAACGATCCACCCGCGGTGCCTCCAGACAGGTCTGCGGCCCCGAATGAACCCCCGGTCCAGTTGGTCGAGGTGGGAACGGAATTGCCACCTACCCCATTTTGAATTGCCTGCAGGGTGAGCGCACTGGCCGTAGAACCCGTGGCAGTGACCGAGGTGTTGGCGACGGTGCCGGTACCGTAGGTAGTGCCTGCCGCCTGCCCTCCCGTTGACGCGGCGTTGATGGCGCCCGCCAGGTTGGCAAGGGTTGATGGGACATCCACTCCGATCAGAACGTCGTCGGCTGCGCCGATGGCTGTCTGAAAGGTGTAGGTGGTACCACCGATGGTAACGGTCTGGCCCGCGGTCGGAAGCGGGGGCGGCACAGTGAACGTCCCGGTCGCCGCCACAGCGGGGTTGCCTCCAGCAGCGTCCACGCCTCCAGACAGGTCTGTGGCCCCGAATGCTTCGCCGGTCCAGTTGGTTGAGGTGACAATGGAATTGCCCGCTGCCCCAGCTTGACTTGCCGTCAGGGTGAGCGTGGTGGCCGTAGAAACCGCCGTGGCCGAGGCGTTGGCGACGGTGCCCGTGCCGTAGGTAGTGCCTGCCGCCTGCCCTCCCGTTGACGCGGCGTTGATGGCGCCCGCCAGGTTGGCAAGGGTCGATGCGACGTCGGTTCCGATCAGAACGGTGTTGGCCACGCTTTGGGGCGTGATGGTTGTCGCGAAGTTGTAGGTTGTTCCACCGATGGTAACGGTCTGGCCCGCGGCCGGGATCGGAGGCGGTACCGCGAGAGCCCCGGCGGCCGACGCGGGCAGCGCCGCTGTCGCGTCCAGGTTCATATCCAGTTCCACGTTGGAAGTCGGGTTGGGAGAATAGTTTTGCCCGCTGGAAATGACGATCGGAACAAGTGACTGGCTGGCGCTGACAGCCCCGTTCACAGCAGGGTAGCCCATCACGTTGGCCCCGTTGGTGTCCACAAGAAACCCTGCAGAATCCAACGTGAAATTACCGGCGCGGGTGTAAACCTGCGTACCATCCTGACTCACTATAAAGAGCCCGTTCCCCTGGATGGCAACGTCCGTTGGCACGCCTGTCGTCGAGATATTGCCTTGCGTAAGCGGCGATGCGATGGAACTCATCGTAGTGCCAACCCCCACCTGGACCGGGTCACCGGCCCCATCTGAGCCCAACATCTGGTAAAACAGGTCGCTGAAAATGGGCGTCCCAGTCTTGAACGCGGTGGTGTTCAGGTTGGACAAGTCATTAGAAATCACCGAGAGGGCCTGTTCCTCGGCATTGAGACCGGAAAGTGACGTAGAAAAGGATGACATGTTTATTCCTCCTAACTCGCAGTGGTTCTTGCCGAGGTGTTGTACTGTTGAACAACCTGATTAATCTGCATCATCTGTTCGAGTTGGTTCAACTGCACAAGCTGTGCCATGAAGGTGGTCGGATCCATCGGCTGGGTTGGATCCTGGTTTTGGATTTCAGAGACCAGGAGGGTCATGAAATCGTTGGGGTTAATGCCATTGGTTGAAGTCAACGAACTGGTGGAAGTCGAAGAACTGGAAGTCGCGCGGTTCGTGCTTGTGTCTAAAGCCCTAATGCCATCAATCGTCATGGGTGTCGTTCTCCTTGGGTGCCGGCTAAGCGCGGACGCTCAAGCCGACTACCGGATTCAAAACCTCATCCATCTCCACTGTGCTGCCGACCAAACTACCTCGTTGTGACGAGGTTTCCCAAGGCAACACTTGGCGCTGGGGCGAAGGGGAAGACCCGAAATGAGGGTTATGTTCCTCTCCCCCGTTCATTCCTCCCCCGACGTGATCCTGGTAAACCGTCAGATTCCCGACGCGCAGGTCTCGCTCGCCGAGGGCCCGTTCGAGGGCGGGTAAGCTGGCCGCCAGGAGGCTATGTGCCTCACGACCCTCGACGCGGATTTCGGCCCCCACTGAGCCTTCGTGGACGACGGCACGAACATCCACAGGGCCCAGGCTAGCCGAGCGAAGGGCCACATGCATTTCCGCACCGTTTAAGGACTCGTTCAGCCGTGCCGAGGTGACGATCTTGCCCGTACTACTTTCATAGTTCTGCCAGGCGGCGAGTGTGGCGGGGGGCTGGCTGGCCGGCGGCGGGGGTGGGGCAGTCAACGTGTTGGCATGGCTCACAGGGCTCTCCGGCGCGTGGGGCGAGAGCAGGTTCGTACCCGAATTGAAGGCTGTGCTGTTAGCGAGTCCAGGCACCAGTGGCTTGGGATCGGATGGATTGTCCGCCGTCGATGTCCCACCCTTCTGTCCGAACTTCCTTTCGTCATTCGCCGCCTGGTCCGACAGGTTCGCCTGCGTCGCGCCAGCGGCGACACTGATTGGCGAAGCTCCGTATGGCTGGGGGAGGGTGGCTTCGGCAGTGGCCTCCTGGCGCGGGCTTGTCTCGGGCGTGGTTAGGGGCGAAGTGGTGTCGGGATGCTGGGTCGGCGTAATGCTGGCAGCCACAGGCAGGGGTCCGCGGAGGTTCGCAACCACGAACTCTGCGACCTTCGGCGAAGCGCCCGCAAGCGTTGAGACGCTGGACACCTGGGCGGGATGCGAAGTCCCCTTCGCCGGGCTGGCGACGGGGTTGCCAGACTTGGGAGAGAACTCGTTCTGGGGCGAGCCGGCCAAAGCGCTGGGCGGTTCAGTGCTGGCCTGCCCGGCAGTCGCGGGGTTCCCGGTCACCCCCGCCGGCCTGGAGTCAGTCCCCGTAACCTTCACATCCGCATCGGCTCCCGCGAACTTTCCCAGCAGACTCGAAAATTCGGCGAGCTCCGGATGATCGAGTGCGGAGACCGGGGTGGAAGAATCGCCTGCCTCCGGGTTAGAGGCAGAAGCGGTTTGTTGCGTTTGGCCCGCGGCCAGCGTTGGGCCGGGAGCAGCCTGCAAATCCTGGCTCGATGACGACTGTGGAGTGGTTTGCATCTGCGTGGTGTCGAGTTGCTCCAATTGTGGCCATGAATCCGTGAAATTGGGCGAAGTCTGCGATTGCTGGCGGGACCCGGACTCTTGCGCTGACCCCCCATTTGAGGCTTGCACCCGTTTCGATTCGGAGAGCGCCCCTCCAAGCTGCTGTTCTGCAGACTGGCTGAGCAGGGAATTCTCTTGAAGCCCTGGGAACCAAGCCGGGGTGCTTACAGGCGGGGAGGCGGCCGTGTCGTCGGATTGATTTTGTCCGGTTTTCGAGACCAGACCGCTGGACTGAATGGAGACTTGGCCGCTCGCTCGCGCGGCGGATTTTGACGCCTCAGGCTGGGCGGTTCCCGCCGGCCCGACGCCTTTGCCCGCCCAGGCAGACAGCGTGGCTGTCGCCGCAACTCCCCCCACTGCTGCCGGGATAGAGGGTGTTCCTGTGCTTGCGCTCGTCTCACCCGCCGAGGCGCCGAGACTGGAAGCGAAATTGGGCGGTGAATTCGAAGTTGATTCGGCGGCGGGACTCTGAAGGCTGGCTGTGGACTTCCCAGCTTCGGTGCTCAGGGCAACGGTCGAGGTAGATTGGGTGAGATTAGTAACGAAGCAAGTTAAGAAGATCCCCGCCAACGAAGAGGAATCGGAGCTGTCGCTGGCGGCCCCTTTTCCACGCGGAGATGCTGGGGATGCTTTGGGGGTAATCGAAGCCCCATCCTGAGCCGGATTGGGCATGTTCTCAAGAGCCCGGCCGAGGGTTAAGGCGAATGAGTCGTCCCCAGTGGGTGTGCCAGCTACCATGGTCGAGGCGGGTAGCGTTGGTGCTGCTGCGCCTGCGGATTGGACCAAGGTGGTTTCCATATGACCATGGGCCAGGTGGGCCACGCACCAAGGAGCATGCGCAACGCCAAACATGGCCTGGCCCCGGGTGAGGCCCGCAAGGCGCCAATGTCATTGAGAACTGAAGTAATTTCGATCTGAGCCGAACTTAAGGTGGAGAAGATTCGCGGGGGGGAGGAGTGTCCCGGCCGGAAAGGTTTGCCGACCAACTGGGCAACAACTAGCTGGAGGGCCGTCCGGCATGCAGGGTGAGAAATCTCTCGTCCAATTGTTGTTGCGTGCGCCGGGCCTGCAACTGGCGGTAGGCGGCAAGCTGGCGGTCCCGGAGGTTTTCCAGAATCTTGCGCTGTTGCTGCGCTTTGCGGAAGGACTCCAGTTGGCGAAGCCGCAACTCCTCAAGCATGGCGATTTGTTCCTTACAGGCCGCAACGCGGCGGGCGCGGGCTCGGTCACAGGTCAATTCGAAACGCAGTTCGGACGCGTTCATGCCCTGGCCGAGTCTTTTCGCCAGCTCCTCGAGAGCCCTGCCCCTTTCCTGTTCGGCCTCGGTGCACTGCTGGCGCGCCTTGGCCACCTCGCGGGCGGCGATCTGCAGTCGCAGACGCTCGCGCTGCTCATAACTCTCGCGATAGCGGAGGAGGGCCTGGAGAGAGAAGCGGAAGGCCATGGGATCACTAGCCCGGGAGTGCCTGGAGGGCTGCCAGGGTTTCGAGCAGGGGCGCTTTTTCATCGCTCCGCTGCTGGAGGAATGCGGTCAGAGCGGGGAGGATCGCAATGGCCTGATCCAGCCAAGGGTCCAGGCCCTTCTGGTAAGCCCCCACCCGGATCAAGTCCTCGGAAGCGGTGTAAGACGCCAGGAGTCTGCGCAGGCGGAGCGCCTTCTCGAGATGCTCCGGAGTGCAGACCGCAGGCATCAGCCGGCTCAAGCTGTCGAGGACCGAAATGGCAGGGTAATGGTTTTGCACACTGAGACGACGATCGAGCACGATGTGGCCATCGAGCAGCGCGCGGACGGCATCCACCAGGGGATCTTGTTGATCATCGCCTTCCATGAGGACAGTATAGAAAGCCGTGATACTCCCACCGTTGAAGTGGCCGGCGCGTTCAATGAGTTGGGCCAGGAGCGTAAAGACCGAGGGCGTATACCCTTTCGCGGTGGGAGGTTCTCCGGCCGCCAACCCGATTTCGCGTTGGGCCATGGCAAAGCGCGTCAAGGAATCAAGGACCAGCAGCACATGCTTGCCGCGCGCGGCGAAGTATTCGGCCACGGCCGTGGCCACCAGCGCCGCGCGGATCCGCAGCAGGGGTGACTGGTCCGAAGTGGACACGACGACGACCGAACGCCGGCGGCCTTCCTCCCCCAGGGTTCCTTCCAGGAACTCTCGCACCTCGCGGCCGCGCTCTCCCACCAGGGCCATAACCGTCAAATCCGCGGCGCTACCGCGGGCCATCAGCCCGAGCAGCGTGCTTTTTCCGACCCCGCTGCCTCCGAAAACGCCCACTCTCTGCCCGCGCCCGCAGGTGAGGAAAGCGTCAATAGCGCGTACGCCGCAGCCCAGGGCGTCGCGGATCGAAACCCGATCGAGCGGCAAGGGGCCGGGAGAGTGCAACGGCCAGTACTCCCGGGCTCGGTAGTCCGGCCCCGAGTCCAGGGGCTTGCCCACGCCGTCGATCACGCGCCCAAGCAGTTCTTCTCCCACCCGCAAGGTTGGCTTGGCGCCCCAGGTCACGATCCGATCCCCGTAACGAATGCCGCTGAGTCTCTCGATCGGCATGGAGAGGACGGTGCGGCCGCGGAATCCCACCACTTCTCCCGCGTGGGTTTGGCCCGCCGGCCCGACGATCTCACAGCATTCCCCCAGCGAACAGAACGGTCCTTCCGACTCCACAATGTGACCCACGGCCTTCGTGACTCGACCGTACCAGCGCGCGGTGGAGAGGCTTTCCAAACGCCGGAAATAGGGGGCCAGAAGCGATGGGCTCTTCATGGGTGCGGGGCGGGCCGCTGGGCCAGGAGATCAAAAAACCCCTGTTCGATTTCTTTGAGCTGGGCTTCCAGGGTCAGGTCCGTCGAGCCGAGTTCCGTTTCGAGCAGGCAGTGCCCGGGGCCGAGCGCAGCATCGCCCATGAGCTCCGGGACGGACGGGAGGTCAGGCTGTTGCGCGAAGAATTCCTGCCAGACCTGGGTCTGATCAGGAGGGACTCGCAGTCTGACCCGGGTCCCGACGGCGGTCTTCTCCAGTCCGACGCGCACCACTCCGGCTAGAAGCAGGGGATCAACCTGCGCTTCCCGGTGCAGGATCTTGCGGGCAATCGCCAGGGCCAGACCCACGACTTCACCTTCCACGCGGCTGAAGTAAGTCTCTCGCTCGCGCGCAAACTCGCGGACGGCCAAGGCCAGCGTTCCGCGCTCGGCGCTCAGCCGTTTCTCGTATTCCTCCCGCGCCTGTGCTTCTCCATCCTTCCGGCCTTTTTCCCAGCCTTCTTTTCGGGCCCGGCCCTCTCGCGCTTGAATCTGCTCTTCGCTGGCCAACGGTGGGCCGGGTGCTTCCGGATTCCAGAGACGTTCCAAGGTGGAATCGTTGCCAGGGGGCGAGGAGGGCTTTGCCCCCGGACTAACTCCCTGGGCGGCCGGGTAAACATACGTGTGCGCCTGCGATTCCGCTGCGTTGGCTGCCGGATCAGGACTAGACAACATACGCGTCATCCCCAAAACTCTTCAGGGTTAACTTTCCATCGGCCTCGAGCTTCCGTGCCTGTTGGACGATTTCTTGCTGGGCCTGGGTCACTTGCCGGGCGCGCACCGGGCCCAACGCCTCCATGTCCTCGCTTAACATTTGGGCAGCGCGCGAAGACATCGTCTTAAAGAAGTGGTTTCGGATTTCCTCCGACGAACCCTTCAATGCCAGACCTAGCGTCTTCTTGTCCAGTTGACTTAGAAGCTCACGGATGGTGCTTTCCGGTACGGAGAGAAGATCCTCGAACGTGAACATTAAATTGCGAATATTGAGCGCCAGTTTGGGGTCGTCCTGCTCGATCGTCTCCAGGATGGTCTTGGCAACCGCCGGCTCGAGACGGTTGAGCATATCGCCCACCGCCTTGATGCCGCCATAGGCGCGGCGGTTCTGCTCTCCCAAGGCCTTCAGTTTCCGGTTAAGCACCAGAGAGATTTTCTGCACCATCTCGGGTGAGAACTGGTGCATTTCCGCGAGTCGGCGAATAACTTCGGCCCGGGTCTTTTCAGGCAAAAGGAGCAGGAGCGTTGAGGCGGACTTCAAACCCATGTGGGCCAGAACCAAGGCGATCGTTTGGGGGTGCTCGCCCTCTACAAACATGACCAGTTGTTGGGGATCAGCTTTCTTCAGGGAATCTAGGGTCGTGGCCCGCGCTTCCTGATAGTGCATGACTTGGTCGAGCAAGTTCTTCGCCCCGTCCTCTCCAAAGGCTTTCACCAGGAGTTGTCGGGCGTATTCGGACCCTCCTTGGGCGAGATATTCCTGCGTCACCGTCAAGCGATAGAATTCCTCGAGCACGGTGCCAGCGATTTGGGGCGATATATATTCGAGTTCGGAGATCTCCTCCGTGAGCAGCTGAATCTCTTCCTGAGGGAGGTTGCGGTACACCATGCTGGCCGCCTCGTCGCCCAGCAGAACCAGCAGAATGGCCGCCTTGCGGAGCCCCGGCAGATTCGACCCCTCTGCAGCGGTTTTAGCTGGTTGCACAGCCTCCGTCATATCTTAGTTTCCTCCCGCAACCAGTTCTGGATCAGGCGGCTGAAAGTCGCAGGTTCCTTCTTAGCCCTTGCCAACAGGTTCTTCTTCACCAGGACGGCTTGCCTGACCTCGCTCAATGATTCTCCCAATTCCGGTGCGATCACCTCCTCGGTCTCTGGCGTGCCTGCGTCCTTGCCTATGGCTCGTCCCGGGGAGCCCCCCCCTTTCAAGGCCGCCGCACTCTTGGTCGCTGCGAGTTGTCGGGGAAGATCCCGGAAGGTGGTTACGATCTGGCTTTTGATGGGCCGCAGGATGAGCACGTACACGAGCAGAAACAGAGCCAAGAGCGCGCCGTAGCGGATAACGTTTATCCACTTATCCACGAGGGGGGCCACCCGGTCGGTCAGGCTGGGTGGACGGAGTGGCTCAAAAGGCAGCGTCTGAAAAGAAAGGTTAGCAACTGCCACTTTGTCGCCGCGCGTAGCGTCGACGCCGATGGCGGCCGCGACCAACTCCTCAATCTGCTTCATTTCATCCGGGGTCCGTTTGCGGCGCGTCTCTGTCTTCTGGCCGTTTTCCTCCTTGCTTTCTGTCGCATCGTCCACGAGTACAGCAGCGGTAACCCGCTTGAGGCTTCCGGACGGCTGAACCACATGACGGACGGTCTTGCTCACCGCGAAAGTCTTGCTCTCCGTATGCAGACCCTGAGTCTCAGTGCTATCCTCGGCGGGTGGCTTTACTCCCGTCGCGGCCTGCTTTCCCGGGACGTTGGAGGGGGTTCCGGGAGCGCCTTCCGCATTGGTTTCGCCTACCCGCTCTTCGGAGATCTGGGTTGTGAGAACCGCTTCCGCGTTCGGATCGTAGGTTTCCTGTGTACTGTCGCTGGTCCCCAGATCATATTCCGCAGTGACGTTGGCCCGTGCCTTGCCTGGTCCCACGACAGGCTCCAGGGTGGCCACCACTTTCTGGGCGAGGGCCGTCTCGAATTCCGCCCAGTACCGGGGGCGACTTCCCGGGCCGCCGCCCCGCGCCAGAATCGGAACGCCTCCATCCGCGTTAATCAACGTGACATTTTCGGGCTTCAGGTTTTCCACAGCGCTGGCCACTAAATGCGTGATCGCTTCTTGGGCTTCATCGCCCAGTCGTCCCGCCCGGAGCTTGACGACCACCGAGGCCTTGGCGGCACGGTCCTGTTCAGTGAACAGCGATTCTCGGGGCAAAACCAAGTGCACCCGCGCCGCCTCAATCTCCCCGAGGGTTTGAATCGTTCGCTCCAGCTCACCTTCCAGGGCCCGCTGGTAATTCACCTTCTCGGCAAAGTCGCTCCCGGCCCAGTTCGGCTTGTCGAATAGTTCGAAACCCAGCCTTCCGGTCTGGGGCAAGCCTTCGGCCGCCAAGTCGAGCCGCGCCTTGTCGAGCTGGTTAGCGGGAACACTCAGGCTGGTCCCATCACTGGAAAGTTCATAGGGGACGTTCTTTTCGGCCAGCCGGTGCGCCAGGGATTGCCCATCACTTGTGGACAAGCCCGAATAGAGTGTCTTGTACTCAGCCTTGTCGAGCAGGGTTACGAACGCCCACAGTGTTCCCGCCACCAGCAGCGCTCCCACCACCAGCGTCATCTTCTGGCGGAAGGTCAGACCGCGCAAGAAGGCCCCGAGCTGGTTGGTGATTTGTTCCGCGTTCACAGCCATGATTCAGACTCAAAAGGCCATCTGGGAGATCGTCTGATACGCTTGCACAATCTTATTGCGCACCTGCATCATCAACTGAAAGGAAAGATCCGCTTTTTCGACCGCGATCAGTGCCGTGTGGAGATCCTGCCCGTTACCCTGCAAGACGTTGGCCACCTGCTGTTCGGCTCCGGCCTGCAACTCTCCGACCTTGCCCATGGCGCTTTCCAGCGTGTGGAAGAAGTCGGACTGCGGGGTGGAGGGCGAACGAATCTCCAGTTGGACGTTTCCCCAGTCGATCTGAGGCAGACCTGAAATCGGGTTACCCACGGCCGTGTTCCTCCTGGCGCGTTCTCACAGACTGCGGAAAAACGCTTCCCTGTTGTCACTCTGAGCGAAGCGAAGAATCTCGCCCTGCGCATTTTCATGAACATACGAGATTCTTCGTCGCCTGCGGCTCCTCAGAATGACAGCGCCTACGAGTTTTTCCGCAGCCTGCTCAGCCGCTAGAGCAGAATCTGGATCGTTTGCGAGATCATGGCTTTGGTGGCCTGCGCCGCCGCCACATTAAGCTGATACGCCTGAGCGGCGCCCATCAGGTTGACGATCTCCTCCACCGGGTTGATATCCGGGAAGGAGACGTAGCCCGCCACGTCCGCGTCGGGATGACCGGGCTCGTAGCGCCGTATCGGGGGCGTCTTGTCGGTCACCACCTGCGCCACTTTGACGCCCCGCGCGTGCAGATCGCCGAAACGCGTCAAGGTGAGAGCAAAGCTGCCGCTGCCCGGCCGCTTCGTTCCAAAAATCACCAACTGTCTCTTGTAAGGACCGCCCGTCTGCGTGCGGGTGGTCTCGGCGTTCGCCAGGTTACTGGCTACCACCTCGGCACGCTCCCGCTCCGCCGTCAAGGCAGAGGCATTAATGTCCAGAACTCCAAACAGGTTCATGGTCTTATTTCCCTTCGTTGATTGCCGCCTGCAGCGTGTGCAATTCATTTCGTAGCAGCTCCACGCCCGCGCGGTACTGAAGTTGGGTGCGTGCCAGGGCCAGGCTCTCGCGATCCAAGCTGACGTTGTTGCCGTCCGGGCGCTCGATCAGACCCTTGATCTCCTTGACGCGAGGCGCGACCGGGTCATCTTCCTGGCGCAACCCGGCACGGCGCATCTCGCTGGCGAAGTCCACGTCCTGGGTGCGATAGCCGGGGGTATCGACGTTGGCCAGATTGCTGGATATCAGCTCGTGGCGAAACGCCACGAGATCCAGGTATTGCTCCAGCCGGTGCAGGGTAGGGGTTTCGAACCAGTTCATACGGCCCTCCGGGGGGGTAAACCGTATTCGCGAATCTTGTTGCGCACCGTGCGCAGGCTCACCCCCAGCATCCCGGCGGCTCGGGTGCGGTTGCCCCCGGTTGCTTCCAAGGTCTTCTCCATGAGGGTGCGTTGGAGATCGCGCAGAGTCAGCCCGGGCTCGATCCCGGCCTGGGGCTCGGTCGAGGTTTGCAAATCGGCTTCAGGAAGCAGTTCCAAACCCGCCACGGGGCCGGTGGAAAGCACCAAGGCGCGGTGCACACAGTTTTCCAGCTCGCGTACGTTACCGGGCCAGTCGTAGGCCTGCAGCCGCGCGAGGAGCTCCGGGGAGAACTGCACGACGTGCGAGTGGGAGGCGGGGCTATATTTGCGCACGAAGTATTCGACCAATTCGGGAATATCTTCGCGGCGCTCGCGCAGGGGCGGGAGCGAGAGCGGAATCACATTGAGTCGAAAGAAGAGGTCCGCGCGGAATTTCCTTTCCCCCACCAGCCCGGCCAGCGAACGGTTCGTCGTGGCAATAACCCGCACATCCACGCGCACCGGGTGAGTGTCACCCAACCGGTCGATTTCCCGCTCTTGCAGCACGCGGAGCAGCTTCGGTTGCAGGCTGAGCGGCATCTCGCCAATTTCGTCGAGGAGGAGCGTACCGCCCTGGGCCAGCTCGAACTTGCCGGCCTTGAAATTCATTGCCCCCGTGAAGGCGCCGCGCACGTGCCCGAACAGCTCGCTCTCGAGCAGCGTTTCGGGAAAACCGGCGCAATTCACCGCCACAAAAGGGCGCTGGCTGCGCGGACTGGCGCGATGGATCAACCGTGCGAGCAATTCCTTGCCGGTGCCACTCTCGGCCTCGAGGAGAATGTCGGCATCGGCGCGTGCCACCTGCCGGGCCCGCTCGAGCAACCGTCGGGTGGCCGCCGAACTGCCAATAAAGTCCGCACGGTTCGGGGTCCCCCCCTTTTCTCTCTGGGGGGCGAGAACGCGCGTGGCGGCCTCCTTCAATTGCTCGAAGGAGATCGGCTTCACCAGGTAATCGCAGGCTCCTTCGCGCATGGCATGGACGGCCTCGGGCACGTTGGCAAAAGCCGTCAGAAAAATGACCGCCGTCTCCGGCGCCAGGGCGCGCACCCCCTCGAGGACGCGCAGGCCGTCCCCGTCCGGCATGCGCATATCGGTGATGACCAGGGGGACCGGCATCAGGCGAAAGCGCTCTAGCGCTTCGCCCGCCCCCGAGGCCGTCGTTACTTTCCAACCCTGCCGGCTGAAACTCGCCTCCAGCGCCGCCCGCATGGCGGCTTCGTCGTCCACCACCAAAACCTGGTTCATCCCTCGGCTCCTTGGACCGGGAAGCCCAGCGTGAAAGTCGTTCCCTTCCCCTCCCGGCTCTCGACTCGGATCGTGCCACCATGTTGCTCGACCACCTTCCGGGTCACCGCCAACCCGATCCCCGGGCTGCCGGGGCGGGTGGTGAACCCCGGCGCGAAGATTCTCTCCAGATCCTCCGCGGGGATGCCCACTCCCTGATCGGCAAAGGTGGCGACCGCGGCAGGGCCGGAAACTCCCTCGCCGCGGCCCACACTCACCCGCAAACTCCCGCCCGGTTTCATCGCCCGGAAGGCATTGAGCGCCAAGTTGAAAAAGGCCTGTTGCAGCCGCGGGGGATCCGCCCGGATGGGGACCGGGCCCTCCGGCGCGTGCCACTCGATGCGCATCCCTTTTTGCCGCGCCAGCGGGCGAAGAAACTCCACCGTCTCCCCCACCACACGCAAGAGGTTCACGGGCAGGAGTTGGGCGGGGGGCTGACTATGGAAATGCAGGACATTGTTGACGGTGGCCGCCAGCGTCCGCAGGCCGGCTTGCATGTGATTAATCCAGGGCTGTAGCTCCGCCTGCTCCTCCAGAGCATCCGCCAGCAGCCCGGCAAAAAGCTCCAAACTTCCCAGGGGATTGCGAATCTCGTGCGCGAGCAGAGTCGCCATCTCCGCCAGCGCTTGCGTCCGCTGCCCGGCCTCGCGCTCCCGCTCGAGCTGTTTGGCTTCCGTCATGTCGCGCAGGATGACGATGGATTCTTCCCCCGCTCCGTGGACGGTAAACAGGGCGCGCGTCACACCCATCGTCCGCTCGCCCTGCGAGCCCTCGACGGTCCACTCCTGTTCGTGGGTGAAGTTTCCTTCGGGAAGCCCGACGAGCAGGGACCCCAGCAGGCGGGTGACCGTGGCCTCGGGAGAGGGGGAAGATTCACCGCCCGTCAAGAATCGGCGCGCCGCGGGGTTGATCAGGCGCAGTTTCTGGTTGCGGTCAAACACCAGAACCCCGCAGGGCAGCCCTTCCAGAATCCTGCCCAGGTAAGCGCGCATGCGCTGGTTTTCTTCCAGGCTTTGCGCCAAGCTACGATTCTTGTTTTCGAGTTCGTGCCGTAGGCGGCCGACTTCCGCCTGGAGTCTGGTGTAGCTCGTTTCCAGGGCCCCTGCGGTCTGGGTGAAGGAGGCGAAGGCCTCGGCCAGCAGGCGGCGAGCCGAAGGCGTGGACTCGGCCGAGTGAGTCAGCTTTTCTTGCCGATCAACAGGCAAACTCTGCATGGCGTAGAGCCTGGGAAGCACGCACGGTGCCAACTTCAGGCCGCCGTCCTTAGATTTCTTTCAGACAAGGGTTCTCCTATTCCTAAGGAGAAGTGTTCCACACGTAATTCCGTCTGTTCCTCGGCCAGAATGAGGGCCCGCTCAATGACTTGGCGCAGCTCGCGAACATTTCCCGGCCAGGCGTATTGCTCCAGCGCCCGCGCCGCCTGCGGCGAGAAGGTCCTGGTGGGAACCCGCGCCTCCTGGCAGAGGAGATTCAGGAAGTGCTCGCTCAGCGGCGCGATATCTGCACGGCGCTGACGCAGGGGATCAATCTCAATGGGGAATACGGCCAGACGATAGAAAAGGTCTTCGCGGAAGCGGCCTTCCTTGATCAGCCGCGGGAGGAGGGCGTTGGTGGCGGCGACTACGCGCGCATCCACCCGCAAGGTTTCCGGGCTGCCTAAGCGCTGGACTTCGCCCTCCTGCAGGAAGCGCAGGAGCTTGGCCTGCATGGAGAGAGGAAGGTCACCGACCTCGTCGAGCAGAACCGTCCCACCTTGCGCCATCTGCAAGCGGCCCAGACGGGACTGGAAGGCTCCCGTAAACGCCCCACGGTTATAGCCGAACAGCTCCGCCTCCAACAAGGGCTCGGGAATGGCCGCGCAGTTGACGATCACGAACGGCCGTTCGCACCGCGGGCTCAACGCGTGCAGGCCCCGCGCCACCAGTTCCTTCCCGGTGCCGGTTTCGCCCGTCAGCAAGACCGTGGTCTGCCGCGGGGCCACCAGTCGGGCCAGGCGATAGACCCGGCGCAGTGCCGGGCTGAGGCCCAGCATGCCAGGCAAGGGTGAGGGGTCCTCGCGGGGCGCGAGTGAGCTGGACAAGGGGCGCGGCAGCGGTTCCTCGAGCTCGGCCGGAATGCGCGGCGCACTGGAGTTCTGCAGCAAATGAAACAGCTCACTGGATCCTGGAAACAGGCTCCGCCCATCCCCGGCGTCCGTCTTCACACCCTCGGAGTCGAGCACCATGATTTCGACGTGGGGATGGCGCGCCCGAATCGTGCCCACGAGTTCATTAACATCCAGGTCAGGAAGCCATCGATCCAGTAACAAAGTTTGGCATTTGCCTCCCTCCAGCAGCGCGAGGGCCTCCGCCCCGCCGCAGGCTTCTTCCGCAGGCCAACTGTGCGTTGCGAGGTCCTGGAGAATCCGCCGGCGGAAGAGCGGATCGGGACTCGCCACAATGGTCGAGAAGTGGTTGTTGCGAACACCGTTTATGGCAATGGCCGTCATCATTCCCTCGTCAGGTAAGCTCTATTCTTACCACGGCATTCTTAGACGGGGATTAACCCCGGATTAAATTCTTCTAGCTCAACGGGCCGGGCAGGCTGCAGCGGCGACTCCGGACAGCCAGCGGCGTGTCTCAGACGTTCGTTGATGAAGTCAGCCCGCGGAGCGGGCGAAAGAAGGTAGCCCACGGCGTGAGAAGCTGTGAAATAGTCGCCGAAGACCCTTCTCACCGCAGAGGCGCGGAGGCGCAGAGGTTTGAAAACAAAAGGCCCTTTCTCTGCGTCTCGGCGCCTCTGCGGTGGAGACAGCCATTTTTTCACAGCTTCGTGAGCCATGGGTGAGGGCTCTCTCCCCCAGGGCTTGCGATGCTGTGAAAATATTGAAACAGCTCATATCTCCAGGACAATTATTCAACAACTTACACTGTGGAAAACTGCCCAGCAATCAATATTTTCACAGCTTCCTGCGCCCTGGGCTACGATCTTGCGCCCCTGCCGGGCCTCGGGAACGGTCGGCGCTCCAGACGATTTATTCAACGAACTTGAGTGACACTGCGCCAGCCATCTCCTGCCATGGGTGGAGGGACTGCATGAGAAGCTCCCCACCTCAGGTGGGAGGAGCTATAGGGAAGCGGGCGCGGATGCAGCCCGCACCCATGCCTTCGGTCACCATCTCGAGTTTGCCTCCCAGGCCCTCAACCAGACGCCGGTTGATTGCCCAGCCCATCGCGCCGCTTTTGGTCGCATGAGAGAACAGCGAGCCCAGGCTGGTGATGTCCTCGAGCACCTTGACCTGCAGGTACTGCAAGTCCAGACGGGGCGGCGCCAAAGACACCTGAGTCTCTCCGTCGGAGGCAGAAACCCCGATATCGATGATCCCTCCTCCAGCGCTGTTGTGAATGACCCAGGCGAGCAAGTTTTGCAGGGCTTCGCGTAAACGGTTGGGGTTCACGCAAACCCCGGCTGGGCCGTCCGCCGTGAGTCGCAAGCGGAGTCCTCGGGATTCTGCCAACCCCTGCATCTCCGCCACCGCCTCGCGCACCAGAGGCTCCAGAATGACAGACTGAGCAGGGCCAGCCGGGGCGCCGGATTCGGCCAGATCCCGGAGCGAGACAATCAACTCCACCATGCGGTCGGCGAGTTCGAGTGACTGTTCGAGGATCGACTGGTATTCCGAAACGGTGTGGTTTCCCAGGAGGGCCAACTCGATGCCGCCCCGCAAAGCCGTGGCGGGCTGAGCCAAGCGGTGCGCCAGCGCACCCAGGCATTCGCGGCAGCACTCCGGCGTCCCGCGGCGCGCCGCCGGATCGTCGGTGGGGGCGGGCAGGGGAGACGCCGGGCTTCCTCCCGGGGCGGTTCCCGGTGGCGCCAAACCGTCGTCCGGTCCGGCCCGCCGGGGAACAGAAGCCAGTTTCACATGGTTCGGCATGGCATCAGGCCTCATCCCCAATTTGGTAGCCTACGCCCCGAACCGTGCGAATCAACTTCTTTTCGTGGCCGCTGTCCACCTTCTTGCGCAGGTAATTGATGTATACGTCCACGACGTTGGTCATGGTATCGAAGGAGAGGTTCCAGACGTGTTCGATAATCATGGCGCGGGTAACGCAGCGGCCGGCGTTGCGCATCAGGTAGTCGAGCAGGGCGAATTCCTTGGGCGTAAGCTCCGTGGGGTGACCGGCGCGTTTCACGGTCCGTTCCACGCGGTTCAGTTCCAAATTGTCCACCCGCAGTATGACCTCGGCGGGTTGCGCCGCACGCCGCATGAGGGCGCGTACCCGGGCGGAGAGTTCACTGAAAGAAAAAGGCTTGGTCAGGTAGTCGTCGGCCCCCAAATCCAATCCCTTAACCCGATCTTCGACCCGATTGCGGCCGGTCAGAATCAGGACGGGCAGGGCGGGTTTGGTCTCGCGGATGTGCTTCAGGACATCCAGCCCATCCACCCGGGGGAGGGTCAGATCGAGGACCGCCACGTCGTAGTCGAATTGACCGACCATGAACTGCGCTTCATCTCCGTCTTGGGCAACATCCACGGCATATTGCTCGGCTTCCAAGCCCTTCTGAACGAAGCTGGCCACCGGCTTATCGTCTTCGGCAATTAGGATTCGCATCTTTTCACCCTATTCCAATCATAACTGTGAGAGGCAGAACTCGGCCGCCGGCCGGTTTTGCTTCTCTCATGAAGGTCTCGCCTTCATTAATCATGTTTTACTTCGGCAGAACCGACCTGAAGGTTGAAGAAATTTCATCGAAGCCCTCGACCGGCTCGTGACAACCGCCGGAAGCGCCAAGATCGGGGGCGGCGGGAAGCCGTCCACCACACGCCCCTCTGGCTGTCACCCTTGCGAAACTTGCATGCACAGGCAGGGCGGGGGGCCACTCCTGCACTTCTGGACCCCGCCTTCCGCGGGAGTGGGAGCGGAGGTTGGGCGTCGGGTTGATCCTGCCAAACCATGGGCGGCGTGAAGCCGTAGGGACTTTCTGCACCTCCTCCTGGTCAGCATCCAGGATCGGACTGTCGGTTCCCCCTAAAGCCACTACCGAGCCCAGCCGATTAGCCCCATAGGGAGAGATTAACCGTGGGAGCCCGCGACCCGGGTGCTGACTCCGGGCCGGCGCGACACTGCGCGTGGATTAGGCATGATTACCCGATTGCTTCCGAAGGTTCTGGTGGTGGACGACGATCCGGGCATTCGCCTGTTCTTCCGAGAGGCGCTCCAGCCCATCACCGCTCACGTGGCGGAGGCCGCGGATGCCCCGGGCGCACTGGAAGCGATCGAAAGCGGCGACTTCGATGTCATCGTATGCGACGTTTGGATGGCTGGCGCCACCGGGTTGGACCTTCTGGCCATGGCGCACCAGACGCGCTGGGACGTGGGGTTCATTCTGGTCACCGGAGAATATCAGATTGAAACAGTCATTGCGGCGCTGCGCATGCAAGCGTCCGATTTCCTGCTCAAGCCCGTGACGCTGGAAGATCTGACTCGCTCCGTGACGGGAGCATTTGAACGCCTGGTGTCCATGCGGCAGGCGCGGGCCTACCAGGGTTCGCTCGAGGTGAGCATCCAACGGCGGACGCACGAACTGGAGGTGGCGCTGAGCGAACTCGAATCCAACTACCAGATGACTTTGGAGGCTTTGGTCGCGGCACTCGATGCGCGCGAGCACGAGACGTTTTCGCATTCTTTGCGGGTACGCGCCTATACCCGCTACCTCGCCCGCCGGGCCGGCTACCCGCCGGCGCTGCTGCCCACGCTCGAACAAGCAGCTTTGCTGCACGATATCGGCAAGGTCGCCGTTTCGGACTCGATCCTGCTGAAGCCCGCGAAGCTTACGGCCGAAGAATGGGTAGAAATGCGCAAGCATCCCACGACCGGGGACGAGATCCTCAAGCGGGTTCCTTTCTTGCGCCCCGCCAGCGCCATTGTTCGGCATCACCACGAGCGGTTTGACGGCTCGGGTTATCCGGACGCGCTCGCCGGCGCCCGGATTCCCCTCGGCGCCCGGTTGTTTGCCGTAGCCGACACGCTGGATGCCATGACGACCGACCGCCTTTATCGCAAAGCCCCAGGACTGGATGCGGCGCTGGAGGAAATCCGTCGCTGGAGTGGCACGCAGTTTGATCCTCATATTGTGGACTTGTTCCTCGGGATCCCTCCCGAAACTTGGACGCAGGTCTGCACGGAGGTCGAGTGCGCCACCTCCCTGCCCAAGTGAAATCCGCCGTCTTCTCCCGAGGTTTCCCGTAGGCTGTGCCTTCCTGTCAGCACCGGGGTAAAAGGGAGCCAATTTCATCAGTCTGAGGGGAACCGGGTTTTGAGAGCCTCATCGGCGGGGAGGCGGTAAAGCAGAAGTTTCTACATGCGAACCGAATTCGATTTGATTCAGCTTTCTGCCAGCGCAGTTCGGTCTCCCATGGCTGCCCTTGGACGCCCAAGATTCAAAGTCATCATTCGTACCGCAACGCCACCCTGGGATCGACCTTGGTCGCCCGCTGGGGTTGACGGTAATTTCCGTTTGTGCTACATTTTTGCCGTATGAGTCATACATTAAGCGTTCGTCTTACACCGGAACTCGCCGAGTGGCTCCAGGAGAAGAGCCGGCGGACTGGTTTGCCCGCCGGTCGGATTATCCGTCAGCAACTGGAGCGTGCCCGGTCCGAAGCTGGAAACCAGCGCTTCCTTCGCCACGCGGGAAAAATCAGCGGCCCCCAGGCTCTCTCCTCCCGGAAGGGATTTGCGCGTTCATGAAGGCTATTGCCGATACCGGCCTGATCGTGGCCTTTGGCAATCGCACCGACCGTTTTCATTCTTGGGCGGTGGAAATCGCCAGGAACATTACGGAACCGCTGCTGACCTGCGAAGCGGTCTTGGCGGAAGCAGCTTTCCATCTTCGCTCGGTATCGTACGTACTGGCCCTGATCGAGGACGGAATGTTGCAAGTCTCGTTCGAGATACCGAAGCATCAAAAGCGCTTGGCAGAACTGGCGGAACGATACCAAGACCGCCAACCCGACCTGGCTGATCTGTGCCTCATCCGGATGAGCGAACTGTTTCCCCAGCACACCGTGATTACAGTGGACGACGAAGATTTCCGCATCTATCGCCGGAACAGCCGTGAGACGATCCCCCTTCTATGCCCACCCAGGAGTTCACGACGGTAGCACCCCTCGGATCTCCTCCGACAGGCGTTGGAAAGTTGCGATTCGGCCCACCCTGCACCCCTAACCCCTAATCACTGCCTTACTCGTACCGCAGCGCCACCATGGGATCGACTCTCGTTGCCCGCCGTGCGGGGATGTAACTGGCTACGAGTGCCACTGCGGTCAGGGTGAGTGAGACAGCGACGAATGTGAGCGCATCGGCGGGCTTCACGCCGTAAAGCAGGTTCGAGAGGAAGCGCGTGAGGCCCAGGGCTCCAACTATTCCAAGGCCCACACCCGCGAAGGCAAGAACCATTCCTTGGCCCACCACAAGCCGGAGCACGGCGCTTTTCCGCGCACCCAGTGCCATTCGGATACCAATTTCGTTCGTCCGACGAACCACCGTATAAGCCAGCGTTCCATAGATACCGATAAAGACCAGCAATAGTGTCAGACCGCTGAAGAAACCCGCAATATCTGCGACGAGGAACTCCCGCGCCAACTTTTGATCGATGCGTTTCTCTAGAGTTATCATTTCACCGATTCTCAGATGTGGATCCACTTCCCGAACCGCATCGCGCACGGCGCCGGCGACGGCGAGGGGCGAGCTTGTGGTACGTACCTCCAGCGAATGGATTTCAGAGTTGTTTTGCAATGCCGCGAAGTACACTAACCGCACATTCGATTCACGAAGGTCAAGGTACTTTGCATCCTTTGCGACACCGATGATCTCGTATTGCTCCTTATTGAACTCGAACCGCTTACCCACGGCAGGCCGGTTGCCGAAGTAGTGGCGCGCCATGGTCTGGTTGAGAATCGCGACTTTCTGCGCGTTGGAATTGTCCGCTAGAGAAAACTCGCGCCCCTCAAGCAACGGGATGCCCGACGTCTCAAAATAGTCGGGCCCCACCCAATTTGCGTGTGCCCGTTGATCTTCCATAGTTGGTGGATACCCATCGAACTTGAGCCCGCTGACATCACTACCGTCGTTCGCCAAGGTTGGATTGAAAGAGACACTGGCGACCTGGACTCCTGGGATGGCCTCCGTGCGCCGCAGCAATAGCACGATCACGCTCGCCCACGGTGGCTGGTACTCGCGCTCGGAACCGACCTGCACAGAAAGGACATTGGCGGCACGAAATCCGACGTCTTGGGTTTTTAGATTCTGAATCACTACTGTCCGGCAAAAGTTCGGACCATTCCTTGTAACTACCTGAGTACGCGAAAGTAAGGGGTCCCGATGAAGTTTTTCGATTTCAAATTTTTACCTGTTCATGAACACCATAGGACTGCTTGCCACTCTAGTTTGGAGGCAGTCGATGAACACGGGCCAAACCGTTTTCGCTCAACTCATGGAGTTCATCCCGACCTACCAGTTTCAGCTCTGCGTCGATCGCTACTACGGCCATCGTTACGTCAAAGGTTTTTCTTGCTGGGATCAATTTCTCTGCCTGGCTTTCGCTCAGCTCACCTATCGCCACAGTCTCCGCGACATCGAAGCCTGTCTGCGAGCGCAACCCGCGAAGCTCTATCATATGGGTTTCCGCGGTCGAGTCTCTCGCGCCACGCTCGCCGACGCCAACGAGCATCGCGATTGGCGCATCTACGCCGACTTTGCCCAAGTGCTGATTGGCATCGCCCGCAACCTCTACCGCGACGAATCTTTCGGAGTGGAGTTGTCCGAGACCGTGTATGCGTTCGACTCGACCACCATCGATTTGTGTCTGTCGCTGTTTCCCTGGGGCCAGTTTCGCCGCCGCAAGAGTGCGGTGAAGCTGCATACGCTGTTGGACGTGCGCGGCAGCATTCCGACCAGTGTTTATGTGACCGGCGGGCAGGTCCACGACGTCAACCTGCTGGACGAACTGCTTCTCGAAGCCGGAGCCTTTTACTTGCTCGACCGCGGTTATGTCGATTTCGCTCGTCTCTACGCGTTTACCCAAGCTTGTGCCTTCTTCATCACTCGCGCCAAAAAGAATATGCAGTTCTATCGTCGCTCCTCGCGCCCCGTCGAACGATCCACGGGAGTGCAGTGCGACCAAACCATTCTGCTGACCGGAGTGCGAACCGCGCAGCGTTATCCCGATCGCTTGCGACGTATCCACTATTTCGATGCCGAGAAGGACTCCCGACTCACTTTCCTGACCAACAATTTTCTCCTGCCCCCTCTGACCATCGCGCAACTGTATCGGGCCCGCTGGCAGGTGGAATTGTTCTTCCGCTGGATCAAACAGCACCTGCACATCAAGGCTTTCTACGGTACCTCCGAGAACGCCGTGAAGACGCAAGTTTGGGTCGCCCTCTCGGTTTACGTCCTGGTGGCGATGGTCAAAAAGCAACTGGGGCTCGACCTGAGTCTGTACAAAATTCTGCAAATTCTCAGCGTCACGATTTTCGAAAAAACCCCGATTTTAGAGGGGTTTTTCAACTTTGCCGATGAAACCGAAAACCTGAATCTCGGCAAGCAGCTGAATCTGTTCGAGTTTTAACCGGACAGTACTGATTCTGAATAGTTCGAATAAACAGTCCTCCGACGACTGATAACAGCAGCGAAAGGGCGACTTGCATCGCGATCAGCCCGTCCTTTAACCCCCAGCGCCGTCCGCCGTCCGCCAGGATACGCGAGTTAAGTTTCAGCCCCGCACCGGCGCCCTGCCGCGCGGCTTGAAGAGCTGGCGCCAGACCAAATAGCACACCTGTCGCAACCGAAATCACCCCGGTGAAGCCCAAGATGTGAATGTCAGGACGGAGGTCCACTGTGATCGCACGGCCGACACCGGCAACCAGGCTCAGCAAAAACCGCTCGGTCCAAACGGCAAACAGAAGTCCAAGCACGCCTCCCAACAATGCCAGCAGCACGCTTTCCGTCATCAATTGCCGGACGATGCGGCCGCGGCCGGCGCCAAGCGCGAGGCGAATAGCGATCTCTCTTTGTCGTGTTGCCGCCCGCGCCAACTGCAGACTCGCCAAATTGGCACAGGCAATCAGCAGAACCACCGCCACCACAGCCATCAGAATGTTCAAGGGAACGGAGAGGCTGTCACGGAGCCCGGAACTGCCCCGGTTGCCGGTTTCCACTGCGATGCGGTGAATAAAACCGCCTCGCGACACGCCATCCGGGATCTGCGGCAACAGAAGGCTCAAGTCCGCGCTTGCCTGCTGGGCCTGAACTCCGGGCTTCAAACGTCCCATCAGATTGAGCCATGTGAAGCCCGGCAGGTTCCTTCGCGACGCAGGCATCAAGCTCACCGTTGCCCAGATATCCGGTGCTTCCCCAACGGTCTCGCCAAGGAACTCGGGTGGCGCGACGCCGACGATGCTGAACGGCAAGCCATCCAGGCCAATCTGTTTCCCGACCACCGAGGGAGAGCCGGCGAAGCTCCGCTTCCAGAAGCGATTGCTGATGACCGCAACCTGCAGGCTCTCATCCTCATTGCTAAACACACGCCCGAGGAAGGGTTGAACGCCGAGCACGGAAAAGTAATTGGTGGAGACGATCTTGCGTAGCGCGACTTCCGTTTCAGCACCCATCCCGACATCGATGCGCGCCTGGCTCGAGGCCGCGAGCACACCAGAGAATGCTCGGTTCCCGTCGCGCACGATCAGATAGTCCGGGTAACCGAAGTCACCGACCCTTCCGTCCCGAGAAAACGAAGCGAGCACCACCAGGCTCTCCGGGTGGCTGACCGGAAGGGTTCTGAGCAGAATCGCATCGATCAGGCTAAAGATCGCAGTGTTCGCACCTATACCCAGCGCCAACGTGAGCACAGCCACGGCGGTGAAGCCTGGACTGCGCCGGAGTTGGCGTAGCCCATATCGGAGATCCTGCAAAAACGTCTCAACAGAATTCCATCCCCACATCTCCCTGCTCCTCTCTTGCGCCAAGGTCACGTTCCCGAACCGGCGCAACGCCGCATAGTGAGCTTCTTCGGGCGGCATGCCGGATTCCAGGTTCTCCTGCTCTTCCATCTCGAGATGAGAGCGAATCTCTTCCGCGAGATCGTCCCCCGGTTTTGCCCGGCGAAACAGAGCACCGAATTTGGCAAGCTGTCGGCGCCAGCTCATTGCCCTTCCTCGGGCTCGGCGGGCCGCAGAACGCCGGTAATGGCCCGCACAAAGCGCTCCCAACGCGAGGTCTCGGCCACCAATTGCCGTCGTCCCGCCGCTGTCAGGCGGTAGTACTTGGCCCGCTGGTTGTTCTTGGAAACACCCCAATCGGCCGAAATCCAACCTTCCTGTTGCAGGCGCTGGAGTGCGGGGTAGAGAGACCCGTGTTCCACCTTGAGCGTCTCGTCCGACAGGCGCTCAATGGACTTGGCAATGCCATGTCCGTGAGTGGGTCCCCAGCGCAAGGTGCGCAGAATCAGCATGTCGAGGGAGCCATATACAAGTTCGATGCGGTCTCTTGATGGTTGCTTGGCCATAGTGGCAGGTAATCTACCACACAAGGCGGTAGATTATCTACTAAATAAAAACGGTGGGTAGTGGTGTCATTTGGAATAGGATCACATTCGGAACACTGGTCATTCCCGCGAAAGCGGGAATCCAGTCCGTCGGCGGGGCGTTTCCAGTGGCTTGCCGAGTAGATTCCCGCTTTCGCGGGAATGACCGTGCCTCGGAGTGCCCGGTTCTCGCAAATGACACCACTACCGAACTGTGGGGCTCGTGACCCGCTCAGACCTTCTCGAAAGGTTCTCCTTGCCTGGTCGGAGGGTTTCGGAAGAAAACCCGGTCGGCGCCAATTTGCTCATGCTCACCCCTGGAGCGCAGGAGTGACTGGGTACCGCGCTGAGCAGCCCACGGCCGAGCCGCGATATGAGCCCCCCGCGAGGGAGCCCAGCTATCGGTCAAGCAGCCTCCGCTGTACGCGGGATCACCTCGCTCTTCACGGTGGCCCTTCCGGCTGACGGCGCTGGAGGGTATCTGTTTGCCTTGATATTTGGTCGGGACCTTCCGAACTCGGAGTGTCGGGGAATTTCACTTGCACTTCCCGCAGACGCTTTAGTGCGCCCGAAAGCGAACCTTTCCGCTGAGTGGCTCCCTCCAAACCGTGGAAACTGAATCCCTTTTAAGCCGGTGCTAACACCTTCCGGCGTTTCCGGCGCGAATCTTTCCCCACGCCCACTCTGTAAGGACTAAAATATGCTTCGCATCGTTGCGGTGTCGCCCGCCAACGCCTGCGAGTCCGCACCCAAGGAGAACCCTGTTGAAACGCGCCGCCCATCTGTTTTGCGGATTACTGATTCTTTCCTCGTTTTGGCTTCAGGCTGAGCCCGGCCTGCCTGCGCCGCCAGGCAAGAAGCTCCTGACGCTCCAGGAGGTCATCCACAGCGACAGCATCGTCGCGCCGGGAATCTCCGCCCTGCGTTGGCGTCCCGGGGGCAAACAGTTGACCTACGTCCGCCCCGGTCTCCCGGGTGCCGCCCGGCTCTGTGCCTACGACTTGGAGCGCCGCACCGAGACTGTCCTCTTCGATCCCTCGACCCGGAAAGAGAAGCTTGACCTTGATTCCTACCAGTGGTCCCCGCGGGGCGACGCGCTCCTGCTGGAAGGAGAAAACGATCTGTGGCTGCTGGAGGCGCAATCGGGGCAACTGCGGCGCCTCACCCAGGATGAAGATGCGGAGGAAGTTCCGGCTTTCTCCCCCGCGGGTGACCGGATCGCCTTCGTGAAGAAGCACGACCTCTACGTGCTGGACCTCGAGAAGGGCGCGGCGCGGCGACTGACCCAGGATGGCAGCGGCACGGTCTACAATGGCCGGCTCGACTGGGTCTACGAAGAGGAGCTGGCCGACCGCTCCACGGCGCGGGCTTTTGAGTGGTCGCCGGACGGCAAGCACCTAGCCTACTTGCGGCTTGACGACGGCCCCGTTCCCGAATATCCCATCACCGACTACCTGGGAGCGCACGTGCGCCTGGTCTCCGAGCGCTTTCCGCAGCCGGGCGATCCCAATCCCCGGGCCTCACTGCACGTGGTGGCGGTCGAGGACGCCGCCTCCGAACCCGCCCTCCTTACCCTGGACGCGCAGCAGGTGGAATACCTCGGTCCCGCCTTTACCTGGACGCCGGACGCGACAGCCCTGTGTTTCCTGGCCCTCAACCGTGCGCAAACCGAAGTCGCCGTGCATCGCTGGGAGCCCGGGTCAGGACGGGACCGCGTCCTGTTAGTGGAACATGACCCCTACTGGGTGAACTCGCTTGAGCCTCCGCGCTTCCTCGAAGGCGGCCGCGAGTTTTTGTGGGTTTCCGAGCGCGACGGATGGCAACACGTTTATCTCTATACGGCCGAGGGAAAGCTGGTTCGCCAGATTACCCGCGGCGCGTGGATGCTCGACCGGCCGGTGTTCCAGGACGCGCCCCTGTTCCAATTGGACCCGCAGGAAAAGTGGCTTTACTTTGCCTCGACCCACCCCGACCCGCGCGAAAGGCAGCTTTACCGCGTTCACCTGGATGGCAGCGGCCTGGAGAGGATTACTTCCGAGGCGGGCTCGCACACGCTCGACCTTTCGCCAGATGGCCGTTTTCTGGCCGATCGCTTCTCCTCGCCCGACACCCCGCCCGCGACGCGCCTCGTGAATTCTGACGGCACGCCGGGCGCCCTGCTCGATAATCCCACGCATCACCTGGACGACTATGCTTTGGGCAGGCGCGAGTTTCTGGAGGTGAAAGCCCACGACGGGGCCACGCTTTATGCGGAGCTCCTGAAACCCCCGGATTTCGACCCCGCGCGCAAGTATCCCGCGATCGTCGATGTCTATGGAGGGCCACACGTACAGCTTGTGCAGAAACACTGGGAGGGCGCGGGCCTGTTCGAACAGTTGCTGGCCCAGAACGGTTTTCTGGTGTGGACGCTCGACGGGCGCGGCTCCTGGGGGCGCGGCCATGCCTGGGAGTCGGCTATCTTCGAGAATATGGGGAAGCACGAACTGGAAGACCAACTGGCGGGCGTCGATTACCTGAAGTCACTACCCTACGTGGACGGCGCGCGCCTCGGCATCCGGGGATGGTCCTACGGTGGGTACATGACGCTCTATGCGCTGACCCACGCGCCGGACGTCTTCAAGTGCGGCGCGGCGGGGGCGCCCGTCACCGATTTGAAGTTCTACGACAGCATCTACACGGAGCGCTATATGCGCACGCCCGGCGAGAATCCCGAGGGCTACAAGAGCGCCTCGCCGCTCGAGGCCGCCGCGAACCTCCGGGCCCGGCTGCTCATCATCCATGGCACGTCGGACGACAACGTACACCTGCAAAACACCATCAACTTTCTTGACGCGCTCATCCGCGCCAGCAAGCCCTACGAGTTCCACCTGCAGCCCGGACAGAAACACGGCTTTCAGGGAGACATTCCGCGCAGCTACGTCGACCAGCGCATCTTGGATTTCTTCAAGGCAAATCTGTGAAGACTGAGGCTGAATGCTGACGTTTTGGAGGGAGTCGCGGGTGGCGCATACGTCCCGACGGTTTTTGTCGGGATGTATGCGACCGAGGGACGATTTAATTTTCGGGTGCTATAGCACTATTACGGCCTCTAAGTTGCTTTCATGGAGATACTACAGCCGACGCGAAGCATCGGGTTAGGACTGTTCATGACCCCTCACCCGGCCCGCGCCGGCTGGTGAAAGCGCCGGTCGCGGCCCACCCTCTCCCCTCGGAGAGGGTTAGACATCAGCCTGCGGGTGGCGCATACGTGCCGCTTTTTGGCATGTATGCGGCCTTTAAAGATCGTATAATGATCGAGTGTTACGGCAGAAACATTATTACGGACTGAATCACCTCCACTACTTGACCCGCAGCACGTATCGACGCACCCGCCTCTTCGATTCGGAGAGGTTCAAGCGTCAATGGGTACAAACCCTGGATGAACTGCGCAGCGAATTCGGTTTCAAGATCATTGGATATGTCTTGATGCCCGAGCATTTTCATCTTTTGATCTGGCCCTCGACTGATCTCAACCCTTCTCAAATCCTACAGAAGCTTGAGGATCGCACCGCCCTATTTATTCTGAAGAATTTGAAAGATAATGCGAGCTATCCCTGGTGTCAGAAGATGCTCAGTCGCGTTAAGTTGCCTTCCACCGTTCACCATCACGCGCACTTCCGGGTATGGCAACGCGGGGGCTATGACATGAATATCTGGAGTCCCAGGAAGCGGCAGGAAAAACTCAACTACATGCACGCCAATCCGGTCACCCGCAAGCTTGTTAAGAAACCCGTCGAACTGGGCGTGGTCCAGTTGGAGATTCTATTTTCTGGACGATGCTTCCATACTCTCGATGGACCGAATGTTGCGAGCGCATACATGCCAGAATGCGGCACGTATGCGCCACCCGCGACAAGAAGCAGCAACAGATAATAAGTCGGGTGAAATCTGCCCTAGAGTCACAAGGACTGGAGGTTGTTATTGAGGAACTGCTTTGGAGATGAAGCCGACGCATGGTGTCGCGACGCGCATGTTGATCGATATTGGGGTCGCGGGTGGCGCATCCCGATACAACGCATCGGGACAGGTACATTGCTTTTCATGTGTGCGCTCCGCGAGCACGTGCAATATCTCTTCTGTCGGGGCCACCCGCGTGGTGGCCACAAAGCGCTGCGCTGGGGGGTACTCAATCCCGGGTGACCAGGGCGGAGGCTTGGCGTTCCATCTCGGAAGCCGTGGTGACCTGCTCCGGGTAGTTCATGACCTCGATTTCCGCCGTGAAGCGGTTGCTGGCGCCGGAAGCGCCGGCCAAACCCTCGGAGAGGCGGTCGGCGGCTTGCTTGGCCACCGCATCGCTCATGCCGGGCAGAACGATACCGAATACCCTGGGCGAGAGGCGATAGAGGGAGTCTTCCGTACGCAGCTTGCGGCTGAGGACCTTCGCAGCGTCGCCGAGTGCCACCTGGGCCTGCGGGCCTTCGGCGAACGGCTTCGAAAGCTTCAGGTACACAAGGATGAGCGAGAGAGGATCGCGGGTTTGAGTGGAACGGCGGAAGTCCATGGTGAGCCGGTCCTGAAAATGACTGAATCCCAGCAAGGTTCCCAGAAGTTCGCCACTTGACTCTTCCTGGAGCCGCGCCATCTGCTCCTTTTCCTCGATAAGTCTGCTGCGGAGCTTCTGGACCACGAACTGCCGGTTTACCAGATAAGCCACCAGGAGGACGCATAGCGCGCAGAAGCCGAAGAACAGAGTGCGCGAGGGCGCCGCTGGACCGACGTTCTTGCCGAAAACAGCTGGATACATCAGCAAGACCATGCCGCCTTCCAGGATGAGGATCATCACGAGCGCCAGCATGGACAACTGCCGCTCGCGGCGGTCGAGTGTCTTCTGATTAACCTTGTCAAACAGCTCCATGCGGACCTCCTCAGCAAAAGGGGTGGGGAGCAATCCCCGTCGGCTGCTTTTCGTCAGCACCTGGTACTGGAGGCGCCGTTTACGAATCCTATAACACTGCCCGGTTGCAGTGTCAATCAAGACTTACGCGAGGGCTTGCACCTGTGACCGCCTGTGCAACGTGTTTTCAAGGTTAGCCCGAGTCTTTCGCCACGCTGGGAGGTTTTGGAGCCTGCCGGAAGGGCTGAGCATCAAGAACCCCAGCCCCGAAGGATTCTACATGGAATTTGAGCGCGGACCTCACGTCAGCGAGAGCTTCTTCGTAGGTGTCGCCTTCGCCGACCACTACCCCCTTCACGCCGAGAGGGTAGGCGACGAATCCATCTGAGTGCTTCTCGATGACAATCTTGATGTTGCGCATGATCCCTCCTCGATTGCCAACTATAGCACCAGAGAATCTTACTTCGGGGGGAACTTGAACCTGACCCGGCTTTGCTTGGGGCCGACTTTGAAAACGATGTCGAGGTAGAAGGGTAGCGCAGACCTGTTCTGTAGGTCTGCGGCTTTTCCCTGCCCAGAGGGGACGAGCCGCGGACCTACAGAACAGGTCCGCGCTACACCCGCCTCCAACTCCGTGGTGAGAAATTGGCGCCAAGGTCAGGCCGCGGGCGGACGGGGCG
Organism: uncultured Acidobacteriota bacterium; assembly: GCA_963722555.1. Classification (GTDB taxonomy): domain Bacteria; phylum Acidobacteriota; class Terriglobia; order UBA7540; family UBA7540; genus Bog-366. Next base: position 553,304 of record CAVRNQ010000005.1, read on the forward strand.
TGAAGGTCACTCGATAGACGCGCCGCGGGCCGATTCGAAAAATCACCGAGGAGTACTTGCTGGAACTGAATTCCATATTCGGGTCGGTTAGGCGCTCCCAGCTTGGTGGGTCTGAACCGGGAGTCGCCATGTAAACGGCGCCTTCCTTGATCTTGCGTTGGGCTTCGGCGTTTGAGGGGAAGAAATCGCAAGCCGTCAACAGACGGAACAGCTTCGTCGGTGTATCAAGAATAAATGCCTGCGCCACTACTTCAGCGGGCAGCCGCTTGTCCCGAAACTGCGCCTCAAAGCCTTTCTGTGATTGCACAGCAGCGTCCGCGCCGTGGAAATCTGTAATGATGCGCCGCGCCAGGGCTTTCTTAACTTCGAGCGGGTGATCTTTTCCGGATGCCACCGAGGTCTTGAGAACCTCAATTTGCGTCGGGGTCAGATCGGTGAGCAACAGGTAGTACCGCCACATCAACCTGTCGGAGATCGACATGAGCTTGCCGAACATCTCGGCGGGCGGTTCATTGATGCCCACGTAATTCCCGAGCGACTTCGACATCTTCTGCACGCCGTCGAGCCCCTCCAGGATGGGCATGGTCATGATGATTTGTGGTTCCTGCCCATACTCTGGCTGAATGGCACGGCCGACCAGCAGATTGAATTTCTGGTCGGTTCCGCCCAGCTCGACGTCGGCTTCGAGGGCCACGGAATCGTAGGCCTGCGAGAGCGGGTAGAGCAGTTCGTGCATGGAGATCGGCCGCTGCTCCTTCAGGCGATTCGCAAAGTCGTCGCGCTCCAGCATCCGCGCCACGGTGTACTTTGAGCAAAGCGTGATCCAATCCCGTCCCGTGAGTTTGCCGAGCCAGCGGTTGTTGAAGTCCACCACGGTTTTGTGCGGGTCGAGAATCTTGAAGACCTGCTTCTTATAGGTTTCCGCGTTGACGGCGACCTGCTCAGGGGTTAAAGGCGGGCGGGTCACGTTCTGGCCGGAAGGATCGCCGATCATTCCGGTGAAGTCGCCGATCAGGAAAATCACGGTGTGGCCCAAGTCCTGAAAGTGTTTCAGCTTGCGGATCACCACGGTGTGGCCAACGTGAATATCGGGCGCCGTGGGGTCAAACCCTGCCTTCACGCGCAGGGGTTTGCCGGTCTTCTCCGCGCGCTCGAGCTTCGCCTTGAGTTCTTCCACGCGGATGGTTTCTTCCGCGCCTTTGGTGAGGTATGCAAGTTGTTCATCGAGGGTCATAGATCGTTCCACAATCAATCCGGCAGACGCAGGTTGCGCAGTGACGTGATGTTCACGTGAGCGCCGACTTTGCGCAAGAAGGCCTCATCCGCCGTCACCAGAAGACCGTCCGATGCGATTGCCACAGCGAGAAAGCACGAATCGTAAACCGTAACTCTGTGCGTTGATGCCAGCCCAATCGCCTTCACGAGTGTCGGAAATTGAAGCTCGAACAGGTGTAATCCAATCTTCAGGATGGTCTCGATCGCCTCCGAAACCTCTTCAGGACTTGATCGGTGTCCAGCCGTCAAGGCATTAGCGACTTCAACCAGCAAAAGGTCCGGAGCGCCAAGTGTGCAGCGGCGGCTCAGGAAAGCCTCGCGAAGCTTGCGCGCCCGGGCAACGTCCGGTTCGTCTTTCTCCAGAAACCACTTCAGGACGACAGAAGTGTCGAGGATCAGAAGGGGGGGCGCGGGTGGGTTCCCCATTAACCCCTCTTCGGCGCCGGCCAGCGGTCTCTTGCAGCGCGCAAGATCTTCTCTGCGGGCCAGTCTCCGAACTTATGCGCCAAGCGGTCCATTGCCTCGGAGGCGCGGCGCTGGCTGGCGCGGAGCGCCCGCTCTTCCGCTTGGTGCGCCTGGCTTTCTATAAGTGCGTGGACGCCCTCCCGCAACACCGCACTGCGTGAAAGTTTTCGGGCGCGCGCCAGGCGGTCGGCCAGCCGCAGCGTCTCAGAATCCACCGTGATGTTCACTCTGACTTTTCGAGCCATGGTATTACACACCACAGTGTATCACATCCCAGGATTCAGGCTAAGAATCGGGGCAAGCACCCGGCGCCGCGCACACGACCATTCGTCACAACGAAGGACGCCCCCCGCGGTCACCGCTCGGGCAGCACGCGGCGGCCCTCGAAGCGCAGCTTGTCTTCGAGCAGCAGGCAAATCGCCTCGGAATAGATGCGGTGCTCTTCTTTGAGGATACGCGCCGCGAGCGTTTCCACCGTGTCGTCATCGAGCACCGGCACGACCGCCTGGCACACGATCGGGCCTGTGTCCACGCCTTCGTCCACCAGGTGAACGGTGCAGCCGGTAAATTTCACGCCGTATTCGAGCGCTTGTCGCTGCGCCTCTTCGCCCGGAAAGGAGGGTAGCAAGGCGGGATGGATATTCAGAATGCGGCGGGGAAACTCCCGGATGAAGTAAGGGCTCAGAATGCGCATGAAGCCCGCCAGGCATACCAGGTCAACCTGGAATTCTCTCAGCACGGCCACCACTTCGCGGTCAAACGCCTCGCGTTCTTTGCCTTTGGACGGGATGAAGCGGGTGGCCAACCCCATTTCCTTGGCCCGCGCCAGGCCCAGCGCGTCTGCCTTGTTGCTGATCACCACGGCGATTTCCGCCGGAATCTTGCCCGCCTGCACGTTGCGAGCAATCGCCTCAGAGTTTGAGCCGCGGCCGGAAAGCAGCATTCCCAGTTTTTTCATGGAAGTTTCTCGCAATGGGATTCACGCATCAACGTCGCAAGGGTTCGGGGCCTAGGGCCGCTTTAGCAGTTTGTTGAGAAACTCGTATGCGCTGTCATTCTGAGGAGCCGCAGGCGACGAAGAATCTCGTATGTTCATAAAAATGCGCAGGGCGAGATTCTTCGCGCAGTTTATCCTGAGCGGGCAGAGCGAGATCCTTCGCTGCGCTCAGGATGACAGCGAAGGACTCAGAATGACAGCAGTGAAGCGTTTTCCGCAGCCTCTTTAGGCGTCCAGGTATTTCACGCTCGGCCGGCCGCGCACGATACGTCCGACCGCCCAGAACTTTTCCCGGCGCTTCTTCAGGGCCGCAGAGACCCTTGCCAGATCACGCTCCGCAACAACCAACAGCAACCCCAGGCCCATGTTGAAGGTCCGCAGCATATCGTCTTCGGGAACGTTGCCCAGCCTGGCGATCAATTCGAAAATCGGCAGCGCCGGCCAGCTCCCCCGGCGAATTTCCGCTTGCGTGCCGTGGGGGAGAATGCGCGGGGTGTTGTCCGTGATGCCTCCGCCGGTAATATGCACCAGACCTTTCAGCCACCTGCGCGCGAGCAGCGGCTGAACGGCCGGCCAGTAACAGCGGTGCGGAGCCAGCAGTTCGTCCCCGAGAGTGCGGCCGAGCCCCGGCAGGGGTTTGGTGAGAGGCAGGCCCTCCTGCTCCAGCAGCACCTTGCGCGCCAGCGAGTACCCGTTCGTGTGCAGGCCCACGGAAGGCAACCCCAGGACCACATCTCCCGGCCGGATGCTGCGGCCGTCGATGATGCGGCTTCGCCTGACCCAGCCCACGATGCAGCCCGCCAGGTCGTACTCGCCCTCGGGGTAGAAGCCGGGCATCTCGGCGGTCTCACCGCCGATCAGCGCGCAACCGACCTTGCGGCAGGCGCGCGCCAGGCCGCCCACGACTTCCGTCACCACGCGGGGGTCGAGCTTCCCTGTCGCCAGGTAATCGAGGAAGTAGAGGGGCGCCGCGCCGTGCACGGCAATGTCATTCACGCAGTGGTTGACCAGGTCCGCTCCCACCGTATGATGGCGATGCAAGGCGAAGGCGACCTTGAGCTTGGTGCCGACGCCATCCACACTCGACACCAGCACGGCGTCGCGGGGCAGACCCTCGAGGGAGAAAAATCCGCCGAAGGCGCCAACCTCTCTCAAGACACGCTTGCTGAAAGTGCTGCGCGCCAACTGCTTGATACGTTTCTTTGCTTGGCTGGCGGCGTCGATATCGACGCCGGCGTCACGATAGCGCATAGAAGGTCACAAGTAACGGCCAAAAATAATAACACACGCCGTGGGCCAGGGCGGGCCGTTTTGCCTCTACCCGCCAGGTCAGGAAGGAAGGGGGCGAACGCCGGACAGGGGGGTAGTGTCCTAATTTGGAGGAGTGAACTCCGGATAGGGGGTCGGACCTTCAGGTCCGACACAAGCCAGGGTTTCGTGAGGGGCCTTTACAGGCTGCGGAAAAACCGTCAAAGCTGTCATCCTGAGGAGGCGAAGCCGGTCCTGAGTGAAACGAAGGAAGGACCTCTGTATTTGCTTGAAAATTCAAATACAGGGGTCCTTCGCTTCGCTCAGGATGACAGCATCGGGGCGTTTTTCCGCAGCATGTTTAGGCCCTGAAGCTTCAGGGGCTAAACCCCCGACGGAGGGCAGCCTGGTAATGGCGGAGCTCAAGCTCCGCCCCCTACCCAATTTGGTCAAAGAAGCTCCTTAATTTGGGACACTGCCGGAAGGACCGGCGACCTGTCCCCTTCACTCCCTCAGAGCCGGCGGCCCGCAGGAGCAGCAGACCAGGGGAGGCAGGCCCTCGGCAAAGGGGTGCGAGTGTGACTGCAAGCTGTTTGTGTCTATAGTACGAGGGTACGGCTTTCGCCAATCCTCGTTGAGGCGGGTACGCAAGGCTTGCAAGTGCATTACCTTGTGCTATGATGGCTGGCGAGTAGGGGAAACATTCCCAGGCGAAGTATCATGCCGGTGGCACGCATGGAAGGCGCTTCACCAGAGCGGGCAGCGCGGCGACGAAGCCAGCGAATCGTAATGAGAGTGCCTCTCTTCGTCAGCCCCGCCGGGGCGCCCCCGACCGCCGAATGGGAACCCGTCGAGACTCTAGTCATCAGCTTGCACGGCGGCCTGATCCGCAGCCATCAGCAATTTCCGGTGGGTACAACGCTGGACATCCGCATGCGGAACAAGCTGAGTTCCACGCGCGGCCGGGTGGTTTGGACGGGCTCGTTGGCAAACCAAATCACCTTCGAAGTGGGCTTTGAAATCCTGGGGCCGCCGGGCTTTTGGGAGATCAAGTTCCCGGTCGAGGGATCGGCTGAAAGCGCGGCATTCTCCTCCCGCCAACGCTGAGTGTGGCTCCAGATTTGCACCTGCCCAAGGATGGGCCCATGCTGGTGCGTGACATCATGACAACCGACCTCACCACCCTGCAGGAGAATGAATCCCTGCTGGATGCGACTTTGATCTTTGCCCGCTCCAGTCTCCGCCATATCCCCATTCTGAACGCCACGAAGCTTGCCGGTATCGTCACGGAGCGGGACCTGAAACACTACACCCCATCAATCCTGTCGGGAATTCCTGCCGAGGAGTACAACCGGCTGATGGAATCGACGCCCCTCTCCAAGATCATGACCCGCGACCCGGTTACCATCTCACCGGACAGTCCCGTGTCGGAAGCCGCGCGAATGCTCTACGACCGGCGCATTGGGTGCCTGCTGGTGGTCGAAGACGGCGAACTGAAAGGGATCATTACGACCACGGATATGCTCAAGTTGCTCATCCACTTGCTGAGAAAGTAGGACGCCGCTCCAGGGGGACTGGCGGGGCAAGCCACGGGGACGGGGGCTTGACTTCGGCGGGGTCCTGATGCAGCCCGGTCCCACCCGTGAACCCTGCGAGGGAGGGCCCGAGCTCGCCCCGAGCCCCCGGCGGCGGGCGAAGGAGTGGCCGCACTATGGCGGGGGCGACGGCACAGGGCAGGGAGTACTCCACGGACTTCACACTGCAGACAGGTTCGCCGGGCGGGGCGACGGCCCCGGCGAGCAGACTGGCGCGTGCTTTGATCCTGGCGCTGGCTTGTGCGTTCGTCGGCGCTACGGCGGCGGCCAAGGAGAAGCCCTCAGTCCAATATCAGATTCCTCTTCCCGCGCCGCCTGATTTTTCGGCGCTCGATTGGCTGCTGGGCGAGTGGACCGGCAAGACGCTCGCCAACAGTCCCGCTGGCGACGTTCGTCTCTCCATCAGCCTCGACCTGGAAAAGCGCGTCCTGCTCTTTCGAGGAGAGGTTTCCCTGGCCGCGACCCAGACCGTGCCGGCGACTAAAGAGTCCTGGCTGGGAATCCTCAGCGCGGACCCTGGCAGAGCGGGATTCACTCTCCAGGTATTCTCCAGCACGGGCTTCATCACGCGCTATCGCGTGACGGTGGAGGGGCCGCAGGTCCGTCTGAATCCCGAGGGCGGCGACCGGCCCCCACCGGATTGGCTCTTCCGGAGAGTCCTGGAGCGCATCGGGCCGGGGGAATTCACCGAAACCGTGCAGGTAGCGCCTCCGGCCAAGCCCTTCTTTGACTATTACACCGCCAAGTTCGCGCGGGTGCCTCCCCCGGCAAAACCCAACCCTGCCCCCTGACTGCACATCGAACCCGAAGGAGGTGTAATATTCTTCTGGGCCGAATTCGGGCTGGCCTCCTGCGGGTCTGGGCAGGGAACCCTGCCTGAACTCATCCGCCCAATCCCCGAGGAGAAGATCGCATGTCTACCTGGAAAAAGGTTGCGCTTATTGTAGTGATTGCCCTGGTCGTCATCGTCGCGGGGCTGGCCATCGCCATCCCCTTGCTCTTGGATGTCGATCGTTATCGGCCGGCAGTGGTCGCCCAAATCCAGCAGGAGACGGGGAAACCCTCTCAAATCGGGCGCTTGGCTCTTACCATTCTCCCGCAAGTCGCCATCCGCGTGGATGATTTCACCCTGGGCAATCCCCCCGGATTTCCGCAGGGAGATTTCGTGAAAGCGCGGCGAATCTACGCGGTGGTCAACGCCTTCGCGCTGTTGCATCGCAAAGTCGAGATCAACTCTCTGGAACTGGATGATCCCGACATCCATCTGCTTTCGGATGCTCGCGGCAAGTGGAATTTTGAAAGCCCACCGGCCAAGAGCGCGCCGCCGGCCGATCTGCCGGGCGATGCGAAGGCGTCTTTCGCGCTGGGTGTGATTTCCAAAGTGAGCGTCAAGCGAGGCCAGTTGGCGGTGGCCAGCCTGCTCGCGTCCGGGGCGCCCGGGCCCGCGGTCATGGAAGTCCACGGAGCCTCCCTCGACCTGCGCCAGGTTGACCTGAACGCCTTCACCACGGCCTCGCTCGCGAGGCCCGGTTCGCCGCCGGGCCACTTCGCGGCTTGGGCCGGCGCACTCAACGCAGTTGTGTATGCTGCCGCTCCGGAAGCGCCACTGGTCGCCGAGGGAACGCTCAAGGTGGACGCGCTGCGGTCTGGGCTCATCGCCGTAACGAAGTTGAAGTCGAAGATGCGCCTGTATCCCAAACAAGTGTTCTTCGACGATCTGGACATGAAATGCTACAGCGGCGATGTTACCGGCAATCTTTCCTTGAACTTTGGGGGCGCCAACCTGCGCTACGCCGTGGACGCTCGCCTGAAAGGTGTCAACGTCGCCCAGTTCCTGGATGCCTTCCCGCAAACCCGCGGCAAGATGACGGGAACGCTGGCAGGGACTGCCAAGCTCAAAGGCGAGGTTACCAACTCACCCGATCCACTGGCGGGCATCCGCGGCGCGGGCCAAATGAGCATCCACAACGGCGAAATGCCCAGTCTGCAGCTCAATCGCAATTTACGATTGCTGGCGCAGATGGCGACCCTCGGCCCCGCCAATGGTGACCCGTCCTCGTTCTCCTCAATCTCCGCGGATTTCGCCATTGCAGATGAGCGGCTTTCGAGCACCAAGATCGCTCTCGCAGGCAACGGCGTGGATGTGGATGGTTCCGGCCATATGACTATGGCCGGCGAAGGGAGCCTGGATTACCAGGGCGTGGCCAAGGTCGCTGCCGGCTCTAGCCCCCTTACGAATGTTCTGATGGGTCTTTCGGGCGCCACGCTGGCGGACGGTAAGCTGACGTTTCCCTTCACTCTGGGCGGAACCCCTGCAAATCCCAAGTTCACCTTGAAGGGCGGCGGCGCTCCCGGACAACTCGGAACGGGGCAGGGAATTCAGCCGCAACCCGCTGACCTCGTGCGCGGCATCGCGGGGATGCTCAGAAAGAAGAAGAAACCGCAGTAGGGATCCCCAACGCAGATTTCTCACCACGGGATTGGAAGGGCGGGGCTTTACAGGCTGCGGAAAAACCCTTCCGTGCTGTCATCCTGAGCGTAGCGAAGGACCCCTGTATTTGAATTTTCAAGCAAATACAGAGGTCCTTCGTCGGCTTCGCCTCCTCAGGATGACAGTGTGAAGGATTTTTCCGCAGCCTGTAAAGCCCCGCCCTTCCGGCGGCCTCCCGATACGTTCTAGCGTAGTGAGAAATCCGGGCCAGCGCAGGACGCCGCCCTCGTTGCGGGGCGGTACTGCTCCAGCCACACTGAGGGCACCAGGCGGGTGACGCAGACATTGGTTGTTATGTCCTGCGCCACCCGCGGTCTAGGGTGTCGTGTTGAAGGTGCTAACGGGTCAGAATAGTTTCTTGCGAATGATGGGACCAAGCGCCATCAGAAAGGTCGCCATCAGAAGGATACTGCCAGGTTCCGGGGTGGCAGTGGTGCCAAGCGAGAAAGCCATATCGGTCGAATTTTCGTAGAGAGTCCCGTACCAGTCCTGATACATGACGCCGTCGCCACCCGTACCGGTTTCCCAGGCCCACTGGGGCGGGAAGCCCAAGTCCGCAACGATGGACAGCCAGTATTGCGTACCGGCCGACGCGACGAAAGGAGTACTCAGGCTCAGGGTGTACGAATAAATCGGCCAGCTATTTTGGTCGTAGCCGAGTAACGTCTCATTCGCGTTGCCGGCAACGTCTCCCGTACCCCACTGCAGAGCTCCGGGAGCGCCGCTACTGTCCGCCCAGAAATCGACGGTGAAGCCGGTAATCGTTCCGTGGTTACCGCCATTCCAAAACGCTCCAGCCCATGTCACCATGCCGATGCTGGAGGTGGAGCCCAGGGTGAAGTCGTCGTATACCGTGGCGAAATTCCCCCCGCCATTGGTGTCGTTCTGCGAAGCCCAGGAGCCGCCGCTGGATAAGTTCGGTGGCTGAACGTAGATGTCGCCCGCAGATGCCGGCACTACCGTGATTCCTACCCACACTGCCAGCATGGCGACGCCCAAAAGTGCCCGCATGAAATGTTTGGTCATTTGGATTTCCTCCTTTGCGTGATAAGAAACATCACCTTCCCCTAATGGTGTTGAGTGCCCTCCCAGGGTTCCCTAGCCGGCAGCACTCTCGATCGTCCTGTGATTGACTGTGGGCCTCTCCCATCGACAAGGCCGCACGGTCATGGAAGTGGAGTTACCGCCAGATGATTTTAGCAGCGTGAAAGAATCGCGCAATGGCCCGAATATGCCGATTTCTCGGCATACTGTGCCGACCCAAATGGCACTTTAGTGCCATCTGGACTTGCCCCCATTTTTGAGACAAACGGTGAGCCTGTCGGAGACAAGCCGCGGGTGGCGCATACGTCCCGACGGTTTTTGTCGGGATGTGTGCGGCCCAGGCGAGGGGCGAGGGCTGGGGAATTGGGTTCAGCCGCGGGTGGCGCATACGTTCCGCACTATGGAATGTATACGGCCTTTGAAGATCGTATAATGATCGAGTGTTACGTTGTGACCGCATACATGCCAGACTGCGGCACGTATGCGCCACCCGCGATGTCTGCGCCACGCGCGGGTTAGGGTGTCGTGTTGAAGGTGCTAACGGACTACCAAAGCTTCTTGCGAACGATGGGACCGAGCCCCATCAGAAAGGTCGCCATCAGAAGCATGCTGCCAGGTTCCGGTGTGGCGGTCCCGGAGAGCCCGGTAGTTCCGCCGTCCAGCCAAGCGACCGATCCGCCGCCACCAGGGATCGTATTCTGCAACACCAGCTCGACTTGGTAGCCGCCAGCGACGGGCGCGATGCCGGCAAAGTTCACCGTTCCAGTCACGATGCCGGTGGTACCGCAGTAGTCGCAATCCGTGATGAATAGGTCCGCAACCGCGACCCCGTTCACGTAAACATCCCACATCTCATTGTTGCCCCCGCCAAGGTAATCCCAGAATGACCAGTCAGCGGTTCCGTCCGTAACTGAGGTGAGACCGGTACTGGTGAAAACAGACGACAGCACATAGTCGCCCGCAGTCCACTGGGGTAGAGTCATGCCGCCGACCGGGATGGTTCCGCCACCGTTGGTGGCGCTGTAATAGGCATCGCCGGCGGTGGGAAATGCGACGTTCACATTGGGGTCGCTACCGGTCGGCGCAGTCGGGGTGCCGTTTGAGAGGGCCGTCAGGTTAATAGTACCCGCATTGGCGATCCCCGAGAGAGCAAGGCACAGGACAACGAGCCCCGTGGCTCTCCATATAACAAAGTTCTTTTTCATAGAGCCTCCCTTGAGCAGTTGGTTTATGTATCCTCCAGCCATCTTGTTTCATTCCTGAGAGCCCAAATCATAGACCTTCGCAAGGTCCTTGCCTTGTATCCACTCAACTTCCAGTCGTCATCGACAAAGCCGCACAGTCTTGGAATTGGGTATGACGCCACGCGATTTTAGCAGCGTGAAAGAATCGCGCAATGGCCCGAATGTGCCGATTTGTCGGCATACTGTGCCGACCCAAATGGCACTTTAGTGCCATCTGGACTTGCCCCCATTCTTGAGACAAACGCGGGTGGCGCAGACATTGGTTTGAAGCTGTGAAAGAATGGGGGCCATCACCGCAGAGGCGCCGAGACGCAGAGAGAGGGCCTTTTGTTTTCAATCCTCTGCGCCACCCCAGATCCCAACAGCGTGACAGAGTTGCGCAATGGCCAGAATGTGCCGTTTTTCCGGCACACTGTGCCGACCCCAATAGCACTAAAGTGCCACGTCAAATTGTCCCCATTTCTGAGACAAACGGTTAACCTATCGGAGATAAAGCGGAATCTCCGCGGGTGGCGCAGACATCGGTTTGAAGCTGTGAAAGAATGGGGGCCTTCACCGCAGAGGCACCGAGACGCAGAGAGAGGGCCTTTTGTTTTCAATCCTCTGCGTCTCCACGGGTGGCGCATACGTTCCGCACTATGGAATGTATGCGGCCTTTGAAGATCGTATAATGATCGAGTGTTACGTTGTGACCGCATACATGCCAGAATGCGGCACGTATGCGCGAGCCGCGATCCCAACAGCGTGACAGCGTTGCGCAATGGCCCGAATGTGCCGTTTTTCCGGCACACAGTGCCGACCCCAATAGCACTAAAGTGCCACGTCAAATTGTCCCCATTTTTGAGACAAACGGTTAACCTATCGGAGATAAAGCGGAATCTCCGCGGGTGGCGCAGACATCGGTTTGAAGCTGTGAAAGAATGGGGGCCTTCACCGCAGAGGCGCCGAGGCGCAGAGAGAGGGCCTTTTTTTTTCAATCCTCTGCGCCTCCGCGACTCTGCGGTGAGAAGGGTCTTCGGGGATTATTTCACAGCATCAAAACGATTTCTGCGCCACCCACGTCATTGCCTCTTGACATTTGCGTTATAAATGCTATAGTACACATGGGTGCTAGCTGCCCGCTAGCCAGTGCAGGCCTTTGAATCCCTCGCGGAGTTTGACCGGAGCGTGGCGAATGGGCTCAGAGCAGATACCCGTCGGAAGGGTGAACGACCAAGGCAGGGACAACGCCCCAGCGGCTGCTCGGCTCCCCCTGCTCGGCTTGGTTCGAACGGCTGCGGGTGCGGCAAACGAGCCGGATGGATCAAGAATTAATGACAGAAATCAAAAAAGCAAGAACCACCCCTAAAAATGTTAAAAATGAAGGAACCTCCGGGGATATGTATGAAAACAAAGTGACAGGGAAAATGAAAAACGGAACCTCCGGGGATGTTGATGAAAATAAACAGGTTAATCGAAAATCGCAACGAAGCCAGAATGTTGTTGAAAGAAAGGGAGATAGTCGCGAGGTCGAGTGTTGATGCCATTTGGAATGGGATTTCTTTCGAAAAAACCGGGCATTTTCACGGGTGGCGCATACGTCCCGACGGTTTTTGTCGGAATGTATGCGACTCAGGCGATGGGAGAGGGCTGGGGGATCGCGTTCAACCGTCGGGACGGATGCGCCACCTGAGTGGTGCGCTATCCGCCGTCAATTAGAGACCGTTCCTGCCCCGACCCCCACCGCGGATCCCGCGCCGGGTTTGACGCGCCTGCGGCTTTCTGTTACAAACGGACCATGCCCATGATGCAACCGGTCAACAATACTTGCGTTGTGAACGCCGCCACGCGGCTCGCGCGGGTGCGCTACGCCATACGTGATGTGGCGGTGCTGGCGGAGCAATTGGCGCGGGAAGGCAAGACCATCCTCCCGCTGCATATTGGTGATCCGCTGAATTTCGACTTCCGTACCCCTCCCCATTTGATCGAAGCCGTCCACAAAGCCATGTGCGACGGCAGGAATGGCTACGCGCCCTCGCTCGGCATCCCCGAAGCGGTCGAGGCCATCCGTGCTGAAGCTGAGCGCAAAGGGATTCGCAACCTGCAGAGTGTTTTTCTGACGGCAGGAGTGAGCGAAGCCATCGACCTTTGCCTGACGGCACTCGTGAATCCCGGCGAAAACATTTTGACGCCCTGCCCCGAGTACCCCCTGTACTCGGCCGTGCTGGCCAAGCTCGGTGCGCAGCCCAACGGCTACCGCCTCGACGAGGAAAACCGTTGGGAGCCCGACCTGGAAGACATCGAGCGCAGGATTTCTGCCCGCACGCGTGCCATCCTGGTGAGTAATCCCAACAACCCCACGGGCGCGGTTTATTCGCGGCAGACGCTGGAAGGGATCGCCGAGCTGGCGCGCCAAAACCACCTGGTGATCTTCGCGGACGAAATCTACGACAAGCTGATTCTGGAGGACGCCCCGCACACGTCGCTCGCCGCCTTGGCGCCCGATGTTCCGGTGGTGACCCTCAACGGACTCTCCAAGTCTTACCTGGCTCCCGGCTGGCGCGTGGGTTGGGGGGTGGTGAGTGGGGAGGCGGCGGCCGTGAAGCCTTATCTGGAGGGGATTCATCAGTTGCTGCGGGCGCGCCTGTGCTCGAACCATCCACAACAATACGCTGTGCGCCCGGCACTGGAGGGTCCACAGGATCACTTGGCCGAGTTTCGCGCCAAGCTGCGGGCACGGCGTGACCTGACCGTAAACTGGTGCCGCGCCACCCCGCATATGAGTTGCGTCGAACCCCGCGGGGCGTTTTACGCGTTCCCCAAAATCGAGGTCCCGGTCAGCGATGAACAGTTTGTAAAGCAGTTGCTGATGGAGAAGGGGGTGCTCGTGGTGCATGGCGGCGGTTTCGGCCAGGCCCCGGGAACCAAGCACATCCGCATCGTGTTCCTCCCGGATGAGGCCACGCTCGAGCGCGCTTATCAGGGAATGCGCGCCTTCATCGAGGAGCACTACGCTTGAGGATTTGTTCGGCATAGGACAAGCCGGTCCTGCCGCTGCTCCAGAAGGAAAGCGTAGCCATGAGTGGGGACGCTTGGAAACCCTCCGGCCCCGAGCAGGGATCGAGACTGAGAATGATCCGGACGCCGTTGCGTCAACATGCGGCTCCCCGCAAAGAATCCCGCAGTTTACTTTGCGGCGGGAGCCCTGTAAAATGCAGGATTGCGCGTAGTGAAGTGAATAGCCCTGGGTTTGCGGCGGGTGGCACGAGGTAAGGTTCTCAGGTTCCCGGGCGCCTCCCGCAGGAAGCATCTTTCTTTCAAGTTCTGAGGGCTGCGCAGGGAGGCTGCGGGAACCGCCGCGGGAAGGCACGCGCCCCCGCCGGACGTTATCAAAGGAGGCTGTACATGGGATTGACTATCGTGGAGAAGCAAGTGAGCGGAGTCACCGTCCTGCAACTGTCAGGCCGCATAACTCTGGGCGAGGAGAGCAGCCAGCTCCGGACCAAGATCAAGGATGTGCTGGGGCAGGGTAAGGCGCGCCTGGTTCTCGACCTCGGCGAAGTGACTTACATTGACAGCGCCGGATTGGGTACGCTGGTGGCGGGATTTACCTCGGCTCAAAACCAGGGCGCCAACATGAAGCTGGCCAATCTGACCAAGCGCTTCGATGAGCAGCTCCACATCACGAAGCTGGTCACCGTGTTCGACTGTTACAAGAACCTGGAAGACGCCCTCAAGTCCTTCGCTGCGCCCTGACCGGCAGAACGCCTTCACACTGAGATTCTGCTTCCGCTTCCCATCCAGGCCGGCGGCGGGCGTTTCTCGAGCGCGCCCGCCGCGGGGGCTCCGCCAGGTTATGGCCTGTTCTCCCACCCCCTGTGCCCCACTGCCGGAGCGCCGCTCCGTTTCGGATGACAGGGCAGCAACGAAGGTGATATAAGGGCGTCGCGCGCAAGCCTGACTCGGGCGCATCATCCGCCGGGGAGCCTCGGACGCATGTCCCGCACCGGCTCGCCGGCTGCGCGCACTAATTCTCCACGGGAGGGTCCATGGGTCATGAAATTGGCTGGAGCATCATGCTGGTTCTGGTGGGAGGCATGCTCAACGGCAGCTTCGCTGCCCCCATGAAGCGGCTCTCCGCGTGGCGTTGGGAGAACATCTGGCTGGTGTACGTTTTCACCGGACTCGTCATCTTTCCCTGGGCCATAGCACTGGCCACAGTTCCTCATCTCGCCGGCGTCTATCAGCAAGCCTCCGCATCAGTGCTGGCCAAGGTCTCCCTCTTCGGATTCGCCTGGGGCATTGGGGCCGTTTTGTTCGGCCTGGGAATTGCGCGGGTGGGGCTGGCGCTGGGTTTTGCGGTGATTCTCGGCATCACCTCTTCGTTCGGTTCGCTCCTCCCGCTGGCGATCCTGCACCCTGACCAATTGGGCACGCGGCGCGGCTTGGCGCTGATGGCCGGGACCGTGGTGATGACCCTCGGGCTGGTCTTCCTGGGCATGGCGGGCATGCGCCGCGAACGCGACCAGGTTTCCGGCACGGCGTCGGCGCGCTCGGGTTTCGGCATGGGCCTCCTCATCTGCGTACTTTCCGGCATCTTTTCTTCCATGTTCAATTTCGCTTTTGTTTTCGGCGAGGAATTGCGGCAGCAGGCGCTGCAGGCCGGGGTCTCAACGGCCATGGCTGGCAACGCCATCTGGGCGCTCTCCGTCAGTAGCGGCTTCATCGTCAACGCCGCCTACTGCGTGTACCTCCTGAACAAGAATCGCACCTGGGGCGCCTTCCTCCAGAAGCCGGCGGGCACAAGTTACTGGCTGGGCGCGGCCTTAATGGGAGCGCTCTGGTTCAGCGGCATCGTTGTTTACGGCATGGGCGCCGCCGGATTGGGCGCCCTGGGCGGCATTATTGGCTGGCCTGTGTACATGTCTATTAACATCATCACCGGCATCGCGTGGGGATTTGCGGGCGGGGAGTGGAAAGGCGCCGGCCGTCTGGCCCTGGGTTATTGCCTGACCGGTATTGGGATACTGCTCCTCGCCATCGCCGTGATCTCGCTCGGCAACGCCGCTTGATTCAGGCTGCGGAAGAACTTGTAGGCGCTGTCATTCTGAGGAGCCGCAGGCGGTCCTGAGCATCGCGAAGGAAGAATCTCGTATGTTCATGAGAATGCGCAGGGCGAGAATCTTCGCGCAATTTATCCTGAGCGGGCAGAGCGAGATCCTTCGCTGCGCTCAGGATGACAGCGAAGGACTCAGAATGACAGCAGGGAAGCGTTTTTCCGCAGCCTCTTAATGGCGCCTGCGGCCCCGCAAACCAGGCAATCCGACTCCGAATTCAGAGGAGTCGAGCGGCTTTCACGCTCGCGCTTCGAATACGAGGTTGAACGGCGTCTGGGTAGCGCGACGAAAGCTTTTGAACCCGCCCTGCATCACCACATCGCGCATGCGGGCTTCGCCCGCCTGGGCGCCCAGCGCCAAGCCCACTTCCTGCGCACGCGACGCGGGCGTGCAGACCATCGTGGAAGCGGAATAGAACACCCGTCCCACGGGATTCAGATTCTGCTCCACATGATCGTGCGCGAAGGGCTCGACGATCATCCACACCCCGCCCGGTGCCAGCGTTTGCCGCACGTGCGCCGCCGCCCCGGCCGGATCGCCCATGTCATGCAGGCAGTCGAAGAACGCCACCAAATCGTACCCCTTGCCCGGGAACTCCTTGGCCCAAGCCACTTGAAATCCTACCCGGTCGTGCAGCCCCGCCTTTTCCGCGGACTTCCAGGCAAACTCGATGGACGGTGCGTGATAGTCGAAGCCCACGAACTGCGATTTCGGGTAGGCCTTCGCCATCAGCACCGTCGAGGCTCCATGCCCGCAGCCCACGTCCGCGACCTTGGCGCCGGATTTGAGCTTGGCCTCCACGCCCTCCAGCGCGGGGATCCAGGAGTTCACCAAGTTGGCGGCGTAGTTCGGCCGGAAGAAGCGCTCGGTGCCCTGGTACAGGTCGGCGCAGTGTTCATGCCAACCCACGCCAGCTCCAGTCCGGAACGCCTCCGTGATACGCGGCTCATCCTTTAAAACGGAAGCGATAACCTGATAAGCTCCGGGCAAGTAGACGGGACTGTCCTCAACCGCCAGCGCAAAGGCCTGTTCGTCCGGCAGGGTAAAGCGTTCGGTCGCAGCGTCGTAGGTAACAAACCCCCCTGCCGCTTGGGCACTCAGCCACTCGCGCACGTAGCGTTCCGTGGTGCCCGTTTTCTGGGCCAACTCTGGCGAGGTCATCGGACCAGCTCCAGCCATGGCTTTGTACAAGCCCAACTTGTCGCCCACGATCACCAGCGCGGCGTTCATTGCCGCGCCGATCTCACCCACTGCCTGTCCCATGAATTTCTCGAGCTTGGCTTGATCGATTGGCATAGTTCCTCCTTTGTGTACAAGTGATATCAGGAAGGAATAGACCCCGCGCAACGCGTCAAGAACCAGATTCCCAGGCGATTGAGTTGTTAGGATTAAGCCCTTACTGCGACAAACAGTCTAACCTGGAACTCTTCGCGAAGCAACCGGAAAGCGTTGGGGAGAGTCACCTGGGGCTCGTCGGAGGTCCTTTGAACAGGCTGCGGAAAAAACCGTAGGCGCTGTCATCCTGAGCGGGCAGAGCGAGATCCTTCGCTGCGCTCAGGATGACAGCGAAGGACTCAGAATGACAGCAGGGAAGCGTTTTTCCGCAGCCTGTTTGAAGTCGCACCCTCAAAACACCGCGCGCAACCGTTGGGGAGGGGCAGGTCGCAGCCGTTCCGGCCTTTCACCAGGTAGCCAGGACGCTGTCCAATTCCGGCAGCGACGTGATGCGCGGGCATTCGGCCTGCGGGTAGGCGCCGATGCGGTCGATGAGCACACCGTGCAGGCCGGCGAGTTGGGCTCCTCCCACGTCCGTTGCGTACGTGTCGCCCACAAACACGGCCTCCTGCGCTGCCGCTCCGGCGCTGCCGAGCGCCAGTTGAAAGATTTCAGGATGCGGCTTCTCGACCCCCACCAGGGCGGAGTCGAAGACCGCCTGAAAGTAGTCGCGCAGGCCCTCGTGCTTGAGTTGATCTTCCATCGTACCCACGGAATTCGAAATCACTCCCAGGAAGTAACCTTGTTGTTTCAGGGAGGCTAGGTAACCTGGCGTCTCCGGCATCACCACGGACCAGCAACGAATGTTGCGGAACCCGTCCGCCACCAATCGAATCAAGCGCGGGTGCGCGGGCTCGGGCGCGCCGATCAAGCCCATCAAAGCCTGCAGGTACTCGGCCCAGTAGTAGTGGTCGATGGTGCGCGGCACCTCGCCCTTGCGAATCTGGGGCCACAGCCACTCGTCAAGCTTCTGCTTGGCGGTGCGCTCGGCAGCGTGGAAATCTTCCACGCTTGCCGGGAAGCCCTGCGCGGCAAGGTCGCGAGCCCGTTCTTCGAGGCGCGGATAAAGCAGAGTGTTACCCGCGTCGAAGAAAATGGCGCGGATGTGTGATGATTTCATTCCCTCTCCTTGCAAGCCTGCATGACGGCGGAAGTTTCTCCCGTCTGGCCGGCTTCCTGGAAACTTGGATTATAGCAGCCGCGCGGTGTTTCCCGCCGCCAAGGAATTGCCTTGACCCAATCCGGGCTTGCCTCTAGATTAGGGCCTTTCACGGAGAAGCGGGCGTGACGCAAGCTGGAAACCTAGCGTGGGAAGGAATCGCTCTGCGGTTCGGCCTCGGCTTATGCTTGGTCGTGGCCGGCGGGCAGTTCCCCCTTCCGGCGGCGCAATCGGCTCCCCAGCCAGCCGAAGAAAAGTCAGAGAAGAAAACCGCGCCGGAACCCAACGAAGAGAAAGCCCTGGGTGAAGCTTTCCGCTCGGCAGAGAACAATCCTCAAGCCCTCATCAAGAATCTGGAAGATTTCCTGACGCGCTTCCCGAAGAGTTTCCGGCGCGAACTCGTTTTGCGCACGATTTGCCGCGAGGCCACGGATACCAATGCCCCGGACGTCACCTTGAAATACGGGGCCATGCTGCTGGAAATGACTCCTGACGATCCGACTCTGCTTTCCCTGCTCATCGAGGCGCTGGAGCGGCAGAACGACCGAAGCAGCCGCGCGCGTGCCATCGACTACTCCACGCGCCTGCTGGCGGCCGTGGAAAAACTGCGCGCCCAAGCTTCCTCCCCGCCGGCCCCGGAAAAGGGCGCACCGGAGAAATGGGCGCCGCGCCTCGCCGGGATATATGCGCGGCGCGCGGCGCTCTATCAGGATTCCGGCGAGCTCGACCAGGCCCTGGCCGATTTTCGAGAGAGCTACCGGATTCGTCCCACCGCCCGCGCGGCTGAACATCTGGGAGATGTGGCAGCGAAGCAGGGCGATATCACCCGCGCCGTGGATTACTACGTTACCGCCTTCGCCTTTCCGGAGAAGGATTCCGACCCCGCGCACCGCCGGGAGATTCGCCGCAAGCTCGGCAGCGCGTACGTGGATTTGCACCATTCCGAGCAGGGATTGGGAGACCTGGTGTTGGCGCGCTACGACGAGCTCACGCAGCAACTCGGGGTGCGTTTTGCGAGCGAGCCGGCGCAGAATAGCGGCCGTCGCGATCCTTTCGACTACGTCCTGGAGCGGCCGGATGGCAAGCCCCTCCGCCTGGCGGATTATCGCGGCAAGGTCATGGTGATGGATTTCTGGGCGACCTGGTGCGGCCCCTGCCGCCTGGCAGGCAGACTCTTCGAGCAGGTGATGGAGAACTTTCGCAACGAAACCGCCGCCGCTTTTCTGGCCGTGAATGTGGATGAGGATCGCAGCAGCGTGCCCGCCTTCCTTAAGGAGGTTGGCTGGACTGTTCCCGTGGCCTACGGGCAGGGGCTGGATCAACTGCTCGGTGTCAGTGGTCTCCCGACCATCGTCATCTTCGACCGGCAGGGCCGCATCGTCTTTCGTCAGGAAGGCGTCAATCCCGAAGGCTTCGTGGGAGAACTCGAAAAGCACCTGCGCGAGGTACTGCATGAGCCCGCGGCGGGGCGGAGCTGAAGCGGAGGGGAGGGAACTGCTGGGGGCAGGGCGGAACGCACGCTGATTGCGTACGCCCCGGGAGGTGAATTTCGCCCCGCCGCGCGCCTAAGCGGGCAGGCTGAGCAGGCGCTGGGCGTTTTCGCAATAGACCTTGCGGAGAATCTCGTCCGGCAGGCCGAGCCCGTAGATTCGCCACCGTCCCTGGGGAGGGACGGGCGCCGGCGCGTAGTCGAAATATTCGTCTTCGGTCTCCAGGAAGCGGTAGTAGATCTCATACAACTCATCGCCGAAGATCTGTTGCGGAGTGTCCGTGCCATGCGGGACCGCGTCCGTTCCCAGCATGATGCGGTCCTGGTACTTCTCGAAGAATGTGCGCGCCTGCCGCGGCTGTCGGCCGAGTTCGTTGAGCCGGGCTCCCATCTCCACGTGCATGTTCGGGTAGCGGTCCAGGCATTCCGAAACTTGGGCCAGATCCTCTCCTCGGTTCCCCACGTGCAAGCCAATAAATTGGGTCTTGGGGTGGCGCGCAAACACGCGGTTGCGGGCTTCGAGCAATTCCGTCTTGCTCGGAAAGTCGTGGTCATAGAACGACCAGTCGGGATGGTTGTTCAACTCTTCGTAACGCTCGTTGAAACGGTCGGTGGGCAGAAAGAACGCGTCCGGATCGGAAGTATGGATCGCCACGGGCATCCCGAGCGCGCCACAGGCCTCCCACATCGGGTCAAAGCGCGGGTCGTCCAACTTCACCAACTTCCCCGTCGTGACGTTCTCCCGCAAGTACAGCCCCATCACTTTCGTAATCTTTAAACCCTTGCCGCCGGCCTGGTGGGCACGCGTGATCTCATCCCCTTGGAATTGGCTATAGCCGGGCTGGTTCGAGCGCTCGTACCACGGTTCGGTGAACACCAGGAAGCGACCCGGGTAAGCCGCCTGCCATTTCTGAATGACCTCAACCAGGCCCGGGCCGTGTCCGCCGGTAAGATCCACCATGGTCCGAATATTCTTGCGATCCATCACCGGCAGGATTTCCTCCGGTGGCGCCGGGTACTTCATCTTCTCACCCAGGGGAACCCCATTCTTGGATTCTGCCTCGAAGGAAAGGTGGGCATGGACGTCAATCACCGGGAACTTCGCGCGTGAGACCTTCGTCTCCGGCACGTGCAGCATGCTTTTCGGCCGGAATTTGCCCAGGTCCAGCGGCGTGAAGTGTTTCTCAACCGGTTTCCCGAGGCCCGGCCCCGCCAGCGTCCGCCCCGGTGAAGTAACCGCTCTGCTTCCGACCATTACCGCCACTGCTCCCCGCAGCCACTGCCTTCGATTCCAGAAACTCATCTTGCCCTCCTTGTTTGCTTCGCCCAGTGTCAGATCTTTCCCGCGGACCCTCGGGGCGCAACCACGATCCACCAGCTTAGTTTCCCTCATCCGGAAGGTCAACAGGCTTCTAATCCCTTTCGAATCCCGTTGTTAATTAGCGCGCCGTTCGCGATAATGTGCGGTTCATCGGGCTTGTGCCCGTTCCCCACAGGAGGTCGTTGATGTCCTTCCGAAACCATCTTGCCAGTGCTGTCATCGTCACCGCTGTCGTTGCCGGCAGCCTGCTCGCGGGGCAGGAACCCGCGAGCACCGGGCTGCAGGCCTGGGTCGTGAACCCCGAGATGCGCCTCACGCCGGCCAGCTCCAGCCGGGACCTGAGCACCACGGCGAAAGCCGAGGCCTTCCGCAACGAAGTGGTGTCCTTGCAGTTTGCGGTGCGCGCTGCGGAGCCGCTTTCCCCCTTCTCCGCAACGTGTGCAGGGGCGGCGATGGGTGCTGCGAAGGATTTGCCTTGCGGGTGGGTCGAGATCCGCTATCCGGGCTACATCCTGGTGGATGAAATTGGCCAGTACACCAGCGACCCGTTGTTTGAGAAGCCGCCGGAGCGCGTCGAGCCCAACTCCACGCAGGGCGTTTGGTTGACCGTGCGCGTTCCCAAAACGGCCGAGCCGGGGGTTTACGCGAATGCCCTGATCGTCCACGCCGGCTCGCATGAGGTGAAATTCACGATCGAACTCCATGTGCCTGAACTCACTTTGCCGGACCTCACGGAGGGCAAGTTCTACCTCAACCTCTGGCAGGACCCCTCCTCCGTGGCCCTTGCGGCCAAACTTCCGCTCTGGTCGGAGGAGCACTGGAAGCTGCTGGAGGCTTATGCGCGCGACCTCGCCGCGCATGGGGAGAAATCCATTACCACCACGATTATCCACGACCCCTGGCGCTCGGACGTTGGCCATGCCATGCCGGCCATGGTTGCGTGGCGGTTCCCGGGTCAATGGCAATTGGGGCAGGAGTCCAGGTTTGAATTCGATTTCACGGTCTTTGACCGCTACGTCGAGCTGATGATGCAGGCTGGAATCCGGAAGACCATCCACAGCTATTCGATGGTCAACGGGCCCGGCGAGAGTTCGGACTGCGATCTCGGCTACATCAACACCCGCACCGGGCAACTTCTGATTCGTCACACCACGGTGGGCGACGATTGGTACAAGAAAGCCTGGGACGCTTTCCTGCCGGTGTTCGTCAAGCACCTGAAGGAAAAAGGGTGGCTCGACCGTACTTACATTGGATTCGATGAGAAGCCCCAAGCCATCATGGACAAGATCATGGCGGAACTGCACGCCGCGGCGCCCGGACTCAAGATCACGTTGGCGGGCGGGGGCGCCAGTCAGCAATCCCGGAGTGCCGGGGACCTGACGATCCATTTGGACGACCTCGCGCACCCGGATGCCGTCGCCCGCCTGGTGAGGGAACGGCGCGGGATTGGCCCGACCAGCTTTTACACGGCTTGCTCGCCGCACTCGCCCAACACTTTCCTCTACTCTCCTTTGTGGGAATCCCGCCTGCTCCCCTGGATCGCCTTCCGTCATGGTCTGGATGGCTACCTGCGCTGGAATTACAACTACTGGTTCGAGGGCATGTGGTCGCAGCCGCGCTACCATTGGCATTCCGGCGACATGTTCTTTGTTTATCCGGGAGAGCAGGGGCCCCTCGCCACCGCGCGCTGGGAAATGCTGCGCCAGGGAATTCAGGACTTCGAAGCCCTGGGCATGCTGAAGGATCGGATCGACGCGCTCAAGAAGCAGCCTGCCCAAGCGGCGCAGGCGGCCCGCCTCGAGAAGCGGCTGAAAGAGGCGGTGGGAATGGGCTGCGAGCTGGACGACTGCGAAAACTGGCCGCACCCGGGGGAGGCTCGCGAGCAGGTGGATGGCTTGCTGGCGGAAGCCGCGGGATTGCCTGACCCGCATCCCAGCCCTTACGACAACAAACTCCAGACGACTTCCAAGTTCATTACCGAAGATTTTGTCCCCGACGGGAATCTCGATAAGCAAGTGTGGCGCGACGCCCCCTGGGTCAAGCTGGATCGCGACGCTTTCAACCCGACGACCTATCCCCAATCCGAGATGGAGGTTGCTTCCCTCTGGACGGCGACCAACGTGTTCTTCGCCTTCCGGTGCAAATACACGACCCTGAATGTGTACGAGGGCAAAGATCCCAGCCGGGACTTCTGGACGCTCTGGGACCGCGACGTGGTGGAGGTTTTCCTGAATCCGCAACCCGAACGCTTGAACCACTATTTCGAGTATGAAGTGGCGCCCAACAACCTCTGGATCGATCTGGAAATCGACCTGGATCGGAAGCCCTTCAACGATGCGGGGTGGGAATCACAGTTCGAGCACGTGACGCACATCGACGCCCAGAACCACGTGTGGACTTGTGAGATGCGGATTCCGGTCCGCACCATGGGCGGGGTCATGCCGATCCAGGCGAACGACGTGTGGCGGATCAATATCTATCGCGCCGATGGCCCGGGTGACGATTCCAAGCGGCGCTTCCTTTCCTGGAGCCTGGTGCATAACGACAAGCACTCATTCCACGCTCCGGCGTCGTTCGGCCTGCTGCGCTTCGTCAAATAGAGGCGGCTTTCCACCGCAACCGTGACGTGGCGCAGACATCGTGGTTTGATGTCTGAGGCGCACGAAGAATTGGATCCAATCGTTCACCCCGGACGTCCACACTTGGCCCCAGCGCGCCGACTGGTAGCGCAGACTTGGTGTGTAAGTCTGCGGCTCTTCCATCCCCAAGGGTTAGAGCCGCAGAGTTAAAGACCAACTCTGCGCTACCCTGCTTTCGGCAGTCCTCCCGGCCCCGCCCGGGTAATCAACCTCCATGTTTCAAGTCCTGGACGGCCGCGCGCACCTTGGGAATCAGCGCGGCGTAATCCTGAGGGGGCGCCTTGGCGAGGAATTGCTGGTAATAGCGCAGCGCCATAGGCTTGTTGCCGGCCTTGTCATAGAGCACGCCGAGGTTGAGGAGCGGCTCCACTTCGCTCGAGTCGAGCTGGACGGCCTTCTCGAAGTCGCGCCGCGCCGCCTCCGCGTCGCCCCGTTGAATGGCCACTAAGCCCAGGCCATTGTACGCAGCGCTGTAATGATCGTTCTGGAGGTTGATGGCCTGGAAGGCCTTTTCCGCCTCATCGGCGCGCCCCAACTGCAATTCCGCGGTGCCCAGGTTTCGCAAGTTGTCGAGGTCGGTGGGATTAATCTGCCTGGAGTGCGTCATGGCGTCCACAGCCTTATCCAGTTTGTGAAGACGCAGGTAGAGCTTACCTAAGCGTGAATAGATGATATCGGTGAAAATGCGCCGGTCGATCGCGTCCTGGTAAACCTCGACGGCGCGTTCGAGCCGGCCGGCGCGCTCCTGGGCCATGGCCAGGTAAACATGACCCAGGGGATTGCCGGGGTCCTGGCGGAGCGCCTGCTCCATACTCTGCGCGGCGCGCGCGTTATCGTGCGCATTCAGGAATTCTTCCGCCCGCTGGATGATCTCGAGAACCGGGATGCGGTCCTTGGGGTCAGGGGCATCCGAGCCGAGCTGGATTTCACGCGACGCACCCCCGCTGATATATCCCAGAGACTCCAGCTCCTGGCGCGTCTGTTCGTCCACCGGCACGGTCGTCACTTTCTCGGTCCTCGCCTGCGTACCGGCAATTTCCCAGATCTTCTTTTGGAGTTGGTCGGCTTCGGCGGGATGGTTCGGAATCAGATTCTGGGTCTCGCCGGGATCATGCTCGAGGTTGTAAAGCTCGGGATGCGACGCCAGGATAAACTTCCAGTTGTCCGTGCGCATGGCGCGCAGCTCTGACCATCCCATGTAGGTGCGTGGATAGAGCGTTTCTCCATAGGAATAGTTCGATCGCACATGGGTTCCCTGGCGCAGGAGGGGCCAGAGGCTGACGCCTTGCGCTTCCGAGGAGGGCTGCAAGTTCAGGAATTCCATCACCGTGGGGTGGACGTCGATGGAGCGCACCTGGTCGTCAATCACCTTGCCGCGCGGAACGTCCGGGCCTGCCACGAGCAGCGGGACGTGCAGGGTGGCATCGTAGAGGAAGATGCCGTGCGTCGCTTCGCCGTGTTCACCCAGGCTCTCGCCGTGATCGCCCATGGCAATGACCAGGGTGCGCGAGGTGATCCCCAGTTGGTCGAGGCCCGCGAGCAGGCGGCCGACCTGCTCGTCCATGTAGGCAATTTCGCCATCGTAGAGGCTCTTCGCATATTGGCGCCTAAAAGGCTCCGGAGGGTCGTAAGGCTGGTGTGGATCGTAGTAGTGCGCCCAGAGGAAGAACTTACGTCGGCCATTTTGCTTTAACCAGTCGAGGGCGCGATCGGTAACCACGCCGGCGCGCCGCTCCGCAAAAACTCCAGGAAGTTTTCCCTCCTCCGTTTGGGCTCCCATGTCATCGTCGTAGGTATCAAAGCCGTGGGAAAGACCGAAATTCCGGGCCACCGCGCGCGAGCCCACAAAAGCGGCGGTGGCAAATCCCGCGCCTTGCATGAGGGAGGCGAGCGTAGGGTGGGACTTGTCGAGGATAAAGCCGCCCATGTCGCGCAGCTTGTGAACCATCGGGTACGAGCCGGTCATAATGCAGGCGTGCGAAGGCAGGGTGAGAGGCACCTGCGCAGTGGCGTGGGCGAACCGAACCCCACGCGCGGCCAGCGCATCCAGGTTCGGCGTCTTGGCGCCGCGCGAGCTGTAGCAGCTCAAGTGGTCGGCGCGCGTGGTATCCAGAGTAATCAGCAGGACGTTCAGGTCGCGAGGAGCCGGCGCCGTGGAATTGCCGGTTTCATTTCGCCGGCAAGCAGCGCAGAAGGTGACCAGCAAGCACAGAAGGCCGGCGGTAATCTGCCCCCATTTCCAACCCGCGAGACAGCGAAGAAATGTGGATGTGGACATCACGCGAGTTAGTTTACCTGAATTTCTCACCAGGCTGGGACAGTTTTGGGGTTCCGCCCTCAGCGGGTAGCCACGGCCAAGTCGGCGCTCGCTTCGAGTGGTAACCCCAAGGGCCCCGGGCACCTTGGTGATCCGGAAAGCGCACATCTGTTCGCTTTCCGGGTCACTGCGGGGAAACCCATAGCGTACAGCAAGTACGTGGCGCCTTTTATCCTCGGGGCGATCGCAAGGGTGTACTTTCCGGCCGCTTGCGGAGTATCCTCGTCTGTCAGGGTTGCCTCGGCTTTCTCGTTCGAGTCCTGACCGATGATGAACCGCGGCGATCAGATCCTGGAGGTGAAGGAAAGGTGAAGGTTCGAGCTCTTGCCCTCGCGGCCGCGTGGCTTTGCGCGGCGGTGCATCTCTTCGGGCAAGCCAGTGCTCCGCCAGGCCCCGGAACCTCTCGGGTGACTCCCTCCGAGCCACTCCTGGTCCAGGCGCAGTTGCTCGTGCGCGACGGGAAGCTGGACGAGGCGCTTCCCGTCATCCACCGTTTCCTGGAGCAACGGCCCGACTCTCCGGACGGACGCGCCGTGCTCGGGTTTATTCTCTTCAAACAATCGAAACCCGCGGAGGCGTTGCGCGAGTATGGGGAAGCCGCGAAGTATCGCCGTCCCTCTGCTTTTGAGTCGAAAATCATTGGCTTGAGCGAGGCGATGCTCAACGACTATGCGAGCGCCGACCCATGGCTCGCCAGATCGCTCGAGCTGAATCCCAAAGATCTCGAGGCCTGCAATGATCTCGGACAGATAAAATTCCTGCGCGAGACATACAGCGAGGCCGTGGGCGTTTTTCGAGAGTGTCTGAAACTGGACGCGAAGAATGTGTTTGCGGAGAATGGCTTAGGCAGTGCCTACGAGCGAATGAGCCGTCTGGACGAGGCGGCGGCAGCCTATCGGAACGCCATTGTGTGGCAATCGGCGAAAACGATTCAGGACCCCACACCCTTTTGCAATCTCGGCCGCGTCCTCCTGGAGCAGAACAAACCCAAGGAGGCATTGACGTACCTTACCCGCGCGGTCGAGCTTGGACCGGACCTCGCAGAGGCGCTGGTGCGGCGCTACCTTCAGACAAGCCCGGATTCCGGGGATGGTCATGCGCTGCTGGGATTCATTCAATTCAGCCAACAGAGATGGAAGGAATCGATGGCGGAGTACGTCGAGGCCTCCCAATACCGCGATCTCACGGCTTCGGAGCTCAAGACGGTCGCGCTCGATTGCGCTGAGCTGCATCTTGCCGGCGATGCGGATAATTGGCTCACTCGCTCCCTGGAAATGAACCCCGAGGATGCCAAGGGCTGGGAGGCGCTGGGACAGATCAAGGGCGACGAGCAACGATTCGAAGAGGCCATCAAGGCGTTTCAACGTTCTCTCGCGCTCACCCCGCGGGTCGTTACCGCCGAAAGCGGCATCGGGCTGTCCTGTGAGCTGTTGAGCCGGTTAGAGGACGCCAAGACGGCGTACAAAACGGCGATCGGCTGGGAAGCGCCGAAGCCGCAGGATCCCACGCCGTTCCATGGGCTCGGCCGCGTGCTCCTGAAACAGAACCGACCGGCAGAGGCTTTGCCCTATCTCCGGCAGGCGGTCGAGCTGGGTCCCGAGGTGGCCGAGGCACATGAAGAGCTGGGGAAAGCTTACTCTTCACTGAATCAGCTCGCCGCCGCTCAGAAGGAGATCGAGAAAGCGGTCGAGCTTGCTCCCAAGGTGGCGCGTTTGCACTTTATGCTGGGACAGTCGTATCGCAAGGCTGGGCTAATGGAGAAGGCAAAAGCGGAACTCGATCTCTACGCTGCCCTGGTGGGCACGAGCGCGACTCCCTATGTGGACCCGAAGTGATCTCATCTGCTGACATGCGCGTTGGAACCGCCGCCGTCCTTGTTGTTCTTTGCGTGGCGGGTGCAGGGCTGAAGCCCGCCCAACCCGTGCCCGCGAGCTTTGTCGATGTGACGGCCGCCAGCGGCGTGCAATTCCATCATTACGCCTCCCAAACCGCGAAGAAATACATGCTGGAAATCATGGGCTCGGGCGTCGCCCTGTTCGACTACGACAATGACGGCCGGCTGGACATTTTCTTCGTGAACGGAGCGCCCATCAGCGATCCGACTCCGCTGGGCACTATCCCGCGCAAGACCGACCCCAAGTACTGGCACCGTCTGTACCACCAGAAACCTGACGGTACGTTCGAAGATGTGACCGAGAGCGCCGGGGTGCAGGGGTTGGGCTATGGATTCGGCGTCGCTGTCGGTGATTACGACAACGACGGTTTCGAAGACTTGTTTGTCACCGAATACGGAGGCAACCGGCTGTACCACAACAACGGCAACGGAACGTTCACCGATGTCACTGAAAAAGCGGGCGTGGGCGGCAGCGGCTGGTCCACCAGCGCGGCTTGGGTAGACCTCGATAACGACGGCCTCCTCGACCTGGTGGTTCTTCGTTACGTGCAGTGGGACTTCGAGGACCGGCTGTGCATGGTAAACGGGACTATCCGGACTTACTGTCGCCCGGACAATTTCAAGCCCATCGCACCCCTGGTGTACCACAACAACGGTGATGGAACGTTCACCGAGGTGTCGCGCGAGATCGGACTCTCCAAGCCGGGCAAGGGTTTGGGGATTGCGATCGCTGATTACGACCGCGACGGGCACATCGACATCTATGTAGCCAATGACTCGATGCCGGGGTACCTGTACCACAACAAGGGCAACGGCACTTTCGAAGAAGTAGCCCTGCTGGCTGGGGTCGGTGTGACGGAAAGCGGGCGCACCTATGCCGGCATGGGTGTTGACTTTGCCGACTACAACAACGACGGACTCCCGGACCTGGCGGTCGCCGACCTGGCGCTCGAAACGTATGCACTTTACGAGAATGTGGGCAAGGGGTTTTTTCAGTATGCTACTGACTCGAGCGGACTCGGAAACATCACGATGCAGCATTCGGGCATGGGCCTGCGCTTCATCGATTACGACAACGACGGCAGGAAAGACTTGCTCGTCTCTCAAGGGCACGTGATGGACACGGTGGACCTGGTCAACCCCAATCTTCACTATCGCGAGCCGATGCTTCTTGCCCGGAACACCGGCAAAGGTTTCGAGGATGTCTCGGCGACATCCGGCGAAATCTTCCATCAGGCGTGGGCCGGCCGAGGGCTGGCGGTGGGTGACATCAATAATGACGGCCGCATGGATGCCGTGGTATCGACAAGCGAAGGCCCGGCTCACGTGATCCTCAACGAGACGGCCACGCCGAACCATTGGCTGATTTTGAAACTGACGGGACACAAGAGCAATCGTGATGCCATCGGTGCGGAAGTAAAGGTGGTCACCGCTCGAGGCGCGCAGTATGCGACGGTGACAACCGCCAGTAGTTATCTTTCCTCCAGCGACAAGCGGGTGCACTTCGGTCTCGGACCGGAGTCGACCGTACAGAAGGTGGAGATACGCTGGCCAAGCGGGATTTTTCAGACCATCTACGGAGTCAAGGCGGACCAATCACTCGCAGTGGAGGAGCCCCGGTGACGATTTGCGCCGCTTTTCATGCAGGTTGGCGTTTCACTCGCGAAGGAGTCCGAGCGGGTAGCCACGGTCAGTGGTTTGCTGACCGTGGGTTTGTTGTCCCGGGTAAAAGCCCGCGGTTAATCAGAGTACGATTGACCGTGGCTACCCTCCCCACGGCAAAGGGAAAGACCCCTCACCCGGCCCGCGCCGGCTGGTGAAAGCGCCGGTCGCGGCCCACCCTCTCCCCAAGGGAGAGGGTGGCCGACGTAGGAGGCCGGGTGAGGGGTCACGAACAGTCACCAACCTAACATGATGTTTCGCGTCGGCTATAGTTTCTCCGCGAAAGCAGCTTCTTATTAGTTTACACCATGCGTGCATCCAGCTTTCACCCCTGCCGGGGGAAAAAAACGGCCCGCCGCAAGGCGGGCCGTGGAGACAAGGTTCAACGATGGAGGATCAGAAGTTCAGGTGCATGCCCATTTGGACAACACGAGGACCATTCATACAGTTAAAAATCATGCCAAAGGAGCCGTCGTTGTAACTAGGATCCGGATCTCCCCGCCCCGTGCGGTTGAAGACATTTGCGAAGTCGGCACGGAGTTGGAGGGTGAACCGTTCCCTGATTCGGGTGTTCTTAATGAGGCCGAAGTCCTCAATTTGGTGAGCCGGTCCCCGGACATTCGGCAGGTAGGGCCCTGCCGTTCCGGGCCGCAGCGCCCAGGCGTTGTTAGGAGAGGAGGGTGGGTCGGCAAACGCCGCGTTATTCAGGTAGGGTGTTCCATTAACAGTGTCCAATCCATGTAGGGGGACGGTCGGGGAAACTCCGGAGACGGTGTCCGCTCGAACCGTGGGAGTGATGGCGGAGCTGACATCTGACGAGCCGATTTGCAGTGGGCTCCCGGAGCCATACCGTTGGATCGCCGTAAGCTGCCACCCGGAGACGAGCCGGTCGACGATTCCGGTCGAATTCAACCACCTCTGGCCGCGACCTAAAGGCAGCGAGTAGATCCAGGTCAGCTTCAGAACCTGCGGATAGTCGAAGGAGGCAATGGATTTCTCCAATTTGCGGTTATAGAAATCCTGGATGTAGGTCGGGTTGTACATCACGGAGTCGCTGTCCGAGATGGTCTTGGAGAGAGTGTAGGCGGCGATGAACGTCAAGCCGTGCACCGCGTTCTTGCGCGCCGTGAACTGGAGAGAGTGATAGCTGGATTTGCCCATGGCGGATTGGTCGTTGATCAGGCCGCTGTACTGCGGGAAGGGCGCCAGACCCGCGGCCACACTATCCGAGTAGTTATCGTCCTCGAAGGTGGGATAGGGCAACTGCGTGATGCCGTAAGGCTGAAGGAGGCCGGCGCTCACATCATCCCCGAAGCTATCGCCAAGCAGGTTGCCCATGGCCATATACTTCCCGTTCGCCTGATTGAAACCGTTGCCGAAGTTCTTGTTGAACAGGCGCGTCCCCTTCGACCCCACGTAGTCCGCCTCCAGGAGGACCTCATGCGGGAGTTGATACTGGAACCCGCCACTCCAGTTCTGGACATAAGGCATGGCCAAGGAGTTCGCGGGAAGGTAGTCGGGACCGTAGCCGTTCATGCCCGTGGGATCCATATTCGGCAACGTGCCCGTGAATTCCGGCAAGCCCAGCGGGCCCGGCGCCGGACCGCCTGCCCAGTCAGACAGGTAGAGTACCGGATTCGCGGCATTCACTTTGCCACCTTGACGGAAACGAGCAACACTCGAGTTGAAACCCATAAAGTTCATGGGCCCCCAACCGTTCTGGATGGGAGGCTGATAGGTGATTCCGTAGCCGCCACGGAAGACCATGTTCTTGTTAATCTGGTAGGCCAAGCCGAATCGCGGCGCCAGATTCTTAAAGTTCCAGTCCTGGAAGGAGGAGCGGTGGATACAGGTCGAGCAACTGCCCAGCCAGACGATCGCGCCGGGAAGGGTCGCACCGCTGGGCAGCGTGTCCGTAGCGGTGGGGTCGAATCCGGACATCCGGTTCCAGGCTTCTGTCTTGGGCATCGGGATTTCCCAGCGCACGCCGAGGCTGAGAGTGAGCTTCGAGGTGGCCCGCCAGTCGTCCTGGGCGAAGAAGGCGAATAGTCCGGCGCGATAACCCGGCTCCGTGTTGTAGATCGACTTCGATCCGCTATGCGCGGCGCCGAGAAGGAAACTTGCGAAGGCATGCCCTGTCGAGCCGTAAAACCCGGGAAGCCCGGTTTCGATGTTGTTGAAGGCGAAAGTGCCCGACAAGTTGCCGCGTTCAAAGTCGTTGGAACGATAGCGGAGGAACTGCCCCCCGAACTTCAGGCTGTGCTTGCCGCGCGTGGTGGTGAACGTGTCCTGGTAATCGTAGCTTTCCACGGGATCCCGGTTGGCGCACCCTACCCCGACCCCCGGCAGGAACTTAACCGCGTCCGTGTCGGTGAAGGTCATGGGCGGAAAGCAAGTACTGGGAATTCCCGGGATCGCCATCGCCGCAGTATAGTTGCCATCGGGAGTATTGTTGTTGCTGTTGCCAAATCGGTTGTAACCTAGTGATAAGACGTTCACCGAGTGGTCGTTAATCGTCCAGCTATGCATGATGCGTAATTGCGGACCGCCCACACTCTGTATCTTGGTGGAGGTGAGGGGCTGACTGGGCCAGGGCGCCCAAGTGGACAACTGATTGTTGCGCATCCAGCGGTGCCGGACCGCCTCAGTGAAGGAGCCGGTCAGCTTCTGCTTGTTGTTGATGACTTCATCGATCTTGACCGTATAGGCGTCGCGCCGGAGAACCGGGCAGCAAGTGCCGCCGTAATGAGGTATGTTCAAAAACAGGTTATCGGACGGCGCGTTGGGGAAGTAGCCCAACAGGGTAGCGGTCGCTGTACTCAATTCTCCCGCCGGGATTTGGTTGTTGGGGTACGGATCGCGGATGACCGCATCCGCCCCGCTGTTATTGGTCAGCCCCGTCACCTCATCTACTGCGCCGGCCGGGACGAGCCGGGTGGTGGTGGGGTCGTAAATAGCCCACTTGGCAACATCCCGCCCCAAGGCATCCTGACCGACCACGGTCGGTCCCTCGTTGGCGCCCAGTACCCCGCCGCTGCTGGCAGTGAGAAAGTCACTAAAATTCCCTTTGAGCATGCCCGTGCTCGGCACCGTGGTCTGGCCGGTAAAGGCGAATGTAGACTTGCGGTCACCCTCGTAGTTGAAAAAGAAGAAGGTCTTGTTTTTGCGGATGGGACCGCCGATGGAGCCGCCGAAATTGTTTTCCCTCTGGCTGCTCTTCTCGCTGCCGGGAGACGCGTTGTTCATAAACCCGTTGGCATTGAACATGGGGTTCATGTTGAACTCGAATACCGAGCCGTGGAATTGATTGGTGCCCGATTTGATGGCGAAGTTGGCGATGCCGCCACCCGAATCTCCATACTCAGCCGAGTAGTTGGACATCTGGACCTTGAACTCGCCGATGGCTTCCGTTCCGGGGCTAAACTCGCCCAGGCCGGAATTGTTGTCGTAACGGCCAAGCGTAACGCCGTCGATGAGGATCTGGTGGCTGGAATCCTGGCCGCCGTTGATTGAAACACCGTTGGCCCAGTCAGGGGTGGCTCCCGGCAAGCTCTCCCAGATAAAGGTGTCGAGCTGCCTCCCGCCATCACTAATGATGACGGGAAGGGTATCAAACTCCTGCGCGGTGATGGAAGTCGACACTTCTGCCGTGGAGGGTGTCAGGAGCGGCGCTTCCGTGGTCACCGTGATCGATTGGGTGGCGCTGCCCACCTGAAGCGTTAGATCGATGGTTACTACCTGGGCCACCGAGACTACCACGTTCTTCGCCAAGGAGGCTTTGAAGCCTTCTTTGCGCGCTTCGACCTGGTACCTTCCCGGCGGAACGGGGACGCGGTAGTAACCCGCACTGGAACCCTTTACCGTCCAGTTGATTCCCGAGTCCATGTTGGTGATGGTGACTTCCGTTTCCGGAATGATCGCTCCGGAGGGATCAAAAATCGATCCTGTCAGGGCGCCCAACTGGCCTTGGGCAAATGTCCACTGGGGCAGGAGTAAGAACCCCAAGCAGAGTGCAATAATCCGCACGGACCTTCGCATAGGAAAACCTCCTCTTCATTCAGTTCTGCAATTTTCCAAACCCGACGCTTAGAGAGGGCAGCGCGCACCCTATCCGGGTGCGCAAAAGAGGGAGCCGCTTGTGCCTAATACTCAGATTCCGGTCGCGTGGCTTGGCTCTCCTTAGGTAGAACCGCAGCACCTTTGGGTCTTTTCAGTCAGCCTGTTTATCTCGAATATTGACACGTGTCAAGCACGTTCTCGACATATGCTAAGCACACGAGCCAGAATCCGACAAGACCTGGCGCTTCGGCGAACACACCATCAAAAGTGAACCCCAGGCGCGTTCTCACTTCCCAAGCAGTGCGCACTCTGCCCACTGATTAGGCTGGCCGAGGCGTACGATGCGCCCGCGTCCAACACTAATAGGCGCGATGCGGCTGGATGGCAAGGCTATTACAGTTACTTGCCAGGTTATAAGCTAGCCGAGCGTTGTCGTGTTAAGGGCAAACTGTTGCTAGAACAAGGCTTGTTAGCAGCAGTCGGGAGGCTACTGATGATGCAATTCTTCCTGCGGAAGTCCCATCTTGCCGGGGCAGCGCGTACGATTTTCCCACGGCCTTGGAAACAAGGGACTTGCCTGCGGCCCACAATCCGCTTTGGTCCACTGACTCGAGCGCCAGAACCCCGCGCTAACAGTGCAGTTAACGGTTATCTGCAACACTGGGTGGACATTGACCGGGGGGGCAGGCACGTATATAATCCGCACGGCTTTACATCACCGCGCAGAATCCGTGGGGCCACCCGCTGCGCGGGAGCAGGTCCAATGGGAACACGCACCTTCCCCGAATCCGATCCTGTCAGCCCCTATGAAAAGCATGCTGAACTGAAGAGAATTCTGGAGAGCAAATACTTTGCCAAGGCTCCCAAGCGAAGGCGCTTTCTGGAATTTACAAGTGGGCAGGCTTTCCTGGGAGAGGGCGATAAACTAAATGAATACCTGATAGGCGTCGAAGTCTATGAAAGGGGAACGGATTTCGACCCCCAGCAGGATCCGATCGTGCGTGTACAAGCGCACGAAATCCGCCGTGCTCTCAAGAGTTACTACCAAGAAGAGGGCAACAGCAGTTTGTTGAGGGTGGAACTCCCTCCCGGCCACTACGCCCCCGTTTACAGCAGAGTCAAGCTTGACTCCGGAACTCCTGTAACCCCAACCGCTCAGCAGGAGCCTCAAGCAACACGCGCCAAGCGAAGGACCTTGCGCTGGCAACAAGCCTTGATGCTGTGCCTGGGTTTGGCATGTGCCGCCCTGGGCTTCTTATTCGTGCGGGAGCGCTCCTTGGCGCCCCGCCCAGGGGTTCCCGCGGCCGCTCTGCCCGTAGATGGAGAATGGTTCTGGAAACCGTTTCTTGCTCTCGAGGGCCAGCCTCTTATCATTGTACCCACCTCCCCCCTTCTCCGCCTCGGCACGGATGGAGATACTGAGCAAACTCTGCGGGGTGGTTACACGATCCCCAAGAACAAGATGCCCGAGTTTCACGATACGATCCATTTCCGTGAGCTGAAGAATTTCACCTTCGTTCCCACGACCACTGACTACACGGGCATCGGGGAGGCGCTCGGCCTCCTCAATCTCGGCAGGCTCTTTGGGAGCCAAGGCAAGACGATCCGGGTGAAACCCGGCAGACTGACGAACTACACGGAAATCCAGGCTGGCAACACCATCATGCTGGGAGGGGGGAACCAATGGACGAACCGGGTATTCTTCAATCCTCAAGGATTCTCGGTAAGCGAAGGGGTGATCAAGAATGACAACCCGGGGCCGGGGGAGTTATCCCTGTATTTACCCAAGTTTGACCCCGTCACTAACAATCTGATACGAGACTATGCCTTGGTCCTGATGGCCCCCAACCAAAACAAGCAGGAGCGCCTGCTTTTCCTCTATGGGCTGTACACACAAGGGACCGAGGCCGCCACCGAGTACGTGACCAATGTCGAACGGTTGGGGGAACTCCGTAAGGCACTTCTCGCGATTTCACTCGACAAGAAGAGCACCCCTCCGTTCTTTGTGGCGCTCCTTTCGGTCCCAGTGGAGAACTACGTTCCCGGTGAGGCCTCCCTGGTGGCCGTGAGGATCATTCCGGAGTGATGGAATCAGGGGAGAGAACCTCCCCGCACTCACCTACCCCAATCCACCAGGCTGCTGAAAAAGGGCATCTGTCTTGCTGAACGCAGCGATGTCATGCTGAGCGCAGCGAAGCATCTCGCCTTGGTTCGGCCCTTTCACGCAAAAACCCCGAGCCAGAACCTTCGCGGAGTTTACCCTGAGCCAGCAGAGCAAGATCCTTAGCGCAGTTTATCCTGAGCGGGCAGGGCGAGATTCTTCGCTTCGCTCAGAATGACAGCGAAGGACTCAGGATGACATCGGCGCGAGGCTTCTTCAGCAGCCTGCTAAGCTGGCCGCCCACCTCCGCTTCTCAGCGCTTTGAAACCAGGTCCCCAAACGCCGGCAACAACTCGAATTTGTTCTCCCAGGTCGTGTACATGATGCCGAGGGCGCCGGGAGTGCGGTCGAGTGATTCAAGCCAGCCCTTCGGGTTATCGAGGT
The DNA here is from genome assembly GCA_963722555.1 of uncultured Acidobacteriota bacterium. GTDB lineage: Bacteria > Acidobacteriota > Terriglobia > UBA7540 > UBA7540 > Bog-366. Next base: position 589,119 of record CAVRNQ010000005.1, read on the forward strand.
TGTCGGCATCGTAGTAAGCGCCGGCCAGGGTTTGGAAACCCAGCTTCGAAAAAAAGCCGAGGCTCAGATCGCGCTTTTCGTAATACCAGCAGGCCATCACGAGGTCTTTGGGGATGTACTTCCAGGTGCCGTCAAAGCTCCCGTTGACCAAGTAGTATTTCTCGAGGGCGTTGTGATTGGGATCAAACATGTCAGACCAGACGTAGACCTCCGCCTGGGGGTTAGCCACGCGAATCATGTCGTACTGGCGCTTCAGGCATTCGCCAAGAATCTGGGCCATGGAGAGGTGGCGGCGCTGGCAGGTTTCGCAGAAGCCGCCCACGCGCACTTCGTCCATGCTGAGGAAGTACTTCCTGGGCGCGAGATACTTCTCAATCAGTGGAATCTGGCGCTGCCACACTTCGTACACGGCGGGTTCCGACATGTCGAGGGCAGTCTGATCGCGATAGATCGTGGTCCCGTGGAAATAATCCACCCGCAACCGGTCGCCCGTGTGGATATGGCTGCCGGCCAGAAGCTGAATCGCCGGCCCTTCGTGATCCCAAAAGAAGTCGAGTTGTGGGTCCCGAATGGCCGCGAAGTCCCGGCCTTCCACGTAAACCTCGCCGGTCTTCTCGTTGCGCACCTTCACCGGCGTCCCGGGACGGCGTAGAACGTTGGTCAGGCCCACTTCTTCTATGGCGACGTCATCGATCCAGACCTTGCCCCGCTTCCCGTCCGAAACACCCGCCCGGAACGTCACGTGGTCCGCGTACCAACTGCTGAAGCCCCACCTCACCTCATGCCAGTCGCTGGTCTCGGGAAGGGCCGGTTCCATGTAGGAGAGGTCGCGGCCGTCGGGCGCTACGGCCAGCAGATGGATCGCCATGCGCGGTCCGGCGTTCTCGGTCTTCACCCAGGCCCGCAGACGATAGCAGCGATAAGGGTGCACGCGCAGCGGCTGCGAGATGTAAACCCCTCCTTCCGGCCCGCTGAAATCCTCGAAACGCACGGAGGCCTTGCCGGAGTGCGCGACGCTGGTGTCGAGCGTGGCCCGCGCCCCCTGCGCCGTGAAGCCCGCCGGCAGGTCTCCCTGTTGCTGCTCGAAGCCGGCATTGGCGATCTCGACGGGCGGGTCCGGAGCGAAGTGCGCCTCATGCTCTCCCGCCAGGAAGAGCGCCCCGCGCACGGGCTGCCCCGCCGCCAGGTTCTTGTCATGCGCCATCACGCCTCCGCCGTAGCCGACGCCGAAACCTGAGGGAATGATTTCCACGTGCAATTGGTCGCAGGTCTGTTTCAGCCGTACGAGCCGTTGGAGGCTCTCCGGAGATTTCAGGTCCATCCCGTCAAAGCCCGCCGACAGCAGCATGCCGTTCACGCCATGCTCGCTGGCGGTGCGCGCAATGCTTTCCACGCGCGAGAGTTCCTGGTCGGTTCCGAAATCCGTGCCGACGTAGACCCAACGATCGCGATACAACCGCGGTGCGCCCAGCTCGACCGCCGCGAAGGCAGCGAGGCAACCCAAGATGATGATTATCTTTTTCATGGCAATTCTCCCTCCTCAATGTCACCGGACCTCGATCGGCGCAAGGTCGTACCAGCCGTCGGCTTGCAGACCCTCGATGGCGAGCTTGATGGCCGGCTGTCCGGTGCGCGGGTCCAGGAGCGCCACGCGCAGGCGGTAGCTTCCCGGCTTCAAACTTTCCGGAATAGAGATAGTGCCGTCGAATACCGCGTCGCCGGGCAGCCACTTGCGCACATCCACCGGCAACTTGATTTCCGCGCTGCTGCTGGCGGAACGCAGTTCCAGGGCCAGCTCGTACTGACGGTAAACCGGCGCCACTCCCGCGTTGAGCCACCACATGTGCAACGGTTGCATCGTGCCGGCCAGAACGACTTGCGGATACTCCAGCCGCCGCAGGATGAAACGGTAGCCCATCTTCTTCTGAAATTCATCGAAGGCCTTCTTCCATTCCGGCGGGATCGCCGATGACTTGATGTTCACCGACGACACGTGCCAGCGCAGCGCCTGGGCGATGATGTAATCCAGGTCGTAGCCCTTTTCCTTCCAGCCGCCCGGAACCCAGCAGGTCTCGAGCGACACCGGGCTGCGCTGCCACACGTCCTGAATGCCGGCGCGAACAATCTGCTGCGGATAAAAGTCCAGCATGTGGCACCAGCGGCCGTTGGTGGCCCCGCGCATATCGCCCCAGCAGTCGAGCCGCCAACCCGCGCCCTGCTGGGCCCCATACGCCAGGGCTTTCTCTTGGTCGAAGTTCATCAGCAGCGGGGTGCGCCGGAACGCCTCCAGCCAGATGTCAATCAGCTTCTTCTGCACCTCGAACTCCGGCATGTACGGGCTCCAGCCCTCGCCCCAGTACCCCACCGAGGAGATATCCACGCTGTCCAAATCCGGATGCCCGTCGTAGCGTTCCCCTGCCGCAGCCACCACCGCTCCCCAGTATTTCAAGTACAGTGGGTCCGCAAAGTCCGGCTGCCAGATCTCCCCGTCCTTGTCCGTCGCCTGATTCGCCCGCCGCGCCCCCGACTTCTGATACCACTCCGGCAGCGGATGCTTCTGATCGTACGGCATCAACCGGATCGCCAGCGTCTGGTGATGCGCGTGCGCCTGCCGCAAGGCTTCGTCCAGGATCTCCCAGCGCACCTTGCCTTGCTCCGGCTCGAGTGTCTCCCAGAACCAGCGGCAATAGGAGATCGTGGACGCCGGGAAATCCACCGTGCCTGCCGCGGGGGCCAGCTTTACTGCCGGTCCTTCCTCCGACCATCCCAGCCCCGGGTTGATCGCATCCCCATTGAAGCGCTGGAAGGTTTGAATCCCCATCCCCGGGTTCACCAGCACCGCGTCGATTTCCTTCGGCCGGACGATGCTGGTTTCCGCCTGCCCCAGAGTATTGACGACGCAGGTTAGAGAAAGAAAGGCCAACAGAATCAGTCGCGATGCCATGGTGGTTTCTCGCCTCCCGGTAGGGCCGAAGAGGGTTCGGCCCAGGGCGAGCGCCGCTCGCCCCTTCGAATTGCGCCGCCACCCGCCATGTGGTGCGCTGGCAGGGCCTTTGTACCACTTTATGCAGAAGGGCGCAAAAAGTTTCTTAGGGTTGTGATGGCTTGCGGTAGAATCCGGACTCTGACGCGGCGTGAACGAAAACCCGTCCCAGGTTTCCGACGAATGAAAGAGCGTGCTGGAGGATTCCGATGAATCACATGCTTCGCTACGTATTATTGATATGGGTATTTATTGGCGCCTCACAGGTCATTGGCGGCCAAACGCTGCTGACACCGGCGGACCTCCGGGTGACTCAGGGCACACCCGTAGAGGCCGAAATGCACGAGATGCTGCCGGCCTATTTGAATAAGCTCGCCCAGGACGCCACCGAGAATCGCCTGACGCGCTTCAACCGGATTCAGACGGAAGCCGATTTCCACAATTGGCAGGAAGCCAATCGCCGCAGGTTCCTGGAATTGATCGGAGGCTTGCCGGCCGAGCGCTCGCCGCTCCACGCGCGCGTGACCGGAGAAATCCCGCGCCCGGGATACCTCATCCGCAAGGTTATTTTCGAGAGCCTGCCCGAATACTATGTGACCGCAAACCTCTATGTTCCGACCCTGGGCCGGGGGCCATTTCCGGCCGTGCTCGCGCCGTGTGGTCATTCCGCCAACGGCAAAGCCTATGACGTGTACCAGCATCTTTTCATCGGGCTCGTGAAACGCGGTTACGTGGTTCTGAGCTACGATCCGATGGGCCAAGGTGAGAGGTATCAGTACTGGGACTTCCTTCATCATGAAACCCTCTTGAAGGGCACCGACAACCAGCACGCCATGGCGGGACTCGAGGAAACCTTGCTGGGGCAGAACCTGGCCCGCTACTTCATCTGGGATGGAATTCGCGGCCTCGATTACCTCACGAGTCTTCCGGAAGTGGATGCCTCGCGCCTCGGCGTGACCGGCAGCTCCGGGGGCGGCACGCTGACCACTTACATCACCATGCTCGATCCGCGCGTCAAGGTGGCCTCCATTGTCACATTCATTACTTCCCTGCCTAAGAAGATTGAAGCGCGCAGCCTGGATGTGGAAGCCGACCCGGAGCAGGACGTTCCGGGTCTCGTGGCGGCGGGCCTCGACCACACAGAATTCCTGGGCATGATTGCTCCCCGGCCCGTCCTTATCGGTGCCGCCGTGCGGGACTTCTTCCCCATCGAAGGAACGCGCCGGACTTTTGCCGAGGTCCAATCTCTCTATCAGAAACTCAGTGTGCCCGAGCGCATCAAGATGGTGGAGTTTGATCACCGCCACATGTACAGCCAGCCTCTGCGCGAGGCCACTTACACGTGGTTCGACCACTGGCTAAAAGGCCTGGAGGCTGAAGCCCACGAGCCGGAAATCGTTACGGAGAAGGACGCGACTCTGGAATGCACACCCACCGGCCAGGTGATCACCTCTCTGGGCGGAAAGAGGGTTTACGACTTCAACCGCGGGCAGGCGGAGGAGGAATTGCGCCAACTGGCGGCGCGACGGCGCGCCTCAGACTTCCGCGCCACTCTTGCCGGGAAAATCCGAAGTCGTCTCGCGCTTTCCGCCGGCCCGGCGCGCCCGGCGGCGAAACTCCTCGCCCAGATCGAGGTGGGAGACTTGGTGGTAGAGAAGTTGCAGCTCGAGGCCGAACCCGGCATCTCGGTTCCGACGCGGGTGATTCACCGCCGGGGGCTGCACGGCCCGGTCCACGCCGTCGTCTACTTGCGCGATCGGCTGGGAGAGCGCGACAGCCCGGCCCTCGTCGCCTCGCTGGCCGAGCAGGGTTTTGTCGTGGCGGTGGTGGACGTGCGCGGTTTCGGAGAGACTTGGGCCACACGCAGCGTGCGCGAGCAAGGGGAAGACTACTTCCTGCCCCGCGATGGGAGGGACGCGGACTTTGCTTACGCAGCGTTCCTCTTGGGACGGCCGCTCCTGGGAATGCGCGCCGGCGACGCGCTGGGCGCTGTCCGCTATTTGCGTACGCGGGCGGATGTTGACCCCCAGCGCGTGGCAATGGCGGGCCGGGGCTGGGCCGGAATCACAGCGCTCTTCGCCGCTGCGCTCGACCCCGAAATTTCGGCGACGGCCGTGGAAGGAATCCCCGCCTCATACAGCGCGCTCGCCACAGCGGAATTGTACGAGCAGCCCGCCTATATCCTCTTGCCCGGCGCGCTGCAGGATTTCGACCTCCCGGACGTCTTCGCTGCCCTCGCGCCCCGGCCTCTGCTGGTCATGAACCCGCAGGACCCCTTGACGCGCAAGCTGCCGCAGGAAGAGGCGACGGAAGCCTTGGCATCAACGCGTGCGGCGTATGAGGCGGCGCAGGGTTCGGGAGCGCTGGAAGTCAAGGTTGAACCCCTGGATACGAACGTCCCGAAAGCCATGGAGGATTGGCTGCGCGCGCACTGACCGGGCGCGGGCCACAGGAATAATCAGGAAGGCCTTGTATCGGCGGGGCTGAACAGGCTGCGGAAAACCCGTCGGGAGTGTCATTCTGAGGAGCCGCAGGCGGTCCTGAGTGATGCGAAGGAAGAATCTCGCGTTGCCATGAAAATACGCAGAGCGAGATCCTTCGCTTCGCTCAGAATGACAGCGAAGGGCTCAGGATGACAGCATGGAAGCCTTTTTCCGCAGCTTGTGAAGCCCCACCCTTCCAATTCCGTGGTGAAAAACCCGGGCTAACGCCGGGGCTTGGCGGGCCAAGAAACCACTTGTGTAATTCCATAGTTCCGGTATAATCGAATGATGAAGAACCACAAAACCACGGAACATGTCACCCGCTATGCCGACATGTTCGCCGCCATGGGCGCCGAACCACGGTTGCGCATCATGCAGCTTCTCTTGACGGCCCACCCGCAGGGGCTGGTGGTCGGCGATATCCTGGAGGAGGTGGAGATCCCCGGCTCCACGCTATCGCACCATCTTGAGAAGTTGAAGAACGAGGAATTGGTCAGGGTACGACGCGAGGGCACGTTCTTGTGGTACACGGCGAACACCGAGGCTTTGCAGGAGATCATGAACTTCTTGTATGCCGAGTGTTGCACTCGCAACCGGGCCATCGCGCCCGGCGAACTCGTCGCGATTGGGCAGGCACCCAGGTGCGGCCCGGAGAGGAAAAGCAAATGAGCACACAAAACCTGAAGGAAGTTGTGAAAGCGAAGTACGGCCAGGCAGCCTTGCGCGTTATCAAGGGCGGGAGTTCCTGCTGCGGCGCGGCGCCGGCGGTGGAAGGCTGTCCCGACCCCATCACTTCGAATCTCTACGAGGGCAGCGAAACGAGCCAGATACCCGCAGAGGCCCTGCTGGCCTCGTTGGGCTGTGGTAACCCCACCGCTCTGGCCGAACTCAAACCCGGCGAGACCGTGCTCGATCTGGGGTCGGGCGGCGGCATCGATGTTCTACTGTCGGCAAAGCGGGTGGGCCCGTCGGGCAAGGCTTATGGTCTGGACATGACGGATGAGATGCTGGCATTGGCCCGCGAAAACCAGCGGAAATCCGGAATTCAAAACGTCGAGTTCCTGAAAGGCGAAATTGAGGATATCCCGCTACCCGAGAACTCGGTGGATGTGATTATCTCGAATTGCGTCATCAACCTTTCCGCCGACAAAGACAGGGTGCTGCGGGAAGCCTTTCGCGTGCTTAAGCCAGGCGGAAGATTTGCGGTCTCGGACATCGTGGTGCGCGGGGCGGTTCCCGCCGAGATTCGGCGGAGTGTGGAGCTTTGGGTCGGCTGCATGGCGGGGGCGCTCGAAGAAACCGAGTACCTTGCGAAGCTGACACAGGCGGGATTTGACGTTGTCAGTGTCGAGCCGACTCGAATCTACCACGTTGAGGATGCGCGTGAACTGCTTTCGAGCCAGGGAATCGACGTGGAGGCGATTGCGCCTCTCGTGGATGGCAAGTTCATGAGCGCTTTTGTGCGGGCGAAGAAGCCCGCCGCGTAATGCAGCGGCCCCAGCCGGGGGACGAAGCAATTCATTCGAGACTTATCTTGCAGTTGGATAAGTCAAAAAGTAAAAGGCCATTGGAGATGTCTCAACACCTGGCACGCCAACTCTCATTTCTTGACCGATATCTTACCGTTTGGATTTTTCTCGCCATGGCCCTGGGTGTGGCTTCTGGCTATTTCCTGCCGAGTCTCGTTCGGGGCCTGACTGCCTTTCAGGTGGGGACGACGTCGGTTCCCATTGCGGTTGGCCTGATCTTAATGATGTATCCACCTCTGGCCAAAGTCCGCTACGAAGAGCTTGGGGAGGTCTTCCGGAACAAGCGGATTTTGCTTCTTTCCCTTGTTCAGAACTGGGTCATCGGGCCCGTCCTCATGTTCACCTTGGCCGTTACCTTTTTGCGGAACCATCCTGAATATATGGTGGGTCTGATCATGATCGGGTTGGCGCGTTGTATCGCGATGGTGATTGTCTGGAATGAACTTGCCCGGGGTGACACTGAGTACGCCGCTGGCTTGGTCGCCTTCAATTCGGTCTTCCAGGTGCTGTTTTACTCCGTCTATGCCTGGCTGTTCATCACCGTGTTGCCCCCCTGGATCGGTTTGAAGGGGACGATCGTCAACGTCTCGATGCGCCAGATCGCACAGAGTGTCTTCTTTTACCTGGGTGTTCCCTTCCTCGCCGGAATGCTCACGCGTTTCGTCTTGCTTCGCTGGCGAGGACGGGAATGGTACGAAAAGAGTTTTGTTCCCCGTATCAGCCCGCTCACGCTTGTCGCCTTGCTCTTTACCATCATCGTGATGTTCTCTCTGAAAGGTGAGTACATCATTCAATTACCTCTCGACGTTCTAAGAATCGCCGTGCCCCTGCTGATCTATTTTGTGGTGATGTTCCTCGTGTCGTTTTACCTCGGCAAAAAGCTGGGCGCTGACTATTCCAAGACCGCCACGCTTTCCTTCACGGCCGCGAGCAACAACTTTGAGCTGGCCATCGCGGTCGCTGTAGCCGTCTTCGGAATTCACTCGGGCGCGGCCTTCGCGGCCGTCATTGGGCCACTGGTCGAGGTCCCGGTATTAATGGGACTGGTGGGAGTCTCTCTCCGTTTTCAGCGCCGCTATTTCTCGGCGCCGCCGGAGCATAAGGGCGCAGTTCAATTCGTGCGTAGCTGAGAAGCCTGCCTCTTCGGTGATCCCCCCCCCGGAGGCATGCCAACGGCCATGGGCCGGTCAGCGAGGGAAACCATGATCAAACCCAAAGTGTTGTTTGCTTGCACGCAGAACTCTTGCCGCAGCCAGATGGCAGAGGGATTACTCCGGCACGACGGTGACCATTCGTTTGAGGTCTTTAGCGCCGGCACGAAACCGAGCCAGGTGCGCCCTGAAGCCATCGCGGTGATGCGGGAGGTTGGCATTGACATCTCCAGCCACCGCTCCAAGTCATTTGAGGAATTTGCGGGGCAGCACTTCGACTACGTGATCACGGTTTGCGACAACGCCCAGGAGAGTTGCCCTGTCTTCCCTGCCCAGACGACGCGCCTCCATTGGAGCATTGAAGATCCCGCCGCGGTGCAGGGTTCAGAGGAGCAGAGATTCGAAGCCTTCCGCCGTATTCGCGATGAACTTCGTAAGCGCCTGCGGGGCTTCATCCAGAGGTGAACCTTGGGCTCAGCCTTTCCTCTCTTGCCACCCTCGACACCACTTGAGCCTTACTCCACCCTTCTTCCTGCTGGACGACCTCTTCTCTCTTCCCTCGCTTCTTCCACTCCTGCCCTGAGCCCCCAGCCCCTGGGATTTCTGTCGCCTGAAAATACCCGCAGCGCCTCGCCTCGACATCCTGGTTGTGTTATCCTAACCTCCATGGCTGAGCGGCGGAATGGCTCCCGTTAGCAATCTCGGCTTGGTGTGAGCTTTCGGACGCCAACCCGCCCCAGCTCCTTGCGAGGTATGCCATGGGCAGGACCAACGGTTCGCTCCCCTTGCGCCGCAGCGTGCGCATTAGCATCGGATGTCCCGTTAGGATTTCAGGAAAGCTGGCAAACAACGCGCCTTTCGCAGAGGATACGCGCGTGGTCACGATCAGTAAGTATGGGGCGAAGATGAAGACTCGTTTGCCCCTGAAGGTGGGGATGCATGTGAAAATCCAACCCCTAACGGGGAAAAACACCGGGGTTTTCAAGGTGGTTTGGGTCGGCCGTGAAGGGACTCCCCGGGCTGGGGAAGTGGGCGTTGAGTACGCTGGAAAGGCGCTCAACCTGCTCGGGGTGAGTTTCCCGTCCTGATGATTGGGTCCTGGGTCTCGAGACCTTCCGGTTCCCCGGTTTTCCTGCTGGAGTTTTATGAGTCAAGATTGAGACTATACATGAAACAAGCATCAAATCAGGTGCGTCGGACAAGACGAGGGTGCAGCCGATGGTCCCCCAACGCATGGCAGTACTGACCAGTTCTCTGCTCGCTGTTTTCCTGCTCTCCGCAACCGCTCTGACCTATGCGCAATCCGCCGTGGCCTTCTCCTGGGCACAAGACATGAACTTTACCTTGGAAGGGAAAATCACCTCGAATACCGCGAACAAACTCACCGTGAGCACCGAGGAAAATATGGTTTTCCACGTCCTTTACAACGAGAGAACCGAAATAAAGAAGAAGGACGGCAGCCCGGGCACCGCAAAAGATTTGCAAGTCGGAATACGGCTTGGGGTCGCAGGAGATCTGGCCGAGAGCGGTGAAATCACCGCCAAGAAAATTGAAATTCAGACAGAAGGTGCGGAGAAGAAGTCAGCAGGTGAAAGACTCATTCACTAATGCGAACGCATTTAGAGGGCGAAGTTCATTGAGGAACGCCCGCGCTCTCCTCGCAGACCGCCAGTGTCTGGTCGAGATCTTCCAGAAGGGCGCGCCGCAGACGTTGGGCTTTCGACGTCAAGGACGGGATATTGAAAGATATGAATAATGGACGCGTCTGGTGTCGCACCAACCACCAGAATCTCCACAGGTAGGCGCCCGTCACCATCAAGGCCGGTGCGTAATACCCGGCTCCCGCCCTGCCCCACCAATGCGCCACCAGAAAAATTTGGAGGGCGTAACACCCCAGCACCACCGCGCCGCGAACCATCCACTCTGTGGTGCGCGTACGATGACGGTTCTTCTTGAACGAGCCCGCCACAAGCAGCAGGGCACCGATCAGCAGGTGATTCAACAGTCCGAACAGGGCAATCGGCAGCCCGATCAGAGTCTCCAGCCACACCATCGCCCGGCGCAGGCCGGAGTGCAGCCAGGAGCCCGCGGCCTCGACCTCCAACTGGCGCAATGCTATTTGCTGTTGCAGACGCCGATAGTTGTCCAAGGATTCGCGCAGGGTGACCAGCCGGCCCGGATGCATGTAATTCGCTTGCTTGACCCATTCCGCCACAAGCCGGCTCAACCCGAAACCCTCGGCATCCTGCTTCCAGTTGGGGCGGGACCACCAATCCTCCTGCAAGGCGGCTCGTAAGACTCCCTCCAGGTCCCCCAGGAAATATTCCAGGTCTGGCGGACGGAGTTGGAAAGCATTCTCTCGGAACCTTGCTTCGAGGGCTGAGGCCAATGCTTGCACTTCGTCATCACCGTGACCCGCCGGGCGAGCCAAGGCAGAGTCAACGTAGATCAACGACTCGCGCGATTTTGGCGGCGAGACCGGCAGGAAGAGATGGATCGGGTGGATCGTCACGTGGAGCCCTGATAGCTGCGACTCCGCTTCCCAAACCACGGAGGCTGCCGTGGAGGCGACTGCATCGGAGGCGCCCTGTGAGGCAGGGCTTTGGTCAGCGAACATCACCAACGTCCCCCCGCTGGCCAGAACTTTGCTTGCCGCCCGCAGGTCCCTCTCGGCAGAGGTCCTTTCATCTTCCCAAAAGATGATGCCCAAGCTGCGGGCCAAAAGCCTGGCGAGCGGGCCCCCCACAGAAGCCTTCGGCAGCACGCAATGGATGGGACGCTCGAAAGCAGCCACCAGAATCAATGCCTCCAGAAAGCCCGGCGGGTGACTCGCCGCGAACATTGCCGGCCCCTCCCCGCTCAAATCCCCGGCAGGCAGCAATCGGATCTGGCGCGACGAAAGAGTAAACCACACTCGCACGAGCCACCGGCAGAACCGGCGGATTCTCGGAATGCCTGGGCCTTGCTCCGTGGGAGAACTCATGGTCGTTACCGTCTGGGATGTCTGCGGCGATGGGGTTCTGGTGTGGTCGGCAACGCATCGCTCTCCCAACCCGGGACGGTCCCAATGGTGCGAGTAATGGTGTTAAACAGCCGATACACCTTCTGGTATTCCTGCCCTTCATCATCCCTCAGCCGCAGGCGGAAATAGTGAGCGCCATTAAGAAAAGCCACACGAATCGGAAAGTAACCTTTCAAGCCACTCTCCACGTAGGCGGTCACATATTCGTGGTTCTTGACCCACCACGTGAAGACCCGGATGTGCGTGAAGTTAACGTCCTGCGAGCCCATTCGATCCGCGACGAGATATTGGGGGATCGATTGACCACCCTCTTCGACCGTGTTGATAACCACCCAGGCTACCAAGTTCGTCCCCTGGGCATACCGGGACAACGCTTCGGGGATACCGAGGGCCACGAATCGTCCCAGTACCCAGCCGGCGCGAGAGTCAGCGCGAATGAGATACCACGCGTCGCGAATTTTCTCCGCGGAGGGCTGGTCGACCGGGCTGGGCCGTTCCACCATGCGCCGGCCAAAAACTTGCAGCTTCTGGTTTTCCGTCAACTGGGCAAGTTGCGCAGCCTCACGGGACGGATCGAGGCGCAGGTTCACCACACCCGTCGTGTGGCCCTCGGCTTGTGGGGGAAGGCTGGCCACCTCGCGAAGCAAGTGCTGGCCGCCCTCGTAGGTCCTGGAATCGAGCAGGTCCTTTGCCTCCACCCACCCGGTAAGCCCGTCGGCTGTCCGCACTCGGGCCCAATTACGTGTCCGCGCCGCGATTTCGAGGCGGTCCCCACTCCGCAGGGAGCCGACGACGATGCGCACTTCGGCCGGTGTATCGACGAGTTCGACACTCTCCGGCAACACATACGCGGCCTCACCCACGACACGGTGCGCCGGCCTATACACAAAGTAGTAATAGGCTGAGGAACCCGTTATGAGGAAAAGCACCAAAAGTATTTTGAGTCGAATAGAATTACCCTGCCGGTTCAACCTGGACCATCCCTCGAGCTGTGCCCATCCCCTGGGCACAACCCGGTGCTGTGGCCGCAGTCGCTTCGCCTCGCCCTGGTTTACTTACGCGCCGCAAGATTCATTTCGCACGCTGTTTGCACGAATTCTGCCTCCCAGGGATGACGCAAGGCTCCCCTGTATTCTACACTATCTGATTGCGCACCAGGCTGCAGGCTGCAAGTCATGGGCAGCCAAGGAAGCTCTGCATCTTTGGGTGAAAGCAGCAGCGAGGTGGAATACGAGAATCGACCGCAGTTCCATTCCCGGCCCCGCCGGACCGCTCGAAGCGCGGCTCGAGTGGAATCCCGAGATCACTCCCCATCATGCGGCGCTCGTATGCCATCCACACCCCCTTCATGGTGGAACGATGCACAACAAGGTCGTCCTTCGCGCTGCCAAGGCCGCGCTGGAACTCGATCTCCCGGCGCTGCGCTTCAATTTCCGTGGAGCGGGCAGGAGCGCCGGGACGTTCACCTCGGGCATAGGCGAAAGAGGGGATGTACGCGCAGCTCTCGATTTCCTCTCGGCCCGCTTCCCCGGGTTGGCGGTGTGTGTGATAGGATTTTCGTTCGGGTCATGGGTCGGCCTGGAGGTGGGGGCAACCGACCCGCGCGTATCCGCCCTGGTGGGCCTGGGCGTCCCGGTGCTCTCGCTCGACTTCGGTTTTCTCCTGGGCATCCGTAAGCCAAAACTGCTCATCCAGGGAACGCGCGATAAATTCGGACCACGCACCGAAATCCAAACACTCTATGACTGCCTCGCTGAACCTAAACAGATTCACTGGGTCCATGAGGCTGACCACTTTTTCACAGGGACACTTGCGGAGGTACAGAAGGTCCTACGCGACTTCCTCACGAGGATTACAGGCCAGGTGCGGGCCGCTCCCAAAAGCCCTTGGCAACCAGGCGAAACGCCTGTAGATTAAGGAAAACTGTGCGAGGGAACCGATGGCTGAGATGAACAAAGCCGAGCGTGAGCCTCTCTTCTGCCCCACGTGCGAAGTGGAAGTGCCACAGCCTCTCGTTTGCGGCGACTGCGGCGCGGTGATTTGCCGCCAATGCGGGACGCCCCTGGAAAAGATTGACGAACTCGGAATCGGCTAGGGTCTCCGGCCCCGCCGCGGTTCGAAGCTCGAACCCTCAATAGGCTGTCACAGCCTTTACCGCCTGCACAATATCCGCAACCTGTGGAAGCACGGCATCTTCCTGTGCGGGATGGTAGGGAATAAAGACGTCCTTGCCCGCCAGTCTGCGGACGGGCGCATCGAGAAACCCAAACAATTCGTCGGCAATCCGGGCCGCTATTTCCGCGCCATAACCCCAGGAAACATTATCCTCGTACAGAACAAGCACGCGGTTGGTCTTCTTTATCGACGCCGCAATCAGATCCCAATCGTAGGGATTGAGCGAGCGCAGATCCAGGATCTCCGGTTGAATGCCCTCCTGCTCCAGCGTCTTGGCCGCCTGCGCGGCGCGGATGACCAGCGACCCGTAGGTCACGATCGTCAACGAGGCGCCTTCGCGAACCAGCTTGGCCTTGCCAAACGGAATCATGTAGTCGCATCCTGGGTAGGGTGCGCGATTGTGCGTCTGGCGATACAGATGCTTGGGCTCGAGAAACAAAACCGGGTCGTCGCAACGAATCGCCGTGCGCAGCAGGCCGTTCGCATCGAGCGCCGTGGAGGGCATCACCACGCGCAGTCCGGGCAGGTGCGTGAAGATCGACTCTCCCGACTGGCTGTGGTAGATCGCCCCACCCGCCAGGTAACCCCCAATCGGCACGCGCATGACCAGCGGGCATGCAAAGGCGTTGTTCGACCGCCAGCGCAGGTTGATCATCTCATCCCGGATTTGCATCATGGCCGGCCAGATGTAGTCGAAGAATTGAATCTCCACCACCGGCTTGAGTCCCCGCGTGGACATGCCGATCGCCCGGCCCACAATGCAGGCTTCCGCCAGAGAGGAGTTGTAGCAACGCGTGCTTCCGAATTGCCGTTGCAGGCCGTGCGTCACTTTGAAAACGCCGCCCTTGCCTTTCACCTTCGGCAATTCATCTTCGTGGCTGCAGTCGGCGACGTCTTCGCCGAAAACCACCACGCGGGGGTCGCGAGCCATCTCATCCTTCAGGCAGGCGTTGATGAGATCCACCATCGTCCTAGGCTCTCCATGAAACTTCGGCGGGTGGTCGAAGTGCTCAGAAGTCGGATCTACGCCCGGCGAATAGATATACCGGAGCACGGTATCGGGCGACACCGGCTCAGCCTCCAGGGCTTTGTCCGCAGCCTCACGAACCTCATGCTCGACCGCTGCTTCGATCTCTTTCAACTCCTTTTCCGTGATCAGCTTTTCAAGCTGGAGGAGCTTGGCCAGGCGGGTCACGGGGTCGCGCTTCGCCTCTTGCTGGCGGACTTCCTCCGATTTGTAGAGCCGCTCATCGTCAGATAAGGAATGGGAATAGGGACGGACCACGTGGGCGTGAACCAGTGCCGGACCCTTTCGCCGCCGCACGTAATCGACCGCTTTCCCCGCCACCTCGTAGCTCTCGGGAAAATCCGTGCCGTCACACTCCAAAGTCAGCAGATTGGGGAAATTGCGGACCAGGGCGGAGATGCTCCCCCCTGCGGTTTGGACGTCTACAGGCACGGAGATCGCGTAGCCGTTATCCTCGACCACGTAGAGGACTGGCAACTTGCGGTTGCAGGCCCAGTTCAACGATTCCCAAAATTCACCCTCACTTGTGGCGCCATCGCCGAGCGACACGTAAACCATCTCGTCAGCATGAAAACTGGAAGCAAGTTCCGCCGCTTCCTGGACCTGCGAGAAATACAGGCTCGCTTCCGCGGCGCCCACGGCGTGAGTGACGCGGGTTCCCGTCGGGCTTGAGCCCGTAAGGATATGGAGTTTCTTCGATCCCCAATGCGAAGGCATCTGCCGGCCCCCGCAGGCGGGATCGTCCTTCGCTCCCACGGACGCCAGCAACATATCGTAAGCCGTCATGCCCACTTGCAGGCAGAACGCCCGGTCGCGGTAGTAAGGGTAGAACCAGTCGTAGCCCGGCTTGAGGTGAAGCGCCGTCGCCACGCCGATGCACTCGTGCCCCACACCGTTGATCTGGAAGAAAGCTCTATTCTGGCGCTTGAGCTGAATCTCTTTGTCGTCCACGCGGCGCGACATGTACATCGTTCGATACGCAGCGACAAGCAACTCCCGAGAAAGCCTGGCAGCTTTCAGGACATGATTCATCGTCGTGGGCATGGTCCCTCACCGGAGGTCTCAGGCTGGAACAGATTCCCATACGCAAGGCGGGCTTCCGCCCTTCCCGTAACGAATTATCAGATTATGAAAGGACAAAGTCAATCGCCTGGATGCCCTCAGATTTAACCCCTCGGGTTGCGCGTTCCCTGACCAATTCCCCTCTTTGAACATTCACACGAGTGTGCTAAATTGAGCGAAGAAAAGGCGAAGAGATGTTGCCGGCACTTGATCCGTTGCTGATAGGGGAGCCAAGGGGAGAATATGTGGCGTCGCGCGGCCAGTGGCCGCAACCAAACATGACGTGGGTCTTGTAGGGCCAGGGCTTGCCCTGGCCAAGGCCATCCCAAGGGGTGGCCCTACACAAACGACGAAAAATGCTTGTCAAAAAAACAAGAAGTTACGGTATTGCAATGTAGAGTTGTGTCAGTCATCTCATACGCAGAGAGGAATTCGGATGGATTCAAAAGCAAACGCCTTGGCGAGCCTCCGGGCACACGATCTGGCCCCGCTCCAAAGCGCGCTCATGGAAATCGAAGAGAAATTTCACGCCTCGCGCATGCAGGGTGGCCTGACGGCGATCCGCCACTTCCCCGCTCGCGCGCCGCGCGTCGAGCCTTTCCCCGAATCCCTGCCGGCCCGCCTCCTGGAGGTTTTGAAGGCCCGCGGATTTACCTCGCTCTATTCCCACCAGGCGCAGGCCTTCACGCTGGCTCGCGAAGGCAAGAACCTGGTGGTCGTCACGCCCACGGCCTCCGGCAAGACCCTATGTTACAACCTGCCGATCCTGAGCGAACTCGTTGAGAACCCCGAGGCGCGCGCCCTTTACCTCTTCCCCACCAAAGCCCTCTCGCAGGATCAGCTCGTCGAGCTCAATCGCTGGACCGAACAGCTCGGCGAGGAAGTTCGCACGTTCACTTACGACGGCGATACGCCGCAAGACGCTCGCAAGGCCATCCGCGCGCGGGGCAACCTGGTCATCACCAACCCTGACATGCTGCACGCGGGGATCTTGCCTCACCACACGAAGTGGCAGCGGCTTTTTGAGAATCTCCGTTACGTGGTCATCGACGAACTACATTACTATCGCGGGGTCTTGGGCAGTCACCTCGCCAACGTCTTGCGCCGGCTCAAGCGCGTGGCACAGTTCTACGGGAGCCGACCGCAATTCATCTGCACGTCCGCCACGATTGCCAATCCGGAGGAACTCGCCGCGCGCATCCTGGAAGAAGATGTCGCGCTGGTGGACGACAACGGAGCACCCTCTGGGGAGAAGTACTTTGTCTTTTATAATCCCCCCGTCGTCAACCCCCAACTGGGCATCCGCCGGTCGTACTTGAACGAAACACGCCGGCTGGCGAAGACGTTCCTTTCGCGCCAACTGCAGACCATTGTTTTCGCCAACAGCCGCCTGGCCACCGAAATCCTGGTCACCTACCTCAAAGAAGATTTCTCGCAGGCGCCTGGCAGTCCGGAAGCGGTGCGCGGCTACCGCGGTGGCTACCTGCCCCTCGAGCGCCGCGCTATTGAGCGCGATTTGCGGAACGGACATTTGCGCGGCGTGGTTGCAACCAACGCGTTGGAACTTGGGATCGACATTGGCAGCCTCGATGTGGCGCTGCTTGCCGCCTACCCGGGAACGATCGCCTCCACCTGGCAGCGCGCGGGCCGGGCGGGCCGCCGGCAAGGAGCGTCCGCTGCCGTGCTCGTCGCCTCGAGCGCTCCTCTCGACCAGTTCATGGTGCAAAACCCGGAGTATTTTTTCGGCCGGTCACCGGAGCACGGCTACGTGAACCCCGACAATCTCTTTATTTTGCTGAATCACCTGAAGTGCGCCGCCTTCGAGCTGCCCTTGCGCGCGGATGAGAAGTTTGGGTCGCTCGACCTCCCGCGGCTCTGCGCGCACCTCGAGGAGACCGGCTTTCTGCACCACACCCAAGACGGCTGGTACTGGGTCTCGGAGAGCTATCCGGCCGACGCCATCAGCTTGCGCTCCATCTCCTCTGACAACTTTGTCATTGTGGACAACACGCGTGAGCCCCGCGTAATCGGCGAAACGGATTTCTCGAGCGCACTCACCACGCTGCACGAGAAGGCAATCTATATCCAGGACGGTGTGCAGTACCACGTCGAACGCCTCGACTACGACGATCGCAAGGCTTACGTCCACCAGGTGGATTCTGAATACTTCACCGATGCCATCTCCTACACCAAAATCAAAATTCTTGAGACCTTCGACTCCGCTCCGGCCGGGCCGGCGCGGAAGAACCATGGCGAAGTCCAGGTAAACACCCAGGTGGTGGGATTCAAGAAGATCAAATTCCATACCATGGAGAATGTCGGGTCGGGCGAGCTGACCCTGCCCGAACAGGAGATGCACACCACTGCGTTCTGGTTGACGCTGCCGCGTTCCATGATGGAGGAATTGCCTTACAATTCCACCGAGCGCCTCGACGGCGTGAACGGCCTTTCGAACGCGCTCGGCGCTATTGCCACGCTGCTGGTTATGTGCGACGCTCGTGATCTGGGGACTTCCGTGGGAGAAAATGCGGAACTGGAAGTCTCCGTGGAACCGGAAGCATCGGACCCGAAGCCAGGCAAGCACACGGTGGTGCGAAAGGTGTTCGAACCCAACATTTACCTCTACGACTGCTACCCCGGAGGCGTCGGGCTTAGCGAGCCGCTCTTTCGCTTGAGCGGTTCGTTGCTCGAGAAAACCCACAAGCTGATTGCGGATTGCCCTTGCCCCTCGGGCTGCCCCTCGTGCGTGGGCCCCGCCGGCGAAATTGGAGAAAAAGGGAAAGAAGTTGCGCTCGAAATCCTCCGGCGGATAATTTCACTGCCATGAATCTGGAGCAACAGCTTCGACTACTGAGACACGCCACCAAGCCGCGCGACCCCGACCGCGAGTTGGAGCAAACGCTCGCCTATCTCCGCCGCTTGGAGCAGCCACCCGGCCCGCGCCCGCTTCCAGCACAAAGGGCAGCCCAAGGCATCGAAGCGTACGTCGAAGGCACGCTCACCAAAAACGACAGGGGCGAATACTTCCTGGCCCGGCAGGCCTTACCCTTCGGAAGGCCTTACGGCAAACTACGTATCGGCGACATCTCCACCGCTGACCTGAGCCCGCTCCATCTCGTCCTTTCCGGGGCCGCCATGCCCGCGCCCGAGCGGCTGGTGTTCCTGGACACCGAAACGACCGGACTCGCGGGCGGCACGGGCACCTGTGCTTTTCTCATCGGAATTGGCACGGTCGAGGGAACTCAATTCGTAATCAGGCAATACTTTCTGCGCGATTATCCGGAAGAGAAAGTTATCCTGCAAGACCTGGCCGAAGTGCTGGAGTCCTTTGACGGGCTCGTCACCTATAACGGGAAGACGTTTGACGTGCCGCTGCTCGAGACTCGTTATACGCTGGCCCGTCTGAAGGCGCCTTTCGGGCGGCTGCTGCACCTCGATGCCCTGCACCCGGCCCGGAGGCTGTGGAAACTGCGCCTTGAGAGTTGCAGGTTGACGGATCTCGAAAGCGCGGTGTTAGGGATCGGACGCGAGGGCGACGTTCCCGGCTCAGAAATCCCCGGTATTTACTTCGATTATCTGCGCACGGGCGACGCGCGAGGGCTGCAGCCGGTGTTCTACCACAACGCGCTGGATATCATCACGCTTGCCGCACTGACCGTGGAACTGGCGCGCGCCCTTGGCGACGCCGGCGCCAGCACGCTCGATTCTTCCGTCGATCTCTTCAGCCTCAGCCGCATCTATGAATCTGCTGGTTCACGGGAGCAGTCGGTCGAGACCTGCCAACGGGCGCTCTCCGCAGGATTGCCGGAACTAATCGAGGGCCAGGCACTGTGGCAATTGGCCCTGCAGTACAAGCGGCAGCGCCAACCCGAATTGGCTGCGGAGATTTGGCACGAACTCGCGCGGCGGCCGTCACCACTTGCCCTGAAGGCGTTTGAAGAGTTAGCCATTTACTACGAGCACTACCGGCGCGATCCCAAAACTGCGCTGGAATTTACGCAGGCCGCACTCGATCGTCTGCGCGAACAGCCGGCGCCTTCCTCGCAGGCAGCCCGCTTCAAACATCGTCTGGAGAGGCTGCAGAGGAAAGTCGCCCACCGGCAGAGTGCAACGCACCTAGCCGTCACCTAGTGTCCTGTCCCGCATTATTGTTGACAATGAGGGGTCTTGCTGCCGCAATGGCTTCGGCAAACTTGACTCAAATAGTCAAGTTCAGAATATCAAGCCTGCTAGTGGTCAGAAATCCAGACTGGGCCACTACCCCAAGTTGACATCCTTGGAACGTTCTTGAGCAAACTGTTAGAATGGCAGGTTGTCAAGTCACGGCCGGGTGGCAGCCGCGCGCGTGCACTCGCGCCCTAGACGGAAGCTTTTCCCGAGAAGGCCGCAAACATGGCTGAACTTCGCTTAGACCCCTTCACGCGACGCTGGGTGGTGACCGGCAAGCGCCCGGTAATGCCCGACGTTCACGACGGGAGCGGATTGTGCCCCTTCTGCCCGGGGCACGAGCATCTGACGCCTCGCCCCATTCGCGAATGCCGTGACGCGAGCGGGGCCTGGACAGCCCGGGTCTTTCACGATCGCGCCCCGCTCTTCCGGGTGGAAGGAGGCACCGACCGCAGGGCCGAGGGCATGTTCGACCTCATGAACGCAGTCGGCGCACACGAAATCGTAGTGGAAACAGCGCAGCACGGAGTGACCCTGGCGCAGATCCCCGAGCCGCAGATCGCCCAAACGCTGGAGATCTTCCGCGAGCGCATTCTCGACCTGAAGCGCGATCAGCGTCTCCGCTACGTCTCGATCTTCAAAGATCAGCATCCCCCATCCGCCACGCTACAAGGGCACAGCCATTCCCAAGTGCTGGGAACACCCGTCCTGCCGCAATTGCTGGAAATCGAACTTCGGTGGAGCCAGGCGCACTTCTTGAAGCGGGAACGCTGCATTTACTGTGACGCCTTGCAGCAGGAACTGCAGCAGGAAACACGCGTCGTCGATCAGACCGCGGATTTCGTGGCGTTTTGTCCTTTTGCCTCGCGCTGGTCTTATGAGCTGTGGGTGGTTCCCGTTCACCATTCCTCTTCCTTCGAGAACGATTTGGCGGAAGGGGGGCGCATCGCGTCACTCGCGCCTTTTCTCAAGTCCTGCCTGCAACGCGTGGAAAAGCTCTCGCCGAGTCTCCATCTGGTGGTTCACACCGAACCGAATTTGCAGGCATCGAAGCCCAAGAAGAACTGGTGGCAGACCTTGCGGGAAGATTATCATTGGCACATCGAGATTCAGCCGGATGTCGAGGGACGGCGCCGCCTTCTGGGTACGGAGGGCTTCAACTTTAACCCCATCCCGGCGGAACAGGCCGCGCTCGTGCTGCGCGCGCTCGAACCCGGAGTCGAGCCGGCGCCGCCCGCATGAGGATGCGAAGTAGCGTGATCCCAACCTGGAATCAAGTCCGCCTGGTCGTGTTCGATCTCGACGGCACGCTGGTGGACAGCAAGCAGGACCTGGCGTTGAGTGTGAACGCCATGCGGCAAGAGATGGGTCTAAACCTGCTGCCGCTCGACTTGATTGCCTCCTACGTCGGCCACGGCGTCACGGTTTTGGTGCGTCGCGCTTTGGGAGAACTTGCTACCGCTGAAAATATGGAAAAGGGTCTGGCCTTTTTTCTGAATTATTATCGGGAACACATGCTCGATCATACGGTGCCCTACCCGGGTGTTGAGGAGGCCCTCGATAAACTCCGGACCCAGAAGCTGGCGGTGCTGACAAACAAGCCTGTCAATTTTAGCCGCGAGATGCTGACTCGACTTGGCTTCGCGCCCTACTTCACGTTCGTGTACGGAGGCAACAGTTTTTCCCAGAAGAAACCCGACCCCATGGGAGTGCACAGAATGATGGAAGATCTCGAGGTCCGTCCACTCCAGACGCTCATGGTGGGCGATTCTGATACGGATGTGCTCACGGGTCGGAACGCCGGCGTCTGGACTTGCGGGGTTACCTATGGATTCGGCGCACACACGCTGCAACAGACACCGCCCGATTTCGTAATCGATGATCTGCGTGAGCTTCCCCCCTTGCTTAACAATCAGCGGAAAGGGTGATGTGAAGTGTGTGTGGGAGGTCGCGGAGGTTCCTGTCTGAGCACGGCGCTCGCCGCCCTTGCCGCTCCGGGGAGACGGGACTGCCTCCAGGCGATTCGCG
Source organism: uncultured Acidobacteriota bacterium (assembly GCA_963722555.1). GTDB lineage: Bacteria > Acidobacteriota > Terriglobia > UBA7540 > UBA7540 > Bog-366. The sequence goes on from CAVRNQ010000005.1 coordinate 610,746, forward strand.
CGGGGGAAAGGATCTGCGCCGCCGGGGGTACGCGGCGGGCTTTCCAACGCGTTCTGGTATCTTTGCATCGAATTGAAGGCGGGACACCATATGACGAATAGCGTGGATGCACAGCTACGGGCGTCGCCTTGCCGGCAGCAAGAAAGGAGCAGCACTGTGCAGTGTTTTACGGGTGCGCTTTGTTTGCTGATGGGCCTTTGCCTGCTCCCCGGCTCGCCCGGCTTTTCACAGCAATCCGTCACTACGCCGCAAACGGAAAGTACGCCAGCTCCTGAGGCACCACCCGCAGTGGCGGAGGAGGAACAGCCCCCGCCCGGTGATTGGGCCCCGGAACTGCTTTACGGTATTCTGAACTCCCCCAATGAAGAAGCTCTGCCGGCGCTTCTGCGCGCGGCCTTCGCGGCGGGGCCGGCCATCATTCCGCAACTCACCGAGGCGCTCAAGGATGATCGCACCGCCGAGTTTGCGGCGCAGGCTTTGGCTTTCATCGGCGGCGATCAGGCTTTGGATACTTTGTGGAACTTGCTCGCGGACCCTCGCGACCTCAACTTGCGGCGCTTCACTTACGGGGCGCTGGCAGAATACGAATCGCCGCAGGCCACGGACGTGCTCTTCGATGTCATCAACAAGTCCGACGCCGAGCCGGACCGCACCGTCACGGAAACTGCGGTCATTGCGCTCACGGTCCGCTCCGACGCGAAATTGCTCTCCCGCCTGCGCGAGGCCGAGAGTAAGCTACAGGACGTCGTCATCCGCGACGACCTTGACAACGCCCGTGCCGTTATCGAGGCGCGCGCCAAATACCTGGCATCGCCGCAGGGGAAGAAAGCGGGTGGCTCAGTGGAGTCCGCCGTTCGGACGTACTTCATTCCGGCACTCGAGATGCCACCTTCTCCGGAAGTTGCTCCGGCTTCCCCCGCCAGAAAGGCCGCGGGGAAGGCTGCACCTTCGCCGGCCCGCGACCAGTATAAGCCGCTCGTTACTGTGGAGATTCTCAGCGTCACTCTCACCCCGGACAGGAACCGCGCCCTCAGCCGGGTGGTCTTCGAAGACCCCACAGCGATGGCGTACTACGACATTGTCCTCGAAAAACGCTCCGGCGATTGGGCGATCGCCAGCGTCTGGTTGGGCCCCGAGGTCGAGAAGGTGGCCCCGGCTGCTGGACATCCGCCCACAGGACCAAGCCCGCACTGAGGCGCCGGCGGGCGCCGATTGCCAGTGGGATGCTGCCGAGGCAGCGCCGGAGCACTTTGCGGCGCTTTTCGGAGCTGCGCAGTCACCCCGGCCAACTCTCCCAGGGAATGCTTGCCGTGCCTGGGTTGATACCGCATAAACGGGATTCCATGAAACACGTCATCGTTGGAACCGCGGGACACATCGATCACGGGAAATCGGCGTTGGTCCTGGCGCTCACGGGGACAGACCCTGACCGCTGGGAAGAAGAGAAGCGCCGCGGCATCACCATCGATCTGGGCTTCGCCCACCTGGACCTCAATGAAGATCTGAGGATCGGATTCATTGACGTCCCCGGCCATGAGCGCTTTGTGAAGAACATGCTGGCGGGAGTGGGCGGCATCGATATCGTCCTGCTGGTCGTGGCCGCTGATGAATCCATCAAGCCTCAAACGCGCGAGCACTTCGACATCTGCAGGCTGCTGGGCATTCACCAGGGCCTGATCGTGCTCACCAAGGCGGACCTGGTGGAGCGTGAGGTGCTGGACTTGGTGCGACTGGAGGTCCAGGATTTTGTCGCGGGATCATTTCTGGAAGGGGCGCCGATACTTGCGGTAAGTGCGCGCTCGGGCGCAGGCTTGGAAGAGCTGAAGAGCGAACTGCACCGGCTGAGCTTGGCGCTCCCTGCCCGGCCGACTGACCTTCCCTTACGGCTTCCCATCGACCGCTCTTTCGTCATGAAGGGATTCGGCGCGGTTGTGACGGGAACGCTCATCGCTGGAACTGTTGAGAAGGAAGCCGATGTGGAAATCTTCCCCTTGGGCAGGCGAGTGCGCGTGCGTGGCATCGAGGTCTACAATGCCTCCGCCGGCCGCGCCACGGCAGGCCAGCGAACTGCTCTCAACCTGGCGGGCGTCGAGGCCAAGCAGATCACTCGCGGCATGGTGCTGGCCGCACCCGGCTTGTTCCAGCCGACGGCCCGCCTGGATTGTACTTTGAACCTTCTGCCCAGGGCGCGCCCTTTGCGGAACCGCGCGCAGGTGCATTTCCATTGCGGGACCGCGGAGATGTTGGCCGGGGTCTGGTTGCTCGACGGCAAAGAACTGCCGGCGGGCGCGACCGGCTTTGTTCAACTCCGCCTCGCGGAGCCCGGTTTGTTCGTACCCGGCGACCGCTTCATTGTTCGCCAATTCTCGCCCGTCACAACCATTGGTGGCGGAAGCGTGCTGGATAGTCAGCCGCCCAAGCACCGTTCCGGGGACGCCGCCGCGCTCGAGTTCTTGCGAGTTTTGGAACGGGGAGAACCGGAAGCCCGGTTGGAGCTCCTGGTGCAGCAGGTAGGTGAAGCCACAGCCGCCGCGCTGGCGGCCCGCACGGGCTGGAAACCGGCCGAGGTTCTCCGTGTCGCAAGATCCCTCGAGAGTCAAACCCGGGTTGTGCTCCTCGGACAAACGCCTGACCTGGTGGTTCACAGGCAACACTTCGAGCAGTTGGCGAAGCGGGTCGTCGAGTGCCTGGAGAAGTTCCACGCCGCGAACCCGCTCGTAAGTGGACTGCCAAAAGAGGAGCTTCGGTTCAAGTTGGGGGCTGGAGGCACTACGATCTGCGTGCCTACACCCACGCTCCTCAACGCACTTCTGCACTCCCTGGCAGCGCAGGGGAAGGTCAACCTGCAGGGCGAAACGGTCCGCTTGGGCGGACGCCAGATGCAATTGTCCTCGGAAGAAATCAGTGCGCGCGACCAGATCAGCGCGGCTTTCGAGAAGGCCGGACTGGCGGCGCCCACCGCCAACGAGGTTCTCACGAACCTCGAAATCGATCGCGCGCGCGCCGAAAAGCTACTGAGGATTCTTTTGAAGGAAAATGTCCTGCACCGGGTGACCGAGGACCTGATCTTCCACCAGTCGGCGCTCCGGGGGCTACGTCAAATCCTGGCGCGGCGCAAAGCGCAGAACAGCCGGCTGAGCGTCGCGGATTTCAAGGACCTCACCGGGCTCACGCGAAAGTACGCCATCCCGCTGCTCGAATACCTCGATCGAGAGCGCCTGACCCGCCGCGAGGGTGACGAACGGGTCATCCTTTGATGAGGTGAGAATTTTCAGAGGCCCGGGGGATTTTGGCCGCCGGCAGTCGGCTTCGGAAAATTCTTGAGCATGTCCCACAGGAGAGAAATGGGCAACCCCACCACGTTGAAATAGCAGCCTGAAATGCGCGTCACCCACCTCGACGCCCATCCCTGGATCGCATATGCGCCGGCTTTGTCGTAAGGCTCTTGGCTGGCGATGTAGCCGCGAATTTCATCCTCGCTGAGGTCGACAAATGTGACAAACGTGGTTTCGTGTTTGAGGGCCTCAACATCTTCTGGCGCTTTCACCAAGCAGATTCCCGTAATCACCTGATGCGTCTGGCCGGAAAGCAAACGGAGCATCCGGGTGGCGTCGTAGGGCCCGCGGGGCTTTCCAAGGATCAAGCCGTTGATGGTAACAACTGTATCAGCGCCCAGTACCAGATTACCCGCGGGGAGATTCACGGCCACGCTGAGCGCTTTGGCGCGGGCGTTGCGCCGGGCGAACTCCTCAGCCATCTCGCCGGGGCTTGGCTGCCCTTCTTCGACTCTGCTGGGACGCACCTCGAAGTCGAAGCCCGCGTTTCGAAGCAGCTCCTTGCGCCGCGGCGAATTCGAGGCCAGTATCAACTTCATGAGCGTGGCATTATAGAGGGGTAAAGCGTCCCGCTCAAGCGGTTTCCCCGCCCCCGCGCAATGTGCTAGACTGTGGTATTCCTTCGGGTCCGAGAGCCCACGCAGGGAACACCAAACGTGCAGGAAATCGGCAAGCTCTTACCGTCTGTGTTCAGAAAGCAGATCCGCCGCGCGGAGCCGCACTTGCTTGAAATCCTGATTCCTCTCTGGCCCCGCATCGCGGGCAAGCCCATAGCGCAGCGTTCTCAGCCAGCGGCCTTTGAATCCGGCGTCCTGACGCTCAGCACGGACAGCGCCACGTGGGGTAGGCAGCTCCGACAGATGACAGAAGAGATTCGTGCGGAGATAAACAGTTTCCTGGGTCAGCCGGCGGTGCGGAAGCTGCAAATTAAGAATGTGTCCCGACTCGACTTGCTTCCGCGCAAGGGTCAGTCACGTGGAACTACGTCGCCCCCCCCGACTTCTGAGGACGCGCTAGTGGACACTACTTCAATCCGCGACCCCGAGGTTGCCCAGGTGTTCGCAAGTTCTTATGGCAAGTACTTTGCACGCCAACGGAGATAGGTAGCCCCATGGCATTGACTGAAAAGGACGTCCGCTACGTCGCCGACCTCGCGCACCTGGAACTCACTGAGGAAGAGGTAAAGACATTCCTGCCACAACTTGATTCGATCTTGCAGCACGTCGAGAAGCTGAACGAACTGGACACCTCGCAAATCGAACCCATGGCGCAGGTCACCTATCCAGGTTCCCAGGACCGTTTGTTGCGCGCGGACGCACCGCGCAAGACTCTTGTGCAGGAGGAAGCGCTGGCAAATGCGCCCGAGCAGGGCGCAGGGAGTTTCAAGGTGCCGCGCGTGATTGAGCGCGAGGAATAAACCGCCTCGGATGCTCCGCACCGTGCACCTTGAACCGCTAAGCCAAGCCGGGTTGCCCCTGCCCCGCCAGCCTTTGTCGAGCTATCTAAGATGGACTTGACTGCTCTGACCATAAGCCGGATTCAAGAACTATTGAGGAGCCGGCGGGCGACCGCCGTCGAAATTGCTAGGGCCCACCTGGCGCGCATCGAACAGAAGGACAAGGAAGTCCGCGCCTACCTCAGCGTGTGCCCCGAGCGCGCGCTCGCGCAGGCGCAGAGGGTGGATGAGAAGATCGCGGCAGGCGAACCGCTTGCGCCTCTTGCCGGCGTACCCGTCGCCGTCAAGGACGTCATCCTGACGCGGGGTCTCCGCACCACCTGCGCCTCGCGAATCCTGGAGAATTTTGTCGCTCCTTACGACGCCACGGCAGTCCAAAGGCTCGAAGCCGCTGGCGCGGTCGTTTTGGGCAAGACGAATTGCGACGAATTCGCCATGGGATCTTCCACGGAAAACTCCGGTTTCCATCCCACCCACAACCCACACGATTTGACTCGCGTGCCCGGAGGCTCCAGCGGCGGTTCCGCAGCGGCCGTCGCCGCGCAGCTCGCCACTGTGGCGCTGGGTTCGGATACTGGCGGCTCCATCCGCCAGCCGGCGGCGTTCTGCGATATTGTCGGGATGATGGGGACTTACGGGAGAGTTTCGCGGTACGGTCTGGTGGCTTTTGCATCCTCTCTCGACCACATCGGGCCGTTTGGACGCTCCGTGCGCGACGTGGCCTTGGTGCTTGAAACCATCGCCGGCCACGACACCATGGATTCAACCTCTGCGCCCGTGCCCGTAGGCAATTACGACAGCGCACTTGCCGGCGATGTCAGGGGAACGCGCGTCGGAGTTCCGGATGAGTACCTCAAGGGATTGAGCCCCGACATCGGGGACAACATCCAGAAGGGCATCGACCTGTTCAGCAGGCTGGGTTGCAGTATCGTTCCCATCAGCCTGCCGCACACGGACTATGCCATCGGATGCTATTACATCATTTGCACCGCTGAGGCCAGCTCCAACCTCGCTCGCTACGATGGCGTCCGCTACGGATTCCGCGCCCCCCAGCACGAGGATTTGCAGGACATGTACAGGAAAACTCGCGACCGCGGTTTCGGTACAGAAGTCAAACGGCGTATCATGCTGGGTACCTATGCTTTAAGTTCCGGGTATTATGATGCTTACTACCTAAAGGCTCAGAAAGTGCGAACTCTCATTACACGTGATTTCGTCGAGGCTTTTGACGAAGTCGACGTCATTGTTACGCCCACTTCACCGATTCCTCCCTTCAAGCTCGGTGAACGCGTGGATGACCCCCTCCAGATGTACCTCGCCGATATCTACACCGTCACCGCCAGCCTGGCCGGCATTCCCGGGATCTCGGTCCCCTGCGGCAAGACCTCGAGTGAACCGCACCTACCCGTAGGCATGCAAATCCTCGCCAAACACTTCGACGAGTCGCGCCTGCTGCAAGTCGCCCACGCGTTCGAACAAGCCGGCGGATTCAATATTGGTTGACGTTAGCAAGTCGGACTTTATCACCTGGACTGCAAAGAGTAAGGGTCCCGGCACCAGAGGGGACGTGAAGGTGTATTTGATCGACCCCTCCAACACGGTGTAGCCCCCTGGAAGGACACGTTTTCGCACCTTGAGGCACGGCCAAACCTCAGCGAAATTCTTCTCGCGGGGTCGTAGCTCTACCGCGCATCAGACCTTGAAAAGTGCGTCGAACTTATTCTTCGTGTCGCCGGCGTCGGAGGGACCGCCGCGGCAGGCCATCAGGATGGGGTTGGGTTGGAAGTAGTCGCAATAATTCGCGGATTCTTCATCGCGGACCCATTTGGCTTGAGTTTCCGCGCACTGTTGGTGTTTTGCGGGATCGTGGAATTGGCAATTACGGCAGCAGTGCAGGTGGGAATCGCACCGGGGGCAGGTATCCACACGAAGCACGCGGCTACCTGAGGGGTATTCAACCTTCACGCCGCATTTCCAGCAGTTAAAAAGCATATCGAGCTTTCAGCAGTCAGCCATCAGCCAAAACACGCTGCATTTGCTGAAAGCTGACCGCTGATAGCTTATAGCTTCCTTACTGTGTCCTCGCCTCGTCCTCGTCGGCCAGTTCGGTGGCCACGCTCGGCGCGGTGGGGATAACGGGCTCCGTGGGAGGGGGAGCAGCTCCCGCTTCCGGCTGCGCCGGCTCAGCTTCGGTGAGCAACTTGAAATTCCGGTAGTATTCCAGGCCCGTACCGGCCGGAATCAAGCGGCCCATGATGACGTTTTCCTTCAGGCCCCGCAGGTGGTCAACAGACCCGCGGATGGAGGCTTCCGTGAGGACGCGGGTGGTTTCCTGGAACGACGCGGCCGAGATGAAGGAATCGGTGGCCAGTGATGCCTTGGTAATTCCCAGCAGCAAAGGCCGGCCCGTAGCGGCTTTCCCACTCTTCACTTTGGTCCGCTCATTCTCCTCGCGGAACTTGAACTTGTCGACCTGTTCGTCGAGGAGAAACTCTGTATCGCCCACTTCTTCAACTTTCACCCAGCGCATCATCTGGCGGACGATGACTTCGATGTGTTTGTCGTTAATGTTGACGCCCTGCAACCGGTAGACTTCCTGGATTTCATCGACGAGATATTTCTGCAATTCTTTCTCGCCGAGGACCGCGAGGATATCGTGCGGGTTGCGCGGGCCGTCCATAAGCGGCTCGCCGGCGCGAACTCGTTCGGCTTCTTGTACGGAGACATGCACGCCGCGCGGCAGCAAGTACTCCTTGGTTTCTCCCTTATCGGGAACCACCAGAATCTTGCGCTGGCCTTTGACGACGTCGGCGTACCGCACGGTGCCGTCGATTTCCGTAATCACCGCGGGCTCGTGAGGCTTGCGCGCTTCAAAGAGCTCGACCACGCGCGGCAGACCACCCGTGATGTCCTTGGTCTTGGTGGTTTCACGCGGGATCTTGGCCAGAACATCGCCAGCGCTCACTTCATCGCCATCCTGGACCATCAAGTGCGCGCGGGAGGGCATCAGGTACTTCTTCGTGCCTTTGGCTGCCGCCCCCTTATCGTTGCGGATGACGAGCTGCGGCTGGTATTTTTCATCGGACGCCTCTTTCACCACCCATTGTGACAAGCCAGTTACTTCATCCACCTGCTCCTGCAGGGTGACGCCGGTCTCGAGGTCTTTATACTGAACCGTGCCGTTCACCTCCGTCAGGATGGAGAAGGTGTACGGGTCCCACTCAACGACATTGTCGCCCATTTTTACCGGAGACCCGTCGTCCGCTTTGATGCGGGCTCCGTACACCACCGAATACCGCTCGCGCTCACGGCCCTTGTCATCCACGATGGCGACCGCACCGTTGCGATTCATCACGACGTGGGCGCCTTCCCGGTTCGTCACGGTCTGCACACTGTAGTACTTCAAAAAGCCGTTGTTCTTTGCCTCCAGGGTGCTCTCCTCGGTGATACGGGCGGTGCCGCCGATGTGGAAGGTCCGCATGGTGAGCTGCGTACCCGGTTCGCCGATGGACTGAGCCGCGATCACGCCCACGGCCTCGCCCATTTCCACCACCCGGCCGGTTGCCAGGTTGCGTCCGTAGCATCGCACGCACACGCCTCGCCGTGATTCGCAGGTGAGCACCGAGCGGATCCGCACTTTTTCAATACCCGCTGCCTGGATCTGCGAGGCCAGGTCCTCATTAATTTCCTGGTTGACATCAACAATGATGTTGCTTTCGTAATCCCTTATCTGCTCGAGAGAAACACGGCCTACGATGCGGTCACGGAGTGGTTCAACCACTTCCCCGCCCTCGACGATAGGCATCACTTCAATCCCGTCCAGGGTCCCGCAGTCGAACTCAGAGATAATCACATCCTGTGCCACGTCCACCAAGCGGCGGGTCAGATAGCCGGAGTCTGCCGTTTTGAGGGCGGTGTCGGCCAGGCCTTTGCGCGCGCCGTGGGTCGAGATGAAGTACTGCAACACGTTCAAGCCCTCGCGGAAATTCGCGGTAATGGGCGTTTCAATGATCTCACCGGAAGGCTTGGCCATCAGGCCGCGCATGCCGGAGAGTTGGCGGATTTGCTGCTTTGATCCGCGCGCTCCAGAGTCAGCCATGATGTAAATGGGGTTGAGCTGGCCGGACTTGTCCTGGGCTTCCATCGTCTTGACCATGTCGTTTGCCACGTCATCGGTGACCTTCGACCAAATCGCGATGACCTTGTTGTAGCGTTCGCCGTGAGTAATGGCGCCTTCCTGGTACTGCTTCTCAACTTCGATCACTTCCTTTTCAGCCGCGTTAACCAGGGTGGCCTTGTTGAGCGGCACCACGAGGTCATCAATTCCAATCGAGATTCCCGCTTTGGTCGCATACAGGAAACCGAGGGTTTTGATCTCGTCCAGCATCTCGACCGTGGTTTCGAGGCCAAAGCGCAAGTAGCAGTAGTTCACCAGCGCGCCCAGCCCTTTCTTCCGGAGCAAACCGTTCACAAAGGGCATCAAGGCTTGCCCCGTCGTGACATCCTTCGGCAGATGGTCATTAAAGATCACCCGGCCCACGGTGGTGTTGACAAACTGATTCTTGACCGTGAGGGGTTCCGTGTGCAGCACGTCCTGGTCATCGTAAGCCGTGGTCAAGTCGATGACTCGCCCGGTATAACGCAAACGAATCGGGCTCAGCGTTTCAACTTCACCTGCTTCCAGAGCCAGCAGAACATCTTCCGAATTCGCGAAAGCCCGGCCATCCCCTTTGGCTCCGCGCTTGTCTTTGGTCAGGTAATAGACGCCCAGGACGATGTCCTGGGTGGGAACAGCGAGGGGCTGCCCATTGGCCGGCGAGAGGATGTTGTGCGAAGACAACATCAGAACCGAAGCCTCGATTTGGGCTTCCGGTGAAAGCGGGATGTGCACCGCCATCTGGTCGCCGTCGAAGTCAGCGTTGAACGCCGTGCAAACCAGCGGGTGAATCTTGATGGCCTTGCCCTCGACGAGGACCGGCTCGAAGGCCTGGATGCCCAATCGGTGCAGCGTAGGGGCACGGTTCAGGAGCACCGGGTGGTCCTTGATGACTTCCTCAAGAATGTCCCAGACGACGGATTCCTGACGTTCCACCATCTCTTTCGCGGCCTTGATGGTTGTGCAATGGCCCTCCTGCTCCAGCCGGTGGTAAATGAAGGGCTTGAAAAGTTCCAAAGCCATCTTCTTGGGCAGTCCGCATTGATGCAATTTCTGCTCCGGCCCCACTACAATCACGGAACGTCCGGAGTAATCCACACGCTTTCCCAAAAGGTTCTGGCGGAAGCGTCCCTGCTTGCCTTTGAGGGTATCGGAGAGGGACTTGAGCGGGCGATTATTGGCGCCCCGCAGCACCCGCCCCCGGCGGCCGTTGTCAAACAACGCGTCCACCGCTTCCTGTAGCATGCGCTTCTCGTTGCGGACGATCACGTCCGGGGCGTGCAGCTCGATCAACTTCTTGAGCCGGTTGTTGCGATTGATGACGCGGCGGTAGAGGTCATTCAGATCGGAAGTCGCAAAACGGCCGCCATCCAGAGGAACGAGTGGGCGAAGTTCCGGCGGAATCACCGGGATGACATCCAGAATCATCCATTCCGGTTTGTTCCCCGACCTGCGGAACGCCTCGAGCACCTTTAACCGCTTGGCATACTTGACCCGCTTCTGTTGCGAGGGGTCGTTTTTCATCTTTCCCCGCAGCTCTTCCGCCAGGGGCTCGATATCAACCTGCTTCAGGAGTTCCTTAATAGCCTCGGCTCCCATCCCCGCACGGAATTTGCCGGGGAATTCCTGCTGCAACTGCCGGTAGCGCTCTTCCGTGAGCAATTCCTTCTCTTTCACCGGCGCCTCACCCGGGTCGACGATTACATAGTTCTCGAAGTAGAGGATGCGCTCGAGATCCCGGAGCGAGATATCCAGCAGGTGGCCGATACGGCTGGGGAGACCCTTGAAGAACCAAACATGCGAACAGGGAGATGCCAGCTCGATATGCCCCATGCGCTCGCGGCGGACTTTGGAAAGCGTCACCTCGACACCACACTTGTCGCAGATCACGCCGCGATGCTTCATGCGTTTGTACTTGCCGCACAAGCATTCCCAGTCGGTCACCGGTCCAAAAATGCGGGCGCAAAACAGGCCATCGCGTTCCGGCTTGAAGGTGCGGTAGTTGATGGTTTCCGGCTTGGTCACTTCCCCATGAGACCAGGACCGGATCTTTTCCGGCGACGCCAGGCTGATGCGAATTGCATCGAACTCACCAATCAAACTCACTCGATCGTAAGGGCTGCTGCGAAACAAGGTTTTCCTCCTTTGAAGGAGAGAAGAAATTCTTGAAAGCTGCGCCCCCGAGCGGCCCGCGCGTTGTGCGGCGAGGCCCCAGCCCGGCGGCAACTTACTACGTTACTCAGCGCCCACAGGCGCGAGCTGCTCCTTGGGCTTCTTGATCAGTTCCACGTCGAGGCAGAGGCTTTGCAACTCCCTCACCAGCACGTTGAACGACTCCGGCACACCAGGTTCGATGGCGGCCTCGCCTTTGACGATGGCTTCGTAGATCTTCGCGCGGCCATAGACGTCGTCGGATTTCGCCGTAAGGAGTTCCTGCAGGATATACGCCGCGCCGTAAGCTTCCAGAGCCCACACTTCCATTTCTCCGAACCGCTGGCCGCCAAACTGGGCCTTCCCACCGAGAGGTTGCTGCGTGATGAGAGAATAAGGACCAATCGAGCGAGCGTGGATCTTGTCATCGACCAGGTGGGAAAGCTTGAGCATGTAAATGTAGCCGACGGTTACGGGCTGTTCGAACGCCTCGCCGGTCATACCGTCGAAGAGATTGATTTTTCCGGAAAGCGGCAGGCCCGCCTTTTCCAGGTAGTCCTTGATTTCGTGTTCGGTCGCGCCGTCGAAGACCGGCGTCGAGAAGGGGATTCCATCCGTCAGCGACCGGGCAAGATCGAGAACCTGCTCGTCATCCAGATTATCGACGGCTGCGGCCACGGGACTGCTATGGTAAAGACCTTTGATCTCCTTGCGAAGCAGTTCCGCGCGGGCCTCGGAAGTGAAGAGGCGACGAATCTTGTTTCCGAGTTCGCGCGAGGCCCAGCCGAGGTGGGTCTCCAGGATTTGTCCCACATTCATTCGCGAAGGGACACCCAGGGGATTCAGCACCACCTCCACCGGAGTGCCGTCCGGCATATAGGGCATGTCTTCTTCCGGCAGGATGCGTGCGATGACGCCCTTGTTTCCGTGCCGGCCCGCCATCTTATCGCCGACGGAGAGCTTGCGCTTCATGGCGATATAGACTTTGACGAGCTTGATGACTCCCGGCGGAAGCTCATCACCTTTCTTCAACTTCTGAATCTTTTCATCGGTGATTTTTCGCAGAATGTCGATCTGCCGCGAGGTCATCTCTTCGATCTCATCGATTTTCTCGAGGAGGGTTGGATCCTTCTTCGCGATCCTCAGCCGCTTCAGATTGCGCGTGGAGATGCGCGCCAGGACGTCACGAGTAAGATTGGTCCCCTTGGTAACCAGGCGTTTGTTGGTTTTCTCGTCGTGCAGGTCGGCGAGTAGCTCTTCGCCCTCCAGCAACACGCAGAGGCGTTTCAGACGCTCGTCCTGGAGGATACGGATTTCGTCGTTCAGGTTCTTCTCCAAACGGCCCACCTGTGAGCCCTCGATGGACTTCGCGCGCTCATCCTTATCCGTCCCCTTACGCGAGAAGATCTTCACATCCACAACAATGCCTTCAATTCCAGGGGGGCAAGTGAGTGAAGCGTCGCGAACATCCCCGGCTTTTTCGCCAAAGATGGCCCGTAACAGTTTCTCTTCGGGCGTGAGTTGCGTCTCGCCCTTGGGCGTGACCTTTCCGACCAGGATGTCGCCCGGCTTCACATACGCGCCGATACGGATGACGCCGCTTTCATCCAAGTCCTTCAGGAGAGATTCCGCGACGTTGGGGATGTCCCGCGTGATTTCTTCCGGCCCGAGCTTGGTGTCGCGGGATTCGATCTCGAATTCCTCGATGTGGATCGAGGTGTAAGAATCCTCTTTCACCAGTTTCTCGCTGACCAGGATGGCGTCTTCAAAGTTGTAGCCGCGCCAGGGCATGAAAGCCACCAAGATGTTGCGGCCCAGGGCCAGCTCGCCGCGGTCTGTGCAGGGGCCGTCCGCCAGGACCTGCCCGGCATGAACCCGCTGTCCTCTGTGGACCACGGGCTTTTGGTTAATGCAGGTGTTCTGGTTGGAGCGGCGGAACTTGATGAGCTGGTAAATGTCGGCGCCCACTTCGCGTGAAAGTTGCCCGCTGTGGCCATCGCCTTCGACGCGCACGATGATACGCTCGCTGTCCACGCTATCAACCACCCCATTGCGTTTGCAGATCACCACCGCGCCCGAATCGCGCGCCGTGACTTCTTCCATCCCCGTACCGACCAGGGGAGCCTGCGCACGCAGCAGGGGAACCGATTGCCGCTGCATGTTGGAACCCATCAGGGCACGGTTGGCGTCGTCGTTTTCAAGAAACGGGATTAGCGAAGCCGCCACACTGACCAACTGCTTCGGGCTGACATCGATGTAGTCAATCTCATCGCGCCGCTTGAGCACAAAGTTGCCTGCCTGGCGCGCGTTGACCAGTTCGTGAATGATGCGGCCCTTCTCGTCGACAGCCACATTGGCCTGCGCAATCACGTACTGGTCCTCTTCCCAGGCCGATTGGTAGAAGGAGTAAGGCTCGCTCTCCACCAGCTTGCGTTTCTTCTCGCGGAGTTCTTCGTTGGTTTTTTCGACCTGGCTCAATTCGAGGTGCTCGCCCACTTTCCACGGACCGTCGCCTCCGTGGGTCACGGTGACGTAATCGACGATGCGCCCGCCGCGAACCTTGCGATAGGGGCTTTCGATGAATCCGTATTCGTTAATCTGCGCGTAGCAGGAAAGGGAAGAAATCAAGCCGATGTTTGGACCCTCCGGCGTTTCGATCGGGCAGATGCGGCCGTAGTGCGTGGGGTGAACGTCGCGCACTTCGAAGCCCGCTCGCTCACGGGAAAGTCCGCCGGGTCCGAGAGCGGAAAGGCGCCGCTTATGCGTAATCTCGGAGAGCGGGTTCGTCTGGTCCATGAACTGGGAGAGTTGTGAGGAACCAAAGAACTCACGGATCGCCGCCATGACGGGTTTGGCATTGATAAGGTCGTGCGGCATGGCGGTGGACATCTCCTGGTAAACCGACATCTTCTCCTTGATCGCCCGCTCCATGCGCACCAGGCCCAGGCGGAACTGGTTCTCGAGCAGTTCGCCGACGGCACGAACGCGACGATTCCCCAGGTGGTCGATGTCATCGACGGAGTAAATCCCGCCGGGGTTTTTCTTAAGCTTCAGCAGGTAGCGGATGGCCGAATAGAAGTCCTCTGGCTCGAGCGTCCGCTTGTCGAGTGGCAACTGCACCGGCGAATGGTCCGAGTGATCGGTGGCCAGGGTGCCTTCGCAGGCACGGACGACTTCCGAACAAATGTTCCCTTCCCGCTTGCCGACAAACATCTTCTCGTCGTCCACAACCATGTAGAAATTGGCCTGCGGAAGGTTGCGGGCGTCTTCGATCTCAAATTCGGTGGCCTTTTCGTCGAGGCGGCTCTTGAGCTTGGTGTAGTAACCAAGTTTGATATTGAATTTCAGCCTGCCGACACGGGAGAAATCGTATTTGCGGGGATCGAAGAACATTCCATTGAACAGCGAGGTGGCGGTGTCAAGCGTCGGCGGGTCGCCCGGCCGCATTTTGCGATACATTTCGATCAGCGCTTCCTGAGACGTCTTCAGGGTGTCGCGGTTCAGGGTCTGGCTGATGACCACGCCGGCATCAGCACGTTCCGGGACGAACACGGGCAGTTCCGGAATGCCTGCCTCCAAGATGGAATTCAGGGCGCTGGAGCTGATTTCCTTGTTGGATTCGGCCAGAACCTCGCCCGTAGCGGGGTCGACTACGTCGGCGGCGGCGTAAGCCCCCTCCAGATCATGCGCAGCCACTTCCACGTGCGTAAGCCGCGCCTTTTGGATTTCTTTGAAGAGTGCGGCGGTAATCTTCCTTCCGGCGTGCACGATCGTTTCATGCGTGCGGGGGTGGTCAATGTCCTTGGAAATCTTGTTGCCGACCAATCCCTCCGACACCTCCCGGAAGAGCTTGCGCTCCTTGAGCTGTATATTCTCGACCTGGTAGAAGGCTTTGAGGATTTCGGAATCGTTCTTCAACCCCAGCGCCCGCAGGAAAATTGTGGCCAGGAACTTGCGTTTCCGGTCAATTCGCACGTAGAGAAGATTCTTCGTGTCGTATTCGAACTCCACCCAGGAGCCGCGGTAAGGAATAATCTTCCCCAGAAAGTACGTCTTCTGGGAATTCGCCTCGAAGAACACACCTGGAGAGCGGTGCAGTTGGCTGACGATGACGCGTTCGGTGCCGTTGACGATGAAGGTACCGTTCTCGGTCATCAAGGGAATCTCACCGAAATAGACTTCCTGCTCTTTGATGTCGCGGATGTTCTTGTGGCCGGTGTCAGCGTCTTTGTCGTAGAGGGTGAGACGAATGGTAACCTTAAGGGGGGCCGCAAAGGTCATGCCGCGTTCCTGGCACTCCGTCACGTCGTATTTCAACTGGAGGGCCACCGGGTCGCCGCACTTATTGCAGAATGTCACCACGTTCTTGTTGAATGTTCCGCACTTGGTACAGAGGACGTCGCCCACCTTGAAGGGATCCGTGATGACCGTGTGCCCGCAGTTCTTGCAGGTGCTGCGCAAGTGGTGAAGCCCCTTCAGGCTTCCGCATTTACATTCCCAGTTGCCGATGGAGTAATCCACGAAGTCCAGTTGTGCAATGCCGCGGAAGTCCGTGATCGGGAACACGGAGTTGAATACCGCCTGCAAACCTACGTCCTCTCGCTCCGAGGGCAGGAGGTTCATCTGTAGGAAGCGCTCGTACGAGCGCCGCTGCACTTCAATCAGGTTGGGGATCTTGATGACGGTCGGAATTTTGGAGAAATCAATGCGCTGACGGACAGCGCCGTTCCCGCCGTTAGGCATTCCTTTTGCTCCTTGCTTGAAGTTTCAAAAGTCTTTCGGACAATGATGACACAGAGCCCTTACCACTATGGATGCACACTTAGCCGGTGGGGATGTAACCAAGTCCCACCGCTGGCCCAGCAGTCCATGGGATCATCCGTGCCACTTGCGAGTGAGGGCCTTGCCACCAGGCGAACTGCTCAGGGAAGAGCCGTGGCCAATTCTGCTGCTTCCCTAGAGGCCTGGCGGGAGGACGATTATTTCACTTCTACGCTAGCCCCAGCGTCGGTGAACTTCTTCCGGATGCTCTCCGCCTCATCCTTGGAGACAGCCTCTTTGATAGCCTTGGGGGCGCCATCGACCAGATCTTTGGCTTCCTTCAGTCCGAGGCTGGTGACCTCGCGGACGGCTTTGATAACGTTGATCTTGTTGGCTCCCACGGCGGTCAGGACAACCGTGAATTCCGTCTGCTCCTCGACGGGAGCAGCGCCCGCTGCGGCCCCTGCTGCCGCGCCCGCCACAACCACGGGAGCAGCCGCGGCTGCAGACACACCCAGGACTTCTTCGAGCCGCTTGACAAGATCCGCGGCCTCCAATAAAGACAAGCCCTTAATTTCTTCGACGATTTTCTCAACTCGTTCCGACATGCGTCTTTTTCCTCCTCAGTAATCGAACTCCGCTAAAGGCTAACTGAACGACCCGGCGCCCCGGACGGTTAGTTGCCGGACGCCTCCTGGAATTTCTTTTCCTTGACGGCCTGTTGAATGATGAATGCAAGGTTGCGGGCCACTCCCGCCAGTGTCGAGGCCACGCGTTGCGCCGGCGAATTGATCATGAAAAGAACCTTCGAAAACAACTGTTCCTTGGAAGGAAGCGTGGCAAGTGCGTTTAAGTCCATCAGGGAAACAACCCTTCCCTCTACTACGCCGGACTTAAAGGTCAGGACCGGATTGGTCTTGGCATATTCGGTCAAGGCCTTGGCAAGCGCCACGGGGTCCGTTTCCGTGAGTGCCAGCGAGGTCATTCCGGCGAGGTTCGCTGCAACCGACTCGACTCCGGTCCCCTGTGCCGCGCGTTCGATCAGGCTGTTCTTCACCACCTTATACCTAGCGCCCGCCCCGGCGACTTTCTTGCGCAGTTCAAAATCCTGGGCCACGGTAATCCCCTGGAACCCCGCCAGGATGATCCCACGCGCCTTCATCAGCTCCGCGTGCAGCAACTCTGCTTCTTTCTTCTTTTCTTCCCGATCCATGCGCACTCCTCAATGACGTCTATAGTTCTGTTAGGCAGTCTCCACCGAAGCCGGATCGATCGGAACCCCCGGCCCCATGGTGGAGGAAATCACAATGCTTCGAACGTACTTGCCCTTGGCCGAGGCGGGCTTGGCCTTGATAATGCTGGAAATCAACGCGCCGGCGTTTTCAGCCAGCTTCCCGGCATCAAAGGAAACCTTCCCCACCGGGCAGTGGATGATGCCGGTCTTGTCGACGCGGAATTCCACCTTTCCGGCCTTCACTTCTTTGACGGCGCGCGCTACGTCGACCGTGACCGTTCCCGTCTTGGGGTTTGGCATCAGCCCGCGCGGCCCCAGCACCTTGCCCAACCTGCCGACCGACTTCATCATGTCGGGTGTGGCAACGACGGCGTCAAAATCGATCCAGCCGCCCTGAATCCTCTGGACCAGATCGTCGCCGCCGGATTCGTCGGCGCCCGCTTCCCGGCCTTCCCGTACCTTGTCGCCCGAGGCGATCACGATCACCCGCTTGGACTTCCCCAGCCCGTGGGGCAGAACCACCGTTCCGCGCACCATCTGGTCCGCGTGTTTGGGATCAACTCCCAGGCGCATGGCGAGTTCGACGGTTTCGTCAAACTTCGCGAATGCCGCCTTCTTGACCAACGGCATGGCATCGGCCAGGGTGTAAGCGGGCTTGTCAACCAGCTTGGCGGACGCATCGTATTTCTTTCCGACTTTGGCCATTCCCATTTCTCCACATCGTAAATCGAAACTGGCTTGCCCCCGGATTTCGAGCTTCCGGCTTCGGGTCCTGGTCTTAAGGGACAACTTCAATTCCCATGCTTCGCGCCGTCCCTTTAACTGTCATAACTGCTGCCGCCAAACCTCGAGCATTCAGATCAGGCAGCTTCAACTTGGCGATCTCCTCCACCTGCTTTTCCGTGACCTTTCCTACCTTGTTACGGTTGGGCTCACCCGAACCCTTGGCCACTCCCGCCGCGCGCTTCAAGAGCACCGAGGCAGGAGGCGTCTTGGTCACAAAGGTGAAAGTTCGGTCGTGAAAGACCGTGATGACCACGGGAATGATCAAGCCTTCCTGATCCTTCGCTGAGGTCTTGGCGTTGAAGGCTTTGCAGAAATCCATGATGTTCACACCGTGCTGGCCCAAGGCCGGCCCCACGGGCGGCGCGGGGGTTGCCTTTCCCGCGGGAATCTGAAGCTTGACCATTGCGGTGACTCGTTTTGCCATAACTGTTAACCTTTACCTGCCGCGTTGCGGCGTCCCTGGTCTGGGCAGCAGTTCTGCCTGCGCCCGCACGTCTAGATCTTTTCCACCTGGTAGAAATCCAACTCCACGGGCGTCTGGCGCCCGAAAATCGTCACCATCACTCGCAAAGTGGAACGATCTTCGTTGATTTCGTCCACGACGCCATTGAAATCCTTAAAAGGCCCATCTTGGATCTTCACGTTCTCGCCCCGATCGAACTTGAGCTTGGGCTTGGGATGCTCGGACGCCACAACCACGCGGTGAACAATCCGGTCAACTTCCTCGGCGCTCAGAGGGCTGGGCCGTTGCCCGGAACCCACGAATCCCGTGACGCGCGGAGTGGAGCGCACCATGTGCCAGGTGTTGTCGTTCATCTCCATCTCGACCAGCACATAGCCCGGATAGAACAGCTTGGGGGTGACAACCTTCTTCCCCTGGCGCATTTCGATGACGTCCTCGGTGGGAACCATGATCTCCCCAAACTGCCCGGTGAGCCCCTCGGCGTCAATGCGGCTCTTCAGGGTCTCCGCGACCTTCTTTTCAAACCCGGAATAGGTGTGGAGGATGTACCAGTATTTAGCCATGCTCGTCTTTCCGGTGTTCAGATCTTGTTCCGTCAAAGTCTCACCCAGCTCGGGGGAAATTTGCGTCAGCCGCGATGCAGGAAGAACTTCAGCGCGCTCGCCACGGCGCGCGAGAAAGCCTGATCGCATATCCAAAAATAGATCCCAAAGAGAAACGTCGTCAGAATCACCATGACCGTGGTGCCATAAATCTCCTGCTTCCCCGGCCAGGTCACGCGCTTCATTTCAACGCGCACGTCTGAAACATACTGCCGGAACTGTTCCCAGGCGTTCTTATGGATACTGACTTCGTCACCCATGTCGCTCCCGCTCCGGGCAAGCGGTTTTTCGCTCGCCGGACATAATCCTCACACCCTGGATTCTGGCAGGGGCGGAGGGACTTGAACCCCCATGACCGGTTTTGGAGACCGGCAGATTAGCCGTTAATCTGACGCCCCTATAAAGCCAGTCGCCAGTAAGCAGTAGGCGGTAAGCAGCGAACCTTGATCTCCCGCCCTCGTTGACCTTTTGCTGCCTACTGCCTTCTGCCGACTGCCTACTTCACTTCCTTGTGGACCGTATGGTGCCGGCAGGTTCGGCAGAACTTCTTGATCTGCAGCCGGTCCTGGTTCTTCTTCTTGTTCTTCGTCGATGTATAGTTGCGGTTCTTGCAATCACCGCACTGCAAGGTAATGATTTCGCGCATCGCTCTCCGAGCCTTTAGCGTTCAGCACTCCGCATAAGTCCCGCTGGTCGCTGAGTGCCTTACGCCAAGATTTCCGTGACCGTACCGGCGCCGACGGTGTGGCCGCCCTCGCGGATGGCGAAGCGCAGCCCTATCTCCATGGCGATGGGCGTGATCAATTCGATCTCCAGGTTCACGTTATCCCCCGGCATCACCATCTCCGTCCCCGCCGGCAACTCCGCCACTCCCGTCACGTCCGTGGTGCGGAAGTAAAACTGCGGCCGGTAGCCCTTGAAGAACGGCGTGTGCCGCCCGCCTTCTTCCTTCGTCAAAATGTACACCGAGGCCTTGAACTTCGTGTGCGGCGTGATCGACCCCGGCTTCGCCAGCACCATGCCCCGCTCCACCTCGTCCTTCTCCGTCCCCCGCAGCAGCACCCCAATGTTGTCCCCCGCCTGCCCTTCATCCAATAGCTTCTTGAACATCTCCACGCCCGTCACCACCCGCTTGAACGGCTCCGGTCGCAGCCCCACAATCTCGATCTCTTCCTGCACCTTCACCTTGCCCCGCTCCACCCGTCCCGTCACCACCGTCCCGCGCCCCGAGATCGAGAAAATATCTTCCACCGGCATCAGAAACGGCTTGTCGATTTCCCGCGGCGGCATCGGAATGTAGCTGTCCACCGCCTCCATCAATTCGTGAATCGACTTCTCCCCATTCGCGTCCCCTTCCAAAGCCTTCAGCGCCGAGCCCCGCACCACCGGAATCTTGTCCCCCGGAAATTGGTACTTCGACAGCAACTCCCGTACTTCCATTTCCACCAGATCCAGAAGCTCCGTGTCCTCCACCGCATCACACTTGTTCATGTACACCACGATGTACGGCACGTTCACCTGCCGCGCCAAAAGCACGTGCTCCCGCGTCTGCGGCATCGGCCCGTCCGTCGCCGCCACCACCAGGATCGCCCCGTCCATCTGCGCCGCGCCCGTGATCATGTTCTTGATGTAGTCCGCGTGCCCCGGGCAATCCACGTGCGCATAGTGCCGGTTCTTCGTCTCGTATTCCACGTGCGCAATCGCAATCGTGATCCCCCGCGCCTTCTCCTCCGGCGCGTTGTCAATCGAATCAAACGCCCGGAACTTCACCTTGGGGTTCCCCTTCGCCAGCACCTTCGTGATCGCCGCCGTCAACGTCGTCTTGCCGTGATCAATGTGCCCAATCGTCCCCACGTTCATGTGCGGCTTCGAACGATCAAATTTTTCCTTGGCCATAGCTCAGTTCCTCGTTGGTGACAAGAAAGGAATCATGGTGCCTTGTCCAATCCCTGCACGCCGTGAGCTTCACTCGGGGCCTGCTCCGGCTTGGTCCATAGCCCAGCGCATCTTTCCAGCCTGCCGCCGGGCAACTCGCGTGCAACCGCCGAACTTTGGAGCCGATGAGCGGAATTGAACCGCTGACCCCGTCCTTACCAAGGACGTGCTCTACCAACTGAGCTACATCGGCGCCTTAGAACCAGTGACAAGTGACGAGTGAAAAGTGAAGAGCCCAACCCCCGACTTCCTGCCAGCTTGTCACTTGCCACTCGTCACTAGTCACTGTTTTCTTGGAGCGGGAGACGGGAATCGAACCCGCGACCAACAGCTTGGAAGGCTGTGACTCTACCATTGAGTTACTCCCGCCCCCAACCGCAGTGACAAGTGAACAGTGACGAGTGGCAGGCAAGCACAATGGGAATTTGTTCTCGTCACTTGTCACTGGTCACTCGTCACTGTTCTTCTGGTGGACAGGGGAGGGTTCGAACCTCCGTAGACCGCAGGGGTCGGCAGATTTACAGTCTGCTGCTTTTGACCACTCAGCCACCTGTCCGCTCTGGTTCTCCCTCCAAGGTCCCGCTGCAGGCGCATGCACAGGGTTCCGCTTCGCCCCCGGAGTCGAGTTCATTTGAGCCAAGTGGGTCGAGAAAGCGGTTGGGCGCGGAGACACCTATCTTCCCGCGCATTTCTGAGTGCTTCCAGATTTTGCTAAATCCGCTCCCGAATTTTCCGACTAGCGCCTGTCTGCTAAATTCCTTTGCGGCTCCACTCGCTCAACCTGATGGAGCTGGCGAAGGGATTCGAACCCCCGACCCTCTGATTACAAATCAGATGCTCTACCAGCTGAGCTACGCCAGCCGCTGCAAACTTACTATTATACTAACTGGCAGCCATATTGCAAGGGATACCGCAAAGTTTTTTCTCGGCTGCCTCGAAAGGCCTGCTCCCACTTTCCCTGTCCAGATACCGACGGTTTACGTCCGTGGGTTGCCACCCAACCTTCGCTGGTTTTCCCGCCACCAGAACCCCCGCGCGGGTGAAACCCGAACTCCCGGTCCGAGGCCCCTGGCAAGGTCACATCCACCCGGAAACGGTGTGTCCCCGGCTGCATAACGGACAACTTCACCTAAGACATTCTATTCGGATCGCGGGTTACTCGTGTAAGTACTTCGTCGGGTTTACAGGGGTGTCGTTAACAATCACTTCATAGTGCAGGTGTGGGCCCGTCGCCTTGCCGGTCATTCCCACGGCGCCGATAACTTGTCCTCTTTTGACGTCCTGGCCCACCACGACAAAAATCTTGCTAAGGTGCCCGTACTTCGTCGTCATCCCAAATCCGTGGTCGATCACAATCTCGTTGCCGTATCCGGATTCGGGTCCGGACTGGAGAACGATGCCGTCCGCCGGGGCATCGACGCGCGTGCCAAAGGGAGCCGAGATATCCAAGCCGGAATGAAAAACCCCCTCTCCGCTGAAAGGATCCAGTCGTTGACCAAAGCCGGTTGTGACCTGCCCCCGCACCGGCCAAAGGGAAGGCACGGTTTCGAGTCCCAATTCTGTGCTCGGGAAGATGCCCATGGCAACAGATCCGCCAGCAGGGTTCAGGGCGCTACGCCTGATCAAATTGAATGCGTAAAGGGAGGCCCGATAGCTCGACTCCACTGTGGAGTTGGTCTGAGTTGCCAGGGCAAGCGCCGCCTCCGGGAAACGCAGGCGATGCGCTTGACCGAAGCCGTAGGTCAGGGCAACTTCCGCCGCCAATGATTCCAGCGAGCCCAACTTGGCATTGGTCTGGCTTACCACGTTCTCCAGGCTTCGGTTCTGGGTCTTCAGGGCTTCCCGTTCAGTTCTCAGGCTGTTGTAATTTGAGACTTTCAACAACATCCGGGCATAGCTGTTGGCCAGCGCCGCAATCGTCATGATTCCCACGACACTCAATGCCAGAACCAAGTGCACTACATAAAATGGAAGTCGGATCCTGTGGAGTTTCCCGTGGGCACCAGGGAAAATGAGGAAGGTATAAAACTTCTTATCCATTTGTTAGGTCACTCTAAGAAGATTATTTCGAATCAAGATGTCCGCTCAAACTGCGAGAGGGGAGGCGCAGGACAGGCTAACCCCCCATAACTTCTAAGACTGCGGCCTGGATGGTATTGAATATCCCATCCGTTGTCAAGCAAATAGGGCGTTTCCCCCTCAGCCTTCGAGCCACTCACCGGCTGTCCGACCCCATTCTTCGGCTGATTGGACTAAGAACCGAATACTGCCTGGAGTCGCGTTCCGTGTGAAAACCCTCATCGCACTATCGAATTTACTAAGCAAGAACGATTCCGGAAGGACATCGCCCTTGGGGCCTGAGCAGTTTAGTAGCCAGCACCGCCGCGGGGCGAGGGAGGCGACCAGATCGGGCAGGTCAAATTCCTTCAGAATTCCATAGACGAACCACGGCATTCGCAGTTGATAATCCTCGCTCTCAACCACCGAACGGAGATCGACATCCGTCCGCATCAGAAGAACTGACCGCAGGCGGTCATCGAGCGCAGCGGCCATGAGGGCAGCAAGACCCACGCTCCCTTCCCCCGCGATGTGGATGCGGGAGGCCTCGACGTCGGACCTGGTTGTAAGGTAATCGACGCAGCGGAGGACGTCCCATACCCTTTGCCCTGCCACCGGTTTGCCCAGCGCCAAGCTGGCCCAGGCGTACTGATCCTGGAAATGCATGCCGCCATAAAACAGCGGCCCAGCGGAAGGCCATCGCGGGGTAGTAACGCCGAGGCCTCTTATGTCGATGCTGCAGACTGCGTAGCCCTTCTGTACCAAGGCCTCCGCCTGGGCGAGTTCGTGAGCAACCTCGTCCTTGCCACCCTCCAGGAGGCAAATGACGGTGGGGAAACGTTTGCCGTTCTGGTTCGGGCGGAGGAGCCACCCCGGAATACGGAGGGCGGATTCCGAGTGAAATTCAAAGTCCTCCATGTAGAGGTTCTTACGAACAAAAGAAGCGAGAGTTACAGGCTTGAGTTCGCAGCGTTCCTCCGGCAGCGCCAGAAGCCTCCTGAGCTTGGCTCGAATCTCCTCCCTGACGGACCCCAGGTCAGACGACCCATCCCGGTAAGGGCTGGGAGGAATGAGGGCACGGGCCCTGTCCGTACTGACCTGCCAGACAGATCGTCCACCGAGCGAGGTCGAAACCTGTCCGGTCGAAGTACAGTTGAGTGCACCCGGCGCGGAATCGTCGAAGTCAACCTCGCGCACGTCGACCGTGTCATTCTTCAGCCAGCGATTGAACCAGTTGTAAGCCGCCTGCCGCGTAAGAGCGTCAAAATCGTGCGGCAGCGGCGAGCGAAAGAGTTGGACCCGTTCCTCGGCCCCCAGGACGCGGTAGGCACTTCGCAGTTCGCCGTAAATCTGCTCAGTGGCCTCCTGGTAGGCGGGTGAGTAAGTAGTGCCGACATCATGCGGCGTGTAGGTAAGGAGGAGGGGTTTGGGGGCAAAGGCCATGAGCAGGTCGCCGCGGTCGAGACCCACCGCCAGGCTACCCACCAGGTTTTGTTCCGCATCGGCGATAGCGCCGGGAGGCTCATAATGGGGCCCGGCGAGGTTCTCGCTGTTGCCCTCAGTTTCCACAGCTACTCGAATGCGGGGTTCCAGCGCGCACATATAAATCGTCATGGTGCCGCCGCCGGACTGGCCGGTGAAGCCGACACGCTCCGGGTCCACTTCCGGGCGTGTAAGCAGGTAGTCGATGGCGCGGACCGCGTCCCACGCCCGGTACTGGGCCAGCGTCGCTCCCAAAAGCAGAAGGGGGTCGCCGGCCTGGAAGTGCTCGCCTGTGGGTCCAAGGCGCGACAGCCCGGTGTGCGGGTCGAGATACTGCTGCCTCTCGCCCTGGCCAAAAGGGTCGAAGGCCAGAACCACGAACCCGTTGCGAGCCAGCGTTTGGAAGACATACTGATAATTGCGGTGGGCTTTGCCGAGGGGGGCGTGACCCATGGAGGCGACGACCGCGGGAAAGGGGCTCTTCCCGGCCTTGGGAATGTAAAGGTTCGCCGTGACATAGACCTGCGGCTGGCTTTCGAAGATCACCTTTTCGATTCGATAGGCCGCCCGGTCGGCGGTGCCCACCATCCGGGGGTTCAGCGGGGAGCTTTCCAAACGGCCGCCGATTGATTCCCAGATTTTGGAGCGTGTCATGTCGGCCCTCGCCTGGATCTGGGACGGCGTCGCGAGCGCGGCCAGCGCGGCCCGACGCCGGGCGCCAGCATCATTAATGGCTGTGCTGAGGTAAGCGGGCCAGTCGTTCCAGTAGTCCCGCCTGCCTGGAGGGCGTGCAGGCTCAGGGACCACGGAAGCTGCCTGACCCGAGGCAATCCCCTGGAGAGCGGGCAAGGAAAGGGCTGCGGCATTGGTCTGTAGGAATCTTCGGCGCGAAATCATAAGGAGCCTCCCGGAGTTTGGCTGGGAGGCGATTCTAAACCCGATTCCCCTGCTTTGCCAAACCAGAATTAGGAACAGGGAATTTCCGGGATGCCCGATTCTCCCGCCATCGACCGGAGGTTTGGGCTAAGATGATCGGCTGAGGGTCTAGCGAGGCTTCACCGCAGACTGGCCATCCGTGACCCCTCACCCGGCCCGCTCCGCGGTCCACCCTCTCCCCTAGGGAGAGGGCTGCAAATGGCTCGCGTGCACGCTATTCCAGCCCTCTCCGAGGGGAGAGGGTGGTCGCCGTAGTAGGCAACCGGGTGAGGGGTCTTTCAGTCGCCATAGCTTCGGAAAAACTTGACTCAAATGGTCAAGTTCCGAATATCAAGCCGGCTAGCGAGACCCTCGCATCAAGTACCACATGCGTGACAAACCTGCCTTCCGAAGCGAAAGCGAGTTCATAACCTGGGTCGAGCGCAGGACCCGGAGGCGAACGCCGGGCGTCCGTTTGGGCATTGGCGATGATGCTGCACTGGTGGAAGTTAACCCCGGGCAAGAACTGATTCTTACCACTGATATGTCGATTGAAGGCGTTCACTTCACACCCCGCCTTCACCCGCCGCAGGCCGTCGGACACAGGGCGCTGGCTCGTTCCTTGAGCGACATTGCGGCGATGGGGGGAACGCCGCGTTATGCCCTGATTTCCCTCGCCGTGTCCAAACAGACGAGCCGGGCCTGGATCGAGGGCTTTTTCCAGGGCCTGCTGGCTCTTGCCAGGCGGTTTGAAGTGGCGGTAATTGGAGGGGACACGGCAGTCGTCCGAGGCCCCACGGCGGTTGACGCCATTGTGGCGGGTGAGATCCCGCGCGGGAGGGCGCTGCGACGTTCCGGCGCCCGGCCAGGAGATCAGATTTTCGTCAGCGGACGTCTTGGCCTCGCCGCACTGGGCCTGCGGTTATTGCATTCCCACTCAGGCCGGCGGAAGCACGCGGCGGCGGCCGCAATCCGGGCTCATCTTTTTCCTCAGCCCCAATGTGCTCTAGGTCAATTCCTTGCCAAGCAGGGTTTGGCTTCGGCTCTCATGGATATAAGCGACGGCCTATCGATCGACCTGAAGCGGCTCTGCGATGCGAGCGGCGTCGGCGCGTGTTTGTTGGCTGACCGGATTCCGTCTCCTCCCCTTCCCGACGCGGCGGATGCGCTCGCCCTGGCGCTCGATGGCGGCGAAGACTACCAATTGCTCTTCACCGTCCCACCTGCCAAGCGAACGCAGATTCCTCCCCGCTTCGGTAAAATCCCCCTGCACTCGATCGGAGAAATCCAAGCCCCTCGGAGCCTTCACCTCCTCACCCCCGACGGCAAGTCGCACCCCCTCGAACCCCAAGGCTACGACCACTTCGCGCGACGCTGATGCTGAGGCAATAGTGAACCGAGCCGGCGGGGGCGAAAAGCCGCGGCCCTCAGACCACGGACGTCCGCGCTACGGTTGCTTTGTTTGGCGTTCATAAAGCCGCACACATGCTGAACGACGGCATGTATGCGCCACCCGCGTGTGGCAAGTTGCGTAGTGGGTCAGTTTGATGTACGGCGAGTTTACCTCGCCCAATGGCGGTGTCCCGATAAGATCGGGACAGGTTCCGCCGCCTCTACATCAAATTGACCCAGCTAATTCCACTCCTCGCCAGCCCGCGGACATGCGCAAGTGATAGGCCAGGCCATTGAACCGGGTTTACTTTCCCATTCTCGACGCGACCCAGGCGAAGAGACGCTCAACCTGCTTTGCCAGGGTCGCCGCCTCCGCCTGTGAGAACATGCGCTCCTCATATTCCACTTGATTCTTCTTTGCCAGGATAATTCCCAGGCGATTCGCCTGATGTCGAGCTTCCTCATCAGCGAAAAGTTCCGCCAGCAGCCGGACCGCATCGCCGTGGTCCTTGCTGGAACTACGTTTCCCGTGAAAACAAACACAGAGGCTGTCGGCGGCCGATATGGCGCAATGAATTCCATTCAGGGCGGCGGCATTGGGGCGGCGGTCAGCCAGAGCTTGGTTCATCGAATCGCGGTACTCGCCAGCTTTCCTAGAATAGTTCTCCGCCAGGGAGGAGTGAACCGCCGATGTTTTTGACTTGGCCTTCATTTCACAAGTTCTCCTATGGAATCACCCCGAAGTACCCAACCCTCGCTGGCGATTCTGCGGATCAGTGGATCTGCCCTTCGATAACGGGCGGCAAAAGTGGGGGCGGAGATCACGTACGGTGAAAAACGGTTCCCCGTACGGAGGTAGAATTCGGCCTGCGCTTCCTCAAGCCTGCGCACAAGGCGGCTGCGACTGGATGGGCCTCGGGTTACAAAGCACAGATCCACGTCGCTTGAAACTTGCTCCTCGTCCCGGGCCACGCTGCCGTAACAGATTAAGCTCCGCATGTCCCGGGGCCAGTTGAGAGGAATCTCGTCGGTCACATAGTTGAGGTTGCTTAGTTCTTCCTTGAAAAGGTCGCGCAGCAACCTTTCACAAAGGATGTGCCGGGTATTCAGCCGGTACAGCAAGGAGCGCCCCTTGGCCACCCAGTGGAGTACGCCGATCTTTTCCAAGCCAGAAAGAGCGCGGCTCACATTGCTGCTGGCCACCCCAATGTTGCGCGCAATCTCCCGGCCCGTAAAAATCATCTCCGGGTTGCGGGCTAAAAGGCGAAGAATCTTAACCCGAGTGGCGGTGCGGAAGACATCGTCAAGCGGTTGCCGGAAACGCATGTCTCGATTATAGACCATATGCTCGAAAATCGAAACACATGATTCGTTTTCAGAGCATGGCAGAAATTCTCCTCCGCGGCCTCTTCCGTTCTTGATCCTCATTTTTTAGTCTCCCGCCCGGCCGCCAAGTCACAGCGGGGCTGGCGCAGACGGTCGGTTCTTAGCGTCGCCAGCCAGAGGACTTTGCCTGTTTCTTGTCACTGGTCACTGCGCCTGTCGAAGGGTCACTTGTCACTGTTCTTATGACCTCGGACATCGGACTCCGGACATCGGACTGTCTTTCTTGTCACTCGTCACTTGTCACTGCTTTTTAGTGCCGTCAGCTTCCACAAGGCCCTTCGGGAAATCGCAGACCCCCAAGAACAGGGTCTGCGCCAGCCAGCGCATTTCAGGAACATTGTGCTCCGAAGAATGAAAGAACGCACTGTTCGAGAAATTCGCACTGTCGGGCACTCGCTTGCCGTACTGGTAGCTTTCTCGCGTTCATTCCGGGCGGGTGTCCAGCCGATATATTGACTGTTGTGGGGATCGCCCAGTTTCATGCCCGATGTGAGATAATGTACAAAGCGCTCCAAGATCGTTGAGGCAAAGCAAGTCGATGAATCATCTTCTCGAGCTCCAAAAACAATTTGAAACTACCACCTCACTGGAAGAACGGAAGCTGAAGGGACAGTTCTTTACACCTCCGGAAATATCCCGGTTCATGGCAGGACTGTTCAGCTTACCGATAACAAAGACCTTCAGGCTGCTTGATCCGGGCGCTGGAATTGGGTCCTTGTCGGCTGCGTTCTGTGAGAGAGTGAGCCAGTTCCGATCCAGTCGTCGACTAGAGATCGAGCTTTTTGAGAGCGATGAAGCGCTGCTGCCGTTACTCCGCCAATCGATGGAGCACAGTAAACAACATCTCGCGGCATCGGGTCATTCACTGTCCTACTCTATCCACGAGGGCAAGGATTTTATCATCGACGCAGCAGCGGAAGTGTTTGGAGAACCCTCGCTCTTTTCGCAGAAGGGGGGGCGCGGAGAGTTTGACGGCGTGATTATGAATCCGCCGTATTTCAAACTCAACAAGGAATCGGAGTACGCGAGAATAATGAAAGATGTGGTCCACGGGCAGCCGAACATTTACGCATTCTTCCTGGCCGCTGCTGCCCAATTGCTTCGTCCGGGCGGTGAACTCGTGGCAATCACACCTCGGAGTTTCTGCAATGGGCTCTATTTTCGGGATTTCCGGCGATGCTTTTTCGACCGAATGTCACTTGACCACATCCATCTCTTTGAATCACGAACAGGGAATTTTCGCGACGTACTCCAGGAAAGCCTCATCACCGTTTCCCATCGAGGCGAGCAGAAGCCCAACGTCATCGTAAGCACCAGCTACGGACCCGAAATCACGAGGCCAGTCACTCGTGATTTGCCTTCTCATATGATTTTGGACAAGTCTTCAGTCGACCGGGTCATAAGGATTCCGGCCAGCGCAGAAGACTCGCAAATAATGGCGATCGTAGAATCTTGGCCTCATCGTTTCGAAGACCTGGGACTTAGAGTTTCAACGGGGCCTGTGGTCTCTTTTCGCGCCACACAATTTCTCCTAGATGAAGCCAACGGCAAAAGCACGGCGCCTCTGTTATCGATTTGCAACGTAAGACCATTCAAAACAGTTTGGCCGAACCCGAACAAGAAACATCCTGCCGCCCTTCAAGTATGCGCGGCTTCGATGCGCCTGCTTCTACCCACTCGAAATTATGTTTTGCTTCGCCGGTTTAGCGCCAAGGAGGAACCGCGCAGGCTTACCGCTAGCTGTTTCTTGAAGGCCGATCAAAAACGCCCCTATATCGCCTTGGAGAACCACCTGAACTATGTCTACCACGCGGAGCGCGACCTGACGGAAGACGAAACGTACGGGCTTGCCGCTCTATTCAACTCGGCTCTTCTGGATCGATATTTTCGCACCATCAGCGGTAACACGCAGGTGAATGCGACTGAGCTTCGGACAATGAATTTTCCAGATTTGAAAACGTTGGCGTCGATAGGGAAACGTATTCGGCCTATTATGGAAGGGGCCAGCAGTACCGACATTGAACGGATTGTACTAAGGGAATTAGGCGTTGATGGAGCAGTGGAAAGCTATCTGATCGACGGCATGCTACTCTAGCCGAAGCTAACAAGTGGCGAAAACAAAAGAAGCAATTGAGATCTTGCGCGCCATGGGACTGCCGAGGGGGCAGCAGAATGAGCGCTCTGGACTGACCCTTTTGGCCTTAGCTGACGTGGGACCGAGGACTTCTTGGAAAGAGACCAAGCAGCCGTCACTGCGCATTTGGGACCTCATGGAATTCATGCGTAGTCGGTACGGAAAGGACTACGCGGCAAACTCAAGAGAGACAATCCGACGCCAAACAATTCATCAATTTGAACAAGCCAGGATCGTGGATCGAAATCTTGATGATCCTGACCGCCCAACGAACAGCGGGAAAACGGTCTACACTCTTACGCCGAGCGCGGCTCGAGTCCTCAAAAGTTACGGCACCGAGGATTTTGAGGAGACTGTCGTTGCCTTCGTCAGAGAATTCGGCTCGCTTGAAGCAACCTGTAGCAGTTCCCGCGCGAGCCACCGCGTGCCATTAACATTGCCCCAAGGAACTACGATTTACTTATCGCCCGGCAAACACAATCGCCTTCAAGTCGCAGTCATCGAGGAGTTTGGACCGCTTTATGCTCCTGGGGCTGATGTACTTTATGTAGGCGACACTGCCCTCAAACACGTCGTTTGCGAGATGGAAAAACTAGGTCGTCTGGGAATTATCATTACCGAACACGATAAATTGCCCGATGTTCTCCTATATTCGGAAGACCGTGGGTGGTTGTTTCTCATTGAGGCCGTAACTTCCCACGGACCGGTTTCGCCAAAACGCCACCGCGAGATCGAAAGATTCCTCAAGAGCTGCACCGTGCCACGAATTTATGTGACCGCATTCCTCCGCATGCGTGATTTTCGCAGGTATGCAGCAGATATTGCATGGGAAACGGAAGTTTGGGTCGCCGAAAATCCGGAACATATGATTCACTTTAACGGTCCGAAATTCCTTGGTCCCTATACGCCGGCAGTTCCTGCAAGATAACGGACCGAGCGTAGTGCGGGCCTTTTGTTGTCGATTGGGGACGAACCGCAGACCTCCAAAACAGGTCTGCGCTACAACGGCCCGATTACTGTTCACCATCCAGAATTCATAATTCACCTTTCACCATTCGCTCTTCACAATTCTCCCCGCCCATGCGAGTATTCCCCTCCGACCGCCATTACCGAGGTTCAAACCATGGCCAACCCAGAACACCTGAAGTAAGTAACGCAGGGCCCGCGTTCCGGCCCCTTAGCTGGGCTCAGAGCCTGCCCTGAGCGCAGCGAATGGGGCAAGCTCTGCGCCCTTTCCACTTCGTTTTCACAAGAGAAATGGAAGAGCCGCAACGTGGCAGGGCGAACCTTGCGCTACACCCATTCCTTTGCTGCAACGCAATTGACCAAGCTCATCGTTTGCGCTTATACTCATGCTCATAGGCATGAGCATAAAGGAGTGAGAAATGGCGGCCACTCGGCGCACCCAGCTTTTGATGAACCCGGACGAGTTCAAACAACTGCGCGCTCTGGCGCGGCGAAGGAAAACTTCGGTGGCGGAGTTGATTCGCTGCGCCGTGCGAGAATCCTATCTCCAGGCGCCAGCGGACCGAAAACCGCACGTCGAGGCCATCCTCGATCTCAAGCTGCCGAAGATCGACTGGAAGAAAGCCAAGAAAGAAATCGAGGCCGCCCATGCAGGTCTTTCTTGATACCAACATCTTTTTGTACGCCGCCGGCGCCTCTCATCCTCGGCGCGAGGCCTGCGCTAAAGTCCTGCGGCGCGTCGCGGATGGCAGCCTCGACGCCACCATCAACTCTGAAGTGGTCCAGGAGATTCTTTACGTGCTCACCCGGCGAGGGCGGCGAGAGGACGCTCTGAAGCTGGCGGGCCACTTGACTTCACTGTTTCCGGACCTCTTGGCGGTGACGCGCGATGATGTGGTGGGGGCGTGCCAGCTTCTCCGCCAGTACGGGGGGCTCTCCGTGCGAGATGCCGTCCATGTGGGCACGATGTTGCGCAATGAACTAAAGACCGTGGTCAGCATGGATTCCGATTTCGACCAGCTCTCCGAAATCCGGCGCATCGCTCCCGACGAGGTTTAAGATTAGTCACGAGGGACGAGCAATCGAAAATCAGAAGCAAGCGTAGCGCGGACCTGTCCTCCAGGTCCGCGGCTTTTTGTTGTCAATCGGGGGCGAACCGCAGACCTCCAAAACGGGTCTGCGCTACAAACGCCCGATTTCTGTTCATCATCCAGAATTCATAATTCACCTTTCACCATTCACTCTTCACAAATCTCAGTTGTCAGTTGTCAGTTTATAGCCGTTACCTACCCCCGCACGCCGTCATCAGCCATTGCGATGGAACGCGGATTGCCCCCCCTTCACCCCATTCTTTTCTCGACGCAGGCGGCGCGGTTTGCGATACTAGAGCTAGAAAGGGCACCATGACGGATGAAATGAAGGGATTGGTTGACAAGGCGGCATCTGCACTCAAGGCTGTCGGAGCGAAAGAGGTGTACGTTTTCGGTTCCGCTGCCCACGGGACTCTCCGCGAAAATTCCGATGTTGACATGGCCGTTTCGGGCTTGCCGCCGGAGGTCTTCTTCCGTGCGATGGCCAAGGCCAGTCGCGCTCTGGGCCGTCCGATCGACTTGATCGATCTGGATGAGGACAACCCTTTCACTCGCTACCTCAAAAAAGAAGGGGAATTGCAGCGTGTGGGATAAGCTGCGAAAGCAGGTCACTCTCGAGCGGCAGCAGCTCCACCGTTTGCTTGAGTCGTATCGCCCGCTGGTGGAGAAGTGCGCGGTGAGCCCGCCCGACGATATCGAGCTTGCCGCCCTCGCTGCGATGCTCCATTCCTTTTATAACGGTCTTGAAAATATTTTCAAGCGTGTTGCCGAAGAGCTGGACGGGGGTCTGCCCAGCTGTGAGTTCTGGCACCGGGAACTAATGGACTCCATGACGATGCCAAGTAGGGAGCGATCCGCAGTCCTATCCGAGCGGTTGATTGAGCAATTGGACGACTACCTGGAGTTTCGTCACTTCTTCCGCCACGCCTACACTTTCGACTTGCGTTGGGACAGGATGAAAACCCTGGTGCTGGGCTGCGAAGAGACGCTCCAGTTGGTGGAAGGCGACCTGGACCGGTTTTTCGAAGCCGGGACCGGCGGCCAATGATCCCTTCCCACCCACGACATCATTGACAATCATAGCGAGCGGGTATCCGCATTAACGATTACCTCTTCGACGCATGGGAGCACCCCCGCAAGGCCGACGTGGTGAGCAAAGTGATCGGGGACTTGCGCGGGGCAGACAATCTCGCAACCTACTCAAAGGCCTTCCCCCGTTTTCTCGACGCGCTCAACTGTCCCCAATCAACCTCCCACGACAAGCAACCGTAGCGCGGACCTGTCACGGGTGGCGCATACATCGCACGCTTTGCGATGGGTGCGTTGACCGACCGATAAGGGGCCCTTACCCCTGGACTGGTCGCCGCGGCGACCCCGGCATCCGTAGAGGCGCCCTTCAAGGCGGCAGCATTTGTTCTCCTTGGAATACCACGAAAGCTGCCCGGCTGAAGAGGCTGCGGAAAAACCGTCAAAGCTGTCATCCTGAGGAGGCGAAGCCGGTCCTGAGTGAAACGAAGGAAGGACCTCTGTATTTGCTTGAAAATTCAAATACAGGGGTCCTTCGCTTCGCTCAGGATGACAGCATCGGGGCGTTTTTCCGCAGCCTGTGAAGCCGGCCTCTACGGAAATCGCCCCCCCCAAGACCACGGCGCGGTGGAAGCAAGGCACGGGTTTTCTAGCGGCGATGTCCTCATCGCCGGTCGCCGGTGGGGACACCGGCGCTACACCCGCCAAGCTACCCGATAGCGTGCGACGCCGGTCCACCTTGGAGCCCGGGACGGTCAATTTCTGCCGGATGTCAGAATTTAGAATCTACCGGTAGGCACAAAGTGACGTACCCCCATTGACAACCCCCTGGGGTGGTTCGCTACAATATTGAGGTATGATCGACGCACCTCGTAGCGGCTCTCCACTCAATCACTTGCCGCGTATCGGTTCTCCCATCAATCAATTACGGGCGGCGTGGGCTGATGGGACAGCACAGGGGATCTCGCGGAATCCGGGAGCCCGGAAGCAAAGCATGCGGCCAGCTTGCTCGCACGGCGCGCTGGTGGCGCATACGTTCCGCACTATGGAATGTATGCGGCCCTTTGAAATCGCTGTGGCCGCATACATGCCAGAAAGCGGCACGTATGCGCCACCCGCGTTTTGTATGTATGCGCCCTGCTTAGGCACAGGCAACAGGACGCCCAACGTGGCGACGACATGGCAAGACGATGTCGCCGCCACCCCCGGCGTCCCACCGGAAACCCTGCACAAAAAGATGTTAAAAATGAAGGTTGCTCCCAAGATGTTATTGAAAATAAAGGGCGTGAAACGACAGAATGTGGCATGGCCAATATATTTATGAAAATAAATGGCTTATCGATTATGCCAATATATTGTTGAAAATGCATAAGATAGCTTGAGTTTAGGGCTTCGAAATCGCGAAAAAGCCCATCGTCTTGACGCCATGCCAATATCTTGCAGAAAATACACAACTTGCACCTGCGAGGCCAACGCGAGCCCAATATGTTGATGAAAAGATTGGGGATAATCACATGGCCAAAGTGTCCATTATTTCGGCCAGTGAACCTTCGACCGCGACGGGGCAAATGACCAGACTCTTACCGACCCCCCGGCTGTGACACACTTCCCCAAATCGGTTATCGGTGGGTTCGACTCGAGGGATGAGTGAAATTGAGTGGCCTGCGGCGAACAGCACGCCCCCTCACCCCCGGCGCTCGGGGCCCCCGCCCTCGTGCCTTGCCTCTCCCCTCAGAGAGGGCTGATGACTCACTTTTGCCCCAGGCACCCACCCGTCGCGCCAATCCCAAATCGAAATTGCGGCAGGTGTCTACTTCAGTCTGCCTAGTGCCCACTGCTTACTGCCCTCTTGTCACGGGAGAACTAGGCTATGGCTTTCCGGAACTTGGTGCGGGGCCTTTCGCCACGGGACCGGAGGGGGTGTTCGGAGGCGTTGCAGCAGGTGGATTCGCGGGCGGTTTGGGGGTTGCAGCTTCCTTCTTCGGTATATCAGGCGTTGGCGCAGGGACCGCAATTTGCGGGGCGGGCGGAGTGACAGCCGCCGTCGTGGGAGCAGCCGGCGCAGGAGCCAGCAGGCGCTCCGGCGCGGCGCTCGCCAGGATTTCCTTCACCTGGTCCGGGTTGGTCAGAAGCGGCGAACGGGGAAAATCCTCCACGGGCCTGTCCTTCAGGACCTCACCCATGAAGTCCAGCCAGATGGGCAACGCCACCCGGGCGCCTTCTTCCTTTTCGCCCAGGGTGCGATGATCGTCGAAGCCCACATAGACGCCGCAAGTCAGCGAGGGCGAGAAGCCCAGAAACCAGGCATCGGTGAAGTCATTCGTGGTTCCGGTCTTTCCGGCCACCGGGTACTTGGCGGCGAAGGGCTTGCCGCGCTCGGCCGTACCGGAGTTGAATACCTCGCGGAGCATCGAGACCATGAGGCGCGACGCGGAAGCGGGAAGGACGTCGGTCACTTCCGCCGGGAAATCATCCATCACTCGACCATCGTAGTTGGTGACCCGGGTGACCATGCGGGGAGTGATGTGAACTCCGTCGTTGGGAAACGTCGTAAAAGCGGAGGTGTGCTCGAGGAGTGTCAGGTCGGAAGCGCCCAACGCCAGGGGCAGGTTGGGAACCAGCCGGGATGTGATCCCGAACTTGCGCGAAAGCTTGATCACCTTGTCCACGCCAATCTTGCCAAGTGTGCGGACCGCCGGAACGTTGCGTGACTCCGCCAGGGCATGGAGGACGGTGATGGTTCCCTCGAACTTTTCGTCATAATTGTGAGGCGACCACCACCCGGAGGAGGTGTGATAGCTGACGGGGGCATCGAGCACGGTGTCAAAGGGCGAGATCCCGTCCAGGATCGCCTGGGCGTAAACATAAACCTTAAACGAGGAACCCACCTGGCGTTCCGCCTGGATGGCGCGGTCATACTTGCTGACGGTCCAGTCATACCCTCCCACCAAGGCCTTAATCTCGCCGGTGGAATTGTCGATGGCGAGCAGCGCTCCCTCGACGTCAGGATTCTGGTCCAGGCTAACGTGCACCGTGGTTCCTTTGACCTCCTTGACTTCAAAGAGGTCGACGTCGCCGGAGGCAAAAACCTCGGTGAGTGGAGTTTTCTTTATCCAGGCAAAGTCAGGAGCGGTGACTCGGGCGTTCAGACTGCCGAATCGGACGACGGCGTGGTCCGGCTTCACGTCCGTGACCAAACCATGCACCAGGTCGCCTGCCGTGAGGGGTTTCTTCCAATCATCATCCAGATAGGTTTCAAGCGTGACCGGCATGCCGTCCGCTTTCGTGAGGGGGTTCTTCAAGATGTTCTTCGTAGGACCGCGCCAGCCTCGCCGCTTGTCGTCCTCGCGCAAGCCCTTCCGGAGAGTCTGCTCAGCAACCCCCTGCATCTTGATGTTGAGGGTTGTGTAAACCCGCAGACCTTTTTCGCGCACCGCCTCCGCCCCGTACTTCCTCTCCAGGAATTGGCGGACCTCCTCCACATAGTAGGGAGCGACGGTGTAGTTCCAACGCTGAATGTTGAGCAGGAGGGGAGCGGCTGTGGCTTCGCGAAACTCCGTGAAAGTGATCTTCCTGTTCTCCAGCATAGCGGCCAGAACCATATTCCGCCGCCTCCGCGCCGCCTCGGGATGCAGAATCGGCGAGTAGGCACTGGCGGACTTGGGAACTGCCGCCAGCAGAGCGGCTTCGGGAAGCGTCAACTGGTCAAGGTGCTTGCCAAAATAGAATTGCGCGGCGGCCCCAAAGCCGAAGTTCCCGTGCCCCAAATCGACCTGGTTCGAGTACATGGTGAAAATCTGCGGCTTCGTGAAGTACCGCTCGATCTGGATCGCCAGCAGGATTTCCTGGATTTTTCTGCGAAACCTCTTGTCCGGGGTCAGGAACAGCATGCGGCTGAGTTGCTGCGTCAGGGTGCTCGCCCCCTGTGTCTTGCGCCACTCCAGCACATCTTTGCAGGCGGCGCGAACAATTCCCAGAATGTCCACGCCCCAGTGACTCTCAAAATGCCTGTCCTCGATGGAAATCACCGCGCTACGGAGAACCGGAGGGATCTGGTAGTAACTCACGATGACGCGGTGCTCCAGCGCAAAGCTGCCGATGGCGGTCCCGTCGTCTGCGTACATCTCCGTCATGACGTCGGGGCGGTAATCCTCCAGCTCGCGGACCTTGGGCAGGTCGGACGAGTACACAAAGACCAAGCCGCCCAGTGCACCAATTCCCGCTGAAAGTAACACCAGGATCAGGAATACAAATTGACCAAAGATCCTCCGGCTGGTCCCGGGAGGAGGAGGCTCGGGCGGCGGGGGCAAGGGAACCAGGGAGAGTAAATCGTCAGGCATGGATGGTCCACTCGCCGTTCATTCTATGCGTACCCGGAGCGCCAGTCAAACCCGGGGCTCCAGGCTTCAATTCGCAGAGGTTGATGAGTGCGCTTCCGGCGCGAGAAGCTTGCGGCAGACACGAATCAACCGCGTGTGGGGCATCGCTTGGTTCGGGCTCAGCATGACCAGTTCGCCCTCGCGGAAGCTGCTGTAATACCAGCGCGCCAGAAGGCTCAGGTGCTCCCAGGGGGGCAAAGCGGGCGGGTGAGAGTCGCCCTCTGCCCCGGCCAGGGATTCCAGGAGATCGTGGAGTTGCCGGTCGAGCGGCGTGGGCAGGGGAACGTTTTCGTCGAGCGACAGCAGGGCCGGGCCTCGGATCTCACCACCCGTCACGCGAAAGAAAACCACGGATTTCCCGGCGGCGCCCGGCAAGACCACCACCGCGTGGAGATCGCGCAGGTTTCTCACCAACTCGGGCCTCCGGCGAAGCAGTTCATGCACTTTCTCGATCCGGCGGTGGACCTTCTCCGCCAGCTCGAAGGCGAGTGAGGAGGAAGCCTGGGTGCGGTCCGTTTCGAGGGAGCGCAGCAGCGAACGGCCGGCGGAATCCAGGAACCCGGCCACGCGCTGGACTTCACCCTGGTACTCCGAATCCGTGCAGCCGGCAAAGCAGGGCGCCAGGCACATGTGAAGCTGAGAGTAGATACAGCCGGGGTGGGAGGGATCAGGGTTGAGATCCTCCACACAGCGCCGGACTTTGAAAAGGTCCAGAAATTCCCCCGCGTAGTGCTCGGCCGCGACGTGCGAGGGGAAAGGGCCATAATAAAGCGAGTTGTCCTTGACCAATCTTCGCGTGGGATAGCAGCGCGGGAAGCGATTTCGCAGATTCAGCTTCAGCAGCGCCGGGGGCTTCAGGCGCAAGCGATCGCGGTATTGCCGTGGAAAGTAATGCTTGTTTAAAAGATATACCCACCACAAACTCTCAAACGCCGAGCCGACCGGGACATATTCGATGTGGGCCACGAGTTCGCGCAAGTTCAGTATTCGGGACCTGGGGCGCGGGACGGAGAGCAAGCGCGTGAGGCGGCGTCGCAAGTCGCGCGTCCGGCCGAGATAGGGTGCGGAAGCGAGCCCCGCGCGGGGAGCGGGGAACAGGGCGAAGACTGCGGCTTGGGAGGGGAACGATGCGAAGAAGAGCTTCGCTTCGGCGTCCGCGTCGAACTCCGTGGAAAAACGAAGCTGCATGCCCTGTCCTGCGGAAGAGGGTTCTATCGGGGAAAGAAAGCAGCGAGCTTGTCGTAGGTGGCGAGGAGGTCCTCCGGCTGGACGCGGGTCTCCCCTACCACGGTCATGAAATTCGAGTCACCGGTCCAACGCGGGAGGAGGTGAAGGTGCAAGTGGTCCGCCACCCCCGCCCCGGCGCATTTCCCTATATTCATTCCGAGATTATAGCCCTCGGGATCATAGCTCTTATGTATTGCTGTCTGGAGTCTCTGCGCCAACTCCATCATTTCCACCAGCCCCTCCTGCGCCAGTTGATCGAGCTGGGCCACATGGGCGTAAGGGGCCACCATGACGTGGCCCGTGGTGTAGGGATAGAGGTTGAGCAGGATGAAGTTAAGGCGCCCTCGATGCAGCACCAATTCCTTGCGGTCCTGCGCGGGGTCGAGCGCGGCCTTCGCGCAGAACAGACAGCCTTCACCCTTGCCGGCCTGGCTCACGTACCGATATCTCCAGGGACTCCACAGGTAATCCATAAATTCCCAAGGCCACCTGGGGGAACAGGAACCCCTACGGTGTCGCCGGGCCCGGGGCGACGGGGGGAGGAATGGACGAAGCCGCAGGGCTCTCCGCGGGATGGGAGGTATTGACGAGATCTTTCAATTCCTTGCTGGGTTTGAAGTAAGGAATCTTCTTGGCGGGCACGTCCACACGCGCCCCGGTCTTGGGATTGCGGCCGATGCGGGGTTTGCGTTGCCGGGTGCGGAAGCTTCCAAAGCCTCGAATCTCAATCTTGTCGCCGGCCTTGAGCGACTTCACGATGCTGCCAAAGATGGTTTCGACGATGATTTCCGAGTCCTTGCGGCTCATCTCGACCACGCGCGAAACATCTTCGATCAGTTCAGCTTTCGTCATGGTGCTCTCCTGCTGAGAAGTTTCGTCGAATTTTGCGCGCCCAGGATTGGCCCTCAGAGCCAGGGGGGTCCCCGGCCCTGCGCAGCCTGCCCCGGGCCGCTCCTTGGTCTGTTTCCTACTTGAAAAACTCCTGGACCCTCCCCCGAGGTCAAGACTCCGTTGCCGGGGGTGTCTCGTAAAGAGTGATGCCGGCAGAAGACAGGGCTTCCGCCATGGTGGAGACCCTCACGGGCTCTTTAGGCTTGGCGGCTTCCACCGGCGGAGGCGGAGCCGCGGCCTCCTTCATGCTCAGGCCGATCTTGCGCTCCCCGGCATTCAATCGGATGATCCTGAATTCGTGCTCGCTTCCCACCTCAAGTTTAACATCCCCGCCGCCGAAACCGTCCTCGAGCTCGGAAATATGGCAAAGGCCCTCGATTCCCTCTGCTACCTCCACGAACATTCCAAAGGTGGCTTTTCGAGATACTTTCCCCCGCACGACGTCGCCGACGTGCGTCTTATCGAAGAAGCTCTGCCAGGGATCTTCTTCCAGTTGTTTCAGCCCCAGAGCCAGCCGCCGATTCGCGGGATCCAGGGCCAGGACCACGGTATCAACCTTTTGGCCCTTCTTCAAGACTTCCGAGGGGTGTTTGATGTTGCGACTCCAGGACATGTTGGCAAGGTGTATGAGGCCATCCACCCCATCTTCGATCTCAACGAAGGCTCCAAAATCCGTCAGGTTGCGAACCCGTCCGGGCACGACGGCGCCGACTGCATATTTTTCGCTCACGGTTGTCCACGGATCCGGCAAGCTCGCCTTCAGGCTGAGTGAGATCCGCCGCTTCGGCAGGTTGACTTCCAGCACCCCGACGTCCACGCGGTCACCCAGGTTGAGGATTTTCGACGGGTGGCGCAGGCGCTTGCTCCAACTCATTTCGGATATGTGGACGAGCCCCTCCACCCCCGGCTCGAGCTCCACAAAAGCTCCGTAATCGGTCAGGCTCACCACCCGGCCGGCAACGCGGTCCCCCGCATTGTAAGTGCGGGGCACCATCTCCCAGGGGTCCGGTGTGAGCTGCTTCATGCCGAGCGAAACGCGACCTTTTTCCAAATCGTGCTTGAGGACTTTCACCCGGATTTCCTGGCCAACCTGCACCACTTCGGAAGGGTTTCCCACGCGGCCCCAGGAAAGATCGGTGACGTGGAGGAGGCCGTCCATCCCTCCCAGGTCAACAAAGACTCCGTACTCGGCAATATTCTTCACTTTCCCCACCAGTTCGGCGCCCTCCACCAGACGCTCCGCCAGCTCACCCTTGCGGCGAGTGAGGTCCTCCTCCAACGCCAACTTCCGACTGACCACCACATTGTTGCGTTTGCGGTTGATCTTGATGACCTTGCAGGAAATCTCCTGGTCCTGCAGGGTGCCAAGGTCGCTGTGCAGCCGGGTATCAGCATGCGAGGCAGGGAGGAACGCTGGAACCCCAATATCAACGGTCAAGCCGCCTTTGATGCGGCCCACGACCCGTCCGGAAACTACGGTCTGCTCTTGAAAAGCGCGATCGATGTCCTCCCAGACTCTGCGGCGAACCGCCTTCTGATGCGAAATCGTGACGGCTCCCGAGAGTTCATCGTACTGTTCAATCCAAACATCCACCGTGTCGCCCGGGGCGACGCTGGGCCGACCTTCGTTGTTCAGGAATTCGGCGATGGGGGCGGTAACTTCCGTCTTCAGGCCAAGGTCGATCACGATCTCCGCATCGGTGACCTTCAGGACCTTACCTTGCACCACCTCGCCAGGTGCGAGGGGCGGCGCTGAGAGCGCCTCCATGCCCGCGAGCAGGCTCGACATCTCCCCCCCTTCGGGGGCGCCGGCATCTGCTGCGCTTGGCTCGCTAGGTTGTTCAGGATCGGTTGCGCCCTCCTGCAAACTGCGATCATCCTCCTCGGACATCCACTTGCCTCCCTCCTAGTACCCGACGCAGAGGAACTGCAAAGACCCAATTCTACTCTTGCCCCCAAAGCGAAGTCAAACGCACCCAAGGCCCCCCAGCGGAATTCGCTGCAACCTCACTCGACGTGGAACTTATATCCAGCCTGCTTAATGGCTTTACGGTAATCGTCGGAATTCACTTCCACAAGCTTGCACATCTCATAAAGGCGTGAGCGTAAGGTGACCCCCAATTGATTCAAGGTGAATTCCACGTCGGGGATCAGCTCGCCGGAAGGCATGCGCCCCTCGCGGCGGCCGGAGGCGGCGCCAAAGGGCAGGGTGGTGGTAATCAGGGTGACCTTCTTATAGTTATAGCGTGAGTTAATAATATGCTGCAGCGTCTCTTTCACCCAGTCGCTGGGGTTGGCGGAAGCCAGCTCGTCGAGCAGCAGCACTTCCGCGTCCAATACCGGTTGCAGCACGTTGAGCTCCGTGCTCTGCGTGCCGGGGTTGTAACTGTCGCGGATGGCCTTCAGAAGGTCGTGGAAATCGTAGAACAGGCATTCCACGCCTTTGCGGAGCATCAACTCCCGGAGCACGGCAACGGCCAGGTGCGTCTTCCCCACTCCCGTCGGACCCACAAAGAGCAGGCCGAAGTCAGCGGGGTATTCGTCCACGAAGCGCTGCGCGTAGATTTTCGCTGCCGTCAGGCTGGGGTTCGCCTGGCCTGTGTCCATGTTTTTGCGCACATCGAAATTCGCGAGCTCGCAGTGTTCGTAACGGGGCGGGATACGCGCCTGCTTGAGCAACAGGGTGGCCTGCTCCAGGTTTTGGCAGTCGCACGGCGCCACGCGCCGGACGCCCTCCACCTCGATCGGCTTCCATCCCGTACCCTCGCACTGGGGGCAGTTCTTTTGAGGCATGGCGATTCGCTCGCAGTGATTCTAATCCAAGCGCGGGCGGGCGGGGAGAGATTTTTGAGGGGAGAGGTCAGAGCCCGTGTGAAGAACCGGCTAGACTGAGCGGCACCGCCGCCCCGGCTGGGAGGTCATCACGCAGCCTCATGCCCGGGCCGTCTCCAGCCGCCGCTACTTCGAGGCTCCCCCGCGCGTGCGGACGATCTGCGGCGGAGTGATGCGCACCAGGGCGTTCTGGGTGCCCGGCCGGGCCTTTTCCGAGCGCTCCAGGAAATCCTGCTGCACGAAATCCACAAAGGCCTGCATCTCATCCTGCATGCGCCGCATGCGGTCGCGCATATTAAGGATGATTTCAATGCCCGCCAGGTTTACGCCCAGGTCGCGGGTGAGGTTCAGGATGGTCTCCAGCCGCTCGAGATCATCAGGAGCGTATAGACGCGTGTTGCCGTTCGAGCGCGACGGGATCAGCAACCCCTCGCGCTCATAAAGACGCAGCGTCTGGGGATGAATGTCGTACATCTCGGCCACGGCCGAAATCATGTAGCCAGCCTTGCCGCGAGTTTTCCTGCCACGTTTGGCCATGAAAGAAGTTATCAGTTCTCAGTCGTCAGCTAAGAGCTTTCAGCTCTCAGCTATCAGCATTCAGAATTCAGAATTCTCCCCGCCTGCTGCCTACGGTTTGCTGCCCGCTGCCTTCAAATCCTTCCTTGGGTCGTCGGGGTTAAGCCGCGCCAGTTCGCGGAGGATTTCCTTGGTGCGCTCGTCGGCGACGCGCGGCACCATGACCTGCACCTCTACGAACTGGTCGCCCCGCAGTTGCCCGGAGGATTCCCGCAGCGAGGGTGCGCCCTTCCCGCGCAGGCGCAGTTTCTGCCCACTCTGCGTGCCGGGAGGAATCTTGATGGTGCTCTGGCCGTCGATCGTCGGGACCTCGACCTTCGCGCCCAGTGCCGCCTCGGTGACCGTTACAGGGAGCTGCACGTAGAGGTTATCGCCTTTGCGCTCGAACACCGGGTGAGGTTCCACTTCCGTGACAATGAAGAGATCCCCGGGCGGGCCTCCCTGGATTCCCGCGTTGCCCTTCCCCGGGACCCGCACGCGCGAACCCGTGTCCACGCCGGGAGGAATCCGGACATCGAACGTTACGGGCGTGCGCACCGAACCCGTGCCGCGGCAATGGGGGCACGGCCGGCGCTGCTTCCCACTTCCCCCGCATTGCGGACAGGTCATGGCGAAGCGCATAGCGCCCGCCTGCCGCGTGGCCTTGCCCGTCCCTCCGCAACCCGCGCAGGAGACGGCGGGGCCGGCGGTCGTGCCGGTTCCCCGGCAGGCGTCGCAGGCTTCCTCGTGCGCTACGGTGATGCGGACTTGCGTCCCCCGGATCGCGTCCCAAAAGCTCAAATGCATGCGGTATTCGAGGTCGGAACCTTTCTCAGGTTCCTCGCTCGCGGCCTCGCGCTCGCCCCGCGAGAACATCTGCGAAAAGATATCGCGGAAAGAGGAACCGAAGCCTCCGGGCTGCTTGCCGGCCTCTGCGCCAAGGTCATTTAAGTTGGAAAAATCAAAACCGGAGAAGTCAACGCCGGGCGCCGAGGAGGCTGTCGGGCCGCCCGGACCCTGGGGGTAACCCCCGGGAGGAAGATTGTCAGAGTAGAACCCGTACTGATCGTAAATCTTACGCTTCTTCTCGTCGCTCAGGATTTCGTACGCCGCGGAGATTTCCTTGAACCGTTCCTCCGCGGCCTTGTTTCCCGGATTGACATCCGGATGATGCTTGCGGGCCAGGTGGCGATACGCTTTGCGGATCTCCTCCGGCTTGGCGTTACGGCTGACGCCGAGGAGTGCGTAGTAGTCTTTTTGTGTACCGACGGGCATGGTGAAAACCTGGGAGAACAGAAGTCAGAAGTT
The DNA here is from genome assembly GCA_963722555.1 of uncultured Acidobacteriota bacterium. Classification (GTDB taxonomy): domain Bacteria; phylum Acidobacteriota; class Terriglobia; order UBA7540; family UBA7540; genus Bog-366. The sequence goes on from CAVRNQ010000005.1 coordinate 655,267, forward strand.
AGGAGGCGGAAGGCGGCGTGCGTACATTGCTCTGGATGTTGGCCTGCTCCGATAGCCTGGCAAGCCTCCGATCATTGATTCCTGGCTTCCGACTTCTGTCTCCTGGCTCCTGACTCCTGTCTTCTGTTCTGTTAGTTCTTGCTCATCTCCAGAATTGGCCCGAGGTGGTCGGGGCAGCGCGTGGCGATCCAGGCCTCGAGGTGCTTGCGGAGTTCTGCCCCCGCCGCGGAATTCCGCTCCTCGACTCCAATTTCCAAAAAGTGCCGCCAATTGCAGACCGGGCATTGGACAGGCAGTTGGGCTCGATGTTGCATAGTTCAGTCCACAGTCGACAGTTCACAGCGAGTAGCCCAGACCTGTTTTCCAAGGTCTGCGGCTTTTCTCACCGGCCGCACACAAAGACCGCGGACCTACAAAACAGGTCCGCGCTACTCACTCTTTTTCTTGTCGTCGTCCACAACCTCGGCGTCGATCACCTCTCCCTCGCCTTTGGGCTTGCCCTGGGCGCCGCCGTCGGGAGGTTCCTGCTGGGTCCCCGCCGCCCCGGCGCCGGTATCCGGGGCTGATTTCGACGAGGCCGCCTGCTTGTACATGGCCTCCGCAAGCTTGTGGGAAGCCGTAGTCAGCTTCTCGACGGCCGCGCTGATCTTGCTCACGTCGCCTTCCTGGATGGTTTTCTTCGCCTCCTCCAGCGCCGCTTCGATCGACTTGGCATCGGCCTCAGAAATCTTCTCGCGATTCTCCTTGAGCAGCTTCTCGACAGAGTACACCATCGAATCGGCTTTGTTCTTGACCTCGACTTCCTCTTTGCGCCGTTTGTCTTCCTCTGCGTGCAGCTCGCCTTCCTTGGTCATGCGTTGTACCTCTTCCTTACTGAGCCCGCTGGAAGAGGTAATGGTGATCTTCTGCTCCCGGCCCGTGCCGAGGTCCTTCGCCGAGACATTGAGGATGCCGTTGGCGTCGATGTCAAACGTCACCTCAATCTGCGGCACCCCGCGCGGGGCAGGGGGAATACCCACGAGGTGGAACTTGCCCAGCGTGCGGTTGTCCTTGGCCATCGGCCGCTCGCCTTGCAGGACGTGGATTTCCACGGAAGTCTGATTCTCTGCGGCGGTCGAGAAGACCTCGGCCTTGCGCGTGGGAATGGTGGTGTTGCGCTGGATCAGCGCCGTCATCACGCCACCCAGGGTTTCCACACCCAAAGTCAGGGGGGTCACATCGAGCAGCAACAGGTCTTTCACTTCGCCGCCCAGCACACCCGCCTGGAGGGCCGCGCCCACGGCGACCACTTCGTCCGGGTTCACGCCCTTATGCGGCTCTTTGCCACCAAAGAGGTCGCGCACGATCTGTTGCACGCGCGGAATGCGCGTGGAGCCCCCCACCAGCACCACTTCGTCGATCTTGTCCGGGGTGACGCTGGCATCATTCAGCGCCTGCTTCACCGGGCCGACCGAGCGCTGGAAAATGTCTTCGCACATCTGCTCAAAGCGGCCGCGGGTCAGTTTCATGGCCAGGTGCTTGGGACCGGAAGCGTCGGCCGTGATGAAAGGCAGGTTGATCTCGGTCTCCAGCACCGTGGAAAGCTCCATCTTGGCCTTCTCCGCGGCTTCCCTCAGGCGCTGCAGGGCCATGCGGTCCTTCGCCAGGTCAATGCCTTGATCCTTGCGAAACTCGTCCACGATCCAGTCCATGACACGCTTGTCGATGTCGTCACCGCCCAGGTGCGTATCGCCGTTGGTGGACTTCACCTCCACCACGCCTTCCCCCACTTCCAGAATGGAAATGTCGAAGGTGCCGCCGCCGAAGTCGTAGACCGCGATGGTTTCGTCCTTCTTTTTGTCGAGCCCGTAAGCGAGCGCCGCCGCCGTGGGTTCGTTCACAATGCGCAGGACGTCGAGACCCGCGATCTTGCCAGCGTCTTTGGTCGCCTGCCGCTGCGCGTCGTTGAAGTAAGCCGGCACCGTGACCACGGCCTGCGTCACCTTCTCGCCCAGAAACTGCTCCGCCGCATCCCGCATCTTCTGCAGGATCATGGCGGAGATCTCCGGAGGCGAATACTCTTTCCCCATCGCCTCCACACGCACGTCGGCATTGGCCCCCGAGGTCACCTTGAAGGGCACCGTCTTGATTTCGCTTTGCACTTCCTGGAAGCGGCGTCCCATGAACCGCTTGATGGAATAAATCGTGTTCTCAGGGTTGGTGATCGACTGGCGTTTGGCCACTTGCCCCACCAGTCGCTCTCCCGATTTTGTAAAGGCTACCACCGATGGCGTGGTCCGGCCGCCCTCCGGGTTCGCAATAACGCTGGGCTCGCCGCCCTCCATGACCGCCACAACCGAGTTGGTAGTGCCAAGGTCAATCCCTATGATCTTGCCCATAACGCTCGCATCCTCCTCCCTCAACAAACTCGCGCCGACCATTCACAAGCACTCGTACCGCCTGCTGGATTCTTGGCGCATCCTATTAGTCGAAAGCTAGAATAAAACTTGAGTGTGAGATTGTCAACATAAATTTTCTATTATTGATAATACAAGACTTACGGCCAGAACAAGGCCTAAGCCTAGTTTCTCACCACGGAATCGGAAGGGCTGGGCTTTAGAGTCTGTGTGAAAACCCTGGAACGCAGTGGTTTTCGTAGAGGCGGGCTCAGAATGACAGCAGGGAAGCGTTTTTCCGCAGCCTGTACAGCGCCTTCGATCCAAGGAATAGCTACGCTGAACCAGCCGGTATGAGTTGGAGGGCGGTCCGGCTGGGCGCGGTCGAGTTCGAGGATTAGACTACTCCATCGGGATACGGCTCTTGTTCTGCGCGAGCCACTGCGCAAAGGTCTGCAGCGACGGGTTCAAACTCCGCGCCACGTCGAGGTTGCGCGCGCCACAGAAGTACGCTTCGAAATCACGATTACATTGGAACATATTGCCGAGGTCTTCGGCGCCTAAAGCCGAATCTCTGCGCCGGCCCGCACGGCTCAATCGCCTTCACTTCCGGGAGACTTCGAAGTCACCTTTTGGTGATCTACTTCGCAGAGTGAAAACGCTTGTCGATCTCAGCCCAATTCGCCACGTTCCACCACGCGCCCACGTACTCATTACGCCGATTTTGGTACTTGAGGTAGTAGGCGTGCTCCCAAACGTCGATCACCAATAGCGGGTATTTGCCTTCCGAGACCGGGCTGTCCTGGTTCGCGGTCGAGTAGATGTCGAGCTTGCCGTTGTGAACGACGAGCCACGCCCATCCCGAGCCGAAGCGGCTTATCGCGGCAGCCGAGAGTTTCTCTTTGAAGTTGTCGAAGCTCGTGAAGGTGCTGTTGATGGCCTCCGCCAGCTTGCCGCCGGGTTGCCCCCCGGCCTTCGGTCCCATGATCTGCCAGAACAGGGAGTGATTCAGGTGCCCGCCGCCGTGATTGCGCACGCCGGTGCGGATCGATTCGGGGACAATCGCAAGATTGTTGGCCAACAATTCTTCCACGCTCTTGCCGGCCAAAGCCGGGGCGGATTCCAGAGTTTTATTCAGGTTGGTCACATAGGCATTGTGGTGCTTGCCGCGATGGATTTCCATGGTCGCCTTGTCGATGAAAGGCTCCAGCGCATCGGGCGCGTACGGCAATGCAGGAAGAGTAAAGGGCATGGCAGCTCCTTTCGTTGCGAAGATTTCGGAGGCACGACACCCAGGCTCAGTTTCAGATAGAAACCGATGCTGGTCGGCAGCGGCGCCTTCCGCACACTTTGAAGATGTCTGTCAAAACAGCCCGAACCGTGGTGTACTACACTATCTAGAATAAATCACATTCCCCCACCTGTCAAATATCACGATGCGGGGGTATTGACTCATTTTGATGTAGCGCCGCCCTTCAGGGCGGCACATGCCGGGCTAAAGCCCGGCGCTACAAAACCAAAATGCGTCACTACCGATGCGGGGGGAGTGGTGTCATTTGGAATGGGATCCCTTTCGAAACACAGGTCATTCCCGCGAAGCTTGTCCCCGCGAAGGCGGGGCGCGAAGCACGGAAATAATCAGGAAGGCCTCGTAACGGCGGGGCTGAAGAGGCTGCGGAAAAACGCTCCGATGCTGTCATCCTGAGCGAAGCGAAGGACCCCTGTATTTGAATTTTCAAGCAAATACAGAGGTCCTTCCTTCGTTTCACTCAGGACCGGCTTCGCCTCCTCAGGATGACAGCTTTGGCGGTTTTTCCGCAGCCTGTATAACCGGCGCCTCGCCACGGCTGCTTGGCTGCGGCGCAAATCCCAGGATTGCGGTTACTTGATCTTGAGCAGCTCGACGTCGAAGGTCAGCGTCGAATTGGGCGGGATCACTCCCGGGTAGCCGCCTGGGCCGTAGGCGAGAGCCGGAGGGATAACCAGTTGGCGCTTGCCTCCCACATGCATTGAGCCCACGCCTTCGTCCCACCCCTTGATCACCTGGCCGCGGCCTAGCTGGAATTCGAAGGGCCGTTTACCGACGGAGGTGTCAAAAACCTTGCCATCCGTGAATTTGCCGGTGTAGTTGACGACGACCGTATCGCCCTCTTTGGGCTGCGCGCCCTTGCCCACCAGCGTGTCCCGGAACTTCAAGCCGGATGGGGTGGTTGTCCACGCCGGGACGGGAGCAGTCTTGGCAGCAGTAGTCTTGGCGCCGGGCGTCGTAGCCGCCTTGGTTGTCGCCTTAGTTGTCGCGGCTTTCGTGGCGGTCTGCTGTGCACCGGTCTCGGCGAAGAGCATTGCAGCCGAGACGAAACTTAAAAGAAAAACGCTTAGGATGGTTCGCCTCATGGTCCTTCCTTTCGAAAGAAGTTGTGGCGGGTAAAGTATCAAGACCCTGGAGGCAATTCAACTGAAAGAGCCCGGCTGGGGAATTGCAGCTCTTTCACGCCGCGAGGCTTACCTTCCGCTCCCGAAGTCCCCGGAGACCCGCGGACCCTGGAACCTGGGTCCGGGCTACGCTCTCCGGACACCCGCAGAGGTTTCGCTCCGAGCATTGCAAAGGAATCTGCGGGCGGTGGTGTGCGCACCCCGCAAGCCTAGTACCCCGACATTCTGCGGCCATATCCGCCGAAGTACCAGCGTGCTGAGATGGTGGTAAAAGAGCTCAGGGGGCCGTTCTTTCCGAGGTCGGCGGCGCCCAGGTTGTTTGCGTACTTTCCCAACCAGTCCACCCGGTGAGTAGTCAGACGGAGCTCGAGGTTCCGCGTCAGGCTCAATCCGATGCCGGCCGCGCGCTCCAAGGCGATGGGCGACATGGAATTGGTGTATTGAAATTGCGGAATATTACTGCCCATATACGCATGCGGCTCCAGAAAGACAAAGAGACGGTGCAACGGCCCCGTGGCGACGGGACGGAGCTCCACAAAACCGCTGCCCACATAGCGGGCGAACGCCGCGCAAGACGCCTTGGTCGTCCCGAGGGCGCCGGCCCAGGCCCCGCAGCGGTTCAGATCCGGTTCGTTGTGAGGTGGCGCAACCGCAAAGTCAACGAAACCACTGGCCCAATTCCTGGGGAAGATTTTGCGTCCGGTGGTCAGCTCCTCGCGGAAGCCATCGGCGGCCATCCCGGACGAGATCGAGGCCAGGGTCAAGACAACGACAGCCAGAGTACCACGCATGTGTGCACCTCGCGATTGCTGGGTATTCTTAGACGGGACCGCAGCCCTAAGATTACCTCGGTGCGTATGTATACCACGAGGGGGTGCTGTCCACAGGGAAATTACGCACGGTGTCGGTTGAGTTGGCTGGATGAGCGGATCACGGGGTGGGTTTGTAGTCGAGGATTCTGCTTTCCACCTTCGTCCGCTCGAATGCGGAATTCTCGACTGAGATGGTGATCTCGCGGTTGAGAAAGAACACAACGTGCAAGCGGAACTCGGTGCCGAAGCTCACCGGAAACCAGACCCCTTGATCGAAGCGACGATATTCCACGTTGTAGCCGAAACCCGGAAGATTCGTGCCCAGCAAGGTCCGCACCCAGAAAGGAATTCGGCGGGAGAGGCGGGTGAACACCGACACGGGCTCGAATTCTTCAGCATCAATCAGCGCATCTCCCGCCCACGTGAGGTTGCCCTTGTCGAGTGGCCGGAAGCGGACGCGATACACGTTGCGGCCACGGAGGGTCTCTCGACCGGCAAGCTCGAATGAGTACCGTTTCTGCTCCTCGCTGGTCAGGGGGAAGAGGTCGCGAGCGATGCTGTCTTTCGATTTGTCGTTGATCGCGTCGTCACGAGAACCCTGGACCATGTCGTCGCGCCAGGGTCCGGGAAATCCCGAGTGCGCGGGCAAGTGCTCAGAGACGGACACGCCTCGGTCCCCATGAATCTCCAGCTCGTCTATATGGTTCCGATTCCCCAACCGGGGATAACTTAGAGGTGATTTGCGCTTTTTCACACCATCAGTGACATGATGTCTGTCATTCTACGCATTGATGGCGAGGCAGGTTTGAACCTGCCACAAAATAAACATACGATTAGGCCTCCTATAAATCCTTTATTTACTTCACATCCTTGATTGGATCCAATAGGAATCTGCCATAGAACCATTTGGCAAACCGGTTGCCCTACAGAGAGGTGCGAGGGACCTCGGGTCCTAGGAACCTGGGTAAAACCAGGTTGGGGGTTGGGGATAACGGAAATCGGACGAACCGTGATCTCCAACCCCCATAAATAAGCTCAAGCGCGGTCATCGGGCAAACCCTCAGCACAAGAAGCATTTTTTCAGAGGCACGTGATGCCGGACCTCACGCAATTCCATTGTTGCCGGTCGGCGCGGACCGCCTCGCAGGCGCCGAGGCGCGGGGCGCAGGTGGAGATCCTCGCGCCGGCTCGGAGTTTTGTGCCTCTTCTCAGTGCTGCTCCCAAGCCTCCGGTCGCCCGGCAGGTGACGCACTCCGGCCATCTGACCTTTGCAAGTAATCCTTCGGACTCCGCCCCCCGCAAGGGGGCAAGCGAGTTCGCCAGGCGCGAAACGCTGGCGTTGCTCGGCGGCCTGATGAATTCGAGCGAGCCGCAGTTATTGTTCACCGGTGGCGAAGCGCTGCTGCGGCAGGGCGGCACGAGTGGGGGGCACGCGCCCGCCTGTTACTTACCGCAGGAAGAGATGGAAATGCCTGAGCAGGTCATGGCAATGGAAGACGACGTGCTCTTACCAAAACATGCTGCGTAATACAGCCAGTTCGAACCTCAAGTCGTGCGCTCCTGATGAAAACTGCAACTAACAAACCGCGGCTCGTTTTTTGGGAGGTGACCAAGGGTTGCAACCTGCGTTGCATCCACTGTCGCGCCACCGCTACGGAACTCTCATCGTCACTGGACCTACCTACGACCATAGCCCTGAACATAATAAAGCAAGTCTCTCAGTTATCCCTACCTATCCTAGTTCTAAGCGGTGGCGAGCCTCTTTTTCGTGCCGACATTTTTGAATTGGCCCGTTACGCGCGCGAGTGCGGATTGCGCGTGGCGCTGGCTACCAATGGAACTCTGGTCAACAAGGAAGTCGCCCGTAAGATCGTGGATGCCGGCGTGCGCCGCGTCTCCATCAGCTTGGACGGAGCGGACGCCGCCACCCACGACGCCTTTCGAGGTATCCCGGGGGCTTTCGAGGGCGCCCTCGCGGGCCTGCGAAACTTGAAAGAGCTCGGCATGTCGGTGCAGATCAACATGACCATCGCGCGCCACAACGCCCAGCAGCTTCCCGCGGTACTGGAGATGGTGCGCAGGCTGGGCGCAGACGCGCTGCACACTTTCCTGCTGGTTCCGGTGGGCTGCGGCGTGGACATCGCCGCGGAGCAGATGGTCCCCGCCGACGAGTACGAAAAAATACTGAACTGGTTCTACGACCGGGCCCAGGAAGGTGGCATCGAGTTGAAAGCCACGTGCGCGCCCCACTACTTCCGCGTGGCGCGCCAGCGACGCGCCGCCGAGCGTCGCGCTGCTTCTCTGCCGCCGCCCATCTCCGGCGGCAACGGGCATGCGATCGGCCCCACGGAAATGACCATGCCCGGCTCCACGGGAATCGGGCTACACCCGCACGCCGGGCATCCCGGCGCCGGCCATCCGGATGGCATGCAGGCCGTGACCAAAGGCTGTCTGGCGGGCACCGGCGTCTGCTTCATATCTCATCAGGGTGAGGTCTATCCCTGCGGCTACCTGCCGGTCCTGGCCGGTAACCTCAACCAGCAGACTTTCGCGGAGATTTGGGAGAACGCTCCGGTGTTCGAGCAACTCCGGGACACCGGCAATTTGAAAGGCAAGTGCGGCTATTGCGAGTTCCGCAACATCTGCATGGGCTGCCGCGCGCGGGCGTTTGCGGCCACCGGAGACTACCTGGACGAGGAACCCTTCTGCGTCTATCAACCTCGCCCCGCCGCAGCGCCCCGCAAGGAGGAGGAGGCCCATGTTCCAATTCACTGATCTGGTGCGGGGCGGAGAGACGGTGCGCGAGATCAAACAGAAGTTCCCCGAGACCGACCCGGTCTTTGAGCGGTTTGGGCTGAAGCCTTCCTGCCACGACTGCTCGATTGAAATGGCGGCGCGCAAGGTGGACGCTTCTTTCGAAGACTTGCTGGTCGAAGTCAATGCCGCCATCTACAAGAACCGGGGTGTGACAGCCCGGGCATCCTGAGGCCCGACTGCCATGGCCGGCGCCAATCCCACACCCCTTCCCCTGACCCGCTCCCGCTTGCGCTCCTTCATCTGGCCCCGTGAACACGGCGCCTGGGGACTGCTGTTAGTTCCGCTGGTCACTGGCGCCGGTCGAAGCCTGGCTGGAGATTTCGCCGTTGCGTCCCCAGAACGATGTGGAGTGGAGGCTCATTCATTATTCCAGTTATGCTTACGCCTCCGTTGCCGGCCTGGCCCTGGCCGTCCTGCTCGGTTGGGCTCGCGCCTATGGACTCCTGCTGTTGGGCGCGGCCGCGGCGATCGCTTTTCTCGTTCAGTCCGTCCTGAAAAAACTCGCCCGGGAAACCCGCCGCAACGCCCAGTTGACGGGCGCCATCGCGCTCACCTCCGGGCATCAGAGCCCGCGGGTGGCGCATACGTTCCGCATTTTGGAATGTATGCGGCCCTTAGAGATCGCTCTGAGCGCATACATGCCAGAAGGCGGCACGTATGCGCCACCCATGAGGCTATGGCCGACGTAGGGCCAAGGCTTGCCTTGGCCGGGGCCGGGCCCCCCCGCTCGGAGCGCTCAGCCTCCGCCTCTGGCTTGCGCCCCAGCTACGGCGCCGAAGGACCAGACGCCGGGGCCAGGCGGAACCTCACCGCAATGGTCGTGACTATCTCAATCGGGTCCCCGTTCAAAAGCGTGGGTTCATAGCGCCATTGCTTCACGGCGTCGGTGGCCGCCTGGGCCAGGTCCGGATCGGGCGAGCTGATCACCTTCAGGCTCAGCGGTTCGCCCTCCATTGAAATCACCGCTTGCAGCAGCACCACGCCCTGCACGCCGCGCTTCCGGGCCCCTTCCGGATACGCGGGTGGCGCATACGTCCCGACGGTTTTTGTCGGGATGTATGCGACCCAGGGACGATATAATTTTCGGGCTAAAGCACTATTACGGCCTCAATCCTCTGCATCATCTGACCACCCGCACCTATCCTCGCGCTCGCCGGTTTGACTCCGAGCGCTTTAGGAACCAAGGGGTTGCGACTTTCGGCGAGCTGATAAGAAATTGAATTGCCTGCACAACAATCCCGCGAAACGAGGCTTGGTTAAGCACCCGGGCGACTGGCCGTGGTCGAGTTGGAGGTTCCATTTCTGGAATGACGCTTCGATCTTGGCCATGGACAAATTGCTGTGATGACATCAACAAATTGAGGGTCGCATCCATCCCGACAAAAACCGTCGGGACGTATGGAGCGCCAGGCGAAGCCTGGCTGATCTGGTAAGCTGAAAGGAGCTTACCCTGTAATTGCCCGTTCAACAGGTAGCCGAGCCAGCGTGGAGCGGAGCGATCCGCCGAGCGAAGCCTGGCGAAGGCGAACCCGTGAGCCGTAGCGCAAGCGAACCCGATTCGGCCTCGTTACCCGAAGTGAGAGCGGCCAGTCTCCCATACGTGATGAAGCCTGACGCCGGTGGTGAAGCAATGGGCAAGAGCAGCCACCGGGCTCTCCGGGGTGGTTGGGGACGGCGCATGGGGAAAGATCAGTCGAGGAACCTGGGAGACCCGGCGGAGTGGTCCCGCTCTTCTTGTGGGGAGGGCCAACGCCCGAGGGGAATGCATAACCCTGGGGCGGCTTCGTCTGGGAGTCGGACCGGCTCATACTAGCGGAGAAGCGGGTAACGCCGTGGAGCGAAGGGGCCGGAACGCAAACACGCTGAGTCAGAGGGTGGGAATTCCGCTTGGACGCAAGTCCCTCTACGGAGAACCAGCCGCAAGGTTGGGGAACAGTTCTCATCTTAGATCGAGGCTTGGCTGCCCGGCTAAGTCGGCTTTGCGGCCGGCGTACTGCTGGGTCGCGAGAGTTTGCGTGAAAGCCGGATGCGGGAAATCCGCACGTCCGGTTTGACGAGGGGAGAGGGTGTCGTGCCTCCGCATCGCTCCCTCTCCTACTCTACCGCCACCCGCGAGTGACCAGTGACAAGCTGCCCGGCTAAACATACTGTGGAAAACGCCGCAATGCTGTCATCCTGAGCGAAGCGAAGGACCCGTGCATTTGAATTTTCAAGCAAATACAGAGGTCCTTCCTTCGTTTCACTCAGGACCGGCTTCGCCTCCTCAGGATGACAGTGTGAAGGGTTTTTCCGCAGCCTGTAAAGCCGGCCGCTACGAAAAGCTTCGTGAGACCGCAGACGCTAAGAGGCAACCCTCTGCCCAAGCCCGCAGTGAGTGCTTAGCGATAGGCCTATTTGCGGTGATCAGCGGCGGTCATGAAAACGATGCGCTGCTTCTCATCGATCTCGTAAAAGAAGCGCCAATCGCCCACTCGGTAGCGCCAAGTCGGCGGGTCCCAATTCTTCAGTCGCTTGATATTCGAACCGGAATGAGGGGTATGGCGAAGAATCGGGTAAACATAATCACGAAGCTTGGCTTCGAGCCGCCTCTGTGAAACGACTCCCAAGCCAGCGAGATCGGCGAGGAAGCCCCGCGTCTCGAATACGCTAAACGGCTGGAACGAACCTGCCTCTTTGCCTTTGGGCATCCCGAGAACCCGCTTTGAAACGCTTCACGAGCCCAGGCCGCGCGAGGATTTCCGCCATCTCCGCGTCATCAACGAAGAGGCTCTCCTGGATTTGCCGCAGCGCTGCGGTTTCAACCAGGTTGGCGAGCGACCGCCGTTCGGCTTGGGCGGCTCGGACAAACGTTTCATAGGTTTTATCGTCCAGCCGCATGGTTAGTGTTTTAGCCATGATCGTGCTCCGTCATTTGTATTCATTACGAATATAAACGAATGTTCGCCCATCGGTCAACCTGTCAGGCCAGATGGTAGCCGCGGTGTCGCCGCGGCGGCCAATTCTGACAGCAGGTGGCCGCGGTCAGGGCAGTCTTGACCGTGGCCTTTTCTCATGCCTGATGCCCTTCGCGTCTCACGATTTGTTCATGAACGCTCTTTCTACCGCTTCCGGGTTTCTATCAATCACCGTCAAGTAGGCGCGCACCGCGCTTTCGGGACGCCTGCGCCCTTGCTCCCATTCCTGGAGCGAGCGCGGCCTCAAGGCATAGCGCCGTGAGAATTCCGCTTGCGACAGGCCCAGTTTGGACCGGATCGCCCTCCAGAAAACCTTCCTCTATCCCTCTGTCGTTTTATTCAGATTCCCCTTCACCTCAAAATTCCATTTCCACACAGCATAGATGGCAGGGTAGACCAGCAACTCCAGGAGGAACGAAGTGAAGATGCCGCCCACCAGGGGCGCCGCGATGCGCTTCATGACGTCCGCGCCCGAGCCCGTGGACCACATGATGGGCAGGAGTCCCAGGAACATGCATCCCACGGTCATAACCTTGGGGCGAACGCGCAGGGCCGCGCCGTGCACAATCGCATCCTTGAGGCCTTGCCAGCTCGTGAGCAGTCCCGCTTGTTTCCAGCTCTCGTAGGCGAGGTCGAGGTAGAGCAGCATGAAGACGCCGGTTTCCGCATCCACGCCCAGCAAGGCGATCAAGCCCACCCAGACGGCGATGCTCATGTTATAGCCCAACCAGTGCAGCAGCCAGATGGCGCCGACGGCCGAAAACGGCACGGCCGCGAAAACGATGAGTGTCTTCACCACCGAGCGCGTATTGAGGTAGAGCAAGATGAAAACCAGGAAGACCGTAATCGGCACGACCAGCTTCAGCCGCTCGCGCACGCGCGCGAGGAATTCGTATTGACCGCTCCAACTCAAACTATAGCCCGTGGGCAAATGCCCTTCCACCTTGTCGCGCACCAGCCGCTGGGCTTCCTCCACATAACTTCCCAAGTCGCGTCCGGCAACGTCCACGTAAACATAACCGCTGAGCAGGCCATTCTCATCGCGAATCATGCTGGGCCCCTCGACGAGGCGAAGGTCGGCGAGCTGGCCAATGGGAATCTGTGCGCCGGAAGGGGTCGCCACGAGCACGCGCGCAAGCGTGCCCAAGTCGCTGCGGTAATCGCGCAGGTATCGGACGTTGACGGCGTAGCGTTCGCGGCCCTCGACGGTGGTCGAGATGTTCTCGCCGCCGACGGCCGACATGATGTAAGCCTCCACGTCGTCCACAGTCAGTCCGTAGCGCGCCAGCTCGTCGCGTTTCAAATTGAAATCCAGGAAATAGCCGCCGTTCACGCGCTCGGCGTAAACGCTGCGGGTGCCTGGAACATGCGCCAAAGTGTGTTCAATCTCTTCGCCGATCTGCTGGATTTTGTTGAGGTCTGCGCCCAGCACCTTGATACCTACTGGTGTGCGCACGCCCGTAGTGAGCATGTTGACTCGATTGCGGATGGGCATCGTCCAGGCGTTGGTAGTACCGGGGATGCGCAGGGCACGATCCATCTCGTCCACGAGCTCGTCCTGCGAAATGCGGTCGGGCCAGAAGTGGCGCAGAATCTTTTGCAGCCACTCCGGCGCGCGCTTCGAATACCACTGGGGCTTCTTTCGCCACTGATCCTGCGGCTTCAGGAGCACGGTGGTCTCCATCATGGAAAGCGGCGCGGGGTCCGTGGAAGTCTCCGCCCGGCCGGCCTTGCCGAACACGCGCTCGACTTCCGGAAAAGTCTTGAGCACGCGGTCCTGGATTTCGAGCAGCCGCTGCGCCTCGGCGAGCGAGATTCCCGGGAGCGTCGTGGGCATGTAGAGCAGAGTGCCTTCGTTAAGCGGCGGCATGAATTCCGAGCCCAGGCGCTGGAAGACCGGAACCGTCAATACCACAACAGCCACGGCCCCGGCGATCACCACCCAGCGCAGGCGGACGGCCAGGTCCACAACCGGGCGATACACCCGGATGAGCAGGCGGCTGATGGGGTGCCTCTCTTCCGGGTGGATTTTCCCCACGAGGACAGCATTGACCAGGCGCGCCAGGAAGCGCGGGCGGAAGTCGAACGGCGCGGCGTGCGTGAAGAGCAGCCGCAGGGCCGGGTCAAGCGTGATCGCCAGCACCGCGGCGATGGCCATCGAGAAGTTCTTGGTGAAGGCCAGTGGCTTGAAGAGCCTCCCTTCCTGCGCTTCCAGCGCGAAGATGGGCGTAAACGAAACTGCGATGACCAGCAGCGAAAAGAAACTTGCCGGCGCCACTTCCTTGATGGCCTCGATGACCACCTCGTGGTAGTCGCGCTCGCGCCCGCCCGCTTCCCATAGCTCCAGCTTTTTGTGGGTCTGCTCCACCACGACGATGGCCGCGTCCACCATGGCGCCGATGGCAATGGCAATCCCGCCCAGCGACATGATGTTGGAAGTCACTCCGATCCCTTTCATGGGAATGAACGAAATCAAGACCGTGATGGGGATGGTCAGGATCGGGATCAGGGCACTGGGGATGTGCCAGAGGAAGACCAGAATGACCAGACTGACGATCCCGACTTCCTCGTACAGCGTGTGCTTCAACGTGTCGATGGAGCGTAGGATGAGCTCCGAGCGGTCGTAAGTAGAGACGACTTTAACCCCGGGCGGCAGCGAGGGCTGAATCTGCTTGAGTTTGGCCTTCACGCGGCCAATTACTCCGAGCGCGTTCTCGCCGGTGCGCATGATGACCACACCGCCCACGACGTCCCCCTTGCCGTCCAGGTCCACGACGCCACGGCGAATGTCCGGCCCAAGCGTCACTTGACCGATGTCCTTCACCGTGATCGGTATCCCCGTGCCCGGATCACCGCCCACCACGATTCGCTGGAGATCATTAATGGAGCGCGCATAGCCGCGGCCGCGCACCATGAATTCGCGGCCGGCGAACTCCACCAGGCGCCCGCCCACATCGTTATTGCTCTGGCGTACCGCCTCCACAACTTTCGTCAAGGGAATCCGGTAGGCCGCGAGCTGGTTGGGATCGACCTGGATCTGATACTGCCGCACCAGCCCTCCCACGGGCGCCACCTCTGCTACGCCTGGAACGCTTTCCAGGTAATAGCGCAAATACCAGTCCTGGAAGGAGCGCAGCGAATCCAGGGTGTATCGGCCGGTCGTATCCACGAGTGCATATTGAAAGACCCAGCCAATGGATGTGGCATCCGGCCCCAATTCCACCTGCACGCCGGCAGGCAGCCGCGGTGTTATTTTGGAGAGGTACTCCAGGGTGCGCGAACGCGCCCAGTAGATGTCGGTGCCCTCGTCGAAGATGATGTACACGTAGGAATAGCCGAAGTCGGAAAACCCGCGGATGTCTTTGACGTGCGGCGCGCCCAGGAGCGCTGTGATGATGGGATAGGTAACTTGGTCTTCCATGATGTCGGGGCTGCGGTCCCAGCGCGAGTAGATGATGACCTGGGGGTCGGAGAGATCCGGGATCGCGTCGAGCGGCACGTTATGAAGCGACCACCACCCCCCCACCACGGCCACCCCGACCAGCAGGAAAACCAGGAATTTGTTTCGCGCTGAGAAATCGATGATGCGGTGAATCATGGCTCATGGCTCCTGTTGTGGCGCTATCCTGAAAAACGTCCCGAGCATGTCATCCTGAGCGAAGCGAAGGACCTCTGGATTTGCTACATGTTCCAAATGCCGGGATCCTTCGCTTCGCTCAGGATGACAGCGAGCGGGCTCAGCATGAACGGCCCCAATTGTCTTTCCACAAACTGTCAGTGGTGATGAACCGCGGGCGGTTTGGCCTCCGGCGTTGTGACCTTGTCCGCCGACCCTGGCGCCGCGTGACCCGCGTGAGCGCCCGACGCCGGCTGCTCGGGCTGCATTCCTGCTATGGACTCGCGCAGGTTGCTTTCCGAATCGATCAGAAAGTTGGCCCGGGTCACCACGCGCTCGCCGGCGCGCAGGCCGCCGAGGATGACGACGTAATCGCCGGTGCGCGCCCCGACCGTTACGTGGCGCGGCTCGAAGACGCCATGGCCCCGATCCACAAACACGCGCTGGTGCTCGCCCGAATCGAGTACGGCATCGACGGGCACAGTCAGGCGCCGCCCGAGCCCCCGGTGCAACTCCAGGTTCACGAACATCCCAGGCTTGAGCTTCAAGCCGGGGTTCTGGAACTCCATGCGCACGGTGAGGGTTCGTGTGTCCGGCTTGACGTCCGGGTAGATGAAAGTGAGCCGCCCGCGCCAGGCGGCGTTCGGTAGGGCCTCGGTCGAGAGGACGGCTTCCTGTCCCAGGCTGACCTCAGCCGCCTCGGATTCGTAGACGTCTCCCTGGACCCAGACGGAGCTGAGGTCCACGAGATTGTAGATCTCCGTCTCGGGAGTGACATATTGATTCGGATAAGCCTTGCGCTCCAGGACGTAGCCGTCCGCGGGCGCGTAGAAGGTGATGTCGTGTTGCGGCTTGCGGTCGAGCTCCAGTTGCTGAAGCTGCGCATCCGTGAAATCCCAAAGTTCCAGACGCCGTCGCGCGGCTTCGAGCAGCGTGGCGCCGCCCGTCGCGACTTCCGGCAAGGAACTCTGGGCCAGCGAGTCGCGTGCCCGGAGCGCCAGCAGATATTCCTGCTCCATCCCCAGCAGGTCAGGGCTGAAGAGAGTGAACAGGGGCTCACCCTGCTTGACCTGCTGCCAGGTGGAGTTCACGAAGACCTTCTGGATCCAGCCACTGGCCTTGACGTGAACGTTCACCAGACGAGTCTCATCGATCGCCACCCGGCCCACAATGCGGAGGGTTTTGTCGAGGGCACGAAACTGGGCCGGGGCGGTCGTGACTCCCATCAGTTGCTGCCGCGCCGGACTGATCTCAACGCCTCCCGGTGGAAGCGAGGACGACGAACCCTCGGAGGCGTATACCGGCACGAGTTTCATGCCGTCCGGCGCGATCCCGGGTTTGTCCGAGTGATACGAGGGGTTCATGGCATCCTGGTAATAGAGAATCTTCGGCTCCGCGGGCTTCGCCTGGTCCGCAGCTTCGGCCTTTTGCGCGGGCTGGAAGGGTGCGGGGAGGCGGCGATGCTGGGAGCCGAGGCGCGAGCCGGGTTCACTTCCCAGCGCCATCGTAGCCGCGAAAACCGCCAGAACGGCGGCACAGATTGAACCTATGGTCCGGGTTTTTCTTTGACTCATCGTGCACGTCTCCTTACTGGAGTAAATTTAATCCGGTCACTTCTTCCAGGCGCGCCAGCGCCTTTTCGTGATTCCTGACTTGCTCATGCTGGTCGAGTTCAGAATCGATTACCGCCAGGAAGTTGCTGAGCACGTTCAGGAAATCGACGCCGCCCGTTTCGTAACTGGAAATTGAGGATTCGAGAGTGAGCGATGACTGCGCGACAATTCCCTGCGAGTAGATTTTCAGGAGTTGTTCGGAAGCCTGAACCTCCAGGAAGTCCTGCTTCACCTGGTAGCGAAGCAGGGTGAGTTCGCTCGCTTCCATCTGGCGGGCAGATTCCAGGTTGGCCGCCGCCTCGGCGATGGCCATGCCCTGCTTCCGGCGGCGGAAGAGGGGCAGGGAGGTGGAGAAAGTGATCCCGTACATGTCAGGCAAGCCGTCGCGCTGCATGTAGGAGTAGCCCACGGTGAAATCGGGACGAACTTCCTTACGGGCCAGGTCAATGGACAGCCGGTTTTGGTCCACGACCGTTCGGCGCTGCTTGAGCACGGGGTAGTTTGCCTGGGCGGCAGCTTGCAGTTGATCCTGCGTGTAGCCAAACGCGCTGGGCCGGACCTCCGTCGTTTCGCCGAGGGGCGAGTCGATCGGGAGATTGCGCAGGCTGTTGATTTGAGCCTCCAGGGTGCGCCGTTGCTGGTCAAGCAGAGTCCTGCGTGCGGCGAGCCGCGATAGCTCCAGTTGGGCCCGCAAAATGTCCTGTTGCGCCGCCTTGCCGACGGAATAGCGGATCTCTGTGACCTGCTCAACTCTCTCCAGGAGCGCCTGGTCCCTCTCGAAGATCGCGAGGCTCTGGTCAGCATAGGCGAGGTCGAAGTAAGCCTGTTTGGCCTCGGCCGCTACACGCCGCCCGACAGCTTCATACGCAAGTGTTTCGGCATCGGCCTCGCGCGCGGCGATTTCCGTGCGCAGGTGCGTCTTGCCCGGATAAGGGATCGTCTGCTCCGCCATCAACTGGCGCACGCTCGAGGGATCCGCTCGCATGACCGTAAACGGCGGTACCACGTTGCCGGCATAGCTCAGTGAAACCGTGGGGTCAGGCCAGGCGCCGGCTTGCGGGATTCGCGCCCGCTTGGCTTCGACCGCGTGTCGCGCGGCTTGGATCTCCGGGTTGCGCTCCGTGGCCTCCTGGACAAGTTCAGCGAGGCTCAGAGGAGACGCGGCTGCCGTGCGTGTGGGCGCCGGGACCGACTGCGAGAAAGCACCAAGAGGCGCGGATAACCCGATGAACGCCACCATAAGGAAGGATCGCGTCCGATGCATGATCAACTCTCCATCCCGGCCATGAGCGATGACCGGGCCAACGTGTTATGGACGGATGGGAATGAAGGCAATAGCCGGATTCCCCACGCGCGCGGGGATCGACATACTCGCCTCAAGGTCGGGGGGAGAGTTCTAGACCAGAAGCAGGCAGGATTGTTGAAGCGGACTCAAAGGGGGAGAAACCGAGGGCAATGAAACCTGCCGCGCCGGGGCTCCGGAAACCTCCAATGGCACGGGGCAGGGCAGGGACACCCTCCCAAGTTCAGCGGTCAATTCCGAGTAACGATCAGAGCTCTGGACTTCAGAGATGGAACCCTGGTAATTCAACACAGAAATCAGGCAACAATCCGGCAGGGAAGAACGATTGGGAAGGGTGGGCTTTTCGCCAATGGGGCAGCAAGGGTGGGGCCGTTCGGGAGGGGGCACACACACCGCCCTCAGCCCGGAAAGCTGCAACAAGACGACCACCACCAGAAAACAAGCCAAACGCCGCACTAGTCAACCTCACAGATGATTGTACACCCGTCACCCTGGTATTGGCAAGAACACACTCCCGGGAAGTACCCATCGCAGCGAGGTTGAGCATATTGTGACAATATGTCTTTATGGGAGGTGTAGGTGCGAAATAATGTTTCTAAGTGACTAAACGCATTAGGAAATAGCCTGTTGCGGAAATTAACGCATTGTGATGTCAAATACGCCTGTTATCAAGACAAGCAGTCTTACGTATTTGCAAAGTAAAGAAACCTAACGCTTTCTAAGTATGCTATCAGACAAAATAGTCAGCACATTGGCGACGACGTTGCAGAATGCCATCGGTAATTCGTTTCAGGGGAATAAATGGGGGCAAGAGGCTCACTGAAAGGACGGTCGATGGGGGGTGGCGCTGTGCCTTTGGCATGCCTGCTCGTTGCATCGGCCCTTTTTGCGTTAGGCGTTGGGAGACTTTTCGCTGAGGACGTGGTCGAACATCCTTTGATTGAGACGAAGGATATTAAGTCTGAAACATGTCTGAAGTGCCACCCTACCAAAAACAATGCGAAATTCGTCCACTCCGCCGTTGGGATGGGGTGCGAGAACTGCCATCAAGCCGCTACCGAGAACAACAAGACAACCATCACGCTGCTGGCGGCAGGTGGGGACCTGTGTGCCATGTGCCACGAAGCCAAAAAGGATCCCGTGCAGCACAAGCCTGCCAAGGCCGGGCAGTGTTTGATCTGTCATGACCCCCATACGGGCGCCCACAAGGCCCAAATCCGTGCCGAAGTGAACACCCTGTGTCTGAGCTGCCATGGGGTGGGCCAGCCCAATGTGAAAGTGAATTCGGAAACGAAACTCGTGGCCGTGTTAGGTCGCCAAGTAATCAGTCTCGACGAGTATAGCCAAGCGCCCAAGCTAGGCCTGGATCCCTCGGGCACCTCAGGCCACCCCATCATGGGTCATCCTCTGACGGGCAAGGACCCCCGAAAAAAGGATACGCCCCTGAATTGCTTGAGCTGCCACGACCCGCACACATCCGCACTTCCCAATTTGATGCCGACGGGAGTCGCCAGCCAGATCGATCTGTGCGCGGAGTGTCACAAGTAGGGAGCAAGATTATGAAAGTGAAGACCTCGCAAATTCTGAGGAAAGGCGGGTGGGTGGGCTTGGCGCTCGTCCTGCTGCTCGTGCCTCTTGCGGCTTGGGCAAGCGGAAAAAAAGCAGGGCCCGCCCCCAATCTCAATTTGGTCTGGCCGCTGCCTCCCGCACAACCGCGCATCAAATTTATCCAGTCGATATGCGGCGCTGCGGATGTGGAACCCATCAAGAAGGCCAGCTTCCTCGATCGCGTTGCGGGCATTGAGATCAAGAACTTCAGGCCCAGCTTTGTAAAGCCTTTCGGTGTCGCGGTGGATTCTCACAATCGTATCTACGTCACCGACACTGGGCAAGGAATTGTGTTCGTTCTCGACCGCGACAATAAGAAAGTCACGTTCATTGGGTCAAGCCCGCAGGTCAGGGTGCGCGTTCCCTTGGGGATCACGGTGGATGGCAAGGACCGGCTGTGGGTCGCGGACGGCGCCGGGCAGCAGGTTTACGCCTTTGATGGCGATGGCAATGTGTTGACCGGAATTTCCGATTTCAACTTCACCTTCCCGTAAAACCGTACGCGGTTGCCTTATCGAGTCAAACTTAAATCGCCAGGGCCTCTTTTGGGGGCATCGCGGCTCGCTTTGACCGTTCCCGGTGACTTGCTTGGTCTGCTTCGCGCCTCCAACCTGCCTCCCTGCTGACACTTGTGCGCCATGACCACTTCTGAACAACTAAACTAAATCTCCCCTCTCTCTTGATTCCCTAGTCGTCCAGCAGCGGAGAGCCGCGCTTTCGTCCGGCCCGACCGACACCCCTCAGTCCGGCCGCTCCCCCACGACAGCAGGCTTGATATCAACGATGGGCGGTGGGCCGGCTGACGCCGAAAGGCCGAACGATCTCGGCTTGGGGCTGGCCCTGCTCAAACAGCTTGGCGGCCTGCATCCGGCGTGCTTCCAGGGCCGCAAAGTCGCGCCGGTCCTGGCAGATTCGGAAGCGCGGAATCCGGAGAGGGGATGGCCGATCCCCTGCCCGGAGACCAGCAGCCTAGAAGTCGTATTCGACTGTGGCCGTCAAGACGTGGACCCGGTACGAAGGCTGATCCACGCCCATGAAGATGTACCTGGCCGCCGAGGTATCGCCGACGACGAAACCCGGATAGAAGGGGCTGGGCTGCGGTATTCCAACGTTCGCAGTCGCACTGGGACAGCCCGTAACCGGTGCTGCTGTCGTGCCTATGCAACCCATGTATGGAGTCATGGCCGAAGTCTGGTAGTCCCTGTTATCGAACTGCTGGTAACGGTACTCCAACTTCGGCATGATGTTCTTCGAGAGCTTGTACTTGAAGACGACCCCGAGTTCGTGAATTCGGGTGGTCGTCTCCGGGTAGTTCTGGGCTGCGCTGGTGCCGGCAAGGACGAACCTGTTGGGGCCGGTAGTGATGGTCGGATCGCCAAGCGCGCTCGAAAAGACATTGCCCTTACCTGCCGCCAGAGAGTAGTACGTCGTCAGGTAGACCTTCTTCCCAAGATACAGATCCACGCCCGCGGCGTAGGTATCAAAGATGTCGTGGTACGTGCTTTCCCAGTCATTATTGGCGGTGTCGCAGCCCCCCAGCAAGCCCGACACCACGCAATTCAGAATTGTCTGCGTACCCGAAGCGGGCGGCGTGCGGCTCCGCGAGATCATTCTCTTGTAATACCTCTCGTGCGTATATTCGGCAAACAGTGACACGTCCGGCGAAAGCGTGTAGTTCGCATCGAAGGTGTAGATGTAGGAGAGATCCTTCAACGCCCCATAGAGGTAGTAGGGTGCCGTGGTCGCCGCGGCGCCCGTGAGGAAGTTAAGTGGTGTGGGGCTATTGGTGCCGCCGGGCCGGTTGTTGTTGACTTGGATCGTCTGGAAGCCCCCGTCGAAGCTGAACTTCTTGATGTCGTACTCCACCGAGGCATCGCCACGGTCCAGCAGCCTGGCAGCCTCGTCGAATCTGCGATGACAACGCTGCTCGGCAGTGAAAACCACGCTAACGGAGGTGCAGTTGACCGGGAGACCCGTCGTGGGGTCGCTGGCTTCCTCGTCCTGGTATCTGCCGGGTGTCCGGTCCGAGTGGCGGTAGGCAAACCGGAAGTTCAGGTCCTTGCGTGGGCTCAGGTCGAGATCAGTAATGAACGAGTGCTCGACCGATTGCTCCACGTCGCGATGCGAACGGTCGAACCATTCACCTTCGTAACCGGCCTTTAGGGAGCTTCTCTTGCCGAAGAATAAGTTGCCGGTTAGTTCGACGTTTTTCTTGTTGTAGCCGAAGGGTTTGTTTTCCGTGGGGATGGTAATGTCGGGGATCCCAACGTCACCCTGCGCAGGCGTGAAGTTGTGCACTGCTGTGTTGTTGTTATAGTCGTATTGGCGGTAGGCACCCTTCACCTGGATTTTCTTCCAGGGTAAGGTGACGAACGTATAGTTCATGGCCAGAGTTTGCTTGCTGCCGTTCAGACTCGTAGCCGGCAGTACCCCAAGCGATGAACAGGGCTGCGAGCCGTTGCCACAGGTATTGATCGCACTGTTGGTGGTATAGGGCAGGAAGGGGTCATTTTGGCTCAGCCAGCCCGGGTTGAGGCTGGCCATGAAGCGCACATACTTGCTCAGGTCGGCCGCACCCGCAAGGTTTAAGTAGTTCGCGTGGTTATTGGGATACAGGTCTATGCGCCCGGTAAGAGGGTCGTTTGCGTCCTCGAGGGTGGCGCGGAACGGGTTGTCAAACACCAGCTCACCGATGTTGTTCTCGAAGAACGATCCCAGATAACCGAGCTGCACGCCCCAGTCCTTCTTGCCGTACTCGGTGCCCACCTTGACCGTGTTGTTGAAGTAGTCGATAGGTTCGGGCAGCTCGGCGCCAGCGCCGCCGGTAGCACTTGCGCTCGGGCTGGAGTTAAGGATCGCCCCAATCGGCCGGTGGCCAACCTCGTTCTCCCGCGAGAACAAGCCGGAGATAATCCAGTTCGGGGTGACGTAATAGCTGACCGTCCCGGTTCCGGCCTTGCGCAAGATCGATGGAGTAGTGAACTGCTCGCTACAGGACGGTGGCTGCGTTGCCGGGGGTATTACTGAACCGCACACCACCTGAGTAACCATAAAACTCGGCAGAGTCTTGGCCGGCCCGGTGATTAACGATTGGGCCTGCAGGCTGCTCTTCAGGGCAACAGGTACGGTAAATACGCCCGGGCTGGTTTCGGTGAAGAGCGTGCGAGCGGTATTAGTATATATGTGCGGTATCTCGTCGTAGCGGAACTGGATCTTGAATTTGCCGTATTGGCCGAAGGTGGCCAGATAGCTCTGGTTCTTGTACAAGGTGCTCTGCGACTGCAGGTTTAAGTAGTTCTTCGAGCCGAGGATGTTGTCAGAATTCAGGTTGAACCTACGGATGAAAAAGCCGCTCCGGCGGTCGCCATATTCGTTGAATTTCGAAGTGATCACGTCAGGGGCAAACGGAAGGTCCGGGCGCCCATACTCATCGCCCCAGATATGCCGAACTCCAAACTCGACGCTCCCATGCGTTGCGGGCTGTTCCTGTTGCGCAGGCGCTTCCTGGCCGAACAGCAGACTCGGGACGAGCAGCAGCGCGAGCAGTACCAGTATCGTAGGCTGTCTCATCAGTTTCATTGCTCTCTCCTTCCTAGCGCAGGAACATGTTCCCGGAGGGATGGTTCGATCCGTGGATCGCGGAATGGCAGTTCGTGCAACCCCGGTTGAAATCCCGAACAGAGTTGAGAATTGTCGGGGTAGTTGGGTGACGACTGGTGACGTGACAGGTATCGCAAACCCGAGGCATGCGCACCTTGAGCAACTGCGGGTTGTTGGTGCCGTGCGCCTCATGGCAATTGGCGCAGTTTTCCATCACCGGCGGGTGCTCCCACAGGAAAGGACCACGGCGCTCGGTATGGCAGGTCAGGCAGTTCTCGTTGACCGTGCTCTGAATCAGCTGCTTCGGGTTGGGAGTGCCGTGCGGGTTGTGACAGCTTGTGCACGTCACCTTGCCTTCGCGATACGGCATGTGCGAGGAGCGCTGCAACTGTGCTCTGCGCATCTGGTGACACTGCAGACAGAGTTCCGGCTGCGACTTCTTGACCCCCCTATTCTCGCTCAGCGGGGCGTTGAAACGGGTGTCGGACGAGAGCGAGACCTGCAGGTCCTGCTTGACTTGGTGGCAGTCCACACAGGCCATCCCGCGTGATTCGTGCGGGCTGGCCTTCCAAAACAGCCGGTTGCCGCGTGAATGGCACGCTAAGCAAGCGGCATTTTGCTCTGCGATCGAGTTGTTGGAATCCTTGCCGAAGCGGAGGGGGATGGTGTCCTTGCCGCCACCAGCCGCGACGTGAGCTTTGCCGGGCCCGTGACAGGATTCACAACCAAGCTTTTCTATTTCAGTCCGGGGATGGGCGTAGATCTTCCCCATGACCGTGTTCTTGAAACGCCTCTCCTGATCCTTGTGACAGCCCACGCAAGTTTCTGTCCCGACGTAGTCTCCGTCCCCCCTCGCCGCTGGTTGCGCTTGCGCGCTCTGTGCCGCGGCCTTCGCTTCGGCCGGTGCGCGCCAGGAGACGGAGGAGGATGCTGTAGCTGCGGGTTGCGTCTGGGCAAAAAGGGTGACGCCGGAGACCAGCGTCGCAGAGGCCACAAGCAGCCAAGCCCAGATTCTGCATTTCCGGTTGCGTTTCGTCATAAAAGTACTCCCACAATTTCAGAAGAATGAGAAGGAATTTGACAACCGCCCGGGTGCGAGTTCTGATCACACAACCGGCCATAATGTCACATCAAGACCCTAGTCAGAGACCTACAGCAACATCGTCGCCATACTCAGGCAGTTTTTGTCTTGCGAAAGGGCAACAAGTCGCTAAATTTCTTGATACAGGGAAGATTAGTCGGCAAGCCCTGCCCTCCTCTTGTAGCGAAACCACTCAATCTGAGCTAATTTCCACAACGCAAAAGCTGATTCCGTAAAGCAGCTCGCCAGGACTCGATTTTGCACGCTGGAACTCGAGATTAGTCCGCACCAAAGCTTCATAAGCTGGTAAGCGACAAATCGTCGTCTGAAGCCAATAACCCGTGGAGACGTCCCGTCGGGGGGGCCTCCCATCAACCTTCCTTTCAACGCGCTCACGGAAAGCTCGAACTCCTCGACCCTCAACACCAGCGCGAACTTCCGCGCCATCGATCACTTGATCCTCAACGGCGATTTCAGCTACAACCACAATGGGCTGGACCAGCAAACTTTGGCGAGTCTCTCCCGCAGCACGGCGATCCTGTCCGCCTGGACGGGAAGGGCTTGTTGCAATGCACGACCTGCCATGACCCCCACAGCGAATCGATCGACCCGGTCGAGAACCGTTTCCTGGTGAAGAACAATTCGGGCGCGGCCATCTGCACCTCCTGCCACGAGCTGAAAGGCGGGACAGGGGCGAACCTGTGGAGTTGGGGCGGCGCCCAGGGCCTGCCTTCCAGCCATAAGACCGCGGCAAACCGCTACAACACCCAGACGAATGGTGGAATCACCTGGTTGGGTGCGCACACCGGTTACACCACGCCCACGACCAACGGCTGTGAGGCCTGCCATCGTCCCCATACGGCCCACGAAGCCAGCCAGTTACTGAAAGGGGAAACCGATCAGATCTGCTTCCAGTGTCATGATGGGAACCAGTTGACGCAACTTCCCGATATGAAGTCGGAATTTGCGCGCAAGATATACGTCCACCCCTCGCTCGGGCTTCAGGCTGGCCACGACCCCGCGGAAGCGCCGGGAAGTATCCAGACCCGCCACGCGGCCTGCGACGACTGCCACAACCCGCATGCGGCGCATGGCGACTCGACTCCACCCACGCCGCCACAACTCTCCGCCGCGCTCCTGGGGGTAAGTGGAATTGCCGCGGATGGCTCTCCGCGCGATGCTCGCCGTGGCAGCGGCGACGCCCTGTACGAGTACGAGACCTGCTTCAAGTGCCACAGCTACAATCTCAACAGGCCGCAATTGCCGGGCTATCAGACCTACGGCCCCTTGCCAACCCGGCAAAGCCCCTCGAGCGACTTGCGCCTGGCATTTTCCTCCGGAGCCTCTTGGCATCCCGTGACCCGCGCCCGCGGTCTGAGCTGGGGCCCCGGCGGAGCCGTTCCCAGCCTGCTCTCCTCCCCCGCGGATGGAAATGGCGCCCCCCTCTCGGGCCGCACCCTGTCCGGATCGGCCCAGATATACTGTGTGGATTGCCACTCGAATGATACCGGGCGCAAATTGGGCAGCACCTACACGGATCCCGCCGGCCCGCACGGCTCCAACGTCAACCACATCCTGGAACGAAGCTATGTCATCGAGAGCGCGGCGGGCATTCCGGGGAACACGCCCAACATTCCCTACGCGTCCTCCAATTATGCCCTCTGCTTCAAGTGCCACAGCGAGCAGAGCCTGCGAAATAACGACAGCTTCAAGCAGCACTGGACGCATATGCAGATTGCTTCCTGCGCCACCTGCCACGATCCTCACGGCGTGCCGAATGGGACGGCCACGCGCAATGGCAGCCTGGTGAATT
This sequence comes from uncultured Acidobacteriota bacterium, assembly GCA_963722555.1. Lineage (GTDB taxonomy): Bacteria > Acidobacteriota > Terriglobia > UBA7540 > UBA7540 > Bog-366. Next base: position 681,292 of record CAVRNQ010000005.1, read on the forward strand.
TCGATCTCAATATCGTCGTGCCCAGCAGCACCGGGGTTGGGCCCATCTGGACGGACCTCACGCCGGCGCCCGGATCAACCACCTTCCAGGGCTCGTGCACGCTGCGCTGCCACTCCCAGGATCACAACAACATCAGTTATTGAGCCTCGAGCCGGTCGTTGTTATGATGACGCCGGCCTGCCGCGGCGCTTGCCAGCCCGGAAGGGGCGCGCGTGAGGGATTTCTTCTTCACGTGCGAAATCGCAGACCTGATTGGGGGCTTACGATGGAAGAACACTGGACTCGCAGGAACTTCTGCCTGGCGCTGGGGGCGCTCGGCGCCAGCGCGACACTCGGCGCAGCGGAACCTGGAAAGGATTCCCTGTCGTCCAAATTGGGCGTCATCACGGATGAAATAACCCAGGACCTCGATAAGGCGCTCGACTTTATTGCCAGCTACTCACTATCTTACTGTGAATTGCGCGAGCTCTGGGGCAGGAACATCATGACACTCTCCCCCTCCGATCTGGAGCGCGCCAAACAAATCATCGAGAAGCACCACGCGCAGGTTGCGGAGATCGCGTCGCCCCTCTTCAAGTACAATCTGCCGGAAATGCCCGCCCAGCCTTCCGAGAAGCGCGATACGTTTATGGCCACCTTCACGGACCAGGACACGGAGGATCTCCTCGAGAAATCCTTCCAGATCGCGCGCCTCTTCGGCACCCAGAAGATTCGCATCTTCAGCTACTGGCGGGTTGAGGACCCCGAGAAAGCGTACCCGCATGTGCGCGAGCGCCTGGCGAAAGCCGCAGCCGTGGCGGCCCAGAGTAAGATGACGCTGCTGCTCGAGAACGAACCTGCGTGCAACATCGGCACGGGCAAAGAGCTGGGGCGCCTCGTTCGCGACATCAACTCGCCAGCCCTGCGCGCCATGTGGGATCCGGCCAACGCCGTGGTGTTGGATGAAATCCCTTACCCCGATGGGTACAAACACGTGCGCGGCCTTTTCCCCCACCTGCATGTGAAGGATGCGAAGCGTGATCCCAGCACCGGCAAAACACGCTGGCTGCCGGTGGGCAGCGGCGATGTGGACTTTCGCGGGCAGTTCCAGGCTTTGCTCCGGGATGAATACCGGGGGACGATCTCACTTGAGACACATTACCGCCGGCCGGATGGAAATTCCCTCGAAAGCTCGCGCGAGTCACTGGAAGGTTTGCTGAAGGTTCTCAAGTCGGTTGCGTAGCGCACGGGGCAAGCAAGCACGATTCATCTCCGGGCACGCATGGGGATTCAACGCATGTTCGCATCCCGCACGGGCTGGTCGCTTACCCCCAATCGCCTTTCTGAACTTGTGCGCCAGCGCCGCGAGCGTGGCCTGCCGCTTCTGGACCTGACGGAGTCAAATCCCACGCGCTGCGGCTTCACGATCGATGCGGAAGAGATTCTTGCGGCCCTCCCCAACCCCCGCGCCCTCACCTACGAGCCTGATCCGCGCGGCCTGCTCATGGCGCGGGAAGCAGTGGCACAGTATTACGCCGAGCGCGGAGTCGAGATCCACCCCGACCAGATCTTCCTGACCACCAGCACCAGCGAAGCTTACTCGTTCGTGTTCCGGCTTTTGGCGGACCCCGGCGACAGCATCCTGGCGCCGCAGCCGAGCTATCCACTTTTCGATTTCCTGGGCGGGCTGAACGATGTCGAAGTGCGGCCTTACCCGCTGGTTTACGACGAGGGCTGGCAGGGGGATCTTGAAGCGCTCAGTTCGCGATGGGAATCCCGCACGCGCGCCGTGCTGATCGTGCACCCTAACAATCCCACGGGCTCCTACGTCAAAAAGGGCGAGTTGCTGCGGTTGGTTGAACTCGCTTGCCGCTCGCAAGCGGCCGTCATCGCCGACGAAGTCTTCGCGGACTATGCCTTCGCGGCGGACCCGGACCGGGTCATGAGCCACGCTCAGGCCTCCGACGCGCTGACGTTTACGCTCAGCGGGCTCTCGAAGATCTCGGCTCTGCCGCAGATGAAGCTGGCCTGGATTGTGGTGAATGGGCCGCGCGAACTTCGCAGCGACGCGCAAGCGCGCCTGGAAGTGATCGCGGACACTTACCTTTCCGTCAGCGCCCCCGCGGCGCTCGCCACGCCCCGCTGGCTCGCCCATCGGCACAAGATCCAACCGCAAATTCTGGAACGGGTGAAGGCGAATCTGCGGAAGCTCGATGAACTGCTTACGCGCGGATTGCCCGTGAGCAGGCTCGAAGTGGAAGGTGGTTGGTACACCATCCTGCGCGTCCCCTCCACGCGCAGCGACGAGGATTGGGCGGTGGAATTACTCACCCAGGAAGGTGTGATCGTGCATCCGGGCCACTTCTATGATTTTCCCACCGAAGGCTTCCTCGTCCTGAGCCTTTTGCCCGCCCCCGGGATTTTCGCCGAAGCACTCCGCAGGGTCATTTCCCGAATTTCTGCACAAAGCTGATTGCCGCCAAATCAAGACATCTCCCTCGCGCCGACCATTCTCTCCCAAGGAGGCGAGGGGAGCGTTGATTTGATTTTTCTGCCCTCGCCCCCTTGGGGGAGAGGGTGGACCGCAACCGGCGCTTTGACCAGCCGGGGCGGGACGGGTGAGGGGGTCACCCAGGAGCAAATTGAAAAGCCGAAACCCCTTAAGTGAACAGCATTGGGGCTAGCGCCGCCTCAAGGCTTCCGGATGGCGTCTTCGGGCACTACATTTTTCGGGAGCAGCCCGCGCACGCGGAACCAATCCTCCAAACGCTTGGGCCATGACGACAACACGGGGTCTTGAGGTGCGAGGCCCACACCATGTGCACCGTGTTCGTAGATGTGAAGTTCCGCCGGAACACCCGCCTTGCGCAGAGCCAGGTAAAAGGCGACGCTGTTTTCGGGCGAGACTCCGTCATCGTCGTTGGTGTGGAACAGAAACGTGGGCGGAGTTTTCGGCGTCACCTGCTTCTCGTTCGAGACCAGATCAGCCAACTTGGGATCGGGATGATCTCCCAGCAATTGCTTGCACGACCAGGCGTGCAAAAAGGGAGCGGTGCAGGAAATCACCGGATACCCCAGCACCAGGAAGTCCGGGCGCGAACTCTCGCGGTCGATGGCATCGGCGGCGGAAGGTTTGCCTTCGTCAAAGTGCGTCGCCGCCAGAGCGGCCAGGTGCCCGCCCGCCGAAAAACCCATAATGCCGACCTCGTGCGGATTCAGGTTGTAGAGTTTCGCGTTGGCCCGAACGTAGCGCAGGGCGCGCTGCGCGTCGAGCAGCGGCGCGGGATAGTGATAGCGCGGCGCGAGGCGATACTTCAGGACGAAAGCGGCAATCCCCAGATTGTTCAACCATTCCGCCACCTGCCGGCCTTCGTGATCCATGGCCAGCACCGTATAGCCACCTCCGGGACAGACGACGACCGCGGGTGTGGGCTTTTCGGCCGAAGGCAAAGAGAGGAGAATCGTAGGACGGTCAATCGGCTCATTGCCTTTGGCCCCCGGAGCTTCCTGGGGCCACAGGGGAATTTCGTTTCCCTCCTGACACCCCGCCTGAATTACGAAAGCAGCGCACACAAACACCGCAAGACAAATCGCCTTGGTCCATCGGGTAAGACGCATCTCGCTCATTTCACCTCGTCTCTTTTACTCACAGCCCGCCCCAGCGCCTAAAACGACCCCTTCCCGGCGGCCTCCACAAGCTTGCGAACCGGCGGCACGATCATCAGCATGACTTCCGCGCGGGGCTTGGCCGCCAAGCCCAGCACCGTGAGCTGATCCTTGACCCAGGACGGCGGGGCAGGCTTGCCGGCGTCGAGGTAGTCCAACGCCTGGAGCCCGGCTTGCGCCACTGCGGAAAGGTCTTCCACCAGAGGCAGGGCTTCCTCCAGCAGCGCGGACTGCTGCAAGAGGGGAAGCAGCGCCTCACGGCTATCGCGCCAAGCGAGCAGTTGCTTGCGCACCGCGTCCCTATTCGCGCCCAAGTGATCCACCAGTTCGGAGAAGAGCCGCGCCTTTACACTCTCCGGGCGCGCGGCGTCAACCAGGCGATTCAGGGGGGTGAAGCTGGTGTATTCGCGCGCGTCCTGGCGGTTATAATGTTTGACAGGCTCCACGACGTCAGCCAGCGTTTCGAGCACCTCCGGGGAGCGCACCCCGGCCAGACGAGTGAGCATCAACGGGTAGCTGGAGAGGTGCGTCACCCCCACCCAGTCCAGTTCGCGGCTGACTACATCGAGCCTTCGATACATGGAACCCACGTCCTGCACGTCCTGCGGAGACCAGAACCTTTCCGCGATGGCGGCGGTCGAGGGCCAGATGCGGGAGTCAACGTTTTCCGTTGATACGAGTTCGCTCCACATGCAGGCCTCCCCGCCCAGGATGCGCGACGCCTGCTCGGGCGTGAGGCTTTGGGCGGCGCCGCCCAGGGGATCGACCCGGTAATAGGCCGCAGGCGGCAGGGCGAAGTCGAGGTAATAGCCGTTGGAGAGGATACTCATGTAACCCAGCCGTGCCGTCTGGGCCAGAGACTCCGGCCCGCGCCAAGAGTGCACCACAACATCCTTGGGAAGATCGGGACGAAAGATCTCGTCCCATCCAATCATTTTCTTGCCGTGCTTCTGGACAATGGGCAGAAGCTGTTGTTCGAAGTAAAGCTGCAGGTCAGTGTTGTCTTTGAGCCCGTGCGCTTTCTTGAAAGCCTGGATTTGCGGATTCCTATCCCACTGCTTCCCGTTGACCTCGTCACCGCCCACGTGGAGGTACTCATCGGGAAAGAGCGCAGCGATCTCGCCGATCAGACCGTCGAGGAAGGTGTAGATCTCCGGGCGCGTCGGATCCAGGGCGGGATCGAAGATGCCCCAATGGCGTTCGATTTGAAACGGCCCGGGGCCGCTGGAGAGTTCGGGGTACCCCACGTACCAACTCGTGGAGTGGCCGGGCATCTCGATTTCCGGGACGATGCGAATGCCCCGGTCACGCGCGTAGGCGACCAGATCGGTAATTTGGGCCTGGGTGTAATAGTGGCCGTCCGAGCCCATCTCCTGAAGTTTGGGGTATTCCTTGCTTTCGACTCGGAAGCCCTGATCGTCCGTGAGGTGAAGGTGCAGCACATTGAGCTTCACGGCGGCCATGGCATTAAGGTTGCGCTTCAGAACGTCCTCGAGCATCCAATGGCGGGCCACGTCAATGACCAAGCCACGCCAGGAGAACCGCGGGTGGTCCTCGATGCGCACGCCCGGCGCACCGAATCCCTGCGCATCGAGAGTGACGAGCTGCAGAAAGGTCTCGATTCCTCGCAGCACGCCCACCGGAGTAGGCGCCGTAAGGCGAGCCTGTCGCGACACGACTTCGAGTTGGTAGGACTCATCTTCTTTGATGGACTGGACTTGCTCCCCTGCGTGATCGCAATGGAGCACGAGCGTCGCTATGCCGGGATCCGTCCCGAGACCGTAGCTTAAGGGAATGCCGGTCTGTTTGGCGAGTCGCCGAATAAGGCGCGCCGCCGCAGCCTCCAGACGCGGCTCCTGGTATCCTTCGAGCGCAACTCGAAAACTGCCGTCGATCGCGAGGCGCCCCCAGCCCGGCGTGAGTTGCGCCGGCTGCGGCATCAGGTTGTAGGTTTGACCTTGCGCAGCGTTAACGCCGAGCAGCATGAGCATAATGCACCCTGCCCAGAAGATTCGAATCAGGTCTTTCATGTTTGCCCCCACCACTTGAAGTCGATCCGCTGCCACGGACGATCCCTGCCCCTCGCGTTTGCCCCCTCCCGGAGAAGGAAACCATCACCGACACACGCGCATGACGATAGATGAACCGAGGGGCAATTGCAACGGCGGAGAAGCAGGGGCCGTGCCACGGCGCGGCGCAGCCTGGGTGGGGGCGAGAGACCTCCAAAGTAAGAAGGGCCGCTTCTGCGGCTGCTTTTCGCAGCGGCGCCCTTCAGGGCGGCATCATGGATTGAAAGACTTGCCTGCTAAAGGCGGCCTCTACAAAAGCCGGGTCCGCTTACAGATTGCCGGACGGCATAGAAACGAGTAGTCTATTGACCGGGAAGGACATGGCCAGAGGCTGGGAAAGCAAATCGGTTGAGTCGCAGATCGAATCCGCGCGGTCCGACGCGACGAAACCTGCCAAGCATTCCGTCACGCCCGAGATGACTGCAACGCTACGGAAGAGGGAAACGCTGCTGCTCGCGCGCACCCACGTGCTGCAACAAATCCAGGCTAGCCAGAACCCCCGCCATCTCGCGATGCTCGAAAGTGCGCTCGCCGCTCTAGAGAAGCAACTCGCCGCCATCAGGGCACCAGATTAATCCGTGGGCGGCCGCTGCATGTCGGCCGGCGGCGGGCGGGTGAGGGATCTGCTGCCTCCGCACGGCTCCGGCATTCCCGGCTCGAAGGTGGAAGCGTGGTTACACAACGACGCCTGGGTGGGAATCAAAGCTCCGTCGCCTGCTCATTCACTCTTCACAAACTTGAGCGCAGCGGAATTGATGCAGAAACGAAGATGGGTGGGTGGCGGGCCGCCTTCAAACACGTGGCCGAGGTGCGCTTCGCACCGGGCACAGCGGACTTCCGTGCGCTCCATGCCGTGACTCCGGTCGGTTTCGCGGTAGACGTTCTCGTCGGCTGCCGGTTCCCAGAAGCTCGGCCAGCCCGTGCCGGAATCGAACTTGGTTTGGGAACTAAAGAGGGCGGTGCCGCAGCAGACGCAACGGAACATTCCCTCCTCGTGCGAGTTCCAGTATTGGCCGGAGAAGGCGCGCTCGGTCCCCTTGCGGCGCGTCACTTCATACTGCTCCGGAGTGAGGAGATCCTTCCACTCGGCATCAGTCTTAACTACCTTTTCCGCAGTCACGATTCCCTCCCGGTCATTGGATTTATCGAACTTCACCCGCCGGATGAATTGTCGCGAAAACTTGCCGGGCGCGCCGCCGGAGGTTTTGCGTCGTCGTCCGGTGCGCCTCAGAAAATCTGCTTAACAGGCTGCGGAAAAACGCTTCCCTGCTGTCATCCTGAGCATTGACAGCCTTTCGGCTGCCCATGATGGGCAGAAACTCGACAAGGAGAACCCATGCCCCTCGCTGTCATCCTGAGCGAAGCGAAGGACCCCGGCAGTTCGCGGGGGGTTGGCGAACAGAGTAAACTACGGGGGTTCTTCGCCCAAAATGCGGGCTCAGAATGACAGCGCAAGCGATGCTGAATCTAAATGACTTACGCGTCGAGTTTCTGCAGAGCGTAGCGAAGGATCTCGCTCTGCCCGCTCAGGGTAAACTACGTGAAGGATCTCGCTCTGCGCATTTTCATGGCAATACGAGATTCTTCCTTCGCTATGCTCAGGACCGCCTGCGGCTCCTCAGAATGACAGTCCCGACGGGTTTCTCCGCAGCCTGTTGAGCCCTATTTAAGAGATGGCTTCAACACGCAGTTGGTTACAGATTTGTTGCCGTGGGCGCGGGTGGCAGCCCATGGTTTGGCGCGAGGGCTGGTTTGTATTCGCTCTGGCGCCAGCGTTCACGCCGCCGCGCTAGGAAAACATGGACCTGGGTGGGGTGGGGTTAGAGTCTACCTTCGTGCGGAAGCGAGTCAATGGGGTTCCGCACCGTTGTGCGGATAGACCAAGCTCTTGGCGGAATCCCAGGAGAGGTAAACCCTCGGTCCGCTTGCGTCGCCGTTGGGCCGCGTGTCCCGGGCGGAATTGGTATCCCGCACGACCACCCGCTGGCCATTGGCAATGCGCACCGCCCAACGGCGTCTGCCTCCCTCGTAGATGGAGTCGACGAGTTCACCCTTCAGCACGTTGAGCCGGCTCCCATTCTCCCGGGGAAGACCACGCGTCAGCCGCACACACTCGGGCCGCACGGCGAGCGTGGCGTGGGAACGCTCCGGCAGGTCCACGGAGTTCGAAGCCCACAAAGCATGACCGCCGGCTGTCTCGAAGCGCGTCCCCTCCGGAGTGTGAGCGACGCAGCTGACCTCGAAGAAATTCTCGACCCCCATGAACTCCGCCACGAAATGCGTCCGCGGGCGTTCATAGATTTCTTCACCCGTCCCCACTTGTTCGAGGCGCCCGTGGTTGATCACGGCGACGCGGTCCGACATCACCAGGGCTTCTTCCTGGTCGTGCGTCACGAAAATGAAGGTGATCCCCAGGCGCTCGCGCAGCCGTTTCAACTCCACCTGCATTTGTTGCCGAAGCTTTTGGTCGAGCGCACCGAGCGGCTCGTCCAGAAGCAGCACCGCCGGTTCCAGAACCAGGGCCCGCGCCAGCGCTACGCGCTGCATCTCGCCGCCGCTCAATTGCTGGGGATACCGATCCTCCTTGCCGGGTAACTCCACCATCTCCAGTATGGCTCGCACGTGGCGTTGAATCTCCGCCCGGGGCAACTTCTTCTGCTCCAGCCCGAAGGCCACGTTACGGAAGACTGTCAAGTGCGGAAAGAGGGCGTAGTGCTGAAAGACCGTGTTGACGTTGCGATGGTAAGGAGGGAGGAGGGAAGCGTCGTGCCCATTGATCAGGACTTGCCCCCCCTGCGGTAACTCGAAGCCGGCCACCAAGCGCAGCAAAGTGGTCTTGCCACTACCGCTGGGGCCCAGAAGCGTCAGGAATTCGCCCCGCCGCACGGCGAGCGTAAAGTCTTCCAGGGCGGCGTGCTCCCCGTAACGCTTACAAACGTTTCGAAGCTCTACGATGCATTCCGAGGAAGCGTCCAATTCTTAGGCTTATCCCGACCTCCCAAATTGGTTTTGCAGCCGATGCTACCCCGATCCGGCCAGGTTGGCAAGTGGCGATTTCGTACCCGTGACCGTTCCGCCACAGCCGCGGAACTCCCCTGCCGCAGTGCGGAAAGGCGCGGCTACTTCTTCCTGCTGCCGAAGGAACGAATATAGCCCACCAGCGCCTGGATCTCCTCATCCTTCAGCTTCTCCCCGAAGGCGGGCATAGTCGTGCCCTTCTTGCCGTTCTTGATCGCCTCCCCTATCCCGTTGTCCTTGAGGGAGGCTTGCCATTTCGGGTCGGTGAAATCCGGAGTCTTGATGGCGGCAAACCCCTTGCCGTCGGCGCCATGGCACATTGAGCACTTCTGCTTGAAAAGTGCAGCCCCGCCCGCCGCAGGCGCTGCCTGAAGCGCCACAACGCAGGTCAGCAAGCCAGCACTAAGTCCGAGAAACCTGAGGAATGGTGATGCCCAGGATCGCATATAACCCCTATGAATCCGAAACCAGGTTGAAGTCCAATGCCTCGGAAGGTTTCTACCTGCGAGCCCGTCGCACCTGCCCCGGCCGCGCACCATGGCCCACTGCAAAGAGCCTTCCCTGAGAGGGTAGCATGTTACAGAGGGGGATGGACAAAAATCAAGAATCACTGGGCTGGGCAAGAGCGCCGTTACCACGGCAAGTCCCGGGCTGGGAACAGGAATCCATCCTGCGAGAGAACCCGTCATTGGTTCGATCCGCCGCGTGGCCAGCGGGGCTCAGGGCTTTCACTGGGGCGGGATAAACTGGGGCGGGTGTGCTGTGCCTGCGCCGAAAAAGAATTGCTCCATTTGATGGGCGATGAAATCCTGAGCTTCCTTCGTGGAAGGCACCAGGCGATATTCGTTGATCAGCATCCGTAAGTGGTCAAGCCACAAGTTCCACGCTTGCTGGGAGACGTTATCGTAAATGCGCTGCCCGAGCTCCCCGGTCCAGGGTGGCTCATCCAGGCCCGGAAGTTCCTTCTTGAGCATCACGCATTTCACCATTCGCTGTGCCATAGAATTGTGCCTCTTTGGATTTCTCTCGCGAATTCCGCGCTGCGGAGTGCCCGCTGGCCGCCCAGAGCGCGGAAACTACAGGCCGCGCCCGCGTGCAGTGACATTATACAGGAGATCCCGCGCGGCGCCGTACAGGCTGCGGGGAAACCCGCCGGGACTGTCATTCTGAGGAGGTTGCCACGGCGACCGACGAAGAATCTCGCATTGCCATGAAAATGCACAGAGCGAGATTCTTCGCTTCGCTCAGAATGACAGCAGGGAAGAGTTTTTCCGCAGCCTGCGTAACCCAGCCATCTTGGTCGGCCAGTCTCGCGAGGCAGTTCATTTCTTGCGGCGAATTTCCAACTCCACTTTCTCGCCGTCGAAGAGAGGAAGCCGTTCGTGCGGCCTGAGCACCCCACTCTGAAACGTCGCGGAGGTGTGCAGAGGTTCGCCCGGAGCGGTGTTTGCAAGTCGCGCCGAGGCAGCGTGGGGTGCGGGCGCTGGGGGCATAGCGAGGCCCGCTTCCGCGGCATCCAGTGCTTGGTTCGCCAGACGGTCGGCTGCGCGGTTGTGCTCTCGCGGGACGTGCCGGATCGAGAAGGACTCCAGGCGCGCGATCATCGCCTGGGCCTTGTCGTACAGCGGTTTCAGGTCAGAGCTGCGAACCTTGTAGCGCCCGGAGATCTGACGGGCCATCAACTCGGAATCCGTTACCACACTCAGGCGGAGATGGTGATGGCCGAGAGCGTAGTCCAAGGCTGCCAGCAGGCCCTGGTATTCCGCAAAGTTGTTGGTGGTTTCTCCCAGGAACTTCGCAAACGCTGCGACGCGCTCGCCGGCCGTAGTTTCCATGACCACGCCGTAAGCGGCCGGGCCCGGGTTTCCCCGCGAGGCACCGTCCACGTGCGCCACGACTTCAGATGAGCTCATCATGCGGGAAGATGTACCCGGGTTGCAATTCCGTCCTATGAGGGGGATTGAGCCGTCGCCGGTTCTCGCGCCCAGGCACAGGGAATGAGTCCGCTCAGACTGCTGCTCCCGCGCTCTGGTCATTGCCCTCTGCCTGCTCCGCGGGCGGAGGCTCGACATAATAGACAATCCGGCTGCAGTTTTCACACGTCAGCACGACATCGCTGCTCCGGATTTCATTGTAGACCTGCGGCCGCAGCCGGACGTTGCACGCGGTGCAGAGGCCTTCGCGCACTTCCGCCAGAGCGATCCCGTTTCGGTAAGAGCGGATGCGTTCGTACAGGTTCCGGACCGAGTCGCTGAGCGCCGCGGTAAGTTCCGTGCGCCGTGCCTGCAGGCGCTCGCGCTCATCCAGATCCGTCTGGCGTTCATCCTGCAGCCGTTTGATCTCACCCGCCACGCGCGCTTTCTCACCCTCCAGCCGCGCTGCCGCGTCCTGGACGTGTTGCTGGAGATTTCGGCCTCAATCATTTTCTCCAGGATCTGATCCTCAATCGCGCGGATGTTGGTTTCTTCGCCCGCAATCTCCTTCAGCATGGCCTTGTATTGTTCGTTGGTTTTGACCTGGTAAAGCTGATCTTTGTGCTTGGTGATCTTTTCCTGGATGATCTCGACATCGCCTTCCAGGTTCTTCCGCTCTTTCTGATTGGCGGCCAGGCGCTTCGGCGCTCTTCGTGGGCGTGAATGAAGTCATCGAGTTGGGACTGCAAGGTCTGAATCTGGGCGGGTAGTGAATCGATCAATACCGCCAACTCCGCCACCTTCAGGTCAACCTGCTGGAGTTCGATGACGGATTTGAGGTCGGGATTCAATGCCTCTCCTTGGTCATGTCTTGTCGCCCTGACGGGAAGGTCCAGGCACACTCACCGCTTCGCCGCACCTTCCACGCCTGAACATTTTTGCACATTCCGAGGGAACGCGGCAAGAAAATGAGCAGTCGGTCATCTGTAATGGGAGCCCTTTAGAAACACTGGTCATCCCCGCGCAAGCGGAAAACCAGACCGACTGGCGCAGCTCCAATCGCGGGCGGAGTAGACCCGCTTCGCGGGAACGACTGCACCTGGAGCACCCGACTCGCAACTGACCACTTTTACAGCCAACTCTCAGAACTTTACGAACGTCACGGCACCTTCCGAGGCGGAGGAGACCAGCTCCGCGTACTTGGCAAAGACTCCCCTCTTGTAACGCGGCTCGGGGGCGCGCCAGTGGCGAGGCGCTTCTGGATTTCAGCGTCGGAGATTTCCACGTCGATGCGCCGCTTCTCGATGTCGACCACGACCGTGTCGCCGTCGGCCACGGCGGCGATCGGCCCACCCCGCGCCGCTTCCGGAGCCACGTGACCCGCCATCAAGCCGTGCGTGCCGCCGCTGAAGCGGCCGTCGGTCAGCAAGGCGACGGATTCGCCCAGGCCTTCGCCCACAATGGCGCCGGTTACTCCCAGCATCTCCCGCATGCCAGGCCCGCCGCGCGGCCCTCATAGCGAATCACCACGACATCGCCGGCCTTGATGCTTTTGGCAGTGACGGCGCGCATGGCGTCTTCTTCGCAATCGAAGACCCGCGCCGGCCCGCGATGGTAGGTGCGCTCGACGCCGGCCACTTTGATGACGCAGCCCTCGGGCGCGAGATTCCCTTTCAGGATGACCAGGCCGCCGGTTTTCTTTACGGGATTCGAGACGGGCCTCACCACATCCTGCCCGGGCGTTTCCTTGACGTGCGCGACTTCCTCGGCGATGGTCTTGCCGGTGGGGGTCATCTGCGAGCCATCGATCAAACCGGCCTCCAGCAGTTTTTTGGCAATGAGCGGAATTCCGCCCGCGCGGTGCACATCGACGGCCACGTAGCGCCCGCCGGGTTTCAAATCCGCGATGATGGGCGTGCGCGAACTGATGGCGTCAAAGTCGTCAATGGTCAGCGGGACGTTGGCTTCGCGCGCCATGGCCAGCAGATGCAGCACGGCGTTGGTGGAACCACCGGTGGCCGCCACACTGGCGATGGCGTTTTCGAAAGCTTTGCGGGTGAGGATGTCCAGCGGCTTGACTCCCCGCTTCACCAGGTCCATCACGATCTCGCCGCACTGGTAGGCGACTTCGTCCTTCTGCGGGTCGAGAGCCGGAACGCTGTTTGCTCCAGGGGAGAAAGGCCGATGAACTCCATCACCGTGGACATGGTGTTGGCGGTGAACTGCCGCCGCAGGCGCCGGCCGCCGGACACGCGCGCGTCCTCCATTGTTTCAATTCCGCGTCGGTCATGAGGCCGGCGGCATTGGCGCCCACGCCTTCGTAAACGTCGACAATCGTCACATCGCGGCCCTGGAAGCGCCCCGCGGCAATCGAGCCCCCGTAAAGGAGGACGCTCGGAACGTTCAGCCGGATCAGCGCCATGGCCCCGCCGGGAATGGTCTTGTCGCAGCCGACCAGCGCCACCATGGCGTCAAACATGTGGCCGCGGCCGACCAATTCGATCGAGTCGGCCACCACCTCGCGGCTGACGAGTGAAGCCTTCATCCCCTCCGTGCCCATGGTCACGCCGTCGGAAATGGCGATGGTGTTGAGCTCCATGGGGGTGCCGCCCGCCGCACGCACACCGGCCTTCACCTTTTCCGCCAGTTGCCGCAGGTGGTAGTTGCAAGGCATGGTCTCAATCCAGGTGTTGGCGATGCCGACGATGGGCTTGGCCAAGTCAGCGTCCGTGAACCCAATGGCCTTGTACATGGCGCGCGCCCCGGCGCGGTCGCGTCCGTCCGTGATCGTGTGACTCTGATGCTTCAGATTGAATGGCACGATGGCCTCCCATGGGTGAATGTTGCCCCCGCTGAAACCCTCTATATTCGCAGATTTGCGCGCGGGGAGCAAGACACCCTT
>CAVRNQ010000006.1:0-1521719 GCA_963722555.1 uncultured Acidobacteriota bacterium
TCCTGTTATGTTTATAGCCCGGGGTGATTCGCGTGTCTGTACAGCATGGCTCACGTGTTTGGTCTGAATTGCTCACCGCAGTTCGGGAACTACAGTCTGGGCCAGATAGGAATGACCGGGGGTTTGACCTGAAGGCTGGTCGCGCAGGATTGCACTGAGGAGACCGCCATGGACCGTCAACACGCCGTTGCCATTGTATTCGACAAAGCCCAGCTTCCTGAACTTGTTCATGAAGTGACTGACCCGCGACCGGGTGGTGCCGACCATTTGGGCCAAGTGTTCCTGATTGATTCTGGGAAATGCAGTTCCGTCTCGACCTTCCTTGCCAAAATGCGTAAGCAGTAAGAGAATCCGGGCCAGGCGTTTCTCGCTGAAATTGAAGAGTCGATCCACGAAATCTTCTTCGACTCGAACCATCCGAGAAAGCAGGTAGGAGATAAAAAGCTTTGCAAAGGCAGGCTCTTGACGGATGAGGCGAACCAGGATTCCTTTTTTCACGCAGGCGATCGTGGATGGTTGAATCGCTGTTGCGGTCGACATCCGCAGGGATCGATTTACCAGACAGCCCTCTCCAAAAACGTCCCCTGGCCCCAAAATGGCGATGACAGCTTGTTTGCCGCGCGGCGATGCAACCGCGAGCTTCACGTTGCCATTCTGGATTTGGAACATCGCATCAGCCGCGTCCCCTTGCGAATATATGGCCTGTTGGTCTTGGTACTCCCGAGTCGTCTTTTGAGTGCCGATCCTTTTGAGGAAGTTCCGGGAATTGAAAGAGAGCGTATGTCTGCTCATGCTAGATGCCTCCAGAGGCCCGATCTCGCCACCGGGCCGCGTCACCCTCGTCAGCTATCGTGGCCCCCAAACATTCTATATATCGAGAGTGACTCGCGTGTCTGTACCGGAAGGCACAAGCGTCTGGTCAAAATTGCTCACCGCAATTCATGCGGGGGGATTTACGTCTGGGCCCGCGGGGAATTACCGAGGATGCTCCATGAAGGCTCGTTGGCGGCGATGCATTTACGGCCGCCGCATCGGTTACGAGGAAGTCAACGACGCCGAGTGGCTTGCGCAAGACCCAGCCTTCCGGCTAATTGGTTCCGAATCGGCTTTTCAGGACTCACCGAAGTGCGGGGACGAGCCAAGGAGAAAAAATGCGCTCGAACGGCTCAGTTGGAGGCAACTGGGTGTATATTCTTGACTGCCAGAATGCCCGAGTGGAATTTCGGGCCTATTCTACCTATCTGGCGCAACATGGTGTTCGTCTCCGACATCCACGTACTTTCGGCCGCATTTTTCATGGGATTGGCGGCGGCCGCGCCCATGGGCCCCGTCAACATGCTGGCCATCCGCCGCGGCATGATCGGCGGTTGGCGCCGTACCCTCGCCTGCGGAATCGGCTCCATCACCGGCGACCTGATCCTCTTCTCCCTGGTCCTCCTCGGCGGTCACTATCTCCTCTCCGACCTGTCCAACCCGACTCTCCGGACCGTCCTCGCGGCCATCGGCGTAATCGTCCTGCTTCCGCTGGGGATCTACTTCCTTGTTCGCGCCGTCAGGGAACCCCTGCGGGCCCACACCAGAGCTCGCAAACGCTGGGACAAAGGCACCGTCCCCGCGCATCTGGTCGCCGATGTCGCCGCCGGTGCCGCCCTGACCATCTTCAACCCCTTAACCATAATTTACTGGGTCGGCGTCACCTCCAACTGGCTCCCCTTCGCCCATTCCATCTTGGGCTCCAACGCCCCCGGGTGGGGAATCCTGATGGTCGCCGCCGGGCTGATGACCTGGTTCACCACGCTGATCGTCGTCGTTCGCTTCATCCCCCACCGCATCGGCCCGACCTTCTTCCGCCTCGTCAACGCCATCCTCGGCCTGATCCTCCTCGGCTTCGCCACGTTCTGTGCAATAGTCCTGTCCCGCCATTTCCTGCACTGAAACGCAATGTTCCCAAGACTTGTGATTCGCCAGGATTTCAATGGCCCTGTTTTGTCTGGCAGTCACCTCTGGAAACCGTCAGGTGTTTGTCGCCAGAGTCACGGGACACGACTGCTTCAGTTCAGTCGTCGTAGGGTTTTGCGGATCCTGAAGGAGTGCAAGGGTTGGATTCGGGTCGGCTTGTCGGCTCAGTAGAATCGCTGGGGGTTGCCGATGGTGCTTGACAAAGTCCACCGACACGTCTTGTCTACTTGACCTAGTATTGCTAGTGCCCTGGAGACAAGTGTTCCCCCAGATGGCTACCATGATTCTTATATCAATCAACCTTTGCTCGCCGCACGGCTACATGATTGCTCAGATTCTGGCGCCCAATAAGGCGACCGGGCGTAGTAGCCGTAGAGCCTATTCTCGTACTCGCGAGTGATGGGCATAGACTCGATGTACTCCGGGCCGTTCTTGATGGTTTCCCGGGAGAGGTCTACGTAGACTTTGGAGTCCGGCCAACTCACATTGTCGATCCACTGGGGTGACACCAGCACCTTTTTGCCAGGCCACCAGTTCCGCGTATCCACCTCGAGGTATCGAATGGCCCAGGTTTCATCATCGACGATGAAGTCCGCCACGTGACCGATCTCACCATCAGCCGCCTCGATGTGATAACCTGTCACCTCGTCGGTGCTGCGCAGATGTGAATCGGCCGACTCTTTTCCCGCCCTGGCTTGCGACGCTTCCGCTTCCGTCACCGCTTCCCTTTGAACCGCCAAGCCTGCCGGGTAGGACGCAAGACCCCATAGATTGGGCCCACCCCAATAATAGGGGTAACCGTAATACCCCAAGTACACGGCCTCGTGCTGCCGTGAGACGGGCTTGTGCGTATCGATGGGGGGGCTGTCCTCGATCTGCTTTTTCGTCAGCGCCACATCGAGTCGCTTTGATTGCCACTCCGCCTGGCGGAGGGCCATGGGCGAGACCAGCACAAGCCGACCGGGAAGCCAACCCCCGGTATTGACCACGAGGTAGCGGATGGCCCAGGTCTCATCGTCGAAATAGAACTGCTCCACCGTTCCAATCTCCCCATCCGTGGCTCGGATCGCAAAACCCTTTAGATGGGTGACATTTCTTAACATCGTTTTATCCTCCTTGGCATTTTGTAACTTAACGTAAGATTATCTCGCACTGACCGCAGCGTATTGCGCGCGTTCGACGTCGTGCAGTGCAACTTCCACCGGGCGAGTCGTCTGCAAAATGTCCTTCACCTTGGCCACCTCATCCGCCGTGCCGTGGGCCAGAACGAGGAATTTGTCAGATTTGATCGCCGACTCGTATTTCACGACGCTGTCCTTTGGGATGCCAATGCTGTACAGCCCCGCCCCGACCGCGCCCAGTCCGCCATACCACCACGGCGCCCTCGAGAGCTCCGACAATCCAGCGCGACGAGAGGGCACGGCTACCAAGACCGGGCCGATGCCTGGAATGGCGAAGCAAAGCGGCTCCAGAACAACATCCCCCAGACTCCCGCTCCCAGGAAATGCACCCGAGCTTCCCCCAGTACTTCATGCGGTCGCCGGTATTGTAGTATCCTACGACGTGCTCTTCGGTGTGATAGTCCCTGCCGACGATGGACAGTTTTTTCATATGAATCCCAGACCTCTGAAGTTCCTTCACCCTTCCTCTGCCTGGGAATGGCTGTCGGAAATGGCTAGCGAACTGCAAGTTCGTTCAACTGGCATGGCTTATCTCTCACTGATTTTGGCGCGTTCTGCGATGAACGACTCCGTGCAGTCCGACCTCTGAGCGGCACCGATCCCCTGTAGATTGTCTTTTCGCGTGGCGCTCCCTGCCCGACTGCTGGTCTATGTTTCAAGCCGGTCAGTTGACAAAGAAGTGGTCTCCGGGAACCAGCCGATATCGTTATACCCCAGCGGCTTTTCCCGTTGCTGCCCAGTACTGCTCACCGATCTGGTCAAAAGGGCTCATCCAGTTTGTGACGGGGAACCACAGTGTGGACCGTGGGAGATTACCGAGGGCTCAGCAGGGAGGCTAATCGTGCTTTCTCTATGCGATCTTGAGGCGCTTAAACACGGGGACTTTGGCAAAGTCCAAGAGGAATGCAAAGACCGCTGCCGCCACGAGTATTCCTCCCACAACAAGTATAGGCAGAGGAGTCATGGCGATTCCGCAAGTCGCCAGCGTTGAGGCGATCAGCAGATCAACGACAGACGACCCGATGAGCCACCGGCTTGGACGAGAGGACCACAGGCGCCGGCGTTCACGATTCGTATAGGTCGTTGCTTGATTGCCGAACACGATGACCACGAAGGCCAGAGTTCTTAGCGTTTCGATTCCAAGACCCAGGCGGAATTTGGCGATGGCCAGGATGGCGGTGCAAAAGACCAGCTCGGAGACTCCCATGAAGACACCCGCGATCGTCAATTCGCCGATTCGCCAGGCATTGGGCATCGGGGACGGTCGCACGTTGTCCGTCGTCATGGACATGCCGAGGAGGTCGCCGGTGAGCATGATAATAACCATCAACATGGGAGTCAGGATCGCGTGTCCGGTCATGACCAGACCCACCGCCAGGAAGAGCACCTGGACAGTTTTCTTGGTAAGCGAGTTTAGCGCATAAGTCAGGATGCGCTGGAACGTCACGCGGCCTTCTTTTACCGAAGCGACGATACCGCCGAGTCCTGGTTGGGTCAGCACGATGCCGGCCGCTGACTTGGCAACATCGGTCGCGGTTGACACCGCGATTCCCATCTGCGCCTGGCGCAGCGCCGGCGCGTCGTTGGCGCCGTCGCCGCACATACCCACAGTGTGGCCACTCTTCTGGAACGCCTTGACGAGGTTGTACTTTCCCTCCGGGAGGACGCCGGCGAAGACAGCGAAATCCTCAGGGCGTACAGCGTCGGGGATGGGTCCGGGTGGCGAGACAGCTCCATCGAGACCTACCGCGCGAGCCACGATTGCTGCCGTCGCAGGGGCATCGCCCGTCACCATGACGGTGCGGACGCCCAACGTGCGCAACTCCGCTAATGTGCGCCGCCGAATCCGTTCGAGGCGGATCGCTGAGAGCGATGATTCCCGCGAGCTTCACCGCCTCCGGCGGACCCACCGCGACGGCCAGCACCCGGAAGCCCTGTGCCTCCAGTTGGTTCGCTATCGTGGACGCATCGGGCGATGGCTTCGGTGAGGCCCATGACTGCGGCAAAGGCTCCCTTCACGGCACGCACCGTGGCGCCGCTCGGATCCACAGCCGTGGCCTCGGACATCTTCGTGGCGGAATCGAAAGGCACAAATTTACTCAGTTTCGGCAGATCGGAGGCGACGGCCTGCGAGGCGGCGGAGCGAATGGCCGCGTCCACGGGATCCTGCCCGCCATCCGAGCTGGCGAGGGCGGCGATTCCCAGAACGTGTGATTCGTCAAAGCCGGGCATAGGGTGTACGGCAGTCACCTTCAGCTCGTTGCGCGTCAGCGTGCCGGTTTTATCCGCGCACAGGACCTCGATGCTTGCCGCTTCATCCACGGCGGAGAGCCGCGTAGGAAGGACGCCCAGATGTGCCAGAGCCCGCGCGCCGAGCGCCGCCGCAAGGGTAAAGGTGGCAGGCAGCGCTACGGGGATCGACGCCAGAACCGCCGTGAGCACCAGGGGAATGATCTCGCTACCAGCGGCAGCTTGAGAGCGTAGGCATACCCCACCAGCATCACGATGATGACGCCATTGAACATGGCGAGATTGCGCACCACGCGCAGAACAGCCTTCTGCTGCGAACTTTCGACGTGCGCGGTGCGAACCAGCTCCGCGGTGCGTCCAAACTTTGTGCGCGCTCCGGTCGCCGTGACCTCCGCAACCGCCTCGCCGCGCCGCACCAGCGCCCCTGCATAGGTTTCGAGGCCTGGCCCAGCTTCGATGGGTATGGATTCGCCGGTGAGCATGGACTGGTCGAGCAGGATCTGGCCTTCGGTCAGACGCACGTCGGCGGCAACCACGGCGCCGACCGATAGCTTCACAAGATCGCCAGGCACTAGTCCGGTAGCGGGCACGGTCGCCCAAACATTATCGCGACGCACCGACGCGTTCAGCGCCAGCCGCGACTTCAGCGCGGCAAGAGTCGCCTGAGCGCGCCCTTCCTGGAAGAACCCGAGAATGGCGTTGAAGGCCAGGAGAACCGCGATGATCGCCGCCTCGACGTACTTGCCGAGGGCAATCTCGAGCACGATCGCAGCCTCGAGCATCCATGGAACCGGCGCCCAGAACTTGGTCAGCGCCCTGCGTAATGGATGCAGAGCCGTGTCGGGCACTGCGTTGGGACCGAACTTCTCGAGCCGGCGGCGGGCTTCATCGCTCGTGAGGCCGGTCGAGAGCGGGACATCCTGAACGGAAGCTTGCGGAGTGATTGGGTAATCCATAGTAGCCCATGTCCTGAATGATGCAGCCGCCGTAGGCGTGGGCCTCCTTCAGTTGCTCGGAGGTCAGGCCGAGGTAGCGTGCCAGCATAAGGGGCTGGATGTCAGTTGGCCACGCGCTTTCAACGATAGCTTCATGTGCGAGCACGGACTAACTGCGCGCAAGTCGTGGCGAACAACACAACCACGAGCGCCATGGCCGCGCGGCCAATACACGCCCGTCGAAGCTTCTTTTTCATTGCGTTCATTCGGTTGCCAGCCACACAAGTTCGGAGTGCGAGAAGGCCTACCGGCCAGTTCTTCTCACTCATTACAGAGCGAGCACGTTCTGAGTATGCAGGCTCCCTGCTATGGGGGCTGTCTCAAATTGCTCATGGTTGCGTCTCCGTTTCCAACAGCTTGACTGACGAAGCTTGCCCCAAGGGTGGCGGTCGGTAACTGTCTGCCGAAGTTCTGGTTTGATAGCGAGCCTTTACGAACAGACAGCTCAAATCCTGATCTGCTAGCTTCAATGCGGAGGCACTTCCCACCTTGTCTCGGATGGGAGCGACGGAGGCCGGCGCGGACTACTGGCGCCGAGTCGCGGTCAAACAATTTCCCTGCGAACGACTCATGCCGGGCGAAGGCGCGACAGATCGAGGATTGACGGAACAGGCAAAACTGAGACCGTGAGCAATTGTGGACAGACGTGCAATGCGTCATCTGCCATCATCAAATGTATTGTTCCTGGATGAACGTTCCTTGAGGAGTTAAGCAATCATGAAAGTGGCATTAAAGCCTATTATCGAAGCACTCAAACATGATGGCAATCAACTGGAACACCACGCCCGGAAGCTGAGAGCAATCTCTCCCAATCTCGAAGCGGAGGCCGAGGAAATAGACGACAGGGTGGCGTCCATCAGAAAGCAGATCGAGATTTTGGAACAGTGGGAATAGCCAGGAATCCGAGGGGGAGCGTTGATTCTCCATTCCATCTGGAGTTACTAAGGTTCGGCAGCGCAATATGCCGTGGACAGGTGAGGGTGGCGGGTCTGTGCAAGACTGAACGTCTTGCATGCCAGAAATGAGAGACCATAAAGATATGGCAAACACAGGTGAAAGACGAGAGATCACTGCCCGCGCGAATGCGAAGGAAGCGGAAACCGTTCGGCAGTCTCAGAAGCTGTTGTCGAAAACAAAGCAGCTCTCCGCAAGCAAGGACGCGAAGAGCCTGGTGCGAAGCGCCAGAGCACTGAAGGGCCGATCTCGCGAGCGTATAGCGTGATACTGTGCCTCGCCGAAATTGCAGCGCACGCGGTTTCAAGAACTTAGGAGTGAGCTCTTAACATTGTTAAGAGCCACTCAATGTAGCACACGATCTTTACGGATCGGAATTATTGCGGAGCACAACCTGCATCGTCCGTGTCCTGGCCATCCGGGAGACCGGCAAGTCACAGGACGCGGATGAACGCATGAAGTACTCCAAGCCACCGAGATCGTATCTTGTATCCTCGTACGGAAACATCTTCGCCAGATACCAAGCAGCGCCCCGACCAGGACCATAAACCTAAACCTTTGTGTCTTCTTTTAACATCTTACCGACCTTGATGGCTGATACACTCGCTGAGTTACCTAATGTGTCCAGGCGGGTCCACTCGGAATGCTCGATGGCTGAATCTCCGGCAGTACTCCAGCGTCTGCTAATGCCCCCTTGGATAGCGCATCGCACTCTTCGTTTTGCGTACGAGGAATCCAGAGCAAGTCTACTTGCCAGCCGAGGCTGCGCAAGCGTCCAAGCAACTCTCGTGCCTCAAGGGCAACTGAGTGATATAGCCCTTTGCGTACACGCCACTTACTATTGAGCTGGTTTATCACTAAGTTCGAGTCCCCGTGGACAATCACGTGGCCCGGCGAGCGAGATATCAGGTACTCGAAGACACGGATTATAGCGGCATACTCCGCTACGTTGTTCGACATTCCGCCACCTTTTCCCACCAAGCGACCTTCCTCTAGCAGGACGGTGCCGTCTTTATCTTTGACTATTGCGCCAGATGTGGCCGTTCCACCAGGGTTGAAAGGTTCGCAGGCGCCATCGAACCAGCCTACGTAGTCATTCATCACACCCCTCCTTAGATCGCTGATACCGGTTTCACGTCTCTATTCAGCACTTCCACCTTCATAGGCTTGATCCTGATTGAATCTGACCCCTGTTGAATCAGTCTGTTGCATTTATCACGAACCAGGAAACGGCTGGGCAGAGCTATAGCTAACCATCGCTATAGCTACCATCACTCGCCGAGGTGTCCGTATGGTTTAGATTGATCCTTACAGTGCGGGATCCGTTTGAGCTCACGCTTGGTCGGAGGTCTTGCACCAGTTCCCACAAAGCTGTCCACGGTGAGAATCAGCCACCTTTGCTCATCTGCTGTCTTTACATCCGTCCCGGCCCTCGTTGGGTTCGCCACGGCGTAGCCGGGCCAGCAAATGACTTGGAACAGCTTCTAACCACTGGATGGAAACTGCTGCATCAGCAGTCTCCCTTGCCTTGTACCTTGCCAGGGACTTCCCTTGTTGCTGGCATTCGTCACCGTGGATGCGCGTGGACCTGGTCCTTCCACGGTTCCATAGGCTTTACATACCACCTGCAAGTGCCTATGTTGTTGATTTAAAATAGTATAACTTGTTTCCAGGCAGTTGCCGGTATTCCTGTTGTCCATACCTTGGTTTCCCGCTGAGTGCCACTTTTCCATGCCGATGATCCGTTTCATTGGGGGACTGTAGTGCCGGCCTTGCTCATCGAAGGGCAATGCTTTTGGTCGGCCCCGATGTGGACGCTCTGCACGCCCCCGGCATCGACCGTGCCCGCACTCACGCAAACAATGGGCTCGCGTCCGGGATAATCTCCTTGCTTGGTGTTGGCCGGGTTGTTGTGGGACAGGTTGAACCTCTTCCGGCATTTCGAGCAGCAGAACCTGCTGTCGTGGCGTTTACCATCGAGAGTGTCACCGCATTCAAGGCAGCCAATGCCTGTGGGAACCTCTTTGCCAGTGAGCCCGGCGAACAGGCGTGGCTGATGACGGCTCAACCACAGGGCAAACCGTTTACCTGATCCGAAGGGCGAAGTCTCATTCGACGTCCGGCACTTCTCACCGCAGAAGGCAGACTGATCGGGGTCGAGGGCGAAACCGCACCATCGGCACCTGCCTGGCCCGAATAGGCGGCACTCGACGCACTCGATGCAGCAGAAGTATCCGGGGACGCTGGGCACGCTCATCAGGTTACCCACGCGGCCAGGGAGACCGCACACGCCGCAAGCACCCTCCCGGGTATTAATGAAAGATGGGATAACATGCAGTTGCAGGTTTACAGGTTCAGAATGGGTATTCATGATTCCTCCTTTGATTGGGGCCGGGTGGCATCGCTCACTTTGACTACGAGGACTGTTATCTCGGGAACTGCTCATTGGGCCAGCCGGAAAGTGGGAAAAGGGGCGAGCATCGAGAAACGCAATAGGAGACGATTTAACGCGTCGGGGCTGAAACGGCTATTGGGGGGCCAAATTGCCACCACGGCCAGTGTTTATGCGGGTCTGACGCACTTCGAGGCAAGTGGACGATTTTACTGGGGTATTCCAGGAGGGGGGTAAGTGTCCGCACCCCTCTGGGAGGCGCATAAACAGGGGTCTGGTGCGCCGGGATAAACCGGCAGGAAGCAGAGAATGAAA
This sequence comes from uncultured Acidobacteriota bacterium, assembly GCA_963722555.1. Classification (GTDB taxonomy): domain Bacteria; phylum Acidobacteriota; class Terriglobia; order UBA7540; family UBA7540; genus Bog-366. The sequence goes on from CAVRNQ010000006.1 coordinate 10,047, forward strand.
GATTCTCACGAGGAAGGAGTAGCGATCCACTCGGCCCCGAGTTTTGCGCTACGTGCTGCGAGGCACGGAGCGAAGCGTAAACAGGGGAATAGGTGGGCTGGGTATGGAGCTTCGAAAATGTGCCATCGGGACGCCGACGCCGTCAGACCAGCGGAAGGCAACATGCACAGGGGCGCTAGCGCAAGTCCCTGGGCAGTCCTGCGTAGTCGTAGACCCCAGACACGCCTAGACACTTTCTGCACGAGAACCGGGAGACCTCGGAGGCATCGGCCGCCGTATAGCGTGGCCGGTCGGCGGGAAAAGGCGATTGCCGTACAGCCCGCAGGCACGTCTTCGAGGGGTCGGACAGTGGCATAGTACCGATGAATCATTCGAACAACACGGGGAAGCCCTTGGCGGAGAATGAAGAGGGAAGGCCGCTGATCAAGGAGAACACTCGTCAGTCCAGCACGCACCCGACGCAGAGCGGGGCACGCGTGTCCCAGGGGTTGATGGGTGTGCGGAAAGCCGCGAAGGAACACAAGGAGACGAAGTTCACCGCCTTGCTCCACCACCTCACGGTCGATTTGCTCCAGGAGAGCTTTTACGCACTGAAGCGGAAAGCGGCGCCTGGGGTGGACGGCACGACGTGGCAGGAGTATGAGATCGGATGGGAAGGTCGACTGGTCGATCTGCACCGCCGGGTCCACCGCGGGGCGTATCGAGCGAAGCCCTCAAGAAGGGTGTATATCCCAAAAGCCGACGGGCGGCAACGCCCGTTGGGGGTCGCGGCCTTGGAGGACAAGATTGTCCAACAGGCCGTGGTCACCATCCTCAACGCGATTTACGAGGCAGACTTTCTGGGCTTCTCGTATGGTTTCCGACCAGGACGCAGCCAGCATCAAGCGCTGGATGCGCTCTCGTATGCGCTCACGCAGAAGCGAGTGAACTATGTGCTGGACGCTGACATCCGGGGATTTTTCGATGCTATTTCACATGCCTGGATGCTCAAGTTTGTCGAGCACGGCGTCGCCGACCGACGGATTCTCCGGCTGATCCAGAAATGGCTGAAAGCCGGGGTGATGGAGGAAGGCGAATGGTCGGAGACGGAGATGGGTACTCCGCAGGGGGCGGTGATTTCACCGCTGCTGGCGAATATCTATCTGCACTACGTCTTCGACCTCTGGGTGCAGGCGTGGCGCAAGAAACACGCCAGGGGAGACGTGATCGTCGTGCGCTATGCCGATGATACGGTCCTGGGGTTCCCATACCCGGCGGAAGCCGACCGTTTTCTGGAGGATTTCCGGGAACGGTTGGGGAAGTTCGGGCTGGAACTGCACCCGGAGAAAACGCGCCGGATCGAGTTCGGGCGGTATGCCGAGCTGAACCGGAAAAGCAGAGGGGAAGGTAAGCCCGAGACGTTCGACTTTCTGGGCTTCACGCATATCAGCGGGAAGAACCGGCAAGGGTACTTTACCGTGAAGCGCCAGACGATCAGCAAGCGCCTGCGGGGGAAGTTGCAGGAAATCAAGCCGCAACTCCGGCGGCGTCGGCACGATCCGGTGGCGCCAACGGGCGAGTGGCTCCGGTCGGTCGTGCAGGGCTACTTCCACTATCACGCGGTACCGGGAAACCTCGACCGCTTGCGGACCTTTCGGGACCGGTTGACCCGACTGTGGCGAACTCAACTGCGCCAACGCAGCCAACGCCACCGCCTCAACTGGGACCGTCTGGGTAAACTCGCGGACCGCTGGTTGCCTGCTCCGCGCGTTCTGCATCCTTGGCCAACGCAGCGCTTTGCCGCCACGCATCCGAGATAAGAGCCGTATGCGCTAACCAGCGCACGTCCGGATCTGTGCGGGGGGTACCGGGTAACCGGTATCCCTACCGCAACCGAAGTCCAAAAGTGGCTTCCCGCGTTATTGTGAGGTCAGTTCTCATACGCCATCCCCGGGAACTTCTCAGCTTGATGATGTTGTGGACATGTTGACTGTTCTGACTTCGAGGAAACCCGGAAGGGTTTATCACAGGTCTGCCCGCCGGCCAGCTTTTGCACGCAATACCGGGCTCCTTCTCAGAACGGCTGGTACGCTCTTTGGGTATCCAACCTCGGACCTCCCATTCCTGGGCATCAGGGACTTCTGACTTACCCTCGGCGCACTGTTCAGCGAAGTGACGCCAGATCCGGGCTCGGGCGACCAGATCCGGCTGACCGTCCTTGCGGTCTTCACGGACCAGTTGGCAGCACAAACTCTCAAGCAGCAGGTCTCGAGTGAAGGCACGCAGGTACTTCAGCTGGGCCCGTTTGACCAGCTTGTCCCAGAGCGGGAAAGTCACGACGTATTGGTAGAGACGGCGCGACAGGCCCGGATCGTCATGACGCAGCAAACGCTTCACGACGTAATCACAATCGTCCATGGTCACGATCAGCCGGGCAGGCAGGCTGGTCTCTCTCCTGTCCGCCGGTGGGTCAGGCTGAGGGGTAATCAGTTCAGGTTCAACGGGCGTATTCATGACTTACTTCTCCTTTGTCTGAGACGAGGGTTTCCTCAGGCGAGCAAACACTCTTGATTATTTCCTGACCGGGTTCTTGCTTTTGCCCAGCAGGGGGGTGGGTACCAAAGGTCTCCGAATTACCAGTACCAGGTGGTTGGTGGGTGCATGATGTATGTGGTGTGGCGTACCCTTGCCTCAACCAGGCCTGGAAGGCCTGGCTCCACCAAGTCAACTTGAATGAGCTGGCCTTGTACCGGGTGAGAAGGCGGACGGTGGCGACAGCCAGGCGCCAGGCAGAAGCGCCGAAATGCCGCGAGGTGACCATGTCACTTGGAACAAACAGAACTGCTCACCGTTGTCGAGCTAGCGGCACGCCTCAAGTGTAGCCGTAGCTTTGTTTACCGGAGACTCAACCCGAGTCATCCCCAATACATTCCACATACCCGTCTTACGCCTACCGATGTCAGGTTTGACGGCTGGCTGATAGCGGACTTGCTTTCTCAAGCCAAGGACGCTAGCGTAGATTTGGGTTCAACGGTCCTGGTGGGAGGAAAAATGACCAGGCACCGTGACAGGAAAGGCTCGCTTGTTATCAAAGGGCGAGATAGGAAGTGCTGGGTATCTCAATGGCCAGAGGGGAAGAAGAGGCCCTGCAAGGTTTTGGGCTGGTGCGACGAGATGACCAAGTCGCAAGCTGAGCGCGCGCACCGGCTGCGTATGGAGAAAGTCAATTGTCAACGTGAACTCGTCGGGGATTCTGTTACCCTCACAAGTTTCTTCCACCACCATTATTGGGAAGACAACTCCGGACAATATGGAGATGAGTTGTTGACCAAGCGACCATCTGTGAGGGTCGATATGCGATCCGTGATGAAACACGTCTGGATTCCTCGCTTTGGACCCCGCAATCTGAACTCGCTCAAGACGGGTGAACTCCAGGAATTCTTGGTGTCCTTGATTACCACCGGGCAGGTCGTCCGGCAGACGGCACAGAAATGCAAAACGTACCTCAGTTCGCTCTTCAGTGCCGCCATGCGGCTCGAGACCGGTGTCATGCACAATGCTGTCCGCGCGGTAAAGCTACCCTCGCAGGGGCCGCAGGCCCCACGCCGGCGCCTTACCCTGGAAGAGTTCGTCGCTATCGAAGAGAAGATCATTGATCCTCGGGACCGCATGGCCTGGAAACTGTTTCTCTGGGCTGGCAACCGGTGCGGAGAGATCCGCGGATTGCGCTGGAGGTGCGTGATCTGGGAATACAATACGATCATCGTCACGGAGTCCGTGTGGCAAGGGAACTCAACCCCGACCAAAAGCAAAAAGGGCAATCGCAAGCTGGTGCTCACACCGGAGCAGATGGCCGAATTGAAGGAATACAAGGACACGTACTTTCCCAATGCTAGGCCAGACGACTGGGTGTTCCCTGGCGCACGCAATCGACCGATCGGCCTGGCAGGTCTCATGCGCAACCACGTCAAACCCATCGCCCAGGCACTCGGTATCGAACGCGTCCACTGGCATGCCATCCGTCACCTGAACAACTCCATCATGCTCGCTGCAGGCGTGGACGTGAAAACACGCATGGATCGCTTGGGCCACGTATCCGAGAACACGAATATGATTTACAGTCATGTCGGAGATGCAGCTCAGTTGGCGGCATCAGAGGCCATCTGGAAGAGGCTGGAAGCTGCTCGCAAGGAACATCGCAAGCGCTTAAGTGAGGAACAAACTGAGGATCAAGAATCGCTGGTGTTGGCAAATGATTGATGTGATGGAGCCGGCGACCAGACTTGAACTGGTGACCCTCGGTTTACGAAACCGGGGCACGTTGTCTCCCACAGGCTAAGTCATTGAATTTACAGCACCCACGGACCCATGAAGTAATCAGAATTAGCCCCTTTTCGCCCTTAACTGTGACGCTAACTGTGACGCCATTTTGCCTTTCTCAGCCCCAGGAGAACAGGGCCCCAGGATGAGCCCGGGCCGGGCGGTGTGATGGAATCAATCAGTTCTTGGCAGGCTAAGGGCGTCCCTTCTTGCAGCCGTTCATCCGAGGCTGGGGATACTCGAAGATGCGCAGGTCTTAAGACCAGTAGTCAGATTCAACGACCCCTTTGCCGCCTGGCACGTGATGCGCCTTTCTCCAGAAGTCACCCATTTGCTTGACGTAGATGGCGACGCCCGCTTTGCGGCACTGGCTGATAAGGTTGCGAACCCAGTCCCCTTCCATCGGCCTGGCATTGGGACCTAATTCTCCGCCGATCACCGCCCAGTGGATGCCTTCCCAATTCAGTTGAGGCATGTCACCGATCAGCGGCTCGAAGGAGACCCAGCGTATCTTCGCCAGCACCAGACGCAGGCCGTCCATGCGGCCGAGATAGTCAGTGTTCTCGACGGTCACACCCATATGGATATTGTCGGGCCAGGCGAGGTTCGGCGCCAACTCAAGCATCTGCGACGAATCCTGAAAAGCTATTTTGATTACTATCTGGGTTCGAGAACTCACCTATGTTCAGCCAAAGACGCTCCGACAACTCGCGTCGTGCAGGGGCCGGAGGCTGGAGAGATCGTGGAGATCCCGCAGGTCGGTGGCCTGCATCATCGCTACGAACGGCGCGCTGCGTAACCCATGGCAGCTTGGGCCTGCCGTTCCCTTACCTGGAGAACTGCAACCTGCCTCGCGCAAGGCGGGCACTTGTCGGCACAAAGGCCTGACCAGCCCGATGGCATCACGGACCAGAGACCAAGGCACCGAGCGACCGGCCGAGACTGCGGTCTCTGGGCGGCTGTTTTTGCAGCGAATGCAACATTATCGCGTATTGGCGAAGGAGCCCATCGGGATTCAACTGCGGCGAGTGTTGGGGCAAGAACATTCCGGGAGGCTACTCAGTCTCGTCGTTTACTTCAATGGCGTTCACCAGCGCATAATTCTTCGTGGGAACGAAACTAAGTGTCAGCTTGCCCCCCGCGGTGGGCACGAGCCCGTGGAAGGTTTTGCTCAAAGGGCGATGCGGGCCACCCGCTTCTCGGTAAATATCGAAGTTACGGAGCAAAGCCAGGCCGTTGCAGTAAACATCAAAGATCCGTGACCCTTGGCCCCCAAATCCCGCGTTCTTCGCCCCGAAATAAGTTTCGGCAAAGTACAGCGTCACCGAGTATTTGCCCTGAGCGACCGGTATGGCATAGGTGAAGTTGCCGAAGCGCTCTCCGTCGAAGAGTTCTGGATCAGGTGTTCCCTCAACCTGTCCTCTGTGGACGATCAACCGTCCGCCGCTAAAGTAGCAGTCGGGGTTCCAGACCCTGCCCTGCTGGTCCGTCCAAGAGTTATCGCGGGCCACGATGCGGAGGGGGTGTAACTTGCCCGGAATTCCCGGAACGATCTCCAGGGCGTTCACAAAAGGCTCATTCACTGTCCGGCGAAACTGGAGGTGGAGTTGGCCGTCGGGAGCGGGAGAAACGTCCTTGAAGACTCTCACGTCGGCAACGTTGTTGCCCCCCGCATCCCGAAACGGATCGACTTCCCCGAGGAGCGGTGAGCCATTCATGTTGATGGAGAAGACGCGGCTTGATTCGCCACCTCCCGAAAAAGTGGCGGGCCCGAAAGACGTCTCGGCGAAATAAAGCCGCAACTCGTAGATCCCGGATTGGAGCGGTATATCGTAGGAGAATTCACCCACGCGCGACGTCTCGTAGATGACGGGATCCAGGGTCCGAGCCACAAACTTTAAGGATTGATAGGCGGGCGTTCCACCGTGGAAATATCGATCTGAGTACCACACCTTTCCGCTCCGGTCGATGTACCTTTCCTTGGAGTACCCGGCGAGAATACGAACTTCCTCATCCTCGCTGGTCGCGGGCGTCCGCAGGTTTCCGCCAAGGGCGGTTGCGCCCCCAGGGGCCACCCACGTGCGGAGTCCCTTGATCCTCCAAGCGGTGAGGGCGGCCAGCACGAAGACCAAGCCCAAAAGCACCACGAAGAGGCGGGGCGACCCGAGGGGCAGTCTCCTCGTCCATGACGCCGCGGTTGGTGGCCGGTGTGCAGCGGTCGGAGCGACTGTTTCTCCATTCCCAGGCTGCCCGCGAGTCTCAGGTGAGAACGAGGGCTCCGGTCCCGAGACCGGGCCATTCCCGCTGACTATCACCTTTGCAGCCTCGATGGGGTTTTCTCGTCGGATGAACTCGGGCACGTAGTGGCCCACCTGGAGCACGATCATCCGCTCATGCCTGACGCCTTCGTTCTCGTAGAATCTCTTCAGTTTCTCTCGCAGGCGGTGGACCTCAACTCGTACGATCGAATTCGTGGTCGGATCAAAGTCCTCGCGGCGCCCTAACGCCTCGACTCCGATGTTGTACTCCTTGAGGTCACTGACCGTCCCTTCAAAGTATTTGGTGCAAATGTAGTCCAGCAGGCGGGCTAGATTCGGGGACTTTAGAAAGGTCGCAGAAGCCAGGACCCTTGCCAACTCTCTTTGTTTCTCTGAGGGATCAGCTCCAGGAGCCATGGGCCACCCCGGGCAAAGTGTACCACTACCACAAGAAAGCGTCGATAGTAGTCTTTCGGACGGAATGTAACATTCATGAAAACAAGCGATTTGGCTCGATGTAACCGTTACCTAGCGCCTTTAGCCTTGTATTCGACGTACTGCCACGGCGATACTACGCGCGCGTCGGCGGTCTACTTGGTACAAACTCGCGTGTCCCACGCGATAATTACACAAGCTCGGGTCGGGTCAAAAGAAGGAGGTCCATATACATGAGGATATGTGTGCGCGCAGCATTTTTGCAGGTGCTTCTTTGCCTGCTGTTGGGAACGCTTCTGACGGGTCCAATGGCTTTCGGGCAATTGTTCTTCGCCAGTCTTTCAGGAACGGTCGTGGACAGCAGCAGCGCGGTGGTGCCCGGAGCAGAGGTCACGGTGAAGAACTCGGACTCCGGAACAACTCGAAAGGTTGAGACGAACCAATCCGGTTATTTCTCGCTGACGGAGGTGCCGGCTGGCACCTACGAGGTTTCCGCTTTTTTGAAGGGCTTCGACAAATGGGTAGGCACGGGCATCGTCTTGAACGCTGGTGACAGCCGGACGATGACCATAACCCTCAAACTGGCGACGACCACCACGACGGTTCAGGTGATCGAGAAGGTCACGGGAGTGGCGACGGTGGACAATGGCGACAAGGCCTCCGTGATCTCCTCCAGTGACCTTCAGAACCTGTCGCTGGTGAGCCGGAACGCCACCGAGTTTCTTAAGATTCTGCCCGGCGCGGCGATGCAAGCCAACGGGGGCGTAAACAAGGCGTCCTACATTGGTGAGACGATCGGCATCAACGGCAGCTCCATTGCCGGGAACACCGGCGGGCTCAGCGCGGTCACCATCAACGGTCAATCTGTCAACATCACGCAAGACGGGCAGCACACCTTCGACCCTGGCGCCTCGGGCAACGCAACTCCGGTGAATCCGAATCCGGACATGATTTCGGAAGTAAAGGTCCTCAACGCGAGCTTTTCGGCCGATAACGCCAAGGGGCCGGTGGTTGTCAACACGGTAACCAAGGGCGGCGGCAGCGGCTTCCATGGCGCGGCCTACATGTATGCTCGCAACTCGGCGATGAATGCCAACGACGCGTTCAACAACAGTGTTGGGGCGGCCAAGCCCCCCAGCTCCTACTACTATCCGGGCGGCAACATCGGCGGGCCGCTGATTATTCCAGGGACGAATTTTAACAAGAGCCGGCAGAAGGTCTTCTTCTTCGAGGCCTACGAGAACTACCATCAGTTGCTCGATGGCGGTGTGGACCGCGACTTCGTAATGAGCCCGGCCATGCTGAACGGCGACTTCAGTGCGCTGACCACCTATGGCACAATTGGACGGCCAACCCTGGGGGTTGTTCCCACCGCGGCCTCCAAGGGCTCCTGGCTGGGGTTTGATCAGAGGACCACGGCGGGCTGCTCCATCACCGGGGGCGTGCTCTCCTCAGCCTGTGTTGACCCGAACGCGCAAGCCTTGTTGAAGGCGTACCTCCCTGCGCCCACCAACAACGATCCGCAGAACCACGATGGCTTTAACTATATCCAATCGTTCTCGGTGCCCCAAAACTCCTACCAGAACGTCGTCCGCGGCGATTATAATATCAGCACTAACACCCGGGCGTATGTCACTTGGAGCCGGCAACGCGAGACCCAGAATCAACCACTGGGCCTTTGGGCGGGAAGCGGTTCGGACTGGTCGGTTCCGGCGCCGACCAACATCATCGGAGCCAATGCCTCGGATTTTGTCACGGTCAGCTTGGTGCGCATCTTTTCACCGACCATGACCAGCGAAACCAGGTACGGCTACACCAAAATCAACTTCCCCAACTCGGCGGCAGATCCCACCAAGCTGCTGCGCGCGGACATCCCCAACTTTAACTTGAAGGGGATCTACAACAACCCCGAGGCGCCGGCGCTCATAAGTTGGAGCAACTCGATCCCCAACCTCGGAGCCATCGGCGACGACTATCACCCCACCATGATCTGCTACAAGGGTATCCCCAGCGTGGCGGAGAACCTGACCAAGGTGATCGGGACGCACACCACCAAGTACGGCTTCTATTTCGAGCACGTCTACAACCGGCAGGACAACTGGGGGCAGTACATGGGGGTGCTCTATTACCAGCAATGGTCCAGTCCGACCGGCAACAACTATGCCGACTCCTTGATGGGCATAGGCCAAGGGAGTTACTACGAGCAGGGCCTGCCGCCTCCCTCCACCCTCGCGCAGAACAATACCAGCTTCTACGCCCAGGACGACTGGAAGGTGAACCGCCGGCTTACGATCCAGTACGGTATAAGGTTCGAGCATTACGCCAAACCGTACGACGGGGATGGCATTGGTATGGCCGTCTTCAATCCCAGCTTGTACCAGAGTAATCCCGCCCAGTTTGCTCTGAATGAAACCAATACCGGCGTAGTGTGGAACAAGATTGACAAGTCGATTCCCCTCTCCGGCGCCACCAGCCGGGCCGTCTTTTTCTCCCCCCGCCTGGGCGCAGCGTATGACTTGTTCGGCAACGGCAGAACGGTCCTCCGGGGCGGCTGGGGCAAGTACCGCGCTTACGACTCGGTGCAAAGCGGCAATTACACCTCGCCGGTGGGCACTGCCATGGGTTCCGTGGGTTGGTCATGCGGCGGAAACGATCCCCTCTGCCCCACTTGGGAGGCGATCGACAACCACGCCCTGCCCGCGCCTACCTTTGGCGTCGCGCAAATTGGGGCGGGCTCCACCGTCGCGGTATATAATCCGAACGACCATGAGCAGCCGCTGGTGACCAATTACGTCTTTTCCATCGACCAAAGGCTGCCGGGCCAATTCTTGCTCGAAGCGTCCTACGTCGGCAACCACACTGACTTCATGCAAGTCCAACCTAACATCAACGCGGTCCCGCTGGGTGGACTGTTCAAGGTAAACTGCGACATCACCACCAGCGGCTGCCAGAACAGCGCCCGCCCCTACCAGAATTTCACCGCCATTGACCAGAGCACGACCGCGGGCATTGCGCGTTACGACTCTCTTCAGGTAAGCGTGCTCCGCTACGTCGGCTTCCTAACCTTGAACGCCAATTACACTTGGTCTAAAGCGTTGGGCGATTACGGCAACTTCCCTACCGGCACAATGGCTGACTATGGCCAGAGCTACTACTATGGTGTCTCGCCTAACAATCGTGCGCAGGTTTTGAACCTGGCCTACGTCTTCAACCTTCCACGCACTCACATAGCCAACGCCTTTGTGAAAGGTGTGGCGAACGGCTGGCAGATTTCGGGCATCACGACCCTCCAAAGCGGTGCTAACCTGACCTCCCAGTCTTGGAACCTGAACTACTCGAGAGACAACCTGACCCAGACGGTGGGTGGTACCACGACGACTCTCGCCTATTTCGACAACGTCCATCTGTTGGGGACTCAGGATTTTACCCTCCAGCCGCTGATTACCTGCGACCCCAAGAAGGGCCTGGGGCTGCACCAATACCTCAATCCCAGTTGCTTTGCGCCAGCCCCGGCAAACGGCTACGGGACCGGTGGCATGCCTTATCTGAAAGGTCCAATGTTCTGGCAAAGCGACCTCTCGCTGATGAAGAACTTCAAGATCACGGAACGGCAGAACCTCCAGTTCCGTTTCGCAGCGTTCAACTTCATGAACCATGACCTGAGGTCGTTCACCAGTGGCGATAGTAACCTCCATGCCACTTTCAATGCCCAGGGCCAACTGACGAATCCCAACTTCGGTACTGCCCAATATGTGTTCGGGCACCGGCTTTTGGAAATGGGAGTCAAGTACAGCTTCTAGATTGCTTCGGCGTTGGAATCTGGGATTCACCATGGGGTGGCCTGCAAGGGCCACCCCATTCTTCTTCTCAGCCCTGCAAAGCGGTGGCTCGCCAGGGGCCGCGCCATGTATGATACTGGCAATGCGTGCCATGTTTTTCGTCCTCGCTTTCGTGCTCGCCGCCGCCCTCCCCGGTTTGTGTCCCGCCGCAGAAAAGGGCTTCGATCAGATTGCGCGCGACGCCGACGCGGCCCGCACGGCGGATCGGATGCAGGATGCGATCCGGCTCTACCGCCAGGGCGTGGGTCTGCGCCCCTCCTGGCAAGACGGCTGGTGGTGGCTGGGAAGCCTTTATTACGAGCAAGATCGATTTCCCGAAGCCCAAGCGGCGCTGGTGCGCTTTGTGGCGATGGCCCCCAAACCCGGGCCGGCCTACGCGTTTCTGGGTCTCTCGGAGCATGAGACGCACGACTACGCGCGTTCTCTCGAACACTTCCGGAAGTGGGCGCTCGAGGGGTCGCCCGGCACCAACGAGCTGATCGATGTGGCGAGCTTCCACTGGGCGCTGCTGCTGACCCGGGAGGGGCGCTTTGTGCAAGCCCTCTACTTGCTCTCCGCCAAGGGCCAGAGGCGCGGTGGCAGTGCGGCGTTGACGGAAGCCATGGGCTTGGCCTCCCTCCGCATGGCGTACCTTCCCGAGGATTATCCGCCCGAATGGCGGGAGATGGTCTGGCTGGCTGGCAAGGCGACGTTCTACGCCTCCTTGAACCCGCAGCAGTTCGACCGGGCGCAGGATTACGAAGACAAGTTGTTGCTGCATTATGACCATGCGCCGAACGTGCACTATTTTCGGGGCACCCAATTCGGCTTCCAAAGGAAGCCGGAGGCGGCGAAAGAGGAGTACCGGCAGGAACTGCGAATTTCTCCCCAGCACGCTCCGGCCATGATCGAACTCGCGCGCTTCGATCTCAGCCAGGGGCAACTGGATGAGGCGGTGTCCCTAGCCAGGCGCGCCACCGATCTCGAACCGAAGGACCCGGTGGCGCACCACGTCCTGGGTCAGGCTTTACTTGCCAACGGGCAAGTCCAGGAGAGCGCCGGGGAACTGGAAACTGCCAGGCAACTGGCGCCGGATAGCGCTTCGATTCGATTCCGCCTGGCTACGGTTTACCGGAAGTTGGGCCGGACCAAGGACGCCGAACACGAAATGACTGTGTTCATCACGCTCAAGGAAAAGGAAAAGAAAGGTGTCCTGCTGCCACCGGAAGAACTGCAAGAACTGGTGCCCGAGCAGCGGCCGGGGCGGACAAAATGAGGACGCGCAGCGCAACCATCTGCCTCGCCCTTGTCGCGCTTTGGCCGCTGCCGGTCGCGGCGACGATGCCGCAAGCTCGATCCGCCGCGCCTCCAGCTTCCAGCTTCGAGCAGTTGTCGCGCGCGGCCGAGCAGGCGCGGAACCAAAACCACGACGATGAGGCGATCGCGCTCTACCAGCGCGCCCTCAAATTGCAGTCGGAGTGGGACGAGGGACTCTGGAACCTGAGCAGCTTGCTCTACGAGAAGGAGAGATACGCCGAGGCGCGCGACCGGCTGCGCCACTTTGTGGCCGACCAACCCAAGGCGGGTATGGGCTGGGCGCTCCTGGGCCTGAGCGAGTTTCAGACCCGTGAGTACGCGCGTGCCCTGGACCACCTTCGGCAAGGCATGACCCTCGGCACGGGCGGCAGCCAGGGGATGGCGCGGTCCGTTTTCTATTTCGCCGCTGTGTTGCTGACGCGATTCGAGAAGTACGACCAGAGCCAGAGTCTGCTTTTCGAAATGGCGCGCTCGGGACAGGCGGAATCATTCCTGGTGGAACCGGTCGGCCTAGCGGCGTTGCGGATGCCGCTCCTTCCCGGGGAAATACCCTCCGACCGCCGCGAGATGGTCCGTCTGGCCGGCGAGGCGGCTTTCGCGGTCAACGATCAGCACCAGGACGACGCCGAGAAACTCTTCCGCCAGATGACGGCCGCCTTTCCCAATGAACCCGGCGTCCACTTTCTCTTCGGAGCGTTCCTCGTGAACGAGCGCCCCGCAGACGGGATTCGAGAGATGCAGCGAGAGCTTGAGATCTCGCCGTTTCACCTGCCAGCGCGCGTCCGATTAGCGGAAGAGTATGTGAAGGAGGGGCAGGTGGACCAGGCTTTGGCGCTCGCCGCCGAGGCCGTCAAGCTCGACTCCCACGACGCCTCGGCGCACCTGGCCTGGGGAGAAGCCCTCGTCGCCAAGGGGGACCTTCCCGCCGCGGTTCGCGAATTGGAGGCGGCGAGGGACCAGGCGCCCGAGATTGTCGAGATTCGCTGGGCTCTGTTTAGAGCCTATACCGCCATGGGCCGGAGCGAGGATGCCGGCAAGGAAAAAGACGCCATAGAGAAACTCGCCCAGCCGGGGTCCCCGCCATGACCTCCGCTGGAGAGAGCTCGACACGTAGCCTATTGCTGGCCCGGACGCTGATTTACGGCTTGCTGGGCGCGTTGGGCGCGGCCGCGCTCCTGTGGAAGCTCCCCGCCGGCGCACAGCCGAACTCCGCGCCGATTCACTTCGTTTTCGAGCCCATCGACTTCTCCCTGGACAGTTGCGAGACCCCGGAAAGGCACGCCCCCGAAACCATGGAGGGCGGGGTCGCGGTCTTCGACTACGACAACGACGGGAACCTCGACATTTTCTTCACCAACGGCGCCGATATCACCACCCTCCGAAAATCTTCGCCCCGATACCGGAACCGGCTCTTCCATAACAACGGGGATGGGACCTTTACCGACGTCACGGAAAAGGCCGGGCTCGCCGGAACCGGGTACGATACTGGAGTGGCCATCGGGGACTACGATAACGACGGCTACGAGGACATCTTCGTGGGCGGCGTCCATCGCAACACTCTGTACCACAACAACGGCGACGGAACCTTTACCGATGTCACGGAAAAGGCCGGGCTGGCGCGTCTCGATAAAGAGTATGGGCCGCTCTGGTCGGTGGGTGGGGCGTGGGTGGACGTGAACAACGACGGCCTGCTGGACCTGTTCGTGGTGAACTACCTGAGCTGGGACGGCTCGAAGGAGCCGGACTGCCGTTACCACGGCAAGCCGGAATACTGTCACCCGAAGTTTTACAGGGAACTTCCCAACCAGTTGTTCCTGAACAAGGGAGACGGGACGTTTGAGGACGTCTCCGCGCCGTCGGGGATCCGCTCCCATTTGGGGAAGGGGATGGGAGTGGGCGTTGCCGACTATGATGGCGATGGCCTCCCTGACATCTTTGTTACCAACGACAAGCTCTTCAACTTCCTGTTTCACAACAAGGGGAACGCCCGGTTTGAAGAGGTGGCGTTTGAGGCGGGTGTGGCGCTGCCCGAACACGGTAACCTAATTTCCAACATGGGCGTTGGTTTTCGGGACATCAACAACGATGGCTGGCCCGACATCGCCATCGTTGCCCTGGCCAACGAGACCTTTCCGCTTTACCGGAACACCGGCAAAGGAGGGTTTGAGGAAATCACGGCTGAAAGTGGGATGAGTTGGCTCTGCCACTCCATGTCCGGATACAGTCCGAATGTCGCCGATTTCGACAACGATGGCTGGAAAGACCTCTTCGTCAGCCGTGGGGACGTGCAATCACCCGCCATGGCCGATCGCGCCCAAATCGATCAACCCAACACGGTTTTCCGCAATACCGGGGATGGCAAATGGTCGGCGCTGACGGAGGAAGCGGGATTTGCCGCGCAACCCCCGCGGCGCCACCGCGGCGCTGCAGTCGGCGATTTCAATCACGACGGAAAACTTGACATCGTGGTGACGGCGCTCAGCACGCCCGCGGAAATTTGGATAAATGACAGCCCCGGTGGCCATCACTGGCTGGAACTGGCTCTGCAAGGCACGAAAAGCAACCGCGACGCCATCGGCGCGCGAATCCGCCTTACGGCCGGAGGGCGGACGCAGTTCAATCACGTGACCACGGCCTCCGGTTATGCGTCCTCGAGCGCTGGCCCGGTGCATTTCGGCCTGGGGGCGGCGAAGGTCGCCGACGAGGTCGAGATCCGCTGGCCGTCGGGGATTACCCAGGTGCTCAAGAATGTTTCCGCAGATCAGGTTTTGCGAATCAAAGAGCCGGAGTAAACGTCAAGGCCGAGGCGAGGACTTTGGTTGGCGGGCCTTCTCGTTGAGTTGAAGCACGATCGCGCGCTCGCGCCGGCTGTCCTCCGGGCGGTTCAAGCGAGAATACAGCGCCGCGAGCTCAACATGCGCTTCCTGAAAGTCGGGCCAATCTCGCGCCACCCCTTCGAGCTCCCTTCTGGCCTCTTCCAAATGCCCTAAGGCGTGATTCAAGGCGCCGATTTGAAAACGCGCCTGCGGAGAATCCGGCCGAAGCCGCAAGGCCCGCCGCACACACGGGGTGGCTTCCGCGTATTTGCCCTCGTGCCGGAGTATGCCGCCGAGATAGAGATTGGCCTCGAAATCGTCCGGGTCATTGACGAGTGCCCGCCGCAAAGCCGCCTGCGCACTTCCGGTGTCGCCATTATCCAGCAAGGCCCGCCCATACACAGTCCAGGCGCCCGGCAATTGCGGCTGCAAATCAACCGCTTCGCGCAGCGTCGCGACGGCGCCCCGGTAATCCCCCGCAGCGTACCGGGCTTCCCCCATCAGGAGTTTCGCCTCGGCTGTGTTGCCTTGTTTCAGAATGCGATCGATGACGACCTCTCCCTTCCCAATCTGTCCCTCACGGATCAGCGCCAGGCCCAGTGCGTAATCGACGGCGCGATCATCGGGATTGGCCTTGTAGGCGGGTTCGAGGAGTGTCACCACATCCTGGTTTCTTCCCAGGCGCAGATAGCAGTCGGCGAGGAGATAAAGCGATTGCGGGTTTTCAGGCTGCTGCTTGCGCAAACTCTCCAGTTCAACGGCCGCCTGTGCGAACTCCGCCTGCTTGTACCAGGCAAGGCCAAGATTCAGCCTGACGATGGGGTTCGCGGGATCGCGCTTCAGCACCTCGCGGTACTGAGTCACGGCCTCGCGCAAGCGCCCGGCGCGCACCAGAGCTACACCCAGATTGGTTCGGGCCGGCACCGAGGCCGGCTGCAGCTTGAGCAGTTCTTCGTACAAGGCAATCGCCTGCTGCACATTGCCCTGTTCGTCCGCCGTTACGGCCTGTTGGTAGAGTTCTTCGGGGGAACACGTCTGGGCTGGCGCCAACCCTGGGGCGATCAGCAGCACCAAAAGGATAAAG
The DNA here is from genome assembly GCA_963722555.1 of uncultured Acidobacteriota bacterium. Taxonomy (GTDB): domain Bacteria; phylum Acidobacteriota; class Terriglobia; order UBA7540; family UBA7540; genus Bog-366. Next base: position 26,074 of record CAVRNQ010000006.1, read on the forward strand.
AGATGCAGTGTGCCCCGTCCCCTGGACTGAAGTTTGCTCATCCTAACAAGGGCGATACCGCCACTCCTGATCGCGAGGCGCTTCTCGCGGACTGCCAGCGCCGGCCTGGCGGCTACCTGGCTCGTGGGATCGCATGAAATTATACCAACTCCCGGCGCCTCACACATCCGGCATCGTCAAAAGAGAGTGAGCCCGAGCGCAACGCGATCCGCCTTTGAAGCCGAAAATCTGAGCCATCATAAAATGTTGAGCTCAACATTTTTCACTGGACGAGGTTTTTGGTAACCACAGCAAGTGTGCATCGCGCGAGGGCCGGATGGGGCAATAACCGTGCGCACCAGGAGGCGTTTGGATAGGGGGCCCCTGTCCTTACGTTTCGAGCCCAGGGGGGTCTCCATGAACATCGCAGTGGAGAGATCCCGCTGGGCCTGTCCTGGGAGGATACATGGATACAAATCGGATGTTCACAAACTTGTTTGGTGGATGGCTCACGGCAGCCGACAAGGCTGCCGCCGCCACAATCAATTACACCAAGTCAACCGTTCTGCCTCGGGTCTCCGACCTGACGCAGAAAGCAACCCTGGCAACAGGCAAGACCCTGGTCGAGGTCGGCTACAAGCTGACCGATTGCTGCACCAGCAAGTGACCGCTTTCTCGCCCACATTAGATCTTAACTCGCCGTAGTCAAGACTCCTTCCAATTCACTCAATTCCCCTGATCACACCGGAGGTGTGCCTTGAGAACGTATCAACCCGAACGCGCCTTGATCGCTCGCGAAACCCGCGAGGAGAACCGCAGGGAGCTGGCCAGGGTACTCGACCAGATCTCCACAGAGCGGGCATCTCGCTTGCCTGCTCCTCCCCCAGTTTCTCTCGAAGCCCAGTTTCAGATGAGCATCCACAGGATTCGTGAGGACGTCCAGCGCGCCAAGGACGTCCAGACCGCCCACATTCTGCGCTGGCTGCAGAGCTAATCCCCTGCAAGTCCGGAAAGCCCCGGCTCGCTGCCGGGGAGCAAGGGGCACCCGCCTTCGCCCCGATTATCGCGCAACCTGCGTATTTTCCGCCAAAAAGCCCGATCGATTGTCGTTCATTATCGCGAAATTTGTGCATTTTCGGCCAAGAAGCCCGATCACTTATCGGTCATTGTGTCACTCACCCCTTTGTTTTCATACACATCCCCGGAGGTTCCTTCATTTTTAACATCTCTATGGATCAGCGCCCCGTTTCGGACCTTGAAAAGCACATTCGTGAGCCGCCACAATTGGCCCAGGCTGGAATCTTCCATCCTTTGCATAAACGGCGCCTTCAGAAGTCAGCAGTCAGCCTACTGCTTTCTGCTTACTGCTTTCTGCCTACTGCCAACTGTTCTATGGATTACGCCGACCCGTTGTATAGGTCGCGACCTTGCAAGTCAGCCAGCGGGTGCTGGCCTAAATGACTAGTGTACACACGATTATTACCGGTGTCAAGTATAAAACGAGGGTACACGCCGAAGCCGGTAGCGCGGACCTGTTCGGAAGGTCCGCGGTTCGTCCCTAATTGACAACGAAAGGCCGCGGACCTACCAAACAGGTCCGCGCTACGCTTGCTCAGTCCCGCCAGCCCGCGAAGCGGGCGGAAGATCGTAGCCCACGGCGCGAGCCGTGGGAAAATCGCCCCCCCCACCCCGCCTGAGCCCCGCTAGGGGCGAAAGAAAACACGGCCAAAGCTAACGGCGCAATAGCATCTTTCTTAAGAAAATGTAGCGCAAGGCTCGCTCTCCAGCCTTGCGGCTTTTCCACGGCGACGCGCATTGGGCGGCGCGGCAAATGGGAAGTTTTCAGATCGTTTAGCTCGGGGCACGACCCATAAGAACTCGGATTATCTTGTTTGCGGCGCGGCAAGAGCCCGCACCGCTGGAAGAGCCGCAGGGCCGGAGGGCGGGCCCTGCGCTACTCGCATGCGGGGAATTCGACTCGAACATTTCACCCACCGCTTGCGCAGTGGGCTACGATCTTTCGCCCGCTACGCGGGCTATAATGCTGGGTGGGTAACGCAAGGCAACGGTAGCGGCGTGCCCCATCCAGATTGACTACGTGCGGTTGCCGCTCGGGCATCGGGCATGAGAAAAGGGTCAGGACGGCACTGATCGTGGCTGCCCGCTCTAAATTGTGCAACGCACGAATCGCATCACTATGTGGTAGTGGGTAGCCACGGTCACTGCTGTCGTGACCGTGGGCTTTCCCTTCGATGACGGATGCGCCTGAATCGAGTGTGGGAAGGGCTGTTGAAGCGGGCGGAGGATGGGCCCTGGTCGAGTTATAATGATTTCGCCTTGGACAACTCGATGGTAGAGGCGGGCCCCATCCACATTGACTATGTGAGGGTGCCAGTGGGGTATGGGGCATGAGAAAAGCCCACGGTCACAAAAGCAGTGACCGTGGCTACCCGCTTTGAATACCGCCTGGGCAATCGCAGCGCCCTCGAATGGGTGATTGACCAATACCAGGTGACGGAGGACAAGCACAGCGGCATCCGCTCCGACCCCAACCGCCCCGACGACTCCGAATACATCGTGCGCCTCGTGGGCCAAGTGGTTCGCGTGAGCCTTGAAACCGTCAAGCTTGTAAAATCCTTGCTCGCTACCGAACTGGAGGGTTTCAATCATGCCGCTCGACAAGCCACTTGATGAGATCGATGAGTCCGACCTGGAGAAACTCATATTTGACCGCGTCGCAGAGTGCAAGACAATTGAATACAAACAGGCGCTTCCAGGCAAAGACGATGACAGAAAAGAGTTCTTGGCGGATGCATCATCGTTCGCGAACACGGCCGGTGGCCACTTGATTTACGGAATTAGGGAGGAGGCCGGTCAGCCTGTGGACCTATGCGGACTCCCGGATGGAACCAACGGAGATTCTGAAATACTGGCGCTCGAAGGCAGTATCCGCAACTGTATTGCCCCACGCGTACCGGGCGTGCATTCGAAAGCTGTGTCAATCCGAGGCGGCAGAGTGGCCATTGTGATCCGCATTCCTAAGAGCTTCGCCTCGCCTCACATGGTGACGTACAAAGGAAGTTCGAGATTCTACTCCCGTAATTCGAATGGGAAGTACCCTTTGGATGTTGGCGAGATCCGCGCGGCGTTTCTGCTATCCGAATCCGCCGCTGAGCGATGTAGAGACTTCCGGTTGGACCGACTTAGCAAGATACAGGCTGACGAGACTCCTCTGCCCATGGCGGAAGGTCCCAAAGTGGCGCTGCACATCTGTCCAATTGGTCTTGCCAGCCAACGCGTCGCATTAGATTCCGATACAGTGAACAAACTGCTCAGAACTGCTGGCTCGCTCAGCCCAGTCTGCGAAAGCGGGTACAACAACCGCTACAATTTCGATGGCTTTCTCACCTACACGACCAGTGAAAGTGCGGGTCTGGCCTCGGCCTACCTTCAAGTTTTCCGCTCCGGTTGCATAGAAACCGTTAACCACCGAATTTTGAAGTATTACAAGGCAATTCCAAGCATTGATTTTGAAGATGGCGTCATCAAATCCTTGCCACGGTACTTCGAAGCTTTGAAGGTGCTCAATATTGAAACCCCTGTATTCGTCATGCTCAGCCTTGTCGGAGTTTTGGGATTCCACATTGCAACACGTCATTCCATAGGGCACCAGTTGAACGAAATCGACCGTCAGACCCTAATCTGCCCAGAGGTTCTCATAGAGGATTTCAATTCCAACGTCGAGGCGCAAATGAAACCAGCATTTGACGCCGTATGGAACGCTGCCGGTTGGCCTGGCTCGCTAAATTACCAAGGAAATAAATGGGTGCCTGCGAATTGATTGCTGTGCCCAACCGCACAACTCCGCAGCCCTAGCAAGCGTGGCCCGGACCTCCGCAGCGTGAGGTCTGCAATTTGGCATGAGGGCTTGGCCACGGGCGGCGTGTGTGTCGGCTTGTGGTAGATGTATCGGCGGCAAGTTCTTGTAGCCATGCCCAAGCAGGATCTGCCGGGGCCGGTGATATAGGCACTATGAGCTTTGAAGAAGAAACAGGGCGCGGGACATTGACCCACGGCTGTGGATGCGCAGGAACTTCCGGCGAAATATCGCGCCAGATTATGCGGTTGCAACTGGTCACGCTGATCTGGATGGTGGTTGAGAGCGCCCTTGCTCTCTTTTCTGCATGGCGCGCGCGGAGCCCCGTGCTTTTGGCCTTTGGCGCCGATAGTCTCATCGAACTCTTGTCGGCGCTGGTGGTGCTCCTGCAATTCGTCCCACGCCTTGCTCTGAGCACTGCTCGGGCCACGAGGCTCGCGGGCATTCTTCTCTTCATGCTCGCTGCGGTCATCACCATGAGCTCTGCCCTCGCGCTGTGGCAGCATGTGCGGCCCGACACAAGTTGGATCGGCATAGGCATCACCATTGCCGCGCTCGCCGTCATGCCCCCGCTGAGTTCGGCGAAGCGAAGAGCCGGAAAAACGGCCCGCAACGCGGCATTAACCGCCGACGCGGTGCAGTCAGCAACCTGTGCCTACCTTGCCGGCATAACCCTTGCCGGCTTGGTCCTCAATGCGGTGCTTCATATCCGCTGGATAGACCCCGCCGCCGCGCTGGTTGCGGTTCCAGTCATCTGCCTTGAAGGGAAGAAAGCGTTACAGGGCGAGGAGTGTTGTTAGCTCCGATGTCTCGCCAAGTCGGGATATTCTCATCGAGCCAGCGTAACGCGGACCTCTGCTGTCTGAGGTCCGCGTCTTTTCGCGCCCGCCAGCGCTTGGACGGTTCACTATTGCCTCCGCACGACATCGCGCGTAGATTGACCGCATGTCCAGGTTGGGGCATCCGTTCCTTTATGACCGCGACATTTTCGTGGCCGTGGCTTGCCTTGCGGTTATCCCGGCGATACCGCAACGGGCTTTCGCCTGCGGTCGTGAAGGCCATCAAATCATAGTGATTGTGGCGGAGCAATACATGCGCCCGAAGATCGCCCCGCCAATCCAAAATCCGAAATCGAAAATCCAAAATTGCCGGACCGCCGCTCGCATGCGAGAGCTGCTCGTCCCCCATCTCTGTCCCCGATAAGGAATACAATCCCAAGGAGGCAATCGAATCATGAAGACTCTCATCATCACTCTCTCTGCTGCTTGTGCCGTGGTCGCCGGTTACTTCGGTGCTCGCTACTTCACGCGCCGGGATCTCGGCTTCACACCCGCCAGGAAGTACGTCAGGAACCTCGCGGAGAACCTGCTTCACACCGAACTCACCGCTGCCCGGTAAGCAGAGTGAAAACCTGAACCTCCTCACGCCCCGGGACCTCGCATTACGTTGTCTGGCCCCCCAGAGAAAAGGGCCTTTACGGCCCCAGAATCGTTCGCGAAGCCGCAGTCGGTACCGCGTTACCCTGAAACAGGAATAGCGGTCTGAAACCCCTTTCCTGTGGGAGAAATGGCAGGAAACACATCCTGCGAAGGAGGCGGCAAAACTGGGATGAGCGGTTCCGGATCGCTTCCCGCAAGTCCATCTCTGGCCCGGGCAGAACCCTTCTGAATCAACGGACTGTAGTGGGTTTGAGTGCGGAGGTTTAGTTGGGGAAATTCATGCGGCGCAGGATGCCAAGGGAGCGCGTTGGGGGGCTTTGGACAACCCTTACGGACCTCAAGATATCCGACAGGGGCAGCGGGAGGACCCCGCCGAATTGCCGCTGACCCCGCTTTGCGACTGGCTCGTTACTTTCAGACCAATCCGGCGATCTGACTGAACCTGCGGAATCTCTTTGACTTCGAAATCAAGGAACGCTCGGGTGCCGGGCTTGTCGGGATAAATGGCCTCTTCTTGGTTGCCGTGGCGTGTAGTTACGCTTAACGCTGGGCACACATCCCCCGGCGAATTCTCGAGACTTCCTCGGCAGCCCCTGAAGTCTAGCCCTATCTCTTCTTCGATTCTTACCTCGGTTTTCCCTTGACTGGCTTGCCCGCGCCGAGGGGTACGAAGGGCCTTCCGCTCTTGACTGGCTTGCCCGCGCCGGGGGGTACGAAGGGCCTTCCGCTCTTGACTGGCTTGCCCGCGCCGGGGGGTACGAAGGGCCTTCCGCTCTTGACTGGCTTGCCCGCGCCGAGGGGTACGAAGGGCCTTCCGCTCTTGACTGGCTTGCCCGCGCCGAGGGGTACGAAGGGCCTTCCGCAATGAGGACAAATGTGCTTCGGGCTCATCTCAGCATTCCTCCTTGGCCATCAATCAAACAGCTGTCTAATCCGTTCTCTCCGGGTGCATGTGCGTTGACGCGATGCATACGTCGAAATAACTACGTTGTCAACGAGCGGGGGTCAAGCATTGGAACCATCTCCCACCTTCCGCTAACAAGCAGAGGGGGGAGCTCTCACGTCGGTCCCATGGTTCAATATCCTCCCACTCTCAGGCAGCATCAAGAGCCCGGCTTGAGGCTAGTTCGCCCGGCCCGTGCTTTCCCGTCAGGTCGAGGAGAATCTGCGGTTCGGCCACCGCCAGGGGTACGAACCAGCCGTCCGCAATCACCGCGAGCTTTTCTCGCACGGCCCATGTCTCAAATTCGCTCCCGGAATAAGGTCTGGAGGTAACAAGTGAGGAAGCTTCTCCTTCATCGAGCGAATACAGTTTCTTCCTCCGCCATAGATGACGCGTATCAGCCAATACATACGATCCGCGATTCGGAAGGAGGTTCAAGTCCTGGTCGGGCAGGCCCCCTTTCAGCTTCCACGCGCTCTGCCACCGCCTCATCTCTTGCCACAGGCGGCCGATGAGGTCAACATGATCATGCGCTCCGCACTCGTATTCCGCCGTAAAGTGGAAGGCAACCCGCTCAACATCAACCCCCTTGGGGAGAATATCATAGAATCCTGCCAATGGCCTTATGTTGCGCACACTGAAGTCGGCCGGTCTGGAGAAATACGGACTGAAACGCTCGATGCTTAAGTGCGCCATGGCGCATGGGGGGGGAAGATGATGGAGCAAAGGAAGAATGGCTAGGGTCTCCGCATACGCTACCGCATCGTCCCCGGGAAATCCCCAAAGAAGGAGCCAGTCGAGATACAGGCCGGTTGCTCTGGCATACCGCAAGAGCATCAAATTCTGTCGTGCCTGCACACCTTTCTTCATCAGAGTAAGAAGGCGAGATGACAGCGATTCAATTCCGGCTTGGATTGTTGTGATCCCGGCACGCTTAAGGGTAAGAACCTGCGGAAGCGAAAGGTTGGCCTTGGTCTCGTAGAATATAGCTACCTCCGGGAATTCACCGGCAAGACGGGGGAGAAGCGTCTTGAAATATGTGTGCGGCATTATGCTGTCAGTCATGACTACTTTTCTAGTGGGGTGATTGTCGAGGAGAGCGTGCAGATCCTCGATAACACGATCGGGAGACTTCTGGCGGAACACCATTGTCTCCCCGTTGAGCCCGCAAAAGGTACAATGGTGCTTCTGCGCCCACCAGCAACCCCGACTCGTCTCGTAGGGAATCTCCGTGCGCTCTGCTGACAGGTTGCTCATAGGAAGGAACCGTCGGCGCTGCTCGTAGAACTCCGTATACGTGGGCGTGGGCAGAGCATCCATGTTTCGGCACGTCTCACCGCATATGAGGCGACTTTGGGGGCGTAGGCCCGCCAAGATGGCTCGAACGAATCTGACAACTGTGACTTCGCTTTCACCAGAAAAGATGTAGTCGATGCCCGAAGGCAGAGAGGCAATCCCATGGGCCATCTCTCCCTCGCAGTTGGCGCCCCCGAGAATCGTGACGGTGTCATTGCTTAGACCTTTGATCCGCTTCAGTAGGGCCACACTGGCAACCGTCTGTTCGAAGATTGTGGTACACCCGACGATCCTGTAATGTCGTTCGCTAACCGCTCTTGCCACGCCGTCCACGTAGCCCTCAGCATACTTCTCCAGGCGACGTAACTCCTGCAGTGTGATTGCATGCTTGCATTCATAGCAGTTCAAGTCGGGCTTGACTTCCCAATCCTTCTCCGGACCGATCACCCAATCGGGATCGAACATATGACTGGCGCGGCGGCCCAACCGTGGGAGGCCGAAAGCACATTGGGCGAAGAAGCGCTCCCCTGCGAAGGAACCCGCAGGCGCATTACAGATCTTCGTGTAGGCTTCCTCACCAATCACCGAGGCCAGCAGAATGTTCGCATAGAGGACCTGCACGCGAAATCCGGCCTCTCGGCCACAAGCCTGGAGAAGATGGACGGCCAGGGAGGAGCGTTCAAGTGTATGAAATGGAGGGACGATCAGAAGCAAATCGGCATCGAGAAACGTCTCGGGAAGGCCCCTAAACTTGGGTAGCAAGGCCGCTCGTTTCCTGTTCTTCCCCCTGGCTTCAGTCTTCATTCTGATTCCTGCCTTTAGCATGCAACAGACTGGTTGCCGCGAAACAGGGTGGCCGTTATGAGTCAGATCAAGGCTACGGCCTCAACGAGCGAGGTTCATCCGGGCGACCAGATCATGAAAACGCGTGTCCGAGCGCAGGAGGTCAAACATGGGCTCCACACTGATCCAAGGGAGCTCGCTATCCCGCTGCTTGTAAGCCTCTTCCAGCCATTCAAATGCTTCTCCCTTCTTGCCCAAGCCTACACAGACCAACGCCAACAGGTACGGTGACACGTATCTCCTCCTTGATTGTTCCTTCAGCGCAGCGAGGGCTTTTTGTGAGTCACCTTCCCTGCCGGACAGGGCGTAAGCATAGCCCAGTGTAGCCTTCGTCGCATCGTTCCCAGGGGAAAGCGTCGCTGCCTCTTGAAGTACTGCGATGCTTTTTTCAAGCTCGTGATCCTGAATGTACACTTGTCCAAGGAAGTTTCGGGCTGGAGAGAAGTCGGGTGAGACTTCCAGAGTTCTCTGAATGGCTCGTCTCGCTTCCCCGTACCGACGGGCGGCGTACAGAATTTGTCCCATCTGCAAGCTTATGATGAGTGAAAGTGGATCAAGTTCCGCCGCCCGTCCAGCCTCCCTTATTGCCTCCTCGTGTCGCCCCGTCATACACAGGAAAAGAGAGTACCAGTGATGAGCGGTCGCGTAGCCGGGATTGAGGACAAGGGCGCTCTTGTACTCCCTTTCGGCGCCCACCCAGTCCCACTCCGATTGCCTGATCAGCCCCAGCGAAGTATGGGCTTCGGCCAACTTGTCATCGATCTCCAATGCCTTCAGTGCCGCAGCTTTCGCCTTGGGGAAGGTTTCATGAGGAGAGAGCCAATGATTGTCACCGAGTACGACGTACGAGTCCGCCATGCCAGCATAGGCAAGGGCATAGGTTGGGTCCAGCTCGACCGCTTGCTGGAAGTAACCCAAGCCTTTCATCACTGCTTCGCGGTCTCGCCTGTTCCAAAAGTATCGGCCCCTGAGGTAGGCTTCGTAAGCGTCAGGCTTTACGGCCCGCGCCGCCCGCAAGCGGGTCGCTTCCTGCGGACTTAGCTTGATCTGGATCTCCTCCACAATGGACCGTGCCACCTCGTTCTGCAACGCCAGCACATCGCGGACATCGCGCTCGTACTTGCTAGCCCACAGATTCCGGTCTGTTGCCGCTTGGACCAATTGCGCTGTGATCCGTACCCGGTCACCGGAGCGCAGGACCGAACCCTCTACTACTGCGTCTATGTTCAACTCCCGCGCAATCTGTTGTAACGATTCATGAGTTCCCTTGTAACGCATCGCGGAGGTTCGTGAAATCACCCGGAGCCCCGAGACCGAGGCCAGGTCGGTAATCAGGGCCTCGGTCATGCCATCGGCGAAGTAACCCTGCTCCGGATCACCGGACAGGTTTTCGAGCGGCAGCACTGCCAATGATTCGATGCGAGGTGCGGGGGCTCGCCCCAACAGGCGATCGCGCCAGTTGTCCACATTCAGCCCGACCAGCAACGCCGCAATCGCCGTCAGGGCGAGGATCGTAAGGCCGGCCGCCACCCACCCAGGCCGCTTCCAAACGGAACGGTGATCAGCGACAAGTGGCTGAACCATTCCTTGCTCTGACTCTGTATCGCGTTTCAAGCGCTGGAGGTCCGCTCGCAAGTCTGAAGCCGTCTGGTAACGCAGCGTGCGGTCCTTCTCGATTGCCTTCGAGATGATCTCGTCGAATTTCGGAGGCAGGTCCGGGTCAAAAAGCCGGGGAGAAGGAGGAACTCGGTGGAGGATGGAGTTGACGATCGCTCCCAGCGAGTCGCCGCTGAAAGCCCGCTGCCCGGTTGCCATTTCGTAGAGCACCAGGCCAAGGCTAAACAGATCTGTGCGCGCGTCGACTTCCTCGGACCGCACCTGCTCCGGGGACATGTACTCGACCGTGCCTACCACATCACCGCTGCTCGTCAGCGGCTGATCCGATGTGGTCGAGTCGCTGGTGGCTTCCTTCTTTGCCTCGCGCGCCATCACCAGCTTCGCCAGCCCGAAGTCGAGCAGTTTGGCTTGACCGCGCTCCGTGACGAAGATGTTCGCCGGCTTGATGTCACGATGCACGATGCCCTTGGAGTGTGCTGCATCGAGTGCGTCGGCGACCTGAATCCCCAGGTCGAGTACTTCGCTTACCTTCAGCGGTTTGACCGCCCCTTGGTACTCCCCCGAATCCCGAGGCGAATGGGCGTCCCTTTCCCTGCGCTCGAAGGAGGAAGTTCGGGGACGGCGCCGGCCCAGCTTCTGCTTCAGCGTCTGCCCCATCAGGTACTGCATGACAATAAACGGCTTGCCTTCGTACTCCCCAATCTCAAAGACGCTGCAAATGTTGGGGTGGTCGAGGGCGGAGTCTGCCAAGGCTTCGCGCCGGAAACGCTCGATGGATTTAGGGTCCTGTGCCAATTCCTCCGGCAGGAACTTCAGCGCTACCATGCGGCCCAGGCGCGTGTCCTCAGCCTTGTACACCACACCCATGCCACCACCGCCTAGCTTCTCCAAAACGCGGTAGTAGCCAATGGTGCGGCCTACCATGGATGGAAACCTTCTTTGCGAAGAATCTTAGGCCAGGTTTGCAGCTAAGTCAACGAGGCATCCGGAAGAACGGGACAGTATGGGGTTGCGGGGTTCCTCTTGAGCGTGGGGTTGCTGGGACACGCTGAGTCAGGGTACGGGCGGACAAAGCCCAGCCCCGAAACAGAATCGGGACTTGGTATCACCGTGCGGGTTCATGATTATGTCCGCCTCAAGCGGAGCAGAGGCGCGCCAAGGTCTCAACATGGAACAGGATGCAACAGGATGCAACAGGCTGCTGCGCTTCCTGGGATGGCTGCGCGGAATTAGTCGGATCGCCGTTTACGGTGGCGCCAAATCAGCGAGACGAGCGGCTCCAGAACGCTTCAGGAACCCGGGAACGCCAAACCAGCCGAGAAACGCCGACAGCGACCCTTTGTTTACAAGGGGTTACAGGCACTCAAAATGTCTAAACTGTCCGGCACGTAGGGTAACCCCAGAAACACAAATGTCGGCGTTTTAGGCCTCTAAGGCTTAATTGAGGACTACCGCTACAGCTTCGCTCCGCTCGTCAGTGACCGCTCGGAATTCCGATCACATCGCCCGAAACGATCAACTCCACTCGACGATTCTGCTGCCGGCCTGCCGCCGTATCATTGGTTGCCACGGGCTGGCTTTTGCCGAATCCACGGGCGGCAATAGAAGAGGTATTAATCCCCTGCTGAGCAAGGTAATCGCGAACCGAGTTGGCACGGTTTTCGGACAATTGCATGTTGTACTCGTCAGTCCCGACGCTGTCCGTATGGCCTTCCACTTCGAGCTTCAAGCTGGGATACGCCAGGATGATGCCCGAGACCTTGGCCAGCTTTTCACGAGCCCCGGGCCTGAGAGTGTACTTCCCCGTGTCGAAGAGGACGTCAGAGATGTTGACGATGAGGCCTCTAGCGCTGTCGCGGGTTTCCAGGATCAGGTTCAGCTGCACAGCCAGTTTGTTGCGCAATTCCTGTTTCTCCCGCTCGGCTTGCTCGGCGGCGGCTTTGCGCGCCTGCTCGCTTTCCGCCAGGGCAGCTAAGCGGGATTTTTCTGCATCCGCCTGAGCCGCGGCCATCGCAGTTGCTGATGCAGCCTGACTGTCCGCCATGTCGGATTTCGCTTTGGCAGCGCCGGCGGCGGCCTGGGCTGCTTCAGATTGGGCCTGTTCTTTCTGCCTGGTTGCCTCGTCAGCTTGCGCCTGCGATCGAGTCTGTGCGTCTGCGGAGGCTTGGCGTTCGTTGGCTTGGCGCTCCTCGTCCATCTTCTTGACCGCGATGGCGCGGGCATCTTCGGCCGTTTGTACTGCTTCTCGGGCGACGGCGATCAGCAGCTTGTTCGGGACGTGCTTTTCGGTGGCATATTCATCCGCCTTGTTCATCAACTGGACAGCGTGCTGATAGCTGTCGCTGGCGTACTGGTCGGCTCCCTCGGATTGAGCGATGCGCAGCGCATTACGCGCCTCGAAGAATTCCAACGGCAACCTGGCATTCAGAACCACCGGGTCGAACTTGTAGCCGGTCGGAATGTAGCCGCCCCGCTCCATAAGCTCGTACTTGGCATTCACTGCCTGGGTAGTTCCTTTCGTGTCCTCGCAAACAACATTTTCGAGCACGACCAGGTTGCTGGGCTGCCGAACGGCATAATAGGGTTCCGCGGTAACGATCAGCGCGAAAGCCTGAAGGTCCGTGGTCACGTTCAGCTTGCTGCGGCTGGTATCGCCCACCAATACTTCGCCGAGGTTCACGGCCCGACCCTCAGGCGAAATTGCCCACAGGATGTAAGTCAGGTATTCATTACCGAAAGTCGTGGGCCTCTGCAGGTTGCCGAATTCCACCTCAATCTCAATGGATCCGCGCTTGCTTTCCACCTTGGCTTCGCCGTTCGCTGACGGCATCAGGTCCGTGCCTGCGAAATCCACCTTCGTAGCTCCGCTGCGGTGCCTATAGTTCACTGCCTGCACGTTGCGGCTGATTACGTTTACGCGGAAAGTGTGCGTCCGCGCCGCGGGCTCAACGGTCATGGTTGTTTGAGAGTTGATTTGAGCCCATGCGGTCAGGCTCAATGCAAATGAGAGCGTTAACAACAGTCTGATCTTCATGGTATCTCCTTGGGACAGATGTCTGCCGCATTGCGCCGGGATTTCCATCGTTCCGCGCCGCCGATCAGGCCTGAGGTGATGATAGGGACGGTCGAGGGCTCGGGCACGGGCTCGCCGCCGCCTGAATCGGGGTCTTTGCGGTCCAGGAAGGCCTTTACGGGCGTGCGAATAGCGCGCTCATCGTTGACTACCAAAATCTTTTCGCTTTGCCTGTCCAGTTTCGTAGCCCGCCTCCTTCCTTAGCGGCATCTCGCTGTTCTCGCCGGGCAGGTTCATTGGCCTGTTCTACGTTCTTTCCCGACCACCGGATCCTGGCTAGCAGCTAGAAGCACACTTATTCTATTTCTACCTTTGCGCGATTCGCGTGTCAGTCCCATACTGCTCACACATCCGGTCAAAACTGCTCATCCCAGCCCTCGGCGCTGTTGTGCACGTTGCCGGGCCACAGCTTGGCCGCCAGACAGTCACCCTCGCGATTGAACAGCAGGAGCGGGTGGTAGCAGGTGGACTCGAAGTGTCCGTTGTAGGCGCTCTGCTCCTGCTGGCCGTAGACCGGGATCTCGGTGCTATCCAGGTCCAGCACCACCCGCTGCGGGGAATCCACGCCTTCCGCCTTCGCGATCAGCTCCCGGTTGATCACTTCCAGACCGGCCAGGTTGTCCTCTTGCGCCAGCAGTTCCGTTTCGAACGACTGGAGTCGAGACGTTAAGGCTGCGCCACGCTCCCAGATCTTCTCCGAGCCGATCAGCCGGAGGGTCGGATCTTGGGAAAGCCGCTGGGCATCGTTGACGTCTTCGTATCCTGCCAGGCGGCTGTACACCAACTGTCGCAGCAGGCCCGCAAGAGGCAACTGGGTGTTCTTCCCCCGAGAGTCGGTCAAGTGTTGCTCGATGAGTCCGCGGAATCCCAGACGTTCGTCCAACTCCCGCACCAGAATCAGGCCACCGTCCGACGTAACCCGCGATCCCTGCAAATCGACTTTCAACGAAGCGTTGAAGGAAAGCTGAGATGGCCCGTTTTGTTTCTCACCCATTGGGTGTCGTCCTCCGGAGCGTCTTCATTGCGTCTAAACCCGCATAAATATTGATGCCGACGAACATCCGAAGATTCGTAAGTGGAGTTCAAAATGGAAATGTGGGCTAAGATCCCTTCCTCCCGGGGTCGTTATCTCCATCAGAATCTCCCTTTGTCCGGCCGCCCCAGATCGGTTGCTGAGCTTGGACTCTCGCTTGGTTCTGAATAGAGGGTTCGACCGAAGTTGCCTTGATCTGCCGCCATGCTGCCATTCCCTATGTTTCACCAACTCCGCTTGCCGCCCGAGCCCCATGTAGAAGGAGGAATCCCCATGATCATTGGTGTTACGCACGACCCAGACGGCCGTGTTGTCCAGCGGCTGTCCGTATCCACCAAGGTCTCCATCGGCCTGCCACCCAATGGAGATCGCAACTATCCCACCAAGCTCGACCACTTCGTCTTCCTGCGCAAGAAGAAGTCAGCCAACCGGGTTGGGTGGGAAGTCGATCCGGAACTGACCGAGCACTACGGAGACGAGTGCCGCGAACTCCACATTATGTTGATCGACGATGACATCGAGAACGTCTTTCCCAGTTCCTATGCCTGGTGGACGGCCACCGAGCGGAAGTGCTGTGGTGGCGGCACCACTGCTACCAGGCGCACGGCTGAGAAGCCTGGTGGCCAGCCTTGGATCATCTGCGGTAGCGGCTGCCCGGAGCTTGCCAGCGGGCAGTGCAAGCCGGGTGGAGATCTACGCTTCGTGTTGGCCGACTTCCCGCGGCTGGGGAGTGTCTGCCGCATCCACACGTGCTCCTACCGATCCATTCGCCAGATCCACTCCGCCTTGCAGGAGATACAGACCTTCACGGGTGGTCGCCTGGCCGGCATCACTGCCAAGCTGACGGTTCGGCCGGAGGAGGCCACGTACTTCGACCGCAAGGAGAAGAGGAAGAAGACCTCATCCATCTGGGCGCTGAGTCTCGAGGTCGAAGGCGACGACATGCAGAAACTCATCGCCAACCTGACAGAGAACGCACGGCTGTTCGCGGAGACCCGAAAGCTACTCGGGTCGGGTGGCAAGGTCTTGGAGGTAGTGGAGGACGAGCAAGCGCCAGAGGTCGCGGCGGAGTTTTATCCACCGTCGCCGAATGGCTCGTCTGCAACTGAATCTACCGAAGCCGCTTCGCCTGCGGAGACAACTCCTGGCAGCGCTCCTTCGAACGCGCCAAGTGAGACTCCGCCCCCTGCGAACGGTTCTAGGGTTTCTGGCGGGAACGGCCCGACCAAGCCAAGCGCTGACCGACCCGCCTCACCTTCTGCGCCCAACAATGGCAACGGAAGTTCGGGATTCGACCAGCTTCGCAACGAGTTCCTGACAGCGGCACGGCGAGTAGCCACGACCAAGAAACAAGCCATCGGTGAAGTGGTGGAATGGGCAAGTGGGGGCGCATTCAAGTACGGTGACGTCGGCCGCATGACGGAGGCTGATAGCCCGAAACTGCGGGCGGCCACTGAACTCATGGCGTCGGCCGTCACTAGCGCAGATCGCTGATCGAGAGCACGTTTTCTCACAACCTATCTTACCCAAATTGACCTAGCTGACGGTGTTTACTGCCGGAAGAACACGATTAGCAGAACCAGGCCGCCGAACCAGGCGGCGAACAACCAAGATGAGACGCCAGTCATCATCAGCGTGGCTCGGCGAAAGGGTCCGGACCAACTGCCGACGGGGCGTAGTTCACGGCCCATCGCGGCCAAGCGTCCGCTGCCGCGGATCTGTATGCCCACCTGCACCAGCCAGACGGCTATCGCAATGCCGATGACCGGCCAGCGCAGCCAGACAATAGTGTTCGCCGCGGGCCAGCCATGTAGGAGCGCATACCCGGCAAGGATGACCGTAAAGAACCAGCGACAGCTATCCATCAGCCGCAGCGAGTACCGGCGCTGCACTTCCGCCCACCGGTAGTGTTCCTCGGTCCGCTCGGACGGCAGCGGGAAACTATTGCGGACGACGCCGATCTTGAAGGGAAGCAGGCCAACGATAACATACGTCATCACCACCGGCACGTTCCATTGCACCTGCGCATTCCCGTTGATGAGAAGCAGGGCCCAACATAAGGCGGTGATCACGGCCATCAATACTTCTGCCGGCCATGAGATGTAGTCTCCGAGCCGCCTCGTTTCGAGAGAGACGACCGCGCTGGTTCGGGCGGGCTGATTCGCTCCAAGTGTGGCGCGGGTATGCGCTGTGAACCCGAGGAAAATGGCCGTGAAAAACACCGCCGTGCCCCCCGCCCACACAGGCAGCAGACTCCATCGGCCGGAGACGAGGATGGCCGCCAGTGCGAGCGCCACGACCAAGTGCTCCGCAAGCAAGATTGCGCGGTAGCGTTTCAGCCAGTTCACTCCCTCCCCGGCGTTGAAGCCTGGCGCGACCTCGACGCCGAAAAAGAATCCAGGTCCGTGGTTCAGCGGGTAATTCCAGAGCCTCCTCACCAAATCAAAGACGAGAAAGACAACGACCAGGGCGCTTACAAAAAGAAGCAACCACTCTCCCGAACTATGGCCACTCATTGGGAATCTCCTTCCTGATGTATGAACTCAAGTTCCTGCTGGACGGCCGCGGTGATCTCCCGGTCGCTTCGCCCGGCCAGGATTAACTGGGTCAGGGCGGTGCGCAGCGGTTGGAGAAGTTCCTCTTCCTCAACCGCGCGAGCTCGACGGGATAGTACGACGGTGCCGGTGCCATGGCGAATGGCGAGGAATCCCTCCTCCTGAAGTCAACGATAAGCGACGGCGATCGTGTTGAGATTAACGCCGAGGTCCCCGGCCACCTGCCGAACCGAAGGGAGAGTTGCTCCCTCGCGGAGGTCGCCCCGGGCGATCAGCGCTTTCACGCCGTCAACGATTTGCTGGTAGAGCGGGCGTTTGTCGGTGGCATCGACTGTCAGAAACATGAAATCCTCCCTGTCTACTGTATGCATACTCCATACTGTTGCTGCTGTCAAGCGAAAACTATCCACAAACGCATTCCGCCAGCATGGCCAAAACTTGGCGCAAAGCGGTTGTCTCAAGAAGGCCTCGGATGAAGCTCTAAGCTCTACAAATCCAGACCGATGAAAGCAGGAAAACCAAAATGTTCGGCCAAATGTGCGTAACTCGAACTCTTCAAATGAGCAAACTGGAAACAGTGGACGAAGCCGTTGCAAAGCTGTTGGAGTTCGCCGGGTACCCCCTTCGTTTCACCACCAACGTGAATTAGCGG
Source organism: uncultured Acidobacteriota bacterium (assembly GCA_963722555.1). GTDB lineage: Bacteria > Acidobacteriota > Terriglobia > UBA7540 > UBA7540 > Bog-366. Next base: position 43,381 of record CAVRNQ010000006.1, read on the forward strand.
TCCCGTTCACCTGGCTTCACGGAGGAGAAGATGCAGCGGCTTCGTCTCAAAGCGCCCCCCAGCGTGGTGGCGGATTACTTTCACCTCTTCGTCAACCGCCGGGCCTACACCCTCCAGTCCAACCGGCCGCACCCGGAAAGTGCCCGGCATTACTACTACCGTCCCAAGGACAAGAAAACAGGCCAGGGGCTGAGCCTGACGCTGGACACAATCCGTCGCCACCTCGAAGGCGAAATCACCATCGGCCTTTATGCCATCAACCCCGCCACCCACTGCTCGAAGTGGGTAGCCATCGACGCGGACTATGGGGATGCGCTCACGGACCTCCTGAAGTTTCGCTTCTACCTCAGGCAAGACGGAGTTGAGTCGGCTCTTGAGAAAAGCCATCGGGGTGGACATCTCTGGATATTCCTGGCGGTGCCGCTTCCTGCTCGGGACTGCCGGATCTACGTTTGCGGTCTTGCCCTGCGGCTGGGTATCCCGATCAAGGGAGGCAGGCAGCGGGACGGAATCGACGTCTTCCCCAAGCACGATTCCTTGAAGCCGGGCAGGTACGGCAATGCCATCCGTGGACCGCTGGGTATTCACCGGGGCGCAGCTCAGCGCTTCTGGTTTGACGGTGCCGGTGAAGACCTTGAGAAGCAAATGTGCTACCTGGATTCGCTTCCCAAGATGACAGGTGAACAGCTTGCCCGCTTGATTGCCGGGAAGGCACTCCCACATCAGCTCCTGCCACCAGAGCCGAAGGCTGAACCGGAGATTAGGAGGCACGCGTGTGGGCCCGAATTCCGGATCCTCGATCACATCAACACCAAGCTCCGCGTAGTGGGGCAAAACAACGTTACCCGGTGCCCATCCTGCGCCGAAGAGGGGCACGACCGCAGCGGAGATGACCTCTCAATCTCAATCGAGGACCCTCGCAAGTACATCTGCTGGGCCGGCTGCACAAAAGACATGATTCGGGCGGCGATTGGCTGCCCGCGACCAGTCCAACATGCTTCATACGGACAAAGGAAGGAGGCATCGAATGTCGAAATACAGTGTCAATCAGACGGTCTTACGCGAGGAGAAATACCTCGTGGAGGCCCTGAAGGTGATGGGTTACGAGGTTGAGGTCCACCCAGAGGGGGCCCAACTGAATTCTTATTACTCGGAGCAAGAGGCAAAAGTCGCCAACATTATCATCCGGCGCCAGCACCTGCGCGGGGCCTATGGTGATATCGGGTTTACGCGCCAGCCGGACGGCCAGTTCGCAATGGTCAAGGATGAACTCGACGAGCACCGCGGCTACGGAGCCAAGTGGGTTGGTCGCGTTCAACAGCTCTACAAAGAGAAGCAGACCTTGGCCATGGCGAGAGCGAAGGGTTACACCCTGAAAGGGCGGGAAGTGATCGAAACCTCGGAAGGGCAGCAGGTGCAACTCCAATTTGTCGCGCGGAGGTAAGCCACCATGCAAGAGAAAACGATTACGATCATCATTGACGAGAAGGGAAGCTCCACACTGGATCTCGAAGGTTTTGCAGGACAGGGCTGCGAAAAGGTCTTTGACGACTTCCGTGGCGGGGACATGGTGAAAGTAGAAAGGAAGAAACCTGCCTATTACACAGGCCAGATGGTCCAACGAGAGAAGACCCAGCGCTGAAGGAGGCCGGACATGCTGATTCATGCGTTGATTCCCGCCAGTCGTGCTAATGGCCCAGGCTTACGCGCCGTGGTGTTTTTCCAGGGTTGCAAACTCGGCTGTGTTGGCTGCTGGAACCCTCAGGCTCATCTGTTTCATGGCGCCGAAGTCACGGTTGATGCCGTAGCTCAGGAAGTGCTGCGGTCGCGCCAAGAACATACATTAGAAGGCATAACCTTTTCCGGTGGCGAGCCCATGCAGCAGGCGGACAGTTTGTTGCAATTGATCCAATGCCTGCATCAGCAAGCCCCAGAGCTAAGCTTCGGCATGTTCAGCGGCCATGCAGAACACGAACTCGCCAAAGGTCAATATTGGATCTGGGGCGATGGTTCTTCCGAACAACGCCGGAAACATCTCTGGCAAGAAATCCGTGGGTGCCTCGACTTCGCCATCCTCGGACGTTTCAATCTTGCTCAACGAAGCAATATGCCGCTGCGCACAAGTCGCAATCAGGTCCTTCGGCTATTCAGCAACCGCTACACTCCCGCCAATTTCAGCGAAGAGCTGACTGAAGTCTGCATCAAGGAAGACGGTCGGGTAGAAGTCACCGGATTCCCCACCCTTGGCTTGCCCTGGTAGAAATCCCTTCGCTCTCATTTATCCCGCATTTCCATTCTGTACTCCACTTACGAATCATCTAACCATCGATTGCATTCTGAGGCGATCAGGGGTATTTTGCGGAAAGGAAATTCCGGCCGGGCTGGCCAAATCGGAAATGTCGGATGACTATACTCGAAGGAGGCGATTATGCAGCAGCGCTCCGCTATGGTAAATCCTTCTGAAGAAACCATCAAGGTTGGTCCGATAGGGATCAAATTCCTCCTCACGGGCGATGATTCCAACGGCAGCGTGTCAGTATTCGAGGTTCTTGTCCCCGCCGGGCATAAGTTGCCGGCGCCGGCCCACAAGAACGATGCCTACGAGGAGATGCTCTACGGTATCGAGGGCGTCCTTACCTGGACCGTAGATGGCATGCCCATCGAGGTTGGTCCCGGGCAGGCGCTATGCATCCCCCGAGGCGCGGTGCACAGATTCGATAACCTCGGCGGCGAGGATGTCAAACAGCTCGCTGTCATAACCCCTGCGATAATGGGCCCCGCGTACTTCCGCGAAGCTGCCGAAGTAGTCGGTGCCGCGGCCGGCGGTCCACTCGACCGCGCGAAGATGATAGACGTGTTCCGGCGTCATGGCATGACGGTAGCCGCGCCCCCAACTGCCAAGTAGCAGGCCACCGGTATGGCGTGGCCCTCGGCGTACAAATCCGACGCAACGTGGACAAGTGTTCCGGTGCTGACTGGATAGAGCGCGGGCGGCTTCTGAACTGCCAGCCACGGTAAGACCCACCTGCGTTTAACCGACCACGGAACGAAGTGTGCCTTGATAACAGCACATCCAGAAAGCTCCTAGGTCTCCACATCGGGCTTAAGGGAATAATCCCTCTGAACAGTCTTAGAATTTAAACTTGCAGCGTGCCAACTGCCAGTCATCCCCGCAAGGCGGTGAACGCGATTCGCATAGCCTTGAGAAGGCTGGGGCTGCTTTCCAACTCGAACAGCCGTGGAAAGACGTTGTGCGTCTGCCGGTTGGTGACAAACCACGCAGGCTTGGGCCACATCCGGAATGGGCCGTAGATGACGCTCTTTGCCGGCTTGTCGAACAGGAAGGTGTTGTGTACCGTACCCATGCCGCTCTGGATGTCGGCTGGAGTATGGCCCGGATAGGCGCCCCATGTGGGAGCCCCCCACAGGTAGCCCAACACCGTCCAGTGATTGATACCGACGGTACCGTAGCGCATGCCGGCAATCGCCTCTTCCAGCGCCCCGCCCAAAGACCGCTGAACCTTGGGGTGAACGACAATCGAACCGCTGAGCGTTCCCCACAGCGTGTGATTTGAAAACTCGACGGCGTTGTCGAGGAACTCCGCCGCATCGGCGCCTGGCAGGGACGTCTGCGCCAGCAAGGGCATGAAGCACTCGGAGGCAAAGCACGGATTGTCCTTGTCTGAGGGATCGAGGTCCGGGACGATGGTGTAGGGGAGCACGCCCGGTGACCGGGCCCCGATCGGCTGGGCTCGCCGATTGGCTGCAACGACTTCCTCGTATCGCTCTTCGACCCCGGGGTAGTAAGCCTTGCGCTGCGGCGAAACCGCGAGAAGTGCCCGCACCGCGTCCATCAGATCCCGCGACTGGGGCCAGTCTTTGCGAAGCACCAGCACCCTGGCCGAGAGGCAGTTGAAACCGCAGTTGATGATCATCTGCGTAACGATATTCTCCGCCTGGAACCGGATATCGGAGTCGCTCCATGGACCGGGCACAACGATCAGCGGAGTCGCGTTGCCCAGTTCGCAGGTGAACCGCTTGTTCAGCCGGAGCTGACCCGCCTGCTTGCGTTGTCGCCCCTCCTCCCCAGACCCGAACACGATGGCCTCATAGGTGCGATCACTGCCCGTGAGGTGGATCTCGTCGATGTCGGGATGCCGGCACAAGTAGTCACCTACGTCCGCACCACCGTAGGCTACCCGCAGGAAGCCATCCCGGATGAGGGCCCCGAACGCCTCCTCGAGGCATGGCCCGAGGTAGTCCGTCACCGGATTGTGCTTGAACAGGCAGACTTGGCCCTCGACGAATAGTTTGTGCGCCAGATCCCCAGGTCCGATGCTGGCCACGTTGCCCGCACCCAGAACCAGGGCCACTTTGCCCGTAGCCTCTTTACTACGGCAAGGGCCAGCCATGTTTTCGACCAGGTTCTCCTCCGTTACGCCTTGCTGCATCCAGACTTCCCCGCGAAACCCGTAGAAAAGGAGTCGGTCGATGCCGCTTAGGGGGAAGACCCGAGCCACCAGTTGACCGTCTGGCCGCGTCCGAAGCGCCCGCTTGGGAAATCGAAGCTGGCCCTGGGCCGCAACCTGATTGAGGGTGTCCCTGAGCAGGCGAAGCAGACGCACCGTCTGGTATGGGTGCGCCCACTCCTCCCCACTGCGCGGCGAGCCTTCCTCAATTCCTTTCGCGCGGTTGCACGCCGCTACCTGGCGCGCGGCAACAGCCGAGTAGCCCTGGATGATGCTGGCCAGATACTCCACCTTGCGGGTTACCGGCAGTCGTGCCCAGGTATCCTTGCGCTCTTTGAGCGCCTGAACAGACTGATCAAGTGTCCGAGCGTCCATAGGGTGCTCCTCGTTGCGGACCAAGTCCCCCCTAGTATAAGCCAATCACAGCACACCCACACTCGGTGATGGGTAACCAGAAACGCCCTTGCGTTCGCCGAACCACTTGTCCGTAGAGTAGGCATCTCGTTTAAGTAGAAGCCATTTCAAAACCCTGTACAACGGGCTGAATTTGCGATAGTTATTTTCCTGTGGAGGAGGATCGCGGAAGTGCACAGCGCCAGGAGGAGGGCCGATGGCGCGATACGGTCGGTTGCTGACCGACGCCCAGTGGGAAAAGATCCGGCCCCTGCTCCCCAAGCGACCGCCGCGACCCCGTGGCGGTCGGCCTCCGGCCCCTGACCGCAAAGTGCTGGAAGGCATTTTGTGGATTCTGCGCAGCGGAGCTCGCTGGCAAGACATGCCCGAGGAGTTTCCCGCGCCTTCGACCTGCTGGCGAAGGTTACGGGATTGGGAAGAGCAAGGGATTTGGCTGGGGATCTGGCGCGCCTTTCTGGGCGAGTTGAATGAACGCCAACAGTTAAAGTGGAGCGAGTCGTTCCTGGACGGCAGTTTCGCTCCGGCGAAAAAAGGGGCTCGGGAGTCGGCAAAACCAAGCGGGGCAAGGGGACGAAGTGGATGGTGGTGGTTGACGGCACGGGTCTTCCTTTGGGAAACCACCTTCACTCTGCCTCCCCGTCGGAGGTCAAGCTCGTCGAGGCGACGCTCGCGACGATCCGCGTAGGGCGCCGGCATGGTGCGGGCCGTCCCCGCCAGAAGCCGTGTCGCCTGATTGCCGACCGGGGCTACGATAGCGATCCCTTGCGCGAGCAACTGGCGGAGCGCGGCATCGAGTTGATCGCCCCGCATCGGAAGAATCGACGCAAACCCCCGACGCAGGACGGCCGGGTGTTGCGCCGCTATAAGCGACGCTGGATCGTGGAGCGCACCTTCGCTTGGCTCGGTAACTTCCGCCGACTGGTGGTGCGCTATGACCGCTCGCTTACCATTTACCAAGCCTTCTTTCATATCGCCTGCTTCATGATCGTCTTACGGAGGGTTTTGAAATAGCTTCTAGTCATTGTTATGCTGTTCCAGCCACTTTATAGCGAAAATATGCCTTTAATACTTCGCGGGTTGGCACCAGCTTACTCAACACCAGCTTCGTGCAGAATTATTCCCCTTTACTTCATTCCTTCCTGTAGTCCCTTCTGAAAGGAACACACAAATGATTCGATCTATGGAAGAGTTTGTGTCGGCGTTTCATGCTGCCCGCTGTGTCTCGACTCCGTTAGTCGCAGTGCGTACAGCAGACCCGGCCAGCACCACGCAGTTGCTAATTGAGACTCTGAAGCAAGGCCGGGAGCTTCCACCACTGCTCGGGTGGGACGTGATCCGGGGCCTCTATGGGATTGGCAAGGACACCGGCGAGGAACTGGCACGCGTGTTGGGCGATCGCCAGCCTGAGACTATCGGGCCAGCCGAAGCCCTGTTTCTGGCCCAGCAGCTTGGCGAGGACGGCCTTCTGCTCTACTCGAACGCGCATCGCTTCTGGAATGACCCCGGAGTGATGCAAGGCATCTGGGACTTGCGAGATTCATTCAAGGCGACGGGCCGGATGCTGGTATTACTGGCAGCGCCCGGCGCGACGTTGCCGCAAGAATTGGGTCAGGACGTTCTCATTCTTGATGAGCCACTGCCGTCAACCTCCCACCTGGAGCAAATCGTTCGGGAGACTTTCAATGCGGCCAACCTAAGCGAGCCCGAGCGCCCGGTGATCGTTAAAGCGGTAGATGCCCTGATTGGCCTGGCCGCCTTCCCGGCGGAACAGGCACTGGCGATCTCGCTGGTTAAGCGCCAACTCGATACCGAAGACCTCTGGGAGCGCAAACGCCAGACCATTGAGCAGACACCGGGCCTGTCGGTGTGGCGAGGCGGTGAGACCTTCGAGGACATTGGCGGGGTCGAGAACGTTAAGAGCTTCCTGCGGGCGGTCCTCGCTGGTATCGATCCTCCCCGCGTCATTGTGTTCATTGATGAGATTGAGAAGGCGTTTGCTGGGACCGGTACCGACCTTTCCGGTGTGAAGACGGAGATGACGGGGACCATTCTCACTTACATGCAAGACCGCGAGGCAGATGGCTTGGTATTTGTCGGTCCGGCCGGGGCGGCTAAGAGTGCAGCCGCGAAGGCCACGGGTGGTACGGCGGGAATTCCCACGATTGCTTTCGACTTGCCAGCTATGGAGAGTTCTCTGGTTGGGGCCTCGACCGAGCGGCTGCGCACCGCGCTCCAGATCATCGACGCGGTTTCGCAAGGGCGGATTCTGTTCATTGCGACTTGCAATTCCATCGCGAGCTTGCCACCCGAACTGCGTAGGCGCTTTACGCTTGGCACGTTCTTCTTCGATCTTCCAACGGCGGATGAGCGGGAGACAATCTGGCGAATCTACCTCAAGAAGTACGGCGTGTCGGGCGAGCTTCCGAACGATGAAGGCTGGACCGGCGCGGAAATCAAGGAATGCTGCCGGAAGGCACATCGCTCGGGAGTAACTCTCGCCCAGGCATCGCGGTACATCGTGCCGGTCTCACGGTCCGCGGCTGACCAGATCAAGGCGTTGCGCCAAATGGCGTCCGGGAAATTCATCAGCGCCTCTATGCCGGGCGTTTACCGCTACGAAGAGGAAACCGCTGCGGCAGGCCGGCGTGTCATGCGGGATTTGGGCGGGCCGCTTACCGTCATGCCACCCTCGAAATCAGAGGTCTGAAGGTCTCTTGCCAGGGTATTGGGTTAGTCTGCCCAATTTCAAGTTTGCGCGTTCTTTTCAGGCATTGGACCCATTAGGTGGTTAGAAGGGCTGTTCTCACCAGGAATCGGGTTGGTGTGGTTCGGCGTCACGACCGCCGACTTCCGAGTGGCCCGTCAACGGCGATCAACGACGGTTGTGGAGGGCTGGTCGCGCTCACATTCCGGAATTGCCGTTTCTCGAGAGCAGCAAGCACCTGGCATCCGACCGTAGCGTCCATCAAACGGCACTGCCAGAAGCGACGGTCAGAATCGCGAAAGTGCTCCTTCATCGATTCATTCAGATTTGAGAGAAGCCATGTCAATGGAGAAACGGTACTTCACATCGGACTTGAGCAGTCTCTCGTAGGCTTCGTTGACCTTCTGGATCGGGATCACTTCGACATCGGCCGTGATGTTATGTGTACCGCAAAAGTCCAGCATCTCCTGGGTCTCGGGGATACCGCCGATGTTAGATCCGGAGAGATTGCGGCGGCCCATGATAAGCCCAAAGGCGGAGACGCCCAAGGGCTTCGCGGGAGCGCCGACAAGGGTAAGGTTGCCGTCAAGACCGAGCAGGTTGATACAGGCATTGATGTCATGCGCGGCGGAGACGGCATCGAGAATGAAGTCGAAGCTGCCGGCGTGCTTCTTCATCTCGTCGGCATTGCGGGAAACGACGACTTCGTCGGCGCCGAGGCGGAGAGCATCGTCCTTCTTGTTTGGCGAGGTGGTGAAGACGACGACGTGCGCTCCAAGCGCTTGTGCAAACTTCACGCCCATGTGACCCAGCCCGCCGAGACCGACGATGCCAACCTTCTTGCCCTTGGTGATGCCCCAGTGGCGCATGGGCGAGTATGTTGTGATCCCAGCGCAGAGGAGCGGTGCGGCCCCGGCGAGATCGAGGTTGGAGGGGACTCGCAGAACAAAGCGTTCATCGACGACGATGCTATCGGAGTAGCCACCGTAGGTCACGCCTCCGAGGTGCTTGTCCGGAGAGTTGAAGGTGAGGATCAGGTTTGGGCAGAACTGCTCAAGCCCAGCTTTGCACCGGGGACAGGTGCGGTCCGAGTCGACCAGGCAGCCGACCGCGGCGAGGTCGCCCGGCTTGTACTTGGTAACTGCCGAGCCGACCTTGGTGACACGCCCGACGATCTCATGGCCGGGGACGATCGGGTAGACAGTGGGCATGAACTCGCTCCACTCGTTCCGGACCGAATGGAGATCGGAGTGGCAGATGCCGCAGAACAGAATTTCGATCTGAACATCGTGTTCGGTTGGATCGCGCCGCGCGATCATCGTAGAGGCAAACGGCGATGTCGCACTGCCAGCGGAGTAAGCCTTCGCCTTGTACATGAATTTACGCTCCTTTTCCGGCTCTTCGTCAGCCCGAGTATTGTTCGTCGCTGACCTGTTCCATCCAGTCGACCGCTTTGCCGTCGAGCTGTTCCTGAATGGCGATATGGGTCATCGCCGTGGTTGGAGTGGCGCCGTGCCAATGCTTCTCACCAGGCGGAATCCAGACTACGTCACCCGGCCGAATTTCCTCGGTCGGGCCTCCCCAGCGCTGTGCTCGGCCACAACCAGCCGTCACAATCAGAGTCTGCCCCAGCGGGTGGGTGTGCCATGCCGTCCGAGCGCCGGGCTCGAAGGTGACACTGGCACCGAAAACACGCGCCGGAGTGGGCGGATTGAATAGCGGATCAACACGCACCATGCCGGCGAAATACTCAGCCGGTCCCTTACCGGAAGGCTGTGAACCCCTTCGTTTGATTTCCATTGTCTTCAACCTTTACTGATCGTGATTGAACATTAGCGACCGGTCATCTGCTCCAGCTTTTCGGGGTAGCGAGCCCCTTGCACCGTGATCTTGGAGGCGGCGACATCGATGTTTCGCAGATCGTCGGGCGTGAGTTCTACTGAGACCGCTCCGATGTTCTCGTCCAAACGATGCAGCTTCGTGGTGCCTGGGATCGGAACAATCCACGGCTTCTGGGCCAACAGCCACGCGAGCGCGATCTGAGCAGGTGTCGCCTTCTTCCGTTCTGCGATGCTGCCGAGCAAATTAATGAGGGCCTGATTCGCCTTGAGAGCCTCCGGCGTGAAGCGAGGTAGGGTACTGCGGAAGTCGGAGCTGTCGAACTTCGCATTTTCGTCGATCTTCCCAGTGAGAAAGCCCTTGCCCAAGGGGCTGTACGGGACAAACCCGATTCCGAGTTCCTCAAGGGTCGGTATCACTTCCTTTTCAGGAGTCCTCGTCCACAGCGAGTATTCGCTCTGGAGAGCAGTGATCGGCTGGACGCCATGAGCGCGTCGAATCGTCTGCACGCCAGCTTCGGAGAGCCCGAAGTGCTTCACCTTGCCCTCCTGAATCAGCTCCTTCACCGCTCCCGCAACGTCCTCGATGGGCACATCCGGGTCAACCCGGTGCTGATAGAAGAGATCGATGGCATTGATCTTCAGGCGCTTGAGCGAGGCTTCTGCAACCTGCTTGATGCGTTCCGGCCGGCTGTTGAGACCCTGCCAACCCGGACTTCCGTCGGGATTGAGATTGAAACCGAACTTGGTGGCGATCACCACCTGCCCGCGGAAGGGAGCGAGGGCTTCGCCCACAAGCTCTTCGTTCAAGAACGGGCCGTAGACCTCGGCAGTGTCGAAGAACGTGACGCCACGTTCCACGGCCGCCCGGAGAAGAGAGGTCATCTCTTGCTTGTCTTTGGGCGGACCGTAAGAAAAGCTCATTCCCATGCAGCCGAGCCCAAGGGCTGAAACTTCCAAGTTACTCTTCCCAAGTTTGCGCTTCTGCATTCTTTCTCCTTCGGAACCGTTCCTCTCATCTCCAGGTTAGAGTCAGGAGCCGTGGAAGCGGTAGCCTGATCCTTCCGATTTATTGCCTATTCCTCTCGTTATGTGAAAGAATCATTGGTGTATCCGGAGACCAGCGGTTATCCTAAGGGTAGGAGGAAAGGAAATCATTACAATGAAAAATGGCGGAAACAGCGCCGCCCCTTCACCCGACCGAGCACGCGAATTGCGGGCTGAGCTAGCTCGCAAGATTGCCTCGTTCATTGGACCCGCAGAGAATCGGGCAACAGACATTCCCGGCCTGACGCTCCACCGACGGACCGCCCCGACCGCTCAGTGCCCAGCGACCTACGAGCCGAGCGTGACCGTAATCGCCCAAGGGCGAAAACGCGTAGACCTCGGCCGAAACACTTTCATCTACGATGCGTCGCGATTCCTGCTGACGTCGGTCGATTTGCCGGTCGTCAGCCGGGTGATCGAGGCAAGTGAAGCCTTACCCTGCCTGGCGATGTCGCTCAAACTCGAAATGCCCGTGGTCCGAGAGCTTCTCAGCCGGGAGGAGATTCACGTGGCTGAGGCGCCGCCTGACACTCCTGGCATGGCAACCGGTGAGACCACGGTGGAGTTCCTCAGTGCATGCTGCCGCCTCGTGGACCTTCTGGACGCGCCACAGGACATTCCCTTTCTCAGTGGCCTCATTCAACACGAGATCATCTACCGAATCCTTGGCAGTGCGGAGGGAGCACGCCTTCGAGCGATTGCAACCCTGGGAGAGCAGAGCCACAGGACGGCAAAAGCGATCGCTTGGATCAAGGCGAACTACGCGAAGCCGCTAAGGGTGGAAGACCTGGCGGAAATCGCAGGCATGGGTGGGTCCACGCTCCACCACCACTTCCGGGCGCTGACCGCCATGAGTCCTCTTCAGTATCAGAAACAGCTTCGGTTGCAGGCAGCGCGGGGACGCATGCTCATGGATGGTCTGGACGCCGCAAGCGCGGCATTTGAGGTCGGATATGAAAGTGCCAGCCAGTTCAACCGCGAATACCGCCGTTTCTTCGGCCAGCCACCGATGCGGGATATTCGGACTCTTCGCTCGCCAAGCGCTCCGCCGTTGGAGTCGGTCAGTAATCGGTAACGTTTCTTGATCGTGCTGCTAACAAGCTCGGCATCGCCTGGCAAGTCTCAGCACGGGTGAGTGACTGCCAATAGGACCGGCGTGCGACAGTTTCCATGAAGCGCCGTTGAAGTCCCGTTACCGGAATGTGACCTTCCGTCCCGATCTTCGGCTACCCCGAAGTTTGGCTGCTGACGCCCTGCGGCGCCATGGGCATCTAAGCGGGATTCCTGCTGCAAAGTCCCCTTACCACCAGTAATTGACCCCCGGCCGAGGCAGGCTAACTCCTATTTCAAGTCGGATTACAGGGAACTGACCCTCTGCCACTAAATCTAAACTGCACCACTAATGTTTCCAGACTGTGCAGGGATTGCGAGGGAATTCCATCGACCCTGTCCGGCCACAGAACTTCGCGAACGCCGAAGTCCCGTCTGAAGAATTCCAACTACACAAAGGAGGATGAAATGGCAACAGCATTACCAATCCTGGATATCCAGGAATCTGGCGCAGACCTTGCCAGGAAAACGGTCTTCATCAGGCTTCACCTGGGCTTGCTGGGCAACAGTCGCAAGGTTAGCTCATCCCAGGTTGAAGTGGACGCCGACAAGGAACTCATCCGGGTGGCGAAAACGCTGCTCGACTCGCCAGAGCTTCAAGCCATCAGGACACTCGATGGTGATCTCCGTCGCTACCTCTACGACACGTGCCTGCCGTTCGAGGTGGGCATTCACCTGTTGCCTCTGGGGTTGCTGGAGACAGTGGATGAAAAGCTGGGCGAGTTCAACGACAAGCGGCGGGTGCTAGTGGAAGTGTTCCTCGCTGCCTATCCGCGCCTGTGTCAAGAGGCCGCAGGGCGACTGCGCACGCTCCATAACCCGGCTGACTATCCGCCGGTGGAGGAAGTCCGTTCCCGCTTCACCTTCAGTTAACAATACGTCAGCTACGGCGTGCCGGAACAACTTCGGGAGATCTCCGCCCGAATGGTCCAGACGGAACGCGACAAGGCTGTCCAGGCGATGTCGGAAGCCTGCGCCGAAGTCCAGCAGGTGATGCGCGCTTCGCTGCTGGAACTGGTCAGTCACCTCCGGGACCGGCTGGCTGACCAGCCGGATGGCAAGCCACAGCGTTTGCGGGAATCAACCCTGCAGAAGTTGCGTGAGTTCCTGGGGACGTTTGACTTGCGCAATGTTGTGGACGACCAGGATTTGAAGCAGCAGGTCGATAAGGCGCGAGCCCTGCTGGAGGGCGTGAGCACGGATGCCTTGCGAAACATGCCACTGATTCGTGCCCGGGTACGGGAAGGCATGGCAGAACTCGCCACTCAGATGGACGTGCTGGCTGGTGATCGCGTTAGCCGCAAATTCCGTTTCGATAAGGAAGGAGGACACAACGATGTGCCAATGTGTGAACAAAGTAACTCTGATCGGGTTTCTTGGTGATGCACCGGAAGTCAGGTTCAGTCCAAAAGGCAACCCCGTCGGTACGTTCAGCCTTGCGGTCAACGAAAGGTGGAAAGACGCAGAGGGCTCTCCCCGGGAACGCGTGGAGTGGTTTCAGATCGTTTCCTTCGGTCGCTTGGCGGAGGTTTGCGGCCAGTATCTTGACAAGGGCCGCCACGTATACATCGAAGGGAGATTGCAGACTCGGAAATGGCAAGACCGTGAAGGCGAAAAGCGCACGACAATCGAAGTCGTGGCCAACCAGATGCAGATTCTGGACCGAGCGCCAAAGAACGGAAACGGCGAAAAGGCAGATGAATCTCCGAAAGCTGAGGAGGCCGTGGACGAGAGCGACAATCCCTTCAAAGAGCCGGGAAACGAGACAACGGATCAAGAAATCCCGTTTTGACGTGCTGCCCCCGGCAGTGGCCACATTTTACTTCTTGCAGGATGCATCGATTCTCCGTATGGAGGGGCATATTCAAATTACCCGCGAGCTGACGTGGTTTTGAAGGGGGAAGGTGGAATCGTCGACACGCCACGGAAGGAGCAAAGAGTGCCCCGGATCTTGTCTGAGGGTGACCTGCCGTAGGCACTCAGGAGGTTCCTTCGGTGGACGCTCACGCACTGGGAATATGTCAGCGGCGAAGACGCTTTACCATCGTGACCCTTGTCCCCGATCGCGAGAACCTTACGAGGTCCATGGTGCGCCGAATCAGGAAGAGGCCGCGTCCATGGGTCTCGAACAAGTGCTCCGCCTGGGTGGGATCCGGGACTTCCTTCGGATCGAAGCCGGCGCCTTCACCCCAAAGCCGCAGACCCTTAGAACAGGTCTGATAAGATAGTCAGGTTAAGCGAGTTTTTGAGCGATTTTTGCCACATGAGTACCCTGGAAACGGGCACCGGCCAACTCGTTTTCGCTCGGCATCCGCTCTCCTTTGCCCCCGGCAATTGTTGAGGCGCCGTAGGGACTGCACCCGGTGATCTCTCCAATCCCCATTTGCCCGCCAAATGTATACGGCAGACCGACCACAACCATGCCCTGGTGCAGAAGCGTGGTGTGAAAACTGAGAATAGTCGATTCCTGGCCGCCATGCTGGGTTGCCGAACTCGTGAATACGCTGCCAACCTTGCCGACCAGCGACCCCTTTGCCCAGAGTTGCCCGGTGGCATCAAGGAATTGCCGCATCTGGCCGCACATGTTCCCGAAACGTGTTGGCGTGCCAAAGATGATTGCATCGGCATCTGTAAGGTCGTCCACGTGAGCTACGGGAATATGGGCCATGCTCTTCTGAACCTCAAGAGCCCCCATCTTGCTGAGAACTTCCTCTGACAGAGTCTCTGGAACTCTCTTGATGATGGGCTCGCAACCGGGCACTTCGCGCACGCCTACTGCGGCTGCCTCTGCCATCTGGTGAATGTGGCCGTACATGCTGTAGAACACGATCAGGACTTTACTCATGCCTGCCTCCTCTTAACCGGAATTAGTTTTTGGGCCTCCCGGCGGTTGCAAGTATACATCCGTCTGCCTCCGGTCGAACCCTCCGGGCAGGGTTTTTCCTCCAGACGGTCCCACCGGCTCTCAGCCGCCCTTTTCCGGGTCCCGAAAGCCTGTCGCCTCGACATCCAAAACTAGCTTTTTCAGACAACTTTCGACTCCTGGAGAATAGGGGAATCCTTTTCTTAAGTGCCGCAGCCTCGGCTATCCGGACGGAAGCGGCAGCTCATCGATCCGCCACAGCATACTGGCAAACAGCCGCCGCGTCAGATGACTCTCCGACAACAGCAACCAATAATAGCGGAATGCTTCACCAGCCTGCCGCCCGTCTTCACCAGCCGCTGCTGCAAGCTCGGTCGTTGTCTCCGGTCCGATTCTTGGCCCGGATCCAGCCCTCATGGCACTGGATCCCTCAGCCAATCGTAAATCCATCTAGTCAAATATATTTCGCTCTTGCCTCATGGTGAGCACGGGATTCTCTATACTAACCAGGAGTGTACGAAAGAAGTTTAGCTTTCCCTTGTTTCAGGGCCGGTAGTTGTAGGCTGCCGGCCTCCCTCCCTACAAAGAGGCAGAGAAACAGGGGATACGGGAAGGCTGAATGCGAGCCGTAATTCGACCCCATCAACAATTGACCGCATTTGGATCATTCCCGAGTGAACAGTTCCTGGGAGCTCATTGCCTCACGGCTCACAAGCTCCACGTACTTTTATTCAGTTATTTGGAAATAGAATGAAGCTGACCAAGAAGCAACTCTCCGCCAGTTACGCAGTAACGGTCGCTCTCCCACGGGACAACGACGGCGTAGCCAACCACAGAGATTCCCGATTAGATGGCTGCTCTGTGGCTAGCCCGAAAGGCAAGGTAGAGTCCATCCCACACGTCAGCTTCTGCACGACCTCTGGAGATAAGGCTATGGAGTCCATAGCTGGGCCAGGAAACCAACCGGGAGTTGAGATAACCCAACTCCAGTTGTACGTTGAAGAAGGTCCCCAATCGGTCAGTTTGGGATACCTGCTACGGAAATGGCAAGGCGGGATGGCAATGGCGGCTAATGGTGACGGCGGAAACCTCATGACGTCCATACGTTAGCATTAGTTAGTGTTGTATATATCAAGCCCGGTAAGATCATTCTCACCGGGCTTGTATATAGGAAGGAGACACTAGCTATAGCTCTGTGCGTCTCCTAATCAATCCATGCTGGCTGTAAGGCATACAGTTTCCAGTATATGTATAGAGGATAATGCTATGATGACAGATGATCCACGCGATGCCCTGATGTTAGGAAGAACGATCAAAACCACCGGAATAACCGTGCTGAGAGCCGACCCATCGAAGGGTAAAGACTGGTGGGTATGCAGATGCCCGTGTGGTAGAGAGTTCATTGCCCACGGATTGGGTGTATCGGGAGGCCACAGCTCGTTTCTGTCTGCTTGTCAATCCATGTGAAGGGTCCAATGGTGTGTTGCTTAGGCCTTTCTGGTGCTTTCCACATGAACAACGCCCCATCGTCGATGTGCCCCGGAATTTCGATCAACCGTCCCTCTTCTTCGAAGACCAGCGCATCTTCCTTCTCTTCCTCTCCATCTTCGAGAACTGGTGCCCAGGCTTCGTCGAATCCCAGCAGCACCTTTAAGGAACTGCCGTATGGGTCTTCCCTCTTCCACACCCTACGCAGCAAGTTGCGGAAAAAGAGCAACGGTGGTCTAAGGAGACGCATTTGCCTTCTGCTATCCCTGGCAAAGTTTGCCCAATCTCCGATTGTAATGGTGGCATCAGGCCATCCGTCAAAGATCTCTTGAAAGTTGTCGGGACGCTGATCAGGGAGATTTGATAGCTTCCTCCATACCTCGGCATTGATGTAAATCCACTCTGTTATGTTAGCGGGAAAGAATAGGGGGCACTTCCGGTGGAACCTTGCCCAGTCATCGGGCTCATTGCCGAGGTTCGCGAAGTCGGCAAGAGCATCGTAATTCAGAAGCCGCTCCTCCCGTGCTTTCCGCTTTGAGACCTTTGCTGGGACAGTTGCTTTCATCATTCCCTCCCTCGGGTTATCTTCGACCTCTGCGGAACCCGGAGAACACCGGGCCACCGCAATGCCGGTTGTAAGGGGAGGTTAACATGAAATGCAACATACATCATTCCACACAGCACGATTACACTTTCAATTTCTGGATCGGTTGTCACAAGTTTAGCGAGGGCTGCAAAAACTGCTATATGTTTCTGGCGCAAGAAAGGCGCCCCTGGACGCATCCCAACGAAGTAAAACGTTGCACGTCAACTTGGGATAAGCCGCTCGCTTGGCAGAGGAAAGCGAAGAAAGCTGGAGAGTACAAGAGCGTTTTCGCGTGCTCCTATTCGGACTTCTTCTAGCCCGAAGCTGACGAGTGGCGAGAGGACGCTTGGGCTCTCATTCGCGAGACTCCAAA
The DNA here is from genome assembly GCA_963722555.1 of uncultured Acidobacteriota bacterium. Lineage (GTDB taxonomy): Bacteria > Acidobacteriota > Terriglobia > UBA7540 > UBA7540 > Bog-366. The sequence continues at coordinate 60,273 of CAVRNQ010000006.1, forward strand.
TCTCATCTGGCAACTAGCCAGCAAACGGACGCACTTGATTGCTGATCGACTTCCGGCAGACTGGGGCGACGGTTACAAGAACGTCTGGCTAGGGACCGGGGCTGAATTAAAGAAGTATCTACCGCGGTTAGACTATCTGCGCAAGATTCCATGCGTGCTTAGATGGCTCGACTTCGCTCCAATGTTAGAAGATCTAATGCCGGAACTCTCCGAGCATATCGATGGCTTCGGCTGGGTGAACGCCTCTGGGGAAACAGGCTGCAACTATGTTGAACCAAGACTGTTCGATCCGCAGTGGGCCAGGAATGTCCGTGACCTGTGCTCAAAGAAAGGGATTCCGTTCTTCTTTTCGCATACCGGCGGCCGGAAAAGATATCCTGACCGTTTACTTGATGGAGTTACACATAACGGGATTCCGCCACTTATCCCCGAAGTCAGAGAAAACAAACCAGGAGGCTGCGAAGTTGTGATGTGCGCCTAATATATCAGGCACTCATCACGCAAAGGTCCACGCACGCTAGATTAAATCCTCCTGACCCCCTGCTGCCTTGGCTCTCAAGATGCGGGTCAAAGTTGGGTGGGTTTAAAGGTGGACGCAGCAGGGAGCGGTCAACCCGCTCCCTGCCCTACATGTAATCAGCTGTGCTCTCGCTATATTGAGGGCATACGATGCGACCCTGTTTGTTGGGGTCTGATTGCCCGCGTAAGTGGCGGGCTTGATAGCCCACGCAAGGAGTGGGCCGAGCGGCACACAAAACGATTTACGTGTGCTGCTCATGATGCCTTCCCCCGTGTCTCGGTGTTCTGCAGCCGGCAACAGGGCGGGTGAGAAGGCGGACGGTGGCGACAGCCAGGCGCCAGGCAGAAGCGCTGAAGTGCCGCGGGGTGACCATGTCACTTGGAACAAACAGAACGGCTCACCGTTGTCGGACTAGCGGCACGCCTCAAGTGCAGCCGTAGTTTTATTTACCGGAGACTCAACCCGAGTCATCCCCAATACATTCCACATACCCGTCTTACGACTACCGATGTCAGGTTTGAGGGCCGAGTAATAGCCGACTTGCTTCCTAAGTCGGAAGGCGCTAGTGTCTCGTTGGGTCCGTCGGTGCAACCAGGAGGAATCATGGGTTGCACTCGACATCGAGATCGAAAGGGAAGTCTATTAATTAGGGGAAAGAAACGAAAACTCTGGCTGTCGCAATGGCCGGAGGGAAATAAGCGCATGTCTCACAAACTGGGTTGGCACAATGAAATGTCCAGATCCCAGGCTGACCGTGCGCACCGCCAATGGATGGAGAAAGTGAATCACCAACACGAACTCGCCGGGGACTCGGTCACCCTGGAGAGTTTCTTCGCACAACACTACTGGAATGAAGAGACAAGGTCCTTCGGAGATGAGTTGTTGACCAAGCGACCATCTGTGAGAAGGGATATCCGATCAGTGATGAAGCACGTTTGGATTCCCCGGCTTGGATCCCGGAACCTGAACTCGCTCAAAACCGGTGAACTCCAGGGATTCCTGGTGTCTTTAGTCACCACCGGGCAGGTCAGTCGGCAGACGGCACACAAGTACAAGACGTACCTTAGTTCACTCTTCAGTGCCGCCATGCGGCTCGAGACTGGTGTCACGCACAATCCTGTTCGCGCGGTGAAGTTGCCCTCGCCGGGGGCGGAAAACTCACGTACCCAACTAGCTCCGGAAGAGGTCGTCGCTGTCGAACAGAAACTCAGTGACCCTCGGCACCGAATGATCTGGAAACTCCTTCTCTGGGCCGGCAATCGACGCGGAGAGATTCGCGGCCTACGGTGGCGCTCGATTCACTGGAACCAGAACTCCATTCTGGTGACGGAGTCGGTGTGGGAAGGCCAATCCGGTCGGCCAAAAACGAAGAAGGGCTATCGCAAGATCGTGCTCACGACAACGCAGATCCTGGAGTTGAAGAAGTACAAGGATGAGAATTATCCCAACGCCGGGCCGGACGATTGGGTATTCCCCGGCATCCACAACCGCCCCGTTGACCTGAAGCGGTTTATGAGTACGCATGTAAAACCGATCTGTAATGAACTGGGCATCAGAGGTGTAAGCCTGCACGGCCTTCGTCACCTGAACAACTCCATGATGCTCAGCGAAGGCGTGGATGTGAAAACACGCATGGATCGGTTGGGTCACGTCTCCGAGAACACGAACATGATCTACTCCCACGTCGGAGACGAGGCGCAGCTGGCGGCTTCCGAAGCGATTGAGCGTCGGCTGGAGAAAGCTCGAAAAGAACTTGAAAGCAAGAAGTCGGGGTCAGAGGCCCCGCCTTCGCTCTTATCTGTGACGCTAAGTGTGACGCCGAATCAGCCTGTTCCGCTAACTGATTGAAGGAATGGAGCCGGCGACCAGACTTGAACTGGTGACCCTCGGTTTACGAAACCGATGCTCTACCGACTGAGCTACGCCGGCCAAACGGAACAAAAATGCTCACCCGGTAGGGCCAGCGTCGCCGCCAATCCAGCGGGTGAGCATCTCGAGAGGAGAATAGAATGGCGGACGCGCTCCGCCACCTAAACTCACAAGAAGTCTAGAAAAACCCTCAGACTATGTCAAGAAGATTTTCAGGAATTTTTTTGGCAGATAAGCTATTTAGTTTCATTAACTTACAGTAAAACTTCGCCATTGGAAATCGATATATGGGAAAAGCCCAATAAATCCCGCCTTGCTATCCTAGAATGCTTGTAAGTTATTGATAAAACAATAGATGCTAAGTTCTCAGATTAAGCCTGATGATCTGATCGTCATCGGCATGGCCCCATTGCCAGTCGGGAAAGAATCTCGCCGCAACTCTCCGTGAGAGGAAAAAAATGATTCCCGCAGTAAGACCTCCGGCGATGAGGAAGGCCGTGAGGATGAAGATAGCCAGAATCATCTGGATGAGTTGCAAGGTAAAAGATCTTTCTGTGACGTAGCGTTCGTCCCAACTCACTCCTTGGGTAACGCGGAACTGATCCATCAGCAGGGAGGCTGTCTCCGAATTGCCCGCGTGGAGGACCAGAAACACGAAGGAACCTCGGCGCCGCCCGTAAAGCGTGTCCGCCCCGCGCTCCTGATTGAGTGCAAGGAAATTCGTCAACGCCCCGAAGCGGACCCGCGCAATTTGCGGCGTGGGGTAACTGATGGCCATCAGGGTCGAAGGTCCTTTGGCTGTCTGGTACTGGCCAAGTTGAACTTCCGCGCCTTGCTCAAAGCCGACGAGGTCGGTGCGGAAGGCGGGCAGCGCGCGCTTGGCAGCTTCGAGCCCGAAGAGATATTTCTCGCTTCCTGGCGTCAGATCCCTCACCGGCAACCGCAGGGGGAGAGTCGTGAGCGGATTGGCAGCCGGTTTGGTTCCCCTTACGAAGACAAGTAACGCCAAGGTGTCGTTTTCCGCCAGGGTTGCATCCTTGCCTCGCAGGAAGCGCAGGAAATTCTTCCCGCGTGCCATCAGCGTACTGTTCGCGTCTCCGTAAGCGAGGTCAACCCCCTTCTCGGGCAGCATCCCAGGCGTGGTATAGAAAGTCAGCAGCCCGTAAGCGGAAGTGGCATCCGGCGCGGGCTCCACCACGACCTGCACTCGCGTCTTGCCGAGCTCGTAGGTCCGCAACTCCAGTGCCTTCACGCCGTATTCCTGTTCAATGGCCGGATCGCCGCCATACTTGCTCACCGCGGAAAGTGGCAGGGGTCCGGATTCCACTAGACGCCAGTTGGCGGCTGGCACCAGGGGCATGACCAGGGGTTTCTGCTGGGCAGGGCAGAGGAAGGGTATTGCCGTAAGCGCGACCAGGAGCCAAAGCTGTTTCGAAAGCCGCCGAGCCATCACTTTTTCAGGATATCAGAAATCCGGACGGGCGGCGGCGGAAGTTTGCTGCGAGGCAGCCCGCTCGACGGTCGCAATTTCACCGAGGTTCTTCACATACTCCACAATCCCGCTGTAGAGCGCGCTGGCGATCTTCTCGCGGTAGTCCGGACGCTTCAGCATCCGCTCGTCGCGGGGGTTGGTCAGGAAGGAAATCTCCGCCAGCACGGAAGGCATGTTGGCGCCGATCAGCACCACGAAGGGTGCTTTCTTCACCCCGCGATCGCGCTGCGCGCCGCTGGCCTTAGTCATGCGCGTATAGACTTCGCGCTGCACTTGCTTGGCAAGATCCTGCGATTCCTCAATCTTCTCAGTCATCGCGATTTTTTTGATCAGATTCTGGAGTTCATGCACGGATTCCTGTGAGGTGGCGTTTTCGCGGGCCGCCACTTCCAGCGCCTCGGGGCTCGAGGTGAAGTTCAGGTAATAGGTTTCGACGCCCCGCGCATTCCGGTCGGGGCTGGCGTTGGCGTGAACGGAAAGGAACAGGTCCGCGCCCTTCTCGTTGGCGATGGCGGTGCGTTCTTCCAGCGGGATGAACGTGTCGTCGCTGCGCGTCATGATGACCTCGCAGCCGGTGCTGTGTTCCAGGAGTTCCTTGAGCCGCAGGGCCACGTCCAGGACCACGTCTTTTTCATTTAGTCCCGTGGGCCCGATGGTTCCCGTATCGTGACCGCCGTGCCCGGGATCGATGACGATGCGGCCAATCTTCAGGCCTAGAGCGCGCGTCAGCGTGCGCGAGCCCGCCTCCGTGGGGGCCGCCGGTTGGACGGCGGGCGCGGGGGGCGTGGCCCCCGTCTCGGCTTCGGCCTTGGGCTTCTTGTGAGTTTCCGGCACTACGGGAGGTTTCCGCGAGGCTGTCTCCTTCTCCTCCGCGCCTGCGGTCGTGGACTCCAGACTATCCGTCTTGGCCTCCACGGCCCGGGGAGCAGGCGGAGGGGGCTTCGCAGCCATGTCAGCGCGCGCTCCAGACGTGACGGCGACCGAAACCGGAGCACTCGGAAGTTTCTCGGCCTGGCGGCCCTCGGGGCCGGGGAGCGTGCCTGCCTGCGCAGGCAGGGCAGGTTTGGCGGCCTTGGCGGTTTGGGGCTGCGGCACGCCGTGCACGTCGATCACCAGCCGGAAAGGATTGGGGAGCGAGAAAACCGAGTAGTCCTCAATCTTCTCCACGTCCAGCACTATGCGCGTGACGTCCGCGGAAAATTGCGCCACGCGAATCTGCCGCAGGAACCCGTCTTCCACTGGAAACGTCTTGCCCACCAGCGCGGGGTTCAACCGCGCGTTTTGAAGGTTTAGTACGATGCGGTCCGGGTTGGAAAGACGCACCGTGTCGAATTTGATTTCGCCTTCGACTCCGATCACGATGCGTGAATAATTGGGGCCGACCCAGCGGCGTACCGCCGTCACTTCCGGCGGCCCCGCGTGCCCCTCTGCCGGGGGCTTCTCGGGCGGAGGAGGCGCAGCGTGGGCCTTAGCCCGCTCGGCCGCTTCGAGATCGATCTGCTTCAGCTTCTCCTGTGCGTCGGCCAGCTTGTCGGACTTGGGATAGGTCTGGACGAAGTCTTGGAAGGTCTGGCGGGCTTCTTCCCGATCCACGAGATCTGTGCGGTAAATCTCTCCCACCGTAAACAGCGCGTCGCGCGAGAGGCGGTTCTGCGGGTATTCCTTGATCAAGAAGCGGTAGGTCTTGATCGATTCCAGGTAGTACGAGTCGGAGGCAAAGACGCGCCCCATTTCCTCATAGAGTTCAGCTATGGCTGCGAGCGCCACGGGCGTTTTGCTGTAGGCAGGATTAAGGCGATAGACCTCGCGGTAGGCGTCGATGACCTTCCGATAGTCCGCCTTGCTGCGCTGGCTTTCGGGCTGGGATTCAAGCGTGGTGCGCAGCCGCTGGGCATGGTCGAGAGCCGCGATGGCGCCCTGGCGCCGGGCCGGCGATACAGCGCAAATAGAAAAGGCGGGCCAGGCCAGAAAACTGGCCACGAGCAGGACCCCTGCCAACCCTTTTCGTGAACCGATGACCTTCAACCTGGGTGTCTCCGCAATTCCCCGCTCGCACGGCGCGGCCGGCTGAACCAGCTCGCTCCCTCGCTATTCCACGTTCGTGTAATGCACCACCCCGTGCTCGTCAACGTACCGGGTGATGGAAGGTTGGGGCGGTTCCCGGGGAGTAGTGCTCTTGGCCGGCGCGGGCGCGTCCCCGGTTTGGTAGAGGTTCCTGACTTTGCGCACGTAATTGCGCGTCTCTGCGAACGCTGGAATGCCTCCGTAGCGTTGGACCGAGTGCTCCCCCGCGTTGTAAGCCGCGAGCGACAGGCCCAAGTCGCCCCCGAAAAGCTCCAGGAGGTACTTAAGGTAGTTGACGCCGCCCTCCAGGTTCTGCTTGGGATCGAAAGGGTTCTCCACGCCGAATCGCTGCGCCGTGGCCGGAACCAGTTGCATCAGGCCCATGGCGCCCTTGCGCGATACGGCCTTGGGGTCGTAATCCGATTCGACGCGAACGATGGCACGGACCAGTTCGGGATCCACTTTGAACCGGCTCGCCGTTTGCTCCAGCAGGCCGTCGATCTCCTCCGGCGCACGCGCCAGCGCCGCGGCCGGGTTGGGGCGAAAGCTGCGCGTCATCCAATCCACGTGGGTGGCGGCGTCGCCGGTGTTGACGTAAACCTTGTGGCCGTGCTCGTCCACTAGCATCACGATCTGATCAGCTTGGGCGGCAGTTGGAAGTAAGGTGTAAAGGAATAGCCCGCTCAGAAGAACGGCCCAGTGTGAATGGATAAGAATACGCATAGGGCTCCTCGCACCTCGCCCCTGGCGCCCGCTCGAGATTATTCCCCTCCCATTCACCCAGGCCCGGAACGCGTCCCATCACGCTCCCCCGCCTTCGCCCTTGCCGGGAGCCTCGCTTGGCGTCTGCACTCCCCTCAGGGCTCAGCCCATCGCGGGCCTTAGTTGCTATTGATTATAGCATCGGGCGTCAAGCCGAGTATACAGTACAGAGGTTGTTGTACGAAGGTTGTGGGTAGGGGTGTCGTTTGCGAGGCACGGGCGCTCCGAGGTGCCGTCATTCCCGCGCAAGCGGGAATCTATGAATGCATCGCCCCCGAAGAGACCCCTCACCCGTCCCGATATGCCGGGACACCCTCTCCCCTGGGAGAGGGCTAGGAATTAGAATCACAGCCCTCTCCCCTTGCGGGAGAGGGTGCCCGAGGCACGAGGGAGGGGGCCCCGAGCACCGGGGGTGAGGGGTATTTTTCAACCCCATTGGACTTTGACGGAACCCTGGACCCCGCCCAGCGCCGATTCCCTTTGCGGCAATACTTCTTGTTAGAATCCGCGCCACGGGAGAGTTTCCCTGGCGCTCATGAAGATCTGCCACACTTGCCAGCAGACCTACTCCGATGATGTTGAGTTCTGTCCGCGCGACGGCGCTCGCCTTGCCGCGCAAGCCACGGAAACCGAAGCGCAGCTTGCCGCTGGACTCTCTCGTCGTTTTCGCCTTGTCCGCCGCTTGGGCGCGGGCGGCATGGGTCCAGTCTTCCTCGCCGAGCAGATCGCGGTTGGCAACCGTCCGGTGGCGCTCAAGGTCCTGAGCCGCAAGCTGCTGGATGACCCCGAATTCCTGCTGCGTTATATTGTTTCCAGATCTGTCATGCATGCTAGAATATGACTGGATGGAGTTCTGTGTCATGAAGGGATGATTATGTCTAACGTTCGCTTGCGCGTTAATGAGAACGGCCGAGTCGTCCTTCCGGCGTCCTTTCGCAAGGCCCTTAACATCCGCCCCGGCGACCAGGTGCTGGCACGTCTGGAAGGCGACGAAGTGAGGATCACGACGCTGAAGCATCGCATCGAGCGAGCGCAACGCCATGTGCGGCAATTCGTGAAACCAGGAAGGTCATTAGCGGACGAGTTGATTGCCGAGCGTCGCGAGGCCGCCAAGCATGAGTAGCATTGTGCTGGATGCCTCGGCGCTATTGGCGGTGCTCAACCAGGAGCCGGGAGCGGAGAATCTGCCACCGGAACGTCTGGCCCAAGCGACCATCAGCACCGTGAATCTCGCCGAGGCCCACAGCAAATTGGTTCGGGAGGGCGTTGATCCTGATGAGGCTTGGGAAGATGTCATGAGCCCTATTCAGGAGTGTGCCCCGTTTACCGCGGAGCAGGCCAAGATTGCCGGAAGCTTGGCGGCCCAGACCCGTTCCCTCGGCCTGTCGCTCGGAGACCGGGCCTGTCTGGCTCTGGGCCTAGCCCTCAAGGCCCCGGTCTACACCACCGATCGCGCCTGGAAGAGTTTGAAGTTGGGAATCCGCATTCACGTCATCCGGTAGCGGGGAAGCAATGCAGTAGGCAGTAAGCAGAAGGCCGTAGGCAGCGAGCGCCGTTGGCGAGTCCCGGCGCGCCGGGATGGGCACTTCAAACAGGCTCGGTCGCAATCGCGGCCCCGCCTTTTTGCTTTGGTAGCGCGGAGTTGTTCTTGAACTCCGCGGCTTGTATACTCGAAACCATCGAAGAGCCGCAGAGTTACAAACCAACTCTGCGCTACCGGCTGTTTGGACACGGGGACATCGCGCCTGGAATAGTCGCGGGGATGACCGTTCACCCTGGCACCATCATTGAAACCGTAAATAATCACGGATTGCACGCAGGCGCTAATGGCGGCTACCACGTGCATGTTCAACGTTCTGGCAATCAGTATAGTGCGACCCGCGGTCCGATTCTTCGACCATGTCATCAGTGAAGGGGTAACGCGAATGCGGATTGGGATTAGAGTCATGTTAATTGCCTGTCTGTGGTTGACCCCAAGTCGGTTGCCCGGTCAAGACGGGCCCCAGACACCATTGGGGGAGAAGAGCGGCTTCGGGACGATATACGGGACAGTCGTTACATCATTTTTCGAAACACGCCTTCACAATGTGCCTGTGTACGTCTTTACTTTGGCGCAAAGTCGGCGGCTCCGAGAGATGGACGAGAGCGCATACAAGCGTGCCCATGCTCCCGGCGTGGTCGATGGCGAGTTCGGGGCGATCGAGCGGGTAGCGCAGAGTTAGGCGTAGTTTGCCTTACTCTGCGGTTCTTAGCATGGTAACCTCAACGTGTTTATTAACCTCCAAGGAAGAAAGGCCGCAGAGTAATCCCGCTCGGGGCGGGATAACTCTGCGCTACGACGCGGGCTCATGCCTTCTACCCTTGGCATCTCACGACTTGTTCGTAAGCGCTTTTTCTACCGCTTCCGGGTTCCTATCAATCACCGTCAAATAGGCGCGCACCGCGCTTTCTGGACGCCTGCGCCCTTCCTCCCATTCCTGGAGCGAGCGGGGGCTCAAGGCATAGCGCCGTGAGAATTCCGCTTGCGACAGGCCCAGCCTGGACCGGATCGCCCTCACCTCCACATCCTCAGGGACCTCGACGTATCGCATGGGAAGGGCCGTCCTCCCCTCCACGTGATCGACAACTTCCTACATGGCGGTAATCAGCAAGCGTACCGTAGGCGCCAGTCTCTGAGGTCTGCGGTTCCTCCTCAGATTCACGCTTCCGAATCCGAGGGGTCGCGGTAGGGATACCGGTTACCCGGTACCCCCCGCACAGATCCGGACGTGCGCTGGTTAGCGCATACGGCTCTTATCTCGGATGCGTGGCGGCAAAGCGCTGCGTTGGCCAAGGATGCAGAACGCGCGGAGCAGGCAACCAGCGGTCCGCGAGTTTACCCAGACGGTCCCAGTTGAGGCGGTGGCGTTGGCTGCGTTGGCGCAGTTGAGTTCGCCACAGTCGGGTCAACCGGTCCCGAAAGGTCCGCAAGCGGTCGAGGTTTCCCGGTACCGCGTGATAGTGGAAGTAGCCCTGCACGACCGACCGGAGCCACTCGCCCGTTGGCGCCACCGGATCGTGCCGACGCCGCCGGAGTTGCGGCTTGATTTCCTGCAACTTCCCCCGCAGGCGCTTGCTGATCGTCTGGCGCTTCACGGTAAAGTACCCTTGCCGGTTCTTCCCGCTGATATGCGTGAAGCCCAGAAAGTCGAACGTCTCGGGCTTACCTTCCCCTCTGCTTTTCCGGTTCAGCTCGGCATACCGCCCGAACTCGATCCGGCGCGTTTTCTCCGGGTGCAGTTCCAGCCCGAACTTCCCCAACCGTTCCCGGAAATCCTCCAGAAAACGGTCGGCTTCCGCCGGGTATGGGAACCCCAGGACCGTATCATCGGCATAGCGCACGACGATCACGTCTCCCCTGGCGTGTTTCTTGCGCCACGCCTGCACCCAGAGGTCGAAGACGTAGTGCAGATAGATATTCGCCAGCAGCGGTGAAATCACCGCCCCCTGCGGAGTACCCATCTCCGTCTCCGACCATTCGCCTTCCTCCATCACCCCGGCTTTCAGCCATTTCTGGATCAGCCGGAGAATCCGTCGGTCGGCGACGCCGTGCTCGACAAACTTGAGCATCCAGGCATGTGAAATAGCATCGAAAAATCCCCGGATGTCAGCGTCCAGCACATAGTTCACTCGCTTCTGCGTGAGCGCATACGAGAGCGCATCCAGCGCTTGATGCTGGCTGCGTCCTGGTCGGAAACCATACGAGAAGCCCAGAAAGTCTGCCTCGTAAATCGCGTTGAGGATGGTGACCACGGCCTGTTGGACAATCTTGTCCTCCAAGGCCGCAACCCCCAACGGGCGTTGCCGCCCGTCGGCTTTTGGGATATACACCCTTCTTGAGGGCTTCGCTCGATACGCCCCGCGGTGGACCCGGCGGTGCAGATCGACCAGTCGACCTTCCCATCCGATCTCATACTCCTGCCACGTCGTGCCGTCCACCCCAGGCGCCGCTTTCCGCTTCAGTGCGTAAAAGCTCTCCTGGAGCAAATCGACCGTGAGGTGGTGGAGCAAGGCGGTGAACTTCGTCTCCTTGTGTTCCTTCGCGGCTTTCCGCACACCCATCAACCCCTGGGACACGCGTGCCCCGCTCTGCGTCGGGTGCGTGCTGGACTGACGAGTGTTCTCCTTGATCAGCGGCCTTCCCTCTTCATTCTCCGCCAAGGGCTTCCCCGTGTTGTTCGAATGATTCATCGGTACTATGCCACTGTCCGACCCCTCGAAGACGTGCCTGCGGGCTGTACGGCAATCGCCTTTTCCCGCCGACCGGCCACGCTATACGGCGGCCGATGCCTCCGAGGTCTCCCGGTTCTCGTGCAGAAAGTGTCTAGGCGTGTCTGGGGTCTACGACTACGCAGGACTGCCCAGGGACTTGCGCTAGCGCCCCTGTGCATGTTGCCTTCCGCTGGTCTGACGGCGTCGGCGTCCCGATGGCACATTTTCGAAGCTCCATACCCAGCCCACCTATTCCCCTGTTTACGCTTCGCTCCGTGCCTCGCAGCACGTAGCGCAAAACTCGGGGCCGAGTGGATCGCTACTCCTTCCTCGTGAGAATCTTTCATTCTCTGCTTCCTGCCGGTTTATCCCGGCGCACCAGACCTCCGTCGCTGAGGTCTGCGGTTCTTCCTTAGATTCACGCCCCTGAATCCGAGGGCCGACCCCCGTTTTTGAGATTTGCGGTTTTTCCTACCGAAGAACCGCGGACCCCAAGGACGGGGGTCCGCGCTACGCGCGGTGTGCCTTTGCGTGATATGCTTTTGCTCATCCAGGGATTTCTTCACAGCTTCTTGCGCAGTGGGCTACGACCTTTCGCCCGCTGCGCGGGCTACGATTCAGAGCGGGCAGAGCGAGATCCTTCGCGGAGTTTACCCTGAGCGGCAGGGCGAGATCCTTCGCTGCGCTCAGGATGACAGCGAAGGGCGCAGGATGACAGCAAAGGGCATAGGATGACAGCGAAGAGTTCAGAATGACAGCGGAGCGGGCAGCGACGACGGCCAAACCCCCGCGTGACACACTCCCCCACATCGGTTATCGGTAGGTTCAGGTGCGAACATGAATCGATTCGCTGACTTCGAAAATCGCAAACCACAAATCGCAAACCACATATCACCCGATCACCCGATGACCCGATGATCTGATCCCTGCCGATTCCCTCAATTGCAATTTCTCTGACCGCCGACTAGAATCAAGAATGAGGTGAGGAAAATGGAAAACGACGTCCTGCGGATTGCGGGAAAGGAATTCCGTTCGCGCCTGATTGTGGGCACGGGAAAGTATCGCAGCTTCGAGGAGATGGCGCGCGCTCACGAGGCCTCCGGCGCGGATATGGTCACCGTTGCCGTGCGCCGCGTGAACCTGACCGACCGCAGCAAGGAGTCGATGCTCGACTATATCGACCGCAAGAAACTGTTTATCCTTCCCAACACCGCGGGCTGCTATTCGGCTGACGACGCCATCCGCACGGCGCGCCTGGCGCGGGAAGTGGGCCTTTCCAACTGGATCAAGCTGGAAGTGATCGGCGACGAAAAGACGCTCTTCCCCGACAACTTCGAGCTGCTCAAAGCCACCGAGACCCTCGTCAAGGAAGGCTTTGTGGTCTTGCCCTACACGAACGACGATCTGATTGCTGCCCGGCGCCTGATCGACGCGGGCGCCGCGGCCGTGATGCCGCTCGGTGCACCCATCGGATCGGGACTGGGCATCCAGAATCTCACCAACATGCGCATCCTGCGTGAGATGGTTACGCAGGTTCCCCTGATTGTTGACGCGGGCGTGGGCACAGCCTCAGACGCCGCCATCGCCATGGAACTTGGCGCGGACGCGGTGCTCATGAACACCGGCATCGCCGGGGCGCAGGACGCCATCTTGATGGCGGAGGCGATGAAGAACGCTGTGCTCGCCGGCCGCCAGGCGTACCTTGCCGGCCGCATGCCGAAGAAGCTCTACGCCACGGCTTCAAGCCCGGTGGAAGGCGTGGTACGGTAAATCAGGGCACAGGTCCGAGGTCCGTATTGATCTGCCATCCGCGCTGAATCCATGATTTGAGTCAGCCCCTGACCGCCGCGCGGCAAAGGCCGGGAACTGCCTCGCGGGGGGAGGCCTTCACTGTTTGGGAGGGGTTTGCTGGGCGGAGGAAGGTGGCGGATTCGCTTGCGCCTTATCGGGTAGCGTGTAGATTTTCTCGCCGGGCTTCACCAGGTGCATTTGCTCTCGCGCCAAGCGCTCAATCGCTGCGGGGTCCGACTTCAGCGCCTTGATCTGCTTATCCAACTGCTCGTTTTCCAGCTTAAGCTGCTCAATCTGTTGCTCGAGCGTTTGGAGTTCCTTTTGCTGTCGCCGCAGCGCCAGGTAACCGTTCTGTCCGAAGATGTTGTGAACAATCAGCGCGATCGAGGCAAGCAATAGCACCAGGGCGCCGTTGCGATAAAGCGTGGCTTTGTCGAAGTGAAAATCCTTCATGGCCTGAAACTAATGCTCGGGCTCGAGCCGCCCACCGTAGCTCCGAAGGGTAAGGCGTTGCGTCCCCAATCCGCCTATTGTATCTTCTGGTGCAAGTCCCTGCAACCAAGCGCCGCGCGGCCCAGCCCCGGCCGCCAGGAGGACCCGTGACCGACAAAGTCGTAATCATGGTGACCGCCGCGAGCCAAGCGGAGTGCCAAAGTATCGCCCGGCATCTCGTGGAAGCGAAGCTCGCTGCCTGCGTCAACATCACGCAGCCCATCGAATCCATCTATCGCTGGGAAGGGAAGATCGCGGACGACCAGGAATACCAGCTTCTCATCAAGAGCACGCGCGAGTTGTTCCCCGAAATCGAAGCGGCGATTCACAAACTGCATAGCTACCACACTCCGGAGATCATCTGCCTGCCCATCGTCGACGGCTCGCGCAACTACCTCGAGTGGGTGGGCGACTCCGTCAAGCCTGCCGGCCCCGCGGGGGAAAACTCCGCCGGGTAGGGAACCGCGGGATCGTGTTCTGCGTAGGAGACTGTAGACCTGCTGCGAGGAGGCCACTTGCCCGCTGTCATTGAGATGACCACGCTGCGCAAAGAGTTTGACGACCTGGTCGCGGTTCAGGACCTGGACGTGTCGATTCCCGAAGGCGAGATCTACGGTTTGATCGGCCCGAACGGCGCCGGGAAGACCACGACGATTCGCATGGCCTGCGGTCTGCTGGAGCCCACGGGCGGCAGAGTTGCGGTCTCGGGTGTAGACGTGCACGAAGAGCCCGAGCGTGCCCAGCAGTTCATCGGCTACCTCTCGGATTTCTTTTCGGTCTACGAGGACCTGAAGGTTTGGGAGTACTTGGATTTTTTCGCGCACGCTTACAAGATGCCGGAGCCGGGAATCCCCGCGCGCATTGACGAGGTCATTCACCAGGTCGAACTGGAAGTGAAACGCGACGCCATGATTAAGGGGCTTTCGCGCGGCATGAAGCAGCGCCTGGGCATTGCGCGGGCGATCATCCACCGGCCCCGGATTCTATTCCTGGACGAGCCGGCTTCCGGCCTCGACCCCAAGGCGCGCCTCGATTTGCGCAACCTGCTGCGCTCCCTACGCGACCAGGGGACGACCGTGCTGATCTCCTCCCACATTCTCACCGAACTCGAAGGCTTCTGTACCTCCATTGGGCTGATGGAGAAAGGGCAGATGATTCGCAGTGGAACGATTGAGGAGATTGCCGCCGCCGAAAGCCAGTTCCGCGTGGTGCGCCTCGGTTGGTTGGGAGAGGGAGGTGCGACGGTCCGCGCCAGGTTGGCGGAGAACGCTCAGGTCTCCGGTCTAACGGTGCAGGGTTCGCGGGCGGTCTTCAAGTTCGCGGGCTCGGAAGAGGAACTCGCCGCTGTCCTGGCCGGCCTGGTGGCTGCCGGCGTATCCGTTGTGAACTTCGGCGAGGTTAAGCAGACGGTGGAAGATCTCTACCTGAAACTCTCCCATCACGAGGTGATGTAATGCTCAGGTTCTGGCGCAACCCGCTGCTGATCCTTCATGTGCGGTCGGAGCTTCGCCCCACCCGCGCCGTGATGGCGGCTGCCATCACCCTGGTGGTCTGCATCCTGATGGCCATGGGGTGTTGGTCCGCGGACCATAGCACTGTTTACGAGTTCTGCCGCGATCTCTACACGTGGCTGCTGGCGAGCCAGTTCGTGGTGCTGGGGGTTTGGTGCGCTCTGGCGTGCGGGCAGGCCGTGGTCCGGGAGCGCGAGCTGAAGACATTTGACTTCCTGAAGACCACGCGTCTCACCGCGGCCGAACTCCTGGTCGGCAAATTGCTCGGCGCGCCCATCCTCGCGTATTTCCTGGTGGGTTGCACTCTTCCCGTCTCGATTGTGGCCGGCCTGGTGGGAGGCGTTCGCCCGGCCGCCGTCCTGGGTTCGGTCGTTCTGCTGCTTGGCTTCAACTTTTTCTACAGCTTGGTTGCCCTCTGGGGATCCATGCTGGTGGAGAAGGCGAACGCGGGGGCCGTCGGCATACTCGGGCTCTTGGTGAACCTCATCGCTTTGCCGTTTGCCCATAGCGTTTTTCCGGGGTTTGCCGCCCTCAGCGTGGTTCCCGCGCTGTTCTCCCTCCATCGGCTGAAGGACTTCGATGTGGGGAACGTGGCGCCGACCGTCTTTGGCGTGGAAGTTCCCCTCTTCGTCCTCTCGTTGGTTCTCTATGCGCTGGTGGGCGCGTGGTTTGTACTGATGATTGTGCGCAACCTCAAGCGGGACCTCCCGCAAATTCAGCTTCTCTCGCGTTGGCAGGGTGTCGGGCTGGTCGCCTTCTGGAATCTCCTGTTCTACGCTTTCTTGAATCCCCATTGGGTGGGGGCCGGCCACTCTTCCCGCTTCTCCAAGATTCGGGCGCCTGAGGTCTTGGCCTGTGCACTTGCCTGGAACGCCACCTTGCTCTTCCTGATCGGCGTCGCGGCGCTGAGCCCGCAGGAGAAGCTCAAGGTCTGGTACCGAAAGTGGGCTGCTGGGAAGGAATCCTACCTGGCCCCGCAGGGCTTGCCGTGGCCGTGGCTGGTTGCGGCGGCGGTGATTGCTTACGGCATGCTGGTGGCAGAGGTTTTGGGGCTGGCCTCCGCGGTTCCACTCGGTGAGTGGCACCTGGGGTTCGTCGCATTAGTCTTCCTGGCTTTCCTGATCTTCACCGCACGCGATGTCCTTTTCCTGCAGTGGTGCCTGCTCACGCGCCTGAAGCACCCGATAATGAAGGGATTCCTGTTTCTGTTCCTCTATTACGTGGCCGCCACGATTGTGGGCATCATGGTCGCTGTGTTCTCCTCCGTGGCTGCTCCCCGGGTCATGACTTTGCTCACGGCATACGCGTTGCTCCAAGATTTGGAAATGGGGTCGAGCGCTCCAACGCTCATCCTGGTGTCCGTGGTCCTGCAATTGAGTGTCTGCGGTCTGATTCTCTTCGCCATCCAAAAACGCCTGGCGCGCCCGCTGCACGCCTCCGTCGCAAGCGTGGCCTGAAGCGCAGCATCGTTCTCTTCGCCAGGTCGGGTCCGCGGCCGGTGACACAGTCTTCCCTATCCTTGAATCTCAGGGAGATGCGCACCAAGCTGTCCGTGATCCCCGGTCGCTGGCGATTCCCTGCTGGCGCGCTAACGTGCATCATGGCTGCAGGGTGAAGTCAATGGACCAGGAAGACCTGGGCGGCGAGGTTTGGGGGGACTTTGATTTGACCCGAATTGAGTTATGATTATCAGTGGAGGGCTTTGGTGCACCGGACCGGCGTGTTGGCGTCGCGTTGGCAATCAAACTGCGGGGTGAGCAACGTCTTGGCGCTGCCGCAGAAGCTTCGCTGTACGCTCGATGGCATCAGCGTTTCAGCATGTGACACATGCCTTTGATGTGTTAGCTGCCGGACGACCCCCGAGGAGGAGGTTTCATTTCATGTTTTCATCCCATTCCCCGAGATTCTTTATGATGGGGTTGGTCTGCGCCGGCCTGGTGCTGACCGCAGAGCTGATTCGACCGGCCCATGGCCAGACCCAGAATCCCAATAGTGGTACCGCCAATCTGATTGTGGACGTTAAGGACTCTGAGACCGGTGAACCTATCAGCCAGGCCCGTTTGACTCTGCAGTTTCAGGAGCCCGGGAACATGAGCAGGTTCAAAGTACCGAAGAAGTTGGCTTACAGCGCCAAGACCAACGCCCAAGGTCGGTATAAGTTCACGAACATCAACAAGGGAACCATCCACGTGTTTGTCACGGCGGAGCGGCACCAGAGTTTCGGCAAAGAATATGAATTGACAGAAAACAACCAGGTCGTTGAAGTCAGGCTGAAGAAGCCCCAGCCACTGCTCTAATAACGAGAGATACTTCATCTCGATCCTGCCTTTCTGATGTGCTGGAAGCGTGCCTGCTGTCAGTCAACAAATCATCCTGGAACTTGTGATAGATGGTTACGAACCGTTTGGCCCAGAGGAGGCGTGACTGGCAGTGCCGCGATGTGGGAATCCATCGGCGGAATGCCTCAGGTTGGTGCAAAGTGTTAAAAGTCGTTCAGGGGTTTAACGTTACCGTAACCTTGGGGTAGGTTATCCACAAAGTTTTCAACAGACTTGTTGAAAACCAGATGCCGGGCGCAATGAGCGACACAAACGCCAACGAAACGCGTCCCAGATCCCGCCACAATGTCGCGTTGAGATATAGTTGTTACCTCTTCTTATACTGGCACTTCATAGCTGCAAGAGAAACAATGGGTTCTCTCGCCAGCTTCTCTTCACGGTTTCGCTGAATTCTTACTGGCGGGCTCGCTTGGCCCTGCGCCTGCCGGAGGAGTGACCGGGGCAGCGAAGTACTGGTCGTCCATCCAAACCGTGGTCTTCTTCTTGAGGTCCTCCATCGCCGCGTCGACCTTCTGCTTTTGAAGAGTTTGCTCAATTTGGGTGGAAACGTCTTTGAGTTCAGCGGCCCCGTGTCCCGTCACCTGGAAGAAAGCCAGCGCCTGGGTGACATCCAATATCTCGGAGACTTCCCCATCTTTGAGAGCGAAGACAGCCTTCTCCATTTCCGGGCGCATGCCTCCCCGCCGCGCGCTGCGGGGTTCAGGTTCAATGATTACATCGCCGGGAGCCTTGAAATCCTCCATCACCTTTTTGACGTCGGTTCCGGCGACTACTGCTTTGCGGATTGCCTCGGCGCGGGTCTTGGCTTCCTCGGGGGGGAAACCCGGCCCGGATGTAGCGTTTGCCGCGCGTTTCCGCACCACGAACTGGCGCATCATCACCTGATCAAACTCGCTGGGGTGCCCCAAGTAATACTCGCGAACCTCTTCCGGGCTTACCTTAGCCTGCCGGACGATCTCGTCATAAGCGGCTTGCGCCTGCAATTGCTGTTCTTGGACGGCCAGTTTGTGTTCATAAGCGGGAGTCTGGTCCAAATGGTGGCTGCGCGCTTGCTGGGAGAGCGTCACGAGCACGGCGAATTGGTCACCCAACTGCTTCCGCCCTTGGGTGGCCAGGGCACGTTGTGCCTGGGGATTCATGTTGTCAATCAGGAAGTCGAGATCTGCTTTCGTGTACTTCTCGTCCCCGACTTTCAGCACCACCTTGTCGGGGGATTCAGGTGTCTGGGGCGCTGGCGCGGCAGGCTTGGTCACGGCGGCCGGTCCGCCTCCGGCAGGAGTTGCGGGGCCTTGAGCGTGAGCGATCCCCGCCAGGAGCGCCGAAACAAAAAGAGCGGTTAACAGTCTGGATGGACGCCGCAAGGCAGTGTGGTCCATGGAACCTACCTTCATAGGTATGAATTTCAGGTCTTAAGAACCTACCCATCCTAACACAAATCACTTCATTCGCGCCGGAATGGGTAGTGTCCTAATCTGAAAAGCTGCACTATTGCGCTTTCTTGAGAGTGAAGTCGCCCGCGCGGGAGTCGGGGACGACGGTCCAGCCAGCCCCGAGCTCAAGCATCCACCCATCGCCTTTAAGCGGACGCGCGCTCGCATCAGTGGGCGCGGGCACCTGCGCACGCACAATTAAACCGTTCCGGCGAACCATGAGCAATCCATTGGAGGTGTGCAGCACTCCCCAGGCATCACTGACCTGCAGACCACCCTCGTAGAGGGTCGCCTCCTCATCAACGGCAAGCACCGCGTTGGGATTGAAAGTGTAGTTGAACTGCTCGCCGGGTGGGAGGATGAGCACCGGCCCGTCGATGAATCGCTTTCTCGCCGCGCTGACTTTTTCTTCGCGCCCACGTTCCGCCGCCGTCTCGCGTGCGATAACCTCATCGCCATCGTATGCTTGGGCGCGACGCGTGGCTTCGGCACGGTCAGGGGCCGGCAATTTGATTTCGTAGGCATCCGCGAGCAACTGCCCCAGGTCCGATTGGGAAGTCAGTGACTGGCGCCAATTGGGGCCCCGTGCGTCCAGCAGGAAGCCGTAGGCCGGTCCGGAAGTGTAGGCGAAGGAGCGCACAAATTTCGGCGTGTCGAATGGCGCCTGTCGCAGTTTCATGTCAGCCAGCATCGCGAATTCCGCCATCGAGGCGGCGCTCGCTTTCACGCCGGTGTACTCGGCCAGCCCCTCGGTCCGTTCCAGCGCGTTCTCATTGGCGGCGGCGTCCGGGAAGAGGGAGCGGCGGAAGCTTCGGAAGCAGAGTGCATCTTCCACAGCCTGGCGCCGGGCTTGCGCGGCCTGCCACAGGGCATGCTCGAGCGCGCGCCACTCCAATTGCAGCCAGATGCGCCCCTCCAGCATGTCCAACTGATTGGCCCCCGCACCGCTCGCCCCGACACTGAGCTGCGGTTGGATGCGATGAAAGCACTCATGCATCATCAAACGCAGGCGCGGCTGACGATCCTCGGGCAAAGGCCAGTTGACCATGGTCCAATCGAGGCCCGCCCAGTGGACCGCCGTGTTCGCCGTGCCCATTTCCGCCGGAAGCTGGCCGACATAGACGCCGTCCTGCGGGTGGAGTTTCCCTTCTCGGTCCGCTTGGTTCGCGACCACCATGTGCGTGTCGGGATCGACGAAAAACATGGGCCCGTAGAGCGGCACCTTCCACATGGCCCCCGCGTCGCGCCGCGACGCCGTCTCAGCTTCCCGGAAGTATTGCGCCGCCAACGCCGTGTCTATTGGATTCTGCTTTGCGCGCGCCAACGATGGCGCGCTGAGAGAGGTGATCACAAGGATCGACACAATCGCAATTGTTGCGTGGACTTTGCGCATGTTGGTGGTCTCCGTATACACCCAACGTTTTGGCAGACAAGGCACTGCTCCCATTTCCACCGGGACCGATCGGGTCGCCATGAAGGGCTCCGAGCGGACCGGAACGCCTCGCGAACTGCTCAGGCCGGGACCATCGCTGCCAGACTTTGGAAGTCAGTCGCATGATTGCATCTCCGGAGTGGAGTTTCTTGTCCTCGCCCGCCTCAAGCTTGACCGCGAGGCTAGCACTGCGCCCAGTGGTTGTCCATGAATTTGTCGGCAGGGCCCGGCCTTTGAATCGACCACAATCGGCGTCTTAACAAAGCGGGGAATAGCCGGAGGTCAGAGCCGGGGACGTCCGGTATAATAGTCTTTTCGCTTCCAGCCGTCAGAGCGGGCAGGGGTAATGGACTTCAAACTCGTTTGCGATTACCAGCCGCGCGGTGACCAGGTCACGGCCATCCGCGACTTGATTCGCGGCGTAGATGACGGGAAACAGCATCAGGTGCTGCTGGGCGTGACGGGTTCCGGCAAGACCTTCACCATGGCCAAGCTGGTGGAGGCCGTCAATCGTCCTACCTTGGTGCTGGCCCACAACAAGACCCTGGCCGCGCAGCTTTATCATGAGTTCCGCAATTTCTTTCCTCACAACGCGGTGGAGTACTTCGTCAGCTACTATGATTATTACCAGCCGGAAGCCTACGTCCCCGCTTCCGACGTCTACATCGAGAAGGAAGCCACCATCAACGATGAGCTGGATAAGCTGCGCATGTCCGCCACGCGCTCGCTCTTTGAGCGGCGCGACTGCCTGATTGTCGCCAGCGTCTCCTGCATCTACGGCCTGGGTTCGCCGGAGGCTTATTACGGCATGTTGCTCCTGCTGGAAAAAGGCCAGAAGATTGCGCGGCAGGATATTCTCCGCCGCCTGGTCGAGATTCAGTACGAGCGCAACGACCTGGACTTCCGCCGCGGGACCTTCCGCGTGCGCGGTGACGTGATTGAGGTTTTCCCGACCTACGAAGATATCGCCTACCGAATTGAGATGTGGGGCGATCAAATCGAATCCCTTGCGCAGATTGATCCCCTCTTCGGCCAGGTCAAGCAGTCGCTCGGCCGCTTGCCGATTTATCCGCGCACTCATCACGTATTACCCGCCGACCGGAAAGAGGAAGCGCTCGAGCGCATCCGGAGCGAACTCGAGTGGTGGCGGGGCGAACTCGAAAAGCAGGGCAAGTTGGTGGAAGCGCAGCGCGTTCACCAGCGCACGATGTTTGACATGGAAATGATCAAGGAAATGGGGTACTGCCACGGCATCGAGAATTACTCGCGGCACCTGGCAGGCCGGCTGCCGGGTGAGCCCCCGCCGACTCTGCTTGACTACCTGCCGCAGGACGCGGTGATGTTTATTGATGAAAGCCACCAGACGGTTCCCCAGTTGCGGGGCATGTACCAGGGGGACCGCTCGCGCAAGCAAACCCTGGTGGATTACGGCTTTCGCTTACCATCCGCCCTCGACAATCGCCCGCTTTCCTTCGAGGAGTTCGAACACCGGGTTGGCCAGTTGCTCTATGTCTCCGCCACCCCGGGGCCGTATGAGCTGACCAAATCCGGCGGAGAAGTGGTTGAGCAGATCATCCGCCCCACGGGGTTGATCGATCCGGAAGTGGAAGTCCGGTCAACGCGCAACCAGATTGACGACCTGTTGGGCGAGATCCGCCAGCGCGCCACGGTGAACGAGCGCGTTCTGGTGACCACCCTCACCAAGCGCATGGCCGAGGACCTGGCTGAGTATTACGCGGAAGTGGGCGTGCGCTGCCGCTACCTCCATTCCGAGATTGAGACTCTCGAGCGCGTCAAAATCCTGCGGGACTTGAGGCGCGGGGAGTTTGACGTGCTGATCGGTATCAACCTGCTGCGCGAGGGTCTGGACTTGCCGGAAGTTTCGCTGGTGGCCATCCTCGACGCCGATAAGGAGGGCTATCTGCGCTCGGCCGGTGCGCTGATTCAGACGATGGGACGTGCGGCGCGCCACCTGCATGGCAAAGCAATCCTTTACGCTGACAAACACACGGAGTCGATGCAACAGGCCATCGGCGAAACTAATCGCCGCCGTGCCAAGCAAGTCCAGTACAACCGGGAAAATGGCATCACGCCGGAGACCATCATCAAACCCGTGGACATGGCCCTGGCCTCGATCGTCGAGGCCGATTATGTGACGGTGTCGGTTGAAACGGCTGACGATGAAGCCGTAACGGGCGATCAACTGCGAGACCTGATCCAAAACCTCGAAACCCAGATGCGCGAGGCGGCGAAACAATTTGAGTTCGAGAAGGCAGCCCAGTTGCGTGACCGGGTTAAGGGACTGAAGGAAAAAGCCGCGGGGCCGTAGAGGCTGCGGAAAAACCCCTCACACTGTCATCCTGAGGAGGCGAAGCCGGTCCTGAGTGAAACGAAGGAAGGACCTCTGCATTTGCTTGAAAATTCAAATACAGGGGTCCTTCGCTTCGCTCAGGATGACAGCATCAGAGCGTTTTTCCGCAGCCTGCTTAGCTGAGAGTAGCACAGGCCGTGGGCGGCCACGAGGGCCGCCCCTACTACAACTGTTGATATAGATTTTCGATCCTGAATCCTGGTTCTTGAGGTCCAAAATGCGCAGGCTCAATTCGTCTTCGAGGGTTGCCATTATCGGGCCGGGGCGGCTCGGTCAAGCCCTGGGCCGGCTCCTTGCGGCATCCCGTGTGCCCATCGCCTGGATCGCGGCGCGCGACCTCGCTGCGGCACGCCTGGCAACACGCTTCATCGGGCGAGGAGAACCGCTCGGGTTGTCTGACCCCGAGTTGACGAATGCTTCGATCTTCCTGCTCACCACCACCGACTCGGCCTTGGCGGAGGTCGCCCGGGAACTCGCAGAACAAGGAAGTGGCAAGAGCCCGTGGCGGGGCAAGGTTGTGCTCCACACCTGCGGCTCGTTGCCGAGCACGGTGCTTCGTCCGCTCAAACTGCGCGGCGCAGCCATCGGCTCACTGCATCCTTATCAGACCGTTCCCAGTCCGCAGGCGGGTGTGCGCAATCTTCGCGGCTGTTTTTGGGGAATCGAGGGCGATCGCCGGGCGCAGCAGGTTGCCAGGCGGTGGGTGAAATTGTTCGAGGGCGTCGCATTCCCGATTCGCCCCAAAGGCAAAACGCTCTATCACCTCTCGGCGTTTCTGGTGTCTCCAACCCTGGTCACGCTGATGGAGCAATCCACGCGCTTGCTGAAGAAGGCAGGGGTCCCGGTCGGAATCGCGCGCCCCATGCTCCGGCAGTTTGTGGTGGAGACGGCCAAGAACTTCTCGGAACTGGGAGCGCTCCGGGCGCTCACGGGCCCAGCGGTGCGCGGTGACTGGGCAACCATTGGGCGCCATTTGGCCGTACTGAGGCGCAGCGCGCCGGATTTTGTGCCGGTCTATCAGGCTCTCCTCCAGGCGATGTTACGGCTGGCAGGGCAGAAGGCCCCCCGGCGGCGGGGGGAGGGGACGCGATGAGCGGGATTCAGGCAGCCATCATTTTGTTCTCGCTAATCATTGCACCCACGGCCCTGGCCGCCCGCGCCAACTCGCCGCAGAAGGCGCGTACGCACCCGGTGGCGAGAGTCGTGGACATCAACCAAGCTCCAGCCGAGGATCTTGAAAAACTACCTGGCATCGGACCCAAGCTGGCCCAGCAAATCATTGCCTACCGCACCAAGCACGGCCCGTTTCACCGCATCGAAGACCTGCTCATCATCAAAGGGATTGGGAGTAAGAAGTGGCAAGCGCTGCGACCCTGCGTGTGCGTTGGCTGCGGGGCGGCGAAATGAAGGTGGGGGGGGTGAGAAGGGCAGTCGAAGGAGTTCAAGAAGCTGAAGAATCCGAATAAGTCGAAGGTCGAGGCTTTGACTTTCGACTCTCAATCTGCAACCTGCCGCTTGTAACCCATTCCCGCTTCTTAGGCGGCGGGGAGGAAATGGTGGATTGTCCAGAAGCACAAGTAGGAGACGGTGCCAGAGACAGGGATGGTAAACAACCAGGCCCACATGATGCTGCGTGCCACCCCCCAGTGGACAGCGCTGAAGCGCTGGATGCTGCCCACGCCCATGATTCCGCCCGCAATCGTGTGCGTGGTGGAGACGGGGATTCCCGCCAGGGCGGTGCCCAGCAGGCTGATGGCGGCTGCGGTTTCCGCGCAGAAGCCGCCCACGGGTTTGAGCCGGGTGATCTTCATGCCCATGGTTTTCACAATGCGCCAGCCCCCCGCCAGCGTTCCCAGCGCAATCGCTGCGTGCGCCATCAGCACCACATAGAAGGGAATGTAGAATTTCTGCAAGATTCCGGCAGAGAAGAGAGTGCCCGCGATGATGCCCATGGTCTTTTGCGCGTCGTTCGTCCCGTGGCCAAAACTGTAGGCGGCAGCCGAAATCAGTTGCAGCTTACGGAAATACTTGTCCACGCGCTGGGGCGGCCAGTGGCGAAAGATCCAGTACACGGCGAGCATGAGCAAACCGCCCAAGACAAACCCGATGGCTGGAGAAACGATGATAAACACCAGGGTTTTAGCCCATCCCTCCAGCAGGATGACTCCCCACCCCGCTTTGGCGATAGCAGCTCCCGCATATCCCCCGATCAAGGCGTGGGACGAACTGATGGGGAGACCGTAATACCACGTGAGGATGTCCCAGAAAATCGCGCCCATGAGGCCGGCCAGGATCACGTAGAGGTTGACCGCTTCCAGCCGGATCATCCCGCGGCCCATGGTCTTGGCCACGGCGGTTCCGAAGGTGAAGGCGGCAACAAAATTGAAGAAGGCCGCCCAAATGACGGCGACGCGCGGGGAAAGCACACGCGTGGATACCACCGTGGCAATGGAATTCGCGGCATCGTGAAACCCATTGAGAAAATCGAAGCCAAGTGCGACAACCACGATGAGGAGTGCAAAAGTTAATGTGGAGGTCATCTTATCTGCGCCTTACTGGGGAGAACCGTGGGAAGCTGGGTCTTTGGCCACGCCCACACGTCCACGCACCCGGGGGTCCCGAGGGGGAGGCAGGGATGCCGTCAGGCCGCCTTCAGGACCACGGATTCAAGAACGTCCGCCACGTCTTCACACCGGTCGGTGGTGGCTTCCAAGACCTCGTAGATTTCCTTCCACTTGATCACTTCGATGGGGTCCATGGAATTCTCAAAGAGGCGGGCGACGCATTCGCCTTTGATGCGGTCAGCTTCCTCTTCGAGCAGGGTGAGCTGCTCGCAGTACTCCAGCATGTTCTGGGGGTGGTTCAGTTGCGCCACAGCTTTCACAATGATCTCGGTTCCGTGCAGAATCACCTTGGAAAGCTGCTGCCCCCCAGCCGTCATTTTCTTGACCTTGTACGTGATCATGCGGCTGGCGGCCGCGTCAACCAGGTCGAGCACGTCATCCAGCGCCGAACTCAGGGCATGGATGTCTTCCCGGTCGAACGGCGTGATAAAGGTTCGATTGAGCTTCATCATCAAGGCGTGCGTGATTTGATCGCCCTTGTGTTCCACGAACTTGATTTCTGAAACTTGCTTTTCGACTTCCTGGAAGTCGTCAAACAGGGCGACCAGCATTTTCGCGGCCTTAAGGATGTTCTCAGCTTGTTCGCGAAAGAGGTCGTAGAATTTCTCGTCGCGAGGTATCAGTTGCACGGTGTATCCTCAAAAGGATGTTGGAGCAGGCTATTCTTATCGAAATGTCCCCGAAACGCAAGCTGGTAACTTGCCTGTCTGTAACTATAAGGAAACAAGCCGGTTCGGCCATTACCCTAGAGCCCTTTCGCGCCTTGGGCGCCTGCGGAGCTTACCACCCGTTCAACAAGGCATGGAGACGCCAGTGGATGTTTAACTACGTCGCCCGGGAAGTAAGCAGTAGGCAGAAGGCAGCAGGCAGCGAGGCCAAGGGCGAGGACTAATACTGCGCAGAGCCGACCCTCGCCCACTTGGGGAGAGGATACTGACAACTGGGAACTGAAGACTTACAGCCCTCGCCCCTTTGGGGGAGAGGGTGGCCCGCCGCCGGCGTTTTCATCAGCCGGGGCGGGACGGGTGAGGGGGTCAAACGCTCGCGCAAGCTTCCTTGCAGCTCACGGCTTATCTGCAGAGGCATCCGGCAGCGACCACGCGATGTTCAGCACTCTCTCCACGAACAACTCGGGCGCGTCGAGAACCATCCCGTTCGGAAATCGCGCCACGGTGTATCCCATGTTCTTAAGTTGTGCGTCCCGGCACCCGTCCCGCCTGGTCTGGCTCGGCTGCCCGTGCACACTGCCGTCCAATTCGACGATCAGGCGCCGCTGCGGGCAGCAGAAATCAACGATATACAGGCCCACAGCGTGCTGGCGCCGAAACGTGAAGCCTTTGAATCGGAGAGTCCGCAATAAGCGCCACGCGGCTTGTTCAGATTCGGTTTCCTTTTTGCGGAGGTCGTGCGCCCTGGCAATCTGCACTGCGCCCCGCGCAAGCGAGCGGCGCTTGCGGCGCGGCCGTTCGGGGTTAGTCGTACCTTTTGTTTCCTCCGTCTTCACGGCCTCGACCCCCTCACCCGGCCCGCCCCGGCTGGAGAAAGCGCCGGTTGCGGTCCACCCTCTCCCCCAAGGGGGCGAGGGCTGGGCGTCCATCGTATCACTGCCCGCCCTTGGCGTGGCCGGTCTGGAACCACACAAGTACTCTACCCTCTTCCCCTTGGTGCAGAGAGACTCTTGATTACGGCACCAACGCCAAAAACTCTTCTACCCTCTCCCCCAAGGGGGCGAGAGTCATAGACTCACGTTACTATTGAAAAAGTTAAGGGCGGGGAAGCCTTCTCCCCGCCCTTGGTCTTACTGCTTACTGCATTCTGCCTACTGCCTACCGTTCTCAGTACATCCCGCCGCCCATGCCGCCTCCTGGAGGTCCGCCGTGGCCGCCCTTTTCTTCCTTTTCCGGGATTTCGCAGACCAGCGCCTCCGTGGTGAGCATGAGGGAGGCGATTGAGGCAGCGTTCTGGAGTGCGGTGCGCGTGACCTTGGTGGGGTCGATGACGCCCGCGGCAACCAGGTCGCCGAAGGTTTCGGCTTGTGCGTCGAAGCCGAAATTCGCGTTAGTGTTATTCCGCACCTTCTCGACGACCACGGCCCCTTCATGCCCGGCGTTGGCAGCGATCAGGCGTAGGGGCTCTTCGAGCGCCCGCTTGACGATGTCGATACCGATCTGCTCATCGCCTACGGCCTTTAGCTTGTCGAGCGGGGGAATGCTGCGCACCAGCGCCACACCGCCGCCGGGAACGATGCCTTCCTCGACCGCCGCCTTGGTGGCGTGCATGGCGTCCTCGACGCGAGCTTTCTTTTCCTTCATCTCGGTCTCGGTCGCCGCGCCCACCTTGATCTGGGCGACGCCGCCGACCAGTTTCGCCAGGCGCTCTTGCAGCTTTTCGCGATCGTAGTCGGAGGTGGTGTCTTCGACCTGGGTACGGATCTGCTTCACGCGTCCTTCGATCTCCGCGGACTTACCGCCGCCTTCCACGATGGTGGTGTTGTCCTTGTCCACGGTGATCTTCTTGGCGCGACCCAGATCATCCAGCTTCACATTCTCCAGCTTGATGCCCAGGTCCTCCGTGACCGCCTTGCCGCCCGTGAGGATGCCAATGTCCTCCAGCATAGCCTTGCGGCGATCGCCGAAGCCCGGCGCCTTCACGGCGCAGCACTGCAGCGTTCCGCGCAGCTTGTTCACGACCAGTGTGGCCAGGGCTTCGCCCTCGACTTCCTCAGCGATGATCAACAGGGGCTTGCCGGCCTTGGCGATCTGCTCGAGCAGCGGGAGCAGGTCCTTCATCGAGCTGATCTTCTTCTCGTGGATCAGGATCAGCGCGTTTTCCAGTACGCATTCCATACGCTCGGGGTCGGTGACGAAGTAGGGCGAAAGGTAACCGCGGTCAAACTGCATGCCCTCGACCACTTCCAGCGTGGTCTCCATGGTCTTGGCTTCTTCCACCGTGATCACGCCGTCCTTGCCGACCTTCTTCATGGCTTCGGCGATGATGTTGCCGATGGTCAAGTCGTTGTTGGCGGAAACCGCGCCGACTTGCGCGATCATGGCGCCCTCGACCGGCTTGGAGAGCTTCTCCAGCTCGCCCTTCACGTGCTTCTTCGAGCCGTCTTTCTGGGTTTCGTCGTAACCGCAGACGGCGCGCACGGCCATCTCGATGCCACGCTTGATGGCCATGGGATTAGCGCCCGCGGCCACGGTCTTGCAGCCCTCGCGGTAAATCGACTGCGCCAGAACCGTCGCCGTGGTGGTGCCGTCACCGGCCACGTCGGAGGTCTTGGAGGCCACTTCGCGCACCATCTGGGCGCCCATGTTCTCCAGGGGATCCTTCAATTCGATTTCCTTCGCCACGGTCACGCCGTCCTTGGTGATCGTGGGAGCACCGAATTTCTTGTCCAGAACTACGTTGCGGCCCTTGGGACCCAACGTAACTTTCACGACGTCCGCCAGCTTATTCACTCCCCGGAGAATCGCCTGGCGGCTGTCTTCGCCGTGTACGATCTGCTTTGCGTTTGCCATCTTCCCTCCCTCCAATTCCTTCCCTCCCCCCTGCTTCCGGAGCAGGTGGCGGAGTTGATAAGTTCGATTTCGTTACCGCGGCGTGACTCGCGCCTTCGGACGAGCCTAGCCGCGGCAATTAGGCGGACAGGCTTACTTCTTACCCGCCGCAGCCTTCCCGCTTTCGAGCACGCCCAGCACTTCATCCTCGCGCAGAATGAGGTACTCCTGATCGTCGAGCTTGATCTCTGTGCCGGAGTACTTGCCAAAAAGGATGCGGTCGCCCGCCTTCACATCCAAGGGGATGACCTTTCCTTCTTCAGTCTTCTTTCCGTGTCCGGCGGCAATCACTTCACCCTCCTGCGGCTTTTCTTTGGCCGTGTCGGGGATAATAATCCCGCCTTTGACGGATTCTTTCTCTTCCACCCGCTTCACCAAGAGTCGATCATGAAGAGGTCGTACCGTCATGTTTAATTCTCCTTTCCTCCTCAGTTTTTGCCCGAGGATCGGACCACCGAAACTCCAGCGCTTTCGCCTTCGCCCGGAAGCCCCTCGGGCCAGTGCAATTAAGCTTTGAGTTTGTTATGTTTGATGCCGTCCTGCAACGTAATCCCAGTATGTTTAGCACTCGCCTATGGAGAGTGCTAATCTACTATCTGAGCCCCCGCTTGTCAAGTATTAAATGTGGCCTGTAACCAAGGAATTAGCACTCCTTGAGATGGAGTGCTAATTGCGCTGGCGTTATTTGCAGTATTTGTCGTATACTTTGCAAGTTATTGTATTTAAACGCACGATACCTCTTTATGGCCGCGAGGGAAGAGCCAAGCCGACGTCGTGTTGCTCTTCAAGAATGCCGTTTGTCAGAGCGGTTGGCTTGTCCTATAATGGTGGGGCGTCATGGAACTCCTACTCTTCGCGCATCGCCTTAGCAGGCTGCTGAAAAAGCCTCGCGCCGATGTCATCCTGAGCGCAGCGAAGGATCTGCTTTGTTTGTTTTCAATAAGAAACAGCAGATGCTTCGTCCGCCGCGACGGACTCAGCATGACAGATACCCTTTTTCAGCAGCCTGTTAGATCAGTTCCGCGCGCGCCTGGATTTTGGCGCGTTTCTTTGGCGGCTATCCTTCTCATGTTCGCCACCTCCGCTCCCGCGCAGGATCAGGAGGACGAACTTGCGCCAACCAGGATACCGCCCGCCCAAACGCAGCAAGATGCCGTTCTGTCCCAGGTTGCGGCTGTCACCCAAAGCGTCATCACGCCGGACGTGGGCGCCTTGAGCAAGGCCCTGCACATTGGTGAACAGCAGGAGGGTGCAGCGGCGGGCGTGCCGCCCGGCACGCTGACGGCACTCGGCGATATGGACGGAGACGGTGTCCCGGAAATGATCTTGAAGTGGGCGATGCCGGACGTGGAGGTGGCCGCAGAGTCAACGCCGGCTCCCGACTCCCATCCCCTTTGGGGTGTTTACCTGCTTTGCTGGGACGGCACGGGTTGGAAGGCTTCGCGCTTGGCGAGCGGTGTCGAGGACTCCACCGTTCTCGCCATCAACCTGGGGAAATCGGCCGGGCGGGGAATCGCGGTCGTAACCCCGGGGAGCAACCCTGCGGTCGTGTATCCCTCCGTGTTCCAGGTTAAGGATCACGCGGCATTGCTGCTGTGGGATGCCCAGGCGGAGGAAAGTCGCTATGAGCCCCTTGTCCAAGGTCAACTGGATTTCCAGGACCGCGGAGACGCCCCCGCCGAGATGGTTGTCACGGGCCACGCCGATCCGGGCCTTCTGAAGTTTGACCCGAGTGGCCAGCGGGGTTTCACCGCCCGCGCGACTTACCGCTGGGACGGCAAGGGCTACGTTCCCACGAAGATCGAATACTCCCCGGGCCGGGATTACACGCTCTATCGTTTTATCTCCGCGCTTCACCTGCACGATTACCGCTCAGCCTACTCGCTGATCGCTCCGGCGCAATTCCTCAACTCTGATTCCCCCACGCTGGACGCTTTCCGCCAGTTTATTCAGGACACTTGGCCGGAATTTCTTGGCGACCACGTGTTCGAGGCGGTTGAGCCGAACCCTGGCTCGCCGGATGAAAACCTCTTCGCGCTACCGCTGCCCGATAAGCAGTACGTCTATCGTCCGATTTTTTCGCGCGATGGTAAGTTCCTGCTGACGAATCTGAAACGTACCCAGGAGGCGCTGCCACCGGAATCCGGGGCTCGGGATCCGGGACTCGGGACTCGGGATTCGGGTTTCGGGGCTCGGGCTAAAGTCCCATTTACCGCCGATAAACCTACGGGACCACCCGCTTCTGAAACCGGAGCGTTGCCTGGATCGCGATTCCCGGGTCCTGGGTCCCGAGTCCCGAGCCTATGACTCTCTCGCACGAGATCCTGCTCTTTATCGCTGCGGTGCTCGCCGGTATCATGAACTCCGTAGCCGGGGGTGGCAGTTTCATTTCCTTTCCCGCCCTCATCTTCACGGGAGTTCCTCCCATTCCCGCCAATGCCACCAACACCGTGGCGGTCTGGCCGGGGTCGGTGGCGAGCGTCGCCTCCTATCGGAAACGCCTACCAAAGTCCGCGCGCGTGATGGCGCCGCTGATTACCATCAGCATCATCGGCGGCGTGCTTGGCGCCGTGCTGCTTCTGCACACGCCGCAGGCGACCTTCATGCACTTGGTTCCGTACCTGTTCGGGATTGCCACGCTGCTCTTCGCGTTTGGCAAGCGGCTGACCCAGAAACTCGGCCAGGTGGTCAAACGGACGGGACCTCCTTCCTGGCCCACCCTCGTCGGCCTCACCCTGGTGCAGTTCTTAATTGCCCTTTAT
This sequence comes from uncultured Acidobacteriota bacterium, assembly GCA_963722555.1. Taxonomy (GTDB): domain Bacteria; phylum Acidobacteriota; class Terriglobia; order UBA7540; family UBA7540; genus Bog-366. The sequence goes on from CAVRNQ010000006.1 coordinate 91,543, forward strand.
GGGGGCTTCTTTGGCGGCGGTATGGGCATCCTGATGTTAGCGATGCTGGAGATGCTCCATATCGAAGATATCCACGCGATGAATGGCCTGAAAGCGCTGCTGGGCTCGGCCATCAACGGCGCGGCCGTGGTGACCTTCATCGCAGCGAAGCAAGTGGAGTGGCCGCAGGCCATCCTGATGATCGTGGGCGCCATCGCCGGCGGCTACGGCGGCGCACATTTTGCGCAGAAGCTCGATCCGCGCTGGGTGCGCGCGGCGGTCATCTGCGTCGGCGCTGGGATGACGGTCTACTTTCTGTGGCGATACTGACCCCCATTATGAAATCCGAAATACAGAAGCTCCTACCCACGACGGGAGGAAGCAGCCGGCGCGAGGTGCGCTTTCGTGCTTCATAATTCCGAATTCATAATTCATAATTGCTCCCATGCCTGACGAGCCGAGCCCGCGACCACCCGAGAGTCCTTACATCGAGTTCCGCCACGTCTACAAGGCGTTTGAAGAACAACCCGTGCTCGAAAACGTGAGCTTCGAGGTGCGGCGCGGCGAAATGGTGGCGGTGCTGGGGCGGAGCGGGGTTGGCAAGAGCGTGACCCTCAAGCATATCCTGGGTTTCCTGAAGCCCGACGCGGGGCAGGTGTTCGTGGCGGGGCGCGAGGTTTCCGCGCTCGGCGAGGAAGAACTGGTGGACATTCGCCGGCGTGTGACCATGGTTTTCCAATCCGGCGCGCTTTTCGATTCGCTCACGGTCGGCGAAAACGTTGCCTACCCCTTGCGCGAACGCGCCGAGCGCGGACTCGCCGTGGATGAGGGCGCCATTCAGAAGCGGGTTGAAGAATTGCTAGGGCGCGTGGATTTGGAAGGGGTGCGCGATTTGGCGCCTGCGGACCTGAGCACGGGCATGAAACGCGCGGTGGCAATTGCGCGCGCCCTGGCCGCCGAGCCCGAGTGCATTCTCTACGACGAGCCCACCACCATGGTCGATCCCCTCATGGCGCTGACCATCAGCGACCTGCTTCTGAAGCTTAAGCGGCAGACCGGACTCACTTCCGTTGTGGTCACGCACGACATGCGGCTGGCGCGCAAGCTCGCGGACCGCGTGGTGTTTTTGGTGGAGGGGAAAGTCGTGTACTTTGGGCCCACCCGGGAAATGAACCAATCCCCTGAGCTGCTGGTTCAGGATTTCATTCAGCTCGACGAGGTCTCTTTTCTCCCCTCCGGGCAATGACCCCCAGGGTGACGCGAGGGAAGCAACGCGGATGCTCCTCCTGAACCGCCGCGAAGTCGAAAGCCTGCTCGATCTCGGCCGCTTGATTGACGCGCTGGCCCCGGCTATGGCCGAACTGAGTGCCGGGGCCGTCTCCATGCCCCCGCGCATCGTGACGCTGGTGCGCGAACGGGGAGGCCTGCTGGCGGCCATGCCGGTGTATCTGGGTTCGGCGCGCACGCTTTCCGCCAAGCTGGTCAGTGTCTTTCCCGGGAACGAGGCGCGAGGCGTGCCCAGCCACCAGGCCGTGATTTTGGTCTTCGACCCCGAAACGGGTTCACCACGCGCCCTGATGGATGGAACATTCATCACGGCGGCGCGAACCGCGGCGGGGTCGGCTTTGTCCGCCCGCCTGCTGGCGCGCGAAGACGCGCGCGTCCTGGTCATTGTCGGAACTGGCGTGCAGGCGCGTGCTCACGCCCGTGCCATCCCGTGTGTGCGCCCCATCCGGGAAATTCGTTTGGTGGGCCGTGACCCGCAGAAAGCCGCGCTCCTGGCGGCGGAAATCATCTTGGAGCAGGGGATGCCGACCCTCGCGTGCGCTGGGGTCCAGAAAGCCTTGAAAGGAGCGCACATTGTTTGCGCCACGACGCACGCGGCGGATCCGGTGGTGGAAGGCGCGTGGCTCGAACCCGGCACGCATGTGACCTCCGTCGGCTTGAATGCCGGGGGGCGTGAGCTCGACGCCGAAGCAGTGCGCAAGGCACTGGTGGTGGTCGAGACACGCGCCGCGGCGCTCGCGGCGGGCCCCTCCGGCTCGAATGATTTGAAATGGCCGATTCGTGACGGGCTGATCAGAGAAGATCACATTCACGCCGAGATCGGCGAACTTGTCTCCGGCGCCAAGCCGGGAAGGACTTCCCCTGAGCAAATTACGCTTTACAAATCCGTGGGCGTGGCTGTGCAGGACGCGGTCGCTGCCCGCTTGGTGCTGGACGCGGCGGAGAAGCAGGGCGTGGGACGGGAGTTGGATATCGATTGAAAATCAAAAGTTAAAGGGCAGAGGTCAAAAGTCAGAAGTCGAAGGCAGAGATGCGCCGCTCGGCCTTTTGACTTTTGCCCTTTGACTTTTGACTTGCTTATTTCCCATGCCACCCAAGCCCACCATGACGCTCGACCGGGTCCTCTCGCGGTTCGGACTGGCGTCGCGCACTGCGGCACGCGAGGCAATCGTGGCGGGCCGGATGAAAGTGAATGGGCGCATCGTGCGTGACCCCGACGTCTGGGTGAGCCCGAGCCGCGACACGTTGCATCTTGATGGGCAGCGCTTGAAGCCGGCGCGCAAACGCTACCTGCTTTTCTACAAGCCCAAAGGCGTGATCACCAGCCATGGCGACCCCGCCGGCCGCGAGACGATTTACAAATACCTCGGAGAAGAGAACCAGTGGGTAGCGCCCGTAGGCCGGTTGGATAAGGACACCTCCGGCTTGCTGCTGCTCACCAACGACACGGAATTCGCCGACTTCGTCACCAACCCGGAGTCGGAAGTCCCCAAGACTTACTTGGTGAAGGCCAATACCCTGCTCAGCGAGGAAGTGATCGCACGGCTCAACGCGGGCGTGGAAATGCAGCGCGGCGATTTCGCGCAACCGCTCAGTGTGCGGCGCCGCGAAGATCGCGGGAAGTACACCTGGCTGGAAGTCGTGCTGACGGAAGGCAAGAATCGTGAGGTGCGGCGAATGATCGAAGCGGTGGGGTTCAAAGTCTTGAAACTGGTCCGCACGCACATCGGCCCACTCTCACTCGCAGGCCTGGAAGTGGGAAAGTGGCGGGAGCTCAGCCCCAGCGAAGTGGCCCACCTGCGGAAGGCCAAGACGCGGCAGATTCGCGCTTGTGGCTTCTGAATACCGAATGTAGAATCTGCAGCCTTGTCGCGCTGCGATCCAGTGAAGGTTCGGTTTCTGTTCTGCGCATCTGCCGACAAGAGAGTTTTTCACCTTGCTCAGGGGGGGCCACTCCCGCGCAGAGTTGAATGGTGGACGCCACGGCGCACGTCCTGACCGAATTCGACGGGAGGAATCCATGAAAGACGCGGGAATTGAGATGGAACACGGCGATTCCGCGAGCCACGCGGCCGTTAGCCGTACGCTTCCCGTCGCGAGGCTGGTTTCACTCGATGCCCTGCGCGGATTCGACATGCTTTGGATTACGGGCGGCACGGCGATTTTGCTGGGCCTGGGGAAGGTCCTCCAGCGCCCGTGGTTCGACAAGTTCCTCGAGCAGTTCGACCATGTGCCCTGGCGGGGGTTGCATTTCTTTGACCTCATCTGGCCGTTGTTCATGTTCATCATGGGAGCCGCCATACCGCTTTCAGTCGCCAAGCGGCGGGCCAAGGGCGCAACGGATCGCAGCCTGCTGCTGCATGCGGTGCGGCGGGCCCTTATCATGTTCTGTCTGGGAACGATCACACAGGGAAATCTCCTGTTGTTTGACTTGTCAAAATTCCGCCCCTGTTACAGTGTTCTGCACGGACTGGCCGCGGGCTACCTGCTGGCGACCATCGTGGTATTGAAGGTAAAGGAGAAGTGGCACCCTGCCACGATCGGAGCTTTCCTACTGGTGTACTGGGCGATGATCATGCTGATCCCGGTGCCCGGGGTGGGCGCGGGCGTGCTGACTCCCCAAGGGAACGTGGCGACCTATGTGGATAAGCTGGTTCTCGGCCGGTTCCATTACGGGGAGAACACCTGGTTCCTGAGCTACCTGGGCTTCGGCGCCTCCGTGCTGCTGGGCGTGCTGGCGGGACAGATCCTGATGGCCGACCGCACGGCGAGGAGCAAGATTTACCGGTTGCTGGGGGCAGGCGCGGTGAGCTTGGTGGTGGGACTCCTCTGGAGCCTCTGGTTCCCTGTGATCAAGCTGCTGTGGACAAGCTCCTACGTACTGATTGGGGGCGGGGTGAGCTTTCTCGTGTTGGCCCTGTTCTACTGGATCGTTGATGTGCGGGGATATCGGAAGTGGGCTTTCGGGTTCATTGTCATCGGCATGAATTCGATCGCCGTTTACTTTGCCACCGAGGTGTTCGATTTCACCCGCATCGGGAACGTGTTTGTGGGTAACCTGCTGCCCCGCCTGGGCCGGTGGGACAGCTTGGTGGAGGCCTCTGCGGCCTTCGCCTCCGTCTGGTTAATATTGTATTGGATGTATCGCAAGAAGGAATTTATCAAAATCTGATACGGATCTCTCACTACGGAATTGAAAGGGCGGGGCTGAAGAGGCTGCGGAAAAACCGCCAAAGCTGTCATCCTGAGGAGGCGAAGCCGGTCCCGTTCGCTTCGCTCAGGGCAGGCTCTGAGTGAAACGAAGGAAGGACCTCTGTATTTGCTTGAAAATTCAAATACAGGGGTCCTTCGCTTCGCTCAGGATGACAGCATCGGAGCCTTATTCCGCAGCCTGTGAAGCCCTGCCCTGACGAGCCGAGTTATTCAAGGAATTCCTGTGACATGACACTAAACCTTCCTTTCCTTCCAGCGGCCGCGCCGGAAGAGGAGTACGCTCACGGCGGCGATGAGGGATTCGGCGATCGCAATTGCCCAGTAGACGCCGTTTGAGCGCATGCCCATGGGGATGGCCAGTGCGTAGGCCAGCGGAATCTCAAACAGCAGGAACCCAAAGAAGTTCAAGACGGTGGGCGTTACGGTGTCTCCTGCTCCGCCGAAGGCCTGCATCATCACCATGCCGTACGCGTACCCGATGTTGCCCAAACTGATGATTCGCAGACAGGCGATGCCGAGGGGAATGATCGCCGGGTCGGAAGTGAACCATCGAACGATCGGCCCCGCGAACAAGACCAAGAACACACCTTCGCCACCCAGAAACAGCATGTTGTAGAAGCCTGTCTTCCAGACTGATTCCTCCGCCCGCTCCGGCTGGCGGGCGCCAAGATTCTGGCCTACCAGCGTAGCGGCAGCGCCGCTTAACCCCCACGCGGGCAGGATGAAAAAGATGGCGATCCGGATGCCGATGGTATAGCCGGCAAGGGCGGCGCTCCCGAACACGCTTACCATCCGCACCAAGCAGACCCAGGCAACTTGCGGAATCAATATCTGCGTGATTCCGGTCACCGAGATCCTGAGCAGCCGCAGCATAACTTCCAGGTTGAGGCGAATCTGGCGGGCGTAAATCCGGATGTGCTCGCCACCCTTGTACAGGCGGTAGAACTGATAGGCCACTCCCACCCCGCGCCCGATGATCGTCGACAGCGCGGCGCCCGTCACCCCCAGACGGGGGAACGGCCCCAGGCCGAAGATCAGGCAGGGATCGAGAACCAAGTTGATGGAATTCGAAAGCCACAGGACCCGCATGGCGACGGCGGCGTCACCCGCACCGCGAAACACGGCGTTGTTCAGAAACAGCAGCAACACCACGGTGCAACCGCCCATGGTGATGCGGGCAAAACTCGTGCCGACCGTGAGGATGCCGGGCGATGCGCCCATCAAGCGCAGCAGGCGCGGAGCCAAGTAGAGGCAGGGGAGCCCCATGCCGAGGCCGGCGAGCAAACCCAGCGCGATCGCCTGTACGCCCGCCACTGCGGCCCCTTCGCGATCCTTTTCACCGACCCGCCGCGCCACCATGGCCGTGGCAGACACGCCCATGCCCATGCCCACCGCATACACCAGTGACAACACCGATTCGACCAGCCCCACGGTGGCTACCGAGTCCGCGCCCAGACGCGCCACCCAGAAAACGTCCACGACGGCAAACAGGGATTCCATGGACGCTTCCAGAACCATGGGCACGGCGAGAAGAAGAATGGCGCGCCGGAGGCTGCCCGTGGTGTAGTCCTGGTGCGAGCCCCGCAGGGCTTCGCGTACCGAGGCCCAGAATGACGATGACTCGCGAGTTGTGAGAGGGCTGTCCATAACGACTAAACGCAAGAGCTGCTTTTCAGGATTCGGCCCGGACCGGGGCCTGGCGAGTGCAGAACAATCCGGATTAGAAACCTACCGCGGCTTGATCCCCATGATGTTCTTACCTTACGACGAAGAATCGCGGGCGCGCAAGCAGAATCGGAGGACGAAGATCGCCTGGCGGCAATTTGTGAATTACCCCACGCCGCACCCCTGTAACGCTGGTGTCCCCACCGGCGGCCGGCGATGAGGACATCGCCGCTACAAAGCGGAATTCTCACGCCGCGTACACGCAATTCCGCGCTTCGTTGGCGTAGGCTTCGATCAAGCGCGGGTCGGCGTCGAAGAAGTGGTCGGAGGGCGAGAGGATGTAGCCGCCGCCTGCGCCTGCCGCCTCAAAGCATTGGCGCACGGCAGCCCGCGTCTCTTCCGGTGCGCAACCGATCAGGCCATGAAACTGATCGAAGCCGCCAATCATCGCGACCCGGTCGCCGATGCGCCGCTTGGCTTCGGCTAAATCCACATCCCCGCCCATACCCGCAGGCGTAAAAGTCTCCATGGCGTCAGGCTGCATGGCGGCGACCTTCTCCAGGATCGGCATCATGCCGCCGCAGGTGTGGTAGACAATCCGTTGGCCCGCCTGGTGAGCGAGGGCGATCAGTTCCGTGTCGTAGGGCGCCACGAACTCGTCGAAAATCCGGGGTGAGATAACCGTGCTCGAGGCCGAACCGCCGCCCAGTTCCAAGATGTCGAATTTCGCGCCTGCCAGCGATTGGACGTAGACCTTCTTGCGCCGCTGCAGGATGCGCAGAAACTCATGCACCCAGGCAGGGTCATCATAAGTGGCGAGGATGAGCTGCTCGGTGGGATAGAGACAGCAGGCGTCCTGCCAGGTGCCCGGCTGTCCGAATACGTCGAAACAGAGAAGGTGGCTGCGCACCAGGCCGCGCTCGCCGTACTCCTGGGCGACTCGATTCACGGCCTCCACGTCGCACCAGGGGGAGGTGACGTATTCGCCGATCACGTCAATATCGCGCTTGGACTTGATGAGGTGTTCGGTGACCCAGGTGGTCTGCTCATTCGATTGCGTCACCATGGAGAGGGTGCCCTTGGGTGTCACAAAGCGATAACGTATGGTCTTCGCGGGCTGGCTGGGAACCCCTTCCGATTCCGTCCGCCAGTGGTTGGACCAGATGCGGCGCGCTTCCAGAAACCCCGGGACGCCTTGTAGAGGATCGAAGTAGTCCCCACTGCCGGGCGCGGGCTTGTGCAGCACCGGCCAGGTGATCGCGTCCAGGCCAAAGTGCTCGAAGAATTCCTGGCTGGAGATTCCCCCCAGATATTTGTCCAGAAAATACTGCATGACGTGATGGGTCGTCACCGGCAAGCGATCGGGTCTGTCACGTCGGAGAGCGGCGAGCAATCGTTGTTTGGAAGTCATGGCCATGGTTCAAACGCTCATGAACTTCTTGTCAATGGCGTGGCTCCAGCGGCGCGCAGTATAGCACGATTGGGGATGGGCGTTGGCATCAACGCATGGCTGGAAATGGGCTGCGCTGGTGGCGGTCGAGGTGGGTCAGTTTCGGAAAGAAGCTGGTTCCCGCAGCAGCACGCTGAGCGGTCCAGAAGGCGGAAGCTCTGCACGGGCGCAGTAGGGGACGGGGTTTTCGAGCGCGGAGGAGTCTACCAGGAGCGTTTCCGAGCGGGGCGATGTGCCTCGCGGTGGGCATCGAGTTCCTGGTCGGAAAGGGTGGAACGGTGGGGCAGGGGATGCTCGGCAGTCTCGAGGTCCAGGGCATTTTGGAGTTTCTGATAGCAGAGGGCGGCCGCGTCCTGAAAGGGTAAACGTGTTTCGGCAAATGCGCGGTTGGAGATGCTGAAGACGAACTCGCGATCTTCTGCCTGTTTGTTGATCACCCGGTAGGTGTAGTCCCGACCATGTGCTTTCAGTTGAAATCCGAGATACTGGATCTGCATGAGGACTTCGTTCCCGGGTTGAGGTTCCCACCCGCGCCTGTGCGAACGTGCAAGGCGCGGGCAGGGGGTTAGGTGGTTCTTAGAGCTTTTTGACGTTCTCGGCTTGCAGGCCCTTGGGGCCCTTGGTGACAGCGAACTCCACCGCTTCACCTTCTGCGAGCGATTTGAAACCCTCAGCTTGGATGGCGGAGTGATGCACGAAGACATCATCTCCGGAAGCGCGCTGGATGAACCCATAGCCTTTCGAATTGTTGAACCACTTCACGACACCTTGTTCTCTGTCCATATTGTTTCAATGTTCCTTTGTTCGTTTGACATTAGCTTGTTGAGGTCTCGCAACCGCTCGCCAGGAACAAAAAAGGCCACAAAATCATAGATTTTGCGGCCCCCAGTGAACCCGACGTTTGGTCACAAAAACTGATCAAGCTCACTCAGTATACACGTTTGGCAATTGTTGTGCAAGGCCAAATTTCCAAGAATATTACTGTGCTCGAAAGTCGCTATGCAGGTCCGCAGGCAGAGACACTCGAAGGCTTTTGATCACCAACCCTCAGATGAGGCGGGCTGGCCGCGGGTAATCCAAACAACGGACTAAATGTAGCCACCTGCTTGCAGGGACACCGCGCGCCGTTTCCCTACGCCCGCTTTCCGGCCTATTAGATGAAAGAATGGATGTGCGGCCAAACTTCCTGGAGTGTGTGCCGGGGTTTCCGGCAAAGGAAAATGGGAGTCCCGGACTCGCGTGCATACGGGTGTTCGAAGGTCGCGACCTCCTGGACGTCTTCATACAAGCGATCATAGGATTTCTTCGACCCACCGATCACCAACAACACCGTTCCCGCTTTGTCGCCGGGTCCCCAGAACCAATAGCTGTTGTGACTGCTGATGGCGTTCGGCAGGCCATACTGTTTCCCGAAGAAGTCGATGGCGCCGGCGAATCCGTAGTTGCTGGCCCCGATCACGCAGTCAGCTTTCTCCTCGGGCGAGAGGCGGTTGTAAACCTTTGCCACTTGCGCGGTCATTTCCGGCCACCCAAACATGTCAGCATACATCTGCGGGAGCCGGAGGTTCCTGTTCCCCCTTTCACCGGAACTCGGCTTGATTCCCACCCAGTTTTGATATCGGATGAAGGTTTCCACCGGAAGGACCGGAATCGCCAACGGGGCGGATAGGAGACCCCCTAAGACCAGCGCCGTGAGGCAAGCTGGCTTCAGCCAGTTCCAGTGGCCGCGGGCAATCAGGGCTTCGACGGCCACGGCGCCCGCGGGCAAGAGGATCAGGAAGGCGGGCGCAAAATAGTAAGGTTTCGAGTGAGTGCTGAGGAGAAGCGCCAGCACCGCCAGCCAGATCCATCCCAGCGTCTGAAACTGGCGCCCCTGACGGAAGAAGAAAAGGTAAATGAGCCCCGCCAGCCAGATCGGAAGCGTGAAGGGGTGAACTTGTAGCGCACATTCCTTGAGGAAAGCCCAAGGAGTCATGGGAAGGTTCTTCTTGAAGGTCGCGTTGTGAATGAACTCCGCGGTGGGGAAGTGGTTGCGCACTTCCCACAGGACGTGTGGCAGGAAAATCACCGCAGCCAGCGCGCCACCCAACCACAGCCACTTGTTACGGAAGTGTTTGCGCGCTGGAGTGAGCACTAGTCCCGCGATCAGGCCCAGGCCTAGAAATCCCATCGAGTATTTGTTTTCAAGCCCCAAGCCTGCGACCAAGCCGAACAGAATCCAGAGTCGGGGTTCGCCATCCTTCAGGATGCGAACCAGAAGGAAAATGGCCAGCGCCCAGAACAGATGGTCGAAGCAGTTCATCGAGTAGTAGTTGTCGATGGCGAGGTAAACGCCCCCAATCATGAACGCGATAGCCGCGAGCGTCTGCGCAAAGCGGGCGCCGCCCAATTCGTACGCAATCAGCCCCACCAGGTAAGCCACAAGCGCGCCACACACCGCGGGTAAAAAGCGCAGCGCGAAAAGCGAATACCCCAACAGGTGGCCGCTGATCGCCAGCATGAATGCCGAAAACGGCGGCTGGTCAACATAGCCCCAGGCCAGGTGCTTGCTGCACGCAATGTAGTAGAGCTCGTCGCGGAAATATCCGTAGCTGCCGTTGCTCAAGAAATGAATCAGCAGGGCCGCGAGCGCCAGAGAGATCAGCGTACGGTCGTCGGCGCGAGTGCTACGCTCCGAGGTGGGGATGTTCATTGACAGATGCTCCTCGTTTCGCGGGTGGCGAGTCTCGGAAGTCCATCTTACAAACCCGACTTCGTAAGGTAAACACACTTTTCAGCCAGGTGATGGGCGGACGGCCGCGGCAGGGTAGTCTGCGCCTGCCGGACCGGCGTGCGGGCGGCACCGCGACAGCCAACTGACCGACGAACCTCCCCCGGCGGGAATGCAGTTTGGGTTGTAACCTTGCAAGGCCAGAGGGATAGGGCGCGATTTCCCGCACCCGCGGAGGCCCGGTAATTCCACGGGCTCTACTGCGGGAACGTGACCGCGAGCTTCGGCAAACGCGAAGCAGTTCATTGAGGCAGATGCTCATGAAAGATGCAAATGTTACTGACCGCGATCGAGCTATGGCACAACGCTGCGAGGAGTGCCCGGTGTGCAATCGGGCGCGCCGGAAGCAGCGGGGCGTGGCTTTCTGGTTTGTGAAGCAGCTTGAAGGCAGCGTGTGCCCGTTCTGCAAAGCCTATGAAAAGGTTCACGGGCGCAAGGCACACGAACCGGTGAACTCCCATGATGATCCAGGCGATCTCGACAGGCACGTCGCGTAACCCCCCCGCTCGGCCCAGCCGCCTATTGGCCGTAATCGCCGTCAACATCCACGCTGCTGCTTCCTCACCGCGCCGGTCTGTGGCCGGAGCAGCGGCCCAGGGGTGAGGAATCGCCGACCAGAATCATGATCACGGCGAGCGGAGGGGCTAGTGTCCTTTGAGGAGCTGCGAAATACGCGGAAAGAGGCTGGCGGCCTGTTGGGCTTGCGGGTCGCCCTTGGTCTCGAGTTCGTCGCCGCGAGCCAGGCCGAAGGCCAAGTTGGTCAGCTCGACCTTGAGGCGCAGCCTCAGGTAGTCCTGATCCTTTGACCAGTACTCTTCCGGCACGCGGACGTGGTTGCGCTCGAGGCTGGCTCGGAAGTGCTCAAGCATTTCGGGAGGCGGCTCAAAGGACTCCGCCACTTTGCCGTGTGTGCTCAGGTACTCCTCGGCGTAGCCTGTCAGGTAGCCGCGTTGGTTCAGGAACGCGAGCCAGGGGTCGAGGACTGGCCCGGGGATGGCCACGTCCGGAGTGATGCCACCTCCGGAGGTGACGGGGCGGCCGTCGTCGGTGTGGAAGGCGCGCGCGGCGGTCGCGCCGGGACCCGCGTCTTTCGCGGTTTTTCCCTTAGGCAAGGCGGGCTGGTCGAGAGAAGCGAAGGTGAGTGCCGTGCCGGCGAGGGGCCGCTGGATGGAGCGTCCGCTGGGAGTGAAGTATTGGCCGGCGGTAAGCGCCAAGCCGGTCTGCTCGCCCAACTCCATAACCGATTGCACCACGCCCTTGCCGTAGGTGGGCTCACCGGCGATGAGGGCGCGATCGTGCTCCTGCAGCGCGGCAGCCAACACCTCCGCGGCGCTGGCCGTGTTGCCGTTGACGAGCACCACGATCGGGAGGTTGTAGCGATGGGGCGGTGGCGAGGTGTGGTAAACCTTCTCGGGCATGGCTCGGCCACGGGTGGTCAGAACTAAGGCGTCCGGCTGGAGGAAGAGGCTCGCGGCCCCAACGGCCGCGTCCACCATGCCGCCGTGGTTGTCGCGCAGGTCGATGAGCAGGCCCTTCAGTCGCGGGGCGTCCAGGCGGTCGAGCGTGCCGGCAATTTCCTGCGGGGTCTTTCCCTCGAAGCTACTCACATGCAGATAGGCGATTCCGGGCGACCAGAGGAAAGCCTTGTCAACCGAAGGCAGAGCGACCTCGGCGGGGTTCAGGTCAAAATCCTCCGCTACAACTCTGCCAGGATGAATCACCCCCAGGCGCACCGGGTGCGAGCGCGAGCTCTTGAGGAGATCAACCAGCGACTGGAAATCCAGGCGGGCAACGCGCTGCCCGTTGATCTCCACAATATCATCACCGGGACCCAGGCCGGCGCGCCCGGAGGGTGAGCCCTCCGCCGTCTGCAGGATCACCACCTTGCCTGGCGAGACGTAGAGGATGGAGCCGAAACCCAGCGCTTCGCCGCGCGCCTGCTGTTTCAAGAGCTCGAATTGGTCGCGGTCCAGGAAAGCACAGAAGGGGTCGAGCGCCGAAAGCATGCCGCGAATGCCGCCATCGAAGATCGCGTGGTCAGGGTCCACGGGCTCCACGTAATGCTGCTCGATGGTGCCCCAGAGGGTGGCGAATTTTGAGGCCTGCGCGGCGACATCGTCAGGAGGCCCCGAAGAGGTCTGCGGAAAGAACCGGGGAGCACAAAGCAGAAGCGCACCAGAGAGAAGAAGGATGCGCAAAAGGGGGGCCGGAATCTTCAAGGGCTTCGAATTGTCCTCCTTGTTCAGTATAACCTAGATGCAGATCGGGAACGGGGAGGTGCTTCGGAGAGGGAGCGAGCGGGGGAGATTCGAGATGCCACCGGTGAGGCGGAACCGGGCGGGGCGCAGGCACGCGCCGAGCGCCGCTACAGCAAACTGATTCACTACCGATTTCCGCTCAGACTCGATAAAACTGTTGTAGTATGGCAAGGAGCGTTTCACGGAACATTTCACTCTGTGAAACACACGAGATCTAGTCCAGACGAAGCCACGTCGGTGGTTGTGAGTACGCTTTGGTGAGCTAAGTGCTATCATTTTCATTGGTGGCCCAGGCAAGTGGAAAATCCTATCCCGGTCCGTTGAAGGAAGCCGGGTTTCATAAGGAGTTCTGAAGATGGAGAAAGAGCAAGACGTTACTCGCCGTGAGTTTTTGAAAACCGCCGCCGCCGTCGCGGCCGCAAGCACGCTGCCGATTGTCGGCTCCCCTGCGATTCTCTATGCCCAGAATTCGAGCAACGCAGTGCGTTATGGAATCATCGGCACCGGCACGGAGGGCTGCACGCTGCTCAAGTTCCTGGCGACCATTCCGGAAGGACGATGTATTGCTACGTGCGACATCTATCCGCCCAACCTCAAGAAGGGAGTCGAGACGATTGGCTCGAATCCCGAAACCTACGAGGATTACCGGAAGATGCTGGAACGCAAGGACCTGGATGCAGTGTTGATCGCCACGCCCCTGAACCTGCATGCCCAGATGGTGCTGGACGCGCTGAGCGCCGGCAAGCACGTCTTCGTCGAGAAGACAATGTACTTCAAGGAAGAAGAAGGCGACCTGATTCGCAAGGCCGCGGCCGAGCACCCCAAGCAAGTGCTGCAGGTTGGATTGCAGCGACGGTCGAGCCTGCTGTACCAGTTGGCCATGGAGATGGTCCAAAAGGGGGCGCTGGGCAAGATCATGTTCGTGCGCGCCCAATGGCATCGTAACAGCAACTGGCGTCGCCCGATACCCGACCCGAAGTTCGAGCGGCTGCTTAATTGGCGCATGTACAAGGAATACTCCGGCGGGCTGATGGCGGAGCTGGCTTCCCATCAGGTCGACGTTGCCAACTGGGCGATCGGCGCAGACCCCATTTCCGTGATGGCCACGGGCGGGATCAACTACTGGAAGGACGGCCGGGAAGTCTGTGACAACGTGGAGGCGATTTACGAATACCCCGGAGGGCAGAAGTTGGTCTGGTCCGGCATCCTCTTCAACAACCACTTTGAATACGACGAACAGATCATGGGTGACCAGGGAACGCTGATTATCACGGTGGGGAAGGGCATGTACTTCCGCGAGGCCGTGGCGAAGGTCTCCTCCCCGGGCAGTGCCAAGGAGAACTGGTGGGCCGGCGCGACGGTTAGCAACCAGCCCGTACAGCAGGGCATTCCGATTTTCCCCGAGGCGGGCGCCATCGGAGATCTCGGTTTCGTAAACCGTGAGACGCGGTTCGCGAAGCACTGGCTGGCCACGAAAGGCCTGTACACTTACCAAGAGCCCCACGACCCTTGGTGGAGTGAGATGTACAATTTCATGCTGAGTGTGCGGGATGGAAAGCCCGTAATTGCCCCGCTCGAGATCGGCGTCGCCGACGCTCAAGCGGTCATCTACGGGAACCGTGCGGTGGAGACGGGACAGAGGGTTTACTGGCCCAACGCTCAGCCGCAGAAAGATATCAAGAAAGGAAGCAAGACCTTGTAAGCGGAGCACCTGGCGCCGGATGGTTCGACGCGGGGTTTCCCTTTGAGCGTGGAACCCCGTGTCTCCGTTTTCCGACCCGTGCGCCAGGGATTCCAAGGAACGTCCTTCCCGGCCGTGGGCATCAACTGGAAGACAATTCTTGACCTCAAGGTCCGCAGGCTGTGGCTCGTCCTGGTCACGGTGCTGGCGGCGGGCGCTGGATTGGCGCGCGCCGGCCAGGCCGTGATCCGCTACGAGGCCTCGCACGAAGCCATGGGGACGGTTTTCACCGTGGCTGTGTACGGGCGCGATGCGGCATTCCTGTCGGAGGTTACGAACGAGGTCTTCGAGGAAATCGACCGGCTGGACGAGCAGATGAGTAACTACCGGCCGGGGAGCGAACTCTCGGTCATCAATCGAGACGCCGCGCAGCGCGAGATGCTCGTGGAGCCGAAGCTGTTCGGACTGATCCAATACTCGCTCCGCGCCAGCCAGGAATCCGCGGGCGCCTTTGACATCACCGTGGGGCCACTCATGAAGCATTGGGGCTTCTTCCGCGGCCAAGGACGATTGCCGAGTCCGGCCGAGATCTCGCAGGTTCTCAAGCACGTCGGCTATCAGCATGTGCACCTTGATCCCGAGCGCCGTACCCTGCGGTTTGATGTGAGTGGCGTGGAGATTGACCTGGGCGGAATCGCCAAGGGCTACGCCGTGGACCAGGCCGTGGAGATCTTGCTTTCGAATGGCGTGACCGCCGCTTTGGTGTCCAGTGGAACGAGCAGTATCTACGCCTTGGGCTCTCCCCCCGGCGAGCGGGGATGGAAAGTTACGGTGCGCGATCCCTTCGAGGCCGGGAAAGCTGCCGATGTCTTTCGCTTGCAGAATTTCGCGCTTTCAACCTCCGGGAGTTACGAGAAATTCTTCAAGATAGGCGGAAAGACCTATTGCCACATCATGGACCCGCATACGGGCTGGCCGGTTGAGAACATGCTCTCGACGGTGGCCGTGGTCCCGACCGGAACCGAAAGCGAGGCGTTGACGAAGCTCTTCTTTGTGGGGGGCGTGGAGAAGTCGCGCCCCTACCTCGCGAGCCATGCCAACGCTATTGCGGTCTTCTATCAGCCCGGCGATAAACCTCGAACCTTCACGCGGACGGTCCTGCGCTCGACATCGTTCCAGATTCCCTCTGATAGCATCGCAGAGCTCGAAAAGTAGAAAGGAGGGCCATATTTCGGCCAAGAAGCCCGATTAGTTATCGGCCATTGTGTCACTCTCCCATTTGTTTTCATACATATAGTCGGATCGACCTTCATTTTTAACATCTTTTTGAGTAAGCGCCCCGCGTCGGAGGTGAAGAAGTCTCCCTGAAATACGCAAGAAGTTATGTCACATTGGTGAAATGGCGCGTTAAGTCCCTTCCTCTCAATAACATCCCGGCATCGCCCCAATTTTCGCGTAACCTGTGTATTTTCATCAACATCCCCGGAGCTATCGTTTTTCATTTTCTCTGTCCATTTGTTTTCATACACATCCCCGGAGGTTACTTCATTTTTAACATCTTTTTGTTGGGAGAGATCCCCCCTCATCTTGAACGGCACATAGGTGAGCCGCCACAATGGGCGCAGGCTGGAATCTACTATTGTTTGCATGAACATCGCGTCTTCGTCGTTCGAAGCCATCAGGATGGTGCGATTCTCGGTGGATCAATAAATCGGGACGCGCCCCAAGCCGAGCCACGATAGCGCGTTCTTTCAAAATTGACCATCCTCGCCGAGCCCTGATCGGCCGCAGGACTTACGCTAGCACCGTACCGGTGGCTTGTCAATAGAGTTATTATCTGTATTGCCCACCGGCAGGCAAAATCGTAAGAAAACAGTGTCTAATTGTCCGACATTTCGCCAGCCCGCAAGAAAAAGTGGCGCGGAAAGCCGCGGCCAGCTGGCGCAGACGCTAAAAAGCGACCGTCTGCGCCAGCCCGCCGACGTGCTCGAAAGCTTCTTCGAAGTCGATCCCGGCTCACCCTTGCGCGTAGGACTGCGTGTGGACGTTCATATCGAACTCGCCCAGCGGCAAAACGTCCTAGTCATCCCGTTGCGCGCCGTGAGTTCCAGCAAGGCGTCGCCACGGTGCGAGTCCATGCTTCTTCCGGCCTACAGTCCCGCCAAGTCCAGTTGGGCGCACAGGACGGCCTCAACATCGAAGTCGCGGAAGGGTTGAGCGAAGGCGACGAAGTCGTCTACTGAGTTTTGCAGGTTTGTCATTGTCATCCTGAGGAGGCGAAGCCGGTCCCATTCGCTTCGCTCAGGGCAGGCTCTGAGTCGAACGAAGGAAGGACCTCTGTATTTGCTCGAAAATTCAAATACAGGGGTCCTTCGCGCAGTTTACCCTGAGCCCAGCGAATGGGCTCTGCAGAAACTCAATGCGTAAGTCATTTAGATTCACGATCGCTGACACTGTCATCCTGAGTCCCGGTTCTTTCGGGACGAAGGATCTGCATTTGTCTTGGTTACTGAAAACCCATGCAGATCCTTTGCTGCTGCTCAGGATGACAGTTTGGGTGATGGGGTCTCCTCATCGAGTTTCTGCCGACCATGGGCAGCCAAACGGCTGTCAAGGCTCAGGATGACAGGCCGAGTAAGGGTAGCGCGGACCTGTTCTGTAGGTCCGCGGCTTTCCCTTGCCCATCGGGGACGAGCCGCTCGATGAACTAATCTTTTACATCCAACGATTTAGTCAAAGCGGGAGGGAGGACGTTTCACCTGCTTCTCACATTTCCAGAATGCCTTCTGCGCCGTCCACCCACGATCCCCGCAGGGGATACATACAATAGCCGGGGGCGTCCCCCCGGCTATTATCTTGTGCCCTTGCAGGGGGTGAAGAATGCGCGGCTTACTCGGGGCGCGGAGGCTTCGGCAGCGGGAACGCCGGGAGGTCGCCGGGGATTGGCTGCGGAGCAGGGCCTTCCCCACCGCGGAAGTAAAAAACGTTCCGTGCACGCTCCCCTTGCAGGGACTGGAGCTTCTTCCATTGTTCTGCGGACAGCCAGCGGCGGATGGCTAGCATCATCAGAGCATTCTCCTTCTCCAATCTGCCTCGCGCTGAGGTGATGAGGTCGATTTGTGCGCCGACTTTGCCTTCGTCCGGCTGGTCAACGTCCAGGAAGGGCTGCAAGCGCAGTTCCTGCTTTTCCAGGTCAGCCTGGAGATCAATGAGTTTCAATTTGTGGTCCAGAAAGGTCTGGCTGATCTTCTTCACCTGTTCGTCGGAAAGCTGCAGCTTGGAGACAATTTCGGAATTCTTCCACCACGCGCCCAAGCCTGGGCCGAGCCCGGGGAGGACAGGGGTGTCGAACAGTGCTCCCGGACCGCCCTGCCCCATTCTCTGCATTCGCATTCTGGCAGGAGGCGGGGGTGTGGCTGGTGGGACATGTCCGGCGACCACCGGTGGTCCAGGTGGCACGTCACTTGCATCCGGCGCCGGGGGCACAGTGGGATTGGATTGAGCCACTGCTACGAAAGGCAAGAAAAACAGGGTTATCGCGAGAAGAGTTCGAAAGGGTTTCATCGTCATTCTCCTTGGTCAGACGTTCGTTAGGGATTTCCGTGGGCTTCCGCTGCGTGGCTCATTTCCCGGGCCAGGAGCGCGGCGGGCCTGAGCGCCTGGGGCAGATCGCTCTGAATGGACTGCTGGACACTCAGCAGAAGCGCATCATCCGGGTCGGTCCGCCCTTTGGGAAATGGACGAGCGTTGTTTCTGGACAACAGTGTGCTTGCCAGCAACACCAGCGTTACGGTGACCGTGACCCAAACCCAACGCTTCCACGGCTGATGGAATTCGCGCCTCGCCAGGCGAGCCGCGAGGCGCGTGCGCTGCTGCCTCCAGAAGGATTCGGGTTGCTCTGCCGCCCCGAGGATTTCCGCCCGGGCTCCGGCGATCGCCTCGGCCCACAGCCGCAATTCCTCCTGACAGGCCGGACACTCGCTCCGGTGATCGGCCACCGCCTCCTCACTTTCATGGAGGGCGGCCGCCGCCCATTGCTCATCGCTGAGATGGCCGCTCATTTCTGGTTCTGCTCCTTCAGTTTTTTCCTTACTGCACTGACAGCGCGAAACAGGTGTGCCTTGACGGTTCCCACTTCCAGTCCCATGGCCTCCGCGATTTCCTCCAAAGACAATTCCTCAAAAAAGCGCAGGGAGAAAACGGACCGTTGTTGTGACGAAAGCTTCTCCAGGATGGACCCCACGGCGGCCAGTTGTTCGCGCGCCAAAATGACCCGCTCGGGTGAGGGGCTGTGGTCGGGGGCCTCGAGGATTGGGGTCTCGGTCCGAGGGACCCGATGAAACAGGTTCCGCCAGAACTGCACGCGACGGTTCCTGGCGTGATCGCGCGCCAGGTTGATGGCGATCCGGATCAACCAGGTTTCGACGCTCGCCTCGCCGCGGAAAGAGTCCCGTTTCTGATAAGCACGCAGGAAGCACTCCTGGGTGAGGTTATCCGCGAGGTCCTGGTCGCGGACCAGCGTCAACAGCACGCGATAGATGCGCCGCTGGTGGAGGCGAACGAGCTGGTCGAACTCCTGCGCGGCAATGCCTTCGGCGCGCTCCCGGCTCGCCGCCAGGTCCACGATGGTTGTCAGAGCGCCTTCCATGTCCCCTCATGGCCGTTCACTCTTATAGACGGCTTTGAGAAAGTGAAGTTTACAGGGTTGGGGTTTTCCAGGCCCCGTACTGAGAGGGGTAGGGGCCCCATCAAGCAGGCTTGTCCAAATTACGCTCGCTCCGGTGGGCGGCAACCTGCGGCTCTGCCGCCTGCTGTTATGAAAATAACGGGGGCAGCCATCGTAGGGGCGACCCTCGTGGTCGCCCAGGGCAGGCACAAGGCCTGCCCCTACGAACGCGGGTGGGCGCATACATCGCGTTCTTTGCGATGTGTGCGATCAAGCAAGCGCAGCATGGACCATCCGGTATGTCCGCGGCTTTTCGCGCCCGTCAGCGCTCGATGTGACAACCAAGTGATGTGCCCCCTCACTCCCGGCGCTCGGGGCCCCCCGCCCGCTCCGGCTGATGAAAGCGCCGGCAGCGGTCCACCCTCTCCCGCGAGGGGAGAGGGCTGTACTACACGCTTGCTAAACGCTCGAGTACTTGTGGCAGAGCTTCTTGACCTTCTCGGCGAGTTTGGGAACACCCGTCATGGCGTCTTCTTCGGCTTCGTACTCCACGGACATGTAACCCTGGTAGCCCGCCTTTACGAACATCTGCCAGACACGGTCGAGGTCGAGCGGGAGCTTGCGTTCACCGTTGTAGAAATCCCGGACGTGCACGTGCGTGGCGGAGGGGATGAGGGCTTCAATCTGCTCGTACGGGTTATCAAGGAAGTTGCTGATGTCGAGGTTGCATCCGGCGAAGGGCGAATCGACCCGGTGCAGGATCTCGCCAATTACCGACGCTTTGATCGAGAACTCCGTGTGGGTTTCGATACCGAGAATGATCCCTTTCTTGGCGGAGTAATCGCACGCCGGCTTCATGGTCTCGGAAATCCATTCAATGCCCTGGGCCTCAGTGGCCCCCTTGGGTAGGTGGTCGCCAAAAACGCGCAGGTGTGAGGCGCCGAGGGCCTCCGCCACGTTTACCCACTTCTTGATTGCCTCGACGGTTGCGTCCCGTTTATCGGCGGGTTTGCAGAGATCAACCGCCTCTCCCCCAATGGCCGCGCCCGAGAAAGGCAGTCCGTGCCGGTAGGCGAAATTGCGCAGGCCGGCGAGATAGGCGGGCTCGTGGGATTTCAGCCAATAGGTGGTCATGTTGACGCCGTCGATTTCGAGTTCCACGGCTTTAAGGATGAATTCCTCCATCGTCATTTTACCGGCCCCGAGGTACTTTCCGTACGAGTAGGCGCAGCAGCCCGAGAGCAGCCGGGGACGGGGATCCCCCCTCCCTCGGCGGGTCTGGCGCCGGCCCGCAGGTCCACGGCAAGCGAACCCGCGGCTGCCAGGCCGGCGGCTTTCAGGAATCCTCGGCGATGCAATGTCTCTTTCATCATGTCTCCTCCGGCACGAATTGTGCCTGTTATCGAATTACTGCCCGGGCTCGGAAGGTTCTCCCCAGCCCGCCATCCACGCGGTGAACGGGCCCGCGCCGGCCGTGACCGGGATTTCAGCGAAGCGGCTGGACAGCCACTTCGCGGAAATAGATCACAGACCCCTCATTGTGGTTCTGCAGACCCAGGTACCCAAAGTCGGGACGCCGCCCGCGGGCAGGGTCTCCCTCATGCACGTTGGGCGGGTCAGGATCACCCTGGGTGTGTTCCGTCGTCTTGACGCCGTTCACGTAAACGATGGTGTGAGGTCCGTCCAGTGTGATTTCCATCGTGTTCCAATCGCCCGCGGATTTGTAAGGCCGCGCCAGCGCCTTGCTGAACGAGTAGATGACACCGGTGCAGTGGGAGTAGTCACCCGGATCGTAGATCTGCACCTCGTTGCCTTTGTTCACAGGCATCCAGGGTTCGGTGGGTTTCTCCGGAATGCGAATATAAACCCCGGAGTTCGTGTCCTTATCAATTAGTCTGTAGACGACCCGAATTCTCGCCTTGCCGATCTTTTCCGGTGTGTACCACAGCAGTCCCATCCCACCTTGGCTTTTCAGCAGGCCGTGCTCAACGACGAAGCTCCCCGGCCCTACGTGTTCCCATCCGGACAGATCCTTGCCGTTGAACAGTGGTTTCCAGTTGTCTGTTTGTGCCCAACCGACCAACGTGCACCTTATCAGAAGTGCGAGAATAAGCACAGATCTTCGCATTGTAGGACTCCTTGTAACGCGTATCAATCGCGGCTGACTTTCCCCCGCGTCCGGCCAGCATTCCCTTCGCTCGCGAGCCCAGAACTTGCTTTTGCGGACACGCGCGGCCGCCCCATCTGCAGCGGGGCCATTCGCCGGCGTGCGCGGCGGCAGTCTTGGTGGCCCGGCAGGCTACTTCTTCAGCGGCTTGATTGCCACTTCCTTGAAGAAGACGATGTCGTTGTCGCTGTGGTTCTGCAAACCCATCCAGCCTTCGATGGGGCGTGTGCCGCGTTGCGGCTCAAAGTCAAACTTCCGCGCCGGAACGGGCTGGCCTTCGGTGTAGTCCGTCACCTTCACGCCGTTCAGGACGACCACGGTGTGCGGGCCATCCAGCGTGATTTCCATCGTGTTCCACTCCGGCCCGGGCTTCCCCGGCTTCGCGAGCGGTTTGGTGAGCGAATAGAGTGTGGCCGTGACATGGTACTCATCTTCGCCGGATTTCTCCGGCTCATTATCAATTTGCACTTCGTAGCCGTAGTGTACAGGCATCCACTCCTCGCGCGGTTCGATGGGGATCCGAATGAAGACGCCGGAGTTGTCGTTCTTATCACGCATGCGATAGACGACGCGGATAACACAATTGCCGACCTTCCCGCCCGTCCAGTAGAGCAGTCCCATGCCACCATGAGTGCGAATCAGCCCGTTCTCGACCGTGTCGCCACCCGGGCCCACATGCGTCCAGCCGGTCAGGTCTTTTCCGTTGAAGAGTTGCTTCCATTCGTCGGCCAAAGCGCGGCCGGGAACAAGCGCCAAGGCCAGGGCCAGGATTACTAGAATCCTTCGTCGATTCATACCTCACCTCGGGATCTCAAATTTGGTCCTTCTCGAACCCGGCAATTGTACACACAAGAGGGCGCACATTCGAGCCCCTTCCTATGGAAACGGCGGGAAAATCATCCGGAGACAAAACGGCTTCTTTGGGCTTTTGGAAAGGCAGGACAATGTCGTAGGATAGCAATTTCCCGCTTGTGACCCGCAGGGGAGGTGACCGCATGCCCAAGGACCCGTCCGCAGCCTGGAAGATTCGGCATAAACGCTGGCTTCGCTATGTGCAGGTAAACATCAGGGCGATGGAAGCAGGGAAGGAAATTCCCCTGGGCCCCTCCCCCCAGCCTCTGGTTGCGCCCGCCGTGGTGGTCTCAGGAGGGGAAGCGCTGAGGGTCGTGGTCTGTTCGCCGCACCCCGATGACGAAGCCCTGATCGGCGCCCTGCCGCTCCGGCTGCGCCTGGAACTGGGTGCGGCGGTGACCGACTGCGCCATCACTTTTGGAAGCAATCCGGATCAGCGAGCCCGCCGCCTGCGTGAACTCGACTCGGCGTGCCGGGTGCTCGGCTTCAATTTGGTCGTGGCCAATCCTCCCTTGGGGTTCGACCGCGTCACCCTCGAAAACCGCACGAACCACGCGGCGGAGTGGGCCGCGAAGGTGCAGGTGCTCAGTGAAGTCTTTGAGCGGGAAAACCCCGATGTCGTCTTTGCGCCGCACGGCGAGGACTTCAACACCGCGCACATTGGAACCCACTACCTTGCAGTGGACGCTCTAGGCGACTACCTCGAGCGGACTCGCCGAGGCCCCCTGCCCTTCATCGAGACAGCATTCTGGCACCAGAACTCCCGGCCGAACCTGATGGTGGGCGTCTCGCCGGAAGTTGAGGCTATCCTGATCATGGCAACTGCCGAGCACGGTGGGGAGGTCTTGCGCAACCCCTATCACCTGCGGCACCCCGGCCGCATGATTGATAACGTACGCCTGGGGTCCGAGGTCGTTGGCGGCCAGGGCGGGCCGGCGTCCGAGTTCCCCTTCGCAGAGCTCTATCGCCTAGCCTTCATGGTTGGAAAAGATCTGGTGGCTCCCCGTTCCGGCGGCCGCGTGATTAGGTCCACCGAGAAGATCGATTTGAATGCTTTGGTCAAGGCCTTCCGGCCGGAAGGCCGATGACATCCTGCAGCCTGCAGCCTTGCCATCGGCCACATTCGACAGTGTGCCGGAATTGAAATCGCATCGTACCCAGAGGAGGTTGGAATGGCAAAGAAACCCGTCGGCGCCAAGGTGTGGATTATTCCTGACAGCTATCTGCCGGACCAAAGCACCGGCGAGCTGAAGAGTCACGAGTCAGCCTGCGTCCTGAACCTGAAATCCCGATCCGCGAAAATCAAGCTCACCGTCTACTTCGAAGACCGTGAACCACTCGGGGGCTTTGAGGTTACGTGCCCTCCCTTGCGAACGGTGCATATTCGCCTGGAGAGGCTGAAGAACCGCCGCGGAGAAGCGATCCCGGTGGCCAAGCCAATGGCCTTGAAGGTGGAGAGTGACGTGGCCGTGGTAGTCCAGCACACGCGGCTGGACACTACCCAGCCGGCCCTGGCATTGATGACCACGATGGCATTTCCGTTAAGGTGAATGTTTGCTGGCCGCGGCCGCAGGTCATTCTTTGTAGCGCCGCCGTCCCGGCGGCGTTTTCCGGTGCCGGCAAGATGCCGGCGCTACTCGAGAACTGTCACTATATTATGCAACCCTCAATAGGGGCGGACGGCCCTTGCCCGCTTTTCATAGGTGCATGAGTTTTGGGGAGTATCTGTGTTTGCCAGGACCATTCGCGTCGAAGTCGTAAGCGCCGAGGGTCTGCGGTCTTGCCCCCTCGAATGGCTGGATAGTTTCTGCATGCGCAGCTTCACCGGGCGCGGCGCTTTTGATGAGACGCTCCCCGTGGCGGATGGCTTGTTGCAGGCGAGTTTTCAAGTGGATCTGGACGCGCTGCGGGTGGAACTGGAAGACTGGTTGAGGCGGAAGTTCGCAGCGGGCAGGCTGGTCGAGTTAACATTGACCGAGGTGAAGCCCCCTTAAGGCAGCCCGGGCGGGAATCCTGCGACGCGCCCGGCGCTAGCCTGCGGATGTTCCTCAAGGGGTTTTGGCGATCTTGATGGCCAGCATTACCTTGTCATCGATGTGCGTCCCGCCGCGGGAGTATTTAGTCACATCGTCGCACACCTTCAGTACGATCTCTTTGGCTTTGAGTTCGGCGGCGTCGCTGACGCTGGCGATGAGTCGTTCCAGGCCAAACTCCTCGTCGTGCGTATCCATCGCCTCGGTAATTCCATCCGTGCAGAGAACCAGGATATCGCCGGGCTGGAATTTCACGTGGCCGCGGTCGTATTGAACTTCCTCGAATAAACCGATCACCATGCCGCCCTCGGTAAGCTGGGTGGGTGCCTCGCCGGGCCGCACGATGACCGGAGGAACGTGCCCGCAGTTGATGTAGTGAATCGCTTTCCGACGCGTATCGATCAGCCCCATGAACATGGTCATGTACTTCTGACCGCGTGTGTCGGTAAGGATCATGCGATTCACGGTTTCGGCAAGGTCGTTCAGGGAATGCAAATGCAGCACGAGCGCCCGCAAGGTGGCTTGGAGGTTCGACATCACCATGGCGGAGCTGATGCCCTTGCCTTCCACATCCGCAATGACCACCAACAGCGTGTGCGGTCCCAGGGTCAGGAAATCGTAGTAGTCGCCGCCCACTTCGTAGCAGGGTTCATTCAAGACCGCGATATCAAAACCCGGGAGGACGGGCGTCGTCTCGGGCAGCAGGCTGAGCTGGATGCCCCGGGCCAGTGCTACCTCGCGCTCCAAGCGTTCTTTCTCCAGGAGGTCGCGATGAAGCTGGGCGTTCTCGATGCTGAGCGCCATGTGTCCGGAGAGCGTCAGCAGGAAGTCCGTGTCCTCATCGGTGAAGCTGCCCTGAGTCTTGTTCAGGAGTTGCAGGGCGGCAATGATTTTGCCGGCCTT
Source organism: uncultured Acidobacteriota bacterium (assembly GCA_963722555.1). Taxonomy (GTDB): domain Bacteria; phylum Acidobacteriota; class Terriglobia; order UBA7540; family UBA7540; genus Bog-366. The sequence continues at coordinate 116,467 of CAVRNQ010000006.1, forward strand.
GTTCCGGATGGGGAGAGCCAGGATGTTCCGCGTATGGAAACCCGTGCGCTTGTCCACCTCGGGATCGAAGCGCGCATCGGCGTAAGCATCGGGTATGTTGACGATCTCCCCCGTCTTGGCCACGTGGCCGGCAATTCCGCGGCCCAGCGGAAGGCGGATTTCCTGCTTCTCCATGCCATGCGCGATGAGCGACCAGATCTCGTCCGTTTTCTCATCCACCAGGAACAGGGTTCCCCGTTGGGCTTTCGCCAGGGTTTTGGCAACCTCCAGAATTCGGCCCAGGAGTTCGGAGAGATCCAGGGTGGAGTTGAGCGCCTTACTGGCCTCGACCAGGAACTGCAGCTTGTCCAGGTTGTGTTGGGTGGAGGCGAACAGTTCCGCATCCCGCAACGCGACGGAGGCAAGCCGCGCGTACAGACGAAAGAGCGCCAGCCAGGGTTCCTCCGGAGTTTTCGCGCCGGCAAGAACCAGCACGCCGAAGGTCTGGGTCCCCCCTGACAGTGGGTAGGCCGCGAGAAAGCCGACCTTGTGCTGCGCCACCCATGGAGCGATTTCGTCTCCTTCCAGTGCGATTCCCGGGTAGACCTGCGGCAGCTTCGTCTGCACGGGTCTTCCCAGCAGCGTATGGCTGGTGGAGGCCTCGCACCAGGAGGCCGGAAAGGGGTAGTCCCCGGCGGAGATCGCGAGTCCCAGGTGCGACTGCGCAGAATCCAGGCGCCAGATTCCGGCCGCCGCCACCGCCGATCGTGTTACTAGGTGGTTGACCAGCGCCTCCATGGCCCCCTGGGGTTCGAGGGGTGTGCGGAAATCGCAACTCATCTCGTCAATTTCCCTAACCAGGTCCATGCGTGTGTGCTCCGGCGTTGCTTCTAAAGGACGGTCGGCCTTCTGGAGTTGACGAGCCACAACCAAAATTCCTTGAGGGGATGCCACTTTACTTGAGGACGGGCAGTATATAGCTTCCCCGTGCCAGGCGCAAAACGTTTTTCGGTTTCTCGGCACCGGAGGCGACTCATTTTCAGGCAAATGCGGTGCAGACTCGATCCCTGAAGGGGAACAAGAAGATATCCAAGTGCAGCGCCTCCGAAGGCTGGCCACCCCTGCCCCCGTGACCCTCAGAGAGTCTGCGTGAAAACACGGGTAAACTGAGCGGCACAGCCGCCGTTGTGGAGAGTTCTCACACAGCCTCGGAATGGGTCACAGACAATTCGACGCGGGTTCGCCTCCGCAGGCGAGCTCGCCAGAAGTGATGGGAGGTTTACCCCAACCGCAAAACAAATCACTTCCTCGGCGCCAGAGAACCCTTCTGCCCGGCACCCTTCTTTTCCCGCAGTTGAAAATCTGGATGAGCATGGGAAGGAGGAAGTGGATAATTCGGGAGACCCGGGATTACCCACTTCCCCAGGTAGTCAATAGAATTGAGTTACCTATTTAGACGTGGGAGCCGTCTGAAAGGTTGCACGCCTTCCGTATCTTCGTTGATTCGGCACCGTTTAGGCTCGAAAATGACCAAGAAAACCACGCCAATTGGACCCAACTTTGGACCCAAGTTTCAGACAAAAAGAGGCTCTTATGCCAGGAATCAGACCGGACGTGACAGGATAAATTCTTCTCGATTGGATGACATCGCACGCCGCCAGCAGCGGGACAGTCGAAGCAGGCGCTCCTGCGCTCACAAGAAGCGCTGGGGAAGCCCGTAGGGACGGTTCAGAATGCGCTGGGCAGGCTCCAGAAGCGTGACAAGGTCTAAACCCGAGCGGCCAGTTCGTTATTCAGCACCTGTTTGACTTCGCGTGGGGATTCAGCGAGGGGCTTGCGCCTGCGTGGGTCGGCAAGGAGGCTGGTTTCATTGATGCCAACAGCGGGTTTGTCATCCCTCCACAATTTTCTTCCGCCCGATGGTTTCGGGATGCGGACTGCGTGATAGGATCATCCAAGTGAAGTGAGCGGCGTATCGTTCGTGATGCTGACCGCCTTGGCTCTTCCTTTCCTGTTTCCTTGTTCGTAAATGACAACCTCAATCCAGGGGGTAGTATGCGTGACCACATGAATTTGAGCAGGCCACTCCGTGATTAGGGGAACGGCACTATGCCGAAAGGGTGGCACCACCCAGACGTGATAAGCGATCGCATCTGGCAACATGCGATTATCAAGGTAGACTACCCTGTCAACCGGCTTATCGCGGAAGCGCGCGAGTTCAAAGTGCTCCAAAGCTTCGTCGGTTATCACCCTGGTCCCGTTCTGGATAAGAAGGGGTTCGGAGATACCTAGGAGCGGAGGCTTTGTCTCGGACGTAAGTTTGCGCCCCTTCAGTTTCCAATGAAAAGTCCCATCAGAGTGGTACGAACTGTGGAGGGAGCCCGGTCCTCCGGAGGCCACATAGATCCCTGTTTTTCGGACGATGACCCATAGAAGATTCCTGCCCTCTCTTCCATTCGTCACAACCCAAAGCATTGTAAAGGGCACAAAAGGAGCATAAGCAACCTCCACAGGACGTTTGGTTCCCAACTCCACGAGGATCGCTGCGTCGTCCGGCACCTTTGCGTGAGTCATCGCGTTTCGTCCGAGAAGTATCCCAGTTAGCTTCAAGTGTACCCCAAGGAACCCCGCTTTGGGACCCTTCGGTCCCTGTTTCCTGCGATTGCGCCCCAAAGTTGCCCGAACGGCGATGGTTCTTCATGACGCGGGCACGCAGGAACGGACCACTGCGGTGACGAAGGGGACACCACAGGTACACGGAAGGATCAAAGTCGCCAAATAACCTATGCGTAAAGGGATAAACTGGGGGGGAGCGTGGGATTCGAAAACCACGGATTGTCATACTTCTTCCCGCTGCTGATCGGTTCGATTTGGTCCGGCGGGCAGGTATGAACCTGCATTCCCGATCACAGGGACCGGCGCCCTCTCAGAACAGAATGCGGCGGCCAGGTAGGCTTGGCGGGAAAGGTGTCGGAATCACCGTTTGGAAACGCATCAGTTTCGGGCTGTCGAAGCCTCACGAGAGCTAGAACAGGTGGCTTCCGTGCTCGCTACGGCGCTCAACAGCCAAAACCCGACCGGCCGATGGCATTCACAGGCGGTCGGGTGTATGTTGCCGGTCGGCCGGAAAATGAAACCGGAAATTCCAGATTAGTTGCGCTTGATTACCTAGTGCTCAATCAGGACATCCACTCCCTCGCTCGCGCCGCGATCTACGACAATATGGGCGGACACCGAAGTTCCCTTTCCACTTCCTTCGATGGCTTTGATGGATTCAACATCGTCAAAGGAAATCTTTTCGTTCTCAGTTTTGTCACCCGCCCCAAATTGAATAACAAACCCTTTACGGGTGACTACGCTCAAGCGGCCCCTGATCTTCTTATTGTGCAGCTTTACTTGAATTATCGTGTGGGGCGGCATGGTCAGGATGCGTTCCCTCACCGTCTGAGCCTTCTCCGGGCCAGCCTGCGGCGAAGGCGGTGCACCCGCAGCCGCCGCGGCTGGGCAAGTGGTGAATACTGCAACCAATGCGGTCGCGACAGCCCTTCGTGCGAGAGAACACATAGACTGTGATGGTCTGCATCGAAACATCTTGAGCATCGCTATACTCATGTCAATTTCCTCACTTGTCAGGCGCAGGATCGTCGTTCCCGCGTTCGCTCGATCAAAGGCAATTGACTGACCAATTCCCAAGTAGACCCAATTTGTAACGCACTCAAGGACTTGGATATCCAACCTGTGCACATGATTGCCACAGGAGTGGAGCCTTGGGGCGACAGTGTCGTTCTAAAGCGACAGTCGCTGGCGCGACTGACATGGTGGACTTTCTCCGCCCCAACCTGCGTGTAATGCTGCAGGGAGTTCAGCGTGCGGCTGGGCACGTGAACTCCTTCGTGACCTTCGTCGGGACAGATGACAGGGTCAAGATGATGGGGGAGGTTTGTGCCCTCGCAGGTGAAGTGACGGCGGCAACGGAGAAGTTGCGGGCGGGGTGCGTTGAGGTCACCGGTATCCACAACCATTTTCTCGGTGAGTCGCCACGCCTCATGTTTATTCACTTCATGGCCCACGGGCAGGCGGCAGAGCTGGCGCGCGCTTTCCAGGCGGTCTTAGCCGCGACCACAACGCCGCTCGGCGACGTCCGGCCTCCGAAGCAGGTCACTACGTCGCCCGCTTGGGCAAAGAGTGTAGAAAGTGCGCTTGGCCGTCATACGGATTATTCGACTGATTATGGGTACCTCTAGGTGGGCCTCCCGCGTGCCGACTTCCCTAACGACCCCAAGCACGACTTTTGGTGTTCAGGCGCGCTATTTTTTCAGGAGGCTGCTGGAGGCAAAAGCGCGACAACGGGAGATCTGGCGGTCACAGCTGGCGAGCTCAATCCCGCCTTGTCGGCCCTGACCGAGCATCACTTTCAGACCATCGGCGTTCACAATCACATGATAGACGAGCAGCCTCGCCTGTTCTTTGTCCACTTCTGGAAGGTCGGCGCGCCCGCCGATTTGGCCAGCGGCCTGAAAGCGGCGCTCGCCGTCGTCAACACAAGGTAAAACCCGGGTATAATCTCTCGGCATAACCACTGGGAGGCGACGAGACGGCCAAGACCAAAGTGTTGACAATCACCGTTCAGAATCAGCCCGGCGCAGTCGCGGCGATCGCGAAAGCACTGGGGAGCGCGAAGGTGAATATCCTGGCGCTTTTAGGGACGGCCCAAGGGGCAGCCGGTACAGTCCACCTTGTGGTCGAAGACGCCAGGCGAGCCAGGAAGGTCCTCGATGAAGCCAAGCTTGCATACCAGGAGACCGGGGCGGAGCAACACGAGCTGGCGAACAAGCCCGGTGCGCTGGCGCAGCACTTGGAGAAGCTCGCAGCAAAAGGTGTCAATCTGAGTTCAATCCATGCCACGACCGTGAAGGGCGGGAAAAAGGCGGTTGTGGTTTACACTGTAGAGGCCCAGGCAAAAGCCGGCGAGGCACAAGCCACAACTCCGGCCGCATAGCCGGGCTTAACGCCACGACTCGCGTGCGTTTGTCGTTTGAGCCCAAAACTCCTCGGACTCAGCCGCGAACGCTGGCGTGTGTCCGTCAGGAAGGGACTTTGTTTTTGCCCCTTGCCCCGCCGACGGAAGCTTGTCGTCCGCAAAAATTCGGGACGGGCTAAGATGTAACGGTTACACCCCAGCTGCCTCAACCGTTATTGGATTCTTCTTTCCTCGTCTGCTTAGCGCCGGTAACCTCTATAGGCCCAATGTGAACAGAGTTTTTGGCAGCAACACCCGCGGGGGGATCTTTCTCTTGGCGCAGGCGAGTTTTTGGAATCGACACCCTCCGCAACTCCTTGACAGCCGTCCGTGCGTTACGTACAGTGGGCGCTAAACCACGATTTCAGCGTGGAAGTGCTTACAATCCAACGGAGAGAGGAAGAGCAGAAGAAATGATGACAAAATCTCAGGTCGTCGCGCATTTGGCCGAGAAGGTGGGGATCCCAAAGAAGACTGCCGTCGCGGTGCTCGAAGAACTCGTCACTCTGGCCACGAAGGAAGCCAAGAGCAGCGGGCAGTTCGTGGTTCCGGGGCTGGGCAAGGCGGTCAAGGCAAATCGCAAGGCTCGAACGGGTCGCAATCCTCAGACCGGCGAGGCCATCAAGATTCCGGCCAAGACGGTGGTGAAATTCCGTCTGGCGAAGGCGTTCAAGGACGCCATCGTGCCTGCTAAGAAGAAGTAGCCAGGTGAAGTTGATTCCAAATGAGGGCAGCCCCACTGAATCCTTTTGAGCACAGTCCACTGGTGCTGCAGCGCAAAGAGTTCGACCTGTAGAGCCTCTCGGCTTCCAAACCAACGGTGAATGCTGATCGGAAGCGAAACAATTATGCGGCACATGGGTTGGGAAGGTCAGCAGCCGAGCACGATAAGATCAATGATTCCAATTTGAACGGAGTTTTTGGCAGGAGCAACGCGCGACCGTCCTCGGGGCTTCGATTCCCACCTCCAAAACCGCAGAAAGCCTTTCCGATGCCAGCGGATGAAGGTGTCGGGCTGAACGACGTTCAGGGCCTCTCGCCACGCCAACAGTCTGGAAAGCAACACCAGGGTCAACTTGGTAGCAGCCTTCGCCCGAGGAGGCTTGACCTTGCGCTCCAGGTACAGAGCCAATTGCTTGCCGAGGAAAAGGTTCTCAGCGGCCAGAGCGCAGTGGGGCCGCAGGCGAAGCCTGATGAACCTCAGGGCATCCAGCAATAGATCGAGAGCAGTCAGCGGGAGGTTGGACAGAGAATCGACTTTCGGCATCAACGACAGGATCGCACACCTGGGGCGTCTCTTGACGGTATGAATCGGGACGTACGGAATTATTGCGGACGACAGGGCTACGAACAGACGGAGTCGTTTGTCGGCCCGAGCGAGAAGCTTCTCAAGGAGGCAGTGGCCAGGCTGGTTGCAGACACGCAGGCGGGATAGGCTTGCAGAGATACAAGGTACCCGGCAGGAGATGGAACAATTCAGAGGTGATGGACCGGTTCGAATTTGATATACTGCGTTGAGGCATGGTCATAATTTGTTCCCATCCGGCCCAAGACCAACGAGTTGGAAGAAGCGGCTTTTGCCAACGTCCCTTAGAGTCCCGGCGGATACACTTTCGACCGCAGATGCATCTTGTGGTCGCCGGCTATAGCGAGGTGAGGGTGAGGTGTTTTGCGGCGGCCCCGCCTTTTCTGCAAGGGGTGATGAACCGGGCGCCTTCCACACCGGGGCCGGCAGTGAGGCGCGTTCAAGAATGGTTATTCGAACTAAGATTCTTCCACGGCATGGGAGAAGAGGGCGGGGGCCGATCTACCTTCCAGGCTCAAGTTTCGCAGCCAGCCTCTCGCCGCGGCGAGCGGAACGGTGTCCCCGAAACCACGGTACTTCCCCAAAGGGGGTTTCTGACGGCGCTGGTTAACATACAAGCGCGGACCTGAATTGTAGGCCGGGGTTCCGTTCCAGAATGGCCGCCAGAGAGCTGCAGACGCAGCGTCTGCGTCGCTCGCTGGCTAACGAACAAATCTGCGCCAGCGGTTGAACCCGTCGATGAAGCACTCAACCTCACGAAGAGATTTTCTCGGTTCCACAACTCGCGTCTGCGTGGCTTGGGGCCTGTATCCCGGCGCAGCTTGGTCAAAGCCGCTCGACCGCGGCGCCGCAAGTGAAGGTTTGTTGGATCGAGAGAAAATTGAGGCGGAAATCCGCCGCCGCGCCGAGCAGCAACTCGCCCAGCGCCATCTGGTGGTTGATTACTATCGCATTCGCCGGCGCTTGGCCTACCCGCTTCCCATCGAGAGTCTCTCGATCCCCACGGTTCCTGTCCCTACAATTCCTGACTACCCTTGGTCGATTTGGATGCTGTGGCAACTCGAGGAGCGCGTAAATGCCGTGGGTTGGGCGGCTGAATGGTTCAGGCAGGAAAAGTTCGCGCGCCAGGCCGCGCGCGACCTCGGGGCGTTGAGCACCTGGCCGAAGTACTGCCAACTGAACCTGCCGGATCTGGCCTCGGCGCACGCCGCCCGGCTCCTCTGGACCGCTTGGACGAAGTGGCATTGGCTGAGCGAGCCCCTGCGCGAGAAGATTCGCACTGCGTGCGCGCGCCACGTGCAGGAGGTTCTGCCACTCACGGAAGCTTTCTATGGACCCATTCAATCAAAGCAGGACCTGTTGCGCCTGCCGGCGCCCCACGAGAAACTGCAAAACATCCCGGTGATCAGCACGCTGGGCGCGGCGCTGGCCGCGCAGGTGGCGGCTCATCCGGCCGCGTCGCGGCTGAATGAGAAAATTCGCGCGGTCTTCGGAGCCGCTCTCGATCTGCGCGCCGGGGGCCGTTCGGAAGGCGTCGCTTACGATGGCTACGTCCTGGATTTTATCGCGGACTGGCTGGCGGTTGCTCCGGCCGCAGCGCGAAAGGAAATCCTGGAGCATCCGCGCCTCAACGATTACCTGGACGAGTGCACGCTGCTCGGCGCGCCCGGTGCGGTCGAGCAACTCGCCGAAATCGGTGACGTGGAGCCGCGCGAGATGCCGTTTCACTTCTCCGCGCAGGCCAAACTGGCCCACCTGCAGGCGAATCCCGTGCGCGCCTGGTTGCTCCGTCGTTGGCCGCTCGATTGGATTCGCGCCGGCGCTCTGGGAGCGCTCCATCCCCTCGTGGATCGTCTCAACGCAGCGCCGCCGGAAGCGGGCGCCTTGAACGCGCACTACGCCGTGGTGTTGCGCAGCGGTTGGGAGAAGGAAGACCTGGCCGTGGCGATGTCCTGCTCAAACTCGCCCAGTGGCCACATTCAGAATGACAATGGCACACTGGTCATCGGAACCCGGCGGCGCTGGCTCATCTGCGATCCCGGCTACGAGCAGTACATGCAGGACGCCGAACGCGACTTCACCCTGGGTCCGGTGGCGCACAACTGCCCCGTCATCAACGGAGCCGCCGAGGACCGCAAGCAGCCGCGCCTGCTGCGGCTGGAGAAGACGCCGGACGACTTGCGCGCGCAGGTTGAGCTGGCCGCCTGCTATCCTCGCGCGGCGGGCGTGCGCTCCGTGGTGCGCAGCGTGTGGCAGGTGGGCGCGGCGGGCGTGGTGGTTTGCGACCAGATCGCCGCCGAGTCACTCCAAAACCTGACCTATCATTGGCACGGCCACCCGGAAGCCGCCTGGTGGAGTGACGACGGCTGGATGCTCATGCACCTGCCCGACGCCGACCTGTGGTTCACTTCTCCGCAGGTCAAGCTTTCCGACCAGAATATAGAGCGGCTGCCCGGCTCGCGCGGCCAACTTACCCTGGTGGCATCTCTTGACCTGCCGAAATCCCCGGTCTGGTGGGTGTTCGCTGTTTCCCTACACATTCCTCAGCTCGAATCTTTCGCGGACGGCAAAGCGATTCAATTCCTCGGCAAGCATTTCGAGTTGTAGCGCCCGGCGAGTGCAGGTTTAATGCCATACCTCCGGACAGCGCCACTTGTCCTGCCAGCGGCGGTCCATGCCGCAAGAACAGTTGCTCCAGGCGAAGGGCCACGGTTTCCCCCAACGCCCGATCTCCCACCCAGGGCGTGAACTTATAACGAGAGGCGAGGTCCTGCACTTGATGCAGATGCAGTTGCTGGCTGGCGAGTCTCGCCAACGGCGTGTCATCCAGCGACCAGACCAGGCCGGGGACATGCCAGGTGATGCGGCATAATTCGGCCTGGCGTTGCTGGGTGAACTCACGGCGCACCGTTTCCGTCAGCGCCTGCAGATCACGACGGGAGATCTGGCCTCGGTACTGCCGATACAGCCTGCCGACTCCACGGCTGCGCCGGCGGCCATGCTTCAGGCGGCACAGGTGGATGTGCAACTCCTCCAGGTTCAGGGGCGCCACCTTTTTGGGACCCGGCTTGAAGAGAACCGGTTGGCCCCGCTCGAGGCGGTGTTTCCAACGCCGGAAGCTCGAATACGGCAGCGCGAGGTACTCGCAGAGACGTTGGTACGGCCAGGGCGCTTGTCGCTTCAGTCTGGACAGCGTGGTGACAATCATTTCGGCCACCTCGTTCTTTTCTTTATCAGGCGACTCCAACCACTGGCGGATCCGCACCGTCTGCTCCATGACTTGGAGCCTAGCCTGAAGCTCCTGCCTCTGGCGTTGGAGGGCTTCCTTCTCCGGGTCGATCGGCAGCAGCGGGCGCCCGTGTCCCCGATTGCCCAGCGCCTCGACCATCGCCGCCAGAGCCCGCTTCTCCCAATGGGAGAGCACCGCAGGACGGATCGCCAGTTCCTGACAGACTTCCCGGGGGCGACGGCGCTCGGTCCAGATCGACAGGACCGCTTGCGCTCGTTGCTGCGCATTGTAAGGGAGCGGTTCCTTCTTCGCTTTGACTTCGCTGGTCATGAGCTCCTCCTTCCAGGTTGCAGGTCACCTCTCGATTCGCTGGCTGTTCCTCGCCATCGACGAGCATCTTCACTTTACCCTTCTCGGCACGAATGACCACGGACTGCTCGCCCATCCGTCCCACCATGTAGAACGGACTGCGCGGTTGCCCTCGCAACGCCAGTTCCAACACGTTCTCCTGAATGCCGCGCTCGATGACCTGCCGCAGTTCCTGGGCGATGGCAAAGAAACGATCGGCCGGACACAACCCCTCTAGGGACTGGTGCGAGCGCAGTTTGACAGCTTCGAGTCCGCCCGCGAGCGGGTGCGGTTGTGGGTAAAGCACTACAACCACCAGCGGCATCCCACCCAGCGCGGTGAGCGTCTCCTCTAGCGGCTGCGGGTCAATCTCGAACAGCAACGGCGATTCGGTCGGCGAAGGTTTGTGTTCATTGGGCATGGCCCCGATAGTACTGGAACCGTGCATCCAACGGGTGAGAAATCTCAGTGGGGGGCTTCAGGCTGCACCGGTTGGCGCAGCCCGTGTTTGCCGGCCGCAGCAACGGCGCCCTGCGGCCCAGTGTCCAGTACGCCGTGCGTTATCGACGGATCGGGGACGTGCACATGTCTCTTGACAGAGTCAACGCCTTATAATAAATGGGTATAGCGTGGAAGTGGCAAATACGAGACGATCATGAGACGAGACGAAATTCTTGGGTCCGTCATCGATGCAATCGGAGGGACTCCGCTTATCGAGCTCTCAAGAATCACGCAACACTTGGATGGCCGGATTTTGGCTAAGCTCGATTACCTGAATCCCGGATGCTCGAAGAAAGATCGCATTGCCCGGCAAATCATCGAAGACGCCGAAGCCGAAGGAGCGCTGACGCCCGGTCGGACGGTAGTCGAGCTGACGAGCGGCAACACGGGAACCGGTCTCGCGATCGTCTGCGGGATTCGAGGGTATCCATTTGTGGCGGTCATGTCCAGAGGCAATTCTCCGGAGAGAGTCAAGATGATGTCGGCTTTAGGAGCGGAGGTGGTTTTGGTGGATCAGCTACCAGGTTCGGAGCTCGGTAAGGTTTCGGGCGGAGACCTGGAACTCGTCGAACACGTCACTGAGAGAATTGTGCGGGAGCGAAATGCTTTTCGAGCCGATCAGTTTAGGCTGCAAGGCAATTTCCGAGCACATTATCTACACACTGGGCCAGAGATTCTACGGCAATCCAGAGGTCAGGTCAGCGCTTTCTGCGACTTCGTTGGAACAGGAGGTACGTTCGGCGGGTGCGCGGCAGCATTCAAGGAGGCAGACCCTAGGATCCAATGCTTTGTTGTCGAGCCGGAAGGAGCGGCAGTTCTTGCTGGAGAACCGGTCTACAACCCGAATCACCGCATCCAGGGCGGCGGCTATGCGATGCGGGAGCTTAAGTTTGTAAAGCCTGAGTACGTCGATGGCTATCTGAAAGTAAGCGATGAGGAGGCCATCCACGCCGCGCGGCGGCTGGCGAAAGAAGAAGGAATCTTCGCGGGGTTTTCATCGGGCGCAAACCTGGCCGCGGCCTCGCAACTCACTCAGGGACTGTCAAAGGGCAAAACTGTGGTCATCATCATCTGTGATTCAGGACTAAAATACTTGAGTACAGAACTTTGGCTCTAGCCCTAATACTGTTCACTTTATGATTTTGATGCCTGCTGAGATTTCGACCTGAAACTGTTAAATCCGGCGCTGGTGACGACGACGCGGATGCGCGGCTCGAAAACCGCTAGGAACAGCGCGTTGTGGCCGCCGAGGGACAGGCCGACCGCGCCGATGCGCTTCGGGTCCACCTCCGGCAGCGAGACCAGCACATCGAGGGCGCGTATGTGGTTGACGATCCCCTTCATCGTGCCGCTCACGTACCCCATCGCGTACGGATCGGTCTTGTAGTCGGGGCTCAGAAGAGCGTAATCGGGCGCGATCACCACATAACCGCGTTCGGCAAGTTCCTGGGCGTACTGCGTGTCGCCGGTATCGTTAGGTTCCGAAGCCGCCGTGGGTTCGCTCCGCGGAATGTAACGGCGATAGCTGGTGCCGTGCAGGCTCACGATAGCCGGGGTACGCCGGTCACGCTTGAGCCCATTCGGAACATAGAGATACGCGTAGGCGCGATCGCCGCGCTCAGACTCGTACGTGATGCGGCGCCAAGCGTATTTTTCGGTGCGTGCTTCCTTGAGTACCTCGATCCGAAGCGGCAGCTTGTGGTTGATCCGCGGCAGCGGGCCCATGACTAATTCCATGTTGGCTGCGATATGCCGGCGCCTCTTTTCCCAATCGCCTTTCGTGCCCACGGCGTGCCGTCCGCATACCTCGTCAGCTGATATCCCTTGCCTCGCACCTCCCGATCAAACGGCGTCAGGAGGATGTTGCTGAGCAAAGGCGCAATGACGGCCTGAACGCAAAAGATAACTTGGGCCGGGTTGGGGCGTCGGCGGCGGCGGCGGTGGCGGTGCGTGAGGCGGGCGGATTGTTCCCTTGGGATCGGGCCCAGCATTCGGTATCCGGATGGAATGCCGGATCGTAAGGGTGTCTCGACCCACCAGAATCTCTTTCACCAGCAGTCGCAGAATTTTCTGACGCTCGGTCACCTCCAGGGTGACAGCCCTCAAGCGCAACTGGGCGCAGAACTCAGCGAGCGTTTGGACCAGCCGCAGGCACTGGGTATCATCTGCGGCGGCCGCTTCCAGCGACTGCCATTCGGCCTGAACCGCTTGCTGTTGTTTGCGGAGTTCCGGCATCCGGCTGCGCAGTTGGTCCAGGCTCACCAGACCTTCCTGATAAGCGCTCAGCAAGCGGTCCATGCTCTTCTCCAGCCGGGCGTGGTCCCGGCGCAATATCTCCTCTCGCTGCTTCCGCGGATCAGCCTGGCGGGCCGCTTCCCGCCGGCGGTTCAGTTCCTCCTGAATCACGCTGGGATCTTCCAACAGACGCAGGAGTTCCTTCCAGACCACGGCATCAAGGTGGTCCTGGCGAACCGGCGGATTATCACAAACCGCTCCCTTCAGGTGACGATACGCATCGGAACCCAAGCACCGGTAGTAAGAAAGCTTGCGCGCGGAGGTTCGCGTCGAGCAGCGATAGAGCGCGTAACCGCAGCGCTCACAAACCAGCATTCCCTGTAACAAGGAGGGTTCGATCGTGCGCCGGGGAGAATAACGTTTGTTCTGCTCCAGCTGCTCTTGGGCCAGGGCGAAAGTCTCTTCGCTGATCAAGGCCGGAACCGCAATCTCGATCCAATCCTGTCGGGGCCGTTCGTGGTTGGCACTGTCGCGGCTCGCCAGCCCTTGGCGTTTCCGCAACGGTCGCGTGATGCGCTGTCGCGGACGGAGTTCGGTCTTCCCATAGCAGGCCCGGCCCCCGTACGCCGGGTTGCGCAGCAGGCCCCAGACCGTGGATCGTTCCCAGCGGGTCGTCCCCGTCCGGGTCGGAATATGCTCCTCGTTCAGCCGGCGTGCAATTGCATTGATGCTCAGCCCCTGCTGCGTATACGCCTGGTACACCCGGCGCACCACGGCCGCCTCCGGCTCGATGACTTCATAATAGGCCGCCGCCGTGTCGCTCTTCCTCACATAGCGGTAACCGTAAGGAGCGCCCGAGAGTACATTGATCGATCCCTGTCGGGCGCGGTGGCGTTTGCCACGGCGAGACCGCTCCGCAATCTGCGCCCGCTCATATTCCGCGATCATGCCCTGGAACTGCACCAGGAGTTGGTCTTCGGGAGTTGTCCCGGAGGGCGCCTGCAAGAAGACCAGTTCCACGCCGCAGCGGGATAACTCCTCGGCCAGCAGCACCTGGTAGGCATACTTGCGACTGAGGCGATCTGGCGAGTAGACGAGAACCGCTTCGAGGTCACCTGCAGCAGCCAAATCGCGCAGTGCTTCCAGTCCGGGCCGTAGCAAAGTGGCGCCGCTGTAGCCTTCATCCTGGAAGCGCCACTCGGCTGGAACCAGGTATCCGTGGGCCTCGGCATACTCCGTCAAAGCGGCCAGTTGGCTGGCGATGGTGTGATTCTCCTTCTGGCGGTCCGAGGACACACGGGCGTAAATGGCGGCGGCTTTCGTCATTCAGAATCTCCTGGCTGCTTGCGGGCGGTGGGGGAGCTGTCCGCTCGGGGAGCCGGATCTTGTCGGGCACGAGGCATTCATAAGCTTGGGCCAGTTTCTCCGCCCACAACCGATCGAATTGATATTCCAGCCGCAGCGTCCGTTGCCGACCTGACGGGCGGTCAGCCACGGCCTCCCCCACGATGCAGCATCGCCAGCAACGCTCGGCTGACGATCGCGCTCAAGGTCGAACCGGTGGAGGTGGCGTACGTCCGAAGTCTTTCCACCAAACGGCGCGAAAGCTTGACCGTGAAAGAGACTTTGACATCTCCGACCGGAAGCGGGTGTTGGAGTTGCTGCGCCTGCTCGAGATAGCGATAGGCCTGGCGTTTGGAGATGGAACAGCCCTGCGCAAGGCGCTCGGCGGCCTCGGCCAGAGGAGCCGATCCGTGCAACAGGGTGCGAGCCCAATTCAGCCGCTCGGCCTTCTGAGCATCCGTAGCGCGGGCCATACGACATATAGATACGTCTATTTATGTCGCAAGTCAAGACCTTTTTCATCTTCCTTGACCCTCCCGCCGATAGCCAACTGTTCGACTAAACTCGAAGTTATCTTTTGCGTTCAGGCCGTCAGCACCCCACCTTGGGGAGTACCACGTTCAGTCGGAAAGAGCTGCCCTTTGCCGTAGCTTCCCGCTTTAAGCATCGCCCCGATCAGGCGTAGCACTCGGCCGTCCGCTACTCGCTGGGCTACCAGCGTGAGGAGTTTCTCGTGATTCACGGACCCGAAAAAAAGTCTCGGAGATCCGCGTCAACGATCCACTCCGACCCGCTTTGTATTTCTTTCCACACCTTGCGCAACGCGTCCTTCGTCGATCGCCCTCGCCGATATCCAAAGCTGGCCTCATCGAATATCGGCTCGAAGATGGGTTCCACCCGATTGAGCAACGCCTGTTGGCATACCCTGTCATAAATGGTGGGAATGCCGAGCATTCGATACTCCCCGGGCTTGTCCCTCTTCGGGATGGGATGTTGCCGTACCGGTTGAGGCTGATAGGTATCCTCTTTCAGCTCCCGCTGCAGCCGATCCAACTGCTGGTCCAGCTGCGTCTCGAAAGTTTCCAGATTTTGCCCATCCACACCTCCGCTGCCCCGGTTCGCCTTGACCTTCTCCCAGGCCATCTTCAGGTTCTTCCGCTTGTACACCTTGTCGATTAATGAATGGACCTTCTTGGCACCCGTCAGGTTGATCCAGTCCACCAGTCTCCTCAGACGAGAATGTACGGGTTTTTCACTCATGGAACTGTTCCTCCTTCTCGCCTTTACTCCTCTGGCTTCCTCTCTCTTCCCGACCATCTTCGCCGGCTGCCTTCCCCGACCCCATTCCGTCGCCGGTTGCCCGGTCACGTCGACTTTCGCCACGCTTCAGGTACTACTCAGCCGTCCATCTACTGACAGAGCGTCACTCGCCACTTCGCTTCCGCTTATAGGTCTGCTTACTCCGGTGCCATCCGGAGACTCTGCCAGTCCTCCTGAGGTCACGCGTTGTTCTTCCGTACCGTGCCGCCCGCAAACACCTTGGTGCGGTGGGTGAATGAGAACGCCTTCGCCTCCGTAGTGCAGGCTCGACCTTGCCCCACCTTGGGCCGACCGGTTCATCATCGGGGTCGCCCCCATTGATTACGGCCCGGTACTTCTCCTCATGCCCTTCGGATTCCACCTCGCGATGGACACCCTGCCCTCCGGAGTCCTAACGACTGCTCTCCGGCCAGCGAGGCATTAACCCCGCTTTCGGATATGGCGCCCCTCATCCGAGCGCCCGAGGGACTTCAACCCTCCTGAACAACGTGCTGCTCAGCACACACTACGACCCTTTCCGTCACCCAGTCCGGCCATCGTCCTCTTCGACGCTGTTGGAGGTGCAACCTCCGCCTTCCTGGGCTTCCCCCAATTACCCAGACCACCTTCCCGACATGCCGTGCTCACTACCCCGGTGGACCGAACAGGTGCGCTTGTCGGTTGCTTCCCTGCTCGCGCGGCCTTCCCCGTATCTCAGGCGGGTCGGCATTCACAACATCACTTTCGAGGCCTGCTCAAGCTTCACTCGCGTTACGGCCTGCCGGTTTGCTCGCCCACCATGCGTGGGCTTTGTCACGAGGCTTCGATCCGATCAGTTACCCAATCGAACCGCTCGTTAGCTACCGAGTCTTACCGACAACTGCTTGGGTGGGTCCTTCCCCCACTGGTGATCTGCGCCGTTGGGGCGCACTGAGATAACCGGGTTAAACTTACCTCCACGCAAGCAAGAGGGAATCGCACTAATCGAACCCATACATGCGCTTGATGAAGCGATTTTCAAGGGGAAGTTTAATCTCCGGCTCGGTGCGATCCGTCAAGAGTCTCAACGCCTAAACCTAGACAAGACCACATACGATTGCTTGCCGGAGTCTGCTTTAGACCCCAAACGTCCCCCTGCGAATTTGGCAGGAATTGCCATACCACTTGAGGATTGCCCGATGGTTGAGGCTTACTTCACGCTTCTGGACATTGATAAGACCGTCAGGCCGTCCTGGTTGAAGTTGTGGTTACGCCGAATTCCCAATCGCTGAGAACCCCTTTATGTCGTTTCACTAGGTTCCGGCCCGTAATCTCGCATGAGCACTTCCACTTCTTCTTCGGAATTCCAGTGGCGGAGTTCGTGCCGCATCTCCTCCCATAGATCGGTGGTGATGCCGACACCGCAGTTGGGGCAGAAATAAACCCCCGTGGCGACGTCGAGTTCGCCCCAGATGAGCGGTTCTGTGAGGCGCTCCGTCATGGGATAACTCCAGCACAGGGACGTTGCAGCCATTCCACGGCTAAGGACCGACGATGACCGTCCTCGCGTGAAGGTACGTACCGCCGGGTCCTTTAGATGTCACTCATCGGGGACGCGTGTTGTCGCCAAGAGATGCTGATCGAGGATTAAGGCGAGGAGGGGATCGAGTGGACGTTGGTTCCCGCTGTGATCGAACTCATAGCGGCCGCTAAGCTTAACAAGACGCGGTACTCAAGTAGCGGGATACGCTTTCAACCGCAATCTCGTTGCCTTTGTAGCTCCTCAGAGGAGGAGTGATGATCAGGCGCAGAGTGGATAGCGGACAAGCCGCAGTTTTCGCGCTTCTGGTGCTCCCCGTGATTCTCGGCATGGTCGGGCTGGCAATCGACGTTGGATACCTCCGGTACACGAAGCGGCAGATGCAGACGGCGGCGGAACCTTAACTCTTGGTCCAGGACAATACAGTTCCATCACCGTGAACGGTAATCCAGTCGAGGTTTTTAACCCGGGCCTTATTGCCACCCGGCAAAAGCTAATCATTCCAAAAACTCCCATCAACGAGGAGATTCTGCATTACCGCCCTTGATTCCGGGCGCATGCCTTCACGCAGGTCCCAGGAAGTGCGCCAGCCATTCCATCGAACGCCAATCCGCTTCGGGGGTTGGATAGTGCCCCTTGTGGTGATTGAAGTAACCGATGTTTTGAGGCTTGCCGTACAGGTCATAGACTCGCCGAGCGGCGTTGATGTAATACCAACTCTTGGCTGTGTCGTATTGATCTCCGCCAATCAGGAGAAACGGTCTTGGCGCGATCAGTCCGATCAACTCGTGGTGATCTGTAGCCTTGTCCACGTTCTGAATGAAGTCACCAAAGTACCAGTAATCCTCGTAATTCGCGAAAGTCAGCCCGATACCCAACTCGTTCGGAACCACGGCCGTGATTCGGTCCTCGAACGCCCCTGCATACAGAGTCATGTTTCCCCCGAGCGAGTGGCCGATGATGCCGATGTGCTGGCGATCGACTTCCGGCAACGTATACAGATAGTCGAGCAAGCGGTGCGCATCCCAGACCCACTTGCCGAGGCCCGCACAGTGCGGGTGGCGCAATTTCAAATTGGCTACCGCTTCGCTGTACGACTCGCCGTAGCTTTCGCCGTACCACCGAATCGCCACGGCAATGTACCCCTTCTGTACAGCCATGTACGCAAACGCCTCAACTCCGGCGTTCCGGAACGAGCGCCCCGATAGATTGCTTCCCGCCGGATCGTCCACATCGTAAAAAGGCACGATGACGACGGGGCGTGGGCGGGCGAGGGCTGGGGAGGGCATCATCACCAGAATCTTCTCCCACCAATCCGGCTCGACCTGGAGGTACATGAGCTTCGCTGTGTAGTTCTTATGCCTCACCGTTTCGACGGGCTCGGTCTTCGGTGCCGGCGGACTTATTTCCATGGCGCCCAGCAACTTCATCCATTTCTGCAGGATTCTGCTGCGGCGCTTCTCCCAATCAGCAACCGTGTTTTCACCTAAGATCAGGGGTGACAAAGACCCGATGGAGCCTTCATAGCCCGAAGGCGGCTGATTATAAGGCTCGAACCACTGGGAATCCTGGTGCGCTGAAGGGAGGACGGCCGCGGGCTCCGCGGTGCGGCAAACTCGAAACCCCGTGAAGCGGCTCTTGTAGACGGGTTCCATGCTGGACCGATATCCGCGTGCCCATTCGGAAGTCGTGCTCATAAACGAGCCGCCCCGAATGACGCGAGCCAGCCCGCGCTCCGGACCCGCGGGATTGTATGAAGCTTGCGGTGCAACCTGCGGGTTGAAGTAGTCGTTGCACCACTCCCAAACATTTCCAAGCATGTCGTAAAGGCCGTTTGCATTGGGAGGGTAAGTTCCGACCGGCTTGGTGCATGAAGCCTTCAGATCTTCAAGTAGGTGGTCAATGCTCTTCGTGTCTGGCGAGCCCAGATTGGCCTGCCTGCGGATGCTGCCCGAGGCTGGCGGGGTCGAAGGGCCGGCGGCGTGCGTCCACTCGGCGTCGGTCGGCAGGCGATAGCCAGTCTTCCGTAGATCGCAGGTCCCGGTGACGAGATCGTAGCAAGGCTCCAGATCCTCCCGGGTACTGCGCAGATTGCAGTAGCGAATCGTCTCCCACCAACTTAGGTTCTCGACCGGCAGGTCTGCTCCCCGGTGGAAGGAAGGGTTGTAGCCCATCGTCTCCTCGAATTCGCGCTGGGTGACCGCGGTCGGAGAGAGTAGAAACTTCCCGAGGGTCACGGAAACCGGGACGCCCGTCAGGGAATCCGTCGTCTCATAGCTCGTCCCAGGCACTTCGATCAGATTCCCAGACATTCCCCCTTGCGATGGGGACACGCGTGGGCCTTCCGGCTTTGCACTGGAGCCTTCGAGTTCCAGACTCGCGATGAGCGCGCCTGCGGTCTTCGCCGAGTTTTGGAGGAATACTCGTCTCTTCATGACCCTCTCCTTGGTTCCAGGTTTTTGACCGGACTAGCGCTCGCTTCCGGTTGGCCTGCAAGACAGTTGCTGCCCACGCCCGCAGGCTCCCTCGCACCGGGATTGCTTACAATCAGGCCCACCGGCACCGAATGCCTTCGAATCAGCTCCCGCGGATTATACGCAAGATTGCTCCACTGTCTATTGATTGTTCTACCTGGGCATCCAGAAGATTAGCCAGTTTCGTTCCTGCGGAAACAACGCTTCTCCGCCCCATGCACAGGCAATTCCGCGCGCTTGCCACCGCCTCAGTCTGCCGCCACTCCCGGCTTCCAGCCTGTCATTTCAAGACTTCCTCAGAGCGCGGCAACCTCTGATCGATGCGCCCAGACCTTTTCGAACGCCTTGACATACTGATCCATCACTTCGTCTGCCTCAGCGTAAAGGAGCGGCAGAAAGAGGTGATTCTTGTTCACAGACTCATTGCCCGGCATGGAGGAACGAATCTTCGGTGGATGGTGCCACCATTTGGCCTCCGAGTAAATCTTGAGCTTATGCTGTTCGGGATAATCCCAAATGCTGGCCCGCACTCCTTCGGCCTGAAGGGCTTTCACCAGGGCGTCGCGCGAGAAGCCGGCTTTGGCGGGGTCGAGCAACAGCATATTGGCATAATAGTAGGCACGCTTCTGGTCGGGGCGGATGCGGGACTCGCTCAAACCGGAAAGCTGAATCAAGCGATCATTCAGCTTACGGACATTGGCCTCGATAAAAGTGTTGCGCTCATCCAGAACGCGCAACTGCTGGCGGGCAACCGCCGCAGCGAAAGGATGCATGCGGTACTTTTGACCAAATCCGGTGCCCGCGTAGGCGTGCACGGGGCTGTCCTTGGGAAACTTTACGGGATCTTCGTAATGGCCGAAGGCCGCGGCGCGCTCGTAGTATTCGCGGGTCTGGTACATCCCCATCCCGCCTTCGACCGAAGGCATCACCTTGCTGGCCTGGAAGCTGTAAATCCCCATGACGCCCCAGGTCCCCATCTTCTTGCCCTGCATTGAGGCGCCGTGCGCGTGGGCGGCATCCTCGATCACAATCAGGCCTTTCTCCTTGGCAAAGTCAGTGATGTGATCCATCTCGCAAGGGAGACCCCAGGCGTGCATGGGGAACAGGACTCGGGTGTTCTTCGTCAGCTTGCGCTTCGCATCATCCAGGTCGAAGCAGCACGTCTTGGGGTCAATGTCGACAAAATTCGGAACGTAGCTGAAGAAGCGCAGAGCCAGTGCGTCAGCGAACCAATCGTACGAGGGCACCATGATTTCGCTACCGGGAGGCAGGTCGAGCGCAAAGAACATACTCGTTATCGCGCTGGTGCCATTCATATGCGCTTTGACGTAGGCTGACTGCGTGTATTCCTTCCACTCCTTCTCGAAGGCCGGCAGTTCCTCATAGAACTTGTTGTTGTCCATCAAGTCGCAAACCGCCTTCTTTTCCTCCTCCCTATAGCGAGGCCAGCGCGTGAGTGCGTGGAGTTGGTCGTCCGGGAAGGACACGGTTTTGGGACCTCCGGAGATCGCCAAGGGTTCGCCCGGCCCCCTCGCCGGCGCGCGGGAAGGCATCGTGAGTCCCACGAAGGCCGCGCTGCCAGCTTGCAGGAAAGCGCGGCGGCTGCTCTTGTCGGGTCTTTTGATGTTGTCTTTGGTGTCCATGGTGAAAGCCTCCTGATGCAAAACTTTACGGCTGGCCGAAAAGCCCAACCCTGAACTTTTCACGATATATCAACCAGGATTTCCATTTTGGCCTCCTGGCAGCCCTCATTCTCGATTATCGTCTCGACGCAGTGCGTCGAGACGATCGCCCCAGCACCAAGAGGGGGTACGATCTCCCCAGTCTTCCCTAGGGAAAAAGGTGATGGACTGCGTGAAGATTTTTGCGCGCGCAGCGAGCCTGGGGGATACCCGGTCGCTGATCGTGCACTCGGCCTCCACCAGCCACCGCGCCGTCCCGCGCGAGCAGCGCCTGGCCATCGGCACCACCGACGGCCTCGTCCGACTCTCCGTGGGAGTGGAGGCGGTTGAAGGCCTGATCGGTGATCTCGAACAGGCCTTGGCGTTTTGAACGGGTGCACTGCCCTGTCGCCAGGCGCCGTTCGCGTTCCGGTCAGTCTCGCTTCTTCACGTAGCTGATGGCCTTCAGCATGACCGCGTTGTTGGGGATGACCTCCCCAAATGCATTCTCGAAACCCGGGACGGCGCCCCGGAATCCCTTCGATCCCTTCAGTCGAACCTGCTGAATCACTTTCCCCAGGCGCGGACTTGCCCATTCAAAGGCGAAGAAGGTGATGGGGTTTTGCTCCTCAGCGCCACAAGCCACCAGATCGGCGCCATAGCAATACCTCCCGGCGCGCTGCTTGCCCCAATTCCACTCCAGAATATTCACGCCGTAGCGGATGGGAATAACCTCCGGCAGGCCGTCCTCATAAACGACTTCATACCATCCCAGGAGGTCCGCCGTATCGTCGAAATCCCAAATCGCACGATAGGCCTCCTTGTTCGTGGCGGGTCTAGCGCAGGCGTGGAGGAAGAGCAGGCTCGTGGCATCCACGCCAACCTTGATCTCCTCTACCTCGCGCGGCAACGGGTTGGGCTCGCGTCCCTCAGTCCCGACAGCTACGGCTGCCTTTCCCCCAGCCGAATCAGCGCCGTCCAATTCAAATATCCGCGGGCCGGCGGTAATTCTCCCCTTCCGTATTCCGCTCAGGTCAATGTCAAAGTTGGATTCGCGCTGAGGCATGTTAAAGGAAGCGGAGATATCCAGAGGCGCCACCAGGTCGCCGGTCTGGCTCGGCGGCGTCACTCCGCTGAGTCGGCGCCGGATTTCAGGCATGAGCGCCTGCGTCAAAGCGGAGAGTTCAGTCCCCTCCAGGACTTGCTTCGACCATAGCATGCCGCTGCAGCCGAGAACGCTGTAGAGGAGGTCCTTGCCCAAATTGAACTCGGTGCTGGCGGCCCACGAGGACGGCGCGCCGCCGATGATCGTTGACCGCTTGCTACGCTCCGTGTAGTTACCAATATCGGGCTCCATGTTGCCGTAGACTTGATGGAAACCGAAGTCGTCCAACTGCGCTTCCTGGACCTCTCCTTTTTCTTCCTCCGAGTAGAACCAGTTGAACATCAAAATGTCCTTGGGAACCAGGCTCTTGACTTGTTCGGGCGTCATGCCGCCTGGGGAAAAATAGCTGAACCCGTCCGGAGTCGTGTGTTTCTGCAGGCCTTTGCCGCTCACACCTTCCAGCAGGTGGTCGCCCCAGATGGCCATCTTGATGCCCTTGTTCGCCAAATAAGCGTGAATTTTTGCGAGGTCCCGGCCATACACCTCTCCGGGGTCTTTGCCCTCGCAGCACTCGCCCAGGCCGTAGGGCGCGCGCCATTCATCGTGGCCCGCGTGCACCATCTTGGGTCTCATGACTTCAATGTATTCATCCATCACGTCGAAGAGCAGCTCGTAGCTTTTCGGGTTGCAGGCGCAATAGCTGTTTGGCCACTTCTCGCCGGGAACTTGCGATAAGTCCTGATGCCGCGTCAGCAAATAGAAGCTGTGCGTCAACGAAGGAATCTCCGGGACGACCTCGATGTGGCACTGCTGCACCCAGCGCACCAAATCCGCGACCTCGGATTTCTCCAGAAATCCGCCGTCGGCAGTGTCTGAATTGGGGGAGTTCGTCCCCACGTGATGCGGGCCGCCGGTCACGATGTTTCGCCGGCTCCAGTTGGTGTCGCGAGCGAACTCCACCCAGCCGGCGTTCAGCTCCGGGTGGCGGTCGAGGCGCATGCAGGCGTTCATTTCGATTATCAGTTTGTTCACTTTGTATTGCGCCAGGAAGTCCCGCACGAAGCGCT
Organism: uncultured Acidobacteriota bacterium; assembly: GCA_963722555.1. Lineage (GTDB taxonomy): Bacteria > Acidobacteriota > Terriglobia > UBA7540 > UBA7540 > Bog-366. The sequence continues at coordinate 139,554 of CAVRNQ010000006.1, forward strand.
TGAAGAATGGGATATTGTTCCGACCCGGAAGATAGAGCTTCATGCCGCGAAACGGCTTGTCCGGCCAGTCCCGCACGCGGGTCGCGCGGATTTGCAGCCCTTGCCCGCCTTTCTCGATCAGTTGCCGTAGCGACTGAAAACCATAGAAGGCGCCGCGGTCATCGCTCCCGGCGATCACGACCGCTTTTTCATCGACCTGTAGGATGTATCCCTCCGGTCCGGGACTTTTGGCGCTTACCTCCAGATTCCGTTGAGCGCAATGCGCCCGTACCAAGGGATTCTGGATTGACCCCATCAAAATGAATCGACCGCTCTCAGGCAACTTGCCCGTCTGTTGCGTCCCGAGCTGCAGGTCATACCGATCGCTCAGCTCTTCGATGAGAAAGCGCGCGAGATGCCGGTCGCTCTCCGCAGCGCTCGGGGGAAGCAGGAGGGTGGTCTTGGCATCCAGGATGAAATGCCCTTCCGAAAGTTCCATCTCTTGAGGCTTGGGGAAGATGGGGAAACCTCCAGACAGGCCGGCTCCCCAGCCACGTTCCGCCAGGGCCTGCGGACTCCCCGAAATCGCCAGGGGCACAAAGCTCGCGGCGACGAGGCTCGCGGAAGTTCCCTCCAGAAATTCTCTGCGGGTCAGACCTTCTCGCTTCATCGCTCTGCCTCCCCTCACAGGATGTTGCTTGCCCTACACCAACACTTATCCGGAATTTCCGTTTTGATTTCCCGGCCGACCAGAATAGTCCGCAAGGGACGAGCGGAACCGCCGCCTGCATGGAGGAGCGTTCTCTCCGCACAGGCGGCGGTCGCACTTTTCGTGATTCCGATATCGTCGGTCCTAATCCTCCCGTCTTAGAACTCCAGGCGACCCCGAATCTCGATCACCCGAGACCCGCTCTTTTCCCCGCTATAAAAGCGGTCGTGCTGCCCGGTAATTATTCCCGCACCCGGCACATCAATGGTGCTGCTCGGGAAGGAGAAGTTCGGATGGTTGAAGATGTTTCCGCACGTCCCGATGAGGTCAAAATGCAACCGTTCGGTGAGGTTGAAGCGCTTCCGAATGGTCAAATTCTGCGAAATCAGTCCCGGTCCTTCCAAGATGTTGATGCCGGAATTGCCAAATCTTCCGATGTTGGCGGGATTGGAGCACGCAGGGTCAGAGTCGGGACATCCGGGAATCTTGAAGGCGCTCGTATCAAACCAATTATTGACCGTGCGCTGCCCGGTAGGCAAATTGCCGTTGGCAATCCGGTCCGGCAGACCGCCGAAGGAGTTCGTATTCGAGGGGTCGGTGGTGGAGAAGAAGGGCGTGAACCACTGACCGGTCTGGAAGAACCCTATCCAGTTGGCTACCCACCCGCCCAGGACCTTGTCCACGACGCCTGGGGCGCCGGAGAGGTAACGGCGTCCGCGTCCCACGGGGATATTCCAAGTGGCATTCACGACCACGCGATGATGAGGCGTGACGCGGTCATGGTTCCAAAGCAGCGGGGAGTAGGGATTCTCATCGCCAAAGACGCCGAAGGAAGGCCCGTACGGAGTCCCGTAGCCGCTGGCGAGCATTTCGTAGTTGTCCAGGTTGTTGGCCCAGGTCCAGAACGCGTCAAAGGCCACCTGTCCCACCTTACGCCGAGCTTCCAGCGTCAGCGAATTGTAGTTGGCGGCGAGGTCCCTACGCAGCAGTTGGATGGACACGAACTCAGGGTGTGGCCGCCGATCAGGGGTAAAGGGGATGGTGCTGGGCTGCGGTTTATCGACCTCGTAGAAACCATTCAGCCCCCGCGTCCGGGAGCCGATGTACGACAACCGGAGGCCTATATCTTTGACTTGGTGTTCAACGGTCGCATTGAATTGGTGGATCTTGCCGTCGCGGGTGTCAAGCGGATAGCCGCCGACCGACTGGGAGGGAATCTCCGCGAGGCCGAGGTTGGACGGGAACGGGTTGGGGAAAGCAAAGAGCGCCTGGCCATTTTGGATCGTATTGGTGTAGTTTTCGGCGATCTCAAACGGCCCTTCTCCCTGGACGAGGGAGTAAATTCCGAGTCCACGCGAGGTGTACATGCCGTACCCCCCTCGGATAACAGTCTTCTCCGTAATCAGATAGGCGGCGCCCAAGCGCGGAACAAAATTGGTCTTGGACGGGTTCGGCACCACCTGCCCCGTTACCACCTTGATGTTGGGGTCATAGAGAGGGCTAATGTGGCTCAGGGCTGATTGCGGGACAACCACGGCGTCCTGCGTGGGGTCATAATTGTACTGAAGTCCGTCGTCATACCGGAACGAACCAAAATGATCCCAGCGAATGCCGTAGTCGAGCGTCAGCTTGCGGGTCACTTTGAACGTATCCGTAGCAAATAAGCCAAGTTCTCTGCCCCACTTCGTCCTCCCTGTCAGCGGGTTTACCCTCGTGCTGCTGAAGGGCAGTCCAAGCAGAAAGTCGGCGTAGTCGTACCCGGTAAAGCTGCCGTTGAAAGAGAAGTCGCCGTAGGTGCCATACGGAAGGTAGGTGCCGTAATACATGAAGGTCCTGAGTTCTTCTCCAAACTTCATGACGTGCCGGCCTTTGGCCCAAGTCACCGAATCGGCGACATTCCAGTTCTCGTAAAGGTCCGAAGGCTTCCCGTTTATACCCCCCCCCACGGTATCGACGTAGGTAATGGCGTTGAAGTACATACCGGGCATTCCCGCGGCGGATAAATTACTGGGATTAACTCCCTGAAGGCCAATGGCCGAGACGACTTGGTCACCGGTGGGCGGCTGGTAACCATTCAACTTGACTCCGTACACGCTCCGGTCGCGGTTTCCTCCCAAGGTGAAGCTGTTGATCAAGTTGGGGGAGAATGTGTTCGTGTCAACGATGGCCCAGGAGTGGGATTGGCGCAGCTTCGTCCAATTGAGGTTCGGGTAGTTTCCATCGTCTATGAGATACCGGGGCCAGTAGCCGGAATATCGGCCGTAGATGAAATTCTTATTAGAAATCTTGTGGTCAATGCGCGCGACGAGAACGTCGGCACGATACTGGTCCTCCGGGTAGGGAAAAAGCCAGCCAAAGTTGCTCACCAAGTTACCGGCTCCGCCCAGGTTAGGCTTAGAAATGTACGCCTCCTGGACCTTCAAGGCCAGCGGACTGAGCATGCCTTGAGGAATAATGTTCCCGGGAAACGGCTGGCCCGTGTATGGATTGGAGATTTGAATTGACGGGGAAGCGCTGAGCAAGTCTGAGAAGTCCCCGGTGCGCATTTTCATTGTCGGCACGTTGTCCAGGAAAAACGACTGTTCGTGTATGCGTTCACCGTTCCACAGAGCATAAAAGAATGTACGATCCTTGCGGATGGGCCCCGAGGTGCTCAGGTTGATCGTGTTATAAATCACGATCGGTTTCTGAGTCTCGAAGAACCCCCGCGCCGCCAAGCCGGAATTGCGGTTATAATAGGAGGCTTCAGCGTGATAATCGTTCGTGCCGCGCTTGGTGATGGTGTCGTAGATGCCGACGCGGGCATACTCAGCGCTGTTGTTCACCGCGTTGACCTTCACCTCCTCCACATCCTCCATGTTCACGGTCTGGGTGTTGAGGCTTTCCTGCTTGACGCCGTCCATCGCCATGTGAATCTCTGCCGCGCCTTGACCGGCCATGGTAACGCGGGCTTGGTGTCCGCCTTCCGTTTGGATTTGCGGCATGGTGGCAAGCACGGGGAGCGGTGAAGAGTAGGAATTGGCCGGCATAGGCGCGAGCCAGTATTGGTTGCCGGAAAACTCCGAACCGATCTTCGCGCCTTCGGTCTCGATGACCGTGGCCGCCCCGCTCACCGTGACCTCCGTGGTTGCTGCCCCTACTTTAAGGGTTACATCCACGCGCCTGGCCTGATTGCTGGCCAAGTGGAGGTCGCTCACGACATAAGTTTCAAACCCCGTCATCACCACCCGCACGGTATAGGTGCCTTGCTTGAGGGCTGGGATCTCGTAATTGCCCTGGGCGTCGCTGGTGACGGTTCTTGCCGTGATACCTGTTCCCACTTCGTCAACGCTTACCTTGGCTTGCGGCACCACACCCCCCGAGGGGTCCGTCACTGTGCCCCGGAGCGTGGATAAGCCTTCCTGCCCCCAAAGGCCGACACAGAACATAAGTACGGTTAAAAGAAGCCAAGAGCCCAACTTGGCCACTTGAGACACACGCCGATTGATATGCTCACTTGGCATTTTGTCCTCCTTGGACGCACAGTCTGTAAGCGGGGGAAACGTCGCTTGCGTTTCCGACCTCTCGTTAACCGACCGCCTTCGCACCTTCGTCAATCGCAACACGCCTGGTGTGGACGAGCTGTTTTGCGTATGACCCTTTACCCGACGCCAGGAGAAACGAGTACTGGTTCAACAGAAGCTAGCGTAGAATGAAGCGGACCGCCGCTCACCTCCAACGACGAGTGAGACACCTTCTTTTCAAACGTTCGTTTCAACCTTGACGGCGCTGCCGCTGACGGTGATTTCCTGGTTCACCTGCCCGACCGTTAACTGCAAGTCCAGGCGCAGCGGCTGACCGACTTGCAAGGTAATTCCCGTCCGCACGAGCTTCTGAAAGCCCATGGCCTCCGCGGTGATAACGTAATCACCGATGGGAATCCTGGCGGCCGTGTATTCCCCCGCCGAGTTGGTCACCAAGTCCCGGGTGAAGCTGACATCGGGTTTGGTAACCGTGACCTTGGCGCCCGGGATCGCAGCCCCGGAGGGGTCCGTTACCGTGCCCACAAGGGTAGCTTGGTCCTGCGCCCAGCTCGTCAAAGCAAGCGAGAAGAGAATCGCTGCCAACAGGAAGCAGGTCCTCCCCCGCAGGAAGAACGCGTGCGCCTTGCGAGCCACACAAACACTTTCACTCCTCCCTTGCATCCCGCACCTCCTATCTGCTTAATCCCGCAACCCGACGCACGCATTGTTCCGGTATTCTGAATAATTGGCTGGAACAGCCCAGCGCTTATGGTATAATAAGCTGAGTGGGGTATTTGCTAATCAAACTTTCTCAAAAATTCTCAGAACAGCCTCATGAGCAAGCAACCATACCCGGCACTCGAGTTCGGCGGTTTCCGACTGGACCCTGTGAAGCGCCTTCTGCTCCGCAGTGGAAGGTCTGTACCGCTCACGCCCAAAGTCTTCGACATCTTGTTCGTACTCGCCGGGAGCCAGGGCCGGCTGATTGAAAAAGACGAACTGGTGAAGGCTGTCTGGCCTGATTCCTTCGTTGGGGGGGAGAACCTCACCCAGAGCATTTACACTCTGAGGAGGGTCCTCGACGACAGCCCGAGCACACATCGATATATAGTGACGATTCCGGGCAGAGGCTATCGCTTTGTCGCCGCCGTGAGGAAGGTGCATCGGGAGGACCCCGATTCCGAACTTTTGGGGTCGCGCGGCCCTAGCCAGGCCGAAACCGCGGCGGCAACCAGGTCGATCGCGGTGCTCCCCTTCAGGCCATTGACAGGAGAAAGCGGCAGTGAACACCTGGAACTGGGGATGACTGATGCACTGATTACCCAGCTCAGTAACACAAAACACATTGCCGTGCGGCCAACGAGCAGCGTGCTCAGGTACGGGGATGCCGCCCAAGATCCGCTGGGAGCTGGGCGTGAACTGGGCGTGAACTTCGTAATCACCGGGGCCATTCAGACATCGGGCGACAGAATCCGAGTGACCGTGCAGCTAGTGCGTATCGGCGATGGTGCGACGGTTTGGGCCGATAAGTTCGATGAGAAGTTTTCCGACATATTCACCCTTGAGGACTCTATTTGCGCGCAGGTAATAAAGTCCCTGACGTTAACGTTGGCCACCCAGGAGAATCGAGATGTCGGGAGCCGTTACAGGGCAAGTGCCGAGGCCTATCAGGCCTACCTCAAGGGGCGCTACTTCTGGAGCAGGAGGACATCCGAGGGACTGAAGAAAGGGGCCGAATGCTTTGAGAAGGCGATCCTTAAGGATCCTGGTTATGCTTTGGCCTACGCCGGTTTGGCTGATTGTTACAATATGCTCGCCGCCTACGGCGTGGCGTCGCCGCAGGAGGTCTGGCCACGAGCCAAGGCAGCGGCTATTAAGGCCCTGAACATTGACAACGAACTCGCTGAAGCTCGCGCCCCCCTGGCCGTGACCAGGATGGGTTACGAGTGGGATTGGGAGGGGGCAAAGCGGGAATGTCAACTGGCGCTTAGTCACAGCCCCGGGTACGCTATGGCTCACGACTATTACGCGGAGTATCTGATTGCCACGGGAGCGCTCGAACAGGCCATGGCTGAGGTTATGCGGGCGCTGGCGCTGGAACCGCTCTCACTTGTCGTCAACCGCGATCTGGGCTGCGTCTTATATTTTATGCGCCGGTACGAGGAAGCCATAGAACAGCTCCGCAACACCGTCGAGTTGGACCCCAACTTTGGTGTGGGGCACTGGTCTCTGGCGTGGGCCTACGAGCGCAACGGGATGTATAAGGAGGCGTTGGCGGAGCTTAGAAAGGCAATCGCGCTCTCGGGCGGCAGCGCGCGGATGATTGGTGAGATGGGGCATGCTTATGCTGCAGCTGGTAAAAGAGGCGAGGCGGAGAAGGTGCTCCAAGAGCTGGCGGCGATGTCCGAACGGCGTTATGTCTCGCCCTATGAGATGGCAATCGTCTACACAGCGCTCGGGGAGAAAGGCCGGGCATTCCGCTGGCTGGAGAAAGCCTGCGAGCACCGGCCCTGGGCGCTGGTCTACCTTAAAGTCGAGCCCAAGCTGGACCCCCTTCGATCGGATCCTCGATTCCAGAAACTCCTACAGCGCCTCGGCCTTGATCGCTGATGGGAAATACCTACCCCGGCCGCGGCGGAGGAGATTAGTGGAGGAGATCATCGGAACCCGGGTTTCACACAGGTCCCAAAGCCAGCCTCTACGTTCTTGCCGCGACGGGGCTGCGCCGTGCCATCTCCGTTATGCTCACCCACTCGATATTGTTCCCGAACACCTTTTGAATCCTCTCGCCAAGGCGCTGAGGCCCTCCAACCCGAGCCCAGTCCCCTGGGTATAAAGGGACTGCCAGTGGGTAAGCAGAATTACGGGATACCCGGAGTCAATCAACTGACGGACCCGTCCCGTGCGGCCGTCGGCAGAAAGCACCTTATCGATATTGTCCTTGATGAACTGCACGCGCTCGCCCGGAGGTTTCTCCATACTCCAAAAGAGGTCCGGGAAATTCGCCGGGACGCTGACCAGAGACTGGCCGCGCTCCGCATCATGGTATTCCACCGTGCAATAGCGCGGCTCTCCCCACTCGGAAACGTATAGGAAATACCACGTGAACTTCCGATTGAAGACCTGCCACTGTGCATCGGCCAATGCCTTTACGTATTTCTTCTCCACGTCAATTCCCGATACCTACGGCGACGTAATGCCCGGGGCGTTCAGGCCGACGTTCTTGAGAATCGTGAATGCGAGGACGAAATACTCAACGATCTCCTCCGGCGGCGCCCCGGTGATCCAGACGTCTTCGAAGATGTGCTGGTATTGTCCCTTCTTCAGATCGTAGGCGCGCAGGTGAGTGAGGAATTCCGGAGTGATATCGAATCGGGGTTGGATCCGCTCGCGTACCACTTGCAGGAAATCCTGCAAATGCTCAGCGGGCACGCGCTTCAGCGACCGGTCCAGCCGTCCCAGACAACTGGGCATGGGGATGATCGTCAGTTTTCCGCGCAGGTCGTACTTATCGAACGTATCGGCCACGCCCTGGGTGAAGGCGCGAGGAACAAGGAATGGGGTCTCATAACCGGGAATTTCGTAGAAGAGGGGATCCACTGGCGAGCCATCGTCAACAATCAATGAGAGGGGAATCTTGCCGGAGGCGCTCGTCCGGCCGGGCGTCGGCGTGCCTTCGGCCCTTGCTCGGCTAGCCGACCAGGCGCCGAGCAAGGGCTGGCGCAGACCGCTCGAAACCACCCCCGCTGCCATGCCGGTTCCTGCGCGTTTCAACAATTCCCGGCGGGAGAGGAGTCGCTTCGTCGCTGTTCCTTCGGCCGCGCCTTGAGCCGACTCCGGGTTTTCGCTCAAAGGGTCCAGCACGCCGTATTGGTCATCACTTGCCATATTAAGGCCCCCAATCCTCACTGATGTGTGCGATCTGTTCCGCCCATCATGCGCAAAACTCATAGGGATGGTCAAGCACATCGTGTAGGCAGCACTGTCTGGCATTTGGCTTGGTTGCTTGCTCCCTTTTGAGAATCTTTGAGAAATTCTGAGGGCAATAGCTGGGCGAGTTCGAGTATAAGAAAGCGTCAACCGCGGGTGGAGGTGCCATTTGGCGATTGTTATCCGGGGGCTCGAGCGCTCTTGTGAGTTTCGAAGGGTCGAGGAGCTCCAACAGGAAGTTTGGGGCTTTGAGGATCGCGACCTGATACCGCTTGTGCAACTCGTCGCCGCAAACGAGGTAGGCGGCATTGTACTCGGAGCATTTGATGGAGACACGCTCGTTGGCTTCGCCTATGGGTTCTTGGGCTGCGTGGCTGGATCCCTGGCACTGCATTCTGAGATGCTTGCCGTGAAACCCGCATATCGGAATCTCGGCATTGGATACAAGCTCAAGCTGGCTCAACGGGAGCGGGCCCTCGCCCAGGGAATCACCCGCATCACTTGGACGTTTGACCCGCTCCAGAGCTTAAATGCCCATTTCAATTTCGCCAAGCTGGGGACACTTGCCGATCAGTACAAGATCGATTTCTACGGCGAGGCAACCTCCAGCTTTCTACACCATAATGGCACCGACCGCCTCTGGGTGAGCTGGCTGCTCGAGAGCAGGCGAGTAAAGCAGCGGCTCGAAAGTTCATTATCGGGAGATGCTCCCTCTGTGCCTGGCAAGGCTGTGCCGCTTGTTCGAATCGGGCCGAACCGGTCACCGCAAAGGGTCGGCCCGGCTGGACGGCTTAAGGGAGAAAGTGCGTTGATCGAGGTGCCGTGTGACGTCGATGCACTCCAGCGGGAAAGTCCGGCACTGGCCACCCAATGGCGGGAAGCAACCCGATGGGCATTCCACGAGCAATTGGCTTCGGGTTACCTGGTTGAGGAGTTTTACTGCCAGAACAGAAATGGCCTGAAATTCGGAGTCTATCTGTTAACTTCACGGAAACTCGCCGACTTCGCTGGGGATGAGGATTGCTGGACCCCGGCAGTTCAAATGGGAATAGGAAGATTACGAAACGAGAAGGCGCGATGAGACGATTGGGAATTCTTCGTTCTTGGGTTTGATTGGCGCTCCTGATCGCCGCTTGGCTCGCTGGTCTGACGGCACCTTCGGCATAGACCTAATTTGCTCGGAGAGATCGTTACGTTCCAGAAAACGCACAGCGTTTGCGTTTGCTTGGCCCTGGCCCTCCCTGCGGCGCTAGCCGCGCAGTCCTTTGACTCAGTTCGCCAATTCATCCGCAAGCAACTGGTGGAGACGCAGACGGCGTCGATCGCCGTGGCCGTTGCCCGCGACGGAAAGATCCTCTGGGAGGAGGGCTTTGGATGGGCAGACCGGGAGAACCGCATCCCAGCAACCGAGCACACAATGTATTCGCTGGCGTCCGTCTCTAAGCCGATTACGGCGACGGGCGTGATGGTACTGTGCCAGGCAGGCAAGATCAATCTGGACCGGCCGATCAATGACTACCTCGGGACCGCCAAGTTAACGGCGAAGGTCGGCGACGCCGAAGGCGCCACCGTGCGCCGGGTGGCCAACCACACCTCCGGACTGCCAATTCACTATCAATGTTTCTATGCGGACGAGCCATACCGACCTCCGCCGATGGACGAAACCATCCGGCGCTACGGTATCCTGGTCACGGGGCCGGGTGAGCACCGCCAGTGCTCGAATCTCGGTTATGGCATACTTGCCTACGTGATCTCTCGCGTCTCCGGCAAGGCCTATCAGGACTTCATGCGTGAGGACGTTTTTCTTCCGCTGGGCCTGACACACATGTCCGTTGACACCGGACCGGGCTTGGAAAAGTATCAAGCGGTCCGTTACGGCATCGATGGAGCGCCGATCCCTTTTTATGAATTCGACCATCGCGGCGCCTCGGCCGCCATGTTTCCACGGTGCCAGCTTCCGTCGTGGCGGGATTCTCCTGCGGGATCGCCGGCATGATGATCATCTCGCAGTTGAGTGTCATGTTCGCGCTTCCCGCGCCCAAGGGCGGGTGGACGGAGGCAATGCTCGGCCAAGTCGATGTTTTAGGCAGAACCAGTTCAGTGAACAGGCCCGGAAGCGCGCCACCGCGGTAAAGAAGAGATCCTCGCCGGAAAACAGCAACAACATGAACCCGCCGATCCTCAAGCCTGTCATCAGACGGCGACTTGGTTTATAGCGAGGAAGCTTCATACCGCCCAGTGGCGGATGGGTAAGAAGGCCGGTCCAGATAACTTAACCGGTTTGTGAACTTTTCGGCTACCTAGGTCATTGACCGCATGAACAGATTCTATAATGTATTGTCTTTGGGAAGCTTTTCGGCCTATACTGGGGCATGTCGCGACGCCCCCTTGAGGTGAAGGTATCTCCTGGAGATCAGAAGCAGCTTCGGCAACTCTTGCGAGCCGGCATTCAGCAGGTCCGAGTGGTCCTGCGGGCCCTCGCCTTGGAGCAGTTGTCGGTGGGCTTGACCGCGCCGGCGGTGGCCCAGATGGTGCATTTGACCCCGCAGGCGGTACGGCGGATCGGCCACCGGTATAAACGCGGCGGGCTGCAGGGTGCGCTCTACGAGCGGCAAGGGCGGGGTGCCGAGCAACTGTTGGACGAACCGCAGAAACAGCGGGTCATCGCCATGGTTTGTAGCCAGCCGCCGGAAGGCTACGCCCGTTGGAGCGTCCGTCTGATCGCCGAGCAGGCCGTCAAGCGGAAACTGGTGCCCCAGGTGGGCCGGGAGACGGTGCGCATCTTGTTGCTCAGCCACGACCTGAAGCCGTGGCGGGAAAAAAATGTGGTGCGTGGCGGAACTGAATCAGGAGTACATCAAAAAGATGGAAGACGTTCTGGCGACCTATGAAAAGCCCTACACTCCTGCCGAACCGATAGTCTGCCTGGACGAGAAGCCGGTCTCGTTGCACGCCGACATCCGGCCTCCGATTCCCGCTGCACCCGGCCGGACAGCGAAACGGGACAACGAGTACAAACGATGCGGCACCGCCAATGTCTTCTGCGTCGTGGAGCCGAAAGCCGGTCGGCATTTCACCCTGCCCACCCCGAATCGCTCTGCGCCAGAATTTGCCCAAGCTCTGGAGACGGTCGTGAGCAGCTATCCCGGTGCGCGAACGATTCACGTGGTGATGGATAACCTGAACATCCATGGCCGGAAGTCCCTCACCGACTATTTCGGAGAGGAGAGGGGCGGCTCGATCTGGAACCGCCTCACCGTCCATTACACGCCGAAGCATGGGAGCTGGCTGAACCAGGCGGAAATCGAGATCAGCCTGTTTTCCCGGCAATGCCTGGGCAAGCGCAGAATTCCCACCTTGAGCATCTTGCGACGGGAGTCCCGCGCCTGGAACCGCCAGGTCAATCGGCATCGGGTCAAGATCAACTGGCAATTCACCCGAAAGAGGGCGCGCGCAAAATTGGGCTACAAAAGGAATCTCTTAAGGCGGTCAGAGACCTAGTTAGACTAGGTCATTGACCGCATGAACAGATTCTATAATGTATTGTCTTTGGGAAGCTTTTCGGCCTATACTGGGGCATGTCGCGACGCCCCCTTGAGGTGAAGGTATCTCCTGGAGATCAGAAGCAGCTTCGGCAACTCTTGCGAGCCGGCATTCAGCAGGTCCGAGTGGTCCTGCGGGCCCTCGCCTTGGAGCAGTTGTCGGTGGGCTTGACCGCGCCGGCGGTGGCCCAGATGGTGCATTTGACCCCGCAGGCGGTACGGCGGATCGGCCACCGGTATAAACGCGGCGGGCTGCAGGGTGCGCTCTACGAGCGGCAAGGGCGGGGTGCCGAGCAACTGTTGGACGAACCGCAGAAACAGCGGGTCATCGCCATGGTTTGTAGCCAGCCGCCGGAAGGCTACGCCCGTTGGAGCGTCCGTCTGATCGCCGAGCAGGCCGTCAAGCGGAAACTGGTGCCCCAGGTGGGCCGGGAGACGGTGCGCATCTTGTTGCTCAGCCACGACCTGAAGCCGTGGCGGGAAAAAAATGTGGTGCGTGGCGGAACTGAATCAGGAGTACATCAAAAAGATGGAAGACGTTCTGGCGACCTATGAAAAGCCCTACACTCCTGCCGAACCGATAGTCTGCCTGGACGAGAAGCCGGTCTCGTTGCACGCCGACATCCGGCCTCCGATTCCCGCTGCACCCGGCCGGACAGCGAAACGGGACAACGAGTACAAACGATGCGGCACCGCCAATGTCTTCTGCGTCGTGGAGCCGAAAGCCGGTCGGCATTTCACCCTGCCCACCCCGAATCGCTCTGCGCCAGAATTTGCCCAAGCTCTGGAGACGGTCGTGAGCAGCTATCCCGGTGCGCGAACGATTCACGTGGTGATGGATAACCTGAACATCCATGGCCGGAAGTCCCTCACCGACTATTTCGGAGAGGAGAGGGGCGGCTCGATCTGGAACCGCCTCACCGTCCATTACACGCCGAAGCATGGGAGCTGGCTGAACCAGGCGGAAATCGAGATCAGCCTGTTTTCCCGGCAATGCCTGGGCAAGCGCAGAATTCCCACCTTGAGCATCTTGCGACGGGAGTCCCGCGCCTGGAACCGCCAGGTCAATCGGCATCGGGTCAAGATCAACTGGCAATTCACCCGAAAGAGGGCGCGCGCAAAATTGGGCTACAAAAGGAATCTCTTAAGGCGGTCAGAGACCTAGTTTCTTGTTCCGGCACTAACCAGTAATTCATGAGATTCCGGACGCCTCGGCGGAAAGCTTACACTCGTTCGTGGAAGACAGCATCGAGACCGGAAGCAGATCACACGCTGACACGGACCGTCTGAAAAAGTGGTCCACTCGCGGGAACCAGTCTATCTTAGCCACTGGTCCAAAAACGCATAGGCTGCGCGGCGGGCGTCCGGGGCGAAGCCGTGGCCGCCCGGCGGATACTGCGCCACGAGCCTGTCACCAGCGCCGAACAGCTTACTGTAAACGGGCATGGCCGCCTGCACGCAGTCGCGCACGCCGGACACCTCGAGGTTGTCGTCCCCAAGTGGCGCATTGACGAACACCGGACGCGGCGCCAGCGCACCGAGGATCTCGGTGAAGTCGAAAGGCATGCGGTCCGCCTGATTTCCGTACTCGGTAGCGATGCGCGGCATGTAGAAGTTGCTGGCCCAGGTCTTCAGATTCCCGCCAAAATACTTCCTGAAACTGTTAAATCCGCCGCTGGTGACGACGACGCGGATGCGCGGCTCGAAAACCGCTAGGAACAGCGCGTTGTGGCCGCCGAGGGACAGGCCGACCGCGCCGATGCGCTTCGGGTCCACCTCCGGCAGCGAGACCAGCACATCGAGGGCGCGTATGTGGTTGACGATCCCCTTCATCGTGCCGCTCACGTACCCCATCGCGTACGGATCGGTCTTGTAGTCGGGGCTCAGAAGAGCGTAATCGGGCGCGATCACCACATAACCGCGTTCGGCAAGTTCCTGGGCGTACTGCGTGTCGCCGGTATCGTTAGGTTCCGAAGCCGCCGTGGGTTCGCTCCGCGGAATGTAACGGCGATAGCTGGTGCCGTGCAGGCTCACGATAGCCGGGGTACGCCGGTCACGCTTGAGCCCATTCGGAACATAGAGATACGCGTAGGCGCGATCGCCGCGCTCAGACTCGTACGTGATGCGGCGCCAAGCGTATTTTTCGGTGCGTGCTTCCTTGAGTACCTCGATCCGAAGCGGCAGCTTGTGGTTGATCCGCGGCAGCGGGCCCATGACTAATTCCATGTTGGCTGCGATATGCCGGCGCCTCTTTTCCCAATCGCCTTTCGTGCCCACGGCGTGCCGTCCGCCGTGCCGGTCCAAATAATAAAGAAGGTCTTGCTTATCGGCGTAAAAGGGCGGCCTCTCGGCTCCGGAGAGCCGCGAAAGCCCTAGCCCGATCAGGCACAGAAGCGGCGCTATCCGCATCGTTGAAATTCGTCCTGGCTCGTACCGAGGCGGGAAGTCATCTTTAGAACTCGCACCGGAGCGCGAATTGCATCTGTCGAGGCGTGGCGGTGCTGGTATGTCCCCCAAATGTAGCGAATCAGTTTAACCGAGAGCAGTCTATTTGTCCAATGAATTTATGACTCTGTCGCAGCAAAGTGAGAAGTTCCTATTCTGGCAAAGTGGAAAGTTCCTGTTTGGGTAGGGCAAGCTGGAGGGATGAGAAAACAGGAGCTGTGGATGAGCCCGAGGGACCGAGATCGGTTGAAGGTATTGCACGAAGCGGAAAGAGGTCACCTTACGCAGAAGCAGGGCGGCGAGCGGTTGGAGTTGAGCGAGCGCTGGGTGCGGAAGCTGGTGGCCCGACTGAGGGAGGAGGGAGAGGGAGGGATCCTGCACCGGCTGCGGGGTCGGGCGTCGAAGCGAAGGATTCCCGAGGCGGTGCGCTCGAAGGCGGTGGGGTGGGTGAAGCGGGAATATGGCGACTTTGGTCCGACCCTGGCGGCCGAATACCTGGGGAAGGAGCACGGTCTGCGGGTGAGCAAGGAGACCCTGCGCCAGTGGCTGATGGAAGCGGGAGTGTGGAAGCACAAGCGGCGGCGACACCGGCGCAGGCGGGAGCGCAAAGAGCACTTTGGCGAGATGGTACAGATGGACGGGAGCTTTCACGCTTGGCTGGAGGGACGCGGCCCGGAAGGGTGCTTGATGGACCTGGTCGACGACGCAACGAACACCACGCTGGCGGGCTTGGGGAAGGAAGAGACGATCTGGGCGGCGGCCGACGCGCTGCGCGCCTGGGGTGGAGCGTTATGGAGTGCCGGGGGCGCTGTATGTGGACTGGAAGAACCTCTACAAGCGGTGTGCGACGTCCCAGGAGCGGCTGAGAGGGGAAGAGCCGATGACGCAGTTTGGAGGCATGTGTGCGAAGCTGGGGATCGAGCTGATCGCGGCCAGCTCACCCCAGGCCAAGGGACGCGTGGAGCGGATTCACGGCACGCATCAGGACCGGCTGGTGAAGAAGCTGCGCCGCAAAGCAATCGATACCCAGGCCCAGGCCAACGCGTATTTGGAGGCGGAGTATCTGCCGGAACACAACCGGCGGTTTGCGCGCCCGGCAGCCAGGCCAGAGGATTATCACCGGCGGGCGCCGCGCGCGGCCGAGTTGGACAAGATCTTTCGGCTGGAGAGCCCACGTACGATCAGCGACGACTGGGTGGTGCGGTACGACAACCGGTTCTTTCAGCTGGAGCCGCAGAGTCGCCACTACGCGCCGGCGAAAGGCCAAGTGGTGGTGTGCGAAGGGCGGGAGGGAAGTCTGGCGATCGAGTATCGGGGCCGCGCGGTGGCGTGGCGGGAGATCCAGGCCCCCGCTAGGCCGAGTGTCCCCGAGGCGAGGGCCGCGATCGAGCGGGCCAGGGTGCCGACTCCGCCGATGGGGAAGCGGAAGTGGGTGCCGCCGGCCGACCACCCCTGGCGACAGGCCGCCCGGCGAGGGGCAGAGAGGCGAGCCTCCGGCGGGATGACGGTAGCGACGCGGTCGTCGTTGGCCTTGCCCTCCGCTTCGCCCTAAACGCTCCGCCCTACGGGCTCCGCAGGGCTTCGCTCTGGGCAAGGCCAACGACAAGGACAAGAACCAAAACAAAAAGGGGACACTTCTAATGAGGTAAGAAAGGGGACATTTCTAAAGAGCTTTGACAACCGAGGGCTTCTCCAGTTGACACAGCCTCCTTCACATCATGTCGCCGCTGACACCCCGCCGGTGAGAGCTGTCGCATCGGACTCGTTTCGATCAGCTCTTGCTGGTTTCGCACGTTGCGGACCGTCTCAGCCACCGGAATGGTGGGTAACGAGGCTATGTCTGCGTTCACTGCACGTTGCAACCTGGTGTGTTGCGCATACTCCTTTCTAAGCATGTTGTCGGAGGGCTTCACCGTTTTGCTTTCGCGCCACGGCGCCTCCCCAGCTACAAGGCCTGAGTCTCTTGGCCTCGGTCGGACTTCCACCGACTGGATGATGTGCCCTTGTCTGGACACGCCCGCCGTGCCCCGTTTGTTGTAGAAACGCAGCACGGCCCGGCTGTCCGTCTCCAGGTTGGTCACGATGAATCCGACTCGAGGGAACAGCTCCCCGAAGTGGAACTCCACCTTCGTCACCAGCCGCCGCGCCGTCTTCCAACTGGCCGCCTGGTAGAGAAACCCCTTGTACTCGACCAATGGCTTCTGACTCGGTCTTCCCACCGGGCGCGGCAGCAGTTCGGCAATGTCCCGTTCCAGGCCGTCGTTGGCCGGGATGCGGATGGCGTATCTTACGCCCCGCGCTTCCAGCGCCTCGTAGACTTCGGGCTTGGCAAAGGCCGCGTCGGCTCGAAACACTACCTCTTTGCCATTCTGCTGCTGTCGCTCTATCTCCGGCAGCAACAACTCTTCTCAGCCCTCCGCGCTGTGCACATTGTCCGGTTGCAGCTTTGCCGCCAAGCAGTCTCCCTGAGTGTTGAACAGAAGCAGCGGATGATAGCAGACCGACCCGAAATACCCGTTGTAAGCGCTCTGTTCCTGCTCCTTATGGGACGCGTCCCATAAGGAGCATTATGGTAAGTCCCGCGTCATGGTAAGAGACGCCTGCAACCGTAGGCAGTTTCTGAGGCAATCACCGTGATTTGTCTGACCCGCACTTCCCATAATCTCCGACGGTGAGAATATTGTGGCTCTCTGATTTCACTTCGCTATAGGAGGCTACGATGTTCTCAAATTGGTTTTCTGGTGACAAGTGCGGGCAGTATCGCACGTCACTGTACAAGCGGCGCATGGACCAAGTTGGAAGTAGGTTGTTGGAACTGCGCTACGCGAACGACGTAATCCGCCAGCATCTTCACGAATGGCTTCGCTTCTCCCGGCATATCGAGGAACGGGGTCTGCTCTTGCCGGCCGCAGTCACTGATACCGTGCGGCAATACCTGGCCCAGCGCACCTCGGGGACGAGTGCCAACCGCTCCCGCGTTCTTCGGGCCTCGGTCCGCATCTTCCTCGAAACAGATGAACGAGGGCAGTTTCGCCGGCATGTTGTCTCTCCTCCTCGTACCCCAGCTTGGTTTGGTCCGATTCTGACGCCATATCTGCAGTTTGTGCATACGCATCGCGGATTGGCGGCGAAAACGGCAAGGAACTACACCCAAAGGTTGTCGGCGTTCGCCCAATACTTGGAGGGCGCCGGCATCACAGAACTCGACCGGATTACGCCGGGGCACGTTCGTGAGTTCTACGAGAATGCCCAGAATGATGCACCTCGACGCTCGTATGGTCCCACCCTTCGGGTCTTTTTCCGCTGGGCCGCCGCGCAGGGATGGCTCTCCAGTTCTCTGGGTGATGCCATCCCGCGACCGCGACAGTATCGGTATGTCAGCCTTCCCGACGTGCTCAGTCAAGCCGAGGTGGATCGCGTCCTGGCTGCAGCGGACCGATCAACGGCGCTCGGACGACGCGACTATGCGGTCCTTTTGCTGGCTGCTCGGTACGGATTGCGTCCCTGTGACATCCGTCAACTGACCCTCGACGAGATCGATTGGCGTGAGGTGCGGATTGATCTCCGGCAAGTCAAGACCGACAGGCCCCTCGTACTACCGCTCCTGCCCGACGTCGCAGATGCGATCAGTTCGTACTTGCTCGACGGTCGCCCAACATCGACGAACCGCACCGTCTTTCTGCGCCACTGTGCACCGTTCGAACCCTTCGCGGCCGAGAACAACCTCGCCACGATCATGCGCAAAGCCCTTCGGCGCGCCGGCCTCGCCGACCGACCGGGGCGTCGGGGCCTCTACCTATTTCGCCATACGCTGGCAACTCGGCTGCTGGCTGCCGGGCATCCTCTCAAAGCCATCGCCGACGTGTTAGGCCACGCGTCAACCCAGACCACCTTCGGCTATACCCGGGTCGAGGTAGCCGGCTTGCGAAGCGTGGCCATCTCCGAGGAGGAGGTGATCCGATGAGCACCCCTCCAGCAAGTTCATGCCCTACATTCATCTCGCCGTTAGCAACCAAACTTGCACAGTTCCTCGCTCAAAAGCACGCCATGGGTTACCGCTATCGAGTGGAGGGTTATGCGTTGCGCGAGTTGGATTGCTTTCTCAACACTCACCTGTCGCCAGAAGATCCGCTGATCACGCTGGAGATTGTGCACGGCTACTTAGCTCGAAGGGGTACCGAGTCGGAGTCGAACCGTGCGCATCGTTTGACTCTCATGCGAGAGGTCTGCCGTTTCTTGCGCCTCGAAGACGCCCGCACGGTAGTACCGGATGGCCGGTTCTTACGGATTGTGCGCCGGAAATTTGTGCCGCGCGTGCTCAGCCGAGACGAAGGCAAACGTTTCCTGCAAGCTTCCATCAAACTGCCGCGAGGAAAGACATCGCCAGTGCGAGACGTAGTTCTCGGCACTGCCCTGCGCCTTCTGTATCTTGCCGGACTGCGGGCTGGGGAGCTTCTGAGACTCACCTACGCTGATGTCGACCTTGACGCAGCCTTGCTACATATCCGGCATAGCAAGTTTGACAAGTCAAGAGTGGTTCCGATTGCGCCTGACTTGGTTCAGCAACTGCTGCACTGCCGGACACTGGCATCCCGGCACTTCGGATCCTGCCTTCCCCCAAAGCCGTTCTTTCCCAGCCCACGCGGTGGAGGACGGTATTCAATTAACGCCCTGCGCGAGGCCTTCCACCAGACACTGAAAACCGCCGGCATTGAGCGCACGAGCGGCAACCGGCACATTCGTCTCCATGACCTGAGGCATTCGTTTGCCGCGCTCCGACTCCTGCTGTGGTGTGAGCAGAACGTCGATCTCGATGCAAAGTTGCCACTTCTGGCCACGTACCTGGGGCATGTTGGTTTGGCCAGTTCTCAGCGCTACCTGCAACTGACCCAGGATCTCATGGGCGAAATCACCCGGCGACATCAAGCCCGCTTCGGCTACCTGATCAACGAAGGGAGGGCCTGATGAACTTCCCAACGCTTCCCACGTTGCTCTCGGCATTCTTTCTTCGTTACCTCGCTCTAGAGCGGGGCGTCAGCCCCCATACGACCGCATCGTATAGGGACGGAATGAAGCTCCTGCTTCAGTTTGCGGCTGTGAAGTGCCGACGCTCCGTCGATCAGCTCGTTATCGAGGATCTCACCGCCCAATTGGTGTTGGATTTTCTCGTGGATCTTGAGACCAGCCGCAGCAACACGATCCGCACGCGCAATGCGCGGCTGGCGGCCGTACAAGCCTTCTTTCGATATGTCGCGGGGCGAGAACCAGCTCTGGCTGCCACCTGTAGCCCTATTTTGGCCATTCCCGCGAAGAAGGCCCTTCGCCCTGTGCTGGGCTATCTCAGCGAGCAAGAGCTTGGTCATCTGCTGGCTCAAATCGACCGTTTGGCCAAGCACGGAGAACGCGATTACGTGCTTCTCAGCATCCTCTATGACACCGGCACCCGTATCCAAGAACTGCTTGATCTGACGCCGCGTGACTTTCATCTGGAACCGCCGTCCTTTGTCTGTGTTCGCGGTAAAGTAAGTCGGGAACGCTTATGCCCATTGCAGCCGCAATCGGCTCGGCTTGTCCGACAGTTCCTGTCCGCCGAGGGGCGTCCACTCAACGAACAACAACCATTCCTACAGAACGGACGGGGAGGCCGATTGGGCCGACACGGTGCTCGATACATTCTGCGGAAGTACTTGCGCCGGCCCGCACGCTCCATGCCCACGCTGGCGCGTGTGGGAATTAGTCTCCATACCATGAGGCATACAAAGGCGACGCATCTGCTCCAGTCTGGCGTTCCCCTCGTTATGGTCAAAGATTTCCTCGGACATGTTGACATGAAGTCCACCGAAGTTTACGCCCAGGCGGATCTCGAGATGAAGCGCAAAGCTCTCGACTCGGCAAACGGTCCTCAAGCGACGCAGGCGCCAACGCCCAAACTATCATCGAGCCTCATCGACTGGCTCGAAGCGCTGTAGCGAATTATGTAGCGCACAAGCCCCGATCACGGCGGAGATTCACTGCGCAAAGGCTCCGGTCTCCGCCGTCTCTTACCATGACGCGGGACTTACCATAATGCTCCCCGTACACCGGGATCTCCGTCGAATCCATGTCCAGGACCGTCCGGTAACCTGAATCCATCGTTTCGGCTCTGCCGATCAGTGCCCGGTTGAGTCGTCCCAGTCCCGCGAAGTTCTCCTCCTCGGCCAGCATCTCGGTCTCGAAGGTCTGCAACCGGGAGGTCAGAGCGGCGCCTCGATCCCAGACCTTTTCGGAACTGATCAGCCGGAAGGCCGGGTCCTGGGAGAGCCTCTCCGCGTCGTTGAGGTCTTCGTAACCAGCCAGGCGACTATAGACGGATTGCCGCAGCAGGTCGGCGAACGGAAACTGCGTATTCTTCCCACGGCGGGAGTCCGTCAGATGTTGGTCGATCAATTCTCCGAATCCGAGTCGCTCGTCGAGTTCGCGCACCAGGATCAGGCCGCCGTCGGAAGTGACCCGGGAACCTTGGAAATCGACCTTCAGAGAGGCGTTGAAGGAGAGCTGAAATAGCTGATTTTGTATCTCACCCATTGGGTACTGACCTCCGAAGCGTCTTCATCGCATTCACACCCGCACGAATATTGATGACGGCGACGATCCGAAGATTCAGAGGTACAGCTCAAAATGATTGGATAACGGCGTCGGCTCCTTAGGACCGAGTAGACTTGGTTGAGACGAATCGACCAAGGCTCGGAAGAAAGGAGCCGAAGATGCTGATTATCGGATGTGATTTTCACACACGCTTTCAGCAGATTGCAATGCTGGATACCACGACGGGAGAAATCATCGAGCGCCGGTTGGAGCATGAGAGGGGCGAGGCCAAGGCGTTTTACGCCGCACTTCCCAGTCCGGCTCGTGTGGGGATAGAAGCCACGGGTCACGCCCAATGGTTTGAACGAGTGCTTGCCGAGCAGGGGCATGAATTGTGGGTTGGTAACCCGGCCCTGATCCGGGCGGCGGTGGTGCGGAAGCAAAAGACGGACTCGCGCGACGCCCTGCATATCCTCCAGTTGCTGCTCGAAGAGCGTTTTCCGCGGATCGGGATTCCCTCGCCCGCCGAACGGGATGTACGGCAACTGTTGCGGCACCGGCACAAACTGGTTTGCTTTCGAACCTCGGTGAAAAACCAGTTGCACGCGCTGGCCATGAGACAGGGTGTGTGCCGAAGAACCAAACTCTGTACGAGGACGGGACGTCAGGAACTGGAGCGTCTCGCCCTGAGTCCGTGGGCCAGCCGCCGGAGGCAGGAGTTGCTGGAGATGCTGGACCGGCTCAACCCGGTGATCGAAGAGTTGGACCAGGCGGTGGAGAAGGAAGCCGAGAGCCGCGCGGAGACGGTGCTCCTGATGAGGCAGGAGGGAGTAGGGCCGGTGACGGCCTTGGCGTTTGTGCTCACGGTCGGACCGGTCACTCGTTTCCGGAACAGCAAGCAAGTGGTGAGTTATCTGGGGCTGAATCCCCGTGAGGACAGTAGCGGCGGCCGACAACGGCTGGGATCGATCAGCAAGCAAGGCAACCGGATGCTGCGCGGCTTGCTGGGTGAAGCCGCCCAGACGGCCTCCCAATTCGATCCGGAATTACGGCGGGACTACCTGCGGTTGAAGTTCCGCCGGGGCAGTGGGGTGGCGAAGGTGGCCATCGCACGCAAGTTGGCGGTGCGGCTGTATTGGAAGCTGCGCGAAGCAGCTGCGCCGGTGCCGCCGGCTCGCATGCAGGGTAGCTCGGACATTTCCGTGGTGGACCTCCGTCCATCGACAGAATGATGGAGCGCCCTGCCTCCCCTTGCAACTGAAAGGGGAGTTCGGAAAGCGAATCATGGTCCCGTCGGGCGGGATCGGATAGATGGCTGCTGGTAGCAGAGTCTACCGTAGGATTCAAGGAAACGAGCCTTGGTCGGGACTAACCGAAAGATCCTACTAAGGACGAAGCCCAGTTCACGGCCCTGGGCTTCGTCCCGGACTGAGTCTAGCGAGCCGGTCGCGGCCTCAAGGGTCTACGATGAACGCCTGCAGCGCCCTTGAGCCCGCTCCCGGCTCGCAAAAGGTATGGTGTCTCTTGACAGAGCCGCCGCCGTTATAGATGGAAATGTGGGCTTATACCGGCACCAAACGCAGGGCGTTGCCTGCCAGAGTCTTGGCAAGAACCGCCGGCGGCAGGCTGAGTGAAACCAAGAGGTCGTATAGACGATTGTTGAATTCGTCCCGGGCGAAAAACACGCGGTCCTGGTAGTCGATGAGAAACTTGCGGGTGAAGTCCAAATCACGGGAGAGCGCGGTGCGGCCAGAGCCTCCGGAGAGATCGCAATTGAGGTTCGGGTACTTGTCGAGGTATCCCAGGAGGCGACCACGGCCGACGATAGGCTTCCCGGTAGGATACTCAAGGGGCTCCTGGTCAGCGTCGGCGGAGATTTCACGCCAGAAACCCGGGGCATGGCCCAGAAACTGCGTCTGCGGGCAAAGTCGCAACGGGGCCTCCATTACCTCAATGCCGCCCCCATACCACCATTCCCAGCCACTCGGTACGCCATGCCGCGGGAACGTCGGGTCCAGGTGAAAGATCACCGGCAGGCCCAGTTCGCCGCAGTAGTGGAAGAGCCGGATCGCATCGGGATCGTCATAGCGCATGCGGCGCTTGAATTCACCGAAGACGCGAACCCGGAAGATGTTCACTGCGGCCTTGAGTTTATCGTGAGCGTGCGGGTCGTGGGGATCCACGGTCGTCCCGGGAATGAACCGATCGGGATAGCGCTCGGCAACGTCGATAACGTCGCGGAAGGTGATGCACACGCCGGTGGGATCCGTCGTGGAGTAGTAGCCAGGATCCATTTCGGGTTCCGGGAGTTCCCAGCTCACCAGCCAAGCTCGCTCGATGCCTGCGGCATTCATGTTCTCGATCATTCGAGCCCCGTCGTAACCGATCCACCGGGGATGACAATGAGCATCGATGATGCGATGCTGCGGCGTTCTTCTTCCACTCCCCTCAACCTTCTGAGAGGCCAAGGCCGTTCTGCCGCTGAGGGCAAGTCCGCTCAATAAGCCGAGCGAGCTGCCCAAACCTGCCCGCAGCAGTTCCCGTCGCCCCAGGGTGGATGGAATCGGGGGTGCGGGATTTCGTTGCCAAGTCGTAGCCAAGGCGTCGGGACCTCGAACTGTCCCCCGCTTGCTCGAAATACGGTCGGAGAGCTTTCCCATAGCCTCACCCCCTTGGATGGACACGGGCTTTGCGCTGAGGGGGCCAATCTTGGACCATTTCATGACCGGAATCCTCCGCGATGGGGTCACATATATCACAGCCTGCGAAATGCTGCAAGCTCACGACGGTATGTGGTTGCGTCAAGTCAATCTTCACATTGGGAGTTTCAAAGAGGGTGTCTCTGATTCCGTTGGAGGTTTTGAGCGACGGTTCTCCGGCCTGGTTCGATAGAATCAGGCTGGGAAATCTCATGAAAGGAGAACCGTCGTGGAGAAACCGTATCACATTGTGGAGAAGGATGACACCCGAGGGTTGGCAAGCTTTCTGGCGAAGAACGGGCAAGCCCTGCTGCCAATGGTGGAGCTGATCGAGCAGTCGCAGGTGGCGGTGGATGAACTGATTGACGTTCTGGGACGGGCGACGATCGAGGCGGTGCTGAGACTGTCTGCGGAAGGGATCGCGGGGCCACCGCATCCGGGGAAGAAAGGTGGAGCGGTGGGGTGGCATGGACAGGAGCGGGGCACGGTCTGCCTCAAGGAGCGGAAGCTGCGGGTGGAGCGGCCGCGGTTACGGAAGAAAGGCGAGAAAGAAGGCGGCGAGGTGCCTGTTCCGGCCTACGAAGCGATGGGTCAGGAGGGGAAGCTGGGGAGCCGGATGCTAGGAGCCTGTCGGAGATAGATTTTGGCTCCAGGCAAATCAAGTCTCAAGATTTTTTTGGAGGAGGGTTGGGTTGATTATTGACAGTGGAGGAAAGGATTGTAAGATGAGGCTATGGGCAAACAGTTTCGGAGTTGCGATTTGAATCAGGCCTATTTGCTACCTCCCTCGCTGCAGGATTGGCTGCCGGAGGGTCACCTGGCGCGGTTTGTGGCGGAGGTGGTGGAGGCCTTAGACCTGTCGGGGATTTACGCGAAGTACGAAGCGGGTGATGGGCGGGGGCTGGCGGCGTACGATCCGCGGATGATGGTGCGGGTGCTGATATACGGCTACTGCCGAGGGGTCGCGAGTTCGCGGCGGATCGAGCGGGCGACGTATGAGGACGTGGCGTTCCGCTACTTGGCGGCCGACCAGCATCCGGATCACGACACGATCGCGGCGTTTCGGCAGGAGCACTTGGCGCATCTGGCGCAGCTCTTCGTGCAGGTCTTGCAGCTGTGCCAGCGAGCGGGGCTGGTGAAGCTGGGACATGTGGCGCTGGACGGGACGAAGATCCAGGCGAATGCCTCGAAGCATAAGGCGATGAGCTACGAGCGGATGGAGAAGGCGGAGAAGGAATTAGAAGCGGAAGTGCAGGCGCTGCTGGCGGAGGCGGCGCGGGTGGACGCGGAGGAAGATGGGAAGTACGGGAAAGGGAAACGTGGCGACGAACTACCGGCGGAGTTAGCGCGGCGGGAGAAGCGGTTAGAGAAGATCCGGGAGGCGAAGGCGGCCCTGGAACAAGAGGCGAGAGAGGCAGCGGAAAAGAAGCAGGCGGAGGTGGAGGAGCAATTAAAGGAGCGCGAGAAGCAGGAGCGCGAACGGGGACGGAAGTTCGGGGGGCGGCCACCGCAGGCGCCGGACCCGGAACAAGCCAAGCCGGAGCCGAAAGCGCAACGGAATTTTACGGACCCGGATGCGCGGATCATGAAAGACGGAGCGACGAAAGAGTTTGTGCAGGCTTATAACGCGCAGGCGGTGGTGGACAGCCACGCGCAAGTGATCGTGGTGGCCGCGGTGACCCAGGAAGCCAACGACAAGAAGCAGTTGGTGCCGATGCTGAAGGAAGTGAAAGTGCAGATGGGGAGCCCCCCGCGGCAAGCGACGGCGGACACCGGGTATTTCAGTGAGCCCAACCTAACGGATACGCAGTTGCAGGGGATCGACCTGTTCGTGGCGCCGGACCGGCAGAAGCACGGAGAGAAACGGCCCGCCACGACGGGGCCTCCGCCGCCCGGGGTCAGCGTGGCCGAGCAGATGCGGCACAAGCTGCGGACGGCGGAAGGACAGGCGGTTTATAAGCTGCGCAAGGCGGTGGTGGAACCGGTCTTTGGACAGATTAAAGAGGCGCGAGGGTTTCGGAGATTCCTGCTGCGAGGATTGGCGAAAGTGCAGGCGGAATGGCAGATGATCTGCGCCACGCACAATCTGCTGAAACTCTTCCGCTCCGAATGGAGTCCCCAGAGGGCCTGAAAGAGCTGACCCAACCTACCAAGCTCCTCTGCCGGGCAGCCTGGCCAGTGTCAAAGGCCCAACATCCGACTCGAGGAGACCGAGAGTCGGAAAAAGGTAAGATTTAGAAGCCTTATCTCCGACAGGCTCCTAGCCGCAGACTCAGCGCAACGGAGACACGGGCGAGGAGGGCGCACGAATTTCCTTCAAGTCTCGGAGGGCCTGCGCGAACCGACCTTCGCCATAGTGGTCGGCAAAGACCCGGATCTGAAGAGCAAGTTTCCAGAAGGCCAGGGTGTCCGGGACCGTATAGCGTCCATCGATGGGACCGCGCAAAAGCGTCGGACGCTGAGTGCCCGCCGGAAGGCTGGGGTAATTGCCAGAAGCATTCCGCGCATTGAGCGCGTCTCGCGTCTGGAGAAAATAGAGCTCGCGCGCTATATCCAGACAATATCGACGGCTCTCAGCCATGGTGGCCGTCGCTGCGGCAGCTTCATACTCTGCGGCCAGCGGCACCGTAACAAACTTCTTCATTTCAGCGATCAGTTGCTGGTCTTCAGCGATCGCCTCCGGTAAGACGCGCTGATAATAATCCTGCGTCAGGAAATCGGGTTTGAGGGGAACCGGCTGGGTCTCTACATTCAATACCCGTGTGACGCGCACGGGCGTTGGGTTGTCGGCAACAAAAACCTCCCACGTGTCAAAATAACCGTCGCCGTTGCTGTCGAAGGAGCGAATTTCCATGTCCTTTTTGTTACCGACCAAATGTCCAACTTCCAGCCACCCTTCGCTTGCACCAAGGAGGTGATAGCGCTTGTCCACGTTGGAATAATAAAGCTGCCGTTCGGCCTCAGGTCTAGATGAGTACTCGCGTCGCATATTCCAACGGTGGATTGGACCGCCGGTGTTGTATAGAAGACGTCGCTCATAAATCCAAAACTGGCCTTCCCATCGGTCAACGCTGCGTGCCTCGTCCCAAGTAAAACCGGTTTCCTGCGCAGGGTAATGCAAGGCGACCGGCAGCTCCTTGTTCCAGGGGATCCGGACAACAGTCTGAGGTGGCCGGCGGAGGGGATTCTTGTAATACATGTCCGGATAACGATAGGGCTGGGACCCCACCATGGTGAACCCGAAGTTGTAGTGAAGTTTCGTGACGGGGCCCTGTGGCAGGTCGGGATCAATATTATAACTTAGGCGCACGTTGACATTGTCGATCTGGGATAGCGGTACGGTCGGCGACAAGATGTAGGTGTCCATGTTGGCGTAATCGAGCTCATTTCCGCTGTTGGCGCTCGGAGGTGTAGCGCTGACACGAACGACGGTCTGGCCTAAGCCCCGATGGTTCGGGTCCCAGTAGGCGAACGGGCATTCCGAAAACGGCGCCCAACCATGGGTCTGGGGGTCGTACTTATTAATGTAAATCATGACATTGCCACCATACTTGCGCATGAATCCGTCACCGTCGTAATCCCAGTTCTTGATAGGAAAGAGTAAGCCCCCATCGTTATCGTAGTTTTCACCGAACCACGCATAGCGTAGGTATCCGTCTTTGTAATACCTTATTTCAACCTCGTCGGCCTTGCCATCATCGTTATTGTCCGTATAGACGATCATGCGATCAACCAAGCCGGTGCCGTGGTAGCTGACGACGTAGGCGGTGTCAACCTCATTAAGGATATTTTGGGCTTTCCCGCTATCATCAATTGCCTCGATGATGTTGCCGTCTTTGCGTTCCACGACGGTGTCGGGCCGGCCGTCGTGATTCAAATCGAGTTTGAAGCTCTGGCCCTCGGCAAGCTTTTCAGCCCGCGGCCACCACGGTTTGTTAAGGAAGGTCAGACGGCCGTCCGGCGTCATGGCCGTCTCGCGCATAAACCAAGGAAGCTGCTCCGGCGGCTGAGCGGCGACCGTAGGAGTCGCCATCAGGACGATCAAGCACAGTCTGGACATCCAGGAGCCCATTGGAATTTCTCCCTTCATCCCGAAAATTTGAGCGCGGCGCGCGCCTTTGCCACATGTTTTCATTACGGATAGTTATGTTCCGAAACTACGCGCCGTTAGTTTTCCTCGCGCGTTGTGATTTGTCAAGCAGAAACTCGCGCACCGTCAAAGCTCATTAGAAATGGCCCCTATGAAGCTTTCTGGTTGTTGCTTTAGCCGTTGGTGTTTCTTTCGGGTTCCGGCCGGAGCGGAGCCCTGCGGAGCCCGAAGGGCGGAGCGTTGAGGAGCGAAGACGTCCCTCGATTCGGCCAATCCTCCACTAGCAGTGTTCGTAGCGGGGCAGAACTCGCGTCCCGTAGTCTACATGAATCAGCACACATTCCAAGGTGGGGTGTCCTGATGGTGGACACATAACCAATTTGCATTCTCACCGCCACCCGTGGCACTGGGCGTGGAATCGTTGTGGAGATGCTCCAGCAAATGACATCCCGAAGGGTTTGTGCTATTCTGAATGGGTTGAGACCTTCGTCATTCACTTGCTGCCCAGTCAGCCTCAAGAGCACGTTTGCCGCCGGGTAGCGGGGCCGTGACCGAGGGCATCCGACACGCCGACGCTGGTGGCGTGCTTGAAGTGGCACAGCGGACGGTAGGTGCGGACCTTCTAGCGTGTGGAAAGGGGACGCGCACACCAACAGCATTCAGCAAGTAGCCTCGCCACACCGGATTGTCTAGGACGAGTTCAATGTACAACTGCACCCCAACTAGGTCATCAAAGAGGTTAGGAGGGCGGAGTTTTTCCGGAAGGGTGCGCGAATGAAGGGTTTGGAGTAAGGTGGGCGTTGGCTGCTGTTGGCGCGGTCGGTGCGCCTGGACAAACAGAGGCACCTCAATGCCCTGCCCGCACGCAATGGCCGCGTGAAGAGAGCCCACTTGCAGAAGGAGCCTCTCGAACGGGTTTGGAGCTACCGCTCTGAAGGAATGATGGCGCTACCAGAAGAGTTGGATCGATCAGGTGCGCTGGTAACGTGTGCGTCTGTTAGCGGGACTGTCGGAGATGCGGCGCAGGGTTGGGAGGGATACTCAACTATTGCCGGACAAAAGTGCGTGGCATGAGAGGTGAATGGCTGGCCAGATGGACAACAATACAGGCTATTCCAATGAAGAACGGAACGTGGTTCCCATGCTCGTCAAGGGTCTCGAGATTCTCGATGCTTTTCGGGAACATCCGAAGGGATTGACCTATTCCGAAGTAGTCAAGATATATCCGCAGTACTCGCGGGTGTCGATCTTTCGAATTCTGTGCTCGTTCGCCCAGCACTCCTATCTGGAGCGGACACGTGGGAGCAATCGGTTTGTGCTAGGCGCCAAGTTTATGGAGCTGGGCCGGATTGCGGAGGAGCGCATTGATCTGCTGCCCTTAAGCACTCCCTACATGGAAGAACTCCGCAGCAAATTCAATGAGAACGTCAACTTAGGGAAAGTGGAGAATTTCGAGTTGATCTATTTGAAAAGCCTGGAAAGTGCCCACGCACTTCGCGTGATCGAGATGCCCAACCGCCGCGTCGCGGTTTACTGCTCAGCGCTGGGCAAAGCCATCCTGGCGCACCTGGGCGATGAGCAGATCGACGAATACCTACGGGTGACGCCGCTCAAGATGCTCACTCGAACCACCATCGTTCGCGGGGCTGAGCTGCGGCGCGAGCTAAAGCGAATTCGGCAGCAGGGATATGCAGTGGATAACGAGGAGAACCTTGAGGGCGTCATTTGTGTTGGAGTGCCAATTTTCGATGGAGACAATCATCCCCTCGCGGCCCTGAGCGTTTCGGGACCGTCCCTTCGGATGAGAGCGGAGCGCAGGTTGCCTATGATCGGCGCACTTCAGAAAGCCTGCCGGAACATTTCCGCAAAATACAGCAACAAGAGGTTACGCCGACCGGATCTTACTCTCCGGGCCACGTAAGCGCTCGGATGAGTAATGGCCAGATGTCGGACCATTTCCTTAACGGATCGTGATGATTGCTCCGGCGTGAAAAGCGTCGGCCAAATACTACTCACGAACAGGGAACGAAGTTTCCCGGCGGCGGAGACACTCGCGATCTCTGGCGCTACCACGGTGAGCGCATAGGGAGTCTTCAAGCCGCACCGCCCTTTGGGCGTGGCTTTTGGGTGGACCTACCCCCGCGGATGAAGCGCCGCGTGTGGTGTTCTGCTCCGTGCTGAGACACCAAGTGTCGGCTTCCGACCATCGAGAATGGACCTCCACACAGAGACCCATCCCCATTTATCGGAATTCCGTCTTCACCCTGCAAAACTTAGTGCGACCAGCTCACGCAACAGACGGTCCTTTAACCACGCTTGGTCAGAGGCGAGGGGCTGCTATCCAAACCCTTGCCGGTCGTATTCACGGGAACTCAGTCCGCTCACTTCGAGCCGGCCGGATGAGTGCCTGCCCAGCGTCGCTTAATGAGCCGGTCCAATACAAGCAGGTTGTACATTAATTGCCGCGGGTGGTGGTAATTGTCCTGGCGGTAGCCGTGCGGCTCGAACGTTCCCTTGCGGTCCAGGAACATCAGCCAACCCAGGTAGCCGTGCTCCTTAAGCGAGAACTTGTCGTCTATGTAGTGATGGGACCTCGAGAAGCCCTCTGCAGACCACGGCGCTCCGGTCTTTTCGTAAAACATCATTGTCGCTATCATCGTCGAATCAAGAGCCCACATCGATTTCATGTAATCGAATTCGCCCTGGGAGCGAAACTCGAGTGACGTAAACATGGGTTGTTCCGCGGGCCAATCGTAGCAACCGTGGCCCACGTTGACCTGTTCGGACAGGCCCCCGAAAACGGGGTCCCAGCCGACCTCGAAATGCCTGCGCAGGCGCTCCACGCAGGTGTTGTAAAGCGTCTCATCCTTGCGCCGCTCGGCCTCCTTCATCATGACCCACATGGCCTCCACGGCATGTCCAATTGGGCAGAGGCTTTCTTCCCCCTTGACGGGGCTGAAATCGTAGTTGCGCGTATCCACGAACAAGCCGAGTTCCGGATTATAATATTTGTCCATCACAGCCTCGACGCACCGGTCGGCGATGGCCTGGACCCCTGGATCCTTCCCGCGCTGCAGAAGCTGCGTGGCAACTTCCAGTGTAATGAACCACTGGGCCAAGGCGCGAACACCGGGAGCACCAGTGCCCAGGAAACGGAAGTCAGGCCGGTCCATGTCGTGGAACACTCGATGCAAAAGATCGACCGCCTGCTGGTGGGCCTGCTCGTTCCCCGCCGCCGCTGCATATTCCTGGAACCCCTCGGCCCCGAACAGCATTCCGTAAGTGTCACCGCTGAAAGGTTTCAGAACCTCCCCCTCCCGCGACCACATCGCGGGCCAAAACTTGTGGGGCTCGGCAAACTTCAGCAGGAATTCTCGGGATTTTCGGGCAACTTCCAGGTAGTGCGGATTCTTGTCAAGATGATTGTAAAGATAACTCCAAACCCAGATCCCGTTCCCCTGGAACCAGTGGAACTTGTTCGTATTGAGACGAGTTCCGTCGTGGTCAAGACACGTCAGGAACCCGCCGTACTCGTGGTCAATCCCGTGCTTATCCCAGAATGGCAAAAACCTTTCGAAGAGATCCTGATGCTGACGGTCGCAAAGCTCCTTGATCGTCATTCCAGCCAATCGCGCCCCGCGGGGCTGGGCGTTGGCCACGGGCGCGGCTTGAGACGAACTCTGCACCCCGCCAAGCAATCCAACTGACACGACTCCCACTGAGTGTAGGAAATTACGTCGGCGCATATACCACCTCCTCCGTGGAGATAACTGCGGAACACACCATGTCGTACAGACTCTTAGAGATCCTTGCGCCCCGTCATCTCAGAAGCGATCACCGGCGAGACACCGCGCTGGAGCAGCGCGCGAGTACGATTTTCGTTCTCACGGCGCTGTTCGGTGCGGGTCAGCACCTCCTCGGCAACTGCCTGGGGAACCACCAGCACACCGTCTGCATCACAGACAACGAAATCCCAGGGGGCGACTCGGACAGTGCCCATCCAGATTGGCAGTTGCCAACCGCGCAGACGGGAATAGCTAAAACCGTCGATAGGGCTGGAGAATTTCGCAAAGATCGGGAAACCCATTTCCCGCACGAAGCCGGTGTCCTTTGCTCCACCGTTAATTACGGCGCCCCGGACACCATTGCGGATGCACGTTGTCGTGGCAAGTTCACCCCAGAATCCGGAAG
The DNA here is from genome assembly GCA_963722555.1 of uncultured Acidobacteriota bacterium. Lineage (GTDB taxonomy): Bacteria > Acidobacteriota > Terriglobia > UBA7540 > UBA7540 > Bog-366. Next base: position 171,206 of record CAVRNQ010000006.1, read on the forward strand.
CCTGATCCGCGCCGGTATCCACGACAATAATACTGTTCCGGGCATACGAGGCAACCATACTCGCTGCGGGCGTAGGCCGTTCATCTGGGAGTGGGTCCGAAATCCATTGCACCGTGAAGGCATAGCCTGCAATCGTCTCGCGCTTGATATCGCGGGTGATGCACTTCACTTGGGGCCCGAGCCACTGATTGTGGAAACCCATCTCCTGAAAGATGTCAGTTATTGCAGCAGTATAGAGTTGCTCGTATCGTTTGACCATGTGCTCAACGGGTAATTTATAAGGGCAGCAGGTCTCTCGCTGCATTACGAGTTCCGGTTCCGTGCACTTTGGCACTGAATCGACGTTTACCATAGGGGTGCTCCTTCGGAGGCAACCTCCTCTCGAAAGAGGTTAAGGCACATTCCATCACTGACTGCCCTGACCTGATTCATGAGGCGGTCATGCGTCATTCAAGACTAGGGCTTCGCTCACGTCAGTTTCACCTCCGCTGGCAGGCCATCCGCTATGCTTCCCGCGGTGCCCAGTTCAGCACGCAGGGGAACATACAGCCAATGATCGGCATCGCGCCGGCAGCAATGAAGACGGGAATAAAACTGACGTCGGCTACCTTGCCGGTGAAGTACGTAAAGGCAATCCCACCGAGCACCGCGCCGGTGCCACTCCAACTCACGACGGTTCCGACGTCCTCTCGGCGGAATACATCCGCCGAGAGGGCCAGGATATTCGCGGCCCATGACCCGAAGCCGAGCGTGACGATGCTGATCAGGGCAATGGACACACCGGCGCTCTTTGCGTATGCCGCTGGGATGCTGGCCAACATCACCAATGAGCTGCCGCCGAGCAGCACGATTCGGGCGCGCGCTGCCGGACGTCCTCTGCGGACTAGGACACCAGACAGGTGCCCGCCCATAATGTTGCCAATGTCAGCAGCGAGGAACGGGATCCAGGCGAACAGCCCGATCTGCAAGAGGGAAAGTCCGTACCGGTCTCCAAGGTAAATGGGAAGCCAGTAGGTGACGAACCACCACACAGGTGTGGTAATGAACCGGGCGAGAAAAATTCCCCAAAAGTCCTTATTACCGAGCAGCGTCAGCTTGGCGGAATTGGAAGGGGCATTCCTCGAAGGCGCGCCCTCAGCTTGAATGAGTTCCAGTTCTTCCGGGAGAATTCTCGGGTGGTGCTGCGGTACGTGGTAGTACCTCATCCAGAAGACCAGCCAGATAAGACCGCTCGCTGACGTCACGAGGAAAGCCGCCCGCCACCCGAATTTCGTAGCCAGCAATGCGGTCATGGGAGGAGCGAGGATGGCTCCGATGGCCGTGCCACCATTGAAGAAGCCCATCGCAAGGCCACGTTCCTTTGCCGGGAACCACTCCGCAACGGCCTTCGTGGCTGCCGGCCAGTTGCCGCCCTCGCCCGCCCCGAGAATGAAACGAAAGACACCCAGGCTGAAAGCGCCTGATGCAAGCGCGTGCAGCATGCCTCCCACCGACCAGATGGTGACGGCAATAGCAAATCCCAGGCGGGTGCCGATGCGATCCAGCAGGGGTCCGAATCCGAGCTGAACTCCAGCGTTCGCCACCATGAAAGCCATGACAACTTGTGAGTAGATTTCGTCATTGATCGCCAAGTCTTTCTTGATGACTGGCGCGAGCACGGAAAGGGACTGTCGATCAAGATAGTTGATCACGGTGACGAGAAAGAGCAGGATCAGGATACCCGAACGGAGGTGCCCACCCCTAACCCCCCGCCAGACGTCCCGCGCGTGGCTAGTCACGATGGCAAGCCTCGTTCTGGATAGGCACAGTAACCGGCGCGCCCGTTTCCATGCTTTGATGAACAGCTAGGGCGACGCGCGTCGCTTCCCGTCCGTCGTTCCCCGAAGGATAGCTACCCGCCAACGGTGCCAGATCACCTCCCATGAGGATGTGAGTCACAATTCGGACGAATTCTTTGACGGGTTCGACAAAGTAACCGCTGTGAATGGTTTCGCCAAACGCATTCTGGGTCTTATGGGCAGCGTTGACATTGTAAGATTCCATTGTGGCTGCAGCAAAGCAACCCATCGCACCACGGTCCTGCGTATCCAATTCAATGATTCCTTCCGTGCCCAGCACGCGGAAGCCCTGGTTCACCGTCGCTTCGAATCCCTCCGGTAGAATCCAAGAAACGTCCACAGAAAAGGCGGCGCCATTCGTGAACTCCAAGTCCACGTGGACCGAGTCATAAGTCTCGATGTTCAGCTGTTGGAGCCTGCCTTTAAAACCGCGGCCACTTACGCGGACAACCTCGGCGCCGAGTGTCCAACGTAACAGATCCACTTGATGAACCCCCAAAAACCAGAATGGCGTTGTGTGCGAAGCCCACTTTGGGAACCAGTCGCGGGGAACGACAATCTTGTCCTCCATGTAAGTGTAGCCGTATTGAACCTGCCCGAGTTTGCCGCTCCGGATCAGGTCGCGCGCCCTCTGGTGGACTGGATCGTAACGTTTGTGGAAATCGACGAAGAGGAGCACGCCTTGATCGCGTGCCACGCAGATCATCTCATCGCAACCTTCCACGCTCAGATCCATCGGCTTCTCGACAATGACGTGCTTGCCCGCTCGCATGGCGGCCACCGCCATCTCACGATGCAGGTGGTCGGGCGTCACGATACTGACCGCATGAATGTCCGGGCGGTCGAGAAGCTCGCGATAATCGGTGGTGCCCTCGATGCCGTATTCGCTGGTTATCCGCGCCACCGTTTCAGGGGTTCTCGCACACATCGCCAGGAGACGAGCGCGCCCCTCGCGTTCGAGATCCCGGACAGCGTTCATATGGTGAGAAGCCCAAATACCTCCCCCAATAACAGCTAGCCCCGGTACAACTTTTGGTTTCGAGGCTTTCTTCTCTAATGAAAGCATGATTTCTCTTACCCCACACAGGCTTTCCTTGTCAAGCCAAAATTTCGAACCCTGATCCCTTGGTAACTGAGCGCAATTCTTCGCATGACGGCAATGCAGCCTTACGGAAACCTGCAAACAGGGGCTGCGGTGCCTCGGACGGCAGAAGTGACCTCGCCGAGATTTTTCACCCGTTGGGTGCGCAATTGCTGTGAGATCGCTCCTATGCGCAAACAGACCAAGCCTTCGCCTACCGAGTCGCCCATGCTGTTCGAAATTGATCCCCAGCCCATCGAAGAAACCCTGACGGCGCTGGGGGGAATCCCTCTGGTGGTCCAGGCCTTTCGCTCCTTGGGGCTGCCCCAGAGTGTGAAGGAGCACGTGGGCGTGAAGGAGCGGGAACGCGGCTACGATGAAGCGACGTTGGTCGAGAGCTTTGTCCTTCTCAACGCCGTCGGGGGCGAATGCCCGGAGGATTTTAAGCGCCTGCGCGAAGACCCCGGTCTGGCGGAGATGATCGGACACGCACTGCCCTCGCCCGCTGCGGCGCTGCAGTTTTTGTATGCCTTTCACGCGGAGGAGAAGATCGAGGAAGCCCAGCAGCGACGTTTGCCCGAGCAGATCGCCTACATCCCGGACGAGACGCGGCCGCTGGAGGGGTTGGGACGAGTGAACCGGGATTTGGTCCAGCGCTGCGGGGAGCGCTGTCCCGACCAGCGCATCGCCACGGTGGATCAGGACGCCACGATTATCGAGAGCCACAAGCAGCAAGCCTTGCCCACCTATGAAGGGGTGCGGGGCTATCAGCCCATGCTGGCGGTGTGGGCGGAGACCGGTCTGGTGCTGGCGGACCAGTTTCGTGATGGCAATGTGCCGGCGCAGATGGAGCCGCTGGAAGTCGCGCAGCGGGCCTATGCCGCCCTGCCGAGCACGGTGACGGAGTATTACTACCGGGGCGATTCGGCCTGTCACGAAAGCCACTTGGTGAATTGGTTGCGCGATGAGCAACGGGAAGGCGGGCCGCGCGGGCGAATCGGCTTCGCCATCAGCGCGCGGATGAGCGAGGCCTTGCACGCGGCGATTCAGGCGGTGCCGGAAGCCGCGTGGGCTCCTTACGGCGAGCCTCATCCCGCCGAGACGCGGGAGTGCGCCGAGGTGCCCTTCGTGCCGGGGGAGAAAACGGAGAAGAAGGACGCGCCACCTCTCCGCTACGTCGCCATCCGCATTCGCAAGCAGCAGGGGGAACTTTTCGAGGATGGCAGCCGGGTGCGGCATTTCGCGGTGTTGTCGAACCTGTGGGAGTGGAAGGCCGCGCGCTTGATCGAGTGGCACCGCGAAAAGGCCGGCACCATCGAGTTGGTGCATGACGTGATCAAGAACGAGTTGGGCGGCGGGGTGCTGCCCTCGAAATATTTCGGAGCCAACGCCGCCTGGCTGCGCTTGGCGGTGATCGCCCACAACGTCCTGGCCGCGCTGAAGCGGCTGGCCCTGCCGCCCGAGCTGTTGACGGCCCGCCCGAAGCGTTTGCGCTTCCTGATCTTCAACACGCCGGGACGGCTGGTACATCACGCCCGGAGACTGCTCCTGCGGCTGGCCGCCCTGGCCCAGTGGATTGCCACCTACCGCCAGGGCCTGCAGTTGCTGCCGCTGCCGAGTTGAACCCGCCGGCGCCAAAAGGTCGCAGTTATCGAAGGATTTACAAACCACTTTTTCCCATCCCACGATCTCAGTATATTATTTTGTCTTCGGGTAACTACTCATAGTGAATATACCATTTTAGAATCCATCAGTGCGCCGCCCAAACCATGCCTACGGCATTTGCCTTCACACCGACTACCACCGGACTTGCCCCAAATCCCATCCGCTCAACTGCTCCACCGCCTTATCGACGGATTAGGGTCGAATCTTTCCGGGGACTTCGCAGCGGGCGGTGCGGGAGCTCGGAAGGCAGGGGATCCGGGAGCGCATCTTCGTCCGTGGGCGTTGCGCATGTACAGTCAGCGGTTAAACACGTCCAGCGGCGGATGGTGTGCTAAACCACCTCCTGTCAATGGCGAATTGATATTTTGACCGATTCTGCCAGTGACCGCTGGCCAGCTGAGGGGAGTCCCAGTTGCGGAACGCACTCGGTGGCAGTGACAAGATCAAATCAGCTATCCTTCCGCTCCGACCGTACAGCGCGAAATTGTGCTGCCTCGAGGCCTCTCTCGTTTTATGATGGATCGAATGCTGCACCCAGGATGAACCCATAAGGCCGGGTCAACGTGAGGAGGAGCATCTCATGCAGGAGAGACAGAATCGGCGGATCGTTCTGGCGGCGCGCCCCAAAGGCGAACCCCAAGACGAAGACTTCCGGCTGGAGGCCGTGGATCTTCCCTTGCCCGGCGAAAACCAGGTGTTGTTGCGCACAATCTACCTGTCGCTTGACCCTTACATGCGCGGTCGCATGAATGCGGGGCCTTCCTACGCGCCGCCGGTTGAGGTCGGACAGGTGATGGAAGGAGGAACGATCAGCGCAGTGGTGGAATCGAGATCGCCCCATTTCGTGCCCGGGGACATAGTTCTCGGCTACACGGGGTGGCAGGAGTATGCGGTGGCGGCAGCAGACTCTTTGCAGAAACTCGACCCGGCTCGCGCGCCAGTTTCAACGGCTTTGGGCGTGATGGGGATGCCTGGCCTGACCGCCTATACCGGCCTGCTGAACATCGGCCGGCCGAAGCCGGGCGAGACTGTCGTGGTAGCGGCGGCATCGGGAGCAGTGGGCTCGGTGGTGGGTCAAATCGCCAAGATCAAAGGATGCCGCGCCGTCGGCATCGCGGGTGGAAAACAGAAATGCGCCTTTGTGGTGAACGAACTGGGCTTTGATGCCTGTGTCGATCATCACATCGCTTCGTTCCCGGAGAATCTTAAAGTGGCATGTCCGCAGGGCGTGGATGTGTACTTCGAGAACGTCGGCGGCCGGGTTTTGAATGCCGTCCTCCCCCTCATGAATCCTTTTGGACGGGTGCCAGTGTGCGGTCTGATCGCGCAGTACAACGCAACCGGGTTGTCGCCGGGAATGGATCGCGTGCCGGCGCTCATGGGTGCGATTCTGGTGAAGCGGCTGACGTTCCAGGGCTTCATCGTGACCGATTTCGTCGCTCAAAAGGACGATTTCGAGAGGGACATGATCCAGTGGCTGCGTGCGGACAAAGTGAAATATCGCGAGGACGTGGTGGATGGTCTTGAAAACGCCGTAGCAGCCTTCCAGGGATTACTCAATGGCCGGAACTTCGGCAAACTGCTGGTCCGATTAGCCCCGGACCCCACAAGAGGCTAAACTCCCAGTCCGCGATTCGATTCCGACTTCGACCCGAACCGCGTATTGCTCGCCTCCCTCAAGCTGGCAGCACATGCCGCCTATCGCTTATGGATGCGCTACCTTGCTGCTATAATCAAACGGGAATTCACTCTGAGATAGAGTATGAGGCTGGGAATAGACTTCGGTACAACTCGAATCATTGTTGCGTTCGTAGATCGGGGCAACTACCCGGTCGTGTCATTCAGTGCTCCGGACGGGACTGCCCACGAGTGGTTCCCTCCCCTGGTTGCCGTCAATGACCAGAGACGTGTCTATGGATGGGAGGCTTGGGCGGCGCAGGAAGAACCGGGCTGGACGGTGGTCCGGTCGCTCAAGCGGACTCTTGAAGGGGCCGGCCCGGAAACGCTGGTTCAGATCGCCGCCCAGACCGTCCCGATGCTTCAATTGCTTCGCGAGCTGAGTTCGGCCCTGCGGATCAACTTGCTAGAGCATTCCAACTTGCCCAGCGTCGAAGCGGGCCTTCTCGCGGTAATGCTCGGAGTTCCCGCGAATGCCAACAGCAACCAGCGATTCTTGACAGCGGAGGCCTTTCGGCAAGCCGGTTTCCACGTTTTGGGACTTTTGAATGAACCTTCGGCCGCAAGCATCGAGTTTGGCCACCGTGACCGGAGTTCACGACAGAGAAAGGCAAAGAGCCAAATCCTCGTGTATGACCTGGGAGGGGGAACTTTTGATGCCTCGCTTGTTGAGTTGGATGAGAGCGAACAGAGCGTAATCGCTTCGGAAGGCATCGGCGCGCTCGGAGGAGACGATTTTGACGAAATCCTCGCTGAGTTGGCTCTCGATTCGGCGGGGATCGGCGCTGGCGAGCGGGACACCCTCTCGCAGGCAGAGATATTTCACCTCCACGAAGAGTGCCGTGCCCAGAAGGAAAGCCTGCACCCGAACACGCGGCATATTTCTCTCGACCTGGGGGCGGCGCGGGAAGGCTGGCCGCAGGTCTCATTGCCAGTCGCTAACTTCTATGAGCGGTGCCAACCGCTGGTTCAGGAGACCTTGCACGCTACGGAAGACTTGCTCGAGGCACACGGATATGGCCCCTCTGGATCTTCGGCCTGTGCTCAGGCGGATGAGCAGAATCTCGAAGCTCTTTACGTCACGGGTGGCGGAAGCGAGCTTCCGATTGTGGCGCGCATGCTCCGCGATGTGTTCGGCCGCCGGGTGAGACGCTCCGCCTATACCCGCTCCGCCACGGCCATCGGTTTGGCGATACAGGCTGATGCGCAGGCAGGGTACGTTCTGCGCGACAAGTTCACTCGCCACTTCGGGGTGTGGCGAGAAGCCGACGAAGGCCGAACCGTGGTTTTTGATCCCCTGTTCTCCAAGGGAACGCAGGTACCGGCGCCCGGAGAGCCGCCGCTGGTACAGTCGCGCCAGTACACGCCGGTCCACAACATTGGCCATTTCCGCTACCTCGAATGCAGTCATCTCACCGACGAAGGACGCCCCGCCGGAGACATCACCGTTTGGGACGACATTCGCTTCGCGTTTGACCCGGCGCTGCGCAACAACTCGGACCTAAGCCGCGTTCCCGTCGCGCACCTTGACCAGGGTCTTCAACTGCAGGCAGAGGAGAGCTATTCGTGTGACGCGGGCGGAACGGTGAAAGTGACGATCGCGAATCTATCGGAAGGTTACAGCCGCTCGTACCGCCTGGGGTGTTGGGCCTCGGGTGATACACGCATCGTCCCAGCCCGGAAGAGGAAAGGCTCACCCCGCAGATAACATAACGGTAGAGCCAGTCTACCTGCACCCCTTCTCTTGAGGTATTTTCTGCTCGGAGGGCCGGACCGACAAGGGGTCGAAAAGTAGACGCAATCGCTGACCGCCGCCCTCAGATCCGACGTTAAGAACTCGGACTGGGTTATCGATCGCGCTCTATTTCAATTCTTCTGAACAATGGGTCGTGGTTGGCAAACCGATCGGCTCTCCCACGGAGTAAGGAAGGGTTTGTGGTGAAATCGCTACATTTGTTCCGCCAGCGTACCTCACGACAGATCTGTCCATGTGAAACGATTCCGACTTCTAGTCGATAGGAGCGGTTCTCACCCCGCCGCCGGTTGGGGCGCTCTCAGACGTGATGTTGCTTACACGGGAGTTACTCTCCGGTTGTCCGCGGAGGAACTTATTGGCTCGCCTTACTGCAAGTTATGACCGCTCTGATAGTTCCGGCGTTGTTAGAGATTCGGCCTGGGAATTCTCCTACCCATCAACTGGCCTGCCGCCTGGCCCCGCCGGATTCCGGCGTGGAAGGGCGTTTCCCAATCCGGCTAAGTACCCACTCAGCATAGTTCCCGAGTACCCCGTCATCCATCCAGAACTTCGGAATGACTTGCGGATTTGTCGATAAACAGTAGGCGACGAGGGAGGATCTATTTCCTTGAGCCCCGTTTGAGCCCGTTTCGGGGTTGTGAAGGTTACATCTCCGGTTAGACGACCACACCGCCGACGCTTTCATAGATGGACAGATTACGGCCTAAGCCGACGTCAGGACAACGGATGGGCTAGCAACTATGCGTCAAAGTGATTGCATGGACAATAGCGTCTGAGTGTCCGGCCAAGAGTGCGGCATCGGAAAGCGGCCTACCCCGCCATGATTGTGGGATCAGCGCAAGACCGGGTAAGCTGCCGCAATGCATTCGCCCTCGCGGCGCAAGCCCAGCGTCAACCGGCCTGCCATTCCGAGCGCCGCGTAGCCAGCCTGCGCGTAGCTATACTCGCGCTGCATTTCGCGCAGAACTACTTTGTTCCCAAGCGGCGACCGCATGTTTACCAACTGAACGGGACGTGGCGCCAATGATGCTACTAAGTCCGGAAGATCGTATACTCCCAATACGCCTGGAATTATCGTGTCGAAAACCTGCCGGTGAATCGGAGTGCGTGCGATCGAAGCATAAGAGAGGAGGCCTTCTTCGACCACGACGCCCGCAATCCGCTGGTCCATCGCCGCGGCATGCAATAGGTCCACAGTGGCGAAGCCTTTTCCGAAACCCAGGCATTCACCATTGTAGAGTAGGCCTTTTTCAGCCAATAAATCGACACCGCGCAGAATGTCGTCCATGCGCAAGCCCACCAGGGGCCTGCCGACCATCAGCGCCAGCCACGTGACTTTCTCCTGCCCGAACCAGGAATCGGAGTCATCGGACCACTGTGAAGCTGTCTCGCCTATACCGGAAGGATCCACCGCCAGTACCGTGTGACCGAGTTGCGCTAGTTGCTCGACATCCCCACCGGGCACTGCTGCCGCGTCCTTGCCACGTTGGTCCACATATAGGATTGCGGTCTGATGCGCCTTGTGCGGCTGTGGTTCCGCAAGCAGTGCCGTGACCATCCGGTGTGGCCCTGCCTGGTACGTAAGATGCGTGAGGCGGTACCCTTTCCGCTCCGTCTCGTCCAGCACCTTCGCCTGCAGCGGCCCCTGCGACGCTTCATAACGTGTCAGTCGCACGATTTCCTCACGCAACCTAGCCTGAAGCCGGCTCAACTCCTGTCTCCCGATAAGGGGGGGGCGGGGAGGAGCGAGCCTCGAAAACCGGCCCATGTTCAGCGTGCTTACGGTTTCCCCTCCCAATGATGTGGAGACCTGGCCAGTCGGTGTGCAAAGCATGTCTTCTTCATATTCCGTTTGGAACGCCGGCTCTGGCGAAATCTCTCCGTTCTGCCCCTTCAACCATCGGCTCATCCATGCATAGATCGCCTCGCGTTGTTTTTGGGTCGTGCCGTGGGGGCCGGAATCGTAAGAGGTCGAGATTTTCTCTTCCGCGCCCAGAAGAGAGTAAATGCGATGGCTCTCCTGAAACGTCTTGCGCAACCCCGCGATCGGGAAGAAATCTTCACTGGTGGAACATATGAGATACGGTTTGGGCGCAAACGCCTCCACCAAGTCGGCGTGGTTCAACCCGCTTTTAAACTGATCCGGAAACTGCTGCTCGGCATCCTGCGGCCCGGTGCCCAAAAGCTGATCCTCCCAATCGGTGATATAGCAGGACGGGGCGGCAGCCTGGACCCGATCGTCCAGCGCCGCCAAATATGCTGTAAGGGTGCCGCCACCTGAGCAACCCGAAATGCCTACACGCTTCGGATAGACATATGGGAGCGACTGCAGCAGGTCAATGCCGCGGACGCCGTCCCAGATCATATACCTGGCGATGCTCTCCCCGGCTATCAGGCTCTGAATGCCTGCCATGTCGTGCTCCGCCGTCGTGCCACCCACCTTAGAATCGCCCAGCCCCGCATCGTAATAAATCCGGCGCTCTCCCTGCCCTAGGGGGTCGTAAGTGAGCACGACGAACCCATTCTTCACCAGTCCCAAGCTGAGGGTCTGATAGAAGGCTCTCGCCTTGGCGGCCAAGCTGTGGCCTGTGGGCTGAAGGACTGCGGGATACGGTGGCTTTCCCGTCTGCGGCACGTATAGGTTCGCAGTGACATAGAAGTTCGGCAAGCTCTGATAGATGATTCTTTCAATGCGGTAATCTCCCCGATCGATCGTGCCCATCTTCTGCACGTTCAGCGCAGACCGCTCCTCTGGCAGTCCACCCATCATCGCTAGGAGTAGGCGGCGCACCTCAGCCTTGCGCTTCTCAAACTGGTCAGGGGTCTGGATTTGGGATACCAGTTCCTTTCTCGATGCGAGTTGCTGCAATGCGATCCCCTGCAGATAGGACCGCAGCATTCCGGCGGGCGCGGGTTCTTGCGGCAGGGCCCGTCCGCAGAGGAGAAGCACCGCCACACCCAGCCGCGCGAGAAGTTTCGATCTTGACATTCGTTTTCGCATCCTCAACACGCCGAGCTTCATATCAGATTGCGGGGTCCGCGGGTCCGTCGCACTCGTGATCCTCCCGAAGTTCCGGGTGGTGACGGTGGCTATGGGATTACTGAAGTTAAGCCGTTTTTGCGCCCTAGCTTGGGCGTGTTCCACACCCAGCCGCCTCCTTGGGAGATGTCTTTTTTGTTTTTCCATCAAAGCGACTCCGGCAGCCCAGGGATGGAGGCAGGGTCTTCCTCCTCCCGCCACGGAGACTCTCGCATCGCCTCATTCCAAGCATTTTCTCAGATATCGCGTCATCCCCCTGCTTCCTGCGACCTGATTGCGGTTCCCCAAGAGTTTACGTCTCATCGGGGACTCGTACCATTTGGCGTCGAACTCCTCACTCATCGTCAAAACTGGAATTCGCCGGGGTTCCTTTTACACCGCGCAAGTCCGAATGTCGTCCATTACGCCTTGATATGCCATTACCTGTCACCTGGTTGTTTGCTGTCGCCGCTAAACAAATTGCTTGGGCTATTCAATTGATGACTCATAAGCCGCGGCCGTAGCAACCGCAACTGCGAAAGCAAGCAACGATAGGCTCACTCGCCGCGCAAATCAATTGTGTTCTCTGCATTTCCTCGCCCGCAGCGGCAGCCTCAATACCCTGGACTGAACGATTCGAGCGATGGGAGCGCGTCGCCCCGACGGAACGCCTCCGCGAAGTCGTCTAAGCGCCGTTGGAGTTTCCACCAGTACTGGAACTCGGCATTCCATTTCCCCATGACCGTGCCGAGGCGATAGGGAGTATACGAATCCAACCATGCCGCACGGTAAGCCAGCTGTAGATCGCCACTGTAATCCATCAGGTCCTCGATTCGGCTGTGGTCATGAGAACTGGACTCCTGGCCTAAATAGAGATCCAGTCTGTCGGGGTCCGGATGCGAGCCCAGTTCCCGCCAGAAACTCGCCATTTCCGCGGCGTATATGTTCTTCATCCCCGCGTAATCGAGCAGTCGCGCTTCCAGGAGAAGATCTGACAAAGTGGAAGGATCGCCCCCCAGCCGCAGGGCATGGGAAAGGTGTTCTTGGGCGTCTTCGGCTAGCAGCCGCGTCTGCCGGTAATGCTCCCGTTGCGCGGCGGCCCGCGCCAGATGAGTTGGAGTGAGGGGGTCATCCCAGAATGGGAGCGAGGTCTCTTCTGATTCCGGATTCACAGCCCGGGCCAGTTCGACTTCCGAGCGGTTCAACGCCGCGAGCCCCGGCGCCACTTCTGCGGCCACCGACGCCCCATACATGATCCGAGCATACTCGGCAAAGAACGTTGCACGGTTCACCGGATCGGGCTGCCATGCCGCGATGCCTCCATACGCGATTCCAGGAAAAGCGGGCCTGATCAGAACCGCAATGTCGTCTGTCCAAATAGTATTGATCAGACCGGAGACCCCGTGTTGGCGGCCCGTGGAGACAAAGCTGTCAATGTTATCGAAGGATCGATCGAAGTTGGGCGCAACCTGGTCCCAGATACTCACGCCCGTAGCGATAAATCGCGGCAGGGAGCTATTCGCGAAAGGCTTCCAGTAAGGCTCATAAACAGTGCGATCGTACCCCCACGGGACAATGATTGTGCCCGCCGGGATCTGCGGGATCAGATCCGGGTACTTGGTAAACATGTCGCTCCAGACCATCATGGTCCTGCCCCGCCCCTGGATCAGTCCGGACACGAGCCGAAACTGCTCCAGATACAACGCGGCCGGCGCACCCTTATCGGGAGCCAAAACCACGGGGGCTTCCCGCGTCTCATCGAATCCGATGTGGAAGAACTGACTAGGAAACAAATCGGTGAGCTGCTCCACCCACGCGCTCAACAGCGCGGTCACCTGCGGATTGCGCGGATTGAACTCTTTGCCGTGAGGGAGAAGCGCCAAGCCAGCATAGCGTTCCACCCTGAAAAGGTCGTGGAGGTGGCCATAGAGTTCCATGCAAGGGACCATATCGACGTGCCGCTCACGCGCATAGGCAACAATGCGGCGAATTTCGTCCTGGCTGAATTGCGCGTCGGGAGGCAGGATGGGATATCCTTCGAGCGCAATACTTGCCTCCGAATACAGGTAGTATTGATTAATCTTCCAGCGCGCCAGAAAATCGATGTGACGCCTCACCTCTGCTTCGGTCGGCAACGGTCCGTGGCTCGTGTCGACCATGACGCCACGATACGGGAGCGATGGCCAGTCGTGAATCTTGACCTCGGGAAGCCTGGCTTCCGCGCCAACGCCCTCCACGAGCTGGAGCAACGTCTGCGCGCCGTAGTACACGGCGGAGGAGGACCGCCCCTGCACCTCGGCACCGGTGGGCGCCACCCTTATTGAGTATGATTCGCGGGAATCGGGCCCGGCGCTTTCTCCAGGTGTGGGCAGCGGATCGACACCGCCGGTTCGTTGCAGAGTGATGAAGGTCCCGGAGGCGCTGCTGTCCGAGACTGGAATCGAGGTTCCTGCCATCCTGGCAAGAGAGGAAGAAAGTTCTTGAGCAGTGAAGCGATCTTCAGGGCTTGCACCGGGCGCCAGGTGTATGGCCAGCCCACCGAGAGCAAGTGCTCCTGCTCCGTACTGAATCTCCTGCGGTCGTGGCAACAAGGGATTGTGCTCAGCCGACGCCGCCCAAGGCGAAACTAGAATCAGAACAAGGCCCGTACCCAATGACAATCGACCCATCGATACCTCCGCTCAGGTAGTCTGCCAGCTTGGCGAGAGGCGCTGACCCCGAGACTATAGTCGCGAATTGCCCTGACCTGCCACTTGAAACTTGTCTATGGCGAATTGATATTTTGAGTGATTCTACCCGCGAGTAACGCCGTTGGGCAGAGCGAAGTCGCTCAACTCCTGGATGGTCGTTGGCCTTGATTGGAAACCGCGACCTCCCCAGCGGCTCGGCCTCGGGGAGAATCGGGCGGCGGTAGGCAACCGGGATGACCCGCAGCACTCAAAAGTCCCAGTCCTTCTCTTCCTGCTTCCGGGTGCGCTCTTTCCACAAGCATAACAGGCAGCGATAGTCGTCATCCGCCAGGACCCTTGTGCCCCTTGGCAAGTTGAGCTCATTCATGATGGCTCTGACCTACCGCTTGTTCCTGATGATGCACCTGTCGGCAAACAGGGTGAACTTTCCGCTCGCGTCCTCGTAGGTCACGCACCCGCTGGCGAACTTGCCGTAAGGCATGCCCTTGGGGACCGCGCCGACTACCTGCAAGCGCCGCCAGTACTCGGGGTGGCCGACGCCATATGTCCTATAGCCAGCGACGCTCGGGGCTTCCGTCCACGGCAGGCCGTCCACAAAGAGTATCCAGTCCACCACGAAGAAGAGCCCGACCTCGGGCACCTTCGCCTTCTTCGCCTTTTCTATACGGCGGCCTCTCGCCGCAATCTGCGCGATGAGCTGGCGCTCCGGCGGGAGCTTGTCGATGTCCTCCAACAGCTTCGCTTCCTGCCTGCGGATTTTCTCCCGCTCTGCGGCGGTGAATCTCCTCAAGGCTAACCTCTCTGGCTGGGTTGGCTTCATCTCGGTGCCTTAAGCTCGCTGTCCCGCTCCCTGTTGATGCATGGTCCTGAAAGCCAGGAGTGAGGCACAGCTCCCGCGTGGAGCTGAGCCCCAATAATCCGGCGAATTCGCTCCCAACATGCCTCATTGCCCGTCGGTCTCATTGTTCCTCCGGGCTATGCGTGTGCGTGTCGCACACGGTCCGAATTCAGCCGCTTGTTTCGCGCTGCTTCCCCGGCTGGCCGCAGGCCTCGCAGGTGCGGGAGGATTCCCCCTGGGCCTCCGCGATGCGCTCGTCAATGGGGTCGGTGCGATGGTTCACATAGAAGCGCAGCGTGCCGAACTTCTACTTGACCTGCAACACCTCGAAGCGCTCCCCAGTCTCATTCTCAAGTTCCGCGACCAGCGGCTCCAGGTCCACGCATAGCCGCCAAAGGATGTTGAGCCAACCGTCGCCATGCTGGAAGCCCCGCGCCATGGGGTTCGACACGGGGTCGCCAGCCAGGTCAAACCAGTTCGGCCAGCGGCGGACGAGCTTTTCTTCAAGTTCCTTGCGCATCAGAAACGCTCCGCACCGCTAGTTTACCTGGCGCTCGCCATCGCCGGACTTTCCCCTGAGCATCTTCGCTGCGGGAAAGTATCGAGCGAGAATCTAGTGTTTGCCGCTCGCCGGAACCGGCAATATAACCCTTTACACCTCAATCACGGCGGCGGTCCCGGGACCGGAGGTTTTTCGCTCGCCTGCCGCCAGCCGCATGCGAACTGTGCCGTAGCCAACCCCGAGCTTTTCGGCAATTTTGCGGAGACTGTGACCCTCGGCCTTCATGCGGGCGATGCCGTCAAAGTCTACGACCCGGTGTGGACGACCAAGCTGCTTCCCGGTGCGTCGGGCGTTGTGGAGTCCCGCCTTTACCCTCTCCTGGATAAGCGCCCGCTCGAACTCCGCCATTGCCCCGATGATTTGGAACATCAGCCGCCCGGAGGGCGTGCTCAGGTCGAGACTGTCCTTCAGGCTGGCGAACGTCACGCCATAGGCGTCCAGGTCGGCGAGGGCATTGACCAAGTGCTTCAGCGACCTGCCGAAGCGGTCAATCTTCCACACCAGGACGATGTCAAACTGCCGCCGATGGGAATCGTCCATGAGGCGGTTCAGCTCAGGGCGAGACTCTTTAGCGCCGCTCACGCCCTCGTCCAGATACTCGCCCGCAATCTCCCAGCCACGGCGGGATGCGTACTCACGCAACTCCGCCAACTGCATTTCGGGGTGCTGGCCGTTAAGCGTGGAGACTCGGGCGTAGAGTGCGACTCGCATAAACTCATTACTCTCCCTTCCTCTGGGCCTCGGGCTTTGCCCGTGCGGTCATTTCTTTGGGTCTGTGTCGCCGCTTTTTTCCGGCTCATCCCCCTTCAGCAGCCCAACTTGCTCCAGCATGTCTTGCAATACCGGCGGCATGTAGGGGTAGCCCCCCGGCCTGCTGGTAAGCTCCTCGTGGACGGGGCATGCTTTCATGTTGTCTGCGTTGTGGGTCTCGACTTCATCCATGGAATAGAAATCTTTGTCGCACCACAGGCAGAAGCCGACAATCGGATTGCCGTCCTTGTCCCGGAGCACACCACGCTCAGCCCCCGGCTCTGCTTGGTGCGGGGCGGTGATGGCTTCGGCCACCTTCCGGTGCTCAGGGCAGGCGAGAAGTTCGACATAGTCGTGGCTGTGGTCGCCGAAATCCAGCGGAACTCCGCACTTCAAGCACATGCAGACAGACGGCACCTTATCCCCAGGGCGCAGGGCCGTCCCTTCGCACTCCCACCAATGACCGGCAACATCACAGAAATGCTGATGGCTCATGACCCTCTCTTGTGGCTGATGGGCTCAGTCAACTTTGAACATCTCTACTTTTGTCCGGTGCCACAGCAAGCCCGGCAGACGCCTGACTCCTGGCATGCGGTACAGGGGGTGCGATACGTGTCCACCTGGCCGTAGCCGGGATAACCGAGGCGACCGGTGCCCTTGCACTGGGGGCATCTTCCGGTCCCATGACAACTGGTACATTCCTTCTTCATTTGTGCCTCCGGTAAAAACCCAAACGGGGTCTCCATTCAACGCAAGTACGCTTATTGCAGCACGACGAATTCGTCGTCAGGAAGGCAAAATGATTCCACGGTTTCAAACCACAGAGACATTTCCTCCCAGTGAGCCTTGCAAAAACAATGCCGTGTTCGGAAGTGCGGACGCAGCCAAGCATGCGTGGCCGGTAAACCGCACATCTCGGTGTCGTCGTCTTGAGCAAAACAGCATGTTTCGTTAAGCGGCAGATTTGGTGGCTTAACATCCTTCGAGATTTTGTCGTTTATTCTCACTTTTCCTCCTCACTTGCAAAATGCTATGTTGGGCAAAAATGGCTGCTTGCGCTAAGTGGATACCCCACAAACCCAAAACTCTAACACGGCCTTCTTCATGCCATCCGGGTGCCGCTAGGGGCGCTCGCAGAAATCCAGGGGTAGCTGGAACGCTGGCTCCCGTTCCCACGCCACGGCCATCGCCTTGAGCCACTTGTGGTCCTGCTCGGTGAGGCGCTCTTTGACTAGCACGTGGGTCATCTCGCAGAGGCGAATAAACTCCTCCGGGAGCGGCTCAGGGCAGGGGTCATCAATCACGCAACCTTCGATGCCCAGGGACTTGAGGAATGCGGAGTCGCTGCGGATGAGTTCCAGCAGCCAGGGTTCGTAGAAGTACTCCATTGGTCCCTCCATGGGCATGACATACGACCGGGAAGCGCCACCTATAGTTCGCGAAGCTTCCCCTCGGCCACTGCCGACGAACGCTGCTCGTCATCTTCGCTGTCCGGCCAGTGCATGGTTATCTCGCGCCGGTTCGGCGTCCCGATGGCGAAAGTAGTGAGGAACCTGGACGCCGGAATCTATGAGAATCCCAGCGCCGGGCCGCCCTCCCGCAGGAGACGCTCCAGAGTCCCGTTGCCAGCACCGGCGCTCGCCCTTCCGTTCTTCCTCCCTGGCTTGCCCGGTGTTATCTGGCCGGCGGCGCTGTCGCATAACCCCGCCAATCTCGCCCGATATTTCGCCGCGAGCGCCTGCGCCTTCCCGATGGCGGTCCCGGCCTTCTTGAGTTGCCCCTCAATTTCATCAATGTCCACGAACGTCCGCCGGACCTCGGCGGCCAGGGCGGCGTTCCTTTGGAGGAAGTCCGGCCCCTCGGCCCGCATCCGCTCGAACACCGGGCGCAGGACCTCAAGGTCGCGGGGGAGCCAGGCTCGGGTGGACCGCAGGAGCCAAATCCCATCCTCCTGCCCCCATCTGCACTGCCGGTCGGCTTGCCGCAACTGCGACTCGTCCCGAGTCACGAGCACCGCGACGGGAAGCTTGCGCTCCCTGGCGTCCCGGACCAGCTTCCTGACGTCGGCCTCGGCGACGGTTGCCTTGTCCTTGTTGTCCACGACCATGCTGGGCTCAAGGGCGTTCCCGGCGGCGTCGCTGAAGGCCATCAGGTAGTCGCCATTTCGCGGCAGCTTCCCGCCGACCCAGATGCCCGGCCACGACCGCGCCTCCTCGGCGAAGTCCATCTCCTCCTTTTTCCCGACACGGGCCACCTTCGCCATCTCGGCCTCAAGCCCCTGGTTCCGCTCGCGGAGGCTGCCTATCTCCTGGAGGTAGTCTTTTCCCTGGCGGGCGAGGTCGTTCGCCTTTGCCTTCTCGCTGCTCAGGGCACCCTCAAGGTCGGCTCTCGCCTTGGCGACCTCGGCCTTCTTCTGCTCTTCCGCCAGCCTCTGGGCGGCCTCGAGCTCGGCAATCCGCTTCGTCAGTGCGGCAAGCTGCTTCTGAAGCTCCTTCTCGGCAGCCAGCCGCTCCTCCTGCCTGGCGTTGTCCAGCGTGGCGGAGGCGCTCTTTTCGAGTCCCTTCAGGCGGGCGGCAAGCTCGCTCTTCTCGGCCTGGAGCTTCTGCAATTCGGCATTGTGCTTGCCCGTGACCTCGGCGACCCGCCTAGCCAGCTCTGCGTCGAATTTCGCCCAGCGGGCCTGCTCGGCATCCTTCTCCTTCTTCAGGATGAGGCGTATGGCTTCTTCTGCGCTGAGCTGGGCGACGCGGGCAAAGTCCTTCATGCCCAGCCGCTCAAGCACCTCGGTCCGGCTGAGTTCGCCCTTGCCAAGGCACAGCGGGCATTCGATGGCCTCGGGGAGGGCGGCTGCGGAATCGGTCATAAGGGTTTGCCTCCGGCAAAAGGGTGTGCTTTGGGACTGCTGCAGGGGAGAAACCGTCTTCAGGCATTAAGCCACGCACTCGGCTGGGGCTTGGACCGCCGCTGGCTGGAGTCCGGCGACCCCGGCACATTCTCCCTTCATGGAATCACGCGTGAACCGCACGACGCTGGCCCGGCTCACGCCGTACTTCTTGGAGACCTGGGTCAGGGACATTCCGGAGCGGCGGTCGCGCACCAACGCCTCGCGGTCAATGCCGAGAGGCGTGCGGCCCATAGGCAGTCCTTCCAGCCGACGCCGACGCATCCCGGCCTTAATCCGTTCGATGATGAGCGACCGTTCGAGTTCGGCGATGCAGCCGATGATGGTGACGAACATCCGCCCCATCGCGCCCGAGGTGTCGATGTTCTCGCGGGCCGAGACAAACTCAATCCCGAGGTCGTTCAGCTCGTCCACCACTGTCAGGAAATGCTTGACTGACCGGGCGACGCGGTCGAACGCCGCGACCAGGACAATCGAGAACTTGCGCCGATGGGCATCCGCCAGCAGGGCGTCCAAACCTCCCCGCCTGGCTTTGGAGCCGGAGACGCCGACATCCGTATACTCGTGGACAACCTCGAAGCCGCGACGCGCGGCCAGCTCACGCAACTGGTAAAGCTGGGTCTCAATGTGCTGGTCGGGGGTGCTGACCCGTGCGTAAATCGCAGCCTTCTTCATCAGGGCGCCTCCTTCAGGCTCAAGGTCGGGTTCAGGTCAATCGAGCGCAGCTATCCGATTTCCGGCAGATTCGGCTATGTCATGGGGGGCTTGGTTGGGAAGGACATCCCACACTCATAATATACCGAGGAGAGGCGGACTAATTGAGGGAAAAGTGAGCCTTTCGACCAAAAGCTGGGCGGGCGGTTCCCGTCCTTGTTCAACATCAGCGGCGACTCCTGCCATGCCTTGAATGCGCCCCTTACTTACGCGCCGGCTTGCCGACCCGCCTCAGTGATTCCCCACCAAGCTTGAGGGCGGAAGCTATGCGGACTCTTCATTCGCAGTTCGACTAAGCCCTCTTTTTGTAGAGCATGCAAAACCTTTCGACATTGACTGCTTCGCTTGTCGGGATTGTCAGACAGGCCGCAAACTGATACGGAGTACATCAAGCTTTTCGTAGAACCAGAAACCGCCTTGTGCGAGAGCATGAAGCAGGCGAGTTCTCAATTTATCTTGCTTCTTACGGTCGAATTTATGCATCTTTGTTTCTCCTTTTAGGGGCCGGTCGTTTCTGGCCCGTATCCGATTCCCGGCAGATTCGACCGTGACATGGGGGCTTGGTTCGGAGGGAAATCCCGCACTTGTAATATACCTAGCAGAAATGGGCTTCCTCAGGGAAAGCGAGCCTTTCGGGCAAATAACGGACAAAACCGGGGGATTTCAGCGGTGGGGACGGTTCCTCCCTGTTGAAGGATTAGCGCACCGTTTCCCGATAGACTTCTTCCAGGGTGGTTATCCCTGCCGCTGCCTTGACGAGTCCGCTTCGGCGGAGGGTAAGCATCCCCTGCTCTATCGCCTTCTTGCGAAGCTCCATTGGCGCGGCTCCGTTCAAGATGAGGTCACGGATGTCGTCGGTGACCTCCAGGACCTCGTACAGCCCCGTGCGCCCCTTGTATCCCTTGTTGTCGCAAGCCGGACAGCCGGTGCCCTTGTAGGCTTTCACATATTCGGCTTCTTCCCTTGTGTAGCCGGATTCCCTGAGGAACTGGCGGCTGACCTCCTCCTGGACCTTGCATTTTGGACAGATGCGCCGGACCAGCCGCTGCGCGCAAATCAAGTGGACGGAGGTGGCCACGAGGAAAGGCTCGATGCCCATGTTCATGAGCCGGGAGATGGTCGAGGGGGCGTCGTTCGTATGGAGAGTGGACAGGACCATGTGCCCCGTGAGCGCCGCCTTGATGGCAATCTCCGCCGTCTCGAAGTCGCGGATTTCGCCCACCAGGATGATGTTGGGGTCCTGCCGCAGGAAGGAACGGAGGGCGGCGGCGAAGTTCAGCCCAATCTGGTCTTTCATCTGGACCTGGGTGATGCCGGGCATCTCGAACTCCACCGGGTCCTCCGCGGTCACGATGTTCGTGCCGGGCGTGTTGAGCTGGGAGACTGCGGAATAGAGCGTGTTGGTCTTCCCGCTTCCCGTAGGCCCGGTCACCAGCACCATGCCAAAGGGCTTGGCAATCGCCTTCTGGACCTTCGCCAGGGAATCCGCCTCGAAACCCAGCTTCGTCATGTCGAGCTGGAGGTTGTCCTTGTCCAGCAGGCGCATGACAATCTTCTCGCCGCGCAAAGAAGGCAACACGGAAACGCGAAGGTCAAGCTGCTTCTTCTTCCCATACTTCATCACCCTGACCATGATGCGCCCGTCCTGAGGCAGCCGCTTCTCCGCGATGTCCAGCTTCGCCAGGATTTTCACGCGGCTGATAATGGCGTCGCGGAACCGGAGAGGCGGGGACATGATGGGCTGGAGTATTCCATCGATGCGGTAGCGGATGCGGTACTCCTTCTCGAAGGGTTCCATGTGGATGTCGCTGGCGTCCCGCCTCACGGCGTCGGAAAGGAGGAAGTTCACCAGCTTGACGATGGGAGCCTCGTCGGCGGCCTTCTCAAGTTCGAGCTGCCCCAGGTTGAGGGTTCCGTCGTCTTCTACTTCCAGTTCCAGGCTTTCGGCCTGTGTCTCATCAATGAGATTGGTGATGCCCGCCAGCTCCTTCTCGTGCTCCTGCTCCGCCACATTCCCGTAATGCTTCCTGATGGCGTCGTCAAGGGCCGTCTCCGTGGTCACGACGGGGTCGATGTTGAAGCCCGTCCGGAACTTGATTTCATCGATGGCGAGCACGTTGGTGGGGTCCGCCATGACCAGCCTCACGACGGACCCCAGGCGGCGGATGGGCAGCACCTTGTGCTTCAAGGCCATGTCAACGGTAATCAGCTTGACGGCCTTCGGGTCCACCTCAAGGCTGGCGAGGTCAACGGCAGCCAGGCCATACTGCTGGGACAGGGCGGCCATCACTTGGCCGTCGCTCAGGAAGCCCAGCTTCACGAGGGAAGTCCCCAGCATCAGGCTGTTGGCTTTCTGGTGCTCCAGGGCCGCCCGGAGCTGGCCCCCGTCGATTAGGCCCTTCTCCAGGAGGATTTCGCCGAGCTTGCCGTGGCGCGTCGAGCATTGGTTGGGCATCGGTCTGCACCTCCGGCGGCTCTTGCGCCGGTATTACGGGAACAAGTTGAAGGCTTTTCCCGGCGCGGTCTCAGGGGCGGCCGCCAAAACGACCGTGGTGCCCCCCAAGTCGCCTGGGCGGTTCTCGAAATCGACGGAGTACATGCGGGGCTTGATGCCGGGGAGGGGCTCCACATTCATGATATACATGGAACCGGGCGGCTTTTCCGGGGAAAATTGAAGGCAATGTGAGGATTCGGCGGCTGGGTTATGGACTCGGCTGCTTGTGGAAAGAGCCCACCCGGAAGCAGGTGGAAGAGGATTGGGTCTTTTGAACCCAATTCCGCATCATTCGTCACCGCTACGTCACCGGGTCAACTGCGGGCCTCGGGAGTGAACTGACGCGGGAGTATCGCTCGAAAACACAATTCCCAGCCATCAAACTGAAGCCGAACACTGATTGGCGCAGTTATGGTCTTCCAAAGCGGAAAACGACACCGGCTGAAATGCGAGGACTGTTCATGGTGCCGTCACTGAAATTTTGGCGGATGTAGTCGGCCTGGATGAGTCGAATCCATAGGTGATTGTGGACCTTGAGGTCGAGCCCACCACCCAGCGCCATCGCAAAAGCCGTCTCCGGTATTATCGAGAACCCGCTGCACCCTGGCTCTGGACACGCCCCGCCTGGTCCCAACAGTCCTATCCCAACTCTCGCACCCTGCACGCCGCCAAACAGGACGTGAGCGAAAGGGGTGACATGTGGCACGAGCCGGAAGGAATACTGCGGACCGAACAGGAACATGGTTCCGCGCCCTCCGCTCCCAACGGGCGTGAAGTTGTTGGCGCTGGCACCGTAATGGTTGCTGAAGTCCGCCACCACACCCCATGACTTAATATTCGCCGAAAGGGCGGCATTCCAACCGTTAATCCCCGCGTGCTCATAGCTCGTTCCGGTAGTGCGCAAATATGAAAAGCCGCCGAACAACTCCACATCCTGCGCACGCGCAGCCGGTGCGAAGCAGACCAAGAGAACAAGACAAGAGATTCGTATGCGCATTCGAAGCCTCCGCTGGACAGCGAGTTCATGCTGCATTGTCTGATGCTTCGAACCATGGCCACGTTGTTCTTCGACCACGCCTCGTCGCGGGATGTGGCGTGGCACCGCCCGATTCTCGCCGAAACCGAGCCGTACGGAGGGCGCGATTCCCGAGGGAAGGATGTCTGCGGCGGCCCTGGACCGGCTTCCGGGGGTGGTTTATAAAGTCCATTTCGCGGTGGGAGCTAAATGCCGTATTTTGAGCGGCGGCTTCGACATGATGCGGTGGTCAAATGACTACAGTCTTGGGACCAGCGGCGCTATCCGAGAATGGGCGGACCAAGGGCGGGCCGAATCCCTGCATGGAAGGGCGTTCGCGCTAGAGCTTGCGCTCACTTTTTCCCGGCGCAATCTGGCCAGGTGGCCGCTCAGCACAGATTACGAGTGCGCCGTCAAGTGAGGAATCAGCGGGCGAACGTGGACACCACACCTGCGGTTTGGCCGTCGCCGAGCATTCGGGAAACTAGGCTCACAGTGGTCGGCACTTCCATGCGCCAATGAGCAGTGGACTTAACACAAACGGTCCTCCGGACTGTCTCGCCTCGTCGATGGCGCCAAGAATCCGCTGCCGACTCGCCTCATCAGCAATGCCCAGCTTTTGTGCCATTGGAAAGATACTGTCGTAGACCGCCTGAGTCATGCGGCCCCCAACCTCCAACTCCACAAGTAATGCCGCGACATCGGTGCCATCAGGAGGGCCAAGCCCCGCCTCGATAAAGTACGTAGGCAACTTGAAGCCAAGCCGCGTGTCACGTCCCGCTTTTTCTGCAACTGTACGAAACGTCTGTACCGCCTCGACCATTTCATCCAGCTTCGGGTAAGCCCCCCACGAATCGAAGTCGTGCTCCTGCACCGCGACGATACCGCCGGGCTTAGTCCACGTCATCATCTTACGCAGGAACGCCACTGGTTCTTTGAGATGGACTAACGTGAGGCGAGCAAACGTGACATCAAAAGGACTGCCGGGGACCCGGTCCCTTGACTCAACGTCTATCTCGTGGAAGGTGTATTGGCCACCGGCGGTCGTCCGCAGCATGTCAAGCGCCTCTCTGCCAATATTGCCGTCCACGTCGACGCCCGTCACGGAGCCCTCCGGGCCAACAATCTCACCCATGAGGCGCATTACCTCCCCAGGACCGCAGCCTATGTCCAAACAGGACATGCCCGCATGCACACCGGCCTTGAGGAGTACGCGCTTGGTGGCTTCTTCCCACAACTTCGCCTGGGCGCGTAAGCGCTGGTATTCCGCGGATGTTTTGCCCATGATGTAGTCATGACTGGGGGTGCCCACTGCAAGCTCTCCCTTCTGTGCGCGCATCAAGCAGCCCGGCCCCTGGTTGTGCTGACCTGTCGGCTGCCCGCTACTTCTTCGGGGCGGGCTGGACCTTGGTATATTTGGACTCCTCGCAAGTCGTCCACGTCCTGCCATCGGGCGAGATTTCGTCCTTGTAGGTCCCGCTCGCCAAATCGAGCGCAAATACAAAGGTCCCCTTGTACTGATACTGCTTTCCTTCGCTGACCCACCTTCCCACATGGGTCCGTGTGTTCCCAGTAATGGTTAGTACCCCAGAGAATCTGCTTCCGTCGTCAGCGTAGCTGTCATGGGTGAAGTTCTTGTTCACCGGGTCGTACCCGTCAATCTCAAGGCTCCGCCACTCCTCTCCCGCAGGCTCCTTTTCCGTAAACCGGCACTGGAGAAAGAACCCTCCTAGAATCATCTGACAGGTCATTTCGCCGGTGAACTTGCCGCCGAGGCACCCCGGTCCAGGCTTGGCCTCTCCTTCGTACGTCCAATGGCCCAGGTCGGCATGCAGCTTCTTGACCTCGGGGTCGGGCTTCGGAGCCGGTGCCTGCGCCTGCATGGTCGTGGCGGAGAAGACCACTAGAACGAGCAGCAAAAGACTGATTCGTTGCATGACGCCTCCTCGAAAATGAAGTCGTGATTTTCTTGCGGGACCGAGAGCCTGAGGAAAAAGCGGGCAGTCAAGCCCCCGGCGCACCTTCCGAGCTTGAGGAGGGTGCGCGGCGCAAGACGGGAGTGGGCACAGGCTGTCATTACGCCTTCCCTCTCGGCCTTGCCATTGAGCTAGGCTGATTGGCCAAATACTTTCACCCGGAAGTCTGGGTGTCAAGGTGAAACCTGAACGGGATTACCGAGGTGCATCATGCTTGGGCGTGAAATTGGGGGGCTTGCCAGGCTCGGGTTCGGGATACCGGCGTTTGAGTTCCAGGAGCACGGGTCGGAGCAGTTCATACTCGGGCAAGCAAGCCATGCGAGCAGCTTCGCCGACCGTTCGCACGAAGGCCGGGGCGTTGCCCCCCTCAGATGTCCAGCACAGCCAGCGGTGTAGTTCCATGGTCCACAATATAGCTCGCCCCTCAAGCTGGGGCGTCGAGGGCAGCACCGGCGGACCTGCGGCGGCGTGAAGGGCGGCGGGATTCATGCGGGATTTCGCTGCTGCGTGCCGGGCGATGCTGCCGCTCGTTGAGTTCACGACGAGGGCGCTGGGTTTGCAGCCTTAGGTACTGTCGCTTGGGAATTGCTGCCGGAGGCACCGCGACTCAGGGAGCGCCGCTACCGAGCGGCCTCCAGGAATACTGACGCGCTGTACGGCACCGGACTGGCAATTCCAAGCTGCTCGCTCACGGCCCTGATGTCTCGCACATTGCCATGCGGAACGAGCCATCCATCCGACCTTCCCTGTGCTGATTGCCATAGGACCCGATGTGCCCGCCTGAAACACAATGCGCAGTCCAGGGTCCCGTTTGAGGGTGTACCAGAAAACCTTTGTGGGTAAGAACGCGAACTATGCTGGCAGGGGACCCCTGTTGATTCGGTGGAAAACGGTGCCCCCGCATCCTAGCCGTGCTAGGCACGCGGTCCCGGACTGTGAGAGTTCATCGCCAATAGAAGGCGTTGTCTGCGTTCCAGTTATTGAGGTCTATCTTAGGCGAAAGCGCCAAAAACGCGCTAGGGACAATAATGCAATCGCATCCGAAGCCCGTTGACAGGGCCACCTCATTTCGTCAAAGATAACAGTATATGAATTTAGAGTCGGGGAACCACGCAGGCCCCCAGGCCGACGGTCAAGCGTGTCGTTTAGTGGTCCGGAAGGAAAAGGGCCTTTCCGAAATCCTAAAATTCGTGGTCGCCGGTCTAGAGGTCGGCCAGCAAGCAGTCATCGTAGCGGGACCTACCTGCCTCAAGGAGATTGCTCAGGGCCTCGGCGAGAGCGGTCTGAAAACCGATGCCTTGCTGCACAGTGGCCGGCTCGTGTTCCTGACGGCGCCCCACTGCCTGCCCGCTTTGTTCCGGCCGAGCGACCCCTTCCAGCGCAGCCCGCTGCATCTTCATGCCACACTGATGCGCTGGGTCACGGACTGGTCGTGGGCGTACGGAAATGGCAGCGATGCGGCAACGACCCGCGATTACCTGCGCCGCATTCACGAGTTTATACGCCCATTCAACGCCCTCTCCATGTGCACCGTCCACTGCGAAAAAATCCAGCGGGGCGACCTGCTGGCGATGCTGCTAGACCACCGGCGCGCGGCGAGGACTATCGAACCAGCTCGACGCGCGGTGCCCCTCAAATGGGGCCTTGACTTTGGCGGTGGACGGGCGTATTTGCCGACCGACCCGTATCAAAGAAACCGGACCCTTAAAGGGTCAAACCCTCGCTGACCCTCTTATCTGACCACTTAACGGCGTACGCGCAACAACGTATGTCTGGTATGGAGCTGCACACGAGGATGCCTGTGGTCGAACGCCCGCAGGCTCAGGGCGAAGGCAGTCCGCGACGGGCGGCTCCCAAAGAAATACAGGTGCGACTCGCACGCACAGTCCGACGCCCCGAACCCGGCCAGGGGGATGGACGCCCCCGGCAGCGTCCCGAGGCACTTCGCCCATTGGTGCTCCCACGGCCGGGGGTCATGGCATTACCAGACCTCTTCAGGATTGGCGTGCGCCCTCAGGTAGTCAATGTGCCAGTGGGGGTGGCTGCTCGGCTCCAGATGATGCGCAAGCCGGGCGCGGAGGCCCCCGGGGCCGTGGGCGCTGCCGATGTAGACGTAGAATCCGGGCTGAAGTTGCAGGCTGCCAAGCTTGCCGACTCGGGTGGGCGCAGCTTTGACTGATGAAAGAACGAGGGCGTAGGTTCCTGGTCGGGGCTTCATTGGGCTAGATTATACTTGCTCGGAAGGTCTGCGTGTCCTGTTGCAGTCGGTGCCGCACATGGTACCTCCCACATACGGCGGCGGTTGCCGGATGGAGGTCAGCGGAAGGAAGGGCCATGGACCATTCCCAAAATAGCGTCAGGGGCGCGCACTTCGCCATTCCCCTGCCACGACGAGTCTCGCTTGCGCTTGCCTTCCTCCTGGCTGCCCTATCCTCGCCCCAGCCCGGCTTCGGATGGGGGCGGGAGGGTCACGAGGTGGTCGCCCTTGTCGCCGAGCGCTATATGACGGACTCGGCGAAGGACAGGGCGAGCGAGCTTCTGGACGGCAGCAGCATTGACTCCATCGCTAGCTGGGCTGACGACTATCGCCGTGACCACCGTGAGACGGGACCGTGGCACTACGTTGACTGCCCGCTTGCCGACTCCAAAATCGACATGGCTCGTGAATGCCCGCACGGCGACTGCATCGTGGCGAAGACCGTGCAGTTCCTCGCCGTCCTGCGGGACCCGGCGGCAAGCCGGGGGGCGAGGGCGGAGGCGCTCAAGTACGTTGTCCACTTCATCGGCGACCTCCACCAGCCCCTTCACGACGAGACCAACGGCGACAAGGGGGGCAATGCCCGGCAGGTGCTCTTTGACGGTCATCCCGATAACCTGCATTGGGTCTGGGACACGGGCTTGCTCCAGCACCTCGGTCGCAACCCTCGGGCGCTCGCCGCCGAACTGGAGAGCCGCATAACCGCTCGGGACCTGGATGAGTGGGAAAGGGGGAGCATACTGGACTGGGCGAACGAGGCGCACCAAATTGCAAGGGCAGTCGCCTACGGGGACCTGGGCAATGGGAATCCCGCATCCGTCACTCCCGATTATGAGCGGCAAGTAGACCCGGTGGTGGAGCTTCAGTTGGAGAGGGCAGGCGTGAGGTTGGCTTGGCTGCTGAGCGGGGCACTGAAGTAGGGAACGCCGTCTGGACCTTCAGGGCGAAATTCTTACAACACGCATTCTTTCCCTGATATAGATTTTTCTGTAACCCTCGGGGCTGGATTCCTGTAGAATCTGCTCTCAATCCGGGCGACCGGACCGAACCTGCGAGATTCAGAACGAGCCTTGATAGCCGTTCTGGCACATAGAACCTAGCCACCTCCATGACTGAACTCATTTGGGACGGGAAGTACAAGGACGGGAAGAAGCAGGGACCGGTGCGGATTGCCCTGCCATTTCAGCCGATAGAGACGGTCAACGAGAGTACGCAGGACCGCCAGCGGAACTTGGAGCTTTTCTCCTCTGGTCGTGAGACCGAATGGCGAAACCGCCTCATCTGGGGTGATAAGAAATACGTCCTGCCGTCGCTCCTGCCGGAATTCGCTGGCAAAGTGAACCTGATTTATATCGACCCGCCATTCGATACCGGCGCTGATTTCTCCTTCACTGCCACAATTCCCCACCACTCCGACACGCCCGTTGATGAAACCTCCACCTTCACCAAGGAACCGTCCATCCTTGAGCAGAAAGCCTACCGTGACACATGGGGGGTCAGCCGAGAAGAACGGCAGCTTGGGATTACGTCGATTGACCGATACCTCAAGTGGTTCTATGAAGCTGCTGCTATCCTCCATGACCTGCTCGCTGATACAGGGAGTATCTACGTTCATATCGGACAGAACATTGTTCACTATGTTCGGAGCGTAATGGATGAAGTCTTTGGGTATGAGAGCTTCGTAAACCAAATAGCCTGGAAGCGACAGACTGCGAAGAGCGGAGCCTTTGAAGGACTGGGGCAATACGGAAGAATTCACGAGGTAATCCTCTTTTACGCCAAGTCCGGTTCATGGGTGTGGAACCAACAGTACGTTCCTTATGACCCAGAGTACGTAGAAGGTTTTTACAAGTATGTCGAGGAGAAAACAGGTCGGCGATTTCAACTCGGGGACCTTACTGGGGCAGGGATTAGAAAAGGTGAGTCAGGTGAGCCAATTGTTCTGAACGGTGAAAAGGTGTATCTCCCTCAGGGGAGACATTGGGCATTGGGATTGCAGCAGGGCGAATCTGTTCAGCGAGCCGCAGAAAGACTTTTAAGGGAAGGACGCATATGGCATGAGAGGGGCAAGATGCCTCGATACAAGAGGTATTTGGATGAAATGCCAGGAGTAATGCTTCAAGACGTATGGACGGACATTCGACCAGTTCCCGCTCAAGGAGGCGAACGTCTGAACTACGACACGCAGAAGCCCGAAGCCCTGCTTGAACGCATTGTCAAAGCCTCCTCGAACGAGGGCGACCTCATCCTCGACTGCTTTGTTGGCAGCGGGACGACGGCGGCGGTGGCGGAAAAGCTCAATCGCCGGTGGATTGCATGTGACTTGGGGCGCTTCGCCATCCACACCACCCGCAAGCGTCTCCTCGGCATTCCCGGCGTCAAGCCTTTCATTGTCCAGAACCTCGGGAAGTACGAGCGCCAAGCGTGGCAGACGGCGGAGTTTCCTGCCAGCGCAAAAGACCAACTTGATGAGCAACGACAACGGGAAGCAGCCTACAGGAAATTTGTACTAGACCTCTATCACGCAACGCCCACTACGGGTCGCTCCTGGCTGCATGGGTCGAAGGGGGGGCGAATGGTTCATGTTGGGGCAGTAGATGCCCCGGTCACGCTTTCCGACGTTAAAGCCATAGCTAAAGAAACATGGAAAGCTGTGGGGAGTGGCAAGGATGCCCCTTCCAATGCGGGAGTGGACATACTGGGTTGGGAATTCGCCTTCGAGATGAACGAGCTTGCCAAAAACGTAGCGGCTGAATCACGGGTGGACGTGTCCTTCAAGAAAATTCCCCGTGAGGTCCTGGACAAGAAAGCTATTGAACAGGGTGACGTGAAGTTCTTCGAGCTTGGTGCGCTAACTGTCGAGAGGAATCAAAAGGGTCGTGAAGTGACGCTCAAACTAACGGAGTTCGTTATCCCGACTGACGACATCCCCGAGGAAGTGCGAAAGGCAATCAAGCACTGGAGCCAGCTTATCGACTACTGGGCCGTGGACTGGGACTACCGGAACGATACGTTTCACAACCAGTGGCAGACCTACCGGACACGGCAGGAACCCAAAATCGAGCTAGAGACGAAGTACGGCTACCCGGAACCCGGGAAATTCACAATTGTGGTTAAAGTGATAGACATCCTTGGGAACGACACGACCAAGACGGTTGAAGTCACGGTCAAATAGGAACCCATCGGACTGGTTTCTCCCGGCAGCATATGGCCCGCAAGAAAAGACAAGCCGCAGCGCCGACGCAAGCTGAGTTGCTTGATATCACGTCCCGCCTGCGCACAGGACCCTGCGTTCCTGCCCTCCGAGAAGCTGTGAAGGCATGGCGAGCAGGCGGCTACAAAGGCATCACCGACACGACCCGCATTCTCCTGAACCACTGGTTCTACACCGACCACAAGTCGCCTTCTGGCTTGCCCTTCAAGTACCACCCTGCTCAGCAGGAGGCGGTCGAGACCCTGATTTTTGTGTGGGAGTTTGAAAAGGTACGGACACGGAAGGCCCTTTTGGAACGGTACGCCCAGGACCTCCGAAACCTGCGCCTGCCTGCCAGCGATGACTTCGCCCGGTACTGCATCAAGATGGCCACGGGAAGCGGCAAGACCAAGGTGATGGCCTTGGCGGTCGCATGGCAGTTCCTGAACGCCGCCCGAGAGCCGGACGAAACCGCCAAGGATTACGCCAAGACATTTCTCGTGCTGGCTCCCAATGTCATTGTGTTCGAGCGCCTGAAGATAGACTTTGCGGGAGGCCGAATCTTCCGGTCGGACCCTGTCATTCCCAAGGAACTCGAAATCTTCTGGGACTTTGACTGTGTCATGCGGGGCGAAGGGGAGAAGGCCCACGCAGAAGGGACGCTGTTCCTCACGAATATCCAGCAGTTCTATGAGCGGGCGGACCGGTCCCTGGAGGAGGAGCCGGAGGAGATGAGTGCGATGCTCGGTCCGAAGCCTCCGACCCAGAAACTGGAGTTGACTGACTTCGGCGACCGCATCTCGCTTCGTGCAGGGAAGCTATTGGTCGTCAACGATGAGGCCCACCACACCCACGAGGAAGACAACGAATGGAACAAGGTCATTCGGAGGCTCCACGAAAAAACCGCACTGACGGCCCAGCTTGATTTCTCTGCCACGCCCCGGTTTGAAAAGGGAGCCATCTTCCCATGGACGGTCGTGGATTACCCGCTCAAGCAGGCCATCATCGACGGCATCGTGAAACGCCCCATGAAGGGCATCGCCAAAATCGCTGAGGCGAAGTCGGACCATGCGAGTGTCCGCTACAAGCCCTTCCTGACCGCAGGCGTGGAGCGATGGCGGGAGTACCGGGACCAACTGCGGCCACTGCGGAAGAAGCCAGTCCTGTTCGTCATGATGAATGACACGGACGACGCCGACGACGTGGCCGACTGGCTGCGGACGAAGTACCCGGAGGAGTTCAGCGACAAGAAAACGCAGGTCATCCACACCGACAAGACCGGTGAAGTCAGCAAGAGGGACCTGCACGAAGCACGAAAAGCGGTCCGTGAAGTGGACCAAGAGGGCAGCCCCATCAACGCCATTGTCAGCGTCCTCATGCTCCGGGAGGGGTGGGACGTTCAGAACGTGACCGTGGTAGTCGGCCTGCGCCCGTACACGGCTAAGGCGAACATCCTCCCTGAGCAGACCATCGGACGTGGACTCAGACTGATGTTCCGTGAACTCCCCGTCAGCTATACGGAGCGTGTGGACATCATCGGCAACAACACTTTTCTGGAATTCGTGGACGACCTTGAGAAGCTCGAAGAGCTAACGCTCGATACCTTCGAACTGGGCAAAGACAAGCTGCGGATTGTCACTATCATGCCGCTGGAAGAGCGAAAGGAATTTGACCTTGGGCTGCCGGTGCTCACGCCGTCACTTGTCCGTAAGAAATCCTTAGCAGAAGAGATTGCAGCCCTCGATGTGATGGGTCTGAAGTGCATTGTCCTCCCCATGAGCGAGGACGACCCCACTGCCAAGACGTTCCGCTATGAAGGGTACGATATCATCACGCTCAAGAAGGAAGTGGAACGGGAATATACCATCCCCGACCCACAAACGGCACAAGAGGTCATCGGTTATTACGCCCGCCGCATCGCAGAGGCAGTGAAGTTGCCAGCGCAGTTCGCCGCCCTAGCACCCAAAGTGAAGGAGTTCTTCGAGCAAGAAGCGTTCGGTCACGCCGTTGACTTGAACAATTTGGCGATTGTCAAGGCGATGGGCACCGCAGTGGCGCACTACGTTTGTGTCGATGTTTTCAAAAAGGCTCTACTGGAACTGACCATCGAAGAACAGACACCGCAATTGTTGGAACCCGCTCGAATGCTATCTGGCTGCCAGCCGTTCCCGTGGTCACGCCCGGTTTGGGAAGGTCGCAAGTGCGTGCTCAACCTCGTGCCCTGTGACAACGATTTCGAGCGAGAGTTTGCGAAGTTTCTCGACAATGCCCCCGATGTGACCGCATTCTCGAAGCTCCCACAGGCGTTTGGGTTTTGCATCGAGTATACCGACTCGGCGATGAACTTGAGGTCCTATTACCCGGATTTTGTGGCTTTGGACAAGGCTGGAGTCCATTGGCTCCTTGAAACGAAGGGGCAGGAAACCAGCGACGTTCTGCGGAAGGATGCCGCTGCTGTAGGGTGGTGTGAGACTGCTTCCCAGCTTACGAAAGAAGCCTGGAAGTATATCAAAATCCCCCAAAAAGATTTCCAGTCGCTTCACCCGACCCGCCTCGCTGACCTTGCAGCGCTACAACCGCAAACGCTTTGGTGAACTGCTATGGCGTGAGCCACAACGAACGCCGGTGCTTTATCTGTGACGACGGGTGCAGGTTCAGCGGAGAAGTGGTCAAGGTCGCTATCCGCTTCGTGTATACAGCACTGTTTAACGTGAGGCGTTACACATGAAAAACCGCAAATGCCCTAAATGCGGACACTCCCTAATTTCGCTCTCATCAAACGAGGGAAACAACCCATGCCAAACCGCAGTCACGAAACGATTCAAATGCGAAGCCTGCGGCGTCGAAGTGACGGCCGCCGAGCTTCACGGAGACTTTTGGGGTCACGTTCATGCCTTCATCAATGAAGGTGACAAAGAATGCTCCAAGCAGTTTTTGGCAGGAAAGCTCGAAGACTTTGAGCGAACTTGGCTGAGTAACGACAACGGACGGGTCGCCAGATTGGCGGCTGAACCTTGGTTTGCGGATGCAACGCCAAGTGCGCAGCGAATCGGCTCGAAGACCATTAGAAATTACCTGCAAAGTCAGGTTGACTACTACAAGGACTTTGAGCGAATCCTTTCCGAGTCCTCGTAACCATGTTCCTCTCACGCTTTACGCCAAGAAATCCCACTGCCGTCTGTCTGACAGATTCTGCCGCCCCCCATCGAACCGCCGCCAACCTCCGAGTGCAAACCCGGTCCAGCACTGCTTGGTCTGTTTGGCGTTGCGGGTCGATGACCTTGCCGACCGAGAATCCTCATGACTCCCCCCAGACAAGTGGCTCCGGCGCGGGTTTTCCGCGTTCAAGGCTTGCTCTGGCGAGGGACTTGGTTGCGGATTATACGTCGGGTTGCCCTGTCAGTCACCCCAATTCTCGCCGCATTTCCAAAGAAGAAGATGTTGAACGCGACACGGTGAACGACCTATTCGGCACCGCAACCATATCCCAACTCGATTGGCGGGGTTGTCGGCATCACCCAGTCCGTCGTCTTGCTATCCGGCCACTTCGCCGTCGCATGTTGATATTCGCCGTCATAACCGAGTTGCTTGAGAATGATTCGGGCAGCGATGTCAGCCAGATGGGAAGTGAGCCGGAACACCTCGACCGCTGAGTGTTCACCCGTACTGAACTGGAACGCCGCACCATGTTGACTGAGACCGCGATAGCTGGACAAAACCTGATGCCATTTCCTGCCGTCTGGGCGGCGATTCGTCGTGTAATATGCGTCAACAACAGCGGAATCGTGCAGCCCGAAGCGGTCGAGAAGCGACAAGACCGTGAGGCCGAAATCGCGGTCTTTATTCGCGGGATTGGAAAGCGTTCGGTCGGCGACCTTCCTAAGCGAAGCGCCGAGGTCCATGCGCCCTGCTGCTTCCTGCTCCCGAGCGATACTCGAAATCTCGGCACTTGCCGATTTGAGGGCATCCTTCACGCGAAGCCTGAGGGCGTCGTCGGCAGCTTCGAGGAGGTACTGCGTTCCCAAGCCATATTCCTCCGCAAGTGCTTCCAGCGCCCCGGCAAAGTGTGAAATCTTGTCCTCAAGTGCCTGTGAATCGCGTATCCCCAGCAGGAGGTGGTTCATCGCAACCCGCAGATAGCTCTTCTGAAACTCAGGCGACTTCGCGGCGCAGGTCAGCAAGTATCCGAGTCCGCCGCGATGAATTACGTCATTCAGGAACCCCTCGCCGCTTTGGTAGAGGCTTGTGCCGAGCTGTACATGCGTCCGCCGTGCCAGGCGGCCTTCGGCATCGAGGAATTCAATCCACGGGGCACCGACGCGAGTGCCTGACGCAAAACCGAGAAGGTTCAGGAAGTCGAACGGAAACCACGCCCGAAGGTCATTCCAAGTCGCCGCGTGCCCGCCCGTTGCTCCAACCATCATCGCCGTCACCCGTGGATTACGGTCCCCGTCCTTCTGAGCCTCGATGAGTTCCTTGTATCCCGGAATGTACTCGACAAACCCAATCTCGCCGAACAGCTCGAACGGCCATGCGGGATTGTCGTTGGAAAGCCGCAACGGATGCGCAACCTTGGGAGGCCATTGCGCGGGGCGTAGTTCGCCATGGAAGTTCCAGATTGGGAGCCGAAAATACTTGGCGGCAACCTCGGCAGCATCGAACTGGGCTCTGTGACAGCGGAATGCAATGCTGGCCGAGGGCTTTTTCAAATTGATGTTGTGGTTTCGGGACACGTGCTCGCTTGCCGAGAATTGCCCATTGGCACAATCCACGAGGAGCTTGCACGAGCCACTGCCCGTATTGAGGCTTTCAAAAAGGTCTCGTGAAAGGCCAGAGATGCCGTCCACTAATGAGTCGGAGGTCGGCACCTCCGTCACCTCCATCCTTGCCACCGTTGTACCAAGTTCGTCGGTGGTCACGACGGTCGGGCCAACGACACGGATGGTGGGCTCCCCGAATTCCGCCGAGCCGGGCCCTTCGTACCGAAGTTCAGTTTTGAATTCCATCTCTTGAATAGCAACTCGCAATCAAGGATTCTCAGGCATGATATCACCATGGGCCAGAAAACCATCTCAGAGGAGTTTTTCGAGCGGTACCTGGAATCGCAGGGGTTCGCGTTTGAGTTCGAAAAGCAGTATGAAGGCAAGTCACGGCGGCCTGACTACACGGTCGCCATCGAAGGCAAGGCGTACCTGTTCGAGGTGAAAGAATTCGAGCCGGGCGATATGCCACTGGGGACATCACAATTCGACCCGTACCCGCCAATCCGCGCCAAGATTGACGCCGCACGAAAGAAGTTCAAGGAATTCGAAGGCTTTCCATGTTGTCTGGTGCTGCATAACAAGTGCGCGTTCGTCATGACCGAGAGGCCCTACGTCATGCTTGGCGCGATGTACGGTGACGCAGGATTCAAGCTTCCGTTCGACCGGAAACTCGGCAAGACGGCTGGAGACCCAGAGGCCGCGTTCCTGGGCAGGGGCAAGATGATTCGACCCCACTGGAAGGAGCCGGAGAACAGGCGCATCAGCGCCATTCTCACGCTCCGCCATTATCCCGTAGGGAAGCGTAGGTATTCCCGGTGGTGGGAGGGAATTCAGGCACAGATTAGGGCTGGCACAATTGACCCTGACGTCGTACCCGAACCCGATTTTGACTTCGGCGAACTGGGGCTTGGTGTTGTCGTCTGGGACAACGCCTACGCCGAAAGTCTGCTGCCACTAGACGTCTTCCGAGGGCCGTATGACGAGCGATGGACAGTAGTTGACAACGACCAGCGGCTAACGTTTCGAGGTGCCGGGATTGTGGCCGTGGAACCGGATACCGAACCGCAAAAGCCGGGATAATTCCAGGGAACATTTCAGATGGGTTGCGGGACACCATGGATTGCCAAGGCCGGAAGGGCAGAGCGAGGTGCTAATCTGGCGCTGAAAACGCTCCGACCCGACTGGCGCTGCGATATCCCGCCCCTAGCTAAGGAAGTGAACGTGATGGGCACCCCAGAGGTGGCGCTGTCGTGGAAAGGTTCTAACTCGGGTCATCATTCACCGTCGAATGAAACTCGTTTGCCCGATTCAGTAGGCCGCTATAGCCACGATGTCCACGAGGCCATCATCACCAAGAGGCTTCTGCACGTCCCCGAAGACCGTCAGGCGGAGCGGTGTTGTCGTTGGCAGGGCTTGCAAGGCTTTCTTGAGTAGGAGAATTCTGAACGAAGCCGTGAATGGGCTGGTCAAGAATTTGGCGATGAGAGTGATGCTATCGTTGGTGACGGACGGTTGGAATTCTCCATCGACGAATACCAGCCCGTCGAGCAATTCCAATTCTCTCTTCAGCTCACCGTGCCATCGCTCAACCTTCCGTCGGGAATCCTCCGAGGAAGCGAGTTCCTTCCCGCGACCGGCCTGGGCAGTGGCAGGACTTGCGGCAGAGAGGGAGATTTCCTTTGTAGCCCTCCTGAAATACCAATCAACCGCGCTCGAATAGTAGTTACCAGGCCGTGTCTCCTGGACATGCTTCATTATCTCTATACACTTTCGGTCGGTGGAGAAGTCGATGCGGGTCAAGGTGGATTTTGACTCCTTGGCCTTCCCGGCTCCCACTTCAATGTTGACACCACCAACCCGCCCCTTAGCTTCGCCTCCAAAAGTGCGGGAACCTCCCACAATGCGCTCCCTCTCTTCCAGTTCAGGCTGAATCTGGTTGTAGAGTGCCTCAACGCGCGCGTTGTCCAGATAATGAAAACAAATGGGGGGCTCAATCTTGGGCGGCGTAGCGGAGGTTAACTTTTGCACCGCGTCGAGCGCACTGTAGACCTCCTGCCATCGCCGATATGACTCCCCCTTCGTGTGGCGGACAACAAGGGCAGCCGCCAGAATGGTCATGCAGGCAGTGAAGACAATCAGCCCTCCGAACCTGTCGGTGAACGGCAAAAGCCAGTGTGCCAGCATCGTGTCGCTGACCACGACGGCGGCGAGAATCGCAGCGACAGTCGCGATGGCCAGCCGGTAGTGCTCATCCAACAGCACTCTCAAACCATCTGTTATGTACTGGAGATTCCTCTTGCCGCCCCAGAAGAATCCGTACCACCATTCTCCGAACATCCAGGAGCCTGCAACGACGTAGATAGCAAGGGCCACGCTGGCAAGGGCCATCCAGTGAAGCAAAACCATCAGAACCGTCTTCATGGCGCTGACAAAAGGCGTCCAGGGGAATAAAATCATCAGAACCACCCGTGCAACATCATGACGTTTCCAACTCCAACTTACAAGAGAGGTCCCCCGGAATTTACGTTCTAGCTTCTCGACATACTGGTAACATGCCCTTGCGGTTTCGGTTTCAAGCGCAAGCAGGACGAGTATGGCGGCGATTGGGCAATGGCCCAGTTCATCCTGGCCACCGAGACCGAAGATGAGGCCGAGCGGAACCGCCGCATGGCCGAAATCCTGAAATACAACGAGGAAGACCTCGCGGCAACGTGGGCAGTGTTTGAGTGGCTGCGGGGCAAGGGGACTGCTGGTGCCGTTGGCGGACAACCATAGAAGCCTTTGCCTCGTGCTGCCGTAGTCGCAAGCCCATCAGCCCAACCGGGTTCCTGGTCTATGCTAGACTGAGCCCCAGCCGAAGCGGAGGTGGGAGCGAATCGGTTCCCGTGTTGCAGTCGCGCAAAGAGCCACGTGGGAATGAAATGCTCAAGCAGCAAATCCCCGCTGCCCATTAACCGAATTCTAACTGTGTTGGGGGTGGAGATGAGGCTAAAACAGGTTGCGCCAAAACTGGAGGAGGATGAATGATATGAGATGCCGAATGGTCAGTCCTCTTGGGATTGTAGTTCTATCCTTGCTCCCCAGCATCGCAAGCGGCCAAACAGTCAGTCGAATAGAACAGTGTACCGACCTGATAAATCGCAGGATTGAGGCATATAAGAGCGGCGACTGGCAAGCTCTCGTAGACAAAGCGAGGCAGTTCATGGGAGAGTGCTCGGACATAGAGGAAAAAGCATCACAAGCGGACGCTCTCTACGACATTGGCATGAGCCTAGATAAACTAAAGCAACCCGAGGATGCAATCCCTGTCTTGCGCCGGTGTGTAGCAACACAACCGGACAGGGCACCATGCTGGGTTGAACTCGGCGAGGCGAGCGAATCTCTTGGCAGGGTTTCAGAAGCCAAATCGTTCTATAGGAAAGCGATTGAAACAGGAGGATTTGATGAGCTGAATGCGGCTTCTATCGGGCTTGCAAAGTCTCGGTTATCCTTGCTTGACCAACAAGAAGAGTTAAGGACTCAGCTAAGAAAGCTTTTTCCCGAAAAACCCGAAGCTCCTCCGGGCAAGGGGCGACAACATAGCACCGGTCACACATTTGGTACGGGATTCTTTGCAAGCAGAGATGGCGATATTCTCACGAACAACCATGTCGTAGCGGGATGCAGGACTGTCGCAACCCGCGATGGAAAGCCGCTACGGCTTGTTACCAGAAGTGCCGGTTCCGACCTGGCTCTACTGAAGGCAGATTCTGCGCCCAGTTCGGTCGCCGTGTTCAGAAGTGGCCCTGCTCCGAAACTTGGCGATGCTGTTGTGGCATTCGGTTTTCCGCTGCCGGGGCTTCTTTCGTCTGAAGGGAATGTTTCGACCGGGGTGCTGAGCGCTACAGCGGGATTGGGAAACGATGTCCGGTTTGCACAAATTAGTGCTCCGGTGCAGCCGGGTAACAGCGGCGGGGCTTTATTCGATTCGAGCGGCCATGTGATTGGAGTTGTTGTTGCCAAACTCGACGCTCTGCAAGTTGCACGCGCAACCGGTGATGTCCCGCAGAACGTGAATTTTGCCGTCCACTGGTCCGAGGTGCGAGCATTCCTCGACGAGCAAGGTGTTAAGTACCGAAAGGAACCCTCTCAACGTGAACTGAGTACACGAGATATTGCTGCCGCTGCTGCCCAAATCACGGTCGCAATTGACTGTACCAGGTGAATGAATCTCGGGTTGACTCCGGGCAGGGTTGAATTAGCTCGTGCGCATGAGACGGAGGAGGAACATTGCCAGCCCGCCAAATATGCTACTGCCCTTTTTCGTGTTTGAGCAAATCGAAGCGCTAAAGCAGGTCGTATGGGGTAGCGATTCCCAATAATCGTTCGTTCTCAGTTACAAGTATGGGGCGACCGTCCACCTCGGCCCGCACCAGCACCTCTGAAACGGTCGTGTCTCTGCTAGCGAGGATTGGGGCCAATAGTTCTAGTCCGAATTCCAGGGCTTCCTCCAGGGTGGCCTTCAAACGCCTAGCACGCTCGCCACCATTTGGTGGCGTACGCAGATACTTCGCAAGGCCATAATCAGAAACCAGCTTCCAGGTATGGCCGTCCAAAGAAACTGGTAAGAACGAGAACGAGTTTGTAAGCATTTGCTGCCGAATCAGGCTTACCGGCTGCCACGGCTCTGCGCATATCGGACTCTTCACCATGTAGTCAGAAATACAGTTGGAGCCGTTCATGAAAGCATCCTCCAAAATGAGAGACAATTCGATTGCGTGCTGTGCGAGATGCCTTGCGTATGCCCCCTGGTGCATAGCTTCGTTTCTAGCGGTGCGCACGAGATTGTAGAGCCTCGTGAACGTTATATGCAAAGCTGGATGTTGGCTGGGTACCTGAAATGCCAGCGGCGAGCGGCTGCCCACTTCGGTGAGTTCCTGTTGAAAGATTTTGAGGGTGCCGAAACTTCCAGTCACTACGGCACCCACCCGCTCAAGAGCAAAGAGCATTTCTGGAAGGGCCTCTGCATCGCGCAGAACTGCTGCCCTCGCAGTTCGTAGCTCGTCCCGGCAATAGCGCTCCTTGTCCTCAGCCATGACCAGCCACCCGGACTCCTTCAGTCTGGACTAAAAGCCGGACCAGCGCCGGGTTCCCCAAGAAAACCATTCGTGTAGGAGTTTGCCTACGATACCACAATTCCTTGCGTGTCTTCATAGGCTCGTCTCTCTCGTGCGGTCAGGGTTCGAGCACGGGTGACCCGAATCCGGTCGCCTGCCGACCCTCGCTTCTACGAGGTTCTGCTTTATTTTCCGAGACCGCCGCTAAGGTCGAGGCCGCAGCGAAGCATGCTGGGCGCGGCAGATTCAGGGCCGCCGCCCGAAAGCGGTTGTCGGAGGTAATGACTGCGTGGCAGGCGGAGCAGCGGAGCCCACGAGGCCGTCCGCACCGAGCCCTGCCTGATGCCGGTGCGCCCCGAGCCCAGTTCATCCTCGCCGAGCCTTGCTTAGAGTTCGGCTTTCCGGAGCCGCTCGTCGCCCGTGAGAGCTGCCCTGCGCGATTTCCTTTATCCCCAGGCCGGAATCCAAAAGCTTGGACATGGAGCCCAGGTGCTCGCTGAGGCGCAGCGTGGCCGCCTGGACTTTCTTCAGGATTTGGTCCCGCTCGGCCAATGCCTCTTGGATTCGCTCCGCGCACTCCCTTTCAATTGTCACAACCGCTTGCGGGTTCTTGCCATTGTAGAAAAGTTGGTAGAACTCGATTCCGAAAGCCTTGGCCAGCCTTTCCAGGCTCCTGAGAGTGGGGACGGTGTGGCCGTTCTCCACTCGGGAGAGGTAAGCGCCCATGAGCCCGCTTCGCCGTATGACGTCGCTCTGGGAGAGCCCTTTGGCGAGGCGCAGGGCTTTCAGCCTTGCTCCGATGTTGTTCATGTTTCTCCTTTTGGGCGGGGTTCGTCCCTCCGGGCAACGTGCTCACCATGTCCCTCTCCCTCAAATTGGCTGGGACGGGTCTCGGTTGCGGATTGTTTCCCCCGGGCGGCACCCCATGCTGTGCTCGTTTCCGTCCGCACGCTGTCATCGTCCCCCCTCCCGACCTGATAGCCATCGCTGCCGCCGACCACATTCTTGCGGTGCGCGAGTTTAGCACTGGGAATTGGGTCTGGCTACACACGGTTTCCGTGACAGTCGGGTGGTGGGGTGTGCTGGAGTACGGCAGGCCGGACGGTGATTGCAGCCGGGAACTGCAAGTGCAGGGATTGGGTGCGTATCCTTAATCAAGCAGCACAAGCCCAGAGCCTCACGGCTGCGGCGCGGTGCCTTCCTTCGGCCAAATCCGGTCGCCGTGGCTGTAGATATGTCCGCAACGGGTGGAGTCGCACACACAAGCAATGCCGTCGCGACTCTCATTCTTTCGGCCTGTTCACGCTGCCAGGGTCTCATTTGGAGACAGCAACTGTCCACAGCCTCGCGTGCGAATAGAACCTAGTGTCAGCAATGCGGTCGAACACAAGCCTGTCATTGCCAGCCCAATTCAGGTCGTAAGTCGTATCTTCACTCGGCAAGGTAATCCGCTGCGGCCTGCCTTCGCCGTCAGCCATGACCGTCCAAATCGTCGTGCCGCCCCAGAAGGACAAATCGGGGCGCAAGTTCCGCGGGCGCGGCACGAACGTGGCATATGCGATATGCCTCCCATCCGGAGACGGCACAGGGAGGCCAGAATTTTCACGTGAATCTAGCTGGGTTGTTTTCTGGCGTCCGTCCGGCGACGCGATAATCAGCCGTGAATCGGAAAAGAACGCCAGCCGTAAGCTGTCTGGGAACCACGGATTCCAACTGGGCTTGATGTAGTCCCACTCTCTGGCGGGGTGTATTTCCGCCTTTCCCAAGTTTGCCCACGTCTTCCGAGCCGTGTCATAAACCCACAGGTCCATGCCGTTTCCCGCGACCGCGATATACCTCTCGTCGGGAGAAGGAATGACGAGATTGCCGGTCATCATCGAGCCTTCAGCCATCGACCCATGTTCGGTCAGGATTGTCGTGCGGGGTGAATCCTGGTGCTCGACCCAAACGAATGTGTCTGACTTGGACACATAGGCAACCCGCTCGGAGCGGTCGAAGCCCTCGCCACCGCCGTTCTCCGCCGCTTCACGTGAGACGCCGCCATGCGGCCCAACCAGCACGTAGCGTCGGTTGCGGTAGCAGATAAGGCCTTGCCCATTG
This sequence comes from uncultured Acidobacteriota bacterium, assembly GCA_963722555.1. Lineage (GTDB taxonomy): Bacteria > Acidobacteriota > Terriglobia > UBA7540 > UBA7540 > Bog-366. Next base: position 213,592 of record CAVRNQ010000006.1, read on the forward strand.
CGCGTCCACCCATATAGGAAGGCATCTGCCAATGGAGAACGGGTAAGGACGTCTCCCGATGGCGTCATGACTGCGATTTCAGACCGCAGGTTAGAGCGGCCGAACCCGCCGCTGCCTCCCGGCCGGCCCCACCCCGTCCTGACATACGCAATGAGCTGCCCGTCCGGACTCGGAATAGGGTTGTAGGCGTTCTCCGTTTCTGAAAGCGCCACCTCATTTGTGTTCTGCGCCAGAGGCTGCGATGGAATCAATAGCGCGACCCCAAGGAGCAGGAGATGAATTGCTCTCATTGCGTCACCTCGTCATGGGTGCAGGTTGTTGCAGGGTTCGGGAGCGCTTGGCGGAGTGTACCGCAACTTCTCCTCATCCCACTCGTATTCCCGGCATGTTGCAGGCCCGAGGTGGCGATTCTCCAGCGCCCTCACGGATGCTTCGATGCCTTCGCCATTCCCAAGCGTGTAGCGTCCCTGGCCCCGGCTCTCGACAAGCACGCCGCCTGCCTGCCCATGGACGCCCGTTGGGAGGAACCAGCGTTTTTCAAAAGTGCATTCATTTGCGAGAGGGCAGGAGCGGGATTCGCTGACGAACGACAGGACGCGCCGAGGCTCGCCATGAAAGAGCCGGAAATGGTCCTCGTACCGCGTGTAGATGCCCGTCCCGCCGCCGCTTGCCCGGATGACAAGCTCGTACCGTTGGGGCGTTTCCGGGCTGCGCTGCGGCGCGGGGCGAAGCTGGACGAATTCGCCAAGGGCATCTCGCCCGGAATACATCTCGTACTTGCACCAGCATTCAAAGGCTGCTGCCCGCTGCCAGCCGTCCGGAGCGGCCACGCCAACCGCCGCGTATGTCATCTGGCCCTCGGTATCCTGGACCGCAATTATGGCTTGCTGCCCCGCATCGCTTCCGAGCGCAGCATATGTCAGTTGAACCTGGTCTGGCGTGGCGACCTTCTGCCCAATGACCTTCGTCGGCGATGTCTGTGCCCAAACAACGTGATGAGCTTGCTCCTCCGTCACCCCGATGAGAAGCAGGGCCTTCAGGCGCACCTGGCTGTCCCCTGAGCGCAATTGAGCAACAAGCGACTCTGGCGCTGGCCATGCGACATGCTCGCGGCGAACTCCGAGGTATCCAACTTCTTCTCCAAACGTAGGAAGGGCTTGTCCCTGCGCTGCCCACGGCACGAGCAGCAGGAGGACGGCGAGGTTGATTGCGCTGCGGCAATGAAATCCAAACGCTGGCATTGGTACCATTCCGCTATGGGCCAATTATCGCTGATAAAGGTCCAGCCAGCCATGTATGTTATGACGGGGGGAAGAGGGTGAGCCACACCGACAGCCAGTTCATGAAAGAAATGGGGATAGAGCCTTGCCACTTGGACGACCCTGCCCCCAGCTCTCTCCCGCCCCCGCTGCCCCCCGAGGCGCAACTCCCTTCGCTTACGGAAGCGGACGCCAGATGGCTCTTGAATCTCGGGGTCATATTGGAGGAGGACCCCGAGCCAGGATTCGTTCTGCCGAAGACCTTACAGGAATACTTGGCCCGATACCCCGGCGGCATAAGGGAGGCCACGGGGAAGGCTGCCGAGGAGCTGGGGCTTGACTTCACGGAGGGCTATCTCGATGGCTTGGCCCTAGAAATCCTGAAGATGTTCCTTGGTTTCGAGAAAGCCGACCTGGAAGACATAGTCGAGATGTACGCATACCCCCCGCCAATGCCCCCTGAAAGATATATGTCAGTGCGTTTCCACGGCTACATCAGGCACCGCGTGAGGGCAGCCCTGCCGGTTGTGCTCGGGAACATGAGGGCGGAGGGACGCTGATGCGAGAAGCAGGGCGATGGCGGAATCAGGTCGGTGTCGAGGCTTGAGCTCCGGGCCAAGGCCATGGCGGAGTCCCTGGCAGGGTGCAGGCTCCGGCTGGCGGGACCACGGGTCGGGCGGGCGAGGTCGTGCTCGCAGGCGGTAATTCACCGGATTGGGAACGAACGCCCTTCCAACTCGGAATCCAACCCCAGCGGCAGGCCAGTCAACGGGGAGCCGACTTCACAGGCGGAATCCGATCAGGATGCTATCGATCACCCAGAAATCATTGGCGGGAAGGGGATTTATCAATAGGATTCGGTAATACTAAACGCTGCGGCGTCACTCGCGATCTTTCCCAGCGAGTGTCATGCCACCACAAACTTCCTCGAAGGGGACTTCCGGGGCGTTTGCTAGTGGGAAGGGGATTTCGCAACAGCTATCTCTCCGGGCAGAATCCAGCCAGATCTAAATTCTTGTGCATTACAGGGGCACCGAGTCCTATCAAAGTAGCCCGTGTCGGCGGTAGAACCAGGACTTCACAGCCTGAACCAGGAAGAGGTAGGTCACGGTAAGAAGCGCAATCGCACCCAACAATGACAGTGGTAGCGGGGTAAACCGCAGCAGGCTCCCGAGTGGCGTGTACGGCAGGACAGTGGCGCCAGCGACGACAGCTAACACGCTTAACACCAACGGCAGGCTGGGGCGGCTCTTGAGAGGATTGCCTGCCGTCCGGATCACGAACACCACGAGCGTCTGTGTTGCCAGGGATTCCACGAACCATCCTGTATGGAATAGCGGCGCGTTCGTGGAAGCGTGGAACACCCAGAGCAGTATCCCGAAAGTGAGGAAATCGTAGATCGAGCTGATTGGGCCGACGATCACCATGAACTGGCGAATAAACCCAATCTGCCATCGCTTGGGGCGGTGCAGCAGGGCGGGATCGACATTGTCGCTGGGGATGCTGATCTGCGAAGCGTCATAAAGAAAGTTGTTGAGCAGTATTTGCGTCGGGAGCATCGGCAGGAATGGCAGGAAGAGCGATGCCGCGGCCATGCTGAACATGTTGCCGAAGTTCGAGCTCGTGCCCATGATGATGTACTTCATGATGTTGGCGAAGCTGCGCCGCCCCTCGATGACCCCGTCGTTCAAGACCGCAAGATCCTTCTCCAGGAGGATGATCTTCGCAGCGTCCTTGGCCACATCGACGCCATTCATAACTGAAATGCCAACATCCGCAGTGTGCAGCGACGGAGCGTCGTTGATGCCGTCGCCCATGTACCCGACAACGTGCCCACGTGTCTTCAGAGCGAGGATGACCCGGTTCTTCTGCTCGGGAGATACCCGGGCGAAGATGGCGCCATTCTCGGCCTGGACGGCCAGAGCGGCATCGTCCATCGTGTCGACCTGGTTCCCAATGAGAATGCGGTCTGCTGCCAGCCCGACGTCACGTGCCACCTTCTGTGTCACATACTGGTTGTCGCCGGTCATGATGACCACGGAGATCCCATTCTGCTTCAACGCCTCCAGAACGGGACCAATCCCTTCCTTGGGCGGGTCAAGGAATGCCGCGAACCCCGCCAGCGTCATGTCGTGCTCGGCCGCCACCTTGTAAACATCTTGCTTCTCCACCTTCAGCACGGCCACCCCGAGAGCGCGGTAACCGTCGGAACTCAGCTTCTGGAAGGTCTCCGCCGCTTGAGCCCGCCGGCTGTCGTCGAACGGCTGGGGGGAGCCATCGATGGTCACCGTCTTGCAGATTGCAAAAACACTTTCTGCCTCGCCCTTGGTAATGAGGAGGCACTCGTCTCCCTGCCGCACGACCACCGAGAGGCGCTTGCGGTTGAAGTCAAAGGGAATCTCGTCCACCTTGACATACTCCGCAATATTAGGGCGCTTATACTTCAGGATGGCATCATCCAGCGGGCTCTTGATGCCCGCTTCAAAGTAGCTGTTCAGGTAGATGAGCCGCAGGACGTTCTCGTCATCCTTACCCTGGACGTCCACGTGCCGGTCAAGCACTATCTCTCCTTCGGTAAGCGTGCCCGTCTTATCGCTGCAGAGGATCTCCACGCTGCCAAAGTCCTCGATGGCCGAAAGTTGCTTGACGAGAACCTTCTTCTTGGTCATTCGCCTCGCGCCTTGGGCTAGGGTCACGGTGATGATCATGGGCATCAGCTCCGGTGTCATCCCCACCGCAAGCGCGACGGAGAAGAGGAAAGACTCCAATACCGGACGGTGCAAAATGAGGTTGACCAGCAGCACGAAAAGCACGAGCGCCATCGTCACGTAGGTGATCATTATCCCGAAGTGGCGGATGCCACGGCCGAACTCGGTCTCGGGCGGCCGCATAGCGAGCCGCTGGGCAATCTCGCCGAGGGATGTGTCTCTCCCGGTCGAGACAATGACCGCGGTGCCGATTCCCGTCTGCACGGCAGTGCCCAGGAAAACACTGTTGCTCGCGTCGGCGACGCCGTGTTTCCCCGCGGGAAGGTCAGCCGCCGCTTTCTCGACTGGCAGAGATTCCCCCGTGAGCGCTGACTCGCGCACCTGCAGGTCCTTGACATCCAGTAGACGGGCGTCCGCCGGCACAAGGTCTCCAGCATTGAGCCGGACGATATCTCCCGGGACCAGCTCTGCTACCGGCAGTTCCTGTTCTCGTCCGTCACGCAGAACGGCAGCCGTAGTGGCAACCTGCTTCTGAATCTCCTCCACCGCATGTCGAGCCTGGAATTCCATGAAGAAGTTCAGCAGTACGCTGAGCAGAACGATGGCGATGATGATCGACCCGCCCACCCGGTCACCCAGTCCGAGAGATATGCCGCCGGCAACAAGAAGGATGATGACGAGGGGATTGGAGAAGAGACGGAAAATACTGAACAGCGTGGCGAAACGCGACTTCTGCACCAGGCTGTTGGGGCCATATTGGCGCAATCGCCGCTTCGCCTCGTCGGTCGTCAGCCCCGCCGGAGTTGCCTGCAATTGCTGAAGCAGGTCGCTCAGCGGCCTCTCCCAGAAACCCTCTAAAGGCGATTTTGCTTTTGCCATGCAGTCGCTCCCTTAGGCTGTCAGGAAATTGCTCGCGCTATCATGAATGCTACGGCTGCAGCTAGCCCACCCACGACCGTTGTTTGGATTGCACTGCGGAGCGGGGGCGCGCCAGTAAAGTGGCCTTTGACGTAGCCAAAAGCAGCCAGCGTGATGAGAGTAATGATTACCGACACCTTAAGCGCCGCGCTGGCCGTCGAGAGAGCAATGTACGGACCGAGCGGGATGAATCCGCCTGCGATGTAAGCTCCTGCAATCGTCGCTGCACTGATAGCCGGTCGCTTGGGATCGGGTTTCGTAAGACCCAGCTCAAATCGCATCATGAAATCAATCCAGGCTTGTGGGCGCTTTCTAAATGCATCCACAACGGGCTTGCACTCTTCCGACGTCAGACCATAGGATTGGAATACTTCGGTGACTTCGTTCGCTTAAACGTCGGGCTTCTCAGCGACTTCCGATTCTTCTATTACCCTCTCGCTGAAGTAGTGTTCCGCGTCACTCTTAGCGGCCAGATAACCGCCCAGTCCCATGGCGATCGAACCTGCAGTGATTTCTGCCAGGCCCGCGGTCACAATGATACTCGTTGTGTTGATGGCGCCCGACAGACCTGCTGCTAGAGCGAAAGGAACTGTCAATCCATCTGACATTCCAATCACAACGTCTCGAACTGTTTCGGATCCGGTGAAATGACGCTCGATGTGTGGTGTTTGTGGCATCAGAGTTTGTCCAGTAATGTGGATTCGAGATTCGACGCTTTCTCAGCCTTGATTCGAGAAGGTCTTTCCCCGCGAACCCATGCCTCGCAGTCCGGTTGGGGAAGGCACAGTTGTCACTGGTGCGCGGGCTATCATTATTCGTGGGTGGCGCCTCGCGCGCAGATTGTACACCTTCTCGACGCATACCTGGCGAACTTCTCGATGGATGCATCACCCGCGGTGACAGCTTGCTTCTCCGGCAACGACATGGAAATGCTGCAGGACCAGAGCCATCTGGGAGCTAACATTTGTTCCTCCGGCGTTAATGGCAAGCCAGCAGCAGGCTGTGCGCCCGATAACTGTCGTGAACAGCCCTTCCCACCAGGAACGAGCTCCGCGGTCCAGAAACGGGGATCGAGGAAGTAGATTCTGCCTTGTCAGCTTATGTTTATCGACGAATCCGCGGGGGCAATCCCCGTTGCTGGCCGAGTGCCGGTGAGCATTAGCCAGTAAGAGACTGTGCCGGGCGCGCCTAGCCTCACCCTTAACTCTGGAACAACCCCAGCTGATCTGACCTCGTGGCGGCACTCGATGGCCTACGTGAAGCTTTACGCGTGTGCGCAATTTCAAGTGACCCACCGAACATCAGAAGCTGCGTTACCAATGCCGGGATCGGTGCTGGCGGTGGAATGATGATTTCTGGTACGTCCCGCTCCGGAGGTTGTGCTCCCATTTCTGACGGTGATGTCTCCACGGCCCGAACTCCGAACACTTCCGCCTGCTGCTTTTGCAAGCGCCTCCACACGGCATCAGCCGATTCGCCGATGCCTTTCTCCGTGACCAGTTCCCGCGCCATAGCCATCAGGATGTCATCGCCTTCATCGATGGCCTGCAGGCCGTCGGTTGCAAACTTCCCTTCCATCGCCAACGAAACCAGCAGCTTCTTCCCCATCAGCCGCAGACACGCTTCCTGCATCGTGCCGGCGTAGTAGAAGAACTTGACGTTGACGTTTGACCACTGTCCAATCCTCCACGAGCGCCGGCTGGCCTGCCGCAGGGTGTAGATGGAATAACCGGTCTCGTAAAAGAAGATGTCCGGGAATGACCACAGGTCCAGTCCCGTCTGGACCAAACGCGGGTGCGCGATCACAACCTGAACGCCAGCCCGCAGTTGCCTCTCGTACCAAGACTCCCGGTGCTCCGGGGCAATCTCCGTGGTCAGCACCGCAACCCTAATTCCTTCTTTGGCCATGATTCGTTCCAGCCGTCGTGTTACGTCGCGCTTCTGCGTGTAGACAGCGTAGACCTGCACCTTCCTGCCGCGCTCAAGCGAGGATTTGATTTCCTCCACCAAGCGCCGCTCCTTGGCATAGACAAAATCCTGATCCAGGTCACGCGTAGCTGCGATCAGGAAAGGCTCACGACGTTGGGTTTCGGGATTGAACTCGCGCCCAATCAGGTCCCCGAAACCGAAAGGCCGGTCAGGATAAGCCAGCAGAGCATTCAAGGCGACGCTTGCAACCGACTGGTTGCCTCGATGCTCGCGGAGAGCTTTCTTGATGTCCTGTTCCATTTCCTCGTAAGCCTTCTGCAGAGGCTGGTCCATCTCCACGCTGACCACTTCCTCCCGGTAGGGTGGGAGAGCATCGGAGATATCCTCCAGCGACACGAATGCGCCCAGACTCATCAGGAAGCGGCCAAACAGCAGGGGTGAGGCTCCCGGCCGGTGGCGGACCCGGGTTGTAACCCGTGCCTCGGAACAGGCGTTATCGGCGGGCTCAATGACGGTGATCTTTTCCAGCAAGCCGTAGATTTCGGTGAAGGCCCGAACTCCCGCATCGCCGTATTCAAAACCCTCTTCGAGCATTCTGGATGCGCCAAGGCGAAATAGGATATTGAAAAGTTCGTCCGCGTAACCGCCCAAGAGTGTCCCTGTGAGTACGGCGATGTGGCGGGCGGACGCAGCCAGTGTACCCAGAGCGTTGCCCTGGGCCGTATCTCCTCCCTTCAGCTCGTGAACTTCGTCAGCTATGGCGTAATCGAAGAACCCGCCCATATATCGGCCGATGAAGTCGACGGGGGCGAAGCGTCGAATCTTCTTCCCGTCTGCCTGCCAAAGCGGGCTGTAGAGCGGCCTGCGGGCGTGATTTGTTCCTTCACCTTGGCCCAACATTTCGCTGAGCTTTACCTTCTTGAAGTCCATTGCCAGCAGGCGCTCGCCATCTTCGCCGAGGTAGACCGGAGACCCACTGTCAGGATTAACGACGCTGCCCTGATAACGCCCGCACCTGGCGACCTGGTAGGCATGCCGCCAGAAGTACCCAAGCTTGGCACGGTCCCGGCCGACAACGAAAAGTGCCGGAGAAGAGCAAATTGAATCCCAACGCTTGCGGGCCGAGGGGGAGGTCTTGCGCAGGCGCAACTCGCTCAAGCTGGTCCGCAATCCCTCGCGCACGATGCGTTTGTTTCGCAGTTTGACTTCGTTTACGCCGTGATGACTGTTGGAGCTTGTGGGCGTCCGCAGACCGTCGATAATGAACACGCGGACACCCGGCAAGGTCAGCATCGCTTCCCGGCACCACTTTTCGACCAATTGAGGTGGGACCATAGCGATAGCCGTAAAGGGCCGGTTCTCAGCGTGGGTTTGAACCGCACCCAGCGAGATAAGCGTCTTGCCCGTACCGCACTCTGCTATCACAGCTCCTGCGCGGGCCTGCTGCCAGCGCCGGACCAGACCCATGATGGCGAGGGTCTGAGCCGGATAGGGCTTCCGAAGGAGCTTGCCAATAATGGGTGATGGTACGTCGTCGATGGAATGCAAAGGTGGGTAGGATTCCAGGATGCGGGCCCCTAACGCTTGGGCGTGAGCACGCAAATATGCTGGGATATCAGTTATGGGCTCCATGACTCTGAAGGTGCCTCCTGTGAGGTTTGGGTGCGATAGGAGATGTGATTATTGGTGGGTCAGACGTGCGTGGTCGAAGTGCTGATAGTTGCTGCTTCGAGCATGGCGAGTGGTATCTCTACGGTCTGTACATAAAAGCTGGCATGTTTTGGGATGGCCATGAACACTATGGAGTCTAGTCGAACGACCATTTGTTCGCACTCGACGGCGATCTGGTGGGGTGGCACCTCGAAGGTCTCAGGAACGCAGACGATTTCCTTCTCTTCAATTGAAAGCTCATCGAGCATGCCCTCCAACGTCACCGTTGTGCTTTCAAGTTCCTCTGCGGAGCTGGCAAGATCTTTCCATGGGGAAAAGTACTCCGCGAAATATGCCCAGTAATAGACTTCATCGATATCCGGGTCGCGGTTCTTCTCTTCTCGAAGTGTGGCGATCCGGCCTAGGGCCAGCCGAGCAAGTTCAGGCGTCAAATCCAAGAGGGCAAATTCACATCCCCCATTGCAATACTCGTTGCTGCTTGATACCTTCAAGACGATCCGCATTACCGTGCCTCCTCTGCCCCGATGGCGGAAATCTCCTCGCTTATCTCCTGGCGGGTCCCATCCTCCTGGTCACCCAGGCCAGCCCGGAAGAAACTGTGTTCCAGGCTCCAGCGGACCGGCCCATTGCACGCAGGAACCTCAATCCGCTTCTGCCGCAGGGCGATTCGAACCCATTTCAGGAACAACTTCTTCGTGCCGCTGACCAGCACCGGAGAGCATCCCAGGCCGGTAAGCGGTTTGATTGCCCCACGGCGGTTGAGTTCGTCGTTGAACCAGCCGGCCCACTCCGGCACGACCGGCAACCCGAACCGTTGCGCGATGCGATACAGCACGAACATTGGGTCGTCATCACACAGGATGGTTCGCCTACCTGCTGGGTCAGCCCCTGGACGTGTTTTGGCCAGCTCCGCCGAGATTGCCACCAAGTGGCGGATTGGTCTGCGCCCAGCGATCGTGATAGTCCCGCGGAAGCATTGGGCGTCTTCACCCAAGCTAGCGGTCACCGGCTCGATTCCTCGGGCTTCCACGGTAAAGATGTTTTGCTCGATGACCGCTGCCCAGATGGCACCAACGTCGGAGTCACCACCCAAGACGGAGATGAGGTGGGCCTTACCGTTCCGCCCGTCTTCAACTTCTCCGATGAACCGGTCCAGCCGCAGGCGGATTCGCGTGGTGGTGTCCTTCATCCGCTTCGTATATTCCAATACCCCGAAGCGCTCGTGGGCATTCTTCATGGTGTATGTCCTATAGGGATTCGTGGGAATTGGCAGAGAGGGAATTTGCAGTGGGAGCGGCGGGATTATTTCAGGATGGTCACTTGCCCCGTGGAATAAGCCAGCGTGAGCTCATTCGAGAATCGTTCCTTCTCTCTGACTGTGATGATGCCATCCTCTTCTTCCTCTGTTTTGTCGATTACCTTTATTGCCTGCCAAAAAGCAATATGTCTCTGGTCATTACTTCCGAAGATGCCGTTGAGGAGTCCTGAACAGGCCAAAAGTCCGACGTGCCCAGAATGTAAGGGTGTGAGGGGCCGGCCGGTGGCAGACACGGACTCAGCAAAGAGAATGCGTCCTGCCTGGCGATATGCTGCTGACTGCGGGAGCAACTCCTCGATATCATCCAGGGGCAGTCCACGGTAGACCAGTTGTACCGGTCCGCTCACGGGCACCTCGTACCGCGTATCGGGCTCAGCAGGCAGGAGTGGGATTTGGGAGGGATTCCTGGCGAGGCTGGCGTAGTGAAGGCGTGCTCGGGTGATATCGCTGTCGGTGAGGCGCTCTTTCTCACGCCGACTCCGTCGTGCTCCTATGACCACCACCTGCTTATAGCACACACACTCGGGTGCTTCGAGGCGGTAAACCCTGGCATCGCGGAACTGCGATGCGAGAATCTGACTACATTCGGCCAGCCTGTCGCCGGGGATGACAAATACCAGAACCCCACCAGGCCTGAGCCAGCGATAGGTGTGGCTCAGGAACGACTGCTCGGTGCGGCGACTGTCAGCCGGCCCTAGTGTCCAGTCGTAAGGAGGATTGCAATAAATACAACTCAGGCTCTCGACCGGACAATGCACTTCGAGCGCATTGCCTTGAATCGTGTTTGGAACTCGCTTCCTGGCCTGCTCCGCGCGATAGGCATCAAGCTCAATACCGTAGCGAAGCACCTCAGCACCGCCGGTAATGGCCTCGAATGCCACGCCATCGCCAACACACGGGTCGATTGCGGACGATGGAGCATCTGGAAAGCAGAGGAATCTGCGAATCCGCTGGGTTTCGGACAATGGCAGGGGGTAGAAGCCGAGTCAACTTTTGCCCTGAAAGCGCAAGGGGAACCTCCTTTCACTGAAGAGCCTGTACGATCATCATGGAGAAGATCATTGGGACTCTTCCTTCTCAAATGGGGTCAGGCGGCCAGAGGGGAGGAGAGAGTGGGATGGATGTCCTTAACGGCAGGTTTAGATGTCAGCCATTTCGCCCAGAGGAAGGGGGTTTCAGGCCACTATTTCGATTTCCTGGTAGGCGGGCACCACCCTCAGCTTCGTGAACGATTCTGTGACCCGGAAACCCCTTTCCTGTGGGGACTCAGACGACGTAATGCGTGCTCCCCGCAAGACTGGACCCATAACTTTGCGTCGGCAAAGTTATGGGGGGCGCTCTCTTCAGACGATTCGGGATCCTCGGTCCGACAGTCCTGGTCGTCCGAAGCAAGCAGGGGTTGAGAAATTGGGGATTGCTGATTAACGAGTTTTGATTTACCAACTACAAAAACACTGAACGCTATACACTGGTAAGCATGAGCATCAGGACCCTGAGTAGCCGCGAAGTGTATCGCAATCCCTGGCTCCGCGTGCGCGAGGACCAGGTCGAGCGCAGCAACGGCGTTCACGGCATCTATGGTGTGGTGGACAAGGACGACTGCGCCATCATTTTGCCCATCCAAGGCGACACCATCTATCTCATCGAGCAGTTCCGCTATACCGTGCAGGAGCGCTGCCTTGAGCTGCCCCAGGGTGGATGGGAGACCCCCGGCGTCGATCCCGAGGAACTGGCCCGCGGAGAACTGCGGGAGGAAACGGGCCTGGTCGCCGCCAGCATGACCTGCCTCGGGGCGATCTGGATCGCTTACGGGTTCGCCCACCAGAAACAACACGTTTACCTCGCCACGGGCTTGGTACCCGCCGGCGCCGCTCCTGACCCGGAAGAGCATGATCTGGTTCTTCGAGCCACCTCGGTTGCCCAGTTCGAGGAGATGCTCCTCAACGGAACCATCCGCGACGGCTGCACCCTCGCCGCCTGGGGCCTCTACAAACTCTGGAAGGAGCGGCAGGACGTCCACGCTGTGCCCTGACTGCTGGCGCAAGTTGACGGGTATTTTCCAAGGACGGCTCCAGCTCCAACTGCTGTTCATGCTGTAACCTCTAAGATCACTTCGGCATCGGTGGGCACGTATTCGGCCCAGCCAATCTACGAGGGAATTCGGCTTCCTATTCTCGCCGATCATATAATTGAGGTGTTGGAGGTCCGCAGGTAGCCAGAAGTTTCTCAGGACTGTAGATGTGGAAGTGGCCGAGAAGGTGGATACTCACCCGGCCTCTTTCGCTAACTTTGACCTAATAAGCAGGATGGACAGCTTCAGGTCTCATGCCTTGAGCTTCAGGCGGCTCTTGTTTGCTTCCAGGAAAGCACGCAGGTCCTCTCCGGCATCAAGGAGCCTGGTCCATTGTTCGTAATACAAGGTAACTGGGAAGCGCCCCAATCCATAGACGCTCACGCCGCCTTTCTCTCCCACCCTGAATTCCAGCTTGCCAGCCTTCTTTGCTCCGGCTTGCTTCTCAAGCTCGGCGATCCGGGCCAGCAACTCTTCCTTCGTTGGCTCTGCCATTGGAACCATCCTCCTGTCGCCGCCGTAGCGGCGTCGTGTGCTTTAATCCCCCCTGCCCTCGTGCGTCGTCCCAGCAAGCTTAGCGCGGCCGTGCTTTTGCTGTAGCGGATAGCCACGGTGTCGCCGCAGGTGGAAGTCACCCGTGCACGGCGTGTCTTGTTGCAGAAAAGATCAGCGCCATTGCTGAAGCGATCAGTGAATGTGGTGCAAGCTTACTTGCCGCCCCGGGAGGCTTTCTTCCTCTCGGCCCATCGCTTCTTCATCATATCCGACATACGTTTTCTGCCCTCCGGCGTGAGGCGGTTGCGCTTCTTGCGTGGTGGGGCAGGTACATTGGCAGCGCGGGATGACTTCCGGCGGGTAGCGGGTAGGGCTGTTCCTTCTAGAGCTGCGATTGCTGTGTTCAGCCGGTCACGTTCGCGTTTCAACTCTTTCACGATAGCCTGGATATTCAAAGGTTCCTCCTTAGTTAACTCGTTTCGTGCCTTAACATAAGTCAGAGTAACATGCTCTCAGATAACTGTCGAGAACAGCGCATCTCACCTTTGGCGAGATTGCTGCGCTTGTTTACCCTTTGGATCCGTTGCCAGCCCTTTGGGTCGGCCCTTAGTACCGAGGTCACCCCCGTTGCTAGGTTCACGAAGCCGCCGTGATAGCTGATTTCCCCGTAGCGAAATAGTCGGGCTAGCAAGGCCAGTGTGTGTTGTGCGAGCGTCGAGTTAACGAATGGTTCCTGCCTCTCCAGGGATTCAATAGCGCTACAGCTGGGTTCTCCGTCGTTGTCAAGGGTGGGGTTGACAATTTCAGGATAGAGCTCTGCGGCCGATCTCAGTCGCAGCTTTGACCTCCGGTTCCGCTCGTTAAGTGGCTCACCCAGGATGAACTGTCCGCTGTCAGCATTGTTGCCCAAATCAAGCCAATAGGAAACCGTGCTCCATTTCCCGACCGCATCGCGTATCGTGGCCCGTGCTGCCCTCGTATCCACGCACCCCACAACGATGTGAGCACGGAGTTCATCGCCAGAGTAGCTGCGCGAGATAAAGGTTCCTGTGCGCAGATGGGCCGGGATTGCCTCCCACTTCAGCCCCCAGAAGAGGTTCAACCGATTCACCAAGACGATTGCCTTATTCAGACCTATCTCTGACCGAGCGAAAGGCTGTCGGACGCAGTTGGTGGGAGAGATCGTATCGCCGTCCACAACCGTGACATGCAATCCTCCAGGATGGTCGTGGGCTACAAGCGATTGGTGCAGGTAAGGCAATCCTGCAACTACCGCACTGCCGGTTCCTCCGCAACCTACCACCAGCACTCGTACCTGCCGTTCGAGCAACTCCGAGTGGATGCGGTGTGTTTCCATGACCAACTCCTCAACGCTCGTTTCCGCGTGCGACGAATTCCTGTAGTGTTTCACCGGCGTCGGTCAGGTATTGAACTGGGAACCGCTTCTTGCCAACAAGACTTCTCCACAACCCAATGAACCCTTCAGGGTGACTGGTAAGCCGCACCGCCCCTGCCGCGTGGGTGAATTCGGATTGAAAGAATGCGTCTTCCCACTGGGGTATCGACGCAACGTCAAAAGTGTCAGGTACACGCATACTGCCGGGGCAGACTCGACCGTCAGTATTCCAATAAGGTGCGGTCTTCATGAGCGTTTCAGGGCTTGGCCGTGAACTCGTTGCGACTGCCCTCACGAAGAGGTCCCTGCCTGCAACTTTGAAGATCAGCGCCGGATGCGGGAAGACGAGGCCGTTCAGCTTCCGCGCTTCTTCATTCGCCCCTCCGAAGAACATGACCCGCCGTCGCGGCCGTGACCACCAGACCAGCATGTCCGGAGTGCGTGCCAGGACGTTATCGGGAAGGATTTCCGGCTTGACCTGCGCTCCAAGGCCTTGGGCAAGAGTGCGCAGGAATGCCGTGGTCAGGGCTTCACCGGGGGTGAGGTAAGGAATTCCATCCTCAGCTTGCTTGACTTGGTGCAGGCTTGCGAAGGCACCATCGCCTCCGCCCCGATAAACCAGCACTGCTTGGGCGAGCCGGAATTCATGGTTGGCTCCGATGTTGACGTAGGCTTTCATGGCGCTCACCTTGAAATGATCCATTGGTCGTTGCCTGGCATCAGGTCGATCAGGCGGCTTGCCGCGGCAATGGTCTGGCAGGCCACTCCGAACATGTGGAATGTTCGCTGCACGCTCTCCGTATCGGTGGGATCAAAAGGAATGATGATATTGGGCTCCGGCTCCACTTCCATCATTCCCTGGGCCTCTTCATCAAAGCACCCCGCTATTGCGTCGCCTTCAGCAAATGTGGCCAGCAGACAGGGCAAGGGTGGATTGCAGTCTGAGAGCTGTTGGCCGATGTCATCGTCAAGCTCTGGTCGCTCTGCTTGAGTGGACAGGTGATCGAGGTCGAGTACGGCATCCACCAGCTTCGTTGCCAGCGGGTCGTTGATTTTGTCCTTGAGGCGGGCAAGCGCACCCTCATCCAACACCGCTTGCCTCATACACGGTGGAATGGACCCCTCGACGTCGGGGAGTTCGTATTGGTCAGCGTCTGGCTCTTGTGCGGCCCATTCCCGCAGGGTCTCTGCCCGGTCCTCGGCATCTCGATAATCGTAGATCCTGAGCCAGGTATTGAGAGCTCCGACAAAAAGGTGGAAGAATGTCGCCGGGAGTTGCGGGTGGATGCTCTCCAGTAATTGCAGCGTTGGCCCAAAGGTTGCACAGCCGCAAGTAGCTTCGGAAGGCTCGACGATGAGGAACAATTGGTTGGGTCTGGTTTCATCACGCTCTGCCCACTCGCTGGGACTGTTGCTAATCACGGCGGAAAGCAGAAAGCGGCGACGGATGGCTGGGCCGCCATGCGTGTGGATATAACGCTCAAGCGTCATCCTGATAAATGATGTTGGGTCACGTTCCGCCCTTTTCCAATCTCCAGGGATGGCAACGTCCAGCTCCAAGAGAGCCTTCGCCAGCATCACTGCCAGGCGATCGTCAGCTACCAAACGATGTATCACCGGGACGGGGCCAAATCGCGGCAGCACCAAGCCATCTCCCTGTGCCATCAACTGACTGGAGGAAGCCAGCCGGGTGGGGCGTCGAGTGGCGTGCGGTTGTAAGTTCGAGCGCTTGCATCGACTGCGGCGGCAAACGAGGCTGCTACGCTTTTCTGTTCGGGGCATCTCGCAAACCTCCCCACAAGTGTCTGGTAACGGGCATGACGGCCCTGGCGAAGACTTTCAAGCTCCGCCAGGACCGCACGCTTCGTCACCTCCTTCCTTTTGGGATTTCGGCTCATGGGGTCACCCCTTTGAACCGATTGCGCGCGTGAACTGATAACGCAGCTTGTCTCCGACAGCCTCCGGCCCAGTGATTGTTGCCGTAGCGATATCGGGATATTGGTGCGCGTACAGGGTTCGGACGTCCTCCACCGAAAGCTTGGGGTTCGGATCGGGAAGCCTCACACCATTAAATTCGAAGATTCGAGAAAGTACGTGGCTCTCCATCAGAGTGCGAGGCCTCCTTTCGATTGAGTTGGAGCGGGTTCGGGCGTTGTAGGTGGGAACAGCCCGAGTGTCTCCATCGATGCCGGAGAGGGTGCGGCGTCAGCAGAAGTTGGGGATGCGGAAGAAGACGCTGATGCAGGCTCAGCGGCCATTGTAGGGTTTCCCTTGTCGGGTGGCTTCTGAGTTGCCTTCTTACGCTTGGCTTCCTCTTGAGCTGCCTTGGCGGCAGCCTCCAGGGTGGCTTTGGCTTCGGCCAGGGTGCTGGCGGTTTGCTGGTGGGTTTGGACATAACCGGCCAGATGCTTTCCGAGTTCAGCATCAAGCTCCTCGGGCGGGCCGGTATAGGTGAGTGGTGTACTGAGAGCCGGGTTGTCGTCGGCCTTTCCATGGGGGATTACGTTGACGCGGAGCGTCGTGTCATCCACCTTGGCCACTGTGATGAGCACAGTGCGGCCGGCGAGTAGCGGCATGAGTTCAACGAACACAGGACCTCCTTTTTGTGGCGTGGGCTGATTCCTCTGTCTTCAGCTCATGCCGAGAATGTTGTTATTTTGGAAGAATAGGTTGACTTGATAAGGGACGGGAATCAGAAGACGGCTTTCGGAGACGGTCCAGCGGGTGGTGAAGCGATAGCCAACGATGCTAGGTGGCCGCTTGTACTGGTGGTGTGTTAACGGCTTACCGGCTGTCGATAGGCGCGAGGAGGGCTCTTCAGTCTTTCTAATTCCGAACGTTGACTTGCTTTAGGTCACGGCCTATGATGTCGGCACCAGAAGTTACGGCTGCAACGGTCAGGAGACCGCCTCGCCATGATCGGCCGGACTGTTTCCCACTATCGCATTCTGGAGAAGCTCGGTGGTGGCGGCATGGGCGTCGTCTACAGAGCTGAGGACACGAAGCTCCACCGTCACGTGGCATTGAAATTCCTCTCCGAAGGGTTCTCCAACGATCGACAGGCGCTCGACCGATTCCAGCGAGAGGCCCAGGCTGCCTCGGCACTCGATCATCCCAACATCTGCACGATTCACGACATCGGTGAACACGAAGGCCAGCCCTTCATCGTGATGCAATTCCTGGAAGGGCAGACGCTCAAGGCGCGTATCGGAAGCACGCCACTCAAAACCGAGGAATTGCTGGACCTCTCCCTTCAAGTTGCGGATGCGCTGGACGCGGCACACGCGAAGGGGATCGTGCACCGAGACATCAAACCGGCGAACATCTTCGTGACCACGCGCGGCCAAGTCAAGATTCTCGACTTCGGGCTAGCAAAGCTGGTACCGGCAGGACGGCGCGCACCAGAAGCAGTGGGAGTTTCGGCTTTGGCGACCGCCGCAGAGGAACATCTGACCAGCCCCGGTGTGGCGATGGGCACGGTGGCTTACATGTCGCCCGAGCAGGCGCGTGGCGAAGACCTCGACGCACGCACGGACCTCTTCAGTTTCGGTGTGGTGCTCTACGAGATGGCCACTGGCCACCAAGCTTTCCCCGGCACCACGTCGGCGCTCATCTTTGACGCGATTCTGCACAAAGCCCCGACATCGCCGGTGCGATTGAATCCCGACTGCCCGGCGGAATTGGAACATATCCTCAACAAGGCCCTGGAGAAGGATCGCGAGATTCGGTACCAGAACGCGGCGGACCTGCGCGCCGACCTTAAGCGCCTGAAACGCGACACCAGCTCAGGCCGGCAAGCGGTTGTGGGTACAGCAGCCTTAACATCCGCAGAGGTCGCTGCGCAGCCATCTGCTGCCCCGTCCTCGAGCGGCGCCCTCCTTCTCCGCGAGGCCAATCGGCACAGATTTGCGGCGGGCCTGTTGATCGGCTTCTTCGTACTGTTGCTGGGGGGGCTTGGTTATAGCCTTTACAGGCTGAGTGTACGGAAGAGCGAATTGAATCTCCAGAACATGAAGATCGTCCGGCTCACGCAGAGCGGCAAGGCGATGGATGTGGCGGTTTCTCCCGACGGGCAATACGTGGTCTACGTGCTCCAGGAAGGCGAAAAGCAGAGTCTGAACATGCGCCAGGTGGCCACCGGCAGCGATGTCCAAATCCTGCCGCCGGATGTAGTCAGCTTCGCTGGACTGACTTTCTCGCCGGACGGGAACTACATCTACTTCGCCCGGTCCGATAAGAGCACCCTTCAATACAACTACCTCTTTCAGATGCCGGTACTGGGAGGTACACCACGCCGGTTAGTCCGCGATATTGATGCTGCCATCAGCTTCTCGCCCGACGGCAGGCAATTCGCTTTTGTCAGGGGAGTTGTTGATAAGAATGAAGTCAACCTCCTGGTGGCGCAAGTGGACGGGAGCGCGGAACGACTGCTGGCCAAACTCCAGGCACCTGATATGGCCGGGTTCTTCTTCGGGCCCGCCTGGTCACCGGACGGAAAAACCATTGCGGTCACGACCACCGAGGCCACGAAGGGGCTACTACGGGGCGTGGTCTCGGCCATAGCGGTCTCTGACGGAACGCGGCGCGAAATCTACTCGAGCCCGAACCCGGTGGGGCAGGCTCGCTGGCTGGCGGATGGGAGCGGCCTGCTGGCGGCAATAGCAGACCCTTCCCAGGGCTTCCGCGGACAGCTCTGGCACATCTCCTTTCCCGGCGGAGAAGCACGCCGTTTTACTAACGATCTCATGGACTACCAATGGTACTCAGGACTTTCCCCATTTTTTCTGTCTGATTTCAGGCAAGTAATAGAACCAGCGGGAGTTGTTTTTTCTAACAAGTGAACGGGGACGAACTCCGTGGTAGAAGGGTTTTTGCGAGAAATCCAAACCACCTGGGAGGCATCCCCGATGCACGATAACAGACTGCGTTCCCGACTGAAAGCCCAGCTCACGAAGTTCTCCTTGCAGCTCACCGAAGGTCTGAGCCGCCCCTTACAGAAGTTCGTCGGTCAGATGTTGTTTGGCGTGCAGGCCAGTCAGGACGTGAAGCTCAGCAACATCGCGCGCAGCCTGAAAGAAGAGATTGATTTGATCAAGACGGAGAACCGTCTGTCGCGCAATCTGGAGGCGACGGAACTGGAAAGCCACCTGAGCGAGCGCTTGGCAGCGCTGGGGAGTCAACGAGTAGAAGCGAACACGGTGCTGTGCCTGGACCTGAGTGACCTGCGCAAGGAATACGCCCAGAAGATGGAATACCTGGCAAAGGTGCGGGACGGCAGCACCGGCGAACTGCATGACGGCTATTGGTTGTGTGACATCACGGCGGCGGAGGTGAAAAGCAGCGAGATCGTGCCGCTGTACCAGAAGCTGTACTCGGCGGAGGCGAAAGAGTTCCGTAGTGAGAACGCGGAGATTCTGGCGGCCGTGGACTTAGTGCGGAGCCATACGAGAGGGCGAGGGATCTGGGTGCTAGATCGAGGCGGAGACCGCCGGGAGGTGTTGGAGCCGCTGCTGGCGCGGCGGGAGCGCTTTGTGATCCGGTCCACCGGTAAACGTTTCGTGATCGATCGACGCCGCCTGCAAGGGAGTGTGGCGGAGGTGGGTGGCCGGTGTCGTCTGCGTTATGCGGCGCGCGTGATCAAGATCGAAGAGGGGAAAGAAAAGGTCTATGAGCTCCGCTACGGTGCCGAACCCCTGCACCTGCCGGGGCGAGAGGAGAAGATGCTCTTGGTGGTGGTGGCCGGTTTCGGGAAAGATCCGCTCCTGCTGTTGACCAACCTGGAGGGAGCGCGGGACTCAGAATCGCTATGGTGGATCGTGCAAATCTATCTGACCCGCTGGAAAATTGAGGAAACTTTTCGCTTCCTCAAACAGAGCTATCACTTGGAAGATATTCGCGTTCTGCGCTATCAACGGCTGAAAAACCTGGTGGTGTTGGTGACGGCCGCGGCTTACTTTGCCGCCACTTTCTTAGGGCAGAAGTTAAAGTTGAGAATCTTGTGCGAAAGGCTCCTGATCATTTCCTTCCGCTTCTTCGGCATTCCGCCTTTCCGCTTCTACGCTCTGGCCGATGGCATCCATAAGGTTCTTTCTCAAACCAGCCCCGAACCATCCGGTCCACCGCCCAAAACTTGGCAATTGGAACTCCTGCTGGCTTGGGAAGGCTAAAAAATGGGGAAAGTCCTGATGGTACTCTCTTGACCTGACCCGCGATGGCAAGACCCTGGTTGCCGTCGAGGCGACGAGGGTTTCCGACCTCTGGGTGGCGCCCACCGGCGACGCTTCGCGCGCCCGCCAGATCACCTCGGGAGGACCGGCGGTATTTGCCCCCACTTGGATCGCCAACGGTGGGATCGTTTATCAGAACTTGAACGGTGAACTATTCGCCGTGCGGCCGGACGGCAGTAACCGAACGTTGCTGACGCCGAGCGAACGCACCAATTCCTTTCCTAAAGCCTGCGGGGACGGGCGCTTCCTGGTCTTTCAGGCCTACCGGAATGAGAAGGTCAACGTGTGGAGGATGGACGCGGATGGTTCCAATCCCACCCAGTTGACTAACGAAGGATTCGCTGGCTATCCGACATGTTCCCCAGATGGCCAGTGGGTGGTGTATACCCAGGTCAATGACATGAGCGTGTGGCGAGTACCTATTCAAGGTGGCACGCCAACGCAGGTGAGCGTGCAGAACCTGAGTGGTCCCGGAACCGGAATCTCCCCGGACGGCAAATTGCTCGCTTATATGGCCTGGGGAGCCACGTTCTCGAGCCCCATTGTCCTAACCGTGGTTCCTTTCAGTGGTGGGGAGCCTGTGTATAGGTTCGATCTCCCCCCCGGTGCGGCAGGATTCCGGTGGGCGCCAGAGGGGAACGCACTGGACTACTTCTTGACTCGCGGTGGCGTTTCTAATCTATGGCGTCAGCCGCTCGCAGGAGGCCCGCCAAAGCAGATCACCAATTTCAAATCAGAGCAGATCTTCTCCTTTCACTGGTCGCGCGACGGTAAGCAGCTCGCCCTCGCCCGCGGAACCACGTCTCGCGACGTGATCCTGATCAGTAATTTTCAATAGCTCATCCTTCGACCCATCTGTGAAGGACTGAAAGACGCGCTTCGATGAAAGTGAGCACGGCGGCGCGTGGACCACTTAGGCCACTTGGCCGTGTAGTTGGGTTGCCGGAGATGTTGTCCACTTTGTCGCCTTTGGCGATTGTGGCCGAGTGATGGCGTACTCGGAAGTAATCCACTTGGCTGCAAACGCCCATTCAGGAAACTGACCCACTACCGAAGATTGAGTTGATCGGGACGGATAACCAATACGGGGCTGTGCACAAATGCACAGACACCTGGTCACAATCGGGCAGACGCCCGCCTTCATTGCGTCCATGATGATGATGTTGCTTGTGGGAAACAAGAGGACTGCGGTTCGGATGAGTCCAGCAGCTTCCTCTTACAACAGAGGTGAGCCATGGAAACCTTATTGATTGTTCTTGTTGTGCTGTTTCTGCTCGGTGGTGGGGGCTGGGGGTATTCCCGCTGGCGGAGGTAGCGCCAGCGGCATCTGCCGGGAGCCGGCCCGCTGCCAAAAGCGGACCAGCTCCGGTACTGACGACATCAGAGAGACGAAGAATAAGTGAAAGGAGGTTGTTACAGTATGTTTCTCATTCTCTTTATCGTGCTATTGGTGGCTTGGCTTTTGGGCTTTCTCGCATTCCACGTTGCGGGCGGGTTGATTCACCTGCTACTCATTGTGGCCGTCATTTCCTTGATCGTGCATTTCGTGCGGGGCCGAAGCGCCGCGTAAGACACAACTGTGCGTTACCGGCCCGAGGCAACCCAAACATTGGCAAGGTTCCGCATGTCATCGCGGCGTATTCTCAGGCGGCCCAAATTCAAAACGAGGTGTGAATATGCGCAGCAAACTCCTGGTGCTGGCTATTGTGGTGGCGGCGTCCCTGCTTTCTGCGCAAGCTCAACGGGAAGTCCCGGCGCGAGCAGTGGAGCGCATTCAGAGGGAAGTCCGGCACGAAATCCTGATGCTCCCCTACTTTGGAGTCTTCGACAATATCACCTACAGCGTTTCCGGCTACGCCGTGACCCTGATGGGTCAGGTCACAAACCCAACGCTTAAACGCGACGCGGAAAACGTCGTGAAGGGTATTGAAGGCGTGGACAAAGTAGTAAACCAGATTGAGGTGCTTCCTACCTCGACCATGGACGATGGCTTGCGCTTGAAACTCTATCGGGCCATCTATGGATTTCCGGCCATGGAAAAATACGCCATGCCTGTTGTCAAGCCCATCCGCATCATCGTGAAGAACGGGCACGTCACGCTGGAAGGCGTCGTCGATAGCGAGAACGACAAAAACATGGCAAACATCCAAGCCAATGGAGTCTCGGGCGTCTTCTCCGTTACGAACAATCTCGTGGTCGCGAAGTCGAAGTAGGCCCTCGACCCGTCGGCATCGGACGGGTGCGTTGTGCCAGACACCAGGTGTCTTACGTGGGGAAAGCCCTACGCCGTAGTTCGTAGTTTGCTTTGCCGATCTCTCGCGAACCGTCCTATAATCCCTTTGAGCAATGAAACCTGTTTGGAGGACCGCTTCAACGGGGGAGAGGCTCGGTTGCCGACGGAACAAGAAGCTGCCCAACGAGGGTGACGGTCGGATTGCTGCCGAGTACTGACTGACCAGGTTGAAATGCCCTAACCCGCTCGCCGCTCATAGCGATGATGGAAACTCATCTGGCAGTAGGCCAAGTCAGGTGTCTGCCATTTGAGGGGATCAGCCGGGTAAGCTTCTTGTCGTGCTGCGACCAGATAATGGAGGAACCCATTTCCGTTACCTAGTTGCCATCGGACAAGTGGACCTGAACGATATCCTGACTCGAGCAACTCGCCATGGCCTGACGGCCAGGCTCGGATGCGATGTCAATGTGGGGAAGGGTGCAATGAAGGCTTCCAGCCGGTATGGACAGAGCAGGAGACGCACAGACTCGCCTCGCTGCCAGCTAGAGACACACATCCATACAAGTCCAATCCCAACCTGTACTCAGCAACCCAATCATTCTTGCCGTGGGGGAGGGGTTGCATCAAGGTACCAGGAGCCACGTGGACGCACTGATTACACCTGGCAGGTGTTAATACTACCATTGTGATTGAGGGGAAGCATTGAGTTCAGCTCTCGCTGTCGCCTCGACTCGCTACTGAGAGTGTGCCATGGAAGCGGGGCAGTCAGCCTTTGGTATCGTTCCAAGCAGCCAACATTCAGGAGCCACTAACCGTAGCGTATCGCGACATGGCATCAGGAGCCAGTAGGTACGGGGTTGCAGTTGCGGCCAGAGCCGGAGAGAGCCGAGCGGAGACACGAACCCCTACCTATTGGGTTCTGTGTGGTCGTCACCATCGCTTCGCTTTCGCTTCGGGTAGATTCAATTACGCTCTACCTGCGATTCATGGATTCCTGTCAGCTCTGGTGTCATACCCTCCTGACGTTTCCGGATAATTCCCAGTGTATCGGCGTTACTTCGGACTGCGCAGTGGGCCGGTTTCCGGTCTTACGGGTATGGGTCCAGTATTTAACGTCACCCCGACAGATGCTCTCACCAGATGATTCACCAGGTCTCTTGAGTTATTGACCCGGCTAGGATGTAAACTCCAGTCAGAGTTCATCCCTCGTTCTCTGGTTATCCTGACTTCCCCTTGGAAAGGAAGCCACGACATGACTGCATCCCTACAATGACGGAGACCTTTCGATCTCTTGTTGCTTCGTGGAGCTTGTGAGCCGTGAGGCAATGAGCTCCGAAGAACTGTTCACTCGGGAATGATCCAAATGCGGTCAATTGTTGATGAGGTCAACTTGCGGCACGCATTCAGCCTTCCCGTATCCCCTGTTTCTCTGCCTCGGTAGGAGGGAGGCCGGTAGCTACCCCTACCGGCCCTGAAGCTGGGGAAAGCCGAATTACGTCCTTCCTACCTGGTTAGTATAGGTGTTTTCTGAGACATTCCCGGTTAAGGACGACAAATATGTGGCTGGTTTGATGGGTTTAGAGTCTCCTGCTCACGGCCACAACACATCTGTGGTCAGATAGCTAGCAATCAGCTCCTAGGACTTCTTGTCAAACGTTATGTCCTCATCACGAATGCAGGAAGTAGTCGAAGTCAGATGCAGATCCTCACGAGTCAAACCTTCATCGGAGAATGACTTCAGAATACAAGCCAGGGCATCTTCAGTTGGATTCCCAGAAAAGGCAACGTGCACTACAAAGGTAAATCCGACAAGTCTCCCCTTAACAACTTTAAAACAAACACGATAGAGCCCAGCCATAGAGTAGCTCCAGATAGAAAACTCACTCCTAGGAGCCTGTCGGAGATAAGGCTTCTAAATCTTACCTTTTTCCGACTCTCGGTCTCCTCGAGTCGGATGTTGGGCCT
Source organism: uncultured Acidobacteriota bacterium (assembly GCA_963722555.1). Lineage (GTDB taxonomy): Bacteria > Acidobacteriota > Terriglobia > UBA7540 > UBA7540 > Bog-366. The sequence continues at coordinate 237,782 of CAVRNQ010000006.1, forward strand.
TTGACACTGGCCAGGCTGCCCGGCAGAGGAGCTTGGTAGGTTGGGTCAGCTCTTTCAGGCCCTCTGGGGACTCCATTCGGAGCGGAAGAGTTTCAGCAGATTGTGCGTGGCGCAGATCATCTGCCATTCCGCCTGCACTTTCGCCAATCCTCGCAGCAGGAATCTCCGAAACCCTCGCGCCTCTTTAATCTGTCCAAAGACCGGTTCCACCACCGCCTTGCGCAGCTTATAAACCGCCTGTCCTTCCGCCGTCCGCAGCTTGTGCCGCATCTGCTCGGCCACGCTGACCCCGGGCGGCGGAGGCCCCGTCGTGGCGGGCCGTTTCTCTCCGTGCTTCTGCCGGTCCGGCGCCACGAACAGGTCGATCCCCTGCAACTGCGTATCCGTTAGGTTGGGCTCACTGAAATACCCGGTGTCCGCCGTCGCTTGCCGCGGGGGGCTCCCCATCTGCACTTTCACTTCCTTCAGCATCGGCACCAACTGCTTCTTGTCGTTGGCTTCCTGGGTCACCGCGGCCACCACGATCACTTGCGCGTGGCTGTCCACCACCGCCTGCGCGTTATAAGCCTGCACAAACTCTTTCGTCGCTCCGTCTTTCATGATCCGCGCATCCGGGTCCGTAAAATTCCGTTGCGCTTTCGGCTCCGGCTTGGCTTGTTCCGGGTCCGGCGCCTGCGGTGGCCGCCCCCCGAACTTCCGTCCCCGTTCGCGCTCCTGCTTCTCGCGCTCCTTTAATTGCTCCTCCACCTCCGCCTGCTTCTTTTCCGCTGCCTCTCTCGCCTCTTGTTCCAGGGCCGCCTTCGCCTCCCGGATCTTCTCTAACCGCTTCTCCCGCCGCGCTAACTCCGCCGGTAGTTCGTCGCCACGTTTCCCTTTCCCGTACTTCCCATCTTCCTCCGCGTCCACCCGCGCCGCCTCCGCCAGCAGCGCCTGCACTTCCGCTTCTAATTCCTTCTCCGCCTTCTCCATCCGCTCGTAGCTCATCGCCTTATGCTTCGAGGCATTCGCCTGGATCTTCGTCCCGTCCAGCGCCACATGTCCCAGCTTCACCAGCCCCGCTCGCTGGCACAGCTGCAAGACCTGCACGAAGAGCTGCGCCAGATGCGCCAAGTGCTCCTGCCGAAACGCCGCGATCGTGTCGTGATCCGGATGCTGGTCGGCCGCCAAGTAGCGGAACGCCACGTCCTCATACGTCGCCCGCTCGATCCGCCGCGAACTCGCAACCCCTCGGCAGTAGCCGTATATCAGCACCCGCACCATCATCCGCGGATCGTACGCCGCCAGCCCCCGCCCATCACCCGCTTCGTACTTCGCGTAAATCCCCGACAGGTCTAAGGCCTCCACCACCTCCGCCACAAACCGCGCCAGGTGACCCTCCGGCAGCCAATCCTGCAGCGAGGGAGGTAGCAAATAGGCCTGATTCAAATCGCAACTCCGAAACTGTTTGCCCATAGCCTCATCTTACAATCCTTTCCTCCACTGTCAATAATCAACCCAACCCTCCTCCAAAAAAATCTTGAGACTTGATTTGCCTGGAGCCAAAATCTATCTCCGACAGGCTCCTAGTGCCTCCAGAATCTGACCTGCCCCCGTTTTCTGTACCAATCATAATGCGAGTTCCAGGGTAGTTTCTTGCTTTTGTTCTCCTCTCCGGGGCGGCTGGAGGGGCCGGAGAGCCGCCCCGGCGCGCTGTGAATTCCTGCGGGGTCCGATTCCCCAACGAAGTATGGGGCCGAACCTCGTTGTAGTCCCTCCTCCAAGCCTCAATCGTCTCCCGAGCTTCCCCCAGGCTTGATGAACCAGTGCTCATTCAAACACTCGTCCCGCATCTTGCCGTTGAAGCTCTCGATGAAAGCATTCTGCACCGGCTTCCCCGGCTCGATGAAGTGCAGCTTCACGCCTTGTTCGTAGGCCCACACGTCCAGTGCCTGGCCCGCAAACTCCGGGCCATTGTCCATCACCAGGATCTGCGGTAACCCTCGCCACTCGCGCAATCGCTCCAGCACGCGCACCACCCGTGTGCCCGTAATCGACGTGTCCACTTCCGCCGCCAGGCATTCCCGATTGAAATCATCCACGATGTTCAGGCTCCGAAACTTCCGTCCCGCACTCAGCGCATCGGAAATAAAATCCATCGACCAGCGCTCGTTCTGCCGGGTCGGAATCGCCAGAGCCTGGCGCTCCACAGCCCCGATCCGCTTGCGCTTCCGCCGCCGCACGCCCAGCCCTTCCTGCCGGTACAGCCGATAAACCCGCTTGTGATTCACCGCCCAGCCCTCCCGCCTCAGCAGCACCGTCAACCGCCGATACCCGAACCGGCGCCGCTCCTCCGCCAGGCGATGCGCAGTCGCGCCTGCAGCTTCTCCTCTTCCCCCTGGCGCTGCCGCTCATAGCGGCAGCTCGTCCGAGCCATTCCCACCAGCCGGCACGCTCGCCGTTCACTCAACCCATGCGCTTGCCGAATCACGCCCACCGCCTCGCGCCGGTCCGTGGGCGCTAGAACTTTTTTGCCAGCACCGTCTTCAAGGCTTGGTTGTCCAGCGTCAGGTCCGCCACGATCTGCTTCAACCGCCGATTCTCGTCTTCCAACTGCCGCAGCCGCCGCGCCTCGCTCACCTCTAAGCCCCCGTACTTCGCCTTCCACTTGTAATACGTCGCGCTGCTGATCCCGTGCTGGCGGCAAATCTCCGCCGTCTTTATCCCCGCTTCGCCTTGCTTCAACACCCCAATAATCTGCTCCTCCGTGAAATGGCTCTGCCTCATCTCCTGTCCTCCTTCGGGCTTTTATACCCTGGGAGAACTCTCTTTTACACTGGTACAGTTTTCGGGGGGCAGGTCAAATCAAACCAATGCAATCAGCTGCTACGCCTTTTTCTTAAACCTTATGTCCACATGACGGAGGCACTGAGTAGTAGAAATCCAACGCAGATCACCACTAGTCAAACCATCGTCGGAGAACGAGTGAAGAACACAAGCACGGGCTTTGTTAGTTGCTATTTCATCAGAAGAAGAAATAACGTGTACTTCAATGGTAGAGCCAACCAGGCTCCCCTTAACGACCTCAAAACAAATACGATAAAGTTCCGCAGAGCTCATCCTTTTGTCACCAGCCCGAGTTTTTGTACCGGCACAAGTGAGAGAGTTTACATCAGTCTCTCGCCGTGAGTTGGTAAACCTTGGCGTCCAGGAAGAGTTGGAACAGCACCGGGTCGAGGAGCTGTGACTTCACTTCCTGGCCGATGATGTCGAGGGCACGCTCGACAGGGACGGCACGCTTATATGGGATCCGTTTGCCTCGATATAATCGGACTGCATTCCGCAGTATTGAGCGAAGTGGATCTGGTCTCAATCTCCTCCATCACTCCCCACGAGAGAAACTTAGCTTAAGTTCATCTGCATTGCGACTTTTGCTTGATGGCTGATTCGTAAGATACTCCTAAATACTTCCGGAGGCAAAGGTCTACGAGCAGGGTTGGAGCGTGGGAGCTCTGGCTCTGGCATTGATGATTCTTCATTAGATATTTGGATTGAAGACCGATGAAGGGAAACTGACACGCGGGACATGCTGCCGATGGACAGATTATAGCGCGGAGGGCGATCGGCTTCGGTGAGTAGAAGTATCTTACGATATAGTGAATGGACACAACAATCTAGGCCGTGCCCTAAAACGGTATCGTCAAGTCCGTGCTCTCGTTCCTGGGTCGTTGAAAGGATTATCCCCCTCATCGACAGGCTCCGCAGGCTTCGATGTTTCAACCCCTTTTGCCCCGTTTCCGTTCTTTGGCGCTCGGTCCAGGATCTGCATCTGGTTGGCCACGACTTCGATAGCCGTGCGCTTTTCGCCTTCGGGGCCTTTCCACTTCCGGGTCTGCAACCGGCCTTCCAAGTAAATGTGCCTGCCTTTGTTCAGGTACTCGCCGCAAACCTCCGCCAGGCGGGCGAAGCAGACGATTTGAAACCACTCAACCCGCTCCCGGGGAGCGCCTGCTGGGTCTTTCCACCTCTCGTTGACCGCAAGGCTAAACGTGCAGACGGGCTTGCCTTGCGGGCTGAATTTAAGTTCCGGCGCATCACCCAGAAACCCTATCAGAGTTACTCTGTTCACACATTGGCACACGAGTTGTGTCCTCCTTCTTCATCGAAGCGGAACTTGCGGCTAACGCGGTCACCAGCCAGCGCGTCCATCTGGGTGGCGAGACGTGCCATGCCCTCCCGTACCTGGGCACGAATCAGCGGCATGTTTCGCAAGGCATCCGTGCTCACTCCCTCAAGCAGGGCTCGCGCCTTGTCAACCTGTTCCTTCAAATCCTGGTCGTCCACGACGTTGCGCAAGTCGAACGTCCCCAGGAAATCACGCAGCTTCTGCAAGGTTGATTCCCGCAACCGCTGTGGCTTGCCATCCGGTTGGTCGGCCAGCCGGTCGCGGAGGTGGCTGACCAGTTCCAGCAGCGAAGCGCGCATCACCTGCTGGACTTCGGCGCAGGCTTCCGACATGGTCTGGACAGCCTTGTCACGCTCTGTCTGGAACATACGGGCCGAGATTTCCCGAAGCTGCTCCGGCACTCCGTAGCTGACGTACTGCCAGCTCAGGGTGAAACGGGAACGAACTTCCTCCACCGGCGGATAGTCAGCTGGGTTATGGAGCGTGCGCAGTCGGCCCGCTGCCTCTTGGCACAGGCGGGGATAGGCGAAGAGGAACACCTCGACTAACACCCTGCGCTTCTCCCTGAACTCGTTCAGCTTTTCATCCACCGTCTCCAGCAATCCGAGGGGCAGAAGGTGAATGCCCACCTCGAACGGCAGGCACGCATCGTAAAGAAAGCGGCGAACGTCGCCATCGAGGGTTCTGATAGCTTGAAGTTCTGGCGAGTCGAGCAACGTTTTCGCCACCCGAATCAGTTCCTTGTCGGCGTCCACTTCAACCTGGGATGAGCTAACCTTCCGGCTGTTGCCCAGCAAGCCCAGGTGAAGCTTGATGAAGACGGTTTTCCTGGCAAGGTCTGCGCCAGGTTCCTGGATATCCAGGATTGGTAATGCGGTTGCCATATCATCCTCCTTTGTGTAGTTGGAATTCTTCAGACGTGACTTCGGCTTGCGCGAAGTTCTGTGATGGGGCAAGGTCGAGGGAATTCCCTGCAATCCCTGCATAGGCTGGCAAGGGTAATGGTGCAGTTTAAATTTAGTGGTACAGGATCAGTTTCCGGTGATCCGACTTGAACCAGAAGCTTGCCCGCCTCGGCAAGGGTCGATTACTGGTGGTAAGGGATTTGTTGCCAGGAATGCGCTGCGGATGCTGTCAGTACACACTACACCGTTACACAGGATCTAACCGCCGGGAAGGCCAGTACTCATGCACGCTTCCTCGATGGGGACTTATGGACAAGAATCGTTCTGATGAGGCTAGATCGCGTTTGTTGCAACCGAATTGGGACGCAGCGCTTAGTTCTTTCCAGTGGGGATCAGCCGCTTGAGTTCGCTGGAGGCGGCTGTTGGGGGCAACCGGGCGCACCCCTGCCTTATTGCAGGAAAGAGTCCTCAGGAAAGAGGGTTGTGGACTCCACCTACGAATCTTTACTGAGAGATAACCTTGGGGGCTGAGGATTATTGGTTGAAATCATGGCCCTCCGATTCAACATATCAAAAAGAAATCGAAACATTTTCGATGCGCTGAAAACCCAAGAGATATAGCGGAAAACGAAACCCTTCTCATTGCCACTCAAAGAGAAAACCCAGGCCATTCAACCCGGGCTTTTCTCTTGCTCGTACCCCTGACCTCAAAAATCACTTGGAAGGCAGAGTGTAGGTGAGATCATAATCGATGTAATATTGAGCACCGGCACCTGGCGTGGACGCAAGGCGCTTGCCGGTAAACGACCCGCCCCCCTGGATTCCTTCGAACCGGCCAGTCCCCTTGATGAATTCACACGTGGCCTCCCACCTGCTGGTCTTCCCGTTTGCCTCGGGTGTTGCGGTGCCTTGATACCTTATGCATAAGGTGGACCCGTCCTCAAAAGTGGCCACGTTATATCCATGGAACTTGCCACTCCCTTTGATGTAGTCAAACATGTCCTTGGTCGAGGTGGTGGCAACACTGCCGTCATCGCAGGACAGCACGCCTGGGAACTCCCCCACGCCGATGATGTGGCCGGGCACGTCGTCGACCTCAATGACGTTCACCTTGGCCGTATATCCGGTCTCCCGGCATTTCATTGTATACGTCTGTTTTGTAAGCATCGTCGTTTCCTCCTTTTTGATTTTTCTAAAGACGAAAACAAAAAGGGCTCCAAACCCATATTAACCAGAATTTCCGTTTTGGCCTCCTGGCCACAATCCAGTGTATACCCAACGGCGTCTCGGACAGCCGTTTGTCTCATTCGTTCCCTCCCGAGCGATTCCGACGGCCCAAAGAGGAGCCAACGCTGGCTCCTCCACATGCGCAAAAGGCTGGAAGTGTCCCATTTCAAGCGACCTCTCAGACACCTCTCCGTCTCGTCCCTCCTTCGCCTAGCTTGCTTCCCTTCTTCGCGTCCTATCCGGCCGGCACCGGCAGAGCCTCCATCCGCCGGACCATGCTTCCGAACAACCGCCGCGTCAGATGACTCTCCGCCAGCAGCAGCCAGTAGTATCGGGCGTGCTTGACCAACCGGCCACCGGTCTTCACCAGCCGTTGCTGTAAACTCGTTAGCGCCCAGTTGTCAATCCGCTTCGGCAGCACCAGCCGCCGGATTAGTCCCCATCAACGGCGTAATGGCGAGTAATCCGTTGACGCCGGATAAGTCTACCCTTGGCGACTTCGGGGGAGTCAGGGCAGATTTCACGTTTCCGAGTGGCCCATTACACACCGACCTGATTCCATCGTGCCTTTTTTTGCAAAGACGGACGGGTGCGGGCCATTATGGTTGAGGTGAATCGGGGGCCGTATCTGCATGAAAAACATCTGCGGAATCCTCTGAATTCAAGGTCACCGCCGTCGGAAGAGTATTGACACTGGCGCGTAACTCACGTCAGCCGAAAAGGGCTCGAATGCTTGATACTTGGCATGCAACTGTTCCACACTTGGCTCATTAACACTGTTATGTCGTCCCCATTTCACACAAATGCGTCAGGCCCGCTGCGCCCTTCCGGGCATTGCACCCATCGCCGCAGCGAGCTGAGCGAAACCGGCCTGCGCAACCGACCACATTCGGCCGCCCGTCATGCCTCCGTCAACCACCAGCGCGTGACCGTTGACGAAACTGGAATCATCGCTCGCCAGCCACAACGCCGCCGCGGCAATGTCTTCAGGCAACCCGGTCCGCCGGATCGGCTGGTTGTTTACCAGAGCGGCTTTCACCAACTCGACGGTCTGGTCTGCAGCATCCGGCGAAAGGCCAAAAGCGCGAGCGAAGATCGGCGTCGCAATCCCCCCCGGACAGATGCAGTTGACACGCACTCCAACTTCTCCCAACTCCATCGCCACAGAACGCGTCAGATGGATAACGGCGGCCTTTGCAGCGCTATAGATATGCCCGCCGTACCCCGTCTGAATTCCCGCGACACTCGCTGTGTTGATGATGCTGCCCGAGCCCTGACGCCTCATCACGGGGGCCGCGTGTTTCATCCCCAGAAAGACGCCGCGCAGTAGCACGGCCATGTGACCTTCCCAATCCTCGACCGAGATCTGCTCGATCCCCCCATGAGCCCGGGCGAATCCCGCGTTATTGAACATGCAGTCGATCCTCCCGAATCGTCCCGCGGCGAGATCGACGGCAGCCTTCACCTCGGGTTCGAGGCTCACGTCGGTGTGAAAATACGTGGCACTCTCGCCCATCTCTTTCGCGAGGCACTCGCCCTTCTGATCCAGGATGTCCGCGATTACCACGCGCGCGCCTTCCTGCGCAAACAACCGGACGCAGGCTGCGCCGATCCCGCTGGCCCCGCCGGTTATGACGGCAACTTTCCCTTCCAGCCTTACCATATCTAGTCTCCTTTCAGAAACGAATAGGGCGCAAATACCGCCGGGTCCACCTCTGCCACCACCTTGGCCTTGAGCATGGAGGAATTGCTGATCGTGTATATGGCCCCCAGCACTCGAACCGGCTCCACTTCGTCCCACGGATCGTGGTCTGACGAGTTCAGCAAGATTTCCGCTTCCCCTGCCTCTACGGTTTTGGAGGAGCGTGTCACCTCCCCTCTAACGAGACGGGGAGCGTAGTCCAGTCTGTTCCAGTCCGGGGCGGGGAAATGCTTGAAATTGTAATACACGGTATTCGTACCTGGTTTGAACACCTCGTCGAAAACCTCATTGGCATCGATGGTATTGAACTTGCCGGAGAGTCTTGCCCGCAGCTCGAAAAAACGTATTCCATGGCGTTCAACCCAGCCTTGGACCTCGCGCCCTCCTCGGCTCAAATGAACGAGTCCAATCTTCTTGGGAAAGCCAAAAATTTCGCGCCCACCGGCCATCGCCATGTCGTTTGTCACCGGCATCCCAAGACAGTAGCCGCCCTCGACCCCCTCGTACTCGGCCCGTAAGAACAGCGCGGCCTCCAAGTACGGAAGACCCCAGTTCGTACGAGGGAAACTCGCGACGTAGGCAAGGGCAAGGGGCAGTCTTGCGGGCTTCAGGGGTGGCGGCATCAGTCGTGCCACAGTTTCTGGTTTCGTCTCATACAAGACAGTCAGCGTTTCGGCATCGAAGAAATCGAAGGTATCCAGGGATCCCACAGCGATTTCTTCTGCGGTTTTTATCAAAGCCATAAGATCCTCCTGTCCTTTGGCAAGGCAATACGGGCCGACTGCCCGCGGTCACAGATAATCGGGCACAGAAGACAAGCACTATACTGCTGCGACGATTTTCAATGACACGGTGATCGAAGATGATATTGCCGATCATGGAGAATTCCTCCACTTGCAATTCGCGCACTGAATTTGTCGCCATTATAATCAGCTGACACGGCCGTGGATAGCTGAATCGGCAAGACTTGCCGGCGATTTGGAGAGCTCAATAGTGGGTCAAGTCCCCAGATACGGCGTAGTGTAGACCGAAGTCCCTCAACTCCTGGATCGTCATTCGGAAAGTCAGCTTTGAGTTGTCCGCGGTGCGGATCGTTGTCCCGAAACGGGGTTCGAGGAAATTGATCCTGCCTGGTTGCCACAGGTTGCCGCCGCATTGGGCCCGGGCAACGGGGCAGTCCCTCCACACTCTGATGGCTGTGGACTGACCATGCCCGTTTCCCGCCGGAAACACGTCGTCAGCTCCCTCTCGATTCTTTCCTTCGACATCGTGACGTACGCCGGCTCGATCTCCACCCCGATGGCGTTTCGGCCGCAGCGGGCGGAAGCCAGTAGAGTCGTCCCCGTGCCCATGAAGGGGTCAAGGACGGTATCGCCAGCGAAGGAGAACATCCTCACCAGGCGATGCGCCAGCTCCTCCGGGAACGGTGCGGGATGGTGCCTTGTGGATTCTCCATTGGGACCGTTCCATACCTGCCGGAACCACTCCTGGTGCTGCTGCTTCGTAAGCCTGGACGCTTCCCGCTGTTCGCCGGTAGGCTGCCGGTACCCGCCCGGCTTCCGCAGCATCAGGATGAACTCGACGTCGTTCTTGACGATGGCATTGGGCTCGTAGGGCTTCCCCAGGAAGCTGGACCCGTTCTCAACCTCGTAGTTTGCATTCGTTATCTTGTGCCAGAAAATGGGCGTCAGGTTGTCGAAGCCGACCTTCCTGGCCCTCACAATGATGTCCGCGTGCATCGGCATGACCGAATGCCTGCCATGCTTGCGGCGCGACAGGCAAACGTCCCCGACGACGCACACGAGCCGGCCACCGGGAACCAGCACGCGAAAGCAATGCTTCCATACCTTGTCGAGCTCGTCATGGAAGGCGTCATAATCTTCGACGAGCCCAAGCTGACCTTCGCGGTGGGGATATTCCTTGAGCGTCCAGTATGGCGGCGAGGTCAGGACCAAGTGGACTGATCCCGGCGCAATCCAGCCGAGCTCCCTGGAGTCCCCATGGCAAATCGTCAGGGTGGTCCTGTCGAGAGCAGCATGCATCACGCCGATGCTGCCGGCACCCACGACGCTGGCAAGAAAGTCTCTCAAGCTAAAACACCCTAATGCCCGGCATAGCGGGCGCCCCGGCCGTGGACTGCCCCGGTCAAAGGAGATTCCGGGTCGGCGCGGTGGGCCACGGTGGGGCTCCGGGCTCGGCCGCAGGACCGGACTTTTGCCCAGATAGCCCCGCGAGGGTGGCCCAAAAACTCGCAGAACCCTCTGGACCAGCCCGCCGCACCGGAACCATGGGTAAGCGCCCGGCAGGGTTATATGCGGCTCCCAGCGCAAAATCTAACGGGGCGAGGCGGGGGGCACCTTTTTGGGGTTTCTTACCGCTTTTTTGCTCTGCCGCCAGCCCGCGCCCAGCTCGGCGGCGTGCCGGTCGTCCGCCTTGCCCGGCAGGGGCAGGTCGAGGCCAGTGGGGGAGTCGCCGATGTTTTTCATGTCCATGTCCAATGGGCTGGGGCGGGGGCTGTCCTCCACGGCGGCAATGGCCATTTCCACGGCGGCTTCCACCGGCTTTCTTGGTTGTGGGTTTCTGGCCACCATTCCCTCTGCTCCTGGGCTACAACACATTGCCGCTGCCCGCACCGGCAATGCAAGCGACCTGCCCGGACGTTGGACCGGGCTGCAGGCGGCTCACGGGCGGGCGAGGACGGGGCGGAGATCCAAGATTGCCTTCTCGATCTGATTGCCCCGGACCGGATCCTGCGGGCTTGCCCCCCCCGATGCCTATCTACACGACCGCAATTTCCGCCGACGGCGTGTCAGGCTTGCTCGAGAGAGTCGCCTCCATCGACGGTGGAGCCGCCTCGCCCGCCGGCGCACAGCCCGGCTTCGGGCTGACCGCCTCGATTGCGGCGAGCACCGCCTCTGCCGACTCAAGCCTTCTTCTGGCACCGGCAGTTGGCTAGTCCGAGCGGCGAAGAGCCGTAGAAGACTTCAGGCACCGCCTCCTTCTCCTCGTCGTCTGCTAGGTTGGCGACTATCATGTTTCCCATGTATGCCATAAGGTGGTACCTCTTGTTGCATTTGAATCCGTTGCAGGCTGGGTCGGTGCAAGTCGCATCCTCCAGGCCCTCTCGGCGGCGTATTTCTGCATCTTGCTTCTCCCGTAGCTCTTTCTCGTTCATGTGTCCTCCCCATCATGGCTCGCGTGGCCTTTGATCGGTTCCCGGCCATCAGGCATGATTTCGGTCAGCTTGCTGACCAGTTTCTCTCCGTCTGTTGATTCAAGTTAACGAGCACCTCCCTGGTGTAATACTGGAATTTATCGAAAACTATGACGACCGGTTGTTCGGAGCAGTTAAAAACCCCTACCAAGATGTTTCCGTTCAGGCTGACATATACGGTGGGAGCGAGCATCAACTCCTTCGGCTCATGTGTGCGGGCCTTGGTCTCCTGAAGATGCCGAGTGAGGAGCAGGGGCATTTCGTTCGCGGTGAAGGCGCCCGAGCCGGTCAGGGTTCGGGGGCCAGGTTCGGCCGTGCCTTTCAATGTCGCCAGCCGTTTCTGGGCCGCAGCCATGCCCGCGTGGAATGGCATCTCGCGAGCTTTGTTGGGGAGCCGCAAGTCTGATCTACCTGAGTTGCTGTCGAGCTCAAGGTTTGCCCTCCTGACCGCGGCGGATTCGTCCATGGGATCCGACGGACTGCTGTCGGGCGATGGCTGAGTTCCGGCGGTGCACCTCGCCCGCGGGACGGCCGCGTTCGCCTGGCAAGTCGAGGCTGGTGCGGTCAGGGCTGACCTTCGCCATTTCCGGGTCGTCGAGAGGATTGGGGCGGCCCTCGATGGCAGCGATGGCCAAGTCCACTGCGGATTGCTCTGGCTTTCTGGGTTGTGCTTTCCTGACCGCCATTTGCTGATTCCCCCCGCTTCTCGGCTACTGCACATCGCCATTGCTCGTTGCGGCTGCGGTCTGTCCGGCCGCCGCGGCTGTGGCGGGGATTTCCTCCCCTCGCTCCTTCGTAATTGCAGAGGCTTCGTCGGAAGGCTGCGGGACCGGTTGAGCGACCGAGACGGAACCCGGCAAATCATCCGCAGGCTTGCCGACGAGATTGAAAATCACCAGCCCTTCCTCACGCTGCTCGTGAGCGACACCAGAGGCGGTCACGATGCAGCCGATGAACCGGAGGATGGATTCGTGGGTGGTCAGGAGCTTCCCGAAACGCAGCCACACGTTCTTGGCCAGCTTCTCGGCGTTCGCCTCTCCCGGTTCCGAAATTGCCCCACTGGGCACATTACCGTTGTCGCCGACCAGGGTCTCGGCGTGCCGCGAAACCAGCCTATCGGCCGTGCTGCGGGGGATGCCTTGCCGCCTGAGCCAACCGCGCCACTGGCCCAAGCGTCCGGGGCGGGACAGCAAGCACTTCATCTCGTGGAGCCTCTCCGCCAAGCTGGCGCGGATTTGGCGCAATGCTTTGGCGGTCGTCTTGCGGCTGGTGCTCAGGCGGGTGTGCTGGTTCCAGAGACTGCTGATTTCCTCCGTTAGCTGGGTTTCTATCTCGGTCCCTTCAAGTTGAGCAGCATCGGGCTGGACCTCGGCCTCCGGGATGAGAGCGTTTTCGACGACTTCAACCATTGTGGCCATTTGCGTACCTCGCATCAGAAGTTGGGAGCAGAAGTCCGTGCATCGGAAGTTGCTCCTGATTATGAATCACGAAGTTCATTTCTTGTTTACCCGAATTGCGCCAGCAATCACCCCCCTGCATGAAGCGAACCTGCCCGGACCGCGAGCACCGCACTCGCTTGGGACGGTAGCGTGAGGGAAGGCTTGCCCTCCCCGCCAGCCTGTCCGTCAGCACAGCCTTCCCGTACGTGTGGGAAAGCTCGGCGGACAGGTGGATGAGGTATCTTTCCACCCGGAGAACCTCCCCGGCCGCCAAGGCAGCCATCCTGGAACCCAGCCTGCGCGCGCCCCCCATCCCGTCCTCCTTTGCCGCCTTGCGGCGACCCTTGGCGTAGGTCGCCATCCTGTTTCAGTCTTCCAATCCGGACAAGTCCCAGGGGAGGGCGTCCGCCTTGGGCTCGACCCTGAAATCCTCATCGTCGGGACCGGGCTCGGCGGGCTGGCTCTTTTTGGCGGCCGCCTGCGCCTTGTTCTGCTCCAGGCGTTCCATTCCGTCCCGCAGGTGCTCCAGCACGGACTTGAGATAGGCAAACGGGTGGCCGGCTTCGCCTATCTTCTTCGCCCATCTGGAATCGGGCGTCAGGGCGAAGCCGAGCAGGTCGCCAAGGTCGGGGTTGTCCTTTAGCAGGCCGTCAAACTTCCTGATGTCGGCGGGAGACGGAGCCTTCCCGAGGAAGCCGGAGAACATACCTGCGAGCCTGACGGCTTCTTCCGTGGGGGGGTTGGCGGGGTCCGGGGGGGATTTCGTAACGGAGGTCTTGGGCTCGGCGGGAGGCTCCACGGGCCGGACGGGTCTCTTGGGCTTGGGCTCCACGGGATAGACGGGAGCAGGCTTCACGGGAAGCATCGCTTCCGCTCCAGGTATCCCGCTTATGGCCTTGGCATAGGCTGTCCATCCATCTCCAGGCTTTCCTGTCTCAGGATTCCCTGTTAGAGAATTGGCTACGGCGGCAGCAGCAGCGCTGCTGTTCTCTCTAGCTGATTCTTTAACTGGTTCACTAACTGGTTTACCTGTCATCCTGACACCTTGGGAATCCAAATTGACACTTTGCAAAGTTTCATCCTGACACCTTGGGAATTCCGATATGACACCTTGGGAATGTCCCAAAGTTTCATCCTGACACCTTGGAAACTTGGAGAGGTCTATCCTGTATTCGACTGTCGGCTTGCCGCCGTGCTTGGTGGGATGCCTTCTTCCCGTGTCTATGACAAGCCCTGGATTGAGCAAGTCCGGGAGCGCACGCCACGCCGTGCTCTCGCTTATCCCGCAATGCTCTGCCAGATTCGGGATTGATTCCCAGATTCCCGTCCCGTCGTCGTGCGCCCTGTTCGCCATGGCCATCAGAAGATTCCAGGCGGGGGCTTCTATGCAGCCGGGGCTTTCCATTATTTCCCGTATGACTTTGAGTGACATATCGCTCCCCGTTTCCCCGGCCGCTCGTCTCCGGTCTGAAAGTGTTTGTCTGCAAGGTTCTTGGTTTTGGTTTCGCTCATTGCTCTTTCACCCCCGGCGTCTGGGGCGTCTTGTGGTATCCGCCCACGCGGTTGGGCATCCCAAACTCTTTGCGGATTTGGTAGACCCGAACTTTCCCGATTCCCACCATCGCCCCGATTTCTTTGTAGCTTAGGCTGGGGTTTCGCAGCAGAGCCAAGACCCTGGACTTGAACTCCGCCCGCTTTTTCAGTAGTTCTTCGTATGCCGTCATAACAACCTCCCTAAAGAGTAAAATTTCTGTCCCTACTAATACCCCCGTAGTCGGGAAATCATGCTCGCCGGGGGGCCCCCAAGGGGGAAAACAAGCCCGCAGGCGCATGGATATTGGGGATGGTGTCTTTTGGCGAAACAACCGAAGGGGGTCTCGAACCCTGCGGGGAGATTTGGCTTTACTACATGAAAAGGGTTCTTTTTCCCGGCGAGGCCCGGAAGAGTTCCCCGACTTTCGGTATTATAGGTAGAGTGACTTGCTCGGTTGCTCTGTTAGGTTCTTGTTTTGGTTTCGATGAGAAGGGGGAAGCGGCCAGCCTACGCCGTTTCCCCCTTTTCTTATTGGTTGGGGATTTGGTTGGGGATTCCTTCCCAATCCAGCTAAAAAACCCTGCTGACCCGTAGATTCCTTCGTAGAGCAACTGACTCTTGAGTAGGTTGGGGGTTTGATTCCCTCACGGCTCACGCTATTTCCGAAATTATCGCAAAAACCACCGCAAATTGAGAATTCTCACTACGCAACATGATTAGTGTACAGGCACAAAAATCCTTCCGGGAAGGTGCCCGGCGAAAGCGTGCTGTAGATGAGGGGAATGGTCAAGCGAGCCTCGCTAACCAAGCAGGAGGAATGACATGATTAAGAAGTGCATCGTGTTGCAGCCGGTAACTACGCATTTCTTAATCACGCTCACTCTCTCTTTTCTCCAGCCGTCCTCCTGGTGGGTTGGGGGGCTGGTCGCCCAGCCCCGTTGTCCGGTCTTACTTGATGAATTCGGGGTCGTGCGTGACACCCATGACGAAATTAATCATGCAGATGTCGCAGAACGGGTATTTCTGGTCTGAGGTCGGTCGCAGCATCTTCGCCGGTCTGCCGCACGGCTTCCCACGCTCGCCCAGACAGCCCGTCGGCTCGCCCCCGGGGATGTCGCAGCCGTCGCACTCGCACCAAGCCCCGTAGGCTTAGAACGCATAGGGATTGGAATTGTCGGGATAGTGCTCTTTCACGAACGCTTGCACCTTATGCTGATGGTTGGCGCCTTCCTGGCCGAACAAGATTAGCTCGTCGTCGAAATAGCGGTAGGCGACGGGGGGCATCCCGTTTCCCGTGGCTGCCTGCTTGTGCTCGTCGCAGATGAAGATGCTCTCCTCCCCGTCCATGAGCGGCTCGACGACCGTGGTGGGGGGTTCGTCACAGCCGTCATAGGCGCAGCACGGGTTCTCCAACGGGCTGCACGGGATGTCCGTGCCCACATAGCTCAGGTCCCTCTGCTTCAGCGCAACGTGCCCGATATGGTATTCGCAGAAGGTGTGCTCGGGAAGCGTGTCGGCGGGACCGCCGGGCTTCTTCCAAACGGGCCTGTCGCAGTTCTTGCAGATGCATTTTTTCATGCTGATTCTCCTATGCCGCCCCGGCAACCCTGCGGCCGGTTGGGGGAGTCGCAAGACCCCCGGGTTGTCGATAGTCCCTATAAAAATATTCTGACATTAGATTCTTGCCCATTCCCGGTGTCAATATAGGACTCCATAAGCCTGGCCAGGATGGCCTTGCTTCTTGTGGTTGGGTCATATTTCAAGCCCGTCACCGTGTTCGCCCCAAAGAAGGTGACAAACTCAGCCGAGTCCTTGCAGGTCAGGTTCATCAAGATGGAGAGCTTGGCATTGCACGGCTGGCGACCCTTCTTGTCCGTAACGCCATGCTTCCCCTTGGTCATACTTCTCCACTGACCATGGTCCCTCGCAAAGCAGACTCCCCGACCGAGCGCACGCTTAGATTCCTTGTCTCCAGCTACCTGTGCGCGTCCCAGTCGGGTCCCGGAAGATGCCCTGGAAGATGCGGGCTATGATGTTTGAGCTTATGGACGACCAGCATCGGGCTGGAGTATTCACCTGGAGCCTCACGGCTCCCCAATCGAGGGCCTACAGGCCAGGAACCTGCTGACCCTCAGCTTCCCTACCACCGGCAAATCATCGAGGTCCAGCGCCAGCATGGACCCATGACGCAGAAGGCAATCGCGGCCGCCGAGGGAATCGCGGAAACTCCGTGCGGTCCTCTCTTGCGCCCCAGGCAGCCAGGGGCGGCGGTGGTGCCAAGTCCATTCCAAGGATCGCCCGGCCAGGCGCGGCCGGGAGGGCCATGCGGATGGCCGCAGGATGCGGCCCTTTAAGATCTGGGGGGTACACACAGCGCAGGCATGGCGCTGGCGGTTCGCGGGGAATGGCCGGCGGGGAGTCCCACGCGATAGAGGCCGATACCTCGAGGCTGCGACCGGCCACCAAGCCCATGGCGCCGGCGCTTGCCGGCGCATCCCGCTGGCCGAGAGCCGGAAAAATGCGACAGAATCCGCCCATGGATATCCTTCGGCCCATGGCGGTCTTGTGTGGACGCAGTGAGATTCCGCAAAATGCCGGCTTTCCCCATGCTGGTGATGGGGCTGGTCTTTGGCATCGGCGGCAATGGCATGACCGCCACGTCCTCAGGTCACTGGGCGTCCAGAGTTCCGCTGCTTGGAAATGTTCTGCTGGTGCCTGATCCAGGTGTGGCGCAAGCGCGGCAAAGGTGAGCACCATCGTTACCGCGCTGTTGATCCGCAAATAGAGGAGGCGGGCGGCGAATCCCGCTGATCCAGGCTCGATACTCCGAGGGCGAAGCACCTTCAAGTCAGATTACACAGACCGGGATTCTTTCCCCAAAGGAGCGGCTGCCACCACTGGTTTGTCGCCTGTGGGCGGGAGCGGCTCAGGGGGCGCTGCCGCCGCTGGCTTTTCTGGTCTGCGAACCATGTGCCCTGAGCCACGTTTGCGAAAACCCCAACGAACCACGTTTCTCTCCGCCATTTCCGCATCAAATGCCTCTTTTTCCACCGTGGTGGCGAACCAATGCTCAACATTGAAGCTTGTTTTGCCGTAATACCCCTCATGGGTCACCAGAACGCTGCCATCGGCGAAGGTGTAGCGCACCTCCGGCGTTCCATCGTACATACCGTGCTCAGCGTGCTCGACCTTTACCGCCAGCGCCCGCAGCACGGCGATGTTTTGTTGACGCACCACATGCTCTTTCCTCGCCTCATTCCTGTCGTCAACCTCTTGCATCGCTTTGTCAACGCCTTCCTCCCCGAGGACAGTCCTCGCACGCTCAATACGCTTTATACCGAACGCCATCGTGCGATACTCAGAACTCCCCAACACGCCAAAATCCACCCTCTTCTGGTGGAGATACGAAAGCTCGTCATACCAGAATTTCACGATTTGTTTCAGTTCATGCCTCGTGGGGATGAACCCCGTAACCTCCCGCCCCTCTTCGCCGTTGACCTCCTCCACGTGGCCAAGTACCGCACCGCCAATCGATTTCGGCATGAGCGCGGCGTTGTCCGCATTGGAGACCACCGTTCGCTTCTTTCTTTCCGCCTCCCTGGCAGCTTCCTCTTCTGCCTCTTTTGCGGTCTTGGCGGCTTTGGCAACTGGGTCCTTATCAATTGCGGCAGGCGCATCCTGCTCCGCCGGCAAATCCTCAGTGAATTTCAGCCAGTACTCTTCTGCTTTGGTCATTTCGTTCTCCTTTTCGTGAGTTGTCTTTCCGAACCGCCTTAAACGCCCTCCCCCGCCGCCATCGGTGCGTGAACTTGCCTGAGCCACCCCAATGACGTTCTGCTACCTCACTAATACTGCCTGGCAGGGCAGGATTGACCTCGGGCCGCAACTTCTTTTTGCTTTGACCCGCTGCGCTACTGGGTAGCCACCCTGCCAACCGCTTCGTTTTTGCATTGCCCATGTCCTCCTGGTATTTCTATTCCCGGATCTTTGGTTCCGTTGCCGCTGGGCGGCAATGTGCCGCCCCTTTTCCAGCACCGCTCCATTACGCCGCCGACTGCCCAGCTAATTGAGGGTCGGTGTGCGGGGGCATGACGTTGGCGACAAGCGGCTTGTTCAAGCTCTCGCAGTGCGACACGGACTCGTCCTTGCTGTCGAACACTTCATCGGGGAGCCTGTCTCCATCCCGGATGACGGCGAAGTCCACGATGTCACCCTTGATACGCTTCTTCACCCGAAACGGCGCTGCGACGGCTGCCATCAGCTTGCCGGGAGGCAACTGACCAGGCTGGGCATTTGTGATTTCTTCAGCCTCGCCCATCCCCAGCTCGGGTTCGTACTCATATTTGCCCTTCTCATTCAAGACAAAGTTGTCCAGCCTGCGGTCATGGTGACTGGGGGCGGCGCCCAAGATTTTGTGTTTGCGCTCTTCTTCCTCAGGGCTCAGGGCAGGCGGACAGACCGTGACCTTGGGCGACGCTGTGCGCTTCCGGGCTTTCTCACCTCTCCCATGCCTCGGGGTTGGCGTTGCGGCAGGCTGCTGGGCATCCTGGCTTGCCATGCCCTGGGGACCAGCCTCCTGGGGGGCGGCTGGCGTGGCTGCCTGGGACTCAACCTTTGCGTGCTTCTTCCTCTGGTAGTAATCCCTCTGAGCCTTCGTCTTCCGGAGCCGATACTCCTTCGAGCCCTTTTCGGGCGGCGTGCTCTCCTTTCCCTCTGTCCCCGCGGCGAACCTCTGAACATGTTCAGAGGTTCCGTTGGTCGGCGGGTTGCAGGCTGCGCTTCCCAACGGCTGGTCGTTCTTCTTGGCAAGTCGCCTGTCCCGCTTCCTCTTTTCCTCCTCCGCCGCCTCTGCCGGGACCTTCGCAACCTGGGGCGCTGGCTTGTGCAGCCGCATCTTGTTCACAAGCTGCTTTGCCTCGGCCCTGTCGCCCTCATCCGCTGCCGATGAGGACATCCGGGTGATGAAGCTGAGCACTTCAGTGAAGAGGTCCGGGGAAATGGGCATCAATGGCGTCGGCTCATACTCTGCCGCTGCCAGAATCTGCTTCTCGACCTCGCCTTCGGGATTCCGGTTGGCCAGCTCCATCGCTGCGGTTGCGATGAACTCATACCTCCTTTGCGCCGTGGGGTCCCCGGTCCGGCGCCCCTGGGGGCGCCCTGCCCCTTCGCCCTCTTTCGGCTCGGGGTCGTCGATGTTTTCGCCTTCGTCAGTGAGCAGCCCATTGGCCTTGGCGAATGCCTTCAGCTTGCGGTCGGCGTGCTGGAGGCTGTAGGCCACGCATTTGCTGGCGAATGTGGCCCAGTCGGGAGCGCCAAAGTTCCTCTCGTTCTCGTCGGGCGTCCTGTCCTTGGCGCCATCAACATCCGTGCGGTAGCCCGGGTTGAGGAGGCGCTGCTTCACCTCGTAGTAAAAGGCGATGTTCTGTTGAAACTCACGCTGCGCCCCGTCGCGCTCCTTCTTCGCCTCCAGGTCGTGGGCAAGGGCGTTGCCGACGTGCTGGGCGATGCGCTCGGTTGGGACCCTTATTGCAGCCCCAAGCTCCGCTGAGGACATCGCAATCGCCTTCAGATACAGCTGTTCCTGAGGGGACATTTTCTTCCTAGTACTTACTTGACTTAATAAGCGAACTTATTGTAGGCTTTCCGGCATGAGCCGAAAAGCCGTGGACATTACCTTGACGGTCAGCGAACGAGAGCAACTGGAACGTTGGAGCCGAGGACATCAGACACCCCGATCCTTGGCCGAGCGCGCCCAGATCATTCTGATGGCCTCCCAAGGCCTCCGCAACGATGCCATCGGGGAACAGTTGGGGTACCGCCGGGCGCGCGTCTGTAAGTGGCGGCGACGTTTTGCCGAAGGGCGTTGTGAGGGGTTGTCCGATGCGCCTCGTCCCGGGCAGCCGGTTAAGTACGGGGCCGAGGAGGAACAGCGTCTGTTGGCGCAACTGGACAGCCCGCCGCCGCGGGGTTATGCCGCCTGGAATGGTCGGCTGCTGGCCCAAGCTTTGGGGGTGCCGGCCGATTGGGTTTGGGCAACCCTGCGGCGTCACCGCATCAGCTTGCAGCGACGGCGCTCCTGGTGCATCTCCACCGGATCCGGAGTTTGCCCGCAAGGCGGCCGATATCGTGGGGCTTTACTTGCATCCGCCCGAGAACGCCGTGGTGTTGAGCGTCGATGAGAAACCGCATATTCAAGCGCTGGAGCGAGCACAGGGTTGGCTGCGGCTGCCCGACGGGAAGGCGCTCACGGGGTTCAATCACGAGTACAAACGGCACGGCACCTCCACCCTCTTCGCCGCCCTGGAGGTGGCCAGCGGGCAGGTGAAGGCAGGGCATTTTCAACGCCGTCGGCGTCGGGATTTCTTGGCCTTCATGAACGAAGTGGTGGCGGCCTACCCGCAGCGCGAGTTGCATGTGATCGTGGACAACCTCAATATTCATAAACCTAAACGGGACCGCTGGCTGCGGCAACATCCGCAGGTGCATCTGCACTTCACCCCCACCCACGCTTCTTGGCTCAACCAAGTGGAAGTCTGGTTCAGCCTGTTGGCCCGGCAGGCGCTGCGCGGGGCCAGTTTTACCAGCGTGCAACAACTGCGGGAGGCCATCGATGCTTTCATCGCCGTGCACAACCCGCAGGCCGCCCCCTTCGAGTGGACAAAGCGCGAAGTCCGGTCGGTTGAACCTAAACATAAATACGCGTACTTAAACAAGTAAGTACTAGTGATAGACTGCGACTTTCCGACCGTTGCTGCTACGCTCTCCGCAGCCGCCTCTTTTCTCGTGGCCATATGTTTCCTCCCATATCTAATTTGGGGGGGCGCCGAACGCCCCCCTATGACGGTGAATACTGCCTAGAGGCTCGCCCGGAAGGGCGCTTTAAAAAAAATGGCTCTTGGTTCGAAAATCGCCGAAAACCTTAACAAGTGATTGAAGGGGCTGGAGATATCCCTAGCAAGGGGGCGGGGGGATCAGCGGGTCGATGGCGCAGCGTGCCTTTGAGAGGGCCAGTCTATGGGGAAGGGCCAGCCTTCAGGAAGTGGCCAGCCTTCGCGGAAGGGCCAGTTTCGATGTGTCCAGCCCCGAGAAGTGTGTTGCCTGGTCTAATTCTCCTTGCTGGGCAACAACCATTCATCCTTGTTGAGCTGCAAGCATTCCTGGACGGATCCCACCACTTCCTGAACGCGCAGAAGCATCGCACGCTGCAAGGCATCATGCCAGGGATTGTAGAAGCTGTCCTTCAGGCGTTTCTCTGGCGGAACCTGACTCCCTCCGATCCCATCCGGGCAGCCATCCGGACGGCAACCCCCTGCGGATGGATCTGAAATCTTTATCTTTGCGCCCCTACCGGTCCCTCATCTTCCCCTCGATTTCCAGTATTTAGCCATATGTGGCTAAGGACGCCTGACGGAAGGCCAGCATAAAGGACTGGTTAGCACGACGAAAGGAATAACGAAACTTGAAGGAGTAACGATATGGACGCAATTGAGACCGCACGAACCGAAATCGCCGCCGCGTGGGAACGGTGCCGTGACTCCGAACGCTACGGCATGGAGTTTGGCAAGGTTTGCTACGAATGGCGGGAGAAGTTTACCGCGCAGGGGAAGAAGGGCAAGGGACTTCGTGCAATCTTGCACCAAGTGAATATCCCTGTTCGAACCGCGTATTGGTGGATAGACCGTTACGAAGTGGAAGCGGGGTTGAAGCCACCGCGTGCCAAAACACCCGACTTCCGTTACGCCACTTCCCCGAATGGACACACTACCTGGGAGTTGAAGAGTTGGTTGCAAAAAAGTATCCGCCGTGGGCTGGAAGAAGACGCGCTGTATGCGGCAGTCGAGTTGGATTTGACGGGGTTCCCAGGTGCGGTGTGGGAGACACTGCACCATTCGGCGTCGGAAGATATTGGTCTTGCCGACCCCATTGTATGTGTCGTCGTCGGGACGCTTCATGGGCTTTGGAAGCACGCTCACGGTGTTAAAGAGACCGCAAGTGAAGATGGCGCAGCCGAACGACTGTACTTGGTACACGCGGTACTCGCGTGCGTCCACGCGAAGAAGAGTCGTCTCGTGGATAACGCCTTGACGGTTGCTTATGGAGACCACTCGAAACGCGAAGTACCCAGTTGGGCGCACGATAAGCATACCGACCAGGGTAAGAAACTTGGTCACCGCTTTGCACACTTCTTCGACGAGGCAGCGCTACTTGCTGATAAAGATGGAAGCCTACATAAACCGAACGATGCATACGCGGAGAAAGCACGGGCAATTTGCATTGCTAAGGAAGGACAGACGCGATGAAAAAGCTTACCCTGGCCTTGACCTTGGGGAGTCCCGTGGCTGCGGCGCTGGCCAGGGTCACCCAAATCGTCGAAAAAAAACCAACCACGCGCTCGGTCGGATAGTTTCATTTGCAGGGAAGCATGGCCAGGGGGAAGCATGGCCAGTGCGGACGTATGAAGGACCTGACATTTCGTGCTCGCGCCCCCCTCAGGGTTCCGATCAGGTGGCCATGCCGTGAGCTCGGGCGACGCTGGCCTTATGCAGGAGATCTCTGTTTTGCCCTGGCCTCCCAGCACCGCTCGGACGGCATGCAAGGCGTCTTCGGCCAGGACGGGCAGCCTGTCGCCGCACTGCTCCGGCGCATTCGCAAACTGCGCCAAGATGTTTTCCCAGTCAGGCTCGGGGTTCAAGGTGATTACCATGGCATACCACTGACAAATAGGAGGATGCCATCATGCCTTACGCTGACCCCGCCACAAAGCTGATGTCCACAACTGGTATCTCCGACACAAGGAACTGACCAACGCCAGGGTCCGCGCCCGGAAGAAGGCCCTCTGGGCGGAGTTGCGGCAGCTACGCACGTCGCCCCGGTCCACGCTTTCGACGGCTGCGGACACTGACTGGGGGGCAGGATTCTGATGGCCTGCTTCGGATTCTGCGGTCGCAGGGCCAGAGCTGACTGGAAGTGGCTGGTACAGGACTGCGCAAGCCACGACGACGCGCAGAACGAGGTCTTCTTCGCAGCACTTGAACGTTGGAGGACATTATGGGGAGGCGAACCAAGAAGGGGCCATGATATGCAACGTGATGAGGTCAGCACGACATATTGACTTAAAGCACCGCTAAGGCCAGCAATGACATGAAATCCATAAGCGTTGAGGTCAGCACGACATTTCTCCCGAAACACCCTCAAACTCGCCTGTAAAGCAATCTTAAACGACAAACACGCCAACTATATTTGGCTTCTTTTCATACACGTGCGGACTTTCTTCATATGCGCACTCAGGTTTCGAAAAAACTTAGTATTTACGAATGGCAGCAGAGAGTACTGACCAGCCGCCTCTGAATCCGGGCGGCAGGAGGGAATGAAAATGAGTGATTGCGATTTCAAGTCGGCAGGCGCGACGGGCTGGATTGCGGCACCGCTGGTCGCCGTAATCCTGGCGTCCGCCTTCGCCATCCCGCTACCGGACAAGTCGGTCCAGATGGTCGTCACGAGCCCGCCCTATCTTCGGTTGCGCCAGTATTCTGGAAATCCCAGCGACGCCTTCGGGCAGGAGAAGACGGTCGCTGAGTATGTCGCCCACACCGTCGAGGTCCTGCGGGAAGTGAGGCGTGTGCTGAAGGACGACGGCGTGGTGTTCTGGAACATCTCTGACACCTACGACAGGGCGACCAAGAGCCTCTGCCTGGTTCCTGAGCTCGTCGCCGTGGCAGCCCGGAACGACGGCTGGATGGTCAGGGACATCATTGTCTGGCAAAAACCCTCGCCCGTCCCGGAGAGCGTCAGGGACAGGTGCACGAGGTCGTATGAGGTCATTCTGATGCTCGCCAAGCAAAAACGCTACTTTTTCGACTGCGATGCGATAGCGGAGCCGTCCATATGCTTCCAGAGGCGCTTGTGCGGAGGCGGCATGCGCACCCCCAAGAAGGAGGGCGGGGCTCAGCGGCTCAGCCATGCCCCCGTGAAGAAGGCTGGCTGCAAATACGGGACGTTGAAGCTGGCTGAGGGGCAGGCGGGCAAGCAGATAGAGATGAAGCCCACGCGCAACCGCCGCAATGTGTGGACCATCGCCGCGGAGCCGCACAAGGACGCGCACACCGCCCAGTTTCCGTCAGAATTGCCCCGCCTGTGCATTAAAGCTGGCAGCCGCCCTGGGGACTTGGTGCTCGACCCCTTCGCTGGCTCCGGCACGACGGGCATCGTGGCGAGGGAGCTTGGCAGGAACGCAGTGCTGCTGGACATCAGCTGCGACTACTGCCGGAAGATGAGGGAAAGGCTGGAAGGGAAGAAGCATGACGAAGCTGGCGCAGCGCAAATCGAGATTGATAGTGGAGACCCCCTGGGACATCCAGGGTCGCCCCTTGGTGGCGCAGATAGAGGCGTGGGGATTGTCCCTCCGCCTCAAGGGCTGCCAGCACCGGCTGGAGATTACCTGGGCGCAAGCCTATAACCGTGCGGCGGCCATAGCCGCCGACAAGGAGAGGCAGGAGAGGAGAAACCAGAGTGTATCCGCACAGCGAGATTGAGAGGCTGAGGAGCGAGTTCCATGCGAGGGTCGTGGAGGACGTGAAGGATGGCCTCCTGACCTATGCGGAAATCGCCTACAAGTTTGGAATCAGCGCGGCAACCGTTTACCAGCTTGCCAGGAAATTTGGCTGCCGCCACCGGGCGGACATCGCCGCGCGGCGGCAAAAGGAGAGGACGACATGAGCCTATGCTTTGAAGCGACCGGAAACCACCGACCGCATGGCAGGGGAATCCAAGCGGCTCATAGCCACAGAGAAAGCCATGGTAGCGACACACGAGCGGTTCGAGAAGGAGGTGGCTTCCAAGAGAGAG
Organism: uncultured Acidobacteriota bacterium; assembly: GCA_963722555.1. Classification (GTDB taxonomy): domain Bacteria; phylum Acidobacteriota; class Terriglobia; order UBA7540; family UBA7540; genus Bog-366. Next base: position 262,810 of record CAVRNQ010000006.1, read on the forward strand.
GCATACCGCCTGTATATGGATGAAGCGGCAGGCGCTCGGGAACAGAAGATATGGGACCCTGCTCAGGACCTTCGTGGAAGGCCAGGCCGCCTATCTGAAGGCGAGCGCCGAATACGCCCGCCAGGGCCTGAACATCAACCCGAGGAGCGCGCTTCCCGCGCCCCTCCCGACCGCCCCCGAGAGGGCAGAAAGAAGGAGAAAACCATGATTAAGAAGTGCATAGTGCAGGGCTGCGAGAACATGGCGGAAGACACGCACAACGGAATCACCACCGCCCCGTTCTGCGACCACCACCTGGAGACGGAGTGCATCCAGTCCGAGGACGGCGAGATTTGGTGGGACACGGGCAGGTCGTCCGACCTCTGGCCCCTGCTTTGTGAGCACCGGGGGGAAGACGGCGAGCGGGACTGCGAAAACTCGCCCACGCACGTCGTCCCCAACATCTTTGAGGGCATCCCCCCCTTCGTGTTCTGCTCGGAGCACTACCGCAGCCGCCCCGCCTGTAGCGAGTGCGGGAACACGGACGTAGTCTCGGCTGTCGACACCGACAGTTGGACGCAATGGTTCTGTGCCGAGGACACGGAAGCCCATCGCAAATGGCTGCGTGACTGGGCGGCAAAGCCCAAAGAAGAGCGAGACCGGGTAGCTCGGGAACACCGCGCCGCCAATCCCGACCCCATCCCTGCACCTTAGGCAGTTTCATCAACGGGGCCGGGCGACCAGCCCCCTGACCCTGGCAAGTCCTGACGGCGGACAGGGCAATGTCAAGCGGACCATATAACGGCCCTTAACCCTGTCCGGTCTCATCAGTCAACCTCAATCGGCAGTCGCCGCGCCCCTGGCCTTTGCCCAGTCCCGGCGAGATGAGGAGTCTCGTCCAGTAGTTCTTGGGCAGGATCGAGTATTTACATATGTGACTGCGAGAAAAGCGAACTCGCAAGGGTGGTCGGAGGGGGCTACTGGACGCAGCACATGCAAGAAGAAAGGGAGAAGGACAATGGGAGAACTGGAAACCCTGACGGCAATGCGGAACGAAAGGCGCATTGCTTACCATTCCACGGCGGCGGCGTTCGCAACCGTGGCGAGACAGAAAGGCGACCCCATGGCGTTCGCCGCAGCGAAGCGGGCATATGCGGATGCCATCCGGGACCTCAGGCTGGCTTTTGACGCCGTCCTGGACGCACAGGGGCGCGACTAGCCATAAGGGGGGCGGGCGAAACACGCCCCAGGGATTTGTGACCTTGACATGATGCCTTGTACTGCTACAATCCGACCTGCGGTGCCGAATCGAAGGGGGAAAAGTATGACCCGACGGTCCGGCCAGAACGGTAGCGTAGTCAAGAAAGGTCTCATGTGGCACGGTCGCTACTATGCGGATGTTCCTGGGCAGGAGCAGCGCAGGCGGATGTCCGTGCTATTGGGCTTGGTCTCGGACATGACCAAGCCGGAAGCAAAGAGAAAGCTGCGGGAAATGCTCACGGAACTCGGCATCAACACATCAGAGCACCTTGAGCGGGCAGTTCTCGTGGTCAACACGTTCGAGCAAGAAGCGGCATGGTGGAAAGAAAACCGCCTGTCGCTGATGAAGCCATCAACCCAAGATGTCATGGGGGGGATTCTCAGGAGATACCTGCTCCCGCATTTCGGAAATCTTCCTATGACAGCCATAACCGAGAGACGGGTGCAGGAGTTTATTACCACGCTGACCCGTGCTCTGTGCGTCCACACGATTCAGAACGTGATTGGCACGCTTAGATTGATACTCGGTAAGAAAGCATGGCGGGACTGGGACCTCGCCATGCCGAAAGCCGAGCGGAAAGAGCAGCGATACTTCACACCAGAAGAGATGCAGAGAATAATCTCTGCCTGCTCCGGTCAGTGGCAGGCGATATTCGCCACGCTGGCAGGCACAGGCTTGCGGGGCGGGGAATGCCTCGCCCTGCATATCGAAGATGTGGACTTGTCGGCAAGCCGGATAACCGTTAGGCGTAGCGTGTATCGTGGCAGAGAGAACTCGCCGAAGAGCGACCACGCCTACCGCACAATCACCATCGACAGCGGACTTGCGGAAATCCTCAGGCAGCACATAGGCGGGAGGACATCAGGGAATCTGTTCGTGACGCAGGTCGGGACCCGATTCAAGACCGACTATGTCTGCCGCAAGCTCCAGTCAATCCTGAGGAGGCTGGGCATCCCGAAGGGCACCCCACACTCCTTCCGACACGGGCGTGTATCGGTCCTAAGGGCGCACGGGGTGCCTGACCCGCTGGTCAAGCAGTGGATTGGACATTCCAGCCTGCGGACGACCGACATGTATTCGCACTTCACGGAGGCGTTCAAGGAGGAGGTCGTCAACAATCTTGGACCCAATGGACCCAAGCATGCGTGGACTAACTGACAGAAGGGAAAGAAGATAGACAGGCAGTGCGGAAGGTTGCACGATTTCCTGACTGTGTCGGGTCGCGTGGGTGGCTGTCCGAACCCGCGCGTCTGCCGGGGTTTGTTGTGATTCTCCGCGCAGCGGAGCCGGGCGGACGGGCGTTCAGTAGAACCTGCGAGAGCCAGTTGCGCAGAGTTCCGCCTCGCGGGACTGCAGCCCTCAAGACGAAGGGCGGAGGAAGCCTCGGCGGCCAACCCAGGCGCCAGGCTTGGGCCCGAAGGATCGGTGGAGGGAAAACGCCTCGGACCTTCAGTAGAGCACCGTGATATTTGCTCAATGGAGACGTACCTCAAATGTAAAGACCCTGCAACATTTGTAGTCGAACAGAGGTTGACGCGCGAAGCGGAGTGGCGTATATTTTGCACAGGTAGTTGAAGTCAGACCGCATCGGTAGGGGGAACCGTTCGGTCAACATGACATCCATAATACCCCTCTGCGCCCATCGAGCCAGCGCCAGTCAACGGGAAACATAGCAGTCGGCAGAGAGCATGCATGCGGGGAAGGTTCGACTTCCCTGCCTGGAGTGACTGCAATGGCGGTTCATCCCGGCGGCTCGGCGCTAGTTTTTTCCCTCGTGTTTTTTGCCGTCACCGTAATCACTTGGTCCCTCACTCGGGTCCTGCGGACGCGAAGCACGAGGCTGCGCCGGGGCACGGAAGTCTTCTGGTTTTCCAGCCTGCATTTCTTCAGCAAAGAACTTTCCGAGTGTCGTGAACCCCAGCAGATGGTGGAGCAGGCGCTCCGTGGCGCGTTGGACATGTTGGACACGCAGGACGGGTACATCCTGCTGGATGACGACGGGGGCGAGGGAATAGGTCATTGCGGAGCCAGAGGTCTGTCAGCGCAGACAGCGGAGCAGCTCGGCCGTGACCCCCTCCATCGCTACCTCCTCGCGAGCGGCGAGCGCTGGGGCGCCCTGATGGTTTTCCCGGACATGCGCCGGTCGGAAGTGGTAACGGCGTGGCAGCGCGATCCCATCTTCAACGAATTACGCAACGTCCTGAGGGCCGAAGGCTTGCGGACACTGGTGGTGGTGGGGTTACAGGTCCGCGACAAATCCTACGGAGCTTTGGTGCTGGGCTTTCGCAGCGTGCGGAGTTTCGAGTCCCAGGAGCTTCGCGTGGCCCTGGCTATCGGCAATCAGGTGAGTGTGGCCGTCGAGAACTGGTTGCTGAACCGCGCGGCGGAGCGCCGGGAGGAGGAGATGAGAATCCTCCACCGGGTGGGTGAATCCCTGCTCTCCACTTTTGACCTGAACGCCCAGATCGATATTCTGCGCCGCGAACTGGCCGGCCTCGTCGGCGGCGCGAATTTCGATCTGGCTCTGCAGGACACTCAGGAAGGTCCGCTGGAGGTCGTAGCGCCGACTGAAACCGCCGGGCCCCAAGGGGCGGGAACGGGCGCTCCCGCCAACTCGCTCACACAGTATGTGCATCGCACTCGCCAGCCGTTGCTGGTAGCGTGCGACGTGGAGGGAACTATCCGTGGGTTGGGCCTGGCGCCGATGGATCCGCGCGTCCGCACCTGGTGCGGGGTGCCAGTGCACTTCTCCGATGGCTCGATGGGCGTGCTGGCGCTGACGGATTTCCAGCGCGAGCATGCCGTCACCAAGAGGCAGTTTGATCTGGTGCAGGTGCTGGCGCAAGAGGCGGCGGGGGCCATTGAGAACGCCCGGCTTTTCAAGAAGGAACAGCGGCGAGCCAGCCACTTGGCGCTGCTCAATGAGCTGGGGCGCAAAGCCAGCTCGGTGCTGGACCCGGAGGAACTGCTCCCCAGCATCTGCCGTCAGGTTCGTAGCGCTTTCGGGTATGATTTGGCGCGGATCGAGATCATGGATTCCGAGCGGGAGGAACTGGTGGTTGAGGCGGAAGCCGGCTACGGCCCGGAGTTGCTGGGCCGCCGCATTCGCATGGGGGAAGGACTGGCCGGAGTAGCCGCTGACTCGGGCGAGCCGGTCCTGGCCAATTCCGTGGCAGAGTCGCCGCAGTACGTCCCGCTCCACCCCGGCATTCGGGCCGCGCTGAGTCTTCCCTTGAAGTATCGCGAAGAATTGTTGGGTGTGCTGAGCCTGGAGAGCCGGCGCCTCTACGCGTTCTCGCAGCAGGACGTGCTCACCCTGCGAACCCTGGCGGACCAACTCGCCATAGCGCTCCACAATGCGCGCGCCTATCAGGTGGCTTTGGAACAGGCCATCACCGACGGGCTAACGGGTCTAAAAACCCACCGTTTCTTCATGGAGGGGCTCGACCGCGAATGGCGCCGATCGACACGCTCCGGCCACCTGTTCTCGGTCATCATGATGGATCTGGACCGCTTCAAGCTGGTCAACGACCGGCACGGTCACCTGGAAGGCGACAAGGTGCTGACCGCGGTCGCGCATCTGCTCAACGACTGCGTGCGCCAATCCAACGTGATGGCACGCTACGGCGGGGATGAGTTCGCCATCCTGATGCCGGAGACGCGCACCGAACAGGCGGAAGTCCTGGCGGAGCGCCTGCGGGCCCGCATCGAGGCCGACCGCTTCCTGGCAGCACACGGCGTGACCGCCAGCTTTGGCATTGCGACTTTCCCCGTGCACGGCCCCACGCAAGAGGAAATCCTGCGTGTGGCGGATTCCGGCATGTACCTAGCCAAACATGGGGCGGGAAATTGCGTGCGGGTAGCGTCCTTGACGCTGGAGTCCGCCCAGGCGGACCGCCAGTTGCTGGAAGCTTACCTGGGCGTGACCATGAAGCGCAGGTTCTCCACCGGCCCCGAGGCTTTCAACCACTACCTGAAAGGCTTTGAGCACGTGATGCAAAAAGGCGACGGGGAGGCCACCTCGCTGCTCGAAACCGTAACGGCTCTGGCGTTCGCGATCGATGCCAAGGACCACTACACGCGGGACCATTCGAAGGCTGTTTCGCGCCTGGCAGCGCAAATCGCGCGGCAGCTCGGCTTGTCCGACACGCAGATTGAGGAGGTCCGCCTGGGCGGCATCCTGCACGACATTGGCAAGATCGGCGTGCCAGAAGCGATCCTCAATAAGTCCTCGCGCCTGACCACGGATGAATACAATCTGATGAAGAGCCACACGCTGCTGGGAGAAAAAATTCTGGAGCCGCTCAAGTCGAAGGTGATCGAGGGCATTCGGGGCATGGTACGGAACCACCATGAGATGGTGGATGGGAAAGGCTATCCGGACGGGCTGCGGGGCGGGAACATCCCCTTGGGCGCACGCATCATCACCGTGGCAGATTGCTTTGATACCATGGTCTCCCAGCGGCTCTATAAGCCCGAGCGCAGCGTGGAGGAGGCCGTGGAAGAACTACGACATTGCTCCGGCACTCAGTTCGATCCTGACCTCGTGGAGGCGTTCGTCCGCTCGCTGGAGGCTCTCGGCGACCCACGGCGTCCTTACGGCGCGAGGGAACAGGTCATCATCTAGTGCGATGCCAGGGGGGCGGTTCGCCCGCCGGCATGCTGAAGCGCGTGGGCCGGCAGGCTTCCATCGGCCGGGAAGCTGACCCCTTCAGAACCAGTTCCGCGATGATCTCCGCCGTCACCGGCGCCAGCAGGATGCCGTTCCGGAAATGGCCGGTTGAGAACACCAGGTTTTCAAATTCCCCATAACCCAGAATCGGCAGGTGGTCGGTGGGGTCGGGCCGCAGGCCCGCCCAGGCGCGCCGGAAGCGCAGGCTGGCCACGAGCGGCGCGAGGTTCGTCGCGCCCTGCAGCACCGAGCGCAGGCCCTCACCTGTCGTGGCCTTATCGTAACCCACGTATTCCGCGGTTGGTTCCTACCAGCAGGCACTGCTCGGGCCGCGGCACCAGGTAGTGGAGCCCTGCACGCACCACCCACGGCAGCTCCGCACGGTCAGGGTTTTCTGCACATCTCTCGCTCCGCTTCGGGCAGGCTCCGGGCGGATCTACAGCACCCTCCCCTCAAACAACGCGTACGTCAGCTTTTCGGAGCGTGAGGGTAGCGCCTTGCTCACGCGTCGTGACCGGACCGGCGGCGCGGACACTCAAGGTTCCCAGCGCTAAAGCACCGAGCAGTGAAAGGGATGTGCAAGGGAGTCTGATGGGGTCGCCTCAAGGAGGGTTCTGAAGATCATGATGAGGGGAATCATACCGCGTTTCCCCAGGGCGGGGTCGAGCCTGAGCCCGGCTCTTCCGACGGCCCGAAGATAATGACTCAGCCTGATGAGCCTTACGGGCCAAAAAGGCCGCGAAGGGTGCCCGTCATCAAGATTGGCCAGTCTCCGGCACGCCTATAGGATGGCGGCCACTCAGCCACGGCGACGCCCTGCGCCTCGCGGTTAGGACGGCATGACGCGCTCGACCTGATAGACGCCTTCAATCTTGCGCAGGGAGGAGATGATCTTCTCGAGGTGCTCGAGGTCTACGATATCGACCGTGACATCGATGTATGCGCGGTTGTCGCCGGTGCGCGCCTCGATGTTCTGGATATTCGCGTGCACACCGGCGATGGCAGAGGTGACGTCCGCCAGCATGGCCTGGCGGTCTTCCGCAATCAGGATGAGCTTAACCGGATAGAACGCACCCTTGGGGCCGACCCACTCCACTTCGATACGGCGATCGGCGTCGTAGAACAGGTTCTGGACGTTGGAACAGTGCCGGGCGTGCACGGCGATGCCTTTACCGCGCGTGATGTAGCCGATGATTTCCTCGCCCCGCACGGGATTGCAGCACCTGGCGCGATAGACCATCAGGTCGTCGTGGCCGTGCACCTGGATGGCCAGGTCGGAGGGGACGCCGAGAGCCCGCTTGAAGGAGCTACCGGGGCGCGAGGCCTGCGCGGGTTCGAGCTTGGCCGTGGGCACGAGCTTCGCAAGCACCTGACGCGCTGCGAATGTTCCGTAGCCGATCCCGGCGTACAGGTCGTCGGCCGCCGTGCAACCGTAGTCACGGGAAACGCGCGCGTAGTCTTCGTCAGCAATCTTCTTCAGGCTGATTTCGTATTTGCGGGCTTCCTTCTCGATCAGGCGCTTGCCGATTTCCAGTGCCTGCTTGCGCTGCGCGAAGTTGATCCAGTGCTTGATTTTGTTGCGCGCGCGCGAGGTCTTGACCAGGCCGAGCCAGTCGCGGCTGGGTGCGTGGTTGGCCTGGGTGACGATCTCGACGATATCGCCGTTGCGCAGCCGATACTTCAGGGGCACGATGCGGCCGTGCACCTTGGCGCCCACGCAGTGGTGGCCGACCTCGGTGTGTATGGCGTAGGCGAAATCGATCGGCGTGGCCTCGCGAGGCAGCACGATGACCTTGCCCTTGGGCGTGAAGGTGTAAACCTCTTCGGGGTAGAGGTCGATTTTGAGCGTGGAGAGGAACTCGCCCGGATCGCGCATTTCCTGCTGCCACTCCACCAGGTGCCGCAGCCAGGCGAAGCGCTCCTCGTCCTGCTGCGTGAGCGGCCGCCCATCCTTGTATTTCCAGTGCGCGGCGATGCCTTCCTCGGCGATGCGGTGCATCTCCTCGGTGCGGATCTGCACCTCAAAGGGTTGGCCGTGCGGGCCGATGACCGAGGTGTGCAGCGACTGGTAGAGGTTGGGGCGGGGAATGGCGATGAAATCCTTGATCCGGCCGGGGACGGGCCGCCAGGTGTTATGAATGATACCCAGTGCGGCGTAGCAGTTCTTGACGCTGTCGGTGATGATGCGTACGGCGAGCAGGTCGTAGACCTGCTCGATGGGAATTTGCTGGCGGCGCAGCTTCTGCCAGATGCTGTACAAGCGCTTGACGCGGCCTTCCACGCGCGCCGGGACATGCGTCTCCAGCATTTTGGCGTCGACCTGCGCGCGCACTTCCGCCAGAAATTCATCGCTCACTTTGCGACGGTTTTCCACGGCTCGTTTGAGTTCCTCAAACGCGTCGGGCTCCAGGTGCCGAAAGGCGAGGTCTTCCAGTTCGCCCCGAACCTTTCCCATGCCCAGGCGGTGAGCAATGGGCGCATAAATCTCCAGAGTCTCGCGCGCGATGCGTTCGCGACGGTCTGGGGAGAGATATTCGAGGGTGCGCATGTTGTGCAGCCGGTCCGCCAGTTTGACCAGGACGACGCGGATATCGTCCACCATGGCGAGCAGCATCTTGCGGAAGTTCTCGGCCTGTTGCTCTTCGGGGCTCAGGAACTTGATGCGGCCGATCTTGGTGACGCCTTCGACGATGCGCGCCACTTCGTCGCCGAAATCCTGGCGAATGCGCTCCGGGGTGGTGCGGGTGTCCTCTAGGACGTCGTGCAACATGCCCGCGGTGAGACAGGTCGGGTCCAGCTTCATGCCCGCCAGGATCAGCACCACTTCCAGCGGGTGGGAAATGAACGGCTCACCGGAAAGGCGCTTCTGCGTGCTGTGCTGCGCGGCGGTGAAATCATAAGCCTTCGAGAGCAAGGCGAGATCCTCACTCGGGCGGTAGGACTGCACTTGTCGGAGGATGTCCTCGAATTGAACCATACGCAGCATTGCCATTCTAGCAGTTTGTGGAAGAACCGTGTAGCGGCGGCCGGCAGGCGAACAGAATAACCCTTCGCCCAGGGCGGCGTGGGGGAAATTCATGAATTGCCCCGATGCGGGACTCCTGCTTTCGGGAGAACTTGGCCCGCTGCGCCGTGGGGGGATGCGCCCCCCGGGAGAGAGGGGGGGGCTCCCATGGAACGGTTTTGTGATACCCTTTCCCCCTGCAGAGAGATCTCAGGCGGAGTTTTCCACCATCCCGATTTTCACCCAAAGAGGCGCACGGACGACAGTAAGGAGGAGAGCATGAGACAGCGTCAACCGATGGTTGTTTTCCTGGGGATACTTCTGGTCACCGTGGTTGCGGTTTCCTGCCAGAAGCCCTTACATGAAGAAACCGAGCGGTACATCCTGGTGGCCGCAAACGTCAACCTTTCGTACTGGCAAGAGGCACAGGCGGGCTTCCTGGACGCCGCGCACGGGTTAGGTGTGAAGGCTGATTTCCGCGGGCCCACGTATTATTCGCCGGAAGAAGAACTGAAGGTGTTCAAGGAAGCAGTGGCCCAACACCCTGCGGGGATCCTGGTGTCGCCCGGACGGCCGGAGCTTTTCAGTGCCGCCATCAACGAAGCCGTCGGCGCGGGAATTCCCGTGATCGCGATGGACACCGACGCGCCCGATTCCAAGCGCGTCCTGTTTGTGGGTACGGACAACCGCCAGGCCGGCATGGAAAGCGGGAGACAAATCGCGAGTTTGATGAACGGGAAGGGCCGGCTTGTCGTGATTACGATTCCTGGCCAACTCAACCTAGAGGAACGCCTGCGCGGGGCCCAGGAGGTTTTTGCCAAATACCCCGACCTCAAGATTGCACACGCGCTAGACGACCAGGGCGATCCACGCACGGCGAACGATCTGGTTTCCGACCTGTTCAGAAAGAAGGAGACTGTTGACGGCATCTTGTGCCTGGAGGCTTCGGGGGGGCCGGGCGCGGCGGAGACCCTGCACCGGCTCGGGTTGGACGGTCAGGTTCCCGTCGTGGCCATGGACAAGAATCCCGAGACCCTCGACTTCATCCAACAAAAAGTAGTCTCTGCGACGATTGCCCAGAAGTCTTACACGATGGCGTTCTACGGTCTACGCTTCCTCGACGACCTGCACCACAACGTGGTGCACGAGTTTAAGGACTGGCGGACAGCGCCGGCCTCGCCGTTGCCCGCGCGCGTCGACACCGGCACCATCGTGATCAACGCAAACAATCTGGCCGTCTTCCGCGCGGCCATGGCCAGCCGCCAGAGCCCGTTATGACTTGAGGCCGCAGCCGGGGCAGGGCGGTGTGCGGGGCTGAAAAACAAAAGGCCGGATTCGCTTTCGACCTTGCGGTCAAGAGGAATCCGGCCAGGGCTTCGAGAAGGGAGCGGTCAGGCCTACTGGGACGTAATCCCGCCTGCGGGTGGGGGCGCGTTAGCCGCCGCCTTCTTGGCGTTGACGTACTTGTCGATCCAGTCCTCAGCCTGCTTGATATCTGCCTCGCGGGCGTCCGGGTCCGACTCGATCTCAGCCTTCTGGCGATACATCAGATTGAGATAAGCCATCGTATCGTAGCCGTTGGGCTTGAGCTCGATGGCCTTGCTCAGGGCCTTGATGCCTTCGTCCACCAGGGGGCCGTTCTGTTCGGTCAGATCCGCGAGCGCCTTCTTGGGAATAGGCGGCAGCACGTCGGGGTGGTTTACGGGGTCCTTGGGTGCATCGACATGCAAATCCCTTCGAAGCTGCTGGGTGCGCGGGAAGCAGACGGCCCAGTCCATCACCCCGATCCAATAGTAGGGCTCCGGGTTAGAGGGTTCGATCTGGATGCGGCGCTGCTGGTACTCCTTCGCCTTGTCGAATTTCTTCATGTTGTAATAGATCGTGGCGACGCTGGCGATGGCGGTGGTATTGCCCGGATCCATCTTCAACACTTCTTCGAAAGCGTCGATCGCCTGCTGGGCAATCTTGAGATTGTCCGGCGAGTCGCCGCCCGGGATATATTGATTCTCATACGCCGTGGCGAGGTAAAGCCGGGCGTTGAGCAGCGTGGGATCAAGAGCTACAGCGCTCTTAAAGTGCATGATAGCCTGTTGGAACTGCGCATTGCGGAAAGCCGCGACCCCCTTGTTAAGCTGGTCTCGCGCCTTCAGCCTGCTGCACCCGCAGGATATCAGGGCCAGCAGCAATGCCCCACAGAGCGGGGCGAGCTTGTAGAGTTTCATCTGGGTTCCTCCGTTAGCCAAGGCCAGTGGAACGGCTAGCCTTCCTCAACCGCCTTGGTAATCAACCCAATCTTATCGAGTCCAGCCCCTTTGGCGATATCAATAATTGTCGCAACATCGCCAAACGGCAGGGTGGGATCACCCTTTACGAACATAATGCGCTCGTTGCGGGTTTTGAAAATGTCCTCGAGACGCGGCCCCAAAGCCTGTAACGTAGTCGGTTCCTGATTGATCTTTATCTGTCGTTGCGCATCGATCGAGACGACAATGGTGCGGTTCAGGATGTCCTGATCAACCTGCTTGTCCTTGTTAGGATTCGGCTGCGGAACGAGCGCGTCCAGGCCTTTGGGCGTTAAGGGTGTGATCACCATGAAGATGATGAGCAGCACCAGCAAGACGTCAATGAGCGGGGTAACATTCATGTCCACCAGGGGACCTTTCTTGCTACCCCCTACGGCCATAGCCATAGTACTACCCTCCTTCAGGTTAAACGAATCGAGGGGAGCGTCCCGGAGGCGCGTTACTGCGTGACTTCGGCAGGCGCTCCCGGCGCACGGTGCTCGACCCGTTCGGTAAGCAGACCCAGGGTGTCCACTCCCGCCGCGCGGACGTTATCCACCACGGAAACGACGTCGCCATACTTGGCGCGAGCATCGCTTTTGACGAAGACCGTCTTGTCCAGCTTGGTGGAGATCTTGTCCTTCACCGCGGTGGTGATCTTGTTGACTTGGATTTGGCTGGAACCCAGGTAGATCTTGCCATCCCGGGTGACCGCCAACTCCACCGCATCTTCCTTTTCGTCGTCGGGCATGTTGCGGGCGTTGATGGCTTTCGCCATGTCAACGCTGATGTTCTTCTGCAGCATGGGCGTAATCACCATGAAGATGATCAGCAGGACGAGCATCACATCCACCATGGGGGTCACGTTAATATCCGAGACTGCCCCTAGCGTTGATGTTCTCTTGGCCATTTACTTCTTCCCTCGCGAACTCCGCTTGATGAAGTAGTCAATCAACTCCGACGAGGAGTTGTCCATCTCGACGTCGAACGACTCGATCTTGCTGGTGAAGTAGTTGTAGATCCACACGGCCGGGATGGCGACGAACAAACCGAAAGCGGTGGTGACCAGGGCTTCTGCGATACCGCCCGCGACGGCCGCCAAACCGGTGGACTTGGCCGAAGAAATCCCTTCGAACGCGTGGATGATGCCCAGCACAGTGCCGAACAGGCCGACAAAGGGGGCCGTGGAGCCGATGGTAGCCAGGGTGGAAACGCCCCGCTTCAGTTCGGCGTGCACGATCGCCGCAGCCCGTTCCAGAGCGCGTTTGGAGGCCTCGATGGTCTCACCGGAGATTTCAGAAGAAACCTGGTGCGCCTGGAATTCCTGCAGACCCGCCGTGACCACTTTCGCCAGGTGGCTCCGCTTGTTCTGCTCTGCGATGGAAATAGCTTCGTCAATCTTGCCATCCTTCAGCGCACCCGCCACCGCCGGGGCAAAAACCCGCGACTGCTTGCGAGCGGAACTGAAAGCAATCCAACGGTCGATCATGACCCCGATCGACCAGGCCGACATGATGAGCAGGACGATCACCACCGTGCGGGCCGGCCAGCCCATTGAACGCCACATGGAAACGGGGTCAAATCCCACTGTTGCCTCCCCGCCTTCCTGGAACAACCACAGACCCAGTGACAAAAGGTTTGCCGCTAACATGATATTGTGTTCCCTCCTCGAAATTTTCCAGAATCGTCGGACTATTCCGCCAACGTGAAATTCACATCGATCTCGGTGACCACCTCACACGGTTCGCCGTTGAGCAGCGTCGGTTGATAGCGCCAGCGCTGCACGGCTTCAATCGCCGATTTGACCAGCAAGGGGTGGCCGTTCAGCACTTTCAGGTCTTGAATCGTGCCGTCTTTACTGATGATGGCCTCCAGCCGCACCGTGCCCTGAATGCGCGCCATCTTGGCGAGGGGCGGATATTCGGGTTTGGGCTGGAAAATCAGTTTCGCCGATTCCACCTGACCGCCGACCCGGATGCGCTTGGGAGCTGCCGCTTTCGGAGGAGGAGGTGGAGGCGCAGCAGCGGAAAGCACTCCGCCGATGACGCCGCCAATCACGCCGCCCATCTGGCCTCCCGGCACGCCGCCGGGCACGCCACCCACCACGCCGACGGCACCGGCGTTGGGAAGCGGCTCAGGCTCGTCCTTGATCTGCGCAATGTTTTTGGGGATGACCGTGGGAGCTCGCATGATGTCTTCGGCGCTGACGCGCTTGATGATCTTGGGAGCGGGAGCAGCAGCCGCCGGCGGGGGCGGGGGAGGCGGGGGGGGAGGTGGAGCCGCCAGGAAAGTCATCAACTGCGCCTTCGGCAAAGCCTCCGTATAGATCAACGGGTACAGCACTATCAGGCCGACGATGATGACTTCCACCATGTAGGCAATCGGTAGGGTCGCCCGTTTCCAATCGTCGGTCTTAACCGCCGAGTAGACCAGGTAGATGACAAAGCCGACGAGGGGCAAGAGCAGGTTGATAATGAACCAGATGACCGGGTTGAACCCGTGACGCCCCGCGTCCGCCACAACATAGCAAAGTATTAGGGCAAAACAGGCAATCACGGCAGCCAGGATAATCGACTGCGCCACGATCACCTTGGTCTCGGCCCCAAACGAGACTACTGGCAGTAAGAAGTACCCTGCCAAGAAAACCGCCACGCCGATCGCGATCGAAATGAGCCAATGTTTGGGCTTTAAGGTTGGCGCACGCTTTGGCGCGGACTCCAGCAAGGTGTCTTCAAACATGGATTATTGCCTCCTCAGAAACTAGCCACGTTCCAAAACCATACGAAACCGCCCGGCCACTAACGGCGGGCCGCAGCGCCCTCGCGTTCAAAAACCTTGGTCTTCTGTCCTGCTCCGCCTTGGGCCATGCGCTGGTAAAAGTACACCACGATCGGACTGGCAATGAAGATGGAGGAATAAGTGCCGATGATCACTCCCACTACCAGCGCGAAAGCGAAGCCGTGAATAACTTCACCTCCGAACAGGAAGAGGGAGAGAACAGCCAGGAAGGTCAAGCCGGAGGTCAAGATAGTCCGGCTGAGCGTCTGGTTAATGCTGTGGTTCACGAGACGGCTGAATTCCTCGCGCTTATTCAAATGGACGTTCTCCCGGATTCGATCGAAGACAACGATCGTGTCATTCATGGAGTAGCCCACCAGCGTCAGCAGGGCCGCGATGACCGTCAGGGTAATCTCCTTATTCAGCAGGGAGAAAAATCCGAGCGTAATAATGACATCGTGGAAAGTGGCGATCACCGCCGCCACGCCATAGATTAGCTCAAAACGAAACCAAATGTAAATCAGCATCGCACCCAGGCCCGCGAGCGTCACATACACGGCCTGACGGCGCAGATCACCACCCACCTTCGGTCCCACGATTTCCGTATTCTTGACCGCGTAGCTGGACAAGTAGAAGTCATTCGACATCGCTGCCACCACGGCAGGGGTGACCCCCGGCACGTTCCGCAGGTCTGCCAAGTCAGTAACCAAACCGCTGCGCGGCGGAGAGTTCCGGTAGTTGACCATGGCCTCGGCGAGATCGCGATAGGTTTTGGTGGCGGCATCCAGACCCTTGGAACTAATCCCCAAGGGGTCGGCGCCGGTCAGCCGCTCCGCCACTCCCTGCGGGCTGGCATTGTTGAAGTCCGCCTTGCCCGCTTGGCCTGCGCCGTAAAGACCTGAAAGGCTCCCGATGATCGTTCGCTTGCCGGCATCCAACGCCTCGCTGGAGGTGGTGGTCTGCAGATCGAGCCCAATAATAACCTCGTGATCGCTGGGAACGCCGTACCCCTGAATGGTGGCGTTGCGCAGGCCCTGCTGGTCCAATTGCCGCCGAATTGCGTCGAGGTTGGGGGTCTGGGCAAACTTGACGTCCACCAGCGTGCCGCCGCGGAAATCAATCCCGTAAACCAAACCCCGATGGGCCACCATCGAGATGATCCCCGCCAAGGCCAACGCCAAAGAAAGAGAGATGAAATACCACTTTGTTCCCATCCAGTCAATCTTTGGTTCGTGGAAGAGCTCCATGGACTGTTTCCAGACCCCGCCGCTTGAATTGACACCGCAGAGGGGCGGTAAGTTCCCAGATTTTCTTTCAGGGCACTTGGTAACCAACGATGGGCGTAGAGGCAGGCTTACCCTGCCACCCCGACTTGGCGATCCCGTTGGAACAGGACCACGGCTACGCCTTCTTTCGCACCCAAACTAAATACTCAAAGCCTCACCCTTTTCGCGCCGGGAGAGGATGTAATCGAAGATCACCCTCGAGACGAAAACCGAGGTGAACAAGTTGGCGACCAAACCGATGGTCAAGGTTACGGCAAAACCTTTAATCGGCCCGGTGCCAAAACTGAAAAGAATCGCGGCTGAAACGACGGTAGTGACGTGGGTGTCAATAATCGTTCGGAAAGCCTGCTCAAACCCTGCTACCACCGCCGCACCCACGGCCTTCCCGAGGCGCAGCTCCTCCCGAATCCTCTCAAAGATGAGCACGTTCGAGTCCACACCCATGCCTACCGTGAGAATCACTCCGGCGATGCCCGGCAGCGTCAGAACTGCGCCAAAATAGCCAAGTGCAGCCACGAGAATGAGCAAATTCAAGACCAGTGCCAGGTTCGCATTGATGCCTGAGCCGCGATAATAGACCAACATGAACCCCATGACTGCGAGTAAGCCCACAATCGAGGCAATCACGCCATGCCGGATGGAATCGGCCCCTAGCGAGGGCCCCACCGTTCGTTCCTGAAGATACGTGATGGAAGCGGGCAAGGCGCCGGAGCGCAACACCAGCGACAGATCCTGGGCATACTGGGGGGTAAAGCTGCTTCCGTTGATCTCGCCCCGGTCAAAGATCTGACCGTGAATCACCGGGGCATCGAAGACGCGGTTATCAAGAACGATCGCCAGGAGCTTCCCGACGCTGGCGCCCGTCACCCGCCCGAAGCGGGCCGCGCCGTCGCGGTTGAGGGTAAAGTTCACGCTGGGGCGTCCGGCCTGGTCGTGAGAGGGCTCCGCGCCGCTCAAGTCGCGGCCGGTCACCGCAGCGATCTTGTTCACCATGTACCATGTTTCGGCGCCATTCTTGTCCGTCGTACCCTGAAGTAGATCCGCGTCCACCGGCCGCACCCCGCCGTGCGCAACCAGCGCCGCTTCGCGCGAGGGGTAAGGCCCATCCTGAACGAGCTTCAGCTCGAGCAGGGCGGTAGATTGCATGATGTCCTTCACGCGGGTCGGGTCATCCACGCCCGGCAACTGCACGACCAATTCGAAGTCGCCCTGGCCATACTCGGCAATGGTGGGCTCGGTCACTCCCAGAGCATTGATCCTGCGGTTGATGGTCTCCATCGCCTGCAGTATCGCCTGATTGCGGATGCTCGCCGCGGCGGTGGTCTTGAGCGTCAGCAACCGCGCCGCCTCATCGCCCGGGACCCGCGCCAGTTCCCAGTCGGAAAACTGCTGGTTCACGAGCGTCTGTAAATCTGATGACTTCTCCTGCGTAAGGCCTTTGAGAATGACCCTGTGCGTGGGAGGATTCGCGGCCGTGTCGTCTTCCCTCTGGATATCCGCGTAGGGGATGTTTTTCGCCTTCAGTTCATCCTTCAACCGCTCCAGCACCTGGTCGGCGGTGATGTTTACGGCATCCTCGACTTTTACCTGAAGGACCAGGTGGGTTCCGCCCTTCAGGTCAAGCCCCATGTGGATACGATTGTGGAGGTTATCCCGCAATTCCTGGACGTTCGTGGGGAAACCAATGATCCCCAGAATACACAGGGCAATGACGACGACAATGAAAATGACTCGGCTGCGGATCTTGGTTTCCATGAATGAACTTCCTCGGACCGGGACTCGGGGTTAGGGATTCGGGAGCCAAAAGCCCGCCTCCCGAACTAGGTCTTGGCCTTGCCGCCCGCGTCTTGCTTGCCCGATCCCGTCGCCTCCTCGGTGGCCATTCCGGTAATGGCTGAGCGCGCCAGGTCGACCCTTACCTGGTTGGCAATCTGCAACTGCACCACTCCATTGCGGAAACCCATGATGGTCCCGTAAATGCCGCCACTAGTCACCACGCGGTCGCCGGTCTTCAGGTCGGTGAGCATCTGCTGGAGCTTCTTGCGTTGCTGTTGTTGCGGACGAATGACCAGGAAAAACCAGATTGCGAAGAGCGGTGCGAAAAGGAGAAGGAACTGGGAAAGCGCACCCCCCATGCCGGGGTCCGCCGCTAGTAGGACAGGATTGACGAATAGACACTCGATCAAGGTCGAGCCACGAACCTCTGGGATTTGGATGTGAAATCCCGCCGCAGACAAGCAGGATTTGCTGGGTTCGGGTTTTCCGGGTTCGCTTCAGGAATGTAAGCGATTAATGCTGCACACGCACCCTAGAGTGGAATTCCGCGAACTCTCCAAACACAAGAGACTGCCTGATTTTGCGCATAGTGTCAAGGTAAAAGTGGAGGTTGTGGTGGGTTGCCAGGACCGCCCCGAGCATTTCCCTGGTGACGAAGAGATGGCGAAGGTAGGCGCGGGAGTAGCGGCGGCAAACCGCGCACCCGCAGGCAGGATCGAGCGGCCGTTCGTCCCGCGCCCAGCGTGCGTTCTTGAGGATGACCTTCCCTTCGGATGTGAACGCGCAGGCATTGCGGGCGTTGCGCGTAGGCATAACGCAATCGAACATATCGATGCCCCGCGCCACGCCCTCCACCAGGTCCTCCGGAGTGCCCACCCCCATCAAGTAGCGCGGGCGCTCACGCGGCAGGAGGTCCGCCGTGAACTCCGCGACGTCATACATCTCCGATTTCGGCTCGCCCACGGAAAGCCCGCCCAGCGCATAGCCTTCAAAATCCAAGCCCAGAAGCGCCTCGGCGCTCTGGCGGCGTAGTTCCTTGTCCGTCCCCCCCTGCACAATGCCGAAGAGCGCGGGACTCGGGACACGGGACACGGGACTCGGGGTTCGGGGCTCGGGACTAGGGGTCAGGGATTTGGGGTCCGCACGCAACTGTGAAGACAGGTCCGAATTCCCGATGCCGAAACACGAATCCCTAGCCCCGATTCCCGAGTCCCGAACCCCGAATCCCGAACCCCGAGCGAACGCTTGCTTCGAGCGTTCGGCCCAGCGCGTCGTCAGGCTCACCGCGCCCTGTAGGGTTTGGTGGCTGGCCGGGTATTCCACACATTCGTCGAGCGTCATAATGATGTCCGCGCCGAGCGCCAACTGGATCTCCACGGCGCGTTCGGGGGAGAGAAAATGCTTGGAGCCATCCAGGTGCGAGCGAAACCAAACGCCGTCTTCCGTCACGCGGCCCAGCGATTTCAGGCTCATGACCTGGAAGCCGCCGCTGTCGGTCAGGATGGGCCTCGGCCACGCCATGAAGCGGTGCAAGCCGCCGGCATCGCGGATCAGCTCATGCCCGGGACGAAGATAAAGATGGTAGGTATTGGCGAGGAGGATTTGGACGCCCAGTGCTTCCAGTTCCTCCTGCCTCAGGCCCTTGACCGTGCCCCCCGTGCCCACGGGCATGAACACGGGCGTCTCCACGGCGCCGTGCGGCGTGTGCAGGAGCCCCGCACGCGCGCGCGTGACCTTGTCTTGGGCGATAATCTCAAACTGGATGGGCATGCGATTCGAGGGGGCTCAGGAGCACAAACGTGATCAGGATGCGGCTTCACAGCCTGCGGAAAAACGCTCCGCTGCTGTCATCCTGAGCGAAGCGAAGGACCCCTGTATTTGAATTTTCAAGCAAATACAGAGGTCCTTCGTCGCCTGCGGCTCCTCAGGATGACAGCTTTGGCGGTTTCTCCGCGCCCTGTATAACTATTTCCCGGCGCCCGCCTGCGGTGGGGGACGCGGTCTTCAGACGAACCCTGCTACCCTGTCAGCATTGCCAGGCCCCCCTTGACCAGCACCCAGATGAGCCACATGCCCAGGTAAGTCAGGAAAATCGGAAGCGGCCGGACCTTTTTCGCCGTGGCGGCGGAAAGCCCCAGGGCGGCCAGGACCAAAACCCAGATCGTGAAAATGTCGAACGAACTCGCGATCGTGTAGAGCAGCTTGGGGGTCTCCCGAATGTTTAGAAAGAACCCCACGTTGCTCGGAATGAAGTCCTGCGGATTGAACTGCTCGGGATCGCCGAACAGGATCACCACCAGCCCCAGGACGACACCTACCAGACCGACTAGGTTGGCATAGCAAATGACCGAGAAGCTCACCTTGAAATTCGTCGCGCCGCCGAAGATGGCGTTGACAACAAACAGGCCCACCGCGGCCACGATGAGCAAGTAGATCGGTGGAGCCAGAACCGATATGACCCGCGTAATGACGGCACCCCAAGTGGCGCCCTGATGCACGGCTTGCTGCATCTGTTCCGCGCTCAGGTTGGAGGCTTTGCCGCTGAGTTCGATCGACTGCCGGACGATTCGCTCCATCCCGATCTTGTACACCATGACTTCGGTGAGCACGACGGCTGCCGCGATGCTGGCAATGAGCGGCCCCAGGAAGTCTGGCCTGCGCACGATTGACTCGAACGTGGGTCCCGGCGAGATGAAAACCCCTAACGCACGGCTCAGAAAAGAGTCCGCCGGCGGTTCTTCCGGCCCGGGAGGTGCAACCAATGTTTCGCCCATGATTCACTCCTCAACGACTTCAACCGCTGCCCGCGCGACGAGCAACGTGGTTAGGAAGCAAGCCTCGAGACATCTCTTCGCACCCGCAGCACACGGCGGCGCCTGCTTCGTTTTCGATTCGGTAGAGTTGAACCAGAACCTCGCGCCAGAAGATACCAGCTTGGCCGGAAGCAAGCAAGCCTCTTGGTATGACAGCGCTGAACTCAGCATCACAGGTGCCCTTTTTCCTCAGACCCGGCTCTTGTAGAGGCCGCCTTTAGGCGGGCAAGTCTTTGAATCTATGATGCCGCCCTGAAGGGCGCCGCTACGAAAAGCAGCCCCTCCCCGAGTTATCACGCAGACGCTAAATGCCCCGTTAAAAGTTTTGGCTGTTGTCGGACCTGAAGGTCCGACCGGGAACGCACTCCCCCGTGTTAGGACGCTACCCAGCCCGTTTTAGAGTTGCATAAGATTTCGTGACTCGATACACTCTTGCCAAATTTTCCGGCAGTCGAGTGCAGGATGGAAAAAGAGCGGCGGCGTACACCTCGCATCATGTTCAGCCTCCCCGTGAGCGCCAGTGGCGTCGACGAACAAGGGCGGCTTTTTGAGGCGGCAGGCCGCACCATCACTCTGAACCGCCATGGCGCGCGGGTGCAGCTTTCCCACTTGCTGAAGCCGGGCCAGATTCTTCACGTGGTCAACCAACTCAACGAGGCGGAGGCCGACTTCCGGGTGGTCGGTCCCATCTCCCCTCCGCTCGAGCGGGTAGGCGAATGGGGCATCGAGTGCCTGCGGGAAGACACGAACATCTGGGATATTCACTTCCCCCCCTTGGCTGAGGAAGCTGACGCACGCGCGCTGCTCGAGTGCCGAGGTTGCCAGACTCTGGCGCTGCAGCCACTCTCGCTAGTGGAAGTCGAAGTCCTGGAGACCGCCGGCCTGCTCTCCAACCCCTGCCCGCATTGCGAGGCCACGACCCCCTGGGGATACCCGCAGAGGACTTTTGAAGCGGAAAGCAAGACCTATCAGGCTGCCACCGCCGCGGACGGCGAGACCGCTCCCCTTGACGCCGACCGCCGCAACGCCCCCCGCAAGCCTGCGCAGCTTCCCGCGCGGCTGCGCAATTATTACGGGGAAGCGGAAATTGTCCAAACCGAGAACAATTC
This sequence comes from uncultured Acidobacteriota bacterium, assembly GCA_963722555.1. Taxonomy (GTDB): domain Bacteria; phylum Acidobacteriota; class Terriglobia; order UBA7540; family UBA7540; genus Bog-366. The sequence continues at coordinate 283,770 of CAVRNQ010000006.1, forward strand.
CCCGGAAGGTCTTTGTTTTGTCAGCAACCGGGAGTATCTCATCGGCCAGGGGATTCTGGTGGTCTGCCCGTTCCAAGCTGGGAATGAAAAACCTGAACTGCGCGCTCGCATCGTCCGCGAAGGACTCGCCGGAAGCCCCGCCCAGCGCCTTTATGGCGCGCGCTACGAGCGCGCCACCCTCTAAGGCAGACGCGCACCACCACGGCAAACTGACCCACTACGAAATCCCGCGGCAGCAAGGCCGCTCCGCAGCGGCATTTGCAGTCCAGGAAGCCGGCGGATAGAATCGAATAGCGCGGGCTCAAGCTTGGCCCCAGGCACGACATTGGGTGCCATGAAGTGGCGGGTTGAGGGCTCACAACATCTGCGCTCAGGAGAGGATTCCGGCATGGTACGAACTTCTTATTCCGTTTGGCTCCGGCGGCTGGTCGCGCTCGGCCTGCTCGTCGCCACGACCTTGATCTGGCCGGCCAGCGCGCCCTTGCGGCTGGCGGAGGGGCAGGAGGCCTCCCCGCTAGCCGATCCCGCCACTGCGCCTGTCAGCAGCCGAGGTGTTCCCGTTGAGCGCAACACGGGTCCGGTGCTTACTGCCAAGCAGAAGCGGGAACTTCTGAAATCCCGCTTTGAGAAGATGAAAGACGACGCCGCGCAGCTTGCCACCGAGGCCAACGATCTCCACGATGAACTGGACAGATCGAGCGTCAACATCCTCTCCCTGGATGTCATCCAGAAGGCTGAAAAGATTGAGAAGCTGGCGAAGAAGATCAAGGACGAAGCCAAGGGGTACTGACCGGGATTTCTCACCGTGGAGGGGAAGGGCGGGGCGGAATCTATCCTGCCAAGCCGGAAGCCGGGAGCCCCGCTCCCCCCCTCACCGTGGGCGACCAGAACGAAGCCGCTGGCGCGGGGCGTAAATTCATTGACGCCCTTGATTGGCGGGGGGATTTGCAGTAGAAATAACCTGATCTGATGATGGCAGCCAGAGCACCAAGACGGACCTTGCCTTTCGACCCAAAGGCTCTCCTGGCGAAAGTCGGCGATGGCAGAAGTGTCGCGTCCTTCCGGCGTAAGCAAGTGATCTTTACGCAAGGTGATCCGGCGGACGCGGTGTTCTACGTTCAGAAAGGCCGCGTGAAGCTGACCGTGGTTTCCAAACAGGGGAAGGAAGCTATCCTTGGGCTTCTCGGTCCTGATGAGTTCTTCGGTGAAGGCTAGTTGGCCGGGCAGCCCTTACGCATGTCAACAGCCACGGCGACGGAAGACGCAACCGTTCTTCGTCTCCGCAAAAAGGCCATGATGCGACTGCTGCACACCGACCCAGGATCTTCGGGGCTCTTCACGACCTACCTGCTCTCCCGCAATATTCGATTTGAAGAGGACCTGGTCGATCAACTGTTCAATTCGAGCGAGAAGCGGTTGGCTCGGGTTCTGCTTCTGCTTGCGCACTTTGGCAAGGAAGGCAAGCGGGAGCCGGTGATTCCGAAAATCAGTCAAGAAACACTGGCGGGAATGATCGGAACAACCCGGTCGCGAGTCAGCCACTTCATGAACAAATTCCGCAAGCTCGGGTTCATCAAGTACAACGGCGGCTTGCTGGTTCACAGTTCACTTTTCAACATAGTCCTCCATGATTAGAGTCCCCTCCTCGCGAATGCCTCGGCCCAACAAAAGCCCGAGTCGAGTCCCGCCCATCATCTGAAATGTGAGCAATATTGAACAGATTTCCGTGCCCGCGGGGGTTAGCCTGCCGGAGGGCAGGATCGAGGCAAATCGCTGTATTCCGAAATGAGCGCTCGCGCGCCGGTATTAGCTGGTAGAATGCCGTGTGCAGTCCGCACGGACTCAACTGCTTCCTGAGATCGGCCCCGCCACCTAACTCCGTGCACCGAGGCGAAAAGCAAATGAATATTCTTCTCTACAACCCGGACAACGAAATCACCAACAACTTCATGCCGCACCTCTGGATGTTCCTCCTGAAATCGCTCACGCCCCCAGGTCACAAGGTGTTCCTCATCGACGGCAACGCGCGGCGTCTGAGCAGGGAGGAGCTCGTCGAATACGTCCGGGAGAATCACATCGGCCTCGTGGGGATTGGCGCCATGACGCGCATGATCCGGAAGGCTTACCACATGGCGGATGCCCTGCGGGCGGCGGGTGTTCCGGTGGTGATGGGAGGTCCGCATGTCACCGAGGTGCCGGACGAACCGCTGGGACGTGACGGCGAACCTCGCCACGCTGACGCTGTGGCTCTGGGGGAGGCCGACCAGACCTGGCCGACCATCGTTGCCGATGCCGAGCGCGGCACGCTGAAAGAAATCTATGCCCCGCTGAATACGGACGGCAAAGAGGTCAAGCCTTGCCTGGACGACTACCCGGTGATCCCCTGGGACCGCATGGATCTTGACCAGTTCAACCTGATCAAGCACTTCCCCAAGATGGCGCGGCGCCTGCTGTCACTTTTCGGCATGACGTGGCAGAGCTTCCACCTGATTCCGATTGAGTCCGGGCGCGGCTGTCCCTACGGGTGCGAGTTCTGTACGGTGACGGGTTTCTTCGGTGACTCGATCCGGTTCCGGTCGAATGAAAGCGTCGTCAATGAACTGCTGATGCTGAAGGCACTGGAGAAGCGCCAAAAAGGAAAGATCGCGGTCTTCTTCATCGACGACAACTTCGCGATCAATCCCCGGCGCACCAAGTCCTTACTGCGCGAGATCATCGCACGCGGCGCCCAAGTGCCCTGGATAGCGCAAATCAGCATGAACCTGCTGCGCGACGAGGAATTGGTCTCCCTGATTGCCCAAAGCGGCGGCAGGTGGATCTTCATGGGCCTCGAGTCCATTGACCCGGAGAACCTCAAGAGTGTCAGCAAAGGATTCAACAAGCCGGACGAATATAAGGCCATTCTGGAGCGCCTCGCTCGCCACAACCTCTACGCCATCACGGCCTTCATCTTTGGGATGGATAGCGACCGCCCGGGGGTGGCCCAGCGCACTCTGGAAGTGATTCGTTCCTGGCCGCCGGGACTGCCGGTTTTCGGTCTGCTGACGCCCTACCCGGCGACTCCGCTCTATGACCGGTTGGCAGCGGCCGGGCGGCTCACCCGGCTGAAACATTGGCTGGAGTTCAAGCCTTTCACCATGGACTACACCCCTCTAGGGATTACCGCCGAACAAGCGGAGGCGGAGATTGGGCAGGCCTGGGCGTCGTCCTATAATCCCAAGACTAACGCCTCCGCCATCGGATGGTTGCAATCGAGGTCCTTTGCTGACCGCCTGATTCATCTGCTCGGCCGTCTGGCCTTCCGGGGAATCTATTTTCCGCAGATGAAGCGGCGGGAATGGGTGCAGGTCCTTTTTCAAAACCGAGGCCCCATCCTACGCCTGCTCGCCCAGGCGCTGAAACTCAAATTCAAGCCGCGGCCGCGCGAGCCCTTCTCTCTCGATCCCCAACTGCGGGTCGAGCGCCCAGCCTGAGCATCACAGTGACCGGCCCGCCTTCCGCAAACTTGCCGCATAGACTTGGGCTCTACGGGCACGCCTAAGACGGTTGGCCACCGAGGACTCACTACAGGTCGGTGTGATCCCGGAGTCTCCTGTGGATATCTCCTGGCGCGATTCGATTCCGAGGCTAAAACAATGGACCGCTCGAGGAGCGGAAAGCCCTTTGGCTCATTCCGCCCTGCGAGCGGCCCGCATGGTCTCATTTGCCGGCTAGTGCTGCGGACGCGCGAGTTGCGGTCAACTCGGCGCCCGCAGAAGTTTAATCCGCCCTGGCGCCGGATCGGGCCTTCGCGCCCTCACCAGCGCGAATCCGCATTCCGTAAAACGACCGATAGACGAAGAAAATTGACACGGCGAAGAACACTAATGCCAAGACGTGCGTCAATCCGGAGCCGCTAGTCACGGTCAGCCTGACCGCCAGTTCCACCGCCAGCAAGCCGAACAGGGTGGTGAACTTGATGACCGGGTTCAAAGCTACCGAAGAAGTGTCCTTGAACGGGTCCCCCACCGTGTCGCAGATGACGGTGGCGTCGTGCAGAGCCGTGCCTTTCTGCTTCAACTCGACCTCCACAATCTTCTTGGCGTTGTCCCAGGCCGCCCCGGCGTCCGCCATGAAGATGGCTTGATAGAGGCCAAAGATGGCAATCGAAATCAGGTAACCGATGAAGAAGAAGGGCTCGACGAAGGCAAAAGCCAAAGTGGCGAAGAACACCGCGATGAAGATGTTCAACATGCCTTTCTGCGCGTACTGCGTGCAGATGGCGACCACCTTCTTGCTGTCCGCGACCGAAGCCTTCTCAACGCCTTCCAGCTTGATGTTGGCCTTGATGAACTCCACGGCGCGATACGCGCCGGTGCTCACGGCCTGGGTGGCAGCTCCGGTGAACCAGTAAATCATGGCTCCGCCAGTGATCAAGCCCAGCACAAAGGGCGCGTGCAGCAAGGAGAGCTTGTCGACGTTCTCCGTGATGCCCTTGGTGAGCGCCATGATGATGGAGAAGGTCATGGTAGTGGCGCCCACCACCGCAGTTCCGATCAACACCGGCTTGGCCGTGGCCTTGAAGGTGTTGCCCGCCCCGTCACCCTCTTCCAGCATTTCCTTGGCGCGGGCAAAATTTACGTCGAAATTGAAGTCCTTCTTGATCTCCTGCTGGATGTTCGGAATCTGCTCAATCAACGAAAGCTCGTAAATCGATTGCGCGTTGTCCGTCACCGGGCCGTAGGAATCCACCGCGATCGTCACCGGACCCATTCCCAGAAACCCGAACGCCACCAAGCCAAAGGCGAAGACCGCCGGCGCGAGCATCATGGTACCCAGCCCCATAGTGCTGACCATCGAACCAATGGACATCAATAACACCATGGCCAGGCCCAGGTAATACGCTGAGAAATTTCCGGCCACGAAGCCGGAAAGAATACCCAGTGAGGCCCCACCTTCCTGGGCGGAGGTTACCACCTCGCGGACATGCCGCGATTCCGTGGAAGTGAAGCTCTTGACGAGTTCAGGAATGAGCGCGCCGGCCAGCGTGCCGCAGGAAATGATCGTGGCAAGCTTCCACCACTGCGTGGAGTCGCCCCCCAGGGTGGGAATGATGAACGCCGAGACGGCATAGGTCAGGGCGATGGAAACAAAGGAGGTGATCCAGACCAGCGAAGTCAGCGGCGCCTCGAAATTCATCTTATCTGCGTTGCCGTACCGGGCCTTGGCAATCGCGCCGTTAAGGAAATATGCCACGGCACTTGCCACCAGCATGATGACGCGGATCACGAAGATCCACACCAGCAATTGCACCTGGACCGTGGGGTTTTTCACCGCCAGCAGGATGAAGGTGATCAGCGCCACGCCCGTTACGCCGTAGGTCTCAAAGCCGTCGGCGGTCGGCCCCACCGAATCGCCGGCGTTGTCGCCCGTGCAGTCCGCGATGACGCCCGGGTTGCGCGCATCATCTTCCTTGATTTTGAAAACGATTTTCATGAGATCGGAGCCAATATCCGCGATCTTGGTGAAAATGCCGCCCGCAATACGCAGCGCCGCCGCACCCAGCGATTCGCCGATAGCAAAACCGATGAAGCAAGGCCCCGCATAGTCGCCGGGAATAAAGAGAAGGATGATCAGCATCATCAGGAGTTCCACGCTGATCAGCATCATGCCGATGCTCATGCCGGAGCGGAGAGGAATCTGGTAAATGGGAAACGCCTTGCCGCGCAGGCTGGCAAAAGCCGTGCGGGAGTTGGCGAGAGTGTTTACGCGAATCCCGAACCACGCCACTCCATAACTGCCCGCGATTCCCACCAGGCTGAAGAACAGGATGATCACCACCCGTATCGCCTCATACTTCAGCAGCATGCCGAAATACAGCAGGATGATCGCGGCGATGAACACCCACAGCAGCATCAGGAACTTTCCCTGCGTGATCAGGTAGGTCTTGCAGGTTTCATAGATCAACTGGGAGATCTCGCCCATGGCGCGGTGGACCGGCATGCTCCGCAGGCGGCTATAACTGACCATTCCAAACAGCAGCCCGAAGATGCAAAACAAGATGCCGACCATCAGCAATTTGTGGCCATTCACACCCAGGAACTGCACCTGGGAAAGATCGGGAAGCTGGAGACTGGCCTCGCCGGCCGCCTCATCAGGAGGCGCCGCGAACGCTCCGGGCGCCGATAGCAACAGGAAACCCACGCCCGCCGCGATCGTCTTGGCGATCCGGCCGTGTTGCGCCCAGACACGGGCGAACCACTGGCGCAGAACTGGCTGGGAAAAAACAGAAATAGCTAGGGTGAGCACACTAAGGGTGAGAAGAACTGAAACGTGCATCGTATTTCCTCCGATTAGAACTCCCTCATCACGCCCCAAGGTGGGGCTGGTTGGCTTCTCCGCAACGCGGCCTTCAGGAGAGCTTCCTCACTTGCGGATAACTGGCGAAAGCCGCGCATCATATCACGCCAGAAAAAATGCCGTCAAGTTGCGAGGCGGTTAAGATCTGGTTAACGGCTATAGGAATCAGCGACTCCTAGTCCAGTTCGTCGAGGAATCCCCCACCTTCTCGATTCGTAAGGGCATTCTCATGTTCGAAAACGGCCCAAGCTGCACCACGAGCAATTCCATGTCCGATCTCGGGAGAAAACGCGCCTTGCCGCCACGGTGGGAGCGCGTATAATCAGCGCCCGGCCCAGGTCGGGGGATGACTCAGAAGCCGCCGGGAGGTTCTGCGACGCCGATAGCGCCGGCGTGTCTTGCGGCGCAGGCCACGAGGTCATATGCCATGAATGGTCGTTGCGAGGTCTTCTGCGCAGGCAATGCGGTTGCCGACGTCCTGGCACGGCCGGTGGATCATCTCGCGCCCCCCGGGACGAGCCAGCACCTCGAGGATGTGGCGCTGGGTCCCGGCGGCAACAGCATCAACACCGGGATCGCCCTGGCTCGCCTGGGCGTGGGAGTGCGCATTGCGGCCGCCCTCGGTGAGGACCGCTTTGGCCAGTTTCTCCGCGAGCGCGTGCGCGCCGAAGGCATCGACGACTCGGGCCTGGTGGCGCTCCCGGGCGCCAAGACCTCCACCTCGATCGTGCTGGTTCAGGCGACGGGCGAGCGCCGCTTCCTGCACCTGCGGGGCGTGAGCGCCCACTTCTCGGAGCAGCATCTCGATTGGACGCGCATCGAGGGGGCTCGCGTCTTTCACTACGCGAGCGCCTTCGCCCTGCCCGCTTTCGACGGAGCGCCTTTGGCGCGCACCCTCCAGCGCGCCCGGCAGATAGGCTGCTTGACCTCGGTGAACATCTGTTGGGACGTGCAGGGACGCTGGCTCAAGCTCCTCGAGCCCTCGCTCGTTTGTACCGACTTCATTTTTCCCAACCGGGAAGAGGGGCAACAACTGACCGGAGAGACCGATCCCGCCGCTATCGCGCGCCGCCTGCGCGGCCTGGGCGTGAAGACGGTCATCGTCAAGCTGGGAGCAGCAGGCTGCTATGTGGAATCCCCCCAGGGCGCGTTCACCTCACCAGGTTTCCCCGTGCACCCCGTTGACACTACCGGCGCGGGAGATTGCTTCGCGGCCGGGTTTCTCGCCGCGCTCTGCCGTGGCCAGAGTCTTGCCGAAGCCGCCCGCTATGCCAACGCCGCCGGAGCACTAGCCACCCTCGGCCTGGGCGGGGCCGATTCCGCGCCCACGACCGCGGAGGTGGAAGGATTTCTCCAACCACACGCGACTTCCTAGCGCGTTCTGCGGCCTGGGGGGCGCAGGGCAGAGGAAGGATTCGCTTCGTTCTCTGGCCGGCTGGGAGGGGAGTTCGAATCCCCATCCTGGTCCTTTCATTGACCTCGCCACCGGCCTTGTGGTATCAACCGAGCTTCAATAATTCTTGACGAGAGGACAAACTCTTGAGCCTACCGAAAGTTTTTGCCACTCGCCCGTTACCGCAGCAGGCTTGCGAGCGGGTCGCGACGCGCTGCGCCCTGACGGTGAATCCCCAAGATGTGCCGCTGCCATCCCAGCAGTTGGTGGAAGCCTGCCGCGACGTAGAGGGCTTGATGAATTCCGGCTCGCGGGTCAACGAAGAGCTGTTGCAGCAGGCCCCGCACCTGCGGGTGATTGCCAACGTGGGCGTTGGTTACGACAACATTGATGTGGCCGCCTGCACACGCCGCCGCATCGTGGTAACGAACACTCCGGGGGTGCTTACGGAGGCGACGGCCGACCTGGCTTTCGGGCTGCTCATGGCCGCGGCGCGCCGTCTGGCGGAATGCGACCGCTACGTTCGTGAGGGGCACTGGCATTACTGGCAATGGGGGTACCTGTGGGGGACGGACCTCTACCAGAAGACGCTGGGCATTTACGGTCTGGGACGCATCGGCCAGGCGGTGGCGCGCCGCGCCCGCGGATTCTCCATGCGTATTCTGCATCATTCTCTCGACCGCCCCACGGAAGCGCAAGAGCAGGAACTCGGTGCGCAATTCGTGGACCCCGAGACGCTGCTGCGCGAAGCCGATTTCCTTAGCCTGCACGTTCCCCTTACTCCCCAAACGCATCACCTGATCGGGAGCAAGGAACTGGCGATGATGAAACCCACGGCCTTCCTCATCAACGCGGCGCGCGGCAAAGTGGTGGACGAAGCCGCGCTGGTGGAGGCCCTGCGGTCGAAGCAGATCGCCGGCGCCGGGCTCGACGTTTTCGAGAACGAACCCCAAGTCCACCCCGGCCTCCTTGCCCTGCCCAACGTCGTCCTGGCGCCGCACGTGGGCTCGGCCACTACCGAGACTCGTCTGGCGATGGCCATGCTGGCCGCGGAAAACCTGCTCGCCGCACTGGCGGGGCAGCGCCCACCGAACGCGGTCAACCCGGAAGTGTGCACGTAGGCCGTCTGCCCGCAGGGTGGCGCAGACATCGGCTCTTGGATGTCTGCGAGCTGGCCGTGCGGCAGCAATGGGAATCGGGAAGTCGCAGACATGTGAAGAACGTGCATGTCTGCGCCACCCGCCGGACAGGTCCGCGCTACGCTCGTTTCGCTCCGAATTATCGCGCAACCCGTGCATTTTCGGCCAAAAAACCCGATCGATTGTCGTCCATTATCGCGAAATTTGTGAATTGTCGGCCAATAAGCCCGATCAATTATCGGTCATTGTGTCATTCACCCCTCTGTTTTCATAGACATAGTCGGGTCGATCTTCATTTTTAGCATCTTTATGGATCAGCACCCCGTTTCGGACCTTGAAAAGCACATTAGTGAGCCGCCACAATTGGCGCAGGCTGGAATCTTCTATGTTTTGCATGAACATCGCTTCTGCGTTGTTTGAAGCCACCAGGGTGGTCCAATTCCAGGGTTATCAATTGATTGGGACCCGCCTCAGGCCGTTTCCCGATAGCGAGTTCTTTCCAAATTGACCATCGGGGCCGAGCCCTGTTCGGCCCACAGAACCTACCGCTCCAGGCTAGCACCGTACCCGTGGTTTGTCAAGTCAGTTATTATCTGTATAGCCCACCGGTAGGCAAAATCTCTCGCGAAGGTGCCTAATTGTCCGAATTGGCGCCTTCGCGCAACCCCGCGACGCGGGCTCGAGGATTTCCCAGTAGGGACGGTTCGCGAACCAGGCTTGTCCCAATTACGCTCGACCCGGCGTGCGGCAACCTGCGGCTCCGCCGCCTGCTGTGCGGAAAGGCTTCGCCTTTCCGTGGCGCGTTTGTCCCGAACAACTTCCTCCTGCGCAGGCTGGAAGGCTGAGCCTTCCAGCCTGCGCGGAGGGTGAGGAAGGATGTCGCATGGGCCGGAAAGCCAGAGGCTTTCCGCACAGCAGGCGGCAGAGCCGCGCTCACCGGTCGGAAAGTTGGCGAATTTGGACAGCCCTTGTTCGCGAACCGCCTCTACGAAAACGTGCGCGATTGTGGCCCGGGTGGGAGCGGGTAGCCAGTGCGCCGGGATAAACCGGTCTGAAGTAGAGGATGAAAGAGCCTTACGAGAAAGGAGTAGCGATCCACTCGGCCTCGAGTTTTGCGCTGGGCATCGTGAGGTGCACAGTGAAGCGTAAACAGAGGTATAGGTGGGCGGGGTATAGAGCTTCGAAAACGCGCAATCAGGGCGCCGACGTCCTTGGCTAGGCGGAAGGCAGCATGGAGGGGAAGCGATAGCGCGAGCTTCCCGACGGCCCTGCGTAGTCGTAGACCCCCGGCACGCCTAGAAACTTCAGACACGAGAACCGGGAGACCTCGGGGACGCCTGCTGGGCACGCCGACAGCAGGCCGGCGGGAGAAGGCTTAGACCGTACGACCCGCGTGTACGTCTCGGAGGAGTCGGACAGCGGCATACTACCGATGAACCATTCGAACAAAGACGGAAGAGCGTCGGCGGAGGAAGGGGAGGGAAGGCCGCTGATCAAGGAGAACACCCCTCGGCCTAACACGCACCCGACACAGAGCGGAGCACGTGTGTCCCAGCGGTTAGGGGGTGTGCGGAAAGCAGACCAGCGCTTCGCCGCCAGTCATCCAAGATAAGAGCCTCATGCGGGAGATCCGCACGTGGGGATCTGTGCGGGGGGTGCCGGGCAACCGGTATCCCTACCGCGACCGACGAGCGTTCTTCTCGTCGTGGGCGTTTGGAAGGATTTCGGCCTGGAAGGATATTCGAGCTCGACGAACCCACGGCAAATCGCAAAACGGATTTGCCGTGGCTACCACTACAAATGCAGCGGTTCTTCGCGCCCGCCAGACAACAGGGGTGGTAGAATGCCCACCAATCGTCGCAGTGATTCCCGCTTTCCGGAGGTGCCGATGCGGCGTCAACCGGTCGTGACCATCCTCATGCTCATCCCAGCAGTGATTCTGACGCTGCCCATGCGGGCGCAGCAGAAACCTGTAGCGCCGGGCTTCAGCCCGGCAAAGCCCTTTACCGAGGAGCAGATCAGCAACATGGTGCGCGCCGGACTGGGAGATGATTCGGGCGCGAAGCTGATCGAGCAGCGCGGGATTGATTTCGCCCCGGCGGATGATTTTCTCCTAAGCCTCAAGGCTGCAGGCGCGAGCGAGGCATTTCTGAAGGCGCTGCGCGCAGCCTTGCTGCTCGACCCACAGAATCCTGAATCTTATGCGAGCCTTGCCTCTGTCCTGATACAGCAGAAGAAGTATGACGATGCCGCGCCCTCAAGAGATGCCGAGCACGTCTCCGGACTTGCCTTTGCTCGTCGGCCTGGTTGTCCCCTGCCCGGCAGTGGGCTTCGGTGCGCGAAATGCGGGTATGTAAACACACTCCCTCGGCTCATCGTGCCTTGCTACGCATTCGAGGCACAACCCGCGATGATGGGTTGAGCAGTAAAAGATCGCGGGGCGCTGGCCGCACTCCGGGCACATCGGCATCCCCGGTGCCGAGTACGTATAAACGTCAGGCCCAGGAGGGAAGGTGGAACCTGCAGGGTCAGAGCGCTTGGCCTGGGGGACTGCGGCAGGCGTCTCAGGTCGGATAGCGCCGCTAGTCGGGACTTGACCGGGGGGATACAATGCTACGATGGTGGCGGGTCGCTCCACGCGAGGTGCGCTGAGCACGCTGATGACCTTCAACACGGTCCAAATGATGCTCGCGGGAACCCCCACGAGGCTGGCAAAGTAGAGACTTGCACCGGCCGCCCCTGCTACCTTGGGGTTAACGAAGCAGCTGATCAGAAAGATGAGCCACAACGCGAGCCACGCGAGAGCGACCGCCCCGAACACCTTGCGTAAAAACCACAGCATGTTAGAGTCCTCCCGACCACCGCATTAGTGCGCCGTGTCCCCAATTAGCGCTACCATCCCTCCCGTTCGGGGAGAGCTCACAGCGTTCGGTTGCGGGATGATGTCACGTCATCGCCTCACTGTCCCCTCGCCGTTTGGCGCGGCGGTCGGGTTGGACACGGCGAGCGTGAGGTCCTGGTCCAGGCGGAGCCAGGCGTTACGGCCTTTCTTAAGGTCAAAGTCATACCACTGCGCAGAGTTGGCGGCGAGGTCGGAGAGCACGCCGACTGCTCCCCCGATCCCCGCGCCGATGGCCGCACCTTTTCCGCCGCCCGCGATGGCCCCGACGCCTGCGCCAGCGGCTCCGGTGGCTACGGGCACGGCAATGTCTCCCCCTTTAGTGGGCGGCTTTGTGCTCGCCGCGCCTTCTGAGTCCACATACTCGCTCACACCTAAATCGGCGAGCGAAGCTTGGACGGGATACGACCGGCCATCGGGCAAAGTCACGCGAGTGAACCCGAGGCGAATCATCGGAAAAGTTTTCGTGTGCTTATCGCCTTTACGCGCCGCGAGCACGCGTCCGGTGAGGATCGTGCCGACTGGCAACGCTTCCCGGCCCTCGGCTTCCACGGGCTTAATCAGCCGGACGTCCACGCCGTCGCCCTCGCGCGAGATGGCGGTGCCGACCTTGGTATCAAACTTCACGCGCAAGCGCGTGCCTGCCATAACGGTGCGCAGAGCTTCCTGAGCGAGAAGTGGAAGGGAGGTCAAGAGAAGGATTCCGAGACAACCGCAGACCAGGAGATTCCTCGCCTTCTCGGAAGAACCACGATTCGAGATGACTCGGCAGTGATGACTTGGTCCATGCTGTTTCAATGCGTTCATGGTTTCCTCCCTTCAGACTTGATGGCTACCCGCCAACTAGTGTCGAACCCAACAGACTCCATGCCCCCAGATATGGAGCTAATCTTTGTCGGTAGCCGTGTCCCACCTTGCTCGTGTCATCGTCAACGTAGAAGATTCGTCGTTTGTTGTTTTCTGCTCTTTGTTGTCCTTTCGCACCAGGCGTCGTGACCCACGTACGGAAGTCATCCCGCAACCACCTGTCGATTACAGACGTCGGGACCACGTAGTAAATCGGACCTGCGTCGCCATCTTTAGGAATGTCGACCAATACGCAAAAATCCCGTTCCACTTTCACGTCCAGGAAGATGTCGCCGCTTGGCTTCGCATTCCACTGAAAAAGTGCAAAAGGCCAGGCTTTAGTCTTGACTCGAATACCGGCAAAATCGTCTCCCCGCTTCGCAAGGATGTCGTATGCGCGGTTGTTTCTAGCCGTTGGGGCGGCTGTCCATCCCCGACGGGTTAACTCAGCAAGAACGAAAAACTCGCCGGAATTTCCTACGAACGCAGCTGGAACTTGCCTCGGCATGGCAGGATTTTGACTAGGATTTCCGTTTTCAAATCTCGACTGGCCGATAACATACACCCGACAGCCTCTGAAGGCAATCCTACGGCGTGGGATTTCGGTGGTCTGCGGGTAGATACAAGCCACGGTCAGGGCTCTCGTGACCGTAGGCTTTTCCTTCGATGACGAACCCACGGTCAATTCCAAAGGCGAATTGACCGCGGCTACCTCCGGGTCACAGGACCTCAGGCGCCGCTCGAACTGTAATCTCTGTGCCTGTAGCTTCCCAATTTGCGCGACTCGATCACCAAGTAGGGGTAGGGCTTGCCCTACCCATCCTGGTTTGGCGGCAATGTACACAGAGGGGACGGCAAGCCGTCCCCCTACTGCGAAAGGCCCTTTGGACATCGGGGTTGAAGGGAACGATATTTGCACCCGCGTGGTAGCGCAGGGCCCGCTCTCCGGCCCTGCGGCTTTTCCAGCGGTGCGGGCTCTTGCCGCGCCGCAAACAAGATAATCCGAATTCTCAAGGGCCGCGCCGCCCAATGCGCGTCGCGGTGGAAGTGCCGCAAGGCTAAACCGCGAGCCTTGCGCTACATCCTTTTTTTCTTGCGGGCCTCCCCATGCAGTACGGACCCCCGCCGGAGCGGGCAGCCCTTGGATTCGAAAGCGCGAATCTGAGGAAGAACCGCAGACCTCAGAGGCGGGGGTCTGCGCTTGCTTGCTGAACTCCCTTGCGTTTCCCCGCCGGGTTCCCAATAATGGAGGCTTGCTGACAGGCGGGGACGCCATCCAGCAGACCTCCCAATGAACCCGACAGCCCAATCCGCAGCCCTCGCGAAACTGGACTATGCCCACGGCAAGGAACTGGCCCGGCAGGTTTTCCATGAGACCATGGCGGCCATTGACGTGCGTCACACCCTGCTCGCCAAGCTGAAATTCCAGGACGGCGTGCTTGAGGCGGGCGAGGTTTCATACCCTCTCGGCCGGCCGCCGCGTGTGGTGGCGTTCGGCAAAGCCGCCAATCGCATGGCGGCGGTGCTGGAGGAAATCCTGGGCGGATATATTGAGGCGGGCGTGGCCGTGGGGCCGGCAGAGTCCTCGAATAAACTCGCACACTTCCGTTATATCCTCGGCGGTCATCCCTATCCCACCCTGGGCAGCTTGGAAGGGGCGCAGGCCGCGGCCGAACTTGCTTCCAACCTGACGCCCGACGACACGGTCATCTTCCTCGTTTCCGGCGGCGGCTCCGCCCTCCTGGCGCAACCCATCAATCGGAGCATTACGCTCGCCGACCTGATTGACTTCAACCGCGTGCTCGTGACCTCCAGCCTGCCCATCGAGGAAATCAACGTGTTGCGCAAGCACCTCTCCGCCGTGAAGGGCGGAAGGCTGGGCGTACGCGCCTACCCCGCGCGGCAGCTCACGATTTTCATTTCCGACGTGCCGGACCACTTGCCCTCGATGATTGCTTCCGGCCCGACCCTTCCCGATGAGTCCACCGCCGAGCAGGCCTACGAACTGGCCGAACGCAGCGGCCTGGTCCGCCAATTCCCGGCGAGTATCCGGAAGTTCTTTGAGGGGCGGGAACTGCCGGAGACTCCTAAGCCGGGCGACCCGAGATTTGCCAATTCACATCATTTCTGTCTGCTGGCAAACCGGGACGCGGTGGAGGGCGCGCTTGCGGCGGCGAAAAAGCTCGGGTTCGCCAGCCAGATCGACCGCGGCCCGTGGGACGCCGATTACCGGCAAGTGGTGCACGACAACCTGGTCGCGCTCGAGGCGCTCTCGAAAGAACACCCGGGCCACCACGTATGCCTGGTGGTGGGCGGAGAAGTGACCTGCCCGGTCACGGGCCCCGGCGTGGGCGGACGTAACCAGGCTTTCGTGCTCGAAGCCGTGCCGCAGATTGCGGGGAGGCGCCGCGTCGTGCTCAGCGCAGGCACCGATGGCCGCGACGGCAACAGCCCTACGAGCGGCGCCGTCGCTGACGGCCAGACCCTCTCGCGCGCCCAGGTCCTGGGCCTGGATCCCGCCGCCTATCTCGCGGGGAGCGATGCCTACTCGTTTTTCCGCAGCCTGGGCGACACGCTCGACACAGGGTTCACCGACAACAACGTGCGCGACGTGCGCATCTGGCTCGACTTCGGGGCGGCTTGACAGGCTGCGGAAAAACTCGTAGGCGTTGTCATTCTGAGCGAGCGCAGCGAGCGAAGAACCCCCGCAGTTTGTCCTTTTCACTCACCCAGGCGAACTGCAGAGGTCCTTCGCTTCGCTCAGGATGACAGTGTGGAGCGTTTTCCCGCAGCCTGTTGAGAACCTGTAGCCCCGAGCGTTACGTCGGGACGTTGGTCCCATCATCATGGACGACCTTACCGGGAAAGTTGCTCTGGTGACGGGCGCGAGCCTCGGCATCGGGCGCGCCATCGCCGAGGCACTGGCTAAGGCCGGCGTCGATGTGGCCGTCAACTACCTTCGGCACCAGCCGGACGCCGAGGAGGTGTGCGAATCCATCCGGGGCGGTGGAAGGCGCGCGCTCCCTGTGCAGGCGGATGTCTCGAAATCCGCGGAAGTCACGCGCCTGGTGAAGACCGTGGAGGAGGGATTGGGGCCGATTGAAATCCTGGTCAACAACTCCGGGATCACGCGCCCCCAGCCGCTGGAGGAAATCCGGGAAGAAGACTGGGATGAACTCATCACGGTGAATCTCAAGTCCGCCTTCCTGGTCACGCAACAGGTGGTGCCTGGGATGCGAGGGCGCCACTGGGGGCGCATCATCAATATCTCCTCGGTGGCCGCGCACACGGGCGGGGTCGTGGGGCCGCACTACGCTGCGTCCAAAGCAGGGCTGCAGGGATTGACGCATTCCTACGCCGGGCTCCTGGCGCGCGAGGGCATTACCGTGAATGCCATCGCGCCGGCGCTCATCTACACCCGGATGGTGGCGGCAAATCCCCGCGCGCGTGCGGATCTAATCCCGGTAGGGCGCTTCGGTAAAGTCGAAGAAGTCGCGGAGGTGGCCGCCCTGCTGGCGGGCAACGGCTATATCACCGGTCAGACTCTCAATGTGGACGGCGGTTGGTATATGACGTGAAGCTGTCAGCAGTCAGCGATCAGCTTTCAGCTGAGGCATTGGCGGACTGCTGATGGCTGAATGCCGGAGTTTTCGAAACCGGAAAGTCCTCAGTCACGAGGTTTTCAAGGAGGAAAATCATGCCCCAAGCAATTGGATTCATCGGACTCGGACTCATGGGTCAGCCCATGGCCACCAACCTCATCAAGGCAGGCCACAAGCTGGCGGTATACAACCGAACCGCCGCAAAGGCTGCCGGGCTCGCGGCGGCTGGCGCCCGCCTGGCCTCATCCCCCGCCGACGCCGCGCGCGGTGCTGAAGTCGTCATGATGATCGTCAGCGATTCCGCCGCGGTGGAAGAGGTCGTGGCAGGCAAGGGCGGGATTCTCGAGTCGCTCGGCGCCGGCACGCTCGTCATCGACTCGAGCACCATCAGCCCCAGCGTCAGCCGCAAGATGGCCTGCTTGGTGGCCGGCAAAGGCGCAAGCTGGATCGACGCGCCCGTGACCGGCTCGAAGCATGGCGCGGAAAAAGGCGAGCTGACCTTCATGATCGGCGGTGACCGTGCTGCCTTTGACCGCGCCCTGCCTCTCCTCCAGGTGCTCGGCAAGAAGCATATTTACTGCGGCCAGCCGGGGCTCGGGCTCTCTGCCAAGCTCGCGCAGAACACCATCCAGGCCACTATGCTGGAAGTTTTCTGCGAGGGCTTTGTGCTGGCGGCCAAAGCGGGCGTACGGCCCGAGACCATGCTGGAAATCATCCAGTCCAGCTTGGCGCGCGCCGCGCTGACCGACTTCAAAGCCCCGTTTATTTTCAAGGGCGACTTCACACCCTACTTTCCGCTCAAGCTCATGCACAAAGACCTGGAATTGGCCGCCGAAGCCGGCTATACGCAGGGCGTCCCCATGCCGGTGCTGGCCGCCGTCAAAGAGGTTTACATGGCCGCCAAGGCCCAGGGAAAAGGCGACCTGGACTACGCCGCCGTCGTCACTTTTCTGGAGGAGCTTGCCGGCGTGAAGGTGCGAACCTAGCCCGGCCTTGACGATTGGGGTTTGGTTTTTTTGCGATCCCGGGCAAGAACCTGCTGACTCGCGCCGTGGCAACCGGGTCAAACGGGCGTGGGGGACTCTCTACCCGGTGCTGTGGGCGAGCGATTTTCCCACCGGGAGGGCGTTCTCGGTGGGGACATAGGCAACGCTGTAAGCAAAGGTTCCTTCGTTGCGCAGTTCCTCGATACTCACGATCCGGACGGGCGAAAAAACACTTGCCCCCTCCCGCGCAAAGGGCAACGCCGCCTCAACTACAGCGCCGATGCCATACTGGCGATGACTCTTAAAGCGGAAACCCCCGCACCAAACCGTTTCCGTCAACGCCACCTCGTTCCCGAGTTGATGATGACGAACGCACACTTCCGTGGCCAGGCTGATGCACAGTTGTTTTGACGTGTTCGGGTTGGGAGTCGGCGGCGGAGCCTCGGGGGTTTCCGGCTCCTTGGCTTCATGCAGCGATACCCGTTTCCAGGCGCTAACCCGACGGTCAGTACATTGCCGGCAGGGTCGAATGAGGCACTGATTCGCCACCAGGACTTCCAGGGCGAAGGTATCGAGGTGTGTGACCTCCCGCAGCCTGCAACCTTGGCATTCCAGAAGAACCCGGCCCGCGGCGCGATCCGCCTCAGCCAGCGGGGGGAATTCAATACCCCAGACGTTTACCTGCGGATCGGCAATTCCCAGACCGTAGCAAGTGTGTTCGCCTTCTTGTCCGATCTGGCCCACGACCCGCGCCAGGGTTTCCAGTCCCGTCCGGTAACACCGCAGGGCGAGCGCCTGCTGCGGCAGCAAGATGTGACCGGAAACAACCTTGGCCCCGTGCCGGCCAACGACCAGGGTGCGCGTCTGTTCCGCGAAATTTCTGCCGGCGGCGTCCACTCCACCCAATTGAATTCGGAGTTCAAGTTCAACACGGTCGCTGCGACGTTTGTCGATGGTCACCACTCAGCACCCCTGAGGGAAGTCTCCGGGAATGCACCACGGTGCAACTGGTGATTCCGGGAGTAAGCATACAACAAGCCAAGCCGTTCCGCCACTGAACGCATGACCATGCCCATAGAGTTAATACTGTATTGATTATAATGCTCCCTCTCTACCCGACTCTTTCCGAGGTCCAGGCTTTGCGAGTACTCTCCGAACCCGCCTTGCTGTGGGGCCCTCGAATGCTGCTGGCTTCCCCTTCATCCTGTGGTATATTGCGCAGCTCAAACAGTTTAGCGAGGGTCATATCCACCCGAGGAGGATCAAGGTGCGTAAGTTCTGCTTGCGCTTCTGCTATCGTCGAGTCTCTCTCACGCTGGCCGCAACCGCCTGCTGTCTCGTGCTTCCAGCTGCTCTCGCTGCTGCGCCCAGCCCGCGCCGCGTACCGGACCACGTCCCGCCCAAGCGCTCGGCGCAGATTCGCGACGGCTTCGGCATCAACTCCAACCTGCCTCGCGACCCTTACCTGCCCTGGAATCGCTGGTGGTGGACCCGCATGTTCGACGCGGGTGTGAAGTGGATTCGCATTGGACAATATGAGAACAGCTCCGAGCCGACCAGTTGGGACTGGGTCGAGCAGAAACGCGGTGTCTACTCGATCTCCCCGGAGGCAGACGACTATGTGAACTCGCTGGTCGACAACGGCGTGGATGTCCAAGTGCAACTGATGTACGGCAACCCCATGTACACTTCGCCCGCCGGCAAGAAACCCGACCAGATCACGCCCGAACCCGGCAGTTTCCACAACGACGACCGCAGCATCTACTCGGTCTTCTGGCCACCCACGACCCCCGAGCAGATCGCAGCGTTTGCGAAATATGTGCGCTGGACGGTGGACCACTTTCGCGGCCGCATCCATTACTACGCGTTGTGGAACGAGCAGGACATCGGCTATTGGAACTCTTGGGGGAATCCCGAGGAGTACGGGCGCCTGCTCAAGGCGTTCATCCCGGCCGTGCACGAGACCGATCCGGAGGCCAAGGTTATTTACGGTGGCCAGGCCGATCCCAGTCGCGATTTTACTCGGCGCGCCCTCGACACCTGCCAGTGCGCGGCGGGAATCGACGTTTACGCCTACCACACCTATCCCGGCTACGGCCAGAACCTGAATCCCGAGTCGATGGACTCCGGCGCCTACGGAACGGAATCGCCGGCCCAGTTGCGCGAGTTCGTCCGCAGCTACCCGGGCATCCGCAAGGACATTCCTTTCTGGGATGACGAGTTCAACTCCATTCCTTCCTGGTTAGGATCGGATGAGTCGGTGCAATCGAAGTACGTCACGCGCGGCCTGCTCTACAACTGGGCTGCGGGGGTTAAGACTTTCGTCTGGCTGCTCACCGCCGGCGTGGACGGCAACGAGTACGATGACTTCGGATTGGTCCACGGGCTGCGTCTCTTACCCGACGATTTCACGCCGCGGCCGGTGCTCTCGGCGTTCCAGAACACCAACGCCCTGTTTTCCGATACGAAGCCCGACCCGGCAATTCAAATCGAATCGAGCGAGATACCGGCGCTGCACCGCCAGGCCCGCGCGCCATTCCTGGCGTACGGGTTTCGCTCCGCTTCCGGCAAGGCCATCGTCGCGTACTGGCTGGCTGCGCACAGTAATCCCGGAAACATCTTCCCGCCCCTCGCCGCTACGCTGACCATCAAGAACTCCGGCATCGAGCACCCGGTGCTCATCGACGTCGTTTCCGGTGAGATTTCCCCGCTCAGTTGGAAGCAAGGCTCGACCGACACACTCCAGAGCGCACCCGTCCGCGACAGCGTGCTGGCCATCGCCGACGAAAGCTATTTCGATTGGGATGTGCTGCCGGAAGCGCCCAGTTCCCTGAACGCGCGCGCGGCCGGTGGCTCCGTGGAGCTTTCCTGGGAAGTGCACGGTCGGGACATTACCGGCGTCGCCGTCGAGCGCCGTCTGGGTGACCACGGCACTTGGGAACGCGTCGCCAAGCTCTCCGGGGACGCGAAGTCCTACCGTGACTCCGGCGTCACCTCCGCGCAGAAGCTTTGTTACCGCGTGCGGGCGCTTGACAACGCAGGGGAGTCCGCGTACTCCAACATTGCTCGCGTCATGATGTGACGGCGGGGTGGCGCAGACATCGTGGTGAAGCTGTGAAATAATCCCTGGATGGGCAAAAGCATTTCACGCAAAGGCGCAAAGTCGCAGAGGGCGCAAAGAAGGCAAAGCAGTTGTCCTTTGCGAGTCTTTGCGCCTTGGCGTCTTTGCGTGAGATTGTTTTTTCACAGCTTCACCACAATGTCTGCGCCACCCCCCTCATTCGCGCTCGAACCTTATCTGAACCATTGAGGAGAAACGTCCATGGGAAGACTTGCCATCACCGGCGGCAAACCTCTCCGCAAGAAACCCTTCACCGCTTGGCCCATCTATACGCAGCAGGAAGTGCGCGGCCTCGGGAAAGTCCTCACCAGCCGCAACTGGGGCGGCTATCCCTTTCCTAACAAGATTGCGGATGCTTTCGCGCAGAAGTTCGCGCGTTTCCATGGGGCCAAGCATGGCTTGGCCGTATCGAATGGCACCATCGCCATTGAGATCGCCCTGAAGGCTGCGGGCATCAAGCCCGGTGACGAAGTCATTGTGCCGGCCTACACCTGGGAAGGCACGGTCGGCCCCATCCTGCTTCTCAACGCCGTGCCGGTTTTCGTGGACATCGATCCCGCCACGTACTGCCTGGATGCGAAACTGATCGCGGCGGCCATAACCCCCAAGACGCGCGCCATCCTTCCGGTGCACCTCGCGATGCGCTTTGCTGATCTGGACGAAATCTGCCGCATCGCGAAAGCCCACAACCTGGTGGTCATTGAAGACTGCGCACACGCCCACGGCGGCAAGTGGCGTGGCAAGGGCGCGGGCGCCACGGGTGACCTCGGCTGCTTCAGCTTTCAGTCGAGCAAGCTGATGACTTCTGGGGAAGGCGGCGGGCTCATCACCAGCAACCTGGAGTTCTACGAACGCGCGCAATCCTATGTGAACTGTGGACGCGCCAGCGTGACGGACCAATATCAGAACCGACTGATCGGCTTCAACTACCGCATCACCGAACTGCAAGCGGTGATTCTGGCCGCGCAACTCGAACGCCTGCCGAAGCAGGCCAAAGTCCGCCAGGCCAACATGGACCACTTCGCTAAGCGCTTGCGCGGGACACCCGGCCTCGGTTTCCTCGCGCCCGACAAGCGCCAAACTCGCGTCGCGGCGTACCAATTCGTCTTCAAGTATCTGCCCAAACATTTCGGTGGAATTCCGCGCGCGGCGTTCCTGGGCGCGCTGCAGATGGAAGGCATCCCCTGCGATGGTCTCTTCTACGAGCCGGTTTACAAGAGTGCGCTCTTCCCGGTCACTGCCAGCGATTGGCCGGCGCTCAGTTGGGGCCGCGCCGAGCCCCTCGATTTGAAAACCAGTTTCCACTGCCCGGTCTCTGAGCGCGCCGCTTACGAAGAATCCGTCTGGCTGCCGCACCACATTTTCCTCGGTGCGAAGCAGGATACGGACGACATCGCCGACGCCGTGCTGAAGGTATGCCAGAACATCGAGGAGTTGCGTGGCCTCAAGCATCCGGCTATCGAAGTCAAAGCGATGAGCCGCGCTGAGCGTCCCCGCGTCGAAAAGCGGCAGTGGTAGGGAACGGTAACTGAAACTGGGTCATCGGGTCATTGAGTCATCGGGCCATTTGGATTGACGATTGCCGATGGACGTTTTCGATTCTTTCAATCGTCAATCGGCCATCGAAAATCGTCAATGAAATGGCCCGATGGCCCGATGACTCAATGGCCTGATTACTCTTGGCCTGTTACAATCACCCCCTATGTCGTCTCAGCCCGGCGCCACAGAACCTGTCATCAAACTGGACGAGCCGCTCAAGCCCTACACAACCTTCAAGATTGGCGGCCCGGCGCAATTTTTCGTGTGCGCCGCGACGGCGGAGCAATTTCGGGAGGCCCTGGCCCTGGCCGCCCGGCATACCCTGCCGCTTTTCGTCCTGGGGGGAGGCAGCAACCTTCTGGTGAGCGACCGCGGCTTTGCGGGCGTGGTCGTGCATCCGGTCGAGCGTGGAATCAGACTGCTCCGCGAGGACGCGGAGAGCGCCATCCTGGAGGTGAGCGCCGCCGAAACCTGGGATGACGTCGTCCGCCATGCTGTGGAGCACGGCTGGTGGGGAATCGAGAACCTCTCGCACATCCCTGGCCAAGCCGGCGCAGCGCTCGTGCAGAATATCGGCGCCTACGGTCAGCAGGTCAGCGACGTCCTGCAGTCTGTGGTGGTGATGGACATCGCCAGTCGAGCGCTCCGGACTCTGAGCGCGAACGATTGCGGTTTTGGCTACCGGCGCAGTATCTTCAACAGCACGGCGCGAGGGCAATTCATTATTGTGAAGCTGATCCTGCGACTTGCCCGGCGCGCGCGCCAGCATCTCGATTATCCCGACGTGCAAGCCTATTTCGCCGAGCGCGGCGCGGAGCATCCCAGCCTGGCGGAAATCCGGCAGGCCATCATCACCATTCGCGACCGCAAGATTCCCTTTCCCCGCGAGGAACGGGGTGGAAACGCGGGCTCGTTTTTCAAGAACTTGTTGCTTTCCGAGGAAGAATACGCGGCGCTTTGCGCCCACCTGCAACGGAATTTCTCACCCGGGGAACCGGCGCGCCTGGAAGAAATTCGCAAACGGTTTCCCTCCGCGGACAGGATCAAAATCCCCACAGCTTTCTTGATCGAGGTGTGTGGTCTCAAAGGTCATCGTATCGGGGGCGCCCAGGTGAACGAAACCCATCCGCTCGTTTTGCTCAACCAGGGCGGGGCCACCGCGCAGGATGTGATGGCTCTGGCCAGGCACGTTCGGTGCACCGTGCGCGCCCGCACGGGCATGACCATCTCGATTGAACCGGAACTTGTGGGGTTTACTGAGCAGGAAATGGCCGACTTTAATAAGCTTGAAAATAGTTAATCATTAACCTGTATTTCTCCCTGCGGAATCGGAAGGGCGGGGCTTTACAGGCTACGGGAAACCCCGTAGGCGCTGTCATTCTGAGCGAAGCGAAGAACCTCTGCAGTTGCTTGAAAATTCAAATACAGGGGTCCTTCGCTGCGCTCAGGATGACAGCATCTCGGCCATCGCTCATTTGGGCCATGGGTCGTGCTGGGACTTGGCCGGAAAGCAGCGGAAATGCACTTGTTGACAACTTTGCATTCCTCATTCGCGTTGCTGGTCTTACCGGGTGCGGCTTCGAGCCTCGCGTTCGTATGGCCACAACCGCTGGCGCCTGCGCACAATCTCGGCATTTCCGCGCTGGTCGCAGCCCTCCCCCTCGCCGTTGTCCTTATCCTCATGGGCGGGCTGCGCAAGAGCGGAGCGTTCTCAGCCGCGGCGAGCCTGGCGACGGCAATTTGCGTCGTGTTGATCGTGTGGCGGATGCCTGCGCACCTGGCATTTCTGGCCGTCGCATTTGGTTTTATCTATGCGCTATGGCCGATCATGTGGATCGTGTTCTCCGCGCTCTGGCTCTACAACCTTTCTGTCGAAACTCGCACCTTCGACTTGTTGCGCCGCTGGATGGCCCAACGCGCTTGCGGCGACCCGCGTATTCAGGTCATTCTGGTAGCCTTCTGCTTCGGAGCCTTGCTCGAAGGCACCGCCGGATTCGGCACGCCCGTGGCCGTGGCCGGCTTTCTGCTTCTCGGCCTCGGATTCACCGCCTCGCAGGCGGTCACGCTAGCCTTGATCGCCAACACGGTGCCCGTGGCCTTCGGGGGACTCGGCATTCCCATCGTCGCGCTGGCCGGAGTGACCGGTCTGAGCGTCTTGAAGCTTTCCGCCATGGTCGGACGGCAACTTCCTTTTCTCTCGCTCATCCTGCCGGCGTATCTGGTTTGGGTGATTGGGGGCCGCAAGGGATTGAAGGAAACCTGGCCCGTGGCGCTCGTGGGCGGGGGAAGTTTTGCCCTGGCCCAGTTTGGCGTAGCGAATTATTGGGGACCGTACGCCGCGGACATCGTCGCCGCCATGTTCGCAACGGCCAGCGTGATCGGACTCCTGCACTTCTGGAAGCCCGTACCCGTGTCCCAGGGTGCGGGCGCTCTAACCCCCCAGGGATTGCCGGCGCCAGAAGCTCGCCTCACAGCTTCGGAATCGCTCGCTGCCTGGGCGCCCTGGGTGCTGCTCGCGAGTGTGATGGTTGGCTGGAGCTACTTCCACTTCTTCACCGTCGCACAGAAAACCATCGTTGTTCCCCATCTGCACAACGCAGTTTTCATTACGCTTTACCAGAAGCCCTACGCTGCGTTGTTCCCATTCCAACCCCTCGCGGCGGGAACGGCCGGGCTCGCTGCGGTGATCCTTACGGCCTTGCTCTTCCGCGCTCGCCCCCGCGTCGTCCGACAATCAGGGATGAAGACACTGAAGCAGCTTCGCATGCCGGGGTTAACCGTCGGACTCATCGTTTCCTTAGCGTATCTCTATAACTATTCCGGAATGACCTACACCTTGGGCGCGGCCTTGGCGGGGCTGGGGAAACTCTTCCCCTTGGTCAGCGCTTGCCTCGGTTGGATTGCCTGCTTCTTGACCGGCAGCGACACCGCGAGCAATCTCCTCTTCGGGAATCTCCAGGTGGCAGTCGGTCACCAAATCGGTGTGAGCCCCCTTCTGCTGGCCGCCACGAATTGCACCGGGGCCTGCGCGGGAAAGATGATCTCGCCGCAGAACATTGCCGTGGGCGTTACGACCGTGGGTTTGGTGGGACACGAAGGCGACGTGGTGCGGTCGACCTTTGGGCACAGCGTGGTGCTCGTGCTGCTGGTTAGCCTGATCGCCTTCGCGCAAGCCTACTGGCTGGGTTGGATGATTCCGTAGGAGGCTGCGGGAAAACCGCCAAAACTGTCATCCTGAGGAGCCGCAGGCGACGAAGGATCTCCGCATTTGCCTGATTCTACAAATGCAGAGATTCTTCGCTTCGCTCAGAATGACAGCAGGGAAGCGTTGAAAATCCCCAATCGATCAGCTAACCTACACTCGCCTTGGCCGTGAACCCAATTTCGCACTTCGATCCAAGAGGTGAGGCAGGGAGTCTGGATGGATTCACCGACAAATTCGCTTCCCGCTGAGACCGCCACCCCCGGCCGCAGTTCCACGCTGGCGGCCTTGCTCGAGAGCCTACGGCCGCAGCAGTGGGTTAAGAATGGATTTGTCTTTGCCGCGCTCATCTTTTCACAGAGCCTCACCCGTTGGGACCGCTGCCTCGAGGTCACCCTGGCGGCACTGGTTTTCTGCCTGATCTCCAGCGCGACTTACATTCTGAATGACATTCTCGACGCGCCCGAGGACCGGCGCCATCCCACCAAGAAGTCGAGACCCATCGCCGCGGGGCGGATCAGCCCCAGGGCGGCAGGAATTGCTGGGGTGTTGCTGGGGGTCGCCGGTCTGGCCGGGGCCTGGAAGTTGAATGCGGGCTTCCTGGGTATTGTCGTCGCTTACCTGGCGCTGAACGCTCTCTACTCCAGCTTCTTGAAGAAAGTGGTTCTCCTGGATGTGTTTATCGTGGCGGCAGGATTTCTGTTTCGCGTGATCGGGGGAGGCCTGGTGATTCGAGTTCCCATCTCTCCCTGGTTGATTGTGTGCACGACGCTGCTCGCCCTCTTTATCGCCTTGAGCAAGCGCCGGCATGAACTCGTGTTGCTGGGGGCGCACGCCTCTGAGCACCGGGCCATTCTGGCGAACTATACGCCCTACTTCCTGGACCAACTGATCGGCATCGTAACGGCGTCCACGGTGGTCTCGTACGCGCTCTACACGCTGTCGCCGGATGTGCAGAGCAAGTTCCCCGGCAAGCGGCTGGAAATCACGATTCCCTTCGTGTTGTTCGGCATATTCCGTTATCTCCATCTGATTCACCACCACGAGCAAGGAGGAAATCCCGCGCGGGTTCTATTTACAGATCCTGTATTACTTTCAGTAGTTCTAATCTGGGCGGCATCCGTGATCTTCATCATCTATCTTTAAGAGGGCCTCCGGCGCCGGACTGGGCGTGGAAGCTCGAGACGATGCCGGCGTCCGCAAGCGGACCTGCCCAAGCACAAACGGCCGACCTCCCCCGCGCCTCTCCTCGAAATGAAAACACCGGCCATCGGATTCAGGACGGAAGATCTCTCCGGCTGGGGCCGCTTCCCGGTGGAAGCGTGCCACACCTTTCGGCCCGAGAAACGGAGCGAGGTGGCGGCGACTCTGGCGTCGGGGCTCGAGCCCTCCTATATTTCCCGCGGCCTGGGGCGCAGTTACGGTGACGCCGCGCTGAATGGCAACGCGGGGGTTATCGGGCACACCCTGCTTAACCGTTTTCTTTCCTTCCACGACTCCTCCGGTGTGCTCGAATGTGAAAGCGGGGTGAGCCTCGCCGAAATTATTCAGTATTTCCTGCCCCGCGGCTGGTTTCTTCCCGTGACACCGGGGACGAAGTTCGTGACGGTGGGCGGAGCCATTGCCGCGGATATTCACGGCAAGAACCATCACCAGGATGGCGCGTTTTCGAATTTCGTGCTGGACTTCCAATTGTTGATTCCTGCCGGTGGAGTTCTGCTCTGCTCTCCCACTTCCCATGCCGAAATCTTTTGGGCCACGGCGGGCGGCATGGGTCTGACCGGCGTCATTCTGAGCGCGCGGCTGAAACTGCGCCGGGTAGAATCCGCGTATGTTTGGGTGGATTATCACAAAGCCCGCAACCTCGAGGATTGCCTGGCGATCATGGAGGAGTCGGACGAGCGCTATCAATACTCCGTGGCCTGGATTGACGCCCTCGCAACCGGCAAAACGATGGGGCGCAGCGTCCTGATGCGCGGCAATCATGCATCCGCCGCCGAGTTGCCGGGGCGCGTCCGGGAGCCTCTGTCGCCCCCCGCCGGCTCCGAGTGGAACCTTTGGTTCGACCTTCCTTCGGGAGCCTTGAACTGGCTCACGGTTAAGGCGTTCAATACCGCCTACTATACCTTGCAGCGCAACAGTCCGCGGCAACTCGTCAGCTTTGAAAAGTTCTTCTATCCTCTCGATGCCCTCCTGCATTGGAACCGCATGTATGGCAAGCGCGGCTTCGTCCAGTACCAGATTGCGCTTCCGCAGGCCAGTGGGCGGGAAGGCCTGCGCATCATCCTTGACCGGCTGGCGCGTTCGGGGCGTGCGTCGTTCCTGGCGGTCCTGAAACGTTTCGGCGAGGCCGGCCCCGGCCTGCTCGCCTTTCCACTACGCGGCTACACCCTGGCCCTGGATATCCCTGTGGCCCGCGGACTCCTCCCCTTTCTCCACGAACTCGACCGGATGACGCTGGATTACGGGGGACGAATCTATCTGGCCAAGGACGCCGCGTTGCGAGCCGAGGATTTTGCCGCCATGTACCCGAACCTCGCATCCTTCCGGACGATCCAACGGAAATTGGACCCGCAAGGCTTGCTATCTTCTTCCTTGGCCCGGAGGCTGGCGATTGTTGAAGAACAGTGACGAGTGGCGAGTGACGAGTGACAAGCGAACAAGGGCCGGGGGGGTTGTATTTGTCTGCTCGTCACTCGTCACTTGTCACTCGTCACTGCTCTTGGGGGTGTTTTCGTGCCGAGCGTTCTAATCCTGGGAGCCACGGCGGGCATCGGCCGGGCCTTGGCGGCAGAATTCGCGTCGCACAAGTATGATCTTGTCCTCGCCGGTCGTGACCTCGACGAGCTTCAGGCTCTCTCCGCCGACTTGAACCTGCGCTACGGCGTGAGCGTCCGCACCCAAAGCTTTGACGCTCTGGACTTCGCGGGCATGGGACCCGCGCTCGCCGCCTGCTTGACGACTGCCGGCAAGGCGCTGGAGGGAGCGGTTCTCGCGGTCGGCTGCCTGGGGGACCACGAGGCGGCGTTGAACGATCTCGAGGAGGCGCGCCGGATTCTGGACACGAACTTCACCGGGCCCGCCCTGGCGCTGAACATCCTGGCGAAGCATTTTGAGCAGCAGGGGAAGGGATTCCTTTGCGCGCTCACATCGGTTGCCGGCGACCGCGGCCGTGAGAGCAATTATCTTTATGGCTCCGCCAAGGGCGGCCTCGCGACGTATCTCCAGGGCTTGCGCAACCGGCTGCACCACTGCGGAGTCCGCGTCATCACGGTGAAACCAGGTTTCGTCGATACCCGCATGACCTATGGCCGGCCCAAGTTGCTGTTGGTTGCTTCGCCCCAAGCTGTGGCGCGAGATATTTACGAGGCCGTCGAGCGCGGGAAGAATGTGGTTTATGTTCCCTGGTTTTGGCGATTCATCATGCTGATCGTGCGTGCGATACCCGAGAAGATCTTCAAGAAGCTGCACACGTAATTCGATGGCTACGTTTGATTCCAATACTCCAACCCCAGCCCCCGAGTCGATGCGGAATCGTCTCCGGCTGACTGGCCGTGACCTTTGGGTCATGGCACTGCTGGTGGCCAGCTTGGCCGGCATGTTCTGGAGGGTGGTTTTCACATCGGCGATGTTCTTTTATCGCGACATCTATAATTACACTTACCCCAGCGCCCGCTTCATTCACGAGCTATGCCGGCAGGGATTTCTCCCTTACTGGAATCCCTATTTGAATTACGGCCAACCGGTCCTGGCCAATCCCAACCTGCTTTTCTTCTACCCGTACACGCTCCTGATCGTGCTGCTTCCTGTCGAGGCCGCCTACACTCTGCACTTCCTGGTCCATTTTGCTCTGGCGGGAATTGGTACTTACCTGCTGGCTCGTGTCTGGGGCCAGACGCGCTCGGCGGCTTTCTTTGCGGCGTTCGTCTTCATGTTCAGCGGGCCAGTGCTCTCCTTGGGTGATCTCTATAACCAGTCCGCCTGTGCTGCCTGGATTCCCTGGGCCTTGCTCGCCACCGACCGCGCCCTGGAAAGCCCACGGCTGCGTCCGTGGGTTTTGCTCATCGTCGTCTTCGCGCTGCAATGGCTGGGCGGAGAGCCGATGACCTTCCTCGCGACGTTTGGCCTTTGCTTCGCGTACGCGCTCTATCGCTGCGGCACACGGGAGAAACTCTGGTCCAAACCCAACCTTCGGCTGCTCGCCATTTTCTTCCTGATCGGTTGTGGAATATTGCTGCTCTGCGCGGTCCAGTTTCTGCCTGCCTCCGACCTCCTCAGCCATTCGCGCCGTGGCCTGCAGGGCTTGCGCTTTCGTGAGACCGCCAACTGGGCCGTGAATCCATTTTCTTTGCTGGAAATTCTAATACCGGATTTCTTTGGCTCCGGCATGGGCTCCCCCAGCGGCTGGCTGTGGTTGATGTCGGACCGCAACCTGCCCTATTTCCTTTCGATCTTCCTGGGATTCGTGCCGCTCTTCTATGCGTTGGCCGGCTGGGGTTTGGGCACTGACCGCCGCCGGAATTTTGTAGCTGGGTCCGCGGGAGTTTTCCTGCTGCTTTCCTTCGGTCATTTCACGCCGGTCTTCTCCCTGGCGTACCTGCTGGTCCCACCCCTGATGTTGGTTCGCTACCCCGTAAAGCTGCTGGTCATCGTAACATTTCTGTTAGCGGTTCTTGCCGGGTGGGGACTCGATGGCTTGCGGTCTCCGGCCGCGGAGTGGAAACCGCGCCGCCGGCGGGTGCTCGCACCTCTCGGGGTTTTTCTGGGCGGCATTGTCGCAGTTCTGGCCGTGGCTTGGCTGCTGCCTGCGGCCATTGCTACGCCTACACGCTGGGCGCTCCATGCGATCGCGCCAACCCCTTTCAGTTTGGAACAGATGCCGGATTCCCTGGTCACCATGCTGCGCTTTCAGCTTCCCGGCCTGGCCGGGTTCTGTTTGGGGGGACTGGTTCTGATCGTTGGTTTGGAGCAAGGGAAGAAGTGGGCGCGTCCGGGTCTGTACGCCTTCGGGCTTTTGGCGATGGGCCAACTGGTTATGGCGAACTACGCTGCGAACCCGACGGCGCCCCAGAGCTTCTTCACCTATCGGCCCCCCGTGCTGGCTGAGTTCAAGGACCCGCCCGTAACCTATCGGGTCACCTCTTACTGGCCGATCATCCAGACGCCCGATACCAAGAATCTGCAAACCTACATCAGTTTCGAATCCATCCCGGAAGCGGCGGACCTCGAGCCCATCGCGCAAGGAGCGTTCCAGGCCCGGACTCAGCTTGCCGCCGGGTCCATGGTGAACCACGTGGAGGGGGGCATTAACCTGGACCTGGAGCGCTCGCTGCCGCCCTACCTCTACGATGTGGAGATCTACCTCAGCCAGAAGAGCGCGGACCCGTTGCGCGCCGACTGCCTGCTTGGCCGCACCAATGTGAAGTACATCCTGCGGCCCAGCCGGGCCGATTCCGCTGCCACACGGTCCATCGGCGATGTCTCGAACGGCTCCCCGCTGCCGAGTCGCTTGTATGAGGACCTGTGCTTCGTTCCCCGGACCTACGCGGCGGGCAATTCCCTGTTCACAACGGACTCCTCGGAGACCCTGGACCAACTGGCGTCACGAGAATTTGATGCGGCCCATACTGTAATCCTGGCTGCCCCGGCGGGCTCCGCGCCCGCGGTCAGCGCTACGGAACCCGCCGGGCAAGTGGAAATCGTGCATCGGGACCCCAACTCCGTCACCTTGCAGGCGCGCCTATCGCGGCCCGCCTATGTGGTCTTGCTGGAACGGTACGACCCGAGCTGGCAGGCTGCCGTGGACGGCCGCCGCGTGACCATCTGGCGCGCCAATCAATTGTTCCGGGCTGTTTATGTCGAGGCAGGGACGCACGAAATCGCATTCCAATACCATCAGCGCGGTCTCAGGGCGGGACTGATAATATCTATGATAACCGTAACTATGTTACTAATTATTTGCGTAAAGAACCCAAGGGCAATAGGGTGGACTAAGGCGAAGTGACCTGCCGCTGGTAGATCTCGAAGTCGGTGAGGTGTCTTACGGACCGGTAACGGGTGTGGAGGAAATCCGCCAGGGCGGGGAAGGATTGGAGCATCTCTTCGGAGTCCCGGCGCGTGTAGGAAACACCTGGGATGGCGTCATGACGCTCCACGACGATAAAGCGTGGAGGGGTCTTCGTTAAATCCCGCAGCAACTCGGCCCGCCATCGCTGCGGACCCCAGGGGGAGATCAATCCCAGGTTCGATACAAACCGCGACACGGAGCGCCGTTGGGATAGGAAATTGATCGCGGGGGCTGTGCCCCAGACATAGACCTCATCTTGAGGGGCCGAATCCGCCTTGAGATAATCGATGATGGCCATCTGGTCGTGAAACTTTTCCAGTTCGAGTTGCCACAGATATTCCGCATAGGAACGCTCGGGCTCCCGGCGCCAGAAAGCGAAGGAGCGGTACTGTTCGTCGATGCGGAAAATCTCCTGAATCGAGCCGGCGTAGATGAGGTTCGCGAACACCACCCATAACATGACCCGAGCGAGTTGCCAGTTCCTTCGCGCGAACGCCCTGCTCACCGCCCGGAAGCCCTGAAAAGTCCTGACCCACACATAGCCCCAACACATGGCGATGAAGGGGTACGTGGTCTCAAAATAGTAGGGATGAAAGCGCCCCTGTGAAGCGGTCAAGGTGTAGCCGGCAAGCCCCATGAGGAAAATCGGGGCTGTGGCGGAAAGCTCTTTGCGCTTCCAGGCGATCAACAGAGCGACCGCAACGATGGCCTCGTTCCAGGGCTGGAGGTGGCGATAGGTCTGAAAAATTGCGATCAGCCAGAGGGGGTGCGCTCGCGCGAACACCATGGCTCCGTAACGGGGCAGAACCTCGAACTGCTCCTCCCGGAACCACGGCCAACCCCCCGTCAGCCAGAGGTAGCTGAGCACGGCGCTCACGGCCAGCAGGAAACCCCCACCTACAACCCAGACTTGCGATAGCCAGGACCGAAACGGGATGCTTAGTTTGACGCGGCGCGGCGCGCGGTCCAGTTCCGAAAAATCGAGAAAAGGGACGAGCAGCACAAAGGGCATAAAGATGACGGCGTTGTACTTCAACCAGAAGGCCGCGCCCAGCACCAGCCCGACGATGAAACATCGGGCGCGCGGCCAACGGCCAGCGGGCGACATCCCGAGAAAAGCGCTGAAGATGCAAAGCATCAGCCAGACTTCCGGTTGCCCCGCGTGGACATAGCCCTGAGTGGAATGCCATCCCGTGTTGAACAATACGGCAAGGGCAGCGGCTGGCGCCCCCAGGTAGCGTTCGACAAAACGAAAAAGGCAATAGGAAAACAGCAGGAGCCAGACCACATCCATCACCCCGACGCACCACATGACGGGCCCCGTAAGCTTCACGACGGGGGCGTAAAGAAAAAAGATGCCGGGAGGCTTGTTATCCCAAAGGTCGCGATAAAGGAGTTGACCATGAAGCAGTTGTTGCGCGATCTGGCAATAGGTGGCTTGGTCTCGCCCGAGTGGAAAACGCAGGTTGGGAAGAGCGCGCAGAAAAACCAACCCCAGCGCTCCCACCCGCCACGCCCAAGGGGCGGAGCGCGGTGAGGGGTCGGGTTCGGAAGGCCGGTTAGTCATGACGATAGATTGCGAAAGCTTGGAAGTCCGCAACCTTCTGGTAGTGGTCCGTCACGAACCGTAAGAGGGAAGGGAAGCGTTGCTGAAGGTATTCCTCCGAATCCAGGAAGTGAAAGGAAATCATGGGCACCTGGTCGGCGCGCTCCACGATGATGTATCGAGGAGGAGAAGCATCGAGATCGCGCAGCAGCTCCTGTCGCCAGGTGGGGGGCGTCCACAGCGACATCAGCCCGAGGTTCGAAACAAACCGCGTGGGCGGATTCCGCTTCGACAGAAAATAGATGAGGGGCTCGCTGCCCCAGATAAACACACCCTCCGCGGGGGTGGAATGTTCCCCGAGATACTGGATAACCCGCATCTGGCCGGCATAATGAGAAATGGGGCGAGCCCAGGGGTAGTTGGCGTAAAAAGAGTCGCGGTTCTCGTGCCATTCCCGCAGGTCATTGACGTAGAGTTTCAACTGGACAACTTCATTGGGCAAGGGCAGATAAATCACAT
Source organism: uncultured Acidobacteriota bacterium (assembly GCA_963722555.1). Taxonomy (GTDB): domain Bacteria; phylum Acidobacteriota; class Terriglobia; order UBA7540; family UBA7540; genus Bog-366. The sequence goes on from CAVRNQ010000006.1 coordinate 316,968, forward strand.
TGGCAAAAACCAGCCAGACCATGATGGCCGCGATCCGCCAGCCCCGGCCCGAACACCAGCGCGCGACAAACCGGAAGCCCTGGAAGACCTTCACCCCCAGGTAGCCCCAAAGCATGGCGAAGAAGGGATAGCAGGTTTCAAAAGCATAACTCGGCAGACGGGTCTGCATCGCCAGGCACAGGGTACCCATCGCCGTGGCCAGGAACACCGGCAGGGTTTGATCGAGAGTCTTCGTGCGCCGCGCCACGATGATCGACACCAGGGCGGCAATCAAGGTCGATGGTCCCAGCAGGAAGCGCGCGCTGAAATAGATATGGCTCCAATAGGAGTGTGCGCGCGCGACGGCCATGGCGTTGTAGCGCGGGAGGACCTCAAACTGCACTTCCTTCATCGCCGGCCAGGCGCCGACCCAGGCAAAATACAAAAGCACTCCCGCCACCGATACGGCGAAGACAGCGGCCCAGACCCCCACCCGGGCAATCCATTCCCGGCGGGAGATGGTGAAGCGCGGCAGCCGTGAGGCGGCACGGAGCGGAGCGAAATCGAGGTACGGCAGGAGAAGCAACAGCGGGACAAAAGCCACGGCGTTGTACTTGAGCCAAAACGCCGCACCGAACAGGAGTCCGGATGCGGCATCGCAAAGCCACCGCCTCCTGCCCTGGTATGACGACAGGAAGTAGGCAGCAAGGACCAACAGCACCAGGAAGTTTTCCGGCTGCGCCGCGTCCCAATAGCCCATCCACACCCGCCAGGTTGTATGAAAGACGACGGCGATTACCGCCGCGGGTGTCCCCAGGAAACGCTCGGTGAATCTGAAGATGAAATAGGAAATGAGCAGCAGCCACAGGACATCCACCACGCCGACCGACCACATGGCGGTGCCAAACACTTTCACAATAAGGGCATAAACAAAAAAAATGCCGGGCGGTTTGTTGTCCCAGAGGTCGAGATAGAGCCGCTTTCCCTCCAGCAACCGCTGCCCAATAAAACAAAACGTGGCTTGGTCGCGCGCGATGGGGTAGCAGATACTCGGGATCGTCCGCAGAAAAACAAAGAGGAGTGAGAGGCTGAGCCACATGCGCGAGCGCGGTGAAGCTGCAGCAGGAAACGATCCCATCGAACCGTTGGCCATGCGGAATCCTGTAACCGATCGGTGCGCTTGAAGGGCAGGCGTGTGATTCGCGTCCCGTTCAATTCCTACGCTGAAGCCGGCCGCAGGCGCAGGATGTTAACACAGAAATCCCTGTAACGGTCATCTCGGCCGAGGGCGGGGCCTGAGCGATGCGAGGGGTTGGCCATGCTACGTTATTAAAGCCCCACTATTCCGTCCGCATGGCACAGGGAAGACCGGGGTTGGAGCGCAAATTGGTCGTGGCTGAAACTTCGTGCTAAACTGCTCCCGTTTCGCCGCGTGTTTGCCGTCAACGTTCAACCTCGTGGGAGTCAAGCCAACCTGGCCGTTCGGGAAGTGTTGGAAAGAGAAGCAAGGACTTCTCCCCTGGGTGGCTTAAGTCCGGGCGCGGGTAGCATGCTCTTCTTCATTGAGTATTGTCTGGTGGCTGCCTCGATCGCGGCGTCGTACTTCTTTCCCAATTTAGGGGCAAGGTGGTTCGAGGGGGCGGGCCGCGTATTAGACTGCCTGGCGCGCCGACGTGGCCTGGCGGTGGTCGGGGTTGGGTTGCTGGCTCTCGTGGTGCGCGCGGCCCTGCTGCCGGTCCTGCCGATTCCGGAACCCGGCATCCACGATGATTTCGCCTACCTGCTGATGGGCGACACTTTCGCACACGGCCGTGTGGCGAACCCGACTCATCCGATGTGGATCCACTTCGAGAGTTTCCACATCAACCACCGGCCCACGTATGGGGCAATGTTTTATCCCGCCCAGGGTCTGATTCTGGCGCTGGGGCAGGTAATTGCGGGGCATCCCTTTGTAGGTGTGTGGCTCTGCGCCGGCGTGATGTGTGCGGCGATTTGCTGGATGCTGCAGGGCTGGTTGCCATCCCGTTGGGCCCTGTTGGGCGGGCTGCTGGCCGTCATCCGGCTCGGAAGTTTCAGTTACTGGGCGAACAGCTATTCGGGAGGAGCGCTCCCGGCAATTGGCGGAGCGTTAGTCCTGGGTGGGTGGCCTCGACTCAAGCGGCGCCGGCGGGCGCAGGATGCCCTGGTCATGGGTGTGGGTCTGGCTATTCTGGCCAGTACGCGCCCCTACGAAAGTCTGTTCTTCTGTCTGCCCGTGGGCGTGGCCCTCCTCGCCTGGATGTGGGGAAAGAAGGGCCCACCACTCCGGCAATCGCTCGGGCGGATCGTGCTGCCGCTCGGCCTCATCCTGGCGGCCACGGTTGGGGGTATGGCCTACTATTTCTGGCGTACTACGGGGAACCCTTTCCGCACGCCTTACCTGGTGAACGTGGAAACCTACATGACCGTGCCGTATTTCCCCTGGCAACCCCTCAGGCCCATTCCCCATTATCGCCACCCGGTGATGGCGAAATTCTATCTGCGTGACTGGCAGATGCAGGATTATCAGCTTGCCCGCTCCGCCCCGGTCCAGGTACTGCTGACCAAAGCGCTCGACCTGTGGCGATTCTATCTCGGGCCGGTATTGACGCTGCCCCTGCTGGTGGCCATTCTCTCGCGGCGTCCCTTGCGCCGATGGTTTACCGGCAAAACGGGTTTTCTCTGGTTGGTATGCGGCGTTTCCCTTTTCGGAATGACGCTGACCATCTATTTCATCCCGCATTATGCGGCGCCCCTAACCGGAGCCATCTACGTCCTGCTGTTACAAGGCCTGCGACGTCTGCGGCAGTGGCGGTGGCGCGGAGAACCGGTGGGGCTGGCGGCCGCGCGTTGGGTGCCGGTGATCTGCTTCCTGATGCTGCTGGTCCGAGCCGCCGCTCCAGCCCTGGGCCTGCCCTTGCCGGTTGAATGGTCACACACCTGGGGTTCAACGCATTTCCAGAACTTGGACCGGGCCGACGCCCTGGCCCGGGTCGCGGGACAGCCGGGAGATCACCTGGTCATTGTCCGTTACGAGTCAGGCCACCTATCAGCCAATGAATGGGTCTATAACCAGGCGGACCTCGATCGAGCCCGAGTGATTTGGGCGCGGGACATGGGCAGCGCCGCGAATGAAGAACTGATCCGCTATTTCCCGCAGAGGCACGTCTGGCTGGCCGAGGCGGACCTGGGACCTCCCCGCCTGTTGCCGTATGCGGAGCGGCCGGACCGGCGAACTCCCTCGCGAGGCACGCCATGAAGCTCGTGACGCGGATCATGGAGAATACCCAGGCCTACCGCCTCTGGCAGGCTCCCTTTGCGGAGAAGAAATTTGCGCCCATCCTGGCCCACAATGACTTGCGCCAGGTGCGGCGGGTGCTGGACGTGGGCTGTGGGCCGGGCACGAACACCCCGCGCTTCGCCCACACGCACTATCTGGGCATCGATCACAATCTGCGCTACCTCGAGCATGCCCGCCGGCGTTATGGGAGGGACTTTCTGGTTGCGGATATCACGCGCCCGGCGCTCGCCCCGGCGGCGCGCTTCGACTTTATTTTGATCAACAGCTTTCTTCACCATATCGACACGCCCAGCGCCCGCGGGCTCCTCTCGCAGCTCGACGCCCTGCTCACGGAGGACGGGCACGTTCACATCTTGGACCTGGTCTTGCCCGCGCGGGCCTCGGTCCCCCGGCTTCTCGCCCGCCTGGATCGCGGAGAGTTTCCGCGCCCGCTCGAAGAATGGAAGCAAATCTTCAGCGAAACGTTCGAGACCGAGGTTTTTGAACCCTATGCGCTCGCCGGCCTGGGGGCGACTCTATGGGAAATGGTTTATTTCAAGGGGAGAGGGAAGAGATGAGCCTGCCTTTCCGATTGTCCGTGGCTGTCCCGCTCTATAACGAGGAGAGTGTTCTGCCGGAATTTTTGCGCCGCACCGGCGCAGTACTGGAAAGCATCGCCGGGGGGCCGCACGAAATCGTGCTGGTCGATGACGGCAGCTCGGACCGCACCCTGGAGATCCTGGAAGCAGCCGCGGCGCGTGATCCGAGGATCGTCATGGTCGCGCTGTCGCGAAACTTCGGGCACCAGGCCGCGCTGACGGCCGCGCTCGACCATTGCTCGGGCGACGCGGTGGTGGTGATGGATGCCGACCTGCAAGACATCCCGGAGGCGATTCCGGGTTTTGTGGAGCAGTTCCAGCGGGGGTACGACGTGGTCTACGCCACGCGCGCCCACCGCAAGGAAGCGTGGTGGCTCAAGCTTGCCTATTTCCTCTTCTACCGCCTCCTGGCGATGCTCTCAGAGTTGAACCTGCCGCTTGACGCGGGCGATTTCGCCCTGATCTCCCGCCGTGTGGTGGAGCAACTTCGCCGCCTGCCCGAACACCACCGCTACCTGCGGGGCCTGCGCAGTTGGGTGGGATTCCGGCAGATCGGCATCCCCGTGGATCGCGCCGAGCGGCACGCCGGCCGAAGCAAGTACAGCCTCCGGAAACTCTTTGAGCTGGCGTCGGACGGAATCTTCGCGTTCTCCATCGTGCCCCTGCGTGCCGCTACGCTGCTGGGCACTCTCGCCATGGTCCTGTCGGGTGGGTTTGCGGTCTATTCGGTCTATGCCAAGTTCTTCCTGCACAGCGCTCCCAAGGGCTTTACCGCCCTGGTCTTGCTCATTACTTTCCTCTCGGGCATTCTCCTTTTCTTCCTGGGTATCATCGGTGAGTACGTCGGACGCCTGTACGAGGAAGTGAAGGCACGCCCCCATTACATCATCGGCAAGACAGTTGGGGGGCGTTTTCCCTGTTCCAGGAACGCGAGTAGGTCGGACGGTGTGCCTGAATCGGCGGCCGATGCCCAACATCGCCGGGAAGACGGAAAAGTAACCTGAATGCCATCTTCATCGGGCCGGCGGGGGCTGGGAAAACGTTCCTGGCCTCGGGGCTCGGTCATGCCGGCAGTCGCGCCGACTATCGCGGGCTCTTTTCCCGCGGGGATGTGCTGCTCAAGGACTTGGCCTATTCCCGTGCCGATAATTCCTTCGAGGGGGAGATGCGCCGGTCCTCACGCCCGACTTGCTGGTGGTGGATGACTTCGTCTTGCGCATGCTCTCTTCCCAGGCTTCCACTGACTTCTACGACTTGGTCATCGAGCGGCACCAGCGCAGCTCCACGATCCTGACCTCGCGAAAGCGATGAAGGTGCTGCGTCAGCAGACGAAGGGAAGACTGGCAATGAAGGGTTCCAGCGGCTAACCCTAATCTAACAGTCGCTACGTCTTGTGACACCCACGAATCTCAAGGTACAATTTCGTCAATGAGCCGTATTCTCCTAGTTCGGCCACCCTCCGTCTTTTCGGTTTCTACATTTAGCACCCCGGTCACCATGCCGCTGGGGAATGCGTACTTGAGTGCGAACCTGCTGAAACACGGACATCTGGTGACCAACCTGGACGCGCTGGGCGAGGATATCAACCATATCGGTCTCTCCTATCATCCACGCGTCCGATATCGCGGACTTTCCACACAGAAGATTCTCGACCGCATCACCGAACGGCCCGACGGAGTCGGCGTCTCCGTTATGTTCTCCCAGGACTGGCCGCACATCGAGGACATGATCAATGCCATTCACGCCAAATTCCCCGACGTGCCGATTATCGCCGGTGGCGAACACCCTACGGCCGCTGGCGAATATGTGTTGCGTTCGTGTCCTGCAGTGACACACGTTGCGCTGGGCGAAGGAGAAGAAACCATCGTCGAATGGGCGGATTGGCTCGACGGCAGGCGCAGATTGGAGCATGTCGGCGGTATTCAGTATTTGGATGCCGAGGGGAACCTGAAGTCAGGTGCTAAGCGCGATCGCATTCGCAATGTTGACGTATTGCCTTGGCCTGCTTGGCACCTGTTCGATCTTGAACCTTACTTTCGCGTGGGCGAAGGTCACGGCGTCGAGCGCGGACGCAGCATGCCACTCACCGCCACGCGAGGATGTCCGTATCAGTGTACATTCTGCTCGAGTCCGTTCATGTGGACGACGCGTTATGTCATGCGCGCGATTCCCGACGTCGTGGACGAGATCGAGTACTACATGAAGACTTATCGGGCCGACAACATCGACTTCTTCGATCTCACCGCGATCATCAAAAAGGAATGGACCCTCAGTTTCTGCGCGGAGATCAAGCGCCGCGGACTGAAGCTCACCTGGCAGTTGCCGAGTGGAACGCGATCCGAAGCTATGGATGCCGAAGTGCTGGCTGCGATGGCCTCAGCCGGTTGCAGCAACGTCACCTACGCGCCCGAGAGTGGCTCACCTCGCACCTTGAAGGAAATCAAAAAAAAGGTCAAGCTGCCTCGGCTGTTTGAGTCCATTCGCCACGCCAAGCGCAACGGCATCTTCGTTAAATGCAACCTGATTATCGGCTTCCCGCGCGAAATGCGCTGGGACATGCTGCAAACCGTGTGGGTCGCGATTCGGTCCGCTGTTCTGGGCGTCGATGACGTGGGGATTTACGCATATTCGCCCTATCCCGGATCGGAGCTATACCAATATTTACGGGACACCGGCGCGATCCCGAAGATGGATCGCGATTACTTCACCTCACTGATGACCTTCATGGACCTGAAGCAATCTTCGAATTATTGCGAGAACGTCGGCGAAGCAGAGATCGCGGCGTACCGGCTGATTGGCATGTGCGCGTTTTATGGACTTTCGTACTTGCTGCAACCCATGCGTATTCTTCGGACGATCCGGAATTACCGCGTTCACCGGTCAGACACGGTATTCGAAGAGCGCTTGTTCGCACTGTTGCGCCGGAAGAAGCTGGAGCGCGAACGGATACAAGCCGACCGCCCGTAGTTTACTCGGTTCGCCAAACCCCCGTGAACTGCCGGGGTCCTTCGCTTCGCTCAGGATGACAGCGAGGGGCAGGGGTTCTCCTTGTCGAGTTTCTGCCCATCATGGGCAGCCGAAAGGCTGTCCATGCTCAGAATGACAGCGCCTACGAGTTTTTCCGCAGCCTCTCAGGCCGCTACCGGCTGGGAGCGAGCCGGTTCCAGGTTCTCCAGATCGCAGGGATATTGAAAAGGAAATTGTAAACGCCGCCCGACACGACCCCTACGGCGGCTCCCGTGATAAGTCCCCCGCCTTGCGAAATCACCAGCAGGGTCACAACCATATTGAGCAGCGCGCCGGGAATACACACCCGCACGTACCTCGGCAGCCTCACGCCCAAGCCCCTGCGCATGGCCCCCGCTTCCCGAAAGCGAAAAGTGAAAGCTTCGTTCCCCACAAAATTGCTGCTGAGGGCGACCAGAATCGCCGCGGCCAGGGCGGCCGCGGGGCGCCAACCCCAGCGCTCCACGAAGAAATAGAAGAGCGCCACGTCAATCACCGCGCCCACTAATCCCACCAGTCCATAGCCTAACCATCCCAGGAGTTGTCCGGTGCCGGAGGCCAGTTTGGCCAGGTGCAACAGATATTCCAGATATTGCCGTGCGCCGAGCTTGGAGCTGCCGCGCTCGCGCTCCTGGAAAATGTAGGGCACTTCCTCCAACTTCCGGTAATGTGCCTTGGCGATGACCTCCAACAGGATCTTGTAACCCATCGGGTTCAGCTTGGCGTCCCGCAGAGCGGAGGCGCGCACCAGGAAGACTCCCGACATGGGGTCACCGACCGCCGCCAGTTTGAGCGGCAGAACCGTCGCCGCCATATGCGTTGCCGTGCGGGAGATGACGCGGCGCAGCCAGGTCCAATCGGAGGTGCCGCCGCCGGGCACGTAACGGCTGCCGATTGCAAGATCGGTCCCGTCATGGCGCATCGCCTGGGCGAGCGCGGTCAGCACCTCGGGCGGGTGCTGCAGGTCCGCATCCATCACGCCCAGGATTTCCCCGCGCGCCATCGCCCATCCATCCAGCACCGCCGTGGCCAGGCCCAGCCGTCCCGGCCGCTTCAGTACGCGCACGGGGATGGCCGGCGCGAGCGACTCGGCCCGCTGCGCCGTCCCATCCGCGCTGTCATCATCCACGACCACCAGTTCGAAATCTTCGGAAGCGGCGCGCAGCGCTGCCGCGGCGCGGCGAAGGGTCTCCTCGATTACTGCGGCCTCGTTGTAGGTGGGGATGACAACCGAAATCATGCGTGGCGCCTGTGAGTGTCTGCCTGCGAGCAGCAGGCTCCTACGAATTGCGCCCCGAAATTACCACGCCGCGCGGCCGGCGTCAAAACCGTTTTTCGCTGCCCCCGGCAATACCCCGGGACGTGGCGCTATTTCTCACCCACAATTTCCCGCAGAGCCTGGCCGGCGTAAACCACCTGCGCATTCGTCAACTCAGGATAGAGCGGCATGCCGATCACGCGTTCGCAGGCACGCTCGGCCTGCGGGAGGGTACCCTGCGCGTGGCCGAGAGATTGGTAAGCCTTCTGGAGATGAATGGGGAGCGGGTAATGGATGGCAGTCTCGACCCCGCGTTCTTCCAGCTTGGCGCGCACGGCGTCGCGGTCATCGACATAAACCACAAACAAGTGATCAACCCTCTCGTCGCCCATCTCGCCCTGCTGCAGCTCCAGGCGGGCGCCGGCCAGGACTTGACGATAGATTCCGGCGAGCTCGCTGCGCCGCGCGTTCCATTCCTCCAGCCGTGCGAGCTTGAGCCGCAGAATGGCGCCCTGGAAGCCGTCCATCCGGTAGTTGTAGCCGACATGGTCGTGCATGTAGCGGCGCGCCTCACCGTGCGAGCGCAAGGTGCGGGCCAGGGCCGCGACTTCGTCATCGCTCGTGGTGAGCGCGCCCCCTTCTCCGTAACCGCCCAGGTTTTTGGTGGGATAAAAGCTGAACGCCGCGGCCTTTCCAATACTGCCTACCCGCTTGCCGTGATAGCGCGCGCCATGGGCCTGGCAGGCGTCTTCGATCACGGCCAGGCTGTGGCGCGAAGCAATCTCCAGAATCGCATCCATCTCGGCAGGCAGGCCGTAAAGATGTACGGGGAGAATGGCGCGCGTATGAGAGGTGAGGGCGCGGGCGATCTCGGCGGGAGCGATATTGGCCGTGCGCGGGTCGATATCCACGAATACGGGCTTCGCGCCGGTATAGGAAATGGCTTCCGCCGTGGCAATAAACGTATTGGGCGTGGTGATCACTTCATCACCAGGCTTGACGCCCGCCGCCAGCAGGGCGAGATGCAAAGCGCTGGTCCCGGAATTCACGGCCACGCAATGCCTCACGCCACAGTAGGCGGCAAATTCCTGCTCAAAGGCCTCGACTTCTTCGCCCAGCACGAAGGCCGCCCGGCGCCCCACCCGGTCGAGCGCGGCTAGCACCTCCTCGCGCAAGCCGGCATATTGGGTCTTCAAATCGAAGTAGGGAACCAGCATCGGAAACCTCAGAGTGAAGTGGCTGAAGCAGACGCGCCAGCGATGGGCAGGCAGGGGCGCATGGCCATGCGCCCTTAGGGGAGTCGCACGGGTCTCGCACCAGCCGCGCAGGGGCGTAACATTATTAGCCGGAGACACCGCCCCCACCAGGGATGAACTCGCGATTCTATTCCCTGCGGAGTGAATTGTCACAGTAGAATTGCTCGGCAGTGCTGGTCTGCAGACGAACCGGGGCATACACTTGACCGGCGGAAGGCCAGGAAACAGATCCTCACTGCGATGACGAGGGAACCAAGCTTGCTGCAATTTCGTAGATGGTTAGAGAGCGGTTGACCCGGCCGGCCTGCTGTGGGAGTCTGTGTGAGAACCCTATCTGGGGCGGTCGTCTATGACCGCCAGCCTTTCATTTTCAACGAACCGGCGCTCAGGGAGCGCCACTACAGCCCATGAAGGCACGCTGTCACGCAGACTCCGGTGGGGGTGGACCGTGCCCGGACGCCGGAAGAAGAGGAAGCCAGGGAGCAAACCGATGAACACGTATTTGACGAACCTCTGTCGGGTATTGTTGCTGCCCGCGCTCGTGGCGATCTGCGGCTGCAACCTGGATGGCGAGCGCGTGTCCACCAGCGAGATGCGCACGGAGTCGAAGACGGTGGCGCTCGGCGCCGCCCAGTCCGTGCGGGTGAGCCTCAACATGAAAGCCGGCGAGCTGAAAGTCGGGGGCGGCGCAACGCAACTGCTGGATGCCGACTTCACCTACAACGTGCCGAGATGGAAGCCGGAGGTGAAATACGAGGTGAGGGGCGGCGTGGGGGACCTGGAGGTGGAGCAGCCGGAGTCAGGCGCCTCAATGGGCAATACCCGAAACGATTGGGACGTGCACTTGAGCAATAAGGTGCCGATGGAAATGACCGTGAACATGGGCGCCGGCCGCGCCACGCTGACGCTCGCCGGGCTGGCGCTGAGCAGGCTGGAAGTGAACATGGGCGCCGGTGAGACTACGCTGGACCTGACGGGCAACTGGAAGAAGGATCTCTCCGCTCAAGTCCACGGCGGCGTGGGCAAGGTGACGATCCGGCTGCCCAAGGACGTGGGCGTCCATGTGATCGCGCAGGGCGGACTGGGGTCGATCAACGCCGGCGGCTTCCAGAAGCAGGGCGATGCGTACGTCAACGACTTGTACGGCAAGTCGCCGGTCACGCTCAGGATCGAGGTCGAGGGCGGCGTGGGCGAGATCAACCTGGAGTTGGGTGGGGCGCCACCCGTGGTGTAAACACCGCCCGCGCGCCGTCAAGCTGCCTCCCGGGGGACTCCCGGAGTTTCTTCCGGGAGGATTTCGAAGGTAGTCTCGAGTTTGGCGGTCTTTGCAATCATCGCGCCGACTGAACAGTACTTCGTCTCCGACAGGTGAATGGCAGCCCTCACGGCCTCCGGGTCGATCTGGCCGCGCAACCGGTGCTTGATTTCCACGCGCGTGAAATAGGCCGGCGGCTCGGAGTTCTGCTCCGCGCGCAGCTCGATTTCATAACTGGTCACCTTCTGGCGCTTCTTGCGCAGAATGCTGATCACGTCGAAAGCCGTGCAGCCGCCCAGCGCCAGCAGCGCGAATTCAATGGGCTTGGGGCCGCTGGCTCCGTCCGCGTCGTCCATGACGAAGGCGTGGCCGGTGCCCGATTGGGCAACGAACTGGCGGCCGGCGCCGGGGATGGTGGATAAACGCAATTTGCCTTCAATCATGTGTCTCCTCAATCCGGGTGCCACCCTCGACCGGCGGGGCAGCAGAGGGGCCGGGAAGCCGCACTCACCTTCCAGGAACTCGCGAGTCGGCAGTGGTTCAGCTTGCTGTAGCGCCGCTCTATGAGCGGCGAAGTTGTTGAGAATTCGAAGCCGCCGGTCATAGACCGGCGCTACAAAAAGAGAAAGTGCACCACTACCCGAGTGTCCGCGGACAATCTCCTTACCTCACGCGTCGAGATCAATTTGCGGGGCGAAGTTACACGCCAGCCTTCCTGGAGCGTGGACCGCGGCTCCCTTACCATTCTATGGCCTCCGAGGCTCGCCCCCAAGCGGCATTTCAGGAAGGGGCAGGAGCGGTGGCAAACCATAGCCCAAAGTCCTTTCGCCCTTTCGCGGCCAGCCGTGCCACTCGGCCCGAGACGTCCCAAGGGCAGCCGGGGAACCAGCAACCCCCCTCGCAGGAATAATCCCAGCAAAGGTCAGGCAATGGTATTGTGTGCAGAACAGGTCAGGTCTACATTTCCTTCCGGCCGGAAAACGAAAAAGGACTTTCCGGGTTCGTCGGAACCATACAGGAGGATCGAGGATGAGGAGACACAAAAGGGTAGAGCATTTCATTCGGCAACTTTTCAGGCAGCGACTGCTGCTGGCCTGCGTCGTCATAGGGTTGGGCAGCCCGGCACCCATGCGTGGGCAGGAAGTTAAGGTCTATGTTTCATCCGAAGCCGGCGCCCGGCTCTCCGCCCAGCCGGACCTGCATTTCGAGAGCCAGCCCGGGGCGCAAGCTGCCGTCTTTACGGTCAAGGACCGTGTGAGGTACCAGAAGATTGACGGCTTTGGCGCCTCGCTGCTGGAAGCGGGCTTGATGTGCATCAACACTCTTCCCGCGGACAAGCAGGAAGAAGTTCTGCGCGCGCTGTTTGATCCCCAACAGGGCGCAGGGTTCTCCGCCATGAAGACGGTCATCGGCGCGACGGACTTCCAATCGGCCGGTCCCTTCTTCACTTACGACGATACGCCCGGCGATGTGGCGATGAAGAACTTCTCCATTGCGCGTGACCTGGGGCCGAACGGGGAAATCACCTTCATCAAGAGGGCGCGGCAGTACGGGAAATTCGTTTTGCAGGCGCCCATGGATTACCCGCCGGACTGGATGCTCACAAATGTGCAAGACCGGAAGAAGCAAGATGTCGATCCTAAGTATTATGACGCGCTGGCGCTCTATTACCTGCGCTACCTCGAAGCGTACAAGAAGAATGGGGTCTTCATTGATTACCTGAGCCTGTTCAACGAGCCTGGGGTCTACACGAAGATAAACTACAACGAAATCCGCGAACTGCTGAAGAACCATGTGGGGCCGCTGCTCGCGAAAGCCGGGATCAAGACCAAGATCCAGTTGAGCGAGGCGCCCACGCGGGAGAATGCCTCCCAGAACTATCACCTCGCCCTGGATGACCCCGAGGCCCTGAAATATGTCAGCGGGCTTGCCTATCACGGCTATGACTGGACCAAACCGGGAGCCTTCCAGAAAATTGCCGCGGTCCATGCGAAATACCCGCAGTTCCCGATGTGGATGACGGAAGTCTGCCATGCCTATGAGATTGGCGAGTCCCGCAGCCTGCCCATGCCCCTGTACGACTTCCAGGACGGCGACTTGTGGGGAAACATGATCCTGTCGGACCTGGAAGCGGGCGCCTCCGGCTGGATCTACTGGAACATGGTGCTGAATGAAAAAGGCGGGCCGTGGCTGGTTTCCCCCGTGCACGAAAATCCTGACCCCAACGAACAGCACCCGGTGGTGATCGTGGACAGCAAGACGCAGAAGATCACCTATACGGGGCTCTACTACTATCTGGCGCACTTCAGCAAGTTCGTGCGGCCGGGAGATTATCGCGTGGAGACCACCGGGAAGGTCGAGAAGGTTCGCAGCATGGCTTTCCGGGCTCCGGATGGCAAGCTTGTTTTGCAACTTGTAAACAGCCGGACCGAACCCGTCCAGGCCCAGGTCAAGTGGCGCGACCGGACGCTGCCGGTGAGCCTTCCGGGAACCTCGATCAGCACGCTGATTTGGCACGAATGAAGGTTGTCCCGGCTCGACCTATGGTTCCCCGGCAGATCTCCGCTGGGGGTTTGCTATCCCCGCGCACGGACCGGAGCCCCCGGTTCGTGGCGGCGCGCGGCGCAACCTGGCCTTTGGGAATCCAGGTTATACTAGCCCTGGCGCTCGGCGGCCGGCGCCGGGCTGCCCGCTTCCTCCCTGGCCCTCGGACGACGAGTTCCAGGAGATCGTGAAGGCTTCACGCCGGAAAGGACCCGGCTTGGGATTCGAGATCATCGACATCCGTCGGTTCGAGGTCAAGGATTTCGCGACCCTGCTGGAATCTGAATCTCAGGCCTGGTACGAAAAGCTGCGCTGGGACTTCACCGCCTCGGCTCAGGTCATCAACGCCTGCCTGCGCGAGAAAGGACTTTCCGGGTACGCCCTGGTCCACGAGGGCGGGGTTCGCGGTTATTGCTTCTTCTTTTACGACGGTGAGAAAGGACTGATCGGCGACCTGTTCGTGCACCCGGAACTCGCCGGACTTAGTCACGCCAGACAGTTACTCGAACACATCGTGGAAACGCTGCTCGGAACGCCCGGCCTGCGCCGCGTGGAGGCGCAACTTCCGCACTTCGAGCTGGAAGATCTGGAGTCCTGCTTCCGGCCCCACGGGTTTCAAGGTTACCAGCGCCGTTTCATGAGCCTGGCCTTGGAGAACCGGCCGCGCTCGGCCGCCGGGCCGGGGCCCACGGCCGGGCGCCGGTTGCATGAGGCCTCCCTATTGGAAAGCTTTCAACTGATACCTTGGGACAGGCGCCTCGATGAAGAAGCGGCAGAACTGCTTTATTATGCGTATCGGCGCCACGTGGACGCCGTCATCAACGACCAGTACGCCTCCGTCACCGGAGCATCACGCCTGATCGAGAACATCGTCCACCACCAGGGGTGTGGCGAGTTCCTTTCCCGGATTTCACGCATGGCCGTGCATCGCTCCAGCCAGCAACTGGCGGGAATTCTCACCGTCACCGGGATTCGCCCGCACACCGCGCACATTCCGCAGGTCGCGGTGGCGGAGCCTTTTCAGGGACGCGGCGTGGGCTCAGCGCTGATGGAGGCGGCGTTTCGGGATCTGGCGCGGGAGGGTTTTGAGGAAGCCACCCTGACCGTGACCGACCAAAACGCCGGCGCGCTGCGGCTCTACCAAAGGGCAGGATTTCAGACCTTCAAAACCTTTGGAGGGTTTATCTATAGCCGGGAGGAAGCTTTCTAGCAGTTTGACGAGGGCAGATGGCACGCGTCTCTTGCGCTGGGCGATCTCCTAGCGAAGGCACTTCTAGGGGCGGTCATTCCCGTGCCAGCGGGGCCATCGTTCAATGTCGCCGGGGAGCCGGGCTGATCCCGGCTGCCGGTTACTTCCCTTTCGCTTTGAGCAAGTCCTTCAACTCGTCCATGAATTCGCGGACGTCCTTGAAATCCAGATACACGGACGCGAAGCGCACGTAGGCCACCTTGTCGAGTTTCTTCAGCCGATTCATGACCAACTCGCCGAGTTCAGTCGCCGGGCGCTCGCGGTCCGGCGACTCGGCCACGAGCGCTTCCGCCTCGTCCACGATCTGCTCGAGCTTTCCCATGGGCACGGGGCGCTTCTCGCAGGCCTTCAGCAGACCCGCCAGCAGCTTCTGCCGTTCGAATTTCTCCCGCCGCCCGTCCTTCTTGACGATCATGTAGGGGATTTCGTCAATGCGCTCGTAGGTCGTGAAGCGGCGGCGGCACTTCTCGCATTGGCGGCGACGGCGAATCGTGTCACCGATCTTCGCCTCGCGCGAATCCACTACTTTATCTTCCACGTGCCCGCAGAATGGACATCTCACGGTGGTTGTTCACCTCGGGGAATGGCAAAGCTTGGCGCCGGCCACGCGGGTGGGGCGCACGGTCTCGGGGTCAGACTTTTTCCAAACGGGCGGCCTGCTCTTCCTCCTTCGCAATCGCTTCCAGCTTGCGGAAAGACAAGCCTTCGTAGATGAGCAGGACCAGTCCCAGTCCCAGGCAGGGGACCGACATCATGATCCAAAGTAGAATGCTGGCGCCGGTAGCCGGCTCGGCCGGGACGTTGAAGATCTCGGTCAAAGCCAGAATCGCCCCCACCTGGTACCCGCCGCCAATCCCCGGAAACTGAATTATCAAGCCCAGGGCCGCGCAAAAGAGCGTCAGGGCCGAGGCCAGCCAAGGCAGGCGGGCCAGTTCGCCCCCCAAGCTCCTGAACACCAGCCAGAAAATAGTGGTGTTCAGCGACCACAGTACGGCTGTGGTGATGATGCTGCCGGCCAGTCCTTTCCAATCGCGAATCACGCTCAGGCCCTCTCCGAAGGAGCGCAGGAAGTGATGGAAGGAGCGCAGCGCACGATCCGGGAGAAAACTGAACAGCTTGAGTGTGCCGGCGGTCATGCGCTCGGCCTGCAGGCGGAAAAGCACCAGGCCTAACACCATCAACCCGGTAAACCCGAACAGCACATTCCCGCCCTTGTGCATCACGCGCAGTACGGAGATGCCTCTGGCGGTGGCCGGCCCGACGGGCTGAAAGTAAAGCGCGGCAGCAAAGAGCACCACCATGGCGATGGTGTCGAAGGCCCGTTCGAGCAGCCACACTGCGAGCATGGCGCTCATGGGGACGTTTTCTTTCTTGGCGATGTACCCGGGCCGGACCAGTTCACCTGGCCGGCCCACCAGAAAGATGGAGCTGAAGCCCAGAATCTGGCCCACAAACAAGACCCACAGGCGCGCGCGCTTGATGGGCTCCAGGAAGAATCGCCAGCGAATTGCCCGCAGCAGGAAAGTGCAGTAGACCCCGGCCAGCGCCAGCAGCAGGGAGTCCAGGTGCGCCCCGCTGATCGAGGCCCACAGGCGGTCCCAGTGAAAACTACGCCACTCCGGGTTCCCCCGCAGGTTGTAAAAGATCAGGGCGATGACCATGGCCCCCGCCGCCAACCACAGCCATCGTCGCAAGGCTTTCTTCATAGGGGGGACTCGTTGAGGTCTTTCCGGCCCAAACTATCCGAAGGGCTTCAGGATGTCAAGCCAAGCCGCCGCGGCGAGAAACGTAGGCGCCCAACCACCCGCCGACCAGGGTGAGGAGAGGCGCCGCTCCCGGCGTTTCATTGCTTCAAATACTTGTCGTACCACGCCAGCAGCCGCGTGAGCACGTCAACCTGGTGCGCGCGCTCGCGGAAGCCGTGGTGCTCGCGCGGATAGGTCACCATTTCGGCCGGCACGCCCAGCATACGCAGGCCGTTGTAAAATTCCCATCCCTGAGAGGTGGGGACGCGTTCATCCGACTCACCGTGCAGAATCAGGGAAGGAGTTTTGCAGTTCTTCAGGAAAGTCATGGCCGAGTGATTGTCGTAGTCCGCGCGCCGCGCGAAGGGAAGATCCAGGAAGTAGTTGCGCAGAAAACTCGGCGTGATGTCGGTCGTGCCGTCGAAGCTGAAGAGATTCGTCACCCCCGCGCCCACCACCGCCGCTTTGAAGCGCGGGGTCTGGGTGACGGCCCAGGAGGTCATGAACCCGCCGTAGCTCCACCCGCCGATGCCCAGGCGATTGGGGTCGGCGATCTTCTGGCCGATCAAGCTATCGACTCCATCCATGACGTCGCGGAAATCTCCGCCGCCCCAATCGTCGCGATTCGCTTCGGCAAATTTCCACCCCTGCCCCGTGGAGCCGCGTGGATTGGGGAGGAAAACGACGTAGCCGTTCGAGGCCAGCAACTGCGCCCACTCGTGCCAGGAGCCCAGCCAGCCGCTCCACCACGCCCACTCGGGGCCGCCGTGAATTTCCACGATGGTCGGGTACGCCTGGGAGGGCTTGAAATCCGGCGGCGTCACCAGCACACCATAAATCGTGGCGCCATCTTTCGTGCTTTTCCAACTGATCTCCTGCACTGCGCCCAGCCGCCAATCCTTGACTTGCGGATTCAAATTCGTAAGCTTTCCGGGCTTGCCCCCGACCATAAAGGCCCAGACGTCGGGCGGAGAATCCCCCAACCCGCGGGCGTAGGCAAGGACCCGTCCGGTCCGACTGCTGGCGAAGTCCTGAGCCGGCAACGCCGTCTCGGCGGGGAGGGCGGACACCGAGCCATCCTCGGAATCCACTCTCAGAAACTGGTCTTGAGTGCGTGCATTGACTTCCACCACCAGATGCTTCGAATCCTCTTCCCATTGGTAGTCGCGCACGGTCCCAGCGTAGTCCTTGAGCAACGGCCGTGCTGTTCCACCCGCCGCCGGGAGCACGGCCAGCCAGGAGGCAATCCGGGTGGGCGAATACTCTTCGAAGGCGATGGCCTGCCCGTCGGGTGACCACCGCGCGTCCCCCTTAGCGTTCTCGCTGAGGGTGCGCACGATGTCGCCCGTGAGCCGGCGCACGACCAGGAGCCGTGCCTGCCAGTAAACATCGTCGTTGCGGGGCGTCGAAGCGGCCCGCACGGCAAGCTCTGTGCCGTCGGGTGACCAGGCGAAGCTCGCGATGTGCAGGTCCTGCTTGGTCACTTGTTCCGTCTTGCGATCGGCGAGCGTCACGACCCAGAGCCGTGCGAATTTGTAGTCGTGATCCACGAAATTCTGGTCGTAACCGTCCTTGTGTTTCTTCTGCTCGGCATCGGTCTCCGGGTCGAGAACGGTGCAAGCGATCATGGCCCCGTCGCGGGACCAGCGCAGGTCCTCGACCCCGCCTTTGAAATGGGTGAGTTGCTCCGCTTCGCCCCCGTCGGTGCGCATCAGGTAAACCTGGTTCTTCGCCTCTTTCTCATCGCCGACCGGTTCACCCCGGTCCGAGAGAAATGCCAGATAGCGGCCGTCGGGGGACCAGCGCGGGTGCGTATCGCTCTTGGGGCTTGCGGCGAACGACCGGGCGGGGTGGCTGCCGTCGGCGGGCACAACCCAGATGTTCGTGTCGCGCGGTTTCTGCGGCTTGGCAGGATCGGCGGGTTCGGTCACAACAAAGGCCACGAGTTCGCCGCCGGCAGAGATCTGCACGTCACTGACCGTGCGAATGTCCACCAGGTCTTCGGGCTTCAGGGTGCGCCTCTCCTGGCCCAGCATCAGACTCCCCATCATCAAACCAAAACAGGAAGCAAGACCCAGGACTCGAGTGAAGCTGAGAATCATACGTCCTCTCCTGTGAGGGAATGTGCCGCCAGCCCCGCGGTTCTTCGAAGGGTATGCAGGCGTCGTAACTGGCGTAAAGGGTCGGGTTTACCCAGGTGCACGGCGGGCAATTGTGCGAGGGCGCCCGTTCGCGGGAGGCACAGGAGTTGGCTCAGATCTTCGCGGTTTCCATGCACCCACACGAAAGAAGGCCCTGGAAACGGCAGGCACGGGCGCAAACTTCAAGCCTGCGGGCGAGGTGCGCTGGCTCGGCTTTCCCGCCTGGGGAACAACCTCCACCTCCAGCACTCGGGACGGTTTATTCCCCGGGCTTGGTCAGGAGGCTCCAGGAGGGGGACCCTCGGAGGAGTTTCATGCCTGCGCAGAACAACCCCGCATGGCCGAGACCTGCGACCCAGCGGCAGTTTCCGCCGCGCCGAGTCCGTCGTGCGATCTTCGCCACAGGCAGCCGCCGCGGGTCGCGTTGGCGACCCGCGGCGGTAACACTACTTCTTCTTGGGAGGTACAACAGCGTCTTTGAACGCCTTGGCCAGACGGAATTTCACGACGGTCTTGGCCGGAATCTTGATCGGTTCGCCGGTTTGAGGGTTCCGGCCCATCCGGGCTTTCCGATTCGCCTTGACCGCTTTTCCCAACCCAGGGACTACAAATTGACCCGAACTCTTGGCTTCCTTGGTTGCCAACGCTACGAGCTCCTCCAGAACTGCCGCCGCCGCCTTCTTCTGGAGTCCCACTTTCTCCGCCAGATGCGACACAACTTGTGATTTGGTCAATACCTTCGCCATGTGCTGCTCCTCTCCTCACTGCAGGTTCTTTAGTTTAGACCGTGACGTGATAGCCGCGCGACAATGTAGTCAATTACCAGCCAACTGTCAAGGTATTTTAACAGAGGTATTCTAACAGAGGTGGCCACAAAAGCTAGAGAAAATGCGCCTGCGGCGCGGGCGTGGCGCAGGGCGAGCGGGAATTTCGCGTTCCGAGGATTGCAAACCGGCGGGGGCTTGGCTATATTGCAACAGGAGGTTGAGATGCCCCTTTTTGAATATAAGTGCCGGGACTGCGGGACAGCATTCGAAAAGATCGTGGCCACGGCGACCACCCAGGTGGTCTGCAAGCAGTGTGAGAGTCCGCGCGTAGAGAAGTTGTTGTCGGTTTTCGCGGTCGGCGGGGCGTCGCGCTCTAAAGCCTCGTTGGAATCGGGCCCCTGCGGCGCTTGCGGCGCGGCGCAACGCGGGATGTGCGGCGTCGAGTGAGGGAATCGTCCTGAGGCCGCGACCTGGCTGCGCCGGCGGCTTGCCTCCAGTCGGCTTGGCGCGCACCTGCACGAGTCTAACGTGACCCAACCGCGAACCCCCCATCTGCGCCTGGGCACCTCGACTTGGTCGAGTGAAGACTGGGTGGGCCCCTTCTACCCGGCCGGCACGCCGCCCGCGGATTTCCTCAACCTGTATGCCCAGCACTTTGACACCGTGGAAGTGGACTCCACCTACTACCGAATTCCTTCCGAGTCCATGGTCAGGAATTGGCGGGCGCGCACCCCGCCGGAATTTATCTTCGCCGCCAAATTCCCGCAAGTGATAACTCACAAAAAGGTCCTGCAGGATTGCCGCGAGGAGCTGCGCGATTTCCTGCGCACCATGGCGTTGCTCGAAGACCGCCTGGGCCCGCTGCTGCTGCAGTTTCCCTACTTCAACAAGCAGGCGTTCGCGCGCCCGGAGGATTTCCTGGTCCTCCTGGAGCGTTTTCTCGACGAGCTGCCCGACGTCTTTTCCTACGCGGTCGAAGTCCGCAACAAAAGCTGGATCAACGCACGCCTGCTCGACGCGCTCCGCAAGAAGAAAGTAGCCCTGGCCTTGATCGACCACCCCTGGATGACGCCGGTCGCGCAATTGCTGAGCAAGCACGACGTGGTCACCGCCGGCTTCACCTATATTCGCTGGCTGGGCGACCGCAAAGGCATCGAGGCGAAGACCCAGCACTGGGACCGCGTCATCATCGACCGTGAAGATGAAATGCAAACCTGGATTCCCGTGATTCGCCAGCTTCTCCAGCGCGGGATTAACGTCATGGGGTACTTCAACAATCACTACGCCGGGTTTGCACCTGGATCGATCGAACTCTTCCACCAAGTGTGGGAGCGGATGCGCGAGAGCCCGCCAGAACAGATTAACGCCTCGCCAGGTAATAACCATTCCGGTGAGGGTTAGAACCCCCTCACCCCAGGTCCTTCTCCCCCCAGCGGGCAAAGGGAGAAATGAATCGAATTCGCGGCGCCGGGTGACTGCGGCGGCCGCGGATGCACGCCGCCCTCGCCCACCCCTGATCAGAGTCACGCTGCTCTTCCCACCCAGCGCCGTCAGTGGTAAGGTACTCCCCGTTTCATCCTGAGATGGCCTGGAGATTTCGATGCCTCGCGTGGAGGTCCGGCTGCTGAGAAGTGTCGCGGAGTGCCGTCAATGCGAACGCATCCAGATGCAGGTTTGGGGCGCACTCGCCGTGGGTGGTGAAGTGATGACGGTGACGCAGAAGTATGGCGGCGCCGTCATCGGGACAATGGTCGACGGCAAAGTCGTCGGTTTCATCTACGCGTTTCTTGCCCGTTACCACGGCCGCCTGATTCACTGGTCCCACATGATGGCTGTGGAAGCCAAGTTCCGCGACCAGGGCTTCGGTTTTCGGATGAAGCTTATGCACCGCGAGCTCGCGCTTGCGCAGGGCCTCAAATCCATTTGCTGGACGTACGACCCGCTGCAGAGCCGCAACGCCCGGTTGAACATCTCGCGCCTGGGCGCTGGTGTCGATCAATACGTGCCGGACTGTTACGGTCAGTTCCCCAGCCGGCTCGAAAAAGGCCTGCCCAGCGATCGCTTTGTGGTCAACTGGCGGATCGGAACCGCGCGCGTGCGAGAGCGGCTGCGTCACGGCGCTCTGCCGTTTAACCCTGCGCTGCGGCGCGTGAACGAGACTCGGTTGAACGCTCGCGGACTGCTCGAGAACCGTGCCCTGCGGCTTGACCTGACCGATCCCCGCTTGCTGGTGGAAATCCCCAGTTGCACCGATGCGATGCGTTCGGAAGCCTTGCCCCTGGCTCGCCGCTGGCGCCTGGAAACGCGGCGCATCTTGGAGCGCTATCTCTCCGCAGGGTATCACGTGGAGGATTTCTTCCCGCCGCAGCCGGCAACCGACGCCCGCTGCTTCTATTTACTGCGCCGCAGCCCGCGCGGCTGAGGACAGGTTTCAAATCCCCCCAACCTACTCAGGATAAGGCGCGCCGGACTGTGCAATGCGAATGCGGTGGTCCGTGAACAAGATGGGCGAGTCCGGTACCGAGACCTTGGGCATATGGCAGTGCGCGCAGTCCCGCGGTCCGACCGGGCAGGGCTTGCCCGGCTGATCCGCACGCGCTGGCGCGCCCCCACTCGACACGTGGCAAGCCAGGCATTTTGCGTCGTAGGCAGCCGTCTCCTGCACCAGAGGTGCGTGCGAGTCGTGACAAAACGCGCAGCGGCTGCGCGGGTCGGCAGAATTCCAGCAGCGGCTTCCCACCAGGCGATACGGCTGGGAGAGCACGGTGCGGACTCCGCGCAGGTTCCCCTTCTTCACCTCCTGGATGGAGTGGTGGCAGTCGCCGCAGAAATCCAGTTCCTCCTCCGGCCGGAGGTGGGCGGGATTAAAGATCACGGACTCGCGGGGTTTTCCGGCTCGCATCGCCGCGACATGCTTCGCCCCCGGCCCGTGACAAACTTCACAAGCATCTCCGGGAACCAGGCGGTCTGTATCAAATCGATCGCCGACCACGTTCGCGGGGCTGTGGCAGCGGAAGCAGTCGCGCACACCGTCAGCGGTGAGGCGCTGACCCAGAGCGGCTTCGAGGGAGGCCGGTGGGGGGGCGGTGGGGTCTTCCCCCAGGCCGAGCTTCCCCTGGGCGGAGTAATAGTTGACCGGCGCCCGGTAGTACGCCCCCTGGTGTTCGATGAGGTACGTCTGGAAAACGGCTCCGGCGCCCACGACGAGGAAGACGGGCTCCGTGATTTTGTCGCGCCCATCGCTGACCGTGAAGCTGACCTGCCCACCCTCGCGACGGAGTGAATAGGTGTAGGGCCCGCGCTCGAAACTCAGCGTGGGATGTTCGAGGAGAACGCGCGATTCTGCCGGCCGCGCGGCGGCTTGAGCCATGTCAGTGGTCTTCTGCTTCTCGAAGATCGCGCGGTGACAATGCGCACAGCCCGCCGAGCCCACATAGTCCTCAAGCCGGACCACGGGGCGGGTGGGCTGCCATTTCTGATCCTCATCACCCCCCGAGGTCCGCGCCCAGCCGCGCACCACTGCCGCCGCCGCGAGCGCCGTCGTGAGCAGAACCAGGCACCGTGCATTTCCCAGATTGATTCGCATAGAAGAGTCCCCATGATCGGGCAAGAATGAAGTTCTCGAAAGACCTGCTGCTGCAATTCCCCCCAGACACTATGCGAAGTGCGGAGCCTGCGTCAACCCTTCCGCAGGGTAGTGTTTGACAGGCTGCGGAAAAACTCGTAGGCAGTGTCATTCTGAGGAGCCGCAGGCGACGAAGAATCTCGTATGTTCATGAAAATGCGCAGAGCGAGATCCTTCGCTACGCTCAGGATGACAGCGAGGGGCTCAGAATGACACCGGTGAAGCGTTTTTCCGCAGCCTCTTGAATCTTGGTTCACTTCCCAATACAATCACAGACTCCGATTCGAAGGGTGAAGATGGAAGTTAAGTTCGCGAGCGGCGCATCCGTCGCGGAAGTTGTCTTGCGCCTGCTGCGCTCGACCTCCAGGACTATCGACGCCGCGCTCTATCGTCTCAACAACCCGGCGCTGGCGGCGGCGCTGGAAGAAGCCGTCAAGCGTGGCGTGCAGGTTCGCCTGCTGGTGGACGGAAACAAGTACAAAGAAAGCCGGGCCACCCAGGAACTCCTCGCCGGCGCCATCGTCCCCTTTCGGCTGGCTTATGGCCGGAAGGGATGCGGCTCGAAAATGCATCACAAGTTCGTCATCCTGGATCAGCAGAGCGTGCTCACCGGGAGCTATAACTGGACATTGGAATCGGAAAGCGAAAACCACGAGAATCTTGTCATCCTCGAGGAAGCACAGCCGGTCGAGGCCTACGCGCAGGAGTTCGAGGCCTTGTGGACGGGCGCGGGATGCGGCCATCCGTAGGAGTCGAGCGGGGTCCCTCCTAGGAGGCTGCGGAAAGACTCGTAGGCGGTGTCATTCTGAGGAGCCGCAGGCGACGAAGAATCTCGTATTTTCATGAAAATGCGCAGGGCGAGATTCTTCGCTTCGCTCAGAATGACAGCAGGGAAGCGTTTTCCCGCAGCCTGCTGGAATTCTAATCGGGATACAAACCATGACAACCAAAGAAGCCGACGAGGGCAAGGCGGAACACCCGGCCGAGTACGATTTCTACATCATGCGCCACGGCGTCGCCGTCATGCGCGGCTCCGCCGCCCTGATCGACGACACGAAGCGGCCTCTCACACCCGAAGGCAAGCAAAGGATGCGCGATATCGCGTCCGGACTGGTGCGCATTGGATTTGACGTGGATTGGATCGTCTCCAGCCCCCTCGTGCGCGCCGTGGAAACAGCCGAGATCGTCGGGGAAGCGCTGACTTCAAAGCCTCCCTTGGAGTTTTCCGACGAGCTCCGTCCCGGCGGGTCCGGCGAGGCCCTGATCACGTTTCTGGCCAAGCGACCCAATCGCCGCCGCGTGCTGGTAGTAGGCCACGAGCCGGATTTGGGCGAATTGGCAGCGCGCTTGATCGGCGCCGGGCGCAACGCCAACATGGCGTTCAAGAAGGGCGGTTGCTGCCTGATCACCTTCAATGAGTTTCCACCCAAGTCCCCGGGAAGGCTGGCGTGGTGGCTGCCGCCCCGCATCCTGCGAAAACTGGCCTGAGGGATGCCTCGCACGCCAGGGAGAGCCCTTTGGCGTGCCCCGCGGCGACCCGAAGCCTTGGATCGAGGTACGTGCAGGCGGTAGTGGGTTCCGGAAAGTCCCTGACAGAAGCGGAACCCCTGTAGATGATCCACTACCGCCTGCCGTTATCGGGGGCGAGCAGCTCCCGCATGTGAGCGGCGGTCTCCGGGCGCATGTAATGCTCTGCCACAATCACTGTGATTTGATGGCCTTCCCGGCCCCAGGCGAAAGCGCCTTGCGGTATCGCCAGGATAACCGCAAGGTAAGCCGCGGTCACGAAGACATTGTGGTCATGAAGGAAAGGACGCCCCAACCTGGACATACGATCAATCTACGCGCGGGTGGCGCATACGTCCCGACCGGTTTTTGTCGGGATGTATGCGACCCTCGGTTTGTCGATGCCATCACAGCATTTTGTCCATGGACAAGATCGAAGCGCCATTCCAGAAATAGAACCTCCAACTCGACTACGGCCAGTCGCCCGGGTACTTGACTAAGAGGTTGATGAAAGACGTGGTAGCGCCGACCTTTAGGTCGGCACGTGCTGAGCTAAAGCTCAGCGCTACAACACGCCACTCGGAGTCAAACCGGCGCGCGCGACGATACGTGCGGGTGGTCAAATAATGCAGATGATTGAGGCCGTATTAGTGCTTTAGCGCCCGAACATTATATCGTCCCTGGGTCGCATACATCCCGACAAAAACCGTCGGAACGTATGCGCCACCCGCGGAATCCTCCAGCGCCCCACGACAACGCAGAACCCGGCAGGTGATAAAGAAAAATCGGTCTGACAATACCAGGCGACGCAAACGTGACATGCAGGCGGATTATACGCCTGATTTCACCCGTTCGAGCCGCAGAGTCTCAACGGCAGAGACTCTGCGCTGCTTCAGCTCTTGACCTTGCGGAAGGGCGCGAACCCCAGCAGCAAAGAGGTCGCTGAGATGAAGACCGATGTCAGCACTGCGGCTGCGATGCGCTGCCCGCAAATCAACCACAGTTGCGCGTACGAAGCCTGCGAAGATAAGCCAAACCCGATACGAGCAGAAACAAACTCGCGAGTACCACGGCGCTTGGCTCGGGAGTAGGAGTAGCGACGAGGTCGATACCAACCTGCGATGATCCGCTCATACCCCACCAATCATAATCATAGCTGCCGGTTAACGACCCGACAAAATGGAAATGCGGTTGCAGTCCGAAACCTTCGAGCAAGACCGGATTGACGTAGTTAGCTTGAATTGCGGAGTCGAAAAATTCGGAGCCGTCAATCCCCCCACCAAAATCATATGTGTTCCACGATGCCGAAAGGAACGTACCCGAGAGCAGCGTGCCGGGACCGAACCCAAACACAGAGCCGCTGACGCTGAAGCCCCCACCGGTGCCAGCGTCGCCCCAAACCGCCAATGATATCGGACTAGGCTGGAAAGATTGGGCATCGTAGCTTGGGGCGGTCCAGAAACTTAGGTTACCACCTGAAATCGGGTCGGACTGGCCGTCGGGACCGGTGAATTGGAGGATGCTGCCCCAACCTTCGCTGTGCTCTCCAGGCGAAGAGGCCGCGTCCAACAAAAAAACAGGGTTGTAGTACTCGCAGTCATAAGTTGGACATTCCTGTGAGCTGCTTGAGCTCAGGGTGATCTCGTTTGCAGACGCCGTGCTGCACAGCGCAACGAGGCAAAAAACAGTCGCGAGGTACGCCTTGAAGGTCATCCCACACCTCTCTCCCCTCCATGCTGACACTTGTGCATCTTGTACGCGGCTACATGGAAGTGAGAACACTCACCGACTAACTATAACAGCTTGATACAATCGCGCAATGGCCCGAATGTGCCGATCTGGCGGCATACTGTGCCGACCCAAAAGGCACTAAAGTGCCATCTGGAGCAAACGTAGCGCGGACCTGTTCGGTAGGTCCGCGGCTTTTTGGTATCAATGGGGGACGAACCGCGGACCTTCAAAACAGGTCCGCGCTACACGCTTGATTTGTAGGCTGTAGTGTGTACGCTTATTTTATCCTTGACACAGGTAATAATCGTATGTACACTCGTTTCCCAGGCCAGCGCCCGCTGGCTGACTTGATGGCCCGCGGACCTATACAACGGGTCGGCCCAGAACAGTAGGCAGTAGGCAGAAGGCAGAAGGCAGGAGGCAGTGGGCAGTAAGCGCCTTTTGCGAGCGCGGCGAGCTGGGATAAGCGGTGCGCAGTATGCTGACTCCTGACTGCTGACTCCTGATTGCTGAGCGCGCTGCTCATGCTAAGGATGGAAGATTCCAGCCTGCGCCAATTGTGGCGGCTCACGAATGTGCTTTTCAGGGTCCGAAACGGGGCGCTGACCCATAAAGATGTTAAAAATGAAGATCGACCCGACTATGTGTATGAAAACAAAGGAGAGAGTGACACAATGGCCGATATTTGAGCGGGCTTTTTGGCAGAAAATGTACAGGTTGCGCGGTAATTCGGGGCGAAACCAGCATGTTTTCGAAACGAAAGGCGGTTTTCGCGTTGCTCTTGCCGAGAAACCATGGAATTCGTCATCCAGACGCGCGGCAGGGCGAGATCCTTCGCTACGCTCAGGATGACAGCGAGGGGCATAGGTTCTCCTTGTCGAGTTTCTGGCCATCATGGGCAGCCAAAAGGCTGTCAATGCTCATGACAGTGCAGGGGACAGAGCGGCGGGTGGCGAGCCATTGCCTACTGCCATTGCCCCCTGCCTACTGCCTTCTGTCAGTGCAGGGGGCAGAGCGCCGGGTGGCGTCACGCCGGTCTTGCGTGCGGCGGCTCAGGGTAAACTCCGCGAAGGATCTGGCTCTGGTTCTTGCGTGAAAGGGCCGCACCGAGGCGAGATGCTTCGCTGCCGTGAAAATAGCTCCCATCCTCGGCTGAGGAGGGGGTTAGGGGGTGGTGGGGTACGGGACAAATCGCGCCGGTCAACCACCCCCTTGCCCCCTCCTTATCAAGGAGGGGAATCACCCGGAGCCGAAATAGGACGCTACTCGCAACCCGTTGTAAGTTGGCTGCCTGGGGAGTAAGACTACAGCCTCCAGAATTTAAGACTCTTCCTGGGATTCTTAGGATCATTACCCGTGAGTTATCTACGGGGGCACTGAGGGGACGGCTTGTTCCCTCGCCCAAGTCTTCTGAGGCGCCTGCCATGGACGATGAGGCAAGACAGGTTCACGATGCCGCCGGTGGCGAACCAAGCCCACCGCCAGGGCCCTCGATTGCCGAGGACTTTCCGGCTCCGTCCGACGACGCGCATTGGAAGAAGGTTCGCGGGCTGGTCCTGTGGCAGCTCAACCGCTTCATGTCCTATGAGGCCAGGGTTCTGAAGGGCGACAATCCCGAGGCCATCCACGACATGCGCGTGGCCAGTTGACGGTTGCAGCAGGTGCTGGATGTGCTCTATGCCAAGCCCCGGCCTCAGGAGCTGCGCCGGCTGCGCCGTCAGATTCGCCGGTGTCGCCAGGTCCTGGGCGATGTCCGTAACTGCGATGTGCTGTTGGACCTGGTGAAACGTTCCCTGGCCAGGAAGCGCTCTGCCCGGCGCGAGGCGTGGACGGCGGTCGAACATCACCTGCTGATGCGCCGATCGGAGAGTTTCTTGCGGGCCATGCGGAAATTCGGCAAGATCAACCTGGCCGTCCTCTACGTGAACCTGAAGGAGTTTCTGGCTTACGACAAGGCCCACGCTCACGCGGCAGAGCACCACCATCACGCCTCGCCGCTGGAGCGCCCGGCGTTCTCGAACCAACTCGCCCACGCCCTCCAATCCGGTTGGAGAGCCTTTGAAGATCAGGTCACGCTCTCCTTTCACGACTCCCGTCCCGCGGTGATCCACGGGGCGCGCATCGCGACCAAACGGCTGCGCTATCTCCTGGAGGTCTTCCACGCGTTCGAGGTGGCGGGCAGCGCCGAAGCCCTGGCGTGGCTCCGCCAGCTTCAACAGCAATTGGGAGATTGGCACGATCGGGAAGTCTTGGAGCAGATGATGATTGAGATGCTCGCCCAGCCGAAATTTCTGCGCGAGCATTTGCTGTTGGCCATGGAAGTTGAAAAGCTGATCCTGCGCAACCGGGAAAACAAAGTGGGGCTCGAAGCGAAGTATTTTCAGATGTCCCGGGAATCCCCCGAAATGCCCAGACTAAAGGACTGGGTTTCCTACTTGCTGGAGTCGCCCTCGGCGGCCTTCGCCAAAGTCTCGGCCACCGGCTGAGATTCCTCCACCGCGGATGCCGCGGGCTTGCCCGTCGCCGGCATTTCCAGAACCTTGCTGGCGGCTGGCTCCGGAGCCTCCCCGGCCGTGGCGGGCACGGAAAACAGCGGTTCGCGTGGCTCGCCGCTCAACACCCGCGCGATCCCGGTCCGCAGGTGCTCAAACACGGTGCGCACGTCGGGCGTGGCGTCAATGACCTCGAAGTTGTATTCTTTCGCCAACTTGTCGAATTCCCCCAGCAACTCCGTCTGGTACTTTCGGAAACTGTCGTACATATCCTCGCCGGGATGAATATCCATGCCGCATTCCCAGAAGTCGAATCCGCGCGAGAAAACCACGCGGGGGATTAAATCATCAACGCCAATCCGCAAATAGAAGGTAGCATCGGGCTTGGGCGCGAAGCTGTAGGCGCTCCGCACCCAGGCGGGATCGGCCCCGCGCAGAATGGCGCGGGCCATGAGGGAATAGATGTAGCGGTCCGTCAGCACCACGAATCCGGCCCGCAGCGCCGGGACGATTTCGTGTTCGAGCCGGTCGGCAAAATCCGTGGCATAAAACAAAGTCACGGTGATGCGTCCCAGCGTGTGCCCTTCCTGGGCCTGCTGGATGCCCTTCCCCGCCAACTCCGACCGCTTGATCGCCGTGTCCAGCACGGCTCGGCCCTGCTGCTCCAGCCACGGCCGCAGCAGCCGGATTTGCGTGGAGCGCCCCACGCCGTCCGTGCCTTCGATGACAATCAACTTTCCGGTCAGTTCCGCCAGGTTCATGCCCGGCAGGACGACCCCATAGGTTTCTCTCACGGCGCTACCCTCAATCTCTTGGCCTGGGCCAGCTTGGCTTTCACGATCTGACGCATCAGGGCCTGCTGCTCCTCGATGGGAAGCGTGGCGTCCACGGTGGTCAAGTCATACTCCGGGACCATTTTCTCGTACTCCTCCAGGATGCGGCCCTGGAAGATGCCGAAACTCTCCTCGGGGTCTTCGCTCAAACCCAGGTCCATCCCGGCCTCGTAGTACTTGACGCCACTGCGCCCATCCAGGATACGCTTCATGGCGACGTCCAGCGGGACGCGAAAGTAAAAGGCCGCCGTGGGCTTGGCGGCGAAACTGTAAAGTTCGCGCACCCACTGCGGATCCATCCCGCGCACCACGTCGCGCGCGAAGGCCGTGTAGATATAGCGATCGCACAGCACGACGGCGCCGGCCTTGAGCAAGGGGATGATGTTGTGTTCCATGCGGTCGGCGAAGTCCGTGGCGTGGATCAGGGAGAACGTCGCCGGGGTGAGCATCTGCTTCTTCTTGCCCCGTTTCGTGGTCTCGCGGACGAGCGGCGAAGAATTCCACTCGCTGAAAACCACTCCATAGCCTTCCGCCTGGAGCCACTGATGCAGAAGCATAAGTTGGGTGGATTTTCCTGAGCCGTCGATTCCCTCTACGACAAAAAGCTTTCCGGGAAAACGATGCTCGCCATACCGTTTCATGGAGGCACTCCGGAACCTGAACAATTCGTTGCGATGGATAATTAGTCTATCACATGCTCCGCAGGCGCGAAAGTGAAGGTGAAGCGAAAGGTGGCGGGGGGCGGAGCACTACGCACCGACGCCGGGAGAGGCTGTGGAAAAGGGGGTCCAGGCGAAGGGACCCCTCACCCCCGGCGCTCGGGGCCCCCTGCCTCGTACCTCGGGCACCCTCTCCCGCAAGGGGAGAGGGCTGGAATAGCGTCCACGCGAGCCATTCCCATCCCTCTCCCCTCGCGGGAGAGGGTGGCCTGCTGCCGGCGCATTCACCAGCCGGAGCAGGCCGGGAGAGGGGGCCGCGCCGCCAAGAACAGGGGACAGGGTACAGGCAACAGGAAGCCGCGCCGCCTCGCTGCCGAGCTTCCGGGGCGTTGCTCCCTCATTTCTGACTTGCAATCATTTCCCGCCCCGACCAGAATAGGGGCCGTCTGCGATTCTCGGAAGGCAGCCTAAGCCTTGGTAGGGGATTTGGTAGGGGATAGGCGGTTAAACGCCCGCCCTATCGCCTCAGCCTGCGGATGGACATACCGCTCCGTCATCCTGATTGAGCTGTGTCCCGCAATCTTCGCCAGCGTGAAGGCGTCGCATCCCGACTCCGCCAAGCGGGTAAGGAAAGTATGGCGGAGGCAGTAGGGCTCGAATGGCTCGATATCGGGCAGCCTGGCCAGCGCCCGCTTGTGCTGCCCGCCTGCGCTCGACTGCGCAAAGTGGCCCGCCCTGGATTTCGAGGGGAATATCCAGCCCTCCGCCGGGCGTCCCTGCGCATTCCATCTCAGCGTTAGCATCCCCTGCGCTTGGGGCAGGAGGGGCAGCATTCTCCGGGCGGCCTTCGTCTTGCCCCTCACGATTTGGATTAGCCCGCCTTGCCCGAGGAGCACGTTCTCCCAGCGCAGGGGATAGGCTTCTCCGGGTCTTATCCCAGTGCTCAATATGAGCGTGGCGATATCCCCCCAGGGGCAGGGGCAGGCTGCCAGGTAGTCGTCCGCCTCGGATTGGGTCAATACCCTGTCCCGTTGCCGCTCGCCCCGCACGAGGGAAATGTGGGGCTTCTTGCCCAGCCTGCCCCATTCATAGGCCAGCGAAATAGCCCGCCGCAGGGTCCGCAGCCCGCAGTTGATTGTAGAGATAGCAAGGGTCGAATGGAGGGCGGCGAAGCTGGCGGCGTGTTGCCCCGTGATGGCGTCGAGCCGCAAGCCCGCAAGGGGGGAGGCAAGGAGAAGCTTCGCCCCGTAGCGGTAGTAGCCCGCCGTATTCTTGGCCGTGCTGGATTCGCTGTAGGGCAGGAAATCGTCTTTCAGGAAATCGGAGAGGGCAGGCGAGGATAACGGACGCATTAGCCCATAGCCGCCCCTTTCCATCTCCAGGCGTAGCACGGCCTCGAACGCCCTGGCATCCTTGGCGTGCGTCGCCTTGGTTCTTTTCTGGATTCGCCTGCCCCGGAAGGTGAAATCGACAATGAAGAGTTTGCGCCCCTTGGGTCTGTATATCATCGCTGCCCCCTGTGACGGATTGAGGGCGACGTCTAACGCGGGCGGAGGGCTGAAGTCAAGCGGAAAGCACGGGCGGAGCCCGGTTGCTATGTAGTAACCATATTGTGGGCGATGGTCTTTCCGATTCGGAAGCTCCGGTCGCCGTCCGGCTCCAGGGTGATTTCACGGAAGAAGCCGTCGTGCGGCTTCCCGATTTCCTCGACCGGATACAGGCGTCCGTCGGCTCCCTGGACGAAGTCTCCTACCCGCAGGTCCGCCGTGGAAATCCAGTCCGTCTCCAGTTCCCCCGTCGCGGGGTTGCCCCCCGGTTTCAGCCAGCGGTGGTCGGTGTCAACGTGGTAGGTTTCTCCCCCTATGGCAAGATAAACCAGCGGTCCCGCCACGCTCTCCGCCCTCGCCACGAGCTTCCACCTGCCGTCCGCACCCCGCAGGCAAGTGCCTTTAACCACCTGCCGGGCAGGAATGTGTCCCGCCTTGGTTTCCAGAAGCTGGTCGTCGGCAGGGCAGTGAAGACCGCCGCCTCCGCTGCCGCCCCCGCCGGAATTCAGGGTGATGTATCCGATGTAGATATGCCCTTCCCCCGCCGTCAGGTCGGTTGCGGTTGTGGTCGCATAATACGTCACCGCCCCGCCGTTAAACGTCGGGTCAGAGAAATAGACGTAATACTGGACGGCGTAGGACGCCACGCTCACGGTGCCGGAGTTGTAGGTTCTGGTCCCGAACCCGAAGGTGAGGGTGAAAGATGCAATGTTTATGGTTTTGCTCGTTCCAGACTGGGACAGGGGGAAAATATTGGAGGTTGGATTGGAGTTCACGGGGTTGTTGTAGAACGTCCCGGCCAGCCTGCTGTTCGCGTCGAGCGCCCAGGCTGCCCGCTCGGCATGGCCGAGCCTTGCCCAGAACAGGGGTCCGCCAATCTGTTCGGGATACTGCTTTGATACAGCCTTGAAAATGTCTTCCATCTCCGCCCTCAGCCTGCCGAAATCCCGCCGCGCCCGATACCTGCCCAGGGCGGGGGGAATGAACTTGTTGCAAAATTCCGTGGCTTCGTCCCGCAGGGAAAAGATGAACCCGTCCACGGCAAGGTCGAGCATCTTTTCCACGCCCGTGTGGACGTCCCAGACAAGCATTTTCGTCAGCCCTTCGTCCCTGCCCAGCAAGCCAACCCCCAGGTTATAGGCATCCCTGACCCCCGCACGCCGGACGCCGTAGGTTCTGTTGTGGGCGATTATTTCGGAGCGCAGGAACGCTGCGGCGTCATCGAAGCCGGTATCCTCCGGGAGTTCCCTGGCTTTGTCCAGGAGCGCTCCCGCGCATTCGGCGTCCCCCCCTGCGGCAACGATTACGTTTTTCAGGGCTACGAACTTCTTCACGTCATCCCGCAGGAGGCGGGGCTCCCAGGTCGATACCGCCCCGTCGGAAAATACAAAACCTTCTCCGTCAACCTTGGCCAGGACTATCAGGCTCATGTTTCTCCTTTTCGAATCTTGTGGGGCAGGCGACGGGAGCGAACCGCAGTCCCTGCCCATTGCGCCGTCCAAGCGTGGGCGAAAACGGCGCAGTCCTTGGCGGGCTCCTTGTCATGGGGAGCCCGCCGTTCGGCGAAGTTTCCCCGAACTGAAAAACTTCGTCGGCATCCCGCCCCTGGGGAAAGGCGGGAAATTTACAGAAGCCGTTTCAGGCGAAGGGATAATGACGCATATACGGAAGCCAGGGAGTCATCCTTGGGCAAGGACGAGAATGTGTAGAGCCCCAGCGTCGGCGTCCCCGTGAATCGGCTCCTGATTTCCGCGGGCGTCCCGTCGGGGAATTGCGCTCTTGCCTGGACAAACGTGTCCTTGTAAGCCGGCTCCTGGACCACTGAAATATCGTAAAGCCTGTCGATTTTCGTCAGGGTGCGGATTGACTTCCCATCTTTTCCCGCCGTCCATTCCTGCCCGTCTGAAACCGAAAAGCCGAAGCTTGCCGATTTCAGGTCGCCCCGCTTCACTGCCAGGGCGAGCGCCCGCGAAAATTCTGTATCAGGCAGGGCGACGTCGAAGAACAAGCCCGTGCTGTCAGACGCCAAAGTAAGGGTCCCCGCCGTGGTCCTGCCCAGCGGGAGAAGGCTCTGGTTGTGGTTGTAAAGGGCCACGGTATCCCCGTCGAGAACGGAATCGAACGCACCCGGCTGGATTTTCTCCCGAAACGAACCCAGCGATTCCGACAATGAGTTGAATATCGCGGCGTAGCCCGATATATGCTTCCCGTCCGCGCTCCTCAATTCCTGCCTGTCCAAAAATCTTCGCTCTTGCATAAGTGCTCCTTCGAAACTCTTGTCCCGCAGGGCGGATAGGCGCTTCCTTCGCCTCCCGCCCCCGGGGGCTATGTCCCTTGCCATCCAGGAAGGGACAAAGGCGTTAGGCGTTCGAGTCCATCTGCAAAACTACCGCAGGGGACGGGGCGGAGATTCCCGTTACCTGGAGAGCGCCCTGGCAGCGAAGGATGGACTGGTAGCCGACCTGCCCACGGACTGCGAAGCGCTCGGTGAACACCTGCACCTTGACTCCCGCAACTTTTCTCACTACGAAGAATTTGGGGCAGTAGAAACAGATTGGCTTGGAGCCGGGGGCGATTTCGTCCATCGAGGGGCTTACGCCGACTCGATATCCGAGGAGCAGGCGGTTGCCCTGGCCGTCATATTCGGGCTCAAGGATAGGCTGCCCCGTGGTGGAAATGAGATTGTCCAGAGCAGTCAAGGTGTCGTCCGTCATAAGCCATACCGCGCCTGCGGCGCGGTAAGCCTTGTCGAGCGAAAGTTTCAGATTCACCAAATCCTGGTAGCCGATTTGCGCTGTCGGGTCTGGCGAAGTTTGGTTTTTGTCGCCCTGCGCCGTTGTCCCCAGCGTCGCGTCCGCGATAAGGGCGTCGACGAGGTCTGGACCTATGCCCCTCGCAAAACGGAGCCCGAAGGCGTTGGCCAGGATTTGCTCCATGGGCCAGCGGCTGTCTTGCACGAGTTCGAGGCTGGCCACGCAGAATCCGCTCCTGTAGGTCGGCACTTCTGGAAAGCTTATCCGCCCTACGCTGGCGATATTCTGCTGGCTCGTCTGCTGCTCGGCCTCATCCATCTTCGTCGCCGCCTCGGTGACGTCAATCAAGACGGGAATCCGCATCGGTCCGCCCGTTGCCGTCTCGATAGGAAAGTTGAACGCCCCTTCCGAGAAAATCGGGTCATATTGGCGAAGCGCCGAGAACAGCGTGGTGGCAAAGGACTCAGGAACAGTGTAGCCCCCGAGGCTCCCGGCGGGGCTCCCGCCCGCCTCGCTCATACCCTCGGCGGCGTCGAGGTCATAGTCCCGCTCCTCGGGCCAGGCGTTTTTGTCGCCCCTCAGGGCGCGGGCGAATCGCTTCTCGGCCTCGGGCTGGATTTCCGCCCCGCCTATTTTCTCGGCAAGGCTCAAAAGCAGGGTAGCCCTTGAGGCCGCCTCTCGGGTGAAAACTGGAGCGGCCAGCAGAGAGGCTGCCTGCTCCAAAAATGCGTTCTTGTTTGACTTAATCATATCGGTCTCCTTGCGCCCCTGGGCACGGTCGGAAAATTGTTGACGGGCTCCCGCATAGGCGGAAGCAAGACTATTTGAAAAGCCCGACAAGCCGGTCAGTTTTTGTCCTTGGCTTCGGCTCGGGAGGCAGGGGGTCGGGGTGCTTGACGTCCGTTCCCGCCAGGGTCAGCGTCGAATGGGTCTTGGCGGGCGGGCAGGTCTGGAAAGATATCGACCCCGTACGAAGGTCGGCCGTCCCTACGATGGACAGCACCTTGCCGTCAAGCCCGAACCTACGGAGCAGGGTATCGATGGCAAAATTGCAAGCCTCGGTGTAGGAATTCGAGCGCCTGGCCCTCAAATGTCTCAGGGTCTGGAACATCTGGTAGGGATTTGTTTTCGAGTCCCTTTCCAGGTCGGACATCAAAAGGTTCGAGAGAATTTGGTAGCCCATTTTCGCTCCTCGGTTTGGCAGCACGGTGCTCTGGCACGGGTAGCTGCCAAGTCTCTGGGTTTTGCGGGGTGCCTGTGTCGGCGCTCTTCGGGGGCAATCAACGCCACTCTGCGGTGGCTTCTGCCTATAGAACGGATAGGCAAGGATTCCTATTCGGGGAAAAGTTCCGCCTTGAGTTTCCCCATCTGCCCGGGGTCGAGGCTCTCCCTCGACCCGTCGGGGTGGGTGATTTCCAGCCGCAGGGGGCCACGGGCGAAGGGCGGGACATCGAAGGTGGACAGATAGATTTTCGCCCCCCTGTAGTCCGCCGAGGGGTCGCCCTGGTGGCGGAAGGCCAGCTCGTCATCCAGCTCGAAGACGAAATAAGCCCAGGGCTTCTGTATCGTCCGCTTCTCCAGTTCGGTCTCCTCGTGGAATCGGACGGGGCGGTCCTTGGCGGCATAGGCTATTATCTCGTCCCTGTGGGAGAAGTAGACCCGCCTCATCTCGGCGGGGTCTTTCATCTCGCCAGTCGGCGTGGTGTAGGCTCCGAAAGAAAAATCATGGCCTATGGCCAGGTATATCAGGAGTTCCTTCGGCAGGCTTCCCGGCCCGTTCCCCTTCTTTGGCACTTCCCGTCTCGGGTGTCTCGGCATAACGCCTCTTGTTGTCTCCCTTAGGAGAGGTTGAGTTCCCGCATCAGGCGGGCGTAGGATATCCGGCTGTCCCGCTCCACGGCAACGCACGGATGGACCTGGTTAATCTGGAACCTGTCTTTTCGCTGGATTCCCTCCACGGCCAGTATCTCCCTGGCCTGTTCCGCCCGGTCCCGAGCCTCGGCAGCCAGGGTGAGAAGGCGGACATCCTCCTCGGTCATTTCGTAGCGGTTCACTACGGACTTGAACCAGCGCCTGGTTTCCTTCCTCAAATGTTTCGGCGTTTTTAGCTGCGGTTTGCTTACCATTTTTTCCTCCTCGAAAAGCCCGTTTCCGAAAATTCCCTTTGGACGCCGTACCGGTCGCGGTCGCGACGGCTGCCTACGGTTCTGCTAACTTGTCGATACGGAAGGAGATAGCCCCCACCGGGGGGGTGGGTCTATCCCGCCTTGGTGCGGCAGGCGTGCCGATTCCGCATCGAATCGAGCGGTTATGGCGCCAAGTCGGCCCTGTCCTGGGG
This sequence comes from uncultured Acidobacteriota bacterium, assembly GCA_963722555.1. Lineage (GTDB taxonomy): Bacteria > Acidobacteriota > Terriglobia > UBA7540 > UBA7540 > Bog-366. The sequence goes on from CAVRNQ010000006.1 coordinate 353,549, forward strand.
CTAAGCGCCCTGTTTCCGCCCCGCCTTGGCCCTTGCCTTGGCCGCTTCCCGACTCCAGGAACGCCGTTCATCAAGCATCTTGTTGAACTCGATAAGCGCGTCGGCTGCCCTGTCCAGCGCCCCCGCCAAGGCGGTTTCGCCCCCCTGTGTGGCGTCCAGGCTGTCCCGCAGGGTCCTGAGTGCGGAGTGGGCCAGCGCGGACAGGAGAAAGAGTTCGTCGAACCATCCCATCTTTTCCGTCTCGTTCATATCGTCCCAGTTGTTCATATCGGTCTCCCCTGGCGTGGGTCGCCACCCTATTTGTATCACGGCATGGCCTCGCCGCCTGGCCCTCGGCGTTTTGGCTTCCCCACCCCTTCCTGAGTAGCCCTTTGCCGAGGCTCGGCGGCTGGCCCTGGCGTCCCGGGGGGCGGGGTGGTACCGTAGCGCTTTTCACTTAGCCGCCCCCTGGGGGCGCAGGCAGCCGCACCACGTGATATCCGTGCGGATGTCGCCGTTCATCAGCTTGACTTCCTTCCGGCTCACTTCGCCCGTCTTGCGGTCGCAAAGGGGGCAGTCGGGCTTGGCGGGCAGCATATGCGGTCCGTCGGCGGCCTTGAGGCACCAGCAGGGCGGACAGTAAATATCCCCGCCCGCCTTCACGGTAAGCTGCCCCCGCCCGTGGCAGTCGGGACAATTGGTGGCGGGCACGGAGGCGGGTTTCTTGGGTTGGTATTCAGGGGGCGTCGTATCGACAAGCCTGCGGGCGTTCTTGGGGTTGCTTACGTAGGCGTCCGTGAGCTTCTCGTTCTCCCTGTAGTAGGGGTCCTTGCTGTCTTTCCCCCAGAACTCCAGGGCACGCTTGATGTCCTGCGCGGTAATCCCGTCTATAGGTTTGTCCCAAGTCTCCCAAAGCTTGGGGGGGTTGGGCGGGACCGGGGGGGCTTGGGGAACGGGTGTTTCAGGCTGGACAGAGACGGGCTGGACAGGGGGCTCAGGTTTGGGCCGGACAGGATGCTTGACTTCTTCCCCCGTCAGCTCTCCCATAATCTTGGCGTAGGCTTTGCTTCCGTCTCCAGGTATCCCTGTCAATGATTGAGATTGAGGAGGAGAGGAGCTTGGGCTTTCCCAGTCCGTGCCGTCTCCGTCCAGGGATTCCGTGCGCCCCTCATTCTCTTCGTCATTTAACTTTGCCATTAAGGATTCATTCGGGTATGACCAGCATACTGGGGTGGTATGAGTGCCATACTGGGGTGGTATGGTGGTCATACCATCTGGTATGGTGGTCATACCATCCAGGGGTTGTGGGCTGTCGGGTGCGTTCTCTTCCCAGCCCTGGAATACCCAGCCTATCTTTGGATGTTTGACACACTTACGCCAGACGTAGGTATTGCTTCCCCGCCTGGTTCCAGGTTTCTTGGCGAACAGCCTTATCCCTGCCAGCCATCTCACGGCGTCAATTGCTACAGCCCGTGTGATTCCCGATTCCCTGGCGATTGTATTGTAGCTTGGATAGCAGCCGTCCAGCTTGCCGTTGGCGTGCTTGGCTATCATCATCGCGACCATTTTCAGGGTTAGGGATGTTATGCCCCGGCCCCGGATTGATACCCCTGGCGGGAAGTGCGTGTTGCCCGCCGCAAAATAGGCTTCGCAGGAAGCCTGCCGCTTAGCCGATTGTTTTTGGATTTTGTCCACTGTAGCTCCTGTCCCGCAGTTCGCGGGTTGGTTGGATTTCAGGCTTGGAGAACCTGATTGCTTCCGTCTGCTGGGCGTAGAGGATTTGCCCATTGACGAACTTGAGTTCGAGCAACCCATAAAACTGCCGCGCCCTGAGTTCTGCTATCAGGCTCGCTGGGTCCGTGACCAGCCTGCGGGCGTCCATCTTCCCCCTGTCGGTTGTCTCGCTCATTTCCCGTTCACCCCCTGCGCATCGGGCTTAGGTGTCCGGGGGGGCTTGGGGTATCCGCCCACCCTGTTGGGCAGGCCGAACTCTTTCCGAATCTGGTAGACCCGGAAATGTGTGATTCCCAGCTTCTCCCCGATTTGCTTGTAGCTCAGGCTTGCGTCTTTCAGCAGGGACAGCACCTTGCCCTTGAACTCAGCCCGCCGCTTCTGTAGTTCCTCGTATGCAGTCATAGCCTTCCTCCATCTCTGGAATTCTTGCTTCTACTGATAGGTTTGGAAGTCGATAAACCTGTGCTCGCAGGCGTCGGAGGCTCCCACGGTCCATGGCTCAGCTCAAAAACTTGCGGTTTTATTGGGAAAATCGTGACGAAAACAAATATCGGGGATTCAGGGGGGAAGGACTTGAACCTTTTGGAGGGCGGTTTCTGGACTGTCGCCTTGGCTCACGGTGCTATAATTCCGACCGTGAACCTCGATACCTTCCTGTTTATCGTGGTCCCTGGGTTAGCCATAGCAATGGCCGTCCTCGGAGGAATTGTGTCCTCTGGGAGACCGGGCCATCGGCGGGCGTTTTATGCCATGGGAGCAGCCGCTTTCGGCCTGTCGATTTGGCAGGCGTTCAGGGTGCAGTTTGCATCGGAGCAGCAGCAGGAAATGAGCCGAGCGGTAGTGCGGGACCTCCACATCATCGCGGTCCGCCAAGAACCAAGAGTTCCCAGGGCCAAGCCGGAAGGAACTTACATCACTTTGGAGAAGATTGACGTCATCCCCCCCGTGGTCGGGTCACCATTGTATGTGAGCGTGTATTTCCGCAATGCCGGACGGAGGCAAGCGAGGGGAATCGTTGGGAGCGATGTCCGTCTGCTGAAGCACACAGGAGAACCCATCCCGCCGTCGTCGCAGGCTGAGGACAAACTGTATAGGGCCTTCAAGGAGAAGTTCCTCAAAGAACACCGAGACCGAGACCTTTGGCTAAATCTTGACCCCTCCAAGGACCACCTGGTCTGGGGCACCCCAAGAACTGAGCAAGCCCTTTCCCAGAGCGACCTGGACGATATCAATAAAGGGAAGGAACTCGTTTTTATTGTTGCCTGTGCACTATGGGAGGACGATGCTGGCGAACATGCTCGTGAGTTCTGCATATTTCTTCAGCCGGGACTGTCGGTTTATCACTCTTGTGCTGGGCACAACAAGATTATAGATTTGCCTTCCAGGCAGAAGTGAGTTGTGCGAATTCAAGATTGCCGGAAAGGAAAGAGGGGGCGTGGGTCCAGACTCCAGCATAGGGGCAGTTTCAGGCTCAGACTTGGTTACACTTTTGGCGAGCAGGCTGTCCGCCAGGCTTCAATAAGGCGACCCTTTTCCTTTTAGCCCCAAATCGCCCAAAATATTGCGTCAGGTTGGCAGCACATCAACGCCCCGGGTCCTGCCTATGGTCCAGCATAGGCGGATTTCAGGGGGCGGGGTCCAGCATAGGGGAAGCTTGGTAGGGGATTTGGTAGGGGCTAATGTGCTCCGCACGTCTCCCCCTTCAATCCTTCCTTCGCCTAACCCCTTTCCTCGCTGCCGAGCTTCCGGGGCGTTGCTCCCTCATTTCTGACTTGCAATCATTTCCCGCCCCGACCAGAATAGGGGCCGTCTGCGATTCTCGGAAGGCACATGCAATTGCCACAACGCCGCTCTCACAGGTGTCCTATGAATCTTCGCTGGAACTCTTTCCTTGTTGTATTGGTTTTCCTGCTCAGCCTTGGCCCCCTCGCGGCCCAAACCACCGCCCCCCGGATTATCGATGCGCACGTTCACCACAACGGTGATCCCGCATTCCTGGGAAAGCTCGTCGCCAAGCTCGATTCCGTGGATGGGCTCGCGCTCCTGATAACGGCCCCCAAAGACATCGACAGTGTTAAAGGGGTTATGGCCAAACACCCCAACCGGCTGCTGGGCTTGGGAGAGCTCCAGCTCGATGATCCCTTGGCCGTTGAACTTGTCGATCTCTTCCACGCTGCGGGCTTCCGCGGCTTGGGCGAGCTAACCGGGCCACTCAAGAATTACGACGACCGCAGTTACTGGCCCATTTACGCGCGTGCCGAGAAATACGGGATGATCATTCTCTTCCACACGGGAATTGTGAATCGGCTCCATCCCGAAATCCCCAGTGACATCAGCGTGGACCGCATGCGTCCGACCACCCTGGACGGCATCGCGCGCCGCTTCCCCAAGCTAACCGTCATCGGCGCGCATCTGGGAAACCCCGACTACGCCTGGGCGGCGGAAGTTACGCGCTGGAACCCCAATCTTTACTTTGACCTATCGGGCTCCTCACTCATCAAGAAGCAGGATGATCCGACGTTCTGGAAGTCCATCTTCTGGTGGTCCGGCGTAGTCAGTCCTCACACGCCGGCGGGTGGCCCCAATGCCTTCGAGCGGCTGGTTTTCGGCTCGGATGTCTTTGAAGGAGAACTTGAGGAATTCGATCGCGAGATCGAGCGCTATCACAAGATGCTCGACGCCTGCGGCGTCCCCAAGGCCGCACAGGACAACATCTTTGCCGGCACCATGTGGAAGATTCTGAGCGCGCAGAAGTAGGGCGGGGCGGGCGGGCACGCAAGGGCAGTTCGCAGCCGCCCGGTAATGTCGAGCAGGTCTGCTTGCAAGGGGCCAGCGGATTGTTCTCTTCTCCGCATGGCTTTGTCCCCCGCCAGCTTGCACGTGCCTTGTAGAGGAACCTCGCTGCCGTTTGAGTCGTTCCTTGCTGGCGCCGCACTCCCGAATCAAACTTCGGATACAACTCCGGAGGTGTGGGCTTATTTGTATATCGATAGCTGCCCAACGCGGCGCGCGGCACACATGGGCCGCTACCGCGGGTTGCTGAGCCGCTCGATATCCGCTTGAATGCTCGTTAGGGTAGGATCCAGCCAAAATGCGTGGCGGTAGGCGGCGAGCGCGTCGTCGCCCCTGTCCATCTGCTCCAGGATACGAGCCCGCAGGACCTCCTGATGCGAGTCGGTGTAGGTCCGCTCGGCCCGCACAACTTCCTCGAGGGCTTCCGAAAAGCGCTGAGCCATGTAGTACACCCGGCTCAGGCCAAAGTGCGCCCGGCCGTTCGAAGGGTTGAGCTCTACACTCCGTCGGTAAGCGGTTTCTGCGCCCGCCAGGTCGCCAGCGTGCTCGGAAACCGTCGCGGACTGATAGGTGCGCTCGGAAGCGAGCACCCGAGTCTGCTGCCACAGGAGCCCCCCTGCGGCCGCGAGTATCGCCAGGCTGCACGCCAGTTTGACTGCCAGGAGCCAAGGGCTTCGGCGCGCCGGCAAGGTTGGCGCAGGCTGCCCTTCACCCTTCTCCTCCACCTCGGCGCCGTGCAGCATGGTCGGAACGGCCAGCAGCGTGAACAACAGGATGAAAGTCGGCGGGACCTCAAACTGGAAATTGAAGAGTGAATCCATCAGGATGGCCGTGATGCCCCCCGCGCTCGCGGCAATCCCGTACCGGGTCCCCGCTCCGGCCGTTTGCCGCAGCACTCGCCCCGCTTCCCGCCCGTATGCCCACAGAATCCAGACAAAAGCACCGAAACCGAGCAATCCCGTCTCCAGAAGCAATTGCATCGGGTCGTTGTGGAGAAGGCGGTTATTCGTCCAGTTGACGGCATACTCGGGATGCGCAGCGAGGAATCTTCCTTGGAACTCCAGATAGAGGAGTTGGTAAGTGCCCCAGCCCGAACCCAGGATCGGATGCTCCCAGAAGATCGGCCAACTGAAGCGCCACAAATACAGCCTGCCCCGGAACTGCGAAACCAGTCGCTCCGCCAGGGTGAGAGTCAGGAGCGCCACCGGCCAACCCCAAGCGGATGCCACGCACCCTGGTGTCTTGCTGCCCGCGCGGCCCTCGGGTTGCCGGACTTGTGCCCGAGGGGGACCCTTCCGCAAGGCGATTGCGAGCGCAACTGCCAGCCCCACGGCCAAGCCGAACCACGCACCTCGGGAGCCTGTCTCGGCGATGGCGCCCGCCATCACCGCCGCCAGACCCAACCAGAGTGCTCTAGCCCATCGGGCCCGCAAACCCGCGGCCAGCGCCAACGCGGGAAAAATCGCTCCAATTAGGTAGCCGCCCACAAAGTTGGGGTTCCCGAGTGTCGAGTACAGGCGCATGCGCTCGACCATCGTCCCCCAGTTGACGCGATAGCCGCCCAAGAGCACCGGGTCGTAGCCCAGCCGCTGCAGCCACACAATCCCTGCCACCAACGCCCCGGCGGCCCCCGTCCAGGTCGCAATTCGGTGAACTGCTGATTCACCCCTCTCCCAGGAAACCAGCAACAGAACCCAGACCGGTCCGCAAAGCGCGAAGCCCGCATCCTGCAGGCTAAAACGAGGCGCCGGGCTGTTATGACAGGAAACCAGGACTGCCAAGCCGAAGGTGAGCAACGGCCAGCCCAGGGGGAACCCTCGCAACCGAGACGCCGGTCGTCTTAGGGCGTCAACCGCCCAGACGGCCAACCCTGTGATGATGAGGCACTTGGTGAGGAAGAACTTCGGTGTGGAAAACTGCTCGACGAAACTCCGATGAAAAACCAGAGGCAGGACCAGCAACAGCCCTGCCTCCCCAAGCCCATTTCCGATTCGCGCCCGGAGCGCTCGCGGGAAATTCATGCCGGGATTCTACCCTGAATTCCTGCGTGGTTACTTGCCCAGCTTCTTCTTAAGGAGCACAAACGAGGCGTGCGCATCCCCGCCATGCTGGCCGCCTCCAAAGAAATTGTAGATTTTCCCGTCGGTGAAGACGATGCGGAAAATCCCTATGGGCTGGCCGCCCTGCTTCATCTCCGCCAAGTCTTTCACGGCCGAAATGGGTTGCGCAAAAACCGTCTTGTCGCCTTGTACGTACTTGACGGAACCTGATGCGATAAGGATCTTCCCCTCACCGCCCTGGTTTCCGAACCCCGGCATCATCGCCTGCTGCATCTTCATCATCATATCCATATACTGCATGTCACCTTCGCCAAGCAACGAAGTGGGGACGGTGACGGGCAGGTTCCCAGTTCCCGAGACCTTGAACTTCGGCGCCGTATCCGGAATGGCATAGACTTCCGGCGACCCGGACAGCGACGTCTCACCGTCCGCATCCACCGAAGCCTCCGCGTATTGCGTTACTTCGAGGCTGTATTCCCCTTCCGGTGCGTCGGCTGGGACGGCCACAACCATGGTGGCGTGCTCAGGACTCTGCACCTGGAAATGGGTCACTCGGACCTGATTCGAACCGGACTTCAACGCCAATCCCAGTTTTTTGTTGAGATTCTTCCCCGTCAGCTTCACCTCTCCCGAGCTTCCCGGCGCGCCGGAGTTCGGTTCAATTGCCGTGATTTCGGGTGGCGGCCCGGCCGGCTCAACCTGCTTCTTGGCTTTGGTTTTCGTCGTCTTCTGGCCGGGCAGCTTGGGGACGTTGATCTTGGGCAAGCCGAATTGCGCGGCGGCCGTCGCGGCGCCGACTGTCCACAGGAGGACCGCGGCCACCCCCGCGCAAACCCACCGGATGACTGATACCTGATCCACTCTGTGCATGTTCCCTCCTAGACCGATCTTCGGATTGGATTGTTGGAATTCCGTGGCGGTGACATTCTTCCTTAGCCTTGCCCTGCAGCGTAACATCCTGCGGCATGCGTCCACGGCGTTTCCACGTTCACCGGCGCAAGGTGGTCAAAACCCAAAAGACCCTCTCTGCCGCCCGCTATTGAGCCAGCGCCTTGCGGAGCGCATCAACTATGGTCTGGTTATCACCGGGGTGCAAGGAGCCGGGCGCAAAGTTATAGGTCTTTCCAGAAGTCAAGATGATGTGGAACGTGCCGGTGTTGAAACCCCCGAGGGTATTGATCTCAACTTCCTTGACTTCACGCAAGGCCACGTTGAAGAGGATCTTGTTTCCTTCTTCATAGCGGAGCTTTCCGGCCGACACCACCAATGCCCCTTTCACCTTGCCGTGTGCCTGCAGGGCCTCCAGGGGATTTCCGAAATGGTAAGCCTCATAACGTTGCCCCGCCGCCGCACCTGGAGTGGCAGGCGTCGCGGGTGGGGCAGGACCCTTCCTGGTTACTTCGAATGGCGCCACTCCCTCCCGGTCATTGGGGTTGATCACATACAAACTGCTGGCGCCTGGCGACGCGTCATGCGCCACCTTGATGTGCACGGCCAACTCCGTGCTCGAGGAAGGCTTGATATCCACAACCCGGATGCCGGGATTCGCGAAGCTGACCTTCGCGTCCGATGCGAAGTTCTTGCCCGTGATCTTCAGGGTCGTGTCCTTGCCTGGCGCCGCGCTTGAGGGGTTCACCGAGGTCACTTCCGGCGTGGCGAGTGCGGAGGGTTGAGTTTCTGCCGCAGGGGCGGGAGGCGCTGCGGGTGCAGTGGGTTGAGCTTCTGCCGCAGGGGCGGGGGGCGCGGCGGGCTCCTGGGGCGCCGCTTGCGCCCGCATAATCGTCATCACGCACATGGCTAGAGTCCAAACCACGAGCGGTCTTGCCCGGCGAAGCCCTACGAAGGAATTGTCAGCGAGCATCATGGCAGGCCGTCCTTGACTTCACTGAGGTTAGGAATCAATCGAGCGCATCTTAATCTTGGATATTACCGGAAGTCAAGGCGAGCCCGTTAGATTGCATTGACCACACGGTCTGCTGGTGTCCTGCCCCGCACTATTGTTGACAATGAGCGGTCTCGCGGGGACCCCCTCACCCGGCGCTGCGCGCCACCCTCTCCCGCCTGGGGGAGAGGGCTGGAAAGGGCTCGCGTTTCCCGGCTCGCGATTCCACCGAAATAGGGTATGCTTGCCCACAGCCGCGTGTGGCCCCCGCGCCCCCGGCCCTCACTGGATCTCGAGGAGTGGGAGTGGCCTTTAGCTGGATTGACCTCGCCGTCGTCGTCGCTTACCTCCTCGCCATCACTGCCTTCGGCGCGCAATTCCGCACGGGGCAGCGCACCCTGCACGATTACTTCCTGGGCGGGCGCCGCCTGCCCTGGTGGGCCATTGCCCTTTCCATCGTCTGCGCGGAAACCAGCATTCTGACCATCATCAGCACACCGGGCATTGCCTACCGTTCGAACCTGGGGTTTCTGCAACTCGTCTTTGGGTATCTCCTGGCGCGCGTGGTGGTGAGCTTCCTCCTCATCCCGCGCTATTTTGCGGGCGAGCTCTACACGGCCTACCAGCTCATCGAGCAGCGCTTCGGGCACGGCCTGCGGGTCTTTACCGCCGGGCTATTCCTCCTCACGCGCGCCCTCGCCGAGGGCGTGCGCGTCTTCGCGATTTCCATCGTCATCAGCATCATTTTCAAAACCGGAGTCGGGGTTTCGCTCGTGATCATCGGTCTGCTGACGCTGCTTTACACGCTGGAGGGCGGGCTGACGGCAGTTATATGGACGGATGTTATCCAGTTGATGATTTATCTCTCTGGAACTGTCGTCGCGCTTTGCGTGGCCCTCCACACCCTTCCCGGCGGCTGGAGCGAGGTCGTGCGCACGGCGCAGGCGGCGGGCGGCAAATTCACGGTCTTCAACTTCCACTTTGACTGGAGCCAACCCTACCTGTTCTTGACAGGTTTGGTCGGCGGCATGTTCCTGAACACCGCGAGCCACGGCACCGATCAAATGATCGTCCAGCAATTGCTCGCCGCCCGCACCCGCCGCCAGAGCCAGGGCGCGCTGCTCGCGAGCGGCCTCCTCGTGCTCCTTCAGTTCTCCCTGTTCCTGGTGGTGGGCGTGGTGCTCTACGCGTTCTACCAGCACTTTCCCCCCGCGGCGCCTTTCCGCCGGCCCGACCAGATCTACCCGACCTTCGTCATCACCCGGCTTCCCACCGGGCTCGCGGGCCTGCTGACCGCCGCGATCCTGGCCGCCGGCATGGCCAATCTGAGTGCCGCGTTCAATTCCCTGGCCTCGAGTTCGGTGATGGATTTCTACAAACCCTACCTGCGTCCCCACGCCGATGACCGCCATTACCTGCGCGTCTCGCGCCTGATGACGCTTTTCTGGGGTATCGTGCTCATCACGATCGCGCTCGCCGTGCAGTATCTCCAGCGCAGCGCGCTGGAACTGGCGCTCACCGTCGCCAGCGTTCCTTACGGCAGTATGCTGGGAATCTTCCTGCTGGGCGTCCTGACCCGCCGCGCCACGGCGCGCGGCGCCCTGGTCGGCGCGTTGTCCGCCCTCGCCACGCTGGCTTACGTCGTGGGATTCACTCGCATCGCCTGGACGTGGTACGTCGCCATCGGAACCGTGGTAACGTTTGTCATCGGCCTGTTGGTAAGCTTCGCCCAGCCTCTCCGCGCGGCAACCGAAGCAGGGCAAAATCAATTCCGCGAAGGGAAGAATGGTGAATCCTAAATGATGTTCCGCCCCTTTGTTCACTGTTTACTATTCATAATTCATAATTCATAATTCATAACTTGTGACCGCCATGCGCAGCCCAGGACAAACCGGTCTGGTAAAGGGTTTGGGGGTTTATGGTGCGACTTCTGTCGTGGCCGGCACCATGATCGGGACCGCGATTTTCGTGGTTCCGGGCGTCATGCTGCAGCAGGTGGGTACGCCGGCCATGGTGCTGGTGGTGTGGGCGGCCGCGGGTGTCCTCAGCCTTTTCGGGGCGTTGAGCTACGCGGAGTTGGGCGCGGCACTGCCCGAGGCGGGCGGCGAGTACGTTTACATGCGCCACGCTTACGGCGAGCTTTTCGGATTCCTCTACGGCTGGACCCAATTCATCATCGCCAAGACCGCGTCGATCGCGGCCATCGCCACGGGTTTCGTCATCTATCTCGCTTACTTTTTCCCCCGCTTGCACGCTAACCTGTGGGAAGCCACCCTGGGCATCGGCGCGCATGCAATTCCGCTGCGGCTGACGGGCTTGCAGGTGGGGGCGGCGCTCATGGTGCTGTTGCTCTCCGGCTTGAATATTCTTGGCGTCCGCCGCAGCGGCGCCGTGCAAACGCTCTTCACCGCATCGAAGCTGCTGGTGCTTGCAATTCTCATCGTGCTGGGCCTGGTCATCGGCCATGGCTCGTGGCACAACTTTCGGCCGTTTTTCGCACCCGCGGGCCACGGCAGCGGCCTGCTGGTGGCTTTCGGCGTGGCCACAGTTTCGGCCCTCTGGGGGTACGACGGCTGGAACAACCTCAGCATGGTGGCGGGAGAAGTCGAAAATCCCCAGCGCAACATTCCCCGGGCCCTTATCGGCGGGACGCTGCTGGTCGTTGCGGTTTATGCATTGGCTAACATCGCCTACTTTTACGTCCTGCCTGCGTCCCAGGTCCTGGGCACGAATACGGTGGCGGCCGACGCCGCGCGCCGCTTCCTGGGCGGCGCCGGGGGAGCCTTCATCGCCGTGGGGGTCATGATTTCTTCCTTCGCCACGCTCAACGGCTCGATCCTGGCGGGATCGCGCATTCCTTACGCTACCGCGCGCGACGGCCTCTTTCCACTGGCGCTCGGCGCCGTGCATCCACGTTTCCACACCCCCGCGGTTTCGCTGGTGGGACAAGCCGTCATCGCGGGACTGTTCGCGCTCACCGGACAGTATCAGTCTCTCTACACCAAAGTGATTTTTGCGGAATTCCTCTTCTATGCGCTCTGCACCGCCGGAGTGTTCGTGCTGCGCCGCTGCGAGCCCGACCTGCCGCGTCCCTACCGCACCTGGGGGTACCCCGTGGTTCCCGCACTGTTTGTGGTTCTGTCCGTCTGCCTGCTCGTGAACACCTTCCGGCAGCAACGCGCGGACTCCCTCTGGGGAATCGTGTTGGTGGGGAGCGGGATCCCCGCCTACTGCCTCTGGAAGGCATGGAAACGCCGTTCGTCATGAACGGTGGTCCGCCGTCTACGAACTGTTACACTCGGCGGCTTGCAGCAGGGAATCTCGGTCCGGGAGAAACACCATGCGAAATCTTGCCCTCGCGGGCCTGGCGCTTGTGATGTTCTCGACTCCGCTCTTCGGCGCTCGCCGCCCGGCGCACACCTGGGTGGTCATCTCAAAAGCGAAACTCGACGAGCGTGTGCATCGCCAACTCGAGCAACTGGCGGCACAGGACCAGGCGCTGATTCGTTTTTTCACCAGTGCTTCAGAGGCCAAACGCGTCGGCCTGCCGCCGGGCGCCATCTCGATTGAATTGGACGAAGAGAGGAACGCAGAAAGTTTTCTCGGCATGCTGCGACGCGAGGCCGGCACGACGGGCGCCGAGCCTGCCATGGCGCTCGCGAAGGAGGGCTATATCCTGCAGGCCACTTATCCGCGCGCCTCGGTGCCGAATCGCCTGCGCATTATTGCCGGCACGCCGCAGGGATTTCACAACGCCTTGCTGCGTGTTCCGGATCTCGTGACCATCTGGCCGTCGAATCTCACGCGCGCCCTCATCCCCCACCCCCAGGCCGTGCGCGTGGAAAAGAATGGCACTTCCGCCGTCATTGCGGATTTTCCCTCTTTTCTGGAGCGGGGAGTCGTGGAGGGCTTCTACGGCACGCCCTGGACACACCAGGACCGCATCGACATCCTGCGCTTTGAAGGCGCGCACGGCATGAACGTTTACTATTACGCGCCCAAGGATGATCCCTACCATCGCAAGCTGTGGCGCGACGCTTACCCGTCCGAGGATTTGAAGCGCCTCGGCGAACTGGTGGATACGGCGCACCACAACTTTGTGGATTTCTGCTTCGCCATCAGCCCCGGCCTCAGCATGGCTTACTCCAGTGAGCAGGACTTCCAGGTGCTGACCCACAAGCTCGCGAGCGTCGGCAAGCTGGGCGTCTCCTGCTACGCGCTTTTCCTCGACGACGTGCCCCAGGATCTCGAGGACGCGCAGGACAAGGCTCAGTTCAAGACGCTGGCGCAGGCGCACACCTATTTGACCAACAAACTCCACAAGTATCTGACGGCGCAGTCTTCAGAAAACCGCCTGGTGCTCACGCCCACGACCTACACCAACGAATGGGGCAGCCGGGACTACATCCAGGAACTGGGCAAGGGTGTCGATCGCGGCGTCTCCATCGTCTGGACCGGCCCGAAAGTGTTTTCTCCTGCCATCACCGTAGAGCAGGCGCGCGAGTGGGGCGGGTACATCCAGCGCAAGCCAATCGTGTGGGACAATTTCCCCGTCATCGACGGCTCGCCCTGGCGCCGCCACCTGGGGCCCCTCACCGGCCGCGAGCCTAATTTGCCTTCCGTGCTGCGCGGACTGTTTTCGAATCCCATGAACCAGGCGCACGCCTCGATGATCCCCCTCCAGACCATCGCCGATTATCTCTGGAACCCCGCAGCGTACGACCATACCCAATCCGAAACGCACGCTGTGGTCAGCCAATACGGCAAAGACGCGCCAGGCCTGCTGGCGCCGTTCCTCAAGGCCTTCGGAACGTACGCTTGGGAGGATGGGATATTTATGCCGCTTAACAGCGAGCGCCGGCAGCCGGTTGACGTGCTGAAGATAGCCTCGGAACTGTGGGATTTAGACGCGGCGTTCGAGCGCCTGGGCAACCAGAAGCGCTTCGAGCGGCTGCTGTCGGAGATTTCTCCCGCGCTCAAGCACAACCTCGAGCGCCTGGCCGAGGTGAAAGCTGACCCGGCCTTCCAGCACCTCCCGGACGGCAAACTCCAATGGGATGAAAACTACGAGGCGCTTTCGGCCTATCAGCTTGCCCAGACGCCCAACCTGGACGGCGATTTTGCCAAGTGGCTAAGCGGCCCGGTTTACAGGCTCGACGACGCAGCGCGGGTCACGTCGGGCGCCCAACACTGGAAGGGCCCGCGAGATCTGTCAGCCCGTGTGGCTCTGGCCTGGAACGAGAGCTATTTCTATGTGGGCGTGGACGTCAGCGACCCGGATCTCTATCAGCCGTTCTTCGCGCGCGGCATTCAAAATGGTGACACCTTTGTGCTCATGCTTGAAACCGGCTTCCGTAAGAACTTCTTCGCGCAGGAGCCCACTGGCGACGAGTACGCGCTCTACTTCAGCCCTGGGAACTTCGCCGACGTTCAGCCCAGCATTTTTTCCGATGAAGATTACCTGCCGCCGCGCGCGCAGCCCCACTCCTACATGCAGGAAATCCATACCGCTTGGAAAAGAACCGCCCATGGCTACTCGGGAGACATCGCCATTCCGGTGTCCTATTTTGCCGGTGGCAAGTTCGCATTGGGTTACGAGTTGGGCCTGGATTTCGGTGTGAGGAGGGTGATCCGCCCGGCCAAAGGGACCCATGAGGAAGACCTGGAACGCATCACGCTGCAATCCAAGAAAGACCACCTGTTCCGCCTCAGCCCCGGGAACCCGTCCACCTTCCCGCGCTTGGTGCTGACGGAGGGGAAACCCGAAGGGGCCGTCACAAAATAAGCGTTCCAACGCGCCGGAGTCCATCGCGGCAGCCTCGGCCTAACCCGTGCCGGGTTGCGTGCCGCGCCTGCTCGATTTCTCGCCAGTGAATTCCACTTGAGTTAAGATGAAGCCTGGAAGAGAATGACGTCATCCGCAGGAGAAAAAAGAATCTGTAGGAGCCGACGATGAAAAGATATCGATGGAGTGGGCTGCTGCTCGGTGGGTTGCTCATCGCGACGCAGCCGGTGCGGGCGGAGCAGCCGAAGCTCCCGCGAGTGGAATTCACGGATCAGAAACTCGATAACGGCCTGCGCGTGATCATCTCGGTTGATCATACGGCGCCGGTTTTTGGTATTGCGGTCACCTATAACGTGGGGTCGCGCAACGAGCGCCCGGGCCGCACGGGTTTTGCCCACCTGTTCGAACACATGATGTTTGAGGGCTCGGAGAACGTGGGCAAGGGTGAGCACTTCATCCTCGTCTTCAACAATGGCGGCAATATGAATGGCACCACCAGCGAGGATCGCACCAACTACTTCGAAGCGCTGCCCAAGAACCAGTTGGATCTGGCCTTGTATCTGGAAAGCGACCGCATGCACTCCCTGGCGGTCAACCAATCCAATCTCGATAACCAGCGCAACGCGGTGCAGGAGGAGCGCCGGCTAGGCGAAGACAATCAGCCTTACGGCCACGCCTACCTGGACATCGAAAACCTCGCCTACGACAACTTTGCCTACAAGCACTCGGTCATCGGCGATATGGCCGACTTGAATGCAGCTTCGGTGGAGGATGTGAAGGACTTCTTCCGCATCTACTACGCGCCGAACAACGCCGTGGTCACGCTGGTGGGGGATCTGGATCCCGCCGAAACGCTGGCGAAAGTGAAGAAGTACTTCGGCGGCATTCCGTCGCAGCCCGTACCTCCGTCCGTCGACATGACCGAACCCCCGCATTACGGTGAGCGGAGCGAAACGATCAAGGACCCGCTGGCGCGGACGCCCCTGGTGCTGATGGCCTATCACATTCCAGCCGGCAACACGCCGGATAACTACGCTATGCGCGTACTGGCCAATGTGCTCGGCCAGGGACAAAGCTCCCGGCTCTATCAGCATTTGGTGAAGGAGAAACAGTTCGCCACCCAGGTCTTCGCGCAGGCTGATCCAAGGCGCGGCCCGAGCCTGCTTTACGTTTACGCCTTCCTGCGGCCCGGAGTGAAGCCGGAGGATTGCGCCAAGGCCATCCGGGATGAGATCGCCGCCGTGCAGAAAGACGGCATCAGCGCGCAAGAACTTGAGAAGGCCCGCATCCAGTTCCTGCGGCAGCAGATTGGGTCCCGGCAAGCCGATCTCGGCACCGCCATCCAGATTGGCCAATATGCGGTTTACTTCGATGACCCGAACCTGATCAACACCATCGTGGACAAGTTCGATGCGGTAACCGCGGATCAGGTGAAGGAGGCTGCCAAGAAGTACCTGGTTCCGGAGCAGCTCGCGGTGGTCACGGACATTCCGGCCGCCGCCCAGGGCACCTCTGCGAAAGCTCAAAGGGAGGGAAAATAACCATGACGGCGAAGAGCAGGTTTGTGATTTCCTTTTTGGCAATACTGTTGGCCGCGCTGGCTGCGGCCCTGCCGGCTTTCCCTCAAGCCCAGCACGGCGCCGAACTTTCCAAGGTGACGCGCCTCAACCGTGCTCCGGTGAGCAATGACATCCTCCAGGTACATCTGCCCAGGCCGGTGGTGACCAAGCTTCCGAACGGGCTGACCGTCCTGGTGATCGAGCAGCACAAGCTGCCTACGGTAAACTTCATGCTTTGGGTCGAAGGCGGCGACATGTCCGACCCGAAAGAGGCGCCCGGCTTGGCGAGTTTCACCGCCGAAATGCTGCGGGAGGGCACGACGCACCGGACGAGCGCGCAGTTGGCGGCGGACGTTGACAATATCGGCGCCTCGCTGAGTACGTCTTCTGGATTCGGCTCCACCAATTCCACGGTCGCAGCTTCGGGTCTGGCTCCCAGCGCCGGCCAGATATTGGAGTTGATGAGCGATGTCGTGCTGAATGCCACCTTCCCCCCTGAAGAATTGGAGAAGTACAAGCAACGACAGCTTTCAGAGCTCGAGCAGGAACGCTCGCAGCCTTCCGCGCTGGCGGAGGAGAAGTTCCACCAGGCACTCTACCGGGACTTCCCGGCGGCGGTTACTTTGCCCACTCCGGAATCCATCCGGGCCACCACACCGGAGCGCTTGAAAGAGTTCCACGCCCGCTACTATGTTCCGGGCAACGCCATCCTGGGCGTGGTCGGTGACGTCAAACCGGATGAGATCCTGGCGCTCATCCGGAAAAGCCTCGGCGACTGGAAGGGCCAGCCGCCGCCGAAGCCGGATTGGAGCCACCTACCGCCGGCGGCTTCGACCAAGATCTACCTTGTGGACCGCCCCGACTCCGTGCAGACCAACATTGTTGCCGGGGACTACGGTGCACGCCGCGCGGATCCAGACTACATCCCGCTTACGGTGATGAACCAAGTGCTTGGGGACGGCCCGCAGGCACGCCTGTTTCTGAATCTGCGGGAAGTGCACGGCTACACCTACGGCGCTTACAGCCGCGTGGGCGACGATAAATACCGTGAACCCTGGGCGGCGAACACGGAGGTGCGCAACGCCGTGACCGACGGCTCCCTGGAACAGTTGATGTTGGAATTCAAGCGCATTCGGGACGAAAAGGTGCCGGAGACCGAACTGGACGAAGCCCGCCACGCGATCGTTTCCAGCTTTGCCTTGTCTCTGGAACGGCAACAGCAGCTTCTGTCCCGCTGGATGCTGGTCCAGAGCTACGGCCTCCCCATGGACTACTGGGACCGCTACCCCGGGCAAGTCGCCCAGACGGGTCCGGACGCGGTCCAGGCGGCAGCCCGGAAGTACGTGGATGTTGACCATCTGCAAATTGTGTGCGTGGGCGACGCCAAACAGCCCGGCAACGACCAGAAACAGCCCATTCGTCAGGTGCTGGAAAAGTATGGCTCCGTTGAGGTGTACGATACGAACGGCAAGAGGGAGGAGTGAAGAATCGTTTCTCTCCGGTCGGCGGCTAGCGTGCGTCTGGCGCGGGAAGCGTGGTGAAAGCGGTCATGCCGGGCCACAACCGCCGGTCGCGGTTATCAACGCGCAGGCGGAGCTCAAACGTTTTGATGTCCCGCTTGGCTCGGCTCACGTCCCGCTGGGTTGCATAGTCGGCATCGACCCCGCGATAGAAGACGGTTCCGAGGCGCTCCGCCCCCGAGGGCAAGCGCACGGTCAGGCGGTCGCCCAGGCGCACACGGTCGATGTACGTCTCCTCCACATCGGCACGTACCCAGAGATCATCGGGGTCAACAATCGAGACAATGGGCTGGCCGATGTTCACCACTTCACCTTGACGTGCGGCCAGCACCGCGATGACTCCCGGAATGGGCGCGTGGATTTCCGTGTAGTCCAAGTGGACCTGCGCCTTTGACCTTTGCGCGCCGGCGGCCGCCAGTTGCCCCTGCATCGCGGCTAACTGATTCCGCCGCACGGCTATCTGATCCTCGTTCGAGCGGGCGAGCGCCACTGCCGCCCGCTGAGCCTCCACCTGTTTGCGGAGTGATTCAAGGTGCGCCTGCTGTGCCTCGAAGGCGGCGCGCGCCTGATCCAGCGACTGTTCTGAAACGATCTTCTGATCGTTCAGGCCCTTGGTGCGCTGGTAATTCAGGCGGTCAAGCTCCAGGTCGGCGTTAGCCTCTTCGGCCTGGGCCTGGGCCGCGGCCAGCGCGGCTTCCGCCTGCTTGATCTGGTCGCGAGTTTGGTCCTCCTGGAATTTCAAGGCAGCTTCGGCTTCACTCACCTGCGCGGCCGTCCCCCGCTGGGAGTGGAGGTAATAAGACTCGTCCGCGCGCAGTTCCTGAGGGTCGATGACGGCGAGTAACTGTCCGGGTTTTACCAAGTCGCCCTCCTTCACCAGCACCTGCTCGAGTCGCCCCTGGATCTGCGAACTCGCAATCACCTCGTTGGTGGTGACGATCCCGGTCAGCACGATGGGTTGCGGCTGCGTGACCGCTTTGTAATAGACCACTCCGCCGCCGAGGGCGACCCCCAGCAGAATGGGTAAAATTATCTTGCGCTTCATGGTTCCCGTGCCTCCGGATTACGAAAGAGCGCGTAGCGGATGAACTTGAGCACTTCCGCCTTTCTTTTTGCTAGGTTCGCTTTGGCGGGTGGCGCAGACATCATGGTTTGATGTCTGCGGCGCACCGGCAGCGGCGCTTTTACGGGCTCAATCATCTACACGACCTCACCCTATCGCCGCACCCGCCTTCTCGACCGCCCCCTCGCTTCCTCTCCTGACCAGCGGCCAGGGTCGAGCTTCCGGTTCTGCTGCCGCCAAGATGCCTCCCTCCTCGCCGTGGATCCCATACCCTGAATCTCATAACGCAGACATCCAAAAACGATGTCTGCGCCACCCCGCCCGTGCTGCGGCAAGTCAGAAACCACAATCCTAACTGCTGGGCGAGTACGTGAAGCGGGTACAGGACTTTTCCCGATGGCGCTCCAGGGCCAGTTCGATCAGGCGATCCAGAAGTTCGGAGTATGGGACGCCGCTTGCTTCCCATAATTTGGGATACATGCTGATGGAGGTGAAGCCCGGGATGGTATTAATCTCGTTTAAGTAAACCCTTCCCGTCTTGCGGTCGAGGAGAAAATCCACCCGCCCCATGCCGGCGCCGTCGATGGCCTGGAAAGCGCGCACGGCCACCTCCTGGACCTGCCGCGTTTGCCGGGCAGTGAGCGGGGCCGGAATGATGAGTTCGGAGCCTTCCTTAATGTACTTCGCTTCGTAATCGTAGAACTCGTTAACCGGCACCACTTCGCCCGGCAGGGAGGCTTGGGGGTGATCGTTTCCGAGCACGGAGCATTCGATCTCGCGGGCGTCGATTCCTTTCTCAACCAGGATCTTGCGATCATATTGCGCGGCCAGATTGATTGCCGCGGGCAGTTCGCGCCGGTTGTGAACCTTGCTTATCCCCACCGACGAGCCGAGGTTAGCGGGTTTCACGAACAGCGGATAGCGCAACTTCTTTTCGATGCGCTTGCGCACGGCGGTGGGATCCTTCTCCCAATCCGCGCGCCGGACGAACTCCCAGGGAACGACGGGCAGGCCGGCGTCGCGAAACAGGCGCTTCATCACATCTTTATCCATGCCCACCGCGGAGGCAAGGACACCCGCGCCGACGTAGGGAAGGTCCGCCAGCTCCAGCAAACCCTGCACCGTCCCGTCTTCGCCGAAAGTGCCGTGCAAAACAGGGAAGATCACGTCAACTTCCGGTCGCGAACTGCGACCCGGAGTCGAGGGAGAAAGCGGCAGAAGCTTGGGTCCGGCGGGATCCACGGAGGGCGTGACGGGTTCGCCACTTTCCAGAACCTGCGGCAGAAGTTGCACCGCTCCGGAACCCACTCGCCAGCGTCCCTCGCGCGTGATGCCGATGGGCACGATTTCATATTTCGCCGGATCGAGCGCCTTCATCACCGAAGCCGCGGAAAGAAGCGAGACGTCGTGCTCGCCCGAACGGCCTCCAAACAGTATGCCCACGCGGATTTTCTTGCTCACAAGATCTTCTTCCCCAGGGCCGAAGCCGCAAGCCCCACGCCCAGAATCGCGGTTTTATTCATGAGATCGATAATCGGATTGATCTCGACGAGTTCCGGGGATTTTGATTTTCACCGTGCTGCCCCCCCAAGGGAACCAAGCCTATCCCAGTGGGTGTCGCCAGCGTAGGGCAGGAAACCGGCTGAAGTCACGGTCTGTGGTAATCCATTCACTGCCGGACTCAATTGCCAACGCGGCATGATAAGCGTCGGGGATTAGGTTACCCTTGGCGCCAGCCTCTTGGCATAGGCGCACAAAGATATCCCAGTGTCTTGGCCCGGGCGTAACCCGAACATAATTCGGCCGAGTTCGCAGCCTGGCAACCACCTGGAGCGCTTCTCCCAAGGGAGTTGGAGGTCTGACGATTCCGGGGTGAGTTACGATCCGGAGGAATCCTGAGAGCACAAGATCGGACACTGCAAAGGGTTGGTCGGAGGTGATGCAGGCCTCCATCCACTGCCGAAATGCCTTGTGCTTGGGAAGTTCGGCACGGTGAGCGTACACGAGCACGTTGACATCAATCAATACCATCGCGTCCCTCCATCCGATCCAGGAGCGACGCGGAATCATCCAAATCGACGCCGGGCTGTAAGCCGTCTCCTTTGAAAGTGGGGAAACGGAACTTCGCGCGGCGCCGCGGGGTAACGCGCCGTGCTAATCTCTCGCGCAGACTGTCCTCAATGATCGCCGTCAGGGTTGTCCCCTTCTCTGCTGCGAGCCTTTTGGCTTCGGTCAATAGTTGGTCTTCCAGCCGGATCGTGGTTCTCATGCATCAAAGCATATCAGGAAGGCATCAATATGTCAATGGGGAGACATCCCCCCTTCCGGCCTTTTCAGGGGACGGGCTCAACAGGCTGCGGAAAAACTTGTAGGCGGTGTCATTCTGAGCGAAGCGAAGAATCTCGCCCTGCGTATTCTCATGAACATACGAGATCCTTCCTTCGCTATGCTCAGGACCGCCTGCGGCTCCTCAGGATGACAGTTTTGGCGGTTCTTCCGCAGCCTGTCAAGGACGCCCGCTTTCGGAGGGACGCTCCTCAGGGAGTCAGGCGGTACAACATGCGCGGGAAGGGAATCGTCTCGCGCACGTGTTCGAGCCCGCAAATCCAGGCCACGACACGTTCGATACCCATGCCGAAGCCGGAATGCGGCACGGTGCCGTAACGGCGCAGGTCCAGATACCATTCGAAGGCCTGGCGGGGCAGGCCGTGCTCCTGAAGGCGCTGTTCGAGCAAGGCGAGGTCAGCGAGCCGTTCACCCCCGCCGATGATTTCGCCGTAGCCCTCGGGAGCAAGCATATCCACGCACAGCGCCACATCCGGGCGCGCGGGGTCGGGCGCCATGTAGAAGGCCTTTACTTGGCTGGGGTAACGGTGAACCAGGATGGGTTTTTCGGAGTTTTCGGAAAGCAGCGTTTCGTCCGTGCCGCCGAAGTCACCGCCCCACTGGATTTCGCTCCCTTTCTCCTGCAGAATCTTCACGGCTTCGTCGTAGCTCAGGCGCGGGAAGGGAGGCCGGATCCTCTCCAGGTTCTCGATTTTCCGCTCCAGCGTGGTGAGCTCCGGCCGGCGCTTCTCCAGCACGCGCGCCACCACAAAGGCTACCAGTTCCTCGCCCAGCGCCATGGTGTCTTCGAGGTGGGCAAAGGCGACTTCCGGTTCAACCATCCAGAACTCCGTCAGGTGGCGCCGCGTTTTGGATTTTTCAGCGCGAAAGGTGGGTCCGAAGCAGTAGGTCTTGCCGACAGCCATAGCGGCAGCTTCATTGTAGAGCTGCCCGGACTGCGTGAGGTAAGCCTTGTCGTCAAAGTAGTTAACTTCGAAGAGCGTCGTCGTGCCCTCGCACGCCGCGGGGGTGAAGATGGGGGTATCCACCAGGGTGAAGCCGCGGTCGTCAAAGAAATCGCGCACCGCCTTGATGATCTCGTGGCGCACACCCAGGATGGCGCGCTGGCGCGTGGAGCGCAGCCACAGGTGGCGGTGGTCCATGAGATACTCAATCCCGTGCTCCTTGGGCGTGATGGGGTAAGGAGCGTCCGCCGGAATGAGCTGCAGGACTTCCACGTTAGAGACGTCCAGTTCATAGCCTCCCGGCGCACGCTGGTCGGCCCGCACCTTGCCGGTGACGCGCAGGGAAGACTCCTGGGTCAGGCCGCGCACGCGGTCGAATATCTCCGGCGGAACGGCGCTTTTTACCACGACGCCTTGAATGATTCCCGTGCCATCGCGGAAAAGTGGAAACAGCAGCTTGCCGCTTTCGCGCAGGTTGTAAAGCCAGCCTTCGAGGGTTACTTCCTGGGCCACGTGTTCCGAGACTCGGCGGATTTCAACCGTAGGGGTCAAGTGTCAATTCCTCCTCCCGCAAGGTTCTCCATGCGGTCGATGACTCCGGCCAGGCGCGCGAGGCTGCTCCGCTCCGGCCCGTAGTTGCGCACTTCGAAAAGCACCGGAAACTGGCCCTGGCCGCGGCTCAGCTCACGGACGGTTTCCGTCCAATCGATTTCACCTTCAAAGGGCATCAGGTGGTCGTCTTTTTCGCGGCGATTGTCGTGAACGTGGGTGGAGGCGATGCGTTCGCGCAGGGTCTCGAACGCCGCGTGCACGCCGCAAGTCATATAGGCATGGCCTACATCCAGGCAAATCTTCAGGTTCAAACGCGTGTACTGGAGGAAGTGCACGAGGCGCTCGGGCGTGCCGAGTTCGTTGGGAATGTTCTCCAGAAGCAATTGCACGCCACGCTCCTTGGCGTAGACGTTGAGATGTTCGAGCGAGGTCATGGCGGCATCGAATTTGTTGATGCCGTATTCCTCCTCCGGCAACCCCATGTGCAGGATGAGGTAGCGGAAAGGCAGGTGGTCCGCGATATCGAGCGCGCGCTTGACCTCGTCCATGGAATCGATGCGCAGGCGGCGCTCAAGGTAGGCGATGGAAACGGCAAGCCCGCCCCGCTGCCCCCAATCCGCGTCGGCGTAAAGCGGCGCGTGCACGGAGTGCAGGCTCACCTGATGGTCGCGGAACCATTCCGCCACGTCGCGCACGTGGTTGGGGTCGGTGTAGTCGAGGTGCTGGCGGGCCGCGAAAAGCTCGAGGTTCCGGATGCCCGCCCCCAGGATTTGATCCAGGATGTGTGAACTGAGCCGCTCGTTAACGTAGAGATAGGTGGAGAGTCCATATTCCATCAGTAGCCGACCGCCTTTCCATCCGCACGGGGATCAGAAGCGCCGAAGCGCCATCCCGACGCGGGGTCGATCGCGATGGCCTCGCAGTCGCCCAGGCCATCGCGAAAGCTCAGGGGATAGCCTGCCTGCTGCAATTTCTCGAGGGTGTCAGAAGAAAAGCCCACGCGCTCGAGCGTCAGGGTGTCTGGGATCCATTGATCATGGAAGCGTGGCGAGGTCACCGCTTGCAATATATCCATCTTATAAACTAGGTTATTCAGCAATACCTGTAGTACGGTATTGATGATGGTGCCGCCGCCGGGGGAGCCCAGCACGAGCCGAACCTTGCCATCGCGAGTCACGAGGGTGGGGGTCATGGAGGAGAGCGGGCGCTTGTGGGCCGCGATAGCGTTGGCTTCGCCCTGCATCAGCCCGAACATGTTGGGCTCGCCGGGCTTGGCCGCGAAGTCGTCCATTTCATTGTTCAGCAGAAAGCCCGCGCCTTCCACGGTCACGCCGCAGCCGAACCAGCCGTTCAGAGTGTAAGTGTTTGAGACGGCATTGCCCTCAGCGTCCACCACGGAGAAATGCGTCGTCGAGCCGGATTCAAAAGCCTGCGGCTGGCCGGGCCGGACGGGAGCTTCCGGCTTCGCCTGGAGAATCTCGTCGCGCAGCAGGGCGGCATAGCGGGGCGACGTGAGGCCGGCAACCGGCACGGAGACGAATTCAGGGTCGCCCAAGTAAGTGGCGCGGTCGGCATAAGCGCGGCGCATGGTTTCGGCGATCAGATGGATCGATGCATAGGAGTTCGGTGTGCCCAAGTCGAGCGGCTCGAGCACGTTGAGCATTTCGATGAGCATCGTGCCGCCGGAGCTGGGCGGCGGGGCGCTCAGAACCTCGAACCCGCGAAAGTGGCCGACCAGGGGCGGGCGCAACTTGGCCTGGTACTGCTCCAAGTCCGCGCGCGAGATCAGGCCGTGGTACTTCTGCATGGTCGCAACGAGCGCTTTGGCCACCGCGCCCTGGTAAAACCCTGGCGAGCCGCGCCGGGCAATTTCCGCGAGCGTGCGCGCGAGGTCAGGCTGCCGGAAGGTTGTCCCGGGCTCGGCGAGGTGCCCGTCATGCAGGAAGATGTGGCGCGAACCGTCGAATTCCTCCAGCAGCGCACGTTCCGCACCCAACCCTTGGGCGAGTTCGTAGCTGAGGGGGAAACCGTTCCTGGCCAGGCGGATGGCCGGCGCCATGACGCGCCCGAGGCCCAGCTTGCCATACTTCTCCTCCGCCAGCGCCAGACCCCGCACCGTGCCGGGAACTCCGGCGGAGCGCGCGCCGACGGAGCTGGCGTCGGGAATCAAATGCCCCTGCCCGTCCTGGTACATGGTGGGTGAGGCGGCCGCCGGCGCCTGCTCGCGGTAGTCCACTACAACCGCGTCGCCCGACGCCATACGAATCAGCATGAAGCCGCCCCCTCCCAGGTTCCCGGCCTGGGGGAAAGTTACGGCCAGCGCGAATCCCACGGCCACCGCGGCGTCCACCGCGTTTCCGCCCGCCCGGAGGATTTCCACTCCAACCTGGCTCGCCAGCGGTTCGCTCGACGCCACCATGCCGTGGCGCGCGGCCACGGGACTGAGCGCGTAAGCCGGCAGCGCCACGAGCGCAGTCAACAGCACGCACAGGGGCATGAGACGCTTAGAGGGCACGGAAAACACCTGCTCGGTAAAAGGGACTTCCTGACAACGGGACGCAACCATACGTTTGTAAGAGTAGAACTCTAGGGGAAAAGCTGGGGTGCGTCAAGGCGAGGGGGCAGCAGGTGCCATACACCCGCGGATTATGCCCAGAGAAATTTCCCGCAGCGGGCTGGTTTCGATTAGAATCCGGACGTAGTTGCTAAACAGGCTGCGGAATAACCGCCATGACTGTCATCCTGAGGAGGTCGTCCGCGGCGACCGGTCCTGAGTGAAACGAAGGAAGGATCCCCGCATTTGCCTGATTCTACAAATGCGCATACGTTGTCATTCTGAGCGAGCGCAGCGAGCGAAGAACCCCCGCAGTTTGTCCTTTTCACTCACCCAGGCGAACTGCCGAGGTCCTTCGCTTCGCTCAGGATGACAGAGCGAAGGGCTCAGAATGACAGCAGGGGCGCCATTCGAACTCTGCTGGGGAGAGGCCTGATGGATTGGGAGTTGCTTGAGGCACTCCGCGAAGATTGGACGCCAGTCTCGAAGCCGGTGCGGATCGGCTGGCTGGCCTTTTACGGTATCTTCCTCCTCTACGCACTGACGAACAGGACCGGCTATCTTCTCATCGATTACGTGTTCGTGCCCATCCACGAGGGCGGGCACCTGCTCTTCGGCTATTTTGGCCACACCCTGATGGTGGCGGGAGGAACGATCCTGCAGCTCGGTGTGCCGGCGCTGTTGGCCCTCTACTTTGTGGTTCAGCGCCAGCTCACCGGCGTCGCGTTTTGCGCGTTCTTCTTCTTTGAGAACTTCCTGAACGTCGCTACATACATGGCGGATTCGCGCCGGATGGAATTGCAGTACGTCACCGTCGGTGATCCGGATTTGGCCGAGCACGACTGGGCCACGCTGTTCACGCAAATGGGCGTGCTGGAATATGACACGAAGATTGCCACTGTCGTCCGTCTGATCGGCTGGCTTGGCATGATCGCCGTAGTCGTCTGGCTCGGGTGGAGAACGAAAGTTCCGACGCGCCCTGCGGGTCCCCGTTCTCTTCGTTCCTACCCGCGAGTCTGATTCGGTCGAGTCCAACTATGGAGGAAAACTTCCCCCCTCCGACTGAGCACGGCGGAATCGTGCGTTGCCGCTCCGGCGCGACGCGGCGGGGATCGCGGTCCGGTATGGGTCATGGATTCGCGCTATGGCGGGAATGAAGCGGCGAAAGCTGGAGACGCCCCGCTCCACGTGAAACACCTCCCCATATCGGCTATCGGCAGAAACGGACTGGTGGTTGAATCGGTCGAGCCCTCCGCGCGCTGGGCGCGCCCATCAGGTCGAGACGAGCCTCCCATGAGACGCGCGCTGAATCCCGAAATGCACCATTTGCACGCATGGACAAACAGTCTGGTGCGGCACGGGGCTCCCTTCTGCTACAATGCCGCCGAGCTTCCTGACCGTTTCGCTGGCCGGGGTATCGCGCCGAGCTGGCGACCTGTCACAACCGGCCGAGGTACGGTGTAGTGGACCAAGATGTGGAGTTGCTTAAACGGTGCCTCGCCGGCGAAAACTCGGCTTGGGAAGGTCTGCTCAGGGTCTACACCCGGAAAACCTATAACCTCTGCTACCGCTTCACGGGAAGGGCGGAGGAAGCTGAAGATCTGACGCAAGAGGTCTTCATTAAAATCTTCCAAACTTTGCGGAGTTACGATGCCGGGCAGGGCTCATTCTCCACATGGTTGCACCGTGTGGCACGCAACCACCTCGTAGACCATTATCGGCGCACCAAGCGGGATCGGATGACGTCGTCGATCGAGGATGACCTGGCGACCTTCGAAGACAAGCCCGGCCCGGGGGTGGAGCCAACCAGCCATGTGGAGGCTCGGGAGCGGAAGGAACTGCTGCAGCAGGGTCTCGACCGGCTGTCGCCGGACTTGCGGGAGGCCGTGGTCCTGCGCGACCTGCATGACCTTGACTACGAGGAGATCGCCCAGGTCCTGGGGGTCCCCCAGGGCACGGTGAAATCTCGAATTAATCGGGGAAGATTGGAACTTGCGCGGGTCTTAAAGCGTATGGAAGGAGTGAGAGGCCCCGCAAAGGCGGGAAGCGAGCCATGACGCACCTGGAGATTGAAAACCTGGCGAGCGATTACCTGGAAGGGTTCCTGGACCCGGCCGGCCGAGCGGCGGTGGAGGCGCATTTAGCCGAATGCGCCCCCTGCCGCGGGCTGGTGGAGGACGTCCGGCGCGTGCTGGAGTTGTGCCGGTCGGCGGAGGAAGCGGAGCCCACCCCCTGGCTCGTTTCGAAGATCCTGCTGGCCACGGTCGGCGAGCGCAAACCCACCCTGCTTGAGCAGCTTGCCGCCTACTTCCGGCCGGTGCTTCAACCCCGGGTTGCGTATTCAGTCGCCATGACCGTGTTCGCGTTCTCGATCATTGTCAACGCGGCCGGGCTCAACCTGAGGAACTTACGATTCGAGGATTTGAATCCCCGCACGTGGTATTTCCGGGCCAACCGTGCCGGGCACCTGATGTACGCCCGCGCGGAAAAATTCTATTACGACCTACGGCTGGTGTATGAGATTGAGTCACGCCTCCGGCAGATGCGCGGCCAGCCGCAGGATCAAGAGGAAGCACCCCCCCAACCTGGAGCGCCCGCCGGCGGTTCGACCCAAGGCACGCCGTCCGGCCAGACTCAGTTAGCCTCGACGGGAGGCTCAGGGGTCGAAGCGCCCCCGCTGGTCAGACGGGCTCCCTCTGCGGTCGGGAGACCGACTGCACTCGCCGGGGCGGGAAGGAGTTTAACCCAATGAAATGCGCCAATCACCCCCTCAACGACGCCTTCGTTTACTGCGGACAATGCGGCCGGTCAGTGTGTAATGACTGTAAGCGCGAAGTCGGCGGTATGGTCTATTGCGAGAATTGCCTGGCGACGCGCTTGCACACTCCCCTGTCACCGCTGGGTTCCGGAACCGGCCCGAGTCCCGGAGTGGCGCTGGCCCTGGGATTCATCCCCGGTGTGGGTGCTATTTACAACGGGCAGGTCCTCAAGGGTATGCTGCAGGTCCTGATCTTCGGGTCACTCATCGCCCTGGGGGACCGCGTCCACGGCCCCCTGGACACCATCTTCGGGCTGGGCGCTGCGGCGTTCTACTTCTATATGGTGATTGACTCGTACCAAACCGCCAAAGCCAAGTGTTCTGGCCAGTCTGTCCCGGAGTGGTTCGGTTTGGGCGACATGAAGATGAACGCTCCGATTGGCGCCGCGCTGCTGATTGGCCTGGGCGCCATGTTCCTTCTCGACAACCTTGGCGTGCCGGTCTTCAACCAGATCGGCAAGTTTTGGCCGGTGCTGCTGATCGTGGTGGGTTTTCTGCTGTTGCAGCGCCGCTTCGGTGGGCACAAACCGGAGGTTGAGGTGACCCCGGTCGCCTCCGAGAAACCGCCCGAAGGACCGAGCAATATACCGGGCCCCAAGGGGCTTTAAACGCGGGAATCGGGGGTTCGGGATTCGGGAATCGGGCGAAACCCGAATCCCGATTCCCGAATCCCGAATGCAGGAGGAGAGTCATGCACATGCTGGATGGTCCCTTCGTCGTTCCCCTGGGAGTCTTTGTGATGGTAGTCATCATCGTGGCCATCACTTCCATGAGCAAAATGCGTGAAAAGGAATTAATGGCTCATCAACAGCTTCGCCAGCAGGAGATGGAACACGAGCGCAAGATGAAGGAAATGGAAATCGAAAGAACCAAGCTGGAACTGGAGAAAGCGCGCCTCGGCAAGGGCACGTAAACCCAGGTGTCCCCCCGGATGGAGACGCATAGGAGATGATGATGGAAGGCATACCCACCGTAGTCTTCTTCATACCCTTCGGGGGCATGGCCATGATCGTTGCGATTGTCGGCATTGTCTTCTGGTACAAGGCACGCGAGCGAGAACTGGCCGTCCATCAGGATATGCGCACCCGCGAAATGGAGCACCAGCGCAAGCTGAAAGAGCTTGACTTGGAACTGGAGAAAGCCAAGGCGGTGCAGGCTATGGGGAAGGCGGCAAACTGATCTCGCTGGCCCCTTTCCAAGGCGCCCGAAGCGGGCGCGGACACAAGAGGATTCGAACGCCGGGTTCCGGCGGAGGTGTGAAATGGTAATACCCGAAGAATTCATCCCCATCGCGGGAATGCTAATGGTCATCGGAATCGTGGCCATTGTCTTCTGGTTCAAAGCGCGTGAGAAGGAGTTGCAGCATCACCAGGATCTCCGCATTCGGGAGATGGAACACCTGGCGAAGATGAAACAACTCGAAATCGAGCTGGAGAAAGCCAAGACCCATTCTCCCCGGGACTAGGCGGCCAAGGAACCTCCGGGGTCGGGCCGAGAGGCTGGGAGGAGGTAATTCGGAATGTCACCATTCGTCGTTCCCCTCGGGGTTTTCGCCATGGTCGTGCTGATCGTGGCCATCACTCACCTCGTCAAGATTCGCGAGAAGGAAATGGAAGTCCACCAGAAGCTGCACGTCGAAGAAATGGAGCACCAACGCAGAATGCGGGAACTGGAGCTGGAGCTGGAACGTATCAAGCAAGGGAAGTGAGACGGTTCGCAGAGAGAGGGCTCCGGCCGACGCCGGGCCAGAGGAAGAAGACCATGGGAGCAACACTACCACAACCAAGTTACCGTCGGAGCGGGCTGATGTTTCCCGTTCTCCTGATTCTGCTCGGAGTCATGTTTCTTCTTGACCAGTTCGTACCTGGCTGGGGAATCGGCAAGACCTGGCCGGTGCTGCTGGTGGTGATTGGCGTTTTGAAACTGTTGGATACGACCCGGCCGCCGCGCCCTCCCGAAGGGCCCAGGATCTAGCTGCGGTTGCCCCGCGGTAAGCGCGGGAGGTAAACATGAGCGTCACTACATATCGTCGCGGATCAATCTTCTGGGCACTGACCTTGATCGGGGTAGGCGGCATCTTTCTGTGGCAAAACTTCAATCCCGCCATTCATCCCTGGCAAGTCATCGCCAAGTTTTGGCCCATCCTCATCATTTTCTGGGGACTCTCCAAGCTCATCGATTACGTGCAGGCGCAGGCCCATCCGGAGACCATCCCGCCCCCGCTTTTTTCCGGCAGCGAAGTAGTTCTGCTCATCCTGATCCTGGCGATGGGCACGCTGGTGTCCAAGATCGTGCTGCGCCCCTGGCAAGACTGGGGATGGCATATCAACGACGACGAGATCACCGGGCTGTTTACGAATTCGTACACCTATACCCAAAATCTTTCGCAGCCTGTCAAGGGTGAGCCGCACCTGTTGCTGGAAGACCAGCGCGGGGACGTGGAAATTCGTGGCGCCGACCAATCCGTCATCGACGTGATGGCCAAGAAGAACATCCGGGCTGAGAACGAGGCCGAAGCCAAGAAACTGGCCGACGACCTGAAGTTCGAGCTCGTGGAGCAAACCGGACACTATGTGCTCCGGTCGAACCGGCGCTCCCTGGCCGACGACGGCCACCGCGTCACGGTCGACCTGAGCCTGCGCGTCCCCAAAGGCACGAGCAGCGAAGTCAGCTCCGAACGCGGTGACATCCTGGTGGACGCCTTGCGCGGCGACCAGACGCTTACTACCCATCACGGCGACGTGCGCGCCACCCAAGTCGAAGGCTTGCTGAAAATCCACAAGTCCGGCGGTTTGACGGAGGTGCGCGACCTGAAGGGCAGTGTGGAAGTGGACGGACGAGGTGATGACGTGGATGTGGCGGGAGTCTCCGGCACCGTCAGCGTCACGGGCGAGTTCAGTGGCGCCGTGCAGTTCCGCAATGTGGCGCAAACCCTGCGCTACCATTCGACGCGAACCGACATGACCGCGCAGAAACTCTCCGGCCGCCTCTACATGGAGGTCGGCTCGCTGGAACTCAATGGCATCGACGGTCCCTTCGACCTCACCACCCAGCAGAAAGACATCACGGTTAACGAGTTCAAACACAGCGTGCGGATCGTCAACAACAACGGCCAGGTCTCACTGCGAACTTCCACCCCGCCCACCCACGACATCCAGGTGGAATCGAAAAATGGCGCCATTGAGCTGGCGCTTCCGGCTGGAGCGAACTTCCAAATCGAAGCTACCTCACGCCACGGTGAAGTGGAATGCGACTTCGCGGGCCCCGGCTTAAAAGTGGTGAAAGAGGGTGAGGCGCCTGCCATTTCCGGCAGCTATGGCAAGGGCGGGCCCATGATCCGCCTGAGCACCGACTACGGCGCCATCCGCCTGCTGCACGCCGGACCCCGGCCTCCTGCGCCCCCTGCACCACCCACGCCGCCTAAGCCCCCTGAGCACCCTGGCGAGGGTGAGACAACCTGGAACACCCCCGCTGTGCCGCCCGTCGCGCCTGCCGTTTGCGTGGTGCGCGTGGATTGCGCCCCGCCCCGCGGCAGCGTGGAGCGCTTCGCCGAGCATATCTGGCGGTTGGAAACGCACCTGGTCCGCACTCTCTTCTCTGGAAGCGTGCACTGCGATTGGGCGCGCCCGCGAGTGGTTACGGTGGGGTTTTGAAGTTGCTGCGCAGTTGCTCCAGGGTAAAGGGAAAGACCCCTCACCCGGCCTCCTACGTCGGCCACCCTCTCCCCAAGGGAGAGGGCTGGGACTGGTGATTTCTGCCCTCTCCCTTGGGGAGAGGGTGGGCCGCGACCGGCGCTTTCACCAGCCGGCGCGGGCCGGGTGAGGGGTCATGAACAGTCACCAACCTAGTATGACGCTTCGCGTCTTCGAGGGACACAGCGTGCCGTGTCCCTTCACCCCGCCACGCGCGCGAGCATATCGAAGAAATCCGGGAAGGAAATATCCACGCAGGAACTGTCTTTGATGACGGTCGTTCCTTCCGCCACCAGCGCGGCAACCGCGAAAGCCATGGCGATGCGGTGATCTGCGTGCGGGTCAATCTCCGCGCCGCGCAACTTCTGCCGGCCGGCCACGCCGAGGCCGTCGGGAAACTCCTCCACCTCGGCGCCCATGCGGCGCAGGTTCTCCGCCACCGCAGCCAGGCGGTCGCTTTCCTTCACACGCAGTTCGGCCGCCCCGCGAAACGATAAACCCTTTTCGGTCTGGGTGCCCAGCACGGAGAGCACCGGCAGTTCGTCGATCAGCCCCGGCACCAGGTCCTCACGAATTTCGCCGCCGGCGAGCGGGCTCGACTCAACGTGCAGGTTGCCGAGCAGTTCCCCGTTGAGCATTTCGAGGTTGACCACCTTGGCGTGCCCGCCCATAGGGACCAGCACGTCGAGCAGCGCGCTGCGTGTAGGATTCAGGCCCACGTTGTGCAGTACCAGGTTGGAATCCGGCACGATCAGCGCGGCCGCGATGAAAAACGCCGCGGAAGAGATGTCGCCGGGAACGTAAAACTTTTTCCCTTGCAGGCGCGCGCGGCCGCGCACGGCGATGGTGCGTTGGTGGCGGCTGATGTCCGCGCCCATCTGTTCGAGCGCAATTTCCGTGTGGTCGCGCGTGGGGAGTCTTTCCACGACCACCGTTTCCCCCTCGGCGAACAAGCCCGCGAGCAGGATGGCGGACTTCACCTGCGCGCTCGCCACCGGCATCTCGTAGCGAATCGGGGTGAGATGGCCGCCTTCGATCTCCAGCGGCGGGCGGTCGCCCTCGGCGGTCTTGATGCGGGCGCCCATCCGGGTGAGCGGCTCGGCCACGCGTTTCATGGGGCGACGGGAAAGTGAGGCGTCACCCACCAGCACGGAGCGAAACGGCTGTCCGGCCAGCACGCCCGCCAGCATCCGCATGGTTGAGCCGGAATTGCCGGCGTCGAGCGGCCCCGAGGGCGCGCGCATGCCCGCCAAGCCCACGCCTTCGATCTTCACCACGTTGTCTTTGCGCTCGATCTTGACCCCGAGCGCCTTCAGGCAGTCGAGCGTGGACTGGCAATCCGCGCTCGAGGAAAAGAAGTGGATCTCGCTCGGCCCTTCCGCGATCGCGGCCAGCATCGCGTAGCGATGGGAAATAGACTTGTCCCCCGGAAACTGCACGGCGCCTTCCAGTTTCTTCGCGCCACTCAGCTTCTTCGACTTCGAACCGAATAGCCCCATCCTCGAATCCTCTCAACAGGATACTGTAAACGTCGGAGCGCCGACCCTCAGATCGCCTTTCGCCTCTGCGCGGCTTTTTCCCCCTCCGGCTTGGGAATGAAGATGTCCTGCGGCGTAAGCCCGCATTCCTTGACCATTGACACTGCATACTCGATCCGTCCCAGGTTGGGGTCGCCATTGTTCGTGCCAAAGGAAAACTTCACCCCGGCGCTCTTGGCGCGCTTGATAAAGGCCGGGCTGGGCAACCGGTAGCGGTTGTTGATCTCAATCGCCACGTCGTTGGCCTTCGCGGCGTCGATGACCTTCTGCATGCGTTCGGGAGTCCAGAGGCGATCGTAGTCGCGCGCGATGACGTCTGGCAAGAAAGTGGGATTGGCATGGATGTCGATGGGCTCGTGGTTGAGTATGCCCAAGATGCGATCCACCAGTGTTTCCATGAATTGCTCGCTGTCCGGGATCTCCCCGACCTCCTCGGGGATCCAGAGCCGCATGCGCTTGCCGCGATCATCGGTGAAGGTCATCGCATCGGTGAACGCGTAATCGAACTTGGCGATGGTTTCGCGGGAAAAAAGCTTCACCCACTCGCGGCCTTCGCCCTGCAGCGCCACGAAAGCGGGCTGCCCTCGCATGCTGGCCAGAAAATCTTCCACCCCGGCGTCGGTGGTGATAGGAAATCCCAGCCCGCCATTCACGGCGATTCCGTACATGATTCCCAGGCGACGCGAACTGGCAAGCGCCTGCTCAAGCGTCAGGCCGCCCTTCAGGTGGGTGTGGTAATCCACCACGGGAAAGCCCGCCTGGTTCATGCGCAGCAAATCGCGATAGACATCATCCACAACCGGCCGCTCGTCCGTGGCCATCGCCAGGTCGTCGGGCAAAGGCTTCACCAGCAGGTTACGGAATGCCACCTGCGAGTGCGGGTCGTGGGATTCGAGCGCGAACGTGCCGCGGTCGAGCACGCCTGCCGGAGAAGCGTCCAGGTGGACGGGCGGGTCGGGCTCGACGTAGTCCACCACGAGCGTGTCGTTCACCCGAACCTCGACCTGCTTCGCGCGCACCAGGATGTGCAACTGGAACCAGGCATCGTCTTTGACCAGCGGCCTGTAAATGTTGCGGAAGCCGTAAAGCGAGCCAGTCCTCGAAAGGCCGCGGTCATCGCCTTCGCCCGCATAGCTATTGTTGATCTCGACCGCGAAGCCGGAGGCCGGCGCGCCGTGGGGCTGGAATTGGGTATGAAAGCAGATGGCGGAGCGCGTCCCCGGTCGGGCTATCACTTCCGCTTGCAGTTCGAAGTTTTTGAAACTGGCGTTCTGCACCCGTCCCGCGTAATAGAGGTGGGCAGGCGGTCCGCCGGCCACAATCTTTCCGTCTTCGACCCGGAACGAGTGGCGGTTGTCACCGGCCTTCCAGCCGTCCAGGGAGCGGCCGTTGAAAAGTGTTACCCCTTCGTTCTCGCCGCGCAGGACGGCGGGGACGAAGAGCAGGGAAGCCAGGAGGTTACGTCGGGAGATGGGAACCATGAGAATGTCCTTTCCGAACCGCGAGTCGCGGACAGCCAGTATAACCGCCTGATGGCCATACGCCAAATCCTGCTGCGCCCCGGCGCTAGAAGACCCCACGCCATCTTTGGTTGGGGCCAAAGGCCGCCCTGCATTGCAAACCCGCGGGTGGCGCAGACATCGCGCCGTTTGCGATGTCTGCGATCAGTGAAGGGCGGCCAAGTAATACACCTGATCAAGAGTGCAGCGATGCTCCAGCAGACGGCGGCATTCTGAATCGCAGACATGCCATACTCCACCATGTCTGCGCCACCCGCCTGATCCTCAATTTGTTCCTGGCTGACCCCCTCACCCGTCCCGCCCCGGCTGGTGAAAACGCCGGCGGCGGGCCACCCTCTCCCCCACGGGGGCGAGGGTTGTAAATTCAAATCAAGGCTCCCCTCGGTTACCGCGTCAGCAAAAAGTTATGGAGGTGCAGACTTCCACTTTTGCCCTTTGCCTTTTGATTTTCTCTTGTGGCTCCGCCGCCCTGCGCATTATTGATTCATCCGCACGCCGGAGAGGCCGCCCCCTTTGTGTTACGATAATCACGGGTTGTGTTTCGCTCGCAGGGAGGCTTGGGGATGAGTCATGATACTGATCTCCTGATTGCCACTTCGATTCAGGAGAGCATAAGAGTCAAGCAAGCCCTGTTGGCCGCGCAGCCGGTCATGAGCCTGATTGCCGCCGTGGCCGGGGAGTTCGTTCTGGCCTTGCGCCATGGGCACAAGATTCTGCTGTTCGGTAACGGTGGCAGCGCCGCCGACGCTCAGCACCTTGCGGCGGAATTTGTGGGCAGATTTCAGATGGAACGGACCCCGCTCGCAGCCCTGGCGCTGACCACCAATACTTCCGCACTCACCGGAATCGGAAATGATTACGGCTACGAGAACGTATTTGCCCGGCAAGTGGAAGCTTTGGGGACAGAAGGCGACGTAGCCGTCGGCATTTCTACGAGCGGGAAATCACCCAATGTGTTGAAGGCGCTGGCTGCGGCAAAGGCCAAGGACTTGGTCACAGTTGCCCTTACCGGGAAGAACGGAAGCCAGCTCCAGGAAGTCTCGCGCTACTGCATTTGCGTGCCCGCCGATACGACTCCACGCATCCAGGAATCCCACATCCTGATCGGCCACATTCTTTCCCAGATTGTCGAGATGGAACTCTTCGGTAAGTAGGGCCGGGTCTTGCCGGCCCAGGCCGCCCCGGCAGGGGAGTTTTCGCAGAGATCCGTTCAGCGATCCAGCGCTGCGGCTGCCAGGACTTCCTGGGGCGAGGCCGTGCCCGTGCCTTTT
Source organism: uncultured Acidobacteriota bacterium (assembly GCA_963722555.1). Taxonomy (GTDB): domain Bacteria; phylum Acidobacteriota; class Terriglobia; order UBA7540; family UBA7540; genus Bog-366. Next base: position 389,159 of record CAVRNQ010000006.1, read on the forward strand.
TTCATCACCGTGATCGAGGCCACCAGATTGCCAAAGCTCGCCGCCGCGACGGGGTCACGCGTTACGGCCATGGTTAACGCTGTCCCGGCCGCGAAGCCGTCTCCAGCCCCGCAAATGTCCACGGGTTTTTCGACCGGCCGCGGCTTGGACCAGGCTTCCTTGCCGGCTTCTATGACCAGCGCGCCCTGCGGCCCGTGGGTCACGAAAAGTGCCTTCGCTCCCAAACGTTCGCGCAGCCGCTTAAAGTCAACGCCGCCCAAGAGTTGCTCGCACGCCGCTTCCGCCTCGGCGCGATTCGGCTTGACCATCACGTTGCGGAACAGGTGGACGCGCCGGCGGGAATCCGCGAGAAAGATCTTCCCGGGATGCTTCCCGGCCAGCATGATGATCGCGTCACGCACCGACGGTGTTACGACCCCACCCGCCGATGTTTCCGCCTGGTCAGCCACCAGCACGACATCAAAACCCTCGATCGCGGAAGCGAGGTTCGCAAGGATTCTCTGTTCGGCCTCCGCGGGAAGGGGCCTGACCGAGATGAAATCCACTCGCGGTTGGTCCTCGATGCCGGTTTGACTGTTCAAGAGCTTCGTGTAGGTAAAGGTCTGCCACTGGCGAATTCCCACCATGAGGGCGGCGTCGATTCCGCGCTCCGTCAAGGCGCGGTCCAACTCGAAACCAAACCCGTCGTCGCCCCGCGCTCCCAGCACCGCCACTTTCCCTGCTCCCAAAGCGGCGAGGTTATTGGCCACCGTACCTCCGCCGCCGGGTGTGACTTCCGTGGAAACAATCCCCAGGCGTGGAATGCCGGTTTCAGCGGAAGGTTCCGAGGTGGCAGGATCGTAAGTGCACCAGCGGTCCAGGCAGATGTCTCCTACCACCAACGCGCGAAGTTTTCGTAAGCCCGCCAGAATCTCTGCAGTCGTCATGGTTACTTACCTCCCCAGGGGCGCGCCGCATAGTTGGGAGGGCCTGTGTGAGGACCCACCCTGCGGCGGCGGTCTATGATCGGCGACATCGAATTCTACATCATCCCGCTCCCCAACAAAACCAGGGGAGTGGCCGGGCAACGTTGCCGTAGTGGCCACCCGTCTTTCACGCCGCGTCCGGAAGCGCCGCGCACGCGGGTGGCGCATACGTTCCGCCTTATGGAATGTATGCGGCCTTTAAAGATCGTATAATGATGGAGTGTTACGGCAGAAACATTATTACGGACTGAATCATCTGCATTGCCTCACGCGCAGCACGTATCGACGCGCCCGCCTTTTCGATTCGGAGCGCTTCAAGCACCAGTTTGTAGGTACCCTGGACGTCCTGCGGAGCGAACTCCATTTCAAAATCATCGGCTACGTGTTGATGCCCGAGCATTTTCATCTTTTGATCTGGCCGTCGGCTGACCCCAACCCTTCTGAAATTCTTCAGAAACTTGAGGATCGCACCGCCCTGTTTATTCTAAAGAATTTGAAAGATAATGCGAGCTATCCATGGTGCGGAAAGATGCTCAGTCGCGTTGAGTTGCCTCCCACCGTTCACCATCACGCTCACTTCCGGGTCTGGCAACGCGGAGGCTATGACTTGAACATCTGGAGTCCCAGGAAGCGGCAGGAAAAACTCAACTATATGCACGCCAATCCGGTCACCCGCAAGCTGGTGGAAAAACCCGGCGACTGGGCGTGGTCCAGTTGGAGATTCTATTTTCTGGAGGATGCTTCCATACTCTCTATGGACCGAATGTTGTGACCGCATACATGCCAGAATGCGGCACGTATGCGCCACCCGCGAATCCTTTCTAAAACCAACAATAATTAAGTTGATCGGCATAAGACGGGGAGTGGGTAGCCTCGCGGTGCCGTCCTGAGCGTGGGCCTTTCTAATGCCCGATATACCCCAGCGGCAAGCGCACGTCGTTAATCTGGATGGGGCACGCCGCTACAGTCGCCTTGTCCAAATCGAAATTATTGTCACTCGACCACCGCCAATCTTCCAGCCGCTTCACCAGCCCTTTCTGCGTTACCCGCACAGCATCATAGCACGCGTTCGTAGGGCGGTTCGCGAACCGCCCCCGTCACCCATCACGTACCTTTCCGCGAGGGCGCTTCGCGAAGCGCCCCTACAACAAGCTGTGAGCTGTCGGCTGTCAGCCCTACAAAACCAGGTCCGCGCTACGCTTGCTAGCGCGACACCACCGCCAACTCGACCACCCCCTGGCCCCCTCCTGAACCAGGAGGGGAATAATTGGGACAATTAGGCACTTTCCTCAAAAGTTTTGCCTACCGGTGGGCGGCGCAGGTAATAACTCTATTGACAAACTAGTAGGCGCGATGCTAGCCTGCGGGGGTAAGTCCTGCGGCCGAACAGGGCTCGGCCTGAGGCGCGTGCCGGTCATTGATCACCCGAGAACCGCACCATCCTGATGGCTTCGAATGGCGAAAACGCTATGTTCATGCAAAGAATGGAAGACTCCAGCCTGCGCCAATTGTGGCGGCTCACCCATGTGCCTCATCAACGTCCAGAAGCGGGGCGCTTACCCAAAGAGATGTTAAAAATGAAGATCGACCCGACTATGTGCATGAAAACAAAGGGTAGAGTGACAGAATGGCCGATAAGTGATCGGGCTTTTTGGCCGAAAATTCACCAATTTCGCGATAATGGACGACAATCGATCGGGTTTTTTGGCCGAAAATGCACGGGTTGCGCGATAATTCGGAGCGAAACGAGCGTAGCGCTGACCTGTCCGCGGCTTCTCGCGCCTGCCGCGCCCGATGTGCTCGCCAGGCGATGCGCCCCCCTCACCCCCACCCGCAAAACGTGGGGCCCCCTTCCCGCTCTGGCTGGTGAAAGCGCCGGTAGCGGACTCTCTCCCGCGAGGGGAGAGGGCTAGGGCACGCAGAGTTGCCTGTTGACCCGGCGGCGGAGAGGTGTTAACCACTACACGGCTCGCTGGGAGTCCGATTCCATTCGGCCTCGAATCTGAATGCAGGAGCAGGACGCATGAGTAGAACACGCAGCCCGCGCGATGATGGCGACAGGACTGATTTGTATTCTTGCTTTCGTGGCGAGGAGCACCGGGGCGCAATCTTCCACGGCTTGGCCGCCGCAAGCCCCGCAATACCGGTTCCACATGATTGGGAACGCCCACATTGATGCTCCCTGGCTCTGGCCTTGGTCAGAGTCTATGGCGGTTGTCCACAGCACCTTCCGCTCGGCGCTCGACCGCATGAACGAGTATCCGGATTTCACTTTCACCGCCAGCTCCGCTCAGTTCTATGAGTGGGTTGCGTCAAGCGATCCCCAGATGCTGGAGGAGATTCGCAAACGAGTGGCGGAAGGACGATGGGCGATCGTAGGTGGATGGTGGGTCGAGCCCGACGAGAACATCCCCAACGGCGAGTCGCTGGTCCGCCAGGGCCTTTACGGCCAGAGGCTGTTTCAGCAGTTGTTCGGCTGCACGGCCGAGATTGGCTACAACCCCGACGCTTTCGGGCATCCCGGCACGCTGCCTCAAATCCTGAAGCTCCAGGGGTTGCGCGGGTATGTCTTCATGCGCCCCATGTCTCACGAGAAGAAGTTGCCTGCGGATGTGTTCTGGTGGGAAGGCGCGGATGGAACGCGAGTGCTGACCTATCGAATTCCGTACAGTTATGGGAATACGGAACAGTTGCGAGACCGGCTGCGCGATTTCATGGTGAACTTGCAGGAGCCCACCCAGGACTTGATGTTCTTCTATGGCGCGGGCGATCACGGCGGCGGGCCGGCCAAGGAGAACATCCAATCCATCCTGGATATGCGGAAGCAAGCCGGTGCCCCGACCCTCCTCTTCAGCACCCCGGACCGCTACTTTGAGGAGATCAGAAAGCTCCCGAACCTCCCCGTCGCGGCCGACGATTTGCAGCATCACTCGGTGGGCTGCTATACCGCGGTATCGGAGATCAAGAAGGACAACCGTACGGCAGAAGCAGCACTGGCGACGAGCGAGAAGCTGGCGGCGCTCAGTTCCGTGCTGGCGGGGTTTGACTACCCCCAGGCCGATTTCGCTGCGGCGTGGAAAAAAGTTCTGTTCATGCAGTTCCACGACAGCATGGCCGGGACAGCGCTCCCTGAACACTACGTGGTATCCAGGGATGCGTACGGATACGCACGGGAAGTGGCGGATCAAGCGATGCATCGCGCTGCGGAAAAGATTGCCTGGCAGATTTCTGCGCCGGACCCGGATTCCGAATACCTGGTGGTCTTTAACCCTCACGCTTGGGATGCGACGGTGAATGTTGAATACGACCTGGGTTGGGGGTTTGATTACCAGCCGCAGGGGCAGAGCAACTCCAGGCTGGAAGATGAGCACGGCGCCTGGGTTGCCCACCAATGGACGCAGGCTTCGACGGTGGTGGGCGACCGGATCAAGCTGCTGTTCCGAGCGCCGGTGCCGGCTTTCGGCTACCGGCAATTTCGCTTGCGAAGCGTGAAGTCTGCCTCCCCGCCGCCCTCCGTGGTGCACGCCACAGAAAGAGGTTTGGAGAATGAACATCTGCGTGTCACCTTCGCGGGCGACGGGACGCTATCGATGGATGACAAGGATGGCGGAGGAGGGGTGTTCCGCGGTGGCGCCGGAGGGGCACGCGCCGTCATGCTGGACGATCCCAGCGACACGTGGAGCCATAATGTGCGCGCCTACACAAAAGAAGTGGGGGCGTTCGGCAGCGCCCGGTTCCGGGTGCTCGAGAATGGCCCGTTGCGCGCCACGCTGCGCGTGCGGACAAGCTACGGAGCCTCATCATTGCAGACGGATTGGGTGCTCTACGCCGGCGCGCGGACGCTGGAAGCACGCGTGACCCTGGATTGGCACGAGCACCGGAAGATTCTGAAGTTCTCCTTCCCGGTGGGAGTCATGAATCCCCGGCCCACCTACGAGATCGCTTACGGCTTCAAGGTGCGGAAGGCGGAAGGGGATGAAGATCCGGGGCAGCGCTGGATCGATCTCTCGGGCGACCGCGCGGGAAAGCCCTACGGACTGGCGATTATAAATGATGCTAAGTACGGATATAGCGTTAAGGATAATGACTTGCGAGTTTCAATCGTGCGAGGAGCGGTCTATGCGCAGCACGATCCCCGCAAGCTGGAACCCAGCGGGGAGTACCTCTGGCAGGACCAGGGCGAGCAGACGTTCCGCCTGGTGCTGGCGCCCCACCCGGGGGCGTGGCAGGATGCCGGCATCGTGCGCCTGGCGGAGGAGTTGACGGCGCCGGTTCCGGTTCTCTACCAGGGGATTCATGCCGGCCAGCGGCCGCCTGCCGCCTCATTCCTTTCCGTGGATGCGCCGAACGTGGTCGTGTCAGTGGTAAAGAAAGCCGAGGACGGGGATGACCTCATCATCCGATGCTACGAAACAGCGGGACGGGAGGCGAAGGCGACCCTGGACCTGGGGCTCGTGAATCGCCACTGGACGGGAACCTTCCGGCCTCTGGAGATCAAGACGCTGCGCGTGCCTCGGGCCGGAGGCGAGATTCGCGAAGTTAACGCTCTCGAACATTAAGTGAAGGGCATCGGAGCGCTGGGGCCCTACCGCGTCACCGCGTGCGACGGTGCGCCGCCGTCCTGGTCGTGCTAAAAGCCGGAGGGGGGCAGCACCCCGATGGATCGGGGCAAGGCTGTCCCTGTTACGCGGCCTGCTGCCACGCGCCGCGGGGTTGTTCGGGCTGAGACTCTCGAGGTTACTTCGTGCGCTTGGCAGTAAACTCGCGGTCTCCAAACTGTTCGCTGTGCACTTTCCCCTTGATGGAATCCCCGTCAACCGTAGCGGTGTATTCCATTACCATAGTGTCGCCACTTTGGGTCTGGCGCTTGACGGTGAAGCTTACTTTGTTCCCGGTGACGGAACCCTCCAGTGGCGCTTCTCCGCGCCGTCCGGTCAGGGTCCCCTTGATGGTGCTGCCGTCCTGTTGGATCGTCAGGGTCTGAGTCATGGGTCCGTTGCGCCCCTCGGATGTCATCTCCCAGGTCCCCGCAACTTTGACAGGTTCGTCAGCGGCCAGAACGTTCCCTGCCCAGGCTAACAAGGCGCCGCACGCAAACGCTAGCGCCAGGGAATAGGTTATTCTTTTCATCCAGGTTTCTCCTCTTCGTGATGTTCGTGCATGAGCATTGACGTCAGGGGTGAGTTCGAAGTTACTTGTGATACGCAGCAAGCGTAGCGCGGACCTGTCCTGAAGGTCCGCGGCTTTTCGCGCCCGTCCGAGCGAAGTGGCCCCTCACCCCCGGCGCTCGGGGCCCCCCGCCCGCTCCGGCTGGTGAAAGCGCCGGCAGCGGACCACCCTCTCCCCAAGGGAGAGGGCTAGGATTGGTGCTTTCCACCCTCTCTCCCGCGAGGGGAGAGGGTAAACACGAGCGAGGCAAGAGCACCCTGGCAGCGGGTTAGCCGTCGTCAGGAGATCGCGAGCAAGGCGCGATGCAGGGCCGGGACGGTCGCCCGGTGGTCGCCGCAGAGATAGAAGCTTTCACCTCCGTCGGCCACGGTCCTGACCAGGATGGTTTTATGCGGCCGGAAATAGTAACCGGCGTCGGTCTTGGGCAATTCGTGGTGGATGTCACCCTGGATCGGCACGAGGTCAAAGACACAGGTTGTAAATTTGTTGATGGATCGCCCCTGCTGGCCGGCCACATTGCGCACCATCGCGAGCGCCTTCAAGTAGACCTCCGGCCCCATGATGGCGGAACCAAAACTGAGGAGGACCCCTCCTTCCAGGTTCTCCACGGACTTTGCATAGATCAGAAAATCACGGTAGCTCGCGGCGCCCAGCGCACCCCCATCGCAGTTCGGATGTTCGTGGATGATGTCATAACCGATTCCGACGTGTACGGTGGCGGGAATGGAGAGGCGGTAGGCCGATGCGAAGATGCTCACATCCTTATGCGGAAAGTCACCGATCGAGATTCGCCGGCCGACGTTCTCGCCCAATCCGAGGGAGAGGTCGGCCGCCTCACGAATCAGGTCGTTCAGCTCTCCGGTTTCGTGCCAGAGGCCGAACTCGCCGCTGCGAATGTAACGAGCCACGCTCTCGGTGGTTGCCCCGATGCGGGCCAATTCGTAATCATGGATGGCGCCCGCGCCGTTCATCGCGACATGCGTCAGGAGGCCGCGCTCCAACAGGTCGATGACATAACGGCTCGCCCCCGCTTTGATGACGTGTGCGCCCATCATCAGGATTCTGGCCGCACCGCTGGCCTTTGCGGCCAGCACCTTTCCCGCCACTTCCGATAGGTGCGGGTGGGAGTATTCCGGCGCCTGAGCGTCCAGGCCCAGAATATAGTCGAGCTTCATGTCGTGAGTGCGCGCGCTCAAGGGTTTGATCAAAAGGCGCGAGCGATCGAACACTTCATATTTGGATTTCATGATGCCCTTTCAGCGGAGAAGAGAAGATGCAGGAGTTCCTGGGAGCAGAGAAAGTTCGGAATGATGAAATCGGCCCCCACCTTGACCAGCCGCTCTCGCTTCCAGGGGTCAACCGCGCGGCATTCGGGCTCATCCGTGGCAACGCCCACGGCGACACCGCCGGCATCCTTCACATTCTTGATTTCAACGTAGCCGTCGCCGAATCCAAGCAGTTCGTCCCCGCGGCATTCCATGTTCGAGACCATCTTGCGGATGAGAATCTCCTTGGAGAAACTCTTATAGTCGTCGAGAGCACCGTAGATCCGTCCGCCAAAGTGGCGCTCGACGCCGAGCAACCGCGCTTCCTCCAGCGTATAGGCCTGATCCGTGCCGCTGGCGCAATAGAGCTTCAGGCCACGGTCTTCGAGAGCGGCGAGGAACGTGCCCACGCCCGGTACCAGGTATTTTTCCGGCAGGACCATTCCCCGGCGCAGATCCTCCCTCCGATGTCGAATCCTGTCCATCAGGCGGTCGTTATAGAGGTGCTTATACTCCAAAGGCTCGAGGGCCTTGCCTCCCCTTTTTTCCACCTGCCTTGCCAACTCAATCATCTGATAAATCGTCTGCTCTCCCGTCAGGCGGGCCACAAAGTCCTCCACCAGGGTCCGCAGGGCTTCTTCGCTCTCGCCCGTATTGAGCTCCGCCAGGATTTCGACCATCATGGGCACCATGATCTCGACCCAGCCCGCACGGATCAGGGAAACGGTGCCATCAAAGTCAAACAGGGCAACCCGTGCCCGCCCGGCCGAGGCCCCGCGATTCAGACTCTCAATCATTCCCAAGACTGCTCCCTTCTCACCTCGATGTTCAGCCAGCGTGTGACCGAGTCATTCTATCCCGCAAACTCGGTCTTCTTCAAGAAAGGACCGGCCCATGCAATGGAGCTATGACACGCGGACCCTTTTCGCGGAATTGGGAACCGGCATAGCGCCGCGGCCTCACCAACAACCGCGGGCCGAGGAGAGCCAGTGACAGGTGACCCATCTAATGGTATTGTTCAGCGCGATGCGGAAAGCCGAGCGTCCGCTGCCGGGGTAAACACCGACCCGGGCAATGTCTTGTGGGCGCACGCGGCGGCCATGGCGCGGAGGTCAATTCATGTCGAGTTTATCGATTGGAATCATGTTGGCGATCATCGCGGGGATCATGAACGGCAGCTTCGCCAGTCCCACCAAGTACGTAAAGGTCTGGAAATGGGAGAACATCTGGTCCGTCTGGGGAGTCATGGGAATGGTGGTGTTCCCCTGGCTGGTCGTCTTCCTCACCATCCCCAACGCCGGAACCGTTTATCAAAGTGTGGGGGCTCGAAACCTCCTGCTCATGATCGGGTTCGGCGTGGGCTTCGGGTTGGCGCAAATCTTTTTCGGACTGGGAATCGCGGCCATTGGTATCGCGTTGAATTTCGCCATTGCGATCGGCCTCTCGACGGCCCTCGGTTCGATCGTCCCTCTGCTCGTGTTGCAGCGCCAGAAAATCTTCACGGCCCAAGGCGGGTTGATTTTCCTGGGAGTGGGCCTGATCTTGGTGGGTATCGTGGGATGTGCCGTGGCCGGGGGATTAAAGGAGAAGCATCTTGCCTCTAGCGCGGCGCGCCCGCGCGAATCCACGGCCGTAACGATGAGCTTCAAGGCCGGCCTGTTCATTTGCATCCTGGCCGGCTTAGGCTCTCCGCTCATCAACTTCGGATTGGCTTTCGGAGCACCTCTGCTCACCGCCGCGGCTGCCCAAGGGGTTGGCCCCAGCAGCCGGGCCAACGTCATCTGGGCGCCCTTGAATACCGCGGCGCTGATCCCTTATCTGATCTATTGCGCATACCTTTGGAAGAAGAATCACACGGCGAGCTTGTTTCGAGCCCCGGGGACCGGTCTCAACTGGGTCTTAGGCGCGGTGATGGGCTTGCTCTGGTTTGGGAGCACGGTCATCTACGGCGGGGTCTCGGCGCGTTTGTCAGAGATGGGTCCCATCCTGGGCTGGCCGCTCTTCATGTCGGCCATTATCATTACTTCCAACGTGGTGGGCCTCCTGACCGGCGAATGGAAAGGCTCTGGCAGCAAAGCGCTGGGAGCCATGCTCGCAGGCATCGTCTTTCTGATCGGGGGCTTCGCCACGCTGGCCCTGGCCAGCCGGCTGGGCTGAGAAGCACGGTGCGGCGCCTGCCTTTCATAATGATCCGGCTTGGCAAGCTGTATCACTAGGGCTCAGAGATCTCTCCCAGCGTGTCGTAGAGCGGTTGAGCCGGGCGCACCTCGCCCACCTGGTCTGCCACGGTGACCGCCAGAATCCGGATCTTCTCGTTATTCGGCAGGGTCAACGTTTTGCTGCCGGCCGGCAAATCGACCGCGTAGGCATACAGGTAGCAATAAGAGTAAGGCTCATTGGCCCCCTGCGCCGAATGGAGATGAGAGGCAAACCATGCCACGGGCGCGCGCTTGATGAAGCCGGGAGTCAGGCCTGTGTAATCCATTTCCGTCTGCATAATCGGCCCATGCGCTTCGACATAAGCGCGGAAGCGGCGCGCTCTTTCGGCATCCGGACTGTGGTCGCTCGCCGCGGGCTCAGATGGCACGGGGACTGCAACCTGCTTCACATTCCAGGTGCGGTTGTCCCACTGCCCGATGTAGCCCGCCCAATCCTGGACCGTTATGTCCACCGGGTGGTCGCCGACACGGAATGTGCCCCTCTGGTCTCCGTCGGCGGCTGCAGCCAGGATATACACCCGGTTGTACTCGCCAGCGGGCAGGGCCACGCTCTGCCCACGCGCGACCAGCGCATTGGGATAGCCTGTCCAGGCAGGCCCGAGTTGGAACCGGATACCGCCGTAGTCGAGCGCGGTGGGCAGCATCTCGGCCGGGAGGGCTTGACCAGCGGCATCGAACCCGCTCGCGGATTTGGCGCCATCCTCACTCGCCGTGGCGAGATCGTATTTCAGCGTGACGGGTTCCGACTTGGCCGGAGGCAAGCTCGCGGGGGCCGCTCCCAGCTTCACCGCAAAGCTGCGAATCGCATAGGGCGTGAGCGACGTTCCCAGCGCGCCGCCGGTCATCGTGGCTGCGCCCAGCGGCATCTCCTGCCCATTGACCTCGCGCGCGGCATTGACCGGAGCAGCAAAGGAAATGCGCACGTCCGAGGCCGGTTCGCCGCGCATTTCCACGACCCGGACAATAATCTCGTCGCTCTCCTCGGCTTTTTTCACCGCCGTCACCTGAACATGGTCGTTGTTAACGCGCAGGAAGGAGAAGGTTTTGCCCAGCGCGCCAGAGTGTTTCGAGCTCTCAAAAGCCAGCAGCGGATTGTTGAGACGGTACGCCTGCCAATCGGTTCCGCCCTGCCGCCAATCACCGGCGTGGGAGGCAAGGCCGTAGAGGACTTCATGGTGGCCCCAGTCCTGCGTGGTCTGATCGCTGAAGTCCTTTGCATTACCCTGGCCGATGCCGGGAGTATAGAGCAGCGTCAGGCGCAGGGTGTGATCGTCGGGCTTGTCCGACCCGGTCCTGCAGTCCGAAAGCACCGTCACACCGTAAGCCCCGCTCTTGTCGGTAAGATCAAACCACTGGTGCGAGGCCACCTCGAACTTCTTTTCATCGTTGTTGCCGCGCTGGATCGTGCCCAGGCCCCAGTTGTAGGTCGCCTCGGGATTCGCGGCCGCCAAAGCGAAAGTTGCCTTAAGAGCGGCTTCCTTCGTCTTCCAATCGATGGCGTTGGCGAATTCCACGCGATTGCCCGCGTCACCGGCGGCAAGGCGGATCGTCTGGATGAACTTCGAATCCTGCGCTTCGCGCGTCACTTCGACGGCCACCCGCACGGGACCGTTTTCGACAATGCGGACCTTGGCCGGCCCTGCGACGTAGCCGCGCGGCGGCTTCTGCTGGTCCGCCCAATCCATGTTCCAGGCAGGGTAATCGTAGGGATGTTCAGTCTGGAGCGCCAGGCGCGCCGGAGCGGAAAGTAGCTCGCGCTTCAGTGTCTTGTCGTAGAGGCTGGCGACGTCGCCATTCTTGTCGATCCGAATCCGGTAGCGGGCGTTTTCGAGTGACGACTCCGTGACTTTGAGCTCCGAGGCCGCGGCGGGAGCCTCGGCGGGCTGAACATCGTAGACCGCGAAGCCCACCGAGGGCACCTTGGCCAGGAACCGGACCGGCGTGGCCCCGTGGCTTGCTTCCGCCAATTGTGCGGGCACTGGCTTGCCGTCCGGCCCGACCACGCGAACCGCCTTGGGCATGCCGCTGGGGAAGGAAAGCGTAGCTTCCACCACATCTTCGCGCTCGATGTTCAGGGGATTGTAAACGACCACCGCCGTGCCTGCCGCTTCCGTGTCGAGGCCGGAGGCAATGGCTTCCGTGGCGCTGGTCAGCACGCCGGCGAATTGGTTGAGCGCCAGCACATCGTCATTCCAGGAGAACTCATAGGACTTGGGAGTGGCCGTGCCGGCCATGATGTCGTGGAATTGTCCGCCCATCACCAGTGTCCAGGCGTCGTTCAGCCGCTGGCGCGGATACGCGGGGCCACCCAACCAGGCGGCTGCCACCGAGGCTCGCTCGGCCGCGTCGGCCAGCAATTCATTCTTGCTATTCCACCGCTTATGGACCGCCTGGGAAGTCAGCGAGCCAGCCGAGTGATTGGTGAGCTCCAGGTCGCCCTTGTATCGCGGCAGGCGAGTGGCCTGGCCACTCTGAAGAATATCGAGGAACATTTGATCGGCGCGGGAGGAGACCACCTGCACGGGGCCGTCACCCACCTGGACCGGTGGGCCCGTCGGCGCGGGGGGTTGTTCTTCCTCCCTGAATTCGGATTCCACGCGCGGGGGTGGCAGTACGGTTACGCTCTTGGTCAAAATGGCCTCGAGCAGTTTCACCGAAGACTCCGAGGGAGCGCCTCCGATGTCGCCCGCGCCGTAGTAATGGTAGTCGGCGTACAGTCCGCTGACCTTCCCGTCCAGATCAATCCGCCGGGGCCAGTCCACGTAACCTTCAAAGTTGGGGGTGGGCTTGGGGCCGCTCTTGCTGAGGTCATCGCTGATGCCGCCTGTGTAATCCCCCGGGTTCAGCGCGGCCAGCACCGTTTTGCCGTCCAGCCCCTCCCAGATGCCGACGTTAAACGGCGTGCCCCTGGGCGTGTGTTCCGGCGAGTCGGGCCCGCCCACCGGGGCCGCCGACCCCCAGGTCAGTTTCTGCGTGGAGAAACCCTTGACGCCCGCCGCCGCCAGAATGTTCGGCAAGGAAGCGGGGAAGCCGAAACAGTCGGGGATCATGTATTCGGCACTCGCCACTCCAAAATCATGGCGGAAATATTCATTGCCATAGAGCACCTGCCGAATGATCGACTCCGGCGAAGGCGAATTTACGTCGCCTTCTTCCATCGACGAGCCCGCCGGAAACCAGCGGCCCGCTGCCACGTATTGCTTCACCTTTTCATAATCCGCCGGAAAATACTCCTTCATCATGCGGTAGCGGTTGGCGCCGCTGAAGTTAAAGATGTAATGCGGGTACTTCTCAAACAGATCGAAGTTGAGGTGCATGGTTTTGGGGAGGTACTCGCGGATCACTTGTGGATACTCCCATCGCCATTCCGTATCCAGGTGCGCGTAACCCACGACGTACAGCGTCGGCTGCTTGGTCAGGTCCGGAGCCACGTAGGGCGTGGACTTGGCCAAGGATTGCAGAGCCGGCGTCGCCAGTGGACTGGACTGCGCGGCGGCTGTGCCAAGCAAGATGAAAAACGCCAGCACCGTCACGACTAAAGTTATGACGGCTCTCTTTGATGTCGCTTCGCTTGCCGGCATCGCTCTCGGAACAGTTTTGTTCATAGGTCCCCCGTCATCATGGCTGCACTGATTTGCCGAGTCCCCGATCTGCGGAATCGCCTGCGAGCAACGGCGCGCGTCCCAGGAAGATAGCAGTAATAAGCGCGCCATTATACACCCGCTGGGTCGCGGGGTCCGGTTCCGCCGGCTGCTCTAAGGCGTTCCCAGTAGGTCATTCTCCGCCCCCGTTTCCTCTTGACAATCGAGGGGAAAGGCGTATTCTCATCTTGACTATCTAGAGGAGAGAAATATGACCGGCAAAGCCAGCGACCTGGTCCAGGGCACCTTGGACATGCTCATCCTGAAAACCCTCGCGCTCGAACCCCTGCACGGCTTTGGGATTGCAGTCCGAATCGAACAGGTCAGCAAGGGAGTGTTTCGCGTCAATCCCGGCTCGTTGTTCCCCGCCTTCCGGCGCCTGGAACGCGAGGGATGGATCAAGGCGGAGTGGAGGCCAACGGAAAACAATCGTCGGGCGAAGTATTACATCCTCACGGAACGTGGACGCAAGCAACTGAAGGCCGAGACCGCGGAGTGGGGAAGGCAGCTCGCCGCCATCACCCGAATCATGGAAACGTCGTAGGGGCGGGTTTCAGGCGCCAGGTGTGATCTGGTAGGTGGCAGGACTGAGGCCGATTTGGACAGGGAACTGTTGTCGAACGATTAGCGTGACGTTAACGCGGCGAAGGAGATAGCGATGTTGCGACTACAAAGCATCGTTGCCGGTTTCCAGACTTTGTTCCGCAAGCAGCAAGCGGAACAGGAGATGGACGAAGAGTTGCGCGGCTACCTGGACGCGGCTGCGAAAGAGAAGATGCGCTCCGGCATGAGCCACGAGAAAGCGTTGCGAACGGCCCGCCTCGAGATGGGCAGCATGGACGCGGTGAAAGAAGAAATCCGCAGCGGCGGGTGGGAAAGGACCATCGAAACAATCTGGCAAGATCTTCACTACAGCCTGCGCCAGTTGCGCCGCAATCCTGGCTTCACGGCCGTGGCTGTTCTCACGCTCGCCCTCGGCATCGGCGCCAACACGGCGATCTTCAGCGTGGTTGATGGCTTTCTCCTGCGCTCGCTTCCTGCGAAGGAACCGCACCAGCTCGTGTGGATGTACGCGATGCGCCAGGGCAAGTTCGTTTTTGCTTCCTATTCTGATTACCTGGATCTGTGCCGACAGGACGCCGCTTTTTCAGGGATCATCGCGCTATCCAGGCATATGGCCGCGCTGAACATGGCTGGGGAGACAGAACTCATTAAGGCAGACATGGTTTCGGAGAACTACTTCTCGGTGCTGGGAATCAACGCGGCAGTTGGCAGGACGTTTGTGGCTGGGGAGGATTGGGAAAGTCACAAGGACCCGCCGGTGGTCATCAGCCACGGCCTCTGGCTGCGACGCTTTGGGGCTGACCCCGGCATCGCGGGGAGGACGGTTGTCTTCAACAGGAGACACGCGGTCGTCCTGGGTGTTGCCCCTGAGTGGTTCGGGGGACTTCAGCGGGGGTTGGCCACGGAGGTCTGGCTCCCCCTGAATGCTTGGACCAGCCCTGAATACCTCCAGAGCAGAGAAATCCACGATTTCGAGTTGCTGGGGCGCCTGCGTCCTGGGGTGAGCTTGGAGAAAGCCCGTGCAGAGCTGGATACCATCGCGGGCCGGTTGTCAGACGCATTCCCAGCTACTGACAAGGGCCTGACCTTCCATGTAGAGGCGGAAGCCGACCGACTTCGTGGGGCTCTCCTCCCCACATTTTTGGTGCTGGGGGGCGTCGGCCTGGTTCTGGTGATCTGCTGCGCCAACGTCTCCGGAATGATGCTGGCTCGGGCAGAAGCGCGCCACCGCGAGATCGCCGTGCGCTTGGCCCTGGGGGCTGGCCGTGGCCGCCTGCTGCGCCAGTTGCTGGCTGAAAGCCTGGTGCCGGCGCTAGTGGGAGGGGGGCTTGGCTTGGGTCTCACTTCCTGGCTCCTTCGCCTCCAGTCGGCGCTGATGCCCCCGGGCCCGTTCGTGTTGCGTTTTGATTTCCGCGTGGATGCTCGCGTACTTGTCTTCACGCTCGCTGTCACGATGCTCGCAGCACTGCTAGCGGGGCTGGCTCCCGCCCTGAAGGCATCGAAGACTGACTTGATCTCGACACTTAAGGGGGAGGAAGGGAGAACGGAGCGAGGGAGATGGTGGCTTGGCGGGCGCAACCTCCTTGTGGCCGGCCAAGTGGCACTGTCGCTGACGCTGCTCATTGCCGCAGGACTGTTTCTGAAGAGCCTGGTCTTCACCCAGCGAATCAGTCCCGGATTCGATACCTCCAAGAAATTGCTGATCGTGAACGTAAGCACATCCGCAAGGCCGCAGATGAGTAACCAGGAGTTCTACCTGCCAATTGTGGAACGGATTCGTTCTCTTCCCGGGGTAAAAGGGGCCAGCTACGCGTTCCGCATGTTGCTGAGCGGCATGGGAGGGGGTGTGTCGTGTGAGGTCTCTATCCCGGGCGTCGAACCTCCTTCTGGGCAGAAGGCTTATGTCGTTAGGTTCAACTCCGTAGGGCGGGATTACTTCCAAACGGTCGGGGCCCGCATTCTCCGTGGGCGCGCATTTGACGCGCGGGAGGAATCAACGGTGCAGCGGAGCGTGCTCATCAACGAGATGATGGCCCGTCGATTCTGGCCGGACACCGATCCCATCGGCAGACACCTCGTGGTGGAGGGCAGCGACTATCAGGTCGTCGGCATAGTGCAAGACGGCAGGATCAATGAACTCCACGAGCCTCTGGAACCCTACATCTATTTCTCATTCGCGCAGAAACCCTCGGGAGAAGGGGCGATCATCGTCGAAACCGCGGGTGCCCCTCAGCAGCTTGTGGGCGCGGTCAAGCAGGAAATCCGTGCCGTAGATAAAGGTACCACGTTCCTCAGCGTCCAGACTATGAAGGAGCTGATGGGCTACGCCCTTTGGGGTGACCGAATGAGTTTCCTTTTTGTCGGAGCACTTGGGTGCCTCGGCATCTTTCTGACCACCGTCGGACTTTACGGAGTAGTGGCTTATCTTGTAGGGAGGCGGACGCACGAGATCGGAATCCGCATGGCCTTGGGAGCCAGTCGGCAGGATGTGCTCGGGCTGGTGCTCCGTCAGGGACTGCGAATCGCGTTGATTGGGATTCCAGTCGGTCTGGCGGCGGCCGCGGCTGTCGCTCGGTTGATATCGAGCGCGCTCTACGGGGTCAGGTCCACGGACCTTACCGTATTTCTGGGGAGTTCTGTTCTGGTTCTGGCCGTTGCCTTGTTGGCGAGTTACCTTCCCGCCCGCCGGGCAACCAAGGTCGATCCCATGGTGGCGTTGCGGTATGAATAGAGCTATCAGCTTTCAGCCGTCAGCGGTCAGCCACGAACAAGTCGCTCACCAGACCGTAGATGAGTGCTGAACGCTGAATGGGTGAGCGGAGACAAGCCTTGCCCATGGTTTGAGGTGACGTCCGCGGATACCGGCAGAGGATCCCAGGTTCACCGTCCAGGCGGCGACTTGCCTGGCTTCTGACATGAGCGTAGTTCCGGGGATCACAAGGCCAGTGGGACCATGCGGGACTTTCGGATGCGCCGGTCTCGGGTGAGGAGAGGTAGCTTCTCGACGAAGCTCGTCGCGGCAATGATCTCATCGGCGGGGTCTGAAGAAAAGTCAAGCTCGCAACTCCGACGGGCAATCTCCATGGAAATGGGAATAACCCTCAGCTTGCGCAGACAATTCTGGAATTCCGGACTGTTGAGGTCGAGTTCGATGCGGCCCAAGTCGATCAACTTGGCCAGCTCCCAGAAGACAATGTCGGAAATGGCCCACTCGTGCCCGATCAGGCAGGCGTACTCTTCTCGGGTCAGGTCCCCCGCCAGGAGAGCAACCAGCATGTGAGTGTCAAGATTGAGCACGCCAGTTGACTCCCGTCGAGAAGAGGTTGCCCTTGATAATGATCTTGCCCTTCATGGAGCCGATCGTCTCCGCGTTGGTCGCCGCCGTGACGGGCAAAATGCGGGCGACAGGGCGGCCCCGCTTGGTGATCACCATCCCCTCCGGACTAAGATGATCCAGAAACTTCAGGCACTTGGCCTTGAACTCGCTGGCATTGACCGTCTTGCGCGTGGTTTTCATCATCCCTGTTACTTTAGCACATAACCGGTCATATGACCAGTCGGTAGTGGTGCAATGCAGAATCGCACATTTTCGCCGAGCAACAATCTGGATTCGAGACCACCCCGTCGCCTGCGGCGCCACCCCTCCTAAGCTTAGGAGGGGACTCCTTTTTCTGGCCGGGCAAGACTCCCCTCCTGATTAAGGAGGGGTGCCCGAAGGGCGGGGTGGTGGCTTGGGATTCTGAGAATGCACCACTATTGGAAAGAAGAAAAGCGCGAGCAAGCCTGTAAGCCGAATCCTGTGCCCCGGCAAGCCGGGGTGGTGATCATTCCTCTAGCCCCGCGATTGCTCGCGGGGTCCAGCGACCTACCCGAGGGTTGTAGCGGGACGGGCAGCCCCTCCCCTCCTATTTGGTCTTGCTCCGTGTGGGGTTTACCGTGCCCTCGATGTCACCACCGAGGCGGTGCGCTCTTACTTTAATTCCCGGCGAACCGGGACCGCACCTTTTCACCCTTACCGCATCGCTCAGCCCGAAGGCGAGAACACGGCGGTATATTTTCTGTGGCACTTTCCGTATCGAAGGCGTACGGTCCGACTTGCCGGACATCCCCCTCCGACCCTCGCCGTTAGCGAGCACACTGCCCTGCGGAGTTCGGACTTTCCTCTCCCTCGCCCCTGCCAGCCCCGCCGAGCGGGACGCCAAGGCGAGGCAGCGATCACCCGGCTTGCTCGCGCAACTTTTATGATAGTCTCCTTACCGGGACGGGTCAAATCGGGCGCGGGTTTTGGGTGTCTGATGCTTTGGACCGTCCTGCCGCCCGGTCTTTACAGGCTGCGGGAAAACGCTCCGATGCTGTCATCCTGAGCATTGAAAGCCTTTTGGCTGCCCATGATAGGCAGAAACTCGATGAGGAGACCCCATCACCCAAACTGTCATCCTGAGCAGCAGCGAAGGATCTGCATGGGTTTTCAGTAACAAAGACAAATGCAGATCCTTCGTCCCGAAAGAACCGGGACTCAGGATGACAGTGTGAGGGGTTTTCCGCAGCCTGTTTAGGCCCATGATCGCCACCCATCTTGCAGGTTGGGGCGTTTGACACTATGCCATTCTTGCAGCCATTTTCGCGGCGGGGATTGCGATTCCTCCGGCTGCTGATCGGAATCGGCTGGCTGCTCTTCCTGCCCGCCCTGGCCGTGGCGCAGCAGGAAGCGGCCTCGGACCTGCTCTCGCAGGCCGACGACATCTTCCACCAGATGAGCGCAATGACCGGCCTGCCGATCCGGGAGTCGCTCAAGAAGCAGGTGATCAGCCGCGCCGAAATCCAGAAGTACCTCATTGAAAACCTGCACGACAACATCACGCCGGCGGAACTCCACGCGCAGGAAGCCACGCTGCGCGCCTTTGGCCTGGTGTCGCGCGAGTTTAACCTGGAGAAATTCCTCATCGCGTTCTACACCGAGCAGGCGGCCGGCTTCTATGATCCGAAGCACAAGACCATGTACATCGCCGACTGGATCCCGGCGAAGACGCAGAGCATGGTGCTGGCGCACGAACTGACCCACGCGCTGCAGGACCAGAGTTGGGACCTGGAAAAGTTCCTGCACGCGGCCCGCGACAATGACGACGCCGCGAACGCTCGCCAGGCGGTGGTGGAAGGATACGCCACGGCCGCCATGATGCAGCAGATGACCGCTCCCCTGGAACTGGCGCAGTTGCCCTCGATTGCACCCCTCATGGAGATGGTCGTCCACCAGCAGTTCGAGGAGTACCCCGCCTTCTCGAACGCGCCCTACTTTTTCCGCGTGCAGTCCTTGTTCCCGTACGTCGAAGGCATGGGCTTCATCCAACTCGGCCTGCAGCGGGGGGGATGGAAGAGCCTCAACGGCGTATTTGCGAATCCTCCCGACTCGACCAGGCAGGTATTTGATCCGCCCGCCTATTTCGACCACCAGTCGCCGCCCGCACTGGCGCTGCCCCATCCGGCTGCGCTCGAGGGGGTTGCCGGCCTCGAATTCCTGACGGAAAACGTGATGGGTGAACTCGGTTACTATGCGCTGCTGGGCCAGCTCATTTCCGACGAAGAGGCGAGGACCACCGGCGAGGGCTGGCGCGCCGATCGGCATTTGCTCTACGAGCAATCCGGTGGGAAGAACTACACGCTGGTGGCGCGCACGCGCTGGGCGAATTCGGAGACCGCCCTGGCGTTTTTCCGCGACTACCACACGATTCTCACCCACAAGTACCCGGAACTCACGGCCGCTAAGGGCTCAACGCCGGACCTGTTTATCGGCGCGGCCGCAAACGGCGAGACCCTGCTCCTGCGCCAAGGTGATGAGTGCCGGTGGGCGGAAGGCGTGCCCGCCACCCAGGCGGACGCGATGCTGGCATGGCTGCGCGGCCTCTGAAAGCAGAATCTTTCCCCATGGCAACGACCGGAAGGCCGGCAGGGGTTCGTCTGCTCTCCGGTCGTGGCACTGGCCGCTGCTACCGTGGCCCGGGGTAAGGATCAAGGATCAGCGTTAAGGGTCAAGGCTCGTTCTTCTTCTCTGATTTCTGATTTGAGTCTGCTCCCGGTTGGTCATTGTCAGTTGACCCTACCGTGAAACCTCAACCGACCTGCTCAGTGCTGCCATCGCGCCGTTTTGGGAGTCCCGCGCTACCACCCGCACGGTATACGTGCGGGGCGCCACCAGGATTCGTGCCTGGAAGTCGATCCCGGACTTCTGGAGGTTGGCCAGCGTGGTGTCGTCGAGGGTCAACTCGCGCTCCTGCTGTTTGCCCGAGACGAATTTGCCGTCGGTGTCAAACAGGGCGACGGTGAAAATAATCTTGTTGATGTTGCGGTCACCTTCTCTCCTGAACGGCAGCGCGCGGATGTCGAGGCGGGCTTCGACAGTAATCTCCACCTCGTGCGGGCCGATTTTGCGGGCTTGGGTCTGCATTTCCAGCGGCAAGTCCTGAAGGGGGGTGGGGCTGAACACGGCCTCCCGGATCTGGCCCTTGGCCCCCTCCTCGGGCGTCGTTTGTTTGCCGGGCGCGAAGTACCCTTTCCGAGCCTGCACGCTCAAACCCCGCCCCTTCACCAGCTCGACCTTCAGCTTGTGAAACTTGCCGTCGTACTTCAGGTTCTGCGGCGAGAAGGCAAGCAGGTAGGAGAACTCCGGCAGCGCGCCGGCCTTGCGGAATCCGCCGTCATAGTCATTGGTGTTGCGAATGAATACGCCACCGGTGGCGTGCGAGACCTGAGCCATTACATCCTGGTGCATTTCCCTGCCCGTCTCGCGGTACGCAGCCAGGCTCGCGGACATGGAGGGGGCATAGGTGGCGCCCACGGCGGAACCCGACCCGGACCCGCGGGGGATACCAGCCTCCGGGGCTCTGGGGGGGGGACCCATCGGCAGGGTATTGTGTTCTGCGGCTTCACCGCCCTGG
This sequence comes from uncultured Acidobacteriota bacterium, assembly GCA_963722555.1. Lineage (GTDB taxonomy): Bacteria > Acidobacteriota > Terriglobia > UBA7540 > UBA7540 > Bog-366. The sequence continues at coordinate 409,914 of CAVRNQ010000006.1, forward strand.
ATATCCACCCAAAGGCCACGGGAATCGAGCGCGCTGATGACCACGTGTTCGCGCAGGGCACGGTCGGTAAGCTCGTTGAGGTCGGAGTGCAGATCGAAAGTCAAGAACCCCTGGGAGAGCCAGAGAACACTGCGCTGTCCAGGGAGCAAGCCCAGGCGCCGCACCAGATCCAAAAGGACGCGTAGAGACTGCCTGGACTGGGTCTGGTCATCGCTCCAGGTGCGGATGGCCTCATCCTTGGCCCGGGCCTGGGGATCAGGACACTCGCTAGCGTTGCCGCCACAGGCGCAGGCAATATACTCCCACGTGGCGATGCCGAGCATTATGGAATCGTGCTGCTCGACAATCGCGTAAGCCTCGTAGTCCGTGAGCGGCGGGCAGTCGAGCTCGGCCGGGACGGTTCGCGGACGCGGCCGGAGGTGCGCGAGCGCTTCGCGCAGCTTGGCGCGGTCGGCGGTGAAGTCGAGCACTCCCAGGCCGGAAGATGTGAAGATGCCCGCGCGCTCCGTCGGCTGCAGGGAGGACTCGATGAATTTCTCGGCCGCTTCCCGCATGCGCACCATGTCCTCGAACGACACCACGAGGTCGTCAAAATAGAAGGCCACGTAGCGCTCGGGCAGCGCCAGCACCGGCTCGGCCTGCGCTGGGGCGGCCTTGGCGGGTGCGGCAGCAGGGGCTGGCGGCTCCCCCGCTGGGGTGGCCTGGGCGGTTGCGGCGGCAGGGGCGGGCGGTTTCCCCGCTGAGGCAGGCTGGTTGTTCTCGACCGTATAGGCGGTCAGGCTCTGCGGCTTGCCGTTATCGAAGAGGCGAAAGTCGTCCTTGGTAAGCCCGCCCACAGTGTTGCCTTTTGCGTCGCGCACGATCACGCGCACCGGGACTTCGTTGCGCTGCGCTCGGAAGGTGAACGTCGGCGTCGTCTCCTCGCTCTTCACCTCCGGCGTTTCCTGATTTTGCGGCGCCGCCGCGGGGACAGCGGGCCACAGGCCGGCGAGGCCCGCCCCGAGTACCCCGGCCAGCAACAGCCGCAGCAACTTCGACCTTGAGAAGCACGCCATGACTCACCGCAACGGGCCGGATTCCGCAGGCGCCTGAAGGATGACCGCCAATTGGGTTTGATCCGGGATTTCCATTATCCACTTCCCGCCGACCGAAAGCGTATCTAACTGATGCCAATATTCTAGTCTGGGATTGAAAAGCTCGCCGAGTTTACTTGAGGCCTTTTTGCTCGGTTGCCGGATCCAGCCCTTCGGCTGAACCACGCTTTAGCCGTCATCCTCGTAGTACTGGCGAGAGGAAGTCCCGTCGGGGTCGACATCGAACGTTAGCGGGTCGATGGGAGCTTGATCCGTGTACTGCATATCTTGCTGGCTCGGAACAATGGCGCCGCCGCGGCTGGAATCTCCGGGCATTCGCGGAGGTCTCTACGGTGCGGTGGGTGCAACGTGGGCGTCGATTTCAGCAAACAGTTCCTCAACCCGGAGCGGCTTGGAAATGTAGCCGTCCATCCCGGCCGCCAGGCAGCGCTCCCGGTCGCCGTGCATCGCGTGGGCGGTCACGGCGATGATGGGGACGTGCGCTCCGGTCCGTGTCTCCCCGGCCCGAATCTCCCGCGCTGCTTCGAAGCCGTCCATCTCCGGCATCTGGACATCCATGATCACGAGGTCGAAGCGGCCGCTCGCCAGGCGCTCCACGGCTTCACGACCATTTCCGGCAACCACCACGCTATACCCGCGCTTCTCCAGGAAACGGACTGCCAGCATTTGGTTCACCGGGTTGTCCTCCGCCAGCAGGATGCGGAGTCTGCGGGTGTTTTCCTCGACCGAGTCGCGTGTCTCCGCAGGCGGAGGCGCGGCCTGCGGCTCCTTGGGTCCCAAGACTTTCAGGATGGCGGTGCGCAATTCCGACGGCACAATGGGTTTGGTCAGGGTGCCGGCGATTCCAAGTTGCCGGCAGCGCGCGGCATCGCCCCTCTGCCCTGCCGAAGAGAGCATAATGATGTTGGCCTTGCGTACGTCGAGGAATTTCCGGGTGGATTCCACGAGTTCGAAGCCGCTCATGCCCGGCATGTGCAGGTCAACCAGCAGCAGCGTGAACGGGGAGCCGGAAGTCTCGACCCTCTCGAGGAGGGTCAGGGCTTCTCTTCCGCTCTCCGCCAGGGCCGGCAGCATTCCGCATTGCCGCAGGGTCGCGGCCAAAATCCGGCGGCTCGTGGCGTTGTCATCCACAACCAGCGCTGACAACCCCGTCAGTTCAGGGGTTTCGAACGGCTCCTGAACAGCCGCACTTTTCGGGATTCCCACCGGAACCACGCAGGTGAAGCAGCTCCCACGGCCCAGGGCGCTTTGCACCCCGATTCGCCCCCCCATCATTTCGATCAGTCGCGAGGAAATCGTCAACCCCAGGCCGGTGCCGCCAAACTTGCGCGCCGCGGAATTATCGGCCTGCGAGAAGGCCTCAAAAATGATCCGCTGCTTCTCTGGCGCGATTCCGATGCCCGTGTCCCGCACGGCAAGCCTCAGGCGGACGCCCTCGTCCTCCGGGGATTCCACGCTAACCTCCAATCCGACTTCGCCCCGGTCCGTGAATTTAATGGCGTTACCCATGAGGTTGATGACGACCTGCCGCAGCCGTATGGGATCTGCGAAGATTTCCCGAGGGACCTCCGGGTGGACGTCGCAAGTCAGTTCCAGTCCCTTCTGGTCGGCCCGGAATGCCATGGGCTTCAGGCACTCGGCCAGACACTCCTGCAGATTGAATGCGACGGGGTCCAAGTCGAGTTTTCCCGCCTCGATTTTCGACAGGTCCAGTACGTCATTGATGACCACGAGGAGGGAATCGGCCGAGGACTTCACCATATCCAGGTATTGACGCTGGTCCACGGTCAACTCCGTGTCGAGGGTCAGTTCCGTCATCCCGATAATTCCATTCATGGGCGTCCGGAATCTCGTGGCTCATGTTGGCCAGGAATTCACTCTTGGCGCGGCTGGCCGCCTCGGCAGCGTCCTTGGCGCTCCGCAAGGTTTCTTCCGCCAGTCTCCGTTCGGTGATGTCGCGCGCGATACCTTGCATTCCTACCGGTGTGCGAGTCTCTTCGATCACGCGCAAGCTGACTTCCAGCGACACGCGGCGCCCATCCTTCGAGAGCATGATCCACTCGTCGGTGGGGCGCCCTTCCCCCTGAGCGGCAAGATGCAATGCTGCCAGCACGCGTGGGCTGGCGTCAGAGGCGAGGAACGAAGCCACCTCCCTCCCCAAAACCTCCTGCCGCCGGTAACCCAGGACACGCTCCGCCGCCTTATTGAAGGACCTGAATCTCCCCTGCAAATCCAGTACAAAGATCATGTCGTTGGCATTATCGATCAGATCTTGATAGCGTCGTTTAAGGGCACCCTCGCTTTCCAAGCGCCTGCGGATGATCTCGGTCTGTTCGCGTACCCGCCGTCGCAATAAGATAGCCCAGGCGACCGCCCCCAGGACCAGCAGGGCCAGGAGGGCAACGCCGGAAATGGTGCGCTGCACGGTCCACCAGGAGGGGCGACTGAGGACGACGATGTCGGTGGGGGAGGACAGGATAACCTGAAAGCTCCGCGGAATTCGGCTGCGGTCAACATCTACCGAACAAATCCCCGTTACCTGGAGCTTGCTGCCGTCGCGGATGGAATCGAGAGCCGCCCCGGCTGCGCTCTCAACCAGGCGGGCCTCGAACACCGTGTCTCCTGCCTGCAGGACCAGGACCTGTTCTTCGTCGGCCCGCAGCCGCTCCACCAGCCTGCCCTCGAGGGTCACCAGCTCTGTGTCGAAGGCCCCGCCCAGCGCCTCCCTGGCACTGACCGCGCGAGGCGCGGGAAGTGCGCCCGGACCCACACGCCGGACCGTGGCGTCTTCCAGGACGGGTGTGTAGTCCCCTACCGCCGGGAAGCCCACGACATCCACGATGTCGCCGCGCGGGAGGTCCGGCGCCTGGGCCGGGGTGGGGATAAACAGACCTTGCGTTTGGTCGTGAATGAACAGCCAACGGCCAGGCCGGTGGAGGAGGACAACTCCGCGCACCCTGATGCGATGTCCTAATCCTGCCTGCGGGGTGAACCTGAGCAGGTTGGCCACGGGACGCATAGGGAGCGCGTAAGGGTCGGCCGGTGAAGCCTCGGTGACGTGGACCTCCTCCAGGCTGGGGACGTTCAACCGTACGCCCACCAATTGGTTTCTGGGGTTGAACAGCGTGCCACAGGCTCCCCGGATGACTGCCCGCGCGTCCACCAGCCCGCGCCACGCCTCCCAGGGCACGTGCGGAACCCTTGCCCTCACGCGGCCGCCCTCGATGGCGACTTCCAGTGAGAGAGTGTCACCTGCCACGGAAGCTGTCCGGATGATGCCGTCAACCTCCACCCACTGGCTGTCCTCCTGCGTGGAAGCCAACCTCTCAAACGTGACGCGGCGGGCGACGGGGAACCGGGCCTTGCCCAAGACGTGCAAGATTGGGTGGTCGACTTCGGGCGCGAAATCCGGGGCGCCTGTTACTCCCCGGACTTCGACCATCTGGCGGGGTGACACGGCCTCGGCCACGTCGTGCATGTCAACGTAGATGCCTCCCGTTGCGTCCTGGACGAAAGCGCCTGGGCCCACGGGGCCGAAGTATGTGACCACGCCACGCAGGTGAACGGGATATCCTTTTTGCGCCTGGTCTAAGGTCAGTTCCCGGATCTGCTTAGCGGTCGTGAGCGTGGGCAGGCTGGCGTCAGGGGAACCCGCGCGCGGCTGCTCCTGCGCGGAATCGGCCAGACTTCGCCCCGCCGGGACCGGCTCAGCGGACGGCCGCGCGGCCAGGACTGTGGTCGCGGCAACTCCACACAGCGATAGCAGAAGGACCGGTAGGGCGGTGGCCGCTCGAGTGTATTGTCGGATGCGCATCATCGATCGACAATTGACAAATCTTCACCTTGATGCCAGAGGGCCTTGGTTCATCAACTATAGGAATCGGCAGAACCGGCGGACTTCACTAGGCTTTTATTCGGGGCGGGGCTGCCCTCCCTGGGCGGCTTGGGCGATTGGGTTACGTGCTGGGGCGGCGTCGAGTCGCCGCGCTCCATGGCGCTGCGCGCGATCGCCAGAGAATCTGCGGTCAGCAATCGAAGGGTCCTTTTCTCCTTGACCAGCTCCGGAATCTCGTTTACGGTCAACCCCGTTTTGAAGGTTTGTGGCCAGGCTGCGTGGCAAATGAGTGGGCGATTGCAGCCGCGGCTGGTGAAGACGGGCGGGCGATTGATCAAGCACGCCCGGTGCGATTGGCTGGTCTTGGCGGAGAGTCATCTGACACGGCGGTTGTTCACCGCGATGGTTCGGCGGATTGACTTGCTACCCTTGCCAGCGGGGCAGGCGAGTCGGCGACCGGATCGGATTTCAGTGACAAGAGAGGCAGAGGCGGGGAAAATGCCGGAGGCGTGGGTCGAAAGAGGGGCAGTTGCGGTCTTTGGGGTTCTCGCGAGAGGCGCCAATGGCCCCTTCCATGGCCCGTGGAAGAACCTTGCACTGCAAACCCGACTGACAATTGCGTTCAGCGGCGGGCAAGTGTACGTTATCGGTCGGGCCGGAGGTCGATAATGGAGATTTCGGCTGACTTCTGACTCAAGACACTCGGTGGTTATAGCGGTTTACTTGACAGCCGCCGGAGTATTTGTCCAGAGGAGTTTCCGTTGAAACTGGAAAACACTGCTGGGGCACGCACCTATGCAGGGTTGTTCATGGTCACGCTGGCAACCCTGATGGAGGAGATTCTCCTGACTCGTATCTTCAGCGTGACGATGTGGTACCACTTCGTCTTCCTGGCGATATCCGTCGCGATGTTCGGGCTGACCGTAGGTGGCCTGCTGGTTTACCTCGCGCCGCGATATTTCACGGGCGCCGAGGTGATGAAACAGCTTACCGCCGGCGCGCGGATGCTTGCGGCGGTGCCGCTCGTCCTCGTGGCGCTATACCTGTGGTACCACCTCTTATACGCGGCCTTATCGGTGGCGCTATTTGGGCTGGTGGTAGGTGGTCTGGTGGTGTATCTGGCGCCGCAGTTCTTCAATTCCAACGAGGTGGAGAAGCATCTCTCTGCCGCCGCCCTGGGGTTTGCGGTAATGACGGTCGTCAGCTTTCTGGTCTACCTTGCGATTCCTCCGGTTTTCGATTTGACGGTGAAGGGCTTCCTGAGCCTCGTGACGATCCTGGGGGTGATCTCGGTCCCCTTTATCTTCAGTGGGGTCGCGGTCTGCCTGGCTTTGACGAAGTTCCCCCGGCAGGTAAGTCAACTGTACGCTGCCGACCTTTCCGGAGCTGCGGCGGGATGCATCCTGGTTGTTTACGCCCTGCGTTTCATCGACGCCCCTACCACGGTGATCTTCTCCGCGGCGCTGGGGGGGCTTGGCGCGCTCCTCTTTTCTCTCGGAAACCAGAGACTCCTGGCTGCGCCGGCGGTCGCTGCTGGGCACGGTTTTGATCGCCGCTTTTGGCGCGATGAACTTGCTCCTGGCAAGCCAGCACAAGTCTGTGCTGGAACTGTCGTGGATGAACGGTGAGAGGGCGGAACCCCCGATCTACGAGAAGTGGAACTCGTTCTCCCGAGTTGTCGTAGCAGGCGATCCGGACCATACCCGGTGGCCGATCACCTGGGGACTGAGTCCTACTTACCGCATTCATGCTTTGGTCAAGCAACTTTCCGTGCTGATCGATGCCGGCGCCTTCACGGTCATGACCCACTACGGGGGTGACTTTCAGAGCCTGGATTACCTGCAATACGACATTACCAATTTCGCGCATTACTTCCGGCCGGATTCCCAGGTGGTGGTGATTGGCGCGGGAGGGGGAAGAGACGTTCTTTCGGCCCTCGCTTTCGGTCAGAAGTCGGTGACCGCTATCGAAATGAATCAGGGTATCCTCCGCGCCCTGAACCAAACGTTTGGAGACTACACCGGACATTTGGACAGAGATCCTCGCGTGGAGTTTGTCAACGACGAAGCGCGAAGCTACCTCGCGCGCATGCCTGGGCACGTGGACATCATCCAGGCTTCTTTGGTGGACACCTGGGCGGCCACGACCGCCGGCGCCTTCGCGCTGGCGGAAAATTCCATTTACACCACAGAAGCCTGGCGCTTGTTCCTCGAGCGCCTGACGCCCCGGGGTCTGTTGACCTTTACACGCTGGCATGATGTGCAGTATCCCGCGGAGACCTACCGGCTGGTTTCTTTGGCGAGCGCGGCCTTGACCCAAATCGGAGTGGAGAATCCTCGCAGCCACATCATTGTCGTCGAGTGCGCTGCCCGGCCGATGCCCTCGAACGGTCCCGTAGGGGTCGCGACCATTCTGGTCAGCCGGGAAGCGTTTTCACCCGGCGATCTCGACCTGCTTCAGAAGCTGACGGACCAGATGCAATTCGAAATCCTGCTAAGCCCCCGGCAAGCAGCCGACGCCACTTTCGCCAGGCTGGCCTCCGGAAAGGACCTGGAGGAGTTCGTGAAGACGTTGCCGGGGAGACTTGCAGCCCCCACCGATGACAGCCCGTTTTTCCTGTGCAATTTTGAGGTTCGAGATGTTTTTCATTCCCTGCTGGGGCGGCATTTCCCAGGTGTCCACCGCCCGGCGTTTGTAGAGACTTTGGGCGCGATGTTCATCGCCGTAACCCTGCTGACGGTTCTTTGCATCGTCGTCCCGTGGTTCTTGACGGGCCGAAAAGACTGGGTGGCGGGCGCCGCACCTCTGTTTCTCTTCTTCGCGGCCATTGGGCTCGGTTTCATGCTGGTGGAAGTGTCGCAATTGCAGAGGCTCATGATTTTTCTGGGCCATCCCACCTACTCGCTCTCCACGGTGCTCTTCACGCTGCTGCTCTCCAGTGGCCTGGGCAGCTATTCCACAGGGTCTTCGCAGCAGGCTGATTCGAAACTCTGGCCGATCGCACGCCTGCTGGGGCTGCTCGTTGCGCTCGCACTTTTTGGGCTTCTGACGCCCCACGCGGTCGCCGCGTTCGCGTCCTCCAGCACGCCGGCGCGGATTGTGGTCGCCGCGGGCCTCCTGTTTCCTCTCGGATTCCTCTTGGGGATGGCATTTCCGTTGGGAATGAAAGCCGCCTCCGCTCGATCCGATGCCCTTACACCGTGGCTTTGGGGCCTGAACGGAGCGACCTCCGTGTTGGCTTCCGTGGTCGCTTTCCTGATTGTGCTGGGATCGGGAGTATCTGCGGCGTTCTGGACGGGTTTCGCCTGCTACGCGGTGGCCCTTGCCAGCTATCTCTGGACAGTTCGCGGGAAAAGCGTCGCGTCATCCTGATTCCGTCCCGCGAGAGCGCTGCGCTCCGGCGCTCAGCAAGATGCCACTTCAGTTCCCCCGGCGCTCCTGGAGCACCCACAGTTCGTCGACGCTCATCGAGCGCCGCCACAGTGCTCACCGTTCGCCGTCCAACCGCCGCGAGCGTTCCACCGCACGCTGCCACCGCGCCTAAAGCCCCTCGCGCTTCCTACCGTAACCGATTCAAACGACCAGGAGGAGAACAATCTGCAGCTCTCAGTTCGCAGTTTTCTAATGCCTGTTTTCTGCCCCTGACCTTCTGCTCACGGAGAGGCAAGATCTGCCGAATCCCGGCCCCTGGATAGGCTGCTGCTGCCTAGTAACCCTGCGGTGCGCCGGCGGCCGGAAGGCCGGGCGCGCTAACGTCTTACTTTCCAGCTACATAGCGCCCACCACCCAAAAGGCAATGCGGACCCTCGCGTGCTTGTGTGCAGTATGGTCGGCATGGCCCAGCCTGCGGGGCTCGGCCGTGTGGGTGGTGTTTGTTTGGGATTGCGAGGTCAGCACCTGGCCACCCGGTATTTGGGGCAGTGTCGAGTTAGGGCTTATGTGTTTCTCGATATTGCCGATGTACCCCGTGTCAGACTTTGGGGGAAACTATTGCGCCGCAGTGGTCTGTCCGTTCCGAAGATGGGCCGACCGTCCAAAACGGGCAGCAGCGCCGGTGAAAGGCTGGTTTCTAACCCGCATCCAGGTCGTTGAGGTGGACAATGTCAGTATCTGGTCTCTCGTTAGTTGGTTATATCTATCAGGCCTTGCACAGTTCGCGGACGCAAGGCCTGAATGTCCAAAGTGAATTTCAACAACTGGGAAAGGATCTCGAGGCCGGCAACCTGACCCAGGCAGCAGCAGATTACACTACCCTGAGCCAATCCCTCCCGGCCGTGCTTCAGGCCAGCAGCAACAATCCCCGGGTCCCGTTGCTCAACTCTGTGGGACAAGCTCTGCAATCCGGGAAACTGTCGGCTGCGCAGCAAGCCTATACGACTTTTCAGCAGGACGTCCAGCAGTCGGCTGGCCAGGCGCAACAAGGAATCCAAAGCGCGTTTAATCAACTGGGACAGGATTTGCAGGCCGGAAACGTGACCCAGGCACAGGCAGACTACACAACCCTGAGCCAGTACCTCTCGAACTCGACCCAGAACGCCGGCAGCAGCAACCCCCTGGCTCAGGCGTTCAGCGCCCTGGGGCAAGCTCTCCAGTCCGGGAACTTGTCGGCCGCGCAGACAGCCTACACAACCATTCAGCAGGACGTACAGCAGTCGGCCGGCCAAACACCTCACCATCATCATCACCACGGGGGTGGCTCCGCGGGCGCCAATTCCACTGCAACCAATTCCCTTACCCAGGATTTCAGCGCCTTGGGACAAGCTCTCCAGTCGGGAACTTTGTCGGCCGCACAGTCGGCCTACACGACGCTGCAGCAGGATCTCCAGCAGTTCGGCTGGAACGCGGTCGCGACACAGTCAGGAACCGGACAGGTTAGTCTGGCCGGTTAAACCGTATCGGGCAGGGAACAGCGAACAGTCAGCCCTTCTTGGCAGGTCGCAGGCCCTTCCGGGTCTGCGACCCCCCCCTGCACGACTCCCCCGCAACGTGGGCCCGTGATTCCAGCGCAAATACCCAACTCCCTGTCCAAGCCCATAAACACGCCCCGCGCTTGACACCGTACGCCCCCCGGCCATAGCGTCCCGTCCCACTCCAGGGTTGACCGTAAGACCCGGGCCCGCTCTTCCAGCCCTCTCCGAGGGGAGGGGGTGGTCGCCCGCCATTAAGATCGGCGGACTTTCAGCCAAGGGCGGCCGGGTGAGGGGGTCTTGCCGTTGCAATGGCTTCGGTAAACCTGACTCAAATAGTCAAGTTCCGAATATCAAGCCTGCTGGTGCGAAGGGGAGGTAATGCGGTCAAAATGGCTACTATCTGCAAGGCGGGCAAGTATCTTATAGAAAACCCATAACTTATGAAGTTGTGAAAAAATCCCCGAAGACCCTTCTCACCGCAGAGTCGCGGAGGCGCAGAGGCCGGAAAACAAAAGGCCCTTTCTCTGCGTCTCGGCGCCTCTGCGGTGAAGGCAGCCATTTTTTCACAGCTTCTTATACGCTGGCATGGCAATATGTTGCTGAAAAAGATGGGATAGATTTGGCGAATTCCATGGTTGGGGTTAACTGCAAATTGATGGCGTTGGTCAAGGTGGATTCCCGCTTCCGCGGGAATGACGGTTCCGAGGGTCCCCGCCGGCGCAGGAATAACCATTCCGGGGATTCCCGCATGCGCGGAATGAGTTACACCCCGCCCTCCCCAGTCCGTGGTGAGGAATTCGGGGTTAGGATTCCGGATTCAGCATGGGAAGAGAAGGACGCGCGGGTATCAAATCACCCAATCGCTCAATCACCAATCGCTCCATTGCACGATCACCCGATCACACAATCACACAATCGCCCGATCGCTCAATGGCCCAATGCCCCGATCTCCCGATTCCACCTGCGCCCGTGACACACTTCCCCATATCGGTTATCGGCAGAGCGAGGTGGGAAGATGAGGCTGTTTGCTGAGCCTGAAAGTCGTCAATCTCCCGATGGTTAGAACCGAACCGTCATGGTCTAGAATTGACCGGGAGGGGAGACCAGCGCGGATTTCTCACCACGCTTAAAGGCTCTTAGGGGGCTGCCGGAAGGGCGGGGCTTCAGCCCCGCCGAAATCGCGTCTCCCGCCCTCTGTTCGTCCCGAGCCCCGCGCAGCTTGCGGTCGCAAGCTGCGCGGGGCTCGGGACACGGGAATAATCACGAAGGCCTTGTAACGGCGGGGCTAAACAGGCTGCGGAAAAACCGCTAAAGCTGTCATCCTGAGGAGGCGAAGCCGACGAAGGACCTCTGTATTTGCTTGAAAATTCAAATACGGGGGTCCTTCGCTTCGCTCAGGATGACAGCATCGGAGCGTTTTTCCGCAGCCTGTAAAGCCCCGCCCTTCCAATTCCGTGGTGAGAAATTCGGGCTGGCGCGGCTGCCGTTTGCAGCGCTAAACTCAAACCAAGGAGCTGAGATGAGCACCTTTTCGCAGTTTGACCTGAACGGGCAAGTGGCCCTGGTGACGGGCGCGGCGCGGGGGCTGGGACGCGCCATTTCGCTGGCCTTGGCGCAGGCGGGGGCCGAGGTGGCCCTGGGATTGCGCGATGTTAACATGGGCGGAGGACTGGCAGCCGAGATTGGCGCGCTCGGCCGCCAATCCTTGTCTCTCCAGATGGATGTGACCCGCCTCGATCAAATCTCCCGCGCCGTCAACGACACGCTCACACGTTTCGGCCGGCTCGATATTCTAGTCAACAACGCGGGCGGAGGATGGGTTAACCTTCCGGAAGATGTCTCGGAAGAGGAGTTTGATCAGACGATTGCCAAAAACGTAAAGGCCACCTTTTTTGCCAGCCAGGCTGCCGGAGCCGTGATGCGACGCCAAGGGCGTGGTTGCATCATCAACATGAGCTCCCAGGCGGGGGTTGTGGCCTTGCCGACGGAATCGGTCTACTGCCTTAACAAGGCCGCCATCGCTCATCTCACGAAATGTCTCGCGGTCGAATGGGGCACGTACAACATTCGGGTGAACGCTGTGGCGCCCACGTTTATCTTTACGCCGGGAACTGAAGAGGCCCTATCGGACCCGGCCTTTCGTGCTGACACGGTGGAGCGCATTGCGGCCTTGCACCGCATCGGGGAGCCGAAGGAAGTTGCCGGAGCCGTGGTGTTCCTGGCGTCGCCAGCGGCTTCCCTCATCACGGGCCACACGCTGGTGATCGACGGCGGCTGGACGGTGCGATAGTCCGCGCCGCCGTTATCCCCGGTTGGGCGGAACGCCGCCGGCCTTGACGATATCTTCTGCCAGGTGATTAACCACCTTGGAGCGGTTGCGCAGCGTCTCGATATAGGCGGCTTTGAGGAGTTGCTCCTTCTCGTTACGCAGGGTCTGCCGGATGGCGCTCTGCACGCGCAGGTCGGCGAGCGTGTGTTGGCCCGCTTCTTCCATCCCCAGCAGCTTGATGATGTGGAAGCCGCCGCCGGAGGTGATGATGGGGGAGATCTGTCCGACCTTGAGCGAGGTCACCATTTGCTTCAAGGGGGGAGCGGAATTGAGCGCGGAGGCAGGGATAAAACCCATGTCGCCGCCGCCCGCCGCCGTGCGCGGGTCTTCGGAGTACTCCTGGGCCACGGTGGCGAAGTCTTCGCCGCCCGCCAGGCGTGCATACAGCGCCTGGATCTTGCGCTCGGCGGCGGCCGGAGTTTTGGCATCGTCGTTCTTCAGGTTGCGAACCTCAGCGTCGGCAACCGGCGTCACTTGGATCTGGGCAATGTGGTAAGTCGTCTCCGCCACGTTGAAGTTTGCCTTGTTCTTCTCATAGTAGACGCTGATATCGGCGTCGGTGACGTTTATATGTGAGACGATTTCCTTATTAATAAGCTTTGTGATGATAATACCCTCGCGGACCTGGCGGCGCAGGGCTTCGGAGTCCAGACCCTGCTCCTGAAGTTTCTTCTGGAACTCATCCTTGGAATAGGGGCTTTTGAGTTCCGCCACCTTGGTGTCGATCTCGGCTTCTGACGCCGTAATACGTGAGTGCGAGGCGTGCTCCACCAGGATCTGGTTGTTGATCAGTTCGTTCAGGATGTTGAGTTTGAAGCTCGCCGCTTCCTCGGGACTGGCGGCTTCGGTGCCTTGGGCGGTGCGGCCGTGATAGACGCGCTCCACCTGTTCGCGGTAGATGGGCTGGTCGTCCACTTCGGCCCATAACTCCCGGCCCGGTGCGGGCTTGCGCGCACACCCCGGCAGCAAAACGAGGGCGCCGAGGCAAACGAGCGCTCCGCACCCGGCCATACTGTAGCGATGACGATGGGGATTGTTCATGGACCCATTTTAACCCGTGGCGCGCTTTCCCGGTGGCAAAATTCCTAAGGTCTGGTAAAATGAAGGATTGCGGCAGTCTAGTTGTAGAAATCAGACGAGGTGTTACGATGGCTCGCACGTGTGACCTTTGCGGAAAAGGTCCCAAATACGGAAACCACATCAGTCACGCGCACAACGTGACCAAGCGCCGTTGGAATCCCAACCTGCGGCGCGTGCGTGCGCTGGTGAACGGCGCGCACAAGACCATCAAGGCGTGCACGGCGTGCATTCGCTCGGGGAAAGTCATCAAGATCAGTTGACCTTCTGCCGTCCGAAGCCGGTGCCGTCCGCCCCCCGTGCGGCGCCCCGGTCATCACCCCTCCACTTCGGCGACCAGCTCAATTTCCACGGACACGTCGCGTGGCAACCGTGCCACTTCCACTGTGGCGCGTGCCGGCGGGCAATCCGGAAAGAAGCGCGCGTACACCTCGTTCATTTTTCCGAACTCCCCCAGATTCTTCAAATAGACCGTGGTCTTCACAACCTGTGCCAGGCTCGAGCCCGCGGCTTCGAGAATCGCGGCGAGGTTCCGCAGTACCCGCTCAGTCTGAAGCGCGGCGTCGCCTTCCACCAGGCGGCCGGTGGCCGGATCGAGGGGGATTTGGCCCGAAACGAAGACCAAGTTGCCAGATCGAATCGCCTGCGAATACGGCCCGATGGCCGCAGGCGCCTGCGCGGTGGTAATGGCTTGCTTGCTCACGTGATCCTCCAGGAGTTTCCTCTGAATGCCGAATTAGTTTATCTGTTCTCAGAGGAATCACGCAAAATGATTTGCCGTCCCGTCAGGGGACTCGCCATGGCCGGCTCGCGATGCCGGAGCCCGCATCCCGCCGTGCAAGAAATGGCAAGGGTCCGCGAATGAGGGGCAGGGCATCACCACTAGGGCTACCCGCGACCGGGTACTGGTGTCATTTGCGAGACACGGGCGCTCCGAGGTGCAGTCATTCCCGCGAAAGCGGGAATCTACTCCGCAAGCCATTGGAAATGCGCTGATGACGGACTGGATTCCCGCTTTCGCGGGAATGACCAGGGTTTCGAAAGGGATCCCATTCCAAATGACACCAGCACCCGCAACCGGCTTCAGAAACCCTACCTGCGGAAATGTGGCATAATAACGGTTTTGATTTGCACGAGCCGCAGCCGGTGGTTGTTCCCTGTCGTGAGCGTGGCCGAGGCCGGTGGCGCCGGGGAGTTGCCGCCCGCGCCGGTCCGACGAATATGAGGGCGGGCAACCCGCTCCGACAAGACGCGAGGCCCCCTGGGGCAAGAGTAGGAGAGAACTTTGGCGTGTCCGATTTGCGAGAAACGTAAAGCCAAGCGGCTCTGTCCGGCCCGCGCCGAGAGCATCTGCGCCATCTGCTGCGGCACGGAGCGCGAAGTGACGATCGATTGTCCCCGTGAGTGTTCTTACCTGGCCGCCAGCCGCGACTACGATGCCAGCCGGCGGGAAATCGATTGGTCGAATCTGCCCTTTGGGGAAGTGAAACTTACCCCGAGTTTCGCGCAGGCGCACGGGACGCTGCTGACGGCACTCGATTATGCGATTTCCGCTTTCGCTGCCAGCCGGCGCGAAGTGGTCGATGCGGACGTCCTGGCGGCACTCCAGAGCTTGGGGGAAGCTTACCGCACGCTGAGCAACGGGATTTATTACGAGAGGGTTCCGGACCACTCCCTGCAACGCGGCATCTACGCGGCCCTGAAGGCAGCGATCACGGACTTTAGCAAGAACGAGGCGCAGCGCGCCGGCATGACCACCACCCGGGATTCGGACATCCGCGACGCACTGATCTTCCTCACCCAGCTTGGCGCCACCCGCAGCAACGGCCGGCCCAAGGGCCGTGCTTATCTTGACCTGCTGCGCGCGGAGTTCCCACAGGAGGAATTCCAAAAAACCGCGTCGGGTATCCTGCTGCCTTGAACCCAGAAGTCAGGAGCCAGGAGTCAGGAGACAGTAGACGGGATACGGTAGACGGCAGACAGACGTGCGAGAATGGTAGTGTAACCCCGTATCTCGGATGCCGCCGACCGGCTTCCGGCTCCTGTCTCCTGACTTCTGACTTCTTCTTTCCATGAGCCAAGTCGATCAAGTTCGCACCGCGGCCGACATCGTCAAGGTTGTGGGTGACTATGTCAAGCTACGCAAAGCGGGTGCGAACTACATGGGCCTGTGCCCGTTCCACCAGGAGAAAACTCCCTCCTTCGCGGTACATCCCGTCAAACAGATTTTCCACTGCTTCGGCTGCGGCGTGGGCGGGGATGTTTTCAAGTTCGTGATGCAGATCGAAAACCTCTCCTTCCCCGAAGCGCTGCGGCGCCTGGCGGAAAAGGTGGGGGTGCGCCTGGAAGAGACGGCGGGGGATGAGACCTACGACGCCTCGACCAAGCTGCGCGCGGCGCTCTTGAAGCTGCACGAAGTTGCCGGCAAGTTCTTCGCCGCGCAGCTCGGAGGGACGGCGGAAGGCCGCCTGGCGCGCGCCTACCTGGCCGATCGCGGCATTACGGACGAGGTGATCGGCCGTTTCCGCCTGGGCTACGCGCCGGGGGACGGTCAGGGTCTTACGCGGCATCTTTCCGGCGCCGGTTTTGAAGCGGCGGCGCTCGACAAGAGCGGCCTGATCCTCCTCGATGCGGAACGCCAGAAGTCTTACGATCGCTTCCGGCGGCGCATCATTTTTCCCATTGCCAACGAGAGCGGCAAGGTGGTGGCGTTCGCGGGCCGAGCCCTCGGGGATGAGCAGCCCAAATACCTGAACTCACCCGAGACGCCCATCTACACCAAGAGCCGTCTGCTTTATCACCTGGACCGCGCGGGGCCGGCGATCCGCAAGCTCGACTATGCCATTCTGGTCGAGGGATACATGGACTGCATCGCGGTGGCCGCGAGCGGCATCGAGCAGGTCGTGGCGTCGTGCGGCACAAGTTTGACGGAAGGCCAGATTCGGCTGCTGGGCCGCTACTCGCGCCGGGTGGTGGTGAATTACGACCCGGACTCGGCCGGCATGGCCGCGACGGAGCGTTCGCTCGCGCTGCTGCTGGAGGGGGGATTTGAGGCCAAAGTGCTGGCCCTGCCAGGCGGGCTCGACCCGGACGCCTTCATTCGCAAACAGGGGGCAGCGGCCTATCGCGACTTACTGGCCGGCGCCCCCGCCTATCTGGATTATTTGACCGAGCGCGCCGCGGCAACCCACGACTTGCGCACGCCGGAAGGCAAAGTGGCGGCTGCTAACGCGGTCATGCCTTTTCTGGTCAAGGTTCCCAACCCCCTGCTGCGGGCCGAACTGGCAGGACGATTGGCGGAACGCCTGCGCCTGGACGAACGCCTGTTGCGCGGCGAATTGCAACGCGCCGCAGGTGCGGGGCGCGTCGAAGTGCGTGTGTCCGAAGAGGTGGCCGGCGCGCAGGCGAACCATGCCGTCAAGCAGTTGTTGCGCCTGTGCCTGGAAAGCCCGGAGATTGCGGAGGCGATCCTGCCGGCGTTGCTCGAAACCGGCGCCGCCCAGGGTTTGGTGGGGGAGGGAATCTTCACTCGCTTGTGGGAAGCCCACCAGAGAGGCGAGAAATTGGATGTGACCGGCACGGAAGTCAACCTCTCGGAGGCAGAACGCAAGCTGGTGTTTGACGCGCTCTTCTGGCCGGGCGACTCCCCAAACCTGGAAGTGGCGAGGGGAGCGCTGCGTTCTTTGCAGTCTGATAAGCTTGAGCGAGAACTGCACGGCGTTCAGGTGGAGATCGAGCGGGCCTTACGGGAGGGCGACCCAGCCCAGGTCACGCGACTCAATATTACTAAGCTAAAGTTACGAAAGGAGTTGGGTGCGATTTCCCGCACCCAAAAAAACTCCCCCGCAGGGTGACCGAATTGAGGTATATTACATCTAATTCATTGGAGCCGTAGGAGATTGACGGCTTATACTAATTTGGCTTCAGGGTTGCCGACGGTGGCACTGCCCAGGCAAGGGGTGGGGTGTTGCCTGTTTTCATTTTCATGTATCCGACCTTGCTAGCCTGCTGCCCTTAGGGAGGCCATCGCTTTGGCGTTCGACGAGAAATTCGATCAAGTAAACAAGCTCATCAGCTTGGGGAAAGAAAAAGGTTACCTCCTCTACGACGAGGTCAACGACCTTCTGCCCTCCGATGTGCACTCCGCGGAAGACCTGAACGATCTTCTTTCCATGTTTGACAGCGAGGGGATTGAGGTCGTGGACTCCCCGCGGGCTAAGGCTGCCGAAGGCCTGGCGCTCGATAAGCCCGATGAGGTCAAGGCTGAGGAGGCTGGTGAGGATGTCGAACTGGACCTGACCCCCGGAGCGCTCGACAAGACCAACGACCCGGTGCGCATGTACCTGCGGGAAATGGGCACGGTGCCGCTGTTGACCCGCGAGGGGGAAGTTGAGATCGCCAAGCGCATCGAGCGCGGCCAATTGAATGTCTTGAAGGCGCTTTCGCGTTCTCCCATCGTGATCCACGCGCTGTTTGAGCTGGCCGCGCGGCTCAAGCTGGGGCAGAAGTCCATCAAGGAAGTGGTGGTGTTTGATGACGACGAGCTGACCGAGGACCGGATCAGCGAGCGTCTGAAGGACGTCGTCGCCACCATCGAAGAGATTGAGCGGCTTTACAAGAAACTCGGTCAGTTGCGCGCCAAACGCGACGCGATCCCGCGCAGCAAGCGGCCGCGGGATTATCGCCGCTACAGTTGGGTGGCGGCCGAGCACCGCATCCTGATTTCGAAGCTGGTACGTTCTATCCCTTACACCCACACGCAGCGCAAGGCGCTGATCGGGGCGCTCCGCCAGGCGGCGGACGAAATGCGGCCGCTGGAGCGCGAGGCCAACCGGCTGGAAAAGCGCGTGGAGGCCACCCGCGCCAACGGCAACCGCGAGCTGCGCAAAGAGCTGCGCCAGGCGCGGTCAAACCTGGGCGATTTCGAGGGGCGCATTCAGGCTTCGGCCATGGAGCTGCGCCGCAGCTATCAGAACATCATGAACGGCGAGGAGCAGGCGGAAGCCGCCAAGGGCGAGCTGATCGAAGCGAACCTGCGGCTGGTGGTGTCCATTGCCAAGAAGTACACAAACCGTGGCCTGCAGTTTCTGGATCTCATTCAGGAAGGCAATATCGGGTTAATGAAGGCTGTGGACAAGTTTGAATATCGTCGCGGCTACAAGTTTTCCACTTACGCCACCTGGTGGATCCGGCAGGCGATCACCCGCGCCATTGCCGACCAGGCGCGCACCATCCGCATCCCGGTGCACATGATCGAGACGATCAATAAGCTCATTCGCACCTCGCGCCAGCTCGTGCAGGAGTATGGACGCGAGCCCACCTCGGAGGAGATCGCCAAGCGCATGGAGATCCCCGTGGTCAAGGTGCGCAAGGTGCTGAAGATCGCGCAGGAGCCAATTTCGCTCGAAACCCCCATCGGGGAAGAGGAAGACTCGCACCTGGGGGACTTCATTGAAGACCGCGGGGTGATTTCGCCCGCGGAAGCGGTCATCAACATCAATTTGAAAGAGCAGACGGAGTCGGTTCTGAAAACCCTGACGCCGCGCGAGGAAAAGGTGATCAAGATGCGCTTTGGCCTCGACGATGGCAGCGAGCACACGCTGGAAGAGGTCGGGCAGAGCTTCGCCGTGACGCGCGAGCGCATCCGGCAGATCGAGGCGAAAGCTTTGCGCAAGCTGCGTCACCCCTCGCGCAGCCGGAAACTGCGGGCGTTCCTGGACGCCACGGTGCGGGAATAATCCTCCGGGGAAGGCCAGGGGCTCGTGTTGCGCAAGGCACGGGTTCGGCTCCTGCCCCCGGAAGGGATGCCCGCGAATAACCTGACCCCGCGATGAAATTGTAACCGTTCCTGAGGAGGGGCTCTTGCTTCCATGAAAGCCTGCCCGTACTGCGGTCATGCCAACTACGATTTCGCCCATACGTGCCGCAAATGTGAAGCTTCCCTGGTGGCGGCACCCGGCACGGTCTATCGGACCCGCAAGTATCTGATCGGCCCGGACCGTGCCCGCTCTCTGCGCAACCGGGCGCTCTTCCTGATCGTGTTGGGCTTGCTCATGAAGGTTTACTGGGGTGGCCGCGTACCCTGGCCAACCATCGATAATCCCACGCTCGTCGCCATCCGCGCTTGGCTTGAGCCCCTGCTCCTGTTGGGCGGCGCCGCACTCTACCTCCTGGGTTGGATTTTGCGGTCCGTCTAGCTCGGCGGGCGGGAGGCCTGGAACCCGTCCGCTTCACTCCTGCCCCGCTATTTTTCTGTTGACAGGGCGCTTTGCCGATTCTATTGTCCCATGCATCCGGGGCAGACGGCAGCGAAGTCCGCGGGCGCGGAGTGGGGGTTGCGGTAGACCGAGAATGCCCCGGCACCGTCCTACCTCCAAGTGGGGTCGACCATGGAACCTCTTGAAATCGGGGACCGACAGGTGGGCGCGATCAGGGTCGTCAAGGTGAAAGGCCGGATCGTGCTGGGGGAAGCAAGCGTCGCGTTAAACGAGAAACTGCAGGCGCTGATCGGGGAGGGCCACATCCAAATATTACTCGATTGCAGCGAGACGGAGGCCATCGACAGCCAGGGGATCAGCGCCCTGGTCCGCGGCGTGATTACGGCCTCCAAGCGCGGTGGCCGGGTCAAGATGCTTCGACCCTCGCGGCGCGTGCGGCACGTACTGGAAATCACCCGCCTCTCCACTTTCATCGAAATGTTCGACGACGAGGGCGCGGCCCTCTCGAGCTTCACTTCTCCCCCGCAAGCCCAAGTGAGTTTCTCGGCAGGATGATGGGCCTACCGGTTGTGCGGCCTGCGGTGGACTTCCTCTCCTGGCGATTCCCCGTGTTTCACCCGCTGGCAGGTGCAGGCACAGGCCTCCTTCCCTGTGAACTCCGCTCACCCAGATTTCTCACCACGGAATTGGAGGGGCAGGGCTTTACAGGCTGCGGGAAAACGCTCCGATGTTGTCATCCTGAGCGAAGCGAAGGACCCCTGCATTTGAATTTTCAAGCAAATACAGAGGTCCTTCCTTCGTTTCACTCAGGACCGGCTTCGCCTCCTCAGGATGACAGTGTGAGGGGTTCTTCCGCAGCCTGTTTAGCCCCGCCGTTACGGCCACCCCCGAAACTATTCCAGCGTGGTGAGAAATTCGAGCTCGCTGTTGACCCCGCCTTCCCTGGCGGGCCGCTCGGCTCGCCCCCAGTCAATAGACAATATCCAGTCCCAGGTCGTAGGAGCGGTGCTGGAAGCCTGCATAGTCGCCGAAGAACGGTGAGGCCACATTGTTGTACACGTCGCGGAAATTGCCATGGTTGGTCAGGTTGAAAACTCGGATTGCTCCGCGCAGGGTGTGGTGCCGAACCCAGGGAAGAAAGGGAATAGTGAAGTCCTTGGAAGCTTTCAGGTCCAGCGAAAGAAACGACGGGAAGCGGCGGTTGTTGGCAGGTCCCACGTAGTTCTGCAGCACGTCGAAGGAGGAATAGGGGAACCCCGAGTGCCAATCGAGGAGCGGACCGAGAGTGATCCTCCAGGGCGCTCTGAACCGTCCCCAGGTTACCAGGCGATGGGGAACGTTGGTGGGCAGGGTGGCGAAGAAGTTCGGGCGGATGACCGGCTCCTCGTAGGGAACGAAGACGGACGCCATGGTATTCAGGTCGCCGCGCGCCTGGCTACGGACATAGGAAATGCTGAAATCCGCCTTTTCATGGGGGCGGACGCGGAGGGTGGTTTCGAACTCATGATACCGCGTGCCGCCCTGGTTGGAGAGGAGCAGCACCGCGTCGGTGGGAGAGAGGATTTCCGGATTGACGATGAACTCGTTATGGGTGCGGCTGGCCAGGTAGCTGACTCGCGCGATGACGTCGGGGCGCAGTTCCTGGTCAAATTCCGCGTTCCAGGTGACGTTGTAGGGCGTGCTTCCGAGCTCCTCCTTTGAGGGGACGGTCTGCTGTCCTTTCTCGTTGAACTTCACGTAGGAGTTGCGGTAAATGATGGGAGGCCCGAGCGGCGCCCCTTGGGTGTCAAAGAGCGTCGCCTCGCGGGTGGGGCCCTCCGTGAAATCTCCGGCCAGAAGCGGCAGGCGGTCGTAGAAAACGCCTACGCCGCCGCGGAAGACGGTTTTGCCCCGGGGACCCGGTGAAAAGACCAGCCCCGAGCGCGGCGAAACAGCCGTGCTTTCGCCGAGCGTCTGGCCGGACAGTCGCAGTCCGTAATCCATGGCGAAGTGACGATTGAAAGCCCAGTGGTCCTCGATAAAACCGGCGAGTTCGGTGTCTTGGGTGGTGAGCAGGCCGGCGGGTGCGAAGGCAATTTGCTCCGCCAGCGAGCCATCGGCACGGAGCAGGTTGACCGGGTGCGAATGAGAGGTCCCGGTATAGGAGCGATGGACGATGTCCCCTCCCGCCTTGAAATCGTGCCGGCCCTGCCACTGCTTGTGGGCGAACTGGTAGTTCTGGAGGATTTCCTGCTGGGCGCTCGAGCGCGTCCAAGCGTTGAAGAAGTTGCCTTGCCAGCCGTTGGGAGTCACCAGGAGGTCCTGCGCTCCCTGGCCTTTCGAGTAGCTGTCAAATTGGGTGAGCTGCACGAGGGTAGTCAGGATTCCGCCGCCTTTGAACAAATAATGATCGTTGCCGCCAAGCGAATAACCGCTCTGGGCGTAGTCGGCGGAAGCGGGCTGCGGAATGAGGGAATTGATGTTGTCAAACTGCCGCCGGATCGGGAACAGCTTGACGTTGAAACTGGCGACGTGTTGGGGCGAAAAGACGTAGTAAAAATCCGTAAATGAGTCGAAGCCTTGCTTCTTGGTCTCATTGTTCGGCCAGGCCAATCCCCGGACCGGCTGGCGGCTGAAATTGTAGGTGAAAGACTCGGAGAAACTGAGCCTGTTCTTCCAAATCGGCCCCGTTAAATAGAGACGCGGCGAGTCATCTTCGAGACCCAGCACCTGCCCGTTGCGGATGCGTGGGGTGGGCAAGAAGTCATTCAGTTCGAAATCCCATTGGCCCGCTGGGGCCTTTGTCTGCACGGTCGTGAGCCCCCCCGAGAATCGCCCGTATTCGGCCTGGTAAGAGCTCTTGAAAACATCCACCGATTCCACGGCGTCGAGAGGAACATCGATGGAGAAACTCCCGGTTACAGGGTCGACCGTCTCGGCGGAATCCACCAGCAGCGTACCCTGATTTTCGATGACGCCCTTGATGGCAATTCTCCCGTCCGGCGTGCGCACCACTCCCGGGATTAGCGGGAGCGCCGCTTTGAATTTCTGCTCGACCAGGGGTAGGGAGCGCAGTTGCTGGCCGCCCAGACTGGCAGGCGGAGCCGTCGTCTGGGTGGTGGCTCTGGGAGCCTGAGCGGTGACCTCTATTCTCTGATGGAGAATGACCTCGGCGGGAAGCGTGACTTGCAGGGTCGGGGCCTGCGTTTCAGTCACGGGAATATCATTCTGAGCCACCGGTTCGTGACCCACCGCAGCGCAAGTCAACTGATACGAACCTGGGACCAGCCCGGTAAACTCAAACTCGCCGCGCTCGCCGGTGGTTTGAGGTCGTCCCTGTTCGGGCAGGGTAGGGCCCATCAAGGTGCAGATGGCGCCGGCGAGGGGGGCGTTATTCTGGTCCACTACCTCCCCGCGCAGGGATTGGGTCTCAGGAAACGCGCCCCGGGAAGCTAAACATGTGCCCAACAGGGCAAGCACAGCCAAACTGACAGGCCTTAGGCGTGGGGTGTTTTCGAGCATCAAGCACTTGGATGCGTGGGCTTTAAACGCGGGATAATTATACTTTGAATTGCTTCGAGGACGCCATCCCGATTCTGTGAAACCATCTTCCAGGTTTCTTACCATACGCCGTATTCTTCGCCTAATTTGCAGAAACTGCATGGGTCAGCGGACAACTACCACGCCTGTGCGGCTAGTCTCTCCATCGATTCCCCTCACGAACTCTCGAACTGGCGTGCGTCTCCTTCTGTAAAGAACAGCATTCAATGTGCAAGGGGCTGGGAAGATTGGCCCTTGTGCGGCCGCTTTGTCAGGGCGATGAGGGGAATCAAAATGAGACTTAGGATTCCCAGATACTGAAAAACGCGAACCAGCGCCACCATGGTGGCTTCACGCTGCACCAGACCAAAGAGGGTGGCGTAAGCTTGCTGGTCGCCCCAGACCGGGCCGGAACCCGCAAACAAACCCCTCAAACCCCCGAGCAGTGAAAGTGGTGTCATGCCTTTTATGTTTCTATTCCCAGAAGCGGTTCAATTTCCTGATGACGACGAGGACGATGCGGTCGTCCCCATACAAAACATCGTGATAGGCAGTCCGCCGGGGAAACGTGTGAGGAGCTCTGCCTCTCGAATCCCCCAGCCCATTCCGAGGGGAGAGCCCGAGGTTCGAGGGAGGGGGGCCCCGAGCGCCGGGGGTGAGGGGTCACATCACCTGGAGGGCACATCGAGCGCTGGCGGTCGCGAAAAGCCGCGGACCTCGAAAACAGGTCCGCGCTACGCTTCTTCAAATCCTCGCGTTCTGCCTGGTGGGCCGCATACATCCCGACAAAAGCCGTCGGGACGTATGGAGCGCCAGGCGAAGCCTGGCTGATCTGGTAAGCTGAAAGGAGCTTACCCTGTAATTGCCCATTCAACAGGTAGCCGAGCCAGCGTGGAGCGGAGCGATCCGCCGAGCGAAGCCTGGCGAAGGCGAACCCGTGAGCCGTAGCGCAAGCGAACCCGATTCGGCCTCGTTACCCGAAGTGAGAGCGGCCAGTCTCCCATACGTGATGAAGCCTGACGCCGGTGGTGAAGCAATGGGCAAGAGCAGCCACCGGGCTCTCCGGGGTGGTTGGGGGCGGCGCATGGGGAAAGATCAGTCGAGGAACCTGGGAGACCCGGCGGAGTGGTCCCGCTCTTCTTGTGGGGCGGGCCAACGCCCGAGGGGAATGCATAACCTTGGGGCGGCTTCGCCGGGAGTCGGACCGGCTCATAGTAGCGGGGAAGCGGGTAACGACCGTGGAGCGAAGGGGCCGGAACGCAAACACGCTGAGTCAGAGGGTGGGAATTCCGCTTGGACGCGAGTCCCCCTACGGAGAACCAGCCGCAAGGTTGGGGAACAGTTCTCATCTTAGATCGAGGCTGGGCTGCCCGGCTAAGTCGGCTTTGCGGCCGGCGACTGCCGGGTCGCGAAAGTTTGCGTGAAAGCCGGATGCGGGAAATCCGCACGTCCGGTTTGAAGAGGGGAGAGGGTGTCGTGCCTCCGCATCGCTCCCTCTCCTACTCTACCGCCACCCGCGTTCTCCTTGACCCCGATGTCCGCAAGGCCTTTCGCAGTGAGAGAGCCGTCAACGACGCCTTTGACTTGGTGATCGAGTTGCGCAAGGTGGGAAGTTACAAGCAAGCGTAGCGCGCGCCTCTTCCAGGCCTTCGCGGGTGGCGCATACATGGCTTTTCATGTATCCGCTCCGGCAAGACGCGCAACATCTCTGTCCACGCGTCCTAACCCTGGCCTGTCCTGGCTTCTTAAAGGTCGCCGGCATAAAAGGCAATGTCGGCGCCAGCCACGGACCAGAAGGTGTTTCATCTGCCTTTTTCGCCCCCCGAAAGTCCCCGGCACTGTCCATGCTTGATCCCCGCAGGGGATCGATAGAGTAGCCGGGGGCAACGCCCCCGGAAGACGCACCCCCCATCACATCCGACCCTGCAAGGGTCGAATCCCGGTGGCGTCACGCCGATCTTGCCTCCCGCGGCCCAGGGTTGTGCGACCCCTTCAGGGTCGGGGAATGAGGGTGGCGCTTTCCGGGGGCGTTGCCCCCGGCTACTATCTTGTGCCCCCTTGCAGGGCACGCGGGTGGCGCATACATTGCTTTTCATGTATGCGCTCCGGCTACACGCGCCACATCTCTGTCCACGCGTCCCAACCCTGGCCTGTCCTGGCTTCTTAAAGGTCGCCGGCATAAAAGGCAATGTCGGCGCCACTCGCGGAAAAAAATGCAAGTCCTGTCATTCTGAGCGAAGCGAAGAACCCCTGCCTTTGTAGTGGTAGCCACGGCAAATCCGTTTTGCGATTTGCCGTGGGTTCGTCGAGGTCGAATGTCCTGCAAGGCCGAAATCATTCCAAAAGCCCACGACGAGAAGAACGCTCGTCGTGGCTACCAGCTTTCTCACTGATGTGCGAATGTCAGAAGTTCACGCAGGTCGTGAAACATTGGAGTCAACAGCGAAACGGGTAGGCCGACTAGCTCATTCTTCAACCCGGAGTTAACGCCCGGTAATCCACCCATTCTTGCAACTGGCCTCTGTACAAGCGGTACCGCGTTCTCGAACTGGTACCGTTAAGAAACCGACAGTGTTCGGTCCAAGACTCTCGTTTCGCATCAATTTTGGTCCACTTGTCGAAAACCTGCGGAAAGCTGGACATCGTTCGGAGACATCTGAATGTTTGCCGCATCTCGTTAGAAGACCCTGAGCCAAAATCACAAACGCCAATGACAGGGCAGTGGATCAATGGAAAACGCTGCTGTCTAGATAGTCCCGGTCACATGTAAGCAATATGCGACCGTTTTTTAGAGCAAATGCGGCCTGGTTTTCGTCAGGGTGTCCTTGCAGGTTGGCCTCTTGTGATGTTAGCACATGGACACCGTTTGAGCGGACGAGCTGCACGGCAGCAATTGGAAAGTTCTCGTCGGCGTAGAATTCAGGCTTAGCCTTTCGGCGACGATAATCAAGAACCTGCTCAATCTCCCTCTTCGTCGGAGGATTCTGTTTTGCAATCTCAACGATATGCACCCAGGGCATTCCTTTTATCCCCTGTCATCAAGCTTGCAGCAAGCGCCCAGGCGCACTTCCTGGAGATAATCATCCTTCACATCGAAGTCGATGCCGCGCTCTTTACCAGCATCGCCACGCGGTGGCTCGGCACCTGCCCGCCAGCAGGGCGAAAATCTGTACCTGGTTCAGCGGCTTCTTCGCGCTCGCGGGCTCGGGCGGCTTGGCGGCGCGCAGCGCCTTAAGAAATGCCTCGCTCGCGCCTGCGGCCTTGAGGGTTTGCATAAAGTCCTCCGCCGGGGCGAAATCAATCCCGCGCTGCTCGATCAGCTTTGCGCCCGAATCATCTCCAGTCCGGCGCGCACCATGTTGCTGACCTGCTCCTCGGTAAAGGGCGTCTGCTGGCGCCCGCATGGGCAGCGTCAGAATCGCTGCTATGATGAGCATGAGGATGGTCACGAGCGGTTGACGCCGCATCGGCACCTCCGGAAAGCGGGAATCACTGCGACGATTGGTGGGCATTCTACCACCGCTGTTGCCAGGCCGGCGCGAAAAGCCGCGGACCTCACACCGCGGAGGTCCGCGCTACGCTGGCTCCCACCCGGGCCACAATCGCGCACGTTTTCGTAGGGGCGGTTCGCGAACCGCCCCCGTCACCAATCCCGCGCGTTTCCGCGAGGGCGCTTCGCGAAGCGCCCCTACCCGGTACGCTAGGCTGGCTTGACCACCCCCTGGCCCCCTCCTGAACCAGGAGGGGAATAAGTCGGACAAGTAGGCACTTTCCTTGAAAACACTGCCTACCCGTAGGCGACGCAGGCAATAACTGTATTGACAATCACCAGGTATGGTGCTAGCCTGCAGGGGTATGTCCTGTGGCCGAACAGGGCTCGGCCCCGATGGTCAATTTGGAAAGAACGCGCTATCGGGGCTCGGCCTGAGGCGCTTCCCGATCAATTGGTCACTCGAGGATCGACACCATCCTGATGGCTCCCGGACGACGAAAACGCGCTGCTCATGCAAAGGATGGAGGATTCCAGCCTGCGCCAATTGTGGCGGCTCAATAATATGCTTTTCAAGGTCCGCAACGGGGCCCTGGCCCAAAGAGATGTTAAAAATGAAGATCGACCCGGGGATGTGTATGAAAACAAAGGGGAGCATGACACAATGCCCGATAAGTGATCGGGCTTATTGGCCGACAATTCACAAATTTCGCGATAATGGACGACAATCGATCGGGTTTTTTGGCCGAACAATGCACAGATTACGCGATAATCCGGGGCGAAAACCAGAATGTTACCGACAGAAAATGAGCTTCTCGCGCTGTTCTTGCTCAAAAACCCTGGAATTCGTCATCGTGCAGAATGGCAAGGCGAGATCCTTCGCGGGGCTCTGCAGAAACTCGGCGCGTAAGTCAATTCGATTCACCATCGCTGACACTGTCATCCTGAGTCCCGGTTCTTTCGGGACGAAGGATCTGCATTTGTCTTTGTTACTGAAAACCCATGCAGATCCTTCGGCGCTGCTCAGGATGACAGTTTGAGTGATGGGTTCTCCTCATCGAGTTTCTGCCCATCATGGGCAGCCGAAAGGCTGTCAACGCTCAGGATGACAGTGCAACGGACAGGGCGGCGGATGGCGTGGCTGAACCGCTGCCCTTCCGACTGCTCGGTGAGAACAGATCGGCTTGTTGAGAAATGCCGGTTAGACATCCCTGTTGTTGAAAGCTCAAGGTCAATGGAATTACAATGCCAGAACCTTGATGTGATATTGATACGTGCGACGTTTAACGGAGACTTTCCATGGCCTTGATTCAGTTCACGAAGAACCATTCGGATCATTCGACAGACAAGGGATATCAGTTCGAGTTCTTTTGCGACCGCTGCGGGAACGGGTTTATGACCGCCTTCAAGCCCTCCATGACGGGCTATGCGGGAAGCGCGCTGCGCGCGGCCGGCGACCTTTTCGGCGGCGTCTTCGGCCGCGCCAGCTCAGGCGCCTACGAAATTGAACGCGCCGTCCAGGGGACCGGGCATGACAAGGCGTTTCAAGAAGCCGTCGAGGAAGTGAAGCCCAACTTCCGCCAGTGCCCCAAATGCACCAAATGGGCGTGTCTCACCATGTGCTGGAACCAGAAGCGCGGCCTTTGCTACGACTGCGCCCCCAACATCGAAACCGAAATCGCCGCGGCGCAGTCACAAATCGCGGTCGAGCAGGTGCAGGAAAAACTTCATCAGCAGGACTTGACCAAAGACCTCGACCTGACTTCCGAGGCCGCGGCTCTCTGCCCCAGTTGCGGGGCGCGCACGCAGGGCGCCAAGTTTTGCCCCGAGTGCGGCAAGCCGCTCCACCCCAAGAATGAGTGCCCCCGCTGTGGGACGAAGTTTGAAGCGGGCGCGAAGTTCTGTCCGGAGTGCGGCCAGAAGATCGCCTGAACCCCATGCCCACTTTCTCCGGGAAGTTTCAGTACCTCGATCCCAGCGGCTCCGCCCTGCAGGCGGGGCCGTGCCGGGTGTCGTTTGAGGCCGAGACCCTCACGCTCACGCCCGCTTCCGGCGCGCCCCTGGCCTTGGACTTCGGCGACGTCGACGTTTTCCTTCCCGGCGAATATGAACTCAGCCTGGCCCTCTATACCGGCAGAAGAATTCTCCTGAACCAGTTCGGCAAGACCTTCCAGAACCTTTCGCACGATCTGCTGGAAGCCTACCGCCAGCGTCTGCTTGAGTGCCTGCTGCTCGAGGACCTGGAAGAAATCACCCGTTTCGACGGCTGCGTGCGTCTGGAATCACCGGCGCGCACTTTTTCGAGTCCCTCGGAAATCCGGCTGTACAAAAGCAATCTCGCCGTGTTGCCGACCCAGGCAACAGGTCTGCAATGGCGCCTGGCCGATATCGATGCGCTACACTTTGACGAATCAACCTACGCTGTGACCGCGGAATCCGCGGGCGAGCGCCTGGTTATCACCAAGCTCGCCAAGCGCACCGAGGAGTTTCGCGAGCGGCTCACCCAGGCCAGCGAGGACATCACCGAACAGAGCGCCCGGACCGTTCACGACCTCTTCCCCTTTCTCAGCCCCGATCAGTTCCAGCAGGCTGCCACGCTGATGAAAGAAGGCCGCGCGGCGCCGCTCGCCCGGCTGCGCGCCATTCACCCCATGGTTGAGCAGGCGCTCTCCACGAACATCGTGGATGCTACGCTGAAGCCTTACTTCGAGGCCCTGCTCGCCCATGTGCCGGCGGGAAATTACTACGCGGGTTTCAAGCTGCTACGCAAAGACGAGAATGGACCGGAGCAGGAAGAAAAAGCCGACTCGATCGATGCGGCGGAGGCAACATCAGAAGACGCAGCCCCGGACGCGGAAGCTGAAGGCACCGCCGAAACTCCAGCGGAGCCCGAACCAGAACCGAGCGTGGAAGAAAAAACAACTCCCATCCTGCACTGGTTCTTCCTGCCGTTGGCAGCGAAGCCCGGCGCGAAGTTACCCGGCAACCTCGTGGCCTGGGAGGCCACTTCGCGCTCCGGCCGGGCGACCTATTTCTTCCGGCTGGTGCCGCCGGAGCAGGCAGCGCAGTTGCAGGACCCGTCGAAAAGCCCGGAGCTTATCGAAGCCGCGATTCGGCAACTGAATCGGG
Source organism: uncultured Acidobacteriota bacterium (assembly GCA_963722555.1). Lineage (GTDB taxonomy): Bacteria > Acidobacteriota > Terriglobia > UBA7540 > UBA7540 > Bog-366. The sequence goes on from CAVRNQ010000006.1 coordinate 439,515, forward strand.
CTATCGTCCTGCTCAACTTTCGGCGCGAACCCATTTACCTGCCCGACGATTCCCTCCAGATCCAGCCCCGCTTCCACCGCTACGCCATTGCCTGCCGCAAGCTGCCGGAACTCGTCCGCCTGCGGTCTTCCTTCCTCGGCCGCGCTATCCACACCACCCCCCAGGCCTGGCAGAAACAGTTCGAGGCTTATCTTGCCAAAGCGTGAGTCAGCCACTCACCTATTGGTGCTCGATGGCGAGGAAATCGTGGTACTCATCGATGCTTACCTTGTCGGGATGAACCGGCAGCGTGACCTCCCCTTGAGTGCTTGTCGATCCCTTGATCTTGAGGAAGCCCAAGCGCTGCGGATTTCCGCCCAAGGTCAGGTAGATCGGAACGCGCGATTCAAACTGATCCGAAACGCCCGCTTGCGTGAGGGACATGTGCAAAACGGTTTTGCCACTGTCGCCGGGCTGGAGCGTGTATTTGAACTCCAATTCCGGAACTTCCATACCATAGACCCACTGGTTGAAGAACCAGTCCATGGACCCAGCCACGTATTTCTCCGTGATGCGCTGGAAATCCGCAGTGGAGGCGTTGCGATTCGCGAAGCTGGTCACGAGTTCGTGCATCATGGCTATGAAGCGCGCATCGGGCTCAGGCTGTCGAGGATCTTCAAGAAGCGCGCGAAGCATCTCCAGGACGTAGGCCCCCTTGTAGTAGATCAGTTCCGTCGAGGTTCGCGGTTCCAGGTGGGCATTCAACTGGTAATTCAGGTAGAGCGGCCCCACATCAACCGGCCGATGTCCCTCGGGGTTTTTCGAAAGCAGCCATTTGCGTTTCAGGTCCCAAAAAGCGCGGAAATCCTTGGGGTGAAGTTTCTTCAAATAGAGGGCGGCGGAAGATTCGGCAAACCCTTCCGACATCCACTGGTCGCGATAGGTCTTCCAGCCTACGGCGTGGCCCCACCATTGGTGAGCCATCTCGTGAACTGCAACGAGGTTGTAAAACTCCCGTTTTTCCGCGCTGTCCGCCAAATGAAGCTGATGCTGCGTCGTCCCATCGAGCAGAGAATCATAAGGAAGAAAGATGAGCGTGGGCCAACTCTCCCCGTAGCCTCGTATCGGCTGCTCGGTTACGGCTATCGTTTTGAAGGGGAGCTTTCCGAAGTAGTACTGGAAGAGCTTGAGCGCCTGAAAGCTGATATCCGCTGCGTATTGTGTGTTCGCAGAAGTGCTGAACCCGCCCCTGGCAATGCCGAGCTGGCCGTCGAGATTCCTGGGCCCAGCGATGCCGCTCGAAAGCTCCGCCATATCGATGGCGCTCGACAAACCTTTCAACTCGTCGGGAATCTCCTTGCCACCGTACGCGGTCACAGTCAAGTCCGAGTCGGAGTGACTTTTCTCCACAAAATCGCCATAGTTGAAGCCTACGACACTCAACGGAACATCCGAATCCCAGTTAGTCTCGAGGCCCTCCTTATCCTTTCCCGACTTCACCAGCCGGCCAGTGCCCACAAACTGGAATTTCTTGGGCGAAAGGAAATGGAGCGTATAGCGAGTCCGGTCATCAAAGGCGCCGAAACTCGGGAACCAGGACTCGCGCGCCGTGACATAGTAGAGCCCCGACCCGCGCTGGTGCACGATGCGGCTCTCGTGGGAAGAGTCCTCGTCGTAAGCGATCTTGAGGGAGTAGGCTTTCCCGGCCGTCGCCGGCTCAGACAGGATCACCCAGGGGTCGCTGTCCAGGTTGCGGGCTTCCTGGAGGAAGGCCAGCTTCTTGCCCTGGGCGTCCTGGAGCGACGAAATCCGGAGCACGCCACTCAGGCTGAGCGGCAACAGCCGCGCCGTGCCTCCCGGCACCTCGAAATCCATGTCGGCCGTCGCGGAAAGGCGATTGTCCTTCCCGATCTCGGCGTCAATATTCTCCTGGCGGCAATGCGCGAGCAAGGTGCGATGCTCCGGCCAAGCCGTGTGCGCGTACTCCTCCGACCGGTGAAAACCCGCCCACCACTCGAAGTACTCGTTGCGGTTGTAATGGATCAGCATGACTTCTTCATCGTTAGCGAAGCCCGGCAGCAGCAAAGGATCGCGGTTCCAACTGATGTGATAAAGCAGGTCGCCGTGGTGATGGCCCTTGAAATCCGCCAGGAAGAATCCTTGGCTCGAAGGATCCGTCAGGTCAGCCAGCATGCGCGCCGCGAGGTTGCGCATCACCAGGTTTCCCTTTTGTTCGTTTTCCCACCAGTCGTTAAAACTCTCTCTGTATTTCTTCTGGGCGGCCTCAAAGGCATGCGTCGCTGTCGCGGCGCTGGCGCCCGGACGAATCTTTACCAGCTTCTGCAATTGCTCCCAGGAATCGTCGGTGAAGAAAAAAACCGCCTCCTTGAATTCATCCTGGAGGACGGGGCCACCGGCGAAGCGTGCGATCTGGTGTTGCAGGGCGGACGTCGGTGGCTTCAATTGAATCTTTCCCTGCCCTTCAAAGTACGCGGCCAAAACGCGGCCCGCGACCGGCTGGGCAAAAGTGAGATGGCCGTCAACAAGGGTGAAGGTTGCGGCGTCACGTTGCCACTCGACATTCTCCGTAATCGCCCATTGTTCGCTCCCGTGCAAGGCCCGGAGCTGGGCATAGACTTTCAGCAAATCCTCCGAAGGCGCGGTGGGCAGATCGGCCGCCCTCGTGCTAGCATAAAGACTGAGACACAGCAGGAGCATCCAGAGTCGCGTCCACATGAGTGCAGCCTCCCGTGAGATGACGCACGGCACTTCCCGATGCAAAGGGAGAGTAACTAACCATCCAATGGGCCCCAGCCTAGCTCTTCCCGAAATGAGAGTCAACCGGTGTGCGATTTCGCTCCCAACGCCTGGGCGTTTATCATCCCCGTGGGGCCGCGCTGCGACTGGGTTGTGCCGTCCGGTGACGCAGCGGCTTCTTGAAGAAATGGCCGCAGGCTCCTAAAACCCCCGCGCCAGGCGTCAATCCGCTATCCTGCGAGAACCCGTGGGAATCATCCGGGAACCTTTTAGAAACCGTGCCTTTGGCATAGAATGAGGTTTACTTCTTGGGGGGTTTAGAGGTGACTTACCGATTTCAGGCCACAGGCGTGCAGCAATCGCGCCTTTGCGCCGGAGGGTGACCAGGTTTATGCCGACAAAGCAAGTCTTGATCATTGGCGCCGGGCCGTATGGTTTGGCCTGTGCCGCCCAGGCGAAGTACCTGGAAATCGACTATGCGGTTCTCGGCGCGCCGCTGGAGTTCTGGCAGCACTCCATGCCCGACGGCATGTTTCTGCGCGCGGGCTCCGCTTGGCATATTGATCCGGCCGGAATCTACACCCTCAACCGATTTCTCGATTCCAAGGGTCTAAGGCCGGAGCAAATCGACCCCCTTCCGGTGGGCTTGTTCATCGAGTACGTTGACTGGTTCGTCAAAAATCTTGGCCTCGACACCATCCCTTCCTGCGTTCGCCGATTGGAGCGGTGCGAGGGCGGGTTCGATGTCTTTCTCGACAAGGGTGAGATGGTGACCGCCCGGAATGTAGTGGCGACCCCAGGCCTGAGCTTCTTCCGCCATCATCCCGCAGACCTCGTGAGCAAGCTGCCCCCGGGCCGCTACACGCATACGTGTACGATGGTGAACTTCGAACCGCTCGAGGGCCTGCACTGCCTCATCATCGGCGGGGGCCAAAGTGCCTTCGAATGGGCTGCGCTGATGACAGAAGCCGGTGTGGCGGAGGTCCACCTCTCTTATCGTCACGACACACCGCAGTTCATTCCTTCCGATTGGGCGTGGGTTGATCCCCTGATGGAAATGGCTGCCGCCGTCCGTGGGTGGTTCCGCCATCTGCCCGCGGCGGAAAGAGAATCCATCGAAAAGCGCTTTCGGATAGAAAGCCGCCTGAAACTCGAACCGTGGCTTGCACCGCGCATCCGTAAGCCCAGCATCAACCTCTGGCCGCATACGAGTGTTGAGTCATGCAAAGTCTCATCCAACGGAAAATTGAGCGTGCGCCTTTCCGGCGGTACGACGGTGGCGGTGGATCACATCATTCTGGCCACCGGCTATCGCGTGAATGTGCAGCAGGTGTCTTATCTCTCCTCGACAAGTATCCTCCCCCGCCTGAAAACCCATGACGGCTTCCCCGCTCTCGACGAGGATTTTCAAACGAGCGTGCCGGGCCTGTTTTTGACGGGGCTCGCTGCCACCCGCGACTTTGGACCTTTCTATGGATTCGTGCGGGGCTGCCATTCCGCAGCCAGAATGATCATGGAGCGCATCCGCACCGGGTTGAAATGAGGTTGGGGAGGATGTGCGCTCGGAGGCCCGCTGAAACCACCCCACGCGCGCAGTTGTCCGGGAAGAATGCCACTCCAGGCAGACGGAACGGGCGCAACCGGAAAGGATCGCGGGCGCGACGTGGCCCCTCCAGCGGACCGCGCGCGAAGGGGGTTAGGGATTCTTGCGCGCCGGGGAATCCAAAACGCGTTTGCGGTACGAGTCGAGCGCCTCGGGCGCGCGCTTGGACATCCACTCGGCGTACTTGTCCGCCAAGGTCTCGAGATTCTTGAACAGGTAGGGGTTCTTGTTCTGCTCGCGCATCTCGAGCGCCACGGGCTTGGCGCGCTCCCAAGTCAGCCAGAGCTCAGTGGTGTTCTCGAAGAAGAATTCTTCCTTGATGAGTCCGTGCAGGACAATGGAAGCCGCCATATCCCAGTAACTGATGGCCATGCGGAAGAAGGCGTTCTGCTCGGAGCCCGGCGGGCACACCTGGATGAACTCTGCCAGGGACTTTGCGCGAAATTCCCGCGCCAGCCACTCGCGCGCCTGGCGCAGCCTGGCTTCGCGCCGCAGATCGTAAAGCCGCAGCAACAACTCCGCATCGTAATTGTCCGGATGCTCTTTCATCAGATCCTCCCTGAACACCGGCCCTGGATGGCGCCAACGGGCAAGCCGGAGTCAATGCCACCAGGCTCCGCCCCGTGGACAGGCGGCCATCTTATCACGGATTCGAAAGCACTCCCACGCCTGACCCGGGCCCAAGTCTTGACTGCCAACCAACTCCCCAAAGAAAGCTGAACGGCCCCCGCGAATTCCTGGCCCTCGGCTGCATCAGCCCGCCGCACGCCCCTCAATGCATGCCCGATCGGTTACGCGGAGGCATCGGGAGGAATAAGTTCCGCCAGCAGCGCCTGGACTTGCCGCTCGATCAGATCGCGCGCGTTGCGGAAACTATCGATGCCCCGGGCGTACGGGTCAGCGATATCCCATTCCACAACGCGGCCTCTAAAACCGGCGGGCACGGGGCATTCCACCTCGCAGCCCATTCCCACGACGACGTCCATCTCTGCTACCGGCACGTCGCGAAGGCCCTTCGACCACTGCCCGTCGAGGGAAACCCCCTTTTCGCGCATGACGGTGTAAGTATCCGCGGTGATCTCGCCCAGGGGATGCGAGCCGGCGCTCGACGCTTGCACCTTCCCACTACCAAAGTGGTTCGCCCAGGCCTCGGCCATCTGACTGCGGCAGGAGTTGCCGATGCAGACGAAGAGAATCTTGAAAGGATGGTTGGAGGTCGGAGTCATGGGGTTATCGGGTGATTGGGTGATGGAGCGATTGCCGGGGTGCCCGTGGCTTCAGCAGGGGTTCTCATTGACTTAATCACTCCAGCACCCAATTACTCAATGGCTGAATCGCCCGATCGCTCAATCGCTAAGTTTCTTCAAAAAGTATCGATGGATAGTTTCGTCGTCCGTCAGCTCAGGATGAAACGTCGCCGCCAGGATGTTTCCCTGCTCGACCAGGACGGACAGGTCTCCGCAACGGCCCAGCACGCGTACGCTTTCGCCCACGCGCCGGATGATGGGCGCGCGGATGAAAACCATCTCCACGGGGCGGTCGGCAAGCTCCGGGCACTCGCCCGCTCGCACGGAGCTATCAATCTGACGGCCGTACGCGTTGCGCTCGATGGCAATGTCAATTAAGCCTAATCTCTCCTGCGTGGGGTTCAGCACTTCCTTGGCCAGCAAAATCGCCCCCGCGCAAGTGCCGAAAACCGGCTTTCCCTTAGCCGCGAAATCCTGGATGGCAGAGCCCATGCCTTCGCTCGCGAAGAACTTCAGCATGGTCGTGCTCTCGCCGCCCGGCATGATGAGCCCGCCGACTTCTTCCAGGTCTCGAGCGTGCTTCACCAACTTCCACGGCACCCGGATGCGGTCCAGCATCTTCGCGTGCATCGCAAAGTCGCCCTGAATGGCGAGAATACCGACGGGTTTGTGGCCGTTGTTCATGGGAAGATTCTGTCGTCAGATGTCAGTCGCAAGTTGTCGACGGTCAGTAACCTAGGAGGCTGCTGAAAAACTCGTAGGCGCTGTCATTCTGAGCGAAGCGAAGAATCTCTGCATTTCTAGAATCAGGCAAATGCGGAGATCCTTCCTTCGTTTCACTCAGGACCGCCTGCGGCTCCTCAGGATGACAGTTTTGGCGGTTTTTCAGCAACCTGTTAGGGCTGCATCCCACTCCCACAAGGAAAGATATCGGCAATTCATCCTGCCGCATTTGTTGTAGAATCCTTGCATGGCTCAAACCCGCCAATTTCTTGTGAACCTGATCTTTGACCCGGAATACAACGGCTACGTCGCCGACGTGCCGCAACTCCCTGGTTGCATGTCGCAAGGCAAGACAGTCGAAGCGGCACTGAAGAACGTCCGCAAGGCCATCACCGCCTACCTAAAGGTTGCGAGCCAAGAAGAAATTGCTGCGCTCCCCGAAGTGCTCACCAGCCAGGTTGAGGTCCGCGTGTGACACGCCTGGTCAACAGAGCCCTTTCAGACCTGCACATACTCGGTGGTCGAAGCCGGCTCCGGAAGGGGATCGCCATGTTCCCGCATGCTGGAAACATGAAGCTCCACAGCCTCGCGAATTAGCTGTAAGGCCTCCTCGCGTGTTTCCCCCACAACGGCGCAGCCGGGTAGGTCCGGCACGTAAGCACCGAAACTGTTCCCACCTTTTTCGAGAACGACAAGGTATTTCATCAAGAATGTTGTCCTGGTTGCACGCCGCCTAAGCCTGCCGATGAATTGTGCCCAGCGGGAAGCGCCAGAGCATTCACGATAAAGCCTTCGTAAAACTCAAACTTATAGATCAGTTTCGAGTCCGCCTCCCTCCAAGTCGAATATTTGAAGACGCTTGGCTGAGGCGTCGGCTGTGGGCTGAATGTCACCATGGCCAGCGTTTCTCTGAAGCGCTGCTCATCATCTATTCCACCGCTCAGGGGAGCCTTCGACGAATAAAGGCTTGGGCTGAAGATTCCCCAGTTGCCATCGTGTTGCTTGCCCTCGCCCATGTAATAAAGTGCGTAAGCGATGGCTGTCATTACCAAATTGAACCTTGCCATATCGAGACGGGTGATGGCGCTCTGACCCTTTGGTGTCATCACCGGCGACGATTCCCGGTACGTCTGCACGAAGAGCGCCGGACTTCTATCGAAAGACCGCTGGGTTTTCGGGAGTAAACTCAGGCCGACTTCGTTAACATGGTACTCGCTAACAATCACGTTCCGAACGTACTCTACATCGGCCGAGTTATCGTTGTTATGCTTCGGGCACGATGGGACTGTAATCAATCCATCCCTAAACCCCAAGGGGAAGAATGACTGAGGCGGCGCGTGCTCCTTGGTTGTCGCCGCAGCAGCGCACATGTAACAGCGATCCGGCATATGAGCCTCCTACGCTGAACGCAGCCCATCCGTTCTACCACCCCCGCGTTTGCAGCAACTCCTTGGGATCGAGTTTCTGGATGTCGAGGCCGCGCATGGCTTCGCCGACTTCCGCGGAGCACTCGGCCACGACTTGTGGCTCGGTGAAGTGCGTGGTGGCGCGCACGATGGCTTTGGCGCGCTGCGCAGGATCCGAGGACTTGAAAATGCCAGAGCCCACGAACACCGCCTCCGCGCCAAGCTGCATGACGAGTGAGGCATCGGCTGGCGTGGCAATCCCACCGGCCGAAAAGTTCGGCACTGGCAGCTTACCGTTCTGGCTGACCCATTTCACCAAATCGTAGGGCGCGCCGAGCTCCTTGGCTTTAGCCATCAGTTCCTCTTCGCGCAGCGTCGTCAACTGGCGAATCTCGCTGGTGATGGCGCGCATGTGGCGTACGGCTTCCACAATGTTCCCCGAACCCGCTTCGCCCTTGGTGCGGATCATCGCTGCGCCTTCGCCAATGCGCCGCAGCGCTTCGCCCAGGTTGCGCGCCCCGCACACGAACGGCACTTTGTACGACCACTTGCTGATGTGGTGCTCCTCGTCGGCGGGTGTCAGTACTTCGCTTTCGTCGATGTAATCCACGCCCACGGCCTCGAGCACCTGCGCCTCCGCAAAGTGGCCGATGCGCGCCTTGGCCATGACCGGAATCGTCACCACCTCCATGATTTCCTTGATGATTTTGATGGAGGCCATGCGGGCCACGCCGCCTTCCTTACGGATGTCCGCCGGCACGCGCTCCAGCGCCATCACTGCCACGGCTCCCGCGTCTTCGGCGATCTTGGCCTGCTCGGCGGTCGTGACGTCCATGATTACGCCACCCTTGAGCATTTCCGCCAGACCCACTTTCAATTTCATTTGCTGATCATATTCCCACATGACATGACTCCTTCTCAGGATAAGGATTCCTCAGCCGCAGCCCGAGGCCTTCCGAAGGCCTCCGCCTGGACCCGAGATTCAGAGGAGCGCCACGCTCGCGCCGGACGGCGCATGGCGCCTTCCCTTCTTCGCGCGGCGCAACTCCGCTCTCAGCAGCTCGCCCAGTATCGCAATGCCCTTCTCAATCTTATCATCGGGCAGAGCGGTGTAACACAATCGCAGCGCGTTATGTTTGGGGTTTTGGAAATAGAAATAGCGCCCCGGCGCAAAAATCACGCGGCGCTCCCGCGCCTTGACGAGCAACTCCGCCGCATCCAGGCCCGCCGGCAATTCCACCCAAACCGACATACCGCCTTCGGGATAGCTTACGCGCACTTCGGGCGGGAAGTGCCGCTCGAGGGCGCGCCGGAGTACGTCTTGTTTGTGTTGGTAGACCTTGCAAGTCTTGCGGATCCATTTGTCAAGCCAGCCGCGGCAGCCCAATTCCTGGACCACGGCTTGCCCGAGCAGGTTGGTGTGCAGATCGGCGCGTTGCTTGGCCCAGCGCAGACGCTCGATCGCCGGCCGCGAAGCCACAATCCAACCCACGCGCAGGCCCGGTAATCCGACCTTGGAAAAGCTGTTCAGATAGATGACCAAACCCGCCGTGTCGAGAGCCTTCAGGGGAGGAATGACGCGGCCGCGATAACGGAGGGCCCCGTACACGTCGTCCTCGACGATGGGAACCTGAAAGCGCACGGCGAGTTCCAACAGGCGCTGGCGTGCCGCAAGCGGCATGCTGTGACCCGTAGGATTCTGGAAGCTCGGGCTGCAGAAGATGAGTTTGACCCGCGTCGAATCGAGCAGCGCCTCGAGCGCATCGAGATCCATGCCTTCCGCCGTGACGGGAACGCCCAGCAGACGGACTCCGGGGGCTTCGAAAACATTCCAGAGACCCGTGTAGGTGGGGTTCTCGCAAACCACCGTCTCGCCGGGGGAAACCAGCGCGCGGCGCAGCAGATCGAGCGACTGCTGGCAGCCGTGGGTCACCAGAATCTCGTCCAACTCCACGGGAATGCCGTCGCGCCGCAGGCGGGTCTGCAAGTAGGCTTTGAGGGGCAGGTACCCGTCGGTGGAACCGTATTGGACCAGGCGGCCGCCCTCGCGCCGCAACACGGCGTCAGCGGCCCGGCGGACCAGATCGGGAGGCGTTAGCTCCTCGGCGCCGTGGGCAGCGGCGAAGGAGATCACACCTTCCTCCACGGAACTGGCCATCAAGCGCCCCAAGGAATCGTCCCGCGGCTCATCCGGAAAGAAGTTCTCCCAGAAAAGATCCTGGGAGGGGCGGCGCGCCGGATCGCGAGGAGCGTGGAGCGTCTCCGCGAGCGGCGTCACAAAGGTGCCGCGGCCCACCGTGCCCTGGATGAGACCCTCCGATTCAAGATCGGCGTACGCGTTCCCAACCGTGGTCCGATGCACGCCCAGGTGATGGGCAAGGTCGCGGCTGGGGTCCAGCCGATCCCCCGCCTTCAGTCCGCCGCTCAGGATGCGTTGGCGGAGCTGGTCGCGAATCTGCACGTACAGCGGTTTGCGCAAGCTCGAATCCAGCGTGACGAGCATGGGGGCTTGACTCCTCTGGCCTGATGACCAGTCCAATTTATAACCAGATGGGAGAGTTGTAAAGAGCCAAGTAGGCCAATCCGGAGACGGGCCAATACCAGGGCTGTCCAAATTACGCTCGCTCCGGCGGGCGGCGACCTGCGGCTCGCCACGAAAGATGAAAATGCTCCGGGTGATTCCCCTCCTTGATAAGGAGGGGGCCAGGGGGTGGTTGACCGGCTCGATTTGTCCCGTGCCCCACCACCCCCTAACCCCCTCCTCAGCCGAGGAGGGGAGCTATTTTCATAACAGCAAGCGGCAAAGCCGCGCTCAGCGCTCGAGTAGTTGGGGAATTCGGACAGCCCTGGGCCAATGCCGGTCGGGAACTCCGCAAACACTCCTTCGGGAGGCCAGTCATCGGCAGTCCGTAGTCCGTCGGGATTTGACTAACGGTCCTGGAGGAAGGGATTCGACTCGCGCTCCGCGCCGATGGTGGTCGGGGCGCCGTGGCCGGGAAAGACCGGCGTCTGGTCGGGAAAAATGAGCAGCCGCTCTCGAATCGAACGCAGGATTTCCTCGAGCGAACCGCCCCAGAGGTCCGTGCGGCCGATGCTGCCCTGGAACAGCGTATCACCGCTAAAGATCCTCTGATTCTCACCCGGCAAGTGAAGCGAAAGACTACCCGGAGAATGTCCCGGAGTGTGGAGGACCTCCAAGGTAAGCGCGCCGCAACGCAGCGTGTCACCCTCCTGGAGGAACTGGTTGAACGTTGGCGACGCCGGGTGAGGGAACGCCCAGCCACTCTGCTTGCAGTGCGAGGTTTTGATAGAGCGGCAAATCGGCCTGGTGCATCACCACTCCGGCATCGGTGGCCTGCTGGAGCTTCTCGATCCCACCCACGTGATCGATATGCGCGTGAGTGGCCACGATGTACTTCGCGTGCAGGTGATGCTGGGCGAGGACTCGCTGGACGCGGTCAATATCGTCGCCCGGGTCGATGACCACAGCTTCACCCGTGGCTTCGTCCCCCAGGATCGAGCAGTTGCACGCCAGCATTCCGACGGGAAAGATTTCGTGAATCATTTCTGCCTTTCGCCCGGGGAGCCAGCTTCGGCCGGCGCGCTAGTCGCTGTGCCTCTCCGGGCGCAGCAGCGGGAAGAGAATCACATCGCGGATGGAGCGCGAGTTGGTGAGCAGCATGGTGAGCCGGTCGATGCCAATGCCCTCGCCGCCCGTGGGCGGCATGCCGTAGCTAAGCGCGCGGATGTAATCCTCGTCGATGGCGTGGGCGGTCAGATCGCCCTTCTCGCGCAGGAACTGCTGGTACTCAAAGCGGTCGCGCTGCTCGGCCGGATCGTTGAGTTCGCTGAAAGCGTTGGCGATCTCCATGCCGCCGATGTACAGCTCGAAGCGCTCGACGAAGTTGGGATCCTCGGGCTTCTGCTTGGAGAGCGGGGAGACTTCGAGCGGGTAGTCGATGATGAAAGTGGGCTGAATCAATTGGCGTTCGGCCACCGCCTCAAACAGCTCGGCCAGGGCCGTGCCCGGCGCCTTGCCTTCCTCGCGGGGAAGGGGTTCGGCGCCGCTCGCCGGCTGGCTGGCCCATTCGTTATAGGTCGCAACCCAGCCGAAAACAGCCGAGGGCTCGGCCAGCTCGTCGAGCCTCGGCCCCGGGCCTGCGGCGGCCGGCCAGAACTTCACCACCGCCTCTTTCATGGTAAACCGCTCAAATTTCGCAAACGAGATGCGCTCGCCGCCGTATTCGAACTCCACGCTGCCGAGCACGGTTTCGGCGGCGTGCCGCAGCAGGCGCTCGGTAAGCGCGATCATGTCGTGGTAGTCCGCGTAGGCCTGGTAAAACTCCAGCATGGTGAACTCCGGGTTGTGCTGCGTGGAGATGCCTTCGTTGCGGAAGTTCCGGTTGATCTCGTAAACGCGGTCGAGGCCGCCCACGATGAGGCGCTTCAGGTAAAGCTCCGGGGCGATCCGCAGGTAGAGATTGATGTCGAGCGCGTTGTGGTGCGTCACAAACGGCCGCGCCATGGCGCCGCCCGCCAGCGGCTGCATCATGGGGGTCTCAACTTCCAAATAACCCTCGGCCTCCAGGAAATCGCGGATGGCGCGCACCAACCGGCCGCGGCGCTCAAAGACCGTGCGGACTTCTTCATTCACCATCAAATCGACGTAGCGCTGGCGGTAACGGAGTTCGACGTCGGTGAGGCCGTGCCATTTTTCCGGCAGCGGGAGCAGCGCCTTGGCCAGGAACTGCAGGCGCTCCGCATGCACGGTGAGCTCGCCGGTCCGGGTGCGGAACAGATAGCCCTCCACGCCGATCAGGTCGCCGATGTCGAGGAGTTTGTAGAGCTCAAAGTCGCGTTCGCCGATGGCGTCCAGACGCACATAGATCTGCAGGCGCTTGCCCCCTCCGGCAAGGTGCGCGAAACCCGCCTTGCCGTGCGGGCGAACGGTCATGATACGGCCCGCGACGCGTACGGAAACCTTGGGCTCGGTGAGTGCTTCGGCCGTAAGCGCTCCGTACTCCGACAGGATGCGGGGAAGCGAGTGGGTGACATCATACTTGCGTGGATAGGGCTCAAAGCCCAGGTCGGCAATCGCCTGGAGCTTTTTCTTGCGCTGCTGGACCAGATCTTGAAGTTCTTTCTCGGACACGCGGATCACCCACAACCTGCGAAGAATGTTGGAGCAAAGGCAAAACCCGCATTATAAGTGGCGGACGAAAACAGTGTCAAGGATAGCAGAGGGCGGGTAGTGGGTCAGTTTGCTGTAGCGGCGCTCTATGAGCGCCGGAATCTATTGAATCAAAAGCCGTCGGTCATAGACCGCCGCTACAAAAAACCCAAGTGACCCACTACCGGAGGGAGTGAAGCGTAACTCCGTCAAAGGGTTACGCCTTCGTGCCGGAACAGAGTGCTGCGGCGCGGCGCAGAAAGCCCAGGGCGCTCCCCTCCCCCCCGGCGTGGTGCCCCCGGCGGATCAAGGCGTCGGGCGGTAGGTTTTCCGCGGGGTTATCCTAGGTATTTCAAAGGGCGAGAGTTATTTCAATTTCCGGCTTGAAGCGGCGGCGGGAATTGCATATAGTATAATGGATGGGGTGGCTCTTTGGCGGTCTGATCCTCGCGACCGTAGGCTTTGTGGTGCACGGCGTCCTCGGCATGCACTCGTCCCCACAGCTTCAACGGGGAGGGTTGGTGCCCCTCCGCTCTGACCTGCATGCCATTTATCATCCTGTCGCGCAAGAAATCGAAGCCCATACCACCATCATGGGAATCACCCTAAACGACGCCTTCGGCGAGCGGGAGGCCCATCGACGGGAGATGGCATGGCTTGTCGTGGGTCTCGCCGAAGGGGAGTGGGAGCGGCTGAGGGAATTGGTAGTGGGCCTGCTGGACACCCTGGCCAATTACTTGCCGACCACCAACGTGGTCGTTCCGGTGCGCCGCGTAAGTGCCGACAACTTCAAATCGCGACCGGTGATGGACATCGTGGGCCTTTATGAGTTCCTGGACCAGGTGCTGTTCAGCTCCAAGCAGCGCTACTCTCTGCGATTGCGAGTGTTGTCTCGCACTTGCGCCATGCTGAGCAAGGAGTTCCGGCGCACTTGCCACGAGGGCGCGCGCGCGCAGGATTCTTCCCCCGAGGTGTGGAGCCGGTTGGATTCTCTATTTCCACGATTTCGACTTGATTGCCAAGGAAACACTTCTTGCCTTCCGCTCGCTCCTCGCCTGCCAGTCCCCGGAAGGTGTCCGGGGGATGGCGGCCGACCTCCAGGACCTGCTGGACCGTGGCGTGCGCGTTTCCGTCTCCGCCTCGAATGAGTAACCTTCCGTCCACCCGCCGCCATGGCGTTTGGCGTTGACTTCCCTCGACCGCCTCTCAATAATGAGCCCGCAGATTTTGCGAAACGAATGATCCCAAGCCTGCCCGGCTCAGGGGTCGGCCGGTCAGGGGTGGGAAACGGGGTTGAATCATGAAGCGACCATGGGCAAGGCTGATGTGCGGAATGGTAAGCGTTTACATGCTGGCGGTTCCGGCGGCTCGGACCGAGGAGCGGGGCGCTGCCAAGCCTTTCGATCTGATCGAATGGAATGGTGGGAAATTCCTTTATGGCGTGGACTACTATCCGGAAGCTTGGGAGGAGGGCCAGTGGGAGAAAGACGCCACCATGATGCAGGAGGCCGGTATCAACTTTGTCCGCCTGGCGGAATTCGCCTGGGTAAAGATGGAGCCCCAAGCGGGCCACTTCAGCTTTGATTGGCTCGACCGGGCGCTGCAGGTGTTGAACGCGCACGGCATCAAAGCCGTCCTGGGAACACCTACCGCCTCGCCACCAGCCTGGCTATACGAAAAGTACCCCGACATCGCGGCCATGGACCCGAATGGGATTCGTTATCGGTACGGCTCCCGCGGCAATTTCTGCCTTCACAATTCCGATTTCGTTGCCGCCACGCGCCGCATTGTCACAGCCATGGCGGAACACTACAAAGATCATCCCGGAGTGATCGGCTGGCAGATTGACAACGAACTGGGGGATCCCAAGTGCTATGACCCCGCCAGCCGCGTGGCTTTCCAGAAGTGGTGCCAGCGCAAATATCAAACTCTCGACGCACTGAACAAGGCGTGGGGCACGGTTTTTTGGGGCCACACGTATCAGGCTTGGTCGGAGATTCCGTTGCCCTGGAACACGCTGGAAAACGCTCACAACCCCAGCCTGGCGCTTGATTTCGACCGCTTCCAGAGCGATTCCACGCACGCGTACCTCGATACCCAGGCGGCCATTCTACGCACAATGGCTCCCCACCAAGCCATTACGCACAACGAAATGGGCCTGTATGCCGAAGTTGATTACCACGACTTGAATCGCTCGCTCGATTTCGTCGCTTGGGACAACTATCCGATGTTCGAGAAAGACTACGCCCAATACAACGGACCCGGGTTGGCGCATGACCTGATGCGCGGCTCCAAAGACAATCAGAACTACATGGTTATGGAACAGGAAGGCGGCCTGCCAGGCTGGTCGACGTTCTCGGGACGGCAGGCCTCACCCGGACTCTATCGCGTGTGGGCCTACCAATCCGTGGCGCACGGCGCGGACGGCGTCTGCTACTTCCGCTGGCGCACTTCCCGCTACGGCACGGAGCAATACTGGCAGGGCGTCCTGGATCAGGACAGCTTCCCCAATTCCCGCTACAAGGCTGTGGCACAAACTGGGAAGGAATTGGGACAGCTCACGGAACTGCTGCACGGCTCCAAGGTGGTGTCGCCGGTCGCCCTGCTGGTTTCCCCCGATTCACGCTGGGCCTTCGAGATCCAGCCGCTGGTCGAAGGCTTCCAGTACGACCGGCAGCTTCACGACTTCTACGACGCCTTCCGCCGGGCGGGCGTGAGCGTGGACGTGGCATTCCCGGAGAGCGATTTTTCGGCTTATCGAATGCTGGTGGCCCCGGCGCTGTTCGTGACGGATCAGACCCTCGTCGACAAGCTCAGCGCCTACGTCAAGAACGGCGGGACACTGATCCTCAGCTTTCGCTCGGGGGTAAAAGATGAACACAACGTGGTGACCAAGCGGACGCTCCCCGGAGCGTTCGCCGAACTCGCCGGCGTGGCCATCCATGATTTTGACCCGCAGATCAATGAGGAACAGGAAGTGGTGGGGCCGGGCGAATCGCACTTCCCCACCCGCGTCTGGTCCGACATTCTGGAGCCCACCACGGCGAAAGTCGTGGCGACGTACGGCAAGGGTTATTACGCCGGCAAGGCGGCCGTCACCGAAAACGGCGTGGGGAAAGGCTTGGTGTACTACGTGGGCAGCGAATCGACCTCACCCTTTTTCTACGACCGCCTGATTGCCCGCGCCGCGCAGGAGAGTTCCCTGTCCCTGAACGCCACGCTTCCACAGGGCGTTGAGCTGGCTGCGCGCCAAAAAGCCGGGGTGAAGATTCTCTTTGTGTTGAACTACACCGGCAGGGCGCAAACCGTGGCGCTCGATCAGGTCTACCACAACGCCTTGACCGGCCAGCAGGAACCCCTGGAGGTAAAGATTCCGGCGTTTGACGTGAAAGTGCTGACCACTTCGTCGCCGGGCGGTCCCCCGGCGGTCAGACAGGGGCTACCCGCCCAGGTAGGCGCGCACGAGGTAGGAGATTCCCATAAGCAACAGTAAAACGTTCGCCGCCAGGAAAAGGTGTTGCTTGAAACGCTTGTGCAGGCCGGCGCCCCAGGCCAATAACCACACGGAAAACACTGCGGCGCCGTAGAAACCCACACCACCCCCGACAAAGAATGGGACCACGTGCCAGTAGCCGCGCTGGCGGCCTTCCGCGAGGATGGGTCCGGCAATGGTAAGCCAATAGATCCAAGTGCCCGGCGCGGCCAATTCCGCCAGTGTGGCAACCGAAACGCTGACATAGCTGAGCGCCGCAGAACTCGCCATTTCCTCGCGGGTTTTATGGCGCAATTCCCAAAGCGAGTAACCCGCGAAGCTGATCAGCACCAGCCCCCCCACATACGCAACGTAATGCGCGATATGGGGAGGAACGAAGCGAAAGAAGAACAAGGTCACCAGGAGCAAGCCGCCGTCCACCACCAGCGGCGGTCCAATCAACACAAAGATGGCGCGCAGCCAGCGGCCCAACGCCACTTGCGTCAGCGCAATCATGTGCAGGGGGCTGGGAAGCAAACCTCCCACCATTCCCATCCCGGCGCCCAGTATAAGCAGGTCCATACGTGTGATCGGCGATGTTAAGCGGTCACGCGCAGAATGTAAAGTAGTGCGACGCGAAGGCTGGCAAATCTGGTTCTCCTCGCGAAGAAAGCGCACTTGCGCCCGGCCGCGGCCGTTGGTAGTCTGCAATTGCAATGACGGGGTCCGTTGACAGGCAGCAGCCGCGCATCCTTATCCTCACCGTCCACCATGGATCAAGCCACGTGCGGGTGGCGCGAGCACTCGAACAGGCCCTTCTCCAGTTGCGGCCGAACCTCAAAGTGGAGATTGTGGATGCACTGGCGCATTGCGCGTCCTGGTTCCAGGCCTACTACAATTCATTTGAGATCCCGCTCAAATACTGGCCCGGGCTCTGGGAATTCATCGAAAACCGCCAGCATAACGGCGATTCCACCGGCCCCCGGTGGCTGTATCGGTGGGGAGCACGACGGCTGTTTCGGTTCATGGAAGCTTTTGCGCCCGATGTCGTCATTGCCACCGAAGTCGGCTTGGGCGAGTTCGCAATCTTGCACAAGCGCCATTCGAAAGCGCCCTACTTCCTCGTTGCTGTGGGCACACTGGACTTCGACCGGCCGTGGGCGCAGCCGGAGGTTGATCTGTTCATAACATCCCCCGGAGAAATCGCTGCGCAAGTGATAAGCGCGGGTGTACCACCAGAAAAAATCCTCGAATGTGGAATGCCCGTGGACCCAGCGTTCAACTCGTGCCCCGACAAGGTAACCGCGCGCGCGCGCCTCGGACTTGAGCGGGACCTCCCGGTACTCCTGGTCAACTTTGGCGGCACCGGAAACCGGAAGCCACGGCAGGTCTTGAGTGGACTCCACAAGATTCAGCGGCCGGTCCAAGTGGTTTTCATCTCCCGACGTGACGAGAACCTGCGAAAAGAACTGCTGCGGCTATCCGAGGGGATGCCGCACGCGCGCGTTCTGACCTGGGTGGACAACATGCATGAGTGGATGGCTGCAGCCGACTTGCTCGTTAGCCGCGCCGGCGTCGGCATCGTGGCGGAGGCTCTCAACTCCGGGTTGCCCATGCTGGTGTTCGATGCCCCCCCCGGCAATGAACGCCGCATATCCGAGTTGATAGAGAAAAAGTGGCAAACCGGCTTCTGGGTGAAGCGCCCGGGCGACCTCGCAGCCCGGATCAATCACCTGCTCACACAGACGGAAGAACTTGAACGGCTACGCAGCAACGCGGGGCGGCACGCGCACCCTCACGCCGCACGTGACGCCGCCGAGGCTATTGGGCGTGTACTGGATGAGCGAGACGGAAACAGGGCTTACCCCTCGAAGTAGGACGGGCATCCCCATGACCGCCGCAGGCCCCCCCTGAGGATCACTTCATGCCCAAGAAACAAGCCGCCTGCTTGCTTCTGGCGAGTCTCTGCTTCCTCTACCTTCAAACTTTCCTCCTGCCTTGCGTACCCATCTACCAGGGGGACAACGCCCCGTTCTTCCTCTTGGACGCAGCGCGCATGCTGCGGGGCGAGGTGATTTATCGTGATTTTGCTGAGCTGACCTTTCCGGGAATGCCCGCTCTCAACTTCCTTCTGCTTCGGGTATTCGGCATGCGGGCGTGGATCCCCGCAGCGACACTGGTTTTCGTGGGTCTCGCCCTAACCCAACTAAGCGCACATATTGCTCGTCGTGTAGTCAGCGGCCCATCCATTTTTCTCCCCGGCGTGGCGTACCTTACGCTGGCCTTCGGCAACGCCCTCGATGACACTCACCACTGGTTTAGCATTCTGGCTTGCCTGGGGGCAGTGGCCGTTTTGCTCGAGGACCGCCGCCTCCTGAGAGTAGTCTTGGCAGGCACGCTTTGCGGGATCGCAACCTGTTTTACCGAATCGCGCGGGGTGATGGCAGTTTCTGCGCTCGCCGCCTTCCTGTTGTGGGAGGGTCACGGACAGAGGCTGGGTCATCGTTGGTGGATGAAGCGGCTGCTAGGCCTGTTCGTGGGCTTCGGCGTAGTGACCATCTTGTTCCTTGCGGGCTTCGTTGGGAAGGCGGGTTGGACGAACTTTTCTTACTGCACCTTCGGCTTCCTCGCCAAGTACTACGGTTCTTTCCACCGCAACAATCTGAGTGTGTACATGGTGGATCTACCGGTTTTCGGTTCACTCCTGCTGAGCATCCCTGGCCTGGCTGTCTGGCTTTTTATCAACCTGCTCGCGCCGCTCGTCTACCTGCTGTTCCTGGTGCGTTGGTGGCGGAACCGAGGGAGGAATCCGCAGCCTCTGTCAAGCCGTCTGATGCTGATTAACCTGATGGGCCTGGCCTTCTTTGTGTCCATCGCCTCGGCACCCAACTGGTTAAGAGTGGCGTCGTCCGCTCTCCCGGGCTTGATCCTGCTCGCCTGGTTTCTGGACGCGCCCGGCAAGCTGAACCGGATGGCAAGATGGACGCTGTGGGGTGTGTCCATTGGAACCGGAATCGTCACACCTATGATCACGCAGTGGAGTGCACAACGGCCCCTCCAGACGCCGACCGGTCAGGTCGCCGTGGTGGATACCGACCGCTACGAAAAGTATCAATGGCTATTACCCCGCGCCTCCCCACACCAATACGTACTGGATGCAGGCAACGGGAACGCCTATTTTCTGCTCAAGCTACTAGACCCGGCCCCCGTTCCCTTTCTGACCCTCAGCGCTTACACGCGACCGGAGCAGGTAAGCGCACTGCTCAGCACACTGGGCCAACAGAAGGTTGAATACATCGTGTGGCCCGTCGAGCTTGATTTGCCTCCGTTAGGCAACCGAGGAAGCGATCCGCTCGGCCCACTGCGGGCATACATGAGGAAAAACTACTTCGTCGTTAGAACGTTCAGCGATGGCGCCCAGGTTTGGCAGAGGAAGTAGCAGACGCCCGCTTAGGCCAGAACCAGATTGGGGTGATAAACGCCGCCTGAAACGTGTCGCCACTCACAAAGCCAGTTGCGGTCGGAAGGGGATTCGCCGCAAAATATCTCGGGCTGTCTCACCGCTCGAAGCTCTTGAGACCCCCAGCCGCATGACCATGCCTCCGCGAATCCTGATCCTCACTGTGCCGCACGGCGCAGCGCACCAACGCGCCGCCCGGGCGCTGCGTGGTGCTTTTCTGGACCTGCGCCCCGAGGCGCACGTGGAAGTTATCGATGCGCTCCAGTTCTGTGCGGGGTGGTTCCGGGCCTATTACAACTCCTACCTGATCCCGCTGCGGATTTCGCCCGGCCTGTGGCGGTGGATTGAAAAGATTCAGCACCAGTCAGAGTCCACCGGCCCGGGATGGCTCTACCGCAAAGGCGCACAGCCACTTTTCCGATACCTGCACAATTTCGCTCCGGACGCTGTCCTGGCTACCGAAGTCGGCACATGCGAGCTCGCGGCCCTTTACAAGCGCCAAGCCAAGGCGAGCTTTCGGCTGGTGGGGCTGGAATTGATGGACTTTAACCGCGCCTGGATTCAGCCGGAAGTTGACCTTTTTCTGACCACCCATGTCGATCTCGCGGCGGAACTCGTGGCCGCGGGCGCGCCAGCCTCCCAAGTCGTGACCACGGGCCAGCCCATCGACGCGGGGTTTGCCTCCCTGCCGGAACGCGAGTCGACCCGCGCGAGGCTGGGCATCAAGAATGACGCCGTCCAGATTCTGATCCTCTTCGGCGGCACCGGACATGGAAATCCGGAGCGCATTTTCCAGGAGCTCTCGCGGGTTCGGCGCTCGCTGCAGATGGTGATGATCACGGGCCGGAACCAGCGCCTCGAGAAACGGCTGCGCAGACGGCTGGGAAGCTTACCTCAGGTTCGGGTGCTGGGCTGGGTGGACAACATGCAGGAGTGGATGGTGGCCTCCGACCTCCTCATCAGCAAACCCGGCGGCAGCACACTCACGGAAGGGTTCGCTTGCGGCCTCCCCATGCTGACGTTCGATCCGCTGCCGGGAAATGAGGAGCGCACCTGCCAGTGGATTGAGAAATGGGGAGCGGGAATCTGGATCAAGAGACCCGAGGATCTGGCGCCGGCCATCGCATCCCTGCTTGCGGATCCCCCGAAGCTCGCCGCGCTTCGCAACCGGGCCCGTGAGTTGGCGCGTCCCCACGCCGCACTCGACGGGGCGCTGGCTGTCTTGAACTTGCTGGCCTAACAAGTTCCCCCACGCTGTCATTCTGAGCGAAGCGAAGAACCCCCGCAGTGCTCTTCTCTTCTGACCCGAGCGAACTGCCGAGGTCCTTCGCTCCGCTCAGGATGACAGTGAATGGGCGCGCCGACGAGTTTCTCCGCAGCCGCTAGGCCAGCACCAGATGGGGATGATAGACGGCACCGGAGACGTGGCGCGCGACGGCAATCAGACGCCGGTCCATGTTGAGGATTTTTAGTAGTGCAGCGACCGGCGCGCGGCTCACCGCCTCGCCCCGACCCGGCCGCAGGGCCTGGGCTAACTCAAACGTGCATCCATGCCGCACCGCAGCTTCCTCGCGGCCGTGCACCACCAGTTCGGGGCAATCCGGCAGCAGCGCTTCGAGCCGAATGAGGCAGCTTTCGAGCGCCCCCTGTTGCACCGCTTCCTGCAGCCGTTCCAAAGTGACGGCGCGGCTCTCGGTGAATTCCGCCACCGCGGTGCGCCGCAGACAGGCCAAGTGCCCGCCGCAGCTCAGCTCCTGGCCCAGGTCGTAGGCGAGTGAACGGACGTACGTCCCGCCGGAGCACTCCACCGCAAACTGCACCATGTCACCCTCCACGCCCTGGAGCTCCAGCGCGTAGATCTCCACCGCCGCCGCCGCCAAGTTGACGGGTTTCTGCTGCCGTGCCAGTTCATAGGCGCGCACGCCCCCCACTCGCTTGGCGGAATAGGGCGGCGGAGTCTGCAGCAGGCGGCCGGTGTATTCCCGAAAGAGCTTTTCCAGGACGCGCGAATCAAGCGAGACCGGAGCGACTTCCGAAGAGGGCTTCCCCGTAGCGTCGTAGGTATCGGTGGAGAAGCCGAAACGGATCTTCCCCTCATAAGCCTTCCGGGATTTCAAGTAGTACTGCGCGAAGCGCGTGGCCTTACCCACGGACACCGGCAGCACTCCCGTGGCGAAGGGATCGAGTGTCCCAAAGTGACCGACCTGCCGGGTGCCCAGGGTTTTCCGCACGCGCGCCACGACATCGTGGGAAGTGATTCCCGCAGGCTTGTCGAGAATGAGCACGCCGGTAATTTCGGGTTTTGTGGGCAGGGGTTCAGTCATGGGCAACGGGGGAAAGGAGTCTCACTCCGCAGGCGCGCTGTCTTTGTGGATTTTCTGGAGAAGCATTTCAATCTTCTCACCCTCATCGACGCCGTGGTCGAGAACAAAGGTCAGTTCCGGAACGCGCCGCAGTGTCAGCCGGTGGCCGATTTCGTGGCGAATGAACCCTGCCGCCGAGGACAATCCCGCGATCGTTCCCTGCTGCTCCTCCGGACTTCCCAACACCGAGACCAGCACCCGGGCGTGGTGAAGGTCCGGACTCAACTCCACGCGGGTTACGGTGGCAAAACCGATGCGGGGATCCTTCAGCTCCCGCACCATCATTTCCGCCAGTTCCACACGAATCTGCTGGGCCAGCCGCTCTGGCCGGCGTCCCGTCATGCTCATACGTAACCAAAGTGTAAAGGGTAAATGGTAAAGGGTAGGAGATTCCCGGTACGTTTGCCTTTACCCTTTGTCCTTTACCCTTTAGACTTCTCGTCTTACCCTGCCAATCCAAAATCGCAAATGCAGAAGCTAAGATCCAAAATCAAAAGAACTCGAGCGTGTGCTCAGCCACGTCGTCGCCCAGGATATTCTCCGCTTCCGCCAAGACCTGGCGAAAGACCGATTCCAGCAGAGTTTGGCTATCGGAAATGGAGACCACGCCCAGAGTGGCGCGCTGCCACACGTCCTGATGGTCAAGCTCCGCAACGGCCACGTTAAACCGGGCGCGGAAGCGGTCCCGCATCTTGCGCAGGACCGCACGCTTTTCTTTGAGTGAATGCGCGTAGGGGAGCTGAATTTCCAGGGTCAACACACCGACCGGCATCGCGTCAGCCCTCCGCCGGCGAGTTATCTCAGACCAGGGCGGGCTCGGCCACCCGCTCCTTCACGTAGGCTTCAATGACGTCGCCGACCTTGACGTCACCGTAGTTTTCGAGCGAAATTCCGCATTCCATCCCGGATTTCACGTCCGCCACGTCGTCTTTGAAACGCCGCAGGGACCGGACCTTGCCCTCGTACACCACCACGTTGTCGCGCAGCAGGCGAACTTGGGCTTCGCGCGTAATCTTGCCGTCCTGGATATAGCACCCCGCCACGGTTCCGACTTTGGTGATCCGGAAAATGTCGCGAACGTCCGCCCGCCCCAGCGAAGTTTCCTTGTAGGTGATGGCCAGTAGGCCCACCATGGCTTTCTTGATTTCGTCCGTGAGGTTATAGATGATGGTGTGCAGGCGGATGTCAACGTTCTCAAGCTGCGCCAGGTCCGTGGCTTTGCGCTCGGGCCGCACGTTGAAACCAATAACGACGGCGTTGGAAGCCGAAGCCAGCAGGACGTCCGACTCCGTAATGGCGCCCGCGCCCGCATGGATGACCTTGATCTTCACCCTCTCCGTGCTCAACTTGACCAGGGTGTCAGAAACAACTTCCACCGAACCCTGCACGTCCCCCTTGATGATCAGCGGCAGTTCCTTGACATCACCCGCGGCCATTTGCGCATGCAACTGCTCGAGCGTCAGGCGGGCGCTCTTGGCGAGAGCCGCCTCGCGTAGTTTCCCCTGCCGATGCAGGGCGATCTGCCGCGCCTTGAGCGTATCCTCAATCACCTGGAGGCGATCACCAGCCTGGGGCACATCTTCCAGGCCCAGGACTTCTGCGGGGGTAGATGGAGGAGCCGCAATTATCGGCCGGCCGTGGTCGTCAAACATGGCACGAACCTTGCCGTATATGGCGCCGACAATAAAGGAGTCTCCGATTTGCAGCGTTCCGTTCTGGATCAGCACCGTGGCAACCGGGCCCCGCCCGCGGTCGAGTTTGGCTTCCAGGACCGTCCCCGAGGCCAGCCGCTTGGGGTTCGCCTTCAGAGCCTGCAGGTCGGCGACCAGCAGAATCATTTCCAGCAGCAAGTCGAGATTCTTGTGCTGCTTGGCCGAAACCTCCACGGTCACTGTCTGCCCACCCCATTCTTCCGGCATCAGGTTATGGTCGGACAACTGGCGCTTGACGCGTTCCGGCTGGGCTTCCGGCTTATCAACTTTGTTAATGGCCACCACAATCGGAACTTTCGCGGCCCGCGCGTGGTTGATGGCTTCCAGCGTTTGCGGCATGACGCCGTCATCCGCCGCCACCACCAGTACGACCACGTCCGTCACCCGGGCGCCGCGCGCCCGCATCAAGGTGAAAGCTTCGTGACCGGGCGTATCAATAAAGGTCACCTTCCGACCCTGGCCCACCACCTGGTAGGCGCCGATGCTCTGCGTAATGCCGCCCGCTTCGTGCGCCGCCACATTGGTTTCCCGCAGGGCGTCGAGGAGCGAGGTCTTGCCGTGATCGACGTGGCCCATCACCGTCACCACGGGGGCGCGAGGCCGCAGGTCCTCCACACGGTCCGTTTCCTCGACTTCCTGCAGGACTTCTTCCTCGTAGGTGACAATCGTCGCCTCCGCTCCAAAGGTGCGGGCGATGTCCGTGGCCGTCTGGCCGTCGAGCGTTTGGTTGATGGTAGCGAAAATCCCCTTATCCAGAAGCCTCTTGATTACGTCTTTAGCGCGCGTCTCGAGCTTTTCAGAGAGCTCCTTGATCGCGATTCCCTCGCTGATAGTGATCTTCCGCGTGATCGGGATCTCTTCCGGAACCACCGGACGAGGCGGACCTAGGGCCCCCCCCCCGGGACGCCGGAAGGGCGGAGCGACAGGTCTGCCTGCCGGTGGCCGAACCCCAGGAAAACCTCCCGCGGCGCCGGCGGCAACCCCCGGGCGCGTCGAGGTCGGATGCATGGGCCTGGGCTCACCGGGACGCCGCGAAGGCTGAACTCGTGCCGGAGCGGGTTTCGGTTTCACCGCCTGAGGGTAAATCGGCTGGTGGGCGTTAGGATCGGCGTGCCGGAGCGGCCGCATGGGGCGCATCCCCTTCGGATGAGCCCCCGGCGGCGGGGGAATCTCAGGGGCTCTCCCCGGAACAGCCGCCTCAGTCCCTGCACTGGCGCGTGCGGCCGGGAGAGTGGGAGCTTCAGGGCCACCTCTGGGCAATACCACTGGGACGGACCGTCCCATGGCTGGTCGGCCACCGGGCGGCACGGGCCCAGGCGGCACAAGGTGCGCTCCAGCCAACGAGGAAGCGCCCGTGGCAGCCGGCGCTGTGACCGGCCCGGCGGCAGGAGGCGGGGCAGCCGCAGGCTTTGGTGGGGGCGGAGGCACCACCACCGCCTTGCGTGCTGCCGCTTTGATTTCGGCAATCGAGCGCGTAAGCGGAGGAAGGTCGAGTCTGATCTCGTGCAATTTCTTCAGGTCGAAGACCGGTTGCGGAGCTTCGACTACGGGGGCAGGGGGCACAGCAGCAGCAGGACGCTCAGCAGGCTTCTCGGCAGGTTCACCCCCGGTGCGAAAATGCGCCCGGATTTTGTCGGCGAGATCGTCATCGAGCGCACTAGAATGGGACCTCTTGTCCGGAATACCGATCTCGACCAAGTACTCCAGGACCAAATTACTCTTAACTTCCAGTTCACGCGCCAGTTCGTTGATCCTTATCTTCCCCATGCTAAGTTCTTTTTCTCCCTTGCATTGGCCCAAACCCTGGGCTATGGAAATCTGCCGGCCGGTTCTAGCAAAGCCCTGGCAGCCTTATTTCATGCGCCGCCACCTCCCTCCCCGGATGTCGCAGGCTCATCCTTACTCTCCCCTTCACCCTCGCCCTCGGGCGTTTTGGTTTGGATGGTCTCGCTCGAATCGGCCAATTGGGATGATTCCTCCGGGGCCGGCGTGCTCTCGACCGCCGTCTCCGGCCCAGTTGCCTCTTCCCCTCCCGTGGCTTCCTCGGGGGCGGATGCCTCCTCGGCCACCAGGCTTCCTGCTGCCGCTTCCGCGTCGGGGGTTGGGGCGACTGCGGGGGTCGCGGCTTCCTCCAGATCTTGACCAGCCGCCTCAACTTCCGGTCCCGCCTCCGCTGCAGCCTCTCCCGCCTCATCGCGCTCAAAGTAATCCGTCACCACGCGACGGATCCGGTCCACGGTCTTCTCGCCCACGCCCTGAATCTGCATCAGGTCTTCCGGAGTCATCTGCGACAATTGCTCCACGCTCTCGATACCGTGCTCGCGCAGTTTCGCCAGTGTCTTATCGCCCAATCCTTTCAGCTCGGATATGGGAGCCCCGCGCAGGGCCATGGCGGCCATCTGCGATTCAATCTCCTGCCGCTTCTCTTCCTCGCTCTTGATGTCAATGTGCCAGGCCAGAAGCTTGGCCGCCAGCCGCACATTCTGGCCTTTCTTGCCGATGGCCAGGGACAGTTGGGTATCATCCACGATCACTTCCAGGTGCTTCTCCGCCATGTCGAGGACGGAAACGTGGTTGATCTTCGCGGGGCTGAGGGCATTGGCCGCGAAAATCAGCGCGTCGTCGTTGTATTCAATAATGTCAATCTTCTCCCCACGCAGCTCGCGGATGATCGACTGCACGCGCATTCCTTTCATGCCGACGCACGCGCCGACGCAATCCACGTCCGCATCCTTGGAGTAGACCGCGACTTTGGTGCGCTCCCCGGCCTCTCGCGCAATGGCTTTGATGACCACCGTACTATCGTAGACCTCGGGAACCTCCATCTCGAAGAGCTTCCGAACCAGCAACCCGTCCGCGCGCGAGACGACCACCTGGGGCCCACGGGCGGCGCGATCAACCTCCTTGATGACCGCGCGAACCCGATCACCGATCTGGTAGGTCTCCAGACGCGACTGCTCCTTGCGCGGCATGCGCGCTTCCGTGCGGCCCAGGTCCATGATGACGTCCGGCCCTTCCATGCGCTTCACGGTGCAGTTCACCAGTTCGCCCACGCGCTGGTTGTATTCAGCATAGACCTGATCGCGCTCGGCCTCCCGCACCTTCTGGAAAATCACCTGCTTGGCGGCTTGGGCCGCAATGCGGCCGAGCACGTCCGTGGGTTTGAGGATCCTTACCTCACCCTCGACCGCCGCCTCCGGGTCGTACTTGCGGGCATCCTCCAGGCTGATCTCGTGATCGGAATCCTGGACATCCTCGACCACCTTCTTCACGGCGTGGACTTCCACCAGGCCGGTATCTTTATTGAAGTGCGACTGGAGGTCTTCGGAAGTCTTGTAGTACTTCCGCGTAGCTACAAGAATAGCGTCTTCCACCGCCGAGATGATAATCTGCGCATCGATACCTTTCTCGGTGCTCAACTGGTAAATGGTCTGGTATAAAAGACTTGTCGTCACAAGCTTTTCCTCTCGGTGAAGCTCCCTGCCTGAGGGCCACAGCAATCGCTCGAGCGATCACCTCTGGCCGTAGCGGGGCGATAACTGCCCCCGAAACGCCGGTCCGGGAAGGCGCCTGGGAGGCAGTCAGAGTTCGACCACCAACTGAGCTTTCCGTATGTTCGCGAGATCGAGTTCTTCGAAGCCGCCTTCGCCCAGGTCCATACGCACCCGGCCGTTCTCAAAACCTGCCAGGCGCCCCTCAAAAACCTTCTGATCCTTTACCGCTTCCCGCACCACCACGCGCGCCCGCCGTCCGACAAAGTAGGTAAAGTCGCTCCCCTTCGTGAGCTTCCGGTCCAGCCCCGGAGATGAAACCTCGAGCACGTACTTGCCCGGGAAGGGATCCTCCACATCCAGGAGCGCACTCAGTTGTTCGCTCACCAACTGACAGTCGGCGTGCGAAACTCCGCTAGCCTTGTCGATGAAAACTCGCAGGAGGGCATTCGAGCCGCCCCCTTTCAACTCCACATCCACAAGGGCCAAACCTTCGGAGGTCGCAACCCGGTCCGCCATCGTCCGGATTTTTTCCAGGTCAATCATCCAACCCGCCGAGCGTGCGCGCCCCCACTCTGGCGAATCCGCGTTGAGGCGGACCCGACCCAGTGTGGCCTAACAAAAAAGTGGGCTTTCGCCCACTGTGTGCGTTCGCCAGATAGAGTATAGCCCCTGCTTGCCAGGAATTGCAAGGAATTCGCGGCCGGGGGTAGTGGGGTCTTTCCCGCGAGAGCGGGAATCCATCTTGGAGCCACCGTCGGGTGGCGTCTACATTGTCATTTATGTGTGCGCCCCACGAACACGCGCAACATCTCTGTCCACGCATCCTAACCATGGCCCGTTCTTGGGGTCCGCGGTTCTTCTTCAGGAAAAGCTGCAGATCTCGAAGGAGGAGGTCTACGCTTGCTGCATCCCACGAAGCGGGATGCGCCGGTCAGGCTTGACCACGTCGAGCTGGTAGCCACGACGAGCGTTCTTCTCGTCGTGGGCTTCTGGAAGGATATCGGCCTTGAAGGACATTCGACCTCGACGAACCCACGGCAAATCGCAAAACGGATTTGCCGTGGCTACCACGTCCCGCGCGGAAAGCTGGTAGCCACGACGAGCGTTCTTCTCGTCGTGGGCTTCTGGAAGGATTTCGGCCTGGAAGGATATTCGAGCTCGACGAACCCACGGCAAATCGCAAAACGGATTTGCCGTGGCTACCAGCTACCAGCCTTTGCGATGGGTGCGATCTGGCGAGCGCCCCGCACCTTTTGGCCCCGATGAGTGGGGGCCCCCCTCTCCCGCCACGGTGGGGTTTGAGGCTCTAACACGAACGGGTGCAGGGGTTAGCTGGCGCGCCTGGGGAGACTCGAACTCCCGGCCTACAGATTCGAAGTCTGCCGCTCTATCCAACTGAGCTACAGGCGCGTGTCTTGAGTTTAACCCAACTGGCGAGGTCCGGGAAGGGAGTATTGGGGTCTTTGCCCGGAGACCCCTCCCAAACTCCGCTGCGCCCTCCGTTCTCCCTTTCCTCTCCAGGCTTGACCCCCTATGCTATACTTGTGCCCACCAACGGTAGTCTGACTCGATCTGTTGCTGTGGTTTTTGGCAAGATCCGTGACGCCACAACGCCGGCCGAAGCAGGTGCTCTTGCCCGTTGCCGAAGTACCCGGCTTGGAGGCGGAAGGGAAGTTTGACCTAAGCGCCAACGAGGAGTTCCACTATGTCTGACCGATGGGTGTTTCTTGTAGCCTTCCTGACTCTGGTTCTGACTGTTGCCGGGGCTTTTGTTATTCCCGAGTTCTTCGTTTACCAACTCCTGACCTCCTTGATCTTCCTGGTCATCGCTCTCCTGGTGTTCTTTGGTGAAGATGAGTTTCCTTACATGTTGGGGATGATTGCGCCCATCCTCTGGTGGATCTTCAGTCTCCTGGTGGGCGGACTGTTTGGAGACCTCAAGGCGCTGCTGGCTTTTGTGGGTGGAAGACCAAGCCCAGCGATGGAAACGCCGCTGCACGGTCTGGCGCTTCTCATGGGTCTCCTGCTCCTGATCGTCGCGGCCCGCGCCTGGCGGAAACAGATTACTCAAAAATTCTTGGGCAAGACCTTTGCCGTCGCCCTGGTGGTTGGGTTGGTCTGGGTCGGAGTTCTGGCGGGCTGGATGTCCCACATGATGTCCTCCGGCGCGCGGCCACATTGATCCCAGAGGGGACTGTCGCGATGCGCAATGGCGGTCGCGCCTCCCTCGCCGGCCATCTCGCCAGACGACCCATGCCCGGAAATCGGAGATTCCGGAGCTCCGGGGCATCCCTCCCGAAGTGAGCCGCCGGATTTCCGCGGCCTGGTGCGAGGACCGCAGGGGGGTGCGGTCGGCGCGCATGTCGCGCGGGGGGGGGGGATGGCCCCGCCCCAGCTCCCTCTCGCCCGCTGCGGTGTGGCTCCTGTTTCCACACCGCCTGCCCCGCCCACCTGTTCCGCCCGGCAATTCCCGTGTACTATCGTCGTGCTTCCGGATTTCGACAAGCCCAACGGACACCTGAGCCACCTCACGCGAGGGGAACGTGGCGGAGATAAAAGAAACTGCTTTCCGGCGACTGCTCAAGAACCTGAGCTACAAATCACGGACGAAGAAATTCGAGTTGCTGCAGAGAGTGTTTGGCGCGCAGCCGGAGGATCGCGTGCTCGATGTGGGCGCGAGTGGTGAGGTGTTCCTGTCGTATGCGCTCGAAGACGTCTATCCTTATCCTGGGCGGATCGTGGCCGGCGGCCGCGAACCCCGCGAAATCCTGGCCGCGCGCCAGCACTATCCCCAGCCCCGTTACGTCCTGTTGGATGGATGCGAGCTGCCTTTTCCTGACCAGAGTTTCGACCTCGTCTTCTCCAACGCCGTGATCGAGCACATTCTGGGCCCGGGGCGGCAAGAGAAGTTCGCGCAAGAGGTCAGGCGCGTGGGGAAAAGCTGGTTTGTCACCACGCCGAATTATTGGTACCCCTTCGAAAGCCATCATCACTTGCCGTTTTTCCAATTTCTTCCGCCGCCCGTCCAGATGGTCTACAACCGCTGGTTGGGCACACACGTTCCCAAAGGCACGGTCCAGGAGTTGGCGCTCCTTTCCGCCCGCCAGTTGCAGGCCTTGTTTCCCACCGGCCGCATTGCCAAAGTGCGGGTCACTTTCTGGCCCGAAACCTTGGTGGCTTATTACCTCCATCCCGAACGCGCCAGCCCCGGCGCGGGAACAAGTCCTGCGTCAACGTAGGCTCCGACCATGGCTACAAAAACAAAGTGACCCACTACCAGGCGCGGGAAGGGATTGAATGAGTGCGCGGACCGGGTTTGTCCGCGGCGGGGGAGCGTGCTCGGCACGAAAAGCCGCAGTCCCACAAAACAGTTCCACTCCACTTGCTGGACCCACTAATGGGCCAGCTTGTATACCTCACTTCCAGAAAGAAGGAAGGTTCCGGTGACGTACTCGTGTGTGCTTTCACGCGCGACGAGGTGCGGCTCGGCGTCCACTTGCTGGCCCCAGAGAACCTTTCCCTCCGGGCTGAGGCTTTGGGTCAAGCCACCCCAAGCCTTCTCGACAGCGGGGAGGTACTCCTTGCGATTCAGTACCCCATGATTGATACCCCAGGCCAATCCGAAACAGAAAAAACCTGTCCCGCTGGTCTCAGGGTTCGGAAACTGGTCCGGGTCGTCGAGGTTGACGCGCCACAGGCCATCAGCTCCCTGGCACTTGATCAGCTCCGCCGCCTGCCGGCGAAAGATCTTGAGGTAGTGCTGCCGGCTGGGGTGATTCTTCGGAAGATACTCCAGCACCCGCGCGATTCCGGCAAATGCCCAACCATTCCCACGTGACCAGAAGATCTTCCTTCCATTCGCGGTCCGCTGGCCGATGAAACGAGGGTTGCGGTAATACAAGCCGGACTCCTTATCGAGCAACTGTCCCGTGACGTCATCGAAGAAGGCATTCATGATGTCGATATACTTGTTGTCTCCAGTGGCTTTGGCAAGCATGGCAAGCGCCGACGCGCCGTAGAGGGAGTCCACATACACGAAGCCATTTATCTTATTGCCACTGTCTCCGTAGTTGTCGAGGTACCATTGCTTGGTTCCCGCCGGCGAGAGTGGGTCCGGCGTGGCCAGCCACCTTATGGAGGGTTCGATCATCGCGCGGTCTCTCTTGACCAAATAGAGCACAGCCCAGGTCTCAACACAAAACAGGCGGTTGGCGCCGTTGGGCTCAGTGCCAATCTGCCATTCGTGCTGACGGCCCCACTCGAGAGCCTGGTTGAGGAATAACCGATCTTTGGTTGCTTTCCACGCGGCCATTACCCCCGTGTACCACGTACCACGCTCCCAATTGCGGTCGTCCGGATTCATCACCGGATGCGCCATCTGCCAGGAGTTTGCCCTTTGCAGGAGAGTCAGGATTTCCTGCTTTTTCGGGCGCGCCGGAGCAGTCGTCGCCTCCCGCGGCGCCGCTACGGCCGCGGTAGCATGGACCACGTACCCGTCCCGCGGATTGTCAATTATGAGCAAAGGATTATTCAATGGAGTGATTATTATAGGGAACAGTATGACAAAACGAATGAGCCATCGTGTCCCTTCCTTCATGCGTCGCCTCCTCCTTCCATTTGAGTTTGCGCAGCATACCACTTCAGACGAGGAGGAAACAGGAGGATATCGGTTGGCGTGGGCTACGGTTGCGAGTTGGCGCGGAGGGTTGATTTCGCGGCAGGTCGCCACGGCGGGCTCGTGGTTTGAGGCAAGGGGGGCAGATCATCAAGCCTGGTAGCCTTTCCTCTGCAGGCGCGGGGCCAGCAACCGGCGCGCCACGATCTCGCTGGTCGTCGTATCCAAATACGCAATTTGCTGGAAGCGCGTATGCAAATCACACCCTATGATCAACATGTCTCGGCTCCTTTCCCGGCAATCCTTGGTCAGGCACATAAACCAAGTTTACCGGTTCTACGGAGCCGACGACTTTATGGAATCACGGAGGTCCGAGGTCTGACTTCGCCGCCCCCTGCTTCGAGGCGTTACACCTTTGATATTTCGAGGCAAGTGCCCGGGCTCCGGGCTCTGGCGCCTTTTTTCCCGGGCTTGTTTCGAGTGCTTGGCGGGGGTATCCTCGGGGCAGGGCGAAGTCTCGAAAGAACCGGGAGGTGAGGATCATGAAAGCTCGCTGTGCCTTGGTCATTCTGCTGGCGGCTACCTTGGGGGCGGCTGCATCTCCCCACCCCGCCAAGAAACCGTTGACGCGCGAGGATATTCTCTACCTTCTGAACAACTACGTGCCCAGCGCGCATGTGGTGGACATGGTGGCGGAAAACGGCGTCGATTTCGAGCCCACCGAGGATTACCTCAAGAAAGTGCGGGCGGCGGGGGGGAAGGAGGACGTGCTCAACGCTCTGCGCGAGGTGCGGCGGCCGAAGGCCCGTCCCGCGGCGGCGCAGCGGCCGGCGTCGGACGTGCAGGTTGAGCAAGGCCTGGCCCGAGCGATGGAACTCGAGAAACAAGAGTCCTATCCCGAGGCCGAGCAGGAATACCGCGCCGCTCTGTCGATTCAATCCCGGAACAGCACCTTGCACGTGGGTCTGGGCCGCGTCTTATGCAAACAGCAGAAATGGGAGGAGGCCCTGGCGGAATATCGCGAGGCGATACATTCAGACGCCCGGTCGGCGGAAGCCCATGCCGCTCTCGGCCTGGCTCTCAGCCTGCGCGGTGACCCGGCCACGGCCATCCCGGAGCTGCGCGAGGCCCTCCGCCTGAATCCCCGCGACCTGCAAGGCCGGAACATATTGGCTGCCTCGCTTTACAATGTGCACCAGGTCCCCGCGGCGCTGGCCGAGTTGCGCCGGACGACCGGCCTCGACCCCGATTCCGCCGCCGGCCACTACGCCAGCGCTCAGGTCCTCCTGATTGAGAAAAAGGATACGGACGGCGCTATCGCCGAGTTTCGCCAGGCGCTCAGCCTGGATCCCAACACCTGGTTTCCGCACAATGATTACGCGAACGCCCTCTCGACCAAGGGAGATCTGGACGGGGCCATCGGCGAGTATCGGGAAGCGCTGCGCTTGCAGCCCGACTCCGTGGTGGCTCATGCCAATCTGGGCTACGCCCTCGGTCGCAAAGGTGACATGAATGGTGCGACCTCGGAGGTGCAGTATGCCATCCACCTGAACCCCAACACACCCTTGCCCCACCTCATCAAGGGAATGGTGTTGGCGCAACAGCAGAATCTTCCTGCGGCGGTTGAGGAATACCGCGAAGCGGTACGGCTCGATCCCGGGAGCGCCGATGCCCACACGCTACTGGGGGGCAGTCTGGCCATGAGCGGCGATCTTCCGGGGGGCCTTAGCGAAACTCACGAGGCCGTCCGCCTGGACCCTTCGAACGCGATGGCCCACAACCAGCTTGGCATGCTGCTCGCGAATCAGGGAGACCGCAGCGGGGCGGAAGCGGAGTACCGTGAAGCTGTCCGGTTGGAGCCGAAGTTCGCCATGGCCCATGCGAACCTGGGCACGCTCCTTGTCATGCAAGGCAATTTCCAGGCGGGTTTCGCGGAGATTCGCCTCGCTTACCAGCTTGATCCGAACAATCCTCAGATTACCTCGCTGTTTAGGAAACTCCCGCGCGGGACTGTCTACTGAATCTCCCCAGCAGCCTGCTTGGCCCGGGGGCTGAGGAGCCTCGAAACTGCCGCCAGTTGCTCCAGGGAGAGTTGCTCCGCACGCAGATTTCCGGCGTGGCCCGCCTCCGCCAGCGCTGCCGCGACCTGTTCGCGCGCATAGATGGCGCCCAGGTTGTTGAGCAGGGTCTTCCGCTTCTGGGCAAAACACCGCTTCACGAATTCCAGGAATTCATCACATTCTTCCCGCGTCCAGTGCGGGAATCTGGGCCGCATTTGGAACGCCACCAGCGCCGATTGCACTTTCGGCGGGGGAGAGAAGGCTCCGGGCGGGACTGCCAGCGCGAGGCGCGCTTGGGAGTAGAGTTCGGTCGAGACGGTCAGGTAACCGTAATCCCGGCTCCCGGGTCGAGCAGTCAGCCGCTCGGCGACCTCGCGCTGCACCAACAAGCCCATGGCGCGGAGGGAATCCCGATGGGCGAACAGGTGATGCAGAATGGGTGACGTGATGTAATACGGGAGGTTCCCGAAGACAAAACATTCCGCCAGGCGCTGCTGCCGGCAGAGCTCCGTAAAATCCACGCTGAGCACATCGGCGTGGAGTATCGCCACGCGGGCATCCTGCGCAAATCCTTTTTGGAGTTGCGACGCCAGGGAGGAATCTACTTCAATGGCCACCACCTTGCGGACGCGTTTCGCCAGCAGGCCGGTCATCGCCCCGCGCCCCGGGCCGATTTCGATTACCACGTCATCCGCGCGCAAGGGGAGAGCATCGAGAATCCTCTCTCGATAGCGCGCGTCGGCGAGAAAATGCTGGCCGAGTTTGGGGCGTGAGGTGGAGGGCATGAAAGCCTGGCCATCTTGCCGGAGACCGCGCGCCGCCCCGCCGGAGCAGGCGTCGTCCCCAGGTCCGCGCCGCATCATAGCACGAGCGCGGAGTCCTTGACTTTGCGGGGGGCATCCTCTAACGTAGCCAAGGCCGGACTCTTCATCTCGCTAAAAGGAGGAGCGGCGTGAAAATCGTCTTCGTCGCATCCGAGGGTGTGCCGTATTCCAAAACCGGCGGGTTGGCGGATGTCGTGGGTGCGCTGCCCAAGGCGCTTGCCGCGCTCGGGCACGAACTGCAGGTTATCCTCCCGCGCTATCGCATGACCAAGCCCGGTCCGGGCCTGCCCGGATCCCAGAGCCTGACGTTGCCGCTGGGCTCCGGATTCAAATTCGCGTCCGTCCAGGACGGCGGCCGCGCCCACAACGTGCCGGTTTCCTTGATCGAATGCCCCGAGTACTTCGATCGCGAGGGCCTCTACCAGCAGAAGGGGGAAGACTATCCTGACAACGCGCACCGCTTTGCGGCCTTCTCCCTCGCGGCGCTGGAATTCTTGAAGCGCGGCGCGACTCCTCCCGACATTATCCATTGCCACGACTGGCAGACGGCGCTGGTGCCCATCTACCTGCGCAACCTCTACCGGGAAGACGGCTACTATCGAAACACTTCTGTGGTGTTTACGATTCATAACCTGGGCTACCAGGGCCTTTTCCCGCCGCACCTGCTGCCCCAGATTACGCTGCACGCCGGGCTGTTTACGATGGAGGGCCTGGAGTATTACGGAATGGTGAACTTTCTCAAGGGAGGTATTATCTTCTCTGATTTTGTCACCACCGTAAGCCGCAAGTACGCGGAAGAGATCCAGACCCCCGAATTTGGTTGTGGCCTGGAAGGCGTGCTGCGCTCGCGGAGGGACCACCTCGAGGGTATCCTGAACGGCGTGGACTATGAGGCCTGGGACCCCGCGACCGACAAGCTCCTCGCCGCCAACTACACACCGGTGAGCCTGAAGGGCAAGGAAGCCTGCAAGAAAGCGCTGCTTCAGAAAATGGGCGTGCAGTCTCCCGTGCTGCGGCGGCCGGTGATGGGCATCGTTTCACGTTTCGCGTCGCAGAAAGGGTTTGACCTGATCGCCAGCATCGCGGAGCAGTTGGCGGCGCTCGACCTTTACGTCGTGGCGCTCGGTACGGGCGAACCTCCGCACGAGGAACTGTTCCGAACCATGGCCGCGAAGTACCCGGAGAAGTTCCTGGTCAAGATCGCCTACGACAATACCCTGGCCCACCAGATTGAAGCGGGCGCGGATATGTTCCTGATGCCCTCCCGTTACGAGCCTTGCGGGCTCAACCAGATTTACAGCCTGAAGTACGGCACCGTTCCCATCGTGCGGGCCACCGGAGGCCTGGACGACACCATCGCGTCCTTCGACGGCAAGTCCGGGACAGGGTTCAAATTCCAGGAATACTCGCCGCAAGCCTTACTGGCCGTCATCCGCCAGGCCCTGGAGGTCTACGCGGCGCCCAAGAGCTGGCTGCGCCTGGTGCACAACGGTATGAAGGAAGATTTCTCCTGGGCAAGCTCCGCCAAGGAGTATGCCAAAATCTATCAGTCCTTGCAGAAGGCCCAAGCTCGTTCAGCGGCAGAAGCATTGCCCGCCGGAGATGTCTTCAAACGTGGAGGTTCTTAAGCATGGCCGGTAGTCATACGTTGGAACTTAGCGACCAGAACTTTGAGCAAGAGGTGCTCAAGTCCCCGCAACCGGTGTTGGTGGATTTTTGGGCGGCTTGGTGCGCACCCTGCCGCATGTTGGCGCCGACGGTGGAGTCCATTGCGGCGGAATACGCCGGCCGCGCTAAAGTCGGTAAGCTGAATGTGGATGAGAATGTCCTCGTCACCAGCCGTTACGGGATTCGCAGCATCCCCACCCTGCTTCTTTTCAAAGCCGGGCAAGTGCAGGAACAGGTGGTCGGGGCGACGTCGAAGGACGTTATCAGCAAATTACTTGATAAACATCTCTAACCGGTTGTCGAAAAACCGTCCCAGGATGCTAACCGGAAGGGTGCGAAGGATCTGCGGTTTCGCCTAAGCAGAGACTGCCAGATGCTGCGACGGCCGTACGCCCTCAAGACGGGCGGGTTGCGGGGCAGCAGTTGTTTGGACGCCTCTCATGAGTGAAAGCGTTCGGAGTAGAATCACGGGACGCAGTTGTGTCCCATAGAGAAGCAGGCTGAGCATGTCAACCAATGTCGTGGTCGTGGGCGTTCAGTGGGGAGACGAGGGCAAGGGCAAGGTGGTGGATGTGCTGGCAGAGCACTTTGATATTGTGGCGCGCTACCAGGGCGGCGCCAATGCCGGGCACACCGTGCTG
Source organism: uncultured Acidobacteriota bacterium (assembly GCA_963722555.1). GTDB lineage: Bacteria > Acidobacteriota > Terriglobia > UBA7540 > UBA7540 > Bog-366. The sequence continues at coordinate 476,709 of CAVRNQ010000006.1, forward strand.
GCGGAGGGAAAGAAGTTCGTGCTGCAACTTCTCCCCACCGGCATCATCCGCCCGGAGAAGATTGCCGTCATCGGGAACGGCGTGGTGGTCGATCCCGAGTCGCTGCTGCGAGAGATCCTTAAGCTGGAAGAGAAGGGCGTGAGCGTAGGCCGCCGGCTGCTGGTCAGCGATCGCGCCCACCTGATCCTGCCCTATCACCGCGCGCATGAACTTGCGGCTGAGGAAGCTCGCGGGGTAGGCAAGATCGGAACCACCGCCAAGGGCATCGGGCCCACCTATGAAGACAAGGCCGGGAGGCGCGGGCTGCGGGCCTGTGATTTGCGTGACGCCGCGCAATTCCGCGAGAAATGCGCGGCGGTGGTGGCGGAAAAGAACCGCATTGCCTCGGCACTGTTCGGCGGCTTCACCCTGCACGCCGAAGAATTGACGGAGCAATTCCTGCGCGTCGGCCAAGGCATGCTGCCGTACCTGGTGGACGCTTCCGCCTATCTGAACGCGGAAATGGACCAAGGCAAGCGCGTGCTCTTCGAGGGCGCCCAGGGGACGATGCTGGACCTCGACCACGGGACTTATCCTTTTGTGACTTCCTCGAGCTCGACGGCGGGCGGGGCCTCGACCGGGACCGGCGTCGGCCCTACGCGCATCGATTCCGTCGTGGGAGTGTCCAAAGCTTACGCCACGCGCGTGGGAAGTGGACCTTTTCCGACGGAAGCCACCGGCCCGGAGGGCGAGAAGATTCGCGAGCGCGGTGGTGAATACGGGGCCGTCACCGGCCGGCCGCGCCGCTGCGGGTGGTTCGACGTTCCCGTGGCGCGCTACAGCGCCCGCGTGAACAACCTGGACGCGCTGGTGATCACCAAGCTTGACATCCTCGACCCGCTGCCGGAAATCCCCGTGGGCGTCGAATACGAATACAAGGGGAAGCGGTTCAAAGATTTTCCTCCCGAGATCGAAATCCTGGAGCATGCCCAGGTTCATTACCGCGTGGTGCCCGGCTGGCAACAGCCCACTTACGGTACTCGCGAGTTGTCGCAGCTCCCGGCGCGCGCCCGGGATTATCTCCGCTTTCTTGCCGACCAGGTGGAAGTGGAAATCGCCATGGTCTCTACCGGACCAGAGCGCGAGCAGACCCTTTGGTTGGATCAGTCGATGATCATTGGTTCGTAATCAGTTCTCAATTGTCAGTTCGCAGTCATCAGTTGTCAGTAGTCAGGTCGAACATCTTCCGTGGACAGGGGAATCCGTCGAAAGCATCAAAGCTCTTTCAGTCAATGACCCATGGCAACCGCCTCAGGAGTTCCGATGATCATGGATAACTGAAGACTTACAACTGATACTAGGTTGCTTTCATGGAGATACTCCTGCCGACGCGAAACATCATGTTAGGTTGGTGACTGTTCATGACCCCTCACCCGGCCCGCGCCGGCTGGTGAAAGCGCCGGTCGCGGCCCACCCTCTCCCCTCGGGAGAGGGTGGCCGACGAAGGAGGCAGGGGGCCCCGAGCGCCGGGGGTGAGGGGTCTTTCCCTTTACCCTGGACCGACTGCGCAACATTGCTTTCTGTGCTCGTGTTAGTACCCTGTTGAATGCGACTTAGTATGAGAACTGATCACTGAGAACTGACTTCCGTACAATGATTTCCTTCGAGCGGGCCCTCAATACTATCCAAGAGAAGTTGGCGGGAGCCGAAATCAGCCCGGGCACGGAAGTGGCGCCCCTCGCTGCCGCCGCCGGTCGCGTTCTGGCTGAGGACATCGCTGCTGACCGTGACTACCCGCCTTTCCATCGCGCCATCCGCGATGGGTTTGCGGTACGCGCCGCCGACGTGAGCGTGCCGCCCGTCGTGCTGCGCCTGCGCGGCGAAGTCTGCGCCGGTGAGCACTTCCCCGGCGCTCTCGGGGTGGGCGATTGCGTGTCCATCATGACGGGCGCACCGCTGCCGGCCGGCGCGGATGCGGTGGTGATGGTCGAGCACGCGGAGACCCGCGGCGACGGGGTGGAAATCCAGAGAGCCGTTCATCCCGCCGAAAATGTCGTTCACCAGGGAAGCGAAGTCCCCTCCGGCGTACGGGTTCTCGCCAGGGGCAAGCGCCTGGGCGCCGGCGAAGTGGGGCTGCTGGCCAGCGTGGGGAAATCACGGGTCAGCGTATTCGCGCGGCCGCGCGTGGCCATTCTGGCCACGGGCGATGAGGTTGTGCCCGTGGAGCAGCGGCCGGAGTGGTTCCAGATTCGTAACAGCAACGCCCTGACGCTCTCCGCCCAGGTGGCCGCGGCCGGGGGAATCCCGCAACCTCTGGGCATCGCTCCGGATTGTCTGGAAACCCTGCGTGCTATGATCGAGGAAGGCCTGGGGGCGGATCTGCTGCTGCTGAGCGGGGGCGTTTCCGTGGGCAAGTTCGATTTCGTGGCGGAAGCGCTGGCCGGCCTCGGCGCCGAGTTCTACCTTCAGGGGGTGGCCCTGCGGCCCGGAAAGCCGCTCGTCTTCGGGCGCGTCGCCGGCACGTTCTTTTTCGGTTTGCCCGGCAATCCCGTCTCGACGTTTGTCACCTTCGAGTTGTTTGCGCGCCCGGCCATCGCCGCCTTGGGCGGTGCGACGCATGAGGCGGTGGTCTTCCTGCGCGCTCGCTTGGCCCAGCCTCTCGAAGCCAAGGTGGGGCTGACGGCCTTCCTGCCGGCGCGCCTGGCCTGCCCCTCCGGCGACCCCGTGGTGGGCCTGGTGGGCTGGCAAGGCTCGGGGGATCTGGTGGGAGTGGCCGCCGCGAATTGCTTTCTGGTTGTGCATCCGGACCAGACCCGCTTGGCGGCGGGCGATTGGGTGGACGTGATGCCGAAAAGGCAGTGACAAGTGGCGAGTGACAAGTGACAAGCAAGAAAAGCATGTGATTGGGTCATCGGACCATCGATCCATCGTAGCGTTGATCCATCGGAACATCTGGCGATCGAAAGAAAGATGAACCGATGAGCCGATGAACCGATGAACAGATTCTTTGATCGTCACTTATGGCTAGGAAACTAAGCCATTACGATTCTGCTGGGCACGTCCGCATGGTGGATGTGTCCGCGAAGCCTGACACGCTGCGGCAGGCAGTAGCGAGTGTGCGGGTCCGCATGACTCCTGCCGCCCTACGCGCCGCCCGGCACAACCCCAAAGGTGATCCCCTGGAAATCGCGCGCATCGCGGGCCTGGCGGCGGCCAAGCGTACGGCGGAATTGATTCCACTGTGCCACCCCCTCCTGTTGAGTCAGGTTGATGTTCAGGCGAAATTCTGCAAGAATGGCGTGGAGATTTCTGCGACAGTGCGTTCGAAGGGCCCCACGGGTGTCGAGATGGAAGCGCTTACGGCGGCGGCCGTGGCGGCCCTGACGGTCTACGACATGTGCAAGGCGGCGGACCGCGGCATGGAGATCTCCGAACTCCGCCTCCTCGAAAAGAGCGGAGGGAAAAGCGGTCTTTATCGCGCGCGCCCGCGGCCGGCCAGGTGATTTCTGGCACGCTGCGGGAGGCGAAAGTCGCGCCGGCTTTTACAGGCTGCGGGAAAACGCTTCCCTGCTGTCATTCTGAGCGAAGCGAAGAATCTCGCTCTGCGCATTTTCATGGCAATACGAGATTCTTCGTCGCCTGCGGCTCCTCAGAATGACAGTCCCGACGGGTTTTTCCGCAGCCTGTTTAGGCTGGCAGGGAACAATTGCGTCGCGCCGGCCTTGAGGCCGGCAAATGCCGAGTCAAAGCTCGGCGCTACTACAGGCCATCCACGTGGCCGGATGCCCCCCGGCCATTTCGTGCATCCCGTTGGGGAATTAAGGTTGCTCGAGTGGCGTCAACTCTCAAGATTCTCGTCGTCGACGATAATCCGAAAATCCTGAAGCTCGTCTGCCAGAGCCTGGAGAAGTGTGGCGAGCTGTTCACGGCCGGGGACGGCGCGGATGCTCTGATGAAGGCCATCGAGATCAAGCCCGACCTGATCATTTCGGACTACTCGATGCCCGTCATGGACGGCCGCGCGCTTTTTGACAAGCTGCGCGCGCGCCCGGAAACTCAGAATATTCCCTTTGTCTTTCTGGCCTCGCAGAAGGAAATTGATGAGCGCCTGCGTATGGTGGTGGAGGGCGTGGAGGACTATTTCGTTAAGCCCTTCTTCCTGCGCGACCTGTACACGCAGGCGCGGCGCATCACGGCCCGGCTGCTGCAGCAGCGCGTAGAAAAAGAGGGTGGGGGCGCGGGCATCAAGGGGCAGCTCACGGAAATCAATCTGATTGACTGGATGCACACCCTCGAGCAGGGCCGCAAAACTTGTGCGCTGCTCCTGCGGTCGGGTGGCGAGCAGGGTGCCCTATATTTCAGCGACGGCCAGGTAACGCACGCCGTTTGTGGCGGACTGACGGGCAACCCCGCGGTCTTCAAGGTCCTGAGTTGGACGGAGGGTGACTGGGAAGTGGATTTCCAGAAGCATTCGCCCGAGCGCACCACGACGATGTCCACCCAGGGGCTGATGATGGAGGGCTTGCGCCTGCTGGACGAAGCGAACCGTGATGCGGGGTAGTTCGGATTGCTCACCATGCTTGGATGCTTTTAGGGGGCTGCTGGAATTGCGGGGCTAAACGAGCGGCGGAAAAACCGCCAAGACTGTCATCCTGAGGAGCCGCAGGCGGTCCTGAGTGAAACGAAGGAAGGATCTCCGCATATGCTTGATTATGGAAATGCAGAGGTTCTTCGCTCCGCTCAGAATGACAGCGCGTGCGAGTTTTTCGGCGGTCTCTAAAGCCCCGCCCGTCCAATGTAAATGTCTTCTCCACTGCGTGCCAGGATTCTGGTCTTGAGCGACGCCGCTGCGCGGGGCGAGCGCCAGGATCAATCCGGTCCGGCCGTGCAGAAATTGCTCGAGGCGCACGGATGGCAAGTCGCCTCGATCGAAATCCTTCCCGATGACCTCGAAGCCATTCGGCGCCGGCTGGAGGCGCTCACCGACGCGTCCGACTGCGATGCGGTCGTGACCTCCGGGGGGACAGGCGTGGGCCCGCGCGACGTCACTCCGGAAGCCACGCGCGCGATCCTCGAAAAAGAAATCCCCGGCTTGGCGGAATTGATGCGAGCCGAGGGCCTCAAGAAGACGCGGCGCGCCGCCTTATCGCGCGGTGTGGTCGGCGTGCGTAAAGCCAAGCTCATCGTCAATCTGCCGGGCAGCCCGCGCGGGGCCCGCGAGTCGCTCGCGAGCCTGCTGGATCTGCTGCCGCACCTGGTGGACTTGATCCAGGGGCGCACCGTGCATCATGACTAGCCGCGTCGGCCTGAAAGAGGGGTTAGGCAGCATAAGCACCACGGCCCGCGCCATGGCCGCTCCCCCTTGATCTGTGTTATGATTTCGAGTTTGAAAAGGAGTGAACCCGAGCGTGCTTGACCAGTACGGACCGATCGTGATTTTCGCTCTGATCGCCGCGGCTTTCCCGGTGGTGACGCTGTGGATTTTCAAGTTCATCCGCCCCTCCTTCCGGCCCACTCCGGAAAAAGTGATGCCCTATGAGTGCGGCATCACGCCGGAATCCGACGCGCGTGGCCGCTACACGGTGCGCTTTTACGTCATCGCCATTCTCTTTGTGATCTTCGACGTGGAGACGGTTTTCCTCTACCCGTGGGCGGTGCAGTATCAGGCACTCGGCCTGTTCGGGCTGGTCGAGATGCTGGTTTTCCTCGGCATCCTGATTGTCGGCTATATCTGGCTCTGGAAGCGCGGCGCGCTGGATTGGATTTAGCGATCCATCCTTCGCTTGCCTGAAATTCCCACGGAGGTCTGGCACTCCGCTCCTTCTTCAATCCCTAACGCCCAGAGGTTTTTTGATAGGATGTCATGGGGCAGGCGGAAAACTGCCCAGAACGTCGCCATGAATCCGTAGAGGGGGAAAGTTTCATGCCACAGGGAAAAGTTGTGCAGCCGAAAGCGGAGGAACTCCGGGCGCTGGCCGAGCTGTTGCTCGAAGCAAGCGCGGGCGGAAGGGTGGAGGACGGCGCGCGCGCCGCTTTGGATGCGGAGCTGGGGAAGCGCGGGTTTGCGAGCCTGCGTGCCTACGCCGGTTCACTTGAAAAGGATCCGTCCGGGGCGGCAACCTATTATTTGGCGGTGGATGCCGTGGAGGCGGGCCGCGTCGAGCCACGCTTGCTGGAATTGAGTTGCGATGCACCCGCCCCGGCAAGGCGATTCCGGAATCCCCTGCAGGAAGAGCGCTCGCGGCTTTCCGGGGGCAGGGAAGTTGGCCTCAAGCTGTACTCCTTCGCGTCGCGCGACCACGAAGCCGTCCGGAGGTTTGCGGAAGAAGTGGGGCCGGCTTTCCTGCCGCGCCCACAACGCGCGCTCCCCGCCATCGCCACGGGCAACCGGCATCCCGAGATCAGCCTGCCCGCCGCCTTTGCGGCCTTCCGGACGATTCTTACCAAGCTGGGCGCGAACTGGGCCTCGACGGTGCAGCTTTCCGCGACGCGCGAAATGACCACGGAGGACGCCATCGCGGCCCGGGACGGTGAGAACCCCGTCGCCGTCGGCCACACACGCGTTTCCATCCGCCACCTGTATCACGCCGGCCTCTGGGCCGCCATCCGGGCCGGCTGGCGCGCCGGCTACACGGCCGAAGCGGACCACTGCATCGTGGCGGGTTCGACGGAAGCGGAAATCGCGCGTTCGGTTGAGACCGTCAAGGAGGCCATCCGCCACGCCGCGGGCTACACGAAATTCACCACGGATACTTCGCGCCTGTTCGAGCTCGAAAGTGACCCGCGCCATCCCCGCGCCTGGAGCGCGGCGGCGGTCGAGGAGAGATTCCACCAAGTCTTCCCGGGCGAGGAAGCGCGCTGGATTCAGGCGGAGTTCGCGCGGCCTTTCCAGATTGCGGAAACCACTTACCGTCTGGGGCGGGAAGAGGTGTTGCGTCTCGCCGTGAAGTTTGGGCGCAGCCTGAAGTTGAACGAAGAGCTCTTCGATTGCATCCGCGCGGCCAAGGCCGGCCTCAGGGGGGGCGCTGACTTCGACTTTGAGCCTTCGCTCGACGAGGCCGAGACGCTTACCACCGCGCCGGAATTGCTGTTCTACATGCACTGGCTGAAGGCGCGGGGCCGCGCGGCGCAGTTGGTGCCTCCCAATCTGGGTTTCAAGAAACGGCAGGCCTACCCGGTGAAGCTCGGAACCACATCCGAATTGGGAGTGGGGTTGGAAGACTATTCCCACCACAAGATGTGGCCGGAGCTGGGGCCGCGCGTGGTGCGGGATTTCCAGGCCCAGCCCCTCGCGGAGCTGGCCGCTCGCGTGGCCGAGCTCGCCGCCGTGGCGCGGTTCTTCGACGGTACCCTGAGCATTCATTCCGGCAGCGGCAAACAGGCGGAAGTGCTCGAGTGCATCGGGCAGGCCACGCGCGGCCGCGTGAATTACAAAATCTCCGGCGAGCTTCAGCTTCAGCTCCTCGACGTGCTTTCCGAGCAGCCGGCGGGCTCGCCCTGGCGCCAGCTCTTTGAACGGATGGTTAACCGCACCAACGAATTCGCCGCCCAAGGCGCGTTTGGAACGGAAAGCGAACTGGCTGCGCAATACGTGAAAATGGGGCGGGAGTTCTACCTGGGTGAGGCCGGGCGCGGCCGGGTGGATGGGAACCTGTTCCTGGTTTTCTGGCTGGGCAATGTGGTGGGCAGCCGCGACCAGCAAGCGCCCGACGGTGACCACCGCTTCTTTAAGGAGAAACTCGACGAACTGCCGGATGATTTGTTGGCGGAAGTGCGCCGGCGAAACTCGCGCTACATCGTTTGGCTGGCTGAGCATCTGCGCGGGTGAAGTGCGGTTCTCACCCCACCCTGCCGAGGCATGCCCCCTCACCCGTCCCGCTCCGGCTGGTAAAAGCGCCGGCAGCGGGCCACCCTCTCCCGCGAGGGGAGAGGGCTGGATTCACGTGTCCGATTCACGTAGGGGCGCTTCGCGAAGCGCCCCTACAGCAAACTTGCCCACTGCCTGCTAGCGAACTCCAGGGAACCGGGGCCCTTACTGGACGCGGTAGAGCATCTCGCCGGCGCGGGGCACCACCAGGATGCCTTCGTCCTCGCGGCCTTCCCAATCCTGGCGCCGGATGGCGGAGTGATCCAGGAAACCCAAATTGACGCGCCGGCACCGCGCTTCGGGAATGCCCGTGGCGAGCGTTACTTGAATGCGGGGGATTTCTCTACCCGTGGACACATCGTAACTGCCCAATCCCTTGACGTGGGTCGAGTGCGCCAGCACGCCACCCGGATAGCCTTTGAACTTTTCCCACTGCCCCAGGAAATACTCGCGGCAGTGGTAGCCTACTTCGTCAAGCAGCTTGCCGTGCGTGTAGCTGATCTCGGTGATGTGGGGCGCGAAGATCACCACCTCGCCGCCCTCGGCCACCGCGGGCTCCATCTTGTACATGCCTTTGCCGCCGGTCCACAGATCGTCGTAGAGCGCGGGCAGGACGGAGAGAACGCGCCGGAAGGGCTTCTTCACATACACGATATGCTTCTCGGCCGAGAGCGCCGAGGCGGATTTCCATGCCTCTTGGGGCGACCCGAAATAGATTCCCGCCATGCCCTCGTGGGTCACCACCAGCGCGAAGCAAGCGGTGGGCCGGTCGATGAAACTCGCGGCGCGGTCGATGACGGCCCGCACCGGTGTGTAGCCCGTGCCGATGACCTTGTAGTTGGTCATCAAGGCGCCGAACCAGTGCGTCAGGTTGATGATCTCCGCCCCGGCAATGCCCGGGAAGAAGTACTTGGTCCCGCCCGAGAAGCCGACCACTTCGTGCGGGAAAACCGGGCCGCAGATGATGATCTGGTCGTAGTCCAGAATCAGCTTGTTGAGCCGGACGGGCACCTCCTCGGCCAGCAACCCCTCCGTGATCTCGCTAATCTCGCGGGCGGAGATCACGCCAAGCGTCAGAAAGGTTTGAGGATTCTCCCAATGATGGTTGAAGACGTGGCTCTTGCCACATTGCCCGTTGCTCACCGGGCGGCCCACCAGCTTGCCCAGTTGCGCGTCGCTCATGATGGGGTGCGTGCCTAAGGCCACCAGGTAATCCAAGGCGGCCACCCGGGGAGCGAGGTGCGCCTCGAACAAGTCGAACATCCGCGGCATGGGCATTGTGCGCGTGCCGTCCGGGATGATCACCAGCACACGCTTTCCGTCGACGGCGAGCGCGCCGAGACCCTGCACGACGACCTGTCGGATTTCTTCGTCGGTCAGATAACGATCCGTGAGTCCTTTTCCTACAACCATCGGCTTAACTCCTCCCGGGCTGCCCCCTACTCGGCCAGCCTGGTTCACACTCCACTGAAAGCCGAGAATCCGCCGTCGATCGGTACGACGACTCCCGTGACAAAGGCCGAAGCCGGCGAAAGCAGCCAGAGCACCGCTCCGAACAGGTCCTCCGGCTGGCCGAAACGCGCCATGGGCGTGTGATCAATGATGGACTTGCCGCGCGGCGTCAGGGCGCCCGTCTGCTCATCGGTCAGCAGAAACCTGTTCTGTTGGGTCAGAAAGAAACCCGGCGCAATGGCGTTTACGCGAATCCGTGGTGAATACTCCTGGGCGATGTGCACGGCCAGCCACTGCGTGAAGTTGCTGACTCCAGCTTTCGCGGCGGAGTAGGCGGGGACGCGCGTCAAGGGCCGAAAGGCGTTCATGGAGGAGACGTTGAGGATGACTCCATCGCCTTTCTCCGCCATGGCCTTGCCGAAGACCTGTGAAGGCAGGATCGTTCCCAGCAGATTCAGGTCGAACACCCAGCGCAAGGCCTCCGTGGGCAGGTCAAAAAACGAGAGATCGGCGCTGGTGGTCGCCTGCGGCTTGTTACCTCCGGCCGCATTCACCAGGCAATGAACCGCACCGAACTTCTCCCGGACGGTCTGGGCGGCCTGGCGCAGGCTCTCGAGGTCCAGGACGTCGGCGCCGATGGCCACCGCCTGATTGGCGCGGGGCTCCATAAGTTCCAGGATGCGCGTGGCCGGGCTCAGGTTACGGTCCAGAATCGCGACGTTCGCCCCGCACCCTACCAGCGCGCAGGCAATCTCACCACCCAGCGTTCCTGTCCCGCCCGTCACCACAACCGTTCGCCCGCTGAAATCATAAAGACGATTCAACTCAGATGAATTCATCGAGACATGACCTCCTTAAAGGTAGCCATAGCCCGGATTTCTCACCACGGGTTTGGAAGGGCGGGGCTGAAGCCCCGCCCTTCCGGCAGCCCCCTAAGAGCCCTTAAGCGTGGTGAGAAATCCGGGTTAAGTGAACCGTATTGAGGCTACCACTGCGGCACACATCGGTGCAAGGGGGGGTGGGAAGGGGGGTGGGAAGGGAAGAGGGGAAGGGGTGGGCGTGCTGGCCGAGGGCATGCCCCGGCCCCAGCTCAGAATTTCCAGTCGGTGGACAGGCGCACGGCGTTTCCGCGCAGGATGCCGAAGGACTGCGAACTATCGTAGTACGTGTAACCCAGGCTTAACTGCACCCGTGGGCTGGTTTTGACCGTCAAGGCGGGATTAAGGAGCAGGGCGGGCTGCACGCTTCCGCCCAGCTCCACCTGCTGGACTCCCACGCCTCCGGAGAAGTCGTATCCGAGCGGTCCGCGGAGTCTGCCCACCACGCGAGTCGTGAGGTAATGGCGCTGGTAGAAGCCAGGGCTGAAGAAGCCCATGTAATACTGCTGTTGTCCTCCTCGAAAGCCGTAGGCGAGTCCGGAATAACCCAGGTCGAGAGCCACCCCGTGCCTGCGGAACACCTGGCGGTCGAAGGTGATCGAGCCTCCGCGCCCGCGCTTGCGGTCGGCCGTGTGAATCACCGCTTGGATGGACCCGTTCGCGGTCAGCACGTGGTCGTAGGGGATGGTGGAGAGGTTCGTGGAGAAGGACTCCAGGCTCAGTTCCGTGCGGGCATTGAAATGGTAGTTTAATCCCGCCGAGGTGCGAGTTTCCCTGACGCCCAGCCGCACCGCCGTGGGCGTGTAGGCAAGGGCGGACTGCGCCTCGGTGAAATCGACCCTCAGTTTCTTCCGCGCGGCATAACTCAGGTTGATGAATTCGACCGGGCGAGTCCGGGCCGAACGAATGGGCGCATCCTGCGTGGGGATGCCCGCGAGCTCGCCCGGTCCGAAGCGAGCCAATCCGAGCCCGCCGCGCAGGGTAAGTTGCGGCCCCAAGTAAGTGGTTTGCCGATAGAGAAACTCCGACGGCCCCACGGCGCCGCGGATGCCCCCGCTGGGGCTATTGGAAGGGAGGTAATACATGGAGAAATATGAATCCGATCGCGGCAGGGCGGAGAAACCCCAGGTCGATTCATACCCAAAGGTGCGCAAGTCCTCCGCGCTCGCGGGACCGCTGGAACCAATTTCCCGCGCCCAGGAGGCTGAGGTGTGCCAGGTCGGGCGGGAGTCGCTGCGCAGGCTGGCGCGAAGCTCGCGGGCTTCTTCATTGCGGGCATCGAGGCTTTCCGCCCGGGCCAGCAGTGCGCCGGCCTTCCGGCGGTTGTGGAGCGCCCGTTCGAGATGGGCGAGCAGCAGCAGGGTGGGAACGTCGTGGGGATCGTCCTGGACCAGTTTCGAAACCAGATCGTGCGCATATTTCAGATCGCCGCGATAGTAGGCAAGGCGCGCATTCCCCCGCAAGGCTTCCGCATCCGTGGGGTCTTTCATCAGGAGATGGTTGAAACGCCGCAGGGCATCCGCCGGGTGTCCTTCCAGGAGGTCCAGAGAGGCGAGCTGCAACTGGGCCTCCCGATTGCGGGGATCGGCAGTCAAGAGGGCGGCCAGAGTCTGGCGCGCCTCCGGGTACTGGGCGAGGCGCATTTCCACGCGCGCGAGTTCCAAGGCGTATTCCCGACTCGCCGGGTAACGCTTCGCCAGACCCTGGAAAATGGGCAACGCCGCCGTGGGGCGACCGGACCACACAAAAACCCGGGCCAGCCCTTCGATCCCGTCCGTATCTTCCGGGCGCTCTTTCAGAATCACCTGGAAGGCGGCCTGGGCGGCGTCGTATTGGCCGTTATAGGCCAGAGTGCGCGCCAGTCCCACCTGCGCATCATAGTCGTGCGGGGCGAGTTCCAGGGCGCGGCGATAGGACGCGATGGCGCCCGCGTAGTCGGCGCGGCGAACCTCCAGAATGGCCATTCCTTCAAAGGCTACCTGGTCTTGCGGATTTCTCCGGGCGCGCTCCCGATAGTACTTTTCCAGACCCGAGATCTCCGTCTGGTCTGCCGCGGCCGGAGGCATTGGGGGAGTTCGACCCTGGGCCGGCAGGGAGGATGGCGCCACGAGGGCCGCAGCCGCCACGGCGATGACCAGAGACAACAATCCAGTTGCGAGCTTGGGGCAGCAAGACGCGAGCGCTTCCCTGTCATCCTGAGTCCGTTCGCTGTCATCCTGAGCGGAGCGAAGGATCTCGCTCTGCGTGTTTTCAAGACAATGCGAGATTCTTCGTCGCCTGCGGCTCCTCTGCAGAAACTCGACGCGTAAGTCATTTAGATTCAGCATCGCTTGCGCTGTCATTCTGAGCCCGCATTTTGGGCGAAGAACCCCCGTAGTTTACTCTGTTCGCCAACCCCCCGCGAACTGCCGGGGTCCTTCGCTGCGCTCACGATGACAGCGAGGGGCATTGGTTCTCCTTGTCGAGTTTCTGCCCATGGTCGGCAGAAACTCAGGCTGAGGAAGCGTAGCGCGGACCTGTTCTGTAGGTCCGCGGTTTTTCCTTGCCCATAGAGGACGAGCCGCGGACCTACAGAACAGGTCCGTGCTACACCTGCTGTGGCGGGTCGCGTTTCGATGGACTTCCCGACAGGGAAGCCAAGCGGGTGCGGGTCCTGGGTAGCGGTGTCATTGGCGAGAACCGGGCGCTCCGAGGCGCGGTCATTCCCGCGAAAGCGGGAACCTACTCTGCGAGCCATTGGAAATGCGCCGCCCACGGACTGGATTCCCGCTTTCGCGGGAATGACCGGTGATTCGAATGCGATCCTATTCCAAATGACACGACCACCCGGTTCCTGGGGACGACTCCCGGCATCTGCAGTGGGCTTGTTGACCATACTCTCCTGTGCCCTTCCGCGAGAGGTGCGTGAACAGCTCAGGCCTTGGCGCCGGCGTGGGAGGCTTTCTCCCAGCGGTGGCTGCCTGCCAGGAACTTGAGGAATCCCTGAAAGCGAAAATACAGGATTAGCTGGCGGTATCCGAAGTTTTCGAAGGCGGCATATCCCAGCAACGTCAGCAGGTCACGAAACCGCGGATAGCGGCTATAAGTGAGTTCTTCCACAAGGACGGCCCCCACGCTGAGGAAGCTGCCATAGATGAAGCCCAGTAAAACAAACACCATCAGAACAAAGGGAGAAACGAGGCCGAAGAGAAAGCCCAGGGGTACAAGGAAATAGCCGAGGGTTTCTACCGCTGCTCCCAGGCCTTCGACGTAGGAGTGGAAGGGAAAGCTCAAGCAGCCGACGATTCCATATTTCACCCTAAAGAGAATTGCGGAGTGTTTCCAGAGCGTCTGACAAAGGCCCAACTGCCAGCGCCGCCGCTGACGCGCCAACATGGTGAGCGAAGAAGGGCACTCGGTCCAGCAGACGGGATCCGAGGTGAACGATATTCGGACTTTGCGATGGTTATCCGCCGCCCAGCGGTGGAGTGAAACCACGAGATCCATGTCTTCCGTCACCGTGTCGTGACGGAAGCCCCCGGCTTCGATCACGGTCGCCCGATGAAAGACCGCGAATGCTCCCGCCACGATCAGCGTTCCACCCAAGAGATGCCAACCGGTTCGGCCGCAGAGGAAGTTGCGCAAGTATTCGACAACCTGAAACCGTTCCAAGGCGCGGGACGGCAGGCCCACTTTGACGACTCGACCGTTCCGGGTCGCACAGCCGTTCAGGATGCGCACGATTCCGCTGCTCACGACGGTCTCCACAGGGGAGTTCACGATGGGATCCATCAACCGGAGCAGGGCATCGCGTTCGAGCAGGCAGTCGGCGTCCAGGTTGCAGAAGTACGGGGAACGGCAGAGGTTGATGCCGGCGTTGAGGGCATCCGGCTTGCCGCCGCGCACTTTGCTGACGACGAGGAGATGGGGAATCTCGGGATTCAGGTAGAAGGCGCGCAGGGGCGCCGTGCGTAAGGTCGGATGATAGGCCCCGTCGATTTCGACAAGCTGGAAACTCTCAACCAGCCGATCAACCGTCAGGTCCGTTGAGCCATCGTCCACCACGATGACCTGGAGCTGCGGGTAGTCCGCCTGCAAGGCCGAGGCGACCGCATGGGTGATCACGTCTTCTTCGTTCCAGGCAGGGATAATGATCGTCACCGAAGGGGTCAGAGGAGATTTGCGCAAGTCATCCAAGCCTTGATAGGTCAGCCGGCGCACGTGGATCCAGGTGGCGCGCAGCGAGAGCAGCATGAGAACCGTGTTAAACCCGTTTCCGAGGAAGAAGTAGGAGAGAACGATAATATTAAAGAAGGCAACCGAGTTTTCAAGGAACATGCGCATGGTGTTCCTGGCGGTCGAGCTTCTTTACGCTGCCAGAACGGGCGGAAACTCCAGAATTTGCTGCAGGTCTGTTGCGCTGCCGCCTTCCAAGGGTTTCTCTTCCTGGATTTGCATCTTGAGATGCGCATAAGGCAGGAAACGCTCTTGGAACCTCTGGCGAACGGGCGGGTTCAACATCCGGAGAACTCCGGAAAGGCCCAAGGGAGCGGCTTCGCATGCGAGTTGCTCAACCATCAAGGCTTCCAGGCCCCCTGTGCCCTTGCCGTAGTCTTCCACCAGGGAGGCCAGCAACCCCGTGCGTTCGACCGCCTCCACGATCTGCTGGCGGGTGAGGGGATCGCTGGAAGTCAGGAAATGTTCAAAAAGCTGTTGCCTTCCCCTCTCGCCCAGGGAGATGAGGGTCTGGATAGCGGCCTCGCGGACGTGGCCGTGGGAGTCGCGCAGACGGTCGCAGATCCCCAGGAGCAGGAGATCGGTGGAATGGTGCGATCTGGCCAGAGCCCGCACGGTGCGAAGGCGCACCGGCCACTGGGGATCAAAGAGCAGTTCGTAAAGAACCGTGGTGGCGCGGGGGTCTCGGAGAAAGGCGATGACTTCCGCCACATGGCCGCGCACTTCCGCGCTGGCATCCCGGCAAAGGGTAGTGACCAGCAATTCGGTGATTTCCCCGGAAAAGACCTCGGGCCCGAGCAGGAGATCCGGTTCGCGGGAAGCGTTTCGGCCTACCATCACTCGAAGAATGTCCGTGGCGATGAGGCGGATCTGCCGGTGCGGGTGGCGGAGTGAGGGCAGGAGAGCTGCGCTCGAGGTGAGGTCGAAGCACACCAGAGCCGCCTCGAGAGCCTGCAGCGAAGGAGAAGCGCATCTCTCCAAAACCACGGCGTGGAGCCGCCCCAGGACCGCCGGGAAACTCTCCGGGGCGTGGATGGCGGCCAAAGCACGCAAGGCCACGGACTGGATGTCGGGGTGCGGGTCGTCTAAGGTTCTGACCAGAAGAGGCCAGCTCGGCTCATGCCGCAGAATCCCTAAGTTTCGGATGCCCTTCGCGCGCAGGAGCAACCGCGGGGGCGGTTGGGGAAGGCGTGTCGAGGCGCCGGGCGGCGATCCCGGCCGGGTCCTCATCTCCTCTCCTTTTGCCAAACACTGCTGCCAAAGCTCGATCAATCCCAGTTCTGCGCAAAGAGCTCGCAGGGGCGCGAGGTGGCCTTCGGGTACCCGCCGCCTGGAAAACAGTGGGTCAAACAAAAGCTCCAGCGCAGGGAGGGGCAGTTCCCGCAGGACCTGGATCCCGTGGGCTGAGGCCGTCCCGGAGAGTACTTCCGCGAGGATGGACCGGTACTGACTGTGCAGAGAATGCCGGTAATACAAGGACCGGATGTGCTGCCACCGCCGGAACATTGCCACCACAATCAGCAGGCAGGTTCCCATCAAAACGCAAAGCAGGAGCGCTAATGCCCATTGCGTTCCGGAGTCGGTGAGGTGGACCATGGGTCCTACGTTTCTCAGCTGAGGAGAGAGTCACCCGTGGGTAGGCCAAGCTGGAGCGAGAGCATCGCGGGGAGTCGGGTGCTGGCGCACACGGGACTCGTTCCCCTCGCACGGAACCTAGGATCCCCCGGAACACCGGGCGTGCGAGGAACGGGCAGAGAGTATAGCTATTAACACTGTGCAGTTCAACAACTATATATTGATAACCATCAGAGTTTGACCGGCTCCTTCGGTTATATTGTCCGTGCCTTGAGGTATTCTCTGCCTGACCTGCCTCCTGTCAGCCGTGGTTAGGGCGCTCCTCATCCACCGCGCCAAGGAGAGTCAGTTCCTTCCCATGTTAACCTATCGAATACGTGCTGCTAAGGTTGTTTACTTGTTTAGGGATAAGCCGGACTTTTCCCAGCCCGCCAAACCATCCTGATAGGCTTTGATGTGGTCGAAAGCAAAGCCGTGTTCCAGCAGAATGCGTCCCGCGGCCCGGCTGGCGGCGCAGACGTCACCGGACGAGCGCCCGCTTTCGTAAAGGACGATGACGCGGTCTTTAGGCAGGGAGCTCCAGCGCCGCTCCATTTCGTCCGCCGGGAGGTTGATCGCCCCGGGAATTCTTCCCGCCGCATAATCCTGCGGGGGACGCACGTCCACGAAGAGGGGAGGCGGAGTGCCGGTGAGGAGGGCGCGCAGTTCCTGGCTGCCGATCAACGTGGGTTGTCGCTTGGCAGCGTCCGCTTCGCTGCAAGCGGTGCCAGAAGCCTGAAAACCCGAGAAGAATCCACCGGGGGCTGTCCCGAGCAAGCCGGTTAACGCCGGTTGGGGCTCCGCGCCGGTTTTGCCGGAGGCCGGCTGGCGGGAGACTTTTCCCGGCGCCGGGGGGGTCTTCGGTTTGGGCGAGGCCGGGGTTGGGGGTGCCTCAACCCGCTGGGTCACCGTCATTCCGCGGCTGGCCAGTTCCCGGTCGAGAAGCTGGGAAAACTCCTGCGCCGGCAGCGCGCCCATGATCCTCTTCTGCCCGATGAAGAAGGTGGGTGTGCGGTCTACTCCGAGCGCCTTGCCGTCGGCAACGTCCTGCCGGACGCGCGCCGCCATGGACCCGCCGTCCAGACACTGATTGAAGCGGGCCTGGTCCAGGCCAAGTTCGGCGCCGTCACGCTTCAACCCATCCTCGCTCAAATCGGATTGCTGGGCATAGATCTTCTCCACCCCTTCCCAAAACTTTCCCTGTTCGGCGGCGCACTCGGACGCTTCGGCGGCGCGCTCGGAAAAAGGATGGATGCGGCTCAGCGGGAATTGCCGGAACACAAAGCGAATCTGGTTTGCATATTTAGAGCGAACTTCCCGGGCCGTTTCCTCTGCGCGCGCGCAGATGGGGCATTCGAAGTCTCCAAACTCCACGACGGTCACGGCGGCCTGAGGATTGCCTGTCACGTGGCTGTCTGGCCGGACCAACTTCTCGGCCAACGCCTCACGGGAAGCCTCCGGGGGCGGGGGTGGCAATTTGCCGTGCCGGGCGAGCAGGGAAAACGCCGGCACACCCACGAGCAACGCCACCAGGCAGAGCACGAAGTGGCTGCGCACCTGGGCGAGTTGTGCCGGTGGCCCCGGTTCGGGTGCGGGGCGGACTAGGTTGTAAATGGCGAGCCCGCAGAGCGCGGTCATCGTTAAGCCGGAAGTCACGCACCAGGCGCAAAACGCGTGGATCACGAAGGCTTGGAGGTATTCGAGGTAGAGGGAGAAAACGAAGCCGAATGCGGTCATCCCCGCCACGGCATACCGGGCCCATTTCGCCAGAGGCGCGGAGAGCAGCGACTCTGCGATGATCACGATGGCCACCGCCAGGTAGCCGGCCACGCCGAACAACGGCATGGGTATGCTCCCGAGGTGCGAGTAAACGCTGGCCCGCACGGCGTCGCAGCCCGTTCCCAGGCAGACCATCGGCCGGGAAGGAGAGGCATAAGTCCAGAGCAGGTAAAGCGAATCGAACAACCCGAGCAGGGCAAGACCCAGCGAGAAGAGTTTTCGCATAAGCATCTATTCTACAACTTTCTCAGAGGCGCGGGAGCGGTTGCGGGTTGCACGTCAAGCGGTACGGAGACTTCGTTCCCTAAGCTCAAACTTCGAAGAGCGACTCCACAAATTCCCTGGGATTGAAGGGCAGCAGGTCGTCCAATTTCTCCCCCACGCCCACGAACTGAATGGGCAAGCCGAGTTCGCGGGCGATGGCGATGACCACGCCGCCCTTGGCCGTGCCGTCGAGTTTGGCCAGGATGATGCCGGTGGCGCCGCCGTGTTCGACGAACTGCCGCGCCTGCTGGAGGCCGTTCTGGCCCGTAGTGGCGTCGATCACCAGCAGCACTTCATGGGGCGCGCCGGGGATCTCGCGCGCCGCGATGCGGCACATCTTGGCGAGCTCGGCCATCAGGTTGAACTTGGTGTGCAGCCGCCCCGCCGTATCGACGATCACCAGATCGTGATGGCGGTTCCTGGCTGCCGCCAGCGCATCGAAAAGGACCGCCGCCGGGTCGGCCCCGGATTTCTGCTTGATCATCTCAATGCCCAGGCGCCCCGCCCAGATCTCGAGTTGTTCATTGGCGGCGGCGCGAAACGTGTCGGCAGCGCAGAGCAGCGGGCGGCGGTTCTGCTGCAGATAGAAATTGGCCAGCTTGGCGATGCTGGTGGTTTTCCCCACGCCGTTCACGCCCACCACGAAAATGACGGCTGGCATCCCCTCCGGCGGCTGCTTGGCTTGGGGAGCAAGGCCTTTCCCCGAGCCGGGATTCTCGAGAATCGTCAGGATCTCCTGCTCAATGGCCGGGCGCAATTGGCGCGTCTCGGTCAGCTTGCGCTGGCTGACTTGTTGCTTCAGCCGGCCCATGATTTCCTCGGTGGTC
Source organism: uncultured Acidobacteriota bacterium (assembly GCA_963722555.1). GTDB lineage: Bacteria > Acidobacteriota > Terriglobia > UBA7540 > UBA7540 > Bog-366. The sequence goes on from CAVRNQ010000006.1 coordinate 495,584, forward strand.
TTCACCCCCAGATCGCCCGTGATGAGCGTGGCTTCCAGGCCGTCGAGTACGGATTCGTCCAGGGTCACCTTGCCCTCGACGATTTCTTCCAGGCGTTCCACCAATTGGGCCTTCGTCGAGGCCACGGCTTGCTTCAGCCGGTCAAAAAAGCCGGATTTCTTCTCCTTCTCACCGGAACCAAACAGGGAAACCATACTCGGCCATTCTAGCTTGAACTGGAAAAGTACGGGGGATGAAATCACACGGATGACAGGGTGCGGGTATCGCGGCCGGGTGGGCAGCCGGGATGGCCACCCGCGTGGGGCTCGCCTGGAGTGTTCCCCCCGGAGGGCGAGGGAACGACCTGGTTGGAACGGTTGCCGTGGAAGGGATCAATCCTGAGGCAGGGCAACCTGATCCAAGGCGGTCACCGTGACATTTCTGCGCCGAACTTCCAGCTTGGCCAAGCCCCCCTTGGCATAAGCCGAATCCAGGGCGTCTACCACGATGGGGTCGTACTTGCTGCCGGCGTGCTTGCGCAGGATTTCCACCGCCTTGGGAAATTCCGAACCTACTTGGTAGGGCCGGTCGGTTGTGATGGCGTCGAAGGTATCGGCCACGGCGATGATGCGCACCATGAGCGGCAGTTCATCCCCCCGGACGCCGTCGGGGTACCCTCGGCCGTTCAGGGCTTCGTGATGCCAGCGGATGCCGGGCAGCATCTCCGTCAGTTGTTTCACCTGGCGCACAATCTCATAACCCATCACCGTGTGCCGCTTCATGATTTCAAACTCTTCATTGGTGAGCACGCCGGGTTTTTTCAGCACGCGGTCTTCGATTCCGATCTTGCCGACGTCGTGCAGGATGGCCGCGACGCGGATCTTGTCAACTTCTTCGTCCGGCAGGCCCAGTTCTCGCGCCAGGATCACCGAGTAACTCGCCACGCGCCCGGAGTGGCCTTTGGTGTAGGGGTCTTTGGCATCGACCGCGGCCGCGATCATCTCAATGGAATCCATGAACAGGTACCGGTTCTGTTCGGAGGCCAGCTCCAGGTTGCTGATGTAACGCTGGATGTCCTCAGCCATGTGGTTGAAGGTTTCGGCGAGTTCGCCAATCTCCGTGCGGCCGCGCACCTCCGCGCGCTGCGAGAAGTCACGCTGGGCGATGGAGCGGGCCGCCCGCGTGAGCAGGTCGATGGGATAGGTGATCTTCTTGGCGGCCAGGAAGGCGATCACCACGCAGATCAATACCAGCAGCAGGCCCATCTGGAAGGTTTGCTTGCGCATTACGTTAACGGTGAAGTACGCTTCACTGAGCTTGCGCTGGACGAATACCCCCCAGCCGAGCTTCTGGGTCGGCGCATAGGTGCCGAGCATGGCGACCATCTGGTTGCCCTGTTGCATGTCAAACTGGGAGTTTTCCGCAACGCGTGCTCGTCCTCCCCAGCCCAAAAACTTCTGCACGATGGGAATGGCCACCATATCCATCCCCGCCACCTTGTCGGGATCGTAGGAGGCCACCAGCCGGCCCGAGTTGTCCACGATGTAGGCGTCCAGGCCGAAACGGCGATTGGTCTCTTCCAACTGGGCCGTAATGGGCCGCAAGGTAACCACCTCGCCGACCATCGCCAGGAACTGGTCTCCCTGCCGGATCGGTACCGCCATCACCATGACCGGTTCGTTTGCACCGGAGCGAAAGACGGTGATGGGATTGCTGCGATACTCCTGTCCCTGCCGGGCGGCAAGGTACGCCGCCTCCAGAGCTTTGCGCAGGAAGGCATCGGCGGCGGCGTTGAAGTTGCCCGCCTGCACCCCTCGCGCCTGGTCATTGAGCACCGTGGCATAAAGCACCGCGGGCCGGTCGGCCACGAAACCCTGCAGTGCCATGCGCAGGGCGGAATCCGTGGGATACTTTGCGGCGGGGATGTGCGTTGCCAGCGGCGCCACCGCGTCGAAGAATTCCTTCAACTGCTGATTCAGGTTCTCCATGTAAAGCGAGGTGAACTGCGAAAGGGACATGGAGGTGATGTACTGGACTTCCCTTTCCTTCGTCTCCAGGTTTTCCCTGTTTATGGACATCATCTTGGATCCGTAGAACCACAGCGGAACCACGCTGATGCCGATCAGGACCAGCAGGATGACGTACAGGATGCGGACGCGCCTTCTTTTCTCAGATCTCATTGCGGCCTTTAAAGATGCATCTTAGGAAATCGTGAGCATGAAAGCAATAGCCCAATGGTTTAGCCCGAATTTCTCACCACGGAATTGGAAAGGCGGGGCTTTACAGGCTTCGGGAAAACCCTTCCCTGCTGTCATTCTGAGCGAAGCGAAGAATCTCGCCCTGCGCATTTTCATGAACATACGAGATTCTTCGTCGCCTGCGGCTCCTCAGAATGACAGCGCCTACGAGTTTTTCCGTAGCCTGTAAAGCCCCGGGGGCGGACACTTGGGGCCGCCCCTACGATTCTTCTTTGAGCGAGCGCTCCATGAGTTCCCGGATGGCTTCGCGCGGCGAAACCTCTCCTTCCAGAATCCGGTGGACCTGTCGGGTAATGGGCATTTCCACGCGATGTTGGGCAGCGAGCGCCACCGTGGCCTGGGTGGTCTTCACGCCCTCCGCGACCATGCGCATGGAGCCGAGAATGTCGTCCAGCTTGCGTCCCTTGCCTAGTTCAGCGCCCACCGTGCGATTGCGGCTCAGTTCGCCGGTGCAGGTCAGGACTAAATCCCCCATGCCGGCCAAGCCCGCCAACGTCTCGTGCTTTCCCCCGCAGGCGCACGCCAGGCGCGTCATCTCTGCCAGGCCTCGGGTGATTAAAGCGGCGGTGGGATTGTGCCCGAGCCGCAGGCCTTCCACCACGCCGGCGGCGATGGCAATGACGTTTTTCACCGAACCGCCCAGTTCAACTCCCACCACGTCGGTGGAGGTGTAAAGCCGCAGGGCGCGCGAGGAGAACTCCCGCTGCACGATCTGCGCCGCCTCGCGATCGTCTGAGGCCACCACGACCGCCGTCGGATCGCGGCGCAAGACTTCCTGGGCGAAACTGGGCCCGGAGAGTACCGACAAGCGGGGCGAAAACCGGCTTCCCACTACGCTCCGGATGACTTCGCTCATGCGCATCAGGCGCTCGGCGTCAATCCCCTTGGTGGCGCTGACGAAGATCATTTCGGGTCCCAGATGGGGGAGCATTTGCTCATAGAGCGCGCGGCAAACATGCGAGGGCATCACCGTCAAGACGATTTCTGCCCTGGCCAGCGCCTCGGGCAACGCGCCGGTGGCGGCAATGCTTTCCGGCAGCTTGATCCCCGGCAGGAAGAGCGCGTTTTCGTGCCGGGACCGCAGGCTCTCGACAACCTCCGGCTCATAAGCCCACAGCGTCACTCGATGGCCCCCATGGGCGAGGGTCGCCGCCAGTGCCGTGCCCCAGTTTCCTGCGCCGATGATGGAAATTCGTTTCATAAGAAGAGCTTTCAGCGATCAGCTTTCAGTCCTCAGCCCGGATTTCTCACCACGGAAGTGGAAGGGCGGGGCCTTATAGGCTGCGGAAAAACGCTTCAATGCTGTCATTCTGAGCGCAGCGAAGAATCTCGCTCTGCCCGCTCAGGATAAACTGCGCGAAGGATCTCGCCTCGGTTCGGCCCTTTCACGCAAAAACTCAGAGCCAGATCCTTCGCTGCGCTCAGGATGACATCGGCGCGAGGCTTTTTCCGCAGCTTGTGAAGCCCCGCCCTTCCGGCAGCCCCCAAAACCGTCCGAGTATGGTGAGAAATGCGGGTCAGCTCTTGGCTGCCTACTGCCTACTGCCTACTGCCTACTGCTTTCTTCTTCCCCACCCGATTCTCCGTCCCACTCCAGAGCCTTCGGATATTCGCATGGTGCCGGGCGATAATGACTACCGCGCTGCCCGCTGCGCCCAGCACGATGGCCAGGGGGGGATGTTTCATGAAATGCACCAGAATCGGAAACGCCGCGGTGGCCACGATCGAACCCAGGGAAATGTAGCGCCAGATCGCCACCACGAGGGCGAAGATGACGAGCACCAGCGCTACTTCGAGGGGTGCGAGCGCGATGAAAACGCCCACGCCGGTCGCCACCCCTTTTCCTCCGCGAAATCTCAGCCAAACCGGAAAGCAGTGGCCCAGGATGGCGCCGACCGCGGATGCGGCGATCCAGCGCGGGTCGCCTGCCGTCAGGCGGCCGGCAAGCAGCACCGCCGCGATTCCTTTGCCGACGTCCAGAATGAACGTAGCCATGAACCCGATGATGCCGAGATTCCGCATCACGTTGGTGGCCCCGATAGAGCCGCTGCCCGTGGTGCGAACATCGATCCCCTTCTGCCAGCGGACGATCAAGTATCCGAAGGGCAGGGAACCGAGGATGTAGGCAAGGACGAGAGTGAACGGACCTGTCATAGGTTTTCGTCGAGCGCCGGTCCCGCCCGGCAGTTTTCTTGTAGCGGCGGTCTGCCTGTCCCGAGGTTATGGATCGGGATGACCCCCGGCTTTTGCTTCGATAGATTCCGGCGCTCACAGCGCGACCGTTGGCCGCAACCAAAACGAAGTTCTCCGTGACCTCTGTGCCTCTCAAGTCTTAACACAGAGGGCACGGAGCATCTCAGCGACCTCTGTGTTGAGGCTCTGCTGGTCACGGAGGACACAGAGATGCTGCTGACAGGAGGAGAAATCTTCGCGCGCGGCGAAGAAACTCAGCCTTAGTAGTATAGAGCGCCGCTACAACAAACTGACCCACTACCTCCCGCCCGGCCTCAGCGCGGAAAGCGCTCAACCTTCCGGTACTGCGCGCCTTGCGGGGATAGTTTACTTTCAAACAGGAAAAATTCCGAGACTTCGAACTTGCCGAGCGAAGGCGTCTCGCGACCGGCCAGCGCCGTTTCCAACGCCGGCTGCGGACGCGGCACCTCGAAGCGTGCCAGAGTCAGGTGGGGAGTAAAGGCGCGCTGCTCGCGCAGGAATCCGACCTTCTCCATTTCCCCTTCCGCCCGCGCCGCGAGTTCCCCGAGCGCCGGCGGGGCCTCCACGCCGACCCAGAACACACGCGGCCGCCGCGCCTGCGGGAAAAATCCGAATCCCTTTACTTCCACGGAGAACGGTTCGAACCTGCTGACCTGCGCCAGCGCATCCACGACCTGCTTCACCTGTGCGTCGGAGATCTCGCCGAGGAACTTCAAGGTGAGGTGAACGCCCTCCGGCCGCGTCCAGCGCGCCTCCGGGCAAGCGCTCCGAAAGGCTTGCTGCGTCTGGCCCAGCGCTGCGCGGAGGGGTTCCGGCAAGTCAATAGCGATGAAGGCGCGCATGATTCAAGCTCGGGATTCGGGCCCAGGGATTCGGGTTTCGGCTTGAGCGGCTAGGGCAGGGCCGCCAGTGGCCGCGTTGCGCTGGCTTTTCCGAAACTCTCCTCGCGCCGCGAAGAAAACGCTCACCACAGAGCGCACAGAGGCCACAGAGAAAAGCACTTCCGCTTGCGCGGGTAGGGACTGCGGTTCTTTAGTTTGTTGACCCACAGCTTTTGTCTTCGTCTTTTCTCCGTGACCTCTGTGGTCTCTGTGGTGAAATCCTTCTTGGGATGCGGCTCGGCCGCGCTACCCTGCTCACTTAATGGGTTTTAGGAAATTAATTCTCAATTCGTTCCTGTGAGACCCCCTCACCCGGCCCGCCCTGGCTGATGAAAACGCCGGCGGCGGTCCACCCTCTCCCCCAAGGGGGCGAGGGTGGTAAGCTACTGCACGACCAGGGGACGAGGCCAGTGAATTCAGAAATCCCGAGTCCCGAACCCCTAACCCCTGATTCTCCGCCGGATCATTTCCAGCCCCATCTGCGAGGCCCAATGGCGGATGCGCTCGCGCGGGCCGGGAAAACGAAACTCGCGCAGTTGCGTTCCACGCTCATCGGCGAGCGCGACGAATACCAGGCCCACGGGTTTTTCGGCGCTACCTCCGCTGGGGCCGGCAATCCCGGTGATCCCCACGCCGATGGAGGCGCCCGTGCGCGCGCGCACACCTTCGGCAAGCGCCTGCGCCACGGGCTTCGAGACTGCGCCGTGAGCCTCGAGCAAAGCTGCGGGCACACCCGCCAGTTTGGTTTTCAGCTCATTGCTATAGCAGACGACGCCGCCCAGAAAGTAGTTCGAACTGCCGGAAACGCGGGTCAGGCGCTCGGCCAGCAAGCCGCCCGTGCAACTTTCCGCCACGGCTAGGGTTTTCTGCCGCATCACCAGGTACATGCCCACGATTTCTTCCAGGCTCTCGCCTCTGGTCGAATAGACGTGGTCGCCGAGGGCCAGTTCGATTTTGTCGCCGAGCTCGGAGAGCAGGCCTTCGGCCTCGTCGTCGTTGGCAGCGCGCGCGCGCAGGTGCACTTCGATGGTACCGAGCGAGGCGAGGATGGTGGTCGAGGGGTTCTGGTATCCACGATAGATGGGCGCGATACGCTGGTCAACTTCCGATTCCGGCAGGGCGACGACTTTGTAAATGCGGGTCTGGATGCGCTCGCCGGAGGCCACGCGCGCCAGGCGCGGCATACAAACAGAATCAAACATGGGCTCGAGCTCGCGCGGCGGTCCGGGCAGCAGCACCACGAGGTTGTGGTTGTGTTCGATCCAGATGCCTGGGGCCGTGCCGTTCCGGTTCTCCAGCCAGTCCGCCCCCACCGGCACCTGGGCTTGCCGCAAATTGTTCTCGGGCATGCTCCGGCCCAGACGCCGAAAGCGTTCCTCGATCCGCTGGCGAATCTCCGGGACTTCTTGGAGCGGCCGGCCCAGGACCTCCGCCACCACTTCGCGTGTCAGGTCGTCTTCGGTGGGTCCTAGGCCCCCCGTCAGAAGGACCAGTGGGGAGCGTGACAGTCCTGCGCGCACCACCATTGCCAGATCTTCCCGTGAGTCCCCGACGATCGTCTTGAATCGCACCAGGATTCCCAGGCGATTGAGCTTCTCTGTGAGATAAAGAGAGTTGGTGTCCGCGTGTTGCGGAGTCAGGAGCTCTGAACCGACGGCGATGATTTCGGCATCCATGTAAGGTCAGTGACCAGGGGCGAGTGCAAGGGAACAAGCAGGAATTCGACCGGCGAACTCCCGGCCCGGCCCCGGTCACTTCACGAGGGGCATGCCCTCGACGCCCAGGGGGAGATCGACCAGCGAACTGTTGGTCGAGACGATCATCGATCCCTGGCGGCCGAAGGCCAAACCCACGATGTTGTATCCGGAGACGACCAGTTCCGCCCGCGCGTCGGGCGTCAGGCGCACGATGCCGCGCTTTCCCGCCAGCGAAGCCGCCACATAGATGTTGCCCTCGATGTCGAAGGCCAACCCCTGCGGCCGTCCCAGGCCCCGATAGAAAGACGTGACCTCTCCGGCGGGAGAGACGCGCAGCAGGTGATCGAAGCTGGAGGTCGTGGGGCCGGCCACGTAAAGATAGCCGTCCGGGCCGAAAGCCAGATGGAAAGCCGCCACGCTGGCCTCGATGGTGGCGAAAACAAAAATCTGACGCTCGCGGTTGATCTTGAAAATTGTGCCCGTACGGTCACCGACGTAGAGGTTTTCATCCCGGTCGAAGGCGATTCCCGTCGCCACGCCCATCCCCTGAGCGTAAGCAGAGCGCAAGCCGTCAGGCGACACCCGGTAAATCGACCCTTCCATTCGGCTGGACACGTAAAGGTATCCCTCGCGGTCGAAGGCCAAGCCCGTGGCGTTCATCACATCCTTCAGAAAGGGACACATGACGCGGTTTATATCGATCTTGAATACGGAGGTCTCAACCTTCTGTCCACGGCTGCCACTGAAAGTGGTGAAGGTATTGCCGGCAGAATCCAGGGCGGGATTGGCCACGGGGTGCAGATTCTCCGCGATGACCAGGCCCACCACGACCGACGCAGGCGCGCTCACACCCGCGCTGGTGTCCACGGTCAGATTCCTGCTGACGACGTCATCGGGGACACGGACAATCAAGCGGTTCGGGGAACTGAGCAACAAGCTGCCCGGCTGATCCCCAAAGCGTACCAGCGGCCGGCTGCGGCCGTTCTCGGCTAAACCGCTGCCCAGAATGGAAATTTCTCCTCCCGGTATCGCGGCACGGGGTACGACGCAGGCAATGTGCGGCCGCACCTTTCCAGGTCCCTCGGCTTTGTCCATAGAGTGCTCTGACTTCTCCGTCTTTCTCCACAACCTCATCGGAAGACTAATCCCACTGCCGTTAGCACGGCCAAGCCATACAGCCCCGCAACGGCATCATCTACCATGATACCCCAGCCCCGGGGAATTCGCTCGGCCTGCCGGGCCGGGAACGGCTTCATAATATCGAAGGCTCGGAAGAGCAGGAATCCACCCAACAGCCATTTCCACGTGGCGTGGGGAAGCAACAGAAACGTGAGCACCTGGCCCATGACTTCGTCGATGACCACTTGGCCGGGGTCCACGCACCCAAAGAACCTTTCCGCTTCTCCCGCTGCCCAAACTCCTACGGCGAACAACAACCCAGAAACTGCGCCCAGAACTACGCTTGACCAGATACGGTCCAGGTGCAACCGGGCTAAGCCCACCACAAGGACCACGCCCACTACTGACCCCGCGGTCCCCGGCGCAAAGGGAGAGTAACCTGCGCCCGCCGCGGTCGCGATCCAGATGGCCGGCCCCGCCCGCTTATCAGTCACGGTCCCCCTCGCCGCCGGGCACAGGATTTTCCCCCGGCAAGCTCTCTTCCCGGGCCTCGGCGGGGGCCGAGACCCGGTAGCGTTCTTCCAACCAATTATCCAGATCGAGCAGCTTACACCGTTCGCTACAGAAGGGGCGGAACGGATTGCCTTCCCACGTTACGCTTTTCCTGCAGATGGGGCAGGGCATAGCCGCCTATCAGCTCGAGGGTGCCGCCACGGCGGGCTGGATCCGGACCAGCAAGCCTCCCGCCGGCAAGGGCGTGCGGAGAGTTGGTCTCTCCGCAAAAAGCCGCGCTTCCAGGCGTGCGACCAAATCATACTCGCCCGCCCCCGTCACCGTGGCCCAGCGGAAATCCCCCGCTTGGGGCGAAGGCCCCTCGAAATCGTTGATGAGCACGCTGCCGTCAATCCCTGGCGCCTGCCGCTCGCTGCGGGCCTGGAAGAGCAACTCCGTTTCCTCCGAGCGCCCTTCCACCAGCACGGGCAGGGATTCTCCGACCATCCTGCGCAGCTTGCGCTGAGAGATCTTTCGCTGCAGCGCCATCAATTGTCTCTGCCGGCGGCGCGCCACCTGGGGTGGCACCGGGTTCGGCAAGGCAAAACTCCCGCTACCTTCCTCGTTGGAATAGAGAAAGACGCCCAGATGGTCAAACTCCGCCGCCGCCACAAAATCCGCCAGAGCCTGGAAATCGCCCTCGGTCTCACCGGGGAAGCCGGCGATGAACGACGTGCGCAGGGCTACGCCGCCGGGCATGGCGGCGCGAATCTTCTCGAGCATGCGCAGGAACTGCCGGCCGTTCGAGCCGCGGCGCATCCGTCTTAGGACCGGGCCGCTCGCGTGCTGCAGCGGAATGTCGAAGTACTTCGCGACCTTGGGGGTTTCCGCCACCGCCGCAATCAAGGCTTCCGTCAGCCGGCTCGGGTAGCAGTAGAGAAAGCGCACCCACACCAGTTCCGGAATCCTCCCCAGTTCCCGCAGCAGCGCCGCCAGGCCGTCGCGCAAGCCGAGATCCTCGCCATAACTTGTGGTGTCTTGGCCGACGATGGTGATTTCTCGCACCCCCTGCTGCGCCAGGTTCTCGGCCTCCCGGATCACCGAGGCGAAGCGTCGCGAGCGGAAACGGCCGCGCATCTGCGGAATCACGCAGAAGGAGCAGGGGTGGTCGCAACCCTCGGCGATCTTCAAATAGGCGGAGTAAGCGGGCGTGGAAAGCAGGCGCGGTGTGAACTCGTGATACAGGTAGGGCTCCGCGGCTACACCCGCCGAACGCCGGTCGCCAGAGTCTCCGCAAGCTTCCAGCACGCGCTCTAGCTCGTTGGTGCCGATTACAAAATCCACTTCCGGGATTTCCTTCAATATTTCCTGCCGGTAGCGTTCCACCAGGCAACCGGCCACCACCAACTTCCGGGTGGCGCCGGATTTCTTGTACTCGGCCATCTCCAGAATCGTGTTGATGGATTCCTGCTTGGCGGGCGCAATGAAGGAGCAGGTGTTGACGATGATAATGTCCGCCTGGTCGGGGCGCGACGTCAGCTCATACCCCTGCCGCGCCAGGATTCCCAGCAACACCTCGCTGTCCACAAGGTTCTTGGGACATCCCAGACTCACCATTCCGACTTTGGGCATAAGGATTCTGCTTCGCGCGAGCCCCTGAATTGTGTGATCAGATGAAATTCTAGCACAAGTTGATGTGCTGTGGATGTCGGAGGGAACCTGGTAGTGGTGCAATTCAGAATAGCGCGTCTTCGCCGAGCAACGATCAAGATTCCAGACCACCCCGCCGCCTGCGGCGCCACCCCTCCTAAGCTTAGGAGGGGAATTTCTTTCTTGGCCGGCCAAGACTCCCCTCCTGGTTCAGGAGGGGTGCCCGAAGGGCGGGGTGGTGGCTTATGACATCGAAAATGCACGACCGCCGGGAACCTGTCGGGCAACGGGTGGACGAGCAGGGGTCGAGGTGCGGGCAGGAATCGTGCACAGCTCAGTTCCCGCCTTGCCGCTGCCAAATGAGCACGATTTTTTCGGAAGAGGCGGCAATGAAGCTTGAATCCGGCGCGAAAGCCACGTTGAGCAAGGGTTCCTGGCTTTCGCTCAGGGTTTGCAGTAGCGACCCATCTTCGGCCGACCACAAGCGTACGGTTTGGTCTTCCCCAGCCGAAGCGATCCACTCGCCGTGAGGAGAGAATTCCGCCCGGTGTACCGGCCCCTGGTGACCGCTGAGGGTCAAGAGGAGCTTCCAATCGCCCGTCGAAAAGACGCGCACTTTGCCATCCTCGCAGGCGGTCACCACTTTCTTGCCGTCCCTGGAGAAGGCCATGCCCAGGACGGTACCCGTGTGGCCCCGGAGCGAGTCCACGAACTTATGCGCCTTCAATTCCACCACCGTGGGGTCAGCGGCCGAGGCGGTTTGAATCTGCGCCAGCAGCAGCCAATGGCCGTCCGGCGAAAACTCGTACAGGTTGGGAACCTGCGTCAGGTCGGAGATGGTGATGCGGCCACCCGTGCCCGTGCGCGGATTCCACAGGTCGAAGTTGCCGTCCTTGTAGATAGCGAGATGGCTGATCTGCGGGAAGTATCGCGCCGGGCTGAAGCCGCCTTTAGAGCCCACCGCATCCAGCTTCCCGACCTGGCGGTCTTCTATCATGTCCCATTGGAACGCCAGCAGGGGAGTGGGTGTTACTTGCCCCTTGCCTTTGACATGGAACACGCCGTTGGCCAGGAGGAAGAGCAGATTCGACGCCAGAAAGTCGGCGGAGTGAATATCCAGATCTACGATCTCCGGCAGGTGCGGCTTCAAGACCTTATGGATATCGCCTGCCCGCAGGTTGATCAGCACCACTTTTTCTTCGCTGACGATGGCGAGCAGGGAACTGTCAGGCGAGAAGGCGCCGGCCGCTGAACTCCTGGAAGGAAGATGTCCCTCGACACGCCCGTGGCTGACCCAGATGGGGGCCGAGCGGGGACCTTCCACCGTCTCAACTTGGGCGCGCAGCCCCTGAGCGCACAGCAGGACAGTGGCCGCGAGCAAGCAAACCGCGCGCCAGGCTTGGGAATCGGCCCGGCGAGAACGCGCGGCGCCGGGACGCGAGTGGATAATGGAAATTCCGCGATAAGATGGTTTGATTTTAGACAATCTCCCCCTTGCATATGCGCCTGACCAGTTCGCGGTCGGCTTCCAGGAAATTGTACTCAACCAGTCTTGACCGCGGCGCCCACTCGACGGCTTCGAAGACCTGGTTGCGCACCTCGCCTTTGTAACTTGCGATTTCGAAAAACACAACTTCCACGAACCGATCCGGATAGAGGTGGCGCAGGCGGAAAACCTCCGAGCCGATTTCCGCCTGGATCGCCAGTTCTTCCGCGAGTTCCCGCCGCAGCGAGGTTTTCATCTCTTCGCCCTCTTCGACCTTCCCACCGGGAAATTCCCATTGCAGGCCGTAAGCATCGGAGTGGTGGCGCTGGCAGATCAGGACGCGGTCGTCACTTCGTATGATGCCTGCAGTGACCAGGATGGGTTTCGGCTCGGTCATCAGAGAATGAGATTGTAGCATCGGTCCAGCTAAGGTCTCTAACCCGGATTTCTCGCCACGGAATTGGAGGGGCGGGGCTGAACAGGCTGCGGAAAAAGGGCATCTGTCATGCTGAGCGCAGCGAAGCATCTCGCCTTGGTTCGGCCCTTTCACGCAAGAACCGAGAGCCAGATCCTTTCGCGCAGTTTATGCTGAGCGGGCAGAGCGAGATTCTTCGCTTCGCTCAGAATGACAGCGAAGGGCTCAGGATGACATCGGCGCGAGGCTTTTTCCGCAGCCCGTGAAGCCCCGCCCTTCCGGCAGCCCCCAAGACTGTCCCATCGTGGTGAGAAATCCGGGCTAAAGCTTGCGCGCTGCGAAGATCAAGTCGTGGGATTTTTCGGGGTCGAAGGGTGATCGAACATAGTCTCCCCAGGACCTGAATTCGCCCAAGCCGGCCTGGGCGGCGAAATCGCTCAGCAATTTCTGGAAGAGAGGAATCTGCCGCGAAGTCCGCGCGTGCGCTTGCCACTTCCCCGCGGGCTTCTCGCGCGCCAAGAACAGGGCGTGGAAGTTGATATGGTCTGCCTGATAATCGGCGAACTTCACGAGCAGTATTTCTTCCCGCGGAGTCTCGCCGGTCAGCAGGGGAAACTGGCTGGTTCGTTGTTGCCAACGCAGATCATAGTTCAAATTCTGAGTTAGAAAGATTCCACCTTGGCGCAGGATGCTTGCCACGCCCCGCAGCGCTGCCAACAACTGCCCCTCCGCCGAAAGGCCGGGGAGGGCATTGCCCAAACAGAACGCCGCGTCGAATTCGGCATGAAGATCGGCGGCGTTCTCCATCGTGAGCTGCCTGACTTCGGCTTTCCCACGCGCGGCAGAGATTCCACCGGCGGCGGAGTTGATTCGCCGGCTCGCGAACTCCACCGTGCTCGCATCGGCGTCAAAGCCCAGGACCTCGAAACCCCGCTGCGCGAGCGCCGCCACATGGCCACCCGTGCCGCACGCCGGGACGAGAATCCTCGAACCCGCCGCGCGCGCCAGCTCTTCGAGCACGGGCATTTCCCGCGCCAGGCGCTTCTTCCAGTTGATGACCGCGTCGTAATAGGGTGCGAGGTTAGTGGGCATGACGCACCGGAAATACGGTTCCGACGGGCGGACGTTGAGGCGCCCCCAGCAGGTCTCAGCCTTCCAAAAACCCCTGCAACTTTGCCAGTTGCGCGGTCCAGTAGGCTTTCATATGCGCCGCGGCTGGGGCGCTAGGCAGCTTGCTGTGTTGGACCGCCACTTGACTCCTGGCGCCGCCTTTGGAGTAGAAGCCGGCCACAACCTGCGTCTGGCCATCCACCCAGGTAAAACGCAGGGATTTGAGGCGCGCGGCTTTGCGAATTGTGAAACTTGCATCCTTCAGCCAGCGGCACCGCTTCTCCGGGTCTTCCCAGGCGTCATAAAGCGCGGCGAGCGGCCGGGCGAAGGTCTTGCTCCTGCTGATCTCATAACCTTCAAGTTTTTCGTGCGGTTTCCGCAGCCCGCGCACCTGTTCGTAGGTAACCGTCACCATCTGTTCCCACCATGGGCCGGGAGCGTACCGCTTGTGAAGGAAAGCGACCATCGCTTGGTGGTCCCATTTCCTGGCGCCGGCCTTGTCGAGGATGGCGAACAACTCTGCCCAAGCTTTCCCGGTTTTGGCCTTTACGGACTCGTCGCTCAGGCGGGGTGCGACTTTGGGTTTTGCCATGCGGGAGCCTCCGGGTGAAGCTTGTCACCCCAGGGCGGCGCAGTTGAGGCGCGCGCCCCCGCGCTGCGGTCATTTCACCGGCGCACGCTGCATTCGATTCCAATCCGGTCCACTTACCTCAGGTCCGCGGGAGGTGCAATCGTCACCTTCCCTGTGGCGGCCCATTCGGTGCCGCGCACAAGCGTCGCCTGGAAGCCGGCGCCCTGCATGGCCTTCACATCGTGGCCGAGGGCCGTCTGGAATACCCGCCCGACTCCGTACTCGAGAGTCCAGATCAGCGGTTCGTCCTTTCCCGTGCCACAACCGTCGCCGGGCTTCCAACAATTCTTCGGGTCATCCCAGGCGGTGGCTAGAATGTGAATATTCGGTTGCAGCGAGAGTTGGTGGTAGAGCTCATCGCTTTCCGCAAAAGTCGCCGGCAGGCCTTTGGTGATGGGGTTTCCGGCATCCACAATCTTGACCGTGTAAGCGTGGTAGGGACCGTGACCAGCCGTCTCGCGCCAAGTGCCGCCCACCAGCCGGTCGTATTCGGGCCATCCCCAGAAAGCGTTGTTGGAGGCGTGGTAGCTCACCAGTCCCTTGCCCGTGCGCACAAAGTCGAGCATGGCTTCGCGGGCGCGGGCGTCCCACCAGAGCCCCGCGGTTTGCTTGTAGTCGTTGTAGTTGAGCAGGAGTACGTCGTAAGGCGCGAAGGTCTCCGGCCCGCAGCCGCGCCCCTCCTCATTCACGCGGACTTCAAATCGTCCCGTGCGCTCGAGGATTTCCCGCAGCACGGGCGTGGTGGCCCGCCAGTCATGGTTGCTTACTCCCGTGAGGATGAGAACCTTCACCTTCGGGGCAGTTTGCGCCAGCAAGGATGCCACACTGAAAACGACAGCCAGGAAAATTGAGAGACATCGCGACATGAGATTAATCCCTCCCGAGGATTCAGAAAGCTGCCGGCCCAGCGTGGCCGGTGCGGGGAGTATCCTACCACTTTGCGGCACGGGGAGGGGCGATTCGTCCGGTGCACGCTGCGGCCTCGCTATACGGCGGTTTTTTCGCAGCTGCCGCGCCGGCGCACTATAATGGCTTGCCCATTTTCACGGACTCTCGGCGCGGGCTCACCGCGGCGGGAGTGAAAGGAACGTCCCTTGGACTTGCTCTTGACGGATCGGGAAGTGCGGGTGCTCGCAGCCCTGATCGAGAAGGAAATCACCACCCCGGACTATTACCCGCTCTCGCTCAACGCGCTGACCAACGCCTGCAATCAGAAATCGAACCGCCATCCGGTGATGGCGCTGGACGAGCAGGCGGTGCGTGAGGTGCTTGATTCCCTCAACCGGAAGTACCTGGCCGGGCCGGCCTCGAACGCCGAAAGCCGGGTCACCAAATTCGAGCATCGCATCCCGGAGGTCTTTAACTTCGACCGGCGCGAGACCGCTCTGCTGTGCGAGCTCATGTTGCGCGGACCGCAAACCCTCGGAGAACTGCGCTCCCGCACGGAGCGCATGTATCGCTTCGAGGATCTCGAAAGCCTCGAGGCCACTCTCCAGAAGCTCAGCGAGCGCCAGCCGCCGCTGGTGAAGAAGTTGCCAAGGCTGCCCGGCACCAAGGAGCCCCGTTACGCCCAACTGCTGGCCGGTGACCAACCCGAGTGGTCAATCGCCGCTGCGGAACCCGCCCCAGCTCCGGATTCCCACGCGCCCGACGAGCGCGTTACCCAACTCGCAGCCGAGATGGAGGAAATAAAGCGGCAGCTCGCCAATCTGCAACAGCAATTCGCAGAATTCAAGAAACAGTTCGAGTAACGAGCGGCGCGCGCGGCGGCGCTGGACCAGGTTTGACCAGTTAATAGTCAAGCCACGATTCTGGTCCGGTCGCTCGTGGGAGGTACATAACAGCGCATCCCATGGCATATTCATCCCCACAGGTGGTATTTCTCACCCAAACGGCACTGCAAGGGCAGGCGAGGCTGGAATCGCCGTTAACCCCTTAATATTCATAAAAAAGTTCTTGACAAGCAGCAGAGGCGGGCCTATAGTCGGTGGGTAAAAGTGGTAAAAAGTAGGAGATTGTGCAGAAAAGCGGCGTCTTTAGAGGGTTGTAGGGGGTTTTGGGGCGGGTTCTATGCTTCGCGGAAACAACCCGGCGACTGTAGATGGCAAGGGCCGGTTGAAGATTCCGGCGGGCTTCAAGGCCTACCTTGACGAGAACTTCGGCCAGGACTTTTTTGTCACCAGCCTCGACGGTCAGTCGGCGCGCATCTACCCGTTTCCGGTCTGGCGCGAGATTGAGGATAAGCTAGCCGCCTTGCCCTCGATGAACAAGGCCAAGAAACGTTTCCTGGACCGCACCAATTACTGGGGGCAGGCGACGCGCTCCGACGCGCAGGGCCGGGTGCTGATTCCAGCTCTGTTGCGTGAGTCGGCCGCCATGCACGGGGAAGTGGCCGTGCTCGGTTATTTGAATTACCTGGAAGTTTGGAACCAGGAGCGCTACCGCGAGCACCTGGAACGCGAACCGCTCGGCGACGACGACCTCGAGACGCTGAGCAATTTGGGGATTTAGGGAGCTCGTGACGAGGTGGGTGATTTGAGGTGGGGACGGTAGAACGGTGCACGATGATGAAACGCAGCGCGAACCTCGAAACCCCGGTCCCGGACCCCAAGCTGGGCACGTTCCCGTCCTGCTCGGCGAGGCGTTGGAATATCTTGCGGTCCAGCCTGACGGCATTTACATCGACGCGACGCTCGGCGCCGGCGGGCACGCGCAGGAGATCTTAAAGCGCCTGGAGAGCGGCAGGCTCTTGGGCCTGGACCGCGACCCCCACGCTTTGGAAGTGGCCCGCGGCAGGCTCGCGGGTTTTGGCGGGAAGCTGATCATGCAGCACGGGAATTTCGCGGAAATCGACGCCCTGCACGCCGCCAGCGGCCTGGCGCCGGCGGACGGCGTCCTGGCCGACCTCGGCCTGAGTTCGCTGCAGGTCGCCGACGCTTCGCGCGGCTTCAGTTTCAATTTACCAGGTCCTCTCGACATGCGAATGGATCCCGGTTCCGACACGACTGCGGCTGACCTGATAAACCGAACCCGTGAGCGGGACCTGGCAGATCTTATCTACAAGTTGGGGGAAGAGCGCCACTCGCGCCGGATTGCGCGAGACATTGTGAAGGCCCGTCCGTATCGAGTAACCACCGAACTGGCGCAGGTGGTGACGCGAGCGATCCCCTCCCGGGCGGGCCTCCACCAAATTCATCCGGCCACGCGCACCTTCCAGGCTCTGCGCCTGGCCGTGAACCGCGAACTCGAGAATCTCGAGCAGTTTCTCGACCGCATCCTGCCCGTCCTCCGGCCCGGAGGGCGGGTGGTGATCCTGAGTTTCCACTCGCTGGAGGACCGGTTGGTCAAGCACGCCTTCCAGCGCTGGCAGCGTGAAGGCCGCGCTCGCATCCTGACGCGCAAGGTGGTCCGCCCCACGCAAGAGGAAGTGCGGGCGAATCCCCGCGCGCGCAGTGCCAAGTTGCGGGCGGCGGAGAAGAGCTAGGGACTCGGGATTCAGGATTCGGGACTCGGGGAAGGGCTGGACGGGTGGTGGTACAGGACTACAAAGAGCTGGATGTTTGGAAGAAGTCCATTGCCCTTACAACCGAGCTATACAAATTAACTTCCCGATTCCCTGATACGGAACGGTACGGTTTAGTTTCGCAGATAAGGAGGGCCACGACCTCGATCGCGGCCAATATCGCAGAAGGATGGGGAAGAGGGTCCACGGGAGATATATCCAGTTCCTGACGGTCGCACGCGGATCATTGCTGGAGTTGGAGACGCACCTGATCGTTGCTCGCAATCTACAATTTGTAAGACCCGCAGAGTTTGATGCGGTTTCAAAGCCGGTTGAAGACATTGGAAAGATGCTTAATTGTTTGATTGGGGTATTGAGGGCGCGAAAAGGGAAATCGTAAGCCCGGGCTCCGAATCCCGAGTCCCGAATCCCGGTACTTAAATGGCCACAGCGGCAGTCGCACTACCGAGAACCAGACGGCGTCCGAGAAACGCTCCGGCCGCAGGCCGGGCGACTTTCCCGGAATTCTACTTTGTCAAGCGCATCGACAATTCCCGCCTGGTGCGGGAAGTTGACGTGGAGCGTCGCCGTGAATGTTTCAGTCTCCTGGGATTGGGCTTACTGGTTTTTCTTTTTGTGCTCCTGTTCGCCGGGCAGCATTTCCAGTGTGTGCGGTACGGTTATCAGGTTGAGCAGCTCAAGACCGACCGCGCGGCCCTGGAAGAGTGGAACCGCCAGCTTCGGCTCGAGCAGGCATCGCTGGCCGATCCCGAAAGGATCGACAGGCTGGCGAGAACCCAGCTCGGGATGGTCTCGCCCAGCCCGCAGCAGGTGATTCGCGTGGGCGAGCCCGAGCCGGCCGCGGCCTCCTCGGAAAGCCTGGAGCTCGCGCGTAACATCTCCGTGGGCAGCGGAGAAACTCCTCACGAGCCATAGCGCCGATGGGCCGACGCAAGCCGGAATCTCGCGCGGCGAAGCCTGATCGGTCGCGCCTGGAGAGGCGGCGGCTGATCCTGGGGATGATTTGCTTCTTGTGGTTCGCCGGCGTGGTCGCCCGCCTCTACTATTTCCAGGTCATTCAATATGGGGATCTGTGGGGCCGCGCCCAGCGCCAGCAGCAGCGGACCATTGAGGTCGCGCCCCAGCGCGGCGCCATCTACGACCGGCAGATGAACCCCCTGGCCATGAGCCTGGGTGTGGATTCGGTCTATGCCGTGCCCAGCGAGATCAAGGAGCCGAGGTTGGTGGCCGACCTGCTCGCGCCCGTTCTGGGGCTCGACGCGGAGGACCTGCTCGGTCGTTTCCAGGGTCTGCGGGCCTTCTGCTGGGTCAAGCGCAAGGTGCCGCCGGCCGAAGCCGCCCGCGTACACGACCTGAACCTGAAAGGCATCTACTTCCAGCGCGAAACCAAGCGCTTCTATCCCAAGGGTGATCTGGCCGCCCACGCGGTGGGTTACGTGGGCTTGGACGACAAGGGGTTGGGGGGGCTGGAGTATTCCCTGGACGATGCGATCAAAGGCAAGCCTGGCCGCGTTATGCTGGCCAGCGACGCGCGCCGCCGCGCCTTTCACAGTACCGAATGGCCCGGGATGCCAGGTCGGAACGTCGTCCTGACACTCGACGAAAAGATTCAGTACATTACCGAGAAAGCCTTGGAGAGAGCCGTAGACAACGCGCACGCCGTCGGTGGTGTGGCGATCGTACAGAATCCCGGTACGGGAGAGATTCTGGCTCTCGCCAACGCGCCTACCTTTAATCCCAACGATTTCAGCGCCAGTTCCGCGGTCGCCCGCCTGGACCGCGCCGTGGGTTGGGTCTACGAACCGGGATCGACCTTCAAACTGGTGACCCTGTCCGCGGCGCTCGAGGAAAACCTGACGAATCCCCAGGAGGTGATCAACTGCCAGAACGGAAGCATTGTGCTGGCCGGCCACACCATTCACGACCACCGGCCCTACGGGGACCTCAACGTGACCGCGGTGATGGCCAACTCGAGCGACGTGGGCGCCATCAAGCTGGGCTTGCGGCTGGGTGAAGACCGGCTCTACCGCTATATTCGCAACTTCGGCTTCGGGGGCAAGGCCGACATCGAGCTGCCCGGCGAAGAGCGAGGTTTGCTGAAGCCTCCCAGCCACTGGTCGGGGATCTCCATCGGGGAAATCTCCATGGGGCAGGAAGTGGGCGCGACGCCGCTCCAGATGGCGACGGCGTTTTCCGTTGTCGCCAATGGCGGAATTCTTTTTGAGCCCCGCATCGTGCGGGATGTATTCCTCGGGGCGCATCACGACGCCCTGCCGCCGGCCTCCGGCCGGCGTGTCATCAGCGAGCGCACGGCGGAGATGATGCGGCAAATCCTCACTGCCGTCGTGGAGCACGGTACGGGCAAGCCCGCCCAACTGAGCGGATACACTTCCGCCGGCAAGACAGGCACCGCACAGAAGATTGATGAGAGTGGCGCCTACTCAAAATCGCACTACGTAGCATCTTTTATCGGCTTTGCTCCCGCCCAACGGCCGGCGGTGACTATTCTGGTGGTCATCGATTCGCCAGTGGGAGCTTACTACGGGACCGATGTGGCAGCTCCGGTGTTCCGATCCATTGCAGAGCAGACTCTGGGTTATTTGAACATCCCGCAAGACAACCCTGCCCGATGGCCTCAGTCTTTGTCCTCCTCTCCCGCGAAGCCTCGCGGCCAGAAACGCGGGGGCCTCGCCGGGTTCCTTCCTTCTGATCACGAACTTATCGGAGCTGCCACTTCACCCGTTCAGCCGGCGTCTTATGCGAAGAACCCTTCTGCCGACGGCATCGCGCCGGATCGCGCCCCCCGCGACGGCGTCGCTTCCAGCATCGTAATCCTGGGCGACGGCCCGCTGGTGACTGTCCCGGATTTTTCCGGCTGGGCCGCGCGCCGCGTGGCGGAAGAGTGCGAAAAACTTGGGTTGGACCTCAACGTGGCCGGGACCGGTTTGGCGGTCGAGCAAAATCCCATGGCGGGCGTGAAGGTCCCTTCCGGTACCCGGGTGTGGGTTCGGATGGCGCGCTGAGCCGGGGAAACGTGGGGGGCATTGGACAGCGGAAGGGGGGATTACTTGTTGATACCCCCATGGAATTATATTGAATCTGTATTCAACCTTACTTACATTGTAATTTGAGAAGGAAATGAAACTGGGCGAACTCCTCCGGGGGCTGCCGGTCCTGCAGGTGGGTGCAGATGCTGCGTCGGAGGTTCTTTCTCTGGCCTACAACTCCCGGGAAGTGCGCCCGGGATCGCTTTTCTTCGCCATTCGGGGTGAGAAGGCCGACGGCCACCTCTACATTCCGCAGGCCCTCGAGCGTGGCGCCGTGGGCGTGGTTAGCGACCGTCCCGCCCCGCCCGAACTCACCCACGGTTGGATTCAAGTTCCCGCCGTGCGCCGGGCCCTGGCGGACGCGGGCCGCGCCTTCTTCGGTCATCCGGAGCAGCGCCTCCAACTCATCGGAATCACCGGAACCAACGGCAAGACGACCACGACCTACCTGGTAGAGAGCGTGCTCCACGC
Organism: uncultured Acidobacteriota bacterium; assembly: GCA_963722555.1. GTDB lineage: Bacteria > Acidobacteriota > Terriglobia > UBA7540 > UBA7540 > Bog-366. The sequence continues at coordinate 516,557 of CAVRNQ010000006.1, forward strand.
GGCGGGGATTCCCTGTGGCGCCTTCGGGACCATCGAGTACCGCATGGGCGGCAAAGTGCAAATAGCGACGAACACCACGCCGGAATCGCTCGATTTGCTTTCCTGCTTTGCGGAACTGGTGAAAGCGGGGGGCAAGGCTGCGGTCATGGAAGTTTCCTCGCACGCGCTCGCCCAGGAGCGCGTCTGGGGATTCCAGTTTGCGGTGGCCGCCTTCACCAACCTGACGCAGGATCATCTCGACTACCACAAGGATTTCGAGCACTACTTCCAGGCCAAGCGCCGCCTCTTTGAGGGGCTGGGTGCCCCACCACCCGACTGGGCGGTGATCAACACGGATGACCCCTGGGGTGTGCGGCTCCTGGAATTGCCCTATTTGCATAGCCTGACCTATGGTCTGAACGGCGGCGCGCAGGTGAGGCCTATACAGGTCAGGTCCGCTCCAACGGTAACCGAAGCGCGCATCGCCACGCCCGCGGGGGAACTGCGCATCGCTTCTCCGCAGGTGGGGCGCGCGAATCTGGCGAATATTCTGGCGGCAATTGCCACGGGGGTAGCCATGGGGATCAGCAGTGCCAAGATTGAGGAAGGCATCGCCAATCTCGAGGCCGTGCCGGGCCGGTTTGAGCGGATCTACGAGGGCCAGCCCTTCCTGGTTGTCGTCAACTACGCGCACACCGATGATGCTTTGAAGAACGTCCTGAAGACCGCACGTGAGCTGACGCGCGACCGCCTGATTGTTCTGTTCGGCTGTGGGGGTGAACGCGACCGCACCAAGCGCCCCCGCATGGGCGAAGCCGCGGGTTCCCTCGCGGATTTTGTCGTGCTCACTTCTGACAACCCCCGCAGTGAAGATCCGCTGCTGATCATGGCCGATGCCCTGGTGGGGTTGCAGCGCACCGGCAAGCCCTACCTTGCGGAAGTCGATCGCGGAATCGCTGTCCGCAAGGCGCTCGGAGAAGCTCGCGAAGGCGACATAGTGGTCCTGGCGGGCAAAGGGCACGAGACGTATCAGATTCTCAAAGATGGTAAGGTTGATTTCGACGACCGGGCGGTGGCCCGCCAGGCCCTCCGGGAGATGGGCTACGGCGCGGACCCCGCGTAGAAGGTCGGGCGTTTAAGGGAGCCTCGGATCGGGTAACCGGGCATGGGGTTTACGAAGTATGAAGCTGACTATGGGCGAGGTGGCGGCGTGGGTGGGCGCCTCCTGTGGCATGCCCGGCCGCCAAGTCACAGGTTACTCGCTGGACTCGCGCACGCTTCATCCCGGCCAACTCTTCTTCGCCCTCCGTGGGCCGCGGTTTGACGGCCACCTGTTTGTCGGCCAGGCCCTGCGGGGAGGAGCCGCCGGCGCGATGGTCGAGCAAGCTTTTGCCGCCACGGCTCCGGCGGAATGGCGACCCGCGCTCGTGGCCGTCGCCGATACGCGCGGTGCGCTGCAAACGCTCGGGCGCGCAGTTCGCCGCCAGTGGGGGAAACGGCTTATTGCCGTTACCGGCAGCGCCGGCAAAAGCACTACCAAGGAAATGCTGGCTGCCATTCTCGGCCGTCGGCTCCGGGTGCTGCGCTCGCCGGGAAACTTAAACAATGATTTCGGTCTGCCGCTGGCGCTGCTAGCCCTGGAGCCCGAGCACGATGTGGCCGTGGTGGAGTTGGCGATGTCCGCCCCGGGCGAAATCGCCCGCCTGGCGCGCCTGGCCGAGCCTGAGGTCGGAGTGGTCACGAACGTTGCTCCCGTGCACTTGCAGTTCTTTGATTCCGTTGATGCGATTGCCTGCGCTAAACGCGAGTTGATCGATTTCCTGGTTACGACAGGTGAGCGCGCCGTGGCAGTCCTGAGCGAAGATGACGAGCGGGTCCGAAAGTTCGCGGAAGGGTTTTCCGGCCGCGTCTTGACCTTCGGGTTCTCCGACCGAGCGGCTTTCCGTGCTACCCACGTGAAGGCGAGCGCCGGGCTGGGGAGCGCTTTTCGCGTGATCAGCCCGGATGGCGAGGGCCAGTTCACGCTGCCGCTGCCGGGCCGCCACAATATTCAGAACGCGCTTGCGGCAATCGCCACGGCAAGCCTCTGGGCAATTCCTCCGGAGGAAGTTCGCCGCGCCCTGGCGGAATTCCAGAATTTACATCAACGGAGTGAAATTCTTACCCTGCCCGGCGGCATCACGCTGATCAACGACTGCTATAACTCGAACCCCCTGGCCATGGAACGTATGCTCGAGGCGCTGGCAGCGTGGCCGGGGGCGAGCCGCCGCCTGGTGATCGCGGGTGAGATGCTGGAACTGGGGCCTACCTCGCCGGAGTTGCACCGGGCCATAGGCCGCAAATGCGCGCAAAGCGGCGTATCCTGGTTGATGGCGGTCGAGGGGGATGCCCGCTTTTTCCTGGAAGGTGCGGCAGAGGAAGGAATTCCGCCCGCGCGCCTGGCCTTTTTCGCCGACGCGGGGCAGGCGGGAGAGTTCTGCCGGACGCGGCTCGCGCCCGGCGACGTGGTTCTGATAAAGGGCTCGCGCGGAGTTCACTTGGAGACGGCGATTGAATTGCTACGTGTTTCAGCCGTAGCCGCGGAGGCCGCACGGTGGCCCCGCCCGGAGCCGGCGACTTAAACACAAATCCATGTTTTATTACCTCTATCTTAAACTCCATCTCGAATTCCACATCTTCAATCTCTTTCGATACATCACCTTCCGCACGGCCTATGCCAGCCTGACCGCACTGCTCCTTTCGCTTGTGCTGGGGCCGTGGCTGGTGCGCAAGCTCAAGGAATTTCAGGTGGGGCAGTATATCCGGGCGGATGGGCCGCAGGCCCACCAATCCAAGGCCGGGACACCCACCATGGGCGGCGTGCTGATCATTCTCTGTATGGTCGTTCCCACCCTCCTCTGGTCGGACCTCAGCAACATCTTCATTTGGCTCACGCTGGGCACGACCCTGTCCTTTGCCGGCATCGGTTTCTGGGACGATTACCAGAAAGTGCGGCGCCGCCAGAACCTGGGACTGACCGCCCGGGGGAAGTTCCTGCTGCAGATCCTGGTCAGTTTCGTCTTCGGCATCATTCTGGTTTTCTTGTCGGCGCGAGGGCTCTACTCCACCACCCTGACCTTCCCGTTCTTCAAGCGCTTCCGCCCGACTTTTCTGATTTCGCACTTCCTGGGGGATGTCTGGACGTATCCTCTGGCGTTTCTCCCCTTTCTCCTCTTCGTCATCTTGGTTCTGGTGGGTTCTTCGAACGCGGTCAACCTGACCGATGGCTTGGACGGTCTGGCGATCGGGTGTCTGGTGATCTCCGGGTCCGCTTTGACGGTGCTGACCTACGTTGGCGGGCACGCCGTACTTTCCGAGTACCTCGACCTGGAGCATCTGCCCCGCGTCGGTGAGCTGACCATTTTTTGCGGGTCGATGGTGGGTGCGAGCCTCGGATTCCTCTGGTACAACGCCTACCCGGCGGAGATTTTCATGGGCGACGTGGGTTCGCTGGCGCTGGGCGGGGCCATGGCCACCGTGGCCGTGATTGTCAAACAGGAACTGCTGCTGCCCTTTATCGGGGGGATTTTCGTGATCGAAGCCTTGTCCGTCATCCTCCAAGTGGGCTCGTTCAAGCTGCGCGGCAAGCGTATCTTTCGCATGGCCCCGCTGCACCATCACTTTGAACTGAGCGGCTGGAAGGAATCCAAGATCATTGCCCGCTTCTGGATTGCCGCCTTGGTCTTCGCGCTTTTTGCGTTGACCACGCTGAAATTGCGGTAAGTTTGTATAGGTTTCAGGTGTTAGGTTTCAGGATGCAGGAATTAGGAGTTAGCTTAGTTCTAGCTCCTATCTCCTGACACCTGGAACCTAACATCTGGCACCTGAAACCTGACACCTGAAACCTGGAGTGACGGATGGACGTGCGCGGCAAACGGGTATTGGTGGTGGGGCTGGCACGCAGCGGCGTGGCGGTGGTGCACGCTTTGGCGCGGCACGGCGCCGTGGTGACCGTCACCGACCGCAAGCCCCCGGCAGAGTTTCGGGATGTACTGCCGCAACTTCTCAAGGAGAAGATCGGGCTCGAACTGGGTTCGCAACGCCTGGAAACGTTCCTTCAGCACCAGGTTATTGTCATCAGCCCGGGCGTGCCTTGGGACCTGCCACATTTGCAAGCGGCGCGGGAGCAGAAGATCCCGATCTATCCCGAGGTCGAGGCCGCCACCTGGTTTCTGGAGGGAACGGTGGTGGGGGTCACCGGGTCGAACGGCAAAACCACGACGACCGCGCTCCTCGGCGACATGCTCAAAGCTTCCGGCTTCCCGACCTTCGTGGGGGGCAATATCGGCAACGCCCTGAGTTCGGCTGCGGACCACGCCCGGCCCGGGACGATGTTCGTCACGGAGTTAAGCAGTTTCCAACTGGAAGGCATTCAGGAATTTCGCCCGGACGTGGCGGTGATGCTCAACCTTTCGCCGAACCATCTCGACCGGCACCCCGGTCTGGAAGCCTACGCGCAGGCCAAGCGGCAGATCTTCCGCAATCAGCGCCCCCGGGATTTTGCCATCTTAAATGTCGATGATCCATGGGTGAGCGCGCTCCGGACAGTCGTTCCGAGCCAGACGGTACCCTTCAGCCGCCAGCGTGAACTCGCCCATGGCGTCTTCGTCGCGGGGGGCAAGATCTACTACCGCGTGCGGCACCTGGAGCGCGTACTGTTCGAAACCCGCGACGTAACCCTGCGGGGCAGTTTCAACCTGGAGAATGTGCTGGCGGCCACGGCGGCAGCGTGCACGCTGGGGGCGGATTTTGCCGCGATTCGCAAGGCGGTGCGGGAGTTTCAGGCCGTCGAGCACCGGCTGGAATTTGTACGTGAGATTCAGGGCGTGGATTTCTACAACAACTCCAAGGCCACCAGCGTCGACGCGACCGCGAAGTCGCTGGAAGCTTTCGAGCGCGGCGTCCACCTGATTCTGGGCGGGAAGGACAAGGGCGCGCCTTATGCCCCGCTCCTGCCCCTCATCAAGGAACGAGTGCGCACCGTTCTGCTGATCGGGGCCGCTGCCCCGGTAATTGCTGCGCAACTGGCGGGTGGGGTGGAACTCCTTCAGGCGGGCGACCTCGCGACAGCCGTGCGCGAGGCATTCCTGCGGGCGCGTCCGGGCGATACGGTGCTGCTGGCGCCGGCTTGCTCCAGCTTCGATCAGTTCCAAGACTATGAGCAGCGTGGCCGCCTGTTCAAAGAACTCGTCAAGCAGCTTGCCGGCGAGGTGGCGGCGGGTTCCCGGGCGCGGCCGAGAACCCCCGCGGTGGTGGCGCAGGAACCGGTCACGCCCCGGGAGGATCACCCCGAGGCTCTCGCGCCCCCGGCTCTTCCTCCCGAAACTGCGGCGCCCGCCTCAGTTCCCGCGGAAGAACCTGCTGGGGCAGAGATCGCCCAGAGTCCGGCCGGGGACGGAGGGCCGGAAAGTCCGATGGAAATGTCCAAGCCGCCCAGCGAGGGCGAGACTACCCCGCCACCCGCCCCGGCGGAAAACGGACCCCGGCCACTGCTCCCCGCGGCTCCTCGGTTTGTCGAATTGCGATATGTTTATGAAGTCGATGCCGTAGAAATGCCGGCAATGGAATCACAGGTCGTACCCGACGAGGAACCTGCAACCCTCGAACGCTCTACCGGGGCGGAGGTCAACGGCGACGAACCGCTGCCCTTTGAAGTGCGGGCGGAAAATGGGGAGGGTGCTACGACCTCCCCCGGCCGGAAAGGCAGCGCGAAGAGCAAGGGGCGTGGGAAGGCCGAAGGCCGCCAGGACTCTCCGCCCCCGTCTTCAAAACCGTAGTCGCGATTGCCGGGAATGGATTAGCCAGCCCATGGCCAGACAACTTCAATCCGACAAGATCCTGTTTGGCGCGGTAGTATGCCTGGTGCTTTTCGGCGCCATCATGGTGTTTAGTGCCTCGGCGGTGATGGCGGCGGAGAAGTACGGTAGTAGCTACCACTTCCTCTGGCGGCAACTGGCTTGGGCTGGGGTGGGATTTCTGGCCGTGGCGGTCATGATGCATGTGGACTACCGGCGGCTGGCGAGCCCGCTGGTGGTTTTTCCCGCGCTGGCTCTCGAGTTCATTCTCCTCTTGGCCGTGTTGTTCGCCGACCGCACCCACCATACGCATCGCTGGTTCCACCTGGGGCCTGCCAGCTTGCAGCCGTCGGAGCTCGCCAAGATTATTCTCACTCTCTTCCTGGCCTTCTTCCTCGACCTTCGTAAGGGCCAGGTGAATGATGCGAAGCACACCCTGTCGCCGATCCTGCTGGTGGCTGGCTGCATGGGATTGCTGGTGCTGGCGGAACCCGATTTAGGAACGACCTTGGCGCTGGGCCTGGTGGTGACGGCGATGCTTTTTGCGGCGGGCTTGCAGCTCCGCTATTTTCTGCTGGCTGGGCTCCCCGCCGTACCCGTGCTCTCCTGGCTGATTTTCCACTCCACCTATCGCTCCAACCGCTGGGCGGCGTTCTTGAATCCCTACGCCGACCCGTTGGGAAAGGGATTCCAGATTCTGCAGTCTTACATCGCGGTCGGGACGGGGGGTATTACGGGCGTGGGCCTGATGGAAGGCAAGCAGAAGCTCTTCTTCCTGCCCGAACCCCAGACGGATTTCATCTTCGCGGTGACAGGTGAGGAACTGGGCTTGCTGGGTGCCCTCACGATGGTGACCCTCTTCGCCCTGATTCTGCTGAGGGGTTGGCGCGCCAGCGCCGGCTGCCCAGACGACTTTGGGCGCCTGCTGGCGATCGGGCTGACGGTGATGATCGTGGGGCAGGCGTTGGTGAACATGAGCGTCGTATTGGGGCTGCTCCCTACCAAGGGCATTCCCCTGCCGTTCGTGAGCTACGGCGGATCATCCCTGGTGGTCAACCTGGTGGCGGTGGGAATATTGCTGAATATCTCTCAACACGCGAGCTGAGAATGACAGCGTGAGCGCGGCCCACTTTCATCCTGAGCGAAGCGAAGGACCTCGGTAGTTGGTTCGCGTCAGAAGAGAACTGCGGGGGTTCTTCGTTCGCTCCGCTCACTCAGAATGACAGGGTAAACGCGGCCCTGACGAGCCGGGTCACTCAATGAATTCCCGCGACACGCTGCGCATCCTGATGGTGGCCGGGGGAACGGGGGGCCACATCTTTCCGGCTCTCGCGGTGGCGGAAGAGTTGCGCGCGCGGAGCGAGCGTGGCGACCGGAATACGCCCCGCTACGCGATCGAATTCCTAGGAACGCGCCGCCCGCTGGAAGCAAGACTGATTCCCGCCGCGGGTTTCCCGCTCCGCACCATCGCCGCGGCGGGCTTGAAAGGAATTGGCGGCTGGCGCAAGCTGCGCAATCTCCTGGTCCTGCCGCGCACGGCGGTCGAGGCGGCGGCGGTTTTGCGTGAGTTCCAGCCCCACGTGGTGGTGGGTGTAGGCGGCTATGTCTCGGGGCCGGTGCTGCTGGAAGCGGCGCTCCGCGATATTCCCACGGTTTTGATTGAACCGAACGCCCGGCCCGGTTTCACGAACCGCGTTCTGGCGCCGGTGGTGCGTGCGGCGGCGGTGGGGTTTGAACAGGCGGCGCGGCCCTATGGTGAAAAGGCTCACCTGACAGGGCATCCGGTGCGCCACGCGTTCTTTGAGATTTCACCCCGGCCGCACCCGCTGCCTTCCACGGTGCTGATTGTGGGTGGAAGCCAGGGTTCGAGAGCGATCAACCAAGCGGTGGTCGGGAGCCTGCCGCTCCTGAGGAGCGACGCTCGATGGATTAGAATCGTCCACCAAACCGGCGAACCCGACTATAATGAAGTTCGGAAAGCCTATCAGGAACAAGGCTTCCCCGCCGAGGTTCACGCCTTCATCATGGACATGCCCGGGGCGCTCGAGCAGGCTGACCTGGTTGTTTCGCGTGCAGGCGCAACGGCCGTGGCCGAACTAGCGGCCGCGGGAAGGGCCGCTTTGCTGATTCCTTTTCCGGCCGCCACGGATCAGCACCAACTGGAAAACACCCGGGCTATGGAAGGCGCGGGCGCGGCCCGCGTCATCGTGCAGTTAGAGTTGACGCCGGAACGGCTGGTGGGGGAAATCCACGGGCTGTGGGCGGCTCCTGAAACACTTCGCCGGATGGGGGCCTGCGCCCACCGTCTGGCGCGACCGGAGGCGGCAGCCCGCATCGCGGACCTGGTTGAAGCCTTCGCCCGAAAAGGGTGAGGGGCGGGCAACGGATAGCAGAAGCATGCTGGGAAAAATTCGCAGAATTCATTTCATCGGGATCGGCGGCATTGGGATGAGCGGCATCGCCGAGGTGTTGCTCAATCTGGGATTTCAGGTATCAGGCTCCGACCTGAAGGCGACCCCCGTCACCGATCGCCTGGCCAGCCTGGGCGCGCGTGTGTTCGAAGGCCACCAGGCTTCGAACGCGAGCCACGCCCAGGTGGTGGTGGTGTCTTCCGCCGTGCCGGCGGACAATCCGGAAATCCGGGAGGCGCAGGGGCGGCAAATTCCCGTTATCCCGCGCGCCGAGATGCTGGCGGAATTGATGCGCCTGAAGTTCAACGTGGCGGTGGCGGGCGCGCACGGCAAGACCACGGTCACTTCCATGATTGCGGTGATGCTGGCAGAGGCGAAACTCGACCCCACGGCGGTAATCGGCGGGCGGCTGGATGTTTTTGGCTCCAGCGCCCGGCTGGGAAAGAGTGACTTGCTGGTGGTCGAAGCGGATGAGAGCGACCGCTCGTTCCTTTACCTGCTGCCTTCGATCGCCGTCGTCACCAACATTGACCGCGAGCACCTGGACCACTATCGCGACCTCGAGGAAATCACCGCGGCCTTTGTTTCTTTTATGAACAAGGTTCCTTTTTACGGCGCCGTGGTAGCCTGCTTCGACCCGCCCTGGCGCGAGCGGATGGAAAAAATTCTGCCGCAGCTTCGCCGTCGCGCGGTCACTTACGGTCTCGATCCGGGCGCGGATATCCTGGGCCGGATTCACGAGCTCACGCCTTCCGGCTCGACGTTCGACGCGGTCGTGAAAGGAAAAACTCTCGGGCCGTTTTCAATCCACGTTCCTGGCCGGCACAACGTACAGAACGCTCTGGCCGCGGTCGCCGTGGGTTTGGAACTGGACCTCCCGCCCGAGCAGATTCGCCAGGGTCTGGAGCGCTTTCGCGGCGCTGATCGCCGCTTTCAGATCAAGGCGGAGCTCGACGGCATCACCATCGTGGATGACTACGGCCACCATCCCACGGAAATTCGTGCCACGCTCGACGCGGCGCGCCTGCGCGGAGCGAAACGGCTCATCGCCATCTTTCAGCCGCACCGTTACACGCGGACCAAGTTCCTGCTGGACGAGCTGGCCGGCTGTTTCGCAGGTTGCGACCGCGTTTACGTGCTGGATATTTATGCCGCCAGCGAGGCGCCGATCCCGGGTGTAACTTCCGCGCGCCTGGTCGAGCGCATGCGCGAATTGGGGACGAGGGACGCGCGGTACGCGCCGTCCGACCAGCAGGTGATCGACGAAGTCCGGGACGAGGCGCGGCCGGGTGACCTGATTATGACCATCGGAGCCGGGAGCGTATGGAAAATCGGCGAGGCGCTGGCAAAGGAGCTGAAGAAGAGGAGTCAGGAGCCAGAAGGCAGTAGGCAGTAGGCAGTGGGCAGTAGGGAGTACGCAGAAGGCAGGGGCTAGGAGCCAGGAGTTAGAAGTTAGGAGCTGGAAGAGCTTGCGGAAAAACGCTACGATGCTGTCATCCTGAGCGAAGCGAAGGACCCCTGTATTTGAATTTTCAAGCAAATACGGAGGTCCTTCGTCGGCTTCGCCTCCTCAGGATGACAGTGTGAGGGGTTTTTCCGCAGCCTGTAAAGCCCCGCTCTTCCAGTTCCGTGGTGAGAAATCCGGGCTAGGCCGGGCCCGACTGATTCGTCAGACCAGGACTATGGAATTGCTGGAACAGGACGCGCCACCGCTGCCGGATGAGTTGGAACCCGAAGAGGAGTCCCCCTATCTGCGACGGCAGAAAGCTGTCCCCGTGCGGCGCAAGCGGATCTCGCGCCGTGTGCGCTGGGTGGTGTTTGCCCTGGGTGTCCTGCTGCCCGTCGGCGGGGCAGGGTATTGGCTGGCCACTTTCGCCTTTACTTCACCGTCCTTCGTACTGAGCGTGCCGGAGGACATCGTGGTGGTGGGAAACCGGTTCGTCTTGCGCGAGGAAGTCCTGGGCGTGCTGGGATTGCCCCTGACAGGGAATCGCCGGGCAGGCACCAACGTCTTCCGTATTTCGCTCGACGCCAAGCGGCGCTTGGTGGAGACCCTGCCTTGGGTACGCACGGCGGCGGTCACGCGCCTCCTGCCCCATGGCCTGCTGGTCAGCATCACGGAGCGCACTCCGGTGGCCTTTGCTTCTCTGGGCGGGCGAGTGAGCCTGGTGGACAGTGACGGCATGCTGCTGGAGAAGCCGGAGAACGCCGTCTTCGACTTCCCCGTGCTCAGCGGTCTGGAGAATCTGGCCGGGGTGGAGGAGCGCCGGGCGCGTTTGGATCTCTACCAGGAGTTCATGCAACAACTGGGTGTAGAGGCTCCCCGCGCGGGCTGGATGATTTCGGAAGTGGACGTGTCGGATCCCGAAGATCTGAAAGCTCTGCTCATTCTGGGTCAACAGACGGTGAACGTGCACTTCGGCCGCAAGGATTTCTTGGAACGCTTCCGGAGTTTCCTCGCGCTGCTCCCGGAACTGCAGAAATCAAACCCTCGACTTGACTCTGTGGATTTACGGTATCGCAACCAGATTGTGGTGAACCCGCAGCCGGCGGTTCCGCCCCCCGCCGGGTCGGCGGCGTCCCCAACCGGCGACGGGAAGGACTGAAAGCAACTTGGCGCACAAAGACCACACTATCGTCGGACTCGACCTGGGAAGCACAAAAACCTGCGCGCTCGTGTGCCGGCCGAACGAGGAGGGAAAGCTGGAGGTCGCGGGCCTGGGTGTGGCCGAGTCCAGAGGCTGGCGCAAGGGTGTGATTGTGAATCTCGACCTGACGGTGCTGGCCGTGAAGAAGGCGGTGGAGGCGGCGGAAGCCGCGGCGGGGGTGTCCATCGACTCGGCCTACGTCGGCGTCGCCGGCCCCCATATCAAGGGAGTAAATTCCCGCGGCGCGATCACCTTGGGGAAAACTTCCGCCGCGACGCGGGAAGTTGAACGCGACGATTTGCGGCGGGTTATCCAGACGGCCCAGGGGATCACTTTGCCGGAAGATCGCCAGCTTCTGGACGTCCTGCCGCAGAAGTTCCTGCTCGATTCCCAAGACGGCATCCGGGACCCGGTCGGCATGGAGGGAGCACGGCTGGAAGTGGATGTTCACCTGGTGACGGCGTCCGCCTCGGCTTCCCAGAACGTGGTGACGGCCGTAAACCGGGCGGGCGTCGAGGTGCGGGACACAGTTTTTGAGCCGCTGGCCGCAGGTGCAGCCTGCCTGACGCCGGACGAGCGCGAGCTGGGCGTGGCGCTGGTAGACATCGGGGGCGGTTCGACTGACCTCATCGTCTATCATGCGGGCGTGGTGCGGCACACTGCCGTGATTCCCGTGGGCGGTGAGCACTTCACCAACGACATTGCCGTGGGGCTGCGCACCCCGATTCCCGAGGCGGAAAAGATGAAAAAGGCCTGGGGTGAGCGCGACCCTGCCGAACCCGCCGACACGTTGCTGGACGTTCCGGGCGTGGGGGAGCGGCCTTCCCGGGTGGTCAGTTACGCCATGCTGAGCGAGGTCATCGAGCCTCGCGCCATAGAACTGATCGAATTGATGCAGGCGGAAATTGGCCGCTCGGGTTGTGAAAGGCAGTTGGGGGCGGGCATCGTGCTGACGGGCGGGGGAGCGAAGTTAGGCGGTCTGGCCGGGCTCGCGGAGCAGGCTTTCGGCAGACCCGTCCGGCTGGGCGTGCCCGCGGGGCTCGAAAGTATGGGCGCAACCCTCCCGGACGCGGCGTTTGCGACGGCGGTGGGTTTGGCAATCCACGGGAACCGCCTGCGCCTGCTGCGTGACTCGCGCGAGTCCAGGGGTTTGTTCGAGAGATTGTGGAAAGGCGTTCGCGGCATGGGTGCTTGAAGAAAGTGGCGCCGATATTGAGCTCGGCAGTCGCCGCGGCACCCCGAGCTCCAGATCGGCGTTATGCCGTTTTTCAGTACGCTGTTAAAGAAAGAGGGCAAAGGAGCCATCATGGCCACTGAAACCGACATGGGTGACCTGCGGGTGGATTTCTCGGATGAACTGCGCGACGGCGCCAAGATCAAAGTCATCGGGGTAGGCGGGGGTGGAGGCAACGCCGTCAACCGCATGATCTCAGCGGATGTGAAGGGCGTGGATTTTCTGGTCGCCAACACCGACGCGCAGGCGCTGCAGGCTTCCAAAGCATCGCTGAAGATTCAACTCGGAGCGAAACTCACCAAGGGATTGGGTTCGGGAGGCAACCCGGAAATCGGGCGGCGTGCGGCGCTGGAGGATACGGAGAAGATCATCGAAGCGCTGGAAGGCGCCGACATGGTGTTCGTCACCACCGGCCTGGGCGGCGGCACGGGGACGGGTGGCGCACCCATTGTGGCCGGCCTGGCTCGCGAACTCGGCGCCTTGACCGTGGCCGTAGTCACCAAGCCTTTTGCCTTCGAAGGCCGCCGCCGCATGGTGCAAGCCGAGCAGGGGCTGGCTGAATTGGGCCAGGCTGTCGATACAGTCATCTGCATCCCCAACGAACGCCTGATGCAGTACGTGGACAAAGGGACAAGTTTCTTTGAGGCGTTCAGAATCGCCGACGACATCCTGCGGCAGGGTGTACAGGGTATTTCAGATATTATTACTATAACTGGGATTATTAACCGTGATTTTGCAGACATCAAAGCCATCATGGAAGGCATGGGCTATGCGGTCATGGGCACGGCCGTAGCTAGCGGCGAGAACCGCGCCGTGGAAGCCACAAACCGCGCCATCGCCAGCCCTTTGCTGGAAGATGCGACCATCCACGGAGCCAACGGCATTTTGCTCAACATCACCGGCTCGAGCAAGTTGACCCTCTATGAAGTGCACGAGGCTTCGACCATCGTGCAAAAGGCGGCCGCGGAGAACGCCAATATTATTTTCGGCGCCGTGCACGACGAGTCGATGGGCGATGCCGTTAAGGTAACGGTGATTGCCACCGGTATCAAATCCGAGAGAATGGGCATAAGGCCGCTGTCCGCGCTTTCTCCGGCGCTGCGCACCGCGCAACAGAGCGTCAAGAGCATGCTGGCGAAGAAAGATAAACTGCCGGTGGAGGCGCAACCTGCCCACGTGACGGCGCAAATTCCGGAGGACGACCTCGACGTTCCAGCTTTCATCCGCCGCCGCAAGGCTGAACAGAGGTAGGTGTTTCACCTGTGCTGATATACCCCGGGGGCGGACGGCTGCGGCCGAGTTTGGGCCGGGAAAGGGACGTGGGGCCAGCGCGGGGGAGCCTCCCGCCTGACCGCAAGTTGTTAGGAGCCTTCGGGTAGGAATACTGCTTGCCTTCTTCGGTCAATTCACTGTATTTATCGAAGGGTTGGCCCCGTAAGCCGGCAGCGCCGGCGTGCGGATAACCCCATGGCGGGCTGACATCATCTGAGCAAGAGGCCTGGGTCTTAAGGGGGCTATCTAGGCCGCGGAAAAACTCGTCGGCACTGTCATTCTGAGGAGCCGCAGGCGACGAAGAATCTCGTATGCTCATGAAAATGCGCAGGGCGAGATTCTTCGCTTCGCTCAGAATGACAGCGAAGGACTCAGAATGACAGCAGTGAAGCGTTTTTCCGCAGCCTGTATCACCACGGCGGCTTGGTCATGGACCTGAATCTCCAGGCAGTCGCGACCGAGTAACTATTCCAGACGTGAACAGAAGGAGACCATTGAGACGGATGCCCAAGCGTACGCTGGCGAGGATTCTCGCAATGGCACTAACGGCCGGAGTTCTGACGAGTTGCGGTTCCTCCAATTCCGTTACACCCAACCCTGCCAAAGGCAGCTTGATCACCATTGTGGAGGACGCACCGATTTGCAACGTGATTTCTGCGACCCTCACCCTTACCGGCCTGAGTTTTACGCCGGTAGGCGGGGGCGCGAACGCGTCATATTTGACCACTACTGCATCTTTTGCCCCTTCGATTCGGCTGAACCTGCAACAGCTCCGCGATTTCAACACGATTCTTTATGTGTTTAATGTCAATGCGGGAAATTACAACCAGGCGAATCTCCTTGTGGAACTGGCGCAAGTGGCGACTTACGAGCCGACCCTGACCCCGCCCGTCAAGCTCCTCACGACCACCCTGACGCAGCCCAGGCCTACCATCGCTCTTAGTTCTCCGCTGGTTATCACCCCCGGACAAGCGAATGTCCTGCTGCTGGATTTTGACGTTCTGCATATGCTCCAGGCGAACGCGGCAGGACAGCTCACCGGCGTGGTCAAGCCGGTGATTAGCGTCACACCCTTGACCGCTGCCAACGGGAATGGCTTCGCGGAGTTCGATGACCTGTCGGGATTTGTGAGGAGCGTGACACTCACCAACACCACCAGCAACCCCCTATACACGGGGAGTTTCCTGATGCAACTGCTTTCCCCCTCTGTCTCCGGCGCCCCGGCTATGGCTGTCAATTTGACGGCGAATACCAATTTGGTTGGTTTCACCGATCTGGCCCACCTCGTCCCGGATAGTTACATGGAAGTGGACGCCACGCTGGACAGCCAGGGCAACCTGGCGGGGAATACAGTCGAGTTTCAAGCGCTCGAGCACCCCTATGCGAGTAGTTCCACTAAGCCTGCCAGTACGGCCTTGATTGGTCCCATCGTTTCGATCGCCACGGACCAAGTCGGGAATCCCACTCAGTTCAACCTGTGGGTGCGAGACGCAGAGCCGAATGATCCTTCCAACATCAGTCTGGACTCCATCTTCCAGGTCAACCTTTCCTCGGGCACGGCCTTTCAGATCTCCGCCTTGGGGCCGAACTTTGCTAACCTTGGTTTTGGGCCTCTGAACCTGGCGGTAGGCCAGGAAGTTGTCGTCCACGGGGTTTACACCAGGCCGCCCGCGTCCACTGGGACAAAGTCCAACCTGCCGGTTACCGTTAACCCCTCCGCCATCTTCCTCAAGTTGCAGTCGCTGCAAGGAAGTTTGGGTTCGATCGTGCAGATCGGTTCAGACAACCTCACGGGGGCCTTTGTGCTCAATCCCTGCTGCACGCTTCTACAAGGCGCGCCCATCTACGTCCTGACCAACAACCAGACAACCTTCGTGAATACGAACGGGCTGGGCGGACTCACATCGCAGGAGGGGCTGCTCGTCAAAGGCATGCCCTTCTTCGAGCCCCAGGCCGGCACGATCAATGGGGTTCCCATCCCGGCGGGTACCCTGGTAGTGGAGGCCAAGCAGGTCCGCCGCTTGCAGATGTGAAGGCGCCTGCCGCTCCCTGGCCGCTCGCCGCTCCCATCCTGAGCGCGCGCGCTTACGGTGTCATTCTGAGCGAGCGCAGCGAGCGAAGAACCCCCGTAGTTCACTTCTCTGCGAGCGCGAACCAACTGCCGAGGTCCTTCGCTCCGCTCAGGATGACAGCGAGGGGCATTGGTTCTCCTTATCGAGTTTCTGCCCACCATGGGCAGCCGAAAGGCTGTCAATGCTCAGAATGACAGCAGGGAAGCGGTTCTTCCGCAGCCTGTAAAGCCCCGCCCTTCCAATTCCGTGGTGAGAAATCCGGGACAACGGATTTCCGGGCTACACCGCGGGCAGGGGTTTGGTTTTCTTCTTCTTTTCTCCAGGCAGGTGGGTGAATTTCAGGTCGCGGCCACGGAGCATCTTGGTTATCAAGATGATCTGGCCTGCATGGTGGGAAAAATGTTCGGCCACGTGGTAAATGGCCTCGAGCCCGGTCACGCGATACCCTTGGATTCTATAGACCCGCGCCAGGTCCCCGGCCGAGAGTCTCCGCAAGACCCCGCAGGCCTCCTCCACGGCTCTCCGCAAGCGGCCCAGCAAAATACGCCGGGGCAGGGGACCGCGCTCGGCGAATTCCTTGTCGCGCTCTCGGACGTCGGGCGCGCCACCCAGACCGGAGATGATCCACTGGCGCACATTCCCCGTGAGGTGCAGCGCCATGTTCCCCGCGCTGTTGCAGGCCGGGTTTGGCCGCCACCAGATCTGCTCCGGTGAAAGCCCGGCGAGACATCTCGCGATGCGCGGCAGATAGACCTGCCTCAACACGCGCTCTGCCTGCGCTATAAGCGGCTTGCTGAAATCGGTCTTAGCCATGACATCTCTCCATGCTGGAACGGCGTTTCCGGCGCTGCGGCTCTGAGTCTATACTTCCCGCGAGAGGCCGGCGAGGGTGAGCTCACTGCCGCAAAGGGTTAAAAATATCGGTCAGCGGCTCCTCAGCGAGAAGGGCTTTGCGCTCGTGATGATGACCCTGGGAACCCTGTCGATCGCTGCTGGAATCCATCGGTTCAGGGTTCGACCTGAGCCTTTCGGCTTGCTGAGTGGGCTCGGGTGCCTGGTTGCAGCCGTAGCTGGGTTCTTCCTCCTGCTCATCGCTGACTACGTTTTCCACCACGCCCGTTTGGTGTTCGTCCTTTGGTTCATTCTTCTCATTGGGCTCATACTCGTTGAGCCGCATTTCGCCGTAGGGATGGGCCTCGCTCTCTGGGTGATGCTGGCGGAGCAATTGCGAGGCTGATCAGACCGCGCGCCGCGAGAGCCCGCTGGGGCCGCGACAGCGGGCAGCGCGGATTTCTTCGAGCACCCGGCTCCTCCATTCCGCGCTCTCCCAATAGGTGAGCCAAAGATAGAAGGTGGCGTAGCTTCGCCAGCCGGTCCACGACTTGGCGAGTTTCTCCACGCGCCCGGCGGTAGGCGGTTTGCGCAGCCCGTAAAATTGCCGGATCACCTTCTGCAACCCCACGTCGGCGGCGGGCAGGCAATCCCGATGTCCCAGCGCGCGCAGCCCGACGTATTGCGCAGTCCACGGCCCCACACCCTTTTGCGCCAGGAGCTTTTCATAAGCCAAGGTCGGCTCGATCTCTCGCAGTCCTTCGAGGTCCAGCGTACCGTCGAGGGTCAGGCGCGAGATCCTGATGATGTAGCTCGCCTTGGGGCCGGACACCTGGATGCGGCGCAGTTCGCGCGGGGAGGTGAGGGCGAGCGCCGCGGGCTCCGGAAACACGCGGTAGCGCCGGCCTTCGAATTCCACGGAGCGCCCGTAGGTTTCAATCAGCGCCTTCTTCACCTGGTGCGCAAACGACAGATTCACCTGTTGCTCGATGATGGCGGAAATGAGGGTTTCAAAGACCTGCGCGGCCTGCGGAATCCGCATACCGCGAAAGTGGACGACCAGGTGGCGAAGCACCGGGTCCCGCGCCGCGAGCGCATAGAAAGGCTCGAGGTCGAGGTCGGAGGAGAATTGCCGCGCCACCTCCGAGACTACCGCCCCCCGCAGGCTTTCTTCATCCGGGCCCGTCAGGAAACGAATGCGCAGTGCCCCTCTGGAGTCGTGCCTTTCCTCACGCACCCCGTAGAGGACCAGATGCTCACCCAATTGCAGCACGCGGCGATATTCGCCATCGACGAAGTGGTCGAGCAAGGGAGCGAACTGCCGGCCGTTGAGCAAGGCGGGCGGGCTCAAGAGGAATTGCAGTGTCCGGGCAAAGTTGAAGGGTTCGCGTGGTCGAAGGAGCATGATATTGAATTAGACCCCACTCGGTTGCCTGGAACGCGCGAGGGTTACATCCTCGGCATATCGTCCTCCACCATTTTGCCCCGGGGTGTTACCCCAGCGCAAGGTTTGGAGTACACTGGCCGAGGCGGGCGGGTAGGGGCAGGGCTTGCCCTGTCCTGGTTGGTTTGAGCGATTGATTTGGATACGCCAAGCCGTGCCCTACAATGCATGGGGGCCGTCGCGCGTTGGGGTGTGGCAGGCCGAAGGAGGAATTAATGCGGCGGAAGAATTTGACGCGGCGAGAATTCATGGAGAGGACCTCGGTGGGATTAGGTGCCGCGGGATTCGTCCCGTGGGGGGCGAAGGGGAAAGGGCCGGGCAGCGAAACGGCTGCAGGAGGCAAGGGTAGCTCCCTCGCCTCCGCCTTCCACACACCGAAATCCTCGCGCCCACTTCCTGGCCAAGCTTGGAACCTTCGAGGCGGTGCTTCTGAGTTCGCCGAGGGGCTGGCTGGCTTTGAGCGCCCCTGGATTTTTCCCACCCCGCGACAGATGGCGCTCGGCGGCGCTCCATTTGCCCTGCACGAAGATTGCATTATCGCGATTCCCCACGGTACTTCGTCGAGCGACGAGTCGCTGGCCCGCTTCCTCACGGAGGAACTGAGCGACCGCTATGACCTGCAGTTGCATACCCAGCGCCTGGAGAAGCTCCCCGCGGCGGGAAGAGTCATCGTCATCGGCTCGACCGAGAACCCGCTGGCTCGCGAGCTCTGCCAGAAGCATCATTTGGACGTGACACCACAAAATCCCGGCCCGGAGGGCTACGTCCTCAAGACGGATGAGAACGCCGTGGTCGTTGCCGGCAGCGATGCGCGCGGAGCGTTCTACGGGCTGCAATCGCTGCGGCAACTCATTTTCAGCAGTGAGGGGGGCCTCCAAGTGCCTGGAGTCGAAGTGCGCGACTGGCCCGACAAGCGCTTTCGCGGAGTCAAGCTCTATGTGCCGGGGCGCGGGAGCATTCCCTTTTTCCGCAGGTTCATTCGGGAAGTGATGGCTCTTTACAAATTCAACACGCTGATGATGGAGATGAACGCCTGCATGCGTCTGGACCGCCACCCGGAGGTCAATGCGGGCTGGATCGAATTCGCGCGCGACACAAACTACAGCCGCGTCAACTATCCGCCCGGCCCTTTGCACGGCCGCGAGCAGAACTCTTCTCACCACGATTGCGGCGACGGCAGCATCCTGGAGAAAGATGAAGTCGTGGACATGGTGCGGTGGGTCCGGGAGCACCATATTGAGGTCGTTCCGGAGATTCCTTCCTTTACGCATAGCTTCTACCTCTTGGCGAGGCATAAGGACCTTTCTGACGTGCCCGGCGACAAGTGGCCCGACACCTTCTGCCCCTCCGAGCCCCGCAGTTACCAGCTCGCCTTCGAGGTGATGGACGAGTACATCGAGGTGATGAAGCCCCGCATGATTCACGCCGGCCACGATGAGTGGTTTGCACCGTTCGGGGTCTGCCCGCGCTGCCAGGGGAAAGACCCGGGAGAGCTGTTCGGGCAGGACCTGCGCAAAACCCACGCCCACCTTGCCAACCAGAACATCAAGATGGCGATCTGGGGCGATTACTTGCTGGATGCTGTGCGCGGCAAGGGCCTGCAAAAGCGCACCGCGCCCGACGGCTGGGCCTATACTTCGCCCGGGGCCATGACGCCCGAGCAGGTGAAGAAACTCGTCCCCAAAGACATCCTGCTCTTCAACTGGTTCTGGGGCGAGGAAGATCACGGCGCGGCGAACGAAGTACAGCTCGATGAATGGGGCTTTGAGCAGGTTTACGGCAACATGGAGCCCGACCTTCTCAACTACGCGGAGCGCAGCAGACGAAAGACGATCCTCGGCGGCGCGCCGTCTTCCTGGGCGGCAACCAATGAGTTCATTATGAGTAAAGATATGCTCTTTAGTATTCTTGGATGCAGCAATATGCTTTGGTCGGGGCAAGCGCCGGAGTTTCGGGAGGTGGCGAAGATCACGCAGGCTTCCATCCCGCGGCTGCGACCGCGCTTGGCCGGGGTGTCTCTGCCCAGCGAAGCCGGTGACGGCGTCGCGCCGGTCGATATTTCCGCGGCCCTTAACCTGCCCGCCGCCGGCACCTCCTTGGAAGTGGACCTGCGCGGGATGATAACCGGAAGAATCCAAAGTGGGCCGCGGGCTTTCGAGTTGACACGAACGGACTCGGCCGACGGCAAGGTTGCGGTAGGCGTGGGGACGGAGGGGCAAAAGCCCAGCCCGCTGCCGCGCGAAGCCGTGGTCGCGGTGGGGCAGGACGCCACGAGCCTGCTGTTCCTGCACGCTTGTGCCCGGCCCGCGACCAACAAGGAAGCTTATCGGCTGCTTTGGGACATGCAGGACTCGGCGGATCTTCTGGGCTGGTACGAAATCGTGTACGAAGACGGGCTGCCGGAAGTCATTCCGATTCGCTATGGCGTGAACATCCTGGAATGGAATTGGGGCCAGGAGAAGACCTCGGGAAAGTATTGTTACAACGCCGAGGCCGTCGCCTGTGGGAAAAGCGGCGAGCAACCGATCACATTCTTCGCCTTTGAGTGGGAGAGCCCCCGCCTGGGCAAGGTGATCCGGGAAGTCCGGCTGAAGGGCTCGACCGGCTTCCGCGGCGGAGATCCAGGGTTTGAGAACCACTATGGCGAAGTGATTCCCAATAATGCCGTCATTTTGAAAGCGCTCAGTGTGGTCAAGAAGCGAGGCTGAACCCTGCCCGGCCCGCGCCGGGGGAGAGCGCCGGCCTGACGTAAACGGCCGCGCGGTCGCGGCTCGGCGGCCTCGATTTTACAGCACCCAAAACCGCGTGCTATGCTCGAATTCTCAACAGCCCGGTTGTTGTAGGGGTAGGGCTTGTCCTACCCTCGTCAATCACGAAAGAGTTTTCGAGATGACTGCGCGCACCATTGCCATCATTGGGGGCGGGCCGGCTGGCGCAAGGACCGCGGAGAAGCTGGCGCAAGGCTGGGGATTGCGCCCTGGGCATCGCGTGCTGGTTTTCGAAGAGAAGGCCGGCTGGGAGAAACCCTGCGGTGGCGGACTCAGCCGCAAAGCGCTGGAACGTTATCCTTTTCTGGGCGATGCGGCCGGGGGTGGCAAGCTCGTGCGCGACGTGGAATTTGTGGCCTCCACCGGCACCGCGATGCGCTTCCGCCTGCGCTCGCCCCTGGCCATCTATGCGCGCGCCACGCTGAACAATTTACTGCTGCGGCGGGCGGAAGCAGCGGGCGCGGAAGTCGTGAGTGACCGGATTCTGGGTTTGCGGCGGGGGAACGCGGGTTGGGAGCTCGCGGGGCGCACCCGAAGTTATCGCGCGGACCTAGTCGTGTTGGCGGGGGGCGCGCGCACGCGGCTACGGCGGTTGCTGGCGGAGGATTTCGGCACCCGCGATTTCATGCTGACCTTCGGTTACTACGTTCCCCTCGAGAGGGAGCTGTTGCGCGTGCAGTTCTACGAGGGGTTTGAAGGCTACGCCTGGGCGTTTCCACGGCCGGACCATCTCTCCGTCGGCATCTGCGGAAAAGTCGGTGAGGACCACATGGCGGGCTTGCGCGACCGCCTGCACGCCTTCATGCGGAAGTTCGGCTATGATGCCGGTGGGGCGCGCGTGTACAGCCACCTGCTGCCGGCCCTGTCCGTGGAAAGCTGGGGAGATTTGCGGCTGGCCGGGCAGGGATGGGCGCTGGTCGGAGACGCCGCCGGCCTGGTCGATCCGGTGACGGGCGAGGGAATCTATTACGCCTTGCGTTCCGGCGACATCCTGGCCGAGGCGCTGCGGGAAGAACAGTTGGAGCTGTACCCGGAACGCGTGTGGATGGAATTCGGCAAGGCCTTGGCGCTGGGCGCGCGGCTGGCGGGGATGTTCTATTACGGAGAGTTTCTGGGGGGCAGCGTCCCTACGCGGATGGTTGAGTTCGGCGCACGGAGCCGGAAGTTCCTCGAAGTCGTGCAGGATCTCGTGGAAGGCTCGCAATCTTACCTGGGGCTCACCGCCCGCCTTTACCTGGGCCTCACGCGCACGCTTCTGGGAACCGGCGCTGGGTTGCTGCGCGAAACGCTCGAGAGGCCGCACACGACTTAACGGTTTGTTGAAACATATTCCGCCGTTGTCATTCTGAGCAACCTGTTCAGGTGGTTCGGCAGCTTCGACCTTGGTCCACCCGTCCGACACGCACATGAATTCGCCTTTCCAACCAGGAATCAAACCCATGACCAGCAAATCGCAGGAGCTCTTTGAGAAGGCCCGACGCCTGATGCCGGGGGGAGTTAATTCGCCGGTGCGGGCTTTCCGTGCTGTGGGTGGGCATCCCATTTTCATGGCCAGCGGTAAGGGCGCGACGATCGTGGACGTCGATGGCAAGAGTTACCTCGACTACGTGCTTTCCTGGGGACCCTTGATCCTGGGCCACGCCCACCCGGAGGTGGTGGAAGCGCTGGTGAAAGCGCTGGAAACGGGGACGAGCTTCGGTGCCTGCACGCCGGGCGAAGTGGAGATGGCCGAACGCATCTCGGAAGCCTATCCCTCCATCGAGCGCGTGCGCCTGGTGAATTCCGGTACGGAGGCCACTCTCTCGGCGCTGCGCGTGGCGCGGGCGGCCACAGGGCGCGACAAGATTCTGAAATTCGAAGGCTGCTACCACGGCCACGGCGACAGCCTGCTGGTGAAAGCCGGTTCGGGCGTGGCCACGCTAGGCCTGCCGGATAGTCCCGGGGTGCCGCGGGCGCTTGCCGAGCTGACGGTGACCGTGCCTTTCAACCATACGCCGGCTCTGGAGGAAGCTTTCCGCGTGCATCGCAACCAACTGGCCGCGGTGATTGTGGAACCGGTGGTCGGCAACATGGGGGTCGTGGTGCCGCGCCTGGGCTTTCTGGAAAAGCTGCGAGCCCTGACCCTCGAGCAGGGAACGGTTCTGATTTTCGACGAGGTGATGACGGGTTTTCGCGTGGCGTACGGCGGCGCGCAGCAGCTCTACAAGATCGATCCGGACATGACCACGCTGGGCAAGATTATCGGCGGCGGCCTGCCGGTGGGAGCATACGGCGGCAAGGCGCGGCTGATGAACTTGGTAGCGCCCGTGGGGCCGGTTTATCAGGCCGGAACGCTCTCCGGCAACCCGCTGGCGGTGGCCGCAGGGCTGAAGACGCTCGAAATCCTGCGGCGCCCGGGGCTCTACGAACGGCTCGATTTGTTGACGGAGAAACTTGTTGTCGGGCTGGTCACGGAAGCGGCGGGGTTGGGGACGCTCCTCACGGCGAACCGGGTTGGCTCGATGTTTACGATTTTCTTCACGCCCCAGCCGGTCTCGGACTACGCCAGCGCCCAGAAGGCCGATACGGCAGCTTATAGCCTTTTCTTCCGGCTCCTGCTGGAAGCTGGAGTCTATTTCCCACCTTCACAATTTGAGGCCGCCTTTGTTTCCACCAGCCACAGCGAAGGCGATATGGCTGCGACGCGGCAAGCCGCGAGCCTGGCCTTTGCTGGACTGCACCCATAGCAGGCTTGCGTGTCGAAAAGATTGGTGGACCTGGTGGGGTTCGAACCCACGACCTCATGACTGCCAGTCATGCGCGCTCCCAACTGCGCCACAGGCCCACGGAGGAAATCTGCACTATCCTCTTTGTAGCATGTGGCCGCAGGGCTGTCAACCAAGGGATGCAGTGGCGCGGGCTGAACAGAGGGCTGTAGCCGCGATTTCGGCAGGGCTGAAGCCCCGTCCTTCCGGCAGACCCCAAAACCGTCCCAGCCTGGTGAGAAATTCGGGCCAGCGTTCAGTGATCAGCAGCCAGCGTTCAGCCGATCTCGGCTCGCCAAGCGCTCGCTGCCTGCCGCCCACTGCCTTCTGCCCACTGCCTACCGCCTTCTGCCTTCTGCCCGCTGCCCTCTGCCTACCGCCTTCTACCTTCTGCCTACTGCGCTAACCCACTTTATTATCATCAACATAATGGCAAAGAAACTATAACTCGTTTATTTTCATCAACATCATGGCAAACCCATAAACTGACATTTTTTCTACATGTGTTTTCAACAACATAATGGAACTTACCTTCATTTTCTCTCCCCGCGTTTTCGGAGTTCGACGTCAACGCAATGCATTTAACTAGCTTAATTTCAACGACTTGATGATTTTGCAGAAACATGATGAACATCGATAAGTACATTTATTATCATCAACATAATGGAAGAGCTGGACATTTTCCCAATTCTCACGCTCGCGGGCTTGGCGTTCAACAATCAGCCTTCAGCAGTCAGGAACTAGAAGTCAGGAGCCAGAAGTGAGTAAACTGGAGTCAGCGACTGCCCACTGCCTACTGGCCTCTGCCTACTGCCTACTTCCCACTGCCTTCTGCCTACTGCCCACTGCCTTCTGCCTGCTTCGTGGTTAGCAAGGGGAAGGCTGTCTCCCGAGTAGCTTCTACCGGGCCGGGGCGTTCGGTACTCTATGTATTATACCTATAAAGTTAACATTGTCAAGCAAAAAATCCTGCTCTCAGGCAGAAACTTCCTGAAGCGGGCGCGGTTCCTGCTACCCCCGACTACTGATGTCGAGCCCCGGCGGGGCTTTGCCGGTCAGGGTGAAAACCCGGCCCGCGAACATTTCGCCTGGGCATAATGTCGTTCCCCACAATCAGATGAGCCGGCTCCCTTTTCCGCGGGGTGCCATTGATGGCACCTTTGAGACAATACTTGAAAAAAGAACGCTGGGGCGTGCATACTCCCCGCGACGGGAGTAAGAATGTTTTAGGAAGTCAAAGCTTCTCTCCGCCAACTCTACTTGGAAGACAAGCGGCCCTGGCTGGTCGGCTTTAGTGGTGGCAAGGGATAGCACGCTGATGCCCATTGGGGAGAGGCCATCCTGCACCTCGGCGCGCGCCGGGCCGAAGGCTCCACCCGCGCCCAAGCCATGGCGGCCCGTGAAACGCGGACCGGATTGCTGCGGCGGATGGTCGCCAAAGTCGAGGAGTACAGCGAAAGCCATCGCGCCCACGGCCTCGCCGATGACTTGCTCAATATTCTTAAGGATGATCTGGAGCGCTCGGCGGCCTTCCGAAGTTGACACGGCCCCGCCCATGTTGTCATTCCGAGTTGTCATTCCGAGCGCAGCGTGGGAACGCGGCCCCTACCTACGTTGTCATTCCGAGTGGAGCGGGGAATCTCGCTCTGCCGCTCAGGGTAAACTGCGCGAGGAATCTCGCCCTGACCCTTGGGGAACCCGCAGGCATGCCTGCGAATGCCGGGCCTGAGTCCGCAGCTTGACCGAGCGCCTCGTGCGATGTTCCCACCATACCGGGCATCGGCGCTCAGCCTATGAAGACGTATTACGTCTACATCATGGCCAGCAAGTCTCGCACCCTATACACGGGCGTGACAGACAACCTGGAACGAAGGGTGCTGCAGCACCGGGGCAAGCTGCAAGAGGGATTCACGGCGCGCTACAACATCAACCGGCTCGTGCACTTCGAAGTGTTCGGCGATATTAGGCTGGCGATCGGTCGGGAGAAGCAGATCAAAGCCTGGGGCCGAATGAAGAGAATCGCCTTGATCGAGTCGGGGAATCGTGACTGGAAAGACCTGAGCGACGGTTGGTATGGCAAGTAAGCGAGGCGTTCTGGGCTTTCTGCAACCGAAGCATGGCGCCCTTGCCGCGCAGGAATGGGCGTTCGGTTTCGAACGCTAACCCCATCGCTCATGTCATTCCGAGCCCTTCGCTGTCATTCCGAGCGAAGCGAGGAATCTCGCTCTGCCGCTCAGGGTAAACTACGCGAGGAATCTCGCCCTGAGCGAAGCGGCAGCCTGTCCTGAGCACCGGGAAGGGAATCTCGCCCTGAGCATTGGGAAGGAAATCGCACCCGAGGCTTTGCCCTCAGCCCCAGGCACAGAGCGAGATTCCTCGCTGCGCTCGGAATGACAGGCGTGCGGTTCTGGGACT
Organism: uncultured Acidobacteriota bacterium; assembly: GCA_963722555.1. Taxonomy (GTDB): domain Bacteria; phylum Acidobacteriota; class Terriglobia; order UBA7540; family UBA7540; genus Bog-366. Next base: position 542,209 of record CAVRNQ010000006.1, read on the forward strand.
AATCTAATGACAGGCGGGCGGTTGCGGGACTAATCTGTGGAGCGTGACGGACGAACGCGGCGAGCCCTCGCCCTGACAGAAAGCCCATGAGACTCCCGGGGCGGTACCCCGCAGGGCAGTGAAATCTCCCCTCAGACTTTTTGGAACAAACCTTTGGCTTATGGTGTCAATCTAAGTAGCAAGAAGGGTAATGAAGCAAGTGCCGACCCTTCGCCCTGCTTAGGGCAGGTTCCGAAGGCCGGCGCTAGAGTAGTCAAAGGTAAGCGAGCAGCCGCGGTATTGAAGTTGGGCGACGGAACTGCTATCTTGAGGGTGTCATGGGCACCGCGCGGTACGTCGGGATAACGTTCGAGCACACGCTGCCGGCAGTCAGCGAAGAGGCGGCGTTTGTCGGAGAGTTGCAGGCGGGCCTGCCCGAGGCGTTCGCTTACCTATTGGCAATTTACCAGCATCCGGTTTTCAACTTGGTCTCACACATTATCGAGAGCCAAGCCGACGCTCCCGACGTTCTCCAGGATGTGTTCATAAAGATTTTCAAAGGGATCGGGAGCTTCAACGGTGCGAGCAGTCTGAAGACCTGGATTTATCGCATCGCTGTTCATGAGGCTTCGAACCATCGCCGGGGCTGGATTCGTCGTCACGGGCGCGAGCCGTTTTCCGTAGATGACCCTGATTCTCCCTCGTCCGTCGCGGCGGCGGAAGCTGCCGCGAGTGACCGGGACCCTTACCAGGTTCTCGAGCAGGCCGAGCGCACAGAGGTGGTCAGGCGGGCTCTGGCGAGCCTGGCGCCGCCTTATCGGACCGTTGTAGTGCTGCGTGAAATCGAGGGGCTGCCTTATGACGAGATCGCGCAGGTGCTGGGTTTGGCTGAGGGAACTGTGAAATCCCGTCTGTTGCGTGGACGCGAACTGCTCCGCCGAAAGCTGGCGAGCTATGTGGGTCAGTGACATGTTTGAGGGTTGCGTCGAAATTCGGTCACATTTCTCGGACTGCCTCGATGACCTCTGCACGCCGGAGGCGCGGAAATCCATCCGCTTCCACTTGGTTTACTGTGCAGCTTGCCGGGAGGAACTCGCGCAATGGCAGTCGCTGCAGGCTGATTTGCGGGGTCTCGCGCGCCGCCGAGTACCACCCGACCTGGCGCTGCGTTTGCGGGTCCGCATGTCCCAACATCTCCACCGGCACTATTTGGCGGGGCTCTGGGTGCGTTTGGCGAACCTGGTCAAACCTCTGTTAATCCCCGCTACCGGCGGCGTCCTGACGGCGGTGATTTGTTTCTGCCTGATCATGGCGTCGGGGGTGGCTCCGGTTACGAACATCCCGGACGTTCCTTTGCAGATTGTCACCCCGCCCCGCGTCCGTACGCTTGCCCCGATGGATTTCAACACCGATGATAACCCCCTGGTGCTGCTCACCCAGATTGACGCCGCGGGCCGCGTGAAGGGATATCGGCTTCTTTCCGGCCAGAACTCGCCGGAGCTCACGCAGCGTCTGGATCGAATGATTTACTTCAGCATTTTCCAGCCTGCCACAACCTTCGGGAAGCCCAGGGATGGGGAGGTGGTTCTGTCCCTGCGGCGAATCACAGTCCGAGGATAGTCCGTTTGCTCTTGACTTCAATCCTGCCCTGGCGTTTCCGATCTCACCGAGACCGCGCTGCTTGCTGCCCCACCTCCCACCGCCGGCGGGTGGCCAGGTTTGTGCCCTCCTGGGGGTGGGTGTTTATCGCCGGGCTTCTAATCCTGGTCGACGCGCCTCAACCGGCAGGGGCGCAGGGTCCGGGCAACGTCCTGCTGGAACCCAACGAGCAAATCTTCTGCGTGCTGGCCGCCTTGAATGCTGCGGGTTACGACACGGGTCTGGGTGCAACCCCCGGAGATGACACCCGGCAGAAAGTCCGTGCATTCCTGGAGAATCGGAAGGCTGCCGTAGCCCCCGAACTCGGGAAGTTCTACAGCCAGCACCGCGTAGAAGGTGACCCCGGCGCGGACCTGGGACAATACATTTCTCTCGCCCTGTTGTTGGGCTCGCCGCCGGACTTCCCCTTTACTGTTCCCCCGGGCGATCTGCCTCCGGATGCGCGCGACCTCATGGGGCTTGTTCCGCTCCTCAGGACTTTTTACAATCAAGCCGCATTGCTCCACCTCTGGGCGGAAGTCCAGCCGCGCTACGAGGCGGCCGTGGCGCGTTACACGGCTGCGGTGCGCCGGACTTTTGTGCTGGCTGACGCCTATTTTCGTTTCCCCGCCGGCGGCTACCTCGGCCGGACCTACGCGATCTACATCGACCTGATGGGCGTGCCCGAGCAGGTGCAGGCGCGTATTTATGGCCTGAACTACTACCTGGTGGTGACACCCTCCAAGCAGCCGAAGATCGACGAGATCCGTCACCAGTACTTGCACTTCCTCCTCGACCCCCTGGCCGCCAAGTACGCGGGCGAGATCAACCAGAAGGCCGCCCTGAGCGTGATCGCTCACGAAGCTCCCTTGCTCGCGCCGGACTTCAAAGAGGACTTTCCCCTGCTGGTCACGGAATGCCTGATTCGCGCCGCAGAGTTGCGCATGGATAAACGGCCCGCGGCAGAAACCGAAAAGAGTTTGGCGGAAATGACCGCGGGCGGCTTGATCCTGGTGCGGTACTTCTACGATGCTTTGGCGGATTTCGAGCGCCAGGATTCTTCCCTGACGGTTTACTACAAGCCGATGGTCCTGGGCATTGACCCCCGTGAAGAGCGGAAACGGCTTCTGGGCGTCCAGTTTACGCGGCGTCCGCCGGCCCCGGTGGAGAAGGCCTCGCCGGCCCGTTCGGAACAAGAACGGCTTCTCGACCAGGGAGACAACCTGTTCTTCCAGGGGAAGTACCTCGAAGCCAAAGCAGCGTATCAGGAGGTATTGGAGAAAATCGATCCCAAGAACGAGCGCGCCATTTACGGCTTGGCGGTGGTTTACGCCAATACCCGCAAGCCGGACCTTGCCGAGGAATATTTCCAGAAGGCGCTCGGTACGGCCCGGGATTTGCGCATCGTCACCTGGTCGCATATCTATCTGGGACGGCTCCAGGATTTGCGGGGCCAGCGCGACGCCGCCCTCGCGCAATATCGTGCTGCCTCGCTGACGGCCACGGCCTATCCTATGGCGCTGCGCGCCGTCCAGAGCGGGATGGCGGCGGCCTTCGGGGCGAGGGAGGAAGGGAAGAAGCATTCACCCTGACCCGGCCCAGGCTTGACACAACCCCCGGCCCCGTTGATTGACAGTGGAAAACCTTTCTTGTACGCTCAACCCTGCGGACCCGAAAGATTAATTGGCAAGCTTGCCATCTTACTTAAGGAGAGTGAGAACGAATATGAGAATGAAATATGCATTATTGATGGTCGTGGTCTTGGTCCTCTCGAGCGCCCTTTACGCTCAGGGTCCGAGCGCCCCCGTGCCGATGACGGAGAAGGAAGTTATGAAAGAGCTTAAGAGCCAGGGGCCCGCCCAGCTCATCAAGGACGTCAGCCAGCGGGGCACGGATTTCGACATGAATCCGGACACGGAGAAAAAGTTGCGCAAAGCCAATGCCACGGACGAGGTAGTCAAGGCGGTGGCCAGTGCCGGCCCGAAGGCCCGCGCTGCGGCCAAGGCTGCCGGATTGGGAGTCACCGGCGGGCAGGTGCTCACTGCCGAGGAAGGCAAGGACTTCCTGGCGATTCGGAATGAACTCGACCCGGACAAAGCCATTACCCTGGTGGAGGATTTCGCCAAGAAGTACCCCAATAGCCCCGTACTGAGTTACGCCTACTCGTTCGAGGCGAATGCCAACCAGCAGAAGGGGGACGTGGCGAAGGTTGTTGCCTTCTGCCAGAAGAGTCTGGAATTGAAGAAAGACAATCTGATGAGCTTAATTATGATTGTCTCGGTAATGCCTCAACCTCAATACCTGAAAGATCACGAGGCCGACAAAGAGAAACAACTGGCGCTGGCTGAGAATTATGCTCAGGATGCCCTCAAGCAGATCGACGAGCTTAAGAAACAGGGGGAAGAGGCGGATGCGGATTTTGCCAAGCGCAAAGGTGAATACGCGGCGGGCCTCCACGGCGCGCTGGGCATGGTGCATCTAGACCGCTCTGAGATGGGCTTGGCCGGGCCGGACAAAGATGAATTGGTTAAGGCGGAGCAGGAGTATACGACGGCCGTCACCACCACCGACCGCCCCGACAGTCGCGACTACTATCGCCTGGGTGAAGCCTACAACATTGACGGCAAGATCGATGAGGCCATCGCGGCTTTCACCAAGGCCGCTGAGCTCGGTCAGGGCACGATGATCAAGCAGTACGCTGACAAGCAAATAGAAGCCCTGAACGCGCGGAAGGGGCAGTCCGCGACTCCCGCGAAACCCTAGCACCTGGCTGCAGACTCGAGGTGGGCTTCTCCGAGTTGGCGCCGCCGCCGCATAACGCACGGGGCGGCGCCCCTCGTCCGCCTCGGACGGAAAGGGGCGGCGTACGGAGAGCATGGCGGAAAACCCTCTCGAGCAATTCCAGGCTTTCGTGGGCTATCAGTTTCGGAATCCTCTTCTCCTTCGGGAAGCCCTCACGCACTCTTCCTTTGCGCAGGAGTCGGCGGACCGTCCCCGCGACAACGAGCAGTTGGAGTTCCTGGGCGACGCGGTGCTGACCTTTGTGGTCAGCGTGATTCTGGCCGCCGCCTTTCCGGATTGGGAGGAAGGCAGGCTGACGCGCGCGCGTTCCCACCTGGTGGCCGCGCCACACCTGCACGTCGTTGCCAGTCGCCTGGGCCTGGGCGAGTACCTGCGGCTGGGGCGCGGCGAAGAGAAAACCGGCGGGCGCAGCAAGCCAGCGCTGCTCGTCAATGCGCTGGAAGCCGTGTTAGCAGCCCTCTACCAGGATGGAGGCATCGAGGCCGCTCGTCCGTTCATCGAGCGCTTCATCATGCCCGATGACCTTGAGGCCTGCGCCAGTGAGCTCTTCTCAATCGATTACAAATCGGCCTTGCAGGAGCGTCTGCAGGCGGGGAAAATGCCTGCGGCGGAATACCGCGTGGTGGAGGAATCGGGCCCCGAGCACCAAAAGACCTTTACGGTGGAGGTCGTGGCAGGAGACAATCGGATAGCCCGCGGGCGCGGCAGTAATAAGAAAGCCGCGGAGCAGGAAGCGGCCAGGGCCGTCATGGCCGAACTGGGAGGGAAGACCGAAACGAATGGCTGAGTCCTACAAGAAATCCTCAACCCGCGATACCTTTGAGTCGCTGGTGGTCACGGTGATCCTGGCAATTTTCGGGACGACCTTCGTGCTGCAGGCGTTCAAGATTCCCACCGGCTCGATGGAGGAAACTCTGCTGATCGGCGACCATCTGCTGGTCAATAAATTCATTTTCGCACAGCCGCCCGGAGGGCTGGCTCACCTCCTGCCCACCCGGGAAGTGCGCCGCGGCGACGTCCTGGTGTTTAAGTTCCCGCCCTCGGAGGAGCAGACGGAACCGGGCGAGCATTACGTGAAGCGCGTGGTCGGCCTTCCGGGTGACCGCATTCACATATTTCATCGTCAGGTCTTCGTGAATGGCCAGCCGCTCTACGAACCTTTTGTTCATCACACTTTTCCAGATGAACTCCGCCCCGGTGATGACTTCCCGCTGCCGGAGACCGAGTACCTGCGGGGCGCCACGACCGCCTGGAGCGCGGAAATGAGCAGCTACGTTCGTGACGGAGAAATCGTGGTGCCGCCGGGAAAGTATTTCGTCATGGGGGACAACCGCGAGCAGAGCTGGGACAGCCGCTTCTGGGGTTTCGTTCCGCGGGGGGTGGTCAGTGGCCGCCCGCTGTTGATTTACTGGTCGTTTGAAACGGCGCGTGACGAATACCTGCACAACTCCCTGGGCGACCACATTTCCCAGATCGTCGATCTGATCATCCACTTCCCGATCAAGACCCGCTGGCGGCGCACCCTCAAGTTTGTGCACTGATGAATCCCCGCAACCGCCGCCGCGCCCGTAATCTCGCGCTCCTCCTTCTGCTCCTGGGCGGGGCGGCGTGGCTCGTTCCCTCCTACTTCAGCGCCGAACCTTACCGCCGCCGCTTGGAAGCGGGGCTGGAGCGGGCCCTGCATCGGCCCGTCAAGTTTGGGGCAGTGTCCTTCCGGCTGCTGCCGCGTCCTGGGTTCACCATTGAGAATGCCGAGGTCGAGGAGGACTCCGATTTCGGTTCCGAGCCCTTTGCGCGCGTGGACCGCATCGAATGCGACCTGCGCTGGCGAAGCCTGTGGCGCTCGCGCAAGGACTTTGCGCGTTTGCGGCTGGACCGTCCCAGTTTCAACTTGGTCTTGAACGCCCAGGGCGAATGGAACGTGGGGAGGTTGCTGCGGCAAAGCGGCGTCACGGCTCCGGCCGGCGCGGGCCCGGGCGCGGCCAACTCCCGCGTGGGAGAGCCACTCGACCTGGAGGTTGAGGACGCGCATATTGATTTCAAGGTCGGCGCAAACAAGAAACCTTTTGCCTTGACCGACGTCCGGGCACGTCTGCGCGCCGATCCCGCCGAGCGCCGGGTCGAGTTCCGGATTGTCGCAAGTCCCGTGCGATCGGATCTCGCGGTGCCCACTCCGGGCCCCGTGGAGGCAGAGGGTGTGTGGACGCCCGGCGGGGACTTGCAGGGGCCCATTGCAGCCAACCTGCGCGCGCGCGGGGCTCTGCTTTATGACTGGATCCCCATCGTCACCGGCCGCAACCCCGGACTCTACGGTGTGCTCGATTGCGACGTTCGCCTTAGCGGTTCCCTCCTGAACCTGAAGGTGGAGGGGGAATCCCACCTCTCGCAGTTTCAGCGCTGGAGCGAGCTCCCGCCGTCTGACCCCATGCCCTGGGACCTCCGGTTTCGCGGCCAGCTCCAGCGTAGTCGCGAGCGCGTGCTGGTGGAAAGCCTGGAAGCCTCCTTTCGAGATTCGCATGTCCACCTTTCCGGGTCGGTGGATCACTTCCCGAACTCACCGCAGCTTGACTTGGTCGTGGCGCTGGAGCGTTCGCGCCTGGAGGACGTGCTGGGCGTGGTCCGGCGCTGGTGGCCAAACCCCAGTGCTTGGAGCCTGAAGGGCAGGGTCGATGGCATGCTTTCGATTCAGGGTCCCTGGGAGCAGCGCCGCTACGGTGGTTTCGTGGGTGCGCGCGAGGTCAGCCTGGAGACAGCTTCCGGGTCGTTTCCTATTTCCGAGCTCGCCGTGCGCATCAACAATCGTGGAGCACGCCTCGCGCCGACGCAAGTAACCCTGGCTCCGCGCGTCGCCCTGCTGGCCGAAGGCGCCATCGACCGCGCCGGCGGAATGCCTCGCTACGACTTGCAGCTTCTCGCGAGAGGCGTCCCCCTGCACGATGCGCTGGCCTTTGGACGCGGTCTGGGGATCCGGACCTTTCAGGGCCTTGACGCCACGGGTTCGGCAACGGCCAAACTTCATTTCGCCGGCTCAGCCTGGCCCCCGGCGCGACCCGCGTTGACGGCGCGGGCGGAAATACGGTCCGTCCGGCTGCTCATCCCGGGGCTGACGGAACCGCTCAATCTTCCCCACGCCAGTGTGCAGGTCAGTGGAGACCAGATTGCCGTTGATCCCTTGGTTGCCGTCCTGGGGACAAGCGTTTTCAGCGCCAAGCTGGAGCACCGCGGCCCCCGGCGCAATCCCTGGCGGTTTGATCTGCGCGCGAACAGCCTGAGTCTGGAGCAGGGCGCCCTCTGGTTCGACGCACTGGGCCACCGCCGGCCCCTGCCCCTCTTGGAACGTCTTCCCGGCTTGTCCTCCTTTGCGGATCGCCGCACTGCCGCCTCGCAATTGTTCGGAAGCCTCGCCGCCGAGGGACGTTTCTCCACTCCCAGCTTGACTTACCGGGGTGTGACCCTGAAGGACTTTCAGGGAACGTTTGAGGCCGCCGGCCGCACCATCCGCATGAAGGCCGCCAAATTCCACGTCGGTGGCGGCCACGGCGAGGCCAGTGGGGAGGTCGATTTCACGAATGCGCCCCCGAGGCTTGCCGCGACCGTGTCACTCGCCGGCCTGCCGGTCGAGGCCTTGACTTCCCGTTTGCCCGGCGCTCTTCAGGGTCTGCGCGGGGCAGTGATGGCGAGTGGACACTTCACGACGTGCGGCTTGGGGCGTGAGGAACTGGGGGATAGCTTGGCGGGAGAGGCGACCCTGCGCTCCAAGGACCTTGCCTTCAGCGGTTTCGATCCTCTGGAAAGCTTGGTGCGGCAGGCGCATTGGGGAACTCTCGAGCCCGTCCACGGCCCGCAGGCGGCCCACTCTGCAGCCATGACGCTGGAAGTCGCGAGTCGCCGCTTGACCCTGAAGAACACCGTGCTTGAGCTAAGCGGCGCCACGCTCCAGCTAAGCGGCACGTACACCCTGGGCGGAGCGCTCAACCTGGATGTGCGTGCCGACTTGCGACACCTGCGCCGTCGCTGGCTGGCGCGTGAGGATGAACTCAAACCCGGCGCCGGCTATTCGGAGGCACACCTGTCGGGGCCGTTTGATAAACTCGTGGTCACTCCGCAGGTAATCGTTTCCCGCCGGCGTGAGTAGGCGCGGGGGAACGCCCGCGGCGGATGAGCAGGAACTGAACCTTACCCAGGTTAGTAATAGCACCATTGCGAGGGACAACTTTGAGAGAGAGAGTCAGGTCGATTTCAGCCCACCAAGGGCGGCGTCAGATTACCGTCCCGCAGCTCCCCCTCCGCCCGTTCACGGTGGCCGCGCTCGCGGCGGGCCTGCTCGTGCTCGGCGGGGCGTTCGCAGGCAGCGGCGCGACCGGGCCGGATGCAACCCAAGCCGCGGCGCAAGCGTTGGAAGCCAAGCTGCGAACCCTGCAAACGGTGGATGCGGGGTCCGCTCAGTCCTACTCGCCGATGGTGATTACCGAGAACGAAGCGAATTCCTATTTGAAGGTGCATGGCAGGGATCTTCTTCCGCCGGGCGTGCGCGATCCAGCGGTCCGTTTCTTGCCCGAGCATGTGGTGGGGGTTGCGGACGTGAACTTCGAAGAGTTCAGCCGTGTGTACAGCAATCCAAACGAATGGGGTCCGAAGGTCATGGCGGCGATGTTCAAAGGAACGCAGCACGTGAGCGCCACGGGCAAAGTCCAGTCGGGAAATCGGCAAGCTAAGGTGCAGATCGAAAGCGTGACCGTGGGATCGATGACCGTGCCGAGCTGGCTTGTGGACTTCGTGGTCGAGAATTATTTGCAGCCCCGTTACAAATTCGATTTAAGTAAACCCATTCCGCTCCCGGACCACGTCACGCAAATCGTCCTGGGCACGGGTCAGGCCATCTTCTTGCGCAGCTCCGATAAACCTCGCTGATTCGGCGGCGGCCCATACTTGCTGGGAAGCCGTGCCGGGTGGCCACCGGAACAGGAATCCCGGCGATAGAGGACAGGGATGTCGCGTCGCTACAGACTCCACGCAGCCGAGACCGGTAAGTCCTACGAGTACTTTTTCGTGTCGAGCCGGGCTGTCTATCGCCCCGAGGGGCAGGGCCCCGGCAGTGATTATGTATTCGTCGTCACCCCTGACCAGGAGCCACCCTTCACCCTGCGCGTGTTTGTATCGGACCGCGCGCTCGCGGCCTGGCGACTTGTCCACGGACGCGAACTGGATTCCAGAGAGGTGTACGCGGCTGCAAAGATGCGGTTGTTTCGGGCCCTCGACGAACTCCCCTGCTTGCGCGGTGAGTGGCTGAACCTGCTGGTGGATGAAACCACTATCGAGGAGTTACTCGCCCCGCTGGATCTGTGAGCGTTTCGTCTGCCGGTTCCTGATTTCCAGCGACCACACCAGGATCGATTCACCAAAGCTGTGAGGAGTCTTCCATGAAGCGAGAAGCGGGTCGATGCCGCCGGTTCTGGACGCTGGCCATGGCGCTGGTCTGTTCTTCGTTGGCGATAGCGCAGCAGGAACCGTTCACACTCGAGCAGGTCATGAGTGCGCCGTTCCCAACGGAACTGGTGGCGGCTCCCGCGGGTGGCAAGGTGGCGTGGGTATTCGACGCGCGCGGGGTGCGAAACATTTGGGTGGCGGAGCCGCCTGATTACCAGGCGCGAGCGGTTACCTCCTACACGGAGGACGACGGGCGTGAGATTGCCGAGCTCACGTGGACCCAGGACGCCCGTGCCATCCTTTACACGCGGGGGGGCGACTTCGAGACGCTGCACGAAGCACCGAATCCGCGCAGCAGCCCGCAAGGCGTGGAGCAGGACGTTTGGGTGGTTTCGCTTGCGGGTGGGGCGCCGCGAAAGTTGGGTGAAGGGCATTCTCCAGCGGTGTCGCCAAAAGGCGATGGGGTGGTCTTCATCTTCAAGGACCAGGTTTGGTCCGCAAAGCTTGACGGGAGCGAGAAGCCGGCCCAACTCATCCACGCGAAAGGGAAGGCCCGGTCGTTACGTTGGTCACCCGATGGATCGAACCTGGCATTTGTCAGCGTGCGTGAGGATCACAGCCTCATCGGCGTTTACAACTTCTTCGAGAAGAGCCTGCATTATCTCGACCCGAGCGTGGACCGGGATGAGGAGCCCGTGTGGTCGCCGGAGGGGAGGCAGATCGCCTTTCTGCGTTCTCCGGTCTGGAAGGAAGCAAGGGTATTCGGTCCCAAGCGCGCCGGTCCACCCTGGTCGATTCGTGTGGCGGAGGTCGAGACCGGCGCGGGTCGCGAGGTATGGAAGGCACGCGAAGGGCGGGGAAGTGTGTTCCGTGGGATTTCCGCGGACAACCAAGTGCTTTGGGCGGCCGGCGACCGCTTGATCTTTCCCTGGGAGGGAGACGGATGGACGCATCTTTACTCGGTGCCGGTCGGGGGCGGCGCCGCGACGCTGATGACGCCGGGGGAATGTGAGGTGGAGAATGTGGCGCTCACGCCCGGCCGTCGCGAAGTTGTCTTCAATTCCAATCAGGACGACGCGGACCGACGCCACCTCTGGAGAGAAGCCGCCTCAGGCGACCGGCTCGAGCGCCTGACGGGCGGGGAAGGGATCGAGTGGTCGCCCGTGGTCACGAGCGACGGGCAGCAGGTCGTCCTGCTGCGCTCCGATGCGCGCTGGCCGGCGCGGCCGGCGCGTCTCGGGCCGGGTGGCGCCATTCGCGACCTCGCGCCCGGGTCGATGCCCAAGGATTTTCCGGGGGCACGCTTGGTCGAGCCGCAGCCGGTGATTTTCCCGGCTGCCGACGGATTGAAGATCCATGGCCAGATCTTTCTTCCCGCCTCCGCTCGGACCGGCGGGCGGCATCCCGCCGTCGTGTTTTTCCACGGGGGCTCGCGCCGGCAGATGCTGCTCGGCTGGCACTATATGCAGTATTACCACAACACGTATGCCCTAAATCAATACCTTGCCAGCCGTGGTTACATCGTGTTGTCGGTGAATTATCGCAGCGGAATTGGCTATGGAATCGAGTTTCGCGAGGCCCTGAATTACGGCGCGACGGGCGCGAGCGAATTCAACGACGTGGAAGGAGCGGGCTTGTACCTGCGCTCACGCCCCGATGTGGACCCGGAGCGCATCGGCCTCTGGGGCGGTTCCTATGGTGGTTACCTGACGGCGCTGGGACTGGCGCGGGCTTCCAACCTGTTCGCGGCCGGCGTGGACCTGCACGGCGTGCACGACTGGAATTTGGAATTTCCGGAAACGCTCCCCGCGGAAAATCCCCAGAAGCTGACGGATTGGGCGCGGGTGGCGTTTGAGTCTTCGCCGCTGGCTGACATAAAGACGTGGCATTCCCCGGTGCTCTTGATTCAAGGCGATGACGACCGCAACGTGTCCTTCACGCAGATGGTCCGGCTTGTGGAAGCGCTGCGCAAGCAGGGCGTGGAATTTCGCGAGGTCGTCTTTCCGGACGAGGTGCACGATTTCCTCACGCATGAGCACTGGCTCGCAGCTTATCATGCCGCGGCGGAGTTCTTTGACAGCCACTTGAAATCCAACAAGTAGCGTAGTCCCCCGCGGCCCCGATTTGCGGTGACCAGGGGCCTGCCTGCGATACGAATGGTGAATAGTGAATTATGAATGATGAATCAGTGCTGTCCCAATGTTGAGTTTGAGTTTCCGTGTAAGTGCATGTGAGTTTGAGAGTTGGACAGGAGAATGAGCGAAATCGATTTGAATTGCGTTGTAGTCTTGAGCGCTTCCGAAAGACGAAGAGGAAGGGCTCATGAACACTGGCCGGACGATTTTTTCTCAACTGCTGGACCTGCTTCCGCTCAGCGAATTCCGCCGTTGTGTGGATCGCTACAACGGCGATTACAAAGTGCAGAGTTTCTCCTGTCTCGATCAATTCCTGTGTTTGGCCTTTGCGCAACTCACTTATCGCGAGAGTCTGCGCGACATCGAGACCTGCTTGCGAGCGCATCAGCCCAAGCTTTATCACCTGGGCTTCCGTGGCCGCATCTCGCGCAACACCTTGGCGCACGCCAACCAGCAGCGCGACTGGCGTATCTATGCCGACTTCGCGCGCATACTGATCGCGCGGGCACGCGCCCTCTATCAGCACGAACCGTTCGGGGTGGAATTGGACGAGACGGTCTACGCCTTCGATTCCACCACCATCGATTTGTGCTTGTCGCTTTTCCCCTGGGCGCAGTTTCGTCGGCACAAGAGTGCGGTGAAGCTCCACACCTTGCTCGATCTGCGCGGCAACATCCCGACCGCTGTTTATGTGACCGGCGGGCAGGTGAACGATATGAAGCTGCTCGACCAACTGCTGCCCGAGGCGGGGGCATTTTATTTGCTCGATCGCGGCTACGTGGACTACCGGCGTCTGCATGGACTCCAGCAAGCTTGCGCTTTCTTCGTCACGCGCGCCGAGCGGAACACGCGCTACCGTCGCTGCTCGTGGCGCTGGGTCGACCGCTCGACGGGATTGCGTTCCGATCAAAGCATTCGCCTCATCGGACCGCAGAGCTCGCGTCGGTATCCCGATCCCCTGCGACGCATTCACTACTTCGACGCCCAGAAAGACTTGCGCCTGATCTTTCTCACCAACAACTTTCACCTCGCGGCGCTGACCATCGCCGAACTGTACCGCGCCCGCTGGCAAGTCGAACTGTTCTTTCGCTGGATCAAACAACATCTGCATATCCGGGCTTTCTATGGCACCACGGAGAACGCTGTCAAGACCCAGGTCTGGATCGCCATCACTGTGTACGTGCTGGTCGCCATCTTGAAAAAGCAACTCCAGTTGGACCTGAGCCTGTACAAAATCCTGCAAATTCTCAGTATCACGATTTTCGAAAAAACCCCGATTTCATTGGCCCTTTCTCAATACAACAACCAAGTTCCAGAACCAGATCCCCGCATCCAGTTGGATCTGTTCAACTTATGATGGGACAGCACTGGTCTGTGTTTGGAAATGGCATTATTGCAACTGCCCTTTGAAGCCCGCGTACGGAAGGCCGCCGAGCTGGGTTTCAAGTACGTGGAGATGTGGTGGGTGGACGCATCCTTCAAGGGAACCCCGGAGCAACTGGCCAAGCTGGCCGAGCAAGCGGGCGTGCAGTTTACCGACACGGTGATCAATGCTCCGGACGGGTCGATCGGCGGCAATCTCACCGATCCTCGCCAGAACATGGAGGCGTTTTACGCGCGCGCCCAGATGACCCTCGCCTATACCTGGGAAGCGCAGATCCCGGCCACGATCGTCTTGACGGGCAACCGGGTGAAGGGTCTGGATGAGAAGACGATGGAAGAGTCGGTGGTGGAGCGCTTGAAGCCCCTGGCGGACATGGCGGAGAAAGCCGGTGTGACCGTGCTGCTGGAGCCCCTGAACGACCTGTACGATCACCCCGATCATTGGCTGACCAGCAGCGATAAGGGCGCCGAGATCTGTCGCCGCATCGGCTCCCCGCGCCTGCGCCTGCTCTTTGATACTTACCACATGCGGGTCATGGAAGGCGACCTGGTCAAACACATCGAGAGGAATATCGATGTGATCGGCCACTTCCACGCCGCCGGCGTGCCGGGCCGGCACGAGGTCTTTAACGGCGAAACCAACTACCCGTTCGTCTTGCGGCAGCTCGAACGCCTTGGCTACACCGGCGCCTTCGGACTCGAGTATTCCCCGTCCCTGGACGATGAAACTTCCCTCAAGCAATCGCTGGAGTATCTCTCGAAGGGTTAGCCTGTCTCCCTTGCTTGACCTGATACGGCTCTTAACCGAACTTTCGCAGTTGAGGGGGTACAGAGGTCGCAAGTGGTTTGTTTTCAGCAAATCGATATCGAAGGTCTACATTTTCAACTCGACGGAGGCCGCTGGCGTCTGCTCGGTCGCCTTGATTCGTGGCGGGGGTTGCAGCGGCAGGGACCAGTGGAGTTGGTGGAGCAAGAGCTTTTGCTCGGGCTCCGGTTGCGTCTAGCGGGGCATGATCAGCCAGCGGCCGTCGGTGGTGGGCAAGCAGACATCGAGCATTTGAATCGTGCCGAGTTTTTCCAGCACCGCGCGGGGTGTGAGGCCTGGCGCTAAGGCCACCAGCCTTTGTTTCAGGGTGACCGAAAGCCCGTAGGCGAGTCAGGAAGACTGACCCTTGAATACGAACTTCAGGATCCATGCACTATTTGCGTGCGAAATTTGAGTCGGCGAACCATGGCTCTGCTATGATTCAGACGCTCTGCGACCGAGGGCACATTATACCGGAGCGTGCCTTTGGCTCTTGCGTTTTTCCGAAGAACGCTCCAAGGATGTCTTCCCTGCGCCCCTCGGGAAGCACCCCCAGGGATAGCTCCCAAAAGAGTCCATCCTGGGCAAAGCGAACCGATTTGCTATTGCGGCAAACCTTCGACTTGCAGGTCCTTTGCCGCCGACGCTCACCAAAATGATGAACCTAGGAAGTTCTTAAACGAACGGCCAATTAAGCTGAAACTGTGCTAACTCCGTCGGAGGACAGGCCAATGAACTTATCCCCCTTGAAGGTTCTTTCCGATTCTGAAATTCTCCAGATTCATGAGGCAACCCTGGACATACTCGAACATTGCGGGGTCAAAATTGGAAGCCCACAAGCGCTCTCCCTCCTCCAGGCCAAGGGGCTTCCGGTTGATGTTGAAAAGCAGATTGTGCGTTTCCCCAGAGCTTTCATTGAAGAGGCACTGAGTCATGCTCCTGCGCAGTTCGAAGTATACGATCGCGAGGGGAAATTCGCTTTCATCCTAGGTGACGGCAAATCGAAGATCGCGGCCGGGCATAACGCTGTGTTTTGGGTGGACTCCGATACTGGGGAGACCCGTTACTCGACCGTAGCGGACGTAGAGCTCTTCTCTCGCCTCTGCGACAAGCTTGAATGTATTGACATGATCGGCATCCCGGTCATGCCCCAGGACGTGCCCGAACCGAGGAATACCCTCCCTTACGGCGTGCGTGCGGTCATCGAAAACAGCCGCAAGCCGATATTCTTCTCCACTGACAACGCCCGGATCAACCGCGCGATCATTAACCTGGCCGAGGCGGCTTTCGCAGGAGATTTCCGGAGCCAGGTGTACGGCATCACCCAGTTGTCGCCCACCAGTCCCCTGTTCTGGGAAGAGGGAGTACTTGAGGCCATCCTGGACACGGTCCAGACTGCCGTCCCCTTGGCCATTCTTCCCGAACCGAATGCGGGACTCTCCGCGCCCTATACGCTGGCCGGCTTGCTGACCGTAAACAACGCGGAGTGCATTTCCGGCCTGGCGATGATCCAGATGTTCAAACCCGGGACCAAGGTCCTGTACGCCAATTCCTGGACCGTAACGGATATGCGCGGCGCCACCGCCTTGGTCGGTTCAACGGAAACCACCATCTGCCGTATCGCGGGGGCTCAACTGGCCCGTTTCTACCGTGTGCCGTGTCATACAACCGCGCCCAACTCCGACAACCACGCCCACGACGAGCAGAATTCCTGGGAAAAGACTTTCAGTATGTTCTGTTCTGTGGGTGCAGGAAATGACCTGATTGTTAACTGCGGCATGTTTGCCACGGGCATGACGTGCAGCCACGAACAGTTGATCATGGACGAGGAAATTTCGGCAATCTCGAAGCGGATTGCCGCCGGCGTTCTCGTGACCCCCGAAACCCTGGCGACCGATCTGATCAAGCAAGTCGGCCCGCGCGGTGACTACATGTTGACGGAGCACACCATCAGCCGGCTGCGCGGCGATGAGTTCCTCGCGCCCCGTGTTTCGGTACGGTCATCCCGCGCCACGTGGGAGGCGGCGGGTCGCAAGGATACTTATCAAATGGCTCGCGACAAGGTGCGTCAACTGAGCAAGACTGCGGGCAGTCCGATCGATCCGAAACGGGCAGCGAAACTGGCCGAGATCATTCGAAGTTTGAGTTGATCAGGTGAAACGCCGGCCCTGGTTTCCGGGACCAGACCCGCCTGGCACTTAGGGCTGAAGACTGCCGGAGTCCCTATGAGGTTCGCTCCGCCGGTCGCATGGCTGGCTGTTGATTTGGTTTCCCAAGATGCAAGTTCCCGAAGGCGTAGATCGGGGAAGCCAGACTTGCACCCTCGCGATTGAACAGCAACAGGGGATGGAAACAGGTGGACTCGAAGTACCCGTTGTAAGCACTCTGCTCTTGCTCCCCGTACACGGGGACCTCCGTCGAATCCATGTCCAGAACCGTCCGGTAACATGAATCCATCGTTTCTGCTTTGCCGATCAGTGCCCGGTTGAGTCGTCCCAGTCCCGCGCAGTTCTCCTCCTCGGCCAGCACCTCGGTCTCAAAGGTCTGCAACCGGGAAGTTAGAGCCGCACCTCGATCCCAGATCTTTTCGGAACCGATCAGCCGGAAGGGCGGGTCTTGCGAGAGCCTCTCCGCGTCGTTGAGGTCTTCGTAACCAGCCAGGCGACTATAGACGGTTGCCGCAGGGCGGCGAAGGGAAACGGCGCATTCTTTCCACGCCGGGAGTCCGTCAGGTGTTGTCCGATCAATCCTCCGAACCCGAGTCGCTCGTCGAGTTCGCGCACCAGGATCAGGCCGCCGTCCGAAGTGACCCGGGAACCTTGGAAATCGACCTTGAGAGAGGCCTTGCAGGAGAGATGAAAGGGCTGATTCTGTATCCCACCTATTGGGTACTGACCTCCGGAGCGTCTTCATCGCGTTCACACCCGCATCAATATTGATGACGGCGACGATCCGAAGATTCGGAGGTACAGCTCAAAATGGAAATGTGGGGTCATATCCTTTCCGAACCGATTCACCTTGACCGGAGGCGTCGGAGCACCTCACGCATGAGCAGGCAAGCCTGCTTGATCTCGGGGAATGCCAATGCACAAAAAAGCTGCTTCCCTTTGCGGCGAGTAACTACCGCCCCGGTGTTTCGCAGGATGCCCACGTGCTGCGAGAGATTTGCTTTCGAGATACCCAACGCTTCCAGGAGCTCCGAGGCGCTCCTTTCTCTTCTTCCCAATAGGTCCAGGATGTGAAGGCGGGTGGGATTCGCGAATGACTTGCAGACCTGCGCCTGTCTTTCATAAAGGTACGCGGTCTTGGCATTTTCCGGTCTGCTTCCGTTCACAGGAACGTCACCTCTGCAAGTTCGTGGGGGAATGGGTAGTGGATCAGTTTGGTTTTTTGTAGCGGCGGTCTATGACCGCCGGCTGGACTTTGGCCTTTTGAGAATCAGGCATTGGCGTAGCAGACGGCGGAAGCGAGGGGGAAGGATAATTTCTCCGGCTTCGTGGTGGCGCGGAGGGTGGAGGCGAAGCCGGAGAAATTGTCGAGGCCGAGGCCTCGGCCCCAGACTTCGGCGCGCAGTTGATGGATGGCCTGCTGAGTGGAGATGCGGGTCGAGGGGGAAGAGGGAATCCACTTGGGACGGGGCAGCAGGGCGTGGCGAGAAGCAGCAAGGCGTAAGAAGCCACGGTGAGGGCGGGGGCGGTTTCGACGGAACGGGGGCAGCGGACCTGCGCTTGGCCCACGCCGAGCAGGGTTTTTTCCTCGCGGAAATTGACTTCGATGCCCCAGCGTTGGAAGTAGGATTCGATGATGAGGCGGGGGGCGAGCGTTTCATCGGTGCAGATGAGAAAGGCCGGATCACGATAGAGCAGCTTAGAGCTTTTGCGCAGGCGATAAGCGAGCGGGGCGATGACGATCAGTTGCAGAACCTGGTGGGGGCCGGCGGCGCGCCACATCAGCGCGGTACGGCGCTTGAAGCGCAGTGGATGCGAGGTGCCGTGGTGCGTGAAGGGGAGGGTCTGCCAAGGAGAATCGTCGGTGCGGACCTGTTCGGGAGTGGGCGCGGGAGCACCGTAGCAGAGGCGGCGACCGCGCGCTTTCTGGGTTGGGGGATCGGGCCGGAGCAGCAGATGGGCATCTTTGCGGAGGCGGCCAATGGCCGTGGTGTTGGGGGGAAGGTTGCGGAGGACGGTCTGGTTGGTGTAGCCGCCATCGAAGGCCACGAGGAGGAGGCGCGAGGAGGAGGCCTCGGCGTCGAGGGCGGTGCGCAAATCCCGGATCTGTTCGCTGGCACGCTGGCTGGGGCGGGCGGCGCGGGCTTGGGCGCGGTATAGCTGTTGTTCGCGGGCGCTCGCCTTTTTGGAAGGCTTGGCAGGAGTGGGCGCATGGCGAAAGGCGACGGGGACGAGGCGGGGGGAGCCGTCGGGGGCAGGCAGGACCAGGGAGGTCTGGAGAAAACGTTGGGCACGCACCAAATTGGTCTGGAAGCGCGGACCGAGCGGGTTACGGCGCCAAGCGACGCCCGGGGTGCGGAGGCCGGAGCGGCGCAAGAGCGAATCATCGAGGACGGCGCACAGCGGGGCGTGGGGAGGCAGCTCGGCGAGCAGCGCGCGGCGGACGACGGCGAAGATGGCCTCGACGGGAAGACGGTTTTGGGAGAAGAGGCGGTAACTGGCGGTCCAGTCTTGGAACTGCGAGCCGGAAGTGGTGAGTAGACCCGTCACGGTATGGCGTCCGAGGCAGAGCAGAGCGCTCAGCGAGAGGGTTTGGGCGCGCGCGGCGAGGCGCCGTTGGTCGAAGCCCGGGAAGCATTGGTCCCAGAGCTGTTCGAGGTGAGCGAGGACGCCGGCAGAGTTTTTTTTAGCACCGCGGGGGGCGGAGTGGCGCGGCGCAGGGCCAGCAGGCCCTTGTTTTCGACGAACCACTCGACGGTTTCGCCGCGGGAAAACTCCATGGCCTGGGCGAGAGCGGAAGGGAAGTTGATGTACCACTGCTCGCTGGCCTGGCGCTTGATGAGCTGGACTTTGGTGGGGAATCCCATGGTAAGAACCTCCTTTGCATGTCTAGTCATATTACTAGATACCAAAATACCGATTCCCCCGCAACAAAAAAGTGCAGAAACGTTTTTCTCTAGTCAAAGGCCAAAGTCCAGGCGGCGGTCTATGACCGCCGGCTTTTAATTCGATAGATTCCGGCGCTCATAGAGCACCGCTAGAGCAAACTGACCCACTACCAAAGCGTAGGGTGTGTTGAAGCGCGCGCGGCTCCACAGGCTGCGGAAAAGCGCTGGTTTTTTGTTTTCCAGTTCTCCGGCGAGCTGGTGGCTGGCCGTTTTGGGCTGATGCGCAGGGATCTTGGAGGTTCGTTTTGGTCTCGGGAGGGCGTTTTCACGGTCTGCAGAGACACCTCCACCCTAGCCGACCTCCGCCGGAATCGGAACCAGCCTCCCCAGGCGCATCAGATTGTAGGCCGTCACCACCAGCCGAAAGAACCAGTCCACCCGCTGCAATCCCCGCAGCTTGATCTGCCGGAGCGGGCGGTCCTGTTTCGCCCACCCGAACACTCGCTCGATCAGTTTGCGCTTCTGCTGACTGATCGACGGGCGCGCGTCGGCGCGCTCCGCTTCGTTCAGCGCGTTCTTGCCCAAGTTCGCCACACCCTTCGTATACTCACTGACACGCGGCGCCACGGCGCGTTCCCGCAGCGCGCCGATAAACTTCTCGTCTTGATATTGCGTGTCCGCTCCCAGCGTGAGCGCTTGCCCGGGCGTACGCCGCTGCTTTGCTTCCACCACTTGGTCCAGCATTACCAGCGCCGCCTCGCGTTCCGCCGCCGTGGCCGAGCAACTCGCTTGCGCGGCCACCACCAACCCGTGCCGGTTCTCCATCAGCGCGTGACCGAGGTAGCTCGGCACGCTCTTGTCCGCCGTCGCCTTCTTGTAAAGCCGCGCCTCGGGGTCCGTCTTCGATTCCACCTTGTCGCGCAGCAGCACCTCGCCTCCATGTCCCGATCCCTTTCCGGGAGCCGGCGGATCGTTCTTCTCCTGAAAGCTCCGGCTCGCCGCCCACGCCTGGATCAGCGTCCCATCCACCGTGAAATGCTCCGCGCTCAATAACTCCTTCGCTCCCGCCTCGACCAGCACCGTCGCGAGTAACTGCTGGCTCACCTCCCCCGCGATCAGCCGTTCCCGGTTCTTGGTGAACACCGTCACGTCCCACACCTCGTCGTCCATCTCCAAACTGACGAACCACCGGAACAACAGGTTGTAGTCCAACTGCTCCATCAGTTGCCGCTCCGAGCGCACCGAGTACAGGACCATCAGCAGCAACGCGCGCAACAGCCGCTCCGGCGGAATCGACGGCCGACCTGTCGCCGCGTACAACTTGCCGAGTTCGCCACTCATCCGCTCCAAGGCGCGGTCGGTCAAGCGCCGGATCCCACGCAGCGGGTGGTCCGCAGGAACCCGCCGCTCCAAGGTAATGTAACTGAACATCGCTGGTTGCTTCTCGTCATCTCCTCGCATGCCTCATTCGATGCAATACCGTTACCAAACTGCGTTTTTCCGCAGCCTGTCCAGCGGCGACAGTTGAATAGGGACACCAAGCGCTCCTCCTTGACTTATCACTCAAACAAACCTGGGACTCAGGTCAAATCATGATCGCCAAAAAGGACATGCAGTTCTACCGTTACTCCTCGCGCCCCGTC
Source organism: uncultured Acidobacteriota bacterium (assembly GCA_963722555.1). Classification (GTDB taxonomy): domain Bacteria; phylum Acidobacteriota; class Terriglobia; order UBA7540; family UBA7540; genus Bog-366. Next base: position 563,077 of record CAVRNQ010000006.1, read on the forward strand.
AACGGCTCGAGGGGAGTGCAGTGCGATCAAACCATTCTAACGATAATCTCCACCTGATGATCGAATCGGTCCAGCCGGATGCCCAGCACCACCGTTCTTCCCACCCTTCTGTTCCTGTGGACGGCGCGGAAGATGATCCCGATAGCTTGATGGAAGAGGCAGGGAAACTCGAGGAAGGACGACGGGCGGTCAGATCCGCAGCTCACGTCCACGGGTCTGCAGGAACTCAAATTAAGGATCCCGGGGGGGCCCCTCCAACCGGGGAAATGGCTAATGCCGGCCTAACAAATTGACTACTGGACCCTTCATATGAGGGGTACCTTTCCGGGACCCTCATTGGGGGACTGCCTCACGGGCAAATTCAACTCCCCCTGTCGAGGTGTTTATGACAGAAGAAAAGACAGTTTCCATGAACGATGAGAAGCAACTTAAGGACAATGAGGGTGGTGGTGTCAATCTCGGGCGGCATCAGTCCCAATGCACTATCTGTTCCAGTCCCTGGCGCCAGGCAATTGAGGAGGCTTTTATTGGCTGGGGCAGTACCGAACTTATTGGCAAGCAATACCACATCAGTCGTGATGCGCAGTATCGGCACGCTCACGCCTTCGGCCTTTTCGGTAAACGCCAAAGGAATATCAGGATGGCTTACGAACGGATAATCGAGAGAGCGGACTTTACTCCCATGAATGGTTCGGTGATAGTTTCAGCCATGAAGGCCTACGACAAAATCAACAGTGCGGGGCAGGGGACAGAGCCTGTGCAGGGTACGAACCCCAAGGAATTACTTGAGCGTATGTCGAAGGAGGAACGAGAAGCCCTTGTTCAAGATGGCTCGCTACCCGACTGGTTTTCAAACGGGATAGGCGCAACACCAAGTGACGGTCAAGAGGGTGAAAGGGCGAGCCAAGTTACTGAAACCAAAGGGTTGCAGTAGCGGGCAGGGTGCAACAGATTCGCTCCCTTAACCGAGAGACTTTCCTCTGGATTCAGCAGCGTCAAGGGCCCTCTATGTGGCCTCGCGGATGGTGGGGACGGAGCGCTCGCGGGGGTACTGCCTGGAACTGCTGCGTGCGGATTTTCTGGCGGGGGAGGCGAGAAGAGTCTTCGCCCGACGAGATCCTGATGGTGATCCACCGCCTTGTGCATCTGCTGCCGCGGGAGTGTCAGGCGCGTCTTCCGCAACTGACGCGCGTGGGCGGGCCTCGGCGCTTTGGGGGCGGTCTGACCCAAAAACCTTGTGAAAATCCAAATCTGCCAGGTATGTTGTGGGTAGGGACAGGAATGAGGAGCGGCGACCCAGACCCAATGAAATCATCGCACGAGCAAAACCCGAACCTGGAGTTGGTATCTTCTGGCTTTTCGGCGGCAAGCTCATTCTCTATACCACGCCGCCCAGCCAGGCCGAGGCGTATCCTCCCGTAAGATCGCATGGCGAAAACCCAACCTAAGGAACTCTTTCTTCTCGGCGCGCAGGCACGGGAGCCAAGTCGTGAATCAAAACGCGAGTATATGCCTGTGCTCGAAGCGTTCCAGCCGTTTGCTCGCAGCCGTCGTTAGGCTGAAGGCGATAATGGGGGACAGTTCCCTGATAAACCACTTCATGGGGCACGGACATTGAATTGTAGCTGCCCGAGAGGTTCTGAACTGCATGCCAAGTGGAATTGAGACACTTCTTACCAGCAAGGAAGCATCGCAGGTTCTAAAGATTCATCTGAAAGTGCTTGAACGGATGGCGAAGCGCGGCGAAATGCCAGCGCTAAAGGTTGGTAAGTTCTGGCGGTATCGCGCAACAACGCTGGACGCCTGGATCAACTCAAGGCTACAATCAGGCAGCCAACCGTGCCGCACGGCAACTTCATTTTGAATGGAGGAACCATGCAGGCACGATACCAATATGAAAATTTGACTCTTCGAAGGCGGAAGAAAGGGCCGAAGGTTTGGCAATTCCGCTGGATGGAAAACGGCAAACCGAAATCAGTGCTAATTGGAACTGTTGAGAAGTACCCGACACAAGCGGACGCGGAAAGGGCCGTTGGATACCTTCGTATGAAGATCAACGCTCAAAACCCGCAACAAGAATTCCACTCTTTCACGGTGGGAGCGTTGATAGACAGGTTTATGCAAGAGTATGCGCCAAAGCATTGCCGAAAACCAACGCAGCGCGTCTATGGCAGTCTCTTTAAGAACCACATCAGGCCGAAATGGGGGGCAGAGTACATTCAGAATGTCAAAACTACGGCCATAGAGGAATGGCTTGAAACCATGCCACGCTCTCGGCAAATCAAGTCTCACGTTCGAAACTTGATGCACACACTCTATCAGGCCGCGCTTCGCTGGGAGATAGTAGAACGTAACCCGATTGACCTTGTGCGGCAATCGAGAAAGCGGTTGAAGACGCCGCGTATACTCACGCCGGCTGAAATTAAGGCTCTTTTGGGGAAACTACGCGAACCTTACAAGAGAATGGTGACAACCATCGCATGTTTGGGTCTCCGGATTTGTGAACTGCTCGGCATGCAATGGGGAGATATCGACATCGAAAGCCTAACTGTGAAGATACAGCGCAGCTTCGTAGAAGGCCAGGTGCATCCGACTAAAACCGAAGCATCGGAAAGCACCCTGCCTCTTGATCCGGACCTGGCCGCGATACTTCTGAACCACAAAGCACAATCGGTCTACTCGGCAGATTCGGACTTCGTTTTCGCCGGGGCGACCGGAAAACCCCGCTGGCCGGACATCATGCTCGCCGACTACATCAAGCCAGCGGCGGTGAAAGCGGGAATTGGCAATATCGGTTGGCACACCTTCAGGCACAGCTACTCCACGTTATTGCACGGGCTGGGTACAAGACCGGCCGTCCAGAAGGAACTCCTGCGCCATGCCAGCAGCGAAACCACGATGAACATCTACACTCAGGCTGTCACCTCGGAGAAGCGCAAGGCGGCATCCGAGGTGGTAGATGCGTTGTGGCGTAAGTGAGTGTACGAGTTTGTACTTTTCGGAGATAGGTCGTTGGCGCTAACTCATTGGAAGTAAATGGTACGCCTGGCAGGATTCGAACCTGCGACCTGTTGCTCCGGAGGCAACCGCTCTATCCATCTGAGCTACAGGCGCACTCGAGGGAGAGTTTAACCCCGGACTGTGCCCTGGTCAAGTCGGTGTTGCCAAGAGAATTGCCTTGGTACACCGTATCCGCCCTGACGGGAGTCACTGCGGCGGCAACCGACCCCGATACGTTCCTGGATGGGCGAGTCTGCCCGCCCCCATTGAGGCAAGCAGCCATGGGGGTGTCTCGGAGGCTCGCGGCTGCACTTAACCCGCCAGGTGGTAATACCAATCCCCGCTAACTGCTCCGGTGCATTCCCAAACACGGCCGCGCAGTGTAAACTCATATCTTCCCAGGGGGCGGGAAATGCCGGACCTGGGAGAGATCTGAAACTGCCTATCTAAAGGAGTTTTCATGGCTGCAAAGCGTATCGGAATCCTTACGGGTGGTGGCGACGTACCCGGGTTAAATGCCGTCATCAAGACGGTGGTTTATCGAGCCAGCGACATGGGTGCTGAGGTCGTCGGCATTCGCCGCGGATGGGAAGGGCTGACGCACGTCGATTTGGACGACATGGGCAGCCGGTCGCGTTACATTCTTCCCCTCAGCCGCATCAACACCCGCACCATCGACCGGACGGGCGGCACGTACCTGCACACTTCGCGCACCAACCCGGCCAAGATGAAGAAACTGCCGCCGGTCTGTGCAGGCGCCGATTTCCCCAAGTCGGAAACCACCAAGAAGGGCGTGACCTCGGTCGTCTATGACGTCACCGCGCAGGTGCTGAAGAACGTCGGCAAGCTGGGCCTCGACTACCTGGTGGCCATTGGCGGAGATGACACCCTCAGCTACGCGGCGCGACTGGACAAGGAAGGCGTAAAGGTCATTTCCATTCCCAAGACCATGGACAACGACGTGCGCAACACCGAGTACTGCATTGGGTTCTCCACCGCCATCACGCGCGCCATGGACGCCATCGACCGGCAGCGGACCACGGTGGGTTCGCACGAGCGCATCGGCATCTTCCGCGTCTTCGGTCGCGACGCCGGTTACACGTCGCTCTACACCGCTTATGTCAGCTCCCTGCGCTGCGCCATTCCGGAGTACAAGTTCGACCTGCCGCACATGATCGAACTGCTGGTGCAGGACAAGAAGGCCAATCCCAGCAATTACTCGCTGGTCGTCCTTTCCGAAGGCGCCCAGTGGGAAGGCTACGAGATACGCGAGTACGGGGAGGCCGACGCCTTCGGCCACCGCAAGAAGGCCAACGTGGGCGAGGACTTGAGCGATGAGATCAAGAAGGCCACCGGCCAGGAGACCGTCGTCAGCGACCTCACCTACGAACTGCGCAGCGGCAGCCCGGACTTCGTCGATAAGTTGGTGGCTTCCACTTTCGCCAGCATGGCCATGGATTGCATCGAGAAGGGCGAGCACGGCAGGATGACGGCCATCAACCAGGGATGTTATGCCATCGTGCCCATCCCGGATCCCAAACTGGGCCCGCGCACGGTGGACGTCGAAAGCATGTACAACACCGCGCGTTACCGGCCCAACTATGCGAACAAGCTGGGCCTGCCCATCTTCCTGACCAAAGCCTGAGTTGCGCAGCAGGAGCGCGGCCGGAACGGCGCTGCGCCCGGGCAGGCAGACGCCTCGCGCGCCACGGCACACGCCAAGACCGGCGGGGGAGGTTCGCGACTGGTTTTGGGGGAATCGCGGAACCACCCCTGTCTCCCCGCCGGGTGCCCTCGTTCGGTTTTCAGCATTCTTCCGCAAGCGATCTCGTCTGACCTCCGCAGCCCTCGCAGGGGGTGGCGGCAGGGGTTTCCCTCTATCCTGCGAAGTGGTATAGTTCCGCTCGCGCACTGCAAAGTCGCTTTCATCTTACGAAAACCATACCGGGAGGTATTCATGCCGATGAATCCAACAGAGCAAGGCAAGATTGATACTCGTCGAGATCGCGTTAACCGGCGGCAGTTCCTGGCTGCTGCGACGGGGTTGGCCGGGTCGGCCCTGGTGGCCGGAGCAGCGCCCACGGCTGCCCGAACCGCTCCTGTTCCAACCGCGGCGGCGCTGGCTATGAACGGTGGGGCGCCGGTTCGCTCCACCATGCTGGAAGCCAAGCTCTCCGGCCCACAGTACTATGGTGAGGAGGAGAAGCAGGAAGTCTTGGATGTTATCAACAACCGCAGCCCGTTCCGCTGGTGGGGAATTGACGCGAAGGGCAAGGCGCCAGACAAGTGCATCAACTTCGAGAAAGAATTCTCCGCGCACCAGCACACCAAGTACGCCATCGCAGTGACTTCGGGTACCACGGCGCTCATGACCGCCATGGCGGCGCTGGAGGTCGGCCCGGGCGACGAAGTCATACTTCCGGCTTGGACCTGGTACGCCTGTTATGACGCGATCATCGCCGCGGGCGCCCTGCCGGTTTTTGCGGAGGTGGACGATTCCATGGATATCGATCCTACCGACATTGAGCGCCACATCACTCCGCAGACCAAAGTCATCATGGCCGTGCACATCCTGGGTGCGGCTGCGGATATGGACCCCATTCTCGCCCTCGCCCGGAAGCACAACCTCAAGGTGCTGGAGGATTGCGCCCAGAGTGTGGGCGTGACCTACCAAGGGCGTCCGGTAGGCTCCATGGGCGATTGCGGGATTTACAGTTTCCAGATCAACAAAACCATCTCCTCCGGCGATGGCGGCGCCTTCGTGACCAGCGATTCCTACCGCTTCGAGCGCGGTACGCGTTTCCATGACTGCGGAGTTCTGCGGGACGGGCACGCCCAGGTCCTGGGTCAGCCGCCGCGCGTGAAGAACTTCTCCAGCCCCCAATATCGCATGAATGAATTCACCGGCGGCGTGATGCGCGCGCAACTGCGCAAGCTCGACGGCATCCTCGCGGACTTCCGTGACAAATCCACGCGCGTTACGAACGGCATCGCGGACCTCCCGGGCATCACGTTCCGCAAGAAAAACGATCCCGACGGGGGACTCGGCAATTGGGTTTACATCCGTACCAGTGGCAAAGCGCAGCGCGACGAGTTCATGCGGGCCATGCGCGCGGAGAATGTCCCCGCGGAGCCCATGGAGGGGTCTGCCATCCTGCCGATTGCGAAGCACATCGAAAAGAAAGAAACTCTGCAGCCGGGTTGGCCGTCGTTTACCGTGGGGCGTGGCAAAACCATCGAATACGGCGCCGCAGCTTGCCCGCGCACCCTCGACGTCTATAACCGGTTCGCGGGTATCCCCATGGATCCCAAGTACACGGACCAGGATGTGAACGACATCATCGCGGCCGTGCGGAAGGTGTATCCGGCCGTCATGAAATCCTGAGCAGGCGGCGGTTCGCGGCTTGCCTGGAGACGGTCGCGAACCGCCCTTCTTTCCTGGAACGCCCATTCTGGGCTGTGCTGAGCGGGGTTTCGTTTGCATACGGCTTCTCGCCTGTTTCCTGCCACCTGCTGTTCTGTACGGTTCCGGCGGGGATCCGTGCGGTCCTGGCATATTGACACGCGGCGGGCCTCGACAAACTGCCGTAACCAGTGTATATTCTTTGTAGATACATATGAGAGTCGCCCACAGAAGTCAGGTTGCGAAGTGGGGCAACAGCTTGGCGGTCAGAATTCCCAGGCACATCGCCCAAGTCGCCCGCCTGCGGGAAGGTGACCCGCTCAGCCTGAGCGTGGGGAAGGACGGCGCGGTCGTCATGCGACCCGCGCGCCGCAAGTATCGCCTGGACGAACTCGTTTCCAGTATCACGCCTAGGAACCGGCATGATGAAACTGACTGGGGCGGGCCGGTCGGGAAAGAAATCTGGTGATGCGCGCCCACGTGCCTGATGCCGGCGACCTCATCTGGCTCACCTTTGACCCGCAGCGGGGCAGAGAGCAGTCCGGGCGTCGGCCCGCGCTGGTCTTATCGCCCGCGGCCTACAATGCCAAGACCGGCCTCGCCCTCGTCTGTCCCGTGACGAGCCAGGTCAAAGGTTATCCTTTCGAAGTCCCGCTGCCGCCCGGCCTGCCGGTCGCAGGCGTCGTGTTGGCCGACCACATCAAGAGTCTTGACTGGAAGGAACGCCGAGCCGAAGCGACCGGCCGCGTGCCTGAGGAGGTTCTTTCGGAAGTCCTCGCCCGCCTCGCCCCACTCCTGGGCCTGTAGGATTCTCGTGCCTGGTAAAGCGGGTAGCGCAGCGCGGCTCCACCCGCACGGCACACCCGGCTTTGATCTTTGCGTTTTGCGCTTTGCGTTTTGACTTTCTCTTGTGGTTCCGCCGCGCTGCGCTACCTGCCTGTCAATTTGCTCGTGGGGGACCCCCTCACCCGTCCCGCCCCGGCTGGTGAAAACGCCGGCGGCGGGCCACCCTCTCCCCCAAGGGGGCGAGGGCTGTAAACTCAAATCAAGGCTCCCCTCGCTTGCCGCGCTGCGCTACCCGCTTCCGCCCACTGCTCACTGCCTACTGCTCTCTACCATCCCACCGGTTTCCCCTGGTTCTGCTCTTCCAGCCATTTTTCCAGCGGCGCGAAGTAATCACGAATCGCCGTCGCATCCATTTGCCGCTGGCCAGTCATGGCTTCGAGCGCGTCGGGCCACGGCCGGCTCTCGCCCATTTCGAGCATCTTCGCCAGGTGCGCGCCGGCCTCCGGATTGTCATAGATCGAGCAGCGGTTGAGCGGTTCGGCGCAGCCGGCGGTTTTCGCCAGGGCGCGATGAAACTGGAACTGCAGGATGTCAGCCAGGAAATAACGCGTGTAGGGAACATTCGCCGGCACGTGGTACTTGGCGCCGGGGTCAAAGTCCTCCTCGCTGCGTGGGGCGGGCGGGGCTACGCCCTGGTATTTCAAGCGCAAATCCCACCAAGCCTGGTTGTACTGCTGCGGGGTGATCTCGCCGGAAAATACTTTCCACCGCCACTGATCGATGAGCAGCCCGAAGGGCAGGAAGGCGATCTTCTCGAGCGCCCGTTGCAGCAGCAAGCCGATATCCTTTGAGGGATCGGGTGCTTTGTCGAGCAGCCCGAGTTTCACGAGGTACTGCGGTGTGATGGAGAGAGCGATAGTGTCGCCGATAGCTTCGTGGAAGCCGTCGTTGGCGCTATCGCGGAACAAGTAAGGCTGATGCGCGTAAGCGCGCTGGTAGAAATTGTGGCCGAGTTCGTGATGAATCGTGGAGAAATACTCGGCAGTGATGTCGATGCACATCTTCACGCGCAGGTCTTGCTCGAAATCCACGTCCCAGGCACTGGCGTGGCAAACCACGTCGCGGTCGCGCGGCTTCACAAACATCGATCGCTCCCAAAACGTTTGGGGCAGCGGCCGAAAGCCCAGGGAGGTGAAGAAGTGCTCGCCGTAGCGAACCATTCCCAGGGCGTCGGTGTTGCGGCTTTTCAGGATTTGCGTCAGGTCGAAGCCTGGGTCAGCGTTCGGCGGCGCGAGCAGAGGATAGGTGTTCTCCCAGGTTTGCGCCCACATGTTTCCCAGCAGGTCGGCGGGGATGGGGCCGTTCGCGGGTACCACCTGGTCGCCGTATTTCTCGCGCAGCTTCCAACGCACGTAGGCGTGGAGCTGCAAGTAGAGCGGGCGCACTTGCTCCCATAGCCGGTCCAGTTCCTTCGCGAACTCATCGGGAGGCATGTCGTACTTGGAGCGCCACAAAGCGCCGGTGTCTGGGAAGCCCAGTTCGCGCGCGCCCTGGTTCGAGAGCTCGACGTAGCGCGCAAAGTCCTGGCGCATGGGCCGCGCAATCAGGTGCCAACCCACCCAGGCGTCTCGCAACTCGCCGGGGTCGTGGCTGGTCGCCATCAGGCGGCCCAGATCTTCAACGTCCAGGCACTTGTCCTTGCCGGGCGGGCACCACTTGCCCTTCCCGTAGGTGCCTTCCAGGCGGGAAGTGATGGCGGTGAGCTCCGCGCTCGCTTTGGGGTCCGCGGGCGTGGCGAGCACGAGCGAAACCTTCAGGAGCATCATCTTGCGCGCTAGGTCGGCGGGCAGTTGGAGATGATCGAAGCGCGTGGCTTGCTTCGCCAGTTCGACCTGCGCGGCGATGGAGCGTTCGTCGGCGTGGGCGGCCAGGATTTCCGTGTCGTCTGTGATGTAGGTGGACTTCACCCAGTCGGCGCGGCTGGAGATGACGTTAAGCTCCAGCAGCTTGGCCTCGGCGTTCTTGATGAAGGCCTCGGCCTCCTGGAGCGTCGGAGGCTTCTTCGCTGACGGCTCTTTGTCAGCACCCGGCGCCGACAGTGGCACGAGCGCCAGGACCCCCAAGACCCCCAAGACCCCCAGAAACAATCCTAGGAGTTTCCCAATTCCATATCCCTGCAACATGGCATTCCCCCGTTGATTTGTATCCGTGCCGGCCGCCCGGCTGATTCTCCGTGGTCCCCTATCGCTGGTCATTGTACACTGGTCAGGGGCAGTTATCCGAAAGGGCCAAACATGCACCCTCGTCCCGGCGGACGGGACTTCAGGTCGATTCACCGCGCCGAGCAAACGGGGCGCTGCAGTGGCTTCTGGCAAGGGGTTATCTCTTTGACGCTTACCCCCGGCTCGGGTATAACACCACACAAGGAGGGAACGATGAACAATGCGACGAAAGTCCTACTTGGGCTCTGCCTTAGCCTGTGTCTGTCGTTTCCAGTGCGAGGGCAACTGGTTCCGGATTTCCATCCCCCGCAGGCGCAATGTTGCCTGCGGTGGGCCGCGGCTCACCTTGCCGACGAGCTCCAGGACTGGAACCAACTGGGCCGCTACCATGAGGACAATCTGCGTTTGGAGAAGATGCCTGCCACGAAGGGCCGCGTGGTCTTCCTGGGGGATTCGATTACCGATGGTTGGGACCTGGCCAAGTATTTCCCGGGTAAGCCCTATGTGAACCGCGGCATCAGCGGGCAGACTACCCCCCAGATGCTGGTGCGCATGTATCCCGACGTCATCCGCCTCCACCCCGCGGCCATCATCATTCTGGCCGGCACCAACGATATTTCCGGCAATACCGGCCCCGAAACTCTGGAGATGATCAGCGACAACTTCCGCGCCCTGTGCGAGCTCGCCGAAGGTCATGGCATCAAGGTTATTCTCTGCCTGCTCTTGCCGGTAAGCGACTACACCAAGTCAAAGCAAACCGGGCAGCGGCCACCGGCAGATATTCTGAAGCTCAACCACTGGCTGCAAAGCTACGCTCCGGATATTCACGCCGAGATCGCGGACTATTACACGGCGCTCGTGGACGAGAAAGGGATGTTGCGTGAAGGCTACTCGGAAGACGGCCTGCATCCCAACGCGCGTGGCTATGAATTGATGGCGCCCGTCGCCGCAGCGGCCATCGAGCGCGCGCTGAAATAGAATCCGGCGCAGGGTTCATCATGATGGGAGTGGAGATTCGCGTCCTGGCCGAGCGGGACGCCGCATCTTGCCACCCGCCGGATCGGGCGTAATTCGGACAAGCCTGGGTCTCCACCCTTCCTACCGGTCGGCGTAATATCCGTCTCTCGCCTGCACGATCAGGTCTTTTTTCGTGGTGGTGAGGGTTATCTTGTGATAGCCCGGTTCAGCATTGGGCCGGTCAGGCGTGTAGCCCAGGCTGTATTGATTGCGGAGTTCTTCCTGGATGCGGTCGTAGGTTTCTTCAATCGAGTGCTTGGAGGAGACTTCAAAGAGGCGGCCGCCCGTTTCCTTGGCAAGCCGTCCGAGGATTTTCTTGCCGTCCGGCCGTGTTTCTTGGGGATACCTTGAGCCCCCGCCGTGCCGGCCCATGCCCCCCCTACCGCCCATCCCACCCATGCCGCCCATGCCGGAATGCCCGTAGCTTCCTCCGCCGTGCCCCTGCTCATCAGCGAACAGGATGGAATAGACCAGCGTGTCGGCGCGCTGGGCGGCCTCGATGGCACTGGCCAGAGTTTCCTTGCTGCCGTGGTCCACGCCATCGGAAAGGACGATGAGCGCCTTGCGTCCCTGCTGCTTACTCATCAGGTTCTTGGACGCCAGATAGACGGCATCATAGAGCAGCGTGCCCGCTCCGCCACGTCCCGCCCCATTGCGTCCGCCACCCCCCCGGCCCGAACCCGGGTAGGAATCCGGCGAACTACCGCTCTCCTCCTCGTTACGCTGCGGCGTTTGCAGCAGGTCCAGCGCTGCCTGCAACTTCTGCCGGGACGAAGTGAAGTCCTGCAGGAGTTCCACTTCGCGGTCAAAGTGAATTACGAAGGCTTGGTCCTTGTCCACCCGCAGCACCTGATCGAGAAATGTTGAGCTGGCGCTGCGCTCCTGGCCGAGAACGCGCCGCTGGCTCATGCTGGTATCGACCAGCAGCCCCAAGGTCAGGGGGAGATCGGTCTCGTGGCTGAAGTAACGAATCTCTTGCGGGCGGCCATCTTCTTCCAGGGTGAAATCGCTTTTGGTCAAGCCGCGGACGATTGCTCCGTGCTTCTCGCGCACGCAGGCGAGCACGTTAACCACCTTGACGTCAACGGCAATCGCCGGTGGCTGCTGGCTGCCCGCCGGTTGTTGACTTCCCAGCCGTTGATTGGGCAGGAGCAGCAGGATCACTGCGAGCACAAAACCGGATCTTTTCCAACCCCAGGGCTGGCATTCTGTGACGCTGCCTTGAGGTTGATTGGCCTGTTTCACCGTACGTGCGATCCTCATGGAATTTGTTCCTTGTGGCCGGGACTTGGTCCCGGAGGAATGCGGGTTTCAGTCCTGGAGACCTGCCGGCCCGTTCGTCACACTCGGGGGTTTTCTCGCGAACACGAGGTGCGCGGTCCCCGTACCGTCCCGAGACTTGATCCTTCGGTCAACGATCAGGAATTTTCCGTCTCCGGAGACTTGCCACTGATCCTTCACTCTAATTTTGCCTCCCCCCTGACCCGTGTCGTCATCTCCTGCCAGGGAGAGCTTCAATACCTCGCGGTCCGTGGTCCACTCGGCTTTGGAGGTCGCGGCCGTATGACCCAGGTCGCCAAACTGTGCGGTGGATTCACTTCCGTCCAGCTTGTAGACCACTTGTTGGGGGTAGACCTGGTAGGCGGCAAGATTGCCCCGTGTATTTTCCAGGTCGCGAGGCGCTCCACCCACTCCGCTGGGCACCGTCGCTCCGCCGCGCGGCATGCCCCCGCCCATGCGCCCCGACATGCCCATGCCACCTCTCCCGCCATAAGCGCCGCCCGGTGAGCGGACCATCGTGCCGCCGGGATTAACCGCGCCCGGAGTGGGCTGCAGATCACCTTTTATGACTGTCACCACTTTGAGCTCGTCCCCATCTTGATTCACAATCAGGGCGTAGTCTTCGAGACCGGCCGGCGGGTTCTTCACCTGTCCGAAATCCAGAACCCACTGGCCCGTGAAATTCGCGAAATGGGAGGGATCCTTGGCGTGCCCCCAGCCGGGGTAGAACACGAATGCCAGGAATACAGCCAGGGTCACTTTCATAGGTTTAGCCACAGCCAAGGAACAGAGTCGGTCTACTCGCACCATGCCCAGAGCCTTTTCCAAACAGATGTTGGCTTTCCGGTTGGATGGAGAAACCCCAAGTCGGGTTGGCTTGCGCTTGCGTCGCCTGAGCCCCGGAGCAGGGCGCGGGCTGCCCCTCCAAAATTCTGACCGTCATGCGTGGATCCGCCACCGGTAGTGGGTCAGTTCGCTGTAGAAAGTAAACCTGTTTTTCAAGGTCTGCGGCTCTTCTCACTGGCCGTGCCCAAGGGCCGCAGACCTGCAAAACAGGTTCGCGCTACGCTGGTTTCGCCCCGAATTACCGCGCAATCCGTGAATTGTCGGCCAATAAGTCTGCACGATGGCATGACATATTGTCACTCTCTCCTTTGTTTTCATACACATAGTCGGTTCGATCTTCATTTTTAACATCTTTTTGGGTCAGCGCCCCGTTCCTGACCTTGATCAGCGTGTGGGTGAGCCGCCACAATGGGCGCAGGCGGGGATCTTTCATTCTTTGCAGGAACGTCGCGTCTTCGTTGTTGGGAGCCATCAGGGTGTTGCGATTCTAGGGTGATCAACTGATCAGGATGCGCCTCAGGCCGAGCCCTGTTCGGCCCACAGCACTTACCGCTTCAGGCTAGCACTGTACGCGCTGACTTGTCAAGGACGTTATTATATACGTTGCCTACGGGTAGGCAGTATTTTCCAGGCAAGTGCCTAATTGTCCGAATTATTCCCCTCCTGGTTCAGGAGGGGGCCAGGGGGTGGTCAAGCCAGCGTAGCGCGGACCTCCGCAGTGTGAGGTCCGCGGCTTTTCGCGCCGGCCGGGCAACCGGGGTGGTAGAATGCGCACAATTCGAAGGTGTGAAACAAATGGCTCTCTTCACCGCAGAGGCGCCGAGACGCAGAGAAAGGGCCTTTTCTTTTCAAGCCTCCGCGACTCTGCGGTGAGAAGGGTCTTTGGCGATTATTTCACAACATCAGTAATGATTCCCGCTTTCCGGAGGTGCCGATGCGGCGTCAACCGGCCGTGGCCATCCTGATGCTCATCATAGCTGTAATTCTGACGCTGCCCATGCGGGCGCAGCAGACGCCCTTTACCGAGGAGCAGGTCAGCAACATGGTGCGAGCCGGGCTCGGAGATGATTCAGGCGCGAAACTAATCGAGCAGCGCGGGATTGATTTCGAGCCTGCGGAGGATCTTCTCCAAAGCCTCAAGGCCGCAGGCGCGAGCGAGGCATTTCTTAAGGCGCTACGCGCGGCCAACCCGCCCGAACCTGCAGGCGCGAAGAAGCCGCTGAACCAAGTGCAGGTTTTCGCCCTGCTCGCTGGGCAGGTGCCCAGCCACCGCGTTGCAATTCTTGTTCAGGAGCGCGGCATCGACTTCGATGTGAAGGATGATTATCTCCAGGAAGTGCGTCCGGGCGGTGGCGACGACGAATTAATCAACGCGCTGAAGAGCGTCAAGGTGACGAAGCCCGCGACTGTTGACCCGGCGGCGCAGGCGCGGCAGGGCATCACGCGGCGGGGGAGAGGTGACACCAGAATCAGAATCCTCCTTGAATAGATGTACAGACGGTGTATATTATTAAATCATGGGAAACATGGTACGAACTCAAATCTTCCTTACCGCAGAGCAACGGCGTCATCTGCGAGCGTGGTCCAGGCTGGAGAAGAAAACGGCCAGCGCCTTGATCCGGACCGCGATCGAGGAGCGATACGTCCACCGCCCCACCCCCGCGGAATTTCGCGCCGCGCTGGACGAGGCGTTTGGGTCGTGGAAGGGACGGAAAAAGTCAAGCTTGGCGATGGTTCGCGCCTTACGTCGCGGAAAACGTCTCAAGAGCCTCTCGGGCTGACAATCTCGTGGCCGTTCATCTCCTGGACACCGACATTCTCATCGACTTCCTGCGCGGTCGTGGGGAGGCTCGCGCTTTCCTGGGCCGATACGAAGCGGCAGCCGAGCCACCCGTCATTTCAGTCGTGTCGGTGACCGAATTATGGGCTGGCATGAGGCAGGGTGAGGAGTCAGCTACCGGCGCGCTCTTGTCAGCTCTCAGAAAAATTCCCCTATCAGAAGAAATTGCCCTCGCCGCTGGAAATATGCTGAGAGCCTATCGGCGAAGTCACGGGACTGAACTTGGAGATGCCTTGATTGCCTCGACCGCCGTCGAACTCGGCGCCACACTCATCACCCGCAACGTCAAGCACTATCCCATGCCCGCGGTTACGGTGCTGCGACCCTATTGACAGCATGATTCTGACCGCCAGGCAGCGTGCGGGTACCGCTCGCTCGCGGCCCGGGATGCGTAGCGGGTAGCGCAGAGTTGGTTTGTAACTCTGCGGCTCTCCGACGGTTCCTGAGCATTCAAGCCGCGGAGTTCAAGAACAACTCCGCGCTACCAAAGCAAAAAGGCCCGCCTGCAATTGCGACCGGGCGGGGGGGCCACAGTCACTGTTTTTGTGACCGTGGGCTTTTCCTTCGATGACGAACCCGCGGTCAATTCCCAAGACGAATTGGCCGTGGCTATCTCCGGGTTACAGAACCTCCGCTTTTCTCGCTGACCGTGCCCAAGGGCCGCAGACCTGCAATACAGGTCCGCGCTACGCTTGCCTGCCAGCACCCTGCCAGCATAGCGGTTGAAAAATTCCGCCTGCCGGTCTAACATGAGCGCGTTCGGTGGGGGCACGTCCGATCTGGTCACAAGGCGACTATGAACTACCCTGTTTGGGAACCTCCCCTGCTGGGTGGCGGGCTGATTATCGGCATCATCGCCATCCTGCACGTTTTTGTCTCGCACTTTGCGGTAGGTGGCGGCCTCTTCCTGCCGGTAACGGAGCGCAAGGCCTATCGCGACAACAACCCGGCGCTGCTCGAATACACGCGCTCGCACTCCAAGTTCTTTGTGCTGGTGGTGCTGGTCTTCGGCGCGGTGAGTGGAGTAGGCATCTGGTGGAGCATCGGGCTGGTGAATCCGGAAGCCACCGCCACGCTCCTTCACGTTTTCGTGTGGGGCTGGGCGATCGAGTGGGTTTTCTTCTTTGTCGAAATTGCTGCGGCGTTCGTTTACTACTACGGCTGGGACCGCCTGGACGCGCAGACGCATCTGCGGGTCGGCTGGATTTACTTTGGCTCGGCGTGGGCGAGCTTGTTCGTCATCAACGGCATCCTGACCTTCATGTTGACGCCGGGGCGCTGGCTGGAGACGCAGAGTTTCGCGGCGGCGTTCTTTAATCCGGGAATGCTGCCCTCCTGCCTGGTACGCACCGCGGTTTCCGTTGCTCTGGCGGGCGTCTATGCGCTGGTGACCGCATCGGCCGTCCGTGACGTGGGCTTGCGCACGGAGGTGATCCAGTACGCCGCCAAGTGGCTGCTGGCGGGAGCGCTGGCCATCCCGGTGGGAGGGCTCTGGTATATCTCCACGCTGCCCCCCATGGCGCGGGAAATTTTCATGGGCAGCGCGCCGGCGGTGACCATCTTCGCGGGCCTCTCACTTTTCTTCTCAGCGCTGGTGGTGCTGTTCACCTACTTCGGCCCTTACCGGAATCCTCGCCACTTCAGCTTGACTTTCGCCTTCCTGATCGCGGTCCTGGCGCTTTCGAGCACCGGGGTCACGGAATGGGTGCGGGAGGCTGTTCGCAAACCCTACATCATTTACGGTTACATGTACGCGAACAACCTGCGTCCGGACCAGATAGCGCAGCTCCGCCAGCAGGGTATTCTGAAGTCCGCGCTTTGGGTGCGCGTGCACGAGGTTGACCCCCAGGCGCCCGAGCTGGCCGGGGAGGAAGTTTTCCGAGTGGAATGCGCAAGCTGCCACACCGTGAACGGTTACAACAGCATGCGTTTTGCGGTG
Organism: uncultured Acidobacteriota bacterium; assembly: GCA_963722555.1. Taxonomy (GTDB): domain Bacteria; phylum Acidobacteriota; class Terriglobia; order UBA7540; family UBA7540; genus Bog-366. The sequence goes on from CAVRNQ010000006.1 coordinate 579,411, forward strand.
AAAGGCTGGGGCCGGGCCATGATCGATTACCAACTTACGAACCTCAACCAGCTCAAGGGATTCATGCCGCCTTTCGCAGGGACCGAGGAGGAGCGCAAGGCCCTGGGCGCGTGGCTGGCAAGCCTGAGCCCGCCTCCGCCGAACCTGGAGATTTCGCCCGGGGAGAAAGCGCAGACGCCGCCGTTATCCCCTCAAGGAGCGCCCAGGCCATGATCCCTGTGATTCCCGCCCCGGTTTGTGTCCCGCAGCCCGCGCCCGCAGGGCTGCTGCAGTTTCTCCTGGTATTCACCTTCATCCTTCACCTGCTGGCCATGAATTTTCTGCTGGGGGGTGTTGTGATGCTGGCGATTTCGGCCTTTCGCGGGCGCAACGATTCGAAGCACCGTGAGTTTGCCCGCCGCGGGGCGCAGGCCATGCCTCCTGTGGTGGCTTTTGCGATTACCCTGGGCGTGGCGCCGCTGCTTTTCCTGCAGCTTGTGTATGGCCGGCTCTTCTACACTTCTTCGGTGCTGATGGCCTGGTTTTGGCTGGCCGTCGTCTTCCTGGTGCTGCTCGGTTATTACGGCGTTTACTGGTTCAACCTGCAGCAGGAAGAGTTGGGCAGGCGAGCGGCTTGGGTGATGCTCGCCACGGCCATCATCTTCCTGCACGTGGCGCTTATTTTTTCCAGGAATATGACGGCCATGCTGCACCCGGAGGATTTCTACAAGCAGTTCCTGCATGGCGAAGTCGGGCGCATTTTCGGCCCGCTGACCAACTCCGGGCTGGCGCGTTTCTTGCACTTCGTGCTGGCAGGGCTGGCCATGGCGGGCCTGGGCACCGCCCTGCTTTCCCGCTTGTGGCGGAAGGATGCGCCGGAGTTCGCTGCCTGGGCGCATCGCTACGGGTTGCGCTGGTTCCAAGCAGGGATCGGGGGCGAGCTCCTGGTGGGTATCTGGTTCCTGTTCAGCCTGCCCCCGCAGGTGCGCGGGCAATTCCTGGGTCAGGGCCAACTGGCCACGGGATTGCTGGTTGCAGCGGTTCTGCTGGCGATCGTGGCTCTGGCGGTGGCACGCCGCAGCCTCGCCGTCTCGACCGCCGCGATTGTCGGGACTATAAGCCTGATGGGGGTGATGCGGCACTTGGTCCGGGTGGCTTACCTCGAGCCTTACTTCGACCCCGGAAGCGAGGCCGTTCGGGGCCAATGGGTGGTGTTCACCCTCTTTGCGCTTCTGCTGGTCGGCGGCATCGCGACGGTGGCTTGGATGCTCTACGTCTTTTTCCGGCCCGCTTCCCGCCCGGCGTGAGTTCGGCTTGACGCGGGGTGGTGCTTCGTGGGTGGCGCAGACATCGTTTTGGGATGTCTGCGTTTTGAGGCTCAGGGTATGGTATCCATGGCGAGGAGGGAGGTATCTTGCCGGCAGCAGACCCGGAAGTTCGACCATGTCTGCCGGACCGCCGCAGACATCAAACCACGATGTCTGCGCCACCCACCACTACCGAAAGGGTTGTACTCTGTACACAATCTCGATAAGATGCACATGGAGAGGGGATGCTCCGAGCCGCAAGCCTGCGGTGAGAGATGCTCGCGTTGGGCAGTTATTTGCGCGCCTGGGGAGGTAGAATGCGTAACCTTCTGATCTTGATGGTCGCTACGCTTTGTCTGGGGTTCAGTTTGGCCCGCCCGGTCCGCGCCCAGAATAGCAATCGGAGCGAGCAGCTAAGGCAACTGAAAATCCGCCAGAAATTGGAGCGGAAGAACTTGAAGGTCCAGGAGAAGAATCGTCGGCTGTCTTTCAAGCACCAGCCGATTTCCAAGTCGGCGCGCCTTCAGGCAAAGCATCAGATGCAACGCGAACGGCGTGAGATGCGCGAGAAGCAGCGTGACGAGAGGCAGGACCTGAAGGACAGTCGAAGGGCTCTCACGGAAAGGCAAAGGGCTTACGGCCAGTAGTGGCCACCCCGGTGGCGCACGCTCAATCCAGGGGATCAATGGTCGGGGAGGTCGCCATGAGAAGAGCGGGTTGGTGCATGGCGATTTGTCTGCTGGTCGGTACCTTGGTATGGGCCGAGGCGGGCCAGAAGGCGGAGCAGCCACCGGCGGACGAACCGGCTCCCCACGAGCAACCTCCACCTGAGCAGCGCCCCACGCTCGGTCCCGCGCCGGCGCCCACCCTGGGCTCGGGCCCGCGGACCGCGACGACCAACGACTTCCGCAAATTGATGCGGATTCACTCCCTCTACATCGAGCGCATCGACAATGCCTTGAGCGATCGGCTGGTGGAAGCGATCGCCAAATCAGGCCGCTTCCGGATTGTCACCAAGGCCAAGGAGGCCGACGGCACGGTGCGCGGGTCCTGCCTGGAGTTGCGTCGCCTGAAGCGGGTGCATTCGGAGGTGTTCATTTCGGACCGCAGCGGTGCTTCGGTCTGGCAAGATACGGTTTACCGGCCTTTCAACCCTCCCACCCTGGATCAAGCGGTCGGCGATACGGCTACGCTCGTGGCCGAGCACTTGGAGGAAAGTGTCCGGGAGGCCGGGCGGAAGTAACCGGGGATCCCGGGGACGCGAGATTCCCCCGGGATTTGGGGCTACGCAGGCTGCGGAAAAACGCTCCGATGCTGTCACACTGAGCCCTTCGCTGTCATCCTGAGCGTTGACAGCCTATCGGCTGCCCATGATGGGCAGAAACTCGATGAGGAGGACCCATCACCCAAACTGTCATCCTGAGCAGCAGCGAAGGATCTGCATGGGTTTTCAGTAACAAAGACAAATGCAGATCCTTCGTCCCGAAAGAACCGGGACTCAGGATGACAGTGTGAGGGGTTTTTCCGCAACCTGCTAGGGCTGATTCGCTTTGCCGCGCTCTGAAAACCTTGTGTTCTGCCCCTTCCAGGCAGTAAATTACTTTTGCGAATGCGCAACTACCGCCAGGAGTTCTCGGATTTCTCACCCACGGTTTACCTTGATTGCGCCTATCAGGGGCCATTCCCGCTCGCCACGCGGGAGAGGTTGTACGAGGCCATCGAACTCAAGGTTCATCCGGACCGGCTGGATGCGCCGGAATACTTTCGCCTGCCGGAGCGCGTGCGCGCGCGAATCGCCCGGCTGGTAGGTGCGGGCCCCTCGGAAATCGCGCTCACCACCAGCGCCACGCAAGGGATCGGGATTGTGGCCGCGGGACTGGGCCTGGGCCCGGGCGATGAAGTCGTGGTGGCCAGCTCGAACTTTCCGTCGAACCTTTTCACTTGGCTGCACCTGCGCCGGAAGGGCGTAGTCGTAAAGGTGCTTGCTTCCGTCCACGGCGAAGTGGGACTCGAACCGGTGGCGGCCGCGCTTAGCGCGCGCACCCGGGTCCTCGCGCTGGATTGGGTGAATTACACAAGCGGGTACCGGATCGACTTGGCAACCATGGGTGAACTGGTTCATGCCCGCGGTGGGATCTTTGTGGTGGACGGCACACAGGGGGTGGGCGCACAGGAGTTGGATCTAAACGCGCTTCCCGTGGACGTCCTGGTCTGCGCTGCCTACAAGTGGCTGCTGGGTCCTTACGGGACGGGGTTTGCCTACGTGCGGCGCGAACTGCTGGGGAAACTGGATCTGCCGGTCATCAACTGGTACTCGGTTGAGGGCGCCGAGGATTTCGACTCGCTTCCCAGCGAGCAGTTCCGCCTGATCCACGACGCGCGCGTCTTTGATTCCGGTGAAACCGGAAATTTCATCAATCTGCATGGCCTGGATGCGTCCCTGGAGTTTCTGGAGGGAGTCACGCCCAGGGCCGCGTACGAGCACTGCCGGCGGCTTCTGGAGCGGTTGGCGGATGGGTTGCGCGCTCAGGGCTGCGCTCTTTCGGCGGCGTCGCGGGTCAACCACGAATCGACGATCCTGGGGTTCCAGGCCTGCCCGCCGGAAGCGACCACGGAATTGCATCGCAAGCTTCGCGCCCACCACATCGCGGTGAGCTTACGTCAGGGCGTGATCCGGGTTTCGCCGTATCTCTATAATGACGAGACCGATATCGACCGGCTGCTGGAGGTCGTGGCGCGGCCGGGAGAATGAATGCCCTCGCTGTCATCCTGAGCGAAGCGAAGGACCCCGGCAGTTCGTTTGGCGAAGCGAGTAAACTGCGGGGGTTCTTCGCCCAAAATAAGGGCTCAGAATGACAGCGCCTCCAAGTTTTTCCGCAGCCTGTCGAGTCACTCCATGCGCCTGCGCTCCTTCCATTCTGCGGACTTCGGAAAGTTATACGAAATCGATCAAGCTTGCTTTGCTCCGGGGATTTCCTATTCGCGTGAGGAACTGGAGCGCTTTATCGCGCACCGGAATTCCCAAACCTGGGTGGCGGAGGAAGCCAGGGAGATCGTCGGTTTTCTCATCGCCAACCGCGAACCCCGCAAGACAATGCATATCGTCACCATCGATGTCGTCGCGGCTTGGCGGCGGCGGGGGGTCGGGGCGCTCCTGATGGATGCTGCCGAGCGGTGGGCGAAAGACCACGCCTTGGGCCTGATCGGTCTCGAAACCGCCCAGGACAATCTGGGGGCACAGCGTTTTTACAAAGGGCGCGGCTACCGAAAGGTGGGTAAGGTTGAGAATTATTACGCCGACGGGACCGCCGCTTGGGTCATGGTGAAGGAGTTGTCTTGAGGTCGGCCCACCATTTCCCTCGCCGTCGATGCGGTCGTGGGAAGGGGCTGACTGCGGGTATAATCGGTCCTGCTCTGGGCGTTTGCGCTCGAGGAGGCTGCGGAAGAACTCGCCAGCGCTGTCATCCTGAGCGAAGCGAAGGACCCCTGTATTTGAATTTTCTAGCAAATGCAGAGGTCCTTCGTCGCCTGCGGCTCCTCAGGATGACAGCGTTGGCGATTTTTCCGCAGCCCGCCTGAGAAGAGGAATCCATGTCAACCACATTGACTTCTGCCGACCGCCGCGTGATCGCGATTGCGGTGTTGCTGTCGGCCATCTCGCTGGCGATTGGCGTGAAGTACTTCTCCCATGCCTTTCCCGAAGCGGCGATTGAGTTTCGCGTGAATCGGGACGATTCCACACCGATGGCCCGGGAATTCCTGGCGAAACGCGGCTGGAGCGTCGAGGGCTACCGGCACGCCGCGGTGTTTGACTATGACGACGACGCCAAGGTCTATCTGGAGCGCACCCAGGGACTGGGGCGCATGAACACCCTGACGCGCGGTCCCGTCCGCCTGTGGCGCTGGTCGCATCGCTGGTTCAGACCGCAGCAGAAAGAGGAATTCCGGGTGGACGTCAGTCCCGCGGGCGAGGTTGTGGGCTTCGATCACGACCTCCCGGAATCGGCGCCGGGCGCGAACCTGGACGCTGCCAGGGCCCGCGCCATCGCCGAGAAGTTTCTCGTCGAGGTCATGCGGCTCGACCTGGGGAATTTGGAATTCGTCGAGACGCAAACCCAGAAACGGCCGGCGCGAACCGATCATTCCTTCACTTGGAAACGGAAAAACGTGGAATTGGGTGAAGGCAGCTTGCGCCTGGAAGCGGAGGTGGACGGCGACCAGGTGGCGGGTTACCGGGAATTCATCAAGGTCCCCGAAGGTTGGACGCGCGGCTACGAGAATCTGCGCTCCCGGAACATCTCCGCCCAGGAAGTGGATGAAGTCTTCTGGATTCTCTTGTGCGTGGCCGCGCTGGTTATCCTTATCCAACGCCTGCGTGACCGCGACGTGCCCATTCGCCTCGCGTCGGGGTTTGCGGCGGTCGCCTCACTGCTCTATTTCCTCGGCCAGTTGAACACCTTTTCGCTTGCCGAATTCGGCTATCGCACCACGGATCCGTATTCCAGCTTCGTGAGCAGCTACGTGCGCGACAACCTGCTGGCCGCGCTGGCGCTGGGGGCAGCCATCTTCCTGCTGCTGGCCAGCTCGGAGCCCGTTTATCGCGAAGCTTACCCGAATTTCCTCTCCATCCGCCGCTACTTTAGTTGGCAGGGGCTGCGCACACGATCTTTCCTGCTGGCGAACGTGGTGGGCATTGCGCTCACTTTCTTCTTCTTCGCTTACCAGACGGTTTTTTATCTGGCCGCCGACAAACTGGGGGCGTGGGCGCCGGCGGAGGTTCCCTTTACGGATTTGCTGAATACCCGCTTCCCCTGGGTGACCGTCCTCTTCATTGGATTCTTCCCGGCCGTTTCCGAGGAGATCCAATTCCGTGCTTTCTCCATTCCCTTCCTGCGCAGGTTCCTGAAATCGGGAACGCTGGCCGTTGTGCTCTCCGCCTTCATCTGGGGATTCCTGCACTCGGCCTATCCGAATCAACCCTTTTTCATCCGCGGCCTGGAAGTGGGATTGGGCGGCGTGCTGATTGGCCTGGTCATGTTGCGTTTTGGAATCCTGGCGACGCTGATCTGGCATTACTCGGTGGACGCGCTTTATACGGCCTTCCTCCTGCTGCGTTCGCCCAATCATTACCTGATGGTGTCAGGCGCGGTGGCGGCGGGGGTGATGCTCATCCCGCTCATCGTGGCGCTCGGGGCGTACTTGAGGACAGGCTCGTTTGCCGAGGAGGGCGACCTCACAAATTCCGCGGCAGGGGTCGTACGACCCCCGCGCGAGGATCAGGCCGCTCGGGAAACACCTCTGGTTTATCAGCCTCTTTCCCGGTCACGACTATGGCTGGCGGGCGCCCTGGCATTAGTCTTTATCGCTATGGCATTCCTTCCCGTTTATAAATTTGGAAAAGGGATTGTCCTGCGCCAATCCCGCCAGGATGCCCTGGGCATTGCCGACACTTTTCTGCGTCAGCGCCAGATCGACCCCGCCACTTACCGGCACGTCGTGTGGATTGACGACAACATTGACCCCTTGGCGCTCCATTATCTGGCGGAGCGCAAGTCCCTCGAGCAAGCGGACCAGATTTACCGCCAGGCCACGCGCCTGGCGTTGTGGCGCGTTCGCTATTTCCGCCCCCTGCAGAAGGAGGAATACCTGGTCTTCATCGATCCAGCCTCGGGAGAGGTTTTTGGGTACCACCACTTGCTTGCCGAGGATGCGCCCGGGGCCGCGCTCTCGCCTGACCAAGCCCGGGAACTGGCGGCGCAGGCGGTGCGGGAGCACGGATATCGGCTGGAGGACTTCGAACTGCAGAACTCCGAGGCGAACAAGCGCAAAGCTCGCGAAGACTACACGCTTGTCTGGCAGGCCAAGCCGGGTGATCCCCGCAACGTGGGTGACGCACATTATCGCCTGGAAGTCGACCTTGCCGGGGACCAGGTGGTGGGGTTCTCGCGTTCCTTCAAATTGCCGGAAGAATGGGAGCGCGCCGAACGCGCCACGCATCTCGGCAACGTGATTCTGAAGGGCCTTTCCTTCCTGATGGTTTTTTGCCTGATGGCCGCGGGGCTGAAGCTCTTCGTCAAACAAGTCCGCTCCGGACAAGTGCCCTGGAAACGCTCGGCAAAGTTCGGAGTGTTGGCCGCCGCCTTGATGCTGATTTCAACACTAAATCAGATCCCCTTATTTGACCGCGGCTACGACACGTCGATCCCACTTACGAGCTTCCACATGCAAGTCGCCGTCAGCGTGATTGTCATACCGCTGCTCATGGGGCTGCTTACCTGGCTGGTGGTGGGGTTGACAGCGAGCTTGTATCCGGACGCGTGGAAACTCTTTCGTGGGTCGGCGCGCCGCGTGTGGCGCCGCGATGCTGTGTTGGCAGTTGTCTTGTGCATCGCCGCCCGAGCCGGGTTAATGCGGCTGGATGCGCTCTTAGCTACGGTCTTTCATGCCCACATGCCCATCCGGGCTGAACTCTTCCCGGCCGCCTTCAATACCGCTTGGCCCGCCATCGGGTTCTTCTTTCCGAGCCTCCTCTGGTCCCTGGTCTATGCCGCCCTGGCGGGCTTGGCCATCTTTGTCGTGCGCTTGGGGTGGCAGTTGCGGGCGTGGTGGCTCTGGGCGGCCATCGCACTGGTGCTGGTTTCGCTGGGGCCTCCCCAGGCGCACTCTCTCGCGGCCTACGCCGTGGGTTGGGTTGCGAGTATCCTTCCGCTGTTGGTGGCCGTCGGGGTGGCGGGGCTCTTCTTGCGCGATAACATCCTGGCTTATGTGGCGGTTCTCTTGTTTTCCCAACTGGCGGGGCCGCTCCTGGAATCGTTTGGGCAACCCCATGAATTCTTCCGCTGGAACGGAGTAGCACTCCTGGTCCTGGTTGGGGCCACGTGGATCTGGATGATGTGGGCCCCCGGTCGGGCGGAAGGGACCATGACTGGCCCGGGATCGGCAGCCACGCCCAGGTAAAGGGAAAGACCCCTCACCCGGCCCGCGCCGGCTGGTGAAAGCGCCGGTCGCGGTCCACCCTCTCCCCTGAGAGAGGGCTAGAAGTCGAGTAACCAGCCCTCTCCCCTGGGGAGAGGGTGGCCCGGCAGACCGGGACGGGTGAGGGGTTTCTCGGTAGAGGCGCCGAAACCGGTGCGGTTTTGCAGCGGGTTCCAGCAGAGCCGCTCGGCCCTCCCGGTCCTGCGGTTAAATCAACATGACGGAATCCAGAAGCTGGCTTTCGCCGTTTCGCCAGAGCGCGTACTTGAGGTGGAAGCGGCTATTCATCGAGGCTGCGCCGATCTCTCCGCGCGTGTTGATAGCGATGACCGCCACTTCCGCATCCCGGTTCTTGGGGTCGGTCTTGACCATGTGACGCAGAAGTTCCAGGCAAGCGTCCTGTGGCGACGCTCCGTGCATCATGTGGTGGACGATGGAAATGCTGGTGCAGTAATTCGTCATCACATCGCCGTCGCCCGTGGCCGAGGCTGCGCCCACGTTGTCATCGGCATAAACTCCGCAGCCTACCAACGGCGAATCCCCCACCCGCCCCGGAATCTTAAAAGCGAGTCCGGAGGTCGAGCAGCCGGAGACGACGTGCCCTTTCCCATCCGTCGCCACCATGCCGATGGTGTCGTGGTTTTCCGCGCTCAGCCAGAAGGTTTCGTGCTTGGGATTAGCTTTCCATTCTTCCCACTTTCTCAGGCTTTCCGGGGTCAGTAGCGTTTGAGGTTCGAACCCCATCTTCAATGCGAAGTGAAATGCCCCCTCGCCCGCCAGCGTGGTGTGGCGGGTCTTTTCCATCACCAGGCGCGCCACGGAAATGGGGTTCTTGATCATGTGCAGGTTGCACACGGAGCCGGCGCGGTGCCGGGCGCCGTCCATGATCGCGGCGTCGAGTTCGACCACTCCCTCGGCATTGGGTAGGCCGCCATAGCCGACACTCGTCACTGCCGGATCGCTCTCCGGCACGTTGATGCCTTTCTCGACGGCATCCAGAAGACTGCCGCCGTTTTTGAAGACTTCCGCGGCGCGTTCGTTGGCCGGTTTGCCGTGCACCCAGGTGGCAAGGAAAACCGGGCCAGTGTCCGCCGCGCGGGCCGCTCCGCCCTCCAGCGCGGCCAGGGCGGCCGTTCCGGCTACGCTCTTCATGAAATTGCGTCGATTGATGGGTTCCATGGATTCTCCTTGATGGCGCCGGGCGGGCCACAATCGATCCCGCTCTGCGGACGACGAATGAACTGCGCTTACCTGCCCAAAGAACGCGTCCATTCTAGCGGAATCAAGGGCCTGGGGAGAAGAATCGTAATATTCTGCCGGACCGCGATAGCCTGCTTCGGCGCACGCGCCGGCAGAGGCGCACGCTAATGCGCTCCTGCCTTGTGCCCAGGGGAAACGAGGCGTGGGCGGTGAGGGTGATGCCGGCGCGCTCACCGGCCTGGAGTTTGTAGTAGCCGGCAGCGGCGATCATGGCGGCGTTGTCGGTCGAGAGCGCGGGGGAAGGGAAGAAGGCTTCGAACCCCTGGCGTTTGGTGGCTTCGACGAGGCGCTGGCGGAGAAGGGAATTGCACGCCACTCCTCCTGAGAGGAAGATAGTGTCAACGCGGCAGGCGTCGGCGGCAGCGAGCGTGCGCTCGACCAGGTCCTCGACCACGGCATGCTGGAAGCTTGCTATCAAGTCGAGGGTTGACTGCGAGCAATGCGCGCAGATCTCATCGTGGCCCGGCCGCTCGACGGTCTTGCGCCAAGCGCGGCGTTCCTCGGCTTCCCGCGCAAGTTCGGTTCCGCGCACGCGGTAAAGCACCGCGGTCTTGAGACCCGAAAAGCTGAAATCCAACGGATTCCCTTTCATCTTGATGCGCCCGAAATCCACCCCGTGGGGATTTCCGTGGCGCGCCAGCCGGTCGATAACCGGCCCGCCGGGGTACCCCAGGGCCAGGAGCTTTGCGACCTTATCGAAGGCTTCGCCTGCGGCGTCGTCGCGGCTGTGGCCGAGCTGGGAGTAGGTGAAAGGATTTGCGGCGTGCGGGCTGGCCGCGGCGAGGAACAAGCTCGTATGCCCCCCGGAGACCACCAGCGTGAGGGCGGGAAGGGCCGCCTCTCGAACGGGCTTGCCGGCCGCGCGGTCCATCTTGTTTTCGAGCAAAACGGCGTGGATGTGACCTTCCAGGTGGTTCACGCCGACCAGCGGCTTGCCGAGGGAAAGCGCCAGCGCTTTGCCATAGACGAGTCCGACCAGGAGCGAGCCGATCAATCCCGGCCCTTCGGTGACGGCGAGGGCGTCCACGGTGCGGATGGTCAGGTGGGCCTGCCGGCAGGCCTCCTCGACCACCGGCTCAATCTTGCGCAGATGTTCGCGGGAGGCGAGTTCAGGGACCACGCCTCCATATTTTTCGTGGGTCAGAACCTGGGAGGCCACGACGCTGGAACGCATTTCCGCGCCGTCCGCTACCACCGCCGCGGCCGTTTCATCGCAACTGGATTCAATGCCGAGCACTAGCATGCCCACACCCTCGATTTTCATCTTAGCATAGGCGGGGCGTGGCGCCCGAGCCGGCGGAAGGCCGAGAAGCATTGCCCGGGCCCTTACTGCACGCACTCTTTGACGTGGCAGGAAACATCGGGATACACTAAGACTCGCGCGGCGAGGGGTAGCGTCCGCCGTGGCGGGATTATCAGCGCAAGGCGGGAGAGAAGATAGCAGCGCGACTCGAAGGGATTGGCGCGAGGTGCCATGCGGATTCGAAAAGCTGTACTGCCAGTGGCAGGGTTAGGGACGCGCTTTTTGCCGGCGACCAAGGCTCAGCCCAAAGAGATGCTGCCGATTGTGGACAAGCCGCTCGTGCAGTATGCGGTGGAGGAAGTGGCTTCCTCTGGCATCCCGATGGTGGTGTTCGTTACCGGACGCGGCAAGCAGGCCATCGAGAACCATTTCGACCTGTCGGCCGAGCTCGAACAGGAGTTGGCGGGGCGGGGCAAGGAGGAGTTGCGCCGGCAATTACACTCGATTTCCGGCATGCTGCGCTTCGCCTACGTTCGCCAGCAAATCCCGCGGGGGCTCGGCGACGCCATCCTGACGGCGCGTGATCTGGTGGATGAGGAGCCCTTTGCCGTGCTGCTGTCCGATGACGTCATAGTGAATGAGCCTCCCTGCCTCAAGCAAATGCTCAAGGTCTTCGAGCGCTACGAGTGCAGCGTCATCGCCATTCAGCGGGTCCCGCACAAGACCGTTTCGAACTATGGGGTCATTCGCGGGCATTTAGTGGACGAGCCGGGCTGGGAGAAGCGTCTATACCGTCTTGAGGATATGATCGAAAAGCCCTCGCCCCAAGAAGCCCCGTCGAACCTGGCGGTCATCGGGCGCTACATCCTGACCCCGGGAATCTTCGAGGCGCTTTCTGCCACGCCCCCCGGCGCGGGCGGCGAAATTCAACTCACCGATGGTCTGCGGCGGCTACTCGCCCGGGAACGGGTTTACGGTTATGTCTTCGAGGGCAAACGGTACGATGCGGGTGACAAGCTGGGTTTTCTCCAGGCCACCGTCGAAATAGCGCTCCAGCGGCCGGACCTGGGCAGGGCCTTTCGAAAGTACCTCAAGTCACTCCAACTCTAGAGTGGGGCCGGCGCCGCCCCCGGCTCAGTCCTTCTTGGGGGTGGGCTTGGCGGGTTCAGCCGGCTTGCTGGGTTCCGGAGCTTTCTTGTCTGCTCCCTGGGAAGAATCGCTGGAGGGACTCTTGACGCCAGGAGAAGAGTCCCGCGCGTAGTCTGTGGCATACCAACCGGAGCCTTTGAACTGGATGGCCGATGAGGAGATGAGGCGCTCCAGTTCCCCGGCGCATTTTTCACAGGTGGTGAGTGGAGGGTCGGAGAATTTCTGGATTCTTTCTACGCGGCGTCCACACTTTCTGCACTGGTATTCGTAAAGCGGCAAAGGCACCTTCCTTTCACATGAGTCCGGATGAAGATTATAGCGAGCCCGCGGCGCGGCGTCAAAAGGTAGGGTGGGGCAGCGACAGGGGATTGCCGCATCTCCCCCATAGGCCCTTTGCGGCTCCGCGTAGTAAACTATCTGTTTCTGATTTCGACGTGTCCGGACGGAAGCGAGGATGATGGAGCAGGCGCCCCGCGGGCAGAGCGATAACTTTCTGCTATTTCCGCCCGAGGCGGTAAGTAAACCAACCTGCCGGGAGGCGGTTGGCATCGAAGCACTATGCACTTCAGGCCGCGCGGTGAAAAGCGGCGTTCCCAGTGACCAGGAGGTCCATGCGATCATGATGAAGAGGGAAGTCGTGCGGCATTTGATGGTGGCAGCAACGCTGTGCCTTAGTTCGGTAACTGCCCAGGCCAAGGACCCATTCAAGAACCCCTTCAAGGACCTAAACATGACGGTGTTTGGAATGGTGGGCGGCTCAACCTTTTACGATAAGAGGGAATTCATTTCCGCTGACGAAAAATACAAATCGAGCTACGACGTACAGCCCCGGTATGTGTACGGAACCGGAGTGCCGCTGACCAAGCTTCTGGGGTTAGAGGTTGCATACTCCTCCGGGCCGTCCAACCTGCGGGTGACCAACATCAGCCTGAGCCCCCGCGCGGGGCACGTGTATGACGTCAACCATCACACGGCCAGTGTCAACGTGGTCTTGCACGGGCCTGCCAGATTCTTCGGCGTCCGACCTTATGTTACCGCGGGCTGGGACTACAACCGGTTTGCCCCCACGCTCGCGGCAAAGCTGTATGCTAATGCGCAGGGGTTTGGCGCCGTGAGCACGGCGACCTTGACATACACCGACAAACTGGGCATGAATGCCGGCGTGGGTCTTGAGCGCAAAATCATGCCCCGGGTTTTCCTTCGCCTGGACGCCCGTGATCACATCTGCGGATCGCCTACGTTTGGACTACCCGCACAGGCAAGCACCAGTGCGATTTTCCCCGTCACCGGGAGCGCGCACAATGTGGAATACACAGCAGGCATTGTCGTCCACATCGGCAAGAAATAGGCGCGCATGCATGGAGGCTTCCCGGCCACCTGTGGCATCCTGACCGTAAGGGCCGTTGCACCTGTGCCTCAGCTCAGAACGTAGGAGCGAGGAGGGCGGTCACGGCGAGTTGAGCAATGTGGCTGGCGCGCAATAAGTCCATGACAAGGTTGGAGGGAACGGCCGCGCTGGCCGGACGCGGGCCCCGTAACCATCTGAAGGTGCGCGTCGTCGAATAAGTAGTGCCGGGCCCATCGGGGACACAAGAGTGTATTTATTTTCAAAAGATTGGCGATGTCCTGCGGGAGTTTGTCCATCCCATGTCGAAACTGGGCCAGCCCTGGGGGCCGGAAGAATCGACGCCACCCAGTGGGACTACCGCCTACAGTTCAAGGGACTGCCAGACGCCAGAAACGCAACGGAAGCCCCCTCTGCTGAAACATGCACCTTGGGCGGAAGGTTTTCTGTTTTCCTTAGCAATGCCAGAGGCCTATAGACTATGAATGTGGAAAAAACCGGTATGCTTGAACAACAAGACGAACTCCTGAAGCAGGCGCTGACCGGGGGATCCCCGGCTCCGCGGCCCAAGCGCCGCTGGTGGATTTGGCTGGCAATCGTCGTGGTCGTGGGGGTGGGCATCTATTACTTCCGGTCGCAATCCAGCAGCCCTAAGGCCACCAATGGAGTTGCCGGACCGTCCGGTGGAGCGGCCCGTGGCCCCATGGTCGTCCCGGTGGTTGCCGCAAGCGCGCGCCAAGGTGACATCGGGGTTTTTATTACCGGCCTCGGCGCGGTGATCCCCATCTCTACGGTTACCGTAAGGACCCAAATCAGCGGATACCTGATGAAGGTTGCGTACAAGGAAGGGGACATCGTCCATCAGGGTGACCCACTGGCGGAAATCGATTCACGTCCCTACCAGGTCATGTTGGAACAGGCGGAAGCCGGGTTGGCCAAGGACCAGGCGAACTTGGACAATGCACGCGTGGACCTGGCCCGCTACCAGACCCTGGCGCCCCTCAAGGCGGTGCCCGAACAGCAACTTGCCACCCAGGCCGCTACGGTCAAGCAATTCGAGGGGACCGTGAAAGCCGATCAGGCGCAAATCGATGCCGCCAAACTCGACCTCGTTTACTGCCATATTGTGGCTCCCATTACCGGCCGGGTGGGGCTACGCCTGATTGATCCCGGGAACTACGTTACATCCAATGACTCCACCGGCTTAGTGGTCATCACCCAGATCCAACCCATTAGCGTGATTTTTCCCCTCGGAGAAGATCAGCTTCCCGCCGTGCTTAAAAAGTTGCGCGCCGGGGCGCGGCTAAGGTTGGATGCCTACGATCGAGAAGGTTTCGAGAGCGGCCGGCCGAGGATCGCGGAAGGTTGGCTGGCAACGGTCGACAACCAGATCGATCCGAGCACCGGTAACGTCAGATTGAGGGCGAACTTCGACAATAAGGATGGGGCACTGTTTCCCAATCAATTCGTCAATGTGCGCTTGCTGGTGGAGGATAAACGCGGCGTCACCCTGGTACCCACTGCGGGAGTGCAGCGGAACTCCCAAACCACTTACGCTTACTTGGTAAAAGCAGATTCCACCGTGACCATCCGGCCGATCACCATCGGGACTACGGAGGGGAGCAACTCCGAAGTTACTTCCGGCCTGGCCCCGGGTGATGTGGTAGTGATGACGGGGGTCGACAAGGTCCAAGAGGGGAGCAAGGTTAGGGTGCAAATGGTCGGCGAAGGGAGCAAGCGAGGAAATTAATGAGCCCGTCAAGGATATTTATCCTCCGGCCGGTTGCCACGTCGTTGCTGATGGTTGCTATCCTGTTGGTGGGCGCGGTCGCTTACAGGCAGTTGCCGGTATCCGCCTTACCGGAGGTCGATTACCCGACCATCCAAGTCATTACATTTTACCCTGGCGCCAGCCCGGATGTGATGGCCTCTTCGGTGACCGCTCCGCTGGAGCGGCAGTTCGGCCAGGTGCCCGGACTGCAGCAGATGACCTCCACCAGCTCCGATGGCAGCTCGGTCATCACTCTGCAATTCAACCTCAGCCTGAATATTGATATAGCTGAGCAGGAAGTGCAGCAGTCCATCAATGCTTCGGGAACCTACCTGCCTCCCGACCTTCCCAGTCCGCCGATTTACAGCAAAAGCAATCCCGCCGATGCGCCCATCATGACCCTGGCCCTTACTTCCAAGGACCTTCCGCTCACCAAGGTCGAAGACCTTGCGGACACCCGGCTGGCGCCGAAGATTTCCCAATTGCCCGGAGTCGGACTGGTTAGCATTAGCGGCGGCCAGAAACCTGCGGTGCGCATTCAAGCCAATCCCACGGCGCTCGCGTCCTACGGGTTGAACCTGGAAGACCTGCGCAGCACGCTGGTGGCGGCCAACGTCAACCTGGCCAAGGGCAGTTTCGATGGTCCTCACCAAGCCTACCAGATCGGCGCGAACGACCAACTTTTGTCCAGCGCCGACTACGCTCCGCTCATCATCGCCTATCGGAATGGCTCCCCCGTTAAACTGACCGATGTCGCCGGCGTTACCGACGACGCTGAAAACGTCCGGCAGGCGGCCTGGATGAACGACGTTCCTGCCGTCATCGTCAACGTTCAGCGGCAGCCGGGCGCAAACATCATTACTGTCGTTGATCGCATCAAGTTACTCCTGCCGCAGCTCACCAGCTCACTGCCCACATCGGTGCACGTGAGCATTCTGACTGATAGGACCACCACGATTCGCGCGTCCGTGCGCGACGTGGAGTTCGAATTGATGCTTACGGTTGCTCTGGTGGTGATGGTTATATTTCTGTTCCTGCGCAATTTTTCCGCCACGATCATTCCCAGCGTGGCCGTTCCGCTCTCCCTGGTTGGCACCTTTGGAGTGATGTATCTGCTCGGCTATAGCTTGAATAACCTGAGTTTGATGGCCCTGACGATTTCCACCGGCTTCGTCGTGGACGACGCGATCGTGATGATCGAGAACATTAGCCGATACATCGAAGAAGGCGTGCCGCCGCTGGAAGCGGCGCTTAAAGGGTCCGCGCAAATTGGCTTTACGATCGTCTCCCTGACATTTTCATTGATTGCCGTTCTCATCCCGCTGTTGTTCATGGGGGATATCGTCGGCCGGCTCTTCCGCGAGTTTGCCGTCACGCTGGCTGTCACCATCCTGGTTTCTGCCGTGGTATCGCTGACCCTTACGCCCATGATGTGCTCGAAGCTCTTGAAGCATCGGCCCGAGGCCGAGCAAGGCCGGCTCTTTCGGGCTACCGAGCATGCCTGGAATTCGGTGATCGCCCTTTATGATAGGACCCTCCAGTGGGTGCTCCGCCATCAGACCGGAACCCTGCTGGTCGCAATTTCCACTCTCGTTCTGACCGTGCTGCTGTACATCTATATCCCGAAAGGGTTCTTCCCGATTCAGGACACCGGCGTTATCCAAGGTGTCTCCGAGGCAGCTCAGACGGTGTCCTTCCAGGAAATGGCCAGCGAACAGCAAGCGCTGGCGAAAATCATCTTGAAAGACCCCGCCGTCGAGAGCCTTTCCTCATTCATCGGAATCGATGGCACAAACACTACCCTGAATAGCGGGCGCATTCTCATCAACCTCAAGCCTCTCGATTTCCGGAAGATGAGCGCCAGCGACGTCATCCACCGCTTGCAGCCGGAGCTGGCCAACGTACCGGGAATCACCTTGTTCATGCAACCGGTGCAGGATATTACCGTTGAGGACCGGGTGAGCCGCACGCAATTCCAGTACACGCTGGAAGATCCCAACATCGACGAATTGAACGCTTTCGCACCCCGAGTGATCGAAAGGCTGAAAGCGTCGCCGGAGCTGCGCGATGTGGCCAGCGATCAGCAGGTTGGGGGCCTTCGGGCTGGGCTGGTGTTCGATCGCCAAACGGCTTACCGTCTTGGCATCACACCTTCGGCCATCGACCAGACGCTCTACGACGCTTACGGCCAGCGGGAAGTGTCCACCATTTTTACCCAGTTGAACCAATATCACGTGGTTTTGGAAGTGAAACCCGATTATCTGAAGAATCCTTTAGACCTCCGCAATCTATTCATACGGACCAACGCGGGAAGCTCCAGCGGTTCCTCGGGCCTGGTGGCGGGCGGGACCTCAGCAAACCAATTGTACGGACCGACGAGCTCATTGACCGCTGCATCCACGAGTCTATCGTCTACCACGTCATCTTCCGCCAGTTCCTCCGCCATCGCCTCGGATAGCGCCTTCGGCGGGGGCTCGATTAACTCCTCCGCGGCATTTCCCAATGGGGGCCAAGTGCCCCTTTCAACCTTCACCCATATGGAGGAGATGAACGTTCCCATCACCGTGAACCACCAAGGTCAGTTCCCGGTGGTTACCATCTCTTTTGATCTGGCTCCGAACGCGTCGCTGGGGGATGCCGTCAAAGCCGTGAACAAAGTGAAGGAGGAGATCGGCATGCCGCCGAGCATTCAGGCGGCATTTCAGGGTACAGCCGCATCATTCCTGGCATCGCTGTCAAACGAGCCCGTGTTGATTCTGGCGGCCCTCATTACCGTCTATATCGTCTTGGGCGTCTTGTATGAAAGTTACATTCATCCCGTCACCATCCTGTCCACGTTGCCTTCGGCGGGTGTGGGTGCGCTGCTGGCTCTGTTGATATGCCATAACGACTTCAGCGTCATCGCCTTGATCGGCTTGGTCCTGCTCATCGGCATCGTGAAGAAGAATGGCATCATGATGATCGATTTCGCTTTGGACGCGGAGCGCAAGGAAGGCATGACACCCGTCAATGCCATCTACCAAGCCTGCCTCCTGCGCTTCCGCCCCATCATGATGACGACCATGGCAGCGCTGCTGGCTGGTCTGCCGCTGGCGCTCGGCACCGGCACCGGTTCGGAACTGCGCCGGCCTTTGGGCATTACCATGGTCGGCGGACTTCTTTTGAGCCAGTTACTAACGCTTTACACCACGCCGGTCATTTATCTCTGGTTCGATCGCCTGGCACAACGGTTCTCCCGGGGTCGCGAGATCAGTCCGGGTTCGGAGGCAATTCCGGCAAAGTAAGCCATGAATATCTCAGAACCATTCATCCGGAGGCCGGTTGCGACGACGCTCCTCGTCATCGCCATCACTTTGGCCGGAGCCGTCGCCTTCCGACTCCTTCCCGTATCGCCCCTGCCCCGGGTGGACTTCCCCACCATCTCCGTGAACGCGGGTTTGCCGGGCGCCAGCCCCGAGATCATGGCCTCCTCGGTAGCAACTCCGCTGGAGCGCCAGTTCAGCCGCATTGCGTCCGTTACCGAGATGACCTCCTCGAGCAGCCTCGGTAGCACCAGCGTTACGATGCAATTTGATTTGAACCGGGACATTAACGCCGCGGCGCGCGACGTACAGGCCGCTATCAACGCCGCCCGCGGCTACCTGCCGACCAATCTTCCCAATAACCCGACGTACCGCAAGGTGAATCCGGCCGATTCGCCGATCTTCATCCTTGCACTTACTTCCGACGTGCTGAGCAAAAGCCAGATGTATGACGCCGCTTCCTCGATTCTGGCGCAGAAGCTTTCGCAGGTGAGCGGCGTAGGCCAGGTCATCGTGGGAGGAGGGGCGCTGCCGGGGGTTCGGATCGAGCTGAATCCGACCGCCCTGAACAAATATGGCATCGGTCTCGAGCAGGTCCGCGGCGTGTTGAGCAGCGCCAATGCCAACACTCCCAAGGGGCATTTTTCGGACGGTCACCGCATGTGGGAGGTGGGCACCAACGATCAGCTCTTCAAGGCCATTAACTACATACCGTTGATCGTGGCTTACCGGACCGGGTCGGCCGTGCGTATCTCCGATATTGGCCAAGTGCGGGATGCCCCGGAAGACATTCGTGCCACGGGCTATTCGAACGGCAAGCCCTCCGTTCTGCTCATCATCTTCCGCCAACCTAACGCCAACATTATCGACACTGTCGATGGCATTCGCGCGGCGCTTCCCCAGCTTAAAGCCGCCATTCCCCAGGCGATCGATATGCGAGTGGCCATGGATCAAACCTTGACCATCCGCGCCTCCGTGAGCAATGTCGAGCAAACGTTGATCATCTCGGTGATTCTGGTGATTCTGGTCGTCTTCCTTTTTCTGAGGAACCCGCGGACGACCTTCATCCCCAGCGTCGCCGTCCCTGTGTCGCTGGTCGGAACCTTTGGCGTGATGTACCTGTTGGGCTACAGCCTGGACAACCTGTCGTTGATGGCGCTCTGCATCTCCACCGGCTTTGTCGTGGACGACGCCATCGTGGTGATTGAGAACATCTCGCGCTATCTCGAAAAGGGCCTGCATCCGCTCGAGGCCGCCCTGAAGGGGGCTAAGGAGATCGGCCCGACGGTGCTGACCATCAGTATTTCGCTGGTTGCGGTGTTCATTCCTTTGCTCTTGATGGGCGGCGTGGTGGGCCGCCTGTTCCGCGAGTTCGCCGTGACCCTCTCCGTGGCGATCATAGTCTCGATGGTGGTTTCACTCACCGCGACGCCCACCATGTGCGCTCACCTGCTCAAAGAGCATCAGTCGCATGGCCGGCTATACCAGACCAGCGAGCGAGCCTTCAACCGGGTCGTGAAGGCCTATGGGAGAACCTTGTCCACGGTGCTTCGCTATCCGGCGATTACGCTGGTCGTATTGCTGGCCACGATTGCGCTCAACGTTTACCTGTACACTTACGTGCCCAAGGGGTTCTTTCCGCAACAGGATACTGGACGGGTCATGGGAGCGATCCAAGCTGACCAGGACACCTCGTTTCAAGCCATGGACGGCCTTTTGCAGCAGATGATCAAGATCATCGTCGCTGACCCGGCCATTGATACCGTCGAAGGATTTACGGGCGGCGGAAACTCGGCGCGGATGTTCATCTCTCTGAAGCCCCCCGGAGAAAGAGCCGCCCGTAATGCGCCTGCCGCACAAAGAAACATCACGGCTGACCAGATCATCGCCCGGCTGCGGCCCAAGCTGGGTAGGGTGCCGGGCGCCACGCTTTATCTGCAGGCGTCGCAAGACGTGCGCGTGGGTGGACGGATGTCCAGCGCTCAATATCAGTACACGATGCGCGGCGACAACCTGCAAGACCTCGTTGACTATGCTCCCCGTATGCTCCAACAGTTGAAAACTATCCCCACCATCGCCGACGTGAACAGCGACCAGCAGGACCGTGGGCTGCAAGCCTTTGTGCATTATGATCGCGAGACGGCCGCGCGTTTCGGCATCTCGCCGCAACTGATTGACAACACACTCTACGACGCCTTCGGCCAACGTCAGGTTTCGACCATGTACGGTCCGCTGAATCAGTACCACGTGATCATGGAGGCGGCGCCCGAATACACCCAGAACCCGCTCTTCTTGCGCCAAATTTATGTGCGCTCGCCGAGTGGGCAGCAGGTTCCCTTGAGCGCTTTCGCCCGTGATGCTTCCATCACCGCGCCGCTGTCGGTGAACCACCAGGGCCTCTTTCCCTCCGTCACGATTTCCTTCAACCTCCGGCCAGGGGTTGCCCTCGGAGATGCCGTGGATCTCATTAATGCTTCGGCCGCCAAGATTGGTCTGCCCGCAACGATCCATACGGGTTTTACCGGGACCGCGCAAGCCTATCAGGATTCGCTCGGCAGCGAACCGCTCCTGATCGCGGCAGCGCTGGTGACGGTTTACCTCGTGCTCGGCATTCTTTACGAGAGCTACGTGCATCCCGTCACGATCCTTTCCACGCTTCCCTCGGCCGGGGTCGGCGCGCTTCTGGCGCTGCTGCTCACCCACACCGATCTCAGCGTCATCGCGGTCGTCGGAATCATCCTGTTGATCGGTCTGGTGAAGAAGAACGGCATCTTGATGATCGACTTCGCGCTTTCCGCCGAGCGGAACGAAGGCAGGAATTCACGCGACGCCATCTACGAAGCATGCTTGTTGCGGTTCCGGCCGATCCTGATGACGACGATGGCCGCGATGCTAGGCGCTGTACCGCTCGCGGTCGGCGCCGGAACCGGATCGGAGTTGCGTCGCCCCCTGGGAATCGCGATTATCGGCGGGCTGATCGTGAGCCAGTTGCTGACGCTGTACACGACCCCGGTGGTGTACCTCTATTTCGACCGCCTGCAGAACTGGTGGTATAAGGTTCGGGGAAGACGCCCCGCGGACCTCGAGCGTTTGGCCCCGGAGATGTGAGCTTGAGAAAAATGCCCATGCGATCGAGGATCACGCCATTCACAGAATCCGCCCGTTCCCACGGTGCTGGCCATGGACGGTTTCATGTCTGCCTACTGCCTACTGCCTTCTGCCTGGTGCTCTTTTCCAGTTCCTGCCGGGTGGGCCCGCAGTACCAGCGCCCCACCGCGCCGGTTCCGGCGGCCTATAAGGAACTCCCTGTAGATGACTCCCAGGGCATGGCCGGTTGGAAGCAAGCCCAGCCCAGTGACGCCCTGGCCCGCGGCAAATGGTGGGAAATCTACAACGATCCCGAACTCAACGCGCTGGAAGAGCAGGTGAACATTTCCAACCAGAACCTCCAGGCAGCCGAGGCGCAGTTCCGCGAGGCCCGGTACGCGGTACGCATTGCACGCTCCAACCTTTTCCCGACGGTGTCAGCTACTGCTTCAATTACAAACGCACGGGGATCGGGCACCATGAAGGTTCCCTCTGGGTCTGCAACGACAACCTATGACTTGCCCGTGGATCTTTCCTACCAGGCAGACATCTGGGGAAGCATTCGCCGCAGCGTGCGGTCCAGTGCCGAGGCTGCCCAGGCGAGCTTCGCCCAACTGGAGAACGCGCGTTTGTCTTACCAGGCGGAACTGGCGCAAGACTACTTTGCATTGCGGGGTACGGATGGTGAACGGGAACTGCTCGAAACCACGGTAAAGTCGTACCAGGAGTATCTCCAACTGACGCAGGACCGCTTCAACAATGGCGTCGCATCGGGTGCGGATGTCGCTCTGGCACAAACTCAGTTGAACACCGCGCGGGCGCAGTTGATCGATCTGGGTGTGGCGCGTGCCCAGTTCGAACACGCCATTGCCGTCCTGACTGGCCAGGCTCCAGCCTCGCTCTCGGTTTCTTCCCATCCCATCAAGATCACGCCCCCCCCCGTCCCCGTAGGGGTTCCTTCCGCCTTGCTGGAGCGCCGCCCCGACATCGCGGCGACCGAGCGCCAAATGGCCGCGGCCAACGAGCAGATCGGTATCGCCAAGGTTGCCTACTACCCAGCGCTCAGCCTGGGCTTGGCCGCAGGCCTTGAAAGCACGCAGTTCTTGAAATGGATCTCCTGGCCAAGCCGTTTCTGGTCGGTGGGGCCGGCGTTGGCGGAGACGGTCTTCGATGCCGGCAGGCGCCGCGCCCAGGTCGGCCAGGCGCAGGCGGCCTACGATGCCACGGTGGCGAACTATCGCCAGACGGTCCTGACGGCTTTTCAGCAGGTGGAGGATAGCTTGGTGGCGCTGCGCATACTCGAAAAGGAAGCCCAGGCCGAGGACGAGGCCGTAAACGCCGCCCGGAATGCGCTCGAAATTTCCACCTATCAATACAAAGCTGGGACTGTCAACTACCTTTCCGTGATCACGGAGCAGGCCATCCTTCAACAGGACCAAGTGCAAGCCGTGAATATTCTCACCCGCCGCATGAGCTCGAGCGTCCTCCTCATCGAAGCCTTGGGCGGCGGCTGGAACGCCTCGCAATTGCCCACCCTCCAGGATCTGGCAAGCGGCAAATAGCTGCCGGGCCGTCGTCCATCGCTCCCCAGCCGCTGAAATGCCCGGGGGACGTTTATCTGCCACTCCTTCTATTCCCCCACGCCGCGCGCCACGATCACGAGCACCTCAGAGTTTCGAAACCTCAAAAGAACTCGCCCCGCTCGCAGAATTGGCATATATTGGGGCGGCCCAGAGTCCGAAATGAGAGGCACTGGTATACATGCTGGGGAAAAACCTCCAAACCTGTCATCCTGAGGAGGCGAAGCCGGTCCTGAGTGGAACGAAGGAAGGACCTCTGTATTTGCTTGAGAATTCAAATACAGGGGTCCTTCGCTTCGCTCAGGATGACAGCATCGGAGCGTTTTTCGCAGCCTCTATAGTCCGGGCATTGCGCGGAGACTTTCTATGACGAGACCGATTGACCGACGCGAGTTTTTCCGGGGCAGTGCGAGTTTGCTGACCGCGGGGATGGCGCTTTACCCACGCGCTGACGGCTTGGCGGCGCAAGAAGCCCCGCAAACCACCCCGAGCGATTCCCCCCCTTACAAAGTCAAGTGGTATGAGTTCACTGAGGCGCCGGATTCCGACACCTGCTGGTCCCTCTCGGTCGGGCCCGACGGGCGCATCTATGCCTCCGCGTGCGCGGAGGGCGTGCCGGGGGGCGTGGTGAAAGTTGTTCGCTACAACGAAAAGAAGGACGGGCTCGACTACCTCTTTTCGTTGGATGAAAAGGTTAATGACCCGCCCGAATCCGGCCGGGCCAGTCAATGCAAAATCCACTACAGCTTTGCGCCGTCGATGCACGACGGCATGCTCTACATGGCGACCCACCTCTCCGGCCCGCCCATCGACCAGCCCGCGTATTCCCCCTGGCTTTCCTGGCACGATGAGAAGCGCTGCTTCCGCGGCAGCGCGCTGCTGGCTTTTGACACCCACACGGACGAAGTGAAGTGGTGGGAGACCCTGATTCCCAAAGAGGGTTGCCGGTGCCTGCTGCATGACGAGGAGCGCGGCTTGCTTTATGCCCTCAGCTATCCGCGCGATCACTTCATCATCTACGACCTGAAGAAGCGGGCGCGGAGGGACGTTGGCCGCCTCGGTTCGATCAATGCCCAGACTCTTTTCCTCGACCAGCGGCACCGCGTGTGGACTACCAACGACTACGGCCACCTGGTGCGCTACGATCCTGAAAAGGATCGCCTGGAAATCTCTCCCCTAGTGCTGCCACACAATCCCGTGTTCCAAACCGGCTGGCACAGCGTTTTTTACGACGTGGTCGCTGCTCCCGGAGGCGATTGCGTTTATGCCGTCACCTGGATCGCCCATTCCCGGCTGCTGCGTATTTGGCCGAATGAAGGCGAATGGCCGAAGGTTGAGGACTTGGGGCCGGCAACCCAGGACCGGGACCCCACCGTATCCGTTGATACGTTCCGTGACCATTGCGGCGGCCTGACGTTTGCCGGCGACGGCCAGTTGTATTACGTGGCAGCACGCTGGCGCGACCCGGTTTACAATCCGCTGTCCGCCGAACACAAGGATCGAGAAGGCGTGGTCTGGCGCCTGAACCCCTCCACGCTGGAGCGCCAGGAAGTGGCCCGGCTCGAGCATCCGAAAAACTTCGCCCAGTACGTGTCGCGTGGGGCCGTGGATCACCAGGGCGATCTGTTTTTCGGCCACGTGGGTTCGCGGCCCTCCGGCATTTTCAAAGTGGAAATGCCCGCGGACCGGAAAAAGGAAAACGCCCACCTGCCGATTCGCATGTGGGGATGAGGTTCCAGCATGAGCGCCAAGAAGAAACAGTTCAAGTACGATTCACCGGAAGACCGGAAGCTGGTGGAAGGACTGCCGCACAGCGCCTTCGTGCGGCAGGGGACGATGGTGGCGTTCCCACTGGCTTTTCCCGGCGCCACCCTCCCCGTGGTGCCCGATGAAAGCCACATCACGGCTCTGGATGCGACGCCGGAAGGGATCGTGTACGGGGGCGCCAGCGGCAAGCGGGCGCACATCTTCGTCGCCATGTGGCACGGCGTGACCGGCATGGTTTTCGATCTGAAGATGGTGGAGGGCGCGGAGCAGTGCCCCGCCGTCTGTTGCGGGAAGAAGAAGTTCCTCGCCTGCGTAAACGGCCCGCGCGGCGGAGGCCGGGTTCTGATGACCCGGCTCGAGCCGCCGCCTTACGACCTGATCCAGGAGTGGGGTTTCCAGCGGCCGGCGTTTGACGACCTGGGAGAACCCGTGCCGGGCGAGCCCATCGTGCACGCCGTGGCTGACCTTGCGCGGGAGCGCGTGGTGGGCATCACCTCGCGCCACCTCTTCACCGTGGATTTCGAGCCTGCGAAGATTCAGGTGATCGGCGAGGTTCCCGGCTTCGGACGCCTGGCCGTGGCTTCCCAGGGCAGCGTCGTGGGCCGGGATGGAACGAGCCACCTTTGGCGCTATGACCCTCCCACCCAGACGCTCCACCGTGAGGCGAGTAGTTTGCCGGACGGTGCGTGGGGCAGGGCGCCGCTCGTCTGGGCTCGGGACACGCAGAAAGGGACCCTTTACACGGCAGATGACAGTGGCCACCTCTTTTCATTCGACGCGGAGCGCGGCTTCAGTCGCTCCCTCGGCCAGACCCCGGTCGCACCCGTGGGCCCTCTGGCCGTCACCTTCGATGGCCGAGTCTTTGGGTGCTGCGGAGAAGGTATCGCCAAGCTGTTCTGCTACGACCCGAACCGCAAAGAAATAACAGACCTGGGCGCGGCCGTTTCGGTCCTGGAGCGCCGCCGCTACGGATACGCCTTTGGCGATGCGGTTACCGGTCGCGACGGCGAGATTATCTTTGGCGAGGACGACGACTTCGGTCACCTCTGGCTGTATTTCCCCAGGATTGCAACGGCCCGAACCTCCTGACACCGCTTCCGCGGCAGACTGCGACTTCGCTCACACGCCAGGCCGCGGCACGTATGCACCGGCCGAACGCCGGCGCAAAGTCTTTGATCGCCAAGGAGCAGAAATGAATCGAATCACCCGCCGGGAATTTCTGGCGATCGGCGCAATTCCAGTGCTTGCTCCGAGCGCGGCAAGCGGGCTGGAACGACGCGCGGGGGAACCCCTGGGCGCTCGCATCACCATGCAACTGGGGCGTCCCACCCTGTTTCTGGATGGTCAGCCGGCGCTGCCCGCTATTTATGCCCTGGGACATTGCCCGGGTTACCGCTTCGCCTGGGAAGAGAGAGCGCAATACAGCATCGCCGAATTCGCAAGCGTCGGCGTGCGGCTTTTCCAGGCGGAGGTGTGGATGGAACAGCTCTGGACCTCCGAGCGGGAGTTCAACATCGAGCGCGCCAGGAAGCAGATCCGGGGCATTCTGGACGCCTGTCCGGAAGCTGCGGTCATGCTGCGGCTGCAGGTCAATTCACCGCCCTGGTGGAACCAGGCGCATCCGGAAGAATGCGTGCAGTGGGCGAACGGATCTCTGGAAGATCCGCCACGCTGGGGACTTCCCTCCTGGGTACCTATGGAATTTGACCTCCGGCGAGTGCCGCGTCACAGCCTGGCTTCCCAACGATGGCTCGACGAGTGCGGCGCGAAAACGCGCGAGTTCTGCCGGGCCCTGGCCGCGACGCCGGAGGGCGAGGCGCTCTTCTGCGTGCAGGTGGCCGCCGGGGTTTACGGCGAATGGCACTACTACGGTTTCATTGACAACGAACCCGATACCGGTCCTGCCATGACAAGCCATTTTCGCGAGTGGCTGCGGGCGAAGTACCGTACCGACCAGGCGTTGCAGATGGCGTGGAATGACCGCGACGCTTCGCTGGCCAGGGCGACCGTTCCCGGCGCAGAAGAACGGATGCGTTCGGACGGATATCTTCGCAATCCGCGGCGCGACCGCAAAGTAATTGACTATCTGCACTGCCAGCACCAGGCCGTCACGGACGCCTTCATCTATTTCTGCCGAACCGTGAAGGAAAGCTGGCCGCGACCCATCGTGACCGGCGGCTTTCACGGGTACTGGTTCACAATGTTCGGGCGCATGGGCATGGGTGGACACCTGGAAATCCGGCGGGCGCTGGAATCACCCTACGTGGACGTGCTTTGCGCGCCGCAATCGTACAACCACGCGGAGCTGGGGAAGCCGGGAATGTCGCGCGGCGTGACGGATTCGGGACGGCTGCACGGCAAGTTGTGGCTCGACGAAATGGATACTTCGCCGGAGATCTGGGATCCCAGGATCGCGGATCAGCCGCAGGCTCGCGCCCAGAGCGTGGCCATTCTCCGCCGCAACGTGCTCGGCCCGTTCAGCCGGGGGATGGGGCTCTGGTATTACGACCTGGTTTGCGAGCGAGAACCCCAGCCCTCGGGAGGAGCAGCCGGCTGGTGGGACTCGCGGGAGATACAGGCGGAGATTGCGAAGCTCGGGAAATTGCAGGCGGAACGCTACCGCCGGCCCTTCGCGTCCGGGGCCGATGTCCTGCTGGTCTTCGACACGGAGTCGTTCTACTACACCGCCCACAATGGCAATCTCGACCCCGTCTCGACGGAACTGGTGGACGGCGCCACTGCCGACCTCTTCCGCAGCGGCGCGGCGTTCGATATGGTGTACCTCTTTGACCTGGAGAAGCTCGATTTGCGGCCCTACAAGGCCGTGATTTTTGCCAACACTTTCTGCATCGATCCCACCCAGCGGAAACTAATCCAAACCAAAGTGGCGCAAGACGGCAGGCACCTGTTCTGGTCGTGCGCTCCGGGCCTGATCGACGGCGCCACCTCGGACCCGGAAGGAATCTCGGGGCTGATTGGAATCGCGGTGGTTTCCGTCAAGACCTCTCCGGCGCGCGTGGTGGTTCAAACCGCGGACGCGCCTGCCTGCGCGTTCGGGTTCGAGCGGGCCATCGAACCGCTATTCGCCGCTCAGGACGTCGATGCCACGGTGCTTGGGAAACTGCAAGGGAGCGAGCACGCTGGCCTGGCGCGGAAGCGGCTGGCGGGTCACACGGCGTGGTTCTCCAGCGTTCCTCTGCGCGATCCCAACTTGCTGCGGTATCTGCTGCGAGAAGCCGGCGCGCACATTTACAATGATCAGAGCGACGTCGTCTATGCCGGCAGCGGCCTGCTGATCGTGCACTCGGCTTCGGGCGGACCGCGCGCGCTGGCGCTGCGCAATGGGTGGCGAATCGAAATTACATTGCCGGCCGCCTGTACCTGGGTATTCGACTCCGAAACGGGCGAGAAATTAATGTAATTTCAATTGGCTCGTACAGAATGGTGCGACTCCCCGTCGGGTTCTTGTCTCGCATGTCGATAGGGGCCTGCACGGGAAGCGAACCCGCGAACAGCTATCCGAGACCCATCTTTCGGCCTCTTTACCAGCCCTTACGCACGGGATTCATGTGCATGTGTTCCAGTTTGTCAGGGAAGGGAAAGCGCACGGTCACGAGAGGTTGCCCGCCATTAAGATTGGCGGGCTTTCAGCCGCGGCGACACCGGGGCTACCTGCTTGATAGGGAATACGAATAGACGTATATTAGTATAAGCAAGGCAAAACTGACATGCGAGGGAAATCCAGAATCGCGATCCAGGAAGGAACCGGCAACGTCTTTCGAGACCTCGGCTTCGCCAATCCCGAGCGCGCGCAGCTTAAAGCCCGTCTCACGCTGCAAATCTACCGCCTCATCAAGAAGCGGGGCCTGACCCAGGCAGAGGCCGGCGAAATCCTCGGCATCAAACAGCCGCATGTCTCCAGCCTCATGCGCGGCCAGTCTGGGGCCTTTTCCGTCGAGCGCCTGATGGACTTCCTTACTGCCCTGGGGCAGGATGTGGAAGTCACCGTCCGGCCTACACGCAGGGACCACGGGGAAGTGTCTGTGGTTCTCGCGTGAGTGACTTAGACCATCACTTTGCTGTTTGGCGGGCTGGCGCAGACGCTAAGAAGCGACCGTCTGCGCCAGCCCGCGGATCGGCGCCGCCCGTGGCTGGTGCTCAAAAGGTACATTTATCAGGACTTTCCCCATTTTTTAGCCTTCCCAAGCCAGCAGGAGTTCCAATTGCCAAGTTTTGGGCGGTGGACCGGATGGTTCGGGGCTGGTTTGAGAAAGAACCTTATGGATGCCATCGGCCAGAGCGTAGAAGCGGAAAGGCGGAATGCCGAAGAAGCGGAAGGAAATGATCAGGAGCCTTTCGCACAAGATTCTCAACTTTAACTTCTGCCCTAAGAAAGTGGCGGCAAAGTAAGCCGCGGCCGTCACCAACACCACCAGGTTTTTCAGCCGTTGATAGCGCAGAACGCGAATATCTTCCAAGTGATAGCTCTGTTTGAGGAAGCGAAAAGTTTCCTCAATTTTCCAGCGGGTCAGATAGATTTGCACGATCCACCATAGCGATTCTGAGTCCCGCGCTCCCTCCAGGTTGGTCAACAGCAGGAGCGGATCTTTCCCGAAACCGGCCACCACCACCAAGAGCATCTTCTCCTCTCGCCCCGGCAGGTGCAGGGGTTCGGCACCGTAGCGGAGCTCATAGACCTTTTCTTTCCCCTCTTCGATCTTGATCACGCGCGCCGCATAACGCAGACGACACCGGCCACCCACCTCCGCCACACTCCCTTGCAGGCGGCGTCGATCGATCACGAAACGTTTACCGGTGGACCGGATCACAAAGCGCTCCCGCCGCGCCAGCAGCGGCTCCAACACCTCCCGGCGGTCTCCGCCTCGATCTAGCACCCAGATCCCTCGCCCTCTCGTATGGCTCCGCACTAAGTCCACGGCCGCCAGAATCTCCGCGTTCTCACTACGGAACTCTTTCGCCTCCGCCGAGTACAGCTTCTGGTACAGCGGCACGATCTCGCTGCTTTTCACCTCCGCCGCCGTGATGTCACACAACCAATAGCCGTCATGCAGTTCGCCGGTGCTGCCGTCCCGCACCTTTGCCAGGTATTCCATCTTCTGGGCGTATTCCTTGCGCAGGTCACTCAGGTCCAGGCACAGCACCGTGTTCGCTTCTACTCGTCAACTCCCCAGCGCTGCCAAGCGCTCGCTCAGGTGGCTTTCCAGTTCCGTCGCCTCCAGATTGCGCGACAGACGGTTCTCCGTCTTGATCAAATCAATCTCTTCTTTCAGGCTGCGCGCGATGTTGCTGAGCTTCACGTCCTGACTGGCCTGCACGCCAAACAACATCTGACCGACGAACTTCTGTAAGGGGCGGCTCAGACCTTCGGTGAGCTGCAAGGAGAACTTCGTGAGCTGGGCTTTCAGTCGGGAACGCAGTCTGTTATCGTGCATCGGGGATGCCTCCCAGGTGGTTTGGATTTCTCGCAAAAACCCTTCTACCACGGAGTTCGTCCCCGTTCACTTGTTAGAAAAAACAACTCCCGCTGGTTCTATTACTTGCCTGAAATCAGACAGAAAAAATGGGGAAAGTCCTGACGATTTAGCAGGACTTTCCCCATTTTTTTCGCTCCTCGGTTTGATCAGTCCGGATTTGCAGCCCCGTTCGAGTGCGGCACTCGCTTCAAAAAAGTGGTAGTGTTGCCGAAAGCCAAGAAAATCGCGGGTCTATATACGCCTCAGCCAACCTTGCCTCTTTAGAGAGCTGCTTGCAGGGCTGTATTTACGCACTTTTATAAGGTATTTTGGCAATTTGAAGCTGTCCACTTGCCAAAACAGCTAAGTTCTTAAATTAGTGGAGTTAGAACGAAACAGGTAAAAATTTTGAGGAATGTCCTGGACATTTATCTCTTGACGTTGTCTTTATAATACGCTTAATATAAAGACTAGGCGCGAAGTCCTGGGGCGCTCGGACGCAACGTGTTGTGCCGCCCGCTGCTTGTTCCACCGGCCCTCGAAGGGCTTAAGGTCGGCGCCACAGAATGCCGCGGCTCTCCATTATGTATACGAAACAAAAGGGGTTAACTACGAATTGCGAAAATCTTGTAAAAATCTATATAACTGAAAATAAAGTAGTTAGTTCATTCTGGGTGGTCAGGTAGCGAAAGAACGCGGGGGGAAAAAATGAAGGTAAGTTCCATTATGTTGTTGAAAACAAATGTAGAAAAAATGACCGATTTCAGGCTCTCCATTATGTTATTGAAAAATAAGCTAGTTATAGTCTTCTCTCCATTATATTTATGAAAATAAAGGGAGTTATCCAGAATACAAGTCACAAGTGACGAGTGGTGAGGGACAGGAAAAGGCAAAACCCGAGGGCGGAAAGGCGGGCAGGGCGAGATCCTTCGTCCGCTGCGGCGGACTCAGGATGACAGCGCACGGGCAGGGCGCGATGCTTCGCTGCCCTGAAAATGGCGGAGGCAGCCATCGTAGGGGCGACCCTCGTGGTCGCCCTGGGCAGGCACAAGGCCTGCCCGTACAACCAGGGCGGCGGGGGGGGGCGCTGGTGGTGAACAGCCATGCGGCTCCGGAATATGTGCTGGCGCCGGGAGCGGCCAGGGGAAGGGCGGGCGTGGAGGGGGGCAAAGTCCGGTAAAGAGAGTGCGACACCTGGGCTCGGCGGCACGGTCGGCTGCTGACCGACGCCCAGTGGGCCAAGCTCCAGCCCTTGCTCCCGAAAATATCGCCTGCTTCATGATCGTCTTGCGGAGGGTTTTGAAATAGCTTCAACTCAAGTTCTGCAGATCAATAGTGCGTGTGGTCATCGCTGGAGGCGTAAGGAACCGATCATGGAAATCAAATCAAGATGGAGCATCTGGGTGGTCAAGGCACGACGGTTCAGCGTCGCCACGGCCCTGAGTATCTTTTGTCTTGGCGCATCCCTCACCGCACAGCAAAACGCTCCCGACATGCCCATGCAAGCGAGGTATGAAGACGGCGCTGAATTCCGTTGGCTGAACAAGAAGGTCCTCGAATCCCGCGTGCTGGACAGCATGGAAGACCTTTCCGCCTGGTCGTTCACCGGCGCGGGAGAGATGACGCTAACCGAGGTCCGTGCCAAAGATGGCCGGCATTCGCTGCGCATCCGATCTACTTCCAATGTCGCCCAGGTTGACGGTGGCGGGGAGTGGGAGGACCTTGTAGCGACCAGAAAGTTCGCCGGCGAAGACTGGAGTCGATACAACCGCATCTCTCTCTGGGTTCATCCCGATGTGGTCGGCGCGCCCGCTATTTCCTGTTCCCTGACCCTTCACAATGACGGCTCCCACAAACTGCCGGACCGGTACAACGAGGGCCGCCACGAATCGATTATTCTGAAGAACCACATGTGGAACCAGGTCGTGTGGGAAATCGCTCCCCTGGACCGCGATCGTGTCACGGGACTCGATTTTGCATACAGCCTCCCCAAGAAGTTCCCCGGCCCCGGCGACCAAACGATCCTGGACGTCGATCAACTGGAGTTGCAGAGGGTGGTGGCCGATCACGTGGAGGGTTGGGATGTGGCGCCGGGAAAGATTGCTTTCAGCCACAGCGGCTACACGCGAGGTTCCTCGAAGTCTGCTATCGCGACCGATCTGACCGCCCGGGAGGTCTCGGTGATTGACCAACAGACTGGCCAGGCCGTTCTCACCAAACCAGTCGAGCAAACCACCACTCCGCTGGGCAAGTACCAAGTGCTGGACTTTTCTGAGGTCCGCGAGCCCGGCGCCTACGTGATCAAAGCCGGAGACACGCTGACTCGTTCCTTCCGAATTGGAGATGACGCCTGGCGCGACAGTATTTGGAAGGCGATCAACTTCATGTACTGCGAACGTTGTGGGACCGACATCCCAGGCATTCACGGCAGGTGTCATCAGGATATCTACACCACTCATGACGACAAGCGAATCGTGGTCAATGGCGGATATCATGATGCCGGGGACCTCTCGGCGACTTGGAACACGCCTGGAATGGTCTATGCGCTCCTATCGCTTGCGGACAGTCTGAAGCGTCAGGGCGAGGATCCGGTTCTCTCCAATCGTCTGCTGGAAGAAGCCCGGTGGGGCTTGAATTGGGTGCTCAAAACCCGATTTGGCGACGGGTACCGTAGCACCGGCCAACTCGTCAGTTACTGGACCGATGGGATTATGGGCACGGCCGACGATCGCTTTGGCAAAGCCGTAAATGATCCGGATTGGAACTTCCGGGTAAGCGGAGTGGAGGCCTTGGCGGCACGCGTATTGAAGGACAGCGATCCGGAGTTGGCGAATCGCAGCCTCGTGATCGCGGCAGAAGACTGGAAGTATGCGGTCGAAGGCCTGAAAACGGCGCCTCCACTCGCTGAAGTCTATGGCGCAAAGGACGAATTGGAACGAATCTCGTACGGCGTGGTCGCGTCGGTTGAGCTTTACCAGGCAACCGGAGACCGGCGCTATGCCGACGAAGCGGTCGCCTTGGGTGATCTGGTGCTGGCTTCTCAGGAGCGCAAGCTGCGGCCCTGGACGATTCCCTTGACCGGCTACTTCTACACCAGCCCGAAGCGCGAGAATCTTTTCCACCGTTTTCATAACGGCCAGGAGCAGGAACCGATCATCGCGCTCACCCGTCTGTGCGAAGCGTTTCCGGACCATGATAAATGGATGAAGTGGTACTCGGCAGTGGTCTTGCACTCACAGTACTATCTCAAGCCAGCCGCCGCCGTCGATGAGCCTTATGCGGTTTTGCCAGCCGCGGTGTATCGCGAGAGCGAAGCGCGGCTTATTCCTGAATCCAAGAATTGGACCCCACTTCGGGCGGCGGATCGCGACGCCTACCTCGAAGAAGTACGGCGTGGAATTCCGCTTGGTGGCGAGTACTATCTGCGCAGATTTCCGGTTTGGTTTGACTTTCGTGGCAACTCCAGCGTTCTGCTATCGCAAGCCAAAGCGCTCTCAGCGGCGGCACAGTTGCGAGGCGATCTGCAAGCCGCAGACTTGGCTCAGAAACAGGCCGAATGGCTGGTCGGCCTCAATCCTTTCGCCGCCAGCGTGATGTATGGCGAGGGCTATGACTGGACCCCGCTCTACAGTGTGCGCTCTGGCCAAATGGTTGGCGCGCTTCCTGTCGGCATTGAAACCAAAGGCTTCGACGACGCCCCTTACTGGCCCACGCAGATCTGCTGGACCTATAAAGAGGTGTGGACCCAACCGGTCGGACAGTGGATATGGCTGATGCAGGATGTCAGCGTGCCCGCCACCGTGCGAGGAACGGCCAACCCAGCGAGCCACGAACCGGTGGAGTTCCGCGAACAGAAGAGCGGGCAGGTGACCACCGCGACTGCGAGTCCGCTGGGCGGCGAATTCAACCTTCATTTGCCGGAGGGTCACTACGAGGTGCGGCAGGGTTCAGCCCACACCAGCGTTACAGTCCTCCCGGGTGGGCTCTATGATCTCGATCTGCGTCGTGACCACGCCCTCGATTTCAAAGTCACATTTCAGGATCTCGGTCACGAGGAAGTCGTCTTGCGAGTTTCCGCTGAAGGCGCTGGCCGCCACACGTTCACGATTCGCAGCGACAATCTCACCCTAAAGGAACAAGGAAAGCAGGAGGTCGATCTAACTTCTGGAAATTTCCGAGAAGCCGTCTGGCACGTGCATGTAGTCTCTCCCGAGACGCCTTGGGTGGCCTTGGTGATTCCTGATGGCACCCTAAGTGAACGCCGCGAAGTCACAGGAGCGGAAATCCCGCACCCATGAAGCGCGCCTCTAGGTGAGCACGTGCAGGCGGAGTCGCTGGAGAAAACCCCGAGGGAGGAAAAAGGTGCAGGCGCGCTTCTGACCAGCATCTCCGATACCGCCAGAACCAGGGCCGAAAAAGCTGCCTGATCTGCAACCTGCTACGCGGAGAGGGTTAGTGCGATCGCGTACTACTCCTCCATGATTCCATAATGAAATCGCGGGCGCAGATTTGCACCAAATTGTTCGATCATCCTTAGTGTGAGGGCTTGTGGGACGAGGACCGAAGTGATGCCCTCCCAGGGTTCCGGCACGGCGCTGATCCTTACCGGCAGCAATCTCTCGGAAGGCTGCTGCTCTTCGGTTGCAACGAGAATTACCTTGCCTCCGCGTGCATTGCAGTCATGGGCGAGTTTCACCCCGAGTTCAGCCGCTCGTCCCAGTGCCAGAATGATCGCGACGTGTGACTCATTGACGTCGAGCAATGGCCCGTGACGGAACCCGGCCCCCGAGTAAAGTATAACTCCAGCAAATGTGTTATGAGGGGCACGATGGTGCGTGCGAACCTTTCAAGCCTTGTGACACGGCAACATCTGGGGCAATAGTCAAAGTATAGTGGACCCCGGAAC
Source organism: uncultured Acidobacteriota bacterium (assembly GCA_963722555.1). GTDB lineage: Bacteria > Acidobacteriota > Terriglobia > UBA7540 > UBA7540 > Bog-366. The sequence continues at coordinate 614,556 of CAVRNQ010000006.1, forward strand.
TTTGGGGTCCACCACCCTCCAAACGACGTCTAAACCCACCGTGGTATGATCACACGAGAAATCAGAAGGGAGCAAGTTCATGCACGATCTCACCCCACGCCAGACGGGCTCGCGCCCGGCGAGCCGGACTTTACTTCTCGCCTGGGCGGCATTCTCCCTGGCAGTCGCGTCGGCCTTGGCACAGACGCCCGCCCCGGTCGTGACCGGGAATCCCAGGGTGGACAAACTGCTCAGCCAAATGACGCTGGAAGAGAAGATCGCCATGATCCACGGAGCCCAGGAACCGGCTGCGACTAATCAGGGCCAGGCGGGCTACCTGCCCGGCATTCCGAGGCTGGGCATTCCGTCCCTCCGCATGGCGGACGGCCCTCCGGGCGTGCTTACCCGGCAGTCAGCCACCGGCCTCACCGCCACGATGGGTCTCGCCGCCACCTGGAGCCGCAAGGACGCGGAGCAAAACGGCGTGGTGATCGGCCGCGACGCCCGCGCACTCGGCATCGACGTGGTGCTGCAGCCCTTCATCAATATCGATCGTGACATCACGTTTGAGCGCGGCTACAACACCTACGGTGAAGATCCGCTGCTCTCCGGCCAGGTCGGCGCCGGCCTCATTCGTGGTATCCAGAGCCAGGGCGTGATGGCCCAGGCCAAGCACTACGTTGCTTACGATGGGGGCGATAACGTCTTTGTGGATCCCCAAACCCTGCACGAAATCTACGCGGCGCCCTTCGTCAACGCGGTTGAAGCGGGCGTCTCGTCGATCATGTGCTCATACAACAAGGTCAACGGACCCTACGCCTGCGGCAACGGCGACACCCTCAACACCATGCTGAAGCATGAGCTTGGCTTCAAGGGATTCGTAACCTCGGACTGGGGCGCGACGCACGGCACGCTCTTCATCAACCAGGGTCTCGACCTGGAGATGCCCGGCTCCATGCCTGACGCCCCTTTCAGCCTTCCGACCTATTTCAACGCCGCGCCGCCGCCACCACCCCCCGCCAATCCTCCCGGCCCAGGCGCCATGGGGGATTTGGATTTCGGCTTCGCCTTCGGCGGCATACCGGAGGAGCCGCAAAATCCCTTCGACTTCTCGGGCTTCGGGAATCAGCCGCCCGTCGAGGGCATGGTGCCCGCGGTGCGGGCCGGTGACGTCAAGGAAGAAACCATCACCCGTGCCATGGGGCGGATCCTCGAGCAGATGGATAAGTTCGGGCTGCTCGACGGTAAGGGCAAGCATAGCGTGACGCCGATCCCCTCCGCCGCCAACGCGCCCATCGTGCGCAAGACCGCCGAGGATGCCGCCGTGCTGCTCAAGAACGAGGACGACGCGCTGCCGCTGAAGCCGGCCGATCTTGCTTCGCTGGCCCTGATCGGCCCCGGCGCCGGGCAAAGCATCGCCATCGGCGAGCCGGGCGAGAAAGCCCTGGGCATCGCCGCGCGCCAGATCGGCACTCTTGAGGCCTTGCGAAAACTTGCTCCTACCGCCAAGGTCACTTACGCCGTCGCCGACGACATGACCGGTACTGCGGTGCCCGCCGGCATCCTCAGCCACGACGGCCAGCCGGGTCTCCTGCGCACGGACGCCAAGACGAAGGCGACGCAGGTGGACCCGCAGCTCAACTTCACCAAATCAAATCACCAAGCTCTGCCCGCCGGCGGCTCGTACACCTGGACCGGAACTCTCCACGCGCCAAGCGCCGGTGCCCACCTTATCTACCTGCAGATTCTCGGCACTTCCGGCACGCTGAGCCTGGACGGAAAGCGCATTGCCAGCTCCGGAAACCCGCTCGGCAACCTGCACGGAAACGTCATCAAGGCAGGCGAGCACAATGTGTTGCCCACCACCGACGGACTCGACAACCTGCGCTGCCGTCTCAATCTCACGGCCGGCCAGCACGCGCTCTCCGTCACGGCCACGGCGGACGCCTCCGGCGCTCCAGTGCAGATTCGTCTGAGCTGGGTGACCCCGGAGCAGCAGAAGGCCGACTACGCCGCCGCCCTGGCGGCATCAAAGAAATCCAAGACCGCCGTGCTGTTTGTGTGGGGGCGCGGCCGGCCCCACTTCGGACTGCCGGGCGATCAGGCGAAGCTCATCGACGACATCGCCGCCGTCAACCCTAACACCATCGTGGTGATGAACGTCAGCCAGCCGGTGGCCGCGCCCTGGCTCGACAAAGTCAAGGCGGTGCTCCAGATGTGGTACCCGGGTGACGAGGGCGGCTGGGCCACGGCCGATTTACTGCTCGGCAGGGTGAGCCCGGCTGGCCGGTTGCCGTTCACTTGGCCGAAGCGGCTGGAGGACGGGCCCGCCAACGATCCCTCTCATCCCGAGCGCTCATCCCACGGCTCGCAGGGCAAGACAACCTACGCCGAGGGCATTAACGTGGGCTATCGCTGGTTCGACCAGCAAAACATCGAGCCGCTGTTCCCCTTCGGTTTCGGTCTCTCGTACACGAGCTTCGAGTACTCGGGACTCAAGGTGTCCCGCGCTGCGGACGGCGGGCTGGATGTGAGCTTCAGGCTGCACAATGCCGGCAAGGTGACGAGCGACGAGGTGCCCCAAGTGTATCTCGGCGCCCCGCAGGAGCCGCCCAGCGGCGCGCAGTTTGCGGTAAAGGCGCTGGCGGCCTTCGATCGCGTCAGCGTCCCGGCCGGCCAGTCAAAGATCATCACTCTGCACCTGCCGCTGCGCCGGCTAGAGTACTGGTCCACGGCTGATAATCGTTGGGAAACTGCCGCCGGCAGCCGTACCCTTTGCGTCGCTTCCTCCGCGCGTGACGTACGCTTGCAGCAGGAAGAGAACATCACGGGCGCGTCTCGGTCGCAATAGCGGAATCCCTGCGTCGCATTTGACACCGAGGCATCGCAGCCGCATGAGTTCTGGCAAGGGAGTGCCTGCCGGCCAGCGTTGCAGCTATCCTCCAGGAGTCCGCGGATCAAGCGCCTCGCGGCATCGGGCAAGATGTAGTTTGCTCCGGCGAGGAGAAGGCGGCGCCCGTCACGCAGCCTGGCGCGCGAGTATCTTGTCAATCTTCTGCAGCTCCTCTGCTGAGAACTTTAGGTTCGCGAGTGCGGAGACGTTCTGCTCGATCTGCTCGGTCCGGCTTGCCCCAATCAGCGCACTCGTCATGCGATTGTCCCTCAGAACCCAGGCAAGCGCCATCTGGGCAACCGTCTGCCCGCGCTCGCGGGCCAGTTGCTCGAAGGCTCGCACCTGGTCGAGCCGGCCTTCCTCAATGTCCGTCTTTTTCAGAAATCCATGGGGCTTGGAGGCCCGCGAGTCGCCAGGAATCCCATCCAGATAGCGATTCGTCAACAACCCCTGCGCCAGCGGACAGAAGGCAATGCATCCCACGCCTTCAGTTCCGAGCAGGTCGAGCAAGCCTCGCTCGATGCTTCTCTCGAACATCGAGTACATGGGCTGATGGATGAGGCACGGGGTGCCCAGCTCGCGCAGGATTCGCACCGCCTCCGTTGTCTCGCGGACATTGTAGCTGGAGATGCCAACATACAGCGCCTTGCCGGATCGAACTGCGTAGTCGAGCGCCGACATGGTCTCTTCAACCGGTGTCTCGGGATCGGGGCGGTGGGAGTAGAAGATGTTGACATAGTCGAGTCCCATGCGCTGGAGGCTCTGATCCAGGCTGGCGAGGAGATACTTCCGCGATCCCCAATCGCCGTACGGTCCGGGCCACATCTGCCAGCCGGCCTTTGTGCTGATGATCATCTCATCCCGATAGGTGGCGAAATCCGCCTTCAGAACGCGCCCAAAATTCTCTTCCGCAGAACCGGGTGGCGGCCCATAGTTGTTGGCAAGATCAAAATGTGTAATGCCCAGGTCAAATGCCCGGCGAAGCATCGCCCGGCTGTTCTCGAAGACGTCGACTGCACTGAAGTTGTGCCATAGTCCCAGGGAAATGGCGGGCAAGAGCAAACCGCTTCTGCCGCAACGCCGATACAGCATGGTGTCGTAACGCTGCTCGCTAGCCGTGCACATGTGTTCCTCCCCGGGGCGGGTGGCGTGTGGCCGCTCGCAGCACGTCCCGCAACGCACGCCGCAAGGCGTGCCGTGACGAATTATGGAACGAACTTATGTGACCCGGCGCTAGGTCAGGGTTCCCTTCACGGAGACCTCCTTCCGGCCGTCGGCCGGGGGAGGCACCGTGTCGCCCTTGATGGGCACGCCCTCAACTCTTAGAGCTACGTGGTTGCCCTCGCCCGCACGCTCGATGGTGATGTGGTAAGTCACGCCGCGGAAGATGCGAGTGGCTTTAAATCCGCGCCAGCTCTTCGGAATGACGGGTGAAATCTGGAGTCCGTCATAAGAGGTGCGAATGCCCAGGATCCATTGCGTAATGGCGTAGTAGTTCCAGGCCGCAGTCCCGGTCAGCCAGGAGTTCTTTGCCTCACCGTGCGTGGGTGCATCTCGTCCGGCGATCATCTGAGCGTAGACGTACGGCTCGCATCGATGCAGATCGCTGATCGGCTCTCGCGCCGACGGGTTGATGCGCGAATAATAATCATGCGCGCGATCGCCGTTTCCGACTCGTGTCTCGGCAATCATCACCCAGGGATTGTTGTGGCAGAAGATGCCGGCGTTTTCCTTATACCCAGGCGGATAAGACGAAATCTCGCCCAGTTCGAGATAGTATCTCGAATACGCGGGCTGCTGCAGAATGATGCCATGTTCGGTGGCCAGGTATTGGCTGACCGATTCCATGGACTTGACAGCCATGCCATCGTCCAATCCGATGCCCGCGAGCACACAGAAGCCCTGGGTTTCGATGAAGACCTTTCCCTCGCTGCATTCCTTGGAACCAATCTTCCGGCCGAAGTCGTCGTAGGCGCGCAGAAACCACTCGCCGTCCCAACCGAATTGGCGGATGGTGTCTTCCATCGTCACCACCTGGGCGAGACAAGACTTCGCTTCCTCGCTCAGCCCACGACGTTGCGTAATGTCCGCGAGTTCTCTGCCCGCGAGCACGAAGAGCCCCGCGATAAAAACCGACTCGGCGACTTTGCCGTCCTTGTTGGTGGTCGTCTGGAATGACTGCCCCGGTGTATCGGAAAAGCAGTTCAAATTCAGGCAATCATTCCAGTCGGCACGGCCAATCAACGGCAGTCCATGCGGCCCGAGCCGGTCCAGGGTGTACTGGAAGCTGCGCTGCAGGTGCTCATACAGTGGTTGCTCTGAACCTGGATTGTTATCGTAAGGGACGGGTTCGTCCAAAATGCTCCAGTCACCAGTCTCTTTCAAATAAGCCGCCACGCCCAGGATAAGCCAGTGCGGGTCGTCGTTGAAGTTGCCGCCGACATCGTTGTTGCCGCGCTTCGTGAGCGGCTGATACTGGTGATACGCACCACCCGTGGGCAACTGCGTAGCGGCGAGATCCAGGATACGTTCGCGCGCGCGCGCTGGAACCATGTGCACGAAGCCCAGCAAGTCCTGGTTGGAATCGCGGAAGCCCAGGCCACGTCCAATGCCCGACTCATAAAACGAGGCGGAGCGCGACATGTTGAAGGTTGCCATGCACTGGTACGCGTTCCAGATGTTAACCATGCGGTTGGTGTGCACATCCGGCGTGTCCACCTGCAGAATACCGAGCAAACCATTCCAGTGCCGGCGCAGGTTCTGGAACGCGGCATCGACGTGGGCAGAATCCAGGTACTTGGCGATGACCGGCTTCACCGTTCGCTTGTTGAGGATCTGCGAATCGGGCGGATCGAACTTCTGGTCTCGTGGGTTCTCGTGGTAACCCAGGACAAAGATGATCTGCCGGGTTTCGCCGGGTGCGAGTTCGGCTTTTACCTGATGGGCGCCGATGGGAGCCCAGCCGTGAGCGACCGAGTTGGTCAACCGTCCGCGCTCGAGGGCCAGCGGCTTGTCCCAGCTCCGGTACGGTCCCACAAAGGCTTCGCGCTGCGTGTCAAATGCTTCAACTTTGCCCGAGCAGGCGAAATAGGCGAAGTGGTCGCGCCGCTCACGGTATTCCGTCTTGTGGTAAATGACTCCGTCCTCGATTTCCACCTGGCCGATGCTGAAGTTACGCTGGAAGTTCGTGGCATCATCCTGCGCATCCCACAAGCAGAACTCGACGCTGGAGAAGACGGAGAGCGAAGCGCGCTGGGAACGGTGATTGGTGACGGTAAGCTGCCAAATCTCGAGATTTTCGTCCAAGGGAACGAAGTAATTCGTGTGGGCCGCAATGCCACTGTAGCGGGAGCCGATGAGGGTGTACCCCATGCCGTGACGGCAGGTGTAATCTTCCAGGTCGTGCCGCGTCGGCTGCCAGGAAGGAGACCAGAATTCGCCTGATTCGTCGTCCCGCAGATAGATATAGCGCCCGCCGAAATCGTGCGGGACATTGTTGTAGCGGTAGCGCGTGATGCGCCGCAGCCGGGCATCGCGGTAGAACGAGTAACCACCCGCCGTATTCGAGATGATCCCGAAGTAAGCCTGGCATCCGAGGTAATTGATCCACGGCAAGGGCGTATCAGGCCGGGTAATAACGTATTCTAGATTCTCATCATCGAAATGACCGAATCTCATATGATTGCTCCCGGAAATGATTTGTCCCCGGCCATTGACGCATCCACGGCAAGTCCTGGGCGGTTGGCCTGTGCAATAGCGCAGACCTTTTGACGAATGGAAGCGTGATTATACCCGAATGCCGCGTGAAAACAGACGGATTCGCGTTCTCCACGATATCGGGTAAGTTGGTCTCCACACACGCAGAATAACGATACCCATTGCAAAGCCCACAAGAAAGCGGGACACTCATCCGCCTGAGCTTTCCAAACTACGACGAAGCGAGATCATCGTCATGCTGCGTTCCTTTCGTGGTTCGATGGTTCAGGCGCCCTGCCGTGAAATCCTGCTGAAACCGGTTTTCTTCTTCTCTCTCATCTTCCTCTCAGTTGCGGTTGCAATCGGCGGCGAGACACCCAGCGCGAACATCAAAGTGGACCAGGTGGGTTATCCCCTAAGCGGACGGAAAATTGCCCTGGTCAGCGCGCCGGCGCAGACCTTCGAGGTAAAGCGCGCCAGCGACAATCGAACGATGTTTCAAGGGAAATTGAGCGCCGGCGCCCCGGACGCCAACTCCGGCGACACTCTCCAGGCCGCGGACTTTTCCAACTTCCAGCAACCCGGCATTTATTATCTCGAAGTCCCCGGCATAGGCCGCAGTTGGACGTTTTCCGTCGGCGAGGATGTGTTTTCCCATACCTTCTATCTGGCGGCGCGTGCATTTTACGGACTGCGCTGCGGGACTGCCGTGGACCTTGGCCCCGAGTTTCCGGGATACACCCATGCCGCGTGCCACCTCCAAGGAAGTTTCCATGCGTCTTCCGGCAAAGAGGGTCCGCGTGAAAACGTCGGCGGTTGGCATGACGCTGGTGACTACGGACGTTACATCGTGAATTCTGGAATCACCACGGGAACGCTACTCTGGGCCTGGGAGTTGTTCGGCTCGAAGCTTGCCAGCATCAAGCTGAACATCCCCGAAACCGGGAACGGTACACCGGATCTCCTCAATGAGGTCCGCTGGAATCTTGAGTGGATGCTCAAGATGCAGGATGACGATGGCGGTGTCTGGCACAAACAAACGAGCGAGCACTTTCCCGGCTTCGTGATGCCCGAAGAAGATCGGCTGGCAAGTCTGGTGATCGGCACTGGCAGCGCGCCTTACAAGAGCACGTGCGCAACCGCTGATCTGGCTGCCGTCGCAGCGATCGCTGCCCGCGTCTATGAATCGTATGACAAGAACTTGGCCGCGAGGAACCTGCGAGCGGCCCGGGAAGCCTGGACCTGGACCGAGCGTTATCCAAGCGTGACGTTCAAGAATCCGCCGGGAATCTCCACCGGGGAGTACGGGGATGCGAATTGCGGAGATGAACGGCTGTGGGCTGCGGCCGAGCTGTGGCGAACTTCGGGCGACGCTGTCTACAACCGATATTTCCTCGACAACTATGTGAAATACCTGCCGAATCTCCGCGCCCCCGATCCCGAGTCCTGGCGGGTAGTGGCGCCGATGGGTTTGTGGACATACGCGCTGGCCACTCGCCAAGGAGCGGACGCGCACGCTCTCGCCGAGATTCGACAGGGGGCGCTCACCGCAGCCCGCGAGATTGTGAACCGCACGCGCAGCAACCCCTACCGGGTCAGCCTGGTCGCAACCGACTACGTCTGGGGTTCGAACGGCCTGGCCGCCAACTACGGCGTGCAGTTGCTGGTCACAAATGCTCTTTCGCCTGACCCGGCCTTCGCGGAGGTCGCTCTGGACAATCTCCATTACCTTCTCGGGCGTAATACCTTCTCGCTCTCGTGGGTGACGCAGGTGGGCGCTAACCCCTACCGTCATCCGCATCACCGGCCGAGCGGGGCCGGCAAGAATCCTGAATCTTGGCCAGGACTGCTCTCCGGCGGTCCCAACGCGGCCAGACAGGACGCTGTCCTCCAAGCGCTGCCTCGTAATTTGCCGCCCGCCAAGGTCTACAGTGACAATCAAGATTCCTACGCGAGCAATGAGGTTTGTATTAACTGGCAGGCGATGTTGGTCTTCCTTCTCGCCGGAGTGCTGCCGTGAAGTGCCGAGCGGCGGCGCCGGCCGGATGTGAGGGATCAAGGTTATGGGGTCCAGCGGGAGCCGCTCCCTACGACCCGGAGCTTAACGGCCTGCAGGGCATGAGGTGACACATGCATCTTCACGGGATTGATATCGCCATAATTCTGGTCTTTCTGGCCAGCTCGGTAGTGGTGGGATACTGGGTTTCTCACCGCGCCTCCCGCGACATCAGGGCATATTTCCTAGGCGGCAACGTGATGCCCTGGTACCTGCTGGGCATTTCGAACGCCTCGGGGATGTTCGACATCAGTGGAACCATGCTGCTGGTCTACTGGATGTTCATCTACGGCCTGAAGAGCGTCTGGATCCCGTGGCTCTGGCCGACCTTCAACCAGATTTTCTTGATGGTTTACTTGTCGGCGTGGTTGCGTCGTTCCAATGTTATGACCGGCGCAGAGTGGATCAAGACGCGGTTCGGCACCGGCCGGGGCGCTCAACTTGCTCACCTGATCGTCGTGATCTACGCGTTCGTCAGCATCATTGGTTTCTTCAGTTATGGGTTCAAAGGGATCGGGAAGTTTGCGGCGACGTTCCTGCCTTGGCACCTGTCTCCCAACCAATATGCAACCATCCTGATTGCGATCACCGCCATCTACGTGATCAAGGGCGGCATGTTCAGCGTTGTGGTCACGGAGGTTATCCAGTTCTGCATTCTATCCGTTGCCTCGTTTGCAGTTGGCATTATTGCCATGGCGAAAGTTGCGCCCGGCACGCTTCAGCAGGTTGTCCCTGCCGGCTGGGACCAGATCTTCTTCGGCTGGAAACTGAACCTCGATTGGTCCGCGCTCATCGCCTCGGCGAACACGAAGATCGCGGAAGACGGCTACGGAATCTTTGGGTTTTTCGTCATGATGTTGTTGTTCAAGGGAGTGCTGATCAGCATGGCCGGCCCGGCGCCGAACTACGATATGCAGCGGATTCTCTCAGCGAAGAATCCCCGCGAAGCATGCCTGATGAGCAGTTGGGTGAACGTGGTACTGACCTTTCCGCGCTACTTCCTGATCACGGGTTTGACCGTCCTGGCCTTGGTTTTCTTCAGCGATCAGATTCGGGCGATGGGAACGAACATGGATTTCGAGCTGGTGCTTCCCTACGCGCTGGGCCGGTTTGTTCCGGCAGGCCTGCTCGGATTCCTGATCGCCGGATTGCTGGCGGCGTTCATGTCCAACTTCGCAGCCACGGTGAACGCCGCGCCCCCCTACTTTGTGAACGATATCTACAAGCGCTTCATCAACCCCCATGCCAGCCCCAGGACGTACGTCCGCTTGAGCTATCTGAGTTCGTTCGCCGTCGTGCTGGTGGGCGGGGCCATCGGCTGGTACGTCGCGTCCGTGAATTCCGTGGTCCTTTGGATTGTTTCCGGGCTCTGGGGTGGGTACACGGCTTCCAACGTTCTGAAGTGGTACTGGTGGCGGTTCAACGGCTACGGCTACTTCTGGGGAATGGTCACGGGCATTGCAGGCTCGTTGATCCTGCCGAGCCTTCTCCCCCAAACTTCCCTCGTCCAGGGACTTCTGCAGGCGCATCCGGTGAACTTGGGTGTGGCGCTGGTGTTCCCGCTCGTCTTTGCGATCTCGCTGGTGGGATGTCTGGCGGGGACTCTGCTGACCAAGCCGGAGGAGGAAGAAGTCTTGAAAGACTTCTATCGCCGGGTGCGGCCCTGGGGCTTCTGGGAACCCATTCTCGCGAAGGTCCGTGCTGAAGACCCCACCTTCGAGCGCAACAAGGACTTCGGGCGGGACATGTTCAACGTGGTGGTAGGCATCATCTGGCAGGTCAGCCTCGTAGCTCTACCCATCTATCTTGTGATTCGGAAGTTTAATTCCGCTCTGGTCACAGCAGCGATCATCACCGTGACGTCGATCGTGCTGAAGTTCACCTGGTATAACCACCTGAAGGCTCTCGAAGCTGTCGATCAGGCGAGCGCTCAGAGGGAGGCCGGAAGCGGGCGGCCCGATTAGGGTACAACGCGGACTGAGCCTGGCGATCTGCAAACGGGAAGCTGACCGGGCGGCGGGTCTTTGCGCCCGTCCGCCTCGGCACGTGTTTTGGACCAAGGGAGCAGCGGCGTGCAGAATTTTCGGCAGCGAGTCGAGACTGAACTGCGCTCCAATATCCTGCCGTTCTGGCTGAAGCACGCGGTGGATGAGCAATATGGTGGCTTCAGGGGGCAGATCGCCAATGACCTCACGATCGATCCGTTCGCGCCCAAAGGGCTCATCTTGAATGCACGGATCCTGTGGACCTTCTCCAAGGCTTTCAGCGTGTACGGCGAAGAGGCCTACCTGCAAACGGCGCGCCGAGCCTACGACTACATCACCCGGTATTTCTGGGACACCGCGTTCAACGGCGTCTTCTGGCTGGTGGATTATCTCGGCCGCCCTGTGGAACCCAAGAAGCGCATCTATGGCCAGGCGTTTACCGTCTACTCGCTGGCTGAATACCACCGCGCCAGCGGCGATCAGGACGCACTCAGGAAAGCGATCCAGCTCTATGAGGCTATTGAGTCCGCAAGCTACGATGCACTCCACCGGGGTTATTTCGAAACGTACGAGCGCGATTGGACACTGGCTCGCGAGCAGCGCCTGAGCAAGGTCGACATGGACGAGAAGAAGTCCATGAACACGCACCTCCACCTTCTCGAGGCATACGCCAACCTCCTGCGCTGCCGCGACAACCAGGCATTGCGCAGTCGCCTGAAGGAACTCATCCAGGTTTTCCTTGAGCACATCATCGACCGCGAGACCCATCACTTCCGAATGTTCTTTGACGAAGAGTGGCATTCCAAATCCGATCACATCTCCTTTGGTCATGACATCGAAGGAACCTGGCTTCTCTCGGAGGCGGCCGAGACACTTGGCGACTCACCGATCCTCCAAGCTGTCCAGCAAGAAGCCATTCAGATGGCCCAGGCCGTGCTCGACCAGGCGGTCGATTCCGACGGCGGGCTGCTCTACGAGGGCGACCCCAGCGGGATTACCGACACCGAGAAGCACTGGTGGCCTCAAGCGGAAGCGGTGGTGGGGTTCCTGAACGCCTATCAGCTTTCGGGCCGGGAGCACTTCTACATTGCTGCCGGCAGGAGCTGGGAGTTCATCGAGAAGTACATCGTGGATCGCGAACACGGCGAGTGGTTTTGGAAGGTCTCCCGTGCTGGCGTGCCGAGTAACAACGAATTCAAAGTGGATCCGTGGAAGTGCCCGTACCACAACAGCCGGACGTGCTTCGAGGTCATGGCCCGACTGGACAACATCGGCCACCTCAGCGGCTCGCCGGCGTAGACCGGCATTCAGGCAATCGGAGAATAGACATGGAACAGGCTGAATTCAGAAGGCGGGTTCAGGAGCTATCGAGGCGGCACGAGAAGCTGGTGACTCGCAAGAATTACAGAATCCCAGCCGGCAACGGTGTGTGCGATCGCTACGCATTTCCCGTGCTCACCGCCGAACACACCCCGTTGTTCTGGCGCTACGACCTGGATCAGAAAACGAATCCTTACCTGATGGAACGCCTGGGCATCAATTCCACCTACAATGCCGGAGCCATGGAGTACGAAGGCAAGGTTGTGGTACTGGCGCGCGTCGAAGGCGTTGACCGCAAATCGTTCCTCGCCGTTGCCGAAAGCCCCAACGGCATCGACAACTTTCGGTTTTGGGATTACCCCATCTTGATGCCGGAGACCCAGGACCCCGATATCAACGTCTACGACATTCGCGTCGTGTGGCATGCCGACGGATGGATCTACGGCCTTTTCTGCACAGAGCGCAAAGACCCTAAAGCCCCCTCGTGGGACACTTCCTCGGCCGTCGCGCAATGCGGCATCGCCCGGACTAAGGATTTGAAGAACTGGGAGCGGCTCCCCGACTTGAAAACCAAGTCGCCGCAGCAGCGGAACGTGGTGCTACATCCTGAATTTGTCGACGGCAAATACGCGTTCTACACGCGGCCTCAAGACGAATTCATTCAGGCCGGCAAGGGTGGAGGGATCGGCTGGGGTCTCGCCAGCAGCATGGAAAACGCAGTGATTGATGAGGAGACCATCATCGATAACCGTGAGTATCACACCATCAAAGAGGTGAAGAACGGCCTCGGTCCCGCGCCCATCAAAACACCGAAAGGCTGGCTGCACCTGGCGCATGGTGTACGTAACACGGCGGCGGGAATGCGTTATGTGCTCTACCTTCTCCTCTGCGAACTCGACCGCCCGCAGGTGGTCACACACCGCCCGGGGGGCTACTTCCTCGCCCCGCAAGGAGAGGAACGGATCGGCGATGTTTCCAATGTGGTGTTCAGTAATGGTTGGGTGGCGCGCGAGGATGGTCAGGTCTTCATTTACTATGGCTCCTCGGACACCCGGTTGCACGTGGCCACCAGCACGGTCGCCAGGCTTCTCGATTATGTGTTGCACACGCCGGAGGATCCGCTGCGGAGCTACGCGTGCGTCGAGCAGCGTTACGCTCTGATCAAGAAAAATCTCAAGATTATGGACTCCCTGCAAAAGCGTACAGCCAAGCAACCTGTCCGCCGCACCTCCAGAGCCGCCAGCCGCTGAATGCGACGAGGACCTTCCTGATCCGCGCGGGCGAAATTCCAAAACCTGTCGTTCGCCAAAACTACACCAGGCTGGAAACAATTGACTCTTTCCAGTGCCGGCCCTTGTCCCGTGCACAAAAACAGTCACAGTCCAGGAAGAGGAATTGACGGCGGTCGCTAAGTAATTTAGGGTCAATGCGGAAGTGCATGCGGGCTGGTGTTCGCCCAGGACTTCAAATCCACCGCGTCGGTTCTATTACAATATTAGTACATAGTCATATCATTGAACTTACAGCCACTTAACAAGAACATGGGAGTTGTAAGGTTGGTCAACTTTACCCAACTTTGACCATTTTTGGGCACATTATGGGCACAATCTTGGGCACACAACTCGGTAGTCCTGTCGGTCCTGCTCAAAGTCCTGGGCGAGCTCCCACCTCCCGAATTTCCGGGCACAGTGCAGAACCGGGAATCAGCCTGCATGAATTCTAAATACACCGCTCTCCCCAAACCATCCTCCACGCAGCTACGTTAAGCAATTCCCCGCGCAAGGCCAATCGCGTAGCCAAAACCTGACCAAATCCTCCTTTCGCTCCCAAAACCTGATCCTCCCTGGCAGAGGGGAGGGGTAAGTGTGCATCGCGCGAGGGCCGGATGGGGCAATAACCGTGCGCACCAGGAGGCGTTTGGATAGGGGGCCCCTGTCCTTACGTTTCGAGCCCAGGGGGGTCTCCATGAACATCGCAGTGGAGAGATCCCGCTGGGCCTGTCCTGGGAGGACACATGGATACCAATCGGATGTTCACAAACTTGTTTGGTGGATGGCTCACGGCAGCCGACAAGGCTGCCGCTGCCACAATCAAATACACCACGTCAGCCGTTCTGCCTCGCGTCTCCGGCCTGACGCAGAAAGCGACCCTGGCAACTGGGAAGACCCTGATTGAGGTCGGCTATAAGCTGACCGATTGCTGCACTAGCAAGTGAGCGCTTTCTCGCCCGCGTTGGATCTTAACTCGCCGTAGTCAAGACTCCTTCCAATTCACTCAATTCCCCTGATCACACCGGAGGTGTGCCTTGAGAACGTATCAACCCGAACGCGCTTTGATCGCTCGTGAAACCCGCGAGGAGAACCGCAGGGAGCTGGCCAGGGTACTCGACCAGATCTCCACAGAGCGGGCATCTCGCTTGCCTGCTCCTCCCCCAGTTTCTCTCGAAGCCCAGTTTCAGATCAGCACCCACAGGATTCGCGAAGACGTCCAACGTGCCAAGGACGTTCAGACCGCTCACATTCTGCGCTGGCTGCAGAGCTAATCCCCTGCAATGGCGCGGCAGGGCGGCTATTGCTGCCAGCCGCCACCCAGGGCAGTGTAAATCTGCACCAGGGAGAGCATCTCATTCAGCTTCGCCTGGGAAAGATCCAGCTCGGCGGCTAGGTAATTGGTTTCGTTGGTCAGGACCTCGAGGTAAGCGGTCGAGCCACCATCGTAGCGCACGTGCGCCAGCCGGGCGGAGTCCTGCGCGGCGGCGGCCAAGAGTTCTTGCTGTTCCCGCGCCTCGCGGGTCTTTTGGTAGGCCACCAAAGCGTCGGAAACATCCCGAAACGCATTCTGGATCGTCTGCTGGTACGCCAGCAAGGCTTGTTGCTGTTGTGCTTCCGCCAGCCGGACATTGGCCTGCAACTTACCAGCGGTGAAAAGCGGCTGAGTGACGGAAGCGGCGACAATCCAAGCGCCGGCAGACTTCGTGAACAGGTCGGTCAAAGCTGAGCTCGTGAATCCGGCCGTTCCGGTCAGGGAGATGGACGGGAAGTAGGCGGCCCGCGCCACCCCGATCTGGGCATTGGCCGCGATCAATTGCTGCTCGGCCTCGTGAATGTCCGGCCGGCGTTCGAGCAATTGGGAGGGCAGCCCCGCGGGAACGACGGGCGGCCGCGCCTGTTCGGTCAGGTTGCGCCCTCTAGTGATGGGCCCGGGGTTTTGAGCAAGCAGGAAGCTGAGGTAATTCTCTTCCTGTTCAATCTGCCGTTGCAGATCCGGGAGGGTGGCAGAGGCCACATAGACAAGCTGCTCCGCCTGCCGTACGTCCACCATCGAAGCAGCCCCTTGATCCGCGAGGAGCTTCGTCAGCCGCAATGATTCCTGCCGGGAGGCGAGGGTGCGCCGGGTGATTTCGAGATCCAGGTCAAGTGCCCTGAGCCGGAAGTAGGCGCTGGCAACATTCGCAACCAGGGTGCTCACCACAGCGCGCTTTCCCCACTCGGTCTGGGCCAGATTGGCGCGAGCAGCCTCAGTGGCCCTTCGGTACTTCCCCCAGAAGTCGATGTCCCACGACGCACTTCCCCCCACCTGCATATAGTTCCATTGATAGGAAGGGGACATGGGGCTGGAGGGCTGGCGTTCGGTCGTGCCGACGACCCCCACCCCGGCCGACGGGTAATGATCGGAACGTGCGATTCGGAGCTGCGCTTGCGCCGCCAGAACGCGTTCCGCGGCGATGCGCAAGTCGTAGTTCTGTTTAAGTGCCGTCCGAATGAGTGACTGAAGCTCCTCATCCTGGAAAACAATCCACCATTTGGCATCCCCCAGCGATTCGGAGGAAGCCGCCACCGGAGCGGTAGCCGGCGCTCCCCGATATCCTCCCGGGACGTCAGTTTTGGGGCGCTGGTATTTCGGCCCCACCGTGCAGGCAGCCAACAGAAAAACCGGAAGCGAGATAGAAAAGCACCTTGGCAAGCGCATCACGCGAGCTGTCCCCCCTTTGGGTCACCGGCTTCAGGTTGCAGTTCGGGGTGGCGGCGCAGCCGGGAAGAGAGGCCCTCAACCACAGCGAAGGTAACCGGAATCAGGAAAATTGCGATCAAGGAGGCGGCAGACATGCCACCGATCACAACGGTCCCCAGAATGCGGCGCCCAGCCGCCCCGGACCCTTTCGCAGTCCAGAGCGGGACGCAACCCAGGATGAAGGCGAAAGACGTCATCAGGATGGGACGCAGGCGGAGCTGGGCCCCGTCCAGCGCGGCCTCCACCGTGCTTTTGCCCTTTTCGTGCTCGAGTTTGGCAAACTCCACAATGAGGATGGCGTTTTTGGCTGCCAGGCCAATCAACATCACCATGCCGATCTGTGCGTAAACATCGTTCTCAAAGTGCCGCGACATGAGCGCCAAAAACGCTCCGGCTACAGCGATGGGCGTACCCAGCAAGACGCTGAACGGCAGCGACCAGCTTTCGTACAAGGCGGCAAGGATCAGGAAGACAAACAGGAGCGAAAGCCCGAAGACCGCAGATGCCGGAACACCCTGAGCAGCTTTCTGTTCCTGAAACGACATGCCCATGTAGTCAAAGCCCATTTCGCGCGGCATGGTTTGAGCGAACACTTCTTCCATGGCTTTCATGGCCTGTCCCGAACTGACCCCCAGAGCGGCGGTGGCGTTGACCTGCGCCGCCGTGTATTCGTTGTAGCGCATCAGGAACTCGGGACCGCTGATGCTTCGAATGGTGCTCAAGGTGCTCAGTGGCACCCTATCCCCGTTGGGATTGGTCACATAAAACTGGCCGATGTCACTCGCATTGGCACGGTAGTCACCTTCCGCTTCCAGATAGACCTGCCACTGGCGTCCGAAGCGGTTAAAGTAGTTCACCAGATAGCCACCCATGAACGTCTCCAGGGTTTGGTACACTTCCGCAATGTCAACCTTCTGGTGCATCACCTTTTCACGGTCCACGTCCACATAGACTTGCGGAACGTGCGCGGCGTAGGTGGCTATGACTCGCGCCAGTTCCGGCCGCTGCTGAGCCGCAGCCACAAACCGGTCAAGGTTGTTGGCAAAAAAATCCCCTCCGGTCCCGGACCGGTCTTCCAGCACGAAGTTCACGCCACCCGCCGCGCCGATGCCCGGAATGGCGGGCGGCGAGAAGACAAAGCAAATGCCTTCGCTCACCTGCGAGAGTTCCCGATTGAGGCGCATCTGTATTGCCTGCGCCTGCTGTTCCGGCGACCGGCGCTCGTCCCAATCATTGAACCGAACAAAAAAGAGCGCGTCATAGGAACTCTGGGTTCCGCTCAGGATGCTGATCCCCATGATCGAAGTGACGTTTTGCACTCCAGGTGCCTTCTGGACGATCTCTTCGACCTTCCGTGCGGCCGCGGACGTGCGCTGCAACGACGCGCCTTTGGGCAATGTCAGAGTGATCATCACGTAGCCCTGGTCTTCTTCCGGAAGGAAGGAAGTGGGCAGCTTCTTTCCCAGGCCCACGCCGAGAACGGCGACGAGAGCCAGAAAAATCAGGCTGAAACCGGACTTGTGGATGAGCAGGCGGGAAAAATTGATGTACCCATTCCTCGAGCGGTGGAACACCCGGTTAAACCAGCCGAAGAACCAGCCGATCGGCCCGCGGAAGCGCTGGCGTGGCTTAAGAATCAGCGCGCAGAGCGCGGGGCTCAACGTGAGCGCGTTGAAGGCCGAGAAGATCACCGAAATGGCGATGGTGACGGCAAACTGCTGGTAGAGCTTGCCGGTGATTCCCGGAATGAACGCCGTGGGGATAAACACCGCAGCCAGGATCAGCGCAATGGCGATCACCGGCCCTGAGACCTGTTGCATCGCCAGGACAGTGGCATCACGCGGCGTCATCCCCTCCTCAATATGGTGCTCCACCGCTTCCACCACCACAATGGCGTCGTCCACCACCAAGCCAATGGCCAGGACCAACCCGAACAGCGAGAGCGTATTAATCGAGAATCCCAGCAGCGGAAAGACGACGAACGTCCCAATCAGGGAAACCGGCACCGCCAACAAGGGAATCAGCGTAGGGCGCCAGCCCTGGAGGAAGATGTAAACAACGAGAATGACCAGCAACAGGGCCTCAAACAGCGTCAGCAGGATTTCATGAATCCCGGCGGTGACCGCCTTCGTGGTGTCCACACCGATTTCGCACTCCACGTCTTTCGGAAGCCGCCGTCCCAATTCCTCCAATTTCGCGCGAACTCCGTCCGCGGCGGAAATCGCGTTGGAACCAGGCAGTTGGTAGATACCGATGGCCGCGGCGGGCTTGCCCTTGAATCGTACATCGAAGCTGTAGGATGTGGCTCCCAGTTCCATGCGCGCCACATCCTTGAGCCGCAGGGTTGATCCGTCCGGGTTGGAGCGCACCACGATCTCGCCAAATTCCTCGGGCGTCACCAGACGCCCTTGAGAACGGACGGTGTAAGTGAACTCCTGGCCCTTGGGTGCCGGTTCTCCGCCGACTTGCCCCGACGGGTTCACGGCGTTCTGCGCTTCCAGCACGGAGACAATCTGCGGAACCGTTACGCCCAGCTTTGCCAATAGATCGGGTTTTACCCAGGTTCGCATCGCGTATTGGCCGCCGAACACCTGCACGCGCCCCACGCCCGGGACGCGCGAAAGTTCATCCACGTAGTTGATGTAGGCGTAATTGGTCAGAAAGTTTCGGTCGTAAGTCTCGTGGGGTGAATAGAACGAGATGACCATCATCGCGGCCGCCCGGGACTTCTGCACGATGACGCCGGTCGTATTCACCATGGCCGGCAACTGCGGCGTGGCTTGCGAAACGCGAAGTTGGGTCAAAATCTGATCGGTATTCGGGCTCGTCCCGACATCGAAATTCACCGTCAAATTAGTGTTGCCGTAGTTGTCGTTGGTGGAATACATGTAGTTCATGTAGTCCACACCGTTCATGAGACTTTCGATCGGAGTGGCGACAGACTCCTGCAGGGTTCGCGCGTCTGCCCCCGGATACGTGGCGCGCACCTGGATTTCGGGCGGAACAATCTCAGGGAACTGTGCAATCGGAAGGGTGACCATGGCCACCGCTCCGACGATGACCATCACGATGGAAATCACCATCGCGACGATAGGGCGATCGATAAAAAACTTGGAAATCATCAGTTTCCTTCCGGCTGCGGGGTCTCAAGCGTGGGCTTTACCGGCATGCCGTCGCGCACTTTCGAGGTGCCGTCCGAAACGACTTCTTCGCCCGGAGCCAAGCCCTCGTTGATGACCCACAACGAACCCACGCGATCTCCGACCTTGACCTTCCGCAGGGAAATGCTGTTCTGCGCGGCGACGACGGCCACTTCGTAGGTTCCCTGCAGTTCCGTTACACAGCGTTGCGGAACGAGAACCGCTCCCTGGCGTACGCCAACCAGCGCCCGAACGCGCCCGAATTGCCCGGGGCGGAGGATGTTCCCAGGATTGGGAAATGCTCCAACTACCCGGATCGTTCCGGTCTGCGGATCCACCTGCCGGTCGGTGAAGATGACCTGCCCCTTGCGCGGATAAGTCGAACCATCCGAGAGGATCAGATCAAGCGCCCTGGAACCTGAGGAACGCAGTAAATCCCTGGCCGAGCTCTTTGTTTTCAGCAGGTTGGAAGTGAATTGGAGGTACTCCTGCTCGCTGATGGGGAAATTGACTTTGATGGGGTCGACCTGGGAAACCGTCGTCAGGACGGTCGCTGGCGAAACCAAGTTGCCCATCTGAGTGGTGGCGATTCCCGCGATCCCGTCCACAAGGGAGCGGACGCTGGTGAATCCGAGGTTGAGTTGCGCCTGCTCGACCGCGGCCTCAGCAGCTTGAATAGCGGCTTGAGCCTGCATTTGCGCAGCCGTTTCGGTGTCAAGTTGGCTCTGCGCGATGGCCCGCTCCTTGACCAGGGGCGTGTCGCGCTTCACATTGACGTCGGCCAAATAGAGTTGCGCCCGAGCCTGGGCCAGTTGCCCTTTTGCCTGGTCGAGCGCCGCCTGGAACGGCCGCGGGTCGATTTCAAACAACACATCACCCTTGTGGATGTGGGAGCCTTCCTGGTAGTTCTGGCTGATGAGATACCCGCTCACCTGGGGCTGAATCTGGGCGTTTACGTAACCTTCCAGGGTCGCAACCCATTCGGCGTGGATCGGCACGTCCATTTGGATAGCCTTTACCACCCCCACCGACAGGGGTGGACCTGAGGCGGCGGACTGCGGCTTCGGACCACCGCAACTCGGGCCCGTCAACACCACGGCCGCGAGCGCGGCCAGGATCAGGCCAACGCGTACCCCGGCGGACAGCCTACCGAACGCCTGGGATCCTGCCGGACAAGAGGCCGGTGGCAACACACGAGAACTGGATTCTTCTGGCTGGCGCCAAAAGACAAAGTCTATGCTCATCAAATTCAGCACCCTTTCTTGATAACACCTGGGACATCAGACACTAGGACCGCCCTTGCCGTACCAGCCCACATCTCCCCAGCGGTGTCCAGTGGTCTCACTGCCACCCCAGGGCTGTTTCAGTCGAGCCTCTATTTATAAATCACCTGATTGATATAGTTCAACACCTATTCTATAATCGGCGGCGTGCGGCGGGGGAGCCCCGTGAAACCGAATGGACTAATATCCACCAGAACCCGGCCTACCAGTGAGCGCGGCGAGGCCACGCGGCAACGCCTCCTCGAGGTGGCCATTCAGGTCTTCGCGGCGCGCGGCTTCGATGGCGCCCGCACCCGGGATATCGCCGCGGCGGCTAAGACGAACCCGATCTCGATTGCGTACTATTTTGGGAACAAGCAGGGACTTTACCATGCTGCGGCACGGCACGTGGCAGCCCGCTGGGCGGCCCACCAGGAACCTCTGATCCAGCAGGCACGGACGTCAATGGCTCGTCCTGGGATCACGCACCGCGAATTGGTCGAGATACTCTGCACTTTGTTGTGCGACTTTGTCCGGCTTATCTTGGGCAACTTCCTACCCGACTGCTACGGAAAGTTTGTCAGCCAGGCAGCATCTGGACCGGATCGAGAGTTTTCCGTCATAGACCGGGGTCTTGCGCCGCTGCGGGTCACGTTGGCCGAAGCCCTCGCCGGGCTCACCGGAGAATCCGCAGCCTCCCCTGCCATTCAGGTGCGGGCCCTGTCCATTATCGGGTCTTGTATCTGCTTCCGCCGCGACCGCCCCGCCGTGCTGCACGCGCTGAAATGGAAGCAGATCGGCGCGAAGGAGCTCAAGGTGATCGAAATGGCCATTCAGGCGAATATTCGGGCCATGTTCTCCCGATGAGGCACAGATTCAGTTCGTCCCTCCTTTGACCGCCTTCAGCATCGCTTCCCTCGTCGCTTTGAATTCCGACCCAGCCTTCCAGGTTGGGTAGGCTTGTGCCTTTGCGACGCGTTAGCCGACCTCTTCGAGAAGCTGAAGATCCTCGACGGCGCCGCGCAGGTCCCAGTAATGCTTCACCTTGTCGCAGGGTTTGTGGTAATCCTCTGCGGTGACCTTCTCCCGCATCTTCAGCCCCCACCCCTCCGGCTTGCCGAAATAATCCATGCCCTCGCTCGGATCCAGTGCCGCCTCCAGCAATCCCTCGATGGCCTTCTGCAGTTGTTCCCGTAAGCGCTACCGTATCTCCTCAAATCCGGGCGACGACGACAAGATGAGGGCAAGCACGAGGAACATCGCCCGCAGAAAGTTCCGCACAAAGACCTCTGGCAGCCTGATTAAGGAGACATATAAAGGCTGCGGGGACTGTAACACCACCATCATGGGCGGGCGAGATGACTCTGCGGTTTTGGAAGTGCGGATTAACCAATGAATAGATTAAACGGTTTCGTTCAAACACGAATTCCCGACTCTGTTAAAGTGCATCGTGAGGGACATTGACAACCCCATGGCCATCTGGAAAGTCATTGCGCTGATCAGCGGTAATATCGAAGCCGTTTCGGGCCCGGTTGCTCAAGGCCGGCCGGGAACCCACGAATGGATGGTCTGGGAAGGGCAGGCCGCTGACAAAGCTGAAGCCCTCCAAAGTGCAGAAAAATCTGACCCCAGGGTCGACCTAGAGTGGATGCGCATTCGCTACGAGCGGGATCTTAACAAACGGTAGGATCTCGCTTAACCTCTTGCAGTCCCTCGCTTCACTTGATGCAACGCCACTCCGAAAGAACCCGATTCCTCCCCTTAGCCAAGAGGTTGACGGAATGGGTTGCCAGCCGCGGACCATATTCCGAAATGGGTCCTTCCACGGTCGGATTGGCGCAACCAGTACTTTGGTGCTCTTGAAGCCTTGAGAAATCCGCCTAAACTACCAACGTGAACAATCCCCACCGAAGGATGGGGTGAGCGAACACAGGAGTGCCCACGGTGCTGACAATTTGGCCGAAATCCCGCCAACCGTTGCCACTCCCTATAAAGCGGCGCAGTCAAAGCGCGCGTTGGGCAAAGAACACGGGTGATGAGAATGATTCACATCCTAAGGCACGTATTCAAGCTGGCTCACCACGGACACCGGGTACTCCGTTCAGCGAACCGCGCCAACATCAATTGATTCAATCTGGACGAGGTTTTTGGCAACCACAGGAAAGCTAATATGGACATTCCGGTTTATATTGTAATTATTATGGAATTATGCTTAGCAAACACTCTCATCTCGTATTGACCTCTCTGGTAGCTGTTGGTCTGGCCGTTGAATTCCTCCCGCCATGCACTCGCGCCACCTGGGTGGCAGCAGGAGCTGAAATCGCTGCGGCAGGTCCTGCGGCCGCGAGCCCGAACCCTGTGACTCCCGCGGCCGTGCCGGAACCGGTTTCGCCAGCTTCCACCCTGGTGTCGGCAGGACCGTTGGGTAAGGCTCAACCCTTGGCCAAGGCGGCCGAGCCCCTCCTACCTCCGCCGCTCTCTGTATGCTCCATCCTTCCCCAGGGAACACAGTCCATTCCCCACGTCGTGAAGCGCAATGAGAGCCTGGGCGCGCTCGTGTCGCACTACCTTCCTGAGACCGTCTATATGCGGCGCGCCGAGTTGGAAAAGGCCGTGCGCCAGGCGAACGGCTTAGGCAGCAACACGCTCAAGCCCGGCACTGAGATTCTGATTCCAGGCATTCCCCTGCAGCCGATCCTTGACAGGCCCGCCCCGACACCCAAGGATTTTGTGGCGCGCGGCATCTACCTGACCGCTTACACCGCGGGCGACACTTATGGGCTTGACCTGATCCAGCGCTGGAAGGAAGCGGGCGGCAACACGGTGGTTTTCGACGTAAAAGATTTTGATGGCGAACTGCACGTTGCTTTCAAGCACGATTACGCGCCGCCCGGCAATATCACGATTCGCAACCTGCCGAAGTTTATCCACTACGTCCACTCGTTAGGGATGCACGCCATCGCGCGCATCGCCCTGTTTCGCGACGCGCATTTGGCCCAGACCTACCCGGACCTCGCTGTCCACTCCCGTGAGTCCGGCAGGCCTTGGCTGGAAAACGGCAAGCTCGTCTGGGTGGATCCTTCCAACCCTGCCGTGCAGGAGTACAATTTGGATTTGGCTCGCCTCGCGGCCCGCGCGGGGGCAGACGAGATCCAGTTTGACTACGTTCGCTTTCCTGCCGAGGGAGCCCAGGCGGACGCGCAGTTCGCCTATCAGAAGGAGCATCCTGACTGGCCCCGCTCGAAGATTATCACTGACTTTGTCGCTCGTGCCACGGACACCCTGCATCCGCTGGGCGTGCTGGTCTCGATCGACGTGTTCGGGATAATGGCCTGGGCGAGGCCGATTGACCTGAACCATACTGGCCAGAACATCCATGACCTCTCGCGTCACTGCGACATTATCTCGCCCATGATCTACCCGTCGCACTTCTTTGGATTTGACGGCTACCGTGATCCCGGCGATGCTCCTGAACGTTTCATTTCGGAGTCCATGCAACGCTTCGAGCAGGCGACCGCGGGCAGCGGCGTGGTGCTGCGTCCCTGGCTGCAGGCCTTCGGCTGGCATACGAAGACCTATTCGCCCGGCTACATCGTTACCCAGGTTCGCGTGGCCCACCAGCAAGGCAGCGTCGGGTTTCTCTTCTGGAATGCGCGCAACGACTACTCGAAGCCTTTGGAGGCGATGCCCGAAGTGCACCTTGCCGTCGCACACGGCCTCTTTCCCGCGCCCGCCGATTCTCGCCCCGCCTCAGCAACCACCCGAGCCTTCCGCTGACCACACATGACAGACCACGCAGCGCGTAAACCCGGCCGGCCTCTCAGATACGCTCATATCCCGCTGCTCCTGATTCTCGCCATTTCCAGCGCTGTGGCTCAAACCTCTCCGGGTGAGGCACGACCCATTGATCGTGTCTCTTCACAGAAGCTTATCGCCCTCACTTTTGATGATGGTCCGCGACCCTGGGTGCTGAAGGGGAACTCTCAGGCGGGACATGCGTCAGCCAGCCTGCTGGATTTGCTCGACCGGGAGGGCGCGAAGGCTACGTTTTTTGTGATGGCATGGCGGCTCGCGCCCGCCGCCGACAAGGACTGCCGGGAAATCGATACCGGCATCACTTGCCGCCAAGCCGCCGAGGAGGAGCATCGCCGCGGTCACGAAATCGAAAATCACACCTTCGGTCACGGCAACTTCCGCCTCATGAAGAAACGCTTCGGAGAGGATTGGATCTTGAACGACATCGACCGCGCCTCCCGCACCATCGAGCCCATTACCGGCGTGAAGCCGCAATACCTGCGGCCGCCGGATTGGGAAATCTGGCCCGAGTTGGCACAGCGAATCGAAGCACGCGGCTACCACATCATGAGCAAGTCCACCACGCTGCCTCTCGTCCGGCGCGATGTCGATTCCGAGGACTATTTCTGCGCAGGCAAGGATTTATCCAAATGCCCCCGGCCCTCGCTTTATGATTACGTCCTACGAACCATCGAGCAACGCGAGCGCAAAGGCGTCATCGACCATGTCCTGGTCTTCCACGAAATACCCAATTCGGTCGAAGTGCTCTCACGCCTGATTCCGGAACTGAAGAAGCGGGGGTATACCTTCGTGACGCTCGCTGAGTACATGGAAGTGGAAAAACCCGGCTAACCCGCGGCGGCGGCTCCCACCCCGGGAAGCAAGCGCCTTCGGGAGTGGGTCGCCCGCGGGGCCGCCTTCTGTCGGAGCTCCGAATCTCGGTCGGCAATCGTCGTGCCGGAGCTCGATGAACTTCCGGCTCACGTCCTTCCCCCGGCGCCCATCACATGGAATCCTGTCCCTCGCCAGAATTACATCGAACGGCGTTTGAACGAAGCCGTTCAGAGCGGCGGACGCTTGGCGTGCTCGCAATGAATCGGCATCTTCTCGTTTACCTACTGCGCCAACCATCCCCACAGGTCTCCAGAGCGTGATCAGATCCCCATTGGGCCAATCTTCATCGACCCCAGGGACCAGGGTCGTGAGATTTGGAAACAGTCTCCTGACACGGAGGAGGTTCGGACCCATCTTCTCGATCTGCTGGCAGGAATCCAAGAGCGGCCCAAGGAAGAGTATCTGATTGGTCACTATCGAGACGAAGTGATCGTGTGGCAGGTCGGAGAATTGCGAGAGCAGCGAGCCACCCGCGATCTGGAACGAATTGCCAACTTCGACCCGCGCGCGTCGACCGGGAAGCCGCTCCGTCGGTCTCGCGATTCGCTCGTCGAGACTGCGGAAGGCGCACTGAGGAAGATTCGGGGAGAGTCAGGAGGCGCCTAACGGGGCGCTGCGGGTGACGGCCAAAACCGGGCCGCCCCAGAGCGCCAGGGTGTCAGGCGTGCGGCTGCTGACAAACTTTGACTCTGTGCCTGCTGACCGTGGTAGTCTCTTTTCCAAATCTGAGCACAAGGGGATTGGCGCTATGAAATCCCGAGAGTGCGTTCTGAAGGCCATCAACTTTCAGGAAGCCGACCGGGTACCGATCGACCTGGGAGGGCTCAAGGCATCAGGGATTGCGGTCGAGACTTACGACCGATTGTCGCGCAAGCTGGGCCTCGACAAGACGCCGCGCGTGGCCGACACGCCGTGCATGATTGCGGTCGTGGAAGAGCCGGTGCGGAAGCGGTTCAGCCTTGACGTGATGCCAGTGGATATCACTATGATCCCTGGCCTGATGACCCCCGAGAGTCAATGGGTGCCGCGCCGCCTGTTCTCCGGCACGGACGTGCTTTTCTTGCCCAGCACACGCATCCAGGAGGAGGCGGACGGAAGCTGGGTGCTTCTTGACAAAAACGGCGCGCCCGGCTCATTCCGCATGCCGAAGGACGGCTACTACTTCGATGATGTCTCTTTCAACCGCGGGAAAGGAATTGACCCGGCGAAGTTCCACCCCGTTGATGACATCGCGGACGAAGCGCTGAAGCAGGTCGAGGAGTACTCCTCCCAGCTTTACCACGGCACGGACTACGCTCTGCTCGGGTGGGGGGGAGGGGTGTGCTTCTTGGGACTGAGCATTATCACCGACCCGCGCTCAAACGTCACCATGGGGATGCCGGACCAATGGATGATGATGCTCTTGACCGAGAAAGAGACCTGTCATGAGATGATGAACCGGTCGGTGGAAGCCAGCATCAAGTGCCTGACCCTCCTGCACCAAGCCGTGGGCGGCCGCTGCTTTGCTTGGGGCATTGCCTCCGACGACAGCGGCACGCAGCGTGGGGAGTTCATCAGACCCAGCCTTTGGGCGGAGATGATGAAACCCCACTACCGGAAGCTCTGTGACTGGGTCCATAAGAACACGCCCTGGAAGACTTTCCTGCACTCTTGTGGTTCCGTCTACTGCCTGATTCCGCATTTCATCGAAGCCGGCGTGGACATTCTGAATCCCGTCCAGACCTCTGCGGCGAACATGGACCCCGCCCGGCTGAAGAAGGAGTTCGGTGGCAAGATCGTGTTCTGGGGCGGCGGCTGCGACACGCAGAGCGTCCTGGGCGGAGCGACGCCGGAGGAGGTCCGGGAACATGTCCGGGAGCGGCTCGAGATTTTTGCGCCCGGCGGCGGCTACATTTTTAACCAGGTACACAACATTCAACGCAACGTTCCCACGGAGAACGTGATCGCCATGCTCGACGCCGCGCGCGAGTATGGGGTGTACGCCAAGGTGTGATGGACCTTTCCCAGGTTTTCCACTCGTCGCGGCCACCAAGAAGTTACCCGTCGGTACCCGCTAACCCGAACTTCTCAGTGCGCCCCAACGGCGCAGACCGCCAGTGGGGGAAGGACCCACCCAAGGAGTTGTCGGTAAGACTTGGCGATACCTCTTGCTTGCGATAGATGCTGCGCCGGACGAACAAAGGACAGCAGTGGCAATTGCAAGGAAGAGATTGGTAAGTTTCTCGCCCTCCAAGAGTGGCTTGGGGGAGCCAATCACGAAGTTGTGATCCCGTATGCCAAGTGCTTGGCTGAAAGGATCCCCCCCGTTGCTGTCCGCCTGCGGCGCGACTTCAAGGCCATTCTGCACTTGATCATGTCGCACGCGATTCTTCACCAGGCAAGCCGAGAGCAAGACGATCGCGGCAGGATTATTGCTACGATCGAGGATTACAAGGCCGTCTGGGACCTAGTGGCTCCTATTGTGTCACGGGGTGTGCAGATGACGGTTCCCTCCACCATGCGGGAAACTGTACAGGCGGTCGAAAAACTCGAGCAGGAGATGGAAGGGGGGCTGGTAGAGGATCCGGGTGAAAAGATGGGCGGGGCGTCCCTCATGGACGTCGCAAACATCCTCGACCTGAATCGCTCAACCGTGTCTCGCCGCGTCAATGCCTGTTTGGAAGAAGGCTACCTGGTGAACCGCGAAACCAAACGAGGTCAGCCGTTCCGGCTGGTTGTAGGCGACCCATTGCCCGACGATGCGGAGGTCCTCCCGACCCCTGAGTCGTTGGCTGGGTCTTGCAGCCTTGCAGGCGATTCGGAGGGTATAGACCCCCCCTCCCGCCTGCTCTGTATTGTCCGGGGCGGATGTCACGCCTGAAACCCTGGAGGTACTATGACCGCAAGACCGCGACGACTTCCAACCGTGTTGGTGGAACCTGGGTTTACAGACGGACGCAGCAGGGAGCGGTCGACCCGCTCCCCGCCCTATATATAACGAGCTGTGCTCTCGCTATTGTGGGAGCATACGATGCGACCCTGTTTGCTGGGGTCTGATTGCCCGCGTAAGTAGCGGGCTTTATATCCCGAACCCCGTGTCTCAGCATTCTGTCGGCTGGCAACACCACGGGGAAGAGGCTGCGGTGGCGACGGCCAGGCGTAAGGCAGAGGCGTCGAATCGTCGCGAGGTGAACGTGAAACTTGCAACCTCAGAAAGTCGACAACTTCCAGCCGCGCTTGCTGAACATCCGACAAGCTGCGGTATACCTTAACTGCAGCGTGAAAACGCTGCGCAGACTGGTAATGGAAAGGGGGGTTGCGTACTGCCAACGGGCTTACAAAGCTCCCTTGTTCTTTGACATTAACGACCTGGACGCATATATTCAAAGCATACGAATCCCTGCTAGGTGATATATGTGCGTTTCAGCAGGAAGTCTGTACCGGCGCCGTGGCCCCCCGTTCAGGTGGATGAAGTTCTACCTGAACGGGAAGCCCGTCCGGGAAACAACGGAAGAGACGAGTGAACGAGCCGCCGGCAAGGCAATGAGAAAGCGGATCACTGCCTTAGAGGCTGGGCAAGCCAGCATTGAGTTCCGCGGTTTGAAGGTAGCCGATCTCGTCCCGCTGATCGAGCGAGATTATGCCGACCGCCAACAGCGTTCGTGGGACCGAGTTGAGTACGCATGGCGCTGTCACCTGGAGCCCTTCTTCGCACAGAGGCGCGTTGAGGCTCTTGGCTCCGATGACCGTGATGATTACGTCGAGAAAAGACAAGACGAAGAAGCGTCCAATTCCACGAGCAGCAGGGAACTTTCCTACCTGAACCCTATGCTTGAACTCGGGCGTCAGACCACGCCCAGGAAAGTCACCAATCCTTTCAAGTTCAAACGCCTGAACGAAGGCAATCCCCGCCAAGGATTCGTCACCCAGGAACAGCTGCAGAAGTTTACGAAGGCCTGCCACATCTCCAAGAACAGCTCGAGGGACCAGCGCCATTACGCCGCCCTGGCGATTCTGGGCTACCACCTGGGTTGGCGCAGCAAGGAGCTGCGTGACCTCAAGGTTCGCCAGGTGGAACCCGAGACGAAGAGTATCCGTCTTTACCGTAGCCAGTCGAAGAATAAAGCCGGCAGGCTAATGAAACTGCCAGCCGAGTGCTGGGAGATCGTCGCGCGCTATATGCAGGGCAAGAACCCAGACGACTATCTCATCACCCGCTCGAATGGCCTCCCCATCCGCAGCATTAAAGATGGCTGGCGTGAGATTGCCAACCGCGCTGGACTACCGGGGATGCTCTTTCATGACCTGCGCAGAACCGCCGCCAGGAACATGCTCAGGACCGGAGTGAGCGCCAGCGTGGTCATGGAAATCCTCGGATGGAAGAGCTTTGCGATGCTCCAGAGATACGACATTGTCTCGGAAGCAGACCTCGCTATAGCGGCGGAAAAGCTTGATGAAGTCAAAGGCGATGGGCACAATCTTGGGCACATTGAGCTTTTCGAGGGTCTTTCAGGCATCCAGAGCTAGAAGATCAAGTACAAAGGAAAGAATAAGTTAGCGGCATAAGGAAGTGCATGCGGGCTGGTGTTCGCCCAGGACTTCAAATCCTGTGGGTCTGCCATTGGTAGACCGGTCGGTTCGATTCCGACACACTTCCGCCAAGGCTTCTCATAGCGAATTTCCTGAGCAGGTCCTTCCTCCCATGACGAAACCCGGAAAGCGCCAGCCCTTCCAGCGGACGAAAGAGGTCAAGCGCCAAGCGCGGTTGCGAGTGGGATCTCCGCCGGCGGTGCAGCCTCACCAGGACCGCAGAAAGAAGCTTCCGAAACACAAGAAGCGCATGTGGCAGGCGGAAGGGGAGAGTTCGTAGTTCCCCCGCACGCGCCGCGCCGCCTGCGACCCCTCATCCAATCTTGTGAACAAGGCTTGAACCAAGCCTAGCTTCTCGACTCTCACCCAGGCTTGTAAGCGGGGACATTCTCGGCGGGAAGGAATAGTGCGGGCGGGGTAACGGACGACGACTGGGCCAAGGACTTCTGAACTGCCAGGAGGTCGGCCTTCGAGAAACCCTCGCTGGAAATCTCGACGCGGCCATCCGATTTCACCAGGAAGACCGACGGTACAGTCGTCAGGCTGTATTCCCGGGAGGTCTTGTAGGGGCGGTCGTCGATCAACATCGGAAAGGTCAGTCTGTAAGTCCGGGCAAATCGCGTGGCGTCCGGGGCGCTGTCTTGTGCGACACCCCAGATCTGTACGCCGGCCCCGCGAAACTGCTGATGGATACGTTCCAGAAAAGGGAATGTGAACTGGCAGACCGGGCAGGACACCTTGAAAAAGGCGACCAATACCGGGCTCTTACCGAGAGCCTCCTGCAAGGAAAGCGACTCTCCCGTCGTGGTGGCAAGTTGAAAAGCCGGTGCGATCTTGCCTGCGGTCAGTGTCGGCATAGGTTTCCTCCCGAATCGGCTCATGAAGTATTGTAGCAGAAACCTGAGCATGGGAACCCCCTTGGAGGCTTCCGGTAGTGGGTCAGTTTAGCGTGGTCGCGGCGATCTTACATCGCCAAGTGGCGGCGTAAGGCCGTCTCCACATCCAACTCTGGCGCGCCGCGCCCAATTCAGGGGAGCAGGTTGCCGTTCCCGCCGCTCTTTTCCTGGGTTCGCTGGATTCGTTCGAGCTGATGGAGGATCGCCTGCATGGCGCGGACCACCCGACCGAGGCGCTCGGGCTCGTCGCGCAGGCAAAGCAGTTGCTGTTTGAATTCGAGGCCGAGGGGCAGCGCGGCCGCGAGCCGGAAGGAAAGATAGCGGTAGGGGCGGGGAAGGTGGATGGGCATCTCGGCGGCCTGGCGCAGCTTCCTCACGACTTCGCGGAAGCGCGCGATGGCGAGCTCGGCCTCCTGGTCGGCCGGAACGCTGGGGCCCTCGTCATCGAAGAAGTCCACGGAGCCTCTCCGGTATGACTTTTCCTCGTTCATCAGCAATACTTCAAAACGCCGCTTGCCGACAGTGAGGATGTCCATTCGCCCATCTTCATATTGGCGGGTCACGTTAATGATGCGTGCGGTGCAACCGATGCTACTCAACTCCTGCCCCCTCAGGAGGACCACCCCAAATTCCTGCTGGCCTTCTCCTGTGGTCCTGGCCCGGAGGCACTCACCGATCATGGTCTTGTAACGTTCTTCAAAAATATGAAGGGGAAGCGGCTCTTCGGGAAGGAGCACGGCTTCGAGGGGAAACAGGGGTAGTAGGATCTCCTCCATAAGCAGGCTCCGTTCGAAATGACTTTACCTCGCTGGGGTGCGCGTGTTTCGCCTTTCAAGCAGCCCCGGCCCGGGGCAGTGAGTCAGCTCGGATTCCCCTCGCGTTCTTTTGCCTTCTGCCGCCTGTGAAGTGACAGCACCTCTCATTCACTGCAGCGGCGCAAACTCTTTCCCATCCCAGGCGCACGCCTTCTCGATAGGCACGGAATCGACGGCTGCTTCCCGGCCCAAGGTGAAGAACTCAACCTTCCCCTTCCAGATGGGTTCCTGGCCGTTCCCGCGTGGGTGGAAAGTCACCTCGCCAGTCGTCACCGTCCCGGGGGTCCCGATGTTTCTCTCCGGGGGCTGGAGAATCTGCATTTTGGATTTGAATTCCGCAAGGTTGCGAAATTCCACCGGGGCCTGCCACACGGTCAGGAAGGTGCTTGCGGTGATTCTCCTGATGACCACGTTCACCCCGCGCGTTTCCGGTCCCACCCGAAAGGGTTCGCGACTGACCAAGCACTCGTTGCCGTCACCCACGAGGTCGCGGACCTCCAGGGAGATAATTCCGGCTTTAAGCTCACTGATGGGAAAGTCCAAGGAAGCGTCGGGCAGATACTTCCCCTGGCTGGGCGTGAAGACGACGAGTTTGGCGGTGGGCAGCGGATCTGCGAAGACATAGCACAGCAGGAGCGGGGGATGCGGGTCCTGTCGCACCAGGAATCGCGCCATCTTCGTGTGCTCGGCCGTGAAGTCATCCAGGTAAGGCGCGCCGAGTTGCCGCAATAGGTCCGCGTCTCGCGGATAGGTTTCCGCCGGCAGGATGTCGGCCGGCCCTGCTTCCAGCCATCCTGCCTGCGAGCTGGCGGTGGCCAGATTCAAGATGCGGACCTGAGCCCACTTTACACCGCCCCTTTCCGTGATCTTGAACACGGTGGCAAGTGTTCCCTGGGCTAGGTGGACAGGTTTCTCTTTGTGTTTGCCCGGCCGGGAGATCAACTCGTGCGTGCCATCGCGCAGATAGACCCAGCCGAGGGGGGCCGGCTGTTTGTTGTCTTCGGCACTTGCCGCAATCCCCGGGTGCAGGCAAAAGAGTAGAAGCAGCAGGGCTAGGGGTCTCAGATGTGGCATGGCAGTGCCTATTGTTGACGAGGTGCGGAAGTTTGACAAACGAATTCTTGCGGCATAGACTTGTCGGGCACGGACCCCGGTCCTCGCCACGGGCGAGGGAGCAAGAGGGAAGGCCGTGAAATTCGGCCACGGTCCCGCCACTGTGAGCGGCGGGCCCTGCTCGTTCGCTCGGTGCGAGAAGCGCCGGACGAAGCCACTGCCCTAAGCACGGAAGGATCGAACAGGGTGGGAAGGTGAGGCAGGGCCGCAAGAGCGCCGCGAGTCAGGAGACCTGCCTGGGTACCCGGGGACGCATCTGGCTCGACCGATGCTTGTCCCTCCGTACACTCTTCGCGAGAGAGAGTGAGAGGAAGCAGCTCCGCCCTCGTCAAGAGCGCGCGGAGCTTTTGTGTTTTACGCAGTCTGCTGAAGATGTCTGTTTAGCTGTCATCCTGAGCCCTTCGCTGTCATTCTGAGCGAAGCGAAGAATCTCGCTCTGCCCGCTCAGGGTAAACTGCGCGAAGGACCTCGGCAGTTGGTTTGGGTCAGTAGCGAAGTGAACTGCGGGGGTTCTTCGTTCGCTGCGCTCACTCAGAATGACATCTGCAGCCTTCTTAAGTGACCTGATGGGATTCTCCCAAAATGCTGAAGCCTTCTTTCAGAAGCGACCGGGCGCCCGGGGGCCCACAATGCGCCGGTAAAGTGAGATTCCGATGTCTTCCTTTGTGGGTGGCCCTCCTCGCGGCGAGCGCCGCGCTGGCGCGCGACGTGACGGATCAGACGGGCCGGCGAGTCAACGTTCCGGATCACCCGCAGCGTATTGTCTCTCTCGCGCCCAGCATTACCGAGACTCTCTACGCGCTGGGGCTGGGCGACCGGCTGGTGGGTGACACGGATTATTGCGACTACCCCCCGGAGGCGCGCGCCAAACCTCATGTGGGCGCGATGCTGAATCCCAGCCTGGAAAAGATCGTGGCCCTCAAGCCCGACCTGGTTTTGGGCACCGACGAAGCCAACCGGCGGGAGACGGCTGACCAACTCGCGCATCTCGGCATTCCGCTTTACGGGGTAACGGCTCACACCGTGGAGGAAACCCTCCAATCCCTCAAGGATCTGGGCCGCATCCTGGATTGGGAGCAACCCACCGAGAAGCTGGTAGCGGGCCTGCAGGGAAGGGTGGAAGCTGTCGCGAAGCTCGCGCAACGTCCCGAGCGGCCGAAAGTGCTCTTCGTCGTATGGTATCGGCCCCTCATCACCGCGGGAAAACAGACCTTCCTCGCGGATGTCATCCGTCGTGCGGGGGGAGTTTCCATAAGCGATGATCTCCGGGGCGAATGGCCGCACCTGAGCCTGGAGGAAGTCCTGAAACGCAATCCGGACGTCATCCTGTTTCCCCGGACGGAGTCCTTTGCACCGGGACTGGAAGAGTTCCAAAAGCTGCCGGGGTGGAAAGAATTGCCGGCCGTCAAAAGCCATCGGATGTACCTGGTGTCGGAAACTATCATGCGTCCGTGCCCGCGCTTGATCGACGCCCTCGAGGAACTGGCGGACATCCTGCATCCTGAGGACAAGCCGCAGAACAGGGTCCCATGACCATTTCATCCACCCGCAAGAATGTTTTGCTCCTGCTGCTGGCGCTGGCCGCCGCACTCATCGTGGCGGACTTCGGAGCCTTGGCCCTGGGGGGGGTGCATCTTTCTCTGGGCGAAGTCTGGTCGGGATTGCTCGGGCGGCAATCGGCGTCCCAGGCGGCCGTCATCGTTCGGGAAATCCGGCTGCCCCGCATTCTTCTGGCCATGCTGGTGGGAGCGGCGCTGGCGGTTTCAGGAACCGGTTTGCAGGCCCTGCTGCGCAATCCCCTGGCGGACCCCTACGTTCTGGGCATCTCGAGCGGCGCCGCGCTGGGCGCCATCCTGGCCCTTTATGTGGGCGGGCGGCTGGCTGCCGCCTCCCCCCTGACGGCGTTTGTCGGCGCCGTCCTCACGATGTCCTGGGTCTATTTGCTGGGGCGCCGCGCGGGACGCCTGTCGAGTTACACGCTGCTGCTGGCGGGAGTGGTGACGGCGTCCTTCCTTTCCGCCACCATTCTCTTCGTGTTGACGCTGCTCTCGACACGCGATGTTCGCGGGATAGCTTTCTGGCTCATGGGCGACTTGAGTGCGGTCACGAATGTGCAGATTCGCTTCCTTTTCCCCGCCATCGGAATTGCCATCCTGGTGCTCTATGGGTTCTCGAAGGACCTGAACGTTTTGTTGCTGGGTGAAAAGGAGGCGGCGCACCTGGGTGTGAACGTGGCCCGGGTGGAGATGGCGGTATACCTGCTCGCGTCGCTGCTCACGGGTCTGGCGGTCTCCGTCAGCGGAGCTATCGGTTACCTGGGCTTGCTCGTCCCACACCTGGGGCGGATGCTGGTGGGTAACGACCATCGGGCGCTTATCCCCACGGCGGCGTTCGGGGGCGCCATCATGCTGGTGCTCTCGGATACCCTGGCGCGGACGGTGGTGGCTCCTGCGGAGCTGCCAGTCGGAGCGGTTACGGCCGTGGCTGGCGCGCCCGTCTTCATCTACCTGCTGCGCCGAACCTCAGGGTGAGAGGAGCCTGCGCTACGATTTTGGGCCCCTCGCGGGGCAGGACAGGCTGCGGAAGAATCTCGCACTGCCTTGAAAATGCACAGAGCGAGATCCTTCGCTCCGCTCTGCAGAAACTCGATGCGTAAGTCATTTCGATTCACCATCGCGACACTGTCATCCTGAGTCCCGGTTCTTTCGGGACGAAGGATCTGCATTTGTCTTTGTTACTGAAAACCCATGCAGATCCTTCGCTGCTGCTCAGGATGACAGTTTGGGTGATTGCTTTTCCTCATCGAGTTTCTGCCCATCATGGGCAGCCGGAAAGGCTGTCAATGCTCAGGATGACAGCAGTGGAGGGTTTTTCCGCAGCCTGTGGAGACGCGGTGAACTTGAAGGCGGAACTCGTCGTTGATTCTGTAAGCTATCGCTACGCGCATTTCGCCCTGGCGCCGCTGTGCCTCGAGGCTCGCGCCGGAGAGCTTACCGCGATCGTTGGGCCCAACGGGTCGGGAAAATCCACGCTGCTGGAGATTCTCAGTGGGCACTTGAAGACGGGGGCGGGCGGGGTCTATCTCGACGGCCAGAACCTGCACGACCTGTCTCCGCGCGAGCGCGCCCGCAAGGTCGGGCTGGCGCGGCAGGAGACGATTCTGCTTTTTTCGTTTGAGGTGCGCGAGTTCGTTCGGCAGGGACGGCACCCGCATCTTGGCCACAGCTTGTTTGAGAGCCCCGAAGACGAGCGCTGGGTCGAGTGGGCACTTGAAAAAACCTGCCTGCAGGAATTCGCGCACCGCCGCGTGATGGAAATGAGCAGCGGCGAATTCCAGCGGGCCGTCCTGGCCAGGACGCTGGCGCAGCGGCCGCGCCTGGTCCTGCTGGATGAGCCGACCGCAAACCTCGACATCGGCTACCAGGTGGAGATGTTTCGCCTGTTACGCGAGCTTGCCAGATCGGAGAATTTCGTGGGCGTCGTCGTGACCCATGAACTTAATCTGGCGGCGGAAATGGCGGATCACGTTGTGCTGCTCCACGCCGGACAATGCCTCCGGCAGGGAAAGCCGGAAGACGTCTTCCAGGCGGATTTGTTGAGCCAGGCTTTTCGCACCCCCGTCCTGGTGGACCGGAACCCCTCCAGCGGCCGCCCGCGCGTCACCTGGGTCGCGCCGTGACCGTTCTCCACGACCGGTTCCTAATCCCTTGGCGGCAAGGGAGGACCGATAAGCGAATTCTGTGGCAAATCCTGGGAGTTTTGGAGACTTTCTTCGGCGGCGATAGTTCAGGAGCCAACAACCCAGCGTTGAGCCGCCGACGCACCGAGCGCGCCTGGCCTTTGTGGAATGTGGCCGATGGCCTTGCCGAGCTGCTGCCGGGCAAGATCGAGCTCGTAGGTTTTCTGCAAATTCATCCAGAGATCCGGGGTGGTCCCAAAGTAGCGGGCCAAGCGCAGTGCCGTGTCGGCAGAGATGGCCCGCTTCCGTGCGATGATCTGCGAAATGCGGTTGGCGGGCACCTCGAGCGTGCGCGCCAGCTCGGCTGCGGAAATGCCGATCTCCTTTAGCTCGTCGGCGAGAATTTCACCTGGATGAATGGGAGTGCGTGCCATAATTCAGGACTCCTTAATGGTAATCGACGATCGCAACGTTTTCGGGGCCGTCAGCTCCTTGCGG
Organism: uncultured Acidobacteriota bacterium; assembly: GCA_963722555.1. Taxonomy (GTDB): domain Bacteria; phylum Acidobacteriota; class Terriglobia; order UBA7540; family UBA7540; genus Bog-366. The sequence continues at coordinate 651,157 of CAVRNQ010000006.1, forward strand.
CCACTCGAAGCAAATGCGCCACTGCTGATTGATTCGAATGCTGTACTGGCCTCGCCGGTCGCCGGACAGGGCCTCCAGGCGGTTGCTGGGCAACCGGGCCAAGTCCCGTAAGCTGGCTGCCGATTCCAGAACCCGGAGCCGCTTTTCAGCCTGATGGCGGAAGCCCTCAAAGCGAGGAACCCTTTCGCCCTCGGAAAAGCGTTGGGTTTTCCTGTCCCGGTAGCTTCGGATCACATACCAGATTGGCAGAAGAGTCGCAGTACGTCAAGCGTACAGTATCAGGACTTTCCCCATTTTTTAGCCTTCCCAAGCCAGCAGGAGTTCCAATTGCCAAGTTTTGGGCGGTGGACCGGATGGTTCGGGGCTGGTTTGAGAAAGAACCTTATGGATGCCATCGGCCAGAGCGTAGAAGCGGAAAGGCGGAATGCCGAAGAAGCGGAAGGAAATGATCAGGAGCCTTTCGCACAAGATTCTCAACTTTAACTTCTGCCCTAAGAAAGTGGCGGCAAAGTAAGCCGCGGCCGTCACCAACACCACCAGGTTTTTCAGCCGTTGATAGCGCAGAACGCGAATATCTTCCAAGTGATAGCTCTGTTTGAGGAAGCGAAAAGTTTCCTCAATTTTCCAGCGGGTCAGATAGATTTGCACGATCCACCATAGCGATTCTGAGTCCCGCGCTCCCTCCAGGTTGGTCAACAGCAGGAGCGGATCTTTCCCGAAACCGGCCACCACCACCAAGAGCATCTTCTCCTCTCGCCCCGGCAGGTGCAGGGGTTCGGCACCGTAGCGGAGCTCATAGACCTTTTCTTTCCCCTCTTCGATCTTGATCACGCGCGCCGCATAACGCAGACGACACCGGCCACCCACCTCCGCCACACTCCCTTGCAGGCGGCGTCGATCGATCACGAAACGTTTACCGGTGGACCGGATCACAAAGCGCTCCCGCCGCGCCAGCAGCGGCTCCAACACCTCCCGGCGGTCTCCGCCTCGATCTAGCACCCAGATCCCTCGCCCTCTCGTATGGCTCCGCACTAAGTCCACGGCCGCCAGAATCTCCGCGTTCTCACTACGGAACTCTTTCGCCTCCGCCGAGTACAGCTTCTGGTACAGCGGCACGATCTCGCTGCTTTTCACCTCCGCCGCCGTGATGTCACACAACCAATAGCCGTCATGCAGTTCGCCGGTGCTGCCGTCCCGCACCTTTGCCAGGTATTCCATCTTCTGGGCGTATTCCTTGCGCAGGTCACTCAGGTCCAGGCACAGCACCGTGTTCGCTTCTACTCGTTGACTCCCCAGCGCTGCCAAGCGCTCGCTCAGGTGGCTTTCCAGTTCCGTCGCCTCCAGATTGCGCGACAGACGGTTCTCCGTCTTGATCAAATCAATCTCTTCTTTCAGGCTGCGCGCGATGTTGCTGAGCTTCACGTCCTGACTGGCCTGCACGCCAAACAACATCTGACCGACGAACTTCTGTAAGGGGCGGCTCAGACCTTCGGTGAGCTGCAAGGAGAACTTCGTGAGCTGGGCTTTCAGTCGGGAACGCAGTCTGTTATCGTGCATCGGGGATGCCTCCCAGGTGGTTTGGATTTCTCGCAAAAACCCTTCTACCACGGAGTTCGTCCCCGTTCACTTGTTAGAAAAAACAACTCCCGCTGGTTCTATTACTTGCCTGAAATCAGACAGAAAAAATGGGGAAAGTCCTGTACAGTATCAGCGCGTAGCGCGACCTGATTCGCACGTGCGCGGTTCGCGGGCTGGCGTAGACGGTTGCTTTTTAGCGTCTGCGATCTCCCGAAGGGACTCTCTTTCGGCAAGGCTTTGGCGCGGGTATACTCTCCGGCAGTGTGCCGTTCTACAAGCCGACTGAAATGAGCCGTCATCCCTCACAACTCCCTTCGGGAAATCGCAGACCCAAAGAACCGGAGTCTGCGCCAGCCCACCACCCGCGATTGTTTGCGGGCGCAGCCCGCCTTGGACTGCGGTAGCGTGAGCTACCGCCTTCTGCTCATGCCCAAGCTTTTGCGAACCTAATAGGCGATCCCGGAAAGGCGGCAGCTTCGCTGCCGCACTCCAAGGCGCCTACGGCGCTCATAGGTCCGCGCGGGTGGCCCATGCATGCTGTCTTGTGCCATGTGTCCGGGGCTTCGAGCTACAATCCCGGGATGTCTCGCCAGCAGTCCCGGCCCGATGCACAATTTTGCCCCGCATCACGCCAACATGCCCGATAATTTGTGGCGCAGGATCAGCTTGCGCCCAGGAATGGTGAGTTTCTGCCGGATGTCAGAATTTAGAATCTACCGGTAGGCACAAAGTCACGTACCCCAATTGACAATACCCTGGGGCTGGAGGCTACAATAATGAGGTATGAACGCCGACCCTCGTATCGGTTCTCCACTCAAGCAATTACGCGGGTGGCGCATACGTGCCGCTTTCTGGCATGTATGCGGTCACAGCGATCTCCAAGGGGCGCATACATTCCAAGATGCGGAACGTATGTGCCACCCACGGTTATGTCAAGAATCAATGACAGAAATCAAAAACATCAAACCAACACAAAGAGATGTTAAAAATGAAGATCGACCCGACTATGTGTATGAAAACAAAGGAGAAGATGACATAATGTCATGCTATCGTGACGACTTTTTGGCCGAACATTCACAAATTGCGCGTAATTCGGGGCGAAACGAGCATGTTCTTGCAGGAAAATGAGAGAATCGTCGGTCGCGAGGCTGAGAAATGTTCCTTCCTTCACTCAGGACCGGTCGCTGGGGCTGAAAGTCCGCCGATTCTAATGGCGGACGACCTCCTCAGGATGACAGAAAGCGTGGCGCGGACCCGTTTTGAGGGCAGAGGCTTTTCGCGCTTGCCAGCACTCGCCGTCCTCGCCAGGCGATGTGCTCCCTCACCCGGCCCGCTCCGGCTGGTGAAAGCGCCGGCAGCGGGCCACCCTCTCCCGCGAGGGGAGAGGGCTGGGGAATTGCGTTTCGGAAGCGTGTATAATGCAGGGCTGGTCTGGCCATTCCGAAGAAAGAGAATCAGCTTATGAGTGTGTATAATGCGGAGCTGGTCTGGTCATTCCGAGCAAAGGGAATCAGCTTATGAGTGCTTCTGTAGAGGCGGGCACGAAATATGAGGCGGTCATTGGACTGGAAGTGCATCTGCAACTTCTTACCCAATCGAAAATCTTCTGTTCCTGCTCGACGCATTTCGGTGACCCGCCGAACTCGAACGTCTGCCCGGTCTGTTTAGGATTGCCCGGAGCGCTCCCGGTGCTCAACCGGGAGGCCGTGACGATGGCCATGAAAGCCGCCCTGGCGCTCAACTGCGTTGTCAATGCCCACTCACGCTTTGCGCGAAAGAACTACTTCTATCCCGACCTGCCCAAGGGTTACCAAATATCGCAATACGATGAACCGCTGGCGGAGTTTGGGTGGGTCGAGATCGAGGTGGAGAAGACCAAGAAGCGAATCGGGGTCACGCGCGTCCATCTGGAAGAGGACGCGGGCAAGTCGGTCCATGAAGGCTTCCCGGATTCCGACCGCAAGTCCTACATTGACCTGAATCGCTCCGGTGTGCCCTTGATCGAAATTGTCAGCGAGCCGGATTTGCGGACCCCGGAAGAAGCTTATGAATACCTGACGCGCTTGAAGATCATCCTGCTGTATCTGGAAGTCTCCAACTGCAACATGGAGGAGGGAAGCCTGCGCTGTGACGCCAACGTGAGCGTGCGGGTGGCGGGCGCCGCGGCCTTGGGCACCAAGACGGAAGTCAAGAACCTGAACTCGTTTCGCTTCCTGCAGAAAGCCCTGGCTTATGAAATCGAGCGGCAGATCGGGATTGTGGACAAGGGCGGGTCGATCCCGCAGGAAACCCGTCTGTGGGACAGCCGCGAGCAACGCACGTACGGCATGCGCTCGAAGGAATTTGCCCATGACTATCGCTACTTCCCGGAGCCTGACCTGCTGCCCCTGGTGATCAGCGCGGAGTGGAAGGAGGAAGCGCGGCGGTCACTGCCGGAGTTGCCCGACAATCGCCGGCAGCGTTTCATCCGTGAGTACGCACTTCCCGAATACGACGCCGCCCAACTGACGCTCTCCAAATATCTGGCGGATTACTTCGAGCAGGTCGCGCAGGCCAGTCACGAACCCAAGCTCGCCGCCAATTGGGTCCTGAGTGAACTGCTCTACTTGCTCAAGGAAGCCAACCGCGAAATATCGGAGTCACCGGTTTCCGCGCCGCAACTGGCCGAGTTGCTGAGCATGATTCAGAAAGGCGCCGTCTCCGGCAAGATGGCGAAGGAAATCCTGGCCGAGATGTTCTCAACCGGGAAGAGCGCGGCTCAGGTGGTGAGTGAAAAGGGTCTGGCGCAAATTACCGATGCCGGCCGGATTGCGATGCTGGCGTGCCAGGTCGTGGCTGCCAACCCCAAGCAGGTGGAGCAGTACCGCAATGGCAAGACGGCCACGCTGGGCTGGTTTGTGGGGCAGGTGATGAAGGCCACGGGGGGCCAAGCCAATCCCCAAGCCGTTCAGGAGGCCCTGAAGAAGGAGCTCGGCTGAGAACCTTCTTCGTTCGAGACGTGAAGATGTGATTGTTTCTTCCAGCCAAGGAGGTGCCTATGCTCAAGATTGGAGACAAGGCTCCAGGTTTCTCGCTACCCTCGGACTCCGGCGATGAGATCACTCTGGATGCCTTCCAAGGGAAACGGGTGGTTCTCTATTTCTTTCCCAAAGCCGACACCCCGGGTTGAACCAGCGAGGCGAACCAGTTCCGTGACGCCAATAAAGAACTGGACAAGCTGGGCGCAAGGGTTTTGGGCGTGAGTGGGGATAGCGTGGAACAGCTTCAGAAATTCCGGGACAAGTACCGGCTGAACTTCCCCCTGGCGGGTGACACTTCCCACAAAATGCTCAAGGCTTACGGGGTCTGGCAGGAGAAGGAGCTCTACGGCCAAAAGTCAATGGGCATCGTGCGCACCACCTACCTCATCGATGGGGAAGGGAAAATCCAGCAGGTCTTTCCCAAGGTGAAGGTGGATGGCCACGCGCAGGAAGTCCTGGCAGCGCTGAAGTCTTGAGCAGTTTCGCCCGCGCCCTCAGTGGGAAAGGGATTGGAATAATGTGGCGAGCGACGGGCTGTGTTTGTACCCGGTCAGGGGGTGATAGCAGTAGATAATGCGGAGGGGACCAGCTTTCAAATGCGGAAGCCGGACCTCTTCCTGCGCCCACTCTTGCGGTTTGAGGAGTTCTTCGAAGGGTTTGATTTCGCCCGGGCTGCGTCCGAGCACAAACCGTTGGAATTGCAGGTAGGCATCCTGCCCCAAGATTACGATGCTTTGCAGGTTGGGGAAGCTCTTGAGCTCCTCCCGCAGGTGCCGTGCGCAGTAGGTAAGGGCCTTCTCGGGAACGCGATACGACACGACGTGGCAGCGCAGGGCGTCCGTGAGCGCAAACGCTTCTTTGAATTTCTGAAAGCTCTCCACCCCCAGCAGTTTGTAGATCTCCGTGGCGAAGTTGGCCGGCTTCTCGGGGTGCTGATAGAAATAGTGGTCGGAATCCATGGGCGCATCCCGTCCGATGACCACCACGCGCACCCGGTTCAAGTCGGGGTAGTCGCGCTTCAAGTATTTGGCGAGAAACTCGCGCGGGGGAATCAGCACGGAGGAGATGGCCGCACAATCCCGACAGCTTTCAATCCGTCTGCGCAGGGCTTCGGTTTCCAGACCGGGAATGCGCGCGCCCAGATCCAATACGGGCTGGGAAGTGAAAGCCAGTTGCAGCAGGAGTTCCGGGCTTGCTCCCGGGGGGCCGAAAATCAGGTTGTCAATCAGGCGGACGGTTCCCACTTGGGCGGCCACCAGCGCCACGGCGCCTGCGGTTACACGCTCCACGGGCGCGAGATGCGCGGGGTTGACAATCGCCAAGTAGTCAAGCTTGGCCAGGGGCTCGGTTTCCACGACTTGACGCATTTCCTTGAGCAAAGGCTTTACGTCCACTTCCCCGGCGTGAACCAGTGTTTCCCCACGGAGCAGGCAGCGGTGGAGGACCTGGGCCGCGTGGCGCGCCTCGGGGCTGAGGTAAGCATTGCGGGAGCTTAGCGCCAGGCCATCCGGCTCCCGCACGATGGGGCAGATCACCAGCCGCACGCCCAGGCTTAAGTCCTCCACAAGCTTGCGGATAATCTGGACCTGCTGAAAATCCTTCTGTCCGAAATAGGCAAGATCCGGCTGTGCCAGGTTGAGCAGTTTCAGAACTACCGTCGAGACGCCCCGGAAATGTCCCGCCCGGGAGGCTCCTTCGAAGGATGAAGCGAGCTTGCCGGGCACCACATAGGTCTCAAAGCCTGGTGGGAAAATCTCCTCCTGGGAAGGAGCGAAGATACTGTCCACGTTGAGAGAGCTGAGGAGTTGGGTGTCCTTTTCAAGATTGCGAGGGTAGCGGTCAAAATCCTCTCCCGGTCCAAACTGAGCAGGATTTACGAAGATGGAAACCAGCACCGTGTCACACTGCTGCTTGGCCCGGCGGACCAGACTCAGGTGCCCTTCGTGCAACGCTCCCATCGTGGGGACCAGCGCCAACGACCGCCCGTTGGCCCGCACATCCCGCGTGTAGGTTTGTATTTCGGAAACCGAAGTCATCAGCCGTGTGTTCATCGTCGTTGGTTGGGCACGACGCCCACCGGGGGCGCCGTCCGGGAATGCCACAAAAGTGGGGCCTGGCCGGCAGGCCAGCGTACACCGGAAGGGGATTGTATCAGGCTGGGCGAGTCATTTCCTTTTCAAATTCCTCGCGCAGAGCGGCCGGCCAGTGATACGACTCCTGATCGTTGGGATAGCAGCCTTCGACGACATCGTTGCGGAAATGCGCGCAAGCCTGGCGCAACGTCTCTTCGAGGTCCGCATAGCTGCGCACGAACTTGGCGCGCGGCTGAAAGCTCAGACCTACCAGATCATGGAAAACCAACACCTGCCCATCGCAGTCGGGGCCGGCGCCGATCCCGATGGTGGGGATCCTCAGGCGGCGCGTGAGGACCGCGGCCAGCTCACGCGGAATGCCTTCCAGGACTACGGCGAAAGCTCCCGCTCCTTCCAGGGCCTCGGCGTCAGCCAGCAGCTCCGCGGCCGCCTCGAGCGTCCTGCCTTGCACGCGATACCCACCCAGGGTGTGAATCGATTGGGGGGTCAGGCCGATGTGGCCCATCACCGGGATGCCCGCTTCCACCAGCCGCCGCACCAGCCGGGCGCGCTTCTCGCCACCCTCAAGCTTGACTGCCTCGGCGCCACCTTCCTTGAGGTAGCGCACGGAACAGGCAACCGCTTGGTCGTCGCTGACGTGATAGGCGCCAAAAGGCAGGTCGACAATCAGCAGGGCCCGTCGAATGCCCCGGCGAGCTGCCCTCAAATGATGCAGCATCTCCTCTATCGTGACGGGTACGGTGGAATCGTAACCTAAAACCGTCTGGGCCAGGGAGTCGCCCACGAGGATCATGTCGATCCCTGCCTCATCCACCACGCGAGCTGTCGGGTAGTCGCAGGCAGTCAGGCAGGTGATCTTTTCTCCTCGCAACTTTCGCTCGAGGATGACGGGTACCGTCACTTTGCTCACGGCCTGAGAATTCTGGTCCATGGCTTTACCTCCCGGATCGGATTCCGAACGTCCCGCCTTTTCGCGGGACTGGCGCTCGACCGCCGCCCAAGCGCCAAAAATAGAAGACCCTCCCGGTCGCAGGAAGTAATTCCGGCGCTAGCTATGTAGCGTCCGGGGGCCCATGCGGGTCTCCACTCGTCTGGACAGAGAGGGTCTAAACTCTTCGAGCCTGGGGTTGCCTGCGCGGGCCTTGCCTCGTTTCCCCCGCGCCAGCTACCGGCTTCGACGGTCTCAGTCCGCAGGCGCGGATCCAAGCGGCAAGAAGTACTGCGTCCCTTTGACGGGCTGGCTCAAGCGGTGCAGGAGTTGCTGCAAATCCTCGTTCCGGTCAACAAAGTCGATCTCGGACGTCTCGATCACCAGCAGGTCACTGGACTTGTAATGGAAGAAGAAGTGCTCATATGCCGTGACCACGGACTCCAGGTAATCCTGGGAAATACGGTGTTCAAACGGCACATTCTTCTTCCCGATCCGCTTCTTCAGCGCTTCCGGCTTCGCTTGCAAGTATATCACCAAATCCGGGATAGGCATCTGTTCGGCGAGTATTTCGTAATACTGGTTGTAGACTTGGAGTTCGGCGTCATTCAGGTTCAGGTAAGCGAAGATCTTGTCCTTCTCAAAGATGTAATCGCTGATGATCACACGGTCGGGATGAGCGGCCAGATCCAAGGAGCGCAACTGCTTGAAGCGCTGCATGAGGAAGTAGAACTGGGCCGGGAAAGCCGCCCCGGGCTTGTCGCGATAGAAGGGCTCCAGGAAGGGGTTGTCCTCCACGTCGCGGATGCGCAGAGCATGAAGTCGCTCGGCGAGGAGGTCGGCCAGAGTGGTCTTGCCGACCCGAATGGGGCCTTCAATCGCGACGAAGTGCAGGGGCTCGAAAGCCTCGGGTTTGGACACCGGTTACCTCATGCGGGGGCAGCAACGCGCCGCCCTGGCGGGGTTGAAACCCCACCCTTCCTCGTGTGAGCCCCGCCCTCATCCCTCGAGTTTGAAGCGCACGACCTGACTCAGGTCCCGCGAGTCCTGTAGCATGTCGGTCACGGTCCGCATACTTACCGGGTGACGCGCCGCGGGCGCCAGTTCTCGCAGCGGGATCAGCACAAATCGCCTTTCGCTCATGCGGGCGTGCGGAATCGTCAAGGCTGACGAGCGGACCACCACATTTTCGTAAAGCAGGATATCAATGTCAATTGCCCGCGGGCCTTTGCTGACACCGGGCCGGCGTCCGACGGCCCGCTCCACGGATTTGACGGCCTTGAGAAGTTGCAGTGGCATCAGCCCCGTCGCGGCCTCCACCACACAATTCAGGAACCACGCCTGCGGGTTGAAATCCACCGGCTCAGTTTTGTAAAACGACGAGACCCGCCGCACCTTGATTCCCGCCTTGTCGAGCTCCGCGATGGCCTTCCGGGCGTTGGCAACCCGGTCACCAAGATTCGACCCAAGCGAGAGGTAAACCTGCTTGAACTCGTGCCCGGCAGGCGAAGCAAGCGGTGCGGCATGATCCGAATCAGTTGGCATCGTACCCAGTGTCAGGCGGCCCGAGGGCCTCATTCAAAGAGGGTCCGTGGCGCGCTGCCGGGCAGGGGGAGATTCAAGAGCTCATAGGCCGGCTCGTTCGCCTTGCGACCGGATTTGGTGCGGCTGACGAAGCCCTGCTGGAGCAAATACGGCTCAACCATGTCCACGAGCGTATCCACTTCTTCATTGAGCGTCGCTGCCAGGGCTTCCACGCCTACCGGCCCGCCGTGGTAAATCCGAATGATGGAGGAGAGGAAGCTGCGGTCGAGATCGTCCAGGCCGTGATCGTCCACCCCTTCCAGCTTCAGGGCCTCGCCCGCCACTGCGGTGTTAATTTCGCCTTTGGCTTTGACTTCCGCATAGTCGCGCACGCGGCGCAGCAGGCGATTGGCAATCCGCGGGGTCCCTCGTGCGCGCCGGGCGATTTCCATGGCCCCCGCTTCATCGAGCAGAGCGCTGAGAATGCGTGCGGAGCGCTGAATGATCCGGCGAAGGTCCTCCACGGCGTAGAACTCGAGGTGATAGAAGAGCCCGAAACGGTTGCGGAGTGGCGCGGAAAGGCTTCCGGCGCGGGTCGTAGCGCCCACCAGGGTAAACTTCTTGAGAGGGATGTTGATGGTCTTCGCGAACATCCCCTTGTCCACCACGAAGTCCACCTTATAGTCTTCCATCGCGGGATAGAGGAATTCTTCGATGTTGGGTGGCAGGCGATGAATTTCGTCGATGAAGAAGATGTCGCCCTCTCCGAGATTGGTGAGGATGCCCATCAGGTCTCCGGTCCGCTCGAGCGCCGGCCCGGAAGTTGTGGTGATCTTCGACCCCATGGCGTTGGCAATGATATAAGCCAAGGTGGTCTTGCCCAACCCGGGCGGCCCGTAAAACAGCACATGTTCGAGGGATTCGCCGCGCTGCTGGGCGGCCTGCAAGGCAATGGAGAGCTTTTCCACCACCTTCTTCTGCCCGACGTACTCATCGAGCGTGGCCGGACGAAGACTGCGATTGAAATTCTCTTCCTCTTGCGAAATCAGTTCCGGGGAAACCAATCGTTCTCTGGGCATAGGAATCCAGCTTAAAGGGCCCGCGTAACCGGCAACGGCCGGCCCTGCACATTTTCGACTTGCGGCTTTCGACCTCTCGCAGGCTTGATATTCGGAACTTGACTATTTGAGTCAAGTTTGCCGAAGCCATTCGGACGGCAGGACCCCTCACCCGTCCCGATGCATCGGGACACCCTCTCCCCTCGGAGAGGGCTGGAATAGCGTGCACGCGAGCCATTTCGAGCCCTCTCCCCAGGGGAGAGGGTGGACCGCGTAGCGGGCCGGGTGAGGGGTCACGGATCGCCAGTCTGATGAAACCTCGCTAAGTCTTGTCCCCCGGGTGCAACTGTTCAAAGACCTTGCGCAGGAAATCCTCGGTGGACTTCAGATGTTTGTTCCGGGCAAAGATCTCTTCGGCGATGCGCAGCGCCTCGCCGCGCGAATACTCCAATTGCTCGAGCACCTGCAAGGCCTCCTGCTTCAGCTCCGAGGTCGACTCCTGTTCGACGGAAAGCGGCTCCTCGGTGCGGGCCAGGGCGAACTTGGCCATTTTCCCACGCAGTTCGGTGACGATTCGTTCTGCGGTTTTCGTGCCGATAAAGGGCAGTTCCTTCAGGAAAGCTGTGTCGCCCCGCTCGATGGCGAGAGCGATTTCATTCAGCGGCCGGACCAGGCATTTCAGCGCGCGCATGAAGCCGACGCCGGGTACGGTGGTAAAGGTCTCGAAGAATTCCCGGTCGAGGGGATCCAGGAACCCCACCAGCTTGGGCGTCAGGTGACCGCCGCCCAGGCCGCCGTCAATGTAATAGATGGTGTAGAAAGTCAGAGGGTTCGGGCGTTCGGTCTGGGGCGCGGTGCGCAGGCGAGAGGCGATCCCCGAGGGCACGAAAAGCTCGTAGCAGAGCGATTCCACTCGCACCAGAAGCGAGTGGCGCTGAATGCGGTCGTAGAGGACTTCGCCAGTGATTTCAGAGATCAGGGTTCGCTTCCTCCGGGCGTGAATTGTTCAGATCGTGCACGTTCGAGCGCAGGGCCGCAAGGCCGTGCGCCCCTCGAGCTCCACTTACCGATGCGCCGCTCTCCCGGCATTTCCCGCGAGCCGCATCGCATTGACATAGCACAGCGCTGTGGCGAGAGCATCGGCCACATCGGGCGGATGCGGCGTGCGGTTCAGCGAAAAGTAATGCTGCACTGCGCGCTGCACCTGGAGCTTGGAGGCGTTCCCATTACCCGTGACAGACTGCTTCACGCGCTTGGCCGAAAAGCTCAGCACCGGGATGCCTGCCAGTTGAGCCGCCAGACAAATGACCCCGCGCGCATGGCCCATCAGAATTGCCGTCCGCGGATAATCCGCGTGGCTGTAAACTTCTTCCAGGCACATGGCCTGCGGGTCGAATTCCTTCATGATCTGCCGAAGCTCCTGGAAGAGCGATTCCAGGCGCGCGGGAAGGTTCTCGCCGCGGCTGGGCGGCAGCCGGATTACTCCCGCTTCCAGCAGCTTGACGTCATTCCCGCGCTTTTCGACCACCCCGTACCCGGTGATGTTCAAACCCGGGTCGACTCCAATGATGCGGGTCCGCTCTGGCGGCACACTAGCCATGCGCAAGGATTGTAACATTCAGGGGCCGGATTGCGGAGGGGCTTTGAAGTAGCGCTTGTTTATCTTCAATTGGAGGGCAAGCGCGTTTGCGGGAATTCTCGGCAGTCTGCTGAGAAAGGGCATCTGTCATGCTGAGCGTAGCAAAGCATCTTGCCTTGGTTCGGCCCTTCCACGCAAGAGCTCAGAGCCAAATCCTTCGCTGCGCTCAGGGTGACAGCGGCGCGAGGCTTTATCAGCAGCCAATTAGATCTGAGGCGCTGATCGCTGAGAGCTGATAGCTGAAAGCTGACTGCCGCCTCATCGTGGCGTCGAATCGGGCAGGCCGCCGTCCACAGGAATCGTCGCCCCGGTCGTGGGCGTCTGGCGGGTCGCGAAGAAGAGGACGGCTCGCGCCACATGCTGCCCGGTGACCGCCGCCTTGAGCAGATTTCGCGACCGGTAGTATTCCTCCAGCCCCTTTTCGTCCAGCCCGCGAGCGCGCATGCGTTCCGGGCCGACTTCCGCCCAGAGACCGGAGCGGCGGGCTCCATGCGAAAAGACGGCGTCGGGCGCCACCATATTGACCCGCACGCCCAACTCTGCCATCTCCTGGCTGGCAACACGCGCGAGTTGATGTGCAGCAGCTTTGGTGGCGCTGTAGGCGCCGAATTTCGCGCCCGGCATGAAGACGTTCTTGGTCGAGACCAGAATGATATCCCCGCCGGTCCCCTGCAATCTAAAGTGGCGGGCGGCTTCGCGCAGCAGCAAGAGCGCACCCTCGGTGTTGACGCGCTCGACGCGCTGGAAGGCTGCGAGGTCCATCTGCTCAAGGGACGTGACCATGGCCACACCGGCATTGATGATCACCAGGTCCACGCCGCCCCACGTCTTGATCACTGCCTGGAAGCCCTGCGCCACGGAAACGGGATCGGTTACATCCAGGGGTACGATCGAGACTCGATCGCTGTAGCGCCCTTTCAGCTCTTCGCCCAGGTCGTCGAGCGCCTTGCCGGGCAGGTCGGTAAGCGCCACGTGGCAACCTTGCTCCAGCAGTCCGTCGGCAATCGCCGAACCGATGGCGCCCGCCGCGCCGGTTACTATCGCCACCTGGCGCCCCAGCGGCGGCTCATCGGTCGGAAGTTTGGCGTGTTGCAGGGTGAAGTATTCCACTTCAAAGAGGTGCCGCTCCTCGACCCCCCGGTATGTTCCCATGGCTGCGATCTTGGCCTTTGCCGCCAGCGTCTGTGCGGTGATGTCGCGCGCCAGGCGGGCCGCGCAAACATCTTTGCCTGCGCAGAGAGCCCCCAGCCCGGGCAGCAGAACTACCCGCGGCAAAGCATCGAAGGGCTGCATCCCCGCGGGCATCAAGGCGGCGTGCCTGGCAAGGTAAGCTCTGTACTCAACCGCGTAGGCCTGGAGCGCCTGGGAGATTTGATCGCGCAACTTGGCAGGGTCATGGTATGCAGGGTGATCGACCCAGAGTGGAAGGGCCTTCGTGCGGATCACGTGGTCGGAAGTTAGCGCGGGTGTCAAAGCCAGTTCTCTACCTCGGTCCGAGTCAAGAGAATCCAACACTTCCTGGTTGACCAGCGGCTGCAGAATCACGCGCCGGTATGGCCGGTCAGGGTCGCCGCTGGGCTGCGCCAGCAGGCCGCGAACGACCGGGGCGGCGGTGAGCAATGCCTGTTCCGCATCGGCGGGAGAGGTCGGGACAACCACCACCAGCGGTTTGGAGGCGCGGCGCGCTGCGAACTCTTCGGCACGGGTCACCATGTCGATCATGGCCTCGTAGGAGGCGCGCGCCGTTGCGCCCCAGGTTACGATTCCATGCCGCATCCAGACCATGGCACGGCATCCTGGGTGCGCGGCATAGGCGGCCGCTACGGCCTTCGCCAGTTTGAATCCCGGCTTCATGTAGTCAACCAGCGCCACGCCGTCGCCCAACGCTTCGCGGACCAGCGCCTCCCCATCGGGTTGGTTGCTCAGCACCAGGATGGCGTCAGCGTGCGTGTGATCGATGAACTTGGCGGGGAGGAGAGCGTGCGTCAGGGTCTCGATGGAGGGTGCAGCGGCGCCGGGAACCAGCAAATGCATCTGGAATTCGCCGGCCATCGCTTCATCCGAGAGGTCCGGCAGCGCGCACAATCGTTTCAAATAGTCGAGGTCGAGCGCGCTGTGGCCCTCGGGTTCGATCCTGGACATGTCATACCCGGAGGCCTTTATGAAAAGCGCCGGCACTTGCTGCCCGAAGACGTTCCTGTAGTTTCCCTTTACGGAGGTGTTGCCCCCGCCGTGCAGGACAAGCCCCTCGTCAGCTCCCAGCAGGCGGCTGGTATATGTCCGCAAAGCCAAGTCCTCTCCCCACTGAGCGGCGTATCGCGCTGTGAATTGGCTGGCGTCTTGATCGGACCAACGGTTCTTCATGAGATTCATCCCCGAGTCTAGCGTCGTCGCACAGAAATTCCTTGAATAAGTCGGCTCGTCAGGGCAGGGCTTCACAGGCTGCGGGAAAACACTCCATGGCTGTCATTCTGAGCGAAGCGAAGAATCTCGCCTTGGTTCGGCCCTTCCACGCAAAAACCCAGAGCCAGATCAGTTTACCCTGAGCGCGCAGGGCGAGATCCTTCGCTGCGCTCAGGATGACAGCGAAGGGCTCAGGATGACATCGGCCCGAGGCTTTTTCAGCAGCCTGTTAGGGACTGGCGACCGACCTCCGGCTGCCCCTGGCCACCGCCACAGCTTCCAGCATAAAGCGCGCGTTGGCCTCCGGGGCCTTGCCGTCAAACACCGCGCTCCCGGCTACGATGAGGTCAACTCCGGTCGCCGCAACCTCCGCGATATTCTCTTTGGTGATGCCGCCATCGACGCACAGGATGATATCTCTGGCTGAATCCGCGATCATGCGCTCGACGCGGGCGATGCGGCGTGTGGTGGCGGCCGTGTATTTCTGACCTGACCAGCCCGGATTTACCGCCAGGAGCGAGATCATCTCGACCTGGTCGAGCAGCGGTTCGAGGACCTCCAGCGGCGTTCCCGGGTTCAGCGCCACACCGCGGACGATGCCTCGTTCGGCGTCGTTCGCGTTCGTGAGCGTGCCTAACTTCTGCAGCACCCGATGCACGTGCGAGCAGGCCTCGGGATGAATCGTGACGATGTCGGCGCCCACCGCCACATACTCCGCCACCTTTTCGAGCGGCTCGTCAATCATCAAATGCACGTCTTTCAGCAGGGAAGTCTTGATGGCCTTGATGAAGGGCGGCCCCACCGTCATCATGGGGCAGAAGCAACCGTCCATCACATCGATGTGCGCCAACTTTGCGCCTGTCCGCTCCAGCAGCGCGATTTCCGATCCCAAGGAAAGCAGGTTGGCCGTGACCACACCAATGCTGACGGTCGGCGCGGCGGCGCGCAGCAATTCGAGGCCTTTGGGTTTTGCCATGCTTTCCCCCCGCCTACTTTGCCACGGTTTCCGGCTTCGCGTGCCGAAGCGTTTGATAGAAGTCGTAAGCCTGCTGCGGCTTCAGCAGCTCGTGGACCACTTTTCCGACCGCCTGAATCATTGCCACCGGAGCATCCGACTGGAAAATGTTGCGGCCCATGTCCACGCCCGCAGCACCTTCGCTGACGGCTCGGTAAGCCATATCCAAGGCCTCAAGTTCAGGCAATTTCTTGCCGCCCGCCATCACCACGGGCACCGGGCAGGAGGCTGTGATCGTCTCGAAGCCTTCCGGCACGTAATAGGTTTTGACAACCTGCGCGCCCAATTCGGCGCAAATCCGGCAGGCCAGACGGAAGTACTTGGCATTACGCACCATGTCCTTGCCCACCGCCGTCACGCCCAGCGTGGCAATTCCGTAACGCAGGCCTGCGTCCACCAGGCGCGTCATATTGTGAATGGATTGCGTCTCAAATTCGCCGCCGATAAAAACCTGCACGGCCATGGCGGAAACGTTTAGCCGCACACTGTCTTCCACGTTAACGGCGATCTGCTCGTTCGAAAGCTCCTTCAGAATGCTCGGCCCGCCGCTGGCGCGCAGAACGACGCCATGCGTAAAGCTCGCAGGAATCGTCGTCCGCAGAATTCCCCGCGTCAGCATCAGGGCGTTGGCGTAAGGCAGAAGGGGGACGATGTTCAAGTCGATCCGCTCCAGGCCGGTCGTGGGCCCCTGGAAATATCCGTGATCGATGGCCAGCATGACCGTCCGGCCGGAGGCGGGATTGAACACCCTCGCCAGGCGGTTTTGCATCCCCCAATCGAGCGCGCCAGCGCCCTTCAAGAAGAAGGGTTCGTGCTTCGCCGGAATGTCGGCGTAGAATTGCTTGGATTCTTTCTCAGGATCAAACTCGGGCATGGCGTTCCAATCCTTTCAGTTTCTTGGTTCCCAAGAGGTTTGTCTCATCGGCGAAGTGATTGTCGTTTCTCGCCCTTCGTTTGTCAACCCGGGGCAAAAACGGGTAGTAGGCCAGTTTGCTGTTACGGCGCTCTATGAGCGTCGGTATCTATTGAATCAATCGCTCCGGTGGGCGGCGGAGCCGCGTTGGCCACTCGCAGAGTTCGCTAATTTGGACAGCCCTGGTCATGGACCGCCGCTACAAAAGACCAAACTGACCCACTGCCGGGACGCGGCGGCGCTGCCTCGCGATTTCACTGTCCAGCCATCCGCTCGAGCATTTTAGGCAAGAGCCGTCTGACGACGCCGAACTCCTCCTTGCGAGCCAGGATCTGGTCAGGGGGCTGCTGATACTGGCCTAAACCGATGTCAGCTTGACAGTTTTGGATCAGTGCCCGGACGCCCCCCCGCGTCACTTCCAAGTGAAATTGCAGTCCCACGACGGTTCCCCCGAACTCGAATGCCTGATTCTTGCAGGCTTCGGTCTCGGCCAAGTGCACAGCGCCGGCGGGAATCTCAAAGGTTTCTTCGTGCCAGTGGAAGGCAGGAAACGGCTGCGGGAAATCTCTTAGAGGGCCTGAGGAGTCTCCTTGCGGTGTGAGACGGACCGGGAACCAACCGATTTCCTTGTGCCGGCTCCGGCGAACCTTTGCTCCCAGCACATCTGCCAGGAGTTGTGCGCCCAGGCAGACGCCCAGTATTCGCTTGCGCGCTTTTATGGCCTGCTCGATCAGCTTCTTTTCGCCGGTGAAGCGAGGATAAGCCGCCTCATCGTGCACGCTCAGCGGCCCGCCCATGACGACCAGCCAGTCGAAATCATGGAGCGCAGGGAGAGGCTCCCCAAGATAGAAGCGGCTACTCCTCAGAGTATGTCCTTTCCGGAGAGCCCAGGCGGCGACTCCGGCGGGTGGTTCAAAGGGTGCATGCTGCAGGTAATGAATTCTCAACTTCGAGCCGGCCGTTTCACTCATCGTTCCTCCTCCAGAATGCCCTGCTGCCCCATCCACTTGGGGGGGACGTCGCCGCGCAGGGAGTGACGCTTCGGGCGAACCAGTGTAGCTTAGGCGTAAATCCCGCGCAGCTTGAGGTTGAAGGCCACGCGGTCGATGGCCAGCATGTAGGCGGCGATGCGGTTGTTGACCTTGTGTTTCTCGCCGAAGCTCACCACGCCGTCGAAGGCGGAGACCATGATCTGTTTCAGGCGGTCATTGACCGTCGCCTCCGACCAGAAGTAGCCTTGGCGGTCCTGCACCCACTCGAAGTAGGAAACCGTGACACCGCCCGCGTTGGCCAGGATATCCGGGATCACGAACACGCCACGCTCAAAGAGGATGTCGTCGGCAGGAGGTGTGGTGGGACTGTTGGCGCCCTCCACCAGGAGGTGCGCCTTGACCTTGTGCGCATTCTTGCTGGTGATCACGCTTTCGGTGGCCGCCGGCAGCAGCACTTCGCAATCCTGCTCCAGGATTTCCTGGGCGCCGATGTTATCGCCTCCCTCGTAGCCTTCGAGCGTCCTATGCTGCCCGGCGTATTCCACGAGGCGAGGGATATCGATGCCGGAGGGGTTAAACACGCCGCCCGTGATATCCGCGACGCCGATAATCTTGTAACCGCTCTCATGCATCAGGCGAGCCGCTTGCGAGCCGACGTTGCCAAAGCCCTGAACGATCACGCGGGTGGCCTCCGGACGCCATCCGAAGCGTTTGAGCGCCTGGTCTGCGGCGATCATGCACCCGCGCCCTGTCGCCTCGCGACGCCCGGCGGAGCCACCCAGGTCGAGCGGCTTTCCGGTCACGCTGGCGGTCACGGTGTGCCGGACGTTCATGGAATAGGTGTCCATGATCCAGGCCATCGTCTGCTCGTTGGTGTTCATGTCGGGCGCGGGCACGTCGCGCTCCGGCCCGATGTAGTCCAGAATTTCCGCTGTGTACCGCCGTGTGATGCGTTCCAGTTCACCCATGGAAAGCTTCGAGGGGTCGCACACGACCCCGCCCTTGGCGCCGCCAAAAGGTATGTTGACCACGGCGCACTTCCAGGTCATTTCGGCGGCCAGGCCGCGGATCTCGTCGAGGGTGACGGTTGGTGAGTAGCGCAATCCTCCTTTGCAGGGTCCGCGCGCGATACTGTGCTGCACGCGGTAGCCGTCAAAAACCTCCAGCTTGCCATTGTCCATAATGACCGGGATGTGGACGATGATCTCGCGGTTGGGTGTACGGAGATAGCGCGTCACACCTTCATCCAGGTTCAGTTTGCGCGCCGCCACATCGAATCTGGCTGCCATGGATTCATAGATACTGAGTTCTTTTTCTAGTTGCGCAAGGCTCATGCCGCCCCCTAATGAGTCTGTGTGAAAACCCGGCTAACAAACGTAGAGGCCGCCTTTAGGCGGGCATAGGTTGTTGACGGTGCGATGCCGGGCTGAAGCCCGCCTCTACGAAAACCACCGCGTTCCAGGGTTTTCACACAGACCCTAATGAGCCTGAGTGAGCACTACCCAGCGGAACAATTGGCAGGTTTTCACACAGGCCCTTGAGCCGTAGAGTTCGTCGGCTCGGCAGTAAGTATAGCAAATGACTTACTGCTGTTCCATGTGACCCTGCGCGGCTTGGGGAAGGGGGAGGGTTTGAGGTGAGAGACTCTCGATGCCGCCTGGCGAAAACCATGATGGCGCGCCTGCCTCGACTTGGTTAGAACGGCGCGCCGCTCGCAGCCAGTTCGGCGGGTCTGGGAGAGAGGACGCGCGAACCCGTCTCGGCGCCAGCAGCGAGAGTCCAGCAATCCTTTTGCCGCAGCAGGTGGGAGACCAGTTGGGCGTGCATGGCGTGGCCGGCCCGGTCGGCGATGACGTGGCCGATCAGGGGATGCCCCAGGAGGGAGATGTCTCCGATCAGGTCCAGAATCTTGTGACGGCAGAATTCGTCGGGGAAACGCAGGCCCTCGGGATTCATCACCCGCTCGCGGTCCAGGACCACCACATTCGCGAGTGAGCCGCCCTTGACCAACCCGCTCTTCAGCAGCATTTCGACCTCTTCCAGGAAGCCGAAGGTGCGCGCCGGTGCAATTTCGGTTTCATACTTTCCGGCGCCCGGAGTGAAGTCCAGCGATTCAGCGCCGATGACCGGATGCGGGAAGTCAATGGAGTAAGAGACCTGAAAGGTTGCCGCGGGATGGATGGCGATGCGCTTCGCGCCGTCCACGATCTCCACGGACTTCAGGATTCGTGCGTAGAGCCGTCGGGCGCGCTGCGGGCGCAGGCCCGCCTGGCGGATCAATTCCACGAAGGGCAGGGCGCTGCCATCCACGATAGGCAGTTCCAGGTTGTTGATCTCGACCAGGGCGTTATCGACCCCCAGGCCCGCCAGCGCCGAAAGCAGATGCTCCGTGGTCGAGATGAGTACTCCCTTTTTCATTAGACTAGTAGCATAGCTTACGCGGGCGACGTAGCGGGAATGCGCCTCGATCCGGAAGCCGTCCAGATCAGTGCGCTTGAACACGATGCCGCTGTTCGCGGGTGCGGGGCACAACCGGAGGTTGACATTCACCCCGGTGTGCAACCCAATTCCGGAAAGTGAAACCGCTGAAGCCAGAGTATGTTGTGAATCCAAAATCCCTCCCCGACGCAAATACAAAGAGGTTGCAGCTTGGATGCCATAATCGTGTAATTTGCATTAGTCTTATTTTTCAAGCGGATACACTGCACTCGTCTCCAAGGCGAAATGATGAGTGTGGTAATGATACAACAATATTGCAGGTTTCGCGCCACTCTGCGCAGAGGCCCTCTCGACGTTCCTCTGTACTCCTCATTCCGAAATTCTTCTCGCGCTTCGGACAAAATGCTCACCGCAGAGCGCACAGAGACCACAGAGAAAGGTACTTCTGCTGGCGCGGCTAGGGATTACCATTACCTTAGTTTGTTGGCCCACAGGTTTTTTCTGCGTCTGTTCTCCGTGACCTCTGTGACCTCTGTGGTGAAATCCTTCTTGGGTTGCGGCCAACGGTCGCGCTATGTGGGCCAACCCGCCCTGGACCTTGGCCGCACCCAGGGTTGAGGTAGAATGGTTTGCGTTCTTAAGCCCGCAGCGAGGAGGATGGCTTTGCCCCAACCCGCCCAGACGTTATTCCTGATTGATGCCATGTCGCTCGTGTTTCGCGCCTTCTTTGCGCCCATGCAGATGGCGCTGGTCTCGCCCAGCGGACTGCCCACCAAGGCCGTCTATATCTTCCTGCGCACCCTACGGAAGCTCCTCAAAGATCATCACCCTGCTTACCTGGCCGTTGCCTTCGACCTCGCCGCCCCCACCTTTCGCGACAAACTCTTCCAAGAGTACAAAGCCAACCGCCCGGAGTTCCCGGAAGACCTCGCGGTTCAGCTTCCCTTCGTGCGGCGATTCTGCCGCGCCTTGGGATTACCGCTCGTCGAGCGCGAAGGCTTCGAAGCCGACGACGTAATCGGCACGCTCGCGCAGTCTGGCTCCACGGAGGGCGTTGACGTCCTCATCGTTTCCGGCGACGAGGACCTGTTTCAGTTGGTCAACGATCGGGTGCGTGTGCTGAAGCCCTCGCGGGGTGCGAGCGAGGGCGAGACGCTTTGCGATGCCGGGAAGGTGAAGGAAATCCTGGGGGTTGCCCCCTCGCAGGTGGTTGACTGGCTCGCGCTCACCGGCAACCCTAGCGACAACATCCCGGGGGCGCGCCCGCTGCCCGGCCATGAGCCGCCACTCGCAGAAGGTGAGAAGCGGCGTAGCTACATTGGTCCCAAGGGAGCAACCGAACTGATCCAGCAATTCGGCACGCTCGA
Source organism: uncultured Acidobacteriota bacterium (assembly GCA_963722555.1). Taxonomy (GTDB): domain Bacteria; phylum Acidobacteriota; class Terriglobia; order UBA7540; family UBA7540; genus Bog-366. Next base: position 672,126 of record CAVRNQ010000006.1, read on the forward strand.
AAAAGCACTGGCAAGTTACGAGGAAGTGAAGAGACAGAGCTACCGCGACGCCCTGCGCGACTTTCGCCAGGAAGCGCTGCTCAGCCGCGAGCTGGCCACGATTCGGAAAGACGTCCCGCTGGCAACCGGCCTTGAGCAACTGCGGCGCGGACCCCTGGATCTTGCGGAGGTGACGGCTCTCTGCCAGGAGCTGGGTTTCGCCTCGCTGTTGCGGGAGTTTTTGGAAGAAGCGCCCGCGCCGGCGGAAGCTGTGGCGGAATCGGAAGAACTCACGACGCCGCAGGCCGTCGAGCGATGGTTGCAGTTGGTTGACCCCAGCGCCTCAGTTGCCTTGGCCATGGGCGTGGCGGGCGAGGAGGGTTTTGCCGGGCGGCTAATCGGCCTGGGTTTCTCTGATGGCAAGCGGCTTTCGACCGTCGCGTGGGGCGATTCGGCGGCTTTGCTGGCCGCGCTCGCGCCGATTTTGCGCGATGCCGCGCGCCGCAAGGCCGTGCACAATTCCAAGTTGTTGCGGCTGCTGCTTAGCAAGCGGGAAGTTTCCCTCGCGGGCGTTGCCGACGACACGATGCTCTATTCCTACCTGCTTGAACCCTTGGCCTCGAGCCAAAATCTCGCGGACGTCGTGTTACGACGGCAGGGCTGCAAGATTTCCGCCTCGCTCGCGGCAGCCGCCGGCCGCACGCACGACCTCGCCGGGCTGCTGCGTCCGGAAATCGAGCGCGAGGATTTAAGGAAGCTCTACGACGAAATCGAGTTGCCGCTCGCCGCCGTGCTCGCGGAAGTGGAAGCCGTGGGTGTGCGCATCGACGCCGGAATCCTGGCGCGCATGTCCGGGGAGTTCGGCAAGGAGCTGACCACTCTGACGCGCGAGATCTACGAGCTGGCCGGCGGGTCCTTCGATATCGACTCTCCCAAGCAGCTCGGCGAGATCCTGTTCGAAAAACTCAAGCTGCCCGGGGGCAAGCGCCTGAAGAAGAGCGGCCAGTATTCCACCGACGCCTCAGTGCTGGAAGCGCTCGCCGAAAAGCACGACCTGCCGCGCCGGATCATTGAGTACCGCACGCGCGCCAAGCTGAAATCCACTTACATTGACGCGCTGCCGAAGTTCATCCATCCGGAAACCGGCCGCCTGCACACGAGTTTCAACCAGACCGTGGCGCGGACCGGCCGGCTCTCCTCCTCCAATCCGAATTTGCAGAATATTCCCGTCGGTGACGAGTTCGGCCTGCGCATCCGTTCGGCGTTCGTCGCCGAGCCCGGGTGGCGGCTGATTTCCGCGGACTACTCGCAAATTGAGCTTCGCGTGCTCGCGCATCTTTCCCAGGACGCGCGGCTGATCGAGGCCTTCACGCGCCAGGAGGACATCCACGCGCGCACCGCGCAGGAAATTTTCGGCGTGCCGGCGGGCCTTCAGACCCACGAACACCGCCGCATGGCAAAGGCCATCAACTACGGGGTGATCTACGGGCTCAGTTCATTTGGCTTGGCGGGCCGCACGGGCTCAAGCAAAAGCGAGGCGCAGCATTATATCGACGCTTACTTTGAACGCTACCGCGGAGTGAAGGAATACCTCGAAGGCCTAGTCGAGCAAGCGCGGTCAACGGGGCGCGTGCGCACGCTTTTCGGGCGCCTACGGCCGATTCCCGAAATCAGCAGCAACGACGCGACCTCGCGCAATCGAGCCGAACGCGAGGCCATGAATACGCCGCTGCAGGGCACCGCTGCCGACCTGCTGAAGCTTGCGATGGTGAAGGTTCAGGCGCGCCTCCGGCAGGAGAAGCTCGAAACGCGCATGATTCTCACCGTACACGATGAACTGGTCTTCGAAGCTCCGGAGGCGGAACTCGACCGCGCGCGGGAGATTGTGCGGGCGGAAATGGAAGGCGCCTACCCCATGCGCGTACCGCTCAAAGTCGACCTGGGCGTGGGCCGGAATTGGAAAGAGGCGAAGTGAGGGCTACGCGCTGCAGTATCGTAATTCCTCGTTTCTCAGGTAAACATTTTTCGTCGTGTGTGTAGGGCCGCCCCTCGGGGCGGCCTAGGCCGGGGCAAGCCCCGGCCCTACAAGACTCTACGTCATGTTTGGTTGTGGTCACTGGTGGCCCCCCGCTACACACTCAGGGGAGGCGGGTTAGGGTGACTGCGGTAAGGTCATTGCCGGCGTGATCGAAGGAGATGAGGCCCGCGGCGCCGGGGAAGGCGGAAACCTGGGACAGGGCGTCGCGCAGGCGGGCCCGGTTCGGTCCGGACTGACGGAGCGAAGCGGCCAGAACGCGCACAGCATCATAGGCCTGGGCCGCGCCTATTCCGGGCTCGGCTCGGAAGCGCTGGCGGTAGCGCTGCTCGAAGCCTCGACGGGACTCCGCCTGCCCCTCGGGCGCCTCTGCGGTCCAGATGCCGGCGTCGTCGTCAGCGCAGGCGCGGCAGCGGGGACGGGCCAGGGCGCTCCTATCGCCCTGTACTGCCTTGCGGCAGAGGTAGAGCGGGGCTGCGGGCAAGGTCTCGCGCACGCGCGTCGCGAGCAGCTTGGCGGCTGCGGTGCCGGCCCAGATGACGACTGCCTGCGCCTCTTCGAGTCCCGCGATCGGTGTGTCCGCAAGTGATTTCCCCGGCTCGAGCGCCATCCGGGTCGGCGCGGGCGCATTCATCTGGCGCGCGGCTTTCTCAAATTCCTCGCCACCCATGCGGCCATCGTGGTCGTTCTCAGTAAGGAGCACGACGCGCTGCAGCTTCCTTTCGAGATAGATATCGCGCGCGAAGGCTTGCGCCTGCGCGGCGTCGGCAGGCCCCAGGCGGAAGATCCAGGGCAAATTGATTTCGGTCGTGGTGGAGTCGGTAGAAAGCGTCAGGATGGGGATGCCGACTTTGTTTCCAACCTGCTCGGCCAGGTGCGCGGCGCCACCCTCGGCAGAAGTGATCAGCGCCACGGCTTGATCATCGAATACCAGGTGGACGATCTCTGCGGAGGCTTGGCCCCACGGCCCGCTCTCGTCGCGCGTGACGAGCACCAGGCGCCGGCCGGCGGGCAGGGAAGTGGAGTTCTCTTCATCAACAGCCATCTGGGCGGCGCGGGCGAGCGCCTCACCCTCGGGTTGGCGTGGGCCGGCCAGCGGTGCGAGCAAGCCGAGGCGGATGTCCGTGCCGGCCAGATCGTGTCCGGCATCGCGTCCCGGGCCGTTGTAGTTGACTGCGTCGCGGTTGAGGGCGGCGTAAGGGGCGGCGGGCGGCGCCTGCGCGAAGCACAGGACAGCGAAGAGACTCAGCAGGTAGAGGGAGAAGGCAAAAGGCAAAAGGCAAAAGGCAAAAGGCAAGAGTGGCTGGCTTTGCTTTTTGACTTGCTCTTTCTGATGCTGGGAATCACAACTAATTCGAATCATTGCGTCCTGCACTTTTGCCTTTTGACTTTTGCGCTTTGCCTTTTGACTTGCTCTTCCTGTTACTTCCCGCCGCTATGGGGGACGCCTTCGTGTCCGCTCTGGCGAGGCGCCAGCCAGTATTCGAACTTACCGTCCTTCACGCGTGCCAAGTTGACGGGCGCGATGTTGTTGAGGGTGTGGTCGAAGTAGTCCGTGCCCGTCACGCCCTGGTAGGTTTTCATCTGGTAGTCGCGCAGCGCATCCATGATCCGCCCGCGGTTGAGGCCGGCCTTTTCGATGGCGGCAATCAGGATGTTCATACCATCGTAGGCATAAGCAGCATAGTCGATGGGCTCCTCGTGGAACTTTTGGAGGTAGGCCTCGCGGAAAGCCTGCCACCTTGGATCCTGCCGGGTGGGGTCGAGCGCGGAAGTCAGAACGACGCCCTCGGCGGCCGGCCCAGCGATCTGCAGGAACTGAGGATAAGCAATTCGGCTGCTGCCAAACACCGGCTGTTTCATGCCCATCTCGCGCATCTGTTTCAGGATCAGGCCGGCTTCCGCTGCCTCTCCCCAGAGGACCACGCCTTCAACCTTGGCGTCGCGCAACATGCGGAGCTGGTTCGCGAAATCCTTGTCGCCGCGCTCGAACTTCACTTCCAATATCGGCTGGCGCCCCATGCGGCGCGCCTCGTCGTTGAACTCTCCGACGCCGATGCGCGCGTAGCGCGTCTGGGTGCGCAACACGCCGATGCGTTTCAACTTGAGGGTTTTGAAAACATAGTCGGCCAGCGTGTAACCCTGCTGGCGATCATCCGGAAAGTTATGCAGCAGCCACTGGATGCGCGTTTCGGTGACAGTGCGGTCCGTAGTGCCGATGTCCACCATGGGCACTTCCAGCTTAAGTGTGGTTCGCAGCACGATATGGCAGTTCTGGCCATCGATGCACCCCACCATGCCCCAGCAGTTCTCATCGAAGAGCATTTTCACCAGCTCAGTCGAGGAAGCTCCCCACAAAGCCGACTCGTTGTGAAGCTTGAGTGCATACGGCTTGCCTTTGTATCCGCCCCGCACGTTCGCTTGCTCGATGGCGAGCTCGGCGCCGTGCAACGCGGGAATGCCGAAAATGGATTCGGGGTTGTTCTCGACCGGGCTGAAAAATCCGATGGCAATCTTGCTCAGCTTGGCCGGATCGCCATCGGGCCGCTGGTCCGCCGCGCCGTGATACTGGAGGGTGTCTTCGCGTACGAACCAGTCGTAATAGGGCTTGGTGAAGCGGCGGTAGGGCACCGCTTCGTCCGGCATGTTGGCGTAACGGCCCTCTGGCTTCACCGTTTCATCCCGCTTGACGACGGCGTCTTTGGGAGTCTCGTCGGGATCTTTATACTGTGGGGCGGCTACAGCCAGCGTGGCCAGCAGCATCAGAAGGATCAAGCCAAGGCATGTGTTTTTCATGGAATCTCCCAAAAACTGTCAACCTGAGCGAAATACCGAGGTCCTTCGCTGCGCTCAGGATGACAGCGAAGGACCTCAGACTGCCGCCTGGTTCACCAGCAGGCGCTCATGGTGACTTCGGGCAAACTTCACGATACGCGCCAGGGTTTCGCCGTTAATGGCCTGGTCGGCGTCGCAGCGCGGCCGTCCGGAGGCGAAGTCGGCGACCTCAATCATCAGGCCGTGGCTGCCGAATTCCAGCGCCGCGCGGCTGGCGGGTTCGACCATGGAGGCGACACCCGTGGCGTGGCTGGGATCGACGATGACGGGCAGGAAGGTGTTCGCCTGCACCGCGGGGATGACGTTCAAGTCCAGCACAAAGCGCGAATACTCTCCGGCCGGAAACGCCTTGATGCCGCGCTCGCAAAGCACGATATTGAGGTTGCCCTGCTTGGCGATGTACTCCGCGGCGCCCAGCCACTCGCAGAGGCTCGCCGCCATGCCGCGTTTCAGCAGCACGGGCTTGCCGGTGCGTCCCACTTCCGCGAGCAAGGAATAGTTCTGCATGTTGCGGGAGCCGATTTGCAGCATGTCGGCGTACTCGGCCACCTGCTCCACCAGCCGGGTGTCCATGACTTCCGTGACGATGGGCAGGCCGGTTTGCTCGCGTGCGATGCGCAGGATGCAGAGGCCTTCCATGCCCATGCCCTGGAAATCGTGGGGCGAAGTACGGGGCTTGTAGGCGCCGCCCCGCAGCATGTCGCCGCCGGCACGCTCGACGGCGCGCGCCACGGCCAGCGTCTGGTCGTGGCTTTCCACGGCGCAGGGCCCGGCGATCACCACCGGGCGGCCGTCGCCGAAGCACACGCCACCCACTTCCACCACGCGGGTCCGGTCCTCGCCGTATTGCGGGTTAGTCTGGCGGCTGAGGAGCGGACTGACGCGCGGTAAATCATCCGGGGTGAGCTGTCCTGAGATTCTCATGGCCATACTCCTCGATCCGGATTCGGCGCGAGCAATGGCGCCGCGTAAGTTGAGGCTTACCCGTTCTTGCCGGCGTTGCGGTCCGACTCGAAGATCGCCATCGCCTCGATTTCGACCAGCAGTTCCGGGCGGCACAGAATCGCCTGGATGCCGGTGGAGGCGGGCAGCGGTTTGAGGCCCTGCTCCTGGAAGAACTGCGTCCGGATCTCGTTAAAGGCTTCATAGTCGCGCTCGATGTCGCGCAGGTAGCAGGTGGTACGGACGATATCTTTCCACGTGGCGCCCTCGGCCTCCAGCAACTTGGTGATGTTCTGGTACGTCCGCCAGGTCTGGGCACGAAAGTCGCCCACGTGAATGCTTCTTCCCTGGTCATCCACGCTGGCCGTGCCCGAGATCAGCAGGATCGTAATGCCTTTGATATCCAGCCGTAGCCCGCGAGAGAACGACGAAGGCTTGGCGTAGTCAGGGGCTTCATTCAAGGCCTCCGGCGCACTAATGGCCTTCTTGGGGATGGCCTGGTGCGAGGTCTCTGGTGCTACGAGGGTTTCTGGTGTGGGCATAAAGTTGAGCCTCCTTCTGAGGTTCACGAATTCCGTGGCTCAGCCCTTGGGCTGTGGCCACCCAAATGTCTTCACCCTGAAAGTCCAGGTTCAGGATGTAGTTGTGTGCGAGGGCGGTAGGGGTAAAGAGTTTCTGTTTGGTGCGATCCGGCCAGGTTATTTCAATTTCACCCTGGCTTTTCTGCTTGCCGGGCCAGTAACTGACCCAGGTGTTGGTGGAGTAATCGAGCATGCTGAGCCCCTTGTCGGTGCAGGCCCAGACCTCGTTGCGACGCGTTTTGGGAGCGTTGATGAAGTCCGAGGCGAGGCCGCTGTCCATCGTCAGGTAGTTGTGCCAGTTGCGGCCGTCATAACCACTCAAGCCGAAATAGGTGGAGGCCCAGACCATCTGGGTGTCGGGATTCCAGGTGACGTTGGAGACAATGATGTGAATCAGTCCCTGGTTGCGGAAGAGCACCGTTTCCATCTCCTCGTCCGGGTCGGTGTAGGGCTTCCAGTAGTTGCCGGCCACATCGTACTCGAGCAGTCCGCCGCCCCAGATCGCGAAGTACATTTTGTTTCCGGCCGGAGCGACGCCGTAAGCCCAGGGCTCGTGAAAGGGCGCGTTCTTCTCGCTCCAGTTGGTCCACTCGCCGCTATAGGTGTTGTAGCGGCTGACGCCGGCGGTAGTGGTCACCCAGACGTACTGGTCCACCACGGCAATGCCGTAACAGATATCATTCAGCAGGCCGCTGGTCAGGTTGGTGAAATTCTCAAAGTGGCCGCCGGAGAAGTGGCTGACGCCGCCGAAGGTTGCGATCCAAAGGTCGCCGGTGTTCTTGTCCACGGCCACGCCCATCACCGCGCGGTGTGCCAGGCCGTCCTCAGGTTTGTAGACCTTCACCACTTTGCCGTTTTCGATGAGGGCCAGGCCGTCTTCAGTGCCCGCCCACACGCGGCTGCCGTCCACGGCGACGCAGAAGACCTTGGCATCGGGCATGCCCGTCGCGGTGGTGTAATTTTCCCAGCGCGTAATGAGGTGCGGCCGCTCGGCGGCGAGGGAGAAGGTTGCAGAGCAAATCAAAAGGCAAAACGCAAAAGGCAAAAGGCAAAAGTAGGAACACAAAAACCACCTTCGCGAAGCATGGCAGTCTTTGCCCCGGCTTTGCCTTTTGACTTGTTTTTCGCGACGCGGTGAACCGAGATTAATTTGAATCATTGCCGTCCGTCCTGTACTTTTGCCTTTTGCGCTTTGCCTTTTGACTTGTTCATTGCCATTTCTACAACGTCTTCAAGTACTCTATAAGGTCGTTCAACTGCTCCTTGCCCATGTCTGAGGTAATGCCGTGCGTATCGTAGTTGTTGAACACTGTCCAGATTTCCTCGAGCGTCAGCGCCTCGCCGTTGTGCAGGTAGGGCGCGTCTTCATAGACGCGCTCGAGCTGCGGGGTGTCGAGCAATCCGCTGGTGTCATACTTGGTGGCGGAGCGCACCTCGGTGCTGATCCGGTTGGTGTAATGCGTCTCCGCCGGGTGGCACACATAGCAGCGGTTCTGGATGGGAATGGCTCGGCCGTCATTGGTGTGGTCGCGGTAAAAGATGGCCTTGCCACGCTCTTGCGCTTCCGTCAACTGTCCGTCAGGCGCGAGATGCCGGTTGGGCGCCAACGGAATGTTGTTGACGTAAGTGACCAGAGCCTCCAGCTCCGGGGTGTTGAATCCCTCCGAGCGGAACAGAAACTTGGCGATGCGCGGGCCGCACTGCGTGGCGAGATCGGGATTGTGGCCATTCCACTTGTAGGGGGCCGTCTCGCGAATTCCGCGTAGCGTGCGGTTGGCCACGCGGTCGCGTCCCAGTTGGGGCGTCTCGAGATTCCACGCCAGGCCGTCCAGGTGCGAGTTCGGATGGCAGGTGCCGCAGGCAAACTGGCCCTGGAAACAATACTTTGCGGAAAAGAACAATTGCTCGCCGCGCCGCATCGGCGTGAGGGACCTCGGTCCCCCCAGATCGATTGTGGATGCGACCTGCAAGCGCGCCAGATCCACAACCGTCAGGGAATCGTCCAGACGATTCGCGACATAGGCCCGAAGGCCGTCAGGAGAAACCGCGACCGCGGTCGGATTATGGCCGGTCCCCAGGCGTGCCACGACCAAGGTGGCGGCAGAATCAAGCCGGTCCGCGAGTTCCTCCGCGGGACCCTGTTGCAGGCGGCGGGCGAGTTTGGCCGTGTCCAGGATGGAGACCGTATCGGCTTCGGAGGAAGTCACAACCGCGCGGCGGCCGTCCGGGGTAAAGGCGACGCCGTCATTGCCGGCAAAGTAATAATCGATGTCGTCGAGCAGAACCTCGGTCACCTTCGACAACGCTTCGCCCGCTGGTTCGTGCAGGGCGGGCCGAACCACCGCCATCCCGTGCGTCAGCGTCCATCCCTGGCTCACCTGGATGAGGGGCCCGAGATTCTTCGGCCGCACGAAAGGAACCAGCAGATACCCTCCCAGTCCGGGAGGCGCTTCGGCGATATGGCGTAGCTCAATCACCCCGGGAACCAGAATGCGCTCCGCGACTACTTGCTTGGTGGCGTCCAGGGCCAGCAACTCGGAAACGGGTGGCTGATCGTAAGGCGAGAGGTGGGGCAGGACGTTCGAGACGTAAACCCGCCGGCCGTCGCGCGAGAGCACCACCTGCTCGGGATAGCGATGCGTGCTGAAGCGCTTGATTTCCGTGCCCGAGGCCAGGTCAATCAATGAGACACTGTCGGCGATGCTGTTGGCGACGTAAAGCGTTTTGCCCGCGCGATCCGTGGTCAGGCCCACTGGCCCCCAGCCGGTGTTCAGAGTGCGCTTTACCTGGAACGAATCCACATCGACTTCGCTGACCGTGTCGCTCCATGCGTTCGAGACGTAGAGGGTCTTGCCGTCCGGCGAGAGGGTAATGCCTCTGGGCCGGTGGCCAACCGGGGCGCGTGCCACCACCTTTTTCGATTGCGTGTTGACGGCCAGAACGGAATCATTGCCCTCGCATACCACGAACAGTCTTCTCCCGTCCGGGGAGAGCTTGATCTCGGCCGGCGTTAGGTATTCGGGCTCAGCGGGGGCGTCCTTTTGTGCGTTGAGAGGTGCAGCAAACGGCAGAGAGCAAGGCAAAAGGCAAAGTGCAAAAGGCAAAAGGCAAAAGTGGAAAACCAATGCGAACCTTGGTTTCGTCAGTCGCATTTGCCGGGAGCGAAGGCTAGACATGGGCGGTTCCCTTAGCCTTTCCTTTGGCGGTTGCGGTGGACTTTGAGAGGATCGCACACAACTGATTCGATTCGTCAAGCAAGTCGGCAATGCGCGCTGCCGGGATCTTCCCTGACTTCACAAGCAGGCGAAGCCAGTACGTGGCCTCCCGCATTTCCTTCAGTGCAATCTGAAGTTTGTGGACAAAATCATCTTTGGACTCGGCTCCGCAGGCCTCTTCGTAGTTCGCACCGGCTGACGTCCCACTCCGCAGGAGTTGGTCCGCCACACGCCGCCCTACCAGCGTATTCGGCAAGGACTCCACCAGTTTGATGAGTCGCGCTCCGTACTCCAACAGGCGCTCCCCCAGATCATGCCTTTCTTTGATCATCTCCGCCCGTCCAGTAGCTTTGCCTTTCGCATTTTCCCTTTTGCCTTGTTCTTCGCCTTTGTTTATCGTCCCTTGCCTCCCGGTGCTAATCATAGCCGTCCAGCGGTTTTGCCTTTTGCATTTTGCCCTTTGCCCTTTGCCTTGTTCTTCGCCTTTGTTTATCGTCCCTTGCCTCCTGAGGCCGGACTGCCGTCAGGCTCTTTTACGGTGAGAATCTGGTCCGCCTTCACGTGCTCCAGCACCTGCTCCGTGCCGCTCGGCCAATGAATGATGAGCTTGTCCACTTCCGCGTGCTGGCCCAAACCGAAGTGCGGGCGAGGGTCACCCTGGGAGAGGTAGCCATTTTCGGAAGTCGCCTCAACGTATTGGTGCGAATCGCCCGCAATGGCTTCCAGGCGTGCTCCAAAGCCATCGCGATTACTCTTGCTGCCGGCCAACTTGATGGTCAGCCAGTGATTGCGCGGGCCGGAGGCGGGTGGCTTGGCGTGCAGCAGGATGCCTTTGCCGCCCAGGACCACAATGAAGACGTCCATGTAGCCGTCGTTGTCGTAGTCGCCGAAGCAGGCCCCGCGCCCGACTTTCTTGACCTTGAAATAGTCGCCGGACTGCGACGACACATCCGTGAACGTGCCATCCCCATTGTTGCGCAGCAGGGAATCCTCCATGGGAATCAGCCAGTGCAGGCCGCCATTCACCACGAAGATGTCTTTCCAGCCGTCGTTATCGTAATCGTAGAAGCCGTCGCCCCACGCTACGTATTGGCCGGAAACCGCCGCCACGCCCGTCTCGACCGTGGTGTCAAGCCAGAAGCCCTTGGCGCCGGGGTTGTGAAACAGGCGGTGGTAGCGCATGTCGGAGACGAACAAATCCTGCCAGCCGTCGTTGTCGTAGTCGCCGAAGATGGGGTTCATGGCGGAGGTTGCTTCGCCGTTGGCGCCGAAGGCCGTATTCACGTCCGACGCCACGTTGGTGAACGTGCCGTCGTGATTGTTGTGGTACATGTAGCTTTCCATCGTGTCGTTGGCGATGTAGATGTCCGGCCAGCCGTCGTTGTCGAAATCACCGGCGGTCAGCCCCATGGCGCGGCCCAGCGGATTATCGATGCCGGCTTTGTGGGAGACGTCGGTGAACGTCCCGTCGCCATTGTTGTGGAAGAGGCGATCGGCGTCGCCTTCGTAGTCCAGCGGGCCGGGGAAGGCGTCGGCGGTGAAGTACTCACGCTTGGCGTTGGGATCGAACTTCAAGTAGTTGCCGACGTAGAGATCGAGCTTGCCGTCGCGGTCGTAATCGATCCACGTCGCGCCCGTGCCGAAGTGAGGATTCTCAACGCCCGCCTTGGCGGTCACGTCCGTAAAGGTCCCGTCGCCGTTGTTGTGGTAAAGGACGGAGGTATTCCAGCCCGTAACGTAGATATCCTCGTAGCCGTCGTTGTCGTAGTCGCCGACGGTCACGCCCATGCCGAAACCTTTGCCGCCCACACCGGCCTGGGCGGTGACGTCCGTAAACGTTCCGTCCCCATTATTGCGGTAAAGATGATTTGTAGCGTCCACGCCCTCGGGCTTGGAAAACTTCGTGACACCATCCAGGTAGCGGCCACTCACCACGTAGAGGTCGAGGAGTCCATCGTTGTTGTAATCAATCCAGGCGCAGCCGGAACCCGTGGCCTCCATGATGGAACTGAGCTTCTGCTCGCCAAAAGAATGCTTGAAGCTGATACCGGATTTTTCCGTGACGTCTTCGTAGGTGACGCGCGAGGCGGGCGGCGGAGTCTTGGGGGGCGGGCCCTGGGCGGGCGCGCGCAGACTCGTTCCGAGCAGGCCGGCGGCGATTGCCGCGAGAGCGATCTGTCGAGCTAGTGACGTATTCATCAAGACCTCAATGGGCGGCCTGGGGGTGGGCCTCGACGCCCAGCCGGGTGGGCGTGTCAAAGCGACGCAGCGCCAGCGGCCAACGGTTCTCCGGAGCCCGGGCGCGATCCTCGTGGCAGCCCACGCACCCGTGTTCTTCCCCCGAGCGCGACCAGATCCAACTGCGTTGCTCGCGCACGATTTGGCCGTTAGCGTCGAGTACTTCAAACCGTACCGCCTCATCGGGCGGCACCGCGATATAGAATGAGCCGTCCGCTTCGATGGGTGCTTCCCCCAGGCTCGTCTCCCGCTGGGTTTCAGGGTCGAGCCCCAGCACGCGGACTTTGGAAAGCGGGACGGCAAGCCGCCCGTGGGGAGCGCCCTCGGCCAGGTAGCTGTCGAGACAAACAAAGTACCCGGTTTGGAGCGCGGGGTTCAGCGTGCTCCAGTACCAGCGGGGAGGCTCGTGTGTTGCCACCGGAACCGCGGCAACGCTCGCGAGCTTCGGGTCTTCATAAATCAGGTCTCCGAATCTGGCGTGCGTGGCATCGAAGGCGTAAAGAGCGAGGTTCTGGCGCGGAGAGTTCGCGGCGCTGGCTTGGCGCGCCACCACCAGTTTTTCTGCGCTGAGCGGCTGCGGCGAAAGAACCCGGGCCGGCCCTGCGGCGAGCGGCGCGTTGTGCAACGCCCCGCGGCGAATCCAGGCGAGTTCGCCTCCCGGAGCCGCCTGGGATATCGGGCTCTTCACGAAAACCACCGAGCCGTCGTCGAGTTCTTCCGCCTGAGTGCGCCGCGCCGCGTGCTGGTGATCGCAGCGCAGTGTGGCCAGACCGCTGCCGTCGGGCCGCAGCGTGTAGAGTTGGCGGTCGGCCGGCTGCCCGTCAGCGGGAACGAGCGGCGAGCGCGCCGTGGCCAGTATCACACCATTCTTCAGAATGGTCTCCACCTGGAAGTCGCCCGGCCCGAAAGTGATGGGATGCGCGTCGGAGCCATCCACCTTGCTGACCCAGAGCTGGGATGTCGCGCCCGCCGGGCGCGGGGAAAGAGCCGTGAAAACAATCTCGCCGCGCGGCAGATAGGCAGGCTTCAGGCAATCCTGGGAGCAGTGGGTGACCTGCTGCTGACCGGACCCGTCGGTGTTCATTTCCCAGATTTGCCAGGGGGTGTCGGCGGATTTTTTCCCCGCGAAAAGTACGCGGGAGCCGTCAAAGGAAATGCGCGGATCGGCGGCGGCGAGGAAGTCCGGGGTAAGCACTACTGGAGAGTGGCTCTTCGCCTCAAGCCGCACCAGACGGCTGCCCTGGGGGAAGCGTTCGGAGAGCGCGCCCGACCGCAGCACGGGCGCCTGCACGATCACGAGGTCAGGTGACCCGGCGACCTGGCTTTCCTGCGCAGTGCCCGCGGGCAAACTTGGCCGCGCCAGCAGCAGTCCTACTGCCGTGACCAGGATCAAAATCGGGGATCGCGCAGATTGGGCCATCAGTGACCTGATTCGACGATCGAGAGGCAAAGAACCGCATTGCTTGTGCCTCATCACGCAGGAAAGGACTGAGGCTTGGTGGGTTCCAGAAAGCCGCAAATTGGCGCCCCTGAACCCAAGACCCGACGCAAATGCGACCGTAACAGGCCATAAACATGGCTGTCGATGACACATATCACAAATCGACACGATGACTGTCAATCGCAAAGGTGTAATTGTTTTATTTACCGGTAGTTAGGGTTTTGAGTATGGGTTGGCGATGGGTTGTACGAGGACACAAAGTCGCTTTCCGGGCGAACTGGTTTCTCGCCGTAACCTGACCTGCCCCTGTAAAGCGTCCCGGCGTGGTGAAAAACCGACCACCTGCTATCCGCTTTTGCTTTTAGCTCGCCGCATTGCTAGAATCACTGCTAGGGAGTTGGCTATGCCCGTCGAGTGGAAGGAATACATCACGAGCGACCCGGAAATTCTGTATAGGAAGCCGCGCCTGAAGGGAACCCGCATCCCGGCGAGCTTGATTCTGGGCTATCTGGCGGCGGGGAAGACTGCCGCGGAAATCACCGCCGAATTCCCTGATCTCAACCGCGAACAGATCGCCGCCTGCCTCGACTACGCGCGTGACCTGGCCGAATTCGAGGTCACCGCCTGATGGCGTTGCGCGGCGGGGGCCGCCCGTGATTCACATCCACATCGATTGGCTGAGGTAATATCTTCCCACACCGGCCCCTTTGGTTTTTTGGCCGACGCAAGGTAGAATCTAAGGAGCGAGGACCAGACCGTGACGAACTTAGACCGCATAACGACCGACCGGGCCCGCATGAACGGCGCGCCGTGCATTCGCAATATGCGCCTGACAGTTCGCCGTGTGCTTGAAGCCCTGGCGACTTATCCCGACCGTGCCGAGCTCAAGCGCGAGTACCCGGAAATCGAAGACGAAGATATTCGCCAGGCGCTCGCTTTCGCCGCCGCTTCCCTCGACGACAAAATTCTTCCCCCGGTCGTTGCCCGCTGATGCTGCTTCTCGACCAGGGCCTGCCGCGCTCCACCATACTTCACTTGCGTGACGCGGGCTTGAAGGCTGAACACGTCGGCGATGTCGGCCTTGCCGCTGCCGACGATGGAAGCATCCTCGCCCGCGCTCGGCGCCATGGCCAGATCGTCGTTACCCTGGACGCGGATTTTCATGCCCAGTTGGCCCTTTCGGGCGCGGCGGAGCCCTTCGTGATTCGCATCCGCATCGAAGGGCTGAAAGCCAAACAGCTCGCGGATCTTCTGGTCCGCGTGCTGGAACAATGTGGTGATGACCTCAAATCCGGCGCCATGGTCACCGTAACTGAATCCAGCGTCCGCATACGACATTTGCCTCTCGTCCGCATTTGAAATCTCAAATCCGCCTTCCGCAATCGCGACCGGGCCTTTTGGTTCTGGTAGCGCGGAGTTGTTCTTGAACTCCGCCGGCTGGCGGTTGCGGTAGGGATACCGGTTACCCGGTACCCCCCGCACAGATCCGGACGTGCGCTGGTTAGCGCATACGGCTCTTATCTCGGATGCGTGGCGGCAAAGCGCTGCGTTGGCCAAGGATGCAGAACGCGCGGAGCAGGCAACCAGCGGTCCGCGAGTTTACCCAGACGGTCCCAGTTGAGGCGGTGGCGTTGGCTGCGTTGGCGCAGTTGAGTTCGCCACAGTCGGGTCAACCGGTCCCGAAAGGTCCGCAAGCGGTCGAGGTTTCCCGGTACCGCGTGATAGTGGAAGTAGCCCTGCACGACCGACCGGAGCCACTCGCCCGTTGGCGCCACCGGATCGTGCCGACGCCGCCGGAGTTGCGGCTTGATTTCCTGCAACTTCCCCCGCAGGCGCTTGCTGATCGTCTGGCGCTTCACGGTAAAGTACCCTTGCCGGTTCTTCCCGCTGATATGCGTGAAGCCCAGAAAGTCGAACGTCTCGGGCTTACCTTCCCCTCTGCTTTTCCGGTTCAGCTCGGCATACCGCCCGAACTCGATCCGGCGCGTTTTCTCCGGGTGCAGTTCCAGCCCGAACTTCCCCAACCGTTCCCGGAAATCCTCCAGAAAACGGTCGGCTTCCGCCGGGTATGGGAACCCCAGGACCGTATCATCGGCATAGCGCACGACGATCACGTCTCCCCTGGCGTGTTTCTTGCGCCACGCCTGCACCCAGAGGTCGAAGACGTAGTGCAGATAGATATTCGCCAGCAGCGGTGAAATCACCGCCCCCTGCGGAGTACCCATCTCCGTCTCCGACCATTCGCCTTCCTCCATCACCCCGGCTTTCAGCCATTTCTGGATCAGCCGGAGAATCCGTCGGTCGGCGACGCCGTGCTCGACAAACTTGAGCATCCAGGCATGTGAAATAGCATCGAAAAATCCCCGGATGTCAGCGTCCAGCACATAGTTCACTCGCTTCTGCGTGAGCGCATACGAGAGCGCATCCAGCGCTTGATGCTGGCTGCGTCCTGGTCGGAAACCATACGAGAAGCCCAGAAAGTCTGCCTCGTAAATCGCGTTGAGGATGGTGACCACGGCCTGTTGGACAATCTTGTCCTCCAAGGCCGCGACCCCCAACGGGCGTTGCCGCCCGTCGGCTTTTGGGATATACACCCTTCTTGAGGGCTTCGCTCGATACGCCCCGCGGTGGACCCGGCGGTGCAGATCGACCAGTTGACCTTCCCATCCGATCTCATACTCCTGCCACGTCGTGCCGTCCACCCCAGGCGCCGCTTTCCGCTTCAGTGCGTAAAAGCTCTCCTGGAGCAAATCGACCGTGAGGTGGTGGAGCAAGGCGGTGAACTTCGTCTCCTTGTGTTCCTTCGCGGCTTTCCGCACACCCATCAACCCCTGGGACACGCGTGCCCCGCTCTGCGTCGGGTGCGTGCTGGACTGACGAGTGTTCTCCTTGATCAGCGGCCTTCCCTCTTCATTCTCCGCCAAGGGCTTCCCCGTGTTGTTCGAATGATTCATCGGTACTATGCCACTGTCCGACCCCTCGAAGACGTGCCTGCGGGCTGTACGGCAATCGCCTTTTCCCGCCGACCGGCCACGCTATACGGCGGCCGATGCCTCCGAGGTCTCCCGGTTCTCGTGCAGAAAGTGTCTAGGCGTGTCTGGGGTCTACGACTACGCAGGACTGCCCAGGGACTTGCGCTAGCGCCCCTGTGCATGTTGCCTTCCGCTGGTCTGACGGCGTCGGCGTCCCGATGGCACATTTTCGAAGCTCCATACCCAGCCCACCTATTCCCCTGTTTACGCTTCGCTCCGTGCCTCGCAGCACGTAGCGCAAAACTCGGGGCCGAGTGGATCGCTACTCCTTCCTCGTGAGAATCTTTCATTCTCTGCTTCCTGCCGGTTTATCCCGGCGCACCAGACCCCTGATCTTTGGGGTCTGCGATTTCCCGAAGGGACTTGTGGGAGCTGAGGGCACTATAAAAGCAGTGACAAGTGACGAGTGACAAGAAACAGGCAAAGTCCTCTGGCGGGCGACGTTAAAAGGCGACCGTCTACGCGAGCCCGCCCCAAGGATTTTGCGGGCAGTCGCCGCGCACATTTTCCGGAATCCTGATGGGCGGGGCCATTGAGTTTGCCTCGAGAACGTGGGACACTTGGAGAGTCTTATGGCGGCACTGGAAAGCGTTCCCGGCAAGGTGAGCGGCGCCTGGGTGCTCCGTGGCACGCGCATGCCGGTGGCCACGATTTTCGAAAACCTCGAGGCGGGCGCCAGCCTCAACGACATCCTGTGCTGGTTCGACGGGCTTAACCGCGAACAAGTAAAGGCCGTGATTGACTTCGCCGCCCGCAGTTTGGAGACCCCGGCGCACACCCGCTGATGCGCATTCTTCTCGACCAAGGCACACCCGTTCCCCTGCAATGAAAATAGCTCCCCTCCTCGGCTGAGGAGGGGGTTGGGGGGTGGTGGGATACGGGATAAATCGAGCAGGTTCAACCACCCCTGGCCCCTCCTTATCAAGGAGGGGAGTCGCTCTCCAACGGCGACTTGCCGCGAGCTGCCGAGGCTGATGGATTTGACGTGCTGCTGACGACAGACAAGAACCTTGCCTTTCAGCAGAGTCTGAAGGACCGCAACATTGCTATTGTCGTGCTCGGAAATCCGCAATGGCCGGTGGCGCGACTGCACGTTCAATCGATTGTTGCGGCGGTCAACGCGGCAACTCCCGGTAGCTACGTGGAGGTGGATGTTCCAGGCGGGTAGCCACGGTCAGTGTAGTCCTGACCGTGGCTACCCGCTTCAGCCGTTTGAAGTTCTCGACAACTGATGGAGTAGGCTCTCACATGCGTATCGCCAAGAATCTGGTGCGAGTGGTTTTGACCTCCATGGCTGCTAGCATCCTGTTAATCTCGCGTGCCCCCATACACGCCGCCGATGCCGATGCTTGGGCGGTGCCGACCTTTGAATCTTTCGGCCTGTATTACAACCGGGCAATGGCCTCCCAGCCGTGCCGGGTGCATTATCGCCCGGCAAATACCACGGAGTGGCGCGAGGGATATCCGCTGGTCTACGATCAGCGCGAGCGGCAATACCGCGGGTCTCTGGTTGGCCTGAAGCCCGACACGCTCTACGATATCCGGCTGGAATCGGAGGGCGATCCGGCCCAGTTTCAGGCACGGACCCGAAGCGAAGAGTTTCCCGTTGGCAAGACGACCTATCTGCCGGGGGGCACCACGGATCAGACGCTCACCATTCGCGAAGGCGGTACGGAGAAAGCGTGGCACCTGGTCACCCCGGCGGTGGGGACGAAGTACGTGAACGATGTGTTCAATCTCTCCGACTACAACATCGTCGTGGAAGCCGGGTATGTCATCCTCCGGGGCTTGGAACTCAAGAACGCCGGCATCCACGGCGTGCTCATCCGTCCCGGAGTGCAGAACGTGGTAGTGGAGGACTGCCACATCACCCGGTGGGGGCGATTCACGGGCTCGCGCGCTTGGGGCCTCAAGATCGATATGGACAGCGCCATCTATGCCGAGACGGACGCCGGCCACCTCGTGATTCAACGCAACCTGATCGAGTACCCCCGCGGCGGGTCCAGCGATTGGGAGAGCGGCCATCCGGAGGGGCCGCAAGGCATCTCTATGACCAATACGCGCGGCGACAATATCATACGGTATAACACGATCCGATCCACCGAGGACCACGGCTTCAACGACGGGATCGGCGGCGCCAGCAACTTCAGCTTCCAAGGCAGTCCCAACCGCGACTCCGATATTTACGGCAATATCATCTCCAACTGCTGGGACGATTGCATCGAGAGCGAAGGGGCCAACATGAACGTGCGCATCTGGAGCAATTACATCCATCACTCGTTCGTGGACATCGCCACGGCCGCAACATCCATGGGGCCGATCTACATTTTCCGCAACGTCTTCGGCGAGAGCCGCGTTACCCACCGGGACCCCGCTGGTGGCAACATGATCAAGACCGGCATGGACTACCTGACGATCAATGGCGAGCGCGTCAGTACCGGCCTGGGGTACCGGTTCATTTTTCACAACACGGCGCTCCAACCCAACGGCCCGCTGAACGTATTCAGCGGCCATGAACTCCACAACGCCGTCACCCGCAACAATATCTTCTATTGCCCCGGCCGCACCTATCCGGCGGACCAAGGCGAGCCGCACAACGATTTTCGCAATGACCTCACGGGCAGCTTGCTTGGCGGCGGCGGGCTCGTGCGCTCGATGTTTCTGCCGAGCGAGCGGTTGGAGTGGTACCTGGCGCCCACGATGAACAGGGTTCAGGTTGACCGAGTCCTGTCCATCACGAAGATTGTTGTTATTGACGATGATCCTGTGGCCCAGGTAACAAATCCGGCAATTGACGCGGGCGTTCGCTTACCCGGATTCAACGACGATTTCACCGGAGCGGCCCCGGACATCGGCGCTTATGAGAACGGTCGGCCGTCGCTGCGTTTCGGCCGGGAGATGGCGCCCGGCTTTTCCCGCGCGCCGTGGGAACTGTATTAGGCGCTTAGCGCCGAACATGTAAAAAGAATTGTCGATGCTGTCATGGAGCTATTCTGAGCTCCTCGAAGAGGTCTGGCATGTCCTTACGCAAAGTTTCGTAACGCCGATGGAGAGTGGTGCAAGGCTTGGGTTTGGGGTCCCTTTCGAGCTGGCCGGCTGCGGCCAACAAGGGCTTGATGACCCTGTCGCGCGGCGCACCAAAGCGTTCAGAGTCCGCAAGCCCTGCAGCAGGACTTCTTAGCGAGGGCTAGATTAGGTCTTTCGGACCAGGCGTATGACGCGAAACTTCCTCAGGTCATAGGCGGCGTGACGAGGGCTATACTCCTCCGGGCTTGGGCTGCCAGGGCGTTCCGCCCCGCCAACAGAATTGCGAACGAAAGCCCGAGCACGGCCCAAGCCCGCCGAGCGTCCGAGCGCAGGACTTGCAAGGCCTTTTTCTTAGTGCTCTCGTTCATCGCGTACCGGTTGTTTCTCCAGTTGAGTTGGCATCCTCCCACGGGCGGACGGAGTGGGGCTGAACCCGCCTTCCCCAGCATTCAACGTCTTATAGATTTGGACCTCCTTGGCAGCTTCATCGGCGCGGCCGAGCAGACGGTAGGCGCGTGCTAAAGAGAAGTGGATCTTGCTGTCAGCAGGGTCAAGTTTGGCGGCTGCTTCAAGCTGTCGCACGGCCTCCTGGGCATTCCCCTTGCGCAGGGCCAGCTTACCGAGTTGGTAGTGAGGCTCGGAAAGCGAGCCATCCAAGTCTATGGCTCTCCGGAGCAGAGACACGGCTCGAGATTCCATCGCCGCATCGCCCCCTTTGGTATCCAGCAGCATGACCCCATAGTCGCGGCAGACCCTCGCGTCTTGAGGGAATTGCCGGAGGCCCTTCTCGAAAGTTGACTCCGCTTCCCGGAGTCTTCCGAGGTCCCATTGAATCGTGGCCAGATTGCGGATGGCCTCCGCTTCCTTTGGGTTCAGCTCCAAGGCCCGCGCGAAGGACTTCTCCGCGTCAAGGAAGTTGACGAGTTCCAATTCCGCAAGCCCCTTCAAGCGATAGGCGCGATACGAAGCGGGAGCAACTTCGACGGCTTTTTCGCCTGCCGCCCGCGCACCGGAGAAGTGGTGGTGGCTCATCAGCATTATGCCGACGTCTAAGTAATTCGATTCCTTGGACGGGTCGAGGGCAGCCGCACGATCCATCGCGGCCACGGCATTATCGAAATCACCGCGTTTATAGAGGCACCAGCCCAGCAGATTATAGATTTCGCTGCTTTCGTGGCCTGAGCCGATTAACTTGCGGAGGGTTGCCTGACTTGCCTCAAGCCGGTTAGCGTGGTATTGGGCCAAGGCCAGGGTGTAACCTAGCTTCGTCGTGTCCGGGTAAGTGGACCAGATCGAGGCGAACAGTGGCTCTGCCGTCTCAAAATCGTTTGCCTGCGCGGCCACTTGACCAGCCAGAAAAATCCCCTCCGGCCCGGCGGTATGGCGCTGAAGCTCCTCGATCTTCGCCCGAGCTTTTTCCTTCTGGCCGGTGTGGTAGTAAGACCGGGCAAGGGCCGCGAGCGATTCCGGCCGCTGCCGAACCTGGTCGGGGACGGACCCGAGCAGCTTTGCCGCCTGGCCGTATTCTTTCAGCTCTTCCTCGACCATCCCCAGGAGCAGGACACTTGGAGCGTCATCGGGCTTTGCTTCCAGAATTCTCTCCAAGTTCTTCTTAGCCGGCTGGAGCAGGCCTAGTTGGAACTGGCTTGAGGCGAGATTCCGACGGGTGGCAAAATCGTGGGGGCTGATAGCGAGGGCTTTTTCAAGGTAAACATTCGATTCTTCCAATTTCTGCTCCCTCCCCAGGATCGCTCCTAACGTTCCGAGATAAAGAGGATTATGAGGAGCCAACTCGACCGCCTGTCGCAATTCTGCTTCGGCGATCTTCAGGTCACCACGCTGGGCTGCTTGCATCCCTTGGCTGGCATGCTCTTGAGCTTCCTCAACGCTTTGATCCGGTCCGGCCAAAAGCAACCCTACGCAGCAGGCCACTGCGATAAGGTCGATGACCCAATGAATTCGATGCCGTCGAGGGCCGTCCCTACCAAAGGCTCGCGCCGGCGCTCGGCCTACGCGGTTCACCCCGCGAATTTGCCACAAGTAGTCGGAACGGCAATAACTGGCAATTGAAATGAAGGAAGGCTGGGCTTCCTGCCGAGTCCGCCCTGATCTGTAATGCCCGGCAAAGAAGACGAGCGACGGCGTGGAAGGGGGCCGAAAGAGGTTCCCTCCCTGCCGCCACTCGCTCATCGCTCGTCACCAAGTGGAAACTTCAAAACACAAATCGAAATCCTAGCTGACCGCCTCTCGGGCCATTAGCCTGGCTGTTGATCGTTCCAAATGAGCCGCTGCCAAAGCTGGCGGCGGGATAGTTGAACCTGGGTGTATTCAAGAAGTTAAAGAACTCGCCTCGCGCTTCCACGTGCATACCTTCCCGGATTTGGAACTGTTTGGCGATTCCGAAGTCCATGTTGTGAATGCCGGGAACGCGGCAATTCGAGAAATAGCGGGGAGCGCTTCCGGCTATCTGATCTCCAGGGGAGGAAAATGAGCTGATGTTGAAGTAATTGGCTGTTCCGTCCACCACCGCATCCACGCTCGCCCCGCTGCACGGCTGGCCGCTCAGGTTGGGGCGTTGGCTGCCGCCAGATATGCGGTTGTGCGATGTCCTGACATCGATCGGTTGTCCCGTTTGGAGGGTCGTAAAAGTGGTAACTCGCCAACCTCCGACTACCGCATCCAGACCACGATTCATGTTCCTGCCCACCAGCCGTCCGCGGCCGAGCGGCAGTTCGTAAATCAACGCGAAGGCCAGCCGGTGAGGCGTATCGTTCCCGCTGATGCTCTTTTCCGCGGCCAGATTGTTCAAGTCCTGCGGCGCGCCTCCCGTGAGCTTGCCGATCCAGGCGTTGGCTCCTTCATCCGAAGTCGAAATAAACTTGGAGAAGGTGTAACTGCCCGTAAAACTCAAGCCGCGCGAGGTCCGCCTCTCGAACCGGACTTGCAGGGACTGATACGAACCGGAGGCGGCAAAGAACGGCAGTCCAGCGAAAGTACCGTCAAACTGCGGGTAGGGCCGCAACAGATTGAGGCGGGGAATGGATGGGTCATTGTAGATGGAATCAGGCTCATTGAAGATAGGCGCCGGCATTCCCGACACCTGAGTGAACAAGTACTGGAACGGGTTCGGGACAAGCGCCGCCAATCCGCTGGTGCCCCACTTTTCGCGATCCGCGATGCTGACGTAGTTTCTATTCCCTCTGGTGATCGGCTTGAAGTTCCAGGGCAGGTGCACGCTACGGTTGGCGGAGTAATTCACCTCAATGAGCGTGGAGGGGGAAACCTGTCGCTCGATCCCGATGTTCCACTGGTAAATTGTGCCGTTGTGGAATTCGAGGCTGTTGTGGTTACCGTTACCATATCCCCACTCCGTCAGCGGCCCGTATTTCCCTTGTTGCGGCCCCACAAAACCGACCGGGAAGGGATTCTCGAGAGTAGAGTACGGAGTGATATTCCCGTCCTTCGAGAATATAATACTAATGTCTTTGTTCCAGGCTGTGCCGCCGTACTGCCAATTGGTGGCGTAGCTCATGCCATAGTATATGCCTGCCCCACCGCGTACCGCGGTTTTGTCGTTCAGTCGGTAGGCGAAGCCGAGACGTGGCGCCAAGTTGCTGTAATCCGGGTTGGCGTGCCGTTGATTCGAGCTGGCTAAAATGCTGGTTCCATAGATTTCCTTTCCCGGCCAGTCCGGCCCCAGCGCCGGCACCATAATTCCACTGTCGCAGCTCCAGCAACTAAATTGGTTGTGGTTGTAACGCTCGCTGTACGGCGTGCTCCACTCGTAACGCAGTCCAAGATTGAGGGTCAGGCGCTGGCTCACCTTCCATTCGTCCTGAGCGAAGAAGGACGTCTCCATGGATTTATTGGCCACTGCCGGCACGGCGCCTACTGTACCATCGTCACCCCAGCCCAGCAAAAAGGAGGCCAGGTCGTTGCCCTGAAAGTCCGCGGGGTTAAAGACGCTCTGCGCGGTAAGGTCAGGGCCAAAATCGAATCCGCCACTGGTGTCGCCGGGTTGGAAGAAGTTATTCAAATAGATTCTCCGCTCGCCGCCGAACTTGAGGTTGTGGCTGTGGATAACCTTATTCAACAACGACGCGAACATCCACTGGTTGTCAGCCTCGCTGGAAGTGGTGCAGCAAAGATCCGTAACCAGACCTTGGTAATTACCCGACGAGAAACCGATA
This sequence comes from uncultured Acidobacteriota bacterium, assembly GCA_963722555.1. GTDB lineage: Bacteria > Acidobacteriota > Terriglobia > UBA7540 > UBA7540 > Bog-366. The sequence goes on from CAVRNQ010000006.1 coordinate 695,641, forward strand.
TCGGGGAAAGCCTTCTTGTCATACCAGGAATTGAGAATCAATACCGATGGCCAGCCCAAGGTGAGCGGATCGACCGGTGTGTTGTACAGATACGGGTTGTAGTACCGGATGAAGGAGATGCGATTGGTCCACAGAAGCGAGGGCGAAGGCGTCCAAGTGTGCTCGAGGGCAATCTGTCGGGTCTTATAGACACTCTGATACGCCGCAAGGAACGGATCGGGGATATTATCCGTTTCCTGACTCATGCTGAAGCGCCCGGTGAGCCGGCTCTTCTCCGAAAAGTTCTGGTCAATTCGACCATCCAGCCGGTAAACGGGAGCGGGATACACAAGTTTTTTGCTGAAGTTGTTGTATCCCGTCACAGGGTCTCCCAGACTGGTCGGCGGCGGGAAAAGTTTAATGGTATTTTGCGCGATGGGGTCAATCATGCTCGATGGGATCACGTTGCCCTCGATAGGTTGGCGGTTGTAATCCACCACGTTTGACGACGAATCGAGCACAGGACTAAGAGAACAGGACGGAGAAGGATTGACCGTAATGGGGCAGGGATTGTAGAGCTGTTGGAGCACGGGATTGCCGTCATCGTCATAGGTATAGGTCTGGGAAAAATCTCCCTCCCGCTGCAAGGCAGTGGGCACGGTTGTCGTAAAAGTGCCCGGCGAAGTATTCCGGACCTTCTCAAAGTCGAAAAAGAAGAAGGTCTTCTGTTTGCGAATGGGGCCGCCGATGGACCCGCCATACTGGTCGTGCGCGTAAGCGCCCTTGGGTTCACCGGCGCGATTGGCAAAGAAGTCGTTGGCGTCCAAGCTCGGGCGGCGGAGAAAGTAGAAACCACTGCCATGGAACTGATTGGTGCCCGACTTGGTGACAATGTTCACCACCGTGCCGCCATTGCTGCCGTATTCAGCGGAGAAGCTGTTGTTCTGGAGCTTGAATTCTTGAATGTCCTCGAGCGAAGGCTTGTAGGAGAGAAAAGTGTTACCGCCTTCACCGCCTTCCGGCGAGGTGGCCAAAGCTCCGTCGAGCCGGAATTCGGCCGTGCCGTTGCGTTGTCCGTTGGAGGCGAAGTTGGTCCCACCCAAGCCACCCACGCCGCTCCCGGCCACCTCCGTCACTCCCGGAGCCAGGAAAGCCAGGCTGGTGATGTCGCGGTCGGGAAGCGGCATCTCCGTAATGTATCGGTTGGTCACTTCCGTGCCGAGCGCCGCGCTCACGGTGTTCACGAGCGGAGCGGCGCCGGTCACCTCCACGGTCTGCGTCATCTGGCCCACTTCCAGAATGAAATCCAGGTCAGCCTGAAAGCTCACGCGCAGAACGACACTCGGCCGGACCAGAGCTTTAAACCCCGATGCTTCAACTCGAATGGTGTAGGAAGCGGGCGGCAGGGCGTTGAAGAGGTAGCGGCCCGCCTCATCCGTCTTTCTCGTCTGCAACACCCTGGTCTCGTCATTGGTCGCAGTCACCCTTGCTCCGGGTACGAGCGCGCCACTCGCGTCCTTAACGGCGCCGCGCAGCTCGGCCGTATAGGTGGCTTGAGCCGTGACCGAGGGTGGAAAGAGAGATGCCACAACAAAGATCGACACGACACTCAGAACCCAATACCTTAGATGATGCATTTCGGACCCTCCCTTTAAGCTGGGGTTCCCCCTCTCGTCTTCCCGCGAACCGGTAACGGGGTTCTTCCGTTTTCCATCTGTGATCGACTTCTGTCTCAGTTCAACGTGCGAGTGATGAACTCTACCTGGTTATGGATACCACCCTTGCTATACTTCACCGAGCTTTTTGTCAAACAAAATCAGCTTTCATTTCATTGCGTAAAATTGCGAGTTATGCGTGATCGAGGCTTGTTTCAAGCAATACTTCGCGTCCTTTCATTATTTGAAATGTCCGCCGATGTCAGGGGGGCATCTCTCCCCACAACGGGAGCTCGGGAAGAAGCAGCGTCTGGGAAGGAGGCACAACGCAGAGATTCCCCCAGGACAGCAAAGACCGGGCGATGAGGGTTCGATGGAAATCCTCGTCGTGGTCTACCCTCCCACCAAATCGTAGACCACGCCGCGTACCTGAATTCGACCCGTGGCGATAGACTGCATTTGACACTCAGCATGCCCCACCGAGGAATAGGATGGCAAGCAGCACGTGGGTGAGGCAAAAGCTCCTGACCGCGGGGGACGAACTCCGGATTGAAGCTACATGAGCCAACATTCGCGCCAGCCGTGGTTCTCGGTCAAGGGCATTCTCAGTATGCTGAGCAACTACTCCTCGAATCGACATGATATTCCTCCATGAACAAAAAAACCACCGCGGGCCCTCTGTCCGACACAACAAGCACACAGGGTTGACTTTGGTCTGACCGACTGGCAAGATGGCACAACCTTTAACGTCATCTGTCCGAACACTCGTGTATTGTTTGCTCTGAGGGAGCGAGCATGGCCAAGAGCTCCGGTGAGCACCTTGATTCTTGGAAGGAGATAGCGACTTACATCCGCCGCAACGAGCGGACGGCCATGCGGTGGGCTGACCATGGAATGCCCCTGCACCGTGTCCCTGGTAGCCCGCGAGCGAGAGTGTTCGCGTACACCGCGGAAATTGACACTTGGTTGGCCGGTACAACCCTTCCGCTAGAAAATGGCGCAGAGAATCATTTCGCCGACCCCCAGCCCCCCGCCGATTCTCTCCCGGCGAGACGTTGGGCACGATCCGTTCTGGTCCAAGCCTGCCTTGTAGGCGCATTTCTCGCCCTGGTAGCGGGCGGGGTGGGATGGGCAGTATGGCGTGGGCATGGGAAAGTCCCCGCCTCGATTGAGATTCGGGAAGATCGACTCATCGTTTCCGATCACGCCCATCGCATGGTATGGGAAAAGACCTACGATTTTCCTCTGGACCCCAGTGTCTATAGAATAGGCGAGACAGTACCCAGTGGGGATCTTGCTATCCTCGACGACATTGACGCGGATGGGAATACAGAAACGCTTTTTGTTCCGTTTCCACTTGGTCATCCCGAGCTCGTGAGTCGCCGCGTTCTCTCCTCCTTCGGGGAAGGCGGAAAACTAGAATGGGAATACAGCCGAAAGGAACCCGTGAAGTTCGGCGCGACTGTGTTTGATCCCCCTTTCCCTATTCAGTTCTTCCGGATCACATCTCTGCCCGGGGAAAAGACCAAAGACGTTTGGGTAGCGTCCACTCATTCTCGTTGGTTCCCTTGTGTTGTTGCCAAGATTAGTTCTCAAGGCCAAGTCCTCGGGGAGTACTGGCATCCAGGGCATGTATATGTCTTAGCCCAGGCCACGCTTCTTGGCCGGCCTGTCATGCTGGTGGGCGCCACCAACAATGAAACCAACAGCGCCGATTTGACAGTCCTGGATTACCTCCTGCCGAGCGGTCATGCGCCGGCAGCCGCCGGGGACTATGAATGTGTGGACTGCCCAGCCGGCAGGCCGCTTGCCTTCCTGGTCTTCCCAAGGACAGAAATCAGTAAGGTGCTCAATTCCCGTCCCCGCGTGAAAGAGATCTATCCGCTCCCAGACGGCGGTTTCGAAGTGGCGGTTGACGAGGGGGAAGTCGAAATCGGTGAGTCTGCTAACGCCCAGTATTCATTCGGCAGTGACCTGCGTCTTCGAGATGCCCAAGTGACCGACGGCTACGTGGCCAACTTCAACCTGTTGCTCGCTCGCGGATTGCTCAAGCATGCACTCGACCGGAAGGCGGAAGCCGATCACTTGCGCCACGTCCGCTATTGGGACGGTCACGGGTTCCAAGAGGAGCGGGAGCCCGTGCTTGCCTCAGCAAAGAAATGACCGCGTAGCCCCCTTCGTTCCTGACTCTGCGGAGCAGTAGAGACAGCCGCGTCCAAAACCATACAGAGCGACCTGAATTGTAGCGGCGCTCTATGAGCGCCGACCAGCGGTCATAGACCGCGCTACAGGGCAATGCGCAAGAGATTGCGTCGCTCTGTTTAGACACCTGAGAGAGTGAACTCGTGCGTCGATGGATGACCCTCCTGCCCTGATAGTTGCGGGGGCAGCCATCGTAGGGGCGACCCTCGTGGTCGCCCAGGGCAGGCACAAGGCCTGCCCCTACAGACGTTTGCAGGCTGTTTTCATGCATAGCGGCACGCCGAAGGCTCATGATATCTGCGCTGGAAATCACTCCGGCGGCTAAGCCAGTGCAAGAGAAGGCAAGTAGGGTTCTGAGCAACCCATGCCTGACCAAGCAACGGCGATCTCATCTAGGAAAAAGCATCGGCGTTGATCCATGCAAGTTGACTTTTAGTCGCTGGCATACGTTTTTTGGCATCCTGCTGGGGTTTGTCAGCGCACGGAAGTCCGCGGCCGCGTATCTGTCAGCGGCACACCCGGCCCGGAATTGATTGATCCCGCTGCGGCCCCATGCTTTAACCCGCCCCATAGAGGAAGCCAAGCGGCCCTGCCCGCGAACCTGAAAACAGCAACAATTCGCCCATTCCGCCGGGCCGTAAAGCGTCCGACGCCCGCATGTCGTGTTGTGTCACATCATGCCAGTTGACTCTCATCCCTTAGCCAGACTAACTACGCATGCTGTAATGGCGGTATCTGGCTCAATGCTTCACACCGCCATCGAAGCCGCCACAAACGTCTAAAGCCCTCGACCATCACCACGCAGGGGGAGGCTCGTGTGCACCGCTCAATCCGAGACCGTACGAGTCGCGGAAACTGTCGCCAGAAAGGGCTTTCAGTACTTTGCACACGACACACCACACTGCGTGGCTGACAGTCTGCTCGATTGCTCCTATTAGCGATCGGGGCTTCGGTGGAGTCCACTGCGGGACACGGCTGAGTCGCTGACTATTCAGGGTTCGATCCCATTGGCGGGGGTGATGAAGTCACCAGAGGTGGGGGATGTGGTGCCACGAGATCGGAGCACTTTGGATTAGTTGGTGGGCCGTTCCTTCGGACCGGGAGGGTGTGTGGGGGAACGAGTTGATAACTGACACCCCGCATCGGGAGGTTCAAATGATTTCATGGGGTTCATCTTGGGTTTCGAGGGTGAAGCTGCGGGCCACTCTCCTTGCGGTGCTCATTATCGTTCTCGGCTGCCTGCTGGTTTCCTGCGGCGGTGGTGGTGGCGGGGGTGGGTACACGCCACCACCGCCTCCGGCCATCACTTCTGTTTCGGTCTCCTGCAACCCGACCTCGGTCCAAACTGGACAGACTTCTCTGTGCACAGCGATTGTGTCCGGAACGGGAAGCTATAGCTCGGCCGTGACTTGGAGCGCAACCGCTGGGTCAATCAATTCCTCGGGGCAACTCACTGCGCCCGGTAGCGCGGGTTCGGTAACCATAACCGCCACGTCGGCCCAGGACACCAGCAAAGTCGGCACTACGATGGTGACAGTCACGGCGGCTTCGGCCGTCGGAAGTCTCACTCTGAACATCATAGGTTTACCGGCTGGCAACTCCGCCAACGTCAACGTAAGCGGCGCGAATGGCTATAGTCAAAACATCGCTGCAAGCGTGACCCTGACGCTGGCGGCAGGCACTTATACTGTCGTTGGGAACAGTGTCTCGGTTGGAGCGAGCAGCTACTTCCCGAGCTTGGCATCACAGACAGCGGCCGTCACTGGCGGTGGCGCTGTTTCTGTGACGGTCAACTACTCAACCATCATACCCAAGACAACCAAGGTGCTTGACCAGACCGGCATGCAGAGCCTCACGCTTTCAGCCGACGGGACAACCCTAACCATCCCGACCTCTAGTCCTGTGGCACAAGCGCTAAAGGCGGGAGATGTCTTGGCTAGCGCGCCAACCACGGCAGCTCCCAAAGGCCTCCTGGTGAAGGTCGTATCTGTAGCCCAAAATGGATCCGAGGTCGACGCCACGGTTACGCAAGCCAGATTAACAGATGCTGTCCAACAGACGCATTTTACGTTTAGCCAGCCGATTGGCCCCTCGAGCGCGATGAGAATTCGGAAAGCGCTGCCGGGGGTTAAGTTCCTGAACAAAAGCAGAGTTCGGCCGGAGTTCCAGAGCGTATCTGACCCGTGTGAGGGAAATCCCATCACCGCAGCCCAAATGTACAACGTTCCCCTGTTTAATTCCCCTGGTCTCTACGTCCTAGCCGAAGGTGAAATCGATGTCTGTCCTTCCATTGAATTCGATATCGACTTTGGCTTCTTTAACATCAACTCCATGACAGCGAAGGCAACACTGAGTGAATACGCTAAAGTCTCCTTGACCGGCGGGGGGTCTGTCAGTGTCGATAAGAGAATCGACATCGCGACTGTAGAATTTGGAGACATCCTGGTTTTCGTGGGACCCGTTCCCGTGCTTCTGACTCCTACCGCCACCTTCTTTGTGGGCGCAAATGGCAATCTGTCGGCTGATTTCTACACGGGAATTACCCAAGAAGCGCAAGCGAGCGCCGGGATATCCTATGCAAACGGGCAAGTGACTCCCCTCAGCAACATCTCATTCGCTGCGTCCTCAGTCCCACTTTCTCTCGATGCCAACTTCAATCTGAAGGGATACGCCGGTGTGGAAGTAGGACTCCAAATCGATGGTGTAGCGACACCGTACTTTCAGCCCGACGCCTACCTGCAATTCAGTGCCGACGTCAACCAAAATCCGTGGTGGACCCTCGGGGCCGGGCTTGAAGGTGCCGTGGGTGTACATGTCGGTATTCTTGGGTGGAACCTGGCAGAAATCGGCCCTTACCAGGTATTCGACTACCCTTTGGCAACTCTGGGCCAGGCACCTGGCGGGTTTTCCATCGGTGACGTGACGCCCACAATAACCTCTATTTCTCCCAACAGCGTGTTGGCTGGCAGTGCGCCCCTTACTCTGGGAGTGAATGGCTCCAACTTCGTTCCTAACTCAGTTGTTAACTTCAATGGAAATCCGCTTTCAACGACCTTTTTCAGTGATGCTACCGGCCCGAATTACCTGACCGCAACGCTCCCGGCCACTTATCTTGTCACGCCGGGGGTATTCCCGGTGACAGTATCCACTCCCAAGGGAACTACTTCAAATGCAGTCAGCTTCACGGTAGCGGCCGTTGGCAACCCCGTGACGGTCACGGGGCTCTCCTTCAACCCCACCTCCATTGCCGCGGGCGGATCCACAACGGGGACCGTCACGCTGAGCGGTCCTGCTCCAAGCGGAGGCGCCGCAGTAACTCTCACGTCAACCAACAATTCTGTATTGCCCGTACCCAGCAATGTCACGATTTCTGCAGGCACGTCGAGCGCCACTTTTGCAGCTACGGCCTCTTCTTCTGTAGCTAACACAACGCTGGTTACCGTCTCCGCGTCCTACAACAGCTCATCCCAAAATGCGACCGTGACGGTAACAGCCACACCGGTTGTGCATGTGACGGTGTCTCCGTCCACAGTAACCGTTCTAACCGGCACTCCTCAACAGTTCACAGCGACGGTAACGGGGACTTCGAACACTGCCGTGGATTGGAGCGTTAACGGTTTGTATGGAGGCAACTCCACGGTGGGGACCATTAGTTCGACAGGCCTCTATACGGCTCCAACCACGGTTCCGAATCCTTCGACAGTCACGGTAACCGCCACAAGCCAAGCTGATTACAATGCGAGTGACTCTGCCAATGTCACGATCACAACTTCTTTCGCATATACTTTGTTGCACTCCTCTACGGGGGCGGGGGGGAAACTAGGGCCGCGGGCGGCGCTCATCAAGGCCAAGGATGGCTATTTTTACGGTACCACAACGGGGGAAGGCGTTGATTACGGATCGGTGTTTCAAATGGACACGGGAGGCAATGTCACCATTTTGCATTCGTTCTTGGGACCACCTGACGGCGCGTACCCTAATGCCTCACTCATTCAGGCCCGCGACGGTAATTTCTACGGCACTACATATTCTGGTGGGATTTACGATAACGGGACAGCATTCAAGATTGACACCATGGGGCACATCTCGATTCTTCACTCGTTCGACTACCCAGAGGGCATTAATATCACGTCGCCTCTCATACAGGCTAGCGATGATAACTTTTACGGCACGGCTTTCAGCAGTGGTCTTCATGGTCTTGGAGCGGTCTTCAAGATGGATAGCGCAGGGAATGTCAGCATACTATATTCCTTTGGTGTTCAACCAGACGGGGGGTTCCCGTGGGGCCCCCTTGTTGAGACCAGCAATGGCAGTTTCTTGGGGACGACGTATTTGGGTGGGGATTTCGGACAGGGAACGGTTTACAAAGTGGACACTATGGGGAACCTTACCTATCTCCACTCGTTCAGCGGAACGGACGACGGAGGAGGCCCCCTCGGAGGGCTCATTAAGTCTGCCGAGGGCATTTGGTATGGGACAACGTGGGGTGGAGGAGCAAGCCCCTGGGTCGGGACAATCTACAAGATGGACGCATTGGGCAATCTCACTACGCTCCATACGTTCTCTGGTCCAGACGGGGCGGGGCCCGGCGGGGGATTGATCCAGGCCATGGATGGCGATTTCTATGGCACCACAGAATCAGGTGGGGCCGCTTCTCACGGCGTGCTCTTCAGAATGGATCTCGATGGGAACGTTATTACCTTACATTCGTTCTCGGGCGCTCCTGATGACGGTGCAGACCCGGAGGCACCCCCTCTTCAAGACAGCGATGGCAGTTTCTATGGAACAACCTGGGGAGGGGGTAGTTACGACTCTGGAACGATCTTCCGGCTTTCTGGCCCGGGCCTATGAAACCGCAACACTCTCCGCAGTGAGTAATTGCCTGCGGAATTGGTTGCCGACGTTGAGCATGGGAATGCGCCCCTTGCAGGTGGTCCGGACCGGCTTCGGGACAAGGAAGAGGCATCTATCATTTCGATTGTGAGCCACGCTTCAATTCACGCATGAAGCGGGCAGTGTTTCTCCTAGGGATAGCCGCGGACCCCGCAGTCAGTCCAGATCTTGACGGACAGTACAGGCTGCGGGAAAACGCCTCCCTGCTGTCATCCTGAGCGGAGCGAAGGACCTCAGCAGTTCGCTCGAGTAAGCAGAAGAACAAACTGCCGGGGTTCTTCGCCCAAAAAGCGGGCTCAGAATGACACCGGAAAGCATCGCGGGTGGCGCATACGTTGTCACGTATGTATGCGCCTCACGAACACGCACAGCGTCTCTGTCACCGAGTCCTATCCATGGCCTGTCCTGGCCTCTTAGCGGTCGCCGACATAAAAGGCAATGTCGGCGCCACCCGCGGGGCATCTTAAGAAGGGTGATGAACTCATTTGGGTAGGCATGTATAACGTCGCCCCATCAAAGTGAGGTGCAAAAGTCGATCGGGATTTCGGATATTCTCCCATAGCGCACACCGGCGCAGGTCATACTCGTACGGTGACGGGTAGCACGGCTTCGGGCTCTGCCACCCTGAGCCACAGCATGAACCTCGCCCTGAAGGTGAGTTAGTCAGACCGAGAGGCAGCAGACTAAACCTGTAGGCATCCCCTCTGCCCCAACAACCTTTTCCCCATTGGTCGCGAGCATCTGGCGGCGAGCGCTGACTTACCGGCTGAAACCAAAACCTACCCGGTACGGCTGGGTGTAGACGACTCCCGGCTTTCCGGCGACGCGCCTCCTGCCCAAGTCAGTCAGTTCTTCGAGATCCTGCAGGACTTGGGGCTGGACCATGTTGACATTCACCTGCGCCCGATCACTGGCGCCGGGGACCAGAACGCACTCTTGATGGCCCAGAGAATCCAGCCGATCGACCCGACGCTGCGGCAGCATGGGATGACCTACACGCTGAACGTGGAAGCGCCCAATTTCAGTCCCTCGGCGGAGATCACTCCGGGCATCAACGAATACAATCACCCGGGAGGGTTGCATCGCTGGGACCTCCGCACGGAATGGCTGAAGGCGGTTCTGCCTCCGGCTGCCCCGTCGCCACCGGCGTTTCAGGGCCTCGTCTACGACGAGTGCGACCACATGCAGCTCAGCAACAATGAATTATCGAACCCGCCGCACTTGACTTGCCAATCGGCGCGGCCTAGGATTGGCGCTGAGGGGGCATTCGCTCCCCATGGTCAGTCACACCGTTCCTCGCTATTGGATACTGCAATGCGTTGGCCGCTCGGGTGGGGGTGCAGTCTTTGTGGCCGAGAAGACCCAGTTTGGCCACCTCGCCGCACCCGGGGCGATTATGGGGGCCGGCGCGGCGGGGGCACGTCGTCGGTGCTCTCGTGGGAGGGCAAAAAGCTGCATCAACAATCCACTTTTCGGTCTCTCCACAATCCTCTAGCCAATACCTGTCTACTTGCTTCCAAGGATTTCAGACCTGCCCAAGAGATCGCACCCTCCTACTCTACAACCCTGCCATCACACGAGGAGGAAATAACCATGAAGCGGTTATCATGTATTTTGTGCCTGGTTGTGGTCTTTGCGCTTTCTGCAGTTGGCCAAGACAAACGCTCGCGTGACCTCTATTTGAGCTATGAGTCAGGAAACTCCTCGGGGGGACAGCCCGGAGCCAAGGTCATGGTGGCCTTAAACCGCACAGGTACGATTCAGATGGTGTCTCCAGACACGGTTTTTCGCAGCGGAGATAAGGTACGGTTCCACCTATCCCTGAATTTCAACGGGTACCTGGCCGTTCTGAACAAGGGAACGTCGGGGCGAATCAACCGGCTCTACCCGTACCTCGGCGCTCCCAACCGGGCGCAGGCATCAGCCGAGATCGTCGTGCCCGGCAAAGAGGCCTGGTTCGCTTTCGACGAGACCCCGGGCATCGAAGAGGTGACCTTTCTGATGTCCAAAGATCCCATCGAGGAAGTAAAAGAACCGATTCCTGGGACTTCGGCCAGCCAAGGGCAGGAGTCTTCTCCCGGCAGTTCAGTAGATGGGAATGGGCAAAGGTTGCTGGCGGCCCTGAATAAGCGTGCACGGCAGCAAGCCCGGGATCTTCACTTGGAAATCAGTGACAACGCTGCCTATGGGGTCGCTTCCGAGAAGGACCTTTCCGGCCTCGTAAAGTTCACGGTGTTCCTGAAGCACGAGAGATGATGTGCCCGTCACGGTTTCCGAGTGAATCGACGCGCCGCGTGCCGGCAACGGGCGGGGAACTGAGAGCTGGCACAGCTTCGTCTTGGCAGGCGATGGCAGCTAAGTGCGTCGGCTGATACTGATTCCGCTAATCCACTGAGCAGGAGGGAGAACATGCGATCAGAAGAACATCCTTTGCGGATAAAGCATTTGGCAATGCTCGTTATCCTCGCCTGCGGGCCCAACTGGGGACTTGCCCAGAATCAAGCCGGCGAATCGATCAGGCCCGAAATCTATGTCCAGGCGGGGCACGCCGTGGCCGGCCCTGTTGCTTTGAGCGTCAGCCCGGATGGCCGCTGGCTGGCTTCCGGAGGCTTGGACCGAGCCTTGAAGTTGTGGGAGGTCGGCACCGGTCGGCAGCTCCGCACGCTGGCCGGTCATAGAGACAATATCAACTCGATTGCCGTCAGCCCCGACGGAAAGCTGTTGGCTACGGCCAGCGACGATCACACGGTCAGGATCTGGGATGTCAGGACGGGGAAGGCAACGCAGAGTCTCGAGTTTAAGTTGGATCCTTCGTCCATTTTTTCCAGTCTAGAGGCGGGTTCTTTTGCGGGCAGGATGTTCGGGAAGGTTACTGCCGTCGTCTTCAATCCGGATGGGCGCTCCGTGGCCGCGGCAACTAATGAGGGGACGATTGTGCTTTGGGATGTGGCCTCGGGACAAGAGATCTGCCGTCTGCCCGAACACCTCCAAAAGACCAAAAAGAGGGGTGGAGTCTCCATTTCCCTTCCACGCCATGGTATAGATGCCCTGGGGCTCAGTCCTGACGGGCGATTCTTGGCCGCGGCGGAAGCCGCAGAGGAAAAGGTCGGCGGTACAGTGCGGGTTTGGGACGTTGCTTCACGCCAGGAGATACAGACCTTCAAGGGCCTGGCCGAAAACGTCAATGCCGTCGCCTTTAGTCCCGATGGTCTTCGCTTGGCGGCCGCCATGAACGGAGTGCCGAAACAGCCGGGGGAGGCCACGGTCCGCATCTGGAGCGTTGACGGTTGGCGCGAGGCGGGGAAGATCCTTGTGCAGACCGGATCCGGCGTAACGGTTGAAAGCCTCGCCTTCAGCCCGGACGGACGCACACTGGCGACCGGAAGCGGGGATGGTCTCGTCAGGCTGTGGGAGGTTGCGAGCGGCCGCGAGGTGAGGTCATTCAAAGGCCACGCGGAACCTGTGAGCAGCGTGGTCTTCAGCCCGGATGGCACCTGGCTGGCGTCGGCATCTCATGACAATGTGATCAGGGTTTGGGACGTGGCGGCGGGGGTCGCCAGGCAGACCATGACCGGCGGAGCAGTGTCGGAAATAGGCCTTGCTGATTTCAGTGGTGACGGACGTTCGCTCATCTCTGTGAACGGGCATGCAGAAAGCCTGGCCTGGAACCTTTGGGACCTTTCCGCGGGCGGTTTGCAGCATATCGTGCCTCGTGATGTCAAGTTTAGCGCTCTGAGTGTCAGCCCGGACGGACACTTGCTTGCTGCGGGCGCTCTGGGCCTGGACGGAACGTTGAAGGTACTGGAAATCTCCACCGGCAGGGAGATTTTCACAGTGGAGAAGGCACACGCGAAAGGGATTTCTTCTGCTGCGTTCAGCCCTGATGCGCGGTGGGTTGCCACGGGGGGTGGCGACGGTTCGATCAAACTTTGGGAAGTCCCCACGGGGCGCGAGGTTCGTACCTTGCAGGGCCACACCGAGAGTGCATGGTCGCTCAGTTTCAGCTCCGACGGCAGTCGCCTGGTCTCAGGAAGCGAAGACAAGAGCGTGAGGGTTTGGGATGTGGCGACTGGTCGCGAACTGGGAACGGTTTACCCAGTAGAAAATGGAGAATGGGTCATCCGCGCTGCGCTCAGCCCTGATGGTCGGTTGCTGGCCGCGGTTGGCCCATCAGGCTTTATTCACATTCGCGAGGTCGGAAGCTGGCAAGAGGTGAAGCAACTGCGAGGCCAGCAGGGCTTGGACTTTTTCGCAAACCCGCTGGTTTTCAGTCCTGATAACACGAGATTCATCTTCACTCGAGCGAATGATATCGTGGTTTTGCCCCTCACCGGCCGGGGCGAAGAGCTCACCTTACGGGGCCACACAAGTGGTGTTCCGAGCCTCAATTTCGGCCACGACGGGCGGTATCTCGTCTCCGGCAGTGACGATGGCACTGTGCGCTTGTGGGATTTCAATACCGGCGAGTTATTGGCCGTGCTCGTGTCGGAGCGTGACAGCATGAATTGGGTGGCTGTCACTCCTGACGGGTTGTTTGATGGCTCGCCGGAGGCGTTCAAGAACATCCTGTGGCGGTTCAACGGGAACACCTTTGACGTTTCCCCCGTCGAGGTCTTCTTCAACGAATACTACTACCCGGGGTTGCTGGGCGAAATCCTGGCAGGCAAACGCCCCAAACCTGCACGGGACATCGCGCAGAAGGACCGCCGCCAGCCGCAGGTGAAGTTGGCGCTGGCCGAGGGGCAGGTTGAGAACGTCGCGTCGCGTACGGTAGCCGTGAAGCTGGAGGTCAGCGAGGCCCCTGCCGACCAGGCCCGGCCACAGGGCAGCGGGGCACGCGACGTGCGCCTGTTCCGCAACGGCTCGCTGGTGAAGGTGTGGCGCGGTGATGTGCTGGTGGGGAAAGGCAGCAAGGTGACGCTGGAGGCAATCCTACCCATCGTGGCGGGGGAAAACCGCCTGAGCGCGTATGCCTTCAGTGCCGAGAACATCAAGAGTTCCGACGCCACGTTGGTGGTGACGGGCGCCGAAAATCTGAAACGGGCCGGCACCGCTTACATCCTGGCGGTGGGCGTCAATGAGTATGCCAACAAGGACTACAACCTGAACTACGCGAAGGCGGACGCGCAGGCGTTTGGCGAGGAGTTGGCGCGACAGCAGACGAAACTCCAGAACTTCGGCAGCGTGCAAGTGATATCGCTGTTCAATCAGGACGCCACCAAGGGCAACCTTCTGGGCGCGCTGGCGCGGCTGGCGGGGGCGGAGACGAGTGCATTGCCGGCGGGTGCTCCCGCCGATTTACAAAAGCTTAAACCAGCCGAGCCGGAGGATGCGGTGTTTGTCTATTTTGCCGGTCACGGGACGGCGGCGGGGCCGAGGTTCTACCTGATTCCGCACGACTTGGGCTACAGCGGGTCACGCGCGGCATTGGACCAGGCGGGCCTACAAACGATCCTGGCGCACGGCATTTCCGACGTGGAATTGGAGCAGGCCTTCGAGAAAGTGGATGCCAGTCGGCTGATGCTGGTGATTGACGCCTGCAACTCGGGGCAGGCGCTGGAAGCCGAGGAGAAACGTCGCGGACCGATGAACTCGAAGGGGTTGGCGCAATTAGCGTATGAGAAGGGCATGTATATCCTGACAGCGGCACAGGGCTATCAGGCTGCCCTGGAGGCGGCGCAACTGGGGCATGGGTTCCTGACGTATGCGCTGGTGGAAGAAGGGCTGAAGACGGCAGCGGCGGACACGGCGCCGAAGGATGGCCAAGTGGTGACGCGCGAATGGCTCGACTACGCCACCATGCGGGTGCCGCAAATGCAAGAGGCGCAGATGCAGGAGGCGCAGAAGGCGGGGCGGGACTTGGTGTTTGTGGAGGGGGAGCAGAGCGTGCGAGAAGTGGACAAGCGCAGTTTGCAGCGTCCCCGCGTGTTCTATCGGCGCGAGCCGGAGACGGTACCCCTGGTCGTCGCCAGGGTTCCGGGTTCAAGCCAAACCCCTGAACAAGGTAGGATCCTTGGCACTTCTGACCAAACCGGCCAGATTGTTTCCGCTCGTCCTGAGGTCGTGGGAACCGCTCCGGCACCGCCCACTGCGTCGGCGCCCGCCGTCACCCCAACCCCGGCCAGCACTCCACCGGCCCTCACGTCTCCCTCCGTTCCCTCCACAACAGTCAGCTTCTTGGACATAGCGTTCACTCAACCGAACGGCTGGGAAGTGACCAAGAATCAGCCTGGTGAACGCCTTGAGTATAAGGACCTTCAGTCCGGCGCATCGATTGCTCTCAGTTATTTTCAGCAGCGCTCCGCAGGTGCGCTGGTGAAGAACCCGCCGACCATGCTGAAAACGCTTAACACAGATTTTGTCAAAGATCTCAAGAAGAAGGGGGTCCAGATAGTTGAATTGGGATTCACTGACCAAAGGCCAGTCGGTGACCTCCAGGTATATTCGTGGGATTTGATCTATCAAGCAGGAGGAGCTGTGTGGTGGAGGACCGACATGGTAGTGGACGCCAAGGCGTCGAGGGTTTATCTCTTCAAGACCACCGGAGAGCCTGACAGAAAGGGGGCGGTGAATGACACGCTGGCGCAGGTTATCTCCTCTCTTAAACGCACCGGCAGGTAATCGATTCCCTTTTTCGAAAGTACCGGCCCAAAAAAAGGACCCTCTGTAGGCAGATTCTGCGTACTCGGTGCGGTCAACTTACGGAAAGGGGATGCGCATCCAGACGACCGCACAGCGTCGCCAAGCGGCTTTGGAGGCAGCACAACCGGGGCAAGTGTTAGGGAGTCGCGCTGGTGGAGGAAGGGCTGAAGACAGCAGCGGCCGACACGGCGCCGAAGGATGGCCAAGTGGTCACGCGCGAATGGCTCGACTATGCCACCCTGCGGGTGCCTCAGATGCAAGAGGCGCGGATGCAGGAAGCGCGGAAGGCAGGGCGGGACCTGGTATTTGTGGAGGGAGAGCAGAATGTTCGGGAAATCGAGAAGCGGAGTTTGCAGCGCCCCCGGGTATTTTACCGGCGCGAACCCGAGACTGTACCCTTGGTGGTTGCCAAACCTGAAGCAAAGCCCTGAGGCATTACTGCGGTTCATCCAAGAATGGAAACCTCTGAGCAGGCGATAGCAGTTTGGCGTGTCGGTTGATACTGATTCGGCAAATACCCTGGGCAGGAGGGAGACCATGCGAACAGAACAACATGCGTTGCGCGTCCTGGATTTGGCTACGCTCATTGTTCTCATCTGCTGGTCGAGCTGGGGGCTTGGCCAGGATCAAGCGAGCGAATCGGCCAGGCCCGAAATCTACGTCCAGACGGCACACACTGGCACTGGTGCCATTTTTCTAGCTGTCAGTCCCGATGGTCGCTGGTTGGCTTCCGGAAGCTGGGACCATACCGCGAAATTGTGGGACGTTGCCACCGGCCAGCAACTCCGCACCTTGGCTGGGCATGCAGATGCCATCAAGTCGATTGCTGTCAGCCCGGACGGAAAGCTTTTGGCTTCCGGCAGCAGTGATCACAGCGTCAAGCTTTGGGATGTTGGAACTGGTAAGGAAATCCGGACTTTGGAGTTTAAGTACGTTCCTACCCCCTACCTAACCGCGATGGGACCGAATTCTTTCTTGGGTCACCTTCATGGGGAGATCCGTGCTGTGGCCTTCAACCCGGACGGGCGCTCCGTGGCCGCAGGAACCAATGAGGGAACGATAGTGTTGTGGGATGTTGGGTCCGGACAGGAAATCGCCCGACTGGGTGACCCTCCTGACAAGATAAGGGAAGGGTTCACTGCACTCGGATTCAGCCCCAACGGGCGATTCTTGGCCGCGGCGGAAGAGCACGAGTACCGCGGCGTTGGCAAGGTGAGGATCTGGGATGTGGCGTCGCGCCAGGAAATACAAAGGCTCAAGGGGTTCGCTGGTGACGTCACTACCGTTCAATTCAGTCCCGACGGCCGTCGTCTCGCGGCGGCCCTGAATAACTCACCTATCAAGGTGGGCGAGGCCACGATCCGGATCTGGGGAGTGGACCAGTGGGCCACGTTTCGGGACATGCGCGTCCGGTCCGCGCCACCCAATGCCTTTGCGTTCAGTCCTGACGGGGAGATTATCGCTACTGGGGATAGCGACGGCATTGTTCAACTCTGGGGAGTTGCCGACGGTCGTGAGCTCAAGTCTTACAGGGACCACTCCGGGGGTTATCCTGGGGTCACCGGGGTGATCTTTGACCCTAAGGGTGGCTGGATGGCGTCGGCCGGGACTGACGGGCTCATCAAGATCCGGGAGATGCCCACCGGACAGGAGTTCCGCACCATGACCGGGTTTGGCGAGTCGACAATCATGGTTGTGAGTTTTACTGGCGATGGACGTTCGCTCATCTCCATGGGAGGGGGGCAGGCGCCCCTTGCCGGAAAACTCTGGGACATCGCCACAGGCGGTGTGATCCGCATGCTGCCCGGTTACACCGAGTTTCTGGCGGTGGCCGCCAGCGCAGATGGACGTTTGCTAGCCATGGGCGGGGAGAAGGGGATATTGAGGCTGATGGAAACCTCCACCGGCAGAGTGTTGCTTACCTTTCAGAAGGGACGCGCCCAAGGCATTTCATCTGTGGCTTTCAGCCCCGATGCGCGCTGGATTGCTTCGGGTTATGACGGTGGTTCGATCACGCTCTGGGACGCTTCCACGGGGCGCGAGGTGCGCACCCTTCCCGGGTATAAGGGGGAATACGTACTCTCGCTCAGCTTCAGCCCCGATAGCAGCCGCTTGGTTTCAGGGAGTTCGAAGAACACTGTCGCGGTCTGGGATCCGGCAACGGGGCGGGAATTGCACACGCTCATGACTGGTGGCAACATTTTTTGCCTCAGAACTGCCTTCAGCCCGGATGGCCGGTTAGTCGCCGCAGTTGACCAAGATGGATTGGTCCGAGTCTGGGAGGTCGGAACTTGGCGACAAGCAGGGCAATTGCAAGGGCGACAGAATGTTTTCCAGAGCACACTAGCCTTCAGTCCAGACAGCTCCAAGGTCCTCTTTGAGCGAGGAAACGACGTCGTTGTTCATCCCCTCATGGGTGCGAGTAGAGAGATGACCCTGCGAGGCCACACCGGTAGGGTCAGCAGCCTCGGTTTCAGTCAAGACGGCCGATTTCTTGTTACTGGCAGTTCCGACAGCTCGCTGCGCTTGTGGGATTTCAATACCGGCGAGTTATTGGCCGTGCTCGTTTCGGAGCGTGACAGCATGAATTGGGTGGCTGTCACTCCTGACGGGTTGTTTGATGGCTCGCCGGAGGCGTTCAAGAACATCCTGTGGCGGTTCAACGGGAACACCTTTGACGTTTCCCCCGTCGAGGTCTTCTTCAACGAATACTACTACCCGGGGTTGCTGGGCGAAATCCTGGCAGGCAAACGCCCCAAACCTGCACGGGACATCGCGCAGAAGGACCGCCGCCAGCCGCAGGTAAAGTTGGCGCTGGCCGAGGGGCAGGTTGAGAACGTCGCGTCGCGTACGGTAGCCGTGAAGCTGGAGGTCAGCGAGGCCCCTGCCGACCAGGCCCGGCCACAGGGCAGCGGGGCACGCGACGTGCGCCTGTTCCGCAACGGCTCGCTGGTGAAGGTGTGGCGCGGTGATGTGCTGGTGGGGAAAGGCAGCAAGGTGACGCTGGAGACGACCCTACCCATCGTGGCGGGGGAAAACCGCCTGAGCGCGTATGCCTTCAGTGCCGAGAACATCAAGAGTTCCGACGCCACGTTGGTGGTGACGGGCGCCGAAAATCTGAAACGGGCCGGCACCGCTTACATCCTGGCGGTGGGCGTCAATGAGTATGCCAACAAGGACTACAACCTGAACTACGCGAAGGCGGACGCGCAGGCGTTTGGCGAGGAGTTGGCGCGACAGCAGACGAAACTCCAGAACTTCGGCAGCGTGCAAGTGATATCGCTGTTCAATCAGGACGCCACCAAGGGCAACCTTCTGGGCGCGCTGGCGCGGCTGGCGGGGGCGGAGACGAGTGCATTGCCGGCGGGTGCTCCCGCCGATTTACAAAAGCTTAAACCAGCCGAGCCGGAGGATGCGGTGTTTGTCTATTTTGCCGGTCACGGGACGGCGGCGGGGCCGAGGTTCTACCTGATTCCGCACGATCTGGGCTATGCGGGTTCACGTACAGCTTTGGACCAGGCGGGACTTCAAACGATCCTGGCGCACGGCATTTCCGACGTGGAATTGGAGCAAGCCTTCGAGAAGGTGGATGCCGGCCGGCTGATGCTGGTGATCGACGCATGCAACTCGGGGCAGGCGCTGGAGGCGGAGGAGAAGCGGCGCGGGCCGATGAACTCGAAGGGGCTGGCGCAATTGGCGTACGAGAAGGGTATGTACATTCTGACCGCGGCGCAGGGTTATCAGGCGGCCTTGGAGGCGGCGCAATTGGGGCATGGGTTCCTCACGTATGCGTTGGTCGAGGAAGGGCTGAAGACGCCGGCGGCGGACACGGCGCCGAAGGACGGGCAGGTGGTGACGCGCGAATGGCTCGACTACGCCACCCTGCGCGTGCCACAGATGCAGGAGGCGCAGATGCAGGAGGTGCGGAAGGCAGGGCGGGACCTGGTATTTGTGGAGGGAGAGCAGAATGTTCGGGAGATCGAGAAGCGCAGTTTGCAGCGGCCGCGGGTTTTCTATCGACGTGATCCCGAGTCGCAGCCTCTGATTGTCGCTAAACCCGAAGCGAAGCGTTAAGGAAGTCTCTGAACAGGGGGGCGCTGCGCACCCAACGCGGGACGGCTCCGACACGGGCCGATACTGGTTTGTTGTGTCTGGGAAGCCCATGAAGGGACCGGTCCCCCCGGGGCCTCCCGGAAACTTTAATGAACTCATGTTGGGTTCCCCACGATGTGTTTTCAAGTACCTGAGCCGTAGCCGCGCGCAGCCGTGGAAACGCTCATGACTGCCAAAACAGGCTAGTTCGAGGGCGGTTATGTCACAAACCACGTCACAAATCAGCTTCCAGCCTGTAGCGAGAATTCCTAACTGATTTGTTTGGTCGGGGCGCGCGGATTCGAACCGCGGACCTCTTGCGCCCAAGGCTAGACCTGTACGTCTATCTCGTTGATTTTGCGGCACGCTTGGCAACGTACAAGGACCAAAAAGCACGGCAAAAACGCTCAAGTGGTACCGATTTGGTACTCGTTTGTTTCCGTTTCCGCACAAGAGTTCTCCGGTCGCAGCGTGCTCTGCGATCTGCGATTCTATGGATTCGCCGGTCTCGCTACGGCATTTGGATGTACCGGACGGATTCCCGGATATCGTGTGAAGTCAGGGCCATTAAAGGTAAGCAGGCTGCTGATCCCGTAGACATTCATGGCAGCAACGATGCGTGCGTCATGGACCCGAACGCCGGAAACGGAGTGGGCGACGACAAGGCGACGCCATTCGGGGTAGATCGCCGGAATGTCGGGGAGAAGCGTCATAATAGCTTCGAGTCGCGAAGCTTCGCGGTCGGCCTCGCCAGGAGTAAGGCCCAATCCATTTCGGTCCACCGGTCGCGTGCATACATTCCAGAACTCGATAATGTTTTGTGGCGTTATGCATACGCGATCGCCTGAGGAGAGAAGGGTCGTCAAGGCCATCAACGCGCTCGGGTGCATGGGGTGAGTTTGGTGGATACTGCGAAGCAAGACGTTGGTGTCGGCGAGGCAATCCATGAATCGCTATTCGTTATCCGTCTGATAGAAGGCTTCCCGGCTGATTGCGTCATCGGGAAGAGGTGTAGTGCGGCGATAGGGAAAGCTCTTGGCCCAGTCCTGAAAGGCCTGTGCCCTCTCCTCAGGGGTCATGCCAGATTCGAGGGGCTGGCGGGGCACATGCTCTTCCAGAATCCGCACCACGTATTGACTCAGGGGGAGGCCGTTTTGCTGCGCCTGTGCCTTTAGCTCAGCCTCGATCTCGGGTTTAAGCTGGATTTGAATGGCCATCTCTCTACTCCCGCTTTGGACTCCTGTCGAAGCGCATTAGACTCGAAGGTCATTATACCCCGACTGCAGTTAGATGCGCGAATGGGGCTTGCTTCCGTGGTTTGATGGTTCCAGTCACCAAACGAAGCATGGCGGCTGCCAACTATTTTTCACGGGTCGACAAATGTGAGTACCATTTGTGGGGGTGGACTGAAGCACGGCGCTTGCCAAGTATTTTTCGCGGGTCAACAGATGTGAGAACCAACCGCTGGCTAGAAACAAAGGGACGGATGCCAACTTGCCGTCGTAGTGAAGGGAGGGCGGCTGGTCAACCGGAGGTTGGCCAGCCGCCGTTTTTGGGGGGACTCATTTTCCGGGATAGCCAGCGCGGAGGATTTGGTCGGCGGCGTGGAAAATGCGTTGGGCGGACCGCTCGGTAAATGTCTGGCCCTGGCCCCATGATTGGATGTAGCCACGGCTGTATTCCGCTCCTGGCAGGCCTAGGGGGCGCTCTGACTTCATTGCAGACTTCGACAAGGCTTACCAGAAGTTCTACACAGGAAGGGAAGCGCAAAGGGAGGAAGGGAACATGGGCTCGAAAGGCGCCGAAACTTGACCGCTTTCCCTCCGCCACCGACTGTTGTAAGCTGATGCACATGCCGCTCGACCACTACGTTTCCCAGGTGCATCTCAAACAGTTTTTCTCGCCCATCCTAGGTGCCCGGCTCTATGCGACGAAGAAGTCCGACCTTAAGTCGTTCCAGTGCCATTCGAGGGACGTGTGCCGGATTGAGAACGGTAGCACCAACGCCTATCTTATCGATGACCGCGCCATCGAAGACTTCCTGCGTGGCGTTGAGCCGAACTACGACGCCTCACTCGACAAACTGCGCCGACGGGCCATAGACCGCGAGTGTATCGGCGTCATCGCAGGATTCGCCGCTTATGTGAGTAGTTGTTCTCCGGCGGCGATACGCATTCATATTGCTCCTCTTGTAAAAACGCTAGAGGCCGCGGCCATCATCCTCGGCCGCCAGGGCGTCATCCCAAAAGCACCGCCCTCCCTCGGGTCGAAATCCCTTTCCGAGCTTCAGGCGGAGGGTATTGTCGGTTACAAAGTCGATCCGAAATGCCCACAGGCGCTCGGCATCAGCTCCATCACGTCGAGGGTGTGGCTATGGGGCAACTCAACCTGGGAAATTCTCGGCAATGAAGAGGCTGATAGCCCATTCTTCACCAGCGACTATCCGATTGCCCTTGCGGCACGAGGAGATGGCTTCGGGGACTGGATCGTGCCGCTTGCGCCGGACCTCGCGATCCGGATCATCCCCGATGTAAGCCTATCAAGGACTGCACCGGATTTCTTATTCCAAAAATTCTCGTGTCGCTACCGGACGCCGCCGAGATCGGAGGTCGTCGAAATCAACCGTCTCATCGTCAGATCGGCCGATGATATAGTCTTCTATCGCGACGACCTCCCCTGGGTTCGCGGCTTCATCGAGAGGAACCGACATTTTCGGACTGACACGGTGGCGCAACGGATTCCGCAGGGCACTGGCTTCCTCATCAACCAGACGCAGCAAATTGTCCCGCATCGGTACGGCGCCGACAGGGGGACATGATGATATGGCCATTTAAGAAAAAGGATAAGTTCATTAAATCCACTGGCAGGGCAGTGACTGAATACAACAAACTGCGTGCGTCCGTGGGCATGGCTCCTGCAAGCGATGATGACTATTGTGAGGCGGTAGCGTGGGTTGTAGTTTACGATCTCCTTGCAGCTGAAGTCGCGGACGAATGCAAATGTTTGCCGGTTGACGAGCGCGGGCTGTTCATGATGGTCTACGCAACCTACCTCAGTTGGTTGGCTATGAAAGTTGTTGAATCAAAGTTTCCACCGGAATCGTGGGGGCGGATTTCTCTCATGCTTCAACGCGAGTTCTCTAAACAGTCGTGGTATCGGCCAGAAATAATGAAGCGACTACTTGATTCAATGGTCGAATATCCGCCCATCGGAAAACGTACCGGAAGGCATTTCAACATTTCGCTTGGGCCTTGGCCCGACGCGGTAATGGCAACCAACCTTGCTGGTTTTAAATTAGAAAACTCAACGAATACAAAGTTCATTCTTTATATCGTCATTATGAGTGGTAAGATTGTTGAGACAATTGCTAAGATGGCCCCTGCAGGATAATTGGACAAAATGACACAGACTGTCGCATAACGTGGCTGGCGCAGAGCGAAGCTCTGCGGTGTTGAAGCACGACAACTGGCCAAACGCAGAGCTAGCGCTCTGCGCCAGCCGGCCTTTCTTTTAATAACCAGATTAGCTTGTATACCTATAATGCCTTTCGATGAAGCCTATTGTTCTGGTGTACTTCTCTTTGGCGCAGCTCGGTGCCAAACACCTCATCTCGTCGAGGACTGGCAGTAATGGGCTTGAATAATTCGACATCCCATTCTGGAAGCGATAAGCCATTACATTCTCCGATGGCATCTTCCTTAAAGGGATGTTGTCAGAAACAAAGTCAGCACGAATAGGGTGAAACTCAGCCTGCAAAAACTTCAGGGTGGCCGAAGGAGTCAGTAGAAGTCCGATCCAATCCTGATCCTCGCAATATTGATGCGCTTCAAGGAAAGACGGGCCAAGGATTATCGGCGGAGAAGTTGAAGTGAAGGCGGTTCCAACGCTTATTGCCCCTCTCAGGGGCAATCGGATTTCGACAGACTTCGTGATGAGTCTTGTACATAGAAGACTGAACCATCCGTAAGAACGCAATGGACTATCGCCGCCAAGGTCGGGTGCAAAAATCGCAATCGTATCAGAGAAGACCAAGCACTCCACCTGTCCGTGTTCTATCACATTCTGATCATCCAACGTTCGTAGAAGATCATCAAGCTGCCCCGTCAACATCGCCCGTGGAAATTCCTGGTCCGTCTGTCGAATCAGATTTTTGAAACCCAGAATGTCAAAAACCCCAACAAAGGCATCTCTTCGATTCCACTCGATCATCGGACCTATCCTCTGCTCGCCGACACCGAAGACGCCCTTGAAATTGCCGTCTCACGCCAAAATGGGCTGTATTCGTGCTCCAGCTCATGTTAGCACGATTCAGGGCCCCATCCGCACTCCGTTACCGCCACTTCGGGAAGAAGGGTGTCGGGAAAACCAGGGAAAACCAGGGACGCTCATGACGTTTTCCTTCATTCATGGCTTGATACTCCCTGGATTGGACGAGTCGAGCGGCACCCCGGATGGCCAGTACATCCCCAAAAATCTCCGCGCCTTCCGTGGACACGTCGCATCTCGCGTCCGCATTTGTCACAATACAGTTTGCCTGGAAAGGGAAAACGGAGGGAAAACGGTGTCAGGAACCTTTTCTCGGGCGTCCGGGGTTCCGCATCGTGGCTGGCGCAGAGCGAAGCTCTGCGGTGTTGAAGCACGACAACTGGCCAAACGCAGAGCTAGCGCTCTGCGCCAGCCGGCGCGTCAAGTGTTTTGGCAATGACATCGTGAAACTGGAGACGGTCACTTTTTCGGAGGGTAGGCGAGTAGATTACCTTGCCGCAAGGACGTAATCCTGCGGCTCCTGCTCCGACAGTATTGCCAATCAGCGTTCGGCAGAGTATGGTCCTTGGGGAATAAAGGTAAGAATCCAGCTCAATCCCCGATTTATGAGCGGCCAGTATTTTGAACCGCTATGTTTACTATGTCTTCGGGCTTTGGCGCTCCCGGAAGGTGGGCGGTGTATTCCAGTATCAAGCTCCCGATTGCGCTCTTTATCGCCACAAATATTGTATGCATTTGGTCATGCGTCAGAGAAATTTTTGCGTCTGCTTGGCATATGCCATTAAGAACCTTGAGTTTAGCGTGCAGATCAGCCCCCAATACTCCGCCATTATGCACAATGCATTTCCGAAGAACCCGTAGATCGCCGAATGCATTGATTTTTACCTCGTCCGTTTCTACACCCCTGATCTTGGCAATCTGCGGGCGGATTTCTTCGTCCCAATATGCGAAGATAAACACAATGATGGACCAGCACACTTGCTGTTCGTTGAATCCGGCTTCCGAGTTTGCCGTGATAAATTCGTCGGCACGAATGATTCGTTGATGTATTACGTCAGGACGGGTGGGGTCTTCCAAGCTGGCCCGCATAATAATGGTCTGACCATTCTCTATACGCCGTGACACGGGGCGCGACACACGAGCAACCTGACGTTCAATGCGAACTTTGTTACCTTGGAAGCTAGAAAGACAATCACAATAGACCCCTATTTGACGGTTCACAAAATCGATAAATCCTCGAAGGACTTCTAATTCTGCCAAGGCTTTTGTCATGTCCATACGATCTATATATCACGAAGCGGGCCGTATTGATGACTGAAAATCCTGATATTCTGAATATGAAAAAACGATCATTCCATTTTATATTCTGCGCCCAAATCTCTAGCGGGACGGAAAGGAGCTAGAGTTCTACGAGTTGAGCCTGCCTGATGAAGCCAATAAGTTGGGAACTCGACGCCGCCTACCGCCGCTTCCGTCATTGTGGCTTCGACTGATGCGCCTCCAACCACTCCCGCATCCGTTCCTGTTCGCGGGCAAGATCGGCCGGTGCCAGGTGCGATGCGGCTTCATCTCGATACTTCGCAACTTGTCTCGAGTCCGAAGCATCCTGCTCGCCCGCAGCCGCTAGATCGTACCAGAAATAGGCTTCTGCGTAGCTCCGGGGCACGCCTTTACCGTCCAGGTACAGACCCCCGAGCGGCCATTGCGCGTCGGCGTCGCCCTGTTCAGCCGCCTTGCGAAGCCACACTGCAGCTTGGGTGTCATCTTGGGGCACGCCCCAGCCATCCTCGTACATCATGCCAAGACTGTATTCTGCGTCAGCATCGCCCTGCTCAGCCGCCTTGCGGTACCAAAGCGCAGCCTGAGCATAGCGCCCGTGCATGAAAACATCCGTACTAAGCGGGCCGTGGCCGTCGTAGTATAAGTTCCCGAGGGCGTCTTGCGCGCCGGCGTCGCCCTGCTCAGCCGCCTTGCGGAACCAAAACACCGCTTGAGTGTAGTGCTGGTTATAGGGGTCAGCAGAGTTGATCCATTCCCTCCATGCCCTGATCCTTCGACACCAAAACGCTGCTTGCGTGTCGTCCCGGGGCACGCCTTGGCCCTTCCACTCCTCGTAGTACAAAACCCCCAGGTTGTACTGCGCGTCGGCATCACCTTGTTCAGCCGCCTTGCGAAGGGGAGCACTCGTACCGGATACACTCGTTCCCAACTGGGTCTCGTGAGTTGATGATCGGGCTGCGAAGCTGCCGACGGAATTGAGGGCATGAATTGCACATACGATTAGACAACCAGCTACCGTAGCCTGCCTTGCGAGAGTTGTAACTCCGATTTTGGACAGGACCTTGCTGATTGCACGGGACCAAAGCAATACAGCCGATGCGAAACCACCAAATGCCATGGCGGATACAACAATCAAACCCAAACCGGAATCCGACGAAGATACCGCCAGAGAAAGGCCTCCGCCCAAGAGCAGACACACTGCCGTCCAAGCAATCCTGTATAGCGTCCAATCCGTCTCCCATGCTTGGAGACCAGCAGGTATCATGACGAACACAACAATCACAACCAGGCTGGGATCCAGCGAAGATACCGGCAGGAAAAAGCCTCCGCCCAAGAGCAGACACACTGCCGTCCAAACAATCCTGTACAGCGTCCAATCCGTCTCCCATCCTTTTGCGGACGAAGTTCCCCTCGGACTTGCGGCTCTGGCGCCGGCAGATGCTGCTGTTTCACCCGCCGAGGTTCCGACTTTCTGATAAGCCCCAGTTCCTGGCCGCTTGTACGCTTGGCCGTCCTGCAAGCTAATCAGTGTTTGCCGCTGTGACGCCCGCGTCTGCTTGCGGAATAGCCAATATCCAGACCATCCGATTAAGAGAATGCCCAGCCAAAGGTCGATTGACTGCCACTGTGCGCGTTGCATCCGAATCGGCAAGAATGGGTTCAAGAGAAGCGCCACGGCTACAAAGGCCCATGCCCACCCACGTAGGCGCGCTTTGTATGCCCTCCGCGCCCAATAAACTGCACCAACTGTGATGACAAGCCGGAGCACCATGTAAAAGCCGTAGGGGTGCTTGCCGACCGCTGCAATGAGCAGCAACACTGCGCCGAGCATCGTCAGAACTACTTCCAAGATTCGTCCACGGCTCATGGTCGTTCCCCGTTGACCGGAATTTCCATAATGGACTCCGGCCCGACCAAGAAGATACCGGCAATCGGCGGCCTGATTTACTCCCCGCGAATTCTAGCACAAGCGGGGTGGACCGCGCCCAAAAGCTGACACCAAAAGCTGAGACCCAAGAATCGCGATTGGCGACGTGAAAAAAGCTGAGCAAGGACGTTCAGCCTGACGGGATGTGTGGTATGGAGGTTTTGCGAGAACTTCAATCCCAACACCGGGAGGGTGGGCATCGATCTTGACCTATGAACGGGGATAAACGAAGCAATGGAGGGAGCGGGCAGAAAAGGTGCAAATACTCAGAGGGGGAAGCCGCTAATTCAATGCTCCATGCCGTACCCCTCTCCGTGGCCATGCGATTCGCCTCCTGCATGGTGTTCCCCCGTTTCCCTGGTATTATCTTGACGACCGCCGCCACTGTCATGCTCGGTCTCCAATGCGGCGTGCTTGGAAACGTCGCGGCTCAATTCTTCTCCCAATTTCCCTGCGTCGTTGGTGTATATCTGCGCATCGTAGCGGCCTCGCGAGATGGAGACATACGCCAGCCGTGAATTGACAAGCTGGTCGTGGGCCTGTTCGGTGTCCACGTGCACCAGCACGCGGTCGGCGGTGGCTCCCTGGCTGCTATGGCTGGTGACGGCGTACCCGTAATCGACATGCGGATGCTCCCGGATGTTGAACTGCACTTCCTGGCCGGAGTCTAGCTGGATTTGGAGATTTCCACCGGCGTCGATTTGTTGGACGGTTCCGAGTCGGCGGTTGGCAATGTGTTCGTCGCGGTAAGGCGCGGTGAACTGCACGCGGTCACCGGCTGAGAAGTCGCGTTCCGCTTCCCGGTACACGCTCACGCCGTGCAGCCGGTGTGGGTCGTACGTGAGATGCTGGCCGTTCTGCCGCTCGACAGTGAGTAAGTTCTGTTCCCGGTCAATGCCAGTGACACGGACGTATTCTCCCGATTTGACGCCCACCGCTTGGCTGCCTCGCGTGTAGCGCACGATGTCACCGGGTTCGTACTGCGCGGCCCACTGCCGGTCGGCCCCGGTCATTTCCTGGCGAGGGACCAGCACGGTAATCCGGTGTTCCCGGTCTTCGACCCGACCGCTTGATTGCAGCTCGCGGTGAATTCGCTCGTTGATCTCCTGGCGGGATCGGTTGTCCGGTGATACCACCAGTGTATTGTCAGGCCGCTCGGCGTAAGCCTTGGCGATTGCCTCCATGCGTTCTTCCCGGTTGGGGATTTCATGCACACGGCTCTGCTGCCTGAGATTGTCAATCGCCTCGTGCACATAACCGTGGGCAAGCTGCTCGACGGCTTGCTTCAATGCTGGGTCTTTCTGGCGAATGATTTCGTCGAGGTGCGCCGTGTGCATTCCCGCTTCCTGAAGCTGCTGGAACGGTCGGCCTGCCTCCACTCCCTGGTGCTGGCGGGTGTCACCGACGAAGATTACCCGGTCCTGCTCTTCCAACTTGCGGATGAATTCGTTGACTTGGCGCGTGCTCGCGAGGCTCGATTCATCCACAATGAACAGGTGCCGGTCCCCGTCGTCACGGTGAGATCGGGCAAGGTAGCCCTGTAAGGTACTCGAATGAATGCCTGCTTCTTCCAGTTGCTGGGCGGCGCGGGAAGTCGGCGCTAACCCTTCCACTTGATAGCCCTGGGGCTCGGCGGCTTCCCGGATCGCGGCTAGCGAAGTGGTCTTTCCCGCCCCTGCGACACCTTCCAACCCTACCACTTGATCTCGGCTGCTGAGGATTTCTTCGACGGCGCGGCGCTGGCTATTGGAAAGGTGGCCAAACCTACCGGATAACTCTTGGCGCGTCTCGTCCGAAACCAGTGGGTCGTACCTTTCCCGTCCGGTTTGCATGCGGGCGATATTGTCACGCTCATAGCCGAGCATTTCACGGGTGGTGAGGGTTCGATCTGCGCCATTAGGACGCTCGCGGCCCACCTCGATGAATTCGCCTGACCGGATACGTTGCTCAAGATTCTCTCGGACTTCCCGGATAGTGGACTCACCCATAGAGCGGCGGAGGGCATCGCGCACCAGCACCCGTTCATCTACTACCGCCTCACGCTCGATATTCCGGTCTCGGGCATAGGTGACCGCTTCCTGCGCACGGGCTTCCCTCGGCTCGCTGCGCTCGTGGCCCCGTGCGGGTCGGGCCTGGGCCTCTTGCACAACCCGCTGCGGTTGGTAGCCGTATGCTGCCGCAAGTTCTTCGTGCCTGGCCCGCATTTCCTCGTGTGACAGCGACGACAGCTTCTGCTCGCGTGTCTGGTGTGCGGCGATCTGCGCCGCACCAGCGCCGCTCAAGCCCTGCTCCTCAAGGTGCTCCTTGATTTGCTGGCGGCGCGGGCTGCTGGCGTCCAAATATTCCTGGCTGTATCCCTTGATTTCCGGCTGGCCACTTTTCCCCTGCTCGATTTCGTAACCGAGTTGCTGAAGGCGATAGGCCAATTCGGAGCGGAAAATTGCCGTTGCGTACTGCTGGCTCTTGTAGAGCTCCTGGGGCTGAATCGCGTGGGCCTTTCCGTCTTCAGTTTCGGTGAGATTAAAGAATACGGTGTGGGTGTGAAGTTGGGGGGCTGCGTAGCCTCCTACCGGCCTGGCACTGTCATGCTCGAACTTGGCCGCAACCCATTGCCCTGTGGTTTCGGCAGGATGGTTGCGGCCTATGCGGGCTTGTACGTACCGTTCCAACTCGTCAAGTGCAACCTGCACACTCTCGCGGTGCGCGTCTCGTACCCGCTCGTCACCGCCGACCAGCGCCGTGAGTGACACGCTCTTGGGCGCGCTAAACGTCGCGTCCCATCCGGCGCGGTGTTCCATCGTGGTTACCTTGTCACCACGCTCGTTTGAGTATTCGCGTGCTACCTGGTGCTGCACCAACTGCTCGCCCGTGAAGGGGTGCTGCCCTTCGCTCAAGCGCTGGAAGTGCTCCTCCTGAACCTCCCCACGGAGTCCGTAAGCCTCGGCGAGTTTGCCGTGCCAAGTGCCCCGTATCCGATCTTCTTCCGTATAGTAGTTTTGCTGGGCGTTCCCGAACTCATCGCGATGGTATGCTTGCGCCTGGCCTGCACTCAGGGGTTTGGAAATTGTCATCATGGTTGTTCACTCGAAGAAACGACCTATGCCGCGCTTTGGCGTTCGCTTGGCCTGTTCCTGACCCTGCTTGTGCTCGCGCGGAGTGAGTTTCTGAGCGGGCCCGCCACTGCTGCCGGTGCGCTCGTCTTGCGGTACAGGGAGTTCAAGGCTCGGTTGCCAGTCGATACTTCGCTCTACAAAAGCCGGTTGTATCTTGGGCAGTTTGAGATACGGAAAGCTTAGCTGTACCACTAGATTCCCCGATTTCATGAAGCCACATCGATCGGGCAAGCCCATGACCTCTGAAGCCATCACCAAGGGCTCGACGCGGCGCTCCAACTGGTGGTTCTTCGATTTGTGATCGCGGGGGAATTGCTCGCTGCCGTGGCTCTCGCGCATCTGCTCAATCTCCACCTCGCCGATGGCCTCACTAATCCACCGGGCGGCACGGGGCTCGCTGGTGCGGAGAAATATCTTGGTGGCCGGTTGCGAGAGCATCGCCTCTGCCTCGTGCCCGTAAAGCACTTCCAGTTGGCTGCGTCCCTGAAAGCCCAAAACCACCGGGTTATTCGACTTCCGGTTTTGCGTAATGGCGGCGTGCAACTGAGGCAGTTTTTGTAATGAGGCGAGTTCGTCCAGGATGAACCAAACCGTTTTGAGGGTGGCTTGGTCAATAATCATTGCTTCATCCATGAGGCGTAAGACCAGTAGGTCAAGCCACAAACTGGTGAGTGGCAAAAGGCGTTCCCGCGTCGTCTTCGTGCTGGTTAGGAAGATCCATCCCTGGCGCTGGCTCGACCATTGCACGGTGCTCCATCGTGTCTTGGTTTCGTGTTCCCTGGGCAGGAGCTTCAACGCCTTGGCGACCATTTTCAGTTCGGCCATAACGCCTTCGCGTTGCGCTGGGGCCGTCTCCGCAATGAGCGAAGCCAGTTCCGTCCCGCGTACCCTGCGGTCGATCTCTTCATCGTGCGACATCCACTCCGCTAACTCATGGGGAGTCGGCTTGAAGGTAAGCATGTGGGCGAAGATTTCCCTGGGCCCGTGCGTGAAGAAGCGCTGCTCGTTGGGCCGGTCGGGGAAGAGGGACGCGGCCAGGGTGAGGGCTTCCGGCTCGTTGCGGGCCTCGTCGCCCGGAGTCCAGTAAGGGGCACGAGCGTCCAGCGGATTCAAGATGACATCGCCACGCGAGGGGTCAAAGAACTGCGGGGTGTATTCCCGTTCGGGATCGTAGACTATCGCGGTTTCTCCCCGGTCCTGGATTTGAAGGAGCATTTCCCGAATCAACGCGCTCTTCCCGGCTCCCGTGTCACCCATTATCAGAAAGTGGCTCGCCTCGCGGGCCTGGGGGACTCTCACCCGGCGATTCCTTCCGAGGATTTTCTCTGTGGGGATCCGCTCATAGTTTGAAAATCCAATGCCGCGTGAGCGGTTCCGGCTATTGAAGGTGCCGCCCGTGACGAGTTCGGGTCCCTTCAGGCGTCGCCCGTAGCGCAGTTCCCGCAAGCGGGCGGTATCCTTGGGGGCCGCGAAGGGCAAGCCTGCCAAGAACACGCCGAGTCCTATCCACAGAGACCGCGCCGCCAAATCCGCAAGCGTCTGGCCGTGGTAAATCCATGTGCCAAGCAAAGCATGGAGCTCCACGTTGTTGTACTGCTTCCTCAACCAAGTGAGACGAAGGCCGCCCCTCCTCGCAGCGTCTTTCGAAAGCGTGAACGGGGTTGCACCAGAAGGCGTCTTGAAGGGTGCCACGTCCTCGTCTATGGCCAACCGGTAGTTCTTGCCGGTCATCACGGTTAGTACGTCATATTGGTCGGTCTTAGCACCTAATCTCGGCATCAAGCCGGTGAGGAAGTACTCCCGCAAATAGTGCCTTTCGAGCGGCGTCCAGACGAAGTAGTATCGGCAGTAGCCCGCGAGGATCGCGCTGGCCAGAGCTATCATCAGCGCGGTAATCGTATGAACGGGTGCGCTGCTCGGCCATCCTCTGCTCTCTCTCCTTCCCCACACGGAGTTCATTTCGTGCCTCCTTGAATCAGGAATTTCTCGGTTTCCTGGATTCTCGAAAGTGCCTTCTTCAGTTTGTCGGCGTCCGCCCGCTCAATGAGTTGCTGCATGTCGTCAACGGTGATGCGACCGCCGCTGGCCAACTTGAAAAACAGGTTGAGCAAAGCTGTACGCAAGGCCAGGACCTCGGCCAGGATGGTTTGCTCGCACGTGTGAGGCTTGGCTGCTCTGGACAGAACATGGCGCGCCCACTCGCTGATCGTCCGCTCCCCCGCCAGGGCTTCGAACCTGGCGTACTCCTCCTCGGTGACTTTCGTGCTGACGGATTTCGTTCGAAGTGTCGCCATTGAATTTATCCCGTAAAACCAAGTGGTTCCCATAAGGGAACCTTCGACTGCTGCCATGAGCCTCTCGGGGAGCAGTTCGTCGTCAGGCCGTGCATTTTCAAAACGTTCCCATACGGCAACCGTGGTTGCTATACAGCACCCTGCGGGGGGTGACGTGTCAAAGCTCACCCGGCGCGAAGCGCCGCACACGCCGGCGAAGCTGCTCAGCGCCCCCTGTGGCGCGAAAAGCGGGCGCGCCAAGCCAGCCGGCAAAGTGCAACAACAAGCTGCACCAGGCCCCCGGCTAGAACCAGCAAGACGAGCAAGAGAACCCAAAAGCCCTCCGGCGACAGCAAAGCGCGGTAGAGGACCCATGTGCAGAAAACTACAAACAAGCCGTTGCCGAGAAAATCGGGCCACTCCAAAGGCGGGTCCAGGTCGCGGTACGCCGCGATGAAAGACGGTGCGGTTTCAGGCTTCGGGGCTGCGAGGGAGAATGGGCGTGTGAAAGAATCTCCGACGACAGACTCCCAAGCCTCCTTGCACTCTTCCGCTGATGGCGAATAGCAGAGCCCATAGCGGGGGTCATGAACGAAACGGAACAGGCGGCGAAAGAAATTCTTCATTAGGCGCCTCCTTGGTCCCGCCCTCTGGGGGTCGGGCTATATTTCGGAGGCTGCGGCCAAGAATCTTTTCTGTCAAATGAAGGGCACTCCGCAGTAGGGCATTTTCGATACCTTCCTGCTTCGCTGGTGCGAGATTTAGGGGTCGAACAAGGTGTGAACAATATC
This sequence comes from uncultured Acidobacteriota bacterium, assembly GCA_963722555.1. Lineage (GTDB taxonomy): Bacteria > Acidobacteriota > Terriglobia > UBA7540 > UBA7540 > Bog-366. The sequence continues at coordinate 728,755 of CAVRNQ010000006.1, forward strand.
TTGCTACGGTTCCCGTATTCGGGGTGCCGCCCCGCGAACTCGTCTGCAAGACACAAAGCAGCACGTTGCTTCGATTGGAATTGAGGCCCTGCCTTAACTTCCGGTTTCGATAGGTGCAATCCTCGAAAGACTCTGCCTCCTCTGGCTCCCGGCGTGAAACAGATCCAGAGAGCTTCTCAGGGAATATAGAGCTAAGTGACAGACAACACGTTGATTAGGGCTCCTTAGCCAACCCAGTTGACATCAACCTTTTGAGTTGCATGGTGAGCTCTGCCACCCTCATTTGACAGAAAAAAAAGTTCAAATTATCAATTCCTATGAAGTGGCAATCGGTGCTTGCGTGGGTCTTTTGGGGGCAAGCGGGTCGGTCGGTCGCCCGTTGTGTCAGTAGGAGGGCCGGGAGGCTTGATGCGAGGGGAAGAGGCAAGAAAGGGCTCAGCGGAGAACTGCGACGCCCCGCCGCTCGGCAAAAGGCCCCTTGCAGGAAAGGCATTGAATGGGGGTTGCTTAAGGAGGTTATAAACTGCATGTCAGATGGAATTGAGACACTTCTTACCAGCCAAGAAGCATCACGGGTCCTAAAGATTCATCCGAAGGTTCTTGAGCGGATGGCGAAGCGGGGGGAGGTTCCCGCGTTGAAGGTTGGCAAGTTCTGGCGGTATCGCGCAACAACACTGGACGCCTGGATTAACTCAAGGCTACAATCAGGTCGCCAAGCGTGCCGCACGGTAACTTCATTCTGATTGGAGGAACCATGCAGGCACGATACCAGTACGGAGATTTGAGAATTCGGAAGCGGAACAAGGGGCCGGACGTTTGGCAGTTCCGCTATTTCGAGAACGGCAAACGGAAATCAGTGTTGATTGGAACGGTTGAAAAACTTCCGACCAAGGCAGATGCGGAACGGGCCGTGGAACACCATCGCATCCACGTCAACGCGCAGAATCCACAACAGCAATTCCACTCTGTCACCGTGGCGGCGCTGATCGAGCGCTTCATGGAAGAGTACGCTCCCAAACGATGTCGGAAGCTTACACAGAGCACCTACCGAAGCCTCTTCAAGAATCACATCCGGCCAAGGTGGGGCGGCGAGTACGTCCATAACGTCAAGACAATGGCGGTGGAATCGTGGCTTGACGAGTACCCTTACTCCCGACAGATCAAGGCTCACGTTCGAAATCTCATGCACACACTTTTTCAGGCGGCGATCCGCTGGGAGATGTTGGAACGGAACCCCATTGACCTTGTACGACAGTCAAGGAAGCGGCTGAAGGTCCCCCGCGTTCTCACTCCGGCAGAATTCAAGGCCCTTTTGGGGCAACTGTCGGAACCTCAAAAAACGATGGTGACAACCGTCGCGTGTTTAGGCTTGCGGGTTTGCGAATTGCTCGGCTTACAGTGGGGTGACATTGACTTTGAAAACCTCGCCGTCAAGGTTCAGCGGAGCCTTGTTGAGGGAGAAGTGAACGAAACTAAAACTGAAGCCTCAGCAAGCGCCCTGCCGCTTGACCCGGATTTGGCCGAAGTCTTGTTAGCTCACAAGGCGACAAGTCGCTACTCGGCTGATTCTGATTACGTGTTCGCGGGGGAAAACGGAAAGCCACCTTGGCCGGATGGCATACTTACAGATCACCTAAAGCCTGCGGCGGTCAAGGCGGGAATCGGAAACATCGGCTGGCACACCTTCAGGCACACGTTCTCGACACTCCTACACGCCCTGGGCACGACTCCGGCAGTCCAAAAGGAACTGCTACGTCATGCCGACATTCAAACCACGTTGAATATTTACACTCAAGCTGTTTCGGCAGAGAAGCGGGAAGCAGCATCAAAGGTGGTCAACGCTCTATGGAAGAAGTGACTGTGGTACGAACTGGTACTTTTCGAGAAACCGCTTTGGGCTCTAAGCCCTTTGGGATGTTGGTCGGGGCGCGCGGATTCGAACCGCGGACCTCTTGCGCCCAAGGCAAGCGCGCTACCAGGCTGCGCCACGCCCCGAATGGGTGTCAAGAATCATTCTGCCAAGCTTGGCGAATTGTGTCCAGTCTGTTTCAGCGGTCTATGTGTTTTCGTCTTCGCGTCAAACCTCCGTTCAGGACGCGCTGCCCCCACGCCGGCGTGGCATTTGAGGGTCAGACACTACGCGGAATCTCGGCCAAGTGGAAGTCATTCGGAGGTTCCAGGTTTTGCCTTAACTGGGTCGATCCTGATGCCAAACCACAGCAGCGCTCCCACGACGGCCAGCGCGGCAGCTAAGGCGAGTGCAGTTTCCCAACCCAATCGTGCTGCCAGCCAAGGTGTGATGAGGGGAGAGATCAGCCCGCCCAGATTGCTTCCAAAATTCATGACCCCGCCCCCGGTTCCGCTGTGCGGGCCCGAGATTGTGGTCATGGAGGCCCAGTACGGGCCTTCTGTGGCAAGGACGAGCGCCGTGGCCACGGTCAGGCTTGCCGCGGCCAACCATGCGCTGCTGGTGCGTGCACCCAGGAGGAGCGAACCTGCCCCTAATGTCAGGGCCGGCAGGGGCAAGGCTCTGCGGCCCCAAGTCGAGCCCCAACGTTTGACAGCCCAGTCCGAGGCCACTCCCCCCAGCGGAATGACGAGCAGGCTCAAGATCCACGGAAGCGTGGTCAGCCACGCCGCTTGCAGCAATTCGAAACGGCGCACCTGGACGAGGTACAGGAAAAACCAGAATACGAAGACATACCCGACGTAGCCTTGCAAAGTATAGCTTGCGGTGAGGAACCAGAAGCTGCGACTGCGAAGCGGTGATTTGCAGGCCGTGGTCCCCGCTTGCACTTGTGATGGGCGGGCGGCCATCGGGATTTGTGCCGGCGGGACCAACCACCGCCAAAACAGGGCAGCGAGGGCCGCGAGCAGGGCCGCCACCAGGAGGGCTGGACGCCATCCCCAATGCAGCGTAACAAACCCCAGGAGCGGGGGCGTCACGGCTGAGCCAATTCCGATGCTCGCCAGCACCATGCCGTTCGCGCTGCCCTGCCGCTCGGGAGAAACCGAGAGTGAGATGGCGCGGCCGGCGGCTGGGTACGTGGGCGCGGCCAGGATTCCGAGTACAAAACGCAGGACCATAAGCCACGGCAGCGTGCCAATTGCCAAGCTCAAGTATGGACGTCCGACGAGGGCATTCGTGAACGTGAGCGCCGTCCAGCCGAGTGCCAAAGCAAAGAACAGTGGCCTGGTGGGCACGCGGCCGGCAAGCCATCCCGAGGGAATTTGGAAGAGTGTATAACCAAGCAGAAAAGCACCGAATACCTTTCCCATTTCCGGCTGCGAAAGGCCCAGTTCGGCCATTAGGCGCGGGGCCACAACCGTGATATCGACCCGGCACAGGTATCCAACTGAGGCGGCCATGGTCAGCAAGAGCACCAGGCGCCGGCCCGTTCTCTTTGCCGGGATCGATCCCGGTGCCAGCGCGTTGGGAGCAGGATCATTCATGGAAGTTTCTTGCACAGCAGCAATTCGGAGTGGCCCTCGATGACATAGTTGGGAATCTCACCCACGCACTTGTACCCGAGGCGGCAGTAAAGCTCCTGCGCTCGTCGGTTGAAGGATGACACACACAGAAAGATGAATCGTCTGCCTGCCATCTGGCGTTCAGCGAAGGCGAGCAGTTGGGATCCCAGGCCTTTGCCCCGTGCGCTCTCCGCCACGGCGATGGAGGTGATGTAAGGGGAGCCGGCGAAACCGTAAGGATGGATGAGGATGAAGCCAATTAGTTGGCCGCCCTCGCGGGCAACAATCAATTCGCTGCCGGGACGTCGCAGGGCAGAGCGACAGCCGTCCAGATCGCGGCGCAGGGTAATCCAGGGTTCGCTGCCGCTCATCAATTGCGCGCACCAGTCGAAATCGGATTCTTGCGCGCGTTCGATCGTGAGCGAGGACGGCATGTGTTCCTGATCCATGGACGCAGGTTATACGTGGGCAAGGCTACACGTCTCCGCGAACGTTCTCAACGCTTTTCTCCTGATTTCGAAGGAGTGCACGAAAACGGGCCAAAGGCGTAACGGTCGAGCCTGAGGCACGAGTCGGCTGGGGATTCTGTGGGAAGCCTGACGCAGGCGGGAATTGCCTCATGGCCCCACCCAGCGTACCATCTGGGAGGAAGAACTCAGCGCAAGTGCCTGATCGAAAGCCATAATGTTGATCATGACGGGGGTGCCGGAGTGAAGGCTGTGAGGGGACTTTTGCCACGCGAGCGTGTGCTCATCGCGCTTTCCCACCAGGAGACCGATCGGGTTCCAGTGGATTTTATGGCCACGGCCGAGACCTGGGCGCGCCTGAAGAGTCGTCTGGGAATGACCGAAAATGAAGAAGTCCTGCGCCATCTGGGGATCGACCTGCGTCATCCCCGCCAGCCTTATGTCGGCCCGCCTTTGCGCCAGCATGCGGACGGCAGTTGGACGGACGCCTGGGGTGTGCGGCGCCGTCCGGTGCCGCATGAGAATGGGACGTACGATGAAATCATCCACCACCCGTTGGCTGGCGTGAAGGACGCGGGCGAACTGGCCGCGTTTGCCTGGCCGCAGCCGGAGTGGTGGGATGCTGCGACCCTGGCGGATGAGATCAAGGCCTTGGATGCACAGGGCAGCTATGCGATCGCCCTGGAAGAATTCGGCGACCCGGGAGGGATTTTCGAAATTGCCTGGTACTTGCGGGGCATGGAACAGTTCTTCATGGATATGGCGGTGCAGCCTGACATCCCCTATGAAATCATGCGCCATGTCGCGCGGTTCTATACCGGGATGCTGGAGCGCGTCCTGGCCGCCGCCGGGGAGCGCCTCGACCTGATTTGGACGAGCGACGATATTGCCCACCAACATGGCATGCTGATGTCCCTCAGCTCATGGCGGGATCTGATCGCTCCGCATCATGAGAGATTCAATCGTCGTGTTCACGAGCTGGGTTCACGGGTGATGTACCATTGTTGCGGCGCTGTCCGGCCGTTCCTTCCCGCTTTGATCGAGATAGGCGTGGATGTGCTTGACGTCCTGCAGTTCAGTGCTGATCAAATGGACCCGCTGGAAATAAAAGCCAGCTTTGGTGACCGTCTCTGTTTTCACGGCGGAGTGGATGTGCAGTCTACGCTGCCGCAGGGAGGCCAGGAAGAAGTCCGCCGGGTGGTGAGACAGCGCATCGACGTGCTGGCCCGCGGCGGCGGCTACATCCTCGCCCCCACCCACAACATTCAAATCGATACTCCGCCCGAGAACATCCTGGCAATGTACGAGGAAGTGGGAAGTCTGGAGGGGTGGAAGCTCTAACCCGGATTCCCGGAAGTCTGGAATCACCGGCAAGGGAACGCAGAGTGAACGAGAGGCATTCCCAGGGGTTCCCGCGTCTCGCCTGGCGGGCGAGGCCCAGGTTAGGCGCAGGTTTGCTATTCCGCGCTTCGTGTTGTACTCTGGTCCGCTTCCCGCGGACGCCAACGATGAAACGGTGTCTTTCCTGTCAAACGCCATACCCGGATGAATTATCCTTCTGCCCCCTGGATGGGGCGGAATTGGAAGACGCCTCGGCGTATGCAGTCGGCACGACGATTCGCCACAAGTATCGCATCCTGGCGCAGGTCGGCAAGGGCGGGATGGGTCGCGTTTACAAGGCGCTCCACCTTCTCTTCAACGAGGTGCGGGCGTTGAAGGTGATGGACCCCTCGCTCCGGTCGGGCGAGGAATTTGTCCGGCGTTTCTTGCGTGAAGCGATTGTGGCCCGCCGGCTGCGGCACCCGAACGCCGTCCAGGTGGAGGACGTCGATGAGACCGAGGACGGCCGCCCCTTCATCGTGATGGAGTTTATTGACGGGCTCATGCTCCGCGAGGTCATGGAGCGCGAAGCGCCGTTGCCCGTGGAGCGCGCTTGTGCGATCGTCAAACAGGTCGCCTCGGCGCTTGCCGCGGCCCATGATCTGGGCATCATTCATCGCGACATCAAACCCGAAAACATCGCGCTGGTGAAAGATGAGGCGGGCGAGCGCGTCAAGGTGTTGGATTTCGGCATTACTAAACTCCGCGAGGGCCAGCTCAAGAATGAGGCGGCTGCCATGGCTTTGGCGGGCGGCGGGACTTTCTTCGCCATCGGCACTCCCGAGTACATGTCGCCGGAGCAAGTGCAGCAATGGGAAATCGACGGCCGTTCCGACCTCTATTCGCTGGGAATCGTATTCTACGAGATGCTCACGGGCCGGCTGCCGCTCGCCGCGGATTCACAAGCCGAGTGGTTCCTGGCGCACGTCAGCCAGGCGCCGCGCCGGCTGCACGACGATGCCTCCGAGTTGCGGATTCCCGCGCGCCTCGCTGACCTCGTCATGGCGATGCTCGAGAAGGATCGCACCGAGCGTCCCGTGGACGCCCGCGCCGTGATTCAGGCGATTGCGGCCTGCGAAGAAGAGATCCCGGCGCTCGCTCCCGCGCCGGCCAGCACCCCTCTCAGCGCCGGGGAGCGATCGTTCAGCGAGGCCACTACGGTTCCAGCCTACTTCGAAGGTTGGAAGGCAGGGAGCTTGATTTCCGGCCGGTATAAAATCCTCGAGAAGATTGCGGAAGTCCGACTGGGACCCATCTACACCGCGCTGGATTCGGGTTGCGGCGAAGTCTGCGCCCTGAAGCTGGTCACGCCTTGGAATCCGCCCGGGCCGGAACTCATCAACCGGTTGGGGGAGTACTGCCAGCGGATGCGGCAGTTCGACCATCCGCATGTGGTCCGGACCTACGACCTCGGCCGGGCTGAAGACGGCGTGCTGTTCATCGTGACGGAATACGTGAGCGGACCCACTCTGCGGCAGGTCATCGAGGAGCAGGCTCCCCTGGGAGTTTCGCGCGCCTGCTGCATCGTTTGGGAGATTGCCTTCGCGCTACATACCGGCCAAAGCCTGGGCATGATGCACGGCGACATCAAGCCGGAGCACATCCTGCTGGCGCGGCATCAGAAGACCGAGCAGACCAAGGTTCTGGATTTCAGCCTGGATCGTGTGAAAGAGGCTATCCCCGAACTCTCCGATCCGGACCTGCCGTCGGAGTGGATGGCGCCGTTGCATTACATGTCCCCGGAGAGAATTTCCGGGCTGCCTTACCTGCCGCAATCCGACATCTATTCGCTGGGAATCGTCTTCTATGAAATGCTGACCGGCTGCCGGCCCTTTGAAGGCAGCGGGATCGAAATCGCCTTGAAGCAGGTGCAGGAAATGCCCCCGCCGGTCGATCGCGTGCGGCCCGAACTGTCTATTCCCCCCAGCATCGCGAGCCTGGTCATGCGGATGATTCAGAAAGACCCCCAGGACCGGCCAGCTCACGCCCGCGCGGTCATGGAAGCGGTATCCGCCGCGTAGCCAGGTGACGCTGCGTGGCGCCACGATCAGGTTTCTGCGAGCAACCCCGCCACAATCGAAGGAACCGCCTGGAGGGATTCGTCAAGCTTGGCGGGATTCTTGCCTCCGGCTTCCGCCAGGTCCTTGCGCCCGCCACCCGAGCCCTCCACGTAAGCCGCCGCCTGCTTCACGATCTTCCCCGCGTCAAGCTTGCCCGTCAGGTCCTTCGTCACCGCGGCAATGAGTGAAACCTTCCCGTCCGCCACGCTGCCGAGGACGATCACGCCGGATTGGAGCTTGACGCGCAGGTCATCCACCATCTGGCGGAGGGCAAAGCGGTCCGTCACTTCCACGCGGGCTGCGATCACGCGCACGCCTTTGACGTCACGCGCTTCCTGCGCCAAGTCGGTGGCAGCCGAAGCCGCGCGCTTCATCTGTTGCGCTTCCAGTTCCTTGCGGAGCTTCTTCTCGCTTTCGGTAAGCTTCTCGATGGCCTCGATCAGTCCCTCGGGCTTCGCGCGCAGCGCTGCGGAAAGTAGCGCCAGCGTCTCGCCCGCCTTTCTCATCTCTGCGAGTACACCGGTGCCGGTCAGAGCCTCGATGCGACGCGTGCCCGCGGCCACGCTGCCTTCGGAGATAATCTTGAAGAGGCCGATGTCGCCCGTGCGCCGCACGTGCGTGCCCCCGCAAAGCTCTTTGGAGAAGTCGTCGATCGCGAGCACGCGTACCTTATCTGCGTATTTCTCGCCGAAAAGCGCCATAGCGCCACCAGCAACGGCCGAGTCCAGGTCTTTCTCTTCCATCGTAACAACTTCGTTCTTCAGGATATGCTCGTTAACCAGGTCTTCGATGTCGAGCAAGTCCTGCTCGTCGAGCGCCGCATAGTGCGAGAAGTCGAATCGCAGCCGGTCCGGCGCCACCAGCAACCCTGCTTGCTTCACATGCGTCCCCAGCGTCTTTCGTAATGCCGCGTGGAGCAGATGTGTGGCGGTGTGATTGCGCTGTATCGCATCGCGGCGGTCACGATCAACAACGGCTGTTAACCAGGTGCCAACAAGGAGAGTCTGATGAGCGCTTGCTTTGTGTACAATCAATCCGCTCACGGGGGAATACGTGTCCGTGATGTGTGCCAAATCTATGAAATCGACGGAATCTACAAGGCGACCCGAGTCGCCGACTTGCCCGCCGGCTTCCGCGTAAAAAGGAGTGCGCTCGAGGACGATCTCAACCTCCGTCCCAGGTCTGGCTTCGGCGACGCTTTGAGCCCTCTGAATCAACGCCACAATCCGACAGACATTTGAGGTTGTCTGATCATAGCCGTCAAATTCAGTCTTATGCTTTTCGGCAAGTTCCTGGTAGACGGGCAGGGCTGTCTTCTTGGCAGTGGCTTTCCAGCTAGCCCGGGCGCGCTCGCGCTGGCGCTGCATCTCGGCTTCGTAGTCTTCGCGGTCAATCGTGATCCCGTAGTTTTTGACGATATCTTCTACAAAGTCAGGCCGCAGGCCAAAAGTGTCATGAAGCCGGAAGAGATCCTTGCCACGAAGCACACCTAGGGCTCCTGCTTTGGTGAGCATGTCTTTGTTCACTTCAGGTTCAAGGTCGTGAGACCAGGAAAGGTTTGCAAAGATCGGCTGCATGCTTGCCAATGTGACGCCAAACTTCTTTTCGACATCCTCCGCCAGTTTGGGACTGCCGAGTAGGGGGCTGAACTCGCTGTCTGAAGCTATGCGAAGGAGGCGCTCCCGTGTGCTCTTGGGAAGTGCTTCAATATCGCCGAAACCCACTTCCACTCCGTTCTTCAGTAGGATCTTGGTCGAGCCCATCTCTTCCAATCCCCTACGTGTCGTATGCGCATACCGCTCCTCTTCAATCTTGATGGCTTTGGCGACGTGGTGCTCGGTCTCGATGAGTTCAGGGTACGCGTCCTTCATCATTTGAACGACGTGGCCGGCCATCTTGTAGAGGAACGGTTCATTCAGGCCGAGCGTCTGGCCGTGGTAGAGCGCGCGGCGCATGATGAGGCGCAGCACGTAGCCGCGGCCTTCGTTCGAGGGCAGGACGCCGTCGGAAATGAGGAAGGCGGCCGAGCGCGCGTGGTCGGCGATGATGCGCAGGGAAACATCCGTATCGTGGTTCGCGCCGTATTCGACGTTGGCGAGCGCCGTGGCTTCGTCGATCAGTGGGCGAAAGAGGTCTGTATCAAAATTGGAGAGCTTCCCCTGGAGGACAGCTGCCAGCCTCTCAAGCCCGGCGCCGGTGTCGATGGAGGGGCGGGGAAGCGGCGTCATATTCCCTTGCTCGTCGCGATTGAACTGCATGAAGACCAAATTCCACAGTTCGACGTAGCGGCCACACTCGCAGGGGAATTTGCAGTCGGCGTGGCCTTCGCTGCTCGCCGCGGGGGTCAAATCGTAATGGATTTCCGAGCACGGCCCGCAGGGGCCGGTGTCGCCCATCTGCCAGAAGTTGTCCTTCTCGTCGAGCCGAAAGATGCGCTCGCGGGGCACGCCCACATCATTCGCCCAGATTTCCGCCGCTTCGTCGTCCTCGCGAAAAACCGTGACGTAGAGCTTTTCGCGCCGGATGGCAAATTCCTTGGTGATCAGTTCCCACGCCCAGGGAATCGCCTGCTGCTTGAAGTAGTCGCCGAAAGAGAAGTTGCCGAGCATCTCGAAGAAGGTGTGGTGGCGGGTGGTGCGGCCCACCTGTTCCAGGTCGTTATGTTTGCCGCCCGCGCGCACGCACTTCTGCGACGAGCAAGCGCGCGTGTAGTCGCGGCGCTCGCGTCCCAGGAAAACGTCCTTAAACTGGTTCATGCCGGCGTTCGAAAAGAGCAACGTAGGGTCGTTCGCCGGCACGAGCGACGACGAATTCACAATTCTGTGCCCCCGCTGCGCGAAGAATTCCAAAAACGTTTTCCGAATTTCATTCGATTGCATGAGATATCTTGGTCCTTTGCTTCTCGGAAATGAATTTAACACAGAGGCCGCAGAGAAAAACTAAGCACAGAGGTCACTGAGTTACTCCGTGTGCTCTGTGTTAAGGCTTGAAAAGCACGAAGGACACGGAGAGACTCCATTTGATTGCGGCTCGGCCGCGCCGTGTTAAGAGCTTTAAGATCGCTCGGGATCCGGATGATCCCCCGAAGTTTCCAGGTCTGCGACCTCGACCTCCTCTGCCACCGGCGTGAGTTCGGGCCGGGCGCGCACGGCTTTGATAATATCACCCGCATTGAATCCGCGGCGCAACAGACTCTGGCAGAGCGAGTGGAACCGGGCGCGCGTAAGGGGCAGGCGAAGCGTGCGGAGCTTCTTGGCAAGCGCCTGTTCCAGCAACTCGCCAGCCGGGGTTTCCTGGTAGGCCTGTGCTACGGCCGCCTCGATATGCTTGTAGTTGACGAGTTTTGCTTTCAGCTCACGGCGGACGCGATGCGGCCCCAGGGCGCGGTTCTGGGCGAGCGAATAGGCAGTTTGTTCGGCGAACTTCTTGTCGTCCAGGTAGCCGAGTTCGCGCAAGCGGGTGAGGACCGCGGGCACCGTGGCCGCTTCCGGGAATTTCCTTTCCAGGGCCCGGCGCAACTCCGCGACCGAGTAGGGGCGGCGGGCGAGCATGCGCAATGCTGCGCTGAGAGGATTGGGGGGAGCCTGCTTACTTTTTCGCAAACCGTTCCGCCTGGGTGGCTCGCTCCATTTCCTCGCGGGCAGCGTCGGACGTGGTGCGGATGCCGGCAATGCGCAGCTTGAACTCGTCGGGATTGGAGGAATTGAGCAGGGCTTCCTCCAGGGTGATCAGCCCTCGGGAGTAGAGGTCGTAGAGCGACTGGTCGAAGGTCTGCATCGCATACTGGGAGACGCCGGCGGCGATGGCGTCGTGAATCAGTCGGGTCTTCTCAGGATTGACGATGCAATCGCGAATGTATTCCGTGGCCACCAGCACTTCCACCGCCGGAACGCGCCCGATGCCGTCCGCCTTGCGGACCAGCCGTTGGGAGAGGACCGCCCGCAACGTGCTGGCCAGTTGCAGACGGACCTGCTTCTGCTCAGGCGGCGGGAACACGGCGATGGTGCGCTGGATGGTTTCGGTGGCATCCATGGTGTGTAAGGTGGAGAACACCATGTGGCCGGTCTCTGCGGCCAGCAGGGCTGTCTGGATGGTTTCGAGATCACGCATTTCGCCCACCAGGATGACGTCAGGGTCCTGGCGGAGAGCGGAGCGCAGCGCGATGCCGAAACTGGGGGTATCCACTTCTACCTCGCGCTGGTTCACAAAACCTTTCTTGTCGCGGTGGAGAAACTCGATGGGATCTTCGATGGTGATGATGTGGTCGGTGCGGGTGGTATTGATGCGGTCCACCATGGCGGCCAAGGTTGTGGTCTTGCCGCTTCCGGTGGTCCCGGTCACCAGCACCAGGCCGCGTGTTTCCTGGCAGATCTTGTCGAGGATCTTGGGCAGGTAGAGTTCTTCCAGGGTACGGATCTTGGTGGGGATAACGCGCAGCACCATGCCGACGTTGCCCCGCTGCTGAAAGACGTTCACGCGGAAACGGCCCAAGCCCGCCACACCGTAAGCCATGTCGAGCTCGGCATTTTCCTTGAACTTTTGCTTTTGCCGGTTGGTCATCATGCTGAAGGCCATATTCAGCATGTCCTCGCTGGAGATGCGGGTGTACTGCGTGAGCGGGCGCAGGTCGCCATCCACGCGGACGTAAGGATAGTTTCCGACCTTCAAATGCAGGTCGGAGGCTTTGTTTTCGCAGGCGGTCCGAAGCAGGGTATCAATATTCAGACTATCGGCGCCATTACTCATTTGGAACCCTCGCGGAGGTTCTTCCCAAATTTGCGCTCAAGTTAGCATATGCCCGGCGGGGTGTCAAAGGGCCACCCTCACGCCTGTCTGCTACTTGCCGGCAGGCTGGCCGGGCAAGAGCACGCCTTGCCCCCGGCAAGCCAAACGCGGATCGCCAGTGCCGGCGCTGGCAGGCTTCCTCAACGGCCCGCTGCCACCGGCTGGTTGCAGACGGTCAGCCAGCCGTATTTGTCCTCCGCCTTGCCTTGCACAATCGAGAGGAAGCGTTCCTGCAAGGCGCACGTCACCGGGCCGGGCTGCCCCTTGCCGACCACGATGCGGTCGACGGAACGGATCGGAGTGACCTCCGCCGCGGTGCCGGTGAAGAAGACTTCGTCGGCGATGTAGAGCATCTCGCGGGCGATGTTCTGCTCGCTCACGGCATAGCCCATCTCGTGCGCCAGCGTGATGATGGAGTCGCGCGTAATGCCGGGGAGCACGGACGCCGAAAGCGGGGGTGTGAAGATCTTGCCCTCGCGGATGACAAAGATATTCTCACCGCTGCCTTCACTCACATGGCCGCTCGCATCGAGTGAGATTCCTTCCGTGTAGCCGTTGGTAATCGCCTCCATCTTGATGAGCTGGGCGTTCATGTAATTTGCGGCTGACTTGGCCATGGCCGGCAAAGTGTTGGGCGCAATTCGCTGCCAGGAGGAAACGCACACGTCCACGCCCTGCCGCAGCGCCTCGTCACCCAGATATTTTCCCCAAGCCCAGGCCAGCAGGTAGATCTCGATCGGATTCTTCAGGGGGTTGACACCCATTTCGCCCACGCCGCGAAACACCACGGGGCGAATGTAGCAATGCCGGGTGTTGTTGATGCGCACCAGTTCGACCATCGCCTGCGCCAGTTGCTCGCGTGTATAGGGCAATTCCATGCGATAGATCTTGGAAGAGTTCACCAGCCGGTCGGTGTGCTCCTTCAGACGAAAGATGGCGGGCCCGTGAGGAGTTTCATAACAGCGAATGCCCTCGAACAGGCAGGAAGCGTAGTGAACCACGTGCGCTGCAACGTGAATCGTAGCCTCCGACCAGGGAATGAATTTTCCGTTGTGCCAGACTCTTTCGTAATTATTCAGCGGCATGAATTCTTCTCCAGCTTGCCCCCGGAGGATTTTGAAATTCCCAGCGGCCTCCTGCTTGCGCCGGCCGCGGTCCTCAACCAGCGCGATTATAACACGGGGGGTGATTCCCTCCGGCGAATTTGCCTTGCCAGCGGGAGTTGTCTCGACGTTTCGCGCGGGAATTGGCTGGTCCCCCGCTTTCCCGTGAGGGAGGCCTGGCGGGGGCGGGCGTGAGGCAGGAGGCGCGCAGCGTTGCGCCGGCCCGTTTTCCGAAGCCCGCGGCTTTTCTGGCCGGGTGTGCTCCGCAGCCCTGGACAGAACAGGGCGCGCTACAGCATCGGCCTTGCCACAACCGCCGCCGTCGCCTTAAGATGCATTGTCGAATGGGCAACATCATGAACACGACGCCTGGCAAAATCCTGCTCGCGATCTTCACTCTGGTCGTGCTGAGCTTGCCGGGTGCGGCAGCCGAGCGGCCCGCCCTCAGCGTAGTTCTCATCACCGTTGACACCCTTCGTCCGGACCACTTGGGCTGCTACGGTGATGCCTCAATCCAAACGCCCAGCATTGACCAGTTGGCACGGGGCGGCATGCGATTCGCCCAAGCCTACACGCCGGTTCCCATCACCTTGCCTGCGCACGCGGCACTCCTGACCGGGGAGTTTCCGCTGGCGACCGGCATGCACGATTTCAGTGGCAACCGGCTTCCCGCGAGTGCGGCCACCCTGGCCAAGATTCTGCGCGACAGCGGGTACACGACCGCAGCTTTCCTGGGCGCGCCGGTGCTGGATGCGCGCTTCGGTTTGAACCAGGGCTTTGACACCTATTTCGACCATTTCGAGCTCAGGGGCCTGGAAGAAGTGCACCTGGATGCGGTGAAGCGGCGGGGTGACCAGGTCGTTGATGAAGCCACGAAGTGGCTGGAGCGCAATCCCCGGCGGCCCGTCCTTCTGTGGGTTCACCTCTACGACGCTCATGCGCCCTACGACCCCCCGGAACCTTATGCCAGCCGCTACCGGGGCCGTGCCTATGACGGTGAAATCGCCTTTGCCGACGTCCAGGTCGGCCGCCTGCTGGCCGCCCTCGCGCAGCATGGGCTCCTGGACAAGTCGCTGATGGTTCTGGCCAGTGATCACGGTGAGAGCCTGGGCGAACACGGCGAGAAGACCCACGGCTTTTTCGTCTATAACTCGACTTTGCATGTCCCCTTGATCGTCCAAATGCCAGGTGTTGTTCCGCAGGTGGTCCAGAACGAGGTCTCGCTCGTCAACGTGATGCCCACCATCTTGCAGGCGCTGAGAATCCCCATCCCTGCCAGCGTGCAAGGGCGGAGCCTGCTGAACCTGCTGCTGGGCCGTGCGGCCGAGAACCCCTCGAATCTTTACGCGGAAAGCTATCCTCCGTTGCTGCATTTTGGCTGGAACTGCCTGCGCAGCCTCGAATGGCGCGGGCTGAAATACATTGCGACGACCCGGCCGGAACTTTACGATACGCGCGCCGACCCCCAGGAATTGCACAATCTGTTCAGCACGCACCAGGCTCTGGCGCAAGAGATGCACGCCCGCCTCCTGGCCTTGGTCAGCCGCTTCACTCCGGCGGCGGGCGCGGCCGCAACGGAGATGGCGCCGACCGATCCGGCGCTGCTCGAGAGTCTCAGATCATTGGGGTACGTGGCGGTGTCGGGGGGGGGCATCACCGACGCCAGCGGCGTGGCGCTTCCCGATCCGAAGGACCGCATCCAGGTTTATGAGTTGGTGGCCGCGGCGCTCGCCGACGGCCAGCAGGGCCGCTACGCGCAGTCACTCCGCCGCCTGCAAGAGGCGGAAAAAACCGAGGCCCATTCACGCACCATTCGCTTTCTCCTGGCGCGCGATTACTACCATCTGCATGATTTCCGCCACGCTGCCGAGTATTTTCAGTCTGTCCTCGAACTCGACCCAACGAACGCCACGGCAGCATACTACCTGGGGACCTCACAAATAGCGGAACTGGATTTGGATGGGGCCGAGCGTTCACTTCGCCGGGCGCTCGAACTCGATCCCACAAACTTCTCTGCGGCCTTCAACCTGGGAGTCGTCTACACCCGCCGGAAGCAGTCAGAACCGGCCATTCAAGCCTTCCAGCGCGCCGTGGAAATCCTCCCTGACTATGCGGAAGCGCACGAGGCCCTGGGCGAACTTTACCTTTATCTGAACCGCCCGCAGGAGGCCGCGCGCGAACTGGAAAGAGCCGTGGGGATTGCCCCCAAGATGGCCAAAGCCCATTCCCAATTGGCTCGAGCCTACGTAGCCTTGGGCCTTCAGGAAAAAGCCCAACAAGAGTTGGAACGCGCCAAGGCTCCTTAAGGTGGCCCGAGCTTATGGGTAGGTTCCGGAAAATGCCCAGCCGGTAGCGCGGTGGGGTGGGGGCTGGAGGTTCGTGCTGTGCCCGGGCGCTGCCGCCTGCGGAGCCTGGATTCCGATTCTCCATCGCTGCGGGTGTCGCCACCCACCACTTGGCGCCCACCGAGAGTCCCGTGCCCGAGGTCCGGCGTCGGAAAAGCAGGTGACAGGAGCTGGGAGACGGAATCCGGTCGGTAGGGCAGCGGCTATCCGGAGAACAGGGAATCGGCCCACCGGCCCAATGGCTCATCGGGTGATGGACAGGCAGTGACGAGTGCCCTGCCGCGCGGCCCACACTACCCCTCATCGTCATCGACAGAATTGCAGGGACGAGGAGAACATCTCAGGCTGCGCGGCCTGGGATAAGGACAGTGACGCGTGACGTGACCCCTCACCCGCCGCCCCCCGTGCGGCGGCACGACAACCCGTGCATCGGTTCACTGGCCGTGCAAAGGTTGCTCTCGTCCATGGGGGAGACTGCGGGGACAGTGATGCAATCACCCCTTAGGTGACGTGGACGCTTGTTTCGGCCATGACGGCTGTTGCTATATCTTGTGCCCTAACCTTCCACACTCCCGATGCATCATTCCAGGCGAAGGGGATCGTCAACTTCCCCGCTTGTCCATCTAGAAGAAAATTGCCTGAGTAGGGCTCCGCCAGATTATCGTCAGGAGCAAAAACATCCAAGTGGATAATTCGTGGCTGCATACCTGCGGGATTATCCTCTATAGTGATCTCGATTTCACCGGCATGACCTCTTTCAATACGCGGTCCTGTTTGAAGCCTCAGCCCGGCGACTGCGGTCGGTGACAGCGTGAGGACCAGAGGAGCCCATGGGTCCAGGGTGGTCTCAAGGGACGAAATCTGTCCCCGTGGCTTGGCGGCCCGAACATCATAGACATGGAAACCCTGTGGCAGGTGGATGACAGCATCCACAGGTTTCTCAAGCGCGGAATTGTCGATGCCCTCACCCCACCCCCGCTCCGGCACCCGCGGTCCATCAGCCCATCCGCCTGGATCGAGTTGAGGGTTGCGGAAGATAGCCACGATCGTCTGCGAGCCAAGCTGGTAGTTTACGACCTCGACCGCCGGGAGCCGTGTGCCCCGCGTATCCAATACTCGCACGCGAGGTTCGATGCCGGCTTCCGCCAGGAGCGCACCCAGGAATTCACGCATCACTGCCTCAGGCCCTGGGCGGACGCGCCAATGCTGATAAGGAAAAACCTCGAGGTTAAGATAGATGGCAAGCCCCTTTCCCACTTCCCGAACCATCACCGCGGGAACACTTTCCTGCTGCGCCAGGGCTGTTCCACCACGTGCCTGGATATTGGTTTCGCCGACGGTCAATCCCAGGGATTTTCCCTTAAGAGGAACATTGCGAAAGTCGGCGATCCCGCTCACGGTACCTGTTACGGCGCTCCGCTTACCATGGCGCGAGATCCCGAAGAGATCGTCCAATTGGCTTTGCCCCAGATCGCGGCCCCGTTCATTCATGGTTGCGCAACGGCAGTCAGCGATCACCGTGCCGCCGTTTTCAACGAACTCCCGCACCCTGGCAACTTCCTCGTCGCTCATGGCAATGGATTGGGGCAGAAACAACGCCTTGAACTCCCCGGAGTTCAGCACGCCGTTTACGATCTGCCTTGAGCTGGTGAACTCATATTGCAGGTTCAGATCCTCGACCATTTTTGTGATGCTGTTCCGCACGCCGTTGAAGCGGAAGTAGTCGTCTTTGACTTCGTTGACAGGCCACCGCTTTCCCACCTTCAGATTTTCGATCATCCAATGCGCCTGTACGGAGGGATGAGAATAATGAATGGCAATGCCGTCGTGCTGGCGTTTTGCATTAATAATGAGTTTCCCGATGCCTGACCGGAGTTCGCGGAAAGTGTCCTTGAACGTGAGTGCCGCCGGAGTAAGCTCCCGGTTCTCGTCCACAAAGCGGAAATCGCGTTCGGTGTAATCCCAAATGATGGCCGCGCGGCTTTCATGGAAAAGTTGCCACCAGGCTTTTCGAGTGGCCTGCTTTTGCGCTACGCGGTCAGCCACGCTGAGATCAGCTTCCTTACTTCCCGGGGCAAACTGGAAGCCATAGGTATTCAATTGAATGATCCGGTGGCTGCCGAGACCCCGGATGATCTCGACGTTGTTTCCAATGTTGTAAGGTTCGATCACATCGACGGTCTCGCAGACATTCTCGTAGTTGTACCAGCCAAAAGCCCAGGGAGATTGCCCGCCCTCTGTCCCAATCCGCGCGTGCGGGTCGAGCGATTTACAGTAGTCCGCCGAGCGCCGAACGAAATTGGCAAAGGTACGATCCATGAAGTTTCTGAAATCGCACCACGCGGCTAAGTTCCACCCTTCCGTGCTGTCTATTTCTGCCCAGGTTTGCTCAAGCCGCTTGATGTAAGCGCTCACCTCCGCCCAGCTCTTAAACTGGGTCGGCTTCTGGTTGGTTGTCCACCCTCCCTTCTTTCCCCAGGAGGCGTTGGCGGCTGCGAGCGAGCCGAAGAGACCGTTCAGCGTCTTCTCGTCAAGCACGGCCAGTGAGCGCGTGTCGGCGAGCGGTGCGACCACCGGTGTCCAGTCCATTACCGCGTATTGGGAAGGCCTCGGCGCAAACGGGAAACTGACTTCCCACGCATTGTTAAATGCCTCAACGGTCTTGTACGTGCGCTGCAGGTGGCCCATGAGAATGCGGTCCATGGCACGATCCGTGGTCGTCTCGTGGATCATAAGGTCGTCCCAGTTGAACTGCGCTCCCAAGTCGATCTGTTCATCATCCCAGTGATAGAAATCCACATCCCATTCCTTGCGGTTCTCATGTATCGAGTCGTAGCTATGCTTGAGATACTCCGCAAAGGCCCGAATACAATGCCGCGAGTGGCAGAGGTCGCTTGGAGCGATCTGGTCACCCACTCCCAACTCGTCCGAAAGATCGTAGAACAGTGGCCGCAGATCCTTGTACTTGTTGACCTCGCGCTCCAGTACGTTTTTCGCACGCTTCAATGTTTCAGGATCATTCAGGCAAGGATCGCGCGTGAAGACTTTCCAGTCGTTGCGATTCTCCATGAACTTGCGAATGAGTTCCTTCCACAAGTTGAAGTTCTTGTGATACGTCGCCAGGTATTCCCAGATCATCTCCTCGACGTAGAAGCGGAAATTATTGTCGAGGAAGGCGTCATAGGTTTTGTCCCGATAGGCGATGATTGCGTCGACGCCAGCCTCCCGAAGCTTGCTGTAATAGCCATGTGGATAGAAGGTGTAGTTGATGACGTGGTAGTCGTCCCAGGAGTCTGGCTCCGGAGGAATCAGGAACCGCGCGTGCTCAATCTGTGTTACTCCATCAACCAGGACCTCCACGGTGTTCTGGTAGGTCAGAGGGTGATCCAGACGAAGCGTGAACTCTGCAACGTTATTGAAGGCGTGTGCCGGCAGGGCCCGGCTGCGCCCCGCCACCCGGCCATAGCCATCGGTCCACATGATCTCCACAGGAAGATCGGTTCTCGCGCTGTTCAAAGTGACATGACCGTGCAGCACATCACCGCGCCGGTGAACTTCTCCTTGCAGTCGAACTTCCGTCGCTACTTGCGCGCGCGGACCCACGTCGGCAGGCAAGTCCTGCGCGGCCAAGGCACTGTGCAGGGAATTGAACGCGCTCGACTCCAGCGCTGCCGCCGCTCCCCCCATGAGGCTTCTGATGAAGGCTCTGCGTGCGAGCAGGGTTTCATTGTGCATGGGAACACCTCAAGCGAGAAATAGATCCGGCACTCACTCGGTCGTTCGCGTATGACCGGAGGCATTCGGCGAAGCATCCTGCCAATCAAGTTGAGTGTGCCGCTCCGGCAATTTGTGCGCAGACGCGTACTGGTTGCGGATGCTCAGCGTCTGTCCGAACCAATCGTCGAACGGCAGCAGAAACTCGCGCAGAATTAGATATTTCAGCCCCAAGGCGCGATCAACCCGGTAATCTTGAACGTCGTTCAACACCAACAGGTAGCGTCGGCCATTAGCCTCCTCCACTCTGGGGTACCAACTTTCGTACCAAGTCTCGGTAGCCTCGTGGAGGGCGCGGTTTCTTTGCTCGCGGATGTCTTGGACAACGTCCAGCGCCTGATCGAGTGCCTGCAGTGTGTCGGCGTACTCCAACTTCGCAGCCGCAGCCTGCGCAGCGTGGAGTGATTCGTTAATCTCACTCAATTCTTCCAGCATTTCCAGGTTTTGGCGATAGAGCCTGGCGGTCGAAAGAAACACCTCGAGGTTGTATCTGTGGAACCGTACCGATGGGAGGTTCTTGTGAAGAAGGCCCATTAGTTCATCGTTCCGCGCCAGCGCTTCCTCGACAAGCACTCGTCGGCGCTCGTGCAATTTTCCCCAATCGTATTCCTGCCGCAGAAATGCCCCCTGGGGGAGAGGTGGCAGGGTTAGGGTTTGATCATGCGCGGCGCGCGGCTTGATTTCGTCGGAGTTCCCGAAAAGGATTGAGCGAGCCGAAGAAGGAGTCCATTCCCAACTCGTGTCCCAGAACTGGGCTTGTGTACTCATGAGCTGGTAGAGTCGGTCCATGTCCGTCGCGCCCGGACCATAGAACAGTTGGTAGAAGCTGCTTTTCGCCTCTTCTGGATTGGGCGAGCCAGGGTGCCACGCCCAGGCGGCGCCTGTCGCAAACCCCAACCAGAAGGTTTCGGGATGAAGGCCATTGTCTCCCCAGGCACACACGTCAATCCCCATCAGGTCCGCGTTTTGGCGGGCCGGCGAGAAGGATATCTCGTTGAACATCTGCGCGACCCGGTCACGCTGAGGACGGAAATGGGCTTCATCCGCTTGCGTCACGGGGCGGTAATTGACATGTTCACTCTCTGGCAGCAGATAATAGTTCGGAAAAAGCTGCTCATCGGCTTGCGGGTAAGTAAAGATCATTTGGCGGATGTTGTGGGCCCTGAACGCGGCATCGAATTCCGGTCCATAAACTTCGCCGTTGATAAGATAGGAAGGCAAGGAAGGTATGTCGCTGGGCTTGAGCGGATATTCGCCCCAGAAGATCACCCTGCGGCCGTGATCGTGCAAGTAGCCGGCCGCTTTGGAGACGAACCCGGCAAGCAACTTCCCGACGCTTCCCAATTCCTTGGCGCGGTCGACTTCATGGCATTGAGGGTTGTCGGCCAGCCCGACGTAATATGGCTCGTCCGTTGAAAGCAGAAAGTAGTTGACGCCCTGGTTGGCTTTCATCAGTTCATCGTACATGCCATAGAGAAGCTTGTAGGAGTCGGGATTGGTCGTACACAACTCGTAGTTACTTTCCGGGAACGCGCGCAACCTGGCGTATTCGGGGTGTTTCAAGATCCAGGCAATGTGAGCCGGACCGTCCACGTAGGGGATGAGCTGCACGTGGTAACGCAAGCCATAGTCGGTGAGTTCCTGCAACTGCGCGGGAGTGAGCGCCTGCGGCTCAACCACCGCCGGAGCACTTGCATACTGAAAGTGGCCGTTCAGTTTGATTAGGAACCCATTGACCTTGTAGAACGCCGCCTGCCGAATGGCGGTCTTCAACACTTCGAAGCGATCCAGGTGGGCCTTGTCGTCCCAATAAATGAAACGGTTCTCGAGGCCCGGCCAATCCACGATCTTCCCCGCAGGCAGCCAAGTGGCGCCCTGTCCGGGCCTGACCATCTGAACCAGTGTCTCCGCGCCATAGAACAAACCCGGCGGCGCATTGGCGGTAATGGTGATGGAGTCTGGACTCAAATCAATCCGATAGGCCTCGGCCGCCAAAGCCTCCTTTTCACGGTCGGTTGTCTGGCCGACTTGCACAGACCCGGGTTCGATGACCACACGCAGCAGTTTTCCCTGGCGGCGCAAAACGTTGCCAAAAGCCAGAGCAATTCCGAATCGCGACCTCAGATCCTCTCTCAGAGTCTCCACGGCTACATCGTCGGGCCGCACGCCGGGGGCAAGCTGCAGCACCCAGCCTTCTCCAAAAGGAAAGTCCTTCTCTTCGAGGCTCACTTGCTGAGGCGCGGGCAAAACCGTGTAGCCACGCGCAAACAGGGGTGAGGTGGACGCGGCCTTGGAGACCGCGTTTCCACAAGCCAAGGTCAGGACGGCGCACATTCCCCACCAGGTGGCGCGGAAACTGGGGCATGAACTTGACGTGCCGCGAAGGTATGCGATCACCGGTTTTCCCTCCCTGCACGCGCGTCAGTTCTCATCATCGCTGACCCGCGGCGTCGAAACCCGCGTGGATGTGTTTTTCCAATCGAATTGAACTTCGCGTACGGGAAGATGATGAGCTTGCGCGTACTGGTTCCTGACGGCCACCGTCTGGGCGGCCCAATCGCCCAGCGGATACAAGAGTTCGCGATAAACCAGGTAGCTCATATCCACAGTCCGAACGGGCAGGTGGTCTTTGACGTCGTCAACCTTGTCGAAAACTTTGCGTCCATTGGCTTCCGGCATGCGCGGGAACCAGGATTTGTACCACGTCGCCGTCGCGTCGATCAGGGCTTGGTTCCGTTGCTGGCGGATATTCTCGGCGATGCTCAGAGCCCGGTCGAGAGAGGTCACTGCCCCCACCGCGTTGTTCTGACCCGCGTAGGTTTGAGCGGAGGTCAACGCGCCCGTGATCCGGCCTAACTCGCGCAGCATGATCAAGTTCTGGCGGTAGAGATGAGCAATAGACAGGTAAACCTCGAGGTTGTAATGATTGAGCTGGACCTTTTCCAAATTCATATTAATCAAGTTGAGTACTTCGTCATTCTGCGCGAGAAACCTGCCCGCCAGCTCAAGCCGTCTCTGGTTTTCCATATTCCAGTTGTAAGGCAGGCGGAGCACGTCCGGCGAAGGCACGGGCAGAAGAGGCAGATACTGGTCACGCGCATAATGCGGGGAATTGAAAACTCCTTTGGAATACCCAAAGATGGGGGTGCGCGCTTTGGAGGGGCCGGTCTCCCAGCTATCCTCCCAAAAGCGCGCCTGTTGGCTCATCAGTTGGTACAGCCGCCCCATGTCCGTGGCCCCCGAGCCATAGAACAACCGATAGAAGCTGCTGATCAACTCCTCTGAACTTGGCGAGTCATGGCGCCAGCCCCGAGCAGGCCCGGTGGCATAGCCCAGCCAGAAGGTCTCCGGGTGCAGTCCGGGATCTGCCCAACCCGCGATGAAAACCCCCATGAGATCTGCCTGCTTTGCCTTCGCCGAGTCCGGCCGCACGTCGTCAATGGCTGCAAGCGATGTGAAGGAGATCATATCCACCATCTCTTGGACACGCCTGCCGTCGGAGGGCCGGGGATGAAGCTGCTCGGACGAAGGCAGCGGATAGTACTCCGGGAAGAGTTCCTCCTCTCCTTCTGTTGAGGTGAACACCATCTCCCGAATCCCATGGGCCTTCAAGACCGGATCAAACTGCGGACCATAGACCTCAGCGTTGATCATGTAACTGGGCACCGAAGCAATGTCCTCCGGCACCATCGGATACTCACCCCAGAACATCACCTGCCGCCCTCGATCGTGCAGGTACCCCGCCGTCTTGGTCACGAATTCCGCCAGCAGTTTCCCCACACTTCCTAACTCCTTCGCTCGATCCACTTCGTTGCACTGCGCGTTTCTCGCCAACCCCACGTAGTACGGCTCATCCGTCGAGAGCACAAAGTATTTGCTCCCCTTCGTCGCTTCCAGCAGGTCATCGAACATCCCGTAGAACAGCTTGTAGGTGTCCGGGTTCGTCACGCAAAATTCGTAGTTGCTCTCCGGATATTCCCGCAACCCCGCATATTCCGGATGCTTCAGGATGAACGCATCATGCGCCGGCCCGTCCAGATAGGGAATTATCTCCACGTGGTACTTCAGTGCGTAGTCCGTCAATTCCTGCAACTCCCCCGCGGTCATCGCGTAGGGCTCCACAATGTACGGCGCGTGCTGGTACTGAAAATGCCCTTCCAGCTTGATCGAGAAGCCGTTGATCTTGTAAAACGCCGCCTGCCGCACCGCCGCCTTCAACACCTCCAGACGCTCCAGGTGATGCGCATCGTCCCAATAAATCACCCTAAGCTCCAGGTCCGGCCAGTCGATAATCTCCCCTTCCGGCAACCACTGCTTCCCATCCTGCGGCTTGAGCAACTGCACCAACGTCTGCACACCGTAGAAGAGCCCGGATGGGCTGTTCCCCGTAATCGTGACTTCGGAACCAGTCAATTTCATCCGGTAGGCCTGCTCGGCCAGGGCGGACTTCTCCCTGTCCGTGGCTTCTCCTACGTCCACCGCGTGCGGGTCGATGGCCAACTTCAGGCTGGCCCCACCCTTCCCCTTCGCTTCCGACAAGGCAATATGGAATCGCTCTTGTAACTCTTCCTTCAAACTTTCGACGGCGATGTCTTCCGCCTTGACGCCTGGCCCCAACTCCAATCGCCAGGGAGCCGCGACTTCGAAGTCCTTGCCGCTCAGCGTCACCTTCTGTGGTTCGGGAATCACCGTATAGCCGCGCGCGAACAGTGGCGAAGCCGTGGCGGCCGTAGCGGGCGCCGCCATCGAGAGCAAGCAGAATACGGCGGTCAGCACAACGTAGCCCCGCGGTCTTGGCGCCAGGACTCTAAACGAGGACGCGAAGTGATCTGTCACAACAGCACCTCCACACTTACATCCGCTTGAGATCTTCACTGACCGCTCGGCTGTGCCGCCGACTTCGCGGTGTTCTTCCAATCCAGTTTGAACTCTCTCAGGGGGAGGTGGTTCGCCTCAGCGTACTGATTGCGGACGGCCAACGTCTTCTCCACCCAATCCCCCAGGGGGTAGAGAAGCTGTCGATAGATCAAGTAGGTCATGTCCACGGTACGCCCCGGCATATGATCCTTGGCATCATCAACCTTGTCGAGGAAGACCCGGCCGTTCGCCTCCGGCACGCGCGGATACCAGCTTTTGTACCAAGTCGTGGCGGCGTCCTGGAAAATGTCATTTCTCTGCCGCCGAATGCTCTCCGCAAGATCCAGCGCGTGGTCAAGTGAGGCAACAGCGCTTTCCGCGTCAGCTTGGCCTGCCAGGCGCTCCGCAGATTTGAGCTCCTCGTTGATATCCCTGAGGTCCAGCAACATGTGCAGATTCTGGCGGAAGAGTTGCGCAATGGCGAGGTAGATCTCCAGGTTGTAATGCTGGAATTCGACTTGGCGCATATTGGCGTGAATCAGGTCCAACATCTCGTCATTCTCCGCCAGGAACTCTCCCGCCATCCCAAGCCGCCGAGCATTCAGGGGAGCCCAGTCGTAGCCCAGCGTAAGGAGCGGCGACGAGGGAACCGGCAGCAGCGGCAACGTCTGATCCTCGGCGGGACGGGGCGTGGGATAGATGATGTTCCAGTCCCCCCACAGCGGTGTGCGCGCGGCCGAGGGCTTGGTTTCCCAACTTTCCTTCCAAAATTGCCCCTGCTCGCTCATGAGCTGATAGAGCCGGCCCATACGGGTCGCGCCCGGCCCGTAAAATAGCTTGTAAAACGAGATCATTGATTCCTGCGGGTCGGGCGACCCGGGGCGCCAGCCGCTTGCCGACCCCGTAGCGTACCCCAGCCACATCGTCTCCGGATGCTGTCCGACGTCCGCCCATCCAGCCACGAACGTGCCCATCAAGTCGGCATTTTGGCGTGCCGAATTGTGTGAGATCGAGTCAAACATCTCCTCCACCAGCCCCGGGCCTTGGCTTACGGATTCGTAAGCCCCTCCGGGGGCACCCGGAATGTGCTGGTCCTGCGGAAGCAGGTAGTAGTTAGGGAAGAGGAATTCCTTCCACCCGTTGGTGGAGGTGAAGATAAGTTGGCGGTTGCCATGGGTCTTGAAGACCGGATCAAACTTGGGACCATAGACCTCAGCGTTGATCATGTAACTGGGCACCGAAGCAATGTCCTCCGGCACCATCGGAAGCTCACCCCAGAAAATTACCTGCCGTCCCCGCTCGTGCAGGTACCCCGCCGTCTTGGTCACGAACTCCGCCAGCAGTTTCCCCACACTCCCTAACTCCTTCGCCCGGTCCACTTCGTTGCATTGCGCGTTTTTCGCCAATCCCACGTAATACGGCTCATCCGTTAACAACACAAAGTACTTGCTCCCCTTCGTCGCTTCCAGCAGGTCATCGAACATCCCGTAGAACAGCTTGTAGGTCTCCGGGTTGGTCGTGCAGAACTCGTAATTGCTCTCCGCATATTCCCGCAGCCCCGCGTATTCCGGATGCTTCAGGATGAACGCATCATGCGCCGGCCCGTCCAGATAGGGAATTATCTCCACGTGGTACTTCAGTGCGTAGTCCGTCAATTCCTGCAACTCCCCCGCGGTCATCGCGTAGGGCTCCACAATGTACGGCGCGTGCTGGTACTGAAAATGCCCTTCCAGCTTGATCGAGAAGCCGTTGATCTTGTAAAACGCCGCCTGCCGCACCGCCGCCTTCAACACCTCCAGACGCTCCAGGTGATGCGCATCGTCCCAGTAGATGACGCGCAACTGCATGTCCGGCCAGTCGGTGATCTCGCCCTCAGGCAGCAGGAGTTGGCCGTCTTCGAGGCGAACCAATTGGATGAGTGTCTCGACCCCGTAGAGGAGTCCTGGGGCAGCATTCGCGGTTATCAAGATACTCTGGGGTTTCAAAACCAGCCGGTACGCCTGCTCGGCGAGAGAGGCTTTGTCGCGGTCCGCTGCTTCGCCGATGGTCACTGAACCGGGCGCCACGGACAGGCGGATTACACCCGCCCCGCCCCGGGCAGCCCGGCTTTCCGCAAGCGTGAGCCGGCAGCGAGCCGCGAGATCTTCTTTCAAAGTGGTTACCGCCACGTCATCAGGTTTCATCCCGCCCGCCAACTCCAACTGCCAGCCGTTCATGATGGCAAAGTCCTTCCCGGATAGCACCACGTTCTGAGGAGTGGGCAGAACCGTGTAACCCCGGGCGAAAAGGGGCGAGGCCGTTTCTGCCCGGGCTTGGAAACCCGCCAAGGTGAGCAAGGTCATGCCGGCAACGGCGAGGTGAACAACTTTCCGCATAATGTGACCAAGGGAGCACATGGCTTTATCCTTTTGGAGATGGGTTTTCATTGCTGGGGTGGGCAAGAGCATCAGAGGAGGCACGATCTGGGATGGAACTCCAACTGTCACGGAACTCGTAAGATTTACTCAAAGGGTGCTGGCCGCGAGGGTCCATGCCACGCGACTCTGTGGGCGTTGGCGATTCAAATCCGCCTTCGCGCCACGTAGGGGCGGACATCACTCTGGAGTCCGCCCCATACGAGGCACGCGAGAGCGTCGAACTCAAGCCGGGGAAGTCTTCCTCCCCAGAATTACCAAAGGAATTTCAGAGCAAACTGAACAACGCGTCCGGCGCCAGCGCTTCTTATGGTGCCGAAGGCCGAACCATCCGTGACCGTACTGTCGGGGTTGCTGAAGTTCACCTGGTTGAAGACATTGAAGAACTCCGAACGGAACTGGACTTTGTAGCGGTCCCGGAAGGCAAAATTCTTGAGGATCGAGAAGTCGGTATTGCTCAAGGCAGGCCCAGTCAGGATTCCGCGACCCGTGTTCCCGTACGTGCCCAGATACGAGTACTTGATGCCGTCCGTTGTGCAATTGTTCTGCTCAATGTATTGAGGGTTGCCCAAGGCGGCGGCAGGATCGTACGAACAGGTGGGGTCAATTAAAGCCGCGGTGTTGAAAAACTGGTTGATCATGTCGGCGCGTCCGGAATGGCTACGCCCAATTGTTTGTCCGTTGGTGAAGGCGTGTTGTGTTCCATACGTCCCATCGATGGCTACGTCAGGGCCGCTGGCAAAGGTCATCGGCAGACCGGTCTGGATGGACGTGATGCCGGTGAACGTCCACCCTCCCAGCAAGGTGTTGAGCGTTGGTGTGCTGAAGTTCACAGACGGGGTCCAGAGCCAGGAAACAACAAAGGCTTGACGCCGGTCCCAATCTGAGCGCCCGCGCTCCGTCCGCAGATTGAAAGGGTCTGACACGGTTCCGCCCAGGTTGTCGGTGGAACTTGAATCAATCGATTTCGCAAGCGCATAGGAAGCTGTCACCGAATAGCCCCTGCTGAATCGCTTGGTGACTTGAGTTTGGAAGCTGTGGTACCAACTGCGGAAGTCGTTGCCGAGCATGTAGCCGTCCGGTGAGAGAATGCCCGGTTCGAAAATCACGCGGTCATTGATGTTCCCCGTATTGGTGAGCGCACTTTCCAACTGCGAACTCGGGTCATAAGCCGTTCCGGGGACAAATTTGGCGGGGTTATAGGTCCGCAAGGCTTCGATCTTGGTGCCAACCTTCCCTACGTAGCTTCCCTCCAACATGATCGTGGGTGTGAGTTGGCGTTGCAGGGTGAGATTCCAGGCCTGAACGTAAGGAGTCCGTAAAGAGAGATCGGTGAAGACGCCTCCCATGGGCAAGGGGAATAGAGGACAAGCGATCCCCGGGAACGTGGAAGACGGCACACAGCCAAAACTCCCCGTCGGGGCTGCGGGTGGTGGGGTTTGGCCGGTTGAGCCAAAGGGATCCTCGATGCTCCCTTCGCGCGCCGAAGCCCATCCCGCGAACGGGGGATTTTCCTGGGCCAACGAGTCGGCATTGATGGATTCATAAAACACGCCATAGGCACCACGCACGCTGGTCTTGCCATTCCCAGATACGTCCCAGGCGAAGCCCAGTCGGGGTGCAAAATTGTTCTTATCGTACGGTACCAGGGTTCGAGGAATGCCCGGGTCGCCGGGGAAGAGCACTCCAGGGGGGGCGTCCGGTCTTTTCGTGGACTGCTTCCCGATCACGACCGTATCAATGCGGTCGTGGTTGTCGTACCAGAACAGATAGGGCTCGTAGCGGATCCCCATGGTGAGCATGAACCGCGGCGTCACCTTGAACTCGTCCTGGAAGAAGAAGCTGGGGGCATTGCTGACGTCATCGTTGTCGCGGACGCCGAAATCCAGGTTCATGGTGCTAAATGCTCCGAGCAGGAAATTCGCGACGGGATCCCCGGAACGTGTGGTATCGAAAACAAAACCCGGCGACCCGATGAATCTCTGGACAAAGTGCAAGCGCAGGTATTCACCCCCGAATTTGAAATTATGCCGCCCCTTCATCCAACTCAGGGTGTCGCGGATTTGATAGTTGTTGTTGATGAAGCGCGTGGTGTAACCGGAGCCCAGATCAAACAGTCCGCCCACATTCACGTCGATCGCCCCGGTGGGAGGATACTGGGGCATGGTGATGCCCAGGTCGCTGGGCGTGAGGGTCTTAGTCTCGTGCTGGAAAGACGTGGTGCGCAGATAGGAAAGCACGAGTTGGTTCACCACCGTAGGGCTAACCGTATAGGTATCATTCACGGTGACATCATCGGTTTCTTGCACGAAATTCTCACCGATGTAGCCCGCGATGTTTCCATTTCCCCCGAACGGCGAGTTGTGAGTGTTGTGATCCACGTAGACGTGGCCGAAGATGGAGTGCTTGGAGCTCTTGTTCCAATCCAGCCGGCCGAAGTACATGCCGTCGTTCTTCGGGCTGGATCCAAGTGAGACTACCGTGCCGGAGGCGGAGGTCGGTACGTATTGAAGCAAGTTCGTGGCTACCGGGCTGATGCAATTGGAATTCACAATGTTGTTGGCCACACAGGGGTTGCCTGAGCCATCAACGTAAGGTCTGCCCGTGGCGGAATCCAGGGGGTTGACGAGCACCGTATCAGGTAGGAGGTCTGTGAAATCACCACTGCGGTGCGCCGCAGAAGGAACTGTGGCCACCACCGGCACAGCCTGCGGCCGGTCGCGGAGGCCCTGGTAGGACCCAAATACAAACAGCTTGTCTTTTTTGATGGGTCCGCCCACCGCCGCGCCAAACTGGTTTTGTTTTTCTGCGGGGACGCGGTCCGAGAAGAAGTTGCGCGAGTTCAGGGCATCGTTTCGGAGGAACTCCCAGACCGAGCCGTGGAAACCGTTGGTCCCCGTCTTGGACACGACGGTGATCTGTGAGCCGGGATTGCGTCCATACTCCGCGTTGAAATTCGCCGTCTGGATGCGGAATTCCTGTAAGGCGTCTGGTGGTGGATAGTTCATGCCGGTATTGCGCGATGGGTTGTTGAAGTAGCCACCATCAAAAGTGAACAGGTTCATGTTGGGGCGTCCGCCGTTGGCATCCATTTCCGGGCCGCTGCGCGCATCATCCATCTGTTGCCGGACACTCACACTCAAGACGCCGGGAATAATCCCCGCGAGCGAAATCACGTTCCGCCCGTTGAGCGGGAGATCGGTCACGCGACGGTCATCCACCAGTCCTGAGACCGTTGCCGAGCGTGTGTTAACCAGCGGCGCTTCGGCGGTGACAGTGACGGATTGGGTGGTTGCTCCCAGGTGCAGGGATAAGTCCAGGCGAACGTTTTGATTTATGGTGAGCACCACGTTTGATTGGACAAGGCGTTCGAAGCCTGTTTTCTCGACAGTAACGGAATAGGTTCCCGGCTGCAAAGCTGGAAAGTTGTAAAACCCTTCTGCGTTCGATTCCACTGAGCGGGGAACGTTTTGTTGGACCAACGTTGCCGTCACCGTGGCTTGAGCAACGGCGGCGCCACTGGGGTCGGTCACATAGCCACTGATGGTACCAGTGACTTGACCCCACAATACCGCTGGCGTGCTGATTGCAACGATAGTGAGTAAGATCCCCGCAACGATGCGTAAACGGCGAACCATCTGCATAAACATTTCTTCTCCCTCTCGGAATGCAACTATGAGTCTCGGCGAAAGCCCAGGCACCACCCTGATCAGTCGCCGGCACCAAGTGTTCTCGCGTTCTCCATGACCCGACGCAAAGGTTCCCCAGGAGACTCAAGAGCTTTGGGCGACCAACTCCGCACCTGTGAATCAAGCGGGCCGTGCTCCATGATCAGCGTGAGCAGGCTGATCTGGTCAAGAACCTTCATGGGTTTGTTAGTTAACTTAACTTAGTTCGAACGCTATATACCACTGGACGGCGGGCTTGTCAATAGTTTGTTTCGGCTCTGTTTGTTTCGGCTCTGTTTCGGCTCTGTCGTTCGGCTCTTGCGGTTTGCTTCATTTGTATTCGGTTCTTCATTTGGCTTCATGCTCTCCTCACAGGCACTGCCCGTTTAGCGCCGGCCCGCGGTCATTCTGGTTTGCATCCTGCTTGCGAACTGCTGGCTAATCGTCGCAGCGGAGTCACACTCCGTTAGTGAGTTATGCCGCCTGGCAGGGGAATACCTTGCTCAAGGGAAGTGCGAGCTTGCACCCACGACCGCTGAACCCGGACTTGAAATGGATAGCCGATCTCCGGCGCGCGGGACAGTTATTCCGCGGAGGGACTCTACGGATGAACTTCTGACTGGGGACCGGCAAGTCGCGGGTCCAGTTCCACCGCCCGGTGGAGTGCGTCACGCGCGGCCCGCTGGTCGCCCTTCTTTTCCAAAGCCAGGGCAAGATTATAGTAGGCGCGGGCATCGTCAGGTTTGAGATCGATCGCAGCCTGAAAATGCCCAATCGCGCTCTCGGCCTCTCCCAGTTTGAGCAAGACACCTCCGAGGTTCGTGTGGGCTTCGGCGAAGTCGGGCTTGACGACCAAAGCCGCTTGAAAAGCATCTCGAGCCGAGCGCAGGTCGCCCTTCTCCAGCGCCTGCAGGCCCAGATTGTATTGAGTGTTGGCCTGCGCGAAATTGGCATCGGCACGTTGCAGCTTTTCGACTTCCGCAAAGGCTGCGCGCGCCTCATCATGCCTGCCTAATCGTTGCAGCGTCTGACCCAATTCGTAGTACGCCGCGGTGCTCTTGGGGTCCAGCAAAGTGGCACGGCGGAGTTCAGTCTCCGCTTCCGTAAGTTCACCTTTCTTTCGCAAGGCAAATCCCAGCTGGTAATGCGCCTCGGCGTTGTCAGGGTCGAGGCGCGCTGCAGTTTGCAGCTCCGTTGTTGCTCCTGCCAGGTCTCCCTGTTGACGAAGCACGACGCCCAGGTGCAAGTGGGCGGCGACAAGATTCGGATCAATCCTTATGGCTTCCTGAAGCTCTGGAATGGCAGCACTCAGATCGCCTTTTTGCTGTAGGCCACCGCCCAACAGGTAATGTGCCTCGGCATCCTGGGGCAGCAGCCTCACTGCCGCCCGGTGTGCGGCAATAGCTGCATCGAGATTGCCCTCCTCTCCGAGCACGGTGCCGAGGTTGACCTGGGCTTCGGGAATCCCCAGGGAGGCGGCAGTGCGAAATTCCAGCGCTGCTGCGTCAAGGTCATGCTTCTTCCACATGGCCAGGCCGAGATTCTCATGAGCTTCAGGAAAGGCAGGACGTATTCCCAAGGCGTACCGATATTGGGCAATTGCTCCGTCAAGGTCGCCGTTGTGAGCCAGGACGTGTCCCCAGTTGTTCCTAGCCTCGGCATACTGCGGGTGAAGTCCAATAATCGCCTGAAATTCAGAGATCGCGCCTTTGAAATTGCCCGCCTGTTCGAGCAGAAGACCCAAGTTGTTTCGCGCTTCGGGGTAGTCAGGTTTCAGCTCGAGAGCTTTGCGGAATTGTTTGAGAGCGGAGCTGTTGTCCTTCTCCTGAAAGAGGACCAATCCCAGGTTGTAATGCGCCGCGGAAGATTCCGGCCTTTGCCCAACCACCTTTTGCAGTTCGGCAGCCGCTCCCTTGAGGTCGCCCTTCTGCGCCAGGGCAATCGCCAGGTTTTGGCGCGCCTCGACAAAGTCGGGGCGCAGCTTGAGGGCCGCGCGGAACTGCTGTTCGGCTCCCTCCAAATCACCGCTCTCCAGCGCCTTAATGCCGAGGTTGTAGTGGGTCTCAACCGGCCCGGATTGCCCATAGAAGCTGACACTGCAAAACATCGCCAAAAGAAGCAAGAGCCAGGGCCTTGCCGAGCTTCGTATGGACAGCATTTTACAGCCGAATTCCCTCACCTTACCTCGCTTCAAGTGATGCGATATCCGTTCAGTTCGCCATCGCAATGCCGTCAGGGTGCTGCAAATGTTCTCGGAACCACGCCAGGAGGTCGGAGGTAGTCTGACCGTCACGAATGCATAGGTTGTCAGGTGACGTCGCTTGGTAGGTCTTGTAAAGCGGCGCCAGTTGGCTTTTGAGGTCGTGACCCGGAATGACGCGGTCCCGCCCCTCTACCAAGTCTTCGAGCACAATCGGTCGCGGCGCCAGGACCCCCATGACATCCGCTATATCGCCAGCCTCCAGAATCCCGGGCACTATCACGTCCGCCGGCGCGTAAACGAACTTGTCGTTCAGAATCGACAGGTAGCTAGCCAGCCCTCCGCGCACGGCGAGGAATATGGTGCTGGAGGGGGGAGTTGAACCCCCATGCCGGGTGACCGGCGGCAGATTTTGAGTCTGCTGCGTCTGCCAATTCCGCCACTCCAGCGCACGCGGGACAATCAATTTAGCACGCGGCGGAGATTCGCTCAACCGGTAAGTAACATAGATAGCGTCAACGCTTTTGGTCAGATGCCTGGAGGGATCTTTTCTCCCCGGAGCGGCTTGACAGGCTGCGGAAAAACCCGTAGGCACCGTCATTCTGAGGAGCCGCAGGCGGTCCTGAGCATAGCGAAGGAAGAATCTCGTATTTCCATGAAAATGCTCAGAGCGAGATCCTTCGCGCAGTCTATCCTGAGCGGGCAGAGCGAGATCCTTCGCTGCGCTCAGGATGACAGCGAAGGACTCAGGATGACAGCAGGGAAGCGTTTTTCCGCAGCCTGTTAAGTGACGGACCCGCCCACCTTGCTCCACTGGCCTGCCCTCCCGGGCGGCGGCTCAGCCACCGCCCCTCGAGGTATGGGCAAGCTAACGCGACGCGGCTTCTGCCGGGATTACGGTGTGGCGTGGCGGCGGCAGGGGCACGTCTCCCTTTCGTTCCCGCCAAAGGATGGCGTTGAGCTCAGCCGCATCAATGCTGTCCGCGTGTGTGAAGTCCATGCGCGTTGATTCCCTGGCGCCCGGCGCGTGCGGCGGGTTCACCTCATATATCAGGCCGTTCCTTTGGTTGCGGTAGTCGGCCACAAAGGGGGGCTGGTTGCCGGCGCCCGTAAACAGCGGGGCCATCGGCGCGGCCACCGCGTCGTTGTTGTTCAAGGGCGGCAGCGCCAGCAGTATTTCCATGGTGCGGATCATGTTTACCGTGGTATAGAAGCCGTGGTCCACAAACCGATGGTCCGCCGTGTCGGGCGCGTACTTGCTGATCACCAGCGCCGGGCTGCGATGCGCGTCCACGTGGTCAGGGCCGTCCTGCGCGTCGTCTTCGAGAATAAAGATCGCCGTGTCGTCCCAGTACGGGCTGTGTGACAGTGCCTCAGCCACGCGGCCCACGGCGAGGTCGTTATCCGCCACGGAGGCCTCGGGCCGCGGCCCGCCCGGCCGGGTGCCCAGCGTGTGATCGTTCGGCAGCCGCAGGATGACGAACTGCGGCAACTCCGCACCCTTCCTCCGCTCGCGCCGCGCCTGCACGAAGCTCGCGAACTCGTTCAGAAACTCATCCACGCGAAGCTGATCGGGATAAAGCAGGTTGAAGTCCGGATAGTTCGGGTCGAAATTCCCCGCGAGCTCCGGCTTGGTCGGCACATCGCGCGCGATCATCGGCACCCGCCACGGCCACGGGCTGGGCGAGCCGTGCGGCTGGCCCAGGTTCGGCGGCAGCGGCTCACCCTTTTGGATGAATGGCCGCGGGCAAGCCTCGCCCGGCGGTTCGGGCGTCCCCGCCAGCGGCGACTCGGAGGGGTGAGAGTCGTTGCAGAAATCCGTGCCGACGAACTCACCGTAGTTGCGGTGTGTGAGGCCGGCGTGCGCCACGTTGGCCCAGATGTAACCCGTACCGGGCTCGTTCACATCCGGGATCCCCTGGTTGAGCGCCACCCCGTTGCCGACGTTTCCCTCGTAGTCGTAGCTGCGCTCCGAGCTGCGGTAGCCGATCTCCCACGTCTTCTCGGTGTAGTCGCTGTCAATCGCCGCCGTCGACCAGACGTGGCCGTTGCCGGAGACCTCGCCGCTCACGTAGAAGTTGTCGAGAATTCCGAATTGCCGCGCCAAGGCGTGCTGGTTCGGCGTAATTTCCTCACCGTAGAGACACAGCGACGGGTCGCCGTTCGCTTCCTGCATGTCTCCCAACACCTGGTCGTAGCTCCGGTTCTCCTTGATGATGTAGATAACGTGACGGATCGGATTCGCCCCGACCGCAAAGCGGATCTCCTCTGGCTTTACGTTTTCGCGGTTGCTCTCCTCCACTTCCCGTGTTGATTCTGCGAGTCTGGCTTCGGCTTTGGAGATGCTCACGCGTGCCAGCGAGCCATGCAGAAGGGTCGCGATGTACGGATGCTTCTGTCCGAGCCCGTAGGAGTCCGACGTTATGCCGGGCGGTACGGTAGCAGAGTTCGGCCCCGTCCCCTCGCCCTTGCCCGAGGCGATGAAAAGGTGATCGCCCTCCACCGCGAGCGCGGTCGGGTACCACTCGGTGGGAATAAAACCCATCGCGGCCTGCGGTGTGCCCGCCGCGAGCGGCTTGGTCAGATCGAAAACGGCCACTGCGTTGGCCGAGGCGTCGGCGACGAACAAGCGCGCGCCGTCGACGCTCACCATGAGCGCGTCCGGCACGCTGCCGCCGTACTTCTGCCCCGGCAGCTCGGTAGAAAGCATGCCGGCCACCTGCCCCGTCGCCGTGTCAACCACGGCCACGCGGTCGGCGTTGGAGAGCGTTACGTAGAGGCGCGTTTCGTCTGGGCTGAGCGCGAGCGCCGTGGGATGCGAACCGGCGGCGGTGGGCGAGCTCGGCGCCAGCAACGGAATCACCCGTGTCACAAGGCCGGAGTTGAGGTTGAGTTCGGCCACTTCCGACGCGTTCCACAGGCTGCAGTAGCCACGCGTGCCGTCGCGCGTTGCCACCACCCCGTAAGGGTATGCGGCGGGGACATCCGTGCTTGTGCTGAGGTCAAAGCGATGGAGTACCTCGCCGCTCTCGGCGTCCATCAGCAGCGCGTCGTCAGAAAGATTGTCAGCCACCAGCAACCGTTCGCCCGCCGCCGTCCGGAAGGCCGCGAGCCCCGCCGGATAGGGCACTGCCTTCCCTTTCGACGTCCGGCCTCCGAGTGTAGACTTCTTGCCGGGCGCGAGCTCCTGCAGGGGAATTCGAATCAGGCCCTGCGGCGTGGGGCGCCCGTCCGCAAATCCGTAAATGGCGATGCCGTTGCCCGTGTCGCCTGGCCGGGTGCCCTCCGCCGCGGTCAACGAAGCCATGGAGGCATAGAGGCGCTTGCCGTCCGGGCTGAAGGTCAAACCGAGAAAGTAAGTTTGCCGCGCCTCCCGACCCAGGCGTGAGTCGGGGTAATCCACCAGGCGGCCGGTTTCGATCTCCAGCACGGCGATTGATTCGTTGAACCCGCTTTCCTCTGTTCCATAGCCGTTGTTGAGCAGCGCCAGGTAACGTCCGTCCGGACTCAACACGGCGGCGGTCGGGAAACTGTTTGTCCTCTGCGGCTCACCCGGGACAGGAACCATCAGCAGCTTGCTGGTGGAAAGGGGAATCTGCTTCCTCTCGGGCTCGCTCTGGCCAGCTACGGGATGCCAGGAAACAAGCAAGCTCAGGCTTAGGAACGCACAAAACAGATGGGGCTTTGCCATCATCATGATTCTGCCTCCTCTTTTCGGAGCGGCGTATTATATCAGACCGATACGAAGCCGTGATGAACACAAGCCCGGAGCCTTCTCACAACACGAGGTCACGGGGAGGGGCCGGCGCGCACCCGCGGCAGCGTGGCCCGTGCCCCCGATATGCTGCCGGAGAGGTTCATGGCGAGTTACCGAGTGTTCGGCGCAATGCCTGTAATCCAATGATCCGTTAGGAAGCTGTTGACCGGGTCGTGGTAGCGCTACCGGGAATCGAACCCGGGTTTTCAGATTGAGAACGTAATCGCGGCGTGTATTCTAAGTCTCTGCAATTCCTTGTAAGTACATGCCCTGAGAGAGGGATAGGGTGTCTCGGTGACCCCTTTAAGAGTGTGCTCTGATATGCAGATGTGGGCATGAAAACACCCGTAAGTGGGTCAGAAATGGGTCAAGGGTCTGGCGGGGAGAAAGCTAAACGATTCCCCTCCCCGCGCCTACCCCTGGCATGGAAGAGGGAATTCTGGTAACCTTGGCGCCGATGGACTCAGAGAATTGCCAAGCTGAAGTTGCGGCGCGCCGATGGGTTCACGGCGAACTCCAGCACGATTTTTCGCTGCTCCAGTCAGGCGGAGCGCCCGCTGCCGTGGCCCGCGCCTATAGCGCAATCACGGGAAACACCCGCACCTTGAGCCGGTCCCATGGCCGTGCCGTCGTGCTCTCCATCCCCCGTAGCATTTGTGACGCCGTGGGCTTCCAGGCGGGAAGCCGGGTTGTGTTAGAGCTCGCCAGGGAAGATGCACTGCTACTCCGGTCCGCCAGGCCCGAGGAGCTTCTTGGCTATGCCCTCCCAACCCTCGAGGCCGCAGACAAACTCCGGGAAGCCGCCAGGGCAAACGCCGAACGCAAGTGGTACGACAGAACCTGCGAACAGTGTTGGGACCTGTTCGCGTCGACGTCGGTACGATCCCGATTCTGCAAGCTCTGTGCGTGGCGTCGCGGGCGAGCGTGCGACCGGCGATGGTGGGCTCGCGCCGGTAAAAAGAGCCCCAGCTACCAGCGGAAGCTCCGGCCCCCCGCGCCGGCGGAAGAAATTCCAGCGCCAGCGGGAGCGTGAACCTTTGGTGTGCGGGGCCGGCTTCTCAGCCGGGCGACCTTCCTCGCAAGCCCTTAGTTCCTTCCCCCAGAATTCCCAAAACGAGCGGGGATGGTGGGGGTGTGCATCCCACCAAACCACAACATATAGTGTTTTTGTCGTTGACAACCACAAGATGTAGGGGTTTACTTCCTATCGAAAGGAGACCTCCACATGGGCGGCCGCTGCGGCTTCCCGAAGTGTGGCGCGGTCCGTGGAGAGGCGGTAGGCAGTCGGGGGCCAGGAAAGCGCTCACACTGGGGGGCCCTGGCTGAAAAGCGTTTTCAAGTTTGGCGTAATAATCTCCGCCGACCCTGGCCACCTGGCAGCGGCGCACGGCAGCACCGCAGACGCGGCGAAGCGGGCCATGCAGCCCACCGTTGACGCCATCAACGGCATGCTCAAGTAGGGATAGGCTATATACCCCGTTTTACGATCGTTGAGGGGCGAAAGAAAAGCGAATGGACTGGTCGGGATTCCTCGGCTCACTCTCGGATACGTTTTCCTCTGCCTTGAGTTGGATCAAGAATGCTTTGGGGGGACTCGCTAGTTGGGCGCTCGACCACCTCAAGAGTGTCTGGGGCATTCTCAAGGGCGGCGTGCTGGCCGTGCTCAAGGCGCTCAAGACGCTCTCCCACCTCAACTGGCGCGAGCTATGGCAGTACATCAAGAAAACGTATGAACACTTCCGCAAGTGGGTCCAATGGTATCAGGATCACGTCCTCAAACCCATCTCCGACTTGAGAAGGTCGGTCATGCAGCTCTACGACACGTATTTCAGGCCCGTTATCTCATTCCTTGAAAGCCTGCGCACGTTCGTCCGCTTCCTCTCGATCTTCGACAGGAAGCTCGCGGCTTTGCTCGATTCCAAGCTCACCTGGCTTGAGAATATCGTGATGACGCCGATCACGGCCATGCTCAAGCGGATAAACTCGATAAGCTCGACCATGCGCGCCATGATCACGCCGCTCGGAATGCTCGACCGCGTGCTGCTGCTCGAATCCATGCGGCGGGATGCGTCGCTGATTTGGGAAGTCCTGACCAACCCGCGGGCCGCAATCTCAACTGTGAAGGCGCCGCCCGCACCCTACACCTACTCGGATCTGCACTCGGATGTGCAGTTGTACGCGCAGACCGGCAACGGGCCAATCGCAGACTACGTGCAGGCGGCGCAAGCGGCCGGCAAAGAAGTTCTACAGGGGGTTGCTTAAATGGGCGGATTTACTGAAGGTCCGACACCTACACCCGCGCCGGAATACCCACCGGAAAATGCCATCGATATCACCTCGGCCATAGGCAACGCCTGGGACGGAATGAAAAAAGCAGGGGCGGTGTCGGCCACCGGAGCGCATACGGTCACTTACGAGCCCGGCTGGCTCGTAAAGGAATTGATCTCCTTCCTCGGCATGTCAGGAGAGGTGTCGGCCGACTTCTTGGAGAAGGTACGGATTGGATGGGAACCAATCCTGCAGGCGCTACTTAAGACGATCCTGGCCATACTTCGTCCGGGCGTTGAACTGGGTCAAGATCTTAGCGCTACCTTTGTGAGCGTCCTGGTGGACGGGCTCAAAGAGGTGAGGAGCAGCGACGTCCAGGGAAATATTACAGGGCTAAAAACCGGAGCGCAGGCGATGTTTGATGGCGTCATGGCGCCCCTGGCGGGACTCACCAACGCCGCCAGCCCCGCTACGCCTGGCGCTGGCCAGACCAACGCTCAATACACGCTGGGCGGGATCATAGCCGTCCATCTTCAAACTTGGCTTATTAACGTCATCGCAAACATTACCAATTCAAGCGTACTCAAGTTCATCAATAGCTTTGATGAGGCCGTAACCGGCTGCTTGAACGCGCGTTCCCTCGGCCGTGGGGCTCTAAAACCCTACATGGACAAGATGATTGCCACGCCTCTAACCCGCGACCTTAATGTTGCCATGCCGCTCGCCATCGGGTCCGCGTCTCAGCTCATCAAGCGGTATTTGCGCGGGAACATTACTGCCCCTGACCTGAAGACAGCGCTCCGCGGACTCGGATACGATGATGAGGTCGTGGGAGACCAGCTTCTTGACGCCGCGAAGCTCCTCACGGTTTCTCAGGTCGTGTACCTGGTCAAAATGGGGCAGTGGGACGGAAACCAGGCCATGGCGGCTCTGGTGCAGACCGGGTACCCTGCTACCCTCGCGGCGGCTGCCTATCAGATCGAAATGAACAGCGTGGTCGATTCGCAGAAGAATGCCCTCGCCGATGACCTGCTGACTCTCTTGAAAGACCACCGCATGGCGCGTGAAGACTTCGTAATTGCCCTGCAAAGCGCCAAGTTCACCCCCGACGAAGTGCAAGCCTACTCGCTTCGCGGGGCCTACGCGCAAGAGATCCCGAAACGCTTGACCTACACACAAGTGAAAAGTCTCTACGCGGAAAACCTGGTCGATTTGAATTACGTGGCAGACTTTCTAGCCGCAGAAGGATACAGCAATGGCGACGCTGACCTTTTGGTGCTCAATGAATTCACCAAGAAGGAAGCCCGCGACCAGGCCATAAAACTACTGGCAAGCATACGCCGCGCGCAATTGGAGCAGGGATTGAAAGACCAGGCGGCCGCCGATGCCGCGCGCAAAGCCGCGCTGGCTCTGCTGCCCACGTAGCGCCGTCCGGGCCGCGGCGCTACTCCCCCCGGGGGCGGTCATCCTCCGCCGCCCCCGCAAAAGTCCGGCCGGCTTTTCACCGCCCCCGCATGAACATTGCCTCAACCGCTTGTCACCTCGAAAACAGAAATCAACAATCGGTAGGATGTAGCCCCATTTTTGTCCGCAATTCATTCAACGTAACCCACATGTTTTCAATGTGTTAGGGGGGGTAGAAGCCTCGACGTCCGCGGCGACCGAGCTTTTTGGCGCTCTAAGTTGTTCTGTCTTAGGGACTTACTAACTTACAAAAGCAGATCTATTCCAGGAGTTTTGCAGCGTGTTTCTATCGACGACGGTTGTAGCCTATAATAAAATGACGGTGTTCGACCTGAAAAACACGGCGGAAAAGACTGGAGGATTTGTGCGCCAACACCGAAAGACAACTGGATTTTTGGGGGCGGTTTAACCGTGGCAGGGCTCGCGGCATAGCCCGGCGCCCCTCGAGTACCCCACCTCTCCGACACACCGGCCTGGGTTTGAGCCAGGGCAAGGAGTC
Organism: uncultured Acidobacteriota bacterium; assembly: GCA_963722555.1. Taxonomy (GTDB): domain Bacteria; phylum Acidobacteriota; class Terriglobia; order UBA7540; family UBA7540; genus Bog-366. The sequence goes on from CAVRNQ010000006.1 coordinate 769,267, forward strand.
AGGGCTATGCCGCGAGCATGGTGCTTGGCAAGAACTGTGCCGGCAGCTTGGCGGGGCCGTCACCCGGAAATTGAAACACGTAAATGCCGGCTTTCTGAATCGTCGCCCCGAAGTCAGAGCCAAGGTAACGGCAGATGAGGGCGGGTATAATCACACGCCGGACGTTAACAGGAAGCAAGAAATCTTCTGCGCTGCGCTTGGCGATTACATCACGCCTCTGCGCATTCTGGCCCTGGCACAGCGGCAGGAGGGGAGTCACACGCTCAGCATGGCCAGCACCTACTCTCTAGCGAGCCCTGGCGCGGCGGCGGAAAACTCCCAAGCCAATCACGGAAAGCTCCGGCCGACTCTACCCAAGGGCGCTCCTCTGCACCTTCATGCACGGACCGTGCCGCCCCTTGCCCTCACGACTGGACACGGCAGGGCGGCCCACTCTCCCCGCTCGCGACCGCGAGAGTCCCTATTTTCCGCGTGCGCCGTCCCAGACTCTTCCGCCGGTTGGACGGTCCTCGGAGTGTACGGCATGGCGAAGGCGTTCATGGCTGGGACGATTGCCACTCAGCGGCTCGCGTGGCACCTTTGCGCAGACGGTGCAGCCAGCCTCCCTTCCTCAAAGCGCCGGGTACCCCGTGGCGCTACGGGCCCCGCATTTTGCAGTCGGCAACGGACGGTTGGGGACACGACAGTTGAGCGCCAGTTCCCGCCCGGCCCGCCCCGGCCGGGAGCGCGCCAGGCAGGAGGCGAAGGAAGGAAGCCACGCGGCTCTCTGGAGACGCTGGCTCTTTCTGTTATGGAATCGAGCATCTTCACGGACCGCGTCGGCCGCCGCCCGGCCAGTTACTCCGCCGTGCTCCAATTCTCCCGCGCGCGGAAGCCCTGTCCTGCTTATCTCTCCCCGTTGCTTCCTTCCCGCTATCAGCCAGCGCAGAGCACGCCAGCACGGCCATGTGGGGATCGGCCGCCAGCGTGGCTCGGGTGAGCTGGCACGCCTCATGCCGTGCCCTTTTATCAAACCTGAAATAGCGCCTCGGAAGGATTTGCTTGGGATTGAAACCCCACGGCGTAGCCGCTTGGGAAGCAGCAGGAGCGATCCGCCAGAACAGCGCGTTGCCGTGAAGTCCGGGGAGAAGCTCTCGCCTCGGCTCTTCGATATTTCCCCGCCGGCGCACTACCGGAGTCTCTTTGCCGGCGGAGAAGCGCGCCGGCCTGCCGGCGTCACACCTTCCCGCCCTTGTCTCCCTGTCCTGGCGGCTCTTGCTGCACGAACGTGCTCGGGAAATCTCGAAGGATGCGTGCGAAGACTTCCGCGTACTCCGGCAGGCACAAAACCACGATGCCAGGCGAAACCACGGCGGTTACAGCCTTGTGTGGTTTGAGGCCCACAATGTCCGCAAGCCCCACCAGGAACGAGAATGTAATGTGCCTTGTGGGCCCGCCCGGGTGCGTCAAAATCTTTACTGGGAACTCCATGGTTCACCTCGTCCGAGCTCGGGGATCTCGAGAAGTTTCTACCGGAGCGAGAGGGTTGTGCGGCCCCTTCGTTTGTCGCGCTCCGGGTAGATCCTCACAGGGAATTTCACACTACCTCCTTGGTCTCATTCCATTGGGGCGGGCGGCCCCACTCAGTCGGCCACATAGTGATCCGCAAGGTTCGTGTGGGGTAGTGAGAGCTAGTGGCATCAATGTCGAATTCCAGCTTGAGAACGCGGCAGAATTCGAGCACGTCGCGCGCGGCATGACCTGTGAGACCGTATGGCTCTGAGACGAAACAATCCCGACCGTTGCGGCTGGCGATTCCCCAGTGGTCGAGCCAGGGATAACGCGCTCCCAGAGAACTGAGGATAAACGAATCACCGGGCGGCCAGCCACCTCCAGAGAGCCTCCGGCGCCCAGCCCCGGCGCGAACGCGACGCTTCAGCCAGGCGGGCAGGCGGCCATGCTTCACCGGCGAGCCGACTCGTGCGGTCAAGTTTCTATCCCCACCATCGGTCATTCTCGCGTCCAAGAAATGCATTTCAGTGTCCCTCTTCCGAAAGCCCCAGTTTGGCCCTCTGGGGATTAATAATAGGTAAAGTGCGTCCGCCTGCGTCCGCCAGAGCTAAGCACCTGTACAATGAGGCGGATAAGGGCGGACGCAGGGGGTTGGCATGGTGGACACAGTGTGTCCGCCTGCGTCCACCAATTGCAACTGTGCGTCCGCCCTTATCGACATGATTCCAAAGAGGGTTATGGCAGGCGGACGCAGGCGGACACAGATTGCCCTTATTATTGTCCAGGATGGCGGGGGATCGAGGACGGTCCGTACCCCAAGATTGGGAAGTGTCGCTAACTCTCATGTTCTGGAAACGCCTCTTGTTCGGACTTCAGCTTGATGCCTTGCCGCACTCGCGTTCGGAGTTTTCCTTCGCGGACAGCGTGGTAGCCTCGCTCCTCAAGCAAGCTAGCGAATGTGTTCTTTGCGCACAAGCGCTCACGGCTCTTCTCGCACCACTGGGCGTAGCGCATGTATAGGTCCCCCGTAGACGTCAGCGCCTTTGGGTCCTTTTCACAACATTCCCCAATGAACTCCGCCAGTGTGTCACTCTCCTGGCGGTATTCCTCCGTTGCCTCCAGGATCACCTGCGGCGTTTTAAAGCCCGGCTCCCGCCAGCCAAGGCATCCTTCAACGGCCCATCGGAGGATTCCGGCGTGCTCAGCTCTGAGCTTCTCGGGAAGATCCTTCTTAATCTCGGCTTCCGGGATCGTCACAGTAAAAGGAATGGCTTTGATGCGCCTCCACATTGCCGGGCCGACGCTCCCCACGCGCGGTTTGTCATTCACCGCGAACCACAGCTTCATTTGGGGATTGAACTCAAATTCCGATTGGAAAAGATGCCGGGCCGTTACGCGGTCCCCGCCTGTCACCTGTTTGATCCTTGAAAGCGAGAGCCGCTCGCCCTTCTCTGGCTCGACGGATGTTACCAGGCGCGCCCCCGCAAGCCGCGCAAGGTCCCCGCTGGCGCCTGACCGCTCGCGCAGTGCGAACGTGCAGAAATCTGCATTCTGCGCATACGTGCCCCACACCTCGCGGGCGGTTTCAAGGAAGGTCGTCTTCCCGTTATTCCCGGTCCCGTACAGCATGAACAGGCATTGCTCCCGCGTGCTCCCAGTCAGTGAGTAGCCTGCGGCGCTCTGAAGGTACGCCTTAAGGTCAGGATTCACGTCAAGAACCCTCTCCAGGAACTCGCTCCACAATTTGTACTCCGCATGGGGATCGTAGTCTGCCCCGGCCAGCTTGGTGATAAAATCCTCACGCCGATGCGGTATCAGCTTCCCAGTCCGAAGGTCGAGCGTGCCGTTTAGACAGTTGAGGAGCCAAGGGTCTTTGTCCAGCTCGTCGGGCATGATGACAAGTTCCCGTTCGGACTGCGCCAGCGCCAGCGCCGCTTGGATCTTTCCCTGCGCCTCGGATTGTTTGGCCCAACGTAGATGCTGCTCTCGCTCCGTCTTGTTGCCGATGCTTTCAGCCTCACGGTAGATATCTTTAAGCGCCGCTTTCACCCGGCGCACAGCCTCACTACTTTTATCCGGCTCCCAACACTTTCCATTCCAGATGAGCCATCCCCCCGCAGCGGCGCAGTACCGCATGTCCTGGCCGTGCATTGTGACAATCCGGCGAGCGTTCCCCGAGTCCGTCAGGTGCTCTGGGCTTCGCTCGTCTGCCCCGACCTCAGCGCCGGACGGTTTTGTGGCTGGCGCCCATGCCGGTGCATCCTCCACGTAAGCGAGTAAGAGCTTCTTAGCGTCCTCGCCGACTTTCGCGCAGAAATTGGACACGTCTCCCTTCTCAGACAGGCCGGGAAGCAAAACCACTTTCAGCGAACGTGCAACCGGCGCGAGATTCGCCGCCACTTGCTCCACGTGCTTTCGCCCCGGCTCATCATTATCCGGGAGAATCACAACATCCTTGCCCTTAAAGAACGCGGCGAATTCATCGCGCCACTTCCCAGCGCCCCCGCTGTTGGTTGTGGCAACCAGGCCCAACCCGCGCAACGTCTCCACATCCTTCTCGCCTTCCACAATGAAAACGCACTCGACCTTCAGCACTTCAGGCAGGCGGTAGGGCACGCGCCGCACCCCGGTGAGGTTCCACACCCAGCCGCCATCGCCATCCGGCAGGCGCTGGCGGAATTTCTTCCCCGGCAGTCTCACCACCTGGTACAAGAGCTTGCCTGTTTCGTCTGTGTAGTCATAGGTAGTGGCGGACTCGGGCGGCCCGCCATCGGCGCTCTTCCCGATGATCTGCGCTACGTGCTCCCACGCTTCCTTGCGGCCCCCGCCATTCTGCAGTTGCTCGAATGCGATGACTCCGCCGCCGCCGCACCCGGCGAAGCAGTACCAGATGCCCTCCTTGACGTTAATCGAGAGAGAGGGATTCCGGTCCTTATGGAAGGGGCAAGGGACGCTTGCCACGCCGTTCGCGCGGGGCCGGAGTTTCGGGAAGTAGTGGTGGAAGTAGGTTTGATAATCGCGCTCTTCTAAAGTCATGGGAGTCCTTCAAAACCGAGTTGGAGTTGCCGGCTTTGGGTGCGCTTCCGCGCTGGGGAAAGGCAAAGGGGATCGGCGCACGGCGCCACCAAAACGACCAGGGCGTCCCGGATCGTGGCGCGCTGCCACTCATCGCGCGGGAAGCGGATGATGACGCCGGCCCAGACATAGACTTCCGCATCCGTGCATCGAAAGCACACGGGCTCAGGGACTCGGGTGGGAAACTCCTTTAATAAGACAGTGGCAGGCTGTTTCACATCTTGATAACACACAGGGAGACCTAAAACCCCACAGATCAGCCTCGCCGTGTCCAAGTCCGCCACGACGCGGAGCGTGAATTTTGCCGTATGATGTCTTTTTACGAAGTGCTTCAGGGTGGCCAGGCGGCACTCAAAACAGCGATCCTCCAAACGGTCGCTATGACGGTTAAAGGCTGTCAGCTCGAGTTCACGGCAGGAACGGAGGAGACCGGCGTCTAGAACGCCGCTCCTACCCTGGAGGGATCGGAAAGCTTTTGCAAATTCCGGGGAATTGGTGTAGATTGGCATTGGTATATCCAATCAGGCGGTAGCATCCTTCCCGGCCCGCTCGCGAGATTCAAGCTCTCGGAGCGGGCCAAATCTTTTCCACCAGCCTCGGGGAGCACGGCGACTCCAACCCCGCTCAGCGCGTGCCCTCGCGCGAGCCTCTTCTAGCTAGGCCCCTCAGTTGGCGTGGATACTCGCTCCGGCGCCGGGGCGGCCGGGGTCGGGGCAGGAAGCCCCGGCGCCGCAGCGTTGTTCGCCTTCCTCCGCCCTGCGCGCGGTCGCCCGGTTTCTTCCTGGCATAATTGAGGGGTCCACGTCCTTGCGCTCAAATATACCTCCAGGTCCTTTTCGCGTACCCGTACTCGACACCCCACCAATGTGGCCTTCAGCTTCCTCTCCCAGATCAGGCGCCTCACGGTGAACTCTGAAACACGGACCTTTCGGGCGACTTCCGGGACGGTATAAAACTCCGCCTTATCCTCCCCAGTTCCCTGTGTAACAATACTTGCGCCACTCATTCACTCACCTCCTCGGCGCGGCCGCCTCAAACAAGAGCCGACACGCCACCACGGATTTATAGCACCGTTGCGCGCTAATCGTCAATCAAGAAAGTTACTCTCATATTCGCCTTGACTTTCTATGTGAGTGGTGATAAGCTGGCCTTTGCGCTGATAGGCGGGGAGGCGCACCTTTGGGAGGTGGTCAGAATGCGACGGCGAAGCGAGAGCGGCCTGGCGACGAAGGTTCTTTCCCTACGCGAAAAGCTGGACCGGCTCCACGACCTTTTTGCGTGGCTGTACGATAAAAGCACCGATCCGACCGTAATCCGCCGCCGGTTTTATCCTGTGCTGTTCCGGCTTACCGAAGGTGAGGTCCGCCGGCTGGACCCTGAGACTCTTGACCGCTTCACAGAGATCACCGCCGGGTGGAAGTGGGACCAATTCCGGGCTGGGGTTCGCAAGCGTATCGAAGCTCTTATCTCCGCGGCCCAGACTGGTAAGGGCTTCCCCCTTCCGCACCTTCGCCGCAGTTTCCTGGCCTTCGGTGATGGCGCGGAGCGCGCCTTCGCAACCGCACTCAGCCCCCACTGGAAATCTCACGACGGCGGACTTCCCGATGTCCTTGTGCTGGAAGCCGCGGAGGATCTCGCCGGCTTCCGGACAGACACCATCGTCCAATGCTCTGTGTGCGACGCGCTGACGATTCGCCAGCGGGCCCGTAACAAGCAGTATTGCAGTTCTGCCTGTCGGTGGCAGGCCATCACCGATGAACGCCGCGCTCAGCGTGCGGTTAAGTCCGGCGGCCAGAGGCGTCACGGTGCTCCCCTTTAGGGGATGTGCACCCTCGTCCTTTCTAAGCCGGAAAGGAGCAAGTCATGAAATTACTAAAACAGCATGAAGCCCATCCCCACTGCCGGGTCATCGCGATGCACCTCGGACCGGACACCGAGCCAACCCGTATTCAAGACCGGACCCGAACCGGTCCGCCTTTGGAGAGCCGTGCTTCCGGGAAGGAGCGAACGCCTCTGAAACTCGCGGCCCTCGCGTCTATCCTCTTGCCGGCCCTTACGCTTCTCGCCCAGCAAGCGCCGCCCGCGGTGACGGCGGGAACCAAACTCCGCGTGCAATTTAACTCCGAGGTCGGCACAGGTGTCTCGCGCGTCAACGATGGAGTGGAGGTGCATTTGCTCAAGTCTGTGGAAGCTCAGGGCAGGGAAGCGTTGCCGGTCGGCACGGTCCTCACCGGGCGCGTGCTCGCGGTCCGCAAAGGCGAGAAGCACGCGAAATCCTATCCGATGATTCGCCTCGGGTTTAATCGCGTGACGCTTCCCGATGGCCGAACGTTTCCTGTCGAGGCATCGCTGGCCGATTTAGGAGTCAGCCAGCCCGTGGATTCCGAAGGGGCCGCCAGTACAATGCCTCCAAGCAAGGGCGGTGATGTCGCCGTCCCGGTTACGACCGGCGCGGCGGGGGCGGGCATCGGCGCGATTGGCGGCGGTGGGAAGGGTGCGGCCATTGGCGCGGGGATCGGCGGAGCAGTCGGCGTTCTGGCCGACCTCGCCGCGCACTCACTCCAGTACGATGACTTCACCCTCAAGCGGGGCCGCAAGGCGTGGCTCCGACTGGATAATGACCTGAGTCTTGTACCGCCGGCGCCGCATGATGCGAAGGACTGAGATGCCGCGTGGTAAGGCACCCTGTAACCACGCGGACTGATTGGAGGCCGCTATGCCTAAAAGAAAATTATCATTAGTTCAGTCTTACTTCACAAGTCCCCACTGGCCTAGTGAACTACCTCGTGGGGTGCTCCGAGGCTGGCCTCAATCGTTTCGAGCTTAATAGGCTTGGACACGCCGCAAATTCCCGCACGGAATTCCGGGTCATCCTTGAGGACTGGGTTCAAGCTCTCGCAGAGGCCCGGTTCGCTTCTTGGCGGCGGGAATATATACCACGACGTCGAGAGCCTGTCCGGGCGCCAACCGCTCACACCGAACTTCCCAAGCTCCCTGAGCCCAGTACCGGGAATGCCGGCATCATGGAGCCGTGGTTTGGCACGCGGAAACAGGCCAGCGAAATCAGGGCCGCTCAGGCAATGGCTGACCGGCGGAAGTGGTCGGCGTACTTTTACCAGTTCGGTTGCCTCGTATGCAAGAGGACCACCGTCCCCCACTTTTCCAATGGAATGTGTGACGCGTGCCATGAGCGGACCTGCGCACGGCTCAGGGCTATCGTAACGGAGCTCCGGCAACCCTTCACCTAACATGGCACTGACGCTCGCCCTGGGAGTGATTCTGACCTGGCAAATAGGAGACGGCCCATGAGAACCGGGAAACCCCGTCCTGACCGCAATCACCCCATAGCCGCGCGTGGGTGGCGCCAGGATGCCCCAGGATCGACGATCTCAAGGCAGCCTATACCTCCCTACTGCTCTTTCGGGTGGGAAAACGCCAATCAGAGCTACGAGCTCAGCCCGGCGGCGCTGCGCGCCTTGAACGAGACTTGAAGTGATGCCGCCCGCCGCGCCAGCGGCACAGGAGAGTTAAGGCCAGCGGTCGTGGGTTTTGTATCTCAGCAATACTGCAAGGAGGCACCATGGGCAACGTCAGAAAGTGGGGCCGCGGCTTCCAACTTCGCTACCAAGTGGGCGGGCAGCGCGTCGAAGAAACTGTGCGGGTCAACACCAAGACTGAGGCGGTAAACCTTCTAAAGGTCCGCGAGGGCCAAGCCACGGAAGGGCGAACCCCGACATTCTCAGCCCGTCGCCTGCGCTTCGAGGATCTGGCCTCTGACCTAAAGTGTGACTACGAGCTTAACGGAAGGCACAGTCTCAAGAACCTCCAGAGCTACCTGGCTCACCTGGGCGGCTTCTTCGCCGGCCGCCGCGCGGTGACGCTCACTACGAGTGACGCGCTGGCCTACGCGGCCCGGCGTAAGCAAGCCGGCGCTGCCTCCGCAACCATCAACCGGGAGCTCGCTACTCTGCGTCGGATGTTCAGCCTGGCCGTGCGCGCCGCCAAACTCGACCGCAGACCGCAGATCCCCATGCTGCGAGAGGAGAATGTCCGGCGCGGCTTCCTCACCCCCGACCAGTTCGCGCGCGTGCTCGCGTCGCTCCCCGCGTACCTTCAGCCTGTGGCCGAATTCGCCTACCGCTCCGGCTGGCGCCGCTCCGAGATCACGTCACTTGGTTGGGAGCAAGTGGATCTGGGGTCGGCTACGATTCGCCTCTGGCCAGGAACCACAAAAAACCGCGAGGGCCGCGTGCTTCCTTTGGAAGGTGAGCTCCGCCGTGTCATTGAGCAACAGTACCAGACACGCCCGAACGGTTGCTCCTGGGTCTTTCACTGCCACGGCCGGCGGATCGTAACGGTGAACCGCGCCTGGACGCGCGCCTGTGCCCGCGTGTGGTGGACGGAACAGAAGGGGGATGACAAGGCGCCCCTGCCCGAGATCTTAGAAGAGTACCTGGCGCGCGGCCCGCGTTTGCTGTTCCACGACCTGCGGAGGACAGCGGCTCGCAACTTCCGCCGCGCGGGGCTTTCCGAGAATGAAGCCATGGCCCTGACGGGTCATAAAACACCTGCCATCTTCCGGCGCTACTCGATCATCGCCGAGGAGGATTTACGCGACGCTGTGCGTGCGAGCGAGGCCTACCTAGCTATTGGTGGGTCAAAAGTGGGTCAAGAGTCTGAGCACCCAGAATCACTTATCTTGGAAGTCCATGCAAACTTACGAGGTTAGACTGGTAGCGCTACCGGGAATCGAACCCGGGTTTTCAGATTGAGAATCTGACGTCCTAACCCCTAGACGATAGCGCCGCAAAGGGTTTCTATTTTTGTAACATCTGCTCGCCGAAGTTGTCAAGGCGGAGTGAAGTTAGGCTGTGCGGGCTCTTGTCAGCACCCTGCTAAATGCGGAAGCCCAGCTTCCGCGCGGCGTCGCGGTTCATTTGAGCGCTGGTGGCGGCCCCGCCCGTGCGAGGCTCGTAAGCATCGAGTTCGCAGATGACCCACCCTTGAAATTGGGTGTCCCGAAAAGCCTCGATGATGGCCTTGAAATTCACCCCACCTTGCCCGATTTCGCAAAAGCGGTATTTTGCGGAGCGCACTAGATCGTGGTCGCGGCGGGCGAGGTCAAGAACCTCGCGGCGCACATCCTTAAAATGCGTCGCGATCAGTCGCTGGTGATAAGTGCGAATGACCTCTGCTGGATCGGATCCCCCGAGCGCCAAGTGGGCGACATCGGCGAGCAACTTCACGCGCGTGGGGTCCGTCGCATCGAGGACGCGCCCCAAGCCTTCCCGAGTCTGGCCGATCGTGCGGTCGTGGGGGTGATACGCCAATTGCAGTCCGAAGTCCCTGGCGACATCTCCCAGCTGGTTGAGGCGTGCGCCGAGCAATTGAAACACCTCATCAGGATACCGTCGATTCGGCTCCCCCCGGTCGGTCACTTGCAGGTAAAGGCCGCCGAGCTTCTGGAAGAATTCCGCATCGGCGCGCAGCTTGTCGGTTTCGTCCTCCAGTCGGGCGGGGTCCAGTCTGATATTGTGACAGGAAAGCGCGACTGCCTGGAGCTTTAGTTCGGTGAGTTGGCGGCGCAACTCCGCAACCCGGGCGCCCCGATAGGCGTCGCATACCCAGCCAAGCATCTGGACGCCCTGGAAGCTCAGGGCAGAGATGGTCTCAAGCGCGGTGGAAAACTCGTTATCTGGCCACGAAATCGTGGCGTAGGCGAGCGGATTAGCCAGGCTTTCTGCAGCCCGTCCCATCCACGACGGCGCGAAAGCGAGCCCAGCTCCCGTCCTTGCTGTGCGGCGCAGAAATTCCCGCCGGTCCAATTCTCCAGGCCCCCTGTCGGTGTAATGTACCACACGGCCACCTTGCACCCAAGGGAAAACCCAGGTCAATTAACAATAGAGGAATTATGCTTTGAGGGCTTGCGGCCACAATCAATACTTCGTCGATGAGGCAAAATTGAATTCGCGGACTTTGGCCGCCGGCACGACCATTTCAAACGACTCTTCGCCGGCAGTCCGCTGCGGCGGGCCCAACATTTCAACCTGGCTGAGCATGTCCAACAGGCTCTGGTTGAAACGCAGGTTCCTGACCCCTTGCTGGACCTGCCCTCCTTCAATCCAGAAGGTTCCATCACGGGTCATGCCGGTCAGGATCTTTCGGTAAGGATCGACCTCGCGAATGTACCAGAAGCGCGTCACCAGCAGGCCGCGCTCGGTTGACCGAATCATGTCCTCCAGGCTCGCGCGGTCTCCGTCCATGACGATGTTGACCGGCGCCTCCCCCATTTCATTGGGCAGCGGAAAGGCGTGGCCCGTCGGTTGCGCGCCCACTTTTTGGGCAGTCTGCCGTGCATAGACCAGATTCTTTACTTCGCCCTTTTCGACAATCGGCACACGCTGGCGCGGAATGCCCTCGCCATCGAACGGCGCACCCGTTTGCAGGGGATGGAAAACGTCGTCGCGGAGGTTGATGTTGTCGCCAAAAACTTTCTGGCCCACGCGGCCGGTGAAGCAACTGCGCTGCTCGTGTACAGCCAGGCCGCTGAAGTCGAGGATCATGAAGCCGAGCAGGTCCAGCATGGCCGCCGGCTCGAGAATCACCGTGTAGCGGCCGGGGGCAATCTCCCGCGGCTCGCGGCTGGCCAGCGCCTTACGCCGGGCGCGCTCGGCCAACTCGAGTGGTTCCAGTTCCATCCAGTAAGGCGCCGTCTTCTTCGCCCAGCCGGAACCCGAGTCGCTCATCATGGTCACGGAGAATTCCGACATCGTCTCCTCGTGGAAGGCCTGCATGCCCCGCGAGTTGAGAAGAGCGTAAGCCAAATTTCCACTCGAAAACACTCCAGCCGCCGTCAGGTGATCTTGTTCCGCGCTGGCCACGACGCGGGCGACCGTTTCCGCGCGGGTTTGGGGTGTCAGTTCGGCGGTCTCCGGAAAGGAGCGGGCCACGGCGCGATAGGTCTGTGGACCCGGCATCGGCAATAGTTCCGCGTCGGGAGGCTGCAAACGGGCCAGAAGCAGGGCGTTTTCGCAAAGCTGCCGGATCGAGGCTTCGTCCAACTTGTTCGTGCTGGCGCGCGCCATGCGTCCCTCGCTCACCAGACGGACGGAAAGCGACGCGGTCTCTTCCGCTACATTCTGGTGAATCGTGTTGTTGGCGAAACGCGTAAGCGCGAACGTGGCGGATGACATCGTGGCTTCCGTCTCATCGGCCGTCGAGTACTTCAGCACTTTGTCGAAGGTTTCTTCCGCTCGTTGTCGGGTCAGATTCATGGGGTCATTCAAAAAATCAGAAGTTAGAAGTCAGGAGTCAGGAGAAAGGAGTGCGTTGCATAAGTTGACTCTCCAATTGTTTGGTCTCTAAGACGCTTCAACTCTTCAACCTGTCGAGTGTGTTGAAAGCGCCGAAGAAATCAAAGAATCAATTGCAACCCTTCTGTCTTCTAGCTCCTGGCTTCTGCTTCTAGCCGGGGTACGCGACCCCCACCTGAACTGCGCGGAAGCGCGCCGGTGAGGCGCCATGTCCTGTGCCCATGGTCTGCATCGGCTGCCCTTTGCCGCAATTGGGGGTTCCCCACAGTGTCCAGTATTCCGGGCCGCAAATGGCGTCGCAGGAATTCCAAAAATCCGTCGTGATGCCGCCATAGCTGGGATTCTTAAGCATCCGGGTCTTCTTTCCGCCGCGAATCTCCCAGCCGATTTCGGTCCCAAACTGGAAGTTATAGCGCCGATCGTCGATTGACCAACTCCGGTTCGTCTCCATGTAGATGCCGTCGTCGGTATCGGCAATCAGGTCTTCAGGGCTCCCGGTTCCGGGAAGCAGACTGACGTTCGTCATGCGGATCAAGGGAATGCGGTTCCAGCCTTCCGCGCGCATTGCTCCGCTCGACCGTTGCTGGTCGATGGCGGGCGCCGTTTCCCGCGAGGTGAGATATCCCACGAACTGGCCACCCTGGATGATAGGCGTGCACTGGGCCGGAACACCCTCGTCATCGTAAGCGAATGTGCCGAGCCCCGGACCGTGCGCAGGGGTGGCGTCCGCGACGACATTGACAATGTCGGAAGCGTATTTCAGCCTTCCCAGCTTGTCAGTGGTCAGGAAACTCATGCCGGCGAAATTCGCTTCCGTGCCCAGCACGCGGTCCAGCTCAATAGGATGCCCGATGGACTCATGAATCTGCAATCCCAGTTGTGAACTGTCCAGGATAATGTCCTTCACGCCGGCGGGGCATTGAGCGCACTGATGGAGCGCCACGGCTTCCTCGGCGATGCGGGGTGCATTCTCCACCAGGTTGAGTTCTCCCACAAGCTCATAGCCTTTGGTTTGATATTGCCCGCCGAATGAATTGGGGTAGGAACGGCGCTGGATCTCATTCCCCGCGAAAGAAGTGGCGACGTACCCGGCGCCCGTCTGGGTTTTCAACTGGTAGATTTCTGAGCCGAGGCTGGAAACAAAAAACTGCTCGATCCGGCGAAAATCCATGGCCGCCTCGGCCAGAGTCACACCCGGCACCCGGCGCAATTCCGCGTCCACTTTCAACATCAATTCCAGGCAGGTGGAGGTGGGAATGGAGAACGGATCGATGCGGCAGGGCGCCGCCCAGTTGTCCACCCTCTTTTCTTCGGGAGCCAGCAGAATATCCTGCTTCTTAACCAGGGCGCTGGCGCGGGCTATTTCCACCGCCAGCGCCGCGGTGCGATCGACGTTGGCGCGGGTCAGCGTATCGGTGGCAGCAAAACCCCAGGCGCCACCGGCAATCACGCGCACACCCAGTCCCAGCGACTGCGATTCCCTGACCTGCGCGCACTGGCCATTCTTGGTGGAGAGATAGCGCTGGCGGATGTCGAGCACGCGCACCTCGGCGTAGGTGGCTCCGCGCCTGAGCGCAGTGTCCAACGCCCAAATCGCAAACGCTTTCATTTCAGGAGCCCCCCAGCGACGAGTGGAGAAGATGGCATGGTCGGTTATGAATTTCGAAGACGCAAAACACCCGCGGCGCGTCCCCGGGTTGGCACTACAGCTTCCGCGCGAGCCAGCCCGCAAGCCGCGGGCGCGACCGCAACGTGATGCGTACCCAAAAGGCTACGTACCCTCCGACCAGGAGGAGAGGTACTCCTCCTGCTCGCGGGTCAGTCGATCAATCGTGATGCCCAACGATTGCAGCTTCAACCGCGCTACGCCTTGATCAATAGCCGCGGGAACCGGATAGACTTTGGCTTCGAGCTTCTTCGCGTTCTTCACCAGATGTTCAACCGAGAGCGCCTGGTCAGCAAAGCTCATATCCATGACGACTGCGGGATGGCCTTCTGCCGCCGCCAGGTTGATCAAGCGCCCTTCTCCCAGCACATAAATCTTGCGCCCGTCCCGCAACGTGTACTCTTCCACAAATTCGCGCGTCGGACGTTTGTTGAGCGCCAACTTATCCAGGGCCGGCAGATCGATCTCCACGTTGAAGTGGCCGGAATTCGCCACCACCGCACCATCTTTCATGAGTCGGAAATGCTCGGCCGCGATGACGGACTTGTTCCCTGTCACGGTGACGAAGACATCGCCCACTTTGGCGGCTTCCGCCAGCGGCATCACGCGGAAGCCGTCCATGGCTGCTTCCAGCGCGCGCGTGGGGTTGATCTCCGTAATGATGACGTCGGAGCCCATGCCTTTAGCACGCATCGCCACGCCGCGCCCGCACCATCCGTAACCGCAAACCACCACGTGGAGGCCGGCAAAAAGCAGGTTGGTGGCGCGCAGAATTCCATCAATGGTGGATTGGCCCGTGCCGTAACGGTTGTCGAAGAGGTGTTTCGTGTCCGCATCATTCACGGCGATGATGGGATATTTCAGCACACCCTCTTTGGCCATGCTGCGCAGGCGGATCACGCCGGTCGTGGTTTCTTCCGTCCCACCCACGATCCCCGGCACCAGCTCCGGGCGCTTGGTCAGGATCATCGTGACCAGGTCCGCGCCGTCGTCCATGGTGATGTGGGGCTTGTGGTCGAGTGCGGAAACGATATGGGAATAATAGGTTGCCTTGTCCTCGCCTTTGATGGCGAAGGTCGGAATCTTGTAATCCTTCACCAGCGAGGCGGCCACGTCGTCCTGGGTACTCAGCGGATTGGAAGCGCACAGCACGACGTCGGCGCCGCCGTCACGGAGCGTGATGGCCAGGTTTGCCGTTTCGGTGGTCACATGCAGACACGCGGAAATCCGCATGCCCTCCAGGGGGCGCTCCTTGATAAAGCGTTTGCGGATGAGCTGCAAGACGGGCATCCACTGGTTGGCCCATTCAATTCGCGTCTTGCCTTTGGCCGCAAGGCCAGGATCCTTCACGTCACCAGAGAGTTTTCTTGTGGCAGGCATTTAGAGGCCAGCCTCCTTCCTCAGGGCGGCGGCCTGGTCCGTCCTTTCCCAGGTGAATTCGGGCTCGGGACGGCCGAAGTGGCCATAGGCCGCAGTCTTCTTGTAAATGGGACGGAGCAGGTTGAGCGACTCAATGATTCCCCGCGGCGTCAGCTTGAAATGCTTGCGCACCAGGCTCTCAAGCTGGCTGTTGTCCAGGCGCCCCGTGCCGAACGTGTCGACCATCACGGAAACAGGTTCCGCGACGCCGATGGCGTAGGCAAGTTGCACTTCCGCCCGGTCCGCCAGCCCCGCTGCCACAATGTTCTTGGCGATGTAGCGCGCCATGTAAGTGGCGGAGCGATCGACCTTCGTGGGGTCTTTCCCGGAAAAGCATCCGCCGCCGTGGTGCGCGCTGCCTCCGTAGGTGTCCACAATGATCTTTCGGCCCGTCAGCCCGGAGTCGCCTACCGGCCCGCCGATCACAAATCGTCCGGTGGGATTGATGTGGTACTTGGTGTTCGCGTCGAGCAGGTGGGCGGGAATCACGGGTTTGATCACGCACTCCAGCACGCCCGCGCGCAGCGTCTCATTGCTGACCTCTGCGCTGTGCTGCGTGGAGACCACTACAGCGTCCACGCGCGCCGGTTTCGAGCCGTCGTACTCCACCGTCACTTGCGATTTGCCGTCCGGCCGCACAAAGTCGAGGATCCCCTTGCGCCGCACTTCCGCCAGGCGCAGGCAGAGCTTGTGGGCAGCCATGATGGGGAAGGGCATCAGCTCTTGCGTCTCATCGCAAGCGTAGCCGAACATGAGTCCCTGATCGCCTGCCCCGCCGACGCCCACGCCCATGTCGATGTCGGGGCTCTGGCTCTTCAGGTTGACGGTTACCTGGCAGAGCTCTGGCGTAAAGCCGCCGGCGGGATCGTTGTAGCCGATCCCCTTCACGGTTTCCCGCACCAGCTTCTCAATATCCGGCTTGGCCGAGGTTGTGATTTCTCCCACCACATACACCGATTGGTCCTTGACCATGGCCTCGCAGGCCACGCGACCTCGCGGGTCTTCCGTGAGAACTGCATCGAGGACAGCGTCCGAAATCTGATCGCAAATCTTGTCGGGGTGCCCTTCGGTTACGGATTCAGAGGTAAATAGGTAGTGATGTTTCGGCCCGATCACGCAGAGCCTCCTTCTTGTTAGTGAAGAATGTCAGGGGCGGCACAAACTAGCAACCGTAACATAGGGCCAAGAGAAGTGTCAACGCTTTCAAACCCATGGGGCGGGGTTGGTGTTAATCGGTCGCAAATACGCCCTGAACGGGCGCACCGCGCACTTGAACGGCAGCGTCGGGCGCCCCCAGCGTGCGCCGGCGCCTGACACCGCCCGTTCCCCGCGACACCTCGCAACCCAAGGCACGGGTGCCTGAACGGCCTTCTCCTCTACCCGGGCTTGGCCACTTCCCGTCGCGATAACAGGTATGATTTGATGAACGGGTCCAGGTCGCCGTCCAGCACGCGGTCCGCGTCGCCGATTTCGAGTTTCGTCCGGTGGTCTTTCACCAGCCGGTAGGGGTGCAGCACATAGGAGCGAATCTGGCTGCCGAAGTCGATGTCCGCCTTGGAAGCTTCCAGCTTGTCCGCCACCTCGCGGCGCTTGCGCAACTCCAGTTCATAGAGGCGTGAGCGCAGGAATTTCATGGCCACTTCGCGATTGCGGTGCTGCGAGCGCTCGTTCTGGCACTGCGCCACGGTGCCGGTGGGAAGGTGGGTGACGCGCACGGCCGAATCCGTGGTGTTCACGTGCTGGCCGCCCTTCCCGCCGGAGCGGTAGGTGTCCACTCGGAGTTCTTCCGGCTTGATCTCGATCAGGATCGAGTCGTCGATTTCGGGGCTGACGAAGACCGATGCGAAGGAGGTGTGCCGCCGCTGGTTCGCGTCGAAGGGCGAAATCCGCACCAGGCGATGCACGCCACTTTCGCCGTGCATCAACCCGTAGGCGTAATCTCCCGCCACCGTAAACGTCGCCGACTTCAGCCCCGCTTCCTCCCCGGGCTGATAATCGTTCAAAGTGAACTTGCAGCCGCGCTGCTCGGCCCAGCGCCGATACATGCGCAGCAGCATGTCGGCCCAGTCCTGCGATTCCGTGCCGCCCGCGCCGGGATGGATGGTGACAATCGCGTTCAGGTGATCGTTCTCGCCACCCAGCAGCGTTTCCGTTTCCAGGCGGTCCACGCCCTGGCGAAGCGTGTCCAATTCCCCGCGCAGCTCAGCCGTGATGTTCTCGCCTTCGCGCGCCAACTCGAAATACGCCTCCACGTCCGCCAACCGGCGGGCTAGTTTCTCATCGGTTTCGAGAACTTCCGCGAGACGCTTGCGCGCCGTCAAAATCTTCTGGGAAGCTTCCTGGTCCTGCCAGAAGTGGGGTTCGGCGATTTGTTTCTCGAGTGCCTCCATTTCCTTGCCGCGTTGGGGAGCGTCAAAGAAAACCCCGGATATCCGCGCATTGCTTCTTCAATTCGTCAAACTCGCGTTGCAGTTCTTCAATCACGTTTACTCCTTGAGGGCTGTTGGCCACCGTCAGTGGCCAGGGGTCCGTTGCCCAGGCTGGGTGGCTCGTGATGCTTGAGGGATATGCCTGCCAGCATCAGCGCCGCGCTCGCCACGCAAAGCCACGCAAAAACATCCCCGTGGGCTGCATAGAAAGTCCGCTGCGTCTCGAAGCTGAAGTGCGCAGGCAGAACCATTTGCCGATGGCGTGGGAGTTCCTCCCGCACCCGGCCGTAAGGGTCAATGACCGTGGTCACGCCGTCGTTGGTGGCGCGCAGCAAGTACCGGTGGTTCTCAATGGCGCGTAGCCTGGCCATTTCCAGGTGCTGGTAGGCGGCTGCGGAATCGCCGTACCACCCGTCGTTGGAAATATTCACCAGCACGCCCGCCCCAGCCGCCACGAGCTGCCTGGCCAGTTGAGGGATGATGGCCTCGTAGCAGATGAAAACGCCAATGCCCCCGGCCGGCGCCTTGGCAACCGGGTAACTGGTGCCCGGAACGAAGTCCCCCACCTCCGACGTGATCTTGTTCACCAATCCGGGTAACGCCCAGGCTGGAACATACTCACCGAAAGGCACCAGATGAATTTTATCATACCGCGACACTTCGCGGCCTTCCGGGTCCAGGGTGATGGCGCTGTTGGTGACTAACTTGCCCGACGTGTCCACAGGGATGACCGTGTTCACGATGACGAAAGCGTGCGCCTGCCGCGCCAGGTTCTCCACGCTATTGCGAAAAATGGGGTCGCGGGTGAAATAGAATGGCGCGGGATTCTCCGCCCAGATCAGGAGGGGTGGTTCAGCCGTCGGGTGCGGGCCTGTCAACGTTTTCGAAAAGTCGCGAGCGGCGGCGCGGCTTAGATTCACAAGTTGCTGAAGTTGGGCAGGATCGCGCCAGGGAATCCAGCTTTCCAGCTCCGGGTCGTCCAGGGGCACGTTGGGCTGGACGAGGTACGCCATCTCTCGACCGGCTGACTCAGGTGGCGGCGCGATCCTCCACTGGGCGAACACGAGGAGCGCGAGCCAGCCAGCCAGCGCTACCGCGGCACGGGCGCGTCTCGGCACAAGCAAAACCCATGCCAGCAGCGCGCTGGTCCCGGCAGCCAGGAACGCGAGCCCATATACACCTGTGACCGAAGCGATCTGTCTCACACCCGTGGCCTCGACCGCATACCCGAGAAGATTCCATGGAAAGCCGGTAATCAGGTAGGTTCGTGCCAACTCCATCGCCACCCATAGAAACGGGCTGAGTGCCAGCGCCCACCCTGCCGAACGGCGTGCTGCGCATCCCATGAGAAAACCGAACCCGCCAAAGAAGGTCGACATGATGATGACGAAGAGAACCAGAACACCCCACGCCAGGACTGGCGCTAGGCGTCCATAGATTTCCATGACGCCTATAAACCAATAACAGCTTCCTGCCAGAAAAATCGCGCCGCACAAATACCCCAGCAGAAAGGCACGCTTCAGCCGTCTTTCCGTGGCCAAGGCCGCCAGTCCGGGAAGGCAGGCGACCCATACCAGCCCGGGGATTTGAATTTTGGGGAAGCACGCCACCAGCAGGAGTCCACTCAGCGCACAGGCAGCCTCGCGCACGAAGGGTCGGTCGAGCCAACGGAAGAATGTCGGGGAGGAAGTTTGGCGCAATTCGCTAGCCCGGATCTCTCACCACGGAATTGGAAGGGCGGGGCTTCGTAGGCTGCGGAAAAACCGCCAAAGCTGTCATCCTGAGGAGCCGCAGGCGACGAAGGACCTCTGCATTCGCCTGATTCTACAAATGCAGGGGTTCTTCGCTTCGCTCAGAATGACAGCGCCTACGAGTCTTTCCGCAGGCAACTCGGCGCGCCTCAGTGCCGGATGAAGGGCTTGAATCCTTCTTGCGAGAGCTTGGCGCGCACCTTTTCCGCGTCGTCGCGAGTCTTGAAGGGCCCCACCTGCACGCGGAAAAGGTTATCGCCCGCCTGCGCGTATTCCGGCGCTACCAGAAAAACCGGGTAGCCGCGCTCCTTCAGGATATTGACCAGCGCTTCGGCATCCCGGTTGGAGCGCAACGCAGCGACCTGCAGCGTGATGCCCTCTCCCACTTCGCCGGGAGTTGCAGCCGGCGCCGGCTGCTGGTTTGTTAACGGCTTCATCGTTCCCGCCGCGGGTAACGGAGCCGGAGAAGTTGCGGCCGCGGTCTTCGGCGGCGCCTCGGCCGGACCAGTTCCCCCACCGCCCGGCGGGGCCAAAGCGGGGTTCGGACCGGGGGTGGACGGCGCGTGCCCAACCCCCGATTTCTTGGCAGTAACCGCCACGGTCTCCACGGGCGGGTTCACCGTGGGAGGGACGACCGCGGGCGCGGTGACGCGCTCCGTGGTCGGCGTCGATTGGGAAAATCGCTCGTTGAACCCCACCAGGAATCCCAGTGAGAAAAAGACTCCGCACACCGCTACGCCCGCGAGAAACAGGAGAATCAAGTGCCGTGCGGATAGCCCTCGCTCCTCGCGTTCACCCACACCTGTTGCTACCATAGTCCCTCTCGCCCACGGCGTTCCGCTGAAGATACCGCCGGCCCGATTCCGCTACTTCTTCTCTCCACCCAACACAGGCGGGAGGAGTCCCTTGCCCATCAAGGCACTCAGCAGCTCCACCGGAACCGGGAAGACCACCGTGGTGTTCTTTTCGGTCCCGATCTCCACCAACGTCTGGAGATATCGCAGGGTGATGGCGACGGGTTCCTTGGCGATGACCGCGGCGGCTTCGGCGAGTTTCGCGGACGCCTGGTATTCGGCGTCGGCGTGGATGATCTTCGCCCGGCGCTCGCGCTCGGCTTCGGCCTGCGCGGCGATGGCGCGCTGCATTTCCTGCGGCAAGTCCACCTGCCTCACTTCCACCTTTGTCACCTTGATGCCCCACGGCTCGGTGTGCTCGTCCAGGATGGATTGCAGCCGGCTGTTAAGCTTCTCGCGCTGGGAGAGTAGATCGTCCAGCTCCACTTCGCCCAAAACCGAGCGCAAGGTGGTTTGCGCCAACTGCTCGACGGCGTAACGGTAATTCTCAAGCTCCACGAATGCCTGCTGCGCGCTGATCACGCGGAAATAAACAACGGCGTTGACCTTCAGTGAAACGTTATCCCGGGTGATGATGTCTTGTGGGGGCATATCCCAAGCCACAACACGGAGGGAAACCCTCACCAGCTTATCAATAGGCCAGAGGATGAAGATCAGCCCCGGCCCTTTGTCCGGCTTCTGGAGTCGTCCCAGGCGGAAGATCACCGCCCGCTCGTACTCCCTCATCACGTTCAAACACGCTGAAACCCACATGAAAATAATAACCACCACGACGATGTAGCCCATAATGCACTCCTCCCCGCGCGCCTGCGGCGCAGACAACCCACTTATCAATTCGTGAACTTCCGCGGCCCCTCGGGCCGTCGTACTCCCCTTACACGCATCACTCCAGAAGACTGCTCGAAAGCATCAAACGTTGCGCTTTCTCCTAATCCAAAACGGTTAGGAAGTCTACCGGGTTTCCGGCGCCGACTCAACCACCAAGGTGAGGCCCTCAATCTCCCGCACGCGAACTCGCGCCCCTTTGGGAATTCTCTCTTTGGCGCGGGCCTCCCAAAGTTCGCCGCGCACCAGTACTTTCCCCGCCGGGTTGAGGTCGGTATGCGCCACGCCCACCAAACCGATCATTCCCGCCTCGCCTGTAACCGCTTTGCGCCGCTTGGCGACAATGGCAAAACGCACCAGAATGATGGTGATGAATCCTAAGGGCAGCGCCACGCTCAGGGCCGTGGTAAGGTGTATACGCGCCTCAGGCCACGGCGACTTGACCAGAATCAAGGCCCCCAGCACCATGGCTACAACGCCTCCGGCAGCCAGCACGCCGTGCGAAGTCAGCTTGGCTTCAAGCGCGAACAGCGCGAGCGCGGTAAGGATGAGCAGAACTCCGGCGTAATTGATGGGCAGGAGGTTGAAGGCATAAAGCGCCAGGACGAGCGAGATCGCGCCCACCACGCCGGGCGCCACCATGCCCGGATGGGTAAACTCAATGTACAGGCACAGCAACCCGATCGCGCCCAGGATGAAAGCGATGTTGGGATCCGCCACCCAGGCAAGAAACGCCTCCAGTCTCGGCATGGTGTAAGGCTCAAGATCGGCATCGGCCAAGCGCATCGTGGTGGTTGTGCCGTTGAATCGCTGGACCGCTTTCCCGTCATATTTCGCAAAGATGTCGGCCGGCGAGCTGGCCTCGGCGTCAATCAACTTGCCGTCGAGAGCTTCCTTGTCGGTGAAGGAGGAACTCTTGCGGACGGCCTCTTCTGCCAGCGCCACATTGCGTCCGCGCTTCTGCGCAATGGACCGGATGTAAGCCGCGGCGTCGTTTTCAATCTTCTCTTCCATGGTCTTGCCGATATCCGCTCCGCCCAGGAGCACCGGGTGGGCCGCTCCCGTGTTGGTGCCCGGAGCCATCACGGCCAGATCGCCGGACAACAAGATGAAGAAGCCTGCTGAGGCGGCGCTCCCGCCGCTGGGCGCGACATAGGTGATTACCGGAACGCGCGAGTCAAAGATGGCCTGGATGATCTCGCGCATGGAAGTCATCAACCCGCCGGGCGTATTCAATTCGAGCAAAACCGCGTCGGCGTTCTCCTCATTGGCCTGACGGATGCCCCGCACGACGTATTGTGCGCTCACCTGGTGAATCATCATATCGAGATGAATGACCACCACCCGCGGTCGCGGGTGGGCAGCGCGGAGGGGGCCGAGGGGCAATCCGGCGGCGAGAAGAACCGTAAACAGAAGTGCAGGGCGCGGAATTTTGATGCTCACGGTGTTTTCCTGGAAGTCGCGGCTCCGGCATGGCTCTGCTCGAGCAACTGCTGAGCTTCGTGGTTGCCGGGGTCGAGATCGAGAGCGGCCTGGCCCTCGAGTCGAGCCAGTGCCGGCTGATTCAGTGCAAGATACACGTGCGCCAGCGTGAGGTGCGCCTCCACGCTGTTCTTCAGCTTGAGCGATGCCTCCAGTTCCGCGCCGGCTTCCTGGTGTCTACCCTCGGCCTCGAGCGCCTGGGCGAGAAGCAGGTGCGCCTGGGGGTCGGCGGGGGTCAGGGAAACAACTTCCCTGAACTCGCGTTCGGCTTCCGCATAGCGTTTTTCCGAAAGCAGCCTCTTCCCGAGCGCGAAGTGCGCGGTGCTGTGCTCCTGGGGCGAAGCGTTGGCCAGGCGTTCTTCCAGCGCGTTATGCAACGTCAGCGCCAGCAACCGGAAGGCGCGGCCATTATAGTTCTTCTTGAGCCGCGGCTGAGGGAGCACGTCTCCCGGCTGGTCGGCCCCGGGTTCGACCTCGTGGGCGGACAACCATTCCACCTCGCGCTGCTCCTCCGTGTCGTCTCCCAGTTTCCCCAGAACCACGGCCCGCAGCGTATGTGCCTCGGTATCGTCGTCATTCGCGTGGATGGCTTCCTGGAGGGCTTCCGCCGCCTCCTCGAAACGTTTCTGGTACCACAGGGCCACGCCCCGGTTGAAGCAGAAATCCGCGTCCGAAGGATCGTTTTGGCACGCCCGTCCGAAATTCGCCAGCGCCTCGGAATATCGGCCGCGGCGGGCTTCCAAGACACCCAGGTTGTTGGCGACCTCGTTGAGCGGGATCTCCTTCCAAAGCGCTTCGAACTCCCTTTCCGCAGTTTGTTCGTGGCCCTGGAAGAACTCATCGACGGCGCGCAGAAACAACGCTTCATTGTAGTCGGGATCGGGTTCGTCGAGCTTGCCCAACCATTGGGCGGAGTTGGCGTAGTCCTTCTGCTCAAAATAAAGCCGGCCTAGAGCGAAGGCGGCCCGATGGTCGGCGGGATCCAGGCGCTGCGACTCCAGGAAGAAATGCAAGCGGGTGGGATCGTCAGGCGCCAGCAACCCGCGTATGTAATTTTCGAAAGCATCAAGGCGGACATCATGAAAGCGCCGTCGGAAATCTTCCTCGTTGCTCACCGTGAAGCTGTGATCGTGTGTTGCCAGCAACCGCCACGCGAGTCGCGTCTGGAGATCCAGCAGGTCTGTAAGGTTTCCCGAGGCTTCCAGGGGCTGCGACAGTTTTAGCAGGCGAACGTCCAGGAGTTGCGCGCGGGCGGTCAAGCGATTGTCGGCGACGTTGAAATTGCCGACAATGGCCCAATCCGCGCCGAGGGTTTGCGCCACCTTGAATTCACTGGCCAGGGTCAGCGGAGTGTCGATGGGCATGCCGAGTTGCGTCGAGGCGGCATTGCGTTCGTCCCGGTCCAGCACGTAATTCTCAGGCTGCGCCAGGCGAGAGGAAAGGACTTCCGCGAAACTTTCCGAGATCCAGTTCAAATCCGCGCGCGGACTCTGGTTTTCATACGGGAACACCAAAATGGCTCGTATCCCCGGCGAGCCCAGAAGCCACCCGGGGCAAAACAGCAGAAGCAGGAGGAATCCGGCCGCTCTTTGCATGAAACCTCAACCCGACGCCGTCATTATAACACTGCCCGGGAGCAGGTCTGGCACAGTAGTGCTGGGGTCATTTGGAATGGGATTCCTTTCGAAACACTGGTCATTCCCGCGAAAGCGGGAATCCAGTCCGTCGTCGGCGCATTTCCCATGGCTTGCGGAGTAGATTCCCGCTCCCCGCCTTCGCGGGGACAAGCTTCGCGGGAATGACTGCACCTGGGAGCGCCCGTGTCTCGCAAATAACACCAGTACCTGGCGCAGTGATTCGGCCCGAACGCTCAATCCTTAATCGCCACCGGAAGATTCTTCATGAGTTCCACATACGCCGGGTGTTGGCTGATCTTCTTGAAGTCCGGGTCCTCGTCAATCCGCTTCTGATCGGTAAAACCATCTTCAAAAGCGCGCCGGAGGTAGCGAACCGCCTCCTCCGCCCGTCCGATCGAGGCGAAAGCCTTGGCCATGTAGAAATAGAACTGGACATCGGTTCCCCTGGCCCGGACGACCGCCCCGAGCATAGACTGCTCAGACAGGACGTTGGGGTCAAGGCCGAGGGCAGTGCGGTATTCCGCCACCGCGTCGTCATACCTCTTGAGGTGGTAGTACGACGTGCCCAGGTTCAGATGGAAAGCTGCGTCGCTACCTCTCAACTCGATGGCCCGTTGGTAGTACTTCAACGACTTTCCAAACTTGTTCTCCATGAAGTATATCGTGCCGATGTTGTTCCAAGCCTCGGCGAAATCTTTATTCAAGTGAGTCGCGCTGCTGTACGCTTTGCGGGCGTTGTGGTATTTCGTCTGTTGCTGGTAGGCAATCCCCAGTTTATTCCACAGCGCAGGGGTCTTGAAATTCGACTTCTTTAAGGCCCGGTAGTAGTAGTCCGTCGCCCCGCCGTAGTCCTTCCTGGCCATGAAGATGTCAGCCCGATCTTCCAGGCTGAGGACTTTGGAAGATGCGGCTTGGGTTTGGGGCGGGGCCGCCGCGGGCGTGGAATCTTCCTGCCCGAGGCTCGTGGCAGGTGCCTGTGCCCCCCCCAGAAAAGGTGTGGAAACGAACGTCATAATAAATGCGAACAAAACCGCGGTCAGCATTGTGGGTTTCATCGGTCGGCCTCATTTATGCGAGAGGGTCCTGGCGGATCCAGAAGTCAGGAGCTTTAACCTTCACCCCTCCGGCTGCGGTTTCTTCTGAGCCTCCGCAGGGGTAGCCGGCTTGGATTTCTCGCCCTTGAAAATCGACAGAAATTTCTTCAACACCCCGCCTTTCTTTTCGTTGGGGTGCGGGGCAGTCGCGCTGGAACTGTCGTTCACCACAGGAGGGGTGGATGCTGCGACGGGCAGGGTCGTGCCACTCCCCGAGTGGAACAGCCTGCTGAGAATCCCCCGGCTCCCTTGCCGGGGCATTTGTTCTTGCGGTTCGGTCCCCTCAATAAAGTACTCGTTCCGAACCAGCACGGAATCGCCGCCGCCCGGGAGGCTGGCGGCCATCTGGACTGGAACCGTAACGATGCCGGGCGGGGCTTCGAACGGCTGCGCGTCGCGATACGCGGGGACCTGGGCGGCCGACTTCATAAACTCAGTCCAGATGGGCAGGGCAGAAGCCGATCCGGAGAGCTTCAGTTCGCGATCATCGTCATACCCCACCCAGACGACCGCCAGCAGGTTCGAACTGAACCCGGCAAACCAACCGTCATGCGAAGTTCCCGTTTTCCCGGCAGCCGGGAGCGTAAAGCCACGGCTCCGAACCCCTGCCCCCGTGCCGTTGTTCACCACGCTCTCCAGCAGGTTGACCATCAGATACGCCACGCGCGGGTCCAGCACCTGGCGGCTGACATCCGGGCTTCGCCACAGTGTCCGTCCGGAAGCATCGTTGACGGCCAGAATGAACCTCGGTTCCACGTAGCGCCCGCCATTCGAGAAGATCGTGTAGCCCCCGGCGATTTCCAAAGGCGTTGCGACGTACGCTCCCAGGGCAATGGCCGGCGTCGCCAGTAGGTCGGTGTTGATCCCGGCGGCCACTGCCAGACTCCGCACTTTGTCGTATCCGGCCATTTCCGCCAGGTGCACGGTGGCCACATTCAGCGAATACATCAATGCTTCCCGCAGGCTCACCTGTCCATGGTATTCCTGCTTGTAGTTCTCCGGTTCATAAGCCTGGCCGGCAAACTGGAAGGTAGTGGGCTCGTCGTCGAGCACGGTCGCCGGGGTGAGGAGCGGTTGGGAGCCATCCACACCGGAGCTGAGCGCGGCGGCATAAACGAAGGGTTTGAAGGATGACCCCGGCTGGCGCTTTGCCAGCACGTGATTGAGCTGGCTGCGGCCATAATCGCGGCCCCCCACCAGCGCCTTGAGCCAGCCGGTATGCGGGTCGAGCGCAACCAGCGCCAACTGCGGCTGCAGCGGATCCGGCGGCGGGGCATCCTTGGCCCGCCTGGACTTTTTCAACTGCAGATCCACTTCCGTGATGCCCGCGCGGATTCCCTCGGAGGCTGCCTGCTGCACCTCCAGATCGAGCGTGGTGTAAATCCGGTAACTTTGAGAAAGCAGGTCGTGTTCGGTGAATTGCGAAAGCAACTGATCTTTCACCAGGTCGACGAAGTAAGGAGCCTCAATGCCCTCCACATTGCGCAGCACCACGCCCAATGGAGCCCCGCAGGCTTTTTCCGTTTCGGCGGGCGAGAGCATGCCCAGATCCAGCATGCTTCTGAGCACAAAGTTGCGGCGCTCCAGGGCCCGCGCGGGATATTTGTAGGGCGAGTAG
This sequence comes from uncultured Acidobacteriota bacterium, assembly GCA_963722555.1. Lineage (GTDB taxonomy): Bacteria > Acidobacteriota > Terriglobia > UBA7540 > UBA7540 > Bog-366. The sequence continues at coordinate 795,921 of CAVRNQ010000006.1, forward strand.
ATGTTCGGCCCGCGAATCACCCCGGCGAGCAAGGCGGCCTCCGTGACGTTGAGGCTGCTGACATCCTTGTTGAAGTAAGCTCCCGCCGCCTCGCCGAATCCGTAAATGGAAAAACTCCCGCGCTGGCCCAGGTAGATCTGGTTCGCGTACAGTTCAAAAATCTGTTCCTTGGTCAGGCGTTGCTCCAGCAGGAGGGCCAGAAAGGTTTCCGTTATTTTACGGCCGACCCGGCGCTGCGAGGTAAGCCCGAAAATGCCCCGCGCCAATTGCATGGTGAGGGTACTGCCGCCCTGTACGATTTCTTCGCTCCGGAAAAAGTCGTGCGCGGCGGAAGCGAGGATGCGGTAAAAGTTCACTCCGTGATGAGAGAAAAAGCGGTGATCTTCCGCCGCCAGGACGGCGTCAATCACCGGCTTGGGAAGGTCCTGGTAGCGCACCAGCCGCCGTTTGGAGCGGGAATTGTCAAACAGCGTGGTGATGACTTCCGGTTCAAGCTGGTAGCTCTCGAGCGGAGCCCCGCCGGAAAGTGGGGTGATGGAGGCGATGTGCCCGTCGGCGAACTCCAGCGCTGCCGGGCCCTCCTTGATGACCTCACCCTGGAAAAATGACGCCGGCCCGGGCCGAATCTCCAGGTAATTTCCCACCCTCCGGTAGCTCCCCACCTGCGAGCCGCCCTCGTATTCGGCGTAAAGCGCCTTGCGCAGGTGCGCGGCAACCGCTTCCGGAGCCACACCCTCGCCGACCGATACCCGTGTGGGCGCGGCGAACACCAGGGAAGCATTGTTGAAGATATCGCCGCTCAGCCGGGCGTCAATGACCCGCGAGAAACGAACATAGAAATAGACGAAGATTCCAATCGCCACCCCGAACCCGAGCAACCCGGCGCCCAGCAGAATCTTCTTCCACTCCCACCTTCGTGATTTCCGCGCCCCGGCCCGCCGCAGACGGGCTCCCGGGCCGGAAGAGCCTCGCAATGCCGAAGATGGACGGACAGGCACGTTTTATATCGACCGGTTTGTCTGTGAGGCAGTAAAGTGCAGTTGGAGCGTGTAAACCTTCAGATCGACGGGGACGGTATAATCGATGTTGACGGTGACGCGAGCCGAGGTCGCGTCCACCTTGACCTGTTCCGCCACCATCGGCAGATCCAAGTCCTGGGCCTTCGCCAGGATGTTGCCTCGAATCGTGTCAACCGAGGCGTGCTGGGTCAGCCAAAAGGGAGTTTGGTTTTGGAGGTAGTCTTGGAGTTGGTAGTTGTTCACATAGACGGGAATGATCTTGAAACAGCAGAAGATCACCGCGGCAAGAAAGGCAATCGCAAAGATGGCTTTGGCAGTTCCCCTGCCTGACTCAACTCGTCGCATGGTTTCCCCCGGAGAGGGCACCTTTCAGTCCTCCTAACGCCGGCGCGTGGCGAGCAAGGCGGACACAATCGCCTCCAGCTTAACATCCTGAATTTGCTTTGTCGAGCGCTGGAAGATTTCCCCCATCCCCTGCTCGAACTTGCGTTTGCCGAGCGTCACGCGGTAAGGCACGCCGATCAGATCTGCATCCTTAAACTTGACGCCCGGCCTTTCGGCGCGATCGTCAAACAGAACGTCGAGGGAGTGCGCTCGCATCTCCTCGTAGAGCTGCTCGGCGCGAGAGCGCAGCCGCGCGTCATCCATGTTGGCAGCCGTCAGGATGACGTCAAACGGGGCGATGGAAGGCGGCAGGAACATGCCATCGCGGTCGTGGTTCTGTTCCACCGCAGCGCTCAAGATGCGTTCCACGCCGATGCCGTACGATCCCATGACCAGCGGGACCTCCCGGCCGTTTTCGTCCAGGACGCTCGCATGCATCATCTCGGAATAGCGCCGCCCCAGCTTGAAGATGTGACCCAACTCAACCGAAATACTGGTGCGCAGGGGACGGCCGCACCGCAAGCAGAGATCGCCGGCGGAAATCACCCGCAAGTCACGGTACTCAGGGGTGAAGTCGCGGCCCGGACTCACGTTGCGCAGGTGCGTATCGTCGCGGTTGGCGCCGGTGATCATGTTCCGGCGTCCTTCCAGCGCCTGGTCGGCGAGAATCCTCACGCCCCTCAGGCCCACCGGACCGAGCGAGCCCAGGTGCGCGCCGTGCAACGTTAGAGCCTCCTCCGGTGTGGCGGGGCGGAAAACATCAGTACCCAGGGTTGCCGCCAGCTTGGTCTCGCTCAGCGTGTGATCGCCGCGCAGCAGGATCACCAGGGGTTTGCTCTCGCTGATGAAAACCAGGGTCTTGATCATCCGGTCGGCGCTCTGGCCGGTTGACTTCACCAAGTCGTCAATGGTCTTCAGGCCCGGGGTGGGGAAGGGTTCCGGAGCAGCCTCGCCGGGAGGGTCTTCGACCGCCGGCGCCTTCGCTTGCGCCATCTCCAGGTTCGCGGCATAACCGCAATCGCATAGCGCGATGGAATCTTCGCCGGCGTCCGTGGGGGCGGTGAATTCGTGCGAGTGAGTTCCGCCCATCGTCCCGGAATATGCCTCGACGATCACGTACTTTAAGCCGCAGCGGTCGAAGATGCGGCGGTACGCCTCATAATGCTTGCGATAGCTCACGTCCAACCCCGCCTCGTCGAGGTCGAAGGAGTACGCATCCTTCATCCAGAATTGCCGCAGGCGCAGCAGGCCTGACTTGGGTCGAGGCTCGTCCCGGAATTTTTCCTGGATCTGGTACCAGATCTGGGGAAGCTGCTTGTAGGAGCGAAGCTCTCCCCGCGCCAGGTTGGTCATTTCCTCTTCGTGGGTCACGCCCAGGACCATTTCATGGCCGTTGCGGTCTTTGAACTTGAAGATCGTCGGACCGTAGGCATCGTAGCGCCCCGACTCTTTCCAGAGCTCCGCCGGGTTCAGTGCGGGCAGGTAGAATTCCTGCGCCCCGATGGCGTTCATCTCTTCCCGGATGATCTGCATGATTTTCAGCAGCGAGCGCTGCGCCAGGAACAGGTGGGCATAGACGCCCGCCGCGACCTGGCGAATGTAGCCCGCCCTCAGCAAGAGGCGGTGGCTGGGAACTTCAGCTTCGGCGGGGTCTTCCCGCAACGTGGGGATGAATGCTTGACTCCAACGCATGAGGTACCTTTTTCTAGCCTCAGCCCCAACCTTCCAACCACCAATTCGCCGGTTCATCCTTGGGCTGATGGCTGAATGCTGATAGCTGACAGCTCTGAGTTAGAATCCGCCATTGTTGAAGATGCGACCGCAGATTGTCAAGGAATGCGCGACGTAGCGACTACCCGTAGGAAGAAGATGCGCCAACCTGCCGCCAAAGGCTGGAAGGATTTTACAGCCTGCCGTGAGCGAACGCCTGAATGGCCACCCTCGGGGGTAAGGCAAGCCAGAACTACATACCCCGGTGCGCTCGGCCAAGCTTCCTTTTAGCGGTGGATCTGCATCCAAACAAATAGGGCTAAAAGGGCAGTAGTCGTGAAAGTTACGTTTCAAGTGTGTGCCATTGGTTCGCAACATGGCAATATGGCCGTCCATGCATATGATTGACATACAAGGCATGATTTCTGTGTAACCAGGTAGCGGCATCTTTCGTATATGCGAACGTGAAATGAATTCGGAAGTTTGGCCGAAAGCGAACTGGTGAGACGATGATGCTACTGGGCCACAATCGGCAGGCCAAAATCGTGCTTAACACTCAGGGCAAATCAAGCAGGAGGATGACCATGCGTAACAAACTTCAGTTTCTACCTCTGTTCCTGATTCTGGCGGCGGGAATCGGCTGGGCAGGAGAGCCTATCCCCGATGCCCAGACCACGGCGGGCATTCAATCCCGCCTTTACCACGCGCAGGTTTACAAGCACGGCGACGTTCAGGTGGCGTATGCAAACGGCGTAGCGACCCTGACGGGAACCGTGGACAACCTGGGAAGCAAACTCGACGCCGAGAAGGCCGCGCGCAAGGCCCCGGGCGTAACCCGCGTCGTAGACAACGTTCAGGTGCGCGCGGATGATGTCACCGTCCAGCAGATGCTGGAAAAGGCGCGTCACCAGATCGTGACCTATTACGCCTACGGGATTTTCGATAATGTGAACCTCGAAGCCCAAGGCGACAAGCTGATCGTCAGCGGACAGGTCACCCAGCCCTTCAAGAAGGCGGACATGGGGAGCATGCTGACTCGCGTGAAGGGCGTGGCCACACTGGTCAACAACCTGGAGGTTCTACCCACCTCCAATTTCGATGACCGCCTGCGGCTGGCCGTGGCGCGGGCCATTTACGGTGATCCGTTCTTCCTGCACTATGCCGACCAGCCGTTGCCCCCGATTCACATCATTGTGAAGAACGGGAACGTAACCCTGGAAGGTGTGGTGGCCAGAACGATGGATCGGACCAAGGCCGCGATGGCCGCCCGTGGTGCGGGACTCTCCTTCTCAGTGGTGGATAACCTGCGGGTCGAAAGGTCCTGACGGGTTACCCGGAAAGCCTTCGGGCCTGCGCTGTGCAAGTTCAGCGCAGGCCTTTTTTCTTGCCGCGGCGCGGCGCCCAGCCCGGAGCCCGCGTCCGCAGTTCCGGGTCAGGGAGATGATTGCGTCGCTCACCCTCCTCCGCTAGAATGGCAGTGGGCGCGGTTCAACGCTCACTTCAACGATTGCAAACGGAGTACGCTCGTGCCGGAGAGAATTCAGATTGCTTTGGCGTCGGACCACGCGGGTTTTCCCCTAAAAGAGAAGGTCCGCGAGTATCTCCGGCGCAAGGGCATCGCCGTCCGGGACCTGGGGACGAATTCCCCGGATTCGGTGGATTATCCCGACTACGCCGAGAAAGTCGCCCGGCAGGTTGCGCAAGGCCAAGCGGGTTGCGGCATTCTGGTTTGTGGCACCGGACTGGGAATGATGCTGGCGGCGAACCGGGTCCCCGGAATCCGCGCCCTTCCCTGCAACGACACCATTTCCGCTCATTTCGCCCGCGCCCACAACAACAGCAACGTTCTCACCCTGGGCAGCCGGCTTCTGGACGAAGCCACCATGGAAAAGGTCGTGGACACCTGGCTGGCCACCCCTTTCGAGGGGGGGCGGCATGCAGCGCGGATCAACAAGATCGACGCCATCGGCGAACCCTCGCACCCGGAGAAGAATCCATGAATGCTGCTGCACGCTCTCACCTGCGCCCCCTGTACGAGGTGGACCCGGAAATCGCGCGCGCCATTGCACAGGAGACGGACCGGCAGGCGCGTACGCTGGAACTGATTGCTTCCGAGAATTTCGTCAGCGAGGCGGTCCTCGAGGCCCTGGGGTCAGCGCTGACCAATAAATATGCCGAGGGCCTGCCCGGCAAGCGCTATTATGGCGGATGCGAGTTTGTGGACGTAGCGGAGTCGCTCGCCATCGAACGCGCCCGCAAGCTCTTCGGCGCGGAACACGCCAACGTACAGGCCCACTCCGGCAGCCAGGCGAACCAGGCCATCTACATGACCGTACTGAAGCCGGGCGACACCGTGCTGGGCATGAGTCTGGCGCATGGCGGCCACCTGACGCACGGCCATCCGCTCAACTTTTCCGGCAAGATGTACAAGATCGTTTCCTACGGCGTGCGCCAGGACACGGAGAGGATCGACTACGACGAGGTCGAGCGCCTGGCGAGGGAGCACCGGCCGAAGCTCATCCTGGCGGGGGCGAGCGCTTACCCGCGCATTCTGGATTTCGAGCGCTTTGCCGCCATCGCCCGCGACTGCGGCGCGCTGCTGATGGTGGACATGGCGCACATTGCCGGCTTGGTGTCCGCTGGCCTGCACCCCAGCCCTTTTCCGCACGCCGACTTCGTCACCACGACCACGCACAAAACCCTGCGCGGCCCGCGCGGTGGCGCCGTCTTTTGCAAAGAGCAATATGCCAAAGACCTCGACCGGATTGTGTTCCCCGGCATCCAGGGCGGCCCCCTCATGCATGTGATTGCCGCCAAGGCCGTGTGTTTCCAGGAGGCGCTGCAGCCGGAGTTCCGCGAGTACCAGAAGCAAATCCTGGCGAACGCGCAAGCGCTGGCGGAGACGCTCACGGCGGAAGGCTTCCGCATCGTTTCCGGCGGAACCGACACGCACCTGATGCTGGTCGATGTCTTCTCGAAGCAAGTCACCGGCCGTCAGGCGCAGGAGACGCTGGAGCGCGCCGGCATCACCGTAAACAAAAATGCCATCCCCTTTGATGTCAATCCACCTGCCGTGGCCAGCGGCATACGAGTGGGAACCCCGGCCGTCACGACGCGCGGGATGAAGGAAGCGGAGATGCGGCAGATCGCGCGCTGGATCGGGGAGGTCCTGAGCGACCTCGAAAACGAATCCACGCTGAAGCGCGTGCGCAGCCAGGTGGAATCACTGACCGAGAAATTCCCGCTCTACGAGAACCGGCGCGTGGCCGTCGGAACAAAGTCCTAACCGAATGCTGAAGAACCTGTAGCGGCGACCTTTTCAGCTATCTCGCGCGATCGCCGGCTTTGAACAGCGTCCACGGGCCGGCTTTCATGTCCCGCAGCAGGGGCGCTTGCCAGTCGAATTCGGGATGCGCTTTGAGGAAGGGTTCCACCAGAAAACCCTGCCCGCAGGGATGGCCGAGGTGGGCGTAGAAGCTCATGGCTTTGGCCAGACTGCTGTCGATGGCCTTGCCCTGCACGGCCCCGCTGGGGTAGTAGGCCGGCTGCTCCCAAACCTCCACGCCACGCGCTGAGGCGTCCACGTGCCCGCACAGGGTGCGCTCGTTCGCCTGCTCCTTCTTCTCATAAGCGTCGTAGTGGTCAGCCATGAACTTCTCGGCCAGCGCCACGTCGATCTTTCCGCGGTTTTCCTGGATCAGTTCTTCCCAGCGGGTCCGCCGCGCATTGGGAGAAGTGGCGGGATTGCGAGGGTCGAAGTTGGTGTCCTTCGAGATCACTTCCGGGTCGCGCGGGAAGTTAGCCCCCACGAAAGCTCCGTCCTTGGTTCGCCACACGCGATGTGCCTTCAGGCCCAGCTCGAATTGCGCGATTTCGCCGGTCTTGTTATCGCCCAGCAGCCAGTCGTTGGCGTATCCGCCATTGTTGCCGTCGAGCATGATGCGCACGTAGTCGTCGATAGAACTTGCGTACTGCAGGGCTTTCCGGGAGCGCATAAATTCCGGCTTGCCGTGCGGGTTCCACCCGGCAAATTGCGTGATGGTGGTTTCCGTCACCAGGATGCCGCCGGAGTTAACGCCGAAATCGTCGTCGCTGGTGATGACGCCGGGAAAGCCGTCCATCAGGATGCGGTGGCCCTCGCGGGGCACGATGTCGAAGATCACCCGCCAGCGCTCGCCATCCAGGTAAGCGGTCCAATTGTTGTGGGCCATGACGATGTGGTGGTCTCGCGTGGTGCTGCCCGTGGCCACCAGGGCGCTGCAATTTCCCGGACTCACCAGGTGCGGCGCGCCGGTAACTTTATGATTCGCGTCGTACCAGGGAACATAATAGTCGGGCAGTTCTTCGAAAGCGTTCAAGGCCACGACGTCGTCCAGGTCCATGGCCACGCCTTGGGCCTTCAGCCCTTCCGTAATTCCCAGCAATTCTTCCTGGTATTCGCGATCGATCCGGGGCCAGAGCATTTCGCGCGCCGCCTGGCGGAAGAATTCCCAAGCGCGGTGCGTTTCATGCGTTTCGCGCAACTTGACGGATTGAAAGGCATCGAAAACCTCGGCGGCCAGCAGATGCCCGTGTTGATAGCCGATCTCGCGGGGCGAGCCTTCCAGGTGGACGTAAACCCACCCGCCGCGCTCAAAACGGTAGGCGCCGCGCAGGAGTGCTGGCGAGGCGTCGTGCCCCTTTTGCCCAGGCTCCGCGGCCTGGCCCGACCCCGCGCCGGCGGTTCGCGGGGGCCTTGCCATCACGATCAGCCAAGCCGCCAACGTCACGAGACCCCAGAATATAATCCCCGTTCGGAGTTTCGACCGCATTTGAACCAGCCTCCTGGGTGAACGTCTCCGTGTGTGTACGGCCACCCCTTGGGGTGGCCTAGGCCGGGGCGCCTTGCCTATCCTGTCCCCATATGCGCCCCTGCTTGCAGAACTTCCCGAGCCGCAGTGTAGCCGCTTTGCACCGCGCCTTCAATGGTGGCGGGCAACCCCGTGTCCGTCCAGTCGCCTGCCAGAAAAAGACCGCGCACGGGAGTGCGGGCGGGTGGCCGCAGCAGGTCAGCTTCCGGACTTGGTGAGAACGTCGCAAAGCGTTCCTTGATGACCAAAGAATGAAGCAGCTTCGCCTTGCGGACGTCCGGCAGCAACTCCCCCAGCTCCTCCAGAGCGAGGGCCAAGAGCTCTTGCTTCGGCCGGCCCACCTGCTGATGCGCGCCGCTCAGGACGAGCGAGACGCAGTGGTCGCTGCTCCCGAGAATCCGGCTCTTGTTGAAGAGCCACTGGATCGTGGTGCCGCGCAGGCCCGCGAATTCGATCTCGGTCAGGGGCGCGTCGAACCACAAATTGATGGAGATAATGGGCGCCGGGCGCAGCGCCAGCGCGGCCGAAAAAAATGGTTCGGTGCGCAGGAGGTCGCCCGGCAGCAGGCCGGCAAGCTGCTGCCAGGGCACTGCCGAGATGACGGGGCCGGTCTCGAGTTTTCCCCCCTGGCTGAGTTCGACGCCCCGGAAAAATCCGTCCGCGATCAGCAACTGCCTCACGCCGCAGGCCGTTTCCACACGGCCCCCGCGCGCTTCGATATAAGCGGTGGCGGCCGCGGTATAGCACTCGCTCAACCCCCCGCGCACAATGCCCAAGCGCGAGTCCGCGGGTGAGCTGAACAGCGCCAGCCGCAGGACGCGTTCGAAAAGCCGCGCGCCGGCGAGGCGTGGGTCTTCGTTCATGGCCGCAATGCAGAGCAAGTCCCAGAAATTGCGCTGCAGGCTCTCGGATTGCCCCAGCCGGGAGAGCCACGCGGCAACGGTCTCGCCCGCCGGATGATCGCGGTCCGTTGCGGGAGAGCGCAGCGCCCATCCCAGGTGGAGGATTTCCAGTTTTTCCTTCCCGGAAAAACTTTTTGAACACAGGACGCCCATCAGCAAATTCCACGGCGAAGGCCAGTTTGGGCACTCGAGGCGCGTCAGCCGCCCGCCGCGGTCGAGGAAAGGCAGCGCGAGCCGGGGCTGAAAATGTACCCGCTCGAGAGTCCCGATGGTCTGAAGAAAGCGAATCGTCGAGTGGTAACACCCCATGAGGATGTGCTGCCCATTGTCCACTAGGGAGCCGGTGGTGGGATCGCGAAACGAACGCGCGCGCCCGCCCAGATGCGGCTTCTGTTCGAGCAGGCGCACCTTTTTGCCGGCCTCGGCCAGCGCCACACCCGCCGCCAGGCCGGCAAAACCGCCACCGATGATGAGGACGTCGTCGGGCATGCTGGTTATCAGTTCTCAGTCATCAGTCGTCAGTTGTCAGTTTACAGAGCCGCGGCGATCCTGCTTTCCCGTTGCTTCGTCCCGGACGTGTGGACTGAACACTGATAACTGATGACTGACAACTATTTGTGCCATTCCGCTCCCAGATAAACCGCGAGTGCGGTCCACAGCTTGAGCGGGCGCGAAATCCGCACGCGCTCACCGAACACGTTGTAGCAGCGCTTTTGGATGCGTTTGAGGATACGCCAGTAAATCGCCGCCATGATTTCCGCTGCCACCAGGGAGCGGCGGTCTTCCCGAGGAAGCATTTGGCGCGCCAGGTCGAAATAATGCTGCGCGCGGTCGGCTTCAAATTGCATCAGCTCGATGAAGGGATCATGGTAAGCGCCGGCGAGCAACTCGCCGGGATGGAGGCCGAAGCGGTCCAAGTCTTCCTGGGGGATGTAGATGCGCCCGCGCTCGGCATCACACTGGATGTCGCGCAGGATGTTGACGAGCTGGAGCGCCGTGCCCAGGTGCACGGCGTAATCCCGCGCGCGCGGATTGCGATAGCCGAAGATCTCGATGGAAATCAGGCCGATGGTGGAGGCCACGCGGTAGCAGTACAGAGACAGCTCTGCGAAGGTGTTGTAGCGCGTTCGGGTCAAGTCCATTTCGAGGCCCAGGATCAGGTCCTCGAACGGCTGCCGGGGAATGTGGAAGCGCTGGATACTTTCCGCCAGGGCGCGCAGTTCCGGCGTCTCCAGGCGGCTCAGGTCTCCCGCATAACACGCCGCGAGCGACTGGCGATAGCGCGCCAGGCCCGCGGCGGCATCTGCGGCGCTGAGGCCGCTGTCGGCGAGGTCGTCACCGCGCCGCGCGAAGGCATAAACCGCTTCGATGGCGCGACGCTTCTCGGGAGGGAGGAAAACAAAGGCGTAGTAGAAATTGGTGGCGCGCGCGTTGGTAAAGTGAGACTGTCGCGAGGGCACATTCATGATGAGCTGGTAACCACTGGAGCGGGTGCGACTCTCACGCGGAGCGGGGCGCGCCGGGCGCGCAGATAGAGGCGCAGGAAATCCCACTTGCCGAGCGACGGCCGCCGGCGGAAAACGTCGTAGGAAACAGCTTCAATCCCGGCGAGAATGGCCATCCCGCCCAGCCAAGTCAGGCGCAGTTGCACGCGCAGATCGGGCCGCACCTCTTCCGGCAGGGCTCTTCCGCGCTCAAAAAGCTCGCGCGTGCGCGCGATTTCGCAAGCCAGCAACTCCTGCCAGCGCGCGTCAGCCCGCTGGGCGCGCAGGTCGTCGAGCGTGTAGTGGAATCGCGCCATATCTTCCTGGGGAAGATACACGCGGTCGCGCGCCAAGTCCACGGCCGCGTCTTGCCAGAAATTGGTGAGTTGCAGGGCCGTGCAGATGCTGTCGGAAAGCTCGAAAAGGCGCGGGTCGCGATGGCCGAAAAGCTCCAGGACGAGCCGGCCCACGGGATTTGCGGAACAAGTGCAATAAGCCAGCAAGGAGGAGAAGTTAGCATGGCGGCTCACGCGGACATCGGACTCAAAAGCGCGCAACAGATTCTCAAAGTTGCAGCGAGATAGCCCGAAGTGCTCCACGCTGTCGCGCAGCGCCACAAAAACCGGATGGTCAACTTTTCCCGCATAGCAGTCCGCCAGCCTGTCGCCCCAGGCGGTGAGCTTTTCCAAACGCCCTTCCACGCCCGGCTCGTCCGCGACGTCGTCCGCGTAACGCGCGAAGGCGTAAATTGCCGCCAGCGCGTCGCGTTTATCGCGGGGGACAAGATACGAGGCGGTGGGAAAATTCTCGGAATGACGTCGCGCCAGCCGGCGACACTCCGCGTAGGCGGCGCGCAAATCGGTCTCGGAAGCAGCCATAGGCCGGAACCTGCGTGCCATTATAAGGCTTCCCGCCAGAGTCAGGAAACCGGATTGTGTTGCGTGGCGCAGACGTCGGGGATTCCTGGCTTCTGCCCGTCCCGTCGAGCGGGGATTGCATGTCGAGAGGCCCAATCCGAAGATTCCACTTTCGCTAACCCGCGCAGTGACGTATAAAACAGGGCTTTGCGCGCAACCGATACCCCTCCTACGGAGATTGCCGTGCCCCAGAACCGCTCTCTTCCCGCCACTCCCCTAACCGTGCAAGTGCAGATCTTTCTCTTCGTCTCAGGATTCTCCGCGCTGCTGCTGGAAGTCGTCTATGTGAAGCTGCTCCGCTACTGGGTGGGAAATACCGCTTATTCCGTAGCGGCGGTGCTCTGCGCTTACATGCTGGGACTCGCCGTGGGGAGCTTTCTGGCAGGTAAATGGCTGGTCCGTTCGTCGCGCCTGTTGGTCATATACGGCGGCATGGAACTGCTCGTCGGACTGTATTCCGCAGGCTTGCCCTGGATCATGGACCGGCTAAAGCCTGTCTATCTCGGGCTCACGTCTCTGGTCGGCCCGGACTCCCCTCTTGCCCTCGTCGTTCATTTCACAGCCTCCGTCACCGTCCTGCTGCTGCCCACGCTGATGATGGGCGGAACCTATCCCGTGGTGACGCGCGCGGCCTCCGAAGCTCATGCTGACAGCTCCGATGTGGCGGAGAAACTCTATTATGCAAACCTGGCGGGAGCGGCTTTGGGAACGCTGCTCAGCGATTTCCTGCTGATTCGTTTCTGGGGACTGGGGAACACGCTCATTCTGGTGGCCGGCATCAATTCACTGTTGGCTGCCTGCGCCTTCCTGCTCCAGTGGCGCCGGACTGCAGCCGCCCACCCCGCCCCCGAGCGGGCGGCGGTAGCGTCCTCCTCGCCCCGGCCTTACGCGGCGATCTTGGCGGTGGCTTTTCTGGGAGGGTTCCTCGTGCTCTTCCTGGAAATGGTCTGGACGAGCATGGTGGGCCGCTTCCTGGACAGCACCGTATACGGTTTTGCGGTCACGTTGTTCGCGGTCATTGCGGGATTGGGCGCGGGAGCCCGGATCGTGAACCGGCTGATGGCGCGCCGCAGAGCCACGGAACTGCTTCCCGCTTGCTGCCTGGGAACGGGCATCCTGGTGATGACTCTCATTCCTTTTTGGGGCTGGTCGCGCATCCTGGCCGAGGCGCATTCGGTCGAGTGTGTGGCCGGGGCGGCCGTCCTGCTTTGGGCGGTGCTCTTCGCGATCGATTCTCGGATCAAGGCGTCGCTGTACTACGTGGGCGTGATCGCGGGGTTGATCGCCGCCGTTCTTTACCGCCAGCATATAGACCCGGAGGGTTCGGCGTTCTGGGTACTGCACGGGAGAGATTTTTCCGTTTCCGCGCTCTTTATGGTGGCGCCCGCCGTCCTGATGGGCACGGTTTTTCCGCTGGTGCTGCGGTGGTACCTTTCGGAGGAGGGGAGCGAATCCAGGTCGGTGGCTCTCGTCTACGCCGTCAACACGATCGGCTGCCTGGCGGGGGTTCTGGCGGCGACTTTCCTGGTGCTGCCTCGCCTGGGAGTGGAGCGCAGCGGGCGTCTGGTGGGCTTGGGATTCTTCCTGCTTGGACTCGCGCTGCTGTGGCCGCTTCGCGCGGGTCGCCGGCGTTGGGCGCTGGCCCTGGCGCTCGTGGCGTGGGTCGCCTGGCTCGAAGTCGCTCCGCATTGGGATTTTGTGAAGACGCTGCACTTCCTGGACCATGCGGGTGACGTGGTTTACCAGAAAGAAGATTTGAATGCGGGAGTCACGACGGTTCTCCACAATGGCGAAAACTGGAACATCTTCGTTAACGGTTTGTTCAATGGCGGCACGACGTTGGAGGAACGTGACCAGGCGCGCATTTCCCTGATCCCGCTGCTCTATGTCCGCGATTTTGACCGGGCCCTGGTGGTGGGAATCGGAACGGGTGAGTCTGCCGGAATCATGGGTGAGTACCCCTTTCGGCGCATCGACGTCGTGGACTTCTCAGCGCGCGTGGTGGAAGCGGCCGACCGGCATTTCGGCATGTTGAATTTCGGCGTCCTGAGGAATCCCCGCGTCGCAGTCCACGTGGACGATGGCCGGCATTACCTGTTCACGCACCCGGTAAAGCTGAGTCTGCTGACCCTGGAAGTCAACCGGCTGTGGACGGCTGGAGAGGGCGACCTCTACTCGCGCGAGTTCTACGAAATCTGCGCGGCGCGCATAGGGAGTGAAGGCGTGCTGCAACAGTGGGTTCCTCTGTTCAGCCTCTCGATTCCGGAAACTCTCATCATCCTGCGCACGGTCCGGCAGGTCTTCCCATACGTGGCGCTTTACGTGGGCGGGGGGAGCGGCATGATTGTGGCGTCGCGTTCCCCGCTGGAGCTGGATATCGCCAGGCTCCGGGCGCTGGGCCTGAATCCCAAGGTAACTGCCGTGTTGGAGCGCATTGGCTTGTCCTCCGCCGCGAGCCTGCTGGGCAACCTGGTCCTGCGGCCGGAGGGCGTAAACGATCTGCTGGCACGCGCGCCGGAACGGCGGCTCTCCACCGACCTCTGGCCGGTCCTGGAATACTCCAATGCGCGTTACCATATTGGAAGATCCTCCGGCATACCGCTTTGGCAGTTTCTACTGAACGCTGAGGACTTCAAAGTCCCGCCGGTCGAGGGGGCGAGTTCCGAGGAAATGGCCAAGATTCAAAAGGCCGCCGCGGAGGAGAGGCAAAGACAGTTCGATAGTCTCTCCGACCAATAGAGCCAAGGAGTGGATCACCATGAAAATCCGGAGCATCGTGCAGGCAAGTTTGTGTGCCGTGCTGTGGTTCGGGATCGCCCTGGCACAGGAGGCGGGCTCAGCCCCGGCCAAATCACCTTTGGCTGGCTCCGAGGTGTCAGATTTCTATCCCGTAGCTGTCTGGTACGGCGGCGGGAAGGCGCGGGCGCCGATCCTCGAGCGCCTGGATTCGACCAGCGCCGCGCGCTGGGGCAGGGACCTGGACCAGATCAAGTCCGTAGGTTTCAACACCGTGAAGTGCTGGGTAGATTGGGCGAGCAACGAACCCAAGCCTGGCGAGTTCGATTTCCGGAACCTCGACCTCCTGCTGCGCCTCGCGCAGGAGCGAGGTCTGCGCGTGGTGGTTCAGATCTACCTTGACTCCGCTCCCGACTGGGTGGGTGAGAGATATCCCGACGGCCGTTATGAAGACCGCAGCGGCGCCGTCATCACCTCGCAGGCCGCGCCGGGGTTCTGCATTGACCACACGGGCGTGCGCGCGGAGGTTGTCAAATACCTCGAAGCCCTGTCGCGTGAGGCCAACCAGTTCCCGGCGCTCTACGGCTGGGACGTGTGGAGTGAGCCGCACGTCATCAACTGGGCGGATTTCGCCTATCTCGCGAATCCCGAGTTCTGCTTTTGCCCTTCCAGCCAAGCTCGCTTCCGCGAGTGGCTCAAAACGAAATACGGCACGCTGGAAGCGCTGAACGCCGCCTGGTATCGCGGTTTCACGAATTGGGACGAGGTCGCGCCCCCGCGTTTTTCGACGATACTCTCCTATACGGATTATCTCGACTGGCGAGCGTATATTGACGACAAGTTGGCCGGCGATCTGAGAACCCGGGTGGAGGCCATCCGCAGCGCGGACCCATCGCACGCCATCACCAGTCACGCCGCAGCTCCGGCGCTGTTCACGTCTCCCACGGACGGCTATGGCGAGCCGGACGATTTCAAGATGTCTGAGAGCGCGGATTTCTTCGGCACCTCGCTCTACCCCAAGCACTCGGAGTCCGTCCGGCCGTGGTCCCGCGAGATGCTGGCTGCGGGTCTGGACTTCACGCGCTCCGCCGGGCACAGCTCGGGCAAGGGCTTCTGGATTGGTGAACTCCAGGCCGGGCAGGGCGCGACGGGCATGCGCATCGCCGCACCCGTGGATTCTCACGATGAGGAATTGTGGCTCTGGCAGGTGCTTGCCCACGGCGCGCGCGAAATCTCCATCTACGCCTGGTATCCCATGAGCTCCGGGTTTGAGTCGAACGGCTACGGCTTGATCAACCTGGATGGCACGCTCACGCCGCGCTCGTGCGCTGCCGGCCAGGTCGCCCGCGAGATCGCGCAGAACGGCGGCGACCTGCTGGCCAGTGAGCCCGCGCCGGCGCAGGTTGCCGTGTTGTTCAACCGCCTGTCCTACATGGTGGGTGGCTCCCAGGCTTCGCTCTCCAAGCTCGGTAACGCCACGCGTGATTCCCTGATGGGCGTGCACCGCGCCTTCTCGGAACAGCAGATTCCCGTGGACTTCGTGCATCCGCGCGATGTCGTGCGCGATAAGCTCAGCCAGTACAAGATCCTGTTTCTGCCCTTTCCCGTGATGCTCTCGAAGAATGTGGCTGAGGGCATAGCCCGCTTTATCCAGAATGGCGGCACCGTGGTGGCGGAAGCGCGCCTCGCGTGGAACGACGAACGGGGGTTCTCCAGCGACGAGATCCCCGGCATGGGGCTCGCCACGGTGTTCGGCGCGCGCGAGAAGGTTATCCGTCCGGCGGAGAAGCCGGAAATCATTTTGGAGCCGAATCCGGGGCTTCCCGGATGGACGGCCGGGGCGCACCTTACGGCGGAAGCCTTCGCCGAGGAACTTGAACCTCTGCCCGGCTCGCGCGTGCTGGCGCGCTTTGCCGATGGCGCACCCGCCATCGTCGAGAATCACTATGGAAAAGGCAAAGCCATCCTGGTGGGATCGTTTCTGGCCATGGCCTACGAACGCCAGCCCAGCGACTTGGTGAAACAAGTGCTGCTGGCCTTTGCCCACGCCGCGGGCTCGACGCCAAACGTCACCGTGACGGGTTCGGGAACCGCGCAGGTGGAAGTCCGCCGCTTGGTGGGCGACCACACCGAGTTCCTCTTCGCTTTCAATCACTCCACTCAAGTGGCCGACGCCACGATCTCCGTCGCCATGCCCTGGGCAGTGCGCGCGGCGCGCAGCGTGAACCAAGTCCAGCCCGTGTCCCTGAGCGAATCCCAAGGCCGCACGGTGCTTAAGAAGCAGATGCCGGGCGGAGATATCTGGGTCGTGCGGTTGGATCGAAAATGAACGGCCCGTATTCCCGGAACACCGGAATCCTGCGCGGGCCTTGCGTCCGTACGGCGCGGCTTCACGCGGGTGGCGCATACGTTCCGCATTTTGGAATGTATGCGCCCCTTGGAGATCGCTGTGGCCGCATACATGCCAGAAACCGGCACGTATGCGCCACCCACGACTTTGCGCCTTTGCGTGAAATGCTTTTGCTCATTCATGGATTACTTCACAGCTTCGGCACGATGTCTGCGCCACCCGCGCTGACCGCTTACCGCCGGTACACTCCCATCAATTCCCCGTGGGCCAGGACGTGGCCTTTCATGGCATGGTCAACGTCTTTCCGGTGCACCGCGCCATTCAGGTCCAACTGGTTATCCAGCGCATAGAGCCGGAAGAAGTACCGGTGCGGTTTGCCGGGTGGAGGACAAGGTCCGCCGTAGCCGGTTTTCGGGAAGTCGTTCACGCCTTGCTTCCCCCCGCCGGGTATTTCGTGGTTGCCGGGCACGCCCGCAGGAAGCTGCCGCGCGGACGCCGGCAGGTTGTACACCACCCAGTGGACGAAGGTTCCGATTGGCGCGTCGGGGTCGTCCATGATCAGCGCGAGGCTCCGCGTACGGGGCGGGGGATCGCTCCAGGTGAGGGCCGGAGAGACATCCGCGCCGCTGCAGGTAAACTGCTTGGGAATGTTAGCCCCCGGCGGGAACGCGCTGGTCTTCAACTCCAGCTTGGCGGAAGACTCCTGCGCCACGTAAGTGTGGGGCGCTAGGAAGGCCAACGCTGCGGCCGTGAGGGCAAGCGCGGCGAGCGGCCGGCGCCCGAAAAGGCAGGAGAGCCCAGGGCATTTCGTATGACCAGAAACACGCAGGGAAGAAGAACCGTTGGGGTCTGGGGTGGAGGAAACACTCATGGCGCAAGCCTCCCTTGGGAGATATGCGGCCGGAGGGTCGCTTTGTCGAACGCGATAGATATAGCACGAAGACGCTGCTTCACAAAACGGTGGCGGGCCTGGTGAATTCGCGGGTGGCGCATACGTTCCGCATTTTGGAATGTATGCGGCCCTTGGAGATCGCCGTGACCGCATACATGCCAGAAAGCGGCACGTATGCGCCACCCGCGGACCTACAGAACAGGTCCGCGCTACCCTTCCGCGGCTTGCTCAACCCGCCCCAGCCGCAGAATCCGTTTGACAAAACCTCGCACGTCTCCTGATAATCGCTGGCTCCTGACTTATGAGGCTGATTCACCTTCAAATTTACCGGACCGCCGCGCTTCTTCTATGCTGCTTGGCGGGTTTGCACCCGACTGCTGCCAGGCCGGCCACCGGCCCGGAGCAAATTGCGGCACGCGCGCTGGAACGCGCCATCATCATTGACACGCACGCGGACACGCCCCAGTTGATGCTCGACGAAGGTTATGACCTCGCTGATCCCGCCAGCACCTTCATGATCAGCATCCCCAAAATGCGCGCCGGACGTCTAGGTGCCGAATTCTTCTCCATCTGGGTGGATGTGGCCTGGCCCAAGCAGGACCTGATCCATCGCGCGCTCGACCTGATCGACGTGACTTACGAACAGGTCGCGCGGCACTCGGATGCGCTGGTTCTGGCCACCACGGCGGACGACATCGAGCGCCTGCACCGGGAAGGCAAAATCGCCATCCTGCTGGGCGTCGAAGGCGGCCACGAAATTGAAGGCGATTTGCGCGCGCTGGATATTTTCGCGCGCCTGGGCGTCCGCTACCTGACCCTGACCCATACCAAGAACGATGAGTTGGCTGATTCTTCCGGCGACAAGCCCCGTTGGAACGGCCTCTCACCCCTGGGCCGTGAGGCCGTCGAGCGCCTGAACCGCCTCGGCATCATGGTGGATATTTCGCACGTCTCCGATAAGACCTTCTACGATGTTCTTGCCGCCACCCGAGCGCCGGTCATCGCCTCACATTCTTCCTGCCGCGCTTTGTGTGCCGTTCCGCGCGATATGAATGACGATATGCTTCGCGCCCTCGCCCGGAACGGCGGCGTCATCGACATCAATTTCTATTCCGGCTTCTTGAGCCCAGCCTTTGCAGAAGGCTACAAGAAAATTGAAAAGCAGGTGGACACGGAAATAGCCGCCGCCCGCGCGCATTATGCGCAGCAGGGTAAGCGCTTGCCCTACCTGGAAGAGGTGAAACTCCAGCAGCGCCTGATCAAGGATCTACCTGTCCCCAGTTACACCGTGATCGCCGACCATATCGATCACGCCGTCAGGATCGCCGGCATCGACCACGTCGGCCTGGGGTCCGACTTCGATGGCATCGATTCGACCCCCCGCGGCATGGAAGACGTTTCGAAGATTCCCGACTTGGTGCGCGAGCTGGCGCGCCGCGGCTACAGCGAGGAGGACCTGGAGAAGATCCTGGGCGGCAATGTTCTGCGCGTCATGCGCCAGGTCGATCAGGTGGCGCGCAATCTCCGGGCTGAAAAGTGAGGAACTCCATGATAAAAGCCATTCCTGTTGTCCTGGTGATGCTTGCTGTCAACGTCACACTCTGGGGGCAGGCCACCAAGCAGACTACGGCCCCGCGGCCTGCCGCGCCTAAGGCCACCCCTGCCGCAGCCAAGGGCGGGTCGCTGCTCAACCCGGCGTCGCTCCAGGAGCAGGCCCCCGCAGTCTTCAAGGCGAAATTCACCACCACCCAGGGCGATTTCGTGGTCGAGGTCACGCGCGCTTGGGCGCCTCTCGGCGCCGACCGCTTCTACAATCTTGTGAAATATCATTTCTTCGATGCCGCGACGTTCTTCCGCGTGATTTCCGGTTTCATGGCGCAGTTTGGCATCAGCGGCCGCCCGGAAGTCAATCGCGTTTGGGAACGCGCCACGATCAAGGATGACCCCGTCACTCAAAGCAATACGCGCGGCATGATCACTTTCGCCACCGGGGGGCCGAACACCCGCACCACGCAGGTCTTCATCAATTACGGCGACAACTCGAACCTTAATAGCATGGGTTTCGCGCCTTTCGGCAAAGTGATCGAAGGCATGGAAATCGTCAACAAGCTCTACAGCGGGTACGGCGACGGCGCGCCCGAGGGCAAGGGCCCCAACCAGGGACGGATTCAGAACGAAGGCAAGGCGTACCTCGAAAAGGATTTCCCGAAGCTGGATACGATTAAAACCGCAGTCATCTTGCCGTAGTGGGACGGCGGGTGGTTTTCTGTAGGGGCGCATGGCCATGCGCCCCTACGCTCGAACCCCGCCCTTCCGTTCCCGGAATGCCGCGCTCTCTCGCAAGCACGGGCGTTCCACTCGATCAACTGCCCTCTCCTTTGGGGAGAGGGTGGCGAGGCTGGCGAGGAGGGGGCCCCGAGCGCCGGGGGTGAGGGGTCTCGTCAACTGCCGCCCTATTGATAGCGCGGGCCGCGTATCGTGAAGAACTAAACAGAACAGGAGGAACCATGAGCGATTTGAAACCCGGTCTCTACGCGGTATTTGAGACTACCCTCGGTGAGATCACCTGCGAGCTTTTCCCCGATAAGGCCCCGGTGACAGTCGAGAACTTCGTGGGACTCGCGAGCGGAACCAAGGAATTTGTGGACCCCAAGACCCGCGAGCGCACCAAGCGCGCCTTTTACGACGGCCTGGTTTTCCACCGCGTGATTCCGAAGTTCATGATTCAGGGAGGTTGCCCGCTCGGCTCCGGTACGGGCGGTCCCGGCTACAAGTTTAAGGACGAGTTCGTGGATGACCTTTTCTTCGACCGGCCCGGCCGCCTCGCCATGGCCAACGCCGGCCCCGGCACCAACGGCTCTCAGTTCTTCATCACCCTCGCGCCCACGGATTGGCTCGACAACCACCACACCATCTTCGGCCAGGTCGTAAAGGGCCACGAAGTGGTTGACAAGATCGTCAACACGCCGCGCGGCGCGAACGACCGCCCCAAGGCTCCGGTAGTCATGAACGCTGTGAAGATTGTGGAAGGGAAGTAGGGGGACGGCTGGCCGTCCCCTGAGTCGTTTCCGTAGGGCCGGGGCTTGCCCCGGCTCGGGCCTGCTCATGCCCGCCCAGGCCTGAATCCCCGCCGCTACACCCCGATAATCTCCACCAATTCCTTCACCGCAGCAGCGGATTTCTCCAATGCGGCCTGCTCTTCGGCGGTCAATTTGATTTGGATGATCTCTTCGATGCCCCGCGCCCCGAGCTTCACGGGTACACCTACAAAGAGCCCCTTGATGCCGTACTCGCCCTCCAGGTATGCCGCGCAGGGCAGGATCTTTTTCCGGTCATAGAAGATCGCGTCGATCATCTGCACGACTGCCGTTGAGGGCGCATAGTAAGCGCTGCCGGTTTTGAGCAGAGCCACGATCTCTCCGCCGCCCTTGCGCGTGCGGTCGATGATTTTGTCGAGCTGGTCTTTGGGCAGGAGCTGCGAAATCGGCACTCCCGCCACCGTCGTGTAGCTGGGCACGGGGACCATGGTGTCACCGTGGCCGCCCAGCACCAAGCCCGCCACGTCCTGCACCGAAACGCTCAGAGCCTCGGCGAGGAACGTCCGGTAGCGAGCGGAATCGAGTATGCCCGCCATGCCGATGACGCGGTTTTTCGGGAAGCCGCTCACGCGGTATGCCGTCTGCACCATGGCGTCGAGCGGGTTGGTCACGACAATCAAGATTGAGTCCGGCGAATACTTGGCCGCCTGCTCGACGGCGCTCTTCACGACCTCGAAGTTCGCTTTGAGCAGATCGTCCCGGCTCATGCCGGGCTTGCGTGGGAAGCCTGCCGTCATCACCACGATGTCGGAATTGGCCGTGTCCTTGTAATCGTTCGTCCCCTTGATCTTGACGTCGTAACCTTCAATCGGGCCCGCTTCGAGCAGGTCCAATCCCTTGCCTTGCGGGATGCCTTCCAGGATGTCGATCAGCACCACGTCAGCCAGTTGCTTGTCCACGATGCGGTGCGCGAGCGTCGCGCCCACGTTTCCCGCCCCAATGACCGTCACCTTTTTGCGCATGATGGCCTCCATGTGAATTGAGCCATTTGGTCATCGGGTCATCGGGTCATTGCAAGAACGGATCAATAAATGCCTCAATGGCCAAATGGCTCGATGGCCCGATCCCCTAGGCCTTCCTCATATTCTCGATGATGGCGCTGGCGAAGGCGCTGGTGCCGAGGACCTGGACGCCAGCGATGCCTTCCATTTGCATCAGCCGTTCCAGGTCATACGTCACGCGGTGCTGCGCGATGGTGGCGGCGAATGCGTCCTCGACCAGCTTACCCACTTCCGGCCAGCCCATGAATTCAAACATCAGCGCGCCGGAGCGAATGACCGCACCGGGATTGATCATGTCTTTGTCGGCGTACTTCGGAGCTGTGCCGTGCGTGGCTTCGAACACGCCGTAACCGTCGCCGATATTGGCGCCGGGCGCCACGCCCAGCCCGCCGATTTGCGCCGCGCAGGCGTCCGACAGGTAATCGCCGTTCAGGTTCGGAGTGCAAACCACCTGGTACTCATCCGCGCGGGTCAGGATCTGCTGCAACATCGAATCCGCAATGCGGTCGTTCACTAGGACTTTGTTCTTCCATTGTCCCCGGCCGTGCGTTGAGTAGATTGCGTCCAGGCAGTCCTTCACTTCCTTGTGGATTTGCCGTTGGAAGGCCTCGGCCGCCATCTCCAGCCCCGGCTCGACCATCGCCGCGTTGGCCTCGATGGAAAGGTTGGGATTCTTATCCTCGTTGCCCAGGATCCAGCTTTCGCGCTCGGTCACAATCTGCGCGCGGAATTCCTCCTTAGCCAGCTCGTAGCCCCAGTCGCGGAACGAGCCCTCAGTGAACTTCATAATGTTGCCCTTGTGGACCAGCGTCACGGTCTTCAGGCCGCTCGCAATCGCGTAGCGCAGCGCGCGCCGGACTAGTTGCTTGGTGGCTGTGATGGAAATCGGTTTGATCCCCACACCCGAGTCGCCCCGCACCTGCTTCTTGATGTTATCTTCCCTCAGCAGGGCGTTAACGAACTCGATAACACGCTTGGCCTGCGGCGTCCCTTCGCGCCACTCGATGCCGGCGTAAACGTCCTCGGTGTTTTCGCGGAAGATGATGATGTTCATCCGCTCGGGGCGCCGCACGGGAGAGGGTACGCCCGGGATGTACTTCACCGGCCGCCAGCAGGCGTAGAGATTCAACAATTGGCGCAACGAGACGTTCAAGCTGCGGATGCCGCCGCCCACCGGAGTGGTGAGCGGGCCTTTGATCGCAATGCGAAACTCCTTGATGGCGTCCAGCGTGCCCTGGGGCAGCCACTCTCCGAATTTACGGAAGGCCTTTTCGCCCGCAAAAACTTCGTACCAAACGATGCGCCGTTTCCCGCCGAAGGCCTTTTCCACTGCCGCATCAAAAACCCGTTGCGACGCTTTCCAGATGTCACGGCCGGTTCCATCGCCCTCGATGTAGGGGATTACGGGCGTACCCGGAACCACAAACTTTCCGTCTACGTAGATGATGGCTTGGCCTTCCGGCGGAACCGGGTTGCCGTTATAGGCTGTCATGGGCAAAGAAGCCCTCCCTTGGTCGATGTTCTGTCTATCCTGCAATGGCGCCCCCAGACTTTTGTACGGAATAATTCGAGGATAGTACACCCCGGCAGGAAGAGACAAGGACAGATTTGGGTCTCTTGCTTTTGCTGCGCTGCCCCTAGTGCGCCCGGCTGGACCGTCGCGGCGGGCGCCACCGGTCCACCTTCCTCACGCCGGCTTCAGCAGGCTGCGGAGCACCGTGGGCAGGATTCCGCCGTTACGGTAGTAGTTCACTTCCACGGCGGAGTCGAGTCGCGCGACCGCCTGGAAGGTTTTACACGTCCCATCGGGGGCCACGGCGGCCAGAGTGACTTCGGAGCGCGGGCGAATTGCTGCGCTCAGGCCCCTGACGTCGAACACCTCTTGCCCCGTCAGTCCCAGCGTGCTGGCATTTTCGCCCTCCTTGAACTGCAGGGGCAGCACACCCATGCCCACCAGGTTACTGCGATGAATGCGTTCATAGGATTCGGCCAGCACGGCGCGCACGCCGAGCAGCAGGGTGCCCTTTGCCGCCCAGTCGCGTGACGATCCGGAGCCATATTCCTTGCCCGCCACCACGATTAACGGCACGCCTTCTGCCCGGTAGCGCCGGGCCGCATCGAAGATGCTCATGCGCTCGCCCTCGGGAAAGTGCAGGGTGACGCCGCCTTCCGTTCCTGGGGCGAGCAGGTTCTTCAGCCGAATGTTCGCAAACGTTCCGCGCACCATCACGCGGTCGTTTCCGCGCCGCGAGCCGAAAGAATTGAAGTCCTTCTTGGTAACGCCGCGCTCGAGGAGATAGCGCCCTGCCGGCCCGTCCACGGGAATGTCGCCGGCGGGAGAGATGTGGTCAGTGGTCACGGAATCGCCGAGCAGCGCCAGGACTCGCGCTCCGCGGATTTCCCGGAGGGCTGCGGGCTCAGCAGTCAGGCCGAGGAAAAACGGCGGTTCCTGGATGTAAGTTGATTCCTTCTGCCATTCGTAAAGCGCGCCGCCGGCCACGGGAATGGCATTCCAGGTAGCGTTTCCCTCCCAGGCATTCCGGTAAGTCTCGCGAAACATCTCCGGGCGGACGGCGCGGTCGAGCGCATCGGCTACTTCGGCCTGCGAAGGCCAAATGTCCCGCAGATAGACCGCGTTGCCATGGCGGTCCTTCCCCAAGGGCTCGCTCGAAAGGTCAATATCGACAGTTCCCGCCAGGGCATATGCGACCACGAGCGGTGGCGACGCCAGATAATTGGCCCGCACCTGAGGATGGACGCGTCCCTCGAAATTACGATTGCCGGATAGGACCGCTGCGGCCACCAATTGGTTTTGCGTAACGGCGTTCGCAACCTCTGGAGGCAACGGTCCGCTGTTGCCAATGCAGGTCGTGCAACCATAGCCCACCAGATTGAAGCCGAGCGCCGCGAGCGGCGCGAGCAACCCCGCCGCCTCGAGGTATTCCGTTACCACCTTCGAGCCCGGCGCCAGGCTGGTCTTGACGTAGGGCGGGACGGCGAGGCCTTTTTCCACGGCCTTTTTTGCCAGCAGTCCCGCCCCCAGCATGACCGAGGGGTTGGACGTATTTGTGCACGAGGTGATCGCCGCGATCACCACCGACCCGTGACTCAAGCGGGCGCTGGCGCCCGGGAACTCGACGCTCGCGCTGCGGCCTGCCTCCTCCGCGGACAGCCCGAAGCCGCGCTCCTTCACCGGGGTCGCGAGCGCGCCGCGAAAAGCCTGCTTCATCTGCGTTAGCGGCACACGGTCCTGGGGCCGCTTGGGCCCGGCCAGGCTCGGCTCAACCGTCGAGAGATCCAATTCCAGCGCCTCGCTGAACTCGGGAGCAGGAGTCTGGTCGGTGCGGAATATCCCCTGCTCCTTCGCGTAGCGCTCGACGCGGTCAACCTCCGCGTCGGTGCGCCCCGTCTGGCGCAGGTAACGGAGCGTCTCGGCATCGATGGGGAAGAATCCCATGGTCGCGCCGTACTCGGGAGACATGTTCGCAACCGTGGCGCGGTCGGCCAGCGTCATCTCGGACAAGCCGTCGCCGTAAAACTCCACGAATTGGTCCACCACACCTTTCTTGCGCAGGATCTGCGTGACGGTGAGGACGAGGTCGGTGGCCGTCACGCCTTCGCGCAATTTTCCCTTGAGGCGAAAGCCCACCACTTTCGGCGTCAGGAAGTAATAAGGCTGGCCCAGCATCGCGGCCTCCGCCTCAATTCCTCCCACGCCCCAGCCCAGCACGCCCAGCCCATTGATCATGGTGGTGTGCGAGTCGGTCCCCACCAGGGTGTCAGGCAAGAGCACGGTTTCCCCGTCCGTCTTCTGCGCGAGAACCACCTTGGCCAGGAACTCCAGGTTTACCTGGTGGACAATGCCGGTGGCCGGGGGAACCACGCGGAAGCTCCGGAAGGCCTGCTGGCCCCAGCGCAGGAACTCATAGCGCTCGCGATTGCGCTCAAACTCGATGGCGGTGTTGCGCTCGAGTGCGCTGGCGCTCCCGAAGAAGTCCACTTGCACGGAGTGATCGATCACGAGGTCAACCGGAACCAGAGGATTGATCTTGCCAGGGTCGCCACCCAGGCGCTCGATCGCCGCTCGCATGGTAGCCAGGTCCACGACGGCGGGCACTCCCGTAAAATCCTGCAGGATGACGCGCGCGGGCTTGAAGGGAACTTCCCGGGCCGCCGGCGACTTGGCGTTCCACTGGGCCAGCGACGCCACATCGCCCTCCGTCACCAGCCTGCCGTCGCAGTTCCGCAGCAATGCTTCCAGCAAGACTTTGATCGAGAAAGGCAAGCGGGATATGGCGCCGTGGCCGGACTTTTCCAGGCGATCCAGGCGATAGATCACGGCGCGCCCGCCGGCGGTCTCGATGGTGGCTCGCGCTCCAAAAGCGTCTTGACCTTTGTTCATTGTCCCTCCGCAACCCCTGCTTACCATAATAACGCCGAACCGCGCCGATTGCTGCCCTCGTCTCCCGTCCCGGCCAATTCTTTAGCCTGCGATCCCGGTCGAAGCATCGGGAGACCGGGTGATTGAGCGCTTTGTGATTTGCGATTTTTGCAGTCAGCAATCTGACTCATCTTTTCATCTGACACTGCCGATAACCGATCCGGGGAAGTGTGTCACGGGCGCAGGCGGAATCGGGAGATCGGTTGATCTGGAGATCGGGTGATTGAGCGATTTGCGATCTGTGATTTGCGATTTTTGCAATCAGCAATTTGATTCAGTGCTGTCCCAATGTTGAGTTTGAGTTTCCGTGTAAGTGCATGTGAGTTTGAGAGTTGGACAGGAGAATGAGCGAAATCGATTTGAATTGCGTTGTAGTCTTGAGCGCTTCCGAAAGACGAAGAGGAAGGGCTCATGAACACTGGCCGGACGATTTTTTCTCAACTGCTGGACCTGCTTCCGCTCAGCGAATTCCGCCGTTGTGTGGATCGCTACAACGGCGATTACAAAGTGCAGAGTTTCTCCTGTCTCGATCAATTCCTGTGTTTGGCCTTTGCGCAACTCACTTATCGCGAGAGTCTGCGCGACATCGAGACCTGCTTGCGAGCGCATCAGCCCAAGCTTTATCACCTGGGCTTCCGTGGCCGCATCTCGCGCAACACCTTGGCGCACGCCAACCAGCAGCGCGACTGGCGTATCTATGCCGACTTCGCGCGCATACTGATCGCGCGGGCACGCGCCCTCTATCAGCACGAACCGTTCGGGGTGGAATTGGACGAGACGGTCTACGCCTTCGATTCCACCACCATCGATTTGTGCTTGTCGCTTTTCCCCTGGGCGCAGTTTCGTCGGCACAAGAGTGCGGTGAAGCTCCACACCTTGCTCGATCTGCGCGGCAACATCCCGACCGCTGTTTATGTGACCGGCGGGCAGGTGAACGATATGAAGCTGCTCGACCAACTGCTGCCCGAGGCGGGGGCATTTTATTTGCTCGATCGCGGCTACGTGGACTACCGGCGTCTGCATGGACTCCAGCAAGCTTGCGCTTTCTTCGTCACGCGCGCCGAGCGGAACACGCGCTACCGTCGCTGCTCGTGGCGCTGGGTCGACCGCTCGACGGGATTGCGTTCCGATCAAAGCATTCGCCTCATCGGACCGCAGAGCTCGCGTCGGTATCCCGATCCCCTGCGACGCATTCACTACTTCGACGCCCAGAAAGACTTGCGCCTGATCTTTCTCACCAACAACTTTCACCTCGCGGCGCTGACCATCGCCGAACTGTACCGCGCCCGCTGGCAAGTCGAACTGTTCTTTCGCTGGATCAAACAACATCTGCATATCCGGGCTTTCTATGGCACCACGGAGAACGCTGTCAAGACCCAGGTCTGGATCGCCATCACTGTGTACGTGCTGGTCGCCATCTTGAAAAAGCAACTCCAGTTGGACCTGAGCCTGTACAAAATCCTGCAAATTCTCAGTATCACGATTTTCGAAAAAACCCCGATTTCATTGGCCCTTTCTCAATACAACAACCAAGTTCCAGAACCAGATCCCCGCATCCAGTTGGATCTGTTCAACTTATGATGGGACAGCACTGAATTTGATTCATCTTCTCATCTGACACTGCCGATAGCCGATATGGGGAAGTGTGTCACGGGCCCAGGGGGAATCGGGCGGACGGGGTGATTCAGCGATGGGGTGATTTGATGCCAGGTTCGCCCAAACTGTAGTCGAGTCGGCGAGCAGTGCCCCGCGGCTCCGCCGCCCTGCTGTGGGGGAAGGGCTTCGCCTTTGCGTGGCGTGAGAGCCCTGACCAGCACCTGCCGCGCCAACGGGATCCCCCGCTGGAGCGTTGCATACAGAGGTTATGAGGTGTATTTTACCAGTTGGGCGCGAAATCAAAACGGAGAGCCGTCCCCCGTATGCGCGAACGAGCGCAGAGGTGGATCTGTGCCGGGGCATCAGGCAACTGGTATTCCTACCGCGACCGGTTTAAAGCCTGCCGATCATCTCGACGTTCTTCGGAATCGTCATTCGGATGTTCTATCAGGAGCACGAGCCGCCGCATTTCCATGTGGAGCCTGTAGCGCAGAGTTTGTGCAGTTCAAACTCTGCGGCTTGTGCTGTCGATAACGATTGCTCAGATGTGAAATACGTATCATGGCATGGTCCGTGGCGGATGGCGATGCGGACGAACCGGAGCGACGAGCCGCAGAGTATTGTGCTGCTGCGCAAAACTCTGCGCTACCTGCTACAGCCGACGCAGTCGTTTCATAATATATAATTCAGAATTCATAATCAGTGCTGTCCCAATGTTGAGTTTGAGTTTCCGTGTAAGTGCATGTGAGTTTGAGAGTTGGACAGGAGAATGAGCGAAATCGATTTGAATTGCGTTGTAGTCTTGAGCGCTTCCGAAAGACGAAGAGGAAGGGCTCATGAACACTGGCCGGACGATTTTTTCTCAACTGCTGGACCTG
Organism: uncultured Acidobacteriota bacterium; assembly: GCA_963722555.1. Classification (GTDB taxonomy): domain Bacteria; phylum Acidobacteriota; class Terriglobia; order UBA7540; family UBA7540; genus Bog-366. The sequence goes on from CAVRNQ010000006.1 coordinate 824,179, forward strand.
CTTCCGCTCAGCGAATTCCGCCGTTGTGTGGATCGCTACAACGGCGATTACAAAGTGCAGAGTTTCTCCTGTCTCGATCAATTCCTGTGTTTGGCCTTTGCGCAACTCACTTATCGCGAGAGTCTGCGCGACATCGAGACCTGCTTGCGAGCGCATCAGCCCAAGCTTTATCACCTGGGCTTCCGTGGCCGCATCTCGCGCAACACCTTGGCGCACGCCAACCAGCAGCGCGACTGGCGTATCTATGCCGACTTCGCGCGCATACTGATCGCGCGGGCACGCGCCCTCTATCAGCACGAACCGTTCGGGGTGGAATTGGACGAGACGGTCTACGCCTTCGATTCCACCACCATCGATTTGTGCTTGTCGCTTTTCCCCTGGGCGCAGTTTCGTCGGCACAAGAGTGCGGTGAAGCTCCACACCTTGCTCGATCTGCGCGGCAACATCCCGACCGCTGTTTATGTGACCGGCGGGCAGGTGAACGATATGAAGCTGCTCGACCAACTGCTGCCCGAGGCGGGGGCATTTTATTTGCTCGATCGCGGCTACGTGGACTACCGGCGTCTGCATGGACTCCAGCAAGCTTGCGCTTTCTTCGTCACGCGCGCCGAGCGGAACACGCGCTACCGTCGCTGCTCGTGGCGCTGGGTCGACCGCTCGACGGGATTGCGTTCCGATCAAAGCATTCGCCTCATCGGACCGCAGAGCTCGCGTCGGTATCCCGATCCCCTGCGACGCATTCACTACTTCGACGCCCAGAAAGACTTGCGCCTGATCTTTCTCACCAACAACTTTCACCTCGCGGCGCTGACCATCGCCGAACTGTACCGCGCCCGCTGGCAAGTCGAACTGTTCTTTCGCTGGATCAAACAACATCTGCATATCCGGGCTTTCTATGGCACCACGGAGAACGCTGTCAAGACCCAGGTCTGGATCGCCATCACTGTGTACGTGCTGGTCGCCATCTTGAAAAAGCAACTCCAGTTGGACCTGAGCCTGTACAAAATCCTGCAAATTCTCAGTATCACGATTTTCGAAAAAACCCCGATTTCATTGGCCCTTTCTCAATACAACAACCAAGTTCCAGAACCAGATCCCCGCATCCAGTTGGATCTGTTCAACTTATGATGGGACAGCACTGATTCATAATTCATAAAGACGTCAGGGGAAAAGGAAAAAGGGTCAAGGAGCAAACACTTCCCGCGCACAACGCAACCCGACGTCGAACCTGTAGGCCGGATCGAACCCGGTGCGGAACGATACGCGGACGAACCTGGGATAGACGACCCAGGACCCGCCACGAAGAACGCGTAACGTCCCGCTCGTCGGCCCCGTAGGGTCTTGGGAGGGGCTACTCTGGTAATAGTTCTGGTCGCACCAGTCGTTCACCCACTCCCACACATTCCCCAACATATCGAACAACCCGAATCCGTTGACTCGTTTCTCGCCCACCGGGTGCGTCTGGCTTCCGCTATTTGCACTATACCAGGCGACTTCGTCAAGCGAACCATAGCGCGCCTCCGTGCTCCCGGCCCGCGCCGCATACTCCCATTCGGCTTCGCTGGGCACCCGCCCTCCCGCCCACGTGCAGTAGTCGTGCGCGTCATTCCAGGTCACGTTCAGGATCGGCATGCTGTCATTCGCCCAACTGCTGTTGAAGGTCGGAGCATCCGGCATGTGCCGTCCTGTCGCCCCTGTAAAGCGCTTGTATGCCCCCACCGTTACTTCCGTCTGTCCCAGCCAGAAACCCTTTGTGATGCTCACCTGATGCGGCGGTTTCTCGTCACCGCCACATTCCGTGTCCCCCGGCGAGCAACCCATCTGAAAGCTGCCCGGGGCAATCCACACATACTTCAGCCCATCCTTCGAATTCGACCTTACCGCTCCGGGCGCCGGCACGGCCTTGCCCGCCGTGCGCAGCGCGTTGATCAACGTGTCGTCGGCGCCTGCCAGGCGCAGGGTCTTGAGATAGTCCTCGTCCGGCAGGAAATCGATGCCATGCTGCTCCACCAGCACCGCCGCGCGCTGGCTGGGCACGCCACCCGCCACCAGCTTCCCCACCTGCTCCCGGGTCAGGGGCCTCGGCCTCACCTCGCGAAGCGCCTGAATGACCACATCCGGCGCTCCGGCTTGGCGCAGAGCCTGGAGGTAATCGTCAGTCAGGTCGAAGTCAATACCGAGGTCCTTGATCTTCTTCGCCAAGTCTGCACCACTCATTCCGAACTTCACCAAGTTCATGACTTCGTCCTTGGTGAGGGGCCCGCTGGCTTGCGGCGGGGTAGCAGCCTGTCCAATAATGGTGAAAAACAGAATCAAGGCGATCAGGAATTTGAGTTTCATAAGGCCTCCGAAGGGCGACTTGGCGTCGGGGGGGCAGTGGGGGAGTGGTTTTGCGCATAGGCGTTAGAATAAGGGAGCGACGCCACAGGTTCAAGCCCCGGCCGGGGCGACATAGTGTGGCCCACGGCGAAAGAGTCTGTGTGAGAACTCGGGGAGGGGCTGCTTTTCGTAGCGGCGCCCTTCAGGGCGGCATCATAGATTCAACGACTTGCCCGTCTAAAGGCGGCCTCTACGTTTGCTGGCCGGGTTTTCGCTCGATGGCTCCGCCGCGCTCAATTTCCCGCCGCGCCAGGCGGGTGCCAGGAGATCCAGGGCCCGCTCCGCGGCGGCCCGGCCGGTGCGGATGCAGTCGGAGATTCCGATTCCCGAGTAGGCGTTCCCGGAAAAATAGAGGCCGGGAAGATTCTCGAGCCGCTGCTCAATGGCAGTCACGCGGGTCGCGTGGCCCACCGGGTACTGCGCCATCGAGGCGGGCCAGCGATGCACTCGGCAGAACCGAGGCTCGGCCGTGAAATTCAAAATCTCCTTGAGCTCGCGCCGCACCACGGTCGAAACTTCCTCGTCGCTCAATCCCAGCGCGTCGGGATCTCTCGACCCGCCCAGGAAGCAACGCAACATGGCTTTCCCTTCCGGCGCCCGATGGTCGAATTTGGCGTGCACAAACGTGCAGGCGAGCATCCGCCGCTGCTCTTGGCGCGGCACCAGGAATCCAAAACCCGCGGGGAGCGTGGCCCGGGCACGTTCGTCAAACCCCAGCGAAACCGTCATCGAAGAACTGTAAGGAATGCCCTCCAACAACTCACTCAGCCGGTGGTCCAGGGATGAAACGAGGCCGCCATTGACGTAGGCCGGCAGGGCCAGAATCACGGCGTCCGCATCGAGAGTGACCTCGCCCTCGCAAAGGATCTGGAATCGCCGCGAGCAGGAATCGGCGCCGCCACCGTGTCCACCGGGGGCAAACCCCAGAGCGACGACGCGGCGGCCCACGAGCACTCGTGATTTCTCCACCTGCGCTGCGACTTTTTCCGTCATCTGCTGCAGCCCGCCCTGGAGGGTCATGAAGAGGGGGAGTTGGCGGGGCGGGGCCGTGCCGGTTCCGCCTGAATCCGGATCCTGGGCGGGGTCCGAACTCGAGCCCGCCTTGCGCTGCCGCATGGCCTTAAGCGTGGCGCGCGTCAGGCTGCCGTGCCGGCGTTCCATCTCCCAAAAGCGCGGCAGCACGGAGCGCACGCTGAGCGCCGCCGAATCGCCGCCATAGACGCCCGCCAGCAAGGGGTCCGCGATATTCTCGACCATCGCCTTCCCGAAATGCCGCGTGACGAAGCTGGCCACCGATTCATCGCCCCGATCGCCCGCAGGCGGAGAGGCCCACAGCTCCCGCGCGGCCGCGAGTTTGGTGCTGAGTGGCAAGAGGCGCGTGGTGACCATCGGCCAAAGGCGCGTCGGCACCAGAAACATCAATCCATCGGGCAGGGGCACCAGTCGTCCCTGGTGAAGAATGTAGGTGCGGCGCGCGTGGTCGTTCGAGCCCATCAAATCCTCGCCCAAACCCAACTCGCGAGCCAGCGCTGCGGCTTGCGGCTTTTCGGCGAGGAAGCTGTCAGGACCGGCTTCGATCCGGAAGCCGTCGATCGTCTCCGTGCGGATCACGCCGCCCAGCCGGTCGCTTGCCTCGATGAGCATTTCCTCGATGGGCGCGCCGGCTTGGCGGGCGCGCGCCAGCGTATAAGCCGCGGCAAGGCCGGAGATGCCTCCCCCAATCACCACGACGCGCCGAAGTGTGGCTGTGCCCGCCAACGTCCTATCCTCCTCCTGCACCGGTATCCACGAAGTTCTGACCCGTGCCCGGCAGTCCCTTTCGGATGCGTGCGGTCACCAGACTTGCCAGCGCCGCGGCAAATCGGGGGCTGTCGTTCAGCGACTCCGGCCGCCGCACGGCGACGCCTCGGGCCTTCCCGTAATCGCGAAACAGCACGTCGATGTCGTAAAGGATCTCCACGTGGTCGGAGACGAATCCCAACGGCGCCAACAGTACGTCCTTCACCTGGGCTCGGGCCAGCTCGTCGATTTCGGATTCCACGGTTGGGCCAATCCACTTCTCGGCGGTCATTCCCTGACTTTGGAAGGCCACGCGGTACTCGGTGAGGCCCACGGCCCGCGCCACCAGCGCCGCCGTCTCGCGCACTTGCTGCTCGTAGGTGTCGCCCCCGGCAAGCGTCCGTTCCGGCACGCTATGCGCGGTGAAGATGACGGGCACCGGGCCACCAGTTTCCTCCCGGGCGCGCCCGAGCGCCGCCGCCACGCGCTCCCGGAACGCCTCGATCAACCCCGGATGGTCGTGCCAGCTCTCGATGAAATCCAGGGCCAGCCCGGGCCGCACCTGCGCGATCGCGTCCAGCAGGCACTTGCGGTATAGCCCGATGCTGGTGCGGGAGTTCTGGGGCGCCAGGCACACCGCCAGCACACGCTCCACGCCGTCGCCGCACAGGCGCCCGACCGCCTCGGGAATAAACGGCTTCCAGTTTCGCATGCCCACGTACACCGGGTGCGCGATCAGCTTCGCCAGGGCTTCCGCCTGCAGGGTGGTCAGCCGCAGCAATGGCGACCCCCCGCCAATCAAGCTGTAGCGGCGCACAATTTCTTTCACCATGGGTTCAGGCAGCGCCCGCCCGCCGCGCACGTTCAGCAGGAACTCCGGGACGTCCTCGAGTTTGTCGGGCGCCCCGTGCGCCAGTAGCAGCACTCCCCAGCGCCCCGAGGCGCTTTGTGAATTGGATTCTTGCGCCATCATGTTTCGCGCCCCGGGCCGGTCCTTTCGCGGCCAGGCGAGATGAACCGAGGGTCTTCGAGAAGCCCGCACGCTTGTATCATTTCGAATATACCACGTGGCGGACGAGGCGGGCACGGAGGGACAAGTCAGGCCGAAGGCGGGCGACGTGCCGCGATGCCGTCAAAGAGGGCGCGCAGGGTTTCGAGCGTGACCACCTCAAAGTTGGGGACAACGAGGTCGGCGAGGGTCCCCTGGCGAAGATCCTCAGCGGGGAAGCTCGAGGCGATGGCGACGCACTTCATCCCGGCCCGCTTGGCGGCCTCGATGCCGACAAAAGAATCTTCGAAAACTACACAGGCAGCGGGCTCGAGCCCGAGCTGGGCGGCGGTTTTGAGGTAGATTTCGGGATCTGGCTTGGCGCGGGAGATATCGTTCACGGAAAGGATCGCCTGGAAGTAGGGACGCAGCTCGAGGGCCGTGACGAGGAACTCCACGTTCTTGGATATAGCACAGGAAGCCACGGCCAGGGGGATGCCGTGGGCGCGGCAGGCTTCGATCAAACGTCGCACCCCGGGAAACGGGCGGGCGTGAGGAGCGATGACCCGGCGGAATGTTTCTTCCACCTCTTCGCCGAGCTCCTGCATTCGTTCGGGCGTGATTTGTTCGCCGAAATAGCGTCGGAAAGTAACTTCGTTGGCAGGGCCCAAGACGACTTCGGCCAGCTTCTCCTCTTCGAAGGGGATGTGGTGTTCCCTGAGAAAAGCCGCCCACTTGCGAAGATGAAAAGGGTTGCTGTCAACGAGGACGCCATCCATATCAAAGATGACCGCGGCGGGGAGGGACGAGTTCGGAGTCATAGGGTCAATAAGATACTTGCAGCAGAGTCACGTTTGCCAAACCCATTGCGACGGCAATGCCCCCTCACCCGGCCCGCTCCGGCTGGTGAAAGCGCCGGCAGCGGGCCACCCTCTCCCGCGAGGGGAGAGGGCTGGGGAATTGCGGGAGGCGAGGGGTAACGAATCGCCAATCTGCGCTGCAACCTTGCCAGTGTATCAGATTATCGGGCATGGCCTAGCGCGGCAGTGGCCGCAGGCTGGCCAGAAGTTTTTCCGGCGGCAGGGTGTTGAGCACGCCGGATTTTTCCATCCAGCCGCGACGCGCCGTGGTAACGCCGTAGCACATCAGCTTGAATTGCTCGGGACCGTGCGCGTCGGTCGAGATGATGATCTTCATGCCGCGGTCGCGCGCCAGCCGGACGTGGCGGTCGCAAAGGTCGAGCCGCTCGGGGTTGGCGTTGAGCTCCAGAATGACGCCGTGCTTCTTTGCGGCATCGAACACCTTTTCGAGATCGAAAGTGAACGGGTCGCGCTTCAGAAGCTGCCGGCCGGTGGGATGGCCGAGGATGCGCACGTAGGGATTCTCGAGCGCGCGGAGCAGGCGCGTGGTCATTTCTTCGGCAGGCATGATCAGGCGCGAATGCACGCTGACCAGCACGATGTCGAATTGCTTGAGAAGCTCGTCGGGATAATCCAGGCGGCCATCGCCCAGGATATCGACTTCCGAGCCGGCCCAGATTTCGATCCCTGTCACCTTTTTCCGCGCCGCGTGAATGCGGCGGATGTGCTCGACGGCGCGCTTTTCGTCCAGACCGTTGGCGATGGTGACGGCCTTGGAGTGGTCTGTGATCAGGATGTACTGGTAACCAAGCTGCTTGGCGGCCTCGGCCATCTCCTCGATCGTGGCGCGGCCGTCGGAGGCGGTCGAGTGCATCTGCAAATCGCCGCGGATATCGCCAAGCTCGACGAGCTTGGGTAACTCGCCTTTTTCGGCAGCTTCGATTTCTCCCAGGTTCTCGCGCAGCTCGGGCGGAATCCACGGGAGGTCGAGCTTCGCGTAAATCTCCTCTTCCGTACGGCGGGCGAGGACTTTATCCCCGTGGAAGAGGGCGTACTCGCTGAGCTTCCAACCGCGACGCTTGGCACGGTCGCGCAGCGCCACGTTGTGCTCCTTCGAGCCGGTGAAGTACTGCAGCGCGGCGCCGTAGGCGGAAGCCTCGAGCAGGCGGACGTCCACCTGCAGGTCGTTCTTGAGCTTCACGCTGACCTTGTCTTCACCTTTGGCCAGAATCGCGGCGATGCCGGGGAATTTCACGAAGTGCCCGGCAATGCCCGCGTGGTCGCGGCCGGTCACCAGCAGATCGAGGTCGCCGACCGTTTCGCGCCCGCGGCGCAGCGAGCCGGCGGGCGTGACCTGCTCGACGGCTTTCCAGTCACGCAGCCAGGCGGTAAGCACTTCGGCGGCCTCCGCCGCCGTGTCCAGGCGGAAGCGGCCCGCGGCGCGGCGAAAGACCTCAATGGCCTTCAGGATGTTCTCCTCTGACTTCACGCTCATGCCGGGCAGGTCGCGCAGGCGGCTGGCTTGGGCTGCGGCTTCGAGGTCATCCACGCTTCGGACGTTTAGCTCCTTATAGAACAGGCGCACCTTCTGCGGGCCGACGGTCTGTAGTTGCAGGAGGTCGAGCAGGCTGCGCGGAATCTTGGCGAGTTGCTCCTGGTGGTAGCGGGATTGGCCGGTCTCGATGATCTCCGCGATTTTCTTGGCCAGATCTGCGCCCACCCCGGGGATGTCGGTGAGTTGGCGATGGGGGTCGCGGGCCATGTCCTCGAGACGTTCGGGATAGCCCTCGATGGAACGTTTGGCGCGATCGTAGGCCGCCGCCTTGAAGGTCCACTTGGGATCGTCCTGGAGGATCTTCATGAGGTTGGAAATTTCCTCGAAGACGGCGGCGATCTCGCGGTTCTCCATGTTTGCCTCCGGAAAGAGCCATCGCTGGGCCCCAATACTGTTCACTGGATGGGTTCCAGGAAATTGATTCCTAATTTGTTCCTGGGTGACCCCCTCACCCGGCCCGCCCCGGCTGGAGAAAACGCCGGTTGCGGGCCACCCTCTCCCCCAAGGGGGCGAGGGATGGTGAGTTATCAATCGACGGCCTGGACTCCCCGCTGGAGCCTGCCCCGACGCGTCGGGGCGGGAATAACCAGTGTTTCGAAAGGGGCCCGACTCCAAATGACACCAGCACCAGTTTACCGCTTTTCGGCCCAAAGCGGGCATGGTACGTGGGCTGCGGCGCGCCCGCCCGTAGTCAACTCTATTATAATGAATATATTGGCGTCAGTGTTCCTTTTTGCCACACTGGATGTTAGAATGACTACTGGTGGTGTCATGAAACGTTCGCGTTTTGGCCTGCAAGCTAAGATTATCGTCATTATTTCCGTTGCCGTCGTCTCGGTCGCGACCGTTTCCACCTTGATTGCGATGCTCCTCACCCGGCAACTGGTGGAGGAGGAAATCTACCGCAAGGTGCTGGGACAGGCACGGGCCACGGCTCACCAGTTGGTAAATGAAGACATGCTGAAGAGCCCCGAGCGCCTGCAGGTAACCCTCCGCCAACTGTTGCGCGACCTGCCGGGCGTGCGACAGGCTGACGTATACCTCCACGAACCGGTGCATCAACTGGAAGCTACGGCGCAGCCGCAGGTGGCGCACCTCGAGCTGGATAACATTCCGAACATCGACACCTACAACGAATTTGAGCGACCCGATGACGACGAGCTGACGATCGAGACCCCAGACGGTAAGTTCTGGATCATGGGCCTGACCATTCGCAACCAAGGTGTAGCGGTGGGTTGCTTGAACCTGCAGGTTTCCAAATCGCAGACCAGCGTGGTGACGCGGAGACTGGTACGGCAGAACGGACTGCTGATGCTCGCCAGCCTGGCTTTCATTCTCCTCGTGGTCCATCTTTTCTTCCTGCGCGCGGTCCGGCGGCCGGTTAAGGAAATGATCCGTGTCATGGAGTCGGCGGAGGGCGGGCAGCTTGACGTGCGCGCCCCACTGCGGAGTTGGGATGAGATTGGATTGCTCGCCGCCCACCTGAACCGCATGCTGCGGCGCCTGGAGAATTTCAATACCGAACTGGGCCGCAAGGTGGAAGAAGCTACGGTGGAACTGGCACAACGGAACGAGGAGCTGCAGCGCATCAACGAAGAGCTTTTCGAGACCCAGAAGACACTGGCGCGCTCGGAGCGCCTGGCGGTGGCCGGGCAGCTCGCCGCCAGCCTGGCGCACGAAATCGGCACACCCCTCAATTCCATCTTTGGGCACGTGCAATTGCTGGCGCGGCGCCCGAGCAATGACGAAGCCACCGCCCACCGCCTGCAGGTTATCGAAAAGCAGGTGGAAAACATTGTGCGCACGGTGAAGCAGTTGCTCTCTTGGACGCGCAAGTACGAGCTGCGCCTGGAGTGGCTGGACTTGGGGCGTGTGCTGGAAGACACCCTCCTGCTTTCCTCGCCGGTCTTGGATCTGCGCAAGATCCGCGTGCAGATGAATCTGGCCAAAGGCTGTCCGAAGATTTACGGCGATTCCGGCTACCTGCACCAGGTTTTCCTGAACCTGATCAATAACAGCACGGACGCCATGCCCCGGGGAGGGCAGCTTCGTATCGGGCTGCGAGCGCCTGCCGACGGTGACCCGCGCGAGGTGACCGTGGAAGTGACTGACACGGGCACGGGAATGTCGCGCGAGACCTTGGCGCACATCTTCGATCCCATGTTTACGACCAAGCAAATCGGGACGGGCGCCGGCCTGGGACTCGCTATCTCGGACCAGATCGTTCGCCAGCACGGCGGGACCATTCACGCGGAGAGCGAGTCGGGCCGCGGAACGACCTTCACCATCCGGCTGCCGCTCGATTGCCGGGAGAAGGTGGAAGGTGCCCTTGCGGGCGCGGTCACGACGCCCTCAGCGAGCGCGTAGCGGCGATTTTATATCGCCATCGTTCGTAGGGGCAGGCCTTGTGCCTGCCCTGGGCGACCACGAGGGTCGCCCCTACGTCCCGGAGGCGACCACAAGGGTTGCCCCTACGGGGAGAAACGAGAGTCCTGAAACCATGGAAGCGGAAAGCACGGTCAACGTTCTGGTAGTGGATGACGATGAGGATACGCGCGAATTGTTGCGCGAAGTCCTGGGTGAAGAAGGTTACCGGGTGAGGACGTCAGGAAGCGGGGAGGAAGCCCTGGAAATCGGCCAGCAGGAAGTTTTCGAGGTCATCATCAGCGACATGCGTTTGGGGCCGAACCTGAATGGTCTGGACGTGCTGCGCGCCTACAAGGCGATCCAGCCGGAGTCGGAGGTCATCCTGATCACTGCCTTCGGATCGATGGAGACCGCCATTGAAGCGGTGAAAGCGGGCGCCTTCGACTACATCTCGAAACCCTTCAAGATTGACGAGGTCGTGCTGCAGGTGCAGCGGGCGCTGGGGAATCGCAAACTGGTTCGCGAGAACCGCAACCTGAAGCGGCAATTGGGAAACCAGGTGCAGCTCTCCAGCCTGGTGGGCAATAGCCCCCGGATGCTGGAGATCTACAAGAAAATCGCCATGGTGGCGGACTCCCGCTCCACGGTGCTGATTTGCGGAGAAAGCGGCACCGGGAAGGAGTTGGTCGCGAAGGCCATCCACTATAACGGCCCGCGCGCGGAGCAGCGCTTCTACGCCGTCAACTGTGGGGCGCTGACCGAAACCCTGCTCGAAACTGAGCTCTTCGGACACGTGCGCGGCTCCTTCACCGGCGCCACCGAAAACAAGCGTGGGATTTTCGAGGAGGCGAGCGGCGGCACCGTCTTTCTGGACGAGGTCAGCGAAATGAGCCCGGCGCTGCAGGTGAAAGTGTTGCGAACCCTCGAGGAGCAGGAAGTGCGCCGGATCGGAAGCAATGAAGTCGTCAAGGTGGATGTGCGGATTGTCGCCGCCAGCAATCGCAACCTGGCGGAATGCGTCGAGGAAGGGAAATTCCGCCAGGACCTCTACTACCGCCTGCGCGTCATCGAAATCGAGATTCCGCCGCTGCGTGACCGCCGCGAAGATGTCCCGCTGCTCGTCGAGCACTTGCTGAAGAAAATCGGCGGCGAGCGCGGGCGCGCTTTCTCGGTTTCCACGCATACGCTTTCAGCCCTGCTGAGTTACGCCTGGCCAGGGAATGTGCGCGAGCTCGAGAATGCCCTGGAATCCGCCGTGGCGCTGAACCGCACCGGCGTGATCGTGCCGGAGGACCTGCCGGATAAGGTCCGCGCCGAGACCCGTGTGGTGAGAGGCCTGGAGGATTTCTACGCGGAACTGCCGCCGCTGGAGGAAGTGGAGAAACGCTATCTCGCGCACGTCCTGAAAGTGACCGGCGGCAACAAGGCGAAAACCTCGGCGATCCTGGGAATCAATCGCCGCACGCTCTATCGCAAAGCGGAGAAGTACAAGCTGCTGGTCTGAAAAACTCCGGCGCGGAACGGGAAGTTCGACTATTCTGAAAAACCGGCCTCGGGTTCAGGGCGAGCGAAAATCTCATTGCCTCGGAGGGCGCGCCAGGGCGTAACAGGCTGCGGGGAAACGCTTCGATGCTGTCATCCTGAGCGAAGCGAAGGACCCCTGTAGTTGAATTTTCAAGCAAATACAGAGGTCCTTCGTCGGCTTCGCCTCCTCAGGATGACAGTGTAAGGCGTTCTTCCGCATCCTGGTAAGGCCCGGTGATGGCGGCCCTGCCCCCATCCGCTGCGTAGTGATGGTGCAAATGGAATGAAATACTCGCATATTGTCAAATCGGCCGCCCAGCATCTTTGGTCCGGCTTTAAGCTGCCTTACATGGTGATGTTTGAGACCACCCTGATGTGCAATATGTTTTGCGAGTATTGCATCTTCGGTGAAGAGGGCAAGTTCAACGACCTCGAGACACGCGCCACGCGCGACCGCATCTTCAAGCGTATCGATGAATTTTGCGAGATGGGAATCTTCGCGCTCAGCTTTTCCGGCGGCGAGCCCCTGTTGAACCCCAACACTTGCGACTACATCGCCTACGCCGCGGACAAGGGTCTGTGGAGCTCCATGCCCACCAACGGCCTGCTCATCAAGAAATACGCGGAGGGCGTGGCGCGGCTGGATATGCTGGAAGTCTCGATTGACTCACTTCATGTCCAGCGGTTTGCCAAGCGTCGCGGCGTAGACGGGCTGCCCAGGATTCTGGAGAATCTTGACTACGTGCTGACCAAACGCCGGCCCTTCACCACGCAAATCAATGCCGCGGTGAATCTTGAGAACCTCCACGATCTCCCGGAGTTGGCAGAGTATTGCAAACAGCGCCACTTGGTGCTGCACCCGGAGGCGGTCCATAACGTGATGCGATTCGGGGAACTCCTGCCCGACGCCGAGCTGCACGGCAAGGATCTCGACACCGTGGAAATGTTCCTGCGCGAACTGCGCGGGGCCTACCCGCGAAACGTCCGCTTCTATACGCACTACTATCAGTTCTATCGCCAGGGCGGATTCGGGCCGCAGTTCCCGTGCCGGCACCCTTCCAAGCTCATCTCGATGAAGCCGGATGGTTCGATTCACCTGCCTTGCGCCTTTGCGACACTGCACCAATCGCAGGCGCCCCTGCGGGAAATCTTCGCGTCGGAGGCGGCCCAGAAAATCATCGCGCAGGAAGCGACTTTGTGGGACTTCTGCAAGGGGTGCAAAATCGGCTGCCCGTACGAAGTGAGTGCCCTCACGAATAGCCCCATGCTGGCTGTCGAGTCCGCGTTGAATTTTCTGCGCATCCTGTGAACGCGGCGGCTCTCCGTGTAAGGCCGCCCCAGGGGGTGGCGATTTGATTTTCTTGCCCTCTCCCCTTGCGGGAGAGGGTGGCCCGCCGCCGGCGTTTTCACCAGCCGGGGCGGGACGGGTGAGGGGGTCGCCCAGGAGCAAATTGAAAAGCCGAAACCCCTTAATTGAACAGTAGCGCCGACCTTTAGGTCGGCACGTGCTGAGCTAAAGCTCAGCGCTACAGCACCCCATTCAACCCGATCCGAGGCCGCGCGGACGTTTTTCATCAACCTGCCAAGTCTCGACAAGGGAGCCTGAGGAAGGATCGCCTATGCTGCTCATCGCGCTGGCGAGCCTGGCGGTGGTGGGCTTGGTGTTCGGCATCTGGTTCTGGTGGGCCTGTACGTTTCCCACCTCCAGGTTCTTTCGACCGGCGCTCATCCGCGGCCCGCAAGAGGGCAAACGCATCGCTTTGACGTTTGACGATGGGCCGGCGTCGCCCTTCACCGAACAGATCCTCGCGATCCTCCGCGCGCACCAGGTTCCCGCCACGTTCTTCCTTTGCGGAAAAAACGTGGAGGGGAATCCCGACCTGGTTCGGCGCATCGTGGCGGAAGGCCACGCGGTCGGCAACCATACCTACTCGCACCTGTTCCTCTATTTCCAGAGCCGGCGGCGCATCGCCGCGGAGATCGACCGCACCCAGGAAATCATTGAGAAGGTCGTGGGTTATCGCCCTAAGATCTTCCGGCCGCCTTACGGGGCTCGCTGGTTCGGCCTGGTTCCAACCCTCCGGGAACGCGGCATGCATCTCGTCCTGTGGTCGGCAACAGGCTATGACTGGGAGAAGGACGCGCCGGGCCTCGTCGCAGCCACGCTCGAGGAACTGAAGCCGGGCGCGGTCATCCTGCTGCACGACGGCCGGGAGACGCGGCCGGCGGGCCAGGTTGACCGGTCCTTCACCGTCCAGGCCTTGCCCGCCATTATCACTGCCGCCCGCGGGCGGGGATACAAATTCGTACCTCTCCAGGATTTCCTTCCTTCGTCCTGAGCCCCTGCCCTACATGTCAACCCCCGCTCGACATCTCGTCGATTGGCGCCGCATGGTTCTTTGCCGCTCGATTTGGCTCTGTCGAGCTCGACTTCATCCCCGTTTGTGGCATAATGCCACGCACCAGAACTGTCTGCATTTCTAGTTATGGTTTTTATGTGTTTATTTACAATTAGTTACACAGGCTTCGGTATTTGAAAACCCACTGCCGGTCCGGATCGAGAGTGTCAAAAGTCCAAATTATGGAATACTGTGGCAGTATGCCACATTCGTAAGCCACAATCCTGCCAATTTTCCCAAAGTCCTTGTGATGACAATTAAGGATTCCTAATCGAATCAGTTGATTACGAACCCGCTGAAGACTTGGCCCTCGTCTTGCCAGATTGAGTGTGGTCTTACCTCGTGAATAAAATTCTTGTAGTGGATGACGATCAAGAAAGCCGAAACCTGCTCTGCGAGGTTTTGGAAGCCAACGGCTACGTCGTGTGTGCCGTGGCGGACGGCGCGGCGGCCCGGGAAGCGCTGAGCCGCGATGGTGAGTGCCGCATCGTCATTGCTGACCTCCAAATGCCCCAGGAATCGGGGCTGGAACTTCTTCGCAAACTACGCCAGCAAAATTCCCAGCATCAAATCATCCTGATGTCATCGTTTATGAGCGGAGCGGAAAGGAAGGCGGCGCAAGCGCTGGGTGCCTATGCGCTGCTCGACAAACCCTTCCAGCTTTCGGAATTGCTGCAGGCGGTGGCGGGGCTTGTCGCCCCGAATCCGATCGGGATTTCTTCGTGAGGAAGCGGGCGGGCTCGGCGGGCATTTAACTTTGCAGGATGAGGAGTGCAGATGGACGTTACCCAAAAGGTTATTGAGATCATCGCGCGGGAGCAACACCTGGACGCGAGCAAGATCACGGTGGACTCGACGTTTGCCGAGCTCGGCATCGATTCGCTGGACGGCGTGAACATCCTTTTCGCTTTGGAAGAAGAATTCAAACTCGACATCCCCGACACCGTAGCCCAGAACATGCGGGGTGTCCGCCAGGTGGTGGACAGCCTCACGCGCGTGCTGGAAGGCAGAGACGTGTCTGATCTGGTGGCCATGGCGAAGGGCGAGACTACAGCTGCCACCAGCTAATCCTCGACATCCAAGGGGCCCATCGTGCGGAGAGTGGTCATCACCGGCATCGGAGTGTTTGCCTCCACCGGAAAGAATGCGGACAGTTTCTTTAAGATGCTGGTCGAGGGCCGGTCGGCGACCCGGCGCATCCGGCAATTCGATCCCGCGTCGTTGAGCGTGCAGATTGCCGCCGAAATCCCGGATTATGAGCCGACCGATTATTTCCCGGCCAAGCGGCTCGACCTGCTCGATCGCTTCAGCCAGTTTGGCCTGCTGGCCGCCAAAGAAGCCATGGAAACGAGCGGCCTCAAGCTTCGCGACGAGGAGCGCCCGCGTTTCGGCGTGGTGATGGGTTCCGGCATGGGGGGCGCGGCGACTTTTGACTCGGGGTATTTCAGTCTCTATGCCAAGCAGGCGGTACGCCTGCATCCTTTCACTATTCCCAAGATCATGCACAATGCCGCCACCTCGCAAATTTGCATGGAGTATGGCGCGCAGGGACCGTCACTCACCACTGCCACCGCCTGCTCGTCTTCCGGCCACGCCATCGGTGAGGCATTCCATCTGATCAAATTCGGCATGGCCGACCTGATGCTGGCCGGTGGCAGCGAAGCGCCTATCACCTACGGGATGATCCGCTCCTGGGAGTCGGTGCGAGTGCTGGCCCCGGGCAACGGCGATCCCAGCCGCGCCTGCCGGCCGTTTTCGGCGGACCGCGAAGGCTTGGTAATGGGGGAAGGCGCGGCCGTGCTTTTGCTCGAGGAACTCGAGCACGCCAAGCAGCGCGGGGCCAGGATTTATGCGGAGATTCCGGGCTTTGGTTTAAGTTCAGATGCCAGCCACATTACCCAGCCCTCGGTTGACGGCCCGGCGCGCGCCGTGCGGATGGCGTTGGCGGAAGGACAAATCAATCCGGAAGAAGTGGACTATATCAACGCCCACGGAACGGGTACCCGCCTGAACGATGCCACGGAAACGCAGGTGATCAAGGAAGTGTTCAAGGATCACGCCCGGCGCCTGGCCATCAGTTCCACGAAGTCGATGCACGGGCACACCATGGGGGCAACGGGAGCGATCGAGATGGTGGCCACCCTCCAGGCGCTCGAGCGGGGGGTCATTCCTCCGACGGCCAATTACACGCAGCCGGACCCGGAGTGCGACTTGGATTACGTGCCGAATCAGGCGCGGGAAAAACCAGTGCGGGTGGCGGTGTCCAATTCTTTTGCTTTTGGTGGGCTGAATGCGGTGCTAGCCGTTCGCCGGTTTGAGTAAGGGCCGGGCGGGCCGCGCCCTGGAGTGCCATGATGATGCAGAAGCGCGTTTGCATTTTGACCCTCAGTGTGGGCTCGGGACATTTGCGCGCTGCAGAAGTCGTCGAAAGCGCTCTCTGCGACGGCAATGATCCGATCGAAGTGACCTTGCTGGACGCTCTCGATTCGGCCCGGCCTTGGTTCCACTGGCTTTACGTGGACCCCTACTGGTGGATGCTGCGGCATGCGCCCGGGCTTTGGCGCCGGTTGTTTGAGCGCCGCCAGCGCCAGTTGCATCAAGCTACGGCTCCCGACTGGGTGTTCCGCCGGGGCTGCCGCGAGGTCTTGCGCCAGATCAAGGAGCACGCCCCGCACCTCGTGATCGTCACGGAGATCGGCGCCGCAGAAATCGCCGCGCTGGGCCGGCGCGAAGGCTGGTTCAACGCGCCCATTCTGGCGGTGCAAACCGATTTTCAGACTGAGCCGCCCTGGGTACAATCCGGGATTGATTTGTATTGCGTGGCCAGCGACGAGGCGCGCGGCCAGTTGATCGGCTGGGGAGTGCTGCCGAATCGCGTCCTGCTGAGCGGCATCCCGGTGGACCCCGCTTTTGCCTTGCCCTTTGATAGGGCCGAGCTGATTAAGGCCCTCGGCCTGGACGGCCGCCGGCCGGTGGTCCTGGTGATGGGTGGCGGCATGGGGCCTGTGCCCCTCGACAAAGTTGTGGCGGGCCTGGATCTGTGTGGCGTGCCGATGCAGGTGCTGGCAGTGGCCGGCCACGACCGCGGACTCCGCCGTCGGCTGGAATTGCTCCGAGGACGGGTCACCCTGGACCTGCATCCGCTCGGCTGGACCGACAACGTGCCGGAACTCATGGCGGTTGCCGACCTCCTGATCACCAAGCCGGGCGGACTGACCGCAGCCGAAGCGCTGGCGGCGGGATTGCCGATGATCCTCACCCATCCCATTCCCGGGCCGGAGGAGCGGCACGTTCGCTACCTCGAGCAAAAAGGCGTGGCGCTGCATGCCGAGAGGCCCCGGGACCTCCCGGGGCTGGCGTCGCGGCTGCTCGCGGCTCCCCAGGAACTTCAGGAAATGCGGCGGCGCGCCCGCGAGTGGTCGCGCCCCGACGCCGCTCACGCCATCGCCCAGGCGGCGCGGGCCTTGCTGGAGAAGGCTACTTATATCGATTTGCTGGCCACCCCGCCGCCCGGGACGGGTGAGTCAGCGTATTTGATGTAAATAGTTCTCAGTAATCAGTCATCAGTTATCAGTTTGCGATTCGTCCGCGGGACTGGGACTGGCGAGCACTTAACGCGAAAACTGACAACTGATAACTGACGACTGAAAACTGATAATTCGATGTTCACCCAAGTTCGCAAACTCGTGGAACGCACCTTGATCGGCGAGTCCGTGCCGGCACTGGTGCGCTGGGGTAAGCGCGTTCCGCGTCCGCTGATTCGGCGGATGCAAGCGGATTCCTTTCGCGCTCTCGTCCGCTACGCCGCAGACCACCAGAAATTTTTCGCCCGCAAATTGCGGGAACACGGCATTGACCCGAAGCGCGTCCGCGAGCCCCAGGATCTGGGTGACATCTTCACGACTCCCGAGGACCTGCGCGCCCTGCCAGCGGAGGATTTCCTCTGCCGCGAGCCCGAACTGGTTTTCGAGACCACGGGTACCTCCGGCGGGCCCAAGAGTGTCTATTTCTCCTACGAAGAGTTGGACTTCGCCGCGCGCTACGAAGCCGCGGGGCTGTACGAGAACGGCGTACGCCAGGGCGCCCGCGTGGTCTGCACGTTTGACATGGGTTACTGGTTCAGCAGTTGGGTCACTTTCCTGGCTTGCAAGCGCCTGGGAGTATTCTGCTCCGCGGTAGGCAAACCGCACCCGCGCGAGGTCTACTCGCGCCTGGGCGCTTACGGGTACAACGTGATTGTGGGGGATCCCACCTGGCTTGTCAGCTTGAGCGAGATCGCCGAAAAGGAAGGAACTTATCCGCTGAAGCTCATCATGGCGGCGGGCGACCGCATGACGGCCGTTTACCGCAACTACGTGGAGAGCGTTTGGAAGTGCCCCGTGGTTCTCGCCTATGGCTCGACCGAGCAGGGCGGCGCGGGCATGGAATGCCTGCGCCGCGAGGCCTACCACGTGGACGAGTTCAATCTCTACTTCGAAATCGTCGATCCCGACCCGGCGGGCTACGGCGAGCTGGTCGTCACGACGCTCGCGCGCCGCACCATGCCCTTCGTTCGTTATCGAGTTCACGATGTGACGCGCTTCCTCGAGGGACCTTGCGCCTGCGGCGCCACCCTGCGGCGCATCGAGCGCATCAAAGGCCGTCGCGACGAGATGGTGGTGATGGGCGCGGGGAATATGTACCCGGAGATTTTTGAGCGCGTCCTGCACGACGTCGAGGGCCTCGCCCCGAACTGGCAGGTGGCGGTCCGCCAGGAAGGCCTGCACGACATCCTGGAGTTCCGCCTGGAAATGAGCAATGGCGCCAGTGCCTCCCAGGTGGAAGGGGCCATTCAGGAGAACCTGAAGACCTTGTATCCGGATGTTTGGGCCAATCAGGTTTGCGGTATGTACCGCCTGGCTTTCCGTTTTCTTCCCCCGGGAAGCCTCGAGCAGGGCCGCAAGCCGCGCCGCCTGGTGGATGAGCGGGCAAGCTGAATTATGAATTATGAAACACAAGCATCCCGTCTGAGTTTACTACCCTCGCCCCCTTGGGGGAGAGGGTGGACCGCAACCGGCGCTTTCTCCAGCCGGGGCGGGCCGGGTGAGGGGGTCACCCAGGAGCAAATTGAAGAGTCGAAACCCCTTAAGTGAATACAATTGTTCATAATCTATAATTCATAATTCATAATTCAGAACTGCTTTTGAAAGGACTCATAACCAAACAATGAATAACCGATCCCTGGCTCGTGCGACTGCGGAGGGCGGTTTCGCACCCGCCGTGTTTTGTGACTTTGATGGAACCATCACGCAGCTCGACGTGACCGACCAGATTCTGACGCAGCTTGCGCACCCCTCCTGGCGTGACATTGAGCGGGAGTGGGCGCTGGGCATGATCGGTTCGCGCGAGTGCCTGGAGCGGCAGATTGCCTTGGTGGACGCCCCGGCGGAGGAGCTCCACGCGGTGATTGATTCCATCCCGCTTGACCCGCATTTCGCGGCCTCCTGCCGGTTCGCGCGCCGGCGGCGGATACCGCTCTACATCGTGAGCGACGGTTTCGATTACGTGATCCGCCGCCTGCTGAAGCGCGCCGGCCTGGCCGGACCCTTTCGCAACGGTTCGCACCTGTTCGCGAGCGCGCTGCGGGTGGAGGGCCGCCGGCTGCTTCCTTCTTTTCCTCATGCGGCGGAGCCCTGCGAGCACGGTTGCGCCACCTGTAAGGCCGCCATCATCCGACGCCTCAGCGCAGGCCGGCAGCCGGTGGTCTTTGTGGGCGACGGCATGTCGGACCGCTTCGCCGTCGAGGTCGCCGACGTGGTCTTTGCCAAACGGCAATTGTTGGCGCACTGCCGGGAGAACGGGATCGCCTGCCATCCTTTCGAGACTTTCGAGGACGTGCAGACCGGGCTCGAGAAGCTGCTTGCCCCGGCGCCGGCCCGGCGATACCGGCAGCCGATTCCGGCGTTGTCCTAAATGCGGCCGGGGCGGCCCACCCGGCCGGCCCGAATTGCCCGCAAATTCCTTAACGGAGGCTCCACCCCCTTGCCGATTTCCGAATCCACCACCCGCACTGCGGAACTGCTGGCTCTGGAACGCAAGTACTGCTCGTTCGGCGACACGGTGCATTACCTCGATCCACCCAAGGTCTTTGTTGACTGTGAGGGGTCCTACCTTTACGACGAGCAGAGGACGCCCTATCTCGACCTCCAGATGTGGTATTCCGCAGCCAGCTTTGGCTACAAGAACCGCCGCTTGAACGAGGCGCTGAAGCGCCAGGTGGATCGCCTGCCGCAGCTTGCCTGCCAGTACCTGCACGCCGAGAAGGTGGAGGTCGCCGCGCGTATTGCGCAGTATTGCGAGAAGCGTTTCGGCGTTAAGGGCCGGGTCCATTTCAACGTGGGCGGCGCGCAGGCCATCGAGGATTCGCTCAAGCTCGTGCGCAATTACACCGGCAAGAACCTGATGTTCGCTTTCATGGGCGGGTACCACGGGCGTACGCTGGGCGCCTCCGCCATCACCTCGAGCTATCGCTACCGGCGGCGTTACGGCCACTTCGGTGACCGCGCGCAGTTCGTCTTCTATCCTTATTGTTTCCGCTGCATTCATAACCTCAAGCCGGAGAGCTGCAATCTCTATTGCCATGACCAATTTGCCCGGCTCTTCGATTGTGAGTACCACGGCGTGTGGGACGCCAAGGCCCAGACCGCGGAGTTCGGGGCGTTCTATATCGAGGCGGTGCAGGGAACCGGCGGATACGTCATCCCGCCGCGGGACTATTTCAAGCGGCTGCAACAAACTTGCCGCGAACGCAAGATTCTGATCGTCGATGACGAAATCCAGATGGGCTTTTATCGCACCGGAAAATTCTGGGCGATTGAGAATTTCGGCATCACGCCTGACATTATTGTGTTCGGCAAAGCCCTCACCAATGGCTTGAACCCCCTCTCCGGCATCTGGGCGCGAGAGGAGCTGATTACGCCCGAACTCTTCCCGCCGGGGTCGACGCACTCGACGTTTTCCTCAAACACGCTGGGCACCGCCGTGGCGCTCGAGACGCTCAAGATGTTGGAGGAGGAAGACTACGAGAAACTCGTGAACGAAAAGGGCGCGTACTTCCTCGCCGGCCTGCGGGAACTCCAGCGGCGCTACCCCGGAGTCATCGGTCACGTGGACGGCCTCGGCCTCGCTCTGCGTTTGGAAGTCTGCCAGGAGGACGGCACGACGCCCGACCGCGACCTGACCGACCGCATCTTTGCGGCTGGGCTGGGTGGCGACATCCCGGTGGCCGGCCGCAAATACGGGCTGGTGCTCGACGTGGGCGGCTATTACAAGAACGTGTTCACGCTGGCGCCGTCGTTCACCATCACGCGCGAAGAGATGGACCTGGGACTCGAACTCCTGAACCAGCTCTTCCAGCGCTGCCGCAAGAGCAAGAATTGATCCCCGCCCCGCAGGGGCGCGACATCAGTCGCCGGGGGTAGCACCCCCGGAAGCCGGACCCACCCCACACCCCTTCCCCTCTCCCCGCGAGCGGGGAGAGGGGTGGCCCGACAGAGGAGGGGCGGGGTGTGGGGGTACCGTATCCGTGGGTTTCATCCCGCAGGGCAGGACTATTGACGTTGCATCCCTGCGGGGCTGCAGTCATTCCCGCGAAAGCGGGAATCCACTACAATACCTCCATGGCACGCCAGTACTATGTGTACATTCTCGCCAGCAAGCGAAACGGGACCCTGTACATCGGAATGACCAACAACCTCGCCCGTCGGGTGTGGGAACACAAGCAGGGATTAGTAGAGGGGTTCACAAAGAAATACGACGTCGATAGACTCGTGTATTCCGAATCCTTCGCGCGGCCTCGCGATGCCATCGAAAGAGAATAACGCCTCAAGAAGTGGAATCGCGCGTGGAAGATTCAGCTCATCGAATCGGTCAACGCTGGCTGGAAGGACTTATCAGAAACGCTGATGTATATGCCGTAGTGCAGCCTTGTCACCCCCACGCAGGCAGAAACACCACCAACCTTCATCCTCGCATATGCGCTTCCTCTTGCCACCCGCGCGTAGTTGAGAGCTGGATTCCCGCTTTCGCGGGAATGACATGTCGTGAGAAGTGCGAATCCATAAGGCGGTCATCCCCGCGCACGCGGGGATCTACGAAGCAGGCGCACCCGGAGGCGCAGCCGGAAGCCGTCATCCCCGCGCACGCGGGGATCCACGTCGGTCGCCACGTGAAATGCGTCCTTCGAGATTTGTCGTGGGTTCGCAGGGGCCGGAAATGGAAAAGCCCACGTCAGAAAAAGCCTGACCGTGGCTGCCCGCTGGTCGCTACGACCGGCGGAGAAAAGCCGCGGACCTTCAAAACACGTCCGCGCTACTTGTTTCACTCTTCATCTACCGTAGCTGTCACGTGCAGTTTTACCGATTCTGTGCGGCTGTCAACAACGGAGACAGACAGCCCGCCTGCTTCATACTCTTGCACGAGCTCAGCGTAGGAAATCAGATCTTCATTCGGGTTCTTGAAGGCCCATAGCTTGAAATCGCCAGGTGAGAGGCCCGACAAGCTGAAAGTTCCATCTGGCCCACTGCGTGTGGTCACATAAAGATCCAGGCGGTTGCGGCGTGGTACGTCGGGTGCCAACAACACCGTCGCCTGAACCGGCTTGCCCTCTTTGCTCACAAAACCGTTGATGCTGCCACCTGGTGAACCTAAAACAATGTCCAGCGACCCTGAAGTCGTGGCATCCACTGCCAGACCTCGGTCGAGCACATCTCCGTTGCTGTGCTGCGCAGCTTGCACGTAGTACGAACTACGTAAACCCAAGACCCTCACTTGATATGTCCCGGGCGTAACATTGCGCAGCGTAAAAGTGCCATCGGCCCTCGCCTTCGCTTCGTTGCGTCCCATGAGTGGATGGTCGGCCAGCGCCAACGAGATACTCAGTGTAGAAAAATCGAAACCGCGCTCAGGCTTGACGTGCACGCGACCCTCCAAATCAACGCCTCCACTTACCTGCACGATAACATTGCTGATGTCCTTTCCTCCGACCTCAACGGGTACGCCACCCACGTACATGTTTTCATCGTCAAAGACTCCTGCATAGGCCCAATATGACCCCGGCGGCACACCGGCAATCTCGAAATTTCCGCCGGAGTCCTGAACACGGCCACTATACCCAACGTCGGAAAGGACTGAAATGTCCTCGGGCGAGGACTCCATTTGTGTTACAGCCAAAAGATAGGAACTGGCTCGGGAACCAGAATCGGTCCCACTCGACTGTAACGTCACAAACCCGCTCGAGGCAGGTTTCCCGGTAGTCGTGTTGAACACGTGGCCGCTTATCTTTACTGACTGCACAAACTCTAGATCAAAGTCAACACCTTCCGTAACAGTGGCTGCCTGAACCGCCACCGGTGTTGCCTCGCGAAGATCGACCGTATTGAAGTAGTAAGTGCGTGCATACGTACCGTTCCGTTTTGCTGCCGGTGTACTGGGATCTGGTAGTGCAACCTCCAGAATGTATCGACCCGGGATCAAGTCCGGGACGGAGTATTGCCCGAGATTGTTCGTCCTCACCTCACGGAAGCTATGGCCGTTGCGGAGCGGTAAGACCCGTATTGTTGCTCCTGAAACGGTCCCACCCTTTTCGTCCCTAACGGTCCCGCTTATCGCACCGCACGGAAGGAGTCGGATAGTCAGATCATTCAGGCGCTGGCCTTGGTCGAGCAGGATCTGCTTCCCCAGCCCTCCGGGCAGGTCAGCACCGTAGGACTGCGACGCGTGATGCTGAGCTGCGACCTGCAGCCGATATCGTCCAGGAACAAGATCCGAAATGCTGAAACGGCCGAAGACATCTGTGATGATAGTAGTCCTGTGCTGTTCCGCCGTGTTCGCGTCTTCGTCGAGCAAAACGGTCACGCGCGCCTGGTCCAGTGGGTTTCCTGTGAGCGCGTCAACAACAACACCAGCCAGCCCGCAATTCCTTGGAAGTCCCGCACGCGCAAGATACGAAGTCGGAGGCGTGGACTGCTGAGCCCGCGCACCGGCGTGAAGCAGGATTGACACGCAGGTTACCACAACATGACGGACTAGGAGGCTTCGTTTCATGGAAGGCTTGGACGGCGAACCCGCTTCTATGGTTGCAACCTCGCGGCGCGCTATCCAAATGATACCTCATTCAGCCGCCGCGAAGGTTGGAATCGCTCGTGTGAGCACCTGGTCGGCAACGCAGTCATCGATCCCAATAGCCCACTACGTCGGACATTCTGCACTCGCAAATAATGCGCCGCTAGTTCACACTTGCGAGAGGGGTTGACGGCGGCGAGGAAACCTGCCAGATTGAGGTGTCATCGAATACCTCTGTAGTCTGCGCGTTACGCGGTGCATTCTGGAAAGATCGCGCGACCCTGATACATCCCGTTCCGAGGTGAACATGCGACGAACTCTTCTTTCACTCATGGTGGTGATGGCGCTGGCAGGCATTGCGCAGAACGGCGCTGGCGCGGATTTCGTAAGTACGGCCATGGCCGGTTTTCCCGCGCAGACCTTGCGGGTGGAATACAACAGTGCGGCCAAGTTGCGCAAGCTGCCCAATTACCAGGCCTTGCGGCAACGCTTTTTGGGCCCGCGCCTGCAGCAGTTTGAATCGGCCCTGGCGCAAATCGGCATCGGTGAGAACGACATTGACGAACTGATGATCGGGTGGAAGCCCGGCGACAAGGAAATGGATCTGTACGGCTTTGCCTCCGGGCGTTTTGACAAGGCGCAGGTGGCTAGCCGCGCTGCGGCGCAGAACCTCACACCCACCCCTATTGCCGGCCAGCAGGCCTACTGCCTGCAAGCGGGTGTGGCGGGAACCTGCGTCGTGGTGCTGGAGAATTCCCTCGGGGCTTTCGGGCCGCTCACGGCCTTGACGAGCCTGCTGGAGGCGCATGCCGGCCAGGCGCCGGGCCTGAATTCGACCGAGCGTTTCACGGGCCTCCTGGCGCAAACTCGCAAGGACGCACCCATCTGGGGAATTGCTCTGGAGTCGGCCATCGGCGACTGGTTCCGCGGCTGGCTGTCGCTACAGAGCAGTCTGAAGCTGGATTGGTCGCGCGTATTTGAAAAAGTCGATTCCCTGATTTACAGCATTGATGCTGCGGACAAGGTTAATCTGGACATGAAGCTCAATTGCGCTGCCGCGGAAGACGCGGCCACGCTGCGGCAGGTCCTGGAGGGACTGAAGATGGCGCAGCAGCTTGCCTGGCAGGCGCAGAATGCGGGGCGCGCGAACCCTTATGAGGCGATGAATGTCAGCCTGGATGGGAAGCAGGTCGCGCTACAAATTACCCTGGGGTATGCGGAGCTGCAACTCACCAGCGGCGTCGGCGCAACCAACAAGTGAGATCGGCTGGCTGGGGCAGGGCGGGTTGCAGGTAACTGCCCCAGGGCATCTAAACTGCGGGGAACAGGGGATGGCAGACGATCCTGCCTGTTCCCAGACCCGCCACTCCTCAACCCCCTCCTCTCGTTCCTGGGCGACCCCCTCACCCGGCCCGCCCCGGCTGGAGAAAGCGCCGGTTGCGGGCCACCCTCTCCCCCAAAGGGGCGAGGGCAATAGAATCAAATCAACCAAAGGGGCGAGGGGAGCGTCAATTTGAAATTACTACCCTCGCCCCCTTGGGGGAGAGGGTGGAGCGAAGCGCCGGGTGAGGGGGTCACTGAGGGACAAATTGACACGTCACTTGCTGAAGCCCCGCCCTTCCAAACCCGTGGTGAGAAATCTGGCTAGGGTCGCTTCGGCCCCCCAGACAGTTCGTCATTCCGGGGAACCTGCAAGAAACCGATTTCCTTACCCCCATTCCCCCCCTGATCCTCAGCTCATAACCCCTTCGACGCGGTAGAAAACCGGGAACAGAGACTACCTGTGGATGCCTGTATGATGATATTGGCTGAGACCTGCGAGAGAACGCGAGGAAATCGACTTTTCCCGGGCGCCAATCCCCCTATCCTCCGTTCAAAGCCGCTTCAAAGCAGAAGAAGAACGGGGAAAAGGAACTCATTTGTGGCATAGATCCAGAGCTATTGGCGCAAGCCTGCGGGGGACGCAAAAGAACCCAGAAGAACTTCACTCGACGTGGGTCTAACTCGCCTTCTTTCCCCTGAAAACAGCTAAAATGTCCCTAAGGCGCCGCAAAAGGCGAAATACTTTATGGGGATATATCTAGTGGTGTTCGTTCGAAACTATACAACCTATTCCACAAATGACCCAAAATAGCCCTAGGAAGCGTGATGAAAATACTAGAAAACCCCTAAGACTCACTAAATTTCTCTTGACAGCGCAAATATGGGGGGCGTATAAGCGCAACATTAGAGTGGGTGGTCATATGCTTTCACTTGAGTGATTTCGTTAGCGCAGCAAGTTACGGCACTTCGGAAGGTTAAGAGTATGGTTGAAACCAGAGAGGTCATGGACATCCGGGAAGCGTCGGAGTACCTCGGGGTTTCGCGGGAGACCCTTTACAAGTACGTGTATGAGGAAAAGCTTCCCGCTTTCAAACTCGGTAATCGCTGGAAGTTCAAGAAGACCGTTCTGGACCGCTGGATGGAGAAGCAGAGCGCGCAATTTGAACAGCGGCCGTCGCGCCGGGTGCGGGCCACTGTTCGGTAGGGAGCATCGCCCATGTTTGGCTTAGGAAAATCGAAGAACCTGGTGGGATTGGATATTGGTTCGAGCGCCGTCAAGGCAGTGGAATTGCGGAAGAAGGGCGACTCGTACGAACTCGTGAACCTGGGGATTGAAACTCTCAGCCAGGATACGGTAGTGGATGGGGCGATCATGGACGCCCTCTCGGTTTCCTCGGCCATCCAGAAGATATTCATCGATAACCGGATGAAGACCCGGAATGTAGCCACCTCCGTTTCCGGCCACTCCGTGATCGTCAAGCGTGTGACGGTTGCCGCGGCCACCGAGGAGGAGCTTTACAACGCGATCCCTTATGAGGCGCAGCAGCACATTCCCTTTGACATGACGGATGTGAACTTGAGCTATCAGGGGCTGGGGCCTGCCGCGGCGGGAAACGGCATGGACGTCATGCTGGTGGCGGTGAAGCGCGAGAAGATTCTGAATCACACCAACGTATTGAGCCAGGCCGGGAAGATTCCCACGGTCGTTGACTACGACGGGTTTGCGATGTTTAACGCTTTTGAGGCGAACTACGACATCCCCTCCGAGCAGATGGCGGCGCTGCTCAATATCGGCGCCAGCATCATGAACATTGTGATCAGCCGGGGGGGCAATCCCTTGTTCACGCGCGACGTTTCCGTGGGGGGGAACCAGTACACCGATACTCTGCAGAAAGAACTCGATTTGAGCTTCGAGGACGCCGAACGCCTGAAGGCGGGCCTGGAGGTTCCCAACGTGACGCAGGAGCAGAAAACCCCCCACCTGCGCTCGGTGACGGAAATCCTGATGCTGGAAATCCAAAAGACCTTTGACTTCTTCCGGCAGACCACTTCGACCGAGAACATCCAGCACATTTACGTTTCGGGCGGGACCGCGAAGACCGAGGGTCTGGTCGATCAGCTCAAAGCGGAGTTCAGCATTCCCGTGGAGGTCATTAACCCGTTCCAACGGCTGCTGGTAGATCCCAGGAGATTTGACGGCAGCTATGTGGACGAAATCGCTCCCCGTATGAGTGTCGCGGTGGGGCTGGCTTTGAGGAGCTTTGACTAGCCATGATTAAGATTAATCTGCTGGGAGTCGCGCCACCTCCGACCAAGGCCGCGCCGGGCCCGCCGGCGACGAAGGTCTTCCAGGCGGTGACGTTTGTCGGTGCGCTGATCGTGAGCTTCGCGATCGTCGGCGTGATTTACAAGATCTGGAGCAACCAAGTTGCAGAACTCGAGCAGAGGCTGAAACAGGAGAAGATCCGGCAGTCGGAACTGGCCGGGGTCAAGGCCCAGAACGAGAAGTACCAGCAACGGCTGAAGGACCTCGAGACCCGCATCAACACCATCCAGGCTCTGCAGAATAGCCGCGTCGGGCCCGTCGAGATGATGAGCACCCTGGGCAACGTGGTGAACCGGACCAGCGACGTTTACCTTTACACGTTGGCTCCGGCGGCTGACCGGATCCTGTTAAAGGGCCAGTCCGGGACGGTAGATTCCATGGCGAACTTCCTGGGCTATTTAAAGAATTCCGGATACTTCCAGAATGTGCAGTTACAGCAATTCTATGAAGATGACCAGCACGCCCGCGTGAATTACAAGTTTACGATGGATTGTTTATTCAAATCGCCCACGGGGGCGGTGACCGCCCCTGCACCTGCAGCGCCGCAAGGGGCAGCGCCGCATGGGACAGCGCCGCCGGCTCCCGCCCCGCGGCCCGTAGGACGGTAGGAGAGGGAAAAGAAGATGCCCAAGAGCTTCAGTGATCTTCCCACCCCGGTGCAGGGACTTATCTTCGTGGTGGTGGC
The DNA here is from genome assembly GCA_963722555.1 of uncultured Acidobacteriota bacterium. Taxonomy (GTDB): domain Bacteria; phylum Acidobacteriota; class Terriglobia; order UBA7540; family UBA7540; genus Bog-366. Next base: position 852,465 of record CAVRNQ010000006.1, read on the forward strand.
GGTTGCCGTGGCGGCTGGCACGTTTTGGTATTACGTCCTGCCCTTGAACGACCAACGCACTCGCCTGGACAAGGACGTGACCAAGCTCAAAGCGGAGAATGATAAGAATGAAGCCTTCCGCCAGCAGCAGACGGAGTATTTGAGCCGCATCGCGCAACTGGAAAAGCAGCTGGAAACGCTCCGTTCCATCGTTCCCGACGAGCAGGCCACCGACGAATTCATGAGAGCGGTGTTTGCGGAGGGTTTGAGCTCGAACGTCAACATCCGAACCTTTATTCCCAAACCCCAGGTCGTGCGCGATTTCTACATCGAGATGCCCTTTAACCTGCGACTGGACGGAACCTACTACGGTTTGCTGAACTTTTTCGACCGACTCGCGCATGAGCAACGCATTGTGAGCGTTTCGGGCCTCTCTTTGGGTGGTCCGGAGGGTGGTGGTATGGGAAGCTATACAGTCTATCCCAGCGAGACGGTGGGGGCCAATTGCATGCTGATCACGTATTTCAATAAGCCTCTGGCCACCGCGCCGCCACCACCTCCCAAGAAGAAATAATGTGCAGGATGAGGACCATGGCTAAGCATAGGTTGCAACGCACGGGAAGGATGCCGGTAACTGGTCTGCTGGTTCTGGTGGCGCTCGTGGGGCGGGGGGGACTGCCGCAGGCATGGGCGGGACAACAACCCGCGATGGGCGCATTGCAGAACGCCAGGAAGATGCAGGAAGCCGTGCAGAAGAAGGACCGCACTGAGCCGGAACATCGCGCCAAGGCTCCATCTCAACCCAAGCCGGCGGTGGAAAGCGCCCGGCTGGCGGAGACGATGGCCGGAAAAAGGGACCCGTTCAAGCTTCCTCCGCCCCCCGGCAACAAGGCCCTGGAGGGGGTTCCGGAATCTGCCGGGCCGCTGCCCCCAGGGAATCGCGGCCTGATCATTTCCCAATTGAAACTCGAAGGGGTCGTTCATCAGGAAGCCAGCAACAAGATGCTCGCTGTCGTCACCAACGATACGAAGCGGGCCTATTTTCTGACCGAAAACGACGCAGTGTACAACGGCGTAGTCAGCAAGATCACGCCGGACGCGGTTTACTTCAAGGAGAACGTCCTCGACCAGAATGGGCGAGTGTCGGCTCGTGAAGTGATCAAGCGACTGGGTTCGGCTCCGGGAGAGGGAAGATGAGACGACAAGCAATCGTTCTGCTGACGATGATATGGCTGATGCTGGGGATGGCCCCCGCCCCAGGGGGTCACGCCTGGGCGGCCTCGGAGGGGGCGACCTTGAGGGCCGTCACCGTCTCCGCCAGCCCCACGGGCCAAGAACTGGTTATGCGCGTGGACGGTAGCTACACTTACAAGTCCGTCCAGGCTGCTCCCGATGCACTATTCATCGACTTGGTGGGCGCCAAGCTGGGCGGTGTTCCCCGCAGCGGACTCTGGGTGAACCCGCTGATGTCCGGCTACAAGCTCCTGCAGTACCAGGACGCTTCGGGCCAGTCGGTGGTCCGAGTTCAGGTGGACACCAAGCAAGTCTCACCCTTCGCAGTGCAGAGGGAGGGGTCAACCCTGCGGCTGATCTTCGGGCAGGCCGCTCCCTCCCTGGCGGTTGCCGCCCCCGCGGCCAATCCACCCTCGACCTCTCCCGCCACAGCGCCCACTCACGTAACCCCTCCCGCGCCTGCCAGTGGACCTCTGCGGGTCTCGAACGTGACCATCGCCCAGGGTGAGTCGGATGAGACCTTCGTGGATGTTGCGACGTCCGGGACGGCAAGTTACCGGGTGACGAGACTGCCCAATCCCCCCCGCTTGGTGATGGATATTGAAGGCGCTCGGAACGCGGCTCACCAGAGGTCATACGCCGGGGGGACTTTGGTTCTCCGGGATGTTCGCATCGGGCAGTTCCGCGAGAAGGACCCGGCCGTCGTGCGCGTGGTTGCGGACTTGAATGGCGATCCCGCTTTCGACGTCCACGCCACGCCCGCAGGAGTGCGCATTGATCTGCGCCCGCGCCTTGGGACCAAGCCCGCATCCGCTGCCCTGCGGACCACGCCCCCGGCTCCCGCAGCGCCGCCCGTCGAAGCCAAGCCGGTCGAGACGGCATCTGTGCCTGCGGCTCGGGTGATAGAGCCCAAGGTGTCTGCTCCGCTGCCGCCCGTTGAAGTCGTCAATCGAACGCCGGCGGTGGCCGCACCTCTTCCGGCGGAAACCAAGGACGCCCCAAGTCCTGATGTTCACAGCACCCTGCCTCCTGCCGGGAGCTCCCCGCAGGTGGCTGCGGCGCCTGCTCCTGCCCCGCCCAGTGAGACGCCGGAGTCGTTACGGGCAGAGCATGCTGCCCGCCTGCTGACCCCTGGCAAAGAAGCCTCCCCGCTGGCGGCACAGGGGACCCCACCCGGCAGTGTGAGCCCCGCCGGTGAGGAGAAGCCCAAGTACACAGGTGAACCGATCTCGCTCAATTTGAAAGAGGTTGACCTGAAGGACTTCTTCCGGCTGATTCATGAGATCAGCGGCTTGAACATCATCATCGATCCGAACGTGAGCGGCAACGTCACGCTGGTGCTCGATTCCGTGCCTTGGGACCAGGCCCTGGACATTGTGATGAAGAACAACCGTTTGGGGAAGGTCCTGGAAGGTAATGTCCTACGGATTGCCAGAATGGAAACTTTGACGGCGGAGCAGGAGTTGACGACGAAACTGGCTGCCGCCCGCATGGACGCCGCGCCCCTCGTGACGGTGTTCCAGCCCATCAACTATGCCAAGGCTACGGCCATCGCGACCTTGCTGAAGTCCTGGGCGGGTGGCGGCGCCCTAAGCCGCCGCGGGACGGTTCTGGTGGACGAGCGCGCGAACACCGTGATCGTTTCTGATGTCCAGACCCAGATTCCCATCATTCAGAGCATCATTTCCAAACTTGACAGGAAAGCCAAGCAAGTCTTGATCGAAGCGCGGGTCGTGCTGGCTACTGCGGACTTTACTCGTCAGTTGCAGAGCGCGCTCTCCGGGACATTGCACAACCCTTCGGGTTCCACGCTGGTTGGGGGTACGACGGGCCTCAATGGGATTGTCAAAACTGCGACTACGCCTCCGGCCCAGACCATTACCACGGGGGGCGCGTCAGGGTTTGGCGCCATAGCGATCACGAATGCCGGGGCCCGCTATTTGATCAATGACGTCATCGCGGCTCAGGAGGAACGCGACCAGGCGAAGACCATTTCCCGTCCCACCATCGTGACTCAAAACAACGTGTTGGGAATGGTCCAGCAAGGCACCCAGATTCCCGTTCAGACCACCATCAACAACACGATCACGGTTAACTACGTGGATGCCACCCTGCGGCTGGACGTGACACCGCAGATTACGGATGATGGCAACATCTTCATGATGATCAAGGTGACGAACGCCTCCGTGGGTGCGCTGGTGGTGTCTGCCGCCCCCAACATCAACACTCAGCAAGCCACGACCCAGGTCCTGGTTCCGGACGGCGGTACCGTGGTCTTCGGCGGCATTACGGTGACCTCGCGGTCCAAGAACGCCACCTATATACCCTGGCTGGGCAGTATCCCCGTCCTCGGGCATTTGTTCAAAGCGAGCAATGTCCAAGACAACGACCTGGAACTGCTCTTCTTCGTATCGCCGAAGATACTGACCACCTGATTTCTTGCACAGCGCGATCTTCACTGCTTCGCTCGCTGATTCAAGGAGGAGACCTTGGTCTCCTCCTTTTTGCTTCTGCCCATGTGCCCTGAGCAATCCTCATCTGGAATCTTCGCCCGCGTGGAACGGCTCCGGGCCCTGATGGAAGCGCGCCGGATTCCCCCCCTCCTGGTCACAAACCTCGTAAATGTCCGCTATTTGACGGGCTTCACGGGCAGCGCCGGCTTGGCGCTTTTCGGGCCCCGCCACGCCATCCTGTGGGTTGACCCCCGTTACACGCTCCAGGCGCGTGAGCAAGCCTGCGGCGTTGAGGTGATCGAGGAAAGGAGGGGGCTGCTGAAGGGGACGGCGGCCTGGTTGCGGAAGCATGCAGTGCGTGACCTCGGTTACGAGGCCTCAAACCTCACCTGTGCCCAATTCCACGAGCTCCGCACGGAAGCCGGTCGCACCATTCGGCTGAGGCCCGCCGGGGATTTGATTGAAGAGCTCCGGGTGGTGAAGGACAGGGGCGAAATTGAAGCGATGCGCAGCGCCGGGCGGGTTACGGCCGAGGTTTTTGAGGATCTCCTCACACGGGTCAAGCCGGGGGTGCAGGAACGCGATCTGGCGGCCGAAATCGAATACCGAATGCGCAAACGGGGCGCCGAAGGTGCAGCCTTCGAGACCATAGTGGCCTCCGGGCCGCGCTCTGCCCACCCGCACGCGCGCTCATCGTCTAAGTTACTGCAAGAAGAAGAGTTGGTTATCCTGGATTTCGGTGCTATATTCAATGGTTACGCCGCCGACATGACCCGGACGGTCTTTTTGGGCGAGCCGAGTCGCCGGGTGCGGAGTCTTTACACCGCCGTTGTGAAGGCCCAGCGCGAGGCGGTGCAGTCTGTACAGGATGGAACCAAAGCATGTGAGGTTGACGCTACGGCACGGGGCGTCCTCGCCGAGCGTGGACTGGACCGGCACTTTACCCACAGCACCGGCCACGGTGTAGGTCTGGAGGTCCATGAAAGGCCGCGCCTCGCCAAGAGTGAGGCCACCCGGTTAAGAGCAGGGTCCGTGGTTACCGTGGAACCGGGAGTGTACCTGGAAGGGTTCGGCGGCATCCGAGTGGAGGATACGGTGCTCGTCGGGCCGGACGGTCCGGAAATTCTCACCCCAGCCTCGCTGGAGAGCTGGATTGTGAGCTAGCGGCAAGGGAGAAAACGAATGCCCGGCAAGAATTCCACGCGCAACGCTCCCGGCCCCGGGCGGGCTTGGAGCCTGGAAAACATCCAGGAATTGCTGGACCTCCTGGCGGGAAGGGAAATCACCGAATTTGAAATGGAGCAGCAGGGCGTCAAGATCCGCGTCCGGCGCGGAAACGCTGGGGATCCCGCCCGTGCGAACGGACAGGTGCCGTCTCCCGTTCCCGTGATGTCCACCTCATCTCCTGTGCCGCCACCCGCGGTGGCAGTTCCTGTCTCCTCGCCTGCTCCGGCTGCGGCCGAGCCGGCCGTGGAATCGACCGAAGACCTCTTCATCATGAAATCTCCCATCGTGGGGACCTTCTACTCGGCTTCCGGTCCCAACGCCCCTCCCTTTGCCCAGGCAGGTGACAAGGTGCAGGTCGGGCAAGTCCTTTGCATCATTGAAGCCATGAAGTTGATGAATGAGCTGGAATCTGAGGTGGCCGGGACCGTAGTGCGCGCCTACGTCGAAAACGGCCGGCCGGTGGAGTACGGGCAATCCTTGTTCGCCATCGAACCTTTGCAGAAAAAGTAGTCAGAATCGCCGGGGTGGCCCAGACATCGTTTTGGGATGTCTGCGGTATGAGATTCAGGGTGCGCCGCAGACATCAAACCACGATGTCTGCGCCACCCGCGGCTTCAGCACGATGTGCGAGCCCAAGCGGGTAGCGCATACGTGCCGATTTCTGGCATGTATGCGGTCATACAATCCTCTAGGGGCCGCATACATTCCATAATGCGGAAAGTATGCGCCACCCGGCGTGCTTGTGGGGCGAGCTGACGAGCGGAAACTGCAGCATCGATGTTCAACAAAATTCTGATTGCGAACCGTGGGGAAATTGCTCTGCGGGTGATCTGCGCCTGCAAGGAACTGGGGATTCGGACCGTCGCCGTCTATTCGGAAGCCGACCGCTATTCCCTGCACGTGCGCTTTGCCGAGGAGGCCGTCTGTATCGGCCCGCCGCGCAGTGCGGACAGTTATCTGAACGTAGCCAGCATCATTTCCGCGGCGGAGATTACCGGCTCTGAAGCCATTCATCCGGGTTATGGCTTCCTGGCGGAAAGCTCCTACTTCGCAGAGGTCTGCGAGGCGTCGAACCTGACCTTTATCGGTCCGAAGCCGGACGTCATCAGGCTGATGGGTGACAAGAACCGGGCGCGGGCGAGAATGACGGAGCTGGGGCTTCCCGTGCTGCCGGGTTCCGAGGTGGTTCCCTCCGAGGAAGTCGCCCGGCGGGAGGCCGAGCGCATCGGCTACCCGGTGATGGTGAAAGCGGCGGCGGGAGGCGGCGGCCGCGGCATGCGCATTGTGTATTCTGCGGCGGAATTGCCCCATCTCCTGCAGACCGCGCAAAATGAGGCGGCCTCATCTTTCGGAACTCCGGATGTTTATCTGGAGAAGTACCTCACCTTCCCCCGGCACATCGAGTTTCAAGTTCTGGGCGATCAACACGGGAGGGTCGTGCACCTGGGCGAGCGCGAATGCACCATCCAGCGCCGGCACCAGAAACTCGTGGAGGAATCGCCGTCCACGCAGCTCGACAAGGAAACCCGGGCGCGCGTCGGCCGCCAGATCATCCAGGCCCTGGAAAAGATCGGTTACACCAGTGCGGGTACCGTCGAACTGCTGATGGACGAGAACCGGAACCTCTATTTCCTGGAAATGAACACGCGCATTCAGGTGGAGCATCCGGTAACGGAACTGGTGACCGGTCTGGACCTGGTGAAGCAGCAGATCCTGATCGCCGCGGGCGGCCACGTGCCCTTCGAGGGTGAGACCATAGGCCTGCGCGGGCACGCTATGGAGTGCCGCATCTGCGCGGAAAACCCGCAGACGTTCGCCCCTTCCGCCGGGAAGGTGACGGTTTTCCACCCACCCGGTGGCACGGGCGTCCGGGTCGATACGGCCGCCTATACTGAATCGGTGATCCCGCCTTACTATGATTCCCTGATTGCCAAGCTGATCGTGCACGGCAAGGACCGCAAGGAAGCCATCAACCGTATGGCCAGAGCTCTCGAAATGTTCATCATCGAGGGCATCTCCACCTCGATTCCGGTTCATCAAAAGATCATGGCCGACCCGGATTTCCAGGCCGGGAATTTCGACACGCACTTCTTGCGCCGTTTCGCCCGCAACGGCGAGAACGCGTCCTGAGGCCGGGGGACTGGCGGAGTTATGCAGCTTGTAGTCCCACGCCTCTATGCCGTAATCGACCCTGCTCAGGCAGGTGGCCGTTCCACTTTGGAAGTGGCCGGGATGTTGCTCGCGGCGGGCGTCCGGCTGATTCAGTTTCGAGACAAGCTGGCGTCTTCGGGCGAGCTCTGGGCGTGCACGCAGCAACTGGCAACCTGTGTGCATCAGTCCCACGGCATCTTCATGGTTAACGACCGTGCCGATATCGCGCGCGCTGTCGATGCCGATGGCGTGCACCTGGGCCAGGAAGACCTGCCCGTGGAAGACGCGCGCCGCGTCCTCGGCCCCGCCCAATGGATTGGCTATTCCACCCATGTTCTAGAGCAGGTAAGGGAAGCGGATTACACCTCGGCGGATTACATTGCCTTCGGTCCTATCTTCCCCACGGCCAGCAAGCAGAATCCTGACGCGGTGGTGGGGCTGGAAGGTTTGCGCGCCGCGCGCCGGGCCACGCGCAAACCCCTGGTGGCTATCGGAGGCATCACCGTCCAAAATGCCCGTGCGGTCATGGAGGCTGGGGCGGATTCGGTTGCCGTTATTCGCGGGCTGGTGGGTGCGCCGGATATCCGCCAGCGCGCCGAGGAGTTTCTCAAAATGCTGATGTAGTGCAGACTTCGTGGTTTTTGAAGGCCGCGGCCCGTGCACTGACCTGCCAAAAGATCCACTTGTGCCGGAGGGGTGCGGCTTGCCGTAGCCGACTGTTCTTATGCCGACATCTTCAGCCACCACGGCCAATGCGCCTTCGCCGGACCTGGTGAAGGGCCTGGGCCTGTTGGATTGCACCAACATTGTGATGGGGTCGATGATCGGCTCGGGAATCTTCATCGTGGCTGCCGACATCGCGCGGCAAGTGCGGTCGCCGGGTCTGTTCCTTCTCTGTTGGGTATGCAGCGGACTGATGACCGTCATCGCGGCGGTGAGTTATGGCGAACTGGCGGGCATGATGCCCAGGGCCGGGGGCCAGTATGTTTACCTGCGCGAAGCCTTTGGCCCGCTCTTCGGTTTTCTGTACGGCTGGACGTTCTTCCTGGTGATTCAAACCGGAACCCTGGCCGCGGTTGGGGTGGCCTTCGGAAAATTTTTGGGAGTGTTCGTTCCCTGGGTTTCCGCCCAGCGTATTCTGCTGAACCTGGGGACTCTGGCAGTCTTCGGCCACCCGGTCCACCTGGCGATTTCGTCTCAACAGTTGATTGCTATTCTGGCGTTGATCTTTCTTAGCGGGCTGAACGTGTTCGGGTTACGGGTCGGCGCCTGGGTTCAGAATATCTTTACGATTCTGAAAGTCGGAGCGCTTCTGGGGTTGGTGGCGCTCGGCGGATGGTGGGCCTGGGGGCATTCCGCTCCGGCCACGGCGCAGCAGGGGTTCTGGCAAGGCGCCCATTGGGATGTGGCGACCCTGACCGTGCTTTGCGTGGCGCTGGTTGGCCCCTTGTTTTCCTCCGACGCCTGGAACAACCTCACCTTCACGGGCAGTGAAGTAATCAATCCGAAACGCAATCTGCCCCTGGCGCTTTTTGTGGGAACGACCGCGGTTTGCACCATCTATTTTTTCTGCAATTGGGCTTATTACCGCGCCTTGCCGTTTTTCGGGTCGCCCCAGGGCGGGTGGGCAGAGCGAGGGATCCAGTACGCGGCCGAGGATCGCGTCGCCACCGCAGCCATGCGGGCCATGCTGGGGGGAAGGGGCGCGGGACTCATGGCGGTCGCCATCATGATTTCCACTTTTGGCTGCATGAACGGCATGATCCTGGCTGGGGCGCGTGTCTATTATGCCATGGCGAAAGACGGCCTCTTCTTTTCTGCGGTGGGAAAGGTCAACTCCAAGTACCATACGCCCGCGGTTTCGTTATTCGTACAGGCGATTTGGGGCGCACTTCTGACCCTGACCGGAACTTACACCGAACTACTCGACTATGTGATTTTCGCAGTCGTTCTGTTCTACATTCTGACCATTGCGGGCATCTTTCGACTGCGGCACACGCGCCCGGACGCGCCGCGGCCTTATCGAGCCTGGGGGTACCCGGTCCTTCCTCTGCTTTACATCGCATTTGCGTCATTTGTCGAATGGGCTTTGCTGACACACAAAGCTTTGCGGAGTGTTGCCGGGTTGAGTATCGTGGCGATTGGCATTCCGGTTTATTATCTCTGGCGGCGGCGTGGTGCCCGTGTGGTGAATGGGAGCGCGCCGAATTCGGACCTCGAAGAGGTCCAAGGTCATTAGCCGTGGGTGAAACCCACGGAAAACGCGTGTCCGGTGATTGACCAACCCCGCAGGGGTTGAAGATGAACGGACGACAGCTTCGGGTAGATGGGGCTCGATCCCTTCGGGGTCGACAGGTCTGTTGATGAATTACCCCCGTCCGTAGGTTTCACCTACGGCTAATGATCTCGTTCCCCTTTGGGGAACCTAATGATTTTTTTCCCCAGCGGGGAGTTGGTGCGGGACGTCTAACTCAAGGAGGTGGCATGCCTGGTTTGTGGATGAAAAAAAGTATTGAGCTGTTGCGCGAGGAGGCCGCGGAATCCGAACACGGCCTGCGGCGGACCCTGGGCCCGCTGGCGCTGACCTCCCTCGGCATCGGTGCGATTGTGGGAGCCGGCATCTTTGTCCTGAGCGGAGTTGCAGCCCAACACACTGGGCCGGCCCTGGTTCTTTCGGTTATCCTTTCGGGGGTGGGATGCGCTTTCGCCGGGCTCTGCTACGCGGAGTTTGCCTCAACGATCCCCGTGGCGGGGAGTGCCTACACCTATTCGTATGTCACCATCGGAGAGTTTCTGGCCTGGATCATCGGCTGGGATTTGATTCTGGAATATGCGGTTGGCGCCACCACCGTATCCATCGGCTGGTCGGGCTACCTGGTTTCTTTCCTGCAAAGGACCCTGCACCTGCCTTTTCCCGCGGAACTGAGCAAGAGTCCCTGGGAGACGGTGATGCTGGCGGACGGCACCGTGGTTCGCTCCTACTTCAATCTGCCGGCAGCTTTCATCGTGGTCCTGATCACGACGTTGCTCATCATCGGCATCCGTGAATCCGCGAACTTCAACAGCTTGATCGTGATGGTGAAGCTTGGCGTCGTCGTGGTGTTCATTGTGGTCGGCGCCCTTTATGTAAATCGCGCCTACTGGCACCCGTTCCTGCCTCCCAACCAGGGCACTTTCGGCGAGTTCGGCCTCACGGGAGTGCTGCGTGGGGCGGGGGTCATCTTCTTCGCCTACATTGGGTTTGACGCGGTCTCCACGGCCGCGCAGGAAGCGCGAAACCCTGAGCGCGACATGCCGATTGGCATCCTGGGTTCGCTCGGGATTTGCACCGTGCTTTACATTGCCGTGGTTTTGGTTCTGACGGGTTTGACGCCCTTCCGGCAACTGAATGTGCCGGATCCGCTGGCCCTCGCCATCGATTCGACGCCCGCGCGCGTGTGGCTTTCTCCCATCGTCAAAATCGGCGCGCTGCTCGGCACGACCGCGGTCATCCTGGTGATGATGTTGGGCCAGACCCGCGTGTTCTATTCCATGGCTCATGACGGGCTGCTCCCCAAGGCTTTTGGCCACATCCACGCGCGCTTCCGGACGCCCTACAAAAGCACGGCGCTGACGGGGGCTTGCGTGGCCCTGGCCGGTGGCCTGCTGCCCTTGCGTATCGTGGGGGAACTGGTGAGCATCGGGACTTTGCTGGCCTTCGTGATTGTCAGCGCGTCGGTGATGGTGATGCGCAAAAAGCACCCGGAGCTTCGCCGGCCCTTCCGCACACCCTGGGTATGGGTGGTCGGCCCGCTCGCGATCATCGTGTGTGGCGCGCAGATGCTCGGCTTGCCCGGTGATACCTGGATTCGTCTGTTCGTGTGGATGGCCATAGGGCTGGTCATCTACTTCAGTTACAGCCGCCGCCATAGCAAGTTGCAGAATCTCGAGAAGGCGAAGCAGGCCGGGATTCCCGCGACTCCGCACGGCCGCTGAGAACGGAGGGTCACGGCTTGCCGTGCCCCGACCACTGGGGCGCGGGGCAGGGACAGGACCGGCCTGAACCCCGCGCGCAAGGATCGACAGTGGGTCACTTTGGGGTTGTAGCGGCGATTTTACATCGCCAGTTGGCGGCGTAAAGCCGCCGCTACTGCAAACTGACGCACTACCCAAGGATCGACTCACTGGTTTAATCACCCATCGACTGCTATGCTCAGGAAAGTGTTTGACCTCCTATTCCGGGAATATCAGACGCGCCGCATGGCTCGATTCACCGCCTGGGTCTCGGCGTACGGTGCCGCCCTATGGGTCGCCGACTGGCTCACCCGCGCAACCGGCGGTGTGCCGGGGCTGCTCTGGCTGGTCTTTTGGGCGTGCGCGCTCGTGGCAAGTGCCCACTACCTGCTGCGCCTCCTGGTATTCGTGCGGAACCGTGTGCTCTGGCGGCTCCGCCGGCGCCTCGTGGTAGCTTATGTTTTCATTGCCTTTGTCCCCATTCTCCTCATCCTTTTGCTGGTCGCCTTGGGGGCTTTCATCGTCAACGGGCAGTTTGCAGCTTTCCTTGTGGTCCTGAGGCTGCGCGAGCACTTTGACGAAATCGAGCAGGTTAATCGCGTCGTGCTCCACGAGGCCAATGCCTCCGGAGAAAAATCGCCGCAAGTCATGTTGGACAGGATTCGGAGGTTCTACGTTGAAGAACTTGTTCAGCATGCGAGCGGCTACCCGGGACTCGCCATCACCCTCCGCCTGGGAGATGCGACTCGTGCTTTCCTTTTGGATGGCAAGCCGGTGGGCAATCCTGTGACCATCCCGAGCTGGATGCGAGGCGAGGAATTTGCGGGAATCGTGGTGGACGAAGGGCAGATCGCCTTGCGATCCGTGCAACAAACCGAGACGCCGGCCGGCAAGCTGACGTTGGTCCTCTCGCAGCCTTTCACGACCGAGCTGCTGGATTTGGTGGGCGAGGGGATCGGCCCGGTCGGTGTGGTCATCACCAAGTCCGCCGCGCGGAATGTGCCTCCCCGCCCGGGGGTTAGCGTGGTGACGCCCAAAGGCACCTATGTCCAGAGCGGCGCGATCAACTCCAAGTCCGTGAAGGTTCCGGATCCTGTCAACTGGCTCGATTTTTCTGTGTTTGGCGCCTCGTCATTGGATCCGGTTTCTTGGGGTGGGGATCGAGAAGAGAAAGCCGTCCAGCCCGCCTTCGTTTACGTCACGTCCAGGATAGTCACGCTCAACGGGCGGCTGCTGGCTGCCCTCGGCGAGTATTCCCAAATCTATGTGTTTGCCTTCAAGGCGGTGGCGGTCATTTTCCTGATAATCGAAGGCGTGGCATTATTGATTGGCGTCCGGCTGACGCGCTCCATGACTCGCACCGTCGATACGCTTTACGACGCCACGGAGCGAGTCAAAGCCGGAGATTTCTCCTATCGGATTCAGATTCCCTCCCATGATCAATTGAGCGCCCTGGGCCAGGCTTTTGACAGCATGACGGCCTCGGTGGAACGTCTGCTGCTGGAATCGCAGGAACGGTTACGGCTGCAGAACGAGCTCGAGATTGCCCAGGAAGTCCAACGCCAGCTCTTTCCCCAGTCGGCGCCCGCCGTGCCGGGTCTCGAACTCTACGGAGTTTGTAAGGCAGCCCGGTCGGTAAGCGGCGATTATTACGACTTCTTTCCCGTGGACGAACACCGGGTGGGGCTGGTCCTGGGAGATGTCAGCGGCAAGGGAATCTCCGCGGCACTGCTGATGGCAGCGATTCAATCGGCGCTGCGCGCGCAGTTCTACGACGGCCTCGCGCCGGGCCAGGGTCCGAAGCGAGCGGAAGTCTCGACGGCCGAAGTCGTGGAGCGCTTGAATCGCCAGCTCTACGCGAATACGCCGATGGAGAAGTACGTGACGTTCTTCTTTGCGGTGTATGACGCCCGGACCCGCAAGCTTTCCTACACCAACGGCGGGCATTTGCCCCCCGTGCTCTTTCGCGGGGACAAACTGCAGCGCCTCCGCACCGGGGGGACGGTGGTGGGACTGTTTCCCTTCAGTACCTACGAGGAAGGAGAAGTCCAGCTTGTCCCCGGTGATCTTCTGGTGGCTTTTACAGACGGTATTACCGAGCCAGAGAATATCTACGGAGAAGAGTTCGGAGAAGCCCGTGTTCTGGAGGTGACGCGCCGCTCCCTGCACGCTCCCCCGGCGGCCCTGGTGGAGGAAATCTATCGCAGTGTGAACGAGTGGACCGGCAGTCCGGAGCTGCAGGATGACATGACGCTGGTCCTGGCGCGGGCCGTGGAATGAACCCCCGCGCCGCCATTGCCGACGGGAGTGAACTCCGGTAAACTTCTGTGTTGGTTACTTGATCAAGGGGATGAGGCGTGGCTCTTCGCAATCGCGTGGCCCTGGTAACGGGAGCCTCGCGGGGAATCGGCAAGGAAATCGCCCTGACGCTGGGTCGTGCAGGCCTGCGCGTGGCGGTGACCTATCGAACCAATAAGCTGGGCGCCCAGAAAGTGGTGGCGGAGCTCCGCGCGCTGGGTGCCGACGGTCTGGCCTTGCCCACGGAAGCGACCGACCCGGGGCGTGTCCAGGAGTCGGTCGAGGCGGCCGCCAAGCAGTTCGGAAGGCTGGACGTCCTGGTGAACAATGTCGGCGACTTCGAATGGAAGCCGGTCGTTGATTCGACTGTGGAAGAATGGAGCGCAGTGATCGCCTCGAACCTGCACAGTGTTTTCTACGCGACGAAGTTCGCCTTGCCCTTTATGCGCCGGCTGCATTGGGGGCGCATCATCAACCTGGGGGCAGTCGGTGCGGAGCGCGCTTTTGGACAGGCGAAGATCTCCGCCTACTCCGCCGCCAAAGCCGGAATCGTGGCTTTCACTCGCTCCGTGGCCCTGGAAGAGGCGCGGAACGGAATCACGGCCAACGTGGTGAACCCGCCGGTGATCGACGAGCCGGACCTCTCCTGGGAGGAAGCGCAGCGCATTAGGGACGTGCGCTTCCCGGTCGGCCGCCCCGCCACCGGCCGTGACGTGGGGGAAGCCGTGAGGTTCTTCGCCTCAGAGGAAGCGGCCTTCATCACGGGCCAGGTGCTGAATGTCAGCGGCGGATGGATGCTCTAAGACTCGGGGCTCGGGACCCGGGGTTAGGGATTCGGCGTTAGGGATTCGGGACTCGGGATTCGGAACTCGGGGCCAGGGATCAGGGTCACGGATTCAGGCGGGATTCCGATTTCTGGAGCCCGATGGTCCGATCGCGCGAACGAGGCCGGCGAGTCGGACCCGAGTCCCTAACCCCGAGCCCCGGGTCCCGAGCCCCGAATCCCGAGACCCGAATTATGAAGATTCTCACTGCCACCGAAATGCAGCGAATTGATCACCTCACCACGGAGAGCTACGGTGTCCCCAGCCTCACCCTGATGGAGAACGCCGGACGCGGCGTGGTGGAGTTCCTGGCTGCACGCTTGGCGCCGCTCGAATCGCACCGCATCGTGATTCTTTGCGGGAAAGGGAACAACGGCGGTGACGGCATGGTGGTGGCTCGCCTGCTGCGCGAAAGGGGTTTCGAGCCTCGCGTTCTCCTCTGCGCAGACCCCAGGAGTCTGCGGGGTGATGCGGCGGCGAACTACGAGCGGCTGGCGGCCTCAGCCCCGCCGGAAGTTGTGGAAAGCCCGGAGGCGTGGCGTGCCTGGAAGGCCAAATTGCAGGATGCGACCCTGATCGTAGATGCCTTGCTGGGGACTGGGCTCTCGAAACCGCTGGATGGACTCCTGCTCGAGATCGTACGTGACGTCAATGCGGAATTCCCCGCTGCGCGCGTGCTGGCGATTGATCTGCCCTCGGGGATTTCGGCGGATGCGAGTGAGCTAGCCGGCGAGCACGTTTATGCCGACTTCTCCGTGACCTTCACGGCGCCCAAGCTGGCCCACGTGTTTCCGCCGGCTTGCGAGCGCGTGGGCGAGTGGGTAGTGAAACAGATCGGGACGCCCGAGGAAGCCTTGGAGAGCAACCCCGAACTGCACTTGAATTATACTCTGCGGCAGGACGTCGCCTGGATCGCGCAGCCTAGAGCCGTGGCGGGGCACAAGGGGAACTACGGCCATGTGCTGCTGCTGGCGGGTTCGCTCGGCAAGAGCGGCGCCGCGGCCCTGGCGGCGCGCGCCGCTTTGCGGGCGGGAGCGGGGCTGGTCACCGTGGCGACGGCCAAGAGTGCGCTGCCCATGGTGGCAGCTCTGGGCATGGAATTCATGACCGAGGCGTTGCCAGAGACCGAAGACGGTACGCTCTCCCTGCGCGCGCTGGATTATGGGCGGCTGGATAGGCTGGTGGAAGGGAAAACCGTGCTAGCCGTAGGGCCGGGGATCGGAACGCATCCCGAGACGGTCGAACTGGTGCAAACCATCGTCACCCGATATGGGTTGCCGCTCGTCCTGGATGCGGATGGCCTGAATGCCTTGGCGGGTTGCATGGATACTTTCCGCCCGGAAACGCGGCCGGCCGGCATGACGGTGCTCACGCCGCATCCCGGCGAGATGGCGCGCCTTACGCGCAAGACGGCCGCGGACATCCAGGCCCAGCGCGTCACCGTTGCCCGCGATTTTGCCAAAGGCTATAGGCTGACCCTGGTGCTGAAGGGATTTCGAACCCTGATCGCCGGCCCGGATGGACAGGTGTGGGTCAATCCCACGGGCAACCCCGGCATGGCCACCGGCGGGACAGGCGACGTCTTGACAGGTTTGATTGCCGGACTGTGGGCGCAGTTTCCCAACCGTCCGGCAAGCGCTGTGGCCACGGCTGCTGTATACTTGCATGGTCTGGCAGGCGACCTTGCCGCGGGAGATCTGGGACAACCTTCCATGTTGGCGGGGGACCTTCTCGAAAGGGTCCCGCGAGCTTTCAAACTCCTGGCAGAAGGAAATCTGCCGTGACGGGGGCTGGTGAGAGCTCAAGGCGCAAAGGTGGCATTGCCGATTCCCGCTGCGTGGTGACGAGGCTCGCCGAGCGCGTGACGCATTCCGCCGAGGAGACCGTAGCCTTCGGACGGGAATTGGCCGTTCACCTCCGGCCGCCCTGCCTGGTGCTGCTGGAAGGCGAACTGGGAAGCGGCAAGACGACCCTGGTGAAGGGGATCGTTGCAGGCCTGGGTGCGGCGGAGGAAGAAGACGTCACCAGCCCCTCGTTTACGTTGGTGCATGAATACGGTGGGGCAGGGAAGGTCTATCATGCGGACCTGTACCGTATTGAAGGCGCGCGCGACCTTGCCACCTTGGGGCTGGAGGATCTGGCCGGCCAGGCGTGCACGGTTCTGGTTGAATGGGGCGAGAAGCTCGGAGATAATATCCCCATACCTTGTGTCAGAATCCGTATGGAGCATCTGGGACGTGATGACCGTCGAGTCGGTGTCGAACGTGTGGACGCGTAGCTCATGTGCCAGCGGGTGTCTGGTTCTGGGCTTGCTGGCGGCGCTCCTTGGCGCGGGGTGCGGTAGTGTGCCCAAGACCTACTACTACACTTTGCAGGTTCCCGCAGCGCCTTCCCCCGTGGATCCGAAAACGGCCTATGTCCTGGGGGTGGAGCACTTCCGCGCGCCCGAGTTGCTGCGCGACGATCGCGTGGCCTATTACGTATCGGCAAACGAGGTGAATTTCTATCAGTACCACCGTTGGGGCGCTGACCCGGCGACCATGCTCTCGGAGTTCGCTGCCCAGTGGCTTGATTCCGCCGGTGTTTTCGCCGTGGTGCATATGCTTCCCTCCCGCGCGCACGTGGACTATACGCTGGGGGGGAGGGTCGTCAGCTTCGAGGAAGTGGATTACGAACAGGGCGGTAAGGCCCGCGTCGCCTTGGAGTTGTCGCTGCTCCGCACGAGCGACCACAAGGTGGTCTGGTCGGGCAAACAACGAGTTGAAGCACCGCTCGCAGAGCGCGGCGTAGCGGGCATTGCCAGCGCGCTGAATGCGGCTTGTGCCCAAGTCCTGCGTGAAGTGAGCCCTGGCCTCATCGCGCAGGTGGAGCAGGACTACACGGCCAGTCAAGGGCAAACCCACTAAGCGGAGAAGTCCGGACTATGAACGAAACTGCCAGTCCCACGGCGTGGGGCCTGATTATTGGTTCGTCAAGCGGCTTTGGCGCCGCCACCTGCCTGGAGTTGGCGCGCTCGGGACTCCACATCCTGGGTGTGCATTTTGATCGCCGCTCGAGTTTGCCGCAGGTCGAACAAGTTATGGCGCGTATCCGCGAGACAGGGTGCGAGGTTTTGTTTTTCAATATCAACGCCGCCGACCCCGCCAAACGCGCTGAGGCCTTGAACCAGATCCAGGAGCATTGGAAGAAACTCGGGGGTGAGCACTTCCTCAAGGTCTTCCTGCATTCGGTGGCTTTCGGCTCGCTCAAACCTTATCTGGCGGACTCTCTCGACGCGGAACTGACCCAACAGCAGATGGATATGACGGTCAACGTGATGGGGAACAATCTGGTTTACTGGGTGCAGGATTTGTTCCGCAGGAATATGCTGGGTTACGGCAGCCGTATCTTTGCCATGACCAGCGCGGGCGGGCACAGCGTGATTCCCAGTTACGGCGCGGTCTCCGCCGCCAAGGCGGTAATGGAATCGCATATCCGCCAGCTTGCCTATGAACTGATGCCCCACGGCATTACCGCCAACGCCATTCAGGCCGGGGTTACCGTCACACCCGGCTCCAGCAAGATTCCCGGCATCGACAAACTGGCGGAGTTCGCACGGCTGCGCAATCCGGGCGGGCGGCTGACGACTCCCGAGGACGTGGCCAGCGCCATCGCGGCGCTGATGAGCGACAAGACGCATTGGGTGACGGGCAATGTCATTCGCGTGGATGGCGGCGAAGATATCGTGACCTAAGGTCTGCGGGCGCGCCCATCTGCCTCCCGGATCGAGGGCCCAACCGAGCGACTGAGATGCCAGTGAAGAAAGTCCTCTTAGCCAAGCCGCGGGGATTTTGTGCCGGCGTCGATCGTGCCATCGACGTGGTGAACATGGCGCTGCAGCTTTTTGGCTCCCCGGTTTATGTGCGCAAGGAAATCGTCCACAACAAGTATGTCATTCGCTCCCTCGCGGCCAAGGGTGCGGTCTTTGTTGACGAACTCGAGGAGATTCCCGCCGGTGCGGTGGCGATCTTCAGCGCCCACGGCGTCTCACCGGAGGTCAGAGCCCGGGCGGCTGCGAAGAATCTCAAGGTGATCGACGCCACTTGCCCGCTGGTCACCAAGGTTCACTTGGAAGCGGTTCGTTACGCGCGGGAGGGACGCTCCATCATTCTGGTCGGGCATGCCGGCCATGATGAAGTGATTGGAACGATGGGGGAGGTTCCGGGTCAGATTCAGCTCGTGGGCAGCGTCGAGGAGGCGGAGCAGGTCCACGTCCCTGACCCCGAGCGCGTTGCCGTCACGACGCAGACCACCTTGGGTGTGGACGATGCCAATGTGACCATCGAAGTCCTGCGGCGGCGTTTCCCGAAGTTGATGGCTCCGCCCAGCGATGACATCTGCTACGCCACCGAGAACCGCCAGAGAGCGGTAAAGCTCATGGCCGAGGAAGCGGACCTCGTTCTGGTGCTGGGTTCGGACAACAGTTCCAATTCCCGCCGCTTGCGCGAAGTTGCCGAAGGCGCCGGCGCCAAAGCCTTCCTGATTGATGATGCCTCTGAGATCAATCCTGCCTGGTTAGAGGGAGTCGAATGCGTGGCCATCACCGCGGGCGCATCGGCGCCGGAATACCTTGTCCAACAGGTGGTGGCCTATTTCCGATCCTTGGGGGTCGAGCAAGTGGATGAGGTTGCGGCGGTCGAAGAAAAGGTAACCTTCCTCCTTCCTCCCGAACTTACCCGCGAGATGACCAAGCGCGGCCTGAGCAGTTAGGCGGAAGAAGCCCCTGGTTGTTTCCGGTTACTCCCCTTTGAGCCGATACCGCCACCGGCGCCTTAAGATCCGCGGTTCGTCTCGGTTCGCACCCGGCTATTTGACCTTGACCAACACGACGCCGAACTTTGGAACCTCCGCGGTGAAGGTGCCTGGGAAGGCGCCCAAGTCCTTTCTGGCCCAGAGATCCCGCACCATCGCGGTCTCGCCCACTCCCACATCTTTCCAGTACGCGGTGACAGGCATTGCCGCCTCGCCCCGGTTGAAAAGGCCGACCGCCCTGGCTCCTCCGGCAAGGGGTTTCACCCACACTTCCAGCGGGCCTTCTTCCGAGACCCGGTATCCCTGAAGGCCGGCAGGGTCTTGATCCACCGCGATGACCTCGGGGTTGGTCAGGATTGCCAGCACCTCGGGTGATATTTTCGTGAGGTCAGGACTGGCAATGAGGGGGGCTGCGAGCAAGCACCACAAGCTCATCTGGGTGCGATTCTCATCATCCTGGATCTTCCCCAGACCGACCAGCAGCATATCCGGGTCGTTCCAGTGGCCGGGCCCGGCGAAGCGTTCCAGGCCGTTTTGCTGGAAGCCCACCAGGGAAATCCGGTCGTAGTTATAATCGAGGTCGCCAGTAGTCCGCCACATATTGCCGCCCACCGACGGCGCCCAGGTCCAAACCCGCTCCAGGCCATACTGACAAAGGCTATAGAGGATCGGCCGCCCCGTCCGCCTCAACGCCTCGTGCATTTTCCTGTAGGCACCCTGCATCTCGCTTGCTGTGTAAACCTTTTCCCCACTGCACCAGTCGTACTTCAGGAGATCGACTCCCCACGCCGCGTAAGTCTGGGCGTCCTGCTCTTCATGACCATAACTGCCTTCATACTCCGCACAAGTCTTGGGTCCCGGGGAGGAGTAGATGCCGAACTTCAAACCCCTGCTGTGGATGTAATCGCCGAGGGCTTTCATATCAGGGAAATTCTGGTTGGGGTGGATCACTCCCTGGGCGTCCCGCTGTCCCTGCCAGCAGTCATCAATATTGACATATTCATAACCCGCAGCCTTCATACCATTGCGGACCATCTCGTCGGCCTGGGTGCGCACGGCGGCGTCCGTTACCTTGCACAGATAGCCATACCAACTGTTCCAGCCCATGGGTGGCCGGAGGGCAAGATTGTTGTCCTGAGACTGCACTGTAGTGCTGGAGCAGAATAGAAGGACGAAAACGAGACTCCGCCCCAGCATCCGGCAGCGTGCACTTTGCTTCATGGCTAGGCTCCCTTCCTTCACCCCTCGCAAGCGATACGCGCACACACCCCCTGCCTCCAAAGCGGCCCTGCCTGGGGGAGAATCGCCAGACAGATTACTCCTGCTCACGGATGGCCGGCAACCCGTATTTGCCTTTGGAAGCGCAACGGGGACAGAAGCGCAACGGGGAGTTTCCAAGTTGAGGGGATAAGGCGTACACTACCGTTCTTCCCGGGACGGCGCAGAGGACGGCCCTGGAAGGCCGGGGGTAACTTTGGCAATAGAGGAGGGTAGGGTGGCCAAACTTGATCGCAGAGGTTTTCTCAAGACGGGAAGCATCGCAACCGCCGGGTCATTTCTGGCGGGAAATGCGAGATTGCATTTGCTGGCGGCGGCTCAAGACGAACCGGCGAAGCCGATCGCCGCGAACGACCACATTCAGATTGCCTTGATCGGAGCGGGTGGGCAGGGCCAGGGCGATACGAAGGCCGCCCTGCAGGTTCCGGGTGTGAAGGTCCTGGCGGTGGCGGATTGCTACAACGGCTGTCTGGATCATTCGAAGGAGTTGTGGGGCAACGATATCTTAGCCACGCGCGATTACAACGAAATCCTCGCGCGCAAGGACATTGACGCGGTCATCATCGGCACTCCCGATCATTGGCATATGCAGGTTTCCGTGGATGCCATGAACGCCGGCAAAGACGTCTATTGCGAAAAGCCCATGATCCACGTCTACTCCGATGGGCCGAAGATCATCGAGACGGCACGCAAGACGAACCGGATTATTCAGATTGGCAGCCAGCGAGTCAGTTCGGTCATTTACCAAAAGGCCAAGGACCTGCTGGCGGCAGGCGCCATCGGCCAGCTCAACATGGTGACGGCCTGGTATGACCGCAACTCGGCGTTGGGAGCGTGGGAGTATACCGTGCCGCCGGACGCCTCGCCCGAGACCTGCGATTGGCCGCGCTGGCTGGGCACCGCGCCGAAGATTCCGTTTAACGCCGAGCACTTTTTCCAGTGGCGCAAGTGGAAAGCTTACGGAAGCGGCGTAGCGGGCGATCTGTTTGTGCACTTGTTCAGCGGGGTCCACTTCGTCACGGGTTCGCACGGCCCGTCCCGAGCCATGGCTACGGCCGCGCTGCGCTTCTGGAAAGACGGTCGCGATGTGCCCGATGTGATGCTCGGCCTCTATGACTACCCGCAGGGCTTCAATTTGAGCGTCCGCACGAATTTTGTGGATGGCGGTTCGGAAAGCGAAGGGTTCGTCTTCACGGGTTCAGAAGGCACGCTGACCATCGGTGGGGACGGAGTCAGCCTGACTCGCGTGCCGCGCGAGAAGGAGCCGGGTGTCCGCTACAACCTGTTCTCGGAAGCCATTCAAAAGCGCATGCTGGAAGATTATCGGCAGAAATATCCGCGGTTGCATCCGACGGGTATAACCCTGCTCGGCGAAGAAAAATACGTGGCGCCGGAGGGTTACAATGAGAACTATGACCACATGAAGAACTTCATCGATGCGGTCAGGACGCGCCGGCCCGTCGTCGAGGATGCCGTCTTCGGCTTCCGGGCCGCGGGCACGGCCTTGCTCAGCAATGTCAGCTATGAACGCGGCGCCGTGGTCGGATGGGACCCGGAAGGTATGAAGCTTCTGTGAGGGAGGTCGCTTCTTCACCCCATGACTGCGGGTGGTCCGCGGCGCCCGCCATCCTTGATCCCCGGAGGGGATCGATAGAGTAGCCGGGGGCAACGCCCCCGGAAAACGCGCCCCCCACAAGGTCCGACCCTGGAAGGGTCGAATCCGGGTGGCGTCACGCCGCTCTTGCGTCCCGCCGCGCAGCGTCATTCGACCCCTTCAGGGTCGGGAAACGAGCCTCGCGCTTTCCGGGGGCGTTGCCCCCGGCTACTATCTTTTGCCCTTGCAGGGCAGAAGGATTCTCCCTTTGCTCTAACTCCGCGCCAGCCTTGCGGCGAATCCCGGCCCCCCTCTTTCCATCAAGCGGTCTTGTCCGGAGAGTCGCACACGGAAGCCAGGGGGCACTCTGCGCAGAGGGGTTTGCGCGCCTCACAGATTTTCCTTCCAAACCAGATTACCTGGTGGCTGAAGGAAATCCACCGATTCTGCGGCACCAGCTTGATCAAGTCCTGCTCCACCTTTTCCGGCGTCTTCTGGTGGGAGAGCTTCAGGCGGTGGGCGATGCGGAACACGTGCGTGTCCACCACCACGCCGCTGGCGATTCCGAAGGCCGTCCCCAGCACGACGTTGGCGGTTTTCCGTGCCACGCCGGGCAGGGTGAGCAGCTCATCCATGGTTTGGGGAACCTTGTCACCGAAATCCTTCACGATCTTCGAGGCCGCCCCGATAATGCTTTTTGATTTGTTGCGGAAGAAACCGGTGGAGCGAATCTCCCCTTCGAGTTCTGCTTGCGGCAATCCCGCGAAATCCTGAGGTCGCGGGAATTTACGAAAAAGCTCCGGGGTGACCTTGTTCACCCGTTCGTCCGTGCATTGCGCGGAGAGGATCGTGGCGACGAGAAGCTGAAAAGCGTTTTCGTGGCGCAGCGCGCACTGGGCCTGCGGGAAGAGCCCGTCCAATGCTGCGAAGATGTTTTGCAAGCGGGCGGGCGACGTGTAGTCGATTTTTGCTTTGGCCTTCGAACTTTGCTTGACAGGTCTAGTGTTGGTCGCCATGGCGGGTTATTGTAACACTGGCGGTCTGGAACTATGAAGCCTGTCAAGCAGGGCCTTCTGTTAGGAACGTATCAGCTTGCGTTTGTGGTCCATTGAATACCATGCTTGACCATGGCATAGTCAAGGGATGGTCAGTACAGGACTTTCCCCATTTTTTAGCCTTCCCAAGCCAGCAGGAGTTCCAATTGCCAAGTTTTGGGCGGTGGACCGGATGGTTCGGGGCTGGTTTGAGAAAGAACCTTATGGATGCCATCGGCCAGAGCGTAGAAGCGGAAAGGCGGAATGCCGAAGAAGCGGAAGGAAATGATCAGGAGCCTTTCGCACAAGATTCTCAGCTTTAACTTCTGCCCTAAGAAAGTGGCGGCAAAGTAAGCCGCGGCCGTCACCAACACCACCAGGTTTTTCAGCCGTTGATAGCGCAGAACGCGAATATCTTCCAAGTGATAGCTCTGTTTGAGGAAGCGAAAAGTTTCCTCAATTTTCCAGCGGGTCAGATAGATTTGCACGATCCACCATAGCGATTCTGAGTCCCGCGCTCCCTCCAGGTTGGTCAACAGCAGGAGCGGATCTTTCCCGAAACCGGCCACCACCACCAAGAGCATCTTCTCCTCTCGCCCCGGCAGGTGCAGGGGTTCGGCACCGTAGCGGAGCTCATAGACCTTTTCTTTCCCCTCTTCGATCTTGATCACGCGCGCCGCATAACGCAGACGACACCGGCCACCCACCTCCGCCACACTCCCTTGCAGGCGGCGTCGATCGATCACGAAACGTTTACCGGTGGACCGGATCACAAAGCGTTCCCGCCGCTCCAGCAGCGGCTCCAAGACCTCCCGGCGGTCTCCGCCTCGATCCAGCGCCCAGATCCCTCGCCCTCTCGTATGGCTCCGCACCAAGTCCACGGCCGCCAGAATCTCCGCGTTCTCACTACTAAACTCTTTCGCCTCCGCCGAGTATAGCTTCTGGTACAGCGGCACGATCTCGCTGCTTTTCACCTCCGCCGCCGTGATGTCACACAACCAATAGCCGTCATGCAGTTCGCCAGTGCTGCCGTCCCGCACCTTTGCCAGGTATTCCATCTTCTGGGCGTATTCCTTGCGCAGGTCACTCAGGTCCAGGCACAGCACCGTGTTCGCTTCTACTCGTCGACTCCCCAGCGCTGCCAAGCGCTCGCTCAGGTGGCTTTCCAGTTCCGTCGCCTCCAGATTGCGCGACAGACGGTTCTCCGTCTTGATCAAATCAATCTCTTCTTTCAGGCTGCACGCGATGTTGCTGAGCTTCACGTCCTGACTGGCCTGCACGCCAAACAACATCTGACCGACGAACTTCTGTAAGGGGCGGCTCAGACCTTCGGTGAGCTGCAAGGAGAACTTCGTGAGCTGGGCTTTCAGTCGGGAACGCAGTCTGTTATCGTGCATCGGGGATGCCTCCCAGGTGGTTTGGATTTCTCGCAAAAACCCTTCTACCACGGAGTCCGTCCCCGCTCACTTGTTAGAAAAAACAACTCACGCTGGTTCTATTACTTGCCTGAATTCAGACAGAAAAAATGGGGAAAGTCCTGATGGTCAGTAAGGTTGTTGTGCAAACAATTAAAGTGATATTGGTCTTCTCGGTGGTTGTCTTTTTGGTAGTGCCGCTCCGGAGGCCTGGTCACTTTCTTCTGCTCATCGGGTCACCTCTCCTCTTTCTTACCTGTGGTTTCCTCCTGAAAAAGTCAAAAGGCGAGAACACCGGCGACAAGTTCACTGCTTTCCTCATGAAGAACTTTTTTTGCAGGAACAGCGGCGACCAGGCAGGAAAGCCACCTCACTGAGATTTCCAAAATGAGACATCACCCCGCTGTTGCCCAAGAGGCGAGGAAAAGCCGCAGAGTCTCAAAAACTGGGACCCCGCCTGTCGCGCTACGTGCTTGGGCTTAGGGGCTCGGACGAGTCCCGTGTCCCGAGCCCCGAGTCCCGACTCTCATCCTCCGAGCAAATTCAGGACCTCGTCCAGCTCGCGGTGGACGCAGGTGAACGTGGGCGTGTCACGCGCGGTATAGCTGGTTGCTTCGCTGTGACGGAGTTCCATGACGAGGTCAACGAAGTGCTCAGGCTTGTCGCTTTCGAACGCCACCACGAACTCCTGGTCGTCCAAGCCAAAGGAGTACGTGGTGTTCAGGCGGACGGTAGGGTAGCGGTGGCCGATCTCGATGTGCTCGTCCATCATGCCTTGGCGCGCGTGCTTGGTGAGGCGATACCAGGCTTTGCTTTTGACAAAGGGATACACGAACAGGTACCGGAACTGGCCGGGGACGAGCTTCAGCCGAGTCCCTTCCTGCCCGGGGTGCTGGTGTTTGTCCACATAGACGGAGCGCTTGGTCATGGACAGGTACGAATAGGGTGAGGTCAGGTATTTGCCCAAGTCGGTTGCGAGCAGTTTGGCGGTCATTTCCTGGAACTTCAGCAGGT
The DNA here is from genome assembly GCA_963722555.1 of uncultured Acidobacteriota bacterium. Lineage (GTDB taxonomy): Bacteria > Acidobacteriota > Terriglobia > UBA7540 > UBA7540 > Bog-366. The sequence continues at coordinate 877,749 of CAVRNQ010000006.1, forward strand.
CGAAACCGATGCGCCACAGCATGAAATCGCAGTCACCGCGAATACCCACCAGGGAGTAGGGGATGACCATCACATCCTGCTCGTAGCTCTTTACGACGTTAATGAACTGGGCCTTGCCGCGTTCGCGCTCCTCGGCGGCGAGGCGTCGCCAGGCCGGATCGACTTTATGAAATCCAAAATTCACATACTGGCGGCGGTCGTCGCCGTCTCCCGCTTTGGTATGGTTTCTTTCACTCAAGACCGGACTCCGCCAGGTTCGTTGTTTCTGCCTTCGACATGAGCGTTCGAGCTGTTTTAGCAGGCTGCGGAAAAACCCGCCAATGCTGTCATCCTGAGTCCTTCGCTGTCATCCTGAGCGCAGCGAAGGATCTCGCTCTGCCCGCTCAGGATAAACTGCGCGACGGACCCCTGTATTTGAATTTCCAAGCAAATACAGAGGTCCTTCCTTCGTTTCACTCAGGACCGGCTTCGCCTCCTCAGGATGACAGTTTGAGGTTTTTTTCCGCAGCCTGCTAGGACACGACTCGCCGTGCCCCGACAAGTCTTGTTGCGCCTGCGCTCGGTTAGGCCTTTCCGGCGGCCAAGCCAGCCGCGCCCTGGCACGAGTCAGGCAAAAGCGTTAAACAATCCATGGTATCCGGAGAAGTCCCTGCCTGGACGACGCAGGGTAATTCTGCTGGGCGTCCGGCAAGGGTAAGCCCCAGACGAATCTTCAATATACCATGAAAGGCCCGAGGGTCGGCGGCAGGTCGCCACCTGGTGGGTCACTATGAAGATTCGCGTCGGTCCGGACGATAAACGTCTCTTGCGAAGCCCCAGTCCGAAAAAAGGCCTACGCAGAAGAGAACCCAGCAGAGGACCGGTGCCTGCGAGATGGTGCCCCATTCGTGCAAGAGATAGTGCCAGATGGCGTGCCGCATCATCGTGGCATAGTAATCCTTCGCCGGCGGTTGTCCAAGAGTAGGGACCCGGATTTCTCACCACGGGATTGGAAGGGCGGGGCTGAACCCCCGCCCTCCTGGCAGCCCCAAAAAGCGTCCCCGCGTGGTGAGAAATCCGCGTCGGGGGTTGGGGTTCAGCAGGGGATAAGAGGGGCGCGCGGGCATCATGTCACTCAATCGCTCCATGGCCCAATCATCCCATCGCTCCATCACACGGCCGCCCGATCACACGATCTCCCGATTGCTCCATCTGCGCCCGTGACGCACTCCCCCATATCGGTTATCGGCAGAGTGAGGTGGGCAGGTGAGCCGGCTTAGTGAGTCCGAAGATCGTCAATCTCCCCACCTCCCGATTTTTAGACCGGAGCCCACATGGCAAAGAATTAGCCGGGAGGGGAGACTAGCTTGCCCAGCCGGGGCGTGCGGGCGCAGTTCGGTGAAAAGTCCGTGTAATACGTTCCCAAGCGGGGCGCACAGGTGTATACTCCCGCCTATAGCAGAGGGTTCCCGCCGGGGAACCCGGGAATGGAACGGTTGCCCTCTGGTACTCTAGTACTATTGTGTGGACGCTTAAGGCGCCCCACAATTCTCATGGGAAATTCTGGAGCTCTGGCTTGTGAGAGAAACTCGGTTCACAACGAAACCCTCAGCTCCGCACAGATCGCCGCTGGATCGAAGCTTGGAACCTCTGTAAGGAGGCTGCCCTGACTGTGAAGCGACGCGCAACTGCAGGTTACAGTCTGGTTGAAATGCTGGTGGTCGTTGCCATGATCGGCGTCCTGGCGGCGATGGCGGTGCCGGCTTTCATGAACTCCATGAACAGCTATCGGCTTTCCAGTGCCGTGGCGGCGTCGGCCGGAGCCACTCAGTCGACCCGCTTCCAGGCGATCCTGCACGGCTATCAGGACCAGCGCACTTTCACTCGTTCGATCCTAATGTATCAAGTCTTCAATATGGTCTCGTCAGCGGCGGTGTTTTCTGCAGAGAATTCACCTATCGCCATCGCCCGATGGGGAGATGTGGCGATCGGTCCGGCGAACCCAAACGCGCCAATCAACACGGGGACGTCGTTTTACGCGATGTTGGTTTCGGGCAGGGGAAATGTCTCAGTCACCCACCCGTGAGCAACCGGCGTTGCAAGGGGGCTTCACTCTGATTGCGATCTTGGTGGCGTCGGCCATCCGGGCGGTCGGCCTGATGGCAACGGCCCTGCGGGGGGAGAACGTGAACAAGCCGACAGTGCGTGATCGGGGGGTGGCTGGAAGAAGGAGCAGGGTTCTGCGCGCGGAGGGTTTTTCGTTGATCGAGATGCTGGTCACGATTTCGATCATTGGGATTTTATCCGGGATGGCCTACCTGGCCTTCATAAACGTCATGCCGACTGTGCGTGCGGACTCTGCCCTGCAGCTTCTGGCGGTCCAGCTCCGCCAAGCCCGTGAGGCTTCCGTGGACCAGAGACGGATCATTCAGGTGACCTTTAAAGGTACGAGCGAAATCGTGACCGTGCGGCAGAATCTGGACCTGACTACGACGCAATTATCCGACTACTTCCTTCCCTATCAGATGGCCTTCAGCGTGTTGTCGGGGGTCGGGGACACACCCGATCACTTCGGCAACTCGAGCGCAGTCAGCTTAAACTGCACGGGTATGCCTTGTACGATCACCTTTCAAAGCGACGGGGCGGTGTTTGACAGTAGCGGCAACTTCGTCAACGGGACGGTGTTTATTGGCATCTCGGGACGGAAACAGACAGCGCGGGCGGTGACCATTCTTGGCGCAACGGGTCGCATCAAGGGTTATCGCTACAGCGGAACAAGCTGGTTCTAGAGGTTACCTTATGGTCCCATTAATCCCGCGTCACCGGAAGGATGAAAAGGGTTTCACACTCATTGAGGTCATGATTGCATCGGTGGTTCTGGTCACGGGGCTCTTGGCGGTGGCCTATGGCTTGGGGGTTGGACTCACAGTCGTTTCGACCTCCCAGCAGGATACCGTCGCCCGGCAGAAGGCTCGCGAAGCCATGGAGGATGTATTTACCGCTCGCGACACGGCCAGCATCACTTTCGATCAGATTTGCAACGTTGCCGCCAACACGTCCTGCATCTTTGTCAACGGTTTTACCGGCTTAACCACGCCGGGGGCGGACGGAATCGTGAATACCGCCGACGATGGGGCTGTAGAGACTGTTGACATGCCCGGGCCGGACGGCATCCTCGGCACGGCGGACGACGTGTATCCGCCTCTTAATGGGTTTCAACGATCCATTCAGGTGGTGCAGCTTTCTTCCATTCTGAAGCAAATCACCGTGACGATCCGATATGAGACCCCGAAAGGTATTGCCCGTCAGGTCACTCTCACGGCTGTGATGTCACCTTATGTGTAAACTATCGCATCCATCGCGCGCAACTCGCCCCCCCGGGGGTTACACCTTTATCGAGCTCCTGGTGGCCATGACACTCTCCTTAATCGTACTGGGCCTGGCTTTCGATGTATTCAACCAGCTCAACGATGCCAGCGATCTGGCGGGGTGCGTGGCCGACGTGAATGGGAACCTCCGAGCCAGTGTGAATCTTATTACCCGCGACCTGAGTTCGGCCGGAGCGGAAATTCCTTTGGGCGGCATTCCGCTTCCGGGCGGAAACATCGCCACGCTCATCAACCGGCCCGGTCCCGGCGCAAGCACTTTTCCCACCACCGGCTACATGCCTGTCATCACTCCGGGGACGGGTTTGGGACCGACTCTCGGTGGCTACACCACGGACGAGGTCACGATTATCTCCATCAACCCGGTTTCTCTATTGGATCAATACCCCCTGACGGCTATAAGCTACGACCAGACCCATGCCACGATCACCGTCAACAACGGCACCAACCTCGCTACGGGAGTCTCGCAGGTTCTTCCTGGCCAGTTGATCATGTTGGAGAACTCTACCACCTGCATCCTCGCAGTGACAGCTGTTGATACAACAAATAATATCATAACATTTACTACGGGCGCGGCGGCGGACGTTTTGGGGCTCAACCAATTCCCCCCCAACGCGACTACCGGCACCATTGCGCAGCTCCCACCCGTCGCGGCCAGCACGACTGCCTATCATGTCAATATGATTTCCTATTACGTGAATGCATCGAACCCCCCGAGGTTAATGCGGCAGGTGGGGACAAGCGCTGCCCAGCCGATTGCTGTGGGGATCAACCTATTGCAGTTCTCCTACAGCCTTTCACCTCCTGCGACACCAACTGACCCGACCAATGTGGTCGGCAATCCCAATCAAATTCGCAAGGTGAACCTGTGGGTGAATGCCCAAGCCGACCACCCGAGTCGCCGCACCCGACAGTATTATTCGGATTCGATCAAGACGTCGGTGGTGGTTCAGAATCTGGCATTCTTCAACAAATACTGACTACACACGGGGCAGGAACAGCGTACCCGCCACGCGCCTTGAGCGGAGCAAGCCACGGGAAAGGGGAAGCAATGAGACACTACAGAAACAATGATTCCGGGGTAGCGCTGATCGTGGTCCTAATGGTCATGCTGATTCTTACGACCATGATGCTGGGGTTTTATTTTGTCACGACGGGGGAACAGAAGGTGGCGGCGAGCGATCGTGACAATACGGTGGCCTACTATGGTGCAGTGGGGGGGCTGGAGAAGATGAGTTCCGATTTGGCGGCGTTTTTCGTTTCCCATACCTCTCCCACGCCCTCTCAGATTGACGCTTTGACGGGCACCACCTATGTGCCGAGCCTGCCGGGCGTCACGTTTCCCGCCGGAGGTTACACCATTCTGTACACGACGGCGGGCAGCGGCCTGTACTCTACCCAAGGCACGATTCAGGGGAGCGGGCCGCTACAAGGGCTGCAGGGCATCATCACCCCTTTCACGCTAACCGTGACTGCTTCTGGCCCCAACAACACCGAAGTCAAGATGACCCGCGTGGTTCAGGAAGTTGCGGTTCCCGTCTTCCAGTATGGAATCTTCTCGGATAGCGACCTCTCGTTCTTCGCCGGGCCGGACTTTAACTTTGGCGGACGCGTTGCCACCAACGGAAACCTGTTTCTGGCCGAAGACGGCGGCACCTTGATCATCAACGATCGCGCCACCGCATATCAGGACGTCATCCGCGCCCAGCTCTCGAATGGTTACGTTAACAACACCTCTCACTACGGTACGACCGTCGATGTGCTTACGACCGCCGGAGGCTGTCCAGGCTCCGCGTCGGCGTGCAGGGCCCTGGTACTGACCGAAGGCAGTGTAACGGGTGGGCCGGGCAGTGCCGTCAATCCCAACTGGACCACACTTTCGGTCACTACGTATAATGGCTTTATTCGGAACCAAAAGACGGGAGCGAAGAAACTCAACCTGGCCTTGGCCTTGGCAGGGGCCTCGCCCATCGCCCTGATACAACGTGCCCCCGCTGGCGAAGATCCCACAAGTACTACCGGCAGCGCGCGCTTCTACAACCAAGCCAGCCTGCGAATCCTGCTGTCGGATACGGTAGCCGCGATCACGAGTTTGCCGGGCATCGATACCACGAAGCAACCCTACCCGCTTGCCGAAGCTGGGAGTACGGGCATGTCGACTACGGTTCAGCGCACCAATAGCAGTGGCAGCTACTACCTTTCGCCCACGGGCTCGTGCAATCCGCCTATCGCCAAGTCGCCAGGCTGGGCCGCCGATAACGATTACATGTTCAAGATAAACACGACCCTGCTCGGCGGGTACATCAAAATCGAGATGCAGCTCAATGCCACGCCGGGAACTTGGCAGGATGTGACCAAGGAGATACTTTCGTTGGGAATCTCGCACGATGTTCAGTCCGGGGCGGCGCCGTGTGCCGCCAACAACGCGATCTTGCACCTGGAAGAAGCAAAACCGATCCCGACGGAGGGAGCGCCGAACTCATTTGCCGTAGCAGGCAGTGGGAATTTACCAAATACAACCTACTTCTACGTCGTCACCGCCTTGGGCCCTTGGGGTGAAAGCCTGGGCACGGAGGCGAGTAAAGCAACCGGGGGCAGCAGCAAGAAAATAACCTTCAATTGGCCGGCGTATCCGCTTGCGGGCGTGACCGGCTACAACATCTATCGCGGAACGGCGGCGGGAGGAGAGAATAGGTATGTTAGTCTGGGCGTCGTCACCACTTATACTGACAACACGCTAACGTGGCCAACAGCGGGTACAGTTCCCACCAACACGCTGACTACCTTGGCCGCTGCCACGACGGCCACGAATTTCGTTCCCGTCAATTTGTATGATCCGAGGGAAGGAGAAGTGCGGGATAACTCAGGGCCGACTACTCTAACCTTCATGGGTGTCATGAACCTCGTTGAAATCGACGTGCACAACCTCCAGAAATGGTTTGCGGGAACTATTGGAACCAGCGGCCCACAAGCACTGTACAACTCGGGCTACATCGTTTATGTGTCCGACCGGCGTGGCAATAATGACGGCTCCAATAATGAAACCGGTGAATTCGGGTACGAGGACACCATTAACCCGTCAGTGACGCTCGGCGCCCCTAATGGGGTTCTGGACGCGCCCGAGGATGTTGACGGCGACGGCGTTTTCCGCACCTACGGGGCCCATCCCTACTACCTTAACGACAACCTCGTCACCGATCCCGCAGGTCTTTTTGACACCAGCCCCTTGAAAGGGACCATTCAGGGGCTGACGGCACTGAACGCAGCAACCACACGCACACTAACAGCTCTCCAGGGACGGAAGAACCCTGTCGTCCTGTTCCGGCGGGCCGTGCGCCTGGAGGATGGCACGCTCGGCAACCTGCCTCCTTTGGCGGCCGCGACGTGCACCGTCGGCGCCTCCGGCGGATTCACCGTGGCGGCGGAGAATCCCATCTATATCGAGGGCGATTACAATGCCAGTGTGGCCAACGGGTTTAATGATGCGGTAGGCAAGTGCCATGTACCTTCGGCCGTGATCGGCGACGCCGTGACGCTCCTCTCTAACAACTACAACGACGCAAGCGATATGGCAAATCCGACGAACTTGGGGGGACGCACCGCGAACACAACCTGGTACAGGACGGCGATTGTGGGCGGGAAGAACCTATCCTTCCCGCAACCCACTTGGGGGAATTTAGACTCCGGAACCGACGGAGGAGTTCACAACTTCCTTCGGTATATCGAAAACTGGGGTGGTCAGACCTTGAACTATCGTGGTTCCCTGGTGAGCTTCTATATTGCTCGACAGGCGACAGGTATTTACAAGTGTTGTAATGTTGTCTATAGCCCCCCTTCGCGCGGCTACAACTTCGATATCGATTTTCAGAGTATCGCAAAGCTGCCTCCGGGAACTCCGCGTTTTACGGATGTAAACGCGTTGTCGTTCCAACAGGCAATCCTGCCTTCGCAGTAGTTGCTTGGTTGTGCTGCGAGCCACGGCAGGGAGAAGTGAGGCCCCTTCGGGCGAGTAATTTCTTCTCGTGATCCCTGCCGCGCCCCATCGGTGAGTAGTGGTGTCATTTGCGAGACACGGGCGCTCCCAGGTGCAGTCATTCCCGCGAAAGCGGGAATCTACTCCTTACGCCATTGGAAATGCGCCGCCGACGGAATGGATTCCCGCTTTCGCGGGAATGACTATCGTTTCGAAAGGGATCCCATTCCAAATGACACCCCTACCCGTCGGTGAATGAGGGGGGCGCGGAATTTCACCGCTGCGGGCCTGCGGAATCTGCGCCCATTCTCCTGCTTGCCTCCGCGACGATGCTCTTTTCCCCAATCAGTTCACCAAGGTGTATACTCGCCCCTTCGTGGTGAACCCCTGGAGCTGAGGTGAATGCATGTCACGAGCGAGAAACCCTTTTCGAACCGGCCTCGGTCAAAGCACCTTCCTGGGTGCGCTGATAACTGCCATGATCTTCGCGCCCGTCCGGGCTCATGGGGAGGGGGCGATGAGCAGCGCTCCGGTACGGTACGTGCCTGATCTCCGGGTGTGGGTTCTGAGTACCGGCCGGACCACTTACGTGATGGGACTCAATGAGCGCGAGGAGTTGCAGACTCTATACTGGGGAGGGAAGCTCGCGAGTGACCACGACCTTTCCGCCGCGCGTTCCCGTGCCGAGCACGCCTCGTTTGATTCCAGCGAAACCATGACGAACCTTGAATACCCTGGTTGGGGGGGCCGGTATTACAACGAACCCGCTTTGAAGGTGACGCTCGCATCGGGAGTTCGCGACCTGGTGCTGAAATATGCCGCGCAGGAGATTCGCGGCGACACGCTGGAAATCCGCCTGAAGGATATTCAATATGATCTCTTCGTGAAACTCATCTATAAGGTGTTTCCTGGAGAAGACATCATCCGCAAACAGGCGGTGATTGAGAACCGCACGCCGCAACTTGTGACCGTGGAGAGCGCGCAGTCGGGCGTCTGGTATGTGCCGGAAGGCGAAGGGTACCGGCTCACCTACTTGACCGGACGTTGGGCGAACGAAACCCAACTGATTCGCGAACCCATCCATCCCGGCAAGAAGGTCCTGGAAAGCAGACGCGGTAACACCAGCCACAATTTGAATCCGTGGTTCGCCATCGACGCGGGGGGTGAGGCGGACGAAGAGCAGGGCCGCGTGTGGTTCGGGGCGCTGGGCTGGAGTGGCAATTGGAAGTTGGTGGTGGAAGAAACCCCCGCTACGCATCAGGTGCGCGTCACGGGCGGCTACAACGACTTTGACTTTTCCTGGCCGCTCAAGCCGGGCGAGAGCCTGGGCACTCCGCCCTACTACGGCGGCTTCACCAGCCGGGGGTTTGGCGAAGCCTCACGCTTGCTGCATCGTTTCGAACGCGACCAACTCCTCCCGGACCGTGCTCATCCCGAGGTCCGGCCGGTGCTTTATAACTCCTGGGAAGCGACCACATTCGACGTGGACGAGGCGGGGCAGAGGGTCCTGGCCGAGAAGGCCGCCAAGCTCGGCGTCGAACTTTTCGTGATGGACGATGGCTGGTTCGGCAAGCGCAACGACGACCACGCGGGCCTGGGTGACTGGTACGTGAACCCGCAGAAGTTTCCCCACGGACTCCAGCCGCTGATCAGCTACGTCAACAGCCTGGGCATGGATTTTGGTCTGTGGTTCGAGCCGGAGATGGTGAATCCTGACAGCGACCTTTACCGCCAGCATCCCGACTGGGCGATGAACTTTCCCGGCCGTCCCCGCAGCGAGGCTCGCAATCAACTTGTACTTAACCTGGCCCGCGAGGATGTGAAGGAGTACATCTTTGGCGTGCTGGACAAAATACTTTCCGAAAACAAAATCAAGTACATCAAGTGGGACATGAACCGGCATTTCGGCGAGCCGGGCTGGCCGGAGGCGCCCCTGGCCGAACAGAAGGAAATCTGGGTGAAGTACGTCCGCAACGTATACGAGATTATCGACCGCCTGCGCGCCCGGCACCCCAGCCTCGACATCGAAGCCTGCTCCGGCGGCGGTGGACGCGTCGATTTGGGCATCCTGGAGCGTGTCAACATCGTTTGGACCTCCGACAACACCGAGGCCTTTGACCGGCTGGGCATCCAGGAAGGTTTCAGTCTTGCCTACACTCCCAAGGTCATGTCTGCCTGGGTCACCGACGTGCCTAACCTGAACGGACGCTCCACGCCGCTCTCGTACCGGTTTCTCGTCGCCATGCAGGGCGCACTCGGAATCGGCGCGAACCTGAACAAGTGGTCTCCGGAAGATTTTGCGCTGGCCACCCGGATGATCTCGACCTATAAGAGTATCCGCGAGACGGTTCAGCAGGGCGATCTCTACCGGCTGTGCTCCCCGCGTGAAGGGGCGCTGACCGCAAATCAGTACGTCTCCGCCAATGGAAAACAGGCGGTCCTGTTTGCGTTCCTCCATTCCCAGCGGTACTTGCGCCCGGTTCATGCTCTTTGCCTGCGCGGGCTCGATGAGAACGCTTCCTACCGGGTCAAGCGCCTTGACGAAAAGGTGGTGGAAAAGCAGCAGGTGTTGAGCGGCTCGTTCCTGATGCACCATGGGCTCAACCTCGACCTGCGGGGAGACTACGACAGCACGTTGGTGATCCTGGAAAGGATTGAGTAGCCACCGGATGAAATTTGCGCATGCGTGTAAACAGGGCAGGGGAGCAATCCGCCCCGCGCAGCGAACGCTTTTGTTTGTCCTTATCCTCCTCTGTGGGGCGCCGCCGGCGCTGGCCTGGAGTGATCTCGGGCATCAGAGGGTGAACGCCGCGGCCATCGAGGTTCTACCGGAGCCTTTGCGTTCGTACTTCCGGGCGCGCCAGAGCTACTTTCTGGAGCATGCGTCGGAGCCCGACTTGGTGGCGCGCCAGGATCCTGCCGAGCACCCGCACCATTACACAGAGATCGAGGCCTACGACCGGTTTCCCTTTCGCGAATTCGAGCGGCGCTTCGTCGCCGGGCATTGGAACCCGCCGCCTTCAGGACTTGCGCATGGCGATTCCGTCTGGGAAATCGAGCGTTACACGCTGCGCCTGGGCGAAGATTTACGCCGCCGCCGCTGGGACGCGGCCGACCACGACGCCGTCTTCGCGGCGCATTATGCTGCCGACCTGACACAGCCCCTGCACACTCTGATCAACTACGATGGGCAACTGACGAACCAGCGGGGAATCCACGCGCGCTTTGAGACCGAGTTGGTGCGCGACCTGGCGGACCGCTGGACGCTGCGGCCGGCGGCGGCGGCCTTCGTTCCGAATCTGCGGGCGCGAATTTTCCACGAGCTGGTCGAGAGCTATGCAAATCGCGAGGTGATATTTTCCGCGGACCGCGAGGCGGCGGCGGGCGGGTACCTCGACCCGCAATTCCCCGCGCGCTTCGAGCGGCTGGCGGGCCCGCTCGCTCTCGGCCAGCTCAATGCCGCCGCCCTCTTCGTGAGCTCGCTTTGGTATACTGCCTGGGTGCAGGCGGGCAAGCCCGGGTTGCCCGGCGTGCGCCTGGCGCCGCAGCCGGCCGGGGCGCGGACGGGCATCGAGCGATGAAACGCGCGTGGATTCTGGTCGTCGTGGGGCTGCTGCTCGTGGCCTTTGTGCTGGGGACGCTGGTGGGCTCGCGTCGCGGGCAGAGGCCAAAGGTGAGCGCTCCCCTCGCCGCCCGAGGCGCCCCTGAGTTGCCGGCCGCGACCGGTTCGACCGGCTGCGTCGACTTTCACGACGTGGGTCCCCAGGTGGGAAAGGCCGGCTGTGTAGCCGGACAAGTGCTGCGCGTTTACACCTCGAACAGCGGAAACACCTTCCTGGATTTCTGTCAGGACTACCGAAGCTGTCCCTTTACCAGCGTGATTTTTGCATCTGACAAAGACAAGTTCGGCGACCTGGAATCTTTGCAGGGGAAGCGTGTGGAGATCCGGGGGAGCATCACCGTTTACCAGAGCCGCGCAGAAATCATCATTCATGATCCTCAACAGATTCGCACTGCGCCTTGACCCCGGAGGTTTCCCGGATCGGCCGCGGCGGGCGCGTCGCGGCAGGTGCGCCGGGACGGCCTATCTTCTCGCCGCCTGCGCCTTCTGCCTGGGGTGTCCGGCCGCAGCAGCGGCCCAGCAAGCGGCTGAGAAAGCGCCCGCCGCGCTCGCCATACAGGTTTCCAGGGAAGCCGCAGATCGCATCTTGCAGGGATTTGATCTCTTGGGCCAGCACAACCCTACGGGCGCTGAGTCGGCCTTTCGCCAAGCCATCGAAGTGCAGCCGGAGGTGGAACAAGCGCACCGCGGCCTGGGCCTGGCGCTGCGCGAGCAGGGCCGGCTGTCCGAGGCCTTTCGCGAGCTGCAAACTGCCACACGCCTGGACCCCGCTGACGCCGACGCTCACTACTCGCTGGGCTCGGTCGAGTGGGCGCTGAGCATGTCAGCGGGTTCGGCTCCGCGCCAAGCCGGAGGGCTTTCCGCATCTGACTATCAGAACCTCGCGAGCGCCGAGTTTTCCAAGGCCCTGGCACTGAGCCCAAAAGATCCCATGCTGCGCATGAGCTTGGCGGTACTCTATCTCGAGGCGGGCCGAGTGCATGAGGCCGCGCAGCAGGCGGAGGAAGCGGTGCGCATCGCGCCCGACAACGCCGCCGCCCACGTCACGCTGGGCCGCGCCTACTTCGCAGGCGGGGAGGAAGAGAAAGCTGCGACGGAGTTCCAGGCGGCGGTAAAGCTCGACCCGCAAGACGGGGGCGCCTACCTGGCGCTGGGCCAACTGCGCATGTTCCAGCGCCGCAATCAGCAGGCGGAAGAAGCGTTGCGCCACGCCCTCGAGATTTCGCCCAACCTGGGGCCGGCCTCCGCGGCATTGGCTGAGATTCTGACCGCAGAAGGGAAGAGCACAGAGGCGCGCGGGCTGCTGGAGAAGGCCGTGACGCTCAATTCCCAGGACTGGCAGAGCCAGTACCAACTCGCTGTGCTCCTCAACCAGGCCGGTGAAACCGCGCGCGCGACAGAGCTCCTCCAGGAAGTCTTGGGTGAGAACCCGGACTTTACCGGGGCACGCGAGCAGTTAGCGGCTGGACTGCTGCGGCGAGGTGACGCGAAGGGTGCGACGGCCCTGGCGGAAGAAATGATTGCACAGAACCCGCAGGGGCCGGAGGGCCATCGCATCATGGCGCTGGCGCTCTGGAAGCAGCGCGACTACGACGGCTCACTTGCGGAGTGCGCTATGGCGCTCAACGCCGATCAGAATTCCAGCGCCATGCTGGTGCTGCAGGCGATCGCTCTCTGGCAGTCCAACCGCAAGAAGGACGCGCAGAATGCCTTCCGCGAGGCGGCCAAGGTAGAGCCCAAGGTGGGCACCGCGGACGTCTTCTGCCGCCTGCTCCTCTGCGACGCGCGCGACATAGGCGTAGTAAGCGACTTCCTCCGCAAGAACCGCTGGGTGCTCGCTCCTCCACTGGAACGCTGAGATGCTGTGAAATAATCCCCGAAGACATTTCTCACCGCAGAGTCGCGGAGGCGCAGAGGTGCAAGAATGGAAGGCCCTCTCTCCGCGTCTCGGTGCCTCTGCGGTGAAGGCACTTAGGTTTTGACAGCCTGCACCCTTCGGGCGTAGGGTGCAGGGCATGAGCAAAACTAAGAAAGGTGAAATGACGGTCCGGGAGATGGGCAGGTTGGGGGGGAAGGCCAGGGCGGCGAAGCACACACCGGAGGAGTTAAGCGCGTGGGGCAGGCTCGGACGCCAAGCGCTGGATGCGAAGTATACCCACGAGGAATTGTGTTACTTCGTCCGCAACGCCGGACGGCCACGTTCCAAGCTTACGGACAAGAAACTTGAGCGGCTGAAAAGACTGCTCAAATCCGGGTGGCGCCAGGCACGGATTGCGAAAGCGCTCGGGGTCTCGCAGGCGACCGTGTCGGGCTATGTCCGGCGCCTCCGCGAGGCCAGGATGGTGAAATAGGACGGCCCACCGCTGCCATCCCCATGCTGTGCCCTGCGGGGGTGGGCCCGGCGCGACCTGCTCACTCCGCGATGGGGTGTTTGTGCTTTTTCGGGCGCTTGTTGTACTCGAGGATTTTCTTGCGCAAGCGGATGGATGTGGGCGTGACCTCGACGTATTCGTCCTCGGCGATGAACTCGATGGCTTCTTCGAGGGTGAGGGGCCGGAAAGGGATGAGGCGAATGGCTTCATCGGCCACCGAGGCGCGCATATTGGTTTGCTTCTTTTCCTTGACGACGTTCACGTCCATGTCGTCCCAGCGCGAGTTTTGTCCCACCACCATACCTTCATAAACCTCCACGCCCGGCTGCACGAACAGCTCGCCGCGCTCCTGCAGGTTCCACAGGGCGTAGGCGGTGGTGCGGCCGGCGCGATCGGCGATAAGTGATCCGGTGAGACGCGCGGGGATCTCACCCTGCCAGTTGACATAACCATCGAAGAGGGTATTCATCACTGCGGTGCCGCGGGTGGCCTTCAGGATTTCCCCGCGCAACCCGATGAGACCGCGGGAGGGGACGGAAAACTCCAGGCGCACCCGGCCGCTCGTGGCGCGCCCGCCGCCGTGACTCACGATCTTGTTATTGATGCCCTTGCGCATGCCGATCTCCTGCATCAGCACGCCCACAAACTCCTGGGGAACATCGATGATGAGCTGCTCCGAGGGCTCCTGGAGCTTGCCCTCGAAGGTGCGCGTGATGATCACCGGCTTGCCCGCCGCCAGCTCATGACCTTCGCGCCGCATCATCTCGATCAAGATAGCCAACTGCAGCTCACCTCTCCCCATCACCTGGAAAGAGTCGGGGCTTTCCATCTCCTCCACGCGGATGGAAACGTTGGTGAGCAGTTCTTTTTCGAGGCGCTCGCGCAGGTGCCGCGAGGTGACGTAAGCGCCGTCCCGGCCGGAGAAGGGCGAAGTGTTCACCGTAAAGACCATGGAAATGGTGGGCTCGTCGATCGGGATGTGCGGCAGCGGCGTGGGGGATACGACGCTGGTTACGGTCTCGCCGATGGTGATTCCCTCCACGCCGGCGATGGCGACGATGTCACCGGCCTCGGCGGTTTCGAGGTCGGTACGCTCCAGTCCGGTAAAACCGTAAAGCTTGGTAATGCGGGTTGGTTCGAGAGTACCGTCCAGCTTGGCCACGACCACTTCATCGCCGCGGTGCAGCGTGCCGGAAAAAATGCGGCCCAGTGCCAGGCGCCCGTGGTACTCGCTGTAGTCCAGGTTGGCCACGAGAAGTTGAAGGGGGGCGTCCCGGTTGCCCGCGGGAGGGGGAATCGCGCGCAGAATTGTTTCAAAGAGTGGCTGAAGATTCTCCGAGGCGCCATCCAGGGACTCGCGAGCGATGCCATTCTTGGAGATGCAGTAAAGGACGGGAAAGTCGAGTTGGTCCTCGGTGGCATCGAGATCGATGAATAGATCGTAGACTTCGTTCAACACCTCCTGCGGCCGCGCGTCGCTGCGATCGATCTTGTTGATTACCACAATGGGAGGCAGTTTGGCTTCGAGCGCCTTGCGCAACACATAGCGCGTCTGGGGGAGCGGACCCTCGCTCGCGTCCACCAGCAGCAGCACCCCGTCCACAAGCTTCAGGGCGCGTTCCACCTCGCCGCCGAAGTCACTGTGGCCCGGCGTATCCACGATATTGATGCGCGTACCGTGGTAAATAATGGCGGTGTTCTTCGCCAGGATCGTGATGCCGCGCTCGCGTTCCAAGTCGTTGGAGTCCATGACCCGCTCCACCACGACTTCCCCCTGCCGGAAGATTCCACTCTGCCGGAGCATGGCGTCCACCAGCGTGGTCTTGCCATGGTCCACATGCGCGATGATGGCGACGTTACGAATCGATGAGTTCAACCGAACCCTCCCTAATGGATCCTCGGGATGAGACGTCCAAACGATGAGGCCCTGGTGTGATGGCGGTCTTCCGGATCAGGCGGCCGTACCTTCCTAGTGTAGCAGCTATTCAAGCTGCGGAGGGAATTGGTGAGGGCACTCGCACCACGGAAAGGCGAACCCGTCCCGCACAAACGTAATGCGCCTGTGGGGCGCCACAATATCTATCGGCGCGGCGCCCCTTGACCGACCCAGCTACGGACATGACCTGGCGCAGCTTCAGTACCCCCGTTTCTTATCCACCACGTTCAGCAGGGGCAAGCCGCTCACGTAGCGCCGGACATTCTCACAGAAAAGGTCGTGAAGCCGCTGGGTCGAGCCCGCTGATTCCGCCGAGGAGTGTGAGGTGATGATCAGATTGCCGGCCGTCCACAAAGGATCATCCGGCGGCAGCGGTTCCTGGTACGCCACGTCGAGCCCGGCGCCCGCGATCCAGCCCTGCTTCAGAGCCCGAATGAGCGCGGGTGTATCCACCAGCTTGCCGCGTGAGACATTCAGGAAATAGGCCGTCGGCTTCATGGCGCGGAACACCGCTCCGTTGAACATCCCTTCGGTCGCGGGAGTGTGCGGCGCTGCGCTCAGCAGCACGTCAACCAGCGGCACCATGTGCGGGAACCATTCGGGCGAGTGCAGCTCCGCGACGAAGGAGGGCTTGGGCAGGGGCTTGGGGTCCACGGCCAGGATTCTCATGTTGAATCCGTAGTGGGCGCGGTAGGCGGTGTCGGTGCCGATACCGCCCAGCCCCACGATGCCCATGGTGAGCCCGCTGATTTCCGTGAGCCCCTCGACTGGCTTCCAGACATGTTCGCGAGTTTGCAACGCGTACCGGGTGAGGCCGCGCGTCAGAGCCAGCAGCAGACCGATGGCGGTTTCCGAAATCGTGGGCGAGTACATGCGCTGCATGTTAGTGAGCACGACGGGGCCCGCCACCAGTTCCGGGTAGAGAATCTGTTCAACCCCCGCAGCGGTGTATTGGATCCAGCGCAATTGCCGCGCGGCCTGAAGATCCTCCCTCGAGAATTCGCCGAAAATGATGTGGGCATCGGCGACTTCGTGTCGAAACTCCTCCCGGTTTCGGCAGGGGTGGAGATCGAGGTTGGGCGCATAAGCGCGTAGCTTTTCCTGGCTGGGGTTGGGGATTTCGTCTGTGGTCACCACCTTCAAGCGCGCCAGGCTGGCGGCTTGGCCAGGTTCGACCAGCGGGTAGGTTTCCACGGTGACAGGCCAGGGCGCTTCGGGCGCCGCCTCGGCCGCCGCGGCGTGCGCCAGCGGCAGGGAAGCCAGGGCCGCGCCGGTGGTGCCGGCGGCGGCATTGCGAAGAAAGCTTCGTCTCGAAAGACCATCTCTCGTCATGATCAGCCCTCCCAGGTGAGATGGTCTGAATCTACCATCGTGCGAGCGTTTTGGCGACCCTTTCGGAGATGCCACGGCGAGGAATCCCCCCTGCGCCTCGCAAAACGCCCCGGCCCGTGGTACGATGCCGGACGATTGGGTGGGGCCTCTGCGGGTCTCGGCGCACTCTGTTAGGTCTTTATGGTCAGCCGGAATGGGGAGAAGTCCTAATGGCGATCTACATCGTGGAGAAAGTCATCGAGGGTGTGATGCTGGTGGACGTGCGCGGGCGCATCACCTTGGGCCCGGAAACGGAAGCTCTACGGTCGAAGTTGAAACAGTTGATCGATGGTGGCCAGCAACGTATCATCCTGGACCTGGGAGAGGTTACCTATATTGATAGCGTCGGACTCTCGACCCTGGTGGCGAGCTACACCTCGGCGCGGCGCGCCGGAGGCGACCTGAAGCTGCTCCGCCTTCCGCGGGGAGTCCATCAACTCCTGCAGATTACCCGCCTCAGCACCGTCTTCGAAATCTACGAGAGCTTGGACGCTGCTCGGCAAGCGTTCGCTCAGAAACAGCCCTGAGCGTGCGAATTCGAACATGATATAATGTCGTCCAGGTGTGCGCTCCTCTCCCTTTGACAAAGCACTTGTGTGCTGGTAGAGTGGCCACAAAGCGCGTGAGGTATTAAACTGGCAGTCATACTGATGTTGATTGACCCGCCACGAAGGTTCCACACACAATCGAGGTGTCTATGCAAGGCACAATTAAGCGAGTTATCCGCGACCGCGGATTTGGATTTATCCGGTCCTCTGACGGACAAGAGATATTCTTTCATCGCAGCGGTCTTCAGCAATTGAATTTTGATGGCTTGAAGGAAGGCGAGGCAGTTGAGTTTGAAATGGAGCGCGGGGATAAGGGCCCACGAGCTACGAACGTCCGGCCCAGTGGGACGTAAGGTTCGGGTGTCGCGACTTCCCCCAGGGATTACACTATTCCGGTATCGAAGGGAGTAGTGTCGCTGCCGAGCGAAAGTTCGTGAGGCTCCCAGCGGCCCATGGGTAATCCCCGCCAGCACATTCCCACCTCGGCCCCGGTAGAACCTTCCCCGTCCTGTTGCGCTGCTCATGGATCATGCGCCCGCAGGGGCTTCGGCTCAGGCGGGTTGCGTTTCTTCACCACACTCACACCGGCCAGGAGCACGGTGTTCTCCGGAGCAGCTTGGCCGAACACGCCCCTGAACCCAACCGAGCCTTTCAGCCGGACCTCTTTCACCCGGACGCCGGGCCGCGGATTGATCCATTCATATGCGGAGAAAGTCAACCGCTCTCGGCCGGGCTCGCCGCAATCGATGAGTTCCGCTTCGTACGCGAGGTGGCTCGGCACGTGGCTCTTCCCCCACCCTGCTTCCAGGATATTTACGCCGTACCGGAGTGGGACCGTCGCGACGAACCCATCTTCGTAAGTCACTTCGTACCATCCCAACAGGTCCGCGGTGTCGGCATAGTCCCACGTTCCTTCGTATGCAGGGATATTGCGCGCGGGTTTCGCCGCGGCGTGCAAAAAGATGATACTGCTCGCGTCTTCACCGATTGGAATGGCCGTGGAGGCAGAGCCCCCGGTCGTGACCGCCAGGGCGCGTTTGCCTTCCCGGCGTCCCATTTTGAATAACATCCTTCCGGCCACAACTTGCCCGGCTTTCAAGGCATCCAGGCTGAGGCCGGGCAGGGAAGCGGCGCTCAAGCTTTCATCGATGTTCACCGGAACCACCGGATCGTAGTCGCTTGGAAATGGTTGGCCGCTCAAGTTCCGTCGCACGCCGGGCAGCAGGCTTTGAATCGTTTCGGAAAGCTCGTTCAGGGGAGCCGCGCGTCCCGACCAGAGAAGCTGGGCACAACCCAGGAAGTCGAACATCAGGTCCTTGCCAAAATTGAACTCGTTGGTAGCCGCCCACGACGACGGCGCGCCTCCCATCACGCCACGGAGAGCAGCCCGCCGGCTGTAGTTCGGGATGTTCGGCTGCATATTTCCGTAAGCCTGCTGGAAACCCCACTCGGCGAGCGCGGCGTCGTCGGCTTCCCCCTCCCCTTCCTGGCTGTCGTCCCAGAACCAGTTGAAAACCAGAATATCCTTGGGGATCAGCTTCCTGACTTGGTCAGGCGATAACGCGCCTGGCGTTTGATAGGGTTGGCCTTCCGGATTTTCAATTTCCTTGAGGCGCTCGCCACGCAGGGGTTCGATGAGGTGATCGCCCCAGATGGCCATCTTGATTCCCTGGCGGGTCAAGTAATCGTGAATCTTGTTGAGGTCTTGCGCGTAAAGTTCGCGCGGGTCCTTCCCTCGGCAGAGCGGGCAAATTCCCCAGGGCATTCTCCACTCGTCATGTCCCACGTGCACCATGCGGGGTTTGATGACTTGGATATATTCATCAAGCACGTCAAACAGGAGGTCATAAACCTTGGGATTCGAAGGGCAGTAGGTGTCGGGCCATTCGGCGTCCGCAATCTCGGCCAGTTCCCGATGCCGGGTGAGCAGATAGTAGCTGTGCGTGAGCGAGGGTATCTCCGGGATGACTTCGACATGGTACTGGCGGGCATAGGCCACGAGGCTCGAGACTTCCGCTTTCTCCAGAACCTCGCCATCCGCCGCGTCGGCGTTGGGGGAATCCTGAAACTGGCGCCCGGGACCGAAGGACCGATCACGCCGGGTGGCGTTCAGGTCCCTGCCGAGTTCGAGCCAGCCCGCATTCAGTTCCGGGTGGCGATCGAGTCGCATTGCCGCATTCACTTCGACGATGATTTGGTTGTACTTGTAAAGAGCCATGAAGTCACGCACGAAACGCTGGAAGTAGGCGATGTTCTCATGGCCGGGCAAATAGAGCTTGATGCCGCGAAACGGCTTGGCGGGCCAATCCCGCACACGGATTCCCTGGATGTGCTGGCGCGTTCCTTCGCCCTGAAGCAACTGGCGCAGTGACTGTAATCCGTAAAAGGCGCCGGCGTCATCGGCGCCGGCGATGACCACCGAATTCGTGTTCACTTCCAGGAGGTATCCTTCCGGCTCACGCACGGCGGCCTGCGCACCGCGACGCTCCAGGTATTCCCAAACGAGAGGATTCTTGACGGATCCCATCAGAATGAATCGCCCGCCCGCCGGCAAGGCCGAGGCACGGTGCATCTCGAGAGCGAGGCCGCGCTTGTCGCTCAGCTCCGCTACCAGAAATCGCGCCAACAGCAGATCCTCCTGCGAGGCTTCCTTGGGCACCAGCACCGGCACGGAAGGCTCGAGCGCAAGGCTCTCGTTGCGCGCCTCAACCTCGCGTGGCTCCGGGAAGATCAACGGCCCAGCCAGCGCTTGGCGACTCCCCCAGAAACCGGGGCAAAGCAGCAGGAATGCCAAAATCCTGCCCAGAATTCCAAAATTCAATCTGTTCATATCTCTCTCCTACCTGGACTGAGCCTGGCGGCGCGACCCCGCGACCCGAACGTCCGAGTCGAACGCTACCCCTGAGCGCGGCGGGTTCTCCCCTGGCGGCACGGCGTAGCACTCAGCGCGGCGCCAGCAGCGCATCCATCAGGCCCCGCGCGATGGTCTCCGTGCCCTTGTCGTTGGGATGGATATTATCAAACCACATAATATCCCCTTGGTGTCGGGGATCGTCTTGGGGGTTTCCCTCGTCGGCGCGCACCCGCAGGTCCCAATTCCCCCTTTGAGTCTCCGCGACCAGCCGGCGGAAGGTGTCCGCCAGCCGGTATCCTCGGTTGGCGGTGAATTCTCGGATCTCCTGGTTGTAAGGCTCGAGGTAATCATTCCGTGAACTGCCGTCCTGGAAGCCTGGCGCTTGGGGATTTTCTATGTGGTAAGGGGCCGAATGCGCGGGGTCGAGATACATGCTTGTGGAGAAAATCAAGATGGCGCCGGGGTAGGTTTTCTCCAGCAGGCCGCCGAGCATTTCGAGCCTTCCTCGAAAGGCGCCGGGCGGATAAACCTTGCTGTCGTTGGCCGCGTAGTTCACGATCACCGCGTCTACCTTGGGATGGCGATGCACAATCTCAAAGTAGCGCCCCGTGGTCACGGTCGTGAAAAGGGGTGTAGATACGCCGATCGGCGTCCCTTCCTTCGGCCCGATGTACTCGCCGCCGTGCGCCTCGTTGTAGATAGTCCACTGAGCCCCGGGCGTTTTCTCTCCCAGCAGGTACCGCAGCACGACCTCAATGCGCTGGTCACCCTCATGGCAATCGAGAATCGAATCGCCCAGCAGAAGGATAGTCCCGCCTTGCGAAAGATCCTTGGGGGGCGCGGCTTGGCCGGCTGCCCTCGACATCGTGAACATGAAGAGAGAGATGAACACGCAGAATAGTGTGTGCTGGCCAGTCATAAGGTGCTCCTCACGTTGCCATGGCGTTGCGCTCGATGCGCTGAAGTTCGGCTTGCTGCGAGGCGTCCAGGCACTGCTTCGGCTCCCGCGCGAGGATATCGCGCACCTTTTGCTCGGCGGATTCTTCGAAGGTGCGCGACCCGCTAGCTTCCCAATCTGCCCGCCGCCCGCGCACCGCCAACTGCGCCCGGCTCAGCACCTGGCGAAAATGCTTCAGGGTATGCGGCGAATTCAAGAAATCCCCGGACCTGCCGGCTGCTTCGATGGCTTCGAGCGCCAGGCCCTCGTCGTCCACGGGGAAGCTCTTCTGGAAGCGCAGGAAATACCCCGCGATTTCGTCGTCGGTGATCAGCATTTCCGGCGACATGGCCAGCGTGGATTCCAGGTTTCCTGCCCCCCAGATGAAGTTGACGCCCGCGGCGGCGTGGGCGAGGCCGGTCAGCATCTTCTCGAAGGCGGCCTGGGAGTCAGCGCACATGGCTTCGGTGGACATCCAGGAAGCGCAGGGGAGGGCATGGAACCGCGCCATTTCCGCACCCGCGGCCTGGAGAAGAGCATTCTCAGGGGCGCCCGTCAGCGCGATTCCCGCCTTCATGTCAAACACGTGCGCGAATCCGACATTGTAAAAACACGGCCGGCCGGATTCCAGTAACTGGTTGATGACCAATCCGCTCAGGACATCAGCGTCGCCGATCACCAGGCACCCGGCCAAGGTCACCGGCGCGGTGGCTCCGCCCAGGGGTTCGGAATTAATCATGACCGGCACACCTCGGCCCGCCGTCTGCTGGAATACGCCCAGCGCCAGGGCAGTCCAATGCAAGGGACTGATGATGCTGAAACCCGTGCTGACAATGGGGCGCTCGCGCAGGGGAGTGCCGTCCAGCAGCACCTCGGCCATCTCCATCACGGTGCGTGCACCCTGGGGCGTGTAGATGCAGGGGCGCAGGTGCTTGCCGGTGTTTTCCGCCATGATGCGGAAGCCCACGAAATCGCGACTCGTGGGTGGATAGTCGGCAAGCGAGGTCCCGACCATGGCGTGCACGTTTTCGCAGGCATCCACCAGCCTGGAAAGTTCTGCCAGGTCGGAGGACTTCAGTTCGCTGCGGACGCGTCCCCGTGTGATGTATAGGGCGTTTCCCGTCAGCACCAGCGTCCCGCCTTGGGGACCCAGTTGCCAGAGATGACCTTGGCGGTCGGCGATTCTCAATTGGCGCGGCGCTTGTTCGAGAGCCCATTCCACAAGCCGGGCGGGGATGTGGACCCGGCTCTCAGAATCCTGGGTGGCCCCGGCGTCTTGCATCATTCGCGCTATCTCGGGGGTGTCAACGCGCACGCCCAGGTTCTCGAGGACGTCCAGTGCGGCTTGGTGAATCCTTTCGCAGTCGGTGGGCGTCAGTAGCACGCTTTGCTCCTTTGCAATGAACCCGCGCCCGCACGTTAGATAAAGCCGAGAGGGAGTGTCAAGGGTTTTTTCCGGAGCCCGCAGCGGTTTATGTTGTGGCCGGTGGGATTCGGATGGGCAGGCATGAATACGACAGAGCATACGAAGGTGGAAGAGAAAAGGCTGGTCTGCTGGCCACTAGGGCATTTCATGATTTGAAATGCTGATTACAGAATACGAAATTTCGCTTGACAACCAAGAGTGCAAGTGAGAATCTTCACGGCAGTTGAGTTTGTGAGTTTGACAGGTAGTCGCGTGAATTTGCCTTTGAGATTTTTGTTGCGGATTTGGGCTTGGGGAGTATGTTCCGCCCCCGAGGGGGCCGAAGGAACGATGGTACTGAACGATTGGAAGCCGGTTCGGGGGGCAACGGAAGTGAAGTCGGATGCTCCTCACAAGCGGGACTGCAAAGCTATCCTTACTAATTTGGCCTTTCTGGCCGCTTAACGACCCACTGTGGTCGTCTGCACTTCAAGCGTCGGGTCTAATCTTAGAAGGAGAATACCAGATGAAATCTAATCTTCGATGGTTTCTAGCAAGTGCCGTCGGAAGGGTAGCATTTTTGCTTTTGGCCCTTGTATGTTTGTTGCCAGCCACGATCTGGGCGCAGGATACGGCCACGATCATGGGGACCGTATCGGACTCTTCCGGTGCGGTGATGCCCAGCGTGACGGTCACCGTTACCAACCCTGACAGAGGTTTCGTCCGGGTGGTGGCCTCCAACTCAGCCGGAGAGTACACGGCAGTGAGAATCCCGATCGGTAACTACGTTATCAGCGCAGAGGCCGCCGGGTTTCAAAAAATCGTACGCTCGGGAATTGCCGTCACGGCGGGCCAGTTACAACGCGTGGATCTGACCTTGACGGTGGGGCAGGTTTCCCAACAGGTCGAGGTCGTCGGGAACATCGCGAAAGTCGAAACTGAAAGTGCGACAATCTCCGACGTCGTGACCTCCAAACAAATCGACAACCTGGCCCTGAATGGCGAGAACATTATGGCCCTGGAGTTTCTCATTCCCGGCGCGGCCATCACCGATAGCCAGGGAGACGCCATGCAACTGGGTCACAATGGTGCCGAGGTGAATGTCTCTTTCAACGGCAACCGCATCGAGTACAGCCAACTCGAATACGATGGAGGAAACAACGCCCAGGAAAGCTCCACGTCCATCGGGGGCGCGGTTACTCCTGCAGTTGAGTCCATCGCGGAATTTCGCATTTCCACTTCCAACTACGGCGCGGATGTGGGCCAGCACGCGGGAGCACTCGTCGAGATGGTGACCAAGGGCGGCACCAAGGACTTCCACGGCGGCGCACATGAATCCGTCCGGAACCAGATCCTGGACGCGAACGACTGGTTTTCGAATCAGCAGATCAATCCTCCGGGCGGGCATGCTGCCAAGACGCCCCTGCAGTGGAACATCTTCGGCTACACCTTTGGTGGACCCTTCTACATTCCCAAGGTCTACAACACCAGCAAACAGAAGACCTTCTTCTTCTGGTCGCAGGAATGGGCCAAGTATCGCGCGGCCACAGTTCGCACGGGATCGGTTCCCACGGCGCGCATGAGGCAAGGTGACTTCAGTGAATGCGCGGGGGGGGCGAACGATCTGAGCGGACAGTATCCGAATATATTCGGCTCATCGCACTGCCATCTGCCAAATTTGGGTGGTGAGGTGGGGGTGGTGGACACCGTCACTCCTGTGAACAACAACGGAGCGGATTGGCTCGACTCTTATGTTCCCCTCCCCAACAACGGTCCGGTTGGATACATCGGCGCGCACAAGGTGCCCATCAATTTCAGCGACACCCTCTTTCGTGTGGACCAAAACCTCAGCGACAAGGCCTCGGTGTTTGTCCGCTTCTCCAGTGATACCTGGGTCAGAAACTATGTGCCGGCTCTCTGGACGGGGTCGAGCTACGATACCACTGCCTCGAACTATGATGTCCCTGCCCGGCAGGCGGTCATGCATTTCAACTACAACATCAAACCTACGCTCATGAACGAATTCATCATGAGCTATACGGACACCCCGCACACGATCGCCACGTTGGCGGGTCCGGGAAGTATCTCCGGGTCCAACCTGAAACCTTCAGATTGGAGCGCCAGCACCTTCTTCCCGGCTAACGCCGCAGTTAGGCTGCTTCCGGGAGTCGGCGTCGACGGAGGAATACCCTTTAGTTTCTGGATTAACCAAGGAAACTTCCGGGGTCCCTACGATGCCGAACCTGTCTACACCTATCGTGACAACGTAGCCTGGATCCACGGGAAGCACACCATCAAGGCCGGCTTCTTCCTGGAGAAATTCCAGCTTACGGAGCAATTCGGCACTCCTACCCAAGGGCAATACTATTTCACCAATTCCGGCCCGCTCACAACCGGCAACGGCTTGGCGGACATGTTCCTGGGCAGGATCAACTACTACCAGGAAGGAACCTTCAACAATCACGGCGTGTACACCGGCGGTTACGGTGTGGGACACTGGAGGCGGACGGACTTTGAGCCCTACCTCCAGGACGACTGGAAAGTCACCCGCAAGCTGACTCTCAACTTCGGTGTGCGCTATTACCTGTTGATTCCTCCCCATGACGTCACGAAGCCGGGGAATGACTCGAGCTTCATCGCCTCGCTCTACAATCCGGCCCTCGCCTCTGTGCTAGGCGCCGACGGAAACCTGCACCCGAACCCGGCTACAGGCCAGATCTATGACTTCTCAGGCTTTGGCAATGGTCTGGTGGAATGCGGTGCAGGCCCGATCGCGAAGGGCTGCCAGGTACCCTGGAAATATAACATCGGACCCCGTTTCGGTTTTGCCTATGATCCCACGGGGACCGGGAAGACGTCTATCCGCGGCGGATTCGGTATCTACTACGAACCCGGAAACGGCAACGACGCCAACGTCATCGGCCTGGAGGGCAACGCCCCCACCACCCTGGGGCCCATCAAGTACAACATTGATGGCTACAACTTCGAGTCCGGCGGGTTCGCCGGTATCAGCCCGGCCGATCTCCAGTCCATTCCCTATTTCCAGAAGAACCCCGCCGTGAGCCAGTACAACCTCAACGTGCAACATGAGTTTCGAGGGAACAACATCCTGACTGTGGCTTACGTCGGTACTCAGGGACGGCATTTGGATTCGAATCGCAACCTGAACCAACTTTCCATCCCCGTCGTGCAGAACATGACGGTTCCTGCCTTGTCCTCTGGAAACGGGGGCCCCTGCGATGCGAATGGCGTGTGCGACGTGCAGGACGTCCTCATCCACAACACCGCACCCGTCAATTACTTCCGCTACTACCAGGGGTTCGGCAACATCCGGCAAAAGCAGTTTACGGCCGTGTCCAGCTATAACGCTCTGCAGGCAAACTTCCGGCACACGACGGGCTACGGCCTCACCTTCCAAG
Organism: uncultured Acidobacteriota bacterium; assembly: GCA_963722555.1. Classification (GTDB taxonomy): domain Bacteria; phylum Acidobacteriota; class Terriglobia; order UBA7540; family UBA7540; genus Bog-366. The sequence goes on from CAVRNQ010000006.1 coordinate 903,551, forward strand.
CTGCCTACACTTGGTCCCACATGATCGACAATTCCACCAATGCTTACCAGTTTGGCTCGGTGGATGAGAACTACAACATGGACCGGTGGAAGGCAACTTCCGACCTTAACCGTGCCCAGATCCTGATGTTGAACTACATCTACGATCTGCCGTTCTTCAAGCACTCAACAAGTGCTCTCCTCAGGCAGTCCTTGGGGGGATGGCGCGTTAGTGGCATCACCTCTTTCTTTACTGGAATGCCCGCCGGCCCCAGCCTCTATGGCGCCTGTGGCGTTTCAGGGTACCAAACTGGAATCGGCGGCAACATGATGTGCAATTCGGTAGGCCCTGTCAAAATCCAGAAGAGCACCTACCAGGATCTCACCTACGGTCCCATGCAGAGGTGGTTTGACCCCTCGACCATGTCTCAGCCTACCCTGGATCAATACTACGCCAACGGTGAGGCAGGCATGTTCGGCACCATGGGGCGCAATGTCCTTGCCGGTCCCGGCCGCAACAACTTTGACCTCGCCCTCTTCAAGGAAGTTCAGTTCCCCTGGTTCAAGGGCGAGCATTCCACGTTACAGTTCCGGCTGGAAACCTTCAACTCCTTCAACCATCCGCAGTGGCAGGGCGTCAACATGGGCTGCAACGGCGATAACACGGACAAGAACGCCTTTGGCCGTACCTGTGGCGGGGATACGTACAACCCGGGCAATGGCGAAGTTGCTGGCGCCTGGAGCCCACGTAACATCCAACTCGGCATGAAGTTCATCTTCTAGTTTGACGTGTTGCTGGTTTGATTGCTTCCTAGGCCCTGGCTGCCCCTTCGGGGGCAGCCAGGGCTTGTTTTTTTGGTGGCAGGGTCTTTCGACCAAGCTGTGTGGCGTAATTCTGAAGTGACCGCCGCTGCAGGTGCGCCCCGGCCTAAGCCCGGATTTTTCACCACGGAAATGGAAGAGCAGGGCTTTACAGGCTGCGGAGAAACTCGTATGCGGTGTCATTCTGAGCATGGATAGCCGAAAACGGCTATCCGTGATGTCAGAAACGGGTGCCGCGGGGTAAGGCCGAAGGGTACGTTTTCCGTGCCCTGCAAGGGCACAAGATAGTAGCCGGGGGCAACGCCCCCGGAAAGCGCCAGGCTCGTTCCCCCGACCCTGAAGGGGTCGAATTACCCTGGGTCGCAGGAGGCAAGACCGGCGTGACGCCACCCGGATTCGACCCCTCCAGGGTCGGACCTTGTCGGGGGCGAGTTTTCCGGGGGCGTTGCCCCCGGCTACTGTATCGATCCCCTGCGGGGATCAAGGATGGACAGTTCCGAGGACGTTCTGGGGGCGCAAGAAGCAGGTAAGACGCCTCCCGGTCCGCTCGGCCTAAGTTGCCGAACTGAAACGAGTAATTCATCTAGTTTCTGGAGAGGAGCCGCAGGCGGTCCTGAGTGAAGCGAAGGAAGAATCTCGCACTGCCATGAAAATGCACAGAGCGAGATTCTTCGCTTCGCTCAGAATGACAGGGAAAGGCTCAGGACGACACCAGGGTAGCGCTTTTCCGTACCTTGTAAAGCCCTAGACTTCCGGCAGCCCCCTTGAAGCGTCCCAGCGTGGTGGGCGGGATGTCGGACAATTAGGCACTTTGCCCTTACGATTCTGCCTACTGGTGGGCTAAACGGGTAATAACTCTATTGACAAGCCACGGGTACGGTGCTAGCCTCTAAGTCTTGCGGCCGAACAGGGCTCGGCCTGAGGTGCGTCCCGATCAACGGATTACCCGAGAATCACACCACCCTGATGGCCTCGAACGACGAAAGCGCGATGCTTATGCAGAGAGTGGAGGACTCCGGCCTGCACCAAATGTGGGGGCTCACCTATGCGCTAATCAAGGTCAGGAACGGAGCGCTGACCCATAAAGATGTTAAAAATGAAGGAACCTCCGGGGATGTGTATGAAAACAAAGGTGAGAGTGACAAAATGGACGACAATCGAGACGACTTTGTGACCGAAAATGCACGGGTTTGGCGATAATCGGGGCGAAACCAGAGTGTTATTGAAAGGAAAAGAGAGAGTTGTTGGGCGCGCGGCCGAGAAATGTTCCTTCCTTCGTTCCACTCAGGACCGCCTGCGGCTCCTCCGGATGACAGCGGAAGGCTCAGGACGACACCAGGGTAGCGCTTTTCCGTACCTCGTAAAGCCCCGCCCTTCCGGTAGCCCCCCTGAAGCGTCCCCGCGTGGTGAGAAATTCGGGCCATCAGCTTGCCTTCTCCCCGTTGCTTCCGGTGTTACAATCGGCGCGGCATGATCATGCGCACGGAAGGGGGTTCGCTCATATGAATCGGCGGAAATTTGTGCGTTCTCTTGGCGCGTCGGCGGTCGTTTCGAGATTAGCGCTGACAGCGGATTCAGCGTTCCCATGGCTCAAGGGAGATTCGCGTGGCATGTCATCTGAGGAAGCCTCTGCTTTTCCTCACGCGGGCGGCCCGGGAGCGAATCCCGTTTGGCCCCGGCCGGCGATCGTTCCGCTGCCCACGCAGACGGCCGGGGTTGCTGAGCATATGGTGGATTTGGGCGGGACTTGGAAATTTACGACTTCCCCCCCTGCGGCCTTCTGGACGAATGAGGCCGACCCCGCGGCTTGGTCGGATGTCCTGGTTCCGGGCGAACTCACCGCCCAGGGAATCCCGATTGCGAGAGATGTCGAGTATCCCTACAAGCGGTCACTTCGAATTCCCGCCGAGGCGGCTGGCAAGAGGCTTCTGCTCCGGTTCGCCGGGGTTTACAGCTATGCGCGCATTTGGGTGAACGGGAAGTTCTTGCGAGACCACCAGGGCGGCTTTACGTCGTGGGATTGCAATATCAGCGACTATGTAACACCCGGGCAGGCAGCCTGGTTGACCGTCGGGGTGACGGACCGATCCGACGAGATTTCCTATGCCAGCAATTATGCCAAACACTACGTGGGCGGAATTCTGCGCGAGGTCAAGCTGCTTATCCTGCCGCGGGATTATCTTTCCAGGTTCCAGGTTGAAACCGCCTTCGATTCGTCATACACGCAGGCGCAGCTTAGAGTAACCGTGGCCGCCACGTTTCACGGTGGGCAGAGCGCTGCTTTGAAGCTGCATCTGAAGGATCCTCAAGGGGATGCTGTTCCTCTGAATGCCAACTCGGTGCAGCTTACCGTCCGGAGCCCGGAGGCAAGCTTTGAGATTCCCGTTCGCTCGCCCTCCAAATGGGACGCCGAACACCCGAACCTCTACACGCTGGAGGCTGACGTGTTCGTGGATGGCGCCTGGACGCAGAAACTTATGAGGAAGGTCGGATTTCGGAAGATCGAGCGGCGCAAGAACCGCCTTTACGTTAACGGTGACGAAGTGAAACTGCGGGGCGTCTGCCGGCATGACGTTCACCCGCTGCGGGGACGCTCGACGACTCCCGAAATGGATGAGAAGGATGTGATTCTGCTCCGCGACGCCAACGTAAACTTCGTCCGAACCTCGCATTATCCTCCCACGGAGAGCTTTCTGGAAGCCTGCGACCAATACGGAATCTATGTCGAAGAAGAATCGGCAGTGTGCTTCGTAAACCAATCGTGGTCGCTGGCTGCCCCGGCCGAATCGGCGCCCGAATTCACGGCGAGGTATATGAACCAGTTTGCGGAAATGGTCGAGCGGGACCGAAACCATCCCTCGGTTATTATCTGGTCATTGGGGAATGAGAGCCATTGGGGAATGAATTTCGAGAAAGAGCGCGCCTACGCCAGGCAGGAGGACCCGACGCGGCCGGTCATCTTCAGTTATCCCGAGACCGTTCCCAAAGACCTCAGCGGCTATGACCTCTACAGTGAACACTATCCGCAGTTTGATGCCGATTTGACGAGCCCAGACATTCCGAAACTCAATGATGAATACGCACACATCTCCTGCTATAACACTGGCACTTTGAAGCGCGATCCGGGGGTAAGGAACTTCTGGGGACACAGTATGAAACGCTTCTGGGAGAACTGCTATAACGCGCCAGGGTGCCTGGGCGGAGCGATCTGGGGTGGCTTCGACGAGGTCTTCATGCTGCCCGAATCGCCCGTGGGCTATGGAGAGTGGGGGATCATCGACGGATGGCGGCGGCCTAAGCCTGAGTATTGGCTCACCCAGAAAGCCTATTCACCGGTACGCGTCGCGGACGGGGAAATCTCGAACCCCGGGGCGGGTCAACCCCTGGAGATTCCAGCCGGCAACTGGTTCTGCCATACCAATTTCAGCGAGCTCAAGACCCTCTGGAGCTTGGGAAATGAGTCAGGGGAAACCACGCGCGCCAATATTGCTCCCGGCGCCCGAGGGACACTCCGAATTCCGCCGCGTGGTTGGCTTGACGGAGATGTTCTCAATTTGAAATTCTACCGCGCCGGCGGAATTCTGGTTGATGAGTTTAACCTGCGGCTGGGCGTGAAACCGAAAGTCTTTCCACATGCGCAGGGGCCAGCGCCGAAGGTTATTGAGGATGCGCAGTCCCTGACCGTCCAAGGTGGAAACTTCCACGTTGTTTTCAGCAAGAGAACGGGCCTGATCACCGAGGGGGTTTTTCGCGGCAGAAAGATCCTGGAAAGCGGACCCTTCCTGAACCTGGGCTCACCCATCTTGCCACCCTGGTGGCCGACCAGCATCCGGCACTCCTCGGCTGGGGATGAGGCGGTAATAAGTCTAGCCGGGGGCTACATGGCTCGGCACGGGGCGGAGGCGGAACGGGTAACCGTTGATTTTGAGATCAGAATTGATGGCCGGGGGTTGATCACAACCGACTACGCGATTCACGACCAACCCAAGGGCATCAGTGAAGTCGGGGTGGCCTACACGCTTCCGAGTTCGATTGACCGGCTGACGTGGGACGGAAAGTCTCTGTGGTCCGCCTATCCCTGTGACCACATCGGCCGCCCTCAAGGGACTGCAATGCGAGAGGCCGGCGCCCCGGCGGAGACCTACCGCAACGAACCCAAGGGGCCATGGTCCCAAGACTCAAAGGATTTCTTCCTTTACGGACCCGACGACCCCGGCGGCCGGGGCACGAACGATTTTCGCAGCCTCAAGGAGAACATTTGGCACGCGTCTTGTGTCCTGGCGGGAACAGAATTGCGGGTCAGAGCAGAATCTGACGGCACAGCGGCGGTCCGGGCTGAGGTGTTGCCGGAAGGCAAAGTGCGGTTCAATATCAACAATTTGTGGGGCTATCCGGACCTGGAGTGGGGAAACTACACGCAGCCGGTAACTCTCCCGCAGGGCTACACGAATAGCGTGCGAATGCGCTTCACCGACACTGATGAAAGTTAAACAGGGCGATAAGCATCGCTGTGGCACGTTGGGCAGTTTCTGCTTTTCGTAGCGGCGCCCTTCAGGGCGGCATCGTAGATTCAAAGACTTGCCCGCCTAAAGGCGGCCTCTACGAGAGCCGGGTCTGAGTTGTCACACAGTCTCTTGCAGGGCTCGCCAATTTGCACGAAGGCCACTCGATTTCACCGTGTTCGATAGGAGACCCGTTATGAAGCGTCGCGAGTTTTTTCAAGAGTTGAAAGCCCTGTCCGCGATTTCCGCCGCCTGGGCTTTCACCGGAGACTCCCGGCTTGGGGCGGCCGAGGACAGAGCCTCGCAATGGATCGACCCGGCCACCACCCGAGACTGGCGGGCTCGCTGGGAGAAATCCATCCTTGAGCGTTCCGTGAAGAATCGCTATTGCGATACGGAAATGGCCGAGGAACTGGGCTGGCTGGTCAGCCCTTTTCTTGACGGCTTCTATTATGGGTATCTCGCGACACGCGACACGAAGTGGATCGAGCGGCTGATTGATTGGGCAGACTCCTGCGTCAAGCGCGCTGTCAAGGAACCGGACGGTTACCTCGGCTGGCCCAAGGTCAGCGACCAGACGGAAGGCTTTGACTACGACAGCATGTTGGGTGAAGCGATGATGCTGCGCCCCATCGTCCTAATGGCTGACGAGATTCTGAATACGCCGGCCCTGAAGGCCCAATGGGGCGGAAAGGCACAGGGCTATCTGGAGCTGGCCGAACGGACCTTCGAGAAGTGGGATTCGCGGGATTCCTGGCGCGACTGTCAGGTGGGCGGATTGTGGGTGGTCCAGTATTTCGGGATCGATCGCTCCACCGGCCAGTGGACCGAGGGCTATGCGCGACGCAAGACTGAGGCTTTTTCCCACCCGGACAACAAGGAGAATCTCATCGCCCTCTGGCTCATCACCATGTTCGATGTCACAAAGAAGTCTGTCTATCGGGAACGGTGTGAGAAGTGGTGGCAGCTTCAAAAGTCGCGCCTGAAAACGCGCGAGGGCGGGAAGTATTTCGTCTGGGACTACTGGGACCCGGCGGGGCCCTGGGACTACAAGCCGGATGGCTCGACCAAGCATTGGGTGGGTGTTCACCCTAACGGCGGCTACTACGCGGTTGACCTGGAAGGCATCGTGGCGGCCTTCAAGCACGGATTGGTCTTCACCCGCGAGGATATCGACCGCCTGATTGTCACCAACCGCGATTTCATGTGGAATCGGCAGGTTCAGGGAGCGAAGTTCCAACGCATCGACGGCGGCCAGCCTGACCCGCGATGGAAAAACTCACCCGGCGTTCTGTGGGAAGCGCTCATTCCTTATGACGAGACCTTGCGCAAGATCTTCGTTGCCAACCACCGTCCTGATACCTGGGGCGGCTTGAGCGCCACGCCCTGGTTCCTCTCCCTTGCGGCCGGACACTGAGTATAAACAAGAACTGGAGATTGGATGCTATGACATTCCTGAGCGCTGTTGAGGGACATGAAAGGGCAGGTCTTATTCGCAAGCGGCTGACAAGCGGAGACCCTTCTGTTCGATCAAGCTGCCTTTGGGGCCGCAGAATGATGCCGGGGAGTGTGGCGGCCCTCCTGGCTCTGTTGGTCTTCGGAGCCCTGGAAGTCTGGCCCGCCAAAGCTCGGGATGCGATGGGGGCCAGCACCGCGAACCGGCCTCCTCGCAAAGTGATCATCGGTACGGTGGTGCAAGGTTTCTGGGAGGAATACCCGGGTTTGGAGAAGCGCCTGGAGCAACTCGGAGCAATCATCGACCGGATGGCAGAAGAATCTAAGAGGAAATATGGCCGTGGTCTGGACCTCGCGATTCTGCCCGAGGAGGCGGTGACCGGAGAATCTTCGGATGACGTGGTTCGAACCTCGGCCAGCTTTGAAGGGCCGGTGAGGGAGGCCTTCGCACGGAAGGCCCGAGAACTGGGTTGCTATATCGTGGTACCGATGAACCTGCTGGAGGAAAAGCAACGGAGGATATGCTCCAACGTGGCAATCCTCGTGGGCCGCAAGGGCGAGGTAGTGGGCACTTACCGCAAGGTGCACCTGGCAGTCCCGGTCGGCAGCGATAGCATGGAAGGGGGATTGACCCCTGGCAAAGAAGTGCCGGTTTTCCAGTGCGATTTTGGCAGGTTGGGGATACAAATCTGTTTCGATATGGAATATGACTCGGGCTGGGACCGGCTGGCGCTCGCAGGCACGGAGTTGGTGGCGTGGCCGACGCAGCAGCCGGGGACATCAGGACCCGCCGCCCGCGCCTTGCGGCACCGCTACTATATAGTGTCCAGCACTTGGCGCAACAACGCCTCCGTCTTCGAGCCGACGGGCAAGATTGTTGCGCAGGTGAAGCCCCCTGGGCAGGTCCTCGTAAAGGAGATTGATCTCAGCTACGCTATTCTCCCCTGGAGCAGGGAACTGCGGAATGGCGACGCGCTCAGCGAGAAGTATGGCGACAAGGTGGGTTTCCATTACTACGATGACGACGACTTGGGCATCTTCTGGTCCAACGACCCAAGCGCCACCATTGGCCAGATGGTCCGGTCGCTTGGCCTGGACGAGGAAGAAGAAGAGTTGCAGCGCATCCGGCAGCTCTATCGAAAGGCAGGGGTGCCCGATAATTGAGAGCCCAAATGGCGTCGAGGAGCACGGCAGGATTAGGGGCCCCTCCCCAGGACGCCCCTATCCTGCCGAGCTTCTTGACTCCGCTCCCTTTACGGCGTCACCTTCAAGATCCCCTGTAGGGGAATGTCGGCCGACGATTTTCCCACCATGATCTCGAAGTCGCCCGGCACCACCCGCCAGTGCATGTCGATATCGAGCAACTGCAGGTCCTCGGGGGTCAGGGTCAACGTCACGCTCTTTGTCTCCCCTGGTTTCAGCGCCAGGCGCTCAAACCCGCGTAGTTGTTTGACCGGTAAGGAGACTGGGGCGTAGGTCTCGTGAACATAAAGCTGCACGGTTTCCTCGCCCGCGCGCTCGCCCACGTTCTTCACGTCCACGCTTACGCGCGCCTCGCCCCCCGGACGGATCGCCGCCGGCTCGATGCGAAGATTGCTATACTCATAGTTGGTATAGCTCAGACCATGACCAAAGGGATAGAGGGGCGTGGCGGGCATATCCACGTAGCCGCGCTTTAACTCCTTCATCCAATAAGCCTTGAAGGGCTTGTAGTTGTAGAACGCCGGCAACTGGCCGGAGTGGCGGGGAATGGTGATGGCGAGGCGCCCTGTGGGGTTGTAATCGCCGAACAGAACATCGGCCACGGCGGTTCCTCCACGCTCGCCGGGCCGCCACGCCTCCACGATGGCCGGCACGTGCTCGGCGGTCCAACGGGTGGATAACGGCCGGCCGTTGACCAGCACCACCACGGTGGGGGTTCCGGTCTCGTAAACCGCGCGGACAAGATCCTCCTGCACGCCCGTGAGGTCCAGGCTTGCGACGTCGTGGCTTTCACCGTCCGTGGGCGGGTCCTTCTCTTCGTCCACATCATTCTGGCCCTGGTTTTCGCCGACCACCACAATCGCCACCTCCGCGTTTTTGGCGGCGCGGGTGGCTTCGGCGAATCCGCTCTTGTCCTCCCCCAACACCTTGCAGCCCTTCACCGCGGTCACCTTGGCGCCGGGTTCGACTTTGGCCTTGATCCCCTCCAGAATGGAGATAATGTGCTGGGGAATGACCTTGGGCGAATAGTCTCCGAGCTGATTCATCAGGTTTTCCGCATCCGGGCCAATCACCGCCACCGACTTCAGATTCTTCTTGAGCGGCAGCAGGTTCTTCTCATTTCTTAGCAACACGATGCCTTCGCGCCCGGCACGCAGCGCTAGGTCCTGATTCTCCTGGGAATGGACGACGCGCGCGGCCCGGTCTACATCAACATAGGGATTCTCGAAGAGCCCCAGGCGGAACTTTACTTCCAGGACCCTGCGCAGGGCCCGGTCGATAAGCGCCATGGGGACACGCCCTTCCTCCACGCTTTCCACCAGCGGGCCCATATAGGCAGGTTCGTAAGTGATATTCACATCGACTCCCGCCTTCAAGCACAGCGCACCCGCTTCCTTTTGGGTGGGAACAATATGCTCATAAATCATGGTTGAGAAGCCGCCGCCTTCACTTACGACGATTCCCTTGAAGCCCAGATCCTGCCGGAGCACGTTGTTCATCCACTTCTCAGAGCCGTGGGACGGGACATCCTCGACCTCGGGGTATCCCGCCATCACGCCCAACCCTCCGGCTTTGGTTATTGAACCAATCCAGGGAAGCATATCGTTCTCGCGCAGCGAGCGTTCCGATAGCTCAATCGCTCCACGCTCCAGCCCGCTGGCGGGGGAGCTCTGGGTGGGGAAATCCGTCAGCACGGCGATGACCTTATCCGGGTCGGCAAGGTTGGTGCCTTGGGTGGCGTGGACGATCGCCTCACCGATGCGCATGTAGAGATAGGGATCTTCGGTGTAGGCTTCCTCGTTCCGGCCCATGCGCGGATCGCGATCCAACTCCATCACCAGAGTGGAAAGCATGTGGATGCCGACGGCGCGGGCCTCGGCTGCCGCAGCCGCGTAAACCGCCTTCACCAGGTCGAGGTCGAACGAACTGCCAATGGCCAGGCCCTCCGGGAAAACCGTTGCCCCGGGATACATGGCGCCGTGTGTGCCCTCCTCGTCTTGCAGCACAGGGATTTTCAGCCGCGTCTGGGTGAGCGCGATCTTCTGCAGTTCATTGAAGTACTCAGCGGCGTGGCGGGCGTTACCGTCATGCAGTACTTCGTCCGCGAGCGTGAAGAAACCGCAGGCCGGCCCGATTTCCTGGGTGTAGGTTCCGGCGGTGAATCGCTTGCACGCCTCTCTCTTTGCCGGAATGGTCGTTCCCAGTTCATCCACATAAACGCAGGGCAAATTGAGCTGCCCAATCTTTTCTTTAAGCGTCATGCGGCTCATCAAGTCATCGATGCGCTCCTCGACCGGCCGCTTCGAGTCAAGGTAAATCGGCAAATCGCCGCCGGCCTGCGCGAAAAGCGCCGGGCCGCTCGCGACCACCGCGCTGACGGCCGCCACCAACCACCAGAATGATTTCCTCCCGATCATTTCTCACCTCCAGGATGCCATGCGATCTTCAGATGATTCTGAAGTGACAAGATTATTCCGTTTTACCCGCTGAGCTGCAACGGCCAAATGCCTGGGCGTTCTCCCCGACCGCGCTCAAGGAAATGATACTGGCGCTCTGCCGTAGCGCCGCCGTATCGCCGGCTCACGACGCCGGCAGGATGCCGGCACTACGAGTTGTGCTGTGCCATTCCCACAGAAGCGAAGTCTGCGGCGAATCCTGCAGCTCCCTCAGGCGAAACACTCCTTCATAATGCTTACGTAGCGGCGACAGGTTTCCTTTATGTCCTCACTGGAGCCGTCCTGCTCAAGCGAGAGGCTGCCCTCGAAGCCAATGGCCTTCACCGCCTCGGCGATGGCCCGGAAGTCCATCACACCCGCACCAATGGCGACGTATTCCCGCATCCGGGCGTCGACGTCGCGCAGGTGAAGATTCAGGAGATGCTTGTTGGCTTTGTGGATGGCCACGGGAGGATACTCCCGCTGGTTCATGGCCCAGCCACAGTCAAGGTTGAAGCCCAGCATCGGGTCGTGAACGGCATCCCAAAGGCGCAGGAAGCTGTCGGTGACGGGCAGCATGGTGTGCGTGTGATTCTCGATCGAGAACTTGGCGCCATGGGCTTTGGCGCGCGCCAGGCACTCCCGGATTGCGCCCACGAAGATATGCCACAGTTCATCAAAGTCATAGCCGGGAGCGATATCGATGTGGAATTTTTCGCCCGGTTTGGCATCGTCCATAAAGTAGCGCGGCAGATAGGTTGTGGTCGATTTCAGTTCCCGCGCCCAGGGAGCAACAATGTTCACCATCGGCGCGCCGAGCTTCTTAGCTATGCGGCAGCCTTTTTCAAAATAGTCCAGGCTAACCTTGCGCTCTTCCGGGTTTCTGCTCGTCAACCCCTCCACCACCGGCTGGAAAAAGGGATACTGGTTCACCACCAGCCGGTTTCGTTCCAGTTGTTTCTTGAGCCGATCGATGGTCGAGTCCGTCCAGTATTCATCAATGTCTTCACGGGAATTGGCAATCAGTTCGATGCTCTCGAATCCCAGGCTGCCAATAATGTCGATGGCCTCCTCGGGGTGAGCGCCGGGAGCGAGGCTATGGAAATTCCAGCTTACCGATCCGATCTTGACTTGGCGCTTGGTGCCCTCGCCGCCTGGGAAGGCGGGTTGGACGGGCGCTGCCGCGAGCGAGCTGCTCGCACCTGCAATCAACGAGTAACTGCCCAGACCCAAAGCCGATATAAATTCGCGACGTTGCATGATGTTTCTCCTCTGCTGTAGCGCCGCCGTCTCGGCGGCGCATGACGCCGCGGCAAGATGCCGGCGCTACGAGTTGTATTCTGTCATTCCGGCACAAAAGGCTGCGGAAAAACTCGTGGCCGCTGTCATTCTGAGCGAAGCGAAGAATCTCTGCAATTATAGAATCAGGCAAATGCAGAAGTCCTTCGTCGCCTGCGGCTCCTCAGGATGACAGCCATGGCGGTTTGTCCGCAGCCTGACAAGCCCTGGTAAGCCATCGTAGGGGCGATTCATAAGTTGCCTCTGAGCAACCAGCCGCGCCCCTACCGCACACAAAACGTATACTGCCCGGAAGCGACTTCGAACACCAGGGCTGAACCTTCCTGCCGCAGGTAGCGGACGCCCCGCACTTCCGAAACGGGGTGGCCGCTCTCGGTGACCTGCTCCGGCGACCGGGCCGGCAAGAAAACCGTGGTGGTGGCGTTTGCCGGAATACGCACCGTCAACTCGAAGCCGGTTCCGTCCTTCTTCCAACTGCTCTCGACGCGGCCTCGCGCCGTGTCGTGCCAGGCTTTCACCCAAGTGATATCGCCGACGGGCTGCGGTTTGATCGAGATGTGGTCGAGATCCGCTTCGATGCCTGCCAGGCCGGCGTAGAACCACTCCTCGATATGGCCGAGCATGCAATGGTTCTGGGAGGAAGCAGGATCGGCGTCCCAAGCCTCGGTGAGCGAGGTGGCGCCCCGCCCGAGTTGCGCGCCGTAGCTGGGTGGGTCGCTGCGATTAGTCATAGTGAAAAGCAGGTCGGACCGGCCCCCCTCCAGCAGCGCGCGGACGAGGTAATGATACCCGATGTCGCCTGCGGTCTGTTGATTGCCGCGCCGCGTCACGTCGTTGGCCAGGGCTTCGAGCACGCGCTTTCGTTCCCCTCTCGGGCATAGGTCCATGACCAGCGGCATGGCCTGCGCCGTTTGGCTGCCGGTCGAGTATTGGCCTGTCTTGGGGTCGAAGAAACTGTGGTTGAACGCCTCCCGCACGCGCTCCGCCAGCGCCCCATACCGATCTGCCTCCGCCACGTGTCCCAGCAGGCGGCTGGCCTGCTCCACGACGCGCAGATTCTGGTAGTAGGTGGCCGTCGCCGTCACGCCCAGCGGGGTGAGCTTGGAAACGCCGGGCTCACCCGGTCCGATGTCGTACCAATCGCCGAGGCCATAAGAGATGATGTGGTCCTTGGCCTTGCTTCCCAAGTAGTCAACATAGCGTTCCATGGCCGGCAAGCTCTCTTCGAGCGTGCCCCGGTCACCGTATTGGAGGTACGACCACCAGGGGACCATCACCATCGCGCTGCCCCATTCCGGAGAATCTCCGAATCCGTATGCGTGGACCACATAGTTGGGCGCGGTGTCGGGGATGAGCCCCTCGATGGTCTGCGAATCCCGCATGTCGCGTACGATTTTGGGAAAGTACGCGGCGAGGTCGTAATCATACCCGATGGCGGACGCCATCAGGTAAGGCACTTCCAGCCAGCCGAGTTTTTCGCGGTGCGGGCAGTCGGTAACCACACTCTCGAGGTTACTGCGCACTGCCGCGTCGATCAGTTTGTGGATGCGGTTGAAGAGTTCGTTCGAGCAGGAAAACTCGCCGGCCGGGGGCGTCGAGGAGTAAAGGAATTGCCCCTCCAGATCAGTCACCTCGGCATCACCTTCCACCTGAACGTAGCGGAAACCGTAATAGGAAAAGCGCGGGTGCCAGGTCTCCGGGCTGCCGCCCTTGAGCGTGTAAGTGAAATACTCGGGGCCGCCCGAGCTTCTTTGGGTGACGAAGCCCTTGCCATCAAGCAGTTCTCCGGGTGTAAGGCGTACCTGAGCGCCGGCTTTGCCGCGCACGGTGATCTGCGGCCAGCCGGCGAAATTTTGAGTCAGGTCGTAAACATGGATTCCCGGCGCAGGTTCGCTTACCTTCACCGTGTGGAAGACCTGCATCACTTTGATGGGTGGCTGCGTCTGGGCGATCAGCCGCTCTGTGGAATCGTCTACGATCTCGGTTGGCTCCCAATCCTTCCCGGCAAACCCCGGCTCGTTCCAGCCGGGCTGTTCCTCACGAGCGTCATAATCTTCGCCGCCGTAAATGCACGAGAAGCGGGTGGGACTCGGTGCGGCCTTCCATTTCGCGTCCGAGACGATGGCTTGCGTTGTCCCATCGTCGTACTCGAGGCGAAGATGCAGGATGAATTTGGGGCGCCCGAAGCTTGCATTGAATTTGACGTAGCGCCCTCCGGCAACGTTGTACATGCCGTTCCCCAGCACCACCCCGACGGCGTTGGCTCCGGGGCGCAGGAAGTCGTCGACGTTGTAGGTGGCGTATAAGTTCGTGCGCCGGTAGTTGGTCCAGCCGGGCTCCAAAACGTTGTCGCCGACTTTGCGGCCGTTGAGGTATAGCTCGAAGAACCCCAGCCCGGAGATGTAGGCCGTGGCGCGGGTCACTTTGCGTGCCACCGTAAACTCCCGCCGGAACATGGGCAGCGGACCGGAGTTAATCGCCGTGCGGCTCCAGGCGATCCAAGTTGCCTGCCAGTCTTCGGGCTTTAGAATTCCCATCGACCAGCTTGCCACCGGGCTCCATTCCGATGGCGCGCCGTTCTGGTCCCAGGTGCGCACCTTCCAATAGCAGCGCAAGTGGGAGGATAGTGGTTTGCCGCCGTAAGCAATGCCTACGCTCTCGTGGCTGGCCACCTTGCCGCTGTCCCATTGATCCGCCTGACCCGCGTCAAGGGCAGCTCGGGAGGAAGCGACGAGAATCTGATAGGCAGACTGTGACTGGCCCCGCTCTGGAGACTCCAGCGTCCAACTAAGGCGCGGCTGGAGAACGTCGACCCCTTGCGGGTTCACCCGATATTCGCAGCGCAGGCTCGCAGGCGTGACACCCGGCGAAGCCAGCAGCGCCGCCCACAACAAAAGTGTGGTCATGGAGCCTCCCCTCACGGTGGCTGCGCTCGCCCGGTTCGGGGCTCACCGTGGCCTCCGGAATCGACGGGATGATGCACATGAGAATAACCGTCTCGATCGACTACCGGAATTTCTTTACGTATTCCAGGAACGACTTGGCCGTGCGGTCCAGGTTCTCGATGGAACCTCCGCCCTCGGTCACGGCGCAGATCTCGTATGCGACATAGCCCTGGTACCCAATCTCCTTGAGAGCGGCAAAGAACGAATCGTAATCGATGAGGCCGGGACCCATGGGGATTTCCAGATTCACTGATTCGGCTTTTGCATAATCCACCAGTTCCGGCAGGTAACGGTAGCGGGGCACCGTTACGTATTGGGCCGCGGTCGTATGGACGATGAAGGGTTTGAGCTTAAGAACCGACTGCCGGATTTCCGCCGGGCTCAGGCCCTGTACGGTGGGGCTCCAGGCGTCCCAGGCAGCTTTGACGTTGGGGTGATTGACTTCGCTGAGCAGCCAGTACATGGCTTCCGGGCTCACCGCAATATCGTGATGGTTCTGGACCGCCAGGGTCACGCCATATCGCGCCGCCTGCTGCCCGGCCAAGCGCAGCCCCTGGACGACGGTAGCGTACTGCTGGTCGTAAGGGATGCCCGGCCGCTCATAGCCCGTAAAGACCCGCACCAGGTTCGTGCCCAGGTCATGCGCCAGGCGTGCCACTTCGCCCAGGTAGGCAGCCTGAATTTCGACGTGGGGGATTCCAGGTTTATCGGTCCCCGCCGTAAAATCCGTGTACGCAGCCAGCGCCACCAGTTTGAGGTCGAGCTGGTCAATCCTGGCGCGCAGCCGTTGGCGGGCCGCATCATCGTAATCGAGAGGCGAGAGGTGCGGCCGTTTGGCCATGAGCTCAACCCCGTCATAACCGAGTTCCTTGGCCTTGACCAGGAAATCGTCCACCGACAAAACCGCCTGGCCGCGCCAAGCCCCCGAGTAGCTGACCGAATGCAAACAAGTTTTGATTTTGAAATCTCTCGGGTTGCCGGTGGGAAGCTGTTGCGCCTGGGCAGACATGATCAGTCCTGCACCGGCCAGGAGCAACCCCGCACAGGCTCGCGAAATGGATCTTCGCACGTTAGACTCCTCCACCTGCCGCCGCGATCCCTGCTCGCGCGCAGCGGGCCGAACGCCGTTCGGCCCTACGGGATGCTTCGCTGCCCTGCTGAGTCCGCTCCTTCTGTCAGGCTGAGCGCAGCGAAGCCTCTGCCGTTGTTTTGGCCGCGGGGTGGGAGCGCAGATTCTTCGCTTGCTGCGCTCCCTCAGAATAACGGCCCCCGCAAGTCTATCAGCAAACTGCTATACGATGTCTTCCGTCTTGGGGTCCCAGCGCACCGCGCGCTTCTTGTGATATGAGGTAATTGACATCTGGCAAGCGATGGCCGAGCGGTAACCGATTTCGAACGGGCAATTGGGCTCCTTGCGGCTGCGCATGCAGTCGAAGAAGTTCTGCATGTGCACAGCCGTGCCATCGAAGTAGCCGCCTGCTTGCCCTCCTTCCGGCGGTACGCTGGAGATCGTGTCGACCCCCAGACTATCGCCTCCCTGGGGGAGGTACCGCACCTGGTCGCCCGGATTGCGCGAAATCGTCCCCTTGTTGCCCAGCAGCAGGTCATGGCCTTCGCCGTAGAAGTTGTTTCCGAACATGGAATTCCAGGTAAAGAGGATCTTCCCCTGCAGCATGGAAACATCTTCGGTGTCAGGCACCTGCATCTTGGGTGAAAGGAGATTGGCGCCGGTCATCGTGACGCTGTCAGGAATTTTGAAGTCCATCAGTTTGTACCAGAATCCCACCTGGTGGACCATGTTCTCATACACGTTGCTGCCATCGTAGTCCCAGAAGAAACGCCAATTGATGTAGCGCTGCGGATCGAAGGGATGCGGTGTTGCTTCGCCCTGGAAACCCTTCCAATCCACGTGCTGCGGATCGCAATCCCCGGGAATCTCGCGCGTCCATCCGCCATAGGGCGCGTTGCGATAATGGTGAGTGTGGAGGGCCGTGATCGTACCCATTCTCTCGGGAGTTACCATTTCCCGAATCCTGGCAAAGCCGGGAGTGCTTATGGCCTGAATTCCAACTTGCACCACGCGCCCCGAGTTCTCGTAGGCTTTCTTCATCCGCCGGGCATGGTCGGGATTAAACGCCATGGTCTTTTCCTGGTAAACGTCCTTTCCCGCCTGGATAGCGGGCACAAAATTCAGAACGTGCTGGTGCTGCGGGGTCGCGATCAGGACCGCATCGATGGATTTGTCGTCGAGCAGCTTGCGGAAATCCTGGTACGTCTGGATGGACGGAACGATGGCCTTCACCTGGTCGAGCCGTCGGGTGTAAACATCGGCCACTCCCACCGCTTCGACGTTGGGGCAACGGATGGCCGCGTGGAAGATCTCCTGGCCACGGTCACCCCCACCGATCAAACCGATGCGGATGCGGTCGTTGGCTCCCAGCACACGGCTGGAAGGGAAAAATCCTGATGCAACCAGGGCGGCTGAACCGCCCAGCGTTTGCTGAATGAAAGTGCGGCGACTTGACATGGAAACACTCCTTATCTGGGTAGGAAATCAAATCCTTGGGTCGATTCTCCAGCAGTATGCTGAATGACTCGTTGCGGTGTCACTCTCGGGAGCCGAAGGCGGCGAAGGATCCCAGCGAGTCTCCCGGCCTTGCACATGCTGTCATGACGGACTCTATCACCTCGTAATTCGGAGTCAAGGGGGAATTTCAAATGCCAATATTTGGATTTCGTCTTGTGAAACAACGACAGGATGCGGGGGCAACGGAAAAAGCCGCAGAGGTCGCCGCGGCGAGCGGGCACGGCGCCACGTGGGTTCAGGGGAGAGCGAACGCCACATAGGCATCTCCCGAGCGGGTGCGGGGCTTGCCTCCGCCGCCCGCCGCGATGATCACGTACTGCTTGCCCTTGACTTCGTATGTGCAAGGGCTGGCGTAGCCACCGGCCGGGAGTTGTGCTTCCCACAGGACCTTGCCATTGGTCTTGTCGAAGGCGCGGAATTTCTCATCCTGGGTTGCCCCGATGAAGACCAATCCACCCGCCGTGACGACGGAGCCGCCGATGTTCTGGGTGCCGGTGGGTGGAATACCGCGCGCGGTCAATTCCTGGAACTCGCCCAGCACGACTTGCCAGGCGATTTCCCCCTTGTTCAGATTGTAGGCGGTGAGCTGTCCCCAGGGCGGCTTGATAGCTGCGTAGCCTTCCGCGTCCTCGAAGCGGTTGTAGCCGGTGTGGGTGTAAGGATAGCCGGCGCCGTCGGGAGCAGGCACGAGCGTGAGGATCCACGGCTCGTCGTGAGAGTTGATGTAATACCAGCCCGCGGTGGGGTCGAAAGAACCGCCGCCCCAATTCGAGCCGCCGTCGAATCCGGGAAAGATGATCGTCCCCTGCGCGCTGGGCGGTTGCCACGTGCCGCTGCGTGATTTCTGAAAGGTCCCGAGCGCCGCGGCATGCGCTTCCGGTGAGATATTCGTGACGTCGTCTTCTTTGAATACTTGCCGCGTGTAGGGGGGCAGTTTCAGCGACTGGGGTTGGGTGGCCCAGGCCTTTTCGCCGGGCACGTCGGATTCGGGCACGGGCTGCTCGGCAACCGGGTAAAGCGGTTTGCCGGTTTCGCGTTCGAGGACGAAGAGCTGGCCGAACTTGGTGGGCTGCACCACGGCGTCAACGCTCTTGCCGTTGATTTTCAGCGTGACGAGAGCGGGCGGGCAGGGAAGGTCCCGATCCCACAGATCGTGGTGCACGACCTGATAGTGCCAGAGGCGCTTGCCGGTCGAGGCATCGAGCGCAATCACGCAATTCGCGAACAGGTTCTGTCCGAGGCGCTGACCGCCGTAGAAATCGAACGCCGCGGACCCGGTGGAGAGGAAAACCCAACCGCGTTTTTCATCCACGGTCATGCCGCCCCAGTCGTTGGCGGCGCCCGCGGTGCGCCAGGCGTTGTCTTCCCAGGTTTCGTTGCCGGGCTCGCCCGGGCGAGGAATGGTGTGAAAAATCCAGGCCATCACACCGGTTCGCACATCAAAGGCGCGCACGTGGCCGGGCGCGGCGGGTTCCGGGCCCTCACCGCACATCGATCCCAAAATTATCAAGTTCTTGTAAATGATACCGGGTGAAGTGACGTCATACGTCAGGTCGCGCAGGTCGCGCCCCAGGCCCTTGGTCAAATCCACGCTGCCGCCCTGTCCGAACTCGTGAATCAGTTTACCGGTCCTGGCGTCGAACGCCATCAGGCGAGCGCGCGCCACAAAGAAGATGCGCTGGTCGTTGCCGTCCTCCCAATACGCCACGCCGCGATTTACTCCACGCGGCGTATCCTCGTCGAGGCCTTCGAAAGGGTCGAACTGCCAGAGGAGCTTACCCGTCGCTGCCTCGAGTGCGCAGAGTTTGAGCTGCGCGGTCGTGAGGTACATGACCCCGTTCACCACGAGGGGCGTGCACTCGATCGTGGTGGAGGGTTTGTCGCGGCCGTCGCCGGTGTGATACGTCCAGGCGACCTGCAGCTTGTGCACGTTCGAGTGGTTGATCTGATCAAGTGGCGAGTAACGCATCCCGGCGAGATTGCCGCCGGAGGTGTGCCACTCTCCTTCCGTCTTTGAGGCGGGTGTGGCGGCACCAGGCCACGCCGATGCGGCGAGTAAGGTGGAAGTGCTCTGCTTGAGAAATGTTCGGCGGTTCACCCGATGGCGCATGACTCAGAGCCCTCCTTGGCATACCTAGCTCCAAGGCTCTTCATTTAAGGGGTTTCCGGAAATCATTTCGCAATATGTTCCTGGGTGACCCCCTCACCCCTCCCGCCCCGGCTCGTGAAAACGCCGGCGGCGGGCCACCCTCTCCCCCAAGGGGGCGAGGGCAGTTAATTCCAATCCCCCCCCTCTCCCCCAAGGGGGCGAGGGCAGTTAATTCCAATCCCCCCCCTCTCCCCCAAGGGGGCGAGGGCAAAAAAATCAAATCAACGCTGCCCTCTTATTCCTTCAGCCCGGTCAGGGCCGGGTCGAATCGCTCCTCAGACCTGGCCATCTCATCCCAGGAGACTTCGGCGAGCTTATAGGCGGCCATGCGGCCGAGGATCGTTGTGAGGTTGCTGCGCACGGCGGGGGCCACGGTGGGATGGTCGAACCGGCCCTTGGTGACATCCTCGTAAAAGGTCGCAATGTTGCGGATGGCGCCGGCCGCGTACATCGTGCTATCTCGCCCACCGGCATAAGGCGTTGCGCCCTTGATGCTGACATCCCCGGCGTAGTGCGTGTCCACCGTGCCCGCAGTCCCGTACATCCGGCAGAGGATGTCATCCCAGCCCGAACCATACTGTTTAGAACAGAAGGTGACGAGCACGTCTTCGGGGAACCAGAAGATGACCGAGAAGTAATCCCAGCAGTCGCCCAGGTTGCGCGACTTGAGGCCGCCCGTGCCGAGAGCTCGGAGCGGATGCTGGTCGAGTATCCAGGTCATGACATCGATGGAATGGATGTTCTGTTCGGTGATGATGTCGCCGGAGAGCGCACGGCTTACTCCCCAGGCGCGCAGGCGCCGCTCGGGGTCGTCGGGGTTGGGTTTCAAGTCCTCGAGGTGACGCAACCAGGGAGAGCTGGCGATGTAAGTGGCCTCGCCGTTGATAATCCGGCCAATATCGCCTGCCTGCACGCGCCGGACCGCTTCCTGGAAGTACGGGTCGGTCCGGGTCTGGAAGTCGATGAGGTAGGCGAGTTTCTTCTCGGCGGCTTTCCCGGCGCTTGCCTCGATGCTGCGGCAGGCTGGAACATCCACTCCCATGGGCTTAGCGAGGTACACGTGAACGCCGGCCTCGACGGCTGCGGCCGCCTGTTCCGGATGAAAATAAGGCGGACTCTCGATGGCGACCGCGTCCACTTTGCTTTCCAGTAACCTTCGGTAACCCATCAGACCCGTGTAGCGCCGGGCGGGGGGCAGGTTGAATCTCACGCCAAAGGCATTGACCTTGTCCGGAAAGTAATCCATCGCGGCGGCGATCTCGTATCCTCCGTGCTTCCGGAAAAGATCGGCAATCCAGGTACCGCGACTACCGCAGCCCAGCAGTCCCAAAGAAATCTTGGAATTAGCCTGCAACCCGCGAACGAGTTCCGGCCTCAGGATGCTTAATGAGACGGCTGCCCCGCTTGTTCCCGTCAGGAATTTGCGACGACTGAGGCGAGTTTGGGCTTCACCCGTGTTTGAGTTGTCGGATAGCTTCCCCATGGCATGGCCTCCTTACCGCAGGATGATTTTTGGCGGAGCAAGGGTAGCACCTCCAATACCCTGTGTCCATGGGGCGTGGGCGCTGGCGGTGCTGGGGAGCCGCGGCGAGCAATTTGATTAAGGCGACCAGCTTAACAGGCTGCGGTCCCCCCCTCACACTGTCATCCTGAGGAGGTCGCATGGCGACCGACGAAGGACCTCTGTATTTGCTCGAGAATTCAAATACAGGGGTCCTTCGCTCCGCTCAGGATGACAGCATCGGAGCGTTTTCCCGCAGCGTGTTACGCCGGCGGCTGCGAATCCTGCCGGACGAGCGACCGGTTGGGATTGACGACCAGCCAGGCGGCGGAGCCCAGGGCGCAAAGGCAGGCGGCGGTTAGAAAGGACGCAGTCCATCCAAACTTGTGGGCCAACACGGGTGTCAGGACTGCGGTAACGGCGCTTCCCACTTGGGCCCCCATATTTACGAAACCGGAAAGTAAACCCGAGGAGCGTCCACCCAAGTCAGCGGAGAGCGCCCAGTAAGCGCTTTGCGCAAGGTAGAGTGACCCGGCGCCTCCCGCCAGGATTACGCTCGCCGCCGCAGCGCTCTCGACTTGGGCGCCCACCGCCACGAACACCGCGGCGCCCGCCAGGCCCAGGGCGGCCACTCCACAACGTCCCCACCAGCGGCCGAAGCGCCGGCTTACGGCGTCGGCGATCCAACCGCCCGCGGCTGACCCCAGCGACATGGCCACGAAAGGCAACATGCCGTAATAGCTGCCCGCCTTGAGGTTCAGGCCGCGCACCGTGGTCAGATAGATGAAGAACCAGGAGAAGAAGATGTAGGCGACGTACCCGTAACAGAAGTAGCTGAGGCTAATGGCCCAGACATCGCGGCTTGAGAGCATGGTGCTCCAAGAAAGTCTCGGTCCCTCCGCGTGGTCGCGCTGCGGGATGCCGTCGCGAATCCACTTTCGTTCCGCCTCGTTCACCCAGGCGTGCTGGTCGGGATGGTCCCGTGCCAGGCCATACCACCCCAGGCCTACGAGAAGTCCCAGCCCGGCGCAGACCCAGAAGGCGGCGCGCCAGCCGAAATGCAGCATGATTGCCGTGATGATGGGAGGCGTGAAGGCGGCGCCGGCGCCCACTCCGGCAAAGATCAGGCCGTTGGCCAGGCCACGCTCCGCCGTGGGAATCCAGTGGGCTACCCAGCGGTTCGAACTCGGGTACATGACCGATTCGCCCACCCCCAGCAGGAAGCGTACGCCCCAGAAGAGCAGCAGGGCTTCGACGAAGCCCGCGGGAACGCATGCGGTGAGTGTAGTGAAAACGGCCCACCACGTGGCCCCGAACGCCAGTACGCGGCGCGGGCCCAGGCGGTCTGCCGCCCAGCCGCCCCCAATCTGAAAGAGGGCATAGCCGAGCGAAAAGGCGCTGAAGATCCAACCCAACTGTGTGTCTGAAAGGTGGAATTCCTGGGAGATGGAATGCCCGGCGATGGAGATGTTAACGCGGTCGAGATAGCTGACCGCCCCCATCAACGCCACCCAGGCAACCAGCAGCCAGCGAATGCGAGTTGGCCTCTCCGAGTTCATTGGCGCGTGGGGGCGCTCGGGCCACTGTGGCCAAAGGGCTCCACAGAGTGGCATGGTTCGGCGCGGATGGCAACAGTTGCTCCTGAATCAGAGGATTCCTAGGGGCGGGTGAGTTAGGTGCTCCAGCCAGCCCTGCCTGAACTCCGGGCAACGGTTTGCCAGGGCGAATCATCTACCTGCACGGGGCAGGATGGCATATACTCATTGTATATGCCGCGAAGGAGGCCATTCATGAGAGGCCACACCGTACGCTTGAGTGTCGCCGTTATCGTCGCCGGGTGGGTTTTCCTCCCGGCAGGGGTCCTTGCCCAACAGTCTCTCTCGCACGCGCGGGTCGTGCGGCTGAGTTATGTGAGCGGCACGGTGGGTGTGAAGCGGCCCGGCTCGGCTGAGTGGACCAACGCCGTAGTGAACACGCCCATCCAGGAAGGCTTTGAGCTCTCGACCTCCGCCACAAGTTACGCGGAAGTGGAATTTGAAAATGGCTCTTCGGCCCGGCTGGGTGAGCTCTCCCAGGTTTGCTTCAACCAACTGGCCCTGGATGCGGAAGGCAACAAGCTGAACCGCCTCACCTTCGAGCAAGGGTATGCCACATTTCATTTCATGCCTGAACACCAAGACGCTTACAGTGTCGTGGTTGCTGACGCCACCCTGACCCCCAGCGGCAAAAGTGAATTCCGGACGGACCTCAAGCAGGGCCGGGTGCGCGTCGAAGTGTTCAACGGCACGGTTGACGTCACGGGGCGCTCCGGGTCCACCAAACTCAGCAAGGACAAAGTTCTGGAATTCAACTCGGGCGCCACAGAGTTAGCCTTTAACATCCAGCAGGGAATCACCAAGGACTCCTGGGATAAGTGGGCAGAAGCGCGCGATAACCAAGTGCAGCTTTCTATGCGAGACCAGGCGGTCCCAGCGCGGGGGATGCTTTACGGCTGGGGCGATCTAGGCGCCTATGGCGAGTGGGCGATGATTCCTGGCTTTGGCTATGGCTGGGCGCCTTATGCTCCGATGGGCTGGTCGCCGTTCAGCATGGGTATGTGGGACAACTACCCAGGCTTTGGGTTGACATGGATTTCGAGCGAGCCCTGGGGCTGGCTGCCCTACCACTACGGCATGTGGAATTTCGACTCTGACTTTGGCTGGTTCTGGATGCCGGGCAGTTTCGCTTACTGGTCACCAGCGTTGGTCACTTGGTATTCGGGACCGGGATGGCTCGGCTGGCGGCCTCGGGGAGTGGGAGGCCGAACGGGAATTAATGCTGTAACGACAGTTCCTGGGAGTGTGGTCCGGACCGGCCAGATGATCACTCTGCTGAATGCGAGCCATGAGCGAGCGGCGGCGGGCTCAGTTCTGACGGGTCCCCCACCCTTCCAATCCGGCGCGCGCGCTACGCTCTCGGGAATTCCATCGGGATCGGGCGCCTCGTCGTCACTCCAGGTTGCATCGCCGCCCTCCCGGGCACATGACACTCCCGCACCCGCAGCCATCCTGATGGGAGGCGATGCCGCGGCGGAGAAGGCGCTTCTTCAGAATCACCCGAGCGGTTTGGGACGGGCCTTCGGTTTTTCCCATGCCCAACCCTTGCGCGCACGTGAGGGGGCGACTTTGGGTGGGCGCTACGCGATGGGTGGAACCGTGGGCGAGTTTCGCGGCGATGCCATAAGCCGTGGGGGCGGAAATCCTGGGATGAGGGGAGGGGATGGAGCTGTGGGCTCCGCACCTTCGCGCATGTCCAGAGGCTCGGGGCCCGTCGTGTTGGGGCACAGTCAATCCGCCGCACCCTCTTCCGGGGGGGGCGGTGCGGTGCACGCGGGTGGAGGCGGCGGGTCAAGCAGCATATCAGCTAGCCCGAGCGTGTCAGCCAGCTCGAGCGTGTCGAGCAGCTCGCATAGCTCGAGCTCGAGCGGCGGACACCACTAGTACTTGGTGACATGGTTTCCCGTCAAATCGAAGTTACTGATAATCAGGCGCTTGCGTTTCCACCAAGCGACGCGGATTTAAGTCACCAAGTACTTAGGATGGTGGCCAGGGAATAGCTGGACAACGCGCCTTCTCGTAGCGCCGGCATCCTGCCGGCAGCCGCCGGGACGGCGGCGCTACATCGAACGCCGCGGTTTTCACCACCCGTGAGAGCCGGGCGGCTCACCAATTCGTAATCGACCCATCGGGCCGATAGAACATGGGGATGGGCCGCTTCCGTTCCGTAATCTCCGCTACCAAGTGTAACGGCTGGGTGTCGAGTGTCACGCCCAAGCCCGGGCGGCGGTTCGGCCACATCTTGCCGTTGCGGAATTCGTAGCATTCCGGCAGGTGCGGAATCTTGCCAGGGCCCTCACCCAGCATTTCCATCAGCACAGGACCGGAGAACGCGGCGCAGGCGTGCACCAGGGCGGCTTCTGAGACCGGCCCGGTGAAATGCGGGATGAGCCCCACGTAATGGGTTTCGCAAAGCGCGGCAATCTTCATGTATTCGGTGATGCCGCCCACGTTGGGAATCGTCACGCGGGCGTAATCGATGAGTTGTTGTTCGATGAGGGCGTTCACGTCCCACTTGCTGCCGAACTGCTCGCCCACGGCAATGGGGACTTTCACCTGCTCGCGCAGTTGGCGATAGACCCCGGCGTCTTCAGAGCGCACCAGGTCTTCGGCGAAATAGGGCTCGAGCGGCTCGATAAGCGTGCTGAGTCGAACGGCGTCGGGAAAATCCAGCCGGGTGTGGTAATCGAGCGCCCAGTCACCGTCCTTGCCCACGCCCTCGCGAACCTCCACGCAGTCCTGGTAGGTCTTGTCAACCATCCGGCGCGAGTTGAACGGCTGCCCCTCGGGCGGATCGGCCGTGGCGTAGCGAAAGGCCCGGAAGCCAGCTTCAACGCAGGCGCGCGCCGTCTCCTTCAGACTGCCGCGCTCAGGGAAACCCGTGGAATAACACTCGAGGTAATTTCGGGAAGCGCCTCCCAGCAGGTCGCTCACGGGCACGCCCAGGGCCTTGCCTTTGATGTCCCATAGCGCCAGGTCGAGGGCGCCCAGGGCGTCCAGTTTTTCGCGCCCCGCCGGGTAGAAGTAGCCGCGGAACATCATCTGCCATAGCCGGTCAATACGGAATGGATCCTCGCCGATGAGCATAGCGGCACATTGCTCGACCGTGTCTTTGCTGCCACCTTCGCCCACGCCCGTGATCCCCTGATCGGTTTCAATGGTCACAATGTGGAAGCTTTGATTGAATGTGGGGCCGGAGATCGGATTCAGATAGAAGCGGATACGGGTGATCCTCATCGGCGCCGGG
Organism: uncultured Acidobacteriota bacterium; assembly: GCA_963722555.1. Lineage (GTDB taxonomy): Bacteria > Acidobacteriota > Terriglobia > UBA7540 > UBA7540 > Bog-366. Next base: position 929,269 of record CAVRNQ010000006.1, read on the forward strand.
GCCGCGCCGGCCTTCGCCAGCGGCGATACACCCGCCAACCCAGCGGCTCCCCCCCAGCTCGCGACCTGCAGAAAAGCACGACGCTTCATGAGGCCCTCCTGTTTTTTTGACCTTATGCTGTTAAGTTTCAGTTCCCGCCGAGAGGTTCTGACTCCACAATTCTTCCGCCCGTTGCGAAGCGCCTTTTGAGGCTGCGGAAAAACGCTTCCCTGCTGTCATTCTGAGCCCTTCGCTGTCATTCTGAGTCCTTCGCTGTCATCCTGAGCGCAGCGAAGAATCTCGCCCTGCGCATTTTCATGAAAATAGGAGATTCTTCCTTCGTTTCACTCAGGACCGCCTGCGGCTCCTCAGAATGACAGCGCCTACGAGTTCTTCCGCAGCCTGTTCAGTCCAGGTGGAAGACTTCTTGCATGTTGGCCCACCATTCTCCCTCGGCCCGCGAGGGAATGGGTTGCTGCATGGGTTTCATGATGGCCCACCACTCCTGGGTGGTAGGGTCGGCGGCCATCCTGGCCATGTCGGCTGTGAAGTTATTGCCGACATATTCAAAGTATGCAAACAGCATATCATCCTTGAAATAAATAGAGTAATTGCGGATGTTGCAGTCATGGATGGTTTTCAAAACCCCTGGCCATACCTGGGCGTGGTACTCCACGTACTTTTCATAGGCTTCTCGCTGAAGTCCGATGATCTGGCCATACCGCTGGGGACTCGCGTTTTGCATGGTCCTTGCTCCTCGTTTGAGTTTTCAAAGTCGCGAGCGACTACGTCCCTCCAATCCATGTGCTGTATCCCGTTTCAGGAATGGGCTGCAAAGGAGACATCGCACTCACCCAGATGCAACGGGTATTTCCCGCGTTCTCTTACCAGCCGGACGACGTAATCGTAATTCTCACCGGAAATGCTGCTCGGCACCGAGTGGTCAGACTGGAAGATGAAGCCCCCTCCCTTGGCGGCATTCAGCTTGGTGAGCGTGGCGGTCTTGATTTCGTCCCGGCTGCCATTCGCCCAGAGCACCACATCCATGTTGCCGCAAAACCCCATCCGGTGGCCAAACCTGCGGCGCAGGTCGATGACATCCAGCCCCGCTTTTGCCTCCAGCGGATTATAGGCGTCCACGCCTATTTCGATAAAATCCTCGAAGATGGGGTTGACGTTCCCGCAGCTGTGATAGATCACGGGCAATCCCTCTTTGTGGCACTCGTCCACGAGGGCTTTGACACCGGGTTTGAAGTGCTTCCGCCAAAAGGCGGGAGAGAACAGCATGCCATTCTTGTAGGCGACATCACCCCAGATCACGATACCGTCCAGCATCCCGCGGGCGGCCTCGATCTGGGCCTTCAGGATCTCGAGGGAGAACGCGTGTATCCGGTCCACAAAACACGCGATCTTGTCCGGATACAATCCCATCCATAACAGGGCGTTCTCAGAGCCGATGATGCGCCACAGCATTTCGTGGCCCTCGCAGACGCCGCCAAAGGTAGGGAAGTCCCTCCACACGTCTCCCACGCGGTCCACGAAGGGCGCAAGATTGCGAACGAATCCATCTCCCACGCCGTTGATCTGGTCGTCCCCCCGGGCGAAATAGCGGCGCTCGTCCCACGGGTCATCGAACTGGAATGCCTCCATCTTCTCCACAGTATCCGTTCCGAATTTCAGGAAGGCGGGCATGGGATAAGCCAACTTCTTTTGGATGACGGCTTCAAATCCTGTCCGCACCACAATCTCGTCGTCGTTTTCGCGGAGGGTTTCGAAGGGCTTGATGTGCGGGTCCAAGTTGGGATTGAACTGCATCCAGTCGAGATCATAGTAACTGTAAATATCAGCGTCCCGCGCCAGACCCAGCTCTTCCCGCCACCGTTTGAGGAAGCTGCCCCAGAAGAAGTCGCTGATGGGGACGCGATCCGCTTCCTGGTGGTGAAGGGCTTTTTTCATCCGGTCAAGCTTCGCGAGGCAATTGGCAGTCCGGTTCATGGAATTCATCGCACCCGGTCAGATCGACGGGGCCCTAACTCAAGATCGTCTTTGGTATTACGGGCGATGAGCCTCACACCCCGGTCACGCTCCCTCGTACGCTTCGCGGACCAGTGATTTCAGGGTGTCGAGATCCCGTTGGGCGGCGGCCATAACTTCCACGTCTTTCTCGCGCGACAGGGCGATGCCCTGTTCGTCGGACACGCCCGGAATCTGGTACTCAAGATGCAATGAGATCGGCCCGTGGAACCCCCCCTGCGCAGCCATCCGCAGAAATTCCTTGTAGTGACACATTCCTTCACCCAGGGGGCAGGTCGTTTCCTGCCAGCTTGCGGCGCCCTTTTTCTCCCAATAGAAATCCTTGGCCGCCAGCATCTTCAAGCGCGGCATGACCAGGTTGGCGGCGATTCTCCAGCCGGCCCCGCCACCCTCAACGGTCGCGTGGAGCAGATCGAAGTAGTACCCCACCCACTTGGGATCGAGGGTGTCTATCACGCGCGCCACATCCCATATCGGTGCACCAATGTACCCGGAATGATTATGGTATCCCACCTGAACCCCGAACTTCTGGGCCAGGGCCACCAGCCCGCGCAATTGATTGCCGGCCTCCTCCAGTTCTTTGCGAACGTCGACGAATTTGTAGTGGCCGTACCCCGGTTTCAGGAAGGGAATGGAGAGCTTGCCTGCCGTGCTGAGGATGGGGACGGCGGCAGGATCGTCGGCGGCAACGAGTTCAGTCGTAATCATCGGCACGTCCAAGCCTTCCGCGCGGATCGCCGCCACCGCCCTGGGCAGGTCTTCCACGACGCGCTGCGGCAACACGTGTCCGGCCCCCCGCACCGTCAAATCGATTCCCCCGAAGCCGGCGCGCTTGGCGCTCTGTGCCAGTTGTTGCCAGCTCAACTGAGGAACCGCTTTTGAAAAGAGGCAGAAGGTGCCGCGAAAGGGTCCCCGGGCGGATGGAAGAGTCTCCGCACGCGCCGCAACCGGAGCCGCCGCTGCCCACACGGCAGCGGATGACACCTGCAGGAACTTACGTCTGGACACTTGTTTTCGCATGGCCTTCTCCTCGGGGGCTGTCACAGTATAATGATCACATCCTCATAATATGGCGCCGATGCCCGGGCCGTTGAGGTGTGCGGTCTCCATGGTGCCATCGGTAATATGGAAAACACCCGGAAAACGCTTCTCCCAACCCCGGTTCGCGGCGGGCACAAACTGCCGCGAATTGGCTTCGATCGCTTTGACGTCCGGCACATGCGCGGCGAGGCTCGCGGACTGGATCAGCGCGGCGCCGGGGCAGGTCAGATCCTGCACGCATAGAAACATCTTGTTCTTTTCGGCCACCGAGGCGATGACCATCATGGCGCTTTGCCCCTTGCAGGCTTTCAGCGCGGCGCCGGTATAGCCCATCTCGCGCGAGAGCATGAGCGCCTCCACGTCGGTCAACGATTCGTCAATCACCACGGGCTTCAGCTTGGCGGCTTCGTGCATCACATTCTCGCGGTGGGCCTTAAGATCCCGCGCCGTGGGCTGCTCAACATACTGGATTCGCTCGAATCCTTCCGGCGTCTTCTCCTTCACCGTGTGCAGAAAATCCAGCAGGTACTGGACGTTGGGGCAGCGTTCGTTGAAGTCGAGCGAATAGACCCACTCGCGGATGCCGCGCTGCTTCTGGGTTTCGGTGGTTACCCGGTCAACCCGCATCACACGCTCCACGTCCCATTGCAGGTCGTCGCCGTCCAGCTTGATCTTGAGGTGGGTAAGGCCGTTGTAGTTGATCCACTCGGGCAGGGTCTCCGGCAAGCCGTCATGGATACGGTGCTGGAGGTCGGATTCTTCCAAAGCATCGACGGCCGAAACCAGGTGGTAAATCGGCAGGCGGGGCCGGGGCTCCTGGAGGATGTACTTGCTCGGATACTCACCCTTGTATTCCCGCCCCACGTAGTGGGAAAGGTCGTGGGTCATGAATTCGGGCCCGTAAGTGTGATAGCAGTTGACGCCATGCAGCTTGCCGAAGGCATCGTGGACGGCGGCGTCAAAGGCGCTGGCAGTAACCAACGTGCAAAGTTTGGGAATCGGTTCGGCGAGCTGCAACTCCTGCGAAATTCCCTCGGCAGCCTCGATGTACATGGGCTCCAGCGCCCAGTTGAGATCGATGGGATGGCCATATTCTTTGTAGCTTCCGGTCAGGCTCGAGATGCGCGCGGCCAGGGCCTTCATGGCGCCCAGCGTGGTGTCAAAGGGCACCTTCCTGGACGGAAACGCCCAGGTGTTGGCCAGCGGCATTGACCCGAACCCCTTCGCACTCTTGCCGGCCGTCGAGCGGACCGTACAGTTCACGTTCATAAGCGTGACCCGATTGGTCACGGTCCCTCCGAATTTGATGGGCACACGGTAGGTGTAGTCCTCGTAGGCAAAGCCCATGTCCTCGATGCGGATATCGGTTCTCCTGGGCTGGCTGGCCCGCAGGATCCCGGGGCTAGCCACCAAGCCTGCCGCCGCGGTCTTGAGGAACGTGCGCCGCTTGATTCTTCTCATGTGGGCTCCTCACTGGTTTTTGACTGCCCTACCGGGCGCTGCAATGAGAGTGACGCTCCGCGAGGAAATGGCACGGCTAAACCCAGAGTGGCCCAAACTAGTGAAAGGCTCCAGCCTTCCACGCGGCTCGGCCCGTCCGCTGTCATCAGAAGGCGGGCGGGTTGGTTGCGTCTCGGCGCCTCTGCGGCGAAGGCAGTCATTCCTTCACAGCTTCAGAGGCTTTCTGCCCAACCCGCCCCCTGCCTCTCCCCGGCGGGACTGCTTCAGACCTTCGGCAGCGTATAAGGCTTGCGGTACTCCTTGGTGAGATAGGCATTTGCTGCCTTGTCATTACCAAAGGTTTCCGTCTTGGGATCGAAGACGATATCCCGATGCAGGTGCGTGCAGATGTTTCCCAGGTGGCAGATCGTGGTCGAGAGGCGGCCGAGCTCCACATCCGCATGGGGCGTATTGCGGCTCTTGATGCACTCCAGGAAGTTCCCCTCGTGGGCGCCACTCTGGGTGTACGCGTCCTTGCCCTCAAAAACGGGTCCCGTATTCCCGTCCTTGTCGTAGACCTTCCATCCTTCGTGGCCCACCACCAGCGTCGCGTCGGCGCCGTTGAAGGCGATACCTTCCGTCCTGCCATCGATGGGATGGTGCTTGGCAAAGCTGCGTAACTCCCAGGTCAGCAGGAAGTCGCCGTAATCGTAGGTGAGGACTTGGGTGTCGGGGACCTCTTTCGCGTCGTTGAGCCAGTAAATCCCGGAAGTGCCGGAGACGCGCTTGGGCAGGCAGTTGTCCACGCCGCGCAGCGCCTGGATGCCCCACATAGCCACATCGAGCATGTGAACTCCCTGATTGCCCAGTTCGCTGTTTCCGTAGTCCCAGAAGAATCGCCAAGTGTAATGGAAGCGGTTGCTGTTGAAGGGGCGCTTGGGCGCCGACCCCAGCCAAACGTCGTAGTCCACCGTCGCCGGCGGGTCGCTGTCCGGCGGGGTGCCGATGCTGTCGCGCACCTGGCACTCCCAGGTATTGATCTCACAGATTTTCCCCAGCTTCCCGGACTTTACGTAGTCGATCGCCGTCTGATAGTGCTCGGCGCTCCGATTCTGCACCCCCACCTGGGCCACGCGTTTGTATTTGCGTGCCGCGTCGCGAATCAGGTGGCCCTCGTGGATGGTCTGTGACAGCGGCTTTTCGATATAAACATCCTTCCCCGCCTGGCAGGCCAGCAGCGCGATGGCGGTGTGCCAGTGGTCCGGCGTGGCGATGATGACGCCGTCGATGTCCTTGTCATCCAACAACCGCCGGAACTCCTTGGTGGTTCCGGGCGCCTTGCCCTGGGCTTTCTCGAGATCGGGATTGACCTTGTCCAGAATCGCCTGGTCAAGATCACAAAAGGTCTTGATCTCCGCCCCCACTTTGATGGCCCGCAGGGCGTCGCCACGGCCCTGATTGCGCCCGCCGATGAGGCCGAGCACCACTTTCTCGTTGGCTCCCAGGGCGCGCGGGTTCCAATTCAAAAATCCGCCGGCAGCCAGCGCCGATGCTGCCCCGATCCTTTTCACAAACGACCTGCGTGTTTCCTCTCCCATGAATGCCTCCTTGAGGTTTCGCGAAGATGCTACCAGCGCCCGCCCTAAGTCACGTCAGGTTGGACTGGCATGAGGCTGGGCGAGCAAGGCCTGATCATAACACCGAAAGGGCAGCGTCGCGCGTCGGGCAGCGGATCGGGAATCTTTCCGTCGATGCTTTGTTGCCCGAGGCGCGGTAGTGGGTCACTTTGTTTTTTTGTAGCGGCGGTCTGTGACCGCCGGGTTTTGATTCAATAGATTCCGGCGCTCATAGAGCGCCGCTACAGCAAACTGACCCACTACCCGAGGCGCTTGACCTGAGAGTGCGTTTGTAATAGAAGAAGTGCGTATCGTAGGCTTCCCAATCCTCTGGATTAATCGTCGAAACGGTTACGCGCCATGACCCAACCCTTCACTCGTCGCACCTTCCTGAAAACCGCTGGAGCCACAGCCGCAGCGCTCAGCACCGCCCAATTCCTGCGCGCCCAGCCGGCTTATGCGCCCACCTGGGATTCCCTGGCCAAGCATCCTGACCCGGCGTGGTTCAACGATGCCAAGTTTGGGATCTACTTCCACTGGGGAATCTATTCCGTTCCGGCCTTCGACAACGAGTGGTATTCACGCAACCTTTACATTCCCGGCCAGCGCGCCCACACCTATCACCAACTGGTTTACGGGCCGCCGGCCAAGTTCGGCTACAAGGACTTCCTCCCCTTGTTTCGCGCCGAGAAATTCAACCCGGAGGAGTGGGCGGAGTTGTTTCGCAAGGTGGGCGCGAAGTTCGCCGGCCCCGTCAGCGAGCACGCGGACGGGTTCTCCATGTGGGACTCGCGCGTGAACGAATGGAACGCCGCGCGCCTGGGCCCGCGTCGCGATGTGGTGGGCGAGATGGCGCGGGCCCTGCGCAACGAAGGCTTGAAATTCCTGGGCACGCTCCATCACCAGTGGCTGTGGGGGTGGTATCCGACCCAGGACACGACGCTCGACGCTGGGAATCCCCAATACGCGGGCCTGTACGGCCCGCCCGCGACGGGCAGTCCCTTCAATTATGATCAGGGGATGCCGCAGACGCCTCCCCCTCCGCCACCATTCCAGGACCAGTGGGAAGCCAAGGCGAAAGAGCTGATTGACAAATACCAACCTGACTTCATCTATTTCGACTCGCGCCTGAACATCATCGATGAGCGCCGTCGCGCGGGCTTGCTGGCCTATTACTACAACCGCGCCGAGCAGTGGGGCAGGGAAGTCGGGCTGACGTACAAGGACCATGACCTCCCCACCGGAGTGGCCATCCCCGATTTCGAGCGCGGCCGGTTGGCGGACCTCGCGCCCTTCAAGTGGCTCACCGACGACGCCATCGATTGGAATTCCTGGTGTCACGTCCAGAATCCGAACTACAAATCCGCCCGCCGGATCGTGAGCCAGTTGGTGGACACCGCGAGCAAGAATGGCAGCCTGTTGCTCGACATCACGCCCACCGCGGAGGGAGTGATCCCCCAGGCGGTCCGGGAGCGCCTGCTCGCCGTCGGCGCATGGCTGGCGGTGAATGGCGAAGCGATTCACGGCACGCGCCCGTGGAAGGTTTTCGGAGAGGGACCGACACGAATCCAGGGGGGAGCTTTCGGCGAGGAGAAGAGTCCGGACTTCACCGCGCGCGATATCCGCTTCACCAGCCGCTGGAAGACCCTTTACGCCATCGCCCTCGACTGGCCCGAGAACTCGCCCGAACTGGTCATCAAATCCCTCAACACGAACGAGGCGCGTCTCGCCCAGGGTCAAATCGCCAGTGTCTTTCTGCTGGGCAGCGACGCCAAGCTTTCCTGGCAGCACAATGCGGAGGGACTCAAGATAACCTTGCCACCCGAGAAACCTGGAGACTTCGCCTGCGTGTTCAAAATCCTCCTGAATTGAACACCGGTTTTCGCGAGACAGCCCAGCCTGCCTCCTTACCATGAGGGATCCGTTCTAAGGATCGGGAGATTGACGACCTTCGGACTCAGCAAACCGGCTCATCCTCCCACCTTACTCTGCCGATATCCGATACGGGGAAGTGTGTCACATACGCAGGTGGAATCGGGAGATCGTGTGACTGGCCTATGAAGCGATCGTTTGATGGAGCGATTGGGCGCTCGAGCGGTTGGGTGATTTGATACCCGCCCTTCCGGCAGCCCCCCAAAGGTGTCCCAGCGTGGTGAGAAATTCGGACTAGCGGGCTCCCTGCCGGGCAATACTTCTGTTAGAATCCGCGCCACGGGAGAGTTTCACTGGCGCTCATGAAGATCTGCCACACTTGCCAGCAGACCTACTCCGATGATGTTGAGTTCTGTCCGCGCGACGGCGCTCCGCTCACCGCCCAAGCCCCGGAAACCGAAGCGCAGCTTGCCGGTCAACTGTCCCGCCGATTTCGCATTGTCCGCCGCCTGGGTCAAGGCGGCATGGGTGCGGTCTTCCTTGCCGAGCAGATCGCGGTGGGCAACCGTCCGGTGGCGCTCAAAGTCCTGAGCCGCAAGCTGCTGGATGACCCCGAGTTCCTGCTGCGCTTTCAGAATGAAGCCGCTTCCACGGGGCGCATCCACCATCCCAACGTCGTCACCATTTACGAATCCGGCCAAGCCGATGACGGCACGCCCTACATCGCCATGGAATTTCTGGAAGGCGAATCCCTCCGCCAAGCCCTCTCGCGGCGGGGGCAACTTCCCGTGCCGGAGGTTACGGAAATTCTCCAGCAAGCGGCGCGGGGGCTGAACGCCGCGCACAAGCTGGGCATCATTCACCGCGACCTCAAACCCGACAACATCTTCCTGACGTATCCCGACGACGATTCTGTAGCGCCGGCGTCCCCACCGGCGGCGAGCGTGTCCGCACCGGCGAACATTCAGGTGAAAATCGTCGATTTCGGCATCGCCAAGCTGCGAGAGTCCGCCTCCGCCACGCACACGCAGACGGGCATGGTGCTCGGCACGCCCGCGTATATGTCATTCGAGCAGGCATCCGGCATGAGGAGCGATGAACTCGACGCGCGCTCCGATGTCTATTCGCTGGGCGTGGTGGTCTACGAGATGCTCACCGGCCGCACGCCGTTCCATTCCGACACGCCGGTCGGATACCTGCGCATGCACATGCAGGATGACCCACCGCCATTTCGCGCCGTCGCTCCAGGCTTAGCGACGCCTCCCGCGATTGAGAGCGCCATCATGAAGGCGCTCGTGAAAGACCGCAATCAGCGCTATGCCTCCGTGCTCGACTTCGCGCGCGCCTTCATGGCAGCCGCCCTACCAGCGTCGGCGGCAGAGGTCAGTCAGCCGCTTCCGTCAACGAGGGTCGTCTGGTCGTTAGAGCAGCCACCACCTGATAGCAAGGGTGCGACAAAGGTCAATCCCAAGGACGGGCTAAAGTACGTGTGGATTCCGCCGGGGACCTTCATGATGGGCTGCTCGACGGGAGACAACGAGTGTTTCGATGAGGAGAAGCCTCCTCATCAAGTCACGATCACGAAGGGTTTCTGGATGGGGCAAACTGAAGTTACCGTGGGCGCCTACAAACGCTTCGCGGCAGCGACAGGAAGGCAAATGCCACCCGACGAGCCGAATCTTAGCGGGAGGCCGCTCAACCCTAGGTGGGGTGACGAGGCCATGCCGATTGTCGAAGTTACATGGGATGATGCCCAAGCGTATTGCCGTTGGGCGGGTGGGCGGCTGCCGACGGAGGCCGAGTGGGAGTACGCGGCGCGAGCGGGGAGCACCGCAGCGCGTTATGGCTCTCTGGATGAAATTGCCTGGTACGTGGACAACAGTGGGCGGCAACGCTTGGACGCCGATAGGATTTGGAAGGAAGACCAAGCTAATTACTTGACGCGCTTGAACGAAAACGGCAACGGCATGCACGATGTCGGCCAGAAGCGTGCCAATGGATTCGGGCTGTTCGACATATTGGGGAACGTGTGGGAGTGGGTGAATGACTGGTACGACCAGAACTATTACCAGAACAGCCCGTCTCAAGACCCCACAGGGCCGACGAGCGGTCAGGAGCGCGTTGTTCGTGGCGGGTCCTGGCTCTATACTCCCAGGTACGTCCGCGTATCGTCCCGCTCCTGCTTCTATCCGGCCATCGGGTACGGCAGCGTTGGCGTTCGTTGTGCGCGAGAAGTTGATATTCCTTGACTCTTTCCCCTTTTTCCTCGGCCTGTAAGGGATTCCTTGGGCGCTAGGCCCCAGTCAAAAGTATTTTTGGAGTTATGATGCCGGGCAAGCCTAACGGCGGTGACTGAAGGCGATGATTTGCACCAATGACAGGGCTAGAGCATTGCCTGCGTAAACGGTCAGGTGTATGTTCCCGGTCATCCGGGAAACGAAATCGGGAGCCCGGTTTCTGGGTTCATGGAGGCCAACCCTATGGCCAAGTTTCGGGTGACGATTGATTTCTTGGTAATGGAGACGTTTCAGCGTCTTTTCGGAGTTTTGTCATTATGCAATCTGCTTGATAAGACCATCCCCGAAGCGGAGTTGGAGGAGACGGCGTCGCTACGTGAAATCGCTGAGGGGGAAGGCTGGGACTATGGCGAATACCAAGCAGAAGTCCAGGGCATTGAGGCAAAGTTTCGACACTGGCTTCCGAGATTCTCAGCTTATTCCATAATCATACTCCTCCATTCAATTCTGGAGACGCAACTCGCGGCTTACGCTGAGAGAGTGGGCCGCACGAAGAAGGCAGCCAGCCGGCTGAAGGATACCAAAGGGAAAGGCATCGAACAGGCAAGGCGGTTCTTGAAGAAGGTGTCAACGATTGACATTGGGTCGGACCCATCATGGAAACGGTTTGAGGATTTACGCGAACTTAGGAACATTATTGTCCACCGAGGCGGAAAGCGGGGCGAATCTAAGGAACAGCAGCAAACGGTGGGCCGGCTGCTCCGGTCATACGAGGGGGAACTGGCATTCCCTGAGGCGGGCAAGCGGTACGATTTTGGTGAAATCTGGGTATCGATGTCCCTCTGCCGGATGTTTGCTCAGGAGGTCGAAGGGTTCTTTGAACGGTTGTTCAAGGCTGCTGGATTCCCTGACCGACGCGGCATTCAGCCGATTGATGAACGAGCGCAGAGTTAGGCGTGGTTTCGGGAGATCGCAGACAGTAAAAAGCAACCGTCTGCGCCAGCCCGCGGGGATCGTTCATCTAAGCGGGTAGTGCTCTAACTCTGTGTTTCTGGCAGTAGCAGCATGGAGAAGAGCGCATCGTAGGATTCGAAACGAGTAAACCAGCCATCAATCTCCCTTTCGTGCACCTTGTAGTCTCCTGCTTCAGAAAGGGACCATTTACGAGGGCCTTGGCGGCCTTCTGCCACCTGCTGTGATGTCCCAAGGTAGCCGCGTTCGCCAGAACCCATTAGAAGCACCACATCCCATTTGTGACCTTGACCTTGCAACCCATCCATCTGATTTTCGGTCAGCCCCCAGAAAACCTGGCCAGATTCATCGGAGCTTCTATCCTTAACGTACAAGGAGCGGATGGTCTTCTGCCCGGCGCTCTTGCTGACCAATCTCATTATATTCTGACTCATTCTGTTACCCCAATGCTTCATAACGAAGATTCCATGCAGGCTGCAACGGGTTTGAAGGGCCTTCTTGAAATCTCTTACCTTACCTGTGGTTTTCATCGGAAATCTCCACTGCTATAATAGCCTTTTGTGGCTGCGGCATAGGAAGAAGTTCTCGCGCATGGCGGGAACAGAAGAAAGGATGGTATGAGCACAATAGAGAAAGGTGCAAGACTCATGGTTGTAAATCGTGATTCGGGAGAAGTTACGTTCTTTGAAGTGACCCAGGTTCTTGGCCAGAGATGGTGGGCAAGAAAGATTGGAGAGTCTGAGGCAGGATCTAATTCAGCAATCATCTTCGTGAGACAGGGCGAGTACTGCTCCTAAAACAGGGAAAACCTGTCACGCAAGCCAGAGACGCAGGCTGGCGCGGATAGGTTCTTCCTTAGATACACGTTTCCGAATCCGAGGGCAGCCCCCCGTTTTTGAGATTTTGGGTTTTTCTACGGAAGAACCGCGGACCCCAAGCGCGGGGGGCCGCGCTACCCCCTTCAACCTCGCGCCCAGGAACAATGTCGGACAATTAGGCATCTTCCTGAAAGATTCTGCCTACCCGTAGGCACACGCATAATAATTGCATTGACAACTCCCCGGTGCGTGGCGGTAGTCTACAAGGGTGAGCACTGGGGCCGAACGGGGCTGGGCCGGATGGTCAATTTGGAAAGAACGCGTTATCGGGGCTCGGCCTGAGGCGCGTGCCGGTCATGGATCACCCGAGAATCACACCATCCTGATGGCTTCGAATGGCGAAAACGCTATGTTCATGCAAATAATCGAAGATTCCAGCCTGCGCCAATTGTGGCGGCTCACCAACACGCTGATCAAGGCCAGGAACGAGGCGCTGACCCATAAAGATGTTAAAAATGAAGGTCGATCCGGATGAGTTGTTGAAAACAAAGGGGTGGACGAAATGGAATGCGGTCGATCCGGATGAGTGCTTGAAAATGAACGGGTTACGCGATAATCGGGACGAAGCCAGGATGTTATTGAAAGGAAAGGCGAAAGTCGTTTGACGGGAGGTCAAGAAAGGTTGACGGTGGCGCAGCGCGGCGGAGCCGCAACCAAACCTGACGCGGGGTCTTGTGGGGCCGGCCGCTCCGAGCGGGGGGCCCCGGCTGAGGGTGCCCCAAGGGGTGGCTCTACCCACACGACGAAAAATGGTTTCCAAGGAGACAAGGAATTGCTTTACTGCAATGCACAGCGAGATCCTTCGCTACGCTCAGGATGACAGCGCCGCGGGCAGGGCGAGATTCTTCGCTTCGCTCAGAATGACAGCGGAGGACTCAGGATGACAGCGAAGGGCTCAGGATAACAGCAGTGAAGCATCTTTCCGCAACCTGTTGCGGTGCCTAGGAAGAGGTCGGCGGGGCGACACATGCGTTCCTGACCGCGGCCGGAGGAGGAGAATCTGAGGATGCTCAAACGTTTGGGAAACTTCGTAGATGGAACTTGGCGCGCCTCGCGTGCTGTGGAAGCTCTGAAAGTGCTCAACCCTGCTTCCGGGGTGGTTCTGGCGGAAGTTCCCCTCTCGCCGGCAGAGGAAGTGGGTGCGGCGGCCGCGGCGGCGCAGAAGGCGTTTGAGGGTTGGAGGCGCACACCGGCCGGCGAGCGTATCCAGCCCTTGTTTCGGCTCAAGACTCTACTTGAGGAAAACCTGAACGACTTGGCGCGCACCGTTACCGACGAGTGTGGGAAGACGTTTGCCGAAAGCGTCGGCGAATTGCGGCGTGCCATCGAGAACGTGGAAGTGGCCTGCGGCATCCCTTCGCTGATGCAAGGATCAAATAGCGAGGATATCGCGGCAGGGATCGACGAGCACATGATCCGGCAGCCGCTGGGCGTGGTTGCCGCCATCACCCCTTTCAACTTTCCGGCCATGATCCCCTTTTGGTTCATGCCGTATGCCCTGGCAACCGGGAACTGCTTTATTCTGAAACCTTCCGAGCGGGTGCCGTTGAGTTCCGACCAGCTTTTCCATCTGCTCGAAATCGCCGGGTTCCCGCCGGGCGTGGTGCAACTGGTAAACGGCGGCAAGGAGACGGTCAACGCCCTGCTTGACCATCCCGCGATTCGGGCGATCAGCTTTGTGGGTTCCACCGCAACCGCCCGTTACATTTACAGCCGCGCCGCGGCCAACGGCAAGCGCGCCCAGTGCCAGGGAGGAGCCAAGAACCCGGTCGTGGTCATGCCGGATGCCGATATGGAAATGACCACGCGGATTCTGGCGGACTCGGCCTTTGGTTGCGCCGGCCAGCGCTGCCTGGCGGCCTCGGTAGCCATCACCGTAGGCGGCGCCGAGAAAGTGCTGGCGGAGCAAATAGCCCACGCCGCCCGCAATCGCAAGGTGGGTTACGGCCTGGATGAGGGTGTGGAGATGGGGCCGGTCATCTCGGCCGAGAGCCAGGCACGGATCGAAGCGTTGATTGCGCAAGGCGAGCGCGAAGGGGGGCGCTTGCTCGTGGATGGGCGGGGCAAGAAGGTGAAGAATTACGAAGACGGCTTCTTCGTCTTCCCAACCATCTTGGAGGGCGTTCCGCCGCAGGGCGAGATCGCCCGCACGGAGATCTTCGGTCCGGTACTGAGCCTGATGCATGCCGCTTCGATCGAGGAAGCGGTCGAGATGGTGAATGCCCGCAGCTACGGCAATATGGCTTGCATCTTCACGAGCGACGGCTCGAGCGCCCGGCATTTCCGTTACGAGGTCAACGCGGGAAACGTGGGCATCAACGTGGGCGTGGCGGCGCCCATAGCGTTCTTCCCCTTCAGCGGCTGGGGCGACAGTTTCTTTGGTGACCTGCACGCCCAGGCGCGCCACGGCGTGGAGTTCTACACGCAGACCAAGGTGGTGGTCGAGCGCTGGCCCCAGCAGTGGAGCCGAAAGTTTTAGGCGCCGAGTTGCAGAAATAAGCGATAGATCCGATGGCGTGTCATTCTGAGCGCAGCGAAGAATCTGCATTTCCCATCCTTTGAAACAACTGCAGATGCTTCGCTACGCTCAGCATGACATCGGTGGTTTCGAATGTGTCACGAATTTCTGCAACTTGACACTAGTACTTAGTGACATGGTTTCGCGTCAAATCGAAGTTAATGAAAATTAGACACTTGCGTTCCCAGGAAGCTACGCGGATTTAAGTCACCAAGTACTAGACGCCGGATGGAAGCTCGGCATGGTGTCGGTATCTTGCCGGCGAGTGGAATCGGCGAGACCTGCCGCTCGGGAGTATTCCGGCCAGATTTTGGAGGTTCCCTGTGAAGCGATCGACCGCTAAGGCGATATTGACCGACGGCCACTTCTGGATCCCTCTATCGGTGCTCGTGCTCGGAGTGTTGTTGCTGGTCTACGTCCACTGACGAGGTAACTTCTTTGGAAACACGAATACCTTCGACGCCCACAGCACGTTCTCTGCACGTTCTGGGGGTGGCCTGCGGCCTGGCGGCGGGCGCGTGGCTGGGCGGGGCGGAAGCGCCCACCAAGCTGGTGACCTTGGGGCTCTCGCCGTTTCTGATATCGCTTTGTATGGTGAGCGGCGTGTTTGTGGCCCGCTGGACCCTTCCGGTAGTCTTGAAAGGCACCAGTTACGTCTTCCTCGACCTGCGGGAGAGAGCGCACCTGATGGTTTGGGCCATCCTCGCCGGCGCCTTGTGGGGCGTAGCCAATACCCTGACGGTTTTTGCGATTCGCGACGTGGGTTTGTCCATCGCCTTTCCACTTTGGAACACCAATTCGTTGGTCGGCATTTTCTGGGGCTGGTTCCTGTTCCGGGAACTGCGCGGGCGCGCCTGGAAAACCACAGCCAAAGTGCTGGGCGGGGCCGGGGCCGTGGTTTTCGGCGCAACCCTGCTGGGATTGGCTTCCGTGCACCGAGCCGGCGGGGCACCGCACCGGTTGGTCCCAGGCATCCTGGCCGCGCTCGGTGCGGGTCTGCTGTGGGGAACGATGTACATTCCCTACCGCAAGGCCTATCTAAGCGGGATGAATCCCCTCTCCTTTGTCACCGTGTTTACGGTGGGCGAACTCGCAACCACGAGCGCTCTCGCTGTGATGTTTCTGGGCGGCATCAGGCCGGTCCTGGGGTCGGTTGCGGCAGCACGTCCCGTGCTCTTCTGGCTGTTTCTCGGCGGGTTCTGCTGGGTCCTGGGCGACCTGTTTCAACAATACGCCGCCAAGTATATTGGCATTGGCCGCGGGATCCCACTTTCCAACACCAACCAGCTCTGGGGCCTGGCGTGGGCCGCACTGGTGTTTGGTGAACTTTCCAGCTTCGGAAGGCCCGCTCAGGTCCAGATCATCGCGGGCTCCCTGATTATGGTCGCGGGAGCTGTCTCCATCAGCAGCGCCGTGGCGCCGGAAAGCGAGCAGGCGGCGGTTCGTGAAGTGATGGCCCGCGAGTGCGACCGCTACGGACTGGATCTGGAAGTGACGGCCTCAGCCCAGTTGGGGAAGGACCCGCTGGGAGCCGCCGCGCACGGTCGCCGCTGGTGGGACTACTTGATCGTTGCTCTGGCGACTGGTGTTTTCGTTTGGCTGGCCCGTTACGCCACCCACCCGCCCCTCGCCATGGCCGCAACCTGGATTGGGGCGCTCGGGCTCGCGATGCTGGCTTCTCTAGTCGGATGCGGCTGGCTCCTGTGGAAACATACCCGGTTTTCCTGAAGCAAGGTAGCGCAGCGCGGCCGAGCCGCAAAAGAAAATCAAAAGGCAAAGGGCAAAAGTGCGAAGCCTTTGGTGGCGTTGGCTACTCGACGCACCCTAGAACCCCCTCACCCCCGGCCCCTCTCCCCCAAGGGGGCGAGGGGGGAGTAATTTGAACTTATAACCCTCGCCCCCTTGGGGGAGAGGGTGGCCCGCAGCCGGCGTTTTCATCAGCCGGGGCGGGACGGGTGAGGGGGTCACTCAGGAACAAATTGTGGAGCAGGTAGCGCAACGCGGCCTGGCGGCGGGAACCAAACAACGAAGGCGACCAATCGGCTCCGGTAGATAATCTATGCGTAGAAACCCTCTGTTTATGCGGCTGCAGAGAAATGGGCCAAAAAAAGCTTGCTGAAAAAACAAGAAATTGCGGTGTGGCAATGCAGAGTTGGGCTTCAACTCTGCGGCTCCAACTCTTGGGGAACGGAAAGCCGCAGACTTACGCACCAAGTTTGCGTTACCAGGTTCCGATCACCTCTCGACATTCCGCAGCTTTACGGGAACGCCTTTGCGGGCCGATTCTTCCGCCGCAATGATCAGCCGCGTGTTGAGCAGGCCGTCTTCCCCGCTGGTCAAGGGCCGCTTTCCATCCCGCAGGCATTCGATGAAATGATACATACTCTCGACACTGAAGCCCATCTGCCTGCCGTGGATTTCAGGAGTGACGAAGACGTCGGGGAAGGAAGCGTGGGGGAAGCCCGCGGGAGTCTTCGCGGTGTACTTCGCAATGGCGCGATCGTGGGTCGGGTCGAGATAGATGACTCCCTTGGAGCCGATGATCTCGCACTTGTGGTCGATCAAGCTGGGGGACGACTGGGGAAGCACCCAACTGTTCTCGATGACGGCGGTCGCGCCGTTCGCGAAGTCCACCAGGGTGATATACATGTCCGCCGTGGGAATGCCCCGGCCCGTCAAGACGCCTTCCTTGCGCCGGCAGAAGACGCGTTCCGGTTTCGCGCCGATGAGCCAGCAGGTTGTGTCCAGGGCGTGGCTGCCCAGGAAAAGCATGACGGACGATTCTCCGGCCCACGGCAACATCTTGGTGGGCACGTAAATCGTGTCGCTGAGGCGGTAATAGATATAGCTGATGTCGCCCAGCTCACCGTTCCGGATAGCCTGCCAGGCGCAAAAACAGGCCGGATTCCAGCGATTGTGCCAATCCACCATCAGGTGGACGCCCTTGGCCCGGGCGGCCGCAATCATCCGCCGGCAGTCTCGGACGGTTGTGGCGAGCGGCTTTTCCACGAGCACATGCACGCCTTGGGATGCAGCCTTGACGGCGATATCGGCATGCGCGGCGTCCGGCGTGGCAATCGAGATGCCGTCGAGGCCCTCGGCAAGCATTTCGTCGACGCTGGTGAAGTACCTGCCCACGCCGAATTCCTTGGCGGTCGAGGCCGCGCGCTGGGCGTCCTGATCGCAAATGGCCACCAGATCCGCGGAAGGATGCTGGAGGTAGGCCCGAATGTGCATCCGACCCCACATGCCAACGCCGACGACTCCGAGACGGACTCGCTTGGTCTTCATAGGCGCATCCCTTTCATGATGGCAAATACCTTGTCCACGATCCGCAGGGTCTTCGATAAGCTTGTAGCGCAGACTTGCTGTGTAAGTCTGCGGCTTTTCCATCCCTGAGGGTTAGAACCGCAGAGTCGAAGAGCAACTCTGCATTGCAATACCGTAATTTCCTGTTTTCTTGGCAAGGATTATTGGAAGTACGACTTTTCACTTTTACCCTTTGCCTTTTGGCTTTCTTTTGCGGCTCGGCCGCGCTGCGCTATCTGCTTGTCAGTTTGTTCCTGGGTGACCCCCTCACCCGTCCCGCCCCGGCTGATGAAAACGCCGGCGGCGGGCCACCCTCTCCCCCAAGGGGGCGAGGGATGTAAATTCCAACCAACGCCACCCCCGGTGGCTGCGTTAAAAAGAGTCCTTGGAGGGGCGGCTTTTCACTTTTACCCTTTACCCTTTATCCTTTGCCTTTTGGTTTTCTCTTGCGGCTCCACCCGCACGGCACACCTGGCTTTGATCTTTGCGCTTTGCGTTTTAACTTTCTTTTGCGGCTCCGCCGCGCTGCGCTACCCTGCTGCCGCGTAATCTCAGCACGGCTTACGGAGGCGCCGGCTCTGTGGTCTGGTTTTTTTCCCAAAGCGTAATCAGCAAGGTGCTCCCCAACACCAGAATTCCCCCCACGATGGCAGCCAGCGTAAGCCGCTCACCCAGCCAGAGGGCCGCGATGGGCACTCCAAAGAACGTTATCAGGTAATTCGAGAGGGCCGCCTGCATGGCGTCCAGTTTCTTGAGCGCTTTCAGCCAAAGCACCATGGAGAGAAAGTTGTGGAAGAAAATAAGCAGGAGCATTCCGATCCACGTCCGGGAGGTATAATGGGGGATACGCGCGAAGACATCCCTTTCCTGAATCAGAACGAGGGGAGTCATGATGAAGAACATCGCGAGATAGGTGTAGAAGAGCATTTCCATCGGCGTGTAGCGCTCCATCATCTTCTTGCCATAGGTGTTGTAGAAACCGCTGCCCGTAATACCCAGGAACACCAGCAGGTTTCCCGCCCAGTAACCTTTCCCAAAGTCCATGTGCCGGAAGTCGGAGGCAGAGCAGAGAATGACCCCAAGAAAGGCAAATCCGAAGCTAATCCAGCGTGTGGAGGTCATCCGCTCACCGAGAATGATCGCGGCAAGGATGGCCATGGAGATGGGCGCCGTAAGAGCGATCAGGGCCGCATTGCTGGCCAGTGACATGCGCGTGCCCCAGGTCGTCAACACCTGAGCGGGGAAAACTCCCAGGCCAGCCATCAGGAAGAAGAAGAAAATGTCCGTCGTTTTTCGTCGGTCCGGCTCCGTGTCCTTGCGCCGTTCACTCCGGACCAGGGGGTAGAGCATCAGTGTGGCCAGGGTCATAGGACCCCACACCGTGAACAGCGAGCCCGCCTGGTTCTGCACTAACTTGATGCAGGTGAATTGCAGAGCCCACATCAGATTGCAACTGAACAGGAAGAACCAGGAACGCATAGAGCATACTCCCAGAAAGGTCTGGGGATCGGAATCACCAAACCAGGAAGATGAAGACCGATTACGCCACGGGCGCCAGTGTCCCGAAAAACGAGCACTCGCGCCCCGCGCTCAGGTTTCCAGAACTACGGTGAGCGGGTGATTGGGAACGACCCGCAGTTCCTGTGCGAAGGTTATGAGCCGCTGCTTGCCTTCCTGGCGGAGCGCCGCCTCGACCGTCTCCGCGCCGAGCCGGGCAGAGACTTTCTTCAGCGCACCCTTGCCATTGCCGCTCAGTGCCAGGCTGCGCAGGGCCAGCGATCCTTCTTCCGCCGCCACCTGAGTGTCAAAGCGTGCTGTTGTACGCGACTGCGCAAAGCTTCCCCATCCCGAAGGGGCCGTCCAGAAGGAGCGGAAGCGCGAGCCCCCGGCGCCCGGAATCAGGGTCAATTTTCCTTCCACGCCGGAGTAACGGAATCCGCTCAAGGCCACGATCAAAGCCCAACTTGCCATGGGGCGGGCATAGTGGTGGCCGCATTCCGGCTCGTTCCAGGGGTTACGGCGTTCGCCATCGTGACGCCGCCGGACCGTTTCGACCACCGCCAACCCCTCGGCCAGCATGCCTTCGTAAATCATATGTGCGGCAAGCTGATATTCCAAGCCGCTCCAGATCTCCGCGAAATAGGGGAAGGGAATCGCGGGCCGTTTCCCCAGCGGGTAAGTGGCGACCAGGACGCCGCCGTCGTCGTTTAACGCATAGGTCCGTTGCACGCAGTCATGCTCGGTCAGAGTGGCTTTGTAGTTATGGCGATATAGAGATATTAGCGTCGTGCGGACGTGGTCTTCATCCAGAAGATAGCCCAGGCCGGCGATGTGGGCCATATACTGTCCCAGCAATTGGTCGCACAAGCAGGCCTCGCCCATTTGGTAATCGGGCGACTCCGGGTTGGCCCCGCCCATGCCCACGCGCAGTCCCGGGGCAATCTGGTCGGCGGGTCTTCCCACGACCTTCTGCACATAGTACTGGCCATTAAACAAGTTGGCGTCGATCCACTTTGAGCCGCTCGCGAACAGGCGCCGGTACTCCCGTGCGGAGGTTTCCTCCCCCAGGGTCCGCGCCATCTCTTCTCCCGCCCGCAACGCACCCAGGTACCACACGCCACAGAGGGGGTTGGGGCCGTAGAACTCCACGTCGTACGTGTTGTGCTGGACACCCTCCATCACACCGTCGCGGTTGCCGTCCCACCCATTTTCGATCCAAGCAAACTCCAGGGCGCGTTTGGCGCCCGGCCAGAGCCGGCGCAACCAATCCGTGTCGCCCGAAAGTTGCCAGTCGCGGTAAAGCTTCATCAGGCAACCCATCTGCCCATCCGCCGCGGCTGCTTGCCAGATCCTCTTGCCATCCGGGAGATAGGAGCGAAACCCCATGAGCCCGTTTTCCGCGGTGTTGCGCAGGAATTCCGATTCGCGCACCGAGTGCGCGAGCGAGGGAAAGACGTAGGCCAGCGCCTGCTCGTAATTCCAGACGTGGGTGCAGGTGCCGTGGCAACACCCCCGCTGATCGTCGCAGCCCTCAAAGCCGTGGAACTCACCGTCCGCCGTGCGGAAGGCCGTGGTGGTGCGCAAGGTGGAAAGATTACTTAAGGCCGCATCCAACGCCGCCGGGGGCAGCGTGGAAGACTCCACCACACCTGCAAACTTGCGCGTCCGAGCCTCGAGTCCGGGTAATTCCCGCGCGAGGTACTGGGCCACTTCCCAGGCATCCTGGAAGCGCTGGCAATAGGCATTTCCGACGACCACATTCTTGTCGTCATCGCTCGCCGGTTCCCAGCCGCAGCGTTCCGGTGTACGGTTAGGAAAGTGCCAGCTTAAGAAGAAAGTGACGGAGGCTTCGCCCCCCGCAGGGATGGATTGCGTCGCGGCAATCGAACCCACCGGGCTGCGCGCCGGAGAGTCGCTCTCCAGAGCACCATCGGCAGAGAAGTCATCCCAGAAGGTCAGAGGACCATCCCACCACTTCGCCCCCTTCCATCCTCGCAAGTAACTGATGCTTCCCACGGCCCCGCCCAGCACACCCAGCACGATCGACCCCTTGAGCGGATCTTGAGACGGCAGGAAAGGGTTGTCCATATACAGCCCCGCAACCCCCTCGCCTTGCCGAAAGGCGGCCTGTCTCCCTTCTTTGCCCACGGGATTTTCCAGGCTCAACGCCAAGCCCACTTTGACCGGGACCGAATGGGAATTCTTGAAGGTGTAACGCAGGATGGCGACGGGCAGGCCCGATGCTTCGATGTCCAGGGGAACCAGAGGGTTAAAGGCCTCGAGTTTTATGCCCAGAGGGAGTTTGGCGTCCTGGAATTCTATACGCGCGAAAGGATAACCACCGGTGAACGTGGCGCTGTCCAGGCGAGGCAGGCCCGGGACGTTGTTCGCCCCCAGGCCGGAGCTTCCTTCGTTGGGGGGCGCAATCTGCGCTTCCAAAACGCGAGTCAGCGGTTTCTTACCTTCCGCCTGTGCCCAAACGGCAGCAAAGGCGTAATCGGGAGAGTTTCCCTTATCGGGCCGATTGAAAATCTCCCAGTCACGCAGTTGCCCGCGGCCGCCGAGGGCGATCGTACCCGTCCCGATGCCGCCCAGCGGGAAGGCAATCATCTTCAGATGGGGTCCCGTGAACACGCGCGGGTAATTGATGCGGGAAGCTGAGGGCCGGGCGGCCACCTGAGCTCCCGCAGCCATCTGCTCTGCTGACAGCTTGGCCGCTCTCGCTGCGGCCGGAAGGCCCGCGGGAGTTGCCGCCAGGGCTCCTGTGGCCGCGACCTGCTTCAGGAAATCCCGGCGCTGGTACTTTGTCGCATTTCGCTTCTTGGGCATCGCTGCACCTCTTCATTTGTAGGTAGTCAACATCGCAAATTTCCGATCCCAAGCCCATTCATTCGGCCAAACACCGGGTCAGCAGTGAGGACTGGGGATAGCATAAGCTCCAGTTCCGGGGCAGGCTTCAGGGCTGCGCGGGAGCGGAAAAGGTGGGAAGGTTGGAACGCGTTGACAATGGCCTGCTCAACATCTTCAACCTGCACACCCGGATAGCACTCGACGCACAGTACCCGCGGCATGTTGCTTCCCAGGCGCTTGAGCACGCTCTCCCAACCCACCGCGCATTCGGCGGTAGAGGAGTGGATGGGAATCGTAGGGTACTTGTCGTAGGCGCCCGGTGGCGTCATAAATCGGCTGTGCCTTCCAGCAGTGGGATCGCTCCCAAGAGCGCAGCGTTGTTCCCCAGTTCGGCGTTACACACCTTTACTTTTCCCCAAGGCGTCCAGGCATGGCGGTCGACATACGATTGCAGGAAGGGAAGAATCCGGTCGGCGCTCTTCATGACGCCTCCCCCCACGACGATAAGTTCCGGATCATAGGCGTGAATGAGGGCAACGATGGCGGTTCCCCAGACCCGCAGACAACGATCGCAGATTTCCCGGGCCACTTGATCGCCCTGGCCGGCATGATGAAAGAGCCTTTCGTAGGTGATGGAAGGCTCCGCCGAGAGCGCGCTCGAGGCGAAGCCGGGATGGCTGCGGCACACGCCCGGCAACGCCACGGTGGAGGCTTCGGCTTCCGCACAACCCACGGCTCCGCAGGTACAAGTGCGGCCGTTGAAGTCAACCGGCATGTGGCCGCCCAAGCACCCGGCTTGCGAGTGTTTACCCCGCAGCACGCGGCCTTGCATCATCGCGGCCCCCCCGATGCCCGTGCCCAAGGTGATCATGATGACGTCGTTGTATCCCCGCGCCGCCCCGGCATACCATTCGCCGAGCAGCGCCATCCGCGCGTCGTTATCCATCTTCAGCGGAAGGTTCAGGGTTGCCCGGCACCACCCGATCAGATCGAGGCCTGGGCCGTCATCATATTTTGCATTGGTCCCCGCGATGCGATGGCGGACGCAATCCACCAGGCCGCAAAAACAGAAGGCCAGCCCGGCGGGCGCGGCGTTTGAACCCGGCGCGCCGGCCAGAATCGCTTTCAGGGATTCGGCCAGGAGCGGCAATACGGGTGCGAGACCGGCCGTGCCATCCGTGGACACGGTGCGGGAAGCAAGAATAGTTCGGTCCTCGACCAGGGCGCACGTTGCGTGGCTTCCCCCCAGGTCGATGGCGAGCGCTTTCACGATTCCTCCACGAGGGTGGGAATGCCTCCCACCTTCCGCAGACGCGCGCTGAAGCCCACGCGGGCAATCGTTCCATAGTCATGTCCAGCGTCGCTCGGCCAGGCGGCCAGGAAAGCCAGGACGGAGTCACCCGTGTTGGCTACTCGATGCGCCGTGTGGCCCGGAATGTAATGCAGTGTATGGGGGCGCATGGGCTCGAAAGTGGTCCTGCGCTTCTCATCCAGGAGGATCAAGCCGCCGGTCCCCGTGATGGTCAGATAGAATTCAGCTCGGGATTGCTGGAGGTGATGATGGCCTTTGGTCATGAAGTATTCGTCGCCGACCAGGCCGGGGGCGAGGAAGGTTGTTCCCCAAAACATACCTCCCTCTTCTCCTTCCCTGACGGGTGAGAAGGCTTGCACTCGATAAACCAGTGTGTTGGGATCAAGGGCCTGACGGGCTGGCTCATCGCGGAAGAGTCCTTTCAGATCCGTGATCGTGCGGGCGGCACTTTCTATTCTGTCACCGGAGAGCTCACCTGTAGTGAGATTGACTTCGATTGGGGTCTGGATGGGTGATGTTGATTGGGAATCAGAAGTGTGCCCCATAGTTTTGTAAACTCCTTTTGATGAAATGGGTGATTCAAGCGTCACCCGCGGTATGGCTTGGCGGCCCGCTCGGGACGAACCCTGAGGTCACAAGGTCGAGAATAGCCGAAGCCGCGCACCTCCGCAATGACCCGCCGCGCCCGCCCTGTCTGGCGCAGATAGTGCAAGAATCTCCTGGCTACCGCGAAGATTCCTTGACTTGATACAAGTGCACGTCGTAGGGCTTGAAGGTGTCCGTAAATTTTCCGGCCCTCGCCACCAGCGTGCGGTTCTCATCGAGGACCTGGACGGTGGTTTTGGCGGGAAGGACCGGCAACGAGAAGGATCCCGTGGTCGGGGCATTGCGCATTCCCACCGCAAAGATATACCAGGTATCGCCCGCCCGCTTCACCATTACATCGATGGGCACCTGGTCAGAGGATGACGTGACCGAAACCGCTCCGATTACCGTGGGGGAATTCAGCACCGGCGCCAGTTGCCGGATTTGGGCGTTAATGCCGGTCACCGCCGCCAGCATGGGGGGATCGTCCAGCAAAGCGTGCTCATCGGACTTGGGCTTGAATTCGTGAACGAAATAGACGATGCCGCGCAACCCATTCACCAGTGACATCCACACCTCGGTACGAAGCTGGGCCGGAGTCACCTTGGCTTTCGGGTTGCTGATGTGGGTGCACTCGAGCGCATTCCAGACAATCTTCTCTCCGCTGCTCCACTTCACAAGTCGAGCCACGCCCTTGGCCACATACCAGAGGTAGTTCTCCCCGTCCGGCTTGTTGATGTTGGTCACGGGATAGACGTCAAACGAAACGATGTCTGCGCCCGGGATGTACATCGGATAGTCGGAAAGTTTTGCGTCAGCCCCGCGCCCCTTCCACTCATCATTGGCCACTCCCTGGCCGAGGTTGAGCATCACCGGCCGCGTGGGATCCGCCGCGCGGAGCTTTTGATAATCGCTCACAATCAGCGCGGGTGGCACGGGAGGTCCATAGGAGCTCTTTCCCGTTTTAGGGTCAATGATGTCCTGCATGTTGTCCGGCTCATCGCCATGCATCCACCCGACGATGATGGGGTCATCCCGATGGGCGAGACCCACGGCGTTTTGGTCGCAGATGACCGGCATACCCGCTTTCGAGAGTTCGGAAAGTTGCTGTTCCGTCGGCCCTTTCCACAAGCCGACATAAAGGTTGATTCCCGCCGCCTTGTACTTGGCCGCGTTCTCAGGGTCCTGAAGCCAAACCGCGATGGGGAAGTAGCGCGGGTCGGCAGACGGCCCGTTCTTCCAGCGTGGGTTTGTGCCTTGGGCCCCGGCGGCCTTCACGGTCACAAGCAGCAGCCACAACACTGCGAGCCTTCGAATGTTCATTTCGTCACCTCGACTGCAATTCTGCGTACGGACAGCATTTCAAGCTTCACGCTCACGGCTTGGCGCGAACAAGATTGCATGATAACTCCATTCGCACCTCTCTCTCTCATATCTTAAACTGTGGGGCGACCTGGAGACGCGCCGGGCCCTAACTCCAGACCATGACTAAATCTCAACAAGGAAAGAACGTAATCTTATAGACTCTCGATTTGATAATCGCAAAGCTGAAGGGCGCTAGGGCGCGCAGACATCCTTGAAGTGGGTCGGCAATCCTGGCTTTAACGAGCGCTCGCCGGGACAGAAGCGAGGAACGGGTTCTATGAATGACCGAAATTGCCTGATCGGTGTGGATGCCGGAACCTCGGTCGTGAAAGCCGTGGCCTTTGATCGCCGCGGAAACGAAATCTGTGTTCATGAAGCGCCCATGCCGCTGCGTCGCCCTGAGCCGCTGTGGATCGAGCAGGACATGACCGAACTATGGGAGATGGTCACCCTCTGCCTGCGCCAAGTAGCTGCCCGATTGAGAGAATCAGGGAGGGAGGCTGAGGGGCTTGGCATCACCTCAACCGGAGATGGGACGTGGATCATCGATGCGGAAGGGAACCCGGTGCGAGGCGGGATCCTGTGGTGCGACGGACGCTCCGGAAAAGTGGTTGAGCGCCTGCATGCGCAGGGGATGGCGGAGCAGGCCTTCGATATCTGCGGAACCTCGGTCTTTACCGGCTCCCAGGCCGCTCAGCTCATTTGGCTCCGGGAAAACGAGCCGGAGAGTTTGAAGCGGGGGCGCGTTATTTTCCACGCCAAGGACTGGCTATTCTACAAGCTGACCGGGCTCATCACCAGCGATGAGACGGACGAATCGCTGACCATGTTGAGAATGGCAACCCGCCAGTATGACCCGGAACTCTTCAAGATTTTCGGCATTGAGGACCTCTACCCCAAATTTCCGCCGGTGAAACCCACGCTGGATAACGTCGGGCCGCTCCTCGCGGACGTGGCCAGGGACCTGGGCCTGTCCAAAGGATTGCCGGTGGGATCCGGTCCCATGGACGTTGCCGCGTGCGCCTTGGGCACCGGCGCCATTGAACACGGCCAGGCGTCGTCCATCCTGGGCACCGCGGGGATTCACGAAGTCATCATGGACAAGCCGATTCTTGAACCCAGGATGGTGGGCATGACGCTCTGCCACGGCGTCAAGGGCCGCTGGATGCGTATGCTGGCGGCCATGACGGCGACGCCGAACCTGGACTGGTTTCTAAAAGAACTGGGCACGGGCTATGGCCTGGAGGCGCGCGAGGCCGGGGAGGATATTTACGAACATCTGGGGAAACTGGTGGATTCCGTTCCGGCAGGAGCCGAGGGGGTGATATTCCACCCTTACCTCTTCCCGGGCGGCGAACGGGGCCCCTTCGTCAAACCCACAGCCCGGGCGAGTTTTACCGGCCTGAATCTGAATCACACGCGCCAGCATCTGTTGCGAGCCGTGTATGAGGGTGTGGCTTTTGCCACTCTGGACTGCTACCGTCATATGCCGATCGACCCCAAGACCGTGTTGCTTTCTGGTGGAGGAGCCAGCAGTGCCGTCTGGTGCCAAATCTTGGCGGATTGTTTGGGCAAATCCGTCAGCGTGCCGGAAGGATCTCAATTCGGCGCGAAGGGAGCGGCCCTCAATGTGGGCAACGCCGTGGGCCTTTACCGGGATGCGCAGGAGGCCGTCGCCGAATCCGTCCGCGTGGCTCGAACCTACGAACCCGACTCCTCGAACACCCGGCTCTACCACCAGCTCTATGAGGTTTACAAATTGACCGCGGAAAGGCAGATGGACCTTTGGGATCGGCGTGCGGAAATCATCGCTAGGAAGTCCTGAACATGAGTCGAGATCCATATATTTCCTTGAAACGGGAAATGATTGAGAAGTGCCGGCTGCTTGAGAAGATCGGGTACTTCATCGGCACCTGGGGGAACGTCAGCGCCAGGATTCCGGAAGGATTCCTCGTCACTCCCAGTCGAGTGCAGTATGCGGGGATTGAACCCGGAGATTTTGTTGCCGTCTCGCTGGAGGGAACTCGACTGGCAGGGCACCGTATGCCCTCTTCTGAAACTGAGATTCACCGCGCCGTGCTCAACAAGAAGAGTAACGTGGGGGCCATCATCCACAGCCATTCACCTTATGCGACCGCCGTTTCCTGCCTGCATCAGAGCATTCCTGTCTTTGTGGAGGACATGGCTCAAATCATCGGCGGGGAAGTCCGTTGCACCCGCTATATCCCCGCCGGCCAGCATAAGGAGATCGCCGCGGAAGTGGGCAACACGATTGGTGAGGAGAATGCCGTGCTCTTGGCCAATCACGGCGTGTTGTGTTGTGGTCGCGATCTGGAAGAGGCTCTGGTGGCCAGCCAGATTCTGGAAAAGGCCGCTCTCATGATGCTGGCGGCGGGCGGCGCCGGGAAAGTGTTTCCGATACCGGAGGACTTGGTGAAATCAGAAAGGCATCGATTCCTATACAAGTACGGAACGGCCCACGATGCGCCATGAGGAATTGGACCCGCGGCACGAACCTGGCCGGAGAGAGATTCTGATGACTACGGAATGGTATGAGCACGTACGGAAAGCATACCGTTCGGCCATCGGCCGGTCCCGCCGTGAACTGATCACGCCGGCCTTGATCATGGACCTCGACGTGGTCCGGCACAACATCAAGTTTATGACCGAACGCCTCTCCACGCTGAAGGCCAGGCTGCGGCCGCATGTGAAGTGCCAGAAGAATACTGAACTGGCCCAGCTGCAAGTCGACGCAGGAGCCATCGGGGTCTGCACCGCCACGGTGTGGGAAGCCATCGTGATGGGCCGCGCGGGTATTAAAGACGTTTTGATTGCGAATCAAGTGGGTGGGCGCGAGAAGATCGCCGCGCTGGCGCGGGAGGCGAAGCACGGTTACCTGACCGTAGCTGTTGACAACACGCAGAACGCTCGAGATCTTTCCGCCGCCGTGCAGGGTGCAGGGGGCAAGTTGGAGGTGCTGATCGAGGTTGACGTCGGGATAGGCCGGGGCGGAGTCCGCTCGGCGGAGGAAGCTGTCACCCTGGCCCAACACCTGGCCAGGTTGCCGGGTCTCAGGCTGCGCGGCGTGCAAGGCTATGAAGGACATTGCATGCTGGAGCCGGATCGGGCCGTCAGAATCCAAAAGGCTACCGCGGCCATGGATTACCTCGGGATGGTCATCGACAGCCTGTCGGCAGCAGGCTTTCAATGCGAGGTCGTATCGGCTGGAGGAACGGGCACCTACGACATTACGGGGAATGATCCAAGGGTCACGGAGATCCAGGCGGGATCCTACGTTTTCATGGACAACTTCCACGGCAGCCTGGTGCCGGGGTTTTCCAAAGCCCTGACGGTGCTGGGAACCGTCGTCATCCAGCATGGGAATACCCTTGTCCTGGATTCCGGGCGCAAATCGATCGGCATTGATTTCGTCCTTCCGACTATGGTGGATTACCCCTTCTACCAGGCGCGCTACTTTGCCGAGGAACACGCTTTGTTTGATGTGGACGAACGTTGTGGCCTGAAACTCGGCGACACAGTTGAATTGGTTCCGGGTTACGCTCCGACAACCGTAAATCTCTACGATGCCTACCACGTCGTCGAAAAGGATGTGGTAGTGGACATTTGGCCAATTATCCCGCGTGGCCCTGGCCATGGCGGAATGCTGGCTGACTGATGTCGCACCGTGAAAGGGTTCGAGACGATGAAAACCACACCCCGTCCCGTATCGAAAGCGGAATTCGATAGACTCTTCCAGACGGTCTGCAATTGGGGGCGTTGGGGACCCGATGACGAAAGGGGCACGCTGAACTACGTCGCGGCGGAACACGTCCGGCGGGCGGCCGCCCTGGTTCGTTCCGGCCGATCCGTTTCCATGGCGGTTCCTATCAACACCACGGCCGGGCCCGACAATCCTCGCCCCGCAGTTCACTACATGGTCCACAACTATGACATCCACTCGGACCTCGGGGAGCCACAATTCTGTACCGATTTCCTAGCCACCGAGTTTCACGGTGATTGCCACACGCACATCGACGCGCTCTGCCATATTGCTTACCAGGGGAAGCTCTACAACGGGAAACCGGCCAGTGCGGTAACCTCGCACGGACCAACCCTCCAGGACATTACCGCCTTTGCCCATGGCATCGTGGGCCGGGGCGTGTTGTTGGATATTCCCCGTCTCCGCGGCGTCAAATGGCTGGAACCTGGGGAAGCGGTCACGCGGGCGGAACTTGAAGCTGCGGAGAAAGCGCAAGGCGTGCGGCTCAGTGAAGGAGACATTTTCGTTTTCCGGACTGGCCACCACCGGAGACGGCTGGAATTGGGTCCCTGGAATAACGGTTATGACGGGGAAGGGAAGGCGGGGTTACACGTTGACACCATTCTTCTGCTGCACGAGCGAAAAGTGGCAGCATTTCTGCCGGACGGTGACGGGGAGACGGTTCCCAGTAATGTCGAAGGGGTCGCTTATCCCATTCACGCGCTGCAAATCGCTGCCATGGGGATGATCTGCGCGGACAGTCTGCAATTCGAAGAACTGGTGAAAGTGTGCGAAGAAGAGAAGCGTTGGGAATTCCTGGTGGTGGCCGCGCCGTTGCGGCTGCCGCGCGGCACCGGTTCGCTGTTCAATCCGATTGCCATTCTTTAGGAGATTTCTGAAAGACTTTCCGACGTTGTCATTCTGAGCGAAGCGAAGAATCTCCTTTTGTGGAAAGGACCTAGGAGATTCTTCCTTCGCTATGCTCAGGACCGCCTTTGGCTCCTCAGAATGACAGACTGAGCGAGTTTTTCAACATACGGTTAGATGCCCGAGGCGGGAGAGTAGAAGGAAAGGAGCGAGAGTCCATGAAACTACATCTTGGAATCAACAACATCTATGCGGCTAAGCGCTGGCCTGAACCCGATGAGTGGGGTAAGCAGGTCACCCAACGCTGGGGACTTAAGTATGTTCAGTTCTGCTTT
Source organism: uncultured Acidobacteriota bacterium (assembly GCA_963722555.1). Taxonomy (GTDB): domain Bacteria; phylum Acidobacteriota; class Terriglobia; order UBA7540; family UBA7540; genus Bog-366. The sequence continues at coordinate 959,739 of CAVRNQ010000006.1, forward strand.
GACCTCCTGGATCCACGGAGCACGCCGGAAGCCAGAAAAGCCATGGCGGGCAAAGTCCGGGAGGCGGCGGCGAAATACGGTTTTGAAATCCATAGCGTCTTCATCGGGGCGGCAGCCTACACGTACAATCTGCTGCTCCATCCTTTCGCGGAACTCCGCAAGGACGCCTTGGAATGGTGCCGGCTGGCCGCGATTACGGCCGCGGAGCTGGGAGCTCAAGGTGTGGGAGGACCTATTGCGGCGGCCAGCATGAGGGACTATCGGGATCCGGGTAAACGGGAATTTCTGCGCGACGCATTCGTGGAGGGAATGCAAGCCTGGGCCCGCTACGCGGCGGATCAAGGCTTGAAATTCGTTTGCTGGGAGCCCGCGCCGATCGGCCGGGAGATGCTGATTCGCTTGGATGAGGCCAAGGATCTCTACGAGCGCTTGAACCAGAATGTGCCGATCCCCATTCACTTCCTGCTCGACGTGGGGCACCAGTGCAGCTACGAAGCGACCGGAAAGGATCGGGACACCTACCTCTGGCTGAGGGAACTGGGGAAGATCTCCCCCTTGCTCCATCTCCAGCAAATGGACGGTGTATGGGACAGGCACTGGAGTTTCACCAAGGCCCACAACGCGGAGGGCGTCGTCCAAATGGACAAGGTCGTGAAGGCCCTGGAAGAATCCGGAGCCGAAGAAGTCTATCTTTTCCCGGAGCTGATTCACCCCTTCGAATTTCCGGAAGACAAACTGTTGGAAGAACTGGACGAGTCTTACGAGTACCTGAAACAGTACGTGCGCGAGCCGGCTCATGCGTGAGGCGCCGGCGGGGCTAAGAGGCCGAAAATAACCAGGGACGCGGCGGCATAACCGGGAGGTCCAATACGGATGCCGGTAGTGCCTGACCCGCTCCGCGTGGGAGCGCTGGGCTGGACGCGGCACCTTTCTTGGGTTGCGTGTGCTGCCGCGAGCGGACTCCGCGTCGGACCACAACGTCCCGCCTTCGGCCTCTGCACACGCGGCTCTGATGAGGGATGGGAGGAGGCACTGCAACCGTGAAGAAGCTCATCAATGATCCCAATGCGGTGGCTGCGCAAGCCATCGAAGGCTTGGCTCTCGCCTATCCCCAATACTTGCGGAAGCTGGATGGCCTCCTGGCGGTTGTTCGGCGGGATGCTCCTGTGGCCGGCAAGGTGGCGGTCCTGACCGGTGGAGGTAGTGGCCACGAGCCCATGTTTGCCGGCTTCGTCGGACGCGGCTGGGCGGATGGTAGCGTGGCGGGAAACGTCTTCACTTCGCCCCCTCCCCAACCTATTTATGAAACAGCTAAGGCCATTCAGGCGGGCGCGGGTGTGTTGTTTATGTACGGAAACTACTCCGGCGACGTTCTGAATTTTGACACCGCGGCGGAAATGCTGGCCCAAGAGGGAATTCACGTCGCAACGGTGCGCATCTCGGACGATGTCGCCTCAGCTCCTCCCGAGAGCCGGGGGGAACGTCGCGGGATCGCCGGCGACTTCCTCGTCATCAAGGTGGCCACGGCGAGGGCGGAAGAACGCGTCGGGCTGGCCCAAGTTACCTCGGCAGCGGAAAAAGCCAATGATGCCGCGCGCAGCATGGGCGTGGCGTTGACCTCGTGCGTCATCCCAGCCTCGGGGCGTCCCATCTTTGACATCTCTGAGCAGGAAATGGAGATTGGCATGGGGCTGCACGGGGAGCCGGGTGTTCAGCGGGGCCCGATGATTTCGGCTGACCTCTTGGCCGAGAACATGGTGGGTCGAATCCTGGCCGACCTGCCGGCCCAAGCGGGAGACGAAGTAGCTGTTCTTGTAAACGGGCTGGGCGCAACACCACTTTCGGAGCTCTTCATCATGTTTCGCGCTGCCCACCGCTGCCTCCAGGATGCCGGCCTCACCATTTGGCGGTCCTACGTGGGGAATTTCGCCAGTTCTCTCGAAATGGCAGGATGTTCGTTTACGATCATGCGACTGGATTCCGAGCTGAAACGCCTCCTGGCAGCTCCCGCGGAGTCCCCCGCTTTCGTTCAGGTAGGATGAATGTTGCGCACCAGCCTGACGGCCCGTGACCTCCGCCACATGCTGGCCTTCGTCGCCGAGACGATAGGCAGGGAGGAGGCGTACCTCAACTCCCTGGACGCTGCGATCGGCGACGGTGACCACGGCATCACCATGCGCGTCGGCTTCAACGCCGTGAGTTGCAAGGTCAGCAGTCTCCCCGACGATGTGGGAATTGACACCGTGCTGAGAGAAGCCGGACTTGCCTTCATGGGCGCGACCGGTGGCGCCATCGGTGTCCTGTTAGGGAGAATGTTCATGGCGGCGGGACTTGCCTTGAAGGGGAATCAGGAAATCGGCCCGGCGGATTTCCGAACCCTTCTCGGCTCAATGGAGACAGCGCTTGCCAGCGCCGGCAAGGCGAAGCCCGGTGACAAGACCATCCTGGACGCAGTGCACGGGGCCAACCAAGCTCTTATTACCTCGGGGGACCTTGAACAGGATCTTTCCGCAACGCTCACCCTGGCTGGCGATGCCGCCCAGCGCTCTGCCGAGAGCACGGCGCAAATGCTGGCTCGAATCGGCCGCGCCAGCCGGTTAGGGGATCGAGTGCTAGGTCATCCGGATCCGGGGGCGGTTTCCTTCTCGATCATCCTGCGTGCCATGGCGGAATGGCTGCGCGGGCGCGAAGCACGGGAATAATCAGGAAGACCTTGTAACGGTGGGGCTTTACAGGCTGCGGAAAAACCCGTCGGGACTGTCATTCTGAGGAGCCGCAGGCGGTCCTGAGTGAAACGAAGGAAGAATCTCGTACTGCCATGAAAATACGCAGAGCGAGATTCCTCGCGCAGTTTATCCTGAGCGGGCAGAGCGAGATTCTTCGCTTCGCTCAGAATGACAGCGAAGGACTCCGAATGACAGCGGGGAAGCGTTTTTCCGCAGCCTGTAAAGCCCCGCCCTTCCAATTCCGTGGTGAGAAATCCGGCTCAGGGCTCCCGAACCCTCTCGACCCACTCATTCCACTATGACTCACTGAAGTCAATCATCGACGGACGGTTTCGGAAACCACGCGTGCGGATGGCGCTGTGCGTCAGGCCGATGGCGAACCAGATTCCTCCTGCAATTTTGGCTGGTGCTGCCAGCCCCAACCAGATCATCAAGCAAAACAACGCGCCCAGCCCCGGCACCAGGGCATCGGTGAGGAAATTCTTCTTTCGTCCGGGTTGGCCGGTTACGTAGAACTGCCAAACGGTGGCGACGTTCACACCGATAAATCCCAGGAAGGCGCCAAAGTTCAGGATTTCCGCCGTGAGTTCGTAGCTCATAAACTGCGCGCCCACGAAGGCCAAGACGCCAATGATCCAAATATTCCGCGTGGGGGTATTCCGCTTGGGATCAAGGTAGGAGAAGATTCGGCGCGGCAGCGCCCCATCGCGGCCCATGCCGAATAGCAACCGCGCGGCGCCCACCTGTCCCGTGAGGCCCGCGCCAATGTTGGCGATGACGAGTAGAATTGCCATCGCCTGGAAGAGACCCGCCCCACCCACCCGGCGGGTCACATCCATGAATGCGGTTTCGATATTGCGAAAGGTGGAGTAGTCCGGCCAGGCGATTTGGGCAAGATAGACCAGCAAGCCCCCAAAGACTCCCGTAAAGGCGCAGACCAGAACCGTGGCCCGAAGGACGTTCTGCCGGGGATTGTGGACGTCTTCCGCCAGCGTCGTGACACTATCAAAGCCCAGATACGTCAGGGCGGCGAACGAAGTAGCCGTGGCCAGCGAGCCGACGCGGAACGTCTGGGGGTTGTAGAACGGCATCACGGTGAACAACCCGCCCCACCCCTGCTGCCCGATAATGTACCGAATGGAAAGAAGGATAAAGGCTATCAGGACGAGGAACATGAAACTGACCATGACCTGGTTGGCGCGTGCCGTCGAACGAATCCCCCGCAGGTTCAGATAGGTGATGGCGCCCGCAATGAGCGCCGACCAGAATACGAAGGGGACCTGCGGGAACAGCCGCTGGATCGACAAGGAGCCGTAAATCACACAGAATAGGGGAATCACGACGTAATCCAGCAGCATCGCCCAACCCGCCAGGAAGCCCAGGTGCGGGTTGAGCCCGCGCCCCACGTAGGTGTATGCCGAACCTGCGGCCGGGTAGAGGGCCGCCATCCGGCCGTAACTGAACCCGGTAAGGACCATGGCCACCATGGCGACCAGGATGGTATCGACGGCATGGCCCTTCGACATCACCAGCGCCAGCCCGAAGACCGTCACCGGAGCGCTGGGCGTGACCGCCACGATTCCATAGAGGATCAAATCCCAAAGGCTCAGCACGCGGCGGAGGCGTGGGAGGTCAGCGGGAGAGGCAGGCGGCAAGTGCTTGTCGGGAGCGGCCACGATGGATCCTTAGTCGTGCTTGATATCGACGGGCCCTTCGGGCGCCGATTGGCGCGGCTCGGGCGCACCTCGCGCCGGAAACGGTTGTGATGGCCAGCCGCGGAAGCACAAGAGGATCTGCAGTGGTTCCCTTGGGGTGGCCAGAAAGCATGCGGCGCGGCGCCCACCTCAGGCGAGTTGGCCGCCATCCACAAACAACAAAACGCCATTCACATAATCCGCATCCCGCGAGGCGAGAAAGGTTGCTGGTCCGGCAACGTCTTCGGGTTCGCCAATTCGTCCCAGGGGGATAAGATCCTTGTATTTGGCGGCAAACCCCGGGTGGTCAAGAACCCAATCCGACAGGCGAGTGCGGATGAATCCCGGGCCCAGAGCATTGGAGTTAATGCCGTAGCGGCCGAACTCCCGCGCCAAGGTCTTGGCCAGCAAGAACACACCGGCTTTCGAAATATTGTAAGGGGCCAATTCCGCCTCGGCGTCCCAACTGTTGGTGGATGCCATGAACACCATCTTGCCACGCCGCTGTTTGATCATGTGCGGCAAAACGGCCCGCGCCACCAGGAAGGAACCTTTGACATTCGTGTCCAGGGTCCAGTCGTAGTGCTCCGTGGAGGTTTTCAGGAAAGGAGCAGGTTTGGCGACGCCTGCGATCTGCATCAACACGTCGATGCGCTCATATCGCCGGATCACACTCGACACCATCCGGTTGACCTGAGGTTCTCTGCGCACGTCGCAGACTATCGTCCGGACTTCGCCTTTGTCCTGCGTGATTTCCGGCGCGGTCTGGAGGAGCATCTTCCGATCCATGTCGGCAATGACCACCTGTGCTCCTTCGCGGGCAAGCCGGACCGCAATAGCTTTGCCGATGCCCCGAGCCCCGCCGACCACCAGGGCAACCTGCTCGCGGAAACGGTCAGGTATGAAATCAGCATGTGCTTTAATCGTCGGGCGCATCGCATCTCGTTTCCAGAGGATGTCTCCTCTTGCAAAACTGGGCGCGAGTATAGTGGGACGGCTTTGGTGGCGTCAACAATTTCTACTCCCTAACTCGCCATGATATTTTTCCAACAAGAAATGTGGAATTCCTTATAGATCAGTGTCCTCAACAGAGGTAGAAGACTCGAAATGTCGAGGACGAGCAGCGATGGGGAATCCGGCCCACGAAAGGAACGAAAGCGGACTGACCGACCGCGGGCGGTGAAAGGAGCCTGACCTCCAAGCCAAGGCTGGGGGCGGGGAAAAGTGGGGACGAGACGAAAGCCGGGGGGGGCTGTTCATGGCTGAGTTGCGTTTCGCAATGTTCGGAGCACATTTCTGGGCGCGTTATCAACTGGCGGCCTGGCACGAGTTTCCAGACGCCAAGTGCGTCGCCCTGTATAACCGGACAATCAACAAAGCCGAGAGGCTGGCCCGGGAATTCGGAGTCCCAGCCGTGTACGGAGATGCGGAGGAGCTTCTATCCAAGGAACAGCCGGATTTTGTTGATATCTGCACCGACGTGGTCACCCACCAAAGGTTCACGGCGATGGCGGCGGCCCGCGGAACACCCGTAATCTGCCAAAAGCCGATGGGCCCCTCGCTGGCAGTGGCCCGCGAGATGGTCCAGACGTGTCACGCGGCGGGCATACCCTTTTACGTTCACGAGAACTGGCGCTGGCAACATCCCATTCGAGCCTTCAAGAAGGTTCTGGATGAGGGATCGATCGGGACACCGTTTCGAGCTCGACTGACCATGGTCTCCGGTTTCCCGGTCTTTATCAACGAGCCGGCATTAAGGGATTGGGAGGAGTTCATCCTGTGGGACATGGGGACCCACATTCTCGATGTTGCGCGGTTCCTTTTTGGAGAAGCTGACCGTTTGTACTGCCAGGTCCACCGGGTGCATCGCGACATCAAAGGCGAAGATGTCGCGACCGTCGTAATGCATATGGGCGGCAAGACAACCGTGATATGCGAACTCGGCTATGCTGAGAACTACTTGGAACGCGAACGCTTTCCTGAAACCTCCATCTTTGCGGAAGGGGACAAGGGCTCCGCAGAGTTGGCGCCCGACTTTTGGGTTCGAGTGACCACCCAGGGCGGCACGCAATCATGGCGCTGCCCACCCCCGAGCTTTGGTTGGGCCGACCCGGACTATCAGGTTGTCCATGCCAGCATGGTTCCATGCATCGGACACCTCTTGCAGGCCCTGAAAGGTGGGGCGCCGGCGGAGACGACCGGTGACGATAACCTGAAGACAATGATCCTAACTTCTGCGGCGTATGAGTCGGCACGGTCCGGGCAAACGGTGGCGCTGATTTCGCCCCCAGAATCGGGATCGGCAGCAGCCTGATTTGCAGGATTGGAAGTGGGCCTTTGCCGCCAGGAAGAGAGCGTGCAGCTCACGCCTATTCCGCCCAGGTAGGGGTCACAGCCCAACCAGGTTGCCCGAGTCCTGAGAGCGTCCTTGGGCGCGAGGAGGATTCATGCTCCGACTGAAGGACAAGATTGCAATTGTCACGGGAGGTTGCGCCGGAATCGGAAAAGCGGTGGCGAGCTCTTTCGCCCGTGAAGGAGGGGGTTCTAAGCTTGCTGAGTTTCGGAGGGACCCGCATCCTTCTGTTGAGCGCGGGGATACTTTGAGGGCTTTCCGAAACGCCGCCGGTACGTCAGTGGTGTCATACCCACAAACTTAAGGAATACGGAACCGAAGTAGCTCTGATCACAGAAGCCTGCCTCCTGGCTGACTTGGGCCAAAGGCATATCCGTTGATCCCAGCATAGCTTGGGCTTTGGCAATTCGAAAATGATTGAGGTAAGCAACGAACGATTGGCCGGTTACCTGCTTGAACAACCGCATGAAATGGGGCTTGCTAACGCCCAGAAGTCTCGCGGCATCCCCACCGCTGATGTCTTGATTGTCGTGTTTCTCCAGGAATTCAAACAAGGGCGAGATCCGGTGCGTCGCTTGGTGCTTGCGATCGTCTAATTGGCGGCTCCCAATCTCCCCTGCGTAGTGGTTCGCCAGAAGAATCAGGACCATTCGCAGGTACGTTCTGACCGATAGGCGCGCACGATTGGTGACCGCGGGGAGTTCCGAGTAGATTCGCTGAATGAGTCCAGCAATTTCCCTGGGGATCCCCGTCCCGGCCCGGACGAGATGCGGAAATGAATCGTCCTGAAGATAAAAGGGCATGAGAAATTCCGCTCCGTCACCATTGGTGCCTGCTTCACAAAGGATTTCGGGCATGAAGAACAGAGTGGCAATCTTGGGGCGCGAGCGCGTGTAGCGCAACATTCTGTGGTACGGCCAGCTCCCGATTACGATCAGTTCGCCGCTTTTGGCGATGAAACTCCGCGCGGCTACTTGGCACCTAAGCTCACCCTTTAGCACGCAGGCAATCTCGAAATAGTCATGCCGGTTCATCCGGAAGCGGTTGCGGTCAGCGAAGATCAGGTAGTTGACAGCGATCGGGAAAGACGGGTCAAAAGGCCAGACGTGAACCCCGTCCGCACGAATCTGGGGATCGATGATGGAAAACGACTCTTCCCAGTCGATGTTTCTCGTTGGGGGCATAGGGGATCCACCCGATGGGGGGCCGATTTCTTTTCCTTTCGGATGATGGGAAAACCTAGCAGAAACGCACGGGTGTGTCAATGGAGCTAGCGCTGCAAGTCAAGCTAAAGGAGATTATGGGAGGGCTGACAGGAACAGAGTCCGAGCGCCCCGAGCGGGGCCGGGCATACTGATATTTTTACAACAAAAAAAGACGCAATTCTCATAGAAATGGGCTGGCCGTTCCCACTAAACAGGGCCTCAGAAGCCATCTGAAACCTTCGGGATGGCTAGACTGTTGGCGGATTGCGGCTGGGGTCTTTGGGTTCAGTCCTGGCCTGAGCACAGAGCTGGGACGGAAAGGGCTGTGACATGCCTACTACCATAAGTCGAGGCCTGTGGTTTATCTGGGGGCTGTTGTTGCTCCTCTTGCTGTGTGGGCCGGCCTCCGCACAAATGATCACCGGAGACATCAGCGGTACGGTTCAGGACAGTTCCGGAGCCGTGATTCCGGGCGTCAGCATCGCTCTAAGCAACGCGGAAACCGGCGCCTTGCGAAAGGTCTCGAGCAGCGCGAATGGGGACTTCGTCTTCAGCGCGTTGCAGCCTGGAAATTACGACCTCAAGGTGGAGAAGGCAGGCTTTCAGGCCTACGAACAGAAGGGGATCGTTCTGGCCGCCAATCAGCGGGTGGCTTTGGGCGTCATCCAGCTCACCGTGGGCCAGGTGACCCAATCCATCGAGGTCACCGCGCAACGCGTGGCGGTCAATACCGAGAGCGCTGATGCGGTCAATCTGCTCTCCAGCATTCAAGTGGCGGACTTGGGGATTAAGGGCCGCGACGTCATGCAACTGTTGCGTGTGCTCCCCGGCGTTTCCACCGTGGCCATCGCACCCTGGGGCGAACTCTCCGACACGGATCCAGCCGCCACGGGATCGAACGGCGGACAGTTCGGGAGCTTCACACCGGCCGTGGGCGGGGCTCGCCTCTTCTGGAATACTGTTACCGTAGACGGGCAGGTGGGCTCGAACCCGGATTTCCCAGGGCTTTTCATGGCGGCCATGAGCATGGACGCGGTCGCTGAGGTGAAGGTGGTATCCAACAACTACACGGCGGACTATGGCCGAAATCCAGGATCAACCATCGCAATCGTGTCGAAGTCCGGCACGAAGGACTTCCATGGCACCGTGTATGGCTACAAGCGAAGTGAGAAACTGAACGCCAACGACTTCTTCAATAACCGCGATGGCCTGCCGAAGCCGGCCTTCCGCTATGGCACCTTCGGTTTTGCCGTGGGGGGACCGATCTACATCCCCGGAAAACTCAACGCCAACAAGGAGAAGCTTTTCTTCTTCTACTCCGAGGAAGACTGGCATGTCAGACAGCCGTGGGGAAGAAACAGTGTTACGGTTCCTACCGCGGCGGAGCGCAATGGCGATTTCTCCGAGACCGTGTACCCCGGTTCCAGTCCCGCCCAACCGATCACGATCGTGAACCCGGCCACACATCTGCCGTTCGCGGGCAATGCCATCCCCCCCGAGATGATTAACTCGCAAGGCCAGCTTCTGCTGAACCTCATGCCTTTGCCGAACCTGACTAATCCGGCCTTGCCCTATAACTATGAGTGGCAGGATAATTGCAGCATTCCCAAGCGGCTCCAGGCCCTCAAACTCGATTATCACCCGGGGAGCAAGGACACCTTCACGCTATCGGGTCGCCGCTGGTGGGTAAACACACAAGCCTACGGCTGCCGGGTCCTTGGTTATGCTGATGACCTTCCCATTTTCAAGCACCACTACAAAGAGACCACCGACACCGTCATGCTAGCCTGGACGCACGTCCTCAACCCGACGGTCGTGAATGAGTTCAACATCGGCTTTGTGGGCGAGAAAGAACTGAGCCCGCCGGGGAATTTGTTCGGGCGTACCGCGGCGAATTACTTCGACCCCATCGACCGTATCAAGAATGGCTTCACGCTAGGCCAACTCTACCCGTCAGCCAATCCCAACGATATCCTCCCCCAGGCGTCTTTCGGTTTCATCCCGAACGGGGCGTATCTTAATGCCGAGGATCGCCTTCCTGACAACCAGGGCTACCCCAGGTTCAACATGGCTGACAACCTCAGTTGGAGCCACGGAGCTCACACCTTCAAGTTCGGAGCCTACTTCGAGCGCAGTTGGGCGACAGATGGCCCGCACGCGGGCTGTTTCGATGGTTGTTTTGACTTTTCGCACGACATCAACAATCCGCTCGACACAGGTTGGGATTATTCGAACGCGCTGTTAGGGAATTTCCGGGAATACCGGGAGTCCGACAGCCGCAAGGTCTACCTGATGGGGAATCATGTGGTGGAATGGTTTGCCCAGGACACCTGGAAGGTGAATCGGAAGTTGACCCTCACCTACGGTGTCAGGTTCTCGCAATTCAGCCCATGGACGAATGTCAAGGGGCTGGGCGCGGAATGGGTAAAGGACCGCTATGACCCCACCCAAGTGCCAGCGCTTTATCGGCCGGTGCAGGACCCCGAAGGACCCCCCGGCCAGGAGGTTGCTTGGGACCCGGTTGCCCACCAATATGCTCCCGCCGTGTACATTGGTGCTTTCACCGGCGACTTCAATTTCTCCGGCATGGTGGTGAGTACTGACAAGAGCTATCCGGCGGGGTTCAGAGAGCACCATGGGGTCCAGGCGGTTCCGCGCTTTGGCTTCTCCTTCGACCCGTTTGGCAACGGCAAGACGGCTATCCGCGGCGGTTTCGCCATGCAGAAGGAGGCGACTCCTTCTTACAACACTTACACCTGGAGCATGGTTACGAATCCTCCGGTGACGATCCAGCCGCACATCTTCTACGGGAACATGAATACCCTGCTGCAGAAGTCGGGGTTGGTGTTCCCGGGCAGCACCAGTGCCATCGAACTGAAGGACCACGTCCCCAGCATCTATCGATACAGCTTGGGCGTGCAGCGGGATGTTGGGCACAATACGATGGTGGACGTATCTTATGTGGGCAATGTGGCCCGGCACTTGATCCAGAGTCAGGATCAGAACATTGTTCCCTACGGGGCGCACTTCCGATCTGAGAATATCGACCCGGCAACTGGGACGGCTTTGCCGGACGATTTTTACCGTCCGAACCCGGGGTACTCGTCTATCACCATGTATATGAACGACGGGGTTTCCAGCTACAACTCCCTGCAGGCGGCCCTCAATCATCGCTTCTCCAAGACCGTGTCGTTTGGGGCCTCTTACACCTGGTCGCACACCTTCACTACAGGCAACAGTGAAGGGGATCCCATACCGCTCTACCGGCCCTGGCGAGTCTGGACCTATGGGCCGGCCAATTTTGACCAGACCCAAATGCTCGTTGTGAACTACCTTTGGGACCTCCCGAAACCGAGCAAACATATGCAAAACGCTGGAGGGAGGCTGTTCGTCTGGAGCGTGTTCGACAACTGGCAGGTTTCAGGCGTCAGTACCTTCGCGAGCGGCCTGCCACAGCAATTGGGCTATGGAACCGTCCAGGGGTTGGATATCGCCGGGGGTGGCGACGGGTGGCGAGGGAATGTCATTGCCCGCCCGCAGTTGTCGCACGGCCAACGAACCTTCAACCGCTGGTTCAATACGGCTGCCTTCGCTCTACCCACGGCCTCGGGAGACATCGGAAATGCATCTCTCTATCCCATCCGGGGTCCGGGCCAGAACAACTGGGACCTCACGCTGGTGAAGAAGTTCCCGTTGAAGAGTGAAGCCCGCAGCCTGCAATTCCGCCTGGAAATGTACAACGCCTTCAACCATACGCAGTATTCGGCTGTGGATACGTTTGCACTTTTCGACGCTTCGACAGCAGGGAATCCGCAGGTAAACGGCACGTTCGGTCAAGTCGTGGCCACGCGCTCTCCACGTAACATCCAGCTTTCGGTGCGACTTGACTTCTAGTTTGACGCAGAAGGTTACCTGGCCGGGCCTCGGAAGAGGCCCGGCTTTTTTTGTCCTGACTCGGCAGGCTCGGCGGAGGGGTGGTGTTCGAACTTGTCAGGGTGCTGTGTTCTCACGGCCCGGATGCCCGAGCGCTTGCCCGGCCTCTCCGTAGGTTCGACCACTATCACCTTGACGACACAAGCGGCAGCGCCCGGTGGGCGGGGAGGCCCGCACGGCTCCGAAATCCCTGGCTAGGGCAGGCGCGCGATTTCCCGAGCAGCTTCAACAAGTCCCGAGGGTGAGGAACGAGGAACTTCCCGGGTGGACCTGGGGAGCGGAGCGCAAGGCCTTCGGCAAAGTGCTAACCTTGACGACGCGCACGGCTCCGGCCCGGATAGTTCCGCATGGCGAACTCGCCAACCCCAGGCATTGTCCGGTGGGCCCCGGCACGGCAAACACATCACGGAGGGAGTCAAACCATGATCAGGGAAATTCCAAAATCGAGTTTACGCCGGTTCCTGTCTGTCTGCTTCGTACTGTTGGCGTGTCCGGCAACCCGCGGTATGGGCGTTCCGGCTTCGATTAACGTTGCCCAATCCGCCCAAACCGTGGAAGCGTACGATTACGTGGAAGTCACTCTGAACGTCGCGTCACCCGACGCGAAGAACCCGTTTATGGAAGCCGTGGTTTCCGGGCAGTTTGGCAAAGTTGGAGAAAACCGGCGGCTAGCGGTGGACGGCTTCTGCGATTCTGCCGATGGAGGTGTCTTCCGCGTGCGGTTCATGCCTTGGGCGCCGGGCGATTACAGCTACTCGGTTACCTACCGCCAGGGCGGTTTCGAGAAGACACACACGGGCTCCTTCCGGGCTTCCGACGGGCGCCGGCGTGGGCCCATCCGTGTGGATCCCGCGTATCCCTGGCACTTCATCTGGGAAGGTACCGGGGAACACTACTTCTTCAACGGCACCACGGCGTTCTGGCTGATGGGCTTCCGCGAAGATAGGGTCATCAATTACAGCATCGAGCGCCTTCACCAGTTGAAGATCAACCGGCTCCGGGTGCTCCTCGCGGGCGCGGCCGAACTTCTCTGGGGTGAACCGGTGATGTCCGGCGACAATTTCACATTGTTCCTGCGGCCCTGGATGGCGGAGAAGCCCGAGAGTCTTGACAACCCGGGAATCGACTTCACTCGCTTCAACATTCCCTACTGGCAAAAATGGGAGCGCATGCTGCGCTTCGCCAGAGAGCGTAATGTGATCATCTCGGTGATCCTGGACATTTCTACACATCACGCCCAGGCGCCCGCGGGCAGTGAGGACGAACGGCGCTACTTCCGATACGCAGTCTCCCGGCTGAGTGCGTTCTCCAATATTACCTACGACCTGGGAGATGACCTCGACAGCTTCCGCGACGAGAAGTGGGCGCACGCGACAGGAACCTTGATCGAAGGTTGGGATCCCTACAAACACCTCGCGAGTAGTCACCCGGTGCATCGCGAGAACCAGGACCGCGCCTCCGAATGGTTCGGGTTCACTTCCATCCAGAACTGGTCACACCAGCAGCACGCCCTGATGCTGGAGGAACGCGAGATCCAGAAGAAGACAGGGCGCATCATCCCGCAGACGAACGAAGAGTATGGGTACGAGGACCACTATCCGCACTGGGCGGCTGCCCCCCCGGGGGAGTCCGCGGAGACTTTGCGCCAGATGGCGTGGGACATCGCGATGGCCGGCGCTTATGGGACCGCCGGTGAAAGTTGCCGCCGCGGCACGAACGTTTGGCCAGACGCGGGCGGGGGCTGGATCAACGGGCGCGGCGACGACACCCAGGTGATGTTCAAGGGCTACGGGCATATGGTGGATTTCTTTACCAGCTTCGAGTGGTGGAAGACAGAACCGCACGACGAGTTGGTCAACAGCGGCGCTTATTGCCTCGCCAAGCCGGGAGAGATCTACGCGGTGTACGTCCCCCTTGGTCGTCTGTGCGGGAACCGGGAGCACTTCGGGTATCAAAACGAATGCGGCGATGTCACGATCAAGCTTGAGCCAGGCATCTACGAGGCAAAATGGTTCAGCGCCACCACGGGGGAGATCGTTCCGCTGCCTGCCGTCCAAGGGCCGGCCTGGACCCTTCCCAAGCCTCCCGGCTGGATGGATTGGGCCCTACTGCTTAAGAAGGTTGAGAGATAGGTCACAGGGGAGGACCAATCGATGATGCCAAAAATAAGCGAGAACATGGTTCGGGGCGGCCGTAGGTGGAACGCGTTTCTTCTCCTGGGCACATGCTGGTGCCTAATGTGGGTATGCGCCCACCCTGCCCGGGCAGCGGCCGCGGCAGAGGAATCGGGGATTCCCATCGCGGTACATCCTCGAAACCCGCATTACTACATCTTCCAGGGCAAACCCACCGTGCTGATCACCTCGGCCGAGCATTATGGGGCAGTGGTCAACAAGGCCTTCGACTACGTTGCCTACTTGGACGCCCTCCACGCGTACGGCCTCAACTATACCCGCATCTATCCCGGGTTCCTTTTCGAGCCCATCGGGAAGTTTGGGCCCGGGAACAATCTGGGGGTCAAACCCGCGAACCTCGTAGTGCCGTGGGGGCGCAGCCAGGTGGCCGGCTATGCCCTGTGCGGCAACAAGTTTGATCTCGACCGCTGGGACCCGGAGTATTTCAATCGGCTAAAGGACTTCGTGGCCAAGGCGGCCGAACGCGGCGTCGTAGTGGAGATTTGTTTTTTCAACGCCCAGTATTCTGACACCTGGCCGATCTCGCCTTTGTATTACGAAAACAATGTGCAGGGCGTGGGCAAATGCGATTACCAGGATGCCCAGACTCTGCGGCATCCGGAATTGGTGCAAAGAGAGGCTGATTACGTGCGCAAGATCACGCAAGAAGTCAATGCCTACGACAACGTCATTCTCGAAATCTGCGACGAAGCGCCGGACATCGGAAATCCCCCCACGCCGATGGCGGAAGCCGGGCAATGGGTTAGCCACTTGGTGGAGGTTGCGAAGCGTACCGAAAGTAGTCTGCCCAAGAAACATCTGATTGCGCAGCAGATGGAAGGGCCCACGGGAGGACCCTTCGATTTCGCGGCGCACCCGGATGTCTCGATCATCGTAACCCAGTATGTGTGGGAGGCAGGATTCCAGTGGGGTGGAATGAAAGGGCTCGATTATGCGTACGGGCGCAACAAGCCGATCGAGTTTAATGAGACTGCCTATTATCCCTTCTGGTACAAGGGGGACAAAGTCGGTGATTCGCGGGTGGAAGCCTGGGAGTTCATGGTGGGAGGCGGAGCCAGCTTCAACCACTTGAACGCGCTGTATACGGTCGAGAACCCCGCCGGGAAAACACCCGACAACGCCCAGGTTCTGAGCGCCTTGAAATACCTCAAAGAGTTCATCTACAGCTTCGACTTCTCAAAGATGCACCCGGATATATCCTATGTCCTCAACGGAATTCCTCCGGGAACCTATTGTCGGGGCATGAGCGAGGAAGGAAAACAGTACGCCCTGTATCACCACCACAGCACCGGTGGGAGTGGAAGTCAGTACACCGTGACACCCGGGAACTACCAGGAGGATCTGCTGCTTACCTTGCCTGCCGGTACCTACAAGGCCGATTGGGTTGACCCGTCTACAGGTTCAGTCCTCCGCAGCGAGACGTTCCAGCACCCAGGAGGCAAGCGAACCCTGACCTCGCCCGGGCACACGGTGGATATCGCGCTACGCATCCAGCGGATTTAGTCCGGATTTCTCACCTGCGTATAAGGCGGGGGATTTCAAACGAGGAGGGTGGTCGCATGTTGAAGAAAGCAGCGGGTCTGGGTTTTGTATGGATCCTCTTGGTAGCTCATGCCAATGCTGAGCCCATCAAGTTGCATCCCGCCAATCCTCACTACTACCTGTTCAATGGTCAGCCGACTATCCTGATCACCTCGGCCGAGCATTACGGCGCCGTGGTCAATAAGGACTTTGATTATGTTCCCTATCTTGATGCGCTAAAGGCGTACGGGCTGAACTACACGCGCCTCTATGCCGGGGCGATGTTTGAAACGGTCGGGAAGTATATTGACGGCAACCCGCTGGGTCCAAAACCGCAAAGCCTGGTCGTCCCTTGGGCACATAGTAACGTGCCTGGTTATATATACGGCGGCAATAAGTATGATCTCGACAAGTGGGATCCGGCCTATTTCGCGCGGCTGAAGGACTTCATCGCCAAGGCCGCCGAGCGCGGTGTCGTGGTGGAGATCTGTTTCTTCAACGCGCAGTACTCCGATACCTGGCCAATATCGCCCCTGTATTACGAAAACAATATCCAGGGCGAGGGCAAGTGCTCTTACCAGGATGTCCAAACGCTCAAGCACGCGGACGTCGTGCGCCGGGAAAGCGACTACGTGCGCAAGATCACGCAAGAAGTCAATGCCTATGACAACGTCATCCTGGAAATGTGTGACGAGGCGCCGGACATCGGCAACCCTCCCACACCTTTGGCGGACGCGGGCCCCTGGGTGAGCCACCTGGTGGATGTGACCACCGAGGCGGAAAAGGACCTCCCCAAGAAGCACCTCGTGGCGGCGCAAGTGGAGGGACCAGTAAATGGGCCGTTGGATCTGTCCGGAAATCCGAAGGTCGGCGTGATTGTGACCCAATACATCTGGCAAGCGGGATTCCAGATGGGCGGGATGAAGGGTCTGGACCTGGAATATGCCCACAACAAACCCATCGAATTCAACGAGACCGATTGGTATCCCTTGTGGTACAGGGGCGACGCCATTGCGGACTCCCGCGTGGAAGCGTGGGAGTTCATTGTGGGAGGCGGAGGGAGTTTCAATCACCTGAATGGACGATATACGGCGGAGGACCCCGCTGGCAAGACGCCCGACACAGCCCAAATCGCGGGTGCACTGAAGAATCTGCGCGACTTCATGTACAGTTTCGATTTTCTCAAGATGAGCCCGCCGCCGACCTTCGTGCTCGGGGGAATCCCCGCCGGGACTTACTGCCGGGGGATCAGTGAAACCGGGAAACAATACGCCCTGTATCATCACCATAGCAAGATCAAGTCTGATAATACGAGCTCGTATGAGGCGAATCCCGGCAGTTATGTGGAGGATCTTGAACTGGAACTGCCGGGCGGCAAGTACAAAGCGGATTGGGTTGACCCGGCCTCCGGCGCAGTGCTGGGCAGCGAGACATTCACGCACCAGGGTGGCAACCGGATATTCACCACCCCCACGCATTCGGTGGACATCGCACTGCGGATCAAACGCGGTTAGCATCCTAGCGCTCGACGCGGAGGTGTGGCTTGGATCGGGTTGCGGTTCGCGTGCTCCTCGTGACGGTGCTGGTCGCCGCCGGCCCGCGGTTGACCGCACAGACGGTTGACAGCCAGGCCCAGGAGGCCTTCACGCGTGGGGTAGCCCTGCAGCAGAAGGGTGATTTGGAGGGGGCGCGCCAGGCCTACGAGGAAGCTCTGGGAATCGCTCCGCAGCGCGTGGATGTGCTTTCGAACTTGGGGCTTGTGTATTCCGAGATGGGGCAGCAGGAGCGTGCGATCAAGTGCTACCAGGAGGCCCTTAAGGTTGACCCCAAGCAGTATGCGGTGCGCTTCAACTTGGGCATCGCGTATATGCAGGCAAACCAATATGAGCCGGCGCGGCGTGAGCTGGCCAAGGTGGTTGCGGCACAGCCCAATAACCTCAGAGCGCATTACCTGCTCGGGCTCTGTCTGCTCAAGCAGGGTCGCCTGCCCGAAGGCACCGCTGAACTCGAGCGAGTGCGCCGAGCGAACGCCAAAGATTTAGACGTCAGTTACACCCTGGCCTCCGCCTACCTCAAGGCCAACCAATTGGACAAAGCTGAACCGATTGTCACTGGACTGGAAACAGTCGACTCAGCGGAAGCCCACTACATCGTGGGTTCTTATTATCTCGCGAAGTTCGATCACCACAGAGCCGTCCGGGAGCTGGAGATGGCTGTTAAACAAAACCCCAAGCTTCCGGAGGCGCACTCGCAGCTCGCCTATGCCTATTTCTTTGATTTCAAGTGGGACCTTTCCGTGAAGATGTGCGAGGAAGAATTGGCCCTATACCCCCACGACGGGAACGCTATCAAACTGCTGGGTTCGCTCTATAGGCAGAGGGGACGACTGGATGAGGCAACCACGCTTCTGGACAAGGCGGCCCGCCAAAGCCCGGACGACCCCGAGATTCTGTATCAAGTCGGACTTCTCGCTCAGGCCAAGAACGACTATCGCGTTGCAGTGGCCATTCTTGAGAAGGTCACCCAGTTGAATCCGGACTTCCCACAGGCTCACATTACACTCGTGCGGGTCTATACGAAGCTCAAGCGCCCGGAGGACGCCAAGCGGGAACAGGCGGCTGTTGACCAATTGAATATCGAAAGGAAGAACCTCCCCACGGTCCGCGACAAAGCCCTCTACGACGCCTTCAAGGTCCCGCAGTAGAATCGCCTCGCAAGCGCTGGACTGCCGTGTCAACTGGAGTCAGGGGATGCGTGTATGGCGGGGCTAGGGTGGTTCACTGAGGCCGACGGCTCCTCTTCCTAAGGGCTGGGCCACGTATTGATTCAGCAGCCGGGCTCTGGCCAGTTCTCCTTCGGCGGACGGATCGCCCGCCGCCTTCAGCAGCATGCCGAGGGCGTAGTGGGCCATGACGAAGTCGGGGCGCAGGCGGATAGCCGCCCGGAACCCTTCCATCGCTTCCTGTTTCTTACCCATCCGGCCCAGCACCACGCCTTGATTATAAGCGGCCATGAAGAAGCTGGGGTCAAGCTGCAACGCCTTGCGAAAGGCGGCTAGAGCCTCCTCCGGGCGCCCTTCGCCGGTGTATTTGATTCCCTCCGCGTTCAGGGCGGTGGCCTTACGCGTCGCGTCTTTGGACTCCTGCAAAGCCTTGACCTTCTCAAAGCACTCCTTGGCCTCCTCGGACCTGCCCTCGGCCTGTAGCAACGTGGCGAGGCTGTAGAGGGCATCCTGGTAATTGGGCCGGTAACTTAGTGCCCTGCGGTAGCTGGCCTCGGCCTGCGCACTCTGATTCAGGCGCCGATAGAGTTTGCCTAACTCGGCGTGCGCTTGTGCCAGGTCAGGTTTTAGATCCACCGCCGCGCGCAGTTGATTGCCGGCTTCGCCGTAATCCCCCTGGTCAAGCGCGATCCGGGCGAGTTCATAGTGAGAGAAGGGGTCGGTCGGATGCAGGCTGAGGGCTTTCTGGAAATGGACGGCCGCTTCGGGACGCTGCTTCTGCCCGGCCAGGACCAAGCCCATGCCGTAATGTGCAGCCCACATCAGCCGGTCCAAGTCGAGTGCTTTCCCGAAGTCCTCCAAAGCTTCAGCGTAGCGGTGGGAATCGTAATGGGCTTTGCCGAGGAGGACGTACAGATCTGCATTCTGGGGAGCATAGCGGATTGCCGCCTCCATCTGCTGCGCTGCTGCGTAACTGTCGCCCTCGCGCGCGAGTATGGAACTTAGATCCACGCGCGCATCAACGTGGCCGGGCTTCAGTCGGAGGACTTCCACGAATTGATCGATGGCCGCCGGCAGATAGCCGCCTCCGCGGGTCGAGTAAGCCACCCCTAAGGCGTAGCGAGCGTCGACGAAGTCCGGCCGCAGTGCAACGGCCTCCGCCAATGCTGCGATGGCTTCCGGAGTCTTGTTCTGCCTCAGCAGGGCCACGCCACGTTCGTACTCACGGTCCGCGCTCTGCGCTTCCGCCAGGTGAACGGGTGTTACAGCTCTGCGAATTGCCGGCTCTTCTCGAGCCTCGACCTGGACCCGGCCGGCGCCGACGGCATCTCTCGCGGCCGGAGAGCGTGGAGAGGTCCCGTCTTCCTTGATGTGCAGGATCTGGTCCGGTCTGGGGTTGTCAATCGTCTGCTCGATTCCACTGGGCCAGCGGATGTGAATTTCCCGAATGGCATCCTCGTCACCGATCCCGAAGGCCACCCGCCGGTCATTGGCAGAGGCATAGCTGCCGGCGGTGCTGACCGTCCGGTACTGAACCCGGCCACTGGCGGCCGTGAGCCGCACGCGGGCTCCGATCGCATCGCGGTTGCTTTTTGTTCCTTCGAGGTCCAATTCAATCCAGTGGTTCCGATTACCCCCTTCGTTCCGCAACAGGTGGGCCGGCTCCTTATAGTCGGAGACTACGACGTCAATGCGGCCGTTATTGTCGAGGTCGCCGAAAGCCGCGCCGCGCGCCGCCCAAGGTTGGCTGAAAACCTCCCCCGACTGAGATGAGATGTTCTCGAATTTCCCTCCCTGAAACTTCAGCAGCAAGGGCCGCTCGAGATAGTGGAGGTGGGGTTGCGTAATCTCAATGTTGTCCATCACATGACTGGTGGCGACAAACACCTCATTGTTGCCGTCATTGTCAAAGTCAAAGACATGGATACCCCAACCCCCGAAAGGGCGGGAAATTTCCGCGAGGTTGGAGGTTACACTGGCATAGCCGAACGTACCGTCCCCATTGTTGCGAAACAGGGCAAAATACTCGTAGGGCAAGGCGGTGGTCAGGATATCCGGGAACCCGTCATTGTCCAGGTCAGCAAAGTCCGTACCCATGCCTGAGAAGGTATTGCCATCCTCGGTGTAACCTACACCAGCAATTGCCGCCTGCTCCGTAAAGGTGCCGTTGCCATTGTTCTTGAAGAGAAACTGCGGGAAGGCGTCATTAGCAACATAGATGTCCATGAAACCGTCATTATTGAAGTCCCCGAAGGAAACGCCCAAGCCGTATCCCGGACTGGCCTTGATCCGGCTGGCCTCGCTCACATCTGTAAATGTCCCGTCGCGGTTATTGTGGAATAGGTAATTGGAGACGGCTTTGAACTCGTTCGGATGGCAATAGGCCCGCCCCCCCGGGACGTTGGGCCCGCAGATCAATGCTCCCCTGGCAAAGTTCCACTGCAGGTACCGAGTCACAAAGAGATCGAGATACCCATCATTGTCGTAATCCAGAAAGCCGGCGCTCATGGCCCAGCCTTCGGTCTTGATGCCGGATTGTGCGGTCACGTCGGTAAATGTTCCGTCGCCATTATTGTGGTAGAGAATGCACCCGCCGTAGTTCGTGACGAACAGATCAGGAAAGCCGTCGTTGTCATAGTCCCCCACGGCGGCGCCCATGCCATACCCTTTGCCCTTTACCCCCGCCTTTTCCGTCACGTCCGCAAACGTTCCATCCCGGTTATTCCTGAACAACCTGTTCCAGTACGCGGGGTTGGACTTGTCGGGGAGCTGCTCATCCGTTTGAGGATTTCCCAGCGCCGCGCCGTTCACAAAGAACACATCCAGCCAGCCATCGCCGTCGTAATCGAGGAGCGCGACCCCGCCGCCCATCGTCTCGATCAAGTACTTGTTGGGCGTCGGCGAATTGCGGAATTGGAAACGTAAACCCGCCCTATCGCGCGCTTCAACAAATCTGGCGTTTGAGGGGGGAGGGCGCAGCGGGTTTTTGACTGTGGGGGCAAGGACGGCTGCACAGACAAGGAGAAGGCTCGTGCTTGCCCAGGGTGTTCTCATGTTACGGAGCGTGGCGCGTGCCGGACGTGGAGTTTTAGTGTACCATGGCGCGTGGTCATGACAAACGCTCGATCGCTGACGGGACACCCGTGGACATGCTTGTCAACTCCGGCGAGATGACCTTTCGCCACAGGAGTGGAATTCCTTCCAGCAGGCGGCCGGGGCGAACTTGTTCGCTGGCAATCGCATTGCTTCTGGCCATCAACATTCCTGCCGCCCCGGCGTGGGGAAGGCGGGCCCGGATCGATATCACTCAAAGGGCCGCACCTGCCTTCTACAAATCGAGGCAGGGGAGCGCACCTGCTCGCGCGACGCATTGGAAACGCGTGCTATGGCCGGGGCGCAATTCCGGCGCCCGGGGGGTTGCGGCCGTTGGCGCCGATTCCGCCCCCCGCGGCCCCTCGCGGGATGATGCGAGGATTCGAGAGATCAACAGACTGATTGACGCCGGGGAGCTTCCCGTAGCGCGTCAGAAGCTGGCCGGAGAAGTCACGCGGCATGGGGAGAGCTACCAAACACTTTTTCTCGAGGCTAAGATCCTTTTCCGGGAGCAGAAGTGCCGGGAATCACTCAAGGTCCTGGAGCGATGCTTATCTCTGGATCAGCATGATCCCGAACTTTACAAACTGGTTGCCTCGAATGCGATCCTCATTGATAGGATGGATATCGCCGAGCAAGCATTGCAGACGGCTGCGCGGCTCGCTCCGGATGATTATCTGGTTCTATTCCACCTGGGAGCGCTTTATTACACCGACAGCCGCTTTCCTTCTGCCCGACCGCTGCTCGAAACATCCGTGAGCCTCAACCCCGAGTACGTTCCCGCACGGCTTTTCCTGGGCCTGACGTTGGAAGAACTTGGACAGGAACAGACGGCGATAGATTGTTATCACCGGGCCATCGAAATGTCCGAGCGGTCAGGATCAAAGGGAGAGCAACCATATCTTTATCTGGGCCGGCTTCTCTATCGGGAGAACCGGCTGAATGAGAGCCTCCCTTATCTCCGGAAGGCCGTGCAGGCCAATCCCCGGTCCTGCGAAAGCCTGTGCCTTGTGGCGAGGGTTCTCAGCGCGCAAGGCCAGGAAGCGGATGCCTTGGCGGCCCTCCGGCAATGCACTGGGGCGGACCCGAACTACCCGGAAGCGCACTACCTCCTGAGCCGCGCTTACGTCAAGCAGGGACGAACCGGCGAGGCCGCAAGTGAGTTGTCCCTATTTCAGGAACTCAAGAAGCTGGAAGAGAACAAAAAGGATCCCCGGAAGAACCAGCGCGCCCGCCCATGAACGTTAGGGGGAATCCACCATCGCAGCGCTGCCCACTCTTCCCTTTTTCGGTCTGGAGAATCCGCTCGCGGCACTCGGGGAGGTTGCGGTAGCGGCCGGAGTTGTTTTTGAACATCAACAGGTGGCGCAGGAGGATTGAATGCAGACGAACCCTCAGGATAGAGAAATGGGAATCACGGTCAGCATCACTGCCGGAACGTACAAGGACGTAGAGGCCGTGGTGCTGGAGAGCGAATTGTTGCGGGTGGCCATCTTGCCTGGCTGGGGCGCGAAGATCGCTTCTCTCATCCACAAGAAAACCGGTCGTGAGTACCTCTTCCAGGCAGCCGGGGAGCGGTTCCGCAAGGGCGCCTACGCCACTCCTTATGAAAACAGTGATGTCTCTGGTTTCGATGAGATGTTCCCGTCGATCAACGAATGCTATTGCGACGCCGCCCCCTGGGCCGGAACCCTGATTCCAGATCACGGCGAAGTTTGGAGCTTGCCGTGGAAGTGCGATGTCATAGGGTCACAAGTTCGCACCTCGGTTCACGGCGTGCGCTTTCCGTACGTTCTGACCCGCACGGCCGGTTTTGTTACTTCGAACACACTTCGTCTTCTCTACAAAGTTGAAAACCTGTCGGCCTGCGACTTCCCCGCCATGTGGGCGGCCCACCCGCTTTTCAACATGACCGCGGGCACGCGGATCATCCTGCCGGAGTCAGCGCGCCACATCATGAACACGGTGCCGGGCCCGGCCCTGGGCGATTATGGAGAAAGGTTCAGCTTTCCGCTCGCCCGGACCAAGCGCGGTCAGGAGTTGGATCTCTCGCGAATCCGCCCGAATGAAGGCAAGCTTTATTACAAGTACTTCTTCCTCGATGAACTCCAGGAAGGCTCGGCGATCATTCACGAGCCGAGCACTGGCGAGACCGTGGGGTTAGTGTGGCCCGTCGAGAAAGTTCCTTACCTGGGGATGTGGATTGATGAGGGCGGCTGGGAGGGGTGGTATCACGTCGCACCCGAACCCTGCACCGCGCCCTTCGACCGCTGGGACACCGCCCGGCAATGGGGCAGGTTGCCGGTCATCCCTGCTCTCGGGAGCCAGGAATGGGAACTGCGCCTGACGGTGGACCTGGTGAACAACCCGCGGCGAGTGGAGACGGACGGAACCATAGTGTAACAAACCTGCACACCATCGAACACGCAATCCCCTGGAGTAGTTTCCTATGACCAACAGCGAGAGGTTCTTGAAAACCATCAATTGGGAGCCTCCCGACCGGCTCATGACCTACGACATTGTTGATTGGATCTTCCAGTGAAGTGCATGACCTGGTTCCCATGGAAAACGCGCTCCGGATGTACCAGACCGTTCAGCGTTACGGTAAGTACCCGATCAATGTTTCGCGGGACTGAGGCGGGCAAAGATAGCACTCCGCGCACAGCGCCGCGCCTAAGCCCGCTCACGAGAATCTCAAATGAGGTTGTGCTCACATGAACACCATGAACCGACGCCATTTCTTTCAAGTCTCCGGGGCGTCGTGGTTGCTCGGTGGCCTCAAGCTGGCGGGTGCCCTGCGCCCTGGGACAATCACCCGCACAGAGAAATCCGTCACGGTTGCCGGGAGCAACTTCACCTGGGAATGGCTGCGGGAAGGAGACCGCTTCCGATTTCTCGACGCCGAAGGCCGCCCGACTGCCACCGGGGTGCTGCAACCGGCCGTCGTGGTCCAGCCGGTAGGGCAGCACGGGGCGAGGCGCTCGACGGCGGGGAAGTTGGCGGGCTTTGAGGTCCAGGGCAACCGCGTGAGGTGGGCCTATGAGGGCGTCAACGGCTCCGCCAAATCATCGGTCGCCTGGCGGTTTGACGAACAGGGGCCGTGGGTAGAACCTGTCATCTACGAGACGACTGCTGCGGAGGACGTCGTCAGCCTGCACTATTTCGCGGAAGCAGCCAGCGACGGCCTGAAACCCGCCCTCGAAACCGGCGGCTTGGTGCTGCCGGGAATCTGTGAAGCTCCGGCAGTTAGCCCCCTCACGGGCGACGGCCTGGGTTGGGAGCTGACCAGTTGGTTGGGGCGGGGCGCCACGGGGGGCGCGGGCCTGCTGCAACAATGGGGTTTGCCGGCCCATTATTTCTGTGGTTTTCGCAGCAACCAGCCCGCCAGCGCCGAGGGATCACCTGCCCAGAGTCTTTCTGGGGCTTTCTGTTGCGGCCTCGCCGACCTCCCCAATGGCGATCTCTTCCTAAAGCAGAAGGGCGGTCGTGCCAGCCTGGTGGTTGACCTGCGTGGCGATCTGTGGGGGCACTGGCGCGGCCCCCAGCGTTTTACGCTGGGCCCCACTTTGTTCTGGGCCTTTGGCCCCAACTACTACGAGGCTATCCGGCAATATTACCTGGGGCTGTTGCATTCCGGGGTCATCCGCAGGAAGACGAATTCTGCCCGGAAGAACGCCGCGGCGCTCACACCCCAGTGGTGCACCTGGGGTGAACAAGTGGCCCGCGGTAAGGAGGGCAACAAGCTCGACGAAGCCGCCTTGACGGAGATGTACGAGGAGCTCAGGGCCTCTGGCCTCGAGGCCGGCATGTTCTCGATCGACGACAAATGGGAAGGGCGCTACGGCAACCTCGAACATTCGGCGGAGCGGTTCCCGCACTTTGAAGAATTCCTTGAACGGGTGCGGGCTGACGGCTATCGCCTGGGTCTTTGGGCGGCCTTCATGCGTTGTGAAGATCCCGCCGAACTCGGCTTGACTCCTGCCCAGATGTTGCACCGGACTGACGGCCAGCCTTACCTCGCGGGCGACGAGTCGGCGAAATACTACATCCTGGACTTTACGCGTCCGGAAGTGGCGAGCGTGATTCGTGACCGGGCCAAGAGATTCGTGCGGCGGTACCGGCCAGAGCTGGTTAAGTTCGATTTTGGCTACGAGATTCCGGCGTTGGATATGGCGGCGCCACACGACCTGATCTGGGCTGGCGAGCGGCTCCTCTGGAAAGGCCTGGAGGTCGTGGTGACAGCCCTGCGCGAGGAGAATCCCGACATCGTTGTCATGTACTACGAGTTGTCACCGCTGTTCACGGGCTACTTCGATCTGCACAGCCCGGATGACCTTTTCATGGCGACCGGCGAATTTGATCTGGAAGCGAACCGGAGATTTTTCTTCAGCAGCCTGTGCGGCGAAATCGGCATGCCCACTTATGGTTCGTCAGGATATGACTGGGTGAGCCAGCCGGAAATCTGGTTTGACTCTGTCGTGGTCGGAACCTTGGGGAGTTTGGGAGCGTTCGACGGGGCGAAGGTAGCTGACCCTGGCGCCAGTCCGGAACGTCTGGCAAAGTACAACGGCTTGACCCACCTGGTTCGGCCGGCCAACGTGTTCAGCGTCACTCCCCTGGATGCCGTGTACGAAGCCCCGACGCGCGGCGCCCACGCTTCTTCCTGGGCCCGCTGGGAAAACGGTGAGGTTGTCTTGTTGGCGCTTCGCCAGCGGCGACTGGATGGGAACCCAGGGACTGGGAAGTTCCGCGAGCTTGTCAGCACGGACACGTCGGTGGTGGTGGCTTCCCGAACCGAGGACGGCATCGCCGGTTGCGCAAAGCTCGGCATCGTCCCCTATGGCGATGGCCAGTTGACCCTCCGGCGTCAGTCCCGGCTGTCCACGCATGCCGAGGTAACCGAACATTGCTTCGGAGGCATGTTCACGAAGAGCCGGGTTGAGATCCACGATGGAGCCCTCACCCTTCCTCTGCAGCAACGCGGCGCCGGCGGCGCGCCGGTCGAATGGCTGGAAGTGGAGATTCAATCCTAGTCTCCCGTCCCGGCTAATTGTTTACCATGAGGGTTCCGTTTTAAGCATCAGGAGATCGGCGACCTTCAGACTCAGCGAACCGGCTCATCTTGCCACCTCACTCTGCCGATAACCGATACGGGGAAGTGTGTCACGGGCGCAGGTGGAATCGGGAGATCGTGTGATGGGGCGATGGAGCGTTTGGGTGATGGAGCGATCGGGCGTTTGAGCGGTGGGGTGATTTGATGCCCGCGCCTCGTTCTTATCCCCTGCTGGATTGTAACCCCCAGAGGATGCTGAAAAAGGCTCCCGGCAAGGTCATCTGTGAGCCCTTCGCTGTCATCCTGAGCGGAGCGAAGGACGCCGGCAGTTCGCGGGGGGATTGGCCAACAGAGTAAACTACGGGGGTTCTTCGCCCAAAATGCGGGCTCAGAATGACAGCCAAGCGATGGTGAATCGAAATGACTTACGCATCGAGTTTCTGGAGAGCGAAGCGAAGGACCCCGGCAGTTCGCGGGGGGTTGGCGAACAGAGTAAACTACGGGGGTTCTTCGCCCAAAATGCGGGCTCAGAATGACAGCGCAAGCGATGCTGAATTTAAATGACTTATGCGTCGAGTTTCTGCAGAGTCCTTCGGTGTCATCCTGAGCGCAGCGAAGGATCTGGCTCTGCCAGCTCAGGGTAAACTCTGCGAGGGATCTGACGAGATGGACCCCCGCCTGCGCGGGGGTGACGACGCAAAAACGTGTGCGCCCGTTTTCTCCACACCTGTGTGTGCGTCCTGGCCTCGGCGGACACACGGATCCGCCCCTACACGTGCGCCCTGGGGTGCCCTGGACCGAAAACCCGGCTGGAGCGTTGAACGCTGAGGCGGTCAGAGGCGTATGTTATTGGCGGGTGGGCGATATTTCAATCCCCGCCCCCGCGCGGGGGTTACGGCGCGGGGTGAGCAGGTGGACGGACGGAGAACATCAGGCCTTCCATGGGGAAGGGCGGGGTCTGGTCGGCGGTGGGATTCTCCTGCTTGATGCGCAGGATTTCCTTCAGCTCCGCGACAGATTTCTCTTTCTCGCCCATCGCCTTGTAGACGCCTGCCAACGTCTGGTGCGCCTCTGCCATCTCAGGCCACAAGCGCAGAGCGGCATTCAGGTGTGCAAGCGCGGAGGGGTAATCCTTGCGCAGATAGTCAATCGTCCCCGCCAGAGACTGCACGTAAACATCGTCCGGAGTCAATCGCAGCGCCTGGGAGATTGCACTCTGCGCTTCTTCGACATTCTCGCGACTGCCGTTCACGATGGCCAACGCCAGGTAGTAGTAGCTGATGCCGTTGTCGGCTCCCAGGGCGATGGCGTTTTCAAGCACTGGCTTGGCCTCCTCGGAACGCAGACGGATGGCCAGGGTGATGCCCTGAACCAGGTAAGGCAGGGACCACTCCGGCCAGCGCGACTGGATTTGCGCGAGGATGCGCAAGGTGTCGTCGTGCTGGCGGATCATTTCATAAGCCATAGCGTGAATCAATTGCAGTTCCGGCGAGTCCGGGATGGCTTGGTTGGCTTGCTTGAGAAACCGGAGCGCCTGCTGATACTGCTTGTGCTTGATCAGGAATATGGCGCCCTGGAAATAAAGATCGGCGCGGGTGGGGGCAGCGGCAAAGCCGCGGTTCAGGGCCCGGGCGGCTTCCTCCGGCTGATTGAGGGCGTCCAAGATCTGGGCGCGCAGCAAGAAGTAGTCTCCCTTTTGTTGCGCGAGAGGGGTTTCGTCAAGGACCTGCAATCCCGCCTCCGGGCCGGCGGCGTGGAAGGAGGCAGTCGCCAGATCCAGGCGGACGTCGGCGGCGGAGGGGTTAGCGGCTGAGGCAGGTTCGAGGAATTCTCGCGCGGCCGCATAGAGCTCATAATCGAGAAGGGTTTTTCCGCAACTAGCGAGGAGAGTGGCGTCGGAAGTCAGTTTGCGGGCGGCGCGGAAGGATTCCAGGGCCTCGTCGGTCTTCCCCTCGCGCAGGAGCGCATTACCTAATCGCACGCGCAGGCCGGGGTCCTCGGGCCGGGTGGTGATCGTCCGCCGCAGGTTCGTCATGTACTGGGCGTATTGCTCCTCCGGAGGGAGTTTCAAGTACTGAAACAGCCCGCCATACGGGCGCCGGCGCACCTCTTCCGGCTCCAGGCTCCGGAAGGCGGCGAGGACCTTCTCCGCTTCCTCTTTGCGATTCAACCGCACCAGGACGCGACTGTAGTGGGTCAGAACCTTATCGTCTTTGGGCGCGAGTTCCATGGCGCGCTCGAGAACCTTGGCAGCCTCCTCAAATTGTCCCAGGCGTGTGTAGTCTACCCCCAGTGCGTCAAGGGCGCGGTAGTCATCAGGTTCCTTCGCGACAACGATCTTCAAGTCCTCCACCGATTCCGCTGTCTTGCCCAGTTGGTAGGCGAGCACGGCGCGCGCGTAGCGGGCGGCATTGAACTTGGGGTCGATTGCAAGCGCCCGGTTGAGGTGCTCGAGGGCCTTGTCCGGCTCCCGCACTGTCTCCGCGATGGCGAGATCGTAAAGCCCGCGGGCATCCTTCGGATATTTCTGGACATACCAGCGGAGGTCCACCAGGGCTTCATCGAGCCGGGCGGTGCGCGTCAGGCAGAAGCCGCGTTCGCGGCGTGCCACGTCCTCGTGGGGCTTCAGTTTGAGGTACTCGTCGATGGCACTGGCCGCGTCGGCATAGAAGCCGATATTCTGGCTGGCCATTGCCAGGGCATAGAGGATGTCGGTGCGTTCCGGAGCGGCATTGTGGGCCTGCCAAAGCGGGATGACGGCCTCCTCCTCGTGGCCTTTTGCCGTGTAGACGTTGGCGAGGTTATAGAGGCAGTCCGCGTCGTTGGGCCGCTGATTCAGAGCGACGCCATAGACCTCCCGGGCGCGGTCGAGGTGGCCGGCGCGCTGGGCGGCCAGCCCCAGGTTGTAGAGGATGTCGAAATTGGTGGGCGCCATCTCCAGGGCGTGCGCGAAGGATTTCTCCGCCGCGTCAAAGAGCTTCCAATCCGCGTAGATCATGCCCGCGGAGAAGGGAATGCGCGAGTCTTCGCCGGCGTTCCTCTCGACTCCTTCCAGGAGTTCCTGCGCGGCTTGCGCTTGGCCGGTCAGGTGCAGCGCTTGCGCGTGCAGTATGGCAACGGCCGGCGTGGCTTGGTCCTGCGGCGGCAGGCGCTGGAGATACTTCGTGGCCTCAGCGCCCTGTTTTGCCTCGATACTCAGGCGCGCCAGTTGCAGGTTGGCATTGGCATGGTTAGGTTGAGCAGCTACCACTTTGAGAAAAGTGGTGCGTGCCAGCTCCGTCTTACCCTGCGCCAGGTAATGATTTCCAAGGTTGTTGAGCACGGCGGGCGAGCCCGGCGCGAGCGCCAGGGCCTGCTGGTAAGCCTTCTCCGCCTCAGCATAGCGCTTCTGGGCATCCAGGACGACGCCGAGCAGGCTAAGCGCCGCGGGGTCGCGAGGCGCTTGCTGCAAAGCCGCTCGCAGAGTCCGTTCGGCCTGGGCGACGTTGCCTTGTTGGAAATCCGACGCGGCTTGGTGCAACACACTGCGGGGAACCTCGCTGGGCGGGGATTGCCCGCTGAGGCCGCCGGGGTGGAAGAATATGGCGGTTAAGATGACGAGGATGAGCCAGTGACGCATAAGGCCGGACAAGTGCGACGGGCCGGCTGGGACGAAACCGACGGTGACTATTCTATCTCACCCCGCGTCTTGGCTGGGAGGACAAGTGTAGGGTCTCCCAATTAGGTGGACGGTGCACCGCCGCCCTCCCGGCGGCGTTCTGCCGGCAGGATGCCGGCGCTACGCCCGGCGGATTGTCGCCGCGTGTCGGGGACACGACACAGGTTGCCAAACAAAAAGGGAGGGGCAGGGGGCCCCTCCCTGGAGACTTACAGCCAGATGGTCTTAGAAGTAGATCTTTAGAGCCATCTGGACTTCGCGCGGTGAATTGACTTGGCTCTGGACGTTCCCAAAGCCGCCCGCGTTGAAGGTGGTAGCGATGTTGCCGAATTGCGGGTGGTTGAGCGCGTTAAAGGACTCCACCCGGAATTCCAACTTGGAACCTTCGCGCATCTTGTTCAAAGAGATTTCCTTGAACACCGAGAGTGCCGCGTTCCTGGTTCCCGGCAGACGCACGTTGGGTTCCATGCGTGGCGCGTTGCCAATCGTCCAGTTGGGGGGCACCCAAAGGGCGGTATTGGGATTCGCGAAGTAGCCATCCGTGAACCATTTCGACTTGGGGTTGACTATGAGCGGGCCAGTCTGGTTGGGTTCATCAGCCGCGTAAGTGGCCGGGGCCACCCCACCGCTGAGGCCGATATGGATGGGCTGGCCGTTGTCAAAGCGCCAAATGCCATTGGTCTGCCAGCCGCCCAGGATGGCATTCACATAGGGATTCCAACTGCCACCCCACCTCTTGCCTTTTCCGATGGGGAGGGTATAGAGGTAGCCGAATTGGAAGACTTGCGGAATATCCCATTCGGAAAGCGCCCGCTCCAGTTTCAGGTTGTTGGGGTCGCGCAATTGGCCGAATCCGCCCAACCATTCCGTGCTGGTAGAGACCGAGGCGTCGTCGATGGACTTGGAGATGGTGTAGGTGACCAGCATGGCCAGCCCATTCGACATGCGTTTCTCAACCTTTAACTGGTAGGCATTGTAAATGGAGTTCGCCCAGGGGGGATTAGGCTGACTGATGCCGGAGAACTGTGGGAATGGCCGGATGAGTTGCGAGGCCGAAATCGTGGGGCCCGTCATTCCCGAACCCGGGGTGGTGATAATTCCATAGTAAGGGTTGGGAACATACGTGCCGAGAGCGGTTCGCAGGTCGCTGTCGGTGGCCTCCTTCTCGACCCAGGTTCCGAAGTGGTTCATGTCACCGGCGTAGTGGTAGTACAGGTGCGTGCCCTTGGTACCGACATAGTTCATGTCAATCAGCCAATTGCCGGACACTTGGCGCTGGAAGCCGAAACTCCACGTCTGGGTATAGGGTGGGATGTTCGCGTTACGCTCCGGTTCGTTAATGCCGGCGCCGAGGTTGGTGAGGTTGCCGAGCGAGGAACCCGTGGGGAGCAAGGGTCCGCCCGGGTAGGGATCGCTGAAGCGCGCCCAGGGGGTGACGCCGTCACCGTTCATGGTCGTGTTCCAGCCCGTGGTGGACAGGAAGCCCTCGCCGCCAACCGGTCCCGCCCCTGTGGTGCCCCATTGGGTGGGGTTATAGAAAAGGCCGTACCCCGCACGAAGCACCGTGCTGTTGTCGAGCTTGTAAGCAAGGCTCAGGCGTGGCCCGATGTCCCGGTAATACGTATCCACGGGGTGGCGCTGCTTGTCGCTCAAGAAGATCAAACCGCCTACAGGACTTGTCACATTCGGCAGGGGAAGCGCGGAAGGCCACGAGGCGGCATCCACAGCCGCGGGATGGATGGGGATGGGCATGGTGGGATCGAGCCAGGACCCGCGGTTGTAACGCTCCGTGCGTGGAATCTCCAGGTCATAACGCAGGCCGGCGTTGACGGTAAGCTTGTCGGTGGCGCGCCAGTTGTCCTGGATGAACCCGCCCCAGCGGTAGTTCTGTGTGCTGAAGTGAGAATCGATCTCGTACTGACCCCACTGGTTGGGGCTCCCTGTACCCGTGAGGAAACTGGCTAGGGCGTCGCCGCCACCCCACCAGGGATACTGGGAAGTGCTGTATTGGTCGTAAACCTCCAACCCCTCGGAAGGTCCGACCTGGAACCAGTTCATCTGGTTTTCACGCCACTCGCCGCCCGTCTTGATTTCATGCCGGCCCTTCACGTGCGTGAGGGTGGCCAGCAAGTGGTAAACCTGGTTGCCGTTCTTGTAAACCGACCAAGCCTGGGCGCCGATCGCTTCCCCCCCGGCCGCAGTGGCATAACCGCCGTAGAGGTCGATGACGGGCGCACCAATGATACCGGAGTCGATCATGTAGGCGGGAAGGCCGAGAGTGGTAATGGGGTCGAAGTTGGGATAGTCCTGGGCAATTCCCTTGGTGTCCGAAAGGCCACGGGTGAAACCCACCGACACATTGAAAAGCGTGTTGGGGCTGAAGGTGTGGTTGAGGCTCATTGCCACTGACCGTGCGCCGCCCACCCCAGGCCCCTGCGTGCAGGGATCAAGCGCGTTCCCGAAGCAGTTCATCCCATGGTAAGGGCCCTGGGCATAGGAGCCGCGGGCGTTGAAAGCGGTCTTTTCGGTGAAGCGTTGGTCGATGCGGACGTCAAACTGGTCATTGCCGCCGGAGTTGATGCCTGAGGCGGACCAGTTGTTATAGGGGTCATACTGTGAGGTCCCGACGTTGACGTTGGGCGCCGGAAAATACTGGATCATCTTGGACGCCACGGGGTCGATCAGGTTGCCCGCCACGGGCGCCAGTTGATATCCGGTTCCGGTGAGATTGGGATTACCGGCGCTGATGAACGTGCCCAGGTTGTTGAACGGGATGGGCGTCTGGAGCTCCCGTCCAGTTCCGGCAACATAGACTCCGGAATAGGGATCCCAGAGTTGGCCGTCACCATTCGAGCAGATCCCCTGCGCGTCAAACGTTCCACTCTGCCGCGCGCACAGTTCCCTGAAGTCGCCTATCTTCTCGGCGGCGTCAGGAACGCCGGCGTTGTGGGTTTGCCCGGAGTGCTCACGCGTGGCATCCCAGTCCACAAAGAAGAAAGTCTTGTCCTTCTTGATGGGCCCGCCGAATGTGAGGCCATATTGGTTGCGCCGCAGGGGAGGAATCTTGCCCCCGGCCTGGTTGCTGAACCAGTTGTTGGCATCCAGCTTGTCGTTGCGGAGGAACTCGTAAACGCTGCCGTGGTAAGCGTTGGTTCCCGAGCGGAGCACCATGTTGATGTAGGTGTTGCCCGTGAACCCTTCTTCCGCCGTGTAGTTGTTCTGCATGATCTTGAATTCCTGCACGGCGTCCACAGAAGGCGTGTAGAGAAGGGTGTTGATGGCAGTGTTGGGTTCATAACTGGTGGCAGCGACGCCATCAATCAGGACTTCCGTCACGGCGTTCCGTCCACCATTGGAGGAGAAGTTGTTGCCACCGTTGGAGGGGCCGAACGTGGCGCCCGGCGCCTGGATGACTCCAGGAGCCATAAAGGCCAGATCGAATACCGCGCGGCCGACCAGGGGAAGATCGTTAATCATGGCTCGGTCCACTTCCTGGCCCGTAACGGCGTCCTGGGTGGAAAGAATCGGCGCGGCGGCGATCACCTCGATGGCCTGAGCCGTCGTTCCGAGGGCCAGGCGAACGTCCACCGAAACCCTGGCCCCGACGTCCACCACAATGTTGCCCTGGACGAAGGTCTTAAACCCGGGAGCGTCCACGGCAATTTTGTAAGTGCTGGGGAGAAGGTTGCTGATCACAAAGCGCCCCACGGCATCCGTTGTCGCAGGGTAGTCGTAGCCCTTGTTCATATCGGTTAATACAACCTTGGCCGCCGGCACCACGGCTCCGGTCTGGTCAGAGACGACGCCCGTCAATGAGCCGGAGGTGACTTGCGCCCAGGCTGAGATGGGAACACATCCAAAGAGACAAATGACCACGAGTGCTGACCATGCCCAGTTACGAGCGGTTTGGCCAGCCCTCCAAGCGCGCTTCTGCATGTGAGAAACCTCCTAAGGAGGACCCGACGATTGCAAGGAATACGCAGTAATCAGTGACAACAACGGGAAGGGGGTTGTTCGCGGAGCGGAACCCAAAACATTTCAATGAAAGACTCCCGAACATCGCTCCTTCCATCGGCTGGCGAGGGCTCCAACCGAGCGCAGCCTATTCCTTCATTTGGCACATGTCAAGAGAGAAGAATAGAAAAAGGCAGGCATGGACCAAGAAACAAACATTTACGCCATATACGTGACCATTGCAGCCCAGTTGCAACCGCCCATCCAGCGCACCACCTCTCCGCGGCTTTTCTCTCTGCGGTGAACGATTTCGAAGTGCTATCATGCTGGAGAAAATGCCACTGACGTGAAGAAGCAGTCGGGAGCGTGCTGGTCACGACAAGAAGTTGGCGCGGGTAGTCGAACTCGCTCCCTAATCCTGCCGTCAAGGACGGACACCGTGATGAAGAAATCTGCCCGGAGATGGGGTTTTCTCCTCAGCTTGGCCGCTTACACTTTCATGGTCGGTCCATGGCGAGCGGCGAAGGCTGAAGACGTGGCCCGGCAGGGGGCCGCCGAAGTGGCGGAGGCGCAGAGGACGGCCTGGTACAGGGAAGCCAAATTCGGCATGTTCATCCATTGGGGCCCGTACTCCCTCGCCAGCGTGGAAGCTTCGTGGCCCATTATGGAGCCCGAGAGCCAGTGGCCCATCAGCGAAGGTGAGTACGTGTCGCTCTTCAAGCGATTCAACCCCGAGAAATATGACCCCAAGGCCTGGGTAGATTTGGCCAGGGAGGCCGGCCAGCGCTACCTGGTATTCACGACCAAGCATCACGACGGGTTCTGTATGTTCGACTCGGCCCTGACCGACTATAAAGTGACCAACGCGCCTTACGGCAAGGACGCGACGGCCCTGCTCGCGAAGGCAGCCCACGACGCCGGAATGCCTTTGGGCTTCTATTACTCACCTCCCGATATGCATCACTCTGGCTATCGTGATATCTCCAAACCCGTCCGGGACACTTGGCGTGGCGAGCCAACGCGGCCGGGGTGGGCGGGCTACCTCAACTACATGGAAGGCCAACTCCGCGAACTTCTCACGCAATACGGGCCGGTCGCCGTGATCTGGTTCGACGGCCTGGAACACCAGGAAAAATATGATGGGCAGCGGTTTCTGAAGCTTGTCCACGAACTGCAGCCCGCCACTTTGGTGAACAACCGGATTGGCCTGCCCGGTGATTTTGCCACCCCCGAACAAACTATCCCGGACCGGATTCCAACCAAGAGCGCAGCCCAGCGGTCGGAGGACATCGAGGCGCCCCAGGGGCCGGGTCCGGCGCCGGCTTCCCGCGACTTTCAACTCTGGGAAACCTGTATGACGATCAATGATACCTGGGCATATAATAAGAACGACCGTCATTTCAAGTCCGTTCAAGAACTCATCCGGGACCTGGTCAATGTGGCAAGCAAGGGAGGGAACTTTTTGCTGGACGTCGGCCCGACTCCGGAAGGGACCATACAGCCGGAATTCGTGGAGCGGCTCCAGGCGATCGGAAAGTGGATGAAGGTCAATGGGGACTCCATCTATGGGACAACCTACGGTCCCTGGCAGAACCTGCGGTTCGGGAAGACGACCGCCAAGGGACATACTGTTTACCTGCACGTGTTCACCTGGCCATCGAAACCACAACTCGATCTGCCCGGGCTGGGCGCTGCCGTCCGGCAGATTACTGTTCTCGCCACCGGACGGAAGGTTCAGTTTCAGCAGGCGAAGGGACGTTTGACCATCGCCGTTCCACCCCGCGCGCCCGACCCCGACGATAGCGTCTTCGAGATCGATACCCGCTAGAACGGCGGCCCCCGTAGCGGTGGTGTCCCCATCGCCGGAATCTATTGAATCAAAACCCGGCGGTCATAGACCGCCGCTACAAAACACCAAAGTGACCCACTGCCCACGAAACGGGAGCATTGCAAGCCGGGGCAGGCAGGCGTATATTACGCCTCCTTGGGAAATGGGAATCCCGAGTTCGGTTGTCTCACAGTAAAGGGGCTCGGCGGGTTCGGTCAGTCCGGGCCTGCAATTTCCATGAACTGCAGTGACCCGTGCCCGCTCGCGGCTTACACGGAGGGGGGAGACCGTCGCGAAGCTGGCGGCGTGGGGATCCTGTGCGAGCCCCGAGGGGACTGGCCCAAACTACAGCTAACCGTATGCGGAGTCATCCGGATGGCAAAACTCACTGCCCGAGACCGCCTTTTGCGGGCGTTGCATCACCAGCGGCCTGATCACGTTCCGTGTTGTTTTATGAGCTTCACGGCGCTGCGCCGCCGCTGCCAGGAGAACCTCTACGAACTGGTCAAGGCTGAGCGGGCGATGGGCTTGGATTCGTTTCTCTTCATTCCCACACTGCCTCGGCCCGAGCGCCCGGAACATCCGGAGCTGCGGGGCTTGCCGGTGCGCTTCCACCCTGCGGTGGAAACAAAAGAGTGGCGGGAATACGTTCCCGGCGAGCATGCAATCCTGCACAAAGCGTACTCCACGCCTGCGGGCAAGCTCGAGACCAGTGTGCGCGTCTCCGACGACTGGCCGCACGGTGATCACATCCCCTTTGTGGACGATTACCAAGTGCCGCGCGCCCTCAAGCCTCTGTTCACCGGCGAGGCGGGGGAGATCGAAGCCTTGAGTTTCTTGCTGACGCCGCCTCACCCCGATGACATCGCGCAGTATAAGCTGGAAGCCGAGCGCGCCCACATCTTCGCACGGGAACAGGGCGTTCTGCTGGCAGGCGGCTGGGGCGTGGGCGTGGATATGGCGGATTGGTTATGCGGGTTTGAAAACCTGATGCTGCTTGAGCACGACCGGCCCGCCCTCGCCGAGGAGCTTCTGGAACTGATCCACGCTTGGAACCAGCAGCGCATGGCGGTGGTGCTTTCGGGAAAAGTGGATCTCTTCATATACCGCGCCTGGTATGAGGGCTGCGATTTCCTGACTCCCCGCTTCTACCATGAAGTCATCCTGCCGCGCCTCAAGAGCGATGCCGCCCTCGCGCATGAGCACGGCGCGCTCTTCGGTTACATCTGCTCCAGCGGTATCATGCCTCTGGTGGACGACTATCTGGAGGCGGGAATTGATGTCCTCATCGGGATCGATCCCATTCAGGGCACCCATACGGACCTGGAATCATTCAAG
Source organism: uncultured Acidobacteriota bacterium (assembly GCA_963722555.1). Taxonomy (GTDB): domain Bacteria; phylum Acidobacteriota; class Terriglobia; order UBA7540; family UBA7540; genus Bog-366. The sequence goes on from CAVRNQ010000006.1 coordinate 997,012, forward strand.
AAGAAAACCAGCGGGCGCATCTGTTTGTGGGGTGGGGTTTCCGGCGCCGTGACCGTGGAAATGGGCGAAGCGGAAGAAGTCCGCGCGGCCGTGCGAAAGGCTATCGAGACACTCGGTCCGGAGGGCTTCATCCTTTCTCCGGTCGACAATATCACCGTGGATGCGCCCCGGACGTGGCGGAACCTCGAAGTGTTCATCGATGAATGGCAACGCCGGCGAGTGCTGCGGTGATGGCCTCCTGCCCGCCCGTCCCGCCTGGCCAGTAGGGGGGAAGCAGGTAGCGCAGAGTCTCTGCCGTTGAGACTCTGCGGCTTTTCCTCATATTCGCGTGCGGCCATCGGCGGGCAACAACACGCGGTCAATCGCGAGACCGCTCGGGGTCGCCGCCGGGTGATGGGCGCCTCCCGTGTGATCGTGAACGCTTGACCAAGGCCAGTCCTCAGCGCGTTTGACAAGCCCCGCTCTCACCGGGTTGAGGTGAATGTATTCGACCTTTTCGCAATATTTCCCTACGGTCCGCAGGGCGCGATCGAAAAACCGTGGTTGCCAGAACAGGCCAGACTCCTTCCGCCTGGCCTTGAGGCGCAGAGTCGAGCCGACCTTGGTCGATTCCATGAGGCGTGAGATGGTCACCGGAAAAGGCGGAAACAGGATCGCATGCCAGTGGTCAGGCAGGAAAACCCACGCGGTCAGCAAAAACTGGTGCTTTTCTCGCCGTTCACGCACCACGCGGGCCAAGCACTGGAATTCGGATTCCTCCAGCGCCCCACGACAACGCAGAACCCGGCAGGTGATAAAGAAAAATCGGTCTGACAACACCAGGAGATGCAAACGTGACATGCAGGCGGATTATGCGCCTGATTTCACCCGTGCAAGCCGCAGAGTCTCAAAAGCAGAGACTCTGCGCTACCTGCTCTGCGGTTCGTCGTTCCGGTTCGTCCCAATCACCATCCGCCACGGACCGCGCCAGGATAGGCATTTCACCTGCGAGCGGTGATCATCGACAGTACAAGCCTCTGCGCTACCTGCTACACTACGGCGGTCCCCACGGGTGATCATTACAGACCGATTCTTCCCCATCGATCCCACGGCGCCTTATCAGTGGACGTAAACAGTGAAGCGCAGGCGGGGTGGCGTTTCGATGAAGATGTAGGCGCGATTTCCTGGACTGCCCGGGGGACTCTTACTTACTGAGTCCGGCGGAAATGAGGTAGTGGGACACGGGCAAGAATGTCACGGCAAAGTGGGAACCGTCTGCAAGAGGGATGGTGGCCAAGCACCACGAATAACCCTGGTCACAAGGGGTAACGCTGCTCTTGGAGTTTTCGCCGCAGCCGTCTCGACCGTGATGAGGAGCCTCTTCGAGAGCGAGCGTGATGTGAGAATTGCCCAGCAAGCGCCGCGTACTTTTCGAGAGCGAGGAAGCCTTGGCCAGATCTTCCACCGTGAGTTGCAGCGGATGCGCCGCATCCAGCTTCGCGGCGCCGGATTGGATTGTCTCGACTGCTTGGATGGTTTCAAAGAGCGCTATCAATTTTTGGTCCCCGGCTCGGCCCACAAAGGAGAAGAAGGCCAGCAAAGAAAAACTGCACAGGAATGCCACCATGGCCAGAGGCAATAGATTTCGGACTAGGGACAGAGCGCTTTCCCGGACCTCTGCCCGAAACAGCCGGTAACTTTGACCTGCCGCCAAGAGCAGCGTCGGGAGCCACAAAAGCGTGAGCCTTGCCAGTCCATAGTCATTCCGGGAGTCCCAATCAGCGTAGCCGAAAGTGTAAAATAGCTCGGGATCGAGAATCGAATTAACAGCCTTGGCGAATTTCAAATTTGCGAAGGGATCGAACCTCGAAAAAAAGAGGTCCGTGAGTACGGGCCCCACCCACTTGCCGAGCTCACCGGCGAAATAGAGGGCGATCATCACCGGAAGAACCCAGAGCACAGCACGCACCGTCCCGTTGACCGCACACGCGCACCAGAATGCGGCAAAGCTCAGAAGGACCGCCCCCACCAGCAAATCTCTTCCGACATGCACATCTGCAAGCATGTGGGACGATCCCAATAATCTGCCGGTGATCAATAGCGGGACCAGCCCCGCGCCCACGAAACCCGCGAACAGCGCCATGAACAGCTTGATCAGCCACTGGCGGCGGGCCGGCACCGGCAAGGTCAGGTGCCAGGCGTGCGTCCCCGACGTTCTTTCTTCCCCCAGCGACAGGGTCCCGGCGAGAATCGCAATCATCAACGTACTCACCACACCCAGAATGAGCACCGTGGTTTCGAAATTCCTGGAAGATCCTCGCTCGTGCAGCGATCCGAACAAGCTCAGGCAAGCCCAGCCCAGGGCAGCCAGCAAGCTGACCAGCCAGACCGGCCGCAGCAATCGAAATTCCTTGCGGATCAAGTTGAGAACCGCACCGGTGGGCTGGCAGCGAAGCCAGGCGGCCAACGCTTCCGGCATCACGTCCGGACCGGCCATCAGCAGATCATCGCCGGCCATGCCTCCCGTCACCTGGAACCGCGCCAGCATTCGCCGGCCAAGCCAGAGCATTACACCTGCGTAGCACAGGAAGACGAAGGTAACGGTTGAAGGAACGATGGGGTGTCCCGGCGCGAGATATCCGCGTGCGCGAAGCCAGTCGGCCAAGTTCACCCAGGGAACCGTAAAACTGATGAAAGCATGGACCCCAACGTTCAGAGCGACACCGCCCACCGTGGATCTTGTGAAAAGCGTCCAAAACGTCGCCGAAGCGGTGGTGGCGACGATCCACGCCCCGGCAAAGGCCAGTTCCTGCCGGTCGGGATGAAATGAGGTCACTCGCAAGGCCAGGGAGAAAACCAGAACCGCCGACACGACCGCAACGACGGTAACGCACAATTTCTCGCCCCAGATTTCCATCCGGTCGACGGGTTGAGAAAGCAGCAGGGAAAGCGTCCGGTGTTGGAATTCGTTGCCGAGCGAGAGAGTTGCGAGCAACGGGATGCCGAGGAGAAACCCAATCGAACTGATCAACCCAATTGATTGTGGCGGGTGGGCGAGTGGCAGCACACCCGCGGCGGCCACGGCGCACCATGGCCAGAACAGGGGACGTGCTTCCTTGAGGATTCTCGTGGTTTTGGCGTCCATTCTCGTCTCCTACGATTTCAAGGTCGCGACGAAGCGGGTGTAGCGCGGACCTGTTCTTTAGGTCCGCGGCTCGTCTCTCATGGCCAAGGAAAAGCCGCGGACCTACAAAACAGGTCCGCGCTACCCACCTTTCAAGGTCGCGACGAAGATTTCCTCGAGCGTCAGCGACTCCGTTGAGAGCGACTCCGGATTATGCTGCCGCAGGCGCTCCACCAATTCGGGGCCCACACCATTGGCGATCAACTCCAGTTCGCGCCCGTCGCGGCGAACGCGCAAGGCCGCTTTGAAGTCGATCTCCGGCGGCGGTTGGGCAAAGCGCGCGCGGATTTTCTGATAACGCTCGCGGGCCTGGTCGGCGTCGAGCGTCAGCACGGCGCGGCCGCGGTCGATGAGCGTGAACTCGTCAATCAATCCTTCGAATTCGGTGATGAGGTGGGTGGAAACCAGAATCGTGCGATGGCCCGGAATGCCTTGCTGGTACGCGCCGATCACGGCCTCGATGAACTCGCGGCGGACGATGGGGTCCAGGCCCGACGTCGGCTCGTCGAGCACCAGCAGGTCCGTCTCCGGGCAGACCGCGGCGATCAACGCCACCTGGGTTCGCTGGCCCTTTGACAGGCTTCCCATGCGCTCTGCCGGATCGAGCTGGAAGCGCTCAAACAACTCCTGCTCAACCTTCCGGTTCCAATTCGAACGAAAGGAAGCGAGGTAATCCAGGGTCTCGCGAACGCTCATCCACGGATAGAACGCCACTTGGTCCGGCACGTAAGAGAGGAGGCGCTTTACGTCCACTTCGTGCTTTGCCGGATCGAGGCCGAATACGCGCACCTGCCCGCGCTGCGGACGGAGCAGATTGAGCAGACACTTCATGGTGGTTGTCTTGCCTGCCCCGTTGCGGCCGAAGAGTCCGTAACAGCGGCCGGGCTGCACGGTCAGGCTCAAGTCATGGACCGCCTCCGCGCGCCCGTAGGCGTAAGTGAGATTTTCGATTTGGATGGCGGGAGTGGGAGAATTCATAGCTGGTCAATCCTCCTTCTTATGGTCTTCATGGGCGCGCCGTTTGCCGTCGAGCACATCCAATCGTTCCTGGATCAATTTGAGGAATTCATCACGGGGCACCTGCAAATGGTGCGCTTGCACGATGGCTTGGTCGACGTCCTCGACCAGCAGCTTGCGCCGGACTTCCTTGCGCAAGGCCGATTGATTTTCTTTCAGGAAACAACCCCGCCCCGGCAGTGTCTCGATCACCCCCAGGCTTTCCAGTTCGGAATAAGCCTTGGCGACCGTATTGCGGTTGACTCGCAGTTCCTCAGCCAGGGGACGGATGGAGGGGAGCACCTCGCCGGGCCGCAGCGCCCCCGAAGCGGCGGCGGATTTGATCTGATCGACGATCTGGAGATAGATTGGCATGCCGGACTTAAAATTGATTTGGAGTATCATGTGCAGCTCTCTGTCATAGGACAGTATGACAGATGGCGTTTTGCTGTCAAGAGGAATTTTCGGATGGCCCGTGAGGGTTCGAATTACTGCGACATCTGACTGCTGACATGGGCATCCCTGACACGTATGGTGGTTACGGGGCGTATCCAGGCTCACTTGGAAGCGAGCGCGGACCTGTTTTGTAGGTCCGCGGTTCGTCCCCCAATAACAGCCAAGTGCCGCGGACCTGGAAGACAGGTCCGCGCTAGTTGCTATCGGGAGGGCCCATGGATCGCTGAACCTTGACTGAAATTGAGCGGCGAGCGGCCCCTCACTAACCACGGCTCGCGGCATCCGACGTTTCTACCATCTCGGGAACGTGCTCCATCGCTCCATCGCGATTCTGGGTAGTGTCCCAAAAGTGAGTTGCTAACCTCGAAATTCTAAATCCAAACTGAAAAGGAGATAAAAATGACCAAACCTAAAAAAATTCAAGAATTGTGCTTGACAAACGCTTCCAAGCGTTTTAGTATAACGCTTGGAGTCGTTATGGTAAAGGTTCACTATCGCGGAGTCGATTATGATTGCGATACGGCAGACGAAGCCTTCGAGTTGGGACAGCGAATATCTCAGGACCGAGAAGAACTCGCAGAGTACAAACAGGGAATCACACATGCTCTGTACGGGACAAAGAGGAGGCACGTCTGGAAGGCGAAATATTTTGAGAAGTTTATCGAGAGCCTGGGAGAGCCTCAGCAGTGCATCCTCAAATTCCTGGTACGCGAATCTGTAGTGCGAGATGAAGAGTTGCGAAAATTGATGGGCATCGAATCCAACCAACAACTCGCCGGAATTTTAAGTGGAATCTCAAAGCAAGCTGCCGCGCTAAATGTTCCGGCTCGCTCCGTTTTCACCATCAACAATGAATCTAACTCAGGCAATATCGAAAAATGGTATCTAATCGCTGAAGAGTTTATGGACATCGCGAAACAAATGAACTGGCCCGAGGAGTAAGAGCAAAACGTAAAGGGCTTGCCGTAGCTGGTAACTGCGGCAAGCCCCAAAACTGAGTGAGTCGCCACTGTGAGAAGCTATCACCCTTTTTGTTTATACGCCCGTCCTCCGCCAAAGTCAAGCCCGCATTTCGCGGGCACCTTCCCACACGGCAACTCGCCAAAAGGAGAATCCAATGACCTGCCATAACTGCCAAAGCCGTTGCAAGAAATTCGGGAAGGACCGAAAGGGCAATCAGCGTTTCCGATGCTGCCAGTGCTACAAGGTTTTCGCCCAGCGACCCGAAAGGCTCGACGGAACGTACCTGCCGACCGAGAGGATCAACCAGATAATCCGGCTGCTCGTGGAAGGCTGCTCTGTTCGCTCCATTGAGAGAATCACTGGAACCCACCGCGACACAATTTTGAATGTGCTCGTGCTGGCAGGCGAACGATGCGAGCGGCTACTAGAAAATAAAATTCAGGGCCTTCCCGTTCGAGACGTTCAATGCGATGAGATATGGGGCTACGTAGGGTGCAAAGAAAAGCACAATGTGAGCGATGACCCCACACGCGGGGATGCCTACTGCTTCGTCGCAATCGAGCGGAAGACAAAGCTCGTGCTGACGTGGCATCTCGGAAGGCGATCAGCACGAGACACGTTCGCCTTCACCGAGAAGATCAACGAAGCGACACAAGGCCAATTCCAGATCACAACGGACGGATTCAAGCCCTATGTAGACGCCGTTCATCACAGCCTGGGTACTCGCGTTGACTTCGCGCAACTGGTCAAGGTGTATGCGGCTTCCCGGGATGGGGAACAGCGCTACTCGCCCGCCGAAGTTGTCGATGCCGTGCCTCTCCCAAGATGGGGACAACCCGAACTCAGCAGGATTTGTACGTCGCACGTCGAAAGACAGAATCTCTCGATCAGGATGGGGATGCGTAGAATGACGCGGTTGACGAATGCCTTCAGTAAGAAGTGGGAGAACCTGAAAGCGGCTTACGCGCTATGGTTCGCTTTCTATAATTTCTGCCGTGTGCATCAAACACTTCGGGTTACTCCAGCAATGGAAGCAGGGATTAGCGCTCACGTCTGGACACTTCAGGAGTTGATTGCATAGTTTTTCAGGAGTATTATCTATCTGACAAGCAAAGGCCCGACCGCGAATCGGGCCTTTGCTGAATCCTAAACTGTTGGGCACTCACCCAAACGGTAGCATGGTTGTGTGCCCAATTCAAGAGCCATGTCTTATTTCCGTTTGGCAACTTCGAGAGCGTTCACAGAAACTAAGAAGTTCTGGAGCATCCATCATATATGGGCATTCGGCTCTGTTCCAGTTGTCAGCTTTTGCCTTCACGCTCTCATTAGGAAAACTTATTTGGTTGGCTGGCAGGAGATCGTCCTTTTCGTGATTTTCGGATTCATAGTGGCTTGGAGTGGAAGCTATCTCATCAACCTCATTCGTGTTCCCGCCATTCTGCATCATGAACAAACTCAAGTGATTGTCGCTCTGGGAAAGGATAAAGAACACTCGCAAGAAGCCATAAACACGCTCAGCGCAGAAGTGAAAAATCTAAAGAGGCCCAAGCGCACCCCATTTCAAGAAAAGGAATTTCAGCGCATAAAGGGCCTCATAGGTGACTGCGACGACGACTGTATAGCTGTTTTGCGACATCTGATGAGGTGCGGGAAGATGGGTAAGTACCAGGGCGGCGCCATTGAGAATCTCCCCGATAGACTTAACTGCAAACATGCCGAGATCGCACTGAAAAAGCTATTAGAAAATCAAGTGGTCACACGGGAAACCAGACCACAAGGAAACATGCAATGGCAGCAGTGGACCATTGCTTCTGGAGTTAACTCGGCACTTGAGGAACTGCTTTAAGAGAGAAAGCAATGAAGCTAAAGGCTTGTAACAGAATAGGGCTTGTTCTTGCGGGGGCTTGGATTTTTTGGATGGCGGTCTACGGTGGATTTAGTCATTGGGTTCACCTGACGGAATTGATCCTCACGGTGCATGCGGACTGGGTAAACCCGCCTTTCGCCATTCTCGTCGTGGGAGCGGTTGCGGCCTACTTACTGCCCTTCCTCGTGCGCTGGATTCTCAAAGGGTTTGTGGACTAATGTATATAATCCCCATTTCAAACGTTACCCGAAAATCCTAGCAACACAGATTTAGGACACTACCCGATTCTGGGTAGGCTTGTCTTCCTGCTCCCTTCGCCCCATAATCTGCTGTCTCGGATTCAGGAGATTTACACGAAGGTCATGAGGAAGATTGATATGTCACAGCGTGGGATGGAAGGCTCTCTTGTCGGAAAGATTTCGCGGCGCAGGTTCCTGAAAGGCGCTGCGGCTTTGGGCGTGGCAGTGCCGGCGCTCGCTCCGGCGCGGCAAAGCAGTCAAGATTCAGCCCGTCATCCAATTTTCGCCTACGTCGGGAGCTACAGTTTACCGCAAGGCCCGGACGGCTCCATCGGGCGAGGGCAAGGCATCTACTTGTTTGAAATGAATCCTGCGACCGGAGCTCTCGTCCAACGCGAGGTGATTCGGAGAGATACCAACCCGTCCTTTATGGCTTTTGACTCCTCGCGGAAACACCTGTACTCGGTGAATTGGATCTCGAACTATCAGGGCGCAAACTCCGGCTCGGTGAGTGCCTACACGATCGATCGCGCCAGCGGGCATCTGACCTTGCTCAACACCGTGAGCTCCGAAGGGGCTAACCCCACCCACCTGAGCATCCACCCTTCTGGCAAGTTCGTGCTGGTGGCGAACTATTTCGGAGGGACGGTGGCCGTGCTTCCCATTCGCGCGAATGGCGAGTTGGGCCCCGCCACGGACGTCGTACACGATCAGGGCACCGTGGGCCGGGAACACGCCGCCAGCGCACCCCCGGGAAGCTTTGCCATCAGCGGGCACGACAACCCTCACGCCCACATGATCCAGTCCGATCCGGCAGGCCGCTTCATATTTGCAGCCGATCTGGGGCTCGACCGGATCTTCGTTTGGAGGTTCGACGCCGAGCAAGGGAGGCTCGTCCCGAACGATCCTGCCTCTGTCGCATTGCCCTCGGGAGACGGGCCGCGGCACTTCGCGTTTCATCCGAGCGGCCACTGGTTCTATTCGCTGCAAGAGGAGGGTTCCACGCTGGTCGCTTACGACTATGACTCGAGCCAGGGCAGGCTGACCGTGAAACAGACTGTTTCCAGCCTGCCCAAAGGCTTCGCCGGCTCGAATTTCCCTGCGGAAGTCATGATCTCTTCGGACGGCAAATTCCTTTACGCTTCCAACCGCCTGCACGACACCGTTGCCTGGTTTTCCATCAGCGCGACAGGAACACTGGTATTTCGCGGCGAAGAATGGACCCGCGGCGACCATCCGCGCGCTTTCAACTTCGATCCAACGGGGAATTTCTTCTACTCGTGCAACCAGTTGGCCGACGCCATCACTACTTTTCGCGTCGATCGGATGACGGGTGCGCTTACCTTCACCGGCCAATACACTCCGGTGGGTAGCCCGGCATCTATCATTTTCCTCGCCTAGCGCTTGGCCAGGATTTGCCCCGGGGCTGAAATCCCTGTCACGCGGGATGGCGCAGACGGTCGCCTTTTAGCGTCTGCGATCTCCCGAACGGACTCTCGGGGATGAGCCGGCAACTCCTACAAGTCCCTTGGGGAATTCGCAGACCCCAAAGAACAGGGGCGGGGTAGCCACGGTCAGTGATTTTCTGACCGTGGGTTCTTCTGGCGGTGGTCGAGTTACAATAATTCTGCCTTGGACAGGGCCACGGTGGCGGCGTGCCCCATCCAGATTGACCACGTGCGATTGCCATTGGGGTTTCGCGCAAGAGAAAAGCCCACGGTCAGAAAATCACTGACCGTGGCTACCCGCTGGCGCATCGACATACGCCGAAAGAGCGTGGCCGACGTGTGGGTCTGGATAAACCCTGCGGCGTTAGTCGCGGGTAGTCACCGATGACAGATTCTTCTACCGCAATCCTGCGCGGGCATAGGGCGCTTCTACGTGTAGGCCGTAATACGGCCAAGTGGGTTGGATTGTTTCCGATTAGGGGTCACTTGCACAGCGGAGCATGGATACCTAAGTTCATGCCAAAAACGAGGGAAAATGCAGCCGCCAAAACGAGATTTGAGAGATCACTTGGCCAGAAGATTCCAGGCGCAATTTGTTGAAAATAAGTGTGGATTTCGCTCCGTGTGCTCGATTTCATGATTCCTTGCCTCGCTAAACTATCGGGTATATATACCTGATAGTTTAGCCAAATCAAGTGCCGATATGTGCCAACGGGATGATTAGGTATATATACCTAAATCATCCCGTTGCCTGCAGCAAGCGTATCGCGGGCTCGTTCACGCTACAGTTGCTCTGTGTGCCCGATCTTATGATTTCTCCTCTGGCCATCGTATCAGGTATATATACCTAAGTGTCTCTTTCATAGCGGCAACGAATTCCAACGAATAGCCTGATTCAGTAGCACGCCGAGGTGCAGGCTGGCAACATACTCTATAGCTACTTTATTTTAAAGGAATTAGCATCTCGATGCGCTTGCATCCATGAGAGAAAAACTATATAGTATTTCTCTCAAGAAACAAGATGAATTCTATAGCGGCAGCCATTCTAAAACGAATTCGAGTACACGGGCGTGGGTGGGTTTTCACGCCGAGGGATTTCCTCGATCTGGGCCCGAGGCATCCCATTGATTTAGCTTTGTCGCGCTTCACACGCGACAAAACCATCCGCCGCTTGACGCAAGGCGTATACGATTATCCTCGGGTTCACAAGAAGCTTGGCATTCTTGCCCCTAACCCTGATGATGTAGCCGCAGTCCTCGCGGCAAAGACCGGAAGCCGATTGCAGGTATCAGGGGCGCGCGCGGCCAACTTGCTTGGCCTCACAGACCAAGTTCCGGCCCAACTAGTGTATCTCACCGACGGCCCTCCTCACCGCGTCAAGATCGGTGCTCAAACCATTCGACTGAAACCCGCGAGCCCCTCGAAGTTTCCTGGAGCGGGTACACAAGCAGGATTGGCCATCCAGGCGATACGCGCTGTCGGACCCAATACAAGCAAGGACTTCGTTGTTCGTCAGTTGTACCGGGCCTTGAGCATTGAGGACAGGCGGCAACTCGCGAAATTAATCAAACATGCTCCAGGTTGGAGTCATGAGATCATACGGCGTCTGAAAGGGGCATAGATGGACACGTGGGCCAAGGCGACGCCGAAAGATCGAGAAGCGCTATTTAACCAGACGGCCAGCATCAAGGGAATCTCGCCAGAGATCGTGGAGAAGGACTTCTGGGTGTGTTGGATACTCCATTGGATCTTCCAGCTCCAAGGTCTTCCCCGGCTGATCTTTAAGGGTGGCACATCGCTGTCGAAGGCATTTGGAATTATCAGCCGGTTTTCCGAGGACATAGACCTGGCCCTCAACCGCCATCAGCTCGGGTTCAACGAGGAAAACGACCCTGCCAACCAACAAGGCGCAAAATTACGCGACAGGACCATCGAAAAGCTGAAGGGCTCGTGTCGCGACGTCATTGCTGAGGAGTTCGTGCCAAGACTCCAAGCTCAGCTTCGCTCGATCATCGGCGATAACGGCTGGACTCTCGAAATCGATCAAAATGCTCCGGATGGTGATACCGTCGATTTCAAGTATCCGGCAGGTATCCCCGACTCCCTCGCAAAGGAATATATTAAGCGCGCAGTGCGCCTTGAACTTGGGTGCCGCGCTGACCAAGTGCCGTGCGAGGAAGCGAAGGTAACCCCGTATGCAGCGGAAGCGTTTCCCGATCAGTTCCAAGTTCGCGATGCGAACGTAAACGCAATTGGCCCCGAGCGCACGTTCTGGGAGAAGGCCACGATCCTACATCGTGAGTACTATCGGGCCGAAGCCGGGAAGCCAGTTTCGGAACGGATTTTTCGCCACTATCATGACGTTGTAGTTATCTCAAAACACCAGCGGGGCCTCTCAGCCCTGAAAGATTTCGCTTTGCTAGAGCAAGTGGTGGCCCATAAGCAACACTTCTTCCGGGAAGCCGGTGCACATTACGAACTCGCGAAAAAGGGAACTCTCCGCCTTGCGCCCAGCCGACAACTCGAGGACGCTCTCCGCAGAGATTACGAGAAGATGCGCGAGATGTATTTTGGCCAGGAGCCCGACTTCGACGCAGTGATGAACGGTATCCGCGAACTTGAGGAAACGTTTAACGAGCGCAAATAGCATATAGCTAAGCCCTTTTCGCTGTGACTCGTCGGCACCGAACTGCCTAACGCCATGTGCGAGAAGGCATGGCGCATCTGGTTATCCTTAAGTGGACTGGCCAAACTCCGCGCCTCCGTTTGAGGTTCCGCGCGATGATATCAGGATGGTCGCCACTTGGAAAATTACCACAACGCCTTTTGCATTTTCCTCTGACGTATGCGGTCACTTGGACGTATAGTCGCCTTACCGGAAAAGTGATCGAAGCCCCGAGAAGTGGTAGCGCAGTCAAATCCCAGATTACCCGCCGAAAGTCGCCAACTGTCTGCCTAGGTAGGTCGTAGGCCGCTTGGTTGGACTTCAGGAGCGCAGCGCGGCCCCTGGCCGCAAAAGAAAATCAAAAAGCAAAGGGCAAATGGCAAAAGCTTTTTGCGCCAGCCCGCGTAGCGGGCGAAAGATCGTAGCCCACGGCGCCAGCCGTGGCAAAGTCGGCCCCCCACCCCGCCTCCGGCACCCCTCTCCCCGCCGCGCGGGGAGAGGGGCAAGGGGGTGAGGGGTGCTCGTGAACCCCGGGCTGACGCCCGGGGCTACGTTCTACCGCCGCCCAGCGGCTGGGCCACGGCCAAGTCAAGAGTAAGTTCAAAAATGTTTGCCAAAAAAACAAGAATTCACGGTATTGCAATGCAGAGTTATCCCGCTACCAGCGGGATAAGTCTGCGGCTTTTGGGTTTCCGGCACAAATCCGCAGCGCATACCTCCCGGCGTCAAGGGCCCATCTGCTGAGCGGGGGGCGATCATAACCCCTGCCCTCTGACTGCCAGGGAGGTCGCTTAGAAGCGCCGCAGAGTCATGCGCTCCGCGCATAACTCTGCATTGCCATACCGTAATTTCTTGTTCTTATTGCAAGCTTTTTTCAGGCATCCTTACGAGAGCGGCATTTATAGCTGGTTTTCATATATAGGATACCCATAGGTTGCGGGCTGCGTAACGGCGTGGTGGGGTTGCGGCCCGAGGCCCCGATACGCTACCAGCTTCTCAATTTGTTCCTGGGTGACCCCCTCACCCCCACCCGCAAAACGTGGGGCCCCCTTCCCGCCCCGGCTGGTGAAAACGCCGGCGGCGGGCCACCCTCTCCCCCAAGGGGGCGAGGGTAAGAAAATTAAATCAACGCTCCCTTCTCCCCCAAGGGAGCGAGGGTTGTAAATCCAGATCGATGTCCCCCTCTGTCGCCGCGGCGACCGAGGGTTGTCAATTTAAACTAGCGTTCCCCCTCGCCTCTTAAATTAGGCCCCCCCTCGCCCTGGGGAGCAAGGGTTGTGAATTCCAACCAGCGCCCCCGGTGGCTGCGTTAGCAATAATCCTTGGAGGGGCGGCTTTTCACTTTTACCCTTTACCCTTCACCCTTTACCCTTTGCCTTTTGGTTTTCTTTTGCGGCTTGGCCGCGTTGCGCAACCCGCCTTTCCGCTGCCCATCATGGGCAGAAACTCGACCAGGAGAACCAATGCCCCGCGCTGTCATCCTGAGTCCTTCGTCTGTCATCCTGAGCCCATTCGCTGCCGCTCAGGGTAAACTACGCGAAGGATCCTTTTCAGGACTTTCCCCATTTTTTCTGTCTGATTTCAGGCAAGTAATAGAACCAGCGGGAGTTGTTTTTTCTAACAAGTGAACGGGGACGAACTCCGTGGTAGAAGGGTTTTTGCGAGAAATCCAAACCACCTGGGAGGCATCCCCGATGCACGATAACAGACTGCGTTCCCGACTGAAAGCCCAGCTCACGAAGTTCTCCTTGCAGCTCACCGAAGGTCTGAGCCGCCCCTTACAGAAGTTCGTCGGTCAGATGTTGTTTGGCGTGCAGGCCAGTCAGGACGTGAAGCTCAGCAACATCGCGCGCAGCCTGAAAGAAGAGATTGATTTGATCAAGACGGAGAACCGTCTGTCGCGCAATCTGGAGGCGACGGAACTGGAAAGCCACCTGAGCGAGCGCTTGGCAGCGCTGGGGAGTCGACGAGTAGAAGCGAACACGGTGCTGTGCCTGGACCTGAGTGACCTGCGCAAGGAATACGCCCAGAAGATGGAATACCTGGCAAAGGTGCGGGACGGCAGCACCGGCGAACTGCATGACGGCTATTGGTTGTGTGACATCACGGCGGCGGAGGTGAAAAGCAGCGAGATCGTGCCGCTGTACCAGAAGCTGTACTCGGCGGAGGCGAAAGAGTTCCGTAGTGAGAACGCGGAGATTCTGGCGGCCGTGGACTTAGTGCGGAGCCATACGAGAGGGCGAGGGATCTGGGTGCTAGATCGAGGCGGAGACCGCCGGGAGGTGTTGGAGCCGCTGCTGGCGCGGCGGGAGCGCTTTGTGATCCGGTCCACCGGTAAACGTTTCGTGATCGATCGACGCCGCCTGCAAGGGAGTGTGGCGGAGGTGGGTGGCCGGTGTCGTCTGCGTTATGCGGCGCGCGTGATCAAGATCGAAGAGGGGAAAGAAAAGGTCTATGAGCTCCGCTACGGTGCCGAACCCCTGCACCTGCCGGGGCGAGAGGAGAAGATGCTCTTGGTGGTGGTGGCCGGTTTCGGGAAAGATCCGCTCCTGCTGTTGACCAACCTGGAGGGAGCGCGGGACTCAGAATCGCTATGGTGGATCGTGCAAATCTATCTGACCCGCTGGAAAATTGAGGAAACTTTTCGCTTCCTCAAACAGAGCTATCACTTGGAAGATATTCGCGTTCTGCGCTATCAACGGCTGAAAAACCTGGTGGTGTTGGTGACGGCCGCGGCTTACTTTGCCGCCACTTTCTTAGGGCAGAAGTTAAAGTTGAGAATCTTGTGCGAAAGGCTCCTGATCATTTCCTTCCGCTTCTTCGGCATTCCGCCTTTCCGCTTCTACGCTCTGGCCGATGGCATCCATAAGGTTCTTTCTCAAACCAGCCCCGAACCATCCGGTCCACCGCCCAAAACTTGGCAATTGGAACTCCTGCTGGCTTGGGAAGGCTAAAAAATGGGGAAAGTCCTGATCCTTTTCAGTTGACTCAGGATAAACTGCGCGAAGGACCCCGGCAGTTCGTGGGGGGTTGGCGAACAGAGTAAACTACGGGGGTTCTTCGCCCAAAATGCGGGCTCAGAATGACAGCGCAAGCAGCGAACCTTTCCGCTACGGTGGGGTTCAACTCCTATCCGCCCGCGCGATTACAACCCACCCCCCGGCTTTGGCCGCGGCGGCGCCTTGCGGTCATCAGAGGGCGAGGAATCCGGCAGCAAATTGAGGATGACCTGGAACCACCAGTTTGGTTCATAGGTGATCTGGACCGGAGCCCCGCGCAGTTTGCCCTCCGTGCCGATGAGAATGTCGAAGGACGATTTGCTTTCCGTTTCCTTGCCCACCACTTCGAAGTGGGCTTCTTGGAGTTTTCGATAAGTGGAGTCGAGGCTGGCTCCTCCGCGCAGGGCGACGTGCACGGCCCTCTGCGGCACCGGGTGCACGCCGAGCAGGGTGGCCGTGTAGTGCCGCGCGTTGTAAACGTAGCAAAGCGAGGCAGGCACAGGGCGCCCGGCAAGCGCGTCGTCGACCAATTGCTGCATCGTGGACAGGAATCCCCCTACCCTCGGACATTGCATCTCTCCGGCGCCGTCAAGACGCCGGATCTTGCGGTCTCCGCTGCTCTCCAGTTGTTGCAGGGTGGCTTCTTCGGCCTCCGCGTATTGATGCAGGTTGAAGTCCTGGCTCGAAGCATAGGGAACGGTGGTGGAAAGCGCCCGGTTCCCGTCCACGCGGCTGATGATCCCCTCAAAGAGGTGGTCCCCGTGGCTTTTCTCCTTGGAAAGCTCGTGCTGCATGGCGCCCACGGACTGGCCCTTCGACGATTTCATGAAACCGAAAAAGGCGCCCGCGGGCGGCCCGCCGGAGTCTGAGTTGCGCAGAATTTCCGTCCCGGCGCCCCAGCGGTTGATGGCGCGCGGAGCTTTGGCAGGGTCCGACCCAAAAAGGATCTGAATCATCTGCTGCGGCGGTGCCTCAACGGACTTCCCCATGCGGATGTATCCGCCCCCCACGTCATCGCGCCCGACCCAGAAGAAAAGCAGGCGCAGCTTGCAGGTCATGACGTAGCGGTACTCAGTGTCAATCTGGCTGTCGCGCCGAATCCATCCGGCTGCTTCCACCAGGGCTGACTGGTCGGCAGAGTTGACCCCGGCGGGCGCGTCGGTGATGGCCCGTAAATCCAGGCTGGTTCCCATGATGAGAACGGGCAAAATGCCCAATGTGAGGCAACGCAACAGGTTTCGGATAGGTTCCTCCGGCAGGCAAGTTTGGGATTGTGGAGCCTTATACAGGATATGTGCCATTTGTCAAGGCACCGTTATAGCAAGTTTGACGATTTATTAGTAGTGGGTCAGTTTGCTGTAGCGCCGCCCGGCGTCGTACGACGCGGCAGGAGCCCGGGGACTCCGGTCGGAGCGGTGGTCCTGCTCCCTTAGTTGGACTCAGGCCGACCCATCCAACTGCGGAAATTGCCGGAGAACATCCGTGCGACATCCCGATCGATTTGTTGCTGCGTTAACGGGTACCCCTGTTCGAGCAAGCGGAGGTAGGAATCGAAGAGGACACTGGCAATCGTGCGACGGGAGTGGGCCCATTTGTAAAGCAACTGTTCCAGGATCCTCGCATCGGAGTGCTGCGGGATGAAACTGGCGCCCAGCAATTCCAGGCGCTCGGCAGTGACCTCTGCCACA
Source organism: uncultured Acidobacteriota bacterium (assembly GCA_963722555.1). GTDB lineage: Bacteria > Acidobacteriota > Terriglobia > UBA7540 > UBA7540 > Bog-366. Next base: position 1,013,496 of record CAVRNQ010000006.1, read on the forward strand.
ATCGAGGGGTTGTTCAGGAACCACCAACACCCAAACGGCAGCAGGTTGCTGAACTTTCGCGCGGCCACGCACAGGGCATGCTGGTTCTCTCGCGACAGCATGGTGACCAGAAAGCGCACTCCGGGGTTCTCCCGGCAAATCCGCTCGACGGCAGCGGTGTCGGCGTATCCCAGGCTATCGCCGGCCTCACCGAGGTCAGGGTTTGTCCCCCGCGCCACGCCAATCATCATGGCGAAGGGAAGGCCGTGCTGAAGGCAGGTGGGAAAGACGACCCCGTGCAGCAGGGTAGTGCGCGGAGAGTCGTCGGGGTAGGTGAAATCAAACGGCAGCGAGGCCGCAAGATAGACCGGGCGCAGCAGCGCAATCCACTGGTCGAGAAAGCGGCGCGTTTCGCTGAGGCGTTGCGGTGACAACTGCTTGCCGGTCTCGAACCCTTGGGCTGCGATCAGGGCCTGGGTCGATCCCCAGTCATTGAGGAGGGGGTCCAGCCGCAAAGCGCGATGAAAACGCTCGGGGCACGAGGCGCCTTGCTCCCACAGGTTCCTTTCCTGGGGATGGAAGGGATCATTCGTCATCACTAATTCCGAAACCTTGGCGAGATCCAGGACTCGTTCAACATGCTGGTCGAGGTTGAGCGATGCAAAGTAAAGGCGCGCCTCTTTCAGGTTGACCTGGGAGGGATCGAGACCCAGCATCGTCATGACCGTCACCACGCCGGCGGTTGCCTCGGAAAGCGGAGTGTTCCTTACGAAAAGGGTTTCCCAGATCAAGTCCGCCTGTTGGGGCTTGGTCAGTGCCCAGAACTGCGGCGGGCTCACCGGGGCCGAGCGGAACAGTTCTGCCACCAGATAGTGATAGGTCAGAAGTTCGTCGATTCCCCACCGGCACAGCCCTCCGAAACTGGCCGGATACAGATGGGTGTGAATGTCAATCACCGCCGTCCGTTGGACCGACTCCTCGACGTTTCGGCGCAGTTCTGATGGGTCCACTGTTTCCTCCGTTTGGGATTCGCGACCTACCCCAGGAATGTTGAGACCGAGAGGGCCTCGAGCGTGCTGGGTCGGACGCACCCCTGCCCGCGTCGCTCCGTTCTTACCGGAGGGATTAAAGGTTCAGAACTCCGCTGACAAACTCGGGGCAGCGGATGAAGTGAAGAGTCACAGGTCGGGGCTCACACGCCACGCAGGTATAGCGCAGCCGGGCCAGGGAAGGGTACCATGAGCTCGAGCTTACTGCCACCCGCAATGGTGCCTCCTCCCGTTACATGTCCTTCCACGGGATGCATCCACTCGACTTCGAACTTCCTCGCCGCCGCGGACAAATCCACGGTCACTTCGTAACCTTCTGGAACATAGACCAGGTACTCGTGCCCGGGGCTGGCGAGACAATACTTCGTGGACGCCAGATCGTCGTGGGGAGTCATCTCCACCAGATGCATCCTGTTTGCATAGGTGCGCGTGTTGCCGATCGCCTTGCGGACCGGTTCCCAGACCCAGGCATCCGCGCGGTTCAAGTCGCGAGTGGGGTAGCCGGCACGGGAAGCCCAATTTACTTCTCCGCAGGGGTGCCCGGGGATCGGAACCCAGGAGTCCATCAGCAGCGTATTGTAGCCGCGGCAGAAACTCTTCCAGGCCCACGCCGGGGTGCCCCCGTGGCCCCAGAGGTGGTCGGTGTCGAGCACGGCCACTTTCTTGCCGTCCCAGGCGGGAGGGTCGGACTTGAAGTATTCGCCATCATCACCCCCGGGCGAGACCCAATCACAATGGCTTTCCAGCATCGACTTCAGCCCCTCCGAGTTCCACCCGGTTATTCCGATGGGATGCCGTTTTCCCTTTTGGTTTTCGTAATCGTGCACAAAATCCACGACCCACCAGTCCCAATCCCGGTTGCCGCCCTCGTTCATGACTTCGTAAAGGATGTTGTCAAGATCATTCACGGTGTCGATGACCTTGCGCAGGTAGGCGGCCTGCATGGCCCGCACCTCGGGCCGGTAAAGGCTGACCATGCCCGAGTTGCCCTCCTCGCCATTGAAGCCGCTGAGGTTGTTCTTGGGATTGTAGGGATGCGCCGGCCAGGGGTTGCAGGGGTCGTCCTTCTTTTTTTCGCTGAAGCTCTGGAAGAGTTGCACGGCCGCATAGATGCCGTGCTCGCGGGCGTCCATCAGGCGCGAGCGCATCCGGTCGAAGTACTCCGGATTGAATTTCGTCAAATCGAATTTGGGCAGCCCGTCCAGCGCCAGGCCCGGGCCTGGGCGGAGGTAGGGAAGCGGTTCGAAGAGAATCTTCTCATCCGTCCAGGGCGCGTACGCCGCTTGCATCCAGTGCCAGAAGCGCATGAAGTTGTGGTTGTGTTTCACCATCATGTCGAGGTAGGCCGGCCAGTCGAAGCGCGGCACGGGGGGCATGCCGATATCCTGCAAATTCGCCCAGGTATGCGCGCCGGTCAAGAAAATTGCGCGCCCGCTGCCATCCGTAAAGTACCGGGGGTTCGCAGGATTGGCTCTTAGCGGACCCGTGGCCGGCCAGCGCGAGGAACCCCAGCCGGGGACTTCATTGTCGTCCGTGGCCAGGGGGCTCGAGGGTCTGGCAAGAGAAGCCAGAGATATTGGGGCGCCGACCCAAGCCGCTCCGATTCCTGTCAAGGCATGTTTTAGAAAGCCGCGTCGTTGCATGCTCTGTATCCTCCTCTCAATGGGTTGACCGATGATAAGGTTCTGCAGCCCTGCTCAGCGCCAGAACCCGGTGGTTCTTGAAGTGGGGGCGCAGTTTCGCCGTCCTGCCTCGAAAGAACCCCAACATCGTTGCGAGGTTCCTTTCCATCGCCGGAAGGTCCATCAGCAACGCGGGTGTTCCCAATTTCGAGATTTTCGTTCCGAGCATAGAAGCGTTCCTGGCCTTGGGGCTCTCAGTCCCGCCCACGGCGCCTCTTACGGGAGAACTTCCTTGTAAAGTGTCACCACGACCGTTTCCACAAGCTTGGGGGGAACACTTTCAAAGAAATCCTTGATGTATGGTGTATTGCAGTGGTAGTCGAAGGCCTCTTGGCTGGCGAACTTTTCGATGAAGGTGATGGTTCGCGGGTCGTCTATAGCTTGATTCAATTCGTACCGGATGTTGCCCTCTTCACGACGGGTGGCGGGAATAAGCCCGTGGAGGGCCAGCAAGAGTTCTGCCTCCTTGCCTTCCTTGGCTTTGAACTGCGCTACGCACACGATCTCCTTCTCAGCTTTCTTTAGCATGGGATTGCCTCCGTCTCACGTAGTCAGATCAGCTTCACCCTGAGGGTTGCCCTTCCGGGTCGATCTGAACCAGCTTTTGCAGACCGCCGCTGAAGCCCTTAAAGAGCAACGACACCGTGGTTGCTCCCGGGTCCTGGATGCCCAGGGTCCTCTCTCCTAAATACTTGGCCCTGCCGATTCTCGCCACGAAGTCTTTGGTGCGCACGGCCCCTTCCTGGGCCGCGACGGCGCCGGCCCGCCCACGGTGTTCTCCGTCTCCAGCAACTCACCGGCTGGGATTCGTTCCGGGCGTCAGCCTACTCCGCTCGCATCGAAATTTCTATCAAGATTTTCTGAGATCAATCAGGGCCGGCACGCATCGACCGGGAAGCCACCGCACCGTGAGTGTCCGGAAGGCCTGACTTGCGTAAGGAGCGCCGCAATCCCTGTTCCGCCGGCCGCTACCTGCTCAGCCTGACTCTAGGAGCTTGACGGTTTTCAATCTATAACATTCGATTCTATCTTTGTAAGAAAACTACGACGCCCACTGTCATCCTGAGCCCTTCGCTGTCATTCTGAGCGAAGCGAAGAATCTCGCTCTGCCCGCTCAGGGTAAACTCCGCGAAGGATCTGGCTCTGGGTTTTTGCGTGGAAGGGCCGAACCAAGGCGAGATGCTTCGTCCGCCGCGGCGGACTCAGCAAGGCAGATTCGGCGGGCGCAGGATGAAAAGCCTGGTCCTTGATTCAGTAAACCGTCAGACAGGCGAACCAACGTTTCCTTTGATATCTTGGGCGCGCTTTACGTGTTAGCATCTTCCCCCAACGCGATCTTCGGGAGCAGGGGAGGAAAGGTTGATTCCTTCGAGGAGCAATTCATCCCAAATACAGAGGGGGACAAAATGAAATCCAGCTATGGAATCTCGCGACGAGAATCATTGCAGTGGCTGGGAGTCGGAGGAGCTACTCTCGCCGCCGCAGGCCTGACCACCAGTTGCGGGCAACCGGCGGAACAGCCAAAACCGGGCAGCCAGGAAGCAGCCCCGCCCGAGAGCGCCGCGGTCGTGGCGGACCGCGAGCGCCGCATGCAGTGGTGGCACGCGGCCAAGTTCGGCATGTTCATTCACTGGGGTCTGTACAGCGTTTACGGCCACCACGAATGGGCGATGGAGGAGGAGGGCATTCCCGTTGCCGAATACGAACAACTCGCCAAGCAGTTCAAGCCCAAGCCGAATGCTGCCCGCGCCTGGGCAAAACTGGCCAAGCAGGCCGGCCAGAAATACATGGTGATGACGACCAAGCACCACGAGGGTTTCTGCAATTGGGATACGAAGCTGACGGATTACTGCGCGGCGAAGCAGGGCCCGGGACGCGACTTGGTGGCGGAATACGTGGAGGCGGCTCGTGCCGAGGGACTCCGCGTGGGTTTTTACTATTCCTTGATGGACTGGCATCATCCGGACGGAGCGCGGTGCGCCACGGAGGAGGCCGCCCGACGCCGAATGGTGGACTACACGCATGGTCTCGTCCGGGAACTGTTGACGAATTACGGCAAGATTGATGTTCTGTGGTACGACGTCAACTGGCCGCTCGACCCGAAGGGCTGGGAATCGGAGAAGATGAATGAGATGGTCTTCAAGCTCCAGCCCGACATCATCCTGAATAACCGGAATGGGCTGCCGGGTGACTTTTCCACACCGGAACAGGAAATCCGGGCCGAAAAGGCGGGTCGTGCGTGGGAGACCTGCATGACCATGAACGACAGTTGGGGTTACCAGCGCGCCGACAGCAACTGGAAGACCAGCAAGGTTCTTGTCAACAATTTGATTACGTGCGCCCAGGGCGGGGGTAATTACCTTCTAAACATAGGACCCAAGGGAGACGGGTCGATTCCGGAGGAATCCATCCAGAGACTGACCGAGGTCGGCAAGTGGATGGACAAGCACGGCCCGACCATTTATGAGACCGAACGCTCGCAAGTGGTCGATTCCGTGCTGGCGGGCTTCACGCGGAAGGGAAATACCCTCTACGTCCAGGTGGAAAACTGGCCGGGCAGTACCATTGCCGTGGGTGGCATAAAGACCAAAGCGATTTCCGCCAAGCTCTTCACCACAGGCCAGAAGGTGGAGTTCAAGCAGGAAGAATTCCGTTTGCAGTTCACCGGGCTGCCGGAGAAAGCTCCGGAAGATCCGGCGACCACCATTGAGGTTGGATTCGACAGCGAGCCGGTTCAGGATACGGAATGGGTGCGCAGGGAGCGGCCACGGAGAGGAGTCGGGGTGTAGGCGTCTGCCGGACCAGGCCCGGCCGGATTCCGCCAAGCATGCCAGGCTGAAATCTAGCTTCCAGGCCTGCTATAGATCAGCCGGCCGCCCAGGTAGGTTTGCTCGACCTGGAGGTCTTTCACCGCGTCTAAAGGGCAGGTGAGGATGTCCTTGTCCAGAACAATGAAATCGGCCAGCTTGTTTGCTTCCAGCGATCCCTTCTGGTTCTCTTCGAAGGTCAGGTAGGCGTTATTGAGGGTGTACAGCCGTATGGCCTGCTCCCGGGTAATCCGCTGCTCCGGATGGAGGGGGCGGTCGGTCCAGCGAGGCTGGCGGGTTAAGGTGATCCACATACCGAGAAAGGGATTGTACGGATTGATGGACCGGAGGCTTCCGATCTTCTGCATGTGGTCCGACCCGCCCCCCACCATCACGCCCTGTTCGAAGAGCGTCCTGTAGGGTTGGAAGTACGCCAGGCGCTCGTCGCCGAACTGCTTCTCGAGCGTTGCGCCATCCAGGTAGAGCCAAGCCGGTTGCAGGTTGGCCACGACCCCCAGTTCCTTCATCTTCCGAATAATATCTGCGTTCATGAAATTGGCGTGGGTAATGCAGGGGCGCTGGTCGCGAACCGGGAAGTCCTTGTTCACTCGCTCGTAGGCCTCCACAATCGCCTGAACGGCGCCGTCGCCAACCGCATGCACCGTGAACTGGAAACCGTTTTCAAGGGCCAGCCGCGCCAGCTTGTACAAGGGGTCGGGCTCGATATAGCGCATGCCGCGGTAGGTGGGATCTGTGATGGAATAGACTTTGCTGATGCCCCAGGGCTGCAGCATGTAGGCGCTGCCGGTCAGCATGCCTCCGTCGAGGTAAGACTTGATGCCCCGGAGCCAGAGTAGATCATCGTATTTGTGCAGCGGATTCTGGGCCGCCCGGTGGACACGGGCCGCGATCTGGTCGAATGGGTCGTTGGCCTCCACGTGAAGCACCAGGAAGGTCCGGCAAGATAATTCCCCTCTCGCCCTGAGCTGCTGAAAGATCTCCACCTGTGCATCGCTGGTGTCGCCGTCGGCGATACTCGTGATCCCCACGGAGTTGTAGTCGGCCAGCAGCATTTTCGTGCGTTCGAGAAAGTCTTCCCGGGACGGCTGCTTTTCTGAAGGTTTGGATTTGATGATGGGCGAGCAGTTGCGCAGCATTCCGGTGGGCTCCCTGCTCTCGGGGTTGCGCTCAATGCGGCATGGCACACCTTCGGGAACCTCGTAGTTCTTATCAATACCGCTCAGCTTCAGGGCCAGCGAGTTAAGGACGGCATCCGGCCCCGTGCTGAAGACCACAGGATTGCGCGGCGCGGCTTGATCGAGTTCCGCGCGGGTGGGATAGCGCTGTTCCCGCAGTCGCGTGATGAAGACCTGTGACAAGGTCACCCACTCTCCCATGGGGAGCGAATCGGCCCGTGCCTGGATGTATTTGAGCACGTCAGCGAGGGTTTCCATGTCGGGGACGCGATGATCAAACTCGTACATGGCAGAATCGACTGCATGAAGGTGGGAATCGATCAGGCCCGGGAGCACGGTCTTGCCCTGTAAATCAATCCGCAGAGTATCCGGCTTAGCCAGGGAGAGGATTTCGGTGTTGGAACCCGCGGCGAGAATGCGGTCCCCTTTGATCGCCAGCGCTTCTACGATGCGGAATGCCGCATCCACCGTAACGATCTTGCCGTGGTGAAAAATCAAGTCCGGCTTCGACGCTTTGCGGCAAGCCAGTGAGGTGGCGCTGGCGAGAAGGATGAGCGAGCAGAAAAGACGGCGCGTGAACATGATGGCACTCCCGCGCCAGTCTACATCCGGGCCACCGTAAGATGCAATCAGGCGTGATCTTTACGGCAGGACGTCCAAGACAGTTCGCCAAGGGCTGGAATGCACTTTTTACGGCTCAACTTTCACCTCCAGGGGTGTCTCCTGCCGCGGCGCTGGTTTGCGCCAGATGAAGTACATCGGGATTCCGGTGGCGATAATGCCCAGCGCCATCAGGGAGGGTCTGGGTTCGGTCGCGAAAGCATTTGCCACGAACCACACCGAGACCAGCATGAACACGCCCAACGTGTAAGGGTAGCCCCACATCCGGTAGGGGCGCGGCAGGTCCGGCAGCTTGCGGCGCAGAATAAATACCGCTGCCACGCTGAGCATGTAGAAGATCCAGGCTGCGACCATCGAGTAGGAGAAAAGGTTCTCGTAAGACCCGCTGATGACCAGGACCGCGGTCCAGAGGCCTTGAATGACGATGGCAAACCCGGGTGTCTCAAATCGCGGGTAAACGCGGCCGAAACGGCGAAAGAAAAGGCCGTCCTGGGCCTGGGCGAAGGGGATGCGCGCTGCGGTGAGAATGCAGCCATTGGTCGCCCCTACAATCGAGATCAGCACGGTCAGCGACACAAGCAGGGCGCCGGTTGACCCCATGGTCCGCTCGGCCAACGCGGCCCCCACCCGCGCCGTTGCGGCAATCTGCGAAATCGGCATGACCTTCAGATAGGCGACGTTGGCGAGCACATACAGTGTCATGACCACCACCATCCCCAGGGTCAAAGACCTGGGCAGGTTCTTGGCTGGTTGCTTCACCTCTCCCGCCACAAAGCTGATATACGTCCAGCCGTTATAGGCCATCAGACAGGCGATCATCGCCGTGCCAAAGTGCGCGAGAGAAAACGCGGGTTGTGCCACCGATTGCACCGCCGGGACGGCGAGGGGGCTGAGAAAAGCGCTCCCGATCAGCAGAACCAGGCCCGCGATCTTCAGAAATGTGAAGGTAACCTGAACCACCGCGCCTTCTCGCACTCCCACGTAGTTGACGGCCGAAAGCGTGGCGATCAACGCCAGCGCGAGGAGTTTCGAACTCACCAGCGTCAGGTGAACGAACTGGGCGACGTAGATCGAAAAGCTTACCGCCAGGAAAGCGATGCCACCTGACAGCACGGCCAGCATGAAGGTCCACCCGCAGACGAAGGCACACGCCGGGCCGTAGGCTTCGCGCAGGTAAACGTATTGCCCACCGGTCGCGGGAAGCATCGCGCTCAACTCGGCGTAAGCCAGCGCCCCCAAATAGGAAAGCAATCCGGAGATGATCCAGGCCGCAAGAATGGCCCCGCGGGATTGCAGGTTTCGAGCAATCAGGTTGGGCAGCAGAAAGATGCCCGATCCGATGACGATCCCGACCACAATCATGGTTGCATCCAGCCACCCCAGCTTCCGGGGTAGCTCGTGGCGGCTCAGACTCTTTTGTCCCATGGGGTCCCCTGACGAATGGGTAGCGTCCTAATTTGAAACGCTGCGCTTGAGGAAGTTGTGAAGGGGGTCGGAGCTTCAGCATGATCGGGCCGCACGCAGTCGGGGGCTTTAAGCCCCTGAAGCTTCAGGGCCTAAAGGCCCCGTTTGGAGTGTTGGCTATTGTCGGACCTGAAGGTCCGACCCCCTTTCTGGAACTCACTCCACCATATTAGGATACTACCGGCTGCCGACAGTATGAAATTTACCTCAAAGCACCTGCTTGCAGATGGATTCACACTGCCACCGGCGCCGGCGTGATGGGAACCGGGGCACGGGAGGCCGCGGATCGACACACCGCGAAGCTTCAGGCGAGGAACTTCTTGACGACCTTCCCGTAAATATACGCCGGCCGAAAATCGCGGTTCAGGAGGATGGACAAGGCCGTGGCGCCGACGCCCGTTCCCGCCTGCTTGAAGAAATAGCGGCGCGTAACGGCCTTCACAAGGTCGCGCATCCCGCGAAGCATTTTCAGATGCGGTGGCAAGCCGAAGGCCCACGACATCTGCGCGCCGGCTGGCGTGCTGGGTACGTTTTTCAGCAAACTGCCAGTACTCGTAGTCTTCTCCGAAAACTGGTGGTAGTGTGGATCCTGTAAAGCTCGAACCCGGTGATCCCGGATTGATCATACGGCAAAGGGGGAAGGTGCGTATGGACCACCCATCGAGTGCTCGAGAGGGCAGTCTTTCAGGGCTTGGCGCTGAGGGCATAACGCGACGGAAGTTCCTGGCCGTGGCGGCGGGGTCCGCCACGGCTGGATTACTGGCCCAGAATAGTTCTATAGAAGCGGCGGCGCCGATAGCCGGTTCTGATCCCGCCGCACTTCGGCTGGCCATCGACGGTGGTTCTCCCGTCCGCGCTACGGAGCTGCGAGCGAATTTTCCCGGGCCCCATTATTACGATAACGAGGAGCGCCGGGAAGTGCTGGAAGTGCTGGAGGGGCGCAGTCCGTTCCGTTGGTACGGCATCGGCCCCGCAGGCAAGTCTCCCAACAAATGTAATCTGTTTGAGAAAGAACTGGCAACGCGTCAGGGCACGAAATACTGCGTGGCGGTAACCTCGGGTTCGGCAGCCCTGATTACCGCCGTGGCCGCGCTCGAGGCCGGGCCCGGGGACGAGGTCATTCTTCCCGCTTGGACGTGGTATTCCTGCTACAACGCGATCGTCGCCGCCGGTGCAACCCCGGTCTTTGCGGAAATCGACGACTCGATGAATCTTGACCCCTCGGACATCGAGCGTCACATTACGCCGCGCACCAAAGTCATCATGGTGGTTCATATCATGGGTGAACCGGCCGACATGGACCCGATCCTGGCAATTGCCCGCCGCCATCGCCTGAAAGTCCTGGAGGACTGCGCGCAAAGCATGGGGGCAACTTATAAAGGCCGTCCGGTTGGTTCGCTGGGAGATTGCGGGATTTACAGCTTTCAGTTGTGCAAAACCATCTCCGCCGGCGAGGGTGGGGCTTTGCTGACCAACGATCCTCATGTGTTCGAGCGCGCCGCGCGGGTGCACGACCTGGGTCTGCTGCGTGACCCTCACGCTGCCGCCCTGGGCCAGACTCCCGGCAAAGAGGAAATGAGGATGGTGGTCGGATGGCAGTTTCGCATGAACGAGTTCACGGGTGGAGTGCTGCGCGCCCAGTTGCGCAAGCTCGATCGCATTGTCGCGGACTTTCGCGACAGGGGGAAACGGGTGGCTGAGGGTATCCGCCATCTTCCGGGCATGCAGCTTCGCAAGAGCACTGACCCGGATGGCGCGCTTCGCTCCTCGGTTTACATCCGCACCGGAGGTCTGGCGGAGCGGGATCGTTTGATCTCGGCCCTCGCAGCGGAAAACATTCCGGCCGGCCCCATGGAGGGATCTGTAATCCTGCCCCTCGCGCCCCACATTGAGAGGAAAGAACCGCCGGAAGCGAATTGGCCGTCGTTCGCGGCCCCCGAGGAAAGGGACCTCCAATACGGCGCAGTCTGCTGTCCTCGCACGATCGATATCTGGAATCGCTACGCGGGCGTTACCATGGACCCCACATACTCAGAGCAGGACGTGGCAGATATTATTGCCGCCATCCGGAAAGTCTATCCCGCGGTTGTGAAAGGAGGCTAGGCGGGCAGTTGGCTGGGCTTGTTTTGGCGCGTCCTCCGCGCCTGACGCTGTTGGGCGCCGCCCGGCAAGCAGGCCAAGCGAAAAACACTTGCGCCCGAGCCAACGCGCCACGAATGGTCTTCTGGTTCTCAGAGTGCAGCAAGTTCTGAGCGGTGCGCCCACACCTTTTCAAAGGCCTGGGCGTACTGATCGATCACTTCGCTGGCCTCCCCGTAAAGCAGCGGTAGGAAGATGTGGTTCTTATTAATATACTCATTGCCCGGCATGGAAGACGGAATCACCGGTGGGTGGTGCCACCATTTGGCTTCTGAGTAGATCTTGAGCTTGTGCTGTTCCGGATAAACCCACACGCTAACGCGCACCCCTTCGGCCTGGAGAGCTTTTACCAGAGCATCGCGGGAGAAGCCGGCTTTGGAGGGGTCAAGCAGCAGCATGTTTGCATAGTAGTAAGCCCGTTTCTGGTCGGCTCGGAGGTGGGGTTCACTCAAGCCGGGAAGCTGAATCAAGCGATCATTCAGCCGGCGAACATTGGCTTCGATTAGCGCATTACGCTCGTCCAGGACGCGCAATTGCTGGCGGGCAATCGCCGCGGCATAAGGGTGCATGCGTAACTTCATGCCGAATCCTGTATCTGCATACGCCCGGACGGGGCTATCGGGGGGAAACTTTATGGGATCCTCGTAATGGCCGAAAGCCGCGGCGCGTTCGTAGTGTTCGCGCGTCTGGTACATCCCCATGCCACCCTCCACGGCCGGCAAAACCTTGCTGGCCTGAAAACTATAGATACCCATGGCCCCCCAAGTTCCCATCTTCTTCCCTTGCATCGAGGCGCCGTGTGCATGGGCGGCATCCTCAATTACAATCAGCCCCTTCTCTTTGGCAAACTCGGTGATGTGATCCATCTCGCAAGGGAGGCCCCAGGCGTGCATGGGGAACAGGACGCGCGTATTCCGGGTGAGCTTGCGCTTGGCATCGTTCAGGTCGAAGCATGAGGTGTGAGGGTCAATGTCGATGAAGATCGGAACGTAACTGAAGAAGCGCTGGGCGAGGGCATCAGCAAACCAATCGTAGGAGGGCACCATGATTTCGCTTCCAGGAGGCAGGTCGAGCGCAAAGAACATGCTGGTTATCGCGCTGGTGCCATTCATGTGGGCTTTTACGTACGGTGATTGGGTATATGCCTTCCACTCCTTTTCGAAGGCCGGAAGCTCGTCGTAAAACTGGTTGTTGTCGATCAACTCGTTGAGTGCCCGCTTTTCCGCGGAACCATAGCGGGGCCAGCGAGTGAGTTCGTCGAGCCGGTCGCTCGGAAAGGAAACGGTCTTGGGACCTCCGGATATCGCCAGAGATTCCAGCGGCCCGGCCACGCGTCCGCGGGCAGGCGCCGTAAGGCCTAAGAAGGCCATGCCGCCAGCTTGCAGGAAAGTCCTGCGGGTGGTATTGCTCAGTTTCTTATCGTTCTCTTTGGCATCCATGGTGAGTGCCTCCAGATTTAATTACCATACGGTTCACCGCCTGAGTGGTCACAACATCGCCGCATTCTTCTGGACTTTCGCGAAGCCTTCAACTACGTCATCCACGTCCCGCTTCGATCCAATCAGCACCTGTTGGGACAGGTACATACCGGTGGCACAGAGTTCATCATTGCGGGGGTAGTGATTCTGCTTCCGGTATTTGTCCAAACGCTCCGGGCTGTAGATCGCGCGGAATCCACGGGAATTCAGATTATCCTCGATGAAAGGTTCCTTGTTTAGCGGAGTGTATCCGGCGCTGATAGGGATGCCTTCGGCGTTCAGCGCCTGGATGAATGTTTCGCGCGACGCCCCACTGAACTGCGCCCGGTCGTAGCGAAGGCCAAAGCAGTAATAGTTATGTCGCGCCGATTCCGGGTAAGACTCCTGCAGCGCAATTCCCGGCACGCTCTTGAGTCCTTCCCGGAGGTAAGCGGCATTCGCCTCTCGAAGTGCGCTGACAGCATCGAATCGCGTCAGTTGCGCCATGAGCACCGCGGCGGCAAAATCCGAGATGCGATACTTGGTGCCGCGGATGGAGTAACCACCTCCAGGCTTCGGGCTCCGTCCAAAATCCCGAAAGGCAAAGGCTTTGGCGATCAGATCCTCACGGTTGCTGACTAACGCCCCGGCCTCCCCCGCAGGAAGGTTCTTCGATTCCTGGAAGCTGAAGCAGCCGACCGTCCCCAAGGTGCCGAGTTTTTTCCCCCGCCATTCCGCCATATGCCCCTGGCAAGCATCCTCGATCACGGGGAGATGGTGCCTCTCCGCAATCGCCAGAACCTTGTCCATGTGGGCTGCGCCGCCGAAAATGTGCACGGGCAGGATGGCACGCGTGTGTTCGGTGATCCGAGGCTCGATGTCGCCGGGATCCAACTGGAATGTCTTCAGGTCAGAATCCACGAATACCGGCAGCGCGTAACACAACATGATGGCGTCGAGGGTGGCGATATAGGTGTAAGGTGAAACCAGCACTTCGTCGCCGGGACCGATTCCCAGGATTTCGAGTGCCGTATGAAGCGCATGCGTACCACAAGGGGTGATGACGCAGCCTCTCACATTCAACCTTTCCGCCCACGCCTTCTCGAATTGCGGGACGAACTCCCCGTCAAAAGTGCACCAGCGATGATTGCGCAGGGACTTGAGGATATTGGCTTCGTCCAGTTCGTTCGTCTGCGGCCAGGTAGGGAAATCCTTCGTCCGTACGGGAGTGCCCCCTTTTACCGCCAGGACGTTCGGGTTACCTGGAACCGCACCTGCCTTGGAAGCCACGCTGACCGCCGCAAGCCCTACGGAGGTTTTTTCCAAGAACTTTCTGCGGGTTAGAATATCGTTTCTCATGTGTATTCCCTCACTTCGAAGATGCTGGAGACTTCTCAGGTTTCGGTTGGCGAGGGGTGAACTCTGCCCTCGTCCTGTTGACTTTCGACACGGGCCACCAGAGGGGCGGCAAAGAACCGGCGGTACACGCGACGCAGGAGATACATGGAACAACCGATCGCCACCGCGCCGACTGCGTTGACACATAGAACTGCAAGGGCTGTGACGACGAAGGCGATTGCGTCCACGCGGCGCATCTTGTTCAGACGCCCCCAGGTGCTCCAATCCAGTAGGCGGGCGCCCATCCAGGCAGTGACTCCGGCCAGCGCCGCGAGGGGGATCTGCGCCAGAAAATGCGTACCCAAAGTGAGGAAGCCCACCAGAAACAGCGCGTGCACCAGGTTGGAGAGGCGAGTTGTGCCGCCGCACTGCACGTTGGCCAGGCTGCGGGCCGGGATACCCACGCTCAAGGGCGCGCCAAACGTCCCGCCGATCAAGTTGGCGATGCCATAAGCCCCCAGCTCCACGTCTGCATCGTGCTTTTTCAAGCGCCTGTGACCTCCGCGAAAATGTTCCACCACACGGGAGGTGATGAGCAGGTTGACCGAGGACACGAAAGCCAGCCCGAAGGCGTCCGGGAGCACTTTCCAGATATCTGAAGGTTCCCAGTGAAAACCGACGAACGGTGGCAATCCCGCAAACAGGGTGCCCACTTCTCTTTCATGCCATCCGATAGTTCTGCTGATCAGCAAGGCTACCATCACTCCGCACAGAGGAGCCGGACTCCGGGGGAGCCAGTAGACCATCGCCGTGGCTACAACCACCACAATGAGAGCAACCAGGACAGGAACCACGTGCAGACCACGTAAGTTCCAGATGACCTGCGCCAGTTGCCCGAGCATCGACTCTCTCCACCCGTTCTTCGGGGCAGGTAGGGCGAAGATCGTGCGCAACTGCGAAATGATCATCATGCCGCCGATTCCACAGGAGAAACCCGCCACGACGGAGGGAGGGACTTTGGAAACATGGCGGCCAAGGCGCAGAATGCAGAAGGCCATCATGACAATCGCGGCAGCAACGCAGACTTTCGCTGCGCCCGAGATGCCTTGAGAACGGACCGCCGCCGCGATGAACGGTATGGTCACACTGGAGGTGCCGCCGATGAGGACCGGATTGCGGCCAAGCATAACACAAAAGGGAGCGGTGATGATGGACGTGTATACACCCAGTACGGGGGGCAACCCCATCATAGAAGCGAGCGCCAGTCCATAGGGCAACGCAATCAACGCTGCGATTGCCCCCCCTGACAAGTCACCTAGAAAGTGGGCCCAACTGTAATCTCTAAAGGGTTTTGGCCAGCGCAGTTTTCCCTCCTGCGGTCATAGTGGCCGGCAAACGCGGAAGTCCGCCGGCCACCATGCACACGAATTGTCTTCACAGGCTGCGGGAAAACGCTTCCCTGCTGTCATCCTGAGTCCTTCGCTGTCATTCTGAGCGCAGCGAAGAATCTCGCTCTGCCCATTCAGGATAAACTGCGCGAAGGATCTCGCTCTGCGCATTTTCATGGCACTACGAGATTCTTCCTTCGCCATGCTCAGGACCGCCTGCGGCTCCTCAGAATGACAGTCCCGACGGGTTTTTCCGGAGCCTGTTCAGCCCAACCTAGCTTGCCAGGGCGCGATGCACTTTGGTGATGGCAGCAACGATGTCATTCAAATCGTCGTCGCTATACTTCGGGCCGATGGTGAGGGTTGCATCCCGGTCGAAGATATCGGCCGTGCGCGGGCAGCACTCCCGGCCATAGCGGATGGCTTGTCCCCGCGGCGTCTTGAACGTCGGCCACTCCGCGTGCGGCGTCACTTTGTTCTCAATGTACGGCGCCACGGGCAGAACCACTGCTGCGCTGGGTGCGGCCATCGGGACGTTTTCAGCCTCCATGGCCTTCACGAATCTATCCCGCGCCCCTTTATCCGGCAGCAAGAGATCGATGGTTATGCCGATATCTCCGGTCGGATCATTGCTGGTTCGCATCTTGATCCCCGGCAAGGTCTTGATCCGGTCTTTGACGTAACGGGAGTTCCTGCGTTGCGCGGCGAGCATGGTTTCGAGCTTTCGCAGTTGGGCGCGCAGAACTCCACCGGTCATCTCGTTCATTCGGTAGTTGGTCCCTACGAACCCGGACATGGCGGCCGAGCCCAACTGCGCCTTGGTGGGCGGTCGGAGCAGGCCCAGATCATGGAACCGGACTGCCCTCTCATAGAGGAGCGGATCATTGGTCACGACGGCTCCGCCTTCTCCGGCTGTCATCAACTTGTGAATCTGGAAACTGAAAATGCCGATATCTGCGATGGCTCCCGTCCTCTTGCCCTTGTACTGTCCCCCCGCACACTGCGCGGAGTCCTCCAGAATTCTAAGATTGTGCCTGCACGCCACCGCCATGATTCCGTCCATGTTCGCCGGCGCTCCAAATAGATGCACCACCATAATTACCTTGGTTTGGGGGGTAATCCTTTTCTCCAAATCCTCGGGGTCCAGAATAAAGGACTCATCCACCTCGGCAAATACGGGCAGCGCACCGGTCAAGAGGATGGCGTTGTAGCTGGAGTACCAGGACCAGGCCGGGAGGATGACCTCATCGCCCGGGCCCACGTCCAGGGCCGTCAAGGCGCAATGCAGAGCGCCGGTGCCTGAAGTCACACCCAGCACGTACTTGGAATCCAGAAACTTGGCAAACTCCTCTTCGAACTTCGCCACCTTCTGGGGTTTTCCAGGCCCATACCAGCGGAACAAACTGCGGGAGGCCACCGCCTCTGACGCTTCGTTCTGCTCCTGGCTGTCGTAGAATTGAGTTCCTGGGCATTGGGTGGTTAAGGTCGTGGAGCGAACCGCTTTGCCACCATTTAGGGCTAATGCTTCACCGCCCCCGCCAGCACGTAGCCATGGTACTGATGCGACAGCCGGGACTGCAGCAAGAAACGTCCGACGGCTGATCGTTCCCTTGTCACTTCTCTTCATAGGATTCCTCCGGTCAGTTTCGTTGGCCATACAGAACAGGACGTCCGAGTGTAGAAGGGCTTAGATTTTGTTGCCGTCTCTCCTGGAAACGAACGAGCGAACCGTTTGGGTTCTGAATACGATGGACGGTCGCCAAATCCACCGTTGACGCGCAGGACTATTTACGCACAGTCGGAACTTCATTTCAACATCGGCGTTCCACGGAGCTGGAAATTCCGGAGTGGATTTGCTGGCCCGGGCACATCCCGTCAGGGATTTGGAGTGGGACCAACTCTCGTGGATTCGTTTCAGGCGATGGCCGGATCTGCACTCCCTGAGAGGTCGAGATGCAGGTGTGCAGGGATGGAAATACCCAGTCGATTGACGCGGCCTCGTTGCGGCGGCCTGGGGATGGGCTCCTACGCAGTGATGCCCGGACGAACCTACCACGAGGGATGTAGAATCTCCGCTACCGGAGAGGGATTCCGCGCTTGAGCCCTGCACCCCATCGCAAGGTTGAGAGATGCTGGTGCGCCCTGACGCGGCTTCGCCTGGACATTCCTACCCTCTGCCCAGGTTCGCCAGGTACTTGCGGATCTCTTCGGCCTTCACGTAGCTGGGATCCATTTTGAGAACTTGTCGGAACTGGGTGGCGGCAGCCGCGGTGTTGTTCATGCCCTGGTAGGCCACCCCCAGATGGTATCGGTAGTCGGGAACGTTAGGCGCCTGCTGGACGGCCTTCTCGAGAAGAGTGAGTGCGGAGCCGTAGAACCCCCTTCCGAATATAGGCCCAGGCCAGGGTATCGGCAGTGGTCGGAGAATCAGGCAGTTTGCTACGCGCGGTCTGGGCAAGCGAGAGCGCCAAATCCGCATTGCCCCCGTGGTCGAGAAGCAGAAAAGCCAGGTTGTTTGCCACCAGCGGGTATCCAGGTTCAATCTGCAGGGCTCTCTGGTAAGTCTCCTGGGCTTTCTGCCAGTCTCCGGATTTTTCTTCGAACATGCCTAAGAGGGTATAGCTCCTCACATCGCGGGGATTCTGTTGCGCCGAGCGTTGGGCGCTGGCCAAGGCCTGGGCGAGGGAGCCGCGGGCTTCCTGCGTGGTAGCCAGCATGACGAAGGCGGTAAGATTATTGTGATCGAGTTCGACCGCCTTTTCAAAAGCGCTCTCCGCCTTCTCAAAATCCCGGAGCCCGGCGAGAATCTGTCCTAGCATTTGGTAGTAGGCGCTATTGTTCGGGGCGCGCGTGATCTGGGCTTGGATGCGGGTGAGGAGGGCGCTGGTGGGCTTCTTCTCGAGGGCATAGATCTGCGAGATGCCGACGAGCGCCTCCGTGAAGGAAGGCGCAACTTCCAGGGCGCGCTCAAAGAGTTTCTCGGCTTCTGGGTAAGCCCTCTGAAGGGTGCGGATCTCCCCGAGGCGTGTATAAGCAACCGGATCGTGCGGGGCCAGTTCGATGGCCTTCTTGAGGTCAGCTTCCGCCCCGGCAACATCTTTCCGACGCACCTTCGCAACGGCGCGCGCGTTGTAGCCTTGGGGAAGAGCCGGCTGAGCGGCAATCAGCGCCTCCGCACTTTTCATGGCCAAGTCAAGGTCGTAGTGATCCAGCCCCAGTTTTGCGAGAGCCTCCTGCGCCTCCACCATGTTGGGTTGCAGTCTGGCGGCGTCCTCCCACGCCGTCCGGGCCTGTTCAGGATACCCGGTCGCAGCATAGGCTGTGCCCAGGTAAAAATGCCCGTAGGCATTGCTCGGATCGAATTTCAGAGCGGACTGGAACACGGATACGCTATCGCCCGCCCGGCCCTGGAGAAGCAAGATCCGTCCCCTGGCGACGAGGGCTTCCGGGTTGCTCGGATTCGCCTTCAAGATTCCATCGTTGAGCTTCGATGCTTCGTCCAGACGGGTCTTGGCAATCAGAAGCTGCACGTAGCTGGTCTTGACCCGGACATCTTTGGGGTGGTCGTGGTAAAGGGAAGCGTACTCCTCAAGAGCCTTATCGATCTGGCCGGTCTCCACGTAGAACTGGCCGAGCAACCGGTAGCCGTCGGAGTTATCAGGGAAGGACTGCTTGGCCTGCCTCAAGACTGCCATCGCATCGTCTCTTTTCCCTTCTGCCACGTAAACATGCGCCAATTCAGCGTGGGTGGAGGGGTTCTTGGGTTCAAGCTCGATGGCGTGGCGGAACTGCTGCTCCGCTTCCTGAAAGCGGTGTTGCGCGGCATAGAAGTTCCCCAAGGCTATCGTCGGTATGGCAGAGTTGGGGGTTACCGCTATAGCTTTCTTGTAGCTTTCCTCCGCTGCCCCCAGTTGCTTTGCATTCGTTTGCAGCAAGGCCAAATTCATGTAGGAATTATAACGGTTGGGGGCCAGCCGAATGGCTTGCTGCATTTCGTCCAGGGCGCCCTGGGAATCCCCGAGTCCCGCCAGTGCATTCGCCAAGAGTGCATGCGCATCCACGTTCTGCGGCTCCGCCGCCAGGACGAGTTTCGCCCTGTCCTCAGCCTTTTGGTACTGCCGCATGGCGAGGAGGAAAGCGCCCAAGTCAATTTGGGCTTTCCAATAGCGTGGGGCTATTTCGACGGCGCGGCTCAGTGCCACGTAGGCTCCTGGCCACATGCCGAGCTTCATATAGCACTGCGCCAGTTGGTAGTGAGCGTCCGCATAATCCGGGTCGATCTTGAGGGCATTCTGGAGCTGAATTGCAGCTTCGCGGTACTTTGCTTTCTGGAAATAACTCACGGCGCTCTGGTAGTACTTCTGCTTCCGGACGTTGGGATCTCGCCAAGAGCAGCTTACCAAAAAGGCTCCGGCTAGCATCAGTCCGAGAAGGATGCGAAACTGAGGCCGCAATCTATAGTGGGTCAAGGCAGGTTTTCCCATAAAACGTTTACGCCCCCGGGAAAATAGTCCAGCGATTGTATCTGGCTATAATAGCACGTGGGCAGCCAAGGCTGGGGGCTTTCTCTCTCTTCCCCGGCCGAGCCCACATATGGTTTCAGGGCAAGGGGTTACACGGCGTCGCGAATCCCCTGTGCAGCCGTGGGCCACGCGGCAGGAAAAGACAGGGCAAGAAAGGATATTAGATTTCCACAAAAGGCAAAATTGCTGCTATTAAGGCGCCATCGGAATGGATAAGAACCCGATGCCATTCGTGCCGTGAGGACGGAACCTCGCAAGAACCAGGCACCTGAAACACTTAGCCCCAGTTTCTTACCAGGCTGGGACGGTTTTGGGGTCTGCCGGGAGGGCGGGGCTTCACAGGTTGCGGAAAAACCCCTCACACTGTCATCCTGAGGAGGCGAAGCCGGTCCTGAGTGAAACGAAGGAAGGACCTCTGTATTTGCTTGAAAATCCAAATACAGGGGTCCTTCGCTTCGCTCAGGATGACAGCATCGGAGCGTTTTTCCGCAGCCTGTTTAGCCCTCCCCTCCGTGGTGAGAGCCAACCCTGCGGGGCGGCACCGTACCCCCCAGGCATCTCACCCTTGGGGAATCTGCGCAAGGGCCTTGCGTATATCCTCCGCATGAGCGGACTGGGGGCCGAGATGGAGGGCCCGCTCCAAGTGCTCCCGGGCGTGGGGCTTGTCATTGGCTTTCTGGTACGCCAGGCCCAGGTGGTAGTGGAAATTGGGATCATCGGGGACTTTCTTCAAGGCCTCCACGAGCAAATCGATGGCCGGCTGGTACGTCCCCTTGTGGTAATAGGCCCAGGCGAGGGTATCGGCAATGGCCGGTGATTCCGGCGCTCCCCGCCGGGCGTCCTCCGCCAGCGCTACCGCGCGGTCAATACTCCCACCGTGCTCCAGCATGCAATAGGCTAGATTGTTGGCTGCAAGAGGTGCATGCGGGGCAATCGCCAGGGCCTTCTGGTACAAGCCTTGGGCTTCCTGCCATTTACCCAGGGACTCTTCGAGGGCCCCCAGGGACACATAAGCCCGCACATCCCGGGGATTCTGCTGGAGTAACTGTCGGTAGCTGGCCATCGCCCTGTCCTGCTCTCCCCGCGCGATCTGGGCCTGGGCCAAGAACATAGCCGCGTCCACGTTATTCTTGTCCAGGTCAACCGCCTTCTGCAAGGCCGGCTCGGCCTTTTCAAAATCTCTGCGGGCGCCATACAACTGGCCCAACAGGAGGTAGTAGGAGCTGTTTTCGGGGACCTTTTTGACTTGTTCCTCCACGCGCGCCAGAGCCTTGTCAGGTTGCTTTTGGAGGAGGTAGTTCCGGACCAAGCTCCCCAAGGCCTCGGTGAAATTCGGATCCCGTTGGAGCGCATTCTCGTAAAGCGTTTCTGCCTCCTTAAATCGTTTCTGAGCCATGCGCAATTGCCCCATCCGGGCATAGCCCAAGGGACGTTGGGGCGCCACCTCGATGGCCTTCTTGAGGTCCGCTTCGGCGCCTGCCAGATTGTTGCGATGTGCCTTGACCAGGGCACGGTAATCGTATCCCAGAGGTGAAGAGGGCGCGTACTTGACCAGCGCTTCGGCCCTTTCCCCGAGCTGATCGACGTCGCCACGACGTTGAGCCGCAAGTGCGAGGGCTTGCTGGGCGTCAACCAGGCTGGGGCGCAGGCGTATGGCTTCTTTCCATTGGGACTCGGCCACATCAGACTTGCCCGCCTGCAGGTAGGCAAGTCCCGAGTAATAGTGAACCAAGGCGTTGTTCGGGTCTGTCTTCAGGGCCGACTGGAGCAAGGGCATGGCGTCGTTTGCCCGGCCCTGGCGAACCCAGATCTGGGCCCGGGTGAAAAGTCCCTCCGGGTTTTTCGGAAATTCTTTCACGACCTCGTCGTTAACCTTCGCGGCCTCGTCCAATCGATTCTTCGCAATCAGAAGCTGCGTGTAGTTTGTCTTGGCCTGGAAATCCTTCGGGTGTTCGCGGCCGAGGGCGGCATACTCCTCGATAGCCTTATCGATTTGGCCGGTCTGAAGGTAGAAGTCAGCCAGCATCCGGTAGCCCTCGGGCTGGTCGCTGAGGGCCTGCTTGGCTTGCTTCAAGACCTCGACCGCATCATCTTTCTTCCCCTCCGCCATATAAAGGCGTGCCAAGTTTCCGCGGGGGACGGGGTTCTTGGATTCAAGCTCGATGGCGCGCCGGAACTGCTGCTCTGCTTCCGGGAGACGGTGGCGCTCGGCATAGTAGGCCCCCAAGGCCATCGCCGGGATCGCCGATCGGGGATCAAGCGCCAGCGCTTTTTTGTAGCTCTCCTCTGCGGCCGGGAACTGCTTGGCTTCGACTTGCAGCCGGGCCAGGTTCAGGTAGGAATTGGAGCGGGCCGGGGCAATCCGAATGGCTTGCTGCATTTCGTCCAGGGAGCCTTGGGAATCGCCGAGCGCCGCCGCCACCTTGGCCAATAGCGTGTGCGCATCCACATTCTGCGGGTCAGCCGCCAGGACGAGTTTTGCCTTGCTCTCTGCCTCCCCGTATTCCTTACTGGCGAAGAGCATATTGCCCAAATCCAGTTGGGCTTTCGAGTTGCTTGGCGCGACCTCAACCGTCCGTTTGAGTTCGGCGAATGCGCTTTGCCATACCCCCAACTTCAAGTAGCACTTCGCCAGCTCGTAATGCGCGTCCGCGTAAGCCGGGTCCAACTTGATGGCATTCTGGAGCATAATGGCGGCCTCGCGGTATTTCCCTTTGGCGATGTAAGTCGCCGCGCTCTGGTAGTACTTTTGCTTCCGGACGTTGGGATCCCGCCAGGAGCAGCCTACCAGGAAGGCTCCGACCAGAAGGATTCCAAGAAGGACGCGGAGCCGTGGGCAGAGTCCTTTGTTGGTCAAGGCAAGCTTCCCCATAGAGAATCAATGCCCCCAAAAACAGGAATGTAGACAATCTGAGCGGCCATGATAGCACGCGCGCAGCCAAGCTAGCCCGGATTTCTCACCACGCTGGGACGGTTTTGGGGCGCTGCCGGAAGGGCGGGGCCTTACAGGCTGCGGAAAAACCGCCAAAGCTGTCATCCTGAGTCCTTCGCTGTCATTCTGAGCGAAGCGAAGAATCTCGCTCTGCGTATTTTCATGGCAGTACGAGATTCTTCCTTCGTCTCACTCAGGACCGCCTGCGGTTCCTCGCCAGAAACTCGATGAGGAAAAGCAATCACCCAAACTGTCATCCTGAGCAGCAGCGAAGGATCTGCATGGGTTTTCAGTAACAAAGACAAATGCAGATCCTTCGTCCCGAAAGGACCGGGACTCAGGATGACAGTGTCGCGATGGTGAATCGAAATGACTTACGCATCGAGTTTCTGCAGAGCGAAGCGAAGGACCTCCGCAGTTCGCCTGGGTGAGTGAGAAGGACAAACTACAGGGGTTCTTCGCTCGCTGCGCTCGCTCAGAATGACAATGCACGCACGCTCGCTCTCCAGAAACTCGATGAATTACTCACTTCAATTGAACAAGTTAGGCCGAGCGGGCTGCGCCCGCTGGCTTTCATGACCGCATGATCGTAGACGACCCGTTTCTGACATTACCGATAGCCACCCTTCGGCTATCCATGCTCAGAATGACAGCGTCTTCGAGTTTTTCCGCAGTCTGTTTGGGCGCGCCCTTCCAATCCCGTGGTGAGAAATCCAAGCTAGAGGCTTTTTTTCCTGCCAGGTCGATCAAGTCCGCAGATGGCCGCCAGGGAAGGGGTTACACGGGCTTGGAGGATCTCCCTGGGAGTGCTTGCCCAAGGGACCGGAAGGTCTCAGCGGGAAAGGATGGACAGGGCATTTCCATAAAAAGGAAATGGCCTTCCACTGATGCGTCGTTCCAAAGGACATAGCTGAATCTGCAGGTGGCTGAGGGGAAAAAAGGAGCCCGGCAACTCGTTTGGCGGCGCACCAGTTGGATCTTTTGCCGGCTGCACAAGTGGTTGAGGCCAATTCGGATAGTAGCTTTCGCAGGCCCCCGACCATTCCCAAAATGATCGTCGTTACATGTCGGGGAGGGCGTAAACGCGGCGTCGAGTGGACGCGCGCCCCAGGCTCGACTTCGCGAATGCGGGCAAAATGTCAGTTATAACGGGGCCATGAAATCGCCAGCCTATTCGCAATGCTTCGGAGTGAGTTGCAATTCAATCCCAACAAATGTGAGAACAACTGCACTAGTTTAGAACATGAAGGAAAACTATTTCCACTATATGGTAGTTCTTGGCAATCCGTTTCTTACCCTCAGGCCAGCAGAACGCCCCCGGTCCTATCCTGTATCTGCTTGATAAAAAGGTGGTTGAACGTGTCTGAGGATTTTCCCTCGAACACCCTCTGCACATTGGCCTGCCCCTTGCATTCTGAAGAAGCTCTAATCTCTGGTGCCCTGAAAGGAACGCCTGTCCTGTGGGAATGGAGTCAAAGGGACCTAATGTCGCGTTGATCAATGGCAGGTCCGATGCATCGGTTCCCGACGATCAAGTCTTCGTTGATTTTGTGAGCCCTTGCGCGCGGCCCCTGGAGCGCATCATTGCAGAGATCGCGCCGACCGACATTCCTGTCCTCATCGTAGGCGAAAGTGGCTCCGGCAAGGAAGTGATCGCCCAACAAGTCCATCGGCTTTCCCGTCGCGGGAATGAGCCGTTCATGAAATTGACGTGTGCCAACCTCTCCTCGCGAGATTTGGACCTGTTTCTCGAGGGGAAAATGGCCGCGAACATTGTCAAGCGCCTGTCCGGCGCCGGGACCGTCTTCCTGGATGAAGTCAGCGATCTGGAGCTAGCCTGCCAGCCAAAGCTGCTGCATGTTCTTCCGGACGGCGATGTGGCCCGCCAGGATCCCTGCCTGCTGGCTCGGATTATTTCCTCAAGCAGCCGGAACATCGAAGAGGAAATCCGCAACGGACGTTTCCGCGAGGATCTCTATTATCGACTCAACGGCGTTTGCCTGAGGCTGCCACCCCTGCGGCGACGCAAGGAAGATATTCCCGCTCTGGTCGATTTCTTCCTGAGGAAGTACGCCGGGCAATTCGGGCGGCCCAAGCCGATTTTCACTCCCAGGACCATGAGCAGGTTGGTGGACTACCCTTGGCCGGGAAACATCCGGCAATTGGAGCACGCGGTGAGGAATATCGTCGCCCTGGGTGACGAGCGTTTGGCATTGGGGGACCTGGAATCGGTGGGCGCTGAGGCTGGCCCGCGCAATGAAGTCATCCAGAAGTTCTCCCTCAAGGAGGCTGCCCGGGCGGCGTCGCACCAGGCAGAGCGGGAGTTGATCTTGAAGACTCTGCAGCGGACACGTTGGAACCGCAAGCGGGCCGCACTAGAGCTGCAGATCAGCTACAAAGCTTTGCTCTACAAATTAAAACAAATCGGGATGGAAGATTCGGCCGTGTCTTCGGCCGCCCATGGACAGGACCTATGAACAAACTTCAGGCGATCGTCATGATTCTTGTGTTAGGCCCGGGTGCGGCGGGGCTGTGCGCTCAGCAGAAAGCCCCTGCCGGACCCCCGGCGAGTGCCGGGGCGGCGGCGGAAAAACCGCCAGCGAAGGCTCTGCCGGCAGTTGAAGCGGGCACCTACGTCATCGGGGCGGAGGACGTTCTGGATGTCAGTGTCTGGAAGGAGCCAAGCGTATCGCGGGCCGTCCCCGTGCGCCCGGACGGGAAGATCTCGCTCCCGCTAGTGAATGATATCCAGGCTGAGGGGCTGACGCCCATGCAGCTTCGAACCTCCATAACCGAGAAGCTGCAAAAGTTCCTGAACGATCCGCAGGTGACGGTTACGGTAACGGCGATCAACAGCCAAAAGGTTTTTGTGCTCGGCGAAGTGGCCAGGCCTGGGCCCATGGTCTTGTTCCCGAATATGACGGCTCTCCAGGCGCTCTCCACGGCAGGAGGACCAACCCAATTCGCTGATCAGAAGCGCGCCTACTTGTTGCGGCGCGAAGGGGGGAAGGAAGTCACCTATCCCCTGAACTACAAAGATCTGCTGCGTGGAGACAGGCGAGGGAACATCGTTCTAAAAGCTGGGGACACCATTGTAGTCCCATAGGGGTTCATGTCGATGAGGAAGATCTGCTGGTTCATGGCATTCGTGGCTCTGACGGGATGGGGGATTGCCCCGGCGTGGGCGCAACAGGATAACACTCCGACGGGTCAGGTGGAATCGACTACGACTTCTCCCACTTCCCCCGCCGGGCCGAGCCAGACTCCCGTGAATGCTCCGAATCCGGGCGAGGGACAAACCCCCGCCCCCATGCCTCCTCTGAGCGGGGTGCAAGTGCTGGCCCCCACCTTTGGGGGAACGTCTGAGGATTACTTGCTGCCGGCACTTGCGTGCACAGAGCAGGCCAGCACCAGTCCGACCGGGCTCAATCGCAACACAGGTCTTTACAGCCAAACCTCGTGTGCCGGCAACCTGACCGTACAAAGGGTCGATAGGCGCAGCCGGCTGAACTTGGACTTCACCGGCGGAGGTTTCTTCTATAACCGCCCGGTCAACACGGGGACTACGCCAGAAATTAAGCGGTACGGGACCGCCGAAGAACTGGCAGTGTTCGAGCAGGTAAATGGGCGCCGGTGGAACTGGATGGTGGGGGATCAGGGCACGTACCTGCCCGAGGGCTCTCTGGGTTACGCAGGATTTGCCGGTTTATCGAGTTTTGCCGGAGGTATGGGCGGGGGGGCGATGTCCAGCGCGCCCGCGCTGAATGGCGGGCTCTCGCCGAACCAAACCATTTACGGCGGCCAGGCCCGGCGGTTCAGCGACTTGGCCTTGAGCGAGTTTACCTACCTCGTTGGTCCGCGGTCCACCCTCACGGCCACGGGGATGTTCGGAACCCAACAGTTCTTCACGCCCAATATGATTGGTGAGAGGTACTGGACCGTCATGACGGGCTACAACCGCACTTTCGGCCGGGGCAGCGAAGTCGCTGTGAGCTATGAGGAAATGCATTTCAACTTCGGTGCCTCCCAGCAGGGAATGCTCACTCGTGGGGCGTCGATTCTGTACGGCCGCAAAATCAGCCCCAGGCTCTCGGTGGAGCTTTCCGTGGCGCCCATGGCCCGTGAGCTTTCCGTGCCCCAGGCCGGCTCGACGACCAGTTTTTTCCTAGGGACCTACGATTCCGTGGGGTACCGCGCCCTGCGGTGGGATGGGACGCTAATGTTTGACCGGACCCTGGCCGGAGGCTCGGGGTACATGGCGGGAGCGGAAAGGACCATGGTGACGGCGACGCTTGGCCGGCAGTTGTCGCGCCGGGTGCATGGGGGCCTGAACGTGGCGTATGCGAACAATCGGTCTGTGGCGCAGAGCACCTTGGCTGCCCCTCGCCCCTCATATGATTACGTGCTAGCCGGGGTGAATCTATCTCATGAATTGGGGCGGCACATCAGCATGTATCTGCACTATTCCGTGCAGCGGCAAATCGCCAACACGGCGCTTTGTGAAGGCGCCACTTGCTCGAGGGTATTCTTCCGGCAAATCGGGGGGTTCGGCATTAATTGGCACGCGCAACCCATAAAGATCCATTGAGTGTGGGAGAGGTCTTAGAACCGGGAAGGACGAGAGAATCTCATGATGGGACACCGGCAGTTCGGCTGGGACGATTACGTGGCTATCTGGCACCGAAGACGGCGGTGGATTGTCCTCCCGCTTATCCTCGGCCCCGCGCTCCTTTACGTCATCGCATTGCTCTTACCCAGTCGCTATGAGTCCGATACTCTGGTCCTGATCCAACGCCAGATCATCCCGAATAACCTGGTCCAATCCACTGTCACCCAGGATTTGAATGGGCGGGTGGTCAGCTTGCAGCAGCAAGTTCTGAGCCGGACTCGGCTGGAGCCCCTCATTAAACGGTACGAACTTTTCAAGGATGAGGCGGCCGGGCAGCCCATGGAGTTACTGGTCGAGGAACTGCGCAAAGCCATCACCCTGACCCCGGTAAAACCCATTGTCAGGTCCCGCGATGAAACTCTCCCGGGCTTCTCCATCGGCGTGACTCTATCCACGGCGCGATCGGCCCAGCAGGTTTGTGCTGACCTCACGTCCATGTTCATCGAGGAGAATCTCCGCCAAAGGGAACAGTCGGCTCGGGGCACCACAAATTTCCTGCAATCCCAGGCCGACGATGCCAAGCGCCAGCTCGACGAGCAGGATGCCAAACTCGCAGACTTCAAGCGCCGGCACATCCACGAACTTCCCGACGAAGCTCAAACCAATCTCAAGCTGCTTGATTCTCTGAATGGCCAGCTCCAGTCGACAACTCAAACCCTCAGCCGTCTGCAACAAGACAGGACCTACACGGAGTCACTGTTGGCGCAACAGGTGGCCGCCTGGAAGGCTGCGCTGGCAACAGGGGACAAGGCGGCGCCCCAAACGCTCGAGCAGCAACTTACTGCCATGCAGAATATGCTGGATACGCTTGAGGCCCAATACACCCAGGACTACCCTGATGTCGTCAAGCTGAAGGCTGAAATCGCGCAGGTCAAGAAGAAGTTACACGACCAGGGACCTGGCCCTGAGACGAAAACCGAGGCTGAGGCGCAGCGTCCGTCGGGGTCAGAGCCCCCCCATATTCAGCAGCTACGCAGCACACTCCGTGCCTATGGCGATGCCATCGGCGCCCAGAGCAAGACCCAGCAACGCCTGCAGGAGCAAATTGAACTCCTCCAGTCCCGCATCCAGATGATTCCCGTGGTGGAGCAGGAGTACAAAGAGATCACGCGCGATTACCAGACCGCACAGGGATTCTATAACGACCTGCTGAAGAAGAAGAACGAATCAGGGATGGCGACTGATATGGAGCAGCGCCAGCAGGGGGAGCAACTCATCATTATGGATCCGGCGAACCTGCCGGAGAGCCCCACCTTCCCGAACCGGCCCCTGTTTGCTTTGGGGGGATTAGGCGGGGGCTTTTTCCTGGGCCTCATTCTCACCTGGTTACTCGAAATGCGTGACAAGTCGTTGCGTAACGAAAAGGACATCGAAGCCTGCCTCGGGTTGCCGACGCTTGCCATGGTGCCCTATCTCACGGCAGGGCCGAAGCAGAAGCAGTTTCAGGCGGGTGAGGCGGGAAAACTCGAGATGGCGGAAGGGCGCACTGCTTAAGGACAGCGAGCATGTATAAGAAATTTTTTGGGTTGAAGGAAAATCCGTTTAACGTCAATCCTGACCCGCGGTTTCTGTTTCAGACCAGGGAGATCCAGGAAGCTTTGGCCTGCTTGACCTATGGCGTGGAACGCCGGAGAGGGTTCGTTCTCCTCACCGGGGAGGTGGGGACCGGCAAGACCACCCTCCTCAACAAGCTGCTGGAAGGGTTGCGCGAAGCGCGCGTGGCCACCGCCTTTATCTTCAATCCGCGACTCAGCGCGAATCAGTTCCTGCACTTCATGCTGGGGGATTTTGGCATCTCCTGCGAATCGCGCATGAAGAGCCAGGTCCTGCTGCTGTTGAATCAATGGCTCTTGGAGCGCTACCGCGCCGGCGAAACCGCGGTCCTGATCGTGGACGAAGCCCAGAACCTTTCCCTGGAGGTTCTGGAGGAGATCCGCTTGCTCACCAACCTGGAAACGGCTACGGAAAAGCTTCTCCAGATCGTGCTTTCAGGTCAGCCCGAACTCGAGAACCTCATTAACCAGCCCGCGCTTCGCCAGCTTCGGCAACGGATCACGCTGAGATGCCGGATGCTGCCCTTGACTCTGGAAGAGACCCGGGGCTACATTTCCGAGCGCCTGCGCATCGCGGGGGCCAATGGGGAGCCGCTCTTCAATTCCGACGCCAGCGAAGTGGTTTTCCGTTATTCAGGCGGAATTCCACGCGTGATTAATCTGCTCTGCGAACACTCCCTGATCACTGCCTACGCAGAGGAGCAGAAGACGGTGCTGGCGGGCACGGTCCAGGCCGTGGCGCAGGAGTTTGAACTGGGTGAGCAGCAAGGTGCTGCCCTCCTACCCCGGGAAGCGGGAGAGCCCCCGTCACAGTTGGTGGGTTCACTCCAGAACCTGGGCCAAATCATGGACCGAATGCGAAAGGGCAATTAGTCGCCACGCGCGGGCGCCCGGTGACAGAACAGTTATGAGCCGAATCCACGATGCACTAAAGAAAGCCGAAGAAGAAAAGGCGCTGCTGGACAGTCAAAGTAATCTTACGGAGACAAAGCCCCCTGGCGCCCCGGTTCTCGACCGTTGGGGGGGAGCGCGGCTTGGCGTGAACCAATCGCCGGCGATGGATACGTCCGGCAGGGTTGGAAAGGGCGACCCGGTTCTTGAGTCCGTCTTGGAACGGTGTCAGCACCGGGATTGGAATACGGACCCCACCCTGACTCGGAACGTGGATGCGCGTCGCCACACGCTCGTTTCGGAGGAATTTCGCAGTCTGCGGTCGCGGCTCTATCTGATGCGCAAGGTGCAAACGCTGCAAAAGCTGCTCATCACAAGCCCCCTTCCGCAAGAGGGGAAAACCTTCGTGGCCGCGAACTTGGCGCGGGTCATTGCGAAACAGCCCGATTGCCGGATTCTGCTGATCGATGCCGACTTGCGTATCCCCGCTATGCATCGCGCCCTGGGAGCTCCTCCTACGCCCGGTCTTTCCGAGTTCCTGGCGGGCGCTGTCGACATTACATCCATCATGCAGCGAGGTCCCTCGGATAACCTCTTCTTTGTTCCCGCGGGGAAAGTCGTCGCCAATCCCACAGAACTGATCAGCAATGGCCGTTTTGAGTCTCTCATGAAGCGGTTGACCCCGGCTTTTGACTGGATCATCGTTGACTCCCCCCCGGTCATTCCCGTGTCAGACGCCCGGATGCTTGCCGGGTTCTGCGATGGGGTGATGTTGTTAGTCAACTCAGGAACGACCCCTCACGACCTGGCACGGAAAGCCTGTGGGGAGTTTCCCAAGAGCCAACTTCTGGGCGTCATCCTCAACCGGGTTGAGCAGCACCATACCTACGGTTCCTACTATTACTACGGCAAGGGGGATCATAGCAAAGGGAACGGTAAGGGAGCTTAGGCGATGATCACCGATGTTATAACCCGCGACCTGATGCATCCGCCAGTTGGTATCCTCCTGGCCAGAGGTGGCGTCCATCCTTGCTTCTTCTCGAACCCACGCGCAGGGGCAGGCCATGTGGTGCGATTTGCATCCAGCCCGGATCGGCAAATAGGGTCAATTAGTCACACCGTACGTGATGCCTATGCGGGGTGTTCGAATAGGGAAAGCAAAGGGGTATCTATTTGCAAAGTTTTGCATGCTTGGTTCGATCCACGAACTTCGGTCTTTTTGGACACCTTTACGCTCGATGCATTGAACGATAACTCAATATATTTCAGTATCTTAGGTGGCAAAGAAAAATTCGTTGGCAAATTGGGTTTGGCCCCTTGCTTGCGGCAGCCATCCGAGAACGTCAATGGGCATCATTCGAACGGGTTTACGCAAATCGGGGCTCTTGCTAGTTCATCCACACAGTCGATGCGGCAGCGTCGGCGTTCGGACCGGACCGGTTTCCGCAGTTGGCGTGCTGTCCGGGCAGGCGGTCGAGGTGGCTTTGTCATTCTGGAGTCTTGCGGATTGCAATTCGCAGCCGGGATGGGGACTGCCGTGGTTACAACGGACGCAGTTTGACCTCGCGAGCACGGCGGGGGTGGCTCAAGTGGCAAGACCTGCCGACCAAGGCAGTGTGAGCCTTTCAGCAAGGCCCCGGGAAGGGCAACGCGGCTTACAGAGAGGGTGCCTGTAAGTCACAGGGCGGAGCTGAAGGTTGTCAATGGCATCTGCACCCGGCAGGACAAAAGCAACTATGGACAACGCTTGGTACGCTCTCTATACCCGACATCAACACGAGAAGGTTGTCGCTAGTCTTTTGTCGGGGAAGGGGTTCGAGGTTTTCCTCCCCTTGTATTCGACTGTCCACAGGTGGAAAGACCGGGACAAGCACTTATCTTTGCCATTGTATCCCGGCTATGTGTTCTTGCGCGATCGCCTTGAGCAAAAGCTCCAGATCCTGATGACTCCAGGCGTTCACTCGATCGTGGGGACGGCGGGCTGCCCCGAGCCTATCCCGAACTTCGAGATCGAAGCGGTTAGGCGGGTCATCGACAGTTCCTGGGCGGTTGCACCTCACCCCTTTCTGCATATTGGAGATCGGGTGAGGGTCACCCATGGTCCTCTGGAGGGAATCGAAGGGATCCTCCTGCGCAAGAAGAACACCTTCCGGTTGGTTCTGTCTATGGAAATGCTCAGGAAGGCAGTTGCCGTGGAGGTTGACACCTCCATGGTGGAACCTATAACCTCGCAAGACTGGAGCCTGATCCACCGAGAGTCGGCGAAGACACTCTACTCGGCGTGCTGAGAATCCAAGAGAGAGATGCATGAGCCTGGGAAGTAGTCCATTGGTCACGCTGGAGTTGAACGAGAAACCGAGAGTCCGCCGGCGCGTCACTGATCCTCCGCACCTCCCCGTCGGCTATGGCACACGGCGTTACGGAACTGTTCCGGAAGAGTCGTTCCGAAGAACTCTTGCCTTGGAGCAGCGGAGGACGGAGCGCTCCCGGAGACCTTTCCTCCTCATGCTCCTGGATGGAGAGAACCTCTTCCACACCAAGGCGCGGGAGAGGGTGCTGCAGGACATACTCGCTTCCCTGGCTACTTCAATGCGGGAAACGGACACCATCGGTTGGTTCAACAAGAACTCAGTGGTTGGTGTGATTTTCACCGAGGTCGATTCCCCTTACAATCCGACGGTTTCCGAAGCCGTCCTGAGAAGGGTCATAACTGCACTGCGTGTCAAGCTGAGTTCCGAAGAAATCGATTCCATCGATATCACCCTCCACGTTTTCCCCGACCAATGGAATGAAAAGAGGCCGGGGCCACCCGCTGGGTTGGATTTGTATCCGGACGTCCGTGACCGGAAAGCCGCGCGCCGGATTGGTCTGGGCCTGAAGAGGATGATCGACGTGGCGGGGAGCCTGTTCGGACTCCTGCTTCTATCTCCTTTCTTTGCGCTGGCCGCGGTCCTCATCAAGCTCACCTCGAAGGGTCCGGTATTCTACCGGCAAGCCCGGGTAGGCCGATTCGGAAAGCCATTCGTGTTTCTTAAGTTCCGGACGATGCTGGCCACGAACGATGCAAGTATCCATAAAGACTACGTCCGGCGGTTCATTTCCGGGAAAGCCCCTTCCAAGGAAAGTCATGATGGGCAGGCCTCCGTCTTTAAGCTGGTGGACGATCCCAGAGTGACGCGGGTGGGGAGAATCCTGCGCAGGACCAGCTTTGATGAACTCCCGCAGTTGTTCAATGTCTTGAGGGGAGAGATGTCCCTGGTTGGGCCACGCCCTCCTATTCCCTACGAGTGTGAAGTCTATCAACTGTGGCACAGGCGCCGACTGCTGGAGGCCAAGCCAGGTATGACGGGACTCTGGCAGGTGAACGGGCGAAGCCGGACCAGCTTTGATGACATGGTGCGCTTGGACCTGCGGTATGCACGGTCGTGGTCCCTCTGGCTGGACCTCAAGATCCTGCTGAGAACGCCTCAAGCCGTGCTCTCGGGCGAAGGCGCATACTAAGAATATTCGCATTCTCCTGTGTTACCTTTCTCTCTACCCTGCCGGGATGAGCCTTCCGAACACAGCATCGAATCTTTGAATTGCCGTTGCCTACGGGCAAGAACGCTCTCAGGTGTTTTGCGGTCGTTGCCGGCGGCCCGAATGGTGTCCAATGGGGAGCCGGTTGTACGACTGCGAGGTGAACCATGATCAGGGTTGGTGTCATAGGATTTGGCTATTGGGGCCCGAATGTTGTCCGGAACTTCCAGGCAGTGCATGATTGCCAGGTTGTGGCGATCTGCGATATGGATCCCAATGCCTCCCAGCTTGCCAGTGCAGCCTATCCTGGGCTGGAGGTCACGAACGATCCCTCCCAATTGCTCGAGTCCCCCGGGATCGATGCCGTGGCGGTGATCACACCGGTCTGGACGCATTTTGAGCTGGCCAAGAAGGCGCTCGAAAATGGTAAGCACGTTTTTGTGGAAAAGCCCTTCACTTCCACCTCGGCCCAGGCCGAAGAGCTGATCGAGTTGGCGGAGAAGAAGCACCTCAAGATCATGGTTGACCATACGTTCATCTATACGGGCGCCGTCAGGAAAATCCGGCAACTGATCGATGAGGATGTCTTGGGCAAGCTGTACTACTACGACTCCACCCGCGTAAACCTGGGATTGTTCCAGCATGACGTCAACGTCATCTGGGATCTCGCTCCCCACGATTTGTCGATTATGGACTACCTCATCAAGGGCAAGCCCCAGGCTTTGGTCGCAACCGGCGCCGTGCACTTGAATGCCCATGAGGACATGGCATTTATCACGGTCTATTTCCCCGATGAGGTCATTGCCCATATCAACGTGAATTGGCTTTCTCCGGTGAAAGTCCGAACCACCTTGCTGGGCGGCGAAAAAAAGATGGTGGTCTGGAACGACCTCGAAGCTGACGAGAAAATCAAGGTCTACGACCGGGGCGTGGAAGTGGGCAATTCCCACGGAGTTTACGAACTCCTGGTGAGCTACCGCTCGGGTGATATGTGGGCGCCCAAGGTGGATCAGACCGAAGCGTTGAAGCTGGAATCGGCCCACTTCATTGAGTGCATCACGAACGACCGGGTGCCCGCCAACGACGGAGCGGCAGGTTATCGAGTTGTCAAGATGCTCGAAGCGGCGGACCTCTCGGTCAAGCAGCGCGGGAAGCTGATCGAACTATGAACGAGTACCAGTGCATTGCCCCGGACGTCAGGCTGGGGAAGGGTGTCAAGCTTTCCAAATTCATAAACCTTTACGGGTGCGAGATTGGCGACGGCAGCAAGGTGGGCGCCTTCGTCGAAATTCAGAAGAACGCCCGCATCGGCCGCAACTGCAAGATCTCCAGCCACACCTTTATCTGTGAAGGCGTGACGATCGAGGACAACGCCTTCATCGGACACGGGGTAGTGTTCACCAACGACACTTATCCACGCGCCACAGCTCGGAACGGAGAACTGCAAACCGATACCGACTGGAAGGTCGAGGCGACCCTCGTCAAGAAAGGGGCGTCCATCGGCTCGGGATCGACAATCCTCTCCAACCTGGTGATCGGGGAAAACGCTCTGGTTGGGGCGGGCAGTGTGGTCACGAAAGACGTCCCTCCTGGTGTGATCGTGGTGGGAAATCCCGCCCGCGTGCTGAAATCCATCCCACGGGAGTAATGTTGAGCAAAATGAGTCCCACAGACGGCATTCCCTTTGTTGATTTGGTTGCACCGCACGTCGAGCTCGAAGAGGACATGGTGGCGGTGGTGCGGAAGGCTTTGCGCACCGCCGGCTTTATTGGCGGGCCGATGGTGGAGGAGTTGGAACGGGAATTCGCGAAGTTCTGTGAAGTACCCTACTGTGTCGGTGTGAGCAGCGGCACGGACGCGCTGCGGTTCGCGCTTCTGGCGGCAGGTGTGAACCCCGGAGACACAGTCCTCACCGTCCCCAACACCTTTATCGCCACCACGGAAGCCATCTCGCAGGCGGGCGCACGCCCGGAGTTTGTGGATATTGACCCTCGCACCTACAACCTGGACCCCGGCAAGCTCCGCGAATACTTGGAAACCGGCTGCGAGCGGGAGCGGCGGACCGGCAAACTGCTCAGCCGCAGGACCCATACGCCCGTCACGGCCATCGTTCCTGTCCACTTGTACGGGCAGATGGCGGAAATGGACCCCATCCTGGAGTTGGCGGAGCACTACGGGTTGATGGTGGTCGAGGACGCCTGCCAGGCGCATGGCGCCGAGTATCTCTCGACGCGCGAGAATCGCTGGCGAAAGGCCGGGTCCCTGGGCAGGGCGGCGGCGTTCAGCTTCTACCCTGGGAAAAACCTGGGAGCTTGTGGCGAAGGCGGAGCCGTTACGACCCACGACGAACGAATTGCGCGCCACGTGCGACAACTGCGCGACCACGGCCAAGGCCAAAAGTACTACCATGATACGGAGGGGTACAATGGCCGCCTGGATGCAATTCAAGCCGGCATGTTGACGGTGAAATTGCGGCGACTTTCCGCCTGGAATGCCCAGCGGCGCGAGGTTGCCGCCCGGTATAACGAAGGGTTCCGATCCCTGCGCGGCGTCCTGACTATTCCTTACGAACCCTCCTGGGCCAAGTCGATCTATCACCTCTACGTTATTCGAATCCAAGACCGCAACGAACTCCGGGATCATCTCTCCCACGCCCATATCGGCACGGGAATCCACTACCCCATCCCCCTGCACC
The DNA here is from genome assembly GCA_963722555.1 of uncultured Acidobacteriota bacterium. Lineage (GTDB taxonomy): Bacteria > Acidobacteriota > Terriglobia > UBA7540 > UBA7540 > Bog-366. The sequence goes on from CAVRNQ010000006.1 coordinate 1,049,398, forward strand.
TCCAGAAAGCCTACGAGGCCCTGGGTTACACCGAGGGGAGTTTCCCGGTGAGCGAGAAGGCGGCCTCCGAAATCCTCTCCCTCCCGATGTATCCGCAACTTGGGTCTGAAGCTCAGGAGCAGGTTCGAGCCCAGGTTGTCGAGTTCGTCGAGGCCACCACCGTACACGCCGCTCCCCGGCGCTCGACCGCGGCGGGGGCCTAGTCCGAATTTCTCACTACGCTTGAACTATCACGAGGACCATGTAGCGGCGGGGCTAAGCAGGCTGCGGAAAAACCCGTTAGCGCTGTCATTCTGAGTGAGCGCAGCGAACGAAGAACCCCCGCAGTTCACTTCGCTACTGACCCAAGCCAACTGCCGAGGTCCTTCGCTTCGCTCAGGATGACAGCGAAGGGCTCAGAATGACAGCAGGGAAGCGTTTTCCCGCAGCCTGTAAAGCCCCGCCCTTCCAGACCCGTGGTGAGAAGTCTGGGCTAACCACCGCGCCAAACTCCAGCACCCTCCTCATCTGCTTGAGATCGGGCCCTTCGGTATGAAACCCAGTATGCCAGGCGCCGCTCTTGCGGATACCGCCCCCCATCAATCCGGCGAAAATATGAGCCCACCCCAAATGGTTCAGAAGGGATTGGTGCGACCGGAACCTGTTGCGAACGACGCGGGCAAGGGCTCACGAGGATTCTCACGCCGGATCCAGACACTCCAAGACGTCGTCGACTGGGGTCTGTGCGCGGGCTGCGGGGCATGCTACTACGCCTGTTCCCGGCAAGGAATCTCCCTGGTCAATATCGAAGCGGTGGGGATCCGGCCGCGGTTTGACTCCGCCGCGTGCGCGGGATGCAGGGATTGCCTTGCCATCTGTCCCGGCTACTCCGTGAACGGCGGGTTGGCCACCGGCCAGGTCGTCGATCAGGCTGAAGCTGACCCCGCCGTCGGCCCTGCCCTGGAAGTCTGGGAAGGTTGTGCCGGCGACCCTGAAATCCGCTACCAAGGATCGTCCGGAGGGGTCTTGTCGGCGCTGGCGCTTTACTGCCTGGAACACGAAAACATGGACTTCGTGCTGCATACCGCAATGGATGAAGCCAAGCCCTGGGCCAACCAAACCGTCCAGAGCAGAAACCGCCGTGAACTCCTGGCACGAACGGGGTCCCGCTATGCGCCGGCCTCTCCTTGCGACGGTCTGGGCCTGATTGCCGCGAGCGCCCGGCCCTGTGTGTTTATCGGGAAGCCCTGCGACACCGCTGCGGTGAGCATGCTGCGCAACCAGCGCCCGGAACTGGATCGAAAGCTGGGACTGGTCCTCACCTTCTTCTGTGCCGGGACCCCGAGCACGCAAGGGACGCTCGATTTGCTCAAAGGTCTGGACTTTCCCCCTGCGGAAGTGGCTGCGGTGCGTTACCGCGGCGAGGGCTGGCCCGGCGAGTTCAAGGTGCGTTCCCAGAACGAGGCTCCGGGAAAGTCGTTGTCCTATGCGGAGTCCTGGGGACGGCTTACCGGGTATCGGCCCCTGCGCTGCCATCTCTGTCCCGACGGTTTGGGGCGGGTTGCGGACATCTCCTGTGGGGACGCCTGGGAACGGCTGAATCATGGCCAGGATCCGGGGTGTTCCATCGTCGTGGTGCGGACGCGGAGAGGCCAGGAAATCCTGCACAAGGCAAGGGCTGCGAAGTATGTCGAGCTGGAGCCGGCGGGGATAAGCGCGGTTCGGGCGGCTCAACCCAATCAGATCCAGCGGCACCGGGAGTTGCTGAGCAGACTGCTGGTAATGCGGCTGCTGCTGGTTCCCACTCCGCGATTTGTGGCCTTTTCGCTCTTTCGCGCCTGGGGTGAGTTGCCCTTCCTCAGAAAAGTCCGCATGGTGCTGGGAACCTTAAGACGCGTGGTCTTTCGAGGCTTGTGGCGAAGACGCCCCATCCTTGCTTCCGCGTCCCGCGGGGAGATTCTCGGGGCAGGGAAGGAGATCTAAGGTGCGGGCTTGCATGCTGGCCTATTCATTCTATCGAAACGACACCCGCATCCTGCAATATGCCAGGGCTCTGGCGGAACGCGGGGACGAAGTGGAAGTTATCGCCCTGAAACGGGAGGGGGGCCCGGCGGAAGAAATCATAGATGGCGTGAGGGTTTTTGGGATTCAGCCCAGGAGGCGTGACGAGCGCGGACCGCTCACTTACCTTTCAAGAATCATTCGTTTCCTGTTTTCCTCGTCGCTGCTTCTGACCAGGAGGCACCGGGCCCGGCCGTATGATCTCATTCACGTTCACTCGGTTCCGGATTTCCTGGTTTTTGCCGCCTTGATTCCGAAATTGTCGGGAGCCCGGGTCATCCTGGACATCCACGACATCCTTCCGGAATTCTATGCGAGCAAATTCAAAGTGAGCCATTCGTCCCTGGTCTTCCGGCTCCTGAAACTGGTCGAGAAATGGTCGATTTCCTTTGCGCATCACGTGATTATTGCCAACCACCTGTGGTACGAGCGCCTCATCTCCCGCTCAGTGCGGCGCGAAAAGTGTACCCCCATTTGCAACTATCCTGACTTGCGTTTCTTTTTTCCGCGGCCCAGAACCAGGACGGACGGGAAGTTCGTCATGATGTACCCCGGGACCTTGAACTGGCATCAGGGGTTGGATGTGGCCGTGAAAGCGTTCGCGAAGGTCGTCGAGCAAGTCCCCCAAGTGGAATTCCATATTCATGGGGAAGGCCCGACCCGGCCGATGCTGATGGACCTCGCGCGGCAGTTGGGGTTAGACAACAAAATTCATTTCTACGATCTGAAGCCCTTGCATGAGATTGCCCCCGTCATGAGCCAGGCCGATTTGGCCGTGGTTCCCAAACGCGCCGAATCCTTCGGGAATGAAGCCATCAGCACGAAGGTTCTGGAATTCATGGCGCTGGGGGTCCCGGTGTTACAATCGCGGACCAAAGTCGGGACCTATTACGATACATCGTCCAGAGTGATGTTCTTTGAGTCCGAAAACGTGGAGGATCTGGCGAGGTGTATGCTTCTGCTCATTCGCAATCAGCAACTCCGCGAGCGCCTGGTCGCGAATGCCATGGAATATGCGAAGGAGAACAACTGGGCGGTTAAGAAGCAGCAATACCTCGCGTTGGTGGATGCGCTAAACGGCGCGAGGACCCATCCTGAGGAGAGCCTCGCGGCGATGCCATCCTGACCCCTCCGCTGTCATCCTGAGCGAAGCGAAGGGCCCCGGCAGTTCGCGGGGGGTTGGCGAACAGAGTAAACTACGGGGGTTCTTCGCCCAAACTGCGGGCTCAGAATGACAGATTCGCAGCGTTTTTCAGCAACTGGTCAAGCGGTTACCCGCCGTACGAGTAGAGACCTGATGTGGAATCTCCATATCGACCGTGCGCTAAGCGTTCACTTGTGCCATCCGCTCGCCCGGCGACGCGGCGGAGGGCGCCGGTTGCGCATCCCGATTCTGATGTACCACAGCATCCGGGAAGGGAACGACGGTCGTAACCCTTATTATGAAACGAATACCTCTCCCCAGGTATTCGCCCGGCACATGCAGTTCCTGCGCGAAAACGGTTACCGGGTCTTGAGCCTGGAGGAAGCGGTCGAGATACTTGCTGGAAACGGCAACTGCGAAAAGTCCGTGGCCATTACCTTCGATGACGGCTATGCGGACTTCTATTCCCACGCCTACCCGCTGTTGCGCGAGCACAGCTTTACGTCCACCGTGTTCGTGGTGACGGGGCTTCTGAAAACGCAGAGGACGCAATTCAACGGGAAGGATTGTTTAACTCTATCGGAAGTGCGCGAGCTGCACTCGCAGGGCGTGAGCATAGGCTCTCACACTGTCAGCCATCCTGAACTCAAGCGTATGGGGCGAGAAGGAGTGGAGAACGAGTTGTCCCGGTCGAAGCAAACCCTGGAGGATGCTCTGGGGGCTCCGGTGAAATCGTTCTCCTACCCGTTCGCGTTTCCAGAACCTGACCGCAGGTTTGTCAGCAGTCTCACCAACCTCCTCGAAAAGTGTGGCTACGAGAACGGCGTTTCCACCATTTTGGGAACTGCCCAACCCCGGCACAACCCCAGGTTCTTGCCGCGACTGCCCATCAATTCCTGGGATGATCAGCGGTTTTTCCAAGCCAAGCTGGAGGGCGGGTACGACTGGCTCCACGGCCCCCAGTATCTCGCCAAGACCCTCGCCCGCTTTCTTTCTTAACCCGTCGCGACGGGATTACAGTCAGCCTCAAATCCGCAGTGGGTCACTTTGGTTTTTTGTAGCGGCAGTCTATGACCGCCGGCGCTTGATTCAATAGATTCCGGCGCTCCTAGAGCGCCGCTACAGTAAACTGACCCACTACCCTCAAATCCGCAGCCCATGAACTCAGCAAACCCTGGCAAACCGAAGCGTTACGTCATCATCACCCCCGTGCGGGACGAAGCCCGGTACATCGAAGAGACCGTGAAGAGCGTTGCGCAGCAAACCATCGTGCCGCTACAGTGGGTGATTGTTGACGACGGCTCGACCGACGGCACCGGGGAAATCGTCGAGCAGCTTTCCAAGCAGTGGCCCTGGATAACCCTTCTGCATCGGGATAACCGAGGTTATCGCGACGCGGATACAGGCGCTATTGGCGCGTTCGTCGCGGGATGCCGGTCCTTGCACTGCACGGATTGGGAGTTCCTGGTCAACCTGGACGGAGACATCACCTTGGAGCCCGACTATTTCGAGAGGTGCTTCGAGGAGTTCGACCAGGACCCGAGCCTGGGCATCGGAGGGGGATCGGTTTACTACTTCAACGGTGCGGAGGCTCTGGAGGTCGAGTCGTGTGCCGAATTCCATGTCCGGGGCGCGACTAAAATCTACCGGCGGGCCTGCTGGGATGCCATTGGAGGCCAGGCGGAGGTTCCCGGCTGGGACACGCTCGATGAAGTCAAGGCTCACATGGCGGGGTGGCGGGTGCGGAGCTTCCCGCACGTCATGGCTCTGCATCGCCGCCCCACGGGCCAGGCGGGCGGCGGCTGGCGCGATTCTGTCAAGAATGGCCGCGCCGACTACTTCCTCGGGTACCATCCTGTCTTCATGTTGGTGAAGTGCATGCGGAGGGTTTTCATAAAGCCTTACATCCTGAACGGCGTGGGCCACTTGTGTGGATTTTTTGGCGGATACCTAAGAAGGCGTCCGCAAGTGGCCGATCAGGCCGTGATCAGTTACGTGCGCAGGCAACAGTTGCGCCGCCTCCTTTTCTTGGAAAGCACCTGGAAATGAACGAACTATTTCCGCGGGCTCGGCGTGCCGTCCTTAACTGTGCAGCGCGAACGCTCTGGCGCCTGCCCGGACGTTTCGGGATGGCACGCATTCTGGGTCCCTCGTACAGGTTGCGGGGCGTCGTCTTTCATAACATCTCAGCTAGCGAGTCGCCCTTTACCAAGGGCTTGGGAGTGAGCATCACGCCCAGTCATTTTGAGGCTGCGCTGAAGTTCCTTACCCGCTACTACACTCCTGTGCGCTTACAGGATGTCCTGGCTGACTCTGATGGCCGAGGCCTTCCACCGCGGGCGATCCTGGTGACCTTTGACGACTGCTACGCGTCGATGATGGAGTGGGCGGCGCCACTCTGCCGCAGGTTTGGGGTACCCGCCATCTTCTTCGTCAGTGCTGCCTATCTCGATAACGACCGACTCGCGCCGGACAATCTCGTTTGCTACGCGGCCAACGTGCTGGGAATGGAGCTCATCAATGCTGCGGCCCGTGCCGCCAAGGGCGCCGATGCGCCCGGACTTAGCTCCCTGGGAGAGGTCTTCAACGGTTTCTTCCCTGCCATCTCCCCGCGAGAAAGGCAAGTCTTTCTTGACGCGCTCATTCACTTGGGAGGGATCAACGAGCGTCAACTGGCAGGGGAAGCGGCGCTGTACCTGACGCGCGAGCAGGTTAGCGAGCTGGCGTCTTGCGATTTTGAGATCGGGAACCACACTTACACCCACGTGCGCTGTAGGTTCTTGACGCCAGAGGACTTCGGCCAGGAGATTGACGGGAATAAGGCAGAGTTGGAAGCCATTTCGGGGAGGAACGTGCAGTCATTCAGCCTGCCCTATGGGTCCTCGGCGGATCTTACCCCGAACTTGGTGGGGCATCTTCAGCTCTCCGGACACCGGGCGGCCTTCCTGAGCGAGAGCGTCTCGAACCCCCGAGACGCCGACCATTTTCATCTTAATCGAGTCAGCATCCACGGCGACAGCGACGGCGCTCTTTTTTGCGAGATCGAGGTCCTGCCTCGGCTTCGCGCCATCAGAAACAGGCTTTTCGGCGCCTCACCTCAGGACCCTCACCGTGGCCAGGCCACCGCCTAGTGCGACTGTGGGGAGTGTGCGCCCGCAGCGCGGGAACAACGACTAACCCTCATGCTGGATTCTGTTTCTCAAGTCGAAGTGGATCGAGCGGCGCCCCCTGAATGGTCCGAGATGCTCGACCTGTTCAACGATGCCAACCTTTATCAGACATGGTCGTATGGGCGAGTCCGGTGGGGAGAAAAGAACCTCAGCCACTTGGTTTTGAAACACGGTGGTGAGGTCCTGGGAATGGCACAACTCAGGATCGTTCGCCCCACAAGGTTCAAGTTCGGCATGGCGTATCTGCGCTGGGGCCCGCTCTGCGAGCGGCGTGGGAGGCCGCTTGATCCCGAGGCTGCATCGTACATGGCCCGCGCCCTCGAGGAGGAGTACGTCGGCAAGAGAAGGCTTTTCCTCAACGTCTTGCCGAACGCTTTTGCCGATTCGCCGCGCGCTGCTATCATTCAGTCCGCCTTCTGCAGCTTCACTCGGGAAGCTCTCGTTCCAGCCAATACGTACAGGACTTTCGTCTTGGACCTCGCCCCGGGGCTGGAAGAATTGCGCCGGGGACTCGACAAGAAATGGCGAAACCAACTCTCGCGCTCTGAGCAGAACGGTCTTAAGGTTGTTGAAGCAAGCGGGAGCGACGGATACCGAACTTTCTGTCTGATTTATTGCGAGATGCGAAAACGGAAAACGTTCGAAAGTACGGTGGACATTCATGAGTTTGGCCGGATCCAGGAAGACCTTCCGGAGTCCCATCGCATGCGGATTTTGATCTGCGAGGACAAAGGGGAGCCAGTGGCGGGACTGGTGGCCTCGGCGATGGGTGATACGGCGATTTACTTGCTTGGCGCAACCAGTGACAAGGGGTTGAATTCAAAAGGGGCCTATCTGCTGCAGTGGACACTGATTAAGTGGCTCAAGGATAAGGGCTTCAAGTCGTACGACCTGGGAGGCATCGATCCCGAACGGAACCCGGGGGTTTATCACTTCAAGAGCGGATTGTCTGGCGCGGACGTTTCTCACGTAAACCCCCTGGTGGCTTGCAACAGCCTTGCCTCTTCCGCAATCGTCAGGACGAGCCTGGCCATGCGCCGCGTGTTGCGCAAAGGCCTAGGCGCCTAGCGCTTGGCCCACATCCTCAGACAGTCCGCAAACAAGAACCAAGTTCAGCCCGATTCGTCTGCCCTTATGGACATCTCGGTTGTGATCGTCAGTTGGAATACCAAGCTCTACCTGGAGCAATGCCTGGAAAGTCTGGCAGCAGCGCCGCCCCGCCGCAGCATGGAAATCATCGTGGTCGACAATGCCTCAATCGACGGCTCTCCCGAAATGATCGAAGCGCGGTTTCCCGGCATCAAGCTCATCCGGAGCGGCGAGAATCTCGGCTTTGCCAAAGCCAACAATCTGGCGATCCGGCAATGCCAGGGGCGCTATATCAGCTTGGTGAATCCTGATGTGAAGGTCCTGCCGGGCTGCCTGGATGCGCTGGCAGACTTCCTCGACCAGAATCCCACGGTGGGTAATGTTGGTCCCCGCATTCTGAACCCCGACAGGACCCTGCAAAGTTCCTGCCGGCAATATCCGACCCTCTGGAACAATTTTTGTTCGGCAGCCGGGCTCGCCACAGCGTTCAAGAAATCCCGGGTTTTCGCCGGCGAGCACATGCTGTTTTTTCCCCATGACCGGACGGCGCCCGTGGATGTCTTGGTAGGCTGTTTCTGGATGCTGCGCCGTGAAGCCCTCGAGGCCGCGGGCTTGCTCGATGAGGGTTTCTTCGTGTATGGAGAGGATGTTGATTGGTGTCGCCGTTGCCGGAAGGCAGGGTGGCAAGTAGTTTTCTTCCCCGGAGCAGAGGCAATTCATGCCAGGGGTGGCGCCTCGGCCGCCGACCCTGTCACGAGTGCTGTCGTGCAACAACGGTCGATTCTCTATTATTGGTCCAAACATCATGGGGTTCTGGGGCGGTTGGGAATCCGAAGCTTGCTCTTTTTCCACCTCGTCCTTCGTTACCTGTTCGCTCTTCTTGCGCGCCTCGCTCCCTTCCACAAAGATACCCGAAACGATAGACGCAAACAGATCAGCGGCGCCTGCTTGCGCGCGCTTTTTTCCAAGGGTGCTCCCCGCAGGGTCTGAGGGGCAGCCTGTTTTCTCGCCGATGCGCATTTCCACTTCCATCTCGCGTTTGGTTGCTTACTACACACGCAACGGCTTCCGGGCGACAGCCCGGCGTGCAGGTCTGGCCTTGAAGCGGGGACTATTTTCAAACCGCATGGTCCTCTTTTATTGTGACCTGTCCGGGCAGACCTCGCTTCCGGAGGATTCGCCGAGCGCTCCCAAAGTCGAGCGGAAAAGAAGCCTGGCCGAACTCAGTCTCCAGGACTTACAAGAGATGACGAGTTTCTGGAATCCCAAGTGGGCTTTTCGCAACATCAAGGAGCGATTCGGGCAGGGGGCGTCGTTGTGGCTGATCAAGTCTGAGGACAGGCTGGCGGGTAGCGGCTGGACCTTGCGGGGGCGGACCATCGCGCCGCATTACTTTCCTCTCGGGCCGGAGGATGTCCATTTTTTTGACTTCCACGTGTTTCCCCAATACCGCGGTCGGGGAATGAATCCGTTTCTGGTTAACCATATGCTCCGCAGCCTGGCGGCGGACGGCGGGGGTCGTGCATTTATCGAAGCAGCGGAGTGGAACGGGGCCCAGTTGGCATCGCTCAAGAAAACTCCCTTTCGTCACCTGGGCTGGGCCAGAAAGTTCACGATTGTTCGCCACACCATCGTGTGGTGGGCCGAGAACGGAGCTGTGGAGCAATTACGAAAAGAGGCGCCCGAAAATCCTTCCTCCCGCACGACCGAGCGTTGAGGGTTCGTCCGGCCCCGCCAGGCTGGCTTCTGAACTGGCCTGGAAATCCCCCGGCGCGATAGCCGCGCAAAGGAAACGGCAGACAAAGTATGGCGCTCATCATTCTTATTGACCTGGTCGTAGTTGCTTGCCTCGTGGCTCTAACCCTCGCCAAGGGTTTTGAACGTACGCTACCGTTCTTCGCTTTTCTTCTGATTCTGTTGCCAACGGAAGCGAGGATCGATATCGGGGATCTGTTTGTGTTGAGCGCGACCCGCGTGGTAATTGTCACGCTGGCCGTTCTCTACATTGTTTTTGGAAACACGAATCCCGAGAGTCACCGCAACGATAAACTACCACTGAAGCATGTTTTGCTGCTTTACCTGGCGTGGTGTGTGGTCTCGACCATCAATTCTATTGTCTTTACCACCAGCCTGAGAGTGGTGGTTTCTATGGTCTTGGAGTTCTACGTCCTCTACTACGTCTACTCTAAATCCGTCTCCAGGGTTGAGACCATCCACAAGATCTTTGCTGGCTGCATTGCCGCTCTGGTGGTCTGCTGTGTTTTCGGGGTGGTAGAACGTTTCACTGGCTGGAGGGTGACCCACCTGTTTCCGGAGGTTACGCATCGATTTACGGCAGGACAAGGAGGAGTGTCAGCTACCGGCAGGATCCAATCAACCTTCCCGCATGCGATACTGTTTGCGAATGCTCTGGCCCTAGGGATTCCTTGGGCACTCTACCTTCTAGACATGGCCAAAACCCAAGCTCAGAGAGTCTACCTGTGGGTGGCTATTATCATGATGTCTTATAATCTTTACAAGACCCAGAGCCGTGGGCCATGGCTGGCGCTAGTTTTGTCACTTGCCCTGTTGTATCTCTTCTCGCAAGGCAAAATCCGCAAGTACTTGGGTGTTCTTTTTCTGCTTGTGATTTCCGGGCTAATCATAAGGCCAGGCGTCTTGGAGACGCTTAAGAACACCTATTTTGCGACCCTCGATCCTGATTCACCGCGCGGATCTTCTTACCAATACCGATACGAGCTGCTGCGTGCGGGTAGGCGAGCCCTGGCCCGCGACTTCGGCCGGTCACTTTGGGGATTCGGCCCAGAATCCTTCTATTATCTGGGTTTGGAGGAGGAAGTTCCTACCACCGGTCACATCGAGAAGCTCGAGAGCTGCGACAGCGCCATCGTAGAGATCATGGTCGAACACCGGGTATGTGGGACTCTTGCTGGTCGCAGTGTTGTTGATAAAGGCAGCTTTGTTCTCGTTGAGAGGGTTTGCCCGCGTGGCCAAGCCAGCGAATCTCCTTTGCTTGATATTCCTGATCAGTATAGTCGCCTATGGCTTCATGATGCTAAGCGTCCAGAATTTTGGGTGGGGCCAGCAGTCGTACATGCTGTGGATCATACTTGCCTTATCCATGGTCTACCCTGGCTTGGCCCGACCCAAAAGCTTGGCGAAGGATCTCGCAGTCTCTGCTTGGCAAGAAACGAGCCCACAGTTAGCAGCAGTGAATCAGCCCCGACCATAGGACAGGGTATTCCCGCAATGGAAGAGCAAGTTGTCACCAAGGTCGTGCGCAGTCTCGAAGAGGTCAAAGGAATCGCCGAGGTCTGGCGTTCATGGCAGTACCACCCCAATTCCGACCTCGACGTCTACCTTATGGTTCTGCGCTCCAGACCGGAAATCCTGCGACCTCACGTCATCGTAGTCCCTCAAGGTGGATCGCCGGATGCGATGCTGGTGGGAAGAGTCGAGGAAAGAGAGACCCACTTCAAAATAGGCTATGCCACCATCTTCAAATGCCGGGCTCGCCTCTTAACTTTCATTTATGCCGGGCTTTTGGGGAACGACTCAGCGGAGAACTGCGCAGCTCTGGTCCGTGGAATCATGAAATCTTTGCGTCAGGGTGAGGCCGACGCCGCCTTGCTCGCCAACGTGAAAGTCAACTCACCTCTCTATCGCTTCGCCGCAAGAATTCCTCCCTTTTGGACGCGTGACTTTTCTCCGGCCCTGCAGGCGCATTGGAGTATGACCTTGCCGGCCAGCGTTGACGAAGTCTATCGCCGCATGTCGGAGCACCACCGATCGGAAATACGCAGGAAGGGGAAGAAGCTGCTTGCCCAGTATGAGGGCAAGGTAACGATCAAATGTTTTCGCGAACCCGTCAACGTCAGCCGGATGATTCAGCAGGTTGAGGAAGTCGCGAAGAAAACATACCAGCGGGGCCTCGGCGTGGGATTCGTTGACAGTGAGGAGATGCGCGAGCGGCTGCAGTTGGAAGCGCAGAGGGGACGGCTCCGCGCCTATATTCTCTACGTCACCGAGAATCCCTCCGCGTTCTGGATCGGAAGCCTCTATGGCGAGACGTTTCACGGCAGTTATGTGGGATATGATACGGCCTACGGGAAGTACTCACCCGGAATGTTCCTCACCATGCGGGTGATCGACGAATTCTGCCATGCAACTGGCCAGGACAAGGTTCGGCAAATAGATTTTGGGTTCGGTGACGCCCCATACAAGACCCTGTTGGCAAATTGCAAATGGGACGAAGCATCAGTCTACATTTTTGCCCCGACGCTCAAGGGCGCCAGGCTGAACGCTCTCCGGACCCTCGTACTGCTCGTCAACAGAACTCTGAGGAGAGGGTTAGAGCGAGCCAAGCTGCTCGCGAAGATCAAGAGGATATGGCGAGATCATGCCTCGCCGAGCCAAGGGTAGGGGGAATGGTAACGCGCTGCTCTGTGCCGGCGCGAGGGGATTCAACCCACGATCTACCATAAGTGGTTGAAGGACTTCATGCAGGTGGGAGACAACCAGAGGCAAGCACGGCTGGAAGGGAAACACATCTTCTCAGAATGGCCTCCGGCAGGAGATTCTCGGGCCGCGGTCGGGACCGTCCCCTCTGCTGGCAGGGGAGACCAGACCTCGCGGGACCGTCTATTGTATGCGTAATACCCCTGGGTTCATGGGCGAATCATACGCAAGCACGCCACCAATCGCGCTGGGGATCACATGGGCGTCTTTGCCCCGTTCCTCAATGGGGAATGGCCTGGAGACTGGGGTGGGACGGGCTTTGCGTATTCGTAGGCCCCTCTTGCCATAGTTGAATCGGCGCCTCGCGTCTTCCCGTCCATGTCAATATTGTAGCAACTTACCCCCACGGTACAACCGGGGGGGGCGGAACTCGGCAGAGGGACGCCCTGAGCGGTGGCTTTGCCCGAATTGCTGCGCGAACTCATGTCCTGTTTCAGGTGAAAGTCGAAACCCGCATCGTTGACAAATGGGTCTGCCGCCCCGCTGGGAATGCAGGTTTCGTTTCTGGCGCAGGGTTTGGTTGACCACACCTCACTACCATTCAGGATGGTATTGTAATCGTGGATGGAAGGGGTCCCGTTGTCTTCCTGTAGAAACACACCACCCGACGTATTGTAGAATAGGTTATTTTTGACATCGTTGCCCGTCGAACTATTGCTTAGCGCGAAAAATCCTACTGCGGCTGGGACATTGGCAATAGTGTTGTTATAAAACACTGAGTTTGTGAGAATAGTGCCGTTTATGGCACACACTGTCCCGTCTCCGGCTCCACATCCTACGCGAGGAGCGCCACTGCATGTAAAGATGTTGCTGTACACATAAAGGCCATTGAGCGTTCCGGGGCTGTTGTTCAGGTTCGTAATCCACCCCGTCCCACCGCCGTCTAGAAAGAAGTTATACGCAATCGTGATTGAACTTATATTTATCGTTCCAGGGTTCTCATTAAATTCAACGGTGGAACCGTGTTGATATGGAGTGCTGCGATTCCTGGCAATATAATTATGGAGTATAGTAAGGTTGGAGCCGTTCATGATCCAGATAGGAAGGGCAAGGTCGTGAATGTAGCTGTTTTGAATGGTGAGATTGGTGATGGTGTCGGAGAAATGTGAGTGGTTCATCCCGGAAAAACCGGTATTGGGAAAAACATCCAGGGCAACGCGTGTCAATGTTGCGCACGGATTAGATGCTACAGGGACAACAACCTGTGTTGACGTTATGGGTGATGCGGGCTTAGCGCTAAAAAGATGAGCCTGCTTCCTTGTCCACCCATCCACTGCAATATTAGTTGTGCCATCCGCGCCTATGTCCGACGACGTTGTGATCGTGGCATTTGTGCCGTCCCAAGTACAACCTGTAACCGGGGCGGACCAGTAGGGCATGAGGCCAGTTCCACCCACTTCGATATGATTGAATGAGACATTCGTCCGATTAGCGGCAGCACAGAAGTCACCAAAGGCGATCATGCCTCTTATGTTTTGCGTGCTTATCACAAATCCCTGACCGCCCACGGATGTTGGCAGCGTAGAGCCCGTGATCCCATCAAAGGTGTAGTAGTCGGTGCAGACTTTCCAGAACGCTGGACCACGCTTACTTGCTCCCCAGGCCGTGGGATCAGACATAGGGGCATCTGCCCAAGTGGCCGTGCTGGTTCCAAAAGACGAGCTCCAGCCAGTAATCGTCTGCGGCCCCTTTCCAGAAGAAAAGAGCGGGGCGCTACCCCCCGGACAGTAAGGAACGCTCGTATTATTGCTTCCAGGGCTGCAATCCACCGCCTTGTAGATCGTGATCGTGCTCGTTCCGCTGTCGGGGTCGTTAAATAGGTGGCTGGCATAGCTCGTGGTTGCGCCCGCCAGGAAGTACGTCACGCCGCGCGTCAGGCTCGAGGGCAGGTCGGCGTAGGCGTTGTTCCAGTCCACGCCAGTCTTCGCACCCGCGCCCGCTGGCGTTATGTAGCAGGAACCAGTGGTTTCACACTGACCCGCGCAGCACGGGGTAGCAAGAACTGACAAGATCAGAACAATGCTTCCACAGATTCTTGTGCTGACTGCAAAAGGACCCATAAAGACCTCCTCAAGATTCCGGCCAAGCAGCGTGGATGATAACACGCCGCGGACGCAGTGCGCCGCTATTACCCAGGCAGTGTCCCCTTGGCCATGCTGAAAACTCAGAAACTCGCAGCCCCGCGGCAACCAGGATAAAACCGGCAAAGTTCCCAGGCATTTGCAGCATTCGTTCGCTGCGGGGTCCCGCGACTCCTAAAGCTGGGGAAGGGGTCGCCAGATGAGTTTCCAGATTTCAGTTTGTCGTGGTGGATTCCCCATGTTCTTATCGGCGGGGGAGTGATGAAAGCTCTAGTGGGTATTGCAAGTTACGGCACGGGAAACGACGAACACTTGCACCGGCTCCTCGAAGAGTATCGGCGGATGCGCTCCGACGTGGACATCGTGGTGTTCTCGAACATTGCCAAACAACTAGGTCCGGGCGTCGAAGTAGTCGTGGGTCTTCCGGCCACAAATCCGTGGTCGCTTCCATTTGCGCATAAGCGGCTTTTCGCCGAGCGATTGAACAGATACGACCTGTTCATTTATTCCGAGGATGATACCTTAATTGAAGAGCGGAATATTGAGGCTTTCTTGAGGGTAACCAAGATTCTCCCGGCGGGCTTGATTGCCGGCTACCTCCGCACAGAACGGGCGCGGGATGGGAAGGTGTACTTTTCAACAGTTAATTCGCACTTTCACTGGGATCCAGCGTCGGTTACGACCCTAGGTGAGTACACGTTCGCTTATTTTTCGAACGAACATTCTGCCTGCTACCTTCTCACTCGGGAACAACTCAAGAAAGCCATCGAGTCTGGGGGATTCCTGATTGGGCCCCATGAAGGTAGATACGACCTTTTGGTTACCGCTGCTACAGACCCCTACGCCCAGTGTGGTTTCAGGAAAATGGTTTGTATATCGCATCTTGATGATTTTACAGTCCGTCATCTGACGAACAAGTACGTCGGTCGGATGGGGCTTGAGGCATCGGACCTCTACCGCCAAATCGACGTCTTGCTAAGGATTGAGAGAGACCATCTCCCAAAGGAAGTCCTTTTCAACCCCGAGACGAAGGTGTTCCATGCCAAATGGTCCAAGAACTACTATGAGCCGTCCTGTCCGGAAATGGTTTCTCTAATCCCCAGGGATGCTTGTAGTGTTCTTTCAGTCGGATGTGGGTGGGGGGCTTTGGAAGGAGAACTCGTACAGAAGGGCCGTCGTGTTGTGGCGGTACCAATGGACTCGGTCATCGCAAGTTGCGCTAAGGCCAGGGGAGTGGAAATCATCTACGGAGACTTGGAAGCAGCTCGAAAGCAACTTAGCAGAGAAAGATTCAACTGTTTAGTGGTATCCAATGTCTTGCACTTGGTCGAGGAACCGCTGAAGTGGGTTTCGACCTTCGTGGAACTCCTGTCGGACCATGGCATGGTAATCGTCAAGGTTCCAAATTTCGCTCAAGTAACCACTGTATGGCGGCGATTTCGCCGTGAGCCGGGCTACCAGGATCTCGGAGACTATGGCAAGAGCGGGGTTCACTTGACGACGCCGGGCATTATTCGAGAGTGGTTTCAACGTTGCGGCTTGGCTGTTGGCAGGACTGTTTGCATGATTCCTCAGCGAGGCCATCTTGCACACTGGGTGACACTCGGGTTGGCCGATCCACTCTTGGCGGAGGAATTGATGGTGGTCGGGACGAAGAATTGAGAGTGCGTCATGCCTGAGGCGAGTGCTCCATAGACCGCGAATAAGCTGATGAAATCTCGAGTGATGCTGGTAGACAGGACGCTCCGGCACAGAGTGGTGGCAAGACAGATTCTAGGAGAATGCGGGCGATGATGGGTGGGCCGCCGACTGTTTCAGTAATTATTCCGACTTACAACCGCGCCTCACTTGTGAGCGCGGCCGTAAAAAGCGTAATGGCGCAAACGCACTCGGAGCTCGAAATCATAATCGTTGACGACGGTTCGAGTGATGGGACGGAGCAGATGCTCCGGTCCTTCGTTGAAGGATCGGGCGGCAGAATATCCTACATCCGCCAGGATAACCAGGGGGTGAGTGCCGCACGCAATAACGGGGTGGCTCTGGCCCGCGGTGAGTGGATTGCCTTTTTGGACTCTGACGATGTTTGGCTTCCTGAGAAATTAGAGTGGCAATTTCGGGCGCTTCGCCAGTTCGGCGGTAGGTGCGGGGCTTGCTACACGAATGCTCGGTTCGTTTATGGCGCCGACAATAAACCGACGGTGTTTGAGGTCTCTGGTGTGCTGCACCGAGAGGTAATCGGTGTGCTTACCGATGCAACCAGACTTATCGTCACGCCCCGGCGGACGATGCCAATCTGGCTACAGACCCTTATCGTGCGGGCTGAACTTGTGCGACGTGCGGGAGGGTTTGATCCTCAACTTCGCTTCGGTGAAGATGAGGATTGCGTTTTCCGCTTGGCTTGCCTGACTAACTTCTGTTTTGTGAACATACCCCTTGTGGATATTGCTCGGGCTCCGGCTCGAGAGCGTCATATTGGCCCGAGCGAGATGTGGGATAGGTTCGATTTCCGCCTTCGGCAGGTCCAGTATCGTTGGGATAAATGGCTCGACTTAAGCACGGATCTGCCCCAGGACGTGCGTAGGCTTATTCTTAGGAACTTGCGATCAGTTCACAGTGGGTGGGCGAACTGGTATCTTTGGAACGAGGATTACGAGAACGCCCGGCGGGCGATTTCCAGGGCGGCCAGATGTGACATGACCCCCGGCATCGCCCTTAAATGGATCCTCACGCGTGTCAGCCCGCGACTGGCCCTGAGGATCCTCGCCCTGCGGGAAGGGAAAAGAGGCGACCCTTCAAGGGTTGCATGGTAGGGAGCCTCGGGGGGAGGGTGGCCGGATTGTGAGCGAGTCGAGGGACATGAAGTCGATCCTCCGAGCCACTGCCATCTTGAGCAGCACCTCAATGATAGGCGTTCTGTCGGGGCTGCGCATGACGACACTGGAAGTGCTTCGCATTTGGTTTAGCCGTTGTCACTTGAATGCCGAGCGGGTGATTTGCATTGTACCGTAGCGCTGGAAATCGCTGCGGGACCAATTGTTCGGGCTCCGTAACAGGCTATGTGCTGATCAGCGATACCAGTGGCCAAGAGAAACTAAACCTAATGAGCAGCCTGGAGGCCAGGTCGAATCGGTGGCCTATCTGTTCCTTCCTCCGACGTCATCGCGCCCGGTGGATCAGCGCACAAGCTCGAGGTCGCGCGGCCACTTCCCGGATGACCTTTTCCTGCTGAGATACGATGTTAGATAAGATTCAATCCTTGCTCCCGGAAAGTGCCCGGACCCTCCTGGATGGCCCGGGCCTTAAAGCCAAAGCGGCCCGCGGGAGCTTGTGGCTGGCGACCGGGTCGGGAGTTGACCAAACCTTGCGCCTCACCCGCAACATGATCCTCACCCGCCTGCTGGCGCCGGAAGCCTTCGGGTTAATGGCGATCATCGTGGTTGTCAACACGTTCTTCGAATCGTTTACGGATGTGGGGATCGGCACCGCCATTGTTCAAAACCCTCGAAGTGAAGACCCCGAGTACCTGAACGGGGCGTTCTGGGTTTCCCTGGGTCGTGCCGCGGGCTTGTACGCCCTGGTGCTGCTCAGTGCCCCCTGGGTAGGGCGGTTCTACCACCAGCCTGCCATGGCCGGGCTGATGCGGGTGGCTTTCCTGGAGATCCTGTTCAAAGGCGCATCCAGTCCCCGGATCGCTATTGCCTCGAAGAAGATGGACTTCAGGCGCTTGCTGATCATCGGCCAGGGTGCGGGGTTCTGCGGAGTCGTGGCCGCCATTACTGCGGCCTTCGCCCTGCGCGGGGTGTGGGCGCTGGTCATAGGGATCGTGGTTGAATATGCGTTTCGGTGCGCCCTTTCCTATGTAGTGTGCCCCTTCCGGCCCAGGTTTGTCATCCACAAGCAGTCCCTGCGAGAACTGTATCAGTACTCCCGGCAAATGGCGGGGCTCCCCATCCTGACTTTCCTTTTCATGCGGGCAGACATCTTCGTCATCGGAAAGATCTGTTCGGCTGCCGACGTGGGCATTTACAGTATGGCCGCCGCGTTGGGAATGATGTCCTCGGGGGCCTTGGGCAACCTCATAGGTCAAATCACCAACCCCACGTTTTCTGCAATGCAAAAGGATCACGCCCGATTAAAGAGCACGCTCCTAAGAATCACCTCGCTTCTCACGCTCCTGATCTTCCCGCCGACCGTGTTCGTCGCCCT
Source organism: uncultured Acidobacteriota bacterium (assembly GCA_963722555.1). Taxonomy (GTDB): domain Bacteria; phylum Acidobacteriota; class Terriglobia; order UBA7540; family UBA7540; genus Bog-366. The sequence goes on from CAVRNQ010000006.1 coordinate 1,067,646, forward strand.
GTATGGGAAGGACCTGCTCCATGTTCTGTACGGGGGGCCTTACGCCAAGGCGGCGGTCCCCTTTGCGTTGATGTTCGGGACGGCGATGCTCCGTGTGCTCACCGTTCCCGTCGTATCCTTGTACTTCATGATTGGCCAGCCGGGGTTGAATCGGTTTTTCGCGATTGTGCGAGTGCTTGTCATGGGCGTGCTCATTTACCCTGCGGCGAAATGGTACGGTTTGACAGGCGCTGCCTCGGCGGGGTTGATCGCCATGACCGTCGGATACGTGGTACAGCTCGTCCGACTCCGGAGCATCATCGGGTTGGATCTGCGGCAATACGACTGGCTTTCCTGGAGGCCGCTCGCGATTTCACTTCCCCTGGTGGTGGCCTGGGTGGCCACACACCATGCCCTGAAGCTTGCGCACCTGACCCAGATAACTGTCGGCGCTTTGGCTTGCCTGCTTGGCTACGCCCTCGGCGTTCTTCTCCGTCCGAAGGCTGCGGCTCGCCTTCAGAATTGATGGTCCCAGGAGGCGCATGCCCGTGATCGCGCAGAAGGGGTGCTCTCCGGTGGTTGCTACAAACGACGAATGAGTCCTGTAGTTCCATGAACCAACCAGGTAAATGCCCGCGAGTTTGCGTCCTGGGCGCGACGTTCGAAACTTCGAACCTGGGCGTCAGTGCGCTCACGGCGGGGACGATCCAGTGCATCCTGCATCGCTGGCCGCTGGCGGAGGTTTTCATTCTTGATTACGGGAGAACGGGGCGCACCTACACCTTCGAGGTTGGGGACCGGCAGGTGTCAATTCCTCTGGTCAATATGCGGTTCTCCCCGAAGGTGTATCTCAAGAACCACGTTGCCTTTCTGATCCTGACGTGCCTGTTCCTGAAACTCGTTCCGTTTAAGGGACTTAAGCGCAAGATCATCGCCGGGAATCCCTGCCTGAAGGAACTCGAGGCGGCGGACCTGGTTGTTTCCATGTCGGGCGGGGATAGTTTCAGCGATATCTATGGGCTGAGGAGGATGGCTTATGGGGCCTTGCCGCAACTCCTGGCCTTATTGGCGGGAAAGAAGCTGGTGTTGCTTCCCCAAACCCTCGGGCCATTCAAGAGCCGAATCGCGCGATTTGCAGCCCAATACATCTTGCGGCGCGCCCAGCTCGTTTATGCGCGTGACCACCGGAGTCTCCGCTCGACTGCGGCAGCCTTTGGGTTCGAGCACCTCTCCGGCAAGTTCAGGTTTCACTACGATGTGGGGTTTGTGATTGACCCTGTTGCCCCCGCCCAGATTGACCTGGTCGGTTTGCCGGCCGAGCGGCAGGAAGGGTCCTGCCGGGTCGGACTCAATATCAGCGGCCTCTTAGCTATGGGGGGCTACACCCGCCACAACATGTTCGGCCTCCGGGCCGATTACAACCGTCTGGTAAGGGAATTGATCGAGTTCCTGATCGACATCAAGAAGGCCGAGGTGCTCCTGGTCCCCCATGTGTTTGGCCGTGCTGGGGAGAGCGATGCGGCGGTTTGTGAAAAAGTGTATGAGGAACTCAAGACCCGTTACCAAGGCCGGCTAGGGTTGGTGCGCGGCCGCTATAACCAGAGTGAAATCAAATACATCATCGGGTCGTCCGACTTCTTCATCGGGTCCAGGATGCATGCCTGCATCGCGGCGCTTTCGCAGAACGTCCCGGCAGTGGCCATTGCCTATACGGATAAGTTCATCGGGGTGATGGAAAGCATCGGCATGGGCGGCTCTGTGGCCGACCCACGAGAAATGGCAGAAGAAGAAATAGTGAAGTTCGTTGATCGCGTCTTCGAGCAGCGGGCTTCGGTGCGGCAGGAGTTGGAGCAGAACATGCCCCAGGTGAAGGCGACTGCCCTGCGGCTTTTTGAGGATATTGAGGCTGGATGTTCTCTCGGGTGAATCCCTTCTTCTGGTTTCGCTGCTGCCATCCTGAGTCCTTCGCTGTCATCCTGAGCCCGTTCGCTGCGCTCAGGGTAAACTGCGCGAAGGACCTCGGCAGTTCGACTGGGTGAGCGAAAAGGACAAACTGCGGGGGTTCTTCGCTCGCTGCGCTCGCTCAGAATGACAACGTGAGCGCGCGGACTGTCATTCTGAGCCCGTTCGCTGCGCTCAGCATGACAGAATGCTGTTTTTCAGCAACCTACCAGGACGCTGGCACCAGAAAGCGCCGGGAATGGACACCACCGTTCACAAGCTTGATCCGCTCGAGGACCCGCGCTGGAGGGAGTTCCTCCGCCGGCATCCCCAGGCCTCGGTGTTCCACACGCCGGAGTGGCTGGAGGCGCTGCGGCGGACTTACGGTTATGAGCCATTCGTCGTGACCACCGCGGCTCCCGGCCGAGAGCTGAGGAACGGACTCGTGCTTTGTCACGTCAGGAGCTGGCTGACGGGGCACCGCATGGTCTCCATTCCCTTTGCTGATCATTGCCAGCCGCTGGCGGAGAGTCCAGAGAGCCTGGAAACGCTGGTCGAGACGCTCCGGGAAGAACAACTCCGCGCGAAATGGAAGTATATCGAGCTCCGGCCGCTCCCCGGGGGCGCCAACTGGGAGGATTCTGGCGGGTTCGGCAGGAGCGCAGAGTATTACTTCCATCGCCTGGATCTGCGGCCCGATCCGGACTCCCTCTATCACGGCCTGCACAAGAGCTGTGTACAGCGGAAGATTGAACGCGCCGAACGGGAGCATCTGGCGTACGAGGAAGGGCGCTCGGAATCGATTCTGGCGAAGTTCTGCCACCTGCTCCTCCTGACCCGGCGTCGCCACCGGCTCCCGCCCCAGCCCCTGGGGTGGTTTCGCAACTTGCTCGACTGCTTGGGTGAGCGGGCCAACATCCACTTGGCATCCAAAGACGGGCAACCCATTGCCAGTATCTTCACGCTGTTCTACAAGCGGACTCTAGTCTATAAGTACGGCTGCTCGGATAGCAGGTTCCACAAGCTGGGAGGAATGCCCTGGCTCTTCTGGAAGGCTATTCAGGAGGGCAAGCGGCTGGGGGCTCAGGAGTTCGATCTCGGCCGGTCGGAAACGAATGATCCTGGCCAGGCGGCTTTCAAAGGGCACTTGGGTGCTGCTTGTTCGACCCTAACCTATTTCAGCTACCCGCGGGGCGTGTCCGAAAGATCAGGCAGTGGCTGGAAGATGAAGGTCGCCCGGAACGCGTTCGGCTGGCTACCTGACCCCCTCCTGACCCTGGCTGGCCGGCTGCTGTACAAGCACGTAGGGTAAAGTCAACGCCTCACCCCTCGGCCCGCGGGGCTCGGGGCACAGGAATAATCGGGAAGGCCCTGCAACGGCGGAGCTAAACAGGCTGCGGAAGAACCGTCAAAGCTGTCATCCTGAGGAGGCGAAGCCGACGAAGGACCTCTGTATTTGCTTGAAAATTCAAATACAGGGGTCCTTCGCTGCGCTCAGGATGACAGCACGGAAGAGTTTTTCCGCAGCCTGTAAAGCCCCGCCCTTCCAAACCCGTGGTGAGTAATTCGGCCTGGGCCGCCCCAAGGGGTGGCCTTATACACACGACGAAAAATGTTTGCCAAGAAAACAAGAAACCACGATATAGCTCCGCAGGGCGGGGAGCTTTGGACGAGTCGTAATACGCATGAACGATAACGACCCAAACCGGCAATTCAATAGAGCGCTTATCGACTATTATTGCTGCCCTGAGGCCTTCGCGGATTTCGCCCTTCGAGGAGACCTTTGCGCGGGTGAAGGATACTTCCGCTTGGGGCCTGAGCTCATTGGCTATGGGCAATCTTCCCTGGGCTATTATGCCGAAACGCCCGCCAAGGCAACCTGTGATCTCCTCTATCACGTCCGGACTGAAGGGACGACCTGCTACATCCCCTTCAACCCTTCGGCGGTTGTTGACAATTTGCGGTGCGAACGCTACGTGGGAGGTCTGAAGAAGAAAGGGTGGGGGGCGAAGCCGACTACCCTGGTGTGGGAATTGTATTACCGCCTTCGCCCGCACCTTGGCGTCTCTATTCGCAAGCATTTGCAGCGCTTGTGGCTGCGGGGCTGGGAGAAGCGGCGCTTTCCGTGTTGGCCGGTCGATCGCACCGTCGACCAAATCCTGGAGAAGCTTCTGGCGCTCTCTATGAAGGCGCATCGCGTCGAGAGTATCCCCTTCATCTGGTTTTGGCCGGACGGTCACAAGAGTTGCGCAATCCTGACACACGATGTAGAAGAATCGGGCGGCGTTGACTCTTGTCCGGCGCTCATGGAGATTGACGAATCCTTCGGAATCAAATCCTCCTTTCAGTTCATCCCGGAGAAGCGATATGCTGTTCCCCCGGGCCTGCTGGAACTGGTTCGGGCGAAAGGGTTTGAGGTCAACGTTCACGACCTTAACCATGACGGTCATCTCTACGACCACCGGGAAGAATTCCTACGGCGGGCGGAAAAGATCAATCACTATGCCAGGGAATACGGCGCCCGGGGGTTCCGGGCTGGCGTGCTTTATCGCAAACTCGACTGGTATGACGCATATGAGTTTTCCTACGACATGTCGGTTCCGAATGTGGGGCACCTGGACCCTCAACTGGGCGGGTGCTGCACCGTGATGCCCTATTTTGTCGGGAAAGTGCTGGAGCTTCCCGTGACCACGGCGCAGGACTATACGCTCTTCAATATCTTCTCCGATTATTCGATTGACCTCTGGCAACGGCAGATCAAACTGATCACGGAGAACCACGGCCTCCTCAGCTTTAACGTCCATCCTGACTATTCCCTGGAGAAAAGGGCCCGCGATACCTACACGGCCCTCCTGGCACGCCTCTCGCAATTGCGCAGACAAGGAGAGGTCTGGATGGCTTTGCCGAGGGAGGTTGACCTTTGGTGGAGAGATCGGGCCCGCATGAAGATTAGCGGCGAAGCTGGACGATGGCGGATCGAAGGGCCAGGCCGGGAACGAGCACGCCTGGCTTATGCCAGCTTGGCCGGAGACCGGATCTCATATACCTTCGACTCGCCAGTGGGGCAGGCGCCCGGGGCGCGTGTGAACAGCTCATTCGAGCCCTAACAGGCTGCTTAAAAAGGGCATCTGTCATGCTGAGCGCAGCGAAGCATCTCGCTTTGGTTCGGCCCTTTCACGCAAAAACCCAGAGCCAGATCCTTCGCGCAGTTTATCCTGAGCGGGCAGGGCGAGATTCTTCGCCCCGCTCAGAATGACAGCGAAGGGCTCAGGATGACGGCGAAGGGCCAAGGATGACGTCAGCGCGAGGCTTTTTCACCAGCCTCCTAAAGTTAAGCAACGGTTTGTTTGAGGCCTTCTCCGCAGTCGGCCATCGTTTCCAAAGGGGGGTCCTTACCAATGTCGGATTCATTATTGGGTGCTTCGGTCCCGCCTCCGGGACAAGACCCGACTCGTCAGCCTGGAGCAACATCGATTGCCGGGCATCGAGCGAGATTGGGCTCACCAAGGAACAGGCTCTTCTTGTTGTGGGTAGTCTTTTCCGTTTTCGTATTCTGGACGCCGCTCAGGACACTGGTAGATTACTCCCTGCGCCGAGGGCATGAGTTTGACAAGTACTCGCATATCCTCTTGATCCCCTTCATAACCATCGTATTGGTGTTCCTGGAACGGAAGAGAATCTTCACGAAGGTCCAATACAGTCCGCGGTGGGGAATTCCTCTGCTGCTCATAGGTCTAACGTTGAATTTCTCCGCGGCGTGGGCATGGGATCAGCTCGGGGCAGAGAACTCCCTTTCCGCAAGAGTGCTCGCGCTGGTCACGGTCTGGATTGCCGGATTCATCCTTTGCTACGGAACACGGGCCTTTCGGGCCGGCGCATTCGCACTCCTGTTCCTCATCCTGACCGTGCCTATCCCAGGCGCCTTGCTCGATATCCCGCTCGCGGCTGTACAGCACGGATCGGCGGAGGTGTGCTCCCTGATCTTCACGCTGGCCGGTGTGCCGGTTCTCCGCGAGGGGTTCGTATTCTCCCTGCCCGCGGTCTCAATCGAAGTGGCAAGAGAGTGCAGTGGGATTCACTCGACCCTGGCCCTGTTCATCGTTTGCCTCCTTTCGGGACATTTTTTTCTGCCCCCCATCTGGAAGAAACTCGCACTGATTCTGTTCGTCCTGCCTATTGTGTGTGTTTCCAATGGCTTGCGGATTGCCGGCCTCACCTTGCTCTCCGTCTACGTGGACCCGAGCTTCCTTTCCGGCAATCTCCACCGGAATGGAGGCATCGGTTTCTTCCTGCTGGCTCTGCTGCTCATGTACGCAGTTCTTTACCCGCTGCAGAGAGGGCACGGCGCCAAGCGCCTCGAGCCGAACCCTCCTGAGCATGGAAAGCCGGAAGGGCGGGGATGAACAGGCTGCGGAAAAACGCTCCGATGCTGTCATCCTGAGCGAAGCGAAGGACCCCTGCATTTGAATTTTCAAGCAAATACAGAGCTCCTTCGTCGCCTGCGGCTCCTCAGGATGACAGTCTTGGCGGTTTTTCCGCAGCCTGTGAAGCCCCGCCGTTCCAATCCCGTGATGTGAAATCCGGGCTAAAAGCATGTAGAACGCCTTCCGGTCCGCTCGGCCTAAGTTGCTCAACTGAAACGAGTAATCGATCGAGTTTCTGGAGAGCAGGCGTAGAGCTTCACGCGTCTCATGGCGCCAGCCTCCTCCAGTCGGCGGTACGGAGAGGCTGGGCTCGCGGCGGTGAAATCTACCTGGCAGTTCAGCCGATGAATGCGGCCGCCCGGCAAGGGATGGAAGGACAGGTTTCTGCAAGGTTCATCGATGACGGACATTCGTTTCAGCATCATCATCCCTTCTTATAATCAGCGAGAGTTCATAAAGGACGCGGTGGATTCCGCGCTGTCCCAGCGGAACGCGCAAACGGAAATCATCGTGGCTGACGATGGCTCCACCGACGGGACCCAGGAGATCTTGAGGCAATATGGGGACGCGATCCGGTTCGTCTGTTTCGAAACCAATCAGGGAGCAGGCGCGGCTCGCAACTGCGGCGCTGCCCTTGCCAAGGGTGAGTACCTGGTGTTCCTGGACGGTGACGACGTGTTTCTGCCCTGGGCTTTGGAGGCTTTTGAGCGGATCATTCAGGCCAAGAAACCCAAGCTGATCCTCGGCGGTGTCTGGCCTTTCAAGGGCATGTTGCCGGCCCTCCAGCCGGGAGATACTCCGCACGAAATACGCATCCTCGAGTTCCAGGACTACCTGCGAAGAGACCGGCACTTCACCAGGATTCATTGCCAGGTGATCGATCGCCAAGCATTTCAGGGTGTGCAGGGGTGGCCGACGGACTATCAGGTGATGCAAGATATGGATTTCCTACTCAGGATCTCCACCTGCGGCCGGACAATCCTGATTCTGGAGCCTCCCATCAAGTTCTATCGTGTCCACGCGGCGAACGATCTCAAACACAAATGCGTGCCACCTTACATCCTGGCGTTGCGCAAGATCATCGGCAACGAGCGCTCCGGCAAATACCCCGGGGGTGAACGTCGTAGTCTTGAGCGACAAGCATTCATCGGCAGGCTGGTGGTCTTATGGGCAAGGGAGGCGGCCAAGGCTGGCCTGTATTGGGACGCGATCAAGCTCCTGGCGCGCGGGTGGCCTATGGCTTTGGCGGCCGTGACTCGCAGGTTGGGATTTGTGCTCAAAAGGCGGCAACCGTGCGAAACAATCAAGATGTAATCTGGGCCTCGTGATCATTGCGGGAAGGGCGGTGTTGTGACCCGCGGGCGGGACGGAATACGGGACACATCGAGGAGGAATGCATTTGATGTCGATGACTCGTTTCAGCATCATCATCACTTCTTATAATCAGCGAGAGTTTATAAAAGACGCGGTGGACTCCGCGCTCGTCCAGCGGACCGCCGAAAAGGAAATCATCGTGGTTGACGATGCCTCTACGGACGGGAGTCAGGAGATCTTGAGGCAATATGGGGACGCGATCCGGTTGGTCTGCCTCGAAACCAACCAGGGAGCCTGTGCGGCTCGCAACTGCGCCGCCGCCCTGGCAGCCGGCGAGTATCTGGTGTTCCTGGATGGGGATGACGCGTTTCTGCCCTGGGCCTTGGACGTTTATGAGCGGATCGTGCAGGCAAAGAAACCGAAGATGATCCTGGCCAGCCTGTGGCCGTTTAAGGGGGCGTTGCCGGTCGTCCTGGCGGCAGATGCTCCTCACGAAATCCGCATCGTCGAGTACGAGGATTTCTTGCAAAGAGACCGACACCTTGGTGAGCCCTCGGCCAAGGTGATCGATCGTCAATCATTTCAGGCTGTCCGGGGGGGGTGGTCGCCGGACACTTGGCCGATGGAACATACGGATCTTCTCCTCAGGTTGTGCGTTTCCGTCCGGGCAATTCTGATTCTCGAGCCTCGGACCACCTTCTATCGAAGACATCCCGGCAATAACTCCGCCAACCTCGCGCGTTGTCTCCCCGCGTTGCACAAGTGGATTGACAACGAACGCTCAGGGGAATACGCGGGGGGCAAAGCGAGTCGCTTTGAGCGGCAGGCGCTGATCGGCGGGCGGATATTCTGGAATGCACGGAGAGCTTTCAAAGCTGGGCTGGTTTGGGATGCGGCGAAGCTCCTCGCGCGTGGGTGGCCCATGGTTTTGGCTGGCGTGATCCGCAAGTCGCGAGTCAGCCTCACAGGGCCGCAACCGTGCGAAACCATCGAAATGAGGAAAGAGGACCTGAGCCGGTAAGCTGCTTTTATGCCGATGATGGGTGAGGGGATCGAGGGGAGCGGCGCAACCGCATATCACGGTAGGCTCGATAATTCATTTCGAGGAGTTTTGGTGCCCGCGCTAGGAGCCGAGGGGATCCTGCGGGTTGGTTTCTGACACAGGGCCGCCTCTGTCTGACGAGGCAGGTTTCAGCGCCACCCCAGCGGAACGGCGCGCGCCTATGGGTTTATGCAAGCTGGGGTCCGCCCCGGGCGTGAGGACCTTGCATCTGCCCCACAACAAAATCGCCGGTCTGCGCGGACGTGGCGCGGAAATTCGCTAGTGTCTCAGTTTGAGAGCACCAGAGCTTTAGCGTCCGATATTCGCCTTTATAACCTTATCCGAAATGAATACCGGGTTCGTGCGCCGGAGATGGGGTTCTTTTGTCGGCCATTCATTCACTTGTTCGTAAACACCGAAAAGAAAGTAGTTTTTATGTTCGAAAAACTTACTGAAAACGTCGAAGGGGACATGCCTCCTGTTCTTGCTATTCATCCCCGCTTCCACTTGCACGACATCTATTTGCTGTTGCGTGAGCATGCCCTCTGAGCCTTTTAGGACATCGAAGTCGGCACCCTCCGTGTCTATCTTCAGATAGTTGATGTGGTCGATGTTTTGGCTCCGGCAAAAGCCGTCAAGTGTTTCGAAGTTCACTTCTTCAAGAAGTGGAGTGCCACTCACTTGTTCGCGAGAGACGTTTAGAAGGAAGAACACGTCGGAGTTTCCTTCGAGAACCATCTTTCCTGTTCCCTTAGCCGCTCCTAACGCTAATTTGAAGCTAAGAATGTTGTCATAGCCTTGCAAGTTCCTTTGAAGCTGAAGGAACGTTTCTTCTACAGGCTCGAAGCAATAGATTTTGGATTCGGGAAATCTTTCCAGGTAGCTTTTTGCAGATTGTCCTGTATTTGCCCCCACATCGAAAACCACATTCACCTGAAGCCTTGGCAAGTGAATTTTAATGTCGTATAAAGGATCAATGCCACGGGGTAGAGTGCGGTATATGTGAGTGCGGGTCAGTTTCTCGAATAACCATTTAATTTCCTCTTTGACACTCATCAGACACCTGCAATCATTTGGGTCGGCATGGCTCTCCCCCTGTTAACCGAATCGGTAGCACCATGATGGCCGGAGTCAGGTTAACAGTTTCTTAGACTATTGAAAACCGCAGAGAACCGCGATCTCTCGCAAGTTTGTAACGCAAATCGAATCAGCGCAGTAAGATTATGAAGGTCGTGTCAAGAAGAGTCTTTTATTCAAACTGAGACACTGTCGGAAATCGATGAATTTACTAGCCGCCCTGGAAATCTTGAAGCGCCCTATTTCCGAAGGGGCATCCGGTCGGGACATCTTCCTGGCGTGCGGGTTTACTCCTTTTCATTTGAAAACCTTTCTGGCGGCACACCTGTGGCCTGCTGGCAGCCGCCAAGGTTCTGCAGCGCCGTTTCCTCGGGAAGGTGGCGGGATGATCCCGCCACGCTGGGTGGGTACTCATCTGCAATCCTCGGAATGGCCCACCTTCACGCCAACAGAGAAAAGCTGTGATTGACCACGCCCCGGGAAACGCGCAGCCTGTGCCATGTCGGAATTCCGAGCGGGGGGCCTATCGCGCCTTGGCCTGTGCCACGCTTGCGATCCTCGTTTGCACCCTCTTTCCCTTTGAATTCTTTCGGCCCGAGACGGCGACGTGCCGCCTGGGCTTGTTCTGGCGCTGCTTCAACCCTCATCCCGACGAAGTCGATGATTTCGTTGAGAATATTCTGCTTTTCGTGCCCTTTGGATTTGCCTGGGCTTGCTGGAGCGGCAGGAGGGGTTGGGGGCGGTTTTGGGGACCAGGAGTGGCGCTCGTCGCCGGGGCGGGATTGTCCTTTGCCGTCGAGTTTTCGCAGCTCTTTCTGCCCACTCGGGAAGCTTCCTGGTCGGACGTCTTATCGAACACGCTGGGCTCGCTCTGGGGCTATTCCCTTTTTGCGATTATCGGCAACCGAGTTCTTTCTTTCGCGTCGCGTTGGGAGGGGCGCCTCGAACGGATCCTTTCCCCGCGCCGAATCGTGGCCATATTTGTGGCGTATGCCGCGCTGGGTTGTGGTGTTTCGGCAGGGTTGCAAAGGTCGACCCACTTCCGTAATGAGCATCCTGCCGATACCTTGCTCTTCGGAACGGGGTTAAGCGGGCGGCCTTCCTGGCGAGGTCGCATCTTCGAGGTGAACCTTGCCAGCAAAGCGTTGCGGCTGGAACAGAGAGGGGAAGCCACCCGGCAAGGTTCGGAAAGAGCGCCCGGGATTGTTGCAGTGCCATTTCCAAAAGACAGCGAAGGTCTGGTTGATCCGCCGCCGGGAACAGCGCTTCCTGCCGCTCGCGTGGTGCAGGAAATCCAGAAGACAAACCAATTCACGCTCGAAATCCGCTGTGCCCCTGCCGCTGTCTCGGCTAACGCCTCCGGGGTGATTCTCGCCCTTCCGGACCTCGCCGGACCTGATGATTTCGACCTCGTCCAACACGGGAGGGGATTGACTTTCACCCTTCGAACCTCCGACTTGGGGAAAAGCGCCCGCTGGGACTTGCGTTTAGGGGACCTTTTCAAGAGCCCGGAGCCTCGCGAGATCATCCTGATCTACGACGGTATGAATCTGGTCGGCTACGTCGATGGACGAAAAACTCCGCACTCCTTGCGATTGACCCCCGGCGCAATTCTGCTCAGCCGTTTCAAAGGGGTTAACCCGTATAACGTCCGAGGGTACGGGACCATGTATGATTTCTTGGTGTTTGTGCCCCTCGGTATCATATTGGGTTTTGCCGCCAGGAAGCCTTTCTCCCCACCGTTCTTCAGCAGGGTTCTGCTGGGGAGCGGTCTCTTGTTGCCCCCCCTCCTGGAGGAAGGAATCCTTGCGGGTGCGAGTGGGCGTCCTTTCCAGTTCGGGAATCTCCTCCTGGGGATTTGCCTGTCCCTGGGGGCCTGGCTCACCCTGAATTCCGACCTGCGGAAATCACCTGCCTACTCCGCAGCACACACCTGCGATGATCCCTCCGCCCCAGACCCCTTCCCCGGCCCCGCCGTCGACCCTCCCACCAACTCCTCTCTCTCCGAGCAGCACTAGCCCCAACCTTCCGCAACAGAAAAACTTGACGCATTTACATAAGGTTCTTAACATCAAGTAGGGCGGGCAGGCGCGGCGTCGCAAGCTCGTGCAATGCAGACGAAGTGCAGGCCGACAAAGGACCGAAACTGAGAACCCATGGGAAATGAGATCCCCAAGCCTCTCGCCGCGATATGGTGGACGGTAACCGTAGCGTGGGCTGTTCTGATTTTCTATCTTTCCACCCAAAGCTTTGGCTCCAACTTCACCCAAGGGTTTCTCGCCTGGGGGCTCGAACTCCTGCACCTCCGCGTCTCGCCACGCAGCTTTCAAATGTTGCATGCGCTTCTACGCAAGCTCGCTCACTTGACTGAATACGCCATCTTTGCTCTGCTTCTTTACGGCCCACCCGGCGAAGGGACCCAACGTCTATGGCGGCCGCGGCGTGCGGTGTTCTCTATTGTGGGAGCGGCCCTGTATTCCCTGACGGATGAATTCCACCAGTTGTCGGTTTCCGGCCGGCACGGCTCGCTGCTCGATTGCGGCTTGGACACGCTCGGAGCCACGCTGGCGATGCTGGTCCCTTACACCGGGGAGCAGGTCCTCCTCTTTAGGTCGAAACACTCTGCCTCGAAGAATTAGGCCAAGGTTTGCGCCGCCGATCCGAGGGAATGCAGCGACCTGCCGGCGCTTGTCCCGCTGCGTGTGCAGGCCGGCCGAAGCATCTGCGGTTCACCTTTCCCCACAAGCGACTGCAAGGTATTTCGGTGCGCTCAGGGTGCCAGAGATGGCGGCCCCAGCCTCCCGGCAGGGGAGGGAAAGTCTGGTGGGGGCCGTTGTCAGTGAGATCTGGGACAGGTCGCGGGCCAAGCCGTACAACAAAAAGCCATACCACCCCGGACGACGGCCTGAAAAAGGGATCGTGCCGCGCGTCAACGCCGCGAGCGCCGACGAGGGATTCTGGTCCGGGGGCGGTTGCAGTGGCCTCATCCTCATGGGAGGAACCGTCGATATCCGATATGGAGAAGTGTGTCACGGGCGCAGGGGGAATCGGGCGATCGGGGTAAGTGCGCGCCGCCGCGGGCGTATCGGAAGTCGGAGGTCCGGAGTTCGAAGTCGGCCGGCCCGCAATCAAGAGGGGGTTTTGGCGCCCCGGGTCGCCTTGCCCTGCACTCGCCACTCCTCCCCCCGTTATGGCTGTTATTTGCATCACGCAGGCCCGACAGGCATGCGGCGGGGTGGGGCTGCCCGTTTCTCTGCGCCACCCGGCGCCGACCCTGGCGAGCAGGGTGGATTCCCGCTGGCGCGGGAATGACGGCACGGGCGGAACGGGGCGGCCCCTTGCGTCGTCACCCCCGCGCAGGCGGGGGTCCAGTTCGTAGTTGTTAGCGCAGACTTGGTGTGTAAGTCTGCGGCTTTTCCATCCCCAAGGGTTAGAGCCGCAGAGTTAAAGACCAGCGCTGCGCTACTGGCCGCGCTACGCCTGCTTTTCACTTTTACCCTTTGCCATTTGCCTTTTGATTTTCTTTTGTGGCTCCCCCGCGCCGCACACCCGGCTTTGAGTTTTGCGCTTTGCGTTTTGACTTTCATTTGCGGCTCCGCCACGTTACGCGACCGGCTCGCTGCCTCTCGAACCCCTCAGCTCCCTCCGAGGGGTGGCAGTCTCTCGAAATCCCCAGCCGTCTCCGACGGGTGGCAGTCTCTCGGATCCCCTAGCCCTCTCCCCTCGCGGGAGAGGGTGCCCGACGTAGGAGGGCGAGTGAGGGGGGCCTGGGCCGCATACATCCCGACAAAAACCGTCGAGACGTATGCGCCACCCGTGGGAATGACCATTTTTTCGAAAGAAATGCCATTCCAAATGACACCAGCACTCGACCTCGCGACTATCTCATTTCCTTTCAACAACATTCTGGCTTCGTCCCGATTATCGATTAACCTGTTTGTTTTCATCAACATCGTCGGATCGATCCTTTTTTATTTTCTCTGTCCCTTTGTTTTCATACACATAGTCGGATCGACCTTCATTTTTAACATCTTTTTGTTGGGACAGCTCCCCCTTGGTCTTGAACGGCACATAGGTGAGCCGCCACAATTGGCGCAGGCGGGGATCTTCCATTATTTGCAGGAATATCGCGTATTCGTCGGTCGAAGCCATCAGGATGGTGTGATTCTCAGGTGGTCAATTGATCGGGACGCGCCTCAGGCCGAGCCCTGATAGCGCTTTCTTTCCAAATTGACCCTCGGCGCCGAGCCCTGTTCGGCGCAGAACTTACCCCTGCAGGCTAGCACCGTACTCAATGCTTGTCAATAGAGTTATTACCTGTATTGCCTACGGGCAGGCATTATTTTCTGGGACAGCGCCTAATTGTCCGAAACTCCGCCTGCGTGAGAATGACCGAAGGAGCACGGCGGCTGAAGTAAGGGTTCCAGCCCTCGCCCCTCGCGGGAGAGGGTGCTCGACGTAGGAGGGAGGGGGCCCCGAGCGCCGGGGGTGAGGGGGTCTGGGTCGCATACATCCCGACAAAAACCGTCGGGACCTATGCGCCACCCGCGAAACCTGGGTCGAAGCATTGCATGCGGAAGGGGTTAGTGGTACGCTATCGGTCAGTCGGCAAATCAAAACCGAAATCCCGGACGGAAGGAGACACTGCCATGCCTACATACATCACATTGGCACGGTGGACGCAACAAGGCGTCGAGAAAGTCAAGGAAAGTCCCGCCCGCCTCGATGCATTCAAGAAACTCGTTAAATCTGCGGGCGGAGAAGTGAAGGCCTTCTACGCGGTGACGGGGCGGTACGACATGGTGATCGTTTCCGAGGCGCCCAACGATGACGCAATCGCCAAAGTAGCTCTCGCGACGGGCTCAAAAGGGAGTGTCAGGTCGGAGACCCTGCGCGCGTTTACAGAAGACGAATACCGGAAGATCATCGCGGCTCTGCCGTGAGCAGTTCTAGCTCCTGACGAGCCGCGTTGCTGCACATAAGCGTACAAGCGCATCCCCGAGTTTAAACTCATGCGACGAAGAGGGCGGCTGAGCGCCGCTCTCTTTTTTTGCTGCCAGGCAGATGCGCCGGAAGGAAGCGGGCATGGTCGTGTTCGACGGGCAACGTCCGTTCGGGACTTCCACGGCACTCAAAAAGACTCAACTTCTAAATATCAATTTAGACTTTATCATCCGCTTCGCCCATTTGGCATGGATCACGCCCATGCCGTTTGTTGGGGCAGCGCAATGAACTCAGGCTTTGCTTTTTTGCCAATGCTCGGTGCGCCGGCGAAGCTCGTCGAGCGTGGCCTGCACCTGCCCGAGCGCACGGGCCTGCCCGGCGGCATCGGACTCGCGCGGGACGACGATGGGGGGGGCAATGAACATGGCGGCACGGCTGAAGGGCAAGGGAAACTCGGTGAGGTCCCAACTTTTCCGAAACACATAGCAGTGGCGCGCCGCCGCATGGAAACAGACGATCGCCGCGCCCGTTGAGTTGAGGGTGTGCTTGCGGATATTGCTATTACTCCACCTTCTTGATCACGACTTCGTAATCCCCATCCCCCGCCACTTCCACCCGCGTCCCTGGCTTCGCGGCGTAGGAGCCCTTCAGGTTGAACGCCATATCGAGCGCCTGAAGTCTCGGTCCCCAAGCGACCAGGTCCCGCTCGTCGGTGAATTTGCCCTTGTCCTGTGCGAGCTTCGTCTCCATCGCTTCCAGGCCGGGCACTAGGTACTTCTTGAGCAGAACTTCGTCCCTGAGCGGGTAGCGCAGGGTTAGGCGTAGTTTGCCTTACTCTGCGGTTCTTAACATGACAAACTCAACGCATTTGTTAACATCCAAGGAGGAAAGGCCGCAGAGTAATCCCGCTCGGGGCGGGATAACTCTGCGCTACCACGCGGGCTCATGCCTGATGCCCTTCGCATCTTGCGACTTGTTCATGAGCGTTTTTTCCACCGCTTCCGGGTTTCTATCAATCACCGTCAAGTAGGCGCGCACGGCGCTTTCTGGACGCCTGCGCCCTTGCTCCCATTCCTGGAGCGAGCGCAGGCTCAAGGCATAGCGCCGTGAGAATTCCACTGAGCGTGGAAAGCCCCTGGTTAGGTCAATTGCTGCTTGGACTCCGGCATCGCAGCGATTACGGAACGCAAGAGGGCGTTGACTGCTTCTGACGACTTGAATACTGCGGCAACGTCCGGTTCGAGGATAACGACTACAGCCCCGTCCGACATCTTTTCGGCAAAGCGATTCGGCTTGGCTCGGCGGTAATCAAACCGATACTCCTTTCGCATCGTGTCGCGTAGGGGCTGATGCTTCTTATGGGTGGACATTTTGCTCATAGTCTTTACGCTCCAGGCGTGTGGCTTTGCGGGCGCTGATCAATCGAATTCTTCCTCCATGAACGGTGAAACACGCCAAAATCAGGCGCTGTTTCACTGAGTGTCCAATCATCATCTCGCGTCGCTCATCTGCAGAGTGTTCTTCATCGTCGAAAATGCGGGCGAGTGGGTCTCGAAAGACGGTCAGCGCTTCTTCAAAATCAATCCCGTGATGGGCACGGTTCGCTTGGGCTTTCTTCGGATCCCATTCAAACTCGAGACTCATTCTCCATAAATCATATCATGACGACCGGGCGGCAGTACGATCGATCAACGCCCCCCCGGCGTGCAGGCTACTCATACATGCCTCCCATGATTGCAGGAGGGCGGCCACGCTGTCGCCGCGGCGACCAGTTCTGACCGCGGGTGGCGCATACATTTGTATGTAGGCGCGGATTGATCCGTCAACTGACGGACTGCGCCCTGGATGCCGGGGAGGCCTTTGGGCGGGCCAGGGGTCACCGACATGAAGCGCAATGTCGGCGCCACCCGCGATGTTGTTAAGCGGGTAGCGCAGAGTTAGGCGTAGTTTGCCTTACTCTGCGGTTCTTAGCATGGTAACCTCAACGTGTTTATTAATCTCCAAGGAAAAAAGGCCGCAGAGTAATCCCGCTCGGGGCGGGATAACTCTGCGCTACCACGCGGGCTCATGCCTGATGCCCTTCGCGCCTCACGACTTGTTCATGAGCGCTTTTTCCGCTGTTTCCGGGTTTTTATCAATCACCGTTAAGTAGGCGCGCACGGCGCTTTCGGGACGCCTGCGCCCTTGCTCCCATTCCTGGAGCGAGCGCGGGCTCAAGGCATAGCGCCGTGAGAATTCCGCTTGCGACAGGCCCAGCTTTGACCGGATCGCCCGCACATCCACATCCTCCACGCGGGTGCGGCCCGCCGGTACGCCGCTACTTGCCCACCGGAGGGGCGAGTTGGTTGTGGCCGCCCTGGGACTCATCCACGATGGCCTGTCTCAGATCGCCGACGAAGAGGTTGCGGTCGGAGGTGACGAAGTCAGCCTTGGGGCCGATGTAGATTCCCACCGGTTGCACCACCGTGCCGTTCTTGCGGTTCGAGCGGATGGTGTTGGAGACGAACTTGAGGTCGTGGGTTTCGCCCTCGATGCGGATAGCGTAGCCGGGTGCGCCGGGCCGGCCGTTGTCCTCGATCGTATTGTCCTCGAAGGTGTTGCGGTTGCCGGCGTTGGCCTCCGCCTCGTCGCGGAAGTAGATGCCCGCCCGGCCGTTACCACTTACAATATTTTTGATAAAGATGTTATCCGTGTCCTTATGGCCGATGGAGATGCCGTCCTGGCCGTTGTCCCACGATTGGTTGCCTTCGTAGCGGGCGTGCTGGACGCGCCAGCAGAGGTACAGCCCGTCCTCCCCGTTGTCGTGCGCGCGGTTGTTCGTGACGATGCCCCGGGCCGCGCCCGTGCCCAGGTGAATCCCCAGCATGGCATTCCCGTAAGCTTCGCAGTTATTTACGACCGGGTCTTCCACGAACTGGGTGCTGATGCCGTCGCCCGGGTAGTTACGCGCCACACAGTTGCGAATGGTCATACGGTGGGAATGGAAAAAGTAGATGGCGCCCCCCTGGCAGCCGTCCAAGAGGCCACTGCCGGCGCGGTTGCCGTCCACGGTCAGGTCCTCGACGCGCACGTCTTCGACGTCGAACCCCGCCAGAAGCGGGAAGGTGTTGAAAACTTCGCCCTGGTTGGCGACGGAATAATCCATTTGCAGGAAGCGGTCGAAGTGGAGCGTGTTCCCCTCGATGCTCAGAATGGTGCGGACGCTGGGCGTCCAGCCGCTGGGGTTTACCTTGTCGAGAACCGTCACGCCCATGCCCGGCGCGAACCCGTGCGCGTCTTCCACTGTGGCAAACATCTCGCCGTAGTCAGCGTCGAGCTTCAACTTGTTGCGCACGCCGGGAGCTTTTTGGAGGATGGTTTTCTCCGGCCCTTCACCCCGCAGCGTCAGGTGACTGGCCAGGCGCACGGAGTTGGCGAGCAGGTACGTGCCGGCCTTGATCACCACGGTGCCGCCTCCGGCCGCCGCGACGCGGTCAATGGCCTTTTGGATGGCGCTGTGGTTCGTGCCGATGACGTCGGCGTTGGCGGGGCCAACCGTGACGGTCAGACGCGCTCCCTGGCTCAGCCCCGCGCGCGGACCGAGAAGGGCGGCGAACAGGAAAAGGGCCGGTGCGAGAGCCCCGCCTCGCGCCGAAAATGTTGTCGATTTCGTTCCCATAGGAATTCTCCTCGTCTCCGGTAATCGGTGAGCCTGGCGGACGCGATTTTATCAGGTAACCCAAGCCTGCGAAGCGTTATTTGGGGCCGCGACGAGTTGGCGGCGGTTGCCGGTGCGCCGCTTTCCGGCCTGCGCTGGTACGGCGGGTGCGCCACCCGGGACTTCCGGCGGTGGGAAGCATCCGGCGCCGGGGCCGCACACAATGACTTGTGCGACCACACCCCTTGGGGTAGGATTATGTTCACTTCAGATGGCGCAGTCCATGGACAATTCCAACCCGGAGGTGTGAACATTCCAGGCATGCGACGCGCAACTTATCGAGTTCAACTGGTCATAGTGGGTGCCGCTTTTCTCGCGCTCCTGGGATTGATCGCGGTGCGGAGCGCGGGGGCGCAGCAGAGCAAGCCGCTCAATGAAAAGGAAGTGGTCGAACTCCTGGAGGGCGGGGTGCCCAGCGGGCGCGTTACCGAGCTCGTGAACGAGCGGGGCATTGCCTTCGAGTTTACGGCTGCGAGCGAGCAAAGAATTCGCAACGCCGGGGGAGCCGACGAGCTGGTGACTGCCTTGCGGCGCGCCTCGCAACATCACACGCAGTCAGAACAGCCGCGCAACGGGGGGTTGCGGATTCAAAGCACGCCCGGCGAGACGCAGGTTTACTTGAATGACGAACCCAAGGGTATGACCAGCCGGGAGGGGGAGATCCGCCTTCCCGACCTCAAGCCGGGAACTTACAACGTACGGGTTTCTCTGCTGGGCTACCAGAGCTGGGAGAATAGCGTTACGGTCGAGACCGGTGAGGTCCAAACACTCTATGTTACGCTGGTGAAAGAACCGGGCGAGAATCCTGTCAAGGGAAACCCGGCTCCGGTGCCGCCGGTTACCCCGAACCCCTCGGTCACGGCGGGAATTCCTGTCCCGGGGATAAAGGTTTCCGCCCTGCAGTTCTTTGAGGGACCGCACGAAACGACCTTGGAGAAATCACAGCGTGTCTATCGCTTCAGTTTTGACGCTGCGTTGACCCGATCGGTCTATTGGGTACTTGACCTGACCTACCCCAACCCGAGCCAGCGAATCGATTTCAAGCTCGACGCCAACTGGTACAAAGCGGACGGGAGCGAAATGACGCACCAGACCATGAACGGCTATGTGAAGCCCGAGTGGAAGAATTCCTGGCATACCCTCGGCTTTGGGTGGGTCGATGCCGGTCACTGGACGCGCGGCACTTATCGCGTTGACCTGTTCTGTCAGGGAACGCGCGTGGCGAGTGGAACTTTCCAGATCAATTGAAGGCGGCGGCTCGCTTTGTGCCCTCCCCAACGGCCAGATGCATCGGCCGGCAGAGCCGCCGCAAAGGATTTCGGCCTTTCGCGTGCGGCCGCCGATTCTCGTAGTGAACTCAGATCCTTTAACTTGCCACCACCCGTTCGGCGTCACGTTGGAGAAGCAGGCCCGCACTCCCGGTTGGGGGGGGGCGGCCGGAATGCGGCGCACTGTGTTTATTCAAGTTCATGCGCCGCGAAAGGGTGGCCGATAGGAGTTGTGTAGTGGTTTCAAGGCGTGCTGGGAAGGGGCGCCGCGGCTCCTCCCGGGGGGAGGCGGAACCTGGTCCTTGCGAATTGACAGCCACTCGGCGGCAGCGGAATCACCGGACCGCGGCCGGCAGTGCCCGGTCGGGCCGGGACGTCTGACGATAGGAAACTGCCGTGATGTGAATAGGCTGCCACGTTGACGATTAGCCCGGATTTCTCACCACGCTGGGACGCTTCTGGAGAGCTGCCGGAAGGGCGGGGCTTCACAGGCTGCGGAAAAACTCGTAGGCGCCGTCATTCTGAGCATGGATAGCCGAAGAACGGCTATCCGTGATGTCAGAAAGTGGACGCGAGACGCGTGTAATGAATTTGTCGAATCCAAGCGGCCTACGCGTCCACTTTCTGGAGAGGAGCCGCAGGCAGTCCTAAGCATAGCGAAGGAAGAATCTTGTATGTTCATGAAAATGCGCAGGGCGAGATCCTTCGCGCAGTTTATCCTGAGCGGGCAGAGCGAGATCCTTCGCTGCGCTCAGGATGACAGCGAAGGACTCAGAATGACAGCCATGAAGCGTTTTTCCGCAGCCTGTGAAGCCCCGCCCTTCCAGACCGTCGTGAGAAATCCAGGTTAGGTGTTTTCCAGTAATGTGCAAACGAGCCATGCCCCAAACTTCCAACCCTGATCCCGGAAGTGTACCGCGCCGGGGGGCGGTCGTGGGCCGGTGCCTGGCCTGCCTCGCACTCCTGCTGGCGCTGGCCGGAGCAGCAGCGGCGGAGAAGGGCAAACCTCTCTCCGTAAGAGACGCCATGGAGTTGTTGCAGGGGGGCGTGCCGTCCTCGCGAATTGCCCAGCTCGTCGCCGAGCAGGGCATAAGTTTCAGACTGTTCGACGAACTCGAGAAGCGGTTTCGCGAGGCAGGCGCCACGCAAGAACTGATCGACGCGATACAGAAAGCCTCCCTGCCCCAGGAACCGGAGCCGCAACCCTCGCGCCCGGGGACTCTGAAAATCCAATCGCAGCCCGGTGAGGCGGAGGTTTACTTGAACGACGAGCCCAAAGGCATGACCAGCTCCGCGGGGGAACTCCGCTTGTCGGGGTTGGCCGCCGGTACTTATCGACTGCGCGTCTCACTGGCGGGCTACAAGTCTTGGGAAAACACCATTAAGGTCACGGCGGGCGAAACCGCGACGGCGTTTGTGACCTTGGAACAGAAAGCCGCGCTGCCGGCCGTCATGCTGGGCGCGGACCGCCCTGCCATCGAGGCTGGCCAGTCGGTCACGCTGACCTGGGCTGTGGAAAACGCGACCGATGTGGATATTGAGCCGGACATCGGCAAGGTGGAGGCCCGGGGCGCCACCAGCGTGTCGCCGCGCGAATCGACGACTTATACCCTGACGGCCATGGGTGCCGGAGGAGTCAACAAGGCCACCACGCACGTCGCCGTCTCGACCCCGGTCGCGCCACCACCGCAGGTCGTTGCTCCGGTGCCGGGGGGCATACCGAATTTCCCCATTCCGGGAGCACGCCTCTTGCAGGTCAAGTTCTATGAGTCGGCCGCCGGCGGGACACAACTGCCACAACGCATCTACCAGACGCAATTCAACCACCGGAGTTCTCGTTATATCAACTGGGAATTGGACCTTAGCTGTCCCCCTCTGACCTCCCGCGTGGACTTCACTATCGATGAGATTTGGTACAATCCAAACGGGACCGTTTTTGCCCGGCAGAGAGTGACTACCTACGCCGACGCTGGCTGGGACAAGCCGGTTATTAATGATGGCCGTGGGTGGCAGCGGCCGGGCATGTGGAAACGGGGCTTGCACCGAGTGGAGTTGTATGTGAACGGGAATCGAGTAGCGTCCGCCACTTTTCAAATTCTCTGACCCGGCGACGATGCCCGGGACGGTGAAGCGGGGAAGGACAAGTTGGGACTTCGACACACACCAATTCAGTTACGCTGCCTGGGTTTTTTCCTGGCAGCACTCTCGATTATCTTCGTGCCGGCCCGCGCCCTGGCGGCGCCCGCCTCGGAGCCCGAGGGCCAGGATTTTGCTGCTGAGGTGCGGCTTCTTTACCGCGTGGTCGCCTGCGGCGGCAACGCCCCGCTGCCCGCCAACCTCGACCCCCAAATTGTGGCCAAACACTGCCAGTGGCTTAACCCTCGGCTAGAGCGCTATCGGCGCCTGTACCTGGCCCGCGCCAAGCCCTTCCTTGCCGCTTTGCTTCCCCCGGAGTTGCCCGGGAAGGTGATTTATCCCTTCGGGGGCGGCGACCTGCTCTCCGCCCTGACGACTTATCCCGACGCCCGGGAGATTACGACCCTATCACTGGAACTGGCCGGCGACCCAAGGCGCATTACTTCTATGGATAATAAACGCCTTGACGAGAGCCTGGAGTTGATCGACCGGAATGTGGGCTGGCTGCTGGCTGCGAATGACAGCACCAGCGAGAGCCTGGAGGCCACCCAGCAGGGCGACCTGCCCGGGCAACTCTCTTACTTCCTGGTGGGGCTGGCCGTGCACGGCTACGAGCCGGTTTCCCTCCGCTATTTCCGCGTGGAGGCGGATGGCTCGCTGCACTATTACTCGGCGGAGGAAGTCCGCAGCCTGGAGAGCCGTTTGGCGCGCCGCCGGCACGGGCGATGGACGCCGCCGGATTTCTCGGAGGCCTTTACGAATTCGGAGCTGGCCTTTCGCCCCCTGGGGGGCGCCGGCCCCGTGCGCATCCATCGGCACCTGGCCGCAAACCTGCGGGACGATTCCCTGAAGCGGCACCCGGCCGTGCTACACTATCTCGAGCGGCAGGGGCGGGTTGCGGCGATGACCAAAGCCGCCAGCTACTGTTTGTGGAATCCGCTGTTTTCCCGTACTCGTGATTACCTGCTGGCCAACATGGAGTTCATGATTTCTGACAGCACAGGTATCCCGCCGGAGCCCGCGCGGGCGGCCGGCTTCGTCCAGGTGACCTACGGGAGCTTCCACGGCTCGTTTTTGGACGCCAGCCCGGAATACAACGATCAGTTCCGGCAGTTGTGGGCCGAGCAGCCGCATCGCAAGTTGAACTTCCGCTATGGCTACGTGGACTCCGAGAAATCCTACCACTTGCTGGTCACACGCCGCGGCCCGCCGGGGAAACCATGAAAAGGCGCTTTGGCATTTTCGTCTTCTCAGGCTGGGTGTGCGCCACAATGCTGCCCGGCGCCGCGCTGCTCTGCCAGGAACCCGCCCCGCAGACGGAGACCGATAGCCCGGTGGACCTCGAGGCGGGAGGGGAACACCTGCGCCTGGAAACCGCCCGCGGCCCCGTGCATATTTGGCGGCCCGCGGACTACGATGCGCGTACGGCCGGCACCGTGGTTTACATCCACGGCTATTTCACTTCCGGCGATCAAACCTGGAGGGAGGATCACCTGGCCGCGCAATTCCAGGCGAGCGGGCGGAATGCGCTTTTCATCGCACCCCAGTCACCGCAGTCGAACTATGAGGAAGTTCCCTGGAAATCACTTGAGGATCTGTTGCGCACGACGGGTGAGGCGGGGGCTTTCCGCATCCCGCGCGGACCCCTGGTGGTGGTGGGGCATAGCGGCGCGTTCCGCACCATCCTCGATTGGCTGCCTGACCCGCGCGTCGAGGAAGTGATTCTGCTGGATGGCCTCTATAGTGGTCAGCGGGAGTTCCGCTTTTGGCTGCGCGGTTCGCCGGGAGCCAGGTCGCATCGCATGGTGCTGGTGGCGAGCGAAACCTTGCGAAGGTCCGATCGCTTCGCGCGCCGCGTGCCGGACACAGCCCGGCGCAGCTCCATTCCCGCCGACTTCTCCAACCTCACGCCCCGCGAAAAACGGGCTCGCCTGCTTTTCCTGCGTTCCCAATATGACCACCTCGACATGATCAGCAGCGGCAAAGTCATCCCGCTGCTCCTGAAGCTTACGGCGCTCAAACCCCTGGCCGAACCTCCGGCGCCACAAAGTGAGAACCTGGTCCACCGGCCCCCCGTGGCAGGGAAGTGATAGCGCAGCGCGGCCACCGGCAAGCTCTGCGCTCCTCGTTTCCGTTCTTCAAGAGCTGGTAGCCACGACGAGCGTTCTTCTCATCGTGGGCTTTTGGAACCGGGTAGCAGAGCGCGGCAGAGCCGCAAAAGAAAATCAAAAGGCAAAGGGCAAAGGGCAAAAGGTAAAAGTGAAAAGCCCTTGCTGACGGTAGCTACCCGCTGGACCCGAGAACCCCCTCACCCCCGGCCCCTCAGTCGCCGCGGCGACCGAGGGGGGCATTGATTTGGATTTACAGCCCTCGCCCCCCTGGGGGAGAGGGTGGACCGCCGCCGGCGTTTTCACCAGCCGGGGCGGGCCGGGTGAGGGGGTCACCCAGGAACCAATTGCGAAACTGGCGGGTGGCGCAGACATCGGGGTTTGATGTCTGCGGCGCACCGGCAGATATGGTCGAGCTTCCGGGTCTGCTGCCGGCAAGATACGTCCCTCCTCGCCATGGATACCATACCCTGAATCTCAAAACGCAGACATCCCAAAACGATGTCTGCGCCACCCGCGAACACGGCTAACATTCCCGCCATGGCCCGACCGCTCGGCGTCGTCAGGTCCAGGGCTTCCGTCAGCGACACGAAACCTACTCCGAGACGCTCCAGCTCCTGGAGGGTTGCCACCAAGTCTGCCAGAGACCGGCCCCCAGGGATTGGAATTGTTCAATTCGCAGGTGTGAATGAGGCTCATGTACAGGTCGCCCACTTGAGCGCCCTTGCGGGTTTTATAGAACAGAGAATTTTTGCGGTGCAGGATGGCCTTCTTCAGTGCCCGCTCGCAGACATTGTTATCGAGCGGGGCGCCCGCTTTGCGCAGGAACAACGTCAGCGGTTCCCAGTGCTTCAACAAGTAGGTGATCGCCTCGCCCAGGGCCGAGTTGGGTTCGACTTGCTTTTCCGCGAATTGGGCCCTCAGCCACGCCTGCAACCCGACCATCACCGGACCGCTGTGCTCTTGATGAAAGCGCAGACGTGCCTGGGCGGACATCCCTGGCTCGCGTGCCTGGGCGTCGTAACCGTAAACCTCGCCCAGGGTTTCCAGCACCTGCCGGCACTCCTCGGGAAAGTTGGAGACCACCTCCACGAAGCGCCTTCTGCTGTGGGCCAGACAATGCCCCACGATCACTTCCAGGGGCTCCGGCAGCTTGGGCAGGTTGCGCGCCAGCGCGTCACACATCTCAATCGGCGGGCCCAACTCCTTGGCCCGTTGCGCCAGGACGGAGGCCAGGTTTTCTCCCGCGTGCCGGTGGCCGGTGAAAAAGAGCGTAACTCGCCGCCCCCCTTGCGTCGCCACAATGCCGGAAGTAAATACTCCCTTCCGTTCCGGCGGGTCGCGCGCCTCACGGTCTCCCTCCCGCTCTAGAGCCAGCACGGACATGGGGATGTCGTCGTTGTGCAGCACTTCCCCTTGCGCCGCGTGGCGGATCAACTCCTCGATTGCCCGCCGGATTACCGCGGCGGCTGCGGCTACCACTTCCCACTGTGTCGAGGCCGGCAAGGGAATCTCCAGGCTCTCCTGGAGACTCTCCAGCCGGTAGAAAGGCAACCCGCCGCCGTACTTCAAAAGCGCCAGCATGCTGGCCGCGGTCGCGTCATATTTCTCCGGCCCCACTCCGGCCGGAGTCTGCGCCGTGAAAACCTCTCCGCACAGGTTGCAGCGCAGGTTCTCGAGGCGGTACACCGTCGCCTCCAGCGGTGCCTAGCCCACCAGCCGCACCAGAACTTGGGGCTCTTTCTGCAGGTAGACTTTCCCCTTCTGACATTCCGGACAGGCATCTCCCGACTTCAGGGTGGAGTGCGCGATCTCGATCTTCCGCGCTCCTCGAAACGCCTCGGTCGCGTGGCGGGCTGGATTGCTCCGACTTCGACGCACCGGCGCGGGCAGCAGAGGTGATCCCTGTTCCCGCCAACCTGCACTCTCGGCTGCTGCCGGTGCATATTACCTACCCGCCTTATGTTTATCTCCCCAGCCAGGATCGCTCGCAAATTAAGGGAACGCAGAATAAGGGGACGCCGGCGGTACCTTACATTCCGCCCCATGTGCATTGAGACGAATTATGCATGCCCGCGAATGGGCAACGCCCCACAAGCGCTAAGCAGGATTTCTCACCACGGGATTGGAAGGGCGGGGGCTGAAGCCCCGCCTTCCGGCAGCCCCCAAAGCCGTCCCAGCGTGTTGAGAAACCCGCCCTAATAGAGTCTGAGTTCGTCGAGGTCCAACTGGAAGTCGCCGGGGGCGCCGTCGGCCACAATTTCCAGGAACCAGGTTGTTCCGCCGCGGGAGGAGGCGTCGGGATTGGCCAGCCCGGCGGCGGGCAGACGAACGGTTTGCCAGCCGGAGTCCGGAACAAAGGTGAGGGTGGGCGCACCGAGCGCCTCGCCAGGGCGTTCAATCCTGATCTGGAAAAGCCGGCGGTCGCCGCGCACGTCAAACTGAATGCCCCGCGGGCCTGGGTCGCGGGGGGCAAGCAAGAAGGTATATCGGACTGCCACATATCCGTGGTCACTCCCCGCCGCGGGAGCGACGCGGCCGTGGAAGCGCAGGGCGTGTTCGCTGCCGGCGGAGCCGGGGGAGACGACATCCAGCTCCCCGAGGGAATGACCGGCGGCGCTCGCGTCGGTGGAAACCTGCCAGCGCTGCAACAGGATTTCGGTTTCCTGGGAATTCTCGAAATCTTCCAGCAGATTGCCATCCGCAGGAGCTGCATGCTGTCCCGCAGCCAGGGGGGGACGGCTCATCAACGAGAAGGTCTCCTCCCATGCCCCGAGACCTCGGTGTGCGTTCATCCAAGTGCCCATCACGAGAAATGGGATGATGAAGGTGACCGACAACAGTTTGGCACGACGCGAGATTCTCTCCTCCTTTTCCCAGCGGAAGAGTTTCCAGGCAAAGAGCAGGCCAAAGGTTCCGGAAACGAGGAGAGCCAGCAACTCGGCTCCGAGGTCGAAGAGGGATTCGCGTTTCACCATGATGGCTTGAAAGGAGGTGACCAGGTAAGTGGCGGGCAGGAAAGCCGCGAAGCGCTGGATCCATTGCGGGAGCATGGGGAGGGGCACCGTCACGCCAGAGAGGAAGAGCAGGCCAAACCAAATGACGTTGTTATAGACCTGCGCCTCCTGCATGGTGTTGGCGATGCTCGAGATCGTCAAGCCGAAGCCCGCAAAGGCGAAAGTGCCCGCCGTAACCAGCACGAGCAGCGTGAGCAGACTGAACCTGAGAGGCATGTGGAAGAAGCCCATGGCGCAGACGACTAACAACGCGATGGTGGGGAGTCCCAGCAGGTAATTGGCCAACAGACTGCTCAACACCATGGAGCCCGGACCAATGGGCGCCAGGCGATAGCGGCGCAGGCTGCCGCGCTCTCGTTGCATCACGGATTGCATGCCCAGCCCCCAGAAGCCGCTCCCCATGATGGTGAGCGTGACCACCGCCCCGAAATAGTACAAATCCGCATCCGGGTTGCCGCGGGCAAAGAAACCCAAGTAAACAAACAGGAAAAGGAGCGGGAAGAGAAAGGTAAAAAAGAGCGCGGCCTTGGTGCGCATCACCAAGCGGATCGACATGAGAGCAATGCGAATCGAAGCCATCATGGTCTGGGTCTCGCCCCCTGGATTCTCGTCCTCAATCCCCCATGCGGCGTCCCGTCATCTCCACGAACACATCCTCGAGGGTGGGCTGGGCGATGTGGAGATCAAGCAACGCGTTGCCCTCCGCTTCAAGGAAGCGGACAAGCGCCGCCACCGCCGGCGCGGGCGGCTGCGCGTGGAGGAAATACCTGCCCTCGGCCTCGCGGCAATCCATCACCGCGTCAAGCTGCATCAGGCGGCTGGGCAAGACCGGCTTGGCCAGCCGCACTTCCAAACGTGTGCCATGGCCGGAGCTCTCGACGAGGTCACGCGGTGTGCCCAGGGTAATCACCCGGCCCCGGTCAAGGATGGCGACGCGGTCGCAGAGCCGTTCGGCTTCCTCGATGTAGTGAGTCGTCAGCAGGGTGGTGCGGCCTTCGGCGCGAAATTGTTCGATCAGAGCGTAGATGTCGCGGCGCAGTTGGGCATCGAGACCGACGGTGGGCTCGTCGAGCAGAACCAGTTCCGGATCATTGACCAGCGCCAGGGCGAGCGCCAAGCGCTGCTTCTGCCCTCCGGAGAGTTTTTCGAAGAACGAGCGGCGCTTCTCCGCCAGGCCAAATCGCTCCAGCAGCATTTCGATCGAGGCCGAATGCTGATAAAAGCTAGCGAACAATTCCAAGGCCTCTTCCACACGAATCTTGTCGGGAAGAACCGTGGCTTGGAGTTGTGCGCCAATCCGCTCCTTGAGTGCAGCGGGCTCTTGGGCGGGAGCCATTCCACACACCGTAACGCTGCCACTGTCGGGCTGGCGAAGGCCTTCGAGGATCTCGATGGTCGTGGTTTTCCCGGCCCCGTTCGGCCCCAGCAGGCCAAAAACCTCGCCGGGCAGGATCTGGAATGTGATTCCGCGCAGGGCCTCGATGTCCCCGTAGCGTTTCGACAAGCCCTCGACCCGCACAACTGCGCCATTGTTGTGGTTCGACATAAAAGCACGCTAATGATAGCGGAGGGGGAGAGCGGAGGCAATCGGGATCGAGGCGGAAGCTGACAATTCAGCCTATCGTTTGGCATCTGATCTGTTCGGAGTGAGCGAGAGTGTTATAATGCGCTGTAATCATGAGAACGCCATTTCGACCGGGAGACATTGATGAATTGTCCCTGCAAGTCTTCCCTGACAATTGAACAATTCTGGGGTGCGCAATGAAGATTCTGGTTTTGAACTGTGGCAGCTCTTCCATCAAATTCCAACTGATTGAGACTGACAGCGACCTGATTGAGTCCAACACGGATCGGTGCATTGCCAAGGGCAGCGTGGAGCGGATTGGAACCGATGAGGCGACTTTAAGGGTGACGGTCCCGCCCAATCCCTGCAAGTCGTCAACTCAGGAGATTCTTGACCACCAGACGGCGCTGAGCCAGGCGATAAGTGCGCTCAAAGAGTGCCACGCGGTCGCAGACATTTCGCAGATTCAAGCCGTGGGGCACCGCATGGTGCACGGGGGTGAACGCTTCGCCGCCTCGGTGGTGATGGATGAGGAGGTGGAAAAGGAAATCCAGCACTGCGTGGAACTGGCTCCGCTGCATAACCCCCACAATCTGCGGGGCTACCATGTGGCGCGCAAGGTCATGCCCCAAGTGCCGCAGGTGGCGGTATTCGATACGGCGTTCCATCAGTCCATGCCGCCGCGCGCCTACGTGTACGGGCTCCCCTACTCCTACTATCGCCGCTACCGGGTCCGGCGCTACGGATTCCACGGGACCTCCCACCGCTACGTGGCCTTCCGCTACCGGCAGATCTTTGGGAAGGCGCGCGAGGAAGTAAACCTGATCAGCACGCATCTGGGCAACGGGTGCTCGGTGACGGCAATTGAGAAAGGGCACTCGGTGGACACGTCCATGGGTTTCACGCCTCAGGAGGGCCTGGTCATGGGCACCCGCTGTGGCGATGTGGATCCAGCCGCAATCCTTTACATCATGTCGAAAGATGAATTGACGTTACATGATATGTCCACATTACTAAACAAGTTTTGCGGGCTCTACGGAATTTCCGGCGAATCGAATGACATGCGAGAGTTGTTGGCCGCCTCCGCCAAAGGTGACGAGCAGGCCAAACTGGCGATCGAGGTCTTCTGTTATCGGGTTAAGAAATACATTGGCGCTTACAGCGCTACGCTGGGACACGTGGACGGTCTCATCTTTACGGGCGGAATAGGCGAGAATTCACCTCCGGTGCGTGCCCTGGCCTGCGAGGGGCTCGAGGAACTGGGAATCCAGATCGACCCGGAGCGCAACCAGGCGGTGGTGGGGAAGGAAGGAGAGATCTCAACGCCAGCGAGCCGAATCCGGGTGATGGTGATTCCCACCAACGAAGAACTCCTCATCGCACGCGACACATTCCGCGCGGTGCGGGGCTTGCCGCTGCCGCATTAGAACCAGCGCGGGAGGCAGCGCTTTCTCAAGCTGATTTCAAATCTTCCGCCCGCGTGGGCAGACGGCGCAGGCGTTTGCCCGTGGCCGCGAATCTCGCCTTTGCGCAGCCTGGCGCCAGCGGCGGCATGCCGGAACGAGCGGGATGGTAGTCGAGGCGGAAATCAGTTGCGGGCGCGCCAGCCCAGGTGGAATAGTGAACACGGGCCATCACAGGCTCGAACCGATGAGTGTGAAGTACGTGGAGCTCTAAGGTAGGACGCCAGCACCCCATACCCCAGGGTGCATGGCGGAGAGGGTGGGATTCGAACCCACGTCACGATTACTCGTGAACACGCTTTCCAAGCGTGCTCCTTCAGCCACTCGGACACCTCTCCGTGGCCTCACGCCGCGAGAGCGCCTTCGAACGGCACGCCCCGCTCTGCATTTCAAAATCGCGGCAACCGAATCAGTATAGCATCGGGAGACGGGACCGGCCAGAAGGGAAGTGAGGGGCCTTATCAGGCTGCGGGAAAACGCTTCCATGCTGTCATCCTGAGCCCTTCGCTGTCATCCTGAGCGGAGCGAAGGACCTCAGCAGTTCGCTTGGGTAAGCAGAAGAACAAACTGCCGGGGTTCTTCGCCCAGAAAGCGGGCTCAGAATGACAGCGTGAAGACACCCGCCCCCCCTCCGGTCGTGACGCGGCGGCGCCTGTTCACTTGAAGCGGCGCCGGAACCTGAACTCAAGTCCGAAGATTCCGTTCTGGTCTCGTAGGCCGAGCACCGAGACGTTATCGCTGACGGCCCACTCGAATTGAATGATGCGGTACTGCGAACTGGAAGTATTGGTGACATAAGTCAGAGTGAGGTCGCGGGTGACTTGCTGCTCCACGGTGACGCGCGCGCCGGAGCCGTAGCCGGGCATGCCGACGTTGGGGTCGATCTTAATGCGACTGACGCCGAACAGATGCTGGATGCGGCCCGTGACCTGGCTGGAGAGGGCTTCGGAAAGGATAGCACTGGCGCCCACGGAGCGCGTGGGGTTGGTGCCGGCGGTCGCGAAGGCGCCTTCCTGCTTCACATAGCCGAGCGCCAGCAGTGAAAGGATGTCGGCCGTGGGCAGGGGAGGGTCAGAGCGATACGCCAACTTCAACCGCTCGAAGGGGCCGGAGATGTCGAGGGTCAGTTCGTACCGCTGCACGCGGGTCACCGCCTGCAGGTCCAGGAAGGCTTGCGTGCGGAAGGGGTTGGGCAGGCTGATGTCGCCGCGCGCGAGCGTATAGCGGTTTCCCCGGAATACTCCCTCGCCACTGAGGAAATGGATGCTGCCCACCTGCGCCGGATTCGCCAGGGTTCCCTGCAGGCGAAGGTCGATGTCGCCCACCAGTCGCAGGTCGGGTGTCTCCGCCCGGACGGGGGGAGCGGAAGTTACGCGCACGTTCAGACGAATCTTTGAGGCCAGGGGCGAAGCGACGCTGCCCGGTTGTTCCCCAAAGGGATTAGCAGATTCAATAATCCTCGTTATGAAATTAATTCTCTCATTCACAAACATCTGGCGGATGATCAAATCGCCTTGCAGTTGTCCGCGCTCGGAGTTTCCCGCCAGGCGCAGGCTACCGTCGAGGACAGACGTGAAATTGGGCGGATAGCGGACCCGGACCTGGTTGAAGTCCGCGTGCAGGTCGTAGCGGGGATTCTCCTGGAGGGTCAGGGACCCGCCCAGGTTAACCGTTCCCCCGCCGCTCAAGCCGCGCAGGGACCGAATGACGGCGCGCTCGCCCTCGAGCTGAATGGTTCCCTGGAGATTGCTGAAGCGAAAGGGCAGGCCCCCATAATCCACGTTCACATCCTGCACGTCCAGCGCGCCGTTCAACACGGGCCGGGTGGGCGTGCCGGTGAGGGTGAGGCGCAGCACCGAGTGACCGGTTGCTTCGAGGTTAGGATCGAGCGCGGTCAGCAGCGTCGCGTCGGCCTGGCCCTCGGCACTCAGCCCCAACGTCACTCGCTCGGCGAAACGGACCGAGCCTTGGATGGCGAGTTCCGTGGAGGGGCCGCGCATGACGAAGCGGCTGAGGGTCAGTGTGCCACCCGAGTAGTGGAGATCGATCGGCTGGTCGTTCTTCCACTGCAGGCTGGGGAAGTTCACCGCCAGATCACGGGCCTGGGCCTGGAGATCAATTTTCGCCGGCTCGCGCAGGGGGCCCGCGACCTGGAAGGCCCCTCCCACGGTGACGCTGGCGGCGAATTCGTGACTG
Source organism: uncultured Acidobacteriota bacterium (assembly GCA_963722555.1). Lineage (GTDB taxonomy): Bacteria > Acidobacteriota > Terriglobia > UBA7540 > UBA7540 > Bog-366. Next base: position 1,099,816 of record CAVRNQ010000006.1, read on the forward strand.
AAAAAGGCGCGGATCCAGGGATCGACCCTCACGCCGGAGTACTGGCCTTCAACCTTGAGCGGCCAGTCCCCCGCCGCAATAGCGCGGGCGCTCAGGTGCACGGTGCCGGCGGGACCGTGGTCTTCACCTTCCAGTCGCAGTTGTTGGTGCTCACCTTCGATCACGCCATTCAGCTCCCCCAGCGGCGTGCCTCCCACACTCAGGCTGCGGAGGTGCCAGGCGCCTTTTAGCTCGAAGGAGTCCGGTGTGCCTTGCCCATGCGCCTCAAAGCTGAGGCGACCATCGAGCGCACCTTTGGGAAGCGCTTCGGGTGCGGCCAACGCCAGGTGCGCGATCTCAGCCAGGCGGAAGTCGAAGCCCTGCAATTGACCCGAGGCGAAACGGCGCCCCGGCTCCAGAGTGAAGTCGCCACTGAGGCGTCCGTGCCCCTTGGCCAATTGCATGCCTTCCAGTTTCCAGACCGTTTCGACAATGCGCAGTTGCGCCGTAAGAGAATCAAAGGGCTCCGCAGCGATGGCGCCGTCGTCGATCCGCAACACACCGCTGCCCGTCAGGCTGGAGACTGTGCCCTCCACATTGACGCGGCCACTGACGAGGCCACGGACAGGGAAGTTGGCGTTGAGCGCGGCCTTCAGGCCCTCGAGGGGCGTGCGCTCGGCCTGCGCGGAGAGCCGCAGGTGGGAATGAGGTGTGACCTGCCAGCCCTTGAGCTCTGCGGAAGCGCTGAGATCGAGCGAGCTTTTTTCGCGCACGACTCGCCCGGAGGAAATCTGCAGGGAGCCGGGGCTGAGCGCGACTGTGGCGGTAAGCCTGTCCCAAGTCCAGCCGTGGTACTGGAACTGGCCCATCTGCAGCCGGCCTTCCAGAGAGGGTTCGGTGTAAGTACCCGCGAGGCGTCCGGAAAATTCTGCGGGAGACTCAAGGACCAGGGGAATGGCTTCGGAGGTCATCGCCAGTGCCTGGAAGAGAGGCCGCCACTCTTCAAAGTCGGTGGTGACGAGCCTGATGGAGAGGGGCAGCGATGGGCGGGAGGGCTCCGCACGCCCGATGAGCGCCCCCTGCGCGGAAAGTGTGGAATGTGGTGTTTGGAACTGGGCCTGGGCGAGTTCGAGAGTCCAGCCGCGTTCTTCCTCGAGCGTTCCGCGCACGAAGCCGTTTATGGGAAGCAGATTGCGGGGCGCGCCGGCCGGAGCGTGGAAAGTGGAGATCAAATGTTGCCTTCAACCTTTCCAGCCAACCGGACCATGTGGCGCTCAGGGTGCCATCGGTGACCCCGACCGGATGTATGGAGGCCGTCAGGAGACGCGCCGGAGGCACTGAGCGCAGCGCGTCTTCCAGCCGCAATTGGTGCAGTTGCGCACTCAAGTGAAAACTCGCCGGTGAAACCCCCAAGTTCGCCTGGAGTGTCCCCTGCGCGGCGCCTCCCCAAGCGGAGAGAGTGAGGTTTGTCAAATTGAGTCGCGAATTCTCGAAGACATAATCGGTGCTGGCCTCCAGGCCCCCGGGAATGAGCAGGGGCGAGAGGATTGTCACTTGGCGCGCCCTGGCGTGCCCCTGCGCATAGAGCTTACCGTGACGGTAAATTGCTTGCCCTTCGATCTGGACACTGCCCGTGCTTAGGTCGCGCACTGCGAAAACCCGCGCCAGCGTGGGAAGATCTCCGGACACCTGGAAGGAGGCGTAGGCTTCCGGGACGACGAGGGGGCGGAGCGCGAACGACCCCCCGCCCGTCATCCCCTGCGTTTGCCACGCGAAAGAGGAAACCGCCAGGCCGTCATGCGATATCTCAAAGCGGCCATTGAAGGTGATGGGCGGCAGCGACCAGCGCCGGGAACGAAGCGTGGCGTCGGAGGAAGACAATGTGCCGGTGTAGCGCCCCCGGGTCATGCGGAGGAGAATGGCTAGTTCGCGGGCATCCAATGCAAACGGCTCCTCCTGGTTGTTCCAGGAGAAAGTGGAGTGAGCGACGGACAGGCGTCCGATGGAAAGATCCATCAAGTCCACCAGGCTCTGTTGCGCGGAGGGCGGCTGCTGCGGACCCGGCAGATTGGTGGACCCATCCGGAGCGGTCTGGAGGTGCAGGCGTAGCTCGTCGAGGTCCAGGCTGCGGAGGCGGAGGCGACGGCGCAGAAGCGGCCCCGGGTTCAGGCGGGCCGCGACGTTGCGCGCGGAAATCAGGGGTGGTTCGCCGGCGGGCTCCGAGCCGTGGATCACCAGCTTTTCGAGCGTAAGCTGAAAAAGCCACGGCCGGAAGCGAAACCCCGCCATCTCCACGCGCCCGCCGGTCACGTTCTCCAGGCCGGTGATTACGCGGCCCTCGAGCCAATGCTGGAACCAACTGCTCTCCATGGCGATGAGGGCCGCCAGCACCAACACCAGCAACGATTCCACAACGTAGACCGCGAGGCGCAGCGATTTGGGCAATTTCCAGCGCGTATACAACCTGCCTTCCAGGCGTTCAGAAAGTATGAATGCTGACGCGGTTACTGGGTTTCAGCTCCTCAATCCACTGATCGAGTAATTCGTTGATGTGCTTCTGAGTCAGGACTTCGCGAATTTGATTTTCGACTTCCGGCAAGGGGGGAGCAGCGTCCCCCGGGTTCTTCCTCTGGAATTCCGGGACAAAAGTCTGGCGGTAGTATTCGGCCAGCTCGTCATCGGGAGGTGAGGCGGCAGGACGCAGGCGTTGATCGATCAGGCGCAGCATAAGGTTTTGTTGTGCAATCCGCGCGACGATCTCGGCCTCGGTCATGCCCAGTTCACGGACCGCCACCTGAAAGGCTTCCGGGCCGGGGAATCCCTTGCGCAGTGCCGCCACGCGCTCCACCGCGGCCTTCTCACATTCCGCCTGGTCAGCCGGCGAGGGGTCTTCCTCGCGGCTTAAGAGGATCTGGTAGGTCAGCCGTTCACGAACGCGCGCGAGGGCGGCGGCATCGGGCGCGGGCGCCGGCCCTGGGCCGTCAAGAAAGCGCTCGAAACGATACTCGCGCTCCACGTCACTGGCCGTGATGGCCACGCGGTCCACGGATGCGACCACGCGGTCCAGGATATCCGCAGCGGGGCAGACGGCTACCGACACCCCAAAACCGGCGGCCAGTGCGGCCAGGATCAGAAGCTTTGGCCAATGCTTAAGAAAAACTGTACGTTCGATAATCGCTGCACCTCAACGATTGGCACGCCGTTCTGTTTTGTATTCACGTTGTACCGTGGAGGATTCAGATTGTATCCCACGTCGAAACGGATCGGTCCCACCGGGGTTTTGTAGCGAAGACCTAAGCCCACCGCATGGGAGGTGTAATCAAAATCCGCAGGGGACTCCTGTTTGATTTTGAAAAGGTACATCTTGCGAATGCTGGTGTAAACATTTCCGGAGTCCTGGAAAAGCACCAGGCCCAGACGCCGTTGCGCGAAGAATGATCGTAACTCGAAAGAGTTGAGGAAAAGCGCGTTGCCTCCAATGGGATATCCGGTTCCCGGGTCGCGGGGCCCCGCCTGATTGATGGAAAATCCGCGCATGGATTCACTGCCCCCCATAAAGAAGCGTTCCGGCAAGGGAATCGAATGCGTGGGGACGACCGTGCTGGGTTGGCCGTTGCTGGCAGGGATGGTAATGCTGTAGGGGCTTCCATAAGGAGACAGCACGCCGAACTGCGTTTTGCGCGCAAAGACCAAATGGGAATTCAACGCATAGTAAGTGGAGTTCTGGCCTGTGAACCGCAGGAAGTTTGCCTGGGATCCAAAATCCTGCCAGGAAACTCCCGCATTCACCAGGGTGTAGGCGCCGCGGGTCGCGTCCGACGGGTCGTCGCGGTGATCCTCAAGAAAGCTCCCGCCGAACATCCCCACTAGCGCGGGCTGGCTGAGCAGGAAACTATCCTCCGGGGATACTTTGTTGGAGATATCGAGGGCTTCCACGCGGCGGAAGCTGTACTGTCCGATCAGGAGAGTGGAGGCCCGGAGGCGCTTTTCCACGTTCACGGAAACTTCCTTGCGGTCTGCCGTGAAGGTCAGGACGTCGCGAGAGCGATCCACTAAACCGTTGATGCGCAGGCTGAGATCGTCGCGATTGAGCAGGCGGGGAATCAAATAGCCCATGTTTGCGCCCGTATCGAGATTGGAGAGGCGTCCGCCCATGCTGAACGTCTGATCCCGGCCCCCCACGTCCAAACGCGTGAGGTCGAGAGAAAGCCGCGGGCTGGCTTTGAACTGCCCCTGCGGTTGGTTGCTGCCCAAACGCTGAACTTCCAGGCCGCCCCCATAGCCCAAAGTCCAACGGCGGGCTTCCTCAACCCCCACCAGCACCGTCTTGGCGGTGTCGGAATTCGATGCTTCCTGGGGAGTGATTTGCACCTGGTTGAAAATGCCCAGATCGTAAAGCTTGCGTTGCGACTCAAGCATGGCGCTCTGGCTTATCGGTTCACGCTCGTGAAACGTCAGCTCGCGATTCACAATGCGCGCGCGCGTATGTTCGTTGCCGAGCACGACGACGCGTTGAATGCGTTCCTGGGTCCCGGGCGCGATACGAAACTCGAGGTCGACCTGCGGGGCGGACTCCAAGGGTGTAGTTTGCCAGCTCACGGTGGGGCGCGCATAGCCATGGTCAGCCAGGTAATCGAGAATCAGGTCGTGGTCAGTGCGCACGCGATCCAGCGAGTAGGGCTGCAACGGCCGGCAGAGGAGAGATGGCCAGAGGGTCTTTTGGGCGGCGAGGTCGATGCCTGCGAAAGTCAAGTTGCGCACTGTGGTGCGCGCGCCCTCTTGGATCTCGAAGATGACGTGCCGGCGGCCAGCGGTGTTGTCGAGATGGTCGTCGATGGCAGGGGTGACGTGCGCGTCCAGGAATCCCCTCGACTGGTAGAGGGCCAGGAGCGTGGCGGTCTTGTGCTCGACGAGGTCGCGGCTGAAAGTGGGCGCGGGCGGGAATAGTCCCTGAACAGGTGGGGAAATCGCCGCCAGCAATTCTGCGGCGGGGACCGAGTGGTTTCCCTTAAAACCATAGCCCGCGAAGTCCCCCCGCGGTCCGCGATCCACATGGAAGAGGATCTCGACGTGCGGTTGCGGAGTGGTGCGCGGCACGCGGCTGGCTTTGACGGAGACGGAGAAATAGCCCTGCTGCTGGAAGTGATCCTCAAGCAGTTTCTCGCTGCGAGCCAGAGCTTGATCGTCAATGACCCCGTCGCGAAAAAAGGGCAGGAGGCTGCGGAGCCGCGCGGAGGATATCGACGCGCCTTCGACGCGCCCGCGGATCACCGGCCCGCAGTTGACGGCGACGGTGAGCCTCTCGGTGCCGCTCTTCGCATCGAAAGTCCTGTGCTCGACGCTGAGGTTGACCTGCAGGTACCCCCGAGCCACGTAAAACTGGTGGAGGCGGAAAATCCCGTGCTCGACTCGCGTCGCAGTCAGGTGCATGCGGGGGCGCCAACCGGCGGTTTTCAGCAGGCGACGTGCGGGAAAGGCTGCGTCGCCACGGAATTCGATGCTGCTTACGCGGGCGGGCGGGCCGGGTTCGAGTGAGAAAAGCAGGTTCGCTTCCTGCGTGTCAGGGTCGCGCTTGATTTCGTGACTGATCCGTGACTGGTAGTAGCCGTTGGCAACCAGCAGGTCGGCCAGATGTTGGTGCGCCGCGCTGAGGTCTTCATCGGTGAGCGGGGAACCCAGCCGCAAGCGTGAGGCGGTAACCAGCGCCTTCGCTTCGATGGGCCCGGGGTTGCCTTTCGCGGTCACGGTGCCCATGAAATACTGCGCGCGTGTCACAAAGGTCAGGGCAACACCCTTCGTTTGGGGGTTGCCCTCGGCACGCAATTCGGTGAAACGCCCGGTAGCGTAAAGCCGCTTCAGGCTTTCGGAGACTCGGGCGGGGTCGAGGGGCTCGCCGATCTGTTGCGTGACGGCGCCCGGGAAATCCTGGAGGGTGAGGTGAGCGTCGCATTGCAGTTGCAGACTCAAGACCGGTTGGCCCCAAAGAGAGGGCGAGGTTTGGGCAAGGGCCGGCACCTGGCAGAAGCCGAGGATCAACCCCAGAAGCGAAAGGATGGGAATCGCCCTGCCCGCGACGGGCGTGGGCCCCCCACGCTGCAAAAAGAGGCGCGTGGTGATCCTAGACCGCAAGCTTGTGGCTCGGTTGTGGCGACGCACCCAGAAGTTTACCCGTTACCCCGACGTCAACGCCCTTCAAAACTGCATAAGCATTATACTTCCGCATGATAACGCGAAGAGGCAAAGAAGCGCAGCAAAAGGTTTGAATATGCGCTGGCTCCCACGCGCCCTCGATGAGTCGCCGGGAAGGGCACGCCTTAATCTCGGGCAGGCTTTCGGACGCCGCTGGGGCAAGCCCGGCGCCTGGGGGGGCGTCGTCAAGCCACGGCTCTAGCGGTATCGAACAGAAGCGCGCCGCCGGGGAGGGAAGCGGTCTCAGGATGTGTGTGCCGGGCGCACCAAGCCGCCGAGCAGGTCGGCGAGCAGGTTGCCCTGAGGATATCCCTGGCCGAGGTGCTGGCGGAAGCCCTCCCCCCACTCGAAGCCGGCGAGTTCTCCGGCCCTTGCGGCCATCTGCCGCAGCGGCTCATAGAGCTCCGGGGTGGACTGCTGAAACTGCACCCAGGCGCGCTGGCTTTCGTGGCAGGCCAGCATTTTTTCCTTGCGCCCATGCGTGGCGCCAATGTTCACGACGAGGTTCGGGAAAATTTCTTTGCCCAGGATGTCGCGGCTGCCGAAGGGCTGCGCGTAGTAGAGGTGTGGGATGGCGCGCGTCGCCTTGGCGGGGGGGCGAGCGCCCGTGCGGAAGTTCGGCGCCGAGAGGCCAAAACACGCCGTCTGGCCTAGGCGGCTGGTTGTCTCGTGATCCACCATATAGTCCTGGGGCGAATGGGTAAGCACCAGCGCGGGATCAACGCGCCTCATAAGTTCCATCACCTTGCGCAGCGTGGGGCCATCGTAAAACACCAGGAGGTCACGCTCTTCGAGGCAGGTGTATTCCGCCTGCAACATCGCCGCGGCGCGTCGCGCTTCCTGGCGGCGCAGGCGCGTGATTTTCGCGGGAGGCAGGATGGTGCTGCCGCAGTCGCCCGCCGTCAAGGTGGCGATGTGGATGGAAGCGCCTTGGTCGGCGAGATGCGCCAAGGTTCCCGCGCAGAGGAATTCCGCGTCATCCGGATGAGCAAAAAGTGCAAGCACGCGCATTGAGGGTGGCATGCGTTTTCCTCGACATGGCATTTACTCGGGACAGGGGTTGGAGGGTCACACCGGCTAGGGCGCCGGTTTGAACTCGGCCGTCAGCCGCAGTTTGCCCCATTCCACACTGATCACGCCCGTCCCGTTCCGGTCGCTGAGCTTGATGGTTACGGTTTCGACGGAATCCCGCGCGGGCGCGAATGTCATGGGTGTTTCTGCAATCTTGGCGCCGGCTTCGTACTGGTTCCAGGGCTTGCTCGACACCACCAGGGACCACTTACCCGGGCCGTCGAAGCGGGCGAGCAGGATATGTTTGCCCTTGGGAACTTTATTGCCGCCGACGTCGAGATCCCGGTCGGATTCCAGCGTCGTGGAAGCGTCCGAGCCCAGACGCCACACTTGTCCGGGCTTGATGAGGCCGAGCGGGTCCCGGCCCTTGAGGGCGGGGCGGCCGTAATCGATCGTCACCTGCGCGCCAGCGACGGTGGCCGTGGCGGTGCCGCGGTCATTACCGTGCGCGAGGGTGGTTTGAGTCAGCAGCGCGGCTGCGGCGACAACAGCAAATCCCAAGATGATTCGGCTGATGCGTTGCATGTTTGGATTTCTCCTTTAGCGAGAGTTCTCCGGTCTGGCGCGGAGCGGCGGGGTCGCGGCCTCAGTTCTCCTTTAAGAGTTCCATGCTCGCCCGCCGTAGGGCATCGGGTTGTGCGTACCCGATCCAATGTGCTCTGACAATTCCTTTTCGATCAATCAAAAACAGGGTAGGGAAGATCGAGATACCGCGGTAGGCACGATCGCTCTCCTTCGTCCAGTGAACCACGGGGTACTCGATGTGGTGCTCTTGAACATAGCGCTGCCGCAGCGCGTCATCATAAGGCAGGTCAAGCGCCGGCGTTCATCGCGACCCTCTTTTCACAGGGGCGTTTGCGGCCTCCGCCCGGCTGAACGCTTTCCAGTGGAATTCGAGTGAGTAAGGCAAGTACTGGCCGAGGTAGTTCCAGCCGTGGTTACCCGGCCGCAGCACGAAGTCATGCGGGAAACCTTTGGCCGTGAGGATTTGATCCAGCAGTTTGGCGCCTTCTTCAAAACCGTAGCGGTCCTGATCGCCGCAGTCAAAATAGAGCTTCAATTGGGAGAAACGCTCCGGATGTTCGGCCAGCGTAAGCGGGTTGTTCGCGTCAAAGTAAACTTCGTTGAGTGGCGCTCCGAAGGGCTCTTGCAGCACGCGCGCGTAAAATCCCCAACGGCCCTCGGTGGGGAGGGGATTGGGGAATTTTGCGATCAGCGCCGCGCTGTGGGCGCTGGCAGAGCCGAAAGTGTCCGGATGCTCCATGGCCAGATGCAGTGCGCCGAAGCCGCCCATCGACGTGCCACTCACGCCGCGGGCATGGCGGCTTGCCACCGTACGATACTTCTGATCGATCGCGGGGACCAGTTCCTGCCTGATGAAATCGTCGTAGCGCACGCGGCCGTCGAAGGAGTTCACATAGAACGTCTTGCCGCCATCCGGCAGCACCACGATGAACTTGCCGATGGTCCCCTGGCTCATCAGATCTTCCCAGACCCGCTGCCCACTGTGTTCACTCCAGCTCTTCTCATTCTCGAACAGGCCGTGAAGAAAATAGAGCACGGGATAACGCTCGGCGCCCACGTCATACCCCGGGGGCAGCGCTACACAATAGTCCACGGCGCGCCCCAGGATGGCGCTGGGGAGGGAGGCGCAGTCAAGGCGAGCGGCGGGCCCTTGGGCGAAGCTCTTCCCAGCCAGCAGGGCCCAGGCGAGCAGCGCCACGCGGGGGTTCGCCAGTCGGCGAAAGAGGTTGACGGTGTGAGGCGGTGGGCGCATCAGTTAGTGAGAGGGCGTGGCGTGGGAGCGGTCCGTTTCCACGTAGATTGAGCTCTTGCCGCCCTTTGAGCTGGCGCCCACCTTGCCAGTCTCCTGGTTTCCCCGGGCGCCGCCCGCTCCATAGACTTCGCCGTGCAGGTTCTTGAGGGCGGATTTCTTGGAATCGTTGGCGACGACTGCGCTGCTGTCGTCGGCGGCGCCAGGTGCGGCAGGATGGAATTCGAGCACCGCATCATCCGGATCGCCCTTGATGCTCTTGTCGGAGGTCCCTTTGTTGGCCTCTTGTTTGGCCGCGCTGGCGAGCGCCGCGTCGGTGCTCACTCGCACGGCATCAGTAATTGCAGGCTTCCTGGTGGATCCCGTCTTCGCGGTCTTTTCTGCGCCAAGCTTCTGGGGCGCATCGTCCGGCATCACGCCAGCCGCGCCCGCCAGCGCGAAAGTTAGCATCAATAGAACGGCACGAATTCGAATCATCGGTCTGTCCCTGCTTGGATGAAGAGCGCCCGCCCAGGATTATATTCTGAGGCTGCTGCGCCTGGGAGTCAAGCCTCGGCCGCGGTAGTGTCATTTGGAATGGGATTCCTTTCGAAACACTGGTCATTCGCGCGAAAGCGGGAATCCAGTCCGTCGGCGGCGCATTTCCAATGGCTTGCGGAGTAGATTCCCGCTTTCGCGGGAATGACTGCACCTGGGAGCGCCCGTGTCTCGCAAATGGCACCACCACCCTCGGCCGCTGTAGCGGCGGGCTGTGAGACTCCGGGCTGGCCCCGCTCATTTGCCCATGGGCTGGTCCCACAGCAGTTCGATGGTAACGCCGCCGTGCGGGTCGGTATCCAAATAGGTAAAACGGCCTTTGCTCTCGGGTGAGTCCCAGCCTCCCCACATGGCAGGCGGAGCGCCCTTGGCCTCCAGCATCTTTACATCGGCGTCCATGTCCTGAACGGTAATTCCCAGGTGGTGGACCCCCTCGCCGTGACCTTTGAGGTACTCCTCATACAGGTTGGGCCCCAGTGTTGATTGAACCCACTCGAAGGGCATATCCCCGAATCGGCCCCATCCCAAATCCATTTCAAACTTTCCCGGCTGGCCACGATAGAAGCGGTTTACGCTCACGCTGTGATCCACCGGCATGCCGCCAAAACCCAGGCTCTGCCAGTAGGCTCCCACCCTCCTGACGTTGCGGACGACGAAGGCGTACTGGATGATTTTATTAAAGGGGTAGTCGTTCTCTTGGAGGTGCGCCTGGGCGGGGGCAGGGCCGTCGGGATCGTGGTAGAGCGCAATGGTCAGCCCGCCGCCCTTTGGCGCTGTATCGAAGTAGACCCCGTGGCCGGTTCCCTTGGTTCCTTTCCATTGGGTGCGCTCCAGTGCATCCACGCCTTTGGACCGGAAGTATTCAATCTGTTGCTCGAGTTCCTGGTCGCTCTTGACGGCGAAGCCCAGGGCAAGCACGCCGTCACCATGGCGCTTCAGGAAGTCGGTGTAGATGTTGGTGCCGGTTACGGGCTGAATCCACTCCAGCAATACCCCGCCGATATGGCCGAATGCGGATTTGGCTGTGGTGGGGGCAGGCTGGCCTTTGTAGATCAGACCGGTAAATTCCGTGACGCCGGTGCGCTCGATGCCCTTCAGCCCCAACTTCTCCCAGTAGTTCAAAACCGGGTCGAGATCTTTCGCCACCCAGATGACCGAACTCACATGCCCGTAGATGGAAAGATCCACGGTGGGCTTGGCAGATGGGGGGGGAGCGCGCGCGCCACGTGGGCGGTCGCGAGGAGAAGTGTCAGGGTAATGAAACGGTGCATCGTGGCTTTCATGTGAACCTCCCAAGGGCAGCAGGGTTGGCTTCCGGCGCGGGAGCCTCCGGCTTCATGACGCATGCGAAGATACCACTGGCGCGGGCGCGGTGCAATTCTCCTGTCCCTATCATGGGGAGGAGGCATGCGAGGTTTCGCTTCAAGCCAGCAAGCGAGTTGGTAGCCACGACGAGCGTTCTTCTCGTCGTGGGCTTTTGTCTGGCCAATCATGCGCGGTACGAGTCCGGCAACAGCCCATCATCAATCTGAAGCGGGCACGCTGCTCGCACCGATTCCTCCAGGCTGAAATTCTGGTAACTCGACCACTGCCACTCATCCGGCCTGTCCACCAGTCCTCTATGCGGGTGGCGCATACATGGCGTGTTGTGCCATGTGTGCGGGGCTTGGGACTACAATGCCGGCTTGTCGCCAGCGGCTTTACTACGGGTTCAACCACCTGCATTTTATCACTGCCAGGACTTACGGCCGAGCCCGGCTGTTTGATTCCGACCGTTTTCGCCGGACTTTGCCGCCACTCTCGCCGGACTGCGAACCGAGCTCAGCGGGTAGGCACGGTCAATCGTACTATGATTGACCCTGGGCCTTTCCCCATGACCACGAACCCACGGTGAGGAAGGCGCTGACCGTGGCTCCCTCCTCCCACATTTTCGGGATATTTGACCGGCATCGTACCGTCCGCTATACTGAGAACTCGGGGGGCCATGCCTAACATTGTGCGTGAAATTGCCGATTCCGCCGTGGCGCTGGCGAAGGGGTTTGCCACGACCTTCAAGATGATGGTCGGACCCACGGTGACGGAGAACTACCCGGCCGAGCCCGTGCATTTCGAGGATCGCTACCGCGGGGTTCACGTTTTGCGGCGCGACGAGAATGGCCTGGAGAAGTGCGTGGCCTGCTTCCTCTGCGCCGCGGCTTGTCCCTCGAATTGTATTTACATCGAGGCGGCGGAGAATACTGCCGAGCAGCGCATCAGTGCCGCGGAGCGCTACGCCAAGGTCTATAACATCGATTACAACCGCTGCATCTTCTGCGGATATTGCGTGGAGGCCTGCCCCTGCGATGCCATCACGCACGGTCACGATTTTGAAATCGCCGCGTACGATACCAACACTCTGGTTTTCCGCAAGGAGAGATTGCTGGAGCCCATCCCCGCCACCGCCGCCCTAAATAAATAGTGAATTGCCTAAAAGGGTGCTGAACAAAATCGTAGGCGGTGTCATTCTGAGCAAAGCGAAGAACCTCTGCATTTGTAGAATCAGGGCAATGCAGAGGTCCTTCGTCGGTCGCCGCGGCGACCTCCTCTGGATGACAGCCTTGGCGGTTTTTCCGCAGCCTGTGAATCCCCGCCCTTCCAATTCCGTGTCAAGAAATCCTGCCTAACTTCTGCCATTGACATGCGTCCGGTGAGACGGTATCGTCTGGTCCGGTCATAGTGAAACTATAAGTGAGAAGGGGAGATGGCCTATGGCACACAAGACATCCGCGAGTGGAGAATCCAATCGGATCGAGAGTAGTCGGCGTGATTTCCTAAAAGGCGCCACAACGGTCGCCGCCGGGCTGGTCGTGCCCAAGGCGCTCCAGGCGGAAACCTCTGACCTGCTGCCGATGGTGAATTTGGGATCCCACCGCATTTCCCGGATGATCGTGGGCAGCAACCCAGTTTACGGTTATTCGCACTTTAATCGGCAATACGACCAGCATATGCGCGAGTGGTTTACGGACGAGCGCATCGTCAAGCTGCTGATGGACTGCGAGAAGGCGGGGATCAACACCTGGCAGGCCAGCTTTAACTGGGACATGAAGCGCCAGTTCCCCAAGATTCGCGGGGCCGGATGCAAAATCCAATTCATCTGCCTGGCTGCCTCCTGGCACTTCGACGAAAATATGGGGCGCACTCCGGAAGACATCCTGAACGGAACCATCCAATGCGCCAAGGCTGCGGCCGAGTTCAAACCCATCGGCATCGCCTTCCACGGCGGGGCCACAGACATTCTCTATAGGGCAGGAAAGATCGATCTGCTGAAAACCTATATCGACAGCGTTCACGACCTGGGAATCGCAGCCGGCATCTCCACGCATAATCCCAAAATTCTGGACACGCTCCATGAAAAGGGATTCGCGAACGACTTTTACATGACGGGGTTGCACTATCTCACCCGGCACCCCGAGGATTGGATGAAAGAGATTGGCACGCTTCCCCTGGATGAGGGCTGGATCGCCTCTGACCCGCCGAAAATGGTCGAGGCCGTGCGCAAAGTTGACAAACCCGCGCTGGTTTATAAGGTCCTGGGGGCAGGCCGCAAATGCGGGTCAGAAGAAGAGAAACACAAAGCCATCGAATGGGCCTACAAGAACATCAAGCCGATTGACGCGACGATTATTGGCCTCTATCCGCGCTATTCCGACCAAGTCACCGAAACCACGAAGATGGTGCGCGAGATTCTGGCGTGAGGGCGCCGCGCCTCCGGCGCAACCCTCCTGTCTTTAACCCCGGCGGAAGCGGAAGGGAGTCTATGGGGCGCATGGCCATGCGCCCCTGCCCGCATCATCCGCCGCGGCATCTGGTGTCCATCACCTATTCCCCTTGCCATCATCGGCCCCGTGCAGGTGGGCGCCCCGCCCAAAACCAACGGATTCCCGCTTTCGCGGGAGGGACCCCGCGGATCGAGGCAGACGACTACCCCGCCTCGCGGTGTCAACGGCAGGTAGTGACTCATTTTGAAGCGGACGGGCCTCAGCCTTGTTCCCCGAAGGGGAACAACATCATTAGCGAAACCTACGGAAAGGAAGCCCGGAAAATTGGGTTCCGGCTCTGACGGGGCCGAACCGCTCGACCCCGTCAGGGTCGAAGGGATTCTTTTCATTGCCGTCTCGATCCGTAGGTTTCGCTTATGATTTTCCTCCCCTGCGGGGAGGGCCGAGGGGGCGCTTGGCCGCGTCCGGCTAGGTCATCAATCCTGAAGAGTATCGCATCTCGCTTGTGTCAAACTGAGACACCACCCACCGGCAAACCCGTTTGGAGAGTAGAAGCGGGTGTGGTAGTCTAACCCTTCATCCGCCCTCGGGGATTCCTTGAACAGACACAGGCAAGACTTCGACATCGTGAGGAGGACATCATGAAGCGCAGAGACTTCCTGAAGACAGCCGCCCTGGGTGCGGGCGCCGCGTGGGTTGGGACAAGTCCGCTCGAAACTCTGTTCGCGGAGGGCGCCCGACGCTTCAGCGCGACTGATATCGTCACGCTGGGCAAGACAGGGATCAAGACCAGCCGTCTGGCCTGCGGCACCGGCACCGTGGGCTACAACCGCGGCTCCCACCAGACAGCGCTGGGAATCCAGGGCCTGGCGGATCTTCTCTGGCGTGGCTACGACAACGGGCTGCGGTTTTTTGACACGGCCGATTCCTATGGGTCGCACCCGCATGTCGCGGCGGCGCTGAAGCGCGTTCCGAGGGAAAAAGTCACAATCATGACCAAGTCCTGGGCGCGCGAACCAAAGCAGATGCTCGCCGACATCGACCGCTACCGCAAGGAATTGAATACGGATTACCTTGACCTTCTGATGATGCATTGCCTGACCGAAAACAACTGGGCGGCGCGCTTTCGTCCCGTCATGGACGCAGTTTCCGAGGCCCAGGAGAAGGGCCTGATTCGCGCCCACGGCTGCTCCTGCCACAAGATTGAGGCGTTACGCGAAGCCGCCAAATCCCCCTGGGTGCAAGTGATCCTCTCCCGCATAAACCCCATTGGCTCGAACATGGACGCCGACCCGGCGACGGTCGTCGCCACCTTGAAGGAGGCGCGCGCCAGCGGGAAGGGAATTATCGGCATGAAGATTTTGGGCCAAGGCGACATGCGCACGCGGCAGGATGAAGCCCTGAAGTATGCCCTCTCCCTGGGAATCCTGGACGCCTTCACCATCGGCGCGGAGAATGCCGATGAGCAGAGCGACCTCATTCGCCGGATTGCCGCCGTGAATGGGTAAGAAGCAGGGTGCTGAAAAACATGTAGCGGCGACTTTACGCCGCCGCCAGATTGATTCCATAGGGACTCGGCCCCTCACCCCCGGCGCTCGGGGCCCCCTCCCTCGTACCTCGGGCACCCTCTCCCGCGAGGGGAGACGCGCCTCGCTTCGCCACATCTAATCAGCAGCCCTCTCCCCATCTAATCACCAGCCCTCTCCCCTCGCGGGAGAGGGTGACCCGCTGCCGGCGTTTTCACCAGCCGGAGCGGGCAGGGTGAGGGGGCCGCGCCACAGGAGCAAACGCCTGCCTCCCTAGAATCCTCAGGCTTGAAGAACCCGTCGGCGCTTCGACGTTCTTCTGCTGAATCCTGATCCTGTCCTCTACGGCACAGGCGTGCGGCCGACGGCGACATCCAGGCGCGCGGCGGCGGTCTGGCAATCGTAGCGCGACACGATTTCCTGCACCTGGGAATCGGTCAGCAGGGTCTGCGCGTCCGTCAGCTCAATGATGTTTCCGTATCCCGCCGAATATCGCCCCTCCGCCAAAGCCAGATTTTCCTTCGCTTCCGCCACCGCCTGCTGACTCAACTGGATCTTGTCCTGGGCCACCTTGAGATCGGAATAATCGGTAAAGACTTCCTGGCGCACCTTCTGGCCGAAGGAAATCAAATTGGCGCGCGCCACTGATTCTTCTGCTTGTGCCGATTCCAAGCGCGCCTGCTTGGTACCGCCGTCTAGGAAATTCTGGGCCAGCAGGCCGGCCAAGTCCCAGTTGTAGATCAGGGGGAATTTCAGGTTCTGATAATTGAAGAAGCTGCCCAACTTGAAGCTGGGCCGGTAGTAGCTGCGCGCCACGATGATATCCGCCTGCGCGACGATAACCTGATCACGCAACGAGGCAAGGTCCGGCCGCTGTTTATCGGCCTGGGTCATCAGTTCGTCCAGGGCGCCGGGGTTGGGAACCTCTCCCAGCGTGTTGATGGGCTCGGGTGACTGCGGGATGGGAATACCCATGGCGGTCGCGAGTGCGGCGCGGGCCACGTCCAGGTTCTCCTGCGCCTGCCGGTAATCCACGTGGGCGTTCGCCAGCGTCACCTCCTGTTTGGTCACGTCAATCTTGGGGCGGGTGCCGACGTCGTGGAAGGCCCGGACTTGCTCGAGGTGCTTGGTTTGATTGTCCACGGCGTCCTTGCGGGCCGCGAGGATTTCTTCCGCCGCCAGCACCGAGTAGTAAGCGTCCCGCACGTTCAGGTAAACCAGGTCGTGAACTCGCCTCAGGTTCTGCTGTGCACCTTCCAGTTCCGCCTCGCTGCGGTCGATCGTGCCGCGCGTCTGGCCGAAGTCGTAGAGCAACTGCGAAAAACTCAGCCCCCCGTAGTAGTAAGCGGCGGGGGACATACTCTCGCCGCTGTATGCAGAATTGAACTGCTTGAGTGAAGTACCCGGGGTTGCGGCGTAGTTGTAAGTGGCGCGCGTATAGTTTGCGCCCGCATCCAGGTGGGGCCGATAGCCCGAGCGAGCTATGCGCACTTGCGCGTGCGCGGAGTCAATCAGCCCACGCGCTGCCGTGAGGTCGGGATGGTTCTGCTCCGCGATCGCGAGGCACTCTGCCAGAGAGAGCGGGCGGGGTGAATCCGCAGCCCAGGCCGACAGCCCGAGAGCGGCTGCGAGAAGCGCGGCCAGCAACGGCTTCATGGAACCTCCTTTCGTGGCGGTGCACAATTTGGCAACGCGTTCCGTTTCAGGGCCCCCCTCACCTTCGTAGGTTGTTCGGAGGGATTCGGCCCCCTCACCCCCGGCGCTCGGGGCCCCCTCCCTCGTTCCTCGGGCACCCTCTGCCGCGAGGGGAGCGGGCGGTGGGAATGTGTGCCCGGTTGGGTAACCTTCGGGCCGGCATTTCCGTGGTCAGCGTGCTCCTGCCGGAACAGGCTGGATGTGGCTTCCCTCGGCTAGGCTATCCCCGAGGTTCAAAGCAAGGCGCTCACCCTTTTTCAAGCCGGAGACGATTCTTACGTGCGGGCCCTCATCCACGCCGATCACCACGGCCTGGAAGGTAATCGTGTTGTCGGGTTTGACGACGGCCACAAAGGGCTTGTTGTTCCGCAGGATGAGGGCCTCGGCAGGAATCTCGAGGTCTCCTGAACCTGCCTGTCGAATCCGCAAACCGACCTGCACGAAGCTGCCGGGCAGAATCACGTCGGCGGTGTTATTGAAGTCGATCTCCGTGAGCATGGTACGGGTTCGCGTATCCAGTTGGCCGCTGATCCGGGTCACGCCGGCGTGCAGGTGCAGCTCCGGCCGCTCCGGCGGAGTGATTTCCGCGGGATCACCCACCCGAATGAAATGCGCGTCACGCTGATCCGGATAGACGTAAACGCGCAACTCATTGGTCTGCGCCACCGTGACCAGAGGCAGGGTGCTGGTTTGGGAGGTGGCGGCGTTCTGCACCAAGGCGCCCGGATCGGCGTAGCGCGCTACCACCACGCCTGCAAACGGCGCGCGAATGACCTCATAGGATTTCTGCGCGGCGAGGGATCTGACGTTCGCTTCCGCCACGTCCGCGTCGGCGCCCGCCGTGTCGGCTTCCTGCTGCGAGATCATGTCACGCTTGGCGAGCGTGCGGGCCCGCTCGGCGTTGAGGCGCTTGTTCTTGGCGTCGGCGACGGCGGCCTGGTATTGCTGATCGAGTTCCGGCGATTCGATTACCGCCAGCAACTGGTCGGCCGTGACGCGGTCGCCTTTGTCAACGTTGATCTGCTTCAGGTATCCGCTCACCTTGGCGTAGAGGGTGGCGCTCACAAAGGGCCGCGCTTCACCCAGCAGGGAAACCACCCGCTCGCGTGGTGATTCCCCGACACTGATCACGGCCACGCGGGGCCCGGCCTCGACGGCCGCGGCGCGGGATTGTTCTTCTTGCGCCAGGCTCACTTTCTTGCTCGTCCAGAGGTGATACGCCAGCCCCACGCAGGCGAGGAAGAGCAGGCCTCCGAAAATGTAAAGGCTGATCGCCGCCAGCCAGCTTTTAGGTTTGGGGTCATTCATTCGAGGTTCCTATTGTATCGGCTGTTCCCCTCGCTCCTCCGCCAGGAAGCGTTCCTCCAGCAGGTGCTTGGTGACCGCCCCCTTGCGCAGAAGGGAATAAATCACGGGGACAACGAACAGGGTCACCAGGGTCGCTACCAGCAGGCCGCCGATAACGGCCCGGCCCAAAGGCGCGTTTTGCTCACCGGCCTCACCCAGGGCCAGGGCCATCGGGACCATGCCGATGATCATGGCGAGCGCGGTCATCAGCACGGGGCGGAGGCGAGTTTTGCCGGCTTCCAAGGCGGCTTCCAATGCTGAGATGCCGCGTTCCACGCGGATGTCATTGGCGAAGCTGACCAGCAGAATCGAGTTTGATACCGCAATGCCCACGGCCATGATGGAGCCCATCAAGGATTCGACATTGATGGTAGTCCCCGTTACGGCCAGCATCCACAGGATTCCCACCAGGGCTCCGGGCACGGCGAACATGATGATGAAGGGATCGATCCAGGATTGGAAGAGAATCACCATCAGGAAGTAGACCAGCACGATCGCCACCAGCAGGCCCAGCAGCAGGCTGCGGAAGGATTCCTCCATGACTTGGTTCTGCCCGCGGATCTTGATCTGGATGCTGGGCGGGAGTTTGCCAAGTGCTGCGACCTTGGCGCGGATGTCCCGAATGACCGACCCCAGGTCTCGCCCTTCCACGCTCGCTTCCACATCCAGCACGCGCTGCACCGTGTAATGGTTGATCGCGCTGGGCGTCACCTGGCGATACACGGAAGAGACACTACCGAGTGTTTCCGAAGCGAGGCCCGGAAGGTCCGTGGGAGCGGGCAGACCGCCCGGCTGGAGCAGGGTGGCGGCGCCCGGCCCGGTGACGGGCGTCGAGGTCAAACCCTCGAGGGAGGTGAACTCTTCGAGGGGTACTTTCACGGCGACGAAGTAGTTCACGTTGTTGACAGGATTCAAGAAAAACGAAGGTGCAACCAGAGAACTGGAGGAAAGCGAGATCAACATGGTGTTGGCGACATCACGCTGGCTCAAGCCGATCTGCGCCGCACGCACGCGATCCACATCGACCCTAATCGTGGGGTAGTCCAATACCTGGGAGATATGAACATCAGTGACGCCGGGAATCCTTTCGAGGTCGGAACGTAAACGCCGGGTGAGGGGATAGGTCTGACTGAAATCCAGGCCCTGCACCTGAACGTCGATCGGCGCAGCCAGCCCAAAATTCAAAACCTGGGTGACGATGTCAGCGGGCTGGGACCAGACGCTCGAGCCCGGGAAATCGTGATGCAAGACACGCCGAATTTCCTGCAAGTACCCGAGGGTTGGGTGGTGCTTACGCTTGAGGGCGATCGAAATCTCGGCGTCCATGGGGCCGACGTTTTCACTGGGCACATAAGCCAGGTTGTAGGAAGAAGGCACACCAATCAGGTCGTTCAGGGCGTCGAGCTCATCGGGGGGGATGATGGCCCGGATACGGTCCTCAGCTTGCAGAACCAGTCTTTCCGTTTCCTCGACGCGGGTGCCCACCGGCGCGCGCAGGTGCAGCTTCATCAATCCCGCGTCCACACTGGGGAAAAAGTCCTCGCCGATCAGAAAGACCAACGGCAGCGAGGCCAGGCTGATCAAAGCCGCGATCGTCAGGGTGAAACCACGGTGGTCCAGGCCGGTCTCCAGAGCTCGCCCATAGGCGTTCCGGAAACTGTCGAAAGCCCGGTCGCGGGCGCGGTTGAAGGCAGCCGAAAGGCGGGCCAGCAGGGAAAGTTTTGCAGCGTGCTCGGCGTCGGCCACGGGGTCGATATGTCCAACCATTAGTTTGCGGTACATGGTCGTAACCAGCGTGCGCGACAGGACGTACGACGCGAGCATGGAGATCACTACAGCCAGCGCCAGGGGTGTGAAAAGGAAACGCGCCGGACCGTAGAGCAGTACTACGGGGAAGAAAACGATGCAGATGGCCAGGGTCGCGACAATGGCGGGTACGGACACCTCGCGCGCGCCGTCTAAGATCGCCACGGTCAGCGGTTTCCCGAGGGCAAGGTTGCGATGGATGTTCTCGACGGCCACCGTGGCATCGTCCACCAGCATTCCGATGGCCAGCGCCAGACCGCCCAGCGTCATGATGTTAAAAGTGTTGCCCGTCAGTTTCAGCCCGATGATGCCCACCAAGATGGACAAGGGTATCGACGTGCAGACGATCACCATGCTCCGCCAGCTTCCCAGGAAAATCAGGATCATGAAGGAAACGAGCAGCGAGGCTAGCACGGCTTCGCGGACCACGCTGGCAATGGCCCCGCGCACGAACACGGACTGATCGAAATCCATCTTGATGCCCAGATCCCTGGGCGCCACCGCTTTCACCAGCGGCAGGATGTTGCGAACTGAATCGACCACGTCCAACGTGGAAGCATCGGCGTGCTTGAGGATGGCTAGATAGGCAGCCCGCTTGCCGTTCACATGCACCATGCTTTCCTGGTCTGCGAACCCGTCTTCCACCCGGGCCACCTCGCCTATCAGGACGGGCGCTCCGCCCACCACCTTGATGGGGATCTGAGCAAATTCCTTCACCGCCGAGGGGCTGGAATTGAGCATGACGTTGTACTCGGTTTTTCCGATGCGGGCCGTTCCCGCCGGCACAATAATATTCGAAGACTGTAGAACGGTGACCACATCCCATGCGGAAAGCCCTTTGGCGGCAAGCTCCTTGGGTAGGACGTCGATAGTGATTTCGCGCTGTTTTCCCCCGTAAGGCCCGGGAAGCGCGATGCCCGGAATCGTAAATAACTGCACCCGGATGAAGTTCAGTGCGTAGTCCGCGATGTTTTGCTCCGGCATCGTGTCACTGGACAGCGTCAGTTGTGTGACGGGTACGTTGGAAGCGTTGAATTGGATGATGCCGGGAGCTTGCATCCCGGGCGGAAAGATCCGCAGAACGGTTTCGGAGGTGGCGGAAATCTGGGCGATCGCGCCGCCCACGTCCATTCCCGGCTGGAAGTAGACCTTCATCAAGCCAATGCCGGAAATGGATTCCGATTCGATGTGCTCAATGCCGTTGACGCCGGTGGAGTAAGCACGCTCTGAGATCAGGATGACGCGGCGCTCCATTTCTTGTGCCGACAGGCCCGGGTAGCTCCACACCACCATGACCACCGGGATGTCGATGGTCGGAAATATGTCGGCAATCATCCTGCTCATGGACAGGATCCCCATGAACACAATGAACAAGGCCATTACTGCAATGGTGTAGGGCCGACGAAGAGCGAGACGTACAATCCACATAGGTCAGACTTGCCAGGGTATGTCTGGGCGAATAAACCCTAATAAGGCCTTACGTGCCAGAACCAGGGTGTGATGGTCAGTTTAGACACGCTCCTTTAAGCATGTCCAATATAATATTCGTAGTATATTAAGACGCGGCGGATATTACCGATGGAGATCCGACATTTGCGCTATTTTGTCGCTGTCGCCGAAGAACTGCACTTCGGCCGGGCGGCGCAGAGGCTGGGAATGGCTCAACCCCCGTTGAGCCAGCAAATCCGGCGCCTGGAGCAGGAACTGGGGGTGCAGCTTCTGCAACGCAGCAAGCGGCGGGTGCAACTGACCGAGCCGGGCCGCGCCTTCCTCGACGAAGCCCGCAAGGTCATCGCCCAGGTGGGCATTGCTGTCGCTGTGGCCCAGCGTGCTAGCCGTGGAGAAGTGGGAAGGCTGGCCATTGGTTTTCTGGGCGCCGCCACTTTCAGCTTGTTACCTGCGATTCTCAAGGTCTTTCGCCAGCGATATCCAGGAGTGGAAATTGAGTTGCACGAACTGAAAAGCTCGGAACTCATCCAGAGCCTGCACCAGGGGCGAATCCACGTGGGTCTGGTCCGCATGCCGGTGAATGACGAGCTGCTTTCGGTGGAACCGATCCTCCAAGAAAAGCTTGTGGTGGCGCTTCCCGAGCACCACCTGCTTGCCGAGAAACCCCGTGTGGATTTCCGCGACTTGGCCGGGGAAGCCTTTCTGCTGCCGCCGCGCCAGCTTGCCCCGGGGTTTTACGAGCAGTTGGCTGAGCTCTCGCAGCGAGCCGGATTCAGTCTGCGCATCGGGGCGGAAGCCAGCCAACTTCAGACCATCCTCAATCTGGTGGCGGCGGGCATGGGCATCACCGTAGTACCGGAGTCCGTCATGCAAATGGGCGGCCGGGGGGTGGTCTTCAAACGCCTGCCGGAACCGGAGCCCACCATGGAGATCGCCGTCGCCTGGCGGCGCGACGACCCGTCCCAGGTTTTGCAATCCTTCCTCGAAGTGGTCCGCGAAACGGCCCAGAAGAACGTAGTGGTGAAGTGAAGCAGGCAGAGTTTCTGCCCATAAGCGTTAACCTAACCGCATCGGCCCTTAGCGAAGCCCTCCTAGGCGGGCGACATCCTGTGGCCCACGGCGAACAGCCGTGGGATGCAGATGGCATACGCGCTTCGTCAGCCCCGGCAGGGGCGGCATCATTTGTTCATCACCCCACCCAGGCAAGAAACAGTTCTGCCGCGACTTCCGCGTCCAGCCCGGGCGGGCGGTCTTTAGTGCTGAAGAGCGCGTGAATCAAGATGTTCGTGTACGTGTGTGCCATCGCGGACCTCGTTCGAACGTTAACCGGATGTCGCCCCTGGCGGGGCTCATAACTCCTTCCTGTCGCGTTCTTTCCCACGGCTTTCGGAGCTGTAAAAAAATAAACAATTTCACGCAAAGACGCCAAGGCGCAGGGACTCGCAAAGAACAACTGCTTTGTTTTCTTTGCGCGTTCTGTTCTTTGCGCCTTTGCGTGAAATGCTTTTGCTTGTCCCGGAATTATTTCACAGCTTCTTTCGCCGTGGGCCAAATGATGACGCCCGCTACGCGGGCTTTCGGGCGCCGCAAGCCGTTAGGTTAACGCTTACGGGGCTTCTGCCGGGGCAGGCCACTCTCGCCTCCCGATTCCGGTCTCCTGCATCTGAGTCCTCAAATCATTCGGACCCTTAAACCCGTAAACGTTGACAGGCTGAGCGGGTAGGCCGTTTCTCGTCAAAGTGCCCATTCAGAGGAGTTGTGTAGCTTCGGCAAGGATGCATGCTTGGCCTGACGGAAGTTACTAACGTCTGTCTTTCGCCTAGCGAGGGCGAGGAGGACGGGGTTTTCCAAGTGGAGGCTGGACGGAGAGCGGAGAGACGGCGCAGGATCGCGATTTCTTCTTGCGGCGGGAGGGGAGAAGTTCGCGGCTGATGGCCTTGAGGAAGTCGCGTCCCCAAAGGCCAATTAACAGCAAGGCCCCGAAGAGCAACACGGCGTCCAGGCTGGCTCGGTCCCGCCGGGTCCAATAAACGCCTTCCTGGAGGTTCAGCCAGATAGCGAATTCGTCCAGAGTGAGAGCGGCGCCGACACCGTAGAGCAAGGACATCAAACGGCTGGCGAGGAGAGAGGACGACCTGCTGCCCGTGCCCACTTCGATCAGCCAGCCAAACCCCACAGCCAGCAGAAGGAGAATCCCCCAGACCAGGTGATGGACATGCGTCCCGCGAATGTAAATGTAACGAAAGGGGCTGATGTTGCGGGAAGCCAAGAAAGCCAGCGAGCGGGCCAAGGCGAAGGTGGTAAAGAAGCCGACCGCAGCAAGGAAAAGGCGGCGTTTGGGGCGATCGGGGACATGCTGATGAAAAAGCTCACCCACGCGTGGAACGTACAGAATCAAGAGGACAGTAGCAGCGGCGACAATAATCGAAATAGCGAGGAGCCAGGTTGTGGGCGACATGAGCGCGGCATCTCCTATGCAGAGCCAGCTATTTGCTACCTGCCCCTCGGTGCTCACCTCAAAAGCGGCCAACGATGATCGGGTCATGAGCGGCCAATGGACGGTGTCAGGGACTAAATTGTTTTATCCTGCCTGCTCCCTTTCTGGCAAGCCCGTTTTGGTTCACCAGCTTTGTGGGCCGCACTTCAGCTCCCGTCACTTTGGTAGCGACGAGGGCTGGGCGTGGAATGTTGCGAAGCGGGTAGCCATCTCTGAAGTGGCGATGCCTCGTCAAGCCATTTTTTGCAAACTTCTACGTTTCCCCGTTAGGGGGGGATTGGTAACGGCTCCGGTCTTGACCGTCGTCGTCGGCGCGGTGGGAACGGTGGGAATCCCTTTGGGGATTTCCACCGTTTCCATCCGCGCTTGGATGTTTTGGGGGGCGAGGCGATCGGCTCGCCCCCCGCGAGTGCCCAGGGCGCGGGTGGTGCTCTCTCGTTACGGATTCAGTTCCAGTCATCTCTCGGCGGCTTTTTGCCGCAAGGAGGTTATTGGGGGAGCAGTCCTTATCACGGTACGGTCTTGGTGGACCTATGGCTACCTCAGGCTTGCTGCTCCACAAGGCTGCCGAGTTTTCGGCCCCAGCGTTCCTCCTGGTAATTGCACTCGTGTTTCAAAACCCCGTACACACAGCGCGCCAAGCTCCGCGCGACGGCGGTCTTGGCCACATTGGCCGGCTTGCGCTGCTTCAGTTGCCGATAGCGTTGCGCGAACGGACTACGCCCGCGCAGCGCGGCATTGACGCCGGTAATCAGCGCCCAGCGCAGCCAGGTCGAACCCTGGCGGGTGATCGGGCCGGGCACGGAAACCTCCCCGCTTTCGTACAGGCTGGGCACCAGTCCCGTGTAATTCACCAAGGCGCTGGGAGAAGCGAAACGCTTGAGATCCCCGATCTCGCTCCATGCCACCGCCGCCAAAATCCGGCCCAGGCCGGGAATACTGCGCAGTCGAGTGATCTCGGGAATATTCTTCGTGGACTGCGCCAAAGCTGACTCGCTCGTTTCCACCTCCTGCTGCAAGAACGCGTGCAGACGACCCAACTGGTCCAGACTCTCGCGCGTAGCGGCCGGTACCGTCTGCTTCGCCAGCCAAGCTTGCCCCGCCGGGCGGAAGGGGTTTCGCCCTGACCGCAGTCCGTGACGCTGCAACAGGCTCTGCACCCGGTTGCGTACTTGCGCCCGCAGCACTGCCAGCCAGCAACGTTGCCGAGCCCGCAGCCGCAACTCGCGAATCTCCGGGGGCGGGAACCACGCCTCCGGCAGCGGGTCCCGATCCGCCACCGAGAGCTTGCGCGCCAACCGCCGCGCATCCAACCGGTCCGTCTTCTGCTTGCGCAGACTGTCGATCCCCGCCGTGTGCACCCAGTGCGCGCGCTCTTTCCACCCGGCTTCCTCCAGCACGCTCATGGCAAAGTAACCGCTCGTGCTCACTTCCAGCGCAATCTCCGCTCCCGGCGGGAGCTGCCCCAAAAGCTCCAGCCAGTCCTCCCGCGTGTTCTCGATCGACGGCAACATCTGCAACTGCCCGTCCGCACTCTGCTCCGCCACCGTGCACTGCCGCTTGTGAACATCAACTCCTATCGCTATCATCGCTGCGCCTCCTCGAAGGGTCTCTGTCATCTCACCCCCTGGCCCTAATTTACCGGGCCCGAGGAGGCATCGCTACCTCTGCACCCTAACTTCATAACATCACGGTCAGCGCCGTACTGACCGTGGCCTTTTCTCATGCCCATTGACCCCGCGGCAGCCGCACGTCGGCAATCTGAATGGGTACGCCGCCGTCGTTGCCTGGCCCTAAGCAAAATTGTTGTAACTGAAACACCGCCAATCCTCCTGCCCCTTCACCTGCCCTTTCCGCACGAGATTCGTCTATTCCATGTATACCTTCGACATCAAGGGAAAAACCCACGGTCAGAACTGCGCTGACCGTGGCTACCCGCTATCTGGCCAAGTGAATTGTTCCGCCAAAACTAACTTCCGGTTGGCCGACGATACACGCGGAATGCGCCAAGCCCGACACCTCAAGTATAGTAAACGACACCCGATGCTCAATAATGATGGAGGTGAATTTTCTTGCCTCGGCCCCGCTGAATCCTTTAGAGTGAAGAAAAATGGCGACCGGCAAGGCTTCAGAACCCAGAGCGCATCATTTCGTCCCACAGTGCTGGCTTGCAGGTTTCACAGACACGGGCCAGAAGGACGGTCAGCTTTGGGTGACCGACCTGACAAGGGGGAAGCAGTGGCAGACCAGCCCGGCCAACGCTGGCCGTCACCGGGACTTCTACCGAATTTCCGATCCTAAGCTGGACCCGCTCTTCGTCGAGAAGGCGCTTTCGAAAGTAGAAGATACCATTGCTCCTCTTCTAAAAAGTCTAGACCAGGAACGACGAGAGCCAACCGAACACGAACTGGAGGCCTTGGTATGGTTCATGGCAATTCAGTGGGTGAGAGTTCCCGCGTTCCGCCCGACCGTGCTCGCGATAGCGGGCGCCTTCCACCGTGCCCAGCTCGCAATTGCTCTTAGGAGCCGTGAATCATGGGCAGTAGCGTTGAAGGATGCGGGCATTCCTGCAGATAGCCCCGGCGCTGATTACGACCGGATGCGGAAGTTCCACGCTCGGGGGGAGTACTCACTAACAGCCGAAACTGACTGGTACTTGAAGCGGTCATTCAATTGTGTAGAGCAAATCGCTCGCGTATTGATGACCCGACATTGGAGGATGTCCTTCAGCAAGAGCGGAAGTTTCGTGGGCTCTGACAACCCAGTTGCCCTGGACGGCCCGAAGGGAGAGAAAATCGGTTTCAAGAACGCGGAGATCGTGACCTACCCGGTCAGCCGACATGTTTTGCTCTATGGAACAAACAGGCCTGTGAGGCCCCCATCCGTGAGCCTTAAGTATATAGCGCACTCAAATACTTTCACCGTGCTAAGGGCCGACGCCCAAGTATACTCGCACACGTCAGACTTCTCCTGGCTAGACGAAAAGGATAAATATCAGACCAACTGGAGGCTGTTCTCGAAGGACAAGTTTTAATAGACCGCCATTGGAGGTCGGTAACAATGAGAATTTCGAGCGGGTAGCCACGGACAGTGCCTTCCTGTCCGTGGGCTCTTCGCTTGATGGCGAACCTCCCGTCGATCGTAGCCGCAATGATTGCGTTCCCCGTGGGTTCTTGAAGGCATGAGGGTGGAGTGGTAATCTGCGGGCGTGTCAAACGTCCACCGCCTGCGCCTCACCGACCGCATCTTCTTTGTCAACGTGAACCTTCGTCCCAGGATCAGGCGATTCCACGAATCTGAATACGCATTGCTTATCGACGTGCTGGAGGCTTCACGGCGACGGCTGGGATTTCTGCTTTGCGGCTATGTCTTGATGCCCGACCACTGGCATGCTCTGATCTGGCCGCAGTATCCGCTGCTGATCTGGCAAGTGCTGCACGACGGCAAAAAGATCATGACGCTGAGACTTCATGCCCGGCGAGGCAGCCGGGGACCCTTGTGGCAACATCAGTATTGGGACCGCTTTGTGCGCGACGAGAAGGAATTCAATGCGCGTCTGGAGTACATGCACCTAAATCCCGTGAAGAAAGGGCAGGTGAAGGGGCAGGAGGATTGGCGGTGTTTCAGTTACAACAATTTTGCTTAGGGCCAGGCAACGACGGCGGCGTACCCATTCAGATTGCCGACGTGCGGCTGCCGCGGGGTCAATGGGCATGAGAAAAGGCCACGGTCAGTACGGCGCTGACCGTGATGTTATGAAGTTAGGGTGCAGAGGTAGCGATGCCTCCTCGGGCCCGGTAAATTAGGGCCAGGGGGTGAGATGACAGAGACCCTTCGAGGAGGCGCAGCGATGATAGCGATAGGAGTTGATGTTCACAAGCGGCAGTGCACGGTGGCGGAGCAGAGTGCGGACGGGCAGTTGCAGATGTTGCCGTCGATCGAGAACACGCGGGAGGACTGGCTGGAGCTTTTGGGGCAGCTCCCGCCGGGAGCGGAGATTGCGCTGGAAGTGAGCACGAGCGGTTACTTTGCCATGAGCGTGCTGGAGGAAGCCGGGTGGAAAGAGCGCGCGCACTGGGTGCACACGGCGGGGATCGACAGTCTGCGCAAGCAGAAGACGGACCGGTTGGATGCGCGGCGGTTGGCGCGCAAGCTCTCGGTGGCGGATCGGGACCCGCTGCCGGAGGCGTGGTTCCCGCCCCCGGAGATTCGCGAGTTGCGGCTGCGGGCTCGGCAACGTTGCTGGCTGGCAGTGCTGCGGGCGCAAGTACGCAACCGGGTGCAGAGCCTGTTGCAGCGTCACGGACTGCGGTCAGGGCGAAACCCCTTCCGCCCGGCGGGGCAAGCTTGGCTGGCGAAGCAGACGGTACCGGCCGCTACGCGCGAGAGTCTGGACCAGTTGGGTCGTCTGCACGCGTTCTTGCAGCAGGAGGTGGAAACGAGCGAGTCAGCTTTGGCGCAGTCCACGAAGAATATTCCCGAGATCACTCGACTGCGCAGTATTCCCGGCCTGGGCCGGATTTTGGCGGCGGTGGCATGGAGCGAGATCGGGGATCTCAAGCGTTTCGCTTCTCCCAGCGCCTTGGTGAATTACACGGGACTGGTGCCCAGCCTGTACGAAAGCGGGGAGGTTTCCGTGCCCGGCCCGATCACCCGCCAGGGTTCGACCTGGCTGCGCTGGGCGCTGATTACCGGCGTCAATGCCGCGCTGCGCGGGCGTAGTCCGTTCGCGCAACGCTATCGGCAACTGAAGCAGCGCAAGCCGGCCAATGTGGCCAAGACCGCCGTCGCGCGGAGCTTGGCGCGCTGTGTGTACGGGGTTTTGAAACACGAGTGCAATTACCAGGAGGAACGCTGGGGCCGAAAACTCGGCAGCCTTGTGGAGCAGCAAGCCTGAGGTAGCCATAGGTCCACCAAGACCGTACCGTGATAAGGACTGCTCCCCCAATAACCTCCTTGCGGCAAAAAGCCGCCGAGAGATGACTGGAACTGAATCCGTAACGAGAGAGCACCACCCGCGCCCTGGGCACTCGCGGGGGGCGAGCCGATCGCCTCGCCCCCCAAAACATCCAAGCGCGGATGGAAACGGTGGAAATCCCCAAAGGGATTCCCACCGTTCCCACCGCGCCGACGACGACGGTCAAGACCGGAGCCGTTACCAATCCCCCCCTAACGGGGAAACGTAGAAGTTTGCAAAAAATGGCTTGACGAGGCATCGCCACTTCAGAGATGGCTACCCGCTTTGGCCCGATTTCTGTTCATCATCCAGAATTCAAGAGATCAGTTCACAGTCCATAGTTTACAGTTCATAGTAGAAATCGAGAGCGCCTTGACTATTAACTTTCGACTAGAGAATAGCTCGTACTACGGCCACCCGCGGAGTCTTTGATCAGGATGTGGCGATGGATCAAGTCGAGAATATCGCGGTGTGCCGTGTCCTGAGAGCACTTCGTCAGTTTTGCCCATTTTGTTGAGGTCAGCTTTCCTTCAAAGCCATCCAGCATCATATTCAGGATCAGGCGTTGCCGTTCGTTGAGCGGGGTGTTCGTGTGTTTCTCCCAGAACCGCGCTTTGCGAAACACGCCCGCGAGGGTGGTTTCGGTCCCGTCAAAAGCGCGATCAAGGCAGCCCAGGAACCATTCCAGCCAATCCGTAATGTCGAGTGTGCCTTTTTGCGCCCTTTCCAATACGTCGTAATAGGCGTTCCGTTCCTCGCGAATTTGCGCAGACATACTGTAAAAACGCTGTGCGCTTTTTTCTGACTGCGCCAGCGCCCCATCGGCAATGGCACGGGCGATTCGACCGTTGCCGTCGTCGAAGGGATGGATCGTGACGAACCACAAGTGGCCTATAGCCGCTCTTAGCACCGGGTCTGTGTCGCCGGGCTGATTTGCCCAATCGATGAATGCGCTCATTTCCGCATCGATACGCTGGGCCGCCGGGGCTTCATAATGCACGCGCTCATGACCGATCGGGCCGGACACAACCTGCATCGGACCTTTTGCGTCGTCGCGCCATGCGCCCACCCTGATTTTATGCAGACCGCTGCGCCCGGTGGGAAAGAGGGCGGCGTGCCAGTCGGACAGCCGTTCTGCCGTCAAGGGCTTGGCAAAGTTTTGCGTGGCGTCCAGCATCATCTCCACCACGCCTTCAACGTTGCGATCTGCCGGAACCAACCCGGCAACGTCCATTCCCAGCCGCCGCGCAAGGGAGGAGCGGACCTGTTCCGGGTTAAGGATTTCACCCTCAATCTCGCTGGACTTCAAAACATCAAGAGTGAGTGTTTCCAGGACAGCCTCTTTTCGGAGAGAAAAGCCCAGGGCCTCCATGCGCCCGATCAGGCGCCCTTGCCGATGGCGCACGGCGGCCAACGGCACAGCCAGCGCCTTTTGATCCCATCGAAATTTTGGCCAGTCGGCCCGTTCGTGGATATAGCAGCTCATTCTCCGTCCTCCATGCGGAGATTATAGCCGTTATTCTCCGCACGCTCAACGATAAAATACGCAAAATATGCGGAGATTACGAGCGGTATTCTCCGCAGGTCAAAGTTTGACGAAAATGCCAAGTGGGGTGAGCCGGTGTGGGGTGAGATTGACACCGCCATCCGGCATTATGACAAGCTCGTGGTGATCTGCTCCGAGCATTCGCTCCAAAGCCTGCCCGTCATTCGCGAAATCGAGCGCGCCTTGCAGAAGGAAGACCGCGAACATAGGAATGTTTTATTCCCCATCCGGATTGACGATTACCTCTTCGACAAATGGGAGCACCCCCGCAAGGCCGATGTGGTGAGCAAAGTGATCGGAGACTTTCGCGGGTCGGACAATCTCGCAACCTACTCAAAGGCCTTCCCCCGTTTCCTCGACGCCCTCAACCGGCCGCAGGAAGGCTCAAAAACCGGGTAGCACCGCGTGGCGGCGCCGCAACCAAAATCTTGGTTTAGGTCCACGCCAAAGCGCCCAGACTTTTAGCTCCGCCGTGCCGCGAATCCCAAGCGATCCACTTGGCTGTGTAGTCGGCAAACCGTAGATGTGGTCTGCGCTGTCATCTATGACGGTCGTGCTTGGATGACGGGTGACCCGGAGCCTATGGTGAGTGGGCACTTCGCCGCATTACTAACGAGTAGTCGCCTGGTGTTGGCCCTTCGCGAACTTCTGCCCAGTTGGCCGGGTAAGGCGCCTCTCGGCTAGTGTCCTAACCTTCATTAGCACTGTGCCGAAATGATTCGCGGGTGGCGCATACATTGAAGTCGATGTATGCGCCACATGTGGCTCTCCGGCGCGTGCCCAATCGCGCCTTAACGGAGTGAAGATGGATCCAAGTCGCGTTGACCCCAATAACCTGTGCTTTCCCCTAGACAAGGCCACCCTCTCGCGATAGGGTAGTATCAGGGTTTAAGGGATGGAGATGATCCATGACGGTGACTCTGAAGTTCAAGCCGGAAGTTGAAGCCGGACTGGTGGCGCAGGCGCAAGCGAACGGAATGAGCGTGGAGGAATACGTTCTTTCGGTGGTGGAAGGCACGGTGCTACCTGCCGCAAAGAACCGGCTGTCGCCGGAGGAACGAGCGGCGGCGTTTGAGGCGTGGTCTGCCCGTCATCGTCCTACTCCTCCCCTGTCTGATGATGCGGTCAGCCGCGAAGCCATGTACGAAGGCCGTGAGCACTGATGCGTGTCCTCGTTGATACGAATATTCTGCTGCGCAGCGCCCAACCCAACCATCCCCTCTGCTCTCAAGCCACTTACGCCGTGTCGAAGTTGCTACGGCAAGAAGACTCCGTTTTCATTTGTCCTCAGAACATCGCTGAGTTTTGGAATGTCGCGACGCGCCCCGCCGACCGGAATGGACTCGGCTTCTCGGATGAGGAAGTGTTGCAGGAGGTCACCAGCATCGAGGAGTCCCTAACTCTGCTGCCCGACGTGCCGGCGATCTATGCCGCGTGGAAACGCATCGTGCACGACCACAAAGTCCAAGGCGTCAAGGTCTATGACGCGCGGCTCGTCGCGGTCATGAACGTTTACGCTGTGGAAAGCATACTTTCCTTCAATAGCGCTGACTTCAAGCGCTATGACCTCGTCACCGCGCTGCACCCTGCCTCCCTGCTCGCCTGAGGCCTTGGCGCGGGTGGCGCATACATTGGGTTTGATGTCTGCGTCCCAAGGGAGGATACGCGTGCCCAGCGTGACCAGCCAAGAGCGCAAGCAATTTTACTTGAAGGCACTTGAGGACCAGCGACATCTTTTGAGAGACGCCATCGCAGGTATGAGTGCCGGCGATCTCACCAGAGCACTGAACGTAGCCACAGCCATTCGTGTCCTCGTCCACGAGACTGGGAACAGCAAGCCCCTCCTAAAGTCCATTCAATCGAATTACCGCGGTCTACGCATACTTCTCAGGCTACCACCGCCGCCGCCCGCTTGTCCGCCAGGTATAAGAGCAGTTACGTTCTACTGTCCAATCAGTGCCGCAGTCTCAACGGCTGGCGTTGTGTCTTTAATGACAACACTTGATACTAGCGAGTATGAGCTGTCAACCCTTGGGGAGTGGTGGCCCAATGCATGTATGTTGCTGCCTGGAATAGGTCCAGTCACGCGGAAAGAGCTTGTGCTCGGATTGGCCAATAAGGAAGGTGGTGCTCACGTCGACGCTGAACGAATGCCGGCGAAGTACAAGCTCCTTATGGGAAGTAAGTTCGTCCAATTTAAGATCAATGAAATAAACCTCGGCCCGCTGAATGTCGCGCGCTTGGTTGCAGGCAAATGCGGTGTCGAATTGCTCGATTGTCTGGACAGAAATTTCCCCGTGCCCAATGCAGCTTGACTTTTGCCCATTGCGGGGTTGCGCCGCGAAATCCCGTGGCGACACAAAAAGGTCTTGACTTATTACAAGTTTGTTATATACTGAACTCGCCATGAGAACGCGGGATTTGAAAGCTGCGCGGCGAAGGCACGGCTGGGGCCAAGTGGAAGCGGCCGAGCGCCTGGGTGTGTCCCAACCTTATCTGGCCATGCTGGAGAACGGAAAGCGTCACCTCACGCCCGCTTTGGCGCGTAAGGTGGTTGCGGCCTATGGACTTCCGCCTACGGAACTGCCTGTGCCGTCGGCATTCACGGAAAAGGTTGACGGACAACGGTTGGTTGAGGATCTCGCAAAACTCGAATACCCGGGATTTGCTTATGTTCGCACGCACGTGAGAAGTAAGAATCCCGCCGAGGTTCTGCTTACCGCTCTGGCGCAAGAGAATCTGGAGGGAAGGGCGGCCGAAGCGCTGCCTTGGCTGGTCCTGCGATATTGGCACATGGATCTGACCTGGCTGATGGTGGAGGCGAAGAAGTTTGACCTGCAAAATCGTTTGGGATTTGTGGTCAACCTTGCCCGCCAGCTTTCCGAACGAGGCGTGGAAGCGGAGCGCACAAAGGCTCTCGCAAGTTTGGAATCCTTGCTGGAACATAGCCGGCTGGCGCGTGAAGATTACTTCTACCGGGCTCCCCGCAACGACCGGGAGCGGCAGTGGCTGTTCGAGAACCGGTCGGATGCAGCGCAACACTGGAATTTGTTGTCAGACCTGCGACCCGAGCACTTGCAATATGTGGCCTAGCAACGAGGCAAAACTCCCTTGACCTTGGGACCGGTTTCTGGAAGAACTTGACGGGCTTCTCCGCGTACAAGTTCACGTGCATTGCATCGGTGGGTTCGTGGTCAGCCTTTTTTACGGACTACCGCGACCAACGGCGGATATTGATTATTTTGCCGTACTGCCCTATGGCTGTGTGGACGACCTTCAGGCATTGGCGGGGCCGGACTCGGTGCTTGCGAAGAAGCACAAGCTTCATTTGCATCATTTCCCGGCCATTTCCCTACCGGAGGACTACGAAACGCGGCTCTCGGAGATGTACCCCGGTCGGTTTAAAAACCTGCATCTTTACGCCCCCGACCCATACGACTTGATTTTGTCCAAGCTAGAGAGAAACAGCCAAAAGGATCGTGATGACGTGGCTTTCCTGGCAGACAGCCTCCATCTCAGTCCTGAGGTGCTGAGTGAACGCTACAAAAAGGAATTGCGTCCGTACCTCGCAAATGAAGGCCGGCATGACCTTACCCTCGAGCTCTGGCTCGACGTTTGCTTCGAGGGGCATCCGCTTAAACCTTAACTCTCGACGGAGCTCGTAGTAAATGACCGGTTTTCCCGGAGACAAGCACAGGGTGCTGCCACTTAACGGTTAGTCGCGAAACCGTAGATGTGGTCTGCGCTGTCATCTATGACGGTCGTGCTTGGATGACGGGTGACCCGGAGCCTATGGTGAGTGGACACTTCGCCGCATCACTGACGAGTAGTCGCCTAGTGTTGACCCTTCGCGAACTTCTGCCCAGTTGGCCGGGTAAGGCGCCTCTCGGCTAGTGTCCTAACCTTCATTAGCGCTGTGCCGGAATGATTCGCGGGTGGCGCATACGGCGTCTTTCATGTAGGCGCCTCACGAACACGCGCAATGTCCCTGTCACCAGGTCCTACCCCTGGCCTGTCCTGGCTGCTTAACGACCGCCGACATAAGAAGCGACGTCGGCGCCACCCGCGAAGCATCATGTTAGGTCGGTCACTGTTCATAACCCCTCACCCCCGGCGCTCGGGGCCCCCCGCCCGCGCCGGCTGGTGAAAGCGCCGGTCGCGGCCCACCCTCTCCCCTCGGGAGAGGGCGGAAATCAACCATCCCAGCTCTCTCCCCTCAGGGGAGGGTGGCCGACGAAGGAGGCAGGGGGCCCCGAGCGCCGGGGGTGAGGGGTCTTTCCCTTTACCTGTGAGCGTTGACAGGCTGCCTCTTGCGACCTAAGATGGCGCGGCAGTCGGGCACAGTTGACCATCCATGTCGCGCAGGGAACGCGAGAGGAGGAAGCAAGCATGAAGCGCCGATCCTTCATTGCCACGGTCGCAACCGCGGGCGCGAGTTTTGCGGTCAATCCCGGGGGAGCAGCCAAGGATTGGAGCCTCCCGAAAGTCGCCAGGTATCCGGACGAGGCGATTGAAATCATCGATCCGCGTTTTGCCAAGTATCGCCAGAACAACGCCGCCCTCGAGCGGCTTTACACCGGGGCGCGCTGGGCGGAAGGCCCGGTCTGGTTTGGTGACGGGCGGTACCTGGTTTTCAGCGACATCCCCAACAACCGCATGTTGCGCTGGCTGGAAGACACGGGCGAAGTCAGCGTTTTTCGTTCTCCCTCCAACTACACGAACGGCAATACGCGCGACCGGCAGGGGAGGCTGATCAGTTGCGAGCACGACTCGCGTCGCGTGACCCGGACGGAACTGGACGGGAGCATCACGGTGCTGATTGACCGTTACCAGGGCAAGCGCTTGAACGCGCCCAACGATGTCGTGGTCCACTCGAACGGGAGCATCTGGCTCACTGACCCGGGCTACGGCATCATGGGCAATTACGAGGGTCACAAGGCGGCATTTGAGCTGCCTGCCAATGTCTATCGGCTCGACGCCACGACCGGCGAGGCCACCGTGGTAGAGGGCGACATGCGGCGGCCGAACGGCCTGTGTTTTTCTCCCGACGAGAAGAGACTCTACATTTGTGACACGGGGTCGACTGACGGGCCTCAGTATCCCCACAATATCCGCGTGTACGACGTGGTGGATGGCTTGCGCCTGGCCAATGGCCGCGTCTTCGTCGAAATGGGCGCCGGCCTTGCTGACGGCATTCGCGCGGACCTGGACGGCAACATCTGGGCGGGCGCCGGATGGGGAGGCGAAGACTTCAGCGGCGTGCACGTCTTCGCTCCCGAAGGCAAACTCATCGGCAAGATTCATCTGCCCGAGATCTGCGCCAATATCTGTTTCGGCGGCGCGAAGCGCGACCGCCTGTTCATGGCGGCGAGCACTTCTCTTTACTCGCTTTACGTTGGAACTCAGGGCGCGCTGGTGCCCTGAGCCGGCAGGCTCCGCGGCGAGGGGAAATTCCTGACTTGCCCCGACCGGGCAACACCCGGCACGGCCCCCGCGGAGGTCACTTTGAGCGGAGGTGCGACGATGAAGTCCCGGCTAATGAGTCTGGCAATTCTTGTAGTGGTCTCGATTCCAATGGGCAGGGTCGCGTTCGGGGCGGCGGGGTCTGAGCTTCCGGTCAGGGGACTTTACCTGGGGGCGCCCAAACCGGAAGAAGTTCCCCTCACCGTCCGGTTCATTCGGGAGGTGCTGCCCAAGGAAAGCGTCAACCTGCTGGTGATGGAGTTCGATTATCGCTACCAGTACACCAGCCACCCTGAAGTGGTGGACACCGATGCGCTTTCCAAGGCCGATGTGAAAGCCCTCGTCGCGGCCTGCCGCGAAGCGGGGGTACGACTGATCCCTTTGATTAACCAACTTGGGCACCAGTCCTGGGCGGAACAAACTTTCGGCCTGCTGCGCGCTCATCCCGAGTTCGATGAGACCCCGGGAAAATACCCGAAGAACAAAGACATCTATTGCCGAAGCTTCTGCCCGTTGCATCCCGCCTTGCACAAGGTGGTGTTCGACCTGATGGACGAGCTCGCGGACGCTTGCGAGGCCGATGCCGTCCACGTGGGCATGGACGAGGTCTTTATTCTTGCGGACCCGGATTGCCCGCGCTGCAAATCCCGCAACCACGCGGAGCTCTTCGCGCAGGAGGTCCGCACGCTGCACGATCACCTGGCGGAGATGCACCGGGAAATGTGGATGTGGGGTGACCGGCTGCTGGACGGCAGCGTGACCGGAGTAGGCGAGTGGGAAGGCAGCGAGAACGGGACGGCCTTTGCCATCAACTTGATCCCGCGCGACATCGTGATCTGCGACTGGCATTACGATTCCGTTCCCGCCACCGCAGCGTATCTTGCCGTGCAGGGATTCCGCGTGCTCTACGCGCCCTGGCGGCTAACCCAAGTTGCTCTGGGCGAGCTGGATCTGGTCCGCTCCATTCGCGCCCACGCCGACCAGACCATCGCGCCCCGCATGCTCGGCGTTCTCCAGACCAATTGGGCAAGTACCAGCGATTTCATCAAAGCCTACAACGGAGACGCCTCGGCGCCCAAGGAAAGCGCCGAGGCCGCCTACACTTTCAAGGCGCTGTTCAATACCATCCGGGCGATTCAGTAGGGCGTGGCTGCCGGCTAACCCTAACCTGATTACCGCTTAGGGAGGAAACGATGGATCGTAAGAACGGATTGCCACCCGTACATCCGGGCGAGATTCTCAGGGAAGACATTCTTCCCGAGGTCGGCCTGTCCGTCACGGCCGCCGCGAAAGCGCTTGGCGTGTCGCGCCAAATGGTTCATGATATTTTGGCAGAGCGGGGGCCTCTGTCTGCGATCATGTGCCTGAAGATTTCCCGCCTGCTGGGCAGCACTCCCGAATTTTGGATGCGCTTGCAAGCAGAGTACGACCTGAAGAAGGCGGCCCAAAACAAAAAGGTCATGGAACGCGTCGCGCAGATCGTGCCGGTGCAGCCAGCGGCTCCGCGTGCATTCAGCCCCAACGGGGCGCCCTAGCACAGCCCAGGCCAACGGCCTGGGTCCAGCAAGTTTACCCCCCTCGCGGTTTTCAAGCCCTGAAGGGGCGTGATAGACCACGGAACCAGCGTAGGCGACCATCCGGGTCCATTCCCGGGCGCTATTTCGCCCCTTCAGGGCTTGCGGCCAAGCGGGAATGGGTTCTCGGACCCAGGCCGTTGGCCTGGGCTGTGGTAGTCTGCCCCTTCGGGGCTCGTTTTCAGGTGTTCCGCAACTCGGCGGCAGTGAACGAAGCAGGCAAGTAGCGCGGACTTGTTTCTTAGGTCCGCGGTTCGTACGACAATGCCCTGCCAAAAGGCTTGGGCCGGCCAGGACCGGCTACGCCCAAGTCAGCCTAAACAGGAGTTAGCCAGACCTTAGCCATGACATCGGCTCGAAGACGACAGAAAGCTCGCATGGGCGCGTTGCCTCCCAGGTATTCATTTGTGCTCAATCCCCAGGCGGATTATCGCGTCACGTTGTCCTGACTGCAAAGCCAAAACCAGGGTACGTAAGATTCCTTTAGTCATTCACGTGGACGGAGCAGGGCTTTTGATTCTGCGCAAGACGTGCCGTCTCCGCGCTACCTGCTTACAGACAGTTGAACCTCGCTAAGTTATTGATTCTACGTACACCGGAATCTATCTCCGACAGACCCTTAGGGGTTCAATTCCCCTTGGGGGCACAATTTATTGGTTGACAACTTATGAGAATTAATGTATTCTGCTTCCATGAGAGAATATAATCGGCACCAGGAGCCGATAGCCTGCGAGTGTGGCGTTAAACTAAAGTGCGGTACTGGCCTCCCTCAACACAAGAAATCGCTGCTGCACTGTCGTGCAGACCGTCTGCGTGCTCTCCTTGATACTTGCCTTAATTTCTCATTGATCGGTAAACGCCTTGGCATTAGCCGCGAGCGTGTTCGCCAGTTGGCCTCAAGACTCGGCTACAAAAGTATGGAAAGAAGGACTTTATGTAGGCTCAAGAGAAGGGAACAGGAAGCCATAGAATACCCAACGATTACGGCTCTACGGCAGTCGTGTCCCTATCCGGTGCAATTAATCAGGCTTCCAAGCGCTAGGGGGGATTTACGATTCTATGCGACTGAAGTCATGATCTTGGGCAAGAGATGTGCGATTCATAAGGCCAGCTATCAGAGCAGAGAAACGGTGCATTTTAATTACAGTCGGGGCTACGGCGGCCTTTCTGAATTCTCCCTGGTGCTTATCCCTGACGGAAGATGGATAGTGTGCCGAAGTCTCAAATCAGGGAACACCTGCTTTAAGCTCGGAGAAAGACTACTGCCGGGAAGAAAGGGATCGTTTCACGGCTGGAATGAGCGCATAGGTGCGTGGCACATTCTGGAAAGCTAGAAGCAGGTAGATACAAGCACAGAGTTTCGTTTCTCAGAAGCTCTGCGGCTTTTTGCTCTTCGCGGGCCAGCCCGTTCATCCTGCGTGACGTTCAGCGAAAATAAGGTCTGCACAACAGCGTCCACATGTTAACCAATGAGTGGACGTTCATCAAAATGAGAGCCGCAGAGTTTGAACTGCACAAACTCTGCATTGCAATACCGTAATTTCTTGTTTTTTTTACCAAGCTTTTTGAACTTACTCTTGACTTGGCCGTGGCCCAGCCGCGGAGCGGCGGTAGAACGTAGCCCCGGGCGTCAGCCCGGGGCTCGCGAGCACCCCTCACCCCCTTGCCCCTCTCCCCGCGCGGCGGGGAGAGGGGTGCCGGAGGCGGGGTGGGGGGCCGACTTCCCCACGGCTGGCGCCGTGGGCTACGATCTTTCGCCCGCTGCGCGGGCTGGGGCAAAAAGCTTTTGCCATTTGCACTTTGCCTTTTGATTTTCTTTTGCGGCTCCGCCGCGCTACGCTACCCGCTCCCGACGAACCCGTCGGCTGCGGCGATTGCGCCCGGTGGCTGCCGGGAGTATGTTAATTTGTGGGATAGGCAGGGGGCAGGGAAGTCCCCGTTCCCGAGAAATCCAGAAGGCTATGCGGGCGGATCGCTTCTACCAATTGTTGAACCTGAATCGGGTGCTGCCGAGCCACCGCTTGAAGTTCGCGGGGCTGCTGGGGATGTATTGGCTTCGCCGACGTCACTTGTGGCTGCGCTTCGATCCGGTGATGTCGTGCAATCTGCGTTGCCAGATGTGCTACTTCAGCGAGCCGAACTACGTCAAGGAGCACACGGGACGTTTCAGCCCCGCCGACATCGAAAGACTTGCCGAGGTCTTTTTCCCCTGGGCGATGCAACTCTACATCGGGTGCGGCACCGAGCCCACCACGTACAAAGGATTTGTCGATATTATCGCACTGGGGAAGAAGTACAAGATCCCCATGGTGGGGATGGTTACGAACGGCCAATTGCTGACGGCGGAGTATCTCGAGAAGTTTGTGGACCTGGGGCTGGACGAGCTGACGCTTTCTACGCACGGGGTGGAGCGCGAGACTTACGAGCGGATGATGCGCCGCGCTTCCTTCGCCAGGTTCCGGGAGGTCCTCGACCAATTGGAGGCGGTCAAGAAGCGCCGGGGATCGGAGCGTCCCGAGCTACGCCTGAACTACACCGTGAACGCGGAGAACCTGGACGAACTCGGCGGTTTTTTTGACGTGTATGGGAAGTACTCGCTCCGCACCTTGCAGGTCCGCCCCATTATCGACCTGGGGGATACGGAGTACACCAATAAGGATATGCGCCCGTACGTGGAGAAGTACAACCGGATTCTCGCCGCGCTGGAAGGGAAGTGCCGGGAGAGAGGAATTCGCCTGCTGGCCAATTACGAGAACGTGACGTACGAGAAAAAGAGCACGCGGGGGGCGCTTATCCCGGAGGTGCTCGTTTACATCAGCCCCGAATCCATTTCCAAGCCGGAATTCGACTGGCGGCGCGAATCCTATCTTGATTACTGCCGCCGCACCCGGTGGGCGCGGCATTTGCTCAAGGGTGTCTTTTCACCCGCCGCACGGTTTGAGGCCGCCAGCCCCTACCTTTCCTACAAAGTCGTCGACCAATAATCGCCCTACCGGCCCCTTCCGCGCTTGCGTTGTCATTCTGAGCGAGCGCAGCGAGCGAAGAACCCCCGCAGTTCACTTCTTTACTGATCCAAACCAACTGCCGAGGTCCTTCGCTGCGCTCAGGATGACAGCGAATGACAGCAGGGAAGCGTTTTCCCGCAGCCTCCAAAGAGACCTACCACGACCGGCCGACGTAAATAGTGTAAGACCGCAGAATCCCATCCAGGTTGGGATTCATGTAATCCCGGTAGCTGCCGTATGAGAGCAGGAAGCCGGCGTCGAACCCCCGCGGCAGAAGGTAGTAGAGCTTTCCTTGGCCGATCAGTTGGGGAACATTCACCTGCGAGACTTGCGTCGCTCCCACGGTGAGGGCTCCGAGGGCTTGCTGGAAAATGACCGGGTCGAAGCTGCCTTGCTGCACGAGGGGCCCGTTGCCCAAGAGCAAAAAATCATTGGGATTCACGTCCGGCCGCATCCCGCTATGCGCGGAGTTGTGGGTGAGCGCCAGGTCCAGCCCCAGGCGCTTCCTGAATTTGTAATCGGAACGCACCCAGTAGGTTTGGCTGAGCTGCCGGAAGGGTACGAAGGGCTCATCCACGACATAGCCAGCCGAGGAGTCGTTCTGGAAGGCCATGTACGTGGTCAGATTGTTCTGCTGGTAGGAATACCCGAGATCCAGGTTCCAATCGGGGAGCGGAGACAGCGTGGCATCAGCGCTGTTGACGTAGAAGCGATTCCGGCGCGCAATGGTCGGGAAGGCGTTTTGAATAATGATGCTGGTGGTGTTGGTAAAGGACAGCCAGCGGGTGGGCAGCAGGGTAACGTCCCCGAAGATGCGGCTGTTGCTGCCGGGATCAATCAAATAACCGGGAGCGTGGGTGCCGGTGAAATCGTAGCCGGCGCGCGCATTCCAATAATGGCCGGGGTGATAGCGCAACGTAAGGCCGCCGGCATTGCCAAACGACGACGGAACGACATAGCGCAGGTCCGTGTTATCAAAGGAGAAGATTTGTGGCCACAGGAAGGCGTTGGAACGGGTGATGCCCATCCGTTGATAATGCGTCTCCAGCTCCAGATGCTTGGTCAGATCATAATTCAGCTTCAAGCCAGCCCAGTGCTTGTGATAGGACATGTTGCCGAAGAGCGCGAAGTAGGGCACGAACCCGTTCACCTGGTCCTGCTGGCGATAGTCGGCGGTGAGGTGCACCCGGTCGTAAGGATGCCAGACCAGGGTCGCGTTGGAATCGAAACCATTTTGAGGATTGCGCGTGAACCTGTCCCGCCCGCGCCGGTAGGTCACGTCGCCCGAGAAAATCAGCTTGGGCGATGCCGTCCAATTCAGTTTCAGCGCGTCAGCCGAATACTGGCTGGCGGCGGGGATATCCAGATAATAGGTGCCCGCCGGCGTGTCGGGCACGAACACCGGACCGGGCTCGACTTCGTTCAGCATGGGTCCCAAGAGGGCGGACGGGTAGGGAAGCCGGTCATTGAAGCTGCTGTAATCATGTTCGTAAGTCAGATTCACGCCACCCGCTTTAACTTCCACCCCTCCGCCGATATCCCGGTTCGTATAGTTGAGCGACTGCAAGCGCGAGGTAAAGTGGCAGGTCGAGCAGGAGGTGTCGATATTCTCATCAAGGTAGGCTAGCTGAGTGTGTCCGACCCTGGCCTGCCAGCCGCCCTTCACAAACAGATGCACCGGTAAACTGGGCACCTGCACCCGGGCGTAGGCATTGCCCATGCGGCGCTTGACCCCGAAGACGGACCCCGCCGGGATGTTATCACTGGTTTCGATGTCGGGTGAAATGACTCCCGCGTAGAAGGGGTAATTGTCCTGCTGCTGAACGAAACTGCGCAGGTCGGCCCGCGCTTCCAGCGTCTCGCCCACGTTCAATTGGGTAGCGACGTCGAAGTCCGACCCGGTCAGGACGGTGCCCCGGGTCAGCAGGCTGAGGTGGTGGGGAACGGAAACGAAGTCCCCTTCGAAATCCCCTCCCTCCGCTTCCTGCAGGCTGTCATACTCGCCCACGCGGCCACCGTATCCGGTGACATGCGTGAAGCGGTAAGCACCCGGGGTGAAGTACAAACCCCAGGAGTTGTTGGGAGCGGCAGCGTCAGCCCCCGGCAGCGCCCCGCCAGCGGACAACCCGCCCGGAAAAGCCCCCATCATGGCGCTGAGTCCGCCGGTGAAAGGAGCACTCAGCGCACCCAGCATGCTGGAGTGCGCGGCCACGGGAGACACCCATCCGGCGCGCAAAGCTGATGCCTGGGGAGAAACCATCCGGCCCGGCGAAACACGGCTTCCGGGCAGCATCGCGGCATGCGCCGCAACCGGCGCCAGAGCCGTCCGGTTGAAGCGCGAATTGGATAATCCCGTCATCGTGGGCTGAGGGAAACCGGGGACGCCCAGACCGCCCTTGTCGACGAAGCGGGTTCCCCCGGTGGGCGTGGGGACATCACTGCCGTGAATCGACCCGTGGCAATTCGTGCAGCGGTCGGCCAGGGGCAAGCCGGCTCCATCATGGTGGCCGGCATGGCACTGCAAGCAGAGCGCGGGCATACTTACCGTGAGCAGATTCGTGTTCGCGGAGCCGTGCGGTGTGTGGCAGATCAGGCAATTCTCCGTCACCGGAGGATGCTGGTACATGTACGGCCCGCGGTATTGCGCATGGCAGCTAAGGCAGAGTTGATTTACGTTCGCCAGGCG
Source organism: uncultured Acidobacteriota bacterium (assembly GCA_963722555.1). Lineage (GTDB taxonomy): Bacteria > Acidobacteriota > Terriglobia > UBA7540 > UBA7540 > Bog-366. Next base: position 1,142,675 of record CAVRNQ010000006.1, read on the forward strand.
CAGATTATTGCCCGCCGCGCCGCCGTGTGGGTCATGGCAATCCACACAAGCCATCTTGGCTTCGCGTAGCGGGTGGTGGTAGGGAAGGTTCGTCTGCGCCCGCTGGGCCGGGTGGCATTTCAGGCAGGCGTCGTTGGTTGCGGAACGGCGGGAGAGCAGCATGCCGCTCTCCGGTACAAATTTCTCGACGAAGGTCGTATGGCCAGGGGAGGCCGCATCGAAATTCGCGTGAGAGCCATTTCCGGCGGGGGCCGCTTGGGCATGCACCTGGTGGCAGTCAGTGCAGCGGACGTTCTCGGCCGCATGGCGGCCTGCCAGCCAGTTGCGGCGCCTCTCGTCTTGGACGTGACAGCTCAGGCAGACGCCGTTCGAATCCCGGGCCGGTCGGGAACGAAAGCTGATGATTTTCGCCACATCCCCGGAGCCATCCACGTGCAGGCTTCCAGCGCCGTGGCAGTCCTCGCATTCGACACCTTGCTGGGCGTGAAAGGCGTGTCGGAAATTGCCACGGACCTCGGCATGGCACACCGCGCACGCATCCGTCCCGACCCGTGAGGCTCCGGCCACTTCCACGTACTTCGCAAAGGAGCTAAGCCCGTGCTTTGATTTTTCGTCAACTGACGCGTTCTTGGGAGACTTCGCCCAGGACTCGGCCAGGCATATCGCGCAGAAAATGAGAACGGCAAGCCCGACCGTGGTATAACGAGTGAAAGCCCGCATGAGAGCCTCCCATCGGGTGCTAGGAGAACCGAAAAAGGCCGGTGATGAATCTCACGCCCGAGGCCAAGAGATTAGCACGGTAGAAGGGGACTATCCAACTTATGTCGAACTACGGTGAACGGACATAAGCACAACGTCTGATAAGTTATATTATGTTAACTAAAGAGTGGCAACCAACCTTCACCCCCTAGAATGCCCCCGGCGGCGGGTCGGCGACTGCCTGGGGGTGGAGTTTCGCTCGCTTTCCAAGGCCCCTGCCTTCCGAGGCAGCGGTACCTCGGGGTTACACCTCAGTGCCCAGGGTTACGCGGCGGGCGCGGCAACCCCGTTTCAGCGGCCCAGTTACACGCCGCAGTGGGTTGTCACTTGGAGCCTGCGGCTTGCTTCTTGCCCTCCCAGGTTCCTTTATCGCTATCACTTGTCCAACTTCCGGAGATCTGACCCTTCTTGTACTTGCCCATGATGACGTAGTTGCCTTGGGGGGTGTCGAGGTGAATCTCCAGCATGTTGCGGCGGTAGGTGCCGGAGCTGATTTGGGTGCCGCCGATGGGCGAGGAGATGGAGCCGTCCACGAGTTCCTTGTTCTGTGTCAGGTAAAGGGTAAAGGCCATGTCACCTTGCGACCCACCGTGGGCTTGGCACTCCCAGGTACCGGTGATAGGGCCGCTCTTGCCTTTCTTCGCCGCGGCGGTCGAGACGGTTGCAGTTAAGAACACGGTTAGACAGATGGCAATCAGGCTGAGTTTCCGCTTCATACGCACACTCCTTATGAGTTTCCTAAAGCTGACTCGCTCGAGGCGAGTGCCGGACTGGTAAACCCTTGCGCGCGGCATTTTACTGCGCTTAATCCCAAACGTCCAGCGGGATTGAGTTGAGCCGGTTAGAACCAGAAGTGCCACAGGGTGTCAACCAGGGCGTGCGTCAGGCCGGAGGCGCACAGCCGCTGCCGCGTGCGGTAGGCGTTGCCGTAAAAGATTCCCGCCAAGGTAGCCATCACCGCGTAGCGCCAGTTAGGGACCGGCGCGTGGTGCAGGTGCGCGGCCCCGAAGATGGCGGCAGCGATCAGCAGGCCGTACCAGCCCCGTGGCCCGCCCCGGATGCTGCGGGCCAGGAGATTTTGCAGAATTCCCCGGAAAAGCAACTCTTCCGGGATCGCAATCGTCAGGTAGATCCCCATGAACTGAAACAGAAAGGCCCCTCCCGTAACTGTGGTGGAAGAGTGGGGATGAATGAAGTTCAACCCGATGCCCAGCGGGATCGCCAGCAGCATAAACCCCGCCAGGTTGACCAAGCCTTCGAAGACGTCGCCCTTGCGCCACACCAGGCGGTAGCCGACACCTTCCAGGTTGCGCAAGACCAGGAAGGCGTAGCCGGCCACCAACACACAGAAGACGGGACGGAAGGCGTAAAGGTCCTGCGGCCAGGTCCAGATCCCCCCCAGCCAACCCGCGGCAACCGGCAACGCCAGGGCCAGCATGGCCGCGCCGTCGCGCCAGCCGATCCCTTCGCGGTGGTGCAGGCGGTCCGGCAGCAGCAATCCTGTGGGTACCGCAATGTAGGCTACCAGCTTGCCCAGGCCCAGGAGCGAGAAGGCCCCCGTCCCCAGCCCATAGAGCAGGTAAGGAAGCAGCAGCAGGAATGGCAGGCCCACCGCCGCCGCCCGCGAAGCCAGTGCCCAATGGCGCAATTGCTTGACGAAATCCGCCGAGCCCAGTCCCACGAATGCGCCCAGCAGCAACGCGGCGCTCTCCAGGAGCGCCGCGAGGCGCCAAGGGTCGATCCAAATGCGCCAGAGGATGAGCGCCTCCGCCAGGGCGGCGAGGGCAGTCAGTCCGATCAGAACCAGCATGCCTTTTTTCATGGTTGTCCGAAGGTGCAGGGGAGGACGGCCCCGGCGGCCGAAGATGCTGCGGAAAAGCGCTTCCCTGCTGTCATTCTGAGTCCTTCGCTGTCATCCTGAGCGCAGCGAAGGATCTCGCTCTGCCCGCTCAGGATAAACTGCGCGAAGAATCTCGCCCTGCACATTTTCATGAACCTACCCGCTACTTCCCTGCCTCGCCCGGCGGCCGGCGCAAATCCGGCGAGGCGAAATCCATTTCGTTCAAAGGGATCACTTGGGCATGGCCGAGCTTCTTCAAGTCTTTCTTGAAGTCCGCCACGTTCCCCACCAGCACGATTATATCGTGGTCGGGATCGAGATAGCGCTGCGCAGCGTTCCAGACGTCGCCCGTCGTTAGCGCCATGATCTCGGCCGGGTAGCGGTTCCAGTAATCCAGCGGCAGGTTGTTCTGGATGAGTTCCAGGATCTGGCTGGCGACATTCTCAGAGGTTTCGAAATCCAGCGCCAAGTGGCCCACCAGGTAGCTCTGGGCGGTTTCCAGTTCCGAGCGGCTGATTTCGTGTTCGCGCAGGGATTTTATCTGCTCCAGAGCGAGGTGCGCGCTTTTCAGAGTCTCCGGCGTGCGCGTGAATGTCTTGGCGACCCAGGCTCCCAGAGCGCGACGGCAGACGAGGTCGCTGGAAGCTCCATAGGTCAGTCCCTGGCGGCTGCGCAGGGCCTTGAACAGCCGGTTTTCCGAGGGTCCCCCCAGGATTTCGTTCGCCACACTGAGGGCCAGGTAGTCTGGACTGCTGCGCGGCACGCCCAGGCTGCCGATGCGGATTTCCGTCTGCACGGCGTCCGGCTTGTCGATGGCCACCGCCTGGCGCTCTTCGCGCCGTGGGGGGGCGGCGGCAAGGGGCAGTACGGGGGGCGCAAGGTTCTTCCAGGCAGAGAAGAATTGAGCGGCGCGCGCGAAGGCTTCGGGCGTGCTGATGTCTCCCACCACGGCCAGGATACAGTTGGCAGGCTGGTAGTAGCGGGTGTGGAAGCGGCGCAAATCTTCCGCCGTGATGCGCGCCAGGGATTCGAGGGTTCCGTCTTCGGGATGACTGTAGGGAGTGCCCGCGAAAACCAAGGCCTGGAAGAGCGTGTCGGCTACGTAAGCGGGGTCGTCACGCGCCACTTCCAGGCCGGAGAGGGTTTGCTTCCGTTGCCGCTCGATCTCCGCCGCTTGGAAAGCGGGGGACTCGGCCATGTCGCTGACCAGATCGAAGGCGAGGTCGGCTTGGTCGCTCAGGACGCTCAGGCTGAGAAAGGAACTGTCCCAACCGGCGCCGTTATCCACCAGTCCGCCGGCGGCGTCGATGGCTTCGGCAATCTGCCGCGAGGTGCGGCGAGTGGTGCCTTCGGTAAGCAGGCTGCTGGCGAGCGCGGCAGTGCCCGCCAGGCCGGCGGGGTCGAATTCGGCGCCCGCCTTCACCACCAGCCGCAGGGTCATCAACGGTAGGCTATGTCGCTCTACTACCACCACTTGCAGGCCATTCGGCAGCACCTGGATGGCCGGCGCCGGAATCACCGTGGCCTTGGGAGGAGGAACGCTGGGCGGATAGTCGCGCCCCCCGAGCGGCGGCGCCAGCAAAAAGAGGATCAGGACCGCTCCGCACAAGCGCGACCAGATAGCAGAGCAGCGCCGCAACGCCCCAGTTCCCTTCCCCCTCCCCGGCGCTCGGCTCATTGCGCGCCTCCCGCCGGCCGGTGGCCGGGTTTTTCTTCCGCCGCGGCGCTGCGGGGATTCACCTCAACCAGGGTTAGGTTCTCCGGCACGAAGTACTTCTTCGCCACGCGCTGGATGTCTTCCCGCGTCACGGCCAGGAAGCGGGCCAGTTCCGTGTTGACCAGCTCCGGATCTTTCAGAACCACCGCAGCGTAGCCTAGCTCTTCGGCCCGCGTCTGCAGGGTCTGGCGGCTGAGAATGAAGTCGCGCCGGATCTGGTTTTTGCCTTTCTCGAGCTCGGCCGTCGAAACCAGTTCCGTCTGCAAGCGCGCCAGTTCGGCTTCCACCTGGGCTTCGCCCTCGGCCGGCGTATGCCCGCTGTTCAAGACTGCGAAGGCGAAAAGCAGGTTGGGATCTTCGGTGAAATTGCCGGTGCTTTGTGCCTCCACGGCGATTTGCTGATCGTAAACCAGGCGGGTGTAAATGCGCGAACTCTCGCCTTCGGAAAGAATCTTCGCCGCCAGGCGCAGCGGGTAGGCGTCCGGGGTTCCATCGGCGGGCATGTGGTAGCCTTCCACGAAGGCGGGCAGCGCCACATTCAGATCCAGCTTGACGACACGCTTGGCCGCCTGCGGAGGCTCCGGCGCAATGGCGTGGGCAGGCAGCGCCTTCCCCGCCGCGACCCGCCCCAGATACTGCTCCACCGCGATGGCGGCTTCGTGCCAGTCCACGTCGCCCACAATCACCACCGTGGCATTGTTCGGAACGTAGTAGGTGTCATAGAAATCCTGGATGTCCTTGATGCTGGCCCGCTCCAGGTCCTGCATGCTGCCGATCGTCGTGTGCTGGTAAGGATGCGCCGTGTAGGCATGCGCGTAAAGGGTCTCAACGACCGAGCCATAGGGGAGATTGTCGAAGCGCAGCCGGCGCTCCTCCTCGACCACTTCCCTTTCGTTGTTAAACACCTTGTCCGTGATCTCCAGGTTGCGCATGCGGTCCGCCTCCAACCACAGAACGACGGGCAGCATGTTGCTGGGCACGGTTTCCCAGAAGACGGTAGCGTCTTCGGTGGTGTAAGCATTGTCCGTGCCGCCGGAGCGAATGACGTAGTCGGAGAACTCGTTGGGGCCCAGGTTCTTCGTCCCATCGAACATGAGGTGCTCGAACAAGTGCGCGAAACCGGTTTTGCCCGGGACTTCGTTTTTCGAGCCCACGTGATACCACACCTGCACGTCGATCAGAGGCGCATCGTGGGACTCAACAATCAGGGCGCGCAAGCCGTTCGCGAGATCCACCTGATGGAGGTCTGTGAAAGGAAGCTTGATGGGACCAGCCGCCGCCGGCTCCAACGCCAGCAGGAGCAGCCAGGCAGCCGCGGCCAGCAGGGTGACGGCATGCTTGCGGAATGAGAGTGAGGATGTCAACGCGTTTCGGTCCTGAACCCTGACGGGGTCGCCCGCAGCCGAAGGCTTGGTGTCGGGGGACCCTTCGGCCCTGCAATCCAGCCGAACGAGGAATTGATTCTAGCACAGGCGAGCGTCTCGACCCCTGCGGTGCGGAAGTCACGCCCACCGCAGCGCTCACCCCGCAAGGCGGGGTCGGGGTTTCCCTGCTGTCCTTTTCCTCACGGGTGGGTCACGGCAGCGGGGGGGGTAGCGCGGATCCCCGATATTGGGGTTCGCGGTTCTTCTTTAGGAAAGGCCGCAGACCTCAGAGGCGGAGGTCTGCGCTACGCTTGCTTCGCGGGTGGCGCATACATGGCGTGTTGTGCCATGTGTGCGGTGCAAGAAGCGCAGACGCCGGTCCTTGCCACGGGGGGTTCATTATTTATTCACCTGCTGCAACAGGCGCTCGTAATTATCCTTATTGGTCAAGCTCTTGGGGTTGAGCATGTAGGCCGCGCGGTATTCCTCCAGAGCCCCCCGCAGGTCGCCTTTGTGCTCCAGCGCGACGCCAAGGTTGTTGTGCGCGCCGTCGTCATTGGGGTTCACGCGCAGGGCCTCACGGTATTCCGCGATCGAACCATCCAAGTCGTCCTTGCTGAAAAGCGAGTTAGCGAGGTTGAAGTGCGCCATATCATTGTTCGGGTTCAAGCGCAGCGCCTCACGGTATTCCGCGATCGCACCGTCCAGGTCGCCCTGGTTTTTGAGCGCGGCGCCGAGGTCGACGTGCGCCAGGTCATTATTCGGTTTCAAACGCAGCGCCGCGCGATACTCTGCGATCGCGCCGTCCGGGTCGCCCTTCTTTTTGAGCGCGATGCCGAGGTTGTGGTGCGCCATATCATTATTCGGGTTCAAGCGCAGCGCCGCGCGATACTCCGCGATCGCGCCATCCCAGTCACCCTGGTTTCCGAGCGCGGCGCCGAGGTTGTGGTGCGCCAGGTCATTATTCGGGTTCAAGCGCAGCGCCGCGCGATACTCCGCGATCTCGCCGTCCCAGTCGCCCTTGTTTCCGAGCGCGGCGCCGAGGTTGACGTGCGCGTCCTCGTACTTCGGATTCAGCCGCAGCGCCTCGCGATACTCCGCAATCGCGCCGTCCCGGTCCCCCTTGCCTCCGAGCGCAACGCCGAGATTGTTATGCGCCATATCATTATTCGGGTTTAGGCGCAGCGCCTCGCGATACTTTGCGATCGCGCCGTCCCGGTCGCCCTTATCTCTGAGCGCATTGCCGAGGCTGAAATGCCCCAGGTCACTTCCGGGATTAAGGCGCAGAGCCTCGCGCGCTTCCGCCAGCGCTTCCTCCGTCTTCCTTTGAGCGTTCAGAGCGCGGGAAAGGGCAACGTGCAAGTCGGCGTTCTGAGGATCCAGACGCACTGCCGCGCGGTACTCCGTCTCGGCGTCCGCGTCGCGGCGCTTCTGAAAGAATTCCGCTCCGCGCGCCACGTGTTCCTGCACCTCGGCCTGCCGAGCCTGCGCCGCCGGTTCAACCGTCGCGGGCTTCGTCACCTGGGCGCTCTGAAGCGCGTTAATTAGTTCGTCCTCGCCGCCTGCCAAACGGACTTCCTGAAGGTAGTCATCCGTGGGCTCAAAATCGATGCCGCGTTCCTGGACCAGCATGGTGACTCTGGGGCTCGGCACCTGGCCTACCAGCAAGGCGAAAACCTGCACCTGGTTCAGCGGCTTCTTCGCGCTCGCGGGCCCGGGATGCTTGGCCGCGCGCAGCGCTTTAAGAAATACCTCGCTCGCGCCGCCAGCTTTCAGGCTTTGGAGAAAATCCTCCGCCGGCGCGAAATCAATCCCGCGCTGCTCGATCAGCTTTGCGCCCGACTCGTCTCCGAGTCCGCCCCGCACCAAGCCTTGCACCTGGTCCCGCGTCAGAGGTTTCTGTTCCGCCCAGGCAGGCAGGGCAAAGACCAGCCCCATCCCCAGCATGAGAAGAATCAGCGTTTTCCGGAATCCCATTCGGACCTCGCGAGGCAGTCGTGGACTGAGAAGAAACCGGATTCTACCGCAAATGAGGGGAATTGCTAGTTCTTTGGAATCTGGGCAACAAGCGTAGCGGCGACGTAGCCGTGCCTTCGGTAGCGCCGGCATCTTGCCGGCACCGGGAAATGCCGCCAGGATGGCGGCGCTACAAAGAATGCGCGTCGCTATATTCTGTAGGGGCGCAAGTACCTATTCGTAGAACTTCTGGGCGATGGGGTAGCGGCGGCCCATGCCGAAGGCTTTGGCGGTGACTTTGAGGGTGGGAGGGGCCTGCTGGCGTTTGTATTCCGCGGCGTTGACGCGGCGCAGGGTCTCGCGCACCAGCGCCGGGTCGATCTGGTGGGTGCGGGCGATTTCATCCGCGCCGAGATTATCTTCGATGTAGGCCTTCAGGATCGTGTCCAGAACTTCGTAAGGAGGAAGCGTGTCCTGGTCGGTCTGGTTCGGCCGCAATTCGGCCGAGGGCGCCTTGTCGAGGCACGCCTGTGGGATGCGCTCCGCCGCGCGGTTCGCGTAGCGGGCCAGCGCATAAACGGTGGTCTTAGGAACGTCGGCGATGGCGGCGAGGCCCCCTGCCATGTCGCCGTACAGCGTGCAGTAACCAACGGCCAGTTCGGATTTGTTGCCGGTGGTCAGCAGCAACGAACCGAACTTATTGGAGAGCGCCATGAGGACGTTGCCGCGAATGCGGGCCTGGATGTTCTCCTCGGTAACGTCGCGGGGTTCACCCTCGAAGGCAGGATCGAGCGTTTCGAGGTAGCTCTCGAAGACCGGCGTGATGGGAATGACGCGAAACTCGATGCCGAGATTGTGCGACAGCGTTTCGGCATCGCGGATGCTGCCGGGTGAGGAATAGGGGCCCGGCATGCCGACACCCAACACATTTTCCGGCCCCAGGGCGTCGGCGGCAAGCGTGGCCACCAGCGAGGAATCGATTCCGCCGCTCAGCCCCACCAGAACTTTTCGGAATCCGCATTTGTGCACATAGTCGCGCACGCCCAGGCAGAGCGCCTGGTAAATCTCTTCCGTTTCGGAAGCAGGAGGGGTACGGATTTCCTTCGCGCCGTCATTCGTGTCGAAGATGACCAGGTCTTCCGCAAACGACCGGGCGCGCGCCGCCAGTTCGCCGCGGGCGTTGAATGCCAGACTCGACCCATCGAAGACCAACTGATCGTTTCCACCCACGTGGTTCACGTAAACCACGGGAACATGGCGCTCGGTCGAGATCGTCTTGAGCATGTCGTAGCGCAACTTAATCTTTTCGGTGCTATAGGGGGACGAGGCGATGTTGAGCAGGAGATTCGCGCCGGCCTCGACGCACTCCTCGACAGGGTCACGCGCATAGAGGCGATTCGTCCAGAAATGCTTGTCGTTCCAGACATCCTCGCAAATCGTGATGCCCACGCGGAAGCCGCCGAACTCATGGACGCATATGGAGCGGCCCGGCTCGAAATAGCGCGACTCGTCAAAGACATCGTAAAAGGGCAGGAGAATCTTGGCGTAATCAACCACCACGCGGCCGTCCGCGAGCAGCGCCGCGGCGTCGGCGACGGGCTTCCCCTGCTCCGCGTGCGAGGGGCGCACGTAGCCCACCAGCGCAGGAATGGGGGGTAACTGCCGGGCCAGCCGAAGCAACTCAGTTTCCGAGCGCTCCACGAAGCCGGCCTTTTCCACCAGGTCGCGCGGCGGGTAGCCGCAGAGCGCCAGTTCAGGGAACACCACAAGGTCCGCGCCCCGGTCTCGGGCGCACCCGGCGTACTTCACGATCCGCTCGAGGTTGCCGGCAAAGTCGCCGATGGTGGTGTCAATTTGGGCTAAGGCGATTTTCATAGGGTCCTGGAACGGCCCGCGACGTGCCGCCTGTCGCGCTATGATTATACCGAAGCTTTCGTGCCACAGAGCGAAAACCCGAAGGGCCCGCCGCCGAGTGATGAGCTGGGGCCGAAAAGCAAAACCCCCGGCGCGCCACGGGGGAGGGCCGGGGGTATGCGGAGGTGAGAGGCTGCGAGCTTACACGCTGAACGAACTTCCGCAGCCGCAGGTGGTCTTCACGTTGGGGTTTTCGAACTTGAAGCCTGCGCCTTCCAGGGTTTCCACGTAGTCAACCTTGGTTCCGTTCAGGTACATCAGCGAAGCCTGATCCACAAAGACCTTCAATCCCTCAAACTCATAGACTTTGTCGATGGGATTGCTCTGATTCTCGAAATTCATCTGGTACGAGAAGCCGGAGCAGCCACCGCCGGCCACTCCCAGGCGCAACCCGAGCGGCTGAGGCTCCTGCTGGGCCATGATCTCCTTGACCTTGGATATGGCCTTGGGTGTAAGCTCGATGGGCATATAAACTCCTCCTGGGGTTTGCCGCCAAAACTATTTCCCTGCTTCCCCACAGATCTAAAAATACCAAATACCGGAGCGAAAATCAACTTGTACGGAATCGACGGTTGTGTCAAGCACCCTGGAGCGGGACGGGACACTAGGGGCGTTTCCGATCATAGCGCCGCACGTAGGCGGGGACCTCAATTCCCGCCGGCAAGCGGTCATCGGCGACCGGCGAACCTGGAGTGAGGCTTAGGGGAAGCACTCCAGCCCACACCGGCAAGACGTAGTCTTCTTCGTCATCCACGGGCGGTCCCGTCCGCACCTTGGCGGAAACCTCCTCAAGGGGTAGGGCTAGCACGCTAGTCGCCTGCAATTCCTTGTCGGAGGGTGGGCGAATTTCCTGCCAGCGCCCGGGCGCCACGTGTTCGGTAAACACCCGCAGGGCTTCCAGCTTCCCTTCCCGGTCCTCCACCACCCTGGCAGTTCCGAAGATGACCACCGAGCGGTAGTTCACGGAGTGATGGAAGGCCGAGCGCGCCAGAACCAGTCCGTCGAGCAAGGTGACGGTGACACACACGTCAACGCCCTTGGCCAGCGTGCGGAGCATGCGGCTGGCCGGGGACCCGTGGAGGTAAACTGTGTCATCCTTGCGGCCGTAGCCGGTGGGAATGACCACAGGCTTTCCCTCCGCCACAAATCCGATGTGACAAACCAATCCTTCGTCGAGAATGCGATAGACCGCTTCGCGATCGTAAACGGCGCGTTGGGGGAGCCGCCGGACCTCGGTCCGCTCAGTGGGTGCGAATTCACTCATGGAAGCCTTTTTGCGAGCTGTAGTTTGGGTATTTCAGGACGGGATATTATAGACGAATTCGCCGGCTATAACGAGCGAAGCGGTGACTCCGAGCCGGCGGAAGCGTGGTTCAATGGCATTATGGATGCCATTCGAAGCCTTGGTTTCACTGCTCCACAGACCTCCGGCTTGGCGGAAGCGCCGTCGCCGCAAGACACCTATCCCTCCCCAGGCCGGAGCTTGACTATCCAGCACCGCGATCAATCAGAACATGAACTTCAATCCGAGTTGCAGGATGCGTGGAGACCACGTCCCGCCGACCTCTCCGTTCCCGATGTTGTCTGGTCCGTTGCACGGCGCTCCCGGCGCCGTCGATCCGCTGCAGCCCACGCTTACGTACTTCCACTGGGTGTGATTGAACGTGTTGAACGTCTCCAACCGGAACTGCACCGAAGAATGCTCCCCTCCGAACCAGGGCAACTGGAAGTTCTTGAGCAGCGCCATGTCCCAGTTGTTGCGGCCGGGGCCTGTCAGGGGGTTGCGTCCCATGGTTCCGAACATGCCGGGTTGGTTGTTGGCATAGAGCTGGTCCATCGTCACCTGCCCGATCACGCTGGGGTCAATCCAGGTGGGCGTGGGACCAAACTGCGGGTCGTTGTAGACACCCTTCTTGATTTTCAGGGGGCCGAGGGAATTACACCGCACCCCCTCGCCGATCCCGCTGCTCATGCCGGCGATCCCACAACTGAAGTCCACCTGCTGGCCGGTGAAGAGACTGGTGATGCCGCTGACCGTCCACCCACCAAGACCGCTGCGGAGAAAGGCCTGTGAGCTTTTGCGGAAGAACGGCAGTTCGTACACGTAGTTCATTACCACCACCTGGGCGCGGTTCAGATCCGAGGTGGCACGCCAGCGGGTCAGGTGGGTATCGTCCACCCCACTCATGAAGTAGGTGGAGGTGGAGTCATCGATGTTGTGGGCCCACGTGTACGCCGTCTGGTAAGTCAGACCGTGGCCGAACGCGTGTCGAAAGTTCACCTGCAACGAGTTGTAGCTGGAAACCGCAGTGGGCTCCTTCAACGACAGAGAGTCATAGCCGCGGTAGGGCCGGAAGAAGAGGGGAGGCGCATAGTTGTTGATGAGCACGTTCTGAGCGTCGCAGTTCCCTGAGTCATCGCACCCCGGGGTTCCGGCGAGCTCAGGCACGTTCGCGTTCGTCAGGCCCAGCGCGACTTGGTTGGGGTCACGAATCCGCGCCAGGTGCCGTCCCAGGGAACCGACGTAGCTGAGGCTCAGCAGATTGTTCCCGGCGAATTCATGCTGGACCCCCAGGCTGAACTGCTGAATGCTGGGCAAGTGCTCGTAAAGCGAGACGATGGTGAAGCCGGCAGGGCCATACGGTCCCGGGGCGAGTTGGTTGTATCCAACCACGTTGAAGGCGTTGGGGACCAGGGTGGGGGGGAGGATTGGTGAGCGCGCTGGTCTCGTTCTGGTTGAAAGCCTCGAAGTACATTCCGTATCCGCCCCGGATTACGGTCTTTCCGGTGCCGAAGGGGTCGTAGGCGAACCCGAAGCGCGGGGCAATCGTCCCGCGATTGATGTGCGTGCAACCCTTCGGAACTTCCTTAGAACCGCAGGCGTACAGCCCGTTGCCAAACCCCGTGTAATCGTAGATGTGTCCGGTGGAGGGGTCCTTGACGATGTTGCCACTCGAGTCCAACAGCGCGGCGACGGAGGGGTCGTAGAGGCTGGGGACGAAATTCGAGTCGAGGGTCTGCGGCTTACTGATGTCGTGATAGGGGACGTAGAAGTAGTAGCGTGCCCCAAGGTTGATCGTCAGTTTGGAGTTGAGCTTCCAATCATCCTGGAAGTAAGGCTCGAATTCAGTCACCCGCCAGTGCCCCTTGGGGTTGCCCCCGATCGGATTGCCATTGACCACCTCGGTCGCCTCACTGTACTGCTGGATGCGCCCCAGGTACATGTCTGCCAGCGCGTTGCCGGTGGTCACCGCTCCTCCGCCAAAAAAGTAATACGTCCCTTGCGGCTCGGTGAAACCCGTGGAATTCTCCTGCAGCTTTTCGAGGTAGAACCCGAACTTAAGGATTTGCTTTCCGACCGTCCAGGAAGCGTTGTCCTTGAACGTGTATTCGGGAATGTGAGAAGTGAACGGGTAGTAGCCTGTATCCTGCCCGAAACCGAATGGGGTGCCGCCCCCGACATAGAGGCTTGGCAGTTGCGGAAGGGTTGCGTTGGGGGAAAACAATGTACCGGCGGTCCAAGTGGAGGGCTTGTTGAGCGAGTGGGCAATCGAATCTCCCCCCACTTGGCCGGTGATGGTGAAGGGGTCGTCGGTGTAACCCATGATGAACTCGTTCACCAGAGAGGGCTTGAAGGTGTGGGTGAAATGCAGCACCGCGCTCTTACCTTCTTCCAGCGTGTTACTGCGGACGGTATCGAAACTACCGGACACCCAGAGGGGCGGAATGGAAACCGTATTCCAACTGTCGAGTGTGAACCTCACGAACACCGAGGTCTTGTTGCCGATGTTCTGGTCGATGCAACCCTGGAACTGCCGCCAGTCGGTGGGGAGGCTGGGGGACCGGAGGTAACCGATCACCCCATTATTCGGTACCGGCACCAGGGCGTTTATGAACGCTTGGGCGTTGGGATCAATGGAAACGGTATCGCCTGGAAAAGGCCGCCCGGCCGGCGTGGTCGTCGGATCCCCCGGAAGGATACAGCCCGAGGCAGCCACCAGATTGTAGTTCGGCGACACCGGGTTACTCACTGAAGTCGCCGTCTCGCATGCGCAGCGAGGGGACGTTGTTGGAGATCACGGTTCCTTCGCGATCTTTGCGCCACTCGTTGGACCAGAAGAAGAAGGTTTTCGATTTGTCGGTGTTGTAGTGGCTCGGGATGTAAAACGGCCCGCCGATCGTATAGCCGTAGTCGTTGCGCTTGAGGGGTGTCTTGGGAGCGTTGCCACCGGGCGGCGCGATCTGGCGGTTGGCAAACCAGTCGTTGGCGTCGAAGGTGTCGTTGCGTACGTACTCGTACGCGCTCCCATGGAACTGCTTGGTCCCGGATTTCGTCACCACTTCCACATTGGCGCCCGCGTGCTTGCCCTTGTCCGCTCCGTAGGTGGAAGTGAAGATACGGAACTCCGCGATGGAGTCGAGGCTGGGCCAGGTGTTCATGCTGTTGCCGCCGGAGGTGTCATCGTCGTTCATCCCCCCGTCAATTTCCCAGTTGTTGTATTCCATCCGCGCGCCATTGAAGGAGAGACCGATATTGGCCGCGAGGCCCAAATGGGTGTTGTCCTGACCGTTGTCGGGCGTAGCGCCAGGGACAAGCGCGGCAAGGGCGACGAAGTTGCGGCCGTTGAGTTCCAGGTTGCTGATCTGGCTGCCCGTCACCACGTCGGAGATTGCCGCGGTCTCGGTTTGAACGTGAGGGAGATTGCCCGTCACCGTCACTTCTTCCGTCGTTAGGCCGACCTGGAGCTGCAAGTCAACGCGCTGAACTTGGCCAGCGGTCAGCGCGATGCCCGAGCGAGTGAGCTTACGGAACCCGGCGGTTTCGGCGATCACGGTGTAATCGCCGATGGGCAAGGCAGGAGCCTGGTAAATGCCCTCGGAGTTGGCGGCCAGGTTGCGGATGTAGCCCTTATCGGGATTCGAGACGGTCACCTTGGCGCCGGGGATCACTGCCCCGGTTGTGTCAGTCACCGTGCCCACGATGGTGGCGGTATCCTGAGCGCGGGAATTAAGAGCGCCCAGGAGGACTAAGGCTGATGTGCATAGAAGTAGTTTCCTCATGGTCTTCCATCTCCTAAGCAAGTAAGCCAAGATTTCCGTTTTGCCATCCTGTCCGGCGTCAATTCTACACCCAACCGCCTCCGTCGCAAGCTTAGGGTAGCCTCTCTGCTAGCCCAATAGACTTGACTGCCGCACTCGGGCCGTCGGGTAGATTCGCATAACCGCCCAGGTGTTTCCCCTTGCGGAAGAAGCAGACACCGCCCAGGTACTTGTCCTGTGCCTGGAAGGCTTCGTCCCCGACCGCCGCAGGCCGGCAGTCTGGGAAGCGCCGGCGGAGTTTCGCGAGGACCGCGGCGGCAGACTCCGCCGAGGGCTCAACCACCACGAAGGCTTTGCCCTGGTCGTACTCCGCCACGTAGCCGCGCCGGAGTTCGGGAATGCCGAGAACGCTTTCCGGAATGAGGCGCACCGTTACGAGCTTGTCGGGGGCGAACCAGGCGATTTGATCGGGCGGCGTGCTGCGCCCGGTGAAACGCTTTTCCAGCGCCGCCACGAAGGCCGTGAGCGCAGGGGTATGGTCATGGTCGGGAGTGGCCGTGAGTTCAATATAGTAATTGCCTTTTGCAAAAGCGGCCCGCTGCGCCAGGATTTGTCCCCCCATGCCGACCTTTTCGACGGGGCGCCGGGGATCGCGGTTGGCGGCAAAAATCCCGTAGGCGGCTTCGGCGTCGGTCATTTCGGAGGCGTCAATGACGATGGAATTCTCTCCGGCTTCACAGGTTAAGCCCTGCAACTGCTGGAAACCGTAGAGTAGGTAGGCCTCGGCGCTGCCGTCGACATACTCATAAAGGTTTTCAGCCGTGTAATGACGCGGCGCACCCTCTTGTCGCCAGCCGGGGACCAGAGAGCAATCCGCCAGCTCGGCGGCCTGACCGAGCGGGAGGAAGAAGCAAGCGCAGCCCAGCGCCACGATTGTGTGGCGTAAGATTTCCAAGGGGGATTTCATGCGGGGGTCACTCCCTGCGACTTGTGCGCGCTGGCGCCGAAGGGGGCGGCACGGCTCCCTGCCCTTCGGTGCGTTCAGGATGCGAAGTGTGGGCGCGTGGCCCGAAACCACTCAGGCAGCAAACAATTCCTGCGCGCGGCCCAGGCGCTTCCGAACCTGCACGCCATGCGGACAATCCACCGTGCAGGTTGGGCAATCACCACAACGGACGGCAGTGGCTTCCGCCGGCAATTGCTGGAAGTGCTCGCGGCCCAACGCGAACTGGCCGTACCCATCCGCATAGGCCAGATAGCGGAGCACGTTCGCCACGGGCAGGCCCTGGGAGCACTGTCCGTCGCACTTCCCGCACATGCGGCAATAGAGAGGTGTAATGAAAGCCAGTTGCCGGGCCAGGACTTCCTCTTCCCGGCTCGAGTAGGGCTCGCGCATGGCCTTCAGATTGTCTTCCAGTTGGTCCATGCCCGTCATGCTGGGGATCGTCGTGTGCACGTGGGGATCTTTGAGCGTCCACTTCAGGGCCGCCAGCATGGCGCCCTCGCGCTTCAGCTTGGGCGCCAGGGGATCGGCGGGCTTCACCCGGCGGAAGCCGCCCGCCATCACCTTCATCGCCACCACACCCATGCCCGCTGCGGCAGCCTGGGCGATGACTTCCTCCACCCCCTTGTCCATAGTGAAGTTGTAAGTCGCCAGCACGACATCGGTGGCGCCCCTTTTCACCAGGAAAGGAATCATTACCTTGGGGTTGTGGGTGCTTACGCCGGCAAAACGAATCTTGCCTTGCTGTTTGGCAATCTGCTGGGCTTCAAAGAGCTCGTCGGTGGCCGCGCCGGGATTGTCCTTCCCGTGCAGATGCCAGACATCCAGGTGGTCGGTTCCAAGTTCCGTGAGCGTCGTATCAAGTTGCTTCAGCGCTCCTTGTTTTCCACTCGCTTCGGTCTTGCTGGCAATATAGAGGTCATTCCTCTTGCGCTTCAGAGCCGCACCCACCATGCGCTCGTTGTTCCCGTGCTGGTATTCGCGCGCGGTGTCGAAATAGTTGATGCCGATGTCTGCCGCCCGCTCAATCACGCTGGCGTCGGAAGTGATCATGCATCCACAGCCGACGCTGGTGACCTTCAGCCCGGTTTTTCCCAAGACGCGGTAACTGAGGCCGCCCGCGGGGGCCGGCCGTTCCGCCTGCCCCCAGACGCGGGTCGTGGAAGCCAAGCCAGCCACTGAGGTAAAGATTCCTGCCGATATGAAGTCACGCCGAGATGATTTCTTGTTCATGTTAGGTCTCCAACCACGAAATTCAAGAACGATATCAACCCTGTCATCATAGTGTGCGCGCAGGTCACACTCCAGTTTCTTTCACGCGAAAACCGGCTGCCGGCTTTGACCGCTCCCTCTTCCCTGTCTTCTACTCCACCTCCGCGTCTCTGCGCCTCGGCGGTTGGATGGGTTCTGCGTATTAGCCCTTCTATGCAAATATCTCCTGCGCGCGGCCGAGGCGTTGTGGGACCTTCACGCCAAAACGGCACTTCACCGTGCACGTCGGACAGTCGCTACACCGCACGGACGCCAATTGCGCCGGCAATTGCTTAAAGTGGTCGCGGCCCAATTCGAACTGGCCATAGCCGTCGGCATACATCACGTAGCGGAGCACGTCGGCCACGGGCAGGCCCTTGGCGCAATGGCCATCGCACTCGCCGCACAT
The DNA here is from genome assembly GCA_963722555.1 of uncultured Acidobacteriota bacterium. Classification (GTDB taxonomy): domain Bacteria; phylum Acidobacteriota; class Terriglobia; order UBA7540; family UBA7540; genus Bog-366. Next base: position 1,159,928 of record CAVRNQ010000006.1, read on the forward strand.
GCGGCAATAGAGCGGTGAGATGAAATCCAATTGCCGGGCCAGGAGCTGTTCTTCGCGCGGCGAGTAGGGCTCGGTCATTGCCTTCAGGTTAGCTTCGAGCTGATCCCTATCGGTCATGCCCGGAATGGTCGCGTGTACGTGAGGGTCCTTCAGCACCCACTTGAGCGCCGCCAGCATGGCTCCCTCGCGCTTCAGTTTGGCGCCATTCGGATCGTCCGGCTTGCTGCGGCGGAACCCGCCCGCCATCACCTTCATGGCCACCACACCCAGGCCGGCCGCGTTGGCCTGCGCCATGGCATCCGCGACGGCCTTTTCCATAGTGAAGTTGTAAGTCGCCAGCACCACATCCGTCGCACCCTTCTCCACCAGGAACGGAACCACATCCTTGGCGTTGTGGGTGCTCACGCCGGTAAAACGAATCTTGCCTTGCTGACGGGCGATCTGCTGCGCTTCGAAGAGTTCATCCGGCAATTCACTGGGACTGTTCTTCTCGTGCAGATACCAAACATCCAAGTGGTCGGTCCCCAGTTCGCCGAGCGAGGTGTCTAGCTCTTGCAGTGCACTCTGTTTAGTAGCTCCATCGGTTTTACTGGAAAGATATATATTCTGCCGCTTGCCTTTGAGTGCCGCGCCTACTACCCGCTCGTTGTTCCCATGCTGGTAGCCGCGAGACGTATCGAAATAATTGATGCCGACGTCCGCCGCCCGCTCAATCACGCTGGTGTCGGAAGTGATCATGCATCCACAGCCGACGCTAGTGACTTTTAGCCCGGTTTTTCCCAAGACGCGGTAACTGAGGCCGCCCGCGGGGGCCGGCCGTTCCGCCTGCCCCCAGACGCGGGTCGTGGAAGCCAAGCCAGCCACTGAGGTAAAGATTCCTGCCGATATGAAGTCACGCCGAGATGATTTCTTGTTCATGTTAGGTCTCCAACCACGAAATTCAAGAACGATATCAACCCTGTCATCATAGTGTGCGAGCAGGTCATAATCCAGTTTTTTTCTCACGCCCGGACCTGCTGCGAGCTTTCCGAAACGCCTGCCACTCCTCCCGATGGGCGCTGCCGAAAACCTCCCGTCCCCTCGCCGCATCGTAATTAGCGGGGTTTGGCTGTAGAATTCCCCGGAGGTCAGGGCGGCGTGCCGAACCCCCAGCGCAGGCCCGCCAGTTGCCGCAGGGGGGCGGCTCGGCCAGGAGACCTTCGTCATGTGCACCTTGCGGGCAATTCGTGCTGCGGCGTCGGCGCTTGCCGGCCTCGCCATCCTTTGCTTCCCCGCCCTGCTGGTGGCGGAGCAACTGCCCCCAGAGGCGCTCGCCACTTTTCCCGCCGATACCCTGCAAGTTGCTTTCACCAATCTTGCCGTGCTGCGCTCGCTGCCCGCCTATCCGCAAATCCGCCAGCGAATCTTGAGCCGCCAACTACGCGCCTTCCAGGATTCCCTTCGCCCTATGGGGATCGATCCTGACCGGGACGTGGACGAGGTGATGGTAGGGTGGCGCGGTGAGATGGCGGGCCCCTCGGGATATTTGGGATTGGCCGCGGGCCGCTTCCAGCCGGACCTCGTGCAAAAGTACTTCGACCGCACGGGCCTGCCCGCCCTTGCCTATGCGGGCGCCAGTCTATACGCGTTTGGCTCCGGCAGCGATGCGGAGGATCTCTTTTTCACTTTCCTGGATAGCTCGATTGCGGCGTTCGGCCGTCTCGCTGACGTGAAAGCCATGCTGGACGCGCGGCAGGGTTCGACGAACGCCCTGAATTCGAATTCCGATTTTGTAAGTTGGGAAGGAGAGCTGGAAGGGAGCGCGCCGCAGTGGGGCATCTTGAACGGAAAATCCGCTTCCAACCTGGGGGCGCTCTGGTTCGGCGGGGCCGGCCAGAAGAGTGTGGACCTCAGTTCCATGACCCGCTCCGTGCGGGCGCTCCTCTACCGGGTGCAGTGGGACACGGGCTTCGCGAGCCGCTTGGTGCTGGTGTGCGACAGTGCGGATAACGCCAAGGGGTTCGCCACCTTGGTCGATTTGCTGCACCAAGCCGCCTCCCAGCCCGCCGCAACCGGCAGCCTGGGTCTTCCCCCTCTCCTGCAGAACCTCGAGGCGCACCGGGACGGAGCTCGCGTGGAGTTGGACGTATCGGGCCCGCCCGAGGCGCTGGACCAGATTTTGGGCGGAAACTGAAACGGAACATGGTCACGACGCGGCGAGAGGGCGCTCCCCTTGGGAACATGGAAGTTCTTGGCCCTCTCCCTTGGAGAGAGGGTGCCTGAGGTACGAGGGAGGGGGCCCCGAGCGCCGGGGGTGAGGGGGGCGTGCCTCTCGGCAATTGAGTGTTACAGAAACTCCGTCACGACGGCATAAAGGGCTTGAGTTCAAGTTCAATTTGAGCCGCGCTCACTGCCTCGTCCCCGTTCATGCGCGGGGCGTTCAGGTTTCAGTGGTAAAAGAGGCGAGGCGACGGAACTTCTCGCGCCGGCGCTTTATGAGATCAGCCGGGGAAAGCTTGGTCAGGATGTCCAAGGTGGCGCGCAAAACGGGGCGCAGGAGCTCCGCCGCCTGCGCGTGGTCGGTGTGCGCCCCACCCACCGGTTCGGGCACCACCTGGTCCACAAGCTGCATGCGGTAGAGGTCTTCCGCCGTCAATTTCAGCAGGCGGGCAGCTTCCTGTTTGTGGTCCCAGTCGCGCCACAGAATCGAGGAGCAACTCTCCGGGGAGATCACCGAGTAAATGGCGTTTTCGTGCATCAACACTTCGTCGCCGATGGCGATGGCCAGCGCGCCGCCGCTGCCCCCTTCCCCGTGTACGATCACAATCACGGGCACCAGCAGCTTGCACATCTCCTTCAGGTTATGAGCGATAGCTTCCGCCTGGCCACGCTCTTCCGCGCCGATGCCCGGGTAAGCACCGGGCGTATCGATAAAACTGAGGATGGGCGCGCCGAACTTGGAGCCGAGTTCCATCACCCGCATGGCCTTGCGGTAGCCTTCCGGATTCACCATGCCGAAGTTGCGGTGCAGTTTTTGCTTGGTATCGCGCCCTTTCTGCTGGCCGATCACCACCACCGGGCGGTCTTCGAATTGGGCGAAGCCCGCGATCATGGCCGGATCGTCAGCGAAGCGGCGGTCACCGTGCAGTTCCACGAAGTCCGTGAACAGCATCTGGATGTAATCCAGCGTGTAAGGCCGCTGCGGGTGGCGCGCCAGCAGGACGCGCTCCCAGGCATCCTGGGGGGGGCCGGAGACCTTCTGCCGCAGCGCTACCACCTGCTGGCGCAAGCGCTCGATTTCCTCCTGCGCGGCGCTGGGGTTCGAGGTGCCCTCGAGTTCCGCAATTTGCTTTTCGAGTTCCTTCGCCATCTCGTGCCCGTCAGGTGAGTTTCCCATGGTGCTTTGAACTCCCGGTCTATGCGTGGCGTTGGCCGAACCCGGTACCGGCATTGCCCCGGGCGGCTTTCCTTCGTCATCCTGAGCGAAGCGAAGGACCTCGGTAGTTGCTTGAAAACTCAAATACGGGGGTCCTTCGCTTCGCTCAGGATGACAGCGCCTACGAGTTTTGCCGCAGCCCCCTACACCACCGGCGTGGGCTTCTCCAGATGAATCGCGTCCGCGCCGCAGAGTTCTCGCAAGCGGGCGAGCAGCTCGTCGTCGGGGTTGACGCCGCGCGGCGCGCGGGGCTGCAAGCGTACCATGAAGTCACCCGGCCGCAGCAGTTCGAACACCACCGGGCTCTCACCCGGGTAGGTGGCGAGCAGCCGGGCGAGGACCTCCACTAGGTCGGCGCCGGCCAATTCCAGGTTCAGGCGAATCCGCAACTGGGCCTTCGCGCCATCTACGGCAGCTTCCAGCGGTCGCGCCTCGTTCACCACCACGCGGGGCTTCTGGTTTTCCTCGTGCCGCACGCGGCCCTTAATCAATAGTGCGGTGTCGGGTTTCAGCACTCCCTGCAGTTGCTGGTAAGCCTGCGGGAAGACCAGCAACTCCGCCGAACCGCGCAGGTCTTCCAGTTGCGCGCTGGCCCAGAGATCGCCTTTCTTGCTGGGTTTCACGCGCAGGCCGCGCAAGATGCCCGCCAGGGTCACAGGAGCTTCGTTCGCCATCTCCTCCACGGAAGACGTGTCGTGCTTAGTGAGCGCGCCCAGCCGCGCCGTGAACTTCTCCAGAGGGTGCCCCGTGACGTAGAAGCCCAGCACTTCCTTCTCGCCCGCCAGACGCTCGCCTTCCGTGGCCTCCGGGACGTCGGGCAGTTCGAACGGTGGCGGCGGCGCAGTGTCGGAGCCACCCAGAAACAAGCCGTGCTGTCCGCTCTCGGTTTCCCGCTGGCTTTTCTGGCCGAACTCCATGGCGCGGTCGAGGACGGCCAGCAATTGCGACCGCCGGGCGCCGAGGGAATCAAATGCCCCGGCCTTGATAAGGCTCTCCAGAACACGCTTGTTCAGCAGCCGCAGGTCCACATTTTCGCAGAATTCCAGCAGGTTATCAAAGCGTCCGAGCTTCTGGCGAGCTGCCAGCACCGATTGGATGGCTGTAGTGCCCACATTCTTGATCGCCGTGAGCCCGAAACGAATGTTGGGGCCGGCGGGCGTGAACGCCAGATCGCTGGAATTGACGTCCGGCGGCAAAATCCCGATCCCCATATCCCGGCATTCATTCAGGTAGCGGGTGAGTTTGTCCTGATTGCCGATTTCGGAGGAGAGGAGCGCCGCCATGAACTCCACCGCATGATGCGTCTTCAGATAAGCGGTCTGGTAGGCGATCAGTGCGTAGGCGGCGGAGTGGGATTTATTAAAGCCGTAGCCCGCGAACTGCTCCACCAGGTCCCAGAGCTTCTGGGCCTTGGCAGCGGTGACGCCGTTGCGGCGCGCGCCCGCCAGGAATTTCTCCTTGTTCGCGACCATCTCCTCGAACTTTTTCTTGCCCATGGCGCGACGCACCACGTCAGCCTCACCCAGGGTAAAGCCCGCGAGCTTATTAAAGATTTGGATAACCTGTTCCTGGTAAACGATGACGCCGTAGGTTTCTTCCAGGATCTCCTCGAGTTGCGGCAGCTCGTAAGTGGCGCGCCGCTTGCCGGAGCGGCGGGCGATGTAATCATCAATCATGCCGCCTTGGATGGGCCCGGGCCGATAGAGGGCGTTCAGGGCGGTGAGGTCGGCAAGGCGATTGGGTTTTACGCGGCGCAGGATGTCGGTCATGCCGCGACTTTCAAACTGGAAGATGCCCGCCGTCAGGCCTTTGCCGAGCAGTTCGTAGGTCGGAACGTCATCGAGGGGCAGCGCTTCCAGGTCGAGCTTCTCGCGGCCCGCCGCGGCAATCAGCTTCAGGCAGTCGTCGATGACCGTGAGCGTGGTGAGCCCGAGAAAATCCATCTTCAGGACGCCGATTTTCTCCAGATCGTCCATCGCGTACTGCGTCGTGATTTCATCCTTGTTGCTTTTGTATAGCGGGACAATCTCCTGAAGCGGTTGGGGGGAGATGACCACACCCGCGGCGTGGGTTGAAGCATGGCGGACGAAGCCTTCCAGTCGCGAGGCCACCTGTAAGAGGTCTGCCACGCGCTCGTCGCTCTTGACGAGTTGGGCGAGTTCCGCCGACTGCTTGAGCGCATCCTCGAGCGTAATGTTCAGGACGTTGGGCACCAGCTTGGCGATGCGGTCGGTTTCCGCGTAATTCATGTCGAGCGCCCGCCCCGCGTCCCGGATGACAGCCTTGGCGCCCATGGTGCCGAAAGTGATGATCTGGCTGACGTTCTCACGGCCGTACTTCTCCGTGACGTAGGTGATCACTTCGCCGCGCCGGCGCTGGCAGAAATCGATGTCAATATCCGGAAACGAAACGCGCTCCGGGTTAAGGAAGCGCTCGAAGAGCAGCTCGTCCTGGAGCGGGTCGATATCCGTGATGTGCAGCGAGTAGGCCACCAGGCTGCCTGCCGCCGAGCCGCGGCCCGGACCCACCGGAATACACTGCTCGCGTGCGAAGCGCATGAAGTCCCAGACAATCAGGAAATAGCCCGCGAAGCGCATCTGCTTGATGAGCGCGAGCTCACGCTCCAGGCGATCCTCATAAGCTTCCAGGGGATACTTCAGCCGGCCCGCGGCCCTGAGGCGCTCCAGGCGTTCGCGCCGGTGGCCATAACCTTCCCGGGTGACCTTTTCGAAGTAGCTGTCCAGCGTCTCGCCCGAGGGGACCGCAAAGTGCGGGAAGACGTGCTCCTTGGACTCCAGGTGCAGGTTCGAGCGCTCGGCGATTTCCAGAGTCCGGGTCAGCGCTTCGGGGACCTCGCGGCCGAAGATGGCGGCCATCTCGTCGTATGACTTGAAATAGAACTCGTTGGTGCGGAACTTCATGCGGTTCGTATCGCTCAGTTTCTTTCCGGTCTGGATACAAACCAGCACCTCCTGGGCGCGTGCGTCTGCCTGGGTGAGGTAGTGGCAGTCATTGGTAGCGACCAAGGGAATGCCCGTTTCACGTGAAAGCCGCACCATTTGGGGATTGATGCGGCGCTCTTCCTCCATGCCCTGGTCCTGTAGCTCGAGGAAGAAATTCCCCTTGCCGAAAATGTCGCGCAAATCGTAAGCAGACTGGCGCGCGGCATCGTAGCGGTCCGAGCCGAGCGCTACCGCCACCTCCCCCCGCAGGCAGGCGGAAAGCGCCATCAGACCGTCGGCATGGCGCGCCAGCAGATCCTTGTCAATGCGAGGCTTGTAGTAGTAGCCCTCGAGATAGGCAGAGGAAGCAAGCTTCACCAGGTTGCGGTAGCCGCGCTCGTTTTCGCAGAGCAGGACGAGATGGTTGGGGCGGTCGGTGTTGGCGGCGCGGTCAAAACGGCTGGCGGGCGCGACGTAAACTTCGCACCCGATAATCGGTTTGAGGTTGCGTTTCTGAGCCGCCTCGTGGAACTTCACGGCGCCGAAGAGGTTGCCGTGATCCGTCATCGCGACCGCGGGCATTTTCAGTTGGGCGGCCCGATCCATCAATTTGCCGATTTCGCAGGCGCCATCGAGGAGACTGTAGTCGGTATGAAGATGCAGGTGGACGAAATTTTCAGAAGCCATCGAGGAAGATTGTAGCAGAAATTCCGCAGGGCAGGAGGCAGGAGACCGAAAACGGGGATCGCATGGTGGGTCCGCGCCGCGAAGGCGGTAACGGGACGGGTCAGGAATAGTGCTGTCCAAATTCGCCGACTAATCGAGGGTTGAGCGCGGCTCTGCCGCCTGCTGCCATGAAAGTAGCTTCCCTCCTTATCAAGGAGGGGAATCACCCACAGAAAATCAACGACCGCCGCCGCTTCCGGGGAATATAATGAGGGCCCGCTTGCGACCTTGGCGGTCAAATGTCCTCGGCAAGGGAGGAATTCACTCATGCGCAGATTCGGATGTGCACTCACGCTGATGCTGCTGGCTTGCATTTCTGCGGCGCTCGCATCGTCCGCCCAGACCCCTTCCAGCACGCAGTTGCTGCTGAGGGAGGGATGGACGATTCAATCCTCGGCCGATGTCTCGGCTCCGGGCGAACTCGTCTCCACCCCGGGATACGCACCTTCCGGCTGGTACAGGGCGGTCATGCCCTCCACGGTCATTGCTGCACTGGTTCGCCAACGAGCCTTCCCTGACCCTTATGTCGGGACGAACCTGCGGACGATCCCTGGCACAACCTATGCCGTGGGCAGCGGTTTCTCAAACCTCCCCATGCCTCCGGGAAGTCCCTTCCGTGTCCCCTGGTGGTTCCGAACGCAATTTCAGGTTCCGCAGGAGTATGCGGGAAAGACCGTTTGGTTGCATTTTAGCGGCATCAACTACCGCGCCAGCGTCTGGCTGAACGGCCGGCAAATCGCCTCGGCGGACAAGATGGTAGGGGCTTGGAGGGTCTTTGAGTTTGACGTTACTCGCCTCGTCACTCCCGGCCAGACGAGCACGCTTGCCGTGGAGATTTCCCCGCCCCAGCCTGATGATCTTGCGATCACCTTCGTTGATTGGAACCCGCTTCCCGCCGATAAGGACATGGGGATATGGCGCGATGTGTATCTTGCCGCCAGCGGACCCGTGGCCTTGCGCTTTCCGCAGGTGATCTCGAAATTGGACCTTCCCTCACTCGACAAGGCGCACCTTACCGTCACTGCCGAACTGCACAATGCCACGGACCAGCCCGTGGACGGCATCCTGAAGGGCAAAATGGAGAGCCTGGAATTCTCCCAGCCCGTCTCCCTCCCGCCCCAGGGTTCGCAGGTCGTAAACTTTTCGCCCGACAAGTTCCCGCAACTGAACCTGAGCCACCCGCGCGTCTGGTGGCCATACGACCTCGGCCCCCAGAACCTCTACAACCTCGACATCAGCTTCGAAACAAGCGGCAAGGTTTCCGATGCCCAAACCCTCACGTTTGGAATCCGCGAAATCAGCGCTGACCTCGATGCCAACGATCACCGCCTCTTCAGAATCAATGGCAAGAACATCCTGATTCGCGGTGCGGGATGGACTTTTGATATGTTACTGCGCACTGACCCATCGAGACAGGACGCCGAGCTGAAGTACGTGAAGGACATGCACCTGAACACGGTTCGCCTGGAAGGGAAACTCGAAGATGAACACTTCCTCGAGGTGTGTGACCGAGAGGGAATACTGGTTCAGGCCGGCTGGTGCTGTTGCGACCACTGGGAGCGCTGGAAAGACTGGAAAGACGAGGACTACGTGGTCTCCGCCGAATCATTGAAGGACCAGATTCGCCGCCTGCGCAGCCATGCCTGCCTGCTCGATTGGTTGAATGGCAGCGACGGGCCACCTGTGGAAAAAGTCGAAGCGACCTACGTCCAGATTCTCAAAGCTCTAAACTGGCCCAATCCCTACCAATCTTCCGCGAGTGCAAAAACCACCAGCCTGACGGGTAAAACAGGTCTGAAGATGACGGGCCCGTATGAATATGTGGCGCCCTCCTACTGGTTGCTGGACAAGGAAGCGGGCGGGGCGCACGGCTTCAACACCGAAACCAGTCCCGGCCCCGCTGTACCACCGGTGGAGAGCCTGAAGCGCATGCTGCCCTATGATCACCTCTGGCCGATCGACAGCACGTGGGACTATCACGCCGGCGGCGGAGCTTTCCGCGACATCCATGTGTTTACGGAGGCCCTCAACAAGCGCTTCGGCCAGGCCACCAGCCTGGAGGACTACGCCGAGAAAGCCCAGGTCCTGGCCTATGAGGGTGAGCGGGCCATGTTCGAGGCCTATGGCCGCAACAAGTACACGTCCACGGGTGTTATCCAGTGGATGCTCAACAACGCCTGGCCGTCAATGATCTGGCACCTGTACGACTACTACCTGCGGCCGGGTGGCTCCTATTTCGGCGCCAAGAAGGGTTGCGAATTCTTGCACGTGCAGTACTCGTACGACGACCAGTCGATTGTTGTGGTGAATTCCTACTACCAGACCTTCCCGCAGATGAAAGTGTCTGCCAAGCTTTACAACCTGGATATGTCGCTGAAGTTTTCGCAGGATGTCACCCTGGACGTGGGACCGGACAGCACCAACAAGGCGCTCACCCTTCCTGCGGTCGCGGATCTTTCCCGGACCTATTTCTTGCGCCTCGAGCTGAGCGATGCTTCGGGGAAAAGCGTCAGCAGCAATCTCTATTGGCTCTCAACCCAGCCCGACGTTCTCGACTGGGAGCGCTCGACTTGGTACGTCACCCCCACCAAGACGTTCTCTGACCTGACCGCGCTCCAAACCCTGCCGAAAGTGGATGTGCAAGCGACGGCGGAATCGGATATGAACGGCGAAGATGGCACGACGCGCATTACCGTGGAAAATCCCAGCAACAACCTCGCTTTCTTCGTGCACCTTAAAGTAATTGGCCGGGGTGGCCGGTTTTCATTTGGCGAAGAGGGCGGGCGCGGCGATGACGAAGTCCTGCCGATTCTATGGTCGGATAATTATGTTTCCTTATTGCCGGGCGAGAAGCGCCAGATCACGGCTACCTACGCCAAGCGCAGCTTGCGGTCCGGCAAACCCGTGGTAGTGGTTGACGGCTGGAATATTGTGAGCAAGACACTGTGAGAGGACTGAGTTTATTCCGCGGGGAGGCTGCAGAGTCAGGACGGGAAGGGGCATTCCCAGGCAGAATGCCCCTCAGTTCCCTGGCCTTCCGAGTCGCTGGCTACCCACCTCAAAGCTGCGCCTCGATGCGATTGACTACCGTTTTCAAGGCCTTGATCCGCGCCCACCACTTCCAGTTGCCCTCCACGATGGTCCAGGGAGCATACTGCGTATCGGTTTTCTCGAACATCTCTTCCAGAGCTGCGATGTAGTCGTCCCACTTCTCGCGATTGCGCCAGTCCTCTTCGGTCAGCTTCCAGTTCTTCCAGGGATCCTTTTCGCGCTTCTTGAAACGATCAAGCTGCTCTTTCTTGGAAATGTGGATCCAGAACTTGACCAGCACCAAGCCGTCGTCAGACAGCGTGCGTTCAAATTCGTTGATCTCGCGGTAGGCGCGCTGCCACTCCTCTTTCTTCGCAAACTTCTCAACGCGCTCCACCAGCACGCGCCCGTACCAGGTGCGGTCGAAGATGCCGATGCGGCCGCGTGGCGGCAGCCGCAGCCAGAAGCGGCGCAACCAATGCGCCGCCTTCTCCCCAGGACTGGGCGCCCCGATCGGATGCACTTCGTAACCGCGGGGGTCAAGGGCTTCGGTCAGCCGCTTGATGTTTCCTCCCTTGCCGGACGCGTCGCACCCTTCATAGGCCACGGCGACGGCAATGCCCTTTTCGATGATCTTGCGTTGCAGCTTCAGAATCCTAAACTGATACTCTTGCAGCAGCTCTTCGTACTCACCCTTCGATTCCAGTTTGCTGTCGAGATCCAGCTTGTCGAGATACCCCATGGCTTTTCCTCCTGCAGGTTAAGACAACGGGCATAAGCGAACGTGAAGGAGCACGTCACGAGCGGGTCATCCGGCAATGGCGCGATAAAGCCCCAGTTCGACGCGAAAGCATCGCACCATCTGGACGCGGATTTTACCAGAACCCCCGTAACGCCGCAAAATAATTTAGCGTTTGGACGCTGGATTTTGGATCCCGGGGCGTGGGCTTCAACCTTTGGGCGTGAAATGGAGGGCACTGGATTTCGTTTCTTGCAACCTCGTGATGCGCCCGTCGTCCCCCGTTGCCGGCAAGGGCCGGTCCGCCTTGCGGCGCGAGGTGCGGACGGCCCGCGCCAAAAATCAAAGCGCCGGTCCTCCCGCAGTGCGGGTTGAACCGGCGCCAGTCAGAAAAGCCAGAGGGTTCCTGAAGAGCCCTCCCGCTTAGTGCTTTTCGTGCGGGGGGGGCTGCTCTTGCGGCGCGGCGTGTGCAGCGGCTTCCGGCTTGGCGCCGGTCTTGGCGCGCTGGTCACGCAAAACGGCCTTGCGGCTCAAGCGCACCTTGTTGCCCTCGACTGAGATCACTTTCACGAGCAACTGGTCGCCGAGCTTCAACTCTTCCCGAATGTCGCGGATGCGATGCTCAGCAACCTCACTAATATGCAACAAGCCGTCGGTCCCTGGGAATATTTCGATGAAAGCGCCGAAATCCGCCAGCCGGACTACCTTGCCCAGGTAGGTCTTACCCACCTCGGCATCCGCCAGCAAATCACGGATCATTTTCATGGCCTTCGACGCGGAAGCCTCGTCGATGGCGGCCACGTTTACGCGGCCATCATCTTCCACATCGATTTTCACGCCCGTCTGCTCAATGATCCCGCGAATGACCTTGCCCCCGGGACCGATGAGTTCACCGATCTTCGCCGGATTGATCTTCAGTGCGTAGATACGCGGTGCGAAAGCCGAGATGTCTGTGCGCGGTGCGGGCAGCGTCTCCAGCATCTTGCCGAGCACGTGCAGGCGTGCGACCTGGGCCTGGCTCAAGGCTTCCGACATAATTTGGGGCGTGATGCCGGTGGTCTTGATATCCATCTGCAGCGCCGTGATGCCGTCCTTGGTGCCCGCTACTTTGAAATCCATGTCCCCATAGTGATCTTCGGCGCCCGCGATATCCGTGAGGATCGCGTACTGGTCGCCTTCCTTCACCAAGCCCATGGCGATTCCCGCCACGGGCGCCTTGATGGGAACCCCGGCATCCATCAGTGCCAGCGTTCCGCCGCAGACCGTGGCCATCGAAGACGAACCGTTCGATTCCAAGATGTCGGAGACCACGCGGATGGTGTAAGGAAAGTCGGGTTCTTCCGGAATCATGCTGATCAGGGCGCGTTCTGCCAGTGCTCCGTGGCCGATTTCGCGGCGGCCCGGGCCTCGCAAGAACGCAACCTCACCCACACTGAAGGGCGGGAAGTTGTAATGGAGCATGAAGCGTTTGAAGGCCTCGCCCTCCAGCACGTCGAGGCGCTGCTGGTCTTCCGCCGTCCCCAGCGTGGCGGTCACCAAGGCCTGCGTCTCGCCGCGCGTGAACAACCCCGAACCGTGCGTGCGCGGCAGGATGCCGACCTCGGAACTGATCTGCCGGACCTGATCGAAGGGTCGCCGGTCGGGCCGCTGACGCTTCAGGACTACGTCGTCACGGAACAGGCGTTCTTCCAGGCTGTCAAAATAGTGCGCCACCAGCCGGCGCTTGGCCACATCGTCCTCGGGGTAGCTTTCCACCAGGGCTTTGCGCAACTCCGCGATCTTGCGATGGCTTTCCTGCTTGATGTAACGGGATGTGTCCATCGCCTCGTGCAGCGCTTCCTGGGCCTTGGCGCACACTTCCTGGTAAAGGGCTTCGTCGCGCGCGGGAGCGGTGAATTCCCGCTTCTTCACACCCAGCTTCTGGAAGAGTTCCTTCTGCGCCGCGACAATCTTGCGGATCTCCCCATGCGCATATTGAATCGCCTCGATGATGGACGCTTCCGAAACTTCCTTGGCGCCCGCCTCCACCATCACAATGGCGTCTTCGGTCCCTGCCACCACCAGGTTCAGCAGGCTGTTCTTGATCTCCGCGTAGGTGGGGTTGGTGGTCAAGCGCCCTTCCACCAAACCCACGCGCACCGCGCCCACCGGGGCATAGAAAGGAATGTCGGAAAGATAAAGCGCGGCGGCGCCCGCTACCAATCCGATGATGTCCGGGTTATTATCGGAATCAGCGGAAAGCACCAGGGCGATAACCTGCGTTTCATCCTTGAACCCTTCCGGAAAAAGAGGCCGGATGGGCCGGTCAATCAGGCGACTGGTTAGAATCTCTTTCTCGGTGGGCCGTCCTTCCCGTTTGAAGAAGCCGCCGGGAATCTTCCCCGCAGCGTAAGTGTATTCACGATAGTCCACCGTAAGGGGAAAGAAATCGATCCCTTCGCGTGGATTGGTTGAACAAGCCGTGGCCAGCACCACCGTGTCACCGAAGCGCACGTAGGCGGCTCCATTGGCTTGCTTCGCCACCTTGCCACATTCAATTGAAAGGGTATTAGAACCCAGGGTAATACTAACTTGATCCATTTAATTCCTCCAGAATACTTGGTTGAGCCCCCGGCAGGGGGCGCCGAGCGGGCCAGCACATACTGGCTTACCGCCGGTCTTGTCGACCCCTCACTGCCTGCTCAGGCATGCAGGATCTTCAGGGAGTTGCGAATCGAGGCGGATGGTGACTGGACGGGAATCCCCAGCCCTAGCCGCAGGCGGCCCCAAAAACAAAAGCGACCCGCACCGGCAAACCGGGGGGTCGCCTCGACCTGACAGTCTGTCTGTCAACAAAATTCGAACTTGCCGCTTCCGACACCGGGCTACTTGCGGATGCCCAACTTTTCGATGACCCGTTTGTAAGCTTCAGGGTCGCGCCGCTTCAGATACTCCAAGTGGCGCTTGCGCTTGCCAACCATGTTCAGCAAACCACGCCGCGAAGCGTGGTCCTTCCGGTGAGCACGAAAGTGCTCATTCAGGTAGCTGATCCGTTCGCTGAGCAGCGCAATTTGAACTTCCGGTGAGCCCGTATCCTTGGGATGGACTCGAAACCGTTCGATCGTAGTGACTTTGGACTCACGGGCCAACGGCATCCGCCAATCTCCTCGCTTCTCATCTCTACTTATGTACGCAGCAAGATTAACATTTCCTGTGAGATTTGGCAAAAGAAAATCAACGGGGCTGCAACTCCGCAATGGACACGGAAAGGGTGTGGGGATGGGCGCGACGGAAGGAGGCGTCCCGGTCTCATCACCTCCAAGGCAGGCGAGCTTCAGCCCGCTGCCTGCCGCAGCATGGCGGTGGCGTGTTCGAGGGCGGCGTCGGTAATCTGACTGCCGGAGAGCATCCGCGCCAGTTCCTCGGCGCGTTCCTTTTCGCCTTCCAGGGGTTTGATGGTGGTCACCGTGCGGCCGGCGCGCGTGGTTTTCTCGACGTACAAGTGGTGATCGGCAAAGCAAGCGATTTGCGCGAGGTGGGTGACGCATAGGACCTGGGCATCACGCGCCAGCCGCTTCAGCCGTAGACCGATGGACTCCGCCACCCGGCCCCCGATTCCTGCGTCAACCTCGTCGAAGATGAAGGTTGGCGCGCTCCGCCGCGACCCGCGCGCGCCGCGGCTGACGCGGGCTTGCCCCACCACGGTTTTCATCGCCAGCATCAAGCGCGAGATCTCGCCGCCCGAGGCGATCTTTTCCATCGCGCGCAGCTCTTCGCCAGGATTGGGGGAGATACGAAACTCAATTTCATCGATTCCCGCCGGGCCGCCCTGGCCATCCGCTGCGCTCGAAAAAAGCACTTCCATGCGGGTTTTTTCCATCCCCAGTTGCACCAATTCCTCGCGCACCAGTTTGACCAGTTTGTGCGCCGCCGCCCGCCGCTTTGCGGAAAGCGCCTCGGCCGCCTGGCGATAGTCGCCGGAGGCCTTTTCGAGTTCCTGCCGCACCATTTCCCGCCGCTCATCGGCGTGTTCGAGGCCGCCCAGCCGCTGACGCGTCTCGACGGCATAAGCCAGGACAGCTTCGATGCTGTTCCCGTACTTCCGCTTCAGCCGGTCGAGCAACGCCAGGCGGTCCTCGATTTCTTCCAGGCGTTGGGGATTGGCTTCGAGCTTTCCCAGATAGTCCCGCAGGAACGAGGCGAGGTCCTCCAGGGTGGCGCGTGCCCCGGCCAGCGGTTCGAGTTGCGGTTCCACAGCGCTATCGTAATGGCGCAGTTCCTCGATCTGCCGCGCGGCGGCCGCTAGGCGCGAAAGCGCCGCACCCTCATCTTCGTAAAGCTCAGCGAACGCGCTCGCCGCGGCGGCCCGGACTTTTTCCAGATTGGAGAGAATCCGCCGTTCTTCTCCCAGGCGCACGTCTTCACCCGGTTCGAGGCGCGCTTGCTCAAGTTCCCGCACCTGAAAAGCCAGGAGGTCGATGGTCCGCAATCGCTCCTGCTCGTCGTGGCTCAGGCTGTCGAGTTCCTGCTCCAGCTCGCGCCGCCGCGCGTGCAGGCTGCGGACCTGTTCAAGGTCCGCCTCCAGCTCCGCGAATTGGTCGAGCAGGCCGAGCTGGGCTTCCCGCGCAAAGAGCGCCACGTGCTCATTCTGGCCGTGCATTTCCACCAGACCGCGCGCCAGCGAGCGCACCGCCGCCAACGTAACGGGCTGGTCGTTCACCAGCATCCGGCTCTTGCCGCCGGCTTGGATTTCGCGGCGCAGGATCAGATCTGCCTCCTCGCTCGGCGCCACGCCAAACTCCTCCAACCAATTGGACCACGGGACTTTCCCCTCGACAGAGAAAACTGCTGTGACGAGCGCGCGGTCCTGCCCGGTGCGGATGACCTCGGGAGAAGCGCGCCCGCCCAGCGCCAGTCCCAATGCATCCACCAGGATGGATTTGCCCGAGCCCGTCTCTCCCGATAACAGGTTCAGGCCGGGAGCAAATTCCACGGCCAGGTTGTCGATGACGGCGTAATTCTGGATGTGAATCTCGCGCAGCATGGGCGTCAAGCGTAAAAGTCTATCACATCGGGGCTCCGCACCGGGCTTCCCCGTGCGCTGCCTCGGCGAACCTTGGGAGGGGGAGGGCGCCATTCCGGTAAGAGCGGCGGCGCTCCCCTTCGCTTCGCACTGAAGGTTCCTTCGTTGACTGCCCCCAGAGGCTGTGCTAGGTTCAATGAATGGGTTTCGTTCACACTCCTGGCGTTTCCAAGGAGGTTAATTGACTGCTCCTCTGCTGCTGTTCTACCAGAATTTCTACCAAGGTGAGGTCTGGCAACTTCTGACCAATACGGGGCTGGTGGCCAGGATCGTTTTGCTGATCCTGCTGGCCTTTTCCATCCTCTCCTGGGCGATCATTTTCCAGAAGTATCGAGGATTTCGGGCGGCCGGGCGCGAATCGCAGGAGTTCCTGAAAGTGTTCCGGCAAAGCAAGAAGCTGTCGGAAATTCGCGCTTTCTGCCACACTCTGAAGGAGAGCCCCCTCCCGGAGGTCTTCCATTCTGGATACCGTGAAATTGAAAGCCAGGCCGTCATGGCCGAGAGCCCGGGCAAGCCGCGGATTCGGAGCCTGGAAGCGGTGCGCCGGGCCTTGCAGATCGGGGCCTCGCGTGAATTGTCCCGCCTGGAACAGTGGGTGACGTGGCTCGCCACCACGGGCAACGTGACGCCCTTCGTGGGGCTGTTCGGAACCGTCTGGGGCATCATCGACGCTTTTCACGGCATGGGAACCGCCGGCACAGCCTCGTTGCGCAGTGTGGCCCCCGGCATTTCCGAAGCTCTCATCACCACCGCGGCCGGCTTATTCGCAGCCATTCCCGCGGTCATCGCTTACAACATCTTTCTGCAACGCATTCGAGAGTTCGGGAACCAGATGGACGACTTCTCCCTGGAGTTCCTGAATATGACGGAGCGGCATTTTACGGATTGAGGGCCGAGATCTCGGACCCCCATCCGATCGCCGCCCGTTTTGTCGGGCGCTCGACAAGGCGCTCCATCACGAGGTGAACGATGGCCTTCACCGCCCCCAAGGGCAGGACACAGACTTCCCTTTCGGAGATCAATATCACGCCCTTCGTGGATGTGGTCTTGGTCCTGCTGATCATTTTCATGCTTACGGCTCCTATCCTCGAGTCAGGGATCGAGGTGGACCTTCCCAAGACCAAGACCGTCAAGGTGGTTTCCGAGGAAAAAGTCGTCATCACCATAGACAAGAAGCAGAATATTTACGTTGGTAATGACGCCGTTAATATTCATCGGCTCGGGGTCCATGTCCTCGACCAATTCAAGGGCGCCGGTACCCAGCCCGTATTCATCCGTTGCGACCAGAGTGTGCCCTTCGGAGCCTTTGCCCAAGTGGTGGATGCGCTGAAGCAAGCCAATCTCACCAATCTCAATATCGTGACGGAGCCGCTGGAGACGAAGCCGGGAACGTAGGCCGGCGGGCACCGCATGAGCACGTCCACCATCGCGTTGATTGACGAACGCCGCGAAACCCTGCGAGGGACACTGTTAGTGTCCCTGACCCTGCACGCGCTGCTCTTCGCAGGCGCCTTGGGGTACGCAGCCTTCGCCCCCCGCTCTGGAGGAGGCTGGGGCCAGCGCTGGGGCACGGGTGACGCGACCCGCATGGGCGCAGTCAGTTCCCTGCCCGGGATTCCACTGCCGACGCCCATGCTTTCCACTCCCAGTACGGTGGCAACCCAGAACCCGGGGCTTTACAAGACCGAGCCCAAGCCCCGGGTCGAAGCTCCTCCCGAGGCGGAGGAAATCCCCAAGTTCAAAAGCGCGGTGAAAGCCGAGAAGGCGGAGAGGATCAACAAGCGTCTCCAGAAGACCGAACTCGAGCCGCCGGAGAACGCCATCCCCTTCGGTCAGGGCGGCGCGCCAACCATGACCTACACCCAGGTGGTCAACGCCGCGGGTTCCGGCGGCCTCACCATGGGCGAAGGCGGTAACTTCGGCGAGCGTTACGCTTGGTACGTGGCGGCTGTGCGCAATCGCATCAGCAGCAACTGGCTGCTTTCCACCGTCAGCCCCGGCATCACTTCAGCTCCACGCGTTTATGTCACTTTTGAGATTTCGCGAGACGGATCCATTGCCGGCCTGCAGATGACGCAGGGCAGCGGCGCTCCGGAGGTGGATCGTTCCGCGATGCGCGCTATCCTGGCCTCCAGCCCGCTGCCGCCTTTACCGCCCGACTATCCGGGCGGAAGCGTCAAAGTCGAGTTTTTCTTTGATTTTCACCGTCGCTAGGCGCGCCCCGGGCCCTCCGCCCCCGGCGAAAACATATCACAATGCGAGACATCGGCTTGCAATCTTGCGCGCATCCTAGTATATTGGGAGTCCTTCACGATGATGAGCTGGCAGAAAATTACGCTTCCCTTCCTTCTGATCGTTGCCATCCTCGCATCCCTGTTTTTCGCGGCGCGCTCTGGGCAAAGCCAGGATTGGTTCAGCACGGGTATCAATCTGGGCGCGCCTCGAATCCGGCTGGCGGTGGCGGAGTTTCCCCCCAAGTCCGTCGACCAGGCGCTGGTCAGCCTGACCCAGGAGTTTAATCAGGTTCTTTGGAACGACCTCGACAACGCCGGAATTCTCGACCTGGTCAGCAAGAGCTACAATCTCGTGAAGGTCCCGGAGGAGCCGCTGGACGTGGACTTCAAGGCCTGGACCAGCCCTCCCGCTTCCGCCCAGATGCTGGTCTTCGGAAAGACGGAGAACATCAACTCCAACCTGGTAATCACCGGCCGGGTCTTTGACCTGGGCAACGAGGCCAATCCCGGCGTGCTGGCCAAGCGCTACGTCGCTACCCTGAATGAAGTCTCCACGCGCGAGGCGGCGCACCGCTTTGCCAATGAGATCATCCAGGCGCTGGGCGGCGGGGTTCCGGGGATCAACCTGACGCGCATCGCGTTCGCCAGCAATCGCACGCGCCACGCGGAGATCTGGGTGATGGACTACGACGGATTCAATCAGCATCCCATCACCAGCTATGGCTCGATGTCCACCACTCCGCGTTGGTCACCCGACAACACCCGGCTGGCTTTCACCACCTACGCTTCGGGTAACCCGGAAATCTACCTCTTCTCGTTCGAAATTAACCGGCGCATTCCCTTCCCGGCCTATAAGGGGCTCAACACCACTCCGGCCTGGTCGCCGGACGGGAAGAAAATCGCCTTTTGCTCCAGCATGAGCGGCGACCCGGAGATTTATCTTTCGGAGCCCAATGGGTTCAATCTGCAGCGTCTCACTTTCTCTCCCGGCGTGGATATTTCTCCGGCCTGGAATCCCAAGACCGGCAACGAAGTCGCGTTTGTCTCCGATCGCAGCGGTTCGCCGCAGATCTATGTCATGTCAGTCGACGGCACCAACCTGCGCCGGCTGACGACTCTGGGCGGTGACGCCAGCAGCCCTTCCTGGTCCCCGAACGGCCTTTTTATGGCCTTTCATTGGCGCGTCACCGACACGGGAACCTATGATGTTTACGTCATGGAGATTGCCAGCGGCCGCATTATTCAGTTGACGCACGACGCCGGCCGCAACGAGCACCCCACCTGGTCGCCGGACGGCCGCCACCTGGCGTTCGAGTCCACGCGCGCTGGATCCCGGCAGGTGTGGACGATGCTCGCCAACGGCCAGGACCCCAAGCAACTGACGCAGAATGGAGAGAACTGGAACCCAAACTGGTCGAACTGACTTCCCCGCGGGAAGCCCGGAATCTTTCCGGGCGGCCTGCCTCATGGGGCCCGACGCTGCCGGTCGTCGCGGAGCAAGAAATCTTCGCAGCAAGCCGTTGTGTTTTATTTCGTTCTAATGTTAGTATCTTTGCTTACAAACGCCCTCGTCCCTCCTGTGCAGGGAAGCTCTCTCGTACTCGACCTGTCGCGACGGGAGGGGTAGTTCCGGGTAGTTTCATGTATCTACGGGATCACGAGATTCTTTCAGCCGATCAAGGAGGATCAAGTATGCGAACGAAGAAACGCAGTCTTGCGGTTCTCGTCGGACTTCTGGGAGTCGTTTTACTGGCAGGCGCCTGCCATAAGAAGAAGGAGGTTGCTCCACCGCCACCGCCTCCTCCACCGCCACCGCCAGCCCCCACCGTGACGTTGACCGCAGAACCGAGCACCGTTGAGAAAGGCCAGTCCGTCACGTTGAGCTGGACCTCTCAGAACGCCACCGATTTGGACTTGGAACCGGCAGTAGGTAAGGTTCAAGCACAGGGCTCCTCGTCCGTCACCCCGCAGGACTCCACCACCTACACCCTGACCGCCACCGGCCCGGGCGGCACGCAGAGTGCCACCGCCCGCGTCACCGTGACGATCCCCCCGCCACCTCCTCCGCCGCCGCCACCGCCGGTGAAGGAGATCAGCGAAGAGGACTTGTTTGGTCAGAACGTCAAAGACGCCTACTTTGACTATGACAAGTCTGACATTCGCCCTGACGCTGTGCAGACGCTGACCACCGATGGGAGCTTCTTTAAGGACCACCAGAGCATCAAGTTCACCATCGAAGGCCACTGTGACGAGCGCGGCAGCGAAGAGTACAACCTGGGCCTCGGCGATCGGCGCGCCACCGCCGCCAAGAACTATCTGGCGACCGCGGGCGTGTCTGCAGACCGGATCTCGACGATTTCGTATGGCAAGAGCCGGCCGGTTTGCCAGGAACAGACGGAAGAGTGCTGGCAGCAGAACCGCCGGGCTCACTTCCATTACGGCGCCGAATCCAAGTAGGCGGAACCAGCCGGGGGTCCCCTTGGGCTCCCGGCTGCCTCACCGTCCCCTTCGTAGGGTAATGCTGTTGAACCCGACGTGTTGTGCCCGGGAGCGCGGAGGTGTGCCTGTTCTGTGCAGGCGGGAAAACCCCGGTGAGATGCTTTCCCTGTGCCCCTCTCGATCCGGTTGACCCGGACCTCAGCAAGAGGGTAGACTGGCCTCAGTCGCATATCTATATCGAGCGAGGACGTAGCTACTTTGAGAAAACATACTATTCTGTTTTTGCTGGCTGTCGCCCTGTGCGGCGCCATGGGCCGCCCCGCGTACGGCGTGAGCAAGGATACCGCCTTGATCATGCAGCAACTCGATCAGATGCAGCAGGCCTTGCAGAACCTGCAGAAGACGGTCGACACGCAAACCGCCGTGCTGAAGACCCTGATTGAGCAGGCCAACGACAACGTCAACACCATGAAGGTCACGGTCACCGAAATGCGCGGGACGCTGCAGCAAAACCTGGCATCCACGAACGCCCGCTTCGATTCCCTGACCAGCCAGGTCCAGGCGCTCAGCGAGAGCCTGGAGGAGGCCAAGGCACGGCTGGCCAAGCTAAGCGATCAGATGACCCAGACGCAGAACATTCTGCAGACGCTCCCTCCCTCCGGCGGCACGCCCCCCGGAGTGAATCCAACCTCCCCCACGGGCGAGGCCAAGCCGGCCAACCCGGTGCCGGACGCTGATTCGCTTTACAGTGCCGGCTTGAGCTACTACAACGGCGGGCAATGGACTCTGGCAATCCAATCCTTTCAGGATTACCTGAAGTATTACGGTGACAGCGATCGCGCCTCCAACGCCCAGTTCTACGTCGGTGAGTGCTACTACAGCCAGCAAAAATACGACCAGGCGATTGATGACTACAACAAGTGTATCGAACGCTATCCCACCGGGAACAAGCTGGCGGCGGCGCAACTCAAGAAGGGTTATGCTCTCCTGGAACTCGACCAGAAATCGGCGGGCGTGCGCGAACTGCGCTCCTTGATCCAGCGTTTCCCGGACGCGCACGAGTCTGAACTGGCGCGCCAGAGGCTGAAGAAGTTGGGCATCAGCGTGCCTCCCGCCCGCCACCGCAGCGAGTAATCGGGCGCCCCGCCAAAGTCGCGAGACGGCCCCTTCACACCCACCGCGAGAAAGCGAGGTTCTCATGTCTGGCTCCGTCAACAAGGTCATCCTGATTGGACGCCTCGGCAAAGATCCCGAGGTCAAGTACCTGCCCAGCGGTGCACCGGTCGCCAAGTTCACGCTCGCCACCGACGAGAGCTTCAAGGACCGCACGGGCGAACAGCAGAAGCACACCGAGTGGCATAACATCGTCGCCTGGAACAAGCTGGCGGAAATCTGCGGCGAGTACTTGACCAAGGGCAAACAGGTTTACATCGAAGGCTCGATCCGCAGCCGCCAGTACGAAGATCAGGCGGGCAATAAGCGCACCTCCTACGAGATTGTGGCTCGCACCATGCAGATGCTGGGGTCGCGAGCCGACTCCGAACGCATGGCGGCCTCCGGCATGGAACGCGCCACCCCCGCGCGCCCCTCCCCTGCCGCGCCCCCTCCGGCGGAACCTGCCCCCCCCGCCGCCGAACCCGAAATCAGCGACGAGGATATCCCGTTCTGAACCCGGGCGGTTGCTCGTGGCCTTGTTCCCTTGGCCTGTGGTTTGGGTGTTGCCTTTGGAAGTGGGCAATTTCCGAATTACCGATATCACCGGGCAGCGCGCGTTCCGGATGACGAGTTCCGACGTCGACCCGAACAGGACGGTGTCAGCAAAACTTCGAGGGTGTGCCCCTAATACAATCAAGTCGGCCCGCCAATGGTGTGCCTCCCCCGCAATTTGCTCCGACGCGATGCCTTCCAAGACGGACTCTTGCACAACGCAGCGGCGGCGCACCTCAGCCGGCACCCAGGCCTGGAGCCTCCCGACCGGGTCACTCCCGGCTTGATCACTGTGGTGCTCCACGACATACGTTACCAGCAACTCCCCGCCGGTCTTCTCCGCCAGTCCGGCAGCGTACTCCAATGCCTTGCGCGCCAGATCGCTGTAATTCACCGGGCAAAGAATGCGCCGAATTCTCGCCAGGCGCGGCGAAGGCCGGAGGCGCGGGCCCACCGTGAGCGCCGGCACGCTCAGTTGCCGCAGGACGCTCTCCATCACCGACCCCAACCGGAGGCGCGCCAGTCCCGTCCTCCCGTGCGTTCCCATGACCACCAGGCCTGCACGCAGTTCCTTCGCCACACGTAACACTGCTTCGACCGGATCTTCTTCGAGCAGCAAAATCGTGTGGGGTACTCCCGGGACCAGGTATTGGTCCGCAAAATCATTCACGTAACCCCAGGCCGTCCGTGCGCTTCGTCGCAACTGCGCTTTCAGGGCCCGTGCCTGTGCCTTTGTGAAGTACACCGGCACTTCCAGGCGCTGCGCATGCAGCAGCACCACTCGCGCCTGAAAAGCACGCGCGATGCCTCCCGCCACGCGCAATCCCGCCGCCGAGTGTGCGCTGAAATCAGTTGGGCAAAGGATGACGTCGAGTCGCGGATTGAACACCGCATTTGCCTCCGGGACCTACCAGTGCGAACACATGGTCGCAGGTTGCAGGCGAGGACCTTGCCTGAACATCATCCATCTTCGCACACGAAACTATTCTGTTCAAGGTTCCGGAAGGTGACAAAAACAGAGTAGGGGACGCGTCTGGCGACGACAGACACTCCCGCCTCCTCTCCTCCATGTTTTGCCTTGCGAGGTATTGGGGAAGGTTTGGCCTACTTGGGACAGGACCGTTCTAGCGGGATCCCGCGGTTACCCAATGTCCAACTTCGTGTATCTGCTGTCCGCTGACTTGCTGCCGCTATTCTTGAGTACGGCAAAGAGTGCACCACCAATAACCAGACCACCAAACACTGCAATGATAACCATGGGATTGCCTTACACCTCCGAAGAGTTTCTTCCACTTATACAGACACCTTGGGGCAGAGAAAAGTTTCAGAATTTCACTCGCGGTCGAGTCCAGGAAAGCAACGCCACACTACAAGATGCCGCATCCCGGGCACTCGATGCCCGCCGGAAAGGCTTCCGAAAGTCATGGTGCCCAGAAAAATATCCGAAACCTTCAATCCTGTACGCCCCAACCTTCGATAGCGCATGTTTACCCCCAAGCCCGCCCGCACGGTGTTCAGGCTCGTTCGCCCGAATTCAAACTTCGAACTGCGACTGGTTCTTCCGACCCTGGCTTGCCCCTATTTCGCCGAAAAGCCGGCGGTCACTGTCATCGTGCCCCATTCGATGGTGATGGCGCCGCCCGCCCCGGCTTTGGCCAGCGTGATGGTCACCATCTCCGCGGGTTTGGCGGCCTGCGACTGCTTCAACGGCGCCGACGCCGCGTCTTGCGCCGCATCGTGCTTGGTCCCCCACTGGCCGTGCTGCTTGTTGAAGACCAGCTTCCAGGAATTGTCCGCCTGCTTCTGCATCCACAGGCTATAGTCCCCGGCCGGCACCGTGGTGTCGCCGAAGGCGAGATCGACACCCGTGGAAAGGGTCGTTGACTTATCCGCTCCCAGGCGCCACACCTCTCCGGCCTTCAACTGGCTTAAGAGTTGGTCCACGCTGCGTCCTTTCAGGGAGGGCCGTCCATACTCGACCGAAACCGTTTTTCCCTTGAGGGTCAGCTTTGCAGTACCCCGCGGATTGCCCTGCGCCAAGGCCGAGACCGCAAAGGTAGCCACCACTAACGCACTCAACAGCATGATCATTACCTTTTTCATCTCATCCTCCTCATTCCTGCCTTCAGGGTTTCCTCGAACTCGCTATCGCGACACCAGCCATTCCAGAGCCTGTTCCCAAAACTGCTGGTAGTACTTCCACTCCTGGAAGCCCGCGCCCCAGTGGGGAGCGATATCGGAGGCAAAAGCCATTGACCGGCCCTTGCCGAAAGTCCCGACCACCACCAGGGGGTCACCCGTCTCCTTGAAGCTGGCCAGCACCTCCGCGCCCTTTTTCACCTCCAGGCGGTTATACCCGTTGAAAACGGGGCTGGGCGTCCACTCGATCCCGCGCAGAATCGGGTGCTGCGCCTGCTTCACTTCCACCGTCACGCCCTCCGGCGTTTCCATGCGATCGTCGTTCACCGCCAGGCAATTGACCGGAAGCGCCTCTTCCACGGGGGTGCCATGGTAGTTTCCGCTATTATGACGACCCGTAAACGTTGAGTAACCCCCGATCATCACCAGCGCCCCTCCCTGCCGCACGTATTCCCGGATTGATTTCAGCCGGTTCGGCCCCATGGGCGCGTGCGTCGATCGCTCCGTCGGGTAGAGCACCAGCGAATCGCTGTCGACGTCGCTCAGCAGCACCACATCGTAGCGGTGCAGAGCCTCGGGCGTTTCCGGGAATTGCGCCAGTGCATCCCACCCGGTCAGGTAACTCACTTCAAATCGGGGGTTCTTGCGCCAGGCGTTCAGGATCTTCTCCGCGGCCACCTCAATCTGCACGCCGCGCTGGTCGTAAGAGAAATTGCTCCCTGCACCTACGGCGCCCAGGGTAACGGATGAATCTCCTACATAAAGAATGCGGATCTTGCCCGAAGTTTGCGCAAACACAACCCCACCCCCCAGGCTCGCAGACATGAGCGCGCCCAAAATCCAGGATACCGTCTTTTTTATTGTCAATTTCGGTCTCCTCTGAATGCCCTCGCCGAAGGCCCGGGAGAGCAAATCCCTGGCGCCAGCGCCCTGCTTACGCGAGCGTAGCCTGCCTCCCATCCCAAAGGACTTTCCGGCTGCCGTTGCGGTATGACATGTTGGCAAGGTGGGCGCCCGCCGCTGCGTTGTGGCCTTCCACAGCGGACTCCTTGCTTTTCTTCCGCGCGCGCGCACAGTTGACGAAGGCTCTCGCGTGCAGATCAGTCGGATCACCGATCACATCGTAGTGCTCGTTCGCTTCCCGTGCCGCGCAGGTTCCTCGGGCCCACTCTTGGCTGATGCTGACAAAGTTATTTTGTTTCACCCATTCGTCCTGCGCCTTCTGCGGCCATGTGGTCACGACCCAGCCCGCATCGTCGAAGGGGTCATCCGGATAAAATGAGAGAGCCAATTCGCTGATCTCAATCGTACCCTTGGTTCCCATAAAATAGGCGCCAAAACCTTGGCTGGAGGAATTGAGCGTCAGCGAAACGTTGTAGGTGAAATTCGGATATTCGAAGAGCGTCTGCACCACGTCCGGCACTTCCATCTCGGGATAGATTTTCTTCCAGCGATAGCCGCCGCCATAAGTAATAGCGCTGCGCGGGTAGGGCTCATGCATCAGATAGTGCAGAGTGTTCAGGTGATGCACCACCAGGTCGGTCTGCAATCCGCCGGAATAATCCCAGTAGCATCGCCAGCGGAAAAAGCGCCGCGCGTCGAATGGCCGCTGGGGCGCCGGGCCCAGCCAAGCCTTCCAATCGATCGTCTCTTCGTTCCCATCCGCAGCGAGGGGATAGAACCACGCGCCAGAGGGTGTGTTGCGGTTTTCCCACGCCTTCACCAGCGTGATTTGCCCGCAACGGCCCTCCTCAATCCACTTTTTCGCAAGCTCCGTGAGCGGCGAGTTCACCCACTGGCTGCCGATCTGTAGGATCCGGCCGGTGCGCTTTTCGGCCTCGATGATTGCCGCGCCATCGGCAATTTCGTAAGTCATGGGTTTCTCGCAATAGATGTCTTTGCCGGCATCCATCGCGTCGATGATCATTTTCTTGTGCCAGTGATCGGGCACGGCGATCAGCACGGCGTCAATATCTTTGCGGTCCAGAATCTTTCGATAGTCGCCGGTGGTCTCGAACTTCTCTCCGAACACTTCCCGGGCGCGAAGCAGACGATCTTTATACACATCGCATACCGCCACAAGCTCCACGCCCGGTGTCACGCTGAAACTGTAGGTGTCTTGAAATGCCCGCGCGCCCATGCCAATCACGCCCAGGCGCACTTGGTCGCTGGGCGGAACCGAAGCGGGTCCCGGCGACGATGCCCACAAGACTTTGCCGCCGCTGCGTAGCGCCACCGATCCGGCTGTGGCGGCCACTCCCGAGCGCCGCATGAAATCTCTGCGATTCATAGGATTCATAAATCCCTGCCTCCGTCACCGAATTTCGCGAACCTCGTAGGCCGTCATCGCTCTGCGAGTATCTTCCCTTTGTCTTGCATCGAAGCGAGGTGCGATTATACAGCCGCCGCGCACGCTGCGCCAGATGTGTCGTGCAAATTGGCCCATGCCGGCGGCGGGCTACGCAGTCACCTTGCCAGCCAGCCTCCGTCCACCACCAGAATCGTCCCACTCACATAATCGGATGCGCCCGATGCCAGGAAAACCACTGCGCCTTGCAAATCTTCGGGTGCTCCCCAACGACCCGCGGGAATACGCGCGAGGAGGGCAGCATTCCTTTCCGCGTCAGCCCGCAACGCCACGGTATTATCTGTAGCGATATATCCGGGGGCAATCGCATTGACCTGCACACCCCTGCCAGCCCATTCGTTGGCCAGCGCCTTGGTGAGCTGCGCAATGCCACCTTTGCTGGCCGCGTAGCCGGGAACCATGATTCCGCCCTGAAACGCCAGCAGAGAGGTAATGAAGATAATCTTCCCCGAGCCGCGCGCGATCATCCGTTTGCCCACCTCGCGGCTGAGAACGAATTGGGAATTGAGGTTCACCTCCATGACCTCATCCCAGTACTCGTCCGGGTGTTCGGCGGCCGGCCTGCGCAGAATGACCCCGGCATTATTGACCAGCACATCGATCGCTGGAAAATCGGCCGTCACGCGCCCGATGAACTCCGCGACGGCTTGCCGGTTTCGAAAATCACAGCGGTAAGCCCGGAACTGGCGGCCCTCCGCCACAACGGCCTTCTCGACGTCACTGCCGCTCGCTTCCAGCGATTTGCTTACGCCCACAATATCCGCACCGGCTTGGGCCAGGGCGACCGCTGCTGCCCTGCCGATGCCTCGCTTGCATCCGGTCACCAGCGCGACCTTGCCGTCCAGTCTGAAGCGATCGAGAATCGTCATTGTGATGCATCCGTGGCTTTAGTCAGTCTTCGGAAAAACTCGTAGGCGCTGTCATCCTGAGGAGCCGCAGGCGACGAAGGACCTCTGCAGTTGCCTGATTTCAAGAATGCAGGGGTCCTTCGCTTCGCTCAGGATGACAGACGTGTAACGAAGCGGCGCCCGAAATCAGTGGTCGTAGCCTTCCATCCGTTGCAGGAATTCCGCCAGCTCCGCGGGTAAGGGCGCCGCAAACGTCAGCGCTTCGCCAGAGAGCGGGTGCGCGAACGCCAGCTTGGCGGCGTGCAGAAACGTGCGCGGAAGCGTTGCCTCTTCCCTTCCCCCCACCCGCAGCTTCGCGGGGGCTCCGTAGGTCAGGTCACCGACCACGGGATGGCCGGCAGAAGCCCAATGCACGCGGATCTGGTGGGTGCGCCCGGTCTGCGGTTCCGCTTCGACCAGGGTGAAATGGGGAAAGCGCCGGACCACCCGGTAGCGAGTCAACGCGTCGCGGGCGGCGATACCACCGGCTTTCATGCGGGTGCGGCGCACCGGGTCACGCCCCACGGGCTGCGTCATCTGACCACTCTGACTCTCGACTCGCCCGTGCACGAGCGCCACGTAGGTCTTGTGCACTTCCCGGGACTTGAACTGCTGGCTTAGACGGCGGTGCGCCGCATCCGTCTTGGCCACGATCACCAAGCCCGAAGTCATCTTGTCCAGCCGATGGACAATGCCCGGCCGAAATTCACCGCCCGCGCCCGACAATGTCCGAATGTGGTGCAACAGTGCGTTCACCAGGGTTCCAGATTTCACGCCCGCCCCAACGTGCACGACCATGCCCGCAGCCTTGTTGACCACCAGCAGGTTGGCGTCTTCATAAACCACATCCAGGGGAAGGTCTTCAGGTGTGGCGCGCATTTCCTGGCGTTCCGCCTGGACCTCGATATGCGCTCCCTGCTCCACCACCTCCCCGGCCTTGCGCGCCGGCGCCCGGTCAACCGTGACCAGCCCCTGGCGAATCAAGCGCTGGATCTGGCTGCGGCTCCAATCCGGCATTTGCCGCGCCAGGAAAACATCCAGGCGTTCACCTGCCGATTCAGCGGGAGCAACAAACTCTCGGGTGACGGTCATAAGCGGTCCCTGCCTCGAACCTGCATAGCTGCCCGGCGCGCCAAGTGCAATTTTCGAGGTTCGAATCCGGAAGGTCAATCGCAAAAGATGACTTGGACGATCAGGAAGCCGGCGCCGATCACGATGGCGCTGTCCGCGACATTGAAGGCGGCCCAGTGATAACTGCGGTAGTAGAAATCAAGAAAATCCACGACCTGGCCAAATCGGATGCGGTCAAACAGGTTGGACAGCGCGCCTCCCAGGATCAAGGCGAGCCCCACGCTGGTCAGCCATCGAACGCTGCGGGCTCTCCACAGCATGGCCACGACCGCGACGAGCAGGCCGGCGGAAACGACGATGAGCAGCATCGTCTTCCAGGGCGCCGGTGACTCCGAAAAGATTCCGAATGCCGCCCCCACGTTCGTGGTATGGATCAGATTGAAGAATCCTGGCACGACCGGAATTACGACGTGTTCGGGAATGCGGCGCTCCACCAGGGCCTTGGTCGCTTGATCGCCGCCGGCGACTCCGCCCACGATCAGGGCGGAAAGGATCCACGAGAGTTTTTGGGTCCGGGCTCTCACCACGGAAGACATATCCAAAGTCACGTCCAAGGGAACGCCGGCAACGGAAGACGCGCTGCGTTCGTTGCTTCGCGACGGATCACAAACGCATTCTCCCTCGGCTGCAAAGCCGCGCCCGAACCGTCAGCCTGCCGCCTCTATTTCCTTGAGCGCGGCCGAGCAGCGTTCACACACGGTGGGGTAGCGCAAATCCTTCCCAACCTGCTCGGAGTAATTCCAGCAGCGTTCGCACTTCTGGCCGGGAGCCTTCTCAATTTCCACGCTCAGACCCGGCAGTTCGGTCGCGCGCGCCCCCGCCACAGGTTGGTGGGTGATCTCCACGCGGGAGACGATAAAAAGCCCCGGCAGGAGATTGGAATACTCCTCCAGCAGCGGCGCGAGGTCCCCGCTGACTGCCAGGCGCACGGAGGCCTCCAGCGAGCCGCCGATAAACTTCTCCTGGCGCGCCCCCTCCAGAGCCTTCAGCACTTCATTCCGAATGGCAATCAGGCGCGGCCAGTTATCCAGACGCTTCAGGTGCGTTTCAGGCAGGCCCGCGCGCAGGTCGGCGGGCGCGACGAATTGGGCCAGGTGGACGCTTTTCTCGCGCCCCTGAGGATCCGGAAGGTGGGCCCAGACTTCGTCCGCGGTGAAGCAAAGCAGCGGCGCCACGAGGCGCACCAGCGCGTCGGCGATTCGGTAAAGCGTGCTCTGGGCCGCCCGGCGCCGCACGGAACGCGCGGGCGAAGTGTAGAGTCGATCTTTCAAAATGTCAAAATAGAACGCGCTCAAGTCCACGGTGGCGAAGTCACATACGCCGCGATAGACCTTGTGAAACGCATAATCTTCGTACGCGGCCCGGACGCGCTCGATCAGTTCCGCGGTGCGCAGCAACGCCCAGCTATCGATTTCCTCAAGTTGACCGGCGTCCACGGAGTCTTTTGCCGGATCGAAATCGTAGAGGTTCCCCAAGCAGTAGCGGAAGGTGTTGCGCAGCTTGCGATAAGCCTCCGAGAGACGAGTCAGCATCTCCGGGGAGATCGAAACATCCTCACCAAACTCCACGGAGGCTGCCCAAAGGCGGAGAATCTCCGCGCCGTGGGTCTTGATGACCTCCATCGGCTCAATCACGTTGCCGAGCGACTTCGACATGGCGCGGCCCTGCGCATCCAGCACCCACCCATGCGTCAGTACTTGGCGATAGGGCGCCGACCCGCGTGTGCCCAGAGCCACGAGGAGCGAACTATGGAACCACCCCCGGTATTGGTCCCCCGCTTCCAGATACACATCGGCAGGCCAGGGCAAGTCCGCCCGCCGGCCCAGGACCGCATAGTGACTGGACCCCGAGTCAAACCAGACGTCGAGAATATCCATTTCGCGCCGCAGCTTCGTCCCTTTACATTGGGGGCAGTGGGCGCCCGGCGGCAAGAGCTCAGCCTCCGTGTGCGCGTACCAGGCGTCCGCGCCTTCCTTCCGAAATAGCTCGAGTGCACGCTGGGCAAGGCTCGCATCCATAATGGGCTTTTTGCAATCGTCGCAGTGAAAGACCGTGATCGGCACGCCCCAAACGCGCTGCCGCGAGATGCACCAGTCCGGCCGCTCGGCGATCATGTTGGAGATGCGGTCTTCGCCCCAGGTGGGCGCCCACCGCGTCTTCTTGATTTCCGCGAGGGCCCGCTGCCGCAGCCCCTGGTGATCGATGTTGACGAACCATTGCTCGGCGGCGCGGAAAATGATGGGATTATGGCACCGCCAGCAATGCGGATAAGAGTGCGTGAGCGAACCGGCCTCGCCCACCAACACGCCGCGCGATTTCAGGAGTTCGACGATGGGTGCGTTGGCGTCGAACACTCGCCTGCCCACGTATTCCGGCAGGCCCTCCGTTATCCTCCCGGACTCGTCCACCGGGCAGTATATATCAATTCCATATTGCATCCCGGTCAGACAGTCCTCGCGGCCGTGGCCGGGAGCGGTGTGCACACAACCCGTGCCGTCTTCGGCGGTCACATAATTGGCCAGGACGCCGATGATCCGGCGATCCAGAAACGGATGCTGAAACTCCACCCGCTCCAGCTTCCTGCCGGGGAGGCGCGCCAGGATATGGGAAGCTTTCAGACCGGTCTCTTCCATCACCGGCCCGTGGCGCCGGCTCTCCAGGATGTAAGCGTCGCTGCCGGCCTCTTCACCACTGGCCACGACGTACTCAAAATCCGGATGGAACGCCACTGCCATGCTGGCGGGCAGAGTCCACGGCGTGGTGGTCCATATTACCACCCAGAGCTGGCGCCCTCGAAGCGCGGGGTCGAGACTGGCGGGATCGGTCAGCACGCGGTAGCGCACATAAATCGACGGGCTGCGATCGTTTTCGTATTCCACCTCGGCTTCCGCCAGCGCGGTCTTGTCTGCGATGCACCAGTAAACCGATTTCCTCCCCCGGTAAACGTAGCCCCCGCGCAGGAAAGCCAGAAAAGCCTCCGCGATGTCCGCCTCATATTCGAAATCCATCGTCAGGTAGGGCTTTTCCCACTCGCCCAGCACGCCCAAACGAATGAAATCCTGCCGCTGTATGTTCACAAACTTTTCCGCAAAGCGGCGGCAGGCGCGCCGCACTTCCAAGGCGCTCATCTGGGCCTTGCGCGAGCCCAGTTCCTTGTCCACGTTGATCTCAATGGGCAACCCGTGGCAGTCCCAACCGGGCAGGTAGGGTGCGTTGAAACCCTCCAGGGTCTTTGCTTTCACAATGAAGTCCTTGAGGATCTTGTTAAGCGACGTCCCCAAGTGGATGCGCCCGTTGGCGTAGGGGGGACCATCATGCAGCGTGAAAAGCGGCGCCTTCTGGCGCGCCGCGCGAATCTGACCGTAAAGATTTTCCTGGGTCCACCGCGCCAGCCACTTGGGCTCGTTCTGGGGCAGGTTCGCTTTCATTGAGAATGAGGTGTTGGGCAGGTTGATCGTGTGCTTCAGGTCCGGGCTCTTCTGCATGCGTCCTCCGTCGTGAGGATAAACAAATCATTATAGAGAACGCAGGAAGGAAGTGTCTAGCAAAGAGGGATGGCGATAGTGGGTCAGTTTGCTGTAGCGCAGAGTTTTGCACAGCAGCGCAATACTCTGCGGTCCGTCGTTCGGGTTCGTCCGAATCACCATCCGCCACGGACCATACAAGGATACACATTTCATCTGTGAACGATCGTTATCGACAGTGCAAGCCACAGAGTTTGAACTGCACGAACTCTGCGCCGGGTCAAAAGCCTCGTGGATTCTGGCGTTGCCGGAGGAAACCTCGGTACTGGCATATATTACGCCATGTCTCGGGGTGGACGGAATTGAAATAGTACCCCCGAACGCGGCATATTGTACTCCAACAACAGGCGTTAACGAGGGCCTCCCCCGGTACCGATCCCGCCTTCAGGTCATTCAGTATTTCCTCATATGGAGAATTACAGTAACAGCCGCGGCGCGGCCCCCTCCCTGGTACGGGAGGGCGGGTTGGGGGCGGATTAACGGGCTACTCAGGCGGTGACGGGATTCTCCAACCTGCTATCCCCTGCTCGGCAACATCCTCCACGACTTTCGAACGGAGTTTCACCTTTCTGTCGCCGGCCATAGCAAACAAGTCGTTTCGGTAGTCCGCGATTGCGCCCAATAAATCAGCGTCGCAACCGGTGACGGCAACCAAATGCGATAGCCTTCCAAAGGTCAGCCACTCACCGGGATGTTCCCGCAGAACCCGAACCATCAAGCGGATTAGGGATTCTTCGTCCAATTCAGATTCCACATCATTCTGTCCATGCCTGGTTGGTAGAACCAATTGCAGGGACCTCTGGTGCTTACAGCTTTCCGGATACTGACCGAGAGCGTGTCGCTGCGGTTCGGCCTTTCCGACCGTACGCTTTCATCCTAGGATCACGAGCGCCCCATTAATCCAAACGCCGAATCAACCATGCTACCTGCCCTAGAAAGGAAGAACGCGTAGCGATTGCAGTCTGTACCCAGCTTCCAAAACCCGATTTCGGCTCACCCTCTGCTTGTACTCGTCACCGTTTGGTGGTAGCTCCGCAGTGGGCTCTGTGCCGCGAGCAAGTTGACCTTTACAGCACGAGCAGGCGACATCGGGCTGAAAGAACACCAGAAACGGTCTCAAGAGCGGAATCTCGAGGTCTGCGTTGTTCCCCGCAGCGCGATGTCGCTCCAGGGCATCAATGTGTGAAAGCAATACGTCCAACGACACCCTCTCAAACGACAAGCTACAGTCTCTAGCGTGACTCCCGCACACACCGAAGTCTGACATGAATGCTCCTTCGACCCAATCCGCGGTCTCCCTTTGATTTCTCGGCTGACGAGAAGCCTACACCTGACTATGTGTGGTTTCAAGATGCGGGTTGATCTGGCGGGTGGCGCAGACATCGCGGGTGGCGGCAGAGTTTGAGAGGAGGCGATGCAGAAAGCACGGTGACCTCTCCTAATCTACCGCCACCCGCAACCGAGGGTGGCGCATACGCGGGTGGCGCATACATGGTGTACTGTGCCATGTGTGCGGGGTTTTAAGCTACAATGCCGGCATGCCTCGCCAGCGGCACTACTATGGGTTGAACCACCTGCATTTTATCACTGCCAGCACTTACCGCCGAGCCCGGCTGTTTGATTCCGACCGTTTTCGCCGGTACTTCGTCGCCACTCTCGCCGGACTGCGAGCCGAGCTCAGCTTCAAGGTCATCGGCTATGTTCTGATGCCCGAACACTTCCATGCGCTGATCTGGCCATCGGAGCGGGCCGACCCCTCCCGAATTGTCCAAAGCCTCAAAGAGCAAACGGCCAAGTTCATGCTCAAGAATCTCCAGGCCAGCCACGAGTTGCCCTGGTGCGGAAGAATGTTGGCTGCCCTCACCCTGCCGCACACGGTGCACCTGCATGGCCCCTATCGCGTCTGGCAGCGACGCTTTTATGACCTGAATGTGTGGAGTGAAAAGAAGAGGCTGGAAAAGCTCAATTACATGCACGGTAATCCGGTCCAGCGAGGCATGGTTACGTCGCCTGACCAGTGGCCGTGGTCGAGCTTCCGGTTCTATTCCCGGGGGAGGAGTCCATCCTTTCCATCGACCGTCTGCCGTGAGCGCACACATCGCCAAGAACGCGATGTATGCGCCACCCGCGTGAAATGCTTTTGCCCATCCAGGGATTATTTCACACCTTCCAAGTACGTGATGTATGCGCCACCCGGCCAAAATGCCCGATAGCTTGTGACAGAGGCTCGTCTTGTACCTCGGAATGGTGAGTTTCTGCCGAATGTCAGAATTTCTTGACTACCGGTAGGCACAAAGTTACGTACCCCCATTGACAATACCCTGGGGTCCGAGGCTATAATACTGAGGCATGAACGCCGCACCTCATACCGGTTCTCCACGCAAGCAATTGCGAGCGGCGCGGGCGATGGCGAGTCTTGAGAGAGCCTCCACAAGCCGGGTGGATCAAGAATTCATGATAGAAATCAAGAAAGCAAGACTCAACAAAAAAATACTAAAATGAAGGTTGCTCCCAATATATTATTGAAAACAAAGGAAGAAAAACCGCGATTATTCCCTTGACAGACCCACAATTCCATGATACGCTAAGCCTGTAAGTGGAGATCACCATGAACCTAATGGACTTAGCTAAGAACTTTAGTACCGAAGAGGATGCGATTGCGTTCCTTGAGGCCAAGCTGTGGCCCAGCGGCCCAGTGTGCCCACACTGCGGCCTTGTCAAAGAGGCATTCAGGATGCAATCGAAGGCCGAATCCAAGAACAAAATGCGCCCTGGCTTGTGGAAGTGTTCGGGATGCCGAAAGACTTTCCGCGTAACTGTCGGAACGATTTTCGAGGACAGCCACATCCCGCTTCACAAGTGGATGATGGCGATTCACTTGATGAGCGCCAGCAAGAAGGGAATGAGCGCCCACCAAATGCACCGTATGCTTGGGCTAGGATATAGGGCTGCGTGGTTCATGTGCCACAGGATTCGACACGCTATGAATGATGACGCCAAGCAAACCAAACTCGGCGGAACCGTCGAGATCGACGAAATGTATGTTGGCGGAAAAGTCAAGGGGCGTGGCGTAAAAGCTGGAAAAGACAACAAGGCTCCCGTGGTCGCGCTTGTCGAGCGTAAAGGAAGAGTCCGGTCTTTCCACATGGAGCACGTCACCGCTAAGAATCTGAAGCCGATTGTGGAGGAACACATTCACGGATGGTCTCAAGTGATGACCGACGATGCCAGCGTGTACCCCTACGTCCTTAAGAACCGCGTGGCTTCTCATGACGTGGTTTGCCACAGCAAAGAAGAATACGTTCGCTATGAAAATGGTCGCAGCATCCACACCAACACCGTCGAGGGATTCTTTTCCATCTTCAAGCGTGGGCTTTTTGGAACCTTCCACCACATCAGTAAGCAACATCTTCATCGCTACCTGAGTGAGTTTGACTTCCGTTACAATGCGCGAGATACTTCTGACGGAGAACGTGCAGAATTAGCTGTTAAGGGTGTGGTAGGGAAGAGACTCATGTATCGGGACTCATGCGAAAAGGCATGAGGACTCAAGAAAAAGGCCGTGATTCGCCACGGCCTGAACAACTGAACTTGTGTTTTGCGGGGAGTCCTATTTGGGTTCGGTGATTGCGCCACCGAAGTCAAGGAACT
The DNA here is from genome assembly GCA_963722555.1 of uncultured Acidobacteriota bacterium. GTDB lineage: Bacteria > Acidobacteriota > Terriglobia > UBA7540 > UBA7540 > Bog-366. The sequence continues at coordinate 1,195,922 of CAVRNQ010000006.1, forward strand.
TATACTGCCCCGCCGAAGTGTGTTCCCAGAACCCACCTCAACCTGCTCGTAATATACCACGAGGAGGCCGCTAATGCAACTATGGGCTGGGGTGGACCAGCGCGAACTTCCGAGGTACGGGATCAAAGAATCCGCCTACTATCTTGGGATTCCAAAAGCAACATTAGTGTCTTGGGTTGAGGGACGCTACTATCCGCTCAAACGCGGCGGAAGGAGGCTCTTCACACCACTCATTGACCTGAGAGGAGGCAGCCTATTGTCGTTTTACAATCTCGTGGAAGCCCACATCCTCAAGTCGATGCGGAAGTTCTATGCGCTGCACATGCTAGAAATAAGAGGCGCGATTGATTATGTTGGAAAGAAGTTCCCGTCTGCGCATCCCCTAGTCACCGAGCAGTTTTACACTGACGGCAAAGATCTGCTCGTGAAGAAATTAGAACTGACAATAGACGCTTCGAGTGGCGGTCAATTGGGACTGAGATCAATTCTTGATTTGTATCTCCGGCGGATAGAACACGATAGGTTTGGCTTGCCGATACAGTTATTCCCATTCCCTGTAGGATGGAAGGAGGAGCCCGGCAGAGAACCTCCGAGAATTGTCGTAATCGACCCAGACGTTTCGTCTGGACGGCCAGTCGTTTACGGCACGGGTGTAATGACCTTCATCCTGTCTGGTCGCTATAAGGCAGGCGAGAACATTGGGGATTTGGCGAAGGACTACGGGCTGAATAAACACCGAATTGAAGAGGCGATCCACTACTTCGAAGCAGCAGCCGCCTGAACCAACCTTTTTCCTTGATCGAAACCTTGGGAAGGAAAAGCTATCCCGACGACTGCGTGAGGCCCGTTTCAAAATTGAAATCCATGATGATTATTTCAACCAAACCGAAGATGATCCCGTCTGGCTGCTCTGGTGCGGCAAAGAAGGATGGGTGGTCGTAACGCCTGATGTGCGTCTCAAGAACGAGCCTAAGTCGTTAGAGGCAATTCTAGCAGGAGAAACGCGGGTCTTTTTGCTATCAACTAGCTCCATCAAATCCGAAGTTTGGGCTGAGGCACTTATTGGCTGTCGAGCAAAATTGCTTAGGCTAATTAAAAAAACTCCTGGGCCTTTCATCTCACGCATCACCTCTCGGGGCTGCGTGTGGGGCACAGAACTAATCACGAAAGAACTGGTAGCAGAAAAAGCGATGAGGGCTTATGAGAAAAGAGGCTCCAAGAAAGAGGAAGGGAATATCCCCTAGCCTACTGAAAGAGGAAGAAATGAACAGGAAAACCGGAGATCGCTTAGATGTCGCTAAGGTGATGGAGGATTTTCAAAAAGACGAAGAGTCATCATCGGGACGCAATGGTACTTTTAAGATTGACGCCACATTTGATGATGCGCTCAGGAAGATAGTGAAGGCAAAGCCTGGCACGAAACCAGCGAAGAAATGATATACCGGCTGCACCTGAAAGAATGGTCGGGCTCGTTAAATGAGCGCAAAACACAAGAAATCATATCCTGTCACCCCACCACATGATCAGACTACCAAAACCATAAAGCCAGAGGATACAACCGCCAACAAAGGCGAGGGTCGCCCAAACCAGCCACCTCTCGTTCCTGAGATTCCACCATCCCCAGGTAATGCACCAAATCCCAGCCAGTGCCAACACAATAGTACGCCATGGTGGGAAGTTGTCCTTGAAGTTACGGCTGTTCTCATTGGGCTGGCTTATACAATCTTTGCTTGTGTCCAGTGGAGGGCTTTGCTCGACTCGAACAAGATCAACCGCGCATCTCTCGTTGTAGTTCAGCGTGCTTTTGTGTACATGCCAGAGCTTCACATAGAGAAGTCCATGAAGAATAACAAGCTGATTGGCCTGACATTTTACGCGCAGTGGGAGAATACTGGCAACACTACAGCCATCCATGCTCTCGTACGGCAAAACAGCGATTGGAGACCTCAGCAACTTCCAAAGGACTTCGACTATCCGGACAAACAAGATGGTCAGATGTTTCAAGTGGAACTTCCAAGGAATACCGGACACACGCCGATCTTTATAGCTCCGCACTCCAAAGTTATGGGGGGGCCTCTCTTGATCTCGTGTGAGCAACTGGAGGCTGTTAATAAGGGTACTAGGTCATTGACCGCATGAACAGATTCTATAATGTATTGTCTTTGGGAAGCTTTTCGGCCTATACTGGGGCATGTCGCGACGCCCCCTTGAGGTGAAGGTATCTCCTGGAGATCAGAAGCAGCTTCGGCAACTCTTGCGAGCCGGCATTCAGCAGGTCCGAGTGGTCCTGCGGGCCCTCGCCTTGGAGCAGTTGTCGGTGGGCTTGACCGCGCCGGCGGTGGCCCAGATGGTGCATTTGACCCCGCAGGCGGTACGGCGGATCGGCCACCGGTATAAACGCGGCGGGCTGCAGGGTGCGCTCTACGAGCGGCAAGGGCGGGGTGCCGAGCAACTGTTGGACGAACCGCAGAAACAGCGGGTCATCGCCATGGTTTGTAGCCAGCCGCCGGAAGGCTACGCCCGTTGGAGCGTCCGTCTGATCGCCGAGCAGGCCGTCAAGCGGAAACTGGTGCCCCAGGTGGGCCGGGAGACGGTGCGCATCTTGTTGCTCAGCCACGACCTGAAGCCGTGGCGGGAAAAAAATGTGGTGCGTGGCGGAACTGAATCAGGAGTACATCAAAAAGATGGAAGACGTTCTGGCGACCTATGAAAAGCCCTACACTCCTGCCGAACCGATAGTCTGCCTGGACGAGAAGCCGGTCTCGTTGCACGCCGACATCCGGCCTCCGATTCCCGCTGCACCCGGCCGGACAGCGAAACGGGACAACGAGTACAAACGATGCGGCACCGCCAATGTCTTCTGCGTCGTGGAGCCGAAAGCCGGTCGGCATTTCACCCTGCCCACCCCGAATCGCTCTGCGCCAGAATTTGCCCAAGCTCTGGAGACGGTCGTGAGCAGCTATCCCGGTGCGCGAACGATTCACGTGGTGATGGATAACCTGAACATCCATGGCCGGAAGTCCCTCACCGACTATTTCGGAGAGGAGAGGGGCGGCTCGATCTGGAACCGCCTCACCGTCCATTACACGCCGAAGCATGGGAGCTGGCTGAACCAGGCGGAAATCGAGATCAGCCTGTTTTCCCGGCAATGCCTGGGCAAGCGCAGAATTCCCACCTTGAGCATCTTGCGACGGGAGTCCCGCGCCTGGAACCGCCAGGTCAATCGGCATCGGGTCAAGATCAACTGGCAATTCACCCGAAAGAGGGCGCGCGCAAAATTGGGCTACAAAAGGAATCTCTTAAGGCGGTCAGAGACCTAGTCACGTCCACTTTTGGGGTTGGGTATCTTACCTTGACGTCTTCCAATGCCCGCATCGGTCTGAATTCTGTAAAGAGGTAGGGTCCTTTGACGGAAACATGGTCACCATGGTCGATTGCCCTGAGCATAACTGCTCTGACGGGGACTGCAAAGATTACATACCACCAGATAAGCCAGAGTGCATTCAGCAATAGTTTCTTTCCACAATCCCTGGGTCTCTCAGAGGCATAATCGCGAGAAAAACGACACATTTTGACCGACCCCAATATGTATATGAAAACAAATGATGTTAGTTCAATATTCCAATATGTTTATGAAAATAAATGAGATAGGTATCCTCAGCAGCTCCTAAACCAGGCCTAGCGGCCATGCACGCACGCCATGCCAATATCTTATAGCAAATAAAACAACTTACACTTCTGCAGCCAATATGTTGATGAAAACAAGAGAGATGAAAACATCGCACAAGTGGCAGGCTACAGGGCATAGGTTTCGGAAGGCGAGGGACGGGGTGAGCGCTGGGGGAGGTCGTGAAAGCCGATTCGGAGTCGGCCCGAGAGGAGTGGGGCATTTCCGGACTGTGGCCACCACCCAAGACCGAGGGCTTGTCGGGCCTGGCGGCTCACACTTCCCCACATCGTTATCGGCGGAGGTGCAGGGGAGGATGAGAACATCTCAGGCTGTGCGGCCCACAATAAGGGCCGTGGCGACGGACGTGACCCCTCACCCGCCGCGCCCTCGGCGGATACCCACTCCCGGCGGGGCTCGAAAGTTTGAACTCCGCACCGCCCCGCCCTCGCCTGCTGGGGAAAAGAATCATCCGCCCGCGGCCGGGTCGGCCACGCGCATTTGCCGTTTACGCTTCGTCTCCGAGGTCAGAGGCGGCTCGTCAGGGGGGGCGATGGGTTGGACGTTCGAGGGGACAGGCTGCCGGTTGGTGTGCTGGAAGAAGAACAGGGCCGCCTCCATGCGAGTGCTGGCATGAAGCTTCCGGTAGATAGCGTAGAGGTGGGTCTTCACGGTATTCTCGGAGACACAGAGCCGGCTGGCGATCTCCTTATTGCGCTTGCCCGCCGCCACCAGGGCCAGGATCTCCCACTCTCGCCGGGTCAGATCTCCGACATCCTCCTGACGGCCGCGCCGCACCAGTTTCTTGAGAAGTTGCGAAGAAGCCTGATGGCTGATCCAAACCTCGCCGCGCTTCACGGCCCTCAGGGCCTTCTCCAGAAGTTCGGGGTCGCATCCCCTGGAAACGCATCCTTGGCAACCGGCTTTGAGGGCTCGCAATTCCAGTTCGGGGTCGATGCGATCCGGCAAGAGGAGGATGATGGCCTCGGGAAACCGTTGCAGGATTTCCGCCGAGGCTTCAAACCCTTCCACGAGATCCCAGGCGTTGACCAGAAACGCTTCCACGCGCGCCAGAGCCCCCAACCGGAGCGCCTGCGTCGAGTCGTCAGCTTCCAGGATGACCTGGAAGTCCTTGACCGACTCCAGCAGCGCCCGCAGTCCCTTGCGCAGCAGCACTCTCGGACTGACTATCCCGATGTTCATCGCTTTCCGCGCCCCCAGGGATGGGAATCCAGCCGGCGATCAGGCCCCAGAACCACGCGGGGCCGGGATCGCGCAGGAACCGTTTCGGACGCAGGTATCCCCCCGGCTCTTCCTAATCCGGAGGTCTAGATGCTTAACCCCGTTACCGCTCGTGCCGGTCACTTCTCCAAAGCTTCGCTCGCTGTGTATGCCCATGCCAGTTTAACAGGGCCCTTATTCGCCTATATGTGCGGCACCATATGTAGCAACTGCCGACAGCGTTGTCAATACTTGGATGTGTCCAGGGTGAACATTTAGCATGAATGGCGGAGAGGCAGGGATTCGAACCCTGGGTACAGCTTTTGACCGTACAACGGTTTAGCAAACCGCCGCCTTAAGCCACTCGGCCACCTCTCCGCTCTTTTGGTTCAACAGCTTAGCACGACTCACCCCGCTTGTCGAGCTTTACGCTAACAGTTGTCAAGCCCCATTAGAAATGTCCCCATGCTTAACCCATTAGAAGTGTCCCCTTTTTGAGTTTTGGTGTTCTTGTTCTTGGTCTCTCATGGTTTTCGTCTTTTGTTCTGGTGACCTGCCCCCGTTTTCTGTACCAATCATAATGTGAGTTCCTGGGCGTAAGTCAAGTCCTCTGGGAGCGAGGCGAGGGGCGTGGGGGGAGACGCCCCTCGCGCCGCGGCCTGCGCTGCGAACTCCTCCGGGGTCTGATACGCCAGGGCGCTATGGGGCCGCACCTGATTGTAGTCCCTTCGCCAGACCTCGATCTTCTCTCTCGCCTCCGCCAAGCTCATAAACCAATGCTCGTTCAAGCATTCGTCCCGAAACTTCCCGTTGAAGCTCTCGATGAAAGCGTTCTCCGTGGGCTGCCCCGGCGTAATGAAGTGCAATTCCACGCTCCGGGCGAACGCCCATTGGTCCACCACCCGGCTGGTGAACTCCGTGCCGTTGTCCACCACGATCTGCTGCGGCAACCCGCGCCTCTCCCGCAATCCCTCCAGCACCCGCAAATGAATCTGTGTGCCACTCGGCCCACTGCTTGCGTGGGCTATCAAGCCCGCAACTTGCGCGAGCAATCAGACCCCAAGAAAGGGGGTCGCATCATTTGCTCTCAAAATAGCGAGAGCAAAGCTCGTTATATATAGGGCGGGGAGCGGGATGACCGCTCCCTGCCGCGTCCGTTTATAAACCCACCCAACTTTGACCCCCATCTTGAGAGCCAGTTCAGCGGGGTCGGGTCAGGAGGGCTTCAGGATTTCGATGCTCTTGCAGACTTCGCAAACCTCGGCGATAAGCCTGATGACTGGGCAAGGTTCCACCGGAAGTGCCCCCGATTCTTTCCCGCTAATATAACGGAGTGGATCTACATTAATGCCGAGGTATGGAGGAACCTATCAAATCTCCCTGCTACGCGTCCCGACAACTATCGAGAGATCCTTCACAGATGGCTTAGTTCATTGAGCTTGGCAAGAATCGCACAGACCATTCCCCAGAAGATCACACTCGCAGAGAAGCTAGTGTTTGCCGACGGAGTGAAAGTCATCAACCTTTTTCCTTCCTTTTGCAGTAGTCGGCCAAGCCCTTCCTGTAATCTTCGGCAAGGTCATCGCCGTAGCGGATATGCCCCACTGCCAACCAAGCGCCGACGATAAACATTCCACCTGGCAACAACAGCAAAGCCACCACAGGCAAGTATTTCCCCCACTTCTTCACGATGGCCTCCTTCGCGACAGCTTGCGCCTCAGCGGTGAACTTGGCACAGCCAATGGTCGCATCAATTGGCGGAACGCGTCATACAGGACGACCTTACGGGTAAGAGCTGTCACACGATCGGCAACCTTGACCCGTATCCGGTCCTGCTTGCTCAGTGCCCGGCGTGTTTGTCCTTTGACGAGATCGTCGAGCACAGACTTCTTGTTCTCCGGCCGGCAATCAAACGTAATGCATTAACTTGTTCAAAGCAGCGACTAATCCCAGAAGTCCAAGGCTATAGAGGATGGCGCGCACTGCCAGCCTGACCGCCAAAGGGGGAGAGTCTCGCTCATCCATGATGCCAAGATGTCCCTCACGGCCTCCTGCTGCAATGGCACGTTGGTACTAACCCCCATCACGAACCTTCGGATTGACCCAATTCCGCACGATTGCGGGGCATGCTGCACAAGGAGTCAGTAAGTTCGCTCACGGAAGCCGACGTCCAAAGCGATACAGGCGATGATCTCTACCTGAGGTTGCAGTCGGCCTTGGAAACCGGCCGAAGGAGGGCAAACAGAGAAAAGATTGGGTTGCACATGGAGAGAGGAGAGTCTGGCAAGGGGAGTCGATAACATCAACGAGTTTAATCCAAACGAGGTTTTATGTACGGACAGCCAGCAAAAGGAAGTATGCTCAAAGCCCGGGAAGATGGATTCACCGCACGAATAGAATAATGCGCGGCTCCGCTATTCCCCGACCGCGGCTTTCACTAATCGTTCAAGACAAGGGTCGCAGGCCGGTGGGCGGATGACCTTGCGGTCCGGAGGCTTGCAGGTGTAGGGATTCGTGGGCTAACAGGGTGGGTCCGGTCGAGAGGCGGGAGTCATGTGCGAACAAGAGGGGGTAGGATGGGGAGAGGATTTAGCGTACTTGCGGATCTGGCGATTCCAGTTCGCCGAAATGGTGGGCCAACATAGAGATGCGCGGGCAGTGAGCCTGGTTCACCCTTGGGTAAAGACGTTCGGGGACGACACAATCCGATGAACGCGCCAGGGGAATACCCTCCCTTGTCGGAGTCATCTGCAGAGAACCTGCTTGGGCAGCCACAACAGGGCCGACCGGATCTGTCGCCACACGTAGAAGCCGGAATGACCTTCGACAATGTGCCGGAAGGCCCTAATGGAGAAGTGCCGTCGAACATTGACGCGGTTGACGCTACGCGGCAGGGTCATGGTATCTGGTGAGTTCATCCATTCGTTGCATGTTCCTACCAAGGCATATCCGCACTCAAATGCTGATTTCATGATGCGGGCATTAGTGAAGCCGCCGGGACCCCCACGGAGTGGTCCCCCCTGTCGGCCACGTCTTCGGGCCGATGCTTATTCAAATGCCATACTACATCCTAGGAGGGAGAAGGGGGAGGCGCCTGATTTCTCTGTTGACCGGGGGCGAGTCTTGGCGCCCGAGACAGGGAGAGTCTATATCCCGGGTGTGCGGCTATGGTGAGGAGGGATGGCTAATCGGTTCCAGCCTCAATTCATCAATCCAGGCTGTCCCACTGACTTTGTTGTCGAATTTCATCGACGGTTGCCGAATTACCTGGACACGGAGAAGCTTGGTCTGTGGTGGAACTGCGAGATCTTGCTCAACCGGCGACCAGGGCGTGGTTCCCGTGAACTGTCCGAAGATTACATCCAAACGCGCCGGCAACTCAGCATCGCATATTCGAAATCGAATCCCCTGGTCTGTGGTCAAACCCTCAGTTCGGATGGACGCGTGAAAGCGATGAGGGCCTGACCGCACAAAAGCCAGCTGCGAAGCAGCCGCGAAGTCGAGATTCCGTGTGCCCGCGAAGCTGATGCGAAGCGAGCAGTTCCCCGACCAAGCGGTCGTGCAGTCACGGGTGACCTCAACGCCCTGAGCGTGTCCGAGGTTCCAATCGAACGGTGATGGGTTGGGCTCGAATTCGAAGCTTCCGTTGAAAAGGCAAGTAGACTTCCGGTAGTCGCCTGCGCGCGCGCCCAAGTGCTGGGCCCATGCGGACACCGCCGAGTCGGGATGGCCTTGCTGCACTAGAAAACCGGCATACTCCCCTGCCGTGCTGTCATCGGCATACCCACGTCGGGCGACCCAATCCCAAGTGCGTTGCGCATCATCCAGGCGTCCGGCTTGCATCAGGTATTGCAGCCAGGATTTTACCGCCCGCCGATCTTGCGGAAGGCCGTACAGCAAGACATTTTCAGCGTGATCTACCAGACGTGTGTACTCGCTGAAGATAATCGAATCGTAGTCCGGAATGAGCGTCAGGATACGCGCCGTGATGGGAAGGGCTTTGTTGTTCTCCCCGATCTGGAAATAGAAGTTCGCCGCACGCAGGAGAAGGGGTGCAGACCGCGGGGCGAGGGCCAGCACTTGACCGTAGCAGTCGCGCGCCTCTTCCTTCTGCCCGGCCTCGAGAAACGCCTCCCCCAAGTCGGCCCAGCGATAAGGATTCTGCGGCTCCCGCTGGAGGACCCTGCGGAATATGGCGATGGCCTTTTGGACGTCCTCTTCCCTCACTCCCGTCAATTGCTGCCGCGCTTGCCACACCAGGGGCGCGTTGGTGCACAGAAAGAACCGGCACTGAATCCGTTCAACCTGTTCGTTGTTTTGCCAGACCGTTTCAGCGAGAACGCCAGCCCCGCAATAGGCAGCCAGAATTACCCCGCAGATGATCGCGAGCGCTCGCACACCTGGCACACTCCCTGAAGGCCGATCTCCTTTGAAGATTTGTCCTCCGGAACGCAGACCCGTACGGCACTGCGGCGACTCGTCGTCCTAGTCTCTATCGCAGTCGTGACCCGGGGGGTGATGTTCGCTTCGCGGGGGAGGCTTATGGTCTTTACAGGGGTGGTGATCGGAGTCGGACTCGCCATGATCTCGGTCATGGGGGGAATTCAGTCCCCCCGGATGATCCCGCTGTATCAAGCTGACTCGCGAGCCTTCTGCCCGCTTCAAGTCGACCGAGCCGGACAAAACGCGCAGCGCCACCGATGAGCTGCGTGCCTCCAGTTTGACTCGCGAGTTCGGTTCGATCGTCGCGCGGCTCCCGTCGGCGAGATAGATCATTGCCGAGGAACTTGAGGTGACGATCTCGTCGCCTGCCACCAACGGTAGGGATGACCCCGCTGTTGCCGGCACGGCCTTGCCGTTCAACGTCAGCGGCCCCGAACTGGTGACCCTGCCCACCGGATCGGCGGCCATAAGGACTACCGTCGTCATCATGACGATAAGCAGACACAAATATCTCACGGCTACCTCCTGTGAATGCAAGCCGGCCTTTGCGTATTTCCGACCAGCTCGCACTTCAACGAAAATCAACTCTACGGATACTTTTTCTTGTCTTACGAATGCCAGCAATAGGTCTAACGGCGTGAACCGATCTCAGCCGCTTCCACGGTGATGACCTTCGGGTATGCGGGCCGCTCCCAGTCACTCATTCTGCTCACCTGAAAGCGGAGCCCCGCGGTCATTCCCGCAATCCACGCCAGGAGCATCGCATTTGCCGGAATATACAAGTTGAAATCCGCCAGACTGTGCACCAGGATCGCGGCCAGCGCACCCGCGCACGCCACGGCAAAATACCGTGCCCCCGGGTCCCGGGACCCGACGGCCCTCCGCACCGCCATCCTCACAACGGAGAACGCCAGCGTAGCCCCGATTGCGAAACCCACCACCCCCAACTCCGCCAGCAACTGAAGGTAATCGTTGTGCGCGAAATCGTCCGTTAGGAGTGGGTCGAAAACCTTAAATCTCATGAATGCAGTCTCATATCCGCCTAGTCCGCACCCGAAAACGGGATAGGCTCTGATCAACGGAATCGTCGCGGCCCAAAGCTGTGCGCGTCCACCCGCGCCATCGGTCGAACCGAGCTGGGCGAATCGCAGAATCAGCTTGTCCGGCGGCAGAAACACGAAGCCGACCAGCACCAGGGCGGCGACCAGGCCGACCGTGACTATTTGCCGCTTCCGGGAGGCCGCGACCCAGCTCAGTTGCCGGGTTCCAAATGCCAGCGTCCCCATCACGAACAGGGAAGAAAGTGTCGCGACGAACCCCATCCGTGAAAAGGAATGAACGATCCCGGCGAACATCAATCCCGCCAGCGCCCACACGCCGCAAGCCGCCAGCGCGGGAGCCACCGGCGAGTGCCCTCGCGAGCGCGTGCGGCGCAACAGGGCCACGGGGTACACCACCGCAAACGGCAGCGCCATCTCCAGGAAGCCCGCGTAGTGGTTATGGTTGGCGTACGTCCCCCACCGGACTTGTCCCCCGGTTCCGCCGAAGTACTGGCAGAGTCCCAGGCCCGCTTCGAGTGCCCCGATGGCGACTATGGGCCAAATCGCCAGCCAGCCGCTATGGTCAAAACGCCAGGTCAGCTCGCGCACCAGAAGGAAGATGATCAAGTACCCGCAGACGAGCAGGAAGGACTGGAAGGTTGCGGCGGGAGAAACGCTCAGCGAAGTCAGGTTGACTTTGGCTCCGATCCGGTCCAGCGCCGCCACCGCCTCCGCTCGTGCAGGTGATAGCACACGCACCAGCGACACCGGCAGCGGAACCACCTGCATCAGTACATAAGCGGGCAAAAGAGCCAGGGTCCAGCGCACGACACGGCCGGGAAGCGGCGCCCACTCGTCGCGGGCGCGCCCCAGGCTCAAGATTATCGCCAGCAGGCCCAGCAGCAGGAGGTATTCGTACCGCCCGGTGCGGACCACGCCGCCCCACTCGAAGGCCACATAGGCGAGCACTCCTCCGAGCGTGGCTAAGGCTGCCCTGTCCAACCAGCTCATTTCACCTCAAGGCTGCCCTGCCTTGGCGGGGAGCAAGACTCGTTTCTGCGCGTTAACCGTACAATTCAAAGCAAGGCAGATCGCCCTCGGTGGAAAAATGCGAGAGCCGCAATAATTGCAGGGCTACCAGAAACACGTACAGGGGATTCAAGAACAGGTATCTGCGCCAAAGGCGAGGCTCTGCAACCAGCCGGAACACCCACTCTAAGCCCCGCTCCTGCATCCATTTCGGTGCTTGTGGGACTATGCCCGCAAAGAACGGAAAGGCTGCCCCCACCGCCACGAGGGGCGTCGAAAGAGCCTCTCGCAGCTCATAGGCCCAAACCTCCTGCCGCGGACACCCGAGCCCCACGAAAACAATATCCGCCCCCGCGCTACGGATTCGCCCTATCAAGCCAGTTCTTTCTTCAGGCGAGAGACGGCGGAACTTCGAGGGCTCCATTCCAGCGATTCGCAAGGAAGGGAATCGCTGTTCCAGGCCCCTCTTCAGCCCACAGAGGATCTCCTTAGTGCTTCCGTAGAGGAACACTCTCAACCCTTCTTGTTCGGCCCGCGAGCACAAAGCAAGCATGAGGTTGGGCCCGTATACGCGATCTCGAAGCTTTGCCCCGTGAAGCAAATTGAGTGCCCAACGAACGGGCTGCCCATCCGGCACGAGAAGGTCGAAGTGGTTAAGACGATACTTGTAGTCGCTGTGTAGGACACCGGTCATCAAGCCGTGGACCGCCAGCGCCGAGATGGCCATGGGCCGGCGCTCTCGTGCAGCCTGGACGATACGGTCCACCGCTGACTTGTAGTCAACGGCGTCAATCAGGATACCTATGACGCTGCCTCTGCCACTGCTAAGCATTCCGCACCCCAACGTTCGCGGTTCATCTCGTAGCTTTCCCGCAGGATTTTCGGCACGTCATAACGAAGATTCCATGCCGGGTATTGCGACTGGAAATGGGAAAGATCGCTGATCCACCAGATATGATCTCCCCGGCGATTCTCGTCCACATACGTCCAGTTCAGCTTCTTGCCCGTGATTTCCTCGCACAAGCCGATGGCCTCCAGCATGGAGCAGTTGCTGAACCGGCCGCCGCCCATGTTGTAAACCTCCCCCGATCCAGGACTCTTAAAGAACTCATCGAAGGCTCGAATGAGGTCGGAGCTGTGCAGGTTGTCGCGCACCTGCTTCCGCTTGTAGCCGAAGATCGTGTAGGGGATGCCCGTCTCCGCACACTTCATGAGGTAGGCGAGGAAGCCGTGCAACTGCGTCCCGGAGTGATTGGGTCCGGTCAGGCAGCCACCGCGAAAGCAGGCCGTCTTCATCCCGAAGTAGCGGCCATATTCTTGCACCAGGACGTCAGCCGCAACCTTGGAAGCGCCGAAGAGGCTGTGCAGGGTCCGGTCAATGGACATGGATTCAGGGATACCTCGAGCGTAGGGATGGGTTGGGTCAATCTCCCAGCGCGTGTCGAGTTCGATGAGGGGCAGGCCATTCGGCGTATCCCCATAGACCTTGTTGGTCAACGTATAGATAAACACGGCATCGGGTGCAAATCGCCGGGTTGCTTCCAGCATGACGGACGTTCCGTTGGCGTTCACCGTGAAATCGGTAATCGGGTCCCGAGCAGCCCAGTCATGCGAAGGTTGTGCGGCAGTGTGGAGCACGAGAGAAATCGTGGTTCGATAATGCTCGAAAATCCGAAAGATCTGCGCTTGGTCACGGATATCGACGTCATAGTGCGTGTACGAGCGCACCTCGCGCTTCAAGCGCTCCCGGACCCAGCCTGTTGAGGCCTCCTCCCCGAAGAAGACGGCCCGCATCCCGTTGTCGATCCCGGCAACGTCCAGCCCCCGGGATGCGAAATAGGCAACCGCTTCCGACCCCACGAGTCCTGCCGACCCCGTAATAACTGCAACGCTCATCCTTTCCTCCTCAAATCAGCCCGACCGGCGGGCTTGAATGACGCGCGGTATATCTCCTTCAGCATCTGGTAGTTCAGTCCCGCGGGTCATTTGGCCTTACGCCAAAACTGACGGTTGCGGAGTTTCTCGTTTGTGTATTCTCGGGGCTAAACGGCAGATCCTTTGCCATGTCCTTCGTGGAGAACAGAGGGCAGCCCAGCCCAATCGGGCATATCCTCTGAACCTGCGCTCAGAAAGAACCTCGATCACGGCTTGACGATACTGGGTAAATGCATAAGCATCCGCCCAATCGGCCATGTGGCGCCAGAATGATTGAGCTGGTTGCGCCGCAACAAAATCAGCCAAGGTAGTCTCGGGGCAGTTCTTTGCACGGCATTTAGCATTGTGACTTGCATATGCGTAACCAACCTGTATTTCTGCCAATTTCGTGGCGTGAGCGCTATTCGGATGTAATCGACAGAGGTAAAGCACTCGATCAACGTTGGCGAGGCGAGAAACTTCCCCGATGCGCAGCATCATATCCCAATCCTCACCGCAACCCATAATTCTGTATCCGCCGATTTGTTTCAGCAGGGCAGTCCTGCATACGATGCTTGCGTGGCAGAGTGCATGGCGAACGCAAAGAAGATCAGCATAAATGGTCTCGTGGTCGCAGGGGAGACGTGGCGAGAAGCCTGTGCGGCCTAGGAGACCAAGATAGGCAATTTGGCTGCCTACTGCGCCCACCTCCCGATGCTGGCTAAGAAAATTCAGTTGCGTTGCAATACGATCGGGCAGAGCAACGTCGTCGGCATCCATCCGGGCAAGAAACTCCGTTTCGCACATGGCCAAGCCCATGTTCAAGGCCGCTCCCAGACCCGCGTGCGTCTGGTGTACTATCCGGACCCTCGCGTCGTCGAGGTGTTCGAGGAATTCACCAGATCCGTCGGTGGACCCGTCGTCAACTATCAAAAGACTGAAATCCATAAACGTCTGCCGCAGGATCGACCCCACTGCCTCGGCGAGAAAGGGCAGCCCGTTGTAAACCGGCATGAGTACTGTCGCTTTCGGCATAATGATCCCCTGCGGTTAGCTCCTAAGGGCCTGAGCGTACGACTCAGTCGTGTCTGGCGCCTTCACCCCGTACCGCCAGGTAGTTGGTGAGGCATGCAGTTCGGGCTCTCGCAACAGGCCTCTCCTAGCCAGTATGGTAAAGAACACGAACGTCGGGACGTTTGGGTCACGGCCCGGGTTTTCCAGCAACATGGTGACCAGCAAGAACACTACGATGGCACACTCCATCGCATAGTATTTGTTGTGATGAAGCTTGTAGAGGGCCAATGTTCGTCTCAGGCCGCACAAAATAACGAACACGTAGGCAACCCCCCCGATACAACCCACTCCAAGAAGCAGATCGAAGTACTCGGAATGGAAGGCGGTCGCGGCCCACCCCGCTTCTCTCCGCAGATCCATGATGCGCTGTGGAGTCTCAAATGCGTTGAAGCCGTAGCCAAGCAACGGACGGTTGTAGAAATAGCCGAGGCCGGATCGCCATAACGTGGTCCGCCCTGTGAGAGTTTCGGCTTGCCGCGTGCTCCTGCCGAGCAGGATGGTTCTTTCAGTGATGGAGGTGAGTTCAGCCCGCTCGGGAGGTGGGAGCGTGGCCTGGAGTAGGGCGACCACGGCGCACACCACGAGCATGGACTGAATCCAGAAGTCCTTCCGCTTTCGTGTGAGTACCAGGGTTTTGTAGACCACGAGGGCTACAACAAAGGCTCCCAGGCTGGTTCTTGATTTCGTGAGTATTAGGGCTCCTATCCCCAAGGCGCTCCCGAGAAGAAAAAGGAATCGGCGAGGGCGTTCCATCTCGCCCAGCGCTATTCCGGAGAGGGCCAGTCCGGCGCAGTTCCACGCCTGATGATTCGGATGGATTGTGCCGCAGAAACGATACAGTGGATCGGCCGGAGCGAAGGTCCCTAGGGCGAGTTCAGTAACAAGGCCCAGACATATAAACGCCAAGGCAGCTAGAAACAAAAAATGGAACACCTCTCTTTGCTTGTAGTGGCAGGCGACACCGAATGCAGCAAACCAAAGGATCGCGAAGCAAACTACTCGACGCACTGCAAGGGCGGGGTCGTCGGACCACGCGAGGCTTGCCAATATCCACGAGAAGAAAAAGAGTATTGCAACACCCATTGAGCCCTGGATGCGCAGGTTATGGTGTCGGTCACGTGCCAGGACGAAGGCACCAAACATCCCGAGCAATAGGACACCGAATTCCCGAGTCCAGCTCCCGGTTTTTATGCCCTGTGCCAGTTCCTCTGCAGTCATAATGCCAAATTGGTTAGTCGGGGCATAATCCAAGCTCGCGGACCAGTGGTGGAGCTGCGCAAAATAGAACATCACCACCAGGACGAGAAATCCCGCGTATCGTACTCGGGGCATGTGGGGATCTACTCCTTAGAGGGGCTTATCAAATGCGGCCATACTCCGCGCGGTCCGAGGTGTTCGTAACAGGTCCTGGTACAACGAGACCAGCTGACGACAAGCGGTCGGCCACGAGTATTTTTCGCCCAGCCGGCGACGCCGGGCCTGAAGCTCCTGGACGGAGACCGGCGCCCTTAGCAGCCGAAGTGTATTCGTCCGGAGCCCACTCACGTCCCTTGGGGGAACGATGCCACAATACGGATCTCCCTCCGCTATGAAAGGCATCTCACCCGTAGCTGTGCCCAGCAGCCTTGGAACCGTCATTGCAGCATCAAGGAAGCTTTGGCAAAAGCCCTCCTCGTGGGACGGTTGGACATATAGGTCTGTATGCCGAAGCGCGCACCATTTCAGTTCTTCACAGGCGTTGTAAATAATCGAGACATGGGAGCGAATGCCCATTCGCGCCACGAGACTTTCCAGGTAGGATGCGTATGCCTTGTCGACTCTTGCGCCGATGATGAAATACCTAAAATGCGGAAAGGTTTTTCCGAGATTGGCAATTGCGCGGAGGCAATCATGGAGTCCTTTGTGGTGAATTATTCCTGCAATAGTTAGCAGGTGGGGGTAGCTGTGAGTGTAGAACGGAGAGCTAGGTTCCGCGACGCAGCCCAGACTTGGGGCATCCATCGAGTGGCCCAGGGTAGTCACGGTGATTCGCTCCAGGCGGCAGCCATAATGCGTCAAACGTGATTGCACCTCACGACTGTGGCAGATCACGCGAGCGAAATGCCACGCGCGCAAGCCGACTGCCCACAGGAGCGCATTCGGGAGGAATCGTGCACTCCTGGCATAGTTATGCAGGCGATTATTGCCGTGGAACCGCCCGAATCGAACCTCAAACGGCGGCAGGTTAGGAACCTTCAGAACCCACGGGATGTTCCGAACTACCGCATTCACTCGACTAGCGAGTGGCCAGCGAGCCGCTGCTACATGCACAATGTCAGGCTTAAAGCAGCCAATACTCTCAGACAAAGACGCATCTATGCTTGTCTGTGTTCGTGTATCGAGAGCGTACACTCTTGCAGTTCCCGAGTAGTCGGCGGCAGGCTCAGAAGGGTTGGGACGCAAAACAGCTACTTCGCATCCGAGATCTGCCAGACCGGAGCACGTCCGCCGGGTGTTATTCTGCACGCCGCCTACCATCTGGGGAGCGTCGCAGACAAAGAGGATTCTCATTTCCGTGCTAGCCACCCCTCGCGATCGACGGATCGCACAAAGAAAAGAAGCATGAGGACGCCCATCACGACATAAGACAGCGCCAGGCCTACCAGAGCGCCCTCGACTCCCAGGATTGAGGCGACCGGAACACCCACCACAAGCGCGATGGCGCCACTTCCAGCACAGGACCAGAATGCCAAGTTTGGTTGCTCGAGCGCCCGAAGTGCTCCCCCTACGGCAACCGGCAGGCTCTGGGCCAGAGGTAGCAACCCCACCAGCAACACTGGCAACCCAGCGTACGCAGCGTATTTGCCGGCGTAGAGGAAGTGGAAGATCTGCAATCGGAATCCCCAAAGCAGCGCCAGGTAGCAAGTGGAACCTAGAAGGAACAAGGCGCAAGAGAGTTTGATCGTCCTCTTCATTGCGCGAACGCCACCCGAGTCTCGGTCACGCACCAGGATCGGCAGCAGCAACGCTCCCAACGCTAGGATGGTGTGCAATGCGGGCTGGGCAAGGTTCAGCACGGCTTTCAGTCCGCCGGCTTCGGCGAGGCCGACCCAGGCAGGCAGTGCGAGGAAGTACACATTGTCCATAACCCACCCGGGGCCAGCGCCAGCGGCAGGCCATTTGCCGTAGCGCCAGTGGTCGGCGGCGACAGCACGGATTGCGGATGAGTCCATAGCCCACGTGGGCCGGAGCAGGACGAGGAGGACCAGGCAAGCGATGAGACTCGCCGCGGCCATGGCCAAGAAGCCGGTGGCAGGGGTGAGGCGCCCGGCGGCGTGGAGCGCTAGGGCGCCACCGACGAGAATCATGAGGTAAACCCCTCCCCCCACTGCTGCCCCGCCGGGATTGAGCCGGACGTAAAACGCCCGGCGCAGGAGCCAGAGGAGGAGGATGAACGGTCCGGCAATCGCCAAAGCAAGGAAAGCTCGCTCCACCGCCGGGGAGTAGAGCCATCCGAGCAGAAAGGCTGTCGCCGCGAGAAGCGCCGCGCCGGGGAGCATCAGCGCAAAGTGGGCGCGGAGGAGAATGCCCAGGTACCCGGGAAACCGCTCGCGGTACTTGCCCGGGCCGAAAACAAGCATGGGTTCCGTGAAGAGGGCGTTGTAGAAGACACCCAGTAGCAGAAAGACGGAGAAGGCGACGGCGAACGCACCGTAGTCGTTGGGCATCAGCCACCGCGCGAGCAGCACGTTGACTAGGAAGCTTGAGCTGGCGAACAGGCCCTGGTCGAGGATCGCCAGCGCCCCCCTTCCCACCCAAACCACCCAGCCTGTCAGCGAGGCGCGAAGGTGCTCCAGTCTGGCTAGAGTTCCTAGGTCTAATATCGTTGAGGACATGAGTTCTCTACGTCGCTCTCGACGGTTTCGGAATGGCAGGTTTGGCCGTTGCTAGCTTCTTATCGTGTAAGGCATGCCAGATTGGGAGCAGCCGAAGGAGAGCAACCTCTACCCATGGGTGACGGGCGCCCTTATTCCGCAGCAACTTCAGCAAACGGAGGTGAAAGGGCCACCGGCCCCGATAGACCCGGTAATCAAACCAGTCGTAAGCCCGCTGTATTTCGGCCCTTCGAAATTCAGGATAATCTAGTGTGGCGCGACGGCGTTCGGCGGTTGCGTCGCCGGCCGTGAGCAAACCACGCAACCTGCATGTCTCAAATAGGTCGGTGCCGGGATACGGAAAGAAAATCGAAGTGGAGGCGCGATCTGGGCAAACACGCCGGTTGACTTCAACAGTCTCCATGTGGTCAGCCAAGGTCTCGCCTGGAAGCCCAATCATGTTCAAGACGGTGACGTTCATCCGATGGCTTCGAGCGAGCGCTACAGCTCGGTAGAAATCTTCATTCGAATACGGGCGCCACAACACCTCGCGACGGATGCGCTCGCTGCCCGACTCCAGTCCGATCGAAATGGTCCGCACGTTGGCTCTTTCAAGCGCACCGAAGACGTCGGCCGTAAGGAAGGGTCGCGCGACACGAAAATTGCAGGAAAACGAAATTTTCTTGTCGAGTTGGTCATTGAAAACCCTGACTAGACCGGTCAACTCTTTC
Source organism: uncultured Acidobacteriota bacterium (assembly GCA_963722555.1). GTDB lineage: Bacteria > Acidobacteriota > Terriglobia > UBA7540 > UBA7540 > Bog-366. The sequence continues at coordinate 1,214,895 of CAVRNQ010000006.1, forward strand.
AACCAGTCGAGATTAATGGCAATCGTCTCGGACTCTAGATGGACATTGGTAGTCTCGGGGTCTCGTGTTTTCAGCTCATGTAATTCCTGCAGAATGTTTGTGGGCGCACGCAGGCGGACATACTTGCCGGGTGCCATCCTCCTTAACGCATGATTCGAACAATAGGAGCAATTGTAAGGGCATCCCCTACTAGGTAGGACGACCTGGCGAGCCCGCGGGCTTTCCCTCACCCAGTCATCCCAGATGTCCCGGTCCGGGAACGGAAGATGTTCCAAGTCTGTGAGGAAGGGGCGCGTGGGATTCCTTTCGACGACCCCCCCGGGTTGCTTAATCCAGAGATTGGGGATGCCGTGAGGTGATTGGCCAGACTCGATTTGCGCAGCCAATTCAGCCGCCGGCAATTCGCCCTCTCCAACGCACACGGCATCGAAAGCGTCTTGAATTCCTTCATCAGGTTTGAGCGAGGCATGGGCACCGCCGAGAATGAGAAATTTCCTGGGCCATAGTTGCTTTAGGTGCCCCGCCGCTTTACGAATGAACGGGAACTGAGTCGTTACCGCCGTAAATCCGACCAATTGAGGATCGAACTCCGCCACGCCCGCTCTGAGTAGGCAGAGACCGCGTGATGGCCTCTCGTTGCTAAGCACGACCAGCCGTGTGGAATGTCCTTGGGATTTCAAATACGCCGAGACATAGGAGAGCCCGATGTGGATGTCGCCCAGAGACTCCAGCGGTTGCCTAAGACCCAGTCCACTTCGCAACGAATAGACAAGGAGAACCCTCAAGTGTTGCCTCTCTTTCTACTCGCCATAAGGGCACGCGAACAATGGAAAATCATGATGGGTTCGCGGCCAGGGTTCACTAGTTTCTTGTCACACAGTATTGCTTGCTGATGTAGCCGGACGAGGGCTCGTGGCCAAGATAGATCAGATCACCGTCGAAATTCGACAAGGTAGCGTTTGTAAAGGCGACATCACGCACATGTGCAGGGAGCAGCGCCGCCCGGACTCGGGCTTCAGGAATGCAGTACATGCACGTAAGTTGCCCAATTCCCACGAGCAGTTTAATCCTACTGCGCAATCTGATCCTGTACTTCCATCGAACGCCAAAAGGTGCCTTGAGCGAGTCTATCACCTGAAAGACCAGCACTCCGTCGGGCCTAAGCACCCTGACAAACTCCTTCAAGTACTGTACCGAGTATTGGGGTGGTATGTGCTGGAGGACAATGTTGCTGTAAATGAAGCTGAGCGTACCGTCGGCGAACAGAGCCAGTGATGCCTCCCTGTTTTCGGAAAAACAGCAAGGCAAGTTCTGGGTATTCATGGTTCTCGCGATTTCAATCATCTTGCTTGATATATCAAGGCCCCAGCAACGGCTAAACCGTCTTGCCAGGGGCTGCGTAAGTCTTCCCACCCCACAGCCGAAATCTAGTGCTTCGCCAGAAAAATCAGGGTTTATGCCGAGCTTGGTAACGTAGTCGAGCACCCTTGCCACCTCCATCTCCCCACTCGCCATGAACTCAGCGCGGTCCCAGCGCCCGACCTTTTGCGGATCCTTGCAAATTGCGTAGAGAGCATCCTTATTAGCAAAAGAGTCCCAACTCCTCCGCAAATGCATGAGAACGCTCATAGTATGTGCACTCCTTATGTCTTCGGTGACCAGAGCCATCATGCCGCGCCTTCGCGCTTGATGACGGCGGGAATGGTTTTGGCCAGGATTTTGAAGTCGAGCCCGAGCGACCACTGGTCGATGTACTGCATGTCGAGCTCCATCCATTTTTCGAAGGGGACGGAGCTGCGGCCGTTGATTTGCCACAGGCAGGTGATGCCCGGGCGGACGCTGAAGCGGCGGCGCTGCCAGTCCTGATCGAATCCCTGGTAATCACGCAGGGGAAGCGGCCGGGGGCCCACCAGGCTCATGTCGCCCTTCAGGACGTTGAAGAGCTGCGGAAGCTCATCAATACTCGTCTTCCTCAGGAACTTCCCCACGGGCGTGAGGCGCGGGTCATTTCTGATCTTGAACACGGGGCCGCGCGCCTCGTTCAGGTGCTCGATCTCCCCTTGCCGCTCGGCCGCATCCGCCACCATGGTCCGGAACTTGTACAGGCGAAACCTGCGCTTGTTGAGGCCGACGCGCTCCTGAACGAAGAAGCTTGACCCCGGGGAGGTGAGCTTGACGAGCAGTGCGGCCAGCAAAAACAGGGGCGACAGCAGCAGCATCGCCACCAGTGACACCGAGACATCCAAGGTGCGCTTGAGGAGGTGCTGCCAGCCGTCCGGCGATCCGGCGGAAAGCGTGATGACGGGCTCGCCTTCGAACTCTTCCGCCCTCGACTGCGCCAGGCGCAGGTTGAAAAGGTTGGAGAGCAGCCGCACGATGATGCCCTGCATCTCGCAAAGCGCGGCGATGCGCGCTGCCTGCGGGTAGGAGGATTCCATCGGCAGCGCAATTACAACTTCGTCCACCACCTGCTCGCGGAGGAAGCGCGGGAAGCCCGCGAAGTCCGAGACAAGCTGATAGCCCGTTTGCTCGAATATTTCCATGCCAGCCCAGTGGCCATCCACGAAGCCGACGATCCGGTAACCTAGCCCCGGCCTCGCCTCGACCTTCCGGGCAAAGCGTAGGGCGCGGGAATTCGTGCCGACCACTACCATTTGGCGCAGGTTGCGGCCTCGCCGGCGTATGCCTGCCAGCAGGTAGCGGAGCAGCACCCGGCTGCCTGCTCCCCCGAGGGTGCTGGCCACCCAGAAAATCAGGATGAAAAGCGGCGTTACCATGCGGATTCGCAGGAAGATCGCCGCAACAAATACGATGGCGGACCCGAGCGTGGACGCCTTCGCGATGTCCAATACCTCCGCCCAGCGCGGGGATAAACGCTTCGAGCTGTACAGGCCGAAGGACGAAAAAACGACGTGCCAGGCGAGGAGAAAAAGCGCGAAGAGAGCAATGTTCTGGACCTTTACCCGCATCGAGAGGAACTGCGCGAGCGAAATCGTCGGGGTCTCGTAAGCCACCAGCACGGTGGCCAGCGCGAAAGAGAATACCATCAACGCCAAGTCAAAGAGCTTGGCGGCTTGGAGAAGGATGCGACGGCGAAGAATTGTCATCGAGGTAGATCGCTTACGTGAGGATGCGGTCCTGCAAGGTGGAGAAGACGGGAACTGGCCGTTAAGCCTTCAACGGCGGCGTTGCCAGTCCTGAGTGGTCATGGGCCTGCGGCCCACCCAAGGAGATGAAAATCACCATGATTGTCACCCCCGCGTAGGCGGGGGTCCAGGCCGGTCGCGGTAGGGCTGGATTCCCGCCTTCGCGGGAATGACCTCCGTAGCGCGATTTCCGAGAGAGCGCTGGGCAAGTCGTCCGGAAGCCCCTGCCAGGAATGTAACACGCAGTAACGAATTTGATGTTCATCAAGAAACCGGAAGAGCAAGCGCAGAAAATGCGAGAGGCCGTGGCCCTGACCAGAATCCCTAGTTGGGGCCTTGTGTCTCTCTGTAACCTCTAATTCCCCTTTATAAGGGTTTGTCAAGCATTCAAGGGCTCGATATCTCCGGCCCTTTCCTTCGTGAGGCACTTGCGGACGTCTTCGCGACCGCGAGCCCAACATGTCCGCTAGCTACCCCTGTTCGCGTCGTAATGATAATGGCGATACGCATACGCGTAGCCGGCATGGCTCGTTTTCCGTGGATCCCATTCGTTCAGGATCGTTCCCAGCACCCGCGTTCCGTCTTCCGTTAGCCGTTGGGCCGCGGTAGCCGCTGCGTCCCTCGTGGTCTCGGCCGAGCGCACCACAAGTATGACGCCATCCGCCAGTCGTCCCAGCACCCGCGCGTCTGCCATCTGCAGCATGGGGGGCGTGTCGATGATGATCGTATGGAACATCTCCCGCATGTGATTCAGAAACTCCAATGTCCGTGGTGAATGGAGCAAGCGTCCGATACTGGGTGGTGTTGACCCGGCTGGCAGCAGATACAGGGGCGGATAGCAGGTCTCGACATACATCTTCGCGCGGCCTTCGGGCAGCTTCTTCCCTGCGAGCAGATCGCTCAGCCCCCACGCGTTGGACACTTGGAAAATTTCGTGCAGCCGCCCCTTACGCAGATCGCCATCAATCAGGAGGACGGGCCAGCCGATTTCGGCTAACGCCAGCGCCAGGTTGCTCGCCACCGTCGTCTTTCCCTCCCTCGGGCTCGCGCTGGTCAGCACGATGACTCGTGGCCGGTTGCCATTCTCCCCGGCATACAGAATCGAGGTCACTGTGGCCCGGAAGCAGTCGGCCAAAACCGATAGGTTTCTTTGCGAGGTGACCAATTCAACCTGCCGGGATCGTTCGTTGTTCTTCAATTCAACGCCCTTGCTTGCCCTTCCTTTTTGGTAGTAAGCAAAGAACCGGCTCCGTTCCGCATCCGCTGAAGGGATCACGCCCAGTTCCGGTACGCCAAGGGATAACGCGGCCTCACCGGGGGCCTGGATACTCCGGTCGGCGCGCTCGCGCATCACGACAAAGACGAAGCCGAAAAAGGCTCCGGCAAGAAGGCCCAGCGCCGAATTCAAGACGAGGCTCGGTTTGTAGGGACGTGTGGGGGGTATGGCGGGATCCACCACGCGGATATTGCTAGCGCGCAGGGCGGAGGTCATCCCGGCTTCCTGGACGTTGCGAAGCATGGAGTCGTAAAGCTGGCGGTTGGTATCTACCTCGCGCTTGAGGATGTTGTAGTGCGACACCTTGGCCGCTTGGTAGGACACGACACGGGCTTGGCCAGCGTAGTTTGCGGCGAGCAGATTCTCGCGACGATAGGTGGACTCATATTCGTTCCGGATGCGCTGGACTACATTCGTGCGTTCCTTCTGGAGGGCCGACTCCAGGGTGGTTACCTGGGCTTGGACTTTCTTTACTGCCGGGTGGGCCGGCGTCAGGGAAGAGGAAAGCTCGGCAAGCTGGCGGCGAAGGTCGGTGAGCTTGACCTGATAGTCTTCCAGAGTCTTATCATCGAGCACCTCGGGGAGGGACTCGGGAGGCGCAGTGGAAGCCAGTTCGTACCTCGATTGCTTGCCGACACGATCGGCTTGAGCCTTGGAGAGCTCCTCCTGAAGCTGCCGCAGCTTATCCTCGGCGACATTGTCCTTCTCCGAAGTGAACAGCAGGCCAGAAGCGTGAGCATAGCTTTGTAGCTCGTCTTCGGATTTCTCGAGCTTGATCCGGACGTCTTCCATCTGGCGGGTGAGCCACTCACCTGTTTGCTGTGTGGTCTTCCACCGGGCCTCGAGATTCTGCTGGATGAACTCGGTGGTCAGGGCGTTGACGAAGTCGGCGGCAAGCTGCGGGTCCTTGGAGTCGTAGAGGATCTCGACAAGCCGCGTGTTGGCCTCGGTGCGAACTTTTAAGTTCCTGGTAACCAGACGCAGGGCCTCTTCCCGGGGCGAGTCCGGTCTCGACTCGGGCAGACCCAAGGCGTTGCGCCAGGCGGAGAGGCGGCCACGGTCCTTCTCCAAAGACAGCTTTTTCTCGAGATTGAGCTTGGCGATGACCCGCTCGAGGACGGATTCGCTCTGGAGGATCTTCACTTGGGTCTGGAGATCAGATTCGGGCAGGGATGAACCCCCTTCGTTGCTCGTGGGGTTCATGTTGCGCATGTTGAGGAAATTCTCATTGAGGTTTTGGATCTCGAGGGAAGCCCGAGCCTGGTAGATCGGCGTCTGCGGAAGCGTGAGCAGAATCGAAGTGAGGAAACCCAGGAAAGCAATCAGAACCAGGGTGCCTTTGTGACGCCGGACGATGTCCCAGTATTCGAGCAGCAGGCCGGGGCCCTGCTCCTCGATGACTGCCGAGGACGGCACTTCTATGTACTGCGGCCGCGCCGGCAGATTGCTCTCGCCATTCTTTCGTCTTTGCAGGTCCACGGGTCCCTCCAAAAGGGGTCGGTCTTCCATAGAATCCTCAATAATGGTAGATCGCAGCGTAAGCGGCGGCGGACACCAACGAGGGAACAGAGTAGGTCGTAAAAACCTTACGGCTGCTCGTGGGAACGACGAGGACGTCTTGGGGCAGCAACACGATATCCTCTGCCTTTCCGTTAAATATCTGCTTGATGTTGACAGCGATCTCCTGGGGCTTCGCCTCCCCCGGAAAACCGCGAATGATCCTCGCCTTCTCGGGCTTCGCCGTGCGTCCGAGTCCACCCGCGAGGGACAGCGCCCTGAGCACGGAAAGCTTTTGGCGCCCGCCGAGAGTGAACGCACCTCCATGCTCCACGTCGCCGACGACATAGATCATGTTGGAGTTTGCCTCGGAGACGGAGATCGTGTCATTTGGCTTGATCTCGATATTTGCCGCCGGGTTCTTTCCCTCCAGAATCTCCTGCACGTTCAGCTCAGCGGTGCTGAATTGTCCGGTAGGGTCTATCGTTGCGCCAGGCAGCGGGATCTCGCCGTTTTCGCGGCGACGCGTGACCGTAAGGCTTGAGCCCGCAGTCTCGTTAGGCCCGCCGGCCATCGAGAGGACCTCATAGAGCGTCTTGCGGCCTCGGAGTTGAATCACTCCCGGTTTGGTGACTGCGCCGAAGACGGAAACCGGCTGGCTCCGGAACTCCACCACCGTCACTGAAACCTGCGGATCGTGCACGTATTTCTTGAGGCGGGTGTTCAACTCCGTTTCGAGTTGCTCGACGGTGAGACCGCCCGCCTGGACCCGTCCGATCAGCGGCAGTGTGATGTTTCCGTTCATTCCAATGAGGAAGGGTTTATCGGAAATCTCCGGGGAGTCGATGGCATGAATCACAATCTGGTCATCCGGCCCGAGGACATACCCGGAATCGAGTTTCTTGGCGGTCTCTGCCGACTGCTGGGCAGCGGCGCAGAAGGCAAACAGGACCACAATGGAGAAACTAGTTCCAGTCCTTTTCAAAACGCTCTTCATGCTGCTTCTCCTGATGATTGGCCTGACCGCGAGACTCCGGGGAGTCTCCGCGCCAGTTGCTTGAACTCTGCATCAAGCGCATGGACTTTCCCTTCGAGTTCATGAATGGCCGATGGGTTAAGCCGTCGCACAACCGCAATACCCATCGCTTCCCTCGGTCATCTCAGACTGGTTCTACGTCATAGCCATCAATGCGGACGGCTAACGATCGCTGTATCATCTCTATCGAGACAACCAGGCTTTGGTCAGAGTTCTTGGCCACAAGAATCCCTTCCAGCCCGTCCATACATCCACCCCGGATTCGTACGCGGCGTCCGGTTCTGAGGAACGGGTAGGGCGTACAGGGGATGTTGTTGGCCAAGAGAGTCCATATGTCCTCTATTTCTTTGTCAGGTATGGGGAGGCCGACACCGCGGATGCCGACAAATCCGACTACGCCGGGTGTCTTTAGGATAGGAAGGTGCTTCTGTGGGTATGATTCCAGGCAGACGAACGTGTAGCAGTCAAAGAGCACACACTGGATGGTTTTCTGCCGATCGCTCCATCGATGCGTCTGCCGGATGAGCGGAAGAAACGTCGTGACGCCGATGCTTTGGAGTTGCGCTGTGACTGACTTCTCATGGCGGGCACGCGTATGAATAGCGTACCAGTGGGGTTCTTCGACAGCGGCTCCCAGAGCGGGCACAGCCAGTGTCGGTTCCCAAAGTTGCTGGATGCTGCTCATAGCTCCGCCCTCTCAGTCACATGTCTGCAACTTCACTTTTCGTTAATGCCTTCCTTGCGTTTGGCCGAAAACCCTCGGCCAGAACTGCTCCGACTCTCCAAACCTTGCAGTACAAAGCTCCGGGATCCTCGGGCTCACGCCCGGGATATGGAACGCCTACCTGTTCAATACAATTCCCAACGCCCAAGCCTCGGCGGAGTACTCACTTCCACGGGCTTTTCTCGTTGCTTCACACCGTGTGGCCCCCGAGACGTGTCGCCAATTGACGGAGGGAGATTGTCGGAGGTAATTGGCATCTGCTCCTCTCCTGACCAGGGAGCACACGACGCGGTAGTGAAGGGTAACGCGCTCAGTGTGGGAAATAGGGCATTCTTGCTCATCAATCCTCCGCCCATTTGCGAAATACGATCCGCCCTCCCGCAACCGCGAAACCTGCGGGAAGGCTGCCGGGTGCTGGCTCCACGCGAACCACTTGTCCTTGTCCGAACATCCGCGCTGGCAGGACTTGTCCACCCGGCGGAAGAAATCCCTTGAGCTTGATGTTGGCGTCCAGCGGCGGAGGGGTTGTGGCAAAGACAAATGCTCCTCTGACGCTGAGGTCACGAGTGAGGCCTACCTGTTCCTGTCGAATTCCCTGCGCGTCTTTCCAGGAGAAAATCACGGGAACCTCAAGCCGGTAACGATTGTATTTCCGGGGATGTACGAGAGCGTCGGTCATCTTTGCCTGTTACCTACGGGTTTCCATGTCGGCCCGCCGCTGGCGGAACAACGGCGCAACATTGGTCATCACCTCGGTATCGCTCTTCATCTCTTCCCGCCTATAACCTGTGCTTGGTGGTCGTCGGGTACAATGGAGACCGGACTCTACCTCCGCCCCAAAAGCTCCACAAGAGGCCAAAAGGCCCCGGGCGTCAGGGGCCGGTCGGCCACCCACCACCCAGGTCGGCCTACGCGGCGGGATTTGCCACAATCGGCCCCCTTTAGTTACCCTTAGGGTAATGCGTAATCGAGACACCGCCTCTCCATTTGATGGATTGCTTTCGGACTCATAAGGTGTATTATTGGCAAGTCATCGATTGAGCTTTGCGTTACTGATGCCCGCCGGGGAAGGGGGAGGGCACGCGAGTGCCTATATCTGTTGTTGTCGCCCAACGCTCCAAGATGGAATGTGAGTTAGTATGCCGTGCACTCAAAGCACACAGCCGGCAGATCACGGTCCTGGCCTGCGTCCTCACGTCAGAAGAACTTCTTAAGAAAGTGGTCGAACATCGACCCGATGTAACTGTGATTAGCGCAACCCTCCAGGGTGATGCTCAGGCCGGTCTTAAGGCGCTTCGGGAGTTGCGTGCCTCGGGCACGATTACGTGCCCAGTTATGCTGGTAGATTGTTCCACGCCGGAATTGGTAACCGATGCCTTTACGGCAGGCGCCAAAGGTGTTGTTTGCAGGGATGAGCCCTTCGAGGTATTGTACAAGTGCATTCAGCGTGTTCGCGCAGGGCAGGTTTGGGCCAAAAGTCAGGAACTCCAGTGGATTATGAAGAGCCTGGCAGCCAGGGAACCAGTCCATATTGTCAACGCCCTGGGTATTCCGCTGCTCACTGAGCGGGAGGAGCAAATTGTACAGATGGTGGCCGAATGTCTGCCTACGAGGGAGATAGCCTCAAAGCTTGCTGTGAGCGCCCACACGGTCAAGAACCACTTATTCCGCATTTATGAGAAGCTTGGGGTCTCAAACCGCAGCGAGTTGATTCTCTACGCCTTGAGCAGCCGGCAGAGTAAGGCTTCACCATAAATCTCTAGGGCAATGCGTGCGCCAACCCGTGTGACCTCTCCCAAACAATTAGTGGCCTAGGTCTCAGCGCTCTTTCAAATAATGTGGAATTCTGAACAGCAGCCGCTCTGAGTCAGGCTTGGCATTATCTTCGCAGGCGTTGTTAGGTCTGGTTTCCAGAGTGCGAGTCAGCGTTATCTTGGCAGCGTTTTTGGTTCAAGGCCGAGCGCACAGGGCGGTTAACCGCCGCCCCTATGCCGATCTGGTCGGCATGTCGGAAATTGTCGCCGCGATCCGGTCTTTCGATAATCTGGCGCATGACTGGCACGCCCATTGCCTTCGTGCCGGTGTTTTCAGGGGCTTCCGGTCATAGTCCGCTGGTCGCGGATAAGCAGTCTCTCAGCCGCATTAAGTTTAAGCTGCTTGGTGATCGCCCATAACCACACAGCCGCCACCGACTGAAAGGATGCTATCCGCCAGCTCCCAAACCAGTGGAGTATGGCAGATGAAGATGACTTGGTGGAATCCGCCAAGATATATGGCCCGGCGCAGCATGCGCACGTACTCCTTGGCATTGGTGGCATCCAAGGCTCCGACCGTTTCGTCCCGGAACAGTGTTTCGTAACGAATGCCTTCACCTTGCCGCATGTTGTAGATGGCGATGCCTAGGTTGACAGCTTCATTGACCAGCACAAATTGGCCGCCCGAAAGCTCATCCACGAGGCACGTACGGTCCAGATTCTTGTTGCGAACCTCCACATCAAAATCGTCTACCATCCCTTTGCCGTCCGCCTTCGGGCGTTGCGTCCTGAATCGGATTTCGAACTTGTTGTCGAAGCACCCCTCCAGCAGAGCGTTGACCAGTGTCGAGACTTCTGGTCCGGCAGCCTGGATCTCGCAGAGCTGAATCTCGTCCGGACCGAAAACCCTGGCGAGATAGGTGTAGTCTTCCTGTTCAGTCCTTGCCGCCCCGAGTTCGGCCTCAACCTGAGCCAAGCGTGTCCGCGCTGCCTCCATCTGCTCCAGGCGCTGTTTGATTTGTGCTTGGCGGGCTATAAGGCTGTCGCGTTCACGACGACAGGAAATCATCAGCTGGTCCGTGTCTGCAATTTCTCGCCGTGAAGCCTGCATCTTGGCGTCGAAATCAGCGTAGGCAGAGAGTGCGGATTCCTTCCGCGCCAGTTCCTCGTCCAGCTCCGCTCGGGCCTGATTGAGTCGGTCAAAGCCCTTCAGCCGCTCCTCACGGCGTACTTCAACGGCCCAAGCACTGGGTGGCGGGGTTGATGGCGTAAAGGCCGATGGTGATTTCGCCTTCGAGGTGGCGCCGGAGGGTTTCCAGCGTCAGGCTCAGCCCCTGGCCGGTTTTCTTGTCCTTGGGACGCTAGTAGTAATGACGGGCACTTTCCGGGCGCGGCCGGTTGGATTGCAGGGTGTAGGCCCGCCTGTTGACGAAGAGACGGAAGTAATCCGCCACCACACTGGCTGGCGCTTTCAAACGAAGGTTCCGCATTCTCTCCTCCCTGAAGTCAGGTGGACGGCACCGCTACTTCATGTTGGTAGTGGAATGATGAGGGTTTTCTGTCACACGGACTGACTGGCTGCGGTCTCGAACTAATGATCACTGCGTTAAGCGGTGGGGATGAACGAGCAGATGACTGGCCCTATCACTGGGGATGATCCTTAACCTGGAAGTATTTCCAAGGCTGTTGGCGGCAGGCAACGAGGGGGTACGCGGCAAGGACACGAAGCGTTACCACGCGGGTACAAATCTCGTTCCCTTGGACCTCAATGTCCGAAGGTCCTTGTGCAGTAATGGAGACGTTAACGAAGCCTTACGCTTGGTGATCAAGTTTCGCAGAATGGGAAGTTACAAGGGCAGAGCGGGTATCCTGGCGTACCAGGTCCGCGCTACGCTTGCTACCCACTGGGTTGAAGCGCTGGACTTGGAGGCGGCTAGGGGTACACTATGGGTGGACTGGGAGGTCAAAACGGAAATCCAGTTTACTATTTTCAGGTGAAAGGCTGGCTGCGATGAAGCGAGGCAGGGCGGGTCCGACTTGTACGGCCCGCGTGTTCATATTGCCAATTGCATGGGCTGTGCTCGGGTTCGCCCATTTGCATTCGTTTGTGGCCAAGGCTCAGGTTATGGACACGAGCGGCCAGTCTTACTACGTGAACGCCAGACCGCTGCTGGACTATCCTCTTCCCGACCTTTTGAGGGCAGTGCCAGAACTTCAAGGACTGGAACCCACCGGGAACCAGGACGAGTTGGCTTTCATATTGGCCAAGGCCGGAGAGGTGACTGAGGACTTGTTGGACAGCATTCCGAACCTGATTTCGCGTGAGGAGATAACTCAGGAGAAGCTGCGCGATCAGGGCAGCGTCAAGGATCAGCGTCAACATGAATTTGATTATATGATTCTCCCCCATCGGCAAGACGAGAACGTCACCCTGGACGAATACAGGGCGGGGCCCGATGGATCCCCGCTGGAGGCGCAGGGTCTGGAGCAGGGCTATATGCTCACGCGGGGCTTTGCCTCCGTGTGGCTGCATTTCCTTCCTCGGAATCAGTCGGCGGCACGGTTCCGCTATCTCGGTCAACAGACCAACGGCGGGCTCAGGTGTTACGTCGTGGCGTTCGCCCAGAAACCGGGTTGGGCCACTATCACTGGCAGGGTCGGCTACGAGGGGAGATCTGTTCTCATCTTGCATCAAGGAATCGCGTGGATCGACGAGGCGAGCTTTCGAATCGTTCGGTTGAGGGTGGATTTGTTGGCGCCGCGTCCTGACATTGGCTTGGAAAGACAGACGACCGAGCTCCACTTCGCTGAGACACGCTTGCCGCAGACAGCCTCACCTCTTTGGCTCCCCCAAGAAGTCGTTGTCACAAGTAGAACGAACAAAGAAGTTTTCCGAAACGTCCATCAGTACTCGGGCTACAGGTTGTTCAAGGTGGAAACGAAGATCCTGCCGGCTCCCCCCGATCAGCCCTTGCCAAACAGGCCCAATTAGGTCCGTTAATTCCATTCAAACACCATCCGGTCGCGCTTCACGATCCAAATTGCACCAAAATAGTGCATAAAGCAGGTAGTCACCGTCAGTGCAGTCCTGACCGTAGGTTCTTCCTTTGATGGCGGAGGTAAAGCTGGGCGAGCAGTAAGCAGTGGGCAGTAGGCAGAAAGCAGTGGACAGGATTAGGCGTAGTACCTTTGTCGTAGGATTCTGCCATATGGTGGCAGGATATTGTGTGCCAATGGCGTTTGAGCCTGTGTTTATGCGGGTTAGAGCGGTATCCTGAAAGCGTCCAAGTTCCCTGTTTGGTTCCGGCTATGCCGGGTTAGGGAGGTTATCGCGCAGAAGAAAGGATTTCTCGGTCAGCGAGCTGCGCCGGGGAGCGTTGACGCCATAAGTTCAGTGGCCGTTCGCAGCTTTGGGATTTCAGCCTCCGTCATGCGGCCGACGTCACCGTACTTGAAGACGCCACCACTTGCCCATTCCACCACTTCACCGATGGCTTGCTTCTTGGTCGTGGCAACACGGCGTGCCGCTGTCAGGAACTCGTTGCGAAGCTGGTTGAATCCTGAGCTTGCAGCCGACCCGTTGCCATTATTGGGCGCAGGGGGTGCGGCGGGTCGGTCAGTGCTTGGCTTGGCGGATCCGCTCGCGCCAGAAACCCTGGTGCCGTTCCCAGGAGGCGGGGTCTCACCTGTCGAGTTCGACGGAGCGCTGCCAGGAGTTGTCTCCGTAGGAGTAGCGGGTTCGGTGGATTCGGTCGCAGAAGAGCCATTCAGCGACGTTGGATAGAACTCCGCCGCAACCTCAGGTGCCTGCTCGTGCTCGTCCTCTACCACCTCCAAGACCTTGCCACTCGAGCCGAGCAGCTTTCGAGTCTCAGCGAACAGCCGGGCGTTCTCCGTCAGGTTGGCAATAAGTTTCCGCATGTCGCCGCCTTCGACTTCGAGGCTCAGCGCCCAGATGGAGGAAGTCTTCCTCCTCTTCTCCTTGCGGTCGAAGTACGTGGCCTCCTCCGGGCGAACCGTCAGCTTGGCGGTGATCCCAGCCAGGCGACCGCCCGTGAAAGTCTGGATCTCCTGCAAGGCGGAGTGAATCTGGCGAATGGATCGGTAGGAGCACGTGTGGATGCGGCAGACACTCCCCAGCCGCGGGAAGTCGGCCAACACGAACCGCAGGTCTCCACTCGGTTTGCACTGCCCACTCGAAAGCTCCGGGCAGCCGCTGCCGCAGGTGGTCCATGGTTGCCCGCCAGGCTTCTCAGCCGTGCGCCTGGTAGCAGTGGTCCCGTCACCCCAGCACTTCCGTTCGGTGGCTGTCCACCAAGCGTAGGAACTGGGAAGGACGTTCTCGATGTCATCGTCGATCAACATAATGTGGAGTTCGCGGCACTCGTCTCCGTAGTGCTCGGTCAGGTCTGGATCGACTTCCCACCACAGGCGGTTGGCCGACTTCTTCTTCCTCAGGAAGACGAAGTGGTCGAGCTTAGTGGGATGGTTGCGATCTCCATTGGGTGGTAGCCCGATGGAGACCTTGGTGGATACGGACAAGCCGCTGGACGACACGGCCGTCTTGGTCATGCGTAACACCAATGATCATGGGAATCCTCCTTCCAAATGGGATTCGGGCGGCAAGCAGAGTTGTTGAAGCACAGGGAATGGCAGCATGGTGGCAGATCAAGGCAACTTCGGTCGAACCCGGTTTATGGAATTAAGCTAGGGTTCAAGTGGAGCAACCGATCTGGCGCGGCCGGACATCAGCGGGACAGTCTTCTAGGCTGCTTGTTCGGTTGGTGTCTCGGGAGTGGTCCCAGCTTCGCGGGCAGCGGTGAGTTCGGTGTGGAGCAGGTTCTCCGCGAGGTTCCTGACGTACTTCCTGGCAGGTGTGAAGCCGAGATCACGGCGCGTGAAGTAGCGAACACCGAAATAACCGGCAACCACGGCACAAGCCGCAGAGAGAATGATGATGAGGGTCTTCATGATTCAATTGCCTCCTTGGGATTGTGTTTCTTATCGGGGACAGAGATGGGGGACGAGCAGCTCCCGCATGTGAGCGGCGGTCCGGCGATTTTGGATTTTCGATTTTGGATTTTGGACTGGCGGGGCGGCCTCCGGGCGCATGTGATGCTGTGCCACAACCACTATGATTTGATGGCCTTCGTACCCCAGGCGAAAGCCCGTTGCGGTATCACCAGGATAACCGCAAGGTAAGCCACGGTCACGAAAATGTCGCGCTCATGAAGGAATGGACGCCCCAACCTGGACGTACGATCAATCTACGCGCGATGCCGTGCGGCGGGGGCAATACCGAACCGAACGGGTGAGCGCTGACGGGCGAGGCAAGCCGCGGACCTCACACAGCATAGGTCCGCGCTAGGCTTGCTTATCGCGCAAGCCGCCAAATCGATTTATGCGTCCGGAAAGTTCAAAAGCGTGGGGAAGCCGGTAGCGCAGAGTTATGCGCGGAGCGCATTACTCTGCGGCACTTCTAAATGACCTCGCTTGTAGGCAGGCGCAACGGTTATAAACGCCTTCCTATCAACGGGTGCCTCCTTGACGCGGGGAGAAAAGTGCTCGGGGATTGCACCGAAGAACAAAAAGCCGCAGAGTAATCCCGCTGGGCGCGTGATAACTCTGCGCTACCCGCTTCGATCACTTCTCCGGTGAGCCGACTGGACGTACTACTGGCCGACCTTCAGTGGAAGTGTGTCTTCGTGCCGACGATAGCTTCTGAGTCCGCGACTATACGCCCGGAATCGTGTCGGCAGTTGGCAACCGGCCCCAATCGAATAGCGGTCTGGCCCTAGCGACGTGATGCACTACTTGCTCTGCAACATTTTCGGATGGCATCAGCCAGATAATGCCGCGACCGTGAACGGGTCATAGGGCGGATGAAACCTTGAAGCCGGGAAGAATCCGGGGTTGACTTTATTACGATAACCGTCTACGATAGTCGTTATATGGAGTCAGAAATGAGTTCCGTAACCCGGGAAATTCTTCTTAGTTTTTGGAAAGTCCATATTCTCCAGCATGCTGCCGAGGGCCCCCTCTACGGGCAGTGGGTCATCAGCGAATTGCGTCGTCATGGCTACGAGATCAGTCCGGGCACGCTTTATCCGCTCCTGCAGAGAATGGAGCGATATGGATGGCTCAAGCGCGCACGCCGCAAGGACGCCGGCCCCAGAGCGCGCAAGAACTACCTCCTGACCGAAGAAGGCAGGAGTGTTCTGCGGCTGGTGAGAAGACAGGTCAATGAGCTGCACCGTGAGGTTGTGCAGCGAACCAGGGAGTACCAGCGATGAGGACCAAAGCGCGGGGCGGATTCGAGCGTCTTGTCCGCTGGCCCACCTCCGAGATGCGCACGAGGGGACTACTCCTTTTCCTATTCATCCTCGCTCTCAGCGCTGCTTCGGTCGAACCCGCGGTTGCCGGGCCTCCCTTCCGCACCGATGATCCGCAACCCGTTGACTTCCGGCACTGGGAGGCCTATTTCTTTTCCACTCTCGACAGGACTACAGACGGGCGGGCAATTCAATTCCCAGCGCTGGAGTTCAATTGGGGAGTGGTCCCCAATGTTCAGCTTCATTGGATAGTGCCCTTGGCATCCTCACGGCCACCCGGAGGACCAACTTGGTTTGGCGCAGGTGACATGGAGTTGGGGGTCAAGTACCGTTTTATCCAGGAAGCAGGGAAGAGACCGCAGATCGGGATCTTCCCACAACTTGAACTCCCCACTGGCAATGTCAACCGCGGCCTGGGCAACGGCCAAGTCTACGCCCGGTTGCCTCTGTGGGTGCAAAAGAGCTGGGGACCATGGACGAGTTATGGGGGTGGCGGCGGGGTCGTCAATCGCGCCCCGGGGATGCGGAGCCATGCCCTCGCTGGCTGGCTGCTGCAACGGGATTTGGGGAAACGAGTGACCCTGGGAGGGGAGATTTACTCGGAAGGATCAACAAGCCTCACCACACACTCCTCTACGGTGGTCGATCTTGGGGGCTACTACAATTTCAGTTCTCACTTCAGCCTCCTGTTCAGCGCGGGACGAGACATCAGCGGGGGCCCGCACACCCTTGCCTATCTGGGCCTTTACTGGACGTGGGGCGGAGGAGCCGACAAAGGCCCTAAAAGGTTCCCGCCCAGCCCGCTGAGGATCGGGTCGTGAGGTTCGCGTAGGAAGGACTGGCGCGCGAAGTTGGCGTCGCCTGATTGGTAAAGCAGGCGGTTCGCTGCGTCTTCTTCTCGGAGGGACTCAGAAACTCCTGTCCCTTCCCTGCTGTCAAGAAGGAAAAGCATTACGGCACCCGCGTCTCGCCTGGCTCAGGCGCTATGTGCCGAAGGGGGTGAAGCATGAGGTTTCAGAGAATCTTGGCCGCTGACGGCCCAGGTATAATCCTGATCATCCGACTCCTGGTCGGAGGCGTTTTCTTTCTCGAAGGGTTCAAGAAGTTCCTTTTTGTCGAGCAGTGGGGTGCGGGTCGCTTTGCCCGTATCGGGATTCCCGCTCCCGGTATCATGTGCCCCTTTGTCGGTGCGGTGGAGATCGTCTGTGGCTTGCTGATACTAATCGGCCTGCTCACGCGTGTCGCATCAATTCCCTTGTTCATCGACATTTGCGTTGCGATCGCCACCACGAAGATTCCCATCATACTCAGGAGCGGTTTCTGGCCCATGGAAGCCGAGGCCCGAACGGATTACTCGATGCTGATGGGATTGCTCTTCCTTGTCCTGGCCGGGGCCGGCTCCTGGTCGGCTGATGCGCGGATAGCACCAAAAACCCCGGGGTCGAATGCCCAATAGCTCCCAACCCGAAACGCCGGTCTCGGCCGGCACGGAACGATCCGCTACCCTGAAAGAAGTGGCTTGGCTGTTTCTGCGTCTCGGCACGACGGCATTTGGCGGACCAGCCGCGCACGCCGCCATTATGGAAGACGAGTTTGTCCGGCGGCGCGACTGGCTGACGCGAGAGAAATTCCTGGACCTGCTGGGCGCCGCGAACCTCATTCCGGGGCCGAGCTCGACGGAGATGGCGATCTACATCGGCTATCAGAGGGCAGGCTGGCGGGGTCTTTTGCTGGGCGGCGTATGTTTCATCGTGCCGGCCATGCTGTTGGTTTTGGCGATTGCCTGGGCCTATGTCCGTTACGGCCGCCTGCCGCAGGTCTCCGGAGTCTTGTATGGCGTCAAACCGGTGATTATCGCCGTCGTGCTGCAGGCTATTTTGGGGCTAGGCCGCATTGCTGTGAAAACGAGATTCCTCGCGCTGATCGGCTTGCTCGCAGCGCTTCTGGCAATCTCGAACTTGAACATCCTAATCATCTTGGTCGGAGCCGGCACGATGCTTGCCTTAGGCCGATGGCTCCGGCAAGAAGGCCCCCGGTCCGCCAAGCCTCTTGCCATTCTGCTTGCGCTCGCACTGGCTGTCATGGTCGTTGAATTGGTCCCAACCATGCGCAGCGGCCCCGCAGTCGCCTTCGGTCTAGGTCCTCTCTTTCTGTACTTCGTGAAGATAGGCTCGGTGCTCTACGGTGGCGGGTACGTCCTGCTGGCGTTCCTGCGCACGGACCTCGTGGCACGCTGGCATTGGCTGACCTCGGCGCAGCTTCTCGACGCAGTGGCGGTTGGACAGGTAACGCCGGGACCGCTATTCACCACCGCTACGTTTATCGGTTACCTGCTGGGCGGGCCGTTAGGCGCCCTTATTGCCACCGTGGGCATATTCATGCCCGCATTTTTCTTTGCCGCGATCAGCGGATCGCTGGTGCCGAGGATCCGCAGGTCTGCCATAGCCGGGGCATTTCTCGACGGTGTAAACGTGGCTTCGCTAGCCCTCATGGCCGTTGTCACTGTGCAACTGGGTCGTGCTGCCATCGTTGATCTTCTTACTCTCGCGCTTGCAGCAGCGAGCGCCCTCTTGCTACTTCGCTTTCGCGTAAACTCCGCCTGGCTTGTGTTGGGCGGAGGGCTTATTGGCTTCTTCGTGCAGGCAGCGCACGCGGGCATTCAATAGGCGGCTAGCCGAGGCGGAGATGTTCATGACGCCCCGCTCCAAGAAACTTCTGGCAGTGTAAACCGAGAGTACTTCTCCTAGAACGCCCGGTCAACCTGTCAGCCCACGGCACAGCGCCTCGCCCAGATGTTTCCGCGCCTTGGGTACTGGCGAAGACCACCTGTCACCGGAAATGCCAGGTAGATCCCTTGCAACGCCGAAGGATTTAGTCGCGCTCAAGTAGAACCGAGGGTACCGGCAAACGGTAGCCGAGATTCTGTACTTCCAGCCAGAATTCCATTCGCTGCCATTTGTTGGTCCAAGTCACATGTCGGGTGATTTAAGGCATCTTTTCCATTTCGGAATTCTTGACGCTCCTTACGAACACCCGCTCGTGCTCCCGCAGTTCGCGCAGCGGTAGCATGAGCCGTTGCGGGTCATGATGGACCCACATTCTTTGCAAGCTGGTGCGTCTGTCTGCCCATCCCCCAATCCGTCTCCTGATAGGTAGGCGGGCGCCGAAGCCGTGGCCTCAGCTCCGGCGCCCACTGGGGAAGGAGACGTACGTGGGAGAAACTTGAGCGCCAACCAGCGTGCGGTGTAATCCGTCAACGATTTGGCGTACCCGATCTCCGGATTCCCGCTCCACCCGCTCGGCTCGAAGCGGGTGTGGCTGAACTTGTCGCACAGCACTTTGAGCGGCACACGATATTGCAAAGCAAGCGACACCGCGGTGGCGAAACAGTCCATGAGGCCCGAAACGGTGGAGCCTTCCTTCGCGGTGGTAATGAAGCAAGCGGAGCGCGGACCTGTTCGGTAGGTCCGCGGCTTTTTGTTGTCAATTAGGGACGAACCGGGGACCTTCAGAACAGGTCCGCGCTGCCGGCTTCGGTGTGTACCCTCGTTTTATACTTGAAACCGGTAATAATCGTATGTACACTAGTCATTTAGGCCAGCACCCGCTGGCTGACTTGAAAGGCCGCGACCTATACAACGGGTCGGCGCAACCCATAGAACAGTAGGCAGTAGGCTGACTGCTGACTTCTGAAGGCGCCGTTTATGCAAAGGATGGAAGATTCCAGCCTGGGCCAATTGTGGCGGCTCACTAATGTGCTTTTCAAGGTCCGAAACGGGGCGCTGACCCAAAAAGATGTTAAAAATGAAGGAACCTCCGGGGATGTGTATGAAAACAAAGGGGTGCATGACACAATGCCCGATAATTGATCGGGCTTCTTGGCCGAAAATGCACAAATTTCGCGATAATGAACGACAATCGATCGGGCTTTTTGGCGGAAAATACACAGGTTGCGCGATAATCGGGGCGAAGGCGGCATGTTATCGAAAGGAAATGAGCTTATCGCGCTATTCTCAACCGAGCGGCATGAATCCTTGTGCATTCCCGTGGAGCGGCGGAGGGCAAGGACTTCCAACTGCAAGGTCAGCGGCGTACATCTTCCAGAGCTTCCAGTGATTCTCGTTTATCACCGGATTGCCGTCTTCATCAGCCCAAGCGGCGGGGTTATAGAAACCGATCTCCTCCTTGACGCGATCGTCATCCCGCATCAGGTCGAACACGTCGCAGGCGTATTGCTGGCAAAGAAACTGGATCAGCTTGTGATCCCGCACCTTGGCCAGATCGAGGTTGGAGGCGGTTTGGACATCCAGGTTGGCCGGGCCACCGTGGAGTTCATTGAGAACACTCAGATAGATCTGGCCCTGCCAGGCCCGCAGTTCCTGCTTGACGTCCCAGACCACGAGGTCATGCTCAATGTCCCAGATCAGACAGTTCCCTTTGATCTGGCCGTTGGGCATGGCGCCAGTGATCTGGATCAGATCACCAACCTGGACTGGGTGACCGGTCAGGATGGCGCCGCCCCGCGGAGAGGCCAGCGCTGCTCCGGAAGTCCAGGCCTCCGGCCAGCGATTGCCGGGATTGTAAGTAGCCACTTCAAACGTGGTCTTGCCGTCGGCAAGCATCACCGTGTGGAGAAGATCCCCTCTGCCAGGGAGGATCAGGTTTTGGGAGCGAAAGGAGGATTTGGTCAGGTTTTGGCTACGCGATTGGCCTCGCGCGGGGACCGGCTTTACTTAACTGCGGGCAGGATGGTTTGGGGGGGTGCGATGTGACAGGGCAGGTAGTTGAAACTTATGTGTTGAGCACATCATCCAATCGATTTATAGCTAATTGTTTGAAACCGAACACCCGGGGCATCGATTGTAAGCTCCGCGTTCGATTGAAGGATCATTGCCCTTCATTCTCCAAAATCACCACGGCTGATCTTGGCGGAATCGTAACGGTGCCGTCGCAGATTTGTGGGTCCGGGCGTTCGGGCGTTACCGTGACCAGTTTCCCTTTGCTACCTTCCAATTTGACCGTTGCTGTAAGGGGCTTATCCGCGCTCTGATTGGCAACCACGACGGCCCGTTTACCCGCCCCTAGCCGGCCAAAGACGGAGTATTTCGCGTAAGGTTTTCCGCCTGACTGGACTGCGGCGCCCAAGGTATCCCGGAACTCGGCCTCCCACAGGTATTCCTTGTAACGGGTCCGCAATGCGTCCACCTTCCGGCCGTACTCCATGGTCAGCGGGAAATCATCAAGGTGACCCTTAAAATTGTAAGGTTCGTAGCTGATGATGTATCGATAGAGCAGACAGGCGTTGATCATTTCGCGATCGTCAAAGCCGGTGACAGCCACCATCATGGGTTGATAAGGGTCAATGTAGCGATGCAGAGGTGTGTGGTCCGCTTCGATTCGGAAGTACGAGAGCGAATAGTGTCGAAATTCCAAATCGTAGGGGGCTTCTCCGGCGAATAAAAATTCGCGGCCCGGCACTGCCGCGATCTTCCGAAACTCCGCCCCCAGCAGCGCATCGCCCGCATAGATGTCCGCGGGCACATGATGGTCGTGGTCAGGAGCAAAGCAATAGTTAGCCGAAGAGTGATGCTGGACCTCGTCGTAGAGAATTCCCGCAGCACCCAAGTCAATGCTCTTCTGGAACTCCCTGGCGCACACTTCCCGCCACTTAGAACTGTTCATGCACATCACCGCGAAGCGACGCGTATTGATGTCCGATAGCTGGGTGGGAGTTTGATACTCGTAACCGGGATGGGTGTAGTAGTCTCCGTAAGGGTCGAGGGCGGCATAGTGAATCAATTCCTTGCGGAACCAGTCCGTACTGATATCCGACCAAGTGTACTTGTTGAAAAGGATGAGGTTCACACCCAAGGACTGGATCTGTGCAATTGCTTCCCGCAATTGCTCTCTCGTCCCCAGCCGCGGATCGGTGTCATGCGACGGGTTGCCACGATCTTGACCGCCATTGTTCCACCCCACTAACTGAATTGCCTTCACCCCGTATCTGGCGCAGTCACGGCCAATCTTCGGCAGGTCCTCGTAGCGCAGGCGTAGATCATCTTCAGAAGAATTGATATTGAGCTGCTGCCAGGAATGTACTTGCTGTGCCCAGGCGGGCGCCGGGGGCTGGTGGAACCAGGTACTTCGCCATTGCTTGTAGGGATCGACACCCTTGTGCCAGCTCCCTTTGTATGGCTGCAATACCACGCGCGAAAGTTGCGCGCTCTCCCCTGCCGCGGCGAACGGAAAATGCGTGATTGAGAACTCCACACTCACGGCGTGGCCGCCGATCGCCCTGCTGCCTGGAGCTTTCGAGTCCAATGAGTTCTCGTAGCCGGGCTTCAGCTCAAACGTCCATTGAATCAGCTCCCGGTTGGTCGTATCGTGCGCCCCGGCGTAAAGACCTTGCCGGTCCGTCGCGGCTAGAACAAACGGACTGGAGGGAGTATGGACCATCTGGATAGGGCAATCCACGCCGAAGTAGCCGCGCTCGTTGACGAAGTACGGATACAAGGGGACGCTCTGCATTGCGCCATAGTCCAAATTCTCTCGCGTCAGCGTTTTCTCGCCGACTGGAATCGCCAGGTTGCCCAGGATAGGGTAACTCACCGTCTCCAGGACGTAGGGGGAATGGTTTGTGATTTCCGACTCAAAGCTCAGGCCTTGCTCATCGAGGGTCACAGTGCTCTTGAGCGTGATATCCAGCCGGCCCCCGTATTGGCTTTCCAGGTCCTTCCAGACGAAGGTGGCGGACTTCCCATCTGCAGATTTCTCCAGGCTGGCCAGCGGGTTTTTCTCCCCGAGGATGGGATTGTCACGCCGACCCGGCAGGGGGACTAACATACCGAAGGACCGCCCCAGTTCCCGTCGGTTCTGAATTCGCCATCCTGTAAGCTTGCTTTCCAACCCCACGAGTGCGCCTGAACTAGCGTCAAAGCTGACTCGCATGGTCTGGTTCTCGATGCTTACCACATCCTGCCCGTTCGAGGGTTTGCTGCCTTCGGACCTGGACGCAAGGCTTGTCTGATAAATCGCCGCAGTGGGGTGTGACCCAAGGCCAGCAGCACCCAGTCCTAGAGCCGGGAAAAACGCTAGAAGGGCGGACACGGTCATCAGGCGTTTGAGCATTCGGTCCTCCAGAAGCTGAAAGTGAGCCAGCGATTGGCTAGGTTTACAGCGTGCTCCCATCGAGAGACCTTACTTACAGGTGGCGAGACTGCAAGTGACGACAGTCGAAGTGACACGGACGGAGAAGACGGCAAACACGGATACTGACGAGCAACTCCCTCCCCTGCACAATGAGCGCTTTAACCATCTCGCCGGTTGGAATTTTGAGCCGTTCTGCATCATTGGAAGCCGGCGTGTGCCGCCAAAATCCAATCTCTTTAAGAAATCAGCGGGTTACGAGACGCGCCCAGGGTACCACATGTCCGGGCGAACTGGCTCCGAGTCCGAGTTCGCGCTGACTTTCTTTTGTTGGTTCCGCTCCCCATGTGGTGAATGCATCTCGGCTGATGCGATGAGCACGATCCCAGGGGGCTCAAAGCTACATGTTGGCGACGCAATCATTACCAGTACGCTATCGGGAGGCTTTGTACCTCCGCATTACTGGATTGGCAAGTGAGAAAGGACGGGGAACTGAGGTGGGATAGGAAAAGACTGCTTCTTGCGCGGCTCGCGGCCTGCACGCCACGTCTGGCCAGTATGCTCCTGTGGCTGGGGCGGAGAGCGTACAAACCGCCGCTTTTTGCGCTAACAGTTCGCTAACAAAATGGGGTAAAACCAAGCAAAACGGTCAAAAGGTGGAAGTGCCCCTGCCCGTGTTTTCAATGAGTTAGAGCGGGTGGACCGGGCCTGGCTCGGTTTAGCAAACCGCCGCCTTAAGCCACTCGGCCACCTCTCCGCGGCGCGGAACCTGAAGGGCGAGGGGCTGTGCCCTTCAAGTTTTCATTTGCTCCTTCAGTTTACCCGAAAACCCGCGGCGCGGCTAGCCCGGATTTCCTGGCAAACTCCGTCATTTTGCTTCCGCCGGTTGAAGGAGCAGCGCTTCCCCCCGCCACCCTCGCGTCTTCCCCTGCCGGGATGTCGGGGTTACGCGCCAGACCCTGCGGCAGCAGTCAAAAAGGGTTTTGCCTGGGACACCCTCGCCGATCTTGGGACATGAAGGGGTATGGCGGCAGTAACGGTTGTCCCCCGGCCCTTAGCGCTTTCAATTGTCAAGGTGCCACCCAGCAGCTTCGCTCTCTCTCGCATGCTGACCAGGCCCAATCCTTTGCTCTTGTGCCGACGAGCGGGATCAAACCCGCTCCCATGGTCGGCGACGCGCAAGCGTAGCTGCCCGCCGGAACGCGCCAAGTGGATAACGACTTTCTTGGTGCCGGAGTGCTTCCAGACGTTTTGCAGGGCTTCCTGGGTAATTCGGAAGATGCCCAGCGCCGGGTTAGCCGGCACATTGTCCAACCGAGCATCGGCCTGCACCACGGCGCTCACCCCGGTGAGCGACTTGAACTCAGCGCAGTAGGATTCGAGCGCTACCACTAGCCCCGAGTGTTCGAGGATGGTGGGGTGCAACTGGTGCGACAAACGACGAATACTTTCGCCGAGCTGCTTGAGGCGCTGGAAGGTACGCTCTGCCTCCTCACGTCCCTCGCGCTGCCTCTCCGGAATCAGGCGCCTGATGTTGCTGAGGCCAATACCCACGGCCGCGATTTGCTGGCTGAGGTCATCGTGTAGTTCGCGGGCCAGGCGGGTGCGTTCCTCTTCGTGAGCGGTGATCAGCCTTTGGCTGAGGGCGACGATCTCTGCCTGGGCGCGGCTCCGCTCGGTTACCTCTTCAGCCAACCGGTCGTGGGCCGCCCGCAGTTCCTCTTGTACCTGCCGGCGGGCGGTGATATCCCGCGCAATCGTTGACACGGCCACAATCCTGCCCTCGCTGTCCCGGATGGGAGAAATTGTGAGGGACAGGTAGATGCGTTGACCGTCACTCCTTTGGCGCACCACCTCGTGGTGCTCGGCGTGCTCCCCCGACTGGATTCCTTCGAGAAGCTGGGGCGTGTCGTCTTCAACTCCGGGCGGAACCAGAATGGAGACATTCCGGCCGATCACCTCGCTCTCCTCATAGCCATAGAGCAGCGTCGCGCCCTTATTCCAGCTCGTGATGATCCCCTCCAGGTTCGCGCTGATGATGGCATCGTTCGAAGACTCGACGATGGCGGCCAGTTGGGCGGCCTTTTGCTTTGCTCGTTTGCGCTCCGTGATGTCTTCCGCGGTACCTTCATAGCAGAGAATCTGGCCAGCATCACCCCGGATCGCCCGGGCGTTTTCCCGGACGAAGATCACGCTGCCATCGCGCCGGCGCCACTGGCTCTCCAGTCCGGTGATTCGTCCCGCTTTCTCCAACGCTTCCTTGAACTGTCCCCGGGAGTACTGGGGCTCGAAGTCTTCCGCGTTCAGATTGTGCGTCGCCAGTTCCTCAAAAGAAGAATAGCCCATCATCCGAGCGAAGGCCGGATTCCCTGC
This sequence comes from uncultured Acidobacteriota bacterium, assembly GCA_963722555.1. GTDB lineage: Bacteria > Acidobacteriota > Terriglobia > UBA7540 > UBA7540 > Bog-366. Next base: position 1,240,179 of record CAVRNQ010000006.1, read on the forward strand.
CAAAACCTGCCCGTCGGGAGTCGTGCGGTAAATCCCCACCGGGGAGTTCTCAAACAAGGTTCGATACCGCTGCTCACTCTCCTTGAGGGCTTCCTCGGCAAGCCGCAATTCGGTAATATCTCGTGTCATCCCCCACACGCGGACCAACCTGTCATCCTCGACTACCGGCACTTCCGTCCTGAGCAGGTATTGGGGTTTGCCGTCTGGGCCGGTCGTTTGGAAAGCGATGGTCCGGGGTCGGAAATCCGCCTGAAACATCGAGCGATAAGACGCGAGGCGTCCTTCGTCGGATTCCGGAACGAGCTCATTCAGGGATTTTCCGATCGCCTCCGCCGCCGAACCAAACCCGAGGAGGCGTGCGTTAGCGTCATTAGTTTCTGCCAGGCGGCCACGTCGCAGGACGCTGGCCAGGAACTCCTCCTCGGGTAGGTTGACGGCAACAGGGGGTTCAACCTCAACCCGCCAGACGGCATCGAGGGACCGCGAAAGGAAGTCTTGATAGCGGCGTTGGCTATCCTCGAGCGCTTGTTCCATGCGCCGGCGTTCGGTAATATCTCGGGCCACGAACAACACGTACGGTTGGCCACTGAGTTCAATCCGCTCAGCCGATACCAGCACGTGATTCACTTTGCCGGGTGCCCACTCAAGGTCCGTCTCAAAGTCCCGGACTTTGCCATCCCTTTCCAGGATCGCCGTCATCCGGCTGAGAGCTTCGGGCGTCATCCAAAACCCCATTTCGGTGACCGTCTTCCCATGTACTTCTTCGCGCCGGCGTCCCGTCGCCCGAAGAAAGGCGTCGTTAACCTCGACGTAGCGGCCATCCGGGACGGTCCGAATGACCATGGGTTCCGGACTGGCGTTGAAGGCTTTCCGGAATTTCTCCTCGGCATTTTTCAGGGCCTCTTCCGCCAGCTTGCGCTCCGTGATGTCCTCCGCAACTCCGTCGTAGCAGAGTGCGCGCCCGTCCTCTCCGCAAATGGCCCGGGAGCTTTCACGGACATGAATTACCGATCCGTCACGCTTGCGCCAGGCCGATTCCAACCCCCGCACAACACCTTCCCGCTCGATTTCTTCCCGGAAGGAGCGCCGAGGGTAACTCGGTTCGAAACCCTCCCCTTCAAGACTGCGCGCGGACAGTTCTTCAAACCGCTCGTATCCCAGCATCCGGAGGAGGGCCGGATTTGCCATCAGGATCCGTCCGCCCGGTGTTGTTCGGTAGATGCCGACCGTGGCGTTTTCGAACAGGGTTCGGTAGCGCTCCTCGCTTTGGCGCAGAGCCTCCTCCGTCCGCTTAAGTTCGGTAAGATCATGCGATAGACCCCAAATGCGCACCAGCTTTCCATTCTCGATAATGGGGACCGTCGTCCTCAGCAGGGTCAGGGGATCGCCGGTCTGGTCAATACCCTGGTATTCGATGGTCAGGCTGCGCCAACCAGCCTGAGCACTCATCCGGATCGAGGCAACCCTTTGCTCTAGAAATGCCGGATTGTCTTTCATGTGCTTTCCAATGACATCTCTTGCCTGGGGGGCGCCCCAAAGGTGCGCGAACGCGTCATTGCACTCGGCAATGTAAGCATGGCGCATGAACCGATCGACCTGCTCATCCTCCGGCAAGCCCGCAGGGATCGGTTCGTCGAACTCCAGACGCCAGACGGCTTCGTGGCTGTGCGAGACGAAATCCCGGTAGCGCCGCTCGCTCTGGAGCAAGGCTTCCTCCGTCCGCTTGCGCTCGGTGATATCCTGCACCAAGCTCACCCACCCCGTGTGGTTCCCCTGATTGTCTCGCAGGGGTGTCACAGAGTGCGAACTGGGAAAAATCGTGCCGTCTTTGCGCCTCATGCGGAATTCGAACTGCTGCAAGTACCCTTTCTCCGCCGTGGCGGCAGTGAGCCGCTTTCGGAACTCGAGTCGGGCGGACTCATTCACATGAAGTAATCCCGCCTCTCGTCCCACCATTTCTTCCCGACTGTAGCCGAAGATTTCCGTCGCAGCAGGGTTGCAATCAAGGATCTCAGCTTTATCGAAACTCAGGACAAAAACCGCGTCCCGCAGGCTGTAGAGGGTCGTCTGCAGCAGTTGTCTGCTGGCCCGCAATTCCTCTTCCGCGCGTATGCGCGCCGTTATGTCAGTAAGCGCTCCGATCAGACGCTTCGGCCTGCCTCCGTCGTCCCGCTCGATGTAGGCCCGCGCATAGACGTTGGCGTAGAACCCGTCCACGCAGCGCCGGCGGTATTCCGCCTCCCACTTTGTCTGCCGATTTTGAACCGCGACGCTTAGGCCTGCCACCACGTTGGCTCGATCGTCCGGGTGAACACCCTCCGCCATCGCCGCAGGATCAACAGGGATCCGTTCCGGCAGGGAGCCGTAGGTCACGGTGAATGTCGGACTGGCCCAGAACGTGCCCGTAACGAGATCCACTTCCCACAAGGCATCGTCGGTGGCTCGCGCTACGTACTCGAAACGCTTGGCGATCGCCACCTCTGTAGCGGTTTTCTGACGGATTAATTCCGCTTGCTGATTCACCTGGCGACGGAGGAAATGCACCCAGCCCAGCACTAAGAGTACGACCACCAGCAACAAGCCCAGGAGGGTGAGAGCGCGACGAGCGGTCCACCAAGCAGGGCTTTCGAGAACCATCACGTCACCTGGAGAACGCAAGAGGAGCTCAAAGGATTCGGGACGCCCATTCTGGTCTGCATTCACCACGCACACTCCCGTCAGGCGCAGGAGGCTACCTTCCCCGATCGGCGGCAGTTTGCGATTGCCCAGGGAAGTTGCTGGCAGGCGGGCCAGAAAGGGCACAGAGCCGGCCTCCAGAGCCCAGGTTGCGCCTTCCGGAGCAACGCCCGCACCCACCAAACGCCCGTCAATCCTCACCAGGTCCCCATCCCTTTCTGCCGTCAGGGCCTTCTCGGCGGTTATGGGTAAGGGACTCACTTCCGGGCCCGGGCGGAGCCGGTGTACGGTCGCATCCTCCAGCAGGGGCGAGAAATCGCCCATGGTTGGGAACCCCACGACCTCAACGTAATCTCCCGGGTTAAGGGCCTCCCCCTGGCGCGTTTCCACACGTGCGCTGCTTCCCGCGTTCGCAATAAACAGCGCCCTGCCAGGGTCCTGCAGCGTCACTACACCTTCGACCTTCACCCTCTGGTTCAATTTTCCATGGGCCGTGTATTGCATGAGTGAACTTATGCCCACGGCCGGAATCGGAGGAGGCGCCTCGACCACCTGAATCTGCGCGAGTCCTGGGACAAACAGATTGACCCCAACCACTTGGTTCTTCTGGTTGAAGAAAGACCCCCGCACTCCCCGCACTCGCACCCTCGTGCCGAGGTAGCTTTCGGAATTCAACGCCTGGGAGTGTTGGACATAAACCGGGATACGGCTGCGCCCGACGGCCACGATTACCCGCACGAGAGTCGTTGGGTTAGGGGTACGGAATTTGGGTGTGGAGATGTCCTGCTCCCAATACTGGCGGGCATACTGCGCTACTCCTTTGACCTCAAGGGAGCGCACTACTCCCTCAACCTCCACCCACATGCAGTCCATGGTGACGGATTCGAGACTTTCGGCGGAGAGACGAATGGGGGTCGGGAGCGCGGAGTGCCCAACAATACTGATGCGCGCCTTGCCAAGATCGGGAGCGAAATCAGGGACCTCCGTAGAACCCCTTATATCAACAAGTTCACCGGCCTTTAGCGACAGGTCGGATTCCAAGGGCACGTCAACGAAAATTCCGCCCGTTCGGTCCTGAACGAACAGAATCTGCCGGTCCAGGTCTGCAAATGTAACGACGGCCTGAACGTGAACCGAATAACCGCGGGCCGATTCCTCCCTCGATAGATTCCGGATTTCCTCGACTTTCGTCAGAAGCCGCAAGGGAGGCTGTTTGGCGTTCTGGCTCGGCAGAATTCGAGCGGTGGCCAACGTTGACAAGTGCGGAAACACCATCAGAAAGGCAGCCGCACCGCAAAGAACTCGCACCAGGCGTCGGGCCAGGCGGAAACGGTTGTGGCTGGCGCGAGGATTGCTGATTCTTGCCCTGGAAATGGAATTCCGGATCGTCATATAACACTCCCTCAACATGAATGGGGATCGCACGCAGCGGTACCGCCAATTAGGCCGAATTTCTCACCACGCTGGGATGGTTTGGGGGTGTGCCGGAAGGGCGGGGCTGAAGCCCCGCCCTTCCAATTCCGTGTTGAAAAATCCGGGTTAGGCAGCCCGATCGTGGAAGTCGCGCATCATTAGGAGTAGCTACGGGTCTATTGCCAGGACACATCCTGCGCTCGATGTGGGGAATCAGGCAGGGCCTTTCAGCGGGGAAGCAGGTGGTGGGCACGGCGTCCCGACCTCGCAGCCGATAGGGTAGACAACTCAACTGAAAGAAGGTCAGCATGCACCTGCCCAAGAGATCGCAAAAGGATTTGCGGTCCTGAGCCCGCGGCCCTTCGGTCCACCATTAAGATGGGCGGGCGTCCCGCCGCGGCGACCGCTCCAGCCCTCGTGGTGTGTTACCTTCTTGCCCCGGCTCTCCCCGGGGCTATGATAAGCGCGGGCCTCAGGTAACCAGCTTGAGGCGCATGGCGTATTGGATCAACGCCGCAGTGGTCTCCACCCCGAGAATCTCCATCATGTCGTACTTGTGGGTTTCCGCCGTCCGCGGCGAAATGTTCAGGATCGAGGCGACCTCCTTCATGGTTCGCCCCTCTGCGATCAACTGTAGCACTTCGCGTTGGCGCGGCGTAAGCCTGGACCCCTTGGCCGTCGAACCACTCCTCGCTTCAATCATGATACTGATGAGATCACGGGTGATCAGGGGAGAGAGGTAAGCTCTGCCCTGCGACACTTCCTCAATCGCCCTCACCAGTTCTTCCCCGGAGGAGATCTTGAGAAGGTAGGCAGCCGCGCCGGCGCGGAAAGCCTGCACGGCCATTTCGGGCTCGGCGTGCATGGTGAGGACGATGATCCTGGTCCGGGGTAGCTGCTTTTTGATCTGACGGACAGCCTCGAGCCCATTGAGCAGCGGCATCGAGATGTCAGTCACAACAACGTCCGGCCGCAACTGGTTCGCGGCCGACACCAAGGCGCGACCGTCATGGACAGTTCCCAGCAACCTAAAGTGAGGCTTGAGCAGCCCTTCGAGACCTTCCGCCACGATTGCGTGGTCGTCTGCCAGCAACACCGTTGTGACTGCCATGAGGGGACCTTCACGAGGAGGGCCGATTGCCCGGCATTCACGCACCAGTACATACTTATGTTACCATAACGGGTCAAAGTTAATGCACCATATCAAAAGGATATCCACGGGCGGCCGGAAGAGGCCCTTGTGCAACGCTAATATCTACCTTGCCAGTTGCTGCAGTGCGCCTGGGGTCATTCGAAACCACGTGAGAATCCGTAGTTTTGCGGAGACCGTGCCCCCCTCTGGCGAGCGGTACCTCCATCACAACTTGCCGATTTGCATGCCTCGGCCCCCGGAGCCCCGACTGGGGACGCAAAGCAACTTCCGTATTCAGCGAGTGCGCTTATCCGAAAAAACCCGGATGTCCTAGCCGTACACAGCTACTTACCCTGTGCAGGGGTTCTATTCCCGGGGATGGCTTGTGGGTTCTCTCGGCTCGAAGCCAAGGAGGAAAGAAATGGAATTAGCAACTCGCTCATTGGACCGTGCCCAGGCATTGGCCGCAGTGGGCGGCGACACGGGATTCCTGGCTGAACTTGCCGGTATTCTCGAGGCAGCCTGCCCAGCCTTGCTGGACGGCATTCAAGTTTCACTCGCTATCGGCGATCTCTCCGCTGCGGCGTGGTCCGCGCGTCTCCTCCGAGTGGCAGCAGAGAACGTGATGGCAAGCAATGTCGCTGGTGCTGCCCTGCTTATAGAAAGGCTGGCGCGCCAGAAACAGTCCCGCGCCGCGGGTGATGCCTACCGGGCACTACAGAACGAGGTCGCACAGCTCAAGCCGCTGCTGGCTGACTTGAAAGGCGAAGCGGCTCGCTTCGTGTGTTGATCTTTCGCCCCTACCGCCAGGATCCCTCTCATAACACACTGGCCCGCGCCAACAGAGCCGTTTGCTGAGAAGGGCCTGTCGGTACGCGCTTGCCGTCGCCGATACTGCGGGACAAGGCCGAAATAGAAATTGCGCCAGTCCGTCACCTGCCCACGCTCCACGGGGATCCCCGCAGCGGATCTCCCTTTCCGGGCACAGCAAGACAAATCAGCAGAAGAGGTATTTCCGCCAGCGCTCATCGGAGCGGCCTAACATCCGCATGATTTGCCGGCTGGTGTGGAGGGTGAAGGGGCGGGGCGGTCGTAAGAGCCGCAGGCCGGCTTCTTCGGGCAGCCGATCCCCTTTCAGGTTGTTGCAGCGATGGCAGCACGCGACCAGGTTATCCCAGTCGGTGTGGCCGCCGCGAGAGCGAGGAATGACGTGATCCAGCGTGAGTTCGTGCGCGGGCATCACGTGTCCGCAGAACTGGCAGGTGTGACGGTCGCGCAGCAGGACATTCCTCCGCGAGAGGGCACGAGTCTGATAGGGTATGCGCCGGAATTCCACCAAGCGAATCACCGAGGGCACGCGGGCGGCAAATTGCGCGGAGTGAATGAATTGGCCGTCTTCTTCTTCCGCTGTTGCCACACCCTTCAGAACCAGCACGATGGCGCGCCGCACCGCCGTAACATTTATGGGCTCGTACGTGGCATTCAGCACCAGTACGGGTTCTTGCAGGAGTTGTCGGTGGCCATCCTCCGGCATAGCGTTTCACCCGGGGGAGCGTCCCTTGCTCACTCCCCATCTCATTATGTCCAGTCCCGGTCTGGTCCGTCAACAGGGATGTCATCCTGGATAGGCGCGAAGTCCGGGAATTGGGGCGTGGCCCGCGCCAGCGTTAACCCGATCACCTGCTCAGCCCCCGCGCGCTTCAAAGTGCGCGCGCAGGCGGAAAGCGTCGCGCCCGTGGTCATGACATCGTCAATGAGCACTACTGGGCGTTCGCGAACTCGTTCAGGTTCCACTACCTCAAACGCCCCGCGGAGGTTCTCACCCCGTGCCGCCCGGCGCAAACCTGTCTGCGGAGGCGTGGCGCGGCACCGGCGCAAGTAGCCCGCGGCAACTAGTAATGGTGGTTTGCGGTACCTTCCCCTCAGTCCGCGCACCAGGCCTGCCGCCAGCAGTTCCGCCTGGTTGAAACCCCGCTCGCGCTGGCGCGACGGGTGAAGGGGCACAGGAACAATAAGAGGCAAGACCAAACCACGCAAATCTTCGACCGAATCCCAAACGGACGTCAGCAGCTCACCCAAACGCTTGCCGAGCCGTTCCCGGCGCCCAAATTTCAAGTGCAGGATGACCTGACGTAAACTGCCGCTGTAAATACCGAAGCTACACGCCTTGTCGAACTCGGGCTCATGCGCCCGGCAGTGTCCGCATTGTGGGGTGGCTGAATCGAGGGTGCGTAACGACGGAAATGGAAGACCACAGCGAGTGCAAACAGGCCCGGTCCACGGCTGCAGCGTCCCCCAGCAGGCCTGACAAATGCGCAGCGTCCCCTCGATCGAGAGTTCCTGGCCGCATAGCGAACACTCCGTTGGGAAAGCAACAGCCAGAACTCCATCCAGGAGCTCCCGAAGGAGTGAAGTTGGCCGGGAACGGGTCTCAACAGCCCGAGAGAAGGTGCGCCTCGCAGGGAAAGAATTCGCGCCTAACTACAACAAGCCCTGGTCTTGCTTTTCTTGGCACTCGATGCAATGGCGAGCCCACGGCACGGCCTCCAGGCGCTTCTGCTGAACTTCTCCCTGGCACGCCACGCATTGCCCGTAAGAGCCGTCTTTCATGCGTTCGAACGCCTCATCCACAAGTTGCAACACACGGCGATTCTCGTCGCTTTGGTGAAACAAGAATTCTTTGGTGTAGGAGTTCGCAGCCTTGTCCGCGATGTCCTGCGTGCCCTCTTCATCAGCCTCGCGCCCATCTTGTTCGGACTTCGTCACCAGGCGCAACAATTCCTCCTGTTTGGCCAGGAGGCGTCTCTTGTAGTAATCGGCTTTCTTTTTGTCCATGCGCTACCTATTTGCTTCCTCAGCAAGTCGTGAAACAAAAATTGTACGGGTGGTGAGTCAAAACTGTCAAGCACTACGCTACGGGTCGCCCTGGGAATTCACGTGCCGCAGGTTCACAAGCCGACCATCTTGACCGGAGAGATCCTCACTTTCTTAAGGGAGTTTACGAGTGCCCCTGCAACTTGCGTCGCAGCGCCGCGTGCAAACGGGCGTGAACTTCCTCGGGAAGCGCGAAGAGTCTTCCGTCACAGTACAACTCAATGGTTTTCTTCGTGGTGTCAAACACGGCGTGACAGTGATGGCACTTGGTCAAGTGAGCTTCGAGGGTATGTTTCAGGTTCGTGTCCAGTTCACCGTCCAAGTAGTCCGAGATCTGGTTGATCGCATTCTTGCAATTTAGCACTTTCACCCTCGCTTGAAGATTTTGCTCAACTCTTCGCGCAAGCGGAGGCGCGCCCGGAAAAGGCGTGCCTTGACGGCGCCCACACTCAAATTGAGCAAATCTGCGGTTTCTTCCGTCAACAAGCCTTCCACATCGCGCAGGTAAAAAACCGTGCGAAAACCCGCCGGTAGCGCCTTCACCCCTTCCTCGAGGATCCCCTCCAGTTCGGCCCGCGCATACTCCTGCTCCGGGTTGGGCTTCCAATCAGCGAACTCCCGCACCAGGACTTCTCCGCCCTCGTCCGAGGAGTCCTCGATCGGCACTTCCCGGCTCGTGCGCCGCTTGCGCAGCTTCATCAGCGCTTCGTTCACGGCAATACGCACTATCCACGTGTAGAAGCGCGAGTCTTCGCGGAACTCCGGCAGGTGCTCGAACGCCTTGAGGAAAGCCTCCTGCAGCACGTCCTCGGCATCTTCACGGTTGCCTGTGATGTTCATTCCCAGCCGGTAGATCTTTTTCTCGTAGCGGTTCACGAGTTCTTCAAAAGCCGCGTAGTTCCCCGCCTTCGCTTCGCTTACCAGCAGAGATTCATCGCGCGCCAGCACGGCTTGAGGTGATTCGGTCATTGCAGTCATTAACCCAGCACGGACCGCACCGGCTCCCCGGCCCCATGCGGGCCGACCGCTGCGACCCCCAGGGGTCTATCTCGATCGTGCGCCAACACCTAGCTGCCCCGCTCTTGCCGGCCAGTAATTGGATGCAGCATCTTGCGCCAAGATACAAGGCCAGGGCGCAATCTTCAAGCCATCTGCAAGCCCTTGTCCATCTGGGGCGCCGTCCGCACTGATCTCTAAGGCGCGCTCTTCCCTGTCGCATGGGCGATCAGCCGGGAGATGGCCGCCCCCACCCCGTCGGGCGCCCCGAAGACAGACGACCCGGCCACTAGCACGTCGGCCCCGGCTTCCACTACACGGCGTGCGGTCTGCTCGTTGATGCCCCCGTCCACTTCCACTTCGCAATCCAAACCGCGTTCCGTGAGCGAATCCCGCACCTGGCGGATCTTTTGCAGTGTTCCAGGGATGAACTCCTGCCCACCGAAACCGGGGTTCACCGTCATCAGCAGGATAACATGCACGAGGTCAAGCACTTCCGATAGCGTGCTGGCCGGGGTGGAGGGATTCAACACCACGCCCGCCTTCTTCCCGAGGCCCCGAATCTGCTGGAGGGCACGGTGCAGGTGCGGCGTAGCTTCCTGGTGCACCATGATTGTATCCGCACCCGCTGCCGCAAACGCCTCGATAAAATCCTCCGGTGGAGTAACCATCAAGTGCGCCTCCAGGGTCAGGGACGTGAGCGGCCGCAGGCTCCGCACGGCCAGGGGGCCAAAAGTGATGTTGGGCACGAACCGCCCATCCATCACATCGATATGGATGCGGTCCGCACCCGCCGCCTCCACAGCTTTCACCTGTTCACCCAGGCGCGCAAAGTCTGCGGAAAGAATGGAAGGAGCAATTTTGATCTTCAGGTGTCACCTCCCGGCTTGGCTCAGCAAGCGTGCCGCGTCCCTATCGACGAACCAGCTCACGTGGCCGTGCGCAGGCTGAATGCGCTGCGCCGGCAAACGCCCCGCTGGGCCTTCCAACACCTCACGTAGCGCTCCAGCCTTGTCAGCACCTGTAACCATAAAAATAACATGGGCGGCGGCATTAAGCATCGGCAGAGTCAGCGTCAGGCGGCAAGCCTGGAGCTTTGCGACAAAGTTTGACACGACCCACAACCTTTGTTCATCCAGAGCTGGGCTACCCGGAAAGAGCGATGCCGTGTGCCCGTCCGGCCCCATGCCAAGGTAAACCAAATCCAGGCGTGGGAACTCTCCCGGCGCGGGGGCGAGAACGCGCGCCAGGTCTTCAGCGTAGTCACGCGCCGCCTGTTCGCGGTCCGGTCGCTCGGCTTGCAAGCGGTGGAAGTTCCCATCCGGTAACACCGAAGATTCCAACATCGCCCCACGGATCAGGCGGTAATTGCTCTCGGAAGCATCCGGAGCCACCGAGCGTTCATCCACTTGGAACAGGTGAACGTTCGTCCACCGCACCCGCCCGGCAAACGCCGCACTGCCCAAGGTTTCGTACAGCGGCTTCGCTGTCGATCCGCCGGAAAGCGCCACCGTGAAAACCTTCTTTTCGATGGCCTTGACGCGCGCCAACTCTTCAAAGCGTGTGGCCGCCGCCCAGTACAGATGGCCTGGATCCTCAAAGATGCGGATTTCAGGTTCAGGCATCACGGCGGAATCTTCCCCCCCCAGGCTTCGGCCGCACTATCAAGCGGTCGTCATCCGCGCCACCATTGCCAGTGCTTCCTCATAGACACGATCGCGGCGCGCCAGCTTGAGTTCTTCGTTGACGATCTCGATCTCATCCAGGACCTCAATACGTACGGTCCCGGCCAGGGGCGCGAACTCCGGAACCTCGGCGAGGGTCTGCACCACCTTGCCATCCGGGCCCCGCGCGAACGTGAAGCGCGCGCCCTCGCCCTCCAGCTTAAGCGAAAAGCAGACGCCGCTCCCTCCTCCCTCTAAATTCCGCAGCGCCCGCGTGACCTCAATCTCGCGGTCGCCGGACTGGAAGTAGTGGGCGTGCGGCAGGTCTTCTCCGCGCCTTTCCGTACGACGAAACTCCCAGCCCAGGCGTGTGGCAAGCCACGCCGCCAGGAGCAACCCCTGAGCACGCTGTGTGGCAAGCCGCGCCGATTCCCTTTCATACTCAATCCGCACTGAGCGGATGCGATCTAGAAAAGGCCGGCGGTCCGGCGAATCGAAGCACTGAGCCAGTAGTTCACGCCACGGCGTAGCACGCGCCCAGTTCAAATCGGAAAGGCGAATCCGCCCGGAGTATTTTCCCAGCCAGGCCGCCAGGTCGGGCAGGTCAGTTCCGGTTGCCGAAAACCGCGCCGAGTCCACAATGAGGTGTTCGGTCACACGCAGAATCTGGTCGAAATAGAGTGGCACGGCGAACCGCCCGGCCCGCCACCAGAGGTATATCGGCAATCCCGCAACCGTCAGAGGAAGCACGACACTGGCAAGCTCCGGGCCCGTTTCACCCCGCGCATACAGGGTGATCTGCTCGCTGCAAATCTGCTTCTCACCGGCCACCGGGATATGACAATGCGCGGAAACCGTGGCCATCAATCCGGCGGGCGTGGCCTGTGGCTCAATCAACATCACGATGGCGCGGCACGGATTCTGACGCGTGACATCCGCGATCAGATCGCTGACTTCGCGTGCCCCCTCCTCGCCATCCACGTAAATGAGCAGGGTCAGCGCCGAGGCCCGCATCAGCGCCGACTCCGCCCCCGGTCCTTCCGCCGCGCTCCGCCACAGGGCGGAAAGCCCGGCTTCAATCTGTGCCACGTTCGCGGGGCGCGCCTCGCCCGGCGCGATCATCTGCCAAGTGTCCTTCAAGTACTGGTTCCTTCCCTTCTCCGTGGTTGTCTGCGGCACAGCGCCCTGAGTCAAAAGCTCGTTAATGAAGCCAGCCCGCTCCGCGGGCTGACTTCATTAACGAGCTCCTGACTCAGAAGACTATTCTTTTCATAGATATCTCCGGATATGAGTATCACTAGGGCGAACTTGACCAAGAACAGACTGGAAAACTCAGATAAGTACATGTGTTTTCATAAAGATCGCCGCAACACCAGGATATGTCATGTATTTTCATGAACATCGCCGGACTCTCCAACAGGCCTATTGATTCTAAAAGACATTCAGGCTTCGCTCGTCATTGTTAACATCTTCTTTATCGCAGCCCATGGCAGAAACTAAAATCAGCTAAGGTGTTTGATTTCAACAGATTGGTTTTCGATACAGCCACCGAATCTACCCGCTTAAACGCGATAAGTATATGCATTTTCATCAACATCCCCGGATCGGATGGCATTCCAGAAACTGGCATGGTAAAGGCTCCACGTAATCATCAGTTCGCCGAGCCGGGCCAGCGAACTGAAACATTAAGCTTAATATAAAGTGTCACGTTTGTCAACCCCCAATTCGGTAGTGGTGTCATTTGGAATGGGATTCCCTTCGAAAGACTTGTCATTCCCGCGAAAGCGGGAATCCAGTCCGTCGGCAGCGCATTTCCAATAGTTTGCAGAGTAGATTCCCGCTTTCGCGGGAATGACTGCACCTGCGAGCGTCCGTGTCTCGCAAATGACACCACTACCCCCAATTCGAACCTGAGGTCCGCTACACCCGCGACCTTGACGGAACCCTGGCCCCATTCCACCCTTGCCGAGGCGTGCTGCTTCCTGCCTACATTTCTCCTACAGTCTCTGCCACCGTCGGCCATCTCGTTCGATGAAATCGTCCGCCTCGGGCGGTCCCCAACTTCCCGACGGGTAAGAGGCCAACCCCTTGCCCTCGTCCTGTTTCCACCGCTCCAGGATAGGATTCACAAGTTCCCAGGATAACTCCGCGGCGTCGTCGCGATTGAAGAGCGTGGGATCACCCAGCATGCAGTCCAATAGCAGCGTTTCGTAAGCCGTGGGCGGCGTGGCGCCGAAGGATTCTCCGTAGCGGAATTCCATTTCCACCGGGCGAATCTGCATGCTCGTGCCGGGCAGCTTGGCGCAAAACCGCAGCGAGATTCCTTCGTTGGGCTGGAGGCGAATAGAAATGACATTGGGTTCAATTCCCTCCGCGCCCGACCCCCGGAAAAGCAGGTGCGGCACGCGCCGGAACTGAATGGAGATTTCCGATACCCGCTTCGGCAGGCGCTTGCCGGAGCGCAGGTAGAACGGCACGTCCGCCCAGCGCCAGTTGTCGATGAAGAGCTTTAGCGCCGCGTAGGTTTCCGTGTTGGAAGCCGGCGCAACCTTCGGCTCCGAGCGATACCCAACCACCTTCTTGCCGCCTACGAGCCCTTCCGAGTACTGGCCCCGCACCACAAAATCCGCCACCCGCGACGCGGGTAGGGGGCGTATCGAGCGCAGCACCTTGGCTTTCTCATCGCGCACGGCAGTCGCTTCAAAGGTTGCGGGAGGCTCCATGGCGACCAGGCTCATCAACTGCAGCACGTGATTCTGAATCATGTCACGCAGCAGCCCCGATTCTTCGTAGTAGCTTCCCCGGTTCTCCACCCCCAACTCCTCGGCCACAGTGATTTGCACGTGGTCGATGTAGCGGCGATTCCAGAACGGCTCAAAGACCCCGTTGGCGAAGCGGAACACCAACAGGTTCTGGACGGTCTCCTTCCCCAAGTAGTGATCAATGCGATAGATCTGGTCCTCAGAGAAAACACCGGTCACCACGCGGTTCAAATCACGCGCGCTTTCCAGGCTCTGTCCAAAGGGCTTTTCAATGATGATGCGTGTCCAGGTCTTCCCCGACGCTTGGGGCTTCACCAGTCCGGCCCCCCCGAGGTGCTGCACGATGACGGGAAAGAAACTGGGCGGTGTGGCGAGATAGAACAGGCGATTTCCGCTGGTTCCTCGCTCCTGATCCAGCCGGTCCAGTATGCCTTTGAGCATCTCGTAGGCTTTCGGATCTCCGAAATCGTCGGCGACGTAATGCAGCGTTTTCGCGAATCCCTCCACGAAGGCATCGCTTTCCGCCGTAAGCTGCAGGAATTTCTTCACGGCGCCGGCCATCTCCCGGCGGAACCCTTCCTCTGTGTTAGGGGTGCGCGCGCAGCCGACCACCGAAAATCCTGGCGCCAGCATGCGTTCGCGCGAGAGGTAAAAAAGGGCGGGGATGAGCTTTCGTTTGGTGAGGTCGCCGGAAGCTCCAAAAATAACCATGGAGCAAGGGTCCGGGGTTCGCCGCAGTCGAATCCCTTCACGCAAGGGATTGGTCAGCGCGGCCGCTTCTGGCATGAAACCTCTCTTGGGTTGAACATTCTGCGCTTTGTTTCCAAGCGATTGCGCTTTGCGCTCCTAACTTGTCTCGGCCGGCATCCGAGGCTTCACGGCATTCTCGACCAGCGCCGCGAGCCGGACGAGTTGTGCGCCAGTATTCTTACCCAGGTGTAGCCGGATCACGCGCCGCTGTTTACTCACGAGCGAGTGCAGGTCGCCCATCGCTTGGGCCTGCTTCAATACCGAGAACGTGTAGGGTTTCTCCGGGACGGCAAGATCCCGCAAATCATCCGCAGTCAACTGGATAAACAATCCGTTATTAGGCCCACCCTTGTGAAACTGGCCCGTCGAGTGCAGAAAGCGCGGTCCATAGCCGAGCGTTGTCGCCAACCGCAGCGAGCCGCGCAACTGCACGCGCAAGGACTCGAGCGCCGCGGTGTGTTCCTCCGTAGGCTGGAGGTACGCCATCAAGGCCACATAATCGCCTGGCCGCGCCTGCTTCAGGAATGCCGCGAGGACCGCGTCTGCCGACAGGGAGCCTGCACCTGATTTCGCCAGGCTCGCCTGCGTCGCTGCGTCAACGTAGAGTTTCAGGCCGTCAGATTCGCAGAGCGGTTCTTGCTCTGAGAATCTTCCCTGGGCGCTGAATTCCGCCAGCAGGCTATTGGTCTTATCCTTGCTTTCCTGAACATTGGGCTGATCGAAGGGATTGATTCCCAAGACTGCCCCCGCTGCGGCCGTGGCCACTTCCCAGCGGAAGAATTCCCCGCCCAGGTCAAGAGTATCTTGCAAGGTGATCCGAATCACCGGATGCCCGGCAGATTCAAGAGCCTGGAGCGCCCGCTCCCGTTTCTCGTCCGCATCGGCCGCGAGCCGGATCTCGACGAAGACCCTGTCCTGCCCGTAAACAGCCGGGCCCCCCAGCGGCTCGCCCGCCACCGGCAATAATCCCTTCCCTTCCTTGCCCGTGCTCTCCGCAATCAACTGTTCAGCCCAGTCGCCGAAAGTCTCGATGGCGGGCGAGATGATAAGCGTGATCTTGTCACGCCCCCGTCGTGCCGCCTCGCCCAGCACCGCACCGAGCACAAGCCCGGGGTTCTCCTCTGCAGCCACCGAAGCCCCGCACGCCTGCGCCATGTGCGCGGCGCGCTCGAGCAGCGCGCGGACCTCTACTCCCGCCAGCGCCGCCGGCGCCATACCGAAGTTCGAGAGGGCCGAGAATCGGCCACCAATGTCGGGCTGCCCGGGAAAAATACGCCGAAAGTTTCTCTCCCTCGCCAACTTCTCGAGGGACGATCCCGGATCTGTAATGGCGAGGAAATTCTCGCCCGCGCGCTCGCCTTTAGCGGCGCGCACGCGGTCGTAGAAATAGTGGCAGAAGCTCATCGTCTCCGTTGTGCCGCCGGACTTGCTCGACACGAGAAACAGCGTGTGCGCAAGGTCGAGGGATTTCTCCACCGCCTCGACACTCGCCGGGACGGTCGAATCCAGCACGTGCAGTTGCAGGAACCCCGGCGCCGTGCCGAAGGTAGCGCGGCAGACGTCGGGACACAGGCTGCTGCCACCCATCCCCAGCAATACTTGGTGTGTGAAGCCGGCCTGCCGGGCCTCTTGCGCAAAGCTTGTGAGTGCGTCCGCCTGCCCGAGCATCGTCTGCGGTACCCCCAGCCACCCAAGCGAATTGCGAATTAGCTTTTGATGCGCTGGCTCCTGCTTCCACAGGGTCGGGTCACGATCCCACAAACGCCGCGAAAAATGTTGTACGCCCAGGCGCTCCAGCGCCGCGAGCGCGGCAAGGTGCAGCCCCCCACCGCTGATCGTGGCGGGTTCCAGGCGTGCCGCGGCAACAAAATGCCGGCGCTTTTCGGCAATCGAGGCCAGCAGCTTCTGGTAATCCTGCGCAAACGCCTCCACGCCCTGCTCTTCCAGCTTGCCGGTGATTGCGGCAAGGTCGATTCCCACTCCCGCCAGTTGCTTCAGCGCGCCGCGCGCCTCATCCAAGCCTTCTTCAATTGTTGCGCGGGGCTTGCCATGATCACGGTAGGCTGCCATTGTGGCAGCGGGCATGGTGTTAATCGTGTCCGGGCCAATCAGGGGGTCCACGTAAATCGTGTCGCTGTACTTGGGATTCTTCGTGCCGGTCGAGGCCCACAGCATTCGCTGCACCCGCGCGCCCTTCTGCGCCGACACCTGGAATCGCGGGCTTGCGAAAATTTCCTTGAACTTTACGTACGCCAGTTTGGCGTTGGCGTTCGCCGTTTTTCCCGGCAGGTTGGTGAGCTTCTCTTTTTCCGCAGCGCTTTTCGCCTCTTTCAACTTGGCTTCGATTTGCTGGTCGGCCATCGTATCGATACGGCTCACGAAAAAACTCGCGACCGAGGCGATGCGGTCAACCGGCTTGCCCTCGCCCGCCAGTTTCTCAAGTGCCGCAAGGTAGGCATCGGCCACCTGCGCGTAACGCTCGATCGCGAACAGCAGGGTGATGTTGATATTGATGCCTTCACCCAGAAGTTGCTCGATGGCGAGCAGGCCTTCCGCCGTCCCGGGAATCTTTACCAGGATGTTGGGCCGGTTGACTTCGCGCCAAAGTCGGCGCGCCTCGGCGATCGTTCCTTCCGTGTCGCGTGCGAGCGTTGGCGCGACTTCGATACTCACGAACCCATCCCGGCCCTCCGTGGCCTCATAGATTGACCGGAAAAGGTCGGCGGCCCCACGGATATCCTCAACCGCCAGGCACTCAAAAACAGCCGGCGCCTCCTTGCCTTCGGCGACCAACTTCCGGATCGCTACGTCGTAGTCCTGGCTGCCGGCGATGGCTTTCTCAAAAATACTGGGGTTCGAGGTGACTCCCGAGACGCCATCTTCCTCAATCAATCGCTGCAGGTGCCCGGAAGTCAGCTCCCAGCGGCGGATGTAATCAAACCAGACGCTCTGCCCCAAACGATTGAGTTCGCGAAGCGGGTTAGTGCTCATCAAGAAGCCTCCTTGTTTCTCATCCCCACCGTGGCAGGCTGCGGAAAAACTCGTTGACACTGTCATTCTGAGGAGCCGCAGGCGACGAAGAATCTCGCTTTGCCTTGAAAATACTCAGAGCGAGATCCTTCGCTGCGCTCAGGATGACAGCATTGGAGCGTTTTTCCGCAGTCTGCTAGAGTAATCAGCAGCCCAAAAGCTCGTGCGCCAGCTTCAGGATATGCGCGCCGGTAAACCCCCATTTCTCCGCGATCACCTTGTATGGCGCGGAAGCCCCAAAACGATTGATCCCGTGCACCGCGCCCTTGGACCCTACGTACCTTTCCCAGCCGAAAGGCACTGCAGCCTCGACAGCGAGGCGCGTGCTCACGCTCGGGGGCAGGACTTTGTCGCGATAAGACTGCGGCTGCTTTTCGAAAAGGTCCCACGACGGCATGCTCACCAGGCGCGCGGCAATGCCTTCTGCTGTAAGTTTCTCGTAAGCGTCCAGCGTTGGCGCCACCTCCGAGCCCGTAGCGATCAGGATGATCTCCGGGGTCTTCCCGTCCGCGTCCGTCAAAATGTAAGCTCCCTTTTCGAGTCCTTCCGCGGAAGCGTATTTGCTGCGATCGATAATGGGCAACACCTGACGCGTCAAGATCAATGCCACTGGCCCGTCTTGGTGTTCAATGGCGACGCGCCACGCGACGCCCGTTTCGTTGGCGTCCGCGGGGCGGATGACGCTGAGGTTGGGGATCACCCGGCAGGCTGCCAGGTGTTCGATCGGCTCGTGCGTGGGGCCATCCTCTCCCAGGAAAACGCTGTCATGGGTAAAAACGAAAATCGTGTGGAGCCCCATCAGGGCCGACAGCCGCAGCGCCGGACGCAAGTAGTCGGAAAAGACATAGAACGTGGCGCCGTATGGGATCAACCCGCTCAGGGCCATGCCATTCAGGACCGTGCCCATGGCGTGCTCGCGAACGCCGAAGTGGAAGTTTCGCGAGCCATAGCTTCCTGGACCGAAATCCTTTTCGCCCTTGATCAGCGTGTTGGTGGAAGGAGCCAAATCCGCCGAACCGCCGAGCAGTGTGGGAAGAACCGGCGATAGGGCATTCAAGACCTTACCGGAGGCCTGGCGTGTGGCCGTCGGCTTCTCGGAAGGGCTGAAGGTGGGGATCCTCGCTTGCCATCCCGGTGGCAACTCACCCTTTGTGAACCGATCCCACTCTGCTGCAAGGTCGGGAAAGGTCTGGCGATAAGCGGCCAGCCGAGCCTGCCATTCGGCTTCAGCTTTTTCCCCCTTCTCGATCGCCAAGCGGAAATGGGCGCGCGCCTCGTCCGGAACGTAGAACGCCGGTTCCAACGGCCAACCGAGATTCTGCTTGGTGAGCTTAACCTCCTCCTCACCGAGCGCGGCGCCGTGGGCTTCGGCGGTGTCCTGCTTGTTCGGGCTGCCGTAACCGATGTGAGTGCGGACCATGATGATCGACGGCCGCTCGCGCTCAGCTTGGGCGGCCCGTACGGCCTCGTCGATCGCCGCGAGATCGTTCCCATCATCGAGCTTCTGGACAAACCACCCATAGGCCTCGAAACGCTTGGCGCGGTCTTCTGTGAAGGTCAGATCTGTGGAACCTTCGATGGAAATATGGTTATCGTCGTAAAAATAGATCAGATTGTCGAGGTTCAGATGGCCCGCCAGCGAAGCGGCTTCCGACGCCACGCCCTCCATGAGATCGCCGTCGCTCACCAGTGCATAGATCTTGTAATTGACGATTTCGTGTCCCGGCCGGTTGAAGTGTGCCGCAAGATATTTCTGGGCGATCGCCATCCCCACGCCGGTGCCAAAGCCCTGCCCCAGAGGACCCGTAGTGGTTTCAATGCCCGGGACAAGCCAATACTCCGGATGGCCCGGTGTTTTGCTTTCCCACTGGCGGAACTGCTGCAGCTCCCCGAGCGGCAGGTCATAGCCCGTCAGGTGCAACAGACTGTAAAGGAGCATCGAGCCGTGCCCCGCAGAGAGGACGAAGCGGTCACGGTTGGGCCAAGCAGGCTTGAAAGGATGGTGCCTCAGGTAGCGAGTCCAGAGTACATACGCCATGGGTGCAGCCCCCATGGGCATTCCCGGGTGGCCGGAGTTGGCCTTCTGGACACCGTCAACGGAAAGAAAGCGGATGGTGTTGATGCAAAGTTGGTCGAGTTCGTCCGGACTCAGGCTGGACTTCGAAGTCGGAGTTGCGTGCTGCAGGTCCAAGGGATTAGTCCTCCGTATGAATGGATTTGCGATGCCCCACACAGCCCACTGTAGCACTCCCCGATGCGCATCTTGGACAGCCCAATACAATTCAGATGCTGCCGGGGCCTGAAGGGAGCGGGCCAGAATGTGCAATTATATAACGTCGCAATACAACTTTGCAGGAAGTTGAAGTTCGTGCGACCGCCACATGATGTGTGCACGGCATGATGGCCGTCGAAGGGGCGTGAGGTGAGGCGCTGCGGGCACAGATTCCTTTCCGCCGAGCGGCTCTGCCACTTGTGCAGGACGGTGTCTTCCCGCAGACCACTTCAGCGCTGGATGCGCGCTGACCCACCTTTGGCAAAAGCACGCACCTGTTCCACGGTGGCCATCGTGGTGTCGCCAGGGTAGGTGGTCAACAACGCTCCATGAGCCCAGCCCAGCTTCACGGCTTCTTCCGGTTCTTCACCCGTCATGAGGCCGTAGAAGAACCCTGAGGCGAAACCGTCGCCGCCGCCGACCCGATCGTAGACATCGAGCTCGGCGGTGGGGGCCTGGTAGGTCTTGCCGTCGATCCAGGCCACCGCACTCCAACTGTGCCGGTTGCTGGAGTGGACTTCCCGCAGCGTCGTGGCGACGACCTTGACATGGGGGTACTTGGCCACCACCTTGTCGATCATCCCAAAGAAAGCGCTGGGGTCGAGCTTCGACTTCGCGGCGACTTCAGGTCCGGCTACACCGAGGCCCATTTGCAGGTCTTCTTCGTTACCGACGAGGATGTCAACATGTTCGACGATGCGCGCGATGACCAGTAGCGCGCGTTCGTGACCACCCCACACGTCCCAGAGCTTGGCGCGGTAATTCAGGTCGAACGAAGTTACCGCCCCGGCGGCCTTGGCTGCCTTCATCGCCTCCACGATCAACTCCCCAGTCGTTGCGGAAAGAGCCGCGAAAATCCCGCCACTGTGAAACCAACGCACGCCGGCCCCGAAAATGGCCCTCCAATCGAAGTCGCCGGGCTTGAGCAACGCTCCGGCTTCGTTGGCGCGGTTGTAGAACACGACGGGCGCGCGTACTCCCTGGCCACGATCGCTGTACACGGCGGCCATGTTCGGGCCGTTGACGCCGTTGTGCTTGAAACGCTTGTAGAACGGGTTCACGCCCATCGCTCGCACCCGCTCGGCGATCAGGTCTCCGACCGGGTAATCCACAATGGCGGTGGCAATGCCCGTTTGCAGCCTGAAACAATCCGCCAGGTTGGCGGCGCAGTTAAACTCCCCGCCACTGACGTGGATCTGACATTCGCTGGCTTTACGGAAAGGAATGATCCCCGGATCGAGACGGTGGACTAGCGCTCCCAGAGACAAAAAATCCAGCGCCCCGTTGGGGGGAATAATGAGACCGTTCTTCATGACTGTTCCCTCGCTTATGCGTTATAGATGCCGGAGGCCACCCTGCCCCCATGTCCGGTCCAGTTGGTGTGGAAGAACTCGCCGCGCGGCTTGTCCACGCGCTCATAGGTATGTGCACCGAAGAAATCACGCTGAGCCTGCAGCAGGTTCGCAGGCAAGCGCTCGGTGCGGTAACCATCATAGAATGCCAGCGCGGTGGTGAACGCCGGCATCGGCACACCGTACTGGATCGCCTGTAGGATGGCCTGCCGCCAGGCTGGCTGATATTTGATCAGCACCTGGGTGAAGAATTCATCCAGAAGCAGGTTGGTGAGCTTCGGGTTCTTGTCGAAGGCTTCCTTGATCTTGCCGAGGAAGCGGCTGCGGATGATGCATCCGCCGCGCCACATGAGCGCAATCCCGCCGAAGTTGAGGTTCCAGCCCTGCTCTTTCGCAGCTTCGCGCAGCAGCATGTAGCCCTGGGCATACGAGATGATCTTCGAGCAGTAAAGAGCACGCCGAACGTCTTCAACAAAGGCCTTGCGATCCTGTGCGCCTGAGGGCTTCGGGCCAGGCAGGATGCCCGCGGCGGTCACGCGCTCAGCCTTAATGGCGGACAGGCAGCGCGAGAACACGGCTTCTCCGATCAGAGTGACGGGCATGCCCAAATCAAGCGCGCTCAGGCATGTCCACTTGCCGGTGCCCTTCTGGCCCGCCGTGTCAAGGATCTTATCCACAACGGGCAAACCGTCGTCATCCTTCTTCGCAAAGATCTGGCTGGTAATATCAATAAGATAGCTGTCAAGTTCACCTTGGTTCCAGTCGGCAAACACCTGATGCAATTCGTCGGCGGTAAGGCCTAGCGCGTCCTTCATCAACTGGTACGCCTCGCAGATGAGCTGCATGTCGCCATACTCGATCCCGTTATGCACCATCTTTACGTAATGCCCGGCGCCGTTTTCTCCCACCCAATCGCAACAGGGCGAGCCGTCCTCAACTTTGGCGGCGATAGCCTGGAAGATGGCCTTCACATGCGGCCAGGCGGCGGGATTCCCACCGGGCATGATGGACGGGCCGTGACGCGCACCCTCCTCGCCACCGGAAACGCCGGTGCCAATGTAAAGGAGGCCCTTGCCCGCAAGGTCTTTCGTGCGACGGCTGGTGTCCGGCCAATGCGAGTTGCCGCCGTCGATGATGATGTCACCCTGTTCCAGGTGCGGCAGCAAATCTTCAATCATATGGTCAACGGCGTCGCCGGCCTTGACCATCAACATGACCCGCCGCGGTCGTTTGAGCGCCGCTGCAAGCTCGGCCATCGAATGCGTGCCCACCACTTGCGTGCCAGCGGCTTCGTTCCTGATAAAGTCATCCACCTTAGAGACGGTTCGATTGAACACCGCCACCTTGTAACCGTGGTCGTTCATATTTAAGACAAGATTCTGGCCCATAACGGCCAGACCAATCAGTCCGATATCGCAACTTCCGTTTTGCATATTTCCTCCCGACATATTTGCTGGCGCCCCAAACCGCCGTCCCTCCGATGATCTTCTTCGAGAGCCGCACCAGCAACCGCTCTCCCCGAAGTTCAAATCCCACGAGCAACTCGTGCCCGGCTGAACTGCCAACTTGGGTTTTCCATTCTATCTAAAGTTGCTTTTTTGTGTCGCAAAGTTTTTCGCATGGTTCGTGCCAATGCCACGGAGTGACTTCTCAACCTCGGCAGATTGTGTTATCTATTCCACGCGGGAAGTATGGCACTTCCCTCGCGGGCATCGCCTTGAAGTCACTTCCTTGCTGAAGCCCGCTCGCGCCAGTTCACGCATTGATTTCTTTCGGGAGGATTCTTCATGCCTTGGGAATTGAAAACTGCCCATGAATGCCAGCTGGATGTCCTGACCTTTGGCGAATGCATGATTCGCCTGAGTCCGCCGGGCCACCAACGAATCGAGCTTACGCCCTATTTCGAAGCCTGGGTGGGGGGCGGCGAGTACAATGTCAGTTACGCACTCAGCCGTCTGGGGCTACGCACCTCGTGGGTCTCGCGCCTGGTGGAAAACCCGCTGGGCGCTTTCATCCGCAACCACGCCCGCGCCTCGGGAATGGACATCAGCAACGTCGTCTGGATCCTTTACGACGGCGTGGGCAAAGCGGACCGCATCGGCCTGAATTTCACCGAAGTCGGCATCGGCGTGCGCGGCAGCGTGACGATGTACGACCGGGGCCATTCCGCCGCCTCGCACATCAAGCCCGGCGAAGTTGATTGGAAGAGTATTTTCGCGCGCGGCGTACGCTGGTTTCACACCGGTGGAATTTGCACGGCGTTGAGCGATTCCTGCGCGGCTGTCGTGAAAGAAGCCATCGAAGCAGCTCACGCGGCGGGAACCGTGGTCAGCTACGACCTCAACTTCCGCAGCAAGCTATGGTCGAGCGAGAAGGCCGTCGCGGTGACCAAAGACCTGGTGCCTTTCATCGACGTGGTGATCGGCAACGAAGAGGATTTCCAAAAGGTCCTGGGGTTCAAGGTGGAAGGCGTGGATGAATCTCTGAAGAAGCTGCCCGTGGAAGGCTACAAGAAGATGGTTGAGCAGGTGATGGGCAGGTTCCCACACATTCAGGCCGTGGGAACCACCTTGCGCGAGGTGGTGAGCGGGCTGGTCAACAACTGGTCCGCGATCCTCTATTTCGAGGGGAAGTTTTACCAATCCACACGCTACGAAGGTCTCGAAATCGAGGACCGCGTAGGTGGTGGCGACGGCTTCTGCAGCGGCGTGGTGTATGCCTTGCTGCACGGCATGAGCCCGCAGGAGGCCGTGGATATGGGCGCGGCGCATGGCGCGCTGCTGCAATCGACGCGCGGAGACACCAGTATAATTACCCTCGAAGAAGTCAAGCACGTGATGAAAGGCGGCACAGCCCGTATTAAACGCTGATCAAACATATCCCGTACGCTAGGTTGGCTCATTGCACCGTGGAAGTCACAAATCACATTGCCGGGGGCGCCCATGAAGACCATACTTCGTTTTGGAGTAGCTATCATCCTGCTGGCGGCCTGCTCCGCCGCCCGAGCCAAACACCCCATCGCCTTTGAGGACCTGGCACGAGTGCAGCGAATTTCCGATCCGCAGGTTTCACCGGACGGCAGGTGGATCGCGTATGTCGTTGGGGTCGTTGATCTGGAAGCCAACAAAACCAACCACCACATCTGGATCTGCCCTGTCGAAGGCGGCGAACCGCGGCAACTGACGCGCGGCGAGGGCTCGGACACGCGTCCGCGCTGGTCGCCGGACGGCAAATCGTTGGCATTCATCTCGACGCGCGGCGGCAACTCGCAAGTGTGGATTCTCCCCCTCGCGGGCGGGGAGGCGCGACCCCTGACTTCTCTCCCGACCGAGGCCGACGGCGTGACCTGGGCCGGGCATGCCGGCGTCTTGCTCTTCACCTCGCAAGTCTTTCCGGACTGCCCGGACGAGGCCTGCAACCAGCGCCGCCTCAAAGAAGCCTCCGAGAGCAAAGTCAAGGCTCAGCTCATCACGGAACTGCTCTACCGCCACTGGGACTCGTGGCGCGAGGGCCGATACACGCATCTTTCCGCCGTTTCCGCCGCCGGCGGGGCGCCGAGAGACTTGACCCCGGCCGCCTACGACTCCCCGACCTTCTTTCTCGGCGCGCCCGACGGCTATGCAATTTCGCCGGACGGCAAGGAAGTCTGCTACACATCGAACCACTCCAAGGGTTCCGCCGGCCAATCGGCGGCCGCCTGGACGACCAACACTGACCTTTACCTTGTGAGCCCGCAAGGCGGCGAAGCGCGCAACATCACGAGGGGCAATCCTGGCTCCGATGCCTCGCCACAGTACTCCCCCAACGGGCGTTACATCGCTTATACATCCCAGGCGCGCAATGGTTATGAATCCGATCTCTTCCGGCTGCGCGTCTACGACCGCGAGACCGGGGAAATCACCGATCTCACCCCGGGCTTCGACCAGTGGGTAGCGAGTTTTGCCTGGGCGCCGGACAGCAATACCCTCTATTTCACCGCGCCCGACCACGCTCGCCAACCGGTTTTCAAAACTTCCATCAGCTCGCCCAAAATCGAGAAGGTTCTGGAAGGCTCGAATGACGAACTCAGTGTGAGTCCCGACGGCAAGTGGCTGATCCTGACTCGCAGCAGCCTGACTCAGCCGGCGGAAGTTTATCGCGCGTCCACCTCCGGCGGCACGCCCACCCAGCTCACCCATGCGAACGACGCGCTCCTGGCTGAGATCGACATGAACCCCGTAGAACTGGTGAGCACCCGTGGTGCCTTGAGCACGCAGATTCAGAACCTGCTGGTGAAGCCGCCGGGATTCGAGGCCGGCAGAAAGTATCCGGCCCTCTTTCTCGTTCACGGCGGCCCGCAGAGCGCCTGGGACGACGTTTGGGGATACCGCTGGAACGCCCAGATGTTTGCGGCGCACGGTTACGTGGTGCTCATGACGAACTTCCACGGATCCACGGGCTATGGGCAGGAATTTGTTGAGGAAATTTCCGGCGACTGGGGCGGCGCGCCCTTTCAGGATTTGATGAGCGCCACGGACTATCTCGAATCGCTGCCCTACGTCGACCGGAATCACATCGGCGCGGCGGGCGCGTCCTTCGGCGGATTCATGATCAACTGGATTGCCGGCCACACCGACCGGTTCAAGGCACTGGTCTCGCACGACGGCGACTTTGACAATCACAGCATGGCCGGCGAGACCGAAGAGCTCTGGTTCGATGAGTGGGAGTTCAAGGGCCTGCCTTGGGAAAAAGACTCCCTTGCACTGCGCGAGAAGTGGTCACCTTCGAACTTCGTCCAGAACATCAAAACTCCCATGCTGCTCGTGGAAGGGGCGCGCGATTTCCGCGTACCCGAAGGTCAGGCCATGCAGCTCTTTTCGGCACTGCAACGGCGTGGCGTGCCGTCCAAGTTCCTCTACTTCCCCGATGAAGGGCACTGGGTGCTGAAGCCGCAGAATGGCCAGCTTTGGTACAAGACTGTGTTGGCGTGGCTGGATCAGTACGTGAAGTAGCCAAGAACTGACAGCCGGCAGATCGAGAGGGAGCGATGACCAAGGACGAGATCGTTCGCAAAAAGCAGGAATACCTCTTCAACTGCGTCACGACCTACTTCAAAGACCCGCTGGTGATTGACCACGCCAAGGGCCAATACGTGTGGGACAGTGAGGGGAAGCAGTATCTCGACTTCCTGGGCGGCATCGTGACGATCAGCGTGGGGCATTCGAACCCGAAGGTGACCGAGAAGATCAAGGCGCAAATCGACAAGGTTCAGCACACGTCCACGCTCTTCATCACGGAAGCGCTGGTGAGCCTGGCTGAAAAAGTGGCTTCGCTTGCCCCCGGAAAGCTCAAAAAGTGCTATTTCACGAACAGCGGCACGGAAGCGAACGAAGTCGCCGTCCTTACGGCGCGCATGTACACCGGCAACTACGAGCTGCTTGCTCTGCGGCACGGCTACAGCGGACACTCGCAGCTTGCCAAGTCGCTCACTGGCCTGCACACGTGGCGCAAGGCAGGCGTCATTCCCTACGGGATCGTGCACGCGCCAGGCCCATATTGTTATCGCTGCCCCTATGGCCTCGCCTACCCGAGTTGCGATCTGCACTGCGCGAAGGATATTGATGAAGTCATTAAGACCTCCACCAGTGGCCAGATCGCCGGCCTGCTGGCGGAGACGATTCAAGGCCTGGGTGGATTCATCGTGCCGCCGCCCGGCTATTTCAAGATTGTGGCCAACATCGTGCGCAGCTACGGTGGCCTGTTCATCGCCGACGAAGTGCAGACGGCCTGGGGCCGCACCGGCAGAAAGTGGTGGGGGATCGAGCACTGGGAAGTGGAACCTGATATCATCACCAGCGCCAAGAGCATGGCTAACGGCGTGCCCATCGGGCTCACGCTGACGCGCCCGGAAATCGCCGACGCTTACAAGGGTTCGACCATTTCAACGTTCGGTGGCAACCCGGTGTCGTGCGTGGCAGCCAAGGCCACCATCGACCTGATCGAAGAAGAACGCCTGATGGACAATGGCGAGACCGTCGGCCGGCACTTCCGCGCCGGGCTTGAGGCACTCAAGGACAAACACTCGCTTATCGGCGACGTGCGCGGCATGGGCCTGATGCAGGGTATCGAGCTCGTCAAGGATCGCAAAACCAAGGAGCCCGCGCCGGATTTGACCAATCAACTGCTCGAACGCGCGCGCGCCCACGGTTTGCTGGTGGGCAAAGGCGGGCTCTATGCCAACGTGGTTCGCATGTCCCCGCCACTCAATATCTCCATGGGTGATGTGGATGCCGCGCTCGCCACGCTCGATAAGAGCCTGGCGGAAATCGGAGGGAAGTAAGTTATATCAGCTTTGTGAATTCTTCGACTGTCACCCTCAGGTCTTCAACTATGCTTCGTAGTGTTTTTCGTTTGAGGGCAACACCCCTGTGTATGGGAATGACAACTCGGGCATGGTCAGTAGGACGCACGTAGATGGCATGGCTACCCGTTTGTCGCCGGAACTCAAACCCCAGGCGCTCGGCCACACGGGCCACATCTTTACCACTGACGACGGGATACTTGGGACTCAAGCGGGAATCTCTATGGGTTTGATGAGAATGTCTTCCTCGGGAACCGGCAACCCATCTTCGATGAGGCTATCAACGTACAATTGGATGGCTTCACGAATATTTCGGTCACCTTCTTCGATGGTCTCGCTCTGCGTGTGGCAACCCGGCAAGGTGGGGCAGAAGACGTGGTAGCCGCCTTCATCCTCCTTTTCAAAAATCACCGTGAATCTGTGTGCCATCAGACACCTCGTTACTGGTATTCTACCGCAAAATTGGCTGCTGCCGTAAAAGGATCTTCCCATGACCGGAATTCCTGTTCTGCACGTTGAAGCCGATTGCATTGCCCGCGCCTGGGAAGAATCGCTCCTCCTGCTCCACCAGAAGGGCTGCGACCTCAAAACGCAATACGACAAGCCCGGCGACCCTCCCAGCAAAGACGCCACGATGATCATCACCATCACCGAGCCGCTCAAGGAACCGATGATCCACCGCGATTTTCCGGGCGGCCCCGAGGACTTACAGGAATACGTGATGGAAGTCCTGGAAGGCATCAAGGACCACATGGTGCGCGACCAGCGCGACCTCGGCGACACACGCTGGGAATATACCTATCACCAGCGCTTATTTCGCTACGAGGTACCTACACTCGCCCCCTTCGACCAGATCGAAACGCTCTGCCGCAAACTGGCCGCAACCCCCTTCACGCGTCGCGCGCAGGCCGTAACGTGGAAAGTCTGGGAGGACAATGATTGCTACGATCCCGCCTGCCTGCAAAGTGTTTGGTGCCGGATTACGGAACAAGACGGCGAGCCCGTGCTCAGCATGAACGTGCGCTTCCGCTCCAACGATGCCTACAAGGCTGCCTTCATGAATATCTTCGCCCTTGTCGAAATGCAGAAACGCATCGCCGACCGGGTTTCGGAACTCTCCGGCCGGCGCGTGGGGGTGGGCCGGTACTGCCACATGGCGGACAGCTACCACATCTACGGGTCCTACTTCCGGGAATTCGAAGCGCGCTTCCTGGGTGCGGTGGCTAAACGCAGCTTCGAACAGCGCACGCTGCGCTATGCCGATTGGCGCGAAATCATGGAAGAAGCTCGGCCGGCAATCCTGGAGAAAGCCCGAAAGATGGGTCAGTGAGGAGAAGCAAGTCTCCGCTGCCGCTACTTCTCGTGCCCTGATTTGCCGGGTGATTTTGTGGCCGGCCGCCTCGCCTCTGCAGGTTTCGTTGGAGTTTTCTTCTCACCGCCTTTCCCTGCTTTCGCCACCCCCGCCGCCGCCGTGTGGTGGGCCCGCTTCCCGCCTTTGAACACCGGAGCAATATTCTTTATGGGGGTCGCGCGTCCCTCCTTGTTGTGCAGGGCATAACCCAATTCGTTTTGACAGGCGGCCATATTTGTCTGCGCAGCGAGCAAAAGGCCGTCCTGATTCTTTAGCAGAACGCCAAGATGGGGTTGGAGTGACTGCTGCAAGTCGAAGAGCTGATTGCCGGCCTGGCTGTATTGCGCGCCGAAACTGGCGTTTTCAAACTGCGACACGCTGCGCGCCACGCCATCCAGCCGCGGCAGCACGGCACTAACGGCCACATAGGTCTGGAAGCCGACGTATAAGCTATCGGGACGGGCATCGAACTGCGTGCGCCACTCTTCCTCGGAGGCAAGCGCCTTGTGCAGATTCTCCAGGGTCTCGCCGAAGGACTTCCGCGCCGTGTCGGGCATCTTCCATCGTTCCGGACGCACCTGCGCGAGCAAGTCGTCGATGCGATACTGCGTGAGCCAGATTTTATGCAGCAACGCCTTGACCTGCGCGGGCTCCATGTACCCTGCTGCCCCCGCAGGACTGCTGGCGGGAGGTGGTGTCTCCCCTGGCGCCGCAATCTTTTCAGTCTCGACTTCCTGAGAGGGGGACGCGATGGTAGGCTTTGGGGGCTGCGTCTTTTGGGTTGCAGACTGCCCCCAGACCGTAAGCGGCCACGCCGCAACCCACAGAACCACGAGAATAGCTTTCATCGCCAACCTCACTCACAGAATAGAAGACAGTGGCCAGAAGAAGAATGGCAGGATTCAGCTTACTTCGTCCACAAATTTCTGGAGGGATTGACGGGCCGCTCGACTGAGGTCCTGGAACTGGATTCCCATGCCCATGCCGAGGCGCGAGTAGATCACTTTGGCGCGGCAGGTGATGGCCGGCTCCTCGGGAAACAAACGGAAAGTCAGCGTAAGTTCAGAATCAACCGCGATGGGAAGATCCGCGTTGATGAAAACGCCACCCAAACTTACGTCTCGCGTCACCATGATCTCCGCACGGTCCTGTCCTGCGCAGCGGACCTGCGTCACCAGCTTGACGCGCCGGTAATCCCGGCGCTCAGGGCGGGCTTTGAGGAGTCCCTCATGTTCCACGGCCACGGCGTGTGACCTCGCGACTTGAGGCGCTAATTGCCGGCTTCTTGGACTTCCACGGCAAACTTGAAATACGGGCGCGGAACGCCGCGCCCCCATCGGTTCACTTCCCAGCGGACTTGCAGAAAATTGAGTTCCGGCCGCAACCGTAAGTCCAGAGCGGCCGGCGTTACGCCAGAATGAAACTTCTGCGGAAACCAGAAGAGCGCCGTTGCTCCCCAGTTCTCACCGTCGTTCGAACCCCAAATGGAGACGTGCAGCGATTCCTGCTCGAGCGTTTCCTCGATCCGCAGGACCAGCAGCAGCGTTTTGCCAGCCAGAGATCCCAACTCGAGGGGAGTGCTCTGCCCAGGCGATTCCGTCGTCGTGCCGGAAGGTGTCAGATAGCGAAGGGTAGGATTCGTTGTGGCTCTGTTACTCATAGTGTAAGCCAGTTCGCACAAGCCAGGATGTGCATCGTACCATATGCCTCCGCGAAAGATAAAGGCACACGAAGTGGCGTCGATGGGTCACTCGCCGCAGGCAGGTGGGCGCGCGTTAGATGGTGCTTCGGGGTTCACGCATTAATTCCCGTTCTATCAACATACCGGCCTCCGCCTTGAGAACCCATTGGATGGCTTGCCTTTTCTTGTGCAGAACGCATAGACTCACGACTCTCGAGGTCAACGATGCGCCTGCTCATTCGCGTGGTCTTCTCAATGCTGCTGGCGGCGGCAACCGCCCGGCCGGCGGCGGTTTCCACACTTTCGCTCGACGGCGACTGGCGCTTCCTCGCCGACCCCAACGGCACCCTCGATGTGCACAAACTCGATTCCGCGCCGAACGTGCGGCCCACCCGCGTGCCCTCTTCCTGGCAATCGCAGTTTTCGGACCTGCGCGACTACGCAGGCGTGGCGTGGTATTGGCGCACGGTCAGCGTCGAGCAGCCCACGGCCGATCAGGTGGCGCTGGTCCGCTTCGGCGCCGTGGATTACAGGGCTGACGTTTACGTGAACGGCCAGAAAGCTGGCTCGCACGAGGGAGGCTATCTCCCCTTCGAAATTGACGCCACTTCCCTGCTCCGTGGCGGCGAAAACCAGATCGCCGTCCGCGTGGTGGACTCTGGGGCTGAACCGAACAAAATTGTGGAAGGCATCAACTACGCAGAAATCCCCCACGGCAAACAGAACTGGTACATCCAAACCAGCGGCCTCTGGCAGAGCGTGGAACTCGACTTTCGCCCGCGTGTGCGCCTCGGCAACGTTCACATCGCACCCACGACCGAGGGTTCCTTTGTCATAACGGTGCCCGTGATCCGCGCCGGCTCGGCCGACTCCGCGCGAGCGAGCGCCGAACTCCGCGACCCGGCTGGGAAAACGGTTTGGCAGGACATGAGCGCGGTGGGCGGCGGCGAAAACAGCACGACGCTCCGCGGCCTCATTCACGCTCCGGACCTATGGAGTCCCGCGCGGCCGAACCTTTACGAACTCCGCGTCACGCTCACTTCCGGGGATTCCGCGAGCTGCCGCTTCGGCTTCCGCAGTTTCGGGACGCACGACGGCAAGTTCTATATGAACGGCCAGCCGATTTATCTGCGCGGGGCGCTCGATCAGGATTTTTATCCCGACACGGCCTACACGCCGCCCGCGCTCGACTATGTTCGCGACGAGATGCGCAAGGCGAAAGCCTTGGGGCTGAACCTGCTACGCTGTCACATTAAAGTTCCGGACCCCCGCTACCTGGAAGCCGCGGACGAAATCGGCTTACTCGTGTGGTATGAGATTCCAAACTGGGACAAGCTCACGAGTAATTCCCAGCGACGCACCCAGGAGACTCTGCGCGGGATGGTGGAGCGCGACTGGAACCACCCCTCCATTGTCATCGTGAGCATCATCAACGAAAGCTGGGGCGCCGACCTCAAAGAAGCCGCGGACCGCACGTGGTTGAAAGCAGCCTACCAGGAAGCGAAGAGTTATGTGCCGTGGCTCGTGGTGGATAACAGCGCCTGCTGCAACAACTTCCACCTGGCCACGGATGTTGCGGACTTTCACCAATATGCTGCCATCCCTGATTACGCTTCCAACTTCACCCGGCTGGTCGATGACCAAACACAGCGCCCCGGCTGGCTCTTCAGCCCTTACGGCGACGCCGCACCCAAAGGGGACGAGCCCCTCATGCTTTCCGAATTCGGCAACTGGGGATTGCCGCGCCTGCCCCAGGAAAAACCTTGGTGGTTCAATCGTGACTTTAATGGGAATGAGATTACCAAGCCGGAGGGAGTGGAGCGGCGCTTCACGGATTATCAGTACAATTCCCTTTTCCCTGACCTCCAGGCAATAAGCGACGCGACCGAGTGGCACGAATATGCTGCGCTGAAATATGAGATTGAGGCCCTGCGCGCCCGCCCGGAAATCCAGGGTTACGTCATCACCGAGTTCACCGATCTTAATTGGGAGGCCAACGGCTTGCTCGACATGTGGCGGCACCCCAAGGTGTTCGCCGACGCCCTGAGCCGCTTGCAGCAGGATGATCTGCTCATCCTGCGTAGTGAAAAAACGAATTACGTGACGGGCGAAACAGTGCAGGCGGATGTCTATCTATCTCACTATGCCCTTGGGAATCTGGTGGGCGGAATTGTCCACTGGGAGGTGGAGGGAACTTCTATCGGAGGAAGCCTGCCTATCCCGGCCCTTACGCCCGCTGAGGCAGCCAAGGTGGGATCGGTCCGGTTTACTGTTCCCGCCGGACCGGCACCCACCAAGCGGGCCCTGAAGGCTGTCGCCATGCTCGGCGATAAGACTGTATCGGACACTTCTCTGGATTTATACTTCTATCCCCCCAAACAACCGGAACTCCCCCCACCCGTCTCCTTCTACGATCCCCCCGGCCGGCTGCGCCGACTGGTGAACGAAATGCGTGCGCGCAACTACCTGGCGCCCACGGGCTCTGAGGCTTTTCCCGTGCTTATCACGTCCACGCTCGACGATACGGTGAAGAGCAAGCTGCGTGCCGGGGCCCGTGTGATTCTGATTCCGGCCGAGCAATTAACGCTCGCCCCCGGGATTGAGGTCGTACCGCGCGGCGGCAGCAACTTTGATGGAAACTGGATATCCAACTTCCTCTGGCTGCGTAAGGAGCAGCCGCCATTTTCGAACATCGGCTTCAATACGCTGGGCGAATTCGAAACACAAGCCGTTACACCTGCGGTCATCATCAAGGGAATTCCGCCCCGGAATTTCAACGACGTGCTGGCCGGGATGTTTTACGGCTGGATCCACTCAAACGTCGGAGTGCTTGTGCAGGCCAAAGCCGGAAAGGGCAAGCTGCTGATCTGTACTTTCTCGCTTGCTACCACGTACAACTCCGACCCCTATGCAACTTACCTGCTGGACGCTTTGGTGAATTTCGTGGTGTCGGATTTTTCGCCTGGCCTGGAAATACCGTTGTGAAGTTTGCGCTCCGGAGAAGGGCGCCTGGCGGACGTATATGACGGGAGACTACGCTACGCGCGCAGCTTCCCCAAGCGGCGGATGGCTTCATCGAGCGTGGCGTCAGTCTTGCAGAAAGCAAATCGAACCTGCTGCGCTCCCGTCGCAGGATCGCGATAGAAGCTACTGCCGGGGACTACCGCAACACCCACGTCCCGCACAAGGTAGCGAGCAAACTCCACGTCGTTCGGGAATTTGAAAGCGGAAATATCCGTCATGATGTAGTAGGCCCCGTGCGGTTGGTAGCAATGAAAGCCGGCACTCTCGAGCCCCTCCAGCATGCGATCCCGCCGCAACCGATAGTCCTCGCACAGCTTCTGATAGTAAGTCTCGGGAAGCCGCAGGGCGGTCGCGCCCGCCTCCTGCAGAGGCGCCGCAGCTCCCACGGTGAGAAAG
Source organism: uncultured Acidobacteriota bacterium (assembly GCA_963722555.1). Taxonomy (GTDB): domain Bacteria; phylum Acidobacteriota; class Terriglobia; order UBA7540; family UBA7540; genus Bog-366. Next base: position 1,273,892 of record CAVRNQ010000006.1, read on the forward strand.
TCGTGCATCTTGCGAATCGCATTTGTGACTTCCGGGGGCGCGACGGCATAGCCCACGCGCCAGCCCGTAACGCTGTAGGTTTTTGACAGGGCATTGATGGTAATGGTCCGGTCGCGCATGCCGGGAAGAGTTACAAGCGAGGTATGCCGGAAGCCGTCATAGACGAGGTAGCGGTATATCTCGTCCGTGATGGCGTAGGCATTTGTGCGCAGGCACTGCTCGGCAATCACTTCCAGTTCAGCGGCGGTAAAGACTTTTCCCGTAGGATTGTTAGGCGTGTTCAGGATCACCGCCCGGGTGCGGTCCGTGAAGGCGGCGGCGAGTTCCTGCGGGTCGAAACCCCAATCGGGGGGATGAAGTCGCACATAGCGGGGAACGGCTCCGCAGATGATGGCATCGGGGCCGTAGTTCTCGTAAAACGGTTCGAAAACAACCACCTCTTCGCCCGGATCGACAATCGCCAGGAGGGAAGCGATCATCGTTTCGGTGGCGCCGCAGCAAACGGTGATCTCGTATTCCGGGTCGACCTCGAGCCCCGTTTCGCGCCGGAAGCGCTCCGCGATGGCTCGCCGGAATTCCTTCGCCCCCCAGGTGATGGCATACTGATTGATATCCGCGCGGATGGCGCGCACGGCCGCCTCTTTTACCTCGTCGGGGGCGGCAAAATCCGGAAACCCCTGGGCTAGGTTGATCGCCTTGTGTTCCAGGGCCAAGCGCGTCATCTCGCGGATGACCGACTCAGTGAACTGTTGGGCCTTCCGCGAGATTAGCGAACGACGCATCGCGGCGCCTCCACTCAATTCGGTCGAACTTCCAGCCATGCGGTTCACCTCAATTGCGTGGAGCCTGTTTGCCCTTCTTGCCTTCCGTCCCCCCTGGCCGGCGCGCACTGCCCGGTGCTCGGGGCGGAGCCGCAGTTTTCGCTTGGGCGCACACGGCGAAGCGCGGCGAGCCGGTCAGGATCTGCCGGTAAATCTCCGCATCGCGCAAGACCAGTTCCACGTACGAACGCGTGGCCGGGATGGGAATACTCTCCAGGAACATGGCGGAGTCCTGGAAGGAAGTCTTTCCCATCCACTCGCGGACGCGAAAATCGCCCGCATGGTAAGCGGCCAGGGCGAGTTCCGGCTGATTATCGAAGGCTTTCATCAGGGTCTTAAGATACGCGCAGCCAATCCGAACATTGTAGGCCGGATCATAAAGCCGCTGGCCGGTGCTGCGCAGGCGCGAGGCGCTGCGGCTGTGAGCCGCCGTTTCCGGCAAAACTTGCATGAGGCCGCGAGCGTCCGCGATGGAGAGAGCGCCCGCATTGAACGCCGATTCCTGCCGGACCAGTCCCATCACCAGAGGCGGATCAAGGTGATTGGCCCGGGCCTGCCGCTGGATGAGCTTCCAGTACGACTGGGGGTACAAGAAACCCCAGACTTCCTCCGGCAACTCCGGGAAGTCCATCTGCGCATACGCCGGGGCGACCTTAATGGCATCGAAGAGTGCGCCCGTCGCATTCTTCTTCGCGGCATCCACCTGCGCAAGCAGCAAGCGGAGTTCAGCGGATGCCGTGCCCTCGGTGACGGCCATCTTCAGGTATTCCTCCGCGACGCTGTCAAGACCCAGCACCTGAAGGATCATCGCGGGCCGGGCCGCATCGCTGGGCGCAGAGGGCAGGCAGGCCAACCCTTGCACGTTCGCAGGGGCTGACAGCGTCGGAGCGAGCAGGGTGGCGAGCGAAACGGCGAGAGGCCCGCCTGCTCCCTGCATGCTCCCCTGCTCCGGTTGCAGCGTCGCCAGTCGGGCGGCGGCCCGATGCGCATAATAGCTGTGCACGAAACGTTTGGTCAGCAATGCGTACAACTCCCGCGCCTCGACCGGCGAACCCTGTTCCTCCTTCGTCCTTCCCAACCAATAGAGAACGGCCGGGGCACGCGCGGAGTCGGGAAAACGCGCAAGGTAGTCCCGCATCGCCTCGGGCGCTTTGGGATCATGCAGGAGGTAGGAGCACCAGGTTAGCCGCCAACCGCCCTCACGGGCATGCTCGCTGAGCGGGAACAATTCGAAAAGGCGCTGGTAAGAGCGCGCCGCTTCCTGCCAATTGAGCTGGCGATAATAGAAGTTCCCCGCCGCCGAAAGGGCGTCGGCATGGGCAGAAGACGCCGCATATTGCGTTTCGAACTGGGCAAGGTCTTGCGTGATCGCTGCCGCGTCAGACTGCTGAGCGTGAAGCAGGACGAGCAGCCCCAGCCGCTGAGCTTCCAGGTCCGCTGTCGTGAAGTGATTGAAGAGCGCTTCCGCGGCATCCGAGGCGCGCTGAAGATGCAGGAGGCAGCGCACTCGCCCTAGCTGCCAGTGGGGGGCAAACGGGCTGGCAGGCTGGGCTTTCAGCAACTCCTCGAATTCTTTCCGTGCGTCCTCATAGCGTGCAGCCTTGAAGAGAATTTGCACTCTCGCCGTCTGGATTTCATCCGTCGGCAGAGGGTAAGTAGAACCTAGCTGCGGCCGGATTGCGGCAAGGGAGTCCGCGGCAGCTTTCGCCTGTGGGGACATCGGAAAGGCAAAGTAGACTTCCTGGTAGGCACGCGCGGCCTCAAGCATCCGCTGGGACTGCTCGTAGGCCCGCGCCAGCAGCAAGGCCAGCGGCGGGCGCTTCCGCACTTCGGGCTCGGCGGTGAGTGCATCGAGGGCATCCTGCGGCCTTTGGGCCTCGAGGCACGCACCGGCGCGCAGTTCAAGCGCCCGCCAGCGCAAACGGCTCTGCGGAAAACGCGCCACGAAATCCTTCAGCGCCTCCTCGGCTTCAAGTTGCTGCCCGGCCTGGCTCAAGGCGGAGGCCTCGTAGAACAGCGCGTAATCCGCCAGCGAAAAAGCGCTCTCCACCGCCTGCCGCAAGTCCTCCGCAGCCTCCCGGAAGTCCGCAGCTTCGTTCTCGTGATAACCGGCCAGGAACCGCGCCCAGCCGCGCCACTCGGGGTTTTTCTGCGACTGCGCATAGGCGCGCAGGGCTGGCCAGGCGTCGCGTTGCGCGGCGCGTGCGGCAAGCTGGCACAGAGCCGCAGGCGCCACTTCTGCATGTGCAGCCGGCGAACTCAGTGCCATCAACCAGACAGCCAGGCAGAGGGTCTGAGACAAGGATTTGAAGAGGAATCTCACGCGGAAGGCCCTGGATATTCCGGTCCCAGGGCGGTGGAGTCGCTCGCTGCCAGAATTCTCACCAGCTCATCGTGGAAGTAATCAAACTCCTTGCCGAGGGTCTTTCCGAAACGTTTGTCGAACGTCTGGCGGCTGCGGTCGATGTCGGTCTTCAAGCGCTTATACACATCCTTGTTCTTGCGGCCGTCCGCAACCTTCGCCTTGTTGTAGAGCTCGATCTCTGATACGAGAAGTTTGGCGAAGCGCCGGGCGTCTTTGTGGATCTTCTGCTCGGCTTCGCTCAACGGCGAGACGTCGGAGTCCACCGGAGCGGCCCCAGGCTCGGGCTCGGGCGGAGCCACGACTGCACCTTCTTCCGCCGGGGCCACGTCTACGAGAGGCAATGGCGTGCCGTCCTCTGCTGTTGCTTTCTCAGGGGGAGGCGGGGCAAGCTCCGATTCGACCTCCGCGACAACAGGCTCCACGGCCGGCGCGCTAACTTCCGCAGGCGGCGCCGGCGACTCACCCGTGGGAGTCTCCGAGGCGACGGCTTCCTCCCGAACTTCAGGAGCTACATCCGCAGCCGGGGGTACGTCAACCACAGCTTCCACGGCCACTTCTTCGACCGGCGCATCGGCTACCGGAGGTGGCGCCGATTCCTCGCCCACGCTCTCCGGGGAAAAGCCGCCGCTCAGGGCCATCAGGCGATCGAGTTGCGCACCCGCAAATTCGGAAAGAATCTTAAGAGCGTTGACCGGAAGTGGTTCACCCTTCCCGCCGGGGTCGGCGTAGAAGATCGCCGCGACTGCACCCGCGGATCGAATGGGCAGCAGCAGGATGGGGTCGTCCGCCGTGGGCTTGAGCTTTTCGAGGACGTTGCGGTTCTTCTTGAGGGCGCGCACGTTGGTATCCACGTGGCCGCCGATTTCGCACACTTGCCGGAACGGATTGCCCTGATTGAGCGGAATGACCAGACCCCGGAAGACCTTCTCCGTAAGCTCCGGACCGAAGCCCTTCGCCGCAGCGCCCCAAGCCGCTTTGCCGCGCACGTCGAATACCGCTGCACGTACGGCCCACTGCGCCGCCACCTCGGCAAGCACCTGCAGAACTTGTTCGGGCAGCGTGCAGGTCATCAGGTCCCGCACTGCGCCCAAGACGTTTTCGAGCACCGTTTCAGGCGAAACTCGCGGCACGGAGGCCTCCGCGCGCGCCAGCGCCTCCCACTGCTGCTCGGCCCCCTCCGTAGTCCGCTCATGGCGCTGCCGCAACTCCGCCACGCTCTCGACAAGCTTCTGGAGTTGCTCCGCCTGCGAGCTGAGTTCCTTCGCCAAGCGCTCGCGCGCCTCGTTGATCGCGTCTGCAAGCAAGTTCGGTTGTGTTTCCGCCAAGCAACTCACCTCAGCCAGGTAAGGCCCCGCCTATTATGAACAAGCCGCGGCAGACGTGCAATCAGAATGTCGGGGACAGCAGCGCTGTCGGGTCAAGCACACGAACAGGCCGCGATGAGAGAACCGCCGAGGTTTCACCTCAAACTGGCGATCCGTGACCCCTCACCCGGCCCGCTACGCGGTCCACCCTCTCCTCAGGGGAGAGGGCTGCAAATGGCTAGCGTGCACGCTATTCCAGCCCTCTCCGAGGGGAGAGGGTGGTCGCCAACGGCGACTGGGTGAGGGGTCTTGCCGTCGCAATGGCTTCGGCAAGCTTGACTCAAATAGTCAGGTTCCGAATATCAAGCCTGCTAGCGCCAGTGGCCGTTCAGGTCCTAGCCAGCGCCTGGCTACCTCCGTTTACCGGGCGCGCCCGATTTGACACATCCCGCCTCCCGTCGTAATCTTAGTAATGGATACGGGGGCGTACCGGTTTCGACGGGAGCCCTTGCGCTTAGGAGGCATGCCGGGGGTCCACACCACCCGTGATCGGCGTGGGACAAAGACAACTGCCAATACGCAGTATGCCTACGCTGCCTAATTAATTAGGTGGCCGTCTCCTCCTTTAGGCCCGCATGAGGGAAGGAGGCGTCGCTTGGCGGGATAGTTCCGGGTTTGCCGCCTGAGGATCCGGGACGAGACTTCCCAGGCTAGCCGGCGGTTCGTTGTTGCCCGCTCCTTAGGGCCGCTGGCGAAAGCTAGAAGCGAACTGGGATAAGCATGTAGGCTCCTGACTGTGAGACTCTTCGGACGGGGGTTCGACTCCCCCCGCCTCCACCATTTGATTCATCCGTTTTCCAGTTTCCGACAGTGGTAGCCACGGCAAATCCGTTTTGCGATTTGCCGTGGGTTCGTCGAGGCCGAATGTCCTTCAAGGCCGAAATCCTTCCAAGAGCCCACGACGAGAAGAACGCTCGTCGTGGCTACCAGCTTCCACGGCCAAAAGCCGGGATGATCGAGGTCGAGAGTGGCGGGACGAGTTCGCAGTTGGGAAGGGAGGAGACATGGCGCTGACCCCAGATCTCCGAACCTCGTTGCCGCCCTCGCTTGATTCCTATAGAATCAACCTTTGAAAATGCTCCCCATCCATCGTGCACCCCATCCCCGGCGCGAAGGTGACAAAGCCTTGCTCGCTTCCCTGCTGCGCGGACTTCCCAAGTCCCGGCTGTTCCCGGCGTCCCTGCTGCTTCTCGCTCTGGCCGCGCTCTTCTGGCCGGCTCGCCAACTGCGAAGCGACAACTTTGTTTTCTATCTCCCTTCCAGCCGCACCCTGCTGCAGTTTGAGACCATCGAGGGTACAAAATACCTGCCGATCCTGCCGATCCTGAACACGGTAGGCAAGGTGGGAGGGCTCCAGGAGAAGAAGAATTCCTTGCGAATCTGGTTTGGCACGGTGCAAGTCGAACTGCGGCCGGATGAGACCAAAGTTCGCCTGGAGAAAGGCATCGTCAAGCTGGCGCAACCCGTGCGGGTCTCAAACGGCCAGTGGATGGTGCCGGTGGATTTTCTCACCACCGTCCTCCCGCGCCTGACCCACCAGACGGTGGAATACCAGGAGGGCACAAACCGCATCTTTATTGGCGACGTCAAACCCAGCTCGTTCACTGTGCGGCTGGATCCCCTGCCCAACGGCGTGAGGTTGACCGTCCAGTTCACCGACAAGGTCACGGTGCGCACTACCTCCAGCAACGGCAAGTGGGTGCTGTTTCTCGGTGATCGTCCCATTGAGCCCATGGAAACTGCCTACCATTTCCAGAACCCTTATGTGAACGACCTGGAGTTCGACGATCAGGATGGTGTAGCCAAGCTCGTCCTCTCCCCCACCTCGACGGGACTGAACTTTTATCCGGTGCAGGCGGAAGGCGGAAAAATATTGCTGGCGGATGTGGTCAAGCCTCCCCCCGTCGCAGCCCAAGGGCCTCCTCCCCCAGCTACCCCATCCCCCGCCGCGCCCGTCAGCACATCTGCCGCACCGGCGTCGCCCACGGCGGAGTCGCCCGCCGCGCCTCCCGGGCCGCCCCTACCCGTCGTCGTGCTTGATGCCGGACACGGCGGCGCGGAGACCGGGGCCCGCAGCCGGGACGGCGTACTGGAGAAAGACCTGGTGGCGCAATACGTGGCGCGAGTGCGCCTGGCTCTGCTGGAGACGAACAAATACCGTATCGTCCTGACGCGCACCGGCGATGTGGATACCAGCCTTGAGCAGCGCGCCCTCGCCGCCAACCTGGTGGGCGCCCACTATTTCCTCAGCTTCCACGCCGGCGACCTGGGCACCGCATCACGTCGCATCACGGTCTTCAGTTTCCAGCCTCCCACGCCCCCGGTTCCCTCCCCGGCGGCGCCGCCTTCCGCTCTCGTCCCGTGGGCGCAGGTGCAGGAAGCGCACCTCGAGCAAAGCCGGCAGCTCGCTCTGGCGCTCGAGCAGCGTCTCGCTCTCCTCAACGGGGTTGAGGTGGACCTCCCGGCGGCGGCGCCCGTGCGCGCCCTGCGGAGCGTCGACGCCCCCGCCGTAGCCATCGAACTGGGCCGCCTGGCTACCGACACGGACGCTACGGCCCTTACCGAACCGGCTTTTCAGCAGCAGGTGGCTGCCTCGGTCGTGCAGGCGCTCGCGACCCTTGAGAAGGGAGGCACCTAAGCGTGTCGCTGCGCGCCAAAATCCTGCTCCTCCTTCTGCTCGTCGTACTGGCAGTGGCCAGCTTCTACTTGCGCACGCTTGCCCAACGCGTCTTCATTGAGCCCGCCCAACACGCGGAGGAGGCTGCGCGCGCCAAGCTGAGCGAGTTCGCGCTGCAATCGAAGCAGGGCCCCAGCCAGACGGCCATACTCTATTTTCCCTCTCTCGACGGAGGCAATCTTCTCCCTGAAAGCCGCTCCATCATCTGGGCCGAGACGGACGTGGACCGCGTGCGTCAAGTCGTGCTGGCGCTGGCGGAAGGCTCGCACCAGGGCCTAAGCCGTGTTCTGCCCCCCTCCACCACCGTCCGCGCCGTGTTCCTCAGCGCCGACGGCACGGCCTATGTGGACCTCGCGAACGATGTGCTGAACGAGTTCCCGCCGGGCATCCAAACCGAAACCCTGGCTATTTATTCGCTTGTGAATTCCATTACGATGAATATCCCCTCGGTGAAGAGAGTGCAGTTTCTCATCCAGGGGCAGGAAGTGGAGACCCTGGACGGGCACGCGGACCTGACCGCCGCCTTCGCCCCGGATCCCTCCCGCATTAAATCTGGCCCGTGAGGTCCTATGCGCACACCAAGACCCTTGAGCGGTCTGCTCTACGCAGGCGGCAAATTGATTCGCTCGGACCAACGCGCCGCTGCGGAAATGCGGCCGGTGGAAATCGTGCCCCATTTCATTTCCAGCGCCGAGGGCTCCGCGTTGATCCGCCTGGGCGAAACGCGGGTGATCTGCACGGCCTCGGTCGAAGATGGTGTTCCACCTTTCCAAAAAGGGAGCGGACGCGGCTGGATTACCAGCGAATATGCCATGATCCCGCGCGCCACCGATACCCGGACCCCGCGCGAATCCACCCGGGGCCGCCAATCCGGACGCACCCTGGAAATCCAGCGGCTCATCGGGCGCTCGCTGCGCGCCGTGATCGATCTCGAAGCCCTGGGCGAGCGCACGATTTGGATTGATTGCGATGTGATTCGGGCCGACGGCGGCACGCGCACCGCCTCCATCACCGGAGCCTCCGTGGCGCTGGGGCTAGCGCTGCAGAAGCTGCTCGAACAGCGCACGCTTGCCCGCCTGCCGCTCAAGGATTATCTGGCTGCGATCAGCGTGGGCAGGGTGGGGGGCGAAATGCTGCTCGACCTGAACTATGCCGAAGATTCGAGCGCCGAAGTTGACATGAACATCGTGATGACCGGCGCCGGGCAGCTCGTCGAAACCCAGGCCACCGCCGAGGGACGGGTCTTCAGCGTGGAAGACCTGAACAAGTTAATCGAGTTGGCCCGACCCGCCGTCGCGAAACTGATTGAAATTCAGAAATCGATTTTGAAGTTCCCCATACCGCGCTAGGAGCATCTCAACCCTGGCGCGAGAAAGACGCGTCGCCACCTATGGGAGCCTGGGCACTTTACTTCGCCTCGTCCAACCTCGGAAAGCTGCGAGAATTCCGCCAGGCGGCCACTCCACGCGGTATCCTGGTTGAGACTCTCCCCCGTTTCGAGGAGTTGACGGTCTGCATCGAGGACGGCGCAACCTTCCAGGAAAACGCCTGCAAGAAGGCAGTCCATTACAGCCGCAACTTCGAGGGCCTGGTTTTCGCCGACGATTCGGGCCTTTCGGTGGACGCCCTGGGGGGGGCGCCTGGCGTTCATTCCGCGCGCTATGCCGGACCCGACGCCCGCGACGAGCAGAACAACGAACTGCTGCTCGAAGAATTGCATCGCGTGGAAGCGGAGCGGCGCGCCCAAGCCGTCACGGCGGCCCGGCCGCGCGCGCTCTTCAACCGCGTGGCGCACTATGATTGCGCAATTGCGCTGGCACAGCTCGGGCAGGTGCTGACCGTGGCAGAAGGTCGCGCCGAGGGCGTCATCATTGACGAGCCGCGCGGGGTGGGCGGCTTCGGCTACGACCCTTACTTCTTCTATCCTCCCCTGGGCAAGACCTTCGCAGAAATCTCTCCCGAAGAGAAATTCGCCGTCTCGCACCGCGGGGCGGCATTCCGCAAGCTCTTGGACTACCTCTGCAGGGGGGGTCAGTGAGGGCGGGACGAGCTGAAAATTTGTTGGGGAGGGATCGCGGGCAAGCCCCGTCTCGCTCTGGCCAAGCTGCGGGTGGCGGGTGCGAAGCAGGCACACTTCGCGCCAGCGCCACCTGTCTTTCATAAGCACCAACCTAAGGAGGCGGTCGTGAAAAGAAATGCCGGGCTTCTCGGAACGGTAGCGCTGGTCGCAGCCCTGGCGCCGCTGCCCTGCCTGTGGGCGCCCCGAACGGGATCTGCGCTGCCTGCAGGTGAAGGAGCGGCGGCGGCAAACACCACAGCAGGAACCTGGCGCTTTGCCGTCTCGGGTGATTCCCGCAACTGCGGCGATATCGTGATGCCCGTAATCGCCGCGAGCGTGCGCGCAAACGGTGCGGCTTTTTACTGGCACTTGGGCGACTTCCGGAAGATTTACGATTTTGATGAGGACATGCAGCACGAGCCCGAGCACACCGCCACGCCGATGACGATCATTCAATACGAGAGCTCCGCCTGGCAGGACGTCATCGACAACCAGATTGGGCCCTTCGGCTCCCTGCCGGTCTTCCTCGGCATCGGCAACCACGAGACGATCCCCCCCAAGACCCGGCTTGAGTACGTTGCCGCTTTCGCCGACTGGATCCATTCACCTGCGGTCGCCCGGCAGCAGCTTGCGGATGACCCGCACGATCACCAGGCGCGAGCCTATTTCCACTGGCGGGAGCAGGGAGTGGACTTCATCAACCTCGACAACGCCACACCGGACCAGTTCGATGATGCTGAGATGCATTGGTTTGAACGCGTGCTGGAGCGGGATGCGGCGGACGCCTCAGTTCCAACCATCGTGGTGGGCATGCACGAGGCGCTTCCCGATAGCTTGGCGTTCGATCACAGCATGAGTGAATCTCCGGCCGGGGTCGAGAGCGGGCGGCGCGTCTACGCCGATCTGCTCCGTGCACAGAACGAAGCCAGGAAGCATGTTTACGTGCTGGCCAGCCACTCTCACTATTTTATGGATGGCATCTTCAATACACCCTATTGGCGCGAACACGGGGGCGTCCTGCCGCGATGGATCGTGGGAACGGCCGGCGCGGTCCGCTACGCCCTGCCGGAACACGCCGACCAAGCCCGCCACGCCCAAACCAAAGTCTATGGGTACTTGCTGGCCATGGTGAATCCACCGGGCGAGAGCGCAGGAGCAATTCGCTTTGAGTTTGTACCCGTCCAGGAACAGGCCGTTCCCAAGGAGACCCTCAGCCGGTTCAAACCCGACTTCGTCCACTGGTGCTTCAGCGAGAATGCGGACCCTGGCGCCAAATAGCGGGAACGAGTTCTTACGCAACCAGCTTGGCTTGAGTCGAACCCGGTCGCTCGTGTATGCTCTGGGACGAAGCGAAATCTCAAATCGGAAATTCCGGTTGGCACTGTGGAGTACGCGCCGTGATTATTGCTGATCTAACCCAAACCTCTAGCCGCACCTATCCAGCGCGGCGCCGAACCCAGAATCTGGTGGGAGGGGCCAGCCCTATCCAAGCCCAGGCCTTTTCGATGGGGTACGTCACGCTGGAGCCCCAAGGGGGGCAGGTCCCCTGGCACAATCAGGAGCAGGAAGAGGTTTACCTGGTTCTCGAAGGCACCGGCGAGATGTGCTTAGGGGCTGAAAGGGCGACGCTAACGGCGGGACAGGCCGTATATATTCCTTCCAAGGTTTTTCACCAACTCACCAACACCGGCTCCACGACGATGCGCATGATTTACTGTTACGGCCCCGCCGGCGACGTGGCGCATTGGCGCCAGGAATTGGAGGGCACCCTTCCCCGCGCGGGCTTGGACGTTCCGGCGCTCCCTTCCGGCGCCCAATCCCAGTGCACTGAGAAACCCAAGGCCTGAACATGCAAACGCAGAACCCGCATTCCGTCGGAATCATCATGAACGGCGTCACCGGGCGCATGGGGCTGAATCAGCACCTCCGCCGTTCTATTTACGCCATTATGCAGCAGGGTGGCATCAAGATCAGTGATGCGGAGAAAATCGTTCCACGTCCTCTTCTGGTCGGGAGGAATGCTGCCAAGCTGGAGGCTATTTCGCGGGAGCTGGGAGGCCTGCCTTTTACGACCCACCTCGAGGAAGCCCTCGCCAATCCGGAATACTCCATCTATTCTGATTCTCAGACGACCGCGCAGCGGGTTGCGGCGGTAAGCAAAGCCATCGCCGCAGGCAAACACGTCTATTGCGAGAAGCCGATTGCCGAGAATCTTGCGCAGGCCCTCGAACTCTACAGGCTGGCGAAAGCTGCCGGCATCAAGCACGGTGTGGTCCAGGACAAACTCTGGCTGCCGGGATTGCTCAAGCTGCAACGGTTGCGCGATATGGGCTTTTTCGGCCGCATCTTCGCGGTGCGGGGTGAGTTCGGCTACTGGGTTTTCGAGGGGGACACGGTTCCCGCGCAGCGCCCCTCGTGGAATTACCGCAAGGAAGACGGGGGCGGAATCATCATTGATATGCTCTGTCATTGGCGCTACATACTCGACAACATATTTGGACCCGTGAAGGCCGTCTCGTGTCGGGGCGCAACCCACATCCCCGAGCGCCACGATGAAAGAGGGGCGCCGTATGCGTGTACGGCAGACGATTCCGCCTACGCCACCTTCGAACTCGAAGGCGGCGTTCTCGCTTCCTTCAACTCCTCCTGGTGCGTGCGAGTCCGCCGGGATGACCTGCTTACAATTCAGGTGGACGGCACAAAGGGTTCGGCCGTGGCTGGGCTGCGAGACTGCTGGATTCAACCCTATGGCGCAACGCCGCGTCCTGTTTGGGATCCAGACGTCCCCAGTCCGTTGAACTATTTCGACGGCTGGCAGAAAGTACCGGAGCAGGAGGTCTTTGAAAACGCCTTCAAGCGGCAATGGGAGTTGTTCCTGCGGCATGTCGTGAAGAATGAGCCGTTCCGCTGGAATCTGCTGGAAGGGGCAAAAGGCGTGCAGTTGGCAGAAAAAGGCCTAGAGTCCTGGAGCAAGCGCGCCTGGGTCGACATCGGCCCTCTGGCGGCCTGACGCCTACCCTTGAACCTGTCGGCGCTCGAAGGAGCGTGCGCCAAATCACGCTTTGGGTGCCACGCGAAAGAAGGGGGCTTCGGGCATTTCGTGCCACGCTGAACACAGAAGCCCTGATAACCATCCGTCAAAGGGGGGCTGTGCTATGGAAATTCGCAAACAGGACGCGTTGGACTACCACTCCACCGGGCGCAAGGGCAAGATCGAAGTGGTACCCACCAAACCTTGCCGAACCCAGTGGGATTTGAGTCTAGCCTATACACCTGGGGTCGCGGAACCCTGCCTGGAGATCCATAAGAAGCCCGAACTGGCATTCGATTACACCGCCCGGGGGAACCTGGTGGCGGTCATCTCCAACGGCACGGCGGTTTTGGGCCTGGGCAATATCGGCCCGCTGGCCGGCAAACCGGTGATGGAAGGCAAAGGGGTGCTCTTCAAACGCTTCGCGGACATCGATGTCTTCGATCTGGAAGTGAATTCCGAAGACCCCGATGAGGTGATCCGGCTTTGCCAACTTCTGGAGCCCACTTTCGGAGGCATCAACCTGGAGGACATCAAGGCCCCCGAGTGCTTCCAGATTGAGCAGACCCTGCGCAAGACGATGTCGATCCCCGTCTTTCACGACGATCAGCACGGGACAGCCATCATCTCAGGCGCGGCGCTGCTCAATGCCGTGGAGATTGTGGGCAAGGACATCAGCAAGGTTCGAGTGGTCCTCAACGGAGCAGGCGCCGCGGGCATAGCCTGCGCGGAACATTACGTTCGTTTGGGCGTGCGTCGCGAGAACATTCTCCTCTGCGACACCAAGGGCGTGGTCTATGCGGGCCGCGAGGAGAACATGAATCCCTACAAGGCGCGCTTCGCCGCGAAGACCGAGCGACGCACGCTGGCCGACGCCCTCAAGGGCGCCGATGTTTTCGTAGGCCTTTCCATCGGCAAGTGCGTTACTCCGGAGATGCTCCGCTCCATGGCGGACCACCCCGTGGTGTTTGCCATGGCCAACCCCGTGCCTGAAATCAGCTACAACGAAGCTAAGGCAGCGCGCCCCGATGTCGTCATCGCCACGGGCCGTTCCGACTACCCGAACCAGGTCAACAACGTGCTGGGATTCCCCTTCATTTTCCGCGGCGCGCTGGACGTGCGGGCGCGCGCCATCAACGAAGAGATGAAGCTGGCGGCCACGCGAGCCCTGGCCAAGCTCACCAAGGAAGACGTCCCGGATTCCGTGCTGCGGGCCTACGGTGTCAGCCGGCTGCAGTTTGGGCCGGAGTACATTATCCCGAAACCCTTCGATCCGCGGGTGCTGATCTGGGAATCCTCCGCGGTGGCCGAAGCCGCCATGCAAAGCGGGGTAGCGCAAATTCCGGTCGACCTCGACGAATATCGCGAGCAACTGCAGAGGCGCCTGGGCCGCACCTACGCCGTGATGCAGAACATTCGGACCCGCGCCAAAGCCGCGCCCAAACGCATTGTCTTCTCCGAGGGCGAACACGAAAAGATCATCCGCGCCAGCGCCCGCCTGGTCGAGGAGAACATCGCCCACCCGATTTTGCTGGGGCGGCCGGCGGTGATCGAAAACAAATTCCGGGAGTTGGGCCTGGAGAAAGGGGAGGTCGAGATCATTGAGCCGACCCGCTCGGACCGGCTTTCTACCTACATTAATGAATTCTTCCGGCTGCGCCAGCGCTCGGGCATTACCCGCGCCGAAGCCCAGGAGTGGATGCTGAACAGCAACTACTTCGGCGCCATGATGGTCCACATGGGCGACGCCGATGGCTTTCTGGCGGGCGTCAGCCAGCATTACCCCGACACCATTCGTCCGGCGCTGCAGATTATCCGGACGCGCCCGGGGGTCGAACGGGTTTCCGGACTCTATGTGATCGTGACCAAAAAGGACGTTTATTTCTTCGCAGACACCACGGTGAACATTGAACCGACGTCGGAGCAGCTCGCCGAGATCGCCGTCCTCTCGGCGGAGGTGGCGCGCTGGTTCAACGTGGAGCCGCGCGTGGCCATGCTTTCGTTTTCTAACTTCGGCAGCACCCGGCACCCGCTGGCCGATAAAGTCCGCCAAGCGACCGCCCTCGTCAAGAAGAAGGACGAAGGGCTGATCGTGGACGGAGAGATGCAGGCCGATACCGCCATCGTTCCCGAACTGGTCGTCGAGGATTATCCCTTCTCCAGGGTCAAGGGGGACGCCAATGTGTTGGTCTTTCCGAGCCTGGAGGCGGGCAACATCGCCTACAAGCTGATGATGCGCATGGGCGGCGCGGAGGCCCTGGGCCCGATCCTCATGGGCTTGGCCATGCCCGTGCACGTCCTGGCGCGCGGCTCCGAAGTCGAGGAGATCGTCAACATGGCGGCCATCGCCGTGGTACACGCGCAGCTCGGGGTGCTGGGGATTCAGCAGTCCCCGCCGCAGGCTTCCCTTCCCCCGGCGGCATGAGCCGGAACACGTTGCATTTCGTAGGGGCGGTTCGCGAACCGCCCCAGGAAATCGCCCCGACTCGTCGGGGCGCCAGCCGACGGTACATTTGCTCAGATGACACAGGAAGACCCGCGGACCTTGAAAAACAGGTCTGTGGTATTTGCTTGTTTCTGGGCCGCCGAGCTGCGCTCCGGGCCAGCCCCGGGTGGTAACCGAAATGCACGCAAAAGCACGGCCAGAACGATCAACTTGGATGTAACTTGGATGCGGGTACGGAAATACCATTGACACTTTGGGGGGATTGCCGATAATGGCATCGCAAGACGGACCAACCCGACGTTACCGCGTCGGGCCGGCCGGAGATCAACTGGTAGTATGGGACCACGCTGCGAGTACCGGCGAAAGCGACCCGGCGTGGATAGGAGGAAACAAAGATGAAGTTAAAAAACATACTAGTTCCAGTTTTGCTTGCTTCGGCGGTGATTGCATATGTTGGTTACGCGATGCGGAAGGCCTCAGAAGGGCCAACTCCGGTTGACCAAGAATCTCTGGCACGGAATGCTGCCTACCAGAGCGAGATGCAGGATATAGAGCAGAGAGGAAATATTCGGATGGTGGAGTTGTCTCTCGGGGATATCGCGGCGTCTCAGATCAAAATCTGTTACAACGCTGGGTATCCTCACAACCGTGGCACCTATAACGGTTTGTCACGCCGAGAGGTTGCAGAGTGTGACGCTATTCTTAAACAAGTTTCCAAACTGGAAGCGCAGGTTGCGGCTGAGAAAGCGAAGAAAGACGCCGCGTACGATAAGGCGCATCCGGTGCAATAGAGAGCCGGGCGACGGAAGGCAACCAGGGCGGGAGAAACGCGGAATCAAGAGGTACGAGGATGAGTAATACCAAGAAAGGTTTGGTTGTTTTAGCTGTTTTCCTGGTCGGGTTTGTCGGCCTGCGCATCTATGCTGCGTTTCAGAACGAGCAACGAGGTGCATTACTTCGAGCGAGTCACGGGGAGGAACAGGCGGCGCGGGAACAGCAATTAGCAGACCAGGATACAGCGGAATTGGATTGCTCTGACGCGTGGGGTCTGTATCGGATAGCCGAAAAAGAGGTGCAGTATGTGCGGATTACCGAGGGCGAGCTGGCTTACCTTGCTGCCGACATGGAAGCGGATAAGCTTAAGCCAATCTGTTCCTATGAGTTCAGTTTGGACGCGTCAACGCGTGTGGGAAACGACCGTTTGGACCACGAATCTGCGGCTTCAGAATCAAGGGCGCTAGCTATGTCAGAGCGGAAATATGCGGCGGATCGTAAGACACAAGGTAATCGTATTCGCCATAAAATCTGGGCGACGTTTACAGGTGCGGCGCCGGAGACGCCAGAAGAGTGGACAAAGTTCTTGGCGCAGCAGTATGACGGCATTTTGGGCAACCTAGTGTTGGGCACGCCGCTAGACCCGGCGAGTGCGGCAGAGATTCGACAGCAGACGCAGAAAGCTCTGCAGGAAAGTAAGCAGCTACCCGAGAAGACTCAGCGAGAGATTGAGGAGATCCAGCAGAGGATTCAGCAGGCGGCAAGAAGGCCGAAGAGGAGATAAAAATAAAGCGGCCGGCTGGCGCGGACCCCGGCAGTGCGGGGTCTGCTATCTCCCGCTTGATACCAATCGATACAATAAACGCATTTCTCAAACAAGGGGAAACGAAAATGAAAAATAACGACGTGTTCAACCGTGGTCTCGACCATAAAGCGTTACTGGCATTCAAGAAGTACATTGGTGAGCAACCATGGTTGCAGTCACTAATCCGGCAAAAGAATGGCAATGGCAGGAAGGGGGTAACGTTTTTCGCCATCCGCGACAACTACGTCAACATTTACGGGCATGGCGGCAGTTTGGTCAAACTGACGTATAATCGCAAAACAGACAACATATCAGGTGAAACCCATTTCAAGTATTTGCTTCGCAATAAAATGCCCAACGGAAAATTTTATGTTCCGATTGTGGGGGGAAAACCCACATTTGGAACTTACTCCATCTCCGACATGTTTGTGGATTCACTTGCTGATGGACGCTCTTTGCTCGATCAAGCCAGGCTATATGCTGGCGATGAAAGATTCGGCGGCCATCAGCTTGTGATGGCTAACCACAACGTGCTTGACACTGAAATCGTTTTTGGCAAGGACCCCGGTGAAGATGAAGGCGGAATGGATCGGATTGATTTTTGTGCTTTGCGTAAGGGCGGTGCTGATAATCTGAAGATCGTCTTTTACGAGGCAAAACACATATCGAGCCAGGAGCTATATGGAAAGGTGCTTTCTCAGTTAGAACGCTACCGGCGCCAACTGCGAGACTCTAAGAGAGTGGAGGAAATTCTCAAATCGTACAAATTGGTTTGTAAAAATATTGTCAACTTGTGCGATGGTTCAGACATCATTATCCCTTTTCTTGAATTTGCAAAGAAGGTACTTGAAAACCCGCAAAAACTAACCGTCGATCCGAACCCGCGACTCGTGGTTTTCGGTTACAACAGCGTTCAGAAAAAAGAAATTCTCCCAAAAATCAAGCAAATCCTGAAAGAGGGTAAATTAAGTGAACAGCATACCCTGTGGCGTGGAAATCCCGATGGTCAATGGAAAGGCGTGAAGTTTGATTAAAAGCAAGCGTAGCGCGGACCGGTCCGCGGCTTTCAGCTTCAAATCCCCCCTTCACAGCGGTGGGCAAACGCACGCGGCCCATGGTCCGTCCGCACCGGGCCTCCTGTTCGAGGGGCGGGTCTAGGCGTGGAGGGCGGTCATGCGCTTGAGGGTGGGGAGGGCCTTGATGGTTTTTCCGGCTTCCCGCTGGGCGATGCGCAGATCGTAGAGGCTTTGCAGATTGAGCCAGAATTCGGCGCTGGTGCCGAAGAAATGCGCCAGGCGCAACGCCGTGTCGGCCGTGATGTCGCGCCGTCCGTTCAGAATCTGGGTGACGCGATTGGTTGCAACGTGCAACTGGCGTGCCAGCGAGGCGGCACGGGTGGCGCATACGTTCCGCACTATGGAATGTATGCGGCCTTTGAAGATCTTATAATGATCGAGCGTTACGGCAGAAACATTATTACGAACTGAATCACCTCCATTACTTGACCTGCAGCACGTATCGACGCGCCCGCTCCTTAGATTCGGAGAGGTTCAAGCATGCGTAGCGCGGGCCTGTTTTGTGGGTCTGTGGCTTTCAGTTTCAAATCCTCGGGCTCTACCTGCTGGGTCGCATACATCCCGACAAAAAACCGTCGGGACGTATGCGCCACCCGCGACCACCCCCTGGCCCCCTCCTACTGCATGAGGGGAATAGCGGAGTTCCGCGCCACTTATGCTTGCGGAGGGATAATGTCGGACAATTAGGCATCTTTCTAAAAGATAGTGCCTACCCGTAGGCAACTCGGATATTAATCCTATTGACAGCCAACCGGTGCGTGGCGGTAGTCTATAAGGGTGAGCACTGGGCCGAACGGGGCTCGGGCTGAGGCGCGTGCCGGTCATTCATCACCCGAGAATCGCACCATCCTGATGGCTTCGAATGGCGAAAACGCGATGTTCATACAAAGAATGAATCCCGCCTGCGCCAATTGTGGCGGCCGACCAACACGCTGATCAAGGTCAGGAACGGGGCGCTGACCCCAAGAGATGTTAAAAATGAAGGTCGACCCGGCTATGTGTATGAAAAAAAAGGCTAGTGCGACAAAATGGACGACAATGGAGCCGACTTTCTGGCCGAAAATGCACAAATTGCGCGGTAATTCGGGGCGAAACCAGCATGTTGGTGAAAGAAAGTGCGAGAATCGTTGGACGCGAGGGCGAGAAATGCGGAGATACTCCCTTCGTTTCGCCGGGGCGACCTCCTCCGGGTGACAGCAAGGGGCTCGGGATGACAGTGCAACGGACAGGGACTTGATACTGTAGCGGCGAGTTTACCTCGCCAAATGGCGGCGTAAGGCCGCCCCTACATCTAATTGACCCACTGCCGGGCAGGGCGACCGATGGCGAAACTGAGTCGCTGGCCCTCCAACTGCTGAATGAAAAGAGTTCGGCCTGACAAGAGAACCCGGCGGAGACCCGCATTCGTCAAGCTGAGTCCGCGCCGCAGGAATGGATGAGGAGCCGGAGAACACACCAAGGAAGCGCACCTACAAGGAATCACTTATGGAAATTCGTCGTAAAGATGCCTTGGACTACCATCGGCAAGGCCGCAAGGGGAAAATCGAAGTCACACCCACCAAGCCCTGCCGGACGCAATGGGATTTGAGCCTGGCCTACACGCCTGGCGTGGCCGAACCGTGCAAGGAGATTTACAGGGATCCGAACCTCTCCTTCGAATACACCGCGCGCGGCAACCTGGTGGCCGTGGTCTCCAACGGCACGGCCGTCCTCGGACTCGGCAACATTGGGGCGTACGCTTCCAAGCCCGTCATGGAGGGCAAGGCCGTCCTCTTCAAGCGCTTTGCGGACATCGACGTCTTCGACCTGGAGGTCGGCTCCCAGGACCCGGCGGACGTCATCAAGTTTTGCCAACTTCTCGAACCCACCTGCGGCGGCATCAACCTGGAAGATATCAAGGCTCCGGAATGCTTCGAGATCGAAGAGACCCTGCGCCGCACCATGTCCATCCCGGTGTTTCATGACGACCAGCACGGGACGGCCATCAACTCCGGAGCAGCGCTCCTGAATGCGCTGGAACTGGTCGGCAAGCAGGTCGACCAGGTGCGCGTGGTCTTCAACGGCGCGGGCGCAGCGGGACTGGCCAGCGCTCTGCACTACGTGCGGCTGGGGGTACGCAAGGAAAACATTACGATGTGTGATATCCACGGCGTGATTTACCGAGGGCGCACCGAGGGCATGAACCCCTATAACTCGCAGTTCGCCGTCGAAACCTCCCAGCGCCGGCTTGCCGAAGTGTTGGAAGGCGCCGACGTCTTTGTAGGACTTTCCGTGGGCGATTGCGTTACACCCGAGATGCTCCAGCCCATGGCGGCCCGGCCCATCATCTTCGCCATGGCGAATCCCACCCCCGAGATCAGCTACGATAAGGCCAAGACCGCGAGGCCTGACGCCATTGTGGCGACGGGCCGCTCCGACTTTCCCAACCAGGTCAACAACGTTCTGGGCTTTCCTTCCATCTTCCGCGGGGCGCTCGACGTGCGGGCGCGGGCCATCAACGAGGAGATGAAGATCGCCGCCACGCACGCGCTGGCGGCCCTGGCGAAAGAGGACGTGCCGGATTCCGTGTTGCGCGCTTATGGCCTGGGCCGGCTGCAATTCGGGCCGGAGTACATCATTCCCAAACCCTTCGATCCCCGCGTGCTGATTTGGGAATCGGCGGCGGTGGCGGAAGCCGCCATGCGCACGGGAGTCGCGCAGGTCGAAGTCGACCTAACGGAATATCGCGAGCAACTGGCGCGGCGTTTGGGCCGTACTTACGAAGTCATGCAGAACGTGCGCCAGCGCGCCAAAAGGGCGCCCAAGCGCATCGTCTTTTCCGAAGGCGAGCACGACAAAGTGCTGCGCGCCAGCCATCAACTCATTGAGGAGAACATCGCCTATCCGATCCTCCTCGGCCGCCCGGTCGTCATCCAGAACCGACTACGGGAACTGGGATTCGAGGACACGCAGCCGGAGGTCATTGACCCCGTGCAATCGACGCGCTTTGAGGCGTACGTTCAGGAGTTTTACCGTTTGCGCCGGCGGCGCGGCGTGACCCAGAGCGAAGCGCATGAGCAAATGCTCAATCCGAATTACTACGGCGCCATGATGCTGCACATGGGCGACGCGGACGGCTTCCTGGCAGGCGTGAGCCAGCACTATCCGGACACCATCCGCCCGGCCCTGCAAATTATCAAGACGCGGCCCGACGTGCACCGGGTCTCCGCCGTGTTCGTCATCGTCACCAAGAAAGACGTCTACTTCTTTGCCGACACCCACGTGAATATAGCGCCCACGGCAGAGGATTTGGCGGAGATTGCCGTCCTGGCCGCGGAAGTGGCGCGCGAATTCGAGGTCGAGCCGCGCGTGGCCATGCTCTCCTTCTCAAACTTCGGCAGCACCCAGGACCCCATGTCAGTCAAGATGCGGCGCGCCACGGAACTGGTGGTGGAAAAGAATCCCAACTTGATGGTGGACGGCGAAATGATGGCCGACACCGCGCTGGTGCCGGAGATTCTCGCGGAAGAGTACCCCTTCGCAAAACTCAAGGGCGGCGCTACGGTGCTGGTATTCCCCTGCCTCGAGGCCGCCAACATTGCTTACAAGATGATGATGCGCATCGGCGGCGCGGAGGCGCTGGGGCCCATCCTGATGGGGCTTTCGAAATCCGTCCACGTGCTGCAGCGCGGCTCGACGGTGGAAGAAATCGTGAACATGGCCGCCATCGCCGTCGTCGACGCCCAGAAACACGGCCTCGGGATTCGCGCTGTGCCCCGTTCGCCGGCCGCGTGAGGCGAGTCGAAACTTCATAGGTCGGATTTCAAGCGCCTGCGAGCCGGCAGGTGCAAATAAATAAGCGGGGGCAGTTCGGTGGGCCGACGCCTTCGCGCTGCCAACCCCTTTCTTGATCACACGATCGGGTACGTGTTCATAATCCCCTGGTTTATGTTCACATGGTGATATACTCCTGCTGGGGGGGATCTCGAATGGGGATGGCCGGCAATCGAATCGCACATAAGCATTTCAGGCTTAACGTCGCCAAAATCAGGCTCGCGAAGAAGCTCATGCAGACGGGGACCGAGACGGAGACTATCGAACGGGCTCTTGACGCGGTGATCGCCGAACACGAGCGGAACCGGATCACTCGCGATGCTAACGAACGCTTCGTGAAGTCCGGGATTGAAATCCGGGATGTTTACGGCAAGCTGGTGGAAGAGGAAAGAGAATCGGCCCGCAACCGCAAGGCCTAACTTGTTTATGGGAAGCATTTAAGTCGGCGAGTTTGTGGAGAACACAGCGCAGGTTCCTCCATGCCCACTCTACTTCTGATTGATCGTGCCGCGGCATTTCGGCTTCCCGCACCGGCAATGCATGGTATCGTCGGTGTCGTCGTAGTTGTAATCGACGGTCAACTCCTCACCCTTATGAATCGCGCGCAGACTCATGTAGAGGACATGGCCCTGCATAATCCGCGACACCAAGTTGGGCGCACAAGAGTGGTTAATTAACTGCGCACCCGAGCCGCCTGCCGCGCCGTCGATCGTCCAGTGATCATCAAGGACGAACAGATACGGCGTGCTCGCGCGCTGCTTCACCTCACGCGGACCGATCTTCTCACCGGTGTACTCGATCACCTTGCGGTTGGCCGGGATGTCCTCCGCTGCGTAGACGCCCCAGCGGTGGATTTTCGACGACCCAACCCGCAGACAAAAGCAGGAGTATTTGGGATTAATGACCGGAACAGGGGTCGCATCGCGGCGAGGCATGATGAAGTATGTTAGCGCATTTATGGGGCTGGCGGCCGAGCCAAATAAGAGACTCGACCCATTGTCTTGCGTCGTAAGCCTGTCCTTGACAAACGACTTTCAGGGTACTACACAAGAGCCTGCCAGCGAGTAGTCGCTACTTAAGCTAGTGTAGTGTCCACGAAATGCCTGGACAACGCTTCGGCTGTAGCGCCGGCATCCTGCCGGCAAATGCCGCCAAGATGGCGGCGCTACGTTGCCCACCCAATTGACGGACACTACACTAGTTGTCCTGGGGTTGCGCCGTCAACTTCTCCAGCGCCGCGTCGATGCGGGCGAGGGCGCGCTCCACTTGTTGCAGGTGCTCTCCGGTGATGGCGTGGGGATTCGCCTCTCCAAAAGCCGTCAGGTTAGCGCGGATGGCGTTCACGCCATTGGCGGCTTCGTGCGCGAGGGAATTCAGAGCATTCTCTCGAGCTTTCTCCTGCGATCTCCGATCTCTCAACCGGAACTTCCACACCTGACGCCGCCAGAATACGACCGCGGCAATCGCTACGCCGAACAGCGGCGTATAGAAGGCTTGTATCCGCGGCTTGGAGGTGAGCGTGCTCATCGTCACAAAGCTGCTGGCGGCATAAAGCAGAATCATGAACCCGAGGAGGGCCAGCCAACGGGTCCAGCGCGGCGCAGTCGATGGGCCACCCAGGGCATTCGTCGCCGCGATCGACACGTCACGGATCGTCGAGAGTGTGACTTGTGACTGCCCGGGTGGCGACGCTGCTGCCGTGCCTTTCCCGTCCCCGGGAACTTGGGTGGGTCTACCCATCGCTTCTTTTCCTCCGGCCGCAGGTACAGTGTCATTCTGAGCGAGCGCAGCGAGCGAAGAACCCCCGTAGTTTGTCCTTTTCACTCACCCAGCCAACTGCAGGGGTCCTTCGCTTCGCTCAGGATGACACCGTAGGCGGTTCTCCCGCAGCGTGTTCAACCGCCCCGCTGTTCGTCCGGGCGCCGCAATTCTGCCCGCACGATTTTCGTAAATTCTTCGAACTTAGTTCCTGTCCGCAGGGCCTGGGTTGCGGCAATCTGCACAAGCTGAGCTGCCATTGTACGCGAAATAGTCGGCAGGCTCTCTTCCTCCCTTGCTTCCAAGCCCGCCGCGTCTGTAAGTTCCTGCCACTGGTGGTTATTATATATGCAGCCCGGATCTCCCGCCTGGATGTCGCCCGTGTAAGCCAGGGCCCGCGCGCGGCAGCCGCCGCAGTAATGCCGGTAGGTGCAAACCCCGCAGTGGTCGCCCCGGTCTTCGCGGTCCGCCAGGGTGTCAAACAACGGATTATTCCATATATCGTGGAAACTCTGCTGGCGAACGTCGCCGACCTTGATGCCGGAGATATATACACAGGGGGTGACGATGCCATTCGGCTGGATGGCACAGTAGCACCGCCCTGTACCACAGCCGCCGATGTAGCGGGAAAGCACCATGGTCTTTTTCCCGGGCCCGCGGCCCGCGTGGCCCGTGGCGAACAGCCCCTCCTCGGGTCCGTACACAATGCAAGAACGGCCAAACTGGGGCGCGGTCAACACGATGGTGATCTTGCCCTCCACCATGAGCTCCTGGAGTCTGCGCAGCAGCCCCTCGCGCTGGCCCGGGGTCAGATCCTCCGCAACAATCTCGGTGCCGCGTCCCACGGGAATGAAATTGAAATGCGTGAAAGTCTGGCAGCCCAGGTCGATCGCAAACTGGACCGTGTCGTCCACCCGGTGAGCGGTGTGGCGGGTAAAACAGCAAGCCATCCCGGTTTTGATGCCCGCCGCAACCGAGTTGCGAATCCCCTGTACGGTCCTCTCCCAAGACTTGGCTTGGCCTCGAAAGGCGTCGTGGACGGCGGGGTCGATGCTATCCAGGCTGACCTCGACGTATTTGACGTGGGCGGCTTTCAGGCGAGCGCAGATTTCCGGCGTCAGCAGCGTCCCGTTCGTGGCCAGGGTCACGTGGATACCGCGCAAGTGGCAGTGCTCCAGCACCTTCCAGAGATCGGGCGCCACCAGCGGCTCCCCCCCCGCGAAGGCCACAAAGGGCACGAATTCTTCGCCCATCTGGTCGACGAGATTCAGCTTCTCATCGGTCGAGAGTTCATCGGCGGCAGGCAGGCGGTGCGCGTTCTGGTAACAATGCCGGCAGGAAAGGTTGCAGGCCTGCGTGATGTTCCAGACCGGGAACAAGGGCGCGGTGTAGCGCTGCGGAATGGTCAAGCCGTATGTCGCGATGCTTTTGGCCGTCAGCGCCAAAGCTTTTGCGGTGGGTGGATGGTGAAAGAGGCGCTGCTTCATGGTTTCTTTGTCGAGCCGGGCTTTGCGCAGGCCCAGATCGATGACCCAATTCGGCACGCTCCACTTCAGGCGCTGCCAGAAGTCCGCCTGGGGGTTGTCGTAGTTCTCACAGAGCCGCATGAAGAAGCACTTGCCCTCCGGATCGCGCCGGGTCATCCACAGGAACGCTTTCCGCACCACAGGTTTGGAGAGCCAGTCTTCCAGCATGTGACGGGAGTTCGGCAGCGGTGCGGTGAGGCGCCCCACTTGCGGGCGCGGGTGGGTCATGATCCTGCGACTTGATGTGCCAACGTACATTTCGAATCCTCCCGGGTAGATGAAAGCGGGTGGACTGCGTACGGCAGTTACACCCCACTCGCGCGAAAAAGTCGGTAAGGCGTATCGCCAGCCGGAAGCCTGGACCCTCGAAGGCCCCCCTCCACAGAGCAGCCAGCCCTAATCTCTCCTAACTCTTGGTCCCTCAAGGTATTCGATCCCATTAGGACCTACTGAGGTGCCTTAAGCAATTTTGCTGCCTTCATGAGATGCCCACCTGAGTGCCGATCCCCCCTGGGTCTCAGCGGGCATCTTGTACCAGCAAGTACGAGTTTGCCAATGGCTTAGATGCAAGAATTAAGATACAAAGCCAAACCTGCTCCGGACAAATTGCCCTAGGTGGCCTCTAATCATCACGATCCCCGGTGCGATGCGCAACAAAAAGCCACACTCAGGACACCCCTTGCTAAGGGGCAGTGTGGCAACGTCCACGGAATGGCGCTTGAGTTTCTTCCCACTTCTGGATATAAACAGCTAGCACAAACGCGAGAAACCAACCTCGCACACTCTGCACTGCTGGATGGCAGGAAAGGAACTAATCATGACAGATGAGATTAATCGACGAGATTTTCTGAAACGTGCCGCCTTGACCTCGGCAGGCGTCAGCCTGTCGATGTACGGCTTCAGCACGGGGAATGTCCTGGGGGCGAACGAGCGGATTCGGTTGGGCGTAATCGGCATGGGCCGCCAGGGCGTGGACGACATGCAAAACTTCATGCACCACGGCGTGGAAGTTGCCGCCGTGTGCGACGTTTTCCAACCCCAATTGGACAAAGGTCTAGCGGCGGCGGGCGGCAAGGCCAAAGCCTTTAAGGACTTCCGCCAGGTGCTCGACGACAAGGACATTGACGTGGTCCTCGTCGCCACTCCCGATCACTGGCACCCGCTCCCCATGGTGATGGCCTGCCAAGCCGGCAAGGACGTTTATGTGGAAAAGCCCATCTGTGTCGCGGTAGAAGAAGGCATGAAGATGGTGGAAGCCGCGCGCAAGTACAAGCGTGTGGTGCAGGTAGGACTCTGGCAGCGCTCGAACCTGCACTTTCAGAAGGCTGCGGAGTTGGTGCAGAACGGCCTGCTGGGCAAGGTCAGCTTCGTGCGCACCTGGAATTATGGGAACATCTATCCGGAGGGCATCGGCAATCCGCCGGACGCCGATCCGCCGGCAGGGCTTGATTGGGACATGTGGCTCGGTCCCGCACCCAAGGTGCCCTACAACTGGAACCGCTTCGGGGTGGGTGATCGCTGGTCCACGTTCCGCTACTTCTACGATTACGCCAACGGTTGGCCGGGCGACTGGGCCGTGCACCTAATGGACATCGTGCAGTGGGCCATGAAAGTCGAGGGGCCATCGACTATCACTGCCCTGGGTTCCAAGTTCCTTATCAAGGACAATGCTGATACCCCCGACACGCTCCAGATCACCTGGGAATACCCGACCTTCGTGGCCACCTACGAAAACCGCCTGTGCAATGCCAATTCCATGTACAAGCATGAATACGGAATCGAATTCCACGGCACCGACGGCACCATGTTCCTCGACCGTGAGGGCTTCCAGGTTTTCCCGGAATTGACGGCGCAGCGCGACTATCGCGAAGTGCACGGGAACAACGAGAAAGGTGAAGAGAGGGAGTTGGGCAAGACCCCCAGCATGAAGATGGAACGCGTGGACGACGGTTTGCTCGTTCACGTCGGCAACATGCTCGAATGCATGCGTACGCGCAAGACGCCACAGACCGATATCGAATACGGCCATCGGAGCAGCAGCGCCTGCCTGCTCGCCAACGTTGCCCTGCGTTCCAAGGAGCGGCTGGAGTGGGACGTCGCCAATCAGAAGTTGCTCAAAGGCGGCCCCGCGGCACAGAAACTCCTCGGCCGTGAGTACCGCGCGCCCTGGAAGTTGACCGTGTAGGGGAGTTGCAGGCTGCGGAAAAACCCCTCACACCGTCATCCTGAGGAGGCGAAGCCGGCGAAGGACCTCTGTATTTGCTTGAAAATTCAAATACAGGGGTCCTTCGCTTCGCTCAGGATGACAGCGAAGGGCTGAGGATGACATCGGCGGGAGGCTTTCTCAGCGGCCTGTTAGGGAATGGCGGTGACATAGATTGCAGTGTTGTCGCCGCTCGGGGTGGGAGCGATGAACGCCGTGGTCTGCTGAGTGTCACTGGTGAGTGAGACGATGGGTTTACCCGGCGCGGCCTGGGTGATGGGCTGGAAATCTTCGGGGGTGGTGAGCCGATTCACCTGCCCGTTGCAGTAGCAATAGAGGCCGAGGTCGTTGGGCGCATCCGCAGGCGCGGCAGCGAAAATCATGTTGCCCCGCGGGTCGATCGTCAGGCTCAGAATCCTTCCCAGGGACTTGACCGGAGAGGGGCCCGGCGTTTGTTTTGCCGGCACGGGTTTGGAGGGATCGCCCGCCAGCAGGGCGGTCTGAATGTTCCCGTTTTCAAGGAAAAGCAGCAGCATCGGCACGGGGGCGACGCCCGCGCGCGCCGCCAGCAGTTCCGTGGTTTCAGGCGGCTCGGGAGGCGGTTTCAGTTCCTGAAAGGTCTGGATGGCGATGGCGCGGAAGAACTGCTCGAGCGCCGCCTCCGCCGAGGCGCCGTGCCGGAAGAACGCCGCCTCGTCGTGGCTGAAAAAGAAGGGCTCAGGCCATTCTTTCGCCGAGACCTTCATTCCCGCTGGCAACTGCAGCGCCTGCAGGCCAGCCGGGGTCCAGAGGAAAAGCCCCGAACCCGCCCCTTTCCCCGACCAGCGCGCTCCGAACAGAACGTTCCCGTCGGAGGTCACGAGTGGGGCTGAGAACTCCTCGAACTTCGCTTCGGCGAGACCCGGCTGCGCATCCAGGTTAGTGACCAGCGCCTTGGCCCTTGCCCCTTCCTGCCGCACCACGACATACTTCGGGGCGTCCTCACTTCCCGACGCCAGCGTGGCGGCGAAGGCTATCACCCCCGCGTCATTCATGCTGGGTGCGCTGAAGCTGTCGTAGGAAGTCTTGGGAATCGGGGCCATCAGCCCCTGGAATGCCAGTACTGTGAAGCTCACACCGCTCGAACGCACCACGGCGTGCAAATCGCTACGCGGGCTATGCAAACTGGAAAGGAATATGATGTCCTGGTTCCCGTTCATCGCCAGGTCCGAAAACGGGCCGAAGGCGAAACCCGGATGCCCGGGCACTCCCGTGCCGCTCGAGAGCAGCAGGCGGGTGTTCACCTGCGCAGATGCTCCGGGCACTCCGGCCCAGGCCAGCCAAGCCGCCAGCGCCCACGCCGCTACCCTCTCGACCGCTCCCCTCCGAATTCGTACCATGGGACTCGAACCACCTTTCTCGCCTTTTCGCTCACGCCCCTCTTCCCTGGAGGCTGTCCCAAAACTCGGCGTCGGCCGCTGTAGCGCCGCTCTATGATCGGCGATTCGTCTTTGTAGCGGCGATGTCCTCATCGCCGGTCGCCGATGGGGACACCGGCGCTACAACTGACGTTTTGAGACAGCCTCCTTGGGGAACTCTCCCAGCAGTCGGGGAGCCCGCCGCGCCCTAACCCGCCTCGCCAACTGAAACCGAATCAGGCAACCTAGCACTGAGCTTTCCCGGCCGTCAAGTCGAATTGGCCGGCCATCTTCCCTGGCGCCTCGGTGCGTGTGCCATCGGTGGCACTGGAATGCTCTAAATGTCTGATTGTAAACAACATGATGGTTCGACCGGGATTCCCTCCTCCGGCTCTTCCCCCTGGGAGATTGAGCACGAACCGGACTTGGCTCGCTGTTGCGGGTCCCTCAGACCGTTAGCTCCACGACCCGGGTGTAGCGATGTGTGGGCTGCGGCCGCGCCGGACTGAAACTCTCGAGGCTGCGGAAAAACTCGTAGGCGCTGTCATTCTGGGTCCTTCGCTGTCATCCTGAGCGCAGCGAAGGATCTCGCTCTGCCCACTCAGGATAAACTGCGCGAAGAACCTCCGCATTTCTAGAATCAGGCAAATGCAGAGGTCCTTCCTTCGTTTCACTCAGGACCGTCTGAGGCTCCTCAGGATGACAGCTTTGACGGTTTTTCCGCAGCCTGAGTATCCGCCCTGCTGCACCCGGACTTGGGATCCAGCCCTTCTCATCCCAATCCTGCGCCCTTCGACTGTCTGCCTCCTGCCTAGTGCCCACTGCCTAGTGCCTCCTGCCTACTGCCCGACTTCCCTGCCCTCGGCGGGTTCTACTAGACGGCAATCCGCGGTACTCCAAGGGGTTATTCGCGTGCCCGGCGCGGGCCCGGACTTCCGGCGACATCTCGCGTCAGTCTGTTAAGGAGAATATTACTTAAGTACTCTATCCTTTACGCCGATCCAAAGTAAATTGGAGAGTCCCGCGCAACCCCTCGGGAGGAGTCTAACCGTGGCACGTCCAGTTCCTTGGAGACAGGTTGTCCTCTCGGTGGGGGTCACCGGCGT
This sequence comes from uncultured Acidobacteriota bacterium, assembly GCA_963722555.1. GTDB lineage: Bacteria > Acidobacteriota > Terriglobia > UBA7540 > UBA7540 > Bog-366. Next base: position 1,303,113 of record CAVRNQ010000006.1, read on the forward strand.
AACTCTCTGGCGTGTTCCATTCGCGAGCTTGCGGGCGGCCTTTCGCAATCTGGAGTTGCGCAGCCTGTTGCTGGCGCTCTTCTGCATCCTGGTCCTGTTCGTCCTGCGCGCTTACAAGTGGCACTGCTTGATGACTGCGGCGGGAAAACCCCGCCTCCGGCAATCGTTGCGCACCTTGCTGGGAGGTTTCGCCCTGGGATTGATTACCCCCGGCCGCTTGGGTGAGTTGGGGCGCTGTCTCTTCGTCCGAAAGAACGAACGGACCGAGGTCGCGCTGCTTACTATACTCGACCGAGCCCTGGATGTCTGGGCGTTGCTGACGTTGGTGGGAGCCAGTCTGTTCCTCTTGGTACCCCATCCCGCTGCCATCTTTGGGGTGGCCGTGTGGCTGGCGCTGCTTCCGGTGCTGCTGGGCTTCCCCGGCCTGCTCGCCCATCTTTCCAAGGTAATGCGCAGATCCAGGCATTTCCACGGGCACCTCGCCGAGGTTGCTGCCGCCGTGCCGCCCGCACAAATGCCGCGTTATGCGATCATGGCCGTGGGCGCCATGTGGGCGGAACTAGCGTCGTTCTTCTTCCTCCTGCGCGCCTTCTTCCCCACGGGCTTTACCACCGCCGTGGCCACTTACCCCTACATTGTGCTGGCCGGAGACTTGCCCTTCTCGTTCAGCGGGGTGGGCGTGCGCGAAGGCGCGGCCGCGTGGCTGCTCTCCCCTTACGCCGTCCCTTCCGGCGCCGCCGTGGATGCAGCCTTGCTCTGGTTTGTCTTCGCCATCCTCTTCCCGGCCGTCCTGGGCATTGCCTGGCTGGTCATCGAGAAGCTAAAGCCCCGCACCCGGTATTCCGACGCCCAAGCGCCCCACCTCGACCACACTTGGAGGCCCCTGGACGCCACACAACCCCACATCCCTCTCCCTGAGGACAGTGCGGCCCCCCCCTGCGAGGCCGGGTGAGGGCCCTCGGCCCGGCTGGGCGAGCCCACGCGGGGCGGTCGGGGCGCGGCATTTCTGTGCAACCTGCCAGCCTTGCTTGGAATCCAATGGGCAGGGTTGTGGTAAGCTTGCCAGGGTGAAATCGGGAGTGTGAATTGGCAATGTGCAGCCGAGGAAGTAGAACTTCAAACCCTCCCAGGCCTGTCACGGGAAGTCTTGCAGAGGAGAATCCTATGAAGAAGTGGACCATGGGGGTTGTAATTGGGCTATGGGCAGGGATGCTGCTGCCTGCTCTGCTGGCAGGCGAAACCAAGGTGTTGCCCGATACCATACCCGCCGGTAGCCTCCTCCACGTGCGGCTTACCACGACGCTCACCTCGAAGACCAGCAAGACCGGCGACCCATTCACGGGGATGGTCACGCAGGCGATTGTGGTGGACGGCAAGGAAGTTGTCCCCTCCGGCAGCACCGTGGAAGGACATGTGGCGTTCGTAAAGTCCTCCGGCCGCGTCAAGGGCCTGGCCCAAATGCGCGTGCTGCTCGATGACATCATTACCACCGACGACATGAAGATTCCCCTCAATGCGGGCCTGGAAGACATGAATGCCGGGCCCTGCGCCAAGACCGGCACTGACGATGAAGGAACCATCAAGGGCTGCGGCAAGAGCAAGAAAGATGCCGCCAAGGACGCAGCGCTTGCTGGAGCTGTGGGCGCCGGTGCAGGCAGCATGATAGGCCTGGGATTGGAAATCGACTGCCGCTACTACGGAAACTGCGGCGGACCAGGCTTCGGAACCGCCCTGGGGATGGGGGCAGGCATTGGAGCGGGTTCGGCGCTGATTTACAACCTCTTGAGACACGAGAAGCAGATCATCCTGGTGCAGGGCACCACCATGACCTTCGTCATCAACCGTTCCGTTGATGCCAATACCGGAAAGCCCATTGCGCCGGATACTCCGACCGACCAACAACCCGCGCCGGATGCTCCGGTGGAGAAAGCAAAGCAGTGATGGGGCCGGCCGTCTCGCTGCGGCAGGCGCGACCGGCCGTTCCCATGGGAACCCGAGGACGCTCCCCCTCGCTATTTGCCGAAGGGACTTCTGATGAAACAAGCCTATTTCCTTGCCCTGCTGTCTGCCCTGACGCTCGCCGCTGGACCCGCTGGCGCAGCCGCTGACGAGAACAGCAACATCGCCTTGCCGGCAGGCACCGAGTTGCAGGTCCGTCTGACCTCGGCCTTGAGCACCAAGAGCAGCGATAGCGGCGACCCCTGGGTGGGACGTGTGATTGAGCCCATCTTCGCACAGGGCCGCGAGGTGGTTCCTGCCAGCAGCAGAGTGGACGGGCACATCACCTACCTGAAACCGGCGGGGCGCGCCGCGGGCGCGGGAGAGATGCGCATCGTGGCCGATACCATTACCACTCCTGCCGAAGGCACCTTTACCATTGTGGCGTCCTTGCAGGACGCCGAGGGAAGAAATGGCTCCAAGCTGAAGGATGAGGAAGGAACCATCCAGGGCCCGGGTAAAGACGCGAAAGATGCTGCCAAGGAAGCCGGCATCGGCGCCGCGGTCGGCGCCGGCGTGGGGGTCATGACCGCGGGGGGCAAGGGAGCTCTCTACGGGGCAGGCATAGGCGTCGTGGCGGCGGCCATCCACAGCCTGGCCAAGAAACATAAGGGTGTGGTGCTGCCCCCGGGCACGGAAATGACCTTTGTTCTGTCGCGAGCGAGCCTGTCTAAACAGGTCCCCGCCCCCCGCCCGAACCCCTCCTCACCCTAGCCCAACTTTCGCAGTTGAGGGGGTTGAAGAACGGTAAGTGGTTTGTTTTTAACGAAGGGTTCTCAAGTTGTCTTTAGCCCGGATTTCTCACCAGGGGATTTGTGGGGCGGAGGTTTAGGTCAGCCGCTTCTCTACCCTGGCCTTAATTCTGTCCGAGCCCCAATGGGGCCACCTCACGAACTCCAGCCGGGCCAAGTCCGACGTGGTCTTTGAGCCCGAAAAGGGCGATCCAACGAGGCCCGGGTTTCTTAGCCCCAAAGGGGCGAAATAACGAAGCCCAGGCCAACGGCCTGGGTCAACGGAACCCCCATCAACCCCGAGCCCTGAAGGGGCGACCTACCTAATCCCCCAGACCAACCTTCACGATCCGTCAGTAGACGGACCTCGCGGCGGAGGCACGGAGGCACAGAGGAAAACCGCCGGATTCTCCGCGCCACAGGCTGCCAGGGCGGACGGACGGGCTCCCCTCTGATTCAGGAGGGAGAAACGGTGTCAGGGAGAAACGGTGTCAAGGGAGAAACGGTGTCAGAAGGGAGAAACGGTGTCAGGAACCTTTTTTCTTGGCGGTATATATGGTTTCCAGAGTATTGCGATCATAAGGATCACCCGAGATATTGCTGCGCATCTCGGCGATTGCCTTGTTGGTCATCACATCTTCCGGTGCGGACTTTAGCCCCTGAGGGAACGTCAACTAGGTGTAGCATATGTCCCATGGACATTGCCAACAAACAGAGCCTTGCCTGGGCGCGGTTTCAGGCGTTGCTAAGTCACCCACTTTCCTCAGGGGATGAAGGCGAAGTGTCGCAATTCCATGAAATTGTTTCCGCGCTTGAGGAAGCATTTAATGTAGACCTGTCTTCGTTCCGTATTCCAGAAGCTGAATTGAAGCAATCCGAGGACGAATCTGGGAGCACCGCTTGGGAAGATGCTGGGCGTCGGGCGCCGTACTCAGGACGCTTCCCCGCCCGCAAGCAAATGTCAGACAAGCGATTCTGCGATGTTCATTTCCTCCAGCGCCAAATAGACGGCATCGCCTTATATTTTCAAAATCTCAGACCGACGCCCAAACGTCAAAATATCGGATTTTAAGAGTATGTTTTGCTATGGCTTCGCACGATGCGCCTCGAACCACTTCCGCGCCCGTTCCTGTTCGCGGGCAAGGACGGCTGGCGTCAGGATTGATGCAGCTTCGTCTCGATACTTCGCAACCTGTTTCGAGTCCGAGGTGTCCAGCTTGCCAGCAGCCGCCAGATCGAACCAAAAATAGGCTTCTGCGGAATCTTGGGGCACACCCAGGCCCGCTCCGTACAAGATGCCAAGGCCAGCCTGCGCCATGGCGTCGCCTTGCTCAGCAGCCTTGCGAGACCAAAACACAGCCTGAGCGTAATCTCGTGGCACCCCTTGACCGAAACGGTACATCGCGCCAAGATTAGACTGCGCTTCAGCGACGCCCTGTTCAGCCGCCTTGCGATACCACGCTGCGGCTTGCGCATAGTCCTGTGGCACGCCTTGGCCATTGAAGTACAAACCCCGAGCTTGACTTGCGCTTCAGCGACACCCTGTTCAGCCGCCTTGCGATACCAGAAAGCAGCCTGGACGTAATCCTTTGGGACACCTTGGCCATCGCGGTACAAACCCGCAAGATTATTTTGCGCCACGGCGACGCCCTGTTCAGCCGCCTTGCGATACCAAAACGCCGCTTGTGCGTAGTCCTGGGGCACGCCTTGGCCCTTGTCGTACAAATACCCGAGGCAACCATTGCGCCTCGGCGTCGCCCTGTTCAGCCGCCTTGCGAAACCAATGCGCAGCCTGCGTGTAATCCTGCGGAACGCCTTCACCGTTTATGTACTGCCCCCCGAGATTGAACTGCGCATCGGCTTGGCCTTGATCCGCTGCGAGGTTCATCGTCTCCACTGCTATGCCTCTGCGCTTCAAGTCCGCAAATATCTGTTCAAGTGCCTGTTCTAAAGTGCAGCCTTCCTCTCCAAGCTCGTCAAGCGTTTTGGCAATGACATCGTGAAATTGGAAACGGTCACTTGTTCGGAGGGTAGACGAGTAGATTAATTTGCCGCAAGGACGTAATCCTGCGGCTCCTGCTCCGACAGTATTGCCAATCTTAGGTTCTAAGATTATGGTTGATTGTTTCTGAAACAAACCCTCTTTTGCCGTACTGACGCAGCATTGGAACGATTTGTTATGAATTCTCGCTACCTTACTTCCAAACAAATAGGTCCGAGCGAAACTGTTTGAGATGATCATTTCAAAGACCTCCAAAAGAACAGCGTCGGAAATATGCAAACCGCTACTGGCTGGCTGACGTTTTGGGCATTGTTGCTTTTCGTCAGGGGAAAAAGGTGTCAGGTACCTTTTCTCCTACCTTCGGGGGCAATAGGCGTAATATATGTGCGAGTCAAAAAATGAACAAGAGAATCCTGGTACTACTCATCCTGCTCAGCCTTCTGGATGCAGCGGCAGCAGCGGCCGCTATGTATCACTTGGACAACGCCCGCCTTTCCTCTTACGGAAGCATTCTGTCTGCTGCGGGCGGCGTACTCGCTGTAATCTGGTTTACGGGCAGTCTTTGGTACCAGTCACAACAACTGAAGGAACAAAGCGGGTAGCGCAGAGTCTCTGCCTTTGAGACTCTGCGGTTCGTCCCATCGGTAAAGTACATATTGCACAGATAAATAATCATCTTCAATATTACAAGCCGCAGAGTTTGAGGTGCACAAACTCTGCGCTACCTGGCTGCCGTGGCTACTCACTATGGGGTTGGAGATTGAACTCCCTCTCAATCATGTCAGCAGCCGAAACATCGAGAGGATTTCTTATAACAGGCCAAACAAGGCGAAGTTCATCAAGCGACTTGCATTTTGAGACAAGACTAAGAAGCCCATCTAAAACCATTGCACCGCATGCAAAACGACGAAGGCGGTCAAGCTTATCAAAGGTCGGCTGCCAGATAGCGATAGACTGAGATGTGATGACTTTTGGAAACCACCATCCAAGGATTCGGCGCTTGGTTAACACTTTTGCGGTTAACGTGCCGATGCTTATGATTACGTGTTCATTAGACGGTAAAACAATATAAGCGGCCCTGCCCAATGTGTAACTGAGAAAAGATGAACCATGCTTCTCGCATATGGCTTTAGCATCTTGCTCATTCATTGGTTGTTACCTTTCTTTTTAGACGACGATTGTAATATTTTGTGCATCATCCAACAAAGCAAGCGCAGAGTCTCTGCTTGCGAGACTCTGCGGTTCTTCCTATCGGCAGGCTGGCGCAGAGCGTTCGCTCTGCGCCAGCCACGACGTAGCTTGCCTCTGTACCGGTCACTTCTTTTCCGCGTCTCCCCGTATCAACGCGGCAACATCCATAAGCAGCTTGACATCCACTTGTCCTGTGCGCCGATTATGCTCCTGAACGGCCGCCCGTTCTCCCTTGTAGGTCAATCTCAGCTTGTTGAAGAAGACCCCGTCGGCGCCCTTTGATCGTTTGCGTCGAATAAGCCCGCGAACAAAATGGTCCTCTATTACGCTGTTGACGCGAGCAAATGCAGTGCGGTACTCCGGGGTAGTGATTTGGAGGTTGGGATTCAGCCTCTGCGTCAACGTGTACGACGAGAAGGGAACGTCTGGGCACTCGTATATTTCGATCAGAACGTCACCCTCTGTGCCGTCGAATACAGGCTCGGGTCGCGGCATCCAGTTCACCCCTTTCTAAAGGAGAAAAACGGTTCCTGACACCGTTTCCTCCCGGACAGCTTGATCTTCAAGCCATGTTTGAGCAGTTCACCAATCTGGGGGTTGAATTCGAAGGCGCCAAAGCGGACGCAGCGGGCGGATTGTTGGGCGTCATCCATTGCGGACGCCTCTCTTGTCGCAGGGAAGCCGGCGCGCAGCAAACTCCCAACCGGAAGAACCAACGACCCCTTCCCCTGACGACGGAAGCTGGGGCGGAGTTTACCACTAACCCGGATTCTTGTGAAACCCCCTTTCTCACCAAGGAATTGGAAGGACGGGTGCTGGTCATTTGTAATGGAATTCCTTTCGAGACACGGGGCATTCCCGCGAAAGCGGGAATCCAGTCCGTCGGCGCATTTCCAATGGCTTGCGGAGTAGATTCCCGCTTTCGCGGGAATGACTGCACCTGGGAGCGCCCGTGTTTCGCAAATGACACCACTACCAGATAGACTCAGGAATATTTCCTCTTGACATGCTTTATTTTAAGCGTATAATAAAGCTTCGCGCTGACGTCCGGCCAGCGCCCGTAGGGTTTCGGATTCCCCAACGGGAGGGGAAGAAACGGCGAGGAATCCTGGTAACGGGTGGCGGGACCACAGCGGGAGGCAGCGAGTTTTGAGACCGCCTAGGCTGGCTTGCGGATGCAGGATTCATGATAAGGATCAAGAAAGCAGCAATCACGCAAAAAGATGTTAAAAATGAAGGTTGCTCCCAATATGTTATTGAAAACAAAGGACGCAAAATTACACATTTTGACCTACCCCAATATGTATATGAAAACAAAGGTTGTTATCCAAATATGCCAATATGTTTATGAAAATAAACGAGATATGTGTGAACACGTGGCACAAAAACTCGCATAATCGCCGTCTCCGCACGGTAGGCCAATATCTTATAGCAAATAAAGTAACTTACACCTTGGCAGCCAATATGTTGATGAAAAAAAAAGAGATGGTAATTGGGCGCAGGGCAGGCCCGCTGGTTACGCCCTGCGGCCCTTCACGTGGGGGAATTCAGGAAGAATTCGGCCTAGCGCTTTTTCAAAGTGACGGCCAGGCCGTTCCCTTCCATGTAGAAAATGGTCTCAAGGTCAGGGTTGGCAGTTACGGCCTTGACGTAATCTGGAACCGACTCTACGTTATGTGCCAGGATCAAGCCGCCGGGTCGAACCAGCGGCAGCACCTTGTTGAGATAGTCGACATATCCCGGCTTCTCGGCATCGATGAAGGCAACATCCACCGGCCCTTTTACCTTCGCAATTTGCTCGTGAGCGTCACCTTCCAGGCTGGTGACGATCTTGCCCACGCCGGCTTGCTCGAAGTGCTGGCGGGCCATCGTCGCCCTGCCGTGGTCAATCTCCAGCGTGGTCAAGTGGCCGCCGGTATGGCGCAGCGCCAGGCAAAACCAAAGACCCGAGTAGCCGGTCGAGGTGCCGATCTCAAGCACCTGCTTGGCGTCCACAGCCTCCGTCAGCAACCGCAAGGCCTTGCCGTCCTGGGGAGGTACATTGAGGTAGGTTTGGTGGGACTTCAGCATGTCTTCCAGCACGCCCAGGATGGTCTTCTCGGCCTCGCTATTCGCCAAGGACGGGCTGGAAGGATGCGCCTGGCTGCTTGCCGGCGCCTGCAAGCCAGGCGCGTAGGCCAGACCAAGGAGGATGACAGTGATGGTCAGAATGAGTTTCATCGCTTTCTTCGTCCTTTCCGATTTTTGATTTCACAGGGTCCTGAAAACCTCGCAGGCGCTGTCATTCTGAGCCCGCTTTTTGGGCGAAGAACCCCGGCATTTGTTCTTCTACTTACCCGAGCGAACTGCTGAGGTCCTTCGCTCCGCTCAGGATGACAGCTATGGCGGGTTTCATTCTGCCCGGGGTGGTTGGGTGGCGCGCGCCATCCAAATCGCAATTCCCCAAACGATCAGCCCCGCGATGAAGCCCTCGATCACACTCCCCGCCAGGGCGCGCACGAGCCGTGCGGCAACGGCGCCTTGCGAAGGATCGAAAAAGTGGGTCTTGTAGAAAGGCACGAGAGCAGCAAAGAGCGTGGCGAGGTAAACCCAGAAGCGCCACGTCCATCCCAGCATGAGGGAGGGCACCAGGAGTTGGCGCGCCCCGGCGAGCCCGAACCTTGCTCCCACACCGCCCAAGTAGAAAGCGCTGAGGAAGATCAGCACGGTGGTGCTCCAGGCGGCCGCGCGCCAGGGTTCCACACCCATCGCTTCCATCCAGAACCGCATGATGACGAAGGCACCCAGCATCGCCCCCGGAGCAACCGTCACCGGCCAGCGCCAGAGCAAGTGGACCACGGCCATCAGCAACAGAATCACCACGAAGAAAACCCCGATCTCAGTCAGGTGCCCGACCAGATGCCGGCCGAAGAGGTGACCCCAATTGCCGTAGTCTTCCTTCTCGGCAAAGTGGCTGCGCTCCAGCCGGAACACTGCGGCGATGATCGTCGCCACGATGATCCAAGCCTCGGTCCATGCCGAAAGGAGCAAAGCCGGAAGCAGGAGCTGGGGGAAGCGCCGCATGCCGCCCCGCAGCGGAGCCACGGCCGCAACATAAATGGCAACGAAGAGCATTCCCGTGGTGGAAGAGATATAACGCGCGATGTCATTACGCAGGCCCACGAGTTCCAAAACAAAGCGTGCGACCACCAACACAGCGAGAAAAACCAGGGCACGATGCAGCAACCGCCCAAAGGGCGTCCGCGCAGTTGTTGATGATTCCGGGGACATGGCCACCTCCTCAAACTTGCGATCGCGATTTGCTTACCGGCTAATGTTCTTGCACGTGCTTCAGCATTTCTTCCCGCTTCGCCCTGAACTCCGAACCAGTTTTCCAGGTTGGAAAGGTTTTCGCATTGGCCACCCGATAGCCAACTTCTCCGAGAAGTTCCAGATCCTCGACCGCCCCGCGCAGGTCCCAATAAGGCTTCACCTTGTCGGAGGGTTTGTGGTAGTCCTCCGCAGTGAACTTATCCCGCATCTCCATTCCCCAGCCCGGCGGCTTTCCAATGTAATCCACGCCGCTGTCAGGATCAAGCGCCGGCACTCCCTGCTTGGCGAAATTGAAATGGTCGGACCGATAGTAGAAGCCCTTCTCCGGCTCGGCGTCCGGCTTCACCACTCTTCCCTGCTCGGCTGCCACGGCCTTCGCAACATCGTCCAGGGTGGACTGGCCAAGGCCGATGAGCTCGATGTCCTTCGTCGGCCCGAGCGGGTTCAGCCCATCCATATTGATCGCGGCGAGAGTCTTCGCCAGCGGGTAGAGCGGATGCTCGGCGTAGTACTGCGAACCCAGGAGTCCCTTTTCTTCGGCCGTCACGGAGAGAAACAAAATCGAACGCCGGGGAGGCGGCGCGAGGCGCTGGTAAGCACGGCCGAGCTCGAGCAATGCTGCAACTCCCGAGGCATTGTCGAGGGCCCCGTGATAGATCTTGTCGCCATTGATCTCCGGACCGATGCCGAGATGGTCCCAGTGGGCCGTGTAAATTACGTACTCGTCACGGAGCTTGGGGTCAGAGCCCTCCAGCCTGGCAACCACATTCTTCGACTCGATGGTGCGGATACGGTTCTTCAGCGCCAGCGAAGCTTTCACGCCCAGGTCCACCGGGCGAAAGTCGCGGCGGACCGCAGCCTTCTCCATGGTGTCGAAATCCCTGCCCGTCATGGCGAAAAGCTCGCGCGCTTTTTCCTGAGTCATCCAGCCCTCGACCGCGCTGCGCGACATCCCCCGATCGGCCGCTACCAGGCTGAATTGCTCGCCCGTATTGCTGCTCTTGACCACGCCCCACGGATACCCCGCCGGCCCGGTCTGATGAACGATCAGGCAGCCGGCGGCGCCTTTCTCGGCTGCGATCTCGAACTTGTAGGTCCAGCGGCCGTAATACGTCATGGCCTTGCCCTTGAACGTTTTCTCGTCAAGCTGGGAAGGGTCCTGGGGGTCCGGGACGGGCGGGTCATTGATGAGCATCACCAGGACTTTGCCCTTAACGTCCACACCCTTGTAATCGTCCCACTTGTACTCCGGGGCGACGATACCGTAACCCACGAAAACCATCTCAGCGTCGACACTGACCGAGGGCTCGACGCGTTTCGTCCAGGCCACAAAATCGTCAGCGTACTTGAGCGTCACCGGCTTGCCGCTGGCAGGGGAAGCAAACACCAATTCGGTGGCGGGGTCAGCCGTGATGCCGACCATGGGCACGTTTTGAAAGTAGGTAATATCCGGGTTTCCCGGCTCGAGCCCGAGCTGTTTGAATTGCGCCTCGATGAAATGCGTGGCCAACTCCTCACCTTTGGAGGCCGGGGCCCGTCCCTCGTATTCATCCGAGGAAAGGATCTTGATGTTCTCCAGCATCCGATCTGCGCTGATCTCACTCCAGGCGGAACGGCGGGGCACATCGGTCATGGCCAGAAGCAAGCCGAAACCCAGCAGTGCGCCAACGGTTAAGCAAAGGAATAGCTTCATGAATCCCATACCAGACACTCCCTGAGCGTATTCACCGCGCGCTCTGCTTGATCGCACGGGGTGTTCTTAAGCAGGTGTAGCGCGGACCTGTTTTGTAGGTCCGCGCTACACTTCCTCGACCTGAGTTTCTGCTTATCATGGGCAGCCGAAAGGCTGTCAATGCTCAGAATGACAGCGCCTACGAGTTCTCCGCAGCCTGCTAGAGGCGCACCATCATTTCGCGACGGGGAGGCTGGCCAGGAACTCGCTTACGGCCTTTTCATAAGGCTCTCTCGCCTCGTTGAACCCCTCGCCGTGGCGGCGCCCCGGCAAGATGACAATCCTCTTCAGGGGACTGTGGGCGTGCGCGTATAGAGTTTGCGCGATGAGCGGCGGCATGCGCCGGTCTCCTTCCACGGCAACAAATAGGAGAGGCCGGTCGCCCATCCGCTCCACAGCTTTCACCAGATCGAAATCCGCGGGCCGGAAACCCGCGCGCCAGGCTGTCCAATAAGCAATCTCATCTGCAATCGGGAAGCCTGGCAGATGCAGAAACAGCTTCAGGTGGTGCCGCACTGTTCCCAGGAAAGAATCGAATGAGCTGTCGGAAATCGCCGCCGCCACGTCGGGAGATTCGGCCGCCGCCAGCAACGCCGCCGCCGCGCCCATCGAGACGCCCCACACAATGACCGGCCGCGCAGCTTCCTGCTGCCCGAGCGCAAAACGGACCGCCCCCTCCACGTCCAAGCGTTCCTGATAACCCAGAGTGGTGATGCCGCCCTCACTCATGCCCTGGTGCCGAAGATCGAACAACAGGCCGTTGTAACCGAGATCGTGCGCAAAAACGGCCTGGGGCAGCATTTCCACCCGGGTCCGGTTGAGCCCGTGGCAGTAAATGATTGTCCCGCGCGCCGCGCCCTGAGCGGGAATGTACCAACCTCGCAGCAGGATCCCATCCGGCGAGCGGAATTCTACCCATTGGAAATCGAGGTTATAGGACTTCGGCGTTTTGCCGTCGTTCCGGTCCGGGTAATGGTATTGGCCGTGGGTGGCGAAGCCGCTGAAAAACCACGGGACGAAAATCAGGAAAAAGCCGGCAACCAGCGTTGCCAGAATGAGCAGAACATTTCGGATGATCTTCCAGACTCTCGAACCCGACGCCACACCCTTCTCCCGATCTGATTTCACACCCTGAGTCTTCCCCGGATGCCCAAAGCCCTTGCCTTTTCGAAGCGCCCCAGCCGCGCCGCCGTGTTCAGGCGTGCTCCTCCGCGCCATGGGGTTCCACAATGTGCGTCGCCAACAAGATTGCCACAAGCACGGTCATGGCCCCGCAGAGTGAAGTGACGGAGGCGTAACCATACCGCTGGAAGAGCACGCCACCGGTGTAAGCGGCGGCCGCAATTCCCAGTTGCGAGGAGATGTTCCGCAAGGCAATGAACGAGCCGCGTTGCGCGGCAGGAACAAGTTCCGTCATGAGCGCGGTCAACGGCCCCTGGCGGAACGCAGCGCCCAGGCTGGCGAGTCCGAAAACGGCCAGCAACCCCCAGCCCCAAGGCAAGAAGGGGACGAGTAGCACACCCACGGCCAGCACGATGTTGCCGGCAATCGAAACCCCTCGCTTGCCCCAGCGGTCCGAGAGAATTCCTCCCAAAGGCGCGCTCCCCACGGCCACGACGCCACCGAGCATGAAAACCCAGCCGATCGTCCGCGTGGTTAAATCGAAGCGGCTGCTCAGCCACTGCCCGATGTAGGTCAGGAATCCGACCAGCCCACCCGAAACCAGGAAAGCGATGACGAGTGCCGCGGCCGTATCCTGCCGCCCCAGGAAGGAACGGAAAGCCACGACCGTGCTGCGCAACTTCTCCGTTGACGGCAGCGGGTTTAACCGCTCCTTGGGCAGGCTGATCGAGACGAGCGCCGCCAGACACGCCAGACACGCGAAAAACAGGAAAGCCCGGCGCCAGCCGAAGCGATCGGCAATCTGCGCGGCAATGGGTACACCCAGGATGGGCGCGGCAAAATAAGCGGAGGAAATCAGCCCAATGGCGCGCCCGCGCACTTGGTAAGCGAACCAGTCCGCGGCAAAAGTGACGGAGCAGGTGGAAAGCGTCCCCGCCGCCAAGCCCGTCAGCGCACGGGCAAGCATCAACTCGCTGAACGTCCGGCTCTGCGCGGCCGCCCAGGAGGCTACGGCAAAAAGCAGAGCCCCCGCCAACAAAAACCTCCGCCGGCCGTAATGATCCGAGAGAGTTCCCGAAAAGAACGCCGCCAACGCGGCAGCCACCGAATACACCACCACCAGCAAGCCCGCCGTCGCCAGGCTGATGTCAAGCGAACCGACCAGCGACGGCAACAGTGCCGCGATCATCTGGTTGTCGGCCAAACCCAGGAAGAGCAGGAGGAAGAGATTGGCAATCACCAACGTGTCCACTTGCAGTCCTTAGTGCGCGCTGGGGCTTCGGAGGGAGCCCCACGGTCGGCATGTGGCTTGGCGCAAAGGTCAAGGCCCCGGAAGGTTCGTCGAAAGAGCCCAAGACCCTTCCTAGAAGTGATGCAGATCGAGCTTGATGGCAGCCTTGTCGGACATATCCATGACGGCCGCGGCGTTAATGCCAATCGCAACCACAATGGCATCACTGACTTCCTGCTTCGTCGCCCCATGTTCCAGCGCTTTCTTGATGTGTCCTTCCAGGCAACCTTCGCACTGGGCGATCAGTGAACAGCCGATGGCGATCAATTCCTTGGTTTTCAAATCGAGCGCAGAGGGAATGAAGTAACTTCCCTTGTAAAAAGCTCTGTAGATGTCCCGCATTCGCGGCTCGATCATACTCATCGAAAGCGGGGGTCTCTTCTTGCCCCCGGGTCCATGCTTTGCCATACCGAATCCTCGCTCCTTGTATTTTAGATCGAAGGTCTGCATGTCCGATTCAACAATCGATCGCCCTGCCCGGCATTTCGTGAAGTGCGGAAACGGGTGCGAACATGATCCTTACGCCTCCCAAATTGCCCGCGCCGCCAACCGGTCGGGCATACCCGGTCCCATACATCCCATTCTAAGCTTGAGAAATCGCCCTCTGCGCGCAACCTCAAAATACTAGCACAGGTTCCTGGGGTCAGGCCCGACCATTCCTGCCACAAGGGCAGGGCTGTTGTATTCGTGATGTGTTACCTGAGGTTTCTTCGCGCCGCCCTAGCCCGGATTTCTCGCCACGGAGGGGAAGGGCGGGGCTTCAGCCCCGCCATTACAGGGCCTTCCTGATTATTCCTGTGCTTCGCGCCCCGCGCAGCTTGCGGCCGCAAGCTGCGCGGGGCGCGGGATGAACAGAGGGCGGAAGCCGCGATTTCGGCGGGGCTGAAGCCCCGCCCTTCCGACCTCCCGAACAAAACCCGTCAGCGTGGTGAGAAATCCCCGTGAAAGGTCGGCTCTGCCGGGGTGGACAACGGAAAGGCATGTTTACGGCGACACCCGCGCGGCGTCCACCGGCGCGGCAGAAAGCAAGGTGACGATCTCAGGAATCTCCAAGCGGATGGCAGTCCCCTTCCCCGGCCCGCTGTCGATCTGGAAGGAGAAGTCCTGGCCATAAAGGACCTTCAAGCGCTCGTGCACGTTGCGGATGCCGATACCGCTGTCGAGGACCTCGCGCTGTCTCTCGACCGGGATGCCCACGCCGTCGTCGCTGACCTCGACCAGCAACCGGCCATTGCCCCGCTTGGCCCGCAGGGTGATCGTACCTCCCTCGATCTTCGGGCCAATGCCGTGCCGGATAGCATTCTCCACGAGCGGCTGCAAGAGCATGCTGGGAACGACCATATCCAAGGCGTCGGGGTCAATTTCTTTGCGGACTTGCAGCTTGTCGCGCCCGAAGCGGACGACTTCAATGTCCAGGTAATCGTCGATGAATTCCAGTTCCTGCTTGAGCGGGGTGAAGTGAACCTGGGCCTTCAACCGGCGACGAAGAATATTGGAGAGCTTGAGCAGCACCGCGCGCGCGGTGTCGGGATCAAAGCGCGTCAGCGACGAAACCGTATTCAGGGTGTTGAAGAGGAAATGCGGGTTGATCTGGCTGATGAGCGCGTCCATGCGGGCCTGCATGAGCGCCTTTTCCTGTTCCTCCAGCTTGCGCTCGATGCGGGTAGTGTTCCAGATCCGCACAGGGATGCCCACGCCAAATAGGGTGGCCAGTACAACCATGCCCAGCGTCCAGAGGTGCGGCGAATATGGATAAAACAGCCTCCCATTCCCGATGTGGCCAATCCAATTCCGAAAGATTGCCAGAATCGCGCAGAGGAGTGAAAAAAGGAGTTGCCAATCGATGGCCGGATGCTTGAAGCGTTGCTTGATCGATCGGTAAATGCTCAGGTCAACGAAGCCGGAAAATTTCCAGATTTCTTCCTTGTCGGGACAAAGCCAGCGCGCGGTCCCAGCCACCACCGCGTAAAGCGTGGCCACCGGCAAAGCCAGGAGCTCGGGACGCGCGGGGATCAGCAGAGTCGGGATGCTCACCATCAAGGCAACTGCCAGACCTACAATCGTTCCACCCAGCAGCCCTGCCAAAACCGTCACTTCCAAGCTCAGATCGGTTGTCTGGTAAGGGCCAATCAGGCGCGCAATCACGCCGAGGCCAAAGGGCACGCCCAGAAAAGCAGCGAAGAGCAGCTTCTCGCGTGGTCCTCGCTGCTCGATAAACAGCAAGCGCCGGAACTTTCCGAAGCGCGCGATGAAGCCCGCCAAGAGGGCGATGAACGCCAACTTGATCAGCAGATCAACGACGACGGTGGATGCTGGGAGAATGTGGATGACGGGTTTCATTTCGGAATGTGAACCACTCGATGCGGAGCGCTGCCCGCCTGCGCGGAACCCCACCAGGCCGCCCACTTTCTAGTCTTCCTCCCGAGCAGGCTAGGACCCTGTGAAGTCATTCTTGCCACCGCCCACAAAGTGTACCACCTCCAGGCGGTCGTTGGCTTGAACGACCAGGTCGCCCCATTTCGACCTGGGGACAATCTCCCGGTTGCACTCCACGGCCAGGCGATCCGCGGGCAGTTTTAGCCATTCGAGTAAAGCGGCCAAGGTCAGATCGGCGGGAACCTCGCGCGATTCGCCGTTCACATGGATGTTGATCACAGGGGCTCCCGGTCAAGCAGGTCCCGTCGGGTGAGCAGATGGTTTGATCTCACCCGCCCGAATGCGCGCAATGACCTGACGGTGCTGGTCTTCGAGTCGCCGCCTTACTTTCTCATCACCAGGATCATCGCTGGAAGCCAGCAAGTCTTCGAAGGTTCCCAGAAGTTTGTGGATGACAGCGCCCTGCAGGTACACCGTGGTTTCAATCGCCGCGTCCTTCCGAGGCTCTGTCTGAATATGAAACATGACGCCCTCGTGTTTGATGTCGGTGTTGAACCCCATCACCATGGCGCACGACCCACGACTGCACAAGACTCCTAGATTGAATTCGTTAAATGTTACTGGCATCCTTCCAGGCAGGCAAGAAAAAACTTGACACTCCCTGGAGCCGCCTCGTATAGTTTTGGGTGTAGGGTAAACACGCCAAAGTAACTGTAAGTGACTGAAATGACTGGAGCTTACCTCCCCATCTTGTTGCATTTCGTGGTGGTCGTGGTACTCACCCTGGCCATTCTGGGTCTGTCTTGGTGGGTGGGAGTGAAACGACCAACGCGGGAGAAACTCTCCCCCTACGAGTGCGGGATTCCTCCGGTCGGCGACGCGCGGGAACGCTTTTCAGTCAGCTTTTATCTCGTCGGGATGCTCTACATCCTTTTTGACGTCGAGGCCGTGTTTCTGTATCCCTGGGCCGTAGTTTTCAAGAGTCTAAAGTGGTTTGGCTTCTTCGAGATGCTCTTGTACATCGCCATCTTACTGGCTGGGTACATCTACATTTGGAAGAAAGGCGCCTTGGACTGGACCCGCTAGCTTGTTGGTGACCGCCCTGGCCAGTGAACTCTGCCACGGCAGGATCTGAACAGAACAAGGCAATCCACTTGAGCTTTTCGTGCTGAGGTGCGAAACCATGTTGCATGGCGCTGCCACCGGCCGCGCGCGGAGCAAGTGAGCGACATGGCCAGCCCTCTGGACTAACCTCCATGGGCGCTGACTTAAAAGAAAACTTAGCTTTCCAGAAACTCCAGGAATTTGCCCCGCCGGCAATCGAAAACGCCCAGGCTTTCCGCGGCGAGGTAACGCTATACATTCGCCCCACCCATCTCCTTGAGGTCTGGGAGTTCCTCCGGGACGAATCCAGCCTTAGGTTCAGTTTCCTCGCGGACGTCACCGCTTTGGACCTATATCCCCAAGAACCGCGCTTCGAGGTTGTATACCATCTCTTGTCAATCGAAACCTCCCGGCGCCTGCGTCTCAAGGTCCGGGTCGCAGGCGACAATCCACGCATCCAGAGCGCCGTTCCCGTTTGGCCCTCCGCCAACTCGTTTGAACGCGAGGTATTTGATCTGTTTGGAATAGCCTTTGAAGGTCATCCCTTCCTCGAGCGGATTCTGCTGCCTGATGAATGGGAAGGCCACCCCCTGCGAAAAGACTACCCCACTGAGGGTTATCGATAATGCCGGTCACGCTGGAAAGAATCCCGGGTAAGGAAGAACGGGTCATTCTCAGCATGGGCCCGCAGCATCCCTCGACGCATGGGGTGTTGCGGTTGGTGCTCGATCTGGAAGGTGAGACGGTCGTGCGGGCCCTTTTCGATATCGGCTATTTGCATACCGGCTTCGAGAAATCCTTCGAGAGCAAGACCTATTCGCAGGGGATCACGCTCACCGACCGCATGGATTACCTTGCGCCACTCTCGAACAACCTGGGCTTCTGTCTGGCGGCGGAGAAACTGCTCGACCTGGACATCCCACCGCGGGCGCAGTGGATCCGCGTGCTGCTGACCGAACTCACCCGCATCCAAAGCCATTTGGTGTGGCTCGGCACGCACGCTATCGACCTCGGCGCCATGTCGGTCTTCCTTTATTGCTTCCGGGAGCGCGAGGATATTTTGCACATCTTCGAGGCCGTCTCCGGACAGCGCATGATGACTAGCTATTTCCGCATCGGGGGCCTGGCTCTCGAACCTCCGCTGGGCTGGCTGAAGACCATTGTAAAATTCGTCAAGATGTTTCCCGAGCGGATTGACGAATACGAAGCCCTGCTTACCCGGAACCCTATCTGGCTGCGCCGGACGCAGGGGATCGGGTACATCTCAGCGCAAGATGCCATCGCTTACGGCCTATCGGGCGCCTCACTGCGGGGTTCCGGACCGGACTGGGACCTCCGAAAAAAGCAACCCTATTCGAGTTACGATAAGTTTGATTTCGAGGTTCCAACCCGCCGCGAAGGCGATGTGTACGCGCGTTACCTAGTGCGCCTCGAGGAAATGCGCCAGTCGCTCCGCATTGTGCAGCAGGCCATCGACGGCTTGCCCGAAGGGCCGGTGAAAGCCAACGCGCCGCACATCGTCCTGCCGGACCGCGAGAGCATGAAGACCTCCATTGAGGCCTTGATCTATCACTTCAAGATTGTGACCGAGGGCTTTCATCCCCCGGTCGGCGAAGTCTATCAAGCCATCGAATCGCCGCGTGGCGAGCTGGGGTTTTACATGGTCAGCGACGGATCGCCCAAGCCTTTCCGCTGCCATGTCCGCGCCCCCTCCTTCGCCAACCTGCAGGCGTTACCGAAATTGATCGAAGGGCGCATGATCGCCGACGCCGTGGCTTGCATCGGAACCATCGATATCGTGCTGGGAGAGGTGGACCGCTAGATGATTTCCGAGATGCTCAGCAGGAAATTCGATCAGATTATAGCTCGGTACCCCTTGAAGCGCTCGGCGATGGTGCCGCTGCTTCTTTACGCGCAAGATGAAATCGGCCAGGTTAGCGACGAGGTCATCGCGGAGGTCGCGCGCCGGGTGGACGTGCGGCCCATTGAGGTTGCGGAGGTTGTCTCGTATTACTCCATGCTGCACCGCCAGCCCGTGGGCAAGCACCATCTGCAATTTTGCACGGGCATCTCCTGTATGTTGCGTGGGGCCGACGAGGTGTTCGAGCATTGCGCGAAGAAGTTGGGAGTTGGACACAAGCAGACCACTCCGGATGGATTGTTTTCACTGGAGGAGGTCGAGTGCCTGGGAGCCTGCTGCGGCGCGCCCGCCCTGCAGGTAAATTACGACTACTACGAGAACCTGACGCCGGGTGAAATCGACCAACTCATCACTGCGCTGAAGAAGAAAGAGCCCCGGTCGAATATGTGAGATCGGCGGCGATGAAGAGGCTGCGGAAGAACACTTTTCTACTGTCATTCTGAGCGAAGCGAAGAATCTCGCCCTGAGCATTTTCGTGAGCATGCGAGATTCTTCGCGCAGTTTACCCTGAGCGGGCAGAGCGAGATCCTTCGCTTCGCTCTGCAAAAACTCGATGCGCAAGTCCTTTGAATTCAGTAGGCGTAGCGCGGACCTGTTCTGTAGGTCCGCGCTACCCTTCCTCGGCCCGAGTTTCTGCCGACCATGGGCAGCCGAAAGGCTGTCAAGGCTCAGGATGACAGCGAAGCGCTCAGAATGACACGGCCCAGAGGTTTTTGAGCAATCTCATCGAGGCGCAATTCTCTTTCATGCCTGGCTACAAAAACCCGATGTCCGGCAGCCCGCTCGAGGTCAAGATCATCAGCAAGCGCTTCGGTCTGCCCAACTCCACGTCCGTTGACGTCTACCTGCAACATGGCGGGTACCAGGCTTTGGAAAAAGCCCTGGCCATGAAACCTGAAGACGTCATCAACGAGGTGAAGAACTCCGGCTTGCGCGGCCGCGGCGGCGCCGGCTTCAATACGGGCATGAAATGGAGTTTTGTCCCCAAGCAGTCGGCGAAGCCCAAGTACGTGGTGTGCAACGCGGATGAGAGCGAGCCCGGCACCTGCAAAGACCGGCCCCTCATGGAGTATGACCCGCATCAGCTCATCGAAGGCATTATCATCGCGGGCTATGCCATCCAGGCTCATCAGGGTTTCATCTACATTCGGGGCGAGTATCGCTACCTCCTCGAGATTGTCGATCGGGCGCTGGCGGAGGCTTACGCGCGCGGCTATCTCGGCAAGAACCTGCGCGGCTCCGGGTTCGATTTCGAGTTTTGCACCCATACGGGGGCGGGCGCCTATGAATGCGGCGAAGAGACCGCTCTGCTGAATTCCCTGGAGGGCCTGCGAGGCTACCCCCGCGTCAAGCCGCCCTTCCCGGCGGTGGTGGGTCTTTACGGCGGGCCGACCGTGATCAACAATGTGGAGACGCTCGCGAATGTTCCCCACATCATCCTGAACGGGGCGGAGTGGTACGCTAAGCTGGGATCTCCGAAAAATGGCGGCACACGCCTTTTCTGCCTGAGCGGCCACATTGCTCGTCCGGGAGTCTATGAATTACCCATGGGCTTTCCTTTACGCCGAATGATTGAGGAGGTCGGGGGCGGCGTGTTAGGTGGCAAGCGGCTCAAGGCCGTGATCCCGGGGGGTTCTTCGTGCCCGGTTTTGACGGCCAACGAAATTGATGTCGCCATGGATTTTGACGCCGTGGCCAAGATTGGCTCCATGCTCGGCTCCGGGGGCGTGGTCGTCATGGATGAGGACACGTGCATGGTGAAGGTCGCGTGCCGCCTCATGAAATTCTACGCACACGAATCCTGTGGCTGGTGTATTCCCTGCCGCGAGGGCACATCCTGGCTCGAGCACTTGCTGGAACGCTTCCATTCGGGGGGCGCGCTCCCCGACGATCCCGACACTGCCCTGGACGTTGCCTATAACATCCTGGGCAAAACCCTCTGCCCGTTGGGCGACGCCGCCGCCATGCCGACCATCAGCCTGCTGAAGAAGTTCCGGCACGAGTTCGAGGAACATTTGCGCCTCGGCCACTGCCCCTATGAACAGAAGGCGGTGAGCGTCGCATGAGCCACCAGGCGCACGATCCGCGCTTTGTCATCCTGGATCTGCCTGCCAAGGCGGGGAGCCCCCCAGTTCCAGGACCGTACACGCGCAGTCCCAGTCTATCCCCCCGGGTGAACCCCGAGGCTGAGCCCATAACCCTGAAGATCAACGGGAAAGAAGTGAAAGCGCCTGCAGGTACGCTGCTCATTGAAGCCGCCAAGCAGGCGGGGATTGAAATTCCCTCCTATTGCTATTATCCCGGGCTGACGCTGCAGGGCGCCTGCCGTATGTGCCTGGTGGCGATTGAGAAAATGCCCAAGCTGCAGACCGCCTGCACCACGGTCGTGGCCAATGGCATGGTGGTGCAGACGGAGACCGAGGAAGTCAAGAACGCCCGCAAGGCCATGCTGGAGTTCCTGCTCACCAACCACCCGCTGGATTGCCCCGTCTGCGATAAGGGCGGTGAGTGCGAACTGCAGGATGCGGTCTTTCGTTACGGCGCCGCGGAGACGCGCTTCCTGGAAACCAAGCTCCACCATGAGGAGCGCAAGTTCTCCAGCCTTGTCTATTACGATTGGCCCCGCTGCATCCTCTGCTACCGCTGCGTCCGGGTTTGCGATGAAGGCCTGGACGTGAATGCCTACGGCATTGGCTTCCGCGGCGCCCATAGCGAGATCATTCCGAACCAGGGCGAGAAACTCGAGTGCGAAGAATGCGGCATGTGCATCGACATTTGCCCGGTCGGCGCGCTCACCAGCGGTCCCTACCGCTACAAGACCCGGCCCTGGGAAATGACCTACACCGGGACCATCTGCAACCACTGCGGGGACGGCTGCAAGACGACTCTCGCGGTTCGTAACAACCAGATCATCCGCGCCAACAACCGCGACCACTCCGGTTGCAATGGTGAGTTCCTCTGCGTCAAGGGCCGCTTTGGCTGGGACTTCGTTAACAGCGATCAAAGATTGACGGCGCCACTGATTCGCAGAAATGGCAAACAGGAAAGTGGAACCTGGGACGAAGCGCTGGGGATGGCCGCCGACCGCCTGCAGGACGTCCTGCAACAGCATGGGCCGGATGCAGTCGCCGTGATTGGTTCCAATCGCACGACAAACGAGGAGAATTACCTGCTTGGCCGCTTCGCGCGTGCGGTGCTCGGAACTAACAATTTGGACCACCACCGGACGGCCGACTACCCTTCCCTGGTGCGCGCTTTAACGGAAGCAAACGCAACGGATCGTTACGCCACCATCGAGAGTATTCACGAAGCTTCTTCCATTCTCCTGATCGGCAATGACCCCACGCACCAGCATCCGCTCGTTGCTCATCACGTCCGCCAAACAGTGCGACTGCACACTGCTCGCCTGTACTTGCTGAACAGCCACGAAATCAAGTTGCAGCGGCACGCAAGCCACAGCGTCATGCTCAAGCCGGGTGGAGAACCGGAAGCAATTCGCGCCCTCGCGGGGATGCAAGCGCCCGCAGCCGGCCCTGTACTCGAAAACGCCGGCTCCCTCGATACCCTGCGCGAAAAGCTGCAGAAGGAATCCGACACGGTTATTGTTTTCGGCGACGAGATCCGGGGAATGGACGTGGCGGACCTGGTTCGCTGGGGCCTCGCGCTTCCTGGCCGCACGCAATTCGTGCCCCTCGGGGACTATGCGAATTCTCGCGGCGCTTCCGACCTGGGGTTGCTCCCCGATGTATTGCCGGGTTACACGTCGCTCGCGGACCAATCCGCTCGCGCGCACTACGAATCAATCTGGCAAGCCAAGATCCCTTCCCGGCCAGGACGCGACATCCGCTCCATCCTGCAAGGCGTCGAATCAGGTGAGATCAAGGCCTTGCTGGTCTTCGGGTCGAATCCTGTCAAGACCTTTCATCTCTCCAAGCAGCATCTGGGCAAACTGACTTTCCTGATGGTGGCGGAACTTTTCCCCACCGAAACCACCGAACATGCCCACGTGGTCTTGCCGGCGGCGAGCTTCGCGGAGAAATCCGGCACGATCACGAACACCTGTGGCCAGGTCCAGGCCGTCAAGAAGACCATGCGGAAGGCGAGTACGCAAAGTGATCTGGAGATCCTGCTCATCCTGGCCAGGCTCCTGGGCCAGAAGTGGCCCTATCAATCGCCTGACGACGTGCTGCGAGAGATCATCGCGCGGGTTCCGGGTTACGCCATTGCGCTGCCGAACTTGCTCCTCGGCCAGGCCGTCGCCACCCAGCCGGCCGGAAGGCCTCCCGAACTTGCCAGCCCGGGTTTGATTTTCTCTTCTCGAGATTCGCTCTTCACATCGGGGACCTTGAGCCGTTATAGTTGGGCACTCAACGCGGTGGACGAAGCCAAGAAACCACATGGGCACATTTTCTGAGACAACGGTTCTCCTCGCCGTCGCGGCTGTTAAGATTGCGTTTGTCCTGGTTTTCTTGCTGACCGCCATTGCCTATCTGACGTGGCTGGAACGCAAGGTCGTAGCCCACATTCAAGCCCGCTGGGGACCCTACCTGGTGGGCCCGCATGGATTGCTGCAACCAGTGGCCGACGGCATAAAGTTCATCATGAAAGAGGATATCGTGCCTCTCGAGGCCGACCGGATAACCTACTGGCTGGCGCCGTTCCTGGGTTTCGTCCTGGCGTTTCTTTCGATTGCCGTCATCCCCTTCGGTGGCAGTTTCACTTTCCGTGGGCTCCGGATTCAGGCTCAAATTACCGACGTGAACGTGGGCTTGCTGTTTGTCTTCGCCGTCACCTCCCTGGGTGTGTACAGCATCGCTCTCGCGGGTTGGTCCTCCAACAGCAAGTACCCGCTATTCGGCGCACTTCGCTCCTCGGCCCAGATGATCAGCTATGAGCTGTCGCTGGGCTTGGCCGTCGTCGGGGTCATCATGATGGCGGGAACCCTCAGCCTGCGCGGCATTGTAGACGCCCAAAGCGGTTTCTGGCATATCGGCCGGGTGAATACCTGGCTGCCCCATTGGAATATCTTCGCTCAGCCGTTAGGATTCTTCATTTACTTCACGTCGGCGGTGGCGGAAACCAACCGCGTCCCCTTCGATTTGCCGGAAGGCGAAACGGAACTGGTGGGAGGTTTCCACACCGAGTACAGCAGTATGAAGTTCGCGATGTTCTTCATTTCAGAGTACGCCAACATGGTGACGGTTTCCTGCCTCGCTACCCTGCTGTTCTTCGGGGGCTGGCATGGTCCTGTGTTCGGGCCGGTGCTGCTACACGTGCTTCTTCCCGTTTTTTGGTTCTGCGCGAAGGTTTTCTGTTTCCTATTTTTTTACATCTGGATGCGTGGGACTCTCCCGCGCTTCCGATACGACCAACTGATGTCGTTCGGATGGAAATTCCTGCTTCCGTTAGGTCTGCTGAACATTTTGCTGACAAGCTTGGCCATTGCCTGGCACGAGGCCCCGTGAACTGATATGACCGTTCTCTTCTACATCTGCGCAGCCCTCGCGATCCTGGCCGCCCTAAACGTGATCCGCCAGCGCACCCCGGTGTACGGCGCGCTTTCCTTGATTGTGGTCCTGTGCGCGTTGGCGCTTGTGTACTTGTTGCTCGGCGCGGAGTTCATGGCCGTCATTCAGGTCGTCGTCTATGCCGGCGCCATCATGGTCTTGTTCGTTTTCGTCATCATGCTTCTTAATGCGGGCAAAGAAACCTCGCGACAGCGAAGCCGGCTGGCCCGGTGGCTGGGTGTGCCCCTCGTGGCCGCTTTTTTGGCGGAAATATTGATTGCGGTTTGGAGTCAGTTCCCGCCCGTTGCCGCCTCGCCCCCGCCGCCGCCCGATGGAAGTCCAGCCGCGATCGGCACACTACTTTTCCGGAGCTATGTTTTGCCCTTCGAAGTGACTTCCATCCTGATCCTGGTCGCCGTACTGGGCGCCGTGGTGTTGGCCAAGAAGGAGTTCTGAGGTCAAGAAGATGGTTCCGCTCTCACATTACCTGGCGCTTAGCGCCATCCTCTTCGTCCTGGGGGGGGCTGGCTTCATCATTCGACGAAACATGATTTCAGTTGTCATGTGTATTGAACTGATGCTCAATGGCGTCAACCTGGCTTTCATAGCCTTTTCACGATTCCGCGGGAATCTGGACGGACAGCTTTTTGTTTTCTTTGTCATCGTGGTGGCTGCCGCGGAGGCGGCAGTCGGACTGGCAATCATCATTGCAGTTCAGCGAAACCGGGACACGCTGGATCTTGAAGACGTGGATTCCATGAAACTGTAAGTGCCCACCCCGGGCCCGTGCACTATTTGGTAATGCCCTGCATGTGGAGCCAGGCCGCAGAAGGCTTGCGCGAGACACTCATGAACCTGGAAGTTCTGTTGCCGCTCATGTTGTTGCCGCCGCTCGTGGGCGCCGCTGTGAACGGGATCTACGGCCGCCGCTTTTCCCAGGGTATTGTCTCGTTGCTTGCATGTGCGAGCGCGGGTCTTTCCATGCTGGTCGCGATGCTTGTGGCATGGGCCTACTCCACCTCCTCCACCGGGCCGCCGATTTTCTCTCACAGCTATTTCACCTGGATCCAGGCGGGTGATCTGCGCGCGGATGTTGCGCTCTACTACGACCGGCTCACCCTGGTGATGACCCTGACCGTCACGGTGGTGGCGTTCCTGATTCACCTCTACTCGCGCGGTTACATGGAACACGAGGGCGGTTACTACCGCTTCTTCTCCTACCTGAATCTCTTCCTGTTCATGATGCTGACGCTCATCACGGCCGCCAACTACCCCCTCATGTTTGTGGGATGGGAGGGCGTCGGGCTCTGCTCGTACCTTTTGATTGGTTTCTACTTCCGCAAGCAGAGCGCCTCGGATGCGGGAAAGAAGGCTTTCATTGTGACGCGCATTGGCGACGCCGGGTTCACGGTGGGCGTGGCCTTACTTTTCTGGACGTTCAAGACGCTGGATTTTCAAACGGTTTTCGCGAGAATCGGTGAATTGCCGCCCGGGCAATATGCCGGCACTTTGACCGCGATCGGGCTGGCCATCTTCCTGGGCGCTGCCGGGAAATCCGCCCAGCTCCCGCTTTACGTCTGGCTCCCGGACGCCATGGAAGGCCCGACACCGGTCAGCGCGCTCATCCATGCCGCCACCATGGTGACGGCCGGTGTCTATCTGGTGGCGCGGTCGAGCATCCTCTACGCGCATGCTCCCAGAGCTCTCGCGGTAGTCGGCGTCGTGGGCGGCCTGACGGCGCTCTTTGCCAGCACTATCGCCCTTGCCCAAAACGACTTGAAACGCATGCTCGCCTACTCCACCATCAGCCAGCTCGGGTATATGTTTCTCGGCTGCGGCGTCGGTGTCTTCGCCGCCGGCATTTTCCATCTCATGACCCACGCGTTTTTCAAGTCGCTGCTCTTCCTCGCCGCCGGAAGCGTGATGCACGCCATGAACGGCGAACTTGATATGCGTAAGATGGGCGGCCTGCGGCATAAGCTAAGAATCACCCACGCCACGTTCTTTATTGCGACCCTGGCGATCAGTGGCGTACCGATGTTCGCGGGCTTCTTCAGCAAAGACGAGATTCTGGCGGGAGCTTACGAAGGCCCGCTGGGACAAACCTGGCTTTACTGGCTCGGCACACTCACCGCCGGGCTTACAGCCTTCTACATGTTTCGAGCCCTCTGCCTGACGTTCTGGGGGAAATCGCGGGTCGAACCCGAGACCGCGCACCATCTGCACGAAAGTGGTTTCAAGATGACGGGGCCGTTGCTGGCCCTTGCGTTCCTCTCCATTGTTGGCGGCTACGTGAGCTGGCCTCGTGCCTTAGGGGGCGGAGAAGCATTCGATCGGTACCTCGAGCCGGTCTTCGGTCCCGCTGAGGAGGCTCTGCGCAATGCTCATGCCCATAACCCGGAGGGCCTCAGTGGCGGGGCATTAATGACCTTCTCAGTTCTTGCGGCGTGTATTGGGATTGGGTTGGGCATTTGGTGGTATTGGAAATCCATCGATACACCTCGAAAGCTGGCGCAGCGCTTCGCCGGTTTGCATGAGGTTCTAATCCACAAATACTACATCGATGAGTTCTACAACTGGCTTATCGTACACCCCATCCACATCCTCTCTGAAAAGTTTCTGTGGCGGGTCGTGGACGCAGGCGCTATCGACGGCGTGCTGGTCAATGGCGCCGGCGAAGTCAGCACCGAAGTGGGCGGTGTCCTGCGACGCATCCAATCGGGCAATATTCGAAGTTACGCCGCCTGGGTCCTGCTGGGCGCCGTATTGTGGCTGTTGTACGTTCTCGTAATACATTAGGGGCAGTAACTGGTGCAGCATATTCGATGACGATCTATGTCCTGGCTCACTGAGCATTCTCTGACGACTGTGATCTTCTTGCCGTTGTTGGGCGCCGTGGTCATCGCTTTCCTCGGGCGCGAGCGGACGTCCCTCATTCGCTGGGTCACACTCCTCTGCTCCCTACTCACGTTTTTCGGGACCGCGTGGCTGTATTTCGCGTTGGATTCCCACCGCAGCGGGATGCAGTTCGAAGAGTTCCGCATTTGGATGGTGGTGCCGCCCGTCAATTACCACCTGGGAGTTGACGGCCTGAGCATGCTCCTGATTCTCCTAACCGGATTGCTCACGCCCCTGTCGGTGCTGGCTTCCTGGAGCAGCATCACCCATCGGACCAAGGAGTTCTTCGTCTTTCTACTCGCGCTTGAAACAGGAATGATCGGAGTCTTTGCGTCTCTCGATCTGATCCTCTTCTTTCTATTTTGGGAAGTCATGCTCGTCCCCATGTATTTCCTGATAGGGATTTGGGGGCACGAGCGCCGCGTTTATGCTGCGATCAAATTCATTCTGTATACGATGGTGGGCTCGGCCCTGATGCTCGCAGGGATTCTCTACCTTTACAACCTCACGGGCAGTTTTGACCTGCCCGATGTGCTGGACCACCTGAGCACGACGCCGTTGCTCTCTATGCAACAGGAGCGCTGGCTTTTCCTTGCTTTCTTTGTAGCCTTCGCGATTAAGGTTCCGCTCTTTCCGTTTCACACGTGGCTGCCCGACGCGCACGTCGAGGCGCCCACGGCTGGCTCCGTCCTCCTGGCCGGTGTCCTCCTCAAGATGGGAACTTACGGCATGCTGCGTTTCTGCTTGCCGCTTTTCCCTGACGCCTCGCGCGAGTTCGCCCCCGTGATTTGTGCGCTGGCTCTCGTCGGAATTATCTACGGCGCCCTGGTGGCCATGGTGCAGCCGGACCTGAAGAAGCTCGTGGCCTATTCCTCGGTCGCGCATATGGGATTCTGTGTGCTGGGGATATTCGTATTCAACCCGCTGGGCATGGAAGGCTCGATCTACCAAATGTTCAGCCATGGGGTCTCAACCGGGGCGCTCTTCATCCTGGTGGGAATGCTGTACGATCGCCGCCACACGCGCCTGATCAGCGAGTTCGGCGGCCTGGCAACCTCCCTGCCTGTTTACAGCACATTCTTCCTGATCGTAACGCTGTCGTCCCTGGGCCTGCCCCTACTCAACGGATTCATCGGGGAGTTTTTGGTTATCGTGGGCTCTTATCACAGCCGGGCGCTATACGCGGCGCTTGCCGCCGGGGGAGTCGTACTCGCGGTGGTTTATCTGCTTTGGATGTACCAGCGTGTCTTCTACGGTGAACTTACCAACGAGAAGAACAGGGCTCTCCCGGACTGTAATCTGCGCGAAAAGCTTATCCTGACCGTTATGGTCGTGGTCATCGTCGTCATGGGAGTCTATCCGCAGCCCTTCTTGCGGCGCATGGATCGGAGCGTGACCTCCATCCTGCAGTGCATCGAGAAGCGGGCCGTTTTCTTTACCGAACAGGCGCCGGCAAAACATGCGGAGGGACGGCGATGATCACCTTCCAGACGGCCGATCTGCTTCGCATCCTTCCCGAGATTGTTCTCTCTGCGTTCGGCGTCCTGATCATGGTACTGGAGCCCTTCGTCCCTGCCGGCCACAAGAAGTTGCTGGGCTGGCTGGCCCTGGTGGGAGTGCTCGGGGGGGGCGCTGCGACCGTCAGGACATCCTTCGATCCGGGCTTGGCGTTTGGGGGTTCTCTCGCCGCGGACGCCTTCAGCTTCTACTTCATCTATCTGTTTCTGCTGGTTGCGGCGCTCGTGATCCTGGGGTCCATGGATTACCTGGAGCGCGAGCACGCCCAGCACGGCGAATATTACGCACTGGTCTTGCTGGGAACCGTGGGAATGTGCTTCATGGTCGCCTCAACAGACCTCATCATGATTTTCCTGGGCCTCGAGATTTCTTCGATCTCCACCTACATCCTGGCGGGATACCGGCGTAGCGACCGGCTCTCGAACGAGGCCTCGCTGAAGTACTTTCTGCTAGGTTCATTTGCTACCGCGTTTTTCCTATATGGAATCGCCTTCGTTTATGGTCTGACGGGGACGACGAATCTCCTGGCAGCGAGCGCCCGCCTGGCCGAACCCTCGCAATGGACCGTCTTTGCACGGGCCGCACTCGTCTTGATGTTTGTCGGCCTGGGCTTCAAACTTTCCACCGTTCCCTTCCAGGTCTGGACACCTGACGTGTATCAGGGCGCCCCGGCGCCGGTCGCCGCGTTCCTATCCGTCGGCCCCAAGGCGGCTACCTTTGCCGTTCTCCTCCGCCTTTTCCTGGGAGGCTTTGCCGCAGCCGGCGCTGTCACTTTCTGGATAATTTGGATTTCCGCCGGCCTCACCATGTGCCTCGGCAACCTGGCCGCGCTCTGGCAAACGAACGTCAAGCGGCTTCTCGCCTACTCGTCAATCGCTCACGCCGGCTACATCCTCGTGGGAGTGGCCGCGGGTGGCTCGCGCGGGATTTCGGCGGTGATGTTCTACCTTGTGGCGTACGCACTCATGAACGTTGGGGCCTTTATCCTGGTGGCGCACTTGGCCGGCGCCGGCGAACGGCTGGTCCAGATCGAGGATTATGCGGGATTGGCTTTCGAGCGCCCCGGCGTGGCGGCCTGCCTCACGGTGCTCTTTCTATCGCTCGCGGGCTTCCCGGCAACCGCGGGCTTCCTGGGCAAGTTCTACCTCTTCCGCGCGGCCATGCACTCGCATTTGATCGGATTGACGATTCTGGCTTTGCTGAATAGTGTGGTGTCGGTGTATTACTATTTGCGAATTGTCGTGGCAATGTATATGCGCGAAGGAAAGACCGAAATCTCCGCCGCCGTTTTGCCCTGGCCGGTGCTCGCGGCCCTGGGCGTGAGCATCCTGGGGATCTTCTACCTGGGTCTCGCCCCGAACCTCCTCGTGGGTCTCAGCACGCTCGCAGCCTTGCCCCTCCCGAAGTGAGAACCGCGTGGTCAGATAGCCGATGCCTGCGAATCATCATGGTATCGTCGGCTGCCGCCCGCTCATGATCTCATCGTACACACGCGGAAGGTCCTTCATGTACGGGCGCAACACGATGGCGTCGCGCAACGCCTTTACGCGCCAATGGCAGGGGTCGCGCTCCCACTCCCGCAAGGCGGCCAGGCTCCGATCCGCAGCCCCCGCGTCGCGTTCCAACGCGCGGTGCTTCTCCCGAACCGCAAGGTATCGATCCCAGCAAGCCTGAGCACCCGACCGCTCGGCCTTCGATTGCCACACGCGGATCTCGTCCGCCGTCAGTTTCATTCCAGGAGCGCCACCCGAAATCTCAAAGCAGCGGTCCATCGCAATGGAAGACGCAACCTGCGGCAAAGGCCACCCATACTTCAGTTGGCCCTCATCGATCTCGGGGCACAACCTTCGAATCTTGTCCGCCAATGGAGTCTTGGACCAGTCCGTCGTGGCAGTTTCGGCTGGTGGCAGTATCGCGAAGTGTTCCTCGCGCTGTGGCGGACGTTCCAAATCGCTGCACAGGACATAGCCTGATGTTTCCGTTGGGGCCGCCACCTTGATGCGGGACCAGCAACCGGCGGAGGTTCGCATGTCGAGTTTGACGGTCACTGATTCGCCTTTCTTGAGTGACAGCAGTACTTTACTTGCTTCCGACATTTCGGCGTGAACATCCGAGGTTTCGCTCTTGACGTTGGCGTGTCCTCGATCCTGTGCGCCTTGGGCTCCGTAGCCAAGCGCCGCGAACCAAACCGCCGCAAAGCCGAACAAAAGGGCTGTAACTAACCAGGCAAGATGGCGATGATTCATACACGCACCTCGAGGCGGAAACTCACCACGCCTAAACCGCAAGCCCTAGTGCCATGATAGTGGTTGGGATTTCCATCTGGAATCATGAGTAACGGTGAGTGTATACACGACCGCGCCTTTTAGCAATGCACCCCAGAAAAGGGTAGTGTCCTAAGTCTGTGTTGGTCGATTTCGGTCACTGAGTGAAAGGTGCGTTAATGCGGGGAAGAACGGTCGGTGCGAGTTCCGGAGTATTTCTAATTGCTCAAGGGACGCGCATTCCAGTACAGCCTCCCATCGGGGCCGGGCTGTGCAACAAACCGGTACATTTTCCACCTCCGACCCCAGTAAAACATCGGGCGATACTCAATTTGAATTGCAATGTCAGCCTCTCTTATTCCCCTTGGGTATGCTTGGATATATCGCCCCAGATACAGGGAATATTTCTCGGTTGGATAGAAAATGGCGGCGCTGTCCCCTGCGTCAAGGAACAAGCCAAAACCTATCCCATCAAAGTGATAAGTATGGGTTACTAGAGAATTTACGGCGACCATGAATTTCACATTGTAGAGAGGCAGATACCCGTCATTGGATACGATGAAAGGAGTAGAGAATGGCTTATCGGGATCAATTGCAGGTAAGTTGTTCACGGTTAGGCGTGGGAAGAACGTCAAGACGGAGAGAACGAATCCCACGATGGCTAGCAGTACTAAGAATCCATCTAGCAGCTTTCGTGACAAGGTTCGTTGTTCCGGCTTTTTTGTCGCTTTTGCTTTTTTACCTTTTTTATTTGGCTGTGATTTTCCTTTATACACAGAAAGCCCCGTAGCGCGTTGGTCTAGGATGCTACTCCGCTCCGACTAGCTCGCCAATAGTCCACACGTGTTCGGAAATTCCAGCTTGCATCGCGGGAGTAACTCTCAAGGTTTGGTGTACGCGTGAGAAATTGTACCACGCAAACCACAGCGCGTAAGCAGCTGCTTATTCCGATGAAGGTGGTCGGTGATTCCGATTTGATCCCAGTCACTGGTTCCGAAGTGAAGCCGATCATTTTCGGAGCGAAGCGACGCTGGCATTCTTATTGTGCTTGAAGTGATCAGGATCGGTCAACTGGAATTGGGTTTTCTCTTCATCTTTTTTGTCTCCTTCCTTCAAGATTAAGCCCGCCGCCGGCGCGGTGGAAATGTGGGAATCCGGCTGCCCTTTGCCGGATTTCCAAGCCCGGTGGAAAGGGTGGGAAACTCGTTCTGGGAGTTTTCCACGCTTTCCACGGGGCGGCATTTCCACGGCGCCCACTCGGGGTGTTCGGAGCGCAGCGACGTTGTTCACTCCTTGCCACCGCGCTTTTTGCGCATCGACTCGCCGCGCATCTCGATGCGGTGAGCATTGTGCACCAGCCGGTCGAGAATGCTGTCAGCCAGGGTCGGATCCCCGATCTGCTCATGCCAGTTGGCAACCGGCAATTGGCTGGTCAAGATCATCGAGCGCCGCTGGTAGCGGTCTTCACAGATTTCCAGGAAGTCCCGACGCTCGGTATCGGCCAGGGGCGCCATGGCCCAGTCGTCGACCACCAGTACTTCCAGACGAGCCAATCGGGCGAGCAACGAGCGCAGACTGCCGTCGGCGCGGGCCAGACCCAGGTCGCGAAACAGTTGGGGGGCCCGCGTGTAGAAGGCCGTAAAGCCGTCCCGGCAGGCCTTCTCGGCCAGAGCGCAAGCCAGGAAGCTCTTCCCGATCCCCGTTGGGCCGAGCAGAAAAATGTTCTGATGCTCCCGCACCCAAGCCGAATCCTGGATGAGCGACCGTACTAAGGCGCGGTCCAGACCGCGCGGGGAGCGGAAGTCTAGGTCTTCCACCGAGGCCTGATGCCGTAGTTTGGCCTGGCGCAGGCGGTGCTCCAAGGCCCGGTTCTGTCGCCAGTTCCACTGCTGGTCAACCAGCAATGCGAAGCGTTCCTCGAAGCTCAACTCGGTGATTCCGGTCTGCTCGGACTGAGCGCGAAAGGCCTCTGCCATACCGTGCAAGCGCAAGCCGTGCAACTTCTCCAGGGTCTGCTGATTCAACATACGTTCTCCTTTCTCCGGATGGAGTTACAGCAACCTCGGGGTATCCGAGGAATCGAAATAGGCCGCGCCCCGCAAGTTGTCGTGTTCGAGCGGGGGGCGGGGCGCCGGCGCCTCCAACGGTTGACGGTCAAGTCCGCGTTCCAGCATCGACTTGACACTCTGGTAGGAACAAGCGCCGGTGGCGAGGGCCCGTGCCGCCGCTGCTTCCACCCGCTCGGTGGAATAGCGCTGGCCCAGCCGTAGAATCCCCAGGCAGGACCGGTAGCCCATTTCGGGGTGCGGTTTACTTTCCAGAATGACTTTGAACAACTGCGCCGTGGACGGTCCCACCGACTGCGCCCAATGCAGCAGACGTGAGGGTGGCCAAGCCAGGTGCTGCTGGTGGCTCTTGGGACGATGCTCGTTGACGGTAGTGGCTTTATAGGGCAGGTGGCTACGGACGTGCGAAGCCACGCGCTCGCCGCGGTGAAAGATCTCTACCGTGCTCAGCGTCGAGCGGATCTCCACCACCTGCCCAGTCAGCACGTAGGGCACGCTGTAGTAGTGGCGGTCGATCTCGACGTGATAGTCGATATTGACGCGCGCTGTCGCCCACTGCTGCAGCTCAAAGCGTTCTCGCGGTAACGGTCCCAGCGCCGGCCGGTCCAACTCCTGAAAGAGGCTGGCACGGCAGCCCGGCCGCTTGCGAAACGGCCGTTGGTTGAGTTTATCCAGCAACTCCCGGATCGCCTGATTGAGTTCGGCCAGGCTGAAGAACTTCCGGTGCCGCAGCGCCGCCACGATCCAACGCTGGACGATCTGCACCCCGGTTTCGACCTTCGCTTTATCGCGGGGCTTGTAAGGCCGAGTCGGTAGCACGCCCACCCCGTAGTGCATGGCCAGTTCGTGATAAGTGCGGTTCAGATCGGGCTCGTAGCGGCAGGCCCTATTCACACCGGTGCGGGTATTATCCGGAATGACCAGCTTGGGAACGCCGCCGAGAAATTCGAAGGCACGGATGTGGGAACCGATCCAGTGCTCCAGTTCCTGACTCTCGGTGGCTTCGGCATAAGTGTAGTTGCTGGCCCCCAGGACAGCGACGAAGACCGCGGCCTGCCGCTCCGGCCCGCCTTGAGGATCATGGATGGGAATCGTCGCCCCGGCGTAATCGACGAAGAGCTTCTCTCCCGCCGTATGCTCCTGGCGCAGCACCACATCCAACTGCTGTCGCCAGCGTTGGTAGAGTTCACAGAAGCGGCTGTAAGCGTAGCCGTCCGAGTGGGCCTGTCGATATTCTTCCCAGGCGAGTTGCAGCGTCAGGTGAGGATGGCGTTGGAGTTCTTCGTGGAGTTGGGCAAAATCGGGCTGGGGCTGGCGGGTCTCGTGGGCGCGCCGCGGGGTTCCTCCAAATAAGGCGGCTTCCAGTTGGCGATCATCCCAGCCTTCCGGCAGCGGCCAACTGACCCCTGCCTCCTGGGAGCGCTTCAGGTACCCAGAAACCGTGCCCTGCGCGATCGAGCAACTGCGGGCGATCTGGCGCTGCCCCAGTCCCAGTTCGTAGCGTAGTCGCAGTACTTCCTTGAGCTTTCGCATGGACAACCTTTTCATTGGCAATGTGGTCCCTCCACCTTCCAGTGGAACCTCATTGCCGAAGATGTTGTCCAGCGTCCTTCGCCATGCCCCTTACTGCCCGGCCTGGAGCCCTGTGAAAATCGTTCCGAAATGATCCCGATCACCGTTCCGACAACCCGCTAAAACTGACCGACTTAAAATCGGAATCGATGATCAGCTTCATCCCGGAATCGTGATCAGATCAATTTCGGAATCTTGATCGGGATAACTTCGGAATCGCTATCACCTTGCCCCGGAATCCCCAAGCAGCTTTCAGGTTTTCCCATTTCTTGCTGAATCCGTTCGTCAGCCGCGTCATACGCCTCATGCCCATGCGGATTGAAAGATTCTGCCTCTCGACGTGCGAAGTGCAAATCCTCCTGAGTTCTGGCCGTCCCCATCTTGGGAGAGGCACGGCATCCACTACTTCGGCGGGAGAGTATCGCTGTTCGCCATCGCGTGGAGCCGCGTACACTTTGACCAGTTGTGCGAAGTCAACTCGGGTTCCCAAACTGTACTGAACTGCGTCCACATAGGCTTTGAAACCGTCCGTCGTGATCTGGAATTGGCCCCGTGTGGCCTCATTGACCTTTTCCGTAAAGGCCACGGTATCACGTGCTGTCCGCCTTCCGAGGTGCCATGCGAGTACCAACTTAGTGTTCCGCTCGATGGCAACGAAGCAATAGGCGTCTCCGAGTAGGGGGTCACTGTTCACGTTCCGTTTTTCCTTGCATCCGACGAATCCCCAAATCTCATCGCATTGAACGTCACGCACGGGCAGGTCATGAATTGTTCGCTCAAGAAGGCGCTCGCAACGCTCCCCAGCAAGTACCAGCACGTTCAGGATGGTATCGCGGTGGATGTCCGTAATTCGCTCAATGGACCGCACAGACATGCCCTCCACGAGCAATTGGATGATCTGCGTGATCTTCTCGGCGGGCAGGTAGGTTCCATCCAGCCGTTCGGGGCGCTCGCTGTACGTCTTATAGCACTGGCAGCAGCGGAAGCGTTGATTGCCCTTCCGGTCTTTCCCGAACTTCTGGCAATTGATTTTGCAATTATGGCAGGTCATCGGCCTTGTCTTTCCCGCGAAGTAGGCCGATAATGGATTTGATGATCGGCATATCGGACTTGCTCCGCGTGCTGATTTGAGCCCCGTTTCGGTTCCCGCCGAGGCGGGGCTTTTGACTTCCCACCTATTTTATGCTTGCTGCTGTAAGCATGTCAAGTAAGATCGTATTGCTTGCTGAAAATAGTTCTTGAACTTGAAGTACATGCGTGCTACTGTAAGCAAGAAGGGGGGTAGCTTCAATGGACGAGGAAACCAAACAAAAACTTCCGGCACTGGGTGGAAAGGCTCGCGCTGCGAGTCTCTCGGCTGAAGATCGCCACGATATCGCTAGTGCAGCAGCGGAGGCCAGATGGGGAAAATCTGGAATCGAGAGGCCGCATTATCCCAAGGCGCTCTGCGGTTCCCCTGATAGACCTTTGAGGATTGGTGATCTAGAAATACTCTGCTACGTGTTGGATGATCTTAGGCGGGTGATCACCCAATCTGGAATGCTAACTGCCCTGTCTATGAGTCCTGGAACTGCCACAAAAGGCGGCGGTGATCGTGTATCCAATTTTATGGGTACTCAGTCGATTAAGCCCTTTGTTTCAGAGACGTTACGGGAGATGATCATAAACCCTATCAGGTTTAAGGCTCACGGCACTTGGGCATACGGATACGAAGCAACTATTCTTCCCGAAATCTGTGATGCGGTTCTTTCCGCAAGAGCCTCAAAGAAGCTTAACTATCAACAGGACCACATCGCCAAGCAATGCGAGATTCTCGTGAGAGCATTTGCGCGAGTCGGAATCATCGCTTTGGTGGACGAGGCCACCGGCTATCAGGAAATTCGCAGCCGCGAGGCTCTCCAGGCAATCCTCAAGAAGTACATTTCTGAAGATTTATTGAAATGGACGGAGACATTCCCGCTTGAGTTTTACAAGGAAATATTCCGATTGAAGGGCTGGCCCTGGAATGAGGGGAAGATGCCCGGAATTGTCGGCCATTATACAAATGACCTTGTATATGCGCGGCTAGCTCCTGGGGTGTTGGCAGAGCTTCAAAAGCTAAATCCGCCTACGGAGAAGGGATACCGAAAACATCGCCACCACCAATATTTGACGAGGGATGTTGGGCACCCGGCTCTAGGTCGTCATCTTTATGAACTGCTAGGAATGATGAAGGCTTCAGAACACTGGGAGAGGTTTTACAGGGTGGCAGATCGGGCTTTCCCGAAAGTGAATACCACGATGCTGCTTCCATTCAAGGAGAATGAGGAAGAAGAGGTTCTAAGATGACCGGCTGGCGGCCTACTCTCCCGAGGCCGCCACCAAGCATCAACACACTTTTAGGACACTACCCAGAAAAGAAGCCCTGTCCAGGCGGCCAAGGCACCGCGGTTGTGAGGTGGGTCGTCCCAAACCACGTTGAACCCACGGCAGATTGGAAAGCAATTGTAATATCGTCGCGCACCTGCATGTGGCGCCAGACAGGCGGGCGAGAGTCGCGCAGCGTGATTTTGATACTAAGATGCATTTAACAGGGTACTAACGCGAGCGCAGGAAGCAATGTTGCGCAGTCACTCCAGGGTAAAGGGAAAGACCCCTTCCCCCCGGCGCTCGGGGCCCCCTCACCCGCCCTCGTACCTCGGGCACCCTCTCCCGCGAGGGGAGAGGGCTGGGATGTGTGATTTCTGCCCTCTCCCTTGGATTGGTGATTTCTTCCCTCTCCCGAGGGGAGAGGGTGGAACGCGACCGGCGCTTTCACCAGCCGGCGCGGGCGGGGGGCCCCGAGCGCCGGGGGTGAGGGGTGATGGACAGTCACCAACCTAACATGATGCTTCGCGTCGGCAGCAGTATCTCCAGGAAAGCAACTTATTATAACAAGAAGGGGAGGCCGAAGCCTCCCCCTGAATCGAACCTGCGAAGATGGAACCAGCTAACCTAACTTGACCTTGATGAAGATCATGGCAAAGGTGTACAGCGCCATCGACTCAATCAGAACCAGGGCCAGAATGAGCAAGAACTGAATTCCCGGGCGAGCGCCGGGATTGCGTGCCAAGCCTTCGCAGGCTGCCGCCGTGGCCTTGGATTGGGCGTAGGCGCATACTCCGGAGGCGATAGCCATGGCGAAACCCGCCGTGATGAAGACCCATTTCGCATCATCCCCTCCCCCTTCGCCCCCGGGAAGGGTTTGTGCAAAAGCGGGTGCGGAAAGAAGCAAACCTATGCAACTCCCAAGAATCATTAGCGCATTGCGTTTCACTCTTTTCCTCCTTGGGACTTCCTCCCTTGCG
The DNA here is from genome assembly GCA_963722555.1 of uncultured Acidobacteriota bacterium. Lineage (GTDB taxonomy): Bacteria > Acidobacteriota > Terriglobia > UBA7540 > UBA7540 > Bog-366. Next base: position 1,341,044 of record CAVRNQ010000006.1, read on the forward strand.
TGAGTTAAGCCCCTGATGAGATGTCGCCAGGAGGTGGTTCCCCCCCTTCCCTCGAACAGGCGGGGCTCACACTGACGATTACTTCCTGAACTTAGTGCTCCTTGGCGACAGCCATGCTGATATAGATTGCCGGCAAGAGCATGAAGATGTAGGCCTGGAGCAGAGAAACGAAAAGGTGGAGCGCCATGAAGACCACGGGGACGCCGATGGGGATCATCGCCCCGAACACGCGTTCCAGGACCCCGCCCACCAGCATATTCGCATAGAGACGTACGCTGAGTGAAAGCAGACGCCCGAGATTCCCGATGACCTCAATGGGAAACATGATGATGGCGATGGCCATCATCGGCCCACAAAGATGCTTCAGATAGCCGATCACGCCGTGCTCCCGGAGGCCATGGTAATTGTAATAGAGAAAGGCCGCCACCGCACAACCCAGGGTGGCTTGAATCAAGCCGGTAGGGCTCACTTCGATCTTCAAGGCAGCATCCGGCACGCCGAGCGTCGGGATAAGACTGAGCAGGTTGCACATTGCCACAAAGACAAACAGCGTCCCGAGCATCGCAACATAGCGCCCGCCTCCGTGACCGATGATCTCCTCCGCCGTGGAGTTCGCAAACACCAGGATTTCCTCGGCCACGTGCTGCAACTTTCCGGGGTTCTCGACAGAAAGCCGAGCCCGCAGGATCAGCGCCACAGCGACAAGGGTGAGGATCACCAAGACCTGCATCGCCAGGAAATCCGGAATGGGATGCGCCGCGTCGGCAGGCGGAACGCGCAGGGCCGTGAGCGCCGGTGTGACCAGCCACGCCAGCAGTTTGTTTAATACAGCCGTAAACCAAATTTGATGTTCCATAGTCGTATCATCGGCCGGTCTACCGCACCGACTTTAACTTTTCCACCCGGCGCGGAGGAGCGCCATCGCCTCAATCAAAACGCCGCCGACCGGCACAAAGAGGCCGGCCAGAATTGCTTCAACCGGCAACCACCCGGTTTTATAGAAGAGATAAACGCCCGCAAATGCCAACGGATATCGGAGAAAAAACTTCGCGAGAACCCTTCTCGCTGGACGCGCCTGCCCGGCTGACATTAGGGCCTCAACCGCCTGATGCAGCCAGAGGTAGTTCAGGATGGCGAGCCCAGAACCGAGGGCGAATCCCGCGCTGAAACGCACGTGACCGGACAGCAATATGCCTGCCCCAACCGCGCCAGCCAAACCTACCATCCAGCGCGGCAGGCGCGCTTCACTTTCCGTCAGGTCCAGGGCTTGAGTTGTTTCCGTCGTCATGTTTCTCAGCTCGAGTCAGGATGCGCAGAATCTCCACCACTCCCCCGGCTGCACCCACCATGCCCATTAACAAGGACAAGACCGGCGAGGTGTGCAGCCATCGATCCAGCCACCAGCCCAGAGCGAATCCGCCCACGGCTGCGGCGGGCACAATGAAACCCAGGCTGGAATAGAACCCCACTTGCTCCCACAGACTCAACTGCTTGCCGGAAGCCTTGGGCACTACTCCTCCCCTCATGAAAAGAAGGGCCGAACGGCTTCGCGCGCCAACAGGATAAAGGGCTGCGGATAAATTCCGATCAGCAGCGTCATGGCAAGAGTTACGCTAAGCGCCACCGTCAGGCCGGGTCCAGTCGCCAAGGGCACCGTATCGGGCGCCTTCTTCATGAACATGGCGACCACAATCCGGAAATAATAGTATAGCGCCACGACGGCATAGGCAACTGCTAACACCGCCAAGTAATAGTGCCCCGTTTCGACTAGAGAAAGAAAGATGAAATACTTCCCAATGAAGCCCGCCGTCGGTGGAATGCCGGCCAGGGAGAGCAGGAAGATGAGCATCAGGATGGCCAGTCCCGGCGCGCGCGACATCAAGCCGGCAAGATCATCGATCTCGTCGCCGATCAGGTCTCTTCGCCGCATCACGATGATGACCGCAAAAGCGCCCAAGTTCATGAAAGCATAAACCAGTAAGTAAATGACGATCGCTGTCAGCCCTTCCCGGTTTCCATCGGCCGCAGCGACGAGTCCCAGCAACAGGTACCCCACATGTGAAATCGTGGAGTAACCGAAGAACCGCTTGATATTGGTTTGGGTAATCGCGGCGAAATTTCCCAGGGTCATCGTGGCGATCGCGACACCCATAGTCAAAAGCTGCCACTCTGCCCGCATCGGCCAGAGCCCCACGATCAGGATGCGGATGAAGAAGGCGAACGACGCTACCTTGGGCGCTACGGAAATAAAGGCTGTGATCGAAGTCGGTGCGCCCTCGTAAACGTCGGGGGTCCATTGATGAAATGGCACAGCCGCGATCTTGAAGTAAATGCCCGCCAGCAAAGTGATGAGCGCGACCCAACAAATCGGATCCGATGGGGCCCTATCCCGGAGGCGTTCGGCGATAATTCCCAACTTCGTCGAGCCGCCAATCGCGTAAAGCAGCGACATGCCGTACAGGAGCAACCCTGAGGAAAAGGCGCCGAGCAGAAAGAATTTCACCGCCGCCTCGTTGGACCTTCGGTTCACGCGCAGAAACCCGGTCAGCACGTACTCACACAGCGCCATCAATTCCAACGCTATGAAAAGCACGATCAGATCGACGCCCGAAGCGAGGAACATCATCCCCACGGCCGCAAAAAGCAACAGGGCGTAGTACTCGCCGTAATGAGCTCCCTCAATTTCGAGGTACTTCATGGAAAGGAGCACCACGATGGCGGTGGCCAGCACGATAATCAGCTTGGCGTAAACAGCGAAGGTATCGAGGGTGAGCGTTCCCCCAAATCCGGAATAAGCAGCCTGCCCCGCGAGCAAGGGCCAGAACAACACAAGCTGGAGGGCGGCGAAGCCCAGCCCGATCAGGGCGAGTACGGCGTTGAGATACTTGTCGCGCTTTTCCAACAGGAAATCAAACAGCAGGACCGCGAGGCCGAACATGGTTAGCAGGACTTCCGGCTTGATGGCCAGATAATCCGCCCGGTGAAAGAATGCGTTCCACATCAGTGGTTCGCTCCTGTCGCAGCAGCAGCGGGCACTTCCAAGCCTGCCGGGGTTGCGGAAGACGGCGGCAGCGCTGCGTTCGCCGCTTGCGGCCTATTAAAGAAATCCGGATTCACCCGCTGGACGATGGCGTTGACGGGTTTGTCCAGCACGTCGAAAAATGGTTTGGGGTACAGCCCGATCCAAAATGCCCAGATGACCAGGGGCACAAGCGTCATGATCTCGCGTAAGCTCAAGTCCTTCAAGACCTGGTTCTTGGGATTATCGCAAGGCCCGAACATGGTCCGCTGATAAAGCCAAAGCATGTAGGCAGCGCCCAGGACGATCCCCGCGACGGCCCAGGCCGCCCAATGCCAGCTCACTTCGTAGGCGCCCTGCAAAATCGTGAACTCACCGATGAAACCATTGAGAAGCGGCAGACCAATCGAGGAGAGCATCACAATCATGAAGAGCGTCGCATAGACCGGCATCACGCTCGAGAGTCCGCCCAGTTCCTTGATCTCTCGCGTGTGGCGGCGTTCGTAAATCAGACCGACGATCAAGAAGAGGGCGCCGGTCGATATGCCATGGTTGATCTGCTGAATCACACTTCCCTGCAACCCGTGCGGGTTCAGAGCGAAAATTCCCAGCGTACAGAAACCCAGGTGGCTGACCGAGGAATACGCAATCAGCTTCTTCATATCACGCTGCATCAGTGAGACCAGAGCACCGTAAATTATCGCTACTATGGAAAGTCCGACCATCCATTTAACGACCGTAGGGTTCGCGCTCGCTTGCGGAAGGAGGGGCAAGGAGAAGCGGACGAAACCGTAGGTGCCCATCTTCAACAACACGCCCGCCAGGATGACCGAGCCCGCCGTGGGGGCTTCCACGTGAGCGTCCGGCAACCAGGTGTGGAACGGGAACATCGGAACCTTGATCGCAAACCCGATCGCGAAGGCCACAAAAACCCAGACCTGAAGATGGAGCGGCCAGTTGGGGCTATGCTTCATTAATTCCAGGACGTTGAACGTGTACATTCCCGTATCGGCGTGGTAGCGGAAGTAAAGAGTCAGGATGCCGAGCAGCATCAGGACCGAACCCGCGAGCGTGTATAGGAAGAACTTGATCGCGGCATAAAGTTTGCGCGGCCCACCCCAGACCCCGATGATAAAGTACATCGGAACCAGCATCACTTCCCAGAACACATAGAAGAGGAAAAAGTCGAGCGACATGAAAACGCCCAGCATGCCCGCCTGCAGCAGCATGAACATGGCGTAGTATTCCTTCATGCGCTCCTCGATGGCGTTCCAGGAGGACAGCACCGCGAGAAAGCCCAGCACCGTGGTCAGCATGATGAGCAGGAAGCTGATGCCGTCGATTCCCAGGAAATACTGTGCGCCGATGGATGGAATCCAGTCGTGGCGTTCCATAAACTTGAACTGCTGCTCCGGAGTCTCGCTCGAAAACCAGAAGACCAAAGGCAACGAGGCGAGAAAATCCACGAACAACACGACGTTGCCCCACCATCGAATGGCTTGTTTGTTCTGGCCAGGGAGGAAAAACAGAGGGATCATCCCCGCCACCGGAATAAAGAGGATGATGGTCAGAATGTGGTCATGAACCAATTGCATGTTCAGCCTCGCACGGCAGTAGAAGCTAGAAGTCAGAAGCTAGAAGCCAGAATGGCGCGGGCGTACGAATTCAAGAGCCGGCTGACCTCGTCCAGCGCGCTCACCAGCGGCTGCGTCTCGCCGTAACCAAGGTCGCGCGTCAAAATCAGGTAGTAATGGCTCTCCTCCACAGAACCTTCCGCGGTATTCATAAAGCGCGCCTTGTCGGCCTTTCCGCGTTTTCGAAATCCTTCCGCGATATTTGCGGCTATTGAGACCGCCGCCCTGCGCATCTGACTCGACAGACCATAGGTCTCCTGCTTCGGGAAACTCGCCGTTAACGCATAGGCTCCCAACACGAACTCATGGGCTTTGCGCCAGACGACAAGGTCCTCGAAACTTTTCGCGGGCGGACGGTTCAGGGACATTCTACCTTCTAACTCCTAGCTTCTTTCCTAGAAATGAATCAAGTAGTAAACCATGAAAATCAAAACGCCCAAAGTGATAAACCAGGCATACGATTGCAGCAAGCCGGTCTGCAGGACACGCACGGGATAGCTCAGTACCTTCACGAGGAACGCCAAAACGTTCACGAGTCCGTCGATGACCCACGTGTCCCACAGACGCGACAACTCCGCCGACATGCGCCCTAACCAGCCCACGCCATTAACGCCACCGTCTACCACACCGAGGTCAAAGGCCGCCAGCGCGCTGCCCAGGTCTTTGGCTCGGTTCACGATAAGGGCGTCGTAGAGTTCATCGACATAGTACTTGTTGAGCAGGATTCTGTACCCGGCGCCGGCGGCAGCCGCCACGCGCGCCGGGATTTCCGGCCTCTTGACGTACCAGCGATACGCCACGAAAAACCCTGCCAGGGCCACTACTACGGAGAGCAACATGAGGCCGAATTCGAGGTTCCAGGTGTGGGCGAGCATCGGAGGCCGGTTCGGATTTTCGAACACCGGATCCAGAAATTTCCCGAACCAGTCGGACCCACCCAGAACTTTCGGCCAGCCAATCCATCCCGCACCCACCGCACCCACCGCCAGGCAAATGAGGGGCACCGTCATCGAGGAGGGGGATTCGTGGATATGGTGCTCCACCTCGTGCGGCACACGCGACGTTCCTAGGAAGGTCAGGAAGAACAGCCTGAACATGTAGAAGGCGGTCAGCCCGGCCGTCGCCACGCCCACGATCCAAAGCAACTTATTTCCATACGGGCTGGCGAAAGACTGCCAAAGGATTTCATCCTTGCTGAAGAATCCGGAAAGCAGCGGTGCGCCGCTGATGGCCAGTGTGGCCGCCAGCATCGTCTTCGCGGTTATAGGGATCTTTCTCCACAGAGCGCCCATCCTGCGCATGTCCTGCTCACCGCTCAGGGCGTGAATAACGCTGCCGGAGCCCAGGAACAACAGGGCCTTGAAGAAGGCGTGCGTCATCAAGTGGAAGACGCCGGCGGCAAACGCGCCCACCCCGCAGGCCAGGAACATGTAGCCCAACTGGCTGATGGTGGAATAAGCGAGCACGCGCTTGATATCGTTCTGGACGAGGCCGATCGACGCCGCCCAGATCGCCGTCGCTGCACCCGTGGCTGCCACCAGCGCCAGCGCCGTCGGGGACAGCACGTAAAGTGCATTCGAACGCGCCACCATGTAAACGCCTGCGGTCACCATGGTGGCGGCGTGAATCAACGCGCTGACCGGTGTGGGACCTTCCATCGCGTCCGGCAGCCACACATAGAGGGGAATCTGCGCGGATTTTCCTGTCGCACCGATGAAGAGCAGGATGCAGATGGCGGTAATCACCCCATCACCGGCCGCGAAGCGTCCGCTGCGCGCCACTTCGCTGATGGGGTAGAAGTCCAGCGTGCCGAAAGTGACCACGATGAGCATCATGCCCAGCAGAAAAGCCGCGTCGCCGATGCGATTGACGATGAAAGCTTTCTTCCCGGCATCGCAGGCGGATTTGCGCAGGAAGTAGAAACCAATCAGGAGATAGGAGCAGAGGCCCACGCCCTCCCAGCCGACAAACATCATCAGGTAGTTGTCCGCCAGCACCAGGACCAGCATGGAGAACATGAACAGGTTCAGGTAGCCGAAGAAGCGGTAGTACCCGCCCTCCTGCGTCATGTAGCCGATGGAATAGACGTGAATGAGGAAACCCACGCCGGTTACGACCAGCATCATCACGGCCGAGAGAGGGTCAAGCTGCAGCCCCACGTAGACGTTAAGACGGCTGAGCGACCCATCGGAAAGGTGGAACGCGCCCGCGGGGAGCCACGTGTAAAGCACCTTGGTAAAGGTATGGTGCGCCGCTTCCGGCAGTGCCAGAAATTGAAAGAAGGAGCCTACTGCCCACGCGAGCGACAGGCCCGGCAGTCCGACCGAAATCGCCGAAACCGCTTTCTGCGAGAGTCTCCGGCCGATGAGAAGCTGCAGGGCAGCTCCCAGAACCGGAAAAACCGGAATCAACCAAATGTAGTCGAGAAAGGTCATGAACGTTCCGGATAGCTTCGCGTGTCGCCTACCATTTCAACAAATCGATCTCGTCCGCGTTGACCGTTTCCTTATTCCGGAAGAAGGCGATGATCAAGCCCAACCCCACGGCCGCTTCCGCCGCCGCGTCGGTGATGACGAAAATCGCGAAAACCTGACCATCGACGGAACGGAAATACTGCGAAAGAGCTACGAGGTTCATGTTGACGGCGTTGAGGATGAGCTCAATCGACATCAGAATGATCAGCACGTTGCGGCGGGTCAGCACACCGACGACTCCGATGGTGAACAAGCCGCTTCCGAGAAAGATGTAGTAGTCCGCGGGAATCATTCCAACTTCCTCTTGGCCATGAGCACGGCGCCCACCATGGCCACCAACAGCAGAATCGAGGCAATCTCCACTGGCAACATATAGTTCTGGTACAAGGCCATGCCCACGGCTTGGGTGTTCCCGGCGGGAGCAGCTAGCATGGGCCGCTCCTGCAAATTGAGGCCACGCCCGTGGTTGTAGAGCGCATAAGCAAGTTGCGCCCCCAACAGGATGGCGGTCCCGAGCGCCACCTGCCACTGGCGTGCAAAGCGCGCCTGTTTCAAGGAGACATCAATGTTGACCAGCATCACCACGAACAGGAAGAGCACCATGATGCCGCCCACATACAGGATGATCTGCACAGCGAAGAGGAATTCCGCGTGCTGCAAGAGGTAGATCCCTGCTACCCCAAAGAGCGTCACAATCAGCCAGATCACACTGTGAACGGCATTGCGCCGGGTAATGACCAGGATGGCCGAGACTAGCGTTACGGCCGCGAGAATCCCAAACGTGACGATCTCCAGCATAGACGAACCTTTGGCTCGAGCCCTTCCCTCACCGGGAATAGCGCGTGGGTTGGGGGCCTTCCTCGAGCGCCTTCCGATCCCAGATCAGGCCTTCGCGCGTGTAGGAGGCCATCTCGAAGTCCTGTGTCAATTCCAGTGCGTCCACGGGGCAGGCATCCTCGCACAGCCCGCAGAACATACAGCGCGAAAGGTCATACGTGAATGTGGTCAGCCGCTTCTTGCGATCTTCCGTGCGTGCCCAGCCCACCACGATGAGGTTCTCCGGGCAGGCGAGGGAGCACAAATTGCAGGCGATGCATAGCGTTTCGCCGGTCTCCGGGTGATTGTTCAGCCGCGGCGCCCCGCGATACCGCTCCGCCACGGCGGGCCGCTCCAGGGGGTATTGCTCCGTGTATACGGCGCCTGGGCGCTGATAGGAAAACGTCAGCCGCAGACCTTTGATCAGGTCCACCAAGAAAATCCGCCGCAAGATGACGTTCCAACTCATCCTCACCTCACCAGCCACGCCAGCGGATGGGCAGCGCCATGCGAACTTACGAGGTATCGAATGACCGCTGTCACGACCACGTTCCCGAGGGCCAGGGGAATCATCCACCGCCAGCCCACGTTCATCAATTGATCGTAGCGATACCGCGGGAACGTGGCGCGGCACCAGATGAAGGCGTAAAGGAATGCGAGGACTTTTGCGCCAAACCAGAATATGCCCTGGATGGCATCGAGCACCGGCGGATAAGCCACGAGAATGCCCAGCACGATGAAAACCGCGGCGAGCAAAACAAAGAAGTAGCGCTCCAGGGACAAGCGGCTCTTCAGTCCCAGCCAGAGGACAAAGCCCGCCGCGGCCAGGAAAGCCAGGATGGGGGAGAACTTGAGAACATCCAACGCCCGCACGCTGGCGAAGGGCCGCAGCCAGCCGCCGAAAAACATCGTGATGGCGATGCACGCCACCACCACCATGTTGGTGTACTCGGCCAGGAAGTAAAGCGCAAAACGAAAGCCGCTGTACTCGGTGTGGAAGCCGGCCGTCAGCTCCGACTCCGCCTCGGGCAGGTCAAAGGGGTTACGATTCGTCTCCGCCACGGCCGCGATGACATAAATCACAAGGGCCAAGGGCTGAAGAAACACGTTCCAGACACCCATGGCCAACTGCCGCCTCACAATTTCGACCATGCTGAGGGAATTGGAAATCAGCAGCACACCCACCAGGGCCATGCCCGCGGCGACTTCGTAGCTGACCAGTTGCGCGGAAGACCGCAGAGCGCCAAGCAGGGGATAGTGGCTGTTCGACGACCAGCCGCCCAGAATGATCCCGTAAATGCCGAGTGAGGAAACCGCCAGGACGAAAAGCAGGCCGATGTTGATATCCGTTACGTAGAAATTGCCCGCGAAGGGGATGGCGGAAAAAACCGTGAAGGCGGCCGCCACACTGATGGCGGGAGCCAACAGGAAAACATATTCATCTGCGCCGGCAGGGATAATGTCTTCTTTGAGCAATAGCTTTATCCCGTCCGCGACGGGCTGAAGCAATCCCCAGGGCCCCACGCGCATCGGGCCCAGGCGCGCCTGCATGAAAGCCAGAACCTTACGCTCCATGTAGACCAAGTAGGCAACAATTCCCGCGATAACCACAAACACGAGGAGAATCTTGATCAGCGCCAGCAGGAGCGGGTTGGCCTTCAGGAACTCAATCGCGCTTTGAAGCATAGTGGAAACGACCTGACTCACATGCCGGGAGTCACGGCCTGTGCCGCCTGACGTCCTCGGGCGGGCTTCCCCGGCCCGATCCGCCGGGGGCGCTAGCGGTCAACTTCACCCAGCACGATATCGATAGTACCGATAATGGCAACGATATCGGCCACCAAATGACCCTGGGCCATCTTGTCAAGAGCCTGCAGGTTGATAAGCGAGGGCGGCCGCACGCGTACGCGATAAGGATTAACGGACCCGTCGCTGACCAGGTAATACCCAAGCTCCCCCTTGGGCGCCTCAATGGAATGGTAAACTTCGCCGGCGGGGGGCTTGATGACCTTTCCGACTTTCCCAAAGATGGGGCCGGGCGCTAGGCGCTCGACGCACTGCCGGATGATCCGCACGGACTGGCGCATTTCCTGCATGCGCACGATGTACCGGTCGTAAGTGTCGCCGTGCTCGCCGATGGGCACCTCAAAATCGACCTGGTCGTAAGCCTCATAGGGCTGAGCTTTGCGGATGTCCCACTTCACGCCCGAGCCACGCAGCACGGGCCCCGTGACGCCATAAGCGATGGCATCTTCCCCGGAGAGCACGCCCACGTTCCGGGTGCGGTTAATCCAGATGCGGTTCTGGGTGAGAAGCTGCTCGTACTCATCGACTTTGGGCAGGAAGTAATCGCAGAATTTCACGACTTCCTTTTCGAACCCGTCGTAGAGGTCGTATTGCAGCCCGCCGATGCGGAAGGCGTGCGTGGTGAGGCGCGCCCCGCAGTACTTTTCGAAAATTTTGAGGATTTCCTCGCGCTCACGAAACGTGTAAAAGACCGGCGTCATCGCCCCCAGGTCGAGCGCGTGGGTGCCGAGCCAAATGAGGTGGCTGGCGATGCGCTGCAATTCCGCCAGGATCATGCGCGTGTACTGGGCGCGCGGGGGAATCTCCACAGCCAGGAGTTTCTCGACGGTCTCGACGTATCCCATGCCGTTGGTGACGGCCGCGCAGTAATCCATGCGGTCGACGTAGGGAGCGAACTGCTGGTAAGTGCGGTTCTCCGCGATCTTCTCGACGCCGCGGTGCAGGTAGCCGATAATGCATTCCGTGCCCAGCACGCGCTCGCCATCCAGCTTCAACTTGACGCGCAGCACGCCGTGCGTGGCCGGATGTTGCGGCCCCATGTTGATGAGCAGTTCGCTGGCGTCGAGGAAAGTGGCTTCCGGCATCGGTTACTGTGCGCTTTCAATTCCCAGGTTCGTTTTCACCCAAGCCTCGTCCTGCTTGAGGATATCGTAATCTTTGCGCAGCGGGTGTCCCACCCACCCATCAGGCATCAGGATGCGCTTCAAATCCGGGTGGCCCTCGTAGGCCACGCCAAACATGTCGTAGAACTTCGCGTTCCAGCCAATTCGCGGTGAGCCAGACACTTGTCACAGAAGGAACAGTTTCTCCTTCACCTACCTGCACCCGCAGCCGCAAACGGTCGTTCCGCCGGAAGGAGTATAGGTGATAGATGATGTCGAAACGCTTCGCACGCTGCGGATAGTCCACTGCCGTTTGGTCGGTCAGCAGGGTGTACGCGCCGCCCTCGGGGCTCTTGAGGAATTGGCAAATGGCGACCAGGTGCTCTTTGGCGAGGTTGAGGGACGGCAGCTTGCGGAAGATCACCGCTTCCGTGATCGCGCCAGGAAACCGCCCGAGCAGTTCATCGAGGAGCGGGCTCGACCAGGGCTCCGGCTTAATGGGAGGTTTCGCGACTGCGACGGGAGGCTTCGCCGCCCCGGCCGCCGGGAGTTGTGGGGGAACGGCAGCAGCGGGCTTGGCTGGCATCGTGGCCCCACCGCCCTCCGGGGCAGGCTTTTCAACAGGGGTTCCAGCCCCCTCCGCCGCCTTGGGCGGTTCCTGTTTTTCGTCGGTCATTGGCCTCAGATGTCTACGGGTAAGCCTTTAAGCCCGCCTTGAAATGTAAGATTCTCCCACACGCCTAACACCCTGTCAACGGCGCGCCTGCCCTGCCTCCGGTTGTTCCCGGGAAGCCGCGCATCGCGCGCCAGGCCGCTGCGGCGAGTTACCGCAACGACAGGCTGCGGAAAAAAGGCGCGTGTGATGCTGAGCGCAGCGCTGTCACCCTGAGTCCGTTCTTTGGACGAAGGGTCCTTTTCATTTACAAATGCGGGGGGGGCTTCGCGGAGTTTATGCTGAGTCAAATGAAAAGGATCCTTCGCTGCGCTCAGGATGACAGCGCTGCGCTCAGGATGACACGGCCCAGGCTGGCCTGCCCAAGTTCCGTGCTGTCACCCTGAGTCCGTTCTTTGGACGAAGGGTCCTTTTCATTTACAAATGCGGGGGGCTTCGCGGAGTTTATGCTGAGTCAAATGAAAAGGATCCTTCGCTGCGCTCAGGATGACAGTGCTGCGCTCAGGATGACATCGGCGGGAGGCCTTTTCCGCAGCCTGCTAAGCCTGCCCCCAGGCACAATCTCTTGAAGTATCCAACCGGCAAGGATTACCATGCTGTCGAGGAAGAAGTTGTGGTGTAAGCTTGTGGGCGTCGTCTGATTGCTGGGCGAAAGTGGCAAGGCACGTGCCGAGGACTGACCATCGTGTACAGGAAGTTTTTTGGGCTCACGGATTATCCCTTCAACGACAATCCTGACCCACGTTTCTTCTGTAGCACACCGGAAGTTGATGAGGCCTTCACCAGCCTGATGCACGGGGTACAGGAGCGGAAAGGCCTCATCCTACTGACGGGTGAAGTCGGCACCGGAAAGACTACCCTCCTCAAAACGCTCCTGGAACGGTTGGACAAGAACCTCTACCCCAGCGCGTTTGTCTTCAATACCCGCCTGAGTACCATCCAGTTACTCGACTTCATGATGTCGGACTTTGGAATTGAACACGACATGGCGGACAAGGGGCACATGCTGATGATCCTCAAGCATTGGCTTCTGGAGCGCGCCGAGAAGGGCCTGACCGCGATATTGGTGATCGATGAAGCCCAGAATCTGCCGGTTCCCGTGCTGGAAGAGGTACGTCTGCTCAACAACCTGGAAACTCCCGCGCAGAAACTCCTGCAAATCGTGCTTTCGGGCCAGCCCGAACTGGAAGAAAAGCTCAAGCGGCCGGAGCTTCGTCAATTACGGTATCGCCTTGCCCATTGGTGCAGGACGCGTGCGCTGGATCTGCCGGAAACAAACGCTTACGTGGGCTTTCGCTTACGCGTCGCCGGGGGGGACATCGAAGATATTTTTACGTCCGACGCCGTGGCGCATGTTTATAGATTCACACGTGGTATTCCGCGCTTGATTAACCTTCTCTGTACGCATTCCATGATTTCCGCTTACGCCGACCAGGAAAAGCCTGTGTCCGGCGAGACCGTGCAGGCTCTGGCGAGGCACTTTGAACTCGATCTCAACGCTCTTCTCTTTCGCCCGCTGCCGGCTCCCCCTCCGCCGCGCGTGGAATTGGCAGCACCATCCAGCCAGGCCGGAGAGCCTTCCGGCGTACATCCTGTCTTGGAACCGGAGCCCTCGACGGTTATTCCACGCGCCTCTGCCCTCGAATCTGCTGAGGCATCACTACCTGTATCCTCGGGGCCGGTGTTGCCTCCGCACCAACCACTGCCTGGCGGCGCCGGGGAAACTTCTCGACCTTCGGGGTTGGCGCCCCCGACGCTTCCTGCGGTCCCGCTCATCGAAGGGGAAAAGACTGACTTAGTTTCGCCGGAACTTGCTCCGAACGGCGCCGAAACAAGTGTCGCGGCCTCGTCCGAGGCAACTGGGATTCTTCCCCCTCAGTTGCCCTCTGCGTCGCCGCCGGTGAGAAACGGGCTATCCCTGAATATTATCCATCCCCCCAAGAAGCGCTCCGCGCGGCTCATGACGCCTGTCGCGTGGGTCGTCCTCTTACTGCTCACCTCAGGGATCGTTTTGAGCGCATTTTATCGGGCCCATGAAAAGAGGATCTCTCGGAAGATTGCCGAGGCCAATACCCACGCTGTGACTCCACCGAACGGGACAAGCTCCGGCGGTCCGGGGATTCAGCCGGCCCCCGCCCCCCCAACGGAAGCGCCCACGGCCCAACCGCCGCCAACTTCGGCGCCTCCGCGGCTGAGCCCGGAAATACCGAGGGTGACGAACACGCCGGGCGAACACCCGGAGCCTCCGAGGGTAGCGCCAACCAAGGCACGGCCAAATCCACCGCCAGCTTCGGCCTTATCCCAACCGAACCGGCGAGTCGCAGAGGTAAGCGTTCCCGCGAGACCGCCGTCCCCTCCCGCCCCGAGGCAACTGGCGGCGCCCGCAGTCGGACAACTCGAAGTGACTTCCAATGTCACGGGGGCGGAAGTTGCCATCGACGGCAAGAGCCTGCCGGGCTGGGTGGCGCCTCACAAGTTCACGGACCTCACTCCGGGCCATCACACGGTGTATGCGAGCAAGCCCGGCTACCGAAGCTTCCAGCAGGGAGTTGAAGTGAAGGCGGGCCGCCCGCTCACGGTGGCTGCAACACTGTCCGTCCCCAGTAGTGAAGTTAGCCTTCTAACCAGTCCCCCGGGAGCAGAGGTAGCGATCGACGGGAAGCGCTATGGCTCGAGCCCTGTCCGCACCACCTTACCTCCCGGAGAGCACACATACTCTGTAAGTCACGCGGGTTTTGAGCCCCTGACGGGAAGTTTGACACTGAATGACCAAGACAACGTCACCAAAAATGTCGAGCTTCACCCTGTCGCGCCGAAGGCTCCGGGGCCCAACGTCCAACTCGCGACAACTCCTCCTGGGTCCGCGGTCTATGTAGATGGTGCGCCCATTTCCGGGGTTACCCCGGCGACTTTTCGCCTTTCGCCGGGGGCCCACACCGTCATCTTCTTCCTCGCCGGCTATCGGCCAGTGCGTCGGGAAGTCAACGCTCCTGCGGAAGGCAGCATCGCGATCAGCGAAACTCTCTCCCCCCAGTAACCCGGGGCGAGGAAATCCCCCCGGACTACAGCCGCAAAGCAGTTTTGCTGAGCAGTTGCTTAGACGGAATTCATCACTACGCTGGGACGGTTTTGTGGGGCGGTCGGCAGGGCGGGGCTGAAGAGGCTGGGGAAAAACGCTTTCCGGGGGCAACGCGGGTGGCGCATACGTGCCGATTTCTGGCATGTATGCGGTCACAACATTCGATCTCTAAGGGCCGCATACATTCCATAATGCGGAACGTATCCGCCACCCGCGAAATTCCAGCCCTCTCCGAGGGGAGAGGGTGGCTGCCAACGGCGGCAGGGGGCCCCGAGCGCCGGGGGTGAGGGGTCTTATCGTCGCAATGGCTTCGGTAAACTTGACTCAAATAGTCAAGTTCCGAATATCAAGCCCACTAAGGGGCGCTGGGGCTTACAGGTTGACCGCCACCACCATGGCCGCCCGCTACGGCGGCCACGACTCCACCAATTCCAGCCGCGGCGGCAATCCCGGCAATGAGGGCCGTATTGTGCGAAGCCGGCTTCGGCTGAGCAGGCTGCGGCGTTGATGGGGCAGGTTGGGCGGGACCAGGAGGCAGGGGTGGCTGGCGCGACTCCAATCCCGGAACACCCTCCGCACTCTCAGGAACGAACGTGTTCTGTCCGGCAGGCAGGGTGTACGACCGCGTCGACTTGATATCTTCAATCTCCACGTCGCCTTCCGCAGCTTCGATGTATGTGGTGTTGTCCGTCATCAGCCCTACGTAGATTCTCGAAGCCTGTTCTGTGCGCGGCGTGATATTAAACCTGAGAGTCTGAACCAAGGTGAAATTCCTCCCGGCATTTTCAACCAGAACGTTCCCTGAATGGATCTGCAAAACCTTCCGCGTCAAAATTTTCGTGAAGTGGACGGAGGTGTTCGGCCTGATGGCAACCTGGCTCGTAGGAGACAACTTGATGACGGCTTCCCCACTCGCGCCGGCGTTGAGCATATCGCCATCGAAGATGGTTCCCCCGGGTGGGAGCGGATTCCCATTCTGAGTAATTCCCGTCGCGGAAACCACCTGACCTATCACACTGGGGTTCTCCTGCCCCCGCGCAGCGGAACCACAGAGAACCACGGCCGCCATCGTCACGAGGGCGGCAAACAAAAAGCTTCTACTCATAACAACCTCCTCAGGCTTTCCTGACTCATTGCAACTTCTTGTTAACGACCGCGACAAGCGCGGGTGGCGCATACGTGCCGCTTTCTGGCATGTATGCGGTCACAACATTCGATCTCTGAGGGCGCATACATTCCAAAATGCGGAACGTATGCGCCACCCCGACATGGGGAGCCAATTCCGGCCAAAACATATTGACAACACGGCAGTTGATTGCTACACATGGCAGCGTCGGCCTCTGGCGGGCTGCTGAAAAAGCCTTGCGCTGGTGTCATCCTGAGCCCCTCGCTGTCATCCTGAGCGAAGCGAAGGATCTCGCTCTGCCGGCTCAGGGTAAACTCCGCGAAGGATCTGGCTCTGGGTTTTTGCAGGAAAGGGCCGAACCAAGGCGAGATGCTTCGCTGCGCTCAGCATGACACATGCCCTTTTTCAGTAACCTGCTAGCAATACTCGGTTAAGTAGTCAGGACGTGTCGGTGAACTCCGTTAAACACCATGGGCAACGCCCAACGATTCTAAGGAGCAGCGCCAGGAGTCTCTTGCGGACTCGCGGCAGTGTCCAGGTCGCACCAGGAGTTTTTTTTAAGGCGCGCCTGCTCGGAACGCAGAAAGGCGTAGGCCATGCTGACCAGGCAAACATGATGGTGCCATCCCCGCCATTGGCGGCCCTCGTAATGGTCCAACCCGAGTTCTTCTTTCAATTCGCGGTAATCCTGTTCGACCCGCCAGCGCGCCTTGGCGATGCGCACGCAGTGGCGCCATCCGGGCGGCTGTGCACCGAGTTGGGCCAGCCAGTATTTCGTCGGCTGCTTTTCCTCCTTCGGCCATTCCACCAGCAACCATTCCTTGACCCGCGGGGGATGGGCTTGTTGCCGCCACCCGTGGGCCGCCCAAACCGGCAGCAGGGCAAAGCGGGAGCTTTGCGCTCCCCGGCTGCCCTGCCGCCAAGTCACGGTGCGCCAAGCCGCCGCGGGCCACGGTTGGGCCACCTTCTCCAAGCTTTGCGGTCGCGGCAGTGCCTCCCGCGGAGGATAACGGCGCGGCCGTCCCGTCTTTTGCTTTTTCGGCGTGGGCAAGGGAAGGTTCGGATCCGTCGTCCAAACCACCGTGCTCGGCTCGACCTGCACGGCGTAGGTCAGGTGGCGCTCCCGCAGCGCCTGCCGGAAACCAAAATCATTGCCATAGAAGGAATCTGCCACCACCGGCAAGGCGGGCAATTCCCAGGCCAAGGCCTGATCGATCACCTCCAAGGCCAGTTCCGTCTTGCTTTGATAGACCGTTCCCGGCGGCAGCTTGACTTCCTGAGCCCGCGCGGCGTCCTCGAACCACTTCTGAGGCAGGTAGAGCCGCCACAACAGCGGACAGCTCGCCGCCTCGCTGGACCAGTGCAGGCTGACCGCCACTTGGCAGTTGGCCACTTTCCCCAAGGTGCCACAATACTGCCGCGCCACCCCCACCGAATGCTCGCCGGCCTTGGGGAAAGCCGTCTCATCCAGGATCCAGACCTGCGCCTCGCTGAGCAGGTCGACCATCTTGTGGGCCAAACGCCGCTGGACTTGTTCCACCTCCCAGGGGCTTTGCCCCACGAACTGTCGCAGGGCTTGCACGTCCGCGCCGGGGAGGCGCGCTGCCATCGGCTCAATCGACTTGCGTTCCCCGTCCAGCAACAGGCCCTCCACATAAACCCGCGCCCAGTGGCGCCGCTCGCTACGCCCCATGGGTTCCAACAAGTCTTCGAGAAAACGCATCAGACGACTCTCGAGGCTTCTCAGGCTCTGCGGTGTCATGGCGGCACTCTAGCACACACCGCATTGTCGATCAAGAACTACTTAACCCAGTATTACTAGGGCTGCAGGGTTGTCGCGGGTGGCGCATACGTGCCGCTTTCTGGCATGTATGCGGTCACAACATTCGATCTCTGAGGGCGCATACATTCCAAAATGCGGAACGTATGCGCCACCCGCGTTGTTTTCCTATTGAGCCGGCCGGAAGGTTAGTTTCCTGTGAGTCAAGAGTCAGGGCATGAAACTACCGTGCTGACCACTCTTTCCCGCCTCTTGCGAGAGACCGCCTTCTTCCTGCCGCTGCGCTCTCGCTGGCAACGGGGGATTTTCCTCTTCGGGATCGGAATGTCCGCCCTGCTCCTGGCGTATGGTGCGACACGCTGGGCGTACGCTGAAAGGCTGGCCAATACGAACCAATTACAGCAATTGCAGCGTGCCGCAGATCTCGACGCTCGAAACCCGGAGTTTTACGACAAGCTTGGTTTGGTATGCCTGTTTTCCGTTGACACTCCCCGCACGGCCGAAGCCGTGAAGTACCTCGAACGGGCGACCCGGCTGGCGCCGCGCCGGGCGGAGTACTGGGCAGACCTCGCCTCCGCCTGCGATTGGAGCGCGGACCTGGCCTGCTCCGACGTGAGCTTGAATCAGGCCCTGAAGCTAAGCCCCCTGACGCCCCGATTCGAATGGCTGACCGCCAACCACTACATTCGAACCGACCGGCCCGCCCAGGCTCTGCCTCACCTGCGCCGCCTCCTGTCGCTGAGCGCGGAATATGCCCAGCCGACGTTCGCCCTTTGCGCGCACGCCTTTGGCGACCCCGACATCGTCTTGGGGCAGGTTCTCTCCCCCCAAAGCGATCCGACCTTACAGCTCGCATTTCTGGATTACGAGGCGACCCACGGCCGGCTGGATGTTGCGGCCCGCATCTGGTCTGGGATCTCGACCGCCCGCCTACCCTTCGACCTGGTGCAGCCCTATTTCCTGCGCCTCCTGGATGCGGGAGAGATCGACCAAGCCCAGACAGTGTGGAACGACCTCCGGCGCCAGGGCACAATCTCCACCCCGGAGAACGAGGCCGCAGACAACCTGGTTTTCAACGGCAGCTTTGAGCGCGTCCCCCTCAACGGTGGCTTCGATTGGCAATTCGGCAAGCTACCCTACATCAATACGGACTTCGCGGACCCTTCCGCCGCGGCCGGCGCACATTGCCTGCGGGTTGACTTTACGGTAGCGCGCAATGACGAGGTCGAGCCCGTTTTTCAGCTTGTACCCGTCCGTCCCAGCAGCCCTTATTCACTGACTTTTCAGGTTCGATCTGAGCGGATCACTTCCGATAGCGGGCCGCGGATCCGAGTGCTGGATGCTCTTGGCCCCGCCTCTTTCAGTGCTCAGACCCAGGACACCGTGGGGACAACGCCCTGGCATCCCTTGACGTTCCGTTTCATGACGGGAGCCCACACACGCTTGCTGCGGTTATCGGTGTGGCGACCCCGCAGCCGGAGCTTTCCTCCCAACATTACGGGCAGCTTCTGGCTCGACGACGTTTCGCTAAAGCCCGAACCGCCGGGAGCAGAAGGCAGAAGCACAAAACGCGAGCCTTGACATGCACGAAACACCATCCGCCGCAAGGAACTTGACCGCGCCCGGCGAAAGCTTAAATTCGAAGCCCGCACCTTCCTTCTGGATGAAAGGGACCGGGGTGGGCCTGCTGGCAGCCGCCTTTGCCGCCCCTCTCGCCTTTGGCGCCGTCCAGACCTGGGCCTGGACGACCCTCCTGGTTGTGGGCTTGCTCCTGCTTTTCTTCTGGGCGGCAGGCAGCGCCCATCAGCGCGCGGTGAGGCTGTTTTGGTCTCCACTTTACGTTCCAGGTGCGCTCTTCCTGCTGCTCGGTGCGGTCCAGTTGTTCGCCCACCTCACGGCCGATGCCTTTGCCACACGGCAGTCGTTGCTGAACTTCTCTACCAACCTCATTTACTTCTTCCTCGCCGGGCAAATTTTCGCCGACCGCCCCCGGGAAAATTTGCCGCGCTGGGGTTTCCTGGTCGTCGCTTATGCCTCCTTGTTGGCGTTTTTCGCCATAATCCAGTTTTTCGCGGGTGGCGGCCTGATCTACTGGTCGGTAAAGCCCCAGTATGGCGGCTGGATTTTCGGCCCCTACGTCAATCACAACCACTATGCCGGCCTGATGGAAATGCTCATTCCGACAGGGGCTGCGTACGTCCTAACGCGGCCGAAAGGCCATCCCGCCAAGGTTCCCCTCGGAATTGCGCTTATCGTGCCGATTGTTTCGCTACTACTCTCCGGGTCACGAGGCGGCCTGGCCTCCCTGCTGATCGAAATCCAGATCCTGTTCGCGATTGTGCTTTGGATGGCGCCCCTGTCCCGCCGGCGAAGCATCGCGATGACAATGACGTTCGGAATTGTTTCCGTCGCCGTCCTTTTCTTCGCCCTGGCGCCCGCGGAGGTCTCGAAGCGGCTGGAAGACATGGCCAATTTGTCGCCTTCGTCGGAAGTCTCGATGGGCGAACGGCTGCACGTGGCCAAGGATTCACTCCAGATTATTCGGGATTATACATGGCTGGGGACTGGCCTCGGAACCTTCGATGTGGTGTATCCGCAGTATCGCAGCTTCCCCTCGGATCTGCGCTGGGACCACGCCCACAATGACTACGCCGAGGCGCTCGCCGAGACGGGGCTGGTGGGCGGTTTCTTGATCCTGTCTGCCCTTTTCCTCGGCCTCCGGTCAGTGTTCCGGGGATTGCGTGACCGGCTCTCGCATGAGACCGGCTGGATCCAAACCGGGGCGGCCATCGGCTGCTGTGGACTGTTGGTCCACGCGCTCGCAGACTTCAACTTTCACATCCCGGCCAATGCCTTGTGGTTTGCCATAAGCCTGGGGATTGCCACCTCCCCTGGCCGGCAGCCTCGCCGCCCGTTCGTTACGCACCTCTAACAACTTCCTGCCAGGGAAGGTACTTGGAATGGAATCAGTTTGGCGGATCTTTCCGGGATTGAATGCGCCCAAGGCCGGTCGTAGTCGCACAGAGTTTCCACGATACGTCGGGATGCACACCCATCCCAAAACCGGGGGACGCCCATCGGCTCCCGCGGAGACCTGAGTGCGCGGCGAGCTTCCGTGTATATGCGTTCGGGGTCAAACCCCACAATGGTGTTCGTCCCCTCTGTCACGGTAATGGGCCGCTCGGTATTCTCGCGCAGGGTCAGACAAGGAACCCCTAGCGCCGTGGTTTCCTCCTGCACACCTCCCGAGTCAGTCATCACCAGGGAGGCAGCACGCTCCAGATGCAGAAACTGCAAATATCCGAGTGGCCCGACCATGCGGATCCCCGCGCTATCGCGCCCGGATTCTCGCCGCGGCCGGAAATCCACACCGAACCTGCCGAGGCGCCTTTGGGTTCGCGGATGGACCGGAAAGATGATCGGCACCTCGCGAGCCACGGCCTCCAGCGCTTGCCAAACGCTCTTGAAGAGGTCCGGGTCGTCAACCAGGCCTTGCCGGTGCAGCGTCAAGAGCGCGTAGCCTCCTCGCGGCGGCAAACCTGGCCGCTCGGCCAAGCCCAAATCCCTGAGGACCGTCGAGCGGCAGGCCTGAGCCAGCGATGCTCTTAAGGTGTCGATCATAATGTTGCCGACCAGGAAAATCCTGTCGGCTGGTATTCCTTCCCTTCGGAGGTTCTCCACGCCACTCGGTTCGCTCGCGAAGAGCAGGTCAGAAACCGCGTCCGTAAGGATACGGTTAATCTCCTCCGGCATGCGCCGGTCGAAACTCCGCAGGCCGGCTTCTACGTGCGCCACGGGAATGCCCACCTTGGTAGCAGCCAGTGCCCCCGCCAAGGTGGAGTTGACGTCGCCCACCACGACGACCAGATGCGGATTCTCCTCCGCCAGGAGCGGTTCCAATCGGTTCATGATTTCCTTGGTCTGCGAAACCGCACCGGCAGAACCAACCCCGAGATTGAAATCGGGCCGGGGGATCTCGAGGTCGCGGAAGAAGCTCGCGGACATCTCCGCGTCGTAGTGCTGGCCGGTATGAACAAGCCGCGCTTCAATTGCGCCGCTTTTTCTCATCTCCTTCAGTAAGGGCGCAATCTTGACAAAGTTCGGCCGCGCGCCGACCACGCATACAATCTTCATTTCGTACCCCCCGGCTGACTACTGGCGTCTACGCGGCGAATCACGATGGGGTTCGGAAGCGCCCGGCGGCCGGAACGGATGACGCGGGAAACCTGGACAACCAACTCGTCCAGCTCCTCGTACTGGAGCTGGTTGAACACCAACCAAGTCACCAACCCGCCGAGGAACGCTCCGAGCAAAACCAGGCTTCCCGTCCAATGCAGGATGAGAATCGATCCAAGTGAGGACGCAGCCGCAACCGCATAGAGCATCAGGATGGCCGGACGGTATCCCTGCTTCTTGGCCACCAGCCGGTGATGAATGTGATCGCAGTCCGGCGCGAAGATCGATTTTCCCTTGAGCAACCGTCGCACTACGGATAGCGTGGTGTCCAGGAGCGGCAACATCAAGGCGACGTAGGGAACTGTGAGGGTGACAAGGGTCGTGCCCTTCCCTGCGGCGGCCATGGCGAGAATGGCCAGTACACATCCGAGGAAGAGGCTTCCGGTATCCCCGAGGAAGATCCGCGCGGGCGGTGAGTTGAAGCGCAAGAATCCCAGCAAAGTCCCTGCTAATGCGACTGTGAAGATGCAGGCCAGATGGTTTCCCTGCAGCAGCGAAACGATGAACAAGGTAAGCGTCACGAGGAAGGCGACGCCCGCCGCCAACCCGTCGAGGCCGTCGATGAGGTTCAGAGAGTTTGTCACCGCCACAATCCACAGGACGGTGAGGCAGAACGCCACGGTCGGTGAATGGATGGGAAATCCCAGGATCGGCACAGCCGTCATCCGAAACCCCAACCACCAAGCGGCAGCTCCCGCGCAGATCTCCACCGCAAGTTTCTGCCGCGGAGTCGCACCTTTGAGGTCATCGTAAAGACCAATCAGGAGAGCCAGCGAACCCGGGATAAGCAGCTTGACAGCGGCGAGCCAGTCCGCTTGAACTATCGCGCGAAGACTGTTGGGCACGATCAGCAGCGCACTGGCCGAGGCCAGCACCGCCAGGAAGATGGCGATGCCACCCAGGCGCGGAATCAGGATGAACTCGCCTTTGTCACGCGCCCGCCCGTAGGCTCGCACCCGCCGGCCCAGTGCCATGATGGGCGGCGTGATGAGCCAGGTGGCGAACGCAGCTACAAAAAAAAGGCCGAGGTAGCTTCTCAAGGGTCCCTCATCTCTAGGACGATGGGCAGGCGGTTTCCGGCAGGGTGGGCTGATTCGAACGTCAACTCCCTCAGCAACTCCGCGTAACCAACCATCAAAGTGTCGCGTGAAAAAAGCTCCTGCGCGGCCTTCGCTCCGGCCTCACCCATGGCGCGCGCGCCCTGGGGATTTCGAAGGAGCTTGCGCACACCCTCCGCCAGCGCGGCGCCATTCGAGGGGGCCACCCGAAGGCCGCAACCCGTGGCGGACACCAGTGCCGCGGCCTCTCCCGCCACGGAACACAGAAGCGGCTTCCCCGCGGCCATGTACTCATAGAGCTTGGAGGGGATGGTGATCTCGAACAAGGGATCGTTCCGCAGGATAAGCAGCAGCGCGTCGCAGGCGAGGAGAACTCCATTCACGCGTTCCCGAGGCATGCCGCCGAGGAACCTGACATTCTCAAGACCCCGAGTTCGTGCCAACCGGAGAACGCGCGCCTTATCAATTCCCTCCCCCGCCAACAGGAACTCGACGGGCTGATCACCCAACTGCTCCGCGGCGTCGAGCACCGTCTCCAACCCCTGGGCGAGGCCGTGGTTGCCAACGTAGCCCACCAGGAATCTCCCCCTGAGCTCGGGCGACTGTCTCAGCTCTTCATCCGGCGCGATACCTGTAAACGATTGCCACCGGACTCCATTGGGAATGACGGCCACGTGTTCGCGCGGTAGGCCCAGACTAAACAGGTATTGCTTGAATCCCTCGGTGATTCCCACCACTCGGGCGCAGCGGCGGTAAAAGAACCGCTCGACACGCCGCAGCAGGCTGAGCAAGCAGCCGCCCCGCATCACCCGAATCGCGCGGGCGGAGTCTGGCCAGATGTCCTGGAGGTCGAAAACCAGTGGCGTCCCATGCCACCAGTGCGCGGGCAAGGCGGCTAGGCCCGTAGGCAGGGGAGATATCGCCAGCAGCGCATCGGCCCGGCGTTGGAAGATTCCGCACCAAGCCGCGGAAAGCATAAAGGTCGCGTAGGTGAGAGAACGCCACAGGGCTCCCGCGCGCAGGGAGCGGAATACCGGCACGCGGAAGATTCGAAAACCTTCCGGCGCCCATACCTCCTTCGCCGCACCCCGGCAGAACGGCAGGCCCAGGCTCGCGGGGTGGTTGGGCTTGCCGGTGATCACGGTCACGTCGTGGCCGCGGCCCGCCAGGCTCTCAGCCAGGTCCCAGGCTCGCCTGCCGGTCGCCATGGTTTCGGGCGGGAAATGTTGCGTGAAGATCAGGATTCTCATGCCAGCAGGTCAGCCACTTCCATCGGCTCCGCAGTGTCGAGAGCGCCTGCGAGGCCGGACTCCGCTTCGCGCGGAGCGTAGTACTTCTTCATCCACTCCAGCGTCAGGGCCAAGCCTTCCGCCAGGCGAACCTTGGGGCAGTGCCCCAAATCGCGCGCCGCCTTGGATACGTCAATCTTTTTGTCCCGCGTCGTGAAAGGTTCCGAGTCCCGGTAAGTCACGTAGCGGTCGTCTTTGCCGAGATAGTTCAGGACAAAATCGGAGACGCTCTTGATGTCGTGGTACTCGGTCGATCCCACGTTATAGACTTCGCCGGGGATGAAATTGTCCACGATGTTCCCCAGGGTGAAGGCCGCGTCCGTGACGTAGGTCGAGCTGCGGTGATGATTGAGGTAAACGGTATAGGGAAGATCGTGCAGCGCGCGGAAGCAGAACAGGCAAGTCACGCTGCGGTAGTTGCTGTACTCTTCCCCCGGCCCATAGACGTTGAACAAGCGGACGCGCACCGTCTCCGTTCCGAGCCGGGCGGCGGAATTCATGACTTGCATTTCGCCCACCCACTTGGTCATGGCGTAATCGTTCAACTGGCGGATGGCGTGGGTCTCCATGACTTCCTCGCGCATCACCCCGTCCCAGTCCCCATAGACTTCCGAGCTGGAGAAGAAGACCATGCGAAAGCGGTGTCGTTCCTGGAGCCGGATCAGGTTTTTCGTCCCGATGACATTCGTCCGCCACAAGTTCTCGTAGAAGTCCTCGCCGTTCCACCGCCCGAATTCCGCCGCCAGGTGATACACGTAGTCAAAGCGCAGCCGCTCGAACACGCGCTCCGCCTGGCGATACTCCGAGACATCACAGCGCAGGTATTGCGGATCATGATGATGGCAAAGGTCTGACACCCAGACCTCGTGCCCACGCCGCCGCAGTTCACCCACCACGAACGGCCCCACTGCCCCCAGACCACCAGTGACCAGGATTCGCATCGTTACCTTCTCCTCACACGCGCGGCGTCGAGAGTTCGGCGTTCATTGCTCTGCGCCTCGGCGTCTCTGCGGTGCTGCCATCTTCCGCGCGCGACCGATTCATTCCGCGCGCCTCAGAGCAGGCTCGACGCTCCACAATCTTCACGCCCACGAGAAATGGGTACCAGAAGCTCCATAAGACGTGGTAGATGAAGCCCGCTTGGCCATCCAGGAAACCAGCCTTCCCAATGTAATTGCGGAAGAAGAATAGGAAAGGCCGGAGCAGGACCGGCAGTCGGTTCCAAACCCGCAGCTTGATCCACCGTTTTCTTTCTGCCGGTGATCCCCAGAAGCGTGCTGCGAGTGCGTCCCGGTACCCTCCCCCGAATTTCTCCTGGAAGTACTCGTCCGCCTCGAGTTCGGCGTAGCGATTGTGCTTGGAAACCCAATCGCGCAGCGGCCGGAGGTCGCGATGCTCGAAGGGTTCGGCGAGATAGTCAACCTTCCCGTCCAGAATCACGTGTTCGTTCATCGGCCGGGCTTCGAACCTCGCCCGACGGGGCCGGTACAAGCGCATGAGCCAGGTTGGGTAGAGCCCGCCATGGCGAAGGAAGCGGCCGAGAAATATGTGCCGGAACTTCAGGTAGAAGCCCGCATAGTCCTGGCCCCGGTCGCAGATTGCGTCGCGGATTTCCGCCGCGAGCGCCGGCGGAATGCGTTCGTCAGCGTCGAGCATCAGCACCCATTCGTGCGTGAGGGGCAGATTCCGGAGCGCCCAGTTGCGTTGCTCGGCATATCCCTCGAAGGCGTGCTCGTACACCCGAGCGCCCAGGGACCGGGCGATTTCCACGGTTCGATCCTCACTCCCGGAATCGACCACAAAAACCTCGGCAGCCCAGCGCACACTCTCCAGGCACGCCGCCAGGTTGGCCTCTTCATTCCAGGTGAGGATGACGACTGCGACAGGGGTTTTCATTCGCGTGTCCCAACAGCCCGCGGAAAAAATCGCAGGCGCTCTCATTCTGAGTCCATCGCTGTCATCCTGCGCGTTGACAGCCGTTTGGCTGCCCATCATGGATGGAAACTCGATGAGGAGACCCAATCACCCAACCTGTCATCCTGAGCAGCAGCGAAGGATCTGCATGGGTTTTCAGTAACAAAGACAAATGCAGATCCTTCGTCCCGAAAGAACCGGGACTCAGGATGACAGTTTCAGCGGTGGTGAATCGAAATGACTTACGCGTCGAGTTTCTGCAGAGCCCGTTCGCTGCGCTCAGGGTAAACTGCGCGAAGGACCCCGGCAGTTCACGGGGGTATGGCGACCAGAGTGAACTACGGGGGTTCTTCGCTTCGCTCAGAATGACAGCGCCTGCATATTCCGCCCCTGACGGAGATGTGGAACCTGCGCCGCTTCCAGCACTCGCCTGACGTGTTCATTCCAGCCGGGTGCGGCTGCGGCGCGGCGGTATCCCGCCACACCGAGGCGTTGCCGAAGGGCGCGATCCGTTGCCAGTCGGCTTATATTGCTCGCCAAATCTTCGGGGGAAAGCGGCTGGAAGTACACTGCGGCAGACCCACAGACCTCGCGATTGACGGGGGTATCCGCGGCCGCGATGGGCAAACCCGCGGCCATAGCCTCCGCCAGGGGGTGCCCGAAGGATTCAACCAGGGAGGGAAAGACAAAGATATCCGCCCCGCGGTAGAGTCGGAGCGCCTCCGCGCGGTCAAAGGGGCCGACGAACTCAACCCAAGGCGCAACACCTGTCTGCCCCGCCAGGGCCAGATCATCTCGATAGGTCGTGGTCCAGGCCGCATCCTTCCAGGCCGGATTCACCGTAGTCTTCAGCAGAAATTTCCGCCCTCCATCCCGATTGAGGAGTCGTATGGCCTCTAAGAGGGTCGCCAGATTTTTGTGCTCCGCGTAGAGGGAAACAAAGACCAGACGGACGACTGAGCCGCATCCCCCGCCGGGCGCGGGGCTTGCACCTTCCACGGTCTGAGGGCTGAGGCTGCTGAAAATCGTTCCACGATTGTCATCCTGAGCCCGTTCGCTGTCATTCTGAGCGAAGCGAAGAATCTCGCTCTGCGTATCTTCTTGAAAATGGACAGGGCCAGATTCTTCGCTTCGCTCAGAATGACAGTTTTGAAGCCTTTTTCCGCAGCCTGTGAAGTCCTCCTCGGCGATTCCGTAGGGATTCACCAAGGCCTTGCCCACCTTCACCTCGGGACGCAGATCATCCAGCAGGGCTTGCGTCGGGGTCATCACCACATCGCAACGCGCTGCACTGCGGCGGACCAGCCAGCGGCGTAACCAGAAGCCCACCCTCGCTCCCCAAGTGTGCCGGGGCACGAACACCTCCCGGTAAATCTTGGAGAAATAGAGGGCATTGCACACCAGAAGGACTTGTCGCACCGGACAGCGGAACATCCCGAAATTCCCCGTGGAAAACAGCAGGTCGGCCGCGGTTTTACGCAAGTGGCTGCGCAGGGTAATTTGCTCCCACCACAACCTTCTCCACCAACTGGCGTGGCCGATGTTCGTGACCAAGAGGTGAACGTTCCGCGCGAGGCCCACCTGTCCCCGGGCAGTTTCAGGCGGCAGGAAAACTTCAAACTCGTACCCACTCTCCGGCCCGGGCAAGCAACGCAGGACGTTCGTGATGTAGGTCACCGCCCCACCCATCTTGGCGGAAGCAGCGTTGATGACGATTTTCATGGGTAACGTGGAAGGATCAGTTTCCAGTTGTCAGTTCTCAGTCATCAGTACTCAGTCTGGCAGCCCCGTAGTTCGCCGGGCCCCCTACCCTTACAGCGCTGGGGAAGGCGCGATAGTCCAATCTGGGCGGCACGGCCGCGCGATCCCTGGGTAAAGTGGCCGGGCACGGTTTTTCAAAAATGGCGACAGCCGTCATATGACACCCGACGAGCGGCAGGAGCTTTTCCATCGCCAGGTGGAAGGCGACAAACGCCAGGTGAATACCTGGAAGAAACACGCTGTAGCAAGGTTCGCCTGCAAATCTTTCGAGCGACGCCGTTTTGAACCCCGCCTCGCCCGCCATCCGCCGCATCGTCCTGGGACTACTGAAGCGATAATAGGTGGGGCAAGCGTCAGCCCTTTCGGTCATGGGCCCGTATTTCAGCCGATGGGCCAGCCGATGGACCGCGAGGGGTGCTAGACGGGCCAGTAGGGCAACATAAGATCGTCCGTTGGGCCCGCTCACCACGAGTCTTCCACCCTCTTTCAAGACCCGGTAGCATTCGAGCAGGCAGGAACGCGGCTGCGGGAAATGCTCAAACACGTGCTCAGCGACAATCAGATCGACAGATTGAGAAGCCAGTGGCAGATGTCCCGCGTCGCCACAGACCTTGAGGCGCCCGGGATTCTCCCGCAACACCTCCAGGCTGATGTCCAGCGCGAGCATGCGGCCCTTTCCGACACGCCGATTCAGGACAGGTTCCAGGTCCACGTTCCCCGCCCCCAGGTGCAG
Source organism: uncultured Acidobacteriota bacterium (assembly GCA_963722555.1). GTDB lineage: Bacteria > Acidobacteriota > Terriglobia > UBA7540 > UBA7540 > Bog-366. The sequence continues at coordinate 1,369,545 of CAVRNQ010000006.1, forward strand.
TACGAATCCGCTCTCCCCGGCGAGGCTCTCGGTGAGGGCGCGGAACCTATCGACATACCGGAGCACGGCGCGGGGAAAGAACCACGCGTTCAGCCTCCGGTTCATTTCTCTGATTCTGCTGAGCATGTCTACCGGCCGTGGAGTCACCACTTTGGAGACACGGGAGTCGGAAAGTGCCAGGGGCGAGTTCTCGATGTCTGCCTGCTCGATGATGGCTGGAAGGGATCGGCCAAATTGGGAACCATACTGACTACCCTTGCAGGCTGAGCCCGGCAGAGGGTGACGAGCACGCCCCAAGCGATCCAGAGTTGGGATTCAGCCCCGGAGAAGGCATGAACCGCACCGAGAACCAGGCAGACAGCCATTATGGTAACGAGCATTCCTGTGTATTCATCCCGCGAGCCGGTGGCAACGAGGCGGAACCCACGCTTTAGCCATGCTCCTAAGAACCATAGAAATAGCAGCAGCGCGAGCACCCCTCCTTCCAAAAGAATCTGCAGGTATCCTGAGTCCAAGCTCACTGTCAACGGAACATAATAACGCGGGTCATAATAGGGGCGCAGGGCAAAGGAGGAGTTGCCGAGACCAATGCCGGTCAGCAGGTATCCCGGATGTTCTTTCAATAATTCAAACGCAGCTTGTTCTGGACCCTCTATCAAATCGACCCGGTTGGTAATCCTGGCGGAGTATATTCTGGAGGAGGTCCGGAGTCCGCCCGCCATGGCAATGACGCTCCCCACGACTATCCCGGAGAGCGCAGCGACCAGCACCAAGTGATCGAGACGCACTCGCCCTCGGTACCGCGACAAGAGGTAGAACAAGAACGGGGCGCTAATGAAGAAGGCAAAGAAACTCGAAGTGGAGAAAGTCAGAATGAACGCGATAACGTGCAAGGCGAGAATGGCATAACTGGTGAGCCAGGAGCGTAGTTGCACTACCGAAGTACACCTGGAAAAAACGATCAACACGATGCTGGGCAGCAAGTACCTGGCTGCCTCCTTGGGCTCGCCGGCGAAAGAGCCGACGCGGAAGACCTGGAGCGAGCCGACCTGAAACAACGCGTACCCGTCACTCAGATCGGCCTGGGCCCGGTGAATACTCATGATGGGCCAGCCGTAGTAGTAACCGAAGAACTGATAGATGCCGTACGCCGCCACCAGCGTTGAGGCGAACAGCATTGCTTTGCAAAGCCTTACGCGCGAAGCCTGATCCGCCGCCCAGCCCAGGATTGCCACTAAGGCCGAAACGCGCAGGCAGAGCGAAAGCACTTGAACTATAGGCCGGAAACTGGGAGAGCGAAGCAGGCCAAACCCCTCGTCAGAGGCGCGCGGCATCAATACATAGGCGCCCAAAGTTGATAGGGTTGCGACGAGGACAAAAAGCAAGACGGACGCTGGAACTTGTATTCCGCCCCGGCGAAGCCTGATGACGGCGTATTGCGCCGGAAAGGTCACCAGAAATATGAGCAGAACAAGTTTGCTGAAGCTCAGCGAAACAAGTCCGTGCAAGTCAAAGTTGCTGGTGGGCATTACGAGCACGAGCAGGACCGGAACCCACCGCGGATTGAGCGCGATGAGCGTGAGGCTCAGCAAACCCAGCAGAATGTATACAGCTATCAGTCCCCAGCCTGCTTCCATAGGAATCCTGTTTCAGTTCCTCGCGGCGAGCGAGAAGTCGGAACTAGATCCGGCTGACCCTCTCAAACGCTTCCCTCTAATGCCGGGACCGCTGCTATGCCGAGAAGCAGGTTGCGCAGAGTTTGTGCAGTTCAAACTCTGCGGCTTGGACTTTCGATAACGATCGTTGGCAGGTGAAATCCGTATCATCGCGTGGTCGGGTGCGGATGGTGATTCAGACGGAACGGAATGACGAGCCGCAGAGTATTGCTCCACCGCGCAAAACTCTGCCGGCTGGCGGGCCTGACCACGTGCTGGAGGCCCGAGCTAGCCCGGATTTCTCACCACAGAATTGGAAGGGCGGGGCTTTAGAGGCTGCGGAAAAACGCTCCGATGCTGTCATCCTGAGCGAAGCGAAGGACCCCTGTATTTGAATTTTCAAGCAAATACTGAGGTCCTTCGTCGGCTTCGCCTCCTCAGGATGACAGTGTGAGGGGTTTTTCCGCAGCCTGTTTAGCCCCGCCCTTCCGGCAGCCCCCCTATGCGTTCCAGCGTGGTGAGAAATCCGCGCTAGGCTTGCTACGACCTAGAAGCAGGGGCGGTTCGCGAACCGCCCCTACTGGCAAATCCTCGGGCCCGCGTTACGGGCTGGTGCGGCTCCACTGCCAACTCGACCACCCGCTGGTCCCCTCCTGAACCAGGAGGGGAATATGTCGGACAATTAGGCATCTTTCCGAAAAATGGCGCCTACCCGTAGGAACAACAGATAATAACTGCCTTGACAAGCCAGCGGGTCCGGTGCTAGTCTGCGGGGGTAGGTCATAGGGCCGAACAGGGCTCGGCCACGATGGTCAATTTGATACTGTAGCGGCGAGTTTACCTCGCCAAATGGCGGCGTAAAGCCGCCTCTACATCTAATCGACCCACTACGGTTTGCCATGATATGCCAGAAACAAAAGGGATTAACGGTTGAGAGCGAAAACCTTGCAAAAATCTATATCATTGAAATGAAAAGAGTTAGTTATTTCTGCAGTGACCAGGGCGACGAAAAAAAGGGGGCCCCAAAATGAAGGTAAGTTCCACTATGTTGTTGAAAACAAATGTAGAAAAAATGTCAGTTTGTGGGCTTTCCATGATGTTGATGAAAACAAATGAGTTATAGTTATTCTTCCAAGATGTCGATGAAAATAAAGGAGAAAGGCGCTTGGTGCGAGGTCGAGAAAGTGGACGGTAGCAAGCGCCGCTCGGACCTGTTCGCGACTTTTCGCGGCCGCCGCGCCCGCCAGACGAAGCGGCCCCTCACCCCCGGCGCTCGGGGCCCCCTCCCTCGTACCTCGGGTACCCTCTCCCCTCGGAGAGGGCTGAGGAGTCCAGGGGACTTTCACCCGCCCTCGAACCTTGCCGCACCCCTCGGAGAGGGCTGAGGACTTTGAGAGACAGCGAGCGGGTAGACGATAGGTTGCCGAAGGGGTGGGCGGGAGTGAACGCCAGGAGTTCCGCAAGTCCTATGCCGAGGCGCCAGCGGTAGAGCGCCAGCATGATCGTCAGGCTGGCTGAGTAAGCGACCGTGGAGGCTATGGCGGCTCCCAGAAATCCATAGCGAGGCAGTAAGAGGGCCAAGCCCACACAGGTGAGAACCGTGGCCAGCCCTTCTGCGTAAGAGGGCAGTGCGGGCTCATTGAGCGCCCGGGCGCCGTCATACAGGACCTGATTCAATCCCAGGGCGATGGTCCCGGGAAGCAAGATTCGGCAGGCCAAGGTGGAATCAGCGAACCTCATCCCGAAGACGAAGGTTATGAGCCAAGGCGCCACCGCAAAAAGCGCGGAGGCCGAGCAGAACAACCAGAGCAGGGAGGAACGAAAGGCACTGGCGATAACGGGGCGGGCCCGCTCCGGCGGGAGGTTCGATCCCGACGCCAGGGTGACGATGGCCGAGGCTTGCGGGAGGAATCCCAGGGAAGTAGATACCGTCACCGCCACCACGTACAGGCCTAACTGCTGCGGCGCCACAAAGATCGAGAGAATAAGCTGGTCAACGCGCTGATTGATGTAGGAACTCACCGTCGCGAGCTGCGTCTTCCAGCCGTAGCTGAGCATCGACTTGACGACCGCGGCCTTCAGAATGAAACGGGGCCGCTCCTTCGAGAAGAGAATCCCATAACCGCCTGCAACCGCGAGGGCGACACCCAGGATCAGGAATCCGAGAACGCTCGAGAGCGACGGCCTCCTCATCAGCAGCAGAGACACGAGCCCGAGCGCATAAATGACGGGTGCGATCAGCCTGATGGCGTTGAAGGAAACCAGGTCGAGCTTGCCTTGCAGGAGGCTGCCCGGATAGCCGGCCAGCAGCAGCGCGGGAGTGCAGCAAACGAACACCTGGGCCAGGTGCCTGACCTGGGGGGAATAGGTCCGGAGCGCCAACGGGACAACCACCAGCCCCACGACTAATACCACCAGCGATTGCAGAAGCCCAAGGACGGTGGAGGCCGTCCACACTTCGGAGAAGCCAAAACGCCGTTTGCCGGTGTGGAAGACGATGGCTTGATTCATCCCCATCGACGCCATGGTAACCAACATGGAGGGCCATAAGATGATGGCCGCGAGCTCACCGCGTCCCCGGGGGCCCAGCAGGCGGGCGGCGGCCGTGCCCGTCAGCGCCCCGAGCGCCAGAAGACCAACCTGGGTCAGGAGGGTTTCGTTGAAGCCGTAGCCCAAGCGCCCGCTTAGGTAGGGGCGAACGGCCCTCACGCCCTGGGTGGGGCGGACGCCGTTCGGCTCCGCTATGCTATTGAAAATAGACATGTTGGAAACGGGGTCACGTAGCGCAGTGCGGCGGAGCCGCAAAAGAAACCAAAAGGCAAAGGGCAAAAGGCAAAAGAGTAGGGCCGCGGGGCTTGCCCTGGCCTCGGCCACCCCAAGGGGTGGCCCTACGCGCAGGCAAAGACAATCTCAGGAACTGGCCGCCAGGGTGTTGACCTGCGAGTTCGGGGGCGTATCGTCCGGGGACCCGTAAGACTGGTAGTAGCGGCGGTAGCTGTATCCGTAATAGCCATCGTGGCGCAGGTTCACCTTGTTCATCACCACGCCCAGGACGCGCGCTCCCGCGCTTTCCAGAAGGCGGCGCGCGCGCACCACGGCTCCGCGCGCCGTGCTTTCGCTTTCGATGACCAGAATCACTCCGTCCACGAGAGTGGAGAGGATGGTGGCATCGGTGACCACCAGCATGGGAGGGGAATCGACGAGGACATAGCGGAAGCGCCGGCGCAATTCCCGGAGGGCCGAACGCATGGTCGCCGAGGAGAGTAATTCCGCTGGATTGGGTGCGACGGGGCCGGCGGGCAGGACCCAAAGCGGAAGTTGCGGATCAACTTGTCGTAGCGCCTCATGCAAGCTGTGCGCGCCGGTAAGGAAACCGCTGAGGCCCTTGTCATTGGGAAGCCCCAGCGCCGCCGTAATGGCGGGCCGGCGCAGGTCGCCATCGATGATGAGCACCCGGTCTCCCTGCTGCGCGAAGGCGGTGGCCAGGTTCAGAGCGGTGGAGGTCTTTCCCTCCCCCGCTTGCGCGCTGGTCACCAGCACACACTCGGGAGGGCGAGGCGATGTGGAAAGGAGCACGGAGGTGCGCAGCGTCCTGAAAGCCTCCGCCAAGGTTGAAGAAGGGTGGCGGAGTACGGTCAATCCCAACGCGCCCTCGCCTAGTGACTTCCCGTTGCGCTGGCCGCGACCTGTGACCCTCGGCCGCCGCTGGGAAGGACCAAGGGGAATGACCGCCAGAGAGGGGACCGCCACCAGTCTTTCGGCGTCCTCGGCGGTCTTGATGGAATTGTCCAGGCCTTCCTGCACGAAAGCCAGCGTCACGCCCAGGATCAGGCCCACGAGCAGGCCGATGGCCGTGTTGAGCAGCTTCTTGGGGCGGATGGGGACGACCGGCGTGGAAGGCGGGTCAATGATGTGGATGTTGGTGGCGCGCAAGCCGGCGGAAATGGTGGCGTCTTTCAAACGCTGCAGCAGACTGTTGTAAAGTTGCTGATTGGTCTCGAACTCCCGCTTGAGAATGTTGTGGCGGATCAGGAGCTGGCTGAGTTTTCCCAGCTCCACTTTTTCCTGAGTAACCGCTCCGGCGAGCAGCTCGCGCCGGCCCGAGGCCGCCAGGTAATCGTGCTGCACACGCTCCACGGTGCGCTGGCGCTCCTGGTCGATGAAGTTCTGCATCTCGGTGACTTGCGCCTTCAGCCTCCCGACCTTGGGGTAGTTGGGGCCGTATTGGCCCAGGGCATCAACGTACTGGCCTTGAATATCGGCGTATTTTTCCTGTAGCTTCTCGAGCAACTCATTTTCGGCGAGCAGAGCCACGTGCGCGGGGTCCGATTTCACCAACTGATAGAGCGACTGCTGTTGCGCGAAATCGCTTTCGGCCGCCGTCAACTGCTTGCTGAGGTCGGCGAGCCTCTCTGCCAGAACATCCTGCTTGTCGTCGATATTGACGATGGCGTTCTGCCGCTGGTAGTCCACCATCGCCTGCTGAGATTTCTCAACTTTGGCTTTCAATTCATCGAGCTGTTGTTCCATCCAGCCGGAGGCCTGCCGCGTGGCGTCGTAGCGCTGGTGGAAGTTGTACTCAATGTAGTTGGTCGCGAGGGCGTTGGCCACCTGGGCGGCCATGTCCGCGTTGGTGCTCTCAAAACTGACCTTGACCACGCGGCTTTCGCGGACGCGTTCAACATCGAGGGCCTTCCGAAATTTGCGAATCAGCCAGTCTCTTAGGATATTCGGATTGCTCGGGTCTGAATGCGCTTCCACCTGCTCGGGGGATGCGAACCCAGGATGCCCCTGCAAGCCCAATTGTTCGATCGTCCGCCAGGCCAGGTCGTCGGTCTCCAGAATCTGAATCTGCGTCCCGAGGAAGGCGTCGTCACCGGGCGCTTGCCGCCGCAGGTCATCCAAGGACTGGATTTGAGGCGCCTCCGCCTCCACCTCCAGGCGCGCCGTCGCCTGATAGACCGGCCTCATCTTGAAGGACACAATGGCGACCAGTGCGGTCAACGTGCAGGCGACAGTAAGAATGGTCGACATGCGCCGCAGCAGGATTCGCCAGTAGGTTTGCAGGTAGGAATACATCTCCGCAGCTTGGGCTTCGGTATCAATTGCCGGCGCGGGCAGGGGCAGGCCCGGGCGGTCCAAGGATCGGGAGCGGGCTAAAGACAATTCCTGGTTATAAGGCATGTTCGGTTCTCGGTATATCACGAGAGGTCGTCACCGTTCCGGGATAGCCCCCAGGGTTTCTCAGGCGGAGGCGAAGGCGTATCCCTTCTCCCACCAGATCAGGCGGGGATCAGCGACTCCGGCACGCGGGGCGCGCTCGACCATCGAGACATCGACTTCCACCGCCACCGCCTGCTGGAGCAATTGGACAGAGAGGACAAGGCGGAATTGGTTCTTCTTACGAACCAGAACCCCCTCGATACCCTCCAAGGGGCCACGCGTGACTCGGACCCAGTCTCCGGATTTCAGAAAGGGGTAAGGCTCAACGCACGCGCACTCCAGGACCGTCCGCTTGACGGCCTCGATCTCCGCACCCGGGATGGGGGCCGGCCGCCCGCCCACCGTCACATAGGTGTGCAGGCCGGGTGTCGAAACGATTTCGAGCCGGCGGTCCAGACCTCCCAGAATGAAGACGTAACCCGGAAAGAGGGGGAGCGCCAGTTGCTTGCTGCGGTCTTTCCAGCGGTGTACCGCGCGGTACAGCGGCAGCAGGATCTCAAACCCTTTGCTCGAAAGAGCCTGCGCAACTACCTTCTCGTGTTGCGCGCGCGTGTAGAGCGCATACCAGGAGGGTCCAGCGGTCGAGTTCTCGCCTGCCATGGCATCCGGCATAAAGCTCCGCCCTCTGACTTACAACCTGCTTTGTAAACCGCTTGGCTTGCCGTTGAACTGCCAGCCGCGGCGCTGGGCGTGCCAAGGGGCCGCCGCGCGGGGTCTCGCCGCAGTCGAGGAGCTGACTGCCTTACCCGATCTCCCGTTGGCGTTCGGGAGTCTTGGGATCGAGCGCTTCTGATCCCTCTTCCGCCGAAAAACGCAGCAGAAGTTCCTCGAGGTTCGACCGGACGAATCGGCCCCGGCGCCGGAACACTACGGCGGCTTCGTATAGGGGTTTCGTCTGGGCGCGGGTTACCAACCCCTCGAATTCAACCGCCCGCACCCGCCCCGTGCCATCCGGGAACTCGATCAGCAAAGTGATATTCGACCCGATATCGAGCGGCGTTGGCGCGTAGATACTCGCGCCGCGCACCCCGATGTCGAGTAAGCGACCCTGTCCCTGACTAAGCTTCCTTCCCTTCCCTCGCAGTACGAGCGTTACAGGGCAAGGGATGGTGAAACGCTGGCCGTCACGTCGCTCGCCGTTTTGAGAGGAGTCCAAAGTCCACACTCCAGATAAGAATGGCGTCGATTGTGGTCAAGTTGCGCGCCCGATGCAATACGGCGAAAAGCCGATTCTGGGAGGAATATCGGCATGAGACGGCGCACACCTCCTCACCGTTATTGGCTACGAAAACAGGATGGGCCGAGGTCGATCTCCGGGGTGAGTTTCCTAATACTCTTGGGTGAGAAAGCTGCGCGCCCTCAAGCAACAGGGTAGGAGGGCCGCCTGCTGCACAACCTTTCTCCAAGTTCTTTGGGCGAGCAAACTAGAGGGGGGATGAGACGAGATTCTCGTCACCATCAAATTCCGGGTCGAAGGGTTCCGGCAGGATGCGCCAGCCCGGTAGCGCGGCGGCTTCGCGGGTGAGCAGTTCCGAGATGGCAATGCGGTCAAGGTTCAGCGTGTTGCGGATCCACGCCACCCGTTGCTCATGGGGTTCGGGACTGCCGAGCGCACCCAGAAGCCAGCCGAGTGCTCCTCGGTCCGACGGCCAGAACATGGGAAGGCGCGGCATGGGAGGGTTCATCGAGGTGCGCGCGTTGGCATACACTTTCTGCAAGTCGATCTTGCGGTAAAGCCGTTCATGCATCGCGTCAGCCAATCCCACACCCAGGGCGTTGCCGCCACTTTCGTTCGTGATATCGCGCACGTAGATCAGACGAATTTCAGGTGCTTCACCGGGTGGAAGTTCAACGCCGCGCCCCACAACCTTCGTGTCCATTCCCGTGCCGCTGATGTTCTTGCCAAGTTCATCGACAATCAGCAAATCCAGCTTCGCAAAGGGGATACGCGCGACGAGCGGCCGGGCCATGACGAGGCACGCCTCTTCCATGCCGCTGATGTGTGCGGCATTCGCGGCGCGCACCGCGGCGACCTGATGAAACTCGTTTTCCACCACGGCCACCCCGCCCAGGAGCTTGCCACTGGCCAGGGTTTTCGCCGACATGGCGCGAATGACCTGCTCGAATCCGAACTTCCAGCTCCAGCGGTGGCACTCGCGTGCGCCCTCGGCTTTCCCCATGCCGACGGCGATCATCTTGAGCAGACCGCTCTCGATCTTGCCGGAGAAGTCCGTGTGGGGCTTCACGCGGTTGAGCACCACCACGCCATCGGCCTCCCACGCGTGGCGATCCATGAAAACCCGAAAACCCTCGGGCGTTGTGCCGAGCGAAACGGCCTCCATGGAAGCGATAATGTCTGCGCCTAGGAATTCCGGCGTGACACCGTATCCGGTCAAGATCTTCCGCTGCCCTTCCGCGGTGGCGCCACCGTGGCTGCCCATGGCGGGGAAAACGAACGGGCACGCACCCTGCCCCTTGAGCCAGTCGCAGACGGCTTTGGCCAGAACGGAGATAGCGGCAATTCCGCGGCTGCCCACCGCGACCGCTATACGCTTGTCGCGCAATCTCTCCGGGGGCAAGGCGAGAGCTCCCAGAGCACCCGCGACTTGCTGGGGCAGGTCCGAGAGTGCTGGAACGCTGGACGCGGACCTCTCGAGGATCCGGAAAGTTCCGAGGGGAGCGTGAGTGTTGGCTGACATGATGAGGAATCCACGTTAGCGCGCGAAAAAGCAGACGTCAAGAGGTGCGCCGGGTGAAAGCTAGCGCGGATTTCTCACCACACTGGAACGCTTTTGGGGGGCTGCCGGAGGGGCAGGGCTTAAAACAGGCTGCGGAAACACTCGTAGGCGCTGTCATTCTGAGGAGCCGCAGGCGACGAAGAATCTCGTGTGTTCATGAAAATGCTCAGGGCGAGATTCTTCGCTTCACTCAGAATGACAGCAGTGAAACGTTTTTCCGCAGCCTGTTCAGCCCCGCCCTTCCAATTCCGTCGTGAGATATCCGGACGAGACTGCCCGGGGGGGTGCGCGGTCTGCATTGCATGCTGAGATAATTGTGAGTAGAGTCGTAGCAGATTTCACTCAGGGGTACGGGGCGGCTGCCCCAAAAACAGGAGGTCGGCTGTGACGGTTACCAAGCAGATTTCAGTCATGGTAGAGAACAAGCGCGGGGCTTTGGCAGAACTGTGCTCCCGGCTGGCAGAGAAAGCGGTAAACATTGTGGGGTTGATGGTCCCGGAACAAATGGGTGTGGCGCCTATCCACCTGGTTGTAAACAACGGCGCCGCGGCGCGAAAGGTGCTGGAGGCGATGGGACTAGAATTCACGGAGGAGGACGTGCTGGCTGCGCAGGTCTCGGACCGTCCGGGCGCCTTGGGAAAGCTCACGCGCAAACTCGCCGACCACAACCTGGATGTGAAGTACGCCTATGCCACAATTCATCAGGGCGTCGGGAAAGCAACGGTGATCCTTGCGGTGTCGGATCTCGCAGCAGCAGCGAAGGTGCGCTGACCCGGTCCGGGAGAGTGCCTTCGCAGAAGTGCACGGCCGAGTAAAGACGGGAGAGTGCCGGGCAGGCTTCCCGGTCACTTCGCTTTCTGATTGGCAGGGGAAAGGCCCTTGGTCGGCCAGGCGAAATCACGGAATTCTCCCGCGTAGTCAAAACTACCCGGCGGAATGGGTTCGAGAGGCTCCACGGGAACACCGCTCGCACGGACTTGGGCCAGCACTTCCGCCTCGTTCAGGCGTGAGGCGTCATATTCGACAACCAGGTCATCACCCTCAAACCAGAGCCCGCGAAATCCATAGACCGTCGCAAGTCCGGTGAGACCATGAAGGTCATGGGGCGCCAGGTCTTTCCGCAAGGTATAGCGGGTCTTTAGAAAAGTCATCGATCATCGCCTCGGGGGACGGTCCGCCCCTTGGGCCCCGGTTCTGCCGCGGCCGGCCGGGGCGCCGCCTCGTGTGAGGGGCTTGCTTTTCGGCCCACCCTCAAATCTCCACGTTTCGGAGCCGCAGGGCGTTGCTGATGACGGATACCGAACTGAACGTCATTGCCGCGGCGGCCAGCATCGGACTTAAGAGCCATCCCAGCCAGGGGTAGAGCGCGCCGGCTGCCACCGGCACTGCAATCGCATTATAGACGAAGGCGAAGAAAAGGTTCTGGCGAATGTTGCGCAGTGTCGAGTGGCTTAGCCGGCGCGCGCGCACGATGCCCCGGAGGTCACCCTTGACGAGTACAACGCCCGCGGTTTCAATGGCGACATCGGCGCCGTTCCCCATGGCGATGCCCACCTGCGCTTGTGCCAGCGCCGGTGCGTCGTTGATGCCGTCACCGGCCATGGCCACCGTGTGGCCTTCCAACTGAAGTTGCTTCACGACTTCGCCCTTGTTAGTCGGCAGGACCTCCGCTTGGATGGCGTCAATCCCCAGCTTGCGAGCCACAGCTTCAGCCGTGCCTCGGCTGTCTCCGGTGAGCATGACGATGCGGAGGCCTTCCTGATGGAGCAACCGAATGGCCTCGGGAGTCGAAGCCTTGATCGGATCCGTGACGGCGAACCACCCCGCCGGTTGACCGTCGACGGCCAAGAACATGGTGGTCGCGCCGCCGTCGCGCCGGCCGTCGGCCTCGCGAAGTAAGCTGCCCAGGGAGATATTCAAACTCTCGAAGAGTGCGGCATTGCCGGCAACCATGTTTCTGCTGTCAACGACGCCGCTCACGCCCTGACCAGTTACAGAGCGAAAGTTCTTGACCTCGGAAAGTGCAATCGATCTATCTTGGGCGGCAGCGACGATGGCGCCGGCCAGAGGATGCTCGCTGCCCCGCTCCAGGCTCGCTGCCAGATGGAGCAGCTCAAATTCGCTCCATCCGGGCTGAGGGCGGATGTCGATGACGCGCGGCTTGCCTTCCGTCAGCGTGCCGGTCTTGTCGATGACCAGCGTATCAACTTTCGCAAGGACTTCGAGCGCCTCCGCATTCCGAATGAGTACGCCCGCCAGTGCCCCCCGGCCCGTACCGACCATGATGGACATCGGTGTGGCCAGCCCCAGCGCGCACGGGCAGGCAATAATGAGCACGGCGACAGCGTTGAGCAGGCCGTGCGCAAGCCGCGGTGGCGGCCCCCATAACGACCAGACGACAAAGGTGAGCGTCGCGATGCCTACCACCGTGGGGACGAAATAGGCTGCAACCTGGTCAGCCAGGCGCTGGATGGGTGCGCGGCTACGCTGGGCCTGGCCGACCATGGACACGATTTGCGCGAGCAGGGTTTCGCTGCCGACGCGCTCGGCTCGCATCACAAAGCCACCCGTGCCATTCACCGTCCCCCCCGTGACGCGATCCCCGGCTCGCTTTTCGATGGGAATCGGTTCGCCGGTCACCATGGATTCGTCAACTGCACTTGTGCCCTCCAGGACCACACCATCCACCGGTACTTTTTCACCCGGCCGCACTCGCAGGCGGTCGCTCGGCTGGATGCGGTCGAGCATCATCTCTTCTTCCTGACCGTTGTCATGAAGCAGGAGCGCAGTCTTGGGCGCAAGCTTGAGGAGGGACTTCAACGCACTACTGGTGCGGCTTCGGGCACGGAGTTCGAGCACCTGACCCAGCAGCACGAGGGTGGTAATGGCTGCGGCCGCTTCAAAATACACTGGGACATCACCCGAGGGCAGGCGGAAAGAATCCGGGAAAAACTTTGGGACGAGCGTGGCAAAGAGACTGTACAGATACGCCGTGCCTGTGCCGATTGCCACGAGCGTGAACATATTGAGACTGCGCTTCGAGACGGAAGCCCAGCCGCGCTCAAAGAACGGCCAGCCTCCCCAAAGCACCACGGGAGTAGCCAGGGCAAGCTCGATCCAGGGCAGGAGGGGCGCGGGCAAAATATGCCCCAGGCGCGGGGCTGGGAGCATAGCCGCCATCGTCACAAACAATAACGGCGCCGCCAGAACGAGGCTGACCCAAAATCGCTTCGACATAAGGGCAAGTTCCGGGTTGCTTTCTTCCTGCAGGCTTACAGCAGCCGGTTCCAGCGCCATGCCGCACTTGGGGCAGGCGCCGGGGCCGCGCTGCTGAACTTCCGGATGCATCGGGCAGGTGTAGATAGCACTGGCCGGGGCGGAAGGGGCCGGGGCAGGTTGCGGCGGTGCGAGAAAATCGTGGGGGTTCGCTTGAAAGCGTTCCAAGCAAGCTTCATTACAGAAATAGTATTGCCGGCCCTGGTATGTGCAGGAGCCGGCAGCGTCCTGAGGAGTCACCTCCATGCCGCAAACAGGATCGGTCACTGTGCCACACCTCGATTTGATAATATGCCAGCACCGAACGCGGCGACAAGGGCAGTGCCGAAGCGCAGCGTACGTGTGCTAGAATCGCGGCCACGGACAATCAGCAACGAGAGGGGCATATGGCGAAGAAATCAGCACCCCGGAATACGCAAGAGCTATGCGGAGAAGCTGACCCGGCAGTAGCAGCAACCCTGACGGGGATTATCTATCAAGCGAAGCTCTTTAATCGGCAAGCGCGGGTCGCCGTGCCGGAGGAAGAAGTGGCGACCGAAGTGATCAGCTTGTGGCGAATGGTGATGCATGCCCTGAAAACCGGGGCGGTCCCGGGAGTTTAGCTGGACAGGACCGCAGCGGCAGGCGCGCGGGACTAATCTCCCTACCGCCCTGAGGTGCGCGCGAGATCCTGAACAAAGCTCAGGATTCGGGGATCATCCCAGTTGACGGCGCCTATCACCTTTTCGGCGACGCGTCCGCGACGGTCCAGGATATACGTCTCCGGGAATTGGAACGTCCCGAAGCGCGTGGCGAGGGCTCGTTCCGGATCGACTCCGATCGGGTAGGTAATGCGATACCTATCGATGAACCTCGCGAGTGCTTCCCGGTCTTCGTCAACGCTCACGCCGAGGACGACCACTCCTTGAGGTCGCACTCTCTCGGCGAACTTCTCCAGGCTGGGTGCTTCCTCAACGCAAGGCTGGCACCACGTCGCCCAGAAATTCAAGACGATAACCGCTTGATGGTATTTCTTCAATTCCAGGGTGCCTGAGGGAACCGCCGCCACGGTGAAGTCCGGCGCGCTGTCGCCAATGGCCAGGGGATGCGGGCTGCGCTCGCGCCAGGCGAGATACGCGGCCCCGCCGAGAATCAAAACCACGACTGCAAGCTTGAGGGTGTTCGTTTTGCTCATGCCCAGCAGGTCTATTATAATGGAAATTTCTGTCTCTCCGTGGGAGTTCAGGGGCCAGAGGTAGGTCGAGCCGATGTGCGCCAACTTCGAGGAACGGGTGTCGGTCGTCATCCCCGCCCGCAATGAAGAGGCCAACATCGCGCGAGTGCTTAGGTCGCTCGCGGGCCAGAAGGGTATCCGGGAAATTCTGGTCGTGGACGACCAGTCCGAGGACCGGACGCCCGTGATTCTGGCTGAGCTGAGCAGCGAAATCCCTCGCCTGCGCACGCTGCACGTGCAGTCGTTGCCAGAAGGGTGGATGGGAAAGACTCACGCCGTCGCGCAGGGCGCGCGCGCCGCCACGGGGGACTGGCTTCTGTTCACGGATGCCGACACGGAGCACCTTCCCGGAAGCTTGGCGGAGCTCCTGGGACGCGCGGAGGAAGAGCACGCCGACCTGCTCTCGGTTTCTCCTGGGCAGGAGACGCCGACGTGGTGGGAAAAAGCGGTTATCCCCACGGTGTATGTCGAGCTCTCCCGCCTCTTTCGATTCGAGGACGTTTCTGATCCAAAGTCGTCTGCCGCGGCTGCGAACGGGCAATACCTGCTGGTGCGCAGGGAAATCTACGAGGGGAGTGGCGGGCACGAGGCGGTGAAATCGGAAATCCTCGAAGACGTGGAGCTGGCAAGGAGAATCAAGGCGCGGGGAGGCAAGCTGCTGTTTCTGCCCGGAGCCCGATGGGTAAGAACTCGCATGTACCGCAGCTTTGGCGAGATGTGGCGCGGCTGGAGCAAGAACCTCTATCTGCTTTACGCCGGGAATCTGCGGCGCATGCTGGAGCGCGTTGCGTCTCTGTGGCTTCTCGATGTCGCCCCCGGGTTGGGCATTGTGGGGGCCTGCCTGTGGCTCGCGCTGGGACAAGGCGGTGTACGCACGGCATACGTGGCGCTGGGCTGCGTTCTGGTGGGGCTGGGGCGCCGGTGGACCTACGGGCGGGCGCTGGCACGGCTGGGATTTCACCGCGCTCTGGGGGCTTATCAGATGATCGGCGCCCTGCTCGTGGGCCTTCTGGTGCTCAATTCCGCGCGCGCGCACCTGGCCACCGGGCGCGTTGAGTGGAAAGGGCGGCATTATGCGACGAAAGGACAAAGATGATCTACGTAACGCGTCGGGCGGAGTTTTCTGCCTCCCACTACTATCACAATCCGGATTTCAGTCCGGAAGAAAACCGGCGGATCTTCGGCAAATGCAATAATCCCCTTGGGCACGGGCACAACTACACGGTGGAGGTGACGGTGGGCGGCCCCATCGACCCCACCACGGGCATGGTGCTTGACTTGAAAGAATTGAAGGCGCTATTGGAACATGAAGTGATCCAGGCGTGGGACCACAAGTTTCTGAACAAGGAGGTTCCGGTCTTCGCGAGCAAGAACCCCACCACGGAAAACCTCGCCGTCGAGATCTGGAACCTGCTGGCGCCGAAACTCGCGCTCGGCGAGTTGCATCGAATCCGAGTGTATGAAACCCCTGACCTGTTCGCGGATTATTACGGAGAGTGATGGTTTACCTGACGCGCCGCTACCGGTTCTCGGCTGGACATCGGCTGCACAATGATGTGCTGAGCGCAGAAGAGAATCGTCGTGTCTATGGAAAATGCAACAACCCAAACGGCCACGGGCACAATTACTTGCTGGAGGTGACTGTGGCGGGGCCGATCGATCCTGCTACGGGCATGGTTTTCGACCTGGCAGCCCTGGATGGGATCGTCCACGAGCAGGTGCTCGACAAACTCGATCACAGGAATTTGAACCTGGATGTGGAGAACTTCCGCACGCGAGTTCCCACCACCGAGAACCTCTGCCTCGAGATTTATGACCTTCTGCGCAATTCCATCGAGCAGGGCGGCGCGGGGCGGCGCGCGCGACTGGACCGCGTGGGCCTGGAAGAGACCAGCCTGAATTATTTCGAATGCGTGAGCCCACCCGCGGGCCGCAAATAGGCGATGCGGTAAGGAGGTCTATGAGACCGGACGCAGTAACAAAACCCGAAGACCTTGAGCAGACCCTGGCATCGGATCCCATCGCGGAGGCCATGCGGAACGTGCTGCGCGAGTTGGGGGAACATCCGGAGCGCGAAGGCATCCTGAAAACACCCGCCCGCGTGGCGAAGTCGCTGCGGTTCTTGACTAGCGGCTACAAGCAGGACGTTGACGACGTGCTGAACGGCGCGCTCTATTCTGTTGCCTATGACGAGATGGTCATCGTGAAAGACATTGAGGTTTTTAGCCTCTGTGAACATCACTTGCTCCCGTTTTTCGGACGCTGCCACGTGGCCTACATCCCCAACGGCAAGGTCATCGGCCTCAGTAAGATTCCACGCCTCATCGATGTCTTCGCGCGGCGCCTGCAGGTCCAGGAGCGTCTCACGGTGCAAATTGCGGAGACCATCATGGAGAAGATCAAGCCGCAGGGCGTGGGCGTCATCATCGAGGCGCGCCACCTCTGCATGATCATGCGCGGCGTGGAGAAACAGAACTCCATTGCCGTCACATCTCATATGCTCGGCGAATTCAGGGAGTGTGAAATGACCCGCTCGGAATTCCTCCGGCTGGCGAAAGAGAGAAGCTAGTTTCGGTTCGCGGCCGGTGGTCTTTTCCGAGCGCATCTCCACCCCGTAAACAAACTGCGAGTGCGGGAGAAAGGAAAGAGCCGGGGGGCGCCGCTGTGGCGTTCTTCCTGCAGGGAATTGCATGGGCCAATTAGACGGAAAGGTTGTGCTTTTAACGGGCGCCAGCCGGGGGATAGGGCTGGCCATCGCGAAAACGTTGGGGGCACAGGGCGCCCGACTGATTCTGGTCGCACGGAATCGGGCGCCACTTGAGCAAGCCGCCGCGCAGGTGCCGGGCGCGCTGCTGACATTGCCCACAGACGTCACCAAACCCGGTGACGTGAAACGGCTGTTCGCTACGGTGCAAAAGAGAGTCCGCCGGCTCGATGTCCTGATCAATAATGCAGGCGTTTTCACCTTCAAGCCCTTCGCGCGGACCACGCTGGGCGATTGGCGGCGGAACCTCGAGACGAACCTCACTTCCCTCTTCCTCACCACGCAGGCGGCGTTGCCGATGCTCCGGCGCAGCCACGGGGATGTCGTCAACATTCTTTCAATTTCCAGTCGCGTGAGTTTTCCGAACTGTTCCGCCTACTCCGCCTCGAAATTCGGAGCGCTCGGCTTGACCGACGTCCTGCGCAAGGAACTTCGCGTCCTCGGGGTCCGGGTGATCGCCATCCTGCCGGGAATGACGAATACGCGCATGAAGAAGGAATTCGATTCACCGGTCCGCGCTCAGGATTTGCTGCAGCCGGAAGATGTGGCCGCCGCCGTACTCAGCGCCCTGGGGCAGCCCCGACGGGCCACGGTGGAAGAAATCCTGCTGCTGCCCTCCGGGGGGTCACTGGGGGCCAAGAAATGAGCCGCAACGGGCAGCGATTCTGCATGCAAGATTCTTAGCTGCGCCGGGGGGTGTTCTTCCTGCATCTTGCCGCACGGTCTTCCACCACCGCCTAGAGCCGAACCTACGCACCCTTCCCCACACCGTTTCCTCGTTCGTTGCGCAATCACTGCGTTTCGCCACCCTTGCTACTCAAAGCGCAGGTTTCGGGCTATACTGGTTTCGCAGGGTCCGTGCCGCTCATGGGGAATGATCTCATTCAAGTCGGCAGTATGCCGCCGCCGCAGGGTGCAGGGGCTGGTGTGTCGCCGGCGCAGGACATGGCGCTGGGTGCGGAAACTGCGGGTGACGCCAGGACATTTTACATTGAAACCTTCGGCTGCCAGATGAACGTCCATGACTCCGAGAAAGTGGCGGGCGTGCTGATGGCGCGGGGTTACCGCCCGGTTGATTCTCACCAAGACGCCGATATCATTCTCTACAATACCTGCAGCATTCGGGAGAAGGCCGCACAGAAGGTGTTCTCGCGCCTGGGAGTTTTCCGCAAGGGCCGGACGGGGGAAGGAAAGATCATCGGCGTGTTGGGATGCGTGGCCCAGCAGGAAGGCGAGCGCTGCTTCGAGCGCGCCCCGCAGGTCAGCCTGGTGTGCGGCTCGGCGAGCTACTCCAAGCTCCCTGCCCTGCTCGCTCAGCTCGAGTCGGGCGAGCGGCACGTGTCGGGTTTGGGACTCGACACCGAGGATTGTTTCGAGACTGAGCTGACGCGCCGCGACAACCCGTATCGCGCCTACCTGACGATTATCGAAGGATGTGACCAGCGCTGCGCCTTCTGCGTGGTACCCATGACGCGCGGACCCCAGCGCAGCCGCTCCGGCGCCAAGATCCTGGCCGAGTGCGGGCGGCTGGTCAACAAGGGTTACACCGAGATCCAGCTATTGGGCCAGATTGTGAACGCCTGGCAGGACCCGTCGCCCGCGCGCTGGAGCTTTGCCGAATTGCTGGCGCGCGTGTCGGAGGTTGCGGGCGTGCGGCGGGTGCGGTTCACCACCTCGCACCCACGCTATTTCACACCCGAAATCGTACAGGCCGTGGATTCGCACCCCGCGCTCTGTGACCAGATCCACCTGCCCGTGCAGGCAGGATCCACGGAAGTCCTCTCCCGAATGCGGCGTGGTTATTCACGCGATGAGTATTTGGAAAAAATCAATTGCATTCGCAAGGCACAGCGTGCTATTAGCCTTTCGACTGACATCATCGTCGGCTTCTGCGGGGAGAGCGAAAAGGATTTTGAGCAAACGCTGTCCCTGCTCGCGCAAGTCGGATACGACCAGGTTTTCTCGTTCAAGTTCTCGCCGCGGCCCGACACCGCCGCGTTGGGGTTCAGCGACACCGTTTCGGAAGAGGAAAAGGGCCGCCGCTTGGCCGTTCTGCAGGAGTTGCAGCGGCAGATTCAGGTACAACGGAACCAGATGCTGATCGGCCAAGTTCTGGAAGTTCTGGTGGAGGGATATCAACCGCGCCTGGGTCAGGCCGTGGGGCGAACCACCAGCAACCGGGTGCTCAACTTCCCGGGCGAACCCGCCGATATAGGTTGCTATATCCCGGTGCAGGTGACTTCGGCCGGGCCGAACAGTCTGGTCGGCAAACGAGTGACGGGGGAGCATGGTGCGGCGGCGCAAGCGGAGCGGAGGGCAGCATGGAAGTCGAGATGAAAATCCGCGGTCTGGTGATGGACCCTGTCACCAACATGCCCATTGTCATTCTGAAGGACGTGAATGGCACGGCGGTGCTGCCTATTTGGGTGGGAATCTATGAGGCCAACGCCATCGCCCTGGAGATTGAAAAGGTCGCGACGCCCCGGCCTATGACGCACGACCTGCTCAAAAACCTGCTCCTGGGCCTGGAGACGCACGTGCAAAAAGTGGTGGTGAGCGAACTTCGCGACGACACCTTCTTTGCCCTGATCTGGCTGGAAAAGGACGGCCAGATGATGTCGATTGATTCGCGACCAAGCGACGCGCTGGCCCTGGCCCTGCGCGTGGATTGCCCCATCTACGTTGAGGACGAGGTGCTGAAGACCTCCAAAGTCTCCGGCAATGCCGGCGACAAGGTCAGCACGGAAGAGTTGCGAAAGTGGCTGGAGAACTTGAACGACGAGGACATGGGGCGCTATAAGATGTAGCTTCTGCAAGGAGACCCATTTCCAGCCGTGGCACGACCTGGGAAGATACCTGAACGAACCTGCCGGAGTTCAGATTGGCCGCGATCATAATCGCCATAGCGAATCAGAAGGGCGGAGTCGGAAAGACCACCACCGCCGTGAACCTGGCGGCCGCCTTTGCGCTGAAGAACCATCGGACCCTCCTCATCGACCTCGACCCGCAGGCCAATAGCACCCTGACCTTCTTCTCGCCCGAGGAAATCACGGGTTCGATCTATGACGTGCTCTCTGACCAGCGCCTGAGCGTGACGCAGGTGGTGCATCCCACGAAGCTGGCGAATCTCTGCCTGGTTCCCGCCAAGATTGCACTGGCCAAGCTGGAGGGGAACCTGGTGGCGCAGTTCGACGCGCCCTACCGGCTGAAAGACGCCCTGGGGAGCGCCAAGAACGATTTTGACCTGATTGTTATCGACACCCCGCCGGCCCTGGGAATCATTACGGTGAACGCCTTGGTGGCCGCTCATTACCTACTGGTCCCCATCCAGGCTTCCTATTACTCGCTGGAGGGAACGGACGACTTGCTGGAAACGCTGGAGCGCATTCGCGCCCGACCCAACCCGGAACTGCAACTGCTGGGCGTCATCGTGACGCTCTACGACAAGCGGACGAACCTGGCGCGCGACATCTACAAGCAAGTCAGGGCAGTGTTCGGCGACAAGGTTTTCAAAACCGTGATTGGCAAGAACGTACGCCTGGAGGAAAGTCCGGCCTACAAAGAGACAATTTTCAGTTTTGCTCCCGATTCCAGCGGGGCCGCCGAGTATGCGCAGCTCGCCAGGGAGGTTATCCAACGTGTCAGTTAGACGCGCGGGTTTACCCATTACCGTGAAAATGCGGCACAATTCGCACTACGTCGAGGAGATCATCTCGCGCAGTGGCGCGGCCATCGGCCGCATGATTCCCATTGAGCAGATCCACCCCAACGCCGACCAGCCCCGCAAGGACGTGGGGGACCTGCACGGTCTGACGGAATCGGTGCGCGACAAAGGTGTACTGGAGCCCTTGCTGGTCCGCTACTTGGCGGAATCCGACCAGTACATGATTATCTCCGGCGAGCGCCGCTACCACGCCGCGCGCGCCGCCGGCCTGCGCGAGTTGCCGTGCATCGAGAAGGATGCCGACGACGGTGAGTCGCTGGAACTTGCCCTGATCGAAAACCTGCAACGCAAAGACCTGACACCCTTCGAGGAAGCCGACGGCGTGCAGGCGCTGGCGGAGCGCTTCAACCTGACGCACGAGGAGATCGCCCGCAAGATTGCGAAGTCCCGTTCCTCCATCACGGAAATCCTGAGCCTGCGCACCATCCCGGATAGGGTGAAGGCCCAATGCATCGAGGCGGGCGTGCTTTCCAAGTCCCAGTTGCTGCAAGTCGCCCGGCAGTCGAGCGAAGCCCGCATGCGCGATCTGGTGCGGCGCTTTCGCTTGGGTCTGGTCAACCGGGAGCAGGCGCGCGCGGAACGGAATCCCGACAAGAAACCGCACCAGGCAGTTTTCCGCTATGTCCCCCCTGCCAAGGAATTCAAGCTGGTTCTCAAGTTCCGCAAGAGCAATGTGGAGCGCCAGGAAATCATCACGGCACTGCGGCGAATCCTCGAAAAGCTGGAAGCGGAGTCGTAATTCCCACGCCCGTGCGGTCAGGGCGCGGGGGTCGTGCCTGCCACTGCGGGCGCTCCATTGTTGCCTATTCATAGAGAGTGAATTCGGATGCAAGAACCTCTGGATATCCTGATCGTGGGCGCCGGCCCCACGGGCCTGGCTTGTGCCATTGAAGCGGTCTCGGGCCGCCTGAAGGCGCTGGTGGTTGAGAAGGGCGTCCTGGTGAATTCCCTCTACCACTATCCCACCACCATGACGTTCTTCACCTCTCGCGAGCGCCTGGAGATCGGCGACCTGCCTCTGGCGAGCCTGAACACCAAGCCCCACCGAGCGGAAGCCCTGGAATACTATCGTCGGGTTGCGGACTTCTACCGGCTGCCGATTCATTTCTTTGAAAGGGTGGTGGGCATCCAGGGAGTGGACGGGAATTTCCGCGTGGAAACCCAGACCACCGAGGGCCACAGGGGCCTGTACGAAACCCGAAAGATCATTCTCGCGACGGGCTATTACGATCTGCCGAACCTGCTGGACATCCCCGGCGAGGACCTTCCCAAGGTCTCGCACTACTATACGGACCCGCACCCGTATTACCGGCGGAAAGTGGCCGTAATCGGGGGCGCAAATTCGGCCGCCACCGCGGCTCTGGACCTCTTCCGGCATGGCGCGGAGGTCACCCTCGTCCACCGCGAAGCTGAACTCAGCCGGCACATCAAGTACTGGATCCGGCCGGACCTGGAGAACCGCATCAAGGAAGGATCCATCCGCGCCATTCTGGAAGCCGAGGTCAAGGAAATCGCGCCCGGCTGGATTTGTGTCCGGAAGAGCAGCGGGGAAATACTGCGCGTGGAAAACGACTTCGTCTTTGCCCTTTCCGGCTACCACCCGGATTTCGATTTCCTCCGCCAAGTCGGTGTGGGAATCAATCCGCAAACGCAGCGCCCCTTGTGTGACCCGGAAACCTTGGAGAGCAACGTACCCGGCATCTATCTGGCCGGAGTCATTATCGCCGGGATGGATACGAACGAGATTTTCATCGAGAACGGCCGCTTCCACGGCAAGCAAATCCTCGCCGACATCCAGAAGAAACTCTAGCGAGCTTGATATCCGCAATTTGACCATTTGAGTCAGCTTTGCCGAAGTCATGGCGACGGCCAGGCCGCTCACCCGGTCGCCTTTGGCAACCTCTCCCCTCGGAGAGGGCTGCAAATGGGTCGCGGGCACGGTTTTCTAGCCCTCTCCCCTTGCGGGAGAGGGTGGGCCGCTGCCGGCGCTTTCACCAGCCGGAGCGGGCAGGGGGCCCCACGTTTTGCGGGTGGGGGTGAGGGGACGGTGCGCCTGCCGGGCACATCGAGCGCCGCGACCGGTCCTGAGTGAAACGAAGGAACGACCTCAGCATTTCTCGCCATCGCGTCCAACGACTCTCTCATTTCCTTTCAACAACATTCTGGTTTCGCCCCAATTATCGCGCAACCTTTGCATTTTTCGGCCAAAAAACCCGATCGATTGTCGTCCATTATCGCGAAATTTGTGAGTTGTCGGCCAAAAAGCCCGATCAGTTATCGGTCATTGTGTCACTCACCACTTTGTTTTCATAGACATAGTCGGGTCGATCTTCATTTTTAACATCTTTATGGGTCAGCGCCCCGTTTCGGACCTTGAAAAGCACATCAGTGAGCCGCCACAATTGGCCCGCGGGAATCTTCCATTCTTTGCGTGAGCAGCGCATTTTCGTCCTGGGGAGCCATCAGGCTGTTGCGATTCCAGGGGGATCAACTAATCGGGGCGCGCCTCAGGCCGAGCCCTGTTCGGCCCACAGCACTTACCGCTTCAGGCTAGCACTGTACGCGCTGACTTGTCAAGGACGTTATTATATACGTTGCCTACGGGTAGGCAGTATTTTCCAGGCAAGTGCCTAATTGTCCGAATTATTCCCCTCCTGGCTCAGGAGGGGGGCAGGGGGTGGTCAAGCCAGCGTAGCGCGCACCTCCGCGGTGTGAGGTCCGCGGCTTTTCGGGCCCGCCGGACAACAGGGGTGGTAGAATGCCCACAATTCGTAGTAGAAGGTGTGAAAAAATGGGCGCCTTCACCGCAGAGGCGCAGAGAAAGGGCCTTCGCTTTTCAAACCTCTGCGCCTCCGCGACTCTGCGGTGAGAAGGGTCTTCCGCGATTATTTCACAGCTTTGGGGAGGACACGGGCCAACACGTTATCCGGCAATGCTTCGAGTTCCTTCCGCGCCGGAGTGGATCAATTTGATTTTGTAGCGGCGAGTTTACCTCGCCAGGTGGCGGCGTAAAGCCGCCTCTACTCACGCAGCCGCCCGCGTTTTACGAGGTCCGCTTTGACCTTCTCCAGCGGTATCCCCTTTTCGTTGCGGCGCGATTCCGAAATCAGCCCGTCCCAAAAATCCTCTAACACCGCGCCGTATCTTTTCAGGTCGATTTGAACGGCCACCTTGCGGCCCTTCTCATCGGTCACGAACTGGATTCCGGTCATAGGCTGTGCTCTCCTTGGGGTCCTGTTCTCACTCTAATTTTGCCGCCGCTCTCTGTCAACCCAATAGTACAACAGAACGTGCTTTATGCCGGGCTATCGGCGCGCCAGTGCAGGAATCAGAAGGCGTGAACTTCCCGTGGTAGAATGCTCACACCTCGTCGTAGTGATTCCCGCTTTCCGGAGGTGCCGATGCGGCGTCGACCGCTCGTGACCATCCTAATGTTCATCATAGCACTGATTCTGACGCTGCCCATGCGGGCGCAGCAGACCCCCTTTACCGAGGTGCAGGTCAGCAACATGGTGCGCGCTGGGCTGGGAGATGATTCCGGCGCCAAGCTGATCGAGCAGCGCGGGACTGATTTTGCGCTGACAGAGGACTTTCTCCAAACCCTCAAGGCCGCAGGCGCAAGCGAGGCATTTCTTCAGGCGCTGCGCGCCGCCAAGCCGCCCGAGCCCGCGAGCGCCAGGAAGCCGCTGAACCAGGTGCAAATTTTCGCCCTGCTGGTGGGGCAAGTGCCGAGCCACCGAGTCACCATGCTGGTCGAGGAACGCGGAATCGATTTTGAGCCCACGGATGATTACCTTCAGGAAGTCCGCTTGGCTGGCGGCGAGGATGAACTAATTAGCGCGCTCAAAAGCGCCAAGGTGACGAAGCCGGAGAACGTTGATCCGGCACGCGAGGCGCGGCAACCAGAGGTCCGGCAACACGTCGCGCGAGGAGCGGAACTCTATCAGAAAAGGCACTATGCGGAGGCCGAACGGGAATTTCGTGCGGCCTTGCTACTTGACTCTCAAAACGCTGGCGTTTACTTGAGCCTGGCCCAGGTCCTGGGTCGGCAGGAGAGGTGGGACGATGCCGTGTCCGCGGCACGCGAGGCCGTACCCCTGAACCCGGACAATGATGTCGCGCACGTCGAACTCGGCTTCGCGCTCGGAAACAAGGGCGACTGGGACGGTGCGATCGCGGAATACCGTGAGGCGCTGCGCCTGAACGCGAATCTTGCAACGACGCACTATTTCCTCGGAAATATGCTCGGAAAGAAGGACGACTGGGATGGTGCGATTGCCGAATACCGCGAGGCGCTGCGCTTGAACCCGAATGATGACGGGGCGCACGCGAACCTCGGCGTGGCGCTCGGAAACAAGGGCGCCAGGGACCGTGCGATCACGGAATTTCACGAAGCCCTGCGCTTGAATCCGAAGAACGAGGACGCACACGTCAACCTCGGCCTCGCGCTCGAACACAAGGGCGACTGGAACGGAGCGATCGCGGAAGAACGTGCAGCGTTACGGTTAGGCCCCAATAATGCCTTGGCGCATTCCTTCCTCGGCTTCGCGCTCGGGAAAAAGGGCGACCTGGATGGTGAGATCGCGGAATACCGTGAGGCGCTGCGCTTGAACCCGAATCTTGCAGAGGCCCACAACAACCTCGGCCTTGCCCTCGCAAGCAAGGGTGACTGGGATGGTGTGATCGCGGAATGTCATGAAGCCCTGCGCTTGAACCCCAATGACGTCAACGCGCACGTCCTCCTTGGAGGGGCGCTTGTAAACAAGGGCGACTGGGACGGGGTGATCGTGGAGGAACGCGCAGCGCTACGCTTAAACCCCAATGATGCCTTGGCGCACACCTCTCTCGGCATGGCACTGAAAATGAAAGGCGACCGGCGGGGAGCTCTCGAAGAATGCCGTGCGGCCTACATGCTTGACCCCAAGAACGCGTTCTATAAGCAGAATTACGAGCGCCTATTGCAGCAGGTGAATCAATGAGGAATACCCCGGGCTTGCGCAGGCGGGTTTTCTTTAGGGCATTAAATCACTTGGCTCGCTCACACTACTGCAAGAGCATGAAGACGGGAGCCAGATACGTCGGGCGCCCAAGTGAAAATCGGGAGGAGTTATGCTGACTGTTTTTGGGGATGAAAGTGCGGATGAGACAGCGCAGCGCGTATTTGCCGTCGCTGGAATTATTGGAACCGATCAACTGTGGGAGCGGCTGGAAGCTAAGTGGGTCAATCGCACAAAGGGGTTACCTTTTCATGCGAACGATTGTGACAGCGATCAGGGAGACTACGCTAAGACTCCTCACGCCGAAAACAAATCCCTCTATCGTGATCTCACAATCATACTCGCAGAAAGCGGGGTGGGCGGGTGGGGATTCGTCATTGATCTTGCCGCGCAGCGCCGCATATTCCCAGAGGCACCAGATATTACCTATTACAAGGGATTTCAAGAAGTCCTTGCGGCGATGAGAAAATGTGCCTTGAACAACAGTGAGACTGTCAAATTCACTTTCGATAAGAGATCTAAGAGCGATTACAATGCCGGATTGCTTTACGGGATGTTTAAAGAGATGGCGGATTGGACGCAGATTGTCTTTCCCGAAGTGGCATTCGCGTGTTCCAGAGAGCAGCCACGATTGCAAGCAGCGGATCTTTTCGCACGAGAGTCAATGAAAACCTATGATAACCGTTTCGGGCCTGTCCAGCGTCAGCCGCGCAAATCATGGCTTGCCTTGCGTGATACCAAACGTTTTCATATCGAGGCTATAAGCGATCAGTGGTTTGAAGATTTAAAAAAACAAATGCCGAGGCTGGAGAAGGAAACCGGACAATCTAGGGATGATTATTTGCACTGGTTAACTACAAATGGAATGCAACATAATATTACTCACCTCCTTACTTATATCGAATGGAAGCAAAGGACTGATGGGGAAAAATCCTGAATTTGAAAAACGTGTAGCGCAGACCTGTATTTCAAGGTCTGCGGCTTTTCTCATCGACCGCGCCCAAGGGCCGCGGACCTCCAAGACAGGTCCGCGCTACGCCTGCTGTTCCGGGAGCGCTTACGATACTCCGGCTGCGCGCAGCTCAAACTGAATACCTTCCTGATCGAGCAAATAGGAAACGATTTCAAAAAGATTTCGCGCTTGGGGATTACCCTGCGGTCCTAGCATACGCATCAGGCTTTTGGGCGAGCGATGCGTGACCTCGGCCAACTCGATAAATCCGACCGTGGCATTGATGTAGTTGCGTAGCACGGTCTTGCCCGTCTCTACGTCTCCATTAAGCATCGTTTCCACGCCCTCGCGGAGAAGTTCCCTGCGAAAGGCGGGATCGCGTTGGACACGCGCCTTGATGGTTTCCTTAAAATCGCGGGTCAAAGCCATTACCGATCTCCTTCTTTCTTTCTCTTCTTGTAGTCTTGCCACCTGGCAATAGCCTCGCTGATGTCCGTGTTTTGCCGCTTCTTAGTTCCGTCCCCGAGAAGAATCACTAGAAGCCATTTCAAAACCCTGTACAACGGGCTGAATTTGCGATAGTTATTTTCCTGTGGAGGAGGATCGCGGAAGTGCACAGCGCCAGGAGGAGGGCCGATGGCGCGATACGGTCGGTTGCTGACCGACGCCCAGTGGGAAAAGATCCGGCCCCTGCTCCCCAAGCGACCGCCGCGACCCCGTGGCGGTCGGCCTCCGGCCCCTGACCGCAAAGTGCTGGAAGGCATTTTGTGGATTCTGCGCAGCGGAGCTCGCTGGCAAGACATGCCCGAGGAGTTTCCCGCGCCTTCGACCTGCTGGCGAAGGTTACGGGATTGGGAAGAGCAAGGGATTTGGCTGGGGATCTGGCGCGCCTTTCTGGGCGAGTTGAATGAACGCCAACAGTTAAAGTGGAGCGAGTCGTTCCTGGACGGCAGTTTCGCTCCGGCGAAAAAAGGGGCTCGGGAGTCGGCAAAACCAAGCGGGGCAAGGGGACGAAGTGGATGGTGGTGGTTGACGGCACGGGTCTTCCTTTGGGAAACCACCTTCACTCTGCCTCCCCGTCGGAGGTCAAGCTCGTCGAGGCGACGCTCGCGACGATCCGCGTAGGGCGCCGGCATGGTGCGGGCCGTCCCCGCCAGAAGCCGTGTCGCCTGATTGCCGACCGGGGCTACGATAGCGATCCCTTGCGCGAGCAACTGGCGGAGCGCGGCATCGAGTTGATCGCCCCGCATCGGAAGAATCGACGCAAACCCCCGACGCAGGACGGCCGGGTGTTGCGCCGCTATAAGCGACGCTGGATCGTGGAGCGCACCTTCGCTTGGCTCGGTAACTTCCGCCGACTGGTGGTGCGCTATGACCGCTCGCTTACCATTTACCAAGCCTTCTTTCATATCGCCTGCTTCATGATCGTCTTACGGAGGGTTTTGAAATAGCTTCTAGACAGTCACCGTCCTTGCCAATGTAAATTCTGTAACCGGGGCCGAAGTCAATCTTGTACTCCCATACGCCAGAGCCCACGCCTTTGACGTTGGAAAAATTGCCTTGCCCTAACCGCGTGACCGCCATGGTCACCTTCGCGGCAGCCTGCGCGTTCAGGTCGTCGAACCAAACCGCGAAAGGACTGTTTCCCTCATGGTCCAGATACTCTCGCACATCGACCATAGATAATGGTAACATATATGGTACCAATGTCAAGTGGGTAGATACAAGTCACGGTGTCGCCGCGGCAACCTCTCGCTACCGCGGGCTCTTCCTTCGATGACGAAAGGTCAATTCCAAAGACGAATTGATCGTGGCAACCTCTGGATCACTCAACCTCATGCGCCGTTCGAACTGTAATCTTCGCGCTTGGAGCTTCCCACCTTGCGCAACTCGATCACCAAGTGTAAGCCGTCGTTCACGGTTCTTTCCCTAGCGAAAGGCCTTGCGGGGATCGGGATCCAGGAGCTGGTAGCCACGACGAGCGTTCTTCTCGTCGTGGGCTTTTGGAAGGATTTCGACCTTGAAGGACATTCGACCTCGACGAACCCACGGCAAATCGCAAAACGGATTTGCCGTGGCTACCACGTCCCACGCGGAAAGCGGGTAGCGCAGAGTTGGTTTGTAACTCTGCGGCTCTTCGACGGATCCTGAGTATACAAGCCGCGGAGTTCAAGAACAACTCCGCGCTACCCGCTTTTCTCAGCAACCGCGCCCAAGGGCCGCGGACGTACAAAACAGGTTCGCGCCACTCGCTTCCCCTAGTGAAAGAGTGTTAAAATCGTAGTGACGTTTCTCAACGATGCGAACTGGACACTGCCTAAGGTGGCAGAAACACGCCGGCTTGACTGAAGGTGTCCGCGCACTCTCGTTGTGGCAGTCATCCCACCGGCGGTGTCTGGTTCCGGAGGTGGAATCATGAATCACCGGTCGTGGTTGCTTCTTCTATCGGTTGTATTCCTCTTATCCCTACCTGCTTACACGGCTGACCTGAATGGGGACCTGCTGAAGGCTGCCGAAGATGGCGATGCCGTCAAAGTGCAGTCGGCGCTGGCAAAAGGCGCCAACATGAATGCCAGGGACGGGGCCGGCAATACCCCCTTGATGATTGCAGTCGTTTCCAAAGGCAACCTGGCCATTGTCAAAGCCCTGCTGGCCAAGGGTGCTGACGTCAAGGCCCGGAACGAAGTCAGCCAGACGGCCCTCTACCTCGCGGCACGGGGCGGCTACGTCGAAATTGCCGATCTCCTGGCTGCCAAGGGCGCTGACCTGAATTCCCAGGATGTGCAAGGCAAGACCCCGCTGATGGTTGCGATCTCCCAGGGCAAGATCGACAGTATCAAAATGTTGCTCGCCAAGGGGGCCGATCTAAAGGCCAGAGACAGCGAGGGTGGGACTGCGGTGATGGAGGCGGTGGTTCAAAGAAACGCCGATATCCTAAAGCTTCTCCTCGCCAAAGGCGCCGATGCCAACACCGCTTTCAACGACGGTACCACCGCCTTGAAGATGGCGACCGACATGGGAAGCACGGATATCGTCAAGGTGCTCAAAGAGGCAGGGGCTAAGAAATAGCAGGCATCGTTAGAGCCGCGGACCCGAACTGCACGCGCTGCCCACCAGAGCCCAGCGCCAGCCCCATTGGCGGTGTACTCTACTTCGCCAGCGCTTCGAGCAGTTCCTTCTCAATCGCGCGGAACTTCACCGGGTCGCGAACGTAATCGGTGAATCCCCCCAGGGCTTCCTTTCCGAGGCGCTCGGCTTCCGTCGGAGTTTTGGCTTTGAGCGCCATCAACATTTCGTAATCCTCGATCCCCTGCAGCATGGTCTCGAGGCGAATTGACGAATACACTGATTTCCTGGCGCGGTCCGGATAAACGATGAACGCGTCGCCCGAGGGCAGCAATTCGGTGTTGGCGTCGATCACGGGCTGCGTGTCCAGAATCGGCTCGGGCGTCCAATAGCTCCAGCCCCAGTGCAGGAAGCCGGTAAAGCCGTAGCGGAAATTCAGCCAGTGCAGCAGCCGCACCTTGAGCAGCGGGTAATCCATCAGCCGATTCAGGTAGCGTTGGTTGGGAAACAGGCACGTGTAGAACCACACCTCACGGCCGCTGGCCATGCGCTGGCGGATCATTTCCATCTGATCGTCGAACTTGCCAAGCTGCGGGACCCAGACGTCGCAGTATTTCTGCAGTTCGTCGGGCATGTGCTCGGCGTCCACGGCGTCCATCGTGGAAACGCCGGGAAGATAGCGATGCACCAGTTCTGCGAAGCGGGCGTAGTAGGGTGGCTCCGTGCCGTGGGCTTCGTCAAGAATGTGCTGGTAGTAGATTGACTTCCACCCTTTGGCCTCGAGGTGGGCATTGAGGGCGGTGAGGAACCCGACCAGGAAGGGCTCAACCCGCGGGTCGTCGGGCGGCAGCGTCCGCTTGCTCACTTGGCCGTTCTCAAGCTGGAGCGTGTGAACCATGAGCCCCGCGTCGTAGCTGCCCGCGCGATCCAACAGGTGGCCGCCCTCGATGTACCCGATCGCGCCGGCCTCGTGGAAGGTCTCGACCCAGCGGTCGAAATTCGCGAAGTCGTAAACGAGGTGGTCCCCCTCGACGCGCGGCGTAATCAGCTCCAGGAGGGGGGTGATCACCATGTTCTGCCGATGCTCGGCCATGACGCGCCCGAGGTTTGCGAGTAACGTCCACCAGTCGGGCGTGAACTCCGCGACGCCGTAAAATTGCTGGGAAGCGTGGTCATCGAAGGTGAACCAGTTGGTGACTTTCAGCGCGTGGGGGGCGGGCACGGCCGCCGCCAGCACTTTCACGCGGAACTCCTGGCGCGCCAGTTGCCGCTCCCCCGCGCGCACCACGACCGCGCCGTGATACTCGCCCGGCGGGGCATCAGCCGGAACCGCCACGCTAATCCACAGCGACTGGGTCCGCTGGGCCTTAACGTTTACCGGAAAATCCTCGAGCGGGTCGGGAAACCACCCCGGTGCTTCTCCCACCACTTCGTCCTCCGGCGTGTTCCGCGTGTGCGAGCCGACCACCACATAACCCACCGGGCGGACCGTCGCGCCCGCCAGGGTTTCCCCCTGGACGTTTTTCAGCGGCTCGACCTCGGCCGTCACGCCCGCGAGCGGCGCCGCCGAGCGCAGCGCGAGTTGCACGCTCACGTGCTGGCCGTGCGCCCCGAGCAATTCCGGCCGGGCGAGGCGATGACTTCCCGCGGCATCCGTGGGGAAGATTTTGATGAGCGAATCAACGAACCAAACGCTTGGCCCAGGTTGATCCGCAGCTCGCGCGGGCCCCAGCAGGAGACCACAGGCGATGAACAGAAAGAACACCTTGTGATGTGTCATGGCTTTTGTCCTCGAAAAATGCGCGTTGGGCGAGGGCTTTCGGAAGAGCAGATTATCTCACTCCCCGCAAGGTGGAGCGGAAGATTCTGCGGTCAGTCCCGGCATTTGCGTGCCGGGTTGAGCATCATTCGGAATCAGGGAACTTTCGACGCTGGAGACGGCCCTACGGTCAGCGCACGTACTCAACCCCAAAGAACCGGCCGGAGGCGCCTCCGGCGGCCCAGACGATCCGCCCCGTAGTTTCCACAGGAGTCTGGCTCTGGGAATAGGGCAGGGTGATGTAAATCTCGTCCCCGGTGGAGAAGTGCTGGGTGCTGAAAAAGCAGAGGCCGGCCTTGGAGACGTCGCGTGTCTGCGCAATGTCCATGACGCCCCAAGTGTTGCGCACGCGGAGTTGCATAGTGAGCTTCAAGCGGCGGGTCCGCCGGCGTTCCACAGACACCTGGACAGGAGGTTTCATCGACCGATCGAGAATCTCCGGCGTCACCAGCTGGTCGCTGGGCTTCCAGCGCGTGGTCTCGTCGCAACGCTTGCAGTGGCGCGAAATGAGACCGGTGGCAAGCAGCACGTCATATTCGATGCTGGAAAGCGTGCTTTGCGCTGCCGTCTTGCAGGCGGCACATTCAATCATTACCTTCGGCTGCACACCATCCGCATTCGGGACAAACGCGACACCCCAGATCCCGCTCTCCGGATTCTGCGCCTCCACACCCCATTCCCGCCGGTCCCCGAAAACCTGCTGGAAGGCGCCCACCACACGAAACTCCTCCTCGATCCCGTTTTCCAGGTTCTTGAGAAGCACGATGTCATCGGGCAGCATAGAGTGAATTAGACTGATCCGCGCGCCGTGCTGGTTGAAGCTGACCGTGACGGTCTCTTCCGCGAAGGAGACTCCCGCGGCGTTGTTCCCAATCACCCGTATGCGCACCGGGGCGAGAATACGATCCGAGCGGCGTCGCTCCATAATGTCCATGAGTTTTCAAAAAAAAAGCGGGTACCCAGGGTCCCTGCAGTCGTCAGCGCGTCCAAACGGGCTCGGCGGGCGCAACCCCTCTCGGGAAGGCCCCCGCTTCTCCGGCGGACCCCCGTGGCACACGCTGCTGCCTGCGTGAATTCAAAAATACCTTAACCCCAATGACCTGTCAAATACCCCCGCTCACAGGTAATGGGTCAGTTTGCTGTAGCGGCGCTCTATGAGCGCCGGAATCTATTGAATCAGAAGCCGGCGGTCATAGACCGCCGCTACAAAAAACCAAACTCACCTATTACCCGTTCACACCTCCGGCCCGCTGGCAGTGCGCTTTTTCGCCCTCGGCTCTCCCTTGGCAAACCCCGGGGGCTCATCCGCAACCCCCGCGGGCTGGTTCAGCAGGGTCAACGCCGCAGCTTCACCCGCGGCAATCGCGAAGAACTGGGTCAGGTTCACGTCGTTCAGGATTCTGCGGACGTGCGCATTCAGATTCGCGAGCACCATGCGCGCCCCGGAGTTCTGGACCGTCACTCGGGCGCCCGCTAGAAATCCCAGCCCCGTCGAGTCGATGTAAGGCACATCCTCAAAATCCACGATCAACTTCTTGGTCCCGGCATCCATCAAATCCTTCACCTTCTGCCGGAGATAAGGACCGTCACTGCCCGCCAGGAATTTGCCACTCAGACTCACAATGGCTGCATCCGCTTTGAAGCGCACCGCGATTCTCACAATCTCACCTCGCTGCTGGCCCCCGTTTGAATTCCCGGTACCCGAAACGCCCGCCACCGGATTCAGTCGCTGATCGATAGCTCCTCGTTCACCGCAATCGGACGAGACAACCAACACGCCATGCTACGAGAGGGAACGAAACCGTGTCAAGTGCGGTAGCGTAAAGTGCGCCGACCTGGCGGCAAACAGCAGGAAGATCGGTCGCCACAGGGAACCTCAGGTGACCGGAGCCTGCCGGGGTGGACTTCCGCCAATCACCAGCTTCATTTCGCACTCCTCACCAAAGCTGCTCGACACCTGAAAACCCACCCGCCGGTAAACCCGCAGTGCCGCCAAGTTGCTAATCTCAGTGGTTAGGAAAACCTCCGCAAAGCCGCACTGTCCTGAGAAGGCCACCGCCAAGCCTGTCAACGCTGTGCCCAGCCCTATGCGACGAAAGTCCTGATGAACAAAGATCGTGAACTCCACAGCCGCATCCGAAATGGGACAAAGAATCGCATGTGCAACCACGCGCGCCCCATCCCAAACCAGCAGGGCGCGCGATTTCTGCTGCAACTGGTCGAGCCACTGCGTTATGCGGGGGACATCGGGCGGTGGAAGCCCCTGTGCCACGCGCTTGGGCTCAAAGGCCTTGTACATCGCAACCAGCGAAAGCAGGTCAGCGGGAGCGTATTCCCGGACGAGCAGCGCCTTTGCACTACGGGTCAGAATCTCGACAGGCGTGAAAGTCACTTCCGAGGCAGGCTTCATAATCAGGCCGAGGGTGACAGGGCACGAATCGCGCCAAATGGGACAAAATCCGGCAGTCCCGCAGAAAGAATGGACGACAGAACACACTATAGCGCGATTCCCGACATCGGCAAGCCCCGTTGAAACGCCTCGCCGCCGCTACGCGCTCAACGGTAGTGCTTCATCAGGCGACTGCACGTGGCGGATAAACGCTTCCGCCTGCTGCCGGCCGCATTCGTGACCGCGGAAACGATTCATCTCGTCGTGGATGCGGTAGAAGTCGTCAGGATTCTGACTGGCGTGAGCATAACAAGCCGCCCGCTTGCGGTCTACGGTGGCGGAGATATCAACGTAGTGCGTAGGCCAGAAATGCGAACTCTGCTCGCCGGTCATGACTTCGAAGAAATAAAGCGGAAACTTCTTGCCCATCTTGAGCCACGCGTCGTAGACGAGCAGCGCATTGGCGCGATGGTCCTCGTGCGTATCCAGCGGCCAATGCGTGAAGACCAAGTCCGGGTTCTCGGCCTCCAGGATTTTGCGATATTCCTCGTACCGCGCGTACGTCACTTCCACCTTGCCGTTGACCTGCCCGGCAAAGACGGGACGCGCTTTCAGAATTTCGCACGCCTTCTCCGCCTCGGCGGTCCGAATCGTTCCCGCCTCATCGTAGGTTTTCCCCTTGATGCCGCGCTCGCCCCGCGTGAGGTAAAGCACGGCGACGTTGTGCCCCAAATCGCTGTAGCGCGCGATGGTCCCGCCGCAGCCCGTCTCCGGGTCGTCCGGATGCGCCCCCGCCACCACCACTTTCAGCTTGTGCGCCGAGGGAGCAACCCCGGCTGGAGAGTTCTCCGCCGCGTTGAGCAGCGGCAAGCCTGCCGCCACTACGCCCGCTGCCCCGCTTAACATATCGCGTCGTGATAGTTTTCGCATGTTCATCCACCTTCCACTCTTCCGGCCCATCAGCCTCTCACTTCGGCCTCTGATAACCAATCCCCTGCCCCCTTCCATAATGCCATAACCGGGCAGGAGCCGGGCTCCCTCTCCCCCCGGGAGCCAGGGTTGCAAATCTATTTTGCGGCGCCGTGAACCTGATTTGCAACATTGGTTGCTGCGTTCATGTTAGTCGCTGCCTTCAATCAGCCCCACGATAGCCCTGGTCACTGCGCCCGCGATTTCCGGCCCGACGGAATTGATTTCGCCGTACCAGCGCTCCTTCCGGTTCTGTAGCCAGGGTGGCTCGTCATCCCACTCGGCTTTGGGAATGAGGTATCCGAGTTCGTCATTAGCGAGCCCGAAAATGAACTGATACTTGCTGTTCAAGTGCTCGCGAATCGCCGGCTCGAAAGGCGCATCGGGAAAATCTGCGCCGGCGTAGCGCGTGATACCGCCGTTGACAAGCTCGGGATAGATTTCGCCCGGCACGGTTACGATCTCCGCCACGACGCGCCCGCCGCCGAGCAACCGGATATAACTGACTTCCGTCTGCATATCCTGGCCGGTGGAGTAGTTCAGCTCACCGAAACCCTGGAATTCCTTCTTCGCGACCCCCGCATCAGGCTGTCCGTTCGTAAAAAGCTGCTTGCGGCCGCCCAAGACGCCGGCCGCTCCGGCCACGCGGAAGTGGTCGTTATGCAGGGGCGCGAAAACCGTGGCCCCGCGAAAGGCGAGCGTGTCCACGTCAACCTGTTCCCCACTTTTCACGGCGCGTTCGACAAGCTGGCCAAGGGTGATGCCGAAAAGCTCCGCCTTGCGCCAAGTTGCGTCCAGGGCGAGGCGGCCGTTGGCAGGGTCCGCCAGCGCCACGTCGTCGCCGAGTGTAGAAAGCAGTCCCCCAATTGAGCCATCAAAGAAAACGGCTAGTCCGCCTAGATGCCCCTCCACGTATTGGCAGAGCCAGTGCGGGTAGTCGGCCGTGATCTCCGTGTTCTTTCCCCCGAGGGTTTCGGGGTGGTCGCTCCAGTTAATCAAATTGGCAATAGGCTGGCCGTGCCCCGCGGAGGTCAGCTGCATGACGAATAGATAGGGGTCCTTCACATAGGGGGGGCGGCTGTCGGACTGCAATTGCGCCAGCAGGGGATGATCATCGCGCGCCAGCGTGAGGCGCGCCTCCTGCATCGATCGAACTGCCTCCACTGCCGTACCGGCGATGCGCTCCTGGAGCCAGTCCATGTACTTCCCATCGATCCCCGACTGAAACGGCGTGGGCCCCCACAGCCCCATGGTATCCGGGCCCTCGTGGTCATGCGTCGAAGCCACGATCAGGTGCGTGACTTCCGGCGCCTGGGCTTTCACCTTCCCGCGAATCTTCAGGACGTCGTCGTAAAAGAGACCGATCAGGTCGGCGGAACACATCACGATGGTCTGCTCCCCCGCACCCAGGGCGAGGCAACGCACAAAGAGATCATCGTGGACGCCGGTCGAGACGCGATTGTTATCGAAGCCCGCCATGTAGACTTTCGCGGCACGCACGTCGGGAGTAATCGTGGCCTTGGCCGCGCCCGCCCGCAGACCTGCGGCTGGCGCGGGAGTCACCCAGAGCAACCCAAGGAGAAGAGCCATCGCCGGCAAGGACAAGGATTTCCGCATGGGATTCATGACCTCCGCGAAAAAATGCAAGGGCTTGTTTCTACACCCTTTCTGCCTGAGAATCCAGAAGGTCCGCCAAGCCTTTTTCATCCTGTGACGGCGTGCCGCGTTACTAACAGGCTGCCAAAAAGGGCATCTGTCATGCTGAGCGCAGCGAAGCATCTCGCCTTGGTTCGGCCCTTTCACGCAAAAACCCAGAGCCAGATCCTTCGCTGCGCGCAGGATGACAGCGAAGGGCTCAGGATGACATCAGCGCGAGACTTTTTCAGCAGCCTACTAAACGATGCCCACGCCCAGGGAGGTGCGCAAAAGGACCACGGCGCCGGGCCGCTGTTTTACCTTCCTATGGGCCAACCCCAGCGAGGTCAGGGTAATGCTAGTCCGTTATTAGAGGGAGCTTCAACCATGAAACATTTCGCTGCTCGAAAGAACCTACGCATGGTCTTGTGCATTGCCGCCACAATCCTTGCCACCGGCATGGTTTTGGACGCCGAGCGCGCCCTTGTTGGTTCGCCCGCGCCCGCTGTGGCGATAACCGATCAGCTTCGCATCGGCTCCGAATTCTTCCTGACCCGGACCGAAACCCAGGAGAGCGTCCAGCGGCATTTTCGATTGATGCACGAGAATGGACTCACACTCGCGCGCATTTTTGTCATCTGGGACGATGTGGAACGCACTCCCGACCATTGGGACTTTACGGGCTACGACTGGGTATACAATGCCGCGGCCGAGGCCGGGGTCAAGATTGTGGCAACGCTGTGCGCCGAAGATCCCCCGGGATGGGTCGGGAAGACGTCCTTCTATCACAACCGCACCAACCTGAATGATCCCGAGGTGCGAAAGCACGCGGCGGTCTATATTGAGAAAGTCGTGGACCGGTATAAACACCATCCCGCGCAAGGCGTATGGCTGTTGATGAATGAGCCCGAGAAGTACGACCTGGAGCCCGCGACCTTCCAGGCCTTCGGCGACTGGCTGCAGACCAAATACGGGACAGTGGATGAATTGAATAAACACTGGTTCCGGCCGGTGGAATCGTTCTCCGCTATCCGCTTGACGCCGGAGCAGCTCAGCGATTATTGGAATGACTATCACGAGGTGGTTGATTGGCGGGAATTCAACATTGATAATCTTGTTAATGAGCTGCTTTGGATCAAGGGAATGATCCGTGCGCTCGATCCTGACCACCCGACCCATATCAACGTCACGGCGCCGACGGGTGGCGCGGGAGGCCAAGACGTGTGGAAGGAGAAACGGATCGTTGACATTCTCGGCGCCTCCATTCATCCCGCCTGGATCTTCCCCCGCAGCGCACCGAGAAGCGAGTATGGGGAGCGCTTCGCCTACCGGCTCGACCTGATCGGAACGCCCGCCGGCGACCAACCCTGGTGGGTCACGGAACTGCAAAGCGGCACGACGATTTACACCGGCGGTTTTCCGCTGAACCCGACCCCGGCCGACATGACCCGCTGGCTCTGGGATGCTTTTGGAGCAGGGAGTCGAGGAGTCATCTTCTGGTTGTGGCATCCTCGCGTCGGTGGTACGGAGGCCGGCGAATGGGGACTGGTGAGTTTGGAGGGAAAGCCTTCGGAACGACTGGGCGCCGTCAAAGCGGTGG
Organism: uncultured Acidobacteriota bacterium; assembly: GCA_963722555.1. GTDB lineage: Bacteria > Acidobacteriota > Terriglobia > UBA7540 > UBA7540 > Bog-366. The sequence goes on from CAVRNQ010000006.1 coordinate 1,407,565, forward strand.
CCGAAGGGCTCGACCGCAATACCTACCTCGCCGAGGCAAAACCGCAGACCGCCAAGGTTGCCGTTCTCTATAACCGCGAGTCAGCAATCATCCATAGCTTGGACGATCGCACTCAGCGGCGCGGCGATGAAGTCGAGGACTCTCTCATGGGGTGCTACCTGGCCCTTCACCGCGCCCACATACCGATCCAGTTCATCGACCTCGAGCAATTGAAGCAGGGTACGGCGCAGGGCTTCGAGGTGCTGTACATTCCCTACTCCTACGCGATGGACGATCAGGCCGTGGCCGCCCTGCGCGATTTCGTGAGCAAAGGTGGCACGCTTTGGGCGGATGGCCTGACGGCGTGGAAGAACGAGGCTGGCGAGATCCGCCCGACCATCCCGGGAGGATTGAGCGAGGTTTTTGGCGTCGAGGCGTCTGATATCTACCCGGTGAAAGCCGACGAGCCCTATTCTGTAACCCCGCAGAACGAGGCGGCGGGAGAACTGTGGAAACTTCCCCTGGAGTTGAAGGGCGCCGAAGTCGTTCTACGCGACCGCGACGGGAAGCCCTTTGCGACCCGCAACCACTTTGGCAAAGGGCAGGTTCTCTACTTCGAGTCGGCGCTCGCCTTGGCCTACGTCAAACGGAACAACCCTGTCATTCAGCAGTGGATTGTTAATCCCGCACAAAAAGCCCAAGCCCACGCGCTGGTGCAGATGAAACAGGGTTCCGATAGAGTCGGCTTCCGTGGGCTTGTCTATCCTTCCGGGCTGGTGGCAGTTCTAACCAATTGGGGGGCGGCTGCAACGGTGACGGTGGCCTTCCGCGGCGACCATAAAGTTGCCGATACACTCACGAGCAAATCGGTTCGGGTGGCGCATGAGCGAGGGGTAACTCTGGTGACCGTGGAGTTGCCGGCCGGAGCCGTCAGCATCCTCAAGGCAACGAAGGCCACAAAATAGGCTGCTTGATGGGCAGGAAGCGTACCCTGCCCTTGCTTGGATGGCGCGACAGGCAGAAAGAGAAAGACGATTTTCGATGGCGAAAGGCAGCGGGTTTGGTATTAAATGCTGCCAGCAACATGTCTACCGGGTCGATTGCAGGAAAAGGAACAGGTGATTCAAACTCGAGGAGGGGCAAAGTATGCGATCCATGCGATGGTTCGTTCTCGCCACTTTGACAGGCGCGGCAATTGCGCAAGCACAGACCACACCGCAATCAGTTGCGCGGGCGCTGGGGGCACAAATCCAGCCCGTGCCGGTCACGGCGTACCAGGTGCAGCGCTACATGATGGAGCGGATTCCCAAACGCCCCACTGCCGGCAGTCCCGAGCAATGGACCGCCCAGGCGACAAAGTTGCGGGAACACATCCTCAGTGATATTGCCTTCCACGGCTGGCCTCGCGAGTGGGTGGATTCTCGACCTCGGTTTGAAGAAGTTGGCCCCGCCCAGAAAGGCAAAGGGTACCTGTGGCGGAGACTGCGCTTCGAAATCGTTCCCGGTTACTGGTCAACCGCCATCCTCTATGAGCCGGAAAACCCCGGCGGCAAGATTCCGGCCATCTTGTATGTCCAGGGGCATGAACATGCAGGCAAGGTGGTGGAGTACGTGCAGAAAGCCTGCATCAACTTCGCGCGGCGGGGGATCGTGGTGCTGGACCCCGAATGGGTGGGGATGGGCGAGCTTTTCCAGAAACTGAATGCGCACGATTACGGCGCCCATCTGGACCTGGTAGGCACGAACGCACTGGGTTTGTTTTACCTGGCCATGCGGCGGGGACTCGATTATCTTGCGCAGCTTCCTCAAATTGACCCTGGCCGCCTGGGGGTCACGGGCCTTTCCGGCGGGGGATGGCAGACCATTGTGCTAAGCGCTCTGGACCCACGCGTTGCCGTGATGGTGGAAGTAGCCGGCTTCGGATCGTTCGAGTCGAACCTCACGCACCCCATTGATACCGACGACATCGAGGAGACCCCCAGCGATTTTCTGCAGGGCGAGGATTACACCGATCTGGTCGCACTGCGCGCTCCCCGCCCGACGCTGCTGATTCACAACGGCGAAGACGATTGCTGCTTCCGCGCCATGCTGGTGAAACCCTACATCTTTGACAACCTCAAACCCTTTTTCCAGATTTTTGGCAAGGAACAGGACCTAGCCTTCTACGAGAACCGCGACCCCGGGACGCACAACTACCAGATCGATAACCGCCGGCAGGCTTACCGGTTCTTCACGGAGCACTTTCAAATGCCCGTGGCCAGCGACGAGATTCCCAGTGAAGCCGACTTGAAGACTGCGAGCGAACTGAACGTGGGCCTGCCGGCGGATAACCTCACCACCCTGGGCCTCGCGAAGAAACTTGCCGCCGGGATTACCCGCCCGCCCATCCCCGCCGAGTCCGCAGCGCGTGAGAACTGGGCCGCGTCCGAGCGGGCCACTCTCACCTCCGTCATCCGCTACAAGCCGCTGAGCGTGACGAATGCCTGGAGGATGTGGAACACCAAGAACCACGGCCTTGAAACGCTTTCTTACCGATTCGATTTCGACAACAATCTGAGCGCCACGGGGGTGTGGCTCAAGGAAATCACTGCGCCCTCTGACGCCGCGGCGACCATCGTGCTAAACGACAAGGGCCGCAAGGCGGCGGGCGAAGCCGTCTCCGCTCTCCTCAGCCGGCACGAGCAGGTTCTCGCCCTGGACGTCGTCTTCAACGGAGAAACGATACCGCAGAGTCCTGACCCGACGGATTATGAAATGCTCGTGGCGAGTATGGGCGACCGCCCGCTGGGCCTCGAGGTCGGGCAACTGATCGGAGCCGCCAAGTGGCTGGCAAAGACCTCCGGCCCGGCGCCGCTCTGGCTGGAAGCAACCGGGATTCGCAGCCAAGTGGTGGCACTCGCGGCTGCGGCGCTGGAGCCCACGTTGTTTTCGGAGGTCGCCGTCACCGGGGGCATGCACAGCCTGGGATTCCTGCTGGACGCGCCGGTGCCGCAGCGTTCCGCGCCCGAACTGTTTTGCCTGGATCTGTACAAGGACTTCGACCTCGACCACTTCATCGCGATGGCGGCGCCCACCAAGGTCAGCGAGAGAGATTTTGCAAAAGTGGAGGCGGCGCAGTAGCGCGTCATATCCACTTGACAAGCCCGAATCTCGGCCTCTATGGTCAATGCTGTTCACTTTTGTGTTTTCAAGGAGGCGCTTCCCTGTTCGACCCTAGGACCCCCTCACCCCCGGCCCCTCTCCCCCAAGGGGGCGAGGGGAGAAGTAATTTAACTTTAGTACGCTATCCCCCAAGGGGGAGGGCACGTTGATTTGAATATACTGACCTCGGCGCGCTGGAGGAGATGTCACTGAAAACTGAGAACTGATGACTTACTATCCCTCGCCCCCTTGGGGGAGAGGGTGGACCGCCGCCGGCGTTTTCATCAGCCGGGGCGGGCCGGGTGAGGGGGTCGCCCAGGAACAAATTGAGAATTAATTTCCTGGAACCTATTAAGTGAACCGTATTGTCTCGAAGGTGGAGGCCGGGTTTGCCTCAAGGCAGAGTTGGTGTTTGGAGGATACTTTTCGACGGGGGTGATTTGTGCCAGGAGAAGAACCGAGCGACGTTCGACGTACTGCGGGAAAAGTCCTTGCGAAGGGCTCAAGTCCGGCGGCGCTCGCGGGAATTAGTTTCATCGCGGAGCCCGGAAGGGTTTTCGGCGCGAACGACCGCGTCCGGATCGGCATCTGCGGAATCCGGGGACAAGGGTTCACGCATGTGGAGGAATACTCGCGTCTGCCCAACGTGGAAATAGCCGCGGTCTGTGATGTGGACGAGAATATTCTGGCCGGGCGTCTGGCGGATATGGATCGCATGGCGCTGCCTGCGCCGAAGACCTACTCCGACGTTCGGAAAATGCTGGAAGACTCTTCTCTCGACGCCATTTCCATCGCCACGCCGAACCACTGGCACTCCCTGATGGGAATCTGGGCTTGTCAGGCCGGGAAGGACGTTTACATTGAGAAGCCCTGCTCCCATAACTGGTGGGAGGGCCGGCAACTGGCGCGGGCCGCGAAGAAATACAATCGAATCGTACAGCATGGAACCAACTCCCGTTCTGGAGGCGCCGTTATCGAGGGCATCCACAAATTGCGGGAAGGCCTGATCGGCGACGTTTACCTCGCCCGCGGCCTCTGTTTTAACCCCCGGAACAGCATCGGGCGCACCCCGGTTGAGCCAGTGCCGCCCGGAGTTAACTATGACCTCTGGACGGGACCTGCGCCCCTCCACCCGTTCACGCGCAACCGGTTCCACTACAACTGGCATTGGTTCTGGGACACCGGCAGCGGCGACATAGGAAACCAAGGAATACACCAAATGGATGTGGCCCGTTGGGGGCTCGGAGTCAAATTCCCCAATAAGGCTGCCGCGGTGGGCGGGCATTTTATGTTTGACGACGACCAGGAGACTCCCAATACGCTCAACGCCGCGTTCGAGTTTGATCTGCCGGATGGCAAGCGCAAAATCCTGGAATTCGAGGTGCGTCACTGGATTTCCAACCGTGAGGCGGGAATTGGTTCGGTCGGGTTCGGGACCGGCATTCCGGGATTCCTGGGCCCTCCCCGAAAAGAATCTTCCCACCGCGGCGGCTCCTCGGATACCGTTGGAAACATCTTCTATGGGTCGAAGGGCTACATGGCGATGTCGAACGAGGAGTTTCCTTCCTACCGAACCTGGCTGGGGGAAGAACAAGAGCGTGGGCCAAGTGCGGCGCGGGGAGGCAACAACTGGGAGAATTTTGTCAATTGCGTGCGCAGCCGGAAAATGGAAGAACTGAATGCGCCCATCGAAGAAGGGTACATTTCATGCACTTTGGTTCACTTGGCGAATGCCTCGTACCGGCTGGGGCGCGCATTGACCTTTGATCCCGCGACTGAACAGGTGGTCGGCGATCCGGAAGCGAACCAGCTCTTGCGGGGCACTTATCGGGAGCCCTTTGTGGTTCCGGAACAAATCTAGCGCCCGGCAATCCGAGTCCCTGAAGCAAGGCAACCCGGAGGGCGAACCCACTATAACCCATGGCGTGAACTGGGCCAGGAGGATGCCTATGAAGCGCTCGGAAGTCAATGCCATCATGCGGGAGGCCGATAGTTTCATTCGGCAACGCGGATTTCACCTTCCGCCTTTCGCCTATTGGAGTCCGGCTGACTGGACAAATAAGGGGGAAGAAGCGCGCGAGATTGCCGACAATCAATTGGGCTGGGATATTACCGATTTCGGAAGCGGCCGGTTCGAGACGTGCGGCTTGTTCCTGTTCACCATCCGCAACGGCAGCCTGGCGGAACTGGAAGCCAAGCACGGCAAACTCTACTGCGAAAAGCTGATGCTCGTGGGTATCAACCAGGTAACTCCCATGCATTTCCATTGGAATAAGGTGGAGGACATCATTAACCGGGGCGGGGGAAAACTGGTCGTAGAGGTGCACGGCGCCACGGCCGAAGATGGCTTGGCTGACTCGCCGGTTACGGTGAGCATCGACGGGACAAAACACGCGGTGAAAGCAGGTCACAAATTTGTACTGGCCCCGGGAGAGAGCATCACCCTTCCTCCCCGCCTCTACCACGAGTTTTGGGGCGCCGAGAACCGCGTCTTGGTGGGCGAGGTATCCCTGGTGAACGATGACCGGGCCGATAATCATTTCCACGCAGCCGTGGGCCGCTTCCCGCAGATCGAAGAGGATGAGCCGCCTTTGCATCTGTTGGTGACGGACTATCCCAAGTACTACAAGCACGCCAAGACATAGGCGGGGTGGCACATGCTCGCACGGGCGCTCCGCGCAGCGGGGGCAGCGTGCTGGCGTCGAACCCCAGCGATTCACAGGAGATGTTCAGACTGTCCCGCATGACTTCCCTGGCTTTGCATGAACCCGGCTTTCGTGGGGCGCAGTGTGCTTCTGCCTCCTTCCTGCCGCGGCGCGGTACCCACTCTGCGGCGAAGATCGTCAACTCTTTCATCGAGGAGCTATCACCATGTCGGTAACGCCCCGGTTGAACCGCTTGTTCGCAGCGGACGGCAAGTGCTTTGAGGTGGCGCTCGATCACGGTGTGCATAACGAGCCCAGCTTCCTCTCCGGCATCGAGAACCTAAAGCAGGTGGTCAGCACCGTGGCGCAAGCTAACCCGGACGCCATTCTGCTGAGTGTTGGCCAAGCCCACTGGTTGCAGGAACTGCCCGGGAAACGGAAGCCCGCGCTGGTCCTCCGCGGCGATCCCACAAACCTCTACAACACCCCCACTCCCAAACACGTATTTTGCCAGTTGATCGACAACGCCGTCGAACAGGCAATCGCCTTGGATGCCGCTTCCCTTGTCGTCAACCTGATCTCGGCGCCTGACCAGCCGGATTTGTACCATCAATGCCTGGCAAATATTTGTCGCCTCAAGCCGCTGTGTGAGCGGTATGGCCTGCCCCTCATGGTGGAGCCCCTCGGCATGTTGCCCGACAAACGGCGGGGCGGGTACAAACTCGATCCCGACATTCGCAGGACTGTATCGCTGGCACGGCAAGCCGTGGAACTGGGGGCGGACGTCGTGAAGGCGGATCTTGCCGAGAATGTCCACGAATATCACCGCATCGTTGAGGCCGCATCCCCCAGACCGCTGCTGCCCCGCGGTGGTTCACGGGTCTCGGAGAGGGAGCTTCTGGAAAGAACTTTCGCTCTCATGCAACAGGGTGTCTCCGGCATTGTCTATGGGCGTAACGTCTATCAGCATCCTCATCCCGAGAATATGATCCGCGCTTGCCAGGCCATCGTTCATGAGGGGGCGACCGTTTCGCAAGCCATGTCGATCTTGAAGGAGAGCGGGAGGAAAGCCTAGCGCGGAGCGTCGGTCTTGTGAGCTGATGGATTGCGCGGCGGCAGAATCTGCCTTACCATCTCCAGCCTGGAGTCCAGTGCCAAATTGCAGACACGAATTTGGAGGCTACCTATGCTGCGTAAACTCGTGATGGGGGTGGCCCTGTATCTGGGGGCGGCCATGGGAGTCGCCTTCGGTGCGGGCCTCAAGGCCGGTGTTGCGAAAGTGGATATTACGCCACCGCCCGGCCTGCCGATGTACGGCTATTTCGATCGCACCCAACTTTCCACGGGCACGCTTGACCCTCTCTACGCACGGATTCTGGTCCTCGAAGTGGACGGGAAACGCCTGGCGCTGGTCACGCTCGATCTGGGCCGGACCTTTGGGCCCGCCTCTCTCGCCCGCTTGCGAGACCAACTGACCCAGGCCAGCGGGATTTCTTTCCTCCTCATTACCGCCTCGCACACCCACGCCGGGCCCAATATCCTGGACGAATATCCCCCCAACCACGTCCCTGCCTGGGAGACCGCAGCCCTCGCGAGAATTGCCCAGGCAGTGGAGGAAGCTCGCCAACACGAAGTGGAGGCTCAATTGGGGACAGGGTACGGCCAGGTCTATATCGGTTACAACCGACGCCGGGTCAATCCTGACGGTACCGTCACCATGTTCTGGCAGAACCCCGACAAGGTTCCGACGTCGCCCCTCGATCCCACGCTTGCGGTCCTGCGCATCGACACCACTGCCGGCAAGCCTCTGGCCATCCTGGTGAATTACGCGTGCCACCCTGTGGTTTTCGGTCCCGATAATCTCGAGTACTCCGCGGACTATGTCGGCGTGATGGCGAAGACTGTGGAACAGGCCGTGGGCAGTGGCGCGGGGGCCTCGCCGCTCTGTCTCTTCCTGCAGGGCGCGGACGGGGACATCAATCCTTACTACGCAACCACGCCTCGTTCGAACGACGCAGTGAAGAAACGCGACTGGACCGGCGCGCAGATCGGCCAGGAAGCGGCGCGCGTGGCGAAAGACATCCGAACCAATCCCGCTGCGGAGCCCAGCCTGCAGTTCGTAGAGGATACGATGACGTTTCCGGTGCGCTGGAACGCACAGAAATTCCGCGAGGGCATGCTTGCGACTTACGGCTCTAGAATCTATGAAGACCACGCCGACCTGCTGGACAAGGAATCCCCGCGTCGGGAGCTTTCCCTCCCCGTGACCACGGTTCTTATCAATCAGAAGATTGCCCTGATGGGGATGCCGGGCGAACCCTTTGTGGATTTTCAAATCAACTGGCGCGCCCGCTGCCCCCTGCGCGACGCTTTCTTTGTCGGGTACGCGAACGGCTACCTTGATTATTTTCCTACGATTAGAGCAGCCGCGGAGGGCGGTTATGGCGCCGCGGACTCCGATACCTACATCGCCGTCGGAGCCGGCGAGCGCATGGTGAATCAGGCGCTGGTGCGCGTTTACGAAATGCTCGGACGGCTCATCGATGCGCCCGAGGATTTCAGGAAGTAGTGTTGACTACCGTCCGGGCGCAATCGGTCGAACGCCGCGGCAAACCGCCGCAACAAGTGCGCTTGCTATTCCCCGCCCCGCAACTATAATAACGGCGGATAAAGGTTTATAAGGGTTTGTCAACCCCGCCGGAACCCTCGCCGTCCGCCGGATGCAAGGTCAGGAAGGTGCCCACATGAAAGAAACCATCGCATTCACCCTGAACGGTCAGCAGACAAATATCGAGGTTGATCCCAGCCGCTCGCTCCTCTGGGTCCTGCGCTACGACCTGGGACTGACCGGCGCCAAGTATGGGTGCGGAGAGGGCCTCTGCGGGGCCTGCACCGTGATTATCAATCGCAAGGCGGTGCGCGCGTGCACGCTCGAGGTCAAGGAAGTGGCCGGCAAGCACCTCACCACCATCGAGGGTCTGGCCAGGAATGGAGAGCTGCACGCCGTTCAGAAGGCCTTCGTGGAGCACGATGCCCTGCAGTGCGGGTACTGCACTCCCGGGATGATCATGAACGTTTACGGCCTGCTGCTGAACAATCCGCACCCTTCGCGGAGCCAGATTATCGAGAGCATGGACGGCAACCTCTGCCGCTGTGGCGCCCACCAGCGAATCCTCGCCGCCATTGAGAGCGCCGCAAAACAGATGGGAGGAGCGCAACCATGAAAAACGACGAAGCGGAATCGCAATCCATCTATGCGGAATCCCTGGCGGCGGACTTCTCCGAAATGCCCGCTGCACCCGCGCCGGGGCTTCCCCTCGACCGCCGGCAATTCCTCGAATTGCTGGGCGGCGGTATTCTCATTTCCGTCTCCTCACGGTATCTGGAGGCCATTCCGCAGCGTGAAGGCGGGCGCGGTCCTGGACAGCATCTGCCGGAGGATTTCAATGCGTTCCTGAAAATCGGCGAAGACGGCCGCGTGACCGGCTACACGGGCAAAATCGAAATGGGCCAGGGAGTAATAACTTCGCTCGCCCAAATGCTGGCCGAGGAACTGAGCGTTCCGCTGGAATCCGTGGACATGGTGATGGGCGATACGGACCTCTGCCCCTGGGACATGGGCACCTTCGGCTCCATGTCCACGCGCTTTTTCGGCCCGGCGTTGCGAGCCGCCGCTGCCGAAGCCAAGGTTGTGCTCATTGAACTGGCTGCCGAGAAACTACAGCTCGCCAAGGACCGGCTGAGGGCCCAGGCCGGCGTGGTTTACGAGGAAGCCGGACAGAAGAAAGTGACGTACGCCGCGCTCGCCAAAGGGCAGAAGATCCTGCGGCATGTGAAAGGCACGGCTGGGATGAATCCGAGCCAATTCACCATCATCGGGAAGCCCACCCTAAGGAAGGATGCCCTCGAGAAGGTTACCGGCAAGGCCAAATTCGCAGGTGACATCCGCGAACCAGGCATGTTGTATGCGCGCATCCTGAGGCCGCCGGCCCACGGTGCGAAAATCACGCAGGTCGATGTTTCCGCTGCCCGAGCCATCCCCGGCGTCCAGGTGGTCCAAGACGGCGACTTGGTTGCAGTCCTCCATGAGGTCCCGGACGTGGCGGACCAGGCCATAGCCAGCATCAAGGCCCAGTATGAACGGGCTGCTGCGAACGTGGGTGACAAGACAATTTTCGATCACTTGCTCAAAATGGCGCCGCACGGCGAGACGGTTGCACAGGGAGGAGATCTCGCAGAAGGGCAAGGCGCGGCAACGCAGGTCACGGAGCAGACGTATCTGAACAGTTATGTGGCCCACGCCGCCATCGAGACGCACACGGCCCTGGCAAAAATCGAGGGGGGCAAGGTGACCATCTGTGCGTCCACCCAGACACCTTTTGCGCTCAAGGAGGAGGCCGCATCCTTGCTGAGCGTCCCCGCGCAAAATGTGCGCGTGATCGTGCCCTTCGTGGGTGGCGGCTTTGGGGGCAAGAGCGCCAGCCAACAGGCCCTCGAGGCCGCGCGCCTCGCCAAGCTCACCGGGAAGCCGGTCCAGGTCGTGCGAACTCGCGCGGAGGAATTCTTCTATGACACGTTCCGCCCGGCCGCGGTCGTTAAGATCAAGGCGGGAATCACCGGCGCAGGGTTGATTGCTTTCTGGGACTATGGAGTCTATTTCGCGGGAGAAAGAGGGGCACAACACTTTTACAACATTCCGCACCATCGAACCATCGCCTACAGCTCCGGCTGGAACGGCGGCCCGGGCGTCCATCCGTTTGCCACGGGAGCCTGGCGCGCGCCCGGCAACAATACAAACACCTTTGCCCGGGAGTCGCACATTGATGCCCTGGCCGTCCAGGCAGGCGCCGATCCCGTCGAGTTCCGATTGCGCAATTTGAAAGATGAGCGCATGCGGCGCGTCTTGCAGACCGCGGCCGAGAAGTTCGGATGGACACCCGCGAAGGCGCCGAGTGGCCGCGGTTACGGCGTGGCGTGCGGCATAGATGCCGGCAGTTACGTCGCGCACATCGCCGAAATTGCCGTGGACAAAGCAAGCGGCCACGTGCAAGTCAAGCGGGTAGTCTGCGCTCAGGACATGGGACTTTGCGTAAACCCCGAAGGCGCCAAGCTGCAGGTCGAAGGCGCCATCACCATGGGCCTCGGTTATGCCCTCACTGAAGAGGTTCAGTTCACGGGGGGCGAGATCCATAACCGCAACTTTGATTCCTATGAATTGCCCCGTTTTTCGTGGGCGCCCGAAATCGAAACGGTCATCATCGACGCGCCACAGTCGCCCGCGCAAGGTGGGGGAGAGCCGGCCATCATCTGCATGGGCGGACTCCTTGCGAATGCAGTGTTCGACGCCACCGGCGCCCGGCTGCTGCAACTACCGATGACGCCCGAGCGGGTCAAAGCCGCGATGTCCAAGCTGTAGCGGCCATCCTGGCTGTGCCGGCCAGACCTTCACGGGCAGGACGCCCGTGCTACATTAGGGGGGGATGCCCGTGGTCCGCCCCCTACGGCCTTATCCAATCTGCTTTTGCGAGGTGAACATGGCACAGAACGAACTCCATAACTGCGATCGTCGATCATTCCTCAGCAAGTCGTTGGCCGCCGGAGCGGCGGTTTCGGCGTTTACGATCCTCAAGCCCGAACTGGTTCGGGGCGCGGGAAAGGAGCGATTGAGGGCCGGACTGGTGGGCTGTGGTGGGCGCGGCACCGGAGCGGCTGCGGACCTCCTCGCTGCCGATCCGCACGTCGAACTCGTGGCCATGGGAGACATCTTCGATGACAAGCTGAAGGACTCTCTGGCCAATTTGCGCGATCCCAAATTTCTCGCGGATGAGAGCCCGAAGAACGCCGCCGCCTTCACAGGCCAGCCCCTGGCTGAACTGGTGGAATCGATTCGGAAGCGCGTCACGGTCGATCCCGAGCATTGCTACGTCGGGTTCGACGCCTACCGCAAGGTGATCGCCTCAGAACTGGACGTCGTGCTGCTCTGCACGCCTCCCGGCCACCGGCCCGCGCACTTCGAGGCCGCCGTCAACGGCGGCAGGCACATCTTCACCGAGAAGCCGATCTCGACGGATGCGGTGGGAGCGCGCCGCTATATAGCTGCTGCCCAGAAGGCTCGGGACATGAAGCTGACCGTGGTCGCCGGCACGCAGCGCCGCTCCCAAAGGGAGAGCATCGAAACCGTGCAGAAGATCCATGACGGCGCCATCGGCGAGGTCGTGGCCCTGAGCGCGAATTATCTCAGCGGACCGGTCCTGCACGTTGACCACCGTGACCCCGCTTGGGGGGACATGGAGTGGCAGCACCGCGGCTGGTACTCGTTCGTCTGGATCTGCGGGGATCAGATGGTGGAGCAGCACATCCATACCATCGACTTCTGCAATTGGGTCATGGGCGCTCATCCCATCAGTGTGGTGGCCTCCGGGGGAGCGGCGTGGCGGCCACGTGAGGAACTATACGGAAATATTTACGACCACCTCACCGCCGATTTCACCTACCCCAACGGCGTGCATATGCACAGCGCCTGCCGCCAATATCCCAAAGGCGGCTATCGCAAGGTGTGGGCCAGCGTGGTGGGTTCCAAGGGACTGAGCGATGGGACGGACATGGGCTCCAAAGGTCTGGACCCGCAGGTGCAGGAGCACGCCAGACTGGTGGCCAGCATTCGCGGCGACGGTCCGTACGCGAATGAAGGATTGCAGGTGGCCGAAAGCACGCTGACCTGCATCATGGCGCGCGAAGCAGCGTACTCCGGCCTGGAAATCACCTGGGACCAGATCATGGCTTCGCAACAGGACCTTCAACCCAAGGCGTTCGATTACAAACTGCCCATGGATGTGCCGCCCGTCCCGGTGCCCGGCCAGTACAAGTTCGTGTGATGAGGGCCGCTCGTGTGAACAGGTAGCGCGGGGCCGCCAGTGGCCTGAGCCAGAAGTTCGCCGACAAAGTTTCCACCTTGCGGGCGATGGTTCCACAGCCCCGTCAGGGGCGCGAGATCGTATCCCAGGGTTTCCATTGACCCGCCGCGCGGGCGTAACACGCTGCGGAAAAACCCTCACACTGTCATCCTGAGGAGGCGAAGCCGACGAAGGACCTCTGTATTTGCTTGAAAATTTAAATGCAAGGGTCCTTCGCTTCGCTCAGGATGACAGCATCGGGGCGTTTTTCCGCAGCCTGGTAAGCCCTGGAGGAGAGAACCCTATGCCAGATTCAGATGCAGGCCCGCAAGGCGCCTGGGAAAACCCCGTCAGGAAATCGCTCCGCGAAGGAAATCCGGTATTTGGAGTCACCCTGACCGTGGCGAGCGCCGAGACCGCCGCACAGGCGGCGAACCTGGGGTTTGACTTCTTGTGGATCGAGATGGAGCACAGCCCCATCACCCTCGAAACCCTCCGCAACATGGTATTGGCTACGCGCGGGCTCAAGGCCCTGCCTTTTGCCCGGGTTCCCGTCAACGAGATTTGGACCGCGAAGCGCGTGCTCGATGCCGGCGTGTTGGGCGTTATATTCCCTTTCACCAGCACGCCCGAGTTAGCTCGCCAAGCAGTGGCGGCGTGCAAATACCCGCCCCATGGCCGGCGCGGCTCCGGGCCAGGACTCGCATCGTTCCGTTGGCCGGCTCCGGAGGGCTACCATGACTTTGCCGACCGTAATGTCATGGTCGTGATTATTATCGAGGAAGCACGGGCCGTGGAGGAGATCGACGCGATCGCCGCCACCCCAGGCGTTGACGTCATCTTTGTGGGCACCAGCGACCTCTCGTTCTCGCTGGGATGCCGCGGCCAGCAGGATCATCCCAAGCTGGAAGCAGCACTCGAAAAGATCGTGACGGCCGGCAAGGCCCATGACAAGTTTCTAGGCCTGCCGACCGCAGATCCCGCCCAAATAAAGAAGCGGTTTGAGCAAGGCTTCCGATTCTTTCAGACCGCGACGGAGCTCGGCTTGATGGCCCGCGGGGCACGACAGCTTCTGGAACCCCTTGGTAGGGCTGTCGTGGAACCCGCAAGAAAGGCACTGTACTGAGCGTCTGGAGTCGAGGCGCGCTGGTCTTCGGATGGCCGTGCGAGCCTACTCGTCAGCGGAGGGTAAGATGGCTATGCCGCAGCGGCAATGCAGGGCCAGGATGGGCCGCCACGAAGTCGCCAGCCACGCCCCGGCTCAGCCATGCAGCTTGCGAAACAACTCGAGACAGCGCCGGACAGTTTCCATTTCAGAGTACTCGCTGCCTTCCTGTTCGATCAAGTAGTACTCGATTCCCCCGGTGCTTTCGGCCGCAGCGAAGATTTTCTTCCAAGGCGCCGACCCCTCACCAGTCAGCACCTTATAGCCTGTCGCAGGAGACCAATCCTTGACGTGGATCGAGCGAATGCGCCCGGGATTCCGGTTGATCCAGGCGACGGGGTCGTTCCCTGTTGCCACGCACGTTCCGACATCAAGCTGCAATAGAATGCTTTTATCCAACGTCGCAGCCAGCAATTCTATCGGCTTTTGTCCCTCAACCAGGTTCCACTCCAGATCATGGTTGTGATAGCCGGCATGCAGGCCCTGGCCCTGCAGCGTGTCGTTAGCCTTGTTCAGTGTCTCCGCCACGCGCTTCCAGTCATCCAGCGTGCTGACCTTGCCGGGGTGAGCCAGCACGACATACCGTGTGCCGAGGATTCTGTTCAGGTCGATCGCTTTGCCAATGCCCTCCGGAGTGAATGACTGCAACCCGTTGTGCGTCGAGTAACACTGGATGGCCAAGTCATCCAGCTCGGCGCGGACCTGCTTGGCATATTCAGGTGTCCAAGCGTAGTAAGGCGCGAAGAACTCCACACACTGGTACCCCATCTTCGCCACGCCCCGGACGGTCCCCATCAGATCTTTCTTTAACTCGTCGCGAACCGAGTAGAGTTCAAGTCCCACAGGAATTTGTTTCAAGTCCGGCATCGCAGCCGCCAGCGGTGCCGCAGCCATAAAACCGAGGAACGAACGACGTGAGAGAGTGTTAGAGATGTTCATAGTAGGCCTACCATATCACAACCGGGGGCCCTGGGCATACCGGCGCCCGATTCCGGCCCGGACTTTCTACAATGGGATGATGCGCCCGGTGTTAAACCCTTCCACCACGACCCGTGGCGCCTCGCCCCGCGTGTCAGCGTTCTCCAACTCAGTCCGGACAGTGCTCCGCTCCCCAGGCATCAAGGCAATGTAATTGTCGCTGTAGATTGCGGGAAGGATCCGGTCGCCACTCTTTTCCCGCACGGCCTTCAGGCGCACCATCAGGGCGGGCTGATTCGAGGGGTTGTGCAACTCAGTCGTTAAGTGCCAGCGACTTCCCTGCTGCTCGGCGTGGGTTGCGGCTTCCAGATTGACTTTTGGCAACTGGCGAAGGGCGCGATAATTGCCCTCCTCCCTGCCCCGCAGATAGAAATTCGTCGAGACCGTGTCCGAGCCGCGTGCCAGAGAAAGCCTCAGGAAATGCAACGGGGTCAGTCCCGCCGGGTACTCCAGCTTGATACACGAGGTGGTGCTGTCTTCCGCGCTATCCAGGGATGTCGACTTTTCCCATTGCCTTGTCCCATCCAGGTTCAGCACTTCGACTGCCGCAGTCAACCCGTGCACGTTGCCGCCGCTGTAGTTGACCACTTCGACAGTCTCGGTGGCAGGATTCCATTGGATGTGGAGCGGCTCACTTCCCTTCTTGCACCCGAAATAGCCGGCCGTGGGTTCAAAATAATAGTCGTAGGTCTGCCAGACAAAGGAAGGCCAGCAAGGATGGCTCATCCACATCAGCAGTCCCATGCGGTGCGTGCTCTGCGCCTCGAACATGGCGCGATGGCCCTCGTAACAGAGGAATTGTGCGAGGGAAACCCATTCTTCCACGTTGCCGGCCCCGCCGTAGTTGCACTCAATCAGGCTCCTGAAACCCTCCCCGCCCTGCGCGCCCGCCAGGCAGAAATCGTGCAGACCCCAGGCGAGTCCCTGTGGCCAGAGCGCTGACTCCGGCATCATCGCGCGCACACTCTCCATGGGAGGTATATTCGGCAGGCCCATTTCACTGTGCAGTTTCGGGTCGGCGCCGAAAGTAAAGTAGAAACTCAAGGGCATAGCCATGTAAGGCCCATGCCCACTGACCACCCGATCCGCCGAACTGGAGATGTAGTGGAGGCCGGGGTGTTTCTCCGCCAATACTTTCTTAATGCCCTCGTCCAGGGGCTTGGGCGGGTCACCCTCGTTACGGCCGCAATAAAGGCCAATCGACGGATGGTTTCGAATCCGCAATACCAAGTCATTCACATTGCGCATGAACAGGTCGTTGTCTTTCGGGTCGGGTCCATCCCAAGGGTTGGCCAGCCAGAAATCCTGCCAGACCATCACGCCCTGCCGGTCACAAGCGGCAAAGAACGCCTCATCGCCGATCTGCCCAACCCAGTTTCGAATCATTGTGAAGTTCATCTCGCGGTGATAGCGCACCGCGGTGTCATATTCGCGCGCACGATAGCGCAGCATGGACTCGCCAAAGCCCCAATTTCCCCCGCGCGCCACGAAACGCCGGCCGTTGATCCAGATCTTCAGAACACCACCCTCTTCGCTGTATGACATTTGCCGCACGCCCACCTGGAAGGCCTTTGAGTCTGACACCTTCTGCTCTGGTGTCTCAAAGCTCAGCTCCATCTTGTACAAGTTGGGCTCGCCGTATCCCGTTGGCCACCACAGCTTGGGATTCTGCAAACGCAAACCCGGCGTGCTCGCAGGGTCGAACTTCACCTTCTTCGTTGCGGAGCCATCCACCGTGACGCGCTGCCCGAACTCGAACTCCCCCAGCCGCCCGCGCAAGATCCCGCTTACGGGCTGGGCGGTGTGATTCACCAACTCCACTTCCACACTTACGTCGGCGCGCGACGTGTCCGGCAACGGCAGGGTGGTCGAGACGAAAGGATTCTCAAGGGTTACAGGCCCACTGAGCAGGAGCGAGACGTCACCCCAGATACCGGTATTGCGGCCGCGAATAGTGGGAATCCAATCCCATCCAATGGAGGCATGGTAGGTGGGATTATCCCCTCCGAGCGCGCCTCCATTCTGGCCCGCGCTCTGGAATGTCTTCTGCTTCACACTCCCGGGGGTAGCATTTTTCTCGACGCGGACAGCCAACGCGTTTACCCGGCCGGGGAGCAGGCGTCCCGTGACATCGAACCGCCCGCGCATGAAACCGCCTTCGATGCGGCCGATTTTCTCGCCATTCAGGAACACCTCCGCCTTCCAGTTAATGCCCGCGAAATTCAGCCAGGCGCGCTGCCCCTCCGATAGGGCGGGCGCCGTGAACTCATTCCGGTACCAGAAATCCGCGTAGAAAAATGAATCGGAAATATGCAACTGATTTTCGCCGTAATTCGGATCCGGAATTGCCCCGACATTCAGATAGGAGGCCAGCACTGTGCCCGGCACGGTTGCTATGATCCAATCGTGGTCTGAAAATCCCACCCGGGAGAGCGTCGCGCCGTCCACGCTCACCAGCGAATCTCGTTGCAGGCGCCACGCGCCTCCCGTCAAGTCAAGCCCCCCGTCGGGCCGAGCGGCAGGCCCGGGCTTGGGTAGCGCCACCCATCCGCCGCGTCCGTAAACCTCCATCTCGCTCAGGATGTAGCCATCCGGTGAGGTGGGGCGCCGCATCAGGACGCGCACGTATCTCCCCTGGACGGGCTGTGCCAGCCGCATATCATCCGTGCTTCCGGTTGCGCCCGGCAGGGGTTGAACATCCTGCCAGATCTGCGCATCATGGGAAACCTGTAGCGAGCCCTCCCCAGGGCGCGCGAGCCAGGACAACACCACGCGATCGAATTCGCAACGCGAGCCCAAATCGACATACACCCACTCCTCACCCAGGCCCGCACTCATCCAGGCGCTGGTGAAACGGTGGGGCCCGCCAATTTCTACGCGCTGGCTATTATGGAAGAACTCCACCTCGGCTACCTGCCAAGACAGGTCAAACGCAAACGGCTGAGCGTGGGCAGCCCCTAGCGCAACTCGATAAAAGCGGCTGTGCGCTGCGGTGTGCAGAGGGATGGCGGGGTGAAACAGTTGCCCCTCTTGCGCAAAACCCGTTGGGTATCCGGCAACCGGCGCGGGCTGGGGATTCGTCACCTTCCCCACCTCTTCCCACTTGCGCCCATCCTCGGAGGCGGATACCGTGATGCTCAGGTCCCGCGATTTTGCGCTGCGGGGCGCAACGAAGAGCACGTCCACACGATCGACCTCGGGCACGCGCGTTCCCCCGCCCAGTTGCACCTGCACCCACGGACCCGGACCCCGCAACTCCACAACGCTGGTCGCGTTGTGGTCCAGGAAGAATTCGCGCTCGGGCTTGGGCAACAGGCCACGCCAGCTCACCGAAGTTGCGACCCAGTCGGGGAGATGCGTGTCCTTGATCCCATCTGTAACCAGTTGGGCGGTCAGATTGTAATCATAGGAACTGGAATGGTACGCGGGCCGATGCAAGGCCAGGTTTCGATATGTCGACCCATCCGCCACCAGCACCGGTCCAAAATCCTCGCGCGGATCACCGGGGTAAACCCCTACCCCGCGCGTATACTCCGGACCCGCCGCCCGAGATTCTCCGCCCCGCTGGGGATCGCTCCGGGCATCAGGAAGCGCGCTGACATCAGCCGCGGACCCGCCTGGGCCCATGGCCATGGTCTGCAATTCGCCCAGCACGACACTCGCACCAGCCATCGTGCCCTTCAGAAAAACCCTTCTAGAAGTGGACATGGGATTTCTCCTTGCGGCCGTCGGGCTCACGAGGCAGCCCCCCTGGCCATGGGGATGGTTTGAGCGGGATCCCGGCTGCCTGAGGTGATGTCCCGCGCGCGCCGTGGCGCTATTCCGGGACGGATTTCCCTTCCCGCTTCATGTCTTCGATATCGAAGCCACCCGAACGCGGTTCCCACCAATCGAGTGTTTGCTCCCCCGCAACGAAGCCCGTGGGCCGAAAAAGCCGGAAAGCCAGATGGAGCGATGGTGAAGTGGGAACGGGCCACCTCGCGTCCAGCGTTTGGGGAGCGCCGATCTCCGGCAGATCTCTTTCGCCCCCAGCCAGCTTGTTGTTGTCTCTGTCGCGGAGCTCCCAGCTCACGCGATAGCCGCGCAACGCATAGGAAGGGATTTCGTCTGGCTCGCGTCTGGAAATGGTGACGGTAAACCCTGCCGGCCGCGACTCGAGGTTGAAATTCCATTTCATCTGGACGTGCGCAGGGCTGTTCAGGCTCTGCCAGACCTGGTAGGACGGACGGCGCTGCCGGTTCTCGTCCACAACTCCGTGGTCCACGTTGCCTTCGGTCAGACCTGGCCACAGGTTGCGGTGCGATTTGTAATCCTGGTAGCACCACATCAGGGCGCCGGCGATCCAATCCTGCCTACCGATTTGCTCCATCTGGTCGCGGAAAACCTGCACGCGGAGTTTGTCCGCAGCCGCCGAATCGGACGCAAAGACTCCTGGAGTTCCAAATTCAGAAATAATTACCATCTTATTAGGATAATTGTGCTTGATACGCTCAAACACCGCCGGCAACAGACTGGTGGGTCCGTGCCAGGCGCCGAAGTATTCGTTCCACATGATAAAATCAGCGATGCTGGCGGAGTTGTCGCCGGGGTTTTCCACAAACGCGATGCGGTCGTCGGGGTACGTGACATAGCGATCAGGGTCGAGCGATTTCAGAAAGTCGTACATCGTCTTGAAGTAGGAGCGTCCGCCGGGCGTATCGGTGGCGCTCTCATTGCACACGCTCCAGGCAAAGATACTGGGATGATTGAAATCCTGCTCGATCATCTCACGCATCATCTGTTGGGCCAGGGCAATGACTTTCGGGTCAGACATCTGCTCGCCACTAAACTGCCACACGGGAATTTCCGGGATCAGCAGAATGCCGTTGCGGTCGGCGTAGTCGAGGATGTAAGGGTGCTGCGGGTAGTGGACGGGACGGGTGAGGGTCATCTGGAGATTCTTCATATCGTCCCAGTCGTATTTCATCGTACCGCGTGTCTCGGCCAGCCCCTCCCCGGGCGACTCCTCATGGCGCGCCATGCCCGTCAGACGGACCGGTTCGCCGTTCAAGAGGAGATGCCGGTCGCGAATCTCGACGGTGCGCGCGCCGAAATTATCAGTGAGCAAATCAAGAGGATTCCCGCGGGCATCCTGCAGGATAACTTCCGCGCGGTAAACATTGGGGTGGTCGAAATCCCAGAGCTTTACCGAATCGATCCGGAGCACCAGGGTCTTGCTTTGTGAACCCGGGGGGAGGGTCAATGACTGCTCTGCGGCCGCTGTCGCAGGGCCGCCTCCTGGAGGCCAAGCCTTCAGGAGGAGCTTCAATGGCAGGGGTTTCGTCGCATGGTTTTCTAGGAAGACCGTGTCGCTGACGTTCGCGCTTGTGCCTTCCACCTGGGGGCGGATTTGCTGTCGTCGGATGAACGCGTCGCCGGTCACGTTCAGCCAGACGTCGCGCACCACGCCGCCATAGTGCCACCAGTCGTACCAAAGGTTCCGGGTCGAGACAAGCTTCATGGCCCACCCGGGAATGGTCTGGGTGGTTGGCTGGTTGTTGATCTCCACAGCGAGAACATTGAGGGATTTCAAATGCGCTGTGACATCGAAAAAGTACTCGGTGTGTCCGCCCTCATGCCCACCGATTTCGCTGCCATTCAGCCACACCCGCGACTTGTAGAACGTCGCGCCGAAATGGATCTCCACATGTTTGGCACGCAGCTCCTCGGGGACTTCAAACGAGCGGAAATACCAGGCCGTGCCTTCGAAGTCGTCGTATTTGCCAACGTTCCAGGAATGCGGGACGCGCACCGTATCCGTGCCCTCAGGGAGTTGCCTCATCCAGCCTCGCGCTTCACCCTGTTTCCCCGGGTCTGTGCGGAACTGCCAGTCACCGTTGAGATCCACATGCAGGGAAGCGAGGACCCTGGCAGGCCAGAGCATGCACAGGCCAACGCCTGACAGCACAAGGGCTTGCGACAGCTTCTTATCCCGGAACAATCTCATGCTCAACCTCACAGCAAAGGGACATTCGAAAAGCCGGGGTGATTCTACCTGACCACGGGATGTACTGCAAAGGTCCGACTGCCAGCGACCGTGTGATAGAAGGGCGGGCAACGCCGAGCCTTCCTGTGCGGTCCGGCCTGGTCCAGGACTCCGCGAGTGCATGTGGTATCACCGCGGAGCCGGTGTTACTATCTGCCGGACCTCCCAAGGGGAGGGCTTTGATCATGCTAACGAAAGGGTGTCACCAATGAGGACTCAATCGAGATGGTGCAATGGGATTTCCCAGCCCGGGTCACGACTGCCTGGCAGCCTGCTCTGGCATGCATGGGTAGGTTCCCGGATCCAGCGCCCCCAACGGCTGCTGCGGGTCATCTGGCTGGCTGGATGTTCTTTGCTGCTGATGGTTACCACCGCAACCGCTGAGGTGAAACTGCCCGCGGTAATCGGCGACAACATGGTATTGCAGCAAGGCCGGCAGGTAGCGATCTGGGGGACGGCTGAGGCGGGTGAACAAGTCGCGGTGAGCCTGGGCGAACAAAAGCAGGTGGCTACGGCTGATTCCAAGGGTTTGTGGAAAGTGCAACTGGAGCCACTTAAGGCGGGCGGGCCCTGGGAAATGACGGTGGCGGGAAAGAACACCATAACGATCCATAACGTGCTGGTGGGCGAAGTGTGGGTGTGCTCCGGCCAGTCGAACATGCAGATGGCTGTGACGAACAGTCAAAAGGCGTGGGGTGGCGTACTGAACGCCGACAAGGAGGCTGCGGCGGGCAACTATCCCCTGATTCACCTCTTCACTGTGCAGCGCGCGGTCGCAGGAAGGCCGCAGACCGACGTGCAGGGCCAATGGGTGGTGGCGGCTCCCCAGACGGTGGGGGAGTTCTCCGCGGTCGGCTACTTCTTCGGGCGGGATCTGCATCGCGCCATAAAAACACCCATAGGAATGATTGCCACCTCCTGGGGCGGAACGCCGGCGGAGGCCTGGATGAGCGATGCGGCACTGGACGCCGACCCGGACCTGAAGATCCTGGCGGACTCCTGGCGGCAGAAAATCGCCGAGTACCCCCAGGTATTTGAGAAGTACGAACAGCAATTGGCGGAATGGGAAAAGTCCGCGGAAGAGGCGCAGGCGGACGGAAAAGTGGCGCCGGCCATTCCCAGTGCACCCGGAGACCCGCGCAGCAATCCTTGGCGAGCTGCGGGGTTGTGGAATGCGATGGCCGCACCCCTCAATCCCTATGCGATCGCCGGTGCCATCTGGTACCAAGGTGAAGCCAACGCGGAATTCGCTTATCAGTACCGCAAGACTTTCGCGACTATGATCCAGGACTGGCGCCGCGCCTGGAACGAGGGGGATTTCCCGTTCCTCTTCGTCCAACTCGCCAGTTTCAGCCAGGAATATGCCCCCGCAGATTCCTGGGCGGTAGTAAGGGAATCGCAGGCAAAGACCCTGGCGCTGCCCAAGACCGGACTGGCCGTGGCTACTGACATTGGCGATTCGCACGATATTCACCCCAAGAACAAGCAGGAAGTCGGACGCCGGCTGGCCTTGGTGGCAGAAGCCATCGCCTACGGGCGGAAAGTGGAGTACTCGGGGCCAACCTTCAAGTCAATGCAGGTGGAAAAAGGAACGCTGCGCCTGCAATTTGAGCACCTGGGCGGGGGATTGGTCGTGCGCGGTGCGACACTTCTAGGGTTTCAGATTGCCGGGCAAGATCAAAAGTTCGTCGCGGCGGAAGCCAAGATCGAGGGGAAGGAAGTGGTGATTTCGAGCCCGCACGTCCCCAGCCCCGTGGCCGCGCGCTACGCCTGGGCGGACGATCCCAAGTGCAATCTCTATAACCAAGTGGGCCTGCCCGCGCCACCGTTCCGCAGCGACGACTGGCCGGTCCCGACCGAAGGACAAGTTCGCCAGAAATGACCTGAGGCTGTCATGATCGAAGCGCCCCTCCGCGGACGAGGACCGTCATGTTGAAGTGGTTGGTGATTGGCATTGGTGACATCACGACGAAGCGGGTGATCCCCGCCCTGCTCACCGAGGAACGCAGCGAGTTGTGGGGAATTGTAACCCGTGATCCCGGCAAGGCGGCGCGTTACGGGGTGGCCGCGTTCACCGAACTGGGCCGCGCGCTCGCAGCCGATGGCGCGGATGCGGTTTACGTGGCCTCACCCGTATTCCTGCACGCGCCGCAGACGCTTGCTTCGCTGCGCGCCGCGAAGCACGTGCTGTGCGAGAAGCCTATGGCCATGACCTACGCCCAGGCACGCTCCATGGTCGGGGCGGCGGAGGCGGCGGGCAAGACCTTGGGAGTGGCCTACTATCGCCGCACCTACCCCAAGGTGCGGCGAGCTCTCGAACTCCTGCGGCAGGGGGCAGTCGGACAGCCCCTGCTTGCCTACATAACCTGTCATGATGGGTGGCCGGGAGAAGAGGACTATGCCCCCTGGCGGCTCGACCCCGCCCAAGCGGGCGGTGGCCCGCTGTATGACATCGGCTCACATCGCATTGATGTGCTGAACTTCCTCTTCGGAGAGCCGCAGCAGGTTTCGGCACACCTGGCCAACGCGGTGCATGCGGGGCTGGTGGAGGATTGCGCGACGGTCGTAATCGAATACCGCAGCAAGGTGCGCGGCATCGTGGACGTGCGCTGGAACTCGCAGATAAAACGGGACGAGTTCCGCATTGTCGGGACCGACGGCGAAATGGACCTCACTCCGCTCAATGGCCCAGAGCTTGTGTACTCCGGCGGGCGAGAGAATCTGCCGCCGCACCCGAATCTACATTTTCCCTGCATTCAGAATTTCGTGGCGGCGGTGATGGATGGCGCGCCTCTGCTGGCGAGCGGTTTGAGTTCGCTTTGGACCGATTGGGTGACCGAGCAGGCGGTGGCCTCGGCTGCGCTGGGCCGCCAGGGGGCAACACAGACCAGGACTTTCCCCATTTTTTCTGTCTGATTTCAGGCAAGTAATAGAACCAGCGGGAGTTGTTTTTTCTAACAAGTGAACGGGGACGAACTCCGTGGTAGAAGGGTTTTTGCGAGAAATCCAAACCACCTGGGAGGCATCCCCGATGCACGATAACAGACTGCGTTCCCGACTGAAAGCCCAGCTCACGAAGTTCTCCTTGCAGCTCACCGAAGGTCTGAGCCGCCCCTTACAGAAGTTCGTCGGTCAGATGTTGTTTGGCGTGCAGGCCAGTCAGGACGTGAAGCTCAGCAACATCGCGCGCAGCCTGAAAGAAGAGATTGATTTGATCAAGACGGAGAACCGTCTGTCGCGCAATCTGGAGGCGACGGAACTGGAAAGCCACCTGAGCGAGCGCTTGGCAGCGCTGGGGAGTCGACGAGTAGAAGCGAACACGGTGCTGTGCCTGGACCTGAGTGACCTGCGCAAGGAATACGCCCAGAAGATGGAATACCTGGCAAAGGTGCGGGACGGCAGCACCGGCGAACTGCATGACGGCTATTGGTTGTGTGACATCACGGCGGCGGAGGTGAAAAGCAGCGAGATCGTGCCGCTGTACCAGAAGCTGTACTCGGCGGAGGCGAAAGAGTTCCGTAGTGAGAACGCGGAGATTCTGGCGGCCGTGGACTTAGTGCGGAGCCATACGAGAGGGCGAGGGATCTGGGTGCTAGATCGAGGCGGAGACCGCCGGGAGGTGTTGGAGCCGCTGCTGGCGCGGCGGGAGCGCTTTGTGATCCGGTCCACCGGTAAACGTTTCGTGATCGATCGACGCCGCCTGCAAGGGAGTGTGGCGGAGGTGGGTGGCCGGTGTCGTCTGCGTTATGCGGCGCGCGTGATCAAGATCGAAGAGGGGAAAGAAAAGGTCTATGAGCTCCGCTACGGTGCCGAACCCCTGCACCTGCCGGGGCGAGAGGAGAAGATGCTCTTGGTGGTGGTGGCCGGTTTCGGGAAAGATCCGCTCCTGCTGTTGACCAACCTGGAGGGAGCGCGGGACTCAGAATCGCTATGGTGGATCGTGCAAATCTATCTGACCCGCTGGAAAATTGAGGAAACTTTTCGCTTCCTCAAACAGAGCTATCACTTGGAAGATATTCGCGTTCTGCGCTATCAACGGCTGAAAAACCTGGTGGTGTTGGTGACGGCCGCGGCTTACTTTGCCGCCACTTTCTTAGGGCAGAAGTTAAAGTTGAGAATCTTGTGCGAAAGGCTCCTGATCATTTCCTTCCGCTTCTTCGGCATTCCGCCTTTCCGCTTCTACGCTCTGGCCGATGGCATCCATAAGGTTCTTTCTCAAACCAGCCCCGAACCATCCGGTCCACCGCCCAAAACTTGGCAATTGGAACTCCTGCTGGCTTGGGAAGGCTAAAAAATGGGGAAAGTCCTGAGCAACACAGACCCCTTGACAAAGGGCTAATACCCGGCAAAAGCACACCTAAACACGCGTGAAACCTTTTGGCTCGTGCGCTCGCGCCTTGAACCCTGGGGCCACGCGTGATACATACATAGCGTCCATCCGACCCGCCATGTCGAGTGACGGATTCAGTATCTTCGAGGTGAAAAAGACTGCCATGCAACCCCGCCTTTCAAATTGTGTACTCTTCGTCATCTTATTGGCTGCGGCCTTCCCGGCCGGCGTGTCAAACTCCCAGACGGCCAGTCCCGACTTGCTGACCCAAACCTGGACGGCAAGCTGGATCGCACATCCGGACGGCCCGGCGCGCGAATTCGGCCTCTTCCATTTTCGCAAGACGTTCACGCTCACTTCGGCCCCTCAGCGTTTTGTCATCCATGCCAGCGGAGACAACCGCTACGAACTCTTTGTTAACGGCCAACGCGTGCTGGCGGGGCCGGCGCGTGGCGACTTAAAGCACTGGCGATATGAAACGCTCGATATCGCCCCGCAGTTGCAGGCGGGAAAGAACGTCCTGGCGGCAGTGGTGTGGAGCTACGCCGAACTCGCCCCCATGGCGCAGATGATGAACGAAACCGGATTGATGGTGCAGGGTGACGGCGCCGCGGAAGCCGTGGCCAATACGGACGCTTCCTGGAAGGCCTTCAAGAGCCAGGCCCTCCAGCCCATTCCCTACAACACCCAGACCATGGGCGCGTACTTCGTAGTCGGCCCCGGCGAACGCTGGGATGCCTCGCGCTATCCCTGGGGGTGGGAGAAGCTCGATTACGATGACTCCGCCTGGGTCCTTGCAAGCGTGGTGTCGCCAGCCCTGCCACGCGGCGCGAAGGATGCCGCTTCGCGCTGGTTCCTGATGCCCCGCAACATTCCGCTCATGGAAGAAAAAGCCGAGCGGCTCGCGCGCCTGGTGCGCTCGCAAGGGGTTGAAGCGAGCAGCGACTTTCCGCTGGGCCACTCACCCCTCACGATTCCGGCGAATACCCGTGCGACCTTGCTGTTCGACCAGGCGCGCCTGACCACGGCTTACCCGGAACTGCTCACCAGCGGCGGGCTCGGCGCGGAAATTACTCTGACTTATGCGGAGGCCCTCTTCAAGAATCATGTAAAAGGCAATCGCAATGAAACCGAGGGCCGTGAGATCGTCGGGTACCACGACCAATTCCTTCCCGATGGCGGCGAGCATCGCCTGTTCCGCTCTCTTTGGTGGAGGACTTATCGTTATTTGCAGGTGGATGTCGCGACGCAGTCCGAACCGGTCGTGCTCGAAGACCTGCGCGGGGCTTTCACGGCGTATCCGTTCGAGAGGCGCGCCCAATTCGAGAGCAGTGATCCTGAACTCGCCAAAATGTGGGAAGTCGGCTGGCGCACCGCGCGGCTTTGCGCGCACGAGACCTATATGGACTGCCCGTATTATGAACAATTGCAATATGGCGGCGATACCCGTATCCAGTCACTCATTTCCCTCTATATGACGGGCGATGACCGCCTGGTGAAGAACGCCATCGAGACCCTGGATGAATCCCGCACCCCTGAAGGCCTGACGCAAAGCCGTTATCCTTCCTGGCTGCCGCAATACATCCCGCCCTTTTCGCTCTTCTGGATCGGCATGATGCACGACCTCTGGTGGTATCGCGGCGACGTGGACTTCCTGCGCGGCTATCTCCCCGGAGTGCGCAACGTTCTGATCTGGTATGAAAACGGCCTTTCGCCTTCCGGTCTGTTGGGCCGGCAGGACTGGTGGAACTTCGTCGATTGGCCGCAAGAGTTTGACGATGGCGTACCGCCCCTCGAGAAAGACGGGCAGTCGTCCATGTTGAGCCTGCAGTTCGCCGCCGGACTGCGCGCGGCTGCCGATCTGGAAGGCTCTTACGGCGACCCGGCGCGAGCCGCGCACGATCGCGCCCTGGCCGCAAAGATTGCGGCTGCGGTCTACAAGGCATGCTGGGATCCTACGCGCCATCTCGTGGCCGACACTCCGGCGCACAAACGCTTCAGCCAGCACGCCAACATCCTGGCTATCCTGGAGAATTCCATCCCGGCCGCGGACCAGGCGGCTGTGATGAAGACCGTGCTGAGCGATGCTTCGATCACCCAAGCCACCTACTATTTCCGGTTTTACCTATTCCGCGCCTTGAAGAAGGTCGGCATGGGTGATCAGTACTTGGAGCAGCTTGCTCCCTGGCGACAGATGCTGGCCTTGGGCTTGACCACCTGGGCTGAGTCTCCTGAGCCGGTGCGCTCCGACTGCCACGCCTGGAGCGCGCATCCAAATTTCGACCTGCTCGCCACGGTCGCCGGAATTGAGCCCGCTGCCGCCGGCTTTCGCGAGGTGGAGATTCGCCCCCACCTCGGAGCCCTGCAACAACTCAAGGCCTCACTCCCGCACCCCCAGGGAGAAATCCGCGTTGCCTATGAACGCCACGGGAAAGGCTTAACGGCTGACATCGATTTGCCGGAGAAATTGCACGGCCAGTTCTATTGGAACGGCAAGCCCACCCCGCTGCACGGCGGCCATCAGCATTTGGTGTTTTAGGCAAGGGGAAAGCCGCAGACTTAAAGAATTAGTCTGCGCCACCGTGCTCGCTGAAGCTGACCGGGGGACTGGGCTTTCTGTGGTTTTTGTCCGGCCCACCAAAGGAGGGTTTCCATGTCGAACCACGGGTGGCGCAGACATCGTTTTAGGATGTGTGCGTTTTGAGATTCAGGGTATGGTATCCATGGCGAGGAGGGAGGTATCTTGCCGGCAGCAGACCCGGAAGCTCGACCATGTCTGCCGGTGCGCCGCAGACATCAAACCACGATGTCTGCGCCACCCGCGGGCATGCATATTCGTCTCAATGCGCAGGGGGCGGAATGTAAGGTACCGCCGGCGTCCCTTTATTCTGCGTCCCCTTAATTTGCGAGCGATCCTGGCTGGGGAGATAAATATAAGGCGGATAAGTAATATGCACCGGCAGCAGCCGAGAGTGCAGGTTGGCGGGAACAGGGATCACCTCTGCTGCCCGCGGCGGTGCGTCGAACTCGAAGCAATCCAGCATGCCGTTCGCCCGACCGTCGCGGGCCGTCAGGTGCGGCAGATTCCAGCGCTCCTCGATGAATCTCAGCACGGATGTGAAGTCGTAGTTGTAGTGTGAGACATAGTCGAGCTTGGCATACGGCGAGATCACCAGCATGGGGACGCGCGGCCCGTAGCCATAGGCATCGACTTCCGGGGGCGGTACATGATCGTAAAAGCCTCCGTAATCGTCCCACGTCAGGAATATCGCGGTATGGCTCCAGTACGGGCTCCCCATGAGCGCGTTAACCATTCGGGTTACATACCACATGCCCTGATCCAGGGGTTCGGGGGGGTGCTCGCTATCCTGGAAGTCGGGAATGATCCACGCGACCTGCGGAAGGGTACCCTTTTGCAGGTCCTCGTAATACTCATCCAGCGCGACCAGCCGGTTCATGCGAGATTCATCTTCTCGAATCGCCTTGAATCCGGGCATGGGATTCCACAGCGTAAAGCCCTTGGGGTCGGGGAAGGCGAGCCGGGACAAGCTGGCATTGATCTCCGCCCAATCCGGGGACTTGGGCTGCGTCTCCACGTAATACTTCCATGAAACGTTCTCGTTCCCAAAGTGCTTCACAATGGACGCGAAGGGGAAACCCTCGGGATCGTCCAACTCGTCTTCCAGTTGTTCCAGTGTGCCGATGTTGTTGATCTCTCCCGACTGGGCGGCGACGGTGAATACATGGTTAGGCGAACTTCCGGTCATTTCCGAAGAGAAGAACCGATCGCAAAGTGTAAAGTGGCGGGCATACCGCCAGTAATTGGGAATGTCGGTCTCATCGTAATGGCCCATCGTGTAGGGCGACCCTTCGACCCAAACGAATCCATCCATGGCGCCGTGATCGTAAGCCGCCTGGGCGGTCTCCCAACTGTGCTCCAGGTCGAGAAGCGGCTGCCCCTGAGGCATATGGAAAGGTTTCACGCACTCCTTGCTTCCCGGCAGCGACGGGAGGCAAGTGGAGGGGGGAATTCCGTCGGCATGGGGGAACGTACCAAAGTAATTGTCGAAGGAATGGTTCTCTTGAATGATCCAGACCACGTGCTCGATCTTATCTATCCCACGAGTTGAGGGGGAAGCAGAAGCGGGCAGGTCTCGCGGCCGTGCCGCAGGCAAAGGGTTTCCCCCAGGCGACGCCAAAGCCGTCGCCAGGGAAAGTCCAGCCAGCAGGATGCCCGGTTTGATTCCCCCCCACGCCGTGTCACGACGATTCAGTGCGCCCACGAATTGACCCTCCCAGTGAACATGTCCCCGCGGACTCTTCAGCCTGGTGAACCGGGATACCCATTTGCGCTTCCCGATTTCCGACGAGTATACACCTGCTTGCCTCCTCCCGGCATCTGGCACAAGGTTTGTGCCTTGCGCACCTCGGGGCCTTCCCTGAGCAGCCCAACGGATGGAGAATGAGGGCCAACAGAATCAGGCGGCGTCGATCGAAGCCAAATCGAGTTTCAGGCGCTCGGCGACAAGGGAAATACGCTGGGGGAGGCGGCGGGTGCACAGAGGCTTGCGCGGAAAGACATTCTACACGTTTCGCCAGAGGGTCAGAAGCACCGGGGGCGAAACGCGCTCAAGGGTGCGGCCGCTCGAGCGGGCGCCGGACGCGGGGTTGGGGCAGCCTTGGATCACAGGTGTAATCCCGCGGCCGCCTTCTGCATCCCCACGTTGAACAACCTCGGCAAGGAAGCTCTGACACCGCTGGGTGGGATAGTCGGCGCCATCATCGGGGTCGCGGTACCCACGGGAGGATGGCACGATGCATATCGAACTCGCTGACCCCCAGGGATCGAGGGAGTAGCGCCCTCGCGCCTCGCGGGACGGCGCCACTTTACTTAACGCGGGGGTGGCGGCGGTGGTGGCCCCCGTCGCCGGCGCCTTTCGTCCATCTGCTTCATCAGGTCGTCAAACTTCTTCACTTGCTCCGGGCTCAGGACCTGTCGAATGCGGTTGCGAGTCTCCTCGTGGAGGGCCTGGAACTGAGGATCCATTTGCTTCTGCAAGTCCTTCATTCTCTGAGAAGTCTCTTCGAAAATCTGGCTGACCTGTTGGACCTGGGTATCGGAAAGGTTCAGTTCTTTCTTCAGCCGCCTCACCGCACGCTCCGGATTGAAACCGCGGTGCCAACGGCCTGTGGACCAGCCGTAGTAGTAGAGGGCTGCCCCCCCCAGGATGAACCCCAGAAGAAACGTCAGAGCAAAATAGAGGTAAACGCGGCGGCTCATTTCATCCCTTTCGTGGCGGGTGGCGCCGGAGCGTCACCCGACATCGCATCCGGAATATCCTGCTGGCTACTCTCACCCAAGGGGTCCACCTGGACTTGGGCGGTCTCCTGCGTGGGCATCAGCACGTCAGTGGCAGCAAGCCCGCGGACTGGTCCAGTGGAGGGCAGCACTAACGCCATCAACATCAGGAAAGTAAATACGAGAGTCGCATACACAAAGCGCCGCCCTACGGACTCAAAGAAATCGGCTACACTGGGAGCCTCGCTCAGTTCCCCCAAGCGGCGAACCAAGCGCTCTGGAAATCCCAGCGAAGGCTCGGGGGCGGATTCCCTTTTCAGCACACTGAATCCCGACCGGACGATTTGCATCTCCCGGACATGCCGGCCGCATTCCTTGCACTCGGCCAAGTGCCGCTGAATCTCGGGAGCCTGAACACCCTCCCACAGTTCGTCCAAGCGCTCTTGGAAATCCTTACATCGCATGGCCTATCTCCCCTCCCGCCACTGGCGCAAATCCTCAAGCATGCGCTTCCGGGCACGATGCAGCCGGACCTTCACAGTCGTGGGCTTTAACTTTAGGATCTCCGCAATCTCTTCCACCGAAAAATCTTGCAACTCCTTTAGCGTCAATATCTGCCGGTCATTCTCAGGGGCGCGATCCAGGAGCTTCCCGACCAGGTCGCGGAGCACGACTTGTTCCTCGTGATCGAGTCCATCCTCCGGCAAGCTCTGGACATTGTCTTCCAGGTCACGCTGCCGGTCTTCTCCCATCTGCCAATAGAAGCTGACCCGCGAGGCACGCTCGTGCCGCAAGTAGTCATAGCAGTGGTTGGTTGCAATGCGGCAAAGCCACGTGCTGAAAGAAGACTGAAAGTTGTAACTACGAATCGCCCGAAAAGCCTTGATGAAAATCTCCTGGGCGATGTCCTCCACCTCATCCCACCTTCGAACCAGGTGATAAACCAATGAGAAGACACGCCGCTCGTGCTTTCGGACAAGCGGTCCGAAAGCCTCGGTGTCACCCTGCTGCGCGAGCCTAATCCATTGAATCTCTTGGGTGACCTCTGGCGTGATGCTCCCCATCGCGCTTCCATTTTCTGCCTACCCTCGATACTTCCGACGAGGGAGGCCCCTTCGGGGTTACACATACATTAAAAACGTCGTTCTAATCAAGATTCCAGTTGACCACTTGATTACTTTGGGGCAGAATACTGTCATGATCATTGGAACTCGCTTAAAGAAGATAAGAGAAGAACGGAATCTATCGCAAGGCGACATCGAAAAGCGCACTGGCTTACTGCGCTGCTATATCTCCC
The DNA here is from genome assembly GCA_963722555.1 of uncultured Acidobacteriota bacterium. GTDB lineage: Bacteria > Acidobacteriota > Terriglobia > UBA7540 > UBA7540 > Bog-366. Next base: position 1,439,317 of record CAVRNQ010000006.1, read on the forward strand.
GGGTCGAGAACGGACACACCGTTCCGTCCCTAGAGACCCTGGAAAGATTGTCAGCAGCGCTCGAGCTCCCCCTGTACCAACTGTTTTATGAAGGGGAGGAGCCCCCCCCGTTGCCGAATCTGAGCAAACGCCAGACTACGGAAGAGCTGGTTCTGGACGCAGAGCAGGAAAAGGAACTGCGTTTCTACGAGAAGGTCAAGCGACTTCTCACCAGGATCGATGACAAAGACCGTCAGCTCTTGCTGTACATGGCGCAGAAATTGGCAAGCCGGTAGCCTTTTCGGTACAACCATAAGCGACCCCGATTAACAAACGAACCGGGGCAAGGGTGGTTTATTCCCACTCGATGGTCCCCGGAGGCTTCGACGTAATATCGAAGACCACCCGGTTCACCCCTTGCACCTCGTTGACGATCCGCGTCGCCATGCGCTGCAGGAGTGTCGGCGGCAGTCGAGCCCAGTCCGCCGTCATCCCGTCTTCTGACTCGACCGCCCGAATACCGATGGTGGAAGCATAAGTCCTGGCGTCACCCATCACGCCCACGCTCGAGACAGGCAGAAGAACGGCGAATGACTGCCATAGCCGGTGGTAGAGCCCCGCTGCCCGTACCTCCTGCTGGACGACCGCGTCAGCTTCCCGCACCATTCGCAAGCGCTCAGGGGTTACCTCTCCGACAATTCTCACTGCCAACCCCGGCCCCGGAAACGGCTGCCGGCTGACCAGGGACTCATCCAGGCCGAGTTCACGCCCCACCGCCCGGACTTCATCCTTGAACAACTCGCGCAACGGCTCGATCAGTTTGAAGCTCAAGTCGGACGGCAAACCGCCCACGTTGTGGTGGCTCTTGATCGTGGCCGCAGGACCCTTCACGGAAACCGATTCGATGACGTCCGGGTAGAGCGTTCCCTGCACCAGGAACTCCACCTCGCCCAGCGCGCGCGCTTCTGCTTCGAAAACGCGAATGAATTCCTCGCCGATAATCTTGCGCTTCCGCTCCGGGTCGGTCACGCCGGCGAGGCGCGCGAGGAAGCGCGCTGAGGCGTCCACGGTCTTCACGTTCAAATGGGCCTGCTCACACAGCTTCCCAGAAACTTCGGTAAATTCGTTCTGGCGCAGCAGGCCGTTATCGACAAAGACGCAGGTCAGCCGCCCGCCCAGCGCCCGCCCCACCAACGTCGCCGCGACCGCCGAATCCACCCCACCCGATAGCGCGCAGAGCGCGTGCCGTTCCCCCACCAACTCGCGTACCTGCTGTACGGTCTGCTCAATAAATGATCCCGGGAACCAATTCGGTTTGATTCCGGCGATATCGCAGACAAACCGCTCGAGGATTTCCCGGCCCCGCTGGGTGTGGTGAACTTCGGGATGGAACTCCAACGCGTACAAGCGCGCCTGCGGACTTTCTATGACTGAAATCGCGTTGGCCGTCCGTCCCGTGACCGTGAACCCGGGGGGGACTTCCACGACGTGGTCGCCGTGGCTGTTCCAAACCTTGAGGGGTGACGGGAACCCCGCCAGCAACCCCGTGGACGGCAGGATATCGAGCTCCGCAAAGCCGTACTCGCGCCGCCCCGCCGCCTCGACTTTGCCCCCCAGGTGGTAGGACATCCATTGCAAGCCGTAGCAAATGCCCAGCACCGGCAGGTTCAGCTTGAGCACTCGCTGGTCGCAGACCGGTGAGGCGGGATCATAAACCGACGACGGCCCGCCCGAGAGAATGAGCGCCTGCGGGCTCATGCGCACCAGATCCTCAAAGGGCAGATTGCACGGTACGATCACCGCATAGACCTGCAGTTCGCGAATGCGGCGGGCAATCAGTTGCGTGTATTGCGAACCGAAATCGAGAACGACGACGGGATGCGGAGTGTTCATTTTAGAGTCCAATAGATGAGCCGGCTTTCAGCTATCAGCCCTCAGCTTTCAGCGATCAACCTCCAACGGTATTCGGGGCCTTACAGGCTGCCGAAAAACTCTCCGATGCTGTCATCCTGAGCGAAGCGAAGGACCCCTGTATTTGAATTTTCAAGCAAATGCAGAGGTCCTTCGTCGGCTTCGCCTCCTCAGGATGACAGCATCGGAGAGTTTTTCGGCAGCCTGTTAACCCGCAATGCGCCATTTTCAGTCCGAGGCTAAACTCCACCAAGAGTCTATCCAGAAGCTGACAAAGGGACCTGCCATTGTTCTCTTCCGAGCTGACCCCTGACCACTAATTGCTGACAGCTGATAGCTGATTGCTGATAGCTTCGTTCAACCTCACTTCACCACGATACTCACCAGCTTCTGGGGCACGATGATCACCTTTAGCACTTGCCGCCCCTTCAAGTACAGGATGACTTTCTCATCGGCCAGCGCGCCGGCGCGGATTTCCTCTTCGCTGGCGGTTACCGCCACACGGAGGCGCGCGCGCAGCTTGCCGTTGACCTGGACAGGCAATTCCAGCTCGTCTTCCGCCGCGAGCTCCGGGTCGAACTCCGGCCAGGAGACCCTCAGCAGCGGCTCCGCATGGCCGAGCCCTTCCCAGAGTTCGTCCGCCACGTGGGGCGCGAAGAGGGAAAGCATGGTCACCAGGAACTCCAGCGCCGTCTTGTGGGCCGCCGGACGAATCTTCCCGGCCTCGACCGCGCCGTCGAGTTCGGTCAGTTCGTTAACCAGTTCCATGCACATGGCGATGTCCGTGTTGAAGTGCCAGCGCTCCTCCATATCCTCGGTCACATGCCGGAGCGCCTGGTGCGCCTTGCGGAGCAGCCGGCGCTCCTCCGGTGTCAAGGTGCTTTTTTCTTCGGCACTCAACTTCCCTGCCCGTGCGGTGAGCAACTTGTCGGCGTGTTTCGCCACCAGCCGATAGACACGCCCCACAAAACGCGAGGCGCCTTCAACCCCGGCGTCGCTCCACTCCAGGTCTTTTTCCGGCGGCGCGGCGAAGAGGATGTAGATGCGCGTGGTGTCAGCCCCGTATTTCGCGAACATCGCGGTCGGGTCCACCACGTTCCCTTTCGACTTCGACATCTTCGCGCCGTCCTTGATCACCATGCCCTGGGTGAACAGCCGGGCCACGGGCTCGGAGAATTCCACCAAGCCGATATCACGCATAACCTTGGTGAAGAAACGCATGTAGATCAGGTGCAGGATGGCGTGTTCGATGCCGCCGATGTACTGGTCCACAGGGAACCAGTACTTCACCGCCTCTTTATCGATCGGCGCGGTCGCGATTTTCGGGTCCGTGTAGCGGTAGAAGTACCAGGAGGAATCGACGAACGTATCCATGGTGTCGGTCTCGCGTCGCGCCGGCCGCGCGCACTGGGGGCATTTCGTATGCACAAACTCCGGCACGTCGGCAAGCGGCGAGTGCCCGCGCCCCGTCAGCTTGACGTTCGGGGGCAGGATGACGGGCAGGTCTTTTTCCGGCACCGGGACGACTCCGCAGGCGTCACAATAAACCATAGGAATGGGCGTGCCCCAGTAGCGTTGACGCGAGATCCCCCAGTCCTTGATGCGGTATTGAATCGTTCCCTGGCCGAATCCCCGGCTCTCGGCGTCGTGCGTCATGCGCTCCATGGCCTCTTCGGACGCAAGCCCCGTATAGGCTCCCGACCCCACCAGACGCCCGTACTCAACCATGGCCTTAAGCGGCTGGTCGGCCCAGGTGGCGGAATTGCTTCCCTCCGGCACAATCACGGTACGGATGGGCAAACCATAGCTGATGCAGAACTCAAAGTCGCGTTCGTCGTGGGCGGGCACCGCCATCACTGCACCGGTGCCGTATTCCATCAGCACGAAATTGGCGAGCCAGATCGGAACTTCCTCGCCGCTGTAAGGATTGCGCGCCCGGAAGCCGGTGTCAGCGCCAAGTTTTGCCAGATTGACTTCCACGCGGGCTCCCACCGCGGAGGACCTGAGGCGCTCCACATCCTCCCGAAGCCGCGTGGGTTCCTTGGAACACGCCACAAGTTCTCGGACCAGGGGATGCTCCGGCGCCAGGAACACCGCCGTGCAGCCGAAAATTGTATCCACCCGCGTGGTGAAAACGCGGAGAGGCTTCCAGACGTCGGTAACCGTGAAATCCACAAACGTCCCCTGGGATTTACCGATCCAGTTTTGCTGCATGGTCAGCACGCGCTCGGGCCAGCGGACCAACTCCTTCATGTCTTGGAGTAACTGGTCGGCATAGGCAGTGGTCTTCAAAAACCACTGCTCGAGTTCGCGTTCGATGACAGGCGTCTCCTCATGCCGCCAGCAACAGCCGTCCACCACCTGCTCGTTGGCGAGCACGGTTTCGCACTGCGGGCACCAGTTCACACGGCTTTTCTTCCGGTAGGCAAGCCCCCGCTCGTACATCTTCAAGAAGAACCACTGGTTCCAGCGGTAGTATTCCGGAACGCAGGAAGCCACTTCCCGCCGCCAGTCGTAGCTCACCCCCAGGCGCTGCAACTGCCCGCGCATGCGGTCGATGTAACTGAAGGTGAATTCGGAAGGGTGCCGCTGGTGCTTGATGGCGGCGTTCTCCGCCGGTAGCCCGAAGGCGTCCCACCCGATGGGATGCAGAATGTTGTGCCCCTTCATTCCCATGTAACGCGCCAGCGCGTCGCCGATTGAGTAGTTGCGCACGTGGCCCATGTGAATGTCGCCGGAAGGGTAAGGCAGCATCTCGAGCACGTAGTATTTCTTGCGGCCGGGTGCGGCCTCGGCTTCAAATAGCCGCCCATCGGCCCAGCGCTTCTGCCATTTGGTTTCGATTGCCTGGGGATCGTAGTTGGGTTCCATGTTCTCAATTCTGAATTCTAAATCAGTGCTGTCCCATCATAAGTTGAACAGATCCAACTGGATGCGGGGATCTGGTTCTGGAACTTGGTTGTTGTATTGAGAAAGGGCCAATGAAATCGGGGTTTTTTCGAAAATCGTGATACTGAGAATTTGCAGGATTTTGTACAGGCTCAGGTCCAACTGGAGTTGCTTTTTCAAGATGGCGACCAGCACGTACACAGTGATGGCGATCCAGACCTGGGTCTTGACAGCGTTCTCCGTGGTGCCATAGAAAGCCCGGATATGCAGATGTTGTTTGATCCAGCGAAAGAACAGTTCGACTTGCCAGCGGGCGCGGTACAGTTCGGCGATGGTCAGCGCCGCGAGGTGAAAGTTGTTGGTGAGAAAGATCAGGCGCAAGTCTTTCTGGGCGTCGAAGTAGTGAATGCGTCGCAGGGGATCGGGATACCGACGCGAGCTCTGCGGTCCGATGAGGCGAATGCTTTGATCGGAACGCAATCCCGTCGAGCGGTCGACCCAGCGCCACGAGCAGCGACGGTAGCGCGTGTTCCGCTCGGCGCGCGTGACGAAGAAAGCGCAAGCTTGCTGGAGTCCATGCAGACGCCGGTAGTCCACGTAGCCGCGATCGAGCAAATAAAATGCCCCCGCCTCGGGCAGCAGTTGGTCGAGCAGCTTCATATCGTTCACCTGCCCGCCGGTCACATAAACAGCGGTCGGGATGTTGCCGCGCAGATCGAGCAAGGTGTGGAGCTTCACCGCACTCTTGTGCCGACGAAACTGCGCCCAGGGGAAAAGCGACAAGCACAAATCGATGGTGGTGGAATCGAAGGCGTAGACCGTCTCGTCCAATTCCACCCCGAACGGTTCGTGCTGATAGAGGGCGCGTGCCCGCGCGATCAGTATGCGCGCGAAGTCGGCATAGATACGCCAGTCGCGCTGCTGGTTGGCGTGCGCCAAGGTGTTGCGCGAGATGCGGCCACGGAAGCCCAGGTGATAAAGCTTGGGCTGATGCGCTCGCAAGCAGGTCTCGATGTCGCGCAGACTCTCGCGATAAGTGAGTTGCGCAAAGGCCAAACACAGGAATTGATCGAGACAGGAGAAACTCTGCACTTTGTAATCGCCGTTGTAGCGATCCACACAACGGCGGAATTCGCTGAGCGGAAGCAGGTCCAGCAGTTGAGAAAAAATCGTCCGGCCAGTGTTCATGAGCCCTTCCTCTTCGTCTTTCGGAAGCGCTCAAGACTACAACGCAATTCAAATCGATTTCGCTCATTCTCCTGTCCAACTCTCAAACTCACATGCACTTACACGGAAACTCAAACTCAACATTGGGACAGCACTGATTCTAAATTATGAATTATGGATTCTGTGATGAGGAAGCAAACCATCCTTATTCATAATTCATAATTCAGAATTCTTCACTTCACTGTCATCGCCCACCGTCCACTTTGCATCCTGCCAACTTCCGCATCATCCGCAGGTTTCGTTTGTCGTCGCCCGGCCGCTCGATGGGCGTCTCGCAGATGAAAGGGATGTTCTTCAGCTTCGGGTGAAGCACGATGCGGCCAAAAGCCTCGGCGCCGATTTGCCCCTTGCCGATGTGTTCGTGGCGGTCGGCGTGCGAGCCGAATACAGTCTTGGAATCGTTGGCATGAATCACCCGCACTTTCTTCACGCCAATCGTCGTGTCGAGTTGCTTCACGGCAGCGCGCAACCCTTCGGCAGTGTGGATGGCGTACCCCGCTTCAAAACTGTGCGCCGTGTCGATGCAGGCGCCCATGGGCAGGTCTTTCTCCGCGCCCGCAAGGATTTCCGCAACTTCCTCGAACGTGCGACCGATCACCGAACCCTGCCCGGCGGTGTTTTCAATAAGGATGGTGAGGCCGTCGAGTTTCAATCCCGCTGCCGCCTGTCGCAGCGATTCCACGCAGGTGCGAAGGGCCGCCGCAGGACTCGCCCCCTTGGCGCTGCCGGGATGGGTAACGAGATAGTCCGCGCCCAAAGCGACCGCGCGAGCGAGTTCGCGCCGGAAGGCGGCGATGGAGCGCTCACGGATGAAGGCGTCAGCTGACGCGAGGTTAATCAGATAGTTATCGTGAATGACGACGGGAGAAAGGCCGTAGGCTTGGCGCACCGCCCGGAAGCGCCCGCATTCTTCGGGCGTGGGGTCAAGCGTCCGCCAACCGCGGGGGTTTGCGGAGAACATCTGAAAGGTGTCGCACCCAATCTTCTTTGCATGATGCGCCGCATTCTCCAGAGCGCCTGCAATCGAAGTGTGCACACCCACCTTCATAGGAATTTCCTCGAAGAGTTAACCACTTATGGTAACAGACCCGTTCGAAAGGCGTCAACGGACGTTGCCGGCACGGACACTGATGCGGGCACGGCGCGAGCATGTCCACGCGGTTCTTTCGACGAATCCTTATCCCGCCTTGCGAGATCCCAAGCGCCGGTATTCCCATAAGCAGCCGAGCAGAAAGGGGAGAACCGGCATCGCCCAGAGCATGGGATAGGATCTTGCCATTGAAACGGGGTCAATGCCTACGACCGTCCCTTCTGGGGGCTTCACCAAGACGGAGATCATCACAATCCCCCCGAGGACGAAAAGGATTACGAACCCCACCAGGAATAATGAGCCAGCGAGGATGCATTTCAGGAAGATCATGCTCGCATAGTAATCCCCTGCAAGCGTGTGAGGCAAGGGAGTGCAAGGATTGTGCTACGATCAGGCTTGCGAGGATCCCGGAACTGTTCAAGAATGCTACCTAGGAAAAGCGCGCAGGAGGGGACGAAGCATGATGAGCGACCAACCCCCAGGTTAGAACTACGAGGAAATCATGAACCCATTTCGGTATCACGTTTTCATCTGTGACCAAAAAAAGCCAGAAGGAATCCCGAGTTGCTCCGCCTGCGGGTCGGGGGCGACCCTCGACGCGCTGCGCAAGGAAGTGGCCGCGCGCGGGTTGCGGGACGAAGTGCAGATCACGGTGTGCGGCTCGCTGGGCGTATGCGAGCGGGGGCCCAACCTGGTGGTTTACCCCGAAGGCGTATGGTACTCCGGCGTGCAGCCGGAGGACGTACCGGAAATCGTCGCCTCGCATTTTATCGAGGGCCGCCCCGTAGGGCGCCTGCTGAATCACGACGTGGCCGCATTGCGCGCGAAAATCCTTTCGAATCGCGCGAAGATGCTGGCGGCGCAGCGCGCCCAAGATGCTGCCGGCGTCCTTCCCGACGACCTGAACCAGATGCTGCGGGCCTATCAGGAAAGCCGGACTATGCTGACCGCCCTCGAGCTGGATAGCTTCACGGCCGTGGGGGGAGGCGCAACGGCGGCGGAGGTAGCGGGGAAGACCTCCTGTGACCCGCGCGCCACCGAAATGCTGCTGAACGCGCTGGCCGCCATGGGAATGCTCACGAAGCGAGAGGGAGTTTTCCGCAACACCCCGGCCGCGGCGCGTTACTTTGCGGAGGGCTCACGGGATAACGCCCGCCCGGGCCTCCTCCACCTCGCGAATATCTGGCACCGCTGGTCCACGCTGACCGATTGCGTGCGCGCGGGCACGGCGGTGAGCCAGCGGGAGATGGCTGAGCGCGGCGAGGACTGGACCAGGTCCTTCATCGCGGCCATGCATCGCAATGCAGCCGAGCGCGCCCCCCTGGTGGTCGCGGCCGTCGGTACCGAGGGAGTCGAGCGCCTGCTGGATGTCGGCGGCGGTTCCGCCGCCTACTCCCTGGCCTTCGCGCAAGCGAGTGAGAAGTTGCACTCGACCGTGCTCGACCTGCCCACCGTGCTCCCCATCGCGCAGGGCCACATTCAGGCGGCGGGCCTCCCGGCTCGCGTCCACACGCGCGCCGGGGACTTGCGGCGGGACGACTTGGGCACAGACTTCAACCTGATCCTGGTCTCCGCCATCTGCCACATGCTGAGCGCCGCAGAGAATCAGGACCTGCTGCGGCGTGCTTTTCGGGCGCTCGCGCCCCAAGGCCGCGTGGTGATCCAGGATTTCATCCTGGAGCCGGACAAGACTGCACCCCGGCACGCGACGCTCTTTGCCCTGAATATGCTGGTGGGAACTGAAGCCGGCAGCACGTACAGCCACGAGGAGTACACCGCCTGGATGCGCGGCGCGGGTTTCGAAGACGTCCGGCACATCCGCCTGACCGGACCGTCAACCCTCATGATGGGGCGGCGGCCGTAATCCGGGGGGTAAGGCACCACCCGTGCTCGCCCGCTGACTGCAAGCTTGCGAAAACGTTGTCATGAGCGGACGGGAACACTAAACTGATGCGGACGGCAGCGGAGCTCGGACCCGCTATCCCGTTGATGGCCAAGTTGACTCACGGACACCAGGTTTTTGAACTCGGGAATTCTGGCCTCGGACGCCGCGGCGCTCTCTGCCGCGCTGCGTTCGCTCCCTTCCTGGCCGTCTGCACGCTGGGAGCATTGGCTCTGGGATGCCGCCGCCCGCCGCCACCCCGGCCCTACGTGGCATTCGTCGTGAACAATCAAAGTGCGACGCTGGCCGCCGTGAACCTGGCCGATTTCCGCGTCATGGCTTCCCTTCCCGTCGCACCGCAACCGGTGCGCGTGCTGGCACGCCCCGGCAGCCGGCAACTTTATGTGGTGTCCGGCGCCGGCAAGATCAACGTGGTGACCTACCCCCAACCGCGGATCATCGCCACATTCAACGTGGGGCGTAGTGCCAAAGACCTGGCTTTTTCGCCCGATGGTCGCACCGCGTATGTCCTGAACCCTGCGGAGCGCGAACTGGTTTTCCTCGACTGCGAATCCGGCCGGGAAACTCAGCACCTGCGCTTCGCAAGCGCCATCTCCGACCTGGCGCTGGCTCCGGATGGCAAGACGCTGGTCGTCGCTTCTCCGAGCTCGAACCGCCTTACCTTTATCGGGGCCGAAGCGCGCCAGCCGCTCGGCGCCGTGGAAGTGGGCAAGGCTCCTGGCCCCATGGTGATCCTGCCCGATAGCTCGAGAGTCTTCGTTGCCAACACCGGCGAGGAGAAAATTTCCGCCGCGGACGTCACGACGCAAAACCTGCTCTCGCACATCGAAATCGGCACGCGGCCGACCGCGCTCCTGATGAAGCCCGACGGCGGGGAAATCCTGGTCCTCAATGCCCAGGCCAGCAGCCTGGTGATTGTGGACGCCTTCCACGCCAATGTGGAGCAAACCTTCCCCACCGGCCGCAACCCCGTAGCGGGGGTTTTTCGGCAGGATTCGAGTGTGCTTTACATCGCCAATGCCGGGGATGGCTCCGTCACGGCCCTGGACTTGCAAAACCGGGTGGTGCTGGCTTCGACCCATGTGGGCACGGAACCGCGGGCCCTGGCCTTGACGCCGGATGAACGATTTCTGGTGGTCGCAGACAGTGCCACCTCCAGCCTTGCCATCCTGCACGCCGATCCTCAGAGTCTGACGAGCGACCGCTCGCTGCTCATCACTACGGTTGCGGTCGGCACAAAGCCGGTCGATGTGATTGTGCCGGATTGGCTGGGGAAGGAATTCTGAATTGGCCCCGCCCAAGAGCTGGTAGCGCAGACTTGGTGTGTAAGTCTGCGGCTTTTCCATCCCCGAGGGTTAGAGCCGCAGAGTTGAAGACCAACTCTGCGCTAGCGCTATTGGCAATCATTCAGAATTCACTATTTGCCTTAGTTACCAGCTCTCCAAATCTTCTGTAAGCCCGAGGGTCAGCCAGCCTTCTTGCGGGATGACTTGCAGCGGCAATTCATTCACCCAAATGGAAACCTGCAGCTTGATGCGCTCATGCGGGGTGACGCCCAGGACGCTGAAGTCGAGGCGGATTTCGACAACCTGCTTGAAGGCCACCTGCACCTGGTCGCCCGTGGCGAGTGGAACCAGCAGGGATTCCCCGCCCTTCAGGAACTCCACCGCGCCCACGCCGCCTGCGCCCACCGCGGCGTGCAAGCGGGCGCGGCTGTCGCCGTTGACGTTGACGCGGACCTCGAATTCGGGATGGTCGCGCCGGAAGGTCTCGCTCAAGTCCACGCGCAAAAAAACCGCCCGGTCGCTGTAGCCGTAGTAAAGCGCCTCCACCAGTTGCGACACGCCGTGCATTGAGCCAGAGCGGTAATCGGGCAGGTAAACGCCCGCACCCAGCCATTCGAAATAGGTCGTGACGCGCCCATCCACCTGGGGCGTAATGCGGGCCGAGGGCGCCACGTTCACGGCGTGCACGTGGGGACGCTTGATGGGCACCGCCAGGTCATCCGTGGGCGAGCCGCCCAGGAGCCGATAGATGTTGCTCAGGTGCTTTCGGTAGAGCAGGTCGAATTCATCATCGTTGGCGGTGGAGTGCTCGGGTCCGTACCACCAGCACCAGTCGCTGCCTTCCGCCACCCAGAGTTCCTGCTGCGCCAGGCGCCGCGCTTCGGGCTTGACGTGGGGATTCTCCGCGTGCAAGGCGAAGAAATCGCGCGCATCGCTCAGCATATCCCAGGCGCGATTGTCCTCGTCGGCGCCAATCCAGATGTCGTAATTGGCGTTGATCCAGGAGCCCGGGACGATGTGCGTCAGCGTGCCCGGCTCGGTCAGACCCAGCGCCTCGCTTGCCGTGACGCCGCGCAACTCCGGGTCGGAAGCCACGCGACCGTAAAACGCCTTCAGGAATTCCCGCCCGTTGCCGCCGTAGTATTCCCAGGCGTTTTCGCCGTCCAGGATCACCGAAACCACCGCCGGCCGCTGGCCGGTGCTCCGTCCTACCGCCTTAATGCGCTGGTGCAGATCGGCGGCGGCGCCTTGGGCATCCATGCGGGAATAGACAAACCCAATCAGGTCGGAAAGCTGGTGGTCGCGGAAGAGGAGGGCGATCGACTGTCCACCCACCGTGAGCACGTGGGGGCGGTAGAGCTCTTCTCCGCCTTGCAGGGTGCCATCGCCGCGGCGGTTGAAGCCTATTTGCTTCGTACGCCCCAGAACGCCTTCGTCGGTCGCCGCCCAGGTAAAGCCTTCCTCGGCGGCCAAGCGCAGGACCTCGTCGGAAACGCTGCCTTCGCTCGGCCAAAGCCCGCGGGGCCGGCGCCCAAACACCCGCTCGTGCAGTTCCAGCGCGGACCGTAACTGGTCACGCGCGTCTTCCGGATGCCGGAAGCGCCGATGCGGGAGCTTGACGCCGGGGTGGGACTCCTGCGCGATATGGGTGTCGCAAAGGAGGGGGAGAATCGGGTGGTAAAACGGCGAGGTGGAAATCTCAATTTGACCCCGCTCCGCCGCCTCGCGATAGGCTTTGAGCGTCGCATTAAATAACTCGATCTCCTTCTTGCGAACCAGCGCCTTGTCGCGTTCGGAGTACCCCCGTTCCTTCTTCACCAGGCCGGCAATCTCGGGGTCGCCGGCCAGATAGATCTCGTCAAACCATGCCACCTGCGACAGCACCTGGAGGTCAACCAGATCTTGGGGCGTGTACAACTTGGCGGCCGTGGCCAGTTCGGACTTCTGAGATTTCTCCCACAGCTCACGGAAGCGCGGATAACGATTGAGGAGATTGTCGCGATTAATCTCGAAGGCAGAACTCAGCAAGGCGGTCCGGTCTGCGGCGGTCATCTGGGCGACGGGTTTGAAAGCCAGATCGTAAGCGGGTTCGTGCGCCGTGTCGCGGGCGTAGTCCTCGATCTGCAGGACCAGCGACGGAACCAGATTAAAAGTGGCGTGGACGGAAGGGAAATCCCGCAGGATGCCCACCATCCCGTAGTAGTCCTTGAGGGCATGCAGGCGCACCCAAGGCATGGTGTAAACGCCCTCCGCCAGGTCCTTGTAGAAGGGCTGGTGCATGTGCCAAAGAAGCATCAGATTGGTTTGGGGCATGGGTCTGGAAGCCGATTCCTTTACGCTATCGAAAACGGTGTGCTAGCATGACATAGGGCGGCCGCCGCGCGGACGCGAGAGGGCCACGGGCGTCGCACCCGATTTCCGAACTATGCGCATTCTGACCCGCTACATCCTGAAAGAGATTCTCTCCCACTCCCTGCTGGGGCTGCTGGTCTTTACTTTTATTATCTTCATTCGCCAGCTTGGGAACCTCCTGGAATTGGTGGTGCGCCACAACGTGCCACTGCGAGAAATGCTCACGCTTTTCATCCTGCCTGTTCCCAACATCCTGGTGCTGACCATTCCCATGGCCGCGCTGGTCGGGACGCTCATCGGGCTGAGCCGCCTGGCGGCCGACGGGGAGGTCATCGCGGCGCGCGCCACGGGAATCGGGCTCGCCGCCTTCGTACGGCCGGTCATGATGCTGGCAGGGGCGGGCTGGGCGGTGACGCTGGGCATGAGCCTGTTCCTCGCACCCCAGGCCGCGCGCCAGATGAACCGCCTGGAAACAGGGTTGAAGGCCAGCCAAGCGCCCTACGAGATTCAGCCGCGCGTCTTTATCGAGCAATTCCCGAATCTCTTGCTGTACCTGGAGGACGTGACCGGCTCCCGGTCCACTTGGCGTGGCGTTTTCATTGCCGACACCACCCAGCGCGACCAACCGAAGGTTACCTTAGCGGAAAGTGGCGTGCTTGTCAACGAAGCCAGCCGCAATCGTTTTGTCCTTCACCTCGAGAAGGGGACCACCCACGAATTTGACGCGCAGCATCCGGGCGAATACTCCATCGCTTCCTTCACCGATACGGAAATCCCCATCCCCGTCGACCACGGGGGCACGGGCGGCGAAGAGCGGCGTTCCCCCCCCTACCTGAGTCTCACCCAGCTCTGGCAGCTCACCCACCAGCCCCGCGACCGGCAGGCCGCCCTCGTGGAGATCCACTATCGTTTCGCGCTCCCCGTGGCCGCCATCGTTCTGGCCCTGGTGGGCACGCCGCTGGGGCTCGCGACCCGCAAGGGCGGCAAGGCCGTGGGCCTGATGCTCACCATCCTGCTGGTGTTCATCTATTACATCCTGATGGCCTTCGGCTTGAGCTTCGCCAAACAGGGCCGCGTCTCGCCCCTCCTCGGGCTCTGGCTTGCCAATGTCCTGTTCGGCGTGGCTGGAATCCTGATGCTGGGGCACCTGCGCCACGTCCGCCGGCGTTTGCTCTTCCTCCAGGACTGGTTCGATGACCTCGGGAAACGCTGGCAGCACTGGCGGGCCCGCAAGCAGCGAACCCGGGGAGCCGCCTCACCCTTGCCCGCACGCGCCATGCGCGGGCGCTTCCTGCAGATTCTCGATCTCTACGTGATCCAAGGATGGGTCTTCTATTTCCTGATTCTCCTCTTCGCCTTCACGGGCGTGTACGTCATTTTCGACTTCTTCCAGATCCTGGGCGACATCGTCCGCAACCAGGCTCCCGCCCGCGTCATCGTCGACTATTACCGCTTCCTTTTGCCGCAGGTCGTCTACCTGATGCTGCCCCTCAGCATCCTGGTGGCGACCCTGGTGAACTTCGGGTTACTCACCAAAACCAATCAGGTTACAGCCATCAAATCGGCGGGCGTCAGCCTTTACCGGATCTCGGTTCCGGTGTTGACCGTGGCCGCGCTCCTCAGTGTGGGGATGTTTGTGTTCGAAGACAGCGTGCTGCCGGAAACCAACCAGCGTCAGAACGCCCTGCGCAACCAAATCAAGGGGAAGCCCGCGCAGACCTTCTACCGCCCTGACCGGCAGTGGATTTTTGGAGAATCCAGCCGAATCTATAACTACAAGTTTTTTGACCCCGACCAGAATGTGTTCGCCAACCTCACGGTCTTCGAATTCGACCCCGCCACGTTCCGCATGACGCGCCGTATTCATGCGGCGCGGGCCTTTTGGGAAGCGCCCATCCACGGCTGGATTCTGGAAAACGGCTGGTCGCGGGACTTCAGTGGCGTTTACGTCACCGACTACATGCCGTTCTCCGTCGCCATTTTCCGCGAGCTGACCGAAGAGCCCGGCTACTTCAAGAAGGAAGTCAAACCCTCCGAGCAGATGAGCGCGCTCGAGCTGCGCAGCTACATCGCCGAGCTCCGGCAAAGCGGCTTCGATGTCGTCCGCCTCTCCGTGCAGTTCTACCGCAAGTTCTCCTTTCCGCTCATCGCCTTCGTCATTACCCTGATCGGAATTCCCTTCTCGTTCACCATGGGCGGTAAGGGCGCGCTCACCGGCATCGCGCTGAGCATCGGCATCGCCATCGTCTATTGGTCCACTTCCAGCCTCTTCGAAGCTATGGGCAACCTGAGCCAGCTTCCCCCCGCCATGGCCGCCTGGTCGCCGGATGTCCTCTTCGGCTTCGCGGGAACCTACCTCTTCCTGCGCGTCAAGACCTGAAGCAGGCGTGGCGCATGGGTCTCCCCTGCGAGTGGCGGGTCGCCCGGTCCGATTTCAGAACTCCCGTGAAGCCCATCGGACGTTTGCTGCAGCGCGGCTCTATGAGCCGCGACGTCGCCGCTCGCAGACCGGCGCTACAGAACTCGCGGGTGCACCGCCCGTTTCTTTCCGTCTTTCTCGTAACGGTGCGCCTGCTCAAGCGGGGAAGATTACCAATCACTGGCGATGATCCAGGGTGAACGAGTATTCCGGCATGAGCGCCGCGCAACCCATGCACCGCTGCGGGTTAACGATTGCCAGTTTGCCCTCGGGTTGGGAAACGCATATCTGAGGAAAAACCGCAGACCTCCGAGACGGAAATCTGCGGCTCTGCGGTGCGAATTCTTGAACGGGCCGCCAACCTGCAATTCAGGTTCGCGCCACTCACTGCTTAACTAGACGGCGGCTGCCTCGCCCCGAGCAGGCCGCCCTCGTTCCTGCCTTGAGCACGATACTCCGACTACGACTTCCACCGGCGGGCTAGTCCCGCCGCTCCGAGGAAGGTCGAGAACAGGATCAGGGAAACAGGCTCCGGCGTAGAGCTAACCGGAGTTGACGAGCCGAGGGTAATATTGTCGAAGCCGATGTAGTTGGCCGAGCCGCTGAAGACCACTGACTCCGCTGTCCCGCTGAAGGACACGCCGATCGGGGCCCAGGGGCAATAGGCGCCGTAGGTGCATCCCGCCCCGCCGGACGGAGTCACGGGGAGGTCAAGCGACGCCAAGAGGGTGCCCGTCCCGTCCAGGCCATCATAGACGGAAACAGAACCTGGGTAGACGACCGCAGAGTAGAAGAACGAGAACCCGGTGTCGAATCCGGCGGGTACATCCATGACATCTCCCGGGCCTGTGAGGAAGAAGAGGACCGTGGGCATCGTGGGCGCGCCGGAAAAGTTGCCGGAGCCCCCAGGCACCGCGCCGGAGACAATCGCCAACGAGTCAGATCCGAAGGTGATGCCGTAGTTTGGACCGGGGCCGCTACCATTTCCACCTAAGCCCCCGTCGTAATAGTTCTGCACGGACTCGTAGTTCTGGAGCCCCTCAAATGTAAGCACGATCGATCCCGCCGTGGCAACCGATACTGACATGCCCAACATAACAACCAATAGACAAACGAATCGTTTCATGAATTTATGTCCCTTCTTTTCCATGCTGGCACTTGTCCCTCTGGTGCGTGGCCACATGGAATGGTGTACACCACCAAGCAACTCTAGCAGCTTGATAGAATCGGTCAATGGCCCGAATATGCCGATTCGTCGGCATACTGTGCCGACCCAAATGGCACTTTAGTGCCATCCCTCATGGTCTCGGAAGCTTCGCGTTCCAACGGTACGCATTGGATGAGCCCATGAAAGCGTATGGCAGGCTTGGGAGATGGGTAGGAAAGGACGGAGGGGCAGCACGGCTCGCTTCAGGGCAAATAGGGTCAAGGCTAGGTCCGGGTTGTTGGAAGTAAGACCTTATCAGAACCCGCCGTTTCCGCGGTCGACAGAATTCCGCCGTTATTCGCCCGCGCGGTTCGCCAGGTGCTGACGGATGTAGTTGGGCAGCCGTGGGTTTTTCTTCGGGCGAAGATCCAACGCGCAGAAACCAGACCCTGCTCGCTCACTGATTGACCCAGTGGCTAACATCAAACTTTGTTATTTATTATAAGCGACTACACGGATAATCTAATGTAATACTTTAAGCTATTTTAACCGCCCCTCGACCTCATCAAGCAACACCCGAGCCTGAGCGTCCTGGGGGTCTCGGGCGAGTGCGGATTCGAACTCCTGCCGCGCCTCCGGGAGATTCCCTGCCCGCTTCAGGACCAGCCCTAGACCAAGATGATAGCCGTGTCCGTTAGGGCGGACGAGCAGCGCCGTTCGAATCGCGGCCTCCGCCTGGAGCAGTTGGTTCAACTGCATCAGCGCCAGACCCAGGTACAGAAACTGGTCGCCGTCCGTGGGATCCGCGGAAGCGCTCCGCTCGAAGCTGGTAGCCACGACGAGCGTTCTTCTCGTCGTGGGCTTTTGGAAGGATTTCGGCCTTGAAGGACATTCGACCTCGACGAACCCACGGCAAATCGCAAAACGGATTTGCCGTGGCTACCACGTCCCACGCGGAAACCTGGTAGCCACGACGAGCGTTCTTCTCGTCGTGGGCTTTTTGTTTTGATATCCTCTGCCGCATGTCCCGAGTTCATCGATTGCGCGTGGCGGATCGCATCTTCTTCGTCACGGTGAACCTTCGCCAGTCCCTCACACCGTTCACCGCTGCGGAATATGCTTTGATCCTCGCAAGCTTCCAGGAATCGCGGCGCCGGTTGGGCTTCCTGCTAAGCTACCCACTCGAGGATGATTCGCCAGGTAAAAGCCCACGACGAGAAGAGCGCTCGTCGTGGCTACCAGCATGGCAGGCTGGCGCAGAGCGCAGGTCTGCGATCCGCGCAAACCGGAATCTTGACGAGAAGGCCGTCCCAGGTTAGAATCAACTAGTTGAAACTGGTTTGAAGGTGACGCATGGAAATCATCGGCGCGTTTGACGCGAAAACTCACCTGTCGGCCCTGCTCGACCGGGTAGCGAGAGGTGAAAGGATCACGATTACCCGGCACGGCATTCCCGCAGCGCTGCTGGTGCCGGTCCGGGACGCGGGCCCCAGACTGACCCACGAAGACATTGTCGAGGGCATGCGGGCCTTGCGTAAGCGCGTGAAGCCCGGCGCGCAGAGCGTCCGCGAAATGGTCAATGAGGGACGGCGATTTTGAGCGAGCTGGTTATGGATGCGTGCGTGGCACTCGCCTGGTGCTTCCCGGATGAAGCCAGCGCCTACGCGGACGGAGTGCTGGTTGCCCTGAAGGGACAGACCATCGTGGTTCCCGCGGTGTGGGGCCTCGAAATTTCGAACGCCCTGGTGGTCGGTGAGCGCCGCAAACGGTTGAAGCAGCCGGAAATTCTGCGCTTCGTCGCCTTGCTGGAGGGACTGGCAGTCCTTCAGGATGGTGCGGGAGTCATCGAGACGCTCAACAATGTTCTGCCCCTGGCGCGCCATTATGGCCTGTCCGCGTACGACGCAGCTTACCTTGAACTGGCCATCCGATACCGTGCGCCCCTGGCTACGCTCGACGGCGACTTGCAGAAAGCCGCCCGGCGCGCTGGTGTCCGGGTCTTCTCGTAAGAACTGCCGCTCCATCAAGGGGGTAGCGCGGACCCTCGTTGTCGGGGTCCGCGGTTCTTCCTTAGGAAAGCCCGCAGACATACGAATCATGCCCGCGCTATTCGCTTTATTATCAGCGATTATGCTGATAATCTAATGTAATACTTTAAATCATCTTTAGGGCTCCCCTTAGTGACGCATTTTGCCTTTCAGTCGATCATGCCCATCAATTGTGGCGAGGGTGGGTGGACAGGTTCTGTGCCCTGCAAGGGCGCCAGACAGTAGCCGGGGGCAACGTCCCCGGACAGAGGGCAGCAATAACCCGACCCTGGAAGGGTCGCATGGAGCCTGCATTCAGCCGCGCGCCTCGAAACGCGTGTGACCCCTTCAGGGTCAGCGCCTCAGGAGGCTCTCTTTCCGGGGGCGTTGCCCCCGGCTACTCTATCGATCCCCTGCGGGGATCAAACCTCGGAGTTATTGGCGTCAAAATGAGTCACTACCAGGCCCCCGGCAGGGTTTGAAAAACACCCCTTGGGCTGATACTCCCTCTGCTTAGACCAGCCGCGTGGTCACCTGGGTCGAGGTGAAGACGAGTTTGCGGTGGGCTTCGCGGCTTGGCTTTTCAACTGCCCCTCGACTTCGGCAAGCAGGGCCCGGGCTTGGGCGTCCTGAGGATCTCGGGCTACCGCGGCTGCAAACTCCTGCCGCGCCTCCGGGAGATTCCCTGCCTGCTTCAGGACCAACCCTAGCCCCAGATGGTAGCCCTTTCCCTGGGGACGAACGAGCAGTGCCGTGCGGATGGCCGCCGCGGCTTCTTCGAGCCGGTCAGTTTGCGCGAGCGCCAGACCCAGGTACAAAAACTGGTCGCCGTCCGTGGGATCCGCGGCCGAACTCCGTTCAAAGTAGCGAACGGCTTCGGGGAAGTTTCCCTGCTGGTAGTAGAGATACGCCAGATTGACGTTCGCCCGCCAGAAGTCAGGGCGGCTTTGGAGCGCCTGCTGGTAGAGCGAAACGGCGGCTGGAACCATGCCGCGCGCCGCCGCCGCGGCAGCCAGGCTGGTGGTGGCCCATACGTTCTGCGGGGCGATTTGGTGCGCACGGAAGTTCAAGGAGAGTTCATCTGACCAGTAAAGGCTCTGGCGCACGGTCGCGAAGGCGAGCAGGGCAGCGAACACCACCGCCGCAGCCGCTACCCAGGCGCTGCGCCCAGGCGTGCTGCGTGCAAGGCGGCGCTCGACCTGGCGCAACGCCAGGGCCACCAGGATCACAAAGCCCACGGACGGAAGGTAGAGGTAGCGGTCGTGCGCGATTTCTCCCTCCGGCAGCAGACGGAAGTTGAGAACCGGAGCGATCGAGAGCGCCATCCAAAGGCCTGCGAAGGCCAGGGCGCGCGATTCCTCGCGTGAGCGGCGGCGCGTCCAGCGATACCAGAAGATGAGCGCGGCGAGCGCCAGAAGGATCACGATCAGCGGCAACACGAAATCCCGGAAGGCCGGCGCCGAGACATAAGGCGTGTCGTAGTAGCAGCTCAAGTTGAATGGCCAAAGCAGCAGGCGCAGGTAGAAAAGCAGCACGGAAGGAATCGTGAGCAGTTCAGCCGAGAGCGCCAGCGGCGTAATGGTGTGGGCAAACCCCTCGAGCGCCCAAACCCGCAACGGCAGGTAAGCGGCCGTCACCGCCAGGAAGGGAGCGGCCGCAACCAGCGCCGCGCGCAGCCTTCGAACTGACAGGGTTCCCCCGCCCTCACGCGGCACGTAGATCCACGCGAAGACTACGACGAGGACCGTAAGCATCAGGCTGCTCTCTTTGGAGAGCAAGGCGGCGGCATAGAGGGCCAGCGCTGCGGCGAGCCACCACAGTTTCGGCCCGGGTTCGCGACTCCGCAACCAGGCCAGGAAGGCTGCAACGAGGAACAGGGCCGCGAGTGGTTCGGCCACCCCCGAGACATACGCAACCGCCTCAACGTGCGCGGGGTGCAGTCCGAAGAGCAGCGCGCCTGCAAGCGCCACCCCAGTGTCGCGGCTAAGCCGCAGGCCCAGGCGAAAGACCAGGTAGGTCACTGCCACGTGCACCGCGACCGAAGTGAGGTGCCAGCCCCAAGCGCGCCCGCCAAACACTGCCTCGTTCAGCCGCAGCCAGAGCAGAAAACAGGGGCGGTAGTAATTCGAGAGCAGGTGCGGGTAGATGTAACTCCAAACGTGGCTCGCGAAGTATTGCGGAAGGAAGTGCCAGGAGGCAATGAAGGGATTTCCGACGATTTGAAATCGGTCGTCCGAAACAAACCCGAAACCGAGCGTGGCGGCGTAGGCAAGGCAAGTCGCAGTGACAAGCACCGCCGCAGGCAGGGCCCGCGCCCCACGCACTTGGCCCGCGAAGTCGCGTTCCCCTCCCGGTTTCGTACCGTCACGAGTGGCGTCCATGTTTGCGCTGCCTAACATAACCCAAACCCACCCGAAATGCGCAGGAGTTTCCTTTCGCCGGTTGCTCATGTCAACGCGTCAACAGGCGGAAAACAGTGGCCCGTGGCTCGCCCGGCTTTCCCACCACAGCGGGCAAAAGAGGGCCGGAGAGAATGGCTAAGTCCGGAGAGAAATCCGCAATAGCGTCAAGTGACAAGCGCTGCCCGGTGGCCGACAGGGAGCAGCGCGACAACAGAGGGCAAGGGGGCACGCCGTTCGAAATAATTAGGGCCACGAACCTTATGGAGATCCGTGGCCTCAAAGCAATACTTAAAGCGTTACTTTAATATTGGCCCTACAAGACCCCGCGTCATGCTTGGTTGCGGCCAGAGCAAGTGCAAAGATCGAGGGCTGGACTCGACCGTCCAGCCCCCAGCGTCCGCCTACGCTGTCGAGTAGCCCTTCCCCATCTGCTTCTTCAAGGCGGCTTGCGCTGCCGCGAGACGCGCGATGGGCACACGGTAGGGTGAGCAGCTTACGTAGTTCAGCCCCGCCTCGGCGCAAACCTCGATGGAGGACGGGTCGCCACCGTGCTCGCCGCAAATCCCCACCTTCAACTTCTCGCGGGTCTCGCGACCTTCCTTGGTGGCGAGCTTCAACAACCGGCCGACCCGCTTGGGATCGAGCACCGCGAACGGGTCCGCCGGCCAGATCTTCGCTTTTACGTAAGCGTTGATGATCTTGGCGCAGTCGTCGCGCGAAATCCCGAAGGTGGTCTGGGTCAGGTCGTTGGTGCCGAAGCTGAAGAACTCGGCTTCCTGGGCGATCTCGCCCGCCGACAACGCCGCCGCCGGGAGCTCAATCATCGTGCCTACCAGGTAGTCCACCGCGACACCCTTCTTCTGGAAGACTTCCTTGGCGACCCGGTTCACGATCTCCTTCTGCGCTTGCAACTCCTTTACATCGCCGACCAGAGGGATCATAACTTCAGGCTTTGCTTCAATTCCCTTTTTCTTGCAGTCGCAAGCCGCTTCGAAGATGGCGCGCGCCTGCATCTCCGAGATCTCCGGATACATGATGCCCAGCCGGCAGCCGCGCAAACCGAGCATGGGGTTGAATTCATGTAATCCTTCAACTACTTCCAGTATCTTCCTGAGTTGAGGTAGCTTAGGACTCCTCTTCTTTGTAACTTCCAGGGTCGCGATCTCGACCATCAACTCTTCCCGCTTGGGCAGGAACTCGTGCAGCGGCGGGTCGAGCGTGCGAATGGTAACCGGCAATCCGTGCATGGCCTTGAAGAGCCCGTAGAAATCCTTGCGCTGCATGGGCAGGAGTTTCGCCAAAGCCGCGCGGCGTTCCTTCTCGTACTTGGCTGCTTCCTTGGGATCCTGCGTGTCCTTGCAGGCCATGATCATGCGCTGTACGTGCGGCAGCCGGTCCTTGGCGAAGAACATATGCTCCGTGCGGCACAGGCCGATGCCCTCGGCGCCGTATTCGCGCGCTTTAAGGGCGTCGCGGGGGATGTCGGCGTTGGCGCGCACGCCCAAGACGCGTTCCTTGTCGGCCCACTTCATGAATTCCGCAAAGACGCCGCTGTGCGGATCGGGCTCGACCAAATCCACTTTGCCCAGGATGACGCGGCCCGTGGAGCCGTCGAGCGAAATCCAGTCACCTTCCTTGATGAGGTTCGATCCCACCTTGATCTGGCGCGACTTTTCGTCCACTTCCACTTCACCGCAACCTGCGACGCAAGGTTTGCCCATGCCGCGCGTCACCACGGCCGCATGCGAGGTCATGCCGCCGCGCGAAGTGAGAATGCCCACGGCCACTTCCATGCCATGAATATCGTCAGGCACGGTTTCGGCGCGCACCAGGATTACCGGATGAGACTTCCCTTTTACCACGGCATCGTCGGCCGTAAAAACCACGCAGCCGACCGCCGCTCCCGGCGATGCCGGCAGGCCCTTGGCGATGACTTTGAGCGGCTTTGACTCATCCAGCACAGGGTGCAACAACTGGTTCAACTGCTCGGGCTCGACCCGCAGCAAAGCTTCCTTGTGGCTCAGCAGGCCTTCTTTCACCATATCCACGGCAATCCGCACGGCCGCAGGGCCCGTGCGCTTGCCATTGCGGGTCTGCAGCATGTAGAGCCGGCCTTGCTGGATCGTGAACTCGAAGTCCTGCACGTCCTTGTAGTGTTTCTCGAGTCGCGTGGTGATTTCGTGAAGCTCGCGGTAAACCTCCGGCATGATCTTCTCGAGCTCCTTGATGGGCACCGGAGTGCGCACGCCCGCCACCACGTCTTCGCCCTGGGCGTTCATCAGGAACTCGCCGTAGAACTCCTTGGCGCCCGTGGCCGGATTGCGCGTAAAGCCCACGCCCGTGCCAGAGGTATCGCTCATGTTGCCGAACACCATGGTCTGGACGCTCACGGCCGTCCCCAGGTCATCGGAGATCTTGTTCATGCGCCGGTAGGTCTGGGCGCGGGGGTTGTACCAGGAACGGAACACCGCCTCAATGGCCATGTTGAGCTGCACAAGCGGATCCTGCGGGAAGTCCTTGCCGGCTTCCTTGCGAACCACCTTCTTGTAGTCGGCAATAACGGTCTTGAGATCATCGGCGGTCAGTTCGGTGTCGAGCTTGATTTTCATTTTCTTCTTCCGGCCGTCAAAAACGTGCTCGAACCTGTCCTTGGGGATTTCCATCACCACGTTGCCGAACATCTGGATGAAGCGCCGGTAGCTGTCGTAAGCGAAGCGCGGATTATTCGATTTGCGCGCGATCACTTCCACCACCGTGTCGTTCATGCCCAGGTTCAGGATGGTGTCCATCATGCCGGGCATGGAAAACTTGGCGCCCGAACGCACGGAAACCAGCAACGGGTTGTCCACTTCGCCAAGCTTCTGCCCGAGTAGCGCCTCGAGCTTCGCGAGCGCCTCGTCCTTCTGGCTCAGGATGTCAGCGGGCGTCTGGTTCTGGTTCTGAAAGTAGAGTCGACAGGCGGAAGTCACAATGGTGAATCCGGGAGGAACCGGCAAGCCGGCGTTGGTCATTTCCGCCAGGCCTGCGCCTTTGCCTCCCAGGACATCCTTCATGGTCCCGTGGCCATCCGCCTTGCCGCCACCAAAAAAATAGACGTACTTCTCCATGATTGCTCCTTTCGATTTGTCAGGTCTTAGTTGTGGGTCGTCGGTTCAAAGTTAAAGGTTCGAAGTTCAAGGTTCTTTGCGGTCCGTTTTCCGTGGACAGTGGATAGCTCCCAGGCCGCCGTCAATGCCGCGGGCGCGAAGTCGTTGCCCTGCTACCGCCCGATATACGTAGCCAGTAAGTAACCCTCTATTCTGGCTCATTTCCTGCGCTTTTGCAACGGACAACTGACCAGGGACCGTCTTGCCATGTTGACGCGTCAACATGAAAGCCGGGACTCGGGATTCGGGACTCGGGACTCGGGAATAGACAGCCTGTTCCAACCCTTCTCAAATCCCGGGCACGCCAGAATCGCATCAGTGCATTTACCGCCGAGACGCAGAGAAAAGACCCATGCCTTTCAAAACTCTGCGCCTCCGCGCCTCTGCGGTGAGGGGGTTCCCTGTTACTGTTCTTCCGCGATCTCCGCAAAATGCGCGATACCGGAGAAGAGTTCATCCAACTTCTTCAGCAAGCGCAGCCGGTTCTGGCGCATTTCCCGATCCTCTGCCATCACCAGCACCTTGTCGAAAAACCGATCCACGGCCGGGCGGAGTGTGGAGATCGCTTCCAGCGCACGCCTGTAATCGCGGCCTGCACGCAGGCGGCCAGCTTCCGCAGCGGAGTTCTGGTAGGCGGCATAGAGTTCCTTTTCCTGATCCTCTCGCAAAAGCTCTGAGGAGACTTCTCCCAGCTGCCAGTCGGCAGCGCTTGCTGATTTCGCCAGAATATTCCGGATTCGCTTGGCGGCTGCCGAAAGCGCTTCAAAATCCTCGCCTCCCCGCAACACTTCCATTGCCTCAACCCGCGCCAGCACGTCCAGGGGCACATCACCGCCCGCAGCCATGACCGCCCGCACGGTATCGTACCGAAACCCCCGGATATTCTCCAGGTAATAGCGAAGCCGGTCACGGAAAAAAGCAAGAAGTGGCCCGTAGACTTCATTACCCGGACGCTTCGTGTCAAAATCGAGCCGGGCGTAGCTTCCCTTAATCAACTGCTGCAAGTCGATTGGGAGGCTGAATTCAAGTAATACTTTAATTATCCCGGCCGCGTGCCGACGCATCGCGAAGGGGTCATTCGAACCCGTTGGCTCCAGTCGAGCCGTGTACCCGGCGAGGACTGCGTCGAACTTATCGATAAACGACGTGAGCGCGCCCAGGATGGTGCGGGGGCAGGAACCTTCAAACCCTTGGGGCAGATAATGCTCTTTGATCGCGTCGCTGACCTCTTTGGGCTCTTTCTGCGCCTCAGCATAGAGGCCGCCGACAACGCCTTGCAGCTCAGGGAATTCCTGAACCATCTGAGTGGTCAGATCGCACTTCGATAGTTGGATGGCAGTTCGCAGGTGGCCAACGAGCGCTGCGGGAAGGACCTCGGGCCGTGCCACCTCATCCGCGATTAACTGCATGCGCTTGACCTTGTCGCGATATGTCCCGACCTTTGCGTGGTAGGTCACACGATCGAGCAGCCCCGTGTCAATCCGATCGCGCAAAGTAAGGTGCTGGTCGCCCGCCCAGAAGAACTCCGCGTCGCGGAAGCGCGCGGCCAGTACGTGCTCATGCCCCTGGCGGATCAGGCCCTGGGCATCCGAGTCCATATTGAGCACGGCCACGAAATACGGGCGCAGGCTGCCCTGCTGGTCCTCCACGGCGAAGTAGCGCTGATGGTCGCGCATCACGGTGATGAGGATTTCCCGCGGCAGGTGCAGGAAACGCTCGTCGAAGCTCCCCAGCGCGGGCCGCGGCCACTCCGTGGAGTTCGAGATCCAATCCGCCAACCATTCATCCGGGACGAGTTGGAGCGCAGCCTTTGCCGTCAGCCCACGCGTTTCTTCGGTAAAGCGATCGCGTCGCCGTTCATAGTCAATTTCTACATGCGCTTGCACCAATTTATTCACGTAATCCTTGAAGGCTGTTACGGGCAGCGGCTCCCCGCCTTTGGCACGATGCCCGAAGGTGAAACCCCCGGCCTTCACGCCCAGGATTTCGAAATCAACCGTCTGCGCTTGCTGCCCTTCTCCCAGGATGGCCACAATCCAGCGAATGGGCCGGACGAAACGCGGCGCGGATTTCGCCGTCCAGTACATGCTCTTGGGGAAGCTCAGTCCGAGAATGGCGGCGGGCAAGAGCTCCGCCAGCAGCTCACGGGCAGGTCGTCCCTCGGTGGTTTTCCTCAAGGACAGGTATTCCCCTTTCGGCGTGGTCGTGCGGATCAGATCTTCCAGGCGGCCGGAGTTCTTCTGTGCGAAGCTCTCCGCCGCGCGGGTGTACTTCCCTGCCGCATCGACGGCCACCTTGACGGGGGGCCCCAGAACATCTTCAACCTTGTCGGGCTGTTGAGCCAACAAGGCGGGGACGTAAACCACCAAGCGGCGGGGAGTCGAATAGGTTTGCAGGGGCGCTCCCCGATCCGATCGGGGCAGGTCGCGAACCGCCCCTACGCCTGTTTCCGGGGATGGGTCGGTGGCGGGCAATAATCGAGCTTCTGCGAGTGCCGCCAGGACGCGCGCGCCGAGGCCTTTCTCGGCGTCCCGCAGGAAGCGCGCGGGGATTTCTTCGCAGCCGACTTCGAGGAGCAACGGCAGGGTCTGGGCGGCCGCATCCTTCCGCGCCGCCCGCTTCGTGCGCGTTTCCAGTTTCGAGTTCTCTGCTTCGACCTGCAACAAACTCATGCCGTCTGCACCTCTGCGGGCTGCGCTTGCCGATCAAGATAGATTGCGGCGACGGCGCAGGCCAGTTTGCGCACGCGCGCGATCAGCGCCACGCGCTCCGTCACACTGATGGCGCCGCGCGCGTCGAGAATATTGAACAGGTGGGAGCATTTGAGGCACAGGTCGTAAGCCTTGCGCAGGGGGAATCTCTGCTTTAATACTTTACTTGAACTATCGTCCGTATCTTGCTCACCAGAAGTGCTCTTGTTTGCACGACTCTTCCACGGATAATTCCCCAGCAGTCGCGCCGCTTCACCCTCGTACAGGTCCAGAAGGCTGCGGCAGGTCGCGGGGTCGGCGGCCTCGAAGTCATAGACGGAGAACTCGAGTTCTTCCGCGTGCCGCATGTCGCCATAGGTCACGGTATCGTTCCAGCGCACCTGGTAAACGTTCTCGACGTTCTGCAGGTAGGCCGCGATGCGGTCCAAGCCATAGGTCAACTCGACGCTGATGGGCTCAAGATCCACGCCTCCCGACTGCTGGAAGTAGGTGAACTGCGTAACCTCCAACCCATCCAGCATGACCTGCCATCCGATGCCCCAGGCCCCCAGGGTCGGGGCTTCCCAGTTGTCTTCCTCGAAGCGGATGTCGTGGTGGCGGATGTCAATCCCCAGCGCTCCCAGGCTCTCGAGGTAGATGTTTTGGATGTTCGCGGGCGGGGGCTTCAGGATGACCTGCATCTGCGTGTGCTTGAGCAGGCGGTTGGGGTTCTCGCCGTAACGGCCGTCGGCGGGGCGGCGCGAGGGCTGCGGGTATGCCACGCGCCAGGGCTGGGGCCCCAGGACACGCAGGAAGGTCTCCGGGCACATGGTTCCCGCGCCCACCTCGACGTCGTAAGGCAGCGCGATGACGCAGCCCTGCCGCGCCCAGAATTCGCTCAGGCGGAAGAGCATGTCCTGGAAGTTCAGGGGACCGGGGGTGTTCGGCGGCGATTTGTGGACAGGCGACATTAGGATGTATGTCTCGTTCTTAGCTCTCAGCTAAGGCAGCGGGCCTGCGGCCCTCGCTGCTCTAGGTTCTAGCTGACAGCTGATAGCTGAAAGCTAATAGCTGCTTGCCTTAGACTTCTTCCTCCATCATTTCCCGGGTGATCAGCTTGTGTTCCGCATGACTCTCGATGATCGCTTCGAAGAAGCGCCGGGCCTCACGGCAGCCGGGCGGGGCCTTCTCCTGCGCCAGCCAGCGGTCCAGAGGCGCATGGCAGGCGGTCCGCACCATGGCCAGCGCGAGGCCGGAAACGCGTTGGCTTGCACCCGCCACCCGGCACTCGCGGCAGAGCAGGGTTTCCGAACCCGGCCCGTAGTAGCCGCCTTCTTCCCCGAGGACCTTCCCGCAGGCGGTGCAGGTTTCAAGGTCCGGCAGAAAGCCCCCCAGGCGCAGAATCCAATAATCGAAGTAAACCAGCGGCCGGTTGACTTCCCCCGAATGCTTCAGGGCCCGCAGCACCGCCAGCAGCAGGCGGAAGGCGCGTTCGTTCACCTCGCGTTCGGGCAGCAGCCGCTCGGATACCTCCACCAGGTATTGCGCCGCGAGCTGCACTCGATAGTCCCTCTGCATGTCGAAGAAGGACTCCTCCAGTTCAGCCGAATTCAGGTGCAGCAGGTCCCGGTTCTCCCGCTCGAAGATCCAAAGCCGCAGGTAGCTCAAGGGTTCGAGTGTGCCGCCATAGCGGCTCTTGGGACGCTGGGCGCCCCGGGCCACAGCCCTCAGTCGACCCAGTTGTCGGGTAAAGAGCGAAGCGATCTTGTCAGCTTCACCCAGACGGTAGGTTCTGAGGACGATGGCTTCCGTTTCGCGCAGAGGCATTCGATGGCCAATGTCAACGCGCCGACAAACCCAAAAGGTTAGCATAGGCGCCCGCAGGCGGGAAGAGAAAAAGGTGCAGTGGGCGATTCGCGGGTGGCGCATACGTTCCGCCTTATGGAATGTATGCGGCCTTGGAGATTGCTGTGCCCGCACACATTCCAGAAAGCGGCATGTATGCGCCACTCGCGGGACGGAGGGCTGGCGGGGTAAACTCTCACTACAGGACGCTGCTCTCCCTAGCGCTTAGCTTTCAATATGAGCTGCTGTACGTTGCAGCCAATTTTGAAGGTTTTACTTGAACCATGTGGAAATCTTCGCGCGTTCCGTGGAAAACACGTTATGTTAACTCACTACCAGCCGCCAAAACATTATCAGACGTGCCTGTGCATAACTTCGCCGCCTTCCCAGCTTCGCATCCCGTCGCCCGCCGCGTACTGCGTGGGACTTACTCAGCGGTCACCACGGGGGTTCTCACGCCTGAGGGCTTACCATTGCGGCAGGACGTTTAAGGTTGAGGGTTGAGGTTGATGATGGCAGGCGAACCAGAGGGAGGATTGACGGCTGCGGGCGGGAAAAGAGAAGCCTGCTCTGCTGACCACTTCCCTACCCCGCTGTCCGGAGGCGCAGCGGGGCTCGCCCGAGGCCACGGCCATTCCCAGGGGCCGGGCACGCGCTAAGCTTGGGGCAACTTCAGGCACAGGCTCGGCCAGAGGGCGTCAACTCGCTTTTTCACTTCTGCATCCATCACAATTTCATCCGGCCAGGGGCGCGTAAAGCCTTCGCTCGCCCACTTGCGGGTGGCGTCCACACCCATTTTGGAGCCGAAATTCGGCAGGCGCGAGGCGTGTTCGAGTTGGTCCACGGGCCCCAGGGTGAACTGGATATCGCGCTCGGGGTCGATGTGGTTCAGGGCTTTCCACGCCACTTCCTGCGTATCGTGGACGTTGACATCATGGTCCACCACCACAATACACTTCGTGAACATGGCGCCGGGCAATCCCCAGATGGCGTGCATCACTTTGCGGGCGTGTCCCGGGTAGCTCTTCCGAATGGCCACCGCGAGCATATTATGGAAAACCCCGGCGGCGGGCATATGCATGTCGACAATCTCCGGCATCTGCTTGCGCAGGAGGGGCAGGAAGAGGCGTTCCACCGCATAGCCCATCCAGTAATCCTCCATGGGGGGCCTGCCGACGACGGTGGAAACGTAGATCGGGTCGCGCCTCCGGGTGATGCAGGTAAGATGAAACGCCGGGAACTTGTCCGGGAGGGAATAGTAGCCCGTATGGTCACCGAAGGGTCCTTCGGTGCGGATGTCGTCGAGATCGACATAGCCTTCGAGCACGATTTCGGCTTGGGCAGGGACCTCCAGGTCAACCGTCTCGCATTTCACGAGTTCCACGGGGTCCTGGCGCAGGAAGCCGGCAAAGAGGAATTCGTCCAGGTCTTCCGGCAGGGGCAGGACGCCGGAAAGCATGGTGGCCGGGTCCGCGCCCAACGCCACGGCCACGTCCATGCGGCGGCTCTTCCCTTCCCGCTCGAGCGCGCGGAAGTGCTCCGCGCCGCCCTTGTGCACCTGCCAGTGCATGCCGGTCGTCCGCTCATCATAAACCTGCAGGCGGTAACACCCCACATTGCGCCGGCCGTTCTTGGGGCTGCGCGTAATCACCATGGGAAAGGTAATGAACCGCCCGCCGTCCTGGGGCCAGCACTGCATGATCGGCAGGCGTGCCAGCGATAAGTTCTCCCGTTCAATCACTTCCTGCACCGGGCCGCTGCGCACGTTCTTGGGGAAGAAGGACCCGATTTCTGAGAGTTTGGGAAGCAGCTTCACTTTGTCGAGGAAGCCTTCCGGTGGCTTCATCTCCAGCAGATCCTCGATGCGTCGCGCCACCTCTTCCAGAGAGTCAACCTCGAGGGCCAGTTCCAGTCGCCGCCGGCTCCCCAGCGTATTGATGAGCAGCGGTAGATCGTAGCTCACGCCGTCGCGGGCGGAGCGGGGCCTTTCAAACAGCAGCGCCGGCCCCCCGGCCTTCGACACGCGGTCGGTGATTTCGGTGATCTCCAGATCAACGTCAACTTCGGCGGAGAGGCGTTTGAGTTCGCCCTCCCGCTCCAGACGGGCAAGGAAATCGCGCAAGTCTCGGTAGGCCACGATGGAACCTCACAGGGTAAGTGGGGCAAGCCGTCACGAGTCAGCCCCCAGTGGTCAGTCGCCGCCGGTCTTCGGGCGCCGGGTGTGCTGCCTCCGGCAAAGGCTGAATGACGACTGGACACTACGTGGAAGCATTGCAGATTGAGCGGGGCAAATCAAGTGGCGCCGGGGGCAGGCGTTGGTGCATGTTGGGTATCACAAGCGACCACCCCGCCCTTCGGGCACCCCTCCTGAACCAGGAGGGGAGTCTTGCCCGGCCAGGAATGATAGGAGTCCGCTCCTCAGTTTAGGAGGGGTGGCGCCGCAGGCGACGGGGTGGTCCGGAATCATGATCGTTGCTCGGCGAAAATGCGCGATTCTGAATTGCACCACTACCTCGCCACGGGACTGCTTGACATTCGACTGACTGCGCCGGACACTAGGGTTACGACTCGGTGGGGACCAGCCCAAGTGCGGCGACTGCTTGCAGGGGGGCCGCGGAAGGGTTTCTGTGTTTCTGAGTGCGGGGCCCGGATTGATCCAAACTTCTCTCAGGTTCTGCCGTTGGGCAGGACCTTGCAGGCCCTCTGGCCTCTTAGCTGTCCTGCTGGCCGGCTTCATGACTTTTGCGCCCAGCTTGCTGAAGGGTCAGAAGGAAGGCGCCGACGATGTTTCCACGCGCGACGTGGAGCCCACCTTCAAACTGCAGGTCGAGCGCAATCTGGTGTTGGTACGCGTGGTGGTGCGGGACACAAAAGGCACGCCGATTGAGAACCTCCGCAAGGAGGATTTTCAGCTCTTCGATCGCGGCAAACCTCAAACCATTTCGCACTTCTCGCTGGAGAAACCGGCTCTGAAGGCCGCCGCGAAGCCGGCAGAGAACCAACCGGAAGCCGCCGGGAAGGCTGCGGAGGAGTCCCCCCGCCCGCCCTCCACGCCGAACCGCTTCCTGGGCCTCTACTTTGACGACGTGCACACCTCATTCGCGAACCTGGCGCAAGCGAGGGACGCTGCGGACCACTACCTGGTGTCTGCGACCCAGCCTGGGGACCGGGTAGGGTTGTTCACAGCCTCCGGCCAGAAGCAGTTGGATTTTACAGCCGACCTCGGCCAAGTGCATCAAGCTCTCTTTGAGCTTCGCCCCCGCCCCATCACTCCCAAGGGAAAGGCTTGTGTGGACATCCCACCCTATGAAGCCTACCTGATCTTCTACCAACACGATCGCGATGCCTTGGAGGTTGCCGCGGAAGAGGCCTTTGTCAGATGTTACTCCAGGGCCGCTGCCAGCGGAAGTGCCGCTGCCATCGGCAACCC
This sequence comes from uncultured Acidobacteriota bacterium, assembly GCA_963722555.1. GTDB lineage: Bacteria > Acidobacteriota > Terriglobia > UBA7540 > UBA7540 > Bog-366. The sequence continues at coordinate 1,471,060 of CAVRNQ010000006.1, forward strand.
CCCGGACGAGGCTCGACAGGATGCGCAGTCCGAAGCCACCCTAGTGTTCAGCCAGATGGAACAAGAGTCGCGGGCGTCCCTGCGAGGCATTGAGGGCCTCATCCGACGCATGACGATCCTGCCCGGCCAGCGCAGCGTAGTCATTGTCTCCGCCGGGTTTCTGACGGAGTCCCTGCACTACGAACTAGGCGAGCTCGTCAACCGCGCCCTGCGCGCGAACGTCGTCATCAATGCCTTGGACGCACGCGGCCTTTACACTGACCCCGGGCTACCGGACGCCACGCAAGAGAGCCCGGCCAGCACCGCGCCCGCGCTAGCGGCCCGCAGGAGCAGTATGCTCCGAACCAGCGCCACGCTCGAGGCCAGCGGCATGCAAAGCCTCGCTGCTGAAACCGGTGGTGTATTCTTCAACAACAGCAATGACCTCGAGGCAGGATTCCGCCGAGCGGCGGCGCTTCCCGACCCTTATTACGTTCTGGGCTTCTCTCCCCAGAACCTCAAACTTGACGGGGGCTTCCATGCTCTCAAGGTCAAGCTGGTTTCAGAACCACACCTTGCCGTGCAGGCGCGCCGCGGCTACTTTGCCCCCAAGAAACTGGACGACCCGGCCGCGCGGGAGAAAGAGGAGATTCAGGAAGCCCTCTTTTCTCAGGACGAAACACGGGAACTGCCCGTCGAGGTCCGCACCCAGTTCTTTGTGAAGAGCAATTCCGAGGTGCAACTCGCCGTCCTGGCCCATCTGGACCTGCATCCGGTGCATTTCCGCAAGCAGGAAGAACGCAACCTCGATAACCTGGCATTCGTAACGGCCCTGTTTGACCGCGATGGCCACTTGGTGACAGTTCAGGAGAAGATTGTTCAATTGCGGTTGCGGGATGCCACCCTGACAGCGCTTCTCGAGCGCGGCCTGACCCTGCGCACCCACTTCGACATCAAGCCAGGGACCTACTTGGTGCGCACGGTGGTTCGGGATTCCGAATCCGGCCAAATCTCCGGGTTGAATCGTACCGTGGAAATTCCTTATTAGGAGAACTGCCATGTCTCGACATCATCTGGTTTTGATACTCGGCTTGGTCATCGCCCTCGGCTGGCTGGGCCTCGATTCGGCCACGGCTCCCGCCGCCCCGGGTGGCGCACAGGGTCCTTCCCCGCAAGCCGTTGCTACCGTGCCGGGAATGATCAAGGCGGAGAGCAATCTCGTTTTGGTTGACGCGATTGTGACCGACAAGAAGGGGAATTACATCAAGGACCTGGAGCAGAAGGAATTCCACGTTTTTGAAGACGATGTCGAGCAGAAAACCACCAGCTTCTCGCGCGGGGCGGACATCCAACCCAACGCCCCCCAGCAGCAACACTATATGGTCCTGTTCTTCGACAATTCCACCATGGACCCGAGCGACCAGACCCGGGCCCGCCAGGCGGCTGCGAAATTCGTAGAAGGCACGGCCTCCCCGAATCGCAAGATGGCCGTGGTCGACTTCGGCGGAACCCTGAACGTGGCGCAGAACTTCACCTCCGACGGGGAGAGGTTAAAGCGCGCCGTCGCCGGCGTGAAGTTCTCCGCGGTGCAGGCGAACGAGCCCGCCGACGGAGTGCAACTTGCCTCCCTGGGCGGGATGCCCGGGAGCCTGGCCGGCTCCGATTTCGGCGCCCGCAGCTCTCTGCTGGCCATTCGCGGGCTTGCCAAGATGCTGCGCACGGTGCCCGGCCGCAAGACCTTGGTGCTGTTTTCCGGCGGATTTCCACTCACCGCGGAGCGCCAGTCCGAGCTTACGGCCACGATCGATGCGCTGAACAAGGCGAACATCGCGGTGTATCCGGTGGACGTGCGCGGCCTGGTCGCCTCACCCGGCGATATTTCGAACCCCTCGGCCGTTCCCGGATTCCTGCCCAGGGCATCTCTCGGTGATGCGGACTCCCTCTTCCTTCACCTGCCGGGTCTTCTGGCCGCGCTGACGATGCCGTTTGACCCTGAACCGCAGCGTCCGGGTGGAGGAGGCGGAGGTGGTGGTGGCACGGGTGGTGGCGGCGTGGGTGGCGGTGGCGTGGGTAGCAGTGGAGGTGGCGGTGGGAGCCACGGCGGCGGTGGTGCCGTGGGTGGAGGCGGCGCTGGCGCTGGCGCCGGGGGCGGTAAGGGTGGCGCCGGTGGCGCGGCTGGTAGCGGAACTGGTAGCGGAGCTGGAAAGGGTGGCGCCGGCGGTGCGGGCGGCGCCGGAAAAGGTGGCGCCGGTGGCACGGGCGGTGCGGGAAAAGGCGGCGGGGGCGGCAATCCCACTAACTATAACCCTAACACGAATCTCTCCGGGTTGTGCAGCGGCCCGATGGCCAGCCAGGATCCCCGCTGCATCACACTGCGGACACTCAATTCCATTCCGGATAGCGTGGCCACCAACCAGCAAATCCTTTATGCGTTGGCCTCGGGCACCGGGGGCTTCCCCATTTTCAACACCAATGATTTCCTGGCCGGCCTCCAGAAGATTGCCACGGAGATGAACGAGTACTACATTCTGGGTTATGCCCCGCCCAGCCCGGTGCATGACGGCAGCTATCACCGCATCAAGGTGAAAGTGGAGCGCGGCGGCGTGAACGTTCGCGCCCGCAACGGCTACTTCGATGTGAAGAGCCCCGACCTGCTATTTGGAAAACCCGAGGAGAAGACGCTGGAGGCGCAGGCCGCCAGCCCGCAGGCCGGCGACATTCCGGTCTCGCTCACCGCGCCCTACTTCTACGTTGCCCCCGGTGTCGCGCGGGTTAACCTGGCTCTATCCATTCCCGGTTCCTCCGTCGATTTCGAGAAACAGAAAGGTAATTTCCATTCCCAGGTAAACGTGCTCGGAATCGCCTACCTTCCGGACGGCTCGGTAGGCGCGCGCTTCAGCGACGCGGTGAAGTTGGACAAAGAGAAAAAGGAGGTGAAGGAGCTCGCCAAGAGCTCTTTTGATTATCAAACCTCTTTCAGTATCGCGCCGGGGAGGTACACGCTCAAGCTGGTGCTTAGCGCGGGAGGCGAGAAATTTGGCAAGTACGAAATGCCTCTGGTCGTGGATCCCTTCTCCGGCAAGGAATTTGCCCTGGGCGGTCCGGCGCTCAGCAACAATGTGGTTCCGCTCTCCCAGCTTAACGTAAACATGGACGAGGCCTTGCTTGAAGAACGCCCGCCCCTGGTTTTCAAGGGCATGCAGGTGGTTCCCTCCGCCAATAACCGTTTTGCGAAAAGCGAGCAGCCGGTTTTCTACGTGGAAGTCTATGATCCTTTGCTGAAGACCGAATCTCCGCGGGTGGGGATTCTGTTCAACATCGTGAACCGCAAAACGAACCAGCCGGCCGTGTCTTCCAATACCGTCGTGATTGATGAGTACGTGCAGCGGGGGAATCCCCTGGTCCAGTTGGGCCTCAAATTACCCATTGACCAACTTCAGGCGGGGGACTACCGGTTTGAAATCCGCGGCCGCGATTCCGCAGGCAACGCCTCGCCCCTACGCAGCGCGGATTTCTCCATCGAGTAAGCGGTATGCCCCGGAAGAATCCAGGGGTGGCCGGAGGCCGGAGGGAAACCCCTCCGGCCTCTTTTTATGGCGCGCTTCGTCGAGCTCTACGGGCCTGGTTCCGCGCCCACGCCCGCCCCCTTCCCTGGCGCGAGACTCGCGATCCCTACGCCATCTGGGTCTCGGAGGTCATGCTCCAGCAGACGCAGATCGCGACGGTAATCCCCTACTACCAGCGCTTTCTCGAGGCCTTTCCGACGCTCACCCACCTCGCCAACGCCCCCCGGGAGCGCCTGCTGGAATTGTGGTCAGGCCTCGGCTATTACCGCCGTGTTCGTTACTTGCACCAAGCGGCACAGCACCTCAGGGAGAAATTCGCGGGTCGCTTTCCCGATGACTACGCGAGCCTGCGCGCTCTTCCCGGTATTGGCGATTACACGGCCAAGGCGGTGCTGAGCATCGCCTTTCACCAACCCTACGCCGTGCTGGACGGGAATGTGGCGCGCGTGGTGGCGCGCTGGTTCGCGCTGCGCGGGAATCTGCACCAGCCCCAGTTCCGGCGCGCCGTCGAGCGCGAACTCGCACGGCTCCTTTCCCGCCGACAGCCCGGAGATTTCAACCAGGCCCTGATGGAGCTGGGGCAGACGATTTGCCTGCCGCGCGCGCCGCGCTGCCCGGTTTGCCCACTGCGGAAAAGGTGCCGCGGCTTCGACTCCGGCGACCCGGCAACCTTCCCTCTTCCCCGCCCCCGGCGGGCCACCGAGTCCCAGTACCTTGCCGTGGCCCTCGTGCGGCGCGGACCGCGCGTAGCCCTGGTGCGCGGGCTCGAGGAGGGCCTGCTCGCTGACCTCTGGAATTTCCCCGCCGCTTTCGGGCGCTCCCCCACGGAGGCGCGCGACCGCCTGCGCGAGAAATTACATCTCCTTGCTCACCCCCCGTTCTCCTTGGGCGAGCCGGTGGCGGAATTTCACCACACCATAACTTTCCGCTCGATCCGGGGTCGCGTCTACCCCGTGCAAGGCTGCCGCGGAATTCCCCGCGGGACCGTGCGATGGTTCGACCTCAAGCGCCTGCCGCAGGCGGCCATCTCCCAACTGGCGCGCAAGATCGTTCAAAAGATTGAAAGGGGGGCGGACCTTCAGGTCCGACAATAGCCAAAACCTCCAACGGAGCCTTTACAGGCTGCGGGAAAACGCTTCCCTGCTGCCATTCTGAGTCCTTCGCTGTCATTCTGAGCGAAGCGAAGAATCTCGCCCTGCCCGCTCAGGATAAACTGCGAGAAGAATCTCGCTCTGCGCATTTTCATGCCAGTACGAGATCCTTCGTCGCCTGCGGCTCCTCAGGATGACAGCTTTGGCGGTTTTTCCGCAGCCTGTAAAGCCCCCGACTGCGTGCGGCCCGATCCTGTCAGAGCTAGAGCTCCGACCCCCCTCACACCTCCCTCAAGCGCACCTTTCAAATTAGGACACGACCTGCCCGGCCGTGGGCATCGCGTTCGGCGGTTTTCTCGAATAGAATAGAGCCCGGAACCAGGGCAGCGCGCCCCATGAGCATAAGCCCACACATCGTCGCAACGGACCCACGCGAGAAGCAGGCGAACATCAGCGTGCAGCGTTACTTTGAGATCTCCCTGCTGCTCATGCTGGCCACCGGCTTCCTCACCGTGGCTACCACCGGCAAGCTGGATCTGGTTTCCATGGCCGGGATGTTCAGCGCGCTGAGCATCAAGCTGTGGAGCTACGTCCGCGCCGCCGACTATTCCCTCGCACCCAAAACGGTCACGCGGATTTCGATCTTTTACATCTTCTTCTACGGCCTCGATTTTCTGATCTTCTCTCCCGGCCCCAGCGCGCTCGACCGCATGCTTTCCGCCACGGTCCACCTGGTGCTTTTCACGGCGGTCATGAAGATTTTTTCAGCGCGGACTTACCGCGACTACGGCTATTTGGCCACCCTCTCGTTCCTGATGATGCTGGCGAGCTCCGTCCTCACGGTGGGCACCACCTTTCTGGTGTTCTTCACGCTGTATGTTCTCTTCGCCATTTCCACGTTCCTCAGCTATGAAATCAAGCGTGGCGTGGAGGCGGCCCGCCGCGCTCCGGAAGGGCCGTTCCGCGCCGCGGAGCGGAACCGCCAGGCCATCGAGAAGGCTCTCGTGACCGCGGCGATCGGCCTGGCCGTGGGAATCGTCCTCTTCGCCGCGCTGCTCTTTTTCGTCATTCCCCGCTATCGAACCGGATACCTCACCGGCCTTTCCATGCAGGCGCAGAACATCACCGGCTTCTCCGAATCCGTCAACCTGGGAGATATCCGCAAAATCCTGCGTTCCCCCCTGGTGGTGATGCGCGTGATGCCGGAGGGAAGCCTGCGCGATTATGCGGGCATCAAGTGGCGCGGCGTGAGTCTGAACAGCTTCGACGGCAAGCACTGGTTCAACGACAACACCGAGCAGTTCCCGCTGATGCCCGCGTCGTATCAACGCTTCCTCGTTCCGCTCCCCGACGGCTTCGGGCGCCGCCCGCACCGCCCGCTACGCTACCGCATCATCCGCCCGGCGCTGTCCACCGACGTTCTTTTCGCCGCCGCAGAAGCGCGCGAACTCAGCGGCCAAATGCGCTTGCTGAGCCTCGACCAAACCAACTCTCTGCACGCTCCGCAATATGCCAACCTGCCGTTCGCTTACGACGTGGTTTCCGACGTCGGCCTCCCGCCGCCGGGGGAACTGCGCAAAGCACCCGCGCAGTATTCCGACGAGATTCGCCTGCTTTATCTCCGCCTGCCCCCCACTGACCCGCGCGTCGGGGAACTGGCGCGCACGCTTACCGCCTCCGCCACGAACAACTATGACCGTGCCGCGGCACTCCAGTCCTATCTGCGCGACAATTTCCGGTACGCACTTGACCCGCCCGCCATCCAGCCGGCTGACCCCCTCGGCAGTTTCCTGTTCAATTCCAAGTCGGGCTACTGCGAGTACTTCGCCGCCGCCCTGGCGGTGATGCTCCGCACCCTCAACATCCCCGCGCGGCTCGTAAATGGTTTTCAGACGGGATCGTACAATCGTATCGGCAGGGATTTTGTAGTGCGCGCCCGCGACGCGCATAGCTGGGTGGAGGTTTATTTCCCCAACTACGGCTGGATCCCTTTCGATCCTACGCCCGCCGACCCTCACCCCGTTTTGCCCGGCGCCTGGGACGACTACACCGATGCCGCCGCGCTCTTCTGGAGTGAGTGGATCATCAATTACGACTTCGGCCACCAGGAGCAGTTGGCGCGGCAGATCGAACAGGACTCCCGCGACTTCCAGCAGGTTTTTCGGGAACACTCCGAGAGATTCAAGCGCCGGGGAATTCGCGCCGCCTATCGCGTCGAGGGCTGGCTGATGTCGCACAAACTCCTGGTGCTCGTGCTGATGCTCGGAATCCTGGCCGCCCTGATTCTGACCGATAAGACCCGGTCGCTGGCCGAGGTCCGTTTTCTTCTGACCTGGAAATTTGCGCGGCGCGGGGTGGCGCTCAGCCCCGGCGAAGCCACGCTCACTTATCAGCGCCTACTCCACACCCTGCAGAAAAAAGGGTACCGCAAAAAGCCCTCCCAGACGCCGCGCGAGTTCGCCCTCTCTTTCCTGGGCACCCGGTGGAGCCACGGGGTGCTGGAATTCACCCGGCTCTACAACTTGCTGCGCTATGGCCAGGCGCCGGTCCCGCTTTCCACCCTGCGCCGGATCCTGGAAGAGATGAAAAAGTAGGGGCGAGCCGCCCGCGGTAAACTTCGAAACTGAGCGCGGATTGCGGAGGGCTTCTCTTAGCAGGCTGCTGAAAAAGCCTCGCGCCGATTTCATCCTGAGCCCTTCGCTGTCATTCTGAGCGAAGCGAAGAATCTCGCCCTGCCCGCTCAGGATAGACTGCGCGAAGGATCTGGCTCTGGGTTCTTGCCTGAAAGGGCCGAATCAGGGCGAGATGCTTCGCTGCGCTCAGCATGACAGATGCCCTTTTTCAGCAGCCTGTTACGGAATCGACTTCCCGCCGTCCACGACCATCACCTGCCCGGTGATGAACTCACCCTGTGTCGCGAGGAACAGGACCATGTCCGCGATGTCCCGGGCCGCGCCGGCGGTGAGGAGCGGCGTCGAGCGGATAATCCTCCGCAGGGTGGCGTCGCGCTTTTCATCCGGGAAGAGGATGGTGCCGGGCGCGATGCTGTTCACGCGGACCCGCGGCGCCAGCGCTTTCGCCAGCGAGCGCGTCAGGGAGATCAGCGCAGCCTTCGACGCGCAATAGTGCATGTAACCCGGCCAGGCCTGCAAGCCCCCGAGCGAGGAGATGTTGATGATATTTCCGCGCCCTTGGCGCAACATCATCCGCGCCGCAGCCTGCGCGCAGAAAAAGGGTCCTTTCAGGTTGATTCCCAGAACGCGATCCCAGTCCTTCTCCGTGAGCCGGTCCCAGCTCACCTGAAAGAACGCGCCGGCATTGTTCACGAGAATATCCAGCCGCCCGAAGCGCTTCTCAACCGTACGGAACATCGCCTCGACTTGCCGCGGCCGCGCGACGTCAGCCCGAATGGCCAGGGCCCGAACCCCGAGGGCGGCCATCTCGCGCACCGTGGCCTGCGCTCCCGCGCGTGACTGGTGGTAGTTCACCACCACGTCCGCCCCGGCCCTCGCCAACGCCAGAGCAATGGCCCGCCCGATCCGTTTCCCGCCGCCCGTTACCAACGCCACTTGGTTCCGCAAAGGTAGTTCGCTCATAGCACCTTGATTGATAACACGTCCATCACCAATGTCAAGGGGAGCCCCTAATTAGCCACTTGCGTCTCATGGGGAATCCGCATAGAGTTTTCGCGGGGTTTCCATCATGCCCGATGCCGCGCTGGACGATATTGTCGAATTCCTCGCGACCAAGAGACTGGCGGTCGTGGGAGTCTCGCGCGATCCGAAGCACTTCTCGCGCGGGTTGTTTCGAGAGTTCCTGGCGCAGGGCTACGACGCCGTCCCCGTGAATCCCCAAGCCGGGCAAATTGAGGGGCGCCCTTGTTTCGCGCGCCTTGCCGATATCACCCCGCCCGTGGATGCCGCGCTGCTGATGACGCCCCCGAACCTGGCCGAGCAGGCCGTGCGCGAATGCACCGAAGCTGACATCAAGCGGGTCTGGGTGTACAAGGCGAGCGGCGACGGCACGATTCACGATCGCGCCGTGGATTTCTGCCGGAAGCGCGGTTTGGCTGTAATCGAAGGCTACTGCCCGCACATGTTCCTTCCCAAAGTGGCGTTTGTCCACCGCCTCCACCGTTTCCTGATGAAGGTTGCAGGAAGCTATCCCCTTTGACGGCTCGGCGCCCCGTCCATCTGTGCCTCCGCGCCGAACCAAAGCGAACCGACCTCGACCAATTAGATTCCACCTCCCGGACACAGTGTCAATTATCCCCAAGCAGGTTGACTCTGGGTTCGTCTACGTTATACTGCGCGACTTGGAAGGCCTGAACGCCAACCTGCTGTAGATTAAGCCGTCAGCGCGCTGCCGCCTCTCCCAGGAGGCCTTCCGGGTGAAACTGTCTGCGCTGTCCCCGGCCTAGTTCGACATTCCCGAAGGTTGTTAGCTTGGGAAGTTCGCGGGGGCGGACGGCGAAGAGGCTTGCGAGTTGTTAATGACATGCTCAGGACGTCGAACCGCAACCTGATTGAGGATCCCCTGGACGTTTGTCGCACCCTGGTTTAAGCGATGTCTTTCTTCCGAATTGCGCTGAAGAACCTCCGCCGCCGCCCCCTGCGCACCGCACTCACGCTCTGCGGAGTGGGGGTGGGCATTGCGGCGTTCGTGGCACTGGTGGGATTCTCACGTTCCTTTGAAGAGCAATGGCTGAAGCTCTATGAAAGCTCGGGCACCGACCTGGCTGTGGTGCAGAAGACATTCCTGAATACTTTCGTGGATGAGTCGGTGGGTGAGAAGCTGCGCTCCCTCCCTGCCGTCGCGGTCGCTGATCCCATGATCGTGAACCTGATGGACCTCACGCCCGAGGTCAACGCCCTGGTCTTTGGATGGCCGGCCAATTCCTTCGAGATGGACGGGCTCACTCTCCTCGAGGGACGCCGCTTTCGCGACGATCAGCCCGAGGTGATGCTGGGCGAGATGCTCGCGGAGAACCTGGGCAAGAAAGCAGGCGACTTGATGGACATCCAAGGCGCTTCCTTTCAGGTGGTGGGTGTTTTCCGGGGAGGGTCCGCCCTGGAAGCCGGGGCGGCCGTCTTGCCCCTGCGGCAGTTGCAGAAGCTGTCCGACCTCGGCGGAAAGGTCACGGCTTTCCATGTGCATCTGCGCAAGGACTCCCGAGGGGAACTCGACCCGCAGCGCGTTCTGGAGGCTCGGGCGGCGATTGAAGCGGCGCTCCCGGGCCTGAAAGCCGTCCCCGCCCTCACCCGCGCACGCAACAATCAGCTCGTCGCCCTGGCGCGCTCCATGGCCTGGGGCACGTCCCTCATCGCCCTTTTCATCGGGGCCCTGGGGATTGCCAACACCATGGCTATGTCGGTTTTCGAACGCACCCGGGAGATCGGCGTCTTGCGGGCCCTGGGCTGGAAGCGCTCACGGGTAATGAAGCTTATCCTGATCGAGGCCGCCGCCCTGGGCCTGGTGGGCGGCTGTTTCGGCGTCGCGGGCGGGTGGCTGGCGCTGCGCATTCTGTCCAAGGTGCCGGCCACGGCCAGTTTCGTCACCAGTTCGATTCCTATCCTGCACTGCGTGGAAGCGCTGGGCATCGCGGTGGTCGTGGGCCTGCTGGCCGGCTTCCTGCCCGCCCACCGGGGAGCGCGCCTTTCGCCCGTGGAGGCCTTGCGTTATGAGTGATTGTCTGCTCGAGGCAAGAAACGTCACCAAGCACTTTGATGAGGGCCGCATCCAGGCCTTGCGTGGCGTGGATTTCGAGGTGAACGCGGGCGAGTTCGTGGCGGTTACCGGCCCCAGCGGCAGCGGAAAGTCCACCCTCCTGCACCTGCTCGGCGGATTGGACCAGCCTACCGGCGGGGAGATCCGCTTCCGAGGCCAATCCCTGGCCAACTCCTTTGACCTGGATGCCTACCGCTCACGCCGCGTGGGTTTCGTCTTCCAGGCCTTCCATTTGCTTCCCACACTGCGCGCGCTCGAGAATGTACAAGTGCCGATGTTCGAAACCGAACTGAGCTCGAGCCAGCGTGAAGAGAAGGCCGCGGCACTGCTGCGCGAGGTGGGCCTCGAGCACCGCTTCCAGCAATATCCCAATCAGCTCTCCGCCGGTGAGCGCCAGCGCGCGGCCATCGCCCGCAGCCTGGCCAACGACCCCGAGATCCTACTCGCCGACGAACCCACGGGCAACCTCGACAGCGAAAACTCCGTTAAGATCATGGCCATGCTCGCGGGCATCCAGGCCAAACGCCACATGGTCCTGGTCGTGGTCACGCACGAATCCACCGTCGCCCAACTGGCCGAGCGCACCATACGGATCCGCGACGGCCGCATCTGGTCCCCCTAACCCATGTTTCTGCCGCAAGGACTCGTCGCCCTGTTGCTGCTGCCCCTGGCCATCCCGCCCGCCACCACACGGGAGGAAGTCTTGACGCGGGTCCGCACCCTGCGCAACTCGACCGACTATACGGCCAACGGCCGCCTGGTGCGCGTCTCGCCTTCCGGAGAGCGGAAGAGTTTCCCGATTGCCTTTCGTGCCCACGCTTTCCCCGACGGCCTGCGGATCTTCTGCGAGGTCACCGCCCCACTCGTGGCGCGCGTCCGCCTGCTCCTGTCCGTTCCCTCCCAGGGACCCGCCACCGTCCGCACCGGCCATCCCGGCAACCGGGCGCCCAAAGAAATCCCCGCGGGAAGCTGGGGCGAGAGCCTGCTGGGCACGGATTTCACTTATGAGGATTTGCTTGAGAACCACCTGTTGTGGCGCCACCAGACACTGCTTCCGGAGGAGCGCTACGGGGCGCGCTCCTGTCTGGTCTTGCGCAGCGAGCCCGGGACCGGAGACCAGACCCAGTACACCTCGGTCACGACTTGGCTGGACCGGGAGATCTATCAGGCGGTGAAAGTGGAAAAAGTGGTGAAGGCTTCGCGCCAAGTACGGGTGTTTACCTACTTTGGACTGCGCCAGGTAAAAGGCGTGTGGTCCGCCAGCCAGATCGAGTGCAAGGTCGCGAGCCAGCCCGGCTCGTCTCTCCTCATCATCAACCGCGGGACCGAGAAACCCCATCTGAACAGCGCCGTTTTCGATCCCGTGCTGCTGACCCGGCCGTGACTGCGGCAGGTCCGCCCCATGAAGACCTGGTGTCCTGTAGCAGATAAGTCAGCCCGCTTGGCGGGCGAAAGAATGTGGCCCACGGCGCAAAGAGCTGTCAGTAAAACAATCTCACGCAAAGACGCCAAGGCGCAAAGACTCGCGAAGAACAACTGATTGTTTTCTTTGCGCCTTCTTCGACTTTGCGCCTTTGCGTGAAATGCTTTTGCTCATGGGAGTTAGTTAGCGAACCTATGTTACGGAGCACTTGCTTGCCTTGACGCTGCTCCACACTTCCCCATAGAATCCTGACATACGCGGATGGAGGAGGCGAACTGGATGATGGAAGTTGATATTCTGGCCATTGCTGCCCACCCGGACGACGTTGAAATCACCTGCGGAGGCACCGTCATCAAGATGGTGGAAGCGGGCTACCGGGTGGGGATCCTCGACCTCACCGCCGGCGAAACAGGCACACGCGGTGACGCAACTCTGCGCGCCAAGGAAGCGCACCGCGCAGGGCAAGCGCTGGGGATCGTTTACCGGGAGAATCTCCATATTCCCGACGCCGGGGTGGAGAACACGCGCGGCAACAAACTGAAGGTCGCGCAGAAGATTCGCGAATTGCGGCCGCGCACGGTGATACTGCCTTACTGGGAAGGCCGCCATCCGGACCACTACACCACCGGGCGCCTCGGGTACGAAGCGTGTTTCCTGGCCGGCCTCGCCAAGCTGCCGCTGGAGCACAAGCCGCACCGCCCCTTCAAGATCATCTACGCTTCACAGTACGTGCCGTCCGTTCGTCCCACCTTCGTCGTGGATATCTCGAAGCAGTTCGACAAGAAGCTGAAGGGCATTTTTTGTTTCGCCTCGCAATTCTCACCGCGCAAGGAAATGCAGAACCTCTTCCCTTCCCGGGCGGACCTGCACGCCCGCATGGAGTCGGAAGCCCGCCATTTCGGGCTGATGATCGGCGTGCGCTACGGCGAGCCCTTCGTCACCCGCGAAACCGCGGCCGTGGACGATATCGTGAAGATGCCGGTGAAATCCGTGTAGGCGAGGCGCTACGGGCGCCTGCTGGTAGGTGAAAACGAGACAGCCATGGTCGGGCGCGTCTGTTTGGTTGCGGCTCCGCCGCGCTGCGCTACCTGCTTCTCAAAGTGCCGATAGACTATCGCGCCCCGCCTGCCGTGACAGGCGTGCCACTCGGCCACCAAATTCTGGCCCAATCCCCGAACTTCTTTGAGTCCGATACGCACGCGACGGCTCGGAATTAATGCCCTGGGCTGCGAGCGTGGGTGGTTCATTTGTCTGTCGCCGTGAAACTCGAAAACCCACATTCGCCGTTCACGCCGGTGGCCCCTTCGAGATAAAACCCCATGCCAGGGTTGCCGCTCGTAAAGAGATAGTCGGTGGTTTGGACCAACTGGACGCCGTTGATGTAGACCGTGATCACGTTTCCAATTATACTGGCCTTGACCACATCCCCATTCGCAACTCCGTATCGCGAGCCTTCAGTCTTTTTTAAAAGCATCCAGGCTCCCAAGATTCCATCCCACCTGGCGATATTGCAGTAGGCTTTCGCGCTTTTTGAGCACGAGAACATGATTTCATACCCCGTGGCGTTGTGGGGGGAAAGGGCACTCCGCAGGCGCAGCTCCACTTCCTGATAGATCTTGCCATCCTGCTCCTTGTTCACTCTGTGGACCGTGGCTTGGGCCGTTTGGTTCGGTCCCCAAGTGCCCGTCAGTAGGGCTGTGGAATCATCGTATCTTTGTAGTTCCGGTCTCGTCCCGCCTACTTCGGTCCCAAAGGCAAACCCTGGAGTTGTCCGGACGTTGGTCCAATCGAGACCGTCGCTCTGGCCGTTTAACCATTTGCCACCTTCAGCAATGGGATTCTCGGCGAGAGGGAAGTTGGTGGTGTACGTTCCGTGCGTTCCCGCGGAAGGGGAAGCCGCCGGCAGCATGTTTACGCCCCGAGTTACCAGAGGCCAGAGCCACAGCACGATGACCAGCGCGATTACCGATGATCCGATTACGAGCTTGCGCTTTGGCCCCCTGACATCCATGAACAAGTACTGACGCATACGCCGTCCTTTTTCTTAACCCGGCTTAGCCGGAACCAAACAGATTCGGGGTATCGGGTGCTATGCTCTCTCCAAGGGTGGCGCATACGTCCTGACGGTTTTTGTCGGGATGTATGCGACCCTCGTATTGGACAGTGAAGATGTAAATCGGAAAATGGGAAAGGAACCAGGATTACTTTGCCGACTGCAGGTGAGACCATGCCGCATCCTCCTCAGGCCGGCTCCAGTCTGCGAGTGCCGCCTCAGTAAGCAGCGCCGTTTCGTCACCTGTAGCTCCCGGCTCGTCGAGAATCAGGACGAAAGGTCGACGGCTCTACCCCCGATGCACAGGCTGAAGCAGCCTTACCTTTCCCCGATCGTCAACCACCGCCTCAACTGTTTTGACCATGGCCTCATGCTTCTCTTGGTATTTTACAGGAAACCACCTCAGCTTCAAGTGGGATCAGCATGTCGCGGCGGGATCGGGCCTCAGTCACGGCCGGTCTTCCCGGAACTTCTGGCCCCCAACCCAATCAGTTTGTAAAGGGAGGTCAAAATGCAAGCCACACCGCACGGCCCCCCGCCTGACCGCAAAACGCGAACCGACTGACGTACGTGCCTCTCCGCGCCGGGCGCCGAAACGATCATTTCAAGAATTCGTCAATGTAGGCGTCGTCTTGTGCGTCGGCAAGTTCCGTGGTATCGCCCAGGATATAGCGATACTGATAGGGACCGCGCAGAGCAACAATCCTGTTCATCCAGTTCGCCGGGTCCGTCCACATAACCGGCCTGTTCCCCATGGCTTTGGTAAGATCGTCAAGGTCCCAATGCAAGGCAAAGCCGGGAATCACGGCATCAAACAAATCGGTGTTCAGAGTGTTCTCGAGAGCAGCGCGCAAGCTATAGGGGCTTCGATCCAGCCAGACCTTGCCGATACGCGGGTCCGCCGCAGACGCCAGCAAAAGCCAGACCCCTTTCACGCCCCGGGCGCCACCATGAAGGGAGGCCGGGTCAACGTCACTACGCGCCGAGAGAAGATCGACTCCCCGCAGAATGTCATGGGCCCGCATCGCCGGCAAATTCAGCCCGATCTGGTTGGCCCGTGAATTGCTGATCCAATTCCCCACAAAGGGCGCGTGGGTATCTTCTCCCGGAGAGTCGCGCGGTTCCAGCGTGAGAACCACGCGGCCTTTCTTTGCCATCCTTTTCGCCAGGGAATCCGTGGAGGGAGCCTGGAAGTAAGGGCCATCATCCGCCACCAGCAACACCGCCGGCTTTCGACCCGAGGGGCCATGGGAGGAAGACGGGATGTAGAGATTCGCTTCAATCTCAATCCCGGGCTCACTCTGAAATCTAATGTGCTGGCGCTGAACTTCCGGAGTGTTCGACTCATCCAACACTTTCATTTCCGGGGAGGAGCCATCCGAGGGAATCTGCAGCCTGCGCAATTCGGCTTGCAGTTCAGGGATTGTTCCCTGCCGTTTCTTGGCGTGAAAATCGTCAAGTATCAGTTGGTAGAGTTTGCGGCTCCCCGGGATATCGTCGACGTGGCCCGTGGGTGTGACCAGCAGTTCGAAATTGGTATAGAGATGTACTGGCTGTTCATGAAAATCACCCTGGCCCTCTTTGAGCCAGCGGATCATCCACTGATAGACGGCTTCTCGACTTACCAGGGGAGTGCCGTGGGGACCCGGTCCGATGAAGAAGGCTAGCTTGTCCTCAGCTCCGTAAATGCCGTACCAATGTCGAGCTTCCTCATAAACCAGACGAGTCCCCGCGGGCGTGAAGTAGTCACCCTCGGTTGCCTGGATGAGCCAGGGAGTGGGCGCAGTTACTTCCACATAATCCGCCACATCGAGGCCCCGCACCAGAAATTGGGGGAAACTCATTTCGGTATCGGGGTCAGGGCCGGCAAACAACAACTGATAGGAATTGGGATAGCAGGCGGGAACGACCGCCTTAAGCCTCGGGTCCAAAGCGCCAATGAAGGTGGTCAATGCCCCACCCCCCGAGCAACCCGCGGCGCCAAGACGTGTGGGGTCCACGTCAGGCCGGCTGACCAGGTAGTCGATGCCCCGCTTCGCATCCCAAATGAAGAAGCGGGCCGCACTCTCGCCAATCAGAATGCTCTGGGCTCCCGCCTGGATATGCTCGGGAACTGACCACCCCCCCAAGGGTCCCGAGAGTTGTGGATCGTACGATTGTTCCCTTTCACCTTGACCGATGGGATCGGTAGCCAACACCACAAAGCCCTTTAAAGCCAGATTGGCGGCTGCTCTCTGCGGCTCGGGCTTTCCCTCCTGCGTATGGCCGGACTGAAAAAGAATGGCGGGATAACGGCCCGGCTGGTTGGGCCGGTAGAGATCAGCGGTGACATAGAAATTCGGCAGACTCTGGAAAAGCACTTTCTCGATGGTGTAGCCCTCAGCCTGAATCTGACCCGTAATCTTGGGATTCAGCGGCCCGTTGTAGTCGGGCAGACCACCCAAGACGTCCAGGAGTGTTTCGCGGACCTTTTGCTTTCGGCGCTCCGCATCGGCAACCGTGTGAATCTGGTCAATCGCCCTCTGCCGCTCCTGGAGTTGCCGCTGCGCAATCTGGTTCATCCAGTGCAGAAGGGGATCTCGAATGGGCTCCTGAGCAAGAAGAGAAAGGGGAATCAGAAAAGTTGCACACAGTACGGCGATGTTCGTCAGTCTCATGGGGCGCTTCCTCGCATTTGGAGTCGCTGCGGTCCGCTGGATGCAAGGCTAACACTATGAACTTCCAATGCGCAATCCTGTTGGCTCAACACGCGCCGGGAAAACGCTTCCCTGCTGTCGTTCTGAGCCCTTCGCTGTCATTCTGAGCGTCAGCGAAGAACCTCAGCAGTTCGGAATGAAGCAACTACGGAGATCCTTCCTTCGTTGCACTCAGGACCGAGGCTCCTCAGCCTGCCAAACGCTCGGAGTCAAACCGGCGTGCGCGACGATACGTGCAGGTGGTCAAATAATGCAGATGATCTAGGCCGTAATAGTACTTTAGCTTATACACTCGAACATTATATCGTCCCTGCGTCACATACATCCCGACAAAAACCGGCGGAACGTATGCGCCACCCGCGGGGAGAAGTAGCGCAGAGTTTTGCGCAGCAGCGCAATACTCTGCGGTTCGCCGTTCCGGTTCGCCCGAATCACCATCCGCCACGGACCGCGCCATGATACGCATTTCACCTGCGAGCGGTGATCATCGACAGGACAAGCCGCAGAGTCTCAAAGGCAGAGACTCTGCGCTACCTGCTGTTCGCGAAGTAGCTGAAACTGAGGTTCAGGGCGTCACGTGCTACGCAACGTCCACGATAACTACCCGAGGCAACCGAGCCATGCGACAGCATAATAACCGTAAACCTTCCGTCTGTCCGCGGTTTTCCCGGTTTCCCTGCTTATTCCGATGAAGGTGGTCGGTGATTCCGATTTGATCCCAGTCACTGGTTCCGAAGTGAAGCCGATCATTTTCGGAGCGAAGCGACGCTGGCATTCTTATTGTGCTTGAAGTGATCAGGATCGGTCAACTGGAATTGGGTTTTCTCTTCATCTTTTTTGTCTCCTTCCTTCAAGATTAAGCCCGCCGCCGGCGCGGTGGAAATGTGGGAATCCGGCTGCCCTTTGCCGGATTTCCAAGCCCGGTGGAAAGGGTGGGAAACTCGTTCTGGGAGTTTTCCACGCTTTCCACGGGGCGGCATTTCCACGGCGCCCACTCGGGGTGTTCGGAGCGCAGCGACGTTGTTCACTCCTTGCCACCGCGCTTTTTGCGCATCGACTCGCCGCGCATCTCGATGCGGTGAGCATTGTGCACCAGCCGGTCGAGAATGCTGTCAGCCAGGGTCGGATCCCCGATCTGCTCATGCCAGTTGGCGACCGGCAATTGGCTGGTCAAGATCATCGAGCGCCGCTGGTAGCGGTCTTCACAGATTTCCAGGAAGTCCCGACGCTCGGTATCGGCCAGGGGCGCCATGGCCCAGTCGTTGACCACCAGTACTTCCAGACGAGCCAATCGGGCGAGCAACGAGCGCAGACTGCCGTCGGCGCGGGCCAGACCCAGGTTGCGAAACAGTTGGGGGGCCCGCGTGTAGAAGGCCGTAAAGCCGTCCCGGCAGGCCTTCTCGGCCAGAGCGCAAGCCAGGAAGCTCTTCCCGATCCCCGTTGGGCCGAGCAGAAAAATGTTCTGATGCTCCCGCACCCAAGCCGAATCCTGGATGAGCGACCGTACTAAGGCGCGGTCCAGACCGCGCGGGGAGCGGAAGTCTAGGTCTTCCACCGAGGCCTGATGCCGTAGTTTGGCCTGGCGCAGGCGGTGCTCCAAGGCCCGGTTCTGTCGCCAGTTCCACTGCTGGTTGACCAGCAATGCGAAGCGTTCCTCGAAGCTCAACTCGGTGATTCCGGTCTGCTCGGACTGAGCGCGAAAGGCCTCTGCCATACCGTGCAAGCGCAAGCCGTGCAACTTCTCCAGGGTCTGCTGATTCAACATACGTTCTCCTTTCTCCGGATGGAGTTACAGCAACCTCGGGGTATCCGAGGAATCGAAATAGGCCGCGCCCCGCAAGTTGTCGTGTTCGAGCGGGGGGCGGGGCGCCGGCGCCTCCAACGGTTGACGGTCAAGTCCGCGTTCCAGCATCGACTTGACACTCTGGTAGGAACAAGCGCCGGTGGCGAGGGCCCGTGCCGCCGCTGCTTCCACCCGCTCGGTGGAATAGCGCTGGCCCAGCCGTAGAATCCCCAGGCAGGACCGGTAGCCCATTTCGGGGTGCGGTTTACTTTCCAGAATGACTTTGAACAACTGCGCCGTGGACGGTCCCACCGACTGCGCCCAATGCAGCAGACGTGAGGGTGGCCAAGCCAGGTGCTGCTGGTGGCTCTTGGGACGATGCTCGTTGACGGTAGTGGCTTTATAGGGCAGGTGGCTACGGACGTGCGAAGCCACGCGCTCGCCGCGGTGAAAGATCTCTACCGTGCTCAGCGTCGAGCGGATCTCCACCACCTGCCCAGTCAGCACGTAGGGCACGCTGTAGTAGTGGCGGTCGATCTCGACGTGATAGTCGATATTGACGCGCGCTGTCGCCCACTGCTGCAGCTCAAAGCGTTCTCGCGGTAACGGTCCCAGCGCCGGCCGGTCCAACTCCTGAAAGAGGCTGGCACGGCAGCCCGGCCGCTTGCGAAACGGCCGTTGGTTGAGTTTATCCAGCAACTCCCGGATCGCCTGATTGAGTTCGGCCAGGCTGAAGAACTTCCGGTGCCGCAGCGCCGCCACGATCCAACGCTGGACGATCTGCACCCCGGTTTCGACCTTCGCTTTATCGCGGGGCTTGTAAGGCCGAGTCGGTAGCACGCCCACCCCGTAGTGCATGGCCAGTTCGTGATAAGTGCGGTTCAGATCGGGCTCGTAGCGGCAGGCCCTATTCACACCGGTGCGGGTATTATCCGGAATGACCAGCTTGGGAACGCCGCCGAGAAATTCGAAGGCACGGATGTGGGAACCGATCCAGTGCTCCAGTTCCTGACTCTCGGTGGCTTCGGCATAAGTGTAGTTGCTGGCCCCCAGGACAGCGACGAAGACCGCGGCCTGCCGCTCCGGCCCGCCTTGAGGATCATGGATGGGAATCGTCGCCCCGGCGTAATCGACGAAGAGCTTCTCTCCCGCCGTATGCTCCTGGCGCAGCACCACATCCAACTGCTGTCGCCAGCGTTGGTAGAGTTCACAGAAGCGGCTGTAAGCGTAGCCGTCCGAGTGGGCCTGTCGATATTCTTCCCAGGCGAGTTGCAGCGTCAGGTGAGGATGGCGTTGGAGTTCTTCGTGGAGTTGGGCAAAATCGGGCTGGGGCTGGCGGGTCTCGTGGGCGCGCCGCGGGGTTCCTCCAAATAAGGCGGCTTCCAGTTGGCGATCATCCCAGCCTTCCGGCAGCGGCCAACTGACCCCTGCCTCCTGGGAGCGCTTCAGGTACCCAGAAACCGTGCCCTGCGCGATCGAGCAACTGCGGGCGATCTGGCGCTGCCCCAGTCCCAGTTCGTAGCGTAGTCGCAGTACTTCCTTGAGCTTTCGCATGGACAACCTTTTCATTGGCAATGTGGTCCCTCCACCTTCCAGTGGAACCTCATTGCCGAAGATGTTGTCCAGCGTCCTTCGCCATGCCCCTTACTGCCCGGCCTGGAGCCCTGTGAAAATCGTTCCGAAATGATCCCGATCACCGTTCCGACAACCCGCTAAAACTGACCGACTTAAAATCGGAATCGATGATCAGCTTCATCCCGGAATCGTGATCAGATCAATTTCGGAATCTTGATCGGGATAACTTCGGAATCGCTATCACCTTGCCCCGGAATCCCCAGTTTCCCCCGGTTTCCCCCGTAAAAGACATTCAGGGCATCACGAGGGGTGCTTCCGACGTGATTGTAACCCGGTTCGGATACTCATAGGTCAGCCCAGAACACGGGCGGGGGACATCTGAAACTCCCTTTAATTCGAAGACGTAGGTAAAATCAATCTCAGACTCGGCCTTCTGCCCACTAGACCGCCCTGCCGAGAACCTCCAAAGCTTGATGTTAGCCTCAGCCGCTTTAATGAGGATGGGATGACCAGAGCGTCCGGTCGCGCTCAGGACTTCTCCGGCGCTGTCTATGCGGACTCGAAGGACCACAGTTCCGCTTATCTGCGCCAGCGCCGCAAGGCGGGGGTACTCCATGGAAGTGATCTGTGTGGCAAAGGGCGCGTCGTGGTGACATGCGTTCAGCGCCACGACAGTTAGGAGTAGGGCACTCCAACGGGTCGTGTCCAAGAATCTCATAAAGGGACCTCATCAATTTGCGAACTGGCTCAGCGTGGCCCCGCAGTTGTCTTGGATAAGCTTATCGTTCGCCTTCCCCGCGGAGTTGTTACCCAAGTCAGCTTGGAAGCCCTTTGCGCCGAGCGCATGTCCCAATTCATGAAGCAAGATGAACGCCTGAGCCCTGGGCCTTCCGCCGGTTAGGCTGCCGTTGTCAACGGTATAGCTGCTGCTAAAGAATGCCCCGGTGTTATTGACGACCATAGCCGCGTACCCTGGGGGAACATTGGTCCCCGCAGTGCCTGTGAACGCAGCGATGCTGTTCGGACTAACATTACCTGCTGCCAGAAGGTTGTTCCCAAGCAAACCGCTCATAAAGTTGTTGACGTTCCCTCCTCCGCTTTGAAGGAAGGCCCGACACTTAGGATCGAGACACTGTGCGATCTGATTGAGACGACTAGTTATCGTGTTAATGTCATTGCCACTCTTATGCAAGTTGGTGACATGTACCGATGGGCCCCCGCTCCCGCCGCCGGGGGGGCCGGGGCCTTTGCCCTGCGGGCCAACCACGGTCGTGAAGTACTCATAACTCCCCTCCATCTCGCTATAGTCGAGGATAATTACCATGCTGGGATAGTTCATATAGTTGCACGCCAGCGGGTTCTGGTTGCACATCCGTTGATAATTCGCCAAATTTGTGTAGTACTGCTGGGCGCCGGGGGGCGGACTTCCCAGCCCCATGGGGTCGGTCAGCGTCGTGGGGTTATTGAGCGCATAGGCATACCGGTTGAGCGACTGGGGGTTCGAGACATCGCCGCCGAGGGGGTCGGGGGAGAGCCAGCGGCCCTGGTAGTTGGGGTAAAAGCGATTCGGGGTGACGCCTTCGCCGATTTCCCAATCCCAGCCCTCGATGTTTCCGAAGAATTGGAAGTAATCGTTGACCGGGGACGCCCACATTTGTCCCCAGGGATAGAACAGGACGTCGTTGGACACCGTGTTGCCGTCCTGGTGGGTGTTCATCATCGACGAGCCCAGGGCGTTGTAGTGGAAAAAAGTGGTCCCGCCGTTGACATACCACGCTAAGTATATACTGCTCCCCGGGATTCTCTCACCCGTCCAGGCGCCGGTCGAGGGGTCAACCGACCCCAGGTAGTGGCCCGCCAAGTCGGTGAGATCCTCCGAGACGCGGCCGTCCCCATGCCATTCCACCTCTCGCCCCAAGGCGTTATAGACGTAACTCCGCGCCGCCCCGTTGTTCACCGATATCAGCCGCCCCTCCGCGTCCCACTGGTACCCGGCCGAGCCGTCGGTCACCAGGTTCCCCGCCGCGTCGTAAGATGAGCCAGACTGTGGTATATCGCAAAGCTGCGCTCTGCGCCAGTCGGCGTCGCTGTCATTCTGAGCCCGCTTTTGGGGCGAAGAACCCCCGCAGTTTGTTTCTTTACTTACCCGAGGGAACTGCTGAGGTCCTTCGCTCCGCTCAGGATGACAGGAGGGTGGCTTTTTCGCTGCGTCGCATCCATCCCGACAAAAACCGTCGGAACCTGTGCGCCACCTGCGGAGAGAAGCGCAGAGTGTTGCGCGGCAGCGCAATAATCTGCGCTTCGCCGTTCCGGTTTGTCCGAATCACCATTCGCCACGGACCGCGCCATGATACGCATTTCACCTGCGAGCGGTGATCATCGACAGGACAAGCCGCAGAGTCTCAAAGGCAGAGACTCTGCGCTACCTGCTCGAACATTATATCGTCCCTGCGTCACATACATCCCGACAAAAACCGGCGGAACGTATGCGCCACCCGCGGGGAGAAGTAGCGCAGAGTTTTGCGCAGCAGCGCAATACTCTGCGGTTCGCCGTTCCGGTTCGCCCGAATCACCATCCGCGACGGACCGCGCCATGATACGCATTTGACCTGCGAGCGATGATCATCGACAGTACTCCTACTCTACCGCCGCCCGCGTCGGGTGTCGAAGCCGTGTGTTAATAATACAGTGGACGTTTATCAGATTAAGAACCGCAGAGTGTGAAAGGCACACACTCTGCGCTACCTGCTGAAACCCCCTAAGATGCTCCACCCGCTCACCACTTCTCTTTCTGCAGGTCGATGCCATACCGGGTTTTCGTTTGCTGCTCGTCCAGATCGTCAATGACCTTTCGCTGCTCCACATCGACCAGGTAGCTACGAAACCAATTCTGGACCGGTTGTTGTTTGGGGGGCGGGGTTATCTTTTCCGCGGTATCGCAGTCGACCCCAACCAAGAGCACCCCCTTCTGCACCCACAGAAGCGGCTTCACGTACCATCTGAGGATCTCGTATCGTTTACCCACAAACCGCGAAAAGTGACTCTCGAGCATTGAACTAAGGTCCGTAACTTCTGAGCCGAGATAACCTCTGAGGTGGTCCACGAACAGATAGTAACTATCCTCAAACCTCGCATCTGTGAAAGCAAACGCTTGGCTGTCAGGCGCCCACAAGACATAAACCGAGTCGTTGATAGGCCACACTTGTACGCGATACTTCGATTGCACATCCCTCGACTCAAGCATTATCCAGGGGGACTCGTTTTTCTCACCCCAAACCGTGAGCTGCCACTTGCCGTCAGGCGATACCACCGTACCCCTATCGACGGTGCTCAGCATGACGGGCAGTACTTTCTCCGTGCCCATCGTGAGGACCACAGATGACAATCCCCAGATCATAATGAGAACGAATCGTCCGTGCTTCATCATTGCCCCCCGGAGAAGCCCCTCGGGCATGGCAATCCACCGGAAACCACGATGAGGGTTGGAACGGTCTGTTTCCCGAACCAGTCTGCGGCTCCGCGCGAGGGGAAGTTGAAGATATCAAACCGCGGGATGGTGCTGTTACGGATGTTCTTATCGCCAATGGACGTAATGAAGTAGGGAGGACCCGGCGAACCCGGTGACGGCCCACCCCAGAGGTTCAGTCCACTCGGGTATATGGAAATAAACGGAGACATCCCGGCCAACTGCCGCTGCACAGCCGTATTCCCTCGCAGCGTTCCCGGCAGGGGGAGGCCAAACACGGCGGGGTCGACAGCCACCCCTCCTCTCTGGTGTGCGAGGATCCCAAATACAGCGAGAGCGCCAGCGCCCGTGGCTTGGTCTGGACCTACCGCCGAGAATGTGGCCTCGCCACTGCACGCCGTGGGCGAGAGTCCCCGCAGAATATTCGTGAGGTCTGGAAGCGGGAGGATTGCGAGCCCGCCCCCGCCACCCGCACCGCCCCCACCGCCGCCAGCGCCGCCAGCGCCGCCCCCGGAGGAGCCGGGAACCGGGGAGAGGTTCAGGAGACTCGTTAACGCGCTCAAGGGATCACTAGCCGCCCAGACATTTATCTTAATCACTGTGTCGATTGTGACCGCGTCATCGAGTCCTAGCGGGTCTGTCAACGTTGTCGGGTTATTCAGCACATAGGCATAGCGGTTGAGGGACTGGGGGTTTGAGATGTCGCCGGCGAGGGGGTCGGGGGAGAGCCAGCGCTGGTGGTTGGCGCGGAAGATGCGATTCGGGGTGACGCCTTCGCCGATTTCCCAATCCCAGCCCTCGATGTTTCCGAAGAATTGGAAGTAATCGTTGACCGGGGACGCCCACAATTGTCCCCAGGGATAGAACAGGACGTCGTTGGACACCGTGTTGCCATCCTGGTGGGTGTTCATTATCGACGAGCCCAGGGCGTTGTAGTGGAAAAAGGTCGTCCCGCCGTTGACATACCACGCCAAGTATATACTGCTCCCCGGGATTCTCTCACCGGTCCAGGCGCCGCTCGAGGGGTCAACCGACCCCAGGTAGTGGCCCGCCAAGTCGGTGAGATCCTCCGAGACGCGGCCGTCCCCATGCCATTCCACCTCTCGCCCCAAGGCGTTATAGATGAAACTCCGCAGCGCCCCGCTGTTCACCGACTTCAGCCGCCCCTCCGCGTCCCACTGGTAGGTGTACGTGCCGTCGCCCGTCAAGTTCCCCGCCGCATCATAGGTGAAGCCGGATTATGCGCCTGATTTCACCCGTGCAAGCCGCAGAGTCTCAAAGGCAGAGACTCTGCATTGCAATCCCGTAAATTCTTGTTTTTTTAGCAAGAATTTGGTGCTATTTGCGGTATTACGAGAATAAGAACGGCCTGATCGTTTGGTTGCGGCTCCGCCGCGCTGTGCTACCCGCTTTTCCGGGATTCGAACCTGCGGCGCGGCCTCGATGCATTAACAAGAAGTGGATGTTTACTAAATAAAGAGCCGCAGAGTGTGAACTACACACACTCTGCGCTACCTTGCTGTCCTAAGACGCTGGGCCCATGTTAACAGCCCCTCGTGCTGCATTTTTGCGTACGCGGGATCCTTCGCGCGTATGTCGGCGTCGGAATGAAAGTGCATGAGGTGCTCCCATGCACCTGAAATGATCTTGTCATTCTTCGGCAAATCTCGCAACTCTAGCATTTTTGAAACCGCTTCTTGGGATGTGCTTTCCCCGGAGGCGACCTTCTCTAGCAATTCCGAGAGTCTTAAGCGTTGTTCTGGAGCCGGCATATGGACGCCTCGAAAAAACTAGAATAGCGGGATAACGATACCTTCCTCCCCGCCCACTGAGAATACATGGACATGCCACACCGGGACACCTCCAGAGTCGACCCTTGGGTGCAGGTCAAGGCGAAGAATCGTGACCCCGTCCCAGAGCACACCGAAAGCACGACCATTTGCATACGCAAACCCTGGGGAAGGCCCGACGAACCGAAGATTATCAGCGGCGGCCGCTCCGGCCTCGGCAGCTCCGAAGGCCACTAACGGCACAAGTGGTGTTGCGGCAGCAAGCCCCTTGACAGTAGGTCCAGCCACCCTGCCAGCCAGGCTCAGCGCGGCCAAACCCCCGGCGTTTCCAACATAGTACGTGTCGTTCGGACCCAAAAATCCCTGACTGGCGGTTCCGATGAAGTGCAAACTCCAAGGAGCCCACGCGCAGCCGTAGCTGAAGAGGTTCGCCCCGCTACAGTTCAGGGTCAGGTTCGCATTGGCACTGTTGACGTAGAACTCGGGATTGTCGGGATGCTCGTTGTTATAAGCGCTGTTTTGAAAAACGACGCCGGTGCAATCGTTGTTTGGGCACTGCGCCACGACGCCAGCCTGCTGCTGCATACCAGCGGTAGAGCAGGGTTCCTCGACGCCATCAACGTTGCACGTTGCGCCACCCGGTACACCACCACCGCCGCCGCCCCCACCCCCGTTTCCACCAGAGTGTCCACCCCCTGGCGGGGGATTATTACATGGAAAATTGGGGTCTCCGCCGCAGTCACTCAGCCCCGTCGGGTCGATGAGTGTTGTCGGGTTATTCAGCACATAGGCATAGCGGTTGAGGGACTGGGGGTTCGAGATGTTGCCGGCGAGGGGGTCGGGGGAGAGCCAGCGGCCCTGGGTGTTGGGGTAATAGCGATTCGGGGTGACGCCTTGGCTGATCTCCCAATCCCAGTTCGGAATGCTTCCGAAGAATTCGAGGTAATCGTTCCCGGGGGACGCCCACACTTGGCCCCAGGGATAGAAGAGGATGTCGTTGGACACCGTCCCGTCCTGCCGGGTGTTCATCATCGACGAGCCCAGGGCGTTGTAGTGGAAAAAGGTGGTCCCGCCGTTCACATACCACGCTAAGTATATACTGCTCCCCGGGATTCTCTCACCCGTCCAGGCGCCGCTCGAGGGGTCCACCGACCCCAGATAGTGACCCGCCAGGTCGGTGAGATCCTCCGAGACACGGCCGTCCCCATGCCATTCCACCTCTCGCCCCAAGGCGTTATAGACGTAACTCCGATACGCCCCGTTGTTCACCGATTTCAGCCGCCCCTCCGCGTCCCACTGGTAGTTGGTCAAGTTATCGCTCGTCACATTCCCCGCCGCATCGGCACCTCCGGAAAGCGGGAATCACTGCGACGATTGGTGGGCATTCTACCACCGCTGTTGCCAGGCCGGCGCGAAAAGCCGCAGACCTCACACCGCGGAGGTCCGCGCTACGCTGGCTCCCACCCGGGCCACAATCGCGCACGTCTCCGTAGGGGCGGTTCGCGAACCGCCCCCGTCACCAATCCCGCGCGTTTCCGCGAGGGCGCTTCGCGAAGCGCCCCTACCCGGTACGCTAGGCTGGCTCGACCACCCCCTGACCCCCTCCTGAACCAGGAGGGGAATAATTCGGACAAATAGGCACGTTTCAAAAAGATTCTGCCTACG
This sequence comes from uncultured Acidobacteriota bacterium, assembly GCA_963722555.1. GTDB lineage: Bacteria > Acidobacteriota > Terriglobia > UBA7540 > UBA7540 > Bog-366. The sequence continues at coordinate 1,497,874 of CAVRNQ010000006.1, forward strand.
CGTAGGCGACGCAGGCAATAACTGTATTGACAATCACCAGGTATGGTGCTAGCCTGCAGGGGTATGTCCTGTGGCCGAACAGGGCTCGGCCCCGATGGTCAATTTGGAAAGAACGTGCTATCGGGGCTCGGCCTGAGGCGTGTCCCGATCAATTGGTCACTCGAGGATGACACCATCCTGATGGCTCCGGACGACGAAAACGCGATGGTCCTGCAAATAATGGAAGATTCCCGCCTGCGCCACTGGTGGCGGCTCACCAATGGGCCTCATCAAGGTCCAGAAGCGGGGCGCCGACCAAAAAAGATGTTAAAAATGAAGATCGACCCGACTATGTGTATGAAAACAAAGGCGAGAGGGACAAAATGGACGACAATTGAGACGACTTTGTGACCGAAACTGCAAGGATTTCGCGATAATCGGGGCGAAACCAGAGTGTTTCTGAAAGGAAATGAGAGAGTTGATGGACGCGAGGCCGAGAAATGCGGAGGTCCCTCTTTCGTTTCTCTCAGGACCGCCTGCGGCTCCTCAGGATAACGGGATGGGTAGCGCGGACCCGTTCGCGGCTTTTCGTGGCCGCCGCGCTCGATGTGACCGCCAGGCGATGTGCCCCCTCACCCCGCCCGCTCCGGCTGGTGAAAGCGCCGGCAGCGGTCCACCCTCTCCCGCAAGGGGAGAGGGCTAGCTGGAGCAAGGCAAGAGTTCCTGGCAGCAAACGACCCTCTCCCGCAAAGGGAGAGGGCTAGCTGGAGCAAGGCAAGAGTCCCTGGCAGCGAACGACCCTCTCCCGCGTGGGGAGAGGGCTAGGGGGGCGAAAGATTGCCGTCCCTCGCACAGGGCTGTTCAATCACCCGATGGGCCATGAACCGATGATCCCATCAGTCATCACGCGATCACCCGATCTCCCGATTGCCAGCTTCGCCCGTGACATACTTCCCCACGTCGGTTATCGGCAGAGGTAGGTGGGAAGATGAGCCAATCCGCTGACCCGGCAAATCGATCACGAGCCGGCCCGCCTCGTGGTCATCCGATTCCCTCTGCGCCCGTGACACACTTCCCCGCATCGGATATCGGCAGAGGTAGGTGTGAAGATGAGCCAGTTTACTGAGTTCGAAGATCGTCAATCGCCCGATCTCCCGGTCTGCAATCTCCAAGCTGTTAGGGGAGCCGCGCCCGGCTCATGCCACGCGCAAGCGATTCTTCCAGCGGTTGTGGATGAACCAAGCCACACCCAGGACGATCAAGACGCCCAGAACCGCATCGAAGCGGTGGAAATACTCGCGCAGGGTCATCCAGCGCTCGCCCAGCTTCAGGCCGGCATAGGCCAGCGCCAAGCACCAGGGCAGAGATCCCAGGAAGGTGTAGAGGTGAAAGCGGGCCACGTTCATGCGCGAGACGCCCGCCGGGAAAGCGATAAACGTCCGAACCACAGGCAGAAGGCGCGCGATGAAGACGGCCCAATCCCCGTAACGCGCAAAAAAGCGGTCCGCCATCTCCAAATCGTGGTGAGTCACCAGCAGCCAGCGCCCATACTTTTCTACCAGGGGCCGCCCGCCCACGGACCCCACGTAATAGGCCACCAGCGACCCCAGATTGCATCCCAACGCCCCGGCCAGCGCCACCCAGGCCAGCCGGAAGCGGCCCGTGAAAACCAAATAGCCCGAGAACGGCATGATGACTTCCGAAGGCAGTGGAATGCAGGCCGATTCGATCCCCATCAGCAGGATGATCCCGAGGTAGCCGCTTCGGGAAATCACGGAGATAATGAAGGCTGCGAGGAATTCGAGGAGAGCAGAAACCATAGGAAATGTTGTTCTGGGGAGGCCAGGAACTCGGTTCACCCCAACTCACTAGATGGAAGTGCCCGGCAGGCTTGTGAGCCGCTAGAAAGCCTCCGCCTCCTGGGTGAAGACAAAACCAGGGAGCGAGACACCCTCCGCCAACTTCTCGACCTTCACCCGGCGGACCTCCGCATCCGTTCCGCCCACCTTCCTGAGGATGGCGTAGGAGGTAAAAACCTCCGCATAGACCTTGGTAACCAGCCAGTTGGCGCCTGTCTCTTCCAATCGCCAAACCTGTCCCGATTGAATCATGGAAAGAGCCAAAACCTCACACTCCTCTGCCCGGGGATGGTACACCGCCTCGGGAAACGGGAACAAGAAACCTCGGCTGCAGACCGATGGGCTAATCTATCTGTCCTGCGAGGCGGAGTCAATAGCGATACGGCGTGCTGCAGCGCCCCCTCGACGGCTGAGTTTGCCGGCAAGCTGCAGATGCTGGTGGACGCCAAGCGCCGCTTTGCCCCTCCAGAGCCTGCGGCGAGGCCAACCGCACCCCCACGGCGCCGGGTGGTTCATTTGATTCTGGGCACGGAAGCCGTGCCCCTGCCTGGACACGGGAATATCCCGCCTTGGGCAGGGTGACGTGCAACCTCCCCGCCCTCCGCGCAATCCAATCTACGGGTGGAGCTGGGGGGTGCACCGCCCTGCTTGCGGCGGGACGAAGGCCGACGAGGAGTGCCAGCACCAGGGCGACGCAGGATCAAGCGCAGGGGAAGGAACGACGAAACCACGGCCGGGTCCACTTGCAATGGTATAATGGACATTGAGGAGCTATGCCATGAGGAAGACGCGTTCCACAGCGCTGTTGCTGGTGTTGATGCTCTGCTGGGCCTCACTTCCCGGCCGCGCCGACGATAAGAAGGACGACGTTGACGAGATTGGCAATCGCAAGGTTGCGCACCGCAGCATCATCTCCCAGGAAAAAGAAGTCGCCATCGGAAAGCAATACGCGGATCAGATTGACCACCAGGCAAAGATCCTCTCCGATCCGGTGGTCAACGAATTTGTAAACCGGGTATCCCAGAACCTCGCGCGCAACTCCGACCTTACCATCCCGCTGACCATAAAAGTGATTGATGATCCCTCCATCAATGCCTTCACCTTACCCGGCGGGTTCATCTACGTCAACACGGGCGTGCTGTTGGCGGCGGACGAGGAAGACCAGTTGGCGGGGGTCATCGCGCATGAGATCGGCCACGCGGCGGCGCGACACTGGGCCAGCACCATGACCAAGGCCACGCTGCTGCAATTTGCGATGATTCCCATGATGATCGTGCCCATGTCCGCAGCGGTCTATTATGGCATCCTGGAAGCTTACATGAACGGTGTGCCGCTCGCCTTCCTGAGGTTCAGCCGCAAGGACGAGCAGGAGGCTGACTTCCTGGGTCTGCAGTACATGTTCAAGGCAGGCTACGACCCGAATTCCTACGTCGGCTTTTTCGGCAAGGTAATGGATGAGGAACGCCGCAGCCCTGGAAGTATGTCACAGGTCTTCGCCAGCCATCCACCCACCGGCGATCGCATCGTCGCGTCCGAACAGGAAATCCAGAAGATCCTCCCCGCGCGCGACCAGTACCTGGTATCGACCTCGGAGTTTGACGATATCAAGGCCCGCCTGCAAACCGTCATCAGCCAGCACAAGAAGCAAAAGGGCGATTCCGGGCCCACGCTGCGCAAGCGCGAATCCACTACGGACCAGACGACTGCGCAGACGCCGTCCGGACAACAGAAAACCGATCAAGGCGACGACCAGCCTCCGGTGCTGAAGCGTCGCGACTAACCGCAAGCAACTGCCACCGTAACCTGGGGCGCCCCTGCCAGCGCGCGCCCTTGCTGTTCATGAGGTTTTTTCCGGAAATCCGCCTCAAATCCTCCGGACCGCTTCCCTGGCAAAGTGAATACTCGATCGCAGGCACGACTCGGAATCACCAGGTGGGATTGAACTACCCGAGCCGCGACGGGGTTTCAGGGATCCACAGGAGACTGACAGGGTTAGGAATGGTGGGGGGCATTGAAAGCAATGCCCAGCTTACGCAGTTCGTCGGTGTAGTATTTCCGGTAGAGAATTTCCCACTCCCCGCCGCCTTCGGGAATGGTTCGCTTCTGAGAACTGATGCGGGCCTTGACGGCCTCGTCGATCTTCTCTTCCCCATGCATCAGGTCGGTCAGGATCTTGATGATCTCCTGGCGGATGGTGTTGGGCTCCTCAAAGATTTCCACTTCGTCCAGAGCCTCAATCGCGTCCATCGCGCGGTGAGAGATCTGGATCATTTTTTCATGGCTCAGTTTCATCGGTGCAGCGCACTCACCCCGTCAGAGAATAACTTTCCGATCGCGCACAAGCTGTTTCTTGATGGCTTTGAAGGCGTCTTCGTATGTGGCGCCCAACTGCTTCATCGCGTCGCCATGCTCTTCCAGGATTTTCCGCACTTCGTCATGAATACGATCCTCAACACTCAATTCGTCGAGCATCACTTGGATCATGACCTCGGTGACGTACTCAGGCTGGTCGAACTGAATCAGGCCGGCCGTGGCGAGGCGCTTGAGAACCTGCTTGGCCATGTAGGCCACGTATTCACGCTGAAACTGCATAGCACCTTAAGCACTCTTCCTTGACGCTCCAAACCAGCTAGTGTATATTCCATAGATTGGAACTGTCAAGATTCGTGTGCTGAGGGTTGGCGAATAATTTCAGCCCCGGTTCGAATCGGAGCCGGGCGGTTAGCTCAGCCGGTCAGAGCGCCTGCCTTACAAGCAGGAGGTCATCCGTTCGAGCCGGATACCGCCCACCAGTGAAACAGTGACAAGTGAAGAGTGACTAGTGACGAGCTAGCGCTCTCACCTCGCGGAAGTAGAAGTTGGTCGCTTGTCACTCTTCACTTACCACTCGTCACTGGTTTTTCGGGGACGTAGTTCAGCTGGTTAGAACGCATGCCTGTCACGCATGAGGTCGCGGGTTCGAGTCCCGTCGTCCCCGCCAGCATTTCCTGGCAAAAAACACCCTTTCTCTGAGGCTCGCGGGAGCCGTCCGGCGTTCCGGTTTACCCTGGGTTTACCCTGGAGAGAACTGGCGAGCTCACGCCGTCCACGGCCACGGTCGCTTACATTGAATGCGATGTCGGCACCGCCCCCGGTGCGGCGGGCCTTGGTCCTGAAACCAGAACAGTGGAAGTGGTCGAGTGTGCATGAGTATCAGCCGAGCGCCTGCGCACCCCTTTCGGTTTCCCACCGCTGTCCATTGATCGCGTGCGCCTGCCGGCCGATGAACGCGCAAGGATCTGAATGAACGACGATGTAAAGCCGCAGAGTTACAAACCAACTCTGCGCTACCGGCTCGCGGTGTGTCGCGGTCGGGTCGCCGCTACGTTTGCTACCTAACCGGCTGAGAAGAAACTCGTCGGCACTGTCATTCTGAGGAGCCGCAGGCGACGAAGAATCTCGCATTGCCTTGAAAATACACAGAGCGAGAGCCTTCGCTCCGCTCAGGATGACAGCATTGGAGGGTTTTTCCGCAGCCTGCTAAACCCCAATGAGGTAGCAATTCCCCTCATTTGCGGTAGAATCTCCCCCTAGTTTCTTCTTAGTTTACGACAGCCGCGCGAGGTGGCAATGAGATTCCGCAAAACGCTGACTCTTCTCATAATGGCGACGGAGTTGGTCTTTGCCCTGTCTGCATGGGCGCAGCAAAAGCCTTTGACGCAAGACCAGGTACAGAGCCTGGTGCGGAGCGGGCTCGCAGACGAATCCGGCGCAAAGCTGATTGAGCAGCGCGGGATTGATTTCGCCCCGGCGGAGGATTTTCTCCAAAGCCTCAAGGCCGCGGGCGCGAGCCAGGCATTTGTTAAGGCGCTACTCGCGGCGAAGCACCCCGAGCCCGCGAGTGCGAAGAAGCCGCTGAAGCAGGAACAGGTTTTCGCCTTGCTGGTGGGCCAAGTGTCGAGCCCCCGAGTCACCATGCTGGTCCAGGAACGCGGAATCGATTTTGAGCCCACGCATGGCTACCTCCAGCAAGTCCGCTTGGCTGGCGGCGAGGACGAACTGATTAGCGCGCTCAAGAGCGCCAAGGTGACGAAGCCCGCGACCGTTGAACCGGCAGCGCAGGCTCGGCAGGCCGAGGTGCTGCAACACGTGGCGCGCGGAGCGGAACTCTATCATAAAGGCCAATATGCGGAGGCTGAGCAGGAATACCGCGCGGCGCTGCGCCTGAACCCCAATGATGATTCGGTGCACTTCAACCTGGGCGTCGCGCTCGGAGACAAGGGCGACCGGGACGGTGAGATCGCGGAGTATCGCGAGGCGCTGCGCTTAAACCCCAATAATGACACGGTGCACAATAACCTCGGCGCCGCACTCGCAAAGAAGGGCGACCCGGACGGCGCGATCCGGGAAGAGCGCGAGGCGCTGCGCTTGAACCCCACTAATGACATGGCGCATAACAATCTCGGAATCGATCTCAGAAAGAAGGGCGACCTGGACGGCGCGATCGCGGAATCCCGCGAAGCGCTACGCCTGAACCCAAAGTACGCGAAGGCGCACCTCAACCTCGGCCTCGCACTTGAGAAAAAGGGCGACCTGGACGGTGCGATCGCGGAATACCGTGCGGCGCTGCGCTTAGATCCTAAGGATGACACGGCGCACGTCAACCTCGGTAACTCGCTTCTCAGCAAGGACGACCTCGATGGTGCGATCGCGGAATACCGTGAAGCGCTGCGCTTAAATCCTAAGAATGACACGGCACACTTCAACCTCGGCGTAACGCTCGGAGACAAGGGCGACCTGGACGGCGCGATCGCGGAATACCGTGAGGCCCTGCGCCTGAATCCGAAGTACGCGGACGCGCACGTCAACCTCGGCGGCGCGCTCGAAGACAAGGGTGACCTGGACGGTGCGATCGCGGAATACCGTGAGGCGCTGCGCCTAAATCCGAAGTACCCGGACGCGCACGTCAACCTCGGCGGCGCGCTCAAAAACAAGGGTGACCTGGACGGTGCGTTCGCGGAATACCGTGAGGCGCTGCGCTTGGACCCCCATAATGAATGGGCGCACGTCAGGCTCGGTAACGCGCTTGCCAGCAAGAAGGACTTGGATGGTGCGATCGCGGAATACCGTGAGGCCCTGCGCCTAAATCCGAAGGACGCGGGCGCGCACGTCAACCTCGGCGCCGCGCTCGAAAACAAGGGTGACCTGGACGGTGCGATCGCGGAATACCGTGAGGCGCTGCGCTTGAACCCCACTGAATACATGATGCATTACAATCTCGGCTCCGCGCTCGCCAAGAAGGGCGACCCGGACGGCGCGATCGCGGAGTATCGCGAGGTACTGCGCCTAAATCCGAAGTACGCGGCCGCGCACAACAACCTCGGCGCCGCGCTCGAAGACAAGGGTGACCTGGACGGTGCGATCGCGGAGTATCGCGAGGTGCTGCGCTTGGACCCCGACGACTCCGCGGCGCACTTCAACCTGGGTGAGGCGCTGGAGCGGAAAGGCAACCTGCGGGGAGCTCTCGAGGAATACCGCACGGCCTACATGTTTGACCCCAAGGACGCGACCTATAAGCAGAATTACGAGCGCCTGTTGCAGCAGGTGAATAAATGATGAACAGCGCAGACTTGGTTTTTCGGGTCTAAGGTTTTTCGTCGTAGGGATCTTTCCGGGTAAGAGCCGCGGATCTCACCAACATGTCCGTGCTGCTCGCTGTCACGCATGAGGTCGCGGGTTCGAGTCCCGTTGTCCCCGCCAGCTAACCCGGGTTTCTCACCACGGAATTGGAAGGGCGGGGCTTTAGAGTCTTTGTGAAAACGTGACTTCGGGCGCTGTAGCGGCGCTCTATGAGCGCCGAATTCATTGATTCTCAAGACCGGCGGTCATAGACCGCCGCTACAAGGAAAGGTTTTCACACAGACTCTGTCGCCCACGCACCCCTCCGGGCTCGCTCATTAAACTCTTGCCACAACCGAAATCACAGCAGACGGCGTGACGGCCAGTCCAGCAGCATCAGCCGCTCTTCACGGTCAGGATCGTTCATTGCCTCGCTCTGGCGAGCGTCGAAAATCATGGTTGCTCTCGCGGTGGTTAAATAGGCGGGCCAGTCTGGTAACCCCCGTCGACGGGGACTGCCGTGCCGGGCAAAAGCCACCCAGGCGCCGCTGATCTGCTGGGATAACTGCTCCGCTTCTGGATAGCGGACAATCCGCAAGGCCAGCGGATGCTCGGCCGTGTGAAAAGCTTTGAACTTGCCGCCCGCCAGGGGGGCATCCCACGCAAAGTAATACAGATAAACATTAGCCTTGCCCTGCGCGATTTTGAGTTCCGCCTGCCTGACCGCGTTCCAGCGCGCTCCCCGGTCTGTGGATATGCGGAAGTAGATGTCGCTCGGCGTGTCCTTAGGGTGATCGCGGTGGTAGGCAGCGAGCAGTGGGGCGACACTGGATGCCGGGATGCCGGCCTTCACAAGGCGATCGCGCAACCCCGCCTCATCGAGATGAAACAGCGCCTCATCCTCCGTCGAGAACAGCGTTGACTCATCCTTGCAGTTGCCGATAATCAGAGGGATGCCGGCGGAAATCTCAGGCGCCGTGGGGTCCCAGATTTGCCGGGGCACGGAGTGGCCGTCCACCACCGGACCCACGCTCCTCGAACCCCCCGCTTCGGCGGCCGCATACAACTTGTCGGCGGGAATGCTCTGCAGCTCGTCAACCTGGTTTTCTGCCAGTCCCAGTTTTGACAGCACCACCTTAGCGATTTGGGTGGCGGTTTCTTTGTCGTCAGCGCGCAGTAGGGAGCCGCTTTCGATGATCGCCCGGTGGAACAGCCCTTTGGCCGCCGGCATGGCCATTAAGGTGTTAAGCTTTCCACCGCCGCCGGAAACGCCGAAGAGCGTGACGTTCCTCGGGTCGCCGCCGAAATGCGCGATGTTGTCGCGCACCCACTCCAGCGCCGCGATCAGATCCAGTTGCCCAACATTGCCGACCGCGTACTTTTCGCTCAAGCCGCCCAGGTACAGATAGCCGAATGCGCTCAGACGATGGTTGGTGCCGACCAGAACCACGTCCTCTTCACGGGGTAAAGCATCGGCGAAGACCGTGATCTGGCTCGACAAGTTGCTGAATCCTCCCCCGTGAATGTAGATCATCACCGGACGCTTGCCTTTCAGGCCCGGGGTGAGAACATTCAGCACCAGACAGTTTTCGCTGTTCTTCTCCTCGACCAGTTCGGTCCGGCCTGTCGATCCTCTGAAGTACTCACCGATCACCGGGTTCAGGAATATACTCCCCGATCCCTGAACGCAACGCGGCCCGTTCTCCGTCGCCTCGCGAATGCCCGCCCACGGGTCGGGCCTGGCAGGCGGCAGAAACCGTGCCGTTCCCTCGGTCAAGCCTCCATAAGGGATGCCCCTGAAGACACGGACGCCTCGCCAGTCGACGCCCCGAACTTTCCCGTACTGCGTTTCAACAATGGGCGGCGTCGCGGTGCCCCCACGCGCCGCAGCTCGCTTCGCGAGTTGCCCTCCCACCAGTGCCGCGACCCCTACGGATAGAGAGTTCCTCAACAGATCCCTGCGATTCAGGTGTTTCATCTTTATCTCATTTCCCTGTGCCGCCAAGCTGATCTCAGTGCCCTTCCCGCCCATCCGACGGCTCTCGCGGATTCACACCCTTGGCCCTACTTTGGCAAAGTCACCACGGCCACGGCCAGCCCGCTCAGGGTCACGTCGTCGCCCGGGAGTTGGCTCACGGCGGGTGGCTGAAGTGCTGTCTGCTGGTCAACCACCTCGAGTCGGCCTCCGGCGGCGCCGGGAAGGGATGCGACGAGAGTTCGGTCGTGCTTATTCACCAACAGCACCTTGCGCTGGCCGTCGCGAGTGATGAAGCCCAGACCATAAACCGCGGGCGTGTCCATCTTGGTTTCAATCAGTTTGTCACCGGGGCCGAAATTTCCATGAATCAATTTGAGCACCCAGTAACGAGCGTTGGGCTGGCCGGTTTCCCAGTCCACCATGGTGACCGAAGGCCACTGCGTGGGGTAGCCGACCAATTGCGACTCGCCCGCATACTCAATCCCGAGCTTCGCCAGCTCGGCATAAACGTAAGCGTACACCGCGCCGGAGAGGTTCCAGTAACCGTGCGGCAGTGGTGGGGGAACGTACCCCGGCGCCCTTCCCGTGCCGTCGTCTGCATTCGACCCGAGCTCGTCGACGTCCGTCTGCGTCTGAGGGGAGAGACGCTGGCGGATGACTTCGATGTAGCGCACGGCGTCGAGAAAGTGGTCGGCCCGTTCAAAGAAAGTGTACTGCTGCACTTCCGGCGGCTGGTCCGACGTGGCGTTGGCGTAGAAATGGTAAGTGATGATGTCCAGGGGAATCCCGGGCTTGTGGTGGCGGTGATTGAGAAAGTACTCGAAATAGTCAGGGCGCCGCGAGGTGTTGTCCAGAGCCATGCCCGCAAACTTCATGTGCGGCGCCACGCGCAGAATGGCTTCTACGATGGCGTCGTAGTAGGCGGTGTACTGCTTGGGGGTCATGGAATGCTCGTCATCGACTTCGTTGAACACCTCCCAGTAATCGATCTTGTAATGGTGGTCCGACTTGTGCCAGACACCGAACTCATCTTTGAAACCGCCTTGCATATACCAGCTCACGAGGCGCGCGTAATAATCGGCCAATTCCTTCATGCTGGGATCACGCAGCTCGGTCCCCTGCTCGTAGGTCCAGGTGACCTCGTCGGGATCCGCCGGATAGGGCACGGGCTTCTCGGTCTTCCAAACCCATTGGGGAGGCGCGCTGAAATTCATCAGCACGGAATGCCCGGCCGTCGCCTCCATGAAGTCAGCGGTCATGGGATCGATCAAGGAAAAGTCCCAGGAGGTCTTGCCGTCCTTCGGCGGCTCGAGCTCTGCGACGGACAGCTTCGGGTAGGGCAGCCAGGGAACGTAGCGGACCATGTCGCAGCCCAGCTCATGCAGGGCGCGGAAAGCCGAATCGTGCATCGCGTGGCCTGGCCGCATCGCGGGAGTCACCACCACCTGGAGCGTGGGAGTGGTTCTGGACACTCGCAGGACCTTGTTCCAGTCCACCGCCACCTTGACAGGAGTCTCGTCGGCCTGAACGGCGGCGCGATTTAAGAGCAGTAAGAGGATGAGTGGAAATAACCAGCGGCTGAATCCGCGATTTATCATCGTGTTACCTCCGGCAGGAAGTTGCGCTCTGACCCCACTTGGATGCCATTCCATTTGGGGTTGTCCCCTGGAGGGAGACACACAGTTAGCCCGGATTTCTCACCACGGAATTGGAAGGGCGGGGCTTTAGCCCCGCCGTTACGAGGCCTTCTCGATTATTCCCGTGCTTCGCGCCCCGCGCAGCTTGCGGCGGCAAGCTGCGCGGGACGAACAGAGGGCGGAAGCCGCCATTTCGGCGGGGCTGAAGCCCCACCCTTCCGGCAGCCCCCCCAAAAGTGTTCCAGCGTGGTGAGAAATCCGCGTTAAGACACTGTTCGCTGGAATTGCATTGTACCGCGAAGGCGTTTTTCTGCAAGATGTGTTGTGTGCCCTCAAAAATAGCCCGCCCGAGAAAAAAGGGTGGTCTCTCCGCACGGAATTCGGAGGGCGGGGCTCTACAGGCTGCGGAAAAACTCGTAGGCGGTGTCATTCTGAGGAGGTCGCCCGCCATGAGGATCGGCGGACGTTCAGCCGCGGCGACCGACGAAGAATCTCGCATTGCCTTGAAAATACCCAGAACGAGATCCTTCGCGCAGTTTACCCTGAGCCCAGAGCGAGATCCTTCGCTTCGCTCAGGATGACAGCGAACGGGCTCAGGATGGCAGCGAACGGGCTCAGGATGGCAGCATTGGAGGGTTTTTCCGCAGCCTGTCTCTAGTGTCCTGAGTCAGAAGTTCGTTGATGAAGTTAGCCCGCGGAGCGGGCGAAAGAAGGTAGCCCACGGCGTGAGCCGTGGGTATGGGAGCCCTCCCTCACCCCCGTCCCCTCTCCCGCGCGCGCGGGAGAGGGGTGCCGAAGGCGGGGTGAGGGCTCTTTTCCCCAGGGCTTACGCCCTGGGCTACGGTCTTGCGCCCCTGACGGGGCTGGGGGACGGTCGCCCGCAAGGGGGTAGACTTTGTCAACGAACTTCTGACTCAGGACACTAGCCCCGCCCTTCCAATCCCGTGGTGAGAAATCCGGACTAGGTTCGCGGCTTTTTGTTGTCAGTGTGGGACGAACCGCAGGCCTTCAGAACAGCTCTGTGCCAAGCCTACTCCATCAACCAAGGCCTGCCCCGGAAGTCTACCGCCGCTTGATGGGATTCACGGTCAGCGGCAACTTCACCGCGTCCTGTTTTCCTGTCCTTCGATCGATGACCTTGACCTCCAACTCGTATTTTCCCGCGGCGTTCGCAGGCAGGTAGCCAGCGATCACTCCCGTGTCGCGAGTGATGGCGAGGCCCTGCGGCGCGCCACTCACTTCGAACCCCAGATCGTCGGCATTGCGGAAACGTATGTTGTAAGGCTTGCCGTCGGGGAAGTCCGTCGAGACCAAGTCGCCCCTCGAGGCCGACACGTCGATGTGCGTCTGGTAATACGCAGAGGCCTGCGCAGCGGGCAGCGCCTGGGACAGGATGAGCGGGTGCAAGAGTTCCCCCTGCCCCGAGGGTCCGCTTTCGCGCCCCTCGGAATCGACCGCCACCACGCGATAGTAGGCGCGCCACAGTCCCGTGGGAAGTGTCAGGGAGCGCGCGGGGCCTTGAGTTTCGATCAGCAGGTTCGGCAGCGCGGGTTTCATGCCGTCCGCGCCCGCGTCGTAAACATAGGGCGTGTCATGAGGAGTGAACCCCCGCTCCGCGCTTCCATAAATGCGGTACCGCACCGGCGTGGAGCCGCCGCTGCCCGTTTCCCAACATAGTTCCACAGTGCGCGACGGCGGATCGAAGCGCGCGTTCACATTCACCGGGACGGCAGGCGCTTGCGCGGCAAAGGAAAACACTTTCGACCACGGGCCCCACACTCCTTCCTCGCTACGCGCCCGGACGCGCCAGTAGTAGGTCTGGCCCGGGTTCAGCAGGCCCGTGCCGGGAAGCTGATAGGTCGCGGCGCCGCGATTGTCCGTGCGGCTGATCAGCTTTTCGAAATTGGGAGAAAGCACGTAGCGCAGGTCCTGATACTCGCTCAGTTGGAATTCATAATCAGCCGCGGGCGCGCCAGTGGCAGGCGGCTGCCAGCGAAAGGTGAGGCGCGTGCCGTTCGCCCGGCCACCGTCCGAGGGATAGAGCGCCTGCGCGGGCGGGCCGGGAACCACGGGCGCATCGCACTCGGCCCAGGAGTGGGTGATCTTCACCTTCCGTTCCGGCGCGCTCTGGTCCGTGAAAACGAATTCGTTATCGCCCAAACTCAGTCCGGGCATCGCCAACCGTGCCATTTGCAGCGTCGATCGCAGGTAAAAGCCTTTCAGGCAGACGTCCGGCTGGGGGCCCGGGCTGGTGAGCTCGAAACGCAGCAGGTAGTGATAACGCGCGGGCCCGGTAGGAGGGAAGAACTCGTCCAGGTCAATATACATGCGCGCGTAGTCGCCCATGGCGGAAGTCCAAACTTCCTGCCACGTTTGGCCGTCATCGAAGCTGAGGGAAGCCTTCGCCTGGCCGCCAGCGGGAGAGCGGCGGCCAAGGTCCACCTCCAGGCGGCCGCCCACCACCGGATAGGCGCTCTTCACCGGAACGATCACGGAACCCTTTCCCGCCACGGGATACAACCCGCGTCCGAAAGGACCGCTGGGCCGGATTTCGACTCCCTGGGTCTCGAAGTATTTCAGCGTGGAGGCCTGGGCGAGATCCGCCGCATAGGTCAACTCCCCATCCATCACGTCGGCGATCAGGCGCCAGCGTTTGTTCCAAAGCATCGCGTTGCTGCCTTCAAACTCCTTGCCGTGATAGCGGTTGCCCGCCTTCCAGGCCCAGGTAATGGCCTCGCCCGGGCGCAGCGTAAAGTCCATCTGGTGGTGGGTCTTGCTGGGGTGCTCGCCTTGGCGCTCTCCCTCGTACGCGAACAATGCCGCGGAACCCTCATCCCGCATCGGATCGTCGTCGTGCAGCGGCCCGTAAATGTGGGTGCGCTTCATCAGCCAGTGATCCGCCACGATTTGCTCTTCCGAGGCAATGGTTTTGTTGTCCGGCAAAAGGCAGATGGTGCTCTCATCCGAATCCAGGAAGTGCCAGGCGCCGTTGTAGAAAACTTCGGCGGTGCTGTGGCCGTTCGGATACCCTTGCCGCACTTTCAGACCGGCGGTCCGCCATAAATCACTAAGGGCTATACTTTCGTTATAGCACAGAGTATAACCGTAACAATTGAACCGTTTCACCACGTCATTCACTTCATCGTCCTCGGTGGTGGCGTGGAAGCGGTTCTGAATCTCAAACTCCCAGAGCCGGCGGGCCTTTTCTTCGTCGCTCATCGAGGGGCGCACGACGAAAGCTACGATGGATTGCAGGCTGCGCGTGTCGGGCCGGTCGAGGCGCCACAGCCAGGGATTGACCACCGGCACGCCGCCCACGTTTTCCAGGCGGACGTAGAAATTGGGCTCCCAGAACTGGTCGTACGCCCAATAACCAACCGGATCACGAGTCATGTCACCGTCAAAACGGCCGCCCATGTGAATCGTATAGGTCTGGTTGCCGGAAGTAATGATCTTGGTCTCCGACTTAGCGCCATCGCCTCAGACGGTCCGCAAATCAGCCGCCCGCAAACCCGGCGCCATGACAAGGTAGAGACATACGGTAAGCGCAAAACAGGTGTTCTTCATGATGGCCTCGCGCCGAACGCTAACACGCTTGGGGGGCGGCAAGCAAGAAGGGCCAGAGGAAGGCAGTGGGTCAATTTGATGTTGTAGCGGCGAGTTTACCTCGCCAAGATGGTGTAGCGGCGAGTCCACGTCGCCAAGATGGTGTAGCGGCGAGTCCACGTCGCCAAATGGCGGCGTAAAGCCGCCTCTACATCAAGTTGACCCAATACCGATGCTGGGATTTAACGCAGTTGAGGAATATCCCCGCTTCGAGGTAAACTCTCGCCCCGCCATGGAATACCTGGGAAAGAATCATCGCGGATTCACACCCATGCGCTGGGTGTCAACACCGCAACGCCTGTCCCTGGTAGAGAGATCTCCAGGAGGAGGAAGCCGAAGGTCATGAACAAAATCACGCGACGAGACTTTATGCGGAAGGCCGGGGCCGCCACGGCCTTGAGCTATGGCTATGGACTGGGAGCGCGCCCGCTGGCGGCGCGCGGGGCGAGTGGCGCCGGCGAGGACGCCGCGGCCAAGCCCACGTGGAGAAGAGAAGGAGACCTCTGGATTGGCGGCAACGCCTCGCTCGAAATCGCCGTCAGCACGCGAACGGGCACCATCGAACGCCTCATCGACAAGATCAGCCGCGAAGACTACTGCCACCAAGCCACCGAAGATGCCCTTTGGCCGAGCGCGCTGGGCGCGCCCTATGAAGTGGCGCCGCGCATCGGCGGCCTGATCCTGATCGATGAGTTGCGGAATAAGCGGTTTTCTGATTTGGAGGATGATTGCGCCATCGCGGCGCCCGAAATCAAAACCACGCCGGCGAGTGTTTCCTTTTCCTTCCGCAAGAAATATCCCCTGGCGGAGTTTACGGTTTGGCAAACCTTTCGCGTCGCCGCGGACCACCTGCGCTGGGACGTGCGAATCAGAAAAGACACGGGCCCCGAGCGCACAGTGCGCGTCATCCAGGCCGCTCCCCTACCGCTTGGGAACTATGAGGCCTGGGCGCCGATTGCGGAAGCGCCCTTCGCGGTGAAGCCCTATCTCCCCTTCGCCATCGAGTACGGGCAATCCACAGCGGGAGCGGTCGGCGAACCGGAGTGGCGGACAAACATTCCCATGACGGTGTTCTATTCCCGCGAAAAGAAACGGGCCATTTGCTTTACCGCTCCCCTGGAGATTCCTGCCGTGCGCATTCGCTTCCTCAACAACACCAGCGCGGAAGCGGATTTCCACTGGAATTCGCGCCAGTACCCGCAGCGCGAGCGGCCTTATTTCCAGGTGAGCCACGAGTATCTGGGCATTCGCAACAAAAAGGAGTTGGAAACGGGGCTGCTGATTTCCGTTCACCCGGCGGATTGGCGGCCGGCTTTGGGATGGGTTTACGCCCAGTACCAGGGATACTTCGATCCGCAGCCCGGGTTCGATGCGTGGGATGGCGTGTACGCCTCCGGCAACGAGTGGATGAAAGATTCGTTTACCGAGGCGGACGTCAACACGGCCTATGCAGGGCGGCGCGACCGGGGAAATCGCTGGGAGGAACTGCATGGGCATTTCCCCAGGTATGGATTGATGATCCCCGAGCCTGCCGTAAAAAGCTGGTCGTGCGAATCGCATCCCAATCCCGGCACCACCCTGACGCGGGAAAAGATTGCCGCCCACGCGCGCCTGGCGCGGGAGTGCGGCGTGGGAACCTTTATCTACTACAACGTCACCGAGGCCGAGTATGGGTACGCGCAGCAGGCATTTCCCGACAGCATTGCCCACGCGGAATCCGGCAAGCCCCTCGGGGCGTGGCGCGCCACGGACTACCCGGATCGCCGTGCCTGCTATTTGATGAACGCCGACCCCACCACGTCATTCGGCAAGCACATGACGCAGCAGGCGAAGGCCATGGTCGACGCTTATCCCGCCATTGCGGGCTTTTTCTGGGATGTCTATGGCCGTAGCTACCTGTTTGATTTTGCTCACGACGATGGCATCACGATGGTGGACAACAAACCCGCCTATTATCCTGAGTTCATGTATCAGCGCATGATGCGGCAACACGTCGCGCCCCTGCTGCACAGCAAAGACATGTGCGTTACGGCCAACAAGCCCGTGACCCTGGCGAGTTGCTGGGGAGTCGACGGAATCATGTCCAGCGAAGACGTGACCCGGGAAGAAAATCCCGGCTGGATCGCCGCGCAAAGTTATCTCGGACTGAGCCGCCACGTGATGATTCTCTCGGGCGAGGGCGCGCGTGACCCGGAACTGCTCTTCCTTCATTGCCTCCATTACGGCATGTTCTACTCGGATGTCAGCGCCACCGACGCTCATGTGGGGAATCTGTCCACGGGGCAAGCCGCCCACACGGCGGATTTGCTCGAAAAGTATCATCCCTTCATTGACCGCTTGCGCGGCAAGAAGTGGATCTTCCACCCGCAAGCGCTGGAGCTGCCCCCCTATACGGCGGGAAACATTTTCCGCCTAAAGGATGGCTCCGTGATGATTACGATGGTCTCCGCATGGCGGCATCTTCGCAAAGTCGATAACTCGGATGCGAACCTGGAAGTGATCTGCCGCCTGCCGGACGCCGACCGGATGAAGAACATCCGCGCCACAGCCATCGATCTTGAACAAAGCTGGCCGCTCCAGCCCACCCGCAATGGCGACACGCTGAAACTCGCAATCCCCCAGCACGGCAAAGCGACAGTCATTCTACTGGCGCCGTGACCTGGTGGCCCCGTTGGCAGCAATCGAGTCCTCCGTGCCGCGCCAGCCTCGGCCCGGAGGGGACACCGCAGTGTTGCACCTAAGAAGGAATACGTCTCCTGCTCAACCAGTCTCCAGCGGCCTACGAACGGGGACGGAGTGCAAGGGTTCGCCCTGGAGGACGTGCGCGGCTTCCATCCATACTTCGGCCAGGGTCGGATGGGCATGCATTGTGTGGGCGAGTTCCGTGGCCGTAAGTTCGGCGCGAATGGCCACCACAGCTTCGGCGATCAGGTCGGTGGCATGGGACCCGACCGCATGAGCTCCCAGCAACTGCCCGGTTTCGGCATCGGCCACCCACTTTACAAAACCCGCCGTCTCGCCGATCGCGAGCGCCTTCCCCGACGCACCCAGCAGGAATTTCCCTGTCTTGATCTTCCTGCCCTGCTGCCCGGCTTCCTGCTCGCTGAGCCCCACGGCGCCAATTTCCGGCGAGGTGAAGATGCAATTGGGAATAACCTTCTCGTTCTTGCGGAGGTAAAGTCCACAGGCATTCTCGGCTGCGACCAAACCCTGCGACGTGGCGGCGTGGGCCAGAAGCGGGCCTCCCGTAACGTCACCCACCGCATAAATCGTTGCGACGGACGTTCTGCCGTACGCATCAACGTCGAGGAAACCGCGCTCGTTGGGGGTCAATCCGGCGTTCTCCACGCGGAGTTCCTGGGTCACGGGCTTGCGGCCGAGAGCCGCCAGCAACAATTCAGCCTCCAGACGTTCCGGCCCGACCCTGCCGCGAACGCCCCGGTCATCCGCCGCGATGTCTTCCAGGGTCGCGCCCGTAAGGATGCGAATGCCCAGAGCCTTTTCCATGTGCCGGCGCAACTCGCGCCGCACATCTGCATCGAGGCCCCACAGAATATCCCCCAGCAGTTCCACGACCGCGACCCGAACGCCCAGTTGTGCCAGCAGGCACGCAAACTCACAACCGATGACGCCTCCGCCCAGCACTAACGCACTGGCGGGCAGGGACTTCAGGTTCAAAAATGTTTTGCTGTCCACGACGCGCGCATGACGCGGAAGGAACGAGGGTAGGGCTGAGGCCGTTCCCGTGGCGATAATCGTCTTGCCGGCGGCCAGGATCACGGGCCCAGAGGCGGAGTCCGCGGATGAGCCTTGGGGAGTCACTTGGATGCGATTGCGGTTTTCAAACGCCGCGCTTCCCCGGAACACGGTTATGCCATTCGCCTTGAGCAGTTGCTTGATGCCGTTGCGCAGCTTCTGAATCACCTGATCTTTGCGCTCGGACATCGCCGCATAGTCGTATGAGGCGTTCTCAACCCGGAGGCCCAGGGCGCCCGCGGACTTGATGCGCGCATAAAGCTCCGAAGAAGCGATGAGCGTCTTGGTGGGAATACAGCCCCAGTTCAGGCAGGTTCCGCCGAGCTCTTCTTTCTCCACCAGAGCCACGGAAGCACCCAGTTGTGCCGCTCGAATCGCCGCCGGGTACCCACCCGGACCCGCACCGATGACTACTATATCGAACGCCGCCACAGGCTTGTCTCCTCAAGGGTTTTTCTAATCGCATTCACGAACCGCGCGGCCAAAGCGCCGTCGATGATCCGGTGATCGGATGACAAGGTCATCTTCATGATCGACCGGATCGCGACCTGGCCTTCCTTCACCACGGGTTGTGCGATGACGGTGGAGACAGCCAGGATGGCGCTTTCGCCGGGATTAATAATCGCCGTGAAGTTCTCCACGTCCATCATGCCCAAGTTGGAAATGGTGAACGTGCTGCCGGTCATCTCCGCCGGCGTGAGTTGGCCGGCCCGCGCCTTCACCGTCAGGTCTCTTGCCCGGATGTGAATTTCCGCCAAGCTCAGCTCCTGGGCATCGCGGATGACCGGGACCACCAAGCCATGCTCCAGGGCGACCGCGAATCCCAAATCGATTCTGCTGTGCCAGCGGATACTCTCCCCATCGGTCGTGCTGTTCACGGTGGGGAATTTTTCGAGGGCGAGCGCCGTGGCCTTGAGCAAGAAGTCCGTGATGGTGTACGACGTGCCCTGCGCCTTCAACTCCGACCGCAAAGACTCGAGTTCCGTGACGTCGCACGACACGGTCACGAAAAAGTGCGGCGCCTGCTGGTAACTCTCCGTCAGCCGCTCGGCAATCACCTGCCGCATGCGAGTCATGGGCTGCGGCCGCTCCGCGATCACCGTTTCGATGTCGGCGACGGTGAGGCGCCCTGTGTCGCCTTTCGGCGCCAGGCTGAGAATATCGATCCCCTCCGCCACGGCCAGTTTCTTCGCGGCCGGCGTGATGCGCAGCCGGCCGTACCCTTTGGATTCAAGGTAGGTCCTGACGTCCCGCTCCACGATCCGTCCCCCCGGACCAGTGCCCGCGATGGATGTGGGATCCAGCGCGCTGTCCTTGGCCAACTTCGCTGCGCGCGGACTTATCTTGAATAAGTGCGGCTCCAAAACACTCGTTACGGCAGGCGGTGCTTCGCGAGATCGAGTTACCTCTTTGCCGGCGCTCGGCCTTCCCTGCCGAGGCTTGGTCACTGCCCCAGCGGCTCGAGGTGCAGCTTGGCTCGGCGCCGCGCTGGCCCTCGGCGCCAGGTCCGCCTGCTTGGGCAAGCTGGGAGGAATTTTAACCTCCGGGACGGGCTCGCCGGGCTCACCCACGAAGGCCACCGTGGATTGGACGGGGACGGTCGCCCCCTCGGGGACCACAATCTTCAGAAGCGTACCCGCCGCGAAGCTCTCGACCTCCAGCAGGGCCTTGTCCGTTTCGATTTCGAAAAGCACCTCACCCAGGGTGACGACGTCGCCCTCGCGCTTGAGCCAGCGCACAATCTTTCCCACTTCTTCCGATTGCCCGAGTTTGGGCATTACGACAGGTCGAACCATGCTCGCGCTTCCTTGTTACAAAATGGCCCGGGCGGCCGCTAGGATATCTTCCACCCGAGGATAGAAAACGGCTTCCAGAACGTGCGATTGCGGAGCAATGCCGTTCTTGGCCCCCACGCGCATCACCGGCGCGTCAAGATAATCAAAGGCCTCCTGCTGCACCGTTGAGGCGACCTCTCCGGTGAAACTGCCCAGGTGCACGGCCTGGCTGATGACGACGCAGCGTCCGGTCTTCTGCACTGAAATCAACACCGTTTCGATATCCAGCGGCACGAGGCTGCGGAGGTCAACCACTTCTGCGCTCACCCCCGATTCGGTTTGGAGGAGATCCGCGGCTTTCAAAGCATCCGGAACCGCCGGTCCATATGCGACCAGCGTGATATCGCTGCCCGCCCGCTTGACGTCCGCCACACCCAGGGGCACAAGGTATTCCTCTTGCGGCACCGCACCCTTCTCGTTGTAAAGCCCCTGGGACTCGACAAACATCACGGGATTGTTGTCGCGGATGGCGGATTTCATCATACCTTTCGCATCGTAGGGTGTGGAAGGATAGACCACATACAGGCCGGGTATATGCACCACCGTTGATTCCAGGGTTTGTGAGTGCTGCCCTCCGTACCCTTTGCCCGCGCCCACGGAGACGCGGATCACCAGGGGCACCTCGACCTGTGCGCCTGACATGTAGTGCCACTTGGCCGCCTGATTGCTGACTTGGTCTCCCGCCATGAGGAGAAAGTCCATATACATCAGTTCCACCACCGGCCGCAATCCGATCATGGCCGCTCCCACCCCGGTCCCGCAGATGGCTGCCTCGGAGATGGGGGCGTTGAAAACCCGGTCACGACCAAAGGTTTCCAGAAACCCCTTGGAGAGTTTGAAGGCCCCGCCATATTCGGCCACATCTTCGCCGTAGAAGATGACGCGCGAATCCCTCTGCATCTCTTCCATGACGGCTTCTTTGATCGCGTCCCGGTAGGTGATCTCGCCATTGACCCGCTTGATCGCCGGCAGCGGTGCGAAAACTTTGACCTTCTGAAACTCCGGAGGGACTTGATCGGCAGACGTGTCCGTATACATGTATTTGATGACATCGTCGGGGTTGGGATCAGGAGCGCTGGCTGCCCGAATCGCCGCGCGCGCGTTCCGCTCCCGGACTCGCAACTCCAGCGCGGCAATTCCCTGCTCATCCAGGACCCCGCATTCGCGGAGTTGCTCTTCGAATGTCAGGACGGGATCGACAGCCTTCCAGGCGCCCTCCTCTTCCCGGGTTCGATATTCGTTGCGGGGATCACTCAACGAGTGGCCATAGAAACGGTAAGTGTCCACATCCAGGAAGTAGGGGCCCTGCCCTTCCAGGCAACCCTGGCGGGCCCGCTCGACGGCCTCGCGCACGGCCAACACATCCATGCCATTGACGATTTCCGCGTGCAGGTTGTTGGTCGCGAAGCCGGCCGCGCGCCGCGCCAGACGGCCAACTCCTGTCACTTCGTTGTCAGAGCGGCCAGTCATGGCGTAGTGGTTGTTGAGAACGAAGAAGATAATGGGCACTCCGAAGCGATGCTCGCCGGCAATCTCGTTCGTGAACTGGGCCTGCGCGGCCCAATTCAGGGATTCCAGCACGACGCCGTTGCAGTAAGCGCCATCTCCGGCGAAGCAACACACCACGCCGCCACCCTGGAGGTAACGCAGTCCCATCGCCGCCCCCGTGGCAATCGGTACGCTCCCGCCCACGATGGCGTTCGCTCCCAGGTGGCCAACGCTGAAGTCCGCAATGTGCATGCCCCCGCCGCGTCCCTTGCAATACCCCGCTTCTTTGCCAAACAATTCCGCGATGGTGCGATAGACATGGTTCTCTAGAGCCTGCTCCAGCAGTTCTGGACCTGGGGCGACTTTCGAATCGGGGACTCGTTTCCGCAATTGCTCGCCGGTCATCACGCGCAGGGCACAACAGCCGCGCGCCAGACTGTCGCCGTGGCCGCGGTGGGTGCTGGTGATGTAATCCTCCAGCGCCAGGGCGCTGCTGGCCCCGACGGCGGCGGCCTCCTGTCCAATCGAAACGTGTGTCGGCCCGCGATAATTGAAGCCCGCAATCGGCTCATAGGCGCCCGAGCGGAGCTTGACGATCATTTCCTCCAGTTCGCGCACCATCAGCATGTCTTCCAGGAGGGCAACCGCAGTTGCCGCCTCCATCCGCCCTGCTGCCAGTTCACCCCGCAGGTTGCCCGCGAACCGATAGGCAGGAATCCTGCCGCAATCGATTTCAAAAGGCACAAAGTCAGGTCGTGAATCCCTCAGATAAGCCGGCACCATTTGCCTTCTCTCCCCAAATTGCGGTTCCGGTTATGCACGCACAACCTCCAGACCACGCTTGCGCAGTTCTTTTGAAAGCTTTCGATCCATGAGGCTGTCGGTGATGAGTATCCGGACTTTTTCCAGTCGCCCCGCGCGCGTGAAAGAAATCTTGTGGGCCTTGCTGCTGTCGGCCAGCAGGATGACCTCGCGGGCGTGCTCCATGACCAGTTCCTTGGTGTAAGCCTCGCTGGGATCGGTGGTGGTGAGTCCTCCCTCCAGACTGAGGCCGATCGTTCCCATGAAAGCTTTGTCCACGCGCAGCTCGCGGATCATAAAACGCGTGAGCGGTCCTACGGTGGTCTGGCTGAGGCGGCGAAGTTCACCCCCCACGAGAATAAGCCGGGGCCCGCGTCCCGCCAGTTCCGCCGCGGCGCGCAGGGAGTTGGTCACGACGGTTACCTTGGCCCGATCCTTCAGCAGCCGCGCCAGTTCCAGCACCGTGCTGCCACCGTCCAGAAACACCGTGTCGTTCGGCTGGACGTATTTCAGTGCTGCTGCAGCAATGGCCCGCTTCTCCCCCGCCGCGATGGAGGTCTTATCATCAAACAGCGGCTCCTCGAGACGGCTGCCCGTACTCACGGCGCCACCGTAAACCCGCCGCAGCTCGCCCAAACCTTCCAGCGTATCCAGGTCACGGCGGATCGTCGCCGCAGAAACACCGAGCTGCGCGGTGAGGTCGTCAACGCGCACCACCTGATCCTGGCTGACGATGCGCCGCAACTGCTCGAGTCGCTTGGGCGCCAAGTCCTTCGGTTTAACCGTTCGCATCGCGGAATCCTCGTGCTTGATCATGATTGATTATATTAAGAATTCTTACGAAGTCAATCAAGTTCACTCATTCCGGCTTTCGCCCACTTTCTTCCGACCCCCGCCTCGCCCTGCGCAACCGTGGCTCATCCCGCTCGGCGAGACCGCTTGGTGAGGCGAGCTGGGTTTTTGGCCGGGCCCCTCCCTTCCGACGGCTGAAGTCCAGCACTTCCAGGACATTGACCAATTTGCTGATTTGCTGCACCGCTCTCAAGATCGCTATCTCATCTCCTTCGAGAGCCAGGGTGACTTTCAGCACACCGGGTTTTGTCCCCTGGCGCACTGAGAGACTGCGGATCCCGCAACCCTGCACGGTGATCACCCCCAAGATCCTCTGCAAGGCTCCGTGGGCATCTTGCACCTGCAAGGCGAACATCCGGCGAGTGTTAGAAAGTGCCTCCTCAGGAGCCTTCTGGGCGGCAGCGGGAACGTGGCGAGCGCGCATAGTACTGCCGGGCGCGTCAAGGGACGGTTCCCA
>CAVRNQ010000007.1:0-2807126 GCA_963722555.1 uncultured Acidobacteriota bacterium
ACGGCTACATCATTATCTTATCGCTGGGCGTGTTCGTTGCCTGCTGGTTCCCCTTGACGGCGAGATCACGCCGGGAAAAACAGTGGCCGCATCCCCCGGTTGTTGTGAAACCCCTCGTTGATGAAAAACATTGCCGTAAAGCGTGGGCCAAAAACTCCGTCGTTTTGGGCTACGACATTCACGGTAAGCCTTTCCTGTGGCCCGACCGGATCCGGGTCATGCAAGGCATCGTCCTGGGCATGACCGGAACTGGAAAGACCACCCTCCTCAAGAACATCATCAGCCAGGACCTCGCCCGGACCGTTGAGACCCCGAACGGCCCCCGCCGCATCCCCATGGTCATCTTCGATGGCAAGGGCGACATGGAATTTTTCAATAACCTGCTGCCCCACATCCACCATGCCGGAAGGCTCCACCAACTCCGCGTGCTCAATCCCGCCCGCCCCGACATCTCGGTCCTCTACAACCCCTTCCACTGCTCCGAAGAGGATTACATGGCCGTGGTCAACATGGTGTTCGGCTCCTTCAACCTGCACGACGAGTTCTTCGCCAAGCACCAGTTGAACTATCTGGCCGACATCGTGCGGGTGCTGGTTTACACCGGGGCCCGGTTCAACTTCTACGACGTGCTGGTCATGGCCCTGGACGCGGAGGTTCTGAAGGAGCAGGTCGACAAGGCCCGACGCGTGATCGGGAGCGACTCCTCCATCACGACCCAGCGCCGCCTCAATTTCGAGATGTCGGTCAAGAACCTCTACAAGTCCCTGGACGATCGGGAGCGGGTGCCGAAGATTCAAGGTCTGCTGAATGAGTGCATGACCTTCCTCGACGACGAGTTGTCGATCATTACCGGTCCCTATGAAGACTCGCTCTCGATTGATGAGGTCATTGACCAGGATCTGATTCTGTTCGTCAGCCTGAACGTGAACAAGAACACCGAGCCGGTCCGGGCCCTGGGCAAGATGCTGCTGCAAAACCTCCAGCTCGTCGTGGGCAAGCGGTACGAGCGGGCGACGCCTTCCGATGTAATTCCCGGCCAGCAAGACTGGGAAGCGCGAGGCCCGATCTTTAGCGTCATCCTCGACGAGTTCGCTCCCTTCGGCTATCAGAACTTCGCTCACATCCTCAACACCGCGCGCGGCACGAACACCGCCTTCCTCTTCTCGATGCAGAGCATCCCGCAATTGCTCAGGGTGGGCCGGGGCTTCAAGGAGGACGTGACCTCAGCCCCCAACACGACCATCGTCTTCAAGACCCAGAATGAAGAGACGGCCAATTACTTCCTTCAGGCTTCGGCCTTGCATCGAGTGCCCCGGCGGAGCGTGACGCTCGAAGGCTGGCAGATGTTTGGGTACGAGAAATACCAGCCCACCGGGCGGGTGGTCGAGACGGAACAGCTGGAGACTCGGGCGGCGGACTTCCACATCAAGAATCTTCCCAAGGGGCAGGTCGAGCTGCTCATGACGGACGAAACCGAGGGGACCTTACATACCTTGCTGCATGTCCGCCCCCCCGCCGACGTGCGCATTCCGGGGTGGACGCCGAAGCTTTACCCCAGGCTGCGCCAGTCTCGCGCCGAGTCGGTAGGAGCAAACCTGCGGTTCAAGAACAATGAGCTCGCAAGCCGGCACGGCAGACGGTTCACGGGAGGGAGAGCATGAATCGAGTTCTTAGCATCATTGTTCTGGGTGCATTGCTTACCGTAGTTGCTTTGGGACAGGTCGAACCCCGGTCACGGGCCGGTCGTCATGCCGTGGCGCCTGCGGCTTCGTCATCGCCCGGAGATCCATCCTCGCCCGCGCCCCGGCACCTCTACGAGCACAACCTGAACTTTTACGATTTCGTGCTCCACGAGCTGAACCCAAACGACATTGACTGGGGCGCCTGGTATGAACTGCGGCGCGAGGCCCTCGTCGATTCCTCAATCGACAATTCCGACTTCTGGTACTGCTTCTGGTTAACACTGGCCCTCATTGTCACCGGCTCAGCATGGGTCAAATCCTTGTGCGACCGGACACGTGAGACCCACACCATGGGCGAGCAGATGGATGAGGTGCGTGAGTTCGCGGCCAACTCCCACCGTGTGGCGCTCGAAGCCATCGACAAGTACAACACCCACATCGAGCTTTGCAACCGGGCTATCGAGGCTTCGGAATCGGGACACTCGACGGTGTCAGGTGGGAACTCTGCGGCCGCGAATCCTCAAGCAGAGCTCGCCGGGGCGAAGGATCAGGCCGGCTCGTTCGATGGCGACAAGCGACGGCTGGAGGCAGAGGTCGCACAGAAAAGCGCAGTAATCGCAGACCTCTCCCTCCGGGTCGATGCCCTGAGCAGCCAGTTGGGGGGTAACGGGCAGGGAGCCGCCCCCCGCGATATCTCGACAGCTTCCCAGTCTGACCTGGTTCGCCACATCAACACCCTGCAACAGCAACTCCACGTTGAACGGGAGAAGAACAAACGTCTGAAGGGAGGAGCCTGAGCCATGCGCGTGAGTGTCCTCGGTTTCGGTAGCGTCTGGCGGCGACGGTCGGGCAAAGACCCAAGGGACCCGAAGCGCTTTGCTCGCGCGGCCTACTACAACACGACCGGCGTTGCGGTCGGCGGAAAGTTGAGGACCCGACCGCGGATCGTGGGCCACGTGCGGTTCAACGGTGTGGGCGGGCTCAATCCCAACTACCCGGCGCGGATGATTGGCCGGGTGTTCGAGTGCGAAGAGCCCTGTGTGTGGCAGGGCCAGAACAAGATTCTCTTCAAGACCCTGCTTCCCCGCGGGGTGAAGCCCGACCGGTACCTCGTCGCCGTGAGGGCGCGGGAGGTCGGCCGCCTGATGGTCGGGCTCCCGGGGTGGAGCTCGGACGACGTCTGGGTCATCGCCTTGAGCGAGTGGCGGGAGGAGCAGGAGGCGCTGCTGCTCATGGCGGCTCACGGCTGGGTGCGGAGTTCCGTGGGGAGATACGCCCTCACGCCCGTGGCCAGCGAACCCCGGCGGGCAAGCCTTGGTCTCACACCCAGCGAGGAGGTATAGGCGGAATGCGCTACTCGAAGGGGTCCATCGCTCTCGGCCAGGAACATGACTACCCGCTTCTGCGGCAGGTTATCCGCTCACACTTCGTCACCCACGCACAACTCTTCGAGATCATGAAGCATGGTGGGTACGAGCGCGACCGCAGGGTGTTCGACTGGAGGCTCCGCCGCCTGGTGACTCACGGCGTCGTGCTCAAACTCCAGACCCCCTCCCTGCGCGCGGAGCCCATCTACTCGATCTCCCCGACCGGAAGTCTTCTCCTTCAAAGTTCAGGGGAGTGTTTCGTGCCGCTGCCGTCTCCACGCGGTCCCCGGGACCGGGAACTCAAGGTGCTGCACGCGGTCGAGCTCAATGACCTTCGCCTCACACTGTTGCGAGCCGGCCTGGAGATTCTCTGGGTAGCCGAGAGCGAAATCCGGTCTCGCAACGAGCTTACCCCCTCGGGATACGCCAAGGACTACGACGCCTTGGTGACAGTCTCACTAGCTGGCCGGTCCGCCCGCTTTGCCCTCGAGTATGAGCGTACCCTCAAGAGCAACCACGAGTACCGGGCCATCGCCAAGTTGCTGGAGGATGAAAGAGCGGTCGAACGAGTCCTCTACTTGCTCCCTAACCACGACCTGCTGAGCTTTGTGGCCGCTTTCTTCGAGCGTGCCCGGCGCCCGGTTTTCTTTGGATTGGCCCAAGCGTGGCATGAAAAGCTTCTGGAGATGGCTGTCCTGGATCCCCGTTCGGGACGCTGCTCGCGGCTGCGTGAAGTTCTTCCCTAGCGGCTTTGCCTTCCTCTTGCCTTTCCCTTGCCTTCACCTTGCCCTTACGGACCCCCTTGTAAGTCGCGCCGTGTCAGCCACTTACGTTCTGACTAGCATACAGCTTCGACTGTTTTTGAGCCCGAAAACGACACATTCATCTTAGTAGCATTCTTGGCCCTCGCAGCGAGTCGAGGCTCGCGTGTCGTTTATCTGGCGATAAACGACACGCTCGCTTGGGTGGTGTTCTTAACAGTCTCGCTCAGCGTGATGATGTGGCTTCGCCCGACGTGATGCGTGGTGGATTCGTGAGAGTTGTGCGAACGATTGCCGGAAGCTCAGTGTTGAGCCCGTCGCGCCCGTTGCGGTGCAGGCAGCAAAGTGAGGTGTATGCCGATTAGCGAGCGTGATACCCGAGTGGAGCAGACGCTGGGTCCGCGAGAGTACGTGGCGACTCGTTGGCTTCTGAGTCGCCGAGGTGTCTTGCCCCGCGAGCCTGATGCAGCGACATGTCGCATCCTTCATTCCCCCGCGTGTTGTGATGACCGCATAGCCAGTTGGCGTCAACAGCGATCTGATGGAACTGCTGGTCTGGCTCTGGACCTCTGGTCGGCCCTGCCGATGAGTGAGCCTGATACCCGAATGGAGCAGACGCTGAGTTCTCGCGACTACGTTGGCAATTCGTTGGCCTCAGAGTCGCTAAGGTGTCGTACCAAGCGAGCCTGTCAGAGCGTCAAGTCGCATCCATGATCCCCCCACGTGTGGTGACCACCGGATAGCGAGTTGGAGTTGCGAGCAATTCAGTGGCGTGACTGGCTCGCCCCAGAACCTTTGGCCAGAAACCCCGTGAGGTGAAAGCTCCGCCCTTGAGCAGTAAGCGAGTTGAAACCCAATCCCTACAGGAGGTGAATATGAAACTTCTTGAACTGTTACCCTTTCTGGATCTGCCCGGTCAGCGCAGCCTGACCATCTGTCCACCTATTGACCTGATGGTGAAGCAGGCCCTGGCGCGCATCGAATCACGGCCCAGTCGTCAGTGGCTCGATGCCGTCCGAGACCTGGAGCATGGCCGTGTGGTTCGTCTGGAAGTGAACCTCGAAGAACTGGCTCTGCTCCTCGAACGAGTTGACTTCTCTAGCGGCCGACTCGAAGACATCGAGGCGATGAATTTCTGGAACCACCTGGAAGCTTCGTGCGAACTCCTTGAAGCGCTTGGCCATGAGTGGAGCAATCATATCGGCTTCGACTGCCACGAGTCGTTCGCCCTCGCTTGGTGCGTTCCCGAAGGCATGGTTGGATACCTTGCGTGGCTGGCTCGATCCGCGCGACCGGTGCCTACGGTCCCGGAAGAACTACGCTACCTGAACCCCCGGTGCAAGCTGGCGGAGATTGCCGCCCGGCTGTTGAACACGTTGGCTGCCCACGTGAACCACACGGCTTGACGTCCAGGCCCTCTCGCTCAATAACTGGAGCATGCATCCCTTCGCTCTCCGAAACTGTCACCCTTCCCCTGGTCAGCCTGCCTGTTGAGATCCCAGGTGACCGGCCCCGTGCCGATCAGGTTCGAAGTTCGACCTGCGGTCGAGCAGGCTGAGTGGAAGCGCCTCGACCCGGCATCACCCCGCCGACGCACTGTGTCGGCTAAATCCTATTTGAAGAGGAGGAATTTCCCATGATCATTGGCGTCACGCACGACCAAGACGGCCGTGTCATCCAGCGGCTGTCCGTTTCCACCAAGGTCTCCATCGGGCTACCACCCAATGGAGATTGCAACCATCCCACCAAGCTCGACCACTTCGTCTTCCTGAGGAAGAAGAAGTCGGCCAACCGGGTTGGGTGGGAAGTCGATCCGGAACTGACTGAGCACTACGGAGACGAGTGCCGTGAACTCCACATTATGTTGATCGACGATGACATCGAAAACGTTTTTCCCAGCTCCTACGCCTGGTGGACGGCCACCGAGCGGAAGTGCTGGGGCGACGGAACGTCGGCCACCCGGCGCACGGCTGAGAAGCCTGGCGGCGAGCCTTGGACCACCTGCGGTAGTGGCTGTCCAGAGCTTTCGAGTGGCCAGTGCAAGCCAGGTGGAGACCTGCGCTTCGTGTTGGCAGACTTCCCGCGCCTCGGGAGTGTTTGTCGCATCCACACGTGCTCTTACCGATCCATTCGTCAGATTCACTCTGCCTTGCAGGAGATCCAGACCTTCACGGGTGGTCGCCTGGCCGGGATCACGGCGAAGCTGACGGTTCGCCCGGAGGAGGCCACGTACTTCGACCGCAAGGAGAAGAGGAAGAGAACTGCCTCCATCTGGGCCTTGAGCCTCGAGGTGGAAGGTGACGACATGCAAAAGCTCATCGCCAACCTGACGGAGAACGCGCGCCTCTTCGCCGAGACCCGAAAGCTGCTTGGGTCGGGTGGCAAGGTCTTTGAGGTTGTTGAGGACGAGCAAGAGCAAGCGCCGGAGGTCGCAACGGAGTTCTATCCCGCGTCGGCAAGTGGCACTTCGGCCGGCGAAGGCGCGATGGCAGGGTCTCCTTCCGATACGATTCCCGCCGTAACCGCGCCGCAGCCGACGACGAAGCCTTCAACCCCTGAGAACAGTACTCACCCGAATGGCGGGAATGGATCTGCCAAGCCACCCGCTGACCCTGCTGCCTCACCTACTGCACACAACAATGCTAACGGGTCGGCCAAAGGTTCAGGATTCAACCAGCTTCGGAATGAATTCCTGACGGCGGCTCGGCGCGTTGCCACAACCAAGAGGCAAGCGATCAGCGAAGTTGTGGAATGGGCAAGTGGCGGCGCCTTCAAGTACGGCGACGTCGGCCGAATGACCGAGGCCGATACCCCGAAGCTGCGTGCGGCTACTGAGGTCATGGCGTCAGCCCTAGGCGGCGCACCTGGCTGACCGAGAGCTTCTTTCTTCCGCACGTCAACCTGCCTTCCCGACCCTGTCGCGGATCCCACCCCGGGCTGGAGTGCTGGCTAGTCGCTGCGCTTTGGACCGGCACACACGGCTCCGGCATGGCGATCCCTTTCTTTCTCAGCGGCCCACAACGATTGCCCAGGCTTCCTTCAGCGCATCGGGCAAACTGTAGATGTCCATGGCCGTGATCAGCAGAGCGCTTCCCCAGCCGGTGATCAACAGGAACCAGCCGTTCCGCCACTTTCCCATCCGCTTGCGCGAGCTGGTGAAGTGCAGGAGTGGGACCATGGCAAAGGGTAATTGTATGCACAACACAACCTGGCTGAGGTTGACCAGATCGGTCACACTGCCATTGCCGCGGACGCTGATGATCAGGATCGCTGGCAGGACGGCGAGGAGCCGGGTGGTCAGCCGCCGCAACCATGGGCGGATACGCCAGTGCATGAACCCTTCCATCACCACTTGGCCGGCGATCGTGCCGGTGATCGTGCTGCTTTGTCCGCTGGCCAGCAACGCCAGGGCGAACAGCGTGCTCCCGGCAGCCGTGCCCAGTAGTGGCGCGAGCGTCAGATACGCGACGCGAATCCAGTCGCTGTTGGGGCTGAAGTGCACGACCAAGCCGTTGGCCACGGTCACGCTGTCTTTGCCGCAAAAAACTACCGCCGCCAGCACCAGGATCGCGGCATTGACGAAAAACGCGATGGTCAGGGCGAATGTGGAGTCGATCGTGTTAAAGCGGATGGCGGTGCGCACGGAGTTCTCATCTTTCTGCAACTTCCGCGTCTGCACCAGTGCCGAGTGGAGGAAGAGGTTGTGCGGCATGACGGTGGCGCCGATCATGCCGATGGCCACAAAAAGCATTCCGGACTGGCGCAAACTCGGCACCAACAGCGCGTGTCCCATTTCCACGAAGTTGGGCTGAGTCTGGGAAAGCCCGAAGATCTCGATGCCATAACAAACCCCGATGGTCAACACGAAGACTGAAACCACCGCCTCGATCATGCGAATGCCCAGTCCTTGCAAGCCCAGCAGCAGCAGCACGTCGAAGGCGGTGATGATGATCGCCCAAGTCATCGGGATGTGGAACAGGAGGTTGAGGGCAACGGCACTACCCAGAGACTCGGCCAGGTCAGTCATGCCGATAGCGATTTCCATGGAGACCCAGTTGGGCCAGCGGCTCCACTTCGGATACCAGTCGCGCATGCACTGGGCCAGGTCCTGGCCGGTGACCACGCCCAAGCGGGCCGCGATCACCTGGAGGAAGATCGCCATTAGACTGGCGAGGCCGACAACCCAGAGAAGACCATACTTGAACTGCGCGCCACCGGCTAAGTCCGTGCCCCAGTTGCCCGGGTCCATGTATCCAACGCTGATGAGAATTGCCGGCCCGACGAACGCCCGCCAGTGCTGCCAGGAACTGGCTTGTTGCGGCGGTACGGCAACTGTGCCGTGCAGCCCTTCCAGCGACAGATGGCTTTTGTTCGGCGGGGTCTTAGTCACATCCCCAGTCACCGACCTGGAGGATTCGGCGGGCACCCTATTACCTTCCTGCTGCTTGCTCCTTTTCAACCGCACGCTCCTAACCCCATGCTGTCCTATTGTTTCGCGCCGCTTTACCGCACGCAGCCCTAAGGCGTCCTACTCCAGCCAGGCTAGCAGCACTCCGCGCCCTGCAATGCTTTCTTTCCTTCGACGCAGATGACTGGGACCGCAGCAAGCGCGGCGACAGGGTCTATCCATCGGATATGAAGCACGGCATTGAGGACCAAACCGGCAAGGGTTATGCCTGCAAGGTACGCACAGGTTGCAGACTGTACCGCGTCGGCGGTGAGGGCAGGGTTACGAGCCGCTTTCCCGGCTCTTCGCTTTGCTGAACTCAGCAGGGGCATGACGATGAGGGCGGCACTCGTCACGCCTATTCCGATCCAACTTGTATCGGGCTGCACACGCTGCCACAGCGCGAGGGCAGAGCTCAGGGTGATGACGGCAGCGAGTATGAAGAGAAGAATGCCCGCGAGCCGCGTGGCCCGCGCAGTACTCAGGGCAAGGCGGGGGACGAATTGCAGGAGCACCACCAGCGCCGACAAGAGTTCGACGAGACTATCGGCGCCAAACGCCAAAAGGACGGAGCTGCGTGCGCGCCATGCAGAAAAAAGAGCTAGGGCGCACTCCACCACCATCCAGATCAGCGTGAACACCTGCAGGCGCATGATCTGTCGAGACATCTCCCCAGAGACGCCGCCGCAAGCACAGCCTTGAAGCAATGCGCCATCTCCCATTTCTTTCTGACAGCTCATAGCACCAACTCCCACCGACATTTCTATCTCGACTTCACGCATCCTGTCTATAGCTGGAGTATCGTCAGCCCGTGAGTCCAACAAACCTCGCGGACGAGTCGAAGTTCGTGTCATTCTTTGGTCAAATTCCGCGTTCGGGCCGACCGGGGCTCTCACACGAATCGCCAAACCACTTGATGATCATTGCGGGGCCAGTTTTCACGCCGTCAGAACTCGATGCGTGCCTGGAAGGCGACCATGCGGGGCGAGTTGTCGCCGCCCAGGCCTACTCCGAGCAACCCTGTGGGCGGAGAGGTGGAGTAGGTGAATGCCCCAAATCCCGTTTGCGTTGACGGTTTCCCGGGAATCCCAGCCAAAACCATGCTGGGGAGTCCGAAATTCGGATGATTAAACACATTGAAAAACTGCGCTTCCACACGCAGCTTGGCGTGCTCCGTCAAGGTGAAATACTTGGTAAGGTAGAAGTCATTCCACACGAAACCAGGCCCGCGCAGGGCGTTGCGGCCGAGGTTTCCGAATTGGCAGGTCTTGGCGCTGTCTCCGCCATTGCAAGCGCCGGTGCTAGGGTCAACGGCGGAGGCAAAGGCATCGGGATTGAGCCACTGAATTGTGCCGGGTTGAGTTACACCCGCAATGGAGTTGTGCTGATACAAGGGCACGCCCGGAACCTCGCTGGCGAATTGCGGCCCACTGCCTTGCACAATGCCATTTCCACTAGCGGAGTACGGCGTGCTCAAGACCGAGAACGGATTCCCACTGTGCCAAAAGGCGGTTCCCGAAACCTGCCACCCGTTCAGGGCATACCCGAGCCGGTGGCTATGGACTTTAATCGGCAACTCATACACGTACTGAGCATTGAGATTGTGCCGGATGTCGTAATCGCAAGGGCCATAGTCCCGAGATAGTTGTCCGAGCAAAGGAGACAAAACCGCGCCAGCGGAGAACTGGAGGAATCCGCCATTCGAGACCGTGTCCATGCAGTGGCTCCAGGTGTAGTTTACCTGTCCTTGCAAACCGTGCCCGAGGCGCTTCGTGCCGGTTAGTTGAAGGCCATGGTAGTGACTATTGGCACCGGTGGAGAATTGTGTGACGGAGCCAAACCTTGGGTCCGTCGGCTGCGCGTAGGGGAACGGGGCAAAGCAGCCGAGGCACACCGTTTGATAACCGTTGGCTTGCGTCAGGTACGGCTGGTTTACCGCGCGCGTGCCGACGTATTGAGCATGCACACTCCCGGTCGCTCCAAACTGATGTTCGACGCCAAGGCTCCACTCCATAAAGTACGGCGCGTGAAGCTGACCGTCGGGCACGGCCGTCATCGCGACGGGGGGAAGACACGCTGTGGGATTCGCCTGCGGAGACGCGCACGAGAGCCAGCCTTGCGAAAACCCCAAGCCGAAGGCCTGATTCGCGGCAATGGTTGCGCCAACGGCGCTGTTTGGAACGCCCGGGGCGATAGCTGTCCCACCCACCGTGCCCAGCAGCCCGCCCTGGAAGATCCTGACGGACGGTGGATTGGCGCTGATTGTGTCCGCAACACTGCCCGGAAGAATATCGCTGAAAAGGCCGAAGCCTGCCCGCAGCACGGTATTTGGCTGAGATTGCCACGCGAGGGCAGTTCGCGGTTGGAGAATGGCCAGTGGCGTGGAGGAGAACAGATTGCCAAGGTGAGTCTGAATCGTGGCGTTCAACGGCTCATTGACATCATGGGAGATCGAGTTGAAGGAGCCGCGGAGACGCGCCACGCCGTAGTGCGGATTCAAAGGATTGGAATTCAGCGTGTCCCGAATACCGAATGTCCAGGTCAGCTTGGATGTTACTTTCCACGTATCCTGCGCATAGAGGTCGAGATTGAGGAAGTTGAATGGCTGGTTGGCAGCAAGGGGGAAAGTCCGCGTTGCGGTCGAGGCCACGCCGTAAATGAATTGCGGCAAGGTCGTGTAGGTCACGGTCGGGACCGTGCCCTCGCCGAAGTCATAGTCATTCAGGCGGAGAATTCGAGTATTGGTGCCAAACCGAAATTCGTGTGACCCGTGACTCCAGGCAAGATTGTCATTTATGAAGATCCGCGAAGCACGCCTTCCCTGGACCCAGGTGTTGTCGAGCCCTCCAACGGTCGTGAATGGCGCGTTTGCGCCGCTGCCCTGCAAAACAATCGGAAAGGCAGCAAGCGTTTTCTGCAAGTCGCTGGGCCCGAACAAGCTTTCATACCAGGAAAAACCGGGATTGAAGTAGTTCACCAGATTCTGCGAGAAAACGTGTGTGTACCCAGCCGCGAAGGAGTACAGCGGCTGGGGGGAAATCGCATTGAACAGCGGGTTAATCGGGTCTGTATACGCCGCTTGCAAGCCAGTGTCGGTCTGGAATCGAAACCATGTGACGTTGTTCTGATTGATGTTGTGATCGATTCGAAGGGTCTGTACCTGTTCATGGTCGTCGCTGGAGTGCGATACGCTTTGCCGGTTGGCACAGCCATTTCCATTGGGCGGATTACCCGCCACCGGTGCACCGCTTGAACCGAGAGGACACCCGAGCACGGCTAGAGGTGTGCCATTCGTATTTTGGTAGAGTGAGAACATCTTTTGATAG
This sequence comes from uncultured Acidobacteriota bacterium, assembly GCA_963722555.1. GTDB lineage: Bacteria > Acidobacteriota > Terriglobia > UBA7540 > UBA7540 > Bog-366. The sequence goes on from CAVRNQ010000007.1 coordinate 11,584, forward strand.
AAGGGCGCCAATTGCGCCGCCGCCGGATAGACTGACCCCGTTACGGAGTCCGTTCCCCCGAGCGGTAGTTGTTGCAGAACGTATTGCTGGAACGCGGTGGTGGGAACGGTAGTTGGTGTGACGATGGGTAACGCAATCCGCACCCATTCGCTGTCGAAGAAGAAAAACAGCTTGTCGCGGACAATCGGGCCGCCCAAACTCCCTCCAAAATGATTTACCGTCGATCGGGGCTTGCGGTTTCCTGGTGTGGCGTTCGTGAAGAAATCCGCCGCATTCAGCACGGACCCGTTCCAAAGTTCGTAGAGGTCTCCGTGAAACCGGTTGGTGCCTGATTTGGTGATGTAGTTGACCTGGGATGCTCCGTATCGCCCCTGGTCCACGGAGTAGGAAAGGGTGTTGACCGTCACATCCGAGATCGAATTCAGCCCTAGTACGAGGTTGGTCGAGAGGCCGCTATTCAAGTTGGTTAAAGGATCGTTGGTTTCCAGCCCATCGACGATGTATCCGTTCGACAAGGCGGGCAAACCGTTGAATTGGACATTGCCGTATCCATTCGTCCCACCCACGAAATCGTTACCACTCCCTGCCGTGTTAATGAGGGCGCCCGGGACGAATTGCAGCGGGTAGGTTAAATCGCCGCCCGGATTCGGCAAGTTTTCCAGGGCGGGCGCATTCAGCGTCGTGGAGGTGTTCGCGTCTTGGGTGTTGATGAGCGGTGCTTTGCCACTGACCTCAACCGTCTGTTTAGATTGCGCCACTTTGAGCGTGAAATTGACGGTCTGCTTCTCGCCTAGACCAGGGGATACATTCTCATTCTGCTGGCTCTCGAAGCCTTCCGCTTCCACTCGAATCGAGTAGGCACCAGGTTTTAGCTGGGGGAAGTTGAACCGCCCTGCCGTATCGGTCTTGACGCTACGCTTCAGACCCGTGTCACTACTCGTGATCGTCACGGTGGCTCCCGGCACGGCGGCGTTGGTGGCATCGGTCACCTGGCCCACAATGGCGCTGGTGGTTTCACCCTGTGCCCAGCCCTGCGCGGGAACAAGAGCCATTGCACCCGAGATCAGAAGACTCAAAACAGTAACGCGTCGCATTTTGCCAAGGCCTCCAACGAAAGTGGTTTCCCGTACCGCCCGCCGCCACCGAAGCCCTCAACCGGAGCTTTATCATGGCTATCTATTTATAGTTAACTATAGTTAACTACAATGGAGGGAAGTGTCAAGCACTTTGTGCATCTTGTGATTAAGCGCCTTCGGTAATAGGATGTTACTTTCACTTCGCGACGCGGCGCTAAGGAGGGAATCCGAGGCTCCCATAAGTGGAGCGGGGTTGACGGCCATGAAACTCACCATCTCGAAGGAGGACTATTTAAAGGCCATCGCGGAGGTGCACTCCGAAGAAGGCACGGTTCTTGCTGCCACGGTGGCTCGATGGCTCAGTGTGAGTGCGCCTGCTGTGGCACTGGCTCTGCGGCGATTGCGCCGGGACAAATTGGTGGAGGTTGACCGCAAAGGTCGAATCTCCCTGACGGCGTCGGGAAAACGCGTCACGGATAAACTTCGGCTCCGACACCACCTGGTGGAGCGCATGCTTCACGAGATGCTGGGAGTGGAATGGTACAAAGTTCACGATGAGGCGGAGCGACTTGAGCACGCCATCTCCGATGATGTGGAACGAAGGCTGATCGACAAACTCGGCGCGGACAAACCCTGCCCGCATGGCAACCAGATTAATAAAAGCCCGGACGAGCGGCGCAAGTCGGGCCTCCAACTGCTGTGGGAGGCGCCTCCGGCGTCGGTGGTTCGGGTTGAAAGTGTTGACGAACGGGACTCAAAGCTCCTTGAATACTTTGACGGGCTGGGCATTCGGCCGGGCGCCCAGGTGAAAGTGGTCAGCGCCAATTACGATGGCACGCTCGGTCTCGATCTGAATGACAAGCACACCAACCTGGCGGAAGCCGCGGCCAGAAAAGTCTGGGTTTCAGCAACCACAAAACGTTCGGAACGCGCTGCCTGACGCTGACTGGTTACCTGTCTTGATTCGATTCACGAATATTGCGCCCTTCCTGAAAGGCCGCGGACACCCGTCCACATAGACCTCCCGCGCTGACGGGGACAAGCCACTTGCTCTTCGCTGGATGTAGTGATCCCCGGTCACTCCTTCTCAGTGCCCCCACTTCCTGTCAGAGCGGCGAACTGGGAACTGAAGGGCCGGGGCTGGGTGTCGGAAATTGGAGACCAGGGAGTGCGCGACGCGATGAGTGCAGCCCTTGGCCTGGCGGTTCCTCAGAGTCCGGGGCCGAAGGTGCAGAAGCCTCGGATGAGTCCGCTAATTCTGCAAATTCACACCAACAAAAGGAGGATAAGCAAAATGTTCGGCAAAATGCAGGTCAGAAGGATATTTCGATTAAGCAAGCTGGAAACCGTGGATGAAGCCGTTGCCAAGCTGTTGGAGTTCGCCGAGTACCCCAAGATCTTTCGCTGGTTCCAGTTCCCAACCGCCCTGGTGGTTTTTGTCGCCCATGCTGACTCCCCAGATTCCGGAGCGGTCTACGTGTACGACCGGAAACAGTGTGTCTGGTTTTGGGTGGATTTCGACGACCAGAACTACGGCGGGTACAGCCCGTCAGAGTTCGATGTCCTGATCAACCAATGTCACTTCTTCAGGCTCGCTGCATCCCCCGCGTTGCTCGAATCGCCCTTCCAATGGATGGTTGCACCCGACCAGGGGCCAAAAGTCTTGGAAAGACTTCCTGCCTGAGAATCACTCCCGCACAAAGTCCGAAAAGGGCTGCATTCTTCGCCCGCCGTAACTGACTGAAAAGCCAACCCTTAGAGAACTGCCTTTCGAAATTTGACAGAAAATGCTTTTCGTTTTATCACCACATTATGGAGATGTGGCGCCCACCTGACTTCCGGGAGGAGAGAATGCGGAAGCTTCGTCTGAAAACGCCAGCCGGTGTGGTGGCGGACTACTTCCGCCTCTTTGTGAACCGGCGGGCCTACACCCTCCAATCTGACCGGCCGCACGCGGAAAGCGGCCGGCATTACTACTTCCGGCCCTCGGACAAGAAAACCGGCCAGGGCCTCAGCCTGACGCCGGACACCCTCCGGGGCCACATCGAGGGTGAGATCACCATCGCCCTCTATGCCATCAACCCTGCCACGCAGCGGTGCAAGTGGGTGGCCATCGACGCGGATTACAAGAATGCGCTCACCGACCTCATCAAGCTCGGTTACTACCTGAAACAGGATGGCGTGGAGTCGGCGCTTGAAAAGAGCAACCGCGGCGGGCACCTCTGGATCTTTATGGCGGACCCACTGCCGGCGCGGGACTGCCGGATTTATGTGTACGACCTTGCCCTGCGGTTGGGGGTGCCGGTCAAGGGAGGCGGGCTACGGGAAGGGATCGAGGTCTTCCCCAAGCACGACGAGTTGAAGCCCGGAGAGTACGGGAATGCCATTCGTGGTCCGCTGGGCATTCACCGGGGCGCCGCAAAGCGCTTCTGGTTCTACGGCGCTGACTACGACCTCGAGAAGCAGATGCGCTACCTCAATTCTCTTCCCAAGATGACAGGTGAACAGCTTGCCCGGTTAATTGCCGGAAAGGCGATTCCACCACAACTTGCGCCGGCAGAGCCCAAGGTTGAAACGGAGTTTAAGGGGCGCGTGGGAGGGCCGGAATTCCGGATTCTGGACCACATCAGAACGAAGCTGCGCAAGGTTGGCCGGAACCATGTGACCCAGTGCCCATCATGTGCCGCAGAGGGCCACGACCGTGGCGGGGACAACCTTTCGATCTCGATCGAGGACCCGCGCAAGTACATCTGCTGGGCCGGTTGCACCCGCGACATGATTCGGGCGGCAGTGGGATGCCCGAGGCCGGGCGCAGGCAGTGGGCAAAAGGCAAACCATGGCTGAAAAGACATTCGAGCCACCAGACTGGAAACCGCTTGAACAGCTCGTGGGGCCAGTGGGGTGTCGAGAGTTTATGTGGATGTGGCGCGAGGGAGAGATCGAGTTTTACAAACACATCCGCACACGCCGTTATCTCCTGCTCGATTCTGAAGGCCGGTGTTACCAGCGCGGCCCGAACGGCCTCCAGCCGGCGGATGTTCAAGCTGAGCTGAAGCGCGTGACGGAATAACGGACGTCCCAGCCGCCATGCGAAGGTTGATTCCAGCGATCCGATCAGTTGACTGTGAGGAGGTAGGCATGACACCCAGCACTCAGGGACGCGACGAGGCTCGCCAGGGACTGACCGTCCCGCGGCGTGCACTGCGAAGGTTGACTGAACTCGGGATTTACGCAAACGCTGCCGTCAGCCTTGAACACCAGCACTGGGGACATCGCTATGTAGTTCGCGGGATCGAGTCCGGTGGTGCTGTCGAAGAGATCGGCCATTACGTGACTTTCTGCGACCAGGGCGGCGCGGCGCTGGTTTGGCTTCACCCGCTCGACTCTGTAGGGGTGAATGGGGTCCACGCATTGGTGATTGCTTCATCCCTCGTGCGGGTCGAGATGCTTCGAGTAGGGCAGACCTACGACCTGTTCATCACCCAGCACGCCCCGGGGCATTCTGATCACGGGAAACGTCCACCACTTGAAAGCAAGATTCTGTTTCGTGCGCATGAAGGCTACCTGGCCTTGGACTTGGTTAAAGAAAACAAGGACCTGAGAAGATCGGTCATGCCGGCCTTTCACTCGCGGGCCGGGGAAGTGCTGACAATTCCGGTTGAATTCGAGATTGTTATTAAAGCCATTACTGGCGCCTCGAATTGCGTCGGCTGTCGGCATTCGCACTACCTTCGGGCACCTAGCCAAGACGGTCAGGACCGGATCAAGACGATAGTTTCCGAGGTGCGCGAGTGACACCCGTCGGCGATGTCGAACTTGAGTTCGTCTTCCGAATCGCTGTGCGCGGGCGAGCGGGCGATCTTGCGCAGTTGTTGGAAGCGGTGAATAAGGCACATGCGGTGGTGATGTGGCTCGTCGAGAAGCCGATCACGTCGGAAGAACAAGGTCAAAAAGGTGTCACAACCACTGCGGGAGTTAATTCGGTATGAGAGTAGGAACCAAGAGCGTACTTTTTGGAGTCCATGCGATTTGGATTCATCCGTTCTTCATCGGCTGGGCTTGGTGGAGACTGTTCGGGTTTCCCTGGGATTTGAGGCTTTGGTTTGCCTTCCTCCTGCATGACGCTGGCTACATATTCTGCCCCAACATGGATGGTTCCGAGGGTGAGCAGCATGTCGTTCTTGGGGGCCGCATCATGGGCTGGCTCTTCGGTCCAGAATGGCGCGACTTTACCCTTTGCCATTCACGGCATTGGGCCAAGCGAGTTGGCAAGAGATACTCAAAGCTCTGCCTGGCGGACAAGCTCGCGTTCGTGTTGACGCCTGCCTGGCTGTATCTCCCCATGGCGCGGTTGAGTGGCGAGCTTCAAGAATACATGCGTGTGGCGAGTGGGCGCCAGTTGTGCGGCAGCATCACTGACTTCGAGCAAAGCCTGCTCGATTCCCGCGACTCGCGCGTGTGGCTGGAAGGGCTGAAGATCTACACGCGCCGCTGGGTCGAGCAACACCGTAATGGCACTCTAGACCACTCGACGGTTCTGCGCTCGCGGGCGCCACAGGAAGAGGCCTTCGAAACCAGGGGCTGAAATAAAAGCGACTGCTATAGCCGGGCTGCGCCACAGGTGTGGGTCGTTCAAACTCCGAATAGGCGAAGGCGAGCTTGATCGGGTGGAGGAGATTTCCTTGCGAGGTTTGTATGCCTGAAATGAAAGATGACATGGCAACGCAGCCCGTCCGCCGGCGCTTGCCCGACGAACGAAAAGCTATCGTGCACCACTTCAATGTTGGCGGGTATGAAGGGTATCTGACCGTTGGGTTCTACGAGGACGGGACAGTTGGCGAGATCTTCATAACCACCGCGAAGGAAGGCTCGACCGTTTCGGGCCTCATGGACTGTTTCGCCACGGCAGTGTCACTAGCGCTTCAGTACGGCGTGGGGCTCAAAGTCCTTTGCGACAAGTTCAGCCACACGCGATTCGAGCCGAGTGGGTGGAGCGGGAATCCTGAGATCGGGTACGCCAAATCGTTGACGGATTACATCTGCCGCTGGTTGGCCCTCAAGTTTCTCCCACGTACGTCTCCCTCCCCAACGGGCGCCGAAGCTGAGACCCCGGCTTCGGCGCCCGCCTACCTATCAGGAGACGGATTGGGGGATGGCCACGCCGACGCGCCAGCTTGCAAAGAATGTGGGGCTATCATGAGCCGCAACGGGTCATGCTACCGCTGCGCAAACTGCGGGAGCACGAGCGGGTGTTCGTAAGGGCTTCAAGGACTCCGACATGGCAAAGAATCTCTATATTATCCAACACGTGAAGTTGAACGAACAGATGGCCACGAACTATACTCCGACCGGAAATACAGAATCTCGGCCATCGTTTGACGGCACCCTCGGTTTTGGTTGAGTGTGACTAAATCCTGCGCCGTTAGGCGGGACCGATAGCCTTGGGCGCGTCGGAGAGTCGTCGCTGCGAGCCGGTTGCGGGACAAACTTCCGAGTAGCCCGTCATCCAGGACTTATCCCCTATCTGATCGGCTAAACTTAACTCTGACAGGCAGATGGCGCTCTCTCCCGGCGACAAACTCGGTCCGTATGAAATTGTTGCGCTTATTGGTAAAGGCGGCATGGGAGAGGTGTATCGCGCACAAGACACGGTTCGAGAAATCTGTCGTGCAGGACGCTTCGGGATGAGCAAAGCGGAACCAGCGCGGTTGTGCCCCACTACGTTTCTGATCCGCCCACGGATAGAGGCCTAGGCGAACGGTCGTTGCTAAGTTAAGAAGCGCGATCGAAGACCCTGATGGTCTTATCGATTCCAGAACTCGACCGAAAGCTTCCAGGCCACTCGGTGACTTCAGCGATTAAGAGAATCAGAGGGGGCGCGATCCGGCCCGCGCGAGCCAAGAAAAGCGCCACCTCCGTTTTTGCCGATCCAAACAACAGGAACGGCGGTTACTACCAAGTTGACAGCTCTCTTTTCCGCCGAGCTCAGGCAAGGTCGTAGCGATCAAGGTTCATCACCTTGTTCCACGCAGCCACGAAGTCCTTCACAAACGCCTCCTTCGAGTCGTCACAGGCATAGAATTCCGCGATGGCCCGGAGCTGGGAGTTGGACCCGAAGACAAGGTCGACGCGGGTGCCGGTCCACTTGAGTTCGCCCGTGGCGCGATCGCGCCCCTCATACACGCCTTCCGATGTCGAGGAGGCCTGCCACTTCGTACTCATGTCGAGCAGGTTGACGAAGAAATCATTCGTCAGCGTCTCGGGTCGGTTGGTGAAGACACCGTGTTTGGACTGCCCGAAGTTAGCATTCAGGGCGCGCATGCCGCCGACGAGAACCGTCATCTCGGGGGCCGTCAGCGTCAGCAACTGCGCCCGATCCACCAGCAACTCCTCCGCCGGTCTTTGGTGTCCCCTCCGGAGGTAGTTGCGGAACCCGTCTGCGGTCGGCTCCAGTACGGCGAATGAGTCCACATCGGTCTGCTTCTGCGAAGCATCCGTGCGCCCCGGCGAGAAGGGAACCTTCACGGCGTGGCCGGCCTTCTTCGCAGCCGCCTCGACGGCTGCGCAGCCGCCCAGAACGATCAGGTCAGCAAGCGAGACCTTCTTCCCGCCGGACTGCGCGCCGTTGAAACCCTTCTGGACCGCGCCCAGCGTCCGAAGGACCTTCGCCAGTTCGGCCGGCTGGTTGACTTCCCAATCCTTTTGCGGCGCCAGGCGAATGCGTGCCCCGTTGGCACCGCCGCGCTTGTCGCCGCCGCGGAACGTTGCCGCCGATGCCCAGGCCGTCCTGACCAGTTGGGAGATGGACAGTCCGGAGGCGAGGATCTTAGCCTTCAGGGCAGCAATGTCCTGCACGCCGATCAGTTTATGATCCACAGCGGGAACGGGGTCCTGCCACAGCAGCGGCTGTGCCGGAACGAGCGGGCCAAGGTACCGCGAAACAGGCCCCATGTCGCGGTGCGTCAGCTTGAACCAAGCCTTGGCGAACGCGTCGGCGAATGCCTGCGGGTTCTCGTGGAAACGCTTCGAAATCGCCGCGTAGCTCGGGTCCACCTTCAGGGCGAGGTCCGTCGTGAACATCATCGGGGCGTGCTTCTTCGACGGATCGTGGGCATCCGGCACGGTGCCCGCTGCCGATGGGTCCTTGGGTGTCCATTGGTTAGCACCGGCGGGACTCTTCGTGAGTTCCCATTCATAGCCGAACAGGTTGTCGAAGTAGTTGTTGTCCCACTTCACCGGGTTGGTGGTCCATGCGCCCTCCAACCCGCTGGTGAACGCGTCGGCGCCTTTGCCGCTGCCAAAGGTATTCTTCCAGCCGAGGCCTTGCTCTTCGATGGGGGCAGCCTCAGGTTCGGGACCGACATACTTGCTCTGCTCGGCAGCGCCATGGGCTTTGCCGAACGTGTGTCCGCCGGCGATGAGGGCCACCGTCTCCTCGTCATTCATCGCCATGCGGCGGAAGGTCTCCCGGATATCCCGTGCCGCAGCGACGGGATCCGGCTTTCCATTGGGCCCTTCCGGATTCACGTAAATCAGGCCCATCTGAACCGCGGCGAGAGGATTCTCGAGCTGACGATCGCCGCTGTAGCGCTCGTCTGCCAGCCACTTGCCCTCCGGCCCCCAGTAAATGTCTTCTTCCGGCTCCCAGATGTCCTCGCGCCCACCGCCGAAACCGAAGGTCTTGAATCCCATCGACTCCAGAGCGACGTTACCGGTGAGGATCATCAGGTCGGCCCAGGATATTTTCCGGCCGTACTTTTGCTTGATCGGCCAGAGCAACCGGCGTGCCTTGTCGAGGCTCACATTGTCCGGCCAACTGTTGAGGGGCGCAAATCGCTGTGCTCCGGAACCCGCGCCGCCTCGACCATCGGAGATACGGTACGTGCCTGCGCTATGCCACGCCATACGGATGAAGAGCGGCCCATAATGGCCGTAGTCCGCGGGCCACCAGTCCTGCGATGTCGTCATCAAGGCATGGAGGTCCTTGATCACGGCATCCAGGTCGAGACTCTTGAATTCTTCAGCATAATTAAACTCCTTGTCCATAGGATCGGACAGGGGGGAGTGCTGGTGCAGAATCTTCAGGTTCAGTTGATTCGGCCACCAGCCCGCATTCGCCGGGGCCCCAGCCGCCGTGGGTCGGTGAGCGCCGCCCGCTACCGGGCACTTGCTTTCGGTTGACAAGGTTTGCTCCTGATTAGCGGGAACAGGCGCCCCCGCTGCGGTATTGAGTGTTTTATCCATATGTTTGCCCTCCTTCGAATTAGTCAAAAAAATTGTGACGAACTACGAATCCATCATAGCTTTACCATTTGCGCAATCTCCACCGGCCGCGCGCGCGCGCGCCACTCATCCGGTATCCACATGCCGACGACACTTAACCGGAAGCGTGCTGCGGAGCGCACTTCGTGCAGAGCCCCCGGACAATGAGTTCGCATTCGCGAACCATCCGCTTACCGAGGGAGCCCGAGGCAGGGCTGGGCACGTCGTACCACCGAATGTCCTCAACCTTGCCGCAGCGGTCGCAGATGAAGTGGTGATGCCGCATGCCTTTCGCCTCGAATCGCGCGCCGCGGCCCTCGACGGCCACTTCACGCACCAACCCCGCCTGCAGCAAGTCCCGCAGATTGTTATAAGTCGTGGCCCTGGAAGAGCGCGGATCCACGCGATTCACGGCTTCGAAGATTTCCGCAGCGGTGGAATGCCTGTGGTGTTCCATCAAGAATGCCATCACGGCGTAGCGCTGCGGAGTGCACCGCAACCCGCTGGCTTCCAAGGACCGTTTAATCGCCTCAGCGTCCATCGGGGAGTTAGATTAAATCTAATGTGATATTTTGTCAAGACTTGTGCTTTTGGTTGCTGCTGCGAGCAGAAGGCTGGCGGATGCCGTATTGAGTATCCTCATCGAGTGGCCGCCCTGTTACTCTTCCCGCGTCGAACGGTCCCGACGTTGCGCTCGCGGGGTTTTGAGACGACCAGGGCAGTGGGCGGCAGATTGACGCGGAATCATGAGGCGCGATTTCCCTGAATAGCACCACGTTCGGAACGACCACCCGGCGCCTCGCGCAATTGTGTCCAGATGGTCGGCTACTCGGAAGTTGGTCCACGCCATCGCATATTACTCCTGCCTTGTCGCCTTTGGTTTACCAATCGCACTAAGTCCAAACCACGGGGAAATCCTCACTGCGCTGACACTTTGAAGAGAGCGCGGTGCCAAAACCACATCTCACAAGTCCCCGGTCCAGTTTCCTTCAATCACACGGCCACATTTCCAATTCAGCGATCTCATGGATCAAGTCAAAAAGCCGGTCAAATGACCGCTTAAGGAGGCACATTTTGTCGAAATATGGTGAGATTCATACATCTTTGCGCGAGGAGAAATACCTTCTGGAGGCCCTCAAAGAGATGGGCTACCAGACCGAGGTACACGCCGAGGGCGCAGCCCTGAACTCTTACTACTCGGACCAAGAGGCAAAGGTCGCGAACATTATTATCCGGCGAGACCAACTGCGCGGCGCTTACGGTGATGTTGGGTTTGTGCGTCAGTCGGACGGGCAGTTCGCAATGATCAAGGACGAACTCGACGAGTACCGCGGCTACGGCGCCAAGTGGCTTGGCCGCGTTCAGCAGCTTTACAAAGAGAAGCAGACCTTGGCCATGGCGCGGGCGAAGGGTTACACGCTGAAAAGCCGCGAGGTGATTGAGACCTCGGAAGGTGAACAGGTGCGACTCCAATTTGTCGCGCGGAGGTAGGCAACCATGCAAGAGAAAACGATTACGATCACCATTGACGAGCGAGGAAATTCCACTCTCGATCTCGAGGGCTTTGCAGGACAAGGTTGCGAGAAGGCCTTTGATGACTTCCGTGGCGGGGACATGGTGAAAGTGGAGCGGAAGAAGCCCGTCTATTACACCGGCCAGCAGATCGAGCGAGAAAAGAGCCGACGCTGAAGGAGGTCTGCCATGCTGCTTCATGCGTTGATTCCCGCCAGCCGCGCTAATGGGCCAGGCATCCGCGCCGTAGTGTTTTTCCAGGGATGTTCAATCGGTTGTCCAAAGTGCTGGAACCCCTCGACACATCAGTTTCTCGGCACGGAAGTCACGGTTGATGCCGCAGTTCAGGAAGTGCTGCGGGCGCGCCAAGAACATACATTAGAAGGTGTCACCTTCTCCGGTGGCGAGCCCATGCAGCAGGCGGACAGCTTGCTGCGATTGATTCAACGCCTGCATCAGCAAGCCCCAGAGCTAAGCTTCGGCATGTTCAGCGGGTATACGGAACACGAACTCGCCCAGGGTCAATATTGGATCTGGGGCGACCGTTCTTCCGAACAACGCCGGATATGTCTCTGGCAAGAAATCCGTGCGTGCCTTGACTTCGCCATCCTCGGGCGTTTCAATCAGGCTCAGCCAAGCAGTTTGCCGCTGCGCACAAGTCGCAATCAGGTTCTGCGGCTGTTCAGGGACCGTTATACCCCTGCCGATTTCACTGAACAGCTGATTGAGGTCAGCATTCACGAAGGCGGCCGAGCGGAAGTCACGGGATTCCCGATCCTTGGCCTTCCCTGGTAGAACCCTCCTCGGCTTGCCTCGTTACTTTCCCCTTTTGAAAACCCTTCCCGAAAGGAGCCCCGACATGATTCGGTCTATGGAGGAGTTTCGGACGGCGTTTCATGCCGCGCGGTGTGTCTCGACGCCGCTGGTGGCGGTACGCACGGCCGATCCGGCTAGCACAACGCATTTCATCATCGAGACTCTCAAGCAAGGCCGCAAGCTTCCGCCACTGCTTGGGTGGGATGTGGTCCGCGGTCTCTATGCAATCGGCAAGGACAGCGGGGACGAACTAACGCGCCTGCTGGGTGAACGTCAGGCTGCGACGATTGGGCCGGTCGATGCCTTATTTTTGGCGCAGCAACTGTGCGATGACGGGATCTTGCTCTACTCGAACGCACATCGCTTCTGGAATGACCCTGGAGTGATGCAAGGGATCTGGGACCTGCGCGACCCCTTCAAAGCGACGGGGCGGACGCTGGTATTGTTGGTAGCGCCCGGCGCGACGTTGCCGGCGGAATTGGGTCAGGACGTTCTGGTTCTTGACGAGCCTCTCCCCTCGACCACTCACCTGGAGCAAATCGTACGGGAGACTTTCAACGCAGCCGAATTGCATGAGCCCGAGCGCCCGGTGATCGATAGGGCGGTAGATGCCCTCGTCGGCTTGGCCGCCTTCCCGGCAGAGCAGGCACTGGCGATGTCGCTGGTTAAGCGCGAACTCGACACAGCGGACCTCTGGGAGCGCAAGCGCCAAATCATTGAACAAACACCGGGCCTATCGGTGTGGCGGGGCGGCGAGACCTTTGAAGATATTGGCGGGGTCCAAAACGTAAAGGACTTTTTGCTGGCAGTGCTCGCTGGCATCGAACCTCCCAGAGTCGTGGTGTTCATTGATGAGATTGAAAAGGCGTTTGCGGGGACCGGCACCGATCTCTCAGGGGTGAAGACGGAGATGACGGGGACGATCCTCACGTACATGCAGGACCGCGAAGCAGACGGCTTGGTATTTGTCGGTCCAGCCGGGGCAGCCAAGAGTGCAGCCGCGAAGGCCACAGGCGGTACTGCGAGTATTCCCACGATTGCTTTCGACCTGCCAGCCATGGAGAGTTCTCTGGTTGGGGCGTCGACCGAAAGGCTTCGCACGGCGCTCCAAATCATTGACGCGGTTTCGCAAGGGCGGATGCTGTTCATTGCGACTTGCAATTCCATCGCGAGCTTGCCACCCGAACTGCGTAGGCGCTTCACGCTGGGCACGTTCTTCTTCGACCTGCCCACGGTCGAGGAACGCGGGGCGATCTGGAAAATCTATCTCAAGAAGTACGGCGTATCGGGTGAGCTTCCGAACGATGAAGGTTGGACAGGTGCGGAAATCAAAGAGTGCTGCCGGAAGGCGCACCGGTTGGGAATAACTCTCGCCCAGGCATCGAGGTACATCGTGCCGGTTTCACGGTCCGCGGCTGAGCAGATCAAGGCGCTGCGTCAGATGGCATCGGGGAAGTTCATCAGTGCCTCTATGCCGGGCGTGTATCGCTACGAAGAGGAAACTGCTGCGGCTGGCCGGCGTGTAATCCGGGACTTGGGCGGGCCGCTCACCGTCATGCCACCCTCGAAATCAGAGGTCTGAATACCTCTTGCCGGATATTGCAGCGATCGCAAGTGGATCTTCTGCAACTTGTCCTGGCACGGCGCTCCTGGCGAGCCAGCATACCGTCCCCGCTGAGAATGCCAGTGAAGGAAGCCGTTCTCACTTTCCAAGAGAGACGTTGAAGGTCGCGTGGCACTCGACGGCGGGATCGTTCGTTACCGACTTGGTCTCATCGCCGCTGCGGATGGTGAACTCCATGGGAGGCTTCTTCAGCTTTTCGGGTAGGCCTTCCATGCGCGCCCTACCGTCACTGTTGGTGCCGACTTCAAGGTCAGTATCTCTCTTGCTCATGAAACCGTACTTCACCTTGACGTGGATCTTGGCATCAAAAACCGGCTTATTGGATGCGTCGACTACGGCGAAATCCGCGCTACACGGTCCCATGCCGCCACTGATGGTTGGCACGTCGGCCGGGTTCCCGGCCAGAGACCGGGCACCCGCTACGCAGAGGAACAACGTGGCCAGCATCCAGAAGGCAGTCTTTCTCCCTGCGACCGGGGAACCGGCAAGCCTCACAACTTGCGCGTTCTGCGAAGGACTCATGGTCGATCTCCTGCGTGAATCAAAGAATGAATGCTTGATTATAGGCCATGTGCTGGAAGCGAGGTCGGTCTTCTTTTGTGGCGTGGGTCTGGGCACCCGAAGGTTCGTTGGTGGAGTTCAAACTGGGAATCTCCGTTAAGAGTATCAACTGCAAATAGGAGGATGAAATGGCAACAGCATTACCAATCCTGGATATCCAGGAACCTGGCACCGACCTTGCCAGGAAAACTGTCTTCATCAGGCTTCATTTGGGCTTGCTGGGCAACAGTCGCAAGGTGAGTTCATCCCAGGTTGAAGTGGACGCCGACAAAGAACTCATCCGCGTGGCGAAAACGTTGCTCGACTCGCCGGAGCTTCAAGCCATCCGCACACTCGATGGCGATGTTCGCCGCTTTCTTTACGATACGTGCCTACCGTTCGAGGTGGGCATTCATCTCTTACCGCTGGGGTTGCTGGAGACGGTGGATGAAAAGCTGCACGAATTCAGCGAGAAGCGCAGCGTGTTAGTGGAGGTGTTCCTCGCAGCCTACCCGCGCCTGTGCCAAGAGGCCGCAGGGCGACTGCGCACGCTCCATAACCCGGCTGATTATCCGCCGGCGGCAGAGGTGCGTTCCCGCTTCACCTTCAGTTGGCAGTACGTGAGCTACGGCGTCCCGGACCAGCTTCGGGAGATCTCGGCCCGTATGTTCGAGACCGAGCGCGACAAGGCTGTACAAGCGATGTCGGAGGCTTGCGCCGAAGTCCAGCAAGTGATGCGCGCTTCGCTGCTGGAATTGGTCAGCCACCTGCGGGACCGGCTGGCCGATCAGGCGGACGGCAAGGCGCAGCGACTGCGGGAATCAACCCTGCAGAAGCTGCGTGATTTCCTGGGGACGTTTGACTTGCGCAACGTGGTGGACGACCAGGATTTGAAGGAGCAGGTCGATAAGGCACGAGCCCTGCTTGAGGGGGTCAGCACGGATGCCTTGCGGAACATGCCGCTGATTCGCGCCCGGGTACGGGAGGGCATGGCTGAACTCGCCACTCAGATGGACGCACTGGCTGGTGATCGCGTCAGCCGCAAGTTTCGCTTTGCTGAGGAATGACTCTTTCAGACGACACACCATAATCGACCCATCCAAAATGAAAGGAGGAACCTGACGGACGAACTGGCGGGTACGAGTCGGTTCGTCCTCCGGAACACATTATGTTGAACAAGGTGATGCTCATTGGATACGTGGGCGCCGACAGTGAGATGAAGTTCACGCCGGGCGGCATACCGGTGACCAACTTCTCCCTTGCTGTGAACGAAACCTACAAGAACGGCGGCGGAGAGAAGAAGACCAGCACGCTCTGGATCCGTTGTGTCGCCTGGCGGCGATGGGCTGAAATCGCAGGCGAATTTGTGGGCAAGGGGAAATTCGTTTACGTTGAAGGAAGACTCCAGTTACGGAGTTACGAGGATCGCGAGGGCCGGAAGCACGATATGACGGAAGTGGTCGTCACCACGCTCAGGTTCCTGGGGCCGTCAAAGAACGGGAACGGTGCGAAGGCTGCCGAATCCTCGAAATCCTCGGATCCCGTCGATGAAAATGAGAGTCCCTTCAACGAGCCGGGACGCGAGGGCACTGAGGAGGAGGACATACCGTTTTAAAACGGGTACGGCCTTCGTTTTTGTGTCCATTTACAACCTCGTAGTTCTTTCCATCCTTGCGATGATAAGAAGAGCAGCGGGAGAGAGAATCTCTCCTTTCTCTGGCTCTGTCTTGTTGCGTTTCGGTGAGGCGCCTGGAACGAAGCCCTGTGACACCTGTACGTTGCGCTACCGACTTCCCAGAATCCCGTTTGAACGAAGCCGCTGGGCGGCGGACGCTTCGCGTGCGTGGATTTGAACAATTGTACTGATCAGGTATGGTCGGGTCATAAGGAGGTTCCTATGACCCGTTTACGCAAAATGATGCTCGAAGAACTCGAGCGTCGTAATTACTCACCGAGGACCATCGAGTGTTACATCCCTGCGGTTGAAGATTTTGCCCGTTACTTCCATCGCCCTCCGGACCAGTTGGGTCCCGAACACATCCGCCAGTACCAGGCCTATTTGTTCCGTCAGCGAAAGCTGGACCCGAACACCGTCAACCAACGCTTGGCCGCTCTGCGCTTCTTTTTCGTTAAGACTTTGAGGAGGCACTGGAGCGTCGAGTTGACGCCTTATCCCAAGAAAGTGCAGCGCCTGCCCGCGGTGCTGAGCCAGACGGAGGTCGCCCAACTCATTAACGCCGCGCCCACTCCCTTCTACCGCATTTTGCTGATGACCCTCTACGCTACCGGAGCACGCCGCGCCGAAGCGGCTCGCCTGAAGGTCACCGACATCGATAGCCAAAGGATGGTCGTCCACATCCAGGGTGGCAAGGGCCGTAAGGATCGGGACGTCATGCTCAGCCCCATCCTGCTGGAAGCCTTGCGCGAGCACTGGCGCGGACTGAAGCCCAAGACGTGGCTCTTCCCCGGCAATCGTTTGCATACGGGCCCAGGTCCGATTACTTCCAAGGTGATCTGGCACGCTTGCCACCAGGCGGCCTTACGCGCGGGGCTCGACAAACGTGTTCACCCCCACACGCTGAGGCATTGCTTTGCCACGCATCTGCTGGAAGCGGGGGCGGACCTGCGCACCATCCAGTTGCTGCTCGGTCACCACGATCTGGAAGAGACGACCCTCTACCTTCACCTTTCGCACCGTCACCTCGGCGCTACGGCCAGTCCCCTCGACGCGCTGGCATTGTCAGCCCCGGGGAAGAAAGACGAGCCACCCCGAGATGAATAAATGAGTCGGCCGCCGCTGGAAGTGGCCGATCTCATCCGGGTGGCGGGACAGAAATTCATTGAAGCGAGTCGTCGCTGGATCACCGGCCAACATCTGAAAGTGTTGGCGGCCATCGAGCGCTGCCGCACCGCCGCCCTGGGCGGGCATCGTGATCGGTGTTCCCGCTGCGGGTATCGTGCCATCTCTTACAACTCTTGCAGAAATCGGCACTGTCCCAAGTGTCAGGCCCCCGCTCGCGACCAGTGGCTACGGGCGCGCCGCCGCGAACTTTTGCCTACCCCCTACGTCCATGTCGTCTTCACCCTTCCGCGGCGGCTCGCCCCTCTGGCCCTGCAGAACAAGAAGGTCATCTACGATCTCTTGTTCCGGACCTGCGCCCAAACGCTGCTCGAAGTGGCGCGCGATCCCCGTCATCTCGGCGCCGAAATCGGCTTCTTCGGGGTGCTCCACAGTTGGAATCAGAAGTTGGAACATCATCCCCATGTCCATTACGTGGTCCCGGCCGGTGGCCTCTCCCTCGATCACCAGCGCTGGATCCGCCCCCGCTATCGCTTCTTCCTTCCCGTCAAGGTGCTGGGTCGTGTTTTCCGCGGCAAGTTTGTCGCCGCTCTCAAACGCGCCTTCGACGACGACCAGCTCGGCTTCTACGGGGACCTCAAGCTTCTCGCGGAAGCGAAGGCTTTCGCTTCTTTCCTCCGCCCCCTCTTCCGTCACGACTGGGTGGTCTACTGCAAACCGCCCTTCGGTGGCCCCGAACACGTTCTCCGTTATCTCGGCCGCTACACCCACCGCGTGGCGATCTCCAATCACCGCTTGGTCGCCCTGGAAGGCAACCAAGTCACCTTTCGCTGGAGAGACTCCGCCCACGGCAACCAGCAACGTCTGATGACCCTGGCGGTCGAGGAGTTCTTGCGCCGCTTCCTGCTCCACGTGCTTCCCCCGGGCTTCGTGCGCATCCGCCACTTCGGCTTTCTGGCCCACCGACGGCGCGCTGCTCTCTTGCCTCTTTGCTTCCGGTTCCTGGGACGACCGACCGACTTGCCCGCCACCCCAGAACTGCCGCCAGAGGATGAGGAAGGCTCGTCGATCACGCTGCCTTCTATCTCCTCGTGGTCCTGTCCTCAATGCGGCGGCCCCATGATTATTTTGGAGCGACTAACCGCGGCGGAAATGTGCCTGCGTTCTCCACCCCTTCCCCTGGCGAGGAACTCATGAAACGCTTGCGGTTACTCCCAGAACGCTTAGGGCTCTCAGCCCCAACACTCTTCCTGTGCCTCTTCGAGCCCGCAACACTCTTTCACTACCCCTCCATCGCTTTCTACCGCGGTCCATCCACACTCCCATCATCTCTTCCGCCTCGCTTCGCCGTCCCTCCCCCGTGCCTTTCTCGGGGACCGCCCTCCCATCCAGCACGAGAAACACGATTCAAATCCCATAGGGTCGCGACGCGGCTTCCTTCAAACGGCTGTATCGAAAGCGCGCCGTCCAGGCCCTCGTGGCACCATCGCCTTTTCGTCGGCGCGCTTCCGATACAGCACTAACGTTTCGGGAGATCTGAGCGTGAATGGACCATTTATCAGGTTAGCCGACATGCATGCATGTGGCTGCGCGTTGGATCTGAGACCCGACATGGCGGTACTTTCCTAGGGCGCGACGATCCACGAACTGAGCGACTTCACTCTACCCCGCGGCGTTGATCGCGGGTCATCGAGGACAAGTTCATCTCCTGCGATTTTGCGCAGTTGCACGGCATTTGTACGAATAGGCCGTAGTATGTCCAAGTGGCTCCGAACGTACTCACGCTTAAAACTCGCGAAATGGAATCTTGAGACCGTAACACTGATTCCGTTGCGGATCCCTTGGTCGGCCCCATGTTGACGCTGAAAGGAGAATTTGCCCCGTCACGTCAAGCAGTAGAAAAAAGTTCTTGACATAGGAAAGCCTTACTAGTAAGGTCTTCGTATATGAGCACCGAACTGCCCAGACCCACTAACGCTGAACTCGAGATTCTGACCGTCCTCTGGAGCATCGGACCCGCTACCGTGCGCGAGGTTTACAACGTGATCAGCCGCCGGCGTCCGGCGCAATACAGCACCATACTGAAATTCATGCAGATCATGGCCGAAAAAGGCCTGGTGCGCCGCGACGAGAAGCAGCGCGCGCACGTTTACGAGGCCGCGCGGCCGCGCGAGTGGACCCAGCGGCAGCTCGCCGGAGACCTGATGGAGCGCGCGTTCAGCGGCTCGGCCAAGGCGCTCCTGGTGGGCGCGCTCTCCGCGCGAAAGGCGACAAGAGCGGAACTCGCCGAGCTGAGCAAGCTGTTGGGTGAGTACCGGAAGGGGGAGAAATGAGATTTCTCGAAGCCTGGGTAGCCACTCCCCTAGCCCAGACGTTGGGCTGGACGCTGCTTCATTCCCTGTGGGAGGGAGCAATCGTCTCGGCCTGCCTCGGAGCGGCACTATGGGCATTGCGGTCGGCACGCGCCCGCTATGCCACAGCCTGTGTGGCCATGCTCTTAATGCTCGGCGGAATTAGCCTCACTTTCATTCGCATGATGCCTGAACGGGTACACGGTTTGCCCCGCGTAGAGACGACCGCCCTCCCGCCATGGAATGTTCCACCGGACCTAGGTGCCGCCGGACCTTCGGGATCACGTCTCGCCGTAGTCGTTCCCTGGCTCGCTCCATTTTGGATCGCAGGCGTCTGGATTTTCGCCCTCGGGCAGGTGGCCAGCTGGATTTGGGTATCCCGGCTGCGGCGCCGGGGGGTGTGTTGTGCGCCCGAGCACTGGCAGAAAGAAATCGACCGCTTGAGCGCCCGGCTGTGCGTGTCGAAGCCGGTCCAGATCCTGGAGTCTTGCTTGGCGGATGTGCCCATGGTTGTCGGCCATATCCGCCCGGTGATTTTGATGCCGATTGGATTGTTCGCCGGCCTGCCGCCGGGACAGATTGAAGCCATCCTGCTGCATGAGTTGGCGCATATCCGCCGCTACGATTACCTGGTGAATGTCTTGCAGCGAGCGGTGGAGTGCCTTTTGTTTTATCACCCCGCAGTCTGGTGGATATCCTGCGTGCTCCGCGCCGAGCGTGAAAACTGCTGTGATGATGTGGTTGTCGCAACAAGTGGCGATGCGCAGCAATACGCCGTGGCACTGACCACACTGGCACAGATTCGCTGGTCAGGCGGAACACCGGCCATAGCCGCTACAGGAGGGAGTCTGGTGAAGCGCATCCGCCGTCTCCTATATCCGAACGGCGCGAACGGTGTTTGGAC
Organism: uncultured Acidobacteriota bacterium; assembly: GCA_963722555.1. Taxonomy (GTDB): domain Bacteria; phylum Acidobacteriota; class Terriglobia; order UBA7540; family UBA7540; genus Bog-366. The sequence continues at coordinate 31,469 of CAVRNQ010000007.1, forward strand.
GCCGTTATTTGCCGCCGCAATCGTCATAACAACCGCCGTGGTGACTTTGGCTGCGTGGCCAGCAAAGCCGCCCCAACAGAATCCAGCCGCTACGCAGCGGCAGAAGGGCCGCGCCGAAACCTCCTCTTATGACAATTGGCCAAATCAGGAAGTGGTCTACATCATCACCGATCAGGAGCGTGCTGCCTTCAGGAAACTCACCACCGACGAAGAACGGGAGAAGTTCATCGAACAGTTCTGGGAGCGGCGCAATCCGAATCCCGGCAGCCCAGAGAACGCATTCAAAAACGAATATTACCGTCGCATCGCCTACGCGAACGAGCATTTTGCAAGCAACAGGCCGGGCTGGAGGACCGATCGAGGGTACATGTATATCGCCTACGGTCCGCCGGATGAGATCGCAATCACAGAATACGGTGCAGCGCCAGGGCCACATGTTCCGTACGGAATTCAAGTTTGGACCTACAGGCATGTGGACGGCGTCGGGGACAACCTTTCCGTTCAATTTATGGACACAACAGGAAAAGGTGACTACGAGCTCCCACCCGGACAGTCGAGCTTCAAACCAGCTCACAGACCAGAGGAAGCACAACCGCGCAAGGGTGACGACAGGCTCGCGCCCCGCGCCAAGGGCCCCGCCGAGAGCTCCTCTTATGACAAATGGCTGAATGAAGAAGTCGTCTACATCATCCCCGACCAAGAGCGTGCCCAATTCCAGAAGCTTACCACCGACGAGGAACGGAACAAATTCATCGAGCAGTTCTGGGAACGGCGCAATCCACATCCCGGCAGCCCCGAGAACAAATTCAAAGAAGAATATTACCGCCGGATTGCTTACGCCAACGAGCATTGGGCAACAGACAGGCCGGGATGGAAGACCGATCGCGGACACATGTACATTATCTATGGCCCCCCGGATGAGATCGACGCCCACCCCTCCGGCCCGCCGTACCCCATCGAAGAATGGAGGTACAAGTACATTAAGGGCCTCGGTTCCAATGTGGTCTTCAAGTTCATAGATCCGAAGGAGACCGGTAAATACCAACTCGCATCTCCCCCTTGGAAATCTCCGGGGGAGAAGAACTCCACGTCCCCCTGACCGGATTCGCTGTACGTCAGCCTCTGCGCTACGCGCGGTCTGTATTCCTTGAATCAAACTAGGTGTGGCAGGCGCCTGTGGCAGAACGACATAACCCTATTCCGGGTAACGTACCGTCAACTTTTTCACAGGGTGGCACGTGCCGCGGGCGATTTGCTCCCCATTAAACGCGACTTCGTTTGCTGCGCTGGTCCGGTGAACGTACGGTCGGCTTACATTACAGGTGGCCGTGACAATGCAGATTCCGTTCTAGGAAATAGCTCCTCGGTAGTCTCCTACTGTTTACCGACGAATCTGCAGTCGCAATCTTTGCTTCTGGCCGAAGCACACCGGAACAATTCACTTGGCCGTATACGGCCTACTTGTAGAAGTGCGACCCCTGACTCCCCTGAAGTCCCCTTCGAGGACCCGAACGCCGTTCGAGGAAATTGGCCCGCCGAATTTCTCCTACTCGCCGCATAGTCGCGAGCCTTAATCGGAATCGTGACGCGTTGCCCGCTTTCGGCGGAGCGACGCCGAACGGTGAGCACCGGTCCCCGGTTCTGGACACGGAGAAAGCGCTCCCGGCGGGATATGCCTCAACGCATTGACAAATTCCGAGAACCCAACAGAGATCCTCGCCCGATAATCCTTGCTAACCCGTGATAGACCCGTCTTAGGCACTGTCCACTGGAAAATCTTTAGGTGCCTGTCCCCAATTTAGTCAACCCATCTTCCCAACAAACAACGTAATCGGCGCGGGCGAGAGAAAGAACGCGTACGCGCCACGATAAGGAGGTCTTATGTTCGTTGAACTCATGCCGCTTCTTGCCGGCCGCACTGTGCTCATCACGGTGGCCAAGGTGGATGACAAGACGCTCCGCGTCAACGTAATCCCCCATGGAAAGGCCGACGACAACCCGGCTCTCAGTACACCGCTCACCTATACCGGCTCGCCCGAGGAACTTGACGCTGAACTCGGGAAGCATTTGGCCGGCTATGTCCAAACCCACCAGCAAACCGCCAGCACCCTGGCCGAAGCCAAAGCCACCATGGAGGCTGCCGCCAAGGCAGCACAGGAGGAAGCGAAGCGCAAAGCCGAGGAGCGCAAGAAGGCATCTCAGAAGCTACCCGAAAAGGGAACCAATACCACGGCGGCTGAGCCTGCTTCAGGGTCTTGCTCCGCATCCCCAACTCCTGCTGAGGCCGCGCCCTCTTACGCATCAACGGGGACACTCGGGCTGTTCCCACCTACCACGACCGAATCCGCTCCAACTCAATCGAAGGGAGGTCTCGCACTCTGATGGAGAGCCACGTAATTTCCCGCTATTTCGAATTTAATGGCGTTCGGCTTCCAGATATTAACCCCAAGCTTTCGGTGGAGGAAATCCGCGCCGCGTACGCGCACCAATTTCCCGATATCGCTACGGCAACAATCACTGGGCCGGAGGCGGTCGGAGACAAGCTGCGGTATCTGTTCTCAAGAGCCATCGGCTCGAAGGGGTGACCCGATGAGCCGAAAACCCAAGAGCAAGGAGGTGACAAAGCGTGCGGTCTTGGCGGAACTTGAAAGACTTCGCCAGGGCCGCCACGCCCGTTACCAGACACTTGTGGGGAGGTTTGCGCGATGCCCGGAACTAATACAAGTCGCCGTTCTTTGCGCTGCCGCAGTCGAGGCGAGCGTTCGCACCAACAACCGCACGCCACTCGATTCTCCGCCCGGATGGCTTCCCCCTGTCAGTTGATGGCACAGGGAAGTGGTCTGCTAATACCACGACTCGATGCTGTCCCGATGGTTCACCGATTGGTAGCCGATGACCGCTTGGCGGTGATGCTGGCCAAGTCTCTTCTGGAGCTGGACATTGCCGTCCCTGGAGATTGGAAAAAGGCAGAACGCGACCCAACATCCTTCATCAGGGTTACGCTTGAGCGTTGGATCCACGCGCATGGCGGCCCAGCCATCCGTCACCGGTTCCTGCTTTCCGCCGTGATAAGTAACAGTCCCAGTGATTGGGCTGAGCGTGATGAAAGCAGGCCCAATCAATTATTCCTCATTGTCGAACCTTCGGAGGCAACCTGCGGCTGTGCGACCTTTGGGCCAACGCTGCAATTACTGGAGAGCGTCCACCCGCAACTCCCGGCGACGTTCTTTCACCTCTTTGTCGGAGCTCTCAATAGGTGGCTTAGGGTCTACGATTATCGTGATGCTGAAGAACGGGCAGAGACTCTGCGGGAATGGGCCGCCCAGGAACCCGACGCTGACCAGTACGAACTCCCCGACGTGGCCGGGTCCATTCCACCGTGCATGGGGCAGACGGCGCTGTCTGAGGCTGAGCTTGCTCACCTCAAAGACAGAATCAGCGATCCAATCGCAACGAAGCTCGTGGATGCCGCAGTCGCCCTCGATCACCTGTCCGCCCGAGCGGAACGACCCGAGCTTAATGACGATATCGGCCAACTGCTCTCGGACTGCAATCCGCCACTGCCTTGTCTGCTGGCTGTGTTTGCCGAAGGCGACGCAATAGCGGGCTGCTTTGATGAAGACGCCCAGGGGATGATGGAAGTGGAGCCGGAGCCTAATATCATCATCCCCTTTGACCCCACGGATACGGCAAGCATTCAGCGTACATTCCACACGTTCGGAGTGGCTTGCCAGACCATTGCCGCGGCAAGCCGCCTGATCGACCTGATGCCAGGCAATGACCAATGGATTATTGCAAGGTGAGACCCATGAAAGCTTACGTCAATATCGGAGCCAGCCAAGAATTCCGGCTCACCGAAGCAGTCCTTGTTTATCGGGGTGGAGGCGATGGCGCCTTCGCGAGCCTGCATCAAATCAAGCAAGCTGAGGATGGGATTCCTTATCTTGCTCCCGGTGAAGCGCTAACCACGGCCTTCCTCCGTACTCTTGCCCAAGGGCTCGGTGCCCAGGTCAAGCCGGAAATCCTTCCCGATAACATCCTGGCGCGCACTCCTGACATGCTGGTTTGGTGGTCACGGCCCCGAAGGCGGGTGATGTTCTTTGGCGGGGTGAATGAAGAAGCGCGAAAGCTTAACGGCTTCATCTTCCCGCATCCGGCATTGATCTTCAAAGTTGCAGGCAGGGACCTCTTCGTGCGAGCTGTCGCGACGAGTTCACGGCCAGGCCCTGGAACGCCCATGAAGACCGCTCCCTATTGGAACACGGACGGTCGAGTCTGCCCCGGCAGTATGCGTGTACCCGACACTTTTGACGTGACGTCGATATCGCAGTGGGAAGACGCATTCTTTCAATCGGAATTCACCCATGCGGCAGGCGCGGTGCGGCTTACCAGCCACCCTGAAGGCTTCATTGGGTTGTGGCGAAGTCTTGTTGGTAGGAAGAGGTTTCCAGTCCAGTACCTGACCGATGCCTGCGAAACCCTACAAGAATTCGTCGCTCCCGGAAACGAACGCTGAGGAGTTGGTCATGGAAATTCACCGCATCCACCCGGAGTTGCTTGAACGGCAGGTGCGCGTGCTGGTGGTAGGTTGCGGAGGCACAGGGAGCGCGGTAATTGCAGGATTGCCTTACCTGCATCAATCGCTTGTGGCCCACGGCCATCCCGGAGGACTGCATGTCACGGTTGTAGACGGCGATACGATCTCTCCCGCCAACTGCGTACGCCAACCTTTCGCTCGGTCGGAGATCGGACTGAACAAGGCGATAGTTTTGGTCAACAGGCTTAACCTGTTTTGGGGACTGAAGTGGGAAGCGGTCCCTGCTCACCTACGGTCGGGGACTTTCATCTCCCGCAGTTACTCTGGCGATGACCTCCGCGCCCATATTGTAATCGGATGCGTGGATACGCGGGCGGCACGGGCTGTGAATCGTGATGCGGTTGGAAAATGGAGCACGGTTTCCTACCTGGTCGATTTAGGAAATAGCGCAGACAGTGGACAATTTGTCCTGGGTGAGCCCCTTAACGAACGTAATCGAAGGTCAAGACTGCGACTGCGTACGGCCGCCGAGCTGTATCCTGAGATCGTGGATCCCAGCCTCGACGATGACGGAGAACCAAGCTGTAACGCGGTTGAGGCCCTTGAGCGACAATCGCCATTTGTCAACTCGACCGTCGCTCAGCACGCGCTGGCCTTACTGGCCCGGCTGTTTCGGTATGGCGAAATCAACTATCATGGCGGCTTCATTAACTTGGCAACAGGCGTGACCTCCGTGCTCAGAATCGACCCGGAATACTGGAAACGGAGCCGCCGAATAAGCAATCGCAATTCCGAGTTAGGTCAAAGTTAGCGAAAAAGGCCGCGTGAGTGTCCACCTACACGGGCGCTTCCACGTGTAGGCGACTACACGACCAAGTGGCCGGGAATCGGCAAACCCTACGGCGTTACTCGCGGGTAATCGTCGAGGACAGGTTCATGTAGCGCGGTTCTGCGCGGTTGCACGGAGCTTGTACGGACAAGCATGTAGCGGATCAGAGTAAGGCAAACTACGCCAAACTCTCCTACATGCTAGGACGAAAGCGTGTAAGCTGGAAACTCAAAGGTCACTTCACCCAGTCTTAGTGACGTCATTTGAGCTCGGTTGGCTGCCGGGAGCATCATTGCAGTGATTTCTGTAACGTGCTGGCTGATGGCCTCGAAGATTGAACCACCACGGAACTTTGGCCGCAGGAGATATTGGACGTCCACGACGGGAATAGTTGGGTCGAGTGGTAGGTAGTCGCTACCCGCAAAACCATTTCCAAAAACTGCGCATTCGATCGTCGGGCAAGGAAGGCCCGAAAGCAGTCTAAGCAATCCGCTTCTTCGATCTGGGGGAATAGTTGTTAGCCACTTTCGCGCTTCCGCGGCCTGTTCTATACCATAAGCAAGTTGCTCGTTGGAGCGGACCACTTCCTCAACGGTATCAGGATTGATGAAGGCCTTTAACTATAGTGGACCCCGGATTTTGGACCAGGCAATAAGTTAAGATTCGGCGGAGTCGTTGAGACGAGGAGGGTCGATGACGACGACGCGGAAACAGTACAGTGCCAAGTTCAAGGCCCGGGTGGCGATCGAGGCGATCCGGGGCGAGAAGACACTGAACCAACTGGGATCGCACTTCGGAGTGCATCCGGTGCAGATCGCCCATTGGCGCCGGGCGGCGCTGGAACAACTGGAAGAGATATTCGTGGATGGGCGGCGGCGGAAAGATCGCGCCGAGGAAGTGGAAAAAGAGGCGCTCTACGAGGAGATCGGCCGGCTGAAGGTGGAGCTGGACTGGGTGAAAAAAAAAGCTGGCCTGCTGCGATGAGGATCGGCGGGTGTGGGTGGAGCCCGAGCATGCGCGCCTGAGCTTGCGGCGGCAGTGCGCGTTGCTGGGGATCAACCGGGCCAGCCTGTATTACCAGCCGGGGGGCCCGAGCGCGGAAAACCTGCGGCTGATGCGGTGGATCGACGAGCAGTACACGCGGTGCCCTTTTTACGGGAGCCGGCGGCTGAGGGCTTGGCTACAGGGCCAGGGGTTTGAGGTGAATCGCAAGCGGGTGGCGCGGTTGATGAGGGTGATGGGGTTGGAAGCCGTGTACCCCAAGCCCCGGCTGAGCCAGCCCGGAGAGGGGCATAAAATCTACCCCTACCGGCTGCAGGAGGTGAAGGTGGAGCGGGTCGACCAAGTGTGGAGCACGGACATCACTTACATTCGCCTGGCGCAGGGGTTCGTGTACTTGGTGGCCGTGATGGACTGGTTCAGCCGGTACGTACTGAGCTGGGCGCTGTCGTTGACTCTGGAAGTGGACTTCTGCGTGGAGGCCTTGCAGGGCGCGCTGCGACGCGGGCGGCCGGAGATCTTCAACAGCGATCAGGGATCGCAGTTCACCAGCGAGCGCTTCACCGGCGAGCTGGAGGCACGGGGTATCGCGATCAGCATGGATGGGCGGGGACGCTGCCTGGACAACATCTTCATCGAGCGGCTGTGGCGCTCGCTGAAGTACGAAGAGGTGTACTTGAAAGATTACCGAGCGGTGGTGGAGGCCCGGGACGGCATCGGGCGCTACTTCCACTTTTACAATCACCAGCGTTTGCATCAGAGCCTAGGCTACCGCACCCCGGCGGCGCTCTATGCCGGGCTAGCCTAACGGCGGTGACGCAAGGCGATGCTGGGGGAAGGGGGCTTCACACACCAGCCCCCTTCCCCCAAACCCCCTTCCCCCGCTGGAGGGTAACGACAAGGATCAGAGACAACCAGACTTCGCCGACATTAACTTATTGCCGACGAAAAATGGTCTTGACTTTGGGGTCCACCTCCCAATGACTCAAACATTAATTCGGTTCTGATTCCTTGAAGAAAAGCTTCGTTCGATAGTGAGCGGTTAATCGATGCGCGCGCCCGCTCCACAAATCCGTCGGCAGCTGCGGGATCCCGCAGCGAAAGTTTCTCACTCCGTCCGAATTCGGCAAATGCGTTTATCACATCGAAACGAATCGGGTCACGCGGAAGTCGCTTCATCTGGAACCTACATTTGGGTTCAAGTTGAGTCTATTGCTCGCCAGCGTGCCAGGACATCAGCCAAAATCGACCGCCTTACAGAAGTTTCATGGCGTCGCCGGAATTGACCCAAGCTCTATTTTACCCGCATTAGCGAACTTTTTCGTGCCAACAAAGCACGGGCGCAGAGTTGGTATGGAGGTCCGTGGTTCATTCCCCATAAACAACGAGAAGCCGCGGACATCGAGGACAGGTCCGCGCCACGCCTGGTGAGGGGTACTTCGCTGGATTGGGAATGAAAAACGCCCAACACGGAGAATGTGACGCATGCACTTTGAAGGTGTGCCAGACTCCCGTCGGTCTTGGCATCAGTAACGTGGTCCTCAAGGGTTTACTAATCGACGGGGGTATCGCCACGCCGGGCACATTGACGAGAAACGGCCTACCCGTTGAAGTGGCCGCCTGGACTCAATAGTCGTTGGTTCGCCATTCGTTGACCGGGTTCTCGACATTTTCAGGTGTTATCGCGACTCCCATCTGAGTGCGGTGCGCGAAACCTCTGGTTCCCCATGACCCTCGGTAGCGGGACAGGTCTTATAGCAACATTACGATGTCACCATGACAATCACCCATGAGACTTGAGCCATAAAGTGGCAGCGTTTTGAACCATAAGTTGGCAATTGTTCTCTGATATCCTTTTCAAATCAATACAGCCATTCCAGACCTTCACGGCCGATTTGAACGATAAGTTGGCACTAAGGGCAAACTGGAAAGATGAGGTGGCAGTATGTGCAAATTGGCCTCGCTAGGACTCCATCCGAGAGGGCCTTCATTTTCCAAGCAGATAGAGTATGGAACGCTGCAGGATCATAGCGCATACGCAGCTTTGGGCAGAGGGGAATCCGACCGCTGCCACTTTATGCTTCCATTACTGCCATCTTATGGTTCAAATCTTAACCCAAGCTCTTCGGAGAAAGGAGCCCACCCTTGCGCTTTCAGGGCAAAAGTCGTCTCGGCTTCTACCCGCTGCCATTTTCCGAAGCCCAGCGGATTCGCAGGTTCCTCCAGTTTCCAGTTGCTCCGTCGTCCGCGATCGACCCGTGTGTTGGCGATGGCGTGGCGTTCGAGGTTATCACCAACGATGCTGCTGTGGTCCGTTTCGGTATTGAGCTCGATGCCTATCGCGCTGAGCAAGCCAGGCAACTGATTTCGAACGTCGTCCAGGGGAATACGCTGGAAGTGCAGTGCCCGGTCGAGTGCTTTGGGCTCAGCTATCTCAACCCTCCATATGATTTCACACTGGGGCCAGGTGACAGTCGCCGCACCGAGCAGATGTTCCTGAGCCACACGTATCGTTGGCTCAAGCCAGCCGGTATCTTGGTATTGGTCATACCCTCGGAGAGACTTGCGGAGTGCAGCCAGATTCTCGCATCGCAATTCCGCGACGCCCGGGTTTACCGTTTGGAGGCACCCGAGTGTGTGCGCTATAAGCAGGTGGTTGTCATCGGAGCGCGACGAAGCCGACGTGAGAAAGAGCGCCTCACCGACAGCGACATCACCCGGGCACGTCTTTACTACGCCAGCCTCGCAAGGAATTCTTCCCAAATCCCGGTCCTGCCTTCTGAGCCCGAAGCCCGGTACGACGTGCCCGTGAGCGGACCTGCCCAACTGGTTTACCGCGGCCTGCCCCTGGATGAGATCGAGGATCTTCTGCCGCAGTCAGCGGGCTATCGACAAGCAGGACGCATTCTCTTTGCAGAGTCCGTGTCTGCCACAGGGCGTCCCCTCACACCCTTGCATTCTGGTCACGTCGGCCTCCTGGCTTGCTCAGGGCTTTTGAATGGTATCTTTGGATCTGGGGATCAGCGGCATATAGCCTTCTGGCAGGCCGTCAAGTTGGTGGAAAAAACAGAGGAAGAAGACGAACAGGGCGTAGTCATAGTCAGAGAGAAAGAACGTTTCTCCAATGAATTGACGGTCGTATACAGCACCGGCCAAGTCGCGATACTGAAGTAACGCTGCCACGCCATCCCCTCAAGCTCCCCGCGCGATCAAATCCCACGACCACAAAAGGAAACCATGAAGAATGCCCACGAGCGCTTCGGGGTTCTGGAATACACGAAGCGGATGAAGGACACCACCACGCGAATCCAGCTTCGGCTGGATCGGTTTATTGGAGAGGTCGAAGACGGCCGGAACGGTAAGGCCCACCTCATCTCGGTCCTGGGCGGGGACTCCGATGTTGGCGCCATCTGGGCAGCCGTCATCGAGCAGAACCTCTTTACCGTGGAAGCCCCGGGAATCGAGCAGCTAGCAACGACCCTGGGTGAAGACGCCCAATGCTTCCGCGGGACCATCACGATCGCGGGCCGCAAACCAATCCGCCACCTGGTGGCAATCTCAGCCGAGCTGGCCAAGACACGTCCAGGGGCAGATCCACAAGGCAGGCGAACCGTGCTGTGTGATGACGGCCCGACGTTCGTGCTTTACCGTGTCGCCCAACGGTTTGGATTACCGGTCGTGCCGGAGTGGGCCGGTTGGTTCAACGAGGAAATCAACCGCCGTGGAGCGATCAAACCGCTTATCGGGCTGGGATGCTCTCCGGTGCTGGTCAGTGGTACGAAGAAGTTATTCCTGAAATGGATTCGAACTGCCCTGCGGCAGAAGCGGATTGAGGTTCCTGACCGCAATGGGCCGGTCCGCTGGAGCCTGGCCCACAGTTTCTTCCGAATCAACCAGAATGACCTGGAGGAGGTGAGCCGTCAGGAGCAAGGCGAAGAAAGTCACGGCTTTCAAGCGGAGGGGGAGGAGGCACCGTCATGCGAATCATCGTGAAGGTTTCAAGCAGCAACGAGCATTGCAATGGGGGATGTGAATTCGCCCTCTTGGATTTGACTCCGGAACTCGCCAGGTTGGCCCTGGGACGAATCGCTACACTCCGGGAACAGAAAAGCCTCGACCCGGATATCGATGAAACCTATTACTGGGCATATTTCGCGGAGTATTTCTCTCCCTGGAAAGATCCTGCCAGCCCTGGAGAGGAAGTTGAAGGCACGGGGATGACGTTGGAGGAAATGCTGGATGAACTTGCAATTGAAGAGAAGGAAATAGCCTGCGTTCCTGAGACCTTCCAGGTGCCACCCCACCAGATTGCCGCCGTGGAGTGCGAGCAAATGGTCGTTCGACTAGACTCCATAGTGTTCATGGCCATCCCAAAACATGCCAGCTTTTATGTTCAGACAGTGGAATTACCACTCGCCATGATCGAAGCCGCAACAACTACCAGCGTTTCGACAACGCAGGTCTGACCCACCAAGAATCACTCACATCTCGTATCGCACCCAATCCTCCCAGGAGGCACTTTCAGAGTCATGGAGCCCATAACAGATATCGCCACATATTTGCGTGCCCACGCCCAAGAGTTAGGGAACCGAATCCTTGAATCCTACCCACCGTTGTATTCCATCGACGACCCGCCGTCACCCATGATTGGCAAGCTCCTTCGGAAACCTTACGGCGCTCAGACCGCCGCCATAATGGGTCTGGTCCGGGTTTGGGGACAAGCCCGTGCTGGTGCGGTGATAGCGGAGTGCGGTACGGGCAAAACTCTGATATCACTCGGTGCCATTCAAACCCACGCTGAGGGCCGGCGCTACACATCTCTCGCCGTCGTTCCCCCGCAATTGGTCGAGAAGTGGTGCCGGGAAGCGATCCTTACCCTGCCGCGTGTCCGGGTGTTCATCATCGACGGGCTACGGACGCCCACCAACTCCAACAGTCACCACGGCGTGAACGAAGTCAAGCTGCGGAACAAACGCATCGTGCGCGAGGGATTGCGGACCAGCCTAAGCGAGTTGCGCCTGCGCAGGACCTCACCATCGGCCCGCAAACGTTGGGATTCAATTTGCTCTTCTCCAGCACTGTTCGTTGTCGGCCGGGATCGCGCCAAGCTTGGGTACTTCTGGCGGCACGCTTACCAGGTCGCCCGCTGCGGGCGTTATCAGGGCAGCGTCGTCAATCCAGACAGTGGGTCTCCGGTCTACCTCGGGTCTGAAGGCGAGCGCCTGCTGGCCATGGACTTTAAGAAGGTGAAGCTCAGCGAAACGCCGGGTCAAGGGGAAGAAACAAATCACGCCCGCAGGTCGCTCTACAGCGCGCTTTGGCAGGCAGATGGAAAGAAGATTCGCCGCTTTGCACCCATCGACTTTATCGGGCGGTACATGAGCGACGGGTTCTTCGATTACGCCATCGCGGATGAAGTTCACGAGCTGAAGGGAGGAGACACGGCCCAGGGGAATGCTCTCGGGACCCTGGCTGCGTCCGCACGACACATTGCAGTGCTCACTGGGACACTCTTGGGCGGCTACGCGGACGAACTTTTCCATGTCCTATTTCGCCTCGGGGCATCGCGAATGCTCGAAGAGGGTTTTGGATATGGCGAAGCGGGAGTTCGGGCTTTCACCGAAATCTACGGTCTCTTGGAAAAGATAACGGTGATTGAGCCAGCCGATAACGCCTGTTCCGAGGCACGGGTTACAACGCGGGTCCGCCACCGGCCGGGAGCCTCACCCCTGCTGTTTGGCCGCTTCCTGATGAGTCTTGGGGCGTTCGTGTCGCTGGAAGATATTTCCGATGCCCTCCCGCCATACCGGGAGGAAATCGTCAGCGTGGAGATGGACCAACCCCTACAGAAGGCGTATGAGGACATGGAGCAGGACATCAAGATTGCTCTCCGCGAGCATCGAGGCAACCAGTCGATCGCAAGCGTCGCCCTGAATGCTCTGCTTGCTTATCCTGACCGGCCTTTCGGCTTCGGGGACTTGATCGGACGTGAATTCAATCCTGAAACCCAACGGCGCGAGCCATTCCTGATCGCAGCTACCCGTGACTTGGACGAGGGCTTTGTCTATGCCAAGGAACGGCGGCTGGTGGAGGAAATCAAATCCTCACTTGAACGTGGGAGGAAGGTGCAGGTCTATGCGGTCTATACGCAAAAGCGCGACGTGACGCGGCGGCTAGAGGGCATCCTGGCAAGAGAAGGGATCCGGGTGGCTGTGCTCACGACCCAGGTGCCACCGGAAGAACGCGAAGCCTGGTACGAACGTCAGTTACGCTCCGGCGTTCAGGTATGCATTTGCCATCCACGTTTGGTTCAGTCCGGGCTTGATCTGCTGTCATTCCAAGATATTTACTTCTACGAGACCGGCTATTCCATCTACACCCTGCGGCAAGCCAGCCGGCGCTCGTGGAGAATCGGGCAGCGGAATAATGTCAATGTGAAATTCTTTTACTACGCGGGCACCATGCAGGAAACGTGTGTGCGGCTGATGGGGAAGAAGCTCTTGGTTTCGCTTGCCATGGAAGGAAAGTTTGCGAGCGATGGCCTGCAATCGATCGACGAAGGTGATGACATCCTGATGGCGATGGCGCGGGAACTGGTGACGGAGAAAGGCATCGGGGAGAGTGCGGATGCGGTGTGGAAGCAGCTCGTGGAGAAGCAGGCGGAAGTGTTCGGAGTTCGAGCCGTGGAGACATCACCCTCGGAAATGGAAGCAGAACCCTCTGGGAGGGATATACCAGAAGTCATCATTCCACCGCCAACACCGATTCCGGCATTGGTGACGCAACTTCTGATGTTCGGCATGTCACCCCGAGTTGTGCAGCCGCATAAGGTTTCACGCAAATCAAATATTGCTCCCACCCCTGCAGGTCAGCTGGCGTTATTCCAGAACTGAGAACGGACGACTTGTAACCAACAGCCATTTAGACCGCCCTTCGCAAGCACGTCTAGGCAGTCTTAGCATGTGGCTCACGTTTCAGTCCCACACCGAATTGCGCCTCGAATTCGTCAAGAAATCTCGAAATCTCTGCGACTTCAGCATCCCGCATGTCCTTTGTAAGCTGGTCCAAAAGACCACGGACGGGAATCAAATAGTTGGCCACGAAGAGACCTGAGTCGGCCATGCCCTGAAGCCGCAACACATTCATCTTACGGTTTTCAGCCCTGTCGCAAGCGCCAGTTGCGATGCAAAAGCCAGCCTTCCCTTGCCACAGCAGCTCTCCACTCGATATATGTTGTTGCTCAACACGTGCTCGGATTTCTGCTGGCGGAATACGTGAGGCGACGGATTCAAGATGTTGCAGCGCATACCCCCGTCTTACCATAGCAAGCCAACGCGCCTCGACTTCTCTCCAGGACGGGTTATGAGCATCCCCCACGTCCGATGTATGCGTCATTACCGCCGTCAACTCCACAGCGATGTCCTTGACATCGGCTCCCAGCCAAAGCCATGGGAGATGCGCTATTGAGAGGGCACACGCCACAATAAACCGTGCGTAGTCGGGACTTGCCTGAAGCGGGCCTATCGTCAAGGCCCACGCTGCTAGGGCCGCAGATAATTCGGCGGAGGTCATCCGCCCCGCGAATTCAGGTGGAGACTCTGCCGTGAGATATCTGTGCTCTAGCCAGCCGCCATCCTTGAACACCTCCGAGTTAAGGAAAAAGCTTGACCAAATTCGGTATCCAGTATTGCAGTATTCAGAACGGGAGATCCAATTCTGAGTCAATCCTATGCGGAAGAGAGCAGACGCAATTTTAATGTCTGTGGCGAGAAGATCGGATTCGCGATGCTCGAGATACTCTCGCGTCGTCATCAAGTTTGCAAGTTGCTCAACGAGGTAGCGTGCTTGCCGCTGATCTGCTTCACTCGGCTTCCTAACATCTTGATGGGGCAACACCTCAGTCGGAATAAGTTCCGGTCTGTCAACTCCTTCCTCATCGTGTACGGGAGGATGCTCGGGAGGAATATCCTCCTCGTCAGCTATTTCTGGCTCATTCACAGTCTCTTCTCGAGTTGGCATACCAAACCAGTGCAAAAGCAACTTGCGAAGGCTCTGGATGCGATCCTCACCAGCTATGGTAGCGTTAATCGAGCCGAGGCTGGGGAGCCCGTACCCCTGTGAGAAAACATCCGATGCTGAGTATGTGTTCGCGGCAACAGGGCCATTGCCGGGTTTCCTCCGGACCTGAACTGAAGAACGAGAAGGAATGTACTGGGTGTATTTGTAAAAGACCTTTAGGAGATCAACCCATGCCCCTATCCCCCAACGAGCGCTTTGCACGTTTGCTTTGATGCCGTCTCCGAGCCAACGCGTCCGCGCAGTCGACCGAAGCTCCTGCTCGTTATCAATCCAGCCCCGATTAGATAACACGAACTTGCCTGCGACCGTGCCCTGGAGAGTGACTGTATGAGGCACCCTATCCAGCTTCACAATCAAAACTTTCTCGGCTCCGATCTGATATGCACAGGGTACATCATCCACCAAACAATGCGTTAACGTTACGCTGGGGCTGTGCTCGTAGGCCACTTGCAGAATGCCGGATTCGAAGCTCGCCCCCAAGATGTAGATCGAGTCGACATCAGTAGGAACATCTTCGGGTTCAGTCTGATCCTTTGGCAACTCCGCAGGTCCCTCCAAAACCTCCATCTCTTTCAGATAATGTTCTTGAAACTCGTCCAGCGACATGGTCTGAATCGCCAGTAGTTCAGCATTGCCAAGGTCTCCCTCCACCGTAAGAGCAGCCCTGGAACAATTGGCGCTCCCAGCAAATACAACCACGCGCCCTCCCTGCTCACACGCGTAAAACTTCGCGTGCATGAAACGCTCCCGCTCGCTTGCCGGTGGTTCGTCTTTGCGAAACCGAACCGGCACTATTGTGATCCCATCGCCAAGACCCGACGCAGCGTGTTCCGTAAGCCCCGCATGTCCTTTCTGGATGATGATATGGGTCCGCCGAGGACCGATCTGATTAATAAGCTTGCCAGCCGCGACTCCGCCCTCATCGAAGTAGGGACTGCATATTGTCAGCAGTTCTACAGTCTCGGGACCGATATACGCCCGCATTCTGTTCATCAAGGTATCGCCTGAGCCCACCCTGCCCACAATTGCTGCCTGCCCCTCCAAATCGGCAGCCCAGGCTCTGGTTTTCCCGTCAAAGGCCTCCGCGATCTCAGACTCAAAGACTTCCCGAAGAGGGACGCACGCTACCACCTGGCGCAGATAACGGGAAAAAGACCCAAATGGGGCACTCCCATCGTGATCGGAATCAAAGCGAACCCATACCTCTGCGTTCTCTCGCCAACCGCCAAATGTAAGGTTTCCACTCCCTACAAAGAGGATGCCCTTGTCGGTACCTGACAATAGCACTGCCTTCGGGTGAAATCGAAAGCCAGGTTTCAGGAGGATGGGAACGACTCTGTAGCGGACACCGAGGGAGTTCAAGACCACCGATTGATGTGAGAAGGTTTCCGCAGCGCAGTGCATATCCGCGAAAACGGTTAACGACGGCTGGCCACACTGCTTAAGTTTTGAAAGGACTACTGACTGCAGAAACACAAAGTCAATATTGTGCGTCAGCACAATGCAATTCGTAATGTCCTTTTCAGCCCCAAGCGAGGTGAGAAGATCGAGCCTCATTTTCGCTCCAGCGATGACAAGAGCTTCAGGCCTGATTCGGTCAAACTCAGTTGAGCGCCATTCTTCCGCGCACAAAACGCTAAGTCAGCGAGCATCCCGAGCACATTGCCGAGCCGAGTGGCGCTGTAGCCGGCACGCACATTGAGTCCGGTTGGCCGAAGTACCGAGCCGTCAGGATAGAACCGCAGTGAGCACTTTTGCCCTTGACCCATCTTGCGCAGGGTTGTACTCAGATGAGATTCGATTACAGTCTCAATAATTAGTTGGCGAAGCGCCGTGCGGATTGGATCGTTCTCGCATTGCTTGAGCACCGCAAAGGCCCGCTCCATGTAGTGCCCTCGTTCCGGTAGCTTTCTTGCGCCTCCAAGCCAGCTGCTTTGCTTCGAGCAAGCGATAACCAAGGCGAGTGCGTACAAAGCACGCGGGTATGCGCTCAGATTGCGGCAGGAGGCCCGATCGATCGACACATCAAGAAACTGTTCGTGATTCACCAAGCGCATGGCATCCTTCAATGGCAGATCTAATGAGGGGCCACTGAAGGGCAGAACTGATGTAACCAAACTGGGCAGTGCACCTGAGATCGCCCACTCGGAGAATACGTTTTCAATAGTGCCCTCGGTGAGATCAAGTAATGTGTCAGTGATTGCGCTGAGGAGAAGTTCAAGGGCGAAGTGTACTCGTTGACGGAGCTCGTACTCTAGCCATCCCAACTGGACTTCTGAAAGGCTTTCGCCTTCAGCTTTAACACCTGCCCGATAATTCGTCGCTATCAGCTCGTCCGAAGAATGAACCCCGTGTTCAAGGTTCCCAAGTGCCCAAGAAACTGTCTCCGCAAATCGCCGATAGCTTTGCTCAACAATCTGCTGGATGTCGGGTGCGGTGTGGTAGGGTAAAAAGAATGCCTCCTTGAGCAGCGCCGCCTCTTGAGGACAGCTAGCCAAACCATTAACTGAAAAGTACTGGCCACCAAGCATCAGATCGTCTTTGGCAAGGGTTCCGCCATCCAAAATCAACTCAGTCAGAACGCTCTGCGAAAGAGATGTCCTTCGGATATCGGCAATCTGTTGTCCTCGTGGGGTAATCTGCGGTGGACCTTTGGTGTCAGCTGGTGCGTTCAACAGTCCAAAAGGCCCTACACGGCATGATGTAGGTTCCATAAGTCGCCCCCCCTATATCTGAAGGCAATGGGATACGCCCTTCCGCCTCCAGAATGGATAAGTCTTGGGCGAACAAGTTTGATCCAAGAACTCCATATGTATCGCCGGTCTCTCCCCAGTGCTTTCCGAGTTTTGAAGCGGCTAAAACGATAAATTCCATCCTTGCCAGCGCTCCGAGTAGACCCTTCCAGTCATACACTGCCTGTCCCTTGTCTTTGCTTAGGGCAGCTCGATAGAACTCTGAGAGCACCCAAGGGAGCAAAGACAGGTATCTAGCACGGAAAGAGATTGTTGTGATGCCAGCAACCCACCGAAGCTCTATGGCCTGATCAAGTTGCCTTACACCGAGAATATCTAGGCCGGAGATCTTCTGACGTTCGCCCGCATTCCAAAATGGCTGCATACCTTAATCTTTGCTTGAGATGGACGGGCTCAATTCGACTGAAAAAGGCCAATGGCCTTCACGCCAGAGGGATTGTACTGCGTATGGCCGACAAGTGTTATGCATATCGGAATGACACGTCGGCACCACTCGCGTGTCGT
This sequence comes from uncultured Acidobacteriota bacterium, assembly GCA_963722555.1. GTDB lineage: Bacteria > Acidobacteriota > Terriglobia > UBA7540 > UBA7540 > Bog-366. Next base: position 49,170 of record CAVRNQ010000007.1, read on the forward strand.
CAACGCTAACCCGAACCTCTGAATCTACTTCCGGTATCTAAGAGTCAAAGCGGTCCCTCGTCATGGCCGAATCGTTCTTAGAGGAACTCCCAAGCGGCCGCATTAATTTGACATTCGAGAACAGTTCATTGAAGCCGTAATCCGATCCCAGGTTTTTGAACGGAACGTTAGAGGCAATATCAAATTGAAGCAGATTGATAAACCCTGCCCCACCGCCACTATGGGAGATCGTGAAATGGCATTACGATTAGCTCACGCCGGTGATTTTCACCTTGATGAAGACCGCTACTTCGCCGACACCGCTCACTGCCTGGGATGGTTTGTTGCAGATGCCATTCGGGCGAGCGTTGACTTCTTTGTGATCAACGGCGATCTCACAACCTACAAGGCCACGATTAAGGAAAGGAACCTCTGGGTTGACATGCTGGTCGAAATGGCCAACCACGCGCCGGTAATCCTAGTAGCGGGAAATCATGGGGCGGAGCTGGAGGGCGATTTGTATGTGTTTGGTCGCGCTAAGGGAACGCACCCGATATACCTTTGCACTGAGCCGCAGTTCATTGACCTGGGTGAGGCTGCTATCGCGGTCTTCCCATATCCCCGGAAATCTGAGATGGCCGGTAACGAGCACAGTCTGGGTGAAACTTTCGCCGGGCAACTCGATGAGTTCAACCGGTGCTTTGAGCAGCGGCCAGGATGCTACAAGCTGTTCTTTGGGCATTTCGGTGTGGCCGGCGCCAGGGTGAGCAGTGGCCAACCACTGGTCGGGCGATGCGCGGAGTATCCCCTTGATCCGCTATGTAGCTTGAGGACCCAGTATGTCGGGCTCAGCCACGTTCACCTCCGGCAGCAGCTTGCTCCGCGCGTCTGGTATTCCGGGTCAATCGCCCGGTGTGATTACAGCGAAGTCGAAGACAAAGGTTATCACCTGGTGACACTAAATGTTCCCGAGCTTCGCCCAGACCTGTCGGATCTGGACGTTGAGTTCAGGATGTCGCCCACCCGCCGAATGATTGAGCTTCACGCCGTTTACGAAGATGGCGAGCTGCGGCTACCCGACAACTTGGATCCACTCACCTTGAAAGATTCTCGGGTGAAAGTCGTGGTGACGGTCCCCAACGGACCTGACCACTTTCTCAGCCGCGACCAGCAGGAGAATCTCCGGGAGAAGTTGCTGGCTGCCAATCCCGCTGAACTGAAGGTGAAGATCGAGCACGACGCGGATATCCCTGCGGAGCCTGCTCCAATCGCTGCCGCCCACTCAGCGGAGGAGAAGCTTCGTGCCTACTGGGCCATGAAAGGCACCCCGCCAGCCGACCGCCAGGAGCGATTGCTGACCAAGCTGGCGGAGGTGGAGAAAGCAGTTCTCTCCAGTTAAGAAAGCTGAACACCCCATCCTTATATATATACGCACGGCCCCCCCAGGAGGACACCCCATGCGGCTGAATCACCTTCGGCTCCGCGGAATCACCGAGGCATTCCCAAATGAAGTCTGCGTTGACTTCGATAGTCTGGGTGAGGGGCTGATCGCCATCGTGGGCGAGAACGGCGCCGGCAAGTCCACGCTGATCGGGTCGGTCTTCGCGGCTCTGTTTCGCCAACTGCCCGGCCAGAAACGGTCGCTTTATGACTTCGCCACCCACCCCCAGCCCGAAATCGACCTCACTTTCAGCGTGAATGGCGCCCGCTACCGGTCGCTTCTCAAGATTGATCCCAAGTCTCGCCAGATGGAAAGCTATCTCTTCAACGGCGAGGGGAAACCGCTTACCAACGGCAAGAAGGAGCCCTTTGAGGAGCTTGTCCGCAAATGCGCTGGCACGCCCGACTTGATCCTCAGCAGCATCTTTTCCAGCCAAAAGCGCACGGGGAACTTTCTCTCGCTGGATCGGAGCGACAGGAAGGAGCTGTTCATTCGAGATCTCCTCGGGCTGGACCGGCTGAGATTGATTGCGGCCGCGGCTAAAGAGAAGGGCGAGGCAGCGGCCACGACCACCCTTGGCCTGAATGGCCAGGCGAAAAGCCTGAAGGAGCTGGTGGAGGCCGGGGTTGAACAACCCGCGGAAGTCGAAGCTCGGCTTCGAGAGGTGTCATCCCGCCTTGACACGCTGGAGGCCGAGAAGCGTGTGGCACAACAACGACTGTTGGAGCTTCAGGCGGCGGAGGCCAGCCGGAAGCCGCTTTTGGCCGAGAGCGAAACCTTGAAACAGCGCCTGCGCAAGACCGATGCCGAGATCACAGAGACCAAACGCCAGATAGGGAGAGATGAGAACCTTCTGACAGGAAAGAAGGACCTCGCCGATTTGACGGAACGAGGCGCGACACTGGCTAATCGCATCGAAGAACTCCATCGGCAAATCCGGGAGATTCAGGGGCTCGAAACCTCCAACCGTGAAGCCGAGCGCACCGTCCAAGCTCTCGATGGCGAGTTGAGGAACAACATGGCCGAGATCGAGCGGCTGCGGGTGGAGCGTGAAGAGCTGGCGGTAGTGCCCTGCCGGGGCGAGGGATCCTACGCCTCCTGCCCGAAGATTCGCCGCGCCGTCGAAGCAGGCCAGAAGATCCCAGGATTGGAAGGAGAGGTCGCAACACTCTCACTGGAAGTCGAAGTCCAACGCAGTTCGCTCCTTCAGATTGTCACCCCCTCTTTTGAGCTCACCCGAACACTCGAAGGCTGCGAGCGGGACCGCAGGAAAGTCGATCAGGAGCGGCAGGGTTACGAGGAATTGCGGGCCGTCGAGGCGCGGCGGGAGGAACGGCTCAAGGCTTTGGACCGCCTGGCTCAGGGCCGAGCGGAAGTTACCGCGGAGTTGGCAAGGAAAACATCTGCTCTCTCCGCATTCGCTGATCTCGACGGCAAGATGCAGGCTTCACGACGAGAAATTGAAAACGCCGATCGGCTGATCATCTCCTGCCGCCGCGAACGTGACAGCCTTATTGCGCGCCAAGCCCAAATCAAACAACGTCAGGACCAACTGGAGGCCGCGCGGACTCGCTTGGCCCAGGTCGAGGCTGAACTCGGGGCGGCAAGGACTGAACAGGAAGACTACACGTATCTCGCCAGGGTCTTCGGCCCAGACGAGATTCAGCTCTGCGAGATCCAGGCTGCCGGTCCACAGGTCTCGATCTTGGTGAACTCTTTACTTGAGGGGTGCTTCGACAATAAGTTCGAAATCCGATTCAGAACGCAGCGCCCCAAGGCTGACGGAAAGGGGGTGGTCGACGATTTTGATGTCGAAGTCCGCAACAAGAATCTGGACCGTACGTGCCTCGTGTATGAGCTTTCGGGCGGGCAGTTCGTGCTGGTCAACGAAGCCGTAAACCTCGGTATCGCCATCTACAACATGCGGCAGGGCGAAGGCATTCGTTACGAAACCCTGTTCCGAGACGAAACGGTGGGAGCTCTGGATGCTGTCAATGGCAAGGAGTATGTGCGCATGCTTCGCCGGGCAATGGACCTGGGGGGATTTCACCAAGTCATCTTCATCTGCCACACGCCGCTTGTTTGGGAGCTGGCAGATCGGATACTAGAAGTGCATGGTGGGCAGGTGTCTCCAAGCGGCGAAACTGCTCTCACTGGATGATGCCATCCGTCTGAGTGTTCGAAATGCTGAAGAATCGCCCACTGGCATCAAAGCAGCGAACGCTCACTCGATCCGGTGCCCCAGAGCACATAAAGAGCAGCGTCTGTGGCCACCACTGTATCTCACGTGCGGCTGCCGCGCCGTACCAAAAAGGTTCGAGAATGCCTTTTGAATGGCTCCCAGCCTGGCGAAGACTGGGTTCGGATTCGGGTGTACTAAACCATGTGGTTTGATGCACTCGGGCGCCGACGGGGCGACATTGCCTGCTTTGAAGCGCTTGCCCAAAAAACCTGGTCCGGGGCCCGCCGCATGTGCTTGATCTACCGATACCGATTTGCGCGGATTACTTCAGCCCAGAATCAGATGATTTTGGGTGCCAAGCCGGCAGGCCCAATGAGGGGTGCTTTTGACAACAAGTTCGAAATTCGATTCAGGACGCAGCGGCCCAGGGCAGATGGCCGGGGGATGGTAAACGATTTTGATGTGGATGTCCGCAACAAGAATCTGGACCGTACGTGCCTTGTGGATGAGCTTTCGGGCGGGCAGTTCGTTCTGGTCAACGAGGCCGTCAACCTAGGCATTGCCATCTACAACATGCGCCAGGGCGAAGGCATTCGTTACGAAACTCTGTTCCGGGACGAAACGGTAGGGGCTCTGGATGCTGGGAATGGCAAGGAGTGCCGGACAAAGCAGAAGCCCGCCGTGCAGGCAGCGCGCGGGGTAGTCCCCATCTCGCCGTGCCCGCGAAAAAAAGGGGCGCTAGAAAAGGAGTGTGACCAGGAAAATTAAGGTAGAACAGCCGATGAGGGAGGTCAAGAATGATGCCTTGCGGGACAGTGGGGTCGAAGATCAGCTAATGCTCAGGAGTAGAGAAGAGATATGCGGCCAATAGAACATTCGGTCAATCTCGGACATGGTTTGCCCTTGCAGGCTACTTTATGACAAAGTACGAGATATCGAATCACCGATGCCGGCGTGAGGCAGCGGTGGTGAATTGAAGGAAATGAGCCCATGGCTGGCGAGCCTGACTACCTCAGCGATTTCCTCGCGCGAATTGAACCTTACCTATCTTACTGGAGGTCACTTGAGGTTGCATGCATGGCAGTCCGTGTCGAGTCGGAGTGGGTGCAATTCGCTGGCAAGGCCAGACTCAGCACGGAACCTTCGGAACCGGATTCGATTTTGAAACTCATTGTTCAGCTCAAGGATTTCCGGGTTTATGCAGGACGCCTTGAAGCGAAGGTCATCCAGGTTTTGATCGGTAATCTCCGGGAGTCGATGGTCATTACAGGAATGCCTGAGGCTCCCATACGGCTCGTGCCGAGCGACTCACGACCGTATTCCTGGCAGCCGCCTTACGTATGTGGAAGCTCAATCGGAACAAGCCCCGTGAATAAGTGGCCAAGTACGTTGAGGGCGTACGGTACAGGGCAGTCCCCGGTTTCCTTCTTCCCGCGAAACTTCTGGGGCGATATCGACACGCAACTCCGTCGGCACAACCCGCCATACAACGGATTTGCCGCGCTGTGTGCAAAGCTGAACTTGAAGTTTGAGCAATTCGGTTCGAGTCCGTTTTTCGAGCTTTGCGCCGAGCTACCAGCGCGGTTTCTCGCTGCCGATATAGACCGCAAAGAGAAAAGCCTGAAGCTCAGCATGGAGTATGTGGCAACTCCGGAGCTTGTGATTGAATGGCTGCCTGAGCATCAGACAAAAAAGGAGTTTGTCCCGAAAGGTAATCCTGAGAAACCTGGCCAATTTGAGGTCGCTGTTCCGATTCCATCGGGCGCAATGGGGGTGGAGGCAAGGCTTCTCACTGTAGAAGTGGATGTCGATAAATTATCACTTCGCACTGATTGGGAGAATATTCTCCTCCGCATCTGCGAGTTCTTTGACCCCAACCAAACCAGGCTGACAGATTTCCTTTTTAGTGAAAACAGCTTGAAGAACGTGAACCCTTTCGAATTGGGGGTCGCACGGCTATTGGGCTTAGCTGGATATACTGTTCTGTGGTTTGGTAAGGGCGCGAAGGAGGCTATGGCGGATTTCGTAGCTTATGTGCGCACGCCTCTGGGAGCAGAGCGGATCATTCACGGGGAATGCACTGTCGAGTATCCCGCAAAGAAGTTCTCGGAGTTCGCCAAGCGAACCAAGGGCCTGAAGGAACACCTTGGCCTCGAAGTTGGAACCATTCTTCCTGTCGTCTTCGTTAGGAATGATGCCACCGCTCAGGATCGCCAAGCAGCGAGTGAATTGGGATTGGTTTTGTGCGACGGGGGTGATATCCGACAGCTTCAGGATAAAATCAAGTCGGATGCTCTCCCAGAGGACGTATTCCAAATCTTGCGATCTCTGGGCAGCCACACCTTGTTTCTTGGAGGACTCAACAGCATAATGGTCTAGGGTGTCTGGCAAGCCCATGCCTTAGTAATAGCGCCCCGCGGATACAGGCAAAGAGGTTGTCAGCTCACCTGCAAGCGTCGTGCCGATGGTGCCCATGACCCCGTAGGCCTGAAGGTGTGGTAGCAAGTGGACGCGGCCGGGGGATGAGCATTGGTGTATTCCAGGCTGCGCAGCACTGGTACAGCCATATCCGTTCATTACTTATTCGGCTTCTTCAGTGGTCTCAACAATCGTTGGAAATTTTCCGCAACCGTGGTTCTGACGGCAACAGGGTCGATACCCCAAAGATCAGCGAGAGCGTTTTCCACCAACTGTACATCGGCCGGAACCACCGTTCTCGCGCCGACCTTGACGAATGGACCATCGGACTCCGTTAATGTCCTCTCTCGCGGTATCTGCCCGATACTCGCTTTGCCCTTATCGCTCCTTAGCATCGATGGATTGATGGAGAAGAAGTGTCCTCGTTCAATTGCGAGCCTCAAAGTTCTCTGAGTTCCCGTGTACCAGTGGAAGACTACCGGGTGAGGGTATTCTTCTTGAAGAATCTCCAAGACAGCGGCCTCAGCTCTCCTCGAGTGGATAGTCACGAACTTCGGTTTGCTCTCCAGGCATCCCAAGACAAATCTAAATGAGGCCAACTGCCGGTCCCGCATAGAGATCGCTGGTCGCGAGAAATCCAGTCCGACTTCTCCAACAAATGAAGTCTGCCCCACTAATGCTTTGAACCGACTCAATTCCCCTTCTGTGTGCATGTTGGCACTGAGTGGGTGAAGTCCTAGGGCGAGTCTCACTCTTCTGAACCGCTGGATATGCGGATGTGCGGCGTCAAATGCAGAGGGGAGATTCGTCACGAAAACCGTAAATACACCGGCGTTCTCCGCATCTTGGGCGATTCGTGAGGGATGGGGATAAAGGTCGATATGGCAGTGCGCGTCAATCATGGCTGTTTTCTGGGATGCGAGACGCTTCACGCAAGGAAGGGGAACCCTTGTCCTGTACCCACACACGGACTTCAGCAAGTCCTCTGTTCACCAACGAAATGTGATCTTCCAATTGATCGATTCGCGCAACGCTGGTTATAGCCTTTCGGATGAGACTGTCGCCAGTGAACTTCCGAAGGCCGGCAGCAAGAGCTCTGAGGTCGTCCGCACTGTCCAACTCCGAATTTATCGTCAGGTCGTCCGAACAAACATCGATGCCGTATTCCAGACCAGAATCAAGGTTTGCTGCGTGGAGTGATGCCCGTCGAAACAAACACGGGATGCAATAGCCACAGTTTGCCACATTCCGTCTCTTCCAGTGTTGGCGTCGGGTACCGTGGGAACACGAAACAGTCTTTGGAACGAGGGTACTCAGAAGACTCAAATTGCGGCAACGCGTAACACACTCTCCTTTGGTCTTCAACTCCAACGGATTTGCGATTTCGTTCCTCAATCCGAGATCGCTGATCACCGAGCGGAGCGTATTCAAATAGAAGGGATGCATGGTTCTGGTACTACATGAGCCAATCCGGGAGGGAGTCAGCGGAAGGTTTAGCGCGATAATCCCGTTCTCTGGGGCGAGAAGAGGCACATCGGGGCCGAGTTCACAAGCAGCATAGATTCCGAGCGCGAGGAATATAATTGACCTGGAGCGGAGCGACGACTCAACATTCTTGGGTGGCTTTTGCGAGACGCGCACCTGCACCAACTTTGTTCGCTCAGGAAACATTGGCTTGAGGTGCTCGTACACACCGCTCTGCTGACTTCTGGGACCGGGGGAATCGTAGTGTCCAATCAGCATGACGCGCTGGTTCGGATATTGTTCAAGGAAATCGATAGTTCCAATAAGGGAGTCGAGTCCACCGGAGAACAAGCTGACGGCCTCAAATGTCTTTGGTTCGCGAGGGTCCCTCGCCCGTGGACGGCGTTGCTTAGGGGCTACGAATAATTCGCAGTTTCTGGGCTCAAATGACGTCCGCCACACATCGCCAGACAAGAAAGTCAACGCCCTATCCAAACGAGACGATACGTTCGCCCATCGCTTCGGGTCAGAAACTGGGAACGTGACACTCAATTCACGCGTCCAAGCGTCCGAAGCTCGCTTCCTGGACATGGTCTTATCGATCACATAGCACACCCCCGCAACCAATAGAAGATCAAGAGCCGTTGGGTTCGGCGTGCCGAGCGACCGATGGAGATCTCTAAATGGCAAATCCAACTCAATACCGTCTACTCGCGGGCCCGCAAGCGTGATTTGCGCGAGTCCATCTTCCTGTCGGGCGTCGGCATTGATCCGCACAGAGATATTCATGCGGTCACCCCAAATACTTCGATGGTCTCCCTCAGAACCTCTTCGGTGAGGCGAATCCCCTCGCTCTTTTTCCAGTCCACAGCGGCAATTGGTCGACTAGCTAGTATTACTCTGTTATGTAGAATCGAATGTCACTCGATCAAATTTCGTTCCGCAGAAGGTGCAATAGCCGCTCGCCCTCACCAGCCAGGGCTGGATCGCTCGCAGGATCCATTCCCACGTCGCACCAGAAGTTTTTTTTGGTGCGCAGGTACTGGGTGAGGATGAACAGATAGGCGAGAGCCGAGAGCGCCAAGTGATGATGAAAACCGCGCCAAGATCGACCTTCATAGTGGTCCAGACCCAAGTCATCCTTGGAGCGCTGAAAGTATTGTTCAACGTGCCAGCGGGAACGACTCAGCTTCAAGCAGCGAGCGCGACCGGGCGGGCGATGGAAGTGCGCCAGGTAATAATGGTAAGGTTCCTTGTCGCCACTCGGCCAGTCGACCACCAGCCAAACTTTTTCCAGTTCTCCCTCACCTTGGCGCAAGCGATGCTGCAGGTGAACTTCACACCACGCCAGCCGGGTCCGACGCGTCTGACCGTCCGCCGCCTTCCAAGAGCAGTTTTTCCACTGCTGGGGAGGAAAGCCGAGCACGATCTCGGCCAGGGTCTGAGCGGGAGGAACGGCCTCCGCCGCATAATGCCGGGTCCGCTTCCGTTGGGTGGGCACGGCTTGGGTCCAGGCTTTGTGCGTGGGCGCCACCTGCAGCATAAACTCCATCCCCAACTGGCGTACTCCCTCCCGGAAGTCTGGACTATCCCCGTACACGGAGTCGCCCAGGATGGGCGCGGGCGGAACGCCGTCGGCCTGAGCTTGCCGGATCAAGTCCAACGCCAACTCCGGCTTGGTCTGGAATTGCACCTGGGCGGGCACTCCCACCTCCGCGCGTCGCTTCGCATCTTCCGCCCAGTTCTGCGGCAGATAGAGGCGGCCCGCGATAGGAGCGGCCACCCCGCCATCGCTTACGACTACTTCCACGCTGACTTGGCAGTTGGCCTGCTTGCCCACGGCGCCGCAATATTGGTGACTGACGCCCACCGAGTGCTGACCTTGTTTCAGCCATCCGCTTTCGTCTACCACCCAAGCCTCCAAAGGTTCCAGGTGGGGAATCACTTCCTGGCGCAAGCCTCGCCACAGGGCCTCATCACTCCACGGACTGCTGCTCACCAACTGCTGCAGACTCTGTGCGTCTATTCCCAAACGCGCGGCCATCGGCTCGATCGACTTGCGCTGTCCAGGCATCAGCAAGCCCTCCACATAATGCGTGGCAGCACGGCGCCGTTCGCTCCGACCCAAACTCGCGATTACAGGAGCCATAAACTTGGTGAATTGCGGAACACTGTTCCTCCAGAGGCGGGCATTCCATTTCATGCTCTGAACTTATACTCTGGAAGGGGTTCAATGTCAACATTCACTTAACAGAGTAATACTAGCTTTGTCCGAAGTGACGACATGATGTAGTCCTTGATTTGCCGCAGACCGTTCGTTGCCTTCGTGTCGCCTACTTTCTTCAGCCACTCTTCGTAAAAATTCCGGCAAAACATTTTGAAGATATAGTGCCCGAAAAAGTTCGCAAGAATGCCAAAGACCCCGATTTGATCAATTGCGGCATTTAGGCGCTCTTCCACATCCTCGAAGGTTTTGGCGTCCTTTAAGATCTCGTCTCTAATGTCGGCTAAAGACTCCCTAGCAAGGGCATTGTCCAGGGTGCTGGCGGGTCCCGCAAATTCATCCAGCAGAGCATCTGCAATTTCTGCCGCTGGCTTTCCAACTATCTTGCTAAGGCCCCTTTCGCGCAAGGCCTCTTCTAGCCCAACCTGGCTGACTCTCGAGAGGAACCCTCCGAGGTTCTGTGCAGTACCAATTGCAGCAGATCGACTCCTACCGCCAGTTCCACTGCGCCTTGCGCGTCCTCCCTGTCCGCTCGAAACCCCGGGGCCAGAAACGGCACTCAGGGAGGGCGCACTGCCTCCACTTCCTCGACTCAATCCCTTGAAGCCACCATGCACACGAATGAACTTTGTGACAAGATCGTCTACAGTTATTTCTGGCCCGGCCGTTCCCATTACGAAATCCGTGGCATCATTCTTCAAGGGCGTCCAGTTTCCTCCTGCTGGCATTTCGTATCCACTTGAGGTGCCCATGTTTATGCCTTTTTTCTGCAGAGCCGCTATCGCTTTACTCGCAGCCTTTCCAGCCATCGTTTTTTCCTGATTTATAAGTTCTTTCAGAACGTCGATCGCAGGGCTGCGGAGACCCACATCATACTGTGCAAGTTCCGCAATATTCTGCGGCACGGATGGAAGAAGCGACGCTGCGGGAACGCTGCGTGCTACCTCGATGAGCTTGAGACCAGCACCAGGTAGCTTTTTTATCGCAAGTCTGTGGAGAGCCGAGGTTGCCGTTGATCGGCTCGGGTGGCGTACCGATTCCTCCTTTAGCAGGTCCAACAGCGACACCCTCTCCTGCTCCGACAGCGAGAGAGTCGCCTTCGCGCCCAGCTCATTCTCGCCCGCATTGTCAGAGAGGAGTTCTACGAACCGCAAGCTGGACATTCGGGGAAATCATGGTAATCCCTGTAAGAGTTGAACCAGTACGGTCTCTCGCTAACCAGAAGTAGTCCCGAAGGTCTTCGCCGGACAGAGGAGGTCTCATGCGGAGCCAGGAAAGCATAGAGGGCGTCACCCATTTGGGCATTTCTTCAGGAGACATCTTTTGACCATCATCACCTTTCAAAGCTTGGTCTTCTAACGCCTTAAGCTTTGCGGGCATACCTTTTTCAGCTGCTTGCCATTGATTCAGTTCATGAAAGAGTGGCAGATTTGAGTACTCCAGCACCATCAGCTTGGCCAACACTTCCTCTTTGATAGAAATCTGAGCAATGGTGGCCAATTGTCTGCGAAGCGACATAGCATTCAGCATCCGCTTGACCTGTCGTGGATTTCCCTTCAGCCCATCTGTAATCACAGAAGCCACCGCTTTGCTCCAGTCCAACTGGTCTTTTAGTACTGGGGGTAGTTCAGTGTCCTTAAGTGCCTCCTGCACTGCCTCAGCGGTGAACGCTGCGTAGACGTTCTGAGCGCGCGCCTCCCTCCAAGCGCTCAAGATCGTGGCACTCTTCTGTTCATCCAGAAACTTTTCGCATGCCAGCAGATTGATGTAAGTTTCAATCTCAGGCGGTGAAAGACGCGGTAACTGATACGGAAGTTGGATGAGTTTCTCAAGGTAATCCTGAATCAGCCCCTCTTGTTCCCGACTTGCCTCTGAAGCCTCTTCTGGTGAAGGGTGTTGGAGTTGCCGCCTAACGTACCGAGTTGATATTGCATGGCGGACAATGCGCGGGTCGGCACCGATAACGAAGGCTGTTTTTGGCACTGAAACAAATAACTTGATTGCTTCTAGCGTCTCGATCAGTCGCTCGGGCAAACAGCGGTCGAGGTCGTCAATAAGAACAACAAGACTCGAGATCTCCGTCTTTTCTAGCAGCTTAGAGAACTCATTGCGAAACTTGCGAACTCCCATGAGTTCTGGTGTTTTAGGATCAGCGTCAACGAGACCTGACCAGTTGATATCTTGTGCTGAACCAGTGTCTCCGCCGTCCGCTGATCCTAAACTGCTACCCACTGCAGAGGTTGTCGCTAGTCCAGCTGCAACCGGAATCACAGCAGCGCCTCCAGTGGCAGCAGCAACAGCAACTGGAATGCCGACACGTGTGACGGCCAGCTTCGCAACCTCCATCCATTTGATACGCTTAAGGAGATTAACCACGAGATCCTTGACCTTGGGCCCGAATCTCCGGTGTTCTCCTAACTGGATCAAAATCGAACTAAGAAGGGCCGTCTTGGCATCCTCGTATCCTTCAAACATCCACCCATTGAAGTACAAACAGACTACATCGGGGTATTCAGTCTCGCTCGCCAGCTCTTTTTCGAGCATCCTCATGATGCTCGACTTTCCCCCACCCCAGTCTCCAAACACTCCGACCGTCACCGGAAGCACTTTCGGATCGGTCACTACTGACCGAATCAAATCCGCGTGCACATGAAAGCCAAGAAGATCTACATTGGTCTCATTGTCTTGCCAGACATGTATGGGCGACGAGCCTGGATTCATGTGGCAGTCCTTTGGATCCCAAAGTCGGTTTGTCGAAGTTTACGTCTTTGCTTCGGCCCGCTCAATACCTACATGAAGCCTCGGTCTGAGCAGAGGCTTGAAATTGTGCTACGGCGATGGCGCGCATTAGCTGTGCACTCTGCTATGCCTTCCCCAGGATTCAATAATACTGCCTGATGTACCCGTAAGCTTTGTCGAAGAGTTCCTGATCCGTGTGGAGCTTGTATTTGAGCAGAGTGCGACGCAATTCTTTCTGGACTAGCCGTTCGCCTTGACTTGTGTGTTGCCAATCCGGGAAGCGAACCTTCTTCACGATTTCGTCGATGTCTGCGACGATGCGTTCGACGATGATGTGGGTGTTCTTGTTCTTCGCTTCTTTGAAAAGCTCGGTAAGCGCCTCCTTGGCTTTGTCCCGCTCCTCGACGGGCTCGATTTCCTTTTCAGCTTCGACCACTTCCTTCGCCAGTTCGAGGATTTCCTTCAGGAACTGGAGGCTCGTGAGGAACCCTTCCTCATGGCGTTCCTTGATCTTCTCCAGCCGCTCGCCGAGCGCGGTGAATTTCGGGTTGCCGAGGTGCTTGCGCAGGCGAGCGATGAGCTTGATCTCGATCTCTTTTCCTTTCTTCTCGTGGTCCGCTTCCTTGAGTATCTCTTCGAGCACTTGGGCGTCGAGCACCAGTGTCTCGACGATCGTCGCGAACCGATTCGACATGCACATTCGCGTTGATCAGTTCAACAGTTTTCGCGCCCAGGGCGTGCCAGAGCAGCCTGCCGTTGCCGCTCGGGCGGCTTCACCGATTCGTAGACCTGCGTGAGCCAGCGATAATCCTTTTCGTAAGGGGTGAGGCACGGGTCGGGCGACAACGCCTCCCAAATTGTACCGAGCACGATGTAATTCGGCCGCAAACTTGTCCCGCATTTCGTTGTTCGGCAGGCATTGCTGCGCCGCCATCAGGCCCTCATAGCCGCCCACACTACGGTCCACGCCAGGGAAAAAAGCAAGGCACTTCTGCACCTGTACCGGCAATGCTCTTGCGCAATTCTTCGATATTGGAAACCACCTGCTGCACCGCTTTCTCGTCGAAGTCGAGCGCGCGTGCGACGTCGTCAAAGATGCCGATGTAGTCCACGATCAGGCCGTGGGTCTTCTCCTGGCCGAATGTCCGGTTGGTGCGGCAGATGGCCTGCAGAAGATTGTGGTCCTTCATCGGCTTGTCGAGATACATCGCCTGCAAGATCGGCGCGTCGAAGCCGGTCAGTAGCTTGCTCGTGACGATGACGAACTGTAGCGGGTCAGATGGGTCGCGGAACCGGTCGAGCAGCTTCTCCTCCGCGTCCTTGTCGCGGGCGTGCTTCTTCCATTCCGGCGGGTCGCCAGGCTGGCTGATCATCACAATGGCGCTGGCCTCGGGTCCGATCAGCTCATCCATCACTGCCTTGTAAAGCACGCAGCACTCGCGGTCGAATGTCACCACCTGCGCCTTGAATCCGTTCGGCTCCACCTTCGTCTGGAAGTGCTTGACGATATGGTTCACGACGGCGCGGACGCGCTCCGGGTTCTTTACCAGCACGGCCATCTTGGCGGCGCGCTTGGCGAGATCGTCGCGGTCCTGTTCGCTCAGATCGCCGGTGATCTGCATTGTAGGCTTCATCAATGGCGGCCTTGTCAATTTTCAGCTTCACCTCCGGCGCCTCGAAATGCAGCGGCAGCGTGGCCTTGTCGCGGATGGATTCCTGGAACGAGTAGCGGCTCATGTAGCCTTTCTCGTCCTCGTCCGCGCCGAAGGCCCAGAAGGTGTTGCGGTCGGCGCGATTGATGGGCGTGCCGGTGAGGCCGAACAGAAAGGCATTCGGCAGCGCCTCGCGCATCTTGCGGCCGAGGTCGCCTTCCTGGGTGCGGTGCGCTTCGTCCACCATCACGATGATGTTCGAGCGTTCGTTCAGCTTGCCGCCCGCCTCGCCGAACTTGTGGATGGTGGTGATGAGGACCTTGCGCACGTCCTGCGCAAGTAAGGTCTGCAACTCCTGCCGCGTGGCCACGCCGACCATGTTCGGCACGTCGGCGGCATTGAACGTGGCGGTGATCTGCGTGTCGAGGTCGATGCGGTCCACCACGATGATGACCGTGGGGTTGCCGAGCTTGGGATGCAGCCGCAGCTTCTGCGCGGCAAAGACCATGAGCAGCGACTTGCCGCTGCCCTGGAAATGCCAAATAAGCCCCTTCTTCGGATAGCCCTTCACCACGCGCTCCACGATCTGGTTCGTGGTGAAGTACTGCTGGTAACGGCAGATGATCTTGATGCGCCGATGCTTCTTGTCGGTGGCAAACAGCGTGAAGTTTTGGAGGATGTCGAGCACCACCTCGGGCCGGAGCATGCTCTTCACCGTAGCCTTGACATGGTGAAGCTGGCCTTCCTCCTGGTTCTCCGCGTCGCGCCACGGGCCCCACATTTCGATGGGCATGCGGATGGAGCCATAGCGGAACAGGCGGCCCTCGGTGGCGAAAGAGAAGACGTTCGGCACGAACATGGCCGGCACTTGCTTCTCGTAAATCTCGTTGATCTGGAATGCGCCGTCGAACCAGGTCACCGCAGCTGCGCGTAGGCGTCTTGGCCTCGCCGATCACCAGGGGCAGCCCGTTGACCAGAAAGACCACGTCGAACCGTTTTTCCACCGCCCCGGCTTGGTAAGTCCACTGGTTGGCGACAGTGAGTCGGTTGTTGCCGGGTTGTACGGCGTCCACCAGCCGGATAGGGACGTGCTCGCCTTGAGGGCCGAACGGCATGGTCTTCTCGCCGCGCACCCAGGCCATGAAATTTTCGTTTGCCCGCACCAGTCCATCGGCCTGCACGGAGAGGATGCAGGCACGCAGGTTGTAAATGACCTCGTCGGCGCGGTCGGGCTGGGCCTTGATCTCGGGATTGAGCCGGATTAGGGCCTCCCGCAGCCACCGCTCCACGATGACATCGCTACTCTGGCGGGGCAATTGGGGACCATGCTCGTAAGTCCAGCCCCCCTCCGCGCCGCCCTGGTTGGCGACGGCATCAAGAATCATCTGCTCGACCGTGCTGGATTCGGTGAAGTTCATAGGAAAACCGCGTTGAGGAAATCAATCAGCACTTGGTTAAGCCGTGCCTTGCTGTACGCGGCACTGGCCAGCAAGGAGTCGAATAGGCCAACGCGCCGCACGATTTCTGTCTGCTGCTCGGCATCCGTGGTGGGCACTGCAAACTCCTTCACCACAGTTGAGTTGATGGTATACAAGCCGCTCGAACTCTTAGCCCGACTGCGAAAGTAGGCACGGCCTCGCGAACTGTTCGCATAGAGGCTCAGATAGTCGGGCAGCACCTTGAGTGAGCAACGAGCGCGAATGAGGTGGTTCTGATGAAGAATCCCAGTTTGGGCAGAATGCCAGACGGCGGTCCGGCCGATTTCATTGACGCTGGCGTGACCTTCGACAACGAGAACGTCGCCCGGTCGCAATGCGAACTTCTCGGCCTCGTCTTCCGTGCACCGAATGGTCTTCACTTCGCTGAGGTCGAATTGCTCGCGGCCCACATTAGCGACCCGCAGATAGGGCAACTCCATAGGCAGGCTTGAGCGATGCCCGTTGAGCGTAACGCCGTAGCTGATGTCAGCGAGTTCGCTGAGTTTCATCGTGTCAACTCGGTGTTGGGCTTCGGCGAAATGGGCTTCGATGCTCGCTGCTCGACCTCGCCGCAATACTCCACTGGTTTTCTGGTATTGCTGGTCAGCCTCATCGATTGCCCAGAGGATTTCCGCGATCCGCCGCTGCTGGTCGAGCGGCGGGAGGTCGAACCTCTCCAGCTTCAGCGTCGTCCAATTAATTGTGGGCGAGAGCGAACCGACCGAAATCTCCAGGGCGCGGTTCATGAACTTGTCGCTCATCATGAGGAACGGCAGAAACTCCGGTAGCACCTCGTCCGGCTTTGCCCGCACGACCATCGCGTGCGCAGAGCAAATCCCATCCACACGCGCCACCGCCAACTTGCGCTGATATGCGCGGCGACGTCCAAAGATGATGTCGCCCTTGCGGAAGCGCAGCTTGGTACCGATCACATCGCTGCCCTTGCCCCAGCGCCTAATATGTAAGCTGCCGGAGTCGAGATCATCCAGCCCCACATAGATATCATCTGCTGCATCCGCCGGCTCGACACGCTCATTGACGCTGTCGGCAAACGCGCCGAACGACAGACGCTTCCACTCGCTGCGCTTTAGCCATGTGGGCAGTCCTTCGGCAATTGTAGCGGCGGCTGGGAGTTCGCTGGGCGTGAGTTTGGTACCCAGCACTCTCATCAATACGTCGCGGACTTCTGAAGCGGAGCCGAGCCACGCCGAAAGCGACACCTGGACGGAGCCCTCTTTTGATGCCTCCTTGCCATTTGCGAAGGACTCATTCGCGGCAACATACAGCGGGATGTTGAGGCTCCAGTTCTGTTTACGAATTTCATCAACAGTCGCCACGCAGGCAAAGCCAAGCCCGTCCTTGAATTTCTGATAAGCAGCGACGATGTGGTGGATGTGTTCGTCGGTAAGGAAGCTTTGAGCTCGTTCCCGGGTGACCTCGTTGACGGCGTTGATGAATAGGATGCGGCCTTTTCGTGGTTTCGATTTTGCCGTGCGGCAGATGACAACACAGGCTTCCATGGGCGAGTTGTAAAACAGGTTCGGCCCGAGGCCCAGCACGCACTCGATTACGTCGGCTTCAATGAGCTTACGCCGCATCCCCGCCTCTTCTTGGCGGAAGAGGACTCCGTGCGGGAAAAGGATTGCGCAGCGGCCGGCTCTGGGCGCGAGGCTGCAGATTATATGCTGCAAGAAGGCGTAATCGGCGCGGCCTTGCGGCGGCGTGCCGTAGAGATTGCGCCCCCAAGGGTCAGAGGCAAAGGCATCCCGGTCCCACTGCTTGATGGAATAGGGCGGATTGGCCAGAACAACATCGAAACGCATAAGCCGGTCACCCTGGACGAACTTCGGCTCGGAGAGCGTGTCGCCCCGCACGATCTGAAAGTCTTCGATCCCATGGAGGAAGCAGTTCATCCGGGCGATGGAGGAGGTCATCAGATTCCGCTCCTGGCCGTAGAGGCGGACGTTGCGCCACTCTTGGCCTTGGCGGTGGAGGTGGGTGATGCAGGAGAGGAGCATACCGCCAGAGCCACAGGTGGGGTCGTAGATGGACTCGCCCGGCTGGGGCTGGAGCATCTCGGTCATAAGATGAACAACAGTCCGGTTGGTATAAAACTCAGCGGCGGTGTGCCCGGAATCGTCGGCGAACTTCTTGATCAAATACTCATAGCCCTGACCCAACTCGTCTTCTGGGAGGTTGGCAATTGTCAGATCAAGCGAACTGAAGTGCTCGACCAGGTCGCGCAGCATGGCATCGGAAAGGCGATCCTTGTTGGTCCACTGTGCGTCCCCGAAGATAGCGTAGAGCTTGTCCGGGTTAGCGGTTTCGATGGCCCGCATCCCGGACTGGAGGGCTTGGCCGACGTTCTTTGCTACTCCCCGGATATCGCCCCAGTGGGCGTCAGCCGGAACTTGAAACCGGTGGTTCTCTGGATATGCAGCAAATTCTTTGTCGCCGCCAGATTCTTTGAGGGCGTTCTGCGTTTCCTCATCAAAGACGTCGCAAAGTCGTTTGTAGAACAGCAGTGGGAAGATAAACTGCTTGTAGTCGCCGGCATCAATGGTTCCCCGCAAGAGTGTCGCCGCACCCCAAAGGTAGGATTCGAGTTGTTGCTGCGAAATGCGGGGCATTACAGCTTCTTGTGAACCCAGCGCCACTTTTTGTACGCGGTTTCCATGGTCTTTTCGAATGCTCGGTCGGTGCGCAGGAAACTTAGATTCCCATCTTTGACTTTCTCTACGTAATCTTTGTCCTGCAAGAGCTCTGCGAGAAGAAGTCGCACTCTCGCAGTGGCCAACCAACTCAGAGTATCGGTATAGTCTGCGGGGATGCTCATGCTATCGCCGTGGCGTTGGGCAAGCTTCTCCAGATCATCATGGTTGAGTAAGCCTTGACATAACAATGCCCATAGCAGATAACGGGAACGAGAAATGAACCAATACTTGTTTTGGCCCATTTGCTCGATCTCATTGGCCAACTTTCGCAACCGGAATTGGACCTTGTAACAGAGGACTATATGCCGTGAGTCGGCCTTCAGTCTTCCGTAGCGGAAGATCTGGTCGTACACTTGATCGTTTTCAAATACGCGCCGCATCTCGGAAAGTCAACTAATGAGGCCATCCGTCAGCAGAAAGGTCTGAGTGAGCTTCAGCATTTGGATGGCTTTGTTATCCTCCTGAATGCCGTAATCCTCCAGATCCTCAACGCTCAACTGGTCAAAAGCGTTCTCCTGTCGCTCATAGTAGATTCCAACATCTGAGCGGAACTTCTCCTGAAGTTCCAGCTGGATGAGGTCGTTCGCGTGCAGGTTCCAGGGCTCTACGGGGTTCTGGCGATTGTTATTCACAGTGACGCGTGTCACGAACTTCTGGTCGGCTTTGGTGATGACCTTGCAGAGGACACGGATCGACTCAAACGCCCCCCGGCCGTCCTCTAATTTCGGGTTGTCTTTGTTCTTTTTTCTGAATTCGTCAACGGTGGTAACAGTCTGGGCGCCGTTGAGCAATCGAGGCGCTGTCAGGCGACAGGATCCATTAAGGCGCTCAACGCACTCCGCGTACAGGGTGATGCCATTGTGGTCGAAGGCAAAAACAGAAGGTTGCTCGGTCTTATCGAGCACGATCTTCTTCAAGGCGGCGGAAATAGCCCGATTGACAGCTTCGCCTTCTCCCAGCCCATACCGAATGTTGCTGTCAAAGAAATGAGTGTCCAAGGCCGCGTGCATGCGGTCAAGGTCTGCGAGACGGATGAAGCCCAGGTGCATCTTCTGCCCGGCGGGCCCATCAACGGTCACAAAGTCTGTCAGCGGGACATCGAAAATCTGCGCCGTGCGAGCTTCACGGACCCGGCCGACCAGACCGCTGGAAGACCGAAATTCTACGAGAAACGGAACCTTCCGGCCTCCGAAGAATTGTTCTACGAGGTAGTTCTTGTCTTCCAGATCTTCGCGAAGTTTGTCCAATACAGGGCTGCGTTCCGCATCCTCCGGCTGCCCAGTGAATACACAGCGGAAACAGATTTGATCAATCAGGTTCCGATTCTCAACGAGGCAACTTCTAAGCTGAAGTAAGACTTGATTCTTGTGGTCATCCTTGTTCGGTGCAACAAATATGCGCTCCAGTCCACCATCGATGAGTCGTTTAAGGGACCCTTTGAACTCGCTATGCGACTTTGAGTATTTGAACTGAAAGAGATACAGGTTGCGGCGCTGCTCATCGAAGTGAAACCCGTCAATACCGTAATCGTTGCCGCCGAATGCGACCTGGTTTACAGACTTCTCGCGAGGCACCTTGTGTTCCTGCTCCAGGTAGAGAAGACCGAAGTAATCTTCACGAACGCCGCCGCAAGTGGCGCGCAGGTCCGAATAACATTGGTCTATGAGACGATCGGTAATCATGGCTAAACCTCTCCATCATTTTGTTGCCAAGAATCCCTCCCGCCGGAGGATGCTAACTAGCTTCTCCTCAGCCGAGAATGCCGCCTCACTGCTGCTCCGAAGTTGCGCAAATGCCTCCTCGACTGTGAGCATTTCCTGTTCGGTTTTGGGCTCGACATAACGCGGGATGTTGAGGTTGTGGTCGTTAGCTGCGATTTCATCCAGTGTGACCACGCGGGCGACGCCTTCAACATCCTTGTGGCCGCGATACCAGCCGTAAATACGCTCGACGTGTTCAGGGAGGAGTTCGTTTTGCGCCCGGCCCGGTTTGAACTCGCGGGAGGCATCGAGGATTAGCACCTTGTTGCGGCGGTCTTTTCTCTTGCCCTGGCGAAAGACGAGGATGCAGGCGGCGAGACCGGTGCCGTAAAAGAGATTCGGACCGAGGCCGATGACGGCTTCGAGCACATCCATCCTCAGGATCTTGTGTCGAATCTTACCTTCCGTGCCCATGCGAAACAGAGCACCATGAGGCAATACGACAGCCATTCGGCCTTTGGCTGGCGCCATCGACTTGATCATGTGTTGCACCCACGCGTAATCGCCGCTTTTGGCCGGTGGCATGCCGGCGAAATTACGTCCATAGGGGTCACTAGTCCAAACCTCCTCGCCCCACTTTTCGAGAGAAAAAGGCGGATTGGCGATCACGCAGTCGAAGGTGGCAAGATTATCACCGGAAAAGAATGCGGGCTGCCGGAGTGTGTCACCGCGCACGATCTGGAAATCCGCGGCACCATGCAGAAAGAGGTTCATGCGGGCGATGGCGGAAGTGGTAAGGTTCTTTTCCTGCCCGAAGAGCCTGCCCCAGAGAGTCCGATCATCACCATGGCTCTCGCGGACGTGGTGAATGGCTTCCATCAACATGCCGCCCGTGCCGCACGCTGGATCGTAAATGAACTCTCCTTCCTTCGGGTCAAGAATCTTGACCATCAACTTCACGATCGGGCGCGGTGTATAGAACTCGCCAGCCTTCTTGTTTGTGAGGTCCGCGAACTTCTTGATCAGATATTCGTAGGATTGGCCGAGAACATCGGCTTCCGCTGCTTTGTTGCCTAGATTGATACCGGAAAAGTGCTCGATGAGATTACGGAGGAGTTCGTCGGAGAGCCGGTCCTTGTTTGTCCACTGTGCATCGCCGAAGATTCCGTAAAGAGTTTCCGGGTTGGCCTTTTCGATCCCCCGCATGGCTTTCTGGAGGGCCTGCCCCACGTTGGTGGCAACGGACCGGACATTGCTCCAGTGGCAACCGTCAGGGATCTGGAAACGGTAGTTCTGGGGAAACAGAGCATATTCCTGGTCCCCTCCGGATTCCGAAAGTGCAGCTTCGTATTCTTCATCGTGGACATCCGAAATGCGTTTGAAGAACAGCAGGGGAAAGATATACGTCTTGAAATCCGCGGCATCAACTGGACCCCGGAGAATGTTTGCCGCTTCCCAAAGATGGGCTTCAAGATTAGATAGCTCGATGCTGTTACTCATAAACCAGTGTTTTCTGGCATGCCCGCCACAGTCTTTTCTCTCGGATCGCCGGTCGGGGTTGAGGCACGTGGTCGCTACTCGGGTTTTGACGGCTGAATGTCTGACGACTTGGCAGCCTCACGCCACATGTGCACCAGCTTGTCAGATTCCGAAACGAAGCTTTGAACCTCCGCCTCACTTAAGTTCGCGAATTTCGTTATCGGTTGCGCCTCGTTTAGGAATTTGTCGGCGTTAAATCCTCGAATCCGTGAAATCATAGAACGGTATGCTTTCACTGCCTCGGCTGGAGCGCCATTCTTCTCCATCACACTCAACGCGCCTTGTAAATCACCACGGGAAGCCCAAAATATCGACTGCTTCGTGCCAACAATGTTGGCCCTAAATGCAACGCCAACTGTTCCTGGTTTGATTTCGTGTCCGAGTTCGCGCCAAGTTTCGACGGCCACTTTGAATAGCAGGCGACTGTGGTCATCAGGGCAATTCGCAAGAGCCTTTTCAATGGTAATCACTGGCTGGAGTGGAGGTGGAGGAACAAACTCCCCGTGGCGCTGTGGCGCGAGGATTTCCAAATCCCGGATCTTGTATGTGCATAACTCAAGGACCTGAAGTTTGAGACCTGTTCCCCGAGTCGAAACGTAGGCAATGATTTTCTCAAGTTCATCATTCATATGGTCAACTGCGATGAACAGGTTAAATGTCCCGGATTGCAGATTGTTCGATACGGTCTCCTGGAACTCCTCCGGCAAACCCTCGGGGGTTTTCAACCCCAAGAGATCGGTAATGGATTTGCCTTCTCTTTTCAGGAAAAGATTATCGAACTCCTCGTAGGATTTTCTCCACAAATACGCCGCGTACTCCAAAATCTGACCAATAACTTTCCGCCGAACTTCCGGATTTCTGGCGAGTTTGGTTTCGACGATGAAGATATTCCCGTTGGCATCAACTCCGAGCAAATCACTGGAGCCGGAACCGGGAAGATCTGCTTCTTTGATGAACACCGCCGTTTGTCCCTCGTGGGGCGACACTAATTCCGGCCCTTCATACAACATCTGTTGGAGTTGGGCCTCATCAACAAATTCAACGTCATTTGCCTGTTGCCATCTTTCTCCCTTCTGGCGTACCAAAATGGGCATGTCATCTCCTTTTCGGTGGGCAACCCATCATTGCCGGTGTTTGACGATGGCCAACGGCAACCGCTGAAGCGGGCACCTCAACGGCCGCCTAACCACACCCAACCGTCACGAAGCGCCTCCAATGTGATTGGTGAGAGAGTATACCGCTCAGTTGAATCTTGGCAGAGGAAATAATCTTGCGGACCAACGCCCTCTCCTGGGTAGATCAAATACCAGACTTTTCAAACCTTCGTATTCGCATTCCTGCCCACAAACTGGTGATTGTGGGGCGAGGGATTCGGCTTCTCGTATCATTGCAGAATCAGGAGGTTACGGCTAATAGGTGAGGTTTCTGGGCGGCAAGTCGCGAAATTCACTGACTTCCCCATCAGTAGCACCCACTCAAAACCCCTATAAATATTGATTTCCGCTGCGCTTGTGTGCGGCTTGTGTGCCCGATTCCGGGCAGGAGGTGTTTTTATGGCCCGGAAACCAGGCCAATTCATTTCTCGCGGACCACGCACCTGGCTGATTCGCGTTTCGCTCGGCCGCGAGCCGGACACCGGAACACGGAAGTATCACGACAAAACGATTCAAGGTTCATTCCGCGAGGCGCAGACCTACCCGAACACATAACTCCAAGAACGCGGTACCGGACGTCTGCCCCGCGCGACTTCGGTCAGTCTTAATCAATACCTCAATCAATGGCTCACCACGGCAGCCAAGCCTCGGCTGCGGCCGAAAAGCTACGCTGATTACGAAGCACTATAGCGGTTTCACATCCGTCCAACCATTGGGACCACGCCCCTCGGTGCCATCACTCAGTTCGACATTCAAACGCCCATTTCACCTGATTGCGTGTAATCCAAAAATGACTACGGCATTGGTCGCGATACGAAAGTGATGGATGTATGGTGGCCAGATTGCCCTCGCTTTTGAGCGTCCAGTGCGGGTTATCGCTGGCCTGTAAGCTAACTGAAAGCCTATGGCCCAGGCGGCACGGGCATTCCAGAACGGCCGATAGTCGCCTGCCGTTTCGCTCGACCAGGTAGATTAAAGAACCCGTCTCGGCGGGAACATCGCTCATCCGCTCGACCACGCGTAGGCCAGAATACCGACGTCGCCTGAATATGTTTGGCGCCCGTCGGGCTAGAAATGCCGTAATCCGTTTCAGCATTACTAAGCTCCCCAGGTCATGTCCATAAACGGTTCTCTGTCACCCCTGCCCCATTTTCTTTTGTCTGCGCACATGCAGGCTGATGCTGAAGGCGTTGAATTCCTTACGATTTTGGAATCATCAAAGAGGAGGAACAGTTCCGTGCTGATGCGTACTGCACCCATATAACCGCTGAACCTATGGAGCAACTCGTTAACGGCGAAGGAAGCCGCAGAAGTCGTGAATGGAATCACTGCGGGGGCATTGGTTTGTAATTCCGGGATGTACCCTTGCTTCCGGAGGCGCTTGTATTCTTCAAGGTTTGTTTCCTGCAATACCTCTGCGGTAATCACATCGCCCGATATGCGTTCACGGCAAAATAGACACGCGGCTCCCGGCATCAGCGTAGTGATTCGCGCTTCGACAGCTTTGACATCGCCATTCTGTGAATCCACCTTAACGCCAAGGTCGAATACAGGGATCATATAGTAGAGCGCGAAGCGCGTAAGAATCGAGCGCCCCACTCGCGATCTGTACATCCAAATATGACATCGCATTGCCGAAACCGTTCGATGACCGCGCGACTGGTGATGTTTCCAGGCACGGAGTCGATTATCGTTCCAAGGCCGATGTCATCAGAATGCGCACGAAACATCTCGACCTTCGGAGTGCCCGCATCGCGGACGCGAGATCCATAAACGCGTGTGACGTTGGACTCCTCCAGTGCTTGCACGTCGGCAATGACAAGGCGTCCGACGCCAAGCCGGACCAAATGTTCGGCGACGGCAGATCCCGTGCCACCCATGCCGACAATGCCTATCGTCAAATTGTGCAGAAGCTTTTGTAACTTTTCGCCGAAAGCCAGAACCTGACGCGAGAAGAAATTAAGGCGGAGTTCTGTGCCGTCTAAGTCCATTACAAAGCGGAACCTGTTCCCAATGACCCGGATACGCTCCATAGGTACATACGACCCGTCCGGCAGCCATACTCGGCCAACCGGCCAATCCGGCGACGAGAACACAATGCTGCCATGGATCGCGGTATCGTTGTGAATGCGATTGTAGGCCGTGCGAAACAGTGGCTCTTCGGTTTTATCGTCCTGACCGGAGTGCTCGGGCACACCTGGAGGATGGGAGTGCACGAAGGCGAAGCACAATTTCCGTTCTGCGGCTGCTTTAATTGCCCGGAGAAAGGAGGGTTGCCGTATTTGCATGTGCACTTCAGAGGAGTGGTCGATTTCTTCTGGAGGCACAGGGATTATATCGCACGCGAGCAATCGAGCTTCGTCGCCCGTTTTCGAGAGCCCGCACAGAACATACGCAGCTTCCTCTGCCGGTGAGTGGAACAGGTGGTTCGCCAGGCGCTCGTAATCCTCCTGCATGAAGGTCATGGTGAAGCGCATGGCATCATATTCCTTTGTTGATCTCCGCGACTACGGCCGCAAGAAATGTCCGGAGATTGTCGATTCCGGAGCGCCACGCCAAGTGGCGTGACCATTGCTGCCACGCCTTGTTGCCAACAACCGGGTGCTGGTCGCAGCTTTGTCGTGCACAAACTGTGCATGCGATTGAAACCACTGAGTAGCTGCCCTGCGACTAAACTGTCTTGGAAAACGGGGAAATATCGTAAGTTCCTGTGAATGACCAGAGAGACAAATAAAAAGACGCCCAGCGGCGGTGTCCGACGGTATTGGAGGCCTGAGGAGAATATCGATGATTATTTGGCGCTGATATGCAGTTCACTCATTCAAGTGTAGGCGCTACTGCGAACTTACGCGCCACGCGCGGCGCTGATTGCCGGTGAGCTTCTGGCTGAAATGATGAGGAATCGGCCATCAGGGGAAGCAGCCGCGGGGGATTCCGGCCACCATGCCTTGACCTCTCGCAGCCATTTGACAAGCTTTTGGCGGAAATCGCGCTCTCGACCGTAATGTTTCGAGCCCAATTGTTGACACAAGCCCGTGCTTCCGAACAATGGTACGCGAGCTTGCCGACCTAATTCGAGACTCCAGCTTCTCCAAACCAGCCAGACATACAGGTCAAGCATGCCGGGAGCGTTGGCTAGGGCTGCTACCACTCTGCGCTCAATGGGAATCTTGTGGCGGTCGATCTCGTTATGGAAAGCCTCGCTCAAAGTAATGGTATTATCAGATTCGTCGGCGTTCTGCTTCGCAGGCTCCTCGCGGTTGTACCAGATGTGGAGGCGGTCGAAAAAGTGGAAACGCGCGGAGTCTAACACGACGGCTTTCTGGCGCTGCTCTTCAGTGCCGAAAAAGATGGTAGCGCCGAAAATGCGTTGGAAGCCCTGAACGATCCTGTTGTAGTGGTAGCCGTTTTTGGGGAGTTCGAAGTAGTCGAGCATCTGCGAGGGACTGGCAAACCGGACCTCACGGCTCTTTTGGAGAACGGCGAGGGTTGCAACCCAGACGGGAATGAGGCGGTCCTGTCCGAAGGGTAACCCGAACCGAGGGTGCCCGACGATATCGAGGGTAAACTTGCCGTTCCGCCGGGTGTGAGTCAGTTGGTGTGCCGGAGGTCGCCGTAAGGGAATACCGCAGAGGATGAACGGGCGAGCGTGGTAGGCGACTTGCTGCTTTGACCTGAATCCGACCGACAAGCTGACGTTCTTTACTCACTTGCGGCTCACCAAAGGCCAATCTGGGGAAGACGTGTCGCCCATACGCTGGGAGGATAATTACTTTGAACTAATACCTAGGGAAGAGAGGGAGATCCAAGCAAACTATCGGCGCAAAGATCTCCAGGGGCGCGCGTCTGCAGTGGAAGTGGACGGTTGGAATGTCCAGAGAACACTTCTCAAGTCTTGTGACTGCCCGACGCACTGCGCCAACCTTCTCCCCAGGGCTGAGTATGTCGCACATCTTTTGCTGAAACGGTGGTTAAGTGGGAGCAGAGCCCTCTCCCCTTGGGGAGAGGGCTGTATCTTCGACAACTTAGTAAATCAGGTTTATCGGACCCGATGGCAAGAATTAACGAACCTGGGAGGGTGACATGTGCCAAGCCGAATATTCTACTCGCACATTAGCGATTGTTTGGGTGCTTATCTTCTTGATCGGCGACACCAGCCGTGCGCTGACTCCTGTCCAGTCTGGTCAAAACGCTGTTCCGCCAGTCAATCGAGCCCAATTTTCGTCGTTGGAGGTGCATGGAACCTGGTCCTGCCTCAAAATTCCAGATGACGCGATTGATTTTGCTCTGAAAAGCCGGGGTGCGTCAGCCACGGCTTCGAGCACGGCAGAACACTTCGACCCCAATGGCGCCATCGATGGCAATTGGACGGCGCAAGGATGGGGCCAGGGGCACGGCTGGCAGAACGCCAAGCGGCACGAATATCCTTCGTGGCTGGAGATCCGCCTCCCTCACGAGGAGGAGATCGATACAATCGTCATCCAGACTTTTCCGGAGGTCATGCGCGGCCTGAACTGGATGGGGATTCGAAATGCCGACATACAAGTCGAGCAAAAGGGAAAGTGGGAACAACTTGCGGGCTACGCGGTGCGAGGGAACGTAAAAGGGGCGATTGTTCTTCCCTTTCAAGCCCTCCAGGTCGACGCCGTTCGGATCGATGTGCTGGGGGCTAATTCGGCGCAGCAGGAAGACGTGCTTTATGACGATGACGACTTCACGCGTATACTGCAAGTAGGCCTCTATCACCTGAATACACCATATCCGGTTGCTCAGCAGGACGTGAGTGTGCACGTCGAACGTGGTCCGCGTGGCAGCGTGGCGGTCTATCGTGACGAATTGCCGGTTAAACCGTCCAACCCTTCCTCGCCCGAGTCCCTCGCTTCAGTGTTTCATCAGGCCGGGTATGGCGTGACTTTCCTAGACTCAAAAGCGCTTTGTGTACCTGGGATTTTCAACCGCAAGAACTTCGATGTCTTCGTGCACCCGTATGGTTCTCCGTTCCCAATCGGCACGCTGCTTTATCAGTTTCTTGAAGGCGGCGGGCACTTGATTACACTCGGCGGGCACCCCTTTCGACGTGCTCTTATGTTTTCACCCGAGGGAAAGCTCGTCGACGGCGGCTACGACCCCGGCATCACTACGACGGTCGCGCGGCAAGCGGATTATAAGTTGCCGTATCGCCAGCAGCTCGGCTTGTTCTACACCGGTTATGAAAAGTTCGAGGACGTGTCTTACGTGACGCCCGCGCCCGGTCAGGACGTCGTCAGGAAGCCGTTCAAACTGAACGCGCATCTGGAAGGCGAAGTGGCGGCAGCTCTGGTGGGCGAACGGCTCTCCCTGGAAGAGGGCGAGCGGCTGGTCGAAGAAGGAACCTTCCCCGCTTACGTCCACACCGCCCGAGAAGGTCTGGCCAATCTGGCGGGAACCTACAATTGGGCTCCGGACAGCGCCAACTTCGATTATCTGAATGGTTACATCTTTAACTGGCCGCGCGCCAGGTGGATTCCCCTGATCAACGCCTACGATCGGCTGGGACGACTGCGGGGTTCCGTCGTCAGCCTGCTGGCCAACTTCCGCGGGCTGTATCGGGGTTCGGGATGGATATTCTGCGGCGTCGAAAACGAAGACCTCTTTTCGCCTCAGCACCCCGAGTTTACCGAGGCTTTGCTCGATGGCTTGCGATACTTGAAGTCCGGTTTGGGGTTGCACGACGTCTTGCCGGAAATGGACTGTTATCGTCAGGGTGAGGCTGCGCAAGTTGCGGTTACCATTGAAAACTACGGACCTGCCCCTCGCCGCGTGTCGGTGAATTTCCAGTTGATTCCCTCCGGCGCCAAGTTGCCGGCCTTCGAAAAACGACTCGATGTTCAAGTGCCGCCGGGCGCGAGTGCGCGGCCCTCGGTGAGCTGGAAGCCCGCCCAATTCAATTCTGACTTTTATCTCATCCGCGCGACCCTTTCCGAGGGCGCGGCGCAGATTGACACGGCCGAGAGCGCCTTCGTGGTGTGGGACCCCAAGGTCATTGCGCAGGGACCCCAGGTGGATTTTCACGATAGCTATTTCCATATTGGAGGCCACTCAAAACTTCTTGTTGGCACCCGAACGAATGGATTTCAGCCGCATGGACAAGTGGATGAAGACGTTCTCGGCTTAGACCGCCAGCTCGCTGAGATGCGTGAATACGGGATGAGAACCCTTTCACCCGTTTTCTTCGACTTTTACCTTTCCGGGCTGGCGTGGGGAGAGCCCGGAACTCCTGCCATCCCGCTTCAACTACTTCGGCAGATCGATGCGCAGGTGCAGCTTGCGCAGAAACATCACCTGATCATTGCCCCGGACGTTTTCTTCATGACGAAATCCATGGCCCTGGAGCGGGCGGCGTTCAGCCGCCGGATCTGCGAAGAGCTGGGGAAGCGGTACGCGTCCGTGCCTGGCATCATGTTTTACATTTTCGACGATGGCTACCGAGACACGCCAGTACAGCGGTTCCGCGATTGGTCCCGGAACTGCCTGGAAGGTTTTGCCAGCTCCGGTCGCCATTACCTGGTGTTTGCACAAAGCTACGGGCTCGCGATGCAGCGTTATGGACTCGCCGAGCTTTCCATGCCTGTAACCGAGACTTACAACGAACATGGTAACCCAGCGCACTATCGCGCCATCGACATGCGCGCATCAGGTAAGAGCTTTCACGTTGAGGAGTTCGGCGTGTTTGACAGCGGCGCCAAGCCGAGTGACATCGATCTGCACACCTATCCCGGCCTCAACGTTTCCGGATCGCCCGCCGGAGATTACAATGTTTACCTTATGGAGCCGCATCTGTTTTTTGCCACCGGCGGGTCGTTTGTGACCAATTGGGTTTGGAAGGATACCTCACACCTGATCTTCCCCTGGGGCGTGACGAATGCGAACGACAGCACTCCGCTGGGGCACCTCATTGCATACCGCGACGAAGGCTATTTCCTCGGTCATTTCCAGCCCCAGTTTGATTTACCAAAAGTCCTGGTGGTGCTCTCAAAGGCCCATCTGATGAAGGATGAGGAGTCGTTTGTTCCATACCTGAATGGGACCATGGATGCGCTGTTCGAGCGTGCGATCCAATTTGCGGTAATCGATGACGTGGACTTGGACCGCCTCCCTACCGAACCGCATGTCTTGATCTACCCCGACCCGGAGTATGCGTCGAAGGAAGTCTTCACGAGGCTCCGATCGCGGGTCATGGCAGGGGACGATCTGTTTCTGACGGGGGACTTCACTCAACCATTCGAGGATGGCGGGGACCGCCAAACCAAGTTTTTCCATGATCTGGTGGGGCTCCGGTGGCTCGCCGATTACCCGGCCGGAAGCGAGGTTGCCATCCAGCCGGTCGAAGGAGGGGAACTCCTAAATCCCTACCTCGGACACCCGCTGAGCAAGTTCCAAACGGATGGGGCGCACGCGCTCGCGGCGGATTCCGCCGGGAATGCGATCGCTGCCATTCACGAGCTTGGCGGCGGGCATGTGTTCTTCACATCGGACGCGAGCCTGGGCGGCGCCCGACGGGCGCTCGACGCATTTCTGGCGATGCGCCCAGTGCCTTCTGTAGCGATGTCTCCAAAGAGGCCCAACCGCGACATCTTTGAAATCGACCGTGTTGGGGGTGGGAAGGTTTACACGCTGGCGGCGACCAATCCCGGCGGCGAAAGGTCCGGAGGCATTGGCCCGTGGATCGAGAGGCCGGAAAGTTATGTGGTGGAGACCGGCAACGAGATCGTCCATTTGCCGTTGGGAGGCTATGGCGTTTCGTTATTCGCAGTTCGCGCTGACGGCTCCATCGATGCGTTGGAGGGTCAGGGCAAGTTCGGCGTGGGTGGCGAAGCGCTGCTCGAATCCGAGCCCCACGTCATGGCAATGTCGCTGGACGATGTCGCGCTGAACAAATCCCACGCCGTCGCACTCTTCGCACTGGGTCGAGGCAGGATTTCGATGGCTCTGCCGGAGGACACGGACGTCGTTGAAGTAGGCGAGACGACGGGCGCCCAGTTTCATCCGGTGGAAGAAGTGAAAGCTACTCGTGAAGGAAGCCGGCTGACCTTCCACCTTGATGAGGTGCAAGCGCGCGGCGTTGTCTTGATTTCCTCCAAGGCAGAGCGGGATCACGCCCGGCAGCTCATGAGCGCGTCCCTGCAGTAAGAAGCTGGGAGAGAATGAGATGCCTGATCTGTAGCGCTCCGCACCGTGCCGTCTATACCAACAATCGGGCATTCGAAGGACCAGCAATTCAAGACTTCCGACGGAAAAGCGAAGGGGGAAAATGCGACGGTTAGGCACACTCATAAACCTCTTCACCATGGTCCTCGTAAGCCTGTCGGTGGGGCTACAGTGTTCCAAGAGCGCTGGCGCAAATGTTCGCCAGCCCGCTCAGGGTGCGGAACCTCAATCAGCCTATCCAATCCCCGGCGACCGCTGGCTGGAAATTGATCTCTATTGGTTCGAACAAAAGGATATCGCCGGATCGGTAAAAGCGTTCTGGGACCGCTTCCAGCCGTTGTATACCGGAGTTCAGGGGTATCGTGGCGCCATCCTCAATGTGGGGTGGACGGTCGCATGCGTGATGGAGTGGTCAGGAGATCTCGCACAAACGATCAGCTTACCCCAGGGCTCGGGACAGCAACATTGGGTTGAGATGAGGGGTCCGCTGCGGGGCACAACCGAGGAGCGCAAGCGGGAGGCGCAAGCACGATTTGCGAAGCCGCTGATGGTTCCGCACCGGGGCTATGATCCGTGGACCTATGGCGACCTCAAGAAAGTGGCTTCCGCGCTGCGTGAGGAGGCGGCCAAGCGTGGCATCCTCGGCTTCAAAGTAGGGATGCTAAACTATGCCTGGACGCATGCCTACGGGGAAGAGGCGGCGTGGGTGCGGCGTCACCGAGAAGCGTTTACCGCTTGGAAATCCGCACCGCCCGGCGGATCTTCCTTTACTCCGTATTTCGATCCGAATGCCAAGCTCCATGCCGATTTGACAAGGTTGGGTGGATTGCCGAAAGGGATTCCAGAGGGCGTGCCGGTCCATGCGGCGTATGCAGCGCAATGGGGAAGCTTATCGAAGACCGTGGGGCTCGACGCGCTCATGCTGCGCGATTCTTTCGGTATGCCCGTGCCCTATGAGCGCCGGGGGCCGTGGGGACCTGTCGCCCCCTCGCCCGAGGTGATTCGGGAAGCCACGGCCGGGGTTGCCGCTCTGGTGCGTGAGCTCAAGACGGCGAACCGCCGGGCACTGATCATGATGTACTCGAATATGGCGAGCGCCATTGCGGATTGGCGCGCCAACGGCCTGGACCTCGAAGCGGTCGCGAAGGAAGGCTATCTCGACATCTTTGTCGATCAAACTTGGGCCGGCGCCTGCAACGAGGTGGGTTTACGCGAAACCGACTTCTGGAACGACCCCCTGCTGGGTTGGACGTATCAACTTGGCTACACTCTTCTCCACGCTGCCATTCTCGCGGACACGAAAGTCCGCCATTATCCGCTGATCGAAACTTTTGACGCCTGGGAGGACTGGGATGTGATCCACACGGCGCCGCAACGCCTGCGCTGGGGCATCTGGGCATATTCTCACGCCGCCGTCAAGACGCCCAAAGGATTGAAGTTGCCCGCGGGTTCGTACATCTCGTGGGCCAACCAAGGCAAGCGGCTGCTGGACAGCGAAGATGTCCGCTTCTTGGCTGGTAATCTCAATGCCACGATCGCGGACGCCCGCCAGACGCGGGAAGTCTTTGGTCCCACGCTCGTCTATTCGCGCGAGTCGATGCAGTGGCAGATCGATCATGCCGCTCCCCAACACGACGTGAAGGAATGGATCGATGAACAGGCGGCGTCGGTCCTGAAATGGCCGGTCCCGATCCTTTCTGTGACTCGCGTGGAATGGCTGCCACAAGTGAAGTCCGACCTCTTCATCCTCCAAACACCCTCCCACCTGGCGCCCCAACATGAGGCCTACATCGCGAAGCTGATCACCAAGGGACACCCGATCACGATCTTCGGCTGCCCTGCGGGCGGTGTTGATCCTGAGCTCTCACGGCTGGGCGGCCTCAGCTCTACCGTGAGCTCAAGTGAGGACCGTGCCACGATCCATTTGGCGAAATTGACTGATGCTTCCCAGACGCTGACGCGACATATCCCAGAGACCTTCGCGACATATTACCGACTGCAAAGGAATGAGGTGGCAGCAGGCGTAGGGGTCGTCTATGAAGTGGACGGCAACCCGGTTCTGACCCTGAACACTGCGGAGGGAAAGCGAGTTGTCATGTGGGATCCGCCGGAACTTATGTTCAAGGAGAACGCTTCTCTAGCGGAGAACTGGGGTGGCAGCGGAGGAGCCTATGCGCTTGTGGGAGGCGCGCTGAATTCCTTGCTATCGGGAAGTGATGCGTTGCATGCCGAGCAGGTCGATCTGGACCAGACCCTGAATGTCACGGCGTGGCGAGGAATAGATGGGGTAATTCGAATCCTGGCTGGTAATCTGGAAGAGGGTCTGCGCGATGACGCCGATATGACTCGTCATACCATTCTTCTTCTACCCAAGTCGTGGAAGGCAGCAAGGTGGACGGATGCGTGGAGCCATGAGCGCTTTGAGGCCGACCACGACCGGTTGAGAGTCAACCTGGAGCAGGCCGGCTCGATCCTGATGCAGCCTGCGACGCAGTGAGGAGTGGGACGCAGGGTCCCGGGAACCTGCTCTGGCTTCCACGAGATGACTTCCCTGGGAGGGTCGGGAACTGGCGCGGTGGTCTGACGACTCCGTTTCCAGTCCCCGCCGCATCGAACGGAGCGTGCGGATTTCCCGCACTCCGCTCTCCTGCTCGCTTCGGAGCAAGGGTTATGCAAGTTAGGCCAGTGGGGCCGCTTTCGGGTCGGGTACGGTATCGACCCGCCTACTCCACGCTCTCCCACCGCTTCCCTCTTCACCTTGCCCTATAGCCTTGAGCTCAGGTCTTGCAGATGACTGGGTGCTTTTATCAGGACACCCCTGCCTCCCATTTTGTCCAAGGCCTGGCGATCAGTAAGGCCCCTTCGCTCCGCGGGCGTTACCCCGTCTCCTCGCTACTGCGGGCCTATCCGCCACCGTCTCGCCGTCGGCCGATTTCCCGTTGTTTCCGGTTATACAGCCTACCCTGCTCCAGCGATTTCTCGCTGGGGCGAGGACGGTTTCTCCAGTTGCTCGACATGCCCTTGTCGCCGTGCTGTCCCTACCACCCCGCCGGAGTGACCTGTCGCTTCGGTCAGCCCGCAACCTGTCATACTGCCTTCGCCCCGAGGGAAAGGGCTCGGCCTCCGGACCTGTTTTGTGTCGAGGCCACCTGTGGGTTCACTTTCGTTACGGCCCGGTGACTCGCTCACCATCCCGAGGATGGCTTTGTCGGTCGGCTTCATCCGTTTCGTTTCCTCCACAGATGCAACCCAAGCTAAGGGGCTTCTGGCTTTTACCCCTGTGGGACTGACTCCCACTGAACATGCCAGCCTTCGCTGGACGCACTCCCTCGCCAAAACTCATGCGGCTTTAATTTCAGCAGCTTAGGCGCGCAGCGTTAACATTGTTAACAGGCGTCATGTAACCCAAGATCGAGGCAGTTTAGGAACCCGATCTCGTTTTGGCGAAGGACAGGGTCGGCATCCCGGAGGTTAACATGGATAAGAGAGACGACGCCATAGGGGTTCTCATCACGGACCCAGTTCTGCAGAAACGACTAGCAAAGTACCTCGTGCAACGGTGCTTTCGCAATTCCGTGCTCGAGGACTTGCACGCAGGTGTAGCGCCCGATTCCAAGGCTGGAGATTACTCAGATGTAATGGTATCTACACCCTTCGGGGAAATTCCCTGGCGCCCTCGGTGATCACATCAAAACCGGCCATGGGTGGTCGGGTCAAAACCGGCCAAGGGAGGCCGCCCGGGACTAGCTTCTTTTACCCTGCCGAGGGCTCTGTCGGCAAGTCCGTTTTAGTTCGCCAGCTTCGCGGTCCGCACTTCAGCACGTGCCCGTGATGCAGGAGGCGGTCGAGCATGGCGCTGACGGCGGCCGCGTCGCCCAGCAGTTTGCCCCAGTCTTCCACAGGGCGGTTCGAGGTTACAATCGTGCTGGCCCGCTCGTAGCGTCGCATAATGATTTCCAGGAGGTCCTCGGCCGCGGTCAGAGGCAGCTTGCGCATGCCGAAGTCATCGATGATGAGCAGCGGCACGGTGAGCAAGGACTCCAGGAAGTCTTTGCGCTTGCCGTCGAGGGCCGCTTCGGCGAGATCATCGAGCAGGGCGTGCGTTTCGCGGTAGAGGACGCGGTAACCCTGCTGAATGGCCGCCTGGCCGATGGCTTGGGCCAAGTGACTTTTGCCGGTCCCGGGGGGGCCGAGAAACAGGGCGTCCTCATGCCGGGCGATGAAGGCGCCGGTGGCGAGATCAAAGACCAGGCTGCGATTCATCTTCTTGTTGAAGGTGAAATCGAAGTTGTCGAGGGTCTTGAGCGGATCGCGAAATTGGGCCTGCTTGCGGCGACGCTCCAGCAACCGGTCGGCGCGACGGGTGAGTTCGTCGTTGAGCAGGCAGGAAATCAGGTCCAGGGGGGCCATGGATTCGGCCTGAGCTTGACGCAGGCGCGTTTCCAGCACGGCGGCCATGCCGCCCAGGCGCAGTTGTTTTAAGGCACGAGTTAACTCAACCAGATTCATGGTGTCTCCTCTTTCATCGGTGGTTAGTGCTCATAACGAACACTCTCGGGGCCGTGCGTAGCGCGCGGCGCACGGTGGTACTTCTTCGGCTTCCTGTCATCCCCATCACTCCCGCAGTGGCTGGGCAGTTTTCGGCGGCTCGGGGTTGACCGCTGGGAATAACGAACCCTGTTTCTCTTGCTCGTTGACTCGCTGCTGGATGAGGTCGCGATAGTGCACCAGCTCACGGATCAAAGGATCGACTTGCTGCAAGCTCAGGGGCGCTTGGGGATGGCGCTCCAGATAGCGGCGCACGAAGCGATATTCATGCACCTGTAATTCCAGAGCCGTCGCACAGGCTTCCTCCACCGCCGCCGTGCCGAACTTCTTGGCTAAAGAGAGAACCCCGAGAATGCGGCGGACGCCCAATTCTCCTTGCTCCGTATGGATGGCCTGGCAGAACGCGCCGATGTGAGTACCGGCGCGGCCGGCGCGCGCCAACAACTGAGAAGTGCCCAAGGGAACCCGTTGTGGGTAGTCCTGCTCCTGGATGCGGTACGCGCCGCGTTTCTGGCGGATATGCTCACGCAGGAGTTGGCCGGTGCGCGGATCGAGGAGGCGAACGTACAAGCCGTCCCACTGCACGTTGAGCAAACGGCCGATCCAGCCGGGCGGCGCGCCATAGTAGGCGGCTTCCACCTCCACGCAGCCGTCCAGATGCACGGTGCGTTGGCCATACTGGTAATAGCGGAAGGGCTCAAGGGGCAGGGGTAGCAGCGCCGGCTTTTCCTCCGCGAACATGACGGCCACTTGCCGCTTGGTGGTGCCGTGAATGCGCGTGTCCGCCCAGTGGGCCTCCCAACGATCCAGGTAGGCTTGAGCTTGCTCCAGGCTTTCGAAGCGCAGTCCTTTGAGGGGCGTCTTCTGGGCATGTCCGACTCCTGACTCTACTTTCCCCTTGCGGTCCGGATCGTTCACGCGGCAGGGCATAGCGACCGCGCCATAGTGCGCGAGCACGTCGTGGTAGAGGGGGTTGAGGGTGGGATCGTAAAGGTCGGGGACCAGCACGCCCTCGCGTAAGTTGTCCAGGACGAGGAGTCGGACCGCGCCGCCCAGTCGGCGAAACGACTTCTCATGCAGTTCCGCCCAAGTGCGCGAGTTGGATTGGAAGACGAGCAGGCGGACCGACTTGCGGCTGTAGCCGAGGGTCATCACGAAGAGCCGGGTGCGCCGGTACTTGCCACTCTGCGGGTCGCGGACCATGGGGCCGGTGCCGTAATCAACTTGGGCCTCCTCACCCGGTGCGGTCACGATCACCGGACGGGCTTCCGGCACCGGGGATCCCCGGAGCCGGTGGATGAAGCGTTTGACGCTTTGATAGCCGCTGGCGAAGCCGGACTCGGAAACTAAGTCCTGCCAGATCGCCATGGCATTGCGGCCTCGGAGGAGACCGAGTTCGATCAGCTCGCGATACGGTTCACAGGCACTGGCAGAGGGACTACGCGTCGGAGGCATGGCAGGCACCGGCCC
The DNA here is from genome assembly GCA_963722555.1 of uncultured Acidobacteriota bacterium. Lineage (GTDB taxonomy): Bacteria > Acidobacteriota > Terriglobia > UBA7540 > UBA7540 > Bog-366. Next base: position 86,059 of record CAVRNQ010000007.1, read on the forward strand.
TGGCGCGGGGCCCGCGCCAGGGCCGGTGATCACCTGGTTGGCCCCTGGGGGTCGACCCGACTGAGCGGTCACTTCCGCCGCGGCTTGGGGTGGTGCCGAGTCGGTGGTCACCGCTTTGGCCGCTTTTGCCAGGTCAGGATCAGGAGGTGGTTCCGGGGTGGCTTCTTGCGGAGCAGGCTCGGTGGATACCCCAAGGGCCGGTTTTCCCGCGCCAAAGTCGGTGATCACCGCTTTGGCCGGTTTTGAGGCCGTTCTTCGCCCCCATCCTGGAGGTCGGACGGGGATCCCCGCCTCCTTCAGATATCCCGCCGCAGTTTCCCGGCGCACACCGGTGGCCCGCTGGATGCGCCGCAACGTCCACCCGAGCCGCCCTAAGGCAATAACTTGCTGTTTCTTTTCGTCACTCAAGACATTGGCCATATCGGCTGAGGCTATACCGCCTCGCGCCGCAGTCAATGTCCCGGAGGGTGTCTCCGTTGGCCGGTTTTCAGGTGACCATATATGGCCGGTTTTGGGTGATCACTGAGGGCGCAAGCTCTCGAGACTCAATGACGAGGAGATGAAAACGCTCATGATCGATGTAGTGCAGAAGGCGTACGAGTTCATTCGGGAGCTATTCGACGAAGAGAGTGGCGGTGAGATCATTCTTCGACTGGCCGCGCGCGACCCGGTACCGCGGTGGGAAGACCCGAAATAAGGTGGGCAATGGAGGCATTACGTACACGTGGCTGCTGTCACTCGGCTAAGGTTCGAAGACTCTTCTTAACTAATTAACCTAGTAATGCTAAGTCGAAAGGAGCGCCACTGCCGTCAAGGCACACAACACACCGGCCCCTTGAACCAAGGTGATCGACTCATGAAGGACGATTGGCGCTGCCAGGACTACAACTAAGGGATAAAGCGCGGTGAACGGGCATATAATGGAGGCCTTTCCCCCTTTTTTCATTGCAACTAGGAGCGCCCACGAGCCAACAGCACACAGCAACGCACTCGAAAGGACATACAGCAAACTGCGTGCAGGATATTTGAAAAGTGATCTGCCCGGGTAGAAGATAGGTGTCAGCAGAAAGAATCCTGCGACAATCCAGATCGAAGAGGATTCCGCCGAGATTTCATTTGTGGAAAGCTTCTGCAGCAAGCCAACGATTCCCCAGGTCAAGACCACGACCACCGCATAGACGAAGCAAGGTGTCACGTGCATCGAGTCCTCTCTTAGAACGAAAAGATCACGAAGGCTGCTGCCGCGAACCCAAGGCCGATCACGTGGAGCCAAGTGAGTCTCTCGCGCAGAACCACAACTGCCAGTATCACGCTGACAATGGGATATGTCGCAGTGAAGGCGGTGATTACCGAGGTATTCCCACCGGTCCGATACGCGGCGAACAGGGCCCAACTCCCGATGCCTGCCAAAACCCCATTGCCCACCGAGTAGAGAATCCCTTTCGCATTCCTCTCCAGCCTAAAACCTCTCCTGGCGAGAAGAACCATGGCAACCGGGAGACTCCCCCATGCGAACAAGAATTGGGAGGTTTCAGGAGGAATTTGGTACGACCCGAGCTTGGCAAGAATCGCCCACGCTCCCCAGCACAGCACACATAACAATGAATACCAAAACCACTTCGATCCTAGTGCTCCAAGCGTCACTTGATATTCCTTTGCTGTTTGTCCACCCCGGGTCAAAGAGCACTTCTGGGAACCCAAGCACCAAAGACCAAGCTGCTCTTGCTATTGGAGGGCAGCATTCATGAGTTGCCGAGCATAGTCTCTGTTCGTCTTCGACGTGATCAGCAGCACGCCCCGCGATTGAACATCGTCAATCTGAAAGGTGAGCCGGCCTTCCTGACGGCTGGTGGCGATTTCCTCGAGGGGGTGAAACTGGTCAGCACCTGGTTCGCCCACTTCGACTAGGTCAACGTCGGAAGGTGCAGCAATTGAGATTTGTCCGGCACCAATCGGAAACATTGCTATTGCATGCGACTTGGTCAGCGCGACATCGTCCAGCGACATCGTCATAACATGCGGGCGCGCATCGACCATTACAGTTCCATCGACACCGAACCTGCCCTGGCCTTCCAGCGCGTCGATGGAGCCATCTGAACGAACCGCAAACAACGAAACACCGTAACCGCCAAGTGGTAGGTCGATGCGCTCATTCCCGATATTGACGGCGTAATTCTCAGGCCTTTCAATCCAAGGACCATTGTGGGAACTTCCGTCGCTGTCAGGGCAATGGAAGTTGAAGCAACTGCCAGGATTGGTGGCGGCCAGGGTGTAAACCTTCCCTCCGTCTGCCCGGTCGATTTCGAATATGAACCGATTGGGCATCTTGGGAGAGAGGGCGGTAGAAGGTACCGCGCGCATCTTTAAGAACACATTCAACGCACGTTGCGTGCCGTCGAGACTCGCGTCCGAAGTGAAGAAGACATGCCCCCCCCCGAGCTTGTGAGTAGCAAGGAGGGCGTGGCCTTGAGAGTCCGTGGCAAGCACGCCAGCACCATCCGATTGGAACATACTGAGCGGATGTCCAATGTAGGGATTCAGAAGCTCAGCGATGCGAGCGGGAACTATGGGAATTTCACTCCCGGCTGGGTAATCGGACAACCACTTGAGCCCGACGAACTGATTGAAGAGCTCAATCTGCCGGCTTCCACCTGCCTCGAGTGGTTGAGTGAAGTCCCCTGTCAGAAAGAGATCGTCTCCCGCCTCGACCCGGGAGCGCAGCTTGCTCAGGATTTCAGGCGACGCATACCGCGGATCCGGGTAAATCAGGACGTGAGGTCCGGAGGGGATTCGGTCCAAATCAACGTCATCGATCACAGCATACTGCACAGCATACTCGAAAAGCGCATTCAGGGTCCCATACAAGTATGGGACAAACGACTCCTCATCCTTCATCAGGTGCGCTTTGGAGAACACGATCAGGACCTTCGGAAAATGAAAGGTCGGCTGGAAGTGACGGAGGAAATAGCTCTCATTGCGGTAGGCAATTAAAGGCTTGCTTGGGGTGTAGTCGTTCGGATTCGTCACGCCCCACGTGAAGATCAGGTGTGTGGTATCTCTCGGAACGTCATTGACGAGGTACGATCCCCCTGTCCCGAAGACCAGGTGCGGCTCCATGAGATAAACGCTGTAGTCACCCGTAGGAGATCCGGACACGTCCTCCCCCGGATAGGTGTGCAGATCGATGTCGCTAGGCTGGGCGCCGGGCGAGTTAAGACCGAACTCAGAGAGGTGGAAGCTGTTCCCAGCCGCCCGCATATCCATCGCGCGGTAAAGGGCCGGATGCCCGGGTGAGAAGTTGCCGTTTGCCGGCATGGTCATCGCTTCGCTGCCGTACCGCTGTAGGGCAACACCTCCAGTCTCGCCCAACACGACGTACTTGCGACCGGAGCTGTATAACCCTTCCACACAATTCTTGGTCCAATCCTGGAAAGACTGCAGGCGAGTGTAAGGAACGCCATCATCAAAGATGTAGAAAATGATTCCGGGCACGGACGCATACCGCTTTCCCAGTTCCTCGCAGAGGCGACGGCTGAACTCAGGCTGCATCATGGCCATATGCTTTGTTGGCCAGAAAAGAACAGGACCGAAGATCAGGTGGTGTTTCTGAGCGAGTTGCACCTGCGCATCCATCAAGCGCTGCGCTTGGAGTGGGACAGCAGGCGTACCTGGCTTGCCCCAGGCCAGCCCGGGAATGTAAGAGTCGCCCAAAACCGGCGAGAGCACCTTCACTCCATATTGGCGCATCTGGGCGAATTGCCGGTCCCAGGCGAGGACATCCTCGTCCGCTTGACCATGAGGTTGCAAGCCCATGGTGCGGCTGCCGATGAGCAGTTCCGCGCGGCCTCGGGTGTGGAAATAATTCGCATGGAAATCGACCTCAGGCCCTTGCGCGATGATCTTCGGATCCCAAACCACAAAGGCGCTCTCGGCCGTGTCTATCTGCCGGTCGCCCTCGAACAGCGAAACTCGAATGCGGTAGAGATCAGAGTCAAAATGCTGGGGCTTCCAGCTAACCGATGGCCGCTGCTTGCCGCCAGGCTCAATCACAATGTCGAGTCTCTTCTCAAAGACGGGCGAAGTTGAGCCGGAGGAAATCAATTGGAAGTTCAGCGATACGCGGCGAGACACAACTTCGTAGTTCTCAACACTCGCGGCAACTTTCACGGCCTCACCCTGGTAGTAGCAATCCATTTCTGGCAAGACATCGTGCAACCCTAGACCAAAATGCAAGTACTGCAAACCATCCAGCAAGGCCTGCGTAAACTCGGGGTGCTGTGTAGAGAAGAGATCCTCATTCTCTACCCCGCAGAAGATCCATCCCGAACCGCGATACGGCCCGCGAAAGTTGGCTAGCAGACTGATCACTGATCCGCGCAGGCGGCCTACGCGATCGTACGCGTTCACCAGCGGGATCCAACGGGCCCGAGGCCAGTTGAAGATGTAACCGCTCAGGTAATCGTAAACACCTCCACCGGGGGCGTTGTTGAACATTCCTACGATGTTCGAGAGGCCCTTTCTTGCCGTATTCGCATACGTCGGAAATATTCCCTCCTCAGTCAGCCGCTCGCCCTCTTCTAAAGGAAGGCGCTCTCCGACGAGGGCTGCAGCGACTTCGCCTTCCAAGTGAGCGTTCACTTTGAAGTTTGACTTGACCACGTTTTGATCGGATGCGGGCTTCACGTAAGCCACATCTTCAAACCGCTCGTATCCGGTATAGAACATGCCGAGTTGCTCCCGGAAGGGTAGCTTGTAATCCGACTGCCGCGCAACCGTCGTGGTGATGCCCGGGTCGTAACCACCGTCAACAAGCCTTCCTTCCGGTGAAAACATAAGGGCACGCCGGAAGGGATGCCCACCGAGCGTGATCAAGTGCCCGCCGCTTCCGAGAAACTGGAAAAGTAGCGTGCCGACCGGAAATGGAGCACCGTACGGCTGTACGAAAACATCGAAGTTCTTGCGGTTGAAAATCTCTGGAACGCAGAGTGCTTTCGAATCCAGAAAGGTGACACCGTAACCCGCTTTGCGAAATAGTGAGGCGAGATATTCTGGAGACGAGGGCTTGCCAGGCTTGACCGGCAATTGGTCTCGGTAAATGGCGATATTGCCCTGCTGACCGCGGTCTACACGGACAGTCACATCTTCCTCAACAAATGGATATGGGATATTCAGCCGATAGAGGCCTACCTGAAGAATGCGCGCGAAGTCGTCGTCGTCGTACATTGCATCTTCTTGCTGCCCTGTATTGGCCCCCAGGACAAAAATGCGAATGGCGTCGGTCCGGAGAGGTTGAAACGGGAGAACGATCGTCCCTCTTACATTCCCGCGCACCGTCGTCGGGTCACCAAGAGCCTCCCACCGCCCATTGAACTTCACCTGGACGTCCGCATTTCGAATGCCCATCCAGTTCATGCCACGCACGACTTCCGGGAAAGTCTGGATGACGATCGTGTCGATCTCTTCTTCGCGCGGTAGGTGGACTTCCAACCAGGATGGATACTCGTGTCGCTTGGCGTTCTGCCAACCGTGACCCTTTCCCCACCCTTGAACAGTCCAGACCCCATCAAGTGCGCCGTTGGGATCGAAGCCGTCCGCGGTGCTGGAGGCTGTCGCCCATGCCCCTCCGGTCTTCAGAGCAAGATTGACCGCGCCATCGGGCGGCCTGAACTGCGACCAAGTTCCATGGACATCGTAGGACGATGACCGATCGGTGCTTGCCGCCCGTACGGGAGCCGGGGGCACTTCCGGGCGGGCTTGCGCAGGGCTCTGCGCACAGATGGCGACAACCATCATAGCTAGAACAGCTGCGGTCAATGGGAGTGTCATTCCCGATCCGAACAAGGCCACCACAATCCTACGTTCCCTCAATCGCTCAAGACAGCAGAGAACACTGCGACTTCGCTCGACCTCAGCGTCCGGCATGATTATCCTCCTCCAAACGGCTTTAATTACCCACGCCTTCCCAAGGAAGCCCGTTAAGACAAGTCCCCTCTTTCTGCTCGTTGTGCCTTGCCTGCAGCACCGGCCTTTCGCTTCTCTTCGGAGGTTCTTCAAATGGTCTCACCGATGCCTGATCACACCAAAGAAGTCGTCAGCGGCTCGGGAATGACCCCGAGTACCAGCAGTTTCATTTCTGGCGCAACATGGCGCATTTCATTCATGGGCTTGGACAGCATTGGTTAATCAGGTGATAACATCAAACTGGCTGCGCCGATGGCCTGCCCTTCCGTGCCAAGGGCTGAAAGTTCAATACCACCAAAGTGTTCGAGATACCAACGGCCAGCAAGCCGATTCATGGTTCTGCGAATAGGCTCGATCAAGAGGGAACCTGCTTGAGCCACTCCACCAGCAAGGACAATCACATCTGGACGAAAAATATGGAGATAGGATGTGAGAGCAACTCCAAGATAAGAACCAACCTGATCCATGATGTCTTTGGCTACCACGTCACCAGCAGACGCTGCTTCAGTAACATCACGCGCTTCGAGGTCACCCTTTTCCGTCTTGATCTTGGCGAGAAGTGTGGACCTACCTCGTTCAATCTCAAATAGGGCACGGCGTCTGATTCCTGGTCCTGAAACCAACGGCTCCAGACAGCCCCGACCGCCACAGGAGCACTCTACGTTACCGTATGGATCCACAATGATCATACCCGTATCACCTGAGCCATCCCATGAGTAACGCAAAAGGCCGTACTCTCGCGTGACAAAGCTAGTGGCCACTCCCGTTCCTATAGCCATAAGCAGCATTCGTTCATGGTTACGCCCACACCCGAATCGAAATTCGGCAATCCCTGCTGCACTGAGGTCATTGACCATTGTGATCGATGACCCAAAAGCGTCACGAAGAGGGGGATACATCGGGAAACCTTCGAGGCTTCGCATGTTATTGGCTTGCCGCTGTACCCAGTCTTTACCTTCGCAGAATTGAGGAACGGCAAACCCTACCCCCTCTACGTCGAAACCTGCGCTGAGGACTCGATCATGAAAGACGCGTGTCGCCTTTATGATAGTCTTCACAATGTTCTCTGCCTGCGATCCTTTTGGAGTAAGGAATATGTCACGCAGATGAATTCTGCCATCCTCATTAATAAGGACCAATTTTGTACTTGTGCTCCCTATGTCCACACCGATTGCATAGCGTGACATATTTTTCTCGCTTATTTCATTTAACATATGGAAAACAAAGCAAGCCTAAGAGGTGAAAGCGCCTAAAGATTGCATACAATTCGCAATTCCTTTTTAACAATTTGCCGCCCGCTCGCTCCTTTCATTCGTGGATCATTTCGATAATGTCACGCCGCACCTTGACGCTCTTTCTGATCAATCAAAGGTTCCGGCGGGTCCTCAACCATGATCTTGCACCATTCCAAAAGGCGCACCGCTGCAGTTTTATTCCTTCGCCTGGAAGCGTGTTCGCATTAATTTCTACGAAGCTCGGGCTCTTCACGGCCTGGAGGTAAAATTGCTTCGAGCACGATACTCATCGCGGCAGGTGCATCTGGGTTCATGCCCTTGGCAATTGTCAGAAAATAAGTAAAAAGCTGCATAGGGAGAAGGTAAACCAGTCCCGCCAGAAGACTATCAACCGTAGTAGGAAGGGTTAGACAGTGATCACATTCCTCGGCAATACTCAGACCCGGTTCGATTACACAAACGGTGCGAGCACCGAAGTGTCGCGCGATATGGAGCGCACTCACGCTCAGGTCTTCATCTTGGTTTGTAACCAATGTGATAACAAGCCATTTTCCCGTCATCGCACCAACGAATCCAGTCAGAAAAGCAGATGTGCTGCTACCGTGGGTTGGCACGCCGGAAGTCTCTTGTACCTTCAAGGCTCCTTCTAGTGCGACACCATAATTGCTGCCCGTGCCAGTGATCGCAATCAGTTCATGCTTTTCTATCATTGGGATGAGTCTCTTTAAGGCAGGCTCAATGTGAGCTAATGTACGTTCCAGGACCGCCGGCATGCTTCTCAGCTCAAGGAGGCACTCGTTGGCTCTCGCATCATTCGGTTCAGCCAGTGCTAACGCCAGCCGCATGAGTGTGCCGACACAGGCGACCACGCTTTTCGTCTTCGGATAGGTTATCTCTGGACCTTCTTTTGTGACAATCGTCAAATCTGCTTGCTCTGTCATCAGGCTATCGCCTATACCAGTAACCGCCACCGCATAAGCACCATTCTGTGCAGCTCTCTTGAGTGAATCAATCACAAAGCCGCGCTCACCCGAACGTGATGTGGCAACCACCAATGTCTTTTCGTTTACAAGATGTCTAGGAAGCTTGGTAAATTCCCAAGATTCAACAACCTGTACAGGCACTGGCGAATACCACGCAAACAAAGGTGCGGACATCACTGAAGCTGTGTAGGAACTACCGATACCAGTAAGGATAATGCGCTCAAAACGGCCCTTCTTAACAGCCTCCGCAACCGCTTGTATTGGTTCCTCGATCGCTTTCAATGTTAGCTCCAAGGACTCTGGCCCCTTGTAGATGTAATCTAGCATGTGGTACTGTAACGACATGTAGCTTCCCCTTTCCTTCTGGCAGAGACAAGCCCGGAAGTTTCAACTACAGATACGGCTTCGGGCGCGGAGGATTGCTCCATCACCGCCCCCGGGCGGCCTTCGCAATCAAAGTGCTTGTCATCTGCTTAATAGCAGTGACCTCTTCTGCGGTGGCGGTTGCTAGCAGCTTGCTACCATTTCCCCGCAGCGCTCCCGGACGACCTCATAAGCTGCGGGATCCTCGCCTCGGACGGAAAGGAGCTCTCTCAGCCACCGCTTGCCAAACCCCGCGTGGATAGTTTCGTCAGCCCAGTCGAAGTCCATGTCGTGTCCGCTCATGGCATCCCCGTAATCACGGAAGCGGCGGGTGCGCTCCAACTTATAGCGGATGTTTTTGGTCTCAAAGAAGAACAACATTCCAAGACGGTAAATTGGGTCCTGCCCTGCCGCACTTTCATAGATGTAAGTTCCAAGTGGAATCTCCGCGGGGTCGAAACCCCAGGATAGGAGGCGGCTGTAGCCCATTCGACAGTGACGGGCCTCGTCATAGGTCCAGCGCGCGGAATCATGGATCCACTCCCATGGGAGGGCATCGGCAAAGGCGCTCAGGATGATGCCTCCGGTTTCCACCGCCCAGACTTCATTCAAATGACTGATCGCCGAGCGCAACTGGAGGATCATCCCTTCTCCATAAGGATGGGAAGGATCGACGATGTCTGGCGAGTAGAACCGGCACGACCAGAATCGTGGGTCTCGCGCTGGTTTGTCGGGAATTTTGTAGGGCCGTGAACCCGGCAATGGCCCAAGATCTACCCCGGGAGTGGAAGGGCCGATCCCGACTCCGCCTATGGCAGAGAGACGGTCGGTAACCTCCTGAGTCCAACCTAGTGCAATCTCACGTGTCTCTGGGCTTCCGGTAAGCGCGGCCTCCGCCCAGTGAGTCATCGTGCGTACCTGGCCTTCCTTTTCGGAGTACGCCAGCGAGAGAAAACGGTGCGTTGGACCATCGGCAATGGGGTCGGACGCCTCCAGATATCCACGATATGCATCGCGAAGCGCCGGGAGTAATACTTTCGCAACGCTCAGCAGGAATGCGGAAACTGAGGGGGCGTTTTTTGCCGCGTTGAAGATTGCGATAAGACCTGCATCGGATCCCTCTTCTTCCATTACCCTACAGGGATATCTGAGCTCGAACACCCGCTCCCGAAGTGCATGGGCTGTCAGAGCGTTCTGCCAAGCAAAGAGCGGAATCTCAGTTTTGATCTCCATAGGAGCGATCAGAGGAAGCCACGCCCCCATGCTTACCAAAAGCGAACGCTCACAGAAGAAGAAACGTTTTAGAATCTGAACCGTGTCAACGCGCATCCACCGTGCCCGTGGCTCTCCGCTCATAAGATGGCTGGTTGTCTGTGAGACGAAACGCATTCTCAGTTGCCTCCTTTATTATTGCGCAAGCGCTTGTTCTGGGATATTCTCATCATGACCGACCCATGTCAAGCGCAAAAGCAAAACAATTCGGCGGTATCCCCAAAGTGGGTATTCATCAGTTGAGACAGGGCGAGGAGATCCATGCTTAGAGTAGCTCCCTCTCTAATGTGCGCAAACGCTCTTCATCTGCAAAAGGACATCGAGGACCTCGACCGTGCGGGTGTGGACTTGTTTCATATCGACATCATGGACGGGCATTTCACTCCCAACTTAGCCATGAATCTTGAAATAGTGAAACGGATCAAGACCATAACCCGGACGCCTATCGACGTGCATCTAATGGTGGATAACCCGGAGTCGTATTTGTTATCGCTCCAGGAATTGCAAATCGAATATGCGTCTTTTCATATTGAGGCAACTAAACAACCGCTCCGCCTCATTCAGAGATTGAAGGCGGCGGGTTTAAAGGCTGGAATTGCTTTGAACCCTTGTACGGGAGTTGAAAACCTCTCAGTTTTGGCGGAAGAACTCGACTATGTTCTACTGATGACAGTAGAAGCTGGCTTTACAGGTCAGAAGTTCATTGCTGGAGCGCTTGAGAAGATATCTGCGTTGAAGCGACTGATGGATGAACGCAACCTTAGTCTTCCTATCGAAGTCGATGGCGGTATCAGTCTGGAGACAGGCAGATGCTGCATCGAGAGAGGCGCCAGCATTCTGGTTGCTGGAACCTCCAGCATTTTCAACCGCGGGGCAGACTTGTACTCCGCGTGTGTAGAATTTAAGCGTCAGATCGGCCTCGGTGTGATGGATCCTTCTTAACCAACCATCGAAAGCTAATAACGTTAAACAAGAACTTTTCCGGTCCGAGTCTGCATACAGATTTGCAGACGAATCTCACAGCGTCACATTCGTGGGGAGAGCGCTGCATGAACGACAACGCGGAGGCTGACCTTCCCCAAAGGTGGCGACCAATCCATCCCGGCAGAGAGAAGGGCAGCTACTCCTGGCGAAGCACACCATGTGAATCATCTTGGAGGCCCACTGTGCAGCAAAGAGCAGGCCTGTAAAACCGGTTGCGCAGATTTCTATTTTTAGACCTGTGCAGCTGAGCTTGCCATGGTATTCGCCGTCAGCTCCCGCGCCGGGCCGGTGGATTCGCGAATAACGAGGTCGGTATCGACGGTCCGCTCGATGCCGGAGGGGTGCTTTGAGGCGAGCATGTCGTCGAGAATCTGGAAGGCCATCCGACCCAGCTCTTCTCTTGGAATCCGGATCGTGGTTAGTGAAGGACGGGTCAAGCGGGCGAACTGGATGTCGTCAGCCCCGACGACGGAGACATCGTTAGGGACGCTTAGGCCCGCCCTGGCCAGCTCGTTCATGACACCAATGGCGGCGAGGTCGTTACAGCATAGGATGGCAGATGGCAACAACTTGTCGCGCAGCAGACGAGAGGCCTGCATGGCGCCACTTTCCTCCGTGTTTTCCCCTTCCACGCCGCGGTACGGGATGCCCCGCTCGGCTAGGGCATGTTTCACGGCCTTGCGGTAGGCCTGATGAGACGGCCGGTTCTGAGGTCCGGCGATCAGGAAGAAATCTCTATGCCCCAAATTATACAGGTAGGCGATGGCCTCGCGGGCCCCTTTACCGTAGTTCATTCGAATGATGCTCTTGAAAGCCTGTGGCGCTTCAGCGTCCAAGAAAACGGAGGCTATGCGGTTCGCGATCAGTACGTCGGCGAGGGACCGGTCAACTCTTGCGGTCATCACTGCCACGCCGGGGACCTTGTTCTCCACCATCTTGCGGAACGCAGCCCGGGTACGTTCGGGGTCGTATTTGGTAGTGCAGAGCAGAAGGTCAAAGCCCCGCTCCAAGGCGGCGGATTCGAAGCCCTTGATCAGTCCCGGAAAGAAGGGATTCTCAATGTCGGATATGATGAGGCCGAAGAAATTATTTCGGCCGCGGGCCAGGCGGCGGGCGTGTGCGTTGGCGTGGTAGTTCAGTTCGCGGATGGCCTGCAGCACCTTGAGGCGCGTCTCCGGCGCCACAAAGCGGGTATTGTTCACCACGTGGGAAACAGTTGATTCCGTGAAGCCGCAGCGTTCGGCCACATCCTTCATCCGAGGTGCTCGCCACTTTGCCATGCCAAACATTCTACCTCAGAAAAATGCAGGCTAGCGTTTTCTGTTTTTCAGGACTTTCCTCAGTTTTCCTCTACAAATATGCTTAAGCAATGGAACCCGCTTGGTTTGCAAGTTCTAAAAAGCGGGAGGGGACGAAATCCGTCGTAGAAGGGTTTGGGGTTACAAAATCCACACCTGCCCAGGAGGCGTCCCCACACACAGCATATCAAAAACCCGCTCGCGACTGAAAGCTCAACTCACGAAGTTCACTTCGGAGCTCAGTAAAGGTCTCAGCAAGCCCCTGAAGAATTTTGTGGGTGAGATGTTGTTCGGTATTCAGGCCAGTCAGGGCGTGAAGCTGAGCAGCATTGCGCGGAGTCTGGAAGAAGGGATTGCTTTGATTAAGACCGAGGATCGCCTATCGCGCCACCTGAAGGCCAAAGCATTGGAAAGTCATCTCCGCTCCCGGTTGGTCAGGATGGGCAGTCGGCGGATGGAAGCGAACACGGTGCTGTGTTTGGATCTGAGTATTGTGCGCAAAGAATACGCGGAAAAGATGGAGTGCTTGGACCGGGTCTGGGATGGCAGCCAGGGCGAGGTTTATCAAGGTCCCTGGCTCTGTAGCGTGACGGGGGGCGGAAGTACCAGGCAGCGAAATTACGCCGCTGTACCAGAGCCTTTTTTCCGCCCAAGCCCAAGACTTTGTGAGTGAGAACGCCGAAATTCTGGACGCGGTGGATCAGGTTCGAGCTCACATGGAAGGGCGCGGGATCTGGGCGATCGACCGGGGCGGCGATCAGAAGAGGCTGTTGGAGCCGCTGCTGGAGCGGCGAGAACGCTTTGTCGTCCGCTCCGAAGGACAGCGTTCGGGGGTCAACCGAAGGGGCCGGAAGGTGACGGTTCACCACCTTGGTGCTTGTTGCCGCCTGCGGTATCAAGCTCGGGTGATCAAGATCGAGGACGGACAGGAGAGAGTTTACGAACTGCGTTATGGGGATGAACCGATTCGCCTGCCGGGTCGGGAAGAAAAGCTACCCTTAGTAGTCGTGGCAGGCTTCGGGCAACAACCCCTCCTGCTGCTCACCAATCTTTGGGCAGTGCGGGACTCGCAAGGGCTATGGTGGATCGTGCAGATTTATCTGACCAGGTAGAAAATTGAGGGAACTTTCCGTTTCGTCAAACAGAGCTACCACTTGGAAAATATTCGAGTTCGGCGTTATCAACGCTTGAAGAACGTGGTTCTGCTGGTGACGGCAGCGGCTTACTTCGCGGCGACGTTTATGGGGCAAAAACTGAAGCTGAGAATTCTGTGCGCGAACCTGCTGATCATTTCGCAGCGCTTCTTGGGCATTCCACCGTTTCGATTCTGTGCGCTGGCCGACGGTACCAAGAAAATCCTCTCTCGGTGCACTCCCGGCGCACGTGTCGAACCGCCGCATACGTCAAAACTCGAGCTGCCACTGGGCTGGGGGGCCTAACAAAATGAGGGAAGTCCTATCTATATTTCGCTTGACATTGGTCCAAATGAGTCGATAATGCCTGAGACAAGCGCTTGCGCTAATAACTGCAGAGGGTGAGGTACTTGTTGCAGAATACGCGATGTCCCAAACGATTGCTTACCTGAACCTTGCAATAAGGAGGAGTGTGCCGTGAGATTTCCTGCGTGGATGCTGTGTTTAGTATTGTTGCAGGCCGTTGCCCCCACATGGGCACAGGACACTGCGACCATCGTTGGTACAGTCACCGATTCCTCAGCAGGCGTAATGCCAGGGGTCAAGGTCTTAGTCTCAAACCCTGAAAAGGGATACAACCTGTCTTTAGCAACGAATTCGGCCGGCGAATACATAGCCGCCAAGATACCGATCGGTGATTACGAGGTTACGGCCGAGGCTCCGGGGTTCAAGAGGGTGGTGCACTCAGGCATTAAGCTGCAAGTCGGCCAGACTCTCAGAATCGACCTGCTAATGACCGTGGGCAATGTCAGCGAACAGGTGGAGGTGCATGCTGCTGCCGTAAGGGTCGAAACGGATAACGCGACGATCTCGGACGTCGTGACGGGCCGGCAAATATCCAACCTGGACCTCGACGGACGAAATTTCGTGTCCCTTGCCGCGCTGGTTCCAGGCGCCGTCGCAGACAACGGCCTTAACGCAACGGCGGTTGGAATTGTCGCAAACCTTTCCTTCTCCTTCAACGGGAATCGAGAGTCGTACAATAATTGGGAAGTGGACGGCTCAAACAACATGGACGAAGGTTCGGCTGGAACCCTGAACACATATCCCAGCCTCGATAGTATCGCGGAATTTCGCGTTACTACTTCGAACTATGGCGCCGACATGGGGAAGCACGCAGGGGCCACCATCGAAATAGTGACAAAATCGGGTACCAAGGCATTCCATGGCGACCTCTACGACTACGTCCGTAACGACATATTCGACGCGAACCCATGGGAAATCAACCGGCAATTGGCTCCCTCTGGGGGAAAGGCCCCAAGGACACCGCTAAAATGGAATGATTTTGGCGGTACCTTGGGTGGCCCGTTTTATATCCCGGGCCATTACAACACCAAAAAGGACAAGACCTTCTTTTTCTGGTCTGAGGAAGTGCGCAGGTATCGACAGGGCGTCGTGATTGGTCCAGTTGGAGTGCCTACGATGCGCATGCGCAACGCTGATTTCAGTGAGTGTGATCCCAAGTCAGGCAATTTCAATCCAATTTTATCGTCCTGTGTTCTGCCTACTGATCCAGCTACGGGAGCTCCATTTGCGAATGACCTCGTGCCGATTGATCCAAACGCAAAGGCGTTGCGCGATGGCCTGTTCCCTAAGCCCAATAGCGGTGTGGACACTTACGTCAACTCGGTCAGCCAACCTACAAATTGGAGACAAGAGCAAGTTCGAATTGACCAAAACATAGGAGAAAAGACGCGCCTGTTCGTCCGCTACAGCCAGGACGCATGGGCTACTGTTGTCACACCAACCCTATGGACAGGCTCTTCCTATGACACGGAAAAAACCAACTTCGTGGGTCCCGGGAAAAGCATGGTCCTCAACGTTTCAACAACCTTTAGACCTAACTTGATGAATGAATTCGTAGCCGCCTACAGTGTGGACCATTTCGTGCTGACAGGCCTCCCAGGACCTTCGTCCGTGGCGGGTTCGATTGATAAACCCTCCACCTGGACGGCGAAGAGCATTTTTCCCGGAAACCAGTCGAACCCTCTTCTTCCTGCGGTCTCCGTATGTGGTGGTACATCATTCTGCATGTACGAGGACACGGGGTATTATCCCTTTAGCGAGGCCGGTCCGAACAAAACTGCTAAGGACAATGTTACCGCCACTATCGGCAGCCATATCCTGAAGTTCGGGTTCTCCCTGGAAAGGTACAGTTCGAATGCCAGTCTTGGTGTCAGGACTCAAGGGCTCTTTTCATTTACCGGCTCAGGGCCCCTCACTACCGGTAATGCGCTGGCAGATATGTACTTAGGTGGTATCCAGGCATATAATGAAGGGACACGAGCAGTAAACGGCGTGCCCGTAGGAGGTTACGGATACGGCGCGTGGCGCGGAACCGGGTTCGAGCCTTATATCCAGGATGATTGGAGAATCTCGCGCCGGATGACTCTCAACCTCGGAGTGCGGTTTTATTACTATGTCCCGTTTTATGACAACTCCAAGCCCACTTTGGACACAAATTTTGACCCCAGCAAGTATAACCCTGCCGTCCAGGCGCTAATGGACTCTTCGGGCAACATCGTGGCAGACCCCGCCACGGGGCATGTGCATACCTATCTGACTTATGGCAACGGGCAGATTGAGTGCGGAGTAAGTGGAGTGCCGCTAGGTTGCCAATACAGCACTTGGGGTGCGGCTCCACGCTTTGGCTTTGCATTTGACCCCATGGGCAATGGGAAGACCGTGATTCGCGGGGGGTATGGACTATTCAACGAGTACGGAAACGGAAACGAGGCAAATGCGGAAGGGGCCGAGGAAGGCACCTCCATTGGGAACCCTCCTACGCTGTTTAACTCTACTGCTTACAACGTTCCTGGTTACAATCTGATTGGCCCTGGCCCGATCGGGCCGAGCAGTCTTTATGCATGGCCATTTCATTCGCACCCTCCAGTTGTCCAAAACTTCAACCTCGACATTCAGCACACCTTCAGTAGTAACGACCTCTTAAGCGTGAGCTACGTGGCCTCGCTGGGGCGCCACCTCGCGCGGGCCCGCAACATCAACAAAGTCCCAATAGGAGTCGGGACGATGAATGTCCCCGCTTTGGCGGGTCAGGTTCCCGACTGCAATTCCTCTGGTGACTGCAACGTTCAACAAGTGTTAATCAATGCGGAGGCACCAAGCATCTTCTTTGTGCCTTACAGTGGATTCACAACTTTAGCGGAGAAAGAAAACTCAGCAGTTTCAAGCTACAATTCACTTCAGGTTAACTTCCGGCACACGTTTGGGTACGGGTTCGCGTTGCAGACCGCCTACACATGGTCGCACGCCATTGATGATTCGACGAGCGCGTTCTTCTCCTCTGCTAACGGGGTGGATGATAGCGACCTCTCGCGTTGGCGCGCTACCTCCGACGTGAACAGAGCTCAGGTCCTGATGATGAACTACGTGTACGACTTGCCGTTCTTCAAGAACTCATCCAGTGCAGTCCTTAAGAGGGGGCTAGGGGGGTGGACGTTCAGCGGGATCACTAGCTTCTTCACCGGCCAGCCCATTAACTTCGGCTGCGGGATCAATGGCATGAGCAGCGGGATCGGTCAGGCCGTCATGTGCAACTCCCTGGGTCCCGTTAAGATCCAGAAGGGAGTTTACAATGACCCACAATTCGGTCCAACGCCAACCTGGTTTAATCCGAGTGCCATCGGTCAGATCACCCTCCCGCAACTCCGCGCCGATGGTGAGTCCGGAATGTTCGGGTATATGGGACGCAACACCTTGACTGGCCCTGGCCGGAATAACTGGGATTTGGCGCTTCTGAAGAACTTCAAGCTGCCCTGGTTCAGTGCTGAGAAATCGACTCTTCAGTTTCGATTGGAGACCTTTGACACGTTCAACCACACCCAATGGAAATCGGTAAGCGCCGGTTGCAGTGGAGCAACAGCGCCGGGCGCACCGTGCAACGGACTAGAGAACATCGGAAATGGAGAAGTCAACGGTACATGGGCTCCCCGCATCATGCAACTTGCTTTGAAGTTGATATTCTAATCTTGATAGGGTAGTTGTGTGATCTCGTATGGTTGTTGGCTTTTTGCTGAGGCCGACTCTGGTGAGCGAGAATCGCTTGACCAGCCTGGGATCACGGGATTATGAGAGCCCGAGGGCTCCGACGGCGAGCTCAGAGGTCCCTTTGCAGCTAGATTCGAGCCGGGAGAGGCAGCATTCTTGTGCAAGAATCCTGCGGGAGATAAGACTCCTGAGATTTGTCTTTCATCTGTCAACCGCTATGTGCGGAGGAGGCCTCTGATGAAGGAAGGACCTTGCATTTGGCTTGTATTAGTGCTGGCCGCCGGGGCCCTTCCAATGCGTGGCGAGGGTGCCAGGTGAGTCGAGTCCAACCTCTAAATTGATTCTTAAAGAGGACTGGGTCATTCTTTTGGCCGCCCCTGTGGAGGGGACCAGTACAATCTGGGCAACGGTGAGGTGAGCAGTGCCTGGCGGCCACGCATTATGCAGTTCGCCTTGAAGCTTATCTTTTGACACTCACGTTCCGCTGATTAGCTTACTTTTGATAGTGGTTTACGTTGTCCGACTCTTGGGGATATCGATGATTGCGAGTACAAGGCGGCGAACCAGACTTGGCTTCTTTGCAGCGTGGCAGGCAACTGCACCGGGCAAACCCGTGAGCGCCGAGGTGCAGATTTCGCACATGGCGGCGTACCCTCTCCGCGAGCCGATTTCAAAGCGGGCGTACACGGTCGTTGAGCTTCAGACGGAATCTGGACTGAAAGGATACGGCGAGTGTCCGAACGTGCCAGCAGGTGAGACAGCTCAGGCCTTGAGGATCCTAAGGGGCCGACCAGCGACCAGTTACGAGCCGATTGACAAAGAGCTCGAGCAATCTGGTGTCCGGGGGGCTGTGAACATGGCATTGCTCGACGTTGTGGGCAAATTTACCAAAGCGCCCATATACCAGCTCCTCGGCGGACCGACCCGTGCGAAGGCACGCGCTATGACAGCGCTGAAAGGATCGGATGACCTTCAACTCGCTGCCTCGTTGAAGATGGGGATCGCGGCTGGGTATCGGGCTTTTGTTGTACCTCTCCCGATGCTCTCTCCCTCAGAACGGGTGCGGAATTTCGTTCGGCCCGTGCAGGCTAGAATCGAGTCGCTGCGAGCGGCAGCTGGTGATGACGTTGATTTCGTTCTCGACGGAGCGGGTGCCCTTTCTTCGCGCGAGGCCTCAATTCTTTGCGCTGCTCTGGAGCGTCTTCATCTTCTCTGGCTTGACGAACCATCGGGCATTTCCGATCTGTCGGCACTTCGTAAACTCACCCCTGAAACGGTGACTCCGCTGGGCTTTGGCCGCGATGTGACTCGCGCGGGTGAATTTCAAAACTTGCTGCGAGAGAAAATCATTGACATCGTTCGGCCACGCGTGTCGCGAAACGGGATTACGTCGATTCGCCGCATAGCGGCTATCGCCGAGACCTACTACGTCGCCGTCGCCCCGCATCATGAAGGGGGACCCATCGCCACTGCTGCGGCGCTGCACTTGGCTGCCAGCATACCGAATTTCTTTATCCAACAGATTCCTCTTGCTGACGCGGACGCGGATCACATGATGCGAGCTGAAATCACATCTAACTCGGTGGAAATTGTGAAAGAGGGCTTCGCGCAGCTTCCTTATGGACCAGGTCTTGGAGTGGACGTGAACCCCGAGGCCCTTCGAAAATACAAGGACCTTGTGTGAGCACACGGCGTCAATTCCTGGCTGGATTCGCGAGTACGATCGCCGTTGGAGCCAAGCCTGCATCTCTGTCCGCTGGAGCACTGCGGGCAAGCGATTGTGCATGCGGGCAGGGTCCGGAAAAAACGGAGGTCGAGGCGCTCCCCTTGGGACTCAGAATCACGAACATAAAGGTCTTCGGTGTGTCACTGACACCGAACTCGGATCGTCCGTACGTCTTTGTTAAAGTTGAAACGAATGCGGGCGTGATCGGCTGGGGTGAGGGCACACTGGAAGGAAAAGCCGGAGCGGTCATCGCGTGTATCGAGGATTTCCGCGATTTTCTGATCGGGGCGGACCCAATGCAGGTGGAACACCACTGGCAATCGATGTATGTGCACAGCTTTTATCGGGCCGGCCCAGTCATGGGCTCAGCGATTTCGGGCCTGGACCAGGCGCTTTGGGATATACGCGGCAAGGTGCTGAATCTGCCCGTATACAAACTGCTTGGAGGGCCTTTTGATGCCAGGGGCGTGCGAGGTTACTATGCGACGCTCGCCGAGACGAAAAGTGAACTCGAAGTCCTGCGCGGAAAGGCGAAAAGCCTGGGTGTCACCTGCTTTAAGGCTGACATTCCTGGATACTACGAGTGGATTGAGACGAACGCGAACATCAACAATGCGGTGAAATCTATGCAAGTGCTTCGGGAAGGATTAGGGTGGGAGATTGATATTGCGGTCGATTTCCATGGCAAGACCAGTCCATCGGTTGCCTCCATCCTAATCAAGGAAGTTGAACCTTTAAATCTGTTTTTCATCGAAGAACCTTGCCCGCCCGAAAACATGGAAGCGATGGCCCGCATTGCGTCCCGATCAACCACACCGATTGCCACCGGAGAACGCCTCGTGGCGTCCTATGGTTGCCGCGAATTGATTGAAAAAGGAGTGGTAAACATCCTACAAACAGACGTCAATCATGTCGGCGGTATTACGGCGCTCTGGAAGGTAGGAGCCATGGCGGAGGCCTCCGGGATTTTCATGGCGCCTCACGCCTGCGAAGGGCCGATTGGCAGCCTCGCCACCTTACACGTGGACGCGAGCGTGCCGAACTTCCTTGTCCAGGAAAGCTGCCACGGCGTGGAGCCGAGCAGAGATGAAACAATCTGGCAGGAGTGGTTTGGCTTTCCAGCGATGCGCATGGTGAACGGCCGCTTTCCCTTGTCCGACAAGCCGGGACTCGGATTCGAGCTATCAGAGGACGCGCTTAAGAAATACCCGTTCGGCGGTACGCGTCCAATGGCGAGAGTTTTCCATGAAGACGGGTCGGTAGCCGAATGGTGATAAGTGTTAACACTACGACTTGGGCCACTCCTACTCTGCTGCCGCGGCAGATCTACCGAGCTTTCACTGGTTTGCAAGCATTCCAGGGACGGACTCGCGACTTCCCGTTTGAATTGCACATTTCTATCACTGGTGACTTGCCACGACCTGGGATGATGAAGCGCCAAGCCCCAAGTCTACAAGTATCGGGTAGGGTATTACTTTGGAGCGGACCGTCTATTATCTAAATTAACATGACCTCGGGAGCACGAAATCTATATGGTAAAGATGACCATCCGAGAACGAATCATGGCGGTTTATCGCAATCAGGTACCAGACCAGACTCCAATTTCGATCTACCCACGTTTCCTCCCTCGGGGTACCATCGAGCGAGCAGCGAGAAACATGGGGTTAGGTATCGTGGATTTCTATCCCGTCGTTTCTTTGCTGGCTCCTCCCTGGCACACTTATCCGGGCTACGTGTCCGAGGTGCGGGGGGCAGATTTCAACATTCGCTTTAGTTGGGACAACGGGCATACAGTAGAGACCCGAATCTACTCAACCCCCGTTGGCACGGTAACCCAAAGGATTAAAAAAGATCCAGCATACGAAAGCGACTGGATAGTAAAGTTCTATATATCCAGTCTCAGCGACTACAGAGTGATGCAATACCTCGTTGAGAACACCGTGTTTCGGTCGAATGCTGGACCATTCTCTGCCAAGGTAGCCGATCTTGGGGAAGATGGAGTGATCTTGGGTCGAGTCGATCGATGTCCATTTCAGAAACTCTTGATCGAGCTGGCTGGGCCAGAAAGGTTCCTGGTGGATCTTGCCACTGACCCCGAACCCGTGCTGGAGCTGCTCTCGGCTATGGAAAGAAAAATGGACGAGGCCTTCGACTTGGTGTGCGAGTCAGAAGCAGAGGTGATTTGGCAACCGGATAACATTTCCTGCGACATGGTATCGCCAAAGTATTTCGAGAAATACTGCGTTCCATATTATCAAAAGCACGGGACCCGGTTGCACGAAAAGGGGAAAATTTACGTCGTTCACATGGACGGTCGGCTCTGGGCAATCCGCGACCTCATTGAGCATATCCCAATCGATTGCATCGAATCGTTTTCGTCTTCAGAGATAGGGGGCGATCTTTCATTGTCGGACGCCAGGGCGGCCTGGCCTGGAAAGGTCATCCTGCCAAATTTCCCTTCCACTTTGGCGACCCAGGATGAAGGAATAGTCATTGCGTTTGTCAGCGCGCTACGAAATGAAGCCGGTCCGCGCACGCCGTTCGTGCTCCAGATAAGCGAGGACCTTCCGCCGGGATCCTGGCAACGTATTCTACCTATCCTCTGCAAAAGCCTGCAGAGCTGAGCGAGTTTTTCGGTGTTAAGGAGTTGAGCCGTCAATAAGTGGCTTCTTTGTGCGGTCTTCAGTGAAGATGAAATTTGGATTTGTTGTCGCGAACAAAGATGTTCAAGCAGGTATGTCCGAAGATGCTCGGAAAGCGTGGCACATCCGTTGCTACAGTCTTGCGGGGAGGGCCACACATCCGGCCGGGAAGGGGAACTCATGATGATTCGACGAAGCTTTTTTCTTCTGTTTTGCCTGCTGATGGCGTATGCGTTTGACGTGCCGGCAAGGGCAGCCAACGGAGCCAGTGAAAGCTCCAAGCTCGTGCTCAAAGAGGGCTGGAGCATTCAATCCTCCGCCCAGGTGGAGGTGAAGGGCGAAAGCCTCTCAACGCCTCAATTCACCCCGAAGGGTTGGTACCACGCTTCGGTTCCGACCACGGTTCTCAACGCCCTCATCGAGAACAAAGTCTATCCGGACCCCTTTTACGGAATGAACCTTCGGTCGATTCCCGGGACGACCTATCCGATCGGGGACAACTTCTCGAACCTCCCCATGCCTCCGGAAAGCCCCTTCCGTGTACCGTGGTGGTATCGGAAGGAATTTCATCTGCCCCCTGCCTACCGGGAGAAAGTAGTCTGGCTGCATCTGGACGGCATCAACTTCCGCGCCAACATCTGGCTGAACGGGAAGCTGATTGGTGACGCCAAGAATGTGGTCGGCACTTATCGCTTTTTTGAATTCAATGTCAGCGGCGTCGTGAAATCCGATGCTTCGAATGTGCTGGCGGTGGAAGTGTTTCCTCCTCAACCCGACGATCTTGGCACCACTGGGATAGACGTTAGTCCCTCGCCCGCCGACAAGGACATGGGGCTTTGGCAGGATGTCTACCTGACGGCGACTGGAGCTGTGGCGCTGCGTTATCCCCAGGTCATCTCGCACCTTGAACTGCCTTCGCTCGAGAAAGCCCATTTAACGGTCACGGCGCTGCTTCACAACACAACTCAGGCTGAAGTGAAGGGAATTCTGAAGGGTGCGATCGAAAAGATTTCATTCCAGCAGGAGGTCTCGCTGCAACCCCAGGAGATAAAGCTCGTCACTTTCACGCCCGACACGTTCCCTCAGCTCAACATTCCGCATCCACGCGTATGGTGGCCGTGGCAACTTGGCAAAGCCGAACTCTACCATTTGCAAATCGTGTACGAGTCGCAGGGGAGCGTGTCCGACTCGCAACAAGTGGACTTCGGGATTCGCGAAGTCACTTCGGAGCTCACCGGCCAGGGTTATCGGGTTTTCATGGTCAACGGCAAGCGCCTGCTGGTACGCGGTGCGCTATGGTGGTCCGACATGTTCCTGCGCTCCTTGCCGGAAAGGCAGGAGGCCGAACTCCGCTATTGCCGCGACCTGCACTTGAACGTGCTGCGCATGGACGGAAAATTCGAGAACGATCACTTTTTTGACCTTGCCGACCGCTTAGGCTTGCTCCTTATGCCGGGCTGGAGCTGCTGCGATCACTGGGAAAAATGGGAGAAGTGGAAAGATGAAGACTACACGATCTCGGTGGAATCCACACGGGACCGCATCCGCTGGTTTCGTAATCATCCCAGTATCCTGGCCTGGCTGAATGGTGACGATAATCCGCCTCCCGAGAAAGTCGCGCAACTGTACGTCAAGGTCCTGAAGGAAGAGAACTGGCCGAATCCCTATGAGGCGTCGGCCACGGGAAAGTCGGCAGCCGTCACCGGTCCCACAGGCTTTAAGATGTCGGGCCCCTACCAATGGGTTCCGCCCGCGTACTGGCTGACTGATACGAAGTACGGGGGCGCGTTTGGGTTCATCCCCGAAACCAGTCCTGGCCCGTCGATTCCACCCATGGCGAGCCTGCGTAAGTTCATCCCTCCAGAGCATCTCTGGCCTATTGATGAGTGCTGGAACTATCACGCGGGAGGCGGCGTGTTCAAGGACATCAAAGTGTATACGCAGGCCCTGAACACCCGCTACGGCGAGGCCAAAAGTGTTGAAGACTTCGTCATGAAGGCGCAGGCCATGGACTACGATGGCCATCGCGCCATGTACGAGGCCTACGGCCGCAACAAATACACCGCCACAGGGGTCCTCAAGGAGATGGTGAACAACGCCTGGCCGTCCTTTATCTGGGTCCTCTACGATTACTATCTGCGGCCAGCGGGGGGCTACTTCGGTTCCAAGAAAGGCCTGGAACCCATCCACATCCAGTATTCTTACGACGATCGCTCCATCGCGGTGGTGAATTCGCAATATCACGAATTCAAAAACCTCAAAGCCGCGGCCCGAGTCTACAACTTCGATCTCACAGAGAAGTTTTCAAAAGAGTCAACGCTCGACGTCCCCGCGGACGGGGTGGTTCGCGCTCTTGAAATACCCGAAATCCCCGGCCTGACCACCACCTACTTTGTGAGCCTGGCGCTCGAGGACACTGCGGGAAAGAGATTGAGCACGAACTTCTACTGGCTTTCGACCAAGCCAGACGTACTCGATTGGGATAAGACGGAGTGGTTTTACACACCGACAAAATCCTTTGCGGATTTGACGGCGCTGCAGGGCTTGCCGTCGGTGGATCTCAAGCTCGCGGCTACCTCAGAAACGGGAAGCGCGGAGGAGATCACGCGCGTCACGGTCGAGAATCCTTCTTCAAACCTTGCCTTCCTGGTTCACCTGCAGGTCAACAAAGGCAAAAACGGAGAGGAAGTTTTGCCCATCCTCTGGGAGGACAATTACTTTTCGTTGCTGCCTGGAGAGAAGCGTGAGATAACGGCGACTTACGAGGCAAAAGAACTAGCAGGTGCCACACCGGTCGTTCAAGTGGATGGCTGGAATGTCAAGGCGAAGTCGATGTAGTTTCGCCGCAGGAGAAATCAAAGGAAAGGGAGCGGTTTGCGATAATCCGCCGGTTCGCCAGGACCACCTCGATGCCGCGGTCTGGAAGGAGTTCCTGTGTCTGTTGGAAGATCCCAGCATGATTCAGGAGGAACTGAACCGCCGGCGGGAAGCAGCCAGCCATGCTGATCCGCGGAAGCAGCGAGAGGAGATATTGCGCCGGGATCACGCTAGCCTGGAGAAGAGCATGGACCGCTTGGTGAACGCCTATCAGGAAGAGTTGGTAAGCCTGGACCAACTTCGCAGCCGGATGCCGGAACTGCGCAAGAAGCAGTCGCTGGAAGCGGCCGCCGCGGACGATACCCAGTGCCTGCGGCTGGTCGAAACGCTTACCGATTTCTGTTCCCTGGTGCGGTTGAGGGGGGAATACGCTGGATGTGGCCAAGGGCCAGAAAATCCTGCGGCACCTGGTGAAAGAGGTCGTGGTGGACTGGGACACCCTTACGATCCGTCATTCCATCCGGATACCGAATGCCGGGCCCGATTCGAGCGGAACAATCCGCCGCCTCACGCACGGCAGCCGCCGCTCCAACCCGGCTCGGGTTATCGGGCTGCGTTGATGCTCCAATTTTCGTAAGGACGACCAGCAGTGCGAGGAGGCAAGCCGACCAATAGAGCCACTTCACGCCCCATTTCAGATGAAGGCTTCACAAGATCGTTGAGACTGGAATTAGGACCTTTTACTAATGGATTTTGCAAAAGGCGAAGGCAAACGTTGAGCATGCGGGAGCGAATGAGAGAAGACAGGGGCGAGCTCACTCGGAGGAGGCGACGATTCATTGGTACCGTCGGTGTGAAGAACTATGGGAGGAACTTCAGCGAGGATCCGTGGCACCTGAATTATGCACGTGTTCGTGAGCTGAGTGCGAATTCCTTGAGCAAGTCGACTTCAGAGAGTCACCCCAAGGGTTACTCCTAAGAGCCAAGACACTCGCGAGAAGCCCGTCGTGCAACGATCTTGAGGACTTAGTGGGAAGCCCAATAAAAATCAGGCTTCCAGAGGCCAATGGTCGCCGATGCAGAAACCGCGGAGTCATGCATAAAATCCTATGCACAGCCGGCCCAATGAAATCAGCAACTTACGGGCACAGCTATAGCGGTCAGGATACAGTGGTAAAACCCCGCACAGAACTCAGATCGGCGAAGTGTGCATAATCCAGGTGTCAAGAGCACCCCGCACGTGCGGCATGTG
Source organism: uncultured Acidobacteriota bacterium (assembly GCA_963722555.1). Lineage (GTDB taxonomy): Bacteria > Acidobacteriota > Terriglobia > UBA7540 > UBA7540 > Bog-366. The sequence continues at coordinate 111,793 of CAVRNQ010000007.1, forward strand.
CTGACACTGTGGGACTTGATCTTCTATGGCATCGTCCTGATTATGCCAATAGCTCCGGTGCCCCTCTACGGCGTCGCCGAAAGACTTTCGAATGGCCACTTTGTAACCACAATCCTCATTTCCATGCTGGCCATGATGATCACCGCCTTCAGCTACGGGCGTATGGCGACGCTGTTTCCGGCGGCGGGATCAGCGTATACATACGTGGGGAGGGGAGTGAATCCTTATCTCGGGTTCCTGACCGGATGGGCGATGGTCCTCGACTACCTGCTACTCCCGCTAATCCAAACCGTGTGGGTTGCTACGGCAATTCACGCACGCTATCTGCCGCGGCTACCCTACTGGCTGATAGCGGTACTTGTGGCCGGATCAATGACGTTCATGAATCTGCGCGGCGTCAAGACTTCAGCTCGGGCAAATCGAGCGATGCTAGCGCTGATGCTTATTGTGATTGGGGCATTTGTCGTCCTTGCCATACGGTACCTACTCCACTTTGAAGGTTGGAGTGGGCTATTTGCCATCCAGCCCTTTTACGACGCGAAGACTTTTGATTTCCATACCATCCGCACCGCCACGTCGTTCGCTGCTTTGACTTACATCGGCTTTGACGGCGTAACCACCCTTGCCGAGGACGTGGAGAATCCTAGACGCAACATCCTGCTGGCCACCGTCGCTGTGTGCCTCTTCACTGGACTGTTCGGCGGTCTGCAGGCTTACCTCGGGCAGCGTGTCTGGCCGAACTGGCGTACGTTTCCGAACCTCGAGACGGCGTTCATGGACATCTGCCAGCGCGTTGGCGGTGTGGTTCTCTTCCAGGCGATGGGTGCTTTGCTAATTTTCTCAGCGCTCGGCAGTGCTCTGAACTGTCAACTGAGCGCTGCGAAATTACTTTTCGCTATGGGGCGCGATAACGTGCTGCCTCGCAGGATCTTTTCCCACCTCGATAGGCGTGACACGCCGACGGCTAACATCTGCATTATTGGCTTGGTCGCATTCATCGGTGCGTTAGTTCTTGACTATGAGAAATCCGGCGAGCTGATCAATTTCGGAGCATTCCTCTCCTTCATGGGAGTTAACTTTGCCGTCTTCTGGCAGTTTATGGTGGTGGGCCAGCGGGACCGGAAGCGGATCATTGTTGTGGATGCAATCCTACCGGTCATCGGGTTCCTCTTCTGTGCCTGGATTTGGTGGGGCTTGCGGATCCCCGCGAAAGTTCTGGGAGCCGTGTGGTTCGCCGGAGTGTTCATCTATCTCGCCATCCGCACGCATGGTTTCCGTAAGCCGCCACCCATGATCGATTTTGGGGAGCTTTAGAAAGACCACCCGCTGCAACTATGAAGTCGAGCAGATTGGTCCAGACCTCTTGCAGCCGCACACTTGGTTCCAATGAGTCGTGCAGATTATCCGGTCTTCAGTGAACATGAAATTTGGATTTGTTGTCGCGAACAAAGATGTTCAAGCAGTCCGAAGATGCTGGGAAAGCGTGGCACATTCGTTGCTACAGTCTTGCGGGGAGGGCCACACATCCGGCCGGGAAGGGGAACTCATGATGATTCGACGAAGCTTTTTTCTTCTGTTTTGCCTGCTGATGGCGTATGCGTTTGACGTGCCGGCAAGGGCAGCCAACGGAGCCAGTGAAAGCTCCAAGCTCGTGCTCAAAGAGGGCTGGAGCATTCAATCCTCCGCCCAGGTGGAGGTGAAGGGCGAAAGCCTCTCAACGCCTCAATTCACCCCGAAGGGTTGGTACCACGCTTCGGTTCCGACCACGGTTCTCAACGCCCTTATCGAGAACAAAGTCTATCCGGACCCCTTTTACGGAATGAACCTTCGGTCGATTCCCGGGACGACCTATCCGATCGGGGACAACTTCTCGAACCTCCCCATGCCTCCGGAAAGCCCCTTCCGCGTACCGTGGTGGTATCGGAAGGAATTTCATCTGCCCCCTGCCTACCGGGAGAAAGTAGTCTGGCTGCATCTGGACGGCATCAACTTCCGCGCCAACATCTGGCTGAACGGGAAGCTGATTGGTGACGCCAAGAATGTGGTCGGCACTTATCGTTTTTTTGAATTCAATGTCAGCGGCGTCGTGAAATCCGATGCTTCGAATGTGCTGGCGGTGGAAGTGTTTCCTCCTCAACCCGACGATCTTGCCACCAATTGGATGGACGTTGATCCCTGCCCCGCCGACAAGGACATGGGGCTTTGGCAGGATGTCTACCTGACGGCGACTGGAGCTGTGGCGCTGCGTTATCCCCAGGTCATCTCGCACCTTGAACTGCCTTCGCTCGAGAAAGCCCATTTAACGGTCACGGCGCTGCTTCACAACACAACTCAGGCTGAAGTGAAGGGAATTCTGAAGGGTGCGATCGAAAAGATTTCATTCCAGCAGGAGGTCTCGCTGCAACCCCAGGAGATAAAGCTCGTCACTTTCACGCCCGACACGTTCCCTCAGCTCAACATTCCGCATCCACGCGTATGGTGGCCGTGGCAACTTGGCAAAGCCGAACTCTACCATTTGCAAATCGTGTACGAGTCGCAGGGGAGCGTGTCCGACTCGCAACAAGTGGACTTCGGGATTCGCGAAGTCACTTCGGAGCTTACCGGGGCGCGCTGGCCTTCGTACCAGAGTTATCGGGTCTTCATGGTCAACGGCAAGCGCCTGCTGGTGCGCGGTGCCTTCTGGTGGGGCGACATGTTCTTGCGCTCCTCGCCGGAAAGGGTGGAGGCCGAACTCCGCTATTGCCGCGACCTGCACATGAACGTGCTGCGCGTGGACGGAAAATTCGCGACCGATCACTGGCTTGACCTTGCCGACAGCTTAGGCCTGCTCCTTATGCCGGGCTGGAACTGCTGCGACCACTGGGAACACTGGGAGAAGTGGAAAGATGAAGACTACACGATCTCGGTGGAATCCACGCGGGACCGCATCCGCTGGTTTCGTAATCATCCCAGTATCCTGACCTGGCTGAATGGTGACGATAATCCGCCTCCCGAGAAAGTCGCGCAACTGTACGTCAAGGTCCTGAAGGAAGAGAACTGGCCGAATCCCTATCAGGCGTCGGCCGCGGCAATGCCGGCAGCCGTCACCGGTCCCACAGGCGTGAAGATGACGGGCCCTTACAAATGGGTTCCGCCCGCGTACTGGCTGACTGATACGAAGTACGGCGGCGCGTTCGGGTTTAGCACTGAAAGCAGTATTGGCACGTCGATTCCGCCCATGGCGAGCCTGCGTAAGTTCATCCCTCCAGAGCATCTCTGGCCTATTGATGAGTACTGGAACTATCACGCGGGAGGCGGCCATTTCCCGGACCTCAAGGTGTATACGCAGGCCCTGAACGCCCGCTACGGCGAGGCCAAAAGTGTTGAAGACTTCGTCATGAAGGCGCAGGCCATGGACTACGAAGGCCAGCGCGCCGTGTTCGAGGCCTACGGCCGCAACAAATACACCGCCACAGGGATCATCCGGGAGATGGTGCACAACGCCTGGCCGTCCTTTTGGTGGGTCCTCTACGATTACTATCTGCGGCCGGCGGGGGGCTACTTCGGTTCCAAGAAAGGCCTGGAACCCATCCACATCCAGTATTCTTACGACGATCGCTCCATCGCGGTGGTGAATTCGCTTTATCACGAATTCAAAGACCTGAAAGCCACGGCCCGAGTCTACAACTTCGATCTCACAGAGAAGTTTTCAAAAGAGTCAACACTCGACGTCCCCGCGGACGGGGTGGTTCGCGCTCTTGAAATTCCCGAAATCCCTGGCCTGACCACCACCTACTTTGTGAGCCTGGCGCTCGAGGACGCCGCGGGAAAGAGATTGAGCACGAACTTCTACTGGCTTTCGACCAAGCCAGACGTGCTCGATTGGGATAAGACGGAGTGGACTTACACACCGACAAAATCCTTTGCGGATATGACGGCGCTGCAGGGCTTGGCATCGGTGGATCTCAAACTCGCGGCTACCTCAGAAACGACAAGCGCGGAGGAGATCACGCGCGTCACGGTCGAGAATCCTTCTTCAAACCTTGCCTTCCTGGTTCACCTACAAGTCAACAAAGGGAAGGACGGAGAGGAAGTTTTGCCCATCCTCTGGGAGGACAATTACTTTTCGTTGCTGCCTGGAGAGAAGCGTGAGGTAACGGCGACTTACAAGGCAAAAGAACTAGCAGGCGCCACACCGGTCGTTCAAGTGGATGGCTGGAATGTCAAGGCGAGGTCGATGTAGTTTCGCCGCAGGAGAAATCAAAGGAAAGTGCCCACGCCAAGCATGCCGTGTCCCAAGCCGGAATGCACAATGGACTCTAGTTCGAGATCTGGGCTTGTCGGGATTCGGCCAGAACATCTCCAGTTCCGTAAAGGGTGCCGTCGTGGATCCCAACTTCGGGGTGTTCTCCTCTGCACGCGATCCGCGCGTCATTCAGTTTTCGCTGAAGTTGTCCTTCTGAGAGGATGGACAGAATGAACTGCGTATCCGAAACCGCTGCGCAACGGAAGACGGTTTTCGCCTGGATTCTAGCCAGTCTCGCCGTGATCTTTCCGTCCGCACTCCAGGCGCAGAGAATCACCCTGCCGCTGGACGGCACCTGGTCGATCGCGGACGGAGTCGAGCCAAATGCATTGCCCACTTCGTTCAAGCATACTGTTGCCGTACCAGGACTGGTGCACTCGGCGAAACCGCCGTTTCCCGGCGTGGATCAGTATGAAACACACGAGTTCATCGGGACGATGAAGCGCGACGGTGTGTTGCCGGCCACGGAAGAGCTCGACGAGCTCGGCCGTACGACGCAGAAGAGAAACTACTTCTGGTATCGGCGTACGTTCCGGGCGCCTGCACAGAAACAGCGGGCGGTGCTGGTGGTGAACAAGGCCCAGTTTGGCACGGCCGTGTGGCTCAACGGGAAGAAGGCTGGCGAGCACCTGGGTTGTTTCACGTCCGGCCGCTTCGATTTGACCGAGGCCCTGCACTGGAGCGGCGAGAACGAACTCCTGATCCGGATCGGGGCTCACCTCGGGGCGCTTCCGGAATCGGCTTTCTTCGGGAACGACGGTGAAAAGGAGTTCTGGACACCGGGAATCTACGACAGTGTTTCGCTTCTGCTCTCCGGCAATCCGGCTATCGAGAGCGTCCAGGTGGCGCCGCGCATCCAGTCCTCGGAGATCCTCGTCGAGACCGAGCTAATCAATGATGGGCCGGCGCATTCCGTCACTCTGACCCAGCAAGTGGGAACTTGGAAAGACAGGCAGCCGGCAGGAAGGAGCGTAAGCGACACGGTATTGCTCGCCGCCGGTGAGCGCAAACTCGTGCGGCAAACGCTAGCCCTGCCCGGGGCTGTGCTGTGGACCCCGGACAACCCCTTCCTGTACGTCCTGAAGACGACCAGCGGCGGCGACAGTTCGACCACGCGCTTCGGGATGCGCGAGTTTCACTTCGAAGGGGAGCGGGCCATCCTGAACGGTCAAGTCATATACTTGCGCGGAGCGAGCATTACGCTGCATCGCTTCTTTGCCGATCCGAACTCCAGCCAGCTGCCGTGGGATGAGACCTGGGTGCGCAAGTTTCTGGTCGATATCCCCAGGCGCATGGAATGGAATGCGTTCCGCATCTGCATCGGCCCGGCCCCGCAACGCTGGCTGGATGTGGCCGACGAAGCCGGGCTGCTGCTCCAATATGAATTTCCCATCTGGGACGACCGCGAACCTTTCCGACGCAAGCTATGGAAGGAAGAGAGGAAATCCTGGCACAATTCAAGGAATTCGTGCGCGACAACTGGAACCACCCCAGCGTCGTCCTTTGGGACGCTTCCAATGAAACCCACTGGCCCTTTTTGGGGGACAAAGTGATTCCAGCGGTTCGAGGGTTGGATCTCTCGAACCGCCCCTGGGAGAACAGCTACAACGGGCCTGCGGCCCCAGGCGATCCCTACGAGGTTCACCCGTACAAGTTCATAGACCACCATTTTGGCAAAGGCCCGCAGTTCTTCCAGATGGCCGACCTTGAGAAGCCAGCCAGCGGCAAGCCGGAGTGGCCCGGCCATGCGGCGATCATCAACGAGTATGACTGGCTCTGGCTGCACCGGGACGGCACGCCGACGATCCTGACCAAGAAGGTCTATGACCACCTCCTCGGTCCCGATGCGAGCGCCGAGCAGCGGTTCGCCGCCAGTGCGTATTTGTTGGCGGGGCTCACCGAATACTGGCGGGCGTTCCGGCAGCACGCCGGCGTGTTGTACCTGGCGTATCTCGATGGGGAAGGCCCGCACATTTACACTTGCGATAACTTCCGTGATGTGCGCACGCTCGAGTTCCAGCCCCATTTCGAGGACTACGTTGGGGAGGCCTTCAAGCCGATCGGGGTGTACATTCACTTCTGGCAGCCGAAGCTCGAGGCGGGCACAAAGCGCACTTTCCGCATCATGATGGTCAACGACACGCAGAAACGGGTGACCGGGAAGCTGACGTTGACGTTGGAACCAGCGGGCGCGGGCGAGCAGGCCGCTCGCAGCGAGACGGAGTTCGACATGCCAGCGCTCGGCCAAGCGAATTATGACCTCGATCTGGCGATCCCGGAGGCCCAGGGCGAGTTCTTGCTGAAGGCCGCCGCGGGCTCCGGCGAGCCAGGGAGCCCGACCGTGAGCCGGCGCAAGGTCACGATTGTCGCGACGTCGCGGTAGCACACTCACCGCCATGCCTCACTCGCTTCTTATCGACGAATTGAGCACGGTCGAAATCCAGCTCCTGATCGCCGCGGGCTGGGACACCGTGATCGTGCCCCTCGGTTCGACCGAGCAGCATGGGCCGGCGCTGCCGCTGCTTGTCGACAGTGAGCACGGATAGCAGACCGCCCTTCGCGCTGCCCGCATCCTCGGCAAGACGCTGGTGGGCCCAGTTGTCACACTGGGCCACTCGCCTGAGCACGCGCGGTTCGCCGGCACGGTTTCGCTGTCGAAGGGCACCCTGGCCGACCTCATACACGACATCGCGGAGAGCCACGCAAGGGGAGGGTTCCGCCTGGTGTGCTTTTGGATCGCCCACGGAGGGAACAGCGCAGTGCTCCAGGACTCCCTTCCGGAACTCGAAGCGAAGTGGCCAGGTTGTCAGGTGACCGGCCTGTGCGACTTGGCCGGCTACATCTCGAATACCTGGGACAAAGCCCCGCTCGAGAAGGGCATCCCGCTTTCGGTGTCCGGCTCGCATGCCGGCGAATTCGAGACTTCGATGATGCTGGCTGCGCGGCCCGAGTTGGTGCGCATGGAAGCGGCCGAGGAGGGCAGCGCTGCCCCATTCGAAACGATCGTGGAAACGATGATGCGCGACGGGATCAGCGCCGTCTCGGCGAACGGCGTCCTGGGGGACCAGCGGCCCGCGGATGCAGCGGGCGGCGAATCCTACCTGGAAACGTTGGCGGAATACCTGGCCGCCGACCTCGTGGGCGCGCGAAAGCGGACTGGAGAAGGGAGTTCTACATGAAGCAGTACCGCCTTGCTTTTGTGGGCACCGGCCGCGTTGCCGATGTGCACTACGGCTCGATTCAAGCGATGTCGGAGCGAGCCCGGTTGGTGGCCTTCTGCGACAGCCGTCCGGAAGCGCTGGTCCAGCGCCAGGCGGAGTGGGGGGTACCAGCGTTCGATTCCTTCGAGGGGCTCCTCCGCGAAGTCAACCCGGACGCAGTGTGCCTGTTCCTGCCTCACAATGTCCATTTGGAATATGTGACGGCTGCGGCCCGCGCCGGCAAACCAGTGTTCCTTGAGAAACCCATCGCAGCCACGCGGGAGCAGGCGCGCCAGATCGTGGACGTTGTGGCGACGACCGTTATCACGTTGCTGATTACTCACACGGGCCTCTTTCACCCGGCTTTCGAGCGGATCCTCGAGTTCGTGCGCAAAGGCTGGCTCGGTCGTCCGCTATTCGCCAAGGGCACATCCGCCGGCTGGCTCACGTTCCGGCCGTGGGATTTCCGGCTGAGCCGGGAGAAAACGGGCGGAGGTTGCTGGGTGGATGCTGGCGGGCACCTGGTCTACTGCCTTCGCGAGATCTTCGGTGAGATCGGATCGGTGACCGGCTACACGGCCCGCCTCAGCCGCCCCGAGATTTAGGGCGAAGACCATGCGGCTGCCACGCTGCGATGCCGCTCGGGTGCTTTGGCACAGCTCTTTGTCAGCTACGGGCACAAGCTGCCCGGGTATCAACACGACTGGCCACTGGGCTATTTGAATTCGCTGGAGATTTCCGGCGACAAGGGCGCCATCCACTACGTCATCAGCCCGGAACCGCGGGTTAGCTACTTCTCGGAACTGGCGGAGGCAATGCCGGAGCAGTGGCAAGGCTGGCTGATGCACCAGCCGGCCGAGCCGTACGCCTACAGTTTCCTGGCGGCCCTCCGGCACTTCCTGGATTGCCTCGATACGGGCGCCGAGCCGCGTGTCACCGCCGAAGACGGGCTGGCCACGCTGGACGTGCTGCTTCGCCTGTACGAGCACTCCCAAACAGAGGCTCCATCGACATGAAAACCCAAAAACACGCGGCGTTCACTCCCGCCGCGGCGCAAGAGATTCGGATAATGGCGGTTGAGCCGTTCCTCCTGCACGTGCCAGTCACGGAAGAACACGTGGCCGACAGCATGCATTCCCTGACGCACTGGGGCCTCCCCGGCTGGTGCTTCACACCGATGCCGGGCTGTGCGGATACCTCCGCACGCTCCGGATATGCTAACCGTCCGAATACAGGCAATTGACGGTACAGGGACTTTCACCCTGTTAGATTCTCAGCCTTGTCGGCTGCTCACTTCACTCAACCATTTCCCCAAGGTGGAAAGGCCCAGACCGTAACGGCGGGCGAAGGCGATACGCGTAAGGCCACTGCGTTGGAATCGTTCTACCAGCTGGGCCCGTCGCGTTGCGGAAGTACGGCGTCTTCGTGGTTCAATGTGCTTAGGCTGCATGGGTGCAGCCTAACCCTGTGCAACCCCCAAGTGTGGATGTACCCTGCTTAACCCTTACGTTGGGTGGCAGCAAGCCCGAGGGCATCGAGGCTTACAACACCGATGGTGGCTGGCTGAACCTGAGCAAGCCGCAACTGGTGGACAACTGCCGACGTTTCGTCGAAGAGGAAGGCTTCCGGGGAGTGAAGATCAAAGTCGGGCTGCCGGACCCGCGCGAGGACGTCGAGCGCGTGGCGGCGGTCCGCCGCACCATCGGGCCGGGTGCCCAGCTGATGGTAGATGCAAACGGGCGCTGTGATCTTCCCACGGCCCTCGAATTGGGGCGCCACTTCGAGGAGTTCGGGTTGGCCTGGTTCGAGGAGCCGCTGTGGTTTGACGACGTGGAGGGCCCCAAGCGGCTCGCGCAGTCCATTCAGACGCGGCTCGGTGGCATCTCCGAGTGGGTGGCAGGTGGCCGACCTCGCGCACGCACCCACCGGCTCCCGGTGGCGCCGCACATCGGAGACATGATGCAGGTGCACCTGCAGCTTGCGCTGGCGCACCCGGCGTGCGTCGTTCTCGAGTACATCCCCTGGGCGCTTGAGTGCTTCCAGGAGCCTGCCACGGCCGCCGGCGGACGATTCGCGCCTCCGGAGCTGCGCGCCGACGCCATCTCGCTGTTCGGAGTCCGGCTCCCATCCTGAGCTGGGTGGGAATCGTCGCCGGTAGGGTCGGGAACTGGCGCGGTAGCTCCGAAATACCTCCGGAGCTCCGTTTCCAGCCCCCGCCACATCACACGAAGCGTGCGGATTTCCCGCCCCACGCGTTCCTTTACGCTTCACGACAAGGGTTATGGGTGTGGTTCGCCTTAACTCTAGCCGTCTGGAGAATCAATAAGATAGTTGCCGCCCTCCCGCCACCGTGCTGTTATAACTCCTGGCCATGTTTCGATTCATTGTCCTGTGCTTCGGAACGCTGGTTCGCCTCTTGCGGGCGCGCCGGAGCCTCCTCCTCGAGAATCTCACGCTACGCCAACAACTCGCCGTGCTGAAGCGTCGGCATCCGAGTCTGCCTGCAGCGCCAACCGGGTTCAAAAGCGCGACCGCAAGGCATGAAGGAAGACGAAAACGACCGTTTTCATGGGATGGCAAGACTACCAGCTGAAGCCGCCAACCGCAATGATTTCAATGCGGTCGGAATTATTGGTATGCACAGGTGTGGTGTAGTATGCTTGCGCCGGGAAAGCAAGGTGGAAATCCCGGTTTAATGAATCGAGGAGGGTAACGTGGCCCAATCAAGAATCAGGACGAATACCCTTCCTGCCGAAGTGCCAGGTCGTGCGGGCTTTGGGAAGCATGGTGTGGCGTTAATCATCGCGCTGCTCGTCTTCATGATGTGCACTGTCACGAGCGCGGTGACTCCGGTTCAGCCCCAAAGGAAGCCGGCCGCAACGGCCAGTACGGCGCCATTCACGACCTCGGAAGCGCGCGGGTTCTGGACACACCTCAAGCTGCCCGCCGGCACAGTGAATCTCGCTTTGAGGAGTGCCGGCGCTTGGGCCACGGCTTCCAGCACGGGCGAGAAGTTCGATCCGAATGGCGCGATCGATGGCAACTGGATTGTGCGCGGTTGGGGGAAAGGGCACGGCTGGCAAAACGCCAAGCGCCACGAGTATCCCTCCTGGCTCGAAATCCGTCTTCCGCGCGAAGAGGAAATTGACACGGTCATCGTTCAGACCTTTCCTGAGGTTGCTCGCGGCGTGAATTGGATGGGGATCCGCAACACCGACATCCAAACCCGAATCAAGGGGAAGTGGTATACGATCGGCGGTAACGCGACCTCGCGTGGCAATACGAAGGGAACTATCTTCCTGCAAAGCCCACCATTAGTTGTGGATGCAGTCCGCGTGATGGTTCTGGGCGTCAACACCGGCAACCAGGAAGATGTCTTCTACGATGACGACGATTTCGCGCGCATTTTGCAGGTGGGAATTTACCGGCTGAAGATTCCCTATCCTTTTACCGATGAAGATGTGAGTGTGCAGGTTGAGCACGGCCCGCGCGGCAGCGTGGCCATTTACCGCGACGAACTGCCATTGAAACCTGCCAACCCCTCCTCACCCGAGTATCTCGCCGCGATGTTTCGCAAAGCCGGCTATGGCGTGACGTTTCTCGATTCCAAGGCGGTCATGGTTCCGGAAATCTTGAACCGGCGGAATTTCGACGTTTTTGTGCAACCTTATGGCGCGCCCTTTCCGGTGGAAAGCGCGCTCTATCAATTTCTCGCGACTGGCGGCCACCTGATTACCCTGGGTGGACATCCCTTTCGGCAGGCCTTGATGTTCTCCCCGGAAGGCAAACTGGTCGAGGCCGGCTACGATCCGGGCATCACGACTACGGTGTCGCGCCAGACGGACTTCAAGCTGTCCTTTCGCGAGCAGCTTGGCATGTTCTACACGGGCTTGGAGCGATTTCAAGATGTCGCCTATGTGAAACCCGCTCCGGATCAGACCATCGTCAAGACTTCTTTCAAAGTCGATGCGCACCTTGAAGGTGAAGTCGCCGCGGCGTTTGTGGGCGAACGGCTCTCGCTGGAAGATGGCGAGCGACTCGTTCGCGAAGGCACCTTCCCCGAGTACGCGCAACGGGCCCGGAAAAGCTTGGCCAATCTGACCTCTGTCCTTAACAACGCCCCCGGTGGAGGTGTTTACGATTACCTGAGCGGATACGTCTTCAACTGGCCGCGCGCCAGGTGGATTCCTTTGGTGAACGCTTACGACCGGTTGGGCCGCTTGCGAGGTTCGGTGATCAGCTTGATGGCAAATTTCCGTGGACCCTATCGGGGCTCAGAATGGATTTTTTGCGGGGTGGAGAACGAAGACCTGTTTACGGCGGAGCACCCAGAATTTACGGAGGCCTTGCTGGCGGCGGTGCGCTCCTTGACCGCTGGGCTGGGGCTGCATGATGCTCTGCCGCAAATGGACTGCTATTACCAGGGAGAGACAGCGCAAGTTGCGGTAACGGTCGAGAACTATCAGGCGAAGCCGCGCCAAGTGGTCGTGAACTTTCAGTTGATCCCCTCCGGAGCCAAGGCAGCGGTATTTGAAAAGCGCGTGGAAGTGGAAGTTCCGGCCGGCGAAAACGCACGGCCCTCTGTGGATTGGAAGCCGGCACACTTCGATTCCGACCTATACCTTATTCATACGACGCTCTGGGAAGGTGAGCGCCAGATCGACGCCGCCGAGAGCGCCTTCGTGGTCTGGGATCCTCAAATCATCGCGCAAGGGCCCAAGGTGGATTTCCACGACAGCTATTTTCACGTAGGAGACCGCTCCCAGCTTCTGATCGGGAATCGTACCAATGGATTCCAGCCGCATGGGCAAGTGGACGAAGACGTTCTTGGCATGGACCGGCAATACGCGCAGATGCATGATTATGGGATGAAAGTCTTCTCGCCGGTCTTCTTCAGTTTCTATATTCCGGGCCTCGCTTGGGGCGAGCCTCAGAATCCGCCCGTTCCGCCTCAACTCCAACGCCTGATGGATGCGCAGGCCCAACTCGCGCAGAAACATCATCTGATCTTCGCGCCTTGCCTCTTCTTCATTGCGAAGCACATGGCTATGGAGCGCCGCGAATTCACCCGGCGTCTTTGCGTAGAGATTGGGAAACGTTACGCAAACGTACCGGGAATTATGTTCTATGTTTTCGATGATGGTACCCTGACGATACCTGTAAAGGATTTCGAGGAATGGACGAAGCTTTGCGCGGAGGCCTTTGCAGGCACCGGACGGAAGTACATTGTACTAGGAGAGACGGGAGGCATCGCAAATGAGCGTTATGGCAGCCAGGCGCTTTCCATGCCTGCCAACGGTACCTATTCCCCTGGCCGTCCGGCATTTTATAAGGGCATGGACATGCGCATGGTGGGGAAGAGTTTTCACCTTTCCGAGTTTGGTGTGAATTCACCGGGCGCCAAGCCCACAGACATCGACCTGCACACCTATCCCGGGAATAACGTGTCGGGCCTTCCGGCGGGAGATTACAGCGTTTATTTGATGGAGCCGCACTTGCTATTTGCCACGGGGGGGGCCTATCTGCTCAACTGGGTATGGAAGGATACCGCACATCTCATATTCCCCTGGGGTATTAATAATCCCAATGATTACACCCCCTCCAAGCCCATGATCACCTTCCGTAACGAGAGCTTCTTCCTTCGTCGCTTTCAGCCGGAGTTCAACCCACCTAAGGTGCTGGTGGTTTTCCCAAAGGCACACATAGAAAGGGACGAGGAGGTGTTTGCACCCTACCTGTGCGGTGCACTTGACGTGCTATTTGAACAAGGCGTGCAATTTGCTTCCATCGACGATGTGGATCTCGACCGCATTCCCTCCGGCCCGCACGTGCTGATCTATCTTGACCCCTATTACGCATCGCCGGAAGTTCTCACCAGGTTGCAGGCGCGCGTCGAGGCAGGTGACGATCTCTTCCTAAGTGGCGATTTCAGCCAGCCTCTGGAAGCCGGCGCCTCGCGGGAGACAGACGCCTTCTCGAAGTTGGTCGGGCTCAAGTGGTTGGGTGATAACGTGCCGGGGAGCGAAATTGCCATCGCGCCGACGGATGCGTCCGGACTTGTGCATCCTTACATCGGCCATCCGCTCGCCAAATTCCAAGCGGCGGAAGCGCGAGCGCTGGCGGTAGATTCCGGCGGCGACACGGTGCTGGCCACCCGGGACTTGGGCAGCGGGCATGTCTTCTTCACTTCCGATGTGGGGCTGGACGGCACGCGGCGGGCTCTCCAGGCGTTTCTCACCTTGCGGCACGTGCCTACCACGGCGATGTCTCCCAAGTCGGCGAACCGTGATATCTTCGAAATCGACCGCGCGGGCGGGGGCAAGATTTACACTTTGGCCGCGACTCGCCCCGACCTCGAAAGCGTGTCTTACAACGGCCCGTGGATCAAGCAGATGGAAAACTTCGCGGTGACTGCCGGCAAGCAGCAAGTTGATTTACCGCTGGGCGCTTACGGCATATCGTTGTTCGCGGTGCGTGCGGATGGTTCAGTGGATGCTGTGGAAGGTCAGGGCAGGTTCCGCGCCGGGGGAACGGAACTGTTCACCGCCGAGCAGCACGGCATGGCTGTTTCTCTGGACGACGTGGCACTCGATAGGTCTCACGCCGTGGGCCTGTTTGTGCTGGGCGGAGGCAGGGTTTCGATTGCCGTCCCATCTGAAGTGGACACTGTCGAGGTCGGCGAGACCACCGGCGCCCAATTCCATCCCCTGGAAGAAGTCAAAACGACGCGGGAAGAGGGCCGCCTCACCTTCCAGCTTGATGATGTGCAAGCGCGTGGCGTGGTGCTGATCACTTCGAAGGCAGACCGTGACCGCGCCCGGCAATTGATGACTGCGGCCCTGCAATAACCCGAGGCCGCGCTACGGAGACCGACGACTGCGGGATTTCTCCTGCTGGGACCAGTATCTGACGATGGCCTTCGCTCAGGTGACTTATCGTGAAAGTCTTCGCGATATCGAGGCCTGTCTTCGCTCCCTGCAGGGCAAGCTTTACCATATGGGGTTTCACGGTCGAGTGGCGCGTCTACGCGGATTTCGCCCAAGTGCTGATCGGCATCGCGGGGCCTTTGTACAACCACGATCCAATGAACGTCGATCTGGATCAAAGTCTGTACGCGCTGGACTCGACGACCAACGACCTCTGCCTCTCGCTGTTTCTGTGGGCCCGATTCCGCAGGCACAAAGCTGCCGTCAAGATGCACACGCTACTGGACCTGCACGGCAACATCCCCACGTTTATCCGCGTTACGGATGGCAAAGTGCACGACGTTAACATTCTCGACGAGTTCCTTCCCGAAGTCGGTGCGTTCTACGTCATGGAATGCGGCTACACCGATTTCGAGCGCCTCTTCCTCTTCACGCTCTGTTCCGCCTTCTTCGTCGTGCGCAGCAAAGAGAACGTGTTACTCGAACGCCGCTACTCGCGCCCGGTCAACAAAACCACTGGTTTGCGATCCGATCACAGCGTCATCCTGACCGCGATCGGTTCGGCCAAGGTGTATCCCGATCCGCTGCGGTGCGTCACCTACTTCGATGCCGAAACCAACCAGCGGCTCAAGTTCCTCACCAACAATTTCCTGCTTCCCGCACTGACGGTCACGCAGATTTACAAATGCCGCTGGCAGGTGGAATTGTTCTTCAAATGGATCAAGCAGCACCTGCGAATCAAAGCGTTCTACGGTACCAGCGAGAATGCCGTGAAGATCCAGATCTGGATCGCCGTTTCGATTTATGTGCTCATGACCATCGTCCGAAAGCGCCTCGGCCTGAAATCGAGCCTCTACCAGATTCTACAGATTTTGAGCGTCCCGCTTTTTGAAAAAGCGCCCATTTTACAGGCCTTGGAGGCATCCGACTTCCAAAAAGATTTAGCCGCCGACCGGAACCAATTGATTCTGTTCAACTTTTACCGGACAGCAGTGAAAGGCTACATATGGTTCGACTCAATTTCGATCATGGACAAGTAGAAAACCTGAAACAGATGCGTCGCGACCTGTGGGACTATAAACCCGTCGATCATATCCCGGTTTTCATCTGGCCCACCTGGACATTCGAGCATACAGTGCGCGAGCAACTCGAAAACGGCGACGTCCAGTTTGAGGTCAACGTCAAGATCATCGAGAAGTGCCTGCGCCTTATTCCCGATGACTATATTCCCTGGGCGCGAGTCACGCCTGGCTACATGACAATTGCCACGATGTTTGGCATGGAGGTCCATTGGAGCAACGACCCTAACCAGGCACCGGGGGCGAAGGGACATATGATCCGCGATCTAGAACAGGTGTATCGCGTGGAGCGCCCCAAGATGGATGCTGGCTTGATGCCGGAGAATATTCGGCGATTGCGCTATCACGCAGCCAGCCTTCCACCTGATGTTTACATTACAGGAATCGATGCGGGTGGCCCATTGAATACTTGCAAGGACTTGATCGACACAGATTTGCTTTACGCCGCCTTCTACGAGAATCCACAGGCTCTCCACCACATGTTGAATCTAGTGAGCGATGTGCAGTTGGAGATGTATTATGCCATCGTCGAGGCAGTAGGCGGTATCAACCGCATGACAGGCATTGACTTCGATCCCGTCTGGGCCCCGGAGAAATACAAGAGTTTCGTCAGTGACGATGTCTGTGCCACGATTGGGCCCGAGACATTCAAGGATTTCAGTCGTCCTTACAACAATCGGTTGTTTCGACCCTGGGGAAGCGGATTGTTACATAACTGTGGCCCCCACCCTTGCAAATACGTTTACCTTGAGCACAATCCCAAGCTGAAGGGACTGAATCTGGCGTACAAGTACTCACACCAGGACTTCCCCGAACTGCGCAAGGTTTTTGCGGGCTGGGGCATTTTCCATATTCTCATGGATAATGAGCTGACTCCTGAAGCGATGCTGAAATCGTTCCGCTATACCATGGAAACACTGGCCCCGGACGTGGTCGGCATACCCGTCGTCTACGTCGATGACACCTGGAGCGACGACAATGTTACGGCCCTTTACTGGGAAATGAGAAAGATTGCGAACGAGTATGCAGCGAATATGCGCTGGATACGTTGATGGACGACGGGCCAAGCAGTGCCGCTGTGAATTGAGCCCCGGATTACAAGATCACGGGTCTCGCCCCCCTGTCGACGGCCATACGGCGATACTCTAAACACCCAACCTTGCCGATTTCGCCAATGATCCGGCCCTTCTGGTTTTCGACGACGCCCCTGTAATACGCGAAAGCTCCAATGCCGAGGCCGTGATTTTCCGCTCTGCGTCCGCGCAGGAACAACTCACGGACTGGGCCGATGAGTGAAATAACCCTAGCTGGGACTGGGGGCCCGTGAGCCGAGTTTTGCCAAAATCGTCCAGCCACCCCAACACAAAACGCATACAATCGAATACCAGAACCATTTTGACTTTAGAGCTCCGAGCACCATCGAGGCATTTCTCCTTGGGGGCTGAAGAATGACTTCTGTCGGCGCGCTCGCAGGCGAATGTTGCCCGCTTCCTATGTCAAGCGGGTCGCCGAGATCAGCGGGCATTTCAGCACGGCGTCCCTGCGGAGCGCACGTGTGCGCCAGCCTTATTGCACCACGCCATTCAGAAGGTGCCGTGCCTGTTCACGTTCCGCCTTGGAGCATAGCAGCACCACGCCGCGTGCTTGCACATCGTCGACCTGGAATTCCAGGCGTCCGTCGGCGCGGTGCGCGGGAATCTCCTCACGCGGGCGAAACTCGCCGCCCTCGATGTCGCCGACCTCCACCGCATCCACCACTGCGGGCACGGCGATCGAGACTTTTCCAGCCCCGAGCCAGAAGAGCGCTGCGGCGCGGGATTTTTGGAGTGGAGCATCATCCAATGTCATGACCATTACGTGTGGCTGCGCTTGAAGCAAGGTGGTGCCGTCCACTCGGAATGTGCCCTGTCCTTCGAGAGCGTCGGGCGTGCCGTCGGCACGCACCGCCAGGAGCGAAACGCCATAGCTACCTAGCGGAAGGTCTATGCGATTGCCGTCTACCTGAAGCATGTAGTCCTCCGACCGCTCAATCCACGGGCCGTTGACGGTGTAGCCTGGGCCCTCGGGATGAGTGGCGGCCAGCGTGTAGATCTTTCCGCCGTCGGCACGGGGGATCTCAAAGATGTCGCGATTGGGCTGCTTAGGGGAGAAGTCGGTTGTAGGCACGGCGCGCAATTTCAGAAAAGCGTCCAGCGTGCGGCGGGTGCCATTCAGACTCGCGTCGGAAGTGAAGAGTACGTGGCCGGAGCCGAGGTCGCGAGAAGCAACAAGCGCGTGCCCCTCAGGATCCGTCGCCAGCACGTGCGCGTCTTCGGCCTGGAACATGCTCTGGGGCTGGCCAATGTAAGGATTCAGAATTTCTGGCCCCACAGCAGGTTCAACAGGAATCTCGCTGCCCCTCGTGTAATCGCCCAGCCACTTCAATCCCGCGAGACGACGGAGAAATTCTGTCTGTCGTTCGCCCCCGGCTTCCAGCGGCCGCGTGAAATCGCCGGTGAGGAAGAGGTCGTCACCCGCCTCGACACGCGCCGAAAGCTTGGCAAGGACTTCCGGCACAGCGAATTCCGGGTCCGGATAAATCAGCACGTGTGGCCCAACAGGGATGCGGTCGAGGTCTGTATCGTCGATGGTCGCGAACTGCACCGCGCGGTCGAAGAGCGCGTTTAGAACACCGTGCAGGTAGGGCACGTATGACGTCTCATTTCTTTCTATCTCTGCCTTCGGAAGCACGACGAGCGTCTTCGGGAACCGGAACTCCGGCTGGAAATGACGAAGGAAATAGCTCTCACCGCGATATGCCAACGACGGGTTCGTCGGCGTGTAGTCGTTCGGATGCGTGATACCCCAAGTGAAAATGACATGGGCAGTGTCTTTCCAGACCCAGTTCACCATGTATGATCCGCCGAGGGCGAAAAGTAGGTGGGGCTCCATCAGGTAAACGCTGTAGTCGCCCCGCGGCGAACCCGAGACGTTCATTCCCGGATACGTGTGCAGATCGATGTCACTGGGCTTTGCCCCAGGTGAATTCACCCCGAACTCGGAAAGGTGAAAGCTCTTCCCCGCGGCGCGCATGTCCATGGCGCGATACCGCGCCGGATGCCCGGGCGAGTAGTTGCCGTCGGCGGGCATGGAAAGTGCCTGGCTGCCGTAACGCTGCATGGCCACGCCATCCGTCTCCCCGAGCACGATGTAATGCCGGCCCGACCTCGCGAAACCTTCCACACAGTGCTTTGACCATTCTTGGAAAGCCTTGAGCGGCGTCTCCGGCACGCCATCATCGAAGATGTAGAACATGATTCCCGGCACGGAGGCGTAACGCTTGCCTAGTTCTTCGCAGATCCGTCGGCTGAAGTCCAGGTTCTCCATCGCTATGTATTTGGCCAGGAAGAAAATGCAGGGAGCAAAGATCAGATGATGCTTCTGTGCCAACAGCACCTGTCCATCCATTTGACGCTGAAGTTGAGCGGGAATCGCAGGGGTCTGCGGGTCACCCCAGGCGAGACCGGGAATATACAGACTAAAGAAGACTGGCGAGAAGACGCGGATACCGGAATCGTGCATTTCCGCGTATTGCCGTTCCCAGCCGAGCACGTCCTCGTCCACTTGCCCGTGGGGCTGGATGCCATTCGTCCGGCTGCCCAGCAGAAGTTCAGGCCGACCTTCAACGTGAAAATAGCTGTTGTTGAAATCCACCTTCGGGCCCTGCGCGATGATTTTGGGATCCCATACCACAAACGCGCTCTCGGAGGCATCGATCAGCCGCTCACCCTCGTAGACTCGTGCACGGATGAGATAGAAGTCCGAGTCAAAGTGTGGTGGCTTCCAACTCACCGAAGGTCGGGCATTCCCGCCCGGGGGGAGGTCAACATCGACATGCTGCCGATAGGCAGGAGCAGTCGTGCCGGAAGGGATCAGCTCGAATTCCACGCTCACGCGGCGAGGGTGTGGTTGGTAATTCTCTACGGTAGCCGCCACATTCGCGGTCTCGCCCTGATAGTAGCAGTCCATCTCCGGCAGCACGTCGTGCAGGCCGAGACCCGTGTTGAGGTAGCCCAAGGCATCGAGCAGCACTTGGGTGAACTCTGGGTGCGCGACCGAGAAGAGGTCTTCATTCTCCACGCCGCAGAAAAGCCATCCCGATCCGCGGTAGGGATCGCGGAAATTGGCCAGCAGGCTGATGACCGACCCTCGCAGGCGCCCCAGACGGTCATAAGCGTTCACGAGCGGAATCCACCGCGCTCGTGGCCAGTTAAAGATGTACCCGGTCTGGTAACCAAACTGCCACCACGAACTCGAACCTTGGTTGGACAGTTTCTTCCGCGCGTTATTCGCATACTCGGGAAAGGTCCCCTCGCGAGTCAGGCGCTCGCCATCTTCCAGCGAAAGCCTGTCACCCACCAATGCAGCAGCTACTTCGCCTTTCAGATGCGTATTCACCTGAAACGAAGATTTGACCACGTTCTGATCGGACGCCGGCTTCACGTAGGCAACATCCTCAAAGCGTTCGTAGCCGGTGTAGAACATGCCCAACTGCTCGCGGAAGGTCAGCTTGTGGTCCGCCTGCCGCGCGACCGTTGTGGTAATCCCAGGGTCATAGCCGGCGTCAACCAGCTTGCCAGCTGGCGAGAACATCAAGGCCTGCCGAAAGGGGTGCCCACCCAGCGTAATCAGGCTGCCGCCGCTCGCGAGAAACGAGTAAAGCATCGAGGCCACGGGAAAGGGGGCTCCGTAGGGCTGAACAAACGCATCAAAGTTGCGGCGATTGAAGATTTCGGGGACGCAAAGGGCTTTCGAGTCGAGGAATGTGACCCCGTAGCCCGCTTTGCGAAACAGCGAGGCAAGATACTCCGGCGAGGAAGGGTTAGCGGGCTTAATCGGCAGGTTGTCACGATAGATGGCGATGGCACCGCGCGGCCCGCGCTCGACCTGGACACTCACCGACTCGTCCACAAAATGGTAAGGGGTGCGAAGCCGGTAGATGCCTACCTGCAGAATACGGGCAAAGTCGTCATCATCATAGAAGAAATCCTCTTGCTGGCCGGTGTTCGCCCCCAGAACGACAATTCGGATTCTATCAGCGCGCAGCGGCGGAAAGCAGCGATGCACGATGGTCCCCTTCACGTTACCGCGCACGGAAGCGGCGCCCTCGAGGGGTACCCATTCGCCTTCCAGCTTCGCCTGAATGTCCACGTTGCGTAGACCTGCCCAATTCACCCCATGCGCCACTTCCGGGAACGTCTGGATCACTACCGTGTCGAATTCCTCCTCGCGGGGCAGTTGAATCTCTAGCCAGCACGGATACTCATGCCGCTTGGCATTTTGCCAGCCGTGACCTTTTCCCCAGCCCTGCACGGTCCAGTTGCCGTCGATCGCGCCATTGGGGTCAAACTTTTCACTGTTACTTAAAGCTGTCGCCCAAGCACCGGAACTGCGCAGAGCGAGATCAACCGCTCCCTCCGGCAGCCTGAAATACGAAAACGTGCCATGTACTTCGTAAGAGGACGGCGGTTCCGCTTCTGGCAGGGAAGCCGGGCGGCTTTTCTCTTTTGCCTGCGCGCACCACACACTCGACCCCATACAAAACACCAGGGTAATACCCAGAGCGGCCCATGAGAGCCAATTGCTCGCAATGCGGTCGAGACACGCATCCTTCCAGCAGGTCAGCGGCGAACACCCGCGTACGTCAATCGAAACTTGGCGATGAGACATGCGTTCCTCCCTCTCATTGTTGATTAAACCGAGATCACCCCAGAACTAAGCCCCTGCGCATGGACTACGGACCGCGATGGGGGTGTGCATACCAATAATTCCGACCGCATTGAAATCATTGCGGTTGGTGCCTTCGGCTGGTAGTCTTGCCATCCCATGAAAACGGTCGTTCGCGTCTTGCTTCATGCCTTGCGGTCGTACTTCCGAACCCGGTTGGCGCTGCAGGCGGAGAATCTTGCCCTGCGCCATCCGATCACCGTGCTGCAGAGCGGCTGGAAGCGACTGCCCCTGAACGCAGTCGATCGCTTCCTCTGGGTCTGTCTGTCACGCCTCTGGGCGGGCTGGCGCTCCGCCCTCGCCATTTTCAAACCCGAAACGGTGATACGTTGGCATCGCACGGGATTTCGCCTCTACTGGCGGTGGAAGAGCCGAGGCCTGCGGCTTGGGCACCCCCAGGTTCCTCAGGATGTTCAGGACCTGATCCGCAAGATGAGCCTGGCGAATCCGCTTGGGGGAGCACCTCGAATCCACGGCGAGCTGCTCAAACTCGGGATCCCTCTTTCCCAAGCGACGGTAGCCAAGTACAGGGTGCACACACGGAAGCCGCCCTCTCAGACTTGGCGCGCCTTCCTCAACCATCACGTCACACAGTTGGCTTCTACCGACTTCTTCGTAGTGCCAACCGTGACGTTTCGGGTCCTGTTTGTCTTCGTGGTGCTCGCCCACCATCGGCGCCGGGTGGTTCATTTCAACGTCACCGCCCATCCCAGCTCGGAATGGGTAGCACGCCAAATTGCCGAAGCCTTTCCCTGGGACAGCGCACCGCGCTATCTGCTGCGTGATCGAGATTCGATCTATGGAGACTCCTTTCGTCAAATCGTCCGAGAAATGGGGACGCAGGAGGTTCTCACGGCACCGAGATCACCCTGGCAGAGTCCCTACGTGGAGCGATTGATTGGGTCGATCCGGCGGGAGTGTCTGGACCATGTGATGGTGCTCAACGAAGCCTCCCTGCGGCGGACCTTAAAGTCCTATTTCCAGTACTACGGCCGATCCCGCACTCATCTTTCGCTGGCCAAAGACGCTCCGGAAGAGCGCGCCGTTCAGCCGCCGGCATTGGGTCCGGTGATCGGGCTGGCGGAGGTCGGCGGCCTGCACCATCGTTACGAACGGCGCGCAGCCTGAAGCGCCAGTTCTTTCTTTCCGGCAGTCTTGAGGGGACCCCCATGTGGGTGAGACGGCGCCCTTCGCATCGGTCCTCAGCACACTCCGCGTAATCACCGCTGATCTCAGTCGAAGCCCGTACGACTCTCGCCGTGCCCGAAGAAGCCGGCAGCGCATAGGGCTCCGGGCCAGTTCTACGTGACGGATCGAATTGTTAGCAGCGACAGGGCGCCGATAAGAGTAAGCCCCGGAAAATGGCGGGCAATGCCGTCCAGCGCCGTAACGCGCTGGCGATCAACACTGACGTCGGCGGGAACCTTGGGATTGTTGCGGGCCGAAATGCCGGTGTGAAAAAGGATAATCATTCTGTACTTCTCCGCCCGCTCGTAGATCGGCCAATACCTGGGATCATTGTAATCCTTGCGAGGATCTTCCATTTCGCCCAGGCCGCGAAAGCCGGCTGCATGAAAGCGGTCGACCAGCTCCACGGCATGAGGACCATCCAGGTTGATGCTCCCAAAGCCGACCAGCCGGTCCGGATGCGCGTCAATAGACTGCTTGACGGATTCGAGATCAGCAGGGGAAGTCAGCAGAAACGCCATCCCGTCCACGGAATCGAGCTTCGCCAGCAGCTTCTCCAAAAAAGCCGGATCGCCATTGTGATGTATATGGCAGTCGATGATTCGCGGCGGGTGCGACTGTGCCACGCCCGTTGCAACGCCGATGATGATTATCAGGACCACAAAAAGCCACTGTCCCTGTTTCATTACTCCTCCTCATTGTGACTGGACAATAAAATAGGCACAGAGGATGCCTCCACGCCTTTACTCCCAGGACCACTCATCAGACCTGCTCCGGCACCACGAAAGGCGGGCGATATCCGCGTTCGTCATCGCACAACAGATGATTGGCTTCGTCATCATTCTTTATCTGCTGAGTCGCAGGATCAAATATCAGCGTTCGTCCCAGGCGATAGGAGACATTCGCCAAGTGCACCAATCCGCACGAGATGTGACCCTCATCGACTGGCGCCCGGAGGTCTTCCTTTTTCCGGCTCATCACGCAGTCGATAAAGTTTGCAAAATGATCTTCCTTTGCCTCTCGCGCAGATGGGCCGGGTTCCTGTTCCTCTCCCATCCAGCTCTTGTAACCGCCATCGTTGTCGATGGCCAGGTACCCCTTGGACCCGTAGAAGACATCCCCCACTGTGTTGTAGCTGCCCGCCAGTGGTCCGAGCTTAGGATGAGAGGCGTTCGGGGGCGTGGCAGTATCGTGGCCGGCTCCGATCCCAGCCTCGTGGTTCGTAATCCAATGGCGAACCTCGAACTCAAGCATCCTCTGCTTCCCATTGGGAAGATTGTATTCGAAGGCACAGTTCACGGTGTTGGGAGTCTGCTGGTCATCATCGAACATGAAGTGCCCGCCGATGGCCGAGATCTTGTTGGGGAAGCCCAAACCTAAGCCCCAGCGGGCCATATCCATCTGGTGAACGCCCTGGTTGCCCAGATCGCCGTTCCCATACGCCCAGAACCAGTGCCAGTTGTAATGAAAATGATTGCGGGTGAAAGGTTCCAGACGTGCGGGTCCCGTCCAGAGATCGTAATCAACTCCGGCGGGGACTGGAGACACCGGCGTGTGGCCGATCGTGTCTCGCCATTTGAAGCACAGCCCTCGTGACAGGTAGACCTCGCCCAGAAGTCCGTCCCGCATCTTTTGGACCGCCTCTATCGCCGCTGGATCAGAGCGGCCCTGGGTGCCGTGTTGCACAATCCGGTTGTATTTCGCCGCCGCGCGCACCAGTTGCCCGCCCTCCCACAAATTGTGGGATAGGGGTTTCTCGACATAGACATCCTTGCCTGCCTGACAGGCCCAGATCGCCATGAGTGAATGCCAGTGGTTGGGTGTCGCAATTGAAATCGCATCGAGTGATTTGTCCTCCAGCAGCTTGCGGATGTCGGTGCAGGTCTGGGGTCGGATCCCGATCTTCTCGACCTCCGCGATGCGCTGCCTCAGTACGTTGTCATCGACATCGCAAAACGCCACGATTTCGACATTCTTCAGCGCCGCATACCCCTCGATATGGCTAACGCCGCGTCCGTGCAATCCACAGATTGCCACCCGCACCCGATCATTAGCACCCAAAACCCGTCGCGGCTCGGCCCAGGCACGCAAGTGCTCGGCAGCGGTGATTCCCGCGACCGCTATGGCACCAGTCTTCAGAAATTCTCTTCGGGTCCTGTCCATTTCTGCCATACCATCCTTCCTTCTTTTGAGCCCCGCTGACCGTTATTGATGGGCAGCGTACTGCTGGTACTTCTCCGGCACGTGCGCGTCCTTATAATTGCCGTCATGAATCAGCACGCGATAGCGAAACCGCACCGACTGCCCCTGAGGAATCGTATAGCTGCCGTCCTGAGCCGGATCGCGAGTGAATTCCTTGATGCCGAAGGGATTCGCGGCGAACAGTCCGTAGCCACGAGAATGCCAGTAGGTGGGATGACGGAAACTCTGCGGGCTGTCGAAAATCGCAATACCGAGCACTTGGCCATCGATGACGCCGTCGTAATCAACCCAGTTGGCGCGTTTACCCCAAATCTGTGGCTCACCTTCACCGCCTTCCGAGTTCACCATGTGCCCCTTAGGGGCATTCAACTCCGGGGCAACCCGAATGGCGAACGTGCCCTCCTTCGTATCGCCAATCTTCAACGCGCCGCGGTTGGCTCGGATCACAAACTCACAGTCAACGAGGCGGGAATCTTCGTTCCCTCGAAAGGTGTACTGTTGAGTCTCTTCGGCAAAGGGTCTTCCGTCTGTGCCGACCAGATCAAACTCCGCCCGGATTGTCCCGGAGCCAGGCCCCGCGCGCATTTCTTGCAGCTTTCGAAAGACCATGCGCCCGTATCTTTGATTGTCTTGAGACCCGTAGAACTTCCGGAAAACCTCCTCTCCCCAGAAGTCCAGCCCATTGATATCACCGTGCGCAAAGTACAGGGGACGCTGATGCGGTTCCAGACTGGGATCCTTCTGCTCCGCCAGGGGGACAGTGTCACCAATGGGAAAACCCCGGGTTACGATCACTCCCCGAGCGCTCCGTAGAGGCTGCACGTAGGCCTTCGCCGTCTTGGGGTCAAAATAGTAGGTAGTAAAAGGCTTTCCACCAATCAAGACAGAGATTTGATCCCCCATCCGCTTGAGCTGGACAGATTCAGACTGGGCCGAGGCTGATGCACCAAAAAGAACCAACGTCATCAAGAGCAGGACCAGACTTGCGCTTTTTTCCCCCACGAATGGACCTCCACAGGTCAAGTGACTCGTCTGCGAATGGCAATCGGTTGGCAATGTCAACCGGAGCCTAAGTCTTCTTCGACCAAGAAAGGATAGTACTCGGAGCCGCTTCTTCCGGTTCAACCAATACGCGAAGATCATCAGTTTTCCCAGCCTTAGCATACACTTTGATTGCAGACGCATATGACATATCGACTTGAGACAGAGGAAGCGGCTTTTCTTCGGGCCCTGTTGCATTCAGCAGCCAGCAGGTTCTCGGATTAAGAGCCGCAACCAGGTCAGGGAGGTCAAGCTCACGCAGCAATCCGTATACGAAGCAAGAAAACTGCACGGTGTACTCTTTGGATTCGACAACTGACCTAAAAGTGGCCAGCGTTCGGTGAAGCATAAGCAACCGTGGCCGCTCATCCAACACGGATGCCATCAAGGCAGCAATGCCGGCGCCGCCCTCTCCCAGCACTCGCACCTGTTTGCCGTCAACGTCGGAGCGGGTCGCAAGATAATCCAAACACCTCAAGGTGTCTTGTACTCTTTGTCCCAGCACCGGCTGACCCAGGATGAGGCTTGCCCACGCGTAGTCTTCTTCCAGATTTTCGTTTCCATAGAAATTTGGCCCTTGCTGCGGGTGTCGGGGAGCCGTGCTACCACACCCTCGCAGGTCAATAGCGCAGACGGCGTTGCCCGCCTTGACCAGATAGTCAAGATACCCAGGCTCTTCGACTACCCCGTTCCTGCCGCTTTCAGAAACGTATAGAACCGTTGGAAAGGGACCCTTCTTCCCAGCAGGCTTTATAAGCCAGCCGGGAATGCGAATCAGCGGCTGCGATTGAAAAACGAATTCTTCCATCGCCGTTTCCCGACCGAGGTTTGAGGAAAGAATCTCCGGACGCAGCGGCGTACGCTCCACACGCAAAGCCAACAATTTCCTTAACCGCTTGCGTACTTCCGCCTTCATGGCCTGATCATTAGCAGAATCCCCGAGGAGCGGGGATGGAACAATGGAGCGCATGCGATCCACGTTGATATCAACCACGGACCGTCCCCCGAGCGAGGTCAATACCTGGCCGGTTGCCGTGCAATTCAGTACTTCGAGTGGGGCCGATTCGAATTCCGCTTCATCAGTTCCAGCTTCGGGTTTTCCCAGCCAACGATTGAGCCACTCGTACAATGCGCGTCGGTTAAAGAAATCCAAGTCGTGCGGAAGTGGGGAAGTGAAAAGTTGGACCTTGTCGCGAGCCTCCAGGATAGTGTAACCGTTCCGCAATTCTTCGTAGATTTCGTTTGTTGCCCCTTGCAGCATCGGCGAGTAAGTAGAATCCTGTGTCCTGTGGCGTGTAAGTCATCAGCAAGGGTTTGGGGGCGAAGGCCATGAGCAAATCGCCACGATCCAACCCCAAGGGTAAACCTCCAACCAAATTCTGTTCGGCATCGGCGATGGCTCCGGGTGGGTCGTAGGAAGGGCCGGCAACGTTTTCTGAGTTTCCCTCAACTTCCACAGCGACCTTGATGCGCGGCTCAAGCGCGGCTAGGTACATGGTCATGGTGCCGCCCCCAGAATGACCTGTGCACCCGATCCGACTCGGGTCCACTTCCGGCCGGCTGAGCAGGTAGTCCAGAGCACGCACTCCATCCCACACTCGGTACAACGCAAAGCTGGCACCCAACAACAGCAACGGTCTCCCTGCTTGATCGTGTTCGCCAGTAGAACCGAAAAGGCTTTTCTGCGTCTTGGGATCCAAGTATTGCAGCCTCTCGCCTTGTCCGAATGGGTCGAAGGCAAGAACCATGTATCCCTTTCTCGCAAGGTTTTGGTAGGCGCATTGGTAATTACGGTACGCCTTCCCTTCCTCGGCATGACCAAGAGGGGCGAGTATCCCCGGAAAGGGTGGCTTCGCAAGCGGGTTCTGCCTACTTGGTACGTAGAGGTGGGCAGTGACATAGACGTTCGGCTGGCTTTCGAAGATGACCTTTTCGATGGTGTATTGATCCCTCTCAATCTTTCCAACTACCCTCGGATTGAGGGCAGTCCTTTCAAGCGGGCCTCCGACGATATCCCAGACATGGGAACGTATCGCTTCAATACGATCGTTAACTTGTTTTGGACTCCGAAGGTCGGCCAATTGTGCTTTGCGTCGGTCGCGAGCTTCGTTCATCATCCGGGAGAGGTGGAGCGGCCAGTCGTTCCAATAGTCCCGCTTTCCAGTCGGGCCCAACGAGGCTGAGGATGGCCCCTGGGCAGCATTAGTTGGCGAGATGCCGAATGCCTGTGTAGGGATAAGAGGTAAGACAAATCCCACTGTCTGCGCCTGCAGGAACTTCCGTCGTGATAACATAGTCTCCCCCCCATCTAAGAAGAAGTGCGTCATGATCCACCCGTCGCATTTCTCAAGTCACGCGCGGATCCCGTGAAATAACTGGCGAATTCCCGGCCAGTGTCCTGCCTCCGGTAGCAGCTTTTCTGCACCCAAAAGAAATCCCTTATGGTGTGAGCGCGCAGTTCCGCAAGGTATCTACAGCGCAAGCCAGGTTCTTGTTGAATGTGGCATTACCGGGCGCCAGACGCGTAGCGGCCTGCAGCTCTGTGATAGCGCGGTTAAATTCTTTGACCCTCGCGAGCGCCACGCCCAACGCGTTATGGGCATGGGCGTCGTCGGGCCGCAGATTGACCACTTTCTGTAAGATCGCCGCCGCTTCGTTTGCCCGGCCCTTGGCAAGCAGCGCCAGTCCTAAGTAGTACAGAGCGTCAGGATCATCAGGGACGGAGAGGAGGAAAGTGTGAAATTCTTGGATCGCCTCGTCAACGTGATTCTGGAGGAGAAGACCGAGTGCCAAGTTATATCGAGCTTTCTTGTCCTTTGGATTCAACTGTAAGGCTTGACGATACTTTTCCGTTGCCTCACTCACTTTGCCTTCTTCAAGGAGCTTAGTGCCTTCGTTGTTATACGCTTTTTCCAACTGCGCGTCGTTCGCCTTCTGGGAAAGCTCGCGTGCCAATTGTATCTCCCGGGTAGCCCCGTCTGCCTTTCCAAGCTTTTGCAGCACTTGCGCGAGTATATAGTGGGATCTGCTGTCCTCCGGAAGGAGTTCGGCGGCGCGGCGCAGTTCCTTCAAAGCCTCCTCGAATTGTCCCTTCCTTTGCAGAACGACACCCAAATCTCGGGGGGCTTCCCCCGCCGCAGGGTCCAGTTGGATAGCGTGACGTAGTTCAACTTCCGCAGCGGAAAGGTCGTCCTCTCGCAATAGAGTGGAACCCAGCGCTTGATAATAGCTGGCATTGCGCGGATCAAGGCGGACGGCAGAACGAAATTCTCCGATGGCGCGCTGCAGGAGGCGGTTGTTGCTGTATAGCTCCCCCAATTCGTAATGTAGCGAAGCCGACGGAGCCAATTGGATTGCGGCAAGGTATTCCCTTTCAGCCTCTGGCGTCCGTGCATCCCGGGCAAACAATCGACCAAGCTCTTGGTGGCTCGCGGCACTGCTCGGATCAAGATCGAGCGATTGCCGCAGCTCCGCCTCGGCGTCGTCGTTTGCTCCGGCCTGCGACAGGAGAATCCCTAGATTACGATGGACAGACGGATCGCGAGGAAGGATGGAAGCGGCCTTCTTTAGCTCCGCCAAAGCCTCGTTCAGCCGACCGGCAGCTTCCAGAGCCAACGCCAGATTGCTGTGGATTCGGGCGTCGTTCGGCCGCGCCTTGACCCCACGCTGAAGCAGTTCCACTGCCTTGTCCGGTTCGCCCCGCCGACGAAGAATCACCGCCAGATTGTTCAAGGCGTCAACATCTTGGGAATCGATATCGAGGGCCTTGCGGAAGCTCCTCTCGGCCTCTAAAACCTGCCCGTGTTCGAGCAGCGATAACCCCTCCGCATCCCAACGGGAAGCTGATCCTGGTCCCGGCGCCTGGAAAGCAAGCCAAAGGCTAGCCGCTAAAATGCCGCAGCGTAACATCTTTTATCACTCGGCGAGACTCAGCGCTTGAGCAAGACACAATCATACCGCCTCAGGGGATTTCTGTGAACCACGGGAGGCTTCAAAGGAAATCCTGGTCGCGATAACCAGGATTCCTTTGAAGCTCCCTTTGAAACTTATCTGCTCAATAGAGAAGCTTGAGCGCGAACTGCAGGATGCGGGGACTGCTGGCGGAGAAAATCTGCCCAACCGTCGAATCAGCGATGCTGTTGTCCGGCTGGCCGAAGTTGACATTGTTGAAAAGGTTGAAGAACTCCGCCCTAAATTGCAGAGAGAGCCGTTCCTTGAGCTTGGTGTTCTTTATGACTCCGAAATCGGTGTTGAAAAAGCCGGGCCCGCGCAGGATGTTCTTGCCGGAGCTCCCGAAGGTCCCCACCGCGTTCGGAACAAAGACCGCGGGGTTAAAGTACTGCTGGATCAATTGGCCGTGGGAGCGGCTGGGATCCAGCCGGGCTTGGCTGATGCTGGTGCCAACGAAGTCCGCGCGATCCAGGCCGACTCCGCTAAAGGAGTTGTCCACGCCACTAAAGATCTGAAACGCGAAGCCGCTATGCCAGGTGGCCAGGGAGGTCAGTTCCCACCCGTTCATAAAGCCCCGTGCCAGCCCAGTTGTCCCACGGTTGGGAAGTTGCCAGACTCCCGAGAAGTGAATGAGATGGGTGACGTCATCACTGGAAATCCCACGATCAATGGCGCGATTGAAGGGGTTCGTTTGGCCGTACACGCCGTAATCGTCAAGCATCTTGGCCCAGGTGTAGTTAGCAAGCACCGAAATCCCCCGGCTGTAGCGCTTCTCCAGGTTGAGCTGCATCGCATTGTAATGGGAGTTGTTGCCGGAGGGTGCGTTGCCAATCGATCCAAAGTTGGGGTTGATGCGGCGCGACTGGGTATTCTCCTCGGTGGATTTATCTTGAACGTAGATGGCGGGGTTCAGTTCCTGAAAACTGAAGATTCCACTCGACAAGTGGCTTCCCCTGTTGCCCAAATAGGCCACGCGGGCAATCCAGTTGCTTCCGAGTTGCCGTTCGACGGTAAGATTCCACGTTGCGAGTTCCGGCACGTGCCAGTTGACTGGGAAAACTCCGTAGATGGACATAGGCAGGGTAAACTGCGCAGTGGGGCCCGGCAAGGCAGGGCCGTACTCCTGCGGGAAGGGATTCTGTATTCCAAAACTCCCATAGGGGTTCACAAAGCTCAGATCACCCTTGAAATCGAAGCGTGGGCCGAATGGCGCC
Source organism: uncultured Acidobacteriota bacterium (assembly GCA_963722555.1). Classification (GTDB taxonomy): domain Bacteria; phylum Acidobacteriota; class Terriglobia; order UBA7540; family UBA7540; genus Bog-366. Next base: position 142,645 of record CAVRNQ010000007.1, read on the forward strand.
GTATCCACAAAGCCGTTGAAGTTGTTGATCGGCGGTGGAGTGTAGTAAAAGCCTCCGCCCCCGCGCACTACGGTTTTGTCGTCCAGCTTATAAGCAAAACCTACACGCGGCCCAAAATTGCCGAGATTACTGAGCGTGCCCGACGCCGCCGGGCAGCCTGGGTCGTTGTTTGCACCACCATAGATGGCGCCCACAGGGGCGTTGGGAAACCGTTGGGATTGTGCTCCGGGGTGGTAGCAGACCACTCGCCCTTTTTTCTCCGTGTAGGGCCAATAGGGGTCCCAGCGCAGGCCCGCATTGACGGTCAACTTGCGGGTGGCTTTCCAATTATCCTGCACATAGAAACTATACAAGGTTCCGGTCAGATCCTTAAACTCTCCTCCCCCTGCAGGAATTCGGAAGCATGCCCGAGCAGGAAGTCGGTCAGATTGTTGCCCGACAACTGGTTCGCGAAGGTGAATTCTCCCGACATGGTAAAGGTGTTAATGAGATGGTTCCTCGGCCTGACGAGGTCGCCACCCAAGTGCACCTCGTGTGAACCTCGCTGCATTGTGACGTCCTCGTGGATCGTCCAGTCCCCGCGGTCGAAGTCACCCAGATGATTCGTGTTGATGCTGAAGAACCCGCTGGCACCCAGCGACAACTCAGGGGGCGTGGGAGCGGCGATCTGGACTCCGGCATCCGGGAAACCAAAGGGCGCCCCCGAAAGCGAGCCTCCCGTTTGCGAATCCCACCCAAACCAGGTGTTGAACAGCAGGCCGGGCGAAAACGAATAGGTATGATTCAGGGAGAGATCTCGAACCTTCACCTGATTGCCACTCCCGTCCGCCGCGAGAATATCCGTCTTGGAAGTGGTCACATCCGGAGGCTCATTGAAACGCGTCCAGAAATAGCTGCCGCTCAACTGGTTCTTGCCGTGGACCCAGTCAATCTTTGCCAGCCACTGATCATCGTTTTGGACCACGGAAGGGCCGGGGAATGTCAATTGCCGCCCGGGACCGTTCGGGAGCGGCATGTATTTCAGAAAGTACTGGCTCGGCGCGCTGAACAGCGTCGGGGAAATCTGATTGCCTTGAAACGGCGTGCCCGTCGAGGGGTCCACAAGTTGTGTCGAGATATCGGAGAAATCACCACCCCGCTCCGCCGCGGTGGGGACAAAGGCGATCTGCCCTTGGGCGGCGCTTCGGATGCGAGTCCCCTGATACGTCCCGAAGAAGAACAGCTTGTCCTTGATGATCGCCCCACCTCCGCTGCCTCCATACTGGTTTCGCTTCAGGGTGTCTTGCGTGGGAGCAAAGAAGTTTCGGGCGTTCAGCGCCCCGTTGCGAACGAATTCGAAGGCGTCAAAGTGGATATCATTGGTGCCGGATTTGGTGACGATGTTGACGACTGCGCCACCCAGCCCGTACTGGGCGGAGAGGTTTTCGTTTTGAACGTTGAACTCCTGAACCGCGTCCGGGTTGGGAAAAGGCAGGTTTGTATTCAGGTACGTATCGTTATGACCGGCGCCATCCATCTGATAATTGACGGTCCGGGGGCCCCCCCGTTGACGTTGCCGTCTTGCTCGCCCGGGTACACGCCGCCTTGGCAGTTCACGAGGCAATAGTTGCCCGTTTCGTTGAGCGCGCCCGCAGAGAGGAAGAGGAGCTCCTGCGGCTGCCGGCCGTCCAAAGGCAAATCCAAAATCTTCTTTTGATCAATGAGCTGGCTGACCGTGCTCGTTCGGGTGGTCAGCGCATCGGCGTTGGCAGAAACGGTCACTTGCTGCGACACCGCGCCGACCTGCAAAGCAACAGTCTGAGTCGCGGCTTCGTTCACGCTTAAGATGATGCCCGTTTGTGCGTAAGTGGCAAAACCGGGCTTCGTTACCGTCAGCTTGTAATGGCCGACCGGCAGCGCAGGAAACAAAAATGTCCCGTCAGATTTTGAGGTTGCAGTCCTTGAAAGGCCAGTATCTTCATTTTGCACCGTGACCTCAGCACCAGGGACCACAGCCCCGGCTGGGTCTATGACAGTTCCTCCCAGGCTAGCGGTGGTGTACTGCGCGCTGGCCGGCACTACGGTAAGTAGAGCGACCATCAACACCCCCGCTGCGATAAGGTGCACCGCGCCAGAGGCCTTAACGAGGTGAAACAAGAACCTCTTCGACTCTTCCACTATAGCCATGACGACCTCCTCTGGTGACAGAAGTTCTTGGTAGCGACTACAAAGGGCGCAAGTCGGTGGATGCCTTAGTTTCCATTTTGGTTTCCTAACCGATGGCCAATACTAACGAGGCTTCCGGCGCGTGTCAATAGCCGGGGCACTCCCAATACGGAATTTACTGGCTTCTGTTTTCTGGCAGCTTGCTGATCCGCACCTCCTTTGGGACAGGGGTTGATTGCGGCGGCCAACGAACAACTCGTTCCGGGTGGGCCTGGTATGCGGCATCGAGCGCAACTTGGCGTTGCTTCACGATAGCCGGAGCTCGGCCATAGTGGACCATCGCGGGGGTGAGAAGCTCGATACCCGAATGACGGTGGCCTTCGTTCTTCCCGACAAAGGTATCTGGAATTGTTGCAGATGATTCGCGGCTCAGATTGAATTGCCTGGATCTCTCGGCCGTGGTGTATACTCTCATTCCACTTGATGCCAAACATGGGTCAGGTCGAACGAGTCTAGAGTGCAATGTGCATGAATACAAAGTGACCTTTAGGTTGATCATCGCCGTTTCCAACCTAACTATGAACCTTTTGAAGGAGGTCGGGCCTCTCATTACGGCCGGCGAAACAGGACTGCGTAATTCCACGGCCACTCGCGATTGATATGGAGGTAACATCGACATGAAATTTCATGCGCTGCTAGTGCTTTCGGTTTTAATGAGCGTGGCGATCCTGAAGGCCCAGGCGGACCCCGAAATCATTCAGCCCATTCTCGCCCAGCAACTCCAGCCGCCGCAATTGGTGACCTTCCAGTTACAGCAGTTCTTGAAGGCAAAGGTTCCGGCACTTGCGGTTCCGGCGAGTGCTGAGCAGTGGACGGCTGAGGCGCAGCGAATCCGTCGACATGTGTTGGACAATGTCATCTTCCACGGGTGGCCTCAGGAGTGGGTCAACTCCCCGCCCCGGTTTGAGGACCTGGGCTCTCTCCCCGCGGGCAAGGGATACAGGTTGCGCAAGCTCCGCTATGAGATCGTCCCCGGATTCTATAGCACGGCCCTGTTGTATGAGCCCGAGACGCTGCAGGGACGCGTGCCGGCGGTGCTGGACGTCATGGGGCATTTTACTGGACGTGGGAACAAGGAAGATTTCGAGCAGAAGATGTGCATCAACCAGGCGCTGAAAGGAATGATCGCGCTTAACCTGGATTGGATCGGCATGGGCGAACTCAATACGAAACTCAATGAACATTGGTTCGCCTCGCAGCTTGACCTGGTGGGCATGAACGGCGTGGGGCTTTTCTACCTGGCCATGCGCCGGGGGCTCGACTATCTTGCCGCGAACCCTGACGTCGACCCCAACCGGATTGGGGTGACAGGGTTGTCGGGAGGAGGATGGCAAACCATCACGCTCAGCAGCCTCGACCCGAGAGTCCTGGTGTCGATTCCCGTCGCCGGCTACGTCAATCTGCAAGGAAGGCTTGAGCGCCTGCCGGAAGAGCCCGGGGACATCGAACAGAACCCCACGGATTTCCTTGTCGGGCAGGATTATTCCACGTTGACGGCCATGCGGGCTCCACGCCCCACTTTGCTGATTTATAACGCCGAGGATGATTGCTGTTTTCGCGCTCCTCTGGTGAAGCCCTATGTTTTTGATCCGGTTGTGCCCTTCTTTAACTTGTATGGGAAAGCCGACGCGTTCCAGTTTTACCAGAGCACCTTGATTTCCGCCCACAACTACGCTCTCGAGGACCAGGCACAAGCCTTCGCTTTTTTCATCAAACATTTCCATCTGACCGCAGACAGCGTGGAGATTCCCGTCGGGCAGTACGTGAAGACCTATGACGAGCTCAAGGGGGGAATCCCGGAAGACAATCTCACCATCCTCGGCCTCGCCAGGAAGATGGCCGGTCAGTTGGCCCGCCCACCGGTACCCGCCGGTCAATCTGAGCTGATGGGATGGTCTGGTTCGCAAAGGGCGAAGCTGCGTGACGTCGTGCGTTACCATCCTGTAGCCGTGTCCCACATCTCGCGTGTCGCCAATACCCATCACGACCAGGTGGAGTCGATTTCCTATCGCTTCGAGATGACCAACGGACTCAGCGCTACGGGCGTCTGGCTGAAGGAGGTACAGACCGAAAACCATCCGCCCTTGACGATCGTGATCAACGATAAGGGCAAGAAGAGCGCTGCAACTGAAATCTGGGACCGCGTTCCGGAGGTCGCACACCGCATGGAACGGGGAGAGCAAGTCCTGGCAGCAGATCTGGTGGGGATGGGTGACGCTGCGCCTGACAAACCTCTCCATCTGATTGCCGAAATGCTCGCCGCAACGGGCGAACGTCCGCTGGGGATGGAGGCCGCCCAACTGATCAGCTTGGCGCGCTGGGCGCAAGAGGAGTGGGCCCCGCCGCAGATTCGACTGGAAGGCACCGGCATCCGCAGCCAGGTGGTTGCGCTGGTCGCATCCGCTCTTGAGCCCAAGCTCTTTTCCCAAGTCGAACTCGATGGCGGCATGCGAAGCCTGAGCTACCTTTTGGACAAGCCCGTTGCATACGAGGACGCACCTGACCTGTTCTGCCTGGATCTGTACAAGAACTTCGACCTCGACCGACTCGTTGTGCTGGCCAAACCAGCCGAGGTCGTCCAACACGGGTATTTGGAATTGCCAGCGCCGGGGAAATAGAGGTGCGAATCACCAGACTTGGCTTACCGTGAAAAAGAGTGAAGGGGTCTTCTCAGGGCAGGCCCTCGCCCCTGTCCCTGCCAAGAACTCGATCGACCGCAAAGAGTGGCTGATTCACAGGGGTGTCAAAGGGTCCAGGGAGTCGCTGAACGGGCGCGGGCTCCAGATTTGATGGCAGTGCGAACTCGGGGAAGGTCCTGTTCCCACCGGGCCGGAGTCTTCGTGGATCTCGGCCGACTCCCGGTCGGGAGACACCCCTCTTCAGTCCGCGAACAATTCTTCAAGCCCCCGCCGTTCGTAGCAGTGATCCAGTCCGATTCGTTGAACACGATCGCGCTGAACAAGCACCATCTGAAGCGACTTCTTGCCGAGTACATCCGTTATTATCACGATGAGAGCACGCATCTCAGGTCGCGTTGTTTCTCACGCGCGGCTCGGCGGCCTGCACCACCGATATGACCGTGCGGCCTAAACAGCATCACGAAATGATCTCGGTACTCTTGCGCTGCTCAGGGGAGAAGTGTCACGAGTTCCCAGACGATCGCGAGGACGACACTGCCAGGAAACATTTCACCGCCAGAACCAACCTTACTTCAAGCCAGTAACTCTCGCCGACGATGCACCTTCTTTTATGCAGATTGGAATGTGGCGAGACACAGAGGCGGCTGCAAAGGTGTGTGGTTCTCGATTGACCGAAAGATCGAATTCAAGCGCCGTCGGACCTTGTTTTGGCAACCCACAAGTTGCTCCCGGGCCAAACTTAATGCTGCTGCGATCAAAGACCGAGATCGAGCGGCCGCGAGTTCTTCCACTTCCCTCTGGTGAAGTCCGGGAAGTCAACTGCGGCACCCTTGGAAGCGACGGATTGCTCGCTCAAAGGAACGATCACACTCCAAGTGGCCGCATCGTACACGTCTTCCGGCGTCTGGATCTTGTTGCGGACCGCCCGCACGAGCTGGTGCAGCTCGATGTAGTCCTCGCCGCCGTGACTCGAGCATCTCGCCGCCTCGCCCAGGACCTTCCAGAGGAAATGATCGTACTGCGCGTAGTAGGGGGCCGTATCCTCCCACTTGTGCTCCGGGCTGCGGCCGTCGATGTAGATCTTTTCCAGACTCCCAAAGAAGATTCCTTCGGTGCCCGCAGGCGCTGCGGCCGCAGCACGCTCCCGTCCCCGGACGGGGGGCTGGACGCACAGTCGGTATGTGCTATCTGCCCCCCTCCGGGGTGCCATCCCCGCAATCCCCAATGTTCATGCACCTGTGGGCTTGCTTTGCCCCCCTGTGGGGCTCGCCAGCCCCCAGAACTTCGACTTCCCATTCTTTGTATAGAAGCAAGCATTTCAGTTAAGGAGGGTCGCTATGACCTACAAGGATTGGGCAAGGAAAAGGATGGAATTCAAGGCGAGGGTGTGATGTCCAGCGAATGCGGGCATGTTCAGTGGGGGACAAACCCACCGAGGGAACAGTTCGAACCCTTGTAGCTTGGATAGCAGGGAGGAAGGAAACTGAATTCCTGAAGCCTATCGACAAAGCCATCCTCGGGATGGTGAGCGAGTCACCGGGCCGTAACGCAAGTAAACCCACAGGTGGCCTCGAAACAAAATAAGATCCGGAGGCCGAGCCCTCTTCCTCGGGGCGAAGGCAGCATGGCATGACGTGGGCGGACCGATACGTCCTGTTACTCCGGCGGGGTGGTAGGGACAGCACGGTGACAAGGACATATCCAGCAACTGGAGAAACCGTCCTCGACCCATCGCGAAATCGGTGGAGGAAGGTAGGCCGCATAACCGGAAACACCGGGAAATCGGCTGAAGGCGAGACGGTGGCGGATGGGTTCGCAGTAGCGACGAACTGGGGTAATGCCCAGGGAGCGAAGGAACCCTGCTGCTCCGCAACGCTTCGGACGACAAGGGAGGCAGGGGCGCCCTGACAAAACCGCCCGGCAATCTGCAAGACCTGAGTCCGAAGATATACGGCAAGGGGAAGACTGACGGGGTTGGAGAAGGTGGAGTAGGTTTGACACTACAGTCCAAGCCGAAAGCATTCCCGACTGCAGAGGTCGCATAAACCTTGTCGCCAAGCGGGCAGGAGAGCGGAGTGCGGTAAATCCGCACGCTCCGTTCGAGGTGGCGGGGGCTGGAAACGGAGTCGCAAGACCACCGCGCCAGCCCTCGACCCTACCTTGGAACTCCTGAGAGACCCCAGGTTCCTGAGCTACGGGCAAATCGGGGAGATGGTGGGAGTCTCCAACACCCGTGTCGGTCAAATCAGGAAGGAATTCGGGCTTCCCCGTCGCAGGGGAATCAGCCTCTTGAAGGTCGAGGCCGAGAACGGGGGGAAGCAATGAGCGAAACCTACACAAGAATCTCCGATTCCCTTTTCGAGGCGGGCCGAAGGGGGGAACTCACTCCGTGCGAATTCATCACGATGGTCTGGCTGCACAAGAAGGCTGACAGGACTACCGGGGTGGTGAGCGCGGAAGCGATGAAGGAAATCAAGGAAATCATAATGGGCTTCCCGCAGGAGGCGAGCCATGACTAGGCGCTTCGCAAAAGTTTACCACGACGAGATAGACGCCCTTCGCTCGGGGGACTTCACCGCTCCGATGCTCCTGACAATGACCATCCTGCGCCGTTGGGCCGATTGGGAGACGGGAGTAGCCCCCTATGTGTCGGCGAAGGGCCTTGCAACCTTCTCCCGCAAGGCTTACTCGGTGCGGACCTTCTCGGATGCCCTCAGAAGGCTCGACCTAATGGGATACATCACCCGGCAGATGAAAGGCCGGGACCACAGCGACTATCCCGTCGTGATTCACAACTTTGAAGTCTATGGGCTCGTCAACGGCGTGACGGTGAAGACCGTCATCAACCCAAAAGAGACGAAAACCTGGAAAGAAGCATCAGAGAGCCTCTGCGATGATGCTGCGATGATGACTGCACCGAGTCTGCGATGCGACTTCAGACAAGACGAGAGGTGATACGAGATGTGAAACAGAGAAGTAAGAGCGAGAACAACAGCAGCGCTGCTGCCGCCGCCGTCGTGACTGATTCTCCAAGAGGAAACCCTGGAACAGGGGAGCCTGGGGATGGATGGGCAGCCTATGCCAAGGCCATAAGCGGGATACCCGGAGCCAAGCTGGAGTCGCCTGTCATGGACCCCAAGCCCAAAGTTCCTGTCCAGCCCATGAAGCCCGTCCCCGTCGAGCCCGTGAAGACCCCCGTTACGAAATCCCCCCCGGACCCCGCCAACCCCCCCACGGAAGAAGCCGTCAGGCTCGCCGGTTTGTTCTCCTCCTTCCTCGGCAAGGCTCCGTCTCCCGCCGACATCAGGAAGTTTGGCGGCCTGCTAAAGGACAACCCCGACCTCGGCAACCTGCTCAGTTTCGCCCTGACGCCGGGCTCCAGGTGGGCGGAGAAGATAGGCTCCGCGGACCACCCGTTCGCCTACCTCAAGCGTGTGCTGGAGCCTCTGCGTGACAGTCTTGAGCGCATTGAGCAGAAGAAGGCGCAGAGACCCACGCCCAAGCCTGCTCCCGATGAATGGGACTCCAACGACAAGACGGATGTCCGTAACTGGGATTTGTCCGGGCTGGGGGACTGAAACAGGGCGGCAACCTACGCCAAGACGCCGCGCGCGGCATAGTAGGAAAGATGGGACGCACACGCGGGCTCGATTCCAGGACGGCCGCCATGGCGGCCGGGGAGCATCTCCTGATTCAAAGAAACCTCTTCCACCTGTCCGCCGAGCTTTCCCGCACATACGGGAAGGCTGTGCTGACGGGCAGCCTGGCGGGGAGGGCAAGCCTTCCTTCACGCTACCGTCCCAAGCCAGTGCGGTGCTCGTGGTCCGGGCAGATTCGCTTCATGCAGGGGGGCGATTGCTGGCGCAATTCGGGTAAACAAGAAAACGAACTACGTGCCCCAACTATAGGGGCAACTTCCGATGCATGGATTTCTGCTCCCAACTTCTGATTCGAGGTGCACGTATGGCCACAATGGTCGAAATCATCGAAAACGCCACCATTTCTGAGCCGGAGCCCGAGGCCGAGACCCAGCCCGGCACGACCCAACCTGATGACGGCGAAATTGAAACCCAGCTAACGGAAGAAATCAACAGTCTCTGGAACCAGCACACCCGCCTGAGCGCCGACCGCAAGGCAACCAGCAAGGAATTACGCCAAATCCGTGCAAGCCTAGCCGAGAGACTGGCCGCAATGAAATCCCTGTTGTCCCGTCCCGGACGCTTGGGCCAGTGGCGCGGTTGGCTCAGGCGGCAAGGCATCCCCCGCAGCACGGCGGATAGATTGGCGTCGAGGCATGCTGAGACACTGGGCATTGAAAACGGAAATGTGCCCACTGGGGCAATTTCGGAACCGGGAGAGGCGGACGCCGAGAAGCTGGCCAAGAACGCGTGGCTGCGTTTCGGGAAGCTCCTGACCACCCACGAATCCATCCTCCGGTTCATCGGCTGCATTGTGACCGCCTCTGGTGTCGCTCACGAGCAGCGTGAGGAAGGGCTGGTGATTTTCAATCTCGTGCGCAAGCCTGCGGATGAATTGCCGGGTTCCGTCTCGGTCGCTCAACCGGTCCCGCAGCCTTCCGACGAAGCCTCAGCCGTTACGGAGGAGCCAGGGGAGGAAATCCCCGCCACAGCCGCGGCGGCCGGACAGACCGCAGCCGCAACGAGCAATGGCGATGTGCAGTAGCCGAGAAGCGGGGGAGAATCAGCAAATGGCGGTCAGGAAAGCACAACCCAGAAAGCCAGAGCAATCCGCAGTGGACCTGGCCATCGCTGCCATCGAGGGCCGCCCCAATCCTCTCGACGACCCGGAAATGGCGAAGGTCAGCCCTGACCGCACCAGCCTCGACTTGCCGGACGAACGCGGCCGTCCCGTGGGCGAGGTGCGCCGTCGGAACTCAGCCATCGCCCAACAGCAGTCCGTCGGATCCCATGGACGAATCCGCCGCGGCCAGGAGGGCAAACCTTGAGCTCGACAGCAACTCAGGCAGATCAGACCTGCGGCTCCCCAACAAAGCTCGCGAGATGCCATTCCACGCGGGCATGGCTGCGGCCCAGAAACGGCTGGCGACATTGAAAGGCACGGCCGAACCTGGCCCCCGAACCCTGACCGGCTCGGGCACCTTCACCGCGAACGAAATGCCCCCGCTCCTCACTCGGCATCTTCAGGAGACCAAGGCCCGCACACATGAGCCGAAGGAGTTGATGCTCGCTCCCACCGTATATTTCAGCCTGAACGGAAACATCTTGGTAGGGGTTTTTAACTGCTCCGAACAACCGGCCGTCATAGTCCTCGATAAATTCCAGTATTACACCAGGGAGGTGCTCGTTAACTTGAATCAACAGACGGAGAGAAACTGGTCAGGAAGCTGACCGAAATCATGCCTGATGGCCGGGAACCGATCAAAAGCCACGCGAGCCATGATGGGGAGGACACATGAACGAGAAAGAGCTACGGGAGAAGCAAAATGCAGAAATACGCCGCCGAGAGGGTCTGGAGGATGCGACTTGCACCGACCCAGCCTGCAACGGATTCAAGTGCAACAAGAGGTACCACCTTATGGCATACATGGGAAACATGATAGTCGCCAACCTAACAGACGACGAGGAGAAGGATGCGGGGGATGCGGATTCCCTGGAGTCACCACGCCCGGAGGACACAGCGAAGCAGTGCCCGCCAAACTGCCCGGAATACACTGACGCCAGGCAGGAACAGGAGGATTACTTCCCCGCGCGCCATCCCCCCATATGGGCAGAATCACTGCCGCCCGGCGCAACCAAGGAGGACAAGCGGCGAGCCCAGCTTCAGTGGCAAATCAAATGCCTCCAATGGCTGCTGGACCAGAAAGGGGAAAACCCGGAGGGCATTGACGAGTGGTGCAACGAATGCGGCTGTCCGCAATATTATTGCCACAGCTTCGCGCCGCCGTTCAGTGAGCTGGCGGTGTCAGGTAGCTTGACTGGTCTCGACGACCTGGAGGAAGGACACATCTCGGCTGCCATGCCAGCAACCAAATCAGACGAGTTCGTGAAGCAAGTCTGCGCCACCGACTTGGGCGAGAACGGCGACGCCCTCCTCACCATGAGAGACGATTCCGTTGTCCGGGTGCATGACCTCAGGCGCGATGGTGTCACGCTCAGGCATAAGGATAGCCCAATAACCGTGCACGCACACGCATGTTGGGACAGGGTCCCCAAGGAGGCGCTGCCTGAAGTCTTCTACGGCTCTTCGCCGCTCGGACTAGCCAACTGCCGGTGCCAGAAGAAGGCTTGAGTCGGCAGAGGCGGCTGTACAGGCTGCGGAAAAACGCTGGTTTTTTGTTTTCCGGTTCTCTGGCGAGCTGATCGCTGGCCGTTTTGGGCTGATCCGCAGGGATCTGCGAGGTTCGTTTGGGTCTCTGGAGCCCGTTTTCACGGTCTGCAGAGACACCTCCGCCCTAGCTGACCTCCGCCGGAATCGGCGCCAGCCTCCCCAGGCGCATCAGATTGTAGGCTGCCATCACCAATCGAAAGAACCAGTCCACCCGCTGCAATCCCCGCAGCTTGATTTGTCGGAGCGGGCGGTCCTGTTTCGCCCACCCGAACACTCGCTCGATCAGTTTGCGCTTCCGCTGACTGATCGACCGACGCGCGTCGGCCCGCTCCGCTTCGTTCAGCGCGTTCTTGCCCAAGTTCGCCACACCCTTCGTATACTCGCTGACATGCGGCGCCACGGCACGTTCCCGCAGCGCCGCGATAAACTTCGCGTCTTGATATTGCGTGTCCGCTCCCAGCGTGATCGCTTGCCCGGGCGGACGCCGCGGCTTTGCTTCCACCACTTGGTCCAACATCCCCAACGCTGCGTCGCGTTCCGCAGTCGTGGCCGAGGGGCTCGCTTGCGCGGCCACCACCAGACCGTGGCGGTTCTCCATCAGCGCGTGACCCAGATAGCTCGGCACGCTCTTGTCCGCCGTCGCCTTCTTGTAGAGCCGTGCCTCGGGGTCGGTCTTCGACTCCACCTTGTCGCGCAGCAGCACCTCGCCTCCATGTCCCGATCCCTTCCCTGGAGCCGGGGGATCGCTCTTCTCCTGAAAGCTCCGGCTCGCCGCCCACGCCTGGATCAGCGTCCCATCCACCGTGAAATGCTCCGCGCTCAACAACTCCTTCTCCCGCGCCTCGGCCAGCACCGCCCCCAGCAACTGCTGGCTCACCGCCCCGACGATCAGCCGCTCCCGGTTCTTGGTGAACACCGTCACGTCCCACACCTCGTCGTCCATCTCCAGGCCCACGAACCACCGGAACAGCAGGTTGTAGTCCAACTGCTCCATCAGTTGCCGCTCCGAGCGCACCGAGTACAGAACCATCAGCAGCAGCGCCCGCAACAGCCGCTCCGGCGCAATCGACGGCCGCCCCGTCGCCGCGTACAGCTTGCCGAGTTCGCCACTCATCCGCTCCAAGGCGCGGTCGCTCAAGCGCCGGATCCCACGCAGCGGGTGGTCCGCAGGAACCCGCCGCTCCAAGGTGATGTAACTGAACATCGCTGGTTGCTTCTCATCATCTCCTCGCATGCCTCATTCGATGCAATACCGTTACCAAACTGCGTTTTTCCGCAGCCTGTGTAGCCGCAATCGAGGCGGCCAGCCCGAAGCCCGACTGTGCGCCGGCTGGCGAGGCGGCTTCGCCTCCGGAGGAGACCGTCCCGGCCACACTGGATGCGCCCCTGGCGGCCGGGCAGACCGCTGCCGCAGCCGAAACGAGCAATGCCGATGTGCAGTAGCGGAGGAGCAAGGGGGGATGGACAAATGATGGCCAGAAATCCATAGCCTAAGAAGCCAGAGAAATGCCCCGTTGCCTTGGCCATCGCCGCCCTGGATGGCAACCCCAGCCCATTGGACATGGACATGAGGGCCATTGACCCCGACCCCACGAGCCTCGACCTGCCCCTGCCGGGCAAGCCGGACGACCGGCACGCCGCCGGGACGGGGGCGGCCCGTGGCGGGGCCAAAGGGCGGTCCTTGCAACGGAAGAAACGCCCCGCTGCCGCGCTTCGCCCGAAAGCTTGATGCTCGGCCCCTTCGCCTGCCATCGCCAGCCCAGTTACTCGCCTTGCGATGGGACGCACCCAATCCTTCAACTGGCGCGGAATCGCTTCGCGGGCGATTGATGACAGCAAGGCTGCGATGTGCTAGCTTGCACGGCATGAATCAGCAAACCGAATCCCCGAGGTCCAAAGCTGGAGACCTTTGCCCCCTCTGCGTCGAAGGGGCGCTCGTGCCCTCGCCATCAGGGCTGAATTTGCTATGCCACGCATGCAACAGAATCACCGTGCTGCCCCAGCCGCGCTAGCCGGATGACCTGCCCGACGCCGCTGGGCCGGGGCAGACTTGCGGCAGGGCAAAAAAAAGCGGTTAGGAAACCGAAAAACCGCCCAGCCGCCGCTGGTCCCCGCTGACTTTGCGCCAGGAGGCGATTGCAGCCCGACCCGACCGTAGTTCCCTGGTTCCCCGGTGCGGCGGGCTGGTTCGGAGGTTCCTGAGAGTCTTTGGGCCAGGCTGGCGAGGCATTGCAGGCGACGGTCTGGCCCTGCGGTCCCACCCAGAATCCCCAATACCCAACACCGCCGGCCCTGCCTCACCGCCGGTCACACGGTCTCGCCCCCCCAACCCATGGCCCCGTCTGCCGCAGCCTGCACCCCGCCAGGGACTCCGCCATGGCCTTGGCCCGGAACTCAAGCCTCGACACCGACCTGATTCCGGCCATCATCCTGCTCAGCGCCTCAGCATCCATCAGGCTCCCTGTTTCTGAGCAGGGTCCGCAGGGCAGCCCTCACGCGGAACTTGATGTAGTGGTGGAAGTGCGCCGACCTGCACTTCCCGGGCCGCGGCGGCAGGCAGGTCGCGTACATCTTGACTACGTCTTCCAAGTCAGTCGAAGAATCAAGGAACATCACCACGATGTCTTGTCCCAAGTCATTGAGGTCGTCGTTTGACAAGTCAAGTCCCAAGCGCTTGGCAGCCTCCCCCGCGGCCTCCCTTATGCCGTGCGGGTAGCGGGCCAGGTATTCCTGGAGGCTTTTGGGCGGCATGAAGTCCGGCTCGGGTTCCGGCTCCCACCTGACCCCGAGATTCAGGAGCCAGCATGCATCCTTCTCCGTCAAGGAGGGAATCACCGGTCCGGGGGGCAGCAGGGGCGGGAAAGAATGGGGGAAGGGGTCGTCCAGGGTGCAGGGCTCTATTCCCACTTCCATCATGAACTTTCTGTCGCCGTGGGTCATGCAATTTCTCCTGACAATGACATACATGGCTGGCTGGATCCTTGGCGGGGATTTCCAAGATAGAAACGCTGCACGATCCTTTTGGACGGGACGGCAGCTCGTCGCCCATGCACCGCCCGGACACGTCCAGCGTGCCGGGCTGAATTACAAGGCGTATAATCTCTCGGCATAACCACTGGGAGGCGACGTGATGGCCAAGACCAAATTGTTGACAATCACTGTTCAGAATCAGCCCGGCGCACTCGCGGCGATCGCGAAAGCGCTGGGGAGCGCGAAGGTGAATATCTTGGCGCTTTTAGGAACAGCCCAAGGGGCAGCCGGCACAGTCCACCTTGTGGTCGAAGACGCCAAGCGGGCAAAGAAGGTCCTCGACGAAGCCAGGCTCGTATACCAGGAGACCGGGGCGGAGCAGCACGAGCTGGCGAACAAGCCCAGTGCGCTGGCGCAGCACTTGGAGAAGCTCGCAGCAAAAGGTGTCAATCTGAGCTCGATCCATGCCACGGCCGTGAAGGGCGGGAAAAAGGCGGTCGTGGTCTACACGGTAGAGGCCCAGGCAAAAGCCGGCGAGGCACAAGCCCCAGCTCCGACAGCATAGCCCGGCCTGCTTCAGGTCAAGGAAGTGGCTAGGATGAGAGTCAAATGACGACAACTAAGGGGCTTTATTTCAAGAGGTTCGATCTGCACGTCCACACTACGGCGTCAAAGGACTACCAGGGAACGGCGACTGCCGAGGAAGTCGTCACAACCGCTCTTCAGAAAGGTCTCGCCGGAATCGCGATCACCGACCACCAAACAGCTGCGTCAGTGGATCAGATAAAAGCCGCTGCAGCGGGGAAGCCACTGGTCGTCCTTCCCGGTGTGGAATTGCTCGTGCACGGCGGGGAGAGTGGCGTTCATATTCTGCTGCTCTTCGATCTCGACAAGACCACTGAACATGTTCATCAATTCCTCAATCGGATAAAGGTATATCACAAGGATGGGCAGCCAACCGTAGCCGCAGAAATGACCGTCGGATCGGTATGCGACGAACTTGCGCAGTACGATCCTTCGGCCCTCGTGGTCCTCGCGCACTGCCATTCGAGCAAAGGCGTTACTGGAGAAATCAAGGGCGAGGTGAGAACTCAGATTTTCCAGACCTACCGCAGGAACCTCGTTGGCGCGGAGGCGAATGAATCGGATTTCACGAACGAGACAAAGAAAGCCGCTCGTAAGCGCGTTGTAGATCTTCTCGACGGAACCGATCCAAACTACCACAATCGGAAGCTGGGCGTGTGTCAAAGTTCAGACGCTCACATGCTGGCTGATATCGGAAGCTCGTATACTTTTTTCAAAGTAGACGATGTCATCACGATCGAGGACATTCGCCAGTCGTTCCTGGATCGCGACACCAGAATCCGACAGTCGTTCGAGTACAAGGAAGTCGTTTACCCTCGGACCGACAATCTGAAAATCACAAGCGGTTTCTTGGCGGACCAGAATTTCGAGTTTCACGAAGGGCTGAACAGTATCCTCGGAGCCAAGGGTTCAGGAAAATCACTCGTTATCGAGGCCCTCCGATTTGGCCTGAACCAAGAACCGGCACTCCCCGGAATTCGCGAAGATCACGCGGCCAAGCTGGAAAAGTGCCTCAAGGTTCACGGAACCGTCGAGATCCGCATCACGGATGAATCTGGAAAACAGTACCTTGTCACGCGGACTCTGAACCCGGTCTCTGGAAGTCCGATCAAAATCACCGACCTAAGCGATAACACAGTGAAGGATTTTCAAATCGCGGAAATCTACCCGGTGCTGTTTTTGAGCCAAAACGAAATCATAAGAATCGCAGAGGACCATACCGGTGGCAGCCTGCGTTCGTTCATCGATCGGTTCTTTGACTTTTATCGTTTTCAGAATGACATCGAGCGGTTGAACCGCGCCCTCGCCGAAGTTGATGGACAACTGATCGACGCGCTTAAGGCGCACTTGGTGGTGGCCGATTCCCAGCGAAAGGTTGCTACCGCTAAAGAGGAGATTGAAAGAAACCCCCATGCGACGATGGTCCCTCAAGGATTTTTATGGGGCGGCATTTCACGAATTCTCCGGAACGGTTCACTGGACCTCCGCCACGCGATTAAAGAATGATACTGGCCGGAGATTCCAGGAGGGAATTTACCTGGATTTGCCGGGTCACAAAAGATATGAAATCTCGGGGATGGGGCCTGGTGAGGAAGTTGACCTGGCGAGCATAATTCCAAGAGATACACACGTTATGAACGATGGCCATCCGTTTATTGCGGTTATTGACGATGTCCGAGTGAAGCCGACGAACCCGTCCTTCTCTTTGGAGGAATTCCTCCGTTCCGGGCTTGCCCTATTCCCAACAAAGCCCATTTTCGCCGGTATCCTTGAGCCCGCCGGAATAAACGCAGGACTCGACGCGGAAGGAACGAAGCAGCAGAGCTCGCCGGCCACTTCGAAGCAGATGGGCTGAGACTCGGCCGTATGTTGGGTTTGAATGTTATACCCGGCAACAATCGCGAACTACAGCGTAATGGTAATGGAAGCTAGCGGTAAAGGTCATGGCAATTGCTTGAGTTTTTGCATCCCCTGATTGCTGGGCTCGGTCGGAGCGAGAGGCGCGTGGCCGCGACGCGCTACGTGGAAGGGCTGCTGATGCCGGGGCAGCGCAAATCGATCATCCCCATGGCGGAGCGGCTGGGCGTGGACGCGCAAAGTCTGCAACAGTTCGTTACCGACAGCCCCTGGAGCGAGGAAGCGTTGTGGTGGGCGATCCGACAGGAGATCATTCCTCACTTGGAACCGCTGGAGGCGTGGGTAGTGGACGAGACCGGCGGGGTTAAGCAGGGCTCCCACTCGGTGGGAGTCGCGCATCAATATTGTGGCGCGGTGGGCAAAAAGGCCAACTGCCAAGTGAGCGTGGAAGTAGTGGTGAGCGACGGGTGGATCGCCGCGCCGGTGGGCGGGCGGCTGTATCTGCCCGCGAGTTGGACCGGGGACCGGGAACGCTGCCAGGCCGCGGGAGTCCCCGAGGAAGTGGAGTTTGCCACCAAGCCGGAACTGGCCCTGGAGATGCTTCGTCAGGCGCGGCGCGACGGCGTACCTCCGGCGCCGGTCTTGGGGGATAGCGTTTACGGCCACAACGGGGAATTTCGCGCCGGGGTGCGGGAGTTGGACATGGAGTTTTTTCTGCAAGTCGAGGGTACGGCGCTCAAAGGATGGGACCACGAGGTGCGGACCGAGGTCAAGCGGGTCCGGCGTCATGTCTGCGAGGGAGAGCCTCCCGCCGCCACCTTGGCGGAGTTGACCGGCCGAATCCCGGAGGCCGAGTGGAAAAAGTGCTCTTGGGTGACGGCGGGCGGGCAAACCCGGCGCACGCGTCTGGCTTGGCGCGAGGTCTTTCTGCAACACGACTTGCGCCACGCGGGGGGCGAACTGGAAAAAGTCTGGCTGGTGGTGGACTGGCCGGCGGGGGACCCCGGACCCTATCACTATTACTTGGCCCATCTCCACCGACCGCCCACCAAAGCCCGCTGCCTCAAACTGAGCCGCTCCCGCTGGCACATCGAACAATACTTCCAGCGCTCCAAGGATGACTTGGGATTGGATCATTTCGAAGGCCGTTCTTGGCGAGGCTTTCATCATCATCTGGTGCTTTCCGCTGTGGCTTATCTATTTATCCTGACCGTCTACTTGCGCCGCAAAAAAACTTTTGGTGCGACGTGGGAACAGATTCTCCGCACGATCCAGCCCTGGCTGGTGAGATGGAGCGGACTCTGTCCCTTCTGCGGAACGAAGTTCAAGCGAATTTGTAACGACACGACTTAACATAGTAATACTAGGAGGCTAGCGATGACGAGTGCGATCCGGTTCTATTTCGTCCATATTTTCTTGCTTTCCCAAGTCCTTCTGGCAACCGGGCCCGGGTCGTTGCGTCAAACAATCAGCTTGAATAAGGGCTGGTCGTTTCAACGCCAAGTCAACCCGGGGTCCGAGGTCGAGTGGCAGTTCCGGGATGCCTGGGAGCCGAGCTACGACGACTCGCGGTGGTCCAAGGTCTTCTTGCCACATTCCTGGGATGAGATGGCCCATAACCCGTGGGTCACCATTGATCATTGGCGCGGTATCGGGTGGTACCGCAAGGAGTTCTCCGTTCCCGGACTGGCTCCCGGGCAAAGGGTTTTTCTCGAGTTTGAAGCCGCTATGCAGGTGGCCAAGGTTTGGGTCAACGGTCGCGAAGCCGGCGAGCATGTGGGAGGCTACACAGGCTTCGTCCTCGATGTGACGGACTTGGTGAAAGCCGGCGGTGACAACCTGCTCGCTGTCCGGGTGGATGACACCAACAGTCCTGACATTCCTCCGGCTACTGAGGAAAACACTGCCGACTACGGAGGCCTGTATCGTGATGTCTGGCTTCACATCACCGGCCCGGTGTTGATCCCGTACGGTGGAATCTCCCTCACCACGCCGGAGGTCAGCAAGGAGCGATCGACGGTTCGAGTGATTACGGAAGTAAGGAACTCGTTGGGTGGGCCGACTGAAGTCAAGGTGGCCTCGGAAGTGGCCTCGGGGGACGGCACGGTTGTTGCCAGAGCGGAGCAGCAAAAGCACGTCCCCGGAAACTCCACCGTTTCCTTCGAGCCAGCCGGCTTGACGGTAGTTCGACCGGAGCTGTGGAGTCCCGACCATCCGAACCTTTACACGTTGCGCAGCCACGTGTATCCTTCAGGAGGCGAGCTGGATTAGGTTTGAGGCGATGCCCTGGATGGGAACCGCCAAGTGGGAAATGTTCGACGCCGGTTGCGCCGCCTGCAAATCTACAAAAGGTATTTTCTATTTTTATGGCCCTCCGGATGTGCGGCCCTGGGGAACGCGCTTTACAGGAGGCGATTACCGAGGCCTGATGGATTTGTGGCGGATTCCCAAGGCCAGTTACTGGTTCGTCAAGGCGCAGTGGACGGAGGCGCCGTTCGTTCACATTGTCGGCCACTGGACCTGGCCGGGGCAGGAGAGAAAGGCGAAGATGATCCGTGTTTATTCCACCTGCGACGAGGTCGAGCTGTTTCTGAACGGGAAGTCTCTCGGCAAGAGAACTCCCGAGAGCACGCAAAACCTCATCGCCGAGTGGAAGAGTTACGGCATGTGGGACGACCGCCATCCGCTGCCCGAGGGGACCAAATTGCGTCATGGTCCATTCATCTGGCGGAACGTTTCCTATGAGCCGGGCACCTTGAACGCGGTAGGGACGAAGGACGGCAAACAATATTTCGACGAAAGGAAGACGGCCGGCCGACCGTATCAGGTCGTTCTCAAGCCGGATCGTGACACGCTGCGCGCCGACAGCAGGGACGCCGTGAGGATCCTGGCGATCATCGCCGACAAGGACGGAGTCGTGGTGCCGCAGGCGGACCCGTGGCTCACCTTTAGAGCGGACGGCCCGGGCAACCTGCTCGGAACCCCCGTGCTGGACGCAGTGTGGGGCATGGCGGCCATCAATGTCTCCTCGCGGTCCGGCCCGGGCGAAATAACCATCACCGCTTCATCTCGCGGTTTGAAGGATGGACGGTGCATTATTGTGGCACAGCCAGTCGAGTGAATGAGGATGAAGGTAAATTCGCATCGTGGGGACCGTGATCGCGGCAACGATCAGCTTGCGCGGTGTTCGCTTTCAGAAGTGAAGTTGTCACGGTTCACCGTGAGCGTTGTCTCGGAGGGATGTGTTCCAAGGAGTCGGGGATCGTCTGTTACGCTTGAGGGAACATGGCTGAACCCCGGCGCCCGGCAAGCTTCAAATGACGGCATTTTGCACGTGAAGTCAATCTCTGTTCTGTCCGCCGGTATCTTCGATACTCCCTTTCGTACCGCGAGGTCCAGGAACTGCTGGTCAAGCGGGGCCTGGGGCTCGATCACACGACGGTCTGGCGATGGGTACAGCGGTAGGCGCCGGAACGGGAGGAGCGAACGCGAACGCACCGGAAGCCGACGAATAAATCCGGGCGAGTCGAGGAGACCTACATGCGGGTCAAAGGCCGGTGGTTCTACCTGTACCGAGCGATCGACTCGACCGAGGCGACGATCGACTTCCTCTTGTCACCGTTGCCTTCCGCCGATGCGGCCAAGGTCTTGTTTGGCAAGGCGCTGGCGAACCCAGCTCACCCCCAGCCGCGAGTGATCAACGCGCACCAACCCAGATGCTGCCCGCCAGCGCTTGGTGAATCCAAGGAAGAAGGAGTGTTACGACCGTGCTGCAGCAGGCAGGTATGAAGTGCGATCAGCCCCAGTTGAAACGGGGTCACACTTGGCTGATTCTGAATCAGGACAAGACAGAAAACCGATGGCTAGCTTACTCGCTGAACATGCAACGAGACTTGTCTCCCGACACCGGTCGTTTTATGAGTGATTCAGCCACGGCTTACGCTGTGTTACTCCTTCAGGACGCGAAATAGAGGTAGCATTACATTTCAGGAATCGGGACGCCAGGAAAGGGATGAAACCCGCTGGGGCACAAATACAGGTTCGCAATCATGTTTCAGCCGCCTAATCATGGGGTGATAAGATTACAGGTTTCGATATGGGCTTTGGCGTGGCTGTTCGGGGGATTGGTGACGCTGCACGCGCAGAGCCCTGTCGAGCAAGCCCGCCAACACTTTGACGCCGGGATCGACGCCTCCAAAGCACACGATCTGGACCAAGCCGAAGAAGAGTTCCGGGCGGCGCTCAAGATCCGCCCGGAATACGTCGAAGCTCAGGAGAATCTTGCCATCACCCTGGCGCGCAAAGGCAAGTTCGATCTTGCGATTGAGGAAATCAAAAGAGTTCTCGACGCCGATCCACGCTTTGCTGAGGCTTACGTCAACTTGGGTCTGATTCAGTTTCTAAAGGGCGACCAGGAGTCCGCGCTCAACGAATTCCGCAAGGCCATCAGCCTTGATCCCAAATATCCCGACGCTTATCTCCAACTGGGCCTAGCCTTGCGTCAGAAAAACGATCTTGACGGAGCGGTTTCGACTTTTGCTGCCGGAACACGCACGGCCCCCAACTACGCGAAGTTACACTACGAGCTTGGGTTCACATTGCGCCGCAAGGGTGAGTTTCCCCAGGCGCTCGAGGAATTGCAACGTGCCCTTACTCTGGAGCCCAGCTATGCGGACGCCCGATACATTCTGGGGCAAACGCTCCAACGCATGGGGAGGGAGAAAGAGGCGCAAGCGGAGTTCGCAGAGGTCCAGCGCTTGCACCAAGTCGAGGCGGATCTGGCCGAAGCAAGAACCCAACGCAACCTCGGACGCCAGCAGCTTGCGCAGGGTAACCTTGCGTCAGCCCAGAATTACTTCGAGACCGCGCTCCGTAAAAACCCGGACTTCGCCGAAGCCCACAAAGACTTGGGCGATGTGCTCGTGAAACAGGATGAACTGGACAAGGCGGAAGAGGAGTTTCGAGCCGCGCTCAAGATTCGTCCGCAATATATCGAGGCACGCCAGAACCTTGGGGTCACTCTGGCACGGAAAGACAAGTTGGACGATGCTATCGAAGAGTTCAGGAGAGTAATTGCGGTTCGCCCTCTTTCCGCGGAGCCCCACAATGATTTGGGCCTGGCCTTGCTAGGGAAGCAGGACCGTCCGTCTGCCCTCGGGCAATTCCGGAAGGCGGCAGAGCTCGATCCTGACTACGCCGAGGCGCGCAACAATCTGGGCTTGCTCCTGGAAGAGCAGGGCGATGTGGAGGGAGCGCTGGCGGAATATCGCTTAGCGGTGCAATCCCATCCCGACTATGCCGAGGGTCACAACAACCTGGGACATCTACTCGCCAGCCGGGGCGCGTTGGATGCGGCTGTCGCTGAATATCGGGCCGCACTCCGTCTCCGCCCCGACTTTGCCCAGGCACACTGCAACCTTGGGTTGGCGCTATGGAGAGAACACGACCTGGAGGCCGAAGGAGAGTTTCGTACGGCCCTAAAGTTGGGAAACGTAGACGCGCATTTAAGCCTGGGAGCTCTCCTTGATGAGAAAGGCCAGCTCGACACTGCAATCGCTGAGTACAGAAAGGTGATCGAGGCTGACCCGAAAAATGCCGAAGCTCATTACCTCATCGGGCAGGCGCTGCTCCAGAAACGCGAACTGGAGCCAGCCATCACCGAGTTGCGACAAGCCTTGGTCCTTGAACCAACACTCGGCGAGGGTTATATAGCCCTGGGCACCGCCCGGCGGGAAAAAGGCGATCTTGAGGGTGCAGTTTCGGCGCTTCATTCCGCCCTGCGCCTGGAGCCCCAAAGCCCTGAGGCACATTACCAGCTGGGGTTTGCACTTCGCAGAAAGGGTGACCTCAGCGGAGCTCTGGGGGAACTCCAACGTGCCATCTCCCTGAAACCCAACTATGTGGAAGCCCGGTACCTTCTGGGGCAGACGCTCCAACAACTGGGAAAGCCCCAAGAGGCGCAAGCGACCTTTGCAGAGGTCGACCGTTTACAACGAGTTGATGCGGATGTTGCAGAAGCAACCGTACAGTACAACCTCGGTCTTCGGGACATTCAAAAGAGGGATCTCGCTGCTGCACGCGACGCGTTTCAGGCGGCGTTGCACCATAAAGAAGATTTTCCCGAAGCTCACACGAATCTGGGTGGCGTCCTCCTCGAGCTTGGCGATGTCGATAGCGCCATCGGACATTTCCGTGCGGCGATCGACTTGAGACCTGATGATGCCCGTGCCTACTACAATTTGAGTTTGGCATTGAAGAAGAAAGGGGATCCCGCGGCTGCGCAGGAGACGAGAAAAAGGGCTCTTGAGCTTGATCCCCGCTTGGATCCCTCTGCGCCCGCCGGTCGTCCTTGAAGATACAACGCCTGTGCATACCAATAATTCCGACCGCATTGACATCATTGGGGTTGGCGCCTTCGGCTGGTAGTCTTGCCATCCCATGAAAACGGTCGGTTGCGTCTTGCTTCATGCCTTGCGGTCGTGCTTCCGAACCCCGTAGTGTCCAAATAATGGAAGCGACTGAAACCGCAAGGGGGGCGCCCCTCGCATTCACGGGGAACTGCTCAAGCTGGGAATTGAGATTTCTGAGTGGACGGTTTCCCGACTGATGCCCAAGTACAGTAAGTCACCTTCCCAAGCTTGGAAGGCTTTCTTGAATAACCATGTCCAGAATTTGGTCTCGGTCAACTTCTTCACGGTGCCCACAGTCAGTTTTCGAGTGTTGTTCGTTTCTGTAATGCTGGCGCATCATCGCTGGCGCGTCGTACATTTCAACGTGGTGGAGCATCCGACGGCTGGGTGGACAGGACAACAAATGGTGGAGGCGTTTCCAGAAGATCCGGCACCACGATATCTGCTCCGGGATCGGGACAAGATCTATGGGTGTGACTTTCGCGAACGAATCCGAGGCCTGAGCCTTGAGGAAGTTCTCTCCGCTCCGGCCAGTCCCTGGCAGAGGGCCTACGTGGAGAGGCTGGTCGGATCCATCCGGCGCGACTGCCTGGGTCATGTGATCTTACTGGGAGAAGGGCATCTGCGAAAGATCTTGAAAAGCTATCTTGAGTATTACCCCCGCAGCCGGACTCACTTAGGGTTGGGCAAAGACACCCCTGAGCCGAGGGCCATTCAGCTGCCAGAGATGGGAGAGATTGTTGAACTCCCGCTGGTAGGACGTCTCCACCATCGCCACGCCCGACGGGCCGCTTAAGCAGTTCAACCCGTTCAGCCAGCCTTCTGCAACGATCCAACGGTCGCCCTCTGTGGGAAGATTCTTGTTCTACCGGCAACCGAGCCTCTTTGTCTTCAAACGGTTCCCCAAACAGGTATCATTCTGAGCCGATAGGGGACGGAAGGTGTCGGCCAGCATGTCTTTCATGACCTGACCCGGGTTTGGCGAACGACAACCTGGAGTTCCTGAAGAGCCTCACACTGTATCATCGCACGCCGGATGTCCTCTGTGTCCACGGCGGGATTCTTGACGATAGAGCCCTGAGTCTACATTATCCTCAAACACTGATCTGGGGGCCGCAGGGCTTTCCCGACGGATACCACGGGCAGGAGGCGGTGGTGTACGGACATTGGGGCAATTCGGCCATTGATGAAACCGGCTGGCCGAGGCCGTGTGTAAAGGCAAATGGCACCTTTGGTATCGACACCATATCCCGCGGGGTATTGACCGCCATGCGCTTTCCAGATGGCCAGATCTTCCAAAGCAATAAGTATCTCTCCGCAAATGCCGTTTCTTAGATCGCGTTGCAGCGACTTCTGGGAAGCGCCCCGTATGCCCCTCGAAAACAGCGAGACAGGTTACTCGAAGCTGGCCAAGGCCTCGGCGTCAGTGGCAAAAACCTGAAAGATGGTGGCCAGCTTGGTAATTTGCAGTACTCGCAGCACCTCCCCCGCAGGGCACACCAGTTTCAAGTCCACACCGCGATCCCGAGCATCCGTATAGACCTTGACCAAAGTTCCCAAGCCACTATTATCAATCCTGCTGACGTTCTCCACGTTGAGCACGATTCTCTCTTTTTCCCCGTGGCTCAGCAGTCGCTTCACCTGTTCCCTCAGGGCATCGCAAGCCTCTCCCCGGTAAAGTTCCCCCGTTACGACAAGAACATTCACCCCCGACGTTTGCCGAGCTACGATGCTTGGACCGATGCGAGTCGGAGGAGGGATCACGTTCGCTCGTGCCCCCTCCACGGATCCGGACGGACGGTTTCTTCTGCCCCTCCCGAGGATTCGCGCCAAGATAGTGCTGAGGCGGCTTGCGGTAATCGCGGCGGACCGTGCGCCCAGTTCAAACGCTTGCTTGGGGTCGAAACGTCGGAAGAGACCAACCGCGGCAGACCGCATTGCGCCTCCGCATCCTTTTGAGTCGTTGAGATGGTTCTTGATCGTCCCATGACCGCCGTGCCTCAAGCTGGACATACAGGTCATCCCACGGGGGGCTCCACTGGCAACAAGGACCGGATGGTGCAGTGAAGCTAGTTGATGTTCTAGCGGGTGAAAGTCCCGCCAGTGCAAATTACCCAGTTGGCACTGTAGTGATATCCGGCGACGGGGCGGGTGACCAAACCGTCGGAAGCCCGGAAGTAAACGCTCTCGATGGCTGGATGCGAATCTGGTCTGCTCCGACAAGGAGGGCAAGCAAAACAACAGGTCGTAGCGTAAGCGAACCGTGGTTAAGCCGCGAAAACTTATCCCTCACCAGAATCGGAGTGTGAGGACGAAGGGAATGCCGAAACTGTCATACGGAGTTGAAGGCTAGCGTCTTCGGTGAAGCACTGGGCATAGGCAGCCGAAGAGTTCCCCGTGGTCGTAGAGGGCGACATGTTGTGAAGGAGCATCAATGAAAGCTCAGAACCAGTCGCGGGTTGCCTAGTATTACTCTGTTATGTAGAATCGAATGTCACTCGATCAAATTTCGTTCCGCAGAAGGTGCAATAGCCGCTCGCCCTCACCAGCCAGGGCTGGATCGCTCGCAGGATCCATTCCCACGTCGCACCAGAAGTTTTTTTTGGTGCGCAGGTACTGGGTGAGGATGAACAGATAGGCGAGAGCCGAGAGCGCCAAGTGATGATGAAAACCGCGCCAAGATCGACCTTCATAGTGGTCCAGACCCAAGTCATCCTTGGAGCGCTGAAAGTATTGTTCAACGTGCCAGCGGGAACGACTCAGCTTCAAGCAGCGAGCGCGACCGGGCGGGCGATGGAAGTGCGCCAGGTAATAATGGTAAGGTTCCTTGTCGCCACTCGGCCAGTCGACCACCAGCCAAACTTTTTCCAGTTCTCCCTCACCTTGGCGCAAGCGATGCTGCAGGTGAACTTCACACCACGCCAGCCGGGTCCGACGCGTCTGACCGTCCGCCGCCTTCCAAGAGCAGTTTTTCCACTGCTGGGGAGGAAAGCCGAGCACGATCTCGGCCAGGGTCTGAGCGGGAGGAACGGCCTCCGCCGCATAATGCCGGGTCCGCTTCCGTTGGGTGGGCACGGCTTGGGTCCAGGCTTTGTGCGTGGGCGCCACCTGCAGCATAAACTCCATCCCCAACTGGCGTACTCCCTCCCGGAAGTCTGGACTATCCCCGTACACGGAGTCGCCCAGGATGGGCGCGGGCGGAACGCCGTCGGCCTGAGCTTGCCGGATCAAGTCCAACGCCAACTCCGGCTTGGTCTGGAATTGCACCTGGGCGGGCACTCCCACCTCCGCGCGTCGCTTCGCATCTTCCGCCCAGTTCTGCGGCAGATAGAGGCGGCCCGCGATAGGAGCGGCCACCCCGCCATCGCTTACGACTACTTCCACGCTGACTTGGCAGTTGGCCTGCTTGCCCACGGCGCCGCAATATTGGTGACTGACGCCCACCGAGTGCTGACCTTGTTTCAGCCATCCGCTTTCGTCTACCACCCAAGCCTCCAAAGGTTCCAGGTGGGGAATCACTTCCTGGCGCAAGCCTCGCCACAGGGCCTCATCACTCCACGGACTGCTGCTCACCAACTGCTGCAGACTCTGTGCGTCTATTCCCAAACGCGCGGCCATCGGCTCGATCGACTTGCGCTGTCCAGGCATCAGCAAGCCCTCCACATAATGCGTGGCAGCACGGCGCCGTTCGCTCCGACCCAAACTCGCGATTACAGGAGCCATAAACTTGGTGAATTGCGGAACACTGTTCCTCCAGAGGCGGGCATTCCATTTCATGCTCTGAACTTATACTCTGGAAGGGGTTCAATGTCAACATTCACTTAACAGAGTAATACTAGGCATATGTGAATATGCACAGCGAGGGCATCGCGTATAAGCCGCCATGCGGTGAAGTCGGGATGTGCCTGCGAGTGGGGCGGATGGGGCCAGTTAAGTGAGGATGGACCGGGACAGAATAACCCGAACCGGAGCGAGGGCCCCTGGGGTAGAGCGGAAGACCGCTTGCACGGAGGTGCTCACAAGCACATTGTCCCTGACACTGAGCAGGGAATCCCGATGGACGCAGAGAGCACGAAGGACGATGGCAAACCAGTCTGCTGGGAAGGCCTCGTCTGATACTCCGGCCTTTAAGCCGTACCGGGGAAAACCCGCCGTACGGAATGTTAGGGGAGGCGATGGAAACGTCGGCATCATTCGAAGCCCGGTTCGCGCCATTGCCTTACCCGACCGCAGATCTGGGTCTCATCGACGCTCCATGTTGATGTTTGTTGAAGTGTGTCTGACGAGTTCACACGCTTTTGACGGCTGGAGTGCCGGAGAGATGAACCGAGGGCTCGCTGCTGGCCTTTGTCGGCCTTACTTCGCGGAAAAGATGCAGATTCGATCGCAACACAATTTGCGGGTTCAGATGCCATTGAGGCGGCAGGCTGTGGCCCCGAACAAAATGATCGACCAAGAGACGCATGGCCATCTGGCCTTGCATATATGGACGCCCATTAATGGAAGCCTGAATAACGCCCTTTTCAAAATAAAAAACCATCTCTCTGAACAAGTCCGTGGCGATCACCTGGATCTTGCCGGAAAGGCCCAGGGCGCTGATGGCGCGACAGATGGGGAGACAGTTTCCAGTTCGAACATAGATTCCACTAAGGGATTTCCGTCGTTCGAGGAGGGCAAAACACTTACGCATCGGATCGTCTTCGTCATCCAGAGTATCAACGATTTCGACGATCTTGCCTCCCTCGCAAGTTTGCGGGAAAAGTTCGCAGAAGCCCGCCGCCTTCTTGTGGTGGAGCTCAACACTCGGCATCCCCGTGATTATGGCCACTTCGGCGCCGGGATCGAGAAACCTGCCCATCAACTCTGCCGCCAACCTGCCACTCACTTCCGCATCAACAGAGACAACAGTTGATCGGGAACTTGCTTCAACGTCGCTGTCCACACAAATCACACGGATGCCCTTCGACTCGGCTTCATTGATGACATGCACCAGTCCTTCCGGATCGCCTGGGGCAACAATCAGGGCCTGAACCTCCTCGGCGACCAACTCCGACAGCCTGTCGGCCTCACCAACTCCCAGGCGCTCCGTGTACCGAAGGTTCAGCTCAATGCCGAGATGCTCAAAGCGGTGAGCCTCATCAAGGATTCCGTCGCGGAGCTGGCCGAAGTAATAGTGAAGTTCTTTAGGAATGCATACGCCGACTCGAATCTGGGAACGGCCCTTAGACAAAGCCCGAGCTGCCAGATTCGGCTTATAGCCCACCGCCTCAGCGATCGAGAGGATCCGCTCCCGGGTGGATTTGCTCACCCCTTTGCGGCCGAGCAAAGCGCGGCCGACGGTGCCAATCGAAACATTTGACAACCGCGCGATCTCTGAAATGCCGTTTTTCTTCATCTGAAGGGAGAACGTTAAACGCAATCAACTTTATGATACTCCACAAGCCAATCAGTGGTCAAGCCAGAAAAGACACCCAAGTAGGGGGACTCATTGTCGTCTGATAAATCGTCTTCTTTCCGTATCCAAAACTAAGTAAAAGACTTAGAAACAAGGTACGCCGTGCATTCAACCGTGCGAGCTACTCCTCAAAGCGACTTCAAAAAAAAGCTTGACACCCGGTTCCTGGGTATGATAAAAGCTTGCCGAAGTGGGTCAAGCGTTTACGTTTACTAACTCTAGGTTGACTCGCTAATGCGGCCATGGACCTTTATTTATGCGCTGTTCCTGCTCAACGGCGGTTGTTCGTTAACGTTATCGCGAACACGAAGATCATGGCCTAACTGGAGGAGCTTATGGCTACGAGTGATCGGTTTCAGTCTGCGCGAGCCCCTCTTGTGGCTCTTGCTTTTACCATCGCCCTCGTGATTCTTCCCGTCTGCGTGAGCGCACAGGTGACGGGAACCATCAGTGGCTACATCGTGGATCCAAGCAGCGCCGCTGTTCCCCAGGCAACAGTGACTGCCACGTTGGTGCAACAGAACATTACCCGCACCGTGGAATCGAACACTGAGGGATTCTACAATTTCGCAGCCTTGGCGCCCGGCGTTTACACATTGACTGCGGAAAAGCAAGGCTTCGAAAGACTGGCCAGGGCCGGGGTCACCCTTACCGTTAACCAGAACGTGCGGGTTGATATGAGCTTGACGCTGGGGGCGCTCTCTCAACAAATGACCGTGAGCGGAGAGGCTCCGTTGGTTGACACACAGTCGCCTACGGTGTCAGGGCTGGTTGATGATCGCCGCATTGTGGACCTTCCTCTCAACGGCCGGAACATCGTCAGCTTGTCGGAAACGCTGCCTGGGGTATTGAGTGTCAGCGCGCCCCAATCTCTAAGCGATGCGCGTAGCGGGCCAACCATGAACGTCAATGGCGGCCAGTTTGACATGAACAATTTTACGTTTAACGGTGCTTACTTCGCCGACCCGTCACGGAACACCGGGATGAACTACCCGCCCCCCGACGCCATCCAAGAGTATCGCGTTCAGACCTCGAACTTTTCGGCTGAGAACGGACGCAACATTGGGTCTCAAGTGAGCGTTGTCTCAAAAGCGGGGACGAATGACTTCCATGGTGCCGTTTGGGAGTTTCTGCGCAATGATGCGCTCAATGCACGGAATTTCTTTTCTTCCACCGTACCCGGACAAAAGCAAAACCAATTCGGGAGCGCAGCAGGGGGGCCGATCAAGCGAGATAAGCTGTTCTTCTTTGGCTCCTACCAAGGCTTGCGCGATCACCCGCAAGCCGTGGGCAACGTAGTGGCCCTCCCTTCCAGCAGCAAGCGAAGTGGCGACTTTACGGATCTCCTACCTGGGACAGTTTTGACCGATCCCGTGAGCCCGCTCACGAATCAGCCTTTTGTCGATGCTAACGGGGTAAGTTGCGTGAGTAATAACATCATCAATCCAAACTGCATCAGCCCGGTGGCTCAAAATCTCCTCAAATACGTTCCTCAGTTTACTACGGGCACCATTGTGAGCTTGGGAGCAAGCCCCGTTAGGGACGATATGTACCTTGGCCGGATTGACTGGAACAAATCTTCCAAGCATTCCCTATTTGCTCACTTCTACGTTGACCATAACAATTCCATCAATCCCTTTCCAGGAGGCGCAAACATAGCGTCCGATACCACCGGCTATATCGGAGAAGCTCTCGTGGAAGAGACCGATATGGTCACGCTGAACGACAATTACTCGGTCGGTCCCAATCTTATTAACCAGGCCGTCGTCTCCTATTTGCGCACGACCTCAAATGAGTACGAGACCAAGGCCATCGCTCCCAACCAACTGGGAATCAATATGCCCCAATACATTCCTACTGGCGCGGTTGACGTGCACGTAGCGGGGTCTTTTGACCTCGGTTCGGGATACAATACGCGCTTCATCAACAACAACTACCAATTCCGAGATATGCTGAACTGGATGAAGGGCCGACACAGTTTTAAGTTCGGTGGCGAGGTGATCCGTTTCCACTGGGTGACGAGGTGGATGGGTTCCCCTAATTTCTCTTTCAACGGATCGCGCTCCGGAGATCCGTTCGCGGACTTCATGCTCGGGGCGTACGGCGCCATGCCTTACCTGCAATTTGGCATCGTTGACAACGACAATGTCCAGATGGCCCCGAGTTTCTTCTTCCAAGATGAATTCAAGATCAAACCGCACTTGACCCTTACCTATGGCATTCGCTACGAGCCCATGTTGCCGTGGGACGAGACGCACAACCGCATCGAGGCACTGAAGTTCGGAGTCCAGTTTACCGTGCAGCCCAATGCCCCGCCCGGAATCCTTTTTCCTGGCGATCCAGGCGTCACGTCGGCAGTGATACCTGCCGACCTGAACAATTTTGCCCCGCGGATGGGCTTTGCCTGGGACGTTTTCGGCAATGGGAAGACGAGCGTCCGGGGAGGCTACGGTGTATTCTATGACTCCATCAAGGCAGATGCTCTTTCGCAGCAGAACGCACCGTTTGGCGGAACGACTGAAGCCTATAACGGCCTCATCTCCGATCCTTTTGGCTCCGTGGGTCAGGTCACTCCACCCGCAGCCCCGTCTGGCCGCTTTGATTGCGTTCACATCGCGCAGTATCCGGGCACGAGTTGTCCTCTGTTCCCTTTGCCCATACTTGGCTACTGGATGGATGGAGGCCTGCGGACTCCCTACGTGCAAGCCTGGAACCTGACGACCGAGTGGCAACTGACGCCGAATATCATGCTGCAAGCCAGCTATGTGGGCAAAATCGGGACCAAGATTGAAGGATGGCGAGACTTCAATGCCGCCCCCTTCATCAACGATCCGGTGACCGGGGCTCCGCCATCTCTGAGCAACGTGAACGATCGTGTGGCGTATGAGCCTGGAATTCTGTCACCGGGCAGCGTTATAGATGGGAATGACGGCCGCAGTTGGTATCACAGCTTCCAGGTGCAAGTGACGAAACGGATGAGCCGAGGTTTCTCGATCAACGGCTCCTACAGTCTAGCCAAGTCTATTGACCTGGAATCTTTCAATGTTTATCAGGGAGTTTATGCCGACCCGTTTAACCTCCACAACGACCGAGGCCGGTCTGACTGGGATCGTCGCCATGCGGTGGTAGCTTCGTGGGTTTGGACCCCGCCGCTGAAGTTTAGTGCGCCATCGAAGAACACTCTTTTGGCCGGCTGGACCTTTACTGGAATCACGATGGCCCAAAGCGGCGCGCCCTTCACTGTCGAGGAGGGCGAAGATATCGCTATGCTCGGCACCAATGCTGCGAGCTCTGGATTCCAGTACGCCCAGCGGACCGGTGCTCCGGTGACCCTGAGTCATCCTAGCCGCTCGGCAATGGTGGCGCAATTCTTCAACACCAATGCTTTTGTCCCAGTCAACCTTGTACCCCCAGGAACGATCGGCAACTCAGGACGGAACACCATCAGCGGTCCGGCATTGAGTAATACCGACTTTTCCGTCATCAAGGACTTTGCGCTAAAGGAGCGCTACAGGGTCCAATTCCGGTCGGAGTTCTTTAACGTCTTTAACCAGGTGAACTTTAACAATCCGGATGGTCGGGTTGTTGACGGGCCGGGCGTTCTTGGCGCGATCCTCGGCGCCAACTCGGGGCGCGTGGTCCAATTCGGTCTGAAGTTCCTTTGGTAAGGGGAGGGGGACGCTGTTTTGGCGTCCCCCTAAATCAGCGGCGGGCCGCCGGCGGGTGGAACTGCATAGCGGGCGTTTTGATCGCCCTCACCATGCCGGGCAGCACCTTCTTCCGCGCGACGGCACTAATAGTGCTCCAATTCGCGCCGCGTTCGGTGGCGGTCCCAACGAGGCACCACTACGCTCCCTCCAGCGGGCAGGGCGTGTAGCCCTCCCATAACACGAGCGGAGCGCGATCGAAGGGACCGCTCAAGCGCCTCGACAGTCTGTTTGCCTCCTGAGCGTTCACAGCCTTTCGGTTGCCCATATTTCGCAGTAACTCGACGCGGCGCCAGAGGAGGGCGAATACTGAATCTAAATGACTTACGCGTCGAGTTACTGCAGAGCTGGCTATGTACCGCCACTTCAGCTGGGCGGCAGTCTGCTGGGCCCGTTATGAGAACCTGATTGCTACCAGGAGATTTTACGCCCACGATGTCTGATTTTTCGTTCCTAAAGATACAGAAGCATTTTGACGCTGAGGGTGTGCTGGCACGGATCGCCTCGTGGCCCTTCCTGACTGTCTTACATGCCCGGACGGGCCACTTCTGGACCCGCGATATGAAGCGTCGGAGGGTAGGGTGGTTCAGATGGTTTCTATGAGCTCCAGTTCCAGAAGCGACGCTCCAGACCCAAGCAGGCTAGCGATGATGAGGGCGATCCGAGTCTGTTTAGTCCATATTTTCTTGCTTTCCCAAGTCCTTCTGGCAACCGGGCCCGGGTCGTTGCGTCAAACAATCAGCTTGAATAAGGGCTGGTCGTTTCAACGCCAAGTCAACCCGGGGTCCGAGGTCGAGTGGCAGTTCCGGGATGCCTGGGAGCCGAGCTACGACGACTCGCGGTGGTCCAAGGTCTTCTTGCCACATTCCTGGGATGAGATGGCCCATAACCCGTGGGTCACCATTGATCATTGGCGCGGTATCGGGTGGTACCGCAAGGAGTTCTCCGTTCCCGGACTGGCTCCCGGGCAAAGGGTTTTTCTCGAGTTTGAAGCCGCTATGCAGGTGGCCAAGGTTTGGGTCAACGGTCGCGAAGCCGGCGAGCATGTGGGAGGCTACACAGGCTTCGTCCTCGATGTGACGGACTTGGTGAAAGCCGGCGGTGACAACCTGCTCGCTGTCCGGGTGGATGACACCAACAGTCCTGACATTCCTCCGGCTACTGAGGAAAACACTGCCGACTACGGAGGCCTGTATCGTGATGTCTGGCTTCACATCACCGGCCCGGTGTTGATCCCGTACGGTGGAATCTCCCTCACCACGCCGGAGGTCAGCAAGGAGCGATCGACGGTTCGAGTGATTACGGAAGTAAGGAACTCGTTGGGTGGGCCGACTGAAGTCAAGGTGGCCTCGGAAGTGGCCTCGGGGGACGGCACGGTTGTTGCCAGAGCGGAGCAGCAAAAGCACGTCCCCGGAAACTCCACCGTTTCCTTCGAGCCAGCCGGCTTGACGGTAGTTCGACCGGAGCTGTGGAGTCCCGACCATCCGAACCTTTACACGTTGCGCAGCCACGTGTATCGCGAGGGCGCTCTGGCTGATGAGGTTTCCACCCGGTTCGGCATCCGCGTTATGGGATATAGCCCCGGCAAAGGCTACACGATCAATGAGGAGTTCATCAATCTGCGCGGCGTCGATCGCCGCCAGGACTACGGTTACTTGGGTGACGCCCTGCCAGATGCCTTGAGCCGGCGTGACATGGAAATCATTAAGCACCTCGGAGCGAACTTTATTCGGACAGCCCATTACATCCAAGACAAGAGCATACTCGAAGCGGCTGACGAGCTAGGGATACTGGTTTGGGAGGAGATCCCCAATATCAAAATCTATGATTACAGCCCCTTTCATTCTACGGGCAACGGAGACTCGCGCTATACCCGTCAGTACATTGACAACTGCCTGATGGCCATGGAGGAGATGATCCGGCGGGACCGCAACCATCCGTCAATCATCATTTGGGGAATCGGCGACGACCTCACCGGTTATCCCTACCTCGATGACCTCCGCGAGATGAACGAGAAAGCGCATCAGGTCGATCCGACCCGGTGGACAGCCGGGCGCGTCTTCCCGATGATCACCGACGTGCACGACCCGACGAATGACGTTTACTTCGATTTTCAAAAGCTGGCAGAGGAGCATCCGGATTGGAAGTGGCTGTGGAACGAGTGGGGTGCATTCGTCAACGAGCGCGGGATTCTGATTGAGCCGACCGCTCGCAATACGGGGGGAAGTGATCCGGGAAATGTGGATGAGTATCATCAACTGGACTTCGTGCCTTCCGAGTTGTCTGCGGCTATCCTTCAGGAGGCGAGCTGGATTAGGTTTGAGGCGATGCCCTGGATGGGAACCGCCAAGTGGGAAATGTTCGACGCCGGTTGCGCCGCCTGCAAATCTACAAAAGGTATTTTCTATTTTTATGGCCCTCCGGATGTGCGGCCCTGGGGAACGCGCTTTACAGGAGGCGATTACCGAGGCCTGATGGATTTGTGGCGGATTCCCAAGGCCAGTTACTGGTTCGTCAAGGCGCAGTGGACGGAGGCGCCGTTCGTTCACATTGTCGGCCACTGGACCTGGCCGGGGCAGGAGAGAAAGGCGAAGATGATCCGTGTTTATTCCACCTGCGACGAGGTCGAGCTGTTTCTGAACGGGAAGTCTCTCGGCAAGAGAACTCCCGAGAGCACGCAAAACCTCATCGCCGAGTGGAAGAGTTACGGCATGTGGGACGACCGCCATCCGCTGCCCGAGGGGACCAAATTGCGTCATGGTCCATTCATCTGGCGGAACGTTTCCTATGAGCCGGGCACCTTGAACGCGGTAGGGACGAAGGACGGCAAACAATATTTCGACGAAAGGAAGACGGCCGGCCGACCGTATCAGGTCGTTCTCAAGCCGGATCGTGACACGCTGCGCGCCGACAGCAGGGACGCCGTGAGGATCCTGGCGATCATCGCCGACAAGGACGGAGTCGTGGTGCCGCAGGCGGACCCGTGGCTCACCTTTAGAGCGGACGGCCCGGGCAACCTGCTCGGAACCCCCGTGCTGGACGCAGTGTGGGGCATGGCGGCCATCAATGTCTCCTCGCGGTCCGGCCCGGGCGAAATAACCATCACCGCTTCATCTCGCGGTTTGAAGGATGGACGGTGCATTATTGTGGCACAGCCAATCGAGTGAATGAGGATGAAGGTGAATTCGCATCGCGGGGGCCGTGATCGCGGCAACGATCAGCCTACGCGCTGTTCGCTTTCAGAAGTGAAGTTGTCACGGTTCTGCGGGCGACGATAGCGGAGTTCATCGAGTTTTACAACTACCATCGCTACCACGAATTTATGTAATACTCATATCCGGCGTGAAAATTCGAAATTTCAGACTTGGAGCGGATTGACCTTGGAGATCTTGGTGAGAATGTCGTCGGCCAACTCTTGGAGGATCGATGACTCGCGTAGACGCAGTACGGGACGATTCTGAGGACGAGTCAGCTCTCCAGGCAGGAGGAAAAGTTTGTAGCGCAACTTGCTGAGAGTCAGGCTTTGCCACTCTTTTTGTAAGCATTGGCGTTGGAAGGCGGTGACCAGGTTGTAAGCCAGCCGGATGATCTCCAGATAGAGCGCGTTGGCGGAAAACGAGCGGGTAGGAATCTTGCGCAGTGCGAAGTCCTCGCGCAATTCGCCGATGCGAGGTTCCATGGCGGCGCGTCCATCGTAGAAATACCGGATGCCAGCAGGAGTCAGCGACAGGTTGGTGACCCAGGCGCGATAGACGTAGTGGCCCAGCGAGAAAAGGGTGGGCGGGGCCTCCTGTTCCGAAACGAACCGTCGTGCGACCACGAAACGACGGGCCTTGGGCCAACCGTGGGACCGATGTTCGAAGTCAGCCATCTCCCAGTCGCGGTTGACGGGTTCATACCGCAGGCCCGGCAGCAGGCGGCGGAAAGCCTGAGTCACCCGGGCGACGGCAGCGTATTCAGTGGGCCGCGATTCGAAGGTTTCGAAGACGGGGTTAAAACCGAAACCGGCATCGGCCCGCCCGCGAATCTCGCGGATGTCGGGAGGAACATTCCTAAAGCAAGTGTCCAACAACTCGATGCTGCCGTCCCAAGTTCCTGCGTTACCAGTACGCAGTTCGGCATCCCAGAGGTAGGAGGAGTTGGATTCGATGCACAGGAGCGGGTTATAAGAACGCTGGCCACGGTAGCGAGGGTTGTAGCCAACCTCGGCGCCGTCTGGGTGTCCGAACACGGTGACCACGGTGCTGTCGAGATCGAAGATAAGGCGAGATCGATGGTGGGGTAGGTGAATGAAGTTTTGCAGGAGTCGATCATTGACGCGATGCAGCTGTTCCCAGAAGCGGGGCGGCGCCTGGAGTAAGCAGCGGCGCAAGGTTTGCGGATCGGGGAAGCTCGGCAGGCCGGTCAGGTATTGGAACGTCCCGTTGGAGCGTAGGAATGACGCGGTTTCGATACGATCCAGGCCCAGGACGATGGGATAGACTAAGGCCCATATCATCTGCGACAGAGGGTAGCGGTTGTTCCGCCGAGGATATGCCAAATGACGGGCCAGGAAATGACGGAGCCGCAGCACTCGAAGAAATTCATGGAAAAATTACACTCCGCCAAAGTGCGTCAGACCAGTATGATCACAGGCGACTCTGATGTTTCGAGGCGAATATCGCATTCCGCGAATTCCTAACCTACGGTTAGGAATTCGTCAGAGTTGTACCACGTGCCTCAAAAGGGCGTCAATAGCGCATCTGCTGCCTTCTCGGGTGGGACAAATGCGCCGGATTCAAGTAATAGAAGTCTCAGAGGTGCTGAAGACGCACAAGACGCGTGGTGACCTGAGTCGTTAGTAATATGCATATGTCATCAGTAGGGAGCACACCTATGGACCAAACCAAACCCGGAAACCCTGAGTTGCACGCTGTCCCATCCTCGGAGCGCGTCGTCTCGGTTGACGCTCTGCGCGGCTTCGACATGTTCTGGATCGCGGGCGGTGGACCGTTCGTCATGGAATTCTTCAAGCTGTTCTCGAACCCGCTGCCGCCGTGGCTGGAACGGCAGTTCGACCACGTCAAATGGGTCGGATTCGTGGGCTGGGACCTGATCCACCCCTTGTTCCTGTTCATCGTGGGAGTGGCCATGCCCTTCTCGATCGGCAAGCGCCTCGCCCGCGGCGATAGCCGCCGCAGCATCTATCGCAAGATGGCCTATCGCGTGGTGGTGTTGTGGATTCTGGGCATGATCGCGGCGGGGCACCTGCTGGCTTTTGACCTCCACAACCTCCATTTGTACAGCAACACGCTCCAAACCATTGCCGCGGGGTACCTGATCTCCTCGATCGCCCTGGTGGAGTTGCCCGTGCGCTGGCAGGCGGCCCTTGCGGGCGCGCTCCTAGTGGTTTACTGGGCGCTCATGAGGTTCATCCCCGTGCCCGGCTACGGGGCAGGCGTTTTCACTCCGGACGGCAACCTGGCCACGTTTATTGACAAGGCTCTGCTGGGCCACTTCTGGGACGGCACCACCTGGACGTGGATTTTGAGCAGCCTCCCGTTCGGGGCCATGGTGTTGATGGGTGTGCTGGCAGGCCATCTGCTGCGCTCGAAACTGGCCGGGACACGCAAGGCGCTTTGGCTGGCGGGTTCGGGCCTCGGGTGTCTGCTGGTTGGGTGGCTGTGGGGTTTTATTTTCCCGATCATCAAGCACATCTATACGAGTTCCTATGTGCTGTGGGCAGTGGGCTGGTGCCTGCTGCTGTTGGCCTTGTTCTATTGGGTCATCGATGTTTTGGGCTACCGGCTCTGGGCATTCTTCTTCATCGTGTTCGGCATGAATGCCATCGTCACCTACATGGCGCCGGACTTGATCGACTTCATGCAAATCAGCCACACGACGTTCGGCGGCCTGGCGAGACACCTGGGGATGTTCGGTAACTTCCTGCTGACCGGCGGGGCGGTGGGAATCCTTTGGGTCGGACTGTACTATATGTATCGCAAGCAGACGTTCGTCCGGATCTAGCCGGAGCCCTCGCCACGCGGCGCATTGACGCGGCGGAACTCGCCAGTGTCGCGCCAGCGGCTCATCGGGACTTGATGCATCTTTATGTTCAACGATTCTCATGACGCCTTGCCGCGCGCAGCCTATCTCAAAAGCAACCGTCGTCGGCCTTTGCACGTCCTCGGCATCGATGATGTGAGTCGTCGCAAAGGGCATCATTACCTGACGATCGTCTATGACTTGGAACGCGGGGTTCTGCTCTGGGTGGGCGAGGATCGCACCGAGCAGACCCTGCCCCGGTTCTTCACCGAACTGGGGCGCCGCCGTTCGAGAACCAGCCAAGTAGTCTGTCTCGATATGTGGCAAGCCTACCTCAAGGCCGTTCACATCCACGCCCCCAACGCTCAGGTTCTCTTCGACCGTTTTCATCTCGTGCAGCATTTGAACCGGGCGGTGGATGAGGTCCGGCGTAGTGAAGTGCGCCGTCTGAGCCGCCAGGAGAAGACCTCGTTCAAGAGAACCCGGTTCCTGTTGCTCAAGAACCCCTGGAACTTGAGGACCGAGGAACGGGAGAGGCTCTCCACTCTGGTGCGCTGGGACACTCCCATTGTGCGTGCCTATTACTTGAAAGAAGCCTTTCAGCTCTTCGGGAGCTACCGTCACCCGGCGCGGGCTGAAGAACATCTGCGACGCTGGATGTACTCGGTCCTGCGCTCCCGGCTCCAACCCTTCAAGGAATTGGTGCGCCGGCTGCGTGCTCATCTCGAGGGGGTCCTGGCCTGGACGCGACTGCGGGTCTCCAATGGCGCGCTCGAAGGGATGAACAACAAGATCAAGCTGGTCAGTCATCGCTCGTTCGGCTACCGGATCGCGAAGAACTTCTCGGCTGCGATCTATCACTGCTGCGCCCATCTCCCGTTACCGGAGGAATGCTAATCACTGTTTTTGGAGACGAGCCTACGTTATCGCCGGTTGCGGGAGATCCCGAATTCCTTCCACTGATTTGGCCACTTGGCCAGACATGATGTGCCTTAACGAGCCCCAAAGGGGCCGCGAGTGAGAGTTCGTGGTACGCAGGCAATCGAAACTCAACTTGGAGGAGGACATTGGCGATGAATGACAAGCTCGATCGGAGAGAGTTCCTAAAGATCAGCACCGCGGCTACGCTGGGTGTAGGCACCATGAGCAGCGGCCTGCGGCTGGCTTCGGCAGCGCCGGAAAAGCCGGTGCGGCTCGCGATTGTCCCGAAGCCCTTAAGAGCGGTGGTGCACACCGGCGTTTTTGTCCTCGGCCCGGGCACAGAGCTCCGTTTGGAAACACTAGACGGCAAGGCCCGGCGGGTCGGCGAGTACCTGTCCACGCTTCTCTCGAACGCGATGCGACGTGCCGTTCCCGTCCACGTAGCGGCTGGCGGTAGCCGGCGCCGTAACTCCGTTGTGCTCTCGATGAAGGCGCCCGGCACGCTGGGTCCGGAGGGCTACGAGATGACTGTTACTCCGGACGGTACTCGCATTAGTGCGGCAACTGCCGCGGGGTTGTTCTACGGCGTCCAGACCCTGCGCCAAATGCTCCCGCCGGAAATCGAATCCCCCGCGCCGGAAAAGATGCGCCTGGAAGTGCCGTGCGTCCACATTCAGGATAGTCCTCGCTTCGCCTGGCGGGGCCTGATGCTGGATTGCAGCCGCACGTTTCTGACCGTGGACTATCTTAAGCGCAACATCGATCGAATGGCGCTATACAAACTGAACGTCCTACATTTGCACCTGACGGATGACCAGGGCTGGCGGTTGGAAATCAAGAAGTACCCGAAGCTGACCACGGTGGGCGCACACTTCGCCGAGCGATTCGGAGGCGGCGGAGGCTTCTACACCCAACAGGAAATGCGCGATCTCATCGCTTACGCCAAAGAACGTAATATCACCATCGTGCCGGAAGTTGAGATGCCTGGTCACTCGGTGGAGGTGTTGGCCGCGTATCCGGAGCTGGCTTGCCTCCTCCCCGGGCGGCAGACCTTTGAAGTGTATCCTTTCTGGGAAGGCCCCTTGAAGCACACGCAGCCGCTGTGCGCAGGTAACGACAAGGTTTATGAGATGTTCCAGGACGTCCTCTCGGAAGTCATCGATGTGTTCCCGTCGCGGTTCATCCATGTGGGCGGCGATGAAGTGACGAAAGATGCCTGGAACGAGTGCCCGCGGTGCCAGGCGCGAATGAAGGCGGAGGGCCTGAAGGACGCCGAGGAGCTCCAGAGTTATTTCATGCGGCGTATCGAGAAGATGATTGAGGCGAAAGGACGTCGGATGATCGGCTGGGACGAGATTCTCGAGGGCGGCCTCGCGCCGGGCGCGGCGGTGATGTCCTGGCGAGGCACCGAGGGCGGCGTAGCCGCGGCCCAGATGGCACATGACGTGGTGATGACGCCTGATACGTATTGCTATTTAAATAACACCGCCACGCCCACCGAGAAGGTCTACTCCTACGATCCGGTTTCGGAGGAGTTCACCGAGCCGATGGCCAAGCACATCCTTGGCGTGCAGGGTAGTATGTGGACTCACATCGCGGTCACGGAGAAGGCGATCGATTACCAGATCTATCCGCGGCTGCTGGCGCTGGCGGAGGTAGCGTGGTCGGCCCAAGCGAGTCGGGAGTGGGGTGACTTCAATGCCCGGCTCAGTCCGCAGTTCCGGCGCTTCCAACTGCTCGGAATCACGTACTTCGACCCAACCGCCGACGGCAAGAAGATCGGCGCGTGGCAGGTGTCCGATCTCTCCGGCGACGCGCCACGCCAGTTCGAGTGGGACGCCACGCCATTTCTGAACAAGGCGAGCGAGTATGAAGTTGAAGTGAGGCGAGACGAAGGCCAGAAGCGTGTGTACGTCCGCTCCATCACACTGCTGGAAGGCGGCAAGGAGATGAGCCGGTACGAATTTCCCGGCCTCTTGGATCAATATAATGACGTCGCGATCGGCTGGTTAACGCTTAGGCAGCGCAAGGCCGGAGCACGTTACACCGTGCGCGCAACTCTCCAGGGCACGAAGGAAGGCGCCGTGGCCGGTAGCGTGTGGATCATGGAACCTCCAGCCCCCAAGAGCACTGCTCGCCGCTGAATTGATAGCGTACCTCCGCTCAAGACCCGGCGGGAAGGCACTGGAAACCAAGTCCATGCAATCGGATGAACTCACACCTCGCGAGCGAGTGCACCTGGCGCTCTCTCATCGAGATTCTGACAGGGTACCGGTCGATTTCATGGCCACGCCCGAGGCCTGGGCGCGATTACAGAAGCACCTCGGCATCGATGACCGTGAGGCGATCCTACATTACCTCGGCATCGATATTCGGCATCCCCGCCAGCCCTATGTCGGCCCTCCGCTTGGTTACGATTCCAGCGGGAGTTGGGTCGACGCCTGGGGAGTGCGCCGCCGCAAGGTTCAACACAAGGGCGGCGCGTACGACGAAATCGTCGAACATCCCCTGGCGAACGTCCAGGATGCAAGCGAGCTGGTACGGTATCCCTGGCCCCGGCCGGAATGGTGGGATGCCGGCGCTCTGGCGGACGAGATTCGACGCCTTGACGCGCACGGAGATTATGCCATTGCGTTGGAGGAGTTCGGCGACCCCGGAGGCATATTCGAGATTGCCTGCTACCTGCGGGGCATGGAGCAGTTCCTGATGGATATAGTTACGCAGCCGGCTCTCGCTTACGAGATCATGCGCCGCGTGGCGGATTTCTATCTCGGCTTGCTCGAGCGCGTCATGGCGGCCGCGAGAGGTCGTGTTGATCTCATCTGGACCAGCGATGACATCGCTCATCAGCACGGCATGCTCATTTCTCTCCGCGCGTGGCGTGAACTCATCGCACCACATCACCAGCGGCTGAACCGGCGGATTCACGAACTGGGCGGCCGGGTGATGTACCATTCTTGCGGTGCCGTAAGACCTTGCATTCCCGGCTTGGTCGAGATCGGGGTCGATGTCTTGGACGTTTTGCAGTTTAGCGCCGACCAGATGGACCCTCACGAGATCAAGACCGAGTTCGGAGACAGGCTATGCTTCCATGGTGGCATGGATGTACAAAGCACGCTTCCCTTCGGCACCAAAGATGAGGTGCGACGAGTCGCACGGGAGCGAATTGACGTGCTCGGGCGCAACGGCGGCTACATACTGGCGCCAACCCACAATGTCCAGGAGGACACGCCCCCGGCCAATATTATCGCGATGTACGGCGAAGCCCGAAGCGTACGCTCCGGGAAGGTAGACAGCTATGAATGAGAGTGGCGCCCGTCTCGAAAAACCTCGCACGCGGTATTTTCTGCTGCTGATCCTGGTGAACCTGATGTGGGCCTTCCAGTACACGGGAGCCAAGATCGCCACGCAAAAACTCGGCCCCATCACGGTCACTTTTTTGCCCATGGCGATGGCGACGGTCCTCTTAAGCTTTTTGCTCCTCTTAAGCCGGCGGAAGAAAAGGGCCTCTTTGGAACGCGGGAACTTTCGCCAGCAATTGCTGAGCTTCCTCGTACTGGGGATCGCCGGTTGTGTTGTTGCGCAATTCGGTTTGACCTCCGGCGTCAAACGCTCGCTGGCGTCCAATGCATCCGTCATCACCCTGGTGATTCCCGTGCTGACCGCGCTTCTGGCAACGGTCCTCGTCGGCGAGAAGATGAGCCGCCTTCTTTGGATTTCGTTTGCGCTGGCCATTGTCGGCGTGTTGATGGTGTCGGACGTGGACTGGCGCACCGTTCACCTCTTACGTGGCAAGTATCTGGCCGGCAACCTCCTGATCCTGGTCGGCTGCTTCGGGAGCGCGTTCTATAACGCTTACAGCAAGAGGTTGCTCCGCATTTTCACTCCGCTGGAGGTGCTCGTCTATAGTTTCGCAGTTGCCGACGTTGCGCTCTTCCTTGCCATGCTGGCGGGCGCACCGGAGTCGTTGCACCAACTGGATTCAGCCGGGTTCTCGGTATGGCTAAGCCTCGGCATGATCTCGGTCTTCTCGCTGACCTCCGCCATGATGCTCTTCTTCTGGGTGATTAAACGGATCGACCTCACCCAAGCCGCGCTATCCATTTACCTTCTCCCGGTTTTTGGAGTGCTTATCTCCACCGTGACGCTGAAAGAGAAGATGACGTGGCAATTGCTCGCCGGGGGAATCCTGGTGTTTGTCGCCACCTTCCTCGCAACCACGTACGGGGAACGCAACCGAGCCCGAGAGGGATCACCTTAACAGGGGAAGTTGAGCATGGGTACTGATGCTGCAATCGAAAAGCAGGTCTGCGATTATGCCGAGACTCACAGGATCGCCTG
This sequence comes from uncultured Acidobacteriota bacterium, assembly GCA_963722555.1. Taxonomy (GTDB): domain Bacteria; phylum Acidobacteriota; class Terriglobia; order UBA7540; family UBA7540; genus Bog-366. Next base: position 186,068 of record CAVRNQ010000007.1, read on the forward strand.
CATGAGATTATTCGCGACTTGCTTCGCATTCCTTCCGAGAACAAGCCGCCGCGCGGTGCGGAGAGGGAATGCCAGGAGTATACGGCCCGCTTTCTACGTGCCCAGGGGTTGGAGCCTGACGTCTACGAACTGAGCGAGGTGGCTGGTTTGCTCGACCACCCCCTCTATTGGCCCGGGAACAACTATGAGAATCGGCCTAATGTGGGCGCACGGAGAAAAGGTGCAGGCGGCGGGCCGTCGCTTATTCTCCGGACACATCGACACCGTGCCATCCGGTACGCTGCCTTGGACGCGCGATCCCTTCGGTGGGCAGGTGGAGGGTAATTGTCTATGCGGGCGTGGCTCCAATGACATGAAAGGCGGAGTCGGCATCAACCTATTTGTCGTGGAAGCGGTCGAGAAGATGGGTTTGACCGTCGCTGGCGATCTTGTCTTCGAGTCGGTCGTGGACGAGGAGTTCGGCGGTGTGAACGGCACGCTGGCTGGCCGCTTGAGGGGCTTCAACGGGGGTTGAGGCTGTGATCACGGAAACATCCTTTCTTAGGATTTGTGCTGGGCATCGCGGTGGGCGGACCGCGCACATCACCCTGAAGGCCTCGGGAGGAATCCTAGAGGAAGGCAAGTTCCCTGACGGCGTATTATATCAGCTCACCTGTTTTCTGAACGCGGTGAAGGAGTTCGCGGAGCAACGCCGAAACACGGCGCGACAACATGAGCTTTTTGTGCGGAGCATTGATCCGGTCCCCGTCTCCATTACTAAGGTCTTTACTTCACGCTGGGGAACAGGCGACCCGCAACTTCCCCCCGGAGTCGGGAGTCAGGGGAACACGGTCTGAAGGTTACCGACAGAGGAAGGCGGAAACGCATTACATGGGTAGGGAAACGATGACGCCGCGGGAACGCTGGATGGCCGCGCTCAGACGCCAGAAGCCGGACCGTGTTCCTATGGATTATTGGGGGACGCCGGAAGTGGACCAGATGCTTATCCGGCATTTCCGGTGCGATGATCTCTGGCAGGTGATCAAACGGCTTCATATCGACCGGCCCATTGATCTTGTGCCCGAATATGTGGGGCCGCCTCGCCCGCCGGGCGCGAATGAATTTGGCATCATCTATAGGAAAGTCGATTACGGGACGGGTCTTTACGATGAGGCCGTTTCTCACCCCCTGGCCAAATTCCAATCCATTGCTGAAGTCGAGGCGGGTTACGTATGGCCAAAACCCGATTGGTACGATTATAGCCGCCTGGGGTCACTCGTGGCCGGCAAGGAAGAGTACCCCTTAGAGGGGCCGGTCTCTGAGCCTTTCTACCTTTACAAAGACCTGCGGGGCATGGAGCAGTCCTTTGTGGATTTGGTCGAGAATCCGGAATTCGTTCATTACTGTCTCGAGAAGATCTTCGCACACGAGTACCAGCGTATCCTGAGGACCTTTGAGGCCCTGCCCGGAAGAATCACCTACCTCTTCGTTGCCGAGGATTTGGGGGCGCAGGGTGACCTGATGTATTCCCTGCGCCATATTCGCGAGTACTTCCTGCCCCGAATGAAAAGGATGATGAAGCTCGTCCACGACGGTGGCGCCATGGTTATGACGCATAGCGATGGGGGCATCCGCAGAGTGATCCCGGACCTCATCGCGATCGGCATGGATGTGCTCAACCCGGTGCAGTGGCGCTGCGCGGGCATGGACCGCGCAGACCTCAAACGCGACTTTGGCGACCAGATCATTTTTCACGGCGGCGTGGACAACCAGCAAACCCTGCCTTTCGGGTCGGTCGAGGACGTCCGGCAGGAGGTCCGGGATAATCTCCGCATCCTTGGTGCGGGAGGGGGCTACATTCTCGCGCCCTGTCATAACATTCAGGGCATTACCCCAATTGAGAATATCCTCGCGATGTACGAAACCGGCTATCAGGAGGGGTGGTGCTGAACCCGGTAGGGTCGGGAACTGGCGCAGTAGCCCAGAAGTTACGGCGTAGCCCCGTTTCCAGCGCCCGCTACATCAATCGAGATAGGTAGGCGGTCACCCGCTTTCCCTCTCACACCACCGTGCATACGGGTCCGTACAGGGCGGTTCGGCCGGTTACGCTGGCGCTCTTCGATCAACGACGGAAGGCCGAGCAAGCGGAAGTGCGCCTTGGAGAATCCCACGGAGAGGGCCCGGGACCGGGCGAGATACCAGGGACCTTGTCCGATGTCCGCGGTATTGGCCGCTGCGCGCGGACCGGCCCCCAGTCCGATCAGTGCCGCTGGGCGATGGCGCCGTGTTTTCCGCTGCCGCCACAAAGCAGCCCGAAGCCGCCGCACCCAGCCGGTGAAGGATAGCAGCACCGCAGGCGTCTCGCAGAAGCCGAAGTAGTTGCGCCAACCCTTGTGCATACCAATAATTCCGACCTCATTGAAATCATTGCGGTTGGCGCTTTCGGCTGGTAGTCTTGCCATTCCATGAAAACGGTCGTTTGCGTCTTGCTTCATGCCCTGCGGTCGTGCTTCCGAACCCGGTTGGCGCTGCAGGCGGAGAATCTTGCCCTGCGCCATCCGATCACCGTGCTGCAGCGCGGTCGGAAGCGACTGCCCCTGAACGCAGCCGATCGCTTCCTCTGGGTCTGTCTGTCACGCCTCTGGGCAGGCTGGCGCTCCGTCCTCGCCATCTTCAAACCGGAAACGGTGATCCGTTGGCATCGCACGGGATATCGCCTCTACTGGCGGTGGAAGAGCCGAGGCCTGCGGCTTGGGCGCCCCCAGGTTCCTCAGGATGTTCAGGACCTGATCCGCAAGATGAACCTGGCGAATCCGCTTTGGGGAGCACCTCGAATCCACGGCGAGCTGCTCAAACGCGGGATCCCTCTTTCCCAAGCGACGGTAGCCAAGTACATGGTGCACACACGGAAGCCGCCATCTCAGACTTGGCGCGCCTTCCTCAACCATCACGTCACACAGTTGGCTTCTATCGACTTCTTCGTAGTGCCAACAGTGACGTTTCGGGTCCTGTTGGTCTTCGTGGTGCTCGCCCACCACCGGCGCCGGGTGATTCATTTCAACGTCACCGCCCATCCCAGCTCGGAATGGACAGCACGCCAAATTGCCGAGGCCTTTCCCTGGGACAGCGCACCGCGCTATCTGCTGCGTGATCGAGATTCGATCTATGGAGACTCCTTTCGTCAAATCGTCCGAGAAATGGGGACGCAGGAGGTTCTCACGGCACCGAGATCACCCTGGCAGAGCCCCTACGTGGAGCGACTGATCGGCACTTTTGTTGTCCTCAACAAAAGTGCCGTTGGACTAAACCGCTACGCGGTAGCAGGGGTGCCACCTTCCGAGCTTAGACCGCAAGCCAGCATCAAGCTCGGTCCGACCTTGTATCTCTTCACATGAGAGCTCTGTTGCGAAAACATGGAAAGGCTGCTTGCAGCACATTCCATTTCGTAGAGGAGCTTTCCATGACACCCCTTCGCCAACGCATGACCGAGGATATGCAGGTGCGTAATCTCTCGCCCCATACCCAAGCCTCTTACGTGCAGCAGGTCTCGCTGTTTGCACGCTATTTCCGCAAGTCACCCGAAGTCCTGGGCCCGGAGGAGATTCGCTCGTACCAGGTCTACCTGACCAACCACAAGAAGCTGGCTCCCAGTTCCATCCTGGTGGCCGTAGGTGCTCTTCGCTTCCTTTACAAAGGCACGCTGCACAAAGACTGGAGCTTTGCAAACATCATCCCCGCCCCCAAGAAACCCCAGAAACTGCCCATCGTTCTCAGCCCGGAAGAGGTCCGGCACTTTCTCAGCTGCGTACCGAGCCTCAAGCATCGCACCATCCTGACGACTTCCCTCCGACCCGCACCAAGCATTCAATACCCATAGCGCGGTCGTTGGCCCGCGGTTTAGTCCAACCGATTTTTAGCCCACCGGTCGCGCCTAAGGCTTTCTTCCCACTCGGACTCCCTCTCGCGACCGCTGGCCTAAAAATCCTCTGCAATCCGACGGGAGTGCCTGGACCACGTGCTGGTGTTCAACGAAGCCTCCCTGCGGCGCACCTTGAAGTCCTATTTCCAGTACTACGGCCGATCACGCACTCATCTTTCGCTTGCCAAAGACGCTCCGGAAGAGCGCGCCGTTCAGCCGCCGGAATTGGGTCCGGTGGTCGGGCTGGCGGAGGTCGGCGGACTGCACCATCGTTGCGAACGGCGCGCAGCCTGAAGCGCCGGTTCTTTCTCCTCGGCAGTTTTGAGGGTCCCCCCCTGCGGGTGAGACGGCACCCATCGCATCGGCCCTCAACACACTCCGGGAAACCATCGCTGATATCAGTCGAAGCCCGTGCGACTCTCGGCGTGCCCGAAAAAGCCGGCAGCGCGTTGGGCTCCCGGTCAGTTCTACGTGACGGATCGAATTGTTATCAGCGACAAGGGAGGATTCCGACCCACATCCCAGACTTTCTTCCCTTCGAGCCTCCCGCCATAGTACGCGACTGGTCTGGAGCGGCAGCCTTTCAAACGAGTACAAGATCGGTACAACTTGAGCGTTCCGAACGTGTTTCTGCGTGCTTTTGGGTTGCCAACCGTGCCGCAAAATCAATAAGATAGCCTTACTTGGCTTGATTCGGGACCAAGAGGTCCCCAGTTCAAATCTGGGCGCCCCGACCATCTTTCTAAAGCACTTAACACCATTTCAGGGCACCTCGAAAAATGCAAGTTTGTGCAAGTTAATTCTGCCAGAGGGCGCCGGCCAGCTTATCGGCCGCTGCCCGCTTGTCGTGTCATCAAGCGGTCGGGTAGAAGGAGGGCCGCATTTTACCAGGGCTTATCGGGAAGTCAGGCGCAAGGCAAGCACAAGGCGTGGTCTGTCGCGCCTTTTCTCGCCTGTTTCCGAGGATAGTTATATCGGATGATCGATGATCGGCCCGTCGTAGGTGATGAGAATCTCGTCGGCAACGATATCTGCAGTTGCGAAAAGGCCACGCTGGCCGACGGGCCTCGTCGATATTGCAACCTTCCCGGAAAGCGATATGAGCGATCCCTCCCTGCAGGATTGCCATTGGTCTTCTGCGGCGCTTCTATCCGCTTAGGCCGGATGGTTGGGCTGCGGGGCGGTGTTTAATGCCTTTGATCAGCCTGATCACGAGGCTGACGATACCCATAATCCAGCCCACGGGATAGGGCAGAATCGGAACTCCCCACCACATCGAACGTCCACTCGGGCCGCCAAAGCCTCCGATGGCACTCAACCCGAACATCGCTCCGACCCCGACCGCTATCAAGAGGAAAACCCATATCCAGTAAATAAGCATCCGGCGGCCGCTGTTGCTCAGGAACGTGCCGAGTGTCACCAGGCCACTGCCCGCCAGGATGACGACCGATCCCTCCAGCGGATCAAGAACCCCGACCACCATGGCGATAGCGCCGGCAATGACCAGAATCCGTGACCAGAGCTTGCGTGCGTTCATGAAGGCCCCCCTAACGTAGTAAATCCGACATTTGACTCGTGCCCCGCGACTGCCGCCAACCATGCAGTCGGACGAGCACCCCTGGCATCACCTCTGACAATGCTGACCCGCCGGTTCTGACCCTTTGCCTTCGCTCCCAGGCCGGATTCCGTGCTGTGCTGGTGGCGCATGCCTGCGTTCGTTCAGCGTGGGTACGGCCTGATGAGCGCCAAACAAGATATCAACCGGGATTTCCGATTTGGACCTCTTGCTCGTGTGCATCGTACGCCTCTCCTGCCATCGACACAACGAAATGTGTCATTTGAGCAGGCCCCAGCCAAGGTCGCGGGTTCCGACGGTTAGTATTGCCCGTCTGACGAGCCCCGCTTGCCGCCGCGTCATCGATTTCTCAAACACCTCACCGACCCTCCTCCGCGGGCCCCAGACTTTGCAGCCGCAATCGGTGTGCTACCCCTGCAAAATGCGCAAGGTAAGTGCAAGTTAATTGTTCCCGGACGTTCCTGAGTGTTTCTCACGGTGCCAGCCGTGCCCACAAGTCATTGATTGTACTGGAGATATCTTCGTTCGGGACCAAGAGGTCCCCAGTTCAAATCTGGGCGCCCCGACCAACTTTCCATGGGACTTGGCATCGGGAAGCCATCCCACAAGAAGCACAAACTCGTACAAGTTACGCGCGCCACAAGGCATCTGCCACCCTGGCCGCCGCTTCCCGCTTGGCGGGGCGCGAAGCACGGGAATTATCAGGAAGGCCTTGTAATGGCGGGGCTAAACAGGCTGCGGGAAAATGCTTGACTGCTGTCATTCTGAGCGAAGCGAAGAATCTCGCTCTGCCCGCTCAGGATAAACTGCGCGAAGAATCTCGCCCTGCGCATTTTCATGAACATACGAGATTCTTCCTTCGCTGTGCTCAGGACCGCCTGCGGCTCCTCAGAATGACAGCGCCTACGAGTTTTTCCGTAGCCTGTAAAGTACCGCACTTCCACTTGCGTTGAGGAGCCCGGTTCAATTTCCGTCGGACGCATTTGTGACGACGCAGCCGTATGAGCTTTGGCGAGGGAGCGCACCACAACAGTTCAAAAATCGGTTGACGCGCCGGTGTAATTCGTTGTAAATGCCTTCTGCCTTTTGAAAGGAGCGCCGCATGGAACTCTATGATCACGTGTACCAGGTGCAATCGTTGTTTGGGGGGCGCAACCTGTTTCAGTACCTGTTCGTGGCCGAGAACACAGTCCTGGTTGATACCGGCATCGCCGAAACGCCGGAAAAGGTGATTTTCCCGTATATGGACCGACTCGGGCTGGCTCCCGAGAGGCTCACACTGGCCGTGACCACCCATGCGGATCTTGACCATCAAGGTGGGAACAACGCCATCAAGGTTGCTTCGGCGCGCACGCTCCTTTCTTGTGGCGAGGCCGATCGCGAACTGGTCGAGGACCCACGCAAGCTCTTCGACGAACGCTACAACTTTCTGCAGGACGAGCATGGGGTCGGTTTCGACCCCGACCCGGGCCCCGAGGCCGGACGGCTGCGCAGGATGGACCTTACCTTGTCCGGGGGAGAGAAGATCCGCTTAGCTGATGATTGGGCTCTGGAGGTACTGCACGTACCGGGACACTCGCACGGCCATCTCGCCCTGTACGACGGGAAAAACAAAACAGCCTTTGCCGGCGATGCCATTCATGGTCGAGGTTGCCCCCGAGCGGAGGGTGGGATGGCGATTCCCGTCACATACTATTATGTGGATATTTATCTCAGCACACTCCGCTACTTTGAAAGCCTCGAGATCAAGACCCTTTACTCCGGACATTGGCCCATCATGACGGGCGAGGAAATCCGCGACTTCATCAACGAGTCGCGACAGACCGTGGAGTTATTCGACCGTGTGATCCTTTCCAGTCTAAAGAGCCACCCGTCCGGACTGAACATGAAAGAACTTATCGATGCCGTGTCGAATGCAGTGGGAGACTGGCCCAAAGACACCTGGTCCGTCGCCATGTTTTCCGTAAACGGCCACCTGGACCGGCTCGAGCAGTTGCACAAGGTTCAGGCTGTCCGCGGGACCCGCCCCGTCAAGTGGGTTCCGGCTTGAAGCCTCGGGGGCCGGCCGCCCCTTATCGGTTATAGAAAGGAGTTGCAACATGTCACGAACCATTCGCTTGCTGCTGAGAATCGGTTTTGTCTTCACGCTCCTGCTGCCGGTGACGCTGATCAAAGCGCAGAACTACGTGAATGCGCAGTTGCCCTGGCACGATCGGGTGCTCGACTCGAATGGCAAACTGCTCGCCTGGTACCAACCGGACAAAAACCTTGGCTACGACAAGGTGCTTCACCTCGGCTGGGACTTCATCGAGCACAAAGTTCCGGTCGACCAGCGCACCGGCACGGGGTTGAAGATCTACCTGATCAACGCCGTCTTCGATGGCAAGACGCTGCAGGGAATGAACTGGCAGCACGATCCCGCCATGGTTTTCGGTTCCTTTGTGGATTCGCTGGCCGGTTGGTATCCCTATTCCGGCGATGAAGAAGCCATCCGAACCGTCCGCGGCATGCTGGATCATATGCTCGCGCACGGCACGACCCCTGCTGACTGGAACTGGTCAGGTGTTCCCTTTCCCACCAACTGCGACGACCAACCCGACTATGGCCATTGCATCCAGGACATGCCCCGCGATTTCTACGGGGGAATCGAAACCGACAAGGTGGGAGAGCTGGGCATCGGCTACACGCTCTTTTATGAAATGACCGGCGACCGCAAGTACCTGGCGGCCGCCATCAACTGTGCGAATGCCTTGGCCAAGCACGTCCGCCCCGGGGATGACGATGACACTCCCTGGCCCTTCCGCGTCGATGGGAAATCGGGAGACGTATTAGCAGGTGAAGAATACGGAGGCATCATCGCTTCTTCGCTGCGCCTGTTCGATGAGTTGATCCGGCTGAACGAAGGTGATACCGAGGGCTATCGGAAGGCTCGCGACACGGCTTGGACGTGGTTGAAAGAGCATCCGCTCAATGAGGGGAGCAAATCCGGGGACAAATGGAGCGGATATTTTGAGGACGTCGCGAAGAACCCGAAGAACGTGAATCAGGCCGCCCCGACTTACACGGCTTACTACCTTCTCAGCCGCCCGGACCCCCACGCGGTCGATCCCGATTGGGTCAAGCATGTGGGCCATCTGATTGATTGGGTCCGGCGCTGCCTGGGGAGAGGACCATTCTTCGGGGCCTGGGGAGTGGATGAGCAGGGCGCGCCCCCGACCTATCAAGGCTGCTGCTCGCGGGCCGGGCTGGGCAGCGACACCTCTCGCTGGGCCGCTATCAACGCTCTGTATTACGAAAAGACCCGCGACAGCCAAGCGCGCGAGAACGCTTTCCGCTCGCTCAATTACGCCACCTACTTCGCCGCCTCGGACGGGAGGATTTCCTGCTGCGGCGAGGGATTCCAGGGCCAGTACTGGTTCAGCGACGGCTACTCGGATTACCTGCGCCATTTCAACTGGGCCATGGGCGCCATCCCGGAGTTTGCACCGGTGGGAGAAAACCATTTGCTCCGGTCGTCCTCGGCCGTGCAGCGCGTCCAGTACGGCGATCGCAGCCTACGCTATCGGACTTTCGATAAGGACGCGACGGAAGTTCTGCGCCTGACTTACCGGCCCGCGCGCATTGCGGCCGGAACCGAGACGCTCGAAGAGCGCCGGGACCTGGGGGGCGAGGGATACACGGTCGAGTCGCTACCCGGTGGCGATTTTGTGATTCGGCTCCGGCATGTTCAATCCCAGGAAGTTGAAATCCTGGGAAAGTAGTTCGACGCCAAGGGACTCGATTCCGGGGCTGATCCTCCCGCCGGCTCGGGCCATCCCGTTTTGAAGGGTCCCCGGCGGAGGAGTTCGGCACGGACGTCACCAGGTCACGGAAGGAGTTCGCTATGACGCGGGGTCTTTTTCTATCGGTAATGAGTTGTCTAATGGCGACAATGTTATTATCTTCTTCCGCTTATGGTCAACAACAGCTTCCCGGTTGGGTGAACGCCCAACTGCCTTGGCAGAAGGCTGTGGTTGACCCTGGCGGGCGCTTGCTGGCCTGGTATCACCCCGAGAAAAATCAAGGCTATGACAAAGTCCTGCGGCTCGCCTGGGACTTTATCGAGCACAAGGTTCCCAACGACCCGGCCACGGGCCTAAAGGTCTACCTGCTCAATGCGGTTTACGACGACAACACGTTACAGGGTTGGAACTGGCAAGGCAATCCGGCCAGCCTGTATGGGCAGTTCGTGGATGCGCTGCTGGGGTGGTATCCGTACTCCGGAGATGCGGAAGCTATCGCGGTCGTGCGCTCCATGCTCGACTACCAGCTCACACATGGGACGACGCCAGCGGGCTGGGACTGGGCCAGCGTGCCGTTTCCGACGAATTGCAAGAATGCACCCGAGTACGGCGGTTGCCTCCAGGATACGCCGCGCGACTTCTTGGGCGGGATCGAAACCGATAAGGTGGGGGAGTTGGGGATCGGTTACGCACTCTTCTACGAAATGACGGGAGAGCGCAAATACCTGGATGCCGCCCTCCAGTGCGCGGATGCGCTGGCCAAGCATGTAATACCGGGCGACGAGAATCACACCCCCTGGCCTTTTCGTGTGGACGGGCGCACCGGGAGGGTTCTGGGCGGGAACCTGAATGCGGCCGCGCAGGAGGTCTCCGACGGGGAAGACTACGGCGGGATGGTGGTCGCGAACGTCCGGCTGCTTGACGAACTCGTTCGTCTGAAGGCCGGGAACACCGAGAGCTTTGAGAAAACCCGGGTGCTCGCCTGGAAATGGATTCTTGATTACCCCATGGCCAACGACCGTTGGAGCGGATATTTCGAAGACGTCCCTCAGAACAATAAGAACCTCAACCAGGCTGCACCCACGATGACGGCCTACTACATCCTGACGCGGCTCAACCCTGCCGACGTTGACCCCGACTGGGTCAACCACATTGGCCACATCATCGATTGGGTGCAGCGGTCGCTCGGCCGGGGCCCCTATTTCGATGCCTGGGCCATTGATGAACAGGGTGAGCCACCGGATTTTCGGGGATGTTGCTCGCGCTCCGGGCTGGCGAGCGATACTTCGCGCTGGGGGGCGATCAACGCGATGTATTACGAGAAGACCGGCGATCAGCAGTCTCACGAAAACGCCTTTCGGTCGCTGAACTATGCCACCTATTTTGCCGCCTCGGATGGGAGAATCTCCTGCTGCGGGGTGGGTTTCGACGGGCAGTACTGGTTTGATGATGGCTATGCCGACTACTCGCGGAATTTCTCCTGGGCCATGGGAGCCATTCCGGAGTTCGCGCCCGTAGGGGAGAATCACGTGCTGCGCTCTTCTTCCGTCGTGCAGAAGGTGACCTACGCCGAAGGCTCTATTCAGTATCGAACCTTTGACCCGGCGGCCACGGAAGTGCTCCGGCTCCATTTCAAACCGGCACGAATTACCGCCGGCGAAACAATACTACCCCCGCGCGAAAACCTTCAGGAGGACGGTTTCACCGTCCAGCCGCTTGCCAGTGGCGATTTTGTGGTGCGCGTTCGCCACACGCGCTCGGGTGAAATCAAGATCGCGGGATAAAGATCCTCATCTTTGGCCGTCCGCGAGGACTTCGCCGCTTCAGGGAGGACTACTGAAATGCTACGCCGTTTTGCTGGTTACGGTTGGCTCGCTGCGGTATGTTTGCTCGGGGTGCAAATTTCTCCCGCCCAGCAGACTTTCAATCGACATCAAGTGGTTCTCGATCCCCAAGGGAAGTTACTTTCCTGGGCACAACCGCAGGACAAGGCTTACGACCGGGTCATGCACTTGGCATGGGACTTCTTGTTGCACAAGGTCCCGGTGGCTCCGAACGGACTCAAGACCTACTACACTTATTGCTGCATTGATGAGAGGACGCTCGGGGGAGGTGATTGGCTGGACAACCCCGCCGGGCTCTTCGCGATGTTCGTGGATGCCGCCACCGCCTACTATCCCTACTCGGAAGACCGGCACGTCCTCGACCTGGTTCGTGGCCTCCTCGATTACCAGATGGCCCACGGGATGACACCCGCAAAATGGGAATGGGGAGGCGTTCCTTACGCCAGTTCTGACCCGGGGGCTACGGAATACCGCGGCGGCCACGACTTCCTCTTCGTCCGGCATGCGACGGATTGGGGCCGCGGCGACGGTTATGGCGTCATCGAGCCCGACAAGGTCGGCGAACTGGGGATGGCCTACCTGAAGTTCTACGAACTGACCGGCGAGGCTGTTTATCGCGAGGCGGCGCTGGCCTGTGCAAACACGCTGGCCCGGCATGTCCGCGCCGGCGACGCCCTGCACTCTCCCTGGCCCTTCCGCGTCTTCGCCGAGGACAACACGGTGCGGGAAGAGTACTCCGCGAACGTCATCGGCCCCGTCCGGCTTCTGGATGAACTGGTGCGCTTGAACCTGGGCGATGTGCCGGCCTACCGCCGCGCCCGCCACACGGCCTGGACCTGGTTGATGGAATACCCGATGCAGAACCACATCTGGCACGCCTACTTCGAAGACATCCCCGTGTTCGAGAAGCTTACGAATTTCAATCAATACAGCCCCATGGAGACGGCCCGATACATCCTCCAGCATCCGGAATATGATCCCAACTGGAAAGCCGATGTTCCCGCCCTGATCCAATGGGTTGAGCGTACCCTGGGAGCGGACGTCCCGAGCGAACCGGGCATGCAATGGGGCGCGCAAACCATCTCCGAACAGATCGATGACATGCACAAGATGGGGAGCCACACGTCGCGCTACGCGTCGGTGAACGCCCTCTGGTACGAATTGACGGGCGATGCGGCGGCCAAGGAAAAGGCCTTCCGTTCCTTCAATTGGGCCACCTACATGTGTCACGAGAATGGGGCGGTCAACGACCTGGCGGTCGAGGACCAGACGGTGTGGTTCTCGGATGGGTACGGCGATTACGTCCGCCACTTCATGGCGGGGCTGGGCTCAGTTCCCGAGTGGGCTCCACCGGGTGAGAACCACCTGCTCCGTTCCACCTCGGTCGTCCAGAGCGTCTCCTACTTGCCGGGAGAAGTGAATTACCAGACCTTCGATGCGGATTCGAGCGAGGTTCTGCGCCTGGCCTATGCGCCCCGGCGAGTCCTCGCGGATGGTCATGAATTGCCAAAGCGGGCTGACCTCGAGCAGGCGGGGTGGACTTTTGACGCGCAGCACGGGGTGCTGCGGGTGCGCCACACGGGTTCACGCATGGTCCGCGTCTTGGAGCACTGAGCGACCCGCCGCCTGAAGCCGAGGGGTTCGGGCCACCCGCCGGCCGTGACGGAGCACCGTGGATTTCTCTCGTCGCTGCCGGGGATGCAGTGTTGAAGGCGACTGCAGGATTGGGCGGTCTCAAACCCATATGGATCGAGGAGGTGACATGCCAGTCCGCCATTGCGCGCTCATCCTTGCGCTGGTTCTGACTTTGAGCAGTGGCCCACTCCTGTCAGGCCAGCAGAAAAACCATCTGAACGGTCACCGCGTAGTTCTGGATGACCAGGGAAGACTGCTCTCCTGGGTGACGCCGCAGGACCGCGCCTACGACCGTGTCGTAAGCCTCGCCTGGGACTTCATCGAGAATAAGGTTCCCGTCGAGCCCAATGGGTTGAAGATCTACCTGGTCCACTCGACGTTCGATCCCGTCACCCTTCGCGGCACCGACTGGCCGCACAATCCGGCAGGCCTGTACGCGATGTTTGTGGACTCGGCCTTGGCGTACTACGCTTACTCGGGTGACAAGGTGGCGCTTGACCGCGTGCGCGAGATGCTCGATTACCAGCTTGCCCACGGGACGACACCCGCCAACTGGGAGTGGGCCAGTGCTCCGTATGCGAGCTCCCAGCCCGGGGCGACAGATTACTTCGGCGTCGACGACGTGAAGTACTGCGAGAGAATTCGCGCCGGCGCCGGAGCGTGCGGGCGCGGAGATGGTCACCTGGTGATCCAGCCCGACAAGGTCGGAGAGCTGGGGGTGGGGTATCTGAGATTCTACGAACTGACGGGGGAGACGAGCTACCGTGACGCCGCCTTGGCGTGCGCCAATGCCCTGGCCGCGCACGTGCGGGCGGGCGACTTGACGCACTCGCCCTGGCCCTTCCGTGTGTTTGCGCACACGAATGTCATTCGCGAGGAATACACGGCCCACGTCATCGCCAGCATCAAGCTCTTTGATGAGCTCCTACGCCTGGGCTTGGGTGATGCTGCCTCCTATCAGCGGACACGCCGCCTGGCTTGGGACTGGCTGATGAAATACCCCCTGCGCAATAACTTGTGGAGCGCCTACTTCGAGGATGTCCCTATCGATACCCACCTCGCCAACTGGAATCAATACAGCGCCGGGGAGACGGCTCGCTACCTCCTGCAGCATCCCGAGGCCGACCCGGAGTGGAAGGGGCACGCGCTCGGACTGCTGAACTGGATTGAGAAAACCTTTGCCGTTGATGTCCCCGCCACGGAGCGTTACCGCTGGGTTCAGGAAGAGTCCGTTCAGTACGGGAAGCAGTGGGGGGCGAACGCCATTTCCGAGCAAGCCGTTAACGACATGGACAAGATGGGAAGCCATACCTCCCGCTACGCATCGGTGTGCGCCCTGTACTATGAAAAGACCGGCGACCCAAGCTTCAAGGAAAAAGCCTTCCGGGCATTCAATTGGGCAAGCTATATGGCGCGGGAAGATGGTGAGGTCACGGGAGCCATGTCAGTGGATGAATTGTGGTACTCGGACGGATATGCCGACTTCATCCGTCACTTCCTGGCCGGCATGGCATCCGTGCCGGAGTGGTCCCCTCCCGGTGAAAACCACCTGCTGCGTTCCTCTTCGGTAGTTCGCAAAGTGAGCTACGCTGCTCGGGAATTGAGCTATACAACTTTTGACGAGGATGCGACGGAAGTCTTGCGGCTGGGGTTCCGCCCGACGCGCGTCACGGCCAAGGGCACGGCGCTCCGCCAGCGTCCCGACCTCTCCGAGCCGGGTTGGACCTTTGACGCAAAGGCCGGGGTTCTCCAGGTAAGACATGCGAAGGCGCGGGACGTTGTCGTCAGCGGGCCGTGAGCCAGGAGTTAACTTCGAGAGAGTGGAGAGGGAATTCGGACGCCTGCGCCGAGGGCCTCCCCTTCAGGATGGACCGCGCCGGGGGCGCAACCTACGGCGAGCCCTCGCCTCCCAGCGCCTTCACGAACACACCGCGAAGCATTTCGGTGTCTCGATCGGTTTTGTCTTCTTTGAGCATCTCGAACCGCTGGCGCGCCTGCTGAGCTGCCTCATGCCGCCCTGCCTGGTCATAAAGCGCTGCCAGGCGATACCAGGCTTCCGCAAAAGTTGGGTCCAGCCCCACCGCTTTTTCCAGATCGGCCGCCGCGGCCTCTTCTTCGCCTCTGCGCTGGTGAACCTTGCTCATGGCCAGGTAACACAGGCTGCAACGAGGGATGGCTTGTGCCGCGAGGGTGAGGTCGTTCAGGATGAGGTTGTAATCCTTGGATTGCAACTTGAGAAGAGAGACAGCGTGCAGGTAGTAGAGATACTCCAAGGGATTGGGATCGTGCAACCCCTGGGCCGCAACTTTCTCCGCCTCGTCAATGTTTCCCCGCATGTAGAGGCCAAAGGCCATCATGACCCGGGCGGGTGAGAAACGCGGTTGGAGGGCGAGGAGGGTGCGGCAGGTTTCAATCGACTCCGCGCTCTGGCCCCCCAGAAACTGAGCCAGGCCGAGGCCGAGTAGCAGGAAGGGGGAGCCCTTCTCGAAGCGGGTGGCCTTCTCGAAAACCGCCAGCGCTTGCTGATACTTCTGCGCGCGGATGTAATACAGGCCGAGGTCCAGGGCGTAGTTCTCTTCCTGGGGAGCGGCTGTAAATGCGGCGGTGAAGTCTCGCTCCGCCTCCGCGTTCTTGCCGAGAGCCATCTCGGTTTTGCCGCGCAGATAGGTCCTGGCCACTTCGTCAGTTTGCGAACTGGGCGGCGCCTGGGCGAGAGTGGCGAGCGCTTCGGAGTACTTCCGGAGAGCCAACTCTGCGAGTGCGAGGTTGTAGTAACCTTCAAATTGGCTGGGGAAATCCTTGACCGACCGTCCGAAGACCTCCGCAGCTTCCGCGTACAAATCGTGCTGGGCGAGGGCGACACCTGTGCGCAGGAGAGTGTCGGCCGGCACTCGGGGCTGCGCGAGAAACTCCCGGACTACCTTCCGGGCAGCGTTTGAGTCTCCCTTTGCCAGGAGATCCTCGATCCGCTTGTCGAGCGCCCCCCCGGGGTTTTGGGCAACGGGCCCCTTCACCACCGGCCGGCCGCCGGCAATTCCAGGTGTGGGGGGAGGATCTTGCCGCGCCTGGGCGGCAGCGGTGATACTCGACAGCCCTACAAGGAGGAGGGTCAATCCTCCGAGCAGCGCTTGACGCTGCTGTCCAGCAGCACACGTCTGTTCCATGGCAAGGAGATTTTGCCACGGGCAGGACTGCTTTGCACAGGTATATTCCCAGAAGACTATCTCCCCTCTCTATCCGGAGGCGAAACGGCCTCGTGCCCGCTGGTTGCAGCGGGGAAAGGGGTGGGAATGACCGGCAAAGCTTCGCGGATTACATCTTCAAAATTACTGTCGGTTGTAACGGCGCGCTGAGAGTTTCCCCGCCCGGGCAGGAGCCCGCTGTAACGAGCTGAAAAGTCTTTCGAACCCATGCGAGCGACGGCCCGGACAATAGGTCAACACATTTCATCAAGGGCTTGACAACCATCTGGAGGGGGAGTAAGGTCGGGCCGTTAATTTGGCTTTCGACCTTGAGAAAGCCCTTCCCTGCGTCGAGCTTGTGTCAAAAGCTCTCTTCAATCACGAAGCATCACGAGCGTTCCGCACATGTGCGAGGAGGCACGCATGAATTCCCGAAGGACAGTGGTTGGCATTTTGTTTTTTATCATAGCCGTGTTCTGGACCACCGCCCTCATTGCTCAATTGAATCGGGGCGTTCTGGAAGGCGTGGTGACCGACTCGCAGGGCGCGGTGATGCCCGGCGTGAACGTTACCATCACCTCGGTTGACAGGAATGTGACCGAAACGTTAAAGACCAATGGCGCGGGTTATTACCGAGTTCAGGCGCTCACTCCAGGGAAATACCGCGCCCACTTTCAGACTCCCGGCTTTTCTGGAGTGGATATTACTGATATCGAGATCCCAGCGGGCCAAGTCATCCGAGTTGACACCGTAATGAAGGTTGGAGAAGTGCACCAGCAAGTCGAGGTGACCGCAGCCCCCTCGCTGGTAGAAACGTCGGCTTCCAACTTCTCCACCAGCCTCGGCGCGAGTGCCCTGGAAGAGATCCCGCTGCAAGGCCGCGACCTGCAGCAGCTCGTCTTTCTCTTTCCTGGCGTCAATTCGACGGGGGGGCCGCCGGGAACCAATTTTGGTTTCAACAGCTCATACGGAACATTTCCGGATCCTACTCATGCCTTGGGTTCCGATCTATCGGTCAATGGCGGGCAGGGTGGCGCCAATGCCTGGTATCTGGACGGCAACTTGAACCTCTCAGGGTTGGCGGAGAATATGGCTGTCGACCCGTCGCCGGACGCCGTTTCAGAATTTCAGGTCATTGGCGAGGCTTTTGCGGCGGAGTACAGCCGCACCGGCGGGGCGGCTTTCAACGTGGTCCTGAATTCCGGGACTAACAAACTGCACGGCGACATCTATGAGTTCGTGCGGAACGATGCCACCAACGCGCGCAATCCCTTTACCTCGATTGATTCCGAGGGCAAGATCATCAAGAGCCGGCAGCTCCGCTTCAACAACTTCGGTGGTACCTTGGGTGGGCCGGTAGTGCTCCCGCACATATACAACGGCAAGGACAAGACGTTCTTCTTCTTTTCCTGGGATACTTCTATCCTCCACCTGATGGGTACGCAAACTTACACCGTGCCCACGCCACTGATGCGCCAAGGTGATTTCAGCGAGGATCCCAACACCGCCCAGTATGGCCTGTGGGATCCCTATAGTACCGTGGGGCCGGACTCGCAGGGCCTGTTTGACCGGACCGCATTCGGCACGCCTGCCGCCGGGTTTCCGAATGGGTGCGCGAGCTCGGTCATTAACGCCAATCCGGACGTTACGACGTGCAACTTCGCGACCCAGCTCCCTTCCGACCGGCTCGATCCCGTGGCCATGTTCTATATGAAGTCCTTCCCCCAGCCCAACTACCTCGATCCCTTGAGTGGTTGTCCGCTGGCCAGCGGCGGCGTGTACCGGACCTGCAGCAACTTTCTAGGTGCGAACGGCAGCAGTCAGGACACCAACAATTTGTCTATCAAGATTGACCACCAGTGGAGTGACAAGAGCAAGTTTTTCGGGGAATGGCTGTATAACCCTACCGCCTACGCCAACTACCGCGTGCCCTGGACGGGCGCCACCTTTCCCTGGGGGAGTACGGGCTGGGGCAGTAATTACGACCTGAGTATGGCGAATCAGATAATTGCCTTCGGGAATACGTACACTTTGAGCCCGAGTTTGGTAAACGACTTTCGCGCTAGTTTCAGCCGTCAGGGGATGAGCACGCACCCGCAGCATCCTTACCCGGACAGCATTACGGACCAAACCGAGGTCCAACAGGTTTTGGCGCCCAGCCGCATCCCGGAGGACTCGTACTATCCTATGCCGAACTTCCAGATGAATACGCCCAGCGGCGGCTATATTCAGTTCGGACCTGTAAACTGGGTGAATATAGCAACCGGGTCGGAAGCGTACACAATTCTCGACAACATTACCAAGATCATAGGGAAGCACACCATGAAGACCGGCTTCCTATACCGTCTTGAGCACAGTTTCTACGAGAGCGGCTGGGGCACTAACTTCAGCTTTTGGGGTGACAATAGCGCGGACCCGATCTCGGGAAATGCGGGCGGGGCCGGCTTGGAGCAGTTCATGCTCGGGGCGGTAGGCAGCTCTGGTCGGGACGGGGACAGCGGCTTGATGTTCCAGCCCTATATCCGCAACCGCTATTGGGGTTTCTATTGGCAGGACGACTATCGGATCACGCCGCGCCTCACCTTGAACGTCGGCCTCCGTTACGATATCTACGGCATGTTCAAACTCCGTCAGCACCCTATGTCTAATTTCTGCCTGGGCTGTCCGAACTCCGTGACCGGCCTGCCAGGCAAAATCATCTACGAGGGTGATCCGGAGTTTCCACAGGGTCATGACATCTTCCCTGCAAACAAGAATGACTTCGGCCCTCGCTTCAACTTTGCCTGGACGCCCTTCGCCGACCATAAGACCGTCATCCGGGGCGGGTACGATGTTTTCTACAGCAACGCTTTTCAGAGCGCGATCTCGCCGGGGCAAAGTCCCTCAAATTTCCCCGGCTGGTCGCCGGAATATGACTGGAATGGGAGCTGGTCGCCTGACCAATGCGCGGAATTCACCGGTCAGTGCGTTTCCTTTCCGCTAAGTGACACCACGACGGACAAGGCCACCCTCACCACTCCCCCCAGGAGCAGTGGATTCCCGGCCAAGCGTCATGATCCGCTGCTCGGCGCCGGCTACCTGCAGTTCATGAGCCCCGTTAACCACGACCCCCTGGTGCAGATGTGGAGCTTCCAGGTTGAGCGGGAGTTGCCGAACAACTTCATGGTGAGCGTCGGTTACGTCGGCAACCACGGGACGCATCTGCTCGGGGAGCCTTTTCGTAACTTTAATTATGTCCATACAAAAGACGTGCTCCAATACAAGACAGAGATTAACTCGATTGTACCCATTACCAGCGTCTACTCGGGCACGACCGCGGCAGAGCTCGCGACAGTTTACGGAACATCAGAACTTTCTATGGGAACGCTGCTAAAGCCCTACCCCTTCTTCGGCGATACCGGTGGCGGTCTCGTTAACGTCACTTCGTTCGACGGAACCACGATTTACCATGGGATGAATCTCAAGGTCCAAAAGCGGCTGTCGCATGGCCTTCAGTTCACGACCGCGTATACCGTCTCGAAGAAGATCAACAACGCCATGACCTCCCAGGTGGCCTGGTCGGTGGTCGATCCGATCCATGTTGGAAGGGCTGGAGGGCTAGGCGGGCGAACCGGACGTTTGGGCGGCTACACCGGGTACGCCAGCACTTACCAGGATCCGGACAACTGGAAGGTTGACCGCGCGGTCGCCAGTGACGATATTCCTCAGATCCTCAACATCGCTGCCACCTATGAGCTACCCTTTGGAGCGGGCAGAAGATACTTCAATCAGAAAGGCCCGCTGAACCAGGTGTTAGGGGGCTGGCTCCTAACGGGGAATTTCAACGCCGAAAGCGGCGTGCCACTTCCCATCTCTTGCCCCGGCAACCAGATCACCGGCCGGTGCGACCTGATCGGCAATCCGCACTTCCAGGGAAGCCGCAGCAAGGAGCAGCGCATCGAGCAGTGGATCAACCCGGACGCCTTCGCCCCTCCGTTTGGAACCGACACGACCTTCTGGGCCAACTACGACCCCACCGACCCGCGGGCCTGGCAATGGGGGACGATGGGGCCGAGGCTCGCGAATATGCGCGCTCCGGGATTCTGGAACGTCAACACGTCGCTTGCCAAGAAGTTCAAGATCACCGAGACCAAGTACTTCGAGTTCCGGTGGGAGGCCTATAACGCTCTCAATCATCAGAACTTAGCCCTCCCTGATACCGGCTTCTGCTTGCCGCCGCTGCCCGACGGAACCACCGACAGAGTCCATGCAGCAGGGTGCACGTTCGGGCGCATCACCAATATTCAGACCGACCCGCGTTCCATGCAGTTTGCGTTGAAGTTGTTCTGGTGAGTAGTTGCCAGAACTGTCTCTAATCCCGGGGCGAGAGGAACGTTATCTCTCGCCCCACTTCATTTGTGGGGGTGGTCATACCTTCCGGGGCCCCTGCTCGGGGGAGTGTATATAATCTAGGGGGTTGATGAAAAACGGCATCTGTCATGCTGAGTCCGCCGCGGCGGACGAAGCATCTGCTGTTTCTCATTGAAGACAAACAAAGCAGATCCTTCGCGGAGTTTACCCTGAGCGGGCAGAGCGAGATTCTTCGCTTCGCTCAGAATGACAGCGAAGGGCTCAGGATGACAACGGCGCGAGGCTTTTTCATCAACCTGCAAGGGCAAGGAGTGGACATGGCCATGGGTGGGAACCGTTGCCGGCGCCCTCGGGCAATCAGGCATGGCCGGCGGCTGATTCTGGACGTTTCAGTGCTGGCTCTGGGGTGGGGGCTTGCGACTGCGCTCTCGGCCCAGACACAAACTTCCACCGAACAGCTCTTCGAGGAAGCCCAGGCGGCTCGCTCCAGCGGCGATCTGGCTGCCGCGGAGAAGAAGTATCAGGAGTTGATTCAACGAGACCCCCAGGTGGTCAGCGCCTATCAAAATCTCGGGATTGTGTACTTCTCGCAGCGGAAGTATCGGGACGCTATTGAGGTCCTCGAGAAAGCGGTCAGGCTCGACCCGCGCCTGGCTGGAGCGCATATGATCTTGGGGCTCGCGCATTACGAGCTTTATCAATCCGATAAAGCTGTGAAGGCCTTTCAGGATGCCCACCGGTTGGATCCCCACGACACGAAGGTTCTTTTCTATTTGGGCAAGGCGCAAATGCAGATGCGCAACTACCGGGAGGCCGCCGGAACCTTCGAGAAGCTGAGCGAATCCCGGTCGAAGGACCCCGACGTTTTGTACAATCTCGGTCTGGCGCACCTCAAGCTCCTTCTTGATGCCGCGGATCGACTCGGCGAAATTGCCCCATATTCTCACCAGTACCTGCTGCTGCAAGCGCAGGACGCCGAAGGCCATAACAATGATGCGGCAGCCATCCAGTACTACCAGGAAGCCTTGCGTTCCAAGCCGGAGGGGGCAGGCATTCATTATGGCCTGGGTAGCGCCTACGCGCGCGCGGATAAGTTTGAAGAGGCGGCCCAGGAATTCAAGGCGGAACTCCAAATCAGTCCGCAGGACTCCCTGGCGCTCTGGAGGCTGGGAGAAATCACTCTTCATACCAACCCTCGAGAAGCGGTGCAGGTCCTGCAGCAGGCGGTGAGCTTGAATCCGGAATTCCCCCAGGCAGTGCTGGCCTATGGCCGGGCCCTGCTTCGCGCCGGCCAAACGGAGGCGGCTGTGGACCAATTTCAGCGTGTCGTCCGGCTGGCGCCTGAAGAAGACACAGTTCACTATCTCCTGGCCCAAGCTTATCGGCAGCAGGGGCGTCAAGGGGAGGCAAAGGCCGAACTCGCCCGCTTTGAAGAGATGGCCAAGAAAAAGTCTGAGCAGCGAAAGGAAGCAGCTCGGCAACTTGTCGAATCGACAGGGGAGGCACAACAACCCCAACCGGAACTCGAACCGGGGTTCTCCCCCTCTCGAAATCCGGTCCACCCCTAACGGCATTCCCATGGGATTAGGTCGCCTTGAATTCGGACTCGGAGCCTTCCGGCTTCTCGTCTTTCTTCTTGTGTCCGGCTGCCTCATTTCCACGGCGGGTGCGACGCCATGCTGAGGCACGGGCGACCCTGGAAAAGGCCGTGGCACTGCGCCCGGACATTTTTGGATCCAACGCTTTGCTGGGGGCCACGCTGCACACACTGGGCGAGGATGAAGCTTCCTACGAAGTTCTCGTCCATGCGCACGCCTTGAATCCCGGGGACCACGACACCGCGGACTTGCTGTTCAAGGAGGCCATGATTCTGGCAGAGCGGGAAGGAACTCAGCCGAAGTACGGTTTGGCCCTCGCCTACCCGAGACAGCCTGCTTACGTTGGGTGACAAGCTGGGACCTCGGTGGTAGGGTTCGCGTCGTGTTCGAAAGGTGGAAACAAATTCCGAACAACTGAAGTTCAATCAGCCACTATGGGGTGATGTCCATGCCTAGACCATTTTGCTTCTTACGACATGCTTTCCTGATGATCTCGACGGTCATGCTATTTGTGTCCCTTGGCAGCCCTTTGAAGGGAAGCGAGGATTCGGGCCCGATCAACCTCGCCTTGAGCGCGCGGGGCGCCCGGGCACGCAGTTGGGAGAGCGGTGTCGCGATCCTCCCCGGGCACGAGGCCGCCAAGGCCAATGACGGGAGCCTGAAGAGCTATTGGGCGGTTGGGGCGGCGGATTTGCCGGCAGACCTGGGGATTGAGTGGCCGGAGCCACAGACGATTTCCAGTGTCATCATCCGCTATTTCGATGGGCGGATGGTACGCGGGCCCGCCATCGCCCGAACCCAGGAAGGAGCCCGGCTACAGTGCTGGACCCAGGGTGAATGGCAGGATGTTGATGCGATACCTCTCGGTGAGGAGACGTCGACGATCCGGTACTCGTTCCCGGCGGTCACTACCACGCGCCTCCGGGTGCTCTTCACCGAACCGCCCGATCCCGAGTTCCGCCGTTTCCCGGACCGGCTAGGCGTCTATGTGTGCGAACTGGAAGCCTATTGCGACGTCCCCTTCCAGTCCGTGAGTTCTCCCGGCCGAGTCGTGAAGCTCCCCCCCGGCGGCGGCAATGATCGCAACTACCTGCACAATTTCAACGAACCTCCCACCGGCGACACCAGCTACGACATGGCTGGTCCACTCATTATCGAGCCCAAGCAAACGCGGGTTTTTGCGGACCGGTTGACACCAACTCTGATTGTGGCAGATACCCGCTGGGCCCAGGAAGCGGCCACCGCCCGCACCACACCCCCGGGTGTGGCCCAACTCCGGAATGGCTTCCTTCAACTTGATTTGAAAACTGCAGATCATCTGAAGGAAATCCGGCTGGTAAATTCCCTGACGCAGGAGGCCGTCCCCACGCCGCAAGCTGTGGCGTTTCTCCTGCGGACCAATCAGGGTGACTTCTCTTCGGATCAATTCCAAGTGGCCCGAGTTGACGCTTCGGCCTCGGATGCGGAAGCCGCCCGGCTGAGCGTTTTCCTAACTTCCGAAAGGCTCGACGTGGCGGTGCGCTACGAGTTGCGCCGGCAAGACCACTTCCTGCATAAGTGGTTGGACGTCACGAACCGGAGTGGCGCTGATCTTGTCCTCCGCGACGTGACAGTCTCCTGGTTGGGGCTACCGCACCCGCTGGATTTGATGGCCGGCCAGGAATTGACTTACCCTGTCACCCGTCTTCAGAAGGGAGGTTTCTTCTCTTGTTTGGAGACTATATATTGGGATCATCGCGGCGACAAGCTCACGTATTACCCCGGGGCGACTCTGCCCCCGGGCCAAACCCTGGCGACAGAGAAGGCGGTGGTGGGCGTTTACGCCAACCAGGGGGATAACGTGATGGGATGGGAGCGTGGGGTGCGGGATTGGGCGACCGAGTATCACGTTCACATTTCGCCTCCGCCTGAGCAATGGCCTGACGTTTATTGCGAGGGCTGGTCCGCCCAAGTGGGCCTGAAGGAGTTCCTGGAGCGGCCGCAATGGACCGAACAGGTGATGGCGACCGCCCAGCGCCTGGGCATCCGCTACATGGATGGTTACGAGGCGGCCCATCAGATGGCCGAGGAGCCGCCGGAACGGGTGCAAGGCTTCGTTGACCTCGCCGGCCGGTTCAACATCAACACCGGTTGGTGGATCGATTTCGGCTCGGATATTCCCTGGGCATCAGGCGCTCCCATCAAGCCTCTGGCCTGCTGGCTTTCGCCGGAAGGCCAGGCCTACTTCCGGAAGATCGTAGAGTTCACGCGGACGTACCACCTGCGGGCGATGCACTGGGCGGACTTCTTCGAGGTCTTCCCCTGTGACCGCCCCGACCATGGGCACCTGCCGGGCAAGTACTCGATCTACGCCCAGGGCCAGCGAATGCTGCAATTCGGACGCGAACTCCGCGCCGCGAGCCCCGGGATCATGCTGGGGGCGGACGGCGGCTTTACCAATCCTCAATATGTTCGGTACCTGGATAGTCGCGCCCACGGCACGTACTACGGTGGTTACGAAGGCGATCACTTTGCAGCCGTGGAGCCGGACATTCACCTCGACCGCCTCTACGGCGACATGAACCGGGTTTACGAGTTCGGCAGCAACGCCATCTTCCTGCGACCCTGGTACCGGATGTTGAACTGCGTGAATCACTACGGCCAGGAATCCGAGCTGCATGATCGGGCGGGTTTCAGGTACTCGTTGCTGAGCTCTTTGGCCATGGCGGGCCAGGTGACATTTAACTCCATACCCGAGAATATCCCGGATAGCGAAATCGGGTTTGCACGGAAATGGCTGGGTTGGGCGGCGGCCCACAAGGACTATCTCCAGGAAGGTATCAAGCTCTTTGACCGGACCGCGCATTATGCTGACATCTGGCAAGGCGATGCGGATTCGCTCTCCGGTTTCGCCCACATCCGGAAAGACCGTGGCTATGTGTACCTTTTCAATCCTTCCCCCTTGGAGCAGATCGCCGACCTGACGCTGGCGCTGGATGCGCCGGAGACCACGAAGTTCGTGGTCGAGGAAATATTCCCCGGCGGCATGACCCTCCAGGGCCCGCTGGCCGATGATTACGCGCAGAATTCGAAGTTGAGGGTCACCGTGCCTGCCAAGCAGGTGCGCATTCTCTGGATTGTTCCCACTTCCGAGGCTTCCGGGAAGCGAAGCCTCATGCCGGAAGATTCGCGCGCCGCGCCGTGGCGCCGCTACCTTGGGCAATGGAGCATCGCGCGCCAGACTCCCGAAGCAGCCACTCTCCGTGCCTCGTTTCCATATCCGGAAGGGGCCGGGCAGTTCCTCGCCGTGAACGCGCCGGAGTCCGCCTGGGCCCCCGAGCCCTGGGCTTATGACAAAGCCTATCTGGTGTTTCTCCTCAAGGATGAGACGCGGGAGCAAAACGACAACTGGCTCCCGGACCGCCTGACGGTTGCGGGCCAAGAAGCCAGTGGGTCTGCGAACGGCATTCCCAGCGTTCTGGTGAATGGCGTCTCGAAGGAGCTTCATCCCTTCAAGACCATCCGCAACCAGAGACCGGGACTCGCGCGCTGTTACTTTGTGGAGCTCACCGGAGAGGTCAAGCAGGGCGGGTCGAACGATGTCCAGATCACCCTGCCCATTCGCACTGGCTTGGTCTTCTCCGGTGCTTATCTTGACTTACCGGATCAGGTTCCCACCGGCCCTTGAGGGAAGCCAATCCGAGTTCCGGCCCAAAGTTGACGGCCGGGTCTCACTTGCCGGAGGATGCCACCCCGACGGCTTCACGCGCGCGCTGGTGCTCCTCGTACACGGTCACCAGCAGGGTGCTGGCGAGGACGAGGATGCCGCCCACCACCATGAATTTGGTGAGCCGCTCGTGCAGCACGATCGCCGCCACGACCACGCCGAAGAAGGGAATCAGGTAGTTGGACACCGCGGCTTGCGTGGCGTCGAGGCGGGTCAGCACGTTCAGGAAAATCACCATGGAGAGAAAGTACTGGAGGAGCGCCAGCATCACCAGGCCCATCCAGACGATCCCATTGTAGTGTGGGAGATTGATGAATCCCCCGGGTTCAGCGTAAACCGTGATGGGGCCAAGAAACGCGAAGACCGCATAATAGCTGTAGAGCAGCACTTGTAAGGGCGAATACCGGCGCAGGAGTTTCTTGCTGTAGACATTGTAGAAGGAGCTGCCGTTCACGCTCAGAAAAATCATGAGATTTCCCAGCAGGAACTTGACGCTGGTGAAATTCAGTTCCTTCCAGGCGACTCCAGAACATTCCATCACCCCGACCAGGGCCAGAGCAAAGCTGATCCAGCGGACCCGAGTCATACGCTCGCCGAGGAAGAAATAGGCCATGACCGCGGTTGAGATGGGGAGAGTCAGCATGAGGAGCGCCGCGTTGGAAGCCAGCGACCAACGCACCCCCCAGGTGATGAAGAGCTGGGCCACGACCTGTCCGAAAACTCCGATGAGGATGAATTCGAGTATGTCGTGGGTGGGAATGCGCCCGGCGCTTTCCGGGTGCTTGCTCCGCTCTCGCCGGACGACGGGGATGAGTAAGAGCATAGCCAGCATCATGGGGAAGAAGGTCGCAAAGACCGGCCCCATCTGCTGCTGCACGAGTTTGACCATCACGAACTGGCTTGCCCAAATCAGGTTGCAAATGAGCAGAAAGGTCCAATCGCGAAGACGGGCTGCGAAGAACATTGATACTCCCTGGGAACGCACCTCGAGGGTTAGCGACTCGATATATTACAGGTCCCCTCACCCTTTGGGAAGCCTGGAAAACGGTCCCCAGGCAGTGTCTTTCCCGCCGCCTTTGTGGCATCATGCGCGATCGAGGTCTGAGACTGCGGTTGAAGCGAGGTCCTCGCCAACCTATGCAGCCGAGGGGGCGTTGATTTGAATTTACTACCCTCGGTCGCCGCTGCGACACAGGGTGGAGCGAAGCGCCGGGTGAGAGGGTCACCCAGCGAACGAATTGAGAAGTAATTTCGTGAAACCCCTTATATGAACAGTATTACGGCCTAAGGCTATGAGAAGCGAAACCCAGTTACAGGAAACGATTCAGCGATTCCGAGAGAGCTTTTGGGATCGGAAAGCTTCGCGGCGTCCCGTCGTGGGCATCTATAACGATGCTGTGTTCCTGCCCATCAATTTCCTGCGTCAACCCTTTCCCCGCCCTCTCGTGCAGCCCGAGGATGTCACTCCGGAACTGGTCATGACGGAATATGACTTCTGGTTCCAGGAGCGGGACCGCAGTATTTCCTGCGACGACCAAATCGCATTCTCGGCGGCCTGGCGGGGAATTCCCTGGCTGGAAGCCTGGTGTGGCTGCCCGGTCCGCTACGCCGAGGGGTCGCTTGCGCCCAGCCACTTTGTGGGTTCCATCGAGGAGTTGGAAGCGGTTCCCATCCCCGGCCAAAACGCGTGGTGCGAGTGTCTGCGGCGGCAGACCGAGTGGTTGGAGAACCAGGCACAGGCCGACTGCTGGATCAGCCCCACGATTCTGCGTGGCGCCTCCGACGTGCTGGCGGCCATGCGGGGAATGCCCAATTTTCTGATGGACCTCCACGATGACCCCGGGGCCATCCAGAAAGCCGCGCGACGCGTGAATAGGCTGCTCCTCCGGGCGCTCGATCTGCACTACTCCATCGTGAAGCCCAAGCTGGGAGGCTACGGTCACAAGTACGGCTATTGGGCGCCCGGCCCCACCCAGGTGATTCAGGAAGACGCTATGGGTATGTGCTCACCCGCCATGTACCGCGACATCTTCATGGAGAGCAACGCGGAAACCGTCGAACATCTCGGCCCCTACGTACTCTTTCACCTGCACAGTACAGGCTACAAGCATTACCAGGATGTGTTGAGCGTTCCGGGCATCGCTGGCTTGGAAATCTATCTGGAACAGGGAGGCCCCACGCTGCGCGACATGTTGCCGACGCTAAAAGAAATCCTGGGAAAGTCCCGCCTCATCCTGCACGTGGACTATTGCTTTGAACAACTGCCGGAGGTCCTCCGGAAGTTGCCGCGGGAAGGATTATTTCTGGCCATCTCCAACCTGCGTATCCGCTCCGATGAGGAGTTTCGAGAATTCATCTCCGCCCAGTGGAACTGCTGAGGGCATTCGAGAAGTCGGCGCCATGTGCGGCTGAGTCTTCTACGCCGGCGGGGCCTCCATTTCCGCCCTCTCCATCAGGTGCCTCAACTCGGAAAGGACACGTCCCTCCAGGCGCGGTTCGGGCGGGTCTTTGAGGATAGCCTTGACCGATTCGGCAGCCAACTCACTGGCGTCCTTGCCGCCGGCTTCCACCCAAGCCTCGGGATTGAGGCGAGTGGCCAGCGCCGAATGACGGAATTCCCGGCGCAGGTACTTCAGTGTATGCGGCTCCGCGAGGTAATGGCCTCGGGGACCCACCGACGCGATCACGTCCAATCCCAGAGTATCCTGATCGACGCGGATCCCTTCGCACATGCGCAGAATCCGCTCATAAATATCATCGTCGATGACCAGTTGCTCAAGGCTCGCCGTACCCACTGCCGCAAGACTCCCCGCCCCACCGTTTAAGGCAGCGCCGCTCAGCACCGCAAGATAGCCGGTGATCAGCTTCTCGGTCGAGGCCTGCTGATCCGGAACATGAGAGTCCGTCGTCAGCCCGTTACTGGCGGTAGGAAAGCCGTAGCTTCGGCCCAGGTCAACCAACGCGGCGGCCAGCAAGCCAATCTCGGTATACCCCATGGAGGCGATACTGGTTCGCATGTCGAGCACGACCGGGTGCCCGGCATAGATGACTTTCGCTCCCGGCTTGGCCAGTTGCGCCACCACGATGCCCGCCAGAATCTCGGCATTCATGATGACCAATGTTCCCGCGAGCGTCATGGGAGCCGTAGCGCCTGTGACCGCGGAAGAATTAACCATCACCGGCAGGTCATGCTCGGCCGCCGCGAGCAGCCCATCCATCTGGCTTTCCGAGTAGATAAGCGGGCTGTTGCAGGAGGAGAAGATGATGGCCTTGGGGGCTCGCTGATCTGGAATCACCCCCAGCATGCGGGTGAGCCATTCGACGCTCCGCCCCGAATACGGGGCCATGAGAATCGGCTTCGTCGAAAGCCGGAGCATGACCTCGGCGGCACGAAGGTCGCGCGTCGAGAGCGGCACGTCCCAGGGATAGAGCCCCGTCACCAGGGAAAGGTTCGGCAGAGCCTCTACGACTCGAACCCAGGCTTCGAGATCAGCTCGCATGACTTCGCGCCGCCGCTTCTTGCCGTAATCCACAATCCAGTCGAGCGACATCACCGGCCGCCCTCGCGGTGGGCTCTCGTGGCCGACGACGACATCCTTTGACGGATGTTGGCCCGTAACCACAAATTCGGACGGTACGGACCGCGCCGATTTTTCCACTAACGCCGCCGGGATCTTGACTCGATGCGAATCAAAATCGACGGCTGCTCCCGCTTCTGCCAGCAGCGATAATGCCCTCGGGTGTTCGATCAAAATTCCAACCTCTTCCAGAACCGTCAGCGAACTTTGGCGCACGGAATCGACTTCTTCCCCCGTCAGGACTTGGTGGGGCGGCAGCCTGTTGGCCCATGTTACGTTTTCTGTCTTCATGACCGTCTCCTTTACAGTCAACAGGGCCTGAATATAGCTAGAGAAGAATACCTACCCTTAGTGGTTGAATAGGGCTTCCGCTTCTGAATGCCGGATTTGCTTTGGCGGAAGAAATGTTCGGTTCAATTCAGTCACTGGTTTCAGTCGAACTGCCGTCAGGGCCGGTGGACGCGCTTGGCAAGAGTACCACGACGTTTTGGCTACGCACCGAACTATTGGCAGGGATGAACGTGGTCCTCAGCCGTTTCGGAAGATCCCTGACTGCCAGCTTTCCTTTCTCCTGACCACCCCTGGGCTCGAAGCAAATAGGGGGGAGTCGGGAGCTGCTTCCTCTTTTCGCGCTCGCAAAAAGCACTTTGTCCCTGCCAAGAACTCGATTGACCGCAAAGGGCGGCTAATTCACAGGGGCGTCCAAGGGTCGAGGGAGTTGCCGAGCGGGCGCGCGGGCTCCAGATTTGATGGCGCTGCGATCGCGGGGAAGGTCCTGTTCCCAGCGGGATCGCTTGCCCTCACTCACTCCTGAGAAAGTTGCCTGCCGTCCGCGTCAGAGCACGACGAAAGCGGTGCCCGAACTTGGCCAGTCACGGCTCCTCGGCTGAAACTTGCAGGGCTAGAAGTTCGGACGGGTTGAAAAGCGCTTGAACGTATCGTATTCTGTCGAACCTGATCGTGGCCGGGCGGGTTTTCGTGCACGGCGCACGGGGGCGTGAACCGTGGAAGGCTCGAGGGGACAAGGAGCACTGTCTCCGCAAGAGTCCCGCGAAAGGCAACTTACTCGACACGCGATTCCTCCACGCCAGTCGGGAACAACCAGCCAGGGTGGTGAGCGACCATGAAACTTGACCCTCGCCGTGAGAAACTGCTCAAACACACTTTTCTGGACTACCAGCAAACGGCCGAGTTCCTGCGGCACCCCCTGATCCTCGAGCGGGCAGAGGGCCTTTACTATTGGGACACGGAAGGGAAGCGGTACTTCGATGCCATTGGTGGAATATTCGTCGCCACGCTTGGACACCGCCATCCGCGATTGATTGCAGCTCTCGAGAGACAGATGGCGAAGATGACGTTCGCGCCACCTCTCCACGGGATTGCCGACTCCGCTCTGAACTTCGTTGAGAAGATGGGAAGCGTTTCGCCGGGCAACCTGAAATACGTCAAGCCCTTCAGCGGTGGTTCGGAGGCAGTGGAATCTGCAATCAAGTTCGTGCGACAGTACTTCAAGCAAACCGGCCACCCCGGGAAATACAAATTCATAAGCCGCTATTTTGGCTACCATGGAGGGACTGCAGGGGCGATGGCAGCCAGCGGGACGGGGTCCCGCAAAACCAAGTTCGAGCCCCAAATGCCGGGGTTCCTGAAGGTCTTCCCGCCCAACTACTACCGCGATCGCTTCGACTCGTGGCAGGAATGCAACCGCTTCTGTGCGCGCATGGTGGAGGACCTCATCGTCAACGAGGACCCGGAGACGGTGGCTGGCGTGATCGTTGAGCCGATCGGCAACACGGGGGGCATCATCACGCCGACCACGGAGTATTTTCAGATCCTCCGGGAGATTTGCACGCGCCATAACGTCATGCTGATTTTCGACGAGATTATCACGGGAATCGGCAAGACCGGTTCCATGTTCGCTGCCCAGACGTTCGGGGTCACGCCCGACCTGATTTGTTGTGGCAAGGGCCTGTCGAGCGGCATGATGCCCATCGGGGCCATGTTGGCCCGCGAAGACATGGCCGATGCCTTCTGGGGGGACGCCGAGGACGACGTGCAGTTTGCCCACGGCCACACGTTTGCCGGCAACCCCATGGCCTGCGAGGTGGGAATCGCCGTGCTGGAGGAGATTGTAGAGAAGAAACTGGACCAGCAAGCCGGGCAAATGGGCGAGTATCTTGCCGGCAAGCTGGAAGAGCTCAAGAAATACGGTGTCGTCCGTGAAGTTCGCGGCAAAGGCATTCTGAGAGGCGTCGAGCTCGTCAAGAATACGCAGACGATGGAGCCCTACCCTGAACTGGGCAAGGCTTTGAAGCGAACCGCGATCGACCATGGCCTGATCATGCGCATCGACCCCTCCTGGTTCGCCGTGGCGCCGGCGCTGATCGCCAGCAAATCTGAGATCGATGAGATGTTGAGCCTGATCGACCGTTCTCTGGTGCAAGCGCTCCAAGAGGTGGGTAGCCGGCCCGGTGCGGCTGCCTGAGCCGAGCCGGCGGAAGGCGAACCCGCCACCCGCCAGCCACCCTGAGGCACCGCAGCTAGCCTCTACCGGTAGGTTTCCAGCAATCTCCACCCCGCCTCGACAAACTGGCTAAGGGTTCGTTGGGTGGCGCCGAACCCGATGAATTCGCTCGGCATCATGCCCTCTGGCTCGTAGGCGCGTACGAACTCCGGCATTTGGCGCAGCCGCTCGACAACCTCCGGGGCGACCGGTGCCTGGATGCGTTCTTCGCGTGGGAAATCCTGGGTGACGAAAATCTCCTGGTAAGCGGGAGCGATGGACATCACGAGGTCAGCCCCGGCCAGCTCTGTGAGATGGTAGTGTCCGCGCAAGGCCGCCACCAGGAGCACGGTTTCATACCGGCATTCCTGATAAAGCGCGTAGGCGCGTTTTGTTACCGCCAGGCCGGACTGGCGGATATCGGATTCGCTTACGGCCGCCTGGTTGTCGTGGGCGACCTCTCGCAGGTAGTCATCCAAACGCCCGATCATGATCACACCGAAGCAATTTCCCGGTTCGATGCCCTTCTGGCGGGCGCGGCGGATTCCGGCGCGATGCCGCTCCGCGATCGCCACGGCTTGCGGCACCGTGAAGCTGACCGTAGCCGTAACCGTGATTCCCTCCGCCACGCAGTCTTCCAGCACATCCAGGCCGGCGCTCGTCGCCGGGAGTTTGACGGCGATGTTGGGGGCCCAGGCGTGAAGGCGTTTCGCCATCGCCTGCATCGACTCCCTGTCTCCGGCCCACAGCGGATTGACTTGGGCGCAGACGAATCCCCTGCGCCCCCCACTCGATTGAAATTGGGGTAGCAGCTTTTGGGCAGTCCGGGTCACGGCTATCTGCATGAGCGCCTCAGCCTTCAACTCCGCCGGCAGATTCCGGCCAAGCACTTCCTCGATCGCCCCGGACCACAAACTCCGGTTTCGCAGCAGAGCGAGATTCGCCAAAAACGGATTGGTAGTGACACCGATGGCGCCGCGTTCCAATCCGATTTGCAGTTCCGCAGCGTCCGCAGAGTCGTGCCACCATTTCGTGCGGGTTTGTCCAATCACCCAATCAAGATATGCGTTGTTGGCCACGTCTATGTTCCCCATCCTTTCCGGTTGAGAAGACCGAATTGACCCTGGGCACATCGCTCAACCAGACGGCATCATCCCCCGCGGGGCCGTCGATCACGCTCTCTTTCTTGCCGCGATATAGTAATATGCGAATGTTTCGTTTTGCGCCACAGGAAAAAGTGACGACGCTGCCTAACAAAAGGAGGATTCATGTCGCAAATTGGATTTATTGGCTTGGGCATTATGGGCAAGCCTATGTCCCGAAATCTCATCAAGGCCGGATACTCGCTGGTTGTATACGACCTCCGCCCCGACCCGGTCGCCGAATTGAAGGCAGCGGGCGCAGCTCCTGCGGCTTCCTGTCGCGATGCAGCGGCTCGATCGGAGGTCATCATCACTATGCTGCCGGATGGACCGGATGTGGAGCGGGCCGTCCTGGGCCCCGGGGGCGTGCTGGAAGGGGCCCGCCAGGGCTCGGTCGTGGTGGACATGAGCTCCATCAGCCCCAACGTGGCGCAGAAAGTGGGCGCAGCTTGTGCCGCCCAGGGGGTGGATTTCCTGGATGCTCCCGTAAGTGGCGGTGAGCCCAAGGCCGTGGATGGAACCCTCTCCATCATGGTTGGCGGCACGCAGGCAACGTTCGCGCGAGTCCAGCCGATCTTGCAGAAGATGGGCTCCGCAGTCACGCTGACGGGCCCGGTGGGCGCCGGCAACACCACCAAGCTGGCGAATCAGATCATCGTTGCTTGCAACATCGCGGCGATGGGGGAAGCGCTGGTATTGGCGACGCGCGCCGGCCTCGATCCGGAAGTCGTTTTCAATGCGATAAAAGGAGGACTGGCGGGCAGCACCGTGCTGAACGCCAAGGCCCCCATGGTTATCGGGCGCAATTTCAAACCCGGGTTTCGGATCGAGTTGCACCAAAAGGACCTGCGCAACGCCCTGCTCGCCGCCGAATCGGCCAAGGTACCACTTCCCCTCACGAGCCAGGTGCAGCAGATGCTCATGGCACTCATGAACGAGGGCAAGGGTCACCTGGACCACTCTGCGATCGTGCAATTCATCGAGCGTTTGGCGGGCATCGAGGTGAGCAAGGGGGCCGCTCCGCAGGTTTGAACGGTTCCGCAGCCCCAGATTCAGGACGCCTGAAGAGCGCGCCGTGTATATTGGACCGCCTGGCGGAACCCCTGCTTGCCGGTCCGGCTGGCCTCTTCGATACCCACCCAGCCGGCATATCCTTGTTCGCGCAGTCGTCGGAGCACTTCGCGGATCGGGGCAAGACCCGTCCCGATCGGGGCGAACTCGAATACTCCTGCCTTTCCCACGTCATTCACGTGGACGTACCCGACCCGCGAACGCACTTGTTCGAACAGCGCCAGCGTGTCTTCGCCGGCAACCATGGGGTTGGCGATATCGAATTGTACGCCCACCGGGACGTCCCGCAGCCCCTCCATGATCCGGAGGAAAACCTCACCCCGCATGGCGAAGTCAAAGTGCGTCCAAGTGGCTGCCTTGGTATGATTCTCCACATTCAGCCGCAGCCCCACGCGGTCCGCCTCTTCCGCCGCCTGCCGGATCCCCTCGATGACCCACTGGATGCCCTCTTCTTGATCCACACCGGGCCACTGCTGGCCCGTGAGGGCCCGCACCGACGGCGCTCCTAATTCCCGGGCCAATTCGAGGTTCTTGAGCAAGGCAGCGAGTTCGCGCGCCCGCACGGCCGGATCAGGGTGGGCGAAATCCGAATAGCCGGTGTAATTGCTGACGGCCAAACCGCGCGCCTCAGCCAGTTGGCGGAACTCCGCAGGCTGAGCTGGCCCCAGCGGTTGGACCAGGAGGGGACCGCACTCAACGCCGTCCAGTCCCAACTCGGCTGCGAAGTCAAACCACTCGGCCAGCGGCATCTGCCCTTGGGTGAGGGCGCCGAAAAAGGACACCGGAATGCAACTCAGTGGCATTTCTCCCGATTCCTTCCCGCCGGACTGCCGCCCTTCCGAACCTGATTCTGTCCGGCCGCGCTGGGGTTCGGGTGGGCAATCTACCCGGCATTGGCTTGCGCGGGTGAGCGCGCAGACTCCGAAAGTCGCCGGACGAAGGACAAAATTTCGGCGGTATGCTATTCTGCCACCGCTCGGGTGTCAAGTTTCATACCGTGGTGATCAGCCGTTTCGGAACCTCGAGCTGTCCGGTGGGTGCGGAGGTCGATGCGGTGCGCTTCGCCGACTACGTGGTGGTGGACGGCGAGAACGCCACTGCTCCTTTCCTGCACACGGCGGGAGACTGTCACCTGCGGGTGGTGGTGCGGCTGAAGGAGAATCTGCCGGAGTTATGGCAGGCCGCGCGCCGACGCTTTCATACGAAGTTGCAATCTTAACCCAACTCGTCGCAAGCACCACCGGCTGCGATTGGATAATTAGTATATGCACGCGACTTCGTATCAGGGAGATTTTGCTCCCCAGTCGGCTGGGCCGCAGGGCAGGCGACACGCAGCGCCGTCCCCTCCCTCCGTACGGAAGGGAATCCCGCTTTCCAGCCTCGGTCCCATTGCAAGGGGGGGGCAGAGGTTCTTAGAAAGACTCCACAAAACCCACCTGGCATGCTCAGAGCAAAGTGACCGTGTAGTAGCGATCCGGCGCTTCCGGCGGAGACGTGAGAGTCTTCTTCACTCCGTCCGCCTCGACTTCTGCTGCGACGTAATAATCCAGCAAAGATCCGGGCGCCTCAGGCCATTGAATCTCGCCGGCATAGGTTCGTCTTTTTTCCAAATTCATGGGCGAAGGGGTCCAATCTCCTGTGTCTTTGCAGCGCGTGAACAAGGTCAGGCGGACCACCCGCGCCGGCCCCGGGACCACGGTGGAGATTCGTACTCGTTCCCCTTGGCGAAGCATCGTCGGGCGCGTAGGAACGAAGGCCCTGGGTGCTGCCTGCGGGTCGGGTTGTCGCGATTCTCGAAACAAGTGCTCCAGTTCCGGCGGCAGCTCGCCCAGAAATTCCTTCAGGGAGGCGCGTAGGCGATACAAAGCCAGCCGCTCGTACTTGTTGTGCATCGAAGCGAGTTGCCCCAGATCGTTCCGCGTGCTGACGATCTCCTGGTAATCGAGAATGGCTTCCCTGACCAGCGGCGCCATTTCGAGCCAGAGAGGCACGCCCTCCGCCAGGATCAGCTTGCGCGCCTCGTCGCCCTTTTTCTGCTTCCTCAATTCACTCGCTTGCGCGAGTTTCTGGTTCAGGTGGAACGCGCGCGACCACGACTCGGAATAGGGAACGAGAAATTCCACAAACCGTGTGAGGTAGGTGAGGCGCTCGCGTTCTGCCGGACTGGAAGCAGCCTCGGTCAGCGCACGCAGCTCGCGCGCCACATCGGCCTGCGATTTCTTGACACTCGCGGACGGCTCGTATCCCTCCCAGAACTGGAACGCCTCATCATAGTCGCCGGTGTATTCGTGGATTTCACTGTGACCCTCCTTGACGTCCCCCGTCCACGAGCACAGGATCAGCCGGTCGCGGTCGGTGTCCTCCAGCACCTGGGCCAGTTTCCGGGCTCGGGGCTCTCGAGCCTGGGCGGAGGCGAAAGCCTGGAAGAACTTGGCCGGAGTTAGCTCTTTGTTCCACGAGTAGCGGGACTCGAAACCCGCGTCAACATCCATGATCCGATGCCGCCAATGGATGCCGAGCAGACCCTGGCACCCGTACTGCTCCGCCAGGTCCATATCCCGCGCGGCGCGCGACACATGGAACTGCGGCAGCCACATCGCCGGATCATCTTCCAGCCACGGAATAGGCCAACGCTCGCGGCCTTCGAGCTTTCCGTAGGCCTCGTTGACCGCATCCCAGCCCAGGTTATCGTTCAACGAGGAAAAGATAATTTCCTCCGGCAACGCTTTATGGAAATATTCGAAGTGCCTGACCACTCCTCCCCAGCCCGAAATCACCAAGCGCTTCTCGGGCGCGTGACGCTTCAGAAAATCATAGGCTTGCTTGAAAGGTGTGACAGAGAGCGGGGTGTTTGCTTTTTGGCTGGCCCAGTTCATTTGTTCGTCTTCCCACAGCCACACGTGATCCACCGTGGGATAAGCTTCCAGCAGGCGCGCCAGGCGCGTCTCCAGGATGTCCTTTGCCGCTACCGACTCCGGGTCGATGCGGGGCCCGGCAAGCTTGGGGTCTGCCGGCATGTAATGCGCTTCCGGAGGAGTGGCGCTGTAAATCTCATCGGGAATCTGATAGGGCTCAAAACCCACGCCGGTCCGAATGCCGAGCTGCTTGGCGTACTGAAACGCCTCCCGCCAGAGCTGCTCCGCCAGCTCTTCCGCCTCCCAGCAACTCCGCGCTTTGGTCGTGGCCTCCCCCCCAAAGACTTCATCCGCGAAGAAATCCGCGGACCCCATGCCATAGCGCGAGGTCCGCTCCGGCAGGTAACCCCAGCGATTTGTCGCACTCGTATCCGTATAGGCTAAGTGACCAGCTCCGGCATACTCAAAGGAGAGGAACGACTCGGCCCACTGTTTTTCGCCGGAATAAACGTGCACACCCAGAGTGTTGAACCGCATCCGGACCATGGCTTCCAGGTACGCACGCCAATCCTCGCGGTTGTATACCGTCACACAATTGAGGAAGTCCGGCCAGGGCACCAGCCCGCGCACGTTGAATCGAGGCTGCGCCCGCCAGGGATGGCCGGGGGGCGGCAGATGCAGAGCGTGCAAAGGCTCCAAGGGGTAGACGGGTCCATCCAACCCGAAGAAACCCCCTTGCCGCTCCAGGAAGTCAAACACGGCATAAAGAAGTGCCTGAGGCGTAGCCCCCGTCAACCCGACCCGGGAAGCTTTGCCCTCTCCAGGTGCGTAGGAGATTTCATAGGCTTCAGGATGCTTGAGGTTCTGCCGGTCCGTGGAAAGAAAGAATGCCCAGGCCGACGGCGGCAGTTCCCCTCCGCCCACAGGAGTCTCGACGGGCTCCCGGGCGAGGCCCAGACTACGCAGGCCGCGCGCCAGCTCGCGGGAGGCCAACTGCTCCTGGAAGCCTGATTCCGGCCCGCGTACGATCCACACCGTGTCCGCCGACCCGAACTTGGCCAGCATCTTTAGGCCATTGGAATTTGGCGCCTTCCCGCTTTCGAGGGAGCTTGCGTGTCCGCTGCCGGGAAGGGCCGCTCGGGCAATCAAAGGTGCTGCTCCCAAACCGAGAGCCGAATCGCGAAGGAACTTGCGTCGTCCTATCCGGAGAAAGGGTTTCATGGCAGGACTCCCATTGAAGATTAGATATCGAACTGGTCTGCTCTTGACACTGCTGATTTTCAGTGCAGGAGCTTGATCTCCTGCAAGGTCATTCCATAGCGACTGCCGGGAGGGTTGTCCCGGTAGTTGGTATGTAAGTAACCATAAGTAAAATTGGCCGCATAGCAGAGCCAAGCGGTTCGACCGTCTGCGCTGATGAACTTTGAGGGGATATTTACGAAGTATCCCTGTTCGCCGAAGTCGCGCATGTAAACCACAAGCCTCCAGGGGCCCGTGATGCGGTCAGACTCCAAGATATAGGTGTTGAACTTCGAGATAGTATTGCCTCCGTCGGTAATACACATCATGTATTTCTTCAGCGGTGCATTGTACGTCATGGTGACACAGCCGCAGTTGTTGTTCCAATCGACGAGAGGTTTGATCTTCGAAAAATCCCGGCTCCAGAGGGCATGGTTCGACGCGTCGTAACCGGCAAAGAACTCGTACCTCGAGCGATCGTTCATATTCTGAACGCCAGGTTTTACCCGGGCCATGTAGATCTGGTCTCCCGTAATCCAACTGAGATTGGCCGGCCGGGGCTTGGGGTCGGGGTCAACCGCGCCGTGGCCGACCAGGTAGGCCTTGGCGTCGGGCGAATACTGCAGGTTCATACCAAAATCCACGAAGTGGGGTGATCCCATCCTGACTTTTCCGCCCGGCCTGGCAGGCTCGGCGAACAACGGGTCGGATGGCGTATGCGGCGTGTCGTGCCAGGTCTTGCCGTAGTCCAGGGAATAGCGGAAGCCCACAAAGGGCCCCAGGATATCCCAGTTCAGTCCCTTTCCGGGATCGTGGTCGGAATCCAGCAGACAATAGGTTCCGTAGTACCAAACGCCGTCGTACACCAAACTGCCACAGGGATATCGTCCCTCATAGGGGGCCGGATTGCCCGGATAAACTTCCACGTCAGTGATCTTAAGGTGCAGGGGATCATCGCCTGCAATCGTGGCATAGCCGGTTGTAGCCTGCGGGCCGAAGGAGGATGATTGAATGTTGTTCACCCTCCCATCCGCCCAGGGGGAATACTGGTTCCCATCGGCGGCCCAGGACGGATACCACGTGTCCGCCTCCGCATAATGGGTGTGTCTTCCAGTGAAAGCGATACCCGTAATGTCTGTGGATTTCCGGAAAGGACAATCCGCCGGCGGCTGTGACGGCCATTCCCCATAGGCCGATAGTCGTTTCTCCTCCGCACTCACACGCGGACGCGAAGGGCCCGCTAGTGATCCGAGAGCAGCAACGGCGACAAATACCCAGCCGATTCGAATCGCCGCAAGTTTCCGCTGACGGTTCTTGAGCATCAGATCGACCCTCCTCATTCCAGTATGGGCTGGAGCCTGCCGCAGACCTGAGGTCTGTGGCCAACGGGTGAGTCCCACCGCCCATATTTGATCTGCGGCATGGAGAACTTGCACTTGCTGCGGGCTTGTCATCGCCCGGCCCGTGCGCGGGCCGGCAATCCAGGGCGCGGGCGCGAGAGTGATGATGTGGTTCTCGCCAGCGGCATAATATCATGAACAGCAGCGAGCAGTGCACCCAGGCGGCCAAATCGGCGATTCGCCCTTGCGCTTCCCCCCTCTTCCGGAGAGGCAGCGCGTGACGACCTAAGATCAGCACGTGTGGAGGCTGAGCCCGGCGGCAGACGAAATGTCATCGCTAGTGACGCATCGCGCAATACCTTTTTGACTTCTACCCGACCCAGGGCTACCATGAGGCTCCGAGGAGTGCTGGCTCGCATGATGGGAAAAGTGCTGGCACATTACGAAATTGAAGACCGTCTGGGCGAAGGCGGTTCGGGCGTCGTTTACCGGGGGCGCGATCTGCGCCTGGAACGGCGGGTGGCGATCAAGATCCTCGCCGACCATCTCCGCGACGACCAATTGGGCTGGGCTCGCCTGCTCCGCGAGGCGCGTCTGGCTTCCAACCTGAACCACCCGAATATTGGCGCCATCTATGACCTGGGGGAAGAAGGTGGCCGCTCCTACATCGTCATGGAATATGTGGAGGGCCTTTCGCTCTCGGACCTGATCCCCGAAGGCGGCATGCCGCCCATGCAGGTGCAGCGCTACGGCGGACAGATTGCGGAAGCGCTGGCCTGCGCCCACGAGGGTGGGGTCATTCACGGGGATCTAAAAGGTTCGAATATCCTCGTTACTTCAGAGGGCAATATCAAATTGGTGGACTTCGGCCTGGGGCGCCGTATTCCGCGCAGTGGCATGGCCGAGGTCACAAGCTCACGCCTGCCACTGGCCGAGGCCGGCGCGACAGCCGGTACGCTGCCTTATCTCGCCCCAGAAGTCTTACGCGGCAACACCACCAGCCTGCAGAGCGACCTGTGGGCGCTGGGCGTGCTGCTCTACCAGATGGTGACCGGTGAGTTTCCCTTTCGGGGCGGAACGCCCTTCGAGCTGAGCGTGGAGATCATGGTCGGCACACCGCAGAAGCTTGTGCAAGTGCCGGAGCCGCTGCAGTCAACCCTGCGGCATTGCCTGGAGAAAGACCCGGCGGCACGCTGCGCCCAAGCACGCGAGGTGGTAGAGGCGCTGGCAAGGGATGCGCCGCAGGCCAAGTCCTTGGCCCCGCCCCCGGCCTATGCTGCCGCGCCCGCAAAGGCCATCGCGCAGGCAGGGAAGATTGCCCGTAGCCGTAGCCGGCGCAAATGGTTCGCGGCGGCTGTAGCGGCGGTGCTTGTGATGCTGGTGTTGGCCATCATTCTTGGGCGGCAGGGTTTGATCTTGCACCGCCCCGTTCGAAAGGCCCCGGAGTCCAGTATTAACAAAGCCTACGGCACCGGCAACCCCGGGGTGAAGGTTTGGGTCAATACACGCTCGGGGACATACCATTGTGCCGGCACAACCTGGTACGGGAACACTCAGGAAGGCGAATACATGACGCAACAAGAAGCACAGGGCAAAGGCTATCGTCCCGCCGCCAACCGCGCCTGCCTATGATGGCGGGGGCTGTCGTGCGGCGCCGCCCGGCAGACTTCCACGGCGCTGGAGATTTGCGTGGCACAGGAATCTGGCACGCGCTCCGGAGGCGGCCTCAAAAGGAGGAGTTCGAGCGCTTGTGCGTGGACTATGCGATGAGATGGGCTATGAAAAGGGGGCTGGGCGCGGTCTAGTCGCCCACTGCGGAGTCGGTCGAGGAAGCAGGATTGGCTGCGTTCGCCCGGATCACGTGGCTTTGGTCAGTGAAGTAATACACGTCGCCCGACTGGCCGAAAGAAGTGGGATTGCTGAGCAGGGTATATCCGTACCACATGTTGGTGCCGGCACTATACTGGGTAGGCGTGTAGAAAAAGTTGTAACCACTCTTGTAGCCACCCGCCAAGGTCTCGTCAATCAGGCCGGCCGCAGTCGAAGTCACCGATTGGCCTGGAGCGGGAGGGCCCAGCGCCGCGAGAGACGTCGAGAACCCTGTTCCGTAGGTTGTGAAGTAAGCCACTTCGGAAGTGGAGATTATGCGCAGACTCTCGATAGCCGACGCTTGGTTTGCGGCCATCCGGCTGCGCATGAAGTTGGGGATGGCGATGGCGACGATGATTAGGATAATCGCGACAACAATCAGCAGCTCGATAAGTGAGAAGCCCCGCTGGTCACGACGCATGCCTGTTGTCCCTTTCCAAACGACCGCACCACAGAACAGCCTGTGCGTCTAAGGCGATAGACGCTTACGGACGTCTTCAAATGCACGTCAGATACCAACCCACCAACTCCCCTTCGCCCCTGAAAGTCTGAAAACAGGGGACTTTTGCACCATTCCTGAACGCATCCTAGCACAGGCGGACACAGAGTGGAACATCCGATGACAAAAATTGTCTGACGGGCAACCGCTTCGAACTGCCGAACTCCCAGCCAAACTCGTCCCCTTTATGCCTAGTCCAGCTTTGTGGCCTGGGGGCAATCCCCCGATGCATGGGCCGCATCAAGCCTTCACCACCCGGGTTGGGCAATCCCCGAGCCCCGTTGGCCGAGACTCCGAAACACTACCGAGGAACTTCCACTTCGGCGCCGCGACGCTCCGCGGAAAGGTAAGCACTGTAGAGTGTCGCAATCGTGTCCCGCGCGAGTTCACCCCCGGAGAGCGGGGGGTGGTTGGCCGCGATGCTTTCCACGAAGTCCTGAAATTCGTGCGGGTAGCCGTGTTGCCAGTCCTCATCCGGGGCGGGGTGGTTCCAGCCCTGCTTGGTGCCGAGCTTCTCCGTCACATAAACGTCCTTCAAAATATCCTCGCGCGGGTTGTAGGTTTCGAGTGCGTCCACCGGATTCAGATTGCAGCGCGTCCTATGATTGTTCGCGAAGACCTCCAGCCAGTTGTGCACGCCACCCAGCACAAGCTCCGACGAAAAGACGTCGGCAACCGTCCCGTCGTCAAAGGTGATGTGCATCTGGCCGTAATCCTCGATGTCGTCGTAGGTGGTGCGCAGGAAGCCTGCGTCGCGGAAAGTTCCGAGGCGTGTGATTTCATGTGTCCGCGCGGAGACGGTCGCCGGGCGTATGGCCTTTCGATTCCGCGCTTCACCTTCCACGCGTTTCAGGTGGAGCGCCGCGGTCAGCGGGTGGCAGCCCTTGCCCACCAGCGCCCCGCCGCCGGAGAACTTCCAGATGCCGTAGTACGGTGAGTGGGAGCCGCTGTGCGATTCATCTCCAATGATCCACAGGATCTGCCCGCCGCTCTTGGCCAGAAT
This sequence comes from uncultured Acidobacteriota bacterium, assembly GCA_963722555.1. Taxonomy (GTDB): domain Bacteria; phylum Acidobacteriota; class Terriglobia; order UBA7540; family UBA7540; genus Bog-366. The sequence goes on from CAVRNQ010000007.1 coordinate 228,738, forward strand.
CTCGCGCTCCTTGGCAATCGCCGGCGAGTAGACCCAGTTCTCGGCATAGCAGAGCTGCTTTCCTGCCGCCCGCGCCGCGCCCAGAATGCGGTCGCAGCTCGCCATCGCTTCGCGCAGCATCACTTCCTTGCTGAAAGTGTTTCCGCGGAAATCCTCCGTCCCCGGCCCGTAGAAACCCGTGAACGGCTTCTCGATAATCACGTGCTTGCCGCGCTGGAATGCCGCCACCGCCAGCGGTTCATGCGTCGAACCAGGGGTGCAAAGATCGACGACATCAACTGCCTCGCACAACTCGTCAAAGGAGGAAAAGGGTTTTACCCCGCGCTCGCGCGCGAAGGCTTCGCGCGACTCGGCGGATTTTGAAGTTACGCCCACAACTTTCACGGGCACGCCGTAGACGCGCCGATATCCTTCCCAATGAAATCGCGCCGCGAAACGTGCCCCGGCGATACCGATTTTGATCGCTTCTGCCATCAGAGACCTCGGGGTTGGGCTTTTCTTTCCAGGGGCGCTCTCCCAAGTTCGGCTTGACGCCGCCGAAAAGTGAGAGGATTCTATCACCATACTCGTGTCGGGGAACGAATTCATTCGCACTTGGAGCATGCTGAGGAGATGAAGCTTATGGACAATAGCTGCCGTCGGCAGTTTCTCAAGAAGTCGGCCGTTCTGGCCGCAGGCGCGGCCACGCTCGCCTGGAAAGGCAACCTCTGGTCCGCAACCGAGCCGCATCTGACCTTTCCCACCGAGCCCCGCGATCGCATCGCCGTGGCCTCGTGGCCGTTCCGCATGTTCATCGAGGCTCCCACCAACAAATGGGCTCGTGATCCTAAATTGCCCGGCATGGACCTGACGGAGTTTCCCGCCAACGTCGTGAAGCGCTTTGGCATTCACAATATCGAGCCGCTCGACCAGCACTTCCGTTCGACTGACGCGGCTTACATCAAGCAGTTCCGCGAAGCGGTGGATAAGGCCGGTTGCCACGTGGTGGACGTCCCGTGCGACGTGCACGACAGTTTCTACGATACCGACCCCGCCAAGCGCAAGATGGCGGTTGAGAACGGCAAGAAATGGGTGAACGTCGCCTTGGAGCTCGGATCGCCCAGCATCCGCGCCCACATCGGAGGCTCTCCCAAACTTAAGCCCGACGCTGCTCGCACGGCCGAGAGCCTGACGCAACTGGCTGAGTACGGAGCCTTGAAGAACATCGTCGTGGCGCTTGAGAACGACGATAACTTCACCGAGGACCCTTTCTTTATCGTCGAGGTCCTCGACAAGGTGAATAACCCCTACTTGCACGCCCTGCCGGATTTCTGCAACTCCATGATGACCCATGACCAGGAATTCAATAATCGCGCCATGGAAGCTATGTTCAAGCACGCGTACAGCATCGCGCACATGAAGGATGAGGAAGGGGACGAAAAAGGAAAGTTCCACACCGTCGATGTGGCCAAGTGTTTCGAAATCGCGAAGGCACAGGGTTACCGCGGATACTTCTCCATGGAATGGGAAGGTAATGGCGAGCCCTACGCCGGCACCCAGCGCCTTATCGACGAGACCTTGAAGTACCTGCGCTGACTCACTTTGGTCCGGATCGCTCCTGAGAGGTGGGCCGCTGACTCCGGCTCCCCAGCCCTCTTCCAGGGAGGCTGTGTCAAAACCTCAGTTGTAGCGCCGGTCGGAGCCTGCGCTGACGCAGGAAGCGACCGGCGGCTTCCAATTCTCAACGCCTTCGCCGCCCACCATTGACACAAGCCACACCGGAACGTAATAATCTCAAGCTTTGCCCCAAAGCGGTCCAGACCTCATCAGAAGGGATATGTCCCCATGGCGACGCAACCCGTAAGTCTTGATGTCACGATCGTAGGCGGAGGAATGATCACTTACGATCTGCTCCTCCCCTCCCTGTACCACCTCGAGAGAACCGGGATCGTCCGCAAGATTGATGTCTGCGCGTTGAACACCCCTCCCTTGCAGGCCCTGCGGGAGAGCGCGGAATTTCACGAAGCTTTTCCCGGGCAGGATTTCACGCCGCATCCGGCGCTCTCCGAGCCGCCTGCCAAGCAGTTCCCCGAGCTCTACAAGGAAGTCGTGGCGGCCATGGCGCCGGGTAACATGGTGGTGGTCGCCATGCCCGATCATCTCCACTACGCCGTGGTCATGCACGCCTTGCAGCACGATCAAAACGTGCTGTGCGTGAAGCCGCTGGTCCTCAAACATGAGCAGGCGGTGGAAATCGAGAAGCTTGCTGCCGCCAAGGGGCGCTTCGTGGGCGTGGAGTACCACAAGCGCTTTGATCGCCGGTCGCTGGTGGCACGGCGCAGCTACGGCTTGGGGCAGTTCGGCACGTTTATCATGGGCGAGGCCAAGCTCATTGAGCCTTACTTATATCGCCACTCCAATTTCCAGAATTGGTTCACTTGCGAGCGGACGGACCCCTTCACCTACATCGGGTGCCACTATGTGGACTTGGTCTACTTCATCACCGGATTGAAGCCGGTGGAAGTTTCGGTGCAAGGGATCAAGGGTCGATTCCCCAACGGCAACGAGGCTTTCCTGTGGTCGCACGGGCGCGTGACCTGGGAAAATGGCGCCCTGCTCTCCGTGGTCAACGGCTTGGGCTATCCCAATGCTGCCGCCGGCAGCAACGACCAGGGCATGGTGATGTACTGCGAAGGGAAAGACCAAACCGGCCTGATCTTCCACGACGACCACAACCGCGGCGTAGCGTATTCGTACCTGGAAGGCATTGGTCCGGGAGGTTCGCAATACAATTACGTTAGCCCGGATTTCTACCGGCTCATTCCCTGGGAAGGGCCGGGGTATAAACCAATTGGTTACGGGTACGAATCCGTGGCCGGCATTACCGAGGCGGTTCACCGTCTGGAGAGCGCCGCGGCGGGACTTGCGCCGGAAGCGGCGCTCGCCAAACGCCGCGAAGCCATTCGCCAGGTGGACGCCCAGGGCCTGATCGCCACACCCGCCAACAGCTCCATCAACGAACTGGTCGTGGAGGCCGCGCGCGCTTCCATCCTCGCGCAGGCGGCACCCGTCCGCATCGTTTACGGCGACCATCCCCATATTGAAATTATCCGAAAATAGGAAAAGAGAACAACATGGCCGTTTATGATTTGACCCCTGTCGATGTCCCGAAAGTGGAAACGAAATACCGCAGCATCAAGACCAAGCTGCCGGTGCCGGAGTCCTTGCCGATTTTCGCGGCGCTGCAGCACTCTGAGCCGCGCTCGATGATGGGCCAGCCGCCCATCGTGTGGGACAAAGCCGAGGACTTCATCGTCAGCGACCGCTGGGGCAACCGCTGGATCGATTGGTCCTCCGGCGTGCTGATTACCAACGCCGGGCACGGGCGCCAGGAGATCCGCGCGGCGCTGCGCGAGGTCATCGACCGCGGACTGCTGGCCTCGTACGTGTTCGTGCACGAGCGGCGCGCCCGTCTGGCGGAGATGCTCCGCGCCCTCTCACCTGACCCCGAGAAATACCGGGTCTTCCTGATGAGCACGGGCAGCGAGGCCACCGAGAACTGCATCAAGCTCGCGAAAACCTACGCCCTGGCCAAGCACGGCCCGCACAAGAAGTATTTCGTGACCTTTAACTACGCCTTCCACGGGCGCACCATGGGCGCCCAGCTTGCCGGCGGCTCGGAGAAGCAGAAGGAGTGGATGGTCGATCGCGACCGCACCTTCGTGCAGGTGCCCTTTCCCGATGGGTACAAGAATGAGAACACCTCCTTCGATCTCTTCCTCGCGACCCTCGCGGAAAAAGGCGTGCAGCCCCGGGACATCGCCGGGGTGATGACGGAAACCTATCAAGGCGGCGGGCCGGATTTTCTGCCGGTCGACTACGCGCAAAAACTGGAAGCGCTCTCGCGCCAGCACGACATTGTGATGTGCTACGACGAAGTGCAGGCGGGCTTCGGCCGCACCGGAAAGATGTTTGGGTTTGAACATTACGGCGTGCGGCCCGACCTGATTGCCTGCGGGAAAGGCATCTCGTCATCGCTGCCGATATCGGCCGTGATCGGCCGTGAAGACATTATGGGTCTGTATGCGCCGGGCTCGATGACCTCCACGCATTCCGGATCCCCCCTGCCCGTCGCTGCCGCCATTGCCAATCTGGAGATTATCCAGAAAGAACATCTCGTCGAGCGCGCCGCGCGCCTGGGCGACATTCTGATTCCCGAGGTGCGCCGCATTCGCGCCAAGCATCCGCAGAATTTGGGATGCGTGCAGGGGAAGGGGCTGGTGGCAGGAATTCAGGTGGTGAAGCCCGGGACCAAAACCCCCGACCCCGATACGGCGTTGCGGATCAATATCGCCTGCTTCCACAAAGGACTGCTGATGTTCGCCCCGGTCGCCGCCAGCGGAGAGTGCGTCAAGATCGCCCCGCCGCTCACCATCACGGAAGATGCTCTCCGAGAGTCACTCCAGGTTCTGGAAGAGGCCGTGGACGAAGTGTTGGGGACCGCCTAGCGCAGGTCCGGCTCTGCGGACCTACGCTAGCCGCAGCCCGTCATTCATACCTCAGCGCCACCATGGGATCCACCTTGGTCGCGCGGCGCGCGGGGATGTAGCTTGCCAGGAGCGCGACGGCCGTCAGCAGTAGCGTAACAACGATGAGCGTGGCGGGGTCGGCGGGCTTCACGCCAAATAGCAGACCACCCAGAAGCCGAGCCAAGCCGAAAGACGCCGCCATGCCGAAGGCCACGCCGGCGAGCGTAAGGCGCAGCCCACCGCTCACCACGAGCCACAGCACTTCGCGACGGTTGGCCCCGAGCGCCATGCGAATGCCCATCTCATGCGTGCGCTCGCTTACGGAGTACGACATCACTCCATAGATGCCGACGGCAGCGAGCGCGAGCGCCAGTCCGGCAAAGATGCTCATGAGCGTCATCAGGAAACGTTGGAAGGCGACGGAGCGCGAGAGCACTTCTTCCATGGAGCGACTCTCGCCGAGAGGCATGTTGGGCTCCGACTGCCGCAGGGCTTCTTCCACGGCGTGGCTGAGGCCCAACGGATTCACTGCGGTTCGGACCAGCACCGTCGTGGGGAACCAGGCCTGAAACAACTGGTCGATTCCGTAGGAAGCCTGCGCCATCGGCACGAACATGGTGGAGGGTGCGGGTTCATCCAAGTGCGATTTCACGTCACTCACCACTCCCACGATTTCCAGCGTGTCATTTTCCAACGTCAGATTCTGGCCCAGGGGATTCAAACCCGGGAAGTGCTCACGGGCGAAGGCGGCATTGATGATGATGACCTTGGCTGCACCCGCGGAATCCGCCGGCGTGAAGAACCTGCCTTGCAGCAACCGACCTCCCAGCGCGTTGAAATACTCCCGGGTAATTTCACGATAGTCGGCGGAAAATCCCTCTGAATCTTTCCGGCCAACCACCTGGACGTAATCGTTTCCGCCTTGTTCCAAGGGGGAGCCGGCCGCCACCACGGCAGAGCTTTTCACTCCAGGGATGGCATCAATGCGTCCCAGCGCGCTCTCGTAGAAAGTCGAAAGTTGAGCGCCCGACTTGTACTGGGTTCCCGTGGTCCAGATGGGCAAGCAAAGAAGGTTATGCGGATCAAAGCCGGGGTTGGTGCGCAGGAGATTCGCGAATGTTGCGATCAGCAGCCCCGAACCCACCAGCAGTACCAGCGACAGCGCCACCTCCGCCATGACTAATGCGGACCGCAGTCGATTGCGGGGGGAAATTGCCCGGCCCCCGCTTTCCTTGAGGGATTCATGCAGGTCCTGCCGAGACGCGCGCAAGGCGGGAGCTACGCCGAAGACCATGCTTGCCACGACCGCGACTAGCACTGTGAATCCCAAAGCCCAGCGGTCCAGAGCAATGTTTTGCGCGTGCGGCAGATCGGTTGGAGTGAGAGCCAGCAACGAATGCAGTCCCCAGTACGCCACCAGCAAACCGCCGACGGCGCCCATGAGGCTCAGCAGCACATTTTCCGTCAGTAATTGCCGGAACATGCGCAGGCGGCCGGCTCCCAGGGCGATGCGGATGGAAATCTCGCGGCTTCTGGTCGCGGTTCGAGCCAATTGCAGATTCGCCACGTTGACGCAAGCGATGAGCAGCACAAAGCCCACGGCCCCGAACAGGATCAACAAAGGCATGTGCAGGTCGCTGGTGATGATGTAGTTGTAAGGAAGGGCGGCAAAGCTGATCTGGCTGGAGATCCTTTTCGCTTCCTCAGGGTCAAACTCCTGGAGGAAGGGTTTCGTGAGCGTCGCGAAGTAGGCGTTGGCCTGCCGGCGCGACACACCGGGCTTCAACCTGCCGATCACATCATAGTTGCCGCCACTGCCAATCGTGCTCGCCACCTGACCAATGGTGGTCCACAGGTCCACGGGCGAAGTGCTCTCGAAGCCGGAGGGCATCACTCCGACGATCGTGAACGAAGCGCTATCGACCACGACCGTGCGGCCAAGCACCTTCGGGTCGGAAGCGAAATCCCGAGCCCAGAGACCGTGACTCAAGATGGCCACGTTGGCGCCGCCCGGCCGGTCCTCGTCGGGAGAGAATTCGCGCCCCAGGGCTGGCTGCACGCCGAAAACTTGAAAATAGCCCGTGGAGACGCGAAGCGCCCTCACCCGTTCGGGGCGGCTGCCTCCGACCAAGTTGAAACCCACATCGGTCGTGGCCGTGAGGCACTGGAACGGTTCGCTGTGGCTCCTCCAAAACTCGAACTGCCTGGAGCTGAAGTTCGCCCCTTCGCCCTGCCCCTTGGACAAGAAAGCAATTTGCATGATTCGTTCTGGCTCGGGGTACGGGAGTGGCCGCAGAAGTACGCCATTGACCACACTGAACATGGCGGTGTTGGCGCCGATGCCGAGCGCCAAGGTGAGCACCGCGACCGCCGTGAAGCCGGGATTCTTCCTGAGCACCCGCAGGCCATGGCGGACATCCTGAAGCAGCGTCTCGACCAAGCTCACGCCGCGGGCATCGCGGCACTCTTCTTTCACCTGGTCCAGGCCGCCGAGCTCGAGCCGCGCTCGGCGCGTTGCTTCTGCACGCGTCAAACCAGACTGGACATACTTCTCCACCTGGTGTTCGAGGTGCGCGCGCAACTCCTCGTCCAACTCTGCTTCCATCGATTTGCGCCGGAACAAAGCACGCCAACGATACAGGAGATCGCTGAGCATGGTGCCCTCCTACGCTGTTTCCAAAACCTGCCCGACGGCAGCGGTCAGTTTTCGCCACGCGCTTTCTTCCACTTCCAGTTGTTTCCGGCCGCTCCGGCTAAGCTCGTAATACTTGGCGCGGCGGTTGTTCTCGGAGGCGCCCCATTTCGCTTTGATCCAGCCGCGCCGCTCCAGCCGATGCAGGGCGGGATAGAGCGAACCTTGCTGGATACGCAGCATGTCACTTGAAATCTGCTGAATGCGCTCGGAAATAGCCCAACCGTGCTGGGGTTCGAGAGCCAGCGTCTTGAGGATGAGCAGGTCCAATGTCCCTTGCGGCAGGTCGATCCGTTCGTTTCCCATAAGATTCCCCTTTCGCTTCTACAGGGAATATCCTACACGCCCCTCTTGTAGAAGTCAAAGGGGAAAGTGAACGCAGGTGGGGCCCGCCCCGGCGCGGGCAACAGGCCAGGAATGTTTGGCCTGCCACCCAGCGCCGCGCGTGATAATATCCCTCTCCACTCACAGAACGAACCTGCAACTTGCGGGTCATCTCTCACCACGCGGGGCAGGGTTGGTCCAGAGAAAAGACCCGGGAGGAAATCCTATGAAGACTCTGGTGTCGCTCATTTTCGCACTCAGTCTCGTTGCCACCGCGCCGGCGGCGGCGACGGCCGTGACGCTCGAGAGCAACGGCTGGACCGTCAAGGCCGACCGAGACACGGGCGCCATCCTGATTGCGCACGAGAAGCTTGGCGTCCTGTTGCGGGGTGTGCGTCTAAGTCTGGAAAATAGCCGCGACCTCCAGGCGCTCCGGGGCTGGACAGCGGCCTTGGAGGGCGCCAACCAGTTGGCGGTCCATGTCCCCAAGCCCCCCGTCGCCTGGCGCTTCGAGTGCCGCCCGGACGTCCTGATCATTTCGAGTACTTCGACCCATGCTGTGCTGACGGCGCTGGCGCCCGCGCCACCCGGACGCATCCCCGTGCGGCTCATCGACCCGGAGGGTACTCCGGTTGACTGGGTGGGCACGGAGGAAGTGCGGGAATCTTACGGCGGGACCGACACGCGCCATCCCTCCTTCCTGCCGCGCCAGAATCCCGAGGTGATCACCTTCGCACTTGGGCAGGTGACAAGCGAGAACCTGCACAGCCTGTTCGATCGGGACACCGACACGGCCGTTCGCTTCCCGGAATCCGCGCGCCTGCGCCGCAACGCGGAGGATGCAAATCTGCTTGACTTGACCCTCTCCGTGCCGGGCAGCACGGTGGTGCGCGTCGAGGCGGACTACTTCACGAAAACCCTGGGCGTTCCTTACTACGTGCCGTTTGATGATTCGGCCTTCCCCGCTCCGCCCGCGGTTTGGAGCAGTTGGACGAGTTATTACAGCGAAGTCCGTGAAGACGACATGGTCCGGAATACCGATTGGATTGCCGCGCACTTGGCGCCCTACGGATTTGGGTATGTCGAGCTCGACGACGGATACGACCGCGACCCCAAGGGCCAGCACGACTGGATTGAAAACTGGGACCGTGCGAAATTCCCGCACGGCCCCAAGTGGCTGACGGACTACATCAAATCCAAAGGCCTGCGCGCCGGGGTGTGGATTGTCCCCAATGCCTATGCGGGAGCGACGGGCGATCACCCGGACTGGTATCTGCGCGACCGGCAGGGGCAGTTCATTCTTGATTACCAGACGCCGGCACTGGACTCAACAAATCCCGGCGTGAAGGATTTCCTGCGCAAGCTCTTCACGACGCTCGATGACTGGGGATTCGACTATTACAAGTTTGACGGCGAGCACGCCCTGCCCCAATACGCGCCGCCGGTTGACCACAGACGCCTTTACGATCAAACGGTCGATCCGCTCGTCGCTTACCGCGAGCGGTTGAAACTGATTCGGGAGACCCTGGGTCCCGGGCGGTTCATTGAGGGTTGCCCGGCGGGCACGCCGCTTAACGGCATCGGTGTTTTCAATTCCTATTTCAACGGCGACGATGTTTACAACAGTTGGCAGGGCATGTACGCACTCTTCAGCTCCATCAACGCCAACGCTTTTCTCAATCACCTGCTGGTTTACGTCATGCCCGGGGAGGGGATGGAAGTCGGGCCGCCCATGACGGTGGAAGAAGCCCGCCGGAAGCGGCCGGCGAGCGTCGTGGAGGTGGCGGCCTCGCGCGAAGATCCCCTGCGCGGATTTGGGACCACCACGGCCGAAGCTCGGACCCTGGTTTCCTGGGTGGCGCTCACCGGCGTGGCCTATCCGCTGGCGAGCGTGCTCCCGGAACTTCCCGAGGAGCGCACCCGCCTGCTGCAACAGACGCTCCCGACTGAGCCCATCCTGCCCCTGGACCTCTTCAGCCGCGGGACCGACATGCGCTGGAATATCTTCAAGTCCGTCACTCCCGATACTTACATTCACAACTACGCGGACACCCTGGATCTGAAAGTGAATGCGCCGGCAGGCGTCTTTGACGTCGTTGGCCTTACCAACTGGCGAAGCGAGACGGAGAAACGAGAAGTCGCCTTTACGGAGAAACTGGGGCTCGCACCCGGGGCGCGTTACGTGGTGTTCGATTTCTGGGGGCAGAAAGTGCTCGGCGCCTTCTCAAACCGGATGAAGGTGGAGGTCGGACCGCACGATACGAAGGTGTTGGCGGTCCATCCCCTGTTCGATCATCCCCAGCTCGTGGGGACGTCACGCCACATCACGGGAGCGTATTCGATCACCGCGGTTGCATGGGAGCCGACGAAGAAACTGCTGCACGGGTCGTCCCAGACGGTGGCGGGAGATGATTACTCTCTCTTCTTCTACGTGCCCGAGGGATTCGACGTCTCCTCGGTGCGGGCTGCGGCGAATGGCAACCGCGAGCTGGTGGTGCGCAAATCTCCTGAGGGGCGCTCACTCCAGTTGACGTTTCCCGGCCAAATTCAGGCGGTGGACTGGTCGATTACTTTTGCGGCGAAAGGAGAGGGCCCCAAGTAGAGGGTGGGAAAGCAATCCAATGCGGGCGTGGGGGCAGGGTTACCCTGAGAACTGCAATACGCCCCTCCCGCCGCGGTGGGAGGGGAATCACGGGGAGCATTTTCATGCGCTATGACGGCCACCATGCGGCGTGAACGTCTGAAAGAACGGTCCGCGCAGGGCAGCGGTTCTTCAGGGTGGGTCACACCGGGGATTCTGAACTATGAACAGGTCAGGCGGCATGGGGCAAGTTCATCAGCTCTTCCATTTCGCGTGCCGTCTTGGCGTGCTCAGGATAACTGGTGACCCGGATGTCAAAGGAGTAGCGCTGGCTCGAGCCCATCGCGTCGGAAAGGCCGTCGGCCACGCGCACCGCAACTCGATGGGCGTCGGCCGCCACTGTCCGGGGGAGAAGCACCCCAAATACGCCGGGGGTAAACTGGTAGATGGAGTCTTCCGCTCGAAGCTTGCATAACATGGCTTTCACGGCTTCACCAAAGGCCGCATAGACGTCCTGGCTCTGCGAGAGGTTGGGGGCTTCCAGGGAAACGCTGAGCGCGGAAAGAGGGTGGCCGCGGTGCGTGGCGCGCTGCAGTTCCAGCGCCAGGCGGTCACAGAACTGACTAGCTCCGAACAAGGTTTGAAGCAGTTCACTGCTGCCCTGATTGCGCAGCGCCAAGTTGCGAGTTCGCTCCGCATCCAGTTCCTTGCGGAGTCGGCTGATGACCATCTGGCGGTCAACCAAATACCCGACGAAAAGCACGGCGAGGATGCAGAAGCCGAAAACGCCCCTCAGCATGGTGCGCTCGCTCAGAGAAAGGGCGTCGGGAGGCACCAGGGAGTACATCAGCAGGGCCATTCCTCCTGCCAGGATGAGAATCATCGCCAGAGCCAGAACCCATAACTGCCAATCCCGGCGATCCAGGTCCTGCAGGCGAATCTGGTCAAAGACGTGCATTTCCTCTTCTCCTTCTTCCCAAGGGCTGCCGACCTGCCACGTGCTCGCGTCGTTCTCGGTGGTGAGAAGTGAAGGCAAACCGCCTCCCTTCGGTCCCACGCAGAAGCGCCCGGCTGCGGTCCCGCTCGGCAGGATGCCCAGACGCCTTCCCTCTTCCGCCCAGCCGATGATCAGCCGGCGGGGCCCTCCGTGAGCTTCTTCAATTCGGCCCACAGAGGATTGCCCGCGGGAAGGTTGGTGAGTTTTGCTACCAACTGCGCGGCAGCGGCGGAAGGGTGATTGTACAAACCACCCAAGGCGGTCCTGCGGACCAAGAGGGCATGTCCGGAATCAGCCAGAATCTGGTAGAGAGCCTCGGCCGCGCGATCCGAAGGGATGGCGGCGAGGGCGATGACAGCTTTCTCCAGCGCCCCAACCTTGAAATCCCTCTTGACTAAGAGTGCCTCCAAGTGGCCAAGGCTCGCCGGGTCTTTTAGAATCGTCAGTTCGTCCAGTGCCATCTCGAGCACGCCAGCCTGCAAGTTGGGCAAGGCTTCCGCCAGGACTTCTCCCCGGCCGCCGACATTGCTCCTCAAAATGGCGATGATGGCGGCCTGCTGCACCCGGTGGTCCGGATGGCGCAATGCACCGCGCAGTTGCGCGGGAAGTTCCGGGTCACCCAGATCACCCAGAATAATGGCGGCATTGCGCACGACGTACCAGCGCGCATCGGCCAGCCGCTTCCGCGAGGCCTCAAGGGCGGGCGTTCCAAGATTGCGAATCAATCGCATTAACGGCAGGCGGTTGGAAGCCGCAGGTTCCTCTTCCAGGCGCCGGAATACCGCTTCCGCGCCCGCGGGGCCAATCATCACCAACAAGGACGTCGCGGTTTTCACCCAAGCCGCGTCGCTGCGCTTTTGCAGGTACAACTCGATCAGCCGGTCCAGGACCTCGGCCGGGAGCAGCCTGGAAAGGGCGCTGCCACAGCAGTCCACATGTTGAACCGGGTGCCTCGCGAGCGAGCGCTTCAGGTCCGTTGCGATCTTGCAAACGAACTCAAAATCCTCAAAGCGGCCGGCGTTTTCCGCCACCACAACCAGACAGCTCGTTATCCCCAAGTGGCAGGGCCAATGCAAGCGGGTTTCGTCCAGGAGGTCTCGGACCAGGGGTTCCGCCAGAGTGTGCATCAATCCCAGGGTCTGCACGCCCGCGAGGCTGTGGAGAAGTTGTGGCGCTCGCTGGAGTTCTTCCGCCCGCGCCGCGGCAGGAGCCTTGTCCAAAACCGCGAAGTAGTGTTGGGCAATCTCCGCGGCCTCGTCAAATCTCCCCTCGTTCACGGCCTCTTGGACGTAGTGGAGAAGACGATCAAAGTCTTGCGCCGTGAACCGCTCCAGGCGCACGAGTTGAGATTGCTTCTCCTTTTCCGGCAGGGTGAACCACATCACCTCCCGCCGGATGCGGTCGTAGACTTCCGGGGGTAAATTCGCTTGCTTCACAAAATCCGCAAGCTTTTGCAGGAGGCGCTCGGCGACCCGCGTTGCCTTGAGCCCGCGCAACAAGGCGTGGAGCACCTCCTGTCCTACACCCTGTACGCCCCCCTGGGACGCGGTAGTGGTCAGGCGCTCGGCCGTCCACCCGGCAATGGCGTCTTCCATCAAATGCGCCGCCATCACGCCGGGCGGGTGGCCCTGGATGTCGCTCTGTTTTCCCGGGGGCAGGGAGGAAACCAGGTAATCGAGCCGCAAGCCTCCCAGCATCCGTGTCAAGGCGACCAGTAATTCCGAGAGATTTCCCTCCGGGTCTGCCAGGGTGTTGCGAGTGGCTTCGTTTGCCACCTCCAGGACTTCGCGCGGCGTACTGGCAAACCCCTGAGGCTGGGCGACCCCGGCGGCTTGCAGAAGCATATCCAACGCCATCGTACCCGAGGGGGCTTCCTGGCCGAGGATGGCCTGTGCCGTCAGGTAGGACTCGATATCCATTCCAATCTCGATCGTGTCGCCCTCGTTTTCCCGCTTTGCCGCGGGCATGACGCGAATGCCTGCAATGGGGTTTTCGGCCAGAAATTTCTGGGTGCCTCCCCGCTCCGCAATCACGTTCGGCCGGGTCGCAAGCACAGCCAGCGCGCGTTTGAAGTCCTTGAGCGTCACCCCGGCCTGAAAAGAGACCGCCCCAATTTCCCTTTTGGAAAACGCCACCTGCAAATGGATAAGAGCATTTTGGGATATAAGACTGCTGTTGAGCAGGAGGCGATCATTGACAAACCCGAAATTGAATTGCCCACCCAACTTGAGCAGTTCGGTCAGCAAATCATAGCTCTGCTGGATGGCTTTCCCCGCAGCCGGGTGGTCCACCGAGTACATCGCACTTATCTTGAACACCGTCTGAAAGGCCTGCCCAAACGCCAAACCCTGGACCTTGAGCTGGTTCTTTTGACTCAGACTGGAAGGCGGGGTGTGCGGCTGGGGGGGCACGGAGGTTCCGTTGCGAACCGGAAATTGGTACGAGGTAACTATACCTGCGTTTCAAGAATCGTCAACGAAAAGATATCCCGGCGGGAACCCCAGAGCGAGGCGCGGCTAAACAGGCTGCGGAAAAACGCTTCCCTGCTGTCATTCTGAGTCCTTCGCTGTCATTCTGAGCGAAGCGAAGAATCTCGCTCTGCCCGCTCAGGGTGAACTCCGCGAAGAATCTCGCCCTGCGCATGTTCATGAACATACGAGATTCTTCCTTCGCTGTGCTCAGGACCGCCTGCGGCTCCTCAGAATGACACCGCCTACGAGTTTTTCCGCAGCCTCTATATCCGCGGGCGTGTTCCCCTGAGGGCATTTCTGGGAGTAAACTCATAGGGAGGGGCGCGGGGCACGCGCCCCCGGAAGCAAACACTTCGGGAGCTCTGCCATGACCAAGCGCCACCCAGGAAAACCCATCTCCATTGCCAGCAGCCTGCTTGTGCTGATCTCCCTTGCGGGCTTCGCCTATGGCAAACGCCAAACCACCGATGTGCCCCCATTTCAGTATGTGGCTGGGACGGAGCACCTGGCGCAAGGATGCTCCGGGAAACTGGAAGTGCTGAAGGATGGGCTCGCCTTCGCCTGCCCGGCCGGGTCAGTCAACGTGCCCTTTGCGGCGATTACCCTCATGCAATATCGCCCCGACGTGAGCAAGCAGGTCTTGCGGATGAACATTGCCTGGAAGGTGCAGCCCCCAGTCAAGCGACTGAGAAACAGCCAGTACTTTGCCGTCCTGTACACTGCGCAGGGCGCGGTCCACGCGCTGGTCCTGAAGGTGGAACCCCTGCAGATGCGTCCCTACCTGGCGGAAATTGAACTGCAATCCGGAAAGAGCGTTCAGGTGTATCGAAGCTACGAGGAACTTGAGTAGGATGCCCGCCGGCCCGCGGCCGTCCGCTTCCTGCTTGGGGGTGGGAAGGTTTGAGGAAATGGTGAAGGGGAAAGCGAATCACTCCTCCACGATCCCCGAGAGAGCTTAGTCCTCATCTTACTATTCACTATTTACCATTGTTTGTTACCCGCCCACCGGCGGAAAACGTGGCGCGGGCTTTATTGGGACGTCCCCTGGTAGTAGTATCCGGCGCGGGCGCGAACCTTTGCTCCCGGCCGCCGCACCTGCACTACAATCCGATGGAACCCGGTTTCCTTTAGGTTATCAGGGACGTAGGCCAGTTCGTACTGGCCGTGGATCTCCGTGGCAATACGGGTTAGCGCCTCTTGCACGGTGCTCTTGCCCCACTTCTTATAGTAGACCCCGCCGGAATAACCCGCGAAGTATTCCAGCGAACTCTTGAAGACCAGGGACTTGACGGTCTCGCCGGTAGCAAGCAGAATCGGCACAACTGGAACGGGCGTGTCGAACTGGATCTGCTGGGTGCTGGGTGTGGACACGGTGTTGGGGGGTGAGGGGTGCCCCACCGACATAGCCACGAGGTCTGGCCGGGGATCTTGCTGAGGCCTCGACCACAAGTTCTTGGCCGGGTTGAAGCCCAGCCCATAGATCGTTACATCGGAATTCATCGCCCGCCTGACGATTTCATTCTTGCCCATCTCGCTGCCGATATCGTAGCCATCCGAAAACACCACGACCACCCGCCGGTCCTCCTGGTGCTCTTTTTGGAGCGGGATCTGATCCAGCATTCCCAGCGCCCGCACCAGCGCATCGTCCAGGTGCAGCCCGCTCCCCCGCCCGCTGAGCTTGCGGAGCGCTGCATCCAGCTTGTCACCATTGCGGGTGAAATCCTGCACCAGATTCACGTGGTCACTGTAGGTAATCAGCGCCACCTGGCCCTGGGGCCCCATCAGGAGCTCGGAAAACATCGAGCCGAGCGGGCGGACCTCGTCGAGCAAGGGCGCGGTCGTGTCATTCGTTTCCACCACGATCACCAGGGCCACCGGGTGGATTTCGGTTCCAAACTGCTTGATCTGCTGCAGCGCGCCGTTGTCGTAAATCTTGAACTCATTCTGGTCAACGTCGTAGACGAACTGTCCGGCCGAGTCAAATACCGTCACCGGGGTCGTCACCAAATGGGATTCCACCCGCAGCGTCGTAATCGCCTGGGTCGGATCGGCCGACTCCTTCTTCGGGGCGTTCGCCGCGGGGCCGCCGCTCGCCGTACCTTGTTGCGCCTGGATGGTCCCGACCGAGCCCGGCTCGGCCAGCACGCCGACGAGCGCCAGGCAAGCAGCCAAGCGCAGAAACGCACGGAGCCACTTCAAATCCATGAACAACCTCCCCAAACCCGCCTTCCTCTTGGATGACCGCCCGGCCTCGAGCGTTGCAGCACTGATTTCTCAGGCCGCTTCCTTCTCCTGGCAGGTTGATGAAAAACGTCCTCGCGGCCTCTCACCGGGTGCGCTGCCGCACGGCTTCGTAGAGCACCACGCCCGCCGCCACAGACACGTTTAGGGAACTCATGGGCCCGCGCAGCGGGATGTGCGCCAACTGGTCACAGGCCTCCCGCACCAAGCGATGCAAACCACGCCCTTCGCCCCCCAAAACCAGCACGCACCCTGTGGAATAGTCAAGCTCAGTATAAGACCTCGGCGCCTCGGCTTCCAATCCATACACCCAAAGGTTACGCTCTTTCAAGTCCAGCAAGGTCCGCACCAGGTTTGGGACCCGCGCCACCTTGGTGTGCTCCAGAGCGCCGGCCGCCGCCCGCGCCACAGCCGGTGAAAGCCCCGCCGCACGCCGCTCGGGAATCACCACGCCGTCCGCCCCCGCCGCCACCACGGTGCGCAGGATCGCCCCCAGGTTCGCCGGGTCTTCCACGCCATCCAGCGCCACCAGCAGCGGCCGCTCCGCACCGGTGAGAATCTCGCTAAGGTCATCATAGGCCTTGGGCGTGCACACGGCCACAACGTTCTGGTGCTGAACCGTGCCGGCGGCCCGCTCCACCGCCGGGCGCGGCGAAAAACGCAGCCCAATGCCCGCCGCCCGGCAGGCGTCAACGACCTCCTGCAGCCGCGGATTGTGGTAACCCTGAGTAATCATCACGTAGTCCACCGAGCGCGTGCGCACCGCTTCCCGCACCGCATGGATGCCGTAAACTACCTCCAGCCGCTCGCCGCTTTCTCGATGCGACAACGCCTTGACTCCTCGTTAAACGGGCGCTCGACGTGCTGCGGCGCCCCGCCCCTACTCGATCACCGAACCTTGGTTACGAGACACCTGGCGAGGTTTCACCTCAGACTGGCGATCCGTGACCCCTCACCCAGCCGCCGCCGGCGCTCTCACCAGTCGGGGGGGGCGGGGGGCCCCGAGCGCCGGGGGTGAGGGGTCTTGCCGTCGCAATGGCTTCGGTAAACTTGACTCAAATAGTCAAGTTCCGAATATCCAGCCTGCTAGAATCCCGCCGCTTCCGCAAACTCCCTCAGCCGCTCGGCCACGCTCTTCACGTGATGCGCCAGCGGCAATTTCGAGCCCGCCTCGTAAATGGGAACCAGCTTTTCCAGTTCCGGCCCGGAAGCCGCTCCGGTCACGGCCACGCGGATGGGATGAAACAGATCTTTCCCTTTCTTCCCGGTCTCTTTCTGGACGGACTTGGCGATCTCGCGGAAGCGCTCGTAGGTCAGCGGATTCTCGATCAGGACCTTCGGGATGAACGCCTTCAGCACCGCGCGCGCGCCGGGGTCCGCGAGCAGTTCCTGAAACTCCGGAGTGGCCCTGGCGCGCTCGACATCAAACTCGAAAATCACCCGCACCGCCTCCGGAAGCTGGGAGAGAGAGTTAATATTCTTGACCACGGCTGCGAGCACGCTCTCCACCCACGCCAGAACGTCCGCACCGGGATGACCGGCCAGGTAACCAACCTTTTCCAAATAGGGCACAGCGAGCGCGACCAGGCGCGCGGGCGGGCACTCCTTCATGTAGTGTCGATTCAACCAGTGAAGCTTGTCGGTATCGAACACCGCCGGGCTCTTGGTAATGTGCTCGAGTGAGAATTGCGCCACGAGTTCGCTGGGGCTCAGAATCTCCGTTTTGCCATCCGCGGGCGACCAACCCAGCAGCGCCAGGTAATTCCGCAGCGCCTCGGGAAGAATCCCCATCTCCCGAAAACTCTCCATGGACGTTGCCCCGTGCCGTTTGGAGAGCCGGGTGCGGTCGGAGCCAAGAATGGTGGAGAGATGCGCGAAGGCGGGCGGCTCCCAGCCCAGAGCGCGGTAGAGGGCAAGCTGGCGCGGCGTATTCGAGATGTGGTCGTCGCCGCGGATCACGTGGCTAATTTCCATCAAGTGATCGTCAATCACCACCGCGTAGTTATAAGCGGGCGAGCCCTCCGAGCGCACCAGGACGGGGTCGCCAATCACCTCGCTCGAAAAAGTGGTGGGCCCATGCACCAGGTCGTTCCAGAAGAAGCTGCTCTCCAGGATTTTCAAGCGTACGGCGGCGGGCTCACCGGCAGCTTTGCGCCGCGCGGCCTCCCCGGCGTCGAGTTTCCGGCAGCGGCCGGAATAGCGCGGCTGGCGGCCGGCCTTTAGTTCCTCTTGCCGCTCGGCCTCCAGTTGCTCCGCCGAGCAGAAGCAGTAGTAGGCGTCTCCCTGCGCAATCAACTTCGCGCTGCACTCCGTGTAGAGCGCCCGCCGCTCCGACTGGCGATACGGTCCGAACGGGCCCCCCTTATCCGGGCCTTCGTCCCAGTCCAGGCCGAACCAGCGCAGGTCTGCGAGTAACTGCCTTTCGTATTCTTCCTTCGAACGCTCCACGTCTGTGTCTTCTATCCGCAGTGCGAAGACGCCCCCGTGATGCCGCGCGAACAGCCAGTTGAACAAAGCCGTCCGGGCGTTCCCCACGTGCACGTGACCGGTCGGGCTGGGAGCAAAACGGACTCGAACCTTGGGCATAGTTGGACCTTGAGGCAAACTTAACAGATTGCTGAAAAACCGCCAAAACTGCCATCCTGAGGAGCCGCAGGCGACGAAGGATCTCCGCATTTGCCTGATTCTAAAAATGCAGAGATTCTTCGCTTCGCTCAGAATGACAGCGCCTACGAGTTTTTCAGCAGCTTCCTAAAGATAGCACAGGCCGGCCTCTGTCGCGCCGGTCCCGAGTGGGCACGAGGCCCGCCCCTACTTCTCCGCCCCCCGCAAGGCGGGCAGCCAGCGGGAAAGCTGGTCGAGGCTGGGGTAGTGGGTGCGGTCCACCTGCAGCGGCGTCACGGAGATTTCGTGCGCGAGGATGGCGCCATAATCCGAATCCGGTTCGACGTCGCCCAACTCGACGGTCTCGTCGAGCCAATAGTAGGGGCGCCCGCGCGGGTCCTTTTGTTCGCGGACAACATTCTGGGAAAGCTTCTGGCTCTGGCGGGTCATCCGCACGCCGCGCACTTCGCCGCGCGGAACATTCACATTCAAGCACACTCCCGGGGCCAAACCCTCCGCGAGGATTTGGGCGGCCAGCTCGGCGGCGAAGGCGGCCGCAGCGGAAAAATCCAGGTACTTGCGCGTGGCGAGCGAAATCGCGAACGCCGGCACACCGTGCAGCGCCGCTTCCATGGCGGCGGCGACCGTGCCGGAGTAGAACACGTTCTCGCCCAGGTTGCCGCCGGGATTGATTCCGCTCACCACCAAGTCCGGCCGCTGCGGCAGAATGTGGTAGAGGCCCAGGATCACCGCGTCCGCCGGCGTGCCGGAGACGGCGTAGTGCCGCTCATCCACCCGATGAATGCGCAGCGGCGTGTGCAGGCTGATCGACTGGCTGGTGGCGCTCATTTCCTTGTCGGGAGCGACCACGCTCACTTCCCCCAGCGGCGCCAAGCCCTGCTCCAGGGCCTTGATCCCCAAGGCGCTAATCCCGTCGTCGTTCGTGATGAGGATGCGTTTCAAAAACTCCAGCTTTCAGCTATCAGCAATCAGCTTTCAGCCGTCAGCTAGTACTAGAGCCGGCTGACAGCTTCCGTCGAAAAGATGTCTCACTCAAGCGGAATTCTTTTCTAACATGGCCATGAGCGTTCGTCCACACGATTCGGCGGAAAGTGCAGTCCAATCAAGCTGTTCTTTGTTCACCCGATCTCCTGATCACCGGTTCACCCGATTGCCTTGACTTTCGCTTTTTATTCGCCTATCCTGATACCGTCTGTATTGGGGGGGAGGAGTCATGTTCACGCAGGGGCGAATTCCGCCTACGGCCGCCTTAACTCAACCCTGGCATCTTCCGCCACAGGGCTTGGTGGTCTTTCACGGTGAGTGCGACGCGCCCCGGCTTAGCCACTACTTCCTGCCGCGCCTGGTCCGGGAGGGCAAGCGGATTCTGTTTCTGGATGGCGCGAACTGTGCCAATCCCCGGCTGATGGCGCGGTTGGCCGAACAGCGGAAGATTCCCTTTGGGCAGTTCAACCGGCAGATCATGTTGTCGCGAGCCTTCACTTGCTTTCAGCTCACCGAACTCATCCGGCGGGCTCCCCAATTCCTCGCGGAATTCCCCGCCCAGGTTCTGATGGTAACGGCCTTCCCGGAGCTTTACTTCGATGAGGATATTCGCCACGCCGACGCCCACGCGGCTTTCCAGCAGGCCCTGGGCCGTCTTCGCGGCTGGGCCGGCCAGGCCCGGGAGAGCTTAACGGTGGCACTGTTTTCTTCCGTCTCCGCTTTCCAGCCGTCCGCGAGCCGCAAGTCCTTTTTCACCCAGACCTGTGCGGCCGCGACCGAGCTCTGGAAGTTTCAGGTGGATGGCGCAGGTCGGCTGGGGTTGGCGCAGCAGGACAAGGTGCTGGGGGCTAGGGACTGGGTGCTAGGGGCGTGTTGATTTGATTCTCTTGCCCTCGCCCCCTTGGGGGAGAGGGTGGCCCGCCGCCGGCGCTTTCTCCAGCCGGGGCGGGACGGGTGAGGAGGTCACCCAACAAATTGAAAAGCCGAAACCCCTTAAGTGAACCGTATTGCCCCCAGTCCCTAGCACCCAAAAGAGGTGAACCATGGGACGAACCGTTGCCACGTTTCGTGACCTGATCGAACAGGAATTGCAATCCTGGAAGCAGCGTTTTGGCCGCGCCCTTCGCCAGGAAGAGCAGGAGCATCTCGAGGCCATGTTCAATCGTGTTCGTCTCTACATCCAGGCCTGTACTTATCACTTTCCGGTGGACGCGATGCACGGCATTCACGTGGCCGTGGGGCTGGACCATGAAATTCGGTTGCGCAGAATTGAAGCCGCGTTAGGGATCAACCTTGCAACTCAGTGGATGGATTCTCGACCTTTACCCCTGCTCCCAGGGGATGATCGTGTGGCTGATCGAGTCGGGCCAGAAGCGCCACCGGCTGATTGACCGCTCCTTTCGGCCTTGCTTCTACGTGCACGGGCCGGAGGGGAGGCTTGCGCCCCTGGCTGCAGCGCTTCCGGCTCGCGCTCCCGTAAGCTGCGCGTTGACGGAGCGGCAGAATATCTGGGACCGGCAGCCGCTCGGCGTCCTGCAGGTTTGCGCGCATCATCCCACGCTGTTCGCGCCGCTGGCGCGCTTCGTCCGGCGCTTCGACAGCAGCCTTGTTCTGTACGACTCTGACCTGATGCTGGCTCCGATGTACTGCTGGGAAAAGAACATTTTTCCGCTGGCGCAAGTCGAGGTCGAGGCGGACCCGGCCGGCGAGATCCGGGCCATCACCTGCCGGGACGACGAGTGGCGGACCGTGTACGAGCCGCCACCCCTGCGGACCATGCAGGTGCGCCTGGAAGGGCTTTCCGACGTCAATCCCCGGCACGGCCGGCACGGCGCCGTCGAGGTGGCCATCGAGGACGACTGGCAGGTGCTCGATGATTCCGACGCGCCCGTCGCGGAGGCTTTTGAGCGCCTGCTGCGCGTCCACGACCCGGACGTCCTGGTGACCGAATGGGGCGATGACGTCCTGCTGCCGGGTTTGCTGCGGCAAGCGCAACGACGCCACTTCCGCCTGTCTTTGAATCGCGATGAGTTGCCCGTCCAGAGGAGCCGCTCCCGCAGTTACATGAGCTATGGGCGCATCCTGTTCAAGGAGAGCACCACGACCTTGTTCGGACGCCTGCACATCGATACGCAGAATTCCTTTACCGCCGGGCACTGCGATCTGGGAGGCCTGTGGGAACTGGTGCGGGTCACGAAACTGCCGGTCCAATACGCCTGCCGGACGTCGCCCGGCACGGGAATCTCCTATATGCAGATGGAAGTCGCCTGGCGGGACGGCGTGCTGATCCCCGCCCAAAAGGCCGAGCCGGAAAGCCCCAAGCACCCGGATGAGTTGTTGCGCGCGGACCGCGGCGGGCTGGCTTTTTCCCCGCGTCTCGGCTTCTTTGAAAACGTGGCGGAGCTGGATTTTGTAAGCGAGTTTCCCAGCATCATGGCGCGCTTCAACATCTCCCCGGAAACGATGAACTGCCCGTGCTGCCCCCAGGCGCCGCGCCTGCCGGAACTCGGCTACCGCGTCTGCCAGCGGCATCGCGGCATCACCAGCCGGGTGGTGGAGCGGCTGATCCGGAAGCGGCAACAGTACAAGAAGATGCGGGACTCGGGACTTAAGCTGCAGGACTCGGGCTTCGGGATCCGGGGTTCGGGGTTCGGGATGCAGGGTGCGGGTTCGCCGGCAAATCCCCCCTCTCCCATCCCGAACCGCGAGTCCCGAGTCCCGAGTCCCGAAGTTTGTAAGCTTCGGCGCGACGTGCTGAAGTGGCTGCTGGTTTGCTGCTTCGGGTACACCGGCTACAAGAACGCCCGCTTCGGTAAAATCGAAGCGCATGAAGCCATCAATGCCCTGGCGCGGGAGAAATTGCTGGTGGCGAAAGAAGCGGCGGAGCGGCGAGGCTATCGCGTGCTGCACGCGCTGGTGGACTCGCTTTACGTGCAAAAGTCAGAAGTCAGGAGTCAGGAGTCAGGAGCCAGCGGTAGCGCAGACCTGTTCTGTAGGTCTGCGGCTCTTCCACACCCCATGCCGGCCACGCGCGCGGACTACCTGCTTCTGGCGCAGGAAATCGAGCAGCTCACCGGCTTGCCCCTGGCGCTCGAAGCCGTCTACCGCTTCGTCGTCTTCCTGCCTTCCCAGCAGTGCGCGGAGATCCCCGTGCCCAACCGCTTTTTCTGCGTGTCGGAAGAAGGTGAACTCAAGGTGCGTGGGCTCGAATGCCGCCGGCATGATACACCCCCGTACATCGCCAGGATGCAGCGCGAGGCGCTTGCCATTCTGGCCGAGGCTCGCGATTTCACGAGCTATTGCGCCAAGCTGGACGAGGCACGGGAAGTTTACGAAAGGTACCAGGCGCGGCTCCGGGAGGGCAGCGTGGCGCCCGAAGAACTGGTCATCCGCAAGCGCCTCACCCGCGCTCCCGCCAGCTACCAGAAGAATAGTTCCACCGCCATCGCCGCCCGGCAACTGGACCGGGCGGGCGTGAAATTGCGGCCCGGCGAAAACATCGAATACATCATCACCGACGCCGGCTCCGCGCTCATCGACGACCGGGTGCGCGCCTGGACCTTGTGGGAAGGTTGGCGAGGCTACGACGTGGAAGCCTACGCGCAAGCCCTCGCCAAAGCGTTTGAGCCCGCCGCGCACTTCGGAAGGCAGTAAGCAGTGGGCAGATGGCAGAAGGCTAGGATTCGCTGAAGTCGATCATGATGGGGCGAGTCCGGAACCCGCGCGTCCTGATGGCGCAGTAAACCAGTCCGGCCAGGAACCAAACCCCACCCACAATCTTCGCCGGCGTCTTCAGGCCCAACCATATCCACAAGCAAAACACGAACCCAATCAAGGGCATGACGATGTCTGCGAACGCGCGGCGCTTATACCCGGGTGGCGACACGACGTTGAATTGCCAGAAGGTCGCCATGTTGACTCCCATGAATGCCAGAAAGGCGCCGAAATTCAGAATCTCGCCCGCCTGCTCGTAAGAGATCAGCAGCGTCCCGACGTAGGCCACGAGCCCGATCACCCAGATGTTGCGAGTGGGAGTATTGTGTTTCGGGTCCAGATAAGCAAAGACGCGGCGCGGCAGGACATTGTCCCGGCCCATGCCGAACAGCAGGCGCGCGGCGCCCAACTGCCCGGTCATGCCTGCTCCCATGCAAGCCAGAATCAAGATGATTCCCAACGCCTGGAAGAGCAGCGGCCCGCCCACGCGCCGGGTGACATCCATAAAGGCCGTCTCCAGGTTCGGAAAGGTCGAGAAATCCGGCCAAATCCGCTGGCCGAGGTAGACCTCCAGTCCACCCACAATGCCGGTGAACAGGCAGACCGAGACGGCGGCCAGCATGACATTGCGCTTGGGATTCACCACATCCTCGGCTAGGGTGGTCACACCGTCAAACCCGATGTAGGTCAGCGCCGCGTAGGAGGTGGCGGTCCAAATGGTGCGAATGTCAAAAGCCTTGGGATTGTAAAAAGGTTCAAAGGAGAAGATCCCGCCCCACCCTCCCCAGTGGAAGAGGTACCGAACCGCCAACACCATGAACGCGACGATGAACACGGACATGACCGCCACGAGGACGATGTTGGCTCGCGCCGTGGAGCGGATGCCCCGCAAGTTCATGAAGGTCATCATGCCCACGAAGATCGCCGCCAGCACGAAATAGGGAACCTGGGGGAGAAACCGCTTCACGGTGAGGGTCACAAAAACGCCATTCAGGAGCGGCTGGATCAGGTAATCGAGGAACATCGCCCAGCCGGTCAGGAAGCCCAGGTGAGGATTTAGCCCGCGCCCCACATAGGTGTACGCCGAACCCGCCGTGGGATAAAGCGCCGCCATCCGTCCGTAGCTGACGGCCGTAAACAGCATCGCCATCATGGCGATCAGAATGGTGGTCACGAAATGGCCGTTGGAAAGCTTTTGCGCAACGCCAAACATGGGGACCGGGGCAATCGGCATGATCAACACGATGCCGTAGAAAATGAGGTCCCAAAGAGTCAGCACCCGCCGCAAGTGCGGCGTCGCCGCTCCCGAGTTTTGCCCGGTTTCAGCCACAGGTCCTCCCTCTCTTATCTGCCCGCGCTGTTCCCCCCTCGCCGCTCCGGCAATCCCTGGAAGTGGGAGGTTCCAGGATGTTTGCCTCGAAGCTCACCGTAGTGAGAGGAATATGGAGATTTCGCGTCCGCGCCTGCCCACGCCGCCACGGACGCGGCGCTGGAGGAACCCGTATTCTACACAGATTGAACGTCGAGTACGACTGGAATCATTCCGGGCGCGGGGTGGTCTGAGCAGGCTGCGCCTCAACCGGAGAGTCCGATGCGGCAGAGAGCCGGCAGGCTCCTGCGGGAGGCATGAGTTCTTCAGCCACCCGCCAGGCAGACGGGGAAGCGGGGGGTGCGCTATGGCCCCGGGCTCGACATCCCTGACCCCGGCGTGCTTGCCAGACGCTCCAGCTCAGGGTCAGGTCCAGTAACTGCGGTCGAGGGAGCGATATTGGATGGCTTCGGAGATGTGCGCGGTGGAAATATCCTCGACACCGTCCATGTCGGCGATGGTGCGCGACACTTTCAGGATGCGGTCGTGGGCGCGGGCGGAAAGGCCCAGGCGCGACATGGCGCTCTCGAGCAAGCGCTCGCTGTCCGGCGCGATGTTGCAGTACTTGCGAATCTGCCGCGAGCTCATTTGCGCGTTGCAGTAAATCTTCTCGCCTTGGTAGCGGTCGAGCTGGCGCGCGCGTGTCTTTATGACGCGGGCGCGAATGGCGTCGGAGGTTTCGCCGCCCGCGTCCTGGCGCAATTCCTGGAAACGCACCGCGGGCATATCGATGTGAATATCAATGCGGTCGAGCAGCGGCCCGGAAATCTTCGACACGTAGCGCTGGATGAGCGGGGGCGTGCAGGTGCATTCGCGTGAGGGATCGTTGAAAAATCCGCACGGCTGCGGGTTACTTCATTGCTGAACGACCACTGATTTATTTGCCATTAAAGGCCGCATGAGCGGGACGACAGCAAAACACAGCCCATCAGGACTCCTACAATTGATCGCTTTCTGGCTGACCCAACTCACTTTAGCGCTTGTAACCTTTGCATTTCTACCATATTCCCTTGGAACCGTAAATGGAAGCAAGGCAGCGGAGTTAGTCCCCCGGGCTCCTGGTGTGCCTCGGCCAGCGTGAGCCCAGCGGGCCGGACGACCGAGTAATCCGGGAGATTGAAGGCTGGATTCTTGGCCGGGAGTCCTAGCAATGTCACTGCCGTTCACGCCGCCGCAGGCTTCCCGGAGGCAGATTGATGGCGAGGTATATTCTGATTGATGGACTCCGCTAACACCGACCCCGAACTCAGCCAGTGGCTTCACTGGGCAGAAGAGGGGGGCAAAGTCCCGATGTTTGTCCGCACGGTTGCAACAGCGGCTCGCATGGCTTGCTCACCCGATTACGTCCTGCTGCGACCAGTGCTGCTTGAGCTGAAGCGCCAGCATCCCGAGCCGGAGCCCGGCCCGGCTGCGTTAGCCGACCCCGAGCTCCGCGACTGGCTTCGCTGGGCCTCCAATCGTGTAAATGTGCCGTCCTTCGTTGGCAGAGTTGTGGAAGCAGCTATTTACGCCTGCGCGCCCGACTACGCCCTGCTGCGGCCAGTGCTGCTTGAGCTGAAGCGGCGGTACCCTGGGGGCTTAAAGGCGAGGCTGCGGGAGCTACGAAACTGAATGAGCCGTTGAGGAACAACTGGTGCCCTGCCCGAGAGACTCGTCACGCACCGATGCCACAGGCTGAGCACACGCGGGAGGTATGCCTGCTCAGGCCAGCTCGTGTAGGAAACGGTACCAGGGTTTCTGGCGGGGACGCGTTTGCCAAGCCATACGCTTGGGGGACCCCCTCTTCGCCTGCGCCCAACAATGGCAACGGGTCGGCTGCAAGTTCGGGGTTCAATCAACTTCGCAATGAGTTTCTGACCGCGGCACGGCGTGTTGTCACGACCAAGAAGCAAGCCATCGGTGAAGTGGTGGAATGGGCAAGTGGCGGCGCCTTCGAGTACGGCGACGTCGGCCACATGACGGAGGATGATATCCCGAAGCTGCGAGCGGCCAGACTGATTTGTTTGACGACTAATGTCCTGCGATTTACAGGTATTCAGATGATTTTAGACGGCAGTTAAAGGCCCGGTCGATGTGGTCGCCCCCAGCCGGTGAACGAACAGGTCCCGGTAGTAGAGCGCCGTTGGGAGCCCGACCATGATGACGTGGAACTTCGAGGACGCAGTAATCCCGTGGTCGTCGTAAATTGGCAGCTTTCTGATGTCTCCGAAGCCGGTCTTGTTCTCTGCATATGCTTGCATCGACCGGTTGGCGATGATCCACAGCGCCTTTTCCCGGCTCTCGGGTCTGCCAAAGACGCGCTTCCAGGGCGGGGGGACTTCCTCTTCCCACTCGCCACGCCGGCACAGCAGGGCGGCACATTGTGCTTCACCGAGCCGTTGCAGGAGCCCAGGAAAGCACTTCGGGTCGAACTGCTGGACAGAAAGTTCCTTCCACGTCAGGTTAGGCGTGGAGAACATCTTCTCGTAGCCTCGGGCGTAGTGCGGCACACTGGCAAAGAACGAAGCGTCCTCGGTGCGTACGCGCTCAACGATGTCCCAGATGTCGGCCATCTCGTAGTGGATTCCCTGGATGGTCGCAATGAGCCCGGCGAGCTCTTCGCGCACGGCCTCTCGGTAGCGGGACCAAGACGCCCGCAATTCCTCGCGCAGATAGAGGCCGCGCAGGTTCGTCTGACTCAGTTGGTTCAGCCTCAGGATCAGCATGATGTGGGCCGCGAAATCGAGTTCGTCCCGCAGGTCACGGGGCTCCAGGTCAGGGTCGAGGATTCGGATTCCCAGATCGTCAAGGTGCTTCGAATCGTCCGCGAGGTAACCGATGAGGGATGAGAACAGGCCAATGTCGGAAGTCTGGACCTTGGCGGCGGGGAAGCCTGACTTGACGGCGGCTTCGACGATGCTGAAGCGGCCGGCGCAGGCGTTGAAGAGCGGCTTGCCAAGGCGCACGAACTCGCGTGCGACGTAACTGCGGGCGCCGCGCGGAACCACACCCAGAAAGATTGGGTCCGTCTGAATCATGCCATTCGGCCCCACGCGCGGGGTGTGAGATGACCGGTTGTAGGTCGCGAAAATGCGGCTTGCGAGGCTTGACTTTCGCTTTTTCTTTGCATCGGGCACACTCCCATGCTATCTTTGAAGTGCACCCAAGAGTTCTTGAAGGCCCGCCTGGCAGCGGGCCTTTTCTATTTCGCCAAGTGTAGCACAAACTTTTGGGATGGAAAGGGAGAAACCGTGCCGGGTCAGTTTCCTGGAATGGAGTTACGAGGCGTGCTAGGCCGTGACCATTCTTTCCCGCAGTTGGAAGGATTCCTCGTCAGAGTCCTCGGATGATTTGAACGGATAGCGTAGGGCTTTACCAACTTCTCGGAGAAGTTTACGCCACAGTCGTACGCATGCTCATGGGGGCGTCGACAAAAGGACTTAATTCGCCATCTGAAGTTGAAGTGCGGGATGCACAGGGGCAGGTCCAGGGCAGGATGGAGATCGATCCCAACGCGGAAGGGACGCTTCGGGAAACTGAAATCGCTTATTGCGCTCGCGGGGTGTTCCCAATGACTGCCAGACTGGTCGATAGAGATGGGATAGGGTTCACGGAGGTCGTAGAG
This sequence comes from uncultured Acidobacteriota bacterium, assembly GCA_963722555.1. Taxonomy (GTDB): domain Bacteria; phylum Acidobacteriota; class Terriglobia; order UBA7540; family UBA7540; genus Bog-366. The sequence goes on from CAVRNQ010000007.1 coordinate 256,848, forward strand.
CGAACAACATAAAGTAATCGTATCCCCCTCCACCCGGACCCACTGAGTAATCGCGTCTAATATTTTCCCTTGGCGTTGCCTACTGGCCATGAGGCCCATGAAGAATCGCAGCTATCGTGCATGCTCCTAGCGCCTGATCCGCGAAGGGTCCTAGTGTTGGTTCGCCAGTGGTCAGCGCGTCCAGTCATCTGAGCTCTCGTCTTAGATTCCGTTTGCCACGTAGCGAGCTGGAGTCCTCGTTGCCACTCTCAGTACCTCTGCCACTTCCGACTGAGTACGACCAGCAGCCAGAAGCCGCCGGAGGCGGTCTAAGCCCACATTTCCATTTTAAACTTTACCTAAGAACCTTTGGACTGTCGTTTTCATCAATGTTTATGTAGGTGTGAACGCGATGAAGACGGTTTGGAGGTAGAAACCCAGTGGGTGAGAGCCAGAACCAGCCATTTCAGCTATCGTTCAACCGTTCGTTGAAGGTCGATTTCCAGGGATCACGCGTCACCTCCGATGGTGGCCTGATCCTGGTGCGGGAGTTGGACGAGCGTTTGGGATTCAGCATACTCATCGCGCAGCATTTGACTGACTCTCGGAGCAAAAACACAAAGTTCGCTCTGGCCGACCTGATCCGGCAATCGGTTTACAGCCGGTTGGCGGGATATGAAGACATGAACGACGCCGAGCGCGTCTCGCAAGATCCGACCTTCCGGCTGATCGGCTCGGAGAAGATCTGGGAGCGTGGGGCAGCCTTGACTTCCCGTTTGCAATCCTTCGAGACGGAACTGTTGACGCAAGTGGAAAACCTCGAAGGCTTGGCAGCGATCAACCGGGAGCTGATCGCCAAGGCGGAAGCGATCGAATCTCTAGAGCGCGTAGTGCTGGACATCGACAGCACCGAGATTCCGGTGTACGGCCAGCAGGAGCAGAGCGCCTACAACGGCCACTTCGAGTCCACCTGCTATCACCCACTGCTGCTATTCAACCGCGAGGGCGACTGTCTGGCGGGGAAGCTGCGGCCTGGGAACGTCCACAGCGCCGATGGTTGGGAAGAGATTCTGTTGCCGGAGATCGAGCGGCGGCAGGAGCCAGGCAAGGAAGCGGTAGTCCGGGCCGATGCAGCCTTTGCCAAGCCGGAGGTCTACGAGGCCCTGGAAGAGCGGAGCATGAAGTACGCCATCCGCATCCCGGCCAACGAGAGCCTGGAGCGGGATATTGCCGAGCTACTGACGCGGCCTGTCGGAAGACCGAGTCATAAGCCCGTAGTGCGGTACAAAAGCTTCGTGTACCAAGCGGCCAGTTGGAAGACGGCGCGGCGGGTGGTGGCCAAGGTGGAGTTCCACTTCGGAGAGTTGTTTCCTCGGGTGGGCTTTATCGTGACCAACCTGGAGACAGACAGCCGGGCGGTAGTGCGGTTCTATAACAAGCGCGGGACGGCGGAGCAATGGATCAAGGAAGGCAAGCAGGCGGTGAAGATGACGCGGCTGAGCTGCCACCGGTTCCGGGCGAATGAAGTGCGGTTGTGGCTGAGCGTGATCGCCTACAACCTGGGGAACCTGTGGCGGCGACTCCTGCTGCCGCAGAGGATCAACAACTGGTCGTTGACGAGTCTCCAGCAGCGGTTGGTGAAGACCGGCGGACGGCTGGTGAAACATGCGCGCTACTATTGGCTTTTGCTGGCCGAGGGGCACCTGAGTCGGAGGCTGTTCGCGAGCATGTTGAGGATGATTGCGGCGCTGCCCCTGCCGGATGGCTAGGGAACCAGGAGAAGGGGAAATTTAGCTGTTCAGAAGTGGTCAGGGCGGATAAGTGTCAGCGGCGAGGCAGGCTGGAGGCGGGAAACAAACCCCGGAAGTCGGCGGAAGGGCCGAAACGAGCCGCGATGCCACCCGAAAGGAGCCATGGCGATCTGAACTGGACACAAGAAGGGGAGCGGCATATGCTTTCAGGCGAAGGATAAGCGCAAATCGGAAATTCCGGGTGAAGTTGGCTAGGGCCCTTTTTGATCCATGGAGGAGGGAGGCGCGGGTTACTGCGATGCTGCCGATTCATGAGCATTACGTCGCTCGCGCTTGCGATGCTGTGATTTCGGTCGTCATCGCGCTGGCAGTGATTATCCGCACGGGGGCGGCAGAGGCTTCATCGGTGCAGGCGCAAAAGGCCTCTGCACGACCGCCCCAGGTCCTGTCCGCTACCTGCCAGAGCCTGGTGAAATCAAACCCCCGCATCGGCGACGTATTGACGGCGATCAGCAATCATCCCACGGCTGAAGCCTATAACACGCTGGGGGTTCTTTTTGCCGAAGACAATAAGCTGGATTGCGCGGTTCCAGCGTTTGAGCAAGCGCTGCGCCTTGATGGTCGAAGCTCGCGAGCCCGCTATAACCTTGCTTTGGCGTTAGTCAGGAAGGGCGAGGAGAAAGCGGCAGTCGATCATCTTCACGTTCTGATTCAGCAAGAACCCGATTCAGCGGCCGCTCACAATACCCTCGGAACTCTCCTGCAAAAGCAAGGGAAGCTTGAAGCCGCGGCCGACGAATTCAAGGCGGCGCTCAACAGGGAACCTGGACTCGTGTCTGCCGCGCTCGACCTCGCACAGATTCTGATTGCTCAAAAGCGTTACGTGGCCGCGATGGTCTATTTGCAGGATGCCCTGAAGTCTACACCACCCCCGGATATGGAGGAGCGACTCCGCTCGACCCTCGCGGTGGCCCAGGCAGAGAATGGTGACACCGACCGTGCGATTGACACGCTGGAGCAACTAATCAAATCCCATCCCGGCGCTGCGGATGCATACTTCAATCTGGCCACGGTTTATGCCAAGAAGGGGCCTTCCCTCGGCTATGGGAAGGCAATTGCCAATTTCCAAAGCGCCTTGCGGATTGATCCTCATTATGACGAGGCGCGCTATTCCCTGGCCAAGGTGCTGGTACAGCTTGGGGAATTCTCCGAGGCCCTCTCGTATCTTCGCGACTACACGAACCATCGGCCTCGTGACGCCGAGGGCTTTCATCTGCTGGGCATGGCCTACACAGGCCTGTCCAAGACCGACAAGGCGGTGGAAGCTCTCCAACATGCGAAACAACTGAAGCCCGACGATTCCGAGATACGCTACGACCTCGGATCTGCCTTGGCGAAGTGCGGCAGAACAAATGAGGCTCTCGAACAATTGCAGGTGTCGGAAAGACTCAACCCAGATTTTCCTGATACGCATTACCAACTTGCTCTGCAATTGCGGAAGAAGGGTGATCTGGCGCGCTCCAAACGGGAAATGCAAGTTTTCCAAGAGTTGAAGAACCGGGAGAATGCCGCAATAACGGCCGGGATCCTCAATAGCGACGGCAACCAGTTCTTGCAAGCGGGGAAGGCTCAGGAGGCCGCAGAGGCTTATCGAAAGGCGGTCCAGCTCGACCCCCGCAACGCCCAGTGGCACTATAATCTCTCTTTGGCTCGCGCCAGACTCGGGGATAGAAAAGGTCAGAGGGAGGCGCTGACTAACGCCCTTAAGATTGACCCCAACATGGCCACTGCCCATAACGACCTTGGCCTCGAGTATCTGTCAGAAGGGAGAAGTCGCGAAGCCGAGGCGGAGTTTCACGCAGCGCTGGAGATTAGCCCAAAGTTCGCAGAGGCCCAGAACAATCTTGGCGTCGTGTACAGTCAGCAAGGTAAGAATGCCGAGGCAGCGGATCTATTCCGCCAGTCAACGCAGAACGATCCAAATTACGCAAGAGCTTTTGTTAATCTGGGTCTGGTAATGGCGCGGCAGGGGAATCTACCTGCGGCAGAGCAACAGATCCAAGAGGCATTGAAAATCTCCCCGAATGACATCGGTGCTTGGACTGCCCTGGGGATGATCGAAGGCAAGGCGGGCCATCACCAAGAGAGTGTCCGCGCTTTTCAGAAGGTGACATCCCTGAATCCGAATTCTTCGGATGCCCACCTGAATCTGGGGATTGCTCTGGCAGACCAGTATGACCTGCTCGGAGCGTTGCGGGAGCTCTCTGAAGCTACACGCCTTGGCCCAAATGACGCTGCGGCTTATTACAACAAAGGTCGAGTGCTTTACGACCTGGATCGACGATCGGAGGCCCTTCCTTTCATCGACAAGGCCTGCCAGTTGCAACCGGATTACCCTGCTGCCCTCTATCTCCTCGCCGTGGTTCTGGGCGCGACCCCGCGTGCCGAGCAGGTACTGCAAACACTCGTCACGATCGCCCCCAAGAACGCTGAGGCCCATTCCATGCTGGCCCAGGCTCTGCTCCGGAAAGGTGATACCCAGGCGGCAATGGCGCACTGGAAGAGCGCCGTCAATCTCGACCCGCAGAATTCGTCCTCCTTATACAACCTGGCTCGTCTTCTAACCAAGGTGAATGATCCGGAAGCGAAGGAATACATGGACCGCTTCCAGGAACTGCAAAGGACGCGGCAGTTGTCCGACAAAGTGCAGACGCTTAACAATTTTGCCCTGGAGGCAGCCCAAGCTCGCAACTGGCCACTGGCCGTGGAACAACTTCAAGAATCCATAACAGCTTGCGGGCAGTGCAAGCAACTCCCGGTCCTTCATCGAAACCTGGGGCTGATCTATGCTCGTAAGGGCGACATCCAAGAAGCCGAACGCGAGCTCGACTTGGCGCTCGAGATCAATCCCAACGACGCGGATGCAAGAAGTGCCCTGGAGATACTCCGCAGCCTCCCTCAACCAAGCGACATGCGGACGAAGTGACTGCAAAATCCCCGGGGACCAGGTTTAATGAAAGCCTGGTGACCTCCCTCCAGAATAGTAAACCAAGTTGTTGAAAACGAAGGACACGTCGTCCAATACGATTTGGGAGAAAACGGGCGCAGGCCGCCCGGTTTTGGTTATTCATTCTTAAGTCCCTCAAGAATATTCAAACCTTGTTCGCGGAGGTTGCCGCTTTCGGGAATTTTGCCCTCTGGGGTCAGATGGTCCACGATCGCAGGCAGTAGCTGAGCCAGTAATGAACTAGCCATGCTGGGTGCGACTCCCGCCCTCTGTGCAAGCAAGCTCAGGGCATCGCTTCCCAGGGCGCTCTGAATCTGATCGCCTGAGACCGGATGGTTGAACGCGTTGAAGAATTTAGCCCGGAATTCCAGATTCTGGCCTTCTTTGATCCTAGCGTCCTTCAGCAGTCCGATGTCCCAGTTGTTAATACCCGGCCAGATAAGGATATTGCGCCCCGCATTGCCAAAGGTGTACGGTGCGGGCGTGACGAAGGCATTCTTGTCCCAGTACGCCTGCCAAGAGCGATTGGCCAGCTTTCCGCTTCCGATCCGATCCGGTCGAGCGACGCTCCACTCGTAGCCGACGTTTGGACTGTCAAACGGCAGTACGGGTGTCGACGGCGGACCCGAACTGAACACCGTAATACCAGCGACCTTCCACCCCTCGACCAGTTTTGCGACTCCGTTCGGGGCCGCGGCAGCATATTTTTTCCCGGGGCCCAAGGGGAGTTCATAGAGGTAAGAACTGACAAAGCGATGGCGGATATGGAAGTTCGACAGCGATCGTTCGGCACGGAGGTCGTACGAGTTCTGCGGGATCTGCCAAGCCAGGTCGTCGTTGTCGATGGCTTTCGAAAACGTGTACGCCGAGAGGATCGAAAACCCCGCCGAAAATCGCTTTTCCACCCGCATCTGGAAAGAGTGGTAATTAGAACTCGCATCAGGCGCGCTGTAATAGATCCTACCGAAATTGTTGTTTGGACGGCGCGTCTGAGGGTCCCCAGGCCCGGGCGAGGGTTGATTGATGTCCGGCCGCATTGACGTGACCGGGGATTTTTGTACCAGTTGAAATGAGAGAGAATTCAACTGCAGAGGAGGACCGGTCATGTCAACGAAGAGGTTTAAGCCGGAGCAGATTGTCAATCTGCTCCGGCAGGTGGAAGTGGAGATTGCGAACGGCAAGACCACGCCGCAAGCCTGCCGAGATGCGGAAATCACGGCCCAGACGTACTATCGCTGGCGAAAGGAGTTTGGGGGGTTGAAGCTCGACCAGGCGAAGCGGCTGAAGGAGCTGGAGAAAGAGAATAGCCGGTTGAAGCGGTTAGTGGCTGAACTTTCCTTGGAAAAGCAGGTTCTGCGCGAGGTGGCGCAGGGAAACTTCTAAGCCCCGAGCGGCGGCGTTGTGCGGTGGAGCATGCGCGCGAAGAGTACGGACTCTCCGAACGGCATGCCTGCCGGCTGCTGGGGCAAGGGCGAGGCACACAACAGTATGCCCCGATTCTGCGCAGCGATGAGGATGCCTTGACACGGGCCATTATCACGCTGGCCAGCCAGTACGGGCGGTATGGCTATCGGCGGATCACCGTGCTGCTGCAAAGGGCGGGATGGCAGGTCGGCAAGGACCGGGTCGAGCGGATCTGGCGACGGGAAGGACTGAAAGTGCCGCAAAAACAGAGACCGCGAGGGCGTTTGTGGTTGAATGACGGCTCCTGCGTGCGGCTCAGGCCGGAGCGAGCGAACCATGTTTGGAGCTACGACTTCGTAAGCGCCATAACCCACGACGGCAGGACCCTGCGGTTGCTGACACTGATCGACGAATACACGCGGGAGTGCCTGGCGATCCGGGTGGCCCGCCGGCTGGGCAGCCAGGAAGTGATCGAGACGCTGGCGGAGGTGATGCTGGTGAGGGGAATCCCGGAATACCTGCGGTCGGACAATGGGCCAGAGTTTGTGGCCAGGGAACTACGGCATTGGCTGGCCAAGCTAGGCACCGGAACGCTGTACATTGAGCCAGGGAGTCCTTGGGAGAACGGCTACTGTGAGAGCTTCAATGGGAAGCTGCGGGACGAGTGCTTGAATGGAGAAATCTTCTATTCTCTGAAGGAGGCGCAGATCGTGATCGAGCAGTGGCGGGTGGAGTACAATACGCGGAGGCCCCACTCGGCACTGGGTTATAGGCCGCCGGTACCGGCGGCCTACAGCCCTCTGGTTGCAGCAAATCAAATTTCACAGCCTCAAGCTGTGATGTAGACTGTCTCACTTCAGATGGTACAAGATCTCGGGCAGCTCAGTCCGTAATCTCGGCTATGATTTCGCTGTTGACGCTGGGCATGGAGTCCTCCTTTCCCTATCCTTTGCTCCTAGCCGGACTACCAACTGCTGTAAGGCGTGCCTTCCAGAGAGGTGTCACCGGAGCCGCTGTGGACATTCACAATGCCGAGAACCGATTCATTGCCCGACAACGGAAAGTCTTCGGTCTCTACCTGCCAGGTTTCGTTGGAGCGGGTCATGGGATCGATGGGAACTTCGCCCAGGTAGCCCTTCTCGACCATCTCACCAAGGGACTCGGGTGGGCGCTTGTGGTCGAGCGTGAAGCGGTCAATCATCGTGCGCGTGGTGTAGAGCGTGTCGCGCAGTGCCGCCTCGCGCGCCCGCAGCATAATGTTCTGATAGATCGGTTGAGCTATCGACGCCGCTAGCAGAATCATTGTTAACACCATCATCATCTCAAGCAGTGAGAAAGCCTGCGGGCCTCGCCGTTCGGAATGATTGCACCGGCGAATCATGGTTTGACTGTTCCATCGAGGTGCCGGAGAGCATTCCGTTAATCGCACACATGCCACAGAACGGCATGTATGCGCCACCCGCGGGTTTCCTCCTGGATGTCCACAGTAGTTTCATTTCTGGGCATCAGCATGGGCTTCTACCCCCGTTCAGTTCCTCATTGATTCAGTAACTCAGGGAAACCATGGCCCGATGGCTCAATGCTATGATGACGGCAAGACCTTCCAGCCCTGTCCCAAGTCGCGCGCTGCTTTAGCACCGGTCCCCTCCGTTGCCATGCCGCCTTTGCCCTTTTCACCCGTGAGGTTCTCGGGAGTGATCGACCGCGACTTGGCGTGAGACAGGCTCGACAAGTTCCCCATACTCAGGTTGAGGCCGTTGTACGAGGACGTTTGTGCGGCAAGATTTTGAGCCACAAGCACACAGATACCGAGCATACCTAGCAACCAGCGAGATGTGCTCATTGATAGTTCCTCCTTTGTGTTTAAACATGCGCCGTTTGTGCTTACCTGTTCCGCACTTTGCGGCCTTAGGTTGTTCCTTTGCGAAGAACCGCAGACTTTGAGGACAAAGCTCCGGCGTTGCCACTAGCTTAGCTCATTTGCAGAGATCGCAACGTCAGCATCGGCATCAGCCAGGAAGGCAGTCCCCATGCTATACAACAACCCGATGACCTCCCGGTCTTGTAACTATGCTTGCGCATGACCAGCGTGGCGGGCGTGGCGAGAAGGAAATACCCCATATAGAACGCAGACTGGATCAGGTCGGCTCTGAACCGGTTGATCTCGAACGAGTTCATGAACTGTTTGATGAAGAGGTCATTTATGTTGCTGGGGATGCCCCAGAATAGGGACATCGCCGCCACCAGAACCAACGGCAGAGTGTTGCCCGGTGACAAGAGTCTGGGCTCATCCCTCAAAACCGTGCTCTTTCCTGACAATGCCTCGCTCGGAGATGTTCATAAGCATATCCAGCCTGTTTAGCCCGTTGTCCGGAGAGAACCTAACGCAGTTGCTCTCAAACGTGGCTAGGTAAAGATTAGGGTGACGGCAGCTCGGGTTGTCGCGCGGGCGGCTCCGCCCTGCCATCATCGCCCGAACTTGCGATCTCAACTTCCTCTCCCCGCAATCGTGGATTGCCGTTCTGCGGCTGGTCTTCTTCCCGAATCGATTTACGTTCCGGTGTTACTTCTTACCGTAAAGCGGTCCAATTGCAGCGCAGGCCCGGTAATCGGCGCTCTCCAGGTCTTGGGTGCCGAAGGCGCTCCAGGCGCTGGGCCGGAAGAGGCGCTCCGGTGCCACGTTGTGCATGCAGACGGGTATTCGCAGCATGGAGGCGAGCGTGATCAGCTCGTCGCCCACATGTCCGTAGCTGATCGCGCCATGATTCGCCCCCCAGTTGTTCATCACTGAATAGACATCCTTGAAGGCGCCTTGGCCGGTAAGGATAGGAGCGAACCACGTGGTGGGCCAACCGGGATCCGTGCGAAGGTTGAGTGGGTCGTGGATTTTCTCGGGCAACTCCACCGTGTAGCCCTCGGCGATCTGGAGGACCGGTCCAAGGCCTGCAACCAAGTTGAGGCGCGACATGGTCACGGGCATCTCCCCCTTGGTCGCAAAGCAGGAAGAGAACCCACCGCCCCGCATGTAGCCCAGGCTCGCAGGGCACCACTTCGTGGCACCCAGACAGCGGCCAACTTCTTCCGCTGTAATCTCCCAGAAGGGTTTCATGACCCGCTCGCCATTCCTCTTCTGCTCGCCCGTGGCGTCGAGCGTGGCTGCGCCCGAGTTAATCAGATGGATGATTCCGCTGGCGGCCTTGCCCGTTAGGCTTTTCCCGCTGACCCGCTTGACCGCTTCCGGACTCCAATACGTCCTGACGTCAGCGAAGATTTGCGCCGTGTCGGTCAGCAGGTGGCCGAACAGCATCGTGGCGCCGTTCAGGCAATCATTCTCGGTGGCGAAAACAAACGGCTCGCGGATGCCGTTCCAGTCAAAGGAGGAATTCAGCATCGCCTCCATGAAGTCGCCGTTGGGGAAGTGGTCGGTCCACTGCCGCTGTCCCTGGAATCCGCCCACCAGCGCGTTGCGTCCCAAAGCCTCTTCGCCATAACCCAGCTCCACCAGCCGCGGATTCCCGATCATCAGGTCGCGCGCGATCAAGGTCATCTTCACCACGGTGTGCCAGTCAGCATCCTTCTTGGAGCGGGGAGTCTGTAGTTTGCCCGGGTTGTAATCCTTTCCCTCCGGGCAGTTCGCTTTGACCCAGTCAAACGCTCGCTTGTACTCTTCCTTGTCATAGATTTCTTCGTCGATTCGGCGGACAAACTCCGACATGTCGACGTACTCATTGCGCATGCCCAGGTAGTCCTGGAAGAAAGCCGGATCCACCATCGAGCCCGCGATGCCCATGGAAACGCCGCCCAGCGAGAGGTAAGACTTGCCTTTCATCTCCGCCGCGGCGAGTCCTGCCTTGGCGAACCGTAGGAGTCTTTCCTGAACGTCATGAGGGCTAGTCTTGTCACCAGTGTCCTGCACATCCTTTCCATAGATGCTGAAGGCGGGAAGCCCCTTTTGATTGTGTCCCGCCAAAACCGCGGCCAGGTAAACCGCGCCCGGCCGTTCCGTGCCGTTGAAACCCCAAACCGCTTTGGGAGTCAGCGGATCCATATCCATGGTCTCGGAGCCGTAGCACCAGCAAGGCGAGACCGTCAGAGAAACGCCCACACCTTCGCGCGCAAACTTGTCAGCGGCCTCTGCGGCCTCTGCCACACCGCCGATGCAGGTGTCGGCAATCACGCATTCCACTGGGAGTCCATTGGGGTGCCGCAAGTTCTCGGTGAAAAGCTTTGCCGCGGACTTCGCCATTTCCATGGTTTGGTTTTCCAGCGATTCCCGGATGCCCTTGCGCCGCCCGTCGATGGCCGGCCGAATCCCGATCTTCGGCAACCTGCCTCGCAACCTATTGCACGGTTCGTTCATCTTCATACCACTGGTCTTTGCCAAGACTCGCCCCCACTTGTTGGGATGATTGCTGCCACCACAGACCTCAGGTTCTTGATCGAAACGTATATGCTCCAGTCTCCTCAACCTGAACGCGACCAGCCTTCTCCGCCGTCCTGGGGGAGCACCGTGTCTTCCGCCATATGCGGCAGACCTCTTTCAGTCCATCCGTTCGCTCCCAAGATTGCCACCCCGTCAGTCCCTGAACATTGCAGGGGCCAAGGTTGGACTCACGCTTAGCCGGAGTAAGGTGCGGCTGTCGAGTCACGCACTCGCAGCTCGGCCTTGAGCACCACGACCTTCTCTTCGTCGCTGTTAACCCGTTCCTTAAAAGATTTGATGTTGCGCAATAACATTTGCACCGCTTGCTTGCCCATCTCTAGGGTGGGCTGTGCGACGGTGGTCAGCCGGGGGCTGAAATTTGCTGCCCAATCAAAATCGTCGAACCCCAGGACACTGACCCGACCCGGACAAGCAACCCCGAGTTCGCCCAAGGCCCGCATCAGACCGAGGGTCATCTGGTTATTGCAGCAGAAAATGGCTGTGGGAGGGACGGCAAGCTGTAACAGCTTCAGCCCACAACTATGCCCGCTCTCCAACTGGAAATTACCCCGCTGCAAATACTCATCGCGGAGAGGAAGACCTGCCTCCTGTAAGGCCTTCCGAAACCCTTCCAAGCGGTCCAGCCCATTCGACAGGTTGAGTTGGCCCGTAATGATGGCGATGCGTTCGTGGCCCAAACCAATCAGATGGCGGGTGGCGTCATAAGCCGCCCCGAGGTTGTCCGTCACCACGGCGAATCCAGAGAAGCTGGGTGAAACCCGGTCAAAGAAAACGAGAGGAAAGCGCCGACGGCTGAGGTAATCCTGGGCGGCATTTGCGTCGGTGGGAGCGAGCAATACCCCATCCACGCGGCGGGAAAAAAGCATTTCGAGATTGGTCTGCTCCAGGGAGGGATCTTCATTAGAGTCACAAAAGATTAAGGAATAACCTTGAACCCGAGCCTCACTTTCAACTCCCCGAATGACATCGGTGAAAAACGGGTTGGTGACGTCGGGAATGACGATTCCAATAGTTCGAGTCTGGCGAGTCTTGAGGCTGCGTGCCACATGGTCAGGGTGATAATCCAAGTCCTCCGTAGCGCTTAGGACACGCTGTACAAGCTTGGGGCGAACCGAGCCTTTCTTATTGAGGACCTTCGAAGCTGTGGCCACCGATACTCCGGCCAATCGTGCCACGTCACGAATGGTGTGCATCGCATAATCTCCTCTGCAACCTCAACAGTGTACTAAAACGAGCTACTTAATACCATATAGATCGCAGATCGCGAAGAAAAATTAATCGACTCTATAGGCGGATCAAGCCCTCAATTGAATTTACCGGTGTGTTTTCGGTCCGCAACATCTTTATATCTTAAACTAAACAAATATGTTATCAAGCAATTACGCCAGTTTGCAGCATCGGAATATCGCGCTATGATGGATATATTTTCTAAATAGCATCGTTTAATATTTCTCTTGACAAAGCAATTTCGCAGTGTTACAAGCAACTTCATGCAATTGGGAAAGATCACGTCTATTCGTGCTGCGTTTCGCCTCTGCCGCACTGCGAATTGTTCAGAGCGTGCCAGAGGAGGAAGGTGGAAACAAGTCGCGGTCAAGGGTCTGGAAAGGGAATGTAGCCTATTTACCTAAGGGGGATATGGAGATGAGAATTCTAACGCGAAGCATTATTCTTTCTGTCCTTTTCATACTGGTTGCTGGAGCCGCCGCCTGGGGCCAAACAGCACAAATCGTGGGTACAATTACTGACTCCAGCGGTGCTCGTGTACCGGGGACCAGAATCACTGTGATCAATGTGAATACTGATCTTCAACGGACCGACACATCGAATATGGAGGGGTACTACACGGTTCCGCTTCTACCAACTGGTGAATACCGCATTACGGCGCAAAAAGAGGGCTTCGAACTGGCAAGCCGTTCCGGCATCGTGCTTGCGGTTGGAAACAAGGTAGCGCTAAAGTCTGTGCAGGATGGAAAGCACTCGCAAGAAAACGTAACCAAGCATAGCGGCAGTGCCGACGTGTTTAAACCTTAGTACCGTGAGAAGGAGGAGGGTTCCCAATGAAAATGAATGGACACATGCAACTAAACACCTCTCGGCCTGAAGACGGGAGGTTGTTACGTCGTTGACCGCAAAATTTGATCACGAGGAGGCAGAGAATGGGTGGATGTTTTGATCAGCGCTTGCGTTCCTACGGACCTCCCGTTCGGTGGGCGCTTGTCTCTGTTCTGAGCGCAGTTTTTCTGGCCATTCCAGGTACGTGTTCAGCCCAGAACACGGCATCGATCAACGGCACGATCAGAGACGTGAGTGGGGGTGTGGTTCCGGAGGCAACCGTGGTCTTAAAGAATGTTGAGACGGGCGTGGAGCGGAGAACAGCAAGCAACGACGTAGGCGTCTACGTTTTGCAGCAGATCCTCCCCGGAAAATACAACATTGACGTGCACAAGGAGGGCTTCACGACCGCCGAGGAGCACGGGATGACGCTGCTGGTAAACCAGACTACCACGTACGATTTCACTCTGTCTGTCGGCTCCTCCAGGCAAACGGTTACAGTCGGGGTCAGCATCGCCGCCCTACAAACTTCCACGGCGGAGCTGGGTACAGCCATTACGCGAACAGAGATCAACGACCTTCCCCTAAATGGCAGAAACTTCTCGCAACTGTTGATGCTCACCCCCGGCGTAAGCCCTGTAAACGTTAGCCAAAATGCCGGGGGAGCTCGTACCATTCCCTGGGGCGGATTTGTCGTCCCTTCGGTTAACGGTCAAACCAATCGCAGCAACATGTTCTTGTTGGACGGTGTCAACGACAACGAGGCCACGAACGGCTCTTTTGAGATCACCCCTACCTTGGACGACATCCAGGAATTCAAGGTGGATTCCCATAACGATCTACCGCAGTTCGGGGGCGGTCTCGGTGGCGTCGTCAATGTGGTGACCAAATCCGGGACGAACGCGGTGCATGGTGCGGGCTGGGAATTCTTGCGGAACGAAAAGTTAGATGCCCGCAACCCCTTCTTTACCAGTCGGAATCCTCTGAGGCAGAACCAGTTTGGTGCAAATATCGGGGGCCCCGTGGTGTTGCCGCACTACAACGGAAGGAACAGGACGTTTTTCTTCGCCAGTTACGAAGGCGGTCGGCACCGTGCGGCTAGCGAGACCTTGTATCTGGTTCCCACGCCCCAACAGCTTCAGGGAGACCTGAGTGGCCTCGGAGTGCCGATTTATGATCCCTCCAGCACACGACCCGATCCCGCTAAGCCGGGGCAGTTTCTCAGAGATCCCTTCCCGAACGGCAGAATCCCCACCGAGCGCCTTGACACGAACATGGTGGCCTTAGCACAAGCTGTTTTTCCGGCACCAGTCGCCACGGGCGTTGCTGGGCTGAACGGGTTGGACAACACACCCCTCGTGCACGATTTCGATCAATATAGCCTTCGAGCTGACGAGCAATTGAACGCCTCGAATTCCTTCTGGTTCCGGTTTACCCATGATCGCAACCCGCTTTCGGAGTCGGGGGGCACGGCGGGCCTGTTATCCACAAACACCTTCCGCACTTATCAGGCAGCTGCTGGCTGGCAGCATTCGTTCGGCGCGAGTTCTATGCTCCAGTTGCGGTTCAATCGGCTTGAGGGAACCATTAGCCCCGTGGTACTTCGTACAAAGGGCGACGGCGCGCAGATCATCAACCAAACGCACCTTGCCCAAGGCTTTGCCTGTGGATTTTTTGGCGGCATTGGCTGTTTGCTCCCGGGCATGAATATTACAGGATATGCCACCAATGGGGAGGTTCACAATGCCCCGGACGCGTCTTCTGATGTTTATGGGGGGAAGGTCGATTTTTCTAAATTGCACGGCAAGCACACGTTCAATATGGGCGCCGAGTTCAATACCGACAACGAGGGTCCTATCAACACAACTCTCGCATCGGCGGGATTTAGTTCTATACAGACCGCCAATTTGGAGAGCCCGGGCGGCACGGGAAGCGCCCTGGCATCGTTCCTTTTAGGAGTCCCCGATAACGCGACTAGGCGCAACACGTCGTTCGGAGTTTCAGGAGGATGGATCAACGGCTTTTACTTCGGAGATCAATGGAAAGCAACTGACCGGCTTACTGTGAATTGGGGAGTGCGTTACGACTACACGTTGATCCCCACTTTCACGTCCGCCCATGACAATAACAAAGTGGGCAATCTCAACCTCAACGACGGAACTTATGTCCTGCAAAGCGTCCCGCCCTCCTGTGCAGTGGTAGGCAAGGCCCCCTGTATTCCTGGAGGTAATCTGCCTGATCACGTAATTGTTTCATCGAACGGAAAGATCTTCCAAAACACCCACGACAACATCCAGCCGCGCTTGGGACTTGCTTATCGGCTGGGTTCCAAGACCGCCTTGCGCGCAAGCTATGGCAGGTTCTACAGCAGCTGGGCGTCTGTAACCCAAACCGCGGCGAATTACCAAGGGACCTGGCCCAGTGCTGGCCAGCAGCTGGCTCAGAATCTCAATCCAGGAGTACCCACGGTGACAGCCGAGAATCCCTTCGCGGCTGCAGGATTTTTACCTGCGCCCACTCCTTTTAATCAGGTATCCTGGTTCACTGATCCGCATATCAAAAATGCCTATTCCGACCAGTGGAATTTCGGCGTCCAGCATCAGGTCACTGCTGATACTGTGGTGACTGCGAACTACGTCGGCTCCCACACCAGCCGCATTGATGTGGGAGGTTACCGAAATGCAGCCGTCACGCCAGGGCCGGGCGATGCCGCGACGGTGGCGAGCCGTCGGCCTTACCCGTATATCGCGCCCACGTACTATGATCAGAGCATCGGCAGGGCCAGCTACCATTCTTTTCAGTTCAGCTTGCGGAGAAACATTAGCAAGGGACTGGCCTATCTGATTTCCTACACTTGGTCTAAGTCGCTCGACATTGGCTGCTCCGGCTGGTATGGCGTGGAAGGCTGCTCGATCCAGAACTTCTATGACCTCGACCATGAAAAAGGGGTATCCGCCTATGACCTCACCCACATGCTTTCGGCGAGCTGGGTCTACGAACTGCCCATCGGTGCTGGGAAGCGGTTCAGCACTGGGAGCCGGGCCGCGGATTACGCGTTGGGCAATTGGAAAGTGAACGGAATTCTAACCATGACTTCGGGCCTTCCCTATGATGTGGGGATTTCCGGGGATATTGCGAACACCGGCATGGCTGGCTGCTGCAATGGATACTACGAACGCCTGAACCTGGTGGGCGACCCCAACGCCTTCAATCTGAGCCCTGAGAACGGCCTTAACCGAGCCGCGTTCGCGGCGCCGGCGGCCTACACGTTTGGAAATCTTGGCCGAAACCGGTTACGGGCCGATCCTTTCAAGAACTTGGATCTTTCGCTTTTCCGGGAATTCCCGTTTGCAGAGACGCGGAGGCTCGAGTTCCGCGTCAACGCGTTCAACTTCACGAACACTCCGACTTGGGGTATTCCGTTGCAAGACATTAACAATCCCAACTTCGGCCGGATCTTCAGCACGCGCAGCACGGAGCGCCAGATCCAGTTGAGCCTGAAGTTCTATTTCTAAGTCTTCAGAACCCCTAGGGGGCACGCGGTGCGGTGTCGGGATGAAGTCTCCGGTTGCCAACCCCTTTACGGCGTGCCCCCTCCAAGTTTCGTCACAAGGAGACAGCATAAGGCGCAAAATGTTTATACACTGACTCGGCGCGAACTCCTGCGGGCGAACGGAGCGAGTGCCTTGGTTGCGGCTGCAAACGCGAGTGCGAAAGCGGCGGAGGATCCCCAAATGAGTAATTACCCCAATTCCACTTTTCACCCAACGGTGACGCTGTATGGGGGGACATTCGGGTCTGAGGCTGTCGCCTTCTTCGGGCGCGCGCGTTTGCTCGCGCGCGCCCTTCCTTCCTCTCGCGAGGTGAACATACGTCTTATCCTCAAACTGGTGCTTAAGACATGTTTCCTGGGCATGCTGCTGGTAGGGCCTGAGCTTCCAGCGGCCGACCTTTCTCGGACCGTCCGGTTCGTAGCGTGGACGTATAATATGGCAGGCCAGGAGGAATACTATCGAGAGCTCGCCCAGGCTTTCGAGAAAAAGAATCCCGGCTCGCAGGTTCAGATCGAGCTTCAGCCCTGGAACGAAGCCCACAACAGACTGCAACGCTGGACGACTGGCGAGCCCGGGCCCGACCTCGTGATTATTCCGGACGTCTGGCTGGCCGAGTTCGCGCCTGCGCTGGAACCCTACGCGGCCAAACTCCCTTCTAACCTCATGACACAATTCGACAATATCATGTTGGAGCGTGCGCGATATCGGGGGGAGATTCTGGGCCTCGTCTGGGGCGCGTCCACGAAAGCCCTTTTCTACCGCACGGACCTGTTTCGCGAGGCAGGTCTCTCGCCTCCCAGCAACTGGGATGACCTGCTAGCGGCCGCGAAGAAATTGACGCGGGCCCCGCAAGTTTACGGGTTGGCTCTTCCGGGTGCGCCTGAACTTGACACGGCGGATAACTTCTACTTCTTTCTTTGGAGTAACGGAGGAGATATCTTCGATCGGAGAGGAAATGTGACGCTGGGCCGACCGGAGGCCCTTGAGGCGCTGACGTTCTACCGAGACCTAGTGCGCAAGTTTCAGGTCACGGAGCCCGATGTTCTCGGTTGCAACCGGTCCTGCGCGGAAGCTTGGTTCGCGCAGGGGAAAGCAGCGATGGTGGAAACAGGCCCCTGGGCCATCCGAGCGTTTCGTTCCGCCCCCGTGCCTGTTCCTTTCGCGGTCGTTCCACTCCCGCAGAGAAAAGAACAGATTACGCAATTGGTCACCGATCATCTGATCCTGCTCAGGAACTCGACCCGCAAGGACGCCGCATTGAAATTCATCGAGTTCGCTTATCAGCCCTCGTGGCGACTAGGCTGGGCTCGCCTCGGGGTTGTCCCCGAACGGAAGGACGTGGCTGCGAATAACTATTTTCGCGAAGACCCGAGCTGGCGAGTCTTTACTTCCGTCCTCGATCGAACCCGGTGGATCCCCCTCATGCATTGGGAACCAATAGACCGGACGATTCGCATGTCGCTTGCCGAAGTCCTCGCGGGCCGTGTTGAGCCCCAAAAGGCACTCACCGACCTAGCGGAGCGACTCGCCGTGCTCGCGGCGCGATAATGTCCGGCGCGGAGGCAAGTCATGAGCAAAGAAACCCGGATCGCCGTCGCAAGCGTACTTGGAGCAATCCTTTGGGGTGTCGGAGCCTTTGCCCAAGTTCCTCATCCGCCACGGCCTCTCCGTATCGTGGTTCCTTTCAGACCTGCTCCCCCCGTCCAGCTCGCGGCTCAGGAGTTGGTCAGATATCTTGCGGCCATGGGAAATCCTAGACCCCAGGTCGTCCACGCCCCGGAGAGCGGGGATATCTACCTCGGTTTTCTGCCGAGCAAGACCGCATCTGAAGACGTGGGAGAGATCCAGATCACGTTGCGAGGCGTGGACGAAGACAGTTTTGTCATCCGGAGTGCAGGAGACCAGCTGGTGATCTACGGGAATTCGCCTCGCGCAGTCCTCTACGGTGTTTATCATTATCTCGAGACGCTCGGAGTTCGATGGTACTTCCCGGGCCCTGACAACGAGGTCGTCCCACAGGCAATCGCTAAACTTCAGGGGTACAACATTAGGCAAGTGCCCTCTTTTCACAAGCGCGGGATCGTCATCTTCTCGACTACACCAGATTTCGAAGACCTGGTCGACTTCGCGACCAAGATGAAACTGAACACCATAGGCCTTCATGCGCTGCCCTACGGCCCGCAAAATGTCGACATTGGCGTGGGCGACGCCATGCGGATAACTGAGCCGCGCGGCTTGGAGTTAGATGTCAATCGTCACTTCTTTGGCGACACTTATTGCCCAGACAATTCCGCGGCGCTCGCGAGAGACCAGAAGCAACTTCTCGATTATGTTGCCCTACTCCCCTCGAACATGAACGAATTCTTCCTGTATCCAGCCGACAAGTATCTGTCCCCGTGCGCCTCTCCTGCCTACCGCGACTACTCGGCCTCGGATTTAATGCTTTGGTTCGACAACCAAATGGTAAAGACTCTCAGGAGTGTTCGACCACAGGCGAAGTTCGTATTTTCGTCGTATCTCAGGACTTGGGAACCACCTAAACACGGCACGCCTGATCCCGGGCTCATTCTGGAGTGGGCACCGATATTCCAGTCATTTGCGCATAGTCTCGATGATCCTGCGTCCACGCTGAACGCAGAGTATCGAAAGGATTTTGAGAACCTTATCAGGATTTTTGGCGCCGAGAAATCCCAGGTTCTTGGTTATTGGCTGGATGACACCCTTTTCAGTCGGACCTTCTACGGACATCTGCCCTACCAACCGAAAGCGCTCAAAGAAGACCTATCCTACTACCACCGCATGCACGTACCGGCTGTCACTACCTTCGGCGTGATTATCGGCCGCGACTACTTCCTATCGCATGCGTCTCCAGTTGTTTTCCTATATCCGACACTCCTGTGGAATATCCACTCTAATCCGCAGGAAGTCGTTCGTCGGTTTTGCCAGGACTACCTGGGTTCGGAGCAGGCGCTGGAGATATTTGATGCACTTGCCAGAGCCGATCATCTGGTTTACGTGGAGCGAAGCAGGGTCCATGCGCAGAAGCTCACAGATGAAGAGTTCGTGGCCGACGTCTCGAAAGCGCTCAGGATGTCTCAGGAACTCTTGAACTCCCAGACCGACCCAGTGAGGAGAGCTCGGGCTGCGTTGCTCGTTCAAGAAGTGAGCAGCCGCTTGATCAATCCAAAGTCGCTACCCCGGTGGTTGTCCACGTGGGCACGATGGGAAAGGACGGATAAATAGTAAGCATCGCATACACCTTTTAACGATGACCGGCCTTAGCGCCACCAACTTGCTTGCCTGATTCGCGCAGTTCCATGAGCTACACACTGCCATCACGCCAATGCCGACCCATATTCGAGTTATAATTTGAGGCGACAGCCATGAGGGGGTTTCGAGAGGGAACCTAGCGCACCCGTCCATGCTTAGCGTTCGGATAAAGCTGAGATTCCTCCCACGACCACGCTTGACGGTCGTCCATTTCTTGTTTCTCTGCCTTCCGCTTGCTTTCTCCGGACAAGGGCCGGATTCTGCTGAAGCCCATATGGCCGTGGGCCGAGAGCTTGCGCGCCAGGGCAAACTTTCAGAGGTGATTCTGCAATTCCATGAAGGAGTTCGTCTGGCTCCAGATTCCGCCGAATTACGCAGTGCCTTGGGAGCTTGTCTGGCTCGAAATCGTCGCTTCAAAGAGGCCATCATTGAACTGCGACGAGCCATTGAGCTTCGCCCTAAATTTGCCGAGGCGCACTACAACCTAGCGGTCGCCCTCTCTGAGAGTGGTGCACTCCGGCCAAGTGTGGTGGAGTTTCGAACGGCCCTGAAATTGAAGCGCGAAATGGCTGATGCGCTCAAAGGCTTGGGGATGGTTCTCTGGAGGCTTGGAGATTGGGGCCCTGCCCTTCAAGAGATTCGGGCTTTCGTTCTGGCAGAACCCCGCTCGGCGGACGCGCATCTCACCATGGCCTCGCTTCTTGAGCAACTTGCTAAACCTGAAGAGGCTTTGACCGAATATCGGGTGGCGGCGAGCCTTGACCCTTTGGGAGCTGAATCACACCTCCGGGTGGCGCTGCTCCTCAGTCGTTTGGAAGATATGGAGGCTGTTCAGCAGGAGTTTCTGACGGCGTCGCGGCTCGACCTGAAGCGTGGCGATATAAACCAGAATTTCCTTTTTAGCATCTTAAGCGACAGCAGTATAGGCGGTCTTGCCTTATCGCCCCGGAATCCGCTCATGTATGGTAAGGATGTCCAAACAAAGCAACGGTTCCCTAAAACCCCTCAAGAATCGCTATCCGGTTAACTCGACTTACCATTGGTTAGCAGAGGAAATGGTCTGAGATCTTGCGGTACTGCAGGGCCGCAAGGTACATCTCGCGCAGCTTATCGTAGGAGCGGAAACGATACTTTGCCTTGATGCGTTTGAATGGAGCCTTTTCAACCTCGCGTTCATAGTGCTTCAGGACTTGTTGCGGGCCGATGATGAAGAATTTCGAGTTGAGTTTTCCTCCCTGATAAATCCGGAGAAGCCCGGAAGTGACGCCGGTCGTGTGCTCAACTTCAAGAAAGGACTCCGGCTGAATCCACAGGAAGGAATGTCTTCTTTCTGTCTGCAGTACCTCCTATTGCGCCAGATGTTGGGCTCCGGAGGAAGAGAAGGTACCCTTCTTCCCTTCGCGCCACTTGTTCAGCTCCTGCCTGAGCCATGCGATGTCTCTGTCCGGGTGGCAGATGAGACAGGCATTGGGACTCTCTTTCTGGCCGAAGCGCGCGGTCATCTCCGCATCAGGAATGTCGTCAAGCTGGTGGGTCATGGTTTTGAACATCACGCTGTTCATGATCTTCGGCATATGGCAAGCTGTACAGCGGCTCCCCTCGGATTTGGCCTGATGGCGCGTATGCGCTTCAAGTTTTGCTGCATACGCAGGGTGGCATTGGAGACACATCTGGTCAGGCCGGTCAAGGAATTTCAGCGCTCTATCATTTTTACTGTCGGAAGGGTGAAAGTCATGGCAATGACCACAATGTGCGCCACCCTCCAGGAAGCATTTGGAGCGGAGGAAAGACTCTACGGCCCAGGTTATCAGCCGGAAGCGCCCATCTTTGTAAAACGCCCTCAAGGCAAACTCCGTGTACGGGCGGCTTTGATAGTGGACATAAAAAGTATCCGGCAAATAACGATAATTGAACTCTCCTTCCGGGCCGAGGCTCAGAATCGCTGACTGCAAGTGACACTGAGCACAGATGGCCACGTAGTCGCGACTGGTAATCTTGCTGAATTCAACCTGAAGCTTGAGGGAAGGGCTATAGCCTGGCTTGGCGGAGCGCATCGAGGCGACGTGCTCGCCCCCCGGCCCGTGGCACATTTCACAGTTGATTCCCGGCTCTGCAAAGACCAAGTCTTTCGCTTCTGGTGCCACGAATTTCGTCAGCCGCAATTGGCTGGTGTGGCAGGCCCCGCAATGGGCGAGGTAGGCCGTGTCCGAACTATGCCGGGAGAAATTGACCACGTTCCCGCGCTCCGATTTAGGGGTATCAATCATCTTCCAGAACGCGACCCAACGCTTCTCCAGCCGGTTGTACTGGAGCGGGAACACCTGGATCTCTCCGTTCGGAAGACGGGTGGCATAGGTTTGTTGCCACTTCACTCCGATCGTGTAGTCCACCCGATAGCGATGCCACCGATCCTCGGTATCCAGGGTCTCGAAGTAGTGCTGGGCTTCGTCGTGAGTCATCCGGGCTACGACTTTCCCTGTCTCATCGGCATAAGTCGCCTTATTGAAGTCCCCGAAAACGTTCGCGAACTCGTAGGGACGTAACATGCGGCCATGGCCCGTATTCTGCCAGCCGGCGTATTCGCGCGCATGGCAACTCTCGCAGGAGCGTGAGCCGGCGTAGGCTGGCGCCACGCCGCCGGTTTCGCGAGGTCCTCCGGCCGTTTCGAGTTCCAGGCGCGGGGTCTCAGCAGCAGCCTCAAGGTTTCTGATGAACTCGTCGAACCCCTGCGGAGGCTTGGAAGGCCAGTGCGCGTAGATGGCGCGCAAATGCTCTTCCGCTTTTGCTTTGAGGGATCCGTCCTGGCGGCATGTCGCAGCTAAAGCAATGGCTGCTTCTTTCTGCTCTCCTCGGGCGAGTCGAATCAGACCCAGCAGATACGCAATGGCGGAGTTGGATGCCTCCAGTCGCCACGCCTTGCTGGCAAGCTCTTCAGCCTCTTTCAGCTTAACAGCCCGTTCGCCGCCCGCAGCTGTTAAGCCCTCGGCGGTCGTTGCTCTGGCGAGTATGTACAGACTTGAGGCGCGTAATTCCCGGGCGAGCGCGGTCCATTCCTTGCCGGAAAAGACTGATGGTCCCACGAAGCGGTCCAGGTAATCGAGGGCCATTCTGGCATTTTGGGTGGCTTCGGCCGCCTCGTCTTCCCGGATTTGAATATCGGCGAGCGGCACGAGAAGCAGCGGATTCTCCGGAAGCAATCTTAAAGACTCGCGACCAAACTGTAAGGCTGCCTTGTTGTCCCCAAGGTCGATGGAAGCCTTGGCCGCAATCTCATAGGCTTGCGACAAGAAACTAGATTGCGGGTAGTGCTTGAGGAAGTTCTCTGCGACCTTGCGCCGCTCCTCGGGATTTCTTCTCTCGAAAAGAGCCACGAAAGCCTTTCGCTCGCCGAGGTCCTGGATTTCGTCGAGGATGGTTGACAATCTATCGCCCTTGAGTCCGGTGCCGCTGAATTGCTCCAGCGACTGGTCCTCCCATGTGCGGTAACCTGGCAACTGTGAAGGAATGTTCGCGGGCCAGGATCCTCTGGAGGACGGGGAATTGCCCGGCTGCTGGGCCCAGTTAATGACCACGCCAACAAGGCCTAGAACCGCCAGGAACGAGAGCGTGAGACGGCTTCTCACATGCCCCACCTACGAATCGACAGCGAGAAAAACTAGCAGTACGCTTGTCCTGTGTCAATCCTTCAAAGCGACAACGTCACAGGATGCAAAAAGCCGCGGTTGCATCGAGTTGACGGGACAATCTACGGTGTCAGGCCCTTCCTGCAAGTTAACCTGATGCCCTCCTGCACAGGACACAACTTGGCTCGTCCCGAGCATTAAACTTTAGGTTCCCGGGTAAAGAGACGTCGTCCCGTGGAGACTCCAGGGAAGAGGAGCGCACAATGATATGGGGCCAAGTGATCGCGCTTTGCCCAAGTGGGGAAGACGGTCACTTCACGCGCTAACGACACAAATCTACCCAGAATTTCCTTTTTGGCATTTCTGACGGCCAAAATATACCACACACTGCCTCCTTCTGGAGCGATTTGTTTCGGATTCCATCCAACTGGCCTCCAACGGTCCCCGAAACGGCTCTCACTGCCCCTTGCCACCCGGCACTGCCGCTGCTCGAATCGATTTCTCGAACACCTCTCCCTCCCTTGCTTCGTTGTTGATGAGTTCTTCTTCTTGCCGGGCGGTTTCTCTTATCCCGCAGGCAACGGGAGCCCCGAGATTCGCCGAACCATGCTGCCAAACAGCTGTCCCTACCATTTACACCATTCCGGAAATTGCCATGGTCGGCCAGACCGAGGAACAGTTGCGTCGCTCGATATGATGATTTGGCGAAGGCGCAGATGTTGGGCGATGAGACTGGAATGCTGAAACTGCTGTTTCATGCAGAAATCCTCAAACTTCATGGCGTTCATGCGATCGAACAGCGGGCCACTGAGATCATTCACATCGGCGAGGCGGTGATGGCCTTCGGCGGTACCGTCGAATACTTCCGCGATGCATTCTTCAACTATCCCACCCTAGGTGAGGCATATAAGGTGGCGGCGCTTAACTGTCTGAACAAGGTGCGAGTCTAACGGGAATATGCAGTGTGGCCGCAGGACCAATTTTTTATCACATACGGCGAGGGCAAGTGAGCTAACTCTATCAAAAACTCGATTGACCGCTGACGTGCCCCCAATGGTTGTACCACTTTCTAAGTTAGTCCGTACGCTGTTGCCGCCGGGTGGAGCGGAGCGGAACCCGGAGGCAACGGCAGAATCGCTTCCGGTGCCGGCGCCCGGTAGCCCAACGCGCTGTGCGGTCGAACCTGGTTGTACTCCCGCCGCCATCGCTCGATCAACACCTTCGCCTCAACCACCGTGTCGAAGGTCTCGCCATTCAAGCATTCATCTCGAAACTTCCCGTTAAACGACTCCACATATCCGTTCTCCCAAGGACTTCCTGGCTCGATAAATAACGTCTTTACCCCCACTCGGTCAAGCAAGTTCCGAACCACCTGAGCGGTGAACTCCGACCCGTAGTACCTTCAGCACCTGGAGAGTTCCTTCTGGTGGGGGTCACGGCTGGCCAGACTCTTCCCTAGAATGGGTTTTTCCCAACTCATTCCCAAGGAGGTACTGCCAGCCATGACCGCATCCAGTTCTAGCACGCCAAGCCCCATGTGGGTAGCCATCGACATCGCCAAGACTCACCATGTGGTGCTCGTGGAGCACCCCGACGGCCGTCGTCGCCATTTCCGCATCGCCAATACGCTGGAAGATTTCACCAAGTTCTCGGCCTTCCTCCCCCACAGCGAGGGCTCTTGCCAGATTGCTTTTGAGCCCACCGGCGACTACCACCGTCCCCTCGCTTACTTCCTCCGCGCCCAGGGCTTCTCTGTCGCCTTGGTCTCTTCGGTGGCCGTAGCCCGCACCCGCGAGGCCCTCTACAACTCCTGGGACAAGAACGACCCCAAGGACGCCCAGGTGATCTTGCACCTGCTGAAAACCGGAACCACCCAGCTCTATCACGACCCCCTGGAGCATGGCTATTTGGACCTGCAGGAACTCGCCCACACCTACCAGCAGATCTCCCTGAGAAAGACGCAACTCCTTCATCGTCTCCTGACCCACTATCTGCCCCTCTACTTCCCCGAGGCCGAGCGTTATCAGCACAGCAGCCGGGCCGAGTGGTGGACCCGCCTGATGTTTCTGGTCCCTTGTCCGGCGGCCGTGCAGAAGTACTCTCAGGAAGAGTTCATCTCCGTGGCGCGGCACCTGGAAGCCCACAAGAAAGACAAGACGCGCTGGTTGGCGGATTTCTGCCAGACCGCCCGGACCAGCATCGGACTACCGATTCCCGAAGACTCTGAGGCCATCCGCATGTTCCGGCTAGTGCTCCAGGAGTATCTCCATTTGTGCCGCCTCCGAGACGAGTTGGAACAACAGGTGGTGGAGCACCTGTCGGATCACGCCGACTTCCGGCGCTTGCAGACCATCCCCGGCATCGGCCCCATCCTCGCCTTGTTCATTCTGGCGGAAGCCGGCGACCTACGCCGCTTCCACCACTCTCGCCAGTTCCTGAAGTACTGTGGCTTGAATCTCTCGACCGAACAATCCGGTCAATTTCGAGGCATCACCAAACTCTCGAAGCGTGGTAATGCCCGCCTGCGTTACGCCTTCTGGGTGGCAGGCACGGTGGCGGTACGCGTCCAACAGAATAGCTTCTGCAGGAAGTTTCAGGATTATATCCGGCCCGATCCGTTAAACCCCGACCGGCGGCGCAAGGCCTACACGGCCGTGGCCGCCCAGATGGCCCGCGTGGCCTACGCGATCGTCAAAGCCGGAACCGACTATCGTCGCTTCCCCGAAGCGACGATGCCAGGCGGAAGAATCCCTTCGCGGCGTGCCGTCGAGGCGATTTCGACCTCGTAGATAATGCTCGGATCTTCCACCTGGAGCAGACTTTGTGTGAAGCATGATGAAGGGCCGCGGACCGCGGAAGGCGATGGATGCTTGGGCATATCGCCATGGAGTACAGTTAGAATTCATCCGGCCTGGGAAGCCGACGGAGAACGGCTATATCGAGAGTTTCAACGGTCGGCTGAGAGATGAATGTCTGAACGTGGAGGTCTTCTTCTCGCTGGCCGACGTGAAGGAGAAACTAGAACAGTGGAGGCAGCATTACAACACCGAACGACCCCACAGCTCTCTGGGCGATCGGCCTCCGGCCGATTACGCCCAGAGAGCTGTGCACGACCACAAAGAGGCACTACTTGTAGCGGGAAACTCAACCTCGACCAGGTAGAGTTTTTCGGGGCGGGTCAGCGTGGGCACGGACTAACTTAGCGAGTGGTACAACAACTGGGGACGAGTCAGTGTTCTGTTACACAAATAGGTGACACATGGCCCAGGTGTTGACCTGCCCCCAATCGTTGTGCCACTTTCTATGTTAGTCCGTGTGCCGTTCTTGAGCGAGCTGGGGTTTTTGTACCAACTTGAGAGTGAGTTTTCGGCGCTTCGATCCTGTCAGGTTGCAGCGAGCCGCGACCTCCCTCCGTCTGTCGCCGCCGAAGGAGAAGGGAAAATTCGCGCCTTTTCCATCAGCACAGGCGATGTGAAGACCGCCTTGGTCTTGAAGCAGACCCCGGCGCAGGCAGAGCAAAGGGGCATCACACCTGAGAGCGTCTTCCGCGACATCATGCTTGGTCGGTCGCGGGCGAAGGAGATGACGACGCCGGTGGATGTGGCCAACCTTTTCATTTTACGCTTCTCGCGATACTCCAAGTACCTCATCGGGGGAGACCTGCTGTTTGATGGTGGTGGCGTCCTTACCTACTGAGCGGTGAACCTGCGGCGAGGCGGCGCAGCGCGACTGAGGTCCGAGCTTTGTTTAACCGGAGAGCATATGAGCAATCTAAAGGCAGGTGTGGGCCCGTTGTTCATGAACCCGGATCCGGAAGCGGCCCGGGCGTCATTTCGGCAAAAGAGTAGAGCGTTGGTGGACAAGCTGATGTCTGTCAAGGATGCTGTGACCCGCTTCGTCAGGGATGGCGACTACTTGGCCTCGGGCGGTTTTGGGACAAACCGTATCGCCACGGCACTCCTCCACGAGATTCTGCGGCAACGGAAGCGGAATCTTGGTTTCGCTGGCCACACCGCGACTCACGACTTTCAAATCCTGGCGGCCGGGAACCTCGATGGCGGGGAGCTGCTGGCACAGGTGGATGTGGCGTACGTAGTCGGCCTGGAGGCCCGCGGGCTTTCCATGCAGGCGCGCCGCGTCATGGAAAGCGGACAGGTAGAAGCGTGCGAGTGGACGAACTATGCCATGGCGTGCCGCCTGCGTGCGGCGGCCACCGGCGTTCCCTTCATACCCTCCTTCACCATGATGGGCACCGACACGTTTCGGTTCAGCGCGGCCAAAGAGATCGTGTGTCCCTTTACGGGCCGTAAGCTAGTTGCGTTGCCCGCGCTTTATCCGGACGTGGCGGTTATTCACGTGCATGAAGCTGACCGCTATGGTAACTGCCGCATCCGGGGTATCAGCGTGGTTGACTGGGACCTGGCCCGGGCAGCGAAACGGGTCCTCATCACGACCGAGTGCATTATCAGCACCGATGAGATTCGGCGAGTACCGGAAGCCACGGTAATTCCCGCTTTCTGCGTGGATGCCGTCTGTGAAGTCCCTTGTGGGTCCTATCCGGGCAACATGGCTGGTGCGTACTTCTCGGATGAGGAGCATCTGCGTCAGTGGTTACAGGCCGAAAAAGACGAGGTGCTGTTCCGCGCCTTCTTGAAGAAGTATATTTATGATGTGCCCGACTTCGCAGGATATCTGGAGCGCTGCGGGGGCATGGCCAGAATCCAGGAACTCCGCGCGCTCGAATTGCTTCAACCCACCGAGGGACGATGATCCCCGCTTACAATGCGATGGAATTGATGATCTGTGTGGCGGCGCGGCTGCTCGAGAACGGCGCGACCGTGGCCGTCGGTACCGGGGCACCTTGTGCCGCCGCGATGCTGGCTCAAAAAACGCACGCTCCGGACTTGGTGATTGCCTTTGAGGGTGGCGGCTTGGCGCCGCTGTTACCCTCCATGCCCATCTCCGTAGGGGATTCGCGGAGCTTCCATCGGGCCTTGATGGCGACCAGCATGGGCGAGATTATGGAGATTTGCCAGCGCGGGCTGATGGACTATACCTTCCTCGGAGGAGCGCAGATTGATGCCTACGGAAATCTGAACTCAACCGTGATTGGCGATTATCAGCATCCCAAAGTCCGTCTCCCCGGTAGTGGGGGGGCCTGTGATCTAGCCAGCTTTTGCTGGCGGACCCTTGTATTGATGCCCCACGATCGGCGCCGCTTTGTGGCGCAAGTTGATTTCCTCACCACCCCGGGATACCTAACCGGGCCCGGTGCCCGCGAGGCCGCCGGTCTACCTGTAGGCTGTGGCCCTTTCAGGGTGATCACTGATATGGCGGTGATGAGCTTTCACCAACAAACCAAGCGCATGCAGGTAGAGAGTGTTCATCCGGGAGTCAGCCTTGAGCAGGTGCTGGAGAATACCGGGTTCCAGGTCCAGCCAACGCCCGGCATAGGGCGCACCGACCCTCCCCAGGCTGAAGATCTGCGGATCCTGCGTGAGGAGATCGATCCTCTCCGTTACATCATCGGTCGGTGACTGTGGTCGCCAAAGAATACCGCTCAGGGGGTAGTGCTCTGGGAAGTAACCATGAGCAACGCGCCGGTGGAAAGCACTGCCACGATCCGCGTGAAGATGTAATCTGGAAAATGACGATTCTAGGTGCGCAGAGTTTAATCCTTTCGTTGCATGGTCTTCCCGAAAACAACTTCAGCGTGAAGCAAACCTGGGCCTCATTCGAGAAGATGGTGTAGTACGCAAGCAAGTCATTGAGCCGGTCAAGTGTCGCCACGTCGCACTTCTGGCTGCTGATATGGTGGAGTGTCCCCGGCAGTTCTTCGGCAAAAGCCATTGCCAAGCTAGTCTTCCCACAGCCCGGAGGGCCGACCAAAAGAACTGCCACCGGCCTGGGGGCTTTTAGCAGATTCTTGAGGAGCCGCTTTGGGCCTTCCAGGCCGATGAAGTCAGCAATTGTTCGCGGACGGTATTTCTCGACCAGCGGCATGGGGCAATCAGGTCCCCTCTGCCCGGGTTTGCTAAAGTCGAGATTCTCCATACCCTCGTCTCCTCAATCCTCGTCCGGCAGCATGATGGTGATCACCGGCTCTCCCTGATCGCCCGGACCACACACCGCTTTCAACGTCACAAGGTCTTGGTAGTCCAACCGCTCGCGGTTGTGGCTTCGGACGTAGAGTTGAAAGCGGAGCGTATCCCCCTGGCAGCGGCCAGCCGCGCACCGGAGCATCCACAGGATGTCCCAAAGCCTTCCGCCTACGTCCTGCCCCGTTATGCCGTCAGGAAACCTCGACGTACTTGCCGTAAACCGCAGACGTAAGCGCCACCGGAAACCTGATCCCCGCTTCTTTCGCCATCTCGCTCACGTCCACGAGGACGCCATCTTCCAAAGCCTGCCCGCGCGTGTAGGCGTAGATGACTTCTGTGTCGTCCCAAAGATTGCCGTAAAGGAATTGTTCAGCCCGGAGGAGGGGCCAATCGACCTGCGTGGATACCCAGGCTGGGTTGGAGGGGGTACCCGAATGTCGTACCAACGCCGTTCACGGTCTCATTCGGCCGGTTACCGAACGTGCCGTAGTCAACATGAAACCCGTCCCAGCACGGGTGTGCTCGCCCGATGGGCTGAGTGGTAGGATGTGGGATCGGTCACTTGACTGTAGTCATTTGACCACCCGAAATTCCACTTTCACCATTTTCTTGAGATTTCTTATCCCTGCTAAATCAGCAACATGCAGCGACAGCCCAAGACGGCGGATTTTAACTTTTTGGACCAGTGCCCAAATGCGCCAAAAAGACTGGGGCCACCTCGCCGGATACGTGCGGGCGTGCTCGTGGCGGAGCGTCTTCAGCCACGGCGGTTCCGTGAGCGATCCCGGCTGACCGCAGACTTCACAGGTTAGGGAGGGTTCGTTGCAAAACGCAAGGCGACAAGGGAGGATCTATTTCCTTGAACCCCATTTGGGACCGTGAGGGTTACATCTCCGGTTACGCGACGTCCAAGTGCTTCCATGCTGCGGATAATAACTTCCGAGTCGACGCAAATTCATTCGGTGGCCGCGAAACCGCCACGATAACGGGTTAGGAGTTAGCGCCATCCTATCGGTCGCCTTATCGTTAACCACGCGTTTATAACTCGTACAAACTCGCCGGCGCGGAGAACGTTCAGACCGAAGGCAATAGAAAGTGATGGTTTCAGAGCCTGGGTCAAGGTCAGGCCGTCCGCACGCTTGGCGAGGTTCTCAAGAATTTGGACTGTCAATGCGTTGCGAACCTCTGGCAGAACAACCTCTGTGGAGTAATGGACCATAAAGGAGACTGCGAGCGCCAATGCATCTCTTGTTGCGATCCCCTGGTCACTGAATAGCTCCAGTGCGCTCTTAAGTGGGTGCTGTCCCGGATTCCAATCTGCTAAAGAGCCGGCCCGGACAATGGCAGGAGTGCTGGGACTTGTGAAGTAATACCCCCAGCCGATCAACTTGGCGGTGGCCTCGAAAAATACGTCTGGCTTCATCGCTCCAGCTTCCGTTCTCTCTTGCAACGCAACCTGTGTCCAGATGCGGCGGACTCCTAACTCATGCCTTACGACCATCGCCAGCCCAAAGTCGTCTGTCCACAACACGCGATCCGGGGCGGATGATAACACCGCAGTTTGTGCCCCGTGTTCACCGATAGTCTTAATAAGGAACTCCCGTTTGTCAGGCGGAACAGCGGCAAACTCCGGACAACCGATAATCCGGCACTTGGAACGGACCTTATCAATAACTGACTGCAAGAACTCGCGCCGTCTTTGTGCGATTTCTGGAGCCGCCCGCTCGAGTACGTATCGATCTCCTTCTTTCCCTAGGAACCCCATCTCGCAATCCGTACTGGTCAGCGTGGCATGACTCTTCAGAAGTTCGGTAAAAGTGAGCTCAGATACCAGGACCGGACAGGGAAATTGTCCTAGTTCGTCAAGGGCATCGAGAAGCGAGAGGGTTGCGATGCCAGTGAGGTCAAGAACGATGGCAGAAGCGTTCTTGAGCGCCAAGATAGCCTCCGCACGCTCTTGGGCACTGCCAGCACAACACCTAAGACTGACGTCGGAAGCGATTGCGAGCCGAATTGTCTGCTCAAACTCACTGTGACTTAGTGCTTGGGCCAGCAAATGGATTGGGATGGGCTCAGAGCGGTAGGCAGAAATTGCTTCTTGTTGGTTGGCGACTATTCGGTCCATGCTCGCAAAGAACCCCGTTAGGTCTATCTCCTGACTCCCTCCCGGGCCAATTTTGACAACCCGCATTGACTGAATATCAGGCAGCCCCGGAAAGCGCTTCTGCCAGTTTGCCGTGCAGTCCTGGAATCGATAGACGTACTTACTTAGGATTTGTGTGATGGTGGCTCTGGTTGACATGACCGGCCCCTCTGCCGTGAGGAACTCTTCGCGCACGCGTTTGCCTTGCGCCTGCTGCGCGATAAAGTGGTCTGGGCCGATCTCCTGCAGGCCAGGGTCCGGCGCGAACTCTTCCTCGATAACGCGCCATTCCTCCTGTATAGCACCTTCTTCTCTGAACGCAATCGCGGTGCCGGGGGCGGCCACGTCGAAGTTTGGAATGTCCGGGCGCGGGCCAGTTACCAGCATCGCAGCGAGGTAAGCTCTGTGTGCCTCGGCCTCTCCGAAGTTGTGACGCAGAACGCGATAGGCAAACCTAAGGGCCTCCATGAGGTGTCCGCCGCTCTTCATGACATGTACTATCAACTTCCAGTCCTCGGGCGGCACGTCATCTGGCAACGGCAGCAACGACGGGTCGGACGTAACCAGCTCACGGCGCCCAAGCTGGAGACCGATCGCCGAGAGGCGCATCCGCGTAACGCGATCCTCAGTGAAGCGGCTCAAATATTCCTGAAGGACGCTGATAGCGCTTTCCACGTCGTAGTGTGTGCGCACGCCCGCTTCAACTTCGACTAACTTCCTGTCGTAGATGCCGTTTGATCGAAGTTGTTCGCACAGAGTCAGGAAGACGTCGTGTTGGCCTAACCGGAGGGCGCAGTCAACGAGACGGCTGGTGTCATACCCGAGTCGCCGTGGTGACGCCAACCGCTGCCACAGGGGCAGCGCCTCCCGGTGGCGTCCAAGATCCGCGAGCAGAGTCGCGGCTAGCCTGAGGTCCTCGGGGCTCGTATCCGCAGTAATCGCCGTGGCCGCCTTGCTCGCTAATTCAGAAGCCTTCTCACGATTTCCGGCGGTAAGTTCCCACTTGGCTTGCATAGCCGCGCTAGCTGCGTCCGAAAGGGAGCCCGACGGGAGTCGGGCTAGAAAGTCCCGTCCTTCCTGCCAGCGCTGGCTCTTTGAAAGGCTACCGAGGGTCGCAAGGATTGCCTGAGTTCTGAACCCAGCTGGCTCCATATGTTCCTGAGTTGCCAAAGCCTCGTAAATCCGTGTCGCTTCGGCGCTGTCTTCTTCCTTTCCTGTGCTGTCCAGGGCGAGCGCAAGTAGCATCCTTAAGTCGTTGCGGCCCTCGCACTTCACGGCCTGCCGCAATTTTAGAATGTCCCCCTGAATCTGGCCACGCTGAAGCTTCGCGCGGACATACTCGCGGAGCACTGTTAGGTCATTAGGCTGCAGCGACCATGCGGTGATGACATCCTCATCTCCGGCGGACTGATCGCCAAGAGCCCTTCGGATTTCTGCTCGAATCAAAAGCGTACCCGCTTGTACTCCAACTTGCTTTTCCGTCTTACTGAGGTCGACCGCCTTGGTGCATGCATCATCGGCCTCTCGAAGACGACCCTTGTCAACCAGTGCATCAAGCCGGCTATAGTCCTCAGGAGTATCGCCAAGTTCGGATCTGAAGATGCTCTCCCCGAGCAGTGCCCAAGGAAACGACCAGTCGGCCTTTATGGTGGTAGCGCGCCGAGCGAGTGCTTCGGCCTTCAGGTAATCCCTGGCCATCAGAGACCGACGCGCCAGGGCGGAGACCACCTCTATATCTTCAGATAAATGGGCCGGCACCGCTGCTTCCAGATCTTTGAGTAGGGACGAAATCGGGGCCGCATTTAGCCACACCGTCAGAGCTAAAGTCGAATTTGGGAAGCGTTCCCTGGTGCGTGCTGCGAGTTCGAACGCACGCTCGTCCTGTCCCAGAAGTAGAAATCCCCTAGCTTCGTTCGCTAGGGCCTTGTCGTCGTCAGGTTGCCAGCCCTTCGCCTCGATGAAAAGCTGAGCTCCATCGGAAGTCTTACCCTGAGCGGCCTTCGCGGCAGCGCTGATAGATAGCGTTCCGAACTTCTGACGCGAGTTTAGGAGGTCCCAGTTGTGTCGGCGCAGTTTATCGCAAGCATGCTCTGCTAGGTCATAATCATATGCTTGAAGATAGCCCCTGGCCTCATCGATCTGCGCGTCGAACCCGGGTCCATCGTGGGTGGTTGCTGCCGGCTGCAGGCGAGCCTTCATTTCCCCTAGGCTTTCGGTGAGGCCATTGAGCACTACGGCGGAGCGAACAGAGTTTTCCTCCACACGATTCGCTATGATTCGCAGTGCCAGTTCAGGAATCTTAAGGTATTCGTCGCGCACTTCGGTGAGGAAGGTGGAAACAATTTTCGCTGCAATCGCTTCAGCCTCGCCAGGAAAGAAGAACCGGGTATTGCTGGTCATGTCTTCTGCGAGCAACTCCACTTTCACGTCATCGACGCCCGTAAGGCCTTTGGTATACTGATCGAGCACCTTGGTCACTGTCGGGGAGAGCAGCCACTCCTCGAGCGTCCCTTTGAGCCCCTCGACCTGTGGGAACATCCCTGCCGTCCTTGCAATGGCGCTATCTACGGGGGTGCACACATTCCCCCGCGAGCGTTTGAGCAAGTCGGAGAGGAAATTACTCAGGATATTAATGGAGAGAGTCGCAAGCACTTTGGAGCCCATCACTCCTCCCAAGGTTGTAGTCGACTGCTTGGTCCCAGTATACACCGTGCGCCCGTCGCGAGATGGGGCAGCGGGCTGGTCGGATCAGTCGCAACCAAACCTTGTGCCTCAGCCCGCCCGAATCCGGCTGACCTTTTATGAACTTTACTTAAGGGGGTAGATATAAGCGTAGAGTCTTGCTCGGGCGGACGCGGTATAATCTGAGAATGAAAACCGTGGACTATATCGTCGGGTGGGCTGGCGCGCAACTTTCATTGGCGCGATAATCTTAAAGGTCCTTAGAAAGCTGAGAACGAGCGTAATTATCCGGTGATCACCAAGGACGAAGTTGAGGCGAAAGCCGCGGAATTCGGGCTCCACCCTGCGAACATTGAGCGCGATTACGTGTTCGGCTGGCTTTTGGCGGGCATTTATGGGACGAGCCCGCTAAAGGATTCCCTCGTACTGAAGGGCGGAAACTGTTTTCGCAAGGCTTACTTCCCGCATACGCGTTTCTCCAACGACCTGGACTTCTCCAGCACGAACGTGATCCAGGAAGCCAACTTGACCGCCGACCTGAACAATATCTGCGACTTCGTCCAAGAACACACCGGCCTGAGCTTTGAAAAGGACCGGAATTGGGTCAGGGAAAAAACCAATTCTGACAAGGACCGCCGAATTTTCGAGGCACGCCTGTACTTCAAGGACTTCTACGGCAATCCCCACACGACCACCATCAGCGTGCACCTGGATGTGACTGAATATGACCGCATATTCTTGCCCGTCCAAGACCGACCTCTCATCCATCCATACTCGGACAGCATCCAGTGCAACGCCACGGTCCGATGCCACAAATTGGAGGAACTCCTCGCCGCAAAGCTCAAATGCCTTTTGCAACGACGCCACTCCTTCGACCTGTACGACTACGTATACAGCGTCTTCATCAACCGCGACCTCGAAATAAACCGTACGGAACTCCTCCGGACCTTCCTCCAGAAGACTATTTTCGAGCCCAGCCCCGGTGTTGCCAAGGGACTCCTCCTCGATCTCCCGCTGGAGGCATTCCGCGCCATCTGGCACAAGTACTTGGTGTGCCCAGTACAAAGCCTCTTTGACTTCGACACCGCCCTCACTCGGTTCAAGGAGAACATCGAGGGCCTTTTCGCTGGTCTGCACGTGGATTACTATGGCGAGGTCGCTTTCTTCCCTTCACATTTTCGTAATATCATCATGCAAGCCGCGAGCAACCTCACCGTCCTGGACATCACGTATGATGGCCAACGTCGCCTCGTCGAACCCTATTCACTCATCTTTAAGCGACGCAAAGACGGGTTCGGCCAAGAGTACTTCTACGCCTACGATCAAACTGGCGGTCGCACGACGGGGCCAGGCATCAAGACGTTCCTTCATCCTAAAATCCAATCCCTAGCGAACACGGATCAACCATTTGAGCCACGGTTTCCGCTCGAACTGGGGAGAGCTGGCGAGTTTGCCGGCAAAACCTACTTCGGAAGAGGCTTCGGAACGACCTCTGTACGCAGCACTCACGTGCGAGCGAGAACAACGCGAGTGTGCCTAGTAGAATGCTCCTACTGCGGCAAGCGCTTTCCCCGCAAGCGATACAGCACCAGGCTCCGCCCCCACAAAGACCAATACGGGAACGATTGCTACGGCCGCTCCGGATACATTGCCTACTGAGCACCGACCTCACTAAGAAACTAGAGGGCGGTATTTTGATCCATTTTGGGCGGATGACGGGACTCGGAAACAATCCACTTGGATGTATAACGGCCTACACGTAGAAGTGCCCTACGCCAGCGCAGGATTGCGGTAGAAGGACCTGTTATCGGTGACTACCCGCGATAAACGCCATAGGGTAGGTCCGGGTTTTGCTCGTGCGGTCATTTCTTTGGGTCTGTGTCGCCGCTTTTTTCCGGCTCATCCCCCTTCAGCAGCCCAACTTGCTCCAGCATGTCTTGCAATACCGGCGGCATGTAGGGGTAGCCCCCCGGCCTGCTGGTAAGCTCCTCGTGGACGGGGCATGCTTTCATGTTGTCTGCGTTGTGGGTCTCGACTTCATCCATGGAATAGAAATCTTTGTCGCACCACAGGCAGAAGCCGACAATCGGATTGCCGTCCTTGTCCCGGAGCACACCACGCTCAGCCCCCGGCTCTGCTTGGTGCGGGGCGGTGATGGCTTCGGCCACCTTCCGGTGCTCAGGGCAGGCGAGAAGTTCGACATAGTCGTGGCTGTGGTCGCCGAAATCCAGCGGAACTCCGCACTTCAAGCACATGCAGACAGACGGCACCTTATCCCCAGGGCGCAGGGCCGTCCCTTCGCACTCCCACCAATGACCGGCAACATCACAGAAATGCTGATGGCTCATGACCCTCTCTTGTGGCTGATGGGCTCGGTCAACTTTGAACATCTCTACTTTTGTCCGGTGCCACGGCAAGCCCGGCAGACGCCTGACTCCTGGCATGCGGTACAGGGGGTGCGATATGTATCAACCGTACCGTAGCCGGGATAACCGAAGTGGCCCGTGCCTTTGCATTGCGGGCACTTGCCCGTTCCATTACAACTGCTGCACTGCTTCGCCATATGAGCCTCCGCAAATTAGGATGGAGCAGGCATCGCTGTTGACCAGGATGGTTCAGCTAATCTGCTCGTGGCGAATCTGTGCGCAATAAACTGCAAACCGGAGGGTGACGCTCCCGAGTCCCGTTGCCAGCACCGGCGCTCGCCCTTCCGTTCTTCCTCCCTGGCTTGCCCGGTGTTATCTGGCCGGCGGCGGCGCTGCCGCATAGCCCCGACAGCCTCGCACGGTATTTCACCGTAAGCGCCTGCGCCTTCTCGATGGCCGTTCCGGCCTTCTTGAGCTGCCCCTCAATCTCGTCGATGTCGGCAAGCGTCCGCCGGACCTCGACGGCCAGGGCGGCGTTCTTTTGCAAAAAGTCCGGCCCCTCGGCCCGCATCCGCTCGAACACCGGGCGCAGGACTTCGAGGTCGCGGGGGAGCCAGGCGCGGGTCGAGCGCAGCAGCCACACCCCGTCCTCTTGCCCCCAGCGGCACTGCCGGTCAACATGCCTTAACTGCGACTCGTCCCGCGTCACGAGCACGGCGACGGGAAGCTTGCGCTCCCTGGCGTCCCGGACCAGCTTCCTGACATCGGCCTCGGCGACGGTGGTCTTGTCCTTGTTGTCAATGACCATAAGGGGTTCAAGGGCATTCCCAGCGGCGTCGCTGAAGGCCATCAGGAAGTCGCCGTTGCGCGGCAGCTTCCCGCCGACCCAGATGCCCGACCACGACCGCGCCTCCTCGGCGAAGTCCATCTCCTCCTTTTTCCCGACACGGGCCACCTTCGCCATCTCGGCCTCAAGCCCCTGGTTCCGCTCGCGGAGGCCGCCTATCTCCTGGAGGTAGTCCTTTCCCTGGCGGGCGAGGTCGTTCGCCTTTGCCTTCTCGCTGCTCAGCGCACCCTCAAGCTCGGCTCTCGCCTTGGCGACCTCGGCCTTCTTCTGCTCGTCCGCCAGCTTCTGCGCTGCCTCAAGCTCCGCAATTTGCTTCGTCAGTGCGGCAAGCTGCCTCTGAAGCTCCTTCTCGGCGTTTAGCCGCTCCTCCTGCCTCGCGTTGTCCAGCGTGGCGGAGGCGCTCTTTTCCAGTCCCTTCAGGCGGGCGGCAAGCTCGCTCTTCTCGGCCTGAAGCTTCTGCAATTCGGCACTGTGCTTGCCCGTGACCTCGGCGACCCGCCTTGCCAGCTCTGCGTCGAACTTCGCCCAGCGGGCCTGCTCGGCATCTTTCTCCTTCTTCAGGATGAGGCGTATGGCCTCTTCCGCGCTGAGCTGGGCGACGCGGGCGTAGTCCTTCATGCCCAGCCGCTCAAGCACTTCGGTGCGGCTGAGCTCGCCCTTGCCAAGGCACAGCGGGCACTCGATGGCTTCGGGCAGGGCGGCGGTGGAATCTGTCATAAGCGTTTGCCTCCGACAAAGGGATGTGCTTTGGGACCGCTGCGTGCGAGAAACCGTCTTCCGGCATCAGGCCACGCACTCGGCTGGCGCTTGGGCCGTCGCTGGCTGGAACTCGCGGACTTGTGCGGATTCGCCCTTCATGGCTTCCCGGGCGAATCTCACAACGCTGGCCCGGCTTACGCCGTACTTCTTGGAGACGTGGGTCAGCGACATCCCGGAGCGGCGGTCGCGCACCAACGCCTCGCGGTCGATGGCGAGAGGGGCGCGGCCCATTGGCAGTCCTTCCAGCCGACGCCGACGCATCCCTGCCTTGATTCGCTCAACGATTAAGGACCTCTCTAACTCCGCGATGCACCCGATGATGGTGACGAACATGCGCCCCATAGCGCCCGAGGTGTCGATGTTCTCACGGGCGGAGACAAACTCAACCCCGAGGTCGTTCAGCTCGTCCACGACCGTCAGGAAATGCTTGACTGAGCGGGCAACTCGGTCAAACGCAGCGACCAAGACTATGGAAAACTTGCGGCGGTGGGCATCCGCCAGCAGCGCATCAAGGCCCGCACGCCGGGACTTTGAGCCGGAGCCGATGTCGGTGTACTCCTGGACAACCTCGAAGCCGCGACGTGCGGCCAGCTCGCGCAACTGGTAAAGCTGGGTCTCAATGTGCTGGTCGGGGGTGCTGACCCGTGCGTAAATCGCAGCCTTCTTCATCAGAGCGCCTCCTTAAGGCTCAAGGTTGGGTTCAGGTCAATCGAGCGCAGCTATCCGATTTCCGGCAGATTCGGCTATGTCATGGGGGGGCTTGGTTGGGAAGGATATCCCACACTCATAATATACTCTGGAGAAATGGACTTTCTGGGGAAAAGTGAGTCTTTTGGCCAAATATCGGCCAAAACCGCAGGTTTTCAGCCCCTCCATGTTGCCGAATTAGCGCACCGTTTCCCGATAGACTTCTTCCAGGGTGGTCACGCCTGCCGCTGCCTTGACGAGTCCGCTTCGCCGGAGGGTGAGCATGCCTTGCTCTATCGCCTTCTTGCGAAGCTCCATTGCCGAGGCTCCGTTCAAGATTAGGTCACGGATGTCGTCGGTGACCTCCAGGACCTCGTACAGCCCCGTGCGCCCCTTGTAGCCCTTGCCCTCGCATGCGGGGCAGCCGGTGCCCTTGTAGACCTTCACGTAACCGGCTTCCTCCCTCGTATAGCCCGCATCCATGAGCAGCTTGCCGGTGAATTCCTCGTCCTCGACCTTGCACTTCTGGCAAATCTTCCTGACCAGCCGCTGTGCGCAAATCAAATGGACGGAGGTGGCCACGAGGAAAGGCTCGATGCCCATGTTCATCAGGCGTGAAATGGTGGAAGGCGCATCATTCGTATGCAGGGTCGACAGCACCATGTGGCCCGTGAGCGCCGCCTTGATGGCGATTTCCGCCGTCTCGAAGTCGCGGATTTCGCCCACCAGGATGATGTTGGGGTCTTGTCTCAAGAACGACCGAAGGGCTTGGGCGAAATTGAGCCCGATTTGGTCCTTCATCTGGACCTGGGTGATGCCGGGCATCTCGAACTCGACGGGGTCCTCGGCGGTGATGATGTTAATCTCCGGCGTGTTGAGCTGGGATATCGCGGAATACAGGGTGTTGGTCTTGCCGCTGCCCGTGGGGCCGGTCACCAATACCATGCCGTAGGGCTTGGCAATCGCCCTCTTCACCTTGTCCAGGGACTCCTGCTCCAGCCCGAGCTTCGTCATGTCGAGCTGGAGGTTGTCCTTGTCCAGCAGGCGCATGACAATCTTCTCGCCGCGCAAAGAAGGCAACACGGAAACGCGAAGGTCAAGCTGCTTCTTCTTCCCATACTTCATCACCCTGACCATGATGCGGCCGTCCTGGGGCAGCCGCTTCTCCGCGATGTCCAGCTTCGCCAGGATTTTCACGCGGCTGATGATGGCGTCGCGGAACCGGAGAGGCGGGGACATGATGGGCTGGAGGATTCCATCAATGCGGTAGCGGATGCGGTACTCCTTCTCGAAGGGCTCCATGTGGATGTCGCTGGCGTCCCGCCTCACGGCGTCGGAAAGGAGAAAGTTCACCAGCTTGACGATGGGAGCCTCGTCGGCGGCCTTCTCAAGTTCGAGCTGCCCCAGGTTGAGGGTTCCGTCGTCTTCTACTTCCAGCTCCAGGCTTTCGGCTTGCGTCTCATCAATGAGATTGGTGATGCCCGCCAGCTCCTTCTCGTGCTCCTGCTCCGCCACATTGCCGTAATGCTTCCTGATGGCGTCTTCAAGGGCCGTCTCCGTAGCCACGACGGGGTCGATGTTGAAGCCCGTCCTGAACTTTATCTCGTCGATGGCGAGCACGTTGGTGGGGTCCGCCATGACCAGCCTCACGACAGACCCCGAGCGGCGGATGGGCAGCACCTTGTGCTTCAAGGCCATGTCGATGGTAATCAGCTTGACGGCTTTCGGGTCCACC
This sequence comes from uncultured Acidobacteriota bacterium, assembly GCA_963722555.1. Taxonomy (GTDB): domain Bacteria; phylum Acidobacteriota; class Terriglobia; order UBA7540; family UBA7540; genus Bog-366. Next base: position 297,255 of record CAVRNQ010000007.1, read on the forward strand.
TCAAGGCTGGCGAGGTCGACGGCAGCCAGGCCATGCTGCTGGGACAGGGCGGCCATCACTTGGCCGTCGTTCAGGAAGCCCAGCCTCACGAGGGAAGTCCCCAGCATCACGCTATTGGCTTTCTGGTGCTCCAGGGCCGCCCGGAGCTGGCCCTCATCGATTAGGCCCTTCTCCAGGAGGATTTCGCCAAGCTTGCCATGGCGCGTCGAGCATTGGTTAGGCATCGGTCTGCACCTGCGGCGGCTCTCGCGCCGATATTACGGAAACAGCTTTAGGGCTTTTTTCAGCGCAGCCTCAGGGACGTCCGCCAAAACGACGGTGGTGACCCCCAAGTCGCCTAGGTTGCGCTCGAAATCGACGGAGTACATGCGGGGCTTGATGCCGGGGAGGGGCTCCACATTCATGATATACATGGAACCGGGCGGCTTTTCCGGGGAAAATTGAAGGCAATGTGAGGATTCGGCGGCTGGGTTATGGACTCGGCTGCTTGTGGAAAGAGCGCACCCGGAAGCAGGTGGAAGAGGATTGGGTCTTTTGAACCCAATTCCGCATCATTCGTCACCGCTACCTCACCGGGTCAACTGCGGGCGTCGGGAGTGAACTGACGCGGGAGTATCACTTGAAAACACAATTCCCAGCCATCAAACTGAAGCCGAACACCGATTGGCGCAGTTATGGTTTTCCAAAGCGGAAGACGACACCGGCTGAAATGCGAGGACTGTTCATGGTGCCGTCACTGAAATTTTGGCGGATGTAGTCGGCCTGGATGAGTCGAATCCATAGGTGATTGTGGACCTTGAGGTCGAGCCCACCACCCAGCGCCATCGCAAAAGCCGTCTCCGGTATTATCGAGAACCCGCTGCACCCTGGCTCCGGACACGCCCCGCCCGGTCCCAACAGTCCTATCCCAACTCTCGCACCCTGCACGCCGCCAAACAGGACGTGAGCGAAAGGGGTGACATGTGGCACGAGCCGGAAGGAATACTGCGGACCGAACAGGAACATGGTTCCGCGCCCTCCGCTCCCAACGGGCGTGAAGTTGTTAGTGCTGGCACCGTAATGGTTGCTGAAGTCCGCGACCACACCCCACGACTTAATATTCGCCGAAAGGGCGGCATTCCAACCGTTAATCCCGGCGTGTTCATAGCTCGTCCCGGTAGTGCGCAAATATGAATAGCCGCCGAAGAACTCCAAATCCTGCGCACGCGCAGCCGGTGCGAAGCAAACCATGAGAACAAGACAAGAGATTCTTATGCGCATTCGAAGCCTCCGCTGGACAGCGAGTTCATGCTGCACTGTCTGATGTTTCGAACGATGGCCGCGTTGTACTTTGACCACGTCTCGTCGCCGGGATGTGTCTTGGCACCACCCGATTCTCACCTAAACCGAGCCGCTGCGGCGGGCGAGGTTCCCGAGGGAAGGACGGCTGCGACGGTCATGGACCGGCATCCGGGGGGGTGGTCAATAAAGTCGGCTTCACGGCGGGAGCTAAACGCCGTGTTTTGAGCGGCGGTTGCGGCATGGCGGGGTGGTCAAATGGCTACAGTCTTTTGACCACCCTTCTGTAGGCGAAGCATACCCTCCCTCTCCGTCAAAGGGGGCGGCAACTCAATCTTCGGGCTGCATTGGGAGCGCCGCACAGTAGGTCAACGGCAAGCGGAGAACCGTCGGGAAAGCCAGCCACTGCCGCACTAGCTGGAGTTTACCCTTTACGTAGTTGTTGAATTCTGAATTGTCAGCCTATGGCTGAAGCGATTGTTTCATGATTCAGAATTCATAGAAACGGCATGGGAAAAGGAAAATGGGTCAAGGAGCAAACACTTCCCCGCCACAACGGAACCCGCCGAAGGGGTTGACCCCGATGTCTCCGACGAGCCACTCGCGGGTCAACACCCGCACCCTCCCGGGATTGTCGCACCAGGACCCGCCACGCAGAACGCGCTCATCACCGCTCGTCGGCCCTGCAGGGTCTTGGGAGGGGCCGTTCTGATAGTACTCCTTGTCATACCGGTCGTTCACCCACTCCCAAACATTCCCCAGCACGTCGTACAACCCGAAACCGTTGGCTCGTTTAATGCGTACCGGATGGGTCTGCCTTCCGCTGTTTGCATCATACCAGGCGACTTCGTCAAGCGGCCCGTAGCGCGACTCCGTGCTCCCTGCCCGTGCCGCATACTCCCATTCGGCTTCTGTGGGCAGCCGACCTCCCGCCCAGGCGCAGTAGTCGTGCGCGTCATTCCAGTCCACATTCACGATAGGCATGCTGTCGGTCGCCCAACCGCTGTTGAAGGCCGGAGCCTCTGGCATCGGTCGCCCTGTGGTTGCTGCGAAGCGCTTGTATGCTCCCACCGTAACCGCCGTCTGCCCCAGCCAATAACCCTTCGTGATGCTCACCTGGTGCGGCGGCTTCTCGTCGTCGCTGCACTCGCTGTCCCCCGGCGAGCACCCCATCTGAAAGCTGCCCGGTGGAATCCACACGTACTTTAGCCCGTCCTTGGGATTGAACTTCGCCCCCGCTATGGGTCCGAGGTGCGCCCGCGCGGCCTCGCCTGCCGTGCGCAACGCGGCCAGAAGCACGTCTTCCGCACCCGCCACCCGCAAGGTTTCGAGATAGTCCTGGTCCGGCACAAAATCGATTCCGCGCTGCTTCACCAGCGCCGCGTCCCGCTCGCTGGGCACGTGCCCCGCCACCAGTTCCAGCACCTGCTCCTGCGTCAAGGGTTTGAGCCGGGCGGCGCGCAGCGCCTGGATGAGCACGTCCCGGGCTCCCGCTTTGCGCAGCGCCTGGAGATAATCGTCAGTCACGTCGAAGTCAATGCCGAGTTGCTCGACCTTCTTCGCCAGCTCCGCGCTGTCCATGCCCGCCGTGACCAGTTCCATCACCCGGTTCTTGTTCAGAGGCTTCGCGGCTTCCTGTGGGCGGGCAGGCTGCCCGGCGACCGCGAGAAGCAGAAGCAGGGCGGTCAAGAATTTGAGTTTCATAAGGCACTCCATAGGGCGACTTGGCCCAAAGGGGGTCGCATGGCGGCCTATTGTACGCCTGCACATGGCGGCGTGCCATGCGAGATAGCAGGCAGCCCTTCGATTAAGACGGTGGGGTGAGGGGGTGGAGGCGGGCGCGACGAGAGGAGGTGAATTTGGCGGCCGGTTGCGTTTTAGCGTCTTTCCCAGCCGGGCCGCCAGTGCCTCAGCGAATTCGAAAAAGGATGTCCTCGACCTCATCTATCCGCTGCCACAGCTTCTTGCAGGATTCAGGACCGGTGATTAGCGAGCAATTCGGATGTGCCACCTTGTTCCGGAGCTTGACCAACGGACCAAACGCATCCTTGAATTGCGTGCAGCCTTGATAGCCCATCTGGCCGAAAAGACCCTTCTTGCCGATTACCTTGACCAGGTCGGTCAAATACATATACTCGACAAAAGGTACATCGTAGCCGTGAACTCTGTCGGATTCATACCGTTTCTTAACCCCATGGTACTTCCCATTTTCCCTTGCACCCCAAGTCATCTCCAGCAGTTCCTGGTCGCTGCAGTGCCTGGTCACCAGGTTGCCAAGCTGGACCTCCAATTCGCTCAAAAGGCTGAAAAGGTAGACACACACCTGGCGGCAATTTAGGTTGGCAATGGAGACTAGGCCAACGACCCTGCGCTCACTGACAAGAAAATAGAAGTCCCTCGATTCAAGCGCGAATCCTCGGACCACGTTCCGTAGCGGCGTGACGAATGGAATGGTATCTCGGTGGGTGATGGTTTTCCGACCCACCGAGCAGTAGTCGTTCCACTTGAGCGTGTGGAAACACTCCTTCACCCCAGAGGGGTCTTCGATAGGAAGGATATCAAAGCGATTGGCCTGCATTATCTGCGCAGCCCGCTCGGCTGTTGCCTCAGCGGTCGAAACCGAAATCCATCGGCTGCGGCTGATGCCAACGACCGCAGCATTGACATCGACCACGGATTCTCGGAGAAACTGAGTGTCTTCCATGGGTGCCTCCGCCCTGGGTGGCGCAGACCCTTAGGTCTGAGATTCCGGACCGAGCAAGCATAGCACAGAGCAAATACTCCAGGATATTGCCAGCCCCCGCGGAAAGGATGCAGGCACGGTAGTACCGCTACATCTGACCACTGGCGAGCTCTGCGTCGGGCACTTGCCGACGCGGAACGAGCCATTCATCCGGCCCCCCTTGTCCTGATTGCCACAGGACCCGGCGTGCCCGCCTGAAACACAATGCGCAGTCCAGGGTCCCGTTTGAGGGCGTACCAGAAAATCTTTGTGTTTGAACAGCTGTACTAAGCTGGCAGGGACCCCTGTGGATTCCGTGGAAAACGGTAGCCTCCCACCGGTAGCCTGCGGGCGTAGGTGCACTACAAGAGCTTGTATGGCTTAGAGAAATCATACCTGTTCAGATAGTACCTCAGTACGCTGGACGCCTGCTTGGAATAGTGCTATCTAAGCAATCGCCGGTCCACCCCTGGCTCCAGATTATCGCAACCGACTTGTGGGACGGCCAAAATGAAAGACGCATCGGTTCTTAACACTGTTCAGTGTTCCATCCGTCTCCTCAACATCTCGTGGGAGATGCTCAAGGGCTAGCCAGGGCTGACGATGAAAAACTGCTGCACGGTTTGTCACGGGCGACTGCACATTTGGGAGCGTGTGTGGGGACGAGTCGACCATCCAAGTTGTCGTTCCAAGAGCACGGCAAAGAAACCGGTGCCCCCTTCGTCCTACGCGAAGTCACCTGTCACAACAATCAGGATTACACCGGGAGGAGAACTGGGGATTGGGTTCAGCAATCCCCCTCCCGGGACGATAGGGGCCACAGCTCGATTCTTGCCGCGCATTGCGTATCTGCGCCGCTTGAGCAGGCCCACCGTGACGAAAAAACCGAAGCAACGGGCGACGCAGCCGCGACACGGCACTGGCTTACAGTACCGAAAACGTGATGAACAGAGAAGGTTAACGACCAGACAAGCCGCGGACATCACAAGCAGAGGTCCGCCCTACCTGCTAGCATAAATCGGGGAGAAAGGAGACAGCGATGAGTCACCCGGAAGCCTTACGGGAATTCGAGGAAGGTTTAGACCTGTTGTGCAACCTTTGCCCTCGCCAGGGATTGGCGCGCCTCAAACGCGCGGCGGAGTTGGACAAGGTTAACCCGTTCTATCTTTCTTATCTGGGGCTCGCACTCGCCGCCGTGGAGGGCAAAACTCTTGAAGCGGAAGACCTCTGCTATGACGCGGTGCGGAAGCAGCGCAGCCAGCCGGAGCTCTACTTAAACCTGGCGAAGGTCTACTGTTTGGCCGGCAAGAAAGAAGACGCCGTCGAAACGCTTACCACCGGGCTCAAGCTTACCCGGCATGACGCGCGGCTGTCTGAGGCGCTGGAGAAATTGGGTCGCCGTCGGCCTCCCGTATTGTCGTTCCTGGACCGCAAGAATCTTCTCAACGTCCAACTCGGAAAACTCCGGTACCGGGTATCCAGCCGGTAGCCACGACACGGTTTTTGTGTCGTGGGCATGCCGCCTCGAATCCACGCTGGGCACGCTGGCCCACGTCTATGAGCACGTTGCGCGGACCTCCGTCGTTGAGGTCCGCAGGTCTTCTTCTTTCACGATGCCGATTGCCGTCGGCGGTCAAATTCGCGTGTTCGGGTCTGATTGCATATTCACCCGGTCAATCATCAATCCACAGCGTCGCTCTTGTTCTGCCGCGCTCACGCCGGAATACTCGTTCACGCTGGACCATCGCCATGGGTCGCCTGGCGGAGTTTGCGAAGTCGCTTGCCGATGTCCATTCTGCGTCAGACCCCAACCGATTGAATGGCTTGCGATTGGGTCGCAATGGGCATCGGATGTGCGAGGCAGTTGAGTGCGTTTTCTATGCTGCCGAGAGGCTCAGGAATTCGAGTCCCGCGACGTACCCGGCGCTGGGTTCGGGTTCCCGCACCCACACCACGCGAGCGGGGATGCGTTGCTGTGAGCCCCCCTGGGGGAATATTTCAATCTTCTCTCCCGGGGAAAGCGGAACATCAGTTCGAATCCTTACGCCGCAGAGCGACTCGTTCATCGTGATAGCTGCGTGCCCCACCCCGTAGTCTTCCGAAGCAATTGCGATACCAATGGAGATTGCTTCGCCTACTCGAAGTGACCGACGATGGTCAACGAACCGAGTGGGTTTCATCGGCAGCCTCTGAGCTCCGACTTTCATTACGCCGATGCACCGAGATTAGGCCTGCGAGGGAAAGGAATCAAGCCCGACTCCGCCTCTGGCAGCTCTGTGAGATGGCCCGCTGAGCGCTTTGCTTGAGTGCTCCTTCTGTGTAAGAGCGCCTACTAAGTTTGAAGGGGACCCCTTTTGATTGGGTGGAAAACGGTATGTTTTGCCAAGCATTCGACTCTGGCCGCAGTCTGAGTTACGATGAAGGGAACATGGCCGCCTGTGACTGACGCTCTGGATGGGCAGAGGATGAGGTCGACCTGAGGTAGTGGCGAAGGAGGGGGCGTGGACCAGCAGAGAATCCCACGGTTGGAGTCAACTAGCAAAGTTCTTGAAGAGCTCGCTGGAGATATTCAGCAGGGGCAATATCCCGTGGCGATGCTGGATGACTTCAAGGAATCAGTGGACCACGTGCGCACCATAATCTGGACAATGACGAAGCTGGAGCAGGAGCGGGGTGGAGGCACGAGTGAGTCCATGTTTGACCTGGGGCAGAAGCTGGTGGAATACCGTCTGCGACGCGCCCAGAAGTTTCTCCAGCAAATCCAGATGGATATTGACATCGCGGAGATTGGAATCGACACTCCCGGCATCGTGGAATTACAGCGCAGCGTGGAATCACTTAATAGGCGCCTGAACCGACTCCTACGTCACGGCGGGTAGAAGCTGCCGTGGGCTGGGTCGATGATTTGCGTTCGGTCATGGCGCTTTTATGCCGGTGATGGCTTCTTGTCTGTACTTCGTTTGGACCTGTCCCCCCTTTTTGAGCCAAACGGTTAAGGCTCAAGAATCAGCAAATGGCATGAAGATGCCATTGAAGGGAGCATGGAATCCCTGGTTTGTCTCTACGCTAGTTCACGAAGGAATTCATGCTGGCCGTGCCCAGGGGGTTCGGGTACCTGAGCGTCGCTTGCATGTAAACACACCGACTAAGGTGGCGGGGGACCCCTGTTGATTCGGCGGAAAGCGGTGTTCACCCCAGTCACGGAGGAGAAGCGGCGACTCAGTCCTGGCGGGGCAGTGGTGTCATTTGGAAAATGAATTGCAGAGCGCACAACAAACTGCACGCCGCCCTCAAGCACCGATTCCCTTTGCGGCAATGCTTCTGCTAGAATCCTCGCCGCACGAGAGTCTCACCGGCGCTCATGAAAACCTGCCCCATTTGCCAGCAAGCCTACTCCGACGACGTTGAGTTCTGTGCCCGCGACGGCGCTCGCCTTGCCGCCGAGGCCCGCGAGGAACGCGAATGTCCTTACTGTGCCGAGCGGATTCTCAAGAAGGCTCGCGTCTGTAAGCACTGCGACCACGATGTGGAGCCACTGGCCAGGACCGACACTGCCGCTCAAACTCCGTCACCTGCTCCACCGGAAAGAATTGGTGAACCCCCGACTGCACAGCCGCAAGGGGGCAAGCCCATAGCGGCAGTAAGCCGCCCGCCCGCAGCGGCCAAACCTCCGCAGTTCCAGATAATTTCGGAGCCACCCAGCAAGATGAAGTTCGTCGCCATTGCGGTGGTTGCGCTGATTTTAATCGTTGCCGGGGTCTGGTATTTTTCGCAGCATGGGGTGAAAAAGGGCGAGGTGAGGGTCAATCCCAAGGACGGGTTGAAGTACGTTTGGATTCCGCCAGGGACTTTTATGATGGGCTGCTCGCCCGGCGACAATGAGTGTTATGACTTTGAAAAGCCGCCGAATCAGGTAACTATCACGAAAGGTTATTGGCTGGGGCAGACGGAAGTAACGGTAGGAGCATATAAGCGCTTCACAGGGGCAACAGGAAGGCAAATGCCGCCTGAGCCGAACCTTAACGGGAGGCCGCTCAACCCTGGGTGGGGTGACGAGGCCATGCCCATTGTCGAAGTGACATGGGATGATGCCCAAGCCTATTGCAGGTGGGCGGGAGGGAGGCTGCCGACGGAAGCCGAGTGGGAGTATGCGGCGCGAGCCGGGAGCACCGGGGCGCGATACGGGCCAGTTGATGAGGTTGCCTGGTATTCCAACAACAGCGGCGAAAAGACACACGAAGTCGGCCAGAAGCGGGCCAATGGATTCGGGTTGTACGACGTGCTCGGGAACGTGTGGGAGTGGGTGAATGACTGGTACGACGAGAACTATTACCAGAACAGCCCTTCCAAAGACCCTGCGGGGCCGACGAGCGGTAAGTTCCGCGTTACGCGTGGCGGTTGTTGGGGCAGCAGTCCCAGGTATGTGCGCGTATCGTACCGCAACAGGTTCAACCTAGGCGTCAGGAGCTTCGTGGGCGGGTACCGTTGTGGCGGGGAAGTGTTCGCTCCTTGAGCCTTTTTCCTTTTCCTTTGACCCGTAGGGGCACGGGGGCGCTAGCCCCTGGTGAAAAGTGTTGCCACCCAAGAAAACCGTTGGACCGGAAATTCGTGAGCACCGCCCGCTTCTGGGGTTACATATCGCCAAGAAATCGATGGACGGGGGGGGGGCAGCTTTATAGAAAGGCCCTTCTCCGCGCCCGCTGCCAGTGCGAGACGGCCAACTGTAGTAAAACTGAAGTAGATTGTCGCGCCGAGTGGGTGCCCATCGGAAGGTCTGCACATGCTCTTTTTGCGAGCAAACGCTTTAAGATTACAACGAACGGCCTGGAGGTCGTCTAGGGTTGACCTGGGGTCGTTCCCTGGAACAGGACGAACGGCTAAGACACTGTAACAGCCTATTTGGGAATAATTGGGGACCGGTGCGGTCGCCTAGGGTCGCTGGTTCTACAGGCGGTTTCTTGTGAGGAGATAGCTGACCACCCCCTAGGGTACTCTATGCGCCAAACTCTGTGATAGGCTTTGAAGATGGCCAACCGGCCTTACTTGCTGCGATTCTTCTGGAAGTTCCTGGTAGAGACGTGCCAGTTTATTACTGGTCAACAGATGATGACCGCTTTACTCCTGGCTATCCTAGGCACCATTTACCAATACAAGGCTGGCAGGCTAACGTGGGAGGCTCTAAAGGAGAATTCTGCGGCTGTAGCATTTCCCTTTATATGGGTATTGTGTGGGTTTGCGAGCTATTACGTCGTCAAAGCGGCTATCCACCTCCACAGAGAGATGGCTGCCGAAGTCGATGCTTACAGACCAGCTGTCGCCGGTTACAAACCAAAGCGGCCGTCCCGCCTTCCAGGCATTGTTACCGCTAGCGGGTCTATCGCCGTTCTTGCGCTGGTCGCGTATGTGTCGTTTATCGCTGCGTTTCCGACGACCAGAGAGCCGGAGACGAAACCATCGAGAGGCAGTATAAGAGGCGGGGAGAAACCAGCGGAAAAGCACGAAGCACACACCGCACAAAACCAACTACCGGTCGTGACAGGGGCGGTCCAAATGCCAACACCTCGCCGGCGGGAGGGGCAAGCTGAACGGCCGGGATTACAATCGCCACCGCAGCAGCCGCCTCTCGTAATCGAGACAGCACCAACATTCGGAAACATTCAAGAGAGAGCTATTCAGGACTTTCCCCATTTTTTTCGCTCCTCGGTTTGATCAGTCCGGATTTGCAGCCCCGTTCGAGTGCGGCACTCGCTTCAAAAAAGTGGTAGTGTTGCCGAAAGCCAAGAAAATCGCGGGTCTATATACGCCTCAGCCAACCTTGCCTCTTTAGAGAGCTGCTTGCAGGGCTGTATTTACGCACTTTTATAAGGTATTTTGGCAATTTGAAGCTGTCCACTTGCCAAAACAGCTAAGTTCTTAAATTAGTGGAGTTAGAACGAAACAGGTAAAAATTTTGAGGAATGTCCTGAGAGCTATTGCGCTATCACAGGAAATTATGCAAGACCTCTATATGCATGGCTGGCGAGAGGGAGACCCGCGAGTGCCCCATGCAATGCCGCCAATTGAGCACATGAAGATGCCTCCAGTGGCTACTCTTGAGCAAATGGAGGATTGGAACCGGCGGCGGTCCAACAAATTCCGCTTCGTTTTCTTCAATAGGGTGCTTGATATCAGAAACGAGTTTGCCCAGCTACATCTTCGGGACCGGCGGCTCGATGAGTTCTTCGAGGTAGAGAAGATGGTTGAGCAGGCGAATAGTCAACTAGCTGTGCCTGGACAACAACGTCAGGTTGACCGCCAAATTCTTCCACAGGAGATTGAGGATGTGGCTGAACGCTTAAGAGCACTAGCGGGCCAGCTCCCGCGAGCCGCACCGAGAGCGCTCAATTACACACAACAAGATACAAAGGCAGAAGGAGCCTCTGTGCCACCATCGCTAAACGCCGTCGCGAACGCTGACCAATTTGGCCGCGCCAATTTGTTTCCATTCAAGGCGGTAATAACAATAGACGTCAAGGAACCAATTTCCAGTGGTTATATCGTCGTAGAATTCGACGACCGCTTCGCGATGGCATCAACCGACTTCCCCGATAGCAAATTAGTTTCTGATAATGACATATCCGAAACTAAACAGCTTCGAGATTACCTGGCAACTCGACAGGGACCAAGCTATGCGCTTGCGCTCGGTAAGACCCCATTGCTTCCAGGAATACCGTTGCATGTTTTTGCGTCCGGCAAAAAACCTTTCCACGTTACCAAGGTCATTTTATTCGATGAGTAACCTGTGTTCGCGTCATGAGCTCCAGATAGGACTTTCGGTTCGACGCCTGTTCCTGTATATGGCGATGTTGACACCGCTTGCAAGCGCATCCGCAAGCTTTGCTGCGGGAGGGACACCGCTGAAGGTGTTCTTACAACAAGTTGAGCGGACGACGGGCAGAAGGGTTTATGTGTTGGAACTCCCGCCGGGGCAGACTGTGTCGAGAGGGGGCGTGGGCGCGTCGGGTATTTACGCCCTCATGAGGCCCGGAGCATCTGACGATGAAGTTGTCCACGAACTGATGCACTCTGTGCTTGAGCTTGAAGGATACGTTTGCCTTCTCAACATGAGCAATCACCCCGCCGCGGGGTCTCTGTGTGCAAACTTGGCAGATTTCATTTTGCATCCTCTACTAGACAGAAGATGTGCCAAGGCGGGATTCCCGCAAGACAGAGTTGCCGCCGCGCATGCAACCTCCCTCTTGCACTATTTGTCCAGTCCCGGATACGTACCCGAAAACCAGATGGACAACATCGCAATTGCTGCCAATGCGGTCGGCTTAGCCGAAGTGTTGCAGCGAGGTTATGGGCCGCTGAACGAACTACGAACGGTGGCTCGGCGAGAGCTTCCCCACGTTTACGTGGAAGCGGTAAAATTGCTCCAAGCATTCTCACAGAATCCGAGCCTAAGTCCAGATGAAAGCTTTACCAGCGTGCGCCGCATCCTCACCTTGTTGGATATCATCGGTGCCAGCAACGGAAGCCAAATACGACCCTCACTAATGGTCCATCTGGGCAACGCACGAAGAGAACCCAATTTGAATTCTGCACAGGAGGAATTCCTGCGGCAAAACCTTCGGGAAAGGCGGTAATGGTGGTACTCGTCATAGTGGCTTTCTCCTGGAGAACTTCCAGGGTAGTGTTGAAATTAACCCATGAGCAATGCAGTCGTGATACTCGGATTCGGTCGGCCGGTGTTCTTTCCGCATCACTCGAGTTTTTCAAACTGAGTGTCTCAAGTGTATCAATGCCCAATGTAGGTCATTGCAGTCCGACTTCGATAATAATGAAATCAACGGGCATGCTGTGGTTGCCGCCCATCCAGTCCTCGGTTCGCACAGGTGTGTGTTGAATAGAAAATTTATCCAGCTCGTTCGCAAGCGCCACGGCATAGGGCATCATCTTTTGAGGTGAGTAGAGAATTACGCCTCGTTGACTTACGGGCTTGATATATGGTATCGGAACGATTCTATTTATTCGCCCGGCATTCAGCTCTTCTGTAAGATTCGTCCACTTAGCTGACCTAAGCATCTCGGACAGTTGCGCAGTAAACATCATTTGTTCGGAAGAAGAGTCGCGGTCATTGGTTTCAGTTATGGTGAAAAAGAGTTGTGGCGGAATCGCGGCCATATCCTTTGAGAAAACCTTTTCCTGTTCGTCTGTTAGCAATCTTCCTGAACTTGGTGTGGAACTTCTCACTTGAGCACCGCTCTTGGCGATGGCCGCTAGTGTTTTTGCGAAGTCAGAAAAATCCGAGCGAGGCGGCGACTGAGTAGGAGCGGCAATAGCATACTTAGTGAGAAGTTCTGAGACCGTGTCCAACTTGCCACTCATGTAGCTGATTTGCTTCTGACTAGCCAGTTGGTCCCCATGAAGCTCTTGGCGTGCCTCATCCTGTTGCTTAGCTGTCCTAACTGACTGCGCAAACGTAGTAACAACTACTGCTGTTCCGAAAAATGTAAATAATCCTCGATAAAGCCATTTCTTCCATCTTACTTCACCGGGTGGATTGTTCCCCATCTCAATTCCGGTCCCTCCCAAAAGCAGCCCCCACAAAACATTTAGCAGCGTCAACAAAATATCAATAGTCATGCACGCCTCCCGTTTAGTATTTTACTCCGCTCGGCACCCCTCGCTCATAATTAGGTTGCCGCCACACTCGTGTATTCCGCTGGCGGCCGGATTTGCTTCGTGCTCCACTGGCGGTTGCAGATGTTGTCCCTGATGTTCTGCTGCGTGACTTGCGGGTCCGCCGCCCCCGGAGTCCTGACCGGGTCGGGATAGATGTCCCCAGGGCCAATGCGGCTGGACGGAGACCGAGCACCATGCGCCAGGAGGATGCAGACTAAGGCCACGGGAAAGGCGAAACGGATTTGTGTTTTCATCTCGACGCCTACAGTTGAAGTGCCTTGGGTGCAACGTGCATTTGGAACCCTTGGCTTTTGCCTTTGGCATGACGGCGGCTAGGTGAATCTTTCCGTCTCATCTCCGAACCCGACCACCACGCAATCGGCCGCCCTCACGGACCACCTTCCCCCTCGCCCGTCGCGAACCCTGTATCCGTCGCTCAGGCAGCACAGCATGCCCGGATGGCAGTTCACGGCGACGATTCGGCCCCCGAACTCCTGCGCCATGTCCTGGGGCAGGTTGTTTCGCAGCAGTCCCTCGCAGTCGGGCAGCCTGATGCGCCGTCGCCGCCAATCGTGCGGAATCCTCCACACCTTCCCGAACGGGTCTTTCCAGAAGGCCCTTGCGATTTCGCCAGGCGCGACGCTCACTTCAATCTTGGCTATCCCCCGCGTACCTTCCGAGGCTGCCTTGTCCGAAATGTTTACGTCACACAGGTCCCACCAAGTCGGCGGGTGCAGGATTTCGAGCCAGCCCAATTCCTGTGTCACCTCATAACGGCTCGCCTCAATCACCGGCGAGACGCCGCCGGAGAGCCAATGCCGGGGCAGTCTCCACGCGCGGCCGTCTGCGTCGGTGTACAGAACCCGCCCGGCCCAATAGCCGTTCCACGGCACGCCGTCCCGGTCGAGCAACATAGGCATCCCCCTCGGAATGTCATCAAGGTCGAAACGCCGCGTCATCGCGGGTTCCTCAGGCAGAACCTCGACCCTCACCGTCTGCCCGGCCAACTTGGCCGACAGTTCCTCGCGCAGGTTTATCTCTTCCAGCCGAAAGCAGTCCGAAGGAAGAGTGAGTTCACCTTCATGCGACGACATCAACGCTCCTCGGAGTGTTTTCACCTAGAGCCAAAATGCTAGTTCGAAGGAGGGCAATTCCCCCGCCAATTGGATATCGGACTTACCATTGCAGGCGTCTATCTTACAACCGTTACCCGGCTAAGCGCAGCCTTGCGGGGTTCGACGACCTCCGGGGGACTGACCGAAGACTCAGCGGGTCCCATTAGTTACATACCTTCGGGAATCAGTTTTCTCGGGGGATTTTGAGCTTGTCGTCAAGGTGGTGGCCGAAACCGCAGTGGTCCTGCCGTGGACGTGGTTCACCAGCGGGCACGCCTGGTGCAGTCACGCGCACGCACGCAGGTGTCGTCCGGGCGTTTCCGGCGTTGCTGCTGGGCCAAAACTTCGGCAAAATGATGGTGCGAGAGGCAAGATAAGTGTGAGGGGTCCCGATTCTGATGATGGCGCCGGACCAACAAAAGGATTTTGAAGACTTGGAGGCGAGCCAGCTCTTCTGCCCGACCTGCAAACGCGCCATGCCAGTGCGAAAACGTCTTTTCCTGGTGCTGCTCGACAAAGAAATCTTCGATTACATCTGCACTAGGTGTGGCTCTGTGCTGGGGAAAAAGGAGCAGCCGTGGCGGAGACCGGCTCAATGGTCGAGAATCTAAGGGATGGCGTGCGCGGTTTCTTCCACTCTCAATCCCCCAAAGAAGCGCAGTTCCACAAGGTACCGGAGGATGCGTGCGGTTGTACGCTCACAGGCGGAGGGCGTTGGTCCCGCATGTTGGCTTGCGGGAGGGACCGGCCGAACCGTGAGAAGGTTCCTCGGGCTTCCCGTGAAATCCAGTCAATCCCAGATTCCCACCTCGGCTGCGAGGGCGTCGGATGTGCCCACGAAGCCCATTGCGTCCAGCTTGCGGGTATTCTGTGCTGCTCCTTGATGATTGACTTTTTCTGGGAGGAGGCGGAGGATAGGGCGAAATTCAGGCCGAAAGGGAAACGAAGGTGAGCCACGCAAAGAAGAGTCTGATTGGTTTGGCTGTTTTGTTGGTGGGCTTTTCAGGAGCGGGCTGGACTCAAGACAACCGGCCCAGTCAAGCGGCTATCGTAGATTCTTTCAAACAGAAGATACAGGATGTCTTAAAGGACGACAACTCCCGCAGGGGAGTGGAACACGCGACCGTGATGTCACGTCCAGTGGAAGCACCCCCTCCGCCCGCCCCCCATGCAAAGAGGAAGGTGGTGCATAAGGACGGTACGCCCTGCGGTGCGTTTCATAGCGGATGGTGTCACAGCGTCTGGGTTGATGATTGTGGGGCGGAATATGTCAACTCGGCGGGCAAGCCATGCGACCCCACGGAGCATCCAGACAATTGCCATGCGGGAACGCCCGCCGCAAAGCCGTCTGTCAACCTGGTATGGCGCAAGCTGTATTCCGAAACGGTATCGCAGCACGGTTTTGACGTGAAGGTGACCGATTCCCTCGTTACGCCGTACACCGGTGTGCTCAGTTATGACGAGGTCACTTGGTTTACCGCAGCGCACCCCACTCAAAAAGAAGCGGAGCAGGACAACAACTTCACTTCTTCTTTGAAAACTTCGCACACGTCTACCTATGGATATCAAGAGGGGAAATGGGTGTTGTTGAAATAGCCTCATGTTGCGGCGGATGCCGGAACTGAGCCGAAAATGGGCAATCGGCCTGATTACAGCCAATCCACCCTCGACCTGGCTAATCTCGCCGCAGACTTGGCCATCAAGAATCGTTTCCACAGATACCGAAGGGAGCCTGCCATGACCGCTAGTGAGTATGCCGAAAAGGTTGTCCTGGACTTCATGAAGAACATCACGGACCACGTGTTCCTTAATATCCAAAGCAACGAGGGGCTGATGCGTGAGTACCAGACGCAGGTCAACGAGAATTCGCTCATGGAAGTGAACACAGCCATCGGCAGGAAGGTAAAAGAATTGTTCCAGCTTGAAAACGACGGCGTGTGCGACAAGCCCAAAAGCTGGCTAATCAAGGACTTCACCTACCACAGGAAATGACGACTAACCTGAGCCGACGTCACCGGCAATCAGTGTGCTTATCCTTGCCTGAGGAATTGAACCATGCTGGACACGTCACTCCTAAGCTCCATCGCCAGGCAGTTGATGAGCGCCGACGAGATTGAGGTTGAGGTTGAGGGCAAGCGGCTCCCAGTCCGCCGCACCAGCAAGCAGGGTCTCAGGACCGTGACCTTCACGATGGAAGGACGCCAGTACGCCGCCATCGAGCAGAATCCCGGCAAGCCGAGCCGCTGGGGCGAGCTTGCACGGAGCGGGCATCAGGTCGTCCAGTTCAAGGATGTCCAGGCGAACAGGTTCGTGGCCGTCGCTGTGGACGGCGATGCGAAGGAATACGGGGGCGGAAAGAGCCGGGGCTAGCCTGCTGCCGACCGGGACTGACGCACTGGATGTGGTGCCGTGCTGGAAACGGGCTTGCGCAGGGGCCCCTGTTGGGAGGCCGCAATGCCACCCTGTGAATGCGTCGCCGGTTTGAAAAACCTTGCTTAGAGCCCCGAGAACCGCCGTTGGGAGGGCAACAAAAACTAACCGGCGGGCTTTATCGTTCGACGGTCTCGCGGTGACTTCCTCAGGCTTGCAGGGAACACCCGCCAAGTTCTATTGGCTGGCGGAACGGATGGCTGCTGCGTATACTGCATGGATAAGGCGACGGAGGGTTCTTTCAGTAGCTGGATGGAAATTGCAGAGCGAGCATAGGCGGGACTGAGGCGAGCATGCTTACATGCACGAAGGAAATCATACAAAGGACAGAGCGCCTGACCGGCAAGCCTGTCCACATGGAAGAGGACCGCTCGCTCCCGGTCATTTCCCACATCCAAATCGCTCGCGGCCCTGTGCCGATGCACAAGCTCCGGTACAGGCCGATTCCCGACGGGACTCCCGATTACTACATTTGCTTTCAGTGCGGCTTTATCATCCGCCTTTATGGGAATCCCCCCGAACAACGGTATGATTTCGAGGGCAGCCCCGACGCCCCCGCAAGGATGGCGTCCCTGCTGAAGGGCAACCCGGCGGCCTCGCAACTGAAGGACATGCTTCTCGGCGGCCTGATGACGCAGCTCAGGTCCATGCCGATTGGCATGAGGATTGATGATTGGCTGTTCCATGAATGCCCGGAGCTCCGGTTGCAGCAAGTGGCGGGTGCCAAGGCGCAGCTCCGCGACAATTCGCGGGCGCTGGGACCTGAGATAAGGCGGCAGGTGCCAGGGGCGGTATTCAGGGCGAATGCGGCGATGAACGCGGCGTTTGCCCTGTATTGGGCGAAGTCCCTCGCCGACGACTCCATCTCGCTGCCATACAGGTCAACCGGGTTCTTGCCCCAAGGGGAGGCATTGATTCGGATTTTTGAGCAGGTGGGGAGCGCCCCTGCAGAGGACCGGAACCTCGTGGATTCCTGGGCAGCGGAAGTCGGCCTGGGCGGGTGGTATCGCTGGGTTCCCCACAGGACGGACGGTTAGCTGATGAGCACGGACGACGTTTACGTCTTTGAGATTGCGCCGGAGGACTTCGACGCCGGATTGCTTCCCGAGCCCGCCCGGCAGGCAGGGTCGCCGGAGTTCAAGGACCAGGTTCGGTGGTTCTTCGAGCGGAACCTTGAGGCATTCGCTGGCTGGCATGACATCTCCGTCGAGGACGACAAGATACGGGTCTCGTGGAAAGCGAGCCCCGACAAGGCGGATGCCCTCGGCGAAATCATTAAGAAGCTCCGGGACGGCGAATACCAGGAAGGCATCCAGTTGCTGCGGTTCCTGCTCCCGTCGAGGGAGAAGGACGCAGCCGTCCGCTACAACTTGGGCATGGCGCTGAGCGACACCGGGGAGCTTGACGAGGCCGAGGAGCACCTGAGGAAGGCCGTCGAAATCAACCCGGACTTCACGGAGGCCAGGGTGGCGCTTGGAGTGGCGCTCTCCCGGAAGAGCCAGTATGAAGAGGCGGCGACCGTCCTGGAAGACGCCGTGGCGGGGGAACCCGACAATCCTTATGCGCTCCGCACCCTGGCGGCCTGCCTTCTAAAATTGGGGAGGGATGCGGAAAGGGCCACGGAGTATCTTCGCAAGGCGACGGCCATCCTGCCGGACGACCAGCAGTCATGGATGAACTTGGGACAAGCGCTGGAATCCCAAGACAGGATAGGCGAGGCGGACCCCGCATACCGGAAGGCAGTCGAAATCAATCCGGGCAATGCCGTCGCCGAGACTGCCCGGAGGGCACTGTCCCGGATTGCGGAAAGCGGCTTCAAGCAGGCGGGAATTGGCGGCGTCCGGCCTGACGCTGTGATGTATTGCCTTTCGGCCATCGAGAAGTTCTCCAAGATGAGCCACGCTGAAATCCAGCGTTGCGCATACGAAATCGCCATATTGGGAACTAAGGGAATCAAGGTGAACGACCCGGACAAGAGGTACACCCTGAAATCAATGGAAGGGACCTTTTCGGGGCTGCAATTGCTGTGCTATCAGTTCGTGGGCTTCAAGCGCATATCCCCCCACCTGGACATAGGGTTTGACCTGTCAAAGGAGTATGAAGCCGCGCTCCGTATTTCCAAGCAAGCCTGAAGCCCCGTCCACGGCGATGCCGCGCCTGCGCCCCTGCCGGGCTGATGCGAACAATCTACTCCAGCTTCCAGAGCCGCACAGGAGGATGCCTGCGGTCGAAGGTTCCCAAGTGGCGGGCGAAGGCAGCCCTCGACGGTCGGCTTCCGAAAAAGTACAAGTGAGTTTCGCAACCGCAGTCCGATGACCCGAACCTAGCCAGCGGGACGGACGCACCCCGCTGCAAGTCGAGGCAGTACGCCCACTGGTGCTCCCACGGAATGCGGTCGTAACAGAACCAGACCTCTTGGGGTTTCGTGTGCGCCCTCAGGTAGTCAATGTGCCAATGGGGGCGGGTGCTTGGTTTCAAATGATGTGCCAGCCGGGCGTGAAGACCGCCGGGACCGAGGGCGGAGCCGACGTACACGTAATATCCCGGTTGGAGCCGCAGATGACCAATTATGCCAATGGCGATGGGAGCAGCTTTTTTTGAATAAAGGACGAGAGCGCATGTCCCCGGCTGCGAGGTCATAGTGGGCCAGATTACACTTGCTCGGTGACGCCGATTGAATCTAGCAAACCCTCCTTAGTACCAAAGTCATAGCCCAGTGGTTTGAAACTTGCAGTAAAGTTGGGCGTAGGAGGACGACAGCATTAGGACCGCACAGCGGGGCCGGAAGCGGGAGGAACGAAATGCCAACTCCTGAAATGACGATATGCAGCTTTTACGCTACCCCAGTTGATGGAGACTGGAGGCATTACCAGATGGCGGTGACGGTCGGCGAACGCTCCGTCCGCTGTTGGCGTACCGCCCATCAATTAACGTCCCCGGAAGTCATTCATTATGACACCCTCTGCTACCTGATAGGGCTGTTGCACTACGAGATAAAGCGTGGTCGTCGGAAGTTCCTGTTGCTCGGCGACGAGGACACACTCACTAGGATATGGATAGGCGGTACGTTGGGAAACCGATATACACGACTGGAACACATTGTGACCTGCTACGCCCTTCGAGACCTCAACAAGGTTTGTGACGAGATTCGTTTCAAGGGCGTGCCCCCCGAATCCAACCCCGCTTTCAAAGTGTGGTACGACGGGGCGGAAGCGTATGAGGAGATGCGGCGGGAGGAGGAAAGGAAGGCTGAGATTTGGGCCTGGTTCAATGAAAAATATGAGTTGCGTAAGGCGAAGATAGAAGGGAAGGCCATGTGGGCCGAACTCAACAAGTTTGAACTGACGAAACCTACTATCGCTGAAGAAACGAACGTTTCACCAGACACAATCTCGAAAACTCCGACCCGGCAGGACTTTGACAACCTAGAATACATCATGAGCATGTGGGACAAGGAAGCAGAGCCTTGCACGAAGGCCCTCAGTGAATGGGGATTTAAGTTTTCCGGTTCAACTCCTGTTGAGGCGACGTTCATCCATGGCGAGGGAGGCAAGATAACCCTCCAGCACTTTGCATGTTGGAATTTGGACAAGTTTCCCTACGCCAAGTGGTGGGCATTCACGGGGCAGGGATTGTATTTGCTCAAGGCAAAGATGAAAGATGTGATGATGACCCCCGCAGAGCGTAGGCTTGCCCTTCTGGCCATTATGGATAAATGGCCCCATAGTGGCGATATCGTGGAGCTTCTTGACGAGCATAAGTTTCATGCCCGTGTGGTTGACAACGAGAGTGCTACCTTGGAAAACCCTGACGGCCACACACTCACGGTCTGCGCCGATGGCAAGTGGTCTACGGGCGAAAATCCTTACAATTTCGGGAATCCCGTTTCCAAAGGCGGCTGGCGGCAACTGGGGTGGAAACTTTCGGAGGAGGATTGCACTGTCGAAGGAATTGCATGAAAAGTTCACAATAAGTGGGAGCAACTCTCCAATGATGCATTTGGTGTGCGGTCTCAGATAATCCATATGCCAGTGCTGCCGCCCGGTCGGCTCCAAGTGATGTGTCAGACGTGCCCGGAGACCACCAGGTCCGTGGGCGCTGCCGAGGTACACGTAAAATCCGGGCTGAAGTTGCAGGCTGTCAAGCCTGCCAATAGGGATAGATGCAGATTTGGTTGATGTAAGAATCAGGGCGTAGGTTCCGGGCTGGGGCTTCATTGGGCTAGATTGTACTCGCTCGGGAGGTCTGCGTGTTCTGTTGCAGTCCGTCCCGCCTCCGTCACTCCCGATTATGAGCGGCAAGTAGACCCGGTGGTGGAGCTTCAGTTGGAGAAGGCTGGCGTGAGGCTGGCGTGGCTGCTGAACGGGACACTGAAGTGGGGAACTCCCTCTGAACCTTCAGGGCGAAATTCTTACGACACGCATTCTTTCCCTGATATAGATTTTCCTGTAACCCTCAGGACTGGATTCCTGTAGAATTTGCTCTCAATCCGGGCGACCGGACCGAGCCGTCGAGATTCAGAACGAGCCTTGGTAGCCGTTCTGGTACATAGAACCTAGCCACTTCCATGACCGAACTCATTTGGGACGGGAAGTACAAGGACGGGAAGAAGCAGGGACCGGTGCGGATTTCCCTGCCATTTCAGCCGATAGAGACGGTCAACGAGAGTACGCAGGACCGCCAGCGGAACCTGGAGCTTTTCTCCTCTGGTCGTGAGACCGAATGGCGAAACCGGCTCATCTGGGGCGATAAGAAATACGTCCTTCCATCGCTCTTGCCGGAATTCGCTGGCAAAGTGAACCTAATTTACATTGACCCGCCATTCGACACCGGCGCTGATTTCTCCTTTACTGCGTCCATCCCCGCCCACCCTGACACATCTGAAGATGAAACCACTTCCTTCACCAAGGAACCGTCCATCATCGAGCAGAAGGCGTACCGAGACACATGGGGCCGAGGGCTGGATTCGTATTTGCAGTGGTTCTACGAAACCGCTTT
The DNA here is from genome assembly GCA_963722555.1 of uncultured Acidobacteriota bacterium. GTDB lineage: Bacteria > Acidobacteriota > Terriglobia > UBA7540 > UBA7540 > Bog-366. The sequence goes on from CAVRNQ010000007.1 coordinate 318,465, forward strand.
GTTGTTGCATGAATTGCTTCACGAAAGCGGAAGCCTGTTCGTTCACCTCGATTGGCACGTCGGCGACTACGCCAAAGCGGTTCTCGATGAGGTCTTCGGAGGACAACTCTTTGTCAATGAGATTATCTGGAGAAGGGCGAACACCAAGACGCCTCAGAACAAATTGGGAGTAATTCACGACAAGCTCTTGTGGTTTGCGAAAGGAAAGGCCCCCACATACAACATGCAGTACCACGAATTTAAGGAGGACTACCTTGAGAGGAAGTTTCCCCACCACGAGCCAGACGGCAGAAGGTATCAACTTCAGCCCCTGCATGGGAAGGGTCAGGGAGGCCCCAAGAGGTTTGGGGGTCGGCTCCTCCCGCCACCTCGGGGGCGCCACTGGTCGTGGACGCAGGAGCGCATAGATACCGCCATGGTCGCCGGGTTGTTGGTATTTCCCAAAGGGGAAGACGGCCTTCCTCGGTACAAGGACTATTATGACGGCAAACCGGGCATCCCTTTGCAGACCATCTGGAACGACCTGCCAGACGTGAATTCACAGGCGGAGGAGCGTGTCAACTATCCGACACAAAAGCCCGAAGGTCTCCTTGAGCGCATCATGAAAGCTTCCTCAAACGAAGGTGACCTCGTCCTCGATTGCTTTGTTGGCAGCGGGACGACGGCGGCGGTGGCGGAAAAGCTCAATCGCCGCTGGATTGCATGTGACCTCGGGCGGTTTGCCATTCACACCACCCGCAAGCGGCTCCTTGCCATTCCCAGCGTCAGACCCTTCATTGTCCAGAACCTTGGGAAATACGAACGCCAAGCGTGGCAGATGGCTGAGTTTCCCGCCAGCGCAAAAGACCAACTTGAAGAGCAACGACAACGGGAAGCAGCCTATAGGAAATTCGTACTAGACCTCTATCACGCAACGCCCACTACGGGTCGCTCCTGGCTGCATGGGTCGAAGGGGGGGCGAATGGTTCATGTTGGGGCAGTAGATGCCCCGGTCACGCTTTCCGACGTTAAAGCCATAGCTAAAGAAACATGGAAAGCTGTGGGGAGTGGCAAGGATGCCCCTTCCAAGGCGGGAGTGGACATACTGGGTTGGGAATTCGCCTTCGAGATGAACGAGCTTGCCAAGAACGTAGCGGCTGAATCACGGGTGGACGTGTCCTTCAAGAAAATTCCCCGTGAGGTCCTGGACAAGAAAGCTGTTGAACAGGGTGACGTGAAGTTCTTCGAGCTTGGTGCGCTAACTGTCGAGAAGAATCAAAAGGGTCGTGAAGTGGCGCTCGAAATAACTGAGTTCGTTATCCCTACTGACGACATCCCCGAGGAAGCTCGCAAAGCTATCAAGCATTGGAGCCAGCTTATCGACTATTGGGCTGTGGATTGGGACTACCGGAATGATACCTTTCACAACCAGTGGCAGACCTACCGGACACGGCAGGAACCCAAAATCGAGCTAGAGACGAAGTACGGCTACCGAGAACCGGGGAAATACGCAATTGTGGTTAAAGTGATAGACATCCTCGGGAACGACACAACCAAGACGGTTGAAGTGACGGTCAAATAACAACTCATCGGGCTGGTGTCACCCGGCAACACATGGCTCGCAACAAAAGACAAACCGCAGCGCCGACGCAAGCTGAACTGCTTGATATCACTTCCCGCCTGCGCACAGGACCCTGCGTTCCTGCCCTCCGAGAAGCTGTGAAGGCATGGCGAGCGGGCGGCTACAAAGGCGTCACCGACACGACTCGCATCCTTCTGAACCACTGGTTCTACACTGACCACAAATCGCCTTCTGGCTTGCCCTTCAAGTACCATCCCTCTCAGCAAGAGGCTGTCGAGACCCTGATTTTTGTGTGGGAATTTGAAAAGGTCCGAACACGCAAGGCTTTGCTTGAACGTTATGCCCAAGACCTCCGAAACCTGCGCTTGCCCCCCAACGATGACTTCGCCCGATACTGCATCAAGATGGCTACGGGAAGCGGCAAGACCAAAGTGATGACCTTGGCGGTCGCATGGCAATTCCTAAATGCAGCCCGAGAGTCGGACGAAATCGCCAAGGATTACGCCAAAACATTTCTCGTGCTGGCTCCCAATGTCATTGTGTTTGAGCGCCTGAAGATAGATTTCGCAGGAGGTCGAATCTTCCGGTCGGACCCGGTCATACCGAAGGAACTCGAAATTTTCTGGGACTTCGATTGCGTCATGCGGGGTGAAGGCGAGAAGGCTCACGCAGAAGGGACGCTTTTCCTTACGAACATTCAGCAGTTTTATGAGCGGGCGGACCGTTCCTTGGAGGACGAACCGGAGGAAATGAGTGCGATGCTCGGTTCGAAGCCTCCGACCCAGAAACTGGAGTTGACTGATTTTGGCGACCGCATCTCGCTTCGGGCAGGGAAGCTGCTGGTCGTCAACGATGAGGCTCATCACACCCACGAAGAAGATAACGAATGGAACAAGGTCATTCAGAGGCTCCACGCAAAAACCGCACTTACAGCCCAGCTTGATTTCTCAGCCACGCCTCGATTCGAAAAGGGAGCCATCTTCCCATGGACGGTTGTGGATTACCCGCTCAAGCAAGCCATCATCGACGGAATTGTGAAGCGCCCCATGAAGGGCATCGCTAAAATCACTGAGGCGAAGTCGGACCATGCGAGTGTCCGCTACAAGCCCTTTCTGACCGCAGGGGTGGAGCGGTGGCGAGAATATCGGGACCAACTGCGTCCCCTTCGGAAAAAGCCGGTCTTGTTCGTCATGATGAATGACACGGACGATGCCGACGACGTGGCTGACTGGCTGCGGACGAAGTACCCGGAGGAGTTCGGCGAGAAGAAGACGCAGGTCATCCATACCGACAAATCGGGAGAAGTCAGCAAGAAGGACTTGGACGACGCCCGGAAAGCGGTCCGTGAGGTGGACCGGGAGGGCAGCCCCATCAACGGAATCGTGAGCGTCCTGATGCTCCGGGAAGGCTGGGACGTTCAAAACGTGACTGTGGTGGTTGGTCTGCGCCCCTACACGGCGAAGGCGAACATCCTCCCCGAGCAGACCATCGGGCGTGGACTCAGACTGATGTTCCGTGAACTCCCCGTCGGTTACACGGAGCGTGTGGATATCATCGGCAACAACACTTTTTTGGAATTCGTGGACGACCTTGAGAAGCTCGAAGAGCTAACGCTCGACACCTTCGAACTGGGCAAAGACAAGCTGCGGATTGTCACTATCATGCCCCTGGAGGAGCGAAAGGAATTTGACATCGGCTTGCCGGTGCTCACGCCGTCACTTGTCCGCAAGAAATCCCTGGCAGAAGAGATTGCAGCCCTCGACGTGATGGGCCTGAAGTGCATTGTCCTCCCCATGAGCGAGGACGACCCCACCGCCAAGACTTTCCGCTATGAAGGGTTTGACATCATCACGCTCAAGAAGGAAGTGGAGAGGGAATACACCATCCCCGACCCGCAGACCGCACAGGAGGTCATCGGCTATTACGCCCGACGCATCGCAGACGCCGTGAAGTTGCCAGCGCAGTTCGCCGCCCTAGCACCCAAAGTGAAGGAGTTCTTCGAGCGAAGGGCGTTCGGCCACGTCGTTGACCTGAGCGACTTGGCGATTATCAAGGCGATGGGCACGGCGGTGGCGCACTATGTTTGTGTCGATGTTTTCAAGAAGGCCCTGCTTGAACTGACCATCGAAGAACAGACACCGCAATTGCTGGAACCCGCCCGAATGCTTTCAGGCTGCCAGCCGTTCCCGTGGTCACGCCCGGTTTGGGAAGGTCGCAAGTGCGTGCTCAACCTCGTGCCCTGCGACAATGATTTCGAGCGAGAGTTTGCGAAGTTTCTCGACAATGCCCCCGATGTGACCGCATTCTCGAAGCTCCCACAGGCGTTTGGGTTTTGCATCGAGTATACCGACTCGGCGATGAACCTGAGGTCCTATTACCCGGATTTTGTGGCTTTGGACAAGGCTGGAGTCCATTGGCTCCTTGAGACGAAGGGGCAGGAAACCAGCGACGTTCTGCGGAAGGATGCCGCTGCTGTCGGGTGGTGTGAGACCGCTTCCCAGCTTACGAAAGAAGCCTGGAAGTACATCAAAATCCCCCAAAAAGATTTCCAGTCGCTTCACCCGACCCGCCTCGCTGACCTTGCTGCGCTACAACCACAAACGCTTTGGTGAATTGCTCCGGCGTTGGCCACACACGCAAACGGGGGGGGTGACTCATGTTTAGAAGTTTAGTCAATCGGTGGCTCCGGGGAATAGCCGACGTAATAGCTGTCCGATATGGAGAGTGAATATGGCGAATTGGTATTTCGACCTGTGGCCTATCCATTTCGCTCTCGTAGGCACAAGATGTAGTGGTGAGCCAAGATCGCCATCACCCCGTCGGCGGAGTGGATTACCCGCGGACGATTCAGGAGTTCGACACGTGGTTCTCCTCGGAGGCGGCGTGCGCCACGTATCTTCAGCGGCTTCGGTGGCCGGACGGCTTTCGCTGCCCTGCCTGCGGCGGAGGAAGGGCCTGGATGACGGCGAGGAGGGTGCTCCGCTGCGGGGCCTGTCAACGGCAGACGTCGCCGATCGCCGGTACGATTCTCGAGGGTACGCGGAAGCCGTTGCGGATCTGGTTTCAGGCAATGTGGTTCGTGACCAACCAGAAGAGCGGTGGAAGTGCGCTGGGCCTGCAACGCATCCTGGGCTTGGGCAGCTATCAGACGGCCTGGGCTTGGCTGCATAAGCTGAGGCGCGCCATGGTGAGACCGGGACGAGACCGACTGTCGGGGCGAGTTGAGGTGGACGAAACCTACTTGGGTGGTGCGGAGGGAGGCGCCCGCGGCCGTCAGACCAGGAACAAGGCCCTGATCGTGGTGGCTGCCCAGGAGAATGGAAAGGGCATCGGGCGGATCCGGATGCGACGGATACTCGACGCTTCGGCCGAGAGCCTGATCGCCTTTGTGGAGGAATCTGTGGAACCGGGAAGCGCGGTGCATACGGACGCGTGGCTGGGGTATGAGCCGCTGGGAACGAAAGGTTACATCCATGAACTGAGTTTCCTGCACGGGAACAAGAGATCGCCCAGTGAGCTTCTGCCTCGGGTGCACCGTGTCGTGTCCCTTCTGAAGAGGTGGCTGATGGGCACCCACCACGGAGCGGTCAGCCATGAGCATTTGGACTACTATCTCGACGAATTTACGTTCCGGTTCAATCGCCGACTCGCCCGGGCGCGCGGCCTGCTCTTCTACCGGCTCCTCCAGCAGGCCGTAGAGGTCGATCCGGTTCCCTTCGCCCAGCTGGTCGCCGCGAGACAGGACCACAACATATAGTGGTTACGAGAGCGAAATGGATAGGCCTCTTAGGGAATTCTTGAGATAGTCAAGCTCACTTTTCCCGTGCGGTGTTACCTTGGGTGTTGCTTGGTCCATGGGCTGCGGCGCTCTCTCCAGCAATTCTACGCTTCGGGTGAAATACCGGATTCGATCCTGACATTCGGCGGTGAAGTTCTCTCATCCTATGGGCCCATCGAATGGATTAGGCTTACGGTAAAACTCGTAGGCGTTACCTACCTCTGGAATCGGCGAACAACACTAGAAGTTCTTGTGCCCGTGCCGACCCAGGAATTCTTCGTTTTGTTCAACACTGCGAATGCCGCCGTCATACCCTCCTGTGCCGACTCGCCAAAAATCCTTCCGGCATACCTCGCATAAAACTCTTTCGGGGTCAGAGAGGGTTCCCAGACCCCTTCTGCTAGGTACCGGTAATTTTGCTCGGTTCCCCTCCGGCCACGGCATAGAACCAGACGAAGCCGCGGGCCGCCTTACCTTTTACCTCCGGTCGAGCACCCGCACGGGAGTCTCATCCACCTGCAGGTACCGCGTGCCAAGATCGTCTTCCACATTCGGTCATAGAAGGCCGGAGCCAGTTCGCGATGTGTTACACCCACTGCACCATCTGCGGGCGGGGGATGATCACATGGACCCGCTGCCTGTCAGAAGTCCGGCGTCTCCGTTGGTCAATGCGTTCAAGCTCCATGCCCCCAGCCTAATGCTTCGGCCTCGGTGGTCCGCCACCTGTAGATGTCCCCAGCTAAACGCATACCTCTGAACGTCAGAGGAACTCGGGATTAGAAATTCTCCGCAGGGTGATTTGCCTAATGCATTACGCGATCTTACTCGTATTCTCTTACCAGGCCTGCGAGCAGGGAGTCGTTGGAGTAAAAGCGATCCACGTTTTGTGGCGTGATAAGTTTATGTTCTGTGAACACGGCGAGTGGTGTGGTTTTTCCCGTCAGGATATCGAGGGCCAGACGGACGATGCCCTCTCCGTACTTTTCAGGGAAGTAGGCAACAGATCCGATGAGGCTGGTCCGAGCTTGTCGCATCTCAGCGCGCGCCTCAGGTTCGGCATTCTGTCCCACCACGGCGCAGTTGGCTTCCCGTCCGACTTCTTGGAAAGCGCGGAGGGCCCCCAGTGCGGCCGGGTCGTTGGCTGCGCCAACCAGAACACGCTTCGCAGCGTCTGAGCAGAGATGATTCCGAACCCGCCCTAAGGTCACCTTAAACTTGCCCTCTCCATCGATGCGGGTAAGCCGGCACTTTCTGAAAGCTGGAAAAACTTCGCCAATTCCGCTTAATATTCCGTCTACTCTCATGCTGGACACGCGGCCCACGAATTGAGTCTCGATGATGAGGATCTCATCGACAATTCCCTGCCAGTCTTTTATTGCATACCGGCCTAAACAACGCCCAGCTAGCAATCCTGCCTCGTAATTGTTCGCTCCAAAGTATATGGCGCCTGGATGCGGGATGTCGACCGCGATAAGGGGTATAGCTGCACTTTGAAATTTCGCGGCGACAGTTGCAGCTCCGGCATCAATGTCCTGAAATTCGACGGCCAATTCCACGTGTTCGTTGATCAGACGCTGGACGTTTCGGAGTGTGGCATCCAGACTGCCCCTGTTGTCGACCTTGATCAGTTCCAGATTTTGGTTTTGGCACGCCTGAAGCAGCCCCTGGATGACCTCTTCTGAAAAGGAAGAATCTCTGGGAGTTGCGTAACCAATGCGGTGGCGATCCGCGCGCCGAAGAGGAACCAAGCTACGATATTGATTATCTCCCACTTTTTCAACGAAGCCACATTGATGGAGGGTGTAGAGTTGGCGGAAACACAGTGCCTTTGCGAGGCCAGTACGCCCAACAACTTCGCGGAGCCGAAGAATCTCGCCTGGGGACCTAAACGCGGCTACCACTTTCGAAGCATGGACCAGGGATTTGATGATATATGGGTCGTGATTTGAGGAATCTGAAGCTCCCATTTCCCGCCCTCCTGGGGGGATGACAACCACAACGTCGTTTTATAATCTATTTCGCAGCGTGATACAAGACCTTTTGAAAGTACGTAAAACCTTCAGGCCAAAAAGCAGCCAATAGGTGCATAGTAACATAGTGTTATCAATTTGATAGCCTGATGTTAAGGCATTCCCATGCTGTTTCGTCCTACGAAATCTCGGCTTTTTGTCGGATTGTCCTTGACGCTTTTGGATGGTTCACTTATTGATAGCGGCGTGAATCGGCTAGTTACCTGAATCAAGTGGACGGATCATATTCCGCTTCCTAGCTTCTGCCGCCCTTGATCAGCTTAAGGAACTGCACGATTTGCTCTATTGCGTCGGGCCCTGGGTCTTGACCGGAAACTTGCACTAAAAGGAGTGTGCACATGAACGGTAAATTTTGGAGAAACACCATCATTGTTTCGTTCGCACTGCTCATGGCTGCCGCTGCTGTGGGCCAATTGCGCGCGCAGACCTATGCCAGCGTGTCTGGCCTTGTAACTGACCAAAGCGGGGCCGCAGTTCCAGGGGTCGCGCTTAAATTGCAGAATCAGGCGACGGACCAGGCCCGTACAACATCATCGGACAGCGCCGGTGGATACGCTTTCACATTAATTCCGCCTGCAACCTACACTTTGACGGCCACGAAGTCTGGATTCGCGACGACGTCGATCACAAATGTAATCATTGACGTCAATGCTGCCATTCGTCGCGACATTACGCTGACACTATCCAGCGTTCAACAGCAGGTCACGGTCCAGGCGAGTCCGGTGCAGGTGAATGGGGAGACCGCTGACCTGGGATCGATCGTCGAGTCGACCCAAATGGTCGCCTTACCATTAAACGGCCGCGACTTCCTCCAACTTGCGGTGTTATCGGCTGGGGTTGCCCCACCTGCAACTCAGAACAACGGGAGTCAAGCAGCGGGTAGTGGGCGACAAACAGAAGCCGTAAATGTCTCAGGAACTCGGGAGGTTTCTGCAATCGTGATGTTTGATGGGATTCCTGAGAAGCAGTTCTTCTCCGCACTCGTCGCCTTGCAGCCGCCAGTGGATTCCCTTGCGGAGTTCAAGATTCAGGAGGGATACTTCTCGCCGGCATTCTCCGCACCGGCGGTCATCAACGTAGTGACCAAGTCCGGGACGAATACTTTGCATGGCGGGGTGTGGGAATTTTTGAGGAACGATAAACTGAATGCGCGAAACTTCTTCGACATCAACCGGCCGGCTTACAGGCAGAACCAGTTTGGCGGAAACTTGGGGGGGCGGATAATCAAAAACAAGGTGTTCTGGTTTGGTGACTATGAAGGTCTTCGCATCCATACGTATCAGACCCAGTACTTGAAAGAACCTACTGCACAAATGCTGACGGGCGATTTCTCGGCCCTTTCAACACCAATTTATGATCCCGCCACTTACGACCCGGTGACGGGTACTATGCAACCCTTCACTGGAAACATTATTCCTACAGGCCGAATCTCAAGTTTTGCGACGGCGTATAAACAGTTTATTCCTGCGCCCAATGGAGCGCCGATCGCGGCCCAAGGCGGAGCGAATCTTTACGGAACGGTGGTTGAGCCGCAGAGCGACACGAAGTGGGACGGGCGAGGGGATGTGGACTGGAGTAGCACAAACAGATTTTTCGGCCGAGCCTCCCGGATGGTTTCCTCACTGGAGCAAAATTCGATCAATCCGGTTTCCAGCCAGACCTTGCCACTAACGGGGGTGAACATAGCTTTCGGGTGGACGCATATCTTTACTCCCACGATTGTGAACGACTTTCGCGCCGGGCTAGATCGCGCCTTCTACGATACCGGTACCCCCAAGAACTGGAATGGTCCTGCTTACCCGAAAGTGCTTGGGCTTGTGAATGTCGGCGGAATTGCGATTTGCAATGGCGTTTCCATGGTGGCACTGGGAAATTACTCAGCACAAGGTATCTCGCAAGGAAACTGCCTCGTTAACGGAAATAGCGATAAACTGTTTATCGACAATCTCGCCATCGTTCACGGAAAGCACACGATCACCCTGGGTTTCAATATACGCCGAGTCAACTGGCGCCTGATCGATGCGTATCAAACCATGGGATATTTCACTTTCACCGGACAATATTCCGGGAACTCTGTGGCCGACTTTCTGTTAGGCGCTCCCAATGCGGCTAGTGCAGCACAGGCGCAATCGGCGACCTATCGCCGTGCCTTCTGGCCGACCGTATATGTTAATGACACCTTTCACGCGACTTCGAAACTCACGGTTAACTATGGTGTGAATTGGATGTACACGCCTCCACCCAACGAGAAGTACGATAACTTATTCGCTTTCGACTTCAATCAAGGCACAATGGTTCGCTGTGGTACACAGCTTAACGGGGTGGGGATGCCACAGGGCTGTATGAAACGTAACTGGCTTGATTTTTCACCGCGCCTGGGCATTGCCTATTCGCCCGCCAAGGACTGGGCGGTGCGAGCCAGCTACGGGGTATTCTGGGACCGCATTCCCGGCAACGAATGGCTTTGGAATTCCATCTATTGGCCATTTCAGAGCAGCTATTCGGCAATTGGCAGCGCGCATGTTCCAACGAGTATGATCGGGCTTATCCCTGCGCCAGGGCCGGTGGGAGGGGCGCCCAACCCTGGCACGACCTTGTTTAACCTGGGGCCACCTAATCGGAAGGACCCGAACATTCAGCAGTGGACCCTCAGCGTAGAACACACTTTGCCGGGCAACGTCTTCTTGGAGCTGGCCTACGTGGGCTCGAAGGGGACGCACTTGTCCAAGCGCACTGACGGGAATTTGGTTACTGCTCCCCCAGCTCTCACCGATAATAGTTCGGTTAACTCGCGCCGGCCGTACCAGCCATTCGGGCGTATGCTCTACGACGAAGGCCGTTCTAATTCTGAATACGAAGCACTACAATTTACGGCGCGGAAGCCCGTCAGCCACGGCCTATCATTCCTGAGCGGATTCACCTATTCAAAATCGCTGGATAACGATTCCTACGACAACAGGGCGACGCGCAACTACCGGCACAGCGACATGGACAAGGGGCCGAGCGTCTATGACCTGAAGTATCGTCTCACTGCGGGGGTTACGTATGCCTTGCCATTCGGAAACAACACCACCGGGGCAACAAGGCAGGCTGCCCATGGGTGGCAACTCAGCGCCATTATCACCGACCAAACAGGGTTGCCATTTCAAGCGGCCACTGGTTCTGACTTCTCGAACACTGGCTCGACTTTTCTGCCCCGACCGAACCGGATCTGTGACGGAAACCTTCCGCGCAGTCAGCAAACTCCAATGCATTGGTTCAATACCAGTTGTTTTGTCAATCCCGCACAAGACACCTATGGAAATGGGGGTGTGGGTTATCTACGCACTGACGGGCACAATAGTTTGGATTTGAGCCTAACGAAGCAATTTACCCTCAAGGAGCGCGCGAGACTGGAGTTTCGCGCCGAGGCCTTCAATGCCCTCAACAATGTTAACTTCGGGTTACCCGGAGTTACCGTAGGTTACTCGGATTTCGGCATGGTTGGCAGTGCAGAAGCCCCTCGACTAATCCAATTTGGTTTGAAGCTGATGTTTTGAGTGGTGGGAGGAGGAAGAGGGGGCTATGGTTCCCTTTTCCTCCCCGCTATTGCCCAACATTTCCCAGCCTTGTGAACCATTCGGGGTGGGGTGGGTTGCAGTGGTTTGGGAAAAGAGGTGGCGTGTCCCAAGGGGATGTGGCTCGCTTCGCGGTTTCAGGACTTAGTATGAGAGGGGGGCGGATGCAGCGAGGTGCTTGGCTGTTACAAATCAGTGAAGGTAAGGAGGAGGAGTACCGTCGTATGCACGCCGCGGTTTGGCCCGAGCTGATTGCGGCGGCGCGTGAAGCGGGCCTGAGTAACCATTCTTGTTTTGTCTCAGGGCGGCGCGTCATCGTTTACGCAGAGGCGGAAGACCTTGAGGCTACCTTCAGCAGAATCCTCGCCACCGACGTTAAGAAGAGATGGGACCAGGCAATGTTCAGCATCCTGGAAGCGACAAACACTGCTCCGCTCCAAGAAGTATTCCACTTCGACTAAGCGTGCGGATGTTGGTCACCTGTGTTTCCGGATAGCTCAGCCAAGGGCAGAGTTGCAGTCTCGATGGCAGGTTCTTCCCGCGGGTTCTTCCTCCCCTGTCGAAACGAATTCCCGCCAATCGCAGCCCGAGCCAGGCAATCCCGGTTGAATTTGGCGCGACCGAGTCTATGCGGTGGGCCATATGCAAAGGTTGGCGTGGGGATGCATGGCGGGAATCACATTCGGAGGTGTTTAAAATGAGGGCTAGATTCCTTACGTGGACATTTTTGGTGTTCGTTCTCGAGACGTCGTTTCTCTGCGGGACCGCCTTCGCTGAAACATGGCAAGCGAAGGTCACCGTTAACTGGGACAAGGTCGAACGGGTTTCAAGGACTACTCCCACCTACCAGATCGTGGCGAGCGCTCGAATGCGCCCGACTTCGCCCATTCACGATCAGGTGTATCGGGACCTGCACGACCTGGGGGCCGAGTACGTGCGATTCTCAGCTTGGCATCCCTTTCCCAAACTGACGGTTGCCGAGTTAAAGCCGCCCCAGGATGGGAAGACGTACTGGGATTTCTCGGATATGGACCCTATTGTGGTCGATTTCTTGAAAGCAACCCAGGGCCACAAGATCATTATGAATTTGGAGGCCATTCCCGAATGGATGTTCAAGACGCCTCAACCCGTGCCCTACCCGGAGAACCCCGACGAGCTTGACTATCATTACGGGCATGGCACCGAGCTGCGAGACCCCAGCATGAAGGAAGTGGCAGACTATTTTGCCCGGCTGGCAAGTTGGTACACCCAGGGAGGTTTCAAGGACGAATACGGCCATTGGCGCGAGTCGGGCCATCATTTCGAAATCGGCTATTGGGAAGTTTTGAACGAGGCTGATTGGACACACCGCATGACGCCGGAAACATATACGCGCCTGTACGATGCCGTCGTTGAAGCGATCCGCAGAGTTGATCCGAAGATGAAGTTCGTTGGTCTGGCCCTCGGCTCAACGGAGGAACCACAATTCTTTGAATATTTCCTCAATCACAAGAACCACAAGCCCGGCATTCCGATCGATATGATTTCCTACCACTTCTACGCCACGCCGGAGCCCGACGAAAATCCTTACGTCCAGCAATTTACAATATTTGATCAAGCTGATCGTTTCCTGAGTGAAGTGAAGTACATCGAGGAAATCCGCCAGCGCCTGTCTCCGCAAACACAGACTACTATCAATGAACTTGGAATCGTCTCCGCCGATGATCGGCTCCAGATGGAGCCGGGCCATGTTTCAAAGCCCATCCCCGATTCTTACTGGAACCTGTCAGCAGCCATGTACGCATTTGTCTACAATGAGGTTTCCCACATTGGGATTGAAGCGGTGGGAATGTCCTCTGGTTTATGCTACCCCAACGATTATTATCCAAGTGTCACCATGATGGACTGGAACACCGGGCAGCCCAATGCTCGCTATTGGGCCCTTAAACTCTTGATCGACAACTCTGGGCCTGGAGACAAACAGGTGGAGACGGAAAGTAGTTTGCCGTTTGTCGAGGCACAGGCCTATATCGTTTCAGGAGGCAAGCGGAAGATCCTGGTGGTCAACAAGCGCGACCGACCTTTCGAGGTCACGGTCAATGGCATCAAGGGGGCAACGCAGCAGCGTGTCGATCAAGAAACCAATTTCCGTCCTGCCGTCTCGGAGACCCTGAAGGGCGACAAGGTGGTGCTCCAGGGGTTTGCAGTGAGTCTGATCACGCTGCCGAAGTAATGCCAGTAAGCAGATCGATTTGGCCACGCTCGAGGCGGCGGGAAGGAGCAGAGATGATCTCAGACAGGGACCGACGGATAATACGCGAGTTGGCAACACAGTGGATGAGCCATGCTTCTCGACCGGTGATGAAGGAACGGAAGCGACTCTGGAGGGCAGTGCACGACCTGAAAATGGAGCGGCCGATGATTCTTGTAGAGACCTCCTCGATCGAGGGATTTGTCGCGTCTGACGAACTGGGCTGCGCGGACCCGTTCTTGCGCCCGGTGGAACGCAATCTCCGCGACACCATCCGACACGCCGAAGAGGTGGGGGATGACGTCGTGGTGGAGCCGTACTACCGGATCGGCTGGCAGATGGAGCTGCCGGATTTCGGGGTGCCGGTCGAAAAAAAGCCGGCCATGACCTCTACGGGTGAAAAATTGCTGGGATACACCTTTAATTTCCCCATCGCCAAGCCGGCAGATATTGCCAAATTGCGGCGCCGGACTTTCGGGGTGAACCGCACGAAGACCCTGGATCTGAAGACCGTGCTGGAGGATGTGATGGGGGATATCCTTCCCGTGCGCGTCGGAAATTACGATCCGTTCAATGTCGATCCGGGTGATGACGGGTGGGCCGGGATGTTCTTTTTCGGACTAACTTGGCAGACCTACTGTTTTATCGGGAATCAGGGATTGTTGTACTGGCTGTATGATGCACCTGAGGCGATCCGGGCGCTGATGGATTACGTGCTGGACGATCGATCCCGTCTCTTTGAGTACATGGAGAAGGAAGGCCTGCTGGCATTCAACACGGATAACCAGATGGCCGGACCACGCGCGTACGGATATGCTTCCGAACTGCCAAATCCCGATTCCAAGGAACCCGTGACGACCAAGAAACTCTGGGGATGGGCGGAATCTCAGGAGTCAACTGTTGTTTCCCCCAACATGTTTAGGGAATTCGTTCTGCCTTACCTGGCGAAACTCAGCGCAAAGTTTGGATTGGTTTACTATGGCTGCTGTGAGCCGGTACACGACAGGTTGGAGCTGATTCTGGAAACGATTCCCAATCTCCGCTCGGTTTCGGTTTCCGGCTGGGCGGATTTCGGCAAAATCGGCGACATGCTCGGGAAGCGCTATGTCTACTCCCGCAAACCGACCCCGGCCTATCTCAGCGGGGCCAATCCCAACTGGCAGCTGGCCGAAGCGGATATGCGCAAGACGGTTGAAGCCACGAAAGGGTGTAATGTCGAGATCCTCTTCCGCGACCTTTATACGGTCAATGGCGAGCGGACCAGGCTTAAGAAATGGGTTGAGATGACCAAGTCGGTTTTCGGAATGTAATGTGTGCCCCTTCACTTGGCGGACTCGTTTGCAAGGGCGTCCACTTAACGTCATGGCCGAGTCGTCGGGGTATCCGGAGGCACTGAAATGACGATCAGGTAGCGGCCGTTTACCGGCCGGAACAGGAGGTCCTATGAGTAATGCTTACAGGAGTCCGAAAGATCCTGTGATGCACGACTGAGCAGCATTCGAGTTACGAAGTTCACTGCAAGTGATGACTTTGTCAGATCCGTTGACTCGGGCACGAGTGATAAAATTATAGTAGGCTACAATGTTGTTTTCAGATGCGACCGATGACATACAGAAGACGCAGGGGTTGAACGTTTTCGCAAGTGGCCAGTGACAAGATTGGCCCGAGTCCCTTTCCATCTTGAGAGGAGTACTTGATGTCTGTTCGAGGTCAAAGCAACCTTGGATTCACGTCACCTCATGGGAATACTTCAGTGAACCGGCGACAATTCATTCAGGTTACCTCATTGCTGCTAGCTTCCGCGAAGTTGGGTAAATCACAGGGGCAGAGTGCGGATGTGGGCGATGCACGCGAATGGACGGACGAGTCCGCGGATCCGCCAGATGCAGCATGCCCATGGGTGTACAGCTTTTGGATGGAAGGCAACGTAACGAAAGAAGGGATCAGTGCTGATCTCGAGGCCATGCGGTAGGGGGGAATTCGTGGAATGACATTCATGGACGGAGCTCTTGGAAATCCCGTCGGTCCGCATCGTTTTATGTCCAAATCGTGGATGGGGCTGCTCAGTCACATGTTGGCAGAAGCCGATCGCCTCGGAATCAAAGTGAACCTGAACAATGACCCTGGTTGGGACGGTAGCGGAGGCCCTTGGGTAAAACCGGAGCAGGCGTCGCAGAAGGTAATTATTGCTGAAACGGTTTTGGAAGGCCCTTGACATTTTGACGCGCCGCTGGCACAGCCGCACGCAAATGTTCCGGCGATGCAATGGGTCATGACCAGGCCCGTGGTGGAGAATAATCATGATTTTGTCGCTTAAAAAGCGATCTTCGCACCTGCCGATCCTGCTCGGACTTGCATCAATGCTGATGCTACATGCGCCGGCCTTGCCGGTTCCCCGCGACGAGCCCGCCACGGCGGCGTGGATGAAAACACCGCCTGCAAAGTATCGGATGACGGCCTGGTGGTTATGGCTCGGTCCTGCCGTTACCAGGAGCGAGATTCTTCGCGAGCTCACTGAGATGCACCGCGCCGGGCTCGGCGGGGTAGCGATTTATCCCTGCTCTCCGATAGAGGTTGACACTCCGGCCTTGGGCGTAACGAACCTCCGGTTCCTGTCGCCGCAATATTTGGACGTTTACCATTACGCCTTGAGCACGGCGAAAAATCTTGGCATGACCGTCGATTTGCTGGGAGGGACCGGATGGCCGTTTGGCGGCCCTTCGGTGAGCATCGACGATGCCTCCCATGCTCTGCGGATGGAGAAGCATGCGCTGGAAACCGGCGTTCCCACGCAGGTGGCGAGTTTGACGGGCGACGAGAAGCTGCTGGCTGTCTTTTTGATCGCGCCGGGAGATTCCGCCTTTCGCGACGTGACGAAATTCTCCACTCCGGACGGAAAGCTGAGCTTGCCCGGGCATCTTGACGGCGAAGCCATGGCAATTATCAGCGCGCCAACTCGGCAGTTGGTTAAACACCCCTCGTTGGGAGCAGAGGGCTACGTTCTCGATCACCTCTCGCCGCAAGCGTTTGATCACTATGCGCACAACGTGCTTGATCGGCTGGTCTCAGGGGTGCCGCGCGGAGATCCTCAGACCATCTTTGCCGATAGCTTCGAAGCTTATGATTCCGATTGGACCGCTGCCCTGCCTCAGGAGTTTCTGCGGCGACGGGGCTACGACTTGCAACCGTACTACCCGCTTCTCTTTCAGGAAAAAGGCCCCCGGTCTGCCGATATTCGTTTCGATTACTGGGAGACCGTGGCGGATTTGTTCGTTGATGGGTTCATTCGTCCCTTGCACGAGTGGGCAGAAAATCACCATTTACCGAGCGTGGTTGAAGCCTATGGCGAGCCGGCGGTTCCTCAACGTTCCTACGCCGAGGCTGATCTGCCCATGGGGGAAGACTACGCCTGGAAGGAATTCAACCCGGGGCGCTGGACGAGTTCTGCTGCCCACTTCTACCGCAAGCCGCGCGTCCTGGCCGAGTATGCGACGTGGGCGGGATATCCGAATCGCTTCACGGACACCCTGGATGATCTCAAGCTGGTGGCTGATTTGCAGTTCCTCACCGGTGCAACGGAGCTTCGTGCCGCGAGCATTACCTATTCACCGCCCTCGGCGGGCATTCCAGGCTGGCAATTCTACGCGGGCGTGGACTTCGGCCTGAACCAGAGTTGGTGGCCGTTTTTTCCCAACCTGACGCAGTACGCCCAGCGTGCCTCTTACATGCTGGAGCAGGGTCGGCCCGTGAACGACGTTCTGCTTTGCCTTCCCGTCGAAGACGTTGAAGCTCGAACGCCGCCAGGGAGCCTGGACACACAGCTTGCCGTTGAACGCGACTTGGCCAAGCCAGGAGACCACGTCGGGGAATTTGGTTTCCGCCACGATCTCACCGAGGAGGCTCCGATCCTGGGGACGCTGATACGTAGCGGGTACAGCTTCGACGGGATTTCGGGCGACATTCTACAAACGCGTGGAGTTGTGGATAGGAGCCGACTGGGCGTGGGAGATGGCACTTACGCTGCTATTATTCTGCCAAAGCTGGTTGGCATGCGGCTTGGGGCCTTGGAAAGAATAAAAGAATTTGTGCGGTCGGGAGGAACGGCTATCGCCCTGGGCAGACTTCCTGAACGCGTTTATGGTGGCACCGCGCCCGAGAGGGACAGTGAGCAAATTCGCGAACTCATCCGAGATATGTTCAGCGCCCCGGCAGAGCCTTACTCCGAGCGGAGCTATGGGTTGGGTCGAGGTATTTTCGTCACGAATGAGAGTCATCTTGCCCGGGCCTTGCTTCGAGCGGTTTCGCCCGACCTCGTGCTCGATAAGCCCGATGCGGAAGTCGGGTTCGTTCATCGTCGTGCCTCCATTTCCGCAACCAGCGTGGCGGACTACTACTTTGTGGTGAATACGGGCAGTGAAAAGAAGAACCTCCGGGCCTCCTTTCGCATCCGAGAGCGGAAGCCGCAAATCTGGGACCTGGAATCCGGCAACGTAATGGATCCAGCCGCCTATGTTTTTCAGGGTGAACGCACATCATTCGATTTCAGTCTCGGGCCACGCCGGTCCGCAGTGATCTATTTCGGTGCCTCGCACGAACTGTCCCGCGTGACCGCCTCGAACTTGGACGAGCCTTTCATCGAGAACGGGATTGTTGGCGGAATTGTGTCCCAGCCCGGCAAATACTTCGTGCAGACAGCCTCCGGCCGCTTGGAGCATACCGTCACGTCGGTGCCAGATCCATTGCCGGTCAGCGGGCCTTGGACGCTCAATTTCGGGAAACCCTTGGACATCTCTGAGCAGGTTTCCACACTTCAATCCTGGACTGAATCGCCAAAGACAAGATATTTCTCGGGGACCGGCGAGTATTCCACAAGAATCACAATACCCAGCTCATATCTTGGCGAGGGGAAAGTTATTTGGCTCGATCTTGGTGATGTCCGTTATGCAGCGCGGGTCTGGGTGAACGGACAGCTTGCCGGGGACGCTTGGCAACCGCCGTATAGGCTCGAAATCAGCCCGTGGCTTAAGCCCGGCGCCAACACTCTGAAGATGAACGTAGCGAACCTGCTCATCAACTGCCTGCTAGGACAAAAGCCGCCAGACTATTCGAAGGCGAAGACCTTGGACATCCGTCTTCCATACCCCAGGGACTGGGAAGTCAACCCAGAACCTTGGCTAGCTGGGTTGCTCGGGCCGGTGCGGCTGGTGCCCGCCGTAAGACTGCGGTTTGCTTTACATCCCCAAGCGGCAGGGGCCACCCGTCCGATCCCTTGAGACGCCCCGCATTCACTATTCACGTACGCAGAGAAGTTCTCGACGGCGGACGTGGCAGTATAACGATCTTCATACCAAGGAGGCTGACCATGAGGAAAGAAATCAAGCTTGCCTCAAATCTCGTGCCTTTTTCGCAAGTTTCCGACCGTTTTGTCCCCTCTGGATATAAGGGGGAGCACGAATTCAGGAAAAAGCTGGAAATGATTGCGGCAGTTGAAGGGATTCAGGCTGTGGCGGTAGGTTGGCCCTGGCCCAGTCAATGCCGGGATGGTGCCGCCTTGAAAAGCATGCTTGACGATGTCGGTTTGAAGCTGGCGATAACTGAACCGGACATTTATACGGAACCTCGTTTTAAGAACGGTTCGCTCTCCAATCCTGATCCCAAGATCCGTCGTGCGGCGATTGATAGGGTCAAAGGGACGATTGACGCCGCCATAGAAGTGGGTTCGCCCGATATGAATCTGTGGCTTGGCCACGATGGATTTGACTATTTCTTCGAAGGACATTATGAGGACGCTTGGAATTGGATCGTGGAGGGAATACAGGAGATCGCTGAACACAGCAGCAAAGTGACGATATGTTTGGAGTATAAGTGCAGGGAGCCGCGCGCCCACCAATATGTTGCGAATGCCGGCACTGCATTACTGCTGGTGAGCAAGGTCAACCAGCCTCATGTGGGAATTACGCTCGACGTGGGCCATAGCTTGTTTGCCTTGGAGAACCCCGCCAACTGTGCTGCCCTAGCCCTTCGCGAGGGACGCCTGAGACAGATCCACTTGAACGATAACTACCGTGACTGGGACCACGATTTGGTTCCGGGTGCGGTGAACGTCTGGGATCATGTCGAATTCTTTTACTGGGTCCGTAAGCTTGGCTACTCAGGCTGGTATAGCGCTGACGTTTTCCCTTACCGCGAAGATGGCAGCGAGGCACTGCATCGGACGGTGCAGGTTTGCCGCAAATGCTGTCTTATGGCAGATCGGCTGGCCGAAATGAATGTTGAAGAGCTGGTACAAGCAAGGCGCCATATGGAAGTAATGCGACTGCTGTGGGATATGGTGGGAAACTGACCTCGTGATCCGGCAACGGCGTCGCTGACCCGTTGTTCCGAACTAATGATTGCGGACTCGAAAAGGTCGATGTTCTACTGGATGTCGGCTGGGCGGGTCCGGGTGATGTGGTCATAGGCATCGGTCATATGGGCCAGACCACTTCCATCGTTGAAGCAATTCAGCCTGCCCACATACTGGCCGAGCATACCCATGGTGAGCTTGGAGGAGGGCATCCGGACGGCGCAGGTGAAACTGGCGCTGTGGGGACACATCAAGCCAAGATGGCCGATGTGGGAAGTAGTGAAGCAGGAAACTGTTGGTAGCAATGAGCAGGCACAACTTCCTAGCCTTTGATTTGGGCGCCGAAAGCGGGCGGGCAACCGTCGGCACTCTTGCTGACGGGCGACTTGCCCTGGAAGAGATCCTGCGGTTCCCTAACGAACCGGTGAAGATTGGGAACACGGTTCACTGGGACGTGCTAGCGCTATACAACAACATGCTCAAGGCTCTGCGAATTTGCTGCCAGCGCTTTGGCGATTCGCTGGAGGGTATCGGTATCGACACCTGGGCAGTTGACTTTGGGCTGATTGCCGCAGACGGGACGCTGCTGCAGAATCCGGTGCACTACCGGGATCACCGCACCGAGGGGTTAGAAGGTGAGATGTTGGGGCGGGTTCCCGCCCCCAAGCTCTATCAACGGACCGGCCTTCCCTTTGCTGCCATGCAGACTCTGGGCCAACTTTTTTCGCTACAATCGAAAAAAAGTCCCGTCCTTGCCTCGGCTGCCTCGCTCTTGCTCATGCCCGACCTCCTTGGCTACTTTTTGAGTGGTGTGAAACGTTGCGAACGGAGCGCGGCGATGATGACGCAGCTCTATGAGGCGCCGAGAAGGAACTGGTCGAAGGAGATCTTCAGCTTCTTCGATCTACCGCTTTCCATCATGCCGACATTGGTAGATTCGGGCACGGTAATTGGGGAGTTGTCCGACTCCGTTACGGCGGATACGGGTCTCAAACATGCTTGGGTGATCGCGCCATGTACGCACGATACGAGTTCTGCGGTGGTCGGCGTACCCGGAGTGGAGGGTAATTGGGCTTTCCTCAGCTTGGGGACATGGTCGGTGCTGGGGGCCCTCACACCTCAGATGGTCAATTCCCCTGCCGCATTCTCTGCGGGGCTCGCAAATGAGCTAACTCTGGGGAGCTTCTTCCTTTGCCGGAACCTCTGGGGACTCTGGCTTCTTCAACAAGCGCGACGCGTTTGGCAGGCTGAGGGCAATGCATATTCCTATCAAGAGCTCAGTCAATTCGCGGGGCAGTTGCCGCCGGCACGGACACTCATCGATCCTAGTCACGCATGCTTTTTTGCTCCGGAGAACATGCTACTGGCAATCCGCGAATACTGCCGCCAGTCGGGCCAGCCACTGCCTGAAGGACCGGCGGAGGTGACACGCTGCATCCTGGATAGTCTTGCCTTGGCCTCTCGGCAAGCCTTGGACCAACTGTCAGGCATGATGGAAAAACAGTTCGATATCCTGCACATTGTGGGCGGTGGGTCCTTGAATTCGTTCCTTTGCCAGAGCACGGCGAATGCTACTCGCACACCTGTCCGAGTCGGCCCGGTGGAAGCCACGGTGGCGGGCAACATCCTTACCCAGGCGCTGGCGCGCGGTTATCTGGCGTCGTCACGAGAAATCCGGGAGGTCATTCACCGCTCAACCAAGATAGTGGAATACGAACCTAAAGACGCCGGGATCTGGGAAGATCGCTATGCCAGATATCTTCAGATTACCGAGGCGGCCAAGAGCGGGGGTTGACCTGCCGTCTCTGATGGGGGAGTTAACCGGTGGACAAGAGAAGGGTTGTCGATAATCCATCGCCAAGTGCTGAGAGCTTTGCCGATTCCCGATGGGGAAATCGCTACCCGATACCTAAGGTTGGTTTAATGCGAATTCAATGCTCCGGGAATAGCGACATTAACCTTGGCATTTTCTGATACGGCGTGGAGGAGGAATTGAAAGATGGATCCACTGTTGGAAAAAATATATAGGCTCGACAAGTCGGAGCAGGCAGATTGCGCCAGGCACGTCATGCTGGGTGGAGGCACGCGCGGTGGTCCCGTTCTGATGCGAGGTAAGGGGGTTCGAGTTTACGATCAAGAGGGCAAAAACTACATTGACTGTACGTCGCAAAGCTGGGCAATGTACCTGGGATTTGTCAATGAAGATATCAACCGGGTGGTGGCTGAGCACATGGGAAGCATCTCGCATGTGCACCAGGGATTCGACACCTTACCGCGCTTCTATCTTGCCAGAAAATTAGCACAGATTGCGCCTGGTGATCTAAACCGCGTGTCATTCACGGTGGGTGGCGGCCCGGCCATCGAAGCGGCGATGAAAATCGCTTACAAGAACACTCAGCCTTCTCGTGATTTCATTTGCCTTTACGATAGCTACCACGGAAGCACGCTGGGCGTCATGGGCTCGTCCTGGATATCGACACGCTCCTCTGGCAAGTTGGCTGGCGGGAGCCGGTTCCTGGGATTAACTAAGCCTTTCATTCGTGTGCCCAATCCCTATTGTTATCGCTGCCCGCTGGGCCTGAAGCGTGAAAACTGTTCCCTCGCTTGCGCTCAAATGCTCCGCCTGACTCTGGAGCGGGGGATCGCCGGGAACGCTGCGGGAGTCATCCTAGAACCGATCCAGGCCAGTGGCGGCCAGATTATTCCTCCCCGTGAGTATCTCGAGGCCGTGCGCACGATATGCGACGAGTTCAATGTTCCGCTGATCTTCGATGAGATTCAGACGTACGCCCGCACAGGAAAGTTCTTCGGGGCGGATTATTTCGGGGTCACGCCGGACATTATCGCGCTCGGAAAAGGATTCGGGGCGGGACTGCCCATCGCCGCCATCATCGTTTCTGACAAGCTCAAGGGGTTCGAGCCGGACGGTGAAGAACTGCACACCTTCGCGAATAGCTCAGTTGGGCAGGTTGCGGCCGCCAAGCTGATTGAGTTGCTTGAGAATGGGATACTGGAAAACACCCGCCGAATGGGTGAGTATTTGCACGTGGGTCTAAGAAAATTGCAGGCTGAGTTTCCAGAAATGGGCGATATTCGCGTGGCAGGTTTGCATATTGGGGTGGAGTTTGTGCGCGATCCTGAAAGCAAACAGCCGCTGCATGCCGAGGGCAAGGCCATCCGCGAGGAAGGAATCAAGGCGGGTGTCATTTTCGGTCTCGCTGGTCCACGGACGAACATTGTCAAGATCAAACCACCCCTGATCATTACGGAAAACGAGTGTGATGAGGTGCTCGACAAGCTGCGCATCGCGATGACGCGGGTATTGCGCAAATAAAAACGAAAGGAAGCCGCCTTGTTAGAGGAGCGGATCAGAAAGATGACTCAGGAGAGGGTGGACCTGGCAAAAAAGCTTAGTTTTTTCGACTGCAATGTCTGGCTTGGCCAGCCCGAGGGATTCCCGCTTTCCGAAGAGTTATGCCCCAAAAACCTCAGGGAAGTTCTTGACAGACGATTTGTCACCGGAGGCCTTGTCTCCCATTGGAGGGGGAAAACGATTTCTGCCCAGGCGGGAAATGAATCTGTGCTGCGGGACCTCAGTGAGGCCAGCACGGATCTATTTGCCACGTGGACAGCACTACCGCTGTTTCCGTCCGAAACCGGGCCAGTGCCAGGTTCTTCAGAAACCCCGAAGAAAGTACGCGCCGTGAGGATTTTCCCCAAATCTCATCATTTCCCCATGGCTGCCTGGTGTATCGGCTCACTCTGCGAATGGCTTGTGGACCGACGCTTGCCGTTATTCATATGGCACACGGAACTTGAATGGCCATCAGTATACGAAATCGCAAGGGGATTTCCAAAATTAACTATCGTGGTCGAAACACAGGTTCAGAAGATCCTGTATCACACGCGTTCCGTTTTCTCCCTCATGCGGGACTGCCGGAACGTCATGTTGGAAACTTCCAATCTTGTGGGCGCAGGACTTGTCGAATATTCCGTTCGAGAGTTCGGCCCAGAGCGCTTGATTTTTGGAAGTTTCCTGCCGGTTAACGATCCGCTGGTAGGGTTGGGAATGATACTCGATGCCGAAATCCCGCTGGACCAGAAAGGGCTGATTGCAGGGGGAAACCTGCGGCGGCTGATTGGCGAGGTGCGAACATGAGCAGCGCACTGTTTGTCGATGCGCATCTTCACTTTGGACGTGTCAGTTCTTTTTTTGTGCCGCTGGTTGATCAGAAGTATCTGCTCTTTGTGATGGACAAGGCTGGCATCAGTCATTCAGTCTGCGTGGACCACCCAACCCTTTTTGAAGGAGCCGAAGCAGGCCTCGAACCACTTCGTGATCTCTACGAGACCTCCGGACACCGCGTGTACTATCTGGGGACATTTGACCCGCGACGTGCTTCGGGATGCTTGAATGCACTGAAGCAGGCGAGGGATTGGCCGGGATTTGCCGGGCTCAAGCTTCATCCATCAATCCATGGGGTTCCGGCGGATGATCCTGTCTATGACCAAGCCTGGCGGTTTGCAGCCGACCATGACCTGGCGATCATGTCGCACAGTTGGAGCGCGTCAAGCTACAATCCGATTCAATTTCTCTCCACGCCCGCGCGCTTCGAAGTTCACATCCGGAAATTCCCGCAGGTGCGTTTTGTGCTCGGGCATGCCGGAGGGCGTGGGGCCGGCAGGCAAGATGCGATCCGTCTGGCGAACCAGTATCCCCATGTTTATCTGGATTTTGCAGGTGACATCTATGATTATCGATTATTAGAGAAACTGATCGAATCTGTGCCTTTGGAGAAGATTCTCTACGGTTCTGACTTTCCTTGGACGGACCCTCGTTCCCATATCACCAGGGTTTTACTTGCAGATATCGAAGATTCAGCTAAATCAGAAATCCTTCGTGGTAACGCTATTCGAACTTATCGACTTGGAGTATCGTAATGCTAAGTATAGACCTGCGTGAAAGAATTGCTTTAGTAATAGGCGGATCTCGAGGAATCGGTGGGGCGATAACAGCAACCCTAGCTCAAGCTGGTGCCGAGGTCATCTTCACCCATATGGACCCTCCCCACCTGCAAGGCGATATCAACAGGCTCCTGGCGCGAATTCAAGAGAACGGTGGCCGAGGGACGGGTGTTCCCCTGGATGCTTGCGATGCGGTTGGGACGGCATCTCTCGTCGAACGTACAATCCAGCAATACGGAAAAATTGATATCTTGGTCTCCAATGTGGGACAAAATGAAGAGCGACCGGTTGACGCTATCACCGACGAGGAGTGGCGTCGCTTTATAGACGTCAATCTTACTTCTGCCTTCAATTGCGTTCGTGCGGTCTTGCCCCACATGGTCAAGGCCAAGTACGGAAAGATCGTCTTCATCGGTTCGTCGGTCGTTTATTCAGGTGGGGGAGGCGCGATCGACTACGCTGCAGGAAAAGGTGGTCTGATCGGCATGGTGTCTTATCTTTCAAAGGAATACACGCGGAAAGGAATCGTGACGAATATTGTCCATCCATGCGTTATTGATACGGATCTGCTTCGCAAGCGATATTCTAATGAAGCCGCCCGGGCAAAGCTCATCACTTCAGTACCCGTCGGACGGCTAGGCAGGCCCGAGGATGTAGCCGGGTTAGTAACCTTCCTGGTAAGTTCATTCGGGGACTATATTTGCGCCCAGTCCATCCTTTTGGACGGAGGGCGAACTGTGTTTAGGTAAGGAGAACCATAGGAGGAAAACACGAGCCGTCCTAGCCCTGGAGCCCATCCACACATCTGTTGACGACGGATGTTAAGAAACTATGGGACGAGGCGATGTATAGAATTCTCGACAAGACTGGTATTCGCGTATTTGACGGAGTATTCCATTTTGGCTGAGAGCTGGGGCCAACAGGCTATGATTCTTGAGGACTCGACAAAGGGATTCTTTGCGGTTGCCTTAGCCGGGCTCTTCAACGGGTCCTTCCCTGCTCCGTCCAAAGGGATTACCGCTTGGAGATGGGAACACATCTGGTTGGTTTATTCCTTGTGCGCAATGGCCTTGCTGCCGGTGGGGCTTGCGTTGGCATTCAGCCACGGGGTAATCTCCCACCTTTTGGTGAGTGAACTCGGCTTGTCACTCAAGGTGGTGGGATTCGGCACCTTGTGGGGTCTTGGGTCCTTACTCTTTGGTGTAAGCCTAGCTCGATTGGGGATGGCCATTACCAATGCGATGGTAAATGGGATTGTTGTTCTACTGGGAAGCCTCGGCCCCGTCTTGATAGGGGCCGTGCACGTGAGCCTAGAGCACTTAATGTGGTTGCTCGGGGGAGAGGGCCTCCTGGCGGTGAGCTTGTTGCTGTGTGCGACAGCGTCGATTACCAGAGATCGGGCACAAGGAAAATCATCGCCGCACTCAGTTTCTCACGTAGAGTCCGTCGGAGCGGTTCTCATTACCGTGGGTGCTGGTGTGCTCTCCTCGATGCTCAACATCGGATTCGTGTTCGGAGCCTCCCTGGCCGACAAGGCGAAGGCTTCCGGATGCCCGGCTCTTCTAGCGACCGTGGCTATCTGGATGCCTGCTCTTTTGGGAGGTCTGATTTTCAACATGGGGTACCCCGCCTTCCTCGTTTCCAGGAACAAGGCCTGGGCGTTCCTTTTCAATGGCCGTGGAAACATTGACTCCTGGCTTCGCTCTTTGTCAATGGGCGTGCTGTGGTTTGTGGCCATTCTGCTTTATGGGATTGGGGCTTCGAGCATGGGCAGTGCCGGCGCAGTCTATGGGTGGGCGCTCATCATTTCGGTCTCCATCCTAACGTCCAACGCGTGGGGAGCACTCACGGGTGAGTGGAAGGACTCCGGCGCAAGACCGAAGGCCTTGATGTGGCTTTCAACTGCTCTCTTGATTGCTTCCCTTGTCGTTCTCGCTGGACAACGAGTGTCGAGCTAAGTCCGCGAGGGTTCAGCGTCATAGACCGAAGGCGGCGAACAGATTGAGTGGAGACAAAGTGCCAGGCCCCGATGTAATGGGCTTACGGGTCGCGGCCTCATTGCACGACGCATCCGAACGGAAAACCTGCCACTGCAGGGGCTGGCATTCTGAAAGTGGCATGTGCCTAATCTAACACTCGCAAGTTGAGGGAACGTGGAGCGATGAGAATCGAGCCTTACGTTGGGAAGCCGGATGTCAGGCGCCTGATCGCTGCTTTGCGTGGGGAACCCACTGACCGGGTTCCGCATTCCGAGAGTCTGATTGAAGACGTGCACGTCGAGAAACTTCTGGGGCGCAAGGCGGGTAACACTCTGGGGGTGGGTGGAGACCCAGCGAAAGGGAGTGCGGCGGCAGAAGGAACTCGGCCCATGCATGCAAAGGATTACATCGAGCTTTGCCAAATTATCGGTCAGGACTCCATCTTGATTGAAAGCTTGTGGACCCCGATGAAACAGGTGCGGACAGATGGCACTGTGGGCCCGATTACGGACCGAAGTATCAAGACTCGCGCCGACCTCGACCGGATCATCTGGCCCTGCGAGGCGGACATGGAGGAGCGGTTGCACTACGTCCGCGAATACGTCACAGCGGCCAAGGGCACGGGAATCGGAGTGGGATTCTGCCCGGGGAGCATCTTTCAAACGCTTTACGAATTCGTCGTCGGGCTCACCGACTGCATGATTATGATCATGGAGGACCGAGACCTTTTCGAGGAATTGATGTCACGTTCGGCGGACTACTATGAAGAACTGAACAAGCGCGTGATCAAAGAAGGCATCGACTATCTTCTGTCAGCCGATGATTTTGCTTACAATTCAGGTTTGTTTGTGAGGCCGCAAATTTTCGAGGTGGTGTGGCGACCGCACTTTGATCGGCTCCTCGCTCCTGCCCGCGAAGCGAAGCTTCCTATCGTTTTCCACTCCGATGGAAAGATTGATGACGCCATGGAGATGCTCCTCGACATGGGGGTTGATGCAATTACGCCTATGGACCCTTCAGGCATTGACTATCGAGAGTATAAGAAGAGGTACGGCTCGCGCGTCACCTTGTATGGAAACATCGATATTACCTGGCCGCTCGTGCAAGGAACTCCAGCCGACGTTGAGCGCGACGTCCGCGAGCACATGGAAGTCCTCAAACCCGGGGGGCGCTGGGTTGCCGGCAGTAGTCACAGCATTGTGAACTACATCCCCCACGACAATTTCGTCGCGATGATCAACGCCTTTCATAAGTTTGGAGTCTATTAGGTACGTTTTTCGCGGTGGCGACGCGATCGGCCAAAGTTGATGGGGCTCGCGACAGCGAAGGGCCCTCTTTCAACGTCGTAAGAGACCCAGAAAGAAGGCCGCACAAAAAGCAGAAGGGTGTGGAGTGAGATGCGGTCCCTCCCTCGGGTGGCCCATTTGTGGGCAAAGGAGAGAAGTCCATTGATTCATGGAAGAACAGTTGGCTTGAGCCATAAGCTTATTCCTGGTCAATAGGTACCGATGGGCTCGAGCTATCCGGGCTGGTTCGCCAAAATCTCATCCACGATTAAACCTGGCGCGATTCGTCCTCGTCTCAGCTTGCAAAGAGAGCCTGAATTCGGTCAAGGCTTGCTTGGAGGTGGGCGAAGTTCTCTCGGGGTGGGAACCAGTGCGCGCGCATGCGGCGTGTATATACTATGCGGGGTAGGCGAAGAGTTGGTTCGTGTCAGGCAGGTAAAGTCCCACCGGGCCTAACTACTTGGCGGAAAAATCCGGGTCGCGACTGAAGGTGAAGGTCCGCACGCGATGGGGCTGCAGATGGGAAGCTCGCAGCATGAAATGCACCGTGCTAGAGGGCAGGCCGACTTCTCGGGCCAGGGTGCGCACAATCCAGCGGCTCCTAAATTCCGGCTGCTGGCACACCCGCTGTTGCGCCCCCTGCCAGGTCTCCTGTCCGTGCTTGGGGGGCCGGCCCGCCCGCTGGGCATCGCGCAATCCGTCCAGACCGTGGGAGGAAAAGCGCCGCCACTTGCTGACGGTGATCGGCTGGACCTCCAACCCCAGGGCGATCTGCTGGTTTGATTCCCCGTCGGCGGCCGGCATCGTTTTCACACCCGAATGCGAAATATTTTTGACACCCGCACCAAGCGCAACTTATTGTCCGGAGCGCGACGTGCCTCTCCCTGTGACTCAGCGTGCGAGCATTTCTTAACTGCCGAAGATGGATTTGTCCGATCTGGAGTGGTCATGAGGATATAGCGAGATTCCCGCACTTCGACATAGAAATGGTCGCACACTTCAAGTCGAGGATATCGATAGGACGGGAAGTTCATAACGAAAATTCCGGTTGGGACGCTCTATAAATGTCGAAGGAAGTGTTCGATCCCAAAATCGATGTCACGAAGTTTGTACAGTTCTTACCGGACGAGGCGGGCTCCCACCGGTTACATTGACCTGCGAGGTTCGCCATGACGTTCTGCTGGCAACTTTTGACGGGCGAGGCTACGGGGGCGTTTGTGCCTCACGGCGCTCGGGGGGCCAAGAGCAAATTCCGTTGCTCCGAAGCCGAGCGGCGCATCGTCCAGCATGATTTCCGCAGCCTCACCAAAGAGGACCTGGCCACTCCTGCCCTTATCCTCGATGAGACCCTCTTCGAGAAGAACCTGAAAAAAATGGCTGCGCACAACCAAACCACCGACCTCAAGCTACGCGCCCACATAAAGGTTCACAAGTGTCCCGAGATTGCCAAACGGCAGGTTGCTCTGGGCGCCATTGGCGTCGGCTGCGCAACGACTGCCGAGTGTGAGCTTATGGTCGCCTCCGGCATTCACGGTGTGTTTCACACCTGCCAGCCGGCGGGCCGTAACCAAATCTCCCGCGCTGTTGCCCTAGCACGGCAGGATGCAACATTTATCGGCGTGTTGGACGACCCCCTCACGGCTGATGCCCTGGAAGATGCGTTGGCCGCCGCTCACGCTGAAATGCAGGTTGTCGTGGATGTTTTCGCGGGCCTCATCCGGCAGGGGTGCCAGCCTGGCGAGCCTGCCCTACGGTTGGCCCAGAAGGTGGACGAGTCGAAGCACCTCAAGCTGGTCGGCCTCATGGGCTATTCGGGGGTGGCTGCACACACGGAAGGGTGGGAAAACCGTAAGAAACGCTCCGCGGACGACTTGGCCGGCATGTTGGAAACCGTGGCGCTCTGCCGCAAATCGGGCCTGCCCATCGAGATCATTACGGGCGGCAGCACGGGCACCTACAACATTGATATGGAAAACAGCCTCACGGAACTCCAAGCCGGCTCCTATGTCTTAATGGACACGCTCTACCGCAAGATCGGCAGCAAGAATGAACCCGACGTTTACACCGATTTCGAACTGGCTCTCACCGTGTTGACCACCGTCATCAGCAAGACAAGCCCCAACAGGTGCGCGGTCGATTACGGCAACAAGGCCACGCTTCGTGTCACGGACGAGGTCAAGGATCGGCCCGGCGTGCGCGTCGAACCCGCTGGCGCCGAATACGGCATGCTGCTTTGGAACGAAGGCAACCGTGACATCAAGCTCGGCGAACTAGTCGAGATCTACCCGTCGAACCTCGACACCAGCGTCAATGTGTTCGACCGCATCTATGTCGCGCGCGGCGAATCCATTTTGGACGCTTGGCCCATCATGGGTCGATGTGGAGCCCAGCAGCGGTAAACTTCGCAGTGTATTTAGCACAAAGGTTTCGGCTGTCTAAATGACTTACGCGGCGAGTTACTGCAGAGTGCCTACCGGCCGTTGGTGGGTCCATAGTGCGCAGAAACTTCCGTATCACTCTACGCAGAATCAACGACTTGCGTGAAGTTTTTGGAGAGAGCGAACGAAGGGCTGCTCTAAGATAAGACGATTCTTAATCATGGAATTGAATGTGAGCTTTCGAGAAGCGTGCGTAAGATCGTTTGGCCGACCTGATTTGGGGTCACTCCGCCAGGATGCGGCGCACAGAGGTTCGCGCCCCGACGACTTGGCGGAAGAATTACACGCCCTGCTCGGGCCGGGAGAGCCCGGAGAGATAGCCGTGAATGAAAAGGCGGTCAAAACAGTGGCAAACAAAGATGAGCTGATCGGCAAAGAGTTGAGTGAGCAGTTTCATGGGAACTTCACTCTACTCCGAAGGGGAGAAGGGTGGTGGGCCGGAAAACGATCCGGCACGGAGCTGGAAAGCGACGGATCAGCTGCAGGGAGTTTCGCTCGGCCGACGAGGTGCGTCACATCCAGCGCTGCGCCGCCCAAGATGAATGGCGCTTCGTCACCGTCAGGGCCTTGGCATGCTTCTCGGAGGATACGCGCGATGCTTGGTTGCTCGACCCGGCGGACCAGCTGGCTGGCGAGGGGGATCCCGAGCCCATCCATATCGAGGAAACCGGGACGAGTTTTGCCATCGGCTGGAAAGGCCGCTATCGTATCGAAGGCCATGCGTTCGTCTACCTCGACCAGGACGCTGGCCGCATCGTTACGATCCTCGGCTATCGAACCGGCCGCATCGCGCAACTAAGCTGATCGGGAAATTTCAAATATGTTTGGCTAGCCTTTAGGGGAGGCGAAAACCAATGCCAAAATCAAAACTTCTGGCGCGGCTGGGCGTGGCGGCGCTTCTCATCTGCGCACCTGCCCAGCCGCAGGAACCCGCGCCCGCCGGAATGTTGCGGGCGTATTTGCAGCGAATCGCTTTGCAGCAACTCTCATCGCGAAGGGAACTGATATCCCAAATCCAGACTCGTGAGCAGTGTGAGAAGCGGAAGGCTGAGGTGCGCCACCTACTCCTGACCATGATGGGTGGCTTACCGGAACAGCGGCCTGCTCTGAACGTGTGGAAGATGGGCACGATCGATCGGGGAGATTACCGCATCGAAAAAATCATCTATCAGAGCCTGCCGAACTTCTATGTCACCGCGAACCTTTTCGTGCCGCAGACGGGAAAACCGCCGTACCCGGCGGTCCTTCAGCCTACCGGCCACAGCTTGGCCGCCAAGGCGAGAGCCTTCTATCAGGACCTCGGCCTGGGGCTGGTGAAGAATGGCTTCGTAGTGCTCACATACGATCCTGTGGGACAGGGAGAGCGCCGGATTTATTACGATACGGAGCTGGGCGATTCCAAGGTAGGCAGCACCGACTCGGAGCACGAAATGGCAGGCATTCAAAGCCTGCTGGGCGGGGAGAGCATTGCCAGGTACATGATCTGGGACGGCATGCGCGGCATCGACGTGCTGCAATCGCTCCCGTATGTTGATCCGAAGCGTATCGGCATTTCGGGTTGCTCAGGCGGCGGCACGCTCACCGCCTATCTGGCGGCGCTGGACGACCGGCTGCAAGCTGCCGCCCCGTCCTGCTATATCACCGACTGGGAGGATCAGCTTTTGGGCACCGGGCCGCAGGATGCCGAGCAGCAGTTCCCGGATCAGTTCAAAAACGGGCTGAACCACGCCGACCTGGTGGAGGCCTTTGCGCCCAAGCCGTATCTCATCTGCTCCACGACTGAAGACATCTTTCCCATGGCGGGATCGCGCAAAACGTTTGAGGAGAGCCATCGCATATACTCTCTTTTGGGCGCGGCAGAGAAGATCTCGACGGCTTACGATTCCGGCCCCCACGGCACCACCCAACGGCAGCGGGAAGCGATCTATGCCTGGATGAACCGGTGGTTGAAGGGGCAGAACGTCGAGATCTCTCCGGAGCCGGCGTTTCAAACTGAATATGAAGAAGACATGCTTTGCACACCCACCGGACAGGTCTCCACTTCATTATTGGGCGCGGAAACCGTAAGCACGCTGAACATGCGCCGGCTTTCGAAGCTCGCTCCTCCCCGCCCCGCCCTTACCGGGAAGGGGGATTTGAACGGGCTCCAGGCCAAGTTGCGTGAGGAAATCGTGCGGCTGACACGTTATGAGGCGTCGCAGGGGCCGCTGGAGGCGAAGGTGCTGGGCGAGTCGGAGCGGAAAGGTTACCACCTCACACACCTTACGTACCGGACAGGGCCAGGCCGGACGGTCACAGCTCTGCTCGCGGAACCACCTCCGGACCGGGCACGACGGAAAGCGATAATCTACGTGGACGGACGTGGCACGACCGCGGGGTCGGCGCCCGGTGGCGATATCGAGCAACTGGCGCATCTCGGTTACACGATTCTGGCGGTGGATCCTTCCGGTATAGGCGAGACGGCATCGCCGTGGTCGGATGACCCCAGCACCTGGTTCGGGCAGGAGAAGGTCACGTGGCTGGCGCTGATGGTCGGCAAAACGTTGGTAGGTTTGCGCATGGACGACATTCTGCGCGGCGTCGATTTGCTGCGCGAAAAAGGCCTGCTCTACGGCGGTGAATGCCTGGGTTTCGGCAAAGGCTTCGTCGCCGTGGACCTGTTGCATGCCGCGGCGATGGACGCACGGATTGCCGGCGTGGTGATCGAAGACGGCCTCCTCTCCTACGCTTCCTTCGCGCGCACCCCGATTCACCGGCAGATTTTCGAATGGGTCATACCCGGCGTATTGGGAAAATACGATCTTCCGGATCTGGTAGCAGCCCTGGCGCCGCGTCCCGTGGAGTTGGTAAACATGCGGTCACCGCTGGGGAACAAAGTATTCCTGCGCGAAGTGCAAAGCGAGTATGGCTACGCGCAAGCCGGTTACGCGGCGCTCGGAGCGGCAAGCCGGCTAAGGCTGGGCTTGCGCCGCGAGGGCGAAAGCATCGCCGCAGCTTATCCGGATTTGCGCTAACCGCACAGTGATGGCCAGGGAAAACTTCGGGCTTGCCTTCCGAGTGCCGCAAGGAAGCTGGGAGTTTTCATTGACAGGATGACCAGCGCCGAACTCTCTGACAAAGGGGCTTCATCGAACTTGGGAAGGGGGAGGGTCAATATCCCCGGCTTGATGCTGGTCTCGGATGCAATTAACTGGTAGCACAGCGACTTGCCGGACCCGGTCGGCATGACCAGCAGCACGTCCCGGCCCTCGACGCCCGCGTGGCGGACGGCTTACTGGTTCGGCCGGAAGGCGGAGAAGCCGAACGCACTGCGCAAGAGGCTCTTCAAGTCGCCAGTCGGCACGCGTGCGGCTCCTTGTTATGGTTTTCGTCTATTCCCTTGTCCGCCGATACACTGCTTGTGCAGGGCGTGTCTTCTTGCAGAGAAGATCCGTGCCATTGTTGGGGCGATGAGTGAACGTGATGAAAGCCTACTTGCCGCCCCGGGAGGTCTTCTTCCTTTTCTCGACCCATCGCTTCTTCATCAGATCCGACAGACGTTTTCTGCCCTCCGGCGTGAGGCGCCGACGCTTCTTGGGTGGCGGGGCAGGAACATTGGCAGCGGGGGATGACTTCCGGGGAGTAGGGGGCAAGTCTATTCCTTCTAGAGCTGCGATTGCCTGTTCAGCCGGTCGCGTTCGCGTTCCAGCTCTTTCACGATCGTCTGGATATCCAAAGGTTCCTCCTTGCCTAACTCATTTCGTGCCTGAACATAGGTCAGAGTAGCATGCTCTCAGATAACTGTCGAGAACAGCGCATCTCGCCTGGTAGGGTCGGGAACTGGCGCGGTGGTCTTACGACTCCGTTTCCAGCCCCCGCCGCATCGAACGGAGCGTGCGGATTTCCCGCACTCCGTTCTCCTGTTCGCTTCGGGGCAAGGGTTATGCGACGTATGCCGGTGGGGCCGCTTTCGGGTCCAGGCGGGTGTTGAGCCATATGCGCTAGCGTACTACGCCAACTCGTTGCCGCTTGGCAATGATTCCCACGACGGCAAGATCATAGTGGGTATAAGCCCAGTAGGTGCCGCGCAACCAGAGAAGCGCCACGCGGTCGCCGGGCCAACTGGGAACGATAGGCCGTAGATTGTCCGCGGAGGAGTCCGCGGTAATCGGCATCCACGACCAGGAAGCGCCCCCATCGGTGGTCGTCCCCTTGAAGATCTCGTAGTGTCGCTTGCCATCCGCTCTGCTCCGAAGTGGCATTCCCGACTTGGGCTGGACGTTGGTGGAGATGTAGACGGTGTCGGTATCACCCGGATCCAGTGTGATATTGCCCGTGTAATCCAACTCGCTTGCGTAAAGGCAGCTCCCCGCATAGGCAATCTCGTGATCAATCCATTTTTCCCCATCCCAACGCGCATAGTGGTAGCGATGATCCTCGCCGGCGTGTTGGGGCGGCGTGCCCGCCGGCACTTTCCGGACCGAGTAGGCCACAAAAGGCCGGCCCGCGCGATCCAGATGGATGTCGCTGGTCCAGGCGATGTTCTCCGCATTCCCGGGGAAAATCCGCGTCCCTTCCGCGGGGTCTTTTAGCCCCTCCGCAAGGCTGCGGATCGGTGTCCCATCCGACTTGTAGAGTATGCCGTCCTTGTAATAGATGTGATAGTTGCTGTTGTTGCTGAATTCCTGCGGGTGCCCATCGGTATAGAACATGTGCACGGTATCAGCCCCGTTGGATACGTATTTCACATACGGGCGGTGCGGGAATTGCGCCGGAACATCGATGAGGACACCCCCGGTCTTCCAGGTTTCACCCAGGTCGTCAGACCACGCACAGGAAGGCTTGTTTCGATCGTCGAGGCCACGAAAGAAATTGTAGATTCGTCCTTTGCCGCCATTCTCAACGCCGAGCCAAAGCAGGTTCGAGTAGGTAATCCGCGAAGTCTCACTGGGAACGAAGGTGCGCTCCGGTTGCCACTCCGCCGGGTCGTCGGGCTCCACTGAAATCCGATAGTAGAAACGATTCTCCACGCCATGCTGGGCATAAACCGTCAGAATCCGACCATCCGGGCGGACGAGGAAAGCCGGCGAATTGTGGTCGTCATATCGGTTGTCTGGCCCGTCGGATAGGTTTGGGTGCAAGACGTCGAGGCGTTTGTGGCCTGTGGAAAGCTCGTACGTGACAACTTCGATGTTTCCACAGCGGGCCGCCTCGTGAATGCCGGCAGCCACCGAGCCGATCAGTAGTCTGTCTTTGTAAACAATCGCACGCTCGTCCTGGAACCAACACCAACCTCCGTCATCGTTGAAGACAATGACGGGCTGCGGCTGTCGCCCCCAAAGACCCGGCCCCGAAATCGCGGCCCAGACAAACAGGAATAGGAATCGAATCCTCAACTCAAACCTCCCGGTAGTTGGAGCGGTAAGGCAACACGGTCGAGCACCCGGTCGCAACCCCCGCAATCAATCCCACCAAGATTTCCGTTTTGGCACCCTGGCCGGCATCCATTCTACGCCCGACCGCGTAGCGTCTAAAAACTCAAATGAAGACCACATCTCGACCCAGGAATGCCCGGCACAGATTTCCTCTTGGATCTGCGGTTGGTTGTAGTCTCTTGTGCGCTGCCGCGTCAACACCTCGCTAAACAGCCAGGCACAGTCTGTGCCCGCATTACGAGGAGTGCCGTGCGGTTGACGGTGATTATCGGAGCTTGCTTGGTCCCGTCTCAGGCTGCCTCGCGATAATAGTAGTTCAGCATTCCGCCCAGCCGCTGACGATACTGAATCGGTCCACCGTTCGCGGTACCTGACTCTTCCTCTATGATCAGCCGGTTGCCCAGCCCGCGATCTCCTCCCAGCCAGGACTGGCGATCAGGAAATGCGTGCGCTTTGGGAACTCCTTTCGTCGCGTCCGTTCGTTTTGGTCACAATATGCAATGAAGGCGGCTTACCTGGTGGGA
The DNA here is from genome assembly GCA_963722555.1 of uncultured Acidobacteriota bacterium. GTDB lineage: Bacteria > Acidobacteriota > Terriglobia > UBA7540 > UBA7540 > Bog-366. The sequence goes on from CAVRNQ010000007.1 coordinate 354,573, forward strand.
AGGTCTTAATCTTCGCGAGCGTTGCGCCGAAGACTTGTCCGGGGACGAAGATCACAGGCGCAAACGGGATTGCAGTTGAGAAGCTCGCAACCTGACGTACATATTTGGCTGATAGTCCGAGCACAGATCGCATTCCCTCATTGACAACAATTACCGCGGCGCTGACTACAAATAGAATCACCGCAAGAACCACAACCACACAGACCACTGTCAACAGCTCTAAAAGGCCGTACATGTAACCTTCCTTCTGTCACCCTGGAGCACCTGCCTCTGCCCTCCTGGGTGGGGAAAACGCGGGTGGGAGGAATCAACTTCCACCAGCTTCGCATGCGCCGGGTGACCGAAGCGCTCCTGGCCTTATCCGGTTGGCGCGCCTGTAACACCTATTGCGGTTACACAAGACTAGTCGTGCAGGATCACGCTGAGCAGGCCACTATGGACCGTCAACCCGCCCATGGGGCCGTCGTATTCGACAAGGCCAAGCTTCCTGAACTTGTTCATGAAATGACTGACCCGCGACCGGGTGGTGCCCACCATTTGCGCCAAGTTTTCCTGATTGATTCTGGGAAGGACAGATTCGGATCTACCTTCCTTGCCAAAATGAGCCAGCAGCAAGAGAATCCGGGCCAGGCGCTTCTCGCTGGAGTTGAAAAGCTGGTCGACGAGATCCTCTTCATATCGGATGTTGCGTGAAAGCAGATGCGTGAGGAACAATTCCGAAATGTCGTGCTGCTCGTGCAGCATGCGCGCTATCAGCGGCTTCGCAATCCTGACCAGATTGCAATCTGCCATCGTGGTAGCCGTTGCGAAGCGCAACTGCTGACCTGCCAGGCATCCCTCGCCGAAGAAGTCACCGTCGCCCAGGATGGCGACGATCGCTTCCTTGCCTTGGTCGGATGTCACCGCGAGCTTCACCTTGCCTTGTCGGATGTAGAACACGGAATCCGCAGGTTGTCCTTGGCAGAAGATGTTGCGGTTCGCGCCGTATTCAACGTCGGTTTTCCCGTCGGCGAATCCAGCGAGGAGGGCTTCCCAATCGACAGGCTGGTTTTTCTGATTTGCCGTAATAACCTCAGGCTGGCTTCTGTTACGCGCCATAACAACCTCCCTCTGCTTGCTGACGGCGAGCCGTATCCTCAACACTAATTGGCTTCTGGCGAGGTCCTGACACCACCTCGCGGGTTGGCCTCACCTCAATGCAGTCCAATTGTCTACGCAACTTCCCTTTGAAAGTCACTCGCCAGCCCCCCAGCAGCAATGGCTCGAAAGATCGACCTGGAAACCTCATATATTTCAATGTGAGGAGCTCCTTCAACCATGCGGACGAAGGAGCGAAGCAATTCGCCGTTGTCGGAGGTCGAGTTGGAAACCTCACATACGCTAACGTCGGGAGGGTCCTTGACTAGTTTTGCCAGGGTCACCAGCACTTCGCATCTTTCGTCGTTATGGCTGATCCGGCTTTCTTTCCTATCCCAGAAACTGATTGCGACGGCTTCAGTTCCATCTGGGACAACGAATGCGATGTGGCCCCGAAAGCCTTGCTCTTTTCGAAGCAGCGGGTCAATTTCGTTCTGAAGCGTCTGAATAAATTCTGTGACGCTATTCGGCTTGAGCCGCATGGTGATACTACGCGCAAACACGACCTCCGTCTCCTTGCTGAAAGCGGGCCTGTGCGATCAAAAGGAACCAGTTTTTGGCGCCGTCCTGACCCCGCCTTGCGCGTCGGACTCGCTCCAGGGCAGTTTCACGGTGCGAATGGGCTGCTTCCTCAGACTTATCCCTCCAATGCTTCGTCATCGACAATCAGGATCTTTCCCGACAGACGACCCTCCTCGCGGAGCGAGCAAGCATATCTTCCAGGAGGAACAGGCACAATTCTGCGTGTCGAAACGTGTCAAAAAGAATTCGGTTTTTCATAACGCACCTCGCTCGATCTTGTAGATTCGAGCCCCGGGCTTTCGTCCACACCTGATGGGGCAGGCCGCCTGCCAAACCTGCGAAACTGTTAAATCTTTCTATCTGCTTGATGAAAGGAGGGTTAGGCAGGGCATTCGTCTGGGTGCCGGAAGGCCAAACTGGTTGTCCTGGCCGATTTCAGCCAATGAAGTGGCAGATTCCAGCCAACGTTAAGAGTGGTACAGATCTATTCTTAACCCGGAATTTCCGATTTCAACATTATCTTTGCGCAAAACCATATGCCCGCCACCCTCTGGTGTCAAGCTCGGATCACCGTGGCCACAGTTAGGTGGCAAGTGCGGCTCGTTTGGCAGTTCCGCCGACTGGCTTGGTCTGGTTCTCGCCTCGCGCCAGCACTTCCGTTTCAAACGACTGGAGCCGAGACGTCAGGGCTGCGCCACGCTCCCAGATCTTCTCCGAACCGATCAACTGGAAGGTCGGATCTTGGGAGAGCCTCTGGGCGTCGTTGAGGTCTTCGTAACCAGCCAGGCGGCTATAGACGGATTGCCGCAGCAGGTCGGCGAAAGGAAACTGCGTATTCTTCCCACGGCGGGAGTCCGTCAGATGTTGTTCGATCAATGCTCCGAACCCGAGTCGCTCGTCGAGTTCGCGCACCAGGATCAGGCCGCCGTCGGAAGTGACGCGGGAACCTTGGAAATCGATCTTGAGAGAGGCGTTGAAGGAGAGCTGGAATGGCTGATTTTGTTTCTCACCCACTGGGTGTGGACCTCCGGAGCTGCTTCATCGCGTTCGAACCCGCATAAATATTGATGCTGACGAACATCCGAAGATTCGCAAGTGGACTTCAAAATGGAAATGTGGGATTAAAGCAACTCCAGAAGAGGAACATTCGCATATACGGATTTATAAACAACCACTACGCGGGGTTCGCTCCTGAGACGGTCTGGCTTTTCAACGAACTCTGGGCAGAATGAAGTCTCGACTATTTTGGAATCTACCGAGCCTGAGTTCAGTCCAATACCACTCGATTCCCTCCAGCGTCTGCACCGAGCGCAGCAGGGCGAGGGCCTTTTCGATGGTTTCGAGAGCGGCTTTCTCTTTCGGGTTCGGCATCGCTTAACCTCTACGCGGCTGCTGGAGCGGTCAGGTCGAAGCGCTTCTTCAAGTGGTTAAGCCGGGAATAGGGAATGATTCCTTCATGCTACATCCTGCCGACCACGATTCCCGGAGAAATTCGGACGTGCGTTGCGAAAGCACGAACAGCAGGCTCGGAAAAGTCCCCAGCTAGCTGAAATCTTCCCCAGTTGCCGTCCGGGATGAGGAGGCTTCCGGCAAACGAGTTTGCCTCCTACTCCTTCGGAGGCTGTCAATGCCCGCCTCTAGCGCCCGAACAGTTTGCGGAGGCCGCTGTCTTTCAGCGCAGCCCTGACGCGGTCCTCATCCATCCAGCCGGGGTGCGGGACCGCCAATGGCGGGACGGCAGCAGGCAAGAGCGAAGGGACGTGCCGCTTGACCGCCGCGTCTGCTAGAAGGTATCCATGGTTTTCCAGGACCGCTGCTTCAGCGTCGGAAAACGAGTCGAGGTCGGTGCGGATTCCCGCTATCACATCGGACGCCAGCTCTTTCGAGTACCCGCCACTGCTGTCGTAGCTCGATGTCGCGCCGCCGATGCCCCAATACGTCCCCTCCATGACGCCGCTGATGAAATTCGCCATCAGCCAGCGTTTCCGCACCGCCAAAGCCTGGTTTTCTGGAATCGCCAGGTAACGCTTCACTTCCCACACGAGGTCCGTGTCGGTACCGATGCCGAACAGCGCCCCTCCGTCTGAGCTCAGCACGACCGCGTGGTCTTTCCAGACGGGCTCCAGCCCCAGGTTGTCGTATACCCCGCCGTCGCTCAGCGTCAGGCCACGGATGCACTTGTCTCTTTCCGCCCCTTGCGGCACCTTGCCGCCTGTCAGCTTCGCCGGGTCTAAATCCATCCTGAGCGGCTTGAACACAGGCGGGAAGGAGGAGGATGCGGCGACTGCGAACGCCAGGGGAAGGCCGGGCGGCGGAGGCTCGTGCCCGGCTTCGTAGTCGCCAATCCGCGTCTTCTGGAAAACCCAGTTGACCCCGAATGCAAGGTCGGTGGCGCAAAATACGAATCGCGGGGCATCGGGCAGGTCGGCGAGCTTGAGCGTGGTCAGGTGCTTCTCATATTGCCCGGCAAGGGCCTCGGCTCCCGTCTTCCACGGCAGGAGCGAAGCCGCCAGCGCTGGCGTGCGGATGTTTGTGGATGTGAACTGGCGGAACGGAGCGGCCACCCTGCCCTCCCAGTCGGGTACGGGGCCGCTCAGCGGCCACGGCAGCCGTGTGGCGAGATGTGCGCTGATGATGCTGCCGCCCGATACCGACGAGATGGTCCTCAGCCTCGCGAGCATGCCGAACTCGTTCAAACGCCTCAGTGCGCCGAGATGGAAGAGCGCGGCACGGTAGCCGCCGCCCGACAGGCACAGCCCGGTTCCGTCCCGCTCTGCTTTCGGCTTCGGCAGGTACGTACTCGCCGCGTGGTTCGTTACGCCAGCATTGTTTGTGGGCATTTGCGTGGCATTTTAGCACGGCATCGGGGATGGTGGTCGAAAGGAGCGGCATTTACGTTTGCCGTCCGTCGCGGGGACGCCATCCTCATGCGGCCCCTGCTCTTGCACGCCTCCTCCTCGGCAGCGGAACCAGCCAGCCGCCGGGTCATCCACGTCGAGTTCGCCGCCGACGAACTGCCGCACGGCATGCAGTGGCATGAGCGCGTTTGACAGATTTGGAAGACGCTGGAGCACCACAGGACGGCGAATACCGCCTGGAACTGCAAGTGTGGGGATTGGGCGCGTATCCTTAATCAAGCAGCGCAAGCCCAGAGCCTCACTGCGGCGGCGCGGTGCCTTCCTTTGGCCAAATCCTGTTGCCGTGGCTGTCGATATATCCGCAACGGGTGGAGTCGCACACCTCTGCAATGCCGTCGCGAAATGGCTGGTCTTTCCTGAACGACGGCCCGATGACGAACGAGCCAGCTTGGTTGATATAGCCGAACCCGCCGTCCCACCCAAAAGGGTCGAGCAGGGTTTTTTTCTCAAAAATCCTGACAAAGGTCCAGCCAGCCAATGTATGTCATGCCGGCGAGGAAGGATATGACATACGGTGACGGACAGTTCTTGAGGGAAATGGGGATAGAGCCTTGCCTTCTGGATGACCCATTCCCCCGTCCCCTCCCGCCCCCGCTCCCTCCCGAATCACTGATTCCCTCCCTGACGGAGAAGGATGCATGCTGGATCCTGAATCTCGGGGTCACGTGGGAGCATGAACCCGAGCTGGGCTTCGTCCCGCCAAGGTGCCTCTGGGAATATCTATCCGGCTATCCGAATGGCATAAGGGAAGCCGTGGGGGAGGCGGTCAAGTCCCTGGAGGTCTCCCTGTCAGACGACGACCTCGACGACCTGGCGCAAGACATCGTGGCGATGTTCCTTGATTCTTCGACTGACCTGGAGGACATAGTCGAGATGCACGTGACCTGCCCGCCGCCGCGCCCTGGGAGGTGCAGGTCGCAGCACTTCCACGGCTACATCAGGCACTGGGTGAGGTCGGCCCTACCGACGTTGCTCAGGGACAGGGTACCGAGGCCGGGCGACTTCAGGTAGCCCCATGGACCCCGTGAAGCGGAGCAGGATGATGGCCGGAATCAGGCCGGTCTCGAAGCTGGAGCTCGGGACCATCGCCATGGCGGAATCCCGGGCGGGGTGCAGGCTCCGGCTGGCGGGGCCACGGGTAGGGCGGACTTGAGCCATGCAGCAATTCCGCCGCAACGAGACGCTCTGCTCTGGAAACTGTCCGACTATCGGACAGTTTAGGTGAACAATGGTCACACGTTCATTTCAAAGACTGGAGGCCCAATGGGGAACCTGATCGTAGCACCGCCGCGTGAGATCGGCCGCGATCCAATCCACACCCTGGCCCGGTGGCGGCAGGAAGCGCCCAACCTTCCGAACATGGATGTTCTCCACGAGCGGATCGTGCTGGTTTCGCTGGCCAAATCGTGGGCCGGAAAATTCGGAGCGAAGGAAGCCGACGTTATGCGGTCGGCCCTGGCCGCGCGTCTCACCCTTGAGATGCGCCTGGGGGAGTTCCTGGCCAAGCTGGTAAGACGGGGAAGGCCAAAAGAAAAGGTCATCCCAGATGACCTTTTACCGGAGTGGCTGACCAAGAACGCCTCCAGCGCCGCCCAAACGCTGGCCGCGACGCCGAAGCACTGGTTCGATAAAGTCGTCGAAGATGTGTTGAGCGGAGACTTGCGCTTAAACGTGAAGGAGATTTATCTTGAGGCGAAACGAATCGTCGCGGGGATGGCGGCGGAAGAAATCCCGCGCGAGGCCGAGGGAATCATCCTGGGTGATTTCCGCGAGGCCGGGCGGGACATTCCCGACGAATCCGTGGCCCTGGTCTTCACGGATCCGCCTTACGATCGGGCCAGCCTCGAGCTTTATGGGGAAGCCGCAAGGCTGGCGAAGCGCGTCCTGCTGCCGGGAGGCAGCCTGCTAGCTTATGCGCCGAACTATGCTTTGCCCGAGGTTTTTGGTTTGTGCCAGGAGTACCTTTCCTATTGGTGGACGATCGCCATTCTGCATAGCGGCAGCCATGCATTAATGCGGGAGTTCGGACTACGCGTGGCCTGGAAGCCGCTGATCTGGTTCACAAAGGGCGGGCGATTCAATAAGCAGCAGATTCTGGTAGATGCGATCCAGGGAGGAGTCGGGAACGCGGGAAAGACCGAGCATGAATGGGAGCAGGGAATCATTGAAGCGGAGACCGTCGTCAAGGCGCTGACGTCGCCGCACGACCTCGTGCTCGACCCGATGTGCGGATCGGGAACCACGCTTCTCGCAGCGCGAAACTGCGGTCGGCGCTATTTGGGGATCGAGGCGAAAGTAGAGACGGCAAGTTTGGCGCGAGAGAGAATGGCAAAAAAGAAAAAGTGATGCGGGAGGACCTGGAGGACATAGTCGAGATGTACCCGCTCCACCCGCCAATGCACCCTGGAGGGTGCAGGTCGCAGCACTTCCACCTCTACATCAGGCTCCGCGTGAGGGCCGCCGTGCTGCCGGAGCCCGAACGAAGGTTCCTCGACCCAGAAGGCTTCGAGGAATGGTTCACGTCCCGAACTCTGGGGGAGCGTTAGGTTGGGCAGCGAGGCGGGCGCGCCATGGACCCTGAGAAGCGGGGCAGGATAATGACCAGCATCAGGTCGGTCTCGAAGATGGCGCTCCGGGCAAGGCCATGGCGGAGTCCCTGGCAGGGTGCAGGCTCCGGCTGGCGGGACCACGGGTCGGGCGGACTTGAGCCATGCAGCAATTCCGCCGCAACGAGACGATCTGCTCTGCCCTGGAAACTGACAGTTTAGGTGAACAATGGTCACACGTTCATTTCAAAGACTGGAGGCCCAATGGGTAACCTCATCGTAGCGCCGCCGCGTGAGATTGGCCGCGATCCGATTCACACGCTGACTCGATGGCGAAGGGAAGCGCCGCAGCTTCCGGACGTCGAAGCGGTCCGCAAGCGGATTGACATGGTATCGCTGGCGAAATTGTGGGCAGGGAAGTTCGGAGAGAAAGAGAGTGAGGTTCAGCGTCAGGCGCTCGCCGCGCGGCTGACGCTGGAAAGGCGGCTGGGGGAGCTGCTGGCCGGAACGGTCTCGCCGGGGAAGCGGTGGAAGGATATTGTCGTCGGTGACGACAATAAAAGTTTGCCAGAGGGGACCACCCGTGACGCCTCCAGCGCCGCCCAAACTCTCGCGGTGACGCCGCAGAAGTGGTTTGACAAAGTTGTGGAAGAAGTCGTGGCGGGAGTTCGGCGGCTCCCGGCAGGGGGAGTTGTGGGCGTCTTGCCGGTGTTGGGTATTGGGGATTCCGGGTGGGACCGCAGGGCCAGACCGTCGCCTGCAATGCCTCGCCAGCCTGGCCCAAAGACTCTCAGGGACCTCCGAACCAGTCCGCCGCACCGGAACCAGGGAACTACGGTCGGGTCGGGCTGCAATCGCCTCCTGGCGCAAAGTCAGCGGGGACCAGCGGCGGCTGGGCGGTTTTTCGGCTTGCCCGGCAGGGGCAGGTCGAGGCTCGTGGGCGCGGGGTCGATGCCGCTCATGTCCATGTCGAGGGGATTGGGGTTGCCATCCAGGGCGGCGACGGCCAGTTCCGCGGCGGATTCCTCTGGTTTTTTGGGTTGTGGGTTTCTGGCCATCATTTGTCCATCCCCCCTTGCTCCTCCGCTACTGCACATCGGCATTGCTCGTTTCGGCTGCAGCAGCGGTCTGCCCAGCCGCCAGGGGCGCATCCAGTGTGGCCGGGACGGTCTCCTCCAGAGGCGAAGCCGCCTCGCCAGCCGGCGCACAGTCGGGCTTCGGGCTGGCCGCCTCGATTGCGGCTACACAGGCTGCGGAAAAACCCTTCCGTGCTGTCATCCTGAGCGAAGCGAAGGACCCCTGTATTTGAATTTTCAAGCAAATACAGAGGTCCTTCGTCGGCTTCGCCTCCTCAGGATGACAGTGTGAGGGGTTTTTCCGCAGCCTGTACAGCCGCCTCTGCCGACTCAAGCCTTCTTCTGGCACCGGCAGTTGGCTAGTCCGAGCGGCGAAGAGCCGTAGAAGACTTCAGGCACCGCCTCCTTCTCCTCGTCGTCTGCTAGGTTGGCGACTATCATGTTTCCCATGTATGCCATAAGGTGGTACCTCTTGTTGCATTTGAATCCGTTGCAGGCTGGGTCGGTGCAAGTCGCATCCTCCAGGCCCTCTCGGCGGCGTATTTCTGCATCTTGCTTCTCCCGTAGCTCTTTCTCGTTCATGTGTCCTCCCCATCATGGCTCGCGTGGCCTTTGATCGGTTCCCGGCCATCAGGCATGATTTCGGTCAGCTTGCTGACCAGTTTCTCTCCGTCTGTTGATTCAAGTTAACGAGCACCTCCCTGGTGTAATACTGGAATTTATCGAAAACTATGACGACCGGTTGTTCGGAGCAGTTAAAAACCCCTACCAAGATGTTTCCGTTCAGGCTGACATATACGGTGGGAGCGAGCATCAACTCCTTCGGCTCATGTGTGCGGGCCTTGGTCTCCTGAAGATGCCGAGTGAGGAGCAGGGGCATTTCGTTCGCGGTGAAGGCGCCCGAGCCGGTCAGGGTTCGGGGGCCAGGTTCGGCCGTGCCTTTCAATGTCGCCAGCCGTTTCTGGACCGCAGCCATGCCCGCGTGGAATGGCATCTCGCGAGCTTTGTTGGGGAGCCGCAGGTCTGATCTGCCTGAGTTGCTGTCGAGCTCAAGGTTTGCCCTCCTGGCCGCGGCGGATTCGTCCATGGGATCCGACGGACTGCTGTCGGGCGATGGCTGAGTTCCGACGGCGCACCTCGCCCACGGGACGGCCGCGTTCGTCCGGCAAGTCGAGGCTGGTGCGGTCAGGGCTGACCTTCGCCATTTCCGGGTCGTCGAGAGGATTGGGGCGGCCCTCGATGGCAGCGATGGCCAGGTCCACTGCGGATTGCTCTGGCTTTCTGGGTTGTGCTTTCCTGACCGCCATTTGCTGATTCCCCCCCGCTTCTCGGCTACTGCACATCGCCATTGCTCGTTGCGGCTGCGGTCTGTCCGGCCGCCGCGGCTGTGGCGGGGATTTCCTCCCCTGGCTCCTCCGTAATTGCAGGGGCTTCGTCGGAAGGCTGCGGGACCGGTTGAGCGACCGAGACAGAACCTGGCAATTCATCCGCAGGCTTGCGCGCGAGATTGAAAATCACCAGCCCTTCCTCACGCTGCTCGTGAGCGATGCCAGAGGCGGTCACGATGCAGCCGATGAACCGGAGTATGGATTCGTGGGTGGTCAGGAGCTTCCCGATACGCAGCCACACGTCCTTGGCCAGCTTCTCGGCGTTCGCCTCTCCTGGTTCCGAAATTGCCCCAGTGGGCACATTACCGTTGTCGCCGACCAGGGTCTCGGCATGCCGTGAAACCAGCCTGTCGGCCGTGCTGCGGGGGATGCCCTGCTGCCTGAGCCAACCGCGCCACTGGCCCAGGCGTCCGGGACGGGACAATAGGGATTTCATTGCGTAGAGCTTCGCCGCCAGGCTTACACGGATTTGGCGGAGTTCCTTGCCGGTCGCCTTGCGGTCGGCGCTCAGGCGGACGTGGCTCGACCAGAGGGTGCTGATTTCTTCCGCTAACTGGGTTTCATTTGCGGTGCCATCGGGCTGGACCGTGCCGGGTTGGGCCTCGGCCTCCGGCTCCGAGATGAGAGCGTTTTCGACGATTTCAACGATTGTGCCCATTTGCGTACCTCGCATCAGAAGTTGGGAGCAGAGGTCCGTGCATCGGAAGTTGCCCCTATAGTTGGGGCACGTAGTTCGTTCTCTTGTTTACCCGAACTTCGCCAGCAATCCCCCACTGCATGAGGCGAGCCTGCCCGGACCACGAGCGCCGCACTCGCTTAGGATGGTAGCGTGAGGGAAGGCTCGGCGGACAGGTGGATGAGGTATCTTTGAATCAGGAGAAGCTTCTCGGCCGCAATGGCGGCCGTCCTGGAATCGAGCCCGCGTGTGCGTCCCATCTTTCCTCCTATGCCGCTTCGCGGCGTCTTGGCGTAGGTCGCCGCCCTGTTTCAGTCCCCCAGCCCGGACAAATCCCAGTTACGGGCATCCGTCTTGTCGTTGGAGTCCCATTCATCGGGAGCAGGCTTGGGCGTGGGTCTCTGCGCCTTCTTCTGCTCAATGCGCTCAAGACCGTCACGCAGAGGTTCCAGCACACGCTTGAGGTAGGCGAACGGGTGGTCCGCGGAGCCTATCTTCTCCGCCCACCTGGAGCCCGGCGTCAGGGCGAAACTGAGCAGGTCGCCGAGGTCGGGGTTGTCCTTTAGCAGGCCGCCAAACTTCCTGATGTCGGCGGGAGACGGAGCCTTGCCGAGGAAGGAGGAGAACAAACCGGCGAGCCTGACGGCTTCCCCCGTGGGGGGGTTGGCGGGGTCCGGGGGGGATTTCGTAACGGGGGTCTTCACGGGCTCGACGGGGACGGGCTTCACGGGCTGGACAAGAACTTTGGGCTTGGGGTACATAACGGGCGGCTCCAGCTTGGCTCCAGGTATCCCGCTTGTGGCCTTGACATAGGCTGCCCATCCATCCCCAGGCTCCCCTGTTCCAGGGTTTCCTGTTGGAGAATCAGTCACGACGGCGGCGGCAGCTGCGCTGCTGTTGTTCTCGCTCTTACTTCTCTGTTTCACTTCTCGTATCACTTCTCGTCTTGTCTGAAGTCTCATCGCAGACTCATCGCAGTCATCATCGCAGAGGGGCTTTGAGACTTCTTTCCAACTTTTTGTCTCTGTTGGATTTAAGGTGGTCGGTATCATCGCAGTCATCATCGCACCATCATCGCAGAGGCTCTCTGATACTTCTTTCCAGGTTTTTGTCTCTTTTGGGTTGATGACAGTCTTCACCGCCACGCCGTCGACGAGCCCATAGACTTCAAAGTTGTGAATCACGACGGGATAGTCGCTGTGGTCCCGGCCTTTCATCAGCCGTGTGATGTATCCCATTAGGTCGAGCCTTCTGAGGGCATCCGAGAAGGTCCGCACCGAGTAAGCTTTGCGGGAGAAGGTTGCAAGGCCCTTCGCCGACACATAGGGGGCTACTCCCGTCTCCCAATCGGCCCAACGGTGCAGGATGGTCATTGTCAGGAGCATCGGAGCGGTGAAGTCCCCCGAGCGAAGGGCGTCTATCTGGTCGTGGTAAACTTTTGCGAAGCGCTTAGTCATGGCTCGCCTCCTGCGGGAAGCCCATTATGATTTCCTTGATTTCCTTCATCGCCTCCGCGCTCACCACCCCGGTAGTCCTGTCAGCCTTCTTGTGCAGCCAGACCATTGTGATGAATTCGCACGGAGTGAGTTCCCCCCTTCGGGCCGCCTCGAAAAGAGAATCGGGGATTCTTGTGTAGGTTTCGCTCATTGCTTCCCCCCGTTCTCGGCCTCGGCCTTCAAGAGGCTGATTCCCCTGCGACGGGGAAGCCCGAATTCCTTCCTGATTTGACCGACACGGGTGTTGGAGACTCCCACCATCTCCCCGATTTGCCCGTAGCTCAGGAACCGGGGGTCTCTCAGGAGTTCCAAGACCCTCGCCTTGAATTCCATCCTTTTCCTTGCCCAATCCTTGTAGGTCATAGCGACCCTCCTTAACTGAAATGCCTGCTTCTATACAAAGGAATGGGAAGTCGAAGTTCTGGGGGCTGGCGAGCCCCTCAGGGGGGCAAAGCAAGCCCCCAGGTGCATGAACATTGGGGATTGCGGGGATGGCACCCCGGAGGGGGGCAGATAGCACATACCGACTGTGCGTCCAGCCCCCCGTCCGGGGACGGGAGCGTGCTGCGGCCGCAGCGCCTGCGGGCGATTGGGCTCAGGGTGGACTTAACAAGATATCCCCGACGGCCTCCCCTTCTTCGGTTAGGCGCAGGGGCTTGGCGCATGGGCCGCCCCGGCGAGACTTTCTTCGGCTGAATGCCGCTTGCCAGTGGCTGCGCGGACCGGGACAGTCCCCCGGTGCGCGGCCGTGCCATAGCGCCAAGATGTGACCACCCTGTGGCGAAGGGGAGGCGATATCCCGGCGCTTTGGTCCCATGGCCATATTGGCCGGAGGCCAGGATGGGCAGGGGCGGTCAGGACGCTCAGTCCTGGTCAGGCGTCTCCTGGCAGCGCATGGTTTTGTGGGTGGCGGTCACGCTGAGGCACCTTCTGATGCGGCTTTTCTCAAAGGACACGCTGGTAAGGTCGTAACCCCGTAACCTGCGGGTCCCTGCTCCCACAAGCTCACCGGGTTACTGGGTTACGACTCTCTTCCTTCCTGGGGGCTCAGTTCTGTGGATTCTTAAGTGACCTGGCTTGAGGGTAGGCTGGAGGTGCCGAGGCTGACCTCCGCCTGCCTGCCCTTGAGGTCAATCTCGGCTTCAATAGTTCTTCCACACACACTCCAGGCGGCGTTCCTTGCCCCTGGTCACCCGGAAATTGGGGGCGTTTAGCTGCATGTCCTTTATGAAGAAAGGCTGGCCAAGCTCCCGGAAATATAGTTCATGCGCGTACTCGGTGAGCATCCACTTGAATTTGGCCGCCTTCAAAAGACGAACCAAGTCTTCATGGTTGAGGTCATTTTCCTTATAGGACCGCACATCGCCGCCGAGGTACGGGGGGTCGATGAAAACAAAGTCATCGTGGGTCAACGAGGACCAGTCGAACTCCGTCCAGTCGCAACCTGTGATGATTGCCTTCGTGGTGTGCAACAGCCTATGACAGGCCCGTAGCGTGCGGGTGTATCCAGCCACAGTTGGACCATTCTTTCCCTGCAAACCATGTCCATACCCGTCTCCGCTGAAGGTAAAATACGGTTCCAGCAGGATTGCCTTGGGGTCGCCCCGCCTGAAGGCTTCCCGCTGCCTGCTGTACTCCACGCAGGACTTCTCGGGCACCTCCACGGTGTCGCCGATGTCCCGCACGGTCTCGAAAAAGGGGGCCGTGCGGATATCATTCAGTGCCCATTGCTGGAAGCCAAGCTGGCTGGAGGCGGCAGCCCAGAAGACATTTCCTCGTCCTGCGAATGGCTCCACGTATGACCGTCCTTGCCGGGGCATTAAGCTGACCAGGGTACGGGCCAGTCGTGCTTTGCCACCAGGATAAGAGATGGTAGGCAATGCGTATGGGGGTTTGTTCTCCTTATTGTTTGCTGCTCGCCTCTGCGATTTTGTCGCACAGGCAGCCTTCGGTTTTCCGGAAGGCAATTGCTGCTGGTCGGGCTTGCCTCCCAACACCTCTTTGACAGCATTCACGGCGTCTTCGGCCAGGATGGGCAGCCTGTCGCCGCACTGGTCCAGCGCATATACCAACTTGACCAGGATGGTCTTCCAATCGGGTTCCAGACTGAGCGCATTCAAGAAAGTATCCAGCTTTTCCGGAGTGAAGGCGACCTTCTCGTATTCGGCCAGGGCTGAGTGCCAATCCCCGCCGCTCTTCAGCGCGGCCACAAGGTCGTTCGCTGCCACTTGCGCCTTGACCAGCGCCGCTTGCTGGCGGCCATCGAGCTTGACCGGATTCTCGGCGGCAGCCGCCTCCCCGGGCCCTTCTGCCTTGCCGCCGCAGACACGGTTTATCCAATCTGCGCTCACGCCAAATTGGGTCTCGCAGAATTCCTTCCAGCACATCTTCCTGCCCGCTGGGAGGCCCTCTTCGGCCTTGCACGCCACGAGCACCCTTTCTCCCACTGACCCGAACCTGACTTTGAACACCTCGGTCTTCAGGCGCAGGATGTAGCCCTTGTGCTCCGCCACGACCTCCTTGGCCGTGCGGAACCTCCGGGCGACGTCAATCACGATTTCAAATAGCTGCTCGGTCGTGCAGTCCTTGGGGCTGAGGTTGCCCGAGGTGGCTTTCGGGGCAACCTGCGGATTGACTCCGTAGGTTTCAGTGGGACTGGCCGGTTGCGAGACTAGGTCCCCATTCGTGTCGATTCGATGTTCGGCTTTCATGACCGCCAGATGCAGAACGGGGGGTGGCGTCACTTGCGTTTGCATTTGCGCTGGATTTCCCATACAGGAACCGTCCTCCTTGGTTTCCCGTGGGATTTTACACGATGGATGAAAGCCAGACCATTGGAATGAAGAGTCGCAGCCCTGCCGCCCCCACAAAGCTCATGTCCACAACTGGTATCTCCGACACGAGCAACTGACCAACGCCAGGGTCCGCGCCAGGAGGAAGGTCCTACGCGCCGAGAGGCGTCAGCTATGCACCCCCCCCCGTCCACATTTTCGACGGCTGAGGACCCCAACTGGCGGGGCGGGATTATGATGGCCCGCCCCGGATTCTGCGGCAGCAGGGTCAGGGCTGACTGGCCCCAGATTGAGAAGCATTGCCACGGCCACGAAAAGGAGCAGGAGCGGCTGTTCTACGCCGCGCTGGCCAAGTGACAGTCCCTGTGGCAACCAAGGCCGATAATCTGAGAAGTTTTCCACGGATTTCTTTAGTTTTCCGCAGGTTTTCTTGCCCCCTTCCAAGCTTCCAGTTACGGTTTTCACCCGCAATTTGGGAAGAATTTGCCAGTTCTATCGCAAAAACTGAGCTGCCGGGAACCCTTTTGGGGTCGGTTTGAAAACTCTGACTACGGAACAGTATTAGTGGATGGGCATAAAAATCCCTTCGGGATGGTGCCCGGCGAAAGCAGGCTGGCTAGATACCGGCGGGAGGCGGGCGAAAACACGCCCGTTGGATTGGAGGAAATGAAAATGAGCGATAGTTATTTCAAGTCCCCAGGACGGACGGGCTGGATTGCCGCACCGGCGGTCGCAGTGTTATTGGCGTCGGCGTTCGCCATCCCGCTGGCGGACAACTCCGTGCAGTGCGTCGTGACCAGCCCACCCTACTTTGGGCTGCGCCGATATCCTGGAAATCCCAGCGACGCCTTCGGGCAGGAGAAGACGGTCGCTGAATATGTGGCTCATTCCATCGAGGTCCTGCGGGAATTGAGGCGTGTGCTGAAGGACGACGGCGTGGTGTTCTGGAACATCTCTGACAGCTACGACAGGGCGAGCAAGAGCCTCTGCGTGGTTCCTGAGCGCGTCGTCGTGGCAGCCCGGGACGACGGCTGGATAGTCAGGGACATCATCATCTGGCACAAGCCCTCGACCGTCCCGGAAAGTGTCAGGGACAGGTGCACGAGGTCGTATGAGGTCATCCATATGCTCACCAAGAGGAAACGCTACTACTTCGACTGTGATGCGATAGCGGAGGCGTCCGTGTGCTTCCAGAAGGGTGCGAAGCGGCTCAACCACGCCCCCGTCAAGAAGGCTGGCTGCAAATACGGGAAACAGAAGCTGTCTGAGGGACAGACCGGCAAGCAGATAGAGATGAAGCCCACGCGCAACCGCCGCAATGTCTGGACCATCGCCACTGAGCCGCACAAGGACGCGCACGTCGCTCAGTTCCCGTCTCAACTGCCCCGCCTGTGCATCAAGGCTGGCAGCCGCCCTGGGGACGTGGTGCTCGACCCCTTCGCGGGCTCGGGCACTACGGGCATCGTGGCGAGGGCGCTTGGCAGGAACGCCGTACTGCTCGACATCTCGGCGGAGTATGCCCGGATGATGAGGGAAAGGCTGGAAGGGAGGAAGCATGACAAAGCTGACACAGCGAAAGTCGGGATTGATAGTGGAGACCCCCTGCGACATCCAGGGTTACCCCCCGGTTGCGCAGATAGAGGCGTGGGGATAGTCCCTCCCCCTCAAGGGCTGCCAACACCGGCTGGAGGTTACCTGGGCGCAAGCCTATAACCGTGCGGCGGCCATAGCCGCCGACAAAGAGCGGCAGGAGAGGAGAAACCGGAATGTATCCAGACAGCGAGATTGAGAGGCTGAGGAGCGAGTTCCATGCGAGGGTCGTGGGGGACGTGAAGGATGGCCTCCTGACCTATGCGGAAATCGCTTACAAGTTTGGCATCAGCGCGGCAACCGTTTACCAGCTTGCCAGGAAATATGGCTGCCGCCACCGGGCGGACAGCGCACCGGCGCAGGTCCCACAGGAGGGAAAATGAGCAACAGCAAGCAGTTTTTCAATGTAATCCACTACACGCACGGCGGGACGGCGGACAGGGGAATGTCAAGCGGACCATATGACGGCCCTTACCCCTGTCCGGGCTCATCAGTCACCCTCAATCGGCAGTCACCGCGCCCCGGACCCATTCCGCTGGCGTTTGAAGGACCCCTATTTGTCGAGCCTTTCTCGCGACACTCAAGCGACAAATCTCACTTGCCGCTCGCTGCGACCTCGGCAGCGTACTCCCTCATCGCCATCTCGGCGTTCTGCACACGGCTGATATAATGCTCGATGGACTTCAAATCCTCGTGCCCAAGCTGCTGCCTGACGAATCCTATGTCCCAGCCCTTCCCGCCCAGTTCCTTCAAGCGGAGCCAGTTGGTGGCTGCGGACGCCCTGAACTTGTGCAGCCAGACGGTCGCGGGGTCCAGCCCCGCACGCTTGGCAATCGCGGCCGCCGGGGGAATCGCGGAGATTTCGTGCAGTCCTCTCTTGCGCCCCATGCAGCGGGCTGGGGCCTTGAAGCCCTGCGCCCCCCTGCAGGCCGCCGCCCTTCCAACGCTCACACGCATCGGGCAGTGAGCCAGCAGTTCCTCCGAACGCCCTCAAGGCATTCCTTACTCTTGTGCAAGCCGGTGGTTGGCGACGGCTGAGTCCGCGGTCTCCGCATGGACGGGCTGCCGGTGTCGTCAGGAATCCAACGCTCAACGCTGAAGTCAGCCCGGCAGCGGCGACCTGGGGTCCTGAACGGTAGGAGGAAGGGGATTGGGCTACCGCCCTGCGTGAAAACTGTGCAACTCGTCTAGCTTGCGCACCAGTAGCTTGTACAGGCGAGGGTGGTCCTTCTCGAATTTGCGCAGCTTCGCACGCAGGTCGGAGGGTGACCACGCTCTCTCGGTAACGAGGCTTGCCAGGCCAGCAAGCTCCTTGTCCACGCCCATCCAACGCAGGCCCCGGACCTTCGTTGCTTGCGCATGAGACAGCACGTAGGCCGTCAGGAAAATGAGGCCCTTGGACTTCAGCAGGGTCTTCTCGAAGGGCTTGGTATATGCCCCGGCAAGGCGGGCTACCCAGGACAGGGATTCCTTCAGCAGCGCGAGGGCGTCGTCGGCGTCTTCCGGCACCGTCATTATCCCGGTCGGCAGACGGAACTCGTTTGTGTCGGCGACCAGCAGAAGCTCCCGCTGATGCTTATGGATTAGGCGTCGAGCCGCCTCCGCCTTGTTCCGTACCGCCTCCATGTCCTCACGGGTTGCCAGCGGTCGCCCTTCCGTTCGCTCGGCGACTAGAGTGAACTCGCCGTCCTCTCCGGGGACTGACCGCCGCCGCCGCCCCTCACGAATCGCCGCAGCCTCGGGGCTTAATTCCTCCAGGCAAAAGTGCAGGACGGGCCGGCGGCAGCCCGCCGCCACGAGCTGTTTGATGTGCCCCTCCACATCATAGACCTTGTCTCGGCCGAGCGTGACACGGATGAATGGCGGCAGCCCGGCGGGTGCAAGGGATTCCTCGATGCACTTGCCTCCCTCCTCCCGTTGCTCGACCCACTCGTCGTTTAGCCCCAGCCGCTCCGCAAGCAGGGCCTCTTCAACCCTTCTCCGGGGCACCCGCTCCTTGCTCGACGTCTTTGGCGTGGGGGAGCGCATCGTTGCGCAGATTGTACTGCGTTTTCCCCCGTCCGCCATCTCCAATCAAGTCCCCCCCAAAAATCCGTCAGTCCAGTCGGAAAGCCCAATTTTCCGCTGGTAACTAGGTATAAGCGGCCAACCCATGCTGGCCAATCAACTTCGGGACGTGATGTCTTGAAGTAATGGAGAGGAGAAACGATATGGCAACGACAAGCACCGCCCTCGTCCCGCTCGGGGACAGGGACTACCTGATGAAGACAGCCGAACCGAATCAAGAGTTGTGCAAGATTGCACAACTCCCCACTTTCCCCCCCAATGAAATCACGGCGATACTCAAGCGCCGCACGGAGATGGACGCCACCGAATTGGCGGTCTTTACTCGGACGTTCATCGTGCAACACGGCAAACTTGAGGCGCCGCTTCTAAAAGAAGTCAAGCGGCGCTTCTCTATCCTTGACCGTTCTAAGCAAGTTGACGGCACTTATCCCACGATAGACGGCGCACGGTCGTTCAATGAATGGCTAGGGTTGCACGGCATCGGAAAGCGGAATGCTTACTACATCTTACACGGCGGAAAGGCGAAGAAAGAAAAGGAAGGCAGAGTACATCCCCCGCCGCCCTGGGGCAAAATTGACGGCACGAAAGTAGATGTCGTCTTCTCGGCTGCGCACAAGTGCGTAAGGCGTGGAAACGAAACGGACGCCATCGCTTGGATACGGCTTCTCCACCTAAACGGCTTCCACGTTTGGAAACAACTCAAGATTTACGCAATGGAAGACGTTGGTCTCGGCGATACGTCCGTCCTAAGTCGGATTGACGTGCTTGAGAAATCTGCCGATGCAGTGAAAGACTCAACGCACCGTCCCGAATTGTTGGCAATCATCGAAGCCGTGATGATTCTATGCCGTGCGAAGAAGTCGCGTGCTACTGACAATGCCGCCATATGGTTTCAAGAGAATCCCACCTATGTGCCGCCAACCGAAGACGAAGTCCAAGAGGCATCTGAAGTCAAGTTGGTGACGCCGCCTGTATACGAGGAGTATCTGGACAAGCACACGGCGGCGGGACGCCACAACGGGCGTGGGCTTGAAGACTTCAAGAAGACGGAAAACGAAGCATTGGCCAACAAAGCAGACGTTGCGCCATTCGTGCCACCGGTCGTCGATGTCACGGACGCCGTCAATGCGCAAATCGAATACCTACAGAAGCGAATCAAGTCTCTTGAAAAAGAGAATGCGTCTCTTCGTGAAGAGTTGGAGAAGTACGCCGTTCCGGTCGCAGCCCTTGCCGCCCCAGAGCCGGTGGAAGGCAACCTTCGGGCATCCGGGCTTGAGGAGAGGGTCCGCCAGCGCATCGAGGACGACATCGCCAACGCCCCTGACGTTGACGACGATACCAAGGCTGTGGTCCTTCGATGGATAAGCGAACGCTGGAAGGAGATTGACTCCAAGAAGGCGGGCGATGCCCGTGCGGAGAAGGTGCTCGCCGTCCTGAAGGGCGGGAAGAGCCTCGGTCGCACGCAGGTCTTGGAGGAAGTCCAGAAGGCAAGCCCGGATTGGGAAAACTTCGGGTCCCTGGACGAGTGGAACGAAACCATCGCCCAGGGCGTGCTGGAAAATCGCTGGTTCAAGCGGGGCAGCCTCTACAACATCGCACCGGCTCCACCCAAGAAGGAGAAGCCGGTCGAGACGCTCACGGGGAAGCAATGGCTGGAGGGCTTGCTCAAGGAGAAAACGAACGAGGCGGCAGCGACTGCCAAGGCTGCGGCTGCCTCCGCCCCCGAGCCATCGGATGCCGGACTCGCCAAGCAGGCGTTGGACTTCGCACAGCGGGTGACGCAACCGAGCGACGAACAGGAGGCGGCGGTAGCTTCGAAAACCGAGCCGGTGAAGAAGGGCAGGATATGGTCCGTCTGGGTGGGCAGGGGATGCCCCCAGCACGAGATGTGCAACTCACACCTCCTCATCCGCTCCACCACCCCGGTGGCGGCACGGCTGGAGGCGCAACGGCTTCTGGACGATGGCGAGTGGCCGAGGCCCTGGCGAGACATCAAGACCAATACCGCCTGTGCCGAGGCGAACACAGTCAAGGCGTGGGTTGGAAGTGTCAGCAATGCGGGTGATTGTGAGCACGACATCGACATCACCAATCAGGACCCGACACGGAAGAAGGCCGCACGCCTCGCCCACGTCAAGGAACTGTTGACGGCCGCAGAGAAGAGGCTCAAGGGCATCACCGGGGAATTCGACGAGGACGCCGACGACCGAAGGTATACCGAAGAGGCTCGGGACGTGGAGAGGGCGAAGATTGCGAGGCTGGAGAAGGAGAGGGCAACGCTTGAGGTCGCCGTCAATGCGGCCGCAGAATGCCCCGTGAGCGACGAAGCCAAGGCTGCCGCCCTCGCCACGCTGTACAAGACGAAAGAAGCTGCCGCCGCAGCGGCGGGAGAATAACGACTACCGGAAGCCGGGGCGATGGCTGGACTGGCTTCCTTAGTCAAGACTTGGACGAAGCACGACCGGGCGTTCCGACCTCGCCGATGTATATCGCAGGTGGAAGAGAAGTAGCCCGACCGGCGAGACGACCCGCTGGCGGGACTGGGCAGCAGGGAGAGGACAAAATGGCAAAGTACACGTTCACGATGCATATGACGGTGGACTGGACGGTTGAGGCGAACAGCCGAGACGAGGCTGTCGGGAAGTGGTACGACATCCCCGTGGAGAAGATGCTCATTTACGACGAGGACGAGAAAATCACCAACCTTCAGTTTGAAGAGGGCATCCCCAACGACCTCGTCCGGGACGACGGGCGTGAATTCCTTGACGACGAGGGCACCTTCGACGACGACCGCCCCGTGGGCGGGATGCGGGCGTTCACGGATATGGTCCTCAACCGCCTGCGGCGGGACGGGGAGCTTTCCTGCAAAGAGCTTGAGACCAGCACGGGGCTGCCCCACGACAAAGTCAAGAGGGTGCTTGACAAGCTCGTGGCGAAGGGTCTCGTTGCCGCCCGCACGGACGCCAGGGGACGCCGGGGCGTAGGCGGCACCGGAGAATCCCCCGAAAACGCTCTTGGCTGCACGTATATTGCAGTCGTAGGGGGAAAGCGCAAGCCGCCCCTTGGAATCCGGGAACGGCGGGAGGCGCTCGCAGGAACAGCAGGGGAGGAGATAGGGCAACGATGAAAAGGTCGCTGGCGGAAAGGGAGGAAATCATCACGGAGGTCCGGGACCGGACCGCCGTGGTGGCTTGGGTCACCGAGAAGGGGGTCATCATCTACAACCCCGCTGAGACCAAGCTGACGTTGCTCGTTGGTGCGGACGGTTCCTTCTTTGATGGGGTAGACGACAGGATGATGAAAGCAGGCGTGGATGTGCCGCTCGTCGTCGTGGAAGGCATCAGTGGTCTCGCCGCTACCGACCCGGAATGGGACGGGCAGGAGACGTTCCGTTGCCACAATCCTGATTGCCCCGACCCCGTTCGCAGCGTAGACGAGACCTGTTACATGAACATCTGGAAACGCTCACGAAAGCTGATGAACTAACAGCAAGACAAGGGCGACCGAGTAGATGGTCGGACCGGCACGAGGAGAATGACAGACTTTGACCGGACCTGAATGGAAGGGGCGGCTCGTTGGTTGATATGGAAACTGCTACTCACAGTGACAAACCGCAAATGCCAGTGGCAGGGTATTCCCTGACCGACGGGATGACGACAGCGCCCGTCTCACCGCTAGAGCCGTATACGGAAGCCCAGGTCGTCTCCACCCCAATTGTTCTGTCCGGCGTAGTAAACGCCATCCTCGAAGTCAGCCGTCAACGCAAATCACTTCTCGACCAACTGCGGTCGGCTTTACAATCCGGCAACGACGCCGAGTCGCTCCAATTGGCAAGACAACTCTGCGGATTACCGGGATGAACAACGTGAAAAAAGTCATCGAACTAATCAGGGTCAGCACCGAACAACAGGCAGCGACTGACAGGGCTTCAATTCCTGCACAGCGGGTCGTAAACAGGCGGACCTGTGCCCAGCACGGGCTTGAGATTGTCCGTTCAATTGAGGTCAGAGACGTGTCGGGTGCTTCAGTCCTCCTAGCGCCAGAGATTCAGGACTTGATGCGGCTGATGCAGTCTCCTGAAATTGAGGGTGTCGTGGCTCGTGAGTTCAGTCGTCTGATGCGACCGGAGAACTTTGATGATTATGCCCTGCTCCAAGCTTTCGCCGATTCCAAGACTGTCTTATACCTTCCTGACGGACCGATTGACTTCAGTAGCAAGGCAGGGCGTCTATTAGGCTCACTGCGTGCAGCCATGGCTGGGTTGGAGCGGACCGAAATTCTTGAAAGGGTGTGGAGTGCGAAAGAGGAAAAAAGGCGACGGGGAGAACTGGCGCAGAGCAAGATTGTCCTGCCCTTCGGAGTTGGATATGAAAAGGGTCAAGGCTTTTGCTACAAACCAGAAGCCGAACTGGTACGTGAAGCCTTCCGGCTGTTCTTGGCTGGTAATCAGAATTATCTAAAACTCGCACAAATTGTCGGCGTGACCCCTCGGGGGATGCACGTCATTCTTCGGAATCCAATCTGGACCGGATGGCGTGTAATAAACAAAAAGCGTGACACGTCTGCCGCTGGTCGTTACCCGAAAGCAAACGGACGGCAAGCGGACCGCCGCAAGGTAACTCGTGCCCCTGAGGAAGTGATTCGTGTCCAGGTCATTAAGGAACCGCTCATTTCAGAAGCCGATTTCAAAGCCGTGCAGCGAATCATGGACCTGAAACAATCGAAGCATTGGCGATGCCAGGACAACATCGAGCGTCGGTTCACGTATAACAGCTTCCTGACCTGTTCAAAATGTGGAGATATCATCCATACCGCCTTTGCCCGTCGTGACTACTATGTTTGCAAGGGACGGCGCACCGCACATAAATGCCGGACCAATTACATGAGGCGGGAGAAGCTGGAAGCGGTCCTCGATGAGCTATTCGCAGTCCGTCTCTCAAGCCCTGTGTTTGTTCAACGGTGCGTGGACGAGCTAAAGCAGCGCACAGCACACAGGGACTCCGCCCGGCGTATCCAGAGGTTGACCACCGAAGTCATTGCGCTTCGTGGGAAACGTGAGCGTGTCATGGATGGATACGTGGAGGGAGCAATCGGACGAGACGAGCGGGACCGGCGATTGACGAAAATTGACCACGACATCCACGTGGCAGAGGACATCCTGATTAGGGAGGCACCGACTGCCTCGCTGGACAAAGCGAAGCTCATTGAAGCCTTCACACCACTGGCGGAATGGGAATACTGGACGAGGGACCAGAAACGAGCGGTCCTTTCTGCTCTGGTACCCGATATTCGGGTGTCCAACTACCTTGTCGAATCGCTCGGGCTTAGTCCATCTCTATTCAGCAATAAGGATACCCGCACGGGCAAGGATTCATTGCCGCGGCCAGCATAAAGCGCGCGGGGAAAGTGAGGGTCATGGCGGCACGCGCGATGGTCACCATGCCATCTTCCAGAGGCTGCCGCATCACTTCCAGCACGTTGCGCTGGAATTCCGGCAACTCATCGAGAAACAGCACGCCGTTGTGCGCCAGGCTGACCTCCCCGGGCCGGGGGACAGCCCCACCGCCGATCAGCCCGGCGTCCGAAATCGTGTGGTGGGGCGAGCGAAAAGGTCTGGTGCCCACGAGGCCAGCGCCCGCTTCCAGTACGCCCGCCACGCTATGGATCTTCGTGGTCTGGATGGCTTCGTCGAAGCTCAGCGGGGGCAGGATGGTGGGAATGCGTTTGGCGAGCATGGTCTTCCCCGCTCCCGGCGGGCCGATCATCAGGATATTGTGGCCGCCGGCGGTCGCGACCTCAATGGCGCGTTTGGCGTGGAGTTGCCCTTTGACGTCGCGGAAATCCACCGCGTACTGGCTGGCTTGCGCCAGCATCTGGGCGGTGTTGACGTGCGCGGGGGTGAACTCGCGCGTCTCGTTGATCAGGTCCAAAGCTTCCGGCAGCGACCGCAGCCCGAACACCTCGACATCCTGCACTACGGCTGCTTCATTGGCGTTTTCCAGAGGCACCACCATCTTCCGCAGGCCCTTCTGCCGCGCCATGGTGGCGATGGAAAGCGCGCCTTTGACGGGGCGCAGGCTGCCGTCGAGCGAAAGCTCGCCGAGAAATAGCGTGTTCTTCAAGTCGTTCTTCAGCAGCACGCCCGTCGTGCCCAGAATGCCCAGCGCGATCGAGAGATCGAATCCCGAACCTTCCTTTTTCACGTCCGCGGGGGCCAGGTTCACCGTGATCGCCTGAAAAGGGAAATCCAGGCCGCAATTCTTGATGGCGGACTTGATGCGTTCGCGGCTTTCGCGCACTGCGGCGTCCGGCAAGCCCACGGTGGTGAAAGTGGGCATGCCCGCGGAGATGTCGACCTCGACTTCGACCGGGTAGGCGTCAATGCCGAAGACGGCGGCGCTGAGGGTTTTAAATAGCATGGGCGCAACTCGCTACGGGAAGCTTCACGGCGCATCAATGCCGGGGTGCCCCTCCCGTAAACGCCCGCTGACCGGCGGGTCCTACACAGGGCGGCATTATACCAGAAGTAACGGGGCGAAGGGCAGCAGGGAAATTCCGTGGGCCAGGCGCAGGGCGGGGCGACTCGCGAATCAAGCTTGTCCACAGGGTGGCTGGTCCATCCGGCGGCGACCTGCGTCTGCGCACTTCCGCGGCTTTTTGCGGCGATGAGTGGCCATTCGGTCCACCCTTGGGATGGGCGGACCTTCAGCAGCAGCGAGCGTTGGCAACTCACAATTTGATTGTGGTAGAGTTCGCTTGACATAGGAGGGGCATGACAAAAGTGAGTAGCTTTCGCCGGAAGAAGGATTATCTCGCCAAGCTCTGGCGCCATCCTCCCGCGGAAGGATGGTACAGCTATTCCCCCATGGATCGGCTGGAAAGTGGCAGAGACCTTCGGATGAAAGAATTGCTGATGAGTCCCAGCCTGGACGCGGAGGAGCGGTATAACCATCTCTTCCGGTATTTCCTGCGGGGTTTTGTCGAATTCGCCAGCCCCACCTTTGAGCGGGTGAACTATCCCGGGATGGGAAGTGCACATGGGTACAGGATTAATGGCCTGGAGGGGTTTGCGCGGACCTCTCCGCTCCTCGCGGCTTGGATCTATTCCGGGCGCGGGACCGTGGTAACTGACTATGATAGTGGCGCAGCCGTTGATTTAGTTGCATTTCTCAAGAACGGCATTTTGGCGGGGACCGACGCCACATCGGCAACCTACTGGGGGAATATAACCAACTTCGATCAGAGAATTGTTGAGACCGCCGAAATTGCCCGGGTGTTGTGGCTGACGCGCCAGCAGATTTGGGATGGACTTTCCAACTCCGAGAAGAAACAGGTCGCCGATTGGCTATTACAAGTCAATCATGTCATGACACCTAAGAACAACTGGTTATTGTTTCCCGTCGTCGTGAATTATTCCCTGGGCGCTCTGGGTTATCAAGACATCACGCCCGACAAAAGATATTATGAATTCAAGAAGTATTATTTGGGACATGGGTGGTTCTTTGACCTTCCGGAGGGCGTCAACTTCTATAATTGCTGGGGAATAACTTACGATATTTCCTGGATTCACCTGCTCCAGCCGGAGTTTGACCATGACTTCATCGTGAAAGCCCTGGCCCAGTCGGCAGAGCTGACCTCCCATCTCATCGGCCCGAAGGGAATTCCCATCATGGGCCGCAGTGTCTGTTATCGCACCGCCGTCCCCGTTCCGGTTATTGCCAGAACTCTGGTCGACGATGCGTTGGAAGTCCAGGGACTGGGCCGTAGGGCCATGGACACTATCTGGCGTTACTTCGTTGCCCACGGCTGCCTTCGCAATGGTGCTCTCACTCAGGGGTATTTCAATAGCGATCCTCGTTTCGTGGAAAGGTACACGGGAACAGGCAGCCCCCACTGGGGGTTGCGGTCGTTGGTCCTGGCATTTATGCATCCCCAGGGTGACCCGTTTTGGACCACGGCTGAAAAACCCCTTCCTATTGAGGTGGCGGACTACCGCCTGGATCTTCCCGAACTGGGGTGGGAAGTGGAAGGGAACAGGGAATCCGGCGAGATTGTCATCCATATCCCGAGCAATTCCCGCCCGGTAGTCGTTCCAGAGCCGTATTCCATCCTGAGGCGAATAGGGGAGAAGTTCCTCAGAAGGCCACTACGACCACGCAACCATCCCATCAAGTACGAGTCTTCTGAGTATTCGTCCCTGGAACCTTTCCCGGCCCTCTTCCCGTAGGTTTCACCTACGGCTAATGATGTTGTTCCCCTTCGGGGAACAAGGCTGAGGCCTGTCCGCTTCAAAATGAGTCACTACCCTGCGCCTGCTTGCCTTCCTCCTCCAGAGAGTGTATAGGATTCCCTCGAACGTCGTACCTGGCCAGCCAAGCGGAGTGCCGGCTTCCCGGTGTCGTGGCGCCGCGCTCCGTTGAGGAGGACAACCTGTGCGTGGGACACCTCTGAAGATTACCATTCTGATTTTAGCTCTCGCCTCACTTGCCCTCAGCCGGCCGGGGCAAGACGGAACGCTGCCACCCTCTCCCGGAGCAGGTGTCTTTCTCATGCTTTCGGACATCCACTTCGATCCATTCCCAGACCCCGCCATCGTGGAGAGGCTTGGGGCCAAGCTTCGCGCCGGATGCCAGACCCCCGGCCCCCAGTTATTTTCGCAATACAAGAGCGATACAAACTATACCCTCCTGAAATCGACCCTCGACTATGCGGCCGCCACCGCCGCGACAGATCATCGTCGCTACGATTACGTCATCATCACCGGGGACTTTCTGGCGCACGAGTTTGATACGCGCTATCAGCAATGCGTGGCGGGTGACGAAGAGGGTTACAAGAAGTTTGCGAGCGACACGATCATATTCGTGAGCAACCTGGTTAGCGAATCCTTCCCCGGTGTGCCTGTCTTCGCCGCCCTGGGAAACAACGACTCTGATGAGGGCGACTACGAAATGCCGAGTGGCCCTTTCCTCGCGAGCGTAAGCCACAACTGGAGTGCCAAGTGGGGAAACCTCTCGATGCCGGCGCGCTCGATTGCGACGAGGTCATTTGAGAGGGCGGGGTATTACGCCGTCCCCCATCCCACCGTACGGAGCACCGAGTTGATTGTACTGAATACCAACTTCTGGACAGCCGCTAATACCCAAGCCTGCAGTGAAAACGATCCGGATCCGGGCGGGCAGTTCGGTTGGCTGGCAGAGGAGCTCGGAAAAGTGAAGCGCGCCAAGAGGACAGCAGCTCTCATCATGCATATTCCTCCGGGCATTAACACGGCCGAATCAGTTGGCCCCGGCGAGCCTGAATTGCTCTGGACCGAGCGGTGCACGGAAAAGTTCATGGCCGAGGTGAATGACTTCCCCCAGGTGGTGCGCGAAATCTACGCCGGGCATATCCACCGGGACGATTTCCGCCTCTTGCAGGACAGGGCCGGAAAACCACTGTGCCCGGTTCACATCGTGCCGGCCGTCAGTCCGGTTTACAGCAACAACCCGGCCGTCGAGATAGGCTGGTACGACAGAAGCAACGGTGGGCTGACCAATTACGCGCCCCTGTATCTCGACCTTGGAACCGAGAAACTTTCCTGGGCAACCGAGTATGTCTTCACCCAAGCGTATGGATACCCACGGATCAGTCTCACCGCCTTAGAGGACCTGAGTCGAAGGATTCACGCCGGCAATCCAAGTTCTGGAGTGGGCAAACAATACTCGAGCTACTATGCGGCGGGAGCTAAATCCTCCTTGACCCCGGAGAAGTGGGGAAAATATGCATGCGCTCAAACGGAGACGACCATTTCCTCTTTTGGAAAGTGCGCGAATGCTGCGGCAGCCCAGGAGCATTATCCGAATGTTGAGGCCAAGTGACTCGGCGAAGTGAGGCATGTGGACTCACCCCGCTGCCTGGTGTCAAACCGCGAAGCGGCGCGGAGGGAGTGGGTCAGGGCGCTGCCGCCGGCGGAAACCTCGAGATAGGGAGCGGTTCATGAAAAGACGAGCATTCCTCCAAGGCTCGGCAACGGCAGCAGGCACGCTCATCGCCGGTTTGGAGCTTGCAGGCTCCCGCGCCCAGCCGGAGGGCCCCCGCGTGCTTTCACCGCCAGAGGGAAAAACCAGCCGCCTGGTGGAAGTGCCGGGCACGAGCTACGAGGCGCCGGATTCCCTGACCGGAGTCAAGGTTACGGTGACTCTCGGGAAGTTCCTCATGTCTCCGAACGCGGTTACCCAGCACGAGTTCGAGGAAATGACGGGTTACAACCCTTCGTTCCACCGGGGGGCGGACCTGCCGGTCGAGAACCTAAGCTGGTGGGAGGCCATTCGCTATTGCAATCTGCGTAGCGCCAGGGAGAACCTGGAGCCTTGTTACAATCTCATAACCGGCTCCTGTGATCTCGGCAAGAACGGGTACCGCCTGCCCACCGACGCCGAGTGGACCCATGCCGCAGGCCCTTCCCCCCCGCCGGCCTCTGGGAGCGTCCGCGCGGTGGCCAACCTGGGTTCGTCCGACACCGAGAGCGTTGACCACCTTCTCCAAGATCTAAAGGCCTCGGGTACAAAGCCGGTCGGCACTTACCCTCCCAATCAGTACAACCTCTACGACATGCTGGGCAATGTTTGGGAGTGGTGCAACGACTATTTCAACCCGCTGACTGCGCCGCAAGCTTCTTACAATCCCGCGGGTCCGGAACGAGGGCTGGCGCGAGTGATTCGCGGCGGCTCATTCCTGAGCACCACATCCGAATGGGGGCGTGGTTATCGGTCCAGCATGGAACCCGGCTACAAGAGTCGCTTCACGGGGTTCCGAGTTTGCCGCACCGCGGAGCCCGCGGCAGTGCTGTCCGCAGCGCATCGAGACCCCAAGTGGTTTGAGCCCTATAACCAGCCTCCGCCGGGCTACGAAGGTTCCCTCGGGCCTTTGTCACCTCTGGTCGCGGGGGCATTCCAGGTTGCGGAGTGGGAGGACCGCCGCCGCACCATCCA
This sequence comes from uncultured Acidobacteriota bacterium, assembly GCA_963722555.1. Taxonomy (GTDB): domain Bacteria; phylum Acidobacteriota; class Terriglobia; order UBA7540; family UBA7540; genus Bog-366. The sequence goes on from CAVRNQ010000007.1 coordinate 383,751, forward strand.
GGCGAAATGGCTGAAGTTGCTGGGCGCGATGGAAATAAGCCCGCCGGCGCCGCAGACTCAGCTTGTTGAGACCGTGACAGATCAAAACTACACGGCGAAGCTGATGTACCTGCAAGTCGAGCCGGACTGGTGGGAGAAGATTCTGGTGATGATGCCGTCCCCGGCCCAGACCCGGCCGCGCCCCGCCGTCATCGTCCCCTTCTACGACGTCGACGATCCGGCCGGCCGCAATTTAGCGGGGCGCGCCTTCTCGGGTTCGGGGGTCGAAGCCTTCGCCTATATGGCGGTGCAGAAGGGATACATCGCCGTGGCGATGCGGTGGTACGGCGAAAGCTACGGCGAGTCGTACAGCGAGGCGGTGGCGAATCTGAAGCTGCGGCACCCCCGCTGTACGGGCCTCGGCAAGTGGGTCTGGGATGCGCACCGCCTGCTCGACTATCTCGACACCTTGCCGGAAGTCGATCACCAGCAGATCGGAATCGTCGGCCACTCGCTGGGGGGAAAAATGGCTCTGTATGCCGGGGCATTTGAGGAGCGCATCACGGCCGTGGTCTCGAACGAGCTGGGCATTGGGCTGAGCGACTCGAATTACCAGGACTATTGGTACCTGGGTGACTTCATCCAGGGCGTGGACAAGTCCACGGACCACCATGAGTTGATCGGACTGATTGCGCCGCGAGCCTTTCTCTTGATTGGCGGCGATCAATACGACACGGCGAAGAGTTGGTATTACATCAACGCCGCCCGGCAGGTCTATAACCTGTACGGCAAGCCCTTGAATATCGGCTATTTCAATCACCATAAAGGGCACAAGCCGACCCCGGAAGCGGATTGGCGCTCGATGGAATGGCTGGCGCACTTCCTGGGACCGGCGTGAAAAGGCGCGTTTGGCATTGACCCGGATTTCTCTGCTTTTCGTAGCGGCGCCCTTCAGGGCGGCATCATAGATTCAAGAACTTTCCCGCCTAAACAGGCTGCGGAAAAACGCGTCGGGACTGTCATTCTGAGGAGCCGCAGGCGACGAAGAATCTCCGCATTTGCCTGATTCTACAAATGCAGAGATTCTTCGCTTCGCTCAGAATGACAGCAGGGAAGCGGTTTTTCCGCAGCCTGTAAAGGCGGCCTCTACGAGAGCCAGCCAACGCCCGCCGGCCGGCGGTTCACGTCCCCTCCCACAAGATCAGGGACCAATCCTTGCCTTCGGCCGCGACGGCAGCAATGTAGCCTTCGCCCGGAGCCAGGGCGCGGAGTGACCAGCGCGCGGCCTCGGGGGAGTCACCGCCAATGGTCAGCAAATCAGTTGTCCGGCAGGGAGCGAGCGAAACCGTAAAACTGTCGAGCCCCAGGCTGAGCCCTTGGCCGCGCGCTTTGAGGTAAGCTTCCTTGCGCGTCCAGCAGTGGAAGAATGCTTCGGTTCGAGCCGCCTCCGGAAGCGCGCGGAGCGCCGCAACCTCCTGGGGCGCGAAGAAGCGTGTTGCCATGCGATCATCGGCGCGGGAAGGGACGACATACTCCACGTCGATGCCAACTTCGCGACCCCGGGCGAATGCGAAGAGAGCCAGTTGGTGGGAATGAGATACGTTGAAGCGCAAATCAGCCTGGCCGCTGCGGGGTTCCAGAGCGGGTTTGCCGTGGGCATTCGAGAGGAATCTTAAATCACGAGCGGGCGTTCCCAGGTACCGGGCCAGTATAGCCCGCAGGCTGCCCCGGGCGATGATGTAACGGGCTCGATCTGGGAGGGAATAGAATCGCCCCGCCCTGGCCTGCTCGTCTGCCGAGAGTGTATCGCCCGAGCGCAGAAGCGCATCTGAATCCGTATCCAGATCAGCGCGCCAGACGTGCACCTCGTCAGGGCGCAAAGGGATGGGATCAAGCGCTCTTTGCCAGAGGGGGTTCTCACCGGTCATGGGTGGATTTGCCATGGGCATCCGCCCGGTAGGCGCGCAGGCAATTTCCAATATGCTCGGCCACTACGCCGAGCTGCTCGGTCCGGCAGGTTTCGTGATCCGCCGGGAGGTCATAAACTCCCATCTGGGCGGCCAGTTTGCTCCAACCGGCAGTCCGGTCCGTGGGATAATCCCGGTCCAGCAATTTGGTGCGCAGCAGGACCAGGCGCCCGGAGAAGGGCTTCGGCCGATAGGTCACCATGACACCGGCGGACCGTAGTTCCCGGAGGGACTGCTGGATTTGCTCGGGCGTCGGCGCGGGAGTGTCCGGCTCCCGGCGTGAACCTGCGAGCAGCCGCACCAGTTCTTTCCTCACCGTCTGCGTGTGGAAAGCCCAGAGTGTTCCCAGTCCCTTATGGGCGGCACCCCGGGCGTGGAGCACATACCTCCGCAGTGTCCAATAGGCGCGAATCTGACTGTCAGCATCAAGCCGGGCCAGCCAGCCAGCGCAGCGGATGAGGGCCTGCCAGCCACCCCATGTAACGGGGGAACGCGGTATCCAGCAGAATCACCAAGCCCACCTCTAAACCTCGCCGCTCCATTTGCTGCGCCATTTCGTAGGCGACGAGCCCGCCAAAGCAGAAGCCGCCCAACAGATAGGGGCCGCGTGGCTGCAACGTAACCAGATGCCGGACGTTCTCTGCCGCCATCGCTTCCACGGTAGGCAGCAAGGGGTCGCCATCGAATCCACTGGGCATCACTCCATAAAACGGTTGCTCCTCTCCCAGCAGACGAGCCAGCTTCCGGCAGTAAAGTCCCCCCATCCAATCCCCATGGTGGAAAAAGAAGGGTGGGAGCGAACCGCCAGGCTGCACAGGGACAATGGCCGACCGGACCTCCCGGCGGCTCTCAGTTCGAAGGCACTCCACCAGGTGTTTGATGGTTGCTTCTCGAAACAAGGCCGAGAGCGGGAGTCGCCGGCAACAGGCATCCTCGATCCGGTCCATCATCCGCACCGCGAGGAGTGAGTGCCCGCCCAAATCGAAGAAGTCGTGCTCGATCCCAATCGGCCGCACGTTGAGCATCTCTTCCCAGATTTTCGCCAACTGCCATTCCAGGCCGTCCCGGGGCTGGACGTAGCAGGTTTCCAGCCGGGCTTGCCCGCCCCCAGCGGGCAGCGCCCCTCGGTCCAGTTTGCCGTTCGGGGTCAGCGGCAGCGCTTCCAGGATCACGACGCCGGAGGGAATCATATAATCGGGCAGCTTGGCTTTCAGATAATCGAGCCACGCCTTCGGGGTCGGCCAGGTTGTGGAGGTGCGAGGCGCGACGTAGGCCACGAGGCGTTTCTCGCCCGGACTCTCTTCACGCACCACCACGGCCGCCGCCGATACCGCCGGATGCTGCGTCAAGATCGTTTCGATTTCCTCCATTTCGACCCGGAAACCACGGATCTTAACCTGCTGGTCGTCGCGTCCGAGAAACTGCAGGTTCCCGTCCGGCAAATACCTCACCCGGTCGCCCGTCTTGAAAAGCCGAGCCTCGGGCTGAGCGCAGAAGGCGTCCACGACGAAGCGTTCGGCCGTAAGTTCCGGACGATTGTAGTAGCCACGCGCCAGTCCTTCTCCTCCCACATAGAGATCACCGGGTACACCGATCGGCACCGGTTGGAGTTGCGCGTCCAGCACGTAGAGCCGCGTGTTGTCAATGGGGCGGCCCAGAGAGACCGTCCCCTGGCCGTCCGGAGCGGGGCAGGCAACGTGGGCGGTGACGTCTCCCGCGACTTCGGTTGATCCGTAAAGGTTGAGAAGCGTGGCGTTCGGCATCGCCGCGTAAAACCGCCTGCACAGGTCGGGCAGAAGCGCCTCACCGCTCGAGACCCAGAGCTTCAGCAATGGCAGGCGGTTCCCGAGATCGGGGTAGCTGTCCAGAACAGCACACAGCAACGACGGCACCGTCACGATGCGAGTAACCGCATGAGACGCGAGCGTCCGAACCAGTTCGGCCGGGTCGCGGACGGTCTGGTCAGAGATAATGACGCTGGGAATCCCCCGCAACAGCGGCCCAAAGACTTCCCAGATGCTATCGACGAAATTGAACGAGGTCTTCTGGCAACACACCTCGCCGGACTCGAAGGGGAAATTCTTCCACATCCAGGCAAAGCGGTTGACCGCGCCCCGGTGAAGGCCCAGCACCCCCTTGGGCACGCCCGCGGAACCTGACGTGTAGAGCACGTAGGCGACGCTTGCCGGCCCCGCCGCACCCGGCAAGTTATCTTCCTCCTGCGCTTTGATCAGGCGATGGTCCGAGTCGAGACAAACCACCCGGGCCCCCTTCACACGTGCGACCGGCAACCATTTCCGCCGGGAAACCACGAGGGGAATCTGCGCATCGGCGATCATGAACGCCAGACGGTCGCGTGGGTAGCCGGGGTCGAGGGGAACGAACGCGGCGCCCGCTTTGAGGACGCCCAGCAGCCCCACGACGGCTTCCGGCGACCGCTCAAGGCACACTCCGACGAACGATTCCGGTCCCGCCCCCTGGCTCCGCAGACAGCGCGCGACTTGATTGGCGCGGCGGTTCAGATCACCATAGCTCACCTTTCCGCTCTCGCCGAAGAACGCGGTGGCCTCGGGGGTTCGCTCTGCCTGGGCCTCGAACAGTTCGTGAAGGGTAGCGTCGCGCGGGTAATCGGCCTCGGTGCGGTTCCACTCGACAAGGATCTGGTGTCGCTCAGCGGACGTCAGAAGGGGAAGCGATGCCAGGCAACGGTCGGGCTCAGCGACAATGCCCTCCAGCAGCGTCCGGTAGTGGCCGGCCATCCGCTCCATCGTGCCGCTATCGAACAGGTCCGTGTTGTAAGCGAAGGAGCACTTCAACTGCCGGTCCGCCGGCACGATTTCGAGCGTCAGGTCGTAGGCCGCCACGGGCCATTCGAACTCAAACTCTTCCACGCGCAGTCCGGGGACTTCGCTGGCGGGCTCGGGCAGGTTCTCCAGGTTAAACATCACCTGGAAAAGCGGCGTGGTGCTCAGGTCGCGTTCGGGCCGCAGCGCTTCTACCAGCTTTTCAAAGGGTAAATCCTGGTGACTGTATGCGCCGCGGCAGGTCTCGCGCCCTCGAGCCAGCAGTCCACGAAACGTGGGATTCCCCACCAAGTCCGCGCGCAGCACCAGGATATTGATGAAGATCCCGATCAGTTTCTCGGTCTCGACCCAGTTGCGGCCTGCCACCGGCGTTCCTACCGCGATATCCTCCAAACCCGTGTAACGGGCGAGCAGCGCCTGGAAAGCCGTGAGGATCACCATGAACAGCGTGGCATTCTCACGCCGGCCCAGCGCTTTGAGAGAGTCGGTGAGAGGCTCGGTCAAGCAAAGCTCGATGCGCCCGCCGCGGTGCGACTGGACGCTCGGGCGTGGCCGGTCCGTGGGCAGGTCAACGGGGACACAGCCGCGCAATTGCTGTTTCCAGTATAGAAGCTGGCGGTCGAGCAGTTCGCCGGCCACCCGCTGGCGCTGCCAGTGGGCGAAGTCCGCGTATTGGATGGGGAGCTCCGGCAGCAGCGGCGACGTCCCGGCCCGAAACTCCCGGTAGAGGCTCGCGAGCTCGTCCCTGAACACCCGCGCGGACCACCCGTCGAAAACGATGTGATGGAAAACCAGAAGGAGGACGTGCTCCTCGCTGCCGAGCCGCAGCAGCGTGGCCCGCAGCACGGGGTCATGCGCAAGGTCGAACGGCCGCAGGGCTTCTTCCGTCGCCAGACGCCGGGTCTGTGCCTCGCGTTCGATGGGATTCGGTTCGGACATCTCGATGACGCGCAGGTCCAGAATCAGATCAGGGGAAATAAGCTGTTGCGGTTGGCCGTCGCGCGCCGCGAATCGAGTTCGCAGAACTTCGTGGCGAGCCGTAATGGATTGCAGCGCCTGCCGCAAGGCAGACTCGTCCAGTGGCCCCGTGAGTTGCAGCGCCAGCGGGCGGTTATAGACGGGACTATTGGGCTCCAACTGCCCGAGCAGCCAGAGCCTCTCCTGCGTGAAGGAAAGCGGAGGTGAGCCGCGGTCCGCCAGCCGCGGAATGCCCCGGGCAGGGCGGCGGGATTGCAGCCTTTCCCGCCAACCCGCATCGACCGGTGCGGATTGCCGTTGCGGTGTGTTCTCAGCGCCGCTCGACATGGTGTCAGTGTCTTTCACAGAGACTTCGCTCGCGCCCGCTGATTTGAAAAGGGCCGCTGGTTTCCTCAGGGCTCCCGCCTTCGTCCTGTCATGGCAGCTTGTTGCCCAGGACCAGAGCCTGGCCTGCGATCGTCGGCGCGTCCAGGAAGTCGAGCAAGGTCAGGTCCACATCCAACTGCTGACACACGCGGGCGACGATCCGCGCGGCGAGGAGCGAATCTCCGCCCAAGTCGAGGAAGCGTTGATGGATGCCTACGGAGGGGATTCGCAACACTTCGCGCCACGTCTCGGCCAGGAATTCCTCGACCGGGTTGCGCGGACCTGCGCTCTCGTCTGGTGGCTCGGCGGCGGGCACAGGTTCCTCCGTCAAGCCCAACTTTTCAGCCAGCCCGATTCGTTGCGGTTTGCCCGTCGGCCCCAGCGGCAGAGCATTCACCGTGATAACGCGGCGGGGCACCTTGAAGTAGGCCAGGCGAGCGGCCACGGACTGCCGAAGCTGCTTTTCCGTGACACTCGCATCGCGCAGGACGACCGCTGCGGCAACCTCCTGACCCAGCGTCTTGTCAGGCATGGCGAAGACCAAAGCCTGGGCAACGGCAGGGTGCTGCAACAGGACCTCTTCCACCTCGCGCGGCGCCACCTTCTCGCCCCCGCGGTTGATGATCTCCTTGATGCGGCCCTCGATGAAAAGATAGCCGTCGGCATCCAGGCGGCCCACGTCTCCCGTTCGGAACCAGCCGCCGGCAAAAGCTTGGCCCCCCACCTGGCGGGCGTAGCCGCGCATGACGTTCGGCCCCCGCACGACGATTTCACCCCCAGCGCCCTGCCCCAGCAGCCGCTCGCCGCCTGCTTCCATGATGCCAATTTCCGTTCCCGTGGGCACACCCACGGAGCCCGGCTTGCGGATTCTGGGGGGAAGAGGGTTCGAGGAGATTTGGTGGGAAGCCTCGGTCATCCCGTAAGCCTCGATCACCGGCACGCCGAATAGAGCTTCGAGCTCCGCCATTACCGTTGGGGAAAGCGGAGAAGAACAAGAACGAATGAATCGCAGGCGAGCCCGATCGAGCGCTTGCCCGCTCTCGCCCGCGCGCCCTAGAATCGCCCGATGCATGGTGGGCACGGCGGTGTACCAGGTAGGCTGGAAAGCAGCCACCCAGTCAAAGAAGCGCGGGGCATCAAAACCGGGCGTCGCGACCACGCTCGCCCCGGCGGCGAGGGAAGCGAGGACCGCGGCCACCAGGCCGTGAATGTGGAACAACGGCATGATGTTCAGGCACCGGTCGGACGGACCCAGTGCCAGCGCCTGGCCGATGTGGCCGGCAGAGGCGCAGAGGTTCTGATGGCTGAGTGGAACCATCTTCGGCCGCGACGTAGTGCCGGAAGTGTGCAGCACCAAGGCGATGTCCTCTCCCTCGGCGATGCTGGAAGGCAAGCCTGAGGTGGCGCTGGTTCCCGGCAAGTCGAAAAGCCCTGCCGGACCATCCAATTTTGGGACAATCTCAATCACAGGAATTCCGCGGGCTTGGGCTACCGCCACAACCGGCGAGCGCGCTCCGGCCTCGACCACCAGCCCCTTGGCATCCAGGTCCGACAGGTAGAAATCAAATTCCGAGGCGCCGTAAGCCGGATTGAGCGGGGCTGCCGTGGCGCCGCAAGCAATCGAGAGAAACGCCACCAACATCTCCGGGCCATTCGGAAGGACAATCGCCACCTTGTCGTTCCGGTGGATGCCCAGCGCGTTAAGGTGAGGCACAGCCTCTTGGGCGTGCGCGAGCAGCCGCCCGAAGGTCAGCGGTGCGCGGTCCGGGGCCAGGATGGCAATCGAATCAGGCGAGATTTCGGCTCGGTCTTCGAGCCGTCGGTAGATAGATGAGATCGTCACAGCAATGTGTGAAGGCTTGAAAGGATACTTCAGGACTTCAAGCACTTAGAGAATAAGAAAGCCTATGTCGAATCCGCCCCTATCGCAAGCCTAAAGCGGGAATCAGGCACAACTGAGCAGGGCGTCGGCGACGCGCACAGCGGGAAGGATGGCCGCAGGGTCGTGCACACGCACGATGTGCGCGCCGCCCAAAATGGCCGCGACCACGGCCGCGGCGTCTCCGATCGCGAGCGGGGCGAAGTTCGTCAGGGGTGCAAGGGTCGCCCCACCGGCCTGCTCTACCACCCGCCGGAAGATGACCCCACGTTGCTTCTCACGCGAGATTCGCGGGCGCGCCCGGCCATGCGCCCCTGCACGTGAGGGATCAAGACCTTCGCCCGCCACGATGGCCTGCACAAAAGATTTGCGCGAGCTGCCCACGAGCAGGGGAAGACGGAAGCGCCGGAGTTTCTCGAGACCGGCGAGGATTTCATAGTTCTGCCGGCGCGATTTGCCGAAGCCCAGGCCGGGATCCAGGATGATCTGCGAGCGGCTCACCCCAGCCGCGACCGCGCGCCGAAGAGAAGTTTCCAGGCCCCGCGTGAGCGCGCGCCAGATGTCCTGCGCGAAGGGTTTCACCTGCATCGTTTCGGGGCGGCCGCGCAGGTGCATCAGGATGAGGGGGGCCTGATAGCGGCGCGCGACCTCCGCCAGGCGCGGGTCGAAGCGCAGTCCGCTGACATCATTCACAATGTTGGCGCCGGCGCGCAGAGCTTCCTCAGCCACCTCGGCTTTGGTGGAGTCAATGGAAATGGGAACGGAGCCGAGCTTCCGCCGCAGGCCCCGGATGACGGGCAACACGCGCCGCAGTTCTTCTTGTGCAGAAACCGGCTGCGATCCTGGCCGCGTGGTTTCCCCGCCCACGTCAATCCAGTCGGCTCCTTCGCGAACCAGTTGCAGTCCGCGCTGGAGGGCGCGCTCGGGCGCAAAGTAGAGCCCGCCATCCGAGAAAGAGTCCGGAGTCACGTTGAGCACACCCATGACGAGGGTGCGCTCACCCAACCTGACCTTGCGGCCACCAACCTCGAGGTCAAAAGTGGAACGAGGAGTCATGAAACAAGTCAGGAGTCAGAAACCCTAACCCAGGCCTTTCGAAGCTGTGAAGAATGCCATCTTTACCGCAGAGGCGCGGAGACGCAGAGCAAAGGCCTTTTGATTTCAAATCTCTGCGCCTCCGCGCCTCTGCGGTGAGAAGGATTTCAGGGGCTTGTTTCACAGCCGGTTTTGCCCTGGTCCGAATTCCTCCGCTTTACCGTCCGAACAATCCCGCATACGCAAGCGCCCCCGCCACGCCCCCAACGACGGGACCCAGGACGGGCACCCAGGAATAACTCCAATCCGAACCACCTTTGCCCGCGATGGGCAGCAGCGCATGCGCGAGGCGCGGCCCCAGGTCACGCACCGGATTGATGGCGTATCCGGTGGGCGCGCCCAGGGACAGCCCAATCGACCAGACGAGAAATCCTACCAGAAGTGGCGCGAGGCCGCTTTGAGCGGGGGCGGCGTTGGCCAGGATCGCGAGCACTCCAAACATCAGGACGAAGGTGCCGATGATTTCGGTGAGCAGGTTCTTGGGGAGGTGACGGATGGCCGGTATGGTGCAGAAGACTCCGAGTTTCGCGCTCTGGTCTTCCGTCACGGGCCAGTGAGCAAGATAGGCGAGCCACACGATGACCGCTCCCAAGAAGGCTCCCAGGAATTGTGCCGCGATATAGCGTGGCACAGCGTTCCAGGGAAACCGGCCGATTGCCGCGAGGCCCAGGGTGATGGCGGGATTCAAGTGCGCGCCGCTGATGCGACCCACGGCGTAGACGCCCAATGCCACCCCCAATGCCCATCCCGTGGTGACGACCATCCAGCCGGAGTTCTGAGCCTTGGATTTGTTCAGCACCACGGCGGCGACGACTCCGTCGCCCAACACGATCATAAGCATCGTACCCACAAGCTCCGCCACAAATGGACTCATCCACTTCCTCCCAGACGTGCCTATCGATGCCTGCAGACGGGCAAAGAGTATAGTTCGGCGGACGAGGAATTGCGCGCGAAAAGAAGCCAGCGCAAGAGTTGAATGGCCAATCTTGGGCAAAATCAGAATTGGAAGAGCGAGCCGACGGGCAGAAGAAAGCCGGGCAGTAAGGGAGTTTCGAGGGGTTCGTCTTCAGCGCACGTCTGCGCAAGCTGGAAGCCTCCCGCGGCCAGCCGGTACACCTCAATCGCTTGTGCGACGGGATCGACGATCCAGTGCTCGCCCACACCAAACCGAGCATAGGCTTTCATTTTGGGGCCGCGATCACGGGCCTCAGTGGTAGGCGACAGGATTTCAACGACCAGGTCCGGAGCGCCGCGGACCCAATCCCTGACTATGGTCTGGTGCTCTTTCAAGACGAAGAGAAGATCGGGTTCCAGGACGTCATACTCGCTCAGGATGACGTCCAAGGGAGCAATCAGAAGCTCCCCGACGGAGTGGACCTTCAGATATTCCCGAAAGGCCCACGCGAGGTTTAGAAGGATTCGCTGATGGTTACTTGCGGGTGAGGGTGTCACAAAGAGTTCTCCCTCGATAATTTCCCGGCGCTTGCCGTCGTCGGGCATCGCCAGGAGATCTGCGTGCGTGTATTTCGTGCTGATCATCATGGCCCGATTGTACCATTCGCAGGGCGGCAGCCGCGGGGGATGAAAACCCACGAGCGCGCCTTCCTGCCTTACTCCTCTGACGGGCAATCACGCCGGCTGGGGGCGCTCGCGGGCTGGCATGCCAGGCTGAGCAGGTTGAGGCTTGAGCACCTGCGTGGTCTCAGGCGGCGCGGGCTGAGGCGGTGTCCGGCGGACAAATTCCGGCAGCGGCTTGCCTTCGATCAGGAGCTTCACTTCCTTGGCGTCCAGGACCTCGCGCACCAGCAACGCTTCCGAGATGCGCACCAGGCCATCGCGATTCGTCGTGAGGATATCGTGCGCGCGCTGGTAGGCGGAAGTGATGAATTTCTTCACTTCCTGGTCGATCTTAATCGCGGTGTCCTCGCTGAAGTCGCGCTGCGTGGCAAGGTCCCGCCCCAGGAAGATTTCCTGCTGGTTCTTGCCGTAAGCGAGAGGCCCCAGGTCCGACATCCCCCATTCGCAGACCATGCGGCGCGCGATCTCAGTGGCCTGTTCGATGTCGTTGCCCGCCCCGGTGGTGATGTGGTTGAGGAAGATCTCCTCGGCGGCGCGGCCGCCCATCATGATGGCGAGCTGCGTCTCGAGATAATCACGCGTGTAAGTGTGCTTGTCGTCGATCGGCAACTGCATGGTGACGCCCAGGGCCATGCCGCGCGGAATAATGGTGACCTTATGCAGCGGGTCGGCGTTCGGAATCATGGAGGCGACGAAGGCGTGCCCGGCTTCGTGGAAGGCCGTGTTGCGCTTCTCCTCTTCGGAAAGAATCATCGACTTGCGCTCGGCGCCCATCAAGACTTTATCTTTGGACGTCTCGAAGTCCATCATGGTCACGGTCTTGCGATTCTGGCGGGCCGCGAGCAGCGCCCCTTCGTTCACCAGATTCGCCAGGTCGGCGCCCGAAAAGCCCGGGGTGCCACGTGCCAGAACCGAGATTTCGACGTCCTCGGCCAGCGGAATCTTCTTGGTGTGGACCTTCAGGATTGCTTCGCGCCCGCCCACATCGGGCCGCGGGACTACCACGCGCCGGTCGAAACGGCCGGGCCGCAGCAGCGCGGGGTCAAGCACGTCTGGCCGGTTGGTGGCGGCAATCAGGATGACGCCTTCGTTTGACTCAAAGCCGTCCATTTCCACCAGCAACTGGTTCAGCGTCTGTTCGCGCTCATCATGGCCGCCGCCCAGGCCCGCGCCGCGGTGACGGCCGACGGCGTCGATTTCATCGATGAAGACGATGCAGGGAGCGTTTTTCTTGCCCTGTTCGAACAGGTCGCGCACCCGCGAGGCGCCCACGCCCACGAACATCTCAACGAAGTCGGAGCCGGAAATCGAGAAGAAGGGAACGTTGGCTTCCCCGGCAATGGCCCGGGCCAGCAAAGTCTTGCCGGTTCCCGGAGCGCCGACCAGCAGCACGCCTTTGGGAATGCGCCCGCCCAGCTTCTGGAACTTCTGGGGTTCGCGCAGGAACTCGATGATTTCCTGCAGTTCTTCCTTGGCCTCTTCCACTCCTGCCACATCCTTAAACGTGGCTTTCTTCTGCTGGCTCGAGAGCAGGCGCGCGCGGCTCTTGCCGAAAGAAAGCGCCTTGTTCCCCCCGGACTGCATCTGGCGCATGATGAAAATCCAGAGGCCCAAAATGAGAACCATGGGCAAGCCGTTCGCCAGCCAAGTCATCCAGGTGTTTCCGGAGTTGTCCTTGATGGTGACATTGACGTTCTTGTCCTGGAGGGTCTTGTAAAGATCCGGGTAGTTCGAGGGGATGGTGGATTTGAAATGGGAGCTGTCTTTCTTGAAGGTGCCCGTGACGTCGCCGCCCACGATGGTCACGTCGCGGACATTGTCCTTGTTCACTTCGTTCGTGAGCTGCGTGAAGGATAAGTCCGTTACCTTTTCGCCGGTGCTCGACTTCACCACCGCCCAAATCAGCACGGCAGTGACTGCCATCACGACCCAGAAGATTATATTCTTAACTGCCGAGTTCACAGACCGCCCTCCTCCAGCCTACCGCAATATCCTTTACCTTCCCCCCCAGCCTTGCCCCTCTTGATTAGATGCGTGCCGCAGCCCCGCGGGTCGCGGTCTGACTTTCAATCATGCGGGCAAGGTAAGGCAAACTGCGATACTGGTCCTGGTAGCCCAGACCATACCCAACCAAGAACTTGCCCGAGACCTTGAAGCCCGCGTAGTCCACCGGAACGTCCACTTTCCGTTCGTCGTTCTTGTCGAGCAGCGTTGCGGTACGCAGCGAGGCGGGGCCTTGCGCCAGCAGGGTGCGGCACAGATAATCCAGCGTCACCCCCGACTGCAAGACGCCGTCCACCAGGAGGAGGTCCTTGCCCCCCAGATTCACGGGAGGAATGTAGGTGATCTCCCGCATAGCCACCAGCCCGGAGTCACTGTCCCGCATCTCGGAGCGGATGAAGGAATAGGCCACCGGAATCGTTAAGTGACGAACCAAGTCCGCCATAAACATCAGGCAGTTCTCCAGCACCCCTACGACGAGCAGGGTCTTTCCTTGGTAATCACGATCTATCTGCTTTGCCAACTCGCGCACTCGCCGACGGATTTCCTTTTCACTGATGGCCACCTTGAGGTGGCTCGGGGAAGCTACCCCCCGTGGCACCGAGCGGCGCTTCTTGGAAACAGGCTGGGAGCGTTTTTTCATATAGGCGGTCCCCCCGGGCGGCTTAAAATGAAGGCGGGGGTTCCTCTTTCACAATCAGCACCTGACGGGTCTCATCGGATGCCGCCGCTGATCCCCCCGGCGGGAATCCTCGCACCCAGACGATCTGGGTCCCGCCTGCCAGGACGGGCCAGAGGCTGCGTCGAACCTCCGGAATCTTGCGCTCGCGAAAGAGTTCCTTCAGCTTGCGAACCCCCCGGCTCCCCGCGGGACAAAAAACATCACCCGCCCGCCAGTTGCGCAAGACAAGTAGCCCCGGCAACTTTTGCGGGTCAAGGCCAGCGAGCTTCTCTTGATTATACGCCCCGCCGGGTTCATCGCGGTTAATAATTTTGAAGTGAAAGGTGCAGCCCAGCTCAGGAATAGGCAATTCTCCGGGAATGACTACGGCGTAAGAAAAGTCCGTTTCCGCCGGTGTATGGGGAGCCGGACCAAGCACCAGCCAGGCGAACTCCTTGCGCGCCAGCACATCTCCCGGCAGCGTTTGAGTTTTCCCGCTCTGCGCCTCGGTGGCAAACCGCAGCAACGCTTCGACATGCACATGGGTCAGCCCGCGCAACGAGCCCCGCACGGATTGGAGCATCTGGCGCAACACCCGCCGCGCCAGGGCGGGAGGAAATTCCCGCAGGGGGCGAACGGCAATGCGCTCTTCGGACCCCTCCCGCACCCGCCAGGGTTGCGCCCTTTCATGCGCCTGGCGCTCCAGGAAGGCCTCGTCGTCGCGCGCGTGGTCGGCAAGCTGCTTGAGAAGGGGGATGATCTCCGGATTGAATTCCTTTGCGAGGAGCGGCAGCAGCTCCCCGCGCACTTTGTTCCGCTGCAGGCGCGGGTTGAGGTTCGACGAATCCACGCGGTATTCGAGTTGCCGCGCGGCAATTTCCTGCATCACTTCGGCGCGCGTCAGGCTGAGGAAAGGGCGAACGACTTTACCCTCCAGCACCGGATAGATTCCCCCCAGGCCGCGCGTGCCGGTGCCGCGCAGCAGGCGCAGGAGCACGGTTTCCGCCTGGTCGTTGGCCGTGTGCGCAGTGGCCACGCGGTCCAGCCGGCCCTGATCCACGAGCGAAAAGAAAAAGCGGTAGCGCAGCTCGCGCGCCACGGCCTCCAGATTGCGGCGACGCTCGCGCGCCGCCCGTGCCACGTCCGCCCCGCTCGAAAGGAAGTCCAGTTCCAGAGCCTCGGCGAGCCCGCGCACAAAGGCTTCGTCCCCGTCGGACTCTGCCCCGCGCAGATGATGATTGAAGTGTACGACCGCCAGCGGCAGTCCTACTTCCCGCGCCAGCAGCTTCAGGAAATGCAGCAGCAGAACGGAGTCCGGCCCCCCCGAAACCGCTACGCCCACGCGCTGGCCGGGACGGAAGAATTCCTTGCGACGCATCTCGAGCGCCCAGCGGGCATACGTATCAGGCCGATGAGGCATGCAGGGGTCCTGTCTGGGGAGATTGTAACACCGAGACGGGTCCGCCATTTGAACCATAATGTGACCGGAAGGCTGGATTTGAATCATATCCTGGCGGGAGTACAGGATCTCGGCTATCGTTTGACTGAACCAGGCGTCGCCCCTACACTGGCAGCAGCGGGAGATCGCCGAGTCCGCCGGGAGAATTGGCCATGACGATCCAACTAAAGCCCGAACAGGAACACCGCATTGCGGAAGCGTTACGCTCCGGCGCTTATCAAAGCACCGATGACGTAATCGACCGGGCGCTGGAGGTGCTGCATGAGCGGGATGAATGGTTAATGGCCAATCGCCAGACGGTGGATGCCAAAATCCGCAAGGGGATCGAAGAACTAGACGGGGGGGAAGGGATTCCCGAGGACGAGCTGGACGCGCACCTTGAACGACTGAAAGCTCAATCGGAATGACTCGGCGCTATGTCCTGGCTCCGCAGGCAGCGCGCGACTTGGTACAAATCTGGCGTTACGTAAAGCGGGAAGTCAGCCGGGAAGCAGCCGACCGGGTTGAATCCGTCATGCGAACCAAGTGTGTCTACCTGGCCGGCTTTCCCGGCGCGGGCCACTGGCGGCGTGACTTGACCTCCGCGGATGTGCGGTTCTTTTCTGTGTACTCCTACCTGATTGTGTGCCGACCTGAAACCCAGCCGTTACAAGTGGTAACCATCCTGCACGGCAGCCGTGATGTAGCAGGGATCTTGAGCGCGGGGCTCTAGAAGCACCCTTCCGCGCCCGACTGCTTCGCCGCCGCCCTCGCCCAAGCCAGGAAGGCAACCTTGGTCGCGACTGACAAGGAGTTCGACCGCGTGGGGACTGCCCTCAAAGCCCTTTAAGTTTGAGGGTGCGGTGATCCTCGCGAGAGGTGGAATCGGCCAATCGCACACATCGCAAGAAGCGCGACGTATGCGCCACCCGCCAATAATGCCGGGCATGTTTCACCAGCCGTAGATAGGGGCAAGTGGTTCACTTCAAGCGAAGTGTTCCGTAAAATGCCTTCAACAGAATAAGGCCACCGACGATCCCGATGCTGATGCTCAGGAGAGTTCCAATCAGAAAATACTCGGCGAAGCGTTTTGACTTGAATTCCGGGTACCGTGCTATCGATTTTGCGGTGAGGATCAATCCCACGGTGGCTGGCGATTGCAGCAGGAGAGACGTCACGATTAGAAACCGTTCCAGCCAACCGATATACATCCCTGCGTTTTGCAGTTCTTCAGTGGTTTGTCCCGCGAGGCCGAGGTCGCCACGAATCAGGGGCTTGGTAGCAAGCCGAACGAAGTGCCCGCCCCCGAAAATGACTCCTACGTACACCACCAGCAGAAGCAGGGTTTCCTCAGCGTGGGATTGAAACCAAGTCAGGCCAACCATCAGTTCGCGGAGGGGAGTCTTCGCAATCATCCCTGCCGCCACGCAAACGGGGAACACATACACGAGCTGGCCGACCACAAAGGCGAGAGTTCCCTCGGCCTTCGTGGTGAGGCGGACGACGCTCAGCTTTCCCCAGTCGAGAGCGAGATGCGCGAGCGTGAGGCCGATGATTACGCCGTAGAAATCCAGACTGCGCACCAGCACCGGGCTACCCAAACCTAACAGTAACGCCGCCGAGACAAGGTGAATCCCACCGTGCTCCACATAAGCAAGTACGGTGTTGTTCCTTTTTCCTACTACGAGACGATCTGATTCGAAGACAAAGTCGGTCAGGAGGTGCGCCAAATAGAGAGCCAGAAAGCTGGTGGCGAACACATGCATGGAATTATGCAATCCTTTTCATTTGCACAAACATGTGCAATTAAGGAAACACGGTCTCGATGACCTTTTTCATCGTCTCGATGGTTTCTTCGATCTGCCAGAAGTGGCCCCTCTTTAGACTGCGTGATGCGGTGGAGACACTGATTCTCAAGGCGCGGGCTGCCAAGTCCACTCGCTTTTTGGCGACATAGGCATCGATGGCTTGCCATTGCTTCTCCGTGAGGTCTCGAAGCAGTGTATCGTGAAGGCCGTACACCAGGTTGGCCACCCGGTCAAATTCCGCGTTGGCGGAACGGAATGCGGTGCGCACTTCAAACTTGTGCCCGTGGCCACCCTTCGTTTCCTCGATGGCCTGACGCGCCCATTGGAAGGCTAGCCCTCCGAGTTCATTGACCGGGGGGCGCACGCGGTTCGGAACTGGGCCTATGCCGATGCCAATCCGCACTTCGAGCGGCCTCAACCTTCTCCGCAGATCGAACACCAACCAGGGAAGGCCATTCAGTTTTGCGGTAAGGGTTTGGAATTCATCGCCCGCCGTGATGGCGTAGGGCAACCGGAGTAGCTCTTGATGTGCCAGGCTGGCGATGCGCAGTTTCGCACTCAGCAAGGAGCGCAAGTTCGGCGTTGAACTGGACCCTATCACGTCCGCTATGAGAACGCCCCAGACTCGAGTGCCCATTTGCATAACCTGATACAATCCTACGCTTTTGTACGAAATTGTGCAATCAAAGAAACCGGTCAGGGCGAGACGGGAACCGTGCCTTTCAGCCAGCCACCCGCTCCGTTAATGCCTGGATGCGAACCTCTTCGCGGCCTTGCATATCCAGGCGGGCTGGCGCAGACCTTCGTCATTGAGGTCTGCGCCTTCCCCTTGGGAAGAACCTTGGACCCCGAAAACGGGGGCCGCGCCACCTGCTTTGGGAGAGGGGCGCTGCTCCGCAACGCAGAGCTATCGCTCTGCGCCAGCCGCGAAGGCAGAAAAATCACGGCTCCCGTCATCTAGGATCCAGTAGTCGAAGACCAGTTCGTCCTCCTTGTCTGAACGGCTTCGGTCTTTGACGTCTAGTATGTGTAAGGCAGCAAAACGCCCGTTATTATTTTTCAAGACTACGAACTCCCCCTCCTTTGGGGTCCGACAACGCGACGACATATTGTAGATGCTTGCATCGCAGATGTCCGCGAGCGCACAAGAGTCAAGTGCGATCGCGACGCCGGAAATGCTCGGAGGATCGTTGTACGCATGGATCGCAACGTCGCTGGCCTTGGTCCACATTGTTTCGAATAAGCACTCCCCGTTTCCGATCGTAAAAACGCCGTTGTTGTCGGAGTAATTAAATCGTGCTTTGCCGATTAGCGCCGGGCTTGCATGGAACTGTGCAATGAAAGAAGAGTTGTCGGCCTCTATCTCTTTGCGAAGATCCTGGGGAAAGTAGGAGACCTGGATGCCGTGTTGGCGGAGCTTCAAGACTCCCTGGGAGTACACCCGCGGATTGGGGTCGAGCATGCCTACGAACACGGTGGATACTTCCTTCTCAATTATCCAGTCGGCACAGGGCTTGTGATTGCCTCGTGACGTGCATGGTTCGAGGGTGGTGAAGAGCGTCGACCCTTTTAGCTCTGCACCCGGCAGTTTCTTCTGGAATACTGTAAATTCGGCATGGTCACCCGCACCCAGTTCTCCTCGGTACGCGCTGGCCAGAACCTTACCATCCCGCAGCAGTATGGCACCGACTCGTGGATGAGATCGCTGATCCTCGACCTTGGAGTCTTTGGCCAGGTCAACGGCCAAGCGCATGTGTATGTAGTCCTGGTTCAATACCTCGCCCATGGTCTTTCTACTCCTCCTTACAATAATTTCGTTGATCTGAATATGATGCGCGGGCTGACGCAGACCTCCGTCGGTCAGGTCTGCGGCTTTGGGAGTTGGATGCTGCTCCGCCGCGCAGGGCTAGTCTCTGCGCCGGCCGCGGTGCTTTACAATCGTATTACGCGCCGTCGGCTTTAAGCGCTTGTTAGTCCTCAACCTTTCGGCGTTCGAAACGCGGACAGCCACTCCTTTAAGGCCTCAAAATCTCGCAAGCTTAGTTGATACTGCAACGGGGTTGCGAATGCGAGTGCAGCCTTCGTGTATGAGGAGGTCGGTGACGATGACTCCTTTCGTGGCTCGATCCGCCTGCAAAACACCATAGAGCCCACGGACGACCTCGACACCGACCTTTCGCGAGGGCGCATACCTCTTGCATTCAATGAGATAGAGAGACTTGCCGAGTGTGTCGGATTGAACCGCCAACACATCGCGGCCGCCGTCCCTCGTCCTAGGAGTCAATTCAACCGCAAAGCCCCGTTTCCGAAACAGCTCCGCGACCACCTCCTCGAAGCGACGCGGATTTAGTTCGCGGAGAGCCCGCGGGTTTGCCGCCAGATACGCGATAAGTTCGTCATTGACGGATGCATAGATTGAGATTAGTTGGCGCGGATAGAGACCGCTGCTTGCGTCGATGATGATGGGGAAAACTTCGCTCAGGGGGGCATATTTTGAGTAGCCTTGGGCACCATGCTGATTAGTAAACGGGTATGTGACGAAACCTCGAGGCTGCCGCACGCCCTTGGCGCGCTCCTCATTCTCTTCCATGTGCTTGCGGCAGAGAAAGGGGCACGTATAGTCCTGTTGGAAGAACTCATCGTCGTCCCAAGGCAAAGGGTAGTAATCGTACAGGTAAACTTCGAATTCTGCGGGACTGCCGCAGTCCTTCACAGAGCATGACGTGCCAGGTTTGTATGGGTAGTATCTGGTCGGTTCGGCCATTTGCGGCTTGAGGCCTACCTCTGTTTCCGGCTGACCTGCATAAAACCCTTCCCGGTCGGCGTAACGAGAGAGCGCGAGTGCCGAGGGCGCAGGAATTCTACCCTGCGGTCGTCCAGCCTCGGAGTCGGCTGGCCAGGGAACGGCGCCAACGGTGATTGACGATCATTCGGGTTTACCACCCCCTGCCCCCTCCTAAAACAGGAGGGGAGTTTGTTCATGACGCCTAACCTCCCAGGGGTTCCCGGGCTGGCGAAAAGATGACGGCATTAAACAACTTATTAACCTGCGATGCAAGTCCGAATCTCGCCCACCGAGAGTAGCGCAGGGCCCGCCCTCCGGCCCTGCGGCTTCTCCAGCGGCGGGGGGTTCAGCCCCGCCGCAAACAAGGGAATCCGAATTTCCTTTGCCCGCGTCCGAAGCACCGTTCCTCAAACATCTTGGCCGCGCCGTCAAAACCACGGCGCGGTGGAAAAGCCGCAAGGCTGAACCGCGAGCCTTGCGCTACATTTTCTCTTGCCTGTCCCCCCGGCCTTCAGGCCCGCACTTGTTTCGCTTCCTCTTGCTTCAGCCGCTCCGCAAGCAAAACCTTGAGCAGCGATTGATAGGGAACATCGCGCCGGTTCGCCAGTACTTTGAGCCGGTAGCGCTGGGCCCGCCCTCCGGCCCTGCGGCTTTTCCAGCGGTGCGGGTTGTTGCCGCACCGCCAACAAGATAATCCGAATTCTCGTAAGCCGCGCCGCCAAAACCACGGCGCGGTGGAAAAGCCGCAAGGCTGGACCGCGAGCCTTGCGCTACATTTTCTCTTGCGTGCCTCCCACGGCTATAAGGCCCCCGTGCTCCTCTCGCCCGCTTCAGCAAGTTTTTGCCTAAGGGCAGAATTTTTTGCTTGACATGGTTAACTCGTATGGTATTATAGGGTCGGTACCGAGCGCCCCGGCTCGATAGAAGCTCCTCGGGAGATAGCCTTCCCCTTGCCACCCACCAAGGAGGCTGCTGGCGGGCAGAAGGCAGTAGGCAGTAGGCAGAAGGCGGCAGGCAGAAGGCTGGAAGCTGAACGCTGAAGGCTGATGGCTGGACGCCAAGCCCGCGAGCGTGAGAATTTCGAAAATGTCCAGCCTCTCCATTATGTTGATGATAATAAATGTACTTATCGATATTCAGCATGATTCTGCAAAATCATCAAGTCGTTGAAATTAAACAAGTTAAGTACCTTGCATTGCGGTCGAGCTCAAAAAAAAGGGGGCCCCAAAATGAAGGTAAGTCCCACTATGTTATTGAAAACACATGTAGAAAAAATGTCAGTTTGTGGGCTTGCCAAGATGTTATTGAAACAAAACGAGTTATAGTTCGTCTGCCAAGATGTTGATGAAAATAAAGATAGTTAGCAGTAGTTTGTCATCGCGGAAGGGCAGGACGGGGCGGGCAGAGGGTAGTAGGCAGTCGGCAGAAGGCGGTAGGCAGTGGGCAGTAGGCAGAAGGCAGTGGGCAGAAGGGAGAAGGCAGAAGGCGGCGAGCGCCTCAGGCTGCGCGGGGTGCGCGGGGCAGAACCGCAGGTTCGGCAGCAGGGGTTAGGCGCGTTCCCGCCAGGCCGTGCAAGGCCTCGGGAATACGCTCGGGAGAAGTGATGATAGCCAGGCGGCCACCGCGCTCGAGGTAAGCGAGTGCGGCTTCAATCTTCGGTCCCATGCTGCCGGGTGGGAATTGTCCCTCGCGCAGGTAGCGACGCGCCTCGGCGGCCGTCAGGTCTCGGAGGGCGCGCTCCCGGGGTGTGCCGTAATCGAGCGCCACTTGCTCAACCCCGGTGGAGATCAGGAACAGCTCGGCCTCCAGTTCCCACGCCAGGAGGCTGGAGGCGCGGTCCTTGTCGATGACCGCCTCGACGCCCACCAGCCGCTCGCGCTTGAAGACCACCGGGATTCCTCCGCCTCCGCAGGCGATCACCAGCACGTCATTCGCGAGCGCTGCCTGGATGGCGGCGAGTTCCATAATCTCCTTCGGCTCCGGCGACGGCACGAGGCGCCGGTAGCCGCGCTGGGCGTCTTCGGCCATCGTCCAGCCGAGCGCCGCGCGACGGCCCTCCGCCTCTTCCCGCGTATAGAAGGGACCGACGGGCTTGGTGGGATTGCGCCAGGCGGGATCACGGCGCGACACCAGGACTTCGGTTACGATGGTCACCACCGGCCGCCGCAGTCCATGGCGCTGCAGCGTTTCCTGCAGCATCTGCTGCAAAAGGTAGCCGATGATGGCTTGCGTTTCGGCGACGCAGGCGTCGAGCGTGAGCGGCGGCACCTGCGAGGCGGCCAGCTCCGAGCGCAGCAGCGCGTCGCCCACCTGCGGCCCGTTGCCGTGGGTCACCACCACACGGTACCCGGCGGCCATCACCGCGGCGATACCTTCACAGGTGACCGGCAGGTTGGCGCGCTGCTCCTCCAGGGTGCCGCGCTCGCCCGGCCTAACCAGGGAATTCCCGCCGATGGCGACCACCGCAATGGGCATGATGCCTCTCAGGAAAGGAGCGCCAGCAAAATAGCCTTCTGAATGTGCAGGCGATTCTCCGCCTGGTCGCAAACGAGGGAGCGAGACGCATCCATGACGTCATCGGTTACTTCCTGGCCGCGATGCGCCGGCGAACAGTGCATGAACATGGCTTGGGGGCCCGCTGCGCGCATCAGTTGCGCGTTCACCTGGTACGGACGGAAGACCTGCTCGCGGGTTTCCGCCTCGTCCTCCTGGCCCATGCTCGTCCAGACGTCGGTGTAGACGGCGTCCGCGCCCGCCACGGCCTGGGCGGGATCGTGGGTCAACTCAATGGCGCCCCCCTCGCGCTTTGCCTCCGCCAGCGCAGACCGGTCTGGTTCGTACCCGGCCGGTGTGGCGATGCGCATCCGCACGCCCAAACGCGCTGCGCCGTACATCAGGGAATGCGCCACGTTGTTGCCGTCGCCCACCCAGGCGAGCGTGGTGCCCTCGAGCGTACCCTTGTGCTCGAGCAGCGTCAGGTAATCGCCCAGCGCCTGGCAGGGATGCTCAAAATCCGAAAGCCCATTGATGACCGGAATCGAGGCGTGTTCCGCCAGTTCGAGCACCGTCTGGTGTGAGAACACGCGCGCCACCACAGCGTCCACCCAGCGTGCGAGGTTGCGCGCCACATCTTTCACCGCCTCGCGCTTGCCCAACCCCACTTCCTGCGGCCCCAGGTAGAGCGCCTGTCCGCCTAACTGGCCCATGCCGACCTCAAACGTTACGCGGGTGCGCAGGCTGGGCTTTTCAAAAAGCATCGCCAGCGTCCTGCCCTCCAAGGCGTGTCGGTGGCGGTCCGGAGCAGCCTTGACACGCTGCGCCAGCGCCAGCAGGTAGTCGATCTCCGGGGGCGTCAGGTCGTGAAGAGAAATCAAATCCCGGCGCGCCAGGGCCGCAGGGCGCAGGAGCGGTTCTTTCCCGGCCTCGACAACGACTTTGAGTTTACGCATAAGGTGCCCTCACGGTCTGGCCGGCGCGGGAATGACCGCGCGCTCACCGCTCAAGCAACGCTCAGTCGGCGTTGGGGTTGCCAGCCTTTCGTAAAACGCTCCAGGATTTCGCCCAGGCCGGGCCGCGTACGCTCTTCGATCTCGTAATTCACTCGCAGGCTGGGCTTGTTCAGGCGCAGTATGCGCCCCAGATCAACGGGGGTCGCCACCAACACCAGGTCGCAGGGGGTGCGGTTGATGGTTTCTTCCAACTCGTGGCGCTGCGCGTCGCTGTAACCCATGGCGGGCAGAAGGTCTTTCAAGTGCGGGAACCGGTGGAAGACTTCTGCGATCGAGCCCACCGCGTAAGGACGCGGATCAACTTGCCCGGCGGCCTCGAACTGGCACGCCGCCACCACGCCCGCTCCGTAGGCCATCTCGCCGTGCGTGAGCGTGGGGCCGTCTTCTACTACCAGCACCCGCTGGCCTTTGATCCTGGCGGGCTCCGTCACGCTTACCCGGCAAGCCGCCTCGATCACCGTGGCCGCAGGGTTGTGGCGGGCGAGGTTCGCGCGCACGGTCGCCACACCCTCCGGCGCAGCCGTGTCAACCTTGTTGATCACCACCACCTGCGCGCGCCGCAGGTTGACCTCACCCGGAAAATACCCCAGCTCGTGGCCCGCCCGGTGCGGGTCGGCAACGACAATTTCCAGGTTGGAGCGGAAGAAGGGCGTGTCGTTGTTGCCGCCGTCCCACAGGATCAGTTCCGCTTCCCGTTCCGCCTGGCGCAGAATCTCCTCATAATCGACCCCCGCATAGACCACCGTGTTGCAGCGAATGTGCGGTTCGTACTCCTCGCGCTCCTCGATGGTGCAATGCTGCGTCTCCAAGTCAGCGAGCGTGGCAAAACGCTGCACACGCTCCGCCGCCAGATCGCCGTAAGGCATCGGGTGCCGGACCACCACCAGCTTCCAGCCCAGCTCGCGCAGCTCCTGCGCCACCCGGCGCGACACCGGACTCTTGCCGCAGCCCGTGCGCGTGGCGCACACCGAGACCACCGGCACGCGCGCCTGCAATTGGGTGCGCTCCGTCGCCAGCAGCCAGAAGTCGGCGCCCGTCGCCACGGCTCGCGAGGCTAGATGCATCACTGTTTGGTGCGACACGTCGCTGTAGGCAAACACCACCACGTCCACCGACTGCGCGCGGATCAGGTCCTCCAGTTCGGCCTCGGCCACAATGGGAATGCCCGCCGGATACAACGCCCCGGCCAGCTCCGCCGGATAGCGGCGGTGATCGATGTTCGGAATCTGCGTGGCCGTAAACGCGACGACCTGGAAAGCAGGATTGTTGCGAAACACCACATTGAAATTGTGAAAGTCCCTGCCCGCGGCGCCAAGAATCACAACTCTCTGCATAACCTGTCCCCCCACCCGCGTTACCCCGATCCATCACTCTTCCGGTCAGCCCATTGCCACCTGAAGATTCGCACCCACCGACTTTGTGCCGAACCGACCCGGTCATGTAGAAGCAAAAGGCGGGCCACGAATCCCGTGGCTCCGTCGAGGAGGCCTAACTTATTCATTCTTGAAGAGGTAATTCATCTGGCGCCGCCCCGGCCGACCTTTGTAAGAAGCAACCTGGGGGTTATCACCCTGTGAGAAGGGCGTTTATGATCCGTGCCGCCCTGAAATCCGGCAGGGCAAGGTGTGCGGAATGTCACACGCGGTGAGGCGCGACTTGCTATCCATCGCCTCACCCAGAGTCGCTCAAGCCCCTTTGGCAGGCTCCGGCAACTCAATCTGCATGACGAGGTTCATGAGCGGGGTGACCTCGCGGAAGACGGCGAGCATGGATTCCACCAAGTCCAGGCCCGTCGAGCTGCGCACTTCTGCTTCGCTCATGGGGTAGAAAAGCTGGAATCCCGCCCAGTGGTTCTGGGGAGCGGCAGCGAGCAGGCGGCGCAGCTTCGCGACGCCGGGAAAGTTCGCCTTCGAGAATTGCGCGATTTCCGTTTCCCAACTGCCGGCGTGGAGGCCGAAGCCCTCGCGCAAGATCAGCCGTCGCAGCTCCCGCTCGAGGGGGCTCCCGGGCCGCAGGCCTTTGAGCAGCCGGTGCCAGTCCCAATCCGGGCGCAGTTGGCAGGCGCGGAACGAGCGCGGCGCCTTCACGTAGCCGCGCTCGATCTGCAATCCGCACTGGAAGAGTTTTTCCTCCGTCTCCACGGAGATGAAGAACTTCGCGCAGCCGAAGCTGACGTGGGAGGAAAGCGGCTTGGCCTCGCGGTTGGCGCGCGGCAGGAAGGCAATCCATTGCCAGAAGACGCCGCGGCCCCAGCGCTCCGTAACGAACCCCTGCTGGTAGCGCGCTTCGAGCGCCAGCTTCAGGATGCGCGTGATGCGCTCGTGGTCTGCAAGATTGCCCACCCGGATGCCCCGGCGGAAATCCAGGAATTCCGGCCGGAACCCAATGGCTGCGCTGGGCAGGGCAGCGTGAGGTTTTGTTTCCATAGCGAACCCCCTGGGCCGATCGCCCGCCCCTGATTCTACCAGCCGCCTGCGTTGCTTCGCACGCCAATTGACGCCCTTGCGGCGGGTTGCTAAGATGGCAGGGATAAGTGTTTGGAAGGAGCCAAGACATTGGACCGTCTCACCCGCCATCAACTTAAGCAAGATGAGTTTCGCAACGTCTTCGAGCAGTTCGAAGAGTTTTTCAAACAGCACTACAGGGAGATCCTGAACGCCACGATCCTGGTCGTCGTGGTGGTGGGGCTGGCCGGCGGCCTCAAGTATTACACCGACCGCCAGGAAGCCCAAGCCAACGCCGATCTGGGCGCGGCGCTCCAGACGTTTCGCGCTTACGTGGGCCAGCCGGCGCCCGGCGCCATGGATCCGGGGGGGCCATCCTTTGCGACCGCGCAGGAGAAGTACAAGAAAGCCCTGGGACAATTCCAGGCCGTCGTGGACAATTACAAGATGATTCCCCGGCCGAAAGCCGTAGCGATTGCGCGCTACCAGATGGGAGTGTGCCAGGCGCTCCTGGAGGACCACGCCGCGGCCATCCCGACATTGCAGGAAGCCAGCCAGGGCCGCGACCCCGAAGTCGCCTCGCTCGCCAAGTTCGCCCTGGCGAGTGAACTGGCGAAGACCGGCAAGCTGCCGGAGGCGGCCAAGCTCTTTCAGGAACTGGCGGATCATCCCACGCTATCGGTGCCCAAGGCCAGTGCCCTGCTGGCCCAGGCGGATGCCTATCGCGCTTCGCAGCCCACCCTGGCGCGCCAGATTTACGAGCGGGTGGAGAAGGAATTCGCCGCCAACTCCGCCGTTTCCCAGGCCGTCAAGCAGCAGATCGCCAGCCTCGCGCCGTAACAGGCTGCGGAAAAACTCGTAGGCGGTGTCATTCTGAGCGAAGCGAAGAACCTCTGCATTTGTAGAATCAGGCAAATGCGGAGATCCTTCGTCGCCTGCGGCTCCTCAGGATGACAGTTTTGGCGGTATTTCCGCAGCCTGCTCAGCCCCGCTGAAGTCGCGGCTTCCGCCGCCTGTTCGTCTCCACCCAACTCACCAGGATATGAGCAACTCGCCCGAGAGGTCGTGAACCACCAGGCGTCTTCCCGAATCTTCGGGCAGGTACGCGATGCGCTTCTCGTTTTCAAAGAAGGTGGCATGCGATTGGCCGCTCTCCATCCGGACAGGTGGACCGGCGGTTCGATCCTCGGGGTAGAAGTGCACGGTCGCCTGCTTAAGGCCCGTCAAGAGCATGCGGCGCCGGATGCCGGGCTCCTCGGCGATCCTCTCAACGCAAGAGACTTCCCCCTCCTCGGCCTGCTCCACAAGGCAGCGGCACTCACGGTGCCAGGCGCGGGGCATGCTGTAGGTGGAATGCCCGTCCTCGAGCCACGTCTCATACCCCAGCAGAATCGGAGCCCCGAACGGGAATCGCAGCCGGATGGTCGCGGCTGTCGAGGGGCTATACCCAGAGAAGAAAAAACCATTGTTGCTCCGCGCGACAAGCAGCAGCGGGTTCCGGGTCTCGACGGTGGGCCGCTCCACCTTTAGCTCGTACCCGAACTTCGCCAGCATATAGCGCATCAGGTACTCCGCCTGGAAGAGCTGCCGCGGATCGTCGGGCTGGGGCAGGGCAGACGCCGTGAGGTAACCCGAGAAACTTCCACGTACCCAGGCCAGCCGGCCGGAGCCGACGGGCCGCGTGACGGCGAACACGCGCTCGTTCGTGCCGTCCGAGACCTTGGCGCACACCTCCACGCCCGCCACCCCCGGCGCGAGTAAGACGGTGTCGATGCCGCCGCCCGACGTCACGTCGCGATGCACCATGCGGGTTGGCACGTTGCCGTGGCGGATGGTGTCGCTCGCGAGGGATGAGCGCATCTCAAGTTCGCCGGTGAGCGGCGGCGCCAGTTGCAGGTTGAGTAGATCCAGAAGTGTCTGGCTTGCGTGTGTCACCGGCCCATAAAGGAAGACCTGGCGCCCGCCCCGGAGTTGCTCCAGCAGCGCCGCCTCCAGCGGGCTGCCCGCGGCGGGAACGGGTGTCAGCAAAACCGTGTGCGCATATAGATCGGGATGGGCGCTCGCCGAGGCCAGGAAGTTGTCCGTCGAGACGACTGTGTTCACCGGCAATCCGGCATTCACCGCGTTGCGCATGAACCAATCGCTGAAGAACACTTCGCCCGGGCGGGGCGCGGCCCCGAACACTTTTTCGTGGAACTCGCCAAACGGGTACACCCAGGTGACGAGGCCCGGCGCGTTGGAGAAGTGCTCCATCGCCAGCAGGATATGCGGCGTGACTTCGTTCGGACACTGGTCGGGCAGCTCGCCATAGGAGTTGTCGATGGTGAGGAACTCAAGGAACGACGGCGGCGTGACCTTGCCGCGGCGGTCGAGCCGCGCCAGCGCCAGCGGCAGGTAGATGTCGTGGGGCTCGTGCCCGTAGCGGTCGAACCAGGGACTGTTCAACCACCAGGGGTCATGCGTGTAGAAGCGGAAGGGGAACACATCGCCCGCGGGGAGGTGGGCAATGTGGGAAAGATACCCGCTCACCTCCAGGCCAAAGTCCCCGTCGATAGCGGCCCAGGGCGAGTTCGGCGGGGCGACCATATTGAATCCGCCGTCGTAAATATCCCGAATCGGCGAGGCGCTCGCACTGAGGTCGGCGCCGGTGGAGAGATTGCTGCCCCGGCATTCAACGCGGAACTCCGGGCACTCCTGGCGGAAGGCTTTCCAGAACCCCACCACCTTGGCGCGGATCTCCGCCGCCTTCTCGGGGTGGAAGGCGGTGCCGTCGAAGAGCGGACCCTTCACGCTCCACGCTGAGGCGGAAAAGCCGAAGCCGTTGGAGAACCAGATGTAGTCAAAGCCCAGGTCGGTGAGGAAATGCTGTGCCTGGCGCCCGAAAAACACTCCGAACGGTGTGCCCGGGGGGATGCCGCGTGGGAACCCGGCGTAGGGTACCGAATCTCCGTTCAGGGTGGCGCTGCAATCAACCCATTCGCCCTTGAGGATCTCACGATGCCTCTCGAACTTGAAGGGTGAGCGGGCGAATTCCGGCCCCGGGTCGAAGGTGGCGCCCACGCTCACCGGCTTGCCCGTCAACTTTCTTCCGACGCTCTTGAAGGTTTGGATGATTTCTTTCAGCGCGCCGTAAGTGATCCGGGGCGGGTTGTTCATGTACAGCCGGGCCTGCTCGTGGATGCTGATTTCTGACGGGTCAGCCTGGGGTGGCGCCTTCTCGGGGTTGGCGCTCCCGATGTAGCGGGCCCACTCGATGGGGTCGTGCATATTTCCACGATAATCGAGGATTTCGCTCCCATCGGCGGTCCACAGCATCACCGCGCACCCGTCCGCGCGCCGCAGCAGCGCCGCCCACTGCCGGAAGACATGCTCCGGGATCGCCTGGATGCTGCCTGCGTCGATGCTGCGAAACGGCTTCAAGCTCATCTCGAGCGTTACCCGGCGGAACACACTGGATTCAGTCTGCGGCACGTGCGGACCTGCCGGCAACGGCTGGACCTCATAGTGGCCTTGGCCAAAGAGGGGAAGGGCCACGGCGCTACCCGCAGTCCATTTCAACCAGTCCCTCCGCGAAAGCGGCTGCCTATCGAGGCGTCTCCCTTTCATATCCCGTCCTCCTTCGAGTCAAGCTGGTTTTCGACAAATACGAGCGGCCGGATTTTCTTGATGGTCAGCAGGATTACCGCAAAGCCGACGGGGTATAGCACGGGTCCTCAGTGCCGGGGTTACGGCCGGGGGGCGGGCGTCTGCAAATCCTCTGGGAGGGGCTGGGAATGGGAAACGTGGGGGCTCAGCGCCGCATCGTGTTCGCTCGGCTGTCCCCCGCACCGCGATTCCGGCAGGCATCGCCGGGGGAATTCCTCGGGTCGAAACCTCAACCCCTCCAGCCTCAGGGATGGGAGCGGGACACCACCTCCACCTCGATCCCCAACAACTTGGCAACTTTCTGAATGCAAGAAAGCTTGTGGCCAACCCCCAGCGCAAAATGGTGCGTAGGGCCGGCCATGGACCAGTTCTCAATAAAGGTGGCAACATCGGGAGCAAAACGCACGCGGGTGTTCGTGTTGCCGGTAGCCGGGATGGCCCCAGGGATGGATTCCCCTTCCGCCACCACAAACTTGAGATGGCCAGCGGCGCCCACACTCACGCCGAGAATGGTGACGGGCCCGTTCTTGACCTTGAACTCGACCGACACGCCCTGGCCGAACTTGCCGTGATAGAGTGCCAACCCTCGCAAGGCGGGTTTTTCGCCGCTGATGGCGACGTGGCCGGGCCCATCGTGCCCGACAAAAACGTAGTTGTCGAGCAGGTGCGCAGGATGCAGCTCTGCAAATGATCCTCCCGCGCCCAGCTCATGCATGACCATCATCGCGACGCAGTTTTTCAGGTCTCCCTCGCCCGCCACGGGAATGCCGCGCGCCGTCAGCAGAGAGTTCCCCACGATCATTCCGGCCACGATTTCCTGGTAGTCGTTGTGGTTAAGGCCGCGGTAGTAATAAGCGAGCCCGTCGAGGGAAAAATCGCTCATCAAATGTTCCAGCCCCACGGCCACGCGGGCGGACCAGCGCAGGCCTTCGGGAGTGACGGGCCCGGCAATGGCATCGGCCCCCGGAAGGGGACAACAGAAAAATTCCCGAATCCTTTCTTCCATGCCGGTGATCTCGTTTGCCGTCGCCTGGTCCACACACTTTTTCAGATCACACATTTCGATCATCTCGACCGCCATGCCCAACTCAGCACTAAACATCGTCGGGTCAGCATTCATGTCGAGCATGCCCTCGAAGGCGTGCCCCAGAAAACCCAGGCGGGCCCGGCGCAAGCGGTGGACGGCTTGGGCAGCCTGCGTCCATTCGGCAATCCGGGTCCAGGCGCGCGCATCGTCGTGGAGCATGCCGAACACCACGTCGAGTGGCGGCAGGCCGGCCCGCCCCAGGGCATAGACAATTTCCGGAAGGGAAGTGCTGTTATCGTGCTCGAGTTGATCGGCCGTGGTCGCCGTGGCCGTGTCCATTCCGGGTGTAGGCTGCAACCCCACCAGGACGAGGGGTGCTTTGGCGATTTGCATAACCGGCAACACGACGGCGGAAGGCACGTACGTGGTGACATCACCAAAGACCAGATCAACTTGCCGCGCGGCGAGCAACTCTCCGGCTCGCCGCGCGGCGGAAACCGAATCCACCAGGCCGGCGGAAACCACCTCCACGCCCAGTCGCTTGAGCCCGGCTTCAAAATCCTCCCGGTAGCGCTCCAGCCGGTCGCGCAATCCCGCAAACTGCAGCCAGTAGCGATCAAAACCCACTGAGAAAACACCAATGGTCGTGGTCATGGTTTGCCCGTTCCCTCCGCCGAATCCCTTGCAGATCTCTCCCGCAGCGCCGTGCCTCAGTCCGGCGTGGGTAGTGGGCCAGTTTGCTGTAGCGGCGCTCTATGAGCGCCGGAATCTATTGGATCAAAAGCCGGCGGTCATAGACCGCCGCTACAAGAAACCAAAGTGGCCCACTCCCCCGGCGTGCCCTGGCCTGCTACCTTCCGTAAAGCGGGCCAAAGCTCGCGCAGGCGCGGTAATCAGCGCCTTCCGGATCGTGAGTTCCAAAGGCGCTCCAGGCGCTGGGCCGGAAGATTCTCTCTTCGTCAATGTTGTGCATCGAAACCGGGATGCGCAGCAACGTGGCGAGCGCCAGCAGTTGGTCGCCGATATGCCCGTAACTCAAGGCCCCGTGGTTGGCGCCCCAGTTGTACATCACCGAGTAGACGTCGCGGAAGGGACCCTTGGCCGTGAGCAGCGGCGCAAACCAGGTGGTGGGCCAAGTGGGATTGGTCCGCTTGTCCAAAACTGCGTTGACGTCCTTCGGCAGGTCTACGGTATAGCCCTCGGCGAGTTGCAGAACCGGTCCCAGACCCGCAATCCAGTTCAGGCGGGACATGGTCACGGGCATTTCGCACTGGGTCACGAATTGCGAGGAGTAGCCGCCTCCCCGGAAATATTCCAGCATCGCCGGGCACCACAACGTGGCGTCGAGACAGCGGCCCACTTCCTCCGGCGCAATCTCCCAGAAAGGCTTGAGCGCGGGCTGGCCGTCCTTGCTCATCAATCCTGTGGCGTCGAGTGTAGCGGCGCCGGAGTTAATCAAATGAATAATGCCTCCGCTGGCTTTACCCGTCAGGGTCTTGCCGGTTACGCGCTTCACGGCCGCCGGGCTCCAGTAAGTCCGCACATCGGCGAAGATCTGTGCGGTATCCGTCAGCAGGTGCCCGAAGAGCATGGCGATCCCGTTGAGGGAATCGTTTTCGGTGGCAAACACAAAAGGCTCGCGGATGCCATTCCAGTCAAAGGAGGAATTGAGCATGGCCTCCATGAAGTCCCCGTTGGGGGCGTGATCTGTCCAATGCCGCTGCCCCTGGAAACCTGCCACCAGGGCGTTGCGCCCCAGGGCCTCTTCCCCGTAACCCAGAGCGGCGAGGCGAGGATTGCCCACCATCAGATCCCGCGCAATCAAGGTCATCTTGACCACCGTGGCCCAATCGGCATCCTTCTGGGCGCGGGACTTCTGGTGGGCCGGCGGATTCAAGTCGGGACCTTCCGGGCAATTGTCCTTCACCCAGGCCGCGGCGCGCCCGAACTCTTCCGGGTCAAAAATCCCCTCCTCGATCCGCCGGGTGAACTCCGACATGTCCACGTACTCATTCCGCATGCCGAGGTAATTCTGGAAGAGATCGGCATTCACCATCGAACCGGCTATGCCCATGGAGACGGAGCCCAGGGAGAGATAGGACTTGCCCCGCATCTCCGCCACGGCCAGTCCCGCTTTCGCGAACTGCAGCAATTTCTCCTGCACGTCGGCAGGAATCGAGCTGTCCGTGGAATCCTGAACGTCGCGCCCGTAAATGCTGAAGGCGGGCAAGCGCTTCTGATTGTGCCCGGCCAGCACCGCCGCCAGGTAAACGGCGCCCGGACGCTCCGTGCCGTTGAACCCCCACACCGCTTTGGGAAGGAGCGGCTCCATGTCCATCGTCTCTGACCCGTAGCACCAGCACGGGGAGACCGTTAACGATACCCCTACACCCGCGTGGGCGAACTTGTCGGCGCACTCGGCAGCCTCCGCGACGCCGCCAATACAAGTGTCGGCCACAACACATTCCACCGGCAGACCGTTGGGGTGACGCAGATTCTTCTCGAGGAATGCTGCGGCGGCCTTCGCCATTCCCATAACCTGCCCTTCCAGTGATTCCCGGACTCCCCTCTCACGCCCATCAATCGCCGGCCGAATTCCAATCTTCGGTAACGTCCCTCGTAAACGCTTTTGCGGTCCAGTCCCCTTCATGTCCGTAATCTTCGCCATAACTTTTCGCCTCCTCCTGAAGCGGCACAATTGTACCGCAAAGGCCGCTTTTTGCATCTGGGTTCATCACTTGTGTTGGCAGCGCTGCGCGGTAGTGCAAAGAAAGATGAAACGGTAAGGAAGTATGCAACGGCAGATCCGGCCCGCGCCGCGACTTGGCGTGCAGCAAGCAGCGCCCCGTTGTTCACCGATTTCAGCCGCCCCTCCGCGTCCCACTGGTAAGTGTATGTGCCGTCGCCCGTCAAGTTCCCCGCCGCGTCGTAACTGTAGCCGGAGGTAGTGATCCAGTTGGTGCTGGCGCTGATTGTCCTCCGAACACAGAGAGACGGCTAACTTCTGCTAACCCGTGTCGCCACTTTTTTGCCAAATCGTGGCGCAATCTGGCCATTCGCCTGTTGGCCTGTCAAGTATGTGCAAGGATATGAAAGGGTTACTTGACAGGTGGCAAGACGGCGCATCGGTACGACCCTTCCGTCGTTGCGCTATTACGCCCGTTTCACCTATAATGCTCGAAGGTTCTGAAGAGACAGGATCTGCGCTATGCCCCCTTCCATCGTCCAGAAGCTTGAAGAAGAAATCCTCACGCTGGAGCACGAACTCAATCACGAGCTTCCCAAGGAACTGAGGCGAGCTCGGGCAATGGGCGACCTGAGCGAAAATGCCGAATACATCATGGCAAAACAGCGCCAGGAGATTGTTGGCGCCCGCCTGGCGCAGCTCAAGAAGCGGCTGGCGGACCTTTCCATGGTCAACCTGAACAATATTCCCAAGGACCGCATCGCCTTTGGCTCCAAAGTGGTTCTTTACGACGTTGACCGCGACGTGGAGATCGAATACCGGTTGGTGACCAGCGAGGAGGCCGATGTCAGCAAGGGGCTGATCTCGACGACCTCCCCTATTGGCCGCGGCCTGATGGGTAAGAAAGCGGGTGACCCGGTCAAGGTGGCTACACCCAATGGCTCTCGCGAGTTCGAAGTCCGCACCGTTCAGACTATCTACGAGCAGGTTTAGGACTTCCCGGCAGGCTTGCTGCGGCCGGCGTCGGCCGTGGGGCGGCTTTTCATGGTGACGCGAAAGATCGGTGACACACTTCGGCACGTTCTCGATGCCATTGTCCGCGCTTTTGCGGCCACGGGCATCAATCCTAACTTCCTCACCTTCATCGGCTTTATCATCAACTGCCTGGCTGCGTACCTATTCGCTTACGGCTACTTCCGCTGGGCCGGCGCCACCATTTTCCTGGCTGGCATCTTCGACATGACTGACGGCCGCGTGGCGCGCCTCGCCAACCGCGTAACTCCCTTCGGCGGGTTCTACGACTCGGTTATGGACCGCTACTCCGACCTTAGTCTTCTGATCGGGCTGTTGATCTACTACGGTCGCATCAATCGCTACTTTTACGTCTCGCTGGTCGCCGTCGGCATGATCGGCTCCGTCATGGTCAGTTACACCCGCGCCCGTGCCGAGAACCTCATTCCCACCTGCAAAGTGGGTTTCCTGGAACGCCCGGAGCGCGTGGTGCTGATCATCATCGGGGCGCTCTTTGATCGCATGGCCCCGGTGCTCTGGCTGATCGCGGTGCTCTCCAACGTCACGGTCATCCATCGCATCCTTTTCACGCGCCAGGAAGCGCGCAAACTGGCCGCTTCACAGTCCACACCTTAGTTGATTACTCCCCCATGGCGCTTGCGCCGAAACATCGTAAGAGATTTGCGGTTGTCACTCCGTCACCCACGCCGGGGCCGCCCGGGAGGGCAGGCCCCTGCCTCCAACGGGGCGCCGGGGTACCCTGACGCGATGCTGTCAGGCGTTGTTCAAGCCGTCTCTGCGGTCGTGATCTCGGATGGGATCGCTTGGGCGGCGGGCTGGCGGCGTCGCGAGGCCAGCCAAAAGCCCACGCGCAGGGCGAAAAGCAACCCCACCAGCGCACCGTAAATCAGCGGCTTGCGCACGTCCGACTTCACCAGCCAATAGTAATGCACGACGCCGGCGGTGGCCGTCACATAGATGAGCCGGTGCAGCATCCGCCAGCGCTTCCCACCCAGGCGGCGGATCCAGCCCACCGTGGAGGTCAAAGCCAGGGGAAGCATCAGTGCGAAACCCGTGAAGCCCACCGTGATGAACGGCCGCTTGCGCACGTCGTGCAGCATGTCCGCCCAGTCAAAGAATTTGTCGATGCCGATCCACATGCTGAAGTGCAGCAATCCGTAGAAAAACGCAAACAGCCCGAGCATGCGCCGGAAGCGAATCAGCTCCGGCAGCCGGAGGAGCTTGCGCGACGGGGTCACCGCCAGGGTGATCACGGTGAAGATCAGCGTCCAGTCCCCCGTCTGGTGGGTGATGTACTCGATGGGATTGGCGGTGAGATGGTGGTGAAACGCCCGCCAGGCCAGCTCACCCAGCGGGCCCAGGCACAACACAAACACCGGTAGCTTGATCCACGTGCTGCCCAGAAGTTTTTTCAAGCACACACTCCGATGCAGAGCCTGCTGAGGAACGTGTGGGGGCTGCTGGAAGGGCGGGGCTTCAGAGGCTGCGGGAAAACGCTCCGATGCTGTCATCCTGAGCGAAGCGAAGGACCCCTGTATTTGAATTTTCAAGCAAATACAGAGGTCCTTCGTCGGCTTCGCCTCCTCAGGATGACAGTGCGAGGGGTTTTTCCGCAGCCTGTAAAGCCCCGCCCTTCCGATCCCGTGGTGAGAAATTCGGGCTAGAAGTTCTTCCGCAGATCCATGCCCGAGTAAAGCGACGCAACCTGGTCATAACCGTTGAACATCAGCGTGGAGCGCCGGAAAAATTCGCCCAAGCGGCGCTCCTTGGCCTGGCTCCAGCGGGGGTGGTCAACGGTCGGGTTGACGTTGGAATAGAACCCGTACTCACTGGAATTGGCGAGGTTCCAGGTGGTGGGCGGCTGCTTGTCCACCAGCTCGATCTTTACCAATGACTTGATACTCTTGAACCCGTACTTCCACGGCAGCACCATGCGCACCGGGGCGCCATCCTGGTTGGGCAGCGTTTGCCCGTACATACCGAAGCAGAGCAGCGCCAGCGGGTGCATGGCCTCGTCCAGCCGCAGGCCCTCCACGTAAGGGAAGGGAATGCCCCCGTAACGCGCCTCGGGCATTTGCCCCTGGTCGTAGAAAGTCTCAAACGCCACGAACTTGGCTTTCGCTTGGGGCGCCACCTCCTTCAGCAGCACGCTCAAGGAGAAGCCGACCCACGGCACCACAATCGACCAGGCCTCGACGCACCGGTGGCGGTAGATGCGTTCCTCCAGCGGAGCCAGTTGCAGGAGCTCCTCAAGGGAAAAAGTGCGCGGCTTGTCCACCAGCCCGCTCACTTGTACGCTCCAGGGAGAGGTTCGAAAGTCCTTCGCTTTCCCGGCGGGATCTTCCTTCCCCACCCCAAACTCGTAAAAGTTGTTGTAGTGGGTGACGTTGTCGTAGGGCGTCACTGCCTCGCTGGTGCTGAACGCGCTCTTCTGCGCCACATTCAGCTTACTTCCGGCCACGACCTTTTGCGTGGGCCAGGCCAGCTCCTTCAGGGTTCGCCCCGCCAGCGCCCCCGCCGTCACCCCCAGCGCGCCCACCAGGAATTTTCGCCGGTTCACATAGAGCCACTGCGGAGTAATCTCCGGCCCACGAATCTCAGCAGCCTTTTTGATCAGCATGTTTCACCTCTACTGCGCCGGGGCGCGGTCGACTGCTCTCCCTGGCCCGAAATTGCGCCCGGCCGGCCGCTCTTCACTTTTGGATTCGCCCCTGCCCTAACATTCTATTTGACTCTCAAGGTATTTTCAAAGATGTATTTGGGCAGCACTCTTACGCCCGGGGGAACGGAGAGGGCGGGACCTCGGCCCGGGCTTGGTTCAATTCCCGTGCCGGAGCCCATCCCCCGCAACCCGGGGCGCACCCGCCGGTTCGTCCCCTCCGGATGGGTGGCGGCTCAATGCGCCGCAGGCGCGTAATAGCCCTGCCGGGCGGAGATGGTGCACTTGTGGCCGAAGGCTTGGTGGCGGCCGGTGAGGCGCACCTCGATCCTCCGGTAGGCGCCGTCCTGACGGAAATTGGGGCTCGTGTAGCCGAGGGTGTAGCCCTGCTGGAGCCAGGTGAGGATGGTCTTCATCGCCGAGGTCACGGAGCTGCCGCGCCGGGTGTCGATCATCTCGCCGCCGGTGGCGTGGCAGATCTTCTCCACATCGTGCAGCGGCGCCTCCGGGTGCGTCAAGAAGAACCTCTTGGAGTGTTCCAGGTATCCCACCTTGATGCTGTAAATTGGCGTGCCCGAATCCAGGGCGGCTCGCGCCACCTGCCGCACATCATGCTCGCCTCTTTCCGAGGGCTCGTTGTCAGAGACGAGGATCGCAGCGTGGCGCCGGTCACCCGCCGTACGCCCGAGGTACAGCGCCGCTTCGTACAGCGCATCGTTGATGTCAGTGCCGCCCCCGGGGCTGAGGGCCCACAAATCCTCGGCGATGGCCTGCCGGTTCGTGGTCAGTCCCGACACCAACTCGGGCTGCATGGCGAAGCTGTACAAGGCCACCTCGTCATCCGGCTTGAGCAGCGAAAGCGTATCGAGACCGCCCGCGCGCAGCTCGTCGAGCGCCGCCGCGATACTGCTGCTGCTGTCCAGGACCAGCGCCACGGCCAGCGGCAACTCCTCGTGGGAGAAGGTGCGGATAGGCTGCTCTGCGCCATCCTCCAGAACACGGAAATCCTCCGGCTGCAAATTTCCCACGGCGTGCCCGTGTCCATCGCGGACGCTCACCTCCACCAGCACCAGGTTGACGTCCACTTTGATGGTCGGCGCACCGGCGGGCGGTGATGCCGGCAGGGCGCTCCCCGGCGGCGTTGGGGTTTGAGCTGCCAGGTGCGCACCGCAGGCGACCGCCAGCAGTGCGAGGTTCCCGAGCTTCGCAGCATGCCTCATGAACCAACCCCTCGCGCCCTCTGTCCAGATGCACCCGGCCGATGCGGTGTTGTACGGTTGGCCCGCGGTGGGAGTTGCCAGCGGTGTTATCATGCGGTCGGGCGAAAGGTGAAATGTGCGATCAATATGACGGGATCATTCTCGGCACTGGCCACAATGCGTTGGTGATGCACGCCTACCTGGCGCGCTGTGGCTTGCGGGTTCTGACCATCGAGCGGTCCGACACGCTGGATGGTGGCTTGGCCACGGTGGAGAATCCCCGCTTCCCGGGCTTCTGGCACAACACCCATTCTCTCTTCCACCGGGCGCTCACAACCCTGCCCTGGTATCACGACCTGGAGCTCGCAAGGCACGGCGCCGACTATCTCGAGCCGGAGCTAAATGTGGCCTTGATTCTGCCCGACGGGCGCGCGCTGGAATGGTGGACGACGCTCGACAAGACGATCGCCTCCTTCGCGGAGTTTTCAAAGAAAGATGCGGCAGCCTTAGAGCGCTGGGCAGAACAGTTCCGGCCCATCGTGCAGAGGATCCTGCTGCCCGAAGCGCAATCGCCACCGCTCCCTGCTGAGCGCCGGAAAGAGCTGCTCAGCCGCTCTCCCCTGGGGCGAAAACTCCTGAGCGTCGCGGCGCTCTCGCCTCTGGAGTTTGTCGAGCAGGAATTTCGAAACGATGTGGTCCGCGCGGGGCTGCTCTTCTTCAATGGGCTGCGAGAAGTCGACCTGCGGCTCAAAGGCTTCGGCCACAGTATTCCGGCGCTGCTTTCGGGACAGCACATGGCCCAGATGTGCCGCGGCGGCTCAGCGAAGCTGGCCCAGGCCTTGGCGGCGGACATCCGCGAGCACGGCGGCGAGATCGCCCGGCGGGCCGAGCCCAAGTCCATTCTGGTTCGGCATGGGAAAGCTGTGGGCGTGGAACTCAAGAGCGGCGAGAGGGTCATGGCCCTGGCATTTGTGGCCTCAGGACTCAATCCCCAGCAGACCTTTCTCCGACTGATGGACGCCGATGCCGTCCCGCTCCTGCTCCGCAAGCAAGCGGCGGGATTTCAATTCAACTTGCTGGCGCCCCTTTTCGCTTTGAACCTGGCTCTCAAGGAGCCGCCGCGTTACCAAGCCGCCCAACACCGGCCGGAGTTGAACCAAGCTTTCATGGTCATCCTGGGGCTCGAAAAGTTTATGCAGTTTCCGGAGATCGTGGCGGCGCACGAAGCGGGCCGGATTCCGCCCACCGTGATGTGGGGCGCTTGTCCGACGCTGTTTGACCCCAGCCAAGCGCCCCCCGGCAAGCATACCGCCTTCATGTGGGAGAAGCTGCCTTACGCGTTGCACGGCTCGGCCGGGAACTGGGACACCCAGAAGGACCACCATGGAAAGATTATGCTTCGCCTCTGGTCGCGATTCGCTCCGAACCTGCGGGACCAGACCGTTATCGATTCCTTTGTGCGCTCCCCGCTTGACACGGAACGAACCTTGCCCAATATGCAGGGAGGCGATTTGCTGGTGGGCTCATTTGCCAACAACCAGGTGGGATACAACCGCCCCTTCGCGGGAGCGGGCCATTACCGCACACCGATCGGCGGCCTCTATTTGTGCGGCGGCTCGACGCACCCGGGCGGCAACATCACGGGATTGTGCGGATACAATGCGGCCCGGACCGTCGCGACGGACCTGAACTTGCCCCTGTGGTGGAATCCCCCCGATATCGAGAGCCTGTGGGAAGCTCTGTAGGGGCGTGCCCGCCATATCCGGCCACAGCCCCGGGGTCAGCGATTGCCTTCAATCCGCGCCTCGCCCGGGATTTTTCGTAGGGGGCGCGGGCTCGTGATTTGATCCAGGTTGCGACAGCGCGTGGGCTGCGCTTGCAGCGAGCCGGCTGCCAAGCTCGCCGCGCTTCCACCTCATCAAGCGACGCGCAAAGCTTCCACACCGCTCTCATCGAGATCGATTCCCAGGCCCGGGGCGTCGGGGATGGCCAGGTACCCATCCTGCGCCCGGAGTCTCTGCCGGGTAATTCTCTCGCGCAGGTTCGTGCCCTCTTCCGCCACAAACTCCACAATCAGCGCGTTGGGGATCGAGTTGAGGAAGTGCAACGCGGCGGTCACGTTGATATAGGTCGTGAAGCCGTGATTGGCTACCACCAGGCCCCGATCATAGGCGAGGCTCGCGATCTTCATGGCCTCCGTGAAGCCCCCGACACGGGTCAAGTCGATCTGCACGACGTCGATCTTCCCCCGGTCCATCAGGTCGAGGAACGAGAGCCGGTTGCTCTCCTCTTCGCCGGCGGCGATGCGCACCGAGGTTGCCTCCGCAAGTTTCCGATAGCCCTCGTAGTCATCCGGGCGGAGTGGTTCTTCCAGCCAGAAGATGTTGGACTCCTCGAAGGCGCGGGCCCGCTGCAGCGCCGTCTTCGCGTCCCACACCAACCCGGCGTCGATCAGCAGATCGGCGTCATCGCCCAGTCCCTTGCGCCCTTGCCGCACGAGTTCGACGTCCGTCTTCGCATCGCGGCCCATGGGGTCCCAGCCGAACTTCACGGCTTGGAAACCCTGATCGCGAAAGCGCCGGGCCAGGTCGCGAGTGGCGGCCGGCGTCGGGCCAAACAGGGAACTGGCATAGCAGCGCAGCTTGTTGTGGAAGCCCCCGCCCAGCAGTTTCCAGACCGGCAATCCCAGGGCTTTCCCTTTGATGTCCCATAGCGCCAGGTCGATCCCACTCATGGCGTGGATGCCGATGCCGCGCCGGCCGGCGTAAATGTTGGCGCGATACATCTTGTGCCACAGGAACTCCGTCTGGAAGGGATCTTCGCCGATCAGCACGTGTTTCAAGCCCGTCGTGGTGGTGTGCGAGAACGGGCCCTCAATCACGCCTTTCACGGCCAGCGGGGAGGAATCCACTTCGCCAATTCCCGTGATGCCGGCGTCGGTCGTGACTCGGACGATCAGCGCGTCCTGGCCGCTGTCGCACTGCTCCTTCACTTCCGGCTGGCGGAGATACAGGGTTTCAACGTTCGTAATCTTCATGACGGGCTCCTGGGTGGCCTGGGTTTCTGGGAGCACCAATTCTAGCACGCGTGCGGGGAGGGTCGGATTCACAATTCTGTAATCAAGCCGTGTTATGATGCGCCGGGCTCGAAATCCATCTCGGAGGGCGGAGCCATGCGGCCACGAATTGTGTTTCTCCTCGCGATTGCGATTTTCACCGGGCCGGCTGGTCTGCTGCGGGCACGTGACGGACAGCCGGTTTCGACTTTGGAGCTGCACGCGCCGGCCGGAACCGAGCCGGTGAAGATTAATCCCAGCCGAGAGAGCGTGCTGCCCAATGGGCGGCTGATCACGCCACTCGGCAAGCAAGTCATGGTAGCGCCGCATCCTTATGGCCTGGCGCTTAGCCCGGATGGCAAGACACTGGTTACCGTCAACAGTGGCACGCAGCCGTTTTCGATCTCGATCCTCACCGGACTCGCGAGCGAGCAGCCGCAGGTGGCGCAGATTCCACCCGGTTTCAATTCCGCTGATGCCGATCCTGAAAGCGTCTTCTTGGGGGCGGCCATCGGGCCAGACAATCGCACCCTCTACGTTTCGGAAGGCAATAACGGAAAAATCGGCATCTTCGACCTGGTCACGCACCAGCGGCTCGCTTCACTCAGCCTGGACGGGACGTTCGAGGGCGCCACCTACAAGAACAGCCTCACGAGCACCCTGCAACTGACGCCGGACGGCCGCCGCCTGGCGGTACTCGACCTCGCGCATTTTCGCCTGGTCATGGTGGATACGGAGGCGAGGCAGATCCTGTCCAGCGTTCCGGTGGGGCGCATGCCGTTTGGCCTCGCACTTTCGCCGGACGGAAGGCGCGCCTACGTGTCCAATGTCGGGACGTTTCAGTATTCGCTGATCCCCGGATTCGACCCCAACAACGCCAGGCGTACGGGATTGGATTTTCCGCCCTTCGGTGTGCCGTTGACCGAGGCCAAGCAGGGCGCGACCGTGGAGGGGAAGCAGATTCCCGGCCTGGGTGATCCGAACGTCCCGGAATCGAACTCTGTGTTCGTCATCGACATCCGCGATCCCGCGCAGCCCCACGTGCTGGCAAAAGTCCGGAGCGGGATTCCCGTGGGCGATCAATCCGTCAGCGGATCCAGCCCTGGAGACGTGGTGGCTGGGAAGAAGCAGGTATTCATCTCGAACGCTACCCAGGACAGCATCACCGTCCTGGACGCTCGCACGAACCAGGTGAAGAAAACCATCGTCCTCGAGCCGGCGGAATCCGTCCAAGGCCTCCGAGGGGTGCTGCCTTTCGGCATGGCGCTCAGCCCTGATGAGAAACGGCTCTACGTGGCCTGCGCGGGGATCAACGCCGTGGCGGTGCTGGACGCGCACAAGGGAAAAGTCCTGGGATACTTCCCCACGGCGTGGTTCCCGGCCCGCGTGGCCGTCAGTCCCGACAACAAAACTCTGTACGTGGCCAATGCCAAAGGATTCGGCGCAGGGCCCAACGCCGGCCCGAACTTCCACGAGGGGCCGGAGGGAACCTACATCGGGGACATCACCAAAGGGTTTGTTTCGATCGTCGGGTTTCCCCTCCACACCCGCGAGGCCACGGATCGAGTCCGGAAGGACAATGGCTTTGAGCGTGGGGCCGAGGTCGCGCGCGGCGCGGACCTCCCAGTTCCTCCTGCGGGGACGGCGAGCACGAAGATCAAACACGTGGTCTTTATCGTCAAGGAGAACCGCACCTTCGACGAGGTCCTCGGCGACCTGCATCCCAAGGGCGCCGACTTCGAAGGCGACGCGACCCTGGCCCGCTGGGGTGAGACCGCGGAGGTGAAGGAGAAGGACGAGCCCACGATTGCGGATGGCCACGTCACGCCCAATCATCATGCGCTGGCGCGGCGTTTCGCGATCAGCGACAACTACTACGTGGACTCGGACGTCTCCGTTGATGGCCATCACTGGCTGGTCGGAAATTACCCCAACGAAGTCGTCGAGACCGGCTGGCCGGCGGCCTACGGCAAACGGCTCGACTTCCGCGCTGATCCCGACGCGCCCGGCCGGCTGGGCATCGGCGCTTCCAATCCCTGGCCGGAGGCCTACCTCGAAGCGGGCTCGTTGTGGGAGCACTTGGCGCGGCGCCACATCAGCTTTCGCAATTACGGTGAGGGTATTGAAATGGCGGGGGACGACGAGGGGATTGGCCTCCTGCCCACCGGGGTTCGCGAAGCCGTAAACATGCCGATGCCGGAAGTGCTGTATGAGAACACCTCGCGCAGCTACGCCACCTTCAACACCAATATTTCCGATCAGTACCGGTTTGGACAGTTCGAGCGTGAGTTCCAGGTTCGCTATGCCAGCGGGAAAGAGCCCCTGCCGCAATTCCTTTATATCTGGTTGCCGAACGATCACACCGCCGAGCCGCGGCCTGAAGATGGGTACGCGTATCGCGCCTCTTACGTCGCGGATAACGACCTGGCGCTGGGCAAGCTCGTGGAGTTGTTTTCGCACAGTCCCTTCTGGAAGGACCTGGCGATCTTCGTCACCGAAGACGACGCGCAGGGCGGGCGCGACCACGTGGACGCGCATCGCAGCGTGCTGATGGTCATCAGCCCTTATACGGCTGGCGGCCGCGTCTCGCACGTGCACACCAGCATGGCCAGCATCCTGAAGACTTTTGATTTGATCTTCGGCCTGCCCTCGCTCAACCAGTACGACGCAGCGGCCACCGACCTCTCGGATTTCTTCACCGCACAGCCGGACTTTGCGCCTTACGACGCGCTGGCCAGCGACGTGCGGATTTTCGACCCCGCCAAGGTGCGCGAGCCGGGGCTGGATTTGCAATCGCGGCCGGGCGCACCACTCGATGACCCCGCCACGATCCGGCGTGAGCTGCGAAACCGCGCTGACGATTGATGCGGCCCGCGGGAAGGGCGGGGCTTTAGAGGCTGCGGAAAAACTCCTCACAATGTCATCCTGAGGAGGCGAAGCCGACGAAGGACCTCTGTATTTGCTTGGAAATTCAAATACAGGGGTCCTTCGCTTCGCTCAGGATGACAGCTTTGGCGGTTCTTCCGCAGCCTCTAAAGCCCAGCCCGTCAGGCAGCCCCCCCAACCGTCCCAGCGCGGTGAGAGATTCGGGTTAGCCCTTGCAAACTGGCTACGTCTCGGCATAATCTGCCCTGGGTTTGCCACGATGCACAGAGTCCTGGGGGTGATCCCGGCGCGACTGGAGTCCACGCGGCTTCCGCGCAAGCCGCTGCGGACGATCTCGGGCCGCCCCATGATTCGCTGGGTGTACGAGCGGGCGCGGGAAGCGGCGTGCCTCGATCATCTCCTGGTGGCAACCGACTCCCCGGAGATCGAATCCTACTGCCGGGGTCAGGCGATTCCGGTGATGATGACCTCGTGCGCGCACCGCTCCGGGACGGACCGCGTGGTGGAAGTCATGGTGCGCGAGCCCGCCGAAATCTACGTCAACATCCAGGGTGACGAGCCCATGATCACTCCGGACCACCTGGAGCGCCTCCTCGCTCCTTTCCGCGCGCCGGGCGGCGCCGAAGTTTCGACCCTGAAAGTCGCCATCAGCGAGGAAAGCGCGCGTGACCCGAACAATGTGAAAGTGGTCACCGACCGCGCGGGGCAAGCGCTTTACTTCTCCCGGGCGCAGATCCCTCACGACCGCGACGGGAACGGGCAGGCACGGTACTTCAAGCACCTCGGGATTTATGCTTATACGGCGGCGGCGCTCGGAAAATTCCATGGCCTGCCGCCTTCTCCGCTCGAGCAAACGGAAAGGCTCGAACAATTGCGCCTGCTCGAGAATGGCATTCCCATCGTCGTCGTGGAAACGCCCAACGACACGATCGGCGTGGACACGGAGGAAGACCTCGAAAAGGTCGAGGCCT
This sequence comes from uncultured Acidobacteriota bacterium, assembly GCA_963722555.1. GTDB lineage: Bacteria > Acidobacteriota > Terriglobia > UBA7540 > UBA7540 > Bog-366. Next base: position 428,203 of record CAVRNQ010000007.1, read on the forward strand.
ATTTCCGTCGGCTGCAGCAGGAGCCGGGAAGGTAACGCGCGATGCGCATCAAGAAATCGACCAAGCGGTATGAAACGTGGCTGGGCAAGCACCTTACGATCGTGCCGGGCGACTTGGCGCTGAAGCACACGCGGATGGGTGAAGAACCGTTCCCCTTCCTGCGCGCCACGTTCTACCGCTGGGTGCAGGTGTGGCTCCAGGCCTTTCCGGACGTCGCCAGTGCGCCGCGGGTGCTGGCGGTGGGCGACCTGCACGTGGAGAATTTCGGAACCTGGCGCGATCATGAAGGCCGGCTGATCTGGGGCGTGAATGACTTCGATGAAGCTTATCCCATGGCCTACACGATCGACTTGGTGCGGCTCGCCACGAGCGCCCACCTGGCGATATCGGCCAACCACCTGACCCTCCCGCACGAGGATGCTTGCGCTGCCATCCTGGCGGGATATCACGAAGGGCTCGAGTCGGGCGGCAAGCCTTTTGTGTTGGAAGAGACTCACAAATGGCTGCGCGAGACGGCGACCGGCGAGTTGCGGGACCCGGTGCACTTCTGGGGGAAGATGAACTCGCTTCCTCCCATGCGGGGCGAAGTTCCCAAGAGTGCGCGCAAGGCGCTGGAGGATCTCTTGCCCGCGCCGGGACTCATCTATCGCGTCGCGAACCGCGTGGCGGGGCTGGGCAGTCTGGGCCGCGAACGTTACGTGGCGCTGGCGGATTGGTGCGGGGGCCGGGTGGCGCGCGAGGCCAAAGCCCTGCTCCCCTCGGCGTGCGTTTGGGCGCGTGAGGACAAAGGCTCGAGAAAGATCTTCTACGAGGAGATCATCAACAGCGCCGTCCGGGCCCTCGATCCCTGCGTAAAATTGCGTGGCCGTTGGATTGTGCGCCGCCTGGCCCCGGACTGCTCGCGTATTGAACTTTCGGCGATTCCCAAGCAACGCGATGAATCGCGCCTGCTGCACGCCATGGGTTTCGAGACGGCCAACATTCACTTGGGGAGCAAGGCCGCCCTCAAAGCCGTGCGCCGCGACCTGGCCAAACGCAAGCCCGGATGGCTGCACGAGACGGCCCGGAAAATGGGGGACGCGGTGAAGAAGGATTGGGAGCAGTGGCGTAAAGGTTAGCGGTGGCGAGGATTTGAAACAGTGAGGCGCGGACTTGCGAGACTGGTCCGTGCTACGCTTGCTCATCCCCTTCATTTTCAATAACTCCTTTTTTTTCATCAACATCATGGAAAGAAAACTATAACTCGTTTTTTTTCAACAACATCTTGGAAAGCCGGAAAACTGACATTTCTTCTCCATTTTTTTTCAGTAACATAGTGGAACTTACCTTCATTTTGGGGCCCCCTTTTTTTTCGTCACCCTGGCCACCCAAGAATTAACTAACTCTTTTAATTTCAGTGATATAGATTTTTGCAAGGTTTTCGCTATCAATCGCTAACCAATTCTGTTTCTTATACATAATGGAAAGCCGCAGCCATTATTGTGGCCATTATTGTAGCGCCGACATTCAAAGCTCAGCGCTACGTCAGCATGTGCCGACACTTCGCTCCCCTCAGGGCAGGCTCTAAAGGCGCCACTTCGCCCCGATTTATCGCGTAACCTGCGTATTTTCAGCCAAAAAGCCCGATGGATTGTCGCCAATTATCGCGAAATTTGTGCTCTTTCGGCCAAAAAGCCCGATGGATTATATGCCATTTTGTCAATCTCGCCTTTGTTTTCATACACATCCCCGGAGCTTCCTTCATTTTTAACATCTTTTTGTGTGATTCTCACGTTCCTGATTTTTGTCATGAATTCTTGATCAACCCGGCTCGTAGAGGCTCTCTCAAGACTCGCCATCGCCCGCGCTGCCCGCAATTGCTTGCGTGGAGAACCGGTATGAGGTGCGGCGTTCATGCCTCAATATTGTAGCCTGCCGCCCCAGGGTATTGTCAATTGGGGTACGTTACTTTGTGCCTACCGGTAGATTCAAAATTCTGACATCCGGCAGAAATTCACCATTCCGGGGCGGAAGGTGAAGCTGAGTCACAAGCTATCAGGCATTTTGGCTGGTGTAGCGCCGGTGTCCTCAACGGCAGCTACATGCACAACAATCCGGTTAAGCGCCGCTCGGTGAGAGAACCGGGCGGCTGGCCGTGGTCGAGTTGGAGTCTCTATTTCCGGCAGTATGCGTGGATCCTGGAAGCGGGTCGCTGGGATGAGCCCACGGCCACTACCCGTCCCTTGGGGAAATCGAAGGCCCCATGAACCAAGGGTCTGCGCCAGCCAGCCAGACACTACTACTAAATACATATAATCCTCTACGCCCCCCCCTCACCGGAGTACAATACCCCGGCTTCTATGGCGGACCTGCGCAACCAAAGGATCGCCCTCGCCAAGCGAAGGATAACCAACATTCTCACGAAGCACTACGTCGCGACCATGCGTACCCTGGAGCAGAAGATTTCTGACGCAGGCCCAACAAATCAACGCATCGATCCCCACCTACTGACGAAAGCCCACCAGGAGTTGGAACACGAAGGCAAACTCAGACGTTTACAACGTGCCAAGAGTCACTGGTTTCATCTAGCTGAAACTCATGAAAACGACGTAGGTCAAAGACTGCAAATCTTAGAACCAATTCACGATGCCACCCTTGAGGGGCACTTTGCGCTCCGACTGGGTCAAGCGCTGGAAATCCCGGTCTTCAAGGCCCTGCAAGGCCAGACCAGGATGCACTTTTTGGGGGCTTTCACCGATCTCAACGACCATGACGACAGCTCACTATACCGGAAGGAGGAACATCCAGAATACGTCAGCGGACTCTCAATGCCTCCGAAGAAAAAGTTGGATTTCATTGTCTTTAGAGACCAAGTGGTAGCTGGGATCGAAGTCAAAAACACCCGACCTTGGGTGTACCCTGACAGCGACGACGTGGTTGAGCTCCTTAGGAAGTGTTGCACGATCAACGCGGTCCCGATTTTGATCGCCCGTCGGATTCACTACGCGACGTTCTCCGTTCTCAGCAACTGCGGCGTGATTCTCCACCAGACTTACAACCAGCGGTATCCAAAGGCAGATGAGCAACTGGCCACACAGGCACGGGACAAGAACCTATTGGGATATCACGACATTCGTGTTGGGAACGAGCCCGACGCACGCCTAATTAAGTTCATTCACACCAACTTGCCTGGTCTGCTTGATCGATTCCGCGAATCTTTTGAACGTTTTAAGGACTTGCTATGTGCGTACGCTCAGGGCGAGATGAGATACAAAGAATTTGCCGGTCGATCAAAACGCAGACTCCGAGGCGAGCCCGAGGACCTGCCGCCGTTTGAGCCTCCAGACGAGGGGGAGGTCGAAGACGACTGGATATAATCACGTGTAGCGCAATTATTCCACGCCCGCCCGCGATAGGACATGCTTAATGAAAAAGCTGCCAGCGCAGACTTGGTGTGTAAATCTGAGGCTATTCCATCCCCAAGGGTTAGAGCCGCAGAGTTGAAGACCAACTCTGCGCTACGCTGCTGCCACGTGCATCAAACCCTGAGAGTAACTCCTACTATGGAAGCGGGGATTGCCGGAAGGATTATGGACAATTAACGATTTACTTTGGTAACTAGAATTCCTCTAAGCTTTGCTTGAGTTTTAATCCACACGCATGTATCCGACATCCGGTATCCGCAGTAAAGAGGGTCGTCGCAACCATAAGACTTTGCGCATCTGCGCCGCTTTAGCGCACCATCGATAAAGTTCTGTATAACTTCTTTGTGAACAGATTCTATTGACATACTGCCATCTATTTTAATAACAACCTTATCTTTAAGCGACAGAAAGATTTCGCGAGCCTTCTCTAAGTTGGACATACGCTCGAATTCGTTGGGGCTGTCGCCGCGTTTTTGAATTCTGTGAACCGACACCCATGGGTCAATATCAAGGAGAAATACTGCGTCCGGAATCACAAATCTTTTTTTCATGACCCTTTGGAGCGATTTAACGTTGAACCCACGGACACCCTGATATGCTATGGTCGAGTAATAATAACGGTCAAGAATGACGATCTCGTCCCGGTCGAGAGCGGGCTTAATGATGTTGACGGTGTGCTCTTCACGGTCTCGCAAGAAATACTTCAATTCTTCTCTGGGAGAGTGGCGCTCTGTTGAGGCAGAGTCACGGATTCTTTTTCCCCAACTTCCATTGGTGGGTTCTTTGGAATTGGTAATTGATTCGCCAGCCTCTCGTAGAGCGGAAACCAGTAACGCTGCTTGGGTTGTCTTCCCAGCGCCATCGATGCCCTCGAATGCCACCAGAACGCCAAGCCCTTTATGCGCGGGCATCATTACCTCTTGCTAAGCCGAGCGAATTTCGGAAAGCGTAGCACAAACTATGGGGTCGTATCAACACACTTTTAGGACACTACCTAGCGCAGACCCCGCTCTTGGGTCTGCGGCTTGGAAAGTTGCATGGGCATCGGCCGGCTCAAATGCGCGCCTTCTCGTCTGCCGGCAATCGCACCCGGTCCACCACGAGCCCGCACCGGCGTTGTTGCTCCTCAGCCGGCACGCCCGCGTATTCCGCAGCGCTCGACCAGACCCAGTCCTCGGGTTTCATCACCAGGCCCCGCCGCACCGGATTCAGGCGGGGTGGCGCAGACATCGTTTTGGGATGTCTGCGTTATGAGATTCAGGGTATGGGACCTATGGCGACGAGGGGGGCATGTTGCCGGTAGTAGAGCCGGAAGCTCGACCATGGCCGCTGGTCAAGAGAGGGAACAAGGCGGCGGCCGAAAAGGCGGGCGCGGCGATAGGTACTGGTGGTGAGGTAATGGAGATGGTTGACCCCGTAGAAATGCCACTGCTGTCCCATCCTCACACTTTATCGCACCGAGACCTCAGTGCGCCGCAGACATCAAACCACGATGTCTGCGCCATCCGCCGGATAGCCGCTTCCGGCTATCCATGCTCCGAAGAAAACGCTGAGCGTGACTCCCACTCATCGAAAGCGTTTCATAAGTTCGGCCACGGCCCGCAGGTAGATGCGTTCGGAAGCGGGATCGAGGTGGGTCACGGCCACTTCGTATCCGCCTTCCGCGTAGGCCGTCTGCTCGGGGAAATAGCCGATGTAGCCATTGGTGTAACCCATGAGGTGCGCGTAGGTCGCCGGGGAAGCTGCTTTGACCTGCTTCCCGATGTTGCTGAACAGCTCGCCGGGAAAGGTTGTCCACATGAGGTCACCGATCCGGACGACGGTGGTGGGAACCTTCACGGCGGTGGCTCTGAAATCCTGAAACAGCTCGCGGTATTGCCGGGGGAGAAGGATGTCGGCGGTTTCGATTTGCACGGGCGGCCGGAGGCAAGGTGCGGGGGAGAGCTGGCGGTACACGCGGGCGACCTCGCGCCCGATCTCCTCGCCGAGCGCCCACGTCGTCTTCACATCATCCGGGTTGCCATCCAGGCCGCCCACCACGCGCGGGTTGATATCGCCCGCGGCTCCCTGCAAGTAGATGGCGCCCAGGCCGGGGAATTCTCTTTCGACGTACTCCTGCATGCGTCCCATCCACTCGCCGGAGATCTTGCTGTTGCGCCCTCCCAGCGAAGTTCCGTGGCAGGCGTAGTGAATCATCACGGCCAGCGGGTGGCCCGCCAGCGTGTCCAAGCGCACGATTTCGACCGCATCGTCGATGGCCCCCAGGGGATTCGCGCCCAGCCGCACGACGCCACCAAATTCGTGGATCAGGACCGGCTTGTCAGTGCGGTGCTGGCCAAAGGATTGACTTGAGTTGTTCTCATCGAAGGTCAAGACGGAGTCCGCATCGGCCGTCTTCACCTGGCGCCGGTTCATGGCGATACGGGAGTGTCCCACGCCCGCGGCGATGCGCACGGCTTCGAGGTTGGCCACGGCTTGGGTGGCGGCCTTCAGCAGGCCACTCGCGAACTGGCCGTCCCAGGCCGTCTTCGCCTCCGCATTCGGCGCGGGAGCGGCATGGTTGTGAGCATCGCCCAGAAGGATGTTTCCCTCCGGGATGCCCGTCGCCTCCGAGATCCTGCGCCGGAAAACGTCGTGTCCCTGGATTTCGATTACATCGGCCTCAACAAAGGCCACCCGGACGCCGGAGGCTTCAAATATCAGGGCTCGCGCGTACAGGCGCTCGTTCCCGTGGATTCCGTCCGAGGGTGCGCCGCGCAAGTCATAGCCGCCCAGGTCCACCGGCCCGGCCGGCGTTATATCAACTTTCGCGTATCCCGCGCGCAAATCCTGCGCCCGGGCCGGCGCCGCGGCAAACAACAGCAAGCTGGCTACAAGAAGGCGTGCTGCCCGAAGAGTCTTCGACGTGCGTCCTGCCTGCCCCATGCTATGTCTGCACATTTGACTCAATCTCCTCCTCCACCGTGTTTTCGCTCGCGCTCAACTTGCTGGTGTCGCCTGAACGCCGGAACGTGGCATGTTTGCCTCGTAGGATGCCGTGCTGGCAACTCAGCCTCAGGATAACGGTCTCAACCCAACCCGACCAGCAAACGTAGAGGCCGCCTTCAGGTGGGCATAAGTTGTTGAAGGCACAATGCCGGGCTGAAGAGGCTGTGGGAAAACGCTCCGATGCTGTCGTCCTGAGCGAAGCGAAGGACCCCTGTATTTGAATTTTCAAGCAAATGCAGAGGTCCTTCGTCGCCTGCGGCTCCTCAGGATGACAGTTTTGGCGGTTTTTCCGCAGCCTGTGAAGCCCGCCGCTACGAAAACCATTGCCTTTCAGCGTTTTCACACAGACTCTTCAGTCCCGCCGATTCAGGACCTTACCAATTATTCCAATGTTTCGCGCCGCGCCTGGCCGTGCGCTCCGGTGAGGGGATAATCAAGACCGGGCCGATCAGTCGGCTTAGTCCGGTAGCCTCTCCCAGGTGCGGAGGCCGGTGCGGCTCAAGTAAACGGGAATGTTCTTGAAGAGGGGATTCGCGGCCTCAATTTCCCGGATCATCGCCCGTTTCACATGGGACAGCGTCCCCGTGAGGATAGTGAGGGACCCGCCCTCTCCCCCTGCCCCATTCACCTTCCACCCCAGGGCGTTGTGCTCCTTGGCAATCTCGATGACCTCGCGCGCATCCCGGCTCACCAGGTCAGGATGCAGCCTTTCCTGAGCCTGCGTGTTCTCGATCATGACCTTTCCGAGAGCGGCAAAGTCCCCGGCATACACGGCGTCGCGGGATTGCTCGGCCGTGGCGCGCAAGTCGTGAAGCTTCCGGCAATCCGGTCCCAGGCCCTCGAGTTCCCGGATCACCTTTTCATGGACCGAGGATGAGCTGTGGGATCTCCCGAAGTAAATCAAGACCAGACGCCTTTCCAGCTCCCACCAGGTGGAGTTCCGCACCTGAATCTGCGAGACGGTGGCGTGCGGATAATCGAACATCTCGATATAGTTGATGCCGCCGTAAGCCGAACACAACTGGTCCTGGATGCCGCACTGCAGCTTGAGCATCTGGGTCTCAATCGCCTGTGCGGTGTAGGCGACCTCGTGCGCCGTCAGGTGCCCGCGGGTGAGGCGGTCGAGCGCTCCTACCAGCGCCACGGCGACTGCCGCCGACGTACCGGTGGAGGCTCCGCTCGGCGCCTCGGAGAAAATCGTAACGTTCAAGGCCAGATTGGCCGGGACCTGCATGCGGGCAATGGCCGCCTGCAGCAGCGGATGCTGATCCCAACCGGACTGCCCCTGGGTGGCGGAAAAGCGCTGGCCGTAGTTCTCCGCGAAGACCACGATTTGCTGGGCCTGCCCCTCGTTCTCGAACACTTCCACTTGAACTTCCACATAGGGATACACGCCGATATTGAAGATCTTCCCCGCCTTGGCAAACCAGGTGTCCGTCCAGCCGCCATTGTCACAAATTCGAATGGGCGCTACGCCATTGATGATGCGCAGCGGCCGTCTGCCAGCAGCATCCTGCATCGGTTGCCTCCCTGCGGGCGCCGTCTGCCCCCGCGCCAAACCACTCCGCTACGGCTTCCGGCCCTTCCCCTTGCGGTCTGAGAACAAACCCCAAACCTCGCTGACGCTAGCGAGGTCTTCTCCCTCCAGGTGAAGCTCTACCGCCTCGCGTAAGTTGCGCGTCACTTCGTCGAGGGTTCGCCCCTGCGTCACCACCGGGATTTCCAGACACTCGGCGACGTAACCCGACTGTTCACCTGGACGGATAGCGGCTTTAATCGTGCGCTGTAGAACCAAAGTGTTTACCTCCGTTCACCCCGGACGCCAACCATACTAGAAGCTATTTCAAAACCCTCCGTAAGACGATCATGAAGCAGGCGATATGAAAGAAGGCTTGGTAAATGGTAAGCGAGCGGTCATAGCGCACCACCAGTCGGCGGAAGTTACCGAGCCAAGCGAAGGTGCGCTCCACGATCCAGCGTCGCTTATAGCGGCGCAACACCCGGCCGTCCTGCGTCGGGGGTTTGCGTCGATTCTTCCGATGCGGGGCGATCAACTCGATGCCGCGCTCCGCCAGTTGCTCGCGCAAGGGATCGCTATCGTAGCCCCGGTCGGCAATCAGGCGACACGGCTTCTGGCGGGGACGGCCCGCACCATGCCGGCGCCCTACGCGGATCGTCGCGAGCGTCGCCTCGACGAGCTTGACCTCCGACGGGGAGGCAGAGTGAAGGTGGTTTCCCAAAGGAAGACCCGTGCCGTCAACCACCACCATCCACTTCGTCCCCTTGCCCCGCTTGGTTTTGCCGACTCCCGAGCCCCTTTTTTCGCCGGAGCGAAACTGCCGTCCAGGAACGACTCGCTCCACTTTAACTGTTGGCGTTCATTCAACTCGCCCAGAAAGGCGCGCCAGATCCCCAGCCAAATCCCTTGCTCTTCCCAATCCCGTAACCTTCGCCAGCAGGTCGAAGGCGCGGGAAACTCCTCGGGCATGTCTTGCCAGCGAGCTCCGCTGCGCAGAATCCACAAAATGCCTTCCAGCACTTTGCGGTCAGGGGCCGGAGGCCGACCGCCACGGGGTCGCGGCGGTCGCTTGGGGAGCAGGGGCCGGATCTTTTCCCACTGGGCGTCGGTCAGCAACCGACCGTATCGCGCCATCGGCCCTCCTCCTGGCGCTGTGCACTTCCGCGATCCTCCTCCACAGGAAAATAACTATCGCAAATTCAGCCCGTTGTACAGGGTTTTGAAATGGCTTCTACTGAAACGAAGATTATCAGAGTCCCTGCGAGGCCTCAAGTGTGTCGCGGGGCGGGGGCGAGCCCCACCCTACTTGTACGCCGGCATTCCCGTCACGCGCTCGCCGATGATCAGCGTGTGGATATTGTGGGTGCCCTCGTAGGTGATGACCGATTCCAAGTTGCAGAGGTGGCGGAAAATCGGGTATTCGTCGGCGACGCCGTTTGCGCCCAGGATGTCGCGGGCCGCGCGCGCCACGTCGAGCGCTATCTTCACGTTGTTGCGCTTGAGCATAGAGACATGCGCGAAGTCGGCGCAACCTCGATCCTTCAGGCGCCCCACTTGCAGCGCCAACAACTGTCCCTTGGTAATCTCCGTGATCATGTCGGCGAACTTCGCCTGGACGAGCTGATGGCAGGCGATGGGCTTGTCGTCAAACTGCTTGCGCACCTTGGCGTATTCGAGCGCTTCGTTGTAACAGGCCATGGCCGAGCCGAGGGCGCCCCAGCCGATGCCGTAGCGCGCCTGCGTCAGGCAGGAGAGTGGCGCTTTCAGTCCCTGCGCCTTGGGAAGCATGGAGTGGGCCGACACCCGCACATCCTGCAACGCGAGCGTGGAAGTGACCGATGCGCGCAGCGACCACTTTCCCTTGATGTCCTTTGCCGAATAGCCCAGGGTGCCCTTCTCCACCAGAAATCCGCGAATGCCTTCGTTGGTGCGTGCCCACACCAGCGCCACATCGGCAATGGTTCCAGAGGTAATCCACGCTTTCTCGCCGTTCAGGATATAGTCACCCCCGTCTTTCACTCCGCGGGTGCGCATGCCGCTGGGATTGGAGCCGAAATCGGGCTCGGTAAGTCCGAAGCACCCAATGGCTTTGCCCTGCTGCAACGCGGGCAGCCAGCGTTCTTTCTGCTCCTCGGAGCCGTACTCGTTGATGGGGTACATCACCAGCGCGCCTTGCACGCTCACGAAACTGCGCAAGCCGCTGTCGCCACGCTCCAATTCCTGCATGATCAGCCCGTACTGCACGTTCGACATGCCTGCGCAGCCGTAACCTTCCAGGTTGGCGCCGTAAAAGCCCAGCTCTGCCATCAGCGGAACGAGGTGCAGGGGGAACTTGCCCTCGCGGTTCCACTCTTCGATATGGGGGATGATCTCCTTTTCGACAAACTCGCGCACCATCTGGCGCACCAGCCTCTCATCGTCGGTCAGAAGGGAATCAATCTCCAGATAGTCAACTCCACGAAAAGCAAACATACGGCCTCCTCGGTGTGGCAGCCTCAGCCAGCCTGCATTCTAGTAGGCGGCTGGAAGCGGGTCAAGGCGCCGAAGCGCCGCGCGCGGAGAGCTGCCCTGTGGGCGCCGCCTTCCTCGGACGCGATTTTGGAATCGCGCGTTGCGAGCATATAATCAAACCCCTTATGGACGAACGCACACGGCTGACCGGGATGGTCAAGGCAGCGGGTTGAGCGGCCAAGTTGAGTCCAAGGATTTTGGACTCGGTGCTCGCCAAGTTGCCGAAACAATTCGATCCTAACGTGCTGGTAGGCTTCGACACCGCCGACGACGCCGGAGTGTATCAACTTTCACCCGGCCTGGCGCTGGTTCAGACCGTGGACTTCTTTACGCCCATCGTGGATGACCCCTACACCTTCGGCCAGATCGCCGCGGCCAACGCTCTGAGCGATGTCTACGCGATGGGAGGCCGGCCGATTTCTGCTCTCTGCATCGTGGGGTTTCCGAACACCGGCGCCGATGTGGAGATTCTCGAGAAGATTCTCCAGGGTGGCCTCGCGAAGATGCAGGAAGCAGGCTGCACGGTGATTGGCGGCCACTCTATTGGTGACGACGAAATCAAATTTGGCTATGCGGTGACCGGCCTCATCAATCCCCAGCGCGTGCTGAAGAATGTGGGCGCGCAGCCGGGTGACCGGCTGATCCTGACCAAGCGCCTCGGCACCGGGGTGATCGGCACGGCGCTAAAAAGCGAGCGCGCCAGCCAGGCTTCGGTGGATGCGGCCGTCGCATCCATGTGCACTCTGAATCGCGCCGGCAGCGAAGTGGCCTTGCAGTTCGAGGTGCACGCCGCCACGGACATCACCGGGTTCGGCCTGCTGGGCCACGCGCGGGGAATGGCGGCAGGCAGCAAGGTGAGTTTCTTGCTGGACTCTGCGCAGTTTGATTGCCTTCCGGACGCGATCGAATACGCGCGGCAGGGCTTTCTTCCCGGCGGTTTGAACCGGAATATGGAGTTTCTGAGCGGTTGCGTTGAGTTCGCCGGCGGCGTCTCGCAGGAGATCAGGAACCTGCTCTTCGACCCTCAGACCTCCGGGGGGCTGCTGTTTTCCGTGGCTCAAAAGGACGCCGCAGCACTTTTGGAAGCGCTGCGCACGGGCGGAGTGGGTGCGCAGCCGGTGGGAGAAGTGGTCGAGAAGACTCACCCGCTCATCCAGGTGCGATGAACGAGAGCTTCCGGGCCGCAGATTAAACCCACGTTGCGCCTTTCGCCGAACACGGGTTAAGATTGCCGCGATGAGAAAACTTCCTACACAAATAATCGTCGGTTTGGGGATTCTGATCGTGGGGGGCGGAATCGTCGGGGGCGAGTACTTCCTGGTGAAGTGGTACCCACACCACACGGAGGCCGTGAAAGCCGCAACGTTGCTCCCCGTGCCTTACAAGAATGCCAGTCTGGGGATTGAGATGCAGGTGGCGGCGGGCTTCAACGAGAAGGTGGAATCTTTTGCCGGGGGCGTACGAATCTACTCGCCCAGATTCTGGAGCATTGGACCATCCATCACCCTCACCGCGCAGCCGAATCCCGATCAGACCGCGGAGTTCACTCCCCAGATCCTGGCCAAGTGGCAGACCCTGGGCGTGACCGAGGATATTCCGCGCTACCACTTTGAGCGCACCCGCCTCAACAATCGCGACGCGGTCCTAATCTGGCAGTACAAGGAGCGGGCGATGCTGCTCACGGTGCGCATCATTTCGCCGGACCGCATTGTGGAAGCGGACTGCACGCCGGGCCGGGCCGACGAGGATCTTTACATGCAAGCCTGTGATGAGAGCCTGCGCACGATCAAGGTAGCGGGGCCGGAATCTCCGCCACCCGTCAATCCGGGGGTGATGGAACTCACCCCGGTGGAGCCGGTCACTGCCAAGCCTTAGCGGCGGAAAAGGCTTGCCCTAATTGCTGCCGATGTCCGGCCAGTGGGTCCAACCGAACGACGCCTCGTCACCGGTTCCGGAACGCTCCAGGATTTTCGTTTCCAGGCCCGCGGCAGTGCCTGCGAGCATTGCCGGTGTATCGATCGTCAAGGGAGGTCACCGAGCCGAACCATGCCGAAGTGGGAATCCGTTGAAGGCAACCTGGCCACGCCGCTGGGATTTCGCGCCGCCGCGGTCGCAGCCGGAATCAAAAAGACGCGTGACGCGCTGGATTTGGCGTTGATCTTCTCGGAGGCGCCCGCCACCACGGCGGCCGGGTTATTCACGACCAACCGGGTGGCAGCGGCGCCGGTTTTGGTCTCGCGGCAGAATCTGGTCGAAAGCCGGGGGTGCTGTCGCGCCATCGTCGTCAATTCCGGAAACGCCAACGCCTGCACGGGGCGCGAAGGATTGCACACCGCGCAGGAAACCGCGCGCGTTGCCGCCGAGTTGCTGGAAATCGAACCTGCCCAGGTCCTGGTGGCTTCCACGGGAGTGATCGGCGTTCCTCTCCGCGAGGACCTGATCCTGAAACAACTCCCCAAGCTGAAATCCCTGCTCACTCGGGAGAATGCCGCCCTGGCCGCCCGGGCCATCCTGACGACTGACACCGTTCCCAAGAGTTGTGTGATCCGGTCGGAAGTCAAAGGCAAGTCCGTGCACATCGCCGGCATCGCCAAAGGCGCCGGCATGATTCAACCGCGCCTGGCGACGATGCTTTCTTTCCTCTCGACCGACGCAGTTGTAGGCCCGCGCATGTTGCAGAACCTGCTCCGGGCGGCGGTGGAGGACTCCTTTAACCGCATCACGGTGGACGGAGACACCTCCACCAACGATACGGTGGTGGCCCTGGCCAGCGGCCGGGCGGAGGTTCCAGTGATTCCCGGCAACAGCAGCCGGGCGTGGTTTCTGGAGGGAATTACGCTTGTCTGCCAGACGCTCGCCCGCATGATTGCGCGCGACGGCGAGGGGGCAACCCGGCTGGTCACCGTCGAGGTCCGCGGGGCACGCACGCCGCTGGACGCGGATCGCGTGGCGCGGTCGATCGCCAACTCCCCGCTGGTGAAAACCGCCCTGGCCGGCGCCGATCCGAATTGGGGCCGCATCATCTGCGCCGCCGGCTACTCCGGCGCGAGCTTCGATCCGAACAAGGTCGACATTCTGGTGAATGACCTGTGCCTTTGCCGTAAGGGCGTTGACGCTGGTTTCGACGAGGCAGCCGCCAAGAAGGAGTTTGACCGGAAGGAACTGACGCTGCGCGTGGACCTGCACGCGGGAAGAGCTTCCACACGCGTGTGGACTTGTGACTTCACGCGGGACTACATCACGATCAACGCGTCGTACCGCACCTGAGGCGGATGCAGCGAGGGAAAGTCAGGACGTTCAGCGTATCATGGCCGCGAGGGTTGAGGGATCGACGGGCGCGCCCATAGGGGCCTGTTCATAATCGAGCACGGCGCCGGAGATCAGCTCGCTGGTGGCGAAAAACAGGGCGCCGTGGGCAATGTCCTCGGGCCTCAGCATGCGGCCGAAGGGGCGCGTCTTCAGCGCGTCCTCGAGCCACTTCTCACCTTTGCCCTCGGCCACACCCATTACGTAGCGTTCTCCTTCGGTCAGCACCCAGCCGGGGTTAATCTGGTTGACCCGGATGCGGTACTGCGTCAGGTAGTTCGCCAGATTCTTCGAGAAAATCAGCAACCCGCCCTTCGCGGTTGAATAGGCCAACAGCTTCGTCAACCCGAAGTAGCCGTTCCCGGACCCGATATTGATGATGCAACCGCTCCGCCGCTCCTTCATGTGACGCACGGCTTCCTGGCACAGGATGAAAGGGGCGCGCAGGTCGACCGCGAAGATCTCGTCCCACAGCGCCGTGGAAGTGCTCTCAATCGTGCCCCGGTGCGTGGCGGCGGCGTTGTTCACCAGGATGTCGAGCCGGCCGAAGCGCTCCAGGGCCTTCCCGACGATGCTGCGGCAGTGGCCTTCGTCCTGCAAGTCGCCGGTCACGAGCAACGCCTGGCTTCCCGCAGCTTCAATCGCCTGCACGATCTTTTCGCCGCCCGCCCGCTGGCTCTCCAGTCCATGCACCAACACGCGCGCACCGTGCTCGCCGAACTTCCGCGCGATGCCGCCGCCGACCCCCTGAGTCGACCCGGTAACCACAGCGACCTGCCCCGCTAACGATGGCCTCTCGGTGTTTGCCTCACTCATGGGTCCCTCGTAGGATTGGGATGCGGGCTTTGCGTGAACGAAGAAGGTACTCCATTTCTGCTGGCACCTCAATGGCCGGCAGTAACTCGCTTTGCCGCTGGGGCGGCCATCTCCGGCCGGTTATACGGCTCTTGAGAATTCGCTTGTCACGAGGGGCGGCAGGCTCATATGCTCGGCGTGCCATTCCCGGGTGAGGGGGGAGGTGCGGGTCCACCTTCCCTGGCGCAGGGGTGGTGTAGGCGGTCACCAAGAACGAGATCGAGTCGGGAGGCCAACCATGAATCGACGGGATTTCTCAAAGACCCTGGCAGGGGCGACCCTGAGCACGGCCGCGCTGTCCCTCGAATCCGCTGTAGCTGCGGCGCCAGCATTGGACGACAAAGGGGAAATGCCGTTCAAGATCTCCGTCATGCTCTGGACGGTTTTCGAGAAACTGCCCTTCGAGCAGCGTCTGGAAAAAGTGCGAGAGGCCGGCTACCGCGCCGTCCAACTGGTGGGTGAATACGCGAAATGGTCGGAAGACGACTTTCGTGTCGCGAACGGCAAGCGGCGCGAGTTGGGGATCACTTTCGATTGCACCGCGGGGCTGAAACACGGCGTCGGCGACCCGCACGGCCGCGAAGCATTCCTCGCGGATGTCCGCAATGAGCTGAAGATCATGGAGAAGATCGAGTGCCCGGCATTGATTGTCATGTCGGGCGACGTGCTGCCTGGCCTCTCGTCCGAAGCTCAGCACGCGAGTTGCGTGGAAGGCCTGAAGCGGGCCGCGGAACTTGTGGAAGGCAAGGGCGTGACGCTGCTGCTCGAAAACATCGACCTCGAGGAGAACCCGCACTACTACCTGTGGTCGGTTCCGGAGGCTTTCAAGATCATCGCGGACGTGAATCATCCGCAAGTCAAATTCCTTTACGATTTCTACCACGCGCAGATTTCGGGCGGGAACCTGATCGCACCTCTGGAAAAGAATGTGGACAAGGTCGGGCTCTTTCACATCGCGGACGTTCCCGGCCGGCGGGAGCCTGGGACGGGGGAAATAAATTACGTCAACATCTATAAGAAACTCGCGCAGTTGAATTACCACCGCACCGTGGCCATGGAATTCTATCCATCGGGCGACCCGGTCAAAACCCTCGCCGCCGCGCGCGAAGAGGCCCTGCGCGCCGCGCGGGCATGAGGCCGGCTTCGGAATGCCGGCCGTGCAGCGGAGCGCTGCCGCCCTGCTGCGCTACCCCAGCTTGGCGAGGCGCGTGGAGACGTCCTGCCTGAAGCGATCGAGGAACCCCAGAACGTACTCGCCGGGATTCAGCTTCTCATTCTCAAGCAGGGGCGTGAGATCGAGGCCGAAGATGACGGCGGTGGTTTCATCCACGGAGTGCGAGGCCAGGTAGGTGGCGTTGGCCCGGCGCCGGCCCCAGGTGGCGAGATCGTAGCGCTTGCCACCACAGATCTGCGAATCAAAGACGCCGACGAGCGACATGGCCAGGTTCTCTCGCTCCTGCACATTGAAGATCACTTTGTCTTCGTCGTTCAGCCAGTCGAGGTTCCGCCAAACTTCGCAACCGTATAGACGTTGGGGGCGAACCTCCTTGGGCAGTTCGCGCAGGGCGCGGATCGTGCGCAGGGCCACGGAGACGTGGGTGTCGTGCTTGTCGGCAAGGTTGTGGGTATAGATCACCTGGGGGCGCGCCGCGTCCAGAACCTTCTTGAGGTCCGCAACCACCTGAACGTTCTTGGCGTCTTTGACTTCTCCGCTCGTGTAGTCCAGAAAAATGTGCGCGGCGTAATCGCCCACAAACGCCGCCTTTTTCTGCTCCACGCGCCGCACCTTCTGCATATCTTCGTCCGTGTAGCGTGCGTAAATGCCGTCGCGCGCGCTGCCCCCGCCGTTCGTCACCGTCACCCCGGCAAAGTGCCGATCGTCCCGGCCGAAACATTCCAGGATGCCGTGATAAGCCATGATCTCGTTGTCGTCCTGGTGGGCGCCAATGGCCAGGTGCGTGGTGCGCGCCAGGGCCTTTTCAACTGCCGATCCGTCCGGTACGTATATCTCTGCAGAAGACTTGTACAAGTTCATGCTCTGATCTCCTCATTCCTATTTGATGATGGGCAGGCTGGCCGCCGCCACGGCCTGACCCACGCGGCGGCTCGATTCATCGGGCAGATGCAGCGCGAGCCTCGCGGCCAGCTCTGGAAACTCCTTTTGCAGCACCTCCTGCGCGCGGCCCAGGATGATGTTTCCGCCTTTTCCCGAGGTGACCCGGCCCAGGATGAGGACGTGCCGCAATTCGTAGAAGTCCGCGTAATGCGCCACGCCATAGCCCACGTAGCAGCCGATGGTCTCAAAGATCAGCCGCGCGCGTTCGTCGCCCTGGTGAAGCAGTTCCTGGACGGACTTGAGCTTCTCCGCCGGACCCAGCTTGGCGTCGAGCGTGATACCCGCCTGGGGGGCCAGCCGGAACACGGCCTGCTGCGAGAAGTAATTCGCGCCCACTCCCTGATCGCCCGACCACTCATCAGTGGGAGCGTTGGGATCATAATCGACCGGGCAGAAGGCAAGTTCGTTCAACCAGGTCGTGAGCTCGCCGGTGGGCGTCACGTAGCCGCCCGCCTCGCTCGAGCCCAGTGCCATGCCCAGCACCGCGTGGTCGTTGAGCGACAGGGCGCCCGCCAGCGCCGTCACTTCGCCGTCGTTCACCACATCGAACGGGATTCCGCCCCAGGCGTGTTTCAAATCCAAAAAGAGATTGCGAATCCTGGTGTCAAACAGGGGCTGGGGAATTCCGCGGTAGAGCGAGCCCACACGCGGCCGGTTGTTGATATACACGCCCGCGGCACTGCCTCCCACGGCATCAACCCGCGGTAAGTGCCGGGCAGCCGACTTCAGCGCGGCGTCGATCTCGTTGAAGTGGTAGCTGGGGTCGGTGGCATTGCGAGGATCCCAAACCACTTCTTCCGTGTAAACCGCTTCGCCGTCCTTCACGGCGGCCACTTTCCGGTCGCTCGCCCCCAGATCAAAGCCGATGCGGCAACCTTCCAGGTGTCCGCCCAGACGCACGGTCCCTTCGTTGGGCGGCGGGACTTTGTCGGCATCCGTGATCTCCACGGTAAAGGGGTGCTCGTAGATGCCCGCCATGAAATCCGCGTCGAAGATTCGCGGGCCTCCCCGCGCGTAAACCTTCCGGATGTGCTCGCCGACGCTCCGCGGCCCGCCGACGATTACCCGCCATCCACCCTTTTGCCAGAGCAGCATTTTCACCACGCGCTCGGCAAACGGGAGATTTAAGGCAGCCGCGGCCGCGCCCGTATCGAAACACTCGGTTCGGTAAACGGAAATCGATTGTTCCCCGCGCTCCAGGCCGATCACCAAAGGCACGGCGCACCCCGACTTATGTGCAAGCCCCCAAAAAGCGTGATGGGCCAGGACCGCGGGGGCAAATCCCGCGTGAAGCGGTGGAACTATCTGCGGCTTGGCGAGCTGTGCGAACTCCTTCATCCCAATTCTCCCTCTGGGCTGCTCCAAAAGTGCAAAAAGCCATAAGTACCACGGGCCTTATGATAGGAGCAGCGCCGCCCAGCGTCAACCTGCTGTCATGCTGAGCGCAGCGAAGGATCTGGCTCTGGGTTTTTGGGTGAAGGGGCCGAATCAAGGCGAGATGCTTCGCTGCGCTCAGCATGACAGCGGTGCGTGCACCATCACAGGTCCCCTTTTCCAGCCGCCTGCAAAGCCCCGCCCTTCCGGCCTCTGGAACAAATCCCCTCGGTGGGGCAAGAAATCCCCGCTGGTTAGCGTTTTGGGCGCCGGGGCGAGGCAGGCACTTTGTTTCAC
Organism: uncultured Acidobacteriota bacterium; assembly: GCA_963722555.1. Lineage (GTDB taxonomy): Bacteria > Acidobacteriota > Terriglobia > UBA7540 > UBA7540 > Bog-366. The sequence continues at coordinate 446,573 of CAVRNQ010000007.1, forward strand.
AAAGTACTTGACAGACTTCTCGAGATCCTGTATATATTCTGCATGCGTTGTGTTAACGCCGTTCGCGCTCGCCGATCTCGTTCCGCCCCGCTGCACGCGCATGCCATTGAGGACCTGCGCTTCATTCGCGAGACGATGGAGAACGCGGCCTCCTTTACCGCTGTCCCCGGATGGGGCGGTGTGGCGATGGGGGCAACGGCCCTTGCGGCGGCGATCGTCGCCCCTCGGCCCGGGAGCGGAAAAGCGTGGCTCGCGACCTGGTTGGTTGCGGCGATGTGCGCCTTCGCCTTCGGAGCCCTGGCCCTCTACTGGAAGGCGCGGCGCGCGGGCACGCCGGTGCTGACGCAGCCCGGGCGCAAATTCGTGCTCAGCTTGTTTCCTCCCTTGTTGGCCGCCGGCATCCTTTCTTTTCTGCTTTACGGAGCGGGACTCACCCACCTGCTGCCCGGCGTCTGGCTGCTGCTTTACGGCGCAGGGGTGACTTCGGCCGGAGCCTTCTCTGCCCGCGTGGTTCCCGTGATGGGGCTGTGCTTCATGCTGGCCGGGGTTGCCGCCCTGTTTTGCCCGGCGGGTTGGGACAACGCGCTGATGGCCGCCGGGTTCGGCGGACTGCATATTCTCTTCGGAACGATTATCGCCAGGAGGTACGGTGGCTAGATTCAACGCACTCGCTGGGCGCGGCCCGGCGGGGGCTGGACAAATGGCTCGTGGTGCGCAGAGTGGACACCGGAAATCACCCGGGAGTGCCGCAGCGGAACTCGATCGCCTGATCCACGAGCGGATCCGTTTGGGGATTGTCAGCGCCCTGGCCGCTAATGAATCGCTCAGCTTCAACGATCTGAAGAAACTGCTCATGACCACGGACGGCAACCTGAGCGTCCATGCGCGCAAACTCGAGGAAGCAAAATACCTGGCTTGTGAGAAGTACTTTGAAGGCCGGGTGCCGAAGACCGTGTACCGTCTGACCGCGGCGGGGCGGCACGCGCTGGAGCGCTACCTGGATCAAATGGAAGTTCTGATTCACTCGATGCGGGCGCGGTAGCCGGCGGGAAATTTTTTTGGCCTTATGCTTTACATTGCAAAGTACATTGCGTAAGTGCGCGAGGCCGGGCCAGGCGGCAGCGCGCCCGAGGGTTTCGGACGGAGACACCGCATGTCCAATGGCAATGGAGACCGCCGGTTAAGTCCCGAGCGTTCTGACCTGCACGTCGCGATCATCATGGACGGCAGCGGACGCTGGGCGACCGCTCGCGGGCTTCCCCGCTCCGCAGGCCACCGCGCGGGCCATGCCGCCGTTCGCCGCGTGGTGGAAGCCGCGCCGCAATGCGGCATCCGCGTTCTGACCCTCTTCACCTTTTCTTCCGACAATTGGCGCCGCCCGGCCGGCGAGGTGGCCGAACTGCTGCGGATCTTCGAGTCCTTCTTCACCGTGGATGCGCCCGCTTTTCTCCGGCGCGGCATCCGGTTGAGCGTGGTGGGGCGTCGCGACCGCCTGCCGGTCTGCTTGCGGGAAGCTATCGAGAAGGTTGAGGCGGCGAGCCGGCCCGGGCGCCCACTGCATGTCCGCCTGGCCATTGATTACTCCGGGCGTGAGGCGATCGTCCGAGCGGCACAGCAACTCCGTCAAAGTGGGGACGCTTCCGCCGAAGTCTTTGCTCACCTGCTGGCCGAGGCAGAACCCGCGGGTGAGCCGGTTCCCGATATCGACCTGCTGATTCGCACCGGCGGCGAGCAGCGCCTGAGCAATTGCCCGCTCTGGGAGATCGCTTACGCCGAGTTGCTTTTTACCCCAGTATTGTGGCCGGATTTCGGCGCTGCGGACCTCGAGGCGGCAGTTCAAGATTTTCAGGCGCGCGATCGCCGCTTCGGGCGTGTTCCGGAGGTGGTGCATCCCTAGGAGTTCCGCGCTCCCCTCCTCGGCTGAGAAGGGGAACGGAGGGTGGTCGCGGCGGGGGCTGGCCGCCCGGGCCCGGCGTGCAAGTTATCGCTTCAGACGCTTGCTCGCAGGTTTGAAACTTCACTTCTGTTCACAACGCGGGCGCGACCGTGGAAACCGATGCCAAAGGAGTTCGACCGATGAATGACCGGGCGAAGTTGGAAGTATCGGCCGTTGCGGCGGCGCTCGCGCTCGGAATTCTTGGTGACGCGCTCCTCCGGAACTTTCCGTGGGGAGCAAATCTCGCGCTCTGGGTAGGGGTCGTCACGGCCGTCATCATTTTCTTGGGACGCTCTCGAAGCGAAGCTTTGGCGGGGGACGGACACTGGCTGCTCGTGCCGATCGCGGCTTTTTCCCTGGCTTTCCTGTGGCACGACTCGCCGGCTTTAAGGGCGCTTAACATACTGGCACTATTGACAGCTTTCTCTCTGCTGATGTTGCGGGCCCAGGGCGGCCACCTGCGCCTGTCCAGTCTGGTGGAATATGCCCTGGGCAGCCTTATCGCGGCGGTCAATGCAGCGCTTGGGATGTTTCCCCTGCTGTTCGGGAATCCCGAATGGAAGAAGTCGCTCCACGGGGGCGTATCCCGACGCGTCGCGGCGGTGTTGCGCGGGGTGGCCTTTTCCCTTCTTCCTCTCCTGATTTTCGGCGCCCTCTTCATGGGTGCGGACGCGGTCTTCCAGAACCTCGTCCACCGCGTCCTGCATGTTGACTTCACCCACTTGGTGGTCATCGCGGCCATCGCCTTCTCGGTCGGTGGGTACCTGCGCGGATTGCTGTTTGGGAAGGAGCTCAATTGGAGCTTGGAAAAACGCCTCGCGCCTCTTTCCCTGGGTACCCTTGAAATGGGAATCATGCTGTGCTTGCTGGACCTCCTTTTCCTGGCTTTCGTGGTTGTGCAGATTCGATATTTCTTTGGCGGCTCGGCCCTGGTTCAGGCCACCACGGGGTTGACTTACGCGGAGTATGCCCGGCGCGGCTTTTTCGAACTCGTCGCGGTGGCCGCCCTGGTGCTTCCCCTGCTGCTCCTCATCCACTGGCTCCTTCCGCGCGACGACGCCCAAGCTCAGCGCCGGTTTCGCGGGCTCGCGGGAGTCCAGATCGTCCTTCTCTTCCTCATCATGGCATCTGCCTTCCAGCGCCTGCGCCTGTACCAGGCGGAATATGGCCTGAGCGAGCAGCGCCTCTATCCGACGGCCTTCCAGGGCTGGCTCGCCGTGGTTTTCGTTTGGTTCGCGCTCACGGTCTTGCGGGGACGCCGCGAGCGCTTCGCCTTCGGCGCCATGGTGGCGGGTTTTCTGCTCCTCGCGATTCTGCAGGTGCTCAATCCAGACGCTCTGATCGCGAGGACCAACCTCGCGCGCGCCCAGGCAGGCCGCAGTTTCGACGCCCGCTACGCTGCGAGCTTGAGCGCTGATGCGGTTCCGGAACTCGTCGCGGGTTTGCCGCTCTTGAACCCCCAGGACCGCTGCACCGTGGCGACACGTCTACTCAAACGCTGGTTACCTCCTGAAAATCCCGACTGGCGCTCCTGGAGCCAGGCGCGCTCCCGGGCCTGGCAGGCCTGGCGCGAGAACGCTCCGGCCCTCCGTGCCGCGGCCTGCTCCGAACCCAAGCCCTGAAATCTCCCGCCTGCCGCCGCGGCTGGGACAAGCGGGGGTTGCGGTTCGCACCCGAATCGGATTAATCTCATAACTCATCCAATTGACGGGGGGCTATTCATGACAACCGAACTGAAGGACAAGGTCGCCGTCGTCACCGGTGGAACACGGGGAATCGGCTACAGCATCACGGAGGCGTTGCTGGCCGAAGGGGCGAAGGTCTTCATCTGCGGGCGCGATCAGAACTACCTGAAGCCGGCCTTGGAAAAGCTTCGCGCCGCAGCGCCAGACCGTGTGGACGGCACGCTCGCGGACGTCCGCCGCTACGAAGACTGCCGCAAGCTGGTGCACGGGGCGGCCGATCGGTTCGGCGGCCTCGATATCCTGGTCAACAACGCGGGAGTCGGTTTCTTTAAGCCCGTTGACCAGCTCACGGTGGAAGAGTGGGACTCGACGATCGCAACCAATCTTTCCGGGGTCTTCTATTGCTGCCGCGAGGCCATTCCCCTCATGCGCCAGCGCGGCGGCGGATATATCTTCAACATCTCGAGTCTGGCCGGCGTTAATCCCATGCCCAGCGGTTCTGCCTACAACGCCTCCAAGTTCGGCCTGAACGGTTTCAGCGAGGCGATGATGCAGGATGTCCGCTACGACTCCATCCGCGTCAGCTACCTTATGCCGGGCAGCGTCGATACGGATTTCTCTGCGGCGCCCGGAGCCACGTCGCGCCAAGCCTGGAAGCTGACCGGCGAGGACATCGCCAAAGCGGTAATCGATCTCTATAAGTTCCCTCTCACTGCCCTGGCTAGTCGCATCGAGATGCGACCTTCCCAGCCACCGCGGAAGAAATAGCGGACCCAGCTCGTGCACATACCATCATTTTTGGGACTGCCGGCGTGCGGGTACTCTATTCTGAGCAACCACCGACGGGCAGGGGGGCGCGACCACTAAACCTTAAGTCCCCCAGCCTGAATTCCATAAAGACATTGCCGCGAGGAGTTTCGGTGCCGCGCCTAAGTCTGGACTGCGGACGCCGCATCGCCGGGCCTCGCGACGAACGGTTTCTTCCTCGATCGGGTGCCGACAAGACCGAACTTTTCCCGCAGGCCCCGCAGCACAGGCACAGCCTGGACATTATCAACTGTCCCCCCACACCCTTTGGAGTCCCCCAGCGGCAAGCAGGCTCTGCGGTAAACGGCGAGGCATGGATCATATCCGCCCGAGCGCACGTCGCACCAAAGAAGGGAGCCTTCGCGGGCTCAAGATTCCTCGTTTTCTGGCCGATAGAGAAGGTGAGGGCCTTTGCAGGCCTGCACGAGATGGTCCGTAGGAGACGACAATGGCCTTAACGCCCCCGCTGCTTTTTCCCTGGAGCGAAATCTACAGCGTCAAGATTGGTATCGTTGACACGCAGCACAAGAACTTGGTGAACATTCTTAACGAATTACATCAAGCCATGGTGGGGGGGCATGGCAAAGATAAGCTCGGCCAAGTCCTTTCAAATCTCATCAAGTATACTCAGGTCCATTTCGCGACGGAGAAGAAGCTCATGCAGGCGCACGGGTACACTGACTTTCCTGCGCACAAAGCGGAGCACGACCAGTTGACCAGTAGGGTCTTGGAATACCGGCGCAAGTTCCTGGCGAATGAAATCGGGCTGACCGTCGAGGTGATGGACTTCTTAAAGGATTGGCTCAGCAAGCACATTCTGGGCTCCGACAAGAAATACGCGCCGTTCCTGAACGCCAAGGGCGTGTTTTAGCCCGCCTCGACATCACCAAGCCTAGGCGGCTGAGGCGAGGTGTTTCGGCGCGCGCCCCGCACGGGACTCGGTTTCTGGGCCGACAACTAATGGTTCATGAGCACAAAGGGCACTCTTGCCCGAGGAAAGTCCCCAACCAGCTTGCCGATGAAACCTGAAGAACGCGTCGGGTAAGCATCTAACGGAGGCATGGGATTCGCTATGGGCACCACACCAAATGTCCTCTTTCCCTGGAGTGAAGAATATCAAGTTGGCATCGGCTTTGTGGACATCCAGCACGAGCAGTTGGTGGATATCATTAACCGGTTACACCAAGCCATGGTCGCCGGCAAGGGAAAGCAGGTGGTGGGGAAAGCCCTGGAGGAACTCATCCTATACGCCCAGGCCCATTTTACTGCGGAGGAGAAAGTCCTCGAAAGCTGCGGATACCCGGAATTCCCTGCCCTTCACATTGAAAACGAGCGCCTGACGTACGCCGTGCTGGAATTCCATCAGAAGCTCATGAGCAATCAGCTTGGGCTGACAGATACCGCGCTGGGCTTCCTCAAGGATTGGCTCGGGGAGCACATCCAGAGTTTGGACGCGAAGTGTGTACCGTTCCTGAAAGACAAGGGTGTGATGTAGGCTTGGCGCCACGACCCGGAGCGCAGGCCCCCAGGCTGCAGCCGGAGGCGCCGCTCGCGATGACCAGCCCCGGCCCGGTGACCTGGGCCGATTCCGGGGGGGCCCGCCCCGTAAACTCAGAGCCTTCTCACGGTTCGCCGCGAAACGTTCGATGGGCAGTTGCGCGCTACTCGAGCGGCACGTCCTTCAGTACGTCGTCCCAATGGGCGACGGTCAGCTCCCAGCGCCGCTTCTCCTGCCGGTCGTGGTCTTCCTTGTCAGGGTAAAGCTCGCGGATAATCTGCGGTTCGCGTTGCTGCGCTTCTTCCAGGGCCGCCCAGTCGCGCCACACCATCACCACTTTGTAGTCCCAGGCCGGGGTCTCAGCATGGAAACGCCGCTCGTAGAGGTTCTCGCTCTTGAGTAATCCATCCTTCATGAGTTGCTTCAGAATGGGGTTGTGGTTCTTCTTGTAAAGCGCCAGCCATTCGGAGCCGCCGCCCGGCACCAATTTGTAGTAATACTCGATCTTAACCGGCGCGCCGCCCGACTGGGCTCCGGCGGGTATAGCGAGGGCCAGTAAGGGCGCCACGGCAAAGCTCAAGAACTCCAAGATTCGTTGCATCAGTTCTCCTTTTCGGATGGCCTTATGCCCCCGGATTGCGAGGCGTGTGTCTGGGAATTGCCAAGATGGGCATTCATGGTATCAGGAATCTTGGAGTCACACTGGGAAAAAACGCTGGCAGGTGATTTCTCAGAGGCTTCCAGCGCCTTGCAGATGGGTTCGCAGCCTCAGCGGTGCAATTCCACCACGTCTTTATCTTCGAGCAAGTGGTCGCGATTCACCATCTGGCCCTCGAATTTTCCGTGTCCCCACACGCGAGCGTATTTAAGCTGCGTCAGGAAATCCTGGTGGACATGCGCGGCGAGGTCGATCAGGCGCGAACCCCGCTTGAGCACATAGGGCGCCGTTCGCTCCAGTTTCTTCCCGGGAGCCTTGGTGTAAACGCGGATGAGCTCGAGCATTTCGAACACCGCTTGGCGCAGCGGCTCCAGGCCCTCACCCGTTTCGGCGGAGACTCGCGCCAGGGGGAACCGCGCCCCGTAGAGTTCACGCAGAATCTCCAGGTCCTCCTGGGCGCCGGGGGCGTCAATCTTGTTCGCGACCAGTAGAGTCCGCTTCCGCAGCCAGCCGGGGGCGTTGGGCGGATCCTCCCGGCTGAGCTGCACTTTGGCGTTGGCGACTTGACCCAGCGTGGTCTCAAGATCTTCCAGCAGGTCCGGATCGCTCAGGTCAACGACCAGCAGGGCGGCGTCGGCGTTCCGAATGATCTGATAAAGCCACGACTCAGGGAAATCCGGATGCACCGGCGGCAAGTCCACCAGTTGAACTTGCACATCTTCAAAGGGCATCATGCCCGGCAGCGGCGCCCGCGTGGTGAAAGGGTAGTCGGCGACTTCCGGCATGGCGTGCGTGAACCGGCGCACCAGCAGCGACTTGCCGCTGTTCGGGGGACCCACCAGGGCCACCTGCCCGGCGCCTTCCCTCTCGACACGGTGCATAATGCCGGCGCGGCTGGCGGGCCGCCGGGCCTGCTCGGCGCGCAGCTTGGAGAGCCGCCGCTTGAGGTCGGCCTGCATCTTCTCCGTGCCCTTGTGCCGGGGAATCGTGGCCAGCATTTCTTCCAGCGCCTTGACCTTGTCCTCGTTGGTCTTGGCACTCTTGAAGCGTTGCTCGGCCTGGAGGTAATCGGGAGTGAGGTTCGCAGGCATGGAAGTCCCCGGCGAGGGAGCTTCTTATTATGCGCCGAACCGGGGCTTCGAACCAAGGGAGAGCTTGGCAGTCTCCAGAAACTCGATGAATGACTCATTTCATGCGAACAAATCAGCCTCAAAGGATCGCCTGCCCTTGGCGTATTTCAGACGCCTGCCCCAACTCTCCGGTCCTGTCCTCCTTGATCCCCGCAGGGGATCGATACAATAGCCGGGGGCAACGCCCGGAAAGCAGGCCCCGCATACCGCTGACCATCGAAGGGTCACACACGGGGCGCGAGACGCGTGGAGGGCTGGAAGGCGCCTCCTCGCCGGGGCTACACCCCGCCCTTGCGGCCACCTGGTGATAGCGCTGGTGAGGAATCCCAAAAGGGCAGCCTTTGGGCATTATTTTCACCCCGAAAGCGGCAAAAAGGGGTGAAAAATGGTCGGAAAAAGGGTCAATTCTCGACCTCTCTTTCGATGATTTCCTTTTGTGTTCAATAGCTTGACAGCTTCGTTTTGCAAAAAAAAGGGGGGAGTTGTGACTTACTGTTTTGTTATACTTTCTACATTGATAAATACCACTCATATCAACAACCCTACGGCCGCCCGCGAACTCCGCAACCTGTCCCGCGCCGGGTGGCGCGAACTTGTTGGTAAGGGGCTCAGTCTGGCGCGCGGAGTTGGGGTTCTTCAGGCGGGAATCAACATGCAATCCCTTGCTCCCCAAAAACCCGCATGATGGGATTGCCGTTTTCGGGGGAGCGACCTTGAGGAGATTGCAGGGGCGCATGGCCATGCGCCCCTGCGGACTTCCTTGCGCCGCTCCAGCTTGTCAGGCTTCCAGCTTCGCTTTGCGATCCGACGCGTCCCAAATCACCCGTTTCTTCTTGAGGTAGGAAATGTTGGCCATGTGGCAGGCCACGGCTGTGCCCATGCCGAAATCGACGTTCTCGACGGGTTGCTGGCGTGACTTGACGCAGGAGAAGAAGTGGCGGATGTGATCCTCCGTGCCTTCTTCCTTCTGCGGGAAGCTCTCCTTCTTTCTTTGGGGTTGCTCGTGCGCAGTGCCGACATCGGCGAGCGGGTCGTTCTTGTGCTCGGCGATGAATTTGTCCTTGGTGTCTTTCGGCCAGCTCTCCAGGGGGTACCCGTAGTCCTCCACGGGATTGTAAGGCACGAGGTTGGCCGACCATTCGGTGAGCTCAACCGTTCCCTGGTCGCCGTAGAAGCGCACAATCTCACCTGAGTCCCAGTTGGAGGCAAGGTTGGCCAGCACCAGGGCCTGGAACTTGCCATATTCGTAAATGGTGTTGTGGATGTCGGGGACATCGCGGTCGCCGGTCCATTTGTAAATGCCGCCCGTCGCGATGGCGTTTTGCGGGAACTGCACGTTCAACACGTAGTGGACACGCGAGAGCAGGTGGACGTACTCATCGCCGGCGATACCCGTTCCATACTCATACCAGTTGCGGAACTGGAAGAAGCGTTGCGCATCGAAGGGACGTGGCGTGGCGGAGCCGAGATAGCGCTCCCAATCGACCGTTTGCGGCGAGGCATCCGGCGGCACGGGATAGCGCCATGCGCCGATGGCGCTAGGCCGGAAGATCGAAGCCTGAACCATGTACACGTTGCCAATCTGGCCGCTCTGGACCAGTTCCTTCGCCTTTTGCGTGGAAGTCATGCTGAGGCTCTGGCTGCCCACTTGCACCAGGCGCTTGGTTTCCTTCGAGACGTCTGCCATCTGCACCGCTTGCGGAATGGTGTGGGTCATGGGTTTCTCGCAATAGACGTCCTTGCCGGCACGCATGGCGTCCATGGCGATGGGCGCGTGCCAGTGGTCGGAGGTGGCGATGAACACGGCGTCGATATCCTTGCGCTCCAGGATGTCACGATACTCGCGCGTGGTGGGAGTATTGGCTTGAATCTCCTGCGCGCGGCGGAAGTGGCCATCGTAGAGGTCGCACACGGCGGCCACGTTGCCCCCGACACTGAGAATCGCCTGCATCAACTCGAGGCCGCGAATGCCGGCGCCGATGACCGCCACGGTGACCTTTTCGTTGGGCGACACGGCGCGCCCGATCGCCGGAGCCCCGAAGCCCAGGCCCGCGGCTGCCGCCCCTGCCACGGTGCGCCCCATAAATTCCCGGCGGGAAATCTCATGCTTGGACATAATCCCTCCTCAAAGAATTCCAAAAATGCAGGGTGGATTCTAGCACAGCGGCGCGGGGGCAGCGGGCGATATTCGCAGGGCACATTTGCGCCCGCGGTAGCGACGACTACCCGCAGTTTCGAGGCGAACTGGGAGCAGGGCGTCAGGCGGAGAATGGCCCCGGGAAAGGCCTGCGAGGGGGCCCGAGGTTTTTCCCCCTTGCGCTCCGTCACGCTCTCGGAGATGATGTTCGGCCTGCCGTTGGGATTGCCCTGGCCACCTCTGCCCGAACCCGGCTGATCATACGTCCTGCGGTTCTGCGGAGGCGGGAAACCTGAAAGCGAGGTCCTTATGCCCAAGGATAAATTCGCGCTGGGAATTGACTACGGAACTGAGTCCGGCCGTGTCGTGGTGATTCGGGCGCGGGATGGCAAGCTGGTGGCCTCGGCGGTGGTTCCCTACCCCCACGGCGTCATCGACGAGCGCTTGCCCGGCGGCCCCAAGCTGGAACCGGACTGGGCGCTCCAGAATCCCCTCGACTACCTGCAGGTGATCGAGAGAGGTGTGCCCAAAGCTCTGAAGGAAGCGAAGGTGAAAGCCGAGGACGTGGTCGGCATCGGCACGGACTTCACCGCCTCGAGCCCCCTGCCCACCCAGGCCGACGGCACGCCGCTCTGCGCCTTGCCCAAATACCGCAAGCATCCGCACGCGTACGTCAAGTTGTGGAAACACCACGCCGCGCAGTCGGAAGCGAACCGCATCAACCAAATCGGCCGCGAGCGCAAAGAGGACTTCATCCGCATTTACGGCGGAAAGTATTCCTCCGAATGGTTCTTCTCCAAACTCCTGCAGGTGGTGGACGAAGCTCCCGATGTTTACGACGCCACGGACCGCTTCATCGAGGCCGCGGACTGGATCGTGTGGCAAATGACCGGAGAAGAAAAGCGTAACACCTGCACGGCCGGTTACAAAGGGATGTGGGTGAAGGGTCAGGGATTCCCCTCGCGCGATTTCTTCCGCGCCCTCCACCCGCGCCTGGAAAACGTCATCGCGGACAAGGTGGGCGAAACGTTCCATCCGCTCGGAGCGAAGGCCGGCGGACTGACCGCCCGGTGGGCGAAGAAAACCGGGCTCCGGGAGGGCACACCGGTCGCGATCGGCAACGTGGATGCCCACGTGGCGGTGCCGGCTTGCACGGTGACCCAGCCCGGTTCGTTGGTGATGATCATGGGCACGTCCATCTGCCACATGCTGCTCGGCCGGGAACGGCAGATGGTCGAAGGCATGTGCGGCACCGTCGAGGACGGGATCGTCCCGGGCCTGTGGGGGTACGAAGCGGGACAATCTGCGGTCGGCGACATCTTCGCCTGGTTTTTCGAACACGGCGTGCCGGACTACATTCATCGTGACGCGCGCCAAGGGAAAGTGCCGTTCCAGGTGGCGCTCGAAAAGGGCGCTGCTGCGCTCCAGCCGGGCGAGTCAGGCCTCCTGGCCCTCGACTGGTGGAACGGCAACCGCTCCATCCTGGTGGATGTGGACCTGACCGGCGTGCTCCTGGGCATGACCCTGGCTACGCGCGCGGAAGAAATATACCGCGCCCTGATTGAAGCCACAGCTTTCGGCACCCGCACCATCATCGAGGCTTTTGAGTCCAAAGGCATTGCCGTCAACGAACTCGTGGCGTGCGGGGGCTTGCCGGAGAAGAACCGCCTGTTGATGCAGATCTACGCGGACGTCACCGGGCGCGAGATCAAGCTGGCTGATCCGCTCCAGACCTGCTCGGCGCTGGGAGCGGCAATGCACGGCGCGGTCGCGGCGGGGCGCGCCGCGGGTGGGTACGATTCGATCCTGGAGGCCGCTCAGAAAATGGCGCGTGTGCAAAAGCTGACCTTCAAGCCCCGTGCGCAGAACCACGCCCTCTACGATCAGCTTTTTGCGGAATACCACACGCTGCATGACTACTTCGGACGCGGCGGGAACGACGTGATGAAGCGGTTGAAGTCGCTCAAGCGGGAAATGGCGGCGAAATAAGCGGTCAGCGGTCAGCTACAACCGCGGCTGCAGGTCATAGCCGTCCGCTGATAGCTGAGAGCTGAAAGCTGAGAGCTTCTGTTTATGCCTTCACTCGAACGACTCCGGCGCGAAGTGTACGAAGCCAACCTTGGCATCTGGCGCGGCGGCCTGGTCACCATGCACAGCGGCAACGCCAGCGGCATCGACCGCAAGCGCGGCGTAGTGATCATCAAACCGAGTGGCATGGACTACGATCGCATGCGCCCCGCGGACATGGTGGTGACGGATCTCGCGGGCCGAAAGCTCAAAGGCCGGTGGAACCCCTCCGTGGATCTGCCCGACCATCTCTACATTTACAAACACTGCCCGGAAGTGGGCGGGGTTATCCACACCCATTCCAATTACGCCACGAGCCTCGCCTTGCTGGGCATGCCGATTCCGGCTTATTTGACGGCCATCGCCGATGAGTTCGGCGAAGTGATTCCTTGCGCGCCGTACGTCGATAATCAGGCCGACCACATCGGCCAGGCGATCGTGAAGTACAGGAACCGGGCGCCGGCGATTCTGATGGGCCAGCACGGCGTCTTCGCCTGGGGGCCCACACCGCGTGCGGCGCTGAAAGCCGCGGTGATGCTTGAAGACGTCTCGAAGACGGTCCATCTGGCCCTGCTCCTCGGCAAACCCACGCCTTTGCCTCCTGAGGAAGTGAAGAAGTGGTGGGACCGCTACCACACTTGGTATGGCCAGCCGGGGAAAAAGCGTTAGCGCGGAGGGGGCGACGTGGAGGTTATGCCGCCCGTATCGATGCTGCCCTTTTGAGGAAATGTCATGAACTTATCCCTCTCAATTCCCGTGGCCATGCTCTGGTTTGCCACCCCGGGTACCGGCCCGGCCGGGCAGCGTCTCATTGCCCTGCGCTGGCCGGACCTTCTCATCGTGGGCTTCTACTTTGCCATGGTGCTCGGCATCGGCATCTACCTCAAGCGCTACACCCGGAGCGGTGAGGACTTTTTCCTCGCGGGTCGTGAGATGACAGCCTGGGTGGCAGGGCTCAGTTTCCTGTCCGCGAACCTCGGAGCGCTGGAACTGATGGGCTGGGCCGCGTCCGCGTATCAGTACGGCATCCTGGCGACACACTGGTACTGGGTGGGGGCGATTCCCGCCATGCTCTTTCTGGGCATCGTCATGATGCCGTTCTATTACATTTCCAAAACCCACTCCGTCCCGGGGTACCTGCAGCTCCGCTACGGCGAGTCCACGCGCGCCCTCAGTGCGATTTCGTTTGCCTTCATGACTGTTTTAATGTCGGGCATTAATATGTATGCAATGGCCCTGGTGATGAAGGTTGTTCTCGGCTGGAACATCCATTTCAGCATCTGGGTCTCGTCGATTACGGTGGCGATTTACGTCGCCCTGGGCGGGCTCTTTTCGGCGATCTTCAATGAGGTGCTGCAATTCTTCCTGATCTGGCTGGGCGCCTTGCTGATTCCCATTCTGGGCCTGGTGGAAGCCGGAGGCTGGTCCGGGCTGGTCCAGCGCATTCACCAGAATCTCCCGCAAGGGGATTACACGCACTTGTGGCGCACCATGGGCCACTTCGCGGACAACCCCATGGGGATCCACTGGACCGGCATCGTCATGGGTCTGGGCTGGGTGATTTCTTTCGGTTACTGGACCACAGATTTTCTCGTCGTGCAGCGCGTCTTCGCCGCCAAGGACATCCGCGCGGCCAAGATGGCGCCCATCATCGGTTCCTTTTTCAAGATGGCGGTGCCTTTCATCGTGATCCTGCCCGGCTTGCTGGGGCTCGGCCTGCTGAACTACACGCTGGTGCCGGAAAAGGTCGCCGCCGTCACGGGCCAGCACAGCTACAACGAGGTCCTGCCGCTTATGCTGGCACGCTATTGTGGCCCCGGCCTGCTCGGACTCGGCATCACGGCGCTCATCGCCGGGTTTATGTCGGGTATGGCGGGGAACGTGAGCGCTTTTGCGACCGTCTGGACCTATGACCTGTATCGGCCGTTCGTCCGCAAGGGGGCTGCGGACGGCCACTACCTGAAGATGGGACGCTGGTGCACTATTCTCGGTGTGATGATTTCGATCGGCACCGCTTACGTGGTCATGCAATTCGGCAGCATCATGGACTATGTGCAGGCGCTGTTCAGCATCTTCATTGCGCCGCTGTTCGGCACGGTACTACTCGGCATGTTGTGGAAGCGGGTGACGCCCGCGGCGGGCTTCTGGGGGCTGCTCTCGGGCAGCGCTTCTTCCATCGCCATGTTTTTGCTGGTGAAGTTCGACCACAGCATGCTCGCCTACATCGCGCTTTCCAGCCAAGCGAAGGACATGGCCGAAAACATGTATCGCGCCTTGTGGTCCTGGCTGATTTGCGTCATCGTCACCGTGGTCGTTACGGCCTTCACCAAACCAAAACCCGTGGAGGAGTTGGCCGGCCTGGTTTATGGTTGCACCGAACTGCCCAGCGAAGGGCACTTGCCGCTCTGGAAGCGCCCGATTTTCTGGGCGGGTGTGTCGCTAGCCCTCTTCTTGGTGTTGCAATGGATCTTCTGGTAGGTGGGAAAACTGATAGTTGACAGCGGATTTCTGAGAGCTGGAAAGCCGAGGTCTGAATTCATGTCTGAAGATCATCACATGATTCCGGTCTGGTTCTTCGTAGGCGTCATCCTGTTGTTTAGCGGGTTAATCATTTTGGCAACAGGGATCTATGAGTTTTCCAGCCCGCCGCCCACCGTCCTTGCGAGCTTGCATCCGGCCCTGTGGTGGGGAGCGCTTCTCACCCTCATAGGCGGCATCTACGTTTACTTCTACCTGCCGAAGAAATCTTGAGCGCCGGCTGCGGCACGCGCCTTCGACGGGTGCGAAAGACGCGTCACGCAAGGGATCGCGGGCACTTCAGCCTGCAGCCTCGCCCCGGTCGTCCGAAAGGAGTCTTCCCATGAAACGGCGTCAGTTTATGAGCACGGTCGCCACTTTGCCGATCGTCCCCGCCTTACTCAAGGCGCAGGAAGGGCCTCCTCCGGTCGGGGAGGCCGTCGAGAAGATGACCGCCCCAAATTGGCCCACCATCAATTCCAATCACCTGGGATTTCGTCCGCGGGTGGGCAGCAAGACGCTGGTGGTGCGAGCCCTCGCCTCACCTCTACCGAAGGAGTACCACCTTCAGGACGTCGTGGAGGAGGAATTCAGGTTCACGAAACCGCTTAAGGAAGAAGCGTCGGACTTTGGTCCTTGCCTCACGGCGGATTTCACGGACCTCGATCGGCCCGGGCTTTACCAGATCACCGTCGGGAACGAGCACTCCGTGCAATTTGCCATTCACGATGAGGTTTGGCGCCGCACCCTTCCGAAGGCCGTCGGTTACTACCGCTACCAGCGCTGTGGCGTGGAGGTGCCGCTGGTGCATCCCGCCTGCCACTTGGATGACGCGCGGCGGCGTGACAACGGTGAACACGTGGACACCGTCGGCGGCTGGCACGACGCGGGTGACCTGCGCAAGTGGATGGACGTGACCATGCTGAACGGGATCGCTCTTCTCAACCTTTTCAAGAACAATCCCCTGCCACGGCCCGGTGACCCGACGCGCGAGCAGCTCCTCGAGGAAGTTCGCTTTGGCAATCGCTACTTCCTGAAGATGCAGGACGCGGACGGCAAGATTTGGGCGGACGTGGGCGGTGGCGTGAACGGCGACAACAGCGACAATCACTGGACCGACAACATCATCGGCACGCCCGACGACCGCTACCTGAACACACACAAGCACTCCCAGACCGCGGCGGTCTTCACCACGCTCCAGGCGCTGGCCGGGCAGTGCTACGCGGCTACCGATCCCGCCTACGCCCGGCAGTGCCTCGAGGCGGCTATCCGCGCCTGGCACGCTTTTGACGAGCCCCCGACTTCGACGCAGGCAGTTGCTTGGTGGGCCATGGCGGCCTGCGAGTTGTTCCTGGCCACAGGCGACAGCGAATACAGGCAGCATGCGTCGCTGCTGGGCCGCGACCTGCTGAAGCGGCAGAACACGGAGTACCTTGCCGGCCAGAAGGAGGTGCGCGGCTTCTGGATGCAAGGCAACGAACCGTACCTGGAAATCCCCGATTCGGCCGTCCCACCGCTCGCGCTCCTGAAGTTGTACGACACATTCCTGGACGGCGAAGATCGGCCGAAGTGTCTGGACGCGGTGCGGCTGCACGCGGATGAATACCTGCTGCCTATGGCGAGCCGGAATTCCTACCGGATCATTCCGCTGGGCCTGTTCCTCGGCTCGCCCACGCCGGAGAAATACCGGCCGCTGGCGGGAAATCTCACTTACCGATATTTCCATCCCGCTCGGAAGCAGTTCTGGTGGCAGGGCGCCAACTGCCACTACGCTGCGAATGCGCTGGTGCTCGGGTTGCTGGCCAGGATTCGCGGCGACGCGGGGAAGAAGTACGTGGCGCTCGCTTACCGCCAATTGGAGTGGGTTGTGGGAGCGAATCCTTTCGCTTCCTGCATGATGACGGGAGAAGGCATGCGCAATCCTTTCCCGCACTCCCGCTATGTGGGGCTGATTCCCGGCGGAATCATGAACGGGATCGCAGGGAACGTGAACGACGAACCCGTGCTCGACCTGCAATACACGTTGGATTGGCGAACTTGCGAGTACTGGAGCCCGCACGTGGCGTTTTACATCTGGGCCCATTCGGTGTTGGAGGGAATTGCTTGAAACTTCTGAAAGCCCAAAGATCACTTCCCCGCTGAGCTGCCGCCGCTATGGCCGGAACCCTTGCCTTTCTCCACCGGCTCATCCATCCAATCGCGCATGGCGTCGGGATTGAGCCGCATCTTCATCAGCACGGCGTCCGTGGAGTCGATTGAGACAATCAGCATCTCGAAGCTCTTCTTGCCGGATTCGCGGACGTAAATGACACTCAGATCCCCACTGCGATTATCGTGGACCCGCACGAAGGGCTGGTAACCAGGTCCCACCAGACCCTCGAGAGATGATTCCAATTCCTCCCCTGGCGGCGTCCGAGGCGAAGCGATGTCGTCGAAGATTACCATCTGAAAGTGGCCGACCCCAGGGGGAGTGAAACGGTTGGCGATGAAGCTGAGCAGACCCATGCCTCGCATAGGGCGTTTCTGGTAGTAGGCCGATATGCGGTTTACGAGCGCGTGAAACTCCGGGTCCCCGGCGACGGCTGTGGCCGGAAGGAATTGCAGGAGCATGAAGAGAAGGATGGCGCACGCCAGTAACTTACTTCTGTTTCTCATGGTGGTCTTCCGGTTTCTTGGATGATTCCTTCACTTTCTCGCCCAGGCGGGGAATTCCCATCTTGCCTTCCAGCGCGCTGAGCTTGTCAATATCGATGGGCCCGACGATGTTTACTACGGTGAGCTCCTTGGGTTCGGCATTAATGATGGCCATTCCCAAGACGGTTCCCCCGTCACTTGCCGTCATCAGGTAAATCTCGGTGGTCTCCCCTTCGTGCTTGCTTTGCGCCGACACGATACGGGACCAGGAGGGCGTTTGCAACTGGCCGCGAATCGCCTCCACGTCAGCCTGGGAGTACTCGCCGGGCTTATCGAACTCGAAATTCTTTACGTAAATGCCCTTCAGGTTCTTGATGATCCCCAGTCCCTCTTGGTCATCCTCGGAAGTCATGAACTTGGAGGCGAGCTTCAGCAGCGCCCCGTCCAGGTTGACGTCCACAACCTCGGAGGCTTTCTTCGCGAGCGGCTCCAGGTTCTTGATGTCCAATTTGGGATTCTGCCCGAAGGCCGGCGGGCTGAATGCCCCGAGCAGCATCGCCCCGAACAATATCAAGGCGGGCTTGATGTAGATTCTTCCTTGGGTTGCGTTCATGTGATTACTCCTTGCGGCCGTTCGTGAACGGCGCATTTCAGGCGGCTCGGAGGAGTCTCCCGATTGATTTCCCGAACCTTCTTGCGAGCGACATTGAGTTTCACGCTGGCGATACGCAGAGCTTGCCGCACCTGGACCCTGGCCATTTCACCTTCCCGGCGCCAGCGTTCCTGCCGCTCGTGATGAACCACGCCGGCGGCGATCACGAGGCAGACCGCGGCCGCCGCTAGAGCCCCGCGGAGTACCGGCAGGGCGAGAAAGGCGCCGAATTGCCGCCAGGCTTTCTCTCCAGGTTGCGGAAGACCCCGGGTGCGAGCCAGGACTTTTTCCGCGAAACCCTCCGGGGCAGCCTCGCGGCGCAGCGCGTTCCGAAGCTTCTCTTCAAAGGGGTTCATCGTTGAACATCTCCCGCCCAGCGGTGAAATTTCTCCCGCAGGATTTCGAGCGACCTTTGCAGCCGGCTCTTCACGGTATTCACCGGGATGTCAAGAATTTCGGCGATGTCCGCCAAGTCCAATTCTTCCTGGTAGCGGAGGACGACCACAGCGCGCGCGTCCTCCGAGAGTGACGCCACCATGCGCCGCAGTCCCCGGGAGAGCAACGGGTCGAGATCCGGGGACTCCGCCGCAGGTTCCGCGACATCTTCCAGACTGGCCGGCGGCGCCTTGGGCAACTTCCTCACCTCGTCAATCGAGCGGCGGCAGGTCACCTTGCGAAGCCAGAAAACCAGATGGTTTCCCGACTTGATCGAAGCCAGGTGGCGATAAAGACGCAGGAAAACATCCTGCGCTACCTCCTCCGCCCGTCCCCGGTCATGCAGAAAGTGATAGGCAATGCTGAACACCATGGATTGATGTTCCTGCACGATGTCGGCAAAGGCCGTCGCGTCACCCCGAATAAAGCGGGCCAGCCCTTCCTCGCCTTGCTGCAATGTCGCGGTGGTCACGCTACCATTCCGTCTCCGGCATCTTGCCTGCTCACTAGATAGATACGCAAAAGCGGGAAAAGGGAATGCAAATTCTTGACCGGTGGTTAGGGCGCCCCTCTCCCAATTCAGGAGGGGAGTTGCGACGGTCCCCTCCCTTTGCAGGAGAGGGATGCCGAGGAGCCTTTGCAAGGAATGTGGCGGGCCACCAGCGCAGGAGGTCTGCCACGACCAAGGTACGACGGGAGTGCGGCCTTACACTACTGGTATGCCCAGGTCTTTCGAGCCGAGTGGCGACATCTTGAAATCCGGCGCGTATTCCTCCAGCAGGTCCAGAGCAATTCGTGCGCGGCGCACGCGCTCGCGGCCCATGTTGACGGCCAAGTCCTCGAGGTGGCGCCCGGAGGGATAGATGTCCGGCGCGTTGCGCAGCCCGAATTTGAAATAGACCGGCGCGGCCACCTGGATGATCTTGGGCATTTCGTAGTAGCGAACGAAGCCACCGAAGTTGTCGGGCACTTCGATGTAAAGGTCGATGGGAATATCCACGGCCTGGCGGATAGCGCCCATCTGTGCCGGGCTCAAGTCAGTGGGAATATTCATCGTCGAAACGCCACACTGCTCAAACAGTTTCGCGGTGGCGGGGTTGGCTGCGGGCAGGGTGACGGAACTTTTGATGACCAGATTCTTCGGCAACTCGCCTTTTTGCTTCATTTCGTGCAGCACCCAGATGAGGCCGAGGTCGGCCGGGAGGATGCTGCGAATGCCGAGGTCGCAGGCGCGCCGGACGTCCTCGACGGCATAGACCAATTGATCGGCGCCGCGGTGCTGGAGGCCGATGACTTTGCCGGCCGCAGAAGCCGTCTGCGCACCAGTCTCAAACGTGGCGCGCGGCCCCACGAACAGGCAGACCTCGATGCCTTCCTCGTGCCCGATCTCAGCCATCTCGCGAATCTCATCCCGCGTCAGCAGCATGACGCCGCTTCCCTGGCTTACGCGGTGAATCGGCACTTTGTGAACCTTGGCAGCCTCCAGCACTTCGCGGAAAACCCGCGGCCCTTCGACGCTCGGAATCTCGAGGCGGTACTGCCCGCCGTCCTTGAAGCGCTTGGAACTGGGCTTCAACGCATGGTTGTCTTCCGCGGGCAGCTTCAGCTTCGAAAGAAACTGCTGGGTCTTTTTCATGGTCATCTCTTATGCCTCCCGGGGGACAGTTTCATCTTGGCCGTGCGAAGGTCCATAGGCCACTGGCAACTGAAAACTGATAACCTATACCTCTCTACTGGGAATACTTCATATACACCGTCCGCGTCTCGGTGTAGAAATCGAGCGCGGCCGGTCCTTGCTCGCGCATCCCGAAGCTGGATTCCTTGGTGCCGCCGAAGGGAAGCTGGTACTCGACGCCCGCCGTCGGCAGGTTCACCGTGATGAGCCCGGCTTCGATCCTGTTGATAAACTCGTGAACACGCGTGAGGTCGCGCGAGACGATCGCGGCCGACAGGCCGAAGCGCACGCCGTTAGCCAGGCGCATGGCGTCGTCGAAGTCATTGGCGACCATCAAGCCCAGCACCGGCCCGAACACTTCTTCCTGCGCGATGCGCATTTCCGCCGTCACGCCGGCGAAGAGCGTCGGCTCAATGAAGTAACCCCGGTCGTAGTCCCCGCCCGTCAGCCTCTTGCCGCCGCCCACCAAATGCGCGCCCTCGTTCTCGGCGATTTCGATGTATTTCAGGTCGGTCTCGAGTTGGGCGGCATCGACAGCCGGGCCAATCTCGATGCCGGGATCGAGCCCATTGCCGACTTTCAGCTTGCGAGTCTTAGCGATGAGTTTTTCGAGCAGAGGTTCATAAATCGACTTCTCAATAATGGCGCGGCTGCACGCGGTGCACTTCTGGCCGGTGGAGAAGAACGCGCCGTTCACCAGGACATCAGCGGCGTAATCCAGGTCCGCATCTTTCAGGACCACGGTCGGGTTCTTGCCGCCCATTTCGAGTTGCACGCGCACTCGCCGCCGCGTGACTTTTTCGTAAAGCGCATTGCCGACTTCACACGAACCGGTGAAGGAAACGGCGCGAATGGCCGGGTGTTCGACCAAAGCGTTGCCGACCGCCCCTCCTGAGCCGGTCACGTAATTCACGGCGCCGGCGGGAATTCCGGCCTCATGGAGCGCCTCCACGATTCGATAAGCGCTCAGCGGCGCAAGCGACGCAGGCTTAATCACCACCGTGTTCCCGGCCACGAGCGCCGGGGCCATTTTCCAGGCGGGAATAGCACTGGGGAAGTTCCAGGGAGTGATCAGCGCCACGATACCCAGGGGCTTGCGCAGGGTGTAACAGAATACCTTCTCCCGCTCCGAAGGAATCTGGTAGCTGAACTGCCGTGCGCCCTCGCCGCCGAAGTAACGCAGAATGTTGATGGCACGCTTGACTTCGCCTTTGGCCTCGGGCAGTGTTTTGCCTTCTTCGCGGGTCATCTCCTCGCTGACTTTCTGGAGGCGGCTTTCCAGGAGTTCCGCGGCCTTGAAAAGGAATTCCCCGCGGCGCGGCGCGGGCGCTCCCGCCCAGGCGGGCTGCGCCTTGGCCGCCGCCTCGCACGCCGCCTGCACATCTTCCGCCCCAGAAGCCTGGAAGTGCCCGATGGTTTCCCCGATGTTGGCGGGATTAATATTAGGGAAGGTCTTACCGGACTTACTTTCCACCCACTGGCCGGCAACGTAATTACGATAGGCTTCCGTCATCAAACAACTCCTCGCGATCGGGGATGGCAACTAACCCTGGGAGGGGGCGGGGCGGAACATGCGCCCCTGCCTATTATCGGGAGCTCCGCCGAGACGGTCCCCTCGCCTGTTCTTCTCCAACCCCTTCGGGGCTCGAAGCCACAAACTCTGTGAATCCCGCTCTCGGGCGCCCTCTCCCTGCGTGATCGCTGCACGAGGCGAGGATTCACTCCGGCGGATGCCGCATCAGGCGGCGCATCTCTGCCTCTGCCCGATTCAGGGGATGCGCATCCGCCTGCGCCCGCAGTTCCTTGAAAACGGGATAGCCCGCGGCCTGCTCCTGCCGCCACTCAGCGTCGAACCGGCCATCGCGGATGGCCGCCAGGGCACTTTCCATGAAGGCCCGCATCTCCTTGGCAAAGGGAACCGCGGTCGCCCGTGAAAGCGTTCCATACTGACTGGTCTGAGAGTGCAACCGCATCTGTTGGAAGAACCCCACCCGCGCCATTTCCCGGAGTATTTCCGCCGCTTCCTCCGACCCGTACATCTCGAGGGCAACCATCTCCGGCGGGAAACCGTGTTCGGCCAGGAACTCATACGCCATCATCATGCTCCGGCAGAGGAGGGGCCACAGCGCCTGCTCCTGGAACAGATCGAGTTCGGTTTCCTGGGCAAACGTCGTCTTGAAGACTCCCGGGCGCGTGGCCCCGATGCCCCGCGCCCAAGCCAGCGCCGTATCGAGCGCGTGACCCGAGGCGTCCTGCGCCACGGCGACGAAAGCGGGCGCGCCATGGCCGCCCACGAAGGCCTCGCGCACCATAGTGCCAATCATGCGCGGCGCCACCATGATGACGTCCACGTCCGGCGGCGGCGCGATCAGTCCGAAGCGGATGTTGTACCCATGCGCGAAATCCAACGTTTGCCCGGCGCGCAGGCGGGCGCTGAGGACGTCGTCATAGACTTGGCGTTGGACCTCATCGGGGATCAGCAGAGCCAGGACGTCGGCGCGCTCGGCGACCTCTCGGACGGAGCGGACCGCGAAGCCGTCTTTTTCGGCCTGGCCGGCCGTCTCATCGCGAAGGCCTCCGATCATGACCCCTAGTCCAGAGTCGCGGAGGTTCAGCGCTTGCGCGCGTCCCTGGTTCCCGTATCCAATGATTCCCAGTGTTTGGTGATGCAGCACTTCGAGGCTGGCGTCGGAATCGTAGTAAGCTTCCATGCGTTGGTTGGCGCCTTTCGTGGACTTGGTTTCCGTGCCGGGAAATCCATTATCGACGCGCGGCGGAGGGGTGTCAATCGGGCGCGGCATACCCGGCGCCTGGATTCAGGCAGGTCGCGGTTGCGGCTTTCCCAGCGAACGACTAGAATGCCTCGCGGGAATCACTCACGCCCAGGTGGAAACATGAGAAGAAGATTGGCGCACACCCTGCATGGACTGCTCGCGCTGGCCTGCACATTTCCCGCGTGGGGGACCGAATACGAGACGGTGGAGATCCGTGCGGCGCATTTGGGCGGGATGACGGTGGGATTCAACCTTATCCTGCCCCGCGACTACTCGACCTCGGAGCGCCGCTACCCTGTCCTCTATCTCCTGCACGGTTACACGGACCATTATCCCGCCTGGGTCAGCTATACGAACGTCGTCGAGTACGCGCGTGGTTACCAGGAAATCATCGTGATGCCGGAAGGCGACAACGGCTTCTATACGAACAGTGCCGCCGACCCGCAGCTTGCTTGGGAAGACTTCCTGATTCTGGATTTGATTCCCTACGTTGACCACCACTATCGCTCCGTCGCGTCACGGCAGGGGCGCGCCATTGCCGGACTTTCCATGGGTGGCTACGGCGCGATAAAGCTGGGGCTGAAGTACCCGCAAATGTTCGCCGCTGCCGCCAGCCTGAGCGGCGCTTTGGCGGCCGCAGTGCGGGAGACACGCCCCAGCGAGGACCTCGTCTTCAGCAAGCTGATCGACGGCGTGTTCGGTGCCCGCGACAACCCCGAGCGGGCGCGTAATGATCCCTTCACCCTCATCAAGAACCTGCCGCCCGGGGAGATTCCACAACTCTACCTCGCCATTGGCTCCCAGGATTCTCTTCTCCACGAAAACCGGGACTTCGTGCAGCTGCTGGCGGAGCTGAAGATTCCTTACGAGTATCGCGAGGTGCCCGGCAAGCACGAATGGCCCCTGTGGGATCAGCAGATTCAGGTGGTGCTGGCCAAGCAAGCACCGGTCATCGGAGCGCTCTGAAATATCGCCACGCGATATGATCTTCCTGCGGGAAACCGCGGGCCTGCGCAAACGGAGCCGTTTGCAGGTTAATTTCCAGGGGTTGTGTGCCGGCTGGAGCAAGCCATGCCTACAGAGCTTTGACCTGGCGCACGCGCTCCTCCGCGGAGGACATCAGCGCGACCGCATACTGGAAGCCGCTCAGGCATCCCCGCATGACCGCCAGGCTGCGGTAGTAATCGTTGTAGCGGAAGCCCGTTTCCCCCCGCCACATCGGAAAGGCATCGCAAGCCTTCAGCCAATTGTCGTAGACAGCGCTTGCGTCCAGATAAGTGTCGGGCTGGTAATTCGCGGCGTCCTCCCAGTTGTCCGCAAAATACAGGTGCTGCACGGTGTGCGCCGGCAGGCTCCGCGCAATCGCCGGCAGCCCCGCGTAGAAGATTGCGTCGCGGACGATGGCGTGACAATTCTGGTGATCCTTGTGCCAGCTTCCACTCCAATGCGTCAGCACGATCAGCGGTTTGAACCGGCGAATCTGGTCACAAACCGCGAGATTTGCCTCTTCGTTCCACGGGATTTCCGCATCGCGATAAGTCAGGAAAGCCGTCTCTGCCCCCAAAATCTTCGCAGCTTCTTCGGAGGCCTGCTGCTGCATAGCGCCGTAGGCTTCCGGTGAAAGGGTGGGATGTCCCTTTTCGCCAAGCGACAGGTTCAGGAACACTCCGCGGCCGCCGTTGTGGATGTGCTGAGCGACTGTGGCGCCCATGGTGAAGAAACCATCGCCCGGATGCGCGGCAATAGCCATGATCGTGGACATGCCAGTTCTCCTCCCGGCAGGGGGCGGTTTTCTTTCCCCATGGGCCTCGCAACGCCTAAACCTCTGAGCGCCATATAGCGGCCCGGCGGCGTCGGCTCATTATGGCGCCACAGGAAGAATCAGCGCCGAGGGATGCTCGCGATCATGGTAGACCGCGTTCGTCGCTTTGACCAAGTGCGTGGAATGGCCCTGGTCCTCCCCCGTGTTCAGATTCCGGTCGAAGCGAGGGAAGTTGCTGCTGGAGATCTCCAGCCGAAGCTTGTGACCTGCCTCGAACACATTGGAAGTTGACCAGAGTTCAAGCCTGAGCTTGTACACGTCGCCGGGGTCCATGAACTCGGCTTTCTCCCGGGAATCCCGATAACGCGCGCGCAGAATTCCTTCCGTAAGATTCTGGGCGTAGCCGTTTGGCCATACATCGACCACCTTGCCCGTGAAGTCCGTGTCCACGGCGGAAGAACTCGCGTAAAGCTCCAAGCTGACGGGGCCGGTCACTTCGGTGTCTTGTTTGAAAGCGGGAGTGGTGTAGACCAGCACATCGTCGCGGTTTTCCACTGGCCGCTGGTCGTACGCGCCGGGAGGCTGGTGAGTCGCATCGCAGCAGAGAGGGCCACCGCGCGTCGGCACGGGGTCCGCGGGGTCGTAGACGTACTTGTCCGCGGCTTCGGTGCTGGGCGCCGCCGTGCTCAGGGTACCGTCACCGCCCAGAGTGTTCGCATGGCCCGCGGAGTGCAGGTAGTAGCGGGTTTCTTTGGCGCGCCCCAGTGGCCAGCCGTCTTCCTGGCGCCAAAGGTTCTTTCCCATCACGAAGATCTTCACCGGTTTCTCGCTGCCCATGCCGTTGTCGACACCCTTCAGCAGGTAGTCGTACCAGCGGAGGATGAGGGCTTCTTCGTCCACAACGGAATCCTTGCCGAAATCCACCTCGCCGATTTTCGGCCCGCCACCCGCGTGACCGCCGACCATAACCAGCAGCCGCTGGCCGTTCCGGGCAGCCTCGCTGCCCCCGTGGGCCTTGATGCCCAGGTAGTTCCGCAGAGAGCCGTCCTGGAAAATGTCGTACCAGGCGGCGACGTGGAGAGCCGGAACCTGGATTCGTGAGAAGTTCTCTTCGATCGACCACGCTTTCCAGTAATCGTCATAGCTGGGGTGCGCCAGCCAATCGAGGTAATAGTCCGCCAGGCCCGCGGGGGTGCCGAGCTCGAGCAGAGGGTACTCGGCAAGCGGCAGCCCCATATCCCAGCGGGTCGCGAAGGAGTTCTTGACCATGCGGCGGTCGAAGGTGTTCTCCGCCAGACCGGTGGTCCAGGATTGGTCGAACCACTGTTCAAAGGCGCCACCCTGATAGGTCCAGTTTTCATGATAGTTGGAGGCCGTCACCACGGGCAGAATCCCCGCCAGGTGCGGCGGCGCGGCGATGGCAGTGAGCATCTGCGTGGCGCCCACGTACGACCCGCCGAACATCCCCACTTTCCCGTTGGCATAGGGCAGCGCGGCAGCCCACTCCACGGTGTCGTAGCCGTCTTGCGATTCGTGCTTGAAGGTGTACCATTCGCCTTCCGAGGTGTAACGGCCGCGCACATCCTGCGCCACCACGATGTAGCCGTGCCTTGCAGCTTGCTGCCCGAAGTCCGCCTCGCCGCGCTTGTCGTAAGGAGTGCGCGTGAGCAGCACGGGGAACTTGCCCTCGGCCTGAGGCCGGAAAATGTCCGCGCGCAGCACGACTCCATCCCGCATCTTGACGGGGACGCCGCGTTCTACGATGACCTCGTAGCGCTCGGCGGCTCTCGCCGTGGCCACCGCCCAGGCGATAGCAATCAGGAAAGCACAAACCAATGGTCGCTTCATGGGGATCCTCTCGGATAGAGAAAATACAGTCCGCTGCTTCTCGGTGATGAGAACCGGGATTATCAGCCACTGCGCGACTATACGCAAGAGGCCGGCTTCACCGCAGAGGCGCCGAGACGCCGAGAAAGGGCCTTTTGTGTTCAAACCTCTGCGCCTCCGCGCCTCTGCGGTGAGGAAAGGTCTTCGGGGATTATTTCACAGCTTCGCAAGCCCTGGGAAGGGGGCCCCCACCCAGGTCGCCCGCCATTAAGATCGGCGGACTTTCAGCCGCGGCGACAGAGGGGTAACGGGTGAGGGGATTGTATCAAGCGTGGAAAGTTATTGCGTGAGGTCGCCTAGTTCCCTTCGTCGCGGCCTTCGGAGACACGCACGAGGTCGATCTCCGTCTTGTCTCCTTCATTCTTGAGCGCCACGACTTTCTGCTGCTTGTCGTGCTTGATTTCGAAGACAGTTTTTCCCTCTTCGTCTTTTTCCCTGTATTTAGTCACCTGATCGCCTAGGCGATCGTGGTAGAACGCCCGGACTTTCTCATAGGAATCGGGGGTTTCGAACTTCGCGGCCAGCACGCGAACTTTTGCTTCGTCCGCGATATGGATGTTGACGGTGGCGGAGTCATGGCCCTTCACCCTGGTCGCGCCGGGATAAATCGGCAGGCCGAGGCTTGCTTCACTGACCTCGGGATGGACCTCCAGCGAGCCGAGAGGCGTTTTGATCGAGACCTCTTTTTGGCCGTTGCCGCTTTGCGCAACTTGCACGTGGACCGCGTGCGAGATGAAGTGCAGTCCGACCCAAACAGCGAGGCCGGCAACCACGATGATCAACGCCAGGACCAGCAGGGCAATAACGACGACGGGGCTGCTGCTGCGTGGCGGCTGGGGCGGCAGGGGCGGACGCGGGGGCTGAGGGCTTGTAGCCATGGGACACTTCTCCTTTGTTTGCCTTGCTGTATCTACTTACGTGTCCGCCCTTGCCAAAGTTCCATTGCCTGCCCGGCCTTTGCCCCGCGCGGTGGTGGCATTCTGCGCCGGGAAGGCAGTCAGATGCAGGCAACCGGTCAGACGGGAAATCGGAATTGCGATTTCAGTGAAACCTTGACGTTCACCGGGTGAGCGCCTACGATTCGGAAGCAGCCAAATCGGAGGCCCTCGACTGCGCTTTTTCTTCCGACGAAGAGGACCGTCCACCGGGCTGACGAAATGAGATCCGGCTCAGGACCTGACATCGTCGAAGGGTCCAGCGCGCAAGGGTTGGATTTGAGGCGGGCCATGAAAAGTTTGATTTCACGGAGGGATTTTCTCGGTTCCACGACTCGCGCCGGTGCGGTGTGGGGACTGTCTCCAAGGGGGACCTTTTCGAGGCCGCTCGAACGCGGCCCTGCGCGGGACGTCTGGTTGGACCAACCGGGGATCGAGGCCGAAATCCGCCGCCGCGCCGAGCAGTATCGGAGCCAGCGCCGCCTGGTTGTTGACTACTATCGCATTCGCCGGCGCTTGGCGTATCCGCTCCCTGTGGTGAGTCTCTCCATCCCCACGCTGCCCGTGCCGACCCTCCCGGACTACCCTTGGTCGATCTGGATGCTGTGGCAACTGGAAGAGCGCGTGAATGCTTTGGGTTGGGCCGCGGAGTGGTTCAAAAGCGAGGAGGTTTCTCAAACCGCTTCGCGCGACCTCGATGCGCTGAGTATTTGGCCGAAATACTGCCAGTTGAATCAGCCGGACCTCGCCTCGGCGCACGCCGCGCGGCTTTTCTGGACGGCATTGACCAAGTGGAACTGGCTGAGTCAAGCGCTCCGCAAGAAGATGCTGACCGCGTGTGCGCGCCATGTGGAGGAGGTCCTACCCCTGGCGGACGCTTACTACGGCCCCCTGCCAGCGGAGAACGATCGGATGGCCCCGCCGGTGCCCACGGCCAAGTTACACAATATCGCGCTGATCGGCACGGTCGGCGCGGCGCTGGCGGCGCACGCGCTGGCCCACCCCGCGGCGTCTGCGCTGAATCAAAGAGTCCGCGCGATCTTCGGAACCATTCTCGACCTCCGGGCGGAGGGCTTCTCCGAAGGCGTCGCCTACGATGGGTACGTCCTGGATTTCGTCGCGGACTGGCTGGAGGGGGCGCCCGTCGAGCTGCGGAAGGAAATCCTCGAGCACGCGCGCCTGAGCGATTTCCTGGACGAGAGTTACATGCTGGCCGCCCCGGGCGCCCTTGGGCAATTGGCCGAACTGAGCGACGTCGAGCCGCAGCAAATGCCCTTTCACTATTCGGCGCAAGCGAAATTGGCCCGCCTGCGGCCGGACCCGGTGAGGAACTGGTTCCTGCGGCGTTGGCGCCTCGATTGGATTCGATCCAACGCTCTGGGAGCGCTCCACCCCATCGCGAATCGTCTGCAGGGTTCGCCCCCGGAAGCCGGCGCGATGAACGCGCACTACGCCGTCGTGCTGCGGACCGGATGGGAGAAGGAAGACTTGGCCATGGCGATGTCCTGCTCAAACTCGCCCATGGACCACGTTCAGAACGACAGCGGCACTTTGGTGATCGGAACCCGGCAGCGCTGGCTGGTCTCGGACCCCGGCTACGAACAGTACATGCAGGACAGCGAACGCGACTTCACCTTGGGTCCCGCGGCGCACAATTACCCCCTCATCAACGAAGCGGCGCAAGACAAAAAACAGTCCCGACTGCTGCGGCTGGCCAGAGTGGCGCCAGACGTCCTGCACGCCAAGTTGGAGCTGGCGGGGTGCTATCCTCGCGAAGCCGGCATCCGCTCGGTGGTCCGGAGCGTATGGCTTGTGGGCGCCGCCGGCGTTATCGTCTCCGATGAAATCCTCGCCGATTCCGTCAGGACCGTGGCCTACCATTGGCACGGTCACCCGGAAGCTGCCTGGTGGAGCGAAAACGGTTGGATGCTGTTACACCTGCCGGACGTCGATCTTTGGTTCACGTCCCCGCAGGCCCGGCTTTCCCAAGCGAACATCCAACGGCTTCCCGGCTCGCGCGGCCAACTGACCTTGGTGGCGCCCATTGAGCCAGCCACCTCCGTAATCTGGTGGGTGTTTGCAATCTCCCCGCAAGCTCCCCTCCTGGAATCTCTCGAGGAGGGAAAGGGCGTTCAGTTCCTCGGCAAACGCTTCCCGCTGTAATGCCCCGCGCCCGCTTCCGCGAAGCCTTGAGCGACTTCCCATCCGGATGCTATGCTGCGTGGTGCACCATACCCTGAATCGAACCTTTGGGAGGCCCCCATGCGATTCCGCAAACTTGGTCACAGTCCCCTTACGGTCTCGGCCCTCGGGCTGGGCTGTATGGGCATGTCGGAATTCTACGGTCCCCGGCACGATGAGGAGTCGGTTGCGACGATCCACCGCGCCCTGGACCTCGGCCTCAACTTCCTGGATACGGCGGACGCATACGGCCGCGGGGACAACGAGGAACTCGTCGGCCGCGCCCTCCAGGGCTGCCGCAGCCGGGTTGTCCTGGCTACAAAATTCGGCAACGTGCGCGACGAGGACGGCCGGTTCACGGGGATCGACGGCCGTCCCGAATACGTCCGCCAAGCCTGCGAGTCCAGCTTGCGGCGGCTGCAGGTCGAGACCATCGACCTCTATTATCAGCACCGCGTCGATCGTACCGTTCCGATCGAAGAGACCGTAGGCGCCATGTCGCGCCTGGTCGAAGAGGGCAAGGTTCGCTTCTTGGGACTCTCCGAAGCTGCTCCCGGCACGATTCGCCGCGCGCATCGCGTGCACCCGATCAGCGCCCTGCAAACGGAATACTCACTCTGGACTCGCGACCCGGAGGAGGAGATCCTGGGCGTTTGCCGCGAGCTGGGCATCAGCTTCGTCGCATACAGCCCGCTGGGCCGCGGGTTCCTGACGGGCCGCTTCACGCGCTATGAAGACCTGGCTCCTGACGACTGGCGCCGCAATCAGCCGCGTTTTCAGGGGGAGAATTTCGAGCGCAATCTCGAGCTGGTCCGGCGCGTCGAGCAGATCGCCGCTGAAAAGAGCTGCCAGGCGTCGCAACTGGCGCTGGCTTGGGTGCTGGCCCAAGGTGAAGAGATCATCCCGATTCCGGGGACTACGCGCCGCGCGCACCTGGAACAGAATCTCGCGGCGCTCGAAATCACACTGGCCGCGCAAGATCTCGCGCGCCTCAACGAGGCTGCGCCCAAAGACGCCGCGGCCGGGAATCGTTACCCGGAAGGCGGCATGAAAGTTGTCAACGGCTGAGGCTGCCGGTTCATCGCGCCTGATCTTCCAGAAGCCTCGCCCCAGCCGTGTTAGGATTGCAGCTTCTCTTTTGTAAAGTCGGGCTTTGCATCAAATCATTTCGCGGGTGGCGCATACATTGCCTTTCATGTATGCGCCCCGCTAACACGGGTAACTGCACCGCCCACGTGCACGATCTCTCTCGCTGCTCACTGTATCCATAGCCAGAGCGGATGCGTCCCCCAGGTGGTAACCAAGGTTTTCGTTTTCAATTCCCGACCGACCGATATGTACGCCTGACCGCCTCAGCATTCAACGCTCCCGCCGGGTTTTTGAGTGTAGGGGGTCTTCAGCGACCGCCGCGCGTAGGGGCGGACCCGCGTGTCCGTCCAGGCCAGGGCGCACACGTGGGTGTACCCCTACGGTGACGGGCGAGGACGTCCGCGCTACGGGGAACGGCAACAGCACGGGCATGACGCCCGTGGTACGGGCGGGACGGTTTTCACCCCGCGCTCTCCGCAAGTAAGCCTGCTCGTCGGTCTGCGGCGACACCGAGTGTCCTGCCCACGCAGGAACCCATCCACGGTCACCCCCGCGGAGGCGGATCCACGAAAACCTGGATTCCCGCCTGCGCGGGAATGACACCACGGCTGCCAGGCGTCATTCCAGGGCAGGTGGTCGGACAAATTGCAGGCTTCTTCGGAATGACTTTGGCATATTGTCTCTTAACATTCTGGATATGTCGCCTATAATAAGTACCTGCCTTGGCACCCTGCCAGCGCCTGCAACCTCTCGGATTTCCTAACGAGAGGGCAAAATACCGAGAGGAATCCTGCTAGCGAACGGCGGAGTGCGTCCCAAGAACGTCGGGAGCCCGGCAGGAGCTTCGCCCCTGCCCCTCGGCAGCGTCCGCAAGGTGGCCGGAACCTCCCATTATCAAAAGCGCCCTCCACGGATCGAGAAAAGCAAGCGTAGCGCCGACCTCCGTCGGCAAGGTGCGGCTATTCCTAAAGAAGAGCCGCGGACCCCAAGAACGCGGGTCCGCGCTGCCCCTCGGCGGAATCCGTCGCCCCAGCGGCGGGGCTCAGTCACCCGATCCCCCGGTCTGCCGATGGCCCGGCCACAAATCCAGTGACGAGTGACGAGAAAAAGGCAAAGGCGGAAGGCGGAAAGGCGGGGAGCGCCGACGGCCAAACCCCAGCGTGACACACTTCCCCAAATCGGCTATCGGTAGTGTCAGGTGAGAAGATGAATCAAATTGCTGACTGCAAAAATCGCAAATCACAAATCGCAAATCACCATTCACCCCATCACCCGATGAGCCGATGGCCCGATTACGCAGGGCGCGGTGAGGTGTGGGCTCGCCGCGCCCGGGGAGCGAGACTAACGAGATGGGATGGTGGTGAGCCGCTTGGGCCCGGCCTCGAGCACGTGCTCGGGGCACTCGCGCATCAGGAGCTTGAAGTTTTCGATGAAGCGCGCGGCCAGCGCGTCGTACTTCTTGTAATACTCCTCGCGGCTGGGCCAGGTGTTGGCGGGGTCGAGGATTTCGGCGGGCACGCCCTCGCACTCCTTGGGGACGTCGAAGCCGAAGACGGGATCTCTGTGGTATTCCACCTTGTGGAGTTTCCCGTTCAGAGCGGCATTCAGCAGGGCGCGGGTGTGCTGGATGCTGATGCGTTTGCCGACGCCGAACGGCCCGCCGGTCCAGCCGGTGTTAACCAGCCAAACCGCGGCATGGTGCTTGACAATTTTCTTCTTCAGCAGCTCCGCATAGGCGTAAGGATGGTGCACCATGAACGGCCCGCCGAAGCAGGTGCTGAAGGTGATTTGCGGTTCGATGCCCAGGCCGATTTCCGTGCCCGCGATCTTGCTGGTATAGCCGGAGATGAAGTGGTAGATGGCCTGGTCGGGAGTGAGCCGCGAGATGGGCGGCATGACGCCGGAAGCGTCACAGGTGAGGAAGATGACGTTTTGCGGATGGCCGGCGCGCTTTTCCGGCAGAGCATTCTCGATAAAGGAGAGCGGATAAGCCGCGCGCGTGTTCTCCGTCACCGAGTCGTCGTTCAAATCGACCCGGCGGGAGACGGGATCGAAAACGACGTTCTCGATGATGGTCCCGAAACGGCGGGTGGTGGCGTGGATTTCCGGCTCGGCCTCCGGCGAGAGTCGAATGACCTTGGCGTAGCAACCGTCCTCGAAATTGAAGACTCCGTTATCACTCCAGCCGTGTTCGTCGTCGCCGATCAGGCGGCGCTTGGGGTCGGCGGAGAGGGTGGTCTTGCCGGTGCCGGAGAGGCCGAAGAAGATGGCCACATCACCGTCAGGCCCCACGTTGGCCGAGCAGTGCATGGACAGGACGCCTTCGAGCGGCAGCAGGAAATTGAGCACCGTGAAGATGGTCTTTTTGATTTCTCCGGCATAGTTCGAGCCGCCGATGATGGCCAGGCGCTCGCGGAAATTCAGGATGATGAAAGTGTCGGTGCGTGTGCCGTCCACCATGGGCGAAGCCAGGAAGCCCGGCACGGCGAGCACCGTGAATTCCGGTACGTGCTTCTTCAGTTTGTCCTGATTACGGACCTTCAGGAACATGGTGCGGGCGAAGAGGCTGTGCCAGGCCTTCTGGGTGATAATCCGGATGGGCATGGAATAATCGGGATCGGAACCGACATAGCAATCCTGCACGAAGACGTCGCGGCCCTGCAGGTAGCCTTGCAGGCGCGTCAGTAGCGAGCTGAAGTTTTCACCCGTGAAGGGGCGGTTGTAGATGCCCCACCACACGCGCTCTTCCGTGGATTGCTCGCGCACCACGAACTTGTCGGCGGCCGCGCGCGCCGTGTGCTTGCCGGTCGAGACCAGCACCGGGCCCTCGTGCACCAGGCTGCCCTCGGAGCGAAACACAATCTCCTCGTAAAGCGCCGCCGTGCTCAGGTTCCAGTAGGCGCGCCGCAGGTTGACCAGCCCGTGGTTTACCAGGCCGTAGTCACTTGCCAGAAGCCCGGCCTCCTTCGAAGCGGGTGATACGATGTCAAGGTAGATGTTCATAGCCAGTCCCTCACCAGCTTCCGGTCGCCGAGATAGAGCTCGTTGGCCGAGTTGGGATCAAGCGCCCACTGCATGCGCTCGAGTCCTTCCGTGATGTCCTTGATGGCGCCGCAATAGCTGAGCCGCAAGTGGCCTTCGAAGCCGAATTCCTTGCCCGGCACCGTTACCACCCGCACTTTCTGCAGCAGCAGGTCCGCCAGCTTCTGCGAATCCTTGAAGTAGGCACTGAAGTCCGGGAAGCAATAGAACGTGCCCTCGGGCTTCGCGACTTTCACGCCGGGGATGGCCAGCAGGCGGTCGAGCATAATGTTGCGATTGTTCTCGAGCGTCAGGCGCAGGTTTTCCACGGAAGCTTGCACGCCGTTCAGCGCTCCCACGGCGGCCCACTGCGAAGGCGCCGAGGGGCCCGAGGTCTGCTGCGATTGGATATTCCCCATGGCATCGGTCAGCTCGCGGTTGGCGATCGCCCAGCCAATGCGGAAACCCGTCATGGCGTAGGTCTTCGACACACCGTTGATGACCACCAACTTGGATTGCTCCAGCGGGGCCTTCATCCAGTCGTAGCAGAGCGGCGCGCTCTTGCCGTCAAAAACCAGGCGATTGTAAATATCGTCCATGATCAGGTAAATGCTCTTCTTCTCGCAGAACTCCACCATCTCCCCGATGAAGTCGCGCGAGTACATGGCGCCGGAAGGATTGTTCGGGCTGTTCAAAATGATGGCCTTCGTGTACGAACCCACCGCCTCCGTAATTTCGCGGACGCTGGGACAGAAGGTGCCGTCCTCCGCCGTCACCACCACGGGCACGCCCCCGGCAAGTTTCACCATCTCCGGATAGCTTACCCAGTAGGGGGCCGGGAAAATCACTTCTTCCTTGGGATCCAGAATCGAGTGCAACAACACCATAAGGGCTTGCTTGGCGCCACCCGAAACCAGAACGTTGTCCGCCGAGACGAGCTTGTGGTAATGCTCCTCGGTGTAACGCACGACGGCTTTCTTCAAAGCGGGAATGCCGTCGGGGGGCGTGTAACGCACTTCGCCGGTGTTCAGCAGCGCCGTGCAGTTGATCACCGCATCAATCGGCGCTTTGCTTTTCGGTTCACCACCGCCCAGGTGAATGACGGGCTCGCCCTTTTCCCTGAGCAATGCGGCGGTTTCGTTCAGCTTCAGGGTGGGCGACTCACAGATGGATCTGGCAAGCTGGCTGAGGCTCATAGTATCTCGTCCCTTCCCTTGGAGTATTTCCGGGCAGGCCCATGAAAGCACATCTGGCGTGTTCGTGCTAGGTCTGCTTTTTTATAGGAAGTATAAGCGTTTGGCAAGAAGACATAAAGTCCGATCTCTTGGGGAAGGGATTTGCTGGGCGGCACGGTCCCGAAAACGGTCGCGAAAGGTGAGAGGTGCCTGCCGCGGGTAAGGCGGGACCGTTCTCGACTAGCCTATGTCGATTGCTGTCGTTCGGCGACGAGGCCTGGTGAGGAGTGACGCGTGGCCCGCCTCGGCAAGGGTTGGGGAAGCCTGGATTCTGGGTGTAGGTCAACCACCGGCGGGCCCATAGCGGAACACCGCTCTCCAGGCGGCAGGTGAGTGCGAAAATTCGACAACTAGCCTATAGCCTTCCGCCCTGCCGAGCGCGCCGCGCGGGCAGCCACGCCGGAGTTCCGCACGGCCTCGGTTTATCATCCTGTGAAAGGAATAAGCCATCCTGATTCCCCTGCCTGGGCGGGCGGCGAGTTTCCCCCGTGTTTACGAGAATGGCAGCGTAAGTGCTGCACAATCTTAATACTATCATAGTGTCGGGGGTCCACGGGATGGCGTACGACGCAACCAAGATGCAGGATTGGGAGATTTCTGAGGCGGCCGAGCGCGAGATGCCTAGTCCGCGTGCATGGCAGGAAAGATTAGGGCTGCAACAAGATGAAGTTATCCCCATGGGGAGGCTGGGGAAGCTGGATTTCCTCAAGATTATTGATCGGCTAAAAAACCGCCCGGACGGGAAATACATTGAAGTTACAGCCATTACACCCACTCCTTTAGGTGAGGGAAAAAGCACAACTTCCCTGGGGTTAATCGAGGGTTTGGGCAAGCGGGGCAAAAATGTTGGCGGTTGTCTGCGTCAACCCTCGGGCGGCCCGACCATGAACGTGAAGGGCACGGCGGCGGGCGGTGGCAACGCCCTGCTGATCCCCATGACGGAGTTTTCCCTGGGCCTCACCGGCGACATCAACGACATTGCCAACGCCCACAACCTGGCCATGGTGGCGCTCACGGCGCGCATGCAGCACGAGCGGAATTACGGCGACGCACAACTGGCAAAACTCAGCAAGATGCGCCGCCTGGACATTGACCCGACCCGCGTGGAAATGGGCTTCGTCATGGATTTCTGCGTGCAGGCGTTGCGCAACATCATCGTCGGCATCGGCGGCAAGTCCGACGGCTTTATGATGCAATCCAAGTTTGCCATTACCGTCAGCTCCGAACTGATGGCGATACTCGCCATCGTCACAGACCTGGCTGATCTGCGCAAGCGCCTGGGGGAGATT
This sequence comes from uncultured Acidobacteriota bacterium, assembly GCA_963722555.1. Lineage (GTDB taxonomy): Bacteria > Acidobacteriota > Terriglobia > UBA7540 > UBA7540 > Bog-366. The sequence continues at coordinate 482,577 of CAVRNQ010000007.1, forward strand.
ACCGTTGCCTACGACAAGCAGGGGGCCCCGGTCACGACGGGCGATCTGGAAGTGGCCGGAGCCATGGCGGCCTGGATGCGCAACACCATCAACCCCACGTTGTGCAGCACGGCGGAGTATCAGCCCTGCATGGTGCATGCCGGCCCCTTCGCCAACATTGCCGTGGGGCAGTCATCGATCATCGGCGACCGGCTGGGCCTGAAGATGTTTGATTATCACGTCACCGAAAGCGGCTTTGCCGCGGACATCGGTTTCGAGAAGTTCTGGAATGTCAAGTGTCGCTGCAGCGGGCTTGTGCCGAGCGTTTCCGTCCTGACCACAACCATCCGCGCCCTCAAGATGCACGGCGGGGGCCCACGGGTGGCGCCGGGTTTGCCGCTTGCCGAGGAGTACACGAAAGAGAATCTCGAGCTCCTGGAGAAAGGTCTTCCGAACCTGCTCCATCATCTGGGCGTCATTCGCCGCTCGGGAATCAATCCGGTGGTCTGCATTAATTGTTTCCACACCGACACCAAGGATGAGCTCGCCCTGGTGCGGCGGGCGGTGGAAGGCGCGGGGGCGCGCTGCGCAGCTTCTGAGCACTGGGCAAAAGGCGGCGAAGGCGCACTGGAACTGGCGGACGCTGTGCTTGACGCCTGTCGCGAGGAGGTCAACTTCCAGTACCTGTATCCCCTCGAAATGAAGTTGCGTGACCGCGTGGAGATAATTGCCAAAGAGGTCTATGGCGCGGACGGCGTCGCCTGGACCCCCGAGGCGGAGGCCAAGGCCAACGGGCTCGAGTCGGATCCCAAGTTCGCCGACTACGCAACCATGATGGTGAAAACGCACCTGAGTTTGAGCCACGACCCAACGCTCAAGGGAGTTCCGAAAGGCTGGGTGCTGCCCATTCGGGACGTCCTGGTATACTCGGGCGCGAAGTTCCTTTGCCCGTGCGCGGGCTCGATCAGCTTGATGCCGGGAACGTCCTCGAACCCGGGCTTCCGCCGGGTCGATGTGGATGTGAGAACCGGAAAAGTCTCCGGACTGTTTTGAGCTAGGAGCCGGCCATGGACGTTGATACTGCTTCTCTGTTTGAGGGAATCTCGCAGGAGACTCGTCAGAAGATCCTGGCAACGGCTCGGGAGGAGTCGCACGCGCAGGGCAGTTTCCTGTTTCGGCAGGGCGATCCGGCCCGCCATTTCTACATTCTACGCGAGGGGCGCGTCCGGTTGAGCGTGGGGGAGAAAGGGCTCCTGGCTTATGTGGCCAGTGCCCCGGGCGATATCATCGGTTGGTCAAGCTTGGCGGAGAACGAGGCCTACACGGCCTCCGCGGAATGCCGGGCTCCTGTCAAGGTCTTGAAGTTTGAAAAGTCGCAGTTGGATCAAATCCTGTCGCAAGATGCGGTGAGCGGGATGGCTTTCTTCAAGCACCTTGCCATGCTGATTGGCCGTCGACTGGTCAACAGCTACCAGGCCACCCTGTCGGTGCACGGAGACCGTGAGCCGCGCTCTTATGGATAGACGCGTCGTCACGTAGGGGCACGGCTTGTGGTGCCCGACGTGGCGACGAGGGAAGAACGAAGGGCAATGCCTGAGTTGCCCCGATCCGAGCCCAGGCGGTTGGTCTGCCCGCTGCGGCAAGCGAGTTTCGTGAGGATGAAACGCTGTGAGGAGAAGGACATGACGGCAGAGGGAGAGGCCAGCACCGGAAATTACTTGCGGCAGGCGCTGGAAAATAGACAGTTTTTCTGCACCGCGGAGTTGGTGCTGGGCCGGGACCATAACGTTAAGGAGGCCGAAACCTTCGTCAAGGAAGCTGCCGCCGAAGCCCACGGCATCAAGGTCATCAGTGTGACGGACCTGCCGGGCGGCAATCCGGCCCTGCCGCCCGAAGCCTTCGTCGCGGGCATCAGGGAACATGGCCTGACGCCGATTGCGCATCTCACGGGCAAGGATGGGAACCGCTCCTTCCTGGAAGGCCGTCTACATGCCTTGGCGCGCCTGGGCGTGGAGAATATCCTGGCCTTGACGGGCGACGCCCAGAAGGAGGGTTTTGCCGGCCGCTCGAAACCCGTCTATGACCTGGATTCCGTGCTGCTCCTCTGGCTGCTCGAGGCCATGCGCAAGGGCATCGAATACAAGCTGGGCCCACGCGACGTCCACACCACCCCCTTCGATTTCTTTGCCGGCGCCGTGGTGAACCCGTTCAAGGTCCACGAGTCCGACCTGATGCTGCAGCTCTACAAGCTGCAATTGAAAATCGCGACCGGGGCAAAGTTCATCATTACGCAATTGGGATACAACCTTCGAAAGCTCTATGAAATGAAGCAATACATGGACCGCGAGGGCCTGGGGCACGTCCCGGTGCTCGCCAACGTTTACGTTCCCACGGCCAAGATCGCGCAAATGATGCAGGCCGGTGAGGTGGCGGGCTGCGTGATTCCCGACGAGCTGATCAAGCGGCTCGAAAAGGAGAAGAAGCCCGAACGCCTGGAGCGTGCCGCGCTCATGGTGGCAGCGGCGAAGGATCTGGGTTTTGCGGGAGCGCACATCGGTGGCTTCAACCTCTCACATGGGGATTTCATGACCATTGCGGAGCGCGCCGAGGCCATTGGCAACGCGTGGCGAAGCCGTCTGGACGAGTTGGTGTTCCCGTACGCGAACGAGTTCTACCTGTTGCCTCCAGGCAAGGATGGGTTGAGCGACGGGACCGGCCCATACCAGCTCAGCCGCACCCGTCCGCATGCCACATTCTCACAGCGACTCTCCGCGCTGGTGCACCGCTGCCTCATCGCCGACGGTTCCCTGGGGGCGCGCTTCTTCGGTTCCCGGTTCAAGACGGAAGGGAAAGCGAATTCCTGGCGTCACGGTCTGTGGTACCGGCTGCTTGGGCCTTCCAGCCTCTATCGCCAAGCCACGCTGGGGTGCAAGGACTGCGGTGACTGCCTGCAGGACCATCTCGACTACGCCGGTTGCTCCATGCGCTGGTGCTACAAGGAACTGCGCAACGGTCCTTGCGGTGGCTCCCGGATCGACGGTACCTGCGAGGCTCGCCCCGAGCAGGACTGCATCTGGAATGTGATCTACCGGGGCGCACTTGCCATGGGGGATGATCCGCGCAAATTTGCGCGTACCCTGATTCCACCCCGCGACTGGTGCCTGGACGGCACCAACGCCCTGGCGAATCGCTTTGCCCAGTTGGATAATCGCAGCAAGCGAATCGAGGTGACAGTAGGCAGAAAGCAGTAGGCAGAAAGCAGCAGGCGGAAAGCAGTAGGCAGAAAGCGGAAGTCAAGGATGCTTTGCAGTATTTGTCGCAGCGCGAATCTGTGGAAGGAGGACGATCATGAATTGCCCGTGCTGCGGAAAAGACACGCGCTCTCGGGGTCCCCGGGCAGTAATTCATCCTTGGGAAGATTGGATTCAGTGCCTCAACCCCGACTGTAAGGCGCAGAACATCTGGGTGTCGCCGGACGGCAAAAAATTTGATCGCCCGCCGGGACCAACCAGTCCGCCGCCAAGAGCAAAGGCCTAGTACCGTTCGGGAAGGAGTCGGGCACGACCAGCGTTTTTCTGACCACAACTAGTGTCCTGAGTTAGAAGTTCGTTGATGAAGTCAGCCCGCGGAGCGGACGAAAGAAGGTAGCCCACGGCGTGAGCCGTGGGTAAGGGAGCCCTCCCTCACCCCCATCCCCTCTCCCGCCCGCGCGGGAGAGGGGTGCCGAAGGCGGGGTGAGGGCTCGCTCCCCCAGGGCTTGCGCCCTGGGCTACGATCTTGCGCCCCTGACGGGGCTCGCGAACAGTCGCCCGCAAGGAGAGGAGACTTTGTCAGCGAACTTCTGACTCAGGACACCAGAGGAACTTGGGTGTTTTCGAACGGATGCAATTACGAGATCAATTGCCTTTCCCCTGTCGCCGTCAAGCTAGGCCAAACTGATGTTTGTGCGCCAGGCCACGGCACATGGCGTGCAGTTCCGTGCGATATACGTGGTGACCGGTTCGCAATCGGCCTCAATAGCAGGTGCCCGTCGCAAAGAAGCGAGGAAGATTGCGCACGAATCCTGCAGAAAGGCCTTCCCGAGGATCACAAGAATGGGGTGTCACACGGGAACTGGTACGAACTCCCCGACTGATGTTGAGGATCGCTTCTCGAATGAGGGCGTAGCGCTGCTTCCTGCTTTCTGCCTACTGCCTTCTGCCTACTATCTATGTTAGGAGGGAAATAGTTACCATGCTCATTATCGGTGAATTGATCAACTGCACCCGGAAGAAGGTCGGGGCAGCCGCAGCCCAGTGGGATGCGGAGTTTTTCAAGGAGATTGCCCGGAGACAAGTGGACGCCGGGGCGGACCTGCTCGACGTCAACGGTGGCCTGCCGGGGCAGGAACTGGAGGTCTTGCCGTGGCTGGTGAACATCGTGCAGGAAACCGTTTCGGTGCCCCTGTGCCTCGATAGCGCCGACCCCGAAGCCCTGCGGCGCGCCCTACCGCTCTGCAAGCAACGGGCGATGATCAATTCCATCACAGATGAACCGGCGCGCATCAAAGCTCTGCTCCCGGTCTTAAAGGAGTTTCGCCCCAAGGTGATTGCCCTGTGCATGGGCGAGGCAGGGCCACCCAATACCGCCGAAGAGCGCATCGCTACCGCGAGCCACCTGGTCGACCGGCTGCTGGCAGAAGGATTTGTGCTCGATGATATCTATGTGGATCCTTGCGTGCTGCCGGTTAGTACCGGACCCGAACACGGCAAAGCGCTTCTGGAGGCGATTGGGCAGATCACCACGCGGTACGCCGGCGTGCACGCCAGCGCGGGCGTCAGTAATGTGTCGTTCGGACTTCCCGTGCGCAAACTCCTGAACGAGGTCTTTGTTATCCTGCTCATGGCCCGCGGCCTTGACGCCGGCATCGTCGACCCCTGCGACCCGCAACTGATGGCGAATATCCGTGCTGCGGAAGCCTTGCTGGGGCGGGACGAGTATTGCGCCAATTACCTCCGCGCTTTCCGCGAAGGGAGACTGGAGTTGCCGGCCGCGGCGTAAGAGCAGTGACGAGCAAAACAGCAGTCCGATGTCCGAGGTCCGGTGTCTGGCGTTTTTGCCTTCGGAGCTCGGACTTCGGACTTCCCGCTCGTCACTTGTCACTGTCGGAGGGACTGAATGCACACCTTGATCCGCGAACTTGTTGCCCAGGGACTGACCCTCACGGACGGCGCCTGGGGAACGGAGTTCCAGGCGCGTGGGCTGGAAGCCGGTGAGTGCCCGGACGTTTGGAACCTGACGCATCCCGAACGCGTCGAGCAAGTCGCCCGCGCCTATGTTGAGGCGGGCAGCCAAGTCATCCTGACCAATACGTTCCGGGCCAATCGCCTGGCGCTGGCGGGTCACGGGCTCGCTCCCCAGGTCGACGAAATCAATCGCCGGGGGGTGGAGATTTCGCGGCGCGCCGCGGCTGGGCGGGCGCGCGTTTTCGCCTCGCTGGGACCGAGCGGCAAGCTGCTCATGATGGGTGAGGTCAGCGAGGAGGATCTGCGCGCGGCCTACACCGAACAAACCCAGGCCCTGGCCGGCGCCGGAGCGGACGCCTTGATCTTCGAAACCATGAGCGACCTGGCGGAGGCGAAAGTCGGTGTCCAGGCAGCGCGGGCTACGGGACTGCCGGTAATCGTCTCCCTGGTGTTCGATTCCGGCAAGAACCACGACCGCACCATGATGGGCGCCACGCCGGAGGCCGCCGCCGCCGAACTTACCGCCGAGGGCGCTGATGTCATCGGAGGTAATTGCGGGCAAGGCATTGAGAGCTATGCTCCCCTCGCGAAGCGGCTCCATGACGCGACTGGGCTGCCTATCTGGATCAAACCCAACGCGGGCCTGCCCGAACTGGTGGAGGGCCGCACGCAGTACAAAACAACACCGGAAGAATTCGCCCGGCACACCCCGGCCTTGGTGGCGGCGGGAGCGAACTTTCTGGGTGGCTGCTGCGGGACCAATCCGGACTTCATCCGTGTGCTCCATTTCGCGTTAGGGCGGGGCTCGGCCGCGGACCGGAGCTGAGAAACCCATGCGTTTGAAGCTGCTCAGTTGCGAGATCTTCTTTCGCGAGTTTTGCGCCTGCGTGGCGCGCTCGCCGCACACGGTGGACATCGAATTTCTCCCCAAAGGCCTGCACGACATCGGGTGCCAGGACATGCAGGCGCGGTTGCAGGCGGCCGTCGATCGTGTGGAGCAGCGCCAGTATGACGCCTTGCTGCTCGGCTATGGGCTCTGTAATAACGGCATTGTGGGACTGACGGCCAAGCTCATTCCCCTGGTAGTGCCGCGCGCGCACGATTGCATCACTTTCTTCCTGGGCAGCGCGGCCCGCTACCGGGAATATTTCGACAGTCATCCCGGCGTGTACTTCAAGACCACCGGTTGGATCGAGCGCGGCGAGGCCGATGGCGAACTGGGCCAGCTTGCCCTGGGCAAGAAACTGGGCATGCAGCAGAGCTACGAGGAAATGGTGGCCAAATACGGGGAGGACAATGCCCACTACCTGTGGGAAGAGTTTGGCAAAAACCTGGCGCGGCACTACGGCCAGTTCACCTTCATCGAGATGGGCATCGAACCGGACGGCAGCTTCGAGCAACGCTCGCGCGACGAGGCGGCGAAGCGCGGCTGGACTTTCGAAAAGGTTGCCGGGGACATCGGAATGATCCAGCGTTTGGTAAACGGTGAGTGGAACGAGAAGGAGTTCCTGGTGGTTTCTCCCGGCCAGCGCATCATCGCGGACTATGAGGACGGCATCATCTCCACGGAGGCGGTCAACCCATGAACTCCCTCGAGCGTGTCCGGACGGTCCTGGCCGGCGGGATTCCCGACCGCGTGCCCGTGTGCCTCCACAATTTCATGCTGGCCACGCGCGAAGCGGGCGTCCGCATGGAAGAGTACCGCGCGAATCCGGAGGCCATCGCCCGCACGCACCTCCACGCTGTCGAGAAGTACGGGTACGACTGCGTCATGGTTGATACCGACACCACGCTGCTGGCGGAAGCCATGGGGGCGAAATCTGAATGCGCCCCGAACGAGCCCGGCCGCATCACTGTGCCTGCCATCCGCAGCCTGCGGGAAGTCGAGCGTTTGAAAGTAGTAAACCCCGAAAAAGACGGCCGCATTCCGGCGCTCCTGGAGGGCGTGCGAATTCTCTCGAAACAAGTGGGCGGCGAAATCGCCATACGTGGCAACGCCGATCAGGCCGCGTTTGATCTCGCCTGCCTGGTACGCGGCATCGAGGAGTTCCTCATGGAGCTTATCGAGCAGCCGGACAATCCCCAACTGACCGAGCTCATGGAGATTTGCTACCAAAGCCATCTCGCCGTTCATCGGGCGCTCGCGAAGGCGGGCGCGCACTTCACTTCTCTCGGCGATAGCCTGGCGGGACCTGACGTCACCTCCCCTCGGATGTTCAACCGCTTTGCGCGCCCTTACGAGGAGCGCCTGGTTAAGGATCTTGCCGCGGACGGCATCTTCGTGGTGATCCACATTTGCGGAGACACCAGCCGCATCCTCGACTCGCTCTCCGAATACGCCCCGTGTGGCTTCGAGCTCGATTACAAGACGGACGCCGCGAAAGCCAAGCATACCGTCGGCGCACGCCACGTGCTCTTCGGGAACATCGATCCCAGCGGCGTCCTCGCTCAGGGAACCGCCCCGCAAGTTCGGGAAGCCATCCGGCAGATTGTCTCCCTCTGGAAGCCGGGAGGGCGATTCATCCTGAATGCCGGCTGCGCCATCCCGTCGACTACGCCGCCGGAGAATATCCGTGCACTGATTGACACGGTGAAGGAGTGCGGAGCCTATGACTAGCCAGGGCATGAGTAGTCGCGAAAGAGTGGTCACCGCCATGCGGCGCCGGATTCCGGACCGCGTGCCTTTCGACATCACGCATGGCTTCACCGCGCCGCGCCTCGACCGCTTCCGTCAGGAAACCGGGAGCGACGACCCCAACGCCTACTTCGGAGGCGCCGCGCGCGTGGTGGACATCGCTCCCACACGCTTCCCGCATGATTATTCCGGCTACTTCGAGAACTTCCCGCCCCGCGCCACAGTGGACGAGTGGGGCATCGGCCACCTGCCCACTTCCAGCGACGATCCGTGGCACGCACACCTGGAAGGCTTCCTTTACCCCATGCTGAAGCTGCGCACCCGGCAGGACGCTCTCGCCTACCCGCTGCCCGACGTGGAGGCCGAGTACCGCTTTGCACCTGTGGCCCCACAGATCGCCAACTACCACGCGCAGGGACTCGCAGTCATCGGCTTCCTCGAAATGACCATCTTCGAAGTCGCCTGGTACATGCGCAGCATGGAACTGCTGCTCACGGACTTCGTTGATAACGCGGAATTTGCTGCCACATTGCTGGACCGTATCGCCGCTAAGCGCGAAATTCAGGCTGCCGCCTATGCCGAGTTGGGTGTGGACATCATCTGCTTGGGCGACGATGTGGGCACACAACAGGGAATGCTGATGAGCCTTCCCATGTGGCGCCGCTGGCTGAAGCCGCCCCTGGCACGCGTGATTGCTGCCGCCAAGCGCGAGCGGCAGTCCGTCCTCATCAACTACCACAGCGACGGAAACATGGAGGCGGTCATCCCGGAGTTGATCGACATCGGCGTGGATATCCTCAATCCCGTGCAGCCGGAATGCCTGGACCCGGTCAAGTTGAAGCAACGCTACGGCCAGCACCTCGCGTTCTGGGGAACCATCGGCATCCAGCATACGTTGCCCTTTGGGACTCCGCAGGAGGTTCGCGCCGAAGTGAGAACCCGGATAGAGACGGTGGGAGTAGGTGGAGGTTTGCTCATCGGCCCCACGCACATTGTGGAGCCGGAAGTCCCGCTCGAGAATATTGTGGCCATGGTGGAAGCGGTCAACGAGTATGGAGTCTATAGGTAAACAGGTTGCGGAAAAAACTGTGGGCGCTGTCATTCTGAGGAGCCGCAGGCGACGAAGAATCTCGCACGTCCATGAAAATTCACAGGAGGAGATTCTTCGCGCAGTTTATCCTGAGCGGACAGAGCGAGATCCTTCGCTGCGCTCAGGATGACCGCGAAGGACTCAGAATGACAGCAGTGAACGAAGGACGGTCCGCTCCGCGCAGGTTGGGTAATACACTCCGTGGCCACCGCGAGGTTGATTTCATGAACGGACGCGAACGCATTCTCGCCATGCTCGACGGCAAGCCGACGGACAGTCTCCCCTTCATGCCCATGACCATGATGTTCGCGTGCGACCGCAGCGGCGCGCCGTATCGCGATTACGCGACGCGATACGAGGTGCTGGTGGAGGGGCAAATCCGTACCGCGGAGGAGTTCGATTTTGACTACGTCAACGTCATGTCCGACCCCGCGGGCGAAGCCGCCGATTGCGGCGCGCCGGTCAAGTATTTTCCTGATCAGCCGCCCGCGCTCGACGAAACGAACGCCCTGCTGACTGACAAGCGCAAGCTCAGCGGCTTGAAGATTCCGGATCCTTACACCGGGAGACGCATGTCCAACCGGTTGAAGGCGGTGGGGCTTTACCGGCAGCGCGTGGGCAAAGAGAAGTTAATTGAGGGCTGGATTGAAGGCCCCGTTGCCCAAGCCGCTGATCTGCGCGGCATCAACACCCTGATGATGGATTTCTTTGACGACCCGCCGTTCGTTACCGACCTGTTCGAATTCGTCCTGGAACTGGAACTTGCCTTTGCGAAGGCCCAGGTGGCGGAAGGCGCCGAACTGATCGGCGTGGGCGACGCGGCGGCGTCTCTGGTGGGCCCCAAAATCTACCAGGAATTTGTGTGGCCTTACGAAAAGCGCATGATGGATGGTCTGCGCGCACTGGGCGCCCGGACGCGGCTGCACATTTGCGGCAACACGCGGCCAATTCTCGGGCCCATGGGACAGTTGGGATGCGACGTGGTCGATCTCGACTCGCTCGCACCCCTGGCCGAAGGGCGCGCCGCGATGGGACCGAATCAGGTACTGCTCGGAAATATCGATCCGGTGCGCGTGCTCCGCAACGGGACCCCGGAGGAGGTCTACGCCGCCGTGGCCGAGTGTCACCGGCAAGCGGGTGACCGTCTCATCGTCAGCGCGGGCTGCGAAGTGCCCCGTGATACACCCGCAGAAAACCTCCGTGCCATGCTGCGCTACGCCCGTGAACACGCGGTGCCGTGAGATGTTTACCTGCGAAACTGGTGAAACGGAGTCGCAGGGACACCTACGAGGCAAGACAGAAAGGGAATGAAGGTCATGAATGGCCGCGAACGCGTCTTGGCGATGCTGGAGGGGCGCCCGGTAAACTGCCTGCCGGTAATGCCTATTACCATGATGTTCGCGGTCGATCAGATTGGTGCGAAGTACTTCGCTTACGCCACTGATTACCGCGTGCTGGCGGAGGCGCAAATCCGCACCGCCGAGGAGTTTGATTTCGACCACGTCTCGGCCATTGCCGAAACGCGCGAGGCGCCAGACTGCGGCGCCGTGGTGGAGTATTTCGATGACCAGCCACCTTCCATTGTGGAAGCCAAGGCTCTGCTCGCGGACAAGAAGACTCTGGCGCGCCTGAAGGTCCCTGACCCCGTGGGCGGAGGGCGCATGCACGATCGCGTAAAGGGCCTCGCCCTCCTGAAGCAGCGTGTGGGACGCGACAAAATCGTGGAAGGCTGGATGGAAGGCCCCTGTGGCGGGTCGGCCGATTTGCGCGGCATCAACGCGCTGATGGTCGACTTCTACGACGACCCGGTTTTTGTCCGCGACCTTTTCGATTACGTGTTCGAGGTGGGCATGCGCTTTGCGCGGGCTCAGGTGGAAGCGGGCGCGGATGTCATCGGCATTGGCGACCCGGCGGCTTCGCTGGTGGGGCCGAAGATTTACCAGGAGTTCGTCTGGCCTTACGAGAAGAAGATGGTGGATGGCCTGCACGCTCTCGGCGCCCGCGCGCGACTGCACGTTTGCGGCAACACCCGCCGCATCCTGGAAGGGATGGGCCGCTTGGGCTGCGATTTTATGGATATTGATTCCCTGGCGCCGCTGGCCGAGGCGCGGGCGAGAATGGGACCCCGGCAGGTCCTGCTCGGAAATCTCGATCCGGTGCGCGATCTGCGCGCTGGTACGCCCCCATCAGTGTACTCGGCGGTGGCCGAATGCCACCGGCAGGCGGGCCCCTTCTTCATCGTGGGTGCAGGTTGCGAGGTGCCGCGTGATACCCCTGCCGAGAACGTCCGCGCCATGGTACGCTATGCGCGCGAAAATCACGCGCTGAAGACTTGGCAGGATTCGACGAGGACTTCCTCGGTTGACTGACCAGAAAACACACCGCATCGTTCTAAGGCCCCTGCAGGCGGAGCTCGTGGCTCCCGCCGGAGCCGCCTTGCGCGACCTGCTTTTTGCGCAAGGGGTGGAATTCCCCTGCGGCGGGCAGGGGCGATGCCGCGGCTGCCGCGTCCGCGTACTGGAGGGAACGGCGGAGGTCAACGCCGCACAGCGCGAGCGCCTGAGCGCGGAGGAACTCGCCAGCGGCTGGCGGCTGGCCTGTCAGTGCTCGCTCCATGACGATCTGGTCATCGAGCTGCGCCAATGGGACGCGGCCATCCTGGTGGACGACACTCCCTTTGCCTTCCAGCCGCGGGAGGGCTTCGGCGTGGCGGTGGACCTGGGAACCACCACTCTGGTCGCCCAGTTGCTCGACCTCCACACCGGCTGCGTGCTGGCTGTGCGCACGGCGCTCAACTCCCAAGCGCGGTTTGGCGCCGATGTCATGAGCCGCGTCCGTTTCGCGGTGGTGGAAGGCGGGCAGCCGCAGCTCCGGGACAGCATTCGCGCGCAGATCGGAAGCTTGATCGAGCAACTGGTGTTTGCCGCCCAGATCCCCGGCGCGGAGATTCGCGAGGTCGCCCTGGTGGGCAACACGGTGATGCATCACCTGTTTTGCGGGCTGGATGTTGAGCCCCTTTCGCGCTATCCTTTCGAGTCGCCGCATCTCGGCCTGCAGGCTCTCACCGCAGGCGAATTGGGGTGGAAGCTTCAGGGCAGCCCGCGGGTGCACTTTCTCCCGTGCCTGGGCGGGTTTGTGGGGAGCGATATTCTGGCCGGTATTCTGGCCACCAACCTTGGCGAACGCGAGGACCTGAATGCGCTGGTCGATTTGGGCACGAACGGAGAGATCGTGATCGGGAATCGCGAGCGCTTGCTGTGCGCTTCCACGGCTGCCGGCCCGGCCTTTGAGGGCGCACGGATTTCGATGGGCATGCGCGCCTCGACCGGCGCGATCTCCGAGGTGAAGGTGGAAGACCAGCAGCTTCGTTGTCGCGTGCTGGGGAATGTTCCACCCCAGGGATTGTGTGGCAGCGGGCTGGTGGATGCCGTCGCGGTCGGACTCGATCTGGGCAGGATCCAGGCTTCCGGACGCTTTGCCAACGGGACCGGCGCCTGGGAGTTGTCCACTCCCGTGACGCTGACGCAGGGGGATATCCGCGAACTGCAACTCGCCAAGGGCGCCATCGCCGCCGGCATTCGCATCCTGCTGGAGCGGCGCGGCGCCTCCCCCCGCGACCTCAAGAAACTTTATCTCGCGGGGGCCTTTGGCAATTACATCAACCGCACGAGCGCGGCGCGCATCGGGCTGATCGGCTTTCCCTCGGAAAAAGTCGAGGCGGCCGGGAACACCGCTTTGCTGGGGGCGAAGCTGGCCCTCTTCAGCCCGGAGGGTGAGGACGGTTCCTATACCCGCCTGCGCAGCAGGACTGAGCACATCGCGCTCAATGCTGACCCAAGTTTTCAAGAAACCTTTGTGGAGGAACTGGCTTTTCCACAAGGCACCTATGCTTAACCTAAAAGGGAGACTCGTATGACACTCTTCGAAGAACTTCAACAAGCTATCATCAATGGGAAGGCCCCCGTCGCCAAGGAATTGACCGACAAGATGCTGAAAGAAGGCATTCGGCCCGCCGAGATCTTCCCCAAGGCCATCGTCCCGGCCATGGACGAGGTGGGGCGTCGCATGCGGGATTGCGAGTTTTTCATTCCCGAGGTGCTGATTGCCGCACGTGCGGCGCGTGCTTCCACCGACATTCTACGGCCCCTGCTGAGTGGAGATGAGGCCCTCCGCTCCGCCGGCACGGTGGTATGTTGCACGGTAAAGGGCGACCTGCACGACATCGGCAAGAACATCGTGGCCATGATGCTGGAGAGCGCCGGCTTCCGCATAATTGACCTGGGCGTAGATGTCACGGCTGAGAAGATTGTCGAGGCCGTTCGCCAGCACCATGCCAATATCGTGGCGCTGTCGGCTCTTCTCACCACCACGATGGTCAACATGAAGGCGGTCATCGAGGCGCTCACGGCGGCGGGGCTGCGCGACAAGGTGAAAGTGCTGGTAGGCGGCGCACCCCTTACCGACGCTTGGGCTCACTCGATCGGTGCGGACGGCTATGGCAAGGACGCGCCGGCCGCCGTGGAGTTGGCGCGGCAACTCGCCCCGGCCTGAGCCGTCACCCCCACAGAGACTCTGTGACCCGCCGTGGCCCATCAGGCAGCCGCGCGCAGGCAGAGGCCAGGCCATGATGACTTCACGCGAGCGAGTCCGGCTTGCTCTTGAGCACAAGGAACCCGACCGCGTCCCCCTCGACCTGGACGGAACGTCGGTGACGGGAATGCACGTGGACACCGTCTATCGACTACGCCAGGCGCTGGGGTTGGATGCGCCCGGGACACCCATCAAGATCATCGAGTTTGTCCAGATGCTCGGTGAAATCAAGCCGGACTTGCTGGACGCATTGAAAATTGATACGGCATTCCTGGCTGGTACAGGGACAGCGTTCGGCTTCGAACTGAAAGACTGGAAGGAGTGGAGAACCTTCGCTGGTACACCGGCGCTCGTGCCGGCCGGGTTTAACACCCGGGACGAGAAGAACGGCGACCTGCTTCTGTATCCGCAAGGCGACCGTTCGGCGCCACCTTCCGGCCGCATGCCGCGCGGTGGACTCTACTTCGACGTCATCGTGCGCCAGGAGCCTCTGGACGAAAAGAACCTGCGCGTCGAAGACAATCTGGAAGAATTCAGCCCCGTCTCCAGCCAGGAATTGGAACACTATCGGCGGCGGGCCGAGGAACTCTACACCCAAACGGACAAGGCCATTATCCTGAACCTGGGCGCTCTGGCGCTCGGCAACATCGCGCGGGTGCCGGCGCCCGGGTTGAAATACCCCAAGGGGATCCGCGATGTCGAGGAGTGGTATGTCAGCCTGAGCTCCCGCCGCGACCACATCTACAAGATTTTCGAACGCCAGACCGAGATCAACCTGCTAAACCTGCAGAGGATTAACGAGGTCGTAGGCAACCGCGTGACCGCTGCGTACCTTACCGGCACGGATTTTGGCGCGCAGAATGGGCCGTTCGTTTCACCCCGGACCTACCGCGACCTCTTCCTGCCTTTCCACAAACAGATCAATGACTGGGTGCACCGCCACGCCACCTGGAAAACCTTCATTCATAGCTGCGGGTCCGTCCGGGCCCTGATCGAAGATTTCATCGTTGCGGGCTTTGACATCCTCAATCCTGTGCAGTGCTCGGCGGCGGGCATGGATCCCTTTGAGCTGAAGCGGGAATTTGGTGACCGGATTACGTTCTGGGGTGGCGGTGTGGATACGCAACGCACGCTCCCCTTCGGCTCACCGCAGGAAGTTCGCCAGGAAGTTCGCGAACGAATCAAGGCATTCGCTCCCGGCGGGGGCTTCGTGTTCAACGCCGTCCACAACATTCAGGCACTCGTGCCCGTGGAAAACGTGCTCGTCCTGTACCGAGCCGCGCGCGAGTACGGGAGCTACCCATTGCGCCTGGACGCAGCGGCCTAGCCCCTTTTCCATACGGATCAGTGCACCACCGAAGAAGAGATAATGAAGAAGACGCGTGGCCTGTTGATCGGTTTCAGTCTGTTGATCGGCGTGTTAATTTTTTCCAGGGCTTCCTCTAGGGCGAGCAACAAAGCCGAGGTTCCTGCAGCGCCTGCTCAGGGGTCGGCCGACCTAAGCATCGTGGGCGAGTGGCAAGGCAACACCGGAATTCGCTACACGATCAGGCAGGACGGGGCGTCGTTTACCTGGTGGGCAGCGGCAATTCATGAAAAGGCCACCGGGACCATTCGTGGTCGGGAGTTGAGCGCGTCCTGGGAGGGTGACAACGGCAGCCATTCGGCGACGGCGCGGATTACCTCGGAGGACGGCAACGGGCGGGCGACGCGTATTGAGTTTTCCAATGGCGCAGTCTTCACTCGACCTGGGACGCTCTAGCCTCACTCTCACAAACCGGGATTCGCAGTTTCGTGTCAAACTGCAGTCAGCTACTGTGTACAAAGGGATCTTGTCAGGCATGCGAGTCTGTCCATCGAAGGGAGCTAGCCCATGTTGACTTCACGTGAGCGCGTCAATCTCGCCCTGAATCATCAGGAGCCCGACCGCGTGCCGCTCGACCTCGGCGCGAGCGCCGTTACCGGGATGCAGGTTGACACCGTCTACAAGCTGCGCCAGGCGCTCGGCCTGGACGCCCCCGGCACACCGGTGAAAGTCGTCGAACCCTACCAGATGTTGGGCGAAATCAAGCCCGACCTGATGCACGCGCTCGGCATCGACGTGGTGGGCCTGGGGAAGCCTGCCACCATGTTTGGTTTCAAGAATGAAGGCTGGAAGCCCTGGACAACTTTTGCCGGCACACCAGTGCTGGTCGCCGCAGGCTTCAATACCGACCCGGACGAGAATGGTGACATCCTGTTGTACCCCGAAGGAGACCGGTCGGTCCCCCCCAGCGGCCGCATGCCGAAAGGCGGTTTCTATTTTGACTCCATTCCCCGCCAGCTTCCGCTCGACGACAACAACCTGAAGCTCGAAGACAACCTCGAAGAGTTCGGCCCCATTTCCGACGCGGATCTGGCGCATCTGAAGCGCGAGGCGGAGAGGATCTGGACCGAGACCGACAAAGCCGTGCTGGGGAACTTCGGAGGAACGGCCTTCGGCGACATCGCATTGGTCCCCGGACCCTGGCTGAAGCATCCCAAGGGTATTCGCGACGTCGAGGAGTGGTACGTCAGCACCGCCCTGCGCCGCGACTTCGTTTACAAGATTTTTGAGCGCCAGTGTGAGATCGGAATCAAGAATCTCGAGAAGATTCACCAGGTCGTGGGGAATCGCGTGACGGCGGTTTTTGTTTCCGGGACGGATTTCGGGCAACAGACAGGCCCGTTTGTATCACCCAAGGCCTATCGAGAACTCTTTAAGCCATTCAACAAGGCAGTAAACGACTGGGTCCACAAGCACACCACGTGGAAAACCTTCATTCACTCGTGTGGCTCGGTCCGGGCCTTGATTCCCGACTTCATCGACGCGGGCTTTGACATCCTCAATCCCGTCCAGTGCTCGGCGGCGTGTATGGCGCCGGAAGAACTCAAGCAGGAGTTCGGGGACCGAGTGACGTTCTGGGGCGGTGGCGTGGACACCCAGAAAACGCTGCCGTTCGGGACGGTCGAAGAAGTTCGCCAGGAAGTCTGCGCGCGCTTGAAGACCTTCGGGAAGGGCGGAGGTTACGTCTTCAACACCATTCACAATGTGCAGGCGCGCGTCCCCATCGAGAACGTCCTGGCCGTGTACGAAACCGTGCGCACCTGCGGCCGTTTGGGTGACTGAACCCCATGCGCCTCCTCAGGATGACAGCCATGGCGGTTCTTCCGCAGCCTGTTTAGCCCCGCCGTTACAAGGCCTTTCTGATTATCCCCGTGCTTCGCGCCCCTACCCGCTTCAGGGCGCGGACGTGACCGACTCGAGGGGAGGAACGGCCTCGCCCTCCTTGAAAGTTCTGGTAAAGGCTTGCAGTCGCGCCTGAATCCGCCGCCAGAATTCGTACTCCGCGTCCCATCGTCCCAGGGCGGAGGGCAGCCGGTAGGGCGTGAATTCCGCCAGCCAATTCCGGCGATAGATCTCCTTGAGTTCGGTGATCGCGTCCATTTGATCCGTGAGCCGCCCGTGGGATTGATAGGTGATGTCCGAACCCAGTTGACTCCCAAGCTGCTCGTCGGTGGGATGCGGCCCCAGATCCTTCCAGCGCTCGGCAATTTCCAGGGCGTTCAGAAACTTGAACGCGGCGTAGTCAAGCAGGCGGCTCCCGAAGAGCAGGCTTGCGAGGGTCGTGGCATCCCCGGCGAGGGCCAGCGCCCGGTCGAAATGCGTCTGCGCGTCTTCGGCCAGGAGGCGCGCTTGGTGCAAGTCCTCCCGATGCTCGCCGGCGCTTTTCAGCATTGCCGGCGCGAAGGGATCACCCCACAGGGCCAGCATGGTGTCCTGTCCCAGCACCTTCTGCAAGGTGGTTTCCGACCGCGCCAGCTTTTCCAGCCCCGCCGCCACTTCCGGAGCGGCCGCGGCAGGGTACATCAGGCGCGCGTAATCGGAAATAAACTGCTGATGATTGACCGGCTCGGACTGCCACGGGACGACGGCGCCGTAAGCGATCCCGGGCCACGACATGCGGAGCAGGTTCTGGGCGCTGTCGGTCCAAACGGTATTCATCAGCCCCAGGGCGTGGGATTTCCTGCCGGCCGCCACGAATGTGTCGATATTCTCAAAAGTCGTGTTGAAATCCGGCGCAATTTCGTTCCAACAGTGCACGCCCGTCGCCACGATGTGCGGCACGCTGTGGGCAGTCAGCGGGCCGAGCCAGCGCTTGTATTCCGGATCGGGTTGCGCCTCGTAGTACCAGGCCACGGCGATAATGCCGGGCGGGAGCTGCGCGACGATTTCGGGGTACTTCACCATCATGTCGGCCCAGGCCAGCACATGCTTTCCCCGCTGCTGGAAGAGGCGCGCCACGCGTCCCAACTGGTCCAAAAAAAGCTTGGCCGGCGTCGCGCCGGCGCCTTGTTCGCGGGCAGCCTCTTCAATCTGCCAGGTTTCGTCAAACCCGATATGCACGAACGGGCTCGGGAACAGTTTTGATATTTGTTCCGCCCAATCGGTGAGCAAATCCATCGCCCGGGGGTTCTCGGGATTGAACTCCTCCCCGTGCGGGAAGGGCGCTAGGTCTGAGTACTTCTCAACTCGGAAAAGATCGTGCAAATGGCCGTACAGCTCCAGGCAGGGAGCCACATCGATGTGGCGGGCGCGTCCGTAAGCGATGATGCGCCGCACCGCGGCCTGCGTGAAGCGGCCGTCAGGATTCAGGAGCGGATATCCCTCCAGCTCGATGCTGGCTTCGTTGTAGAAGTAATACTGGTTTACCTTCCAGCGCGCCAGGAAATCCAGTTGCCGCTCCACTTCCGCTTCCGTGGGCAACGCACCGTGGCTCATGTCCACCATCGGGCCGCGATAAACCAGCAGCGGCCAGTCGTGGATTTCCACTTCCGGCAACGAGGCCTGTGCGCCTTGGCCTTCCACGAGTTGCACAAGCGTCTGCACGCCATAGAAGACCGCGGCGGATGACCGCCCGCGGATCTCCACTCCCGTGGGCATGACCTTCAGGTCGTAGGCCTCGCGCGAATTCGGGCCGGGTTGCTCCCCGGGCAGGGGAAGAGGATCCACGCCACCCGTGCGCTCCAGCACGATGGCCGGCCCACTGCCCTGAGCGCCCGCCGAAACCTGGACGCCGGTCCGTTCCCGCAGGCGGCGCGCGAGCTCGGAAGCGGCAAAGCGGTCCTCCTCCGCAGGAGACAGCGAGGCCAGGCGAATTCCCAACTCGCGCACCAGAAGGTGGCCCGGTCCATATTGGATTTTCTGCGGCCGTGGCAGCAGAGCGCTGTGTTCACACAGCCCCAAGCCGGGCAGAAGGAAAAGCCCGGCAAGTAAAAAGACAAATCGAGTTGGTTGCATCATCTCCTCCGCAAAGGGACAGCATTCTAACATCGGCCGACGGGTTTTGCGCCAGCCGTTCCGGTGGAATTGGGACCTTTAGCCCGGATCTCTTACCACGGGATTGGAAGGGCGGGGCTAAACAGGCTGCGGGAAAACTCGTAGGCGGGGTCATTCTGAGGAGCCGCAGGCGACGAAGAATCTCGTATGTTCATGACAATGCGCAGGGCGAGATTCTTCGCTTCGCTCAGAATGACAGCAGGGAAGCGTTTTTCCGCAGCCTGTTTAGCCCCGCCCTTCCGGCAGCCCCAAAAACCGTCCCAACGTGGCGAGAAACTCGGGCTAAAGTGGCAGGCGCCCGGGCAGATTCCGATTCGGACCTTGTGGGGTGAGGAGGCTAGGGGCCTCCCCTGGCGGTTGGCCCCTAAACCTTTTATTTGAAGGCTTCCAATTAGGGATAAAGACCGCGCAGCCTGGTAGCCTCAGCAACCCGGCTGATGCCGAGCATGTTGGCGGCGGTACGCATGCTGACCTTGTGCTCGAGGTGAATCTTCAGAACCTCGGCAAAGCTGGTCTTCATGACCCGCTCCAGGCGGTTGTAAACGTCCTGAGCTTCCCAGAACAGGTGCTGTTCGTCCTGCACCCATTCGAAGTAGGAAACCGTCACACCACCGGCATTGCAGAGAATGTCCGGGATGAGGAATATGCCGTTCTTCTCCAGGATGACGTCTCCCTCGGGGGTGACCGGTCCGTTTGCTGCCTCACCGACGATCTTGGTCTTCACCTTGCCGGCATTGCCTCCGTCTATGGCGTTTTCCAGGGCGGCTGGGATAAGGATTTCACACTCCAAAGCCAGCAATTCCGCCGGGGTGATGACTTCGGAGTCGGGGAAGGCCACCACGCTGCCCGTCTTCTCTTTGTGCGCGATCAGCTTGGTAACGTCCAGCCCTTTGCTGTTGTGAACGCAGGCGCGGGAATCGTTGGCCGCGATGACGCGCGCTTTATGGTCGTGCAGAAGTTGGGCGGCAATGGAACCGGCGTTGCCGAAGCCTTGCACCACCACCCTCGCACCCGAGATGGGAATGTGCAGGTGCTCCGCTGCATCGTAAACCGTATAGAACACTCCCCGGCCCGTGGCCTCGTTCCGACCCAGCGACCCACCTAGGGCGATTGGCTTGCCGGTAACCACACCGGCAACCGGGTAGCCCTTGGTCATGCTGTAGGTGTCCATGATCCATGCCATGACCTGCGAGTTGGTGTAAACATCCGGGGCCGGGATGTCCTGTGCCGGGCCAATGAGCGGCAGGATCGCACTCGTGTATCGGCGCGTGAGGTGCTCAAGTTCGACTTGAGACATCGCTTTGGGATTGCAGGTCACGCCACCCTTGCCACCGCCAAAAGGAATGTTGACCACGGCGCACTTCCAGGTCATCCAAGTGGCCAGTGCTTTGACTTCATCGAGCGTAACGCCAGGATGATAGCGGATTCCCCCTTTGGCCGGCCCCCGCGCCGTGCTGTGCTGGACGCGATAGCCCACGAAGCTCTGAATGCGCCCGTTGTCCATCCGCACGGGAAGACTTACCTCCAAGATACGTTCCGGGGACCTTATCATGTTGCGTATGTTTTCGTCTAAGTGTAGAGCATCCGCCGCGAGAGCGAAATTTTCCATGGCGGAATCGTACGCGGTTTTTACCGTTTGATTTGATACTCCCATTTCGTATACCCCCTATTTGCGAGGAACAATTCAAAGTCCAGCGCGAGTATGCAGCAAGTTGCGAACCAACACAATACCTGGAAATAATGGCATGACATGAAGTCCGATACGACACTTTGTTCATTCCGCTGTGTGTAAAACCGTGGTTTTTTCGAATTACCAGGGGGGAGCGCGCCGGGTATTCAGTGGCAAATGAATTGCACTCATATCGATCTGGCTTGGGGCAAGTGCGCAGGCTCCCGTCCGCGTGTACTTGGCGGGCCCGGGCAACGCACTTGCTGGGTATAAGCGCGCAGTGAGAGGGCAATCTCAGGGGGAAAACAGTGGACCCACAGACTCCTAAGCAGACTGATGCACGTCCGGGGGAACCTAAACCAAAGCCGCGACCGAATCCCAAGGCGCCTCGCCAAGCCCTGCCCTTGCGGTCAGCCGAGGCGCGGCTGGCGGGCTGCGAAGAGGTCTCCCTGGGCTTCTCCCTGGAGCAAGTCCGGGTCGAGGCGCTGCGTTGCCTGCAATGCAAGGAGCCGGTTTGTGTCGAGGCCTGTCCGCTGCATATCGACATCAAGAGCTTCATTGGATTGATGGCGCAAGGTGAGTTCGAAGCAGCTTTCCAGAAGATCGGCGAGGAAAGCCCTTTTCCGGGAATTTGCGGGCGCGTCTGCCAACACGAACTGTACTGCGAGAAAATCTGCTTGCTGGGGAAGAAGCTCGAGCCCGTGGCGATTGGTTCGCTCGAGCGCTTTGCGGCAGATCATCACGGGAATACGGAATCACCCGCCTTGCCGGCAGATCCTTCTCCCCAGGGTGCCCGCGTCGCTCTGGTGGGCAGCGGTCCGGCCTCTCTGATTGCGGCGTATGACCTGATCCGGAAGGGGTATCGCGTGACGATCTTCGAAGCCTTGCACCAACTGGGGGGCGTGCTGGCTTACGGCATTCCGAATTTCCGCTTGCCAAGAGGAATCATCCGCGAGGAAATCGACCGGCTGCGGGCATTGGGCGTGGAGTTCCGGAAAGATGTCATCGTCGGAAGGACCCAGTCCCTCGAAGAATTGTTCGCGGAAGGTTTCCAGGCAGTGTTCCTGGGCACCGGCGCCGGCCTGCCGCATTTGATGAACATTCCGGGCGAAAACCTGATCGGGGTCTATACCGCCAACGAGTTCCTTACGCGGCTGAACCTGATGGAAGCTTTTCGTTTCCCGGCCTCCGACACCCCGGTGCGGATAGGAGCGCGGACCGTGGTGGTGGGTGGCGGGAACTCGGCCATGGACGCCGCGCGTTGGGCGCGCCGTATGGGCAGCGAGACCACCATCCTGTTCCGGCGCGGACGGGCTGAGTTGCGCGCCCGACTGGAGGAGATCGAGCACGCCGAAGAAGAGGGTGTGCACTTTGAGTTTCTGGCGGCGCCCGTCCGCCTGTTCGGCGACGAAAAAGGAACGTTGCGCGAGATGGAGTGCATCCGCATGGAACTGGGCGAGCCCGACGAATCCGGCCGCCCCTCGCCCGTTCCCCTACCGGGCTCGGAGTATCGAGTAGCGGTAGATACCGTGGTCATGGCCATCGGGCAAAGCGCCAACCCGACGGTGCAGCGTGCGACGCCGCAACTGGCGACGAGCCGCGGCAAAATCGTTGCCGATGGCACGGGCCAGACGAGCCTCGCAAAAGTTTTCGCGGGCGGGGACGTAGTGCGAGGTGGTTCCACCGTGATTCTAGCCATGCGCGACGGGCGCGCGGCCGCGGCGGCGATTGACCAGGCCTTGCAGGGTCCCGAGCCCGCCGCCGGTGCGGCTCCCGCCCAGGCCCCACCCGCAGCCGCCCCGGGCCGGGTGGAAAACCGCATCCTCGCCAAGCGACTGATCACGCCGGAAATTGCCTGGTTTGAGGTGCAGGCGACCGGAATCGCGCGACACTGGCAGCCCGGCCAGTTCGTGATCGTTCGTCCCCGTGCGGACAGCGAGCGCATCCCCCTGACCATCGTGGACGGCGACGCCGAGAAGGGGAGCATCATACTCGTCGTCCAGGCCGTGGGAAAGACCAGCCGCGTCACGGTCGAGCTGGAACCCGGCGAGATTCTGGAAGATGTGCTCGGCCCCCTGGGGCAGCCGGCCTCCATTGAGAACGTCGGACACGTGTTGTGTGTGGCCGGGGGCGTGGGCGTGGCGGAGTTGCTGCCCGTGGCGCGCGCTTTCCGCCGCGCCGGTAATCGGGTCACGGCCTTGTGCGGAGCACGTTCAAAAGCCCAAATCATTCTGGACGCGGAGCTCCAGGCCGTGGCCGACGAAGTCCAGTGGGCGACCGACGATGGGTCAGCGGGACTGCACGGCACGGTCGTTGACCTGATGCGCGCTTGGAAGGCCGCGCAGTCCTCCCCGCTGGGCGCCGCGCACGTGATTGGTCCCATTCCCATGATGCGCGCCGCGGCGGAGCTCACGCGCGAGTGGGGCGTGCACACCCTGGCCAGTCTGAATCCCATCATGGTAGATGGCACTGGCATGTGCGGCGGCTGTCGCGTCACCGTGGGGGATAAGGTGAAGTTCGCCTGCATGGACGGCCCGGAATTCGACGCGCACAAAGTGGATTTCCAGGAGTTGACGCGCCGCACCCGCGCTTACCTGGAGCAGGAACGCCTGACCCGCGAGCAGCACGAGTGCCGCATCGGCCTGGGGAAATAACCGCTGCCACTCGGTTGAGAGCAACGCGATAAGCTCCTTTTCTCTCGATAACAAGCTGATTTCGCCCCGAATTACCGCTCAATCTGTGTATTTTCGGCCAAAAAGCCCGATCGATTGTCGTCCATTTTGTCCAACTCGCCATTGTTTTCATACACATAGTCGGGTCGATCTTCATTTTTAACATCTTTATGGGTGAGCCTTGCTTTCTTGATTTTCATCATGAATTCTTGAGCGACTGGCAGAATGGGCGGTTCGCGAACAGGCCCTACTTGGCCGTTCGCACTCCCGGCGAGAACCTGTTGTGTGCCCATTCGCCACGCTCCGCCTAAACTCCGCGATGGATTCAAATGCCTACCCTGGCTAGCGGAGAGCTAGCACCACTGTGTACTCTAGCATAAATAACCGTAATGTCAAGGGGGAAATATGCTCCGACCCTCTGCCCGGGGGTCTGGCAGGTTGATGAAAAACCTGGGTGGCGCATACGTTCCGCAATATGGAATGTGTGCGCCCCTTAGAGATCGCTGTGACCGCATACATGCCAAAAAGCGGCACGTATGAGCCACCCGCGGAAAACGGAAGACCACTCGACGCGTAGAGTGACCTTTCCGACGCCGCGCCCAGTATAAAGGGGCCTGTATAGCGCGCCCAAACCAGCACCAGTCCCTAAGCACAGCCTCCGGGGAGCATTTATCGGGCACCGCGCGTAGCTACCCCGTTTTTGTAGGGGTTCACCGCAAGAACTGCTACTCTACGCAGTCGCCTGGTTCTGCCGCCATCGTCCCTTCGATGGCATTTTCATACCGTTCGCTGATTCGTGAGTCTTAACCGTTTGTCTCAAAAATGGGGACAATTCGACATGGCACTTTGGTGCCGTTTGGGTCGGCACAGTATGCCGACAAATCGGCATATTCGGGCCATTGCGCGATCCTGCCACGCTGCTAAACTTCCGTGGGATAGATCAACTTCCGTGACCGTGGGGCTTTGTCGAGGGGAGAAGCCCAGTCAATCACAGGACGATAGAGACTGCTACCGGCTAGCGAGCCCTTGGAGAGCACTCAACACCATTAGCGGAAGGCGATGATTCTTGTCACTCAAGGAAGGAAATCCAAATGACCACTAAAATACTGAAAACAACCATCACCCTCTTGGCTCTAGCGGTCCTTCTCTGCGGAGCGACACAGGCCAAGGCAGGATCAATCACGTACACGGTACAAGATACAGCCTCGGGCACTCTCGGTGCGTCGAGTTTTACCGACGCCCTGGTCACTGTCTCGTTTACAGGGAACACGGCTAACGTTTATGGGGGTTCCGGCTTCTGGCAAATCGACTTGGGGACGGCGTCAGTCAATATAGCCGGCACCGGGTCGGCGTTGTTTACCGACGCCATGTATGTCGCCGACAATCAGGGAGCAGTGGCCGCAGGGATTGCTGATCACAACAGTGGAGGATCAGTATTGGACACCTTTAATTCGGCCTTCGGCTCGTACGATCTGATGAGTGCCATCGGGCCCCTTAGCGGCGGTGTTTATTTCCGACCTGATCTCAGCTACGGCACCGACGCCGGCCTCTTACACTTCAGCGATGCTGGCGGGACTTCGTCTTTCAAGGCAGTAGTGACGCCGGAACCAGCTACCTTCACGTTGTTAGCGTCGTTGCTCGGCATGGCCGCACTAGGTCGCCGCCGGAAGAAGTAATCTGAATGGCCGTTGCAACGAAAGAACGGGCGGGTGGCGCACACATCGTTTGGAAGCTGTGAAATGGTCCCTGATAAGCAAGGCGAGCAAGCGTAGCGCGGACCTGTCTTGTAGGTCCGGGGCTTTTCGCGCCCGCCAGCTCTCACCCTTGGGTTCAGTATTGCCTCCGCACGGCGCCGCGCGTAGATTGACCGCATGTCCAGGTTGGGGCGTCGGTTCCTTTATGACCGCGACATTTTCATGACCGTGGCTTACCTTGCGGTTATCCTGGCGATACCGCAAGGTGCTTTCGCCTGCATGTTGGGCTGCCCCCTGTCGCCCCGCGGAAAGCCGCGGGCTTGCCGCTTACGGGGCCAGGGTTTGTCCTCAGGAGCCTGCCTGATCAGTCTCTTCGACCACCTTCTGCAGGGCTTCGCGGACGAGCGCCACATCTTGCTCGAGGGTCCGGTAAACTTCCGGCGCGGGGGCGAGATTCCCGCTGCGCGCAACCTGTTCCAAATCCGCGGCGGTTCGAAAAGCGTTTGAAGCAGAAAGCGTACCGAGCGAGCCTTTGAGGTAATGGGCGGCACGTTCAACAGTCCTGGGATCCCCGCCAGCAATGGCCTCGCGGATCTTATCCATGCTTTCCGGGCTAACCTCCAGAAATGTATCAACAAGAGTTTTCAGGAGCTCCTCATCACCTTCGATCCGGGCCAACAGCCCCGACTTATCAAGGACTCCGGGTTCCGCGTTATTGCCCCCATCCTCCGTGCCGGAGGACTCTTGGGTTGGGTAAAAGGCCTTGATCGCCTCGAACAAGTCCTTGTTTCTGATGGGCTTCGAGACATAGTTGTCCATTCCGGCGGCCAAGCATTTCTCCCGGTCACCGGCCATGGCATGGGCGGTCATGGCCACAATGGGCAGATGCGCGCCGGTCGCCCGCTCCCTTTCCCGGATTGCTGCCGTGGCCTCGAAGCCGTCCATTTCGGGCATCTGCACATCCATCAATACCAGGTCAAAGCGATGCTTCTCGAGTGCGTCTAGCGCCTCACGCCCGTTGCCGGCCAGAACCACCTCATGCCCTCGTTTTTGAAGCAGGCGCAGGGCAAAGTACTGGTTGGCGGCGTTGTCCTCGGCCAGCAGGATACGAAGCCCTGCTGGGAGTTCTTGGTTCTCTGGCAGCTCAGGACGTTTCACGCGTTCCGGCGGGGTCGTATCCAGGGTTTTTGAACCGATTACGGCCAGCATAGCATCGCGCAATTCCTGGGCCCGGATCGGCTTGACGAGGTATGCCGCCACAGCCAATTCCCGGCAGCGCGCCGCATCGCGATGCTGATCCGTCGAGGTGAGCATCATGATCGTGGGACGGGCAAACTCCGGGTGGCGCTGGATTTGCTCTACCAAAGCGAAGCCATCCATGCCGGGCATCTGGGCGTCCGTCAGAATAAAAGAGAACGGTTCTCCCGTCTTCGCAGCCCCCCGCAGCGTCCCCAACGCAGCTTCCCCACTCTCTGCCAATACCGCTTTGCAGCCCCACCTATTCAGCAATTCGCCGAGAATGAACCGGTTCGTAGCATTATCGTCAACCACAAGCACGTGAAGGTTCTCGAAGCGCGCTTCGAGCTGCGCAGGTGACTCGGGCGGGGGACTCTGGGCCAAAGCGAATCGTGCCGTGAAATGGAAATTGCTCCCGTGGCCCTCTTCGCTCTCCACCCAGATACGGCCGCCCATCATCTCGACGAGTTGGGAGGAGATAGCGAGCCCCAGGCCCGTCCCACCGAATCGGCGCGCGGCTGAGCCGTCCGCCTGAGTGAAGGCTTCGAAAATGATGCCCTGCTTATCCTTGGGGACCCCAATGCCCGTATCCGCGACCTCGAAGTGCACGGTCACGCCGCCTTCATCCCGGCATTCCTCCGCGACGGTGGCCATGACTTCGCCGTGTTCAGTGAACTTGATGGCGTTCCCAACCAGGTTGACCAGGATTTGTCGCAGGCGAGCGGGGTCCCCCGTCAGGTCAACGGGAACGCGCGGCAAGACGTGGCCGCCCAGTTCCAATCCCTTCTGGTGCGCCCGCACCGCAAGCGACTTGAGGGTGTCATTCAGACAATCCTCCAGATTGAAGACGTGCTGGTCCAGCTCGAGTTTTCTCGCTTCCATCTTGGAGAAGTCCAGAATGTCGTTGATCACTGCCATCAGCGACTCGGCGGAAATATTGACCCAATTGAGGTACTCGCGTTGTTCCCGAGTGAGCTCCGTGTCCAGCGCGAGTTCCGTCATCCCGATCACTCCATTCATGGGAGTCCGGATCTCATGGCTCATATTGGCCAGGAACTGGCTCTTGGCGCGGTTGGCTGCCTCGGCCTTGTCCTTGGCTTCGACCAACTGGGCATTGCTACCGGTCAGTTCGGCAGTGCGCGCCAAAACCTGTTCCTCCAGGTGGTTCCGGTGTCTTTGCAGTTCATTGTCGCGCAACTGGATCTGGGTCAGCATTTCATTGAATCCGTCGATCAGCCGCCCCACTTCGTCATCGCTCTGCTTGACCGCGCGAACGCTATAGTCCTTCTCTGCGGAGACGATCCGCGCGGTGCTGGCGAGTTGCAGAATAGGCTTGGAGATAACCCCCTGCAATTGGGAGGACAGCAGGAAGGCGAACAGCGAACTCCCCAGCAGAACGATAGCGACAATGCCGGCGAAGCGCGTGAGGCGCGCCTGGATTTCCTCCAGGTCCGACTCCAAGTAAACGGTTCCGACGGGCTGATCGTAGAGCAGAATGCCACGAAACAGGGCCAGCCGGTCATAGGCGAACCTGCTTCCATCGGGCTCAGCCGTGGGGACCGCAAGTTCTGGGCTCAGGCCGGCCCGCCGATAGAGGGCGAAGGGCTTGCCGTCGGCCGCATAGAGGTGGGCCGTCATGATGTGCCGATTGGCCTTTAATCCCGCGAGGAGCTCGTTGGCAGCCTTCTGATCGCCGAAGGTTAACGCGGCGGTGCTGTTCGACCCGAGAATTTCCGCAAGCGTTTCCAGGTCGCCCCGCATCGAGCTGCCGAAGGCAAGGAGGTCGTACGTGAGGAATGCAGCGGACGCCAGGACCAGCGCGGCCCCGACCGTGACCATGATGATGACTTGGAGTTTGCGTTTGAGGGAGAAATTCCACTTCGTGAGCATTGGTTATCCCCAACCTGCTTTCAGCCTTCCTGCATCTGCCGGGCAGCCCTCTTATGGGATTCCCGGGGTCTCCACACGATCTCGCGGACACGCGGGGCGTGGCGTCTACGGCACGTTCCATCATGTATCCAAGACCCATCTGCACCGCTATTGCGATGAGTTCGAGTTCCGCTGGAACCGCCGTGAGATGACGGACGGCGAGCGGATGGAGTCCGCCCTAAAAGCGTCGGCCGGCAAGAGGCTGAGCCACAAGGTGCAGGTTAGCCCGAAGACGTAGCCAACGGAGCCGTTTTGAGCAGGTGGTCAGGGGTGGGTGGGAAGGAATCCCAGAAACTAGACTATTGAAATCCCTTATGGAAGTCGCGTATGCTCCATGGTCAACAACAGCCTGTGCAGGTGAATGTATCAATGGTTTCATTGAAATGGGGCGACGTTCTTTCAACTCTTCTTCCGGGCGCACTCGCAATTTTCGCGATTGCTCCATACTTTCCTTTGCTTGATTATCATATTAAAAACCTTGAAACAATCGGCGTTGCTGGGGGTTTTGCACTCTTGATTGCTGCCGCCCTAGCTGGTGGAATATTAGAGGCTTTCACCCGCGTTACGTGGGAAAAATATTGGCTGCTCAGCCGCTGCCGTCCTGTAGACATCCTGAGCAAATTGAATGCTGAGAACATAAGTCTATACGAGCGCGGGGTCCAAGGTTCTTATAAATATGCGACGTTTTACGCCAATTTCGCATGGGCGATGCTTCTGCTGCTGATTGGACGTTTGTACGCTGGACAAAAATTCTGCTCGGCCATTACTTTCATCATCTTTGGCGTGGTTTTACTTTTACTGGTAGCTTCTCATATCCAATGGAAGTATTATGTGAACTATCAGAACAAAATGTTTGGGGGAGCGAACACACATGCTGGACAATGACCCGCCGCCAGGAACAAGAGTACGTTTCGTTCGGGAGGTTCGGATGGCAAAGATAGCTAGCACGGCCACACTGAAAGGACCTGTCCGAAAATATCTCAAGGAAAGCGCCGATGACGAGTTTCGCGTTTCCTTTCAGGACCAGGAAATAATCGTCAAGCGTTCAGATATTGAAAAGATTTAGGCTAACAGCCAGAATCGGCTCCATGTATCCTGGTCCGCTAAGTTGTCCAGTATATTATTGCCCAAATTAGAACACTGCCAATGAGTGAAAGATGTGGAATACGGGCCATCATAGTAGGCTAATACGGAGTATTAAGAAAGATGACCAAGAAGCGCTCAAACTTTATTTCCCTCCATCCCCTCTCCCCGGATGACGCCTTGCGGGCGGCATTGCAGACCCCGCCGGACAAAAAGCGCAGCATCCGGGCGGTTATGGAAATCACGAAGGACAAGATTGAGATTTTCAAGGAGGACCAGGAGGCTGAGGGTGCGCCTAGAAAAGAACGGAGAAAGACTGAGAAATAGGCGGCATCCTGACCTCGGATTTCACTATTCTGAATTGACCCGCCCCCATGAGGCGTGACCAAGC
Organism: uncultured Acidobacteriota bacterium; assembly: GCA_963722555.1. Lineage (GTDB taxonomy): Bacteria > Acidobacteriota > Terriglobia > UBA7540 > UBA7540 > Bog-366. The sequence goes on from CAVRNQ010000007.1 coordinate 512,129, forward strand.
GGACGGGAGGCCCTAGGAGTCTGTCGGAGATAAGAGTCCTTCGACGAAGAATCAACAAGTTACAGGCGTAGGCAAGTCGCTAAGTCGTTGATTCTATATGCGGCAAAATCTATCTCCGACAGACTCTTAGCGCAACCAATCTGCCCCTGCCCCCCTGCAAAGACCGGCGGTCCCCAATCCCAAGAACACGCACCTTGCGGACCTGCTCATCGCGAATAGGGGATAAAGCTTGCCTACCGTGGCAGGTTCCCCACTGCGCGGTCGGCACCGGGGCCGGGAGATTCCCCCCTCCCGGCTCCTTCCTATTAGCCGCCTTTTTTGTAGCTCCTCAACGCATCCAGAATATCCTCGATTTGGTCCTTGTCGCACCGCACGAGAATCTCGTCCCGTTGGTCCCCAACAGTCCATTTGATTTCCACGAAGTGCTTCGTGGACTCCGCATAGCGGGGAAGCGTTACCGAGTAAAATCGGAAGTGACCCTCGGGGACATAGCGAAAGGACGTGAGCGCAGAGACGGGGATGGCAAGCAGGCTTGCGTCCTTCTGCGTGAACCGCACTTCGTCAGCCGTCAGAACCATCACAAGGTGCATGCCGTGCTTGATGCCGGTAAAGGAAGAGCCTTGGCACGTGACATCATAGCCGCTCTCCGCCTTGCGGTCCTTGGCAAAGGCACAGCACGAGAAAATCAGGATGATTGCCAGGATTGCTTTTCTCATTTTCGTTCTCCTCTTTGGGCACCGCCTATGGCCCTTGCTGGCGGTGCGTTATTCGCAGTCTTGCTTAGCGCAGGCAGACGGCGGCCACGACGATGGCCGCCAAACCTAACCAAAGCAACAAGAGTCTCAAGCCGCTGCCCTTCGGGGATGGCCGGGCAGGAGCGGGGGCGGGAGCGCCCGTCCTGCCTTGCCGCCTGCGCTCGAAGCCGACCTTGCGGGTGGCACAATCGGAATTCGAGGGGCGGCTGACATGGTGGGTACCGAACGTCCCAGGGCAGCCCGTGAGGCTGTCTATCAAGGCGAAGTAGCGGGCCTTGGCTTCCCGGCGCTCGGCGGCAGTGCTGGCAAACTCTATCCCATGGCACGCCGCATCCAAGGCGAGGCAGTCGTCGTTCGGCAGGGTAAACTCTCTGATTACGTCCCCCATCTTGGTCTCCTCCTCACTTACAATATACCTCCGCCGAAGGTGACTTATGGTCAGCGCGGAAAGCATTTATTCCAGCGTGTTGTAGAAAAGGTTCCACTTGCCGACCCAGTCGGTAATACCACGACCCGACATGAAGGTTACGTCATAGAACCCCACCTTCAGCAATGTCCTGCGCATGTCGGGCTCGGCGGCGAATTGGCGCATGAACAGGTGAGTCACTCCGGGACCCATGATGACCATATGCTGGTTAGAGACAGTGCTCGCATCGCCTATGGCCCCCACGGTAGCATCGACTCCCATTTGCACCAAGCTGCTTTCTACCACGCGAAAAGTCTGGAGACGGATAGCGTTCGCACGACTCAAGTCCCGTTCTTCCTTAATGCGTTCCTGTTCCCGCTTTTGGCGTTGCTGCGGGGTCAGCTTTGCCTCGAAATCCGCCTGCGCTTTTTTGACCTTGGCGGCCTGTGTTGCCTCATCCGCCGCTGCCTGCTCGGCTCGCTTGCCCTCCTCATAGCAGCTATAGAGTGCCGAAGCAACTATCAGAAGAAATATAGCAAGAATGACTTTCTTCATGTTCGTCCCTCCACTTACAATATACCTTGGAGATTTCCCCTTTCCAGCGAATTCTTGAGTCCAAAGTTGGGACTAATTAAGCGTGTCTTTTTGCCCGTCTTTCAGAGCTAAGCGGTGCCGAATCAACGAGAGTCTGGAAATCAATAAAACCCGGTATTACGGCTATAGACCTTTTTATGTGGGAGGTCATTATGCCATTTATCACAAGGTCTGGTGAGACGAAACCATTTGATGTGGACTGGAACGGTATCAAGAGTTGCCCGAATTTCACGATTCGAGAGGGTCAGACGTTTGGCGAAGCTGCATGTCTGTCAGAGTGTAATTGCGAGTTTCACCGCATGCTGCGCAACGAAGATATATCGGGGGACCTTGGTAGCTCAGACAATTCCCTGACAGCGAAAACCCTCTAATATCGTCCAACCCAATCCATGCGGGACAGGGTTTGGGTTCTTTCGTTTTGCATTTTGCATGTAAAGAATAAGCCATAATGGCCAGGATTATACATGGCGAGGCAGAAGTGAGTCAACGGTGTGTCCAACCAGTAAACCCCAAAGGGTTGGGGCTGTTTTGTCAAGGGGATAAGCCCGTATAAAAAAATGGCTGTCTCCACCGCAGAGGCGCCGAGACGCAGAGAGAGGGCCTTTTGTTTTCAAATCTCTGCGCCTCCGCGCCTCTGCGGCGAAAAGGGTCTTCGGCGATTATTTCCCCACCCTTCATGATTGACGCCGTCTTTTTTCCGGAAGTACCATCGGGGTGTGAGCGCCCAGGGAAAATCCCGCTGCCTCGCCCTGCATCTCTGCCTGCTTTCGGTGTGGCCGCTGATTATCCCGGTCTCCCTGCGCGCCGAGGAGTTCAGCCAGGACCTTCATTATTCCGTGCGCATGTTTTCCTTTGGTACGCTCACGATTGACACGCGCATGGGCAACCTCCAGGTGGAAGGCTGGGACGAGCCGCGTCTGGAAATCGCCGCCGAGAAGGTGGTGGAAGCAAGGGACAAGCAAAAAGCCCAGCCGATGTACGAGCGGGTGCAAGTGGCCCTGGAGGGACAGGACAAGAAGGTTCTGCTGCGCACCCTCTATCCTCCCCGCCGCTTGTGGCGACCGTTTCGTGGCGAATCGAAGCTCTCCGTGAACTTCCGCATCCACATGCCTTTTGACGCCAACCTGGTTTTGAAATGCGTGGACGGCGATGTGCGCGTCAGCGGCCTGGTAGGCAGGCAGGACATTCACGTCAACTACGGCGACGTGGAAATCAACGTCCCCTCGATCTATCTCCTGCGCTCGCTCGACGCGCGGTCCATTCTGGGCTACGTGCAGAGCGACCTGCACGGCGAAGACAGCGCCGGCCTGGGGCGGAAGATTGTGTTCTGGAATTCTGACGGCAACCAGGACATCCAGGTGCGCGTCCGCATGGGCGGCGTGTACGTGTACAGCAGCGTGTATTGAGGATTGCTAAGGCGCGGGACGAACAGCCTCGATTTCGGCGGGGCTGAACAGGCTGCGGAAAAACCGCCAAGACTGTCATCCTGAGGAGCCGAAGGCGACGAAGGATCTCCGCATTTGCCTGATTCCACAAATGCAGGGATTCTTCGCTTCGCTCAGAATGACACCAGTGACGCGTTTTTCCGCAGCCTGTGAAGCCCCGCCCTTCCGGCAGTCCCCCAAAACCGTCCCAGCGTGGTGAGAAATTCGCCCAAGGCCGCCCCAAGGGACGGCCCTACTTTCGATTTTCCCACCCCAGGCCTGCTATCTGGAACTCTTGGCGCCCGTCTAACGTTATAGATCATGAAGGTATTCTGGAGCGGTCAGTTTGTCTTAGCGGCACCCCCCGAAGGCCCGCCCGGCGGTCTCGCACTTGGCAGAGGAACTTCGGCCGGCGACAAGAAGCTAACTGAACCGCTACAGGTTTAAGCAGGAGGAAAACATGAAGAATCGGCGGGTCCTAAGCCTGATGGTCGGGTTGTTGTGGCTCCTGGCCATGGCGTGGCCGGCGGCGGCGGAGTCTCGCATTGAGAAGAACCTGGAACTCCAACCCAAGGGCCAGTTCATTCTGGATTCGGACGCGGGAAGCGTTTCCGTGACCGGCACTTCGCGGTCGGGCGCCCACGTGGTCATCACCTCGGACCGGAACGACCTGAACAGTGAGTTTGATTTCAACTTCGACTCCAGCGCAGGGTTGGCGCGGGTGACGGCTCGGCGCAAACACGATGGCGGCTGGTCGCACGGTGTCTCTCTGCACTTTGAAGTCGAAGTGCCGGCGGAGGTGCGCACGCAGGTTCGCACCGGCGGGGGGAGTGTCAAGGTCTCCGGCCTGCGCGGCGAGTCCAACCTGAAAACCTCGGGCGGATCCATCGAGGTCACCGGGCTGAACGGAAACCTGGTGGCGCACACCTCCGGGGGCTCGATTCGTATCCGGGAAGTGACGGGAGATGCGCGCGTGGAAACCTCCGGGGGCCCGATCGACGCGGAAGCGATCGAGGGCAACCTCGAGGCCCACACCAGCGGCGGCAGCATTCACGTCGAGGGCGTGACCGGCTACCTGGAGGCAAAAACTTCCGGCGGCCCGATTCGAGCCACTTACAGCCGCGGCAATAAGCACGGCGGAGAACTGGAAACCTCCGGCGGTTCGATCGATGTGGCCATTGACTCCTCCGCCAATTTGGACCTCGACGCCTCAACCTCCGGCGGCTCGGTTTCGACCGACTTGCCCATACGCGTCGTGGGCACGATCTCGCATTCCAGCCTGCACGGGTCGCTGGGTTCGGGCGGAGAAGCGCTGCGCCTGCATACCAGCGGCGGGTCGATCCATATCCGCGCGCTGTGAGGGCCGCCGGGCGCAGGCATGCGGAGGAGCACCTGCGTGGTGTTCCCGCTTCTGTGAAACAGCGCGTGAGGGCCGTAAAGAGACTGTGTGAAAACCCGGCCAGCAAACGTAGAGGCCGCTTTTAGGCGGGCATGAGTTGTTGAAGGTGCGATGCCGAGCTGAAGCCCGCCGCTACGAAAACCATTGCGTTCCAGGGTTTAGCGCCGAACCCGCCGGCGTCATTCCCGCGGAAGCGGGAATCCGGGAGGGTCATATTGGACCCCCGCTTTGGCGGGGGTGACATTTTGGAAAGGAAGCGAGCGGTCGAAGGTTGAAGGTTCATAGTCAAAGGTCAAGACCTATCGGTTAAGGGCTTGGCCTTTCAACCCTCAACCTCCGATTCTCGGCTGCCTTCCTCAGCCTCTTAAGGAGTAACCGGCATGAAACAAAAGCACTTACTGATGCTTTGCACACTGAGCCTGCTGCTGAGCCTGGCGGGTATCGCGCAGGCCGGCACGCGGATTGAGAAGAATCTGAAACTCGAGCCCGGTGGGACCCTCTATTTGGACACCAGCGGTGGAGACGTCCGCGTGCGCGGCACGTCCGAGCCGGGTGCGAGGGTGGTCGTCACCTCGAATCTCAGCGACCTCGAAAAAGCCTTCGAGTTGCGGTTCGACGAGGAACCGCACGCGGTGCGCATCGCCGCCCATCGCCCCAGCAATGCGCCCTTGTGGTACAGCCACGTTTCCTTACGGTTTGAAATCCAGGTGCCCCGCCAAACCAGCCTCGAGCTTAAGAGCGGCGGGGGCGACGTGAACGTTTCCGAGTTGGAAGGGACTATTCGCCTGAAAACTTCCGGCGGGGACGTGGAAGTTTCTGACGTGAAGGGAAACCTGGACGGGGAGACTTCCGGGGGCGACATGCGGGTCCGGCAGTTGAACGGGGACCTGCGCCTGCGTACCTCCGGCGGGGATATCCGCGCCGCGAGCGTCAGCGGGCGCGTGGAGATCCACTCCGCGGGTGGTGACATCGAGGTGAGCTTGGTGCGGGGTAACGCCTCGGGCGGTGAGGTTGAGACTTCCGGCGGGGAGATTCACGTGGCGGTCGACCCGGCGGTGGGCCTGAACGTGGAAGCTTCCGCCGGCGGGGGAGACGTGCACTCGGAATTGCCCCTGACCATCACCGGCAAGGTCTCGGAATCCAACCTGCAGGGAACCCTCGGCAAGGGAGGCGAATTGCTGCGCCTGCACTCCGCCGGGGGCGATATCAGCGTCCGGCCCTTGTGAAGGGACGGGTCTCGGATCTACCCGGTGACGACGAATCCCTCAGTAGGGCCGCCCCGTGGGGCGGGAGACGTGCGTCATTCCCGCGCAGGCGGGAATCCAGGTTTTCGTGGACCCCCGCTTCCGCGGGGGTGACGGTGCCTGCGCCGCTCATAGAGCGGCGCTACAGCGGGCGGCGCCGAGTTCTGAGACTGCCTCCGCCGGGGAGGATAGCAATTTTCAGGGCAGCGTGTGGAGATCAGCAATTTCCCTTTCCAAGTGGTCCAACCGCGCGCCTGCTGCTTGGACTGCTGCTGCTCCTGCGGCTCGTGCCGCTCGCGCATGGGTCAAGGCCTCGACCGCAATGCGGCTGATTTCGTGCAGCAGCTTCCGGATCTCTACTTCCAACCGGCCGCGACTTTCCTGCACGCGATTGAGGACGTCGTTCTGTACCCGAGAGCAATTCACTTCGAGTAGCCGGCCCAGGAATTCCCGTCCCTCGCCCTCGATCACGCCACGCGCCCCCACGAGCCCCAGAACCAAGTCAGCCAGCCAGCGCAGGGGTGATGCCGGCTGCGCAACGCAGATCATGTCCCGAAACAAAAACTCCGACCGGGTCCGAAATCCCGTCTCGGGGTCGAGAGCGTGCGGCATACGCGCTAGTTCCCGAATGCCCGCGTCGGCGAGTTTCTTCAGAAAGTCGTTCGCCATCTGCACAAAACGACTGGCGACCCGTCGGTATTCCTTTTCTCCCTCCTCTTGCTCAGTCTCGAGCCAGGGCAAAACGTGCCGCTGCGCAATTTCCTGGGCCTCGCGCATAATGGCGCGCCGATATGAAGGGCCCATCCGGCGCGGCACCGATCGCAAGGCACGCTCGAATTCCTCATTTGCCTGAGGCAACACGAAACCGAGAAACTCCTTGTGCCGGGCGACAAACAGGTCGGAGAGATGCCGCTGCTCGGCCATCCAGAGAAACTCGACCTCGCGCATCGAGCGTTCCGCCTCGGCGATGGTCTCCTTCATCGTGGCGATTCGTCGCTCGGATTCCTCGATGGGTCGCTCGAGCGCCTCGCGCTCCTCGCTGAGGATGGCCAGCAGTTGCTCGCTCAGGCGTTCGACCCCCCGGTCGCAGGCCGCCTGGATAAGCTGACGACCGGAGCCTTGAACCAGGCGCTCAAGTGCCGCAAGCAGTTTTCCCCAATCCCGCTCCGGCCCCCGGTTTTCGAGACGGTCTGCGGCGCTGACTTCGAAGACCGGCCCCACGGAACGCTTTAGACGTTTTTCCAGAACCTTTTGGGTGAACACTACGGCCGCGGCTCTTTCCGCATCGGTGGTGCGGTCAGCCTTGTTAAGCACCAGGATAAGATTCTGAACCTGCCGCCCCACGGCCTCGACCAGCGTCAGTTCTTCACCTGCCAGGGGAGGATCCGCGCCCACCACAACAAGTGCAGCGTCGATGTGGGGTATGAAAGCCTGAGTTGCTGCCGTATTGCCGGTGAACACCGACCCTAAGCCGGGCGTATCGACGAGGCACATCCCAGTGGAGAGCAATGCGCTCCGCACAAATACCTCCGCGCCTGCCACCCCCTTCGTGTTTTCCGGGTTGTATTCCTCTGAAACGTACTGCTCGAGATCGGAAGCGTCAATTTCCTGCCATACGCCCTCCCGGAACTGTATGCGTGCCTTCTTATGCACGCCGTATCGGATCACGGTGGGAACTGCGGTTACGGGAATAAAGCCAACCGGGAGAATCGATTCACCGATCAGCGCGTTGATCAGGGTGGACTTGCCGCGCTTGAACTGGCCGATACAGGCAAGGTAAAAACGACCTTCCGACACGCGGGCGGCCAAGCTGCGACCGTCATCCGCGATGTACTGGGCCCCTAACTCCTCCCCCAGACTTGCCAAACGGAGAAGGCGAGAAGCACCGTCAGCGTCACTGGTATCTGGGAGTGGTGTCAGACTTGGGTTTCCCGGCATCGTGCTCACTGTAATTGATGTAAGGTCTCGGCCTGCCGTGACAGCTAACCGTGCAGAGTCAAACCTTCACTTTTCCTTTTAGAACAATGCCCCGAATCTGCTCGGTTTCATGCAAGAGGGCTTCGATCAGATTCTCCCATTCAGCCTTGTCCTGAGGGGCAAATTCCCGTCCGTACCCCTTCATTCGTTCGGGACGAGCATTTTCCAGAATGACCCAGAGAGTGGAAAGCTCTGCCGCCAGCATTTGTTTGGGCTCAGGTCTCTGAAGCTGGACGGAGAAGTGCCGTAGGCCTTCCTGAAGGCGGCTTCGAATCGTGGCCATCTTGTCCCGAGCGACTCGGGCCTGTTCCGCCGTGATCCGGGAGAATTCGCCACCGTCGCTGCCCTCTTCGGCTGAACGTAGGATTAGCTCCATCCGGTCCAAGGCAGCGTCAAACATCTTCCCGACTGTCGCGAGCCGTCTCGCGTGAAGTTCGTCCAAAGCCATGTGTCCCCTTTGTGCCTTACCATGACCCCTGCCGGAGGTCGAAGGGCTGGCCGCTTACTTGACGACCAGTACGGAACAGGGGGCTGTCTTGGTCAGGTTCTGCGAGGTGCCGCCCCAGATGCGGCCAAAGGCTCGGCTGTGCCCCATGAAGCCTACGACTAGCAAGTCATACTGACCCTCGCGCGCGAACTTGATGATGGTTTCAACCTCGTGCCCGGCCAGAACGGAACACTTAAGGTCGATCCCTTGCTCCCGTGCCAGGGCTGTTGCCTCAGACGTGACACGAGCGAAAAAATGGTCGGCTTCCTCTTGTTGCTCCATTACCTCACCCACGGTTTCAGCGTAGTGGCTGGGTCTTTCCTTGATGGAAACAGAGTGAAGTTCCGCGTTGAAGCTCTTCGCCAGGGTGATGGCTTCGCGGAGGGCTTTCTTCGCGCCTTCGGAACCATCGTGGGCAATCAGGATTCTTCTGAACATGGTTCACGCCTCGCTTTCCAGGTTTTGCACAGCCGGAACCCTGCCCGCTATTTCCGCTTCCTGTTCAGATCGGATGTCAGGCCGGAAGAAACGCTCCGCAACCAACGTGGGCAGGACGGCGCTCAAAATGACCGCGGTCACCAGAACCGTGTATTGGGCTTGGTTGATGTAGCCGTGGGTCAGCCCAAAGAGTGCGGATATTGTCCCAAACGTCAGCCCTGTGGCCATGAGCAGGGTGGTGTAGACACCCCGTCGCCTTCCAAAGCCAAATAGCAGGGTAAAGGGAAACACCCCGCCCACCTTCGCGAACATCTTCACCAGGAAAAAGCCCGCGATGACGACCACACCAGCCGCGATGGCCTTGAAGGAGACGTACGAGCCTGCTTTGAGGAAGTAGAAAGGGGTCAGAATTGAAAAGGCAATGGCCCGCATGCGGTGCATCAGAACACGGTTGCGAAGGAATTGGCGAGCCATCACCATGCCGATGAGGTAAGCCGGGAGCACGGCTTCGCTACGCGCCAGTGTCGTCAGGCCGCCCAGCAGGAATAGAACGAAAAGCACAAACTTGATCTCCGGCTCGCTGACACGGTTGCCCACTTGGGCAAAGTACCACGCCGTAAATCGCGGCATCGCCCAAAGAACCACCACCATGACGCCCACAAAAAGGAGCAGCCAGAGGTTGTAATTGGCGAAGATCAGACCCAGCGCGACGACGGTTCCCAGATCCGTGACGAAGCACGCCGCCAGAATCACCTTGCCGAGCTCAGTCTCATTCAGCCCGGACTCGATCATCACCGCATAGACTACGGCGACGGAAGTGGTGGAGAGCGCGACGCCGGCAATTTCCGCACCGTGCAAGTTCCATTTGAATATCCAGAAAGCAGCCGCGAAGGCTCCGAGGGCGGGCGCCAGGAAGGAAGAGAACCCAATCAGCAGGCTTTCCTTCAAATTGGCCCGCAGAGCGTCCGGATCGATTTCCGCACCTGCCAGAAACGTCAGCAGCACGCTTCCCACACTCGCCAGGAAACTGACCCAGTCGGTGGGGGCGAGATGGAGAAAATTACCAGCCAGCACGCCGACGCAAATCTCGACCAGAGCAACGGAAATGCCCAGCCGAATCGAGACCATGGCAGAGATCAGCGCCAAGCCGACCCAGAGCGAAGCAATCAACCAGGTATCCACGCGAACCTCTCAATTCGCGGGTCAAGCAGGCACAAAACAAAAAAACTCCTACCATGACCCGAAGTCACAGCAGGAGTTATCAGTCCTACAAAAGGACGGTTGAAGGCGAACTCCATCGCCTGGGATAGGATTATTATAACATCTCGTTACCTTCCGGGGAATGTCCCCAAGGCCTGCGGTAGAGTCCTCATCTGAAAAGCTGCGCGTGAGGGAGTTGCGATGGGGGTCGGAGCTTCAGCTCCGACATGATCGGGCCGCACGCCCAGGCTGGCGCAGAGCGCAGCTCTGCGGCTCACAGACAAGACTGCAATCAGGCGAGCCGATCACTCTCAAAAAACTGGGCGCGGCGATAGGTGCTGGTGGTCAGGAATTGCAGATGTCCGGGCGCAAAATGGCGTTTCTGGGTGGGCATGACCAGCGCTAATATAGCACCCTGAAGCGCAGAGCTGCGCTCTGCGCCAGCCAGCGAAAACAGTCAGGAGCTTCAAATAGGCGCAGGGAGGAGGCTTTGTGCGAACTCTGCTTATCGGCCTTCTGTTGTTTGGTGCTATTTGTCATGCAGCCGACCAAGGCTGCGTCCGACATCTTGTTGTCCCTGGGTATCCTCGTTTGGCCCGAATGGCGAGGCTCCAAGGTACAGTGACAGTTCAGGTGGAGATCAAAGCTGACGGAAAGGTTTTGTCGGCTAAGGGCTCCGGTGCCCACACGTTATTGGTGCGTGCGGCGGAGGAGAATGCTCGACAATGGACGTTTGGCCTGCAACAGCGTGAAGGAAACGCTGGGGGGAGGCAAACCGTCGTTTACGTCTACAAGCTGGAGGGCAGGGAGGAGTATTACGACCCACCACCTACAGTCGTCCTCGACTTGCCCGGCCGTGTGGAGATCACAAGTCACCCGCCAGAGCCCCAACCCTAGACGCTGGCTGGCGCAGAGCGCAGCTCTGCGATCTACCCGGCCCCCACCGCTTCCTCTCTCTTTTTTTCCCTGCTCCCTTGCGTCAAGCGCCGTTCGCCGTGGTAACATCCACTGCGCTTCGAGTGCGCGGACCTGTTTTGCACGGCCACGGCTCTTGAGGGTGGTTGAGGAGATAAGCCGCAGACCTACGGACAGCGAGGCCTGCGTCACGCTCCATGACTCCTCCCGGAGAGGTTAATTTGAGTCGAAGAATTTCGTTGGTCATGCTCATGGCAGTGCTTTCGCTTCCCAGCCTCGTGGCGGCTGGCACCGTTCGGGTTGACTTTCGCGTCTTCCCGGGTTTGGCGGAGATGGATGGCAACTGGGCGGCGCTCTCGGTCTCGAGTGACGGGAAAGTCTATGCAGGTCTGGCCTGCCACGGCTGCAACGGCCACATGGTGATGTACGACCCCAAGACTGATCGCGTCGCGGATATCGGCAACCTGACGCGCCTGGCCGGTGAGGCCAACCTGCACCTCGGACCGCAGTCGAAGATTCACGCCAAGTTCGGCGAAGGCAAAGACGGCCGGATTTACTACGGCACGCACGCCGGCTGGTGGTTTGACTATGCGCGCGTGGGCACGCGGGAAGGTTATCCGGGCGCCCACTGGATGGCCTACGACCCCAAGACGGGCGCGGTCGAGGATTTCGGCATTGGCCCGCGCTTCGAGGGCGTCAACACCGGCGCCTACGACCCGAAATTCAACCGCATTTACGGCCTCACGCACCCCCGCGGGCATTTCGTTTATTACGATGTAGCCACCGGGAAAGCCGTGGACAAAGGCCGCATGAACAACTGGGAGTCGATCTGCCGCACCCTCGGGATCGACGACGAAGGCAACGTTTACGGGAATATCGGCGCCGGCCAGATTTACAAATATGATCCGCGCACGGACGAGATCACGGAGTTGCCCCTGCGCGTTCCCGTGCGACAAAAAGGAATCTCCCTGGGGCGCGACTACAACAAGTCGGAAACGCATTGGCGTACGGTGGTCTGGGACGGGCAGACGCGCAAGTTTTACGGAATCGATGAAAGCGCCAGCCTGCTATTCTCTTTTGACCCGCACGCCGGGCCGTATGGCGAGGTCAAAGACCTGGGCCAGTTGTGCGCGCCCGGGATGGAAAACAGCCGTGAAATCCCTTACGCGACCCTGGCCCTGGCGCTGGGCCAGGACCGCAAGCTTTACTATGCGGTTCCGCAAAAGGAGTTCGATTACGGTGGCAGCGCCGGGGCCGGCGTTTCGCACCTGCTGACCTACGACTTGAACACCGGCCGAAAGGAAGACCTGGGCGAGATGCGCCTGCCCGACGGCCGCCGCGTGATCGGGCTGAACTCCGCGGACACGGGCCGGGACGGGGCGGTTTACTTCGTGGGGGCCATCGAGGTGCGCGAGGAGCCCGGCCAGCCGGCCGAATCCGCCGGAAGGATCGGAGGCGTTGCCTACCGGCTGGCTTTGGTGATTTACCATCCGGATAGGAGCGGACGATGATGCGCCGAACACTACTTCTCTTGCTCCTCGTGACGCTCGGGGGAGGAAACGGCTGGGCCCAACGCGGTCCTGAATATGATGCTGTGGTCGTGCCGCAGAATCGGATTGACGCGCGCGACCTTGGCTACCCGCCGCTGGACATCATCCCCAATGGAGATTCGGCGATCACGGCTCTCAGCGTGGCGCCGAACGGCAACCTGTACGGCGCGACCAGCGGCAAGCATTCGTACCTGTTCGTTCTGAGCCCGCGCCACGGATACGTCCAGCCGCTGGGCTTGATTCCCGACACTGCCGCCGTGAGTCACGCCGTGGTGGTGGCGAGCAGTGGTGACGTCTATATCGGCGCCTCACCCGGCGGGCATTTGCTGAAGTATGTGCCGCAAAACGAAGCGAGGCAGCCCATCCGGATCAAGGAACCTTGCCCCGTAACGGATTTGGGCGTCGCCATCAAAGGGGAGAGCATTTCGGCGCTGGCCATCGACCGGGAGGGAAAGTCAATTTACGGTCTGACCTCGCCGAACGCGCATTTCTTCAAGTACGACATCGCGACGGGAAGCTTCACCGACGCGGGCGTGGTGGCCCAATCCAAACCCGAGGGCGAGAAGTTCGAAACTGAGAAGATGTTCTCGCGCGTGCTGGCGGTGGACCCCGCCGGCAATGTTTACGCCTCGGGTGAGAACGGCTTCCTCTACAAATTTGACAAGTCGAAGCAGGCGCTTGAGAAGTTGCCGCTCCAGGCCCCCGCCATCCCTGGCCGCGAGGCGTGGACGCGAGTCGAGAGCTTTGTGACCGACGCGGGCGGCCTGATTTACGGCGGCACATCGGACGGCTACCTCTTCCGCTTTGATCCCGAGAAGCTCACCGTAACCAACCTGGGGAAGCCGTTGCTCGCTCCCGAGATTACCGGGCTGGCGCTGGCTCCCGACGGTAAAATCTACGGCGTGGGGGGAAGCGAACAGGATATGGCGCGCCTGTTCTCCTACGACCCGGCGGAGTCGGCCTACCAGCTTCTGGGTTTTGTGGACGTGAACCGGCGGCCGTACTACACCTGGCAAGCTTATGTGATCAAGGCCATGGCGAGCGGGCTCGACGGGACGATCTATCTCGGGGAGAGCGAGCGCATTTCCCGCCTGTATCTCTTCTTCCCCATTTTCAAAGAAAATGACAGCAACCGGAGGCCAAAATGAATCGCCGAGACTTTATGGGAAGCATGGCCGCGGCCGCGGCCGTGGGGCAGATCGTGAAGATGCCGCTGCCCATCGGCGCGAGCGTCCGCTCGCCGCTGCCCCGGGCCGCGTGGCTCGCGAACGGACTCATCGACGCCGGGGGAAGTCATGAGCCCTATATTTTCGTCATTCGCAGGGGCGGCGAATCCCTGGAGGCGCGCAAGGATTATGAGTGGAACCAAAGTGAAGATCTGATCCGCACCCTTTCCGAGCAGGGCATCGAGGTATTCCATACCCACCTCTACAAAGGCTTCGGCATGGCGGCGGAGCGGCCGGAAATGGAGGACGCCCGGCGCGCCGCGGCCATCGCCCATCGCTTGGGTATGAAAGTGGATAGTTACATCCAATGGAATACCCTGATGTATGAGACCTTTTTCGCCGAAGAGCCGCGCGCCAAGGACTGGATCGAGCGCGACGTCAGCGGCCTGCCCATTTTGCTGGTTTACGGCTACCAGCAGTCCTATCGCTACCGGCCGTGCTTTACCCACCAGGAGTACCTGGATTACCTGAAAAAGATCGTCCGCTACGCGGTGGAAGAGGTCAAGACGGATTTCATCCACTTTGACAACTTCGACCTCAACCCGGAGCCCGATTCCTGCCACTGCCCGGCCTGCGTGGAGGGGTTCCGCGCCTTCTTGCGGGCCAAGTACACGCCGGAAAGGCGCCGCGAGCGGTTTGGCTTCGAGAACGTCGACTACATCAATCCTCCGCAATGGAACCGCCAGAATCCGCCGCAGAAGATGGCCATCATCTTCGACCCTGCCATCCAGGAGTGGATCGATTTCCGTTGCCAGGTCATGGCCGACGCTCTGCGCCAGATGGCGGAATATGTGCGGTCGCTCAATCCCCACGTGGCGATTGAAATCAATCCGCACGGCATTACGGGCGGCAACCGCGCCTGGGAGAATGGCGTCGATCACGCGCGCCTGCTGACCTCGACCGACGTTTTCTGGACGGAGGAAGAAAATCCCTGCGTGTACCTGCCGGACGGCCGCCTGATCAGCAAGATTCGCAGTTACAAGCTGGCGCGCGCCTTTCACAACATCCTGCTGGCCTATATCACGGACAACCCTGTGGCGATGGCCGAGTGCCTGGCCTTTGACCAGACGCTGGGCTTCGCGGGGACGGCGCCGATACCGCCCGCCATGCTCCAGCACGTGGCCTTCTACCGGAAGAATCGCGAGCTCTACCTGGGCACAGAGGATGTGGCCACGGTCGGCGTGCTGCGCTCGCATGCCTCGCTCACCTACCACCACGCGCACGCGCAACTCAGCGCAATTCTTACGGAGCAGGCGCTTATCCAGTCGCGAACCCCTTTCCACCTGGTGTTCGACGGACCGCTGCCCGATCTCTCGAAACTCCAGGTGCTGGTTTTGCCGGACTCGGAATGCCTCTCGGACGAACAGTTGGCGCGGATTCGCACCTTTGTCGAAAACGGCGGCGGCCTTGTGGCCATCGGCCAAGCGGGCCTCTACGACGAGTGGCGGCGCCTGCGCAGTGAGCCCGGCTTGAAGGGGCTGGTCGAGGGACAGGCGCGAGCCCCGGACTACGAGGAGGAAGTTCGGGAGACGACGGCCACTGGAGCGTCCACGCGAAAGTCCTACGGGCAGGGAAGAGTGGCCTATATTCCCGCCCTGCAGTTTGACGGCCCCCTTCCCGAAGCCGAAGCTTACTTCAACATCAGCAACAAGTTCTGGAAGCGACCCAAGAACTGGGCGGAGATCGTCGCCTCGATCCGCTGGGCGGCGGACGGCAACGTGCCGCTCGAGATCGCCGGGCCGGATTTCCTGGTGGCCAACCTCGTCGAGCAGAGCGCCCGGCAGCGGAGGCTTATCCACTTGGTTAACTACGATGCGGCCCATACGCCTTCGATTTCCTCCGTGCGGTGCACCCTGGCCCTTCCCAGCGGAAAAGAGGCGAAGGACGTGAAGCTGTACGAAGTCGCAGCGGATTCGCCCCAGGTGCTCAGCTTCAGCCCCGGCCCCTCGTCGGTCTCGTTCACGATTCCCGAGATGAAGACCTACGCGGTCATCGCGGTTAGTTGGTAGCTGCGTGGGCTAGCCCGGACCTCTTACCACGGGATTGGAAGGGCGGGGCTTTAGAGGCTGCGGAAAAACTCGTAGGTGCTGTCATTCTGAGGAGCCGCAGGCGGTCCTGAGCATAGCGAAGGAAGAATCTCGTATGTTCATGACAATGCGCAGGGCGAGATTCTTCGCGTAGTTTACCCTGAGCGGGCAGAGCGAGATCCTTCGCTACGCTCAGGATGACAGCGAAGGGCCGAGAATGACAGCAGTGAAGCGTTTTCCCGCAGCCTGTGAAACCCCGCCCTTACAACCCAACAGGCAGGTATCCACTATGGACAGAAGAGAGTTCTTGGAAACAGTTGTCGCGGGTACGGCGACGGCCCCGATTGTGGCGCGATCGGCGCAGGCGGCAGGGTCCGGTTCAGCGCAGCCGCACGGCTCTGCTGAAACGGCGACGCCGGGTGCGAGTCCGCGCCTGCGCGAAAACTTCAATCGTGGCTGGCGCTTTGCGAGGCAATCCCACGGGACCGGCGCACTGGGCTCGTTCGACCGGCAGAACCAGGAGGCGGCCGAGGTCGAGCCGCGGTTTCGCGACGCGTCCCGGCCCGAATACGACGATGCCGGTTGGGATGCCATCAACCTGCCCCACACTTGGAACCAATACGACTCGATGGACGAAGCCCCGGGTTATTGGCGGGGGATCGGCTGGTATCGGAAACACTTCCGTCTAGCCAGCCAGTATTCCGGCAAGCAGGTTTTCCTGGAATTCGAGGGCGCCGGCAGCGTGGCGGAGTTCTGGCTCAACGGCCACAGGGTTGGGGAACACAAGGGCAGCTATACCAGCTTTGAATACGATGTGACGGAGCACGTGCGGTTTGGGGAAGCGGAGAATGTTTTGACGGCCAAGGTCGATAACCTGTTTCGCGACACGGTGCCGCCCACGGTCAAGACTGACTACACCTTCTATGGCGGAATCTACCGCGACGTCTGGCTGCGCCTTTCCGAGCCCACCTACGTCTCGGAGGTTATCTGGTTCACTCCCAGTGTGAGCGAGAATGCGGCGGCCTTGAAGATTGAATCCCGGCTGGTCAATAAATCATCCGCAGCCAAAGAACTGACCTTGGTGCAGGATGTCCTGGACCCGCGCGGCGAGCTGGCGAAATCAGTGTCGCTTCCCGTTCGCATCCCACCGCGCGAAACTGTTGAGGTCACGCAGGACGGCGGCACGGTCACAAACCCTCAGCTCTGGTCTCCGGACGATCCAAATGTGTACCGCATTCGGACCAGCCTGCACGAAGGGGCGCGCGTTGTGGACGCGCTCGAAACCCCCCTGGGTTTCCGCTGGTTCAAGTTCGATCCGCAGCGGGGATTCTTTCTGAATGGAAAACGCGTGCAGATTCAGGGAACGAACTGGCACCAGGTGTATCCGGGAATGGGGAACGCGCTCCCGAATTCACGCCACGCGAAGGACATGGAAATCATCCGGGCCATGGGCGTGAACTTCTGGAGGACATCACATTACCCGCACGACCCCGCCACAATGGAAGCCTCTGACCGTCTGGGCCTGATGGTGTGGGAAGAGCTTCCCGTCAACAAGGAGATCGGCGATCCGCGCGAGTACACAGCCAATGTTCTGACCATGGCCGATGAGATGATTCGCCGGGATCGCAATCATCCGTGCATTATGGTTTGGGCTCTTGCGGGCGAAGTGAATGCCCCCCAGTCCGTTGCGAAAAAGGTGATTGGGGCTGTCGCCGCGCGTTATCGCCAGCTTGACCCCTCGCGGCCCGTGGCGATGCACGAACCGCGGGGCGAGGAGATCGAAGCCCTGGTGGATGTGACGGGCCTTGGGGTAGGCAAGGAAACCGACGAAAAACACCAGCAGTTTCCGAACCGGCCTTATCTCGTGGCCGAATATGCGGCCTCCACGATGGGGCGCGGGATCTATGGCGGCGGCCCGGAGAGTGAAGACCTGGCATGCAAGAACCACGAAGAATACCTGCGCCAGTTGAACTTGCGCCCCTGGATGGCGGGCGGCATGATCTGGCATCAGTTTGATTACGAGGGCGAGACCTACGACACCGTGATCCCTCACATCGTTGCCTTCGGCATGGGCGATGTGTGGCGGATTCCCAAAGACGTCTACTACTTCTACCAAAGCCAGTGGACGACGAAACCCATGGTCCATATCCTCGGCCATTGGACGTGGCCCGGAGAAGAAGGCAAGGCGCACACCGTGAAGGTCTTCAGCAACGCCGGGGGAGTTGAGCTTTTTTTGAACGGCCAATCGCTGGGAGCCAAGGCCGATGCGCGCGAGGCGGGGTTGCTGCACCCTCCGCGCCTGTGGACCGTGCCTTACGAGCCGGGGACCTTGCGAGCCGTGGCGCGGCACGAGAGTAAAGAGATCAGCGACGAACGGAAAACGGCCGGTGCGCCGCATCACTTGGTGCTCGAAACGGATGCGCGAAAACTCGAATCCGGGAACCTGGAGAGTCTCGCCTACATCACGGTCCGGGTCGTGGACGCGCACGGCACGGTCGTGCCCTGGGCGGACGTTCCCATCACTTTCACTTCCGCCGGGCCGGGCGAACTCCTGCGGCAAACGTGGCTCGGCCACGGAACCGGTTGGACCTTGGATGCTGTCGCGGGGATCGCGCAGATGGCCTTCCGGGCCACGGACCGCACCGGACACGCCATCATCAGCGCCTACTCCCCCGGCCTGCGCATGGGACGGATTGAAATCAGCGTCCAGGCCCCCGGCAAGCCGGACGAAATGGAATACAAAGAGAAGTTCGACGTCGACGAGCCGTAGTGGGTAGCCGCGGGGGGATGGTTTTCGTAGAGGCGCCCTTCAGGGGGTAGCCACGACGAGCGCCCTTCTCGTCGTGGGCTTTTTCTGTAGCGCCGGTGTCCTCACCGGCGTTTTCGAAGGGAGTAGCGTGAACCTGTTCGGCAGGTCCGCGGCTTTTGGGTATCAAGGGGGGGACGAACCGCGGACCTTCCGAACAGGTCCGCGCTACCTTGCTGATCGCAGACATCGCAAAGAGCGCGATGTCTGCGCCACCCGTGCGTAAGTCATTTGGATTCAGCATCGCTTGCGGTGTCATTCTGAGCCCGCTTTTTGGGCGAAGAACCCCTGTAGTTACTCTGTTCGCCAAACCCCGCGAACTGCCGGGGTCCTTCGCTGCGCTCAGGATGACAGGTCTGGCGGTTCTTCCGCATCCCTCACGGCGCGGGTTTCATTTCCAAACCGAACGGCGCGAGTTGGTCCTGGATGACCTTTTCGACGCCGACTGCCACGACGGCGTGGCGGGCGGCGGGGAAATACTTGGCGCCGGCCTCATCCACATCCTTAATCGTCACCTTACTGATCCGCGCGCTTTCGAGGCCCAGTTCTTCCGGCGGCAGGCCCAGGGCCCACAGGCGGGCCAGTGAGCGGGCGACGGAATCCTGGGCTTGCAGGTCGATGGCCTGGTTCCCGACCAGGTACGTCTGGGCGCGCACCAGTTCATCCGGGGAGGGGCTGGTGGTTGCCATGCGGTTCAGCTCGTAAGCGATTTCGTTGAGCGCCGCCCCCGTGACGGCGTTTTGTACCGGCGCCCAGGTCTGGAAGAGCGCCGCCGTACGCCGCACGCCGAGACCTGAGCCCGGCGTGTAGGTGTAGCCCTTGTCTTCGCGGATGTTCAGCGTCAAGCGTGAGCCGAACATGCCTCCGTAGATGGCGTTCGCCACCTCGGTAGCGGTATAGTCCGGGCTACTCTGGGTGGGGCCGAGTGCACCGAGGGCCAGAGTGGTCTGGACCGAGTCCGGGCGGTCCACGAAGAAGACCGCGTGCGGCACCAGGCTCGCGGGCTTCTCCGCCAGCGCGACCGGCGGCGCCGAGGGCGCGGCCCACTTGCCGAGCAGCGATTCCACGCTGGCCGTCATCTTCGTCGCGTCGAAATCACCCACCACAACCAGGATGGCCTGGTCGGGCCGGAAGCGCCGGGCATACTCGCTCCGCAACTCTCCGGCGGTGGCTTTGGCGATGGTGTCCTGGGTCAAAGAAGTCACGGCGTAGGGATGCGGCCCAAAGACGGCCTTCGCCAGAGCGCGGCCGGCCAGAAAAAATGGGTCGGCTTCCTGTTGCTGCAACCGGTCGGCAGCGTTGCGCTTGGCCAGCGCCACTTCGCTATCCGGGAACGTGGCGTTTTGCGCGACGTCCGCGAGGACCGTGAGTCCCGCTGCGGCTTGGGCGGAGAGGACGCTGGTCGAGACTACGATCGACTCACTCCCCGCGGCGGCGCTCAGATCACCCCCGGCCGCCTGCACGTCTTCAGCAATCTGCCGCGCGGCCCGCGTCTTGGTTCCCTGATCTATGGTATCGGTCAGAAGCTGTGACAACCCTGGCCGGTCCTGGGGATCAGCCGCCATGCCACCTCGCACCGCCAGCGCGAAGGCGACTTTGGGAAACCCCGGTCGAGGCACAAGCCACAGCGTGAGTCCATTCGCAAGCTTCTGCGCGGTGACTTGCGGCGACTGGAAGGGTTTCAACTCGCCGTAAGGCGGCAAGTCCTTGGGCAGAGGCTTTTCCTTCTCCCCCGCGGCGGCGCCGGGTAGAACCAGGAAGAGCAAAAAGAGAATTCCCAGAATTCGACGGATCATCAGTGGGCTCCTTCCTCGCCGCCGGCGTTTTTCGATCCTGCGGCGGGCGCGGGGACGCGGTCAATCAGGGTGCGATTGGCTTTGACCAGATATTTGCCGGCAAAGGCGCGGACTTCCTGGGGAGTGACGCGCTCGAGCTCCTCCGGGATTTCATTCACGCGGTCCGGGTTGCCATCAAACAGCGTGGCGTGCGCCAGGATGGAAGCGCGGCTGATGGGAATCTCCAGGTTCGCGTACCAATCGGAACGCATCTTGGCGCTGATGCGCTCGAGCGCAGCCGGGCTCGGACCGCGGGTCGTGAGGTCGCTCAGGACCGCGTCGTAGGCGCTGAGCACGTCGTTTTGCTTGAGGTTCGGGGGATAGACGAGGAAGGAGGTCAGCAGGGTGGGGCCGTCAAATTCAAACGGTGTGCCGAAAACAAAGTTGACCCCGCCGCTCACCTCGAGCGCCACCTTTTTGTCTTTCACCAGCGCCTGGTCGAGCAGTGAGGCCTGCCCGTTGTGCAGCAGTTCACCCACCAGCGCCGCGGTGACGGCATCGCGCGAGCGGCGCGGGGGCATGCGATAGCCGATGGCCAGAGCGGGCACGCGCGCCAGCTTGTCCTGCTGCGAGAAGCGCCGCTCCGCGGTCTGCGGCGCCTCCGTGACGTCGGGCTTGGGCGACACCTCGCGGGGCGGAAGAGCTCCGAAATATTTCTCGACCTGCGCAAAGACTTGTTCCGGCTGCACGTCGCCGGCAATCGCCAGGACCGCATTATTCGGGGCGTAGTAATGGTTGAAAAAGGCTTCGACGTCCTGGATTTTCGCCGCGTCCAGGTCCTTGAACTCGCCATAAAAATTGTGCGAGTTGGGGAATTTGTCGAAAGCCTTGCCCGGCAGGTCAATGGCGAAGAAGAGCCCGTAAGGCTGATTCAAGACGTTGACGCGCACCTCTTCTTCCACCACCCTGCGCTGATTCTCGAGATTGGCGGGGGAGAAATCCAGCATCTTCAGGCGGTCGGCCTCCAGCCACAGCGTGGGCTCGAGCGCCGAGACGGGCGCCGTGTCGACGTATTCCGTGAAGTCAAACCGCGTGTCGCCATTAATCGAGCCGCCACCACCTTCCAGCACGCGGTCGAACGTGCCCTTGGGGGCGTTCGGCGTGCCCTCGAACATCATGTGCTCGAACAAATGCGCGAACCCCGTACGGCCCTCCGGCTCCAGGCGGAACCCGATGCCGTAGGAGATGCATAGTCCGAAAGTCGGCGCGGAGTGGTCTTCCGAAACCACCACCACCAGCCCGTTCGGGAGCTTCTTCATCACCGCGGGAACCTTCCATCCACCCGCGCCGTTGGCCGAGCCTGCCCATCCCAGCCAGCAGGCCAAAACTGCCATCGAAACCCAGAGCTTCATGAGTGCTCCTTTTGCTGCCGAGTTCATTGCCTCGTCATGCGACTACTGTAGCGCCGGTCTGCCTGTTCCGATGAGAGGTGCCGGGATCAGCGGCGGAGTCGAATATCTAACAGCATCGCCGCTCAGCCAGCGGCGCACAGGCCCACTCCCGCTTTTCGCACTGACTTTTCTAACGGCCTCCCGCCAGAGTGCAAGCCAAGCATTATAAACGAAATAGACGTGCGGGTAGTTCATTCGCGGGTGGCGCATACGTCCCGACGGTTTTTGTCGGGATGTATGCGACCCTCGGTTGGTCGATCTCATCACAGCATTTTGTCCATCGCCAAGATCGAAGCGTCATTCCAGAAATAGCAGGTAGCGAGGACCTCAGCGGTATCCTCGCTATGGCTGCTGGGCAATCGGCAGCAGTCCCGCCGCGATGAACAATGTGACTCTACTCCCTGCCAAAATACCCGATGGCTTGTGACACAGGTTCGCCTTGCACCCCGGGATGCTAAGTTTCTGCCGAATGTCAGAATTTAGAATCTACCGGTAGGCACAATGTAACGTACCCCCATTGACAATACCCTGGGCCCGGAGGCTACAATATTGAGGTATGAACGCCGCACCTCATATTGGTTCTCCACGCAAGCAATTACGCGGGTGGCGCATACGTGCCGCTTTCTGGCATGTATGCGGTAACGGCGATCTCCAACGGGCGCATACATTCCAAAATGCGGAACGTATGCGCCACCCATGGCTATGTCAAGAATTTATGACAAAAATCAAGAAAGCAAAACTCACCCAAAGAGATGTTAAAAATGAAGGTTGCTCCCAAGATGTTGATGAAAACAAATGGCGAAAATATATGAATTCTCATTAGGCCATTATATTGATGAAAACAAAAGGCTTGCATAAAATTCCAATATGTTTATGAAAATAAATTAGATAGGCGTAATTCGTAGCTCCTAAACCTGGCCTAACGGCCATCGCTGCACGCCATGCCATTATCTTATAGCAAATAAAATAGCTTACACTTCGGCAGCCAATATGTTGATGAAAACAAAAGAGATGAAAACATCGCACAAGTGGCAGGCTACAGGGAATAGGCTTCGGAAGGCGAGGGGCGGGGTGAGCACGCGTCGCGCGGACCTGCGTCGGTGAAGATCTGCGGCTATTCCTGAAGAAGAGCCGCGGACCCCAAGAACGGGGGGCCGCGCTACCCCCTCACCTGCCTTCCTACCTCAGGCACCCTCTCCCCTCGGAAAGGGCTGAGGAGTTCGAGAGACCGCGAGCCCGTGACAATTGGGAACAGGAGGTGGCCGGTGCGAGAGAAAGCCGGGGAACCGGCTCGAAGGAATCCGTCGCCCCTGCGCCGGGGCTCATTCACCCGATCGGCCGATCGCCTGGCGACCCGATCACCCGATGGCGCCGCCACTCGATCACCCGATTCCCCCTCCGCCCGTGACACACTTTCCCATATCGGATATCGGTGGGGATGAACCTGAAGATGAGGCTAGTTGGCCCCCCCGGTGGTGACGCCCATTGCGCCTGGCCCCTGCGTTGCTTATGATCTCCAGGGTGATCATTTTGACGAAGTTGGATCATTAGCTATGAGGAATCTATGTCACTAATGTTGAAGGAAATCCTGGAGCAGCCGCAAGCGCTGCGGAAGACTTTCCAAGCCGAGCGCGCGCACGCTTTGGAATTCATGAAATTCGCGCGCCAGCAAAATTTCCGCCTGGTGGTGTTGGTAGCGCGGGGGACATCCGACAACGCGGCGCGGTTTGGCCGCCACCTGACCGAAATTACCACCGGCATTCCGGCCTCGCTCAGCTCACCGTCCGTGCACACGCTCTATCATGCCAAGATTGACTATCGCCAGGCGCTGGTAGTGGGCATCTCACAATCCGGAGAAGGCACCGATATCAATTTGGTGCTCGAGGCCGCCAAGCGCCACGGGGGCTACACGGTGGGAATCACCAACGAGAAGAATTCCCCTCTGGCCAAGCTGGTGGATGAGGTCTTCCTCGTGCATGCGGGGCGTCAGCAATCCGTGGCGGCGACCAAGACCTATACCGGCCAGCTCATGGTTTTCTATCTGCTCGCCGCGGCGCTGGGCACGGATGTGACCATGGAGAGCGTCAGCGAGATTCCCGACCGCGTGAAGGAAACACTCAAGTTGCTTTCCGAGCTGCGCGGACTGGTGGAGCGTTACCGGTACATGGATCACTGTGTGGTGGTGGGGCGCGGCATCAACTACGGCAACGCTTTTGAATTCTCCCTGAAGCTGATGGAAACCTGCTACGTGATTGCGGAGCGCTTCTCGGCCGCGGATTTCCTGCACGGACCGATCGCCCTGATCGAGCGTGATTTCCCGGCGTTCATCTTCATGCCGCCGGGCCCGACGTTCCATAGCATGCGAGAGCTGACCCAGCGGCTGCGCAAGCTGCGCGCGGAAGTGGTGGCCATCACGGGTCCCGGGACCAGCATTCCGGCCGCGACGCGGGTGATCCGGGTGCCCGGGAAGATCCCGGAAATCTACACGCCTATTCCCTACATCATCCCGGGACAGCTTTTCGCGGCGCTGCTGGCGGAAATCAAGGGACTTGATCCCGACAAACCACGCTCGCTGAACATCGTGACCCAGACAGTCTAGGAGGGTGCCGGAGACCCCTGTGGACCCGCCGATTCTCGAGGGCGGGCGCGCTCAGGATGAAGGGGCCGGCTGTTTGGAGAGCGCCCGGACTTCCTCCAGGGTCCAGGGCGGAGTGCCGCCGGGCCGGCTCGCGACCAGGGCTGCGACGCGATTGGCGAAGTCCGCAATCTCCCTTGCAGCCCAACCCATTCCCAAGCCATGCACAAAGGCGGCCGCGAAAGCGTCGCCGGCTCCCACGGTGTCCTGGGCGTGCACGGCGTAGCCGCGCGCTTCGACAAATTCTCCCTCCAGCAGGAGCACGCAGCCTTGCTCACCGCGCGTGACGCACACGGATTCCCAACCGAACTCCTGCGCGTAGGCGCGACAGAAATCCTCGACCGGCCGCGCGGCTCGACCGCACATCCGGTCAATCGCGCCCGCCTCTTCTTCATTCAGTTTGACCACCTGGGCGCGCGCCATCAGCTCACGCACCAGCGCCGGTTGGTAGGAATCCTTGCGCAGATTGACATCATAGAACAGCCGCGCGCCGCCCTGGGCGGCAAGCAGTTTGTAGGTCAGCTCTTTCGCGGGCAGGCTCATTTGGAACAGGGTTCCGAAGTAGATCCAGTCAGGTTCCGGGGATAGGAGTTCGGCCACCTCGCGATCGGTAAGTTCCGGAGCGTCATAAGCGGCGGGATGGTGAAGGGTGAACTTCGGTTGACCTGCCGCATCGAGTTCAACCGTCACGACGCCCGTCGGGTGGGTCTCCAGGACGCGAACGTAACGCGTCGTCAGATTCAGCTCAGCCATGCGCGCCTGGACGCGGCGTCCCCGCTCATCTTTTCCCACGGCGCTTACAAAGAATACCGTGTGCCCCAGGCGGGCGGCATGGGCCGCAAAGTTGAGCGCCGCTCCACCCAGGTACTCCTCATTTCCGATTACGTCCCACAGGACCTCCCCGATGCTGACTATTTTCACGGCACGGCCTCCAGTCTCTGGGCGGCGCTTTCAGCTCTTCACACGTACTCTCGATGCGCACAGCATACACCGTTTTTTTCCTCCCACCCTCAGGAGCAGCTCTGCGCACCCGCTGGATGCGGCGGGTTTTCCTGAGGGGGGGGCAAAGGGTGGCTCGCCGTTGCCAGATGAACGGAATCGTGGAATTGCAGACCACCGAGCACTCCCTCCGAATTGCCCGCCGCGGGTGGCGCACACATCGCTTCCCTGGGATGTGTGCGATTCGATTCCCAGGCTTCCGCATGCTGACGCGTGGCGATCTGAAATCGCCGCTACGCGTGAGGAACGCGGGGGCCAGTTCAAATTGCGAATTGCGCACGGGAAGGAGGTGTGTCGTTCGCGAGTCGCGCGGCGTCCTTTCTACTTGGTGGCAGGGAGCAGGCTTTCCAGGTCCGGCATCTTGCGGCGGATCAGTTCCATCTGATCAGGCGTGAACAAGTTGGTCTTCAGCGACTCGCCGAGTTTCTGGGTAGCTTCCAGCTTGGCCTGGGGTGACGCGTCGGGGTCCTGCAGGGTCTTCTGCCAATTGTCCCGGGCCTTATCGGCCTCCCGCATCTGCGCCGCCGACTTACAGGCCAACACGAACTCCCGCACGGAAAGCCCGCGCTTCTTCAGAATTTTCACGACCTTGGGCTGCTTTTGGAGATTGGCAATCTCGGATGCCAGGCTGCCCACGCCCACGCTGATGGGAAGCCCCTTGGCTCGAAGGTCGTTCAGGGAGCCCAGCACCTTGTTGAGTGAGTCCTCAGTGAGAACGTAGTTCGCGGAATCGTCGGCAACAGCGCCACCTCGGCAGGTCAGCGCCGGGAACAGGGTCGAAGCCAGGAAAAGCACCATGACGCGCAGACACCGAGATGTGTCACGCATGGCAGCCCTCCTCAGAGCCAGGGTCGGGTCCCGGCTCCCTCTCGAACGCCTCCCGGCCACCCTCGTTCCCCGGCCGGGCAGGTCTGACGCAGCCTACTCGAAACCTTGCGGCAGCGGGGCGATCGGCTTCAGCCGAAGTTCGGCGCAGATTTCCCGCAACAACTGCTGGTTCACCGGATCGTTATTGTGGAATGCCAACCCCACCTGACCCTGCTGGCTAATCCAGGCGACTAAGGCAGGAGTCCGGAACTGCCGGCCTTCCCATTCCACGGTGAGTTCGCAGTCTTGTTGAACCTGCAGCGAAGGCGCGTATTCCAGCAAGCACCCGAGCACGCATAGATCTTCCACCATCACCGGAAGGGTAATGCCCTTGCCCGGCAAATTGAGGTTGCCCTTCAGATGAGCCGAATAGCGAGGAACCCGTCGACGTTCGTTAGCCATGCCGCGAGTGTAATTCCTTCTGGTTAAAATCGCAACCGGGGTTCTACGCTGTCAAGCCCCATTAGAAACGTCCCCATTCTTAGCTCATTAGAAGTGTCCCCTTTTTGAGCTGGCAGACTTGGTGTGTAAGTCTGCGGCTTTTCCATCCCCAAGGGTTAGAGCCGCCGAGTTGAAGACCAACTCTGAGCTTGTGTATCTACCGGCTCGGCTGCGGCCTACCCAAGTGGGCTGCTCTTCAGTATGATGTTGGGTCCCCGCCGCCGCACGGAGGGTGGCGGCGCAGCCGAGAGACGGGTAATGGCCGGTTGCGGCAAGATGCGCCCATTTCGGATTCTGGAACACACGGCGGACGTCGGCTTTGAAGCTTTTGGCTCAAGCCGCGAGGAGACCTTTGCCAACGCAGCCCGCGCCCTGTTTGACCTGATCGTGGATTTGGACGCGATCGATCCTGGCGAGGACATCACCGTGCGGGTCGAGGGCGCTGACCCCGAGAGCGTCTTGGTCAATTGGCTGAGCGAGCTCCTTTATCTGCACGACGCCGAGGGGTGGTTGTTCCGGGATTTTGAAATCCAAAACCTCCAGGACGATTCCCTGGCCGCCATCGCGCGGGGCGAGAAATTCCAGCGCTCGCGACATCAGGTCAAGCTCCAGGTGAAGGCGATTACTTATCATCAGCTCGCTTTGGAAAGGACCCCGGAAGGCTGGCGGGCGCAGGTGTATGTGGATATCTGAGGAGCGGCGAAAGTTGAAACTTGCAGAGTCGAAAGTGGCGGGGACGCGGGGCGCAAGTGGTCGCGGGCTGCATGCATCGCGGCCTCCGAGGGCTCCTGGTTTTTTCGGAAACCTCCTGTTTCCCGTCCGCTCTCCCCGGTCAGGGGTTCTTGCCTCCTGCCTCCTGCTGATGGCCGGTTGCTTTCTGCCTCCGGCCCAGGGTGTATGGGCCGCGATGGGCCTTTACCAGGTCCAAGAGGTCAAGCCCAAGGTCTTCGTTTGGGTCCCCGACGATGTGATCGATCAGGAATGCGATCCGCAATTCAACCGGGCGGCGACGGCGGGATTCATCCTCACCTCCGATGCCGTCGTGGTGGTGGACACGGCCAACAATCCCTTCCACGCTCGCGAGCTGCTTTATGAGATTCGCGAGCGCACTGAAATGCCGGTGAAGTACGTTATCAATACCAGTGCGGCGGCCGACCACATGCTGGGCAACGAGGTCTTTACGGACCAGCAGGCCACGTTGATTGCCACCCGGGCGGCTCGAGCCGGAATGCAGAAATACCGGGAGGAGCTTTTTGATCGCTTGCGCGGGGATGAGGGTTGGCGCTTGCAAGCTCGCATGCGCGGCTTCCACGTGACTCCTGCGACCGAGACTTTCGATGCGGAGATGACCTTCACGGTGGGCGGCCAGGAAATCAGAATCTCCAGCTTGCTGCACGACGCGGCCTCGGCCCAGGACGCCGTGGTGTATCTGCCTGCCGCGAAGACTCTCTTCTTAGGGGAGTTCTACGCCAACCACTATTTCCCGCGCATCGGTGGGCGCGACGTCCGCCGCTGGATCGAGGTGCTCCGGCAAGTAGAGGGCTGGGATGTTGACACCTACGTTCCCGGCCACGGCCCGCCCGGGAGCAAGAAGGATCTGGCTGATTTCCGCAAGTTCCTGGAATGGCTCGTGGCGCAAGTCGAGATGCGCCTCAAGCAAGGGCAATCGGCGGGCGAAGTGCAGAAAGAACTAGCGCTTCCGAAGCTTTACGCCTGGCATGCGCCGGAGTTGGCGGCCGATGCCGTCGAGGCTGTCTGCCGGCAACTGGGCGCGCCACCAGAGCCCGCAGCATCTTCCCAACCGGACCCACCCTAAGCTGGGGGGTATCGCACGCCAGGCTGCGGAAGAACGCTCCGCATCTGTCATCCTGAGCGTAGCGAAGGACCTCTGCATTTGAATTGTCAAGCAAATGCAGAGGCCCTTCGTCGGCTTCGCCTCCTCAGGATGACAGTGCGAGGGGTTCTTCCGCAGCCTGTGAAACCCTGCCCTGACGAGGCGCGTTATTCAATGAATTTCTGTGGCGAGACCTTAGATTCCCATGGCGATGCAGAGCGCGGCCACGTCGCCAATCCTCTCACCGAGTGTGGCGGGGAGCACTTGGCAGGTTTGCGCTGGCAGGTCGAGCGCCTCGCGTCTCATCACGCGGCGGGCAGGCTCCAGGAGCAAGTCACCGAGACGCATGGCCAAGCCGCCGATTACAATGCGGTCGGGATTCAGCAGGTCGACAAGGATCGCCAAGACCTCTCCCAGCCGTTCGCCGGTGGATTCGAGAACCTGCAAGGCGACGGCGTCACCCTGCCGGGCCGCCACGCCGATGTCCTTCGCGGTAATCGGGCCTCCGAACTTATACAACTTTGCCAAACGGGTCGGGCGTTTTCTCTTTATGGCTCGCGCCACCGCCTGCTGTGCGACTTGCGCCATGCCGCCGCCGCTGGCCCAGCCTTCGGCGGAACCTTTCTTGTTGTGACCCACGGGGCCGGTGCGGGTGAGGCGAAGGTGGCCGACTTCGCCGGCGAGGTCGTTCGTGCCGCGGTAGAGTCGCCCGTCGGTGATGATGCCGGCGCCCAAGCCTGTCCCCATGGTGAGGAAGACCATGTTCTGGCAGCCTTCGCCGGCGCCGAAGCGGTGCTCCGCCACGGCCCCGGCATTGGCGTCATTCTCGATCAAGCATTCGGCCTGAAACTCGCGTTCGAGGATGGCTTTGATCGGCACCTCGTCCCAGGTCGGCAGATTGGGCGGCGACTGGATGATGCCTCGCACGCGGTCCAGCGGCCCCCCACAACTCACCCCCAGGCGCGCGATGGCAGAAGCCCCAACACCCTGCTCAGCCAGCAGGTCGCGGATTGTGGACTGGATCAGTTGCAGGGCTCTTTCCGGCCCCTGGGCGGGGCGAGTTGCGAACTCTTTGCGTGCCAGGACGGCGGGCGGTTGTCGAGAGAGCAGCACGGCGGTCTTCGTCCCTCCGATATCGATGCCGATCAGTAGCTTGGCTTCCGGCGTTTCCACAGGCAGCCTCCTGTTCTGGGGCGCACGAGTTGAAAAACCCCGTGAACCTACTTTCCTGAGACTATACTTGCAAAATTCGGCGTTGGGAATATTCTCTTGTCAGCGCCCAACGGGGCGCGAGGCTGTTTGATTTAGCAGGCTGCTGAAAAGGCCTCACGCTGCTGTCATCCTGAGCATTGACAGCTTTTCGGCTGCCCGTGATGGGCAGAAACTCGACAAAGAGAACCAATGCCCCTCGCTGTCATCCTGAGCGAAGCGAAGGACCCCGGCAGTTCGCGGGGGGTTGGCGAACAGAGTAAACTACGGGGGTTCTTCGCCCAAAATGCGGGCTCAGAATGACAGCGCAAGCGATGCTGAATCTAAATGACTTACGCGTCGAGTTTCTGCAGAGCGAAGCGAAGGATCTGGCTCTGCCGGCTCAGGGTAAACTTCGCCAAGGATCTAGCTCTGGGTTTTTGTGTGAAAGTGCCGAACCAAGGCGAGATGCTTCGTCCGCCGCGACGGACTCAGCATGAGAGATGCGCTTTTTCAGCGCCCTATTAGGGAGGAAACCCATGACCTTTTCGCGCCGAGATTTGTGCCTGTTGCTACCCACCGCCGCCTCCCTGGGGCTGGCGGCGCAGAAAACCACGCTGCCCAGCAAGGCCGCCCGCTTCGAGGATTTGCGTGTCGCGAAGAACGGGGCCAACGAGTTTCGCCCTGTCATGGAAGGCGAAACTCATGGCGGCTGTCCCCTGGAAGTCCACGAGACCTTGCTCGCCCCCGGCGGAATGCCTCACCCGGCGCATCACCACCGCCATGAGGAAATGTTCCTCATCCGCGAAGGGATCATCGAGGCCACGATCAGCGGGCAAGCAACCCGGTTGGGGCCGGGCTCAGTGGTTTTCGTCGCTTCGAACGAAGAGCACGGGATTCGCAATGCGGGCACAACTCCGGCGCAGTACTTTGTGATCGCCCTGGGCAAGGATGAGTAGGCGTCGCGTTCAGGAAGCCTTAGGCAGGTGCGCCAAGGCCTCACGGATTTTTTCCGCCGGATATTCGTAATCGGAAAGCTCGCCGGCAAAATACTTTTCGTACGCGGCCATATCGAAATGTCCGTGCCCGCTGAGGTTGAAGAGGATGGTTTTCTCTTTCCCCTCTTCCTTTGCTTTCAGCGCTTCCTCGATGACGCAGCAGACGGCGTGGGAAGTTTCCGGCGCCACGATCAGGCCCTCCGCGCGCGCCATCGTTAAAGCCGCCTCGAAGCACTTCAATTGCGGATAACTCACAGCCTCCACCACCCCGGCGCGATGCAGCAGGCTCACCAGCGGCGACATGCCGTGATACCGCAACCCACCCGCGTGGATTCCGGGCGGGACGAAGTCGTGCCCCAGCGTGTCCATCTTGAGCAGCGGCGTCATGCCACTTTTGTCGCCGAAGTCGTAAGCATAGACTCCCTTGGTCATGGTGGGGCAGGCGGCGGGCTCGACCGCAATCAGGCGGATGTTCTTACCCGCGGCCTTCTCCGGCACATACGGAAATGCCAGACCGGCGAAGTTGCTTCCACCTCCGCAGCAGCCGATGATTATATCCGGTGATGCTCCGGCGAGTTTCATCTGCACAATGGCTTCCTCGCCGATCACGGTCTGGTGGAGCAGGACGTGATTGAGCACGCTGCCCAACGAATAGTTGGTGTCCGGGCGGCCGGCGGCGTCTTCCACCGCTTCGCTGATGGCGATGCCCAGGCTGCCGGGACATTCCGGGTCCTCGGCCAGAACTTTCCGGCCTGCTTGGGTCTGGTCGCTGGGGGAAGGAATGCACTTCGCTCCCCAGCATTGCATCATGGTGCGGCGGTGCGGTTTCTGATGGAAGCTGCACTTCACCATGTAGACCATGCACTCCATGCCGAATATGTTGCAGGCTAGCGCGAGCGCGCTGCCCCACTGGCCGGCGCCGGTTTCCGTGGTGAGGCGTTTGATTCCGGCGGCCTTGTTGTAATAGGCTTGCGCGATCGCCGTATTGGGCTTGTGGCTGCCGGCGGGTGAGACGCCTTCGTTCTTGTAGAAGATTTTGGCCGGCGTGCCGAGCGCCTTCTCGAGCCGGCGCGCGCGATGCAGCGGGGTTGGCCGCCACAGCCGCAGGACGTCGAGCACCGGCTCCGGAATGGGCACGCTCGGCACACCCGTCATCTCCTGTTCAATCAGCGCGTAGGGGAAGATGGCGGCAAGATCTTGCGGCCCCACCGGTTGGAGCGTGCCGGGATGCAAAGGAGGCGGCATGGGCGCAGGCAAGTCCGGGATCACGTTGTACCAGGACTTGGGGATTTCTCGTTCGGATAGCAGGTACCTGTATTCAGACATGGTTGACCTCCGAGCAGATTGCGAAAGATAAGTTGCGGACGATTCGTTTAAGATGGGCGGGGCAGACAGCGCACGTCAGGACGCAGCCTCGGCAGCCTGAAGGGTGGGGACTTGCGAGAAGCATGGTTCGAAACTTCCACGTCCAGCGGCGGCCCCGCCGCGGAACCAGGGGTCAAAAATGAATCCGGCAGAATAACACAAAAAACACCCGCGTGGGCAGCGGGACGTCATCACCGGGTGCGCCACGAGGCGGATTATTCTGCCGCCACCGCCATCCAGCGAGCGGTGAAGATGGCCGCCTCGATTCCGGGTTATCCCGCGTATCGCGACTACACCTTGAAATTGGGTTAGCATGGTTTCCTGACTTTGCCGGTGAGAATGGCCCGAGAGAAGGAGGATCAATGTCGATTCTGAAGAAAAGCGTGAGGTGGGCGGGGTTGGCTTTCATTGCAACCATGCTGGCAGCGTGGTGCGTACGGATGGCGGGCGCGGCAGAAGCGGTTGATCCCTCGGAGCAGATCAAGCGCCTGGGCCGGGGGGTGAATGTCCTGGGGTATGATCCGATTTGGGATGACTTTTCCAAGGCGCGCTTCAAGGAGCAGCATTTCAAGCTGATTCACGACGCCGGATTCCAGACCGTGCGCATCAACCTGCACGCGCTTCAGCGCCTCCGTGCAGAGAATGGCTATAAGCTGGGCGAGGCCTGGCTGAACACCCTGGATTGGGCCGTCAAGAACGCACAGGCGAACCAGCTCATGGTTATCCTGGACCTCCACAATTACGAAGACATTGCCCAGGCCCCCCTGGCGTACAAGCCCCGCTTCCTGGCTTACTGGAAGCAGATCGCCGCGCATTTCCAGGACGCCCCCGATTCTGTGCTGTTTGAAATCCTAAACGAGCCGAACGGCAAGCTCACTCCCCAACTTTGGAACCAGTTTCTGCGCGAAGCACTGGCGATAATCCGCGAGACGAATCCGACCCGCACGGTGGTCATCGGTCCTCCCTTCTGGAATGGCATCGACCACCTGAATGACCTGGCGCTGCCGGAACAAGACCGGAACATCATCGTGACGGTGCATTACTACGAACCGATGACGTTCACCCACCAGGGAGCGTCGTGGTCAAAGGAGACGGCCCAGCTCTCGGGAGTGACCTGGGGCGCGGCGTCAGAGAAAAAGCGAGTGGCTGACGACTTCGCCCGTGCGCAGAAGTGGTCGCTGGCGCACCGCCGTCCCCTTCTGCTCGGAGAGTTCGGCGCGTACGAAAAAGG
The DNA here is from genome assembly GCA_963722555.1 of uncultured Acidobacteriota bacterium. GTDB lineage: Bacteria > Acidobacteriota > Terriglobia > UBA7540 > UBA7540 > Bog-366. The sequence goes on from CAVRNQ010000007.1 coordinate 545,361, forward strand.
CCCCTTGGAGTCGCGGGCGCGTTACACCTCATGCGTCGCGAGGACCGCAGAATCCCTGGGCTGGGCGTGGACCTACTGGCAGTTCGACGACGACTTCATCGTCTACGACATCGGCAAAGAACAATGGGTGGAACCGATTCGAAAGGCACTCGTACCCTAGAAAATCGTGTGCGCTGATCGCCGCAGGCAAGGCGATCTTGAGGAAGCAAATCAGTTTTCGAGCCGGCCCGAGGTTGCGAGGGTGATCCAGCGCTCCAGTGGCTCGATGGCCGGCTCCGGACCTTGCCCGCCCGGTGCGAGGAGCACCACGATTCGAACCTTCCCTTTCTGCTGTGGCAGCCGAATGACCAGGTTGTGCACACCAGGCTGTTGCGCTTGCGGCGGTGGCGGGTTCGCTCCAGAGTTCAGGCAGATCTGAGCCGGTCGAACTGAATCAAGATAGATCCCTACTACATTTCCTGCTACGCGCGCCGGTAGGACACCTATGAAGCTCCTAAACTTGCCCCTGGAAATTACGGCGTGTGAAAGAGATAAGATGGTAGGCCCGTGGGGACTCGAACCCCAGACCTCTACCGTGTCAATCCACAGTTAGTTGATTTTTCAATAACTTACAGGCGCTCACAGGGGCTGCTAACTCCACTAAGTGCTTGTAAGTTCGTTCAGCATCGGGTTGGCCTTCGGGCTGGCACCGAACCACTGCTGCACGAGATTTTCGCACAGGGGGAGCCTCTCCAACACTCCTCGGCACCCAGCTCGACTGGTGTAAATTGACAGTATCGACTCCCCAAGAACCGAAACGTAATCACAACCCTGACTCTGTGCATTCGTGGCATTAAGCCAGATCCTCGGTCCCACGGTTGACAGGCAGGGCGAAAAGCTATTGAGAATCAGCGGCGACGATCTTCTTCGGCACGCAGGATCACCCCGATGCCAAACCCTTTGTTGATTCGTCGCGTTTTCATTTTTTTGATCGCCTCCACCTTTGGTTTACGCCTGACCACGCCGAGGTTCCCGGAACCGAGGATGGCTCCGGAAACAGCATCATCCTTAGCGAAGCGTTCTACGATGAGATCAACCAACATCGCATACCGGTGGAGCGTCATGCCGTCGCTGCGTTCGCTCATTCTCCCGGAGTTCTGGACTTTTACATTTGGCTCGTGTGGAAATGCTGGACTGTGAGGCACCATGGCGCGCACGTGCCGTTATTCTCAGAATGGGGTCTCGTCAGGCAATTGGGGACCAGAGAATACAGCAGTGATCGTTTCTTCCGCCGGAAGATCAACTTCTGGCTTCAGCAGGTCAAGGCCCTCTGGCCAGAGTGCCCAGCGCACGTTTCGAGCGGTGGCGACTACCTTCTTATTGCACCTTCAAGAGGGGCATCCCTGATAATGCCACCTCACTGATTCTCAATCCCGGCCGACCCACTGGCCGCCACCGTCGGACGAACACGAGAGTGCGTTCTGCTTACGAGCTTCTCTACCTTTATTTTACGAAATCTAGAACGTTATACATATTGTCCGATGAATTGTAAACACGTTACGGTCATCACACGAGCATGGCCGTAATGCCCCAATCTTGGTCAACACAAGGGATTTGTGGCGCCAAGCTCGCCCATGACCTGTCGCTGCCAAAAACTCGATCCGCCACGTAGAATTGGCCGCCAGCCCGGAGCGCTGCCGGCTTCGTGGGGCATCCCGAGAGTCGCACGGGCTCCGACCGATATCAGTGGTGCTTTCCGGGAGTGTCTTGGGGACTGATGCAAAGGGCGCCGGCTCACCCGCAAGGGGGTCCTTCAACACTCCCGATGAAAAGGACTGCCGCTTCAGGCCGCGCGTCTTTCGTAACGAAGGTGCAGCCCGCTGACCTCCGCCAGCCGGATTTGGAAGCGCGACCTCAAGGCATGAGGTAAGACGAAAACGACCGTTTTCATGGGATGGCAAGTTTACCAGCCGAAGGTGCCAACCGCTATGATTTCACTGCGGTCGGAGTCATTGGTATGGAGACGATTTATCTAAAGACGCAATTCAGCCTTCTGACTCACGAGCAGCTTTTGGAGTACCTTTACGTCAATCTCGCGCGGCGGGACTCTCCGCGCAACTGCTAGGGCGGCCGCGCAGCCGGACGCGTGCCCAATGGCCATCGCCGGTGCCATGGAGCGCGCTGACTGGAACGGCGCCTGCTCACAGGAAATGCAGCGTCCGGAGAGAATCAAACCATTCACTTTCTTGGGGAGCAGCGAGCGGTAAGGAATGTCAAAACCCTCGTGGCGGAAGAAGAAGCGCTCGCCGTGAAAGTCGGGCATCGGGTTGGAGCTTATGGCGATCACATCCGGGAAACGCTTGCCTGCGATGGCGTCCTGCTCGGTGACGACGTACTCACCGATGACCCGGCGGGTCTCTCTCACTCCCACGCCGGTGGCGGTCGCGGCGAGATAGACCGACTCCATGCCGGGCTTTCTTCGCAACTCCTGGACCTCCTCCCAAATCTCCAGGCGTGCATTGACCTCCGCTTGGGTCAGCGCATCGACATCGAGGCCGTCACCTTGGACGGCGGGCCCCCACCTCACCACCTGATCGCCAATTCGCACTCCATCAAACGGCCCTTTTATGCTGGAGGGCAACCCGCCGAGCCTGTACATCAGGGTCATAGCCATTCGATCGCCCGTGGCCGCCGGGCTCATGAATGGCGCCCCAGCCGCGGTTGCCACATCACCATCACCCGTGCAGTCGATCACCACATCCGCCTCGATTGCCTGTCGCCCTGATTTTGAGTGGACAATGACGCCGGTAACGCGCGAGCCATCGAGCATCGGCGCGACGACCCAATTATGCAAGCGGAGTTTGACTCCCTCCTTCTTGATGAGGTTCAAGGATGCAACCTTGGCGACCTCGGCATCGAAGGGAATCGAGTAGGGCAGGTCGCCCCTCCGCACGTCGTGCGGTACCGTCATTTCATAGGTGGCCGAGTCTGCCACGCCGCCCAGCCTGACCAGTTCGGCGATGTACTCGGCGGGAATGCCCTTGACGGTTTGCAGCGCTTCGGGCGGCCGTTGGTTGCGGAATCCGTTGTAGCACGTCATCAGCCCGGCCGTGCCGTTGCCTCCCAGGAAGGCGTATCGTTCCAGCAGAAGAGTGTCCGCACCACTGCGTGCCGCCGCTAGCGCTGCGATGACGCCGCTGGGACCGCCGCCCGCTACGACTACCTGATGGCGCGCCACAATGGGAGTTTCCAGCGATTCCCGGTAGCTCTGCCGGCCTCGCTCCCGCCCTGGCGCACCCTCCTGCGCGGCCGAACCGACCCCTACCGCGGCGGTCCCGAGTGCCGCTTGAAGAAATGCTCGGCGTCCCAGGCTTCCCGCCCATGGCCAATTCTGCGAAGGATTGTTCATTGGATTTCTCCTGACCCCCGGAGCGAAATTTGCCAGCTCTTGTTGAGGTCATCCCACCTTGTAATTGCGGATTTCCTCGGCGCTCACCTCGCTGCTCATGCCGGGTTCTTCGGGTGCGGAGACTTCGCCGTCAGTCATCTTGCAGGGGCCGCCGGTTTCCATGTAGATCGCATTGGGCATGGCCAGGAGCATATTGAGGTTGGTCGAGCCGCCTCCGTGACTGGCCAGCTCCACCCCATAGCCATCGGCAATAGCAGCAATCTCCATCCATTCGGTGACCCCACCGGCGCGGCGGTTGTCAGGCTGCACGATGTCGGCCCCCCGCCTTGCGATGAGGTCAGCGAATTCATACTTCGTATTGAGGTTCTCACCCGTGGCGACGCGCATGTCCAACGCCTGGGCCAGCCGGGCGAAGCCTTCCACGTCGTGAGGTGGCAAGGGTTCCTCGAACCAGAAACAGCCCATTTCCTGGTACACCCTCCCGCGCCGCAACGCCTCTTTGTGATCGAACCCCTGATTGGCATCCACCATCAAGCGCCGGTCCTTGCCGATGGTGTCGAGCGCCAAGCGGATGCGCCGGACATCGTCGTCCAGAGAATACTTGCCCACTTTAATCTTCACCGCCCTATAGCCTTGCTCGACGGCATCGGTGACCTCGCGCTTGAAGTGGGAGAGATCCGCGTCGTTGTCATAGTACCAGCCGCACATCGAATACACCGGCATGCGGTCGCGATAGGCGCCCAGCATCTTGTACACCGGCAGCCCGGCGTTCTTGCCGAGAATATCCCACAGGGCGATGTCGGTGGCAGCCATGGCAAACTGCGCCACGCCGGTCACTCCGTGGTAGTTCATCGCCTTCCACAGTTCGGCGCGGATGCGGCGCGGAAACGCGGGGTCTTTTCCCATGATGACGGGTTTTACTTCGTACTCGAGGATGGTCTGGACCACGCGCGCGCCTTCGCCGCGGTTGCCAAACGAACTGCTGGCCCACCCGGTGATTCCCGCATCGGTGCCAATCCTCAGGACCACTGAGCCTTTGTCCACATCCAAGGTCTGGAGCGCATCGTAAATGGGAGGGCCGGGAGGGGGCTTCAGCAGGTCCGTCTCGACTCCCGTGATTTTCATTTGCTTCTGCTGCGCCGCCGCAACTGAGAACGCCGCCCCCAAAGCAGGCAGCGCCGCCGCCGAGCGGAGAAGTTGCCTTCTGTTCATATTGCCTCCTCATCTGTACGCGATATCGGGGTAGCGTGCCTGAGGTCGCAGGTCTGTACGAATACGTATATCAATCTCGCATCCCTCTCTGAAGGAATGTGCCCAATAGCGGCTTGTAAGGTACTCCACTTCCCTCCCCACGGAAAGCGTCTCGGAATTCCCGTTCCCCACCCCTGGCGCCACGTCGTCCCTTCGAACTGCCATGAAGACTCCCTCTTAGTCGTCAGAAAGTCCGTGAAATTAAGCCCTGCTGGCTTTGCGGCGGAAAATCAATTGACAACAAGAAAAAGGGGGCGACAATTGGGCAAACGCACGCGGCAGCCGGCTCATAATGTCCCCTCGCCCGGTTGCAGAGAACGGGAGATTTGACCCTGCGGTTCTATGAGGAGAATCATAATGCAATCACGCTATAACCACTTTGTATATTTCGCCTTGCTCTCTGCTTTCGCACTTCTGACGCTTTACGTTGATCACGCTTCGGCCCAGGAGGTCGATGCTTCTATCTACGGGACCGTATTGGATCAGAGCGGGTCTGTGGTGCCGGGAGCTGAGGTCCAACTTCGCAGCCTGGACACTAATCGGGTCCACCGCGTCACCACGGATGAGTCCGGAAACTACACCATCACCCCGGTACCCGTCGGCCGCTACGAAGCATCGGTCGAGTTGAAGGGATTCAAAAAGGCGGTCGTGACGGATATTGTGCTACGCGTGAACGACCGGCGGAGGGTTAACTTCGACATGCAGGTGGGGGGAACGTCCCAACAGGTCACGGTGGTGGCGCCGCTGGTGGCGGTGGATACCGCCTCCGCGGCTACCAGTACCGTCCTGAGCAGCCCGGAGGTGATGCAACTCCCCAACCTGGGGAGGAATGTCATGGGCTATGCCATGCTCGTCCCCGGGGTCAACGCCGCACACCCCAACGAAACAGACGGCAACAACTACTCCGTAAACGGCGTGCGGGATACGCAAAGCGTTTGGCTGCTGGACGGCGGATATAACGTCAACACGGGGGGCAACTATAACACGGCGATGACCCCCAATATGGAGACGGTGGAAGAGGTCCGCGTCCTGCGCGGCAACTACGGCGCGGAGTTCGGAATGGGGACCGGCGCCCAATTTAACGTCATCACCAAGTCGGGCACCAACACTCTGCATGGTTCCGCGTCCTTGTATCATCAGGATGACCATCTCAATGCCACGGACTTCTTTGCGCCCGTCAAACCTTCTCTCCGGTACAACGAATTCGGGGGCGGGCTGGGAGGCCCGGTAGTTCTGCCCGGCCTTTACAACGGCCGTAACAAGACCTTCTTCTATGCCTTCGTCTCGGAACGGATGGCGCGCGGCCGCGACAACTTTCTTGCCGTGCTCCCCGAAATGGCCTATCGTAACGGAGATTTCAGCGCACTCGGCCAGCCGATCATCGATCCGCAGACGGGAGACCCCTTCGAGGGCAACATCATTCCTCCCGAGCGTCTCGATTCCAATGCCAAGGCTTACACGGCGCTCTATCCTGCCACCAACTACAGCGACGAGATCGGCAATAACTACACGGCGGTTCGGCCGAATTCCACGAACTGGCTCAAGCAGAACTATCGCATAGACCATAACTTCAATGAGCGCAATCGCATCTTTGGCCGTTACGTGCGTCAGGATGTCAGCATTCACAGCTATACCGATTCTGGATATAACTGGGAAACCTACTCCGAAAAAGATCCCGCCGACAATACGGTAATCAACTTCTACACCGCGTTCCGCCCGACCCTCACCAATGAGGTAAGCTTCACCCGTATGTTCCTGGCGTTCATGGATTTTACTCCGGAGTTTCCCCGGGCGGCGAACAGCATCACCATTCCCACCCTGGTTCCTATTACCACCGCTAATTATCCCCTCCAAGATTTGAATTTGAGCAAGATTCCCGATGTGGCGCCCAGCATTGGATTCGACAATTATGCCGGGTTTCAGCCCGGGACCCCGTGGAGCAATTTCGAGTCGATCTATGACGCCAAGGACAACCTGATTTGGGTTCGCGGGGCCCACACTTTGAAGGCCGGCATCGATTTCTCACACGAGAGGAAGTTCGAGCCGGACAATACAGATGTGTTTGGAAGCTTTGCTTTCGACGGGCGCTTTAGCGGCGACGACTATGCCGACTTCTTGCTGGGCCAAGCCGCCAGTTACAGCGAGGCGACTGCGGTTTCCTTCAACGACAGCCGACGCAACACTCTGGAGTTTTACCTGGACGACACCTGGAAGGTGAACCGCCGCCTGACGTTCGACCTGGGCTTGCGTTACTCTCGCATCCCCCCCGCTTACGAACCCAATAATCGCTACCGGGTCTTCCTGCCGCAGGCCTTCGACCCGGCAAAGTCCGTGACGGTGCTGCCCGACGGCACGATCGCCACAAGCGGCGGCGGAAACCTGTACAACGGCATCGTCAATCCTAAGACCTACTGGGATTGGAATCCCTGGAACTTCGCGCCGCGGCTGGGCTTTGCCTACGACATTTCCGGAAAGGGTAAAACGGCCATCCGCGGGGGTTACGGAATCTTCTACGCCCGCGAGAGCCTGGATGCTTTCATTCTGCTTGCGTCCAATCCGCCGTTCGCCGAACAATTGCAGTTGCTCAACACGACTCTCAGCAATCCCGGGGGCGGATCGACCGAGGACTTCAATTTGCCGCTGGATGTGGCCGGCATGGATCCGCATCAGCCCGTGCCCTACACACAACAATGGAACCTGAACATCCAGCACACCCTGGCCGAGGGAACCGTGCTGGAGGTGGGCTACTCGGGAACGCATAGCGTTCACGGCGAGCGCACCCGGGATCTGAACCTGGGCCCCCTCAGCGCTGACGCCTCCAGTGGAAACCTCAGCGCGGAGTTCCTGCGCCCCTACCCGGGCTATGCCACCATCAATTACCGGGAGCAGAGCTTTAACGGGAACTATCACGGCCTGCAAGTTATGCTGGACCGCACCTTTCACTCCGGTCTGGGCTTGACGGCAAATTACACCTGGTCGAAGTCTCTCAACAACTGCAATGAAGACCTCGCCCCCGAAGATCCTAACCCCTACTATCCCTTCTACTCGAATGGTATGCAGGGCCCGGACAACTTCGACGTCGCACACCGCTTCATGGCGAGTTTCATCTACCAGTTTCCCTGGCTGAAAAACCAAAAGCATTTCGTGGGCCATGTTCTGGGCGGTTGGAGCTTGTCCGGAATCCTCGCCCTTCAGACCGGCTTCCCGGTCACGCCCTCAGCAGGAGAGGACCGGGCGGGCTTCGGCTACTCCGCCGGGCAGCGCGCCGTGGTGACCGGCAATTGGGCCCTGCCCAAAAGTCAGAGGTCCGTTACCCAATGGTTCAACACCGCGGCGTTCTCAATTCCGGACCGGGGGACTCTGGCCACGACGGGACGGGGGATTATGCGCGGCCCAGGCGTTAACAACTGGGATATGTCGCTGGCCAAGACCGTGGCGGTGTATCGCGACTCCACCAAGCTGGATATCCGCGCGGAGGCATTCAATATATTCAATCACACGCAATGGGCCGGGTACTCAGCAAATATTTCCTCTGCCTATTTTGGGGAGATTACCTCGGCGCGGCCTCCGCGGACCATGCAGCTCAGCTTGCGACTTTCATTCTAGAACACGCTAGTACTCCGCGAGCTTGTGGCTGGACGAACTAAGGGCACGAGCAAGAACCCCCGTGCATCGATTCTTGCCCGTGCCCGAGGCCCGGACGGTCTGTGACTCTTCAGCACTTCTCCGAATGCGCCTGGATTGAGAAAGGAAAGGTTTCGCTCCATGGGCAGACAGATACCCCTGCGCGTAGTTGGCTTGACGGTTTTATGCCTCGCACTCATCAGCCTAAAAGCCTCGGCCGCGGCAAATTTAGTCACCCTATCTGAGGGCAGTAACCAGGTAAGAATCGTATTGTTGGCGGACGACGTGGTCCGGATCAGAGTCGGCCCTCAGGGAGTATTTCCCAACGACCGTAACCCCGAGTACGCGGTGATCAAACCCGACGCCGAATGGGCCGGTGCTCACAACCGAAGTTCCGATCCGGATACCATTGATACGGGGAAACTCAAAATCATATTCGCCCACAACCCGCTGAGGCTAACGGCCTCGGACAGCGCCGGACACACCCTGATCGGCAACTACCGGATTGATTTTTCCCGGCCCCGGGCAGTGTGGGATCTCTTGAGCGACGAGCACGTCTATGGCTTTGGAGACAAGAAGAATGATATCGACAAGCGCGGAACGCTCATGGATATCTGGAACGTGGATACCGACTACCAGGATCAAACCACCGGCTTGATGGGATACAAGAGCATCCCCATGTACTGGAGCAGTTCCGGCTATGGCCTTTACCTGCACAACTGGTGGCGCTCCAAATTCGACATGGGGCAATTCAACAGCGGGCGAATCACCATCTCCGCCGACGGCGGCGAAATGGATTTCTACCTTTTCTACGGCCCGTCCTTCAACCAGATTGTGAACCGCTACACGGAATTGACGGGCCGCCCGGCGCTGTTGCCGAAATGGACCTTCGGTTACCACCAGGGTGGCGCCGCGAATGATCGCTCGAGCAAATGGGCGATTAACATCGCCAGCAATATGCGTAATCATAATCTCCCTATTGATGCCATCTATTACGACGACGTGAATCCGGCCACGTTCACGCGGGCCTTCGTGGAGAACATGTGGAACGATTATCACGTCAGAATTACCGCGGGTTTTGGAATGCCCTGGGCGTATGAGAAATCCACGCACTGGGCAGCTCTGGATAAACTCAGCCCCAAGGGCATGATCGTTGATGAAAATGGGAAAGCTTTGCTTCACAATGGCAATGGAATTGGCAGGGCCTTCAGTGAGATCGACTTCTTCAATCCTGCGGCAAGCGACGTTACCTTCGATGCCATTTGGGCCGGTCCGCTGCAAAACGGGGTTTGGAATGGGATGTTGGATTTTGGCGAGCTTGATTATGTGCCCGACCCCGCGAACACCTTCTTTCCCTATTTCACCAATCCTCGCCGGTCCGTGGAAGAGATGCACAATATCTACGCCTTGGCTTACTTCCAGCAGTTGATGAATCGCGCTGCCAACTATGTGGCCGGCGTAAAGACCAAGTCGAGGATGATCGGCTATTGCCGGCCGGGGACAGCCGGCTCCCAGCGCTATGGTTGGACTTCGACGGGCGACTCAGAGCCGACGTTTGCGGGGCTGCAAACGCACACCAAGGGCGTTCTTAACCTGGTCATGTCCGGGTATTCCGATGTTGGGTACGACATCGGAGGGTGGATGGGTATTGCGCCCGACGATGTCTATGCCCGCTGGTTCGAGGCGGGCATGTTCATTCCCTTTGCCTGGGCGCATGGAGAGGGAGAGCATGCGCCCTATATCCGGCCACGTGACATCATGCCCATTTGCAGGACCGCCCTGGAGAAGCGTTATCAACTCCTTCCGTATATCTACAGTCTCAACTTCGAATCGAGTCAGAACGGGTGCCCGATGCTTCGCACCTTACCCTTCGAGACCGATTGCGAAGCAGGGACCGAAAATATAAACGACGAATGGTTTCTGGGACCTTTCATCTTGGTTGCTCCCGTTTTGGATGGGCATTCCTCTCGAAGTGTGTTTCTCCCTTCCGGGCAGTGGATAGATTATGCCGACGGAAAAACCCGGTATGAAGGGGGAGGAACAGTCGCCTATACGGCCGGGTTGGAAAAGGTTCCGGTCTTCATCAAAGCTGGTGCCATCATACCAACGGGCCCGGTGATGCAGTATTCGTCGGAAAGGCCGCTGAATCCGCTGATTCTGGACATCTATCCCGGACCCAGAAGTTCATCGTTTACGCTTTTCGAGGATGACGGCGACTATGGGTACGAACAGGGCAAGTACTCGACAACGAAGTACGATTGCCTCGTTAGAGACGAGAAAATCATCATCACGATCAACGCTCGCAACGCTCGCGGCGGGTACGCACCGGCAACGCGGAACTATACCCTGAGGGTCCATGGATGTTCGGCGCCAAAGTACTCCGTAAAGCTGAACAACAACGAACTTGCCGAAGGGTGGCGCCAAGTGCTCGCTCAGCAGGAGGTCCAAATAACGATCTGTGATGATGGCAAGGAGAATGTTGTAAGCATCGACTCCGGCGCTGGAAGCGGAAAGCAATAGCAAACAAACACACCAAAGGAAGAAAATCACCAGCGGAACCCCTGATCTACAGTGGTCCTGGGGATGGGGAGACATAACCTGGGGAATCTCGGCCTGCGGGTTAGGTTTTTCGAGAGATTCGTCCTATTTCGGCACTAGCAGGTCCATCATGTCCAGCTTTCTGACGCGGCGGCGGAACTCTTCCCCGCTGCTGAACTTGGCATTTAGAAAGTTTGTCAGAACGTCCTTAACGATAGCGGGACCGATGATCTGAGCACCGAAACAGAGCATATTCGCATTGTCGTCCTCAACACACTGGTGGGCGCAGTACAAGTCGTGGCAGAGGGCGGCCCGGATGCCATGGATCTTGTTGCCCGCCATGACTGCACCTTCACCCGTGCCACAAATCATAATGCCCCGCTCGGCCCGGCCACTCTTGATCTCGTTGCCCACCAGCATGGCAATATCTGGGAAGTCCACGGGCTCTGGATTGAACGATCCACAATCCTTCACGGTGTGATTCCATGAACGCAGCAGCTGTAGCACGAATTCTTTGATCGGATACCCTGCGTGATCATTCCCAAGTGCAAGCCTCATCATGCCTCTCCTTTTCTCCTGCCGGAGCAGCTAAGCTTGCTCCATCTCGTCGGCATAGGTCCGCATCCTGTGAAGCCTCGCCTGGAAGGCCTCGTATAACCCGTCGGCGTGCTGCCGAATTGTTCTTCTGCTGTTCGTTATCGGTATTTGACTCGTTGCGTAATCAACCTGCTTGATCCACGCCTCGGGAACCGAGCTCGCCCCACTGAGTGCACCGGAAATCCCCGCCGCTACGGCCGCTAGGCAGTCCGTATCCTGGCCCATATTCACTGCCGCCACCATGGCGTCCTTCGTGTTCCCCTTGACCATTGAAAATACGCAGACACCTTTGGTGACCACCTCGTTGGCGTATGACCCCGCGTACACCATACCCTTGCCCTTGTAAATTGGATCGAACGCCGCACGCATTTCCTCAAAATCCTTACAGCGTGCCGTAATCTTCAGGCCTTGCTCGATCTCTTCCGCCAGATCCCTTTCGCTCGGTTCAATCAGGTCCCTCGAGAACCGTGGGTTGCCGGCGAGAATAGCGGCGATAACGCTGTTGACAGTTGCTCCTGGCTTGGTCGCTGCAGCGACCCCGATCCCGGTGACGGCCGCCCACTGCAAACCTCGGCTGTTGGTGGTCTGGTACAGTTGCCCCACTTCGAAAACATCCGCCACCGCGTTCGGAATGTCGCCTGCGTTGATCAACCCCATCGGATGGCAAGCCCGTGCAAACGAGACCAGTCCTGCATAGTCGCAATACCTGCCTATGTCGCAGGCTGGAATATCTGCCTTCGCCATCTTCAACAGTACGCCTTCGAACGGCTCGGAGATCATTCCCGCCGCCTTGGGGTTGATGTCGCGCACCCAGATCTTCCTCACGTCCTCCGCCGTTACGCGGTCTTTCTTCTCCATGATCGCCGTGATCATAAGCTTCTGGCGCTCCACTCCGTCTTCTGTAGTTCCGGCCACGCGGTTCCACCCATTGTCGTAGTCCTGATAGGGCAGCAACCGATCAATGACACCGTATTTTTTCGCGATATCCTGCCAATCCCAGCCCTCGCACGGCCCTTTCAGCGCCGAACCAACATGCACGCCGACGATGCAGCCATAGAATTTTTCGCGCAGACTGACCGCGCCGCCGGTTGCAGACGCTTGGAGCGTGGCAGTCGCCGCATTCGAGATCCCCAAAACCGCGGCGGCTGGGAGCAGGCCAGTACCCTGCAAGAAGCGCCGACGATTCAAAGTTGCCCCTTCTTCTTTGCTCATGATCCCTCCAAAGTAACGTTTCAAAATCAAACGACCGAAGAACTGAGTATCTCGGTAGTGCCGGCTGATGCTCCGCATGTCTCGATTGAACCCTCAATCGAACGTGCTCATTCACGCGATTGGCAATACTCTTTAACGCATCTCGGAAGTGGATGTGAAGCATAAGTCAGATCTTCCACATCTTTCTCCATCCCCCAGTGTCCAAGACCTCAAAGGATGCGCCCATTCTGGCTGAGGAATGCCAGGCATAGGGGTACGTTTCTTAACTCCCCTATTTGACCGCAGGCTGCCTCCCCGTGAATGGTACAGGTTCCACGGAGGGATTGTAAGGCGCGACGACAGGTAAAGTCGGAGCGAAGACACAATATGGCTCAACCCGGCGAGAGGGAGGCAGGTCTGGCGGAATCGCTATGACAACGGGAGCGAGCGGCTTCTGGTCAAAATCAAAGCAATCGAACATGGGGTCTGCCCTCTTGTCGCGAGTCGTCAAATTAGGCAAATCGAAGCGCCTTTCCACGAATCTCAAGATCGACGTGAAGTCATAGACAGCATGCGAGACATAGCCGGATTTCGAGAAGGGCGAGATAACCAAACCAGGCACGCGTGGCCCCAGGCCCATGGCATCCATTTCCGGAGGGGGCACGTGATCGTAAAACCCTCCGTAATCGTCCCAGGTAAGGAAGATCACGCTGTCTTTCCAGTAGGGGCTCTTCATGAGCGCGTTAATCACTTTCGTGACGTACCACATTCCCTGAGACACCGGAGCAGGTGGATGCTCGCTGTCGTCGAATGCGGGGATAATCCACGCAACCTGTGGCAGAGTTCCCTTTTCCAGATCATCGTAGTACTGCTTTAATTCCGCCAGGCTCTTCCAACTGACCGGGTTTTCCCGCACCGACCTAAAGCCGGGGAGCGGATTCCACAATGAGAATTGTTTGGGGTCGGGATGGAGAAGATACCACAATATATCCGGCGGCATCTTCTCATCCGCGCGCGGTGGCATGGTCTCAACGTAGTATTTCCAGGAGACACCGCCTTTGTTCAATAGGTCGACGACGGCCCCAAAACTGAAGCCTCCAGGATCATCCCTGATTTCCTTTACCTCCTCGACTGTTCCCATCCCCCCGATCAAGCCTCCCGATTGAGCAGCGACCATGTAAAGATGGTTGGTCAAGCTTTCCCCCATCTGCGAGGAAAAGAGGGCATCGCAAAGGGTGTAATGCTTCGCATACGTCCAGTAATTGGGGATGTCCCGGTCGTCAAGGTAGCCCATCGTGTAGGACGTGCCCTCGACCCACACGAATGCATCCATCCTTCCGTTATTGTAGGCAGCGTGGGCATGCTCCCACTCGTGAGGCAGGTCGCACGTGGGGAAGAGATTGGGCAGGTGAAACGGAGCCACGCAGTCCTTGCTGCCGGGAAACTTCGACAAGCAGGTGGCAGGAGGGATTCCATCCGCGCCCGGGAAAGTTCCGAAGTAATTATCGAACGTACGATTCTCCTGCATGATCCAGATAATGTGCTTGACCCTATTCAGCCCGGGTGGCAAGGGTTGAAGTTCGGCTGCTTGGTCTGCGGATGTTCGGGCTGGGAGTGGATGTGGCATTGGGGACCCGGGTTCCCTGCCGTTGACCTTGACTGGCGCCATCGTAACCACTAGGGCCGTCATCATAGCTCCCGCCAGAAATCGGAGTCTGGCAGACAATTTCAAACCTGACTGCCGTCGGAGGGAATTTCCGATGAGTTTCTTGGAGCCGTCAGGGGAAGGATCGTTCTCGAGGCTTGTCCTGGTCATATCGAAATCCTTTGGGTCGTTGTCCTTTCTGCGTGGCTTGCGAGCTTGACACTCGTCCTCTGGAGCAGATGTCCTGTTTGCGGTCGCAAGGCCGCTCTCATCCCCACGGATAATTGTCCCTCCCATGAGCTCGATCGACGGAAAAGAACGGCTAATTCACAGGGCATCAAAGTGTCGAGCGAGTTGCTTGACGGACGCGTGCTCCAGAATCTCATGGCGGTGCTAGCTCGGGGATAGTCCCCTTCCCAGCGGGCCGGAGTCCTCGCGGATCTCGGTCGACCCAGGCCGGGAAACACCGTTCTTCAGTCTGAAAACGATCCTCTAAGCCGCCCGCTGTTCTTAACAGTGATGCAGTCCGCAAACCTCTCGCAGTTCAACGACCGACCCCAATTCCAGAGGTTGAACCGGTCTGGTCGGCGGTGCATCTTTCTGCAGCGACAAGTGTGTGCGGGCGCGGAGGTAGTAAGCGAAAATCAATTTGAGCATCTGGCGCAGGGACTTCTCGTTGAGTGCCGTGAGGCGATCCAGGCGCTCCACATAGGGATCCTGCCATGGTGATCTCGCGGCCGCCAGGACATCTCGCTTGGCCATCCCTCGGACCCTTTGCCGGGAGACCTCGCCATAGATGCTATCACGATCATGAAGCAGATAGCGTGGGGCCAAATCCCAAGGAAACGCCTTCGCGATTTGTTGAGCCGTACATTCCGAGGTGAAAACGAGGAGGAGGCAAAGCAGCCAACGAGGCAGGGGGAACATGGCGTCTAGCGTGAGCGGGAGGCACAAGGCAAAGTCAATGGCCTTCAGTCCGATGTGGTTTTGGCGAGGCACA
Organism: uncultured Acidobacteriota bacterium; assembly: GCA_963722555.1. Lineage (GTDB taxonomy): Bacteria > Acidobacteriota > Terriglobia > UBA7540 > UBA7540 > Bog-366. Next base: position 560,595 of record CAVRNQ010000007.1, read on the forward strand.
GGCCGTCCCGCCACAACATATGCGCTCTTCGTCAGTTTCGGTACAACCAGATTCGAGATCTCATCCGCCTGCGGCGGCGGGACGCTTGAGGCGCACGTGGTAGAGGCGACGGGGAGTTGAAGCGTTCTTTAGGTAGGAGGCAGGATGCCAAAATACTCAGCGGTCGCATGGAAGCGGGCGATAAAAGTGCAAGAGGTGACATTGGGGGTGATGGTGAAGAAGATCACGTGGTGGCAGGCGGCGGAGATTATCGGGCTCTCCGACCGCGGCCTGCGGCGCTGGAGGGACCGCTACGAGGAGCAGGGTTACGACGGGCTGCTGGCCTGGCGGCAGGGGAAGCCGATCCCGAAGCGGGTGCCCCTGGCGCAGGCGGAAGAAGTGCTGCGGTTATATCAGGAGAAGTATGCGGTGCGCTTCGGCAAAACCTCATCCGCGACGAAAGCTGGCGCGATTCGCCCTCGTCTCAGCGTGAAAACGGAGCCTGAACTCGGTCCAGGTTCGCGTTGAGGAGTACGAAGGTCTCTCGAGGCGGGAACCATGGAGTTCTGCAGTTCGGCGTTCCCTTCCCGAGTCCAAAATATGCGGTCCTCGTGGTTGCAGCGGGCGTAATCCGAGAGCAGCCTTTTCAGATGGCGTTCATTCACGACGATAAGATGATCCAGCAAGACTCGTCGGCAACTTTCGACCCAACGCTCCGCCACACCGTTTTGCCAGGGACTCTCGAATGAGGTTCGCACTGGGCTCACGTTCAGGGAGCGAACCGCCACGGGGAGCTCCAACCCGTATTTCGCATCCCGGTCAGAGATTAGAAATCTGACGCCGATTCGAATGGAGATGCTTCCCTTACTGGAGCCTACGCACTGTGGATGACATGGCTGATTTCAGAGTATCACGGCAATCATGGCGAAGAAACGGTCGGTCAGTTTCGAGCGCGCTCTCTTGGGGCGAACCGGTCGAGAGGTAGGACGACTCGGTATAGCTGTTGGCTACGGAGTTCTGGGAACGGCGCTCGAGTGGGCTTTCGAGCGAGGCGTGGACCAAATCTTTTGGGGCAGCCGGCGGCGCGACTCCTTCGGTGCAGCGTTGAAGCGTTTACGAGCGCAGAGTCTAGTGCGTTCGTGCTCGACCACCTTTTGAGCATCTGCCTTGACGGCATCCGGGTATTCCTCACCATGTTTTTGAACAATAATCGCCGCCGTTGCTTTCGATTGTTTTCAGCCGTTGTCTTGTTCGCAGGCGCGTATAGCATTCCGTGGTCAGCTCGAGCCGCGGAGGATCCCAGATCTAAGGAGATTACGGCGATTTTCACGCCGCTGGTGTCGCGCCAAGCGCCAGGCCTTGCTATGCTGGTCCGCCAAAACGGCCGAACCTTGCTCAAGCGTGCGTACGGAAGCCGGGACTTACGCTCAATGGCACCTATCGATGCCCACACGAATTTCCGCTTGGCTTCGTGCACAAAGCAATTCACCGCCCTGGCCGTCATGCTGCTGGTGCAGGATGGCAAGCTGCGTTTGGATGAGCAGCTTACGGACGTTTTCCCGGAGTTCCCCGCCTACGGGAGAACGATTACCATCCGCAACCTGCTTAATCACACTTCAGGACTCGTGGCATACGAAGATCTAATGGACAAGATGTATGCCGGCCAGCCCTGGCAGGAGATCCCGCAGATAAGCGATGCAGCCGTACTTGAACTGATGGCCCAGCAGACGGCTACGAAGTTCCCGCCCGGCACCGCCTGGGAATACAGCAATTCCGGGTACTGTGTGCTGGCCAGAGTCGTCGAAAAGGCCTCGGGCATGCCCTTTGCTGACTTCCTCCGCCAGCGCATCTTTGTGCCCCTGAAAATGCACAGCACAATCGCCTACGAATCCGGTAGAAATCAGGTGAAGGCTCGCGCGTACGGTTATACGAAAGATGCGAGTAAATGGCTGGAAACCGATCAGAGCCCGAGTTCCGCAACCATTGGCGACGGAGGAATCTATAGCTCGCTGGACGACCTAAACAAATGGGACGATGCACTCCGCCGTCACACGCTGCTGAGTGAAGCTGAGATGCGTCCCGCACTGACCGCCGTGGCATTTCCCGGAGACTCCCACCATTCGTCCGAAGGTCCAGGCGTCGAGCCCGTCAAGTATGGATTCGGCTGGTTTCTCAACCCCTATCGCGGCCACGAGCGCATGTGGCACTATGGCGAGACCATTGGTTTCCGCACGCTGATCGAACGCTACCCCGCCGACGATTTGACAATCATCATCCTGGCCAATCGGAGTGACCTCGACCCCACGGCCCTTGGTCTGAAAGTCGCCGACCTCCTTTTTCACTAAAGCAGCAAATGCCCTGAGGCGGGGAAGATCCAATCCAGGCTATAGTGATGGATTCGGTTAGCCGGCTCGGTGACTCAGGCAAAATACGAATTAATCCTGCTTAATCTGACTGTACACAACCAACCGCCAGAACCCTCCCATCCTCTTCTCGTATCGCGTCAAACAATCTCTTTGTATCCTGCCCCCGACCCTTGGCGGGTGAAAGAGATGGTGACAGGAGGGCGGCGAAATGCGAGCGCGCTATCAGCGGGGATATCTTCGCCTTGGCCGTCGGAAGACTCAATCCGATTGTTGGGAGTTCCTCTGGTGGGACACTGAGCCCACAGGAAGGCTTGTGCGCCGAACGGCAGTCATCGGAACCGTTCAGCAATTTCCCAGCGTAGAAGACGCCTGGCAGGCCAGCAACGGCCTACGCGTATCGATCAATGAGGCTCGAAACCGTCAGCGGGAACAAGCGATAACAGTCGCGGACCTCGTTGATCATTACAGCAAGACTGAGTTGGCCGACGATCTGGCAGACGGAGGAAAGTCGTACGCCACGAGAATTGTGTACAAGGACTTTCTTGCCAGGTGGGTGAGGCCCGCGTGGGGAGGCCTGAACATCCGTGCCGTCCGGACCATTGCCGTAGAACATTGGCTTCATCAACTGCAGCGCGGAGATGGCAGTCCGATGGCACCGTCAACAAAAGCGAAAATACGCAATTTGATGAGCGTTCTCTTCAATCACGCCATCCGTTATGAGTGGCTAGAGCAGGGGAGGAATCCCATCCTGCTCGTCCGGCAAAGTGCTAAGCGGCAGAAAATCCCAGAGTACCTGGAGGCTGAAGAATTGCGTGCACTGCTTCCCCAACTCGAGCGGCGTTTTCGTGTAATGGTATTCCTCGATGCAGTCACCGGACTCCGGCGCAGCGAGTTTCTTGCTCTAAAGTGGAGGGATATTGATCTTGGTGATTTGCAGATCAATGTGCGACATTCGATCTATCTGAATGTTGTCGGTAACTGCAAGACAGAGGCCTCTCGAAAACCCGTACCCATGGATCCGATTCTCGCCTCTGAACTTCGGACTTGGAAGCAAGATACCCACCACGGGCAGCCCAATGATTGGGTCTTCGCAAGCCCTCATACCCAAGGCCGACACCCCTACTGGCCGGATAGCCTGCTTTCACATGTCATTCGCCCTGCGGCAATGCGTGCTGGGATTCGGAAGCGCATAGGCTGGCATACGTTCCAGCACAGTTTTTCCACTTTGCTGATGGCAAACGGGGAGAATGTGAAGGTGGTGCAGGAACTCATGCGCCACGCAAATTGCCGAAGCACACTTGAAATCTATTCTCAGGCGCCCACCGTGGCGAAGAGGGAGGCACAGCACCGGGTTGTCGAGATGATCTTGCCGCAATAGCAAGAGGCTTGCAGAAGCGGTTGTGGAGGGGGATGGACTTAGTAGAATCTGAACGAGGGTCGGTAGTAGCCATGGGCTTATGGTCGGAGCCCGAGTGAGTAAATGGAGCTATTTGGAGCTTTGGTAAACCCAGTCACGGAAGCTAACTTATTGAAACATATGGTAGGCCCGTGGGGACTCGAACCCCAGACCTCTACCGTGTCAATCCGCAGTTCATTGATTTATCAACAACTTACAGGCGCTCACAGGGGCTGCTAACTCCGCTAAGTGCTTGTAAACTCGTTCAGCATCGGGTTGGGCTTCGGGTTGTGTCCCAATCCATCTTGGGCGCCCCGAGCACCGATGGCATACACACGAGTCCTTGAGGAAATCTTGGTCTGCTGCCGGGCCCACTCACGGTTGATCCACTGCGAGAGGTTTTACTCCATGCAGCACTTCCGCAAACCTCTTTCCCTCGGACTCCTCCCGATAGTCCTATCGCGTTGACTTACCTGCAAACACGGCCTTAGATGGCCATCAAAGGCGGGATCCTCGGCTTAGCAATCATCGCCAGAAGATCAGTGCATCCCGCGGATAACGGTCACGTCACTGAACTTCTTGGTCGGTTTTCGACTGTGCTTGGACCCCACGGGAGATGCGAATGTAGAATAGGATTGTGGATGCACCGATCCGACTTCCGGACTTGCCGCAAGGTGGCGTGAATCAACGTTCCCCCGCCGAGGCCAAGATCGCCCTCTTCCGTTCCCTGTTTCGTGGGCGCGAAGATGTTTACCCGCGCCGCTTCGAAAGCCGCAAGACGGGCAGGGCCGGCTATTCGCCAATATGCGGTAATGAATGGGTCCAGGGAATCTGCGAAAAGCCCAGAATCAAATGTTCCGAATGCCCCCACCAGCGTTTTCTTCCCGTAACTGACGATGCGATTCGGTGGCATCTGAGAGGTCAAGACAACCAGGGCCGTGATTTCATTATGGGCGTCTATCCAATGCTTCTGGATGAAACCTGTTTCTTTTTGGCCGCCGATTTTGACAAAACAAAGTGGCAGGACGATGTCGTCGCGTTTTGGGAAACTTGCCGTCAGATGAACTTGCCGGTAGCCTTGGAGCGTTCGCGGTCGGGGAAAGAAATACCATGACTACAAGTTTGAATGAACGACAAGGGTCCATTGCCGCTAATCGAACTTGATAGTAAGGTGAATCAATGTCTTCAACTCCTTCGGAAAGTACCATACGGGACGCATTAGCTGCCAACATATCAGTGCTTGAGCCGGGGCTAACTCTTCTCAAGAAAGAAGAATACATTCCAAATTCTCTCGGAACGCGTGGGTTCATAGACCTTCTTGCCCGCGATTTGAGCAACCATTTTGTGCTCGTTGAGCTAAAGCGAAGCGGCGCAGCATCGCGAGAGGCGATCCATGAAGTTCTAAAGTATACCGAGGGAGTCAAACAGCGCTTTCGCGCCCGTGATGATGAGATACGCGTCATTATCGCGTCAACCGAATGGCAGGAGCTGCTCGTACCGTTTTCGCGCTTTGTCGCAGACTCTACGATCTCAGTAGTCGGCCTTAAGATAGTCGCGGATTCAGGCGCTGACTCACTCTTGGCTGAGAAAGTCGCACCCTTGAAGGTGAGTACAGGCCGTTTTTTGGCTCCATGGCACGAGCTCAACTATTATCTTGCTGAAGACAGTCTCTCAAAGGGTATCAGTGACTACGAGGCCGCCTGTGAGGCCAAGGGAATAAAGGATTACGTCCTCGTAGTGCTTCGCGCAGCTCCTGGGTTCTATGCTGCCGCGCAGGAAGACTTCCGCGCTAACATTACCGAGATGCACCAGGAATTTGGGGAGACAGACAAAGCCAGGATCGAGGAAATGACTGCGACGCTCCCCAATTATCAATTTGCACTCTACTATGCTCCCCAGATTCTCGATCGCGAATTTTGCCTGGCTGTCATTGCCACCAATCCCGAGCTTCTGAAAGAAACCGAAGATACGCTGAAGGACATGGGGGAAGAGGAAGGCCTCAGTCTACTGCATGAAACGGTGAACACATTGCCACCTGAGATTCACAGGGATGGGGGCGAGATAGGATACCCCGCGAAATTCGAGGCGCGGTTCCGGATTTCACCATGGTGGAGCATCACGGAGGTCCGCCGATATGGTGCGTTCTCAAGGAACAAGCTTTTGTCAGATGAGGAGATATTAGAAGAACTGTCTGGAAGTGAGGGTGTTACTGGCCAACGGTTCAAACGACAGATCGCAATCTCCAATCGAAGCCATGTTGCGTCCGCAAAATCGGGCTTGCAACGTTGCCTAGAATTCAATCCTGTCTGGTGCGCCCACACATTACGTAATTTGGCCGAAATCGAAAAAGATTATCCACAGTGCACGACTAGCATTAGCGTATACAACCCGTGCGCAGGATTAATGACGCTTTACTTTGCCGCAACAAAGGACGATGGTATTTTATACGTCCCAACCTACACCATGACCGTCCGAATGGGTGAAACAATTGAACGTGTCTACCTCGGCTGCTTGATAGGTGAGGGTGCCCCCATGAGTTGGGACGACCTTGTACAGAAGTACTATGAGGGCGAAATCGGCAAGCTCATGTTCACGGTTTCGTGGGGCGGGTATGAGCAACGCGACACTGACATTCTGGAGGACTGTGGACTGTCCTATCGTTCATTCCGCGTTGACGTGGTTGACACTGCGAGACAGTTCTTTGTCCTCCGAGACGAAAGATGGAGGGAAACTGAGCCGTTTAATCCTCTGCTCACAGTTTTCCAACACTTCGAAGCACACCCAGGGCTGATAGCCAGATTGGTGAATGAGATTTCCTCTCGAGACCATGGCAGTTTCTTTGAGTTCTAGCCGCTCGATAACAGCTTTGAATACTCGTTGACGGCAAAGCGAAACCCGAGAGATTCCCATGCCACCCTGCGGGATGCGCAAAAAGGAACTTGACGCACTCCCTGCTCGCTTGGCTGCCATTCCGGCGGGGGAGACCCGCGTGATCTTGGCCACCGGCCGTTATGTGGGCGAAGGTTTCGATGACGCCCGGCTCGATACCTTATTTCTGACGCTGCCCATTTCGTGGCACGGGACCATCGCGCAATACGTGGGTAGGCTGCATCGCCTGTACGACGGCAAGCGCGAAGTGCGCGTCTACGACTACGCCGATCTCAACGTGCCGATGCTGGCACGGATGTTCGATCGCCGTTGTCGCGGCTATGAGGCGATTGGCTACAGGATGCAGCTTCCGGGCAGCGCCGTGCCCGGCTGGCCTGCGGACGTGCCGCTTCCCATCGATCCCGAGTGGAAGAGCCAATACGCCGCCAGCGTGCGCCGCTTAGTGCGCGATGGTGTAGACTCTCCCCTGGCAAACCTGTTTGTCGGCGTTGCCGTACTGGCGTCTCCGAATGCCGAGGGCGCCAATCGAGCGCGAAGCGCCAGCGAGGCATTTCTATATCGCCGACTCGAAACTTTGGCAGCAACAACCGGGAAGTTTCGTTTGAATGTGGAGTTGCCGATTCCGTTCGATGGCTGGGGCCGCATGGAAGTTGATCTGCTTTGCGCGCTTTCGCGAATCGCCATCGAATTGGACGGCGGCCAACATTTTGGCGATGCCGACGCCTACCGGCGAGACCGTCGCAAGGATGCGTTGCTTCAGGAGAACGGTTATCTGGTCCTCCGGTTCCTTGCCGAGGACGTCGGCAAGTATCTCGATCAAGTTCTGGATGCGATCTTGCGGGCCTTATCACATCAAGATGCCAGAATGTGAACAATAGGTATCGAGGATAGGACCAGACGTGTGACCGGCGTTCCCGATGTACTCGACGCAGAGGAGCGGCTGGCTAGCATAATCGCGGATTCGATTCGGCCGCGCCTGGTTCCCGATATCGAGATCGTGCCTTGGCGAAAGACTCAGGTGTTGGTAGTGCAAGTTTACCCAAGTGCGACGCGCCCCCACTACCTTGAGCGTCTTGGGCCGGAAGCGGGCGTCTTCGTTCGCTTGGGATCCACAAATCGGCGCGCCGACATGGCGCAAATTGCTGAAATGCGTCGGTTTGGCCAATTCGAATCGTTTGACGAGCAGCCCATCCCGGATTTGAACTCGGAAGCGCTCGACTTCCGAGCTGCTTCCGAGCTGTTTGCACCTGTCAGGAAACTGGCGCCGACTGCATTTCGCAATCTGCGAGTCACTACCGAACACCACGGACGCGAGGTTCCGACCGTCGGCGGATTTCTCCTTTTCGCTAGGAACCGATTTGACCGCTTCCCTGATGCGTGGTTGCAGGCTGGTCGCTTCGCCGGGAAAGACCGGGTGAGGATCTTGGACTCCAGCGAAATCCGGAGCTACCTGCCACAAGCGGCCGATCAGGCAATCGCGTTCGTTCAGAAGCATCTGGGCCGCGAAGCAATAATCACGGGGGCGCACCGTGTTGATCGGTGGACGGTTCCGATGGTTGCCCTTCGCGAAGCAATCATCAATGCCATCGTACACGCCAACTACGCAGAGAAAGGCGCTCCCATCCGCGTGGCCGTATTTGATGACCGCATCGAAGTGGAAAATCCCGGCATCCTGCCTTTCGGCCTTACCATTGACGACATACGTAAGGGCGTATCGAGGCTGCGAAACCGAGTGATCGGCCGTGTCTTCCATGAACTGGGCCTCATTGAGCAATGGGGAAGTGGAATTCAGCGCATGACGGCGGCTTGCGAGGATGCGGGGTTGCCCATTCCGGTTCTTGAGGAAATTGGGACCCATTTCCGGGTAATACTATCAGCAACGCAGACCGGGCCGATCCGCATTAATGAGGTGGATCAACTAATCCTACACCTCCTCGAAGATGGACTTGGCCGCTCAACAGCGGAGATCGCAGAGACCATTTCTCTGTCTCCGCGCGCTACACGGACGCGTTTGGCCCATTTGGTCAGACGTGGGCTTTTAATCGACGTCGGTAGCGGACCGCAGGACCCCCGGCGGCAGTACTTTCGAGTCCAGAAATAAGTTGACGTCCTAAATGAAGATCACTCGCTGTTAACCGCAAGATACACCGCCCCCCTAACGAAACTCATAAAAAATTCGACCATCAACGCCCTTTGCCCGAGTCTGTCAGGGTTTCGATGGTTGCCCCTACTCCGCCGGCTTCCAAAAAGTGATTGAGTTCTGGCGCCCAACATGATCCCTCTGACACCCTGCATTGGGAGGGCTCAAATATGCGCCAATGTTACCAACGTGGTTGTCTCAGGCGAACGCATCGCAAGTCAGGACCGGATTGTTGGGAGTTTCTCTGGCGCGAAAACGACGTAACCGGAAAGCGCGTCTGGCGAAACAAGGTGATCGGAACGGTCACCCAGTTTCCAACGGAAGATTCAGCCCGGGCAGAAGTGAATGGGTTACGAATCTACATTAACCAAAACCGTGGTCGCCAACGAGAACAAAGGGTTCAGGTAGCGGATTTGGTGGATCACTATATTAAGACGGAGCTTTCGGACAATGCTGATTGGTACTCTCCCGCGACGCGAGTTGTTTACCAGCAATTTCTCAAAAGATGGATTCGGCCGGCATGGGCTCAAGTCGATATTCGGAATGTTCGGACGGTGGCCGTTGAACGTTGGCTGAGAGGGCTACGACGTGCCGATACTAACCCAATGGCCAACGCTACCAAGGCGAAAATCCGCAACCTCATGAGTGTCTTGTTCAACCATGCGATCCGTTACGAATGGGTTGAACAGGGGAAGAACCCCATTACCCTTGTCCGCCAGAGCGCAAAGCGCATACGAATTCCCGAAGTGCTGGAACCCCGTGAGATCCAGAACCTCTTGTTGCAACTGAATTCATGCTTCCGCCTGATGGTGATCCTGGACGTGACCACGGGGCTTCGTCGCAGCGAACTGTTTGCTCTGAAATGGGGCGACGTTGATTTCGCCGGCTTGCGGCTTGCCATCCTACGCTCGATTTATTTACGGCACATTGGCAATTGCAAGACGGAGGCATCGCGCAAGCCGGTCCCCTTGGAGGAGCGGGTAGCGGCTGATCTCTGGTTGTGGAAAGAGACAAGTCCGTATCGGCAAGCTGATGACTGGGTTTTCGCGAGCCCTCATAATCAAGGGAAATACCCGTTCTGGCCAGATGCCGTACTGCAAAAGGTTATTCGCCCCGCGGCCTTGCGGGCCGGAATCAACAAGAGAATTGGATGGCATACCTTTCGCCACACCTTCTCGACGCTGCTCATTGCCAATGGGGAAAATGTGTGAAGGTCGTTCAAGAACTGATGCGTCACGCCAGCAGTCGTTGCACACTTGAGGTCTACTCGCAGGCGGAGATCAAAGCGAAGCGGCAAGCACAGCAACGGTTAGTCCAGATGATTCTCGCGGACGAGGCTGATAAGTTGGCCCCCGTGATTCAGTGCAACTCACATGGCGAGATGCATTGAACGCGATCACCGACGGGTGGGTCGTTGTGGTCAGGGTGGGTTAGTGAATACAAGAACTTAGGCTCTTATTGGAGCAATGTGGAGCAACGCGAAAGGCAAGCGAGATTGCTAAATTATTGAAATCAATGGTAGGCCCGTGGGGACTCGAACCCCAGACCTCTACCGTGTCAACAACTTACAGGCGCTCACAGGGGCCGCTAAGTGCTTGTAATTTCGTTCAGCATCGGGTTGGCCTTCGTGCTGGCGCCCAACCGCAGCCGCCCGGATCAGCCTGGATCTGTCGAATCCCACGAGTCTAACTTTCGTCGCGAGGTTTTGATAAGTCTCTTCATTTAAGTTGGGTTGACGACTGAGGATCCAAGGTATTTCTGGCGCGGTTCCCCCACCATGGCAAATTCATAATTTGGACGAAGTTCCAGGATCCACTAACCCATGAAAAAGGCCAAAGGAAGGAGACTTTCAACTTTGCGTTGGGCGCTACACACGGCAGAGTCACACGACGGTCGGGGAATGATTACTGCTGAGATTCTCAACAAGAAAATCTTCCAGTTGTTGCGCAACCTCTTCCCTGCATTTCGCTTTCGCCACATGCCTACGAATTATCTTTCGCAATTCGGACTCCGCGACAGGGAAGGCCCTGGCGGAACAATCGGCCAAAACAGAAATGCTTACGTACTGTGCCGCAGGGGTGGCCAGGTCTCCGGCCAGTTTCCCAGTTCCCGACGCGAACGCAACGACCGGGGCAAGCTGCAACCAGCCGAAACTCCATCTGGATTCTTGGCGATTGCAGACCCTGTCCACCATCCGGTCGAATCTACTTCGGAGGCTCTCAAAGAGACTCAACTCATCCTTGTGTCTTTCCTGAATGAATCGGCGTGCGAGTTGCCATGCCAACGCTCTGAGAGGGAGAGTGGCATCCTGCTCCAGTTGCATGCACTCAAATCTGCACAAGCCGCAAATGCCCACATGATCCTCGATCTTCCTCCATTCTTCATGATGGACAAGGCCAAGTCTGTACTTCTGCAAGCTCTCGGCGCTCACGCACTCTTGTTCGAGCCCTGCATAGAATTCTGATAGTAACTTGTCCAAATCACCCTCGGCCATCGAGCCCTCCGCTTTCCGGTTACGGATCCCGTCAACCCAGCCTCATGCGTGCCTAGGCGCGTACAACCAATATTCCTTTCTTCTCGAGGCATTTGCTTAGATCGAGTTTAGCGCGCGAGGCGAGGTCCTCGACCTTCTTGCCGCCAACGAGTTCAGGGATTGTTTTTCGGCTCCTCTTTTGGTAATTGACCAGATGCAGGCAAATACGCCGTTCTTGAGAGAGGGACCGCAAGCATTCCCTCAATGCTCTGCATACCTCGGAGAGAACAACAAAAGCAAGAAACTGCCCTGGAACTCGCTTTATGATTGGTACAGAAAACGGGGGCAGGTCAGTCGATGCCGACACGGATCTGGAGGTCGTAAACCTACTCGCTCAGATCGTGTTCGAAACAGCGCGTGCAGAAGTGTACCGGCATCGAGTTTCAATGTGTTTGAAACGGATTGAATCGGCCGAGAGCCTTCTGGATGAACCGATTTTCCTGAAGGCAGGTAAGAAGACCGAGTACTTCTTTTACGCCAAGAACTTAACAGTTGTCTCTGGCAATCTCATCCCTTTCGAATGCAATCGGCTAATCCATATGAGTAGGGAAGAGCTCGAAAGCAATGTAACACACCAACAGGGAATAGATTTTGTTAGCGATGTGGCACGATTTCTGTGTGCCAGCGAGTCTGCACATGAACTCGTTGAAGACCTTCTTACAACTCGGGATTGGGAGGTACTGCACTTCCACAGAGAGAATCCCGAAAAATGCATTCGGACTATTGCCGAATATCGGCTAAGCAAACTGAACCAAAGCGAGTAATGAGGTGACGCACAGAGATCCGGGGAATCAAATGTCCGAAGAGGAAAGCTCGTTAGCACGCACCAGTTCCCGCGCAGAATGTGAAAGGCAGGCCCTAGATTTCATTTTCGCCGTGCTTACGACATTCCCTGGTTCTCTCCCGTACCTTCCATGGTTATCTACTCCTAATACGGTCGCCTGTTTTCGATTACTTGTTGCTCTTGGTATGCTCTTCTTTGTTCGACCATGTAGATTACGTCGGATCCATCATCGTTCGGTTCGGTGCCCCACTTCCTCTGCCTTGGTGAGATGAGGGAAATCTACAACGCAAATAGGGTCAATCAACGTGACCTCAGCTTTTTTCAAATTTCCGCGGACACCACACCTGGCATGGCTGGGCGAAGCAAATCCCAGAGATGACAAGGTGCTCGACCCTCATGAGACCGAGGCGTTCCTACGTACACAACTTGTTGTAGAAGAAAAGGTCGATGGGGCAAACATCGGCATAGCATTTGACGCATCCGGGTCGCCGATCGTGTGGAACAGAGGAACGTTGCTGAAAGCCCGAGCACATCCTCAGTTTGAACCGCTTTGGCACTGGCTAACTACGCATCAAAAGAAGCTAGCGGCTTCCTTGGGGGAGCGACTAATTCTCTTCGGTGAATGGTGCTTCGCCGTCCACTCCGTTCGCTATGATCGCTTGCCGGACTGGTTCCTCGCTTTCGATGTTTATGAAAATGCAGCTGGGAGATTCTGGGACATGGGGCGTCGGAATGCTCTTATTCAGTCACTCGGCCTATTTTCGGTGCCTGCGCTCGGGTCCGGAAAATACTACTTATCACAACTTAAGTCACTTCTGAGTAGCACACAATCTCAATTTGCCAATGCACAGATTGAAGGCCTCTACCCCAGGTCCGAGATGGACGGGTGGCTTTTGAAAAGGGCCAAACTCGTCCATCCTGAATTCGAGCAATCGATCGATAAACATTGGACCTCGCATCCTTTAATTCGAAATGCCGTGTCCGCGGTGAAGTGTTAGATCTGGCGATATGCCTGCATTGGAGGCTCTATTCCAACAGCTTCATTTCTTGCGGACCGCATTCATTGGAGATTGTTTGAAAGCGCTGGTCAGAGATTGTCCGAGAAACATCAGCTGGTGTCTATCGATGAACCCGCGACAGCAATCCCAAGTTCTGGGCGAGCGACGGCGCATCCGGACAGAACCTCGTGGGGAAACACTCTGGATCAACTGCATCACGGCGCTGGCCATCCGTGGGGAATAATTCTTCCGTTGGGAGGAATATCCACCCATTTTGTCGGAGAAAGCAAAGGCCTCTGAGTGCGTGAATGAACACACAGAACTAGGTGGGATCGCCACCGGCGATGCAGTTAACCATGTGCTTCCTGATGCTTCGCCTAAAGAAGGTGGTGGTCAATTGACTGTAGCCATTTGACCACCTGAAATTCCACTTTCACCATTTTCTTGAGATCTCTTGTCCCCGCTAAATCAGCAACATGCAGCGACAGCCTAAGGCGGCGGATTTTAACCTTTCGGACCAGTGCCCAAATGCGGCAAATAGACTGGGGGCACCTCGCCGGATACGTGCGGGCGTGCTCGTGGCGTAGCGTCTTCAGCCACAACGGTTCCATGCGCGTTCCCGGCTGGGCCGCAGGCTTCACGGGTGAGGGATGGTCCGTTGCTAACTGCAAGGTGGCTACTCGTTACTGATGCCAGACCGATAGGAGTCCAGTCCCCTTTCAAAGCGCAGTCGTCCTGTTTTCCGGGAAGCTTGTTTATCAGGCCCAATCCTGTTTGGGTTGTGCGGAGGCTGCTTTCGCCCTCTACAAAAACAATATCTGCCGCCTGCAACCATGGCTCAACCCTGCGGTCGAGAGGCCAAAACTGGAACCGCGGCCCGACCCGCTGCGCCTCAATAGGCGAGTACTTTCCGAGTGCCCCGTCATCTATCCAGAACTTCGGAATGACTTGCGGGTTTGTCGGTAAACAGTAGGCGACTAGGCAGGATCTATTTCCTTGGACGCCGTATCTTGGGAGCCAGACTCCGCGCCACTTGTCTGGATAGATGCCACGCGTCCATGTGACCTAAGGTCGATAAACCGACCGCACCCGCGCTACTGGTGCATCCTCCAGCCTCCGCCGACGTACAGGAGTTGTCCTGTCAACCAGTGCGCCTGTTGCGACACCAGCAACACGATCACCTCCGCTACATCCTCCGGCCTGCCGCATCGCCGTAGCGGAGTTCCCGCGGAATGGATTCCTCTTGCTCCGGCGTTAGCCACCCGGTCTGTATGGGGCCTGGCGCCACGATATTGACCGTGATCCCGTACTTGCCTACTTCGAGCGCGGCTGAGCGACTATAGGATTCGATTGCGTGCTTGGTAGCGGCGTAGCTGATCGAACTCGGGTGAGCGTGGGCCGCGTCAGTACTGAGGTTTATGATTCTGCCCCAAGTGGCGCCGCGTTCCAGGTAGCGCCGGATGTACTCGGACATCATCAGGGCGTAAGAACGCGCATTGACGGCGAAGTGCTCGTCAGCGACGGCAGGCGAGAAGAAGTCAACAGCGAAGCCTTGCGCCTTGACCGCGGCTGGATCAAACGTGTCTTTTGCGCAATGTGTGTGGTTATTAACAAGGATGTCGACGGGGCCAAGAGCTGTCTCGCAAGCGTCGAACACCGTACCGATGTTCGCCGAATCGCCAAGATCGGCTTCCGCGGCGGCGGCCTCCCCACCGCTCTGCAGAATCTGCTGGAGGAGGCGATCCGCTGATCGCTGCTGTCCTGCCCAGTAGAGCAGCGGGCCTCCGATTCCCGCCTGACTCGCTTTCGAGAGTTCCTCTTGCCCTCAGGGGCAAGACGGGCGAAAGCAGGTCGCGAACACGCGGGCGCCCTGGGCCGCCAAGGCCCGTGCCGTCGCTGCACCGATGCCGTGGTTCGCGCCGGTGATCAAGGCGACCTTTCCTTTGAGTCCCGGATCGATCATAGATTCACCTGCATTCATCTTAAGTGCGATATTCAGCGATGAGAAGCCTCATATGTAACAGGACTTTCCCCATTTTTTCTGTCTGATTTCAGGCAAGTAATAGAACCAGCGGGAGTTGTTTTTTCTAACAAGTGAACGGGGACGAACTCCGTGGTAGAAGGGTTTTTGCGAGAAATCCAAACCACCTGGGAGGCATCCCCGATGCACGATAACAGACTGCGTTCCCGACTGAAAGCCCAGCTCACGAAGTTCTCCTTGCAGCTCACCGAAGGTCTGAGCCGCCCCTTACAGAAGTTCGTCGGTCAGATGTTGTTTGGCGTGCAGGCCAGTCAGGACGTGAAGCTCAGCAACATCGCGCGCAGCCTGAAAGAAGAGATTGATTTGATCAAGACGGAGAACCGTCTGTCGCGCAATCTGGAGGCGACGGAACTGGAAAGCCACCTGAGCGAGCGCTTGGCAGCGCTGGGGAGTCAACGAGTAGAAGCGAACACGGTGCTGTGCCTGGACCTGAGTGACCTGCGCAAGGAATACGCCCAGAAGATGGAATACCTGGCAAAGGTGCGGGACGGCAGCACCGGCGAACTGCATGACGGCTATTGGTTGTGTGACATCACGGCGGCGGAGGTGAAAAGCAGCGAGATCGTGCCGCTGTACCAGAAGCTGTACTCGGCGGAGGCGAAAGAGTTCCGTAGTGAGAACGCGGAGATTCTGGCGGCCGTGGACTTAGTGCGGAGCCATACGAGAGGGCGAGGGATCTGGGTGCTAGATCGAGGCGGAGACCGCCGGGAGGTGTTGGAGCCGCTGCTGGCGCGGCGGGAGCGCTTTGTGATCCGGTCCACCGGTAAACGTTTCGTGATCGATCGACGCCGCCTGCAAGGGAGTGTGGCGGAGGTGGGTGGCCGGTGTCGTCTGCGTTATGCGGCGCGCGTGATCAAGATCGAAGAGGGGAAAGAAAAGGTCTATGAGCTCCGCTACGGTGCCGAACCCCTGCACCTGCCGGGGCGAGAGGAGAAGATGCTCTTGGTGGTGGTGGCCGGTTTCGGGAAAGATCCGCTCCTGCTGTTGACCAACCTGGAGGGAGCGCGGGACTCAGAATCGCTATGGTGGATCGTGCAAATCTATCTGACCCGCTGGAAAATTGAGGAAACTTTTCGCTTCCTCAAACAGAGCTATCACTTGGAAGATATTCGCGTTCTGCGCTATCAACGGCTGAAAAACCTGGTGGTGTTGGTGACGGCCGCGGCTTACTTTGCCGCCACTTTCTTAGGGCAGAAGTTAAAGTTGAGAATCTTGTGCGAAAGGCTCCTGATCATTTCCTTCCGCTTCTTCGGCATTCCGCCTTTCCGCTTCTACGCTCTGGCCGATGGCATCCATAAGGTTCTTTCTCAAACCAGCCCCGAACCATCCGGTCCACCGCCCAAAACTTGGCAATTGGAACTCCTGCTGGCTTGGGAAGGCTAAAAAATGGGGAAAGTCCTGATATGTAAGCCTTGACTGCCGATTTGGGATACCGTATCACATTCCCGGAAAGTCCTGCGTTGTCCTCATGTTCTGGACATAACGGCTCGGAAGACGCTCTGGCAGGATTCTACACCTGGGAAGTGATGTAGAGCAGACGGATCCCCCGTTCGACCAATGAGCCTCTTGGCACCTAGAATCACTGCAGGTCCCACTGCTCTCGCCCGTCCAAGGTGGCGCGGCTCACTCCCGCGAAGTCACGTTCGAGGAAGTATGTGGTGGCATAGCACTCGCTGGGATTGATCGCGAGTAACGCCGTAGTGTAGACGGAAGTCGCTCAACTCCTGGATCGTCGCACACACGGAAATCACTCATGGGCGAGTCGCTTCAACGGACCCCAGTCAGGTATTGTCCGAGTACGTCGTCATCCAGGAGGAACCCGTAGGTGAACGTGGGCACCACTTCCAAGGTTTGCAGCTATACGTCCATTAGAAGGCGGGCGGGGTTCTTGTGACACGGAGCACGCGACACTTCGGAATTCTCTTAAACTCCCGCTGGTACAAGAATCCTCGTCCGTTCAAAATCAACGGCCCGTGGCCGCTCTGCCTCAAGGCGTCGTGACCAGGGGTAGCTCGATGTGGCTCGCCTGGCCGGGCGCGTGGTAAATCCGCTGGACGGCCTTTCGGTAATCCTCCGGCTTTGCCCAGAAGATATTCCCAACGAACGTCTGCGGGTTGCGGTCGTAGAGCGGGAACCAACTCGACTGGACCTGCACCATGATCCGGTGGCCCGGCAGGAAGACGTGGTTCGCCGTGGGCAGGGCGAAGCGATAAACCAGGGGCTTGTCGGGCGTAATGGGTTCGGCCGTCTCCAGGCTCTCGCGGTAACGGCCTCGGAAGATATCGGCCGCAACCATCAACTGGTATCCGCCCAGGGCAGGTTGGCCAGCCACCTCGTCGGGATAAACGTCGATCAGCTTGACGACCCAGTCAGAGTCTGTGCCGCTGGTGGAGGCGACCAGATGGGCGACCGGCTGTCCGCTGATCTTCACCGGCGCGGTCAGGAAGTCGGAGACGAAGACTGCGACATCCGGACGACCGGACGCCTCACGCTGATCGTCCACCAGCCATTGGGACCAGGTTGAGCCCTCACAGTACATGGGTCGGTTGGGGCGTGCGCGGAAGGGGACGGGCTTGGCAGGGTCGGAGACATATTCGGCGAACGTCGCATCGCCGGGCTTCGGTGCGGTGAAGCTCACCTTCAGACCGGCACTGAGATAGAGTGGGGTCGACCGGACCGTGCAGCCGCTCGCACAGCCGGCCGGCCAGGCGGGCAGTCGCCGCCACGCAGGCGTCCCAGTTTCGAACGCCAGGACGGGCGGCACGTCGGATTTCGGCGAGCCCTCCTTGAGGTACTGGTCCAGGAACGGCCGCAGGATCTCGCGGCGGAAGTAGAGCGCGGTATCGCTGTTGAACTTCAAGGCCCCCAGCGAACTGCCGTCGTCCATCTCCTGGCCGTGGTGCCAGGGACCCATGACCAGGAAGACTTTGTCATTGCCTGTGTCCTTCGGCTTGAGCGCCATATAGACCGCAATGGCGCCGTAAATGTCCTCTTGATCCCAAAGGCTGTGCACCAACATCACCGGAACTTTCAGCGGTTGGGCCGCCAGCGCCTTGTCCACCGCCTGGTCGCGCCAGAAGGCGTCATAACTCGGATGTTCAAGAATCTTCCGCCAGAAGCCGAGCTGTTCGAGCCCGCGGCGATGCCCAAGTTCGCCCGCCGACCCTGCCTGCAGGAACGTGTCGTAGTCGTCGAAATGGCTCGTCCACCACTTGACCTCCGACTTGCGCGTCGCCTGCTGGTCGTAGATGTAGGCCATGTTCTGTTGGCGAAAAGCGCCGTTGTGGAACCAGTCGTCACCTCTCCATCCGTCCACCATCGGGTTCATCGGCACAGCCACCCGGAGCGCGGGGTGGGGATCCACGAGGGCCGCCAAAGACAGAAAGCCGTCGTACGAAACGCCCAGAATGCCGACCCTGCCATTGGATTCCGGGACATTTTTCACCAGCCAGTCAATGGTGTCATACGTGTCGGTGGCATGATCCACCGGCGTCGGGTTTCGCGGCCCGCGAAAGGGTCGGTTCATGACGTAATCGCCCTCGGAGCCATGCTTGCCTCGGACGTCCTGAATCACACGGATGTAGCCGCCCTCGACAATCAGGTCAGTGGCGTCGTCGAGGATCGGGCCGAGGTGGGCGCTTTCGGCGTTGCTCGTGCGTTTGGTGGCGTCGTAGGGCGTGCGGGTCAGGAGGATCGGCGCGCCCTTGGCGCCCTTGGGCACGAGGATGACTGTGTGCAGTTTCACGCCGTCACGCATGGGGATCATCACGTCGTGCCGGGTGTAATCAAAGCTGTCGGTAACGGGCTCGAACTTGGCCGGCGTTTCGCTTGGCAAGGCAGAAGATCGGGAGGGCGCGGGGACAGTCTGGGCCGCACACGGTTCGACGAACATGAGGGAGCCGAGCACCGGCGCGAGCAAAGCTAGTGTACGAACGCGGTCAATCAGTTTCATGGAATTCTCTCAGGAGTGTGAAAGGTAGGGCGCTCTAGCGCCCCTTTCGGCGTGATCACCCGCGGACCATGTCAGCCTTCGTGAGCCTGCGGATGTGCGCCATGTCCCAATGACTAAGCGATGTGATTATATCCCCGGTATGACTTTGCAGGCCACTTTCAGACCTCAAACGGACGTGTGACGCCCTACCCGCAAAAGTCGCCTGTTCG
Organism: uncultured Acidobacteriota bacterium; assembly: GCA_963722555.1. Classification (GTDB taxonomy): domain Bacteria; phylum Acidobacteriota; class Terriglobia; order UBA7540; family UBA7540; genus Bog-366. The sequence continues at coordinate 579,882 of CAVRNQ010000007.1, forward strand.
ATTTGTTAGCCGTCTGTCCGTCGAGTCTTCCAGTTCTGGTCGTATCGTCGGCGATCCGGAAACTATTCTCGCGATTACTACCTGCGCCCCCCACCAGTCTGATAGTCTCCGAGTGCGCCGTCATCCGGGCACAATCGCAAAAGGGGCTAAGCGAGGCGCGGTCACCACCCAACTGTGGCCAGGGCGACTGGCGCTTGATACGACAGGGCAGCGGGTATACATTTTTTGCACAGAGATGAAGTTGAAATCGGAAATTCCGGTTGAGTCCGAAAGCGCGGGTAAAATGCGGGCCGCCCAATCTTCAGCGTCTCTTATCAATGCCAAGCGCGGTCCCGAGATTAGCGAAGAACGCGTCGAGAGTAATTTCTCTGTCGAATCGTGCTGACCGCGTGCTACGATTCTGGGCGTTGCGGAGAAGGCCCGTCTGCGTGCATTTCACTCATGTTGGCCACCCAATTCCCGAACTTGGAGAGTGAGGAACAAATGGCTGAGAAAAGAAGAGACGCGACGAATCGTCCATCGAAGAAGCTGATTACCGCAAGCATCGCGCTGTTACTCGGGGTCAGCGCAGCCACAGCGCAGAGCAAATCTGATGCGCTCAAGAGTGGATTTGAGAATCCGCCGGAGGGTGCGCGCCCGCGGGTGTGGTGGCACTGGATGAACGGCAACATCACCAAGGAAGGCATCAAGCTGGACCTGGAGTGGATGCACCGGGTGGGCTTGGGCGGCTTCCAGAACTTTGACGCAGCCTTGTCGACTCCGAAGGTGGTGGACAAGCGCCTGGCTTACATGACCCCGGAGTGGAAGGATGCCTTCAAGTACGCGACGATCCTCGCCGATCAGTTGGGCCTGGAAGAGGCGATTGCCGGGTCGCCGGGCTGGAGCGAGTCGGGCGGCCCATGGGTCCCGGCGTCGCAGGGAATGAAGAAGTACGTTTGGAGTGAGACACTCGCCGAAGGCGGCAAGCCGTTCACGGGCACTCTGGCTCATCCGCCGTCGAACACCGGGGCTTTTCAGAACCTGGCCATTCAGGACCTTCTCGAAGCGCCCGAGGGCTCCAAGCCCATACCGCAGTTCTACGCCGATATCGCGGTCATCGCCTACCGCGCGGCAGCAAGTGATGTTCCGATCGAATCACTGCACCCCAAGGTGACGGCGAACGCGGGAACGCCTGACGCGGCGAGGCTCAGCGACGGGGACTTGGAAAAAACCACCAAGCTTCCCATCCCCCCTGCCGGCGAGAGCGCCTGGATCCAATACGAATTCGCCGAACCCCAGACGATTCGCGCCATTACCATCGTGACGAAAAACGTCAATATGATTGCCGCGATGCTGGCCGGGATCACCAGCCCGGAGAAATCCCTCGAGGCGAGTGACGACGGGCAGAACTTCCGGGCTATCGTGAAGCTTCCTGACGGTGGCGCTTCCGAACATACCGTCTCTTTCCCTCCGGTGAAGGCGAAGTTCTTCCGCGTCGTTTTCAAGCGGACCCTCGCACCTCCTTTGCCACCCTGGGCGGAGGGCTTGGACCTCGCTTCCATGGGAATCAAGGTGGGGCCACCTCCGACCGACTATGAAATTGCCGAGTTGGTGCTGCATCCGGGTGCGCGGGTCAACCGGTTCGAAGAGAAGGCCGCCTTCGTTCCCGTGCCCGACCTCTACGAGTTCGCGACACCTCCCGTCCCTTCCGACGAAGCCGTAGCCAAGTCGGATGTGGTCGACCTGACTTCCAAGCTGCGCGCTGACGGTACGCTCGATTGGAAGCCTCCCACCGGCATTTGGGTCATCCTCCGGTTCGGCTATTCCCTCTTGGGAATCACCAACCATCCGGCAACCGCCGAGGCAACGGGCCTCGAGGTTGACAAACTGAACCGCGGCTTTGTGAAGAACTACATGAACACCTACCTGGACAGCTACAAGGAGACGGTGGGCGCGGACTACATGGGCAAGCGTGGCATCCGCTACGTGATTAACGATAGCTGGGAGGCCGGCTCGCAGAATTGGACCGACGACATGATCGCGCAGTTCAAGAAGCGGCGTGGTTATGATCCCCTGCCCTGGATGCCGGTTCTCACCGGGCAGGTGATGGAAAGCGCCCAGGCCAGCGACCAGTTCCTGTGGGACTTTCGCAAGACCATCAGCGATTTAATCGCGGACGAACACTACGGCCAACTGGAGGCAACACTGCATGAGCGGGGCATGGGCCATTACGGCGAGTCGCACGAGGAAGGGCGCGCCTTTGTGGCTGATGGCATGGAGGTCAAGAAGTTCAACGAAGTGCCCATGAGCGCCATGTGGACCCAGACGCCCGGGGTGAACAAGGAACAATACGGGTACAACGCGGACGATCGGGAATCGGCCTCAGTGGCGCATATCTACGGCCAGAACCTGGCCGCGGCGGAGTCGCTGACGGCGGCGGCCGCCCCCTGGGCGTGGTCTCCAGCAACGCTGAAGCCGACGGCGGACCAGGAACTGCTGAACGGAATCAACCGCTTTGTGATTCACGAGTCGGCGCACCAGCCGCTGGTGGACAAGGCGCCGGGATTGACGCTGGGACCCTTTGGGCAGTGGTTCAATCGTAACGAGACCTGGGCGGAACAGGCTGGCCCCTGGGTGAGCTACATCGCGCGCAGCAGCTACCTGCTGCAACAGGGACGCTTCGGCGCGGACTTAATTTACTTCTACGGCGAAGATTCCAACCTCACCGCGATCTTTGAGCATAAATCGCCGGATGTGCCGGCGGGCTATGGCTTCGACTACATCAATGCCGACGGCCTGATCCACGAACTGAAAGTCGCCGACGGCCGCATTACGACGAAGAGCGGCATGAGCTACCGGGTGCTGGGGCTCGATCCCTATAGCCAACACATGTCGTTGCCCGTGCTGCGTGCCATTCACAAACTGGTGGAGGATGGCGCTGTCGTTGCCGGTCCGAAGCCCACCGACGATCCCAGCCTGGCCGACAACCAGGCAGAGTTCCGCAAACTGAACGACGAGCTGTTTGGCGATGGCACGGGCGAGCACAAGGTGGGCAAAGGCACGGTGTACGCTGGCCAGAGTCTGGCGGATGTGTTTAACGCGGTAAAGGTGGCGCCGGACTTTGACTACACCAAGCCGGAGAGCGATACGCGCATTCTCTTCGTGCATCGCAAGCTTGCGGATGGCGATCTGTACTTTGTGGATAACCGCAACGACCGCGACGAAACGGTGGACGCCAGCTTCCGCGTGACCGGCAAGGCGCCGGAACTCTGGCATCCCGAAACCGGCAAGTCAGAGCCCGCGTCGTACAACATTGCGGACGGACGCACCACGGTGCCGTTGCACCTGGAACCCTGGGGCACGGTGTTCGTGGTATTCCGCAAGGCGACGCAAGCGACTTCGCGCAATTTGACCAAAGCAGTGGAGACGGAACTGGCGATGGTGGATGGTTCGTGGAACGTGAACTTTCAACCGGAACGCGGAGCGCCGCCGTCGATCACTCTGGACAAGCTGTCGTCATGGAGCGATAACCAGGACGCCGGCGTTAAGTATTTCTCCGGAACCGGTACCTATACGAAGACTATTCAGGCTGCGGCGGATTGGTTCAAGAAGGGTGCGCACCTGTGGATTGACCTGGGCGATGTGAAGAACCTCGCCGAGGTGACGGTGAATGGCAAGTCGCTGGGCATCGTCTGGCATGCGCCTTACAGGGTGGACGCGACGAGCGCACTGAAGCCGGGTGCGAACGCAGTGACCATCAAGGTGACCAATGCGTGGGTGAACCGGCTGATTGGCGATGAACAACCAGGCGTGACGACGAAATATACGTTTGCGGACGTGAAGCCGTACAAGGCGAACTCGCCATTGCTTCCTTCGGGACTTCTTGGACCGGTGCATCTTTATTCCATCGCCACACAGTAAGAAGATCAGGGGCGTCCAAGTCGAAGACACTCTCCTTGCCAAGCGGCCAGCAGATCCGGATCGAGGGGTCTTTCATCTGGATCGGAATTCCCGATTTCAACTTTGTCGCCGTTACTCGATCTGGACCTGTTGCCGACTGCCAAAACGATTCCGGACGTATCGTCGCCCACTCGGAAATTACTCTGAAGTGGTCGCAGAAGAATATATTCGCTCGTCACGCTGCAAGCCACTGCCGGTCAAGAGGTTACGCTGGGTTTTAGGGATTCTGCCTGTGAAGTTGGCTTCTCGGAAACTGGCCGCCCCTACGTAACTTCGATCTCGATGTGCGTCTTCCCCGCCAGGAGGTTCGAGGTAACCACGATATAGCTTGGATGAACTTCTCCCAGCGAAGTCGAGCGTAATGACGCTCGGTCGGCCGGATGAATGTGGACGACAAGGTCGGCCTCGCAGGGCTTCAGAAGGGTGACTTCGACCTTCCAGCGAGCAGATCCCGCCGAGGGAGGGAGGGCCTGCGTGGTCCAACTGATCGGCCCGAAACGCGTGGGGCAATTATGCACTCGAATCACCTCACCGGGACTGAACCAGTGTTGGGGAGTGGCCTTCTGAAGATGGACAACGTTGCGATCGTGTTCTTCGTAGCACAAGAGCCAGCGTAGCCCCATGGTCGGTTGCAGTTCACTGTTGACCACTGCTGACCACCCGTAGGGGCTTCCCTCCCCCGGGTAGTTTCCAGGCAATAAAGTGTCTTCGGGGGCGTAACGGTTTCCCGAATCCATGGCCTGGCAGAGGTTGCCATAGAGAGTGAGCAGGAACAGGCGATAATCGTCCTGCCGGATGCGCCCGGCCAGCGTGCCATGCTCCATGAAGTTGGAAGTGCGGGGATAGTCGCCATCGATATTCATCCCAAGAATTTGCTGGCCCGCGAGCTTGCGGTGCGTGAAGTGGCCGGTATCCAAGACGGGGTCGCCCCAGTCGCTCATCCACCAATCCGCCATGTAACGGTGGTTCTCGTAGCTGGAGAGCTCGCTGGGCTGGCGCTGCGTATCGAAGGCGGTGAAAGGAGTGATTCCGGCCTGCTTCATGGCCGGATTGCGGTCCTCCAGAGTGCGGGCCAGGGAACGTTCGATGTCGGCGCGCATCTCCGCAGCCAGCTTTGCGATTTCCGCCGCCTCCCGCCGCAGGTCCGCGTCCTGATTCTCAGACCCCGCTCGCTCCAGGCAGCGCGCGTGCTCCTCAAGGCCGCGCCAGATCCACGCCGCGTTCTGGTAATAGAAGGGGTGCGACTCCGGAAAGTCATTTTGTGGATCACCATTGTCCGCTTCGGGCGAGCCCCAGATCAGCCCATGGCGAGGGTCACCGGCCGGGAAGGCTTCCTGAGCATAGCGATAGCGGCGGACCACAAAGTCGATCATCTTCCGCAAAACCGGCAGGCGTTTGTGGAAAGCCTCCAGGTTCTGCGTGTAATCGTAGGCGCGTGCGGAAGTCTCCAGGAAAATGCCGGCATTGAGCGGCGCCTCCACCTGGTCCTGCGTGTTGTAGAGGAAGTTACCGTCAGAAAGGATGTAATGGTCGAGATAGTGCTGGAAGTAGGGTTCAACCTGCTCACCGAGACCCCACAACTGCTGCGCCCACACGAATTCGTAATGCGCCACGGGAAAGAGTGCATGGCTGCGCACGGGAATCTTGGTGTAGGCGCCTTCACCGACCTGGTAAGTGGGTTCCAGCCCATGGTAACCGCAACGCGAAAGCACGATGCCGGCGCGCGCCGCATCGCTTAGCCATGCATCCGGAATCTCCACTTGCATGCCGGCAGCGAAGAAGTTGCGCCACCGGTTCCAGATGCCCACCAGGGCGGAGAAGAAATCTTCCGCCGCGCCATTCCAGTAGTGCTCCGTGAACCCTGAGGCGGGGATGGCCTCCTTGGCGTTCGTATCCCCGGCGGGGATGAGTTTGCCGCCGGTGTCTTTCGGAAGCAGAACACGCACGCGGCCCAGGGGCCGGGCGTCCACGCCATCCGGAAGGATCATCATGACCTCGTACCCGACCTGAAAGCGCGGATTCCACACCCCGATGTCCGCAGCCGGCAGAAACCCTCCCAGTAACGTGCGCTTGCTATAGCCCGGGACATACTCGTACAGATACTCGGAAGGCAGGAAGCGGCGCGGGTCGAACAACCGTCCGACAAGGTCGGGCGCCCAGGCTGTTTGCGGGTCGGCGGCCATTTGCCGGGATTTCCCGTCAGCTTCCAGGAACAAGGATCGCTCCGGCCCCGCCTCTTCATTGGCGACCAATGTCCAGCCGACAAACTCCGGCCCCAGCGCGGCTACATTTTCGTAGCAGGGGTCTTCGTCAGAGTTCAGGATGTAATCGCCGCAGACGTCGGGACCGGGAACATACTGCCGCGGCCGCTCGAGCTTCACGTTATGGGGGGTCGAAGTGGGACGAGGGCGGATTTGGGCGAGGTTGCCGATGCGCTTGGGAATTCTCGCAATTTCCCCCATCTCGGTCACGTAAACAATGACCCCCTGGTGGGTCACATGCCTTTCAAAAACGGCAGTGGGCGTTCCATTCAGCCAGGGGAGGATGGCAACCAGTTGCCAGCCCCCGATCCCCTCTCCAACCGCCATCGTCTTCTTCTCATTTCCCCATCTCACGGTGGCTTTTCCGCCTTCAAAAGAAACCACGTGTGGTGAGTTCTTGAGCTCCTCCTGCTCACCCGGCAGCAGCAGGTTATATTCATTCACAATCCGGCCGGGAGTGTACCGGCCCTTGGGCAAGATGGTGGCGCTCGCGGCCGCGGCTTCGAGACTATGGGGAGCCAGCGCGGCCAAGGCCGGAGTGGCGGCGGCGCGTTGCAAGAAAGCTCTTCGTTTCATCTCAGCACCTATTTCGATGGCTGGTCTGCGATCACGGCTTTGGAGTCTGGAGATTCGACGGCGACTGCCTTGGCAGACGAGAAATGATTGTCGTGCACCCTTACAGGCTTACTACCCTCCTCGACTTTTATGCCGATCTGTTTATTCGCAGAGGCATTATCTGCAATCGCAACTTCCTCCGTGCGGTTGATGAGAATACCAATGCGGTTCGTTTCGAGAGCGTTTTGCAGCAGCACGTAATCGCGCCTAGGGGCGGGAACAGGCGCGTTCTGGAATAAGTGGATGCCGCCAGGATGGCTCGCTAAACCTTTCCTGTATGACTCTTTCATTCACTACTCGACGCCGGTTTATCCCGGCGCACACCACGGACTGCTAGCCCTGGATGATTATTGCCTTTTGGAAAGCTGTAATTGCTTCCTGGCGGGTCAGCTGATGAAATTCGATATAGCGGAGATCTCCAAGTGGCAGTTTCACCATCTTTGCGTTCCCCTTGACCTCGATCGACTTTCCGAACTCTCTCATCAGGGTCAGCTGTCGTGCCTCTAATGCCAGCTCCAAGAATGCTTCTCCTGAGGTGTGCCAGTATGCAACGTACACTTTTCTGTTGCGCTCGAATACAAAGGCCCGAGCGGGTACCTTCGCACCTGCCACATCCTCTATTTGGTCCCAAGGTACAAGCACGAAATCTCCGCGCTCGTCCACCAGCAGAGTATGCTCCTGTTCCAAGTTGCGAAGCGCCATCTTCTGCTCTTGTGTCAACCATTCCCGGTCACGAACCTCCTCCCACCGGCGTATCACTTCCAAGTTGTCCGCTGTTCTCGGGTGAGCCTCCAAGGCCGACAAGAGGTCGGACCCACCTTCGGACAGCGAGATTGGGCAATCCCAGGCTGCGGCGCGACTCGAAACATACTCGAGCATATCCGGCTGAGTACCAATCGTTTCTTTGCTTGGCGCCCAGTATCCAATCCATCCGAAATTGATGCTCGAGAAATCTTTTGCCACCCTCTGGATTTCCGTGGCGGGATAAGCGCGTGTTGCTGCCTTGATTTGCTCCGGAATAACAGTATCGAACGCATTTCCCCGCGTGACAATATGCCAGCTGAAATGGGACTTGCAGGACCCCTCTGCATAGAGGGGTTCCGGTCGCAGGGAGTTAACTATGATCCTCTGCGCCTGAGACACCGTGTACCAGTAAGGAGCTGGCACCTGTTCAGCGCCGTCAAAGTATAGAAACTTGAATCCCACCTGCTCATATATCGCCTTGATTCGTTCCGCCACTTCCAATTGAATACTCGTATCTTGGGTTAACCGCATGAATAGCCAGGATGGCGCGCCTTCCCCATACATATCGAGCATTCCAACTCTAGAACTCATCTCATGCGAAGCGGCGTGGGTGCCTAACGCGCCTCGCTGACAACCGCGGAACTGATAGGGTGGGTCGGTGGTGTATTCCTGATAAGCAACAAGCTCGTTTTGGATCTTTAAGATCCTCTTGCCGTCCGCCATAGTGCACAGCCGCGGGTTCTCTTCAATCGGAACAACGGTCGCCGAGCCATCGATATCTTCTGCCAAGGTGAAGCTCTGTAGTAGATTCAGACGCGGATCCGGTCTTGGTGTTACATAGGCATCTTCCTCGTGGACCATCGTATAGAGGATGTGAAGTCCCGGAAGTATGCCGGCCCCGCTTATCTTCGCCACAATCTCTTTCAGATCGGCCATTCCTCTCGGATACTCCGGTTTCCATGGGAAATGACCCACAGTCTTGGCAAAGGCAAGACAGTAAACATTCATCGCTCGGAGACCGCCCATCTTGGCAAACTTAATCTGCCGCTCAGCGTCTTGCGGAGTCATCGTGATCGGTTGGTAATAGGAATACTTGTATTCTTTTCGGCGGCGGCTCTCGACGCCCCTAGGGAGGTTAAAGTCCTCTTCCACCCGAGCAATTCGATCGAGTAGTTGCGGCGTCGTTGTCGTAATCAGAGCTGCTCCCACGCCTTCCAATTGCACATCCCTCACTGTCCCTGCTTGGAACAAGTGGTACCCGCCACGGTCCATTGCATCAATCTGCGCATATGGGTCTGTTCCCAAAAGGTTGACCGCAACGGTTTCGTCCCACATTACGTTCAGCCATTCACCCAAGTTCTTCCGGTCCTTTATAGGTAGTTGCACGAACAAAGTTTCGTCAATGGTAGTTTTTTCCTTTGGCCTGACCGGAGTATATCCGTTATATGCAAGACCTAAGAGCCGGAACGCAATATACGCGTCGGTGATTTTGAGCCCGATGGCCGCCTCATAGCCCACACTTGTGAAGCTCACGATTAATCGGTCGCCTTCCCGTCGTACTCGATCGGCAGGGAAGTCCGTTTTCTTGGCGGGGTAAGCTAGCTGTAGTTCGTTATCATACGGACGGTATTGCGTCACGTTGAACATTGGTATTTGTATATCTCTCGCCAGACACTCCTGCCCGCTAGGCTTATGGACCAAGCTTTTAGCTGAGCCGCTGGAACCTATTAAGAGACGCATCTCGGCGTTCTCAAGCACTATCGCCCCAGGTTCCGCATGAAATGCCCCATTATTAGACGAACCACTCACATCTTCGCTACGCGGCTGAGCGCGCAGAGTTTTAGCCCAGGGAAGAAGGCTCAAAAATCCTGCATCTTTCATAAACGCTCTTCGGTCACTCATTGCGATCTCCTTATAGTAAATTCGAGAGTTCCATCTTTGAATTCCGGTTTGTCCTGTCAAAAGCAGCCCAGGAAGCGCCCTGACACGCGCCAGTGTATCAATTAAAGAACTCCTTATCTTTCCCACATAACTCTATGGCCGTGTGACGGGCAACAATCATGCACAATCGAAAAGATCACGACTTAGCCAGGATTTCCGTTTTGGCATCCTCCGCCACCGCAGCATACCCCCGACCGGCTCGTTCGCAACCACAATCTTGTAGTCGAGACGCCGGGCGAGCTCTCCTGGAGCCGACAGGCCCCCTTCGAGATGAAGTCAGCCACCACCTTGACCCGTGTCCCCGCGATCTCTCGGACACCTCGCCCTCTCTCTTGCTCGTTCCCGAGATTCTCCCAACCGGGAGGGGACTCTAACCTGCTGGCATGGCCCAACAGAAACTGAATCTGTTCGATCTCGCCTCCTGTTGTATGGCACAAGCGAGCGCAACTTCGGCGCAAATCGTGTGGGGCCAGCTTCTCAATCCCAGCACGCTTCGCGCAGTTTTTCACGACATACCAGACGACATTCTGCGTCACGCCGCTGCCCCACAGTGCGCCGTTCTTCCGGATGGCTCGAAACAACCTATTCTCGCTAATGCTGGCAGCAGAGGTCCAACTGTCATTTGCGCTCTTTACCCAGAGCGGCATCGGCACCGTTCGCACATGGCCGGCCTTACCTACCAAGTCGACAATCGCCCAATGTCCGTCCCGCCGTTGAATCTTTTCGATCTCCAGGTTGGCCACCTCAGATCGTCGAAGGCCGCAACCGAGCAAGAGACCCAGCATGGCGGCGTCTCGTTTGCCGCGAAGCGTGTTTGTACGCACGGCGGCCAGAAGTTGCTGACCCTCCTCGACCGTCAGCCAATTGCCGACCTGTTGTCCGAGCCGTTTCACGCCTTTGACCCGGCAGATACCGGCCACCAGCTCGGGGCTGAGCAGGCCACTGTCCGACGCCTCGTAGGCAAGCCTGCGAACCGCCGCCAGGCGAAGGTTTATCGTTGCGGGGGCCAAGGGGATACTCTCCAAGTGCATGCGATAATGCAGGACGACGATTCGATTCAAGGCCAGCCTGGGTTCCGCGCAATACCAGGCAATGAATTCGTCCATCGCGTGCTGGTAGGAGCGGCGCGACTGCAGAGAGCCGAGGGTGTTCAAAACAGAAGTCTTCGATTGGTCCAATTCCGGAAGTGTCAAAGCTCGGGGCTTATGATTCGAGTGCTGGCGACTCTGTTTCCTCATAGAAGCGGCCTCCTTAACCGCTTCCATCAGTTGTAAAGCGTGGGTAACGAAATGGCTGGGTCTTCGCTTCAGCGTATGGATAGGGGATTTACCATCAGCCCCCGGGGCGGGATGGTTCTGTTGTTCCTATGGATTATTGAGTTATGTAGCCCGATTGAAGTTTTGACGAGCCTGTGAAGGGGGTAAGTCTCATGGATGGACGGAACCGAAGTGATGTGGCGCGTGGAGCAGACGTTTCAGTTGTCCTCAAAGAGGACCAACCTACAGGGAAACAGACCCGAGGCATCGTCCAGGACCTTCTCACGAGGTCCGGGTTTCACCCGCGCGGGATCAAAGTGAGGCTGCAGGGCGGTAAGGTCGGCAGGGTTCAAGTCATCCATAGCGCCGGGCATCCTTAGTCGTGCTTAGTTGCGGCGGGCCCAGCGGCCGCAGGCATGAAGGCGCGTGAGCAGCTGAATCTGGCTGGCGCAAATAGACGTCTATGGCGTTCTTGGGCCATAGCGCTCTAGGCAAACGGTCGGGTCCATTTGGCTCCTTTTCGCAGCCGACGGCGCAAGGGGAGAAAAATTGGATGACCAGACTGCCTACTGCGTAGACAAGACGTGGTCGCTGGATTCGGCCTGAAGACCAGCTTTTCAAACTTCAACTTTGCAACATGCATTGCTGATAAGTCAGCGTAGACAGCGTCCTCTTCCAATTGCTCAAGAGTCTCTGGAAAGTAACCGCCTGTTCAACATCGAGTCTTAACCTCCGTTCAAAACAGGTACGATTCGCCGTGGTAAAAGGATCGCAGCCCCCCGCCGTGACAGGTGGCCCAACGCAGTATAACCTCGGTGGGATCTAGACACCCAGCTCCTGAAACCCAGCCCGGGGCTATTCCACGACCAGTACGCGATGGATATCAACGCGGGGCACATTTACCGTGATGGTTCCAGCTTCATATGTCCACTCAAGGGGACCGTCGTTCGGAACAATTGATACGGACCTGGGTCGGGTTTGACGGCGAATGCGCACGCGGACTCTTTCGACCGGGACCAACTCCTCGACGATCACCCGGTGGGGTGATAGCGTTTCACCCGCGCCGCGATTGATCAGGTTCACCAGCAACTTCTCACCTTTCTGCCGCAGCACCACCTCGAGCTGCGGTGGGGCATCCAAAGTCACAGTCCAGGGGATGTCCAATGGCTGGACGAGTTCGCCGATGAACTTCCGCAGCGAGGGATAATGGCCTCGAAAATACTCTCGGAAAATCGGACCGTAAATGGCGATGATCGAACCCTTTCCAACCTGCCGCCGGGTCACGATGGCCTGGCGAGTCAGGTCCTTGGCCGGCTCCTGCTCCGTAAGACGATAGGCAAGAACTTGCGTCCCCGCGGAAGGTGTGACGGGCTGCCAGGGTGGCGAGACCGGAATAGCCTGTTTTCCTAGTGGCAAGAAGGTACGGCCTGTCATCAGCCCGCCGGCAGGGGAGGTGCCGACGAAAGTTGGATAAGCTTTGGCCAGATAGTCTCCACTTATTAAAACGTGGCCACCGGCTCGCGCGTAGTTGTCGAGCGCCTCGAGTATGCGGTCACTGATACAGATCTGCTCCGGCACAACCACGAGTTTATATTGGTTCATCCGCTCGAGTGCCGCATCTTCGGCAAGCAGATCGGTGGATCGTTGCGTTTCGAGGAACGCCTGAAGAGCGCCTTGGACCGGTTCCACCGCTTCACCAAAATTAAACAGGGGGGAATTGTTCGGGTAGTAATGGGTGGCGAGATGCAGGACGGCTGCTTGCGGGACCGTCTTCGATTTCCAGCAAGTGTCCCTGCGCGGGCGGCAAAATTGCGCCACCTCGGCAAGCAGGTCGTTGTGCCATCCGGTAAGCCATCCCGAGCGTTGCGGCGTCTCGTAAACCATCACCGAGCCGCCGAGGGCCACCACCTCGGAAACCTCCTGTTCGAGATGTGTCGCCGTTTTCGTGACCCATGGAGGCGGCGCGTCCATCTCGCCCGTTTTCGTGAATGACCAAGCCATCAGGTCCCAGCTCATCCTGCGGCTCTCCATGAAGCGGCCTTCCAGGGCGGCGCTGTCAGCTCCCCAACTCGAAGAGAAGTCCCCGCTCAGGTAATCGACCGGAGCCTGGACGGGGTCTGGTTCCCGCACGGTGTACATCCAGTTGCTCACCACGAGACAGCCCGGTTTGCGGGCGTGAACGGCATTGGTGTACTTCGTCACGTGTTCCACAAACAAGTCGCGGTGGAATTTGAGCCAGTCCTCCCAATGAGGCTGGCCGGCGTCCAACGGCGGCGTTTCGATTCCAGTTCGTCGGGCAAACTCCGCCTTGCAGCGGTCACACCAGCAGGGCAGCGCGGCCCAGTTCTCGCCATCCACCCAGAAACCGTCAATGTCGTACTTGTCGATGATTTCCATCATTTGGGGAATCATGAGGTGCTCGTCGTAACCGTGCAGTCGGCAGGTGATTCGTGTATCGCGTTGGCCCCGAACATCCACCCGAGCCCAGTCCGGGTGAAGCTCTACGGCGCGCGCGTCCCACACGCCGGAATAGTGGACGCCCAGCTTGATCCCCAGTTCTTTTGTCACGTCCCTCCAGATGCGCAGGGAGTCCTTCACAACACCCGGTGAAGTCGATCCCACCGTGGTTGGCCAGCTCGTATAGCCGGGATGGCCTTTGCAGTCCGTCTGAACCCAGTCCGGACGGGTCATGCGTAAGCGTTCACGCAGGTGCTCGGGTGTGAGCTCCCGGCCGAGTTCGGTGTCTTGTGCATTGGCGTGAAGGTCGTAATGAATACCGAGGAAAGCTTCCTCGTGTCAGTCATGCTGCGGATTGATCGTTTGGGACAGCAAAACGGAAGCGACGAAAAGCAAAAGGCCGCCGATTGCCCCGGTGGCTAATGTGGCTGGCTTCTTCATGGCGAGACCTCGCGGCGTGGAAAGTTACGGTTCATGAAGCGGAATGGTACGGGTAACAACGCTCCCTGCTGCTCAGTTTCCAGCAAGTTCGAGGACCACGATCCTGTCGTACTCCCCCTGCGCGCCGCTGGGAAGGCTGAGTGCGACCCCGTAGTGATTTTCAGCGAACTCGATCTTCTGCTTGTCATTCAGCAGGTAGGCCGACTTGACCGGCCTGGGTAAACGCGGGAGAAGAAGCGAGGCGTCCTGCCAATCGAGAATGTGCACGAAGACGCGATTCTCTTTTTGGGTTGTTACTCCCCAGGGACGCGGTGAAATCGGGCCGCCGCGCGTGCCGTAGATGGCTTCGCCGTTTCGGGCGAGCCACTGGCCCATTTCCTTCAACCGGGCAACAAACTCCGGCTGAATTTTGCCGTTGGGCATCGGGCCCACATTCAGAAGGAAATTCGAGTTAAACCCCGCGGCCTTCACCAGGTATTGAACAAGCTCGCGCGTACTCTTGTACTTCGTGTCGCTGATATTAAATCCCCACGAATTGTTCATGGTCTCGCAGGTCTCAAGCGGCAACTCGCTGATGGAGCTCTGATTGAAGCCCGCCGTGTTGCTTCCGGGAAGGTCTTTCTCAAACATCTGGAAATCCTCGCCCGGGTAGGGAACATGATGGTGGTTTGAGCCAATGAGGGTTTGCGGTTGCAGGTCGTGGATCAGCTTGTAAGTCCGTTCGAGGCGCCAGTCGGCCTCCGGTTTGTCCCACATGCCGTCAAACCAGATGCCCCCGATTTCACCGTAGTTGGTCAATAGCTCGCGGAGTTGTGCGTCCATGTAATCAAGATACTTGTACCAGTTGCCCCCGGTTGGGCGGCCGGAAGTCTGACCGGTTCGGCCAAGTGGAAAGTAGTCAGGATTGTGCCAGTCAAGCTGGGAGTGGTAGAAGCACAGCTTGATGCCCTGCTTGTGGCATTCGTCGGCGAGCATCTTTAACACATCTTTCTTGTAGGACGTGCGGTCCACGATATTCCAGTCGGATTGCCTCGTGGCGAACATGGCGAAGCCGTCGTGGTGCTTGCTCGTGATGGTGATGTACCTCATACCGGCGGCTTTCGCCAGCGCCACCCACTCGGCGGGATCGAATTCGACGGGATTGAAAAAGGCGGGGAGCCTTTCGTATTCCTGGACGGCGATCTTCTCATTGTTCATGACCCACTCTCCGTCGCCCAGGACGCTGTAGACGCCCCAGTGAATGAATAGTCCGAATTTAGCGTCCTGAAACCAGCGCCGCCCCTCAAGATTCGCCTGGCTGGGCTGGTTAGAGGACTGGGCACACGACAGCGGGGATCCCACGGAAAGTGAGAGAGCCAGAAATAGGCCCGTCGAGGTCAGAGTTCGGGGGTGAAATGATTTGAAGGACATCGTTGACTCCTTGACTGAAGTCATCAGAGAGGCCCGCATCTCCACGCACCGGTCAGGGGAGGGGGGAGTGGAATCGGGTGCCCAATGCGTGCAGGAGAAAGTGGCCGCTCCGCCGATAGGGTGAGCAGCCCCTTCATTAACGGCGGCCGTGATTATAGCGCGATTGGCTCGCGGCGCACCCGGAAAGGATTATCCCACTCGCCTCGTAAGACTGACTGTGGTCAACTGGACGTTCATATCCACTGGCCAGCTACGTCAGAGTCGAGGCACGCGTGGGATCAACGTGGCTAGCCGATTTGAGGTAAAGAGCGTGCACCCTTCTCAGATCTCCTGGACGCAAGCCGTCAGTTTCTTTGTCCAACTTGGCGGGTTAGGAATCGAGACCGAATCGCCGCTATCTCAGAAGATGGCAGCTTTAGCCTATTGCGTTCTTTTTGTTTCAATACAATGGGATTTCTTAACAGGAATCGGTAATACTAAACGCTGCGATGTTGCAGGGGATCTATCCGGCATTTCCCGCGACAAACTGTATGCGCCAGCGCCCAAGGCGCGCAAACAGCTCGGCGTGGTGCTGTGCGGTCAACTCCCAGGTTGACCGGACGTTCTACTCGAATTATTGTTGGGTTCCAGCACCAGAGGTTTCATGGAGTGGGAGCGTCCTGAACAACTCTGCCACCGCGGCCCGACGCGAGCGGGCTTGTCCTAGACTGGCCAGGACCGTTTTTATCCAAGTCAGCCTAAACACACCTTAGGCCGCTTTATGGAGGACGGTATGAAAGGCTTTGGAGCATGGCTCCGCGGGTTTTCTGGCAGCAAAAAGGAACCACACCCCGAGCCCTGCCTCTAGTCCGATAGTGCCCGAGTGCGCCGTCGCTCGGCCAGAACCTCGGATTGTCCCTGCGGAACTGTCGAGAAACACAAGGCGAGTACTCATTGCTGATGCCAGACCGACAGGAGTCTGGTCCGCCTTCAAAGCGCCGTCGTCCTAGTTTCCGGGAAGCTTCTCAGGCACAATCTGGCAGAGGTGCTCGGAAGGACTGTTCTCCCTTGTGGCCATGTATGCCAGCCGATTCCGCAACAGCGTATGAGCGGAACGGAATCGCATGGGAGGCGCACGTAAAAGATGGGGGAGCCAAAGGGCGAGCGCGACCTTACGGCGAGAAGTTCATGCGGGGCAGGAGTTCCTGAAAGCGCGGGCCGGGCCTCGCCCCGCTGAGCAAATCAGGCAAGGCCTACCTCCCCACCCTGATTACTCGGACGCGCTGGATGAGGACGGGCCCCTGGGCCAGCATGATGCACTCGCCTTTGAGCCACGGATAGGTGAACTCCACGCCAAGTTCCGCCAGGACCAAAACGTACGACTGTCACCCACCTATAAAGTAAGGGCGCTGGGCGCGCACAAGATGGATTCGGAACGAAAAGTTGGCTTCCCGGAAAATGGCCGCCGACCAATATAGATCTTGTGTAACGGCGTAGGGTTTACCGATTCCCGGCCACTTGGCCGTATAGTCGCCAAACCGTTCTTGTGACGTGGAGTTCATCGCCGGCGAGTCAGAAGAACGGGTAGGCCGTTTCTCGTCAAAGTGCCCATTCAGAGGAGTTGTGTAGCTTCGGCAAGGATGCATGCTTGGCCTGACGGAAGTTACTAACGTCTGTCTTTCGCCTAGCGAGGGCGAGGAGGACGGGGTTTTCCAAGTGGAGGCTGGACGGAGAGCGGAGAGACGGCGCAGGATCGCGATTTCTTCTTGCGGCGGGAGGGGAGAAGTTCGCGGCTGATGGCCTTGAGGAAGTCGCGTCCCCAAAGGCCAATTAACAGCAAGGCCCCGAAGAGCAACACGGCGTCCAGGCTGGCTCGGTCCCGCCGGGTCCAATAAACGCCTTCCTGGAGGTTCAGCCAGATAGCGAATTCGTCCAGAGTGAGAGCGGCGCCGACACCGTAGAGCAAGGACATCAAACGGCTGGCGAGGAGAGAGGACGACCTGCTGCCCGTGCCCACTTCGATCAGCCAGCCAAACCCCACAGCCAGCAGAAGGAGAATCCCCCAGACCAGGTGATGGACATGCGTCCCGCGAATGTAAATGTAACGAAAGGGGCTGATGTTGCGGGAAGCCAAGAAAGCCAGCGAGCGGGCCAAGGCGAAGGTGGTAAAGAAGCCGACCGCAGCAAGGAAAAGGCGGCGTTTGGGGCGATCGGGGACATGCTGATGAAAAAGCTCACCCACGCGTGGAACGTACAGAATCAAGAGGACAGTAGCAGCGGCGACAATAATCGAAATAGCGAGGAGCCAGGTTGTGGGCGACATGAGCGCGGCATCTCCTATGCAGAGCCAGCTATTTGCTACCTGCCCCTCGGTGCTCACCTCAAAAGCGGCCAACGATGATCGGGTCATGAGCGGCCAATGGACGGTGTCAGGGACTAAATTGTTTTATCCTGCCTGCTCCCTTTCTGGCAAGCCCGTTTTGGTTCACCAGCTTTGTGGGCCGCACTTCAGCTCCCGTCACTTTGGTAGCGACGAGGGCTGGGCGTGGAATGTTGCGAAGGCCGCGTGCTTGCCCGGATAATCCAAAGTCATGCCGTAATCCGAGTAGCGGTAGTGGACCGATGAAGCGAGCCGCAGATCCTGTATGTAGGGGACCTGCACATTCATCGGCTGGTTGTTCCCCTTGCGAATTTCGTAGGTGAGGATTCCTGGAATGGTGACGATGGCGCGGTCAGGACCGACGTCGGCCGCCTGGAGTCTGACGGCTTTCAGGCCGCCCTTGCTTCCCTTGGCTCCGAGGTTGAAAGACTGCTCCCAGATCTTTTCCAGGGCTGCGCGTTGGGCCGCACTGGTGGAGCGATCCACATAGAGCGCCAGGAGCACCGACTGCCCGGCGCTCTCCTGCATTGTTTTGCCTTCAGGCGATACCGCAACAGCGACCACGATCAAGTTATCCAATGACAGTGTGCTTTCGGTGATCCCGCGTAAACGTGTCGCAGTAGGGTGTGCCAAGTCACGCGGGCGCGCTGAAAGGGCGCGATTCAGGGTGAAACAAGAATTTGCATCTAGGCAGCATCGGATAAAGGCGCAGTGTTTACGAATCCACCTGGTTGTGTAGTCGCCATAACTGGCCAATCATGATGCCCGCTTTGGACTTAACTCCAGCAGAATATTGAGGTTACAAGCGCGTGCACAGATTGGACCAGTTATGGCGAAATTAACCGGCCAAACTGCTTGATTATAAAACGCTTACGCTAGATTTAGGTCCAAGCAGATTTGGACCGGTTAATTTTACCAAACCGTAGATGTGGTGCCCGCGTTCGCCAGCTGGTTCCTCCTGGATGACGGCGTACTCGGAGAGCGCCGGGATAAACCGGCATGTTGTAGGGGATGAAAGAGCCCTACAGGAAAGGAAAGCAGCGAATCCATCCTGGCCTCGAGTCTTGCAGGTGACATCGCGAGATATCGCTTGAAGCGTAAACAGAGGTATCGGTGGGCCGGGCTATTGAGCTTCGAAAAGCCGTTGGAACAGGATGCCGACTCCGTTCCGAAGGGAGGAAGGCAACACGACAACCACGCTAACCGCGAGTGGATTGTCCGGTCCTGCGTAGTCTAAGAACCCGCGCACGCTGAGAAACAACATGCACGAGAACCGGGATATCTCCTGCACGTCTTGGCCAACCGAGCAAGACCGGTCCGCGAAGGCCATAAACCGAACTGCGGACATGAACGTGCGGGAGAAGTCGGACTGTGCCGCAGTACCAGTGAACCAGCCGAACAACGAAGGGCAGCCTTCCGCGGAGGCCGGGGAGGGAAGGGCGCAGACTGAGGAGAACATCGTTCGATCTCACATGCGGCCGACACAGAGCGGGAAACGCATGTCCCCGGGATTGCACGGTGTGCGGCAAGCAGCAAAAGAAAGGAAGCAGGAGCGGTTCACCGCTCTGCTCCACCATCTGAGCGTCGGATTACTCCGCGACAGCTTCTACGCCCTTCAGCGTCAAGCTTCTCCCGGAATAGATGGCGTGACATGGCAGGAGTATGAAACCGGACTGGAGGATCGACTTGTCGATCTGCACAGTCGGGTGCACCGTGGAGCGTATCGAGCCCAACCCTCACGACGAGTCTATATACCGAAGGCCGACGGGCGGCAACGTCCGTTGGGCATTGCTGCTCTGGAGGACAAAATCGTTCAACAGGCGGTGGTGACGATCCTCAACCAGATATATGAGGTCGACTTCAAAGGCTTTTCTTACGGTTTTCGGCCCGGTCGCGGCCCGCACCAAGCGTTGGACGCGCTGGTGGCGGGCATCCAATGGAAGCGAGTGAACTGGGTGCTCGATGCGGACATTCGAGGTTTCTTTGACAACATGAACCACGAATGGACGATGAAGTTTGTTGAGCACCGCGTGGCCGATCGCCGGATACTCCGCCTGATCCAGAAATGGTTGAAGGCTGGAGTTTCCGAAGCTGGTCAGTGGTCGGAGACAAAGGTGGGTACGCCGCAGGGAGCAGTCGTTTCACCGCTGCTCGCCAACGTATACCTGCACTACGTGTTCGACCTATGGGTGGAGGTCTGGCGCAAGAAAGTCGCGAACGGCGATGTGATTGTCGTCCGCTACGCCGATGATCTTGTGGTGGGCTTTCAATACCGGACGGACGCCGAGCGGTTCCTGCAAGAGTTTCGGGAGCGGCTGGCAAAGTTCGGTTTGGAATTACATGCGGACAAGACACGACTGATTGAATTCGGGCGGTTTGCCGCTCGAGACCGGAAGTACCGTGGGGACGGAAAACCAGAAACCTTTACGTTCTTGGGTTTCACTCACTTCTGTGGGCAGCTCAACAGCAGCCGAGCCTTCATCGTTTGGCGGATTACGGCGAAGAAGCGGATGGTCGCGAAGCTCAAAGCCATTAAGGCTGAGCTTCAACGCCGGAAGCATCATCGCACGACCGATGTCGGTGCATGGGTTCGCAAAGTTGCGCTGGGATACTACCAATACCATGGCGTTCCTGGTAATTCGACTCAGTTGCGCATCTTTAGTCGTCGCGTTGGCAGGCTGTGGCGGAGCGTTTTAGTCCGTCGCAGTCAACGCGCACCGGTGCGATGGGGTCGTCTCACCCCTCTCTTGAAGCGGTGGATTCCCCCACCCCGAATTCTGCATCCTTATCCTGATGCCCGCTTCGCCGCCACTCATCCACGGTAAGAGCCGTATGCGTAAACGCGCTTGTACGGATCTGTGCGGGGGGCGATCAGCGATGGTCGTCCCTACCGCGACAACAATTCACTTCGACGTAACGGCCAAACCGTGGTTTTGGCTCATCGCTGCCAGACTCTCGGTCACAAGAGCTGTAAGCAACTGTGCGGCCAAGTGACCATAAGCGCGACATGAGGAACCGCACAGCGCCGGGGTTATCTCGGAGTCTGTGACAATCAATCCTGAACGGGCAGGGGACCTGATCACCTCCGCCTGCGGCATTTCTATCCAGGGCCTCACGCAATCCCGACGAAGGTGTGTTGTATACTCACCAGCCGCCCTCCCCGAAGGAGTGTGGGTGAAAATCGATTTGCCTGTTCTCCGCGGCTAAAGCCGCAAAGAGGCTTACGGAAGGGGCGCTCGTCACATCGGCTCGGAACGCGGCCTTGGCGAAAATTCCGTACCTCGAAAGGATGACCACCGATATGAGACACAAGCTTTTGCTTATCGTCCTGCTCTTCCTTGGAACCGTGGCTGCCGGTTATGCTCAGTCGCCTCCGCTGCCCTTGATTTCGCCTGAGGTGCACGCGGACGGAAGCGTCACTTTTCGCTTCCGTGCTCCGAACGCCCAGCAGGTCTCACTAGAGCGCGAGGGGACGAAGGCCGTGCCGATGCAAAAGGACGAGCAAGGCGTTTGGAGCGTGACCACTGATCCGCTGGAGCCCGATCTTTACGGCTACTCGTTCGCGGCCGACGGCGTTGCCCTGATCGATCCGTCGAATTCGCTGATGAAGCCCAACCTGCTCCACCCCCAGAGTGTGGTGCACGTGCCCGGTCCGCCTTCCACGGTATGGGAGATCACCGACGTGCCCCACGGCACTATCCATCACCACTTTTACTGGTCAGGGACCGTGGGAGATGACCGCGATTTCTACGTCTATACCCCGCCGGGCTACGATCCCAAGGCGAAGCGGCGTTACCCTACCCTCTACCTCCTGCACGGGTTCAGCGACGACGCCAGCGGCTGGACCGCCGTGGGGCGTGCCCACGTGATTCTGGACAACCTGATTGCCCAGGGGAAGGCGAAGCCCATGATCGTCATCATGCCCCTCGGTTACGGCGCCCCGGAGATCCTGTCCCCCACCTCCCGCGCATTTCGCGATGCCAGTCTCGTCGAGCGAAACATGGACCGATTCCGCCAGGCCCTTCTGACGGAGGTCATTCCGCAAGTGGAGAAGACCTACCGGGTTTCGCCGGACCGCCAATCCCGAGCTATCGCTGGGCTTTCCATGGGCGGCGCGGAGTCTCTCTTCACGGGATTGAACACCCTGGACCGTTTCGCGTGGATCTGCGCTTTCAGCTCCGGCGGGCTCGGCCAGGACTTTGACAAGACCTTTCCGGCGCTTGACGCCAGAGCCAATTCGCAACTGCGCCTGCTGTGGATTGCCTGTGGGACCGAGGACCGCCTGATTGACCCCAACCGAAAGTTCCGCGACTGGCTCAAGTCCAAGGGAATCGAGCATGTTGACATTGAAACGCCCGGCGCCCACACATGGATGGTCTGGCGGCGCAATCTCGCGGAATTCGCTGCCCTCTTATTCCAAGGCAAGAAGCCGTAGGTCCCGGCTCTCGGCAACGAGCCCGCCGGCACAACCCGACCGGGTTGATCCCAGCCCTTTTGGCGCATTCCGGCGCTGGTCCAAAAGGTCGGCCTTATGGTGGGAGCTAAGTGCCTTATTTTGAGCAGGGATTGCGGCATTGCGGGGTGGTCAAATGAGTGCAGTCAATGAACCATGACCTAACCCGGTTGAGCGCTCCCGCCAGAGGCATCCTGCAACTTCTCAAATGCTTGGTCTTCGCAGGAACCGTGTGGGCGCAGCACAGCCTGCAGTCCATATCACACCTAAAGATCGGGCAAGCCGCTCCCTAGGGGCCGGGGCCAGCCTGCCGACGACCAGGGCTGACGCGCTGGATGTGGTGCCGTGCTGGAAACGGCCCTCGGATCACGCCGTTCGTCAAAGCCGGTCAAGCTGGTCCAACCCACCGGTAACGACCGCAGGCGCCCAGGAGCGTGCTGAAAATACACGCGGTCCTCAGCCCAGGTATGGTGGTAGCTCACCAGCTCAAACTCTTGCCGTTTTCGCGAAGGATCAAAACAGATCCCTTAGCCTCTTAGCGGGCGTTTCTATTCAGAGAAAACTTCTCAAACGCCTCAATTGGGGCTGATGCTTTCAGTGTTCGGCGAGAGATTTGTTCACATGTTTGCCGGCGGCCAAGATCACCCAGATCAAAGAGTTCACACCAGCGGCGTGGGCCAAGGCCAAAGCGGAGAAAATGGTTGCTCAGTCAGCTTGACTCTACCTTCACCGCCCGCCTTTCCAGAGCCTGACCGTGAGGCGGATACCATGTTTGAAAGCCAGGGATTTGTGACCCGTCAGATGTAGATAGGGGCGGAAACCCACCAGAATGATTGTGTGCCCGATGGGAGGCCCTGCGCGATCACGATTTTTTCAAGTTACTGCGCAAATGAGGTGGCCGCTCATAGTCCTATCGACCGATGATTGTGCCTTGGCTGGTCGACCGCGAGCCATCGCCTGTTTTTAATCCATTGAATTCACTGCAACTTTCCACGAATCACCGTGATCGAGCCGATCGGCAGGGTATACATGCCGTCGGGGCTTGGGGTCATCGTCGTGTTCTTGTTCTCGCTGGGGGTGTTGCAGTATTGCACGAGGGCGACAGGCCCCGCGAAAGAATGCTGCACATGATTCGCATCGTCGATGACAAGGTGAATCTGGTGAGCCGCATTCAGGTCGTGATTGATCAGCATTAACGACCAGTTTCCATCCGGGCGATGCACCGCGTAGGAGGTAATCACATTGCGCCCGGCGGCGTCCATAAGGTCGGCCAAGGCGGGGAAAATCTGATTCGCTCCCGCGCCGTGTTGCAACCACTCCAGGTTGATAATGTGCGCGGAAGTGAACGGAGTGTATTGCGGCGTGCCATAGGCCCCGCCGCCGGGAGCGCCGCCCGCACCGCCACGGCGACCACTGGCGCCATTATTGATCGCCGGCCGGTAGAACGCCGTGCCTCCCTGTTCAAAGAACGTGCCAAACGCGTCGCATTCCCAGATGGAATTGCCCGTCACGCCCATGTAACCCCTCTCGCCTCCGCCGGCGGTGATTCCGCTCTCGGAGATAATCAGCGGCACGTCCCTGGGGACGCCATCGTCACGCCACATTTGCAGGACGTGCTTCATGATTCCCGGTTCCATGTAAAGCGTGTCCCAGTCGTTCGGTGGAGTGAAGCCATTGACGAGGAACGGATAGTGTTCGAAGGACATGAACGAGAGATCCTGAAGATGTCCGTGGGTCTTCAGGTAATCGACGAATCGGCCCATCCAGGAAGTCCGGCCCTGGTTGTCCACCCAAAGGATGATGTCTTTATCGACGCCTTCGAAAACCGGACCGCCCAGCTTAGCGCTGGGAGTCAGCTTGTGGATGGCCGCCGCCCATTGGCAGTAGAGCGCACCGTAGTCTTCCGGCATGGTGTGCTTACCGTCGCACTCCTCCCCCATCTCAATTCCCACCACCGGGTAACCGCGCTTGTAGATATACGCAACCTCATTGGCGCAATCCTCGGGCGTGCCATAAATCACCGTGCATGGAACCAGCGCCGGGTGAGCCATGGTCAATCCACTGGTGAAGAAATTGTCCATGCCGTTGTATTCGTCGCCGCCGCCGGCGATCAGATTACCGGCTTCGTGCCAGGGGTCGATCGAAGAAGCGCAGAAGGACCCCGCGGTATCTCCCGCCGACCCGGGAAAGGCCCCGCCCGCTCCACCGCCACCACCACCCCGGCCCGGGCGTCCCATCGAGGGTCCCGGTTCCACACCCGTCGCTGGATAGACGATCGAATAGGTCCCTCCAGCATCCATCCTCCCGACTGACAGCGTCTGGAGCGCATAACCCACGCAGTTCCGAATGTCCTGCGCACCATGCGTGTCGGGAGTATTGGAGGATTTCGTCATCAAAACGCGGACGAATCGGGCGGTAATCGGCTGATCGCTAAGTTTAAGATGCACGTCCCCACCCGTGCCGTTGTTCACCGTGCCCGAGGGGAAAGCCTTCCACACGCCATTGGGACCCATGTCCCAGTCCAGCGCGTTGTTATCGCCGATCCAATATTGCACCACATAAGTGACGGCATAGGGATTGACCCATTGGATGTGGATAGCATCGACGGGCCGGGCCATGCCCATATCGATCACGACCCATTGCGGGTGCAGTACGTCGCTTTCGCCCGTGAAATGGCTGGTCAGGTAAGGATTGCTCTTCCAGTAGCTTTGAAAACCGGCCACCAAAGGTCTATCGCCGCTGGTCATGAAATTGCGATGGGGCAACGAATAGGAATAGCCGTAGTGGCTCGGTTCGCCCAGGTCAGCGCTACCTGTGTAATATCCGCTCTTGCTGGCCGGATCGCTCCATGTACCGTTTTCGTTCCAGTGCCATGCGGACAGGCGCAACTCGCTATTGTTGCGCATGGTGATGGAACCCCAACCCAGGTTTTTGATCCCTTGAATCGTTTCGGGTTTGCTGAGATTGTCCACCTGCGTCTTTGACAAGTCGTCCATCCACGCCCCGGTGGCCGTGTCGGGATTGACCGTATTCAGGATGTGCTCCGGGGTCACGTCAACATGGACCGTGGCCCCCTGATAGACCGTGGCCGCCTGCGGAGCCGTTTGCGCCTGAACCTGGAAAAGAGTACCGCAGAACACCGGGACAAAGCCGAGCGCGGCGGCGACAGCCCTGCACAGGAACTTGCGAGGCGAAATTCGTTTGAACGAACCAATAATCATGATGCGCGCTCCTTGATTAACGTAAAGGGGTCAAGCCCGGAATTCTGAATTGTATTCATAATTATGACGGGGCGGCTCTTTCGTCTGCCTGCTCTTGAATCTGCCTTTTCAATCTCGCCAGACCAGGTTCAGCGGCCTGTTTCACCTGCCGGATGGCTTGCGTCACGTGTGATTCATCCCCCATCCCCAACCGCTCACTCACCCATCGTCCTCTCCCCATCGCCCAAATGTCAAACGCTTAATCCGTTTTCCGGGCTTGACCCCATTATGTAAAACACATATTCGCCTTCCGACCCCATCCTTGTGGGAATTCGTTCCCAGTCACTCTCCTCTGTAGAAGTAGATCCCATCTCAGACGCTTGAGATTAGATGGGGCATACTCTCCAAGTCTGCGAGGGTTTGGCAGGGCTAACCGTTGTCGCGAAGGATCAGAACAGATCCCTTACTCTTTGCAGGCTTATTTACACACAGCAAAACCCCAGTACACGAGAAAAGCGTCTGTGACCGGTGAAAGGGTTTCCAGGCGGGCAGTTCGCTTTAGTCAACGAAGCCGTCAACTTGGGCATCGCCATCCACAACATGCGGCAGGGCGAAGGCATTTGTCACGAAACTCTGTTCCGGGACGAAACGGTGGGAGCTCTGGATCCTGCCAATGGCAAGGAGTACGTGCGCATGCTGCGCCGGGCTATGGACCTTGGCGGATTTCACTAAGTGGTCTTTATTTGCCATACACCCGTCGTTTGGGAGCTGGTGGACCGGATCTTGGAGGTGCGCGATCGACAGATGTCTGTGCCCGGCTGGAATGCTGCTATTATCTTTCTGTCCCCAGACGCTTGTAGGCACGTGGGTAACGGTTCGGAAGGCCGTAAACCGGATTCCACTCATTCCTCACCTTGCGTGAGGTTCAGGCCGCCCACCAAAACACCCTCGGCCTTATCAAGTTCGTCCTGCGTTGACCCTTCGAAGTCGATGATGGAACTAGTCCGTTGGGAGACCCCCCGGCTCTGCCGGGGAGGCAGTAGAAGTTTGACAAATACCGAAGTCCATCGCGGAAACTCCTTAACGTGAGCCGCCAAAGCGCACGAAAAGGAGATCCACGATGGACGAACAAGAAAGCCTAAACCATACGAAGTGGGAGTGCAAATACCATGTAGTTTTCATCCCGAAATGCCGCCGCAAGACTTTGTACCAGGAACTGCGGCGGTATCTGGGGGAGGTATTCCGCCGGCTGGCCGAGCAGAAGGAGAGTCAGATCGAAGAAGGGCATTTACGGGCGGATCATGTGCATATGATGATCGCGATCCCGGCCAAGTACGCAGTATCGCAAGTGATTGGGTATATCAAGGGGAAGAGCGCGATCCATTTGGCACGGGTGTACGGAGAAAGGAAGCGGAATTTTGTGGGTCAGCACTTCTGGGCACGAGGATTCTTCGTGTCCACGGTGGGCCGCGATGAGGCCGTGATTCGAGAGTACATCCGGAAACAGGAACAAGAAGACAAGCGCTTGGACCAGATGAACCTATGGCGATGAGCAGCCACCGTAAGGTGGCTCAAACCCTAGGGGGCCGCGTTAGCGACCCCGCCTAGCCGCTTTGAGCGGCTCACAAACTAAAGCCCCCGGCTTTGCCGGGGGATACTTACTTCCGGAGTTGTGTGGAGCGCCGTAGTTCACGCGGACAATAAAGACACGATTTTCGAGCGCACGTGTTTGGTACGAGTGCACAAGGAGAGGTCGGGAGCAATCGTCGGTGCTGTAGGGATTGAAGACAATCTCGGCACCTCCCAGGGCGAGCTCGAGAGAGGCCTCTGGATGCTGAATGTCGTAACAGATCTCTATTCCAACCTTCGTTCGTACCCCGCCAATTTCAACTTCCAAACAGGAAAACTGTCGCCGTGGTTCACCCCTGAGGCAAGCATCCAGTTCTGAAGATGGACTTTGCTATAGGTGCCCACGATCTCTCCGTGCGGATTCATGAGAATCGCGGTGTTGAACAATTTCCCCGCGCGATTCTCATCCATGCCCAATACGATCCAGATGCCCAGTTCTTTCGCAAGACCGGCAAAGCGGTTTGTGGCAGGCCCAGGAATCGTCTCCGCGACCTCTAGGATTTTCGTGCGCTCCGCGACGATCTGGGGGGCGTCCGTGGGAGTGTCCGGGGGCAAGTCAACCCTTGCGTACCCCTGCACGGCCGCTTCTGGCGTACATACGATCTTAGCTCCGCGGTGAGCAGCCTCCCTTATCAGTTTCTCGGCTCGTTCGAGGTTGTATTGTTTATCATAGAGTCGTGCATTCATCTGGATTAGACCGACCTGAATAGTCTCATCAGTCTCCGTCTCGGCCGAATTCATTACAGTGAGCAACAGCACCAATGCAGCAAAGATGAATGGGCGATGCATACGGGCCTCCCCCTCACGTGCACCAGGACTCTATAGAATCAGTCTCAATTCGACCCCGGTGCAGGAGACAATCTGACACGCGCACATTCGGTCTGGCGTCACTTACCTTGCACAACGGGGCTCAGGCGCTCGACCGTTCAGCACATAGAGGTGCGGTTTTACCTGCTCTCGATAAAAGTCTAAACTAGGGGGGATAAGATTGCCCATGGTTCCCGAGATGTCTGGAGGCGGCGGCCTTCAGGTCGTTACAACGGGAGGGCAAGGAGAGAGGCCACGTCGAAGGACGGATTCAAATGCCAAGCGCAAAATCCGGGTGGACGCAAATTAGCTTGTTTCTGGGGAGTTTGGTTCTGCTGTCGACGCCCGGCCTCGACCAGGCCCCGCCGTCAGCCAGCCCCCCGGCAAAGTCACTAAAGCTGCGCTTCGAGGCGGCCCTTTCCGACTACCACGCCAAGAAATTTGACGCTGCCCGGAATGAGCTCGAGACGCTCGCCCGGGAGTTTCCCGCCAGCTTCGATGTCACCGAGCTTCTCGGGCTTGTTTACTCCGCCCAGGGAAAGTATTCCCAGGCGCTTGCACCGCTGGAAGAGGCGGTCGGACTGAAGCCTGACTCCGCATCGGCCCACGCGAATTTCGCGACGGCTCTCGCCGAGTGTGGGAAGACTTCCCTCGCCGGCGAGGAATTCCGGAAAGCGGCGGTCCTTGACCCCTCTGAAGAGAACCTCAATGCGTGGGGGAGCGAATTGTTGCAGCGCTTCCAGGCGGTCCCGGCGAGCGAAGTCTTCCAGCGCGGGACCAAGCAATACCCTCGTTCGGCCAGGATGTGGGTGGGGTTGGGTATCGCGCTCTACGCGCGCAACCAGTACGCGGCCGCTGTTCAGACCCTCTTGCGAGCCACGGACCTCCGTCCCGAGGACCCTCGTCCATACTTCTTCCTGGCCAACGCTTACCTTCTGGCTCCGAGCGTTTCGCCGGGCGCAGGCAGCAGGGTCATCGCACGTATGGGCCGCCTGATGAAACTGCATCCCCGCAATCCTCAAGCTGTTTTTTATTATGCTCGCTGCCTTTGGAAGGAAGATCGCGAGCGCGGCAAACAGGAAGACTTGCGGCAAACAGAGTCATTGCTGAAGCAGTCGGCTGAACTGGATCCCACCTTTCCCGGAGTCCATCTTCACCTGGGTATTCTTTACCAGAGCGAAGGCAGAAACGATGAGGCTATCCAGACGCTCCAAAAGGCCATCCAACTGAATCCAAACTTAGCGGTCGCCCACTATCGGCTCGCGCAAGTGTACGTACAAGCGCACGAAAAAGCTCTCGCTGATCAAGAGTTCCAAACCTACGAGCGGCTGCACTCTCAGACGACCCCACAGGACGAGCAAGAAGGAACGGAGATCGGGCGATTCCTGTCCTCAATGAAGACACCCGAGTCCAAGCCGTAGTCGGAAGACACCTTTTTCAACAAGGGAGGCGACTCATGGCCTGCTGTCGAAACCCACGACTTTCCGCGTCCCTTTGACTTCCAGCGCCCCCTTGAGCGCGATGTTGGCCGAAGACTTTCCAATCATAACGTCGAACGTACCCGGCACCACCACCCAACGCATGTCTTGGTCGAGCAACATCAAGTCCTCGGAGGTCAGCGTAAACCTCACAGTCTTCTTTTCGCCCGGGTTTAGCGCGACCCTCTGGAAGCCGCGAAGTTGCTTGATGGGAGTTGATACCGGAGCGAAGCGTTCGTGGAGGTAGAGCTGGGCGGTTTCGGTGCCGGCGCGCCGGCCGGCGTTCTCCACATCAACGCTGACGCGCGCGTCTCCCCCTGCGCCGATCTCGGGCGGGTCAATGCGCAGGTTGCTGTACCGAAACTCCGTGTAGCTTAGCCCGTAGCCAAAAGGATAGAGTGGTGCGCCAGGCATATCCACGTAGCCCTCCTCGTGTGTCCATCCGCGATTGATCCAGTACGCCTTGGAGGGCTTGTAGTTGTAATAGGCCGGCAACTGGCCCACGCTGCGCGGAATGCTGATCGGCAAGCGGCCGCTCGGATTGTAATCGCCAAACAGAACGTCAGCCACCGCATCGCCCCCGCGCTCCCCGGGGTTCCAGACCTCCAGGATGGCAGGAACCTGCTCCGCCTCCCAGCGGATTGAGAGCGGCCGCCCGTTGATGAGCACCAGAACGGTAGGCGTGCGCGTGGCCACGACGGCCTTGACAAGGTCTTCCTGGAAGCCCGTCAAATCCAGGGTGGCGATGTCCCGGCCCTCGCCATCCGATCCCCCATCGTCGGAGTACCTTGTATTCTCCCCGACCACAACCACGGCCACATCAGCGCCCTTAGCCGCGTCAATCGCCTTCTGGAAAGCGCTCTTGTCCGTGCACAACACCTCGCATCCCTTGAAGAAGGCGACGCGCGTGGACGGCGAGGCCTTGCCCTTAATGCCCTCCAGAACCGTCACAACATGTTGGAGAACTTTCTGAGGGGAGTAATCTCCGAGTTGGTTGTTGGCGTTGTCAGCATTGGGCCCGATGACGGCTATGGACTTGAGCGTTTTTTTCAAAGGCAGAAGGTTGTGGTCGTTTTTCAGAAGAACCATGCCTTCGCGGGCAGTTTGGAGCGCTAAATCTTGATGCTCTTTCGAGTGCACAATCTTCACGGCTTGTTCCGGATCAACATAGGGGAGCTCGAACAATCCGAGCCGGAACTTCTGTTCGAGAACACGGCGCAAAGCACGGTCAACGAGCTCCATGGGGACTCGCCCTTCTTGGACGTTTTCAACCAGGGGTCCCATATAGGCAGGCTCATAGGTAATGTCCAAATCGACGCCGGCGCGCAGGGCGAGCGCCCCGGCTTCTTTTTGCGTCGGGACGATGCCCTCGTAGATCAACGTGTCAAAGCCGTCGCCTTCGCTCATGACTATGCCTTTGAAGCCGAGCTCATCCCGCAAAACTCTGTTCATCCACTTCTCTGAGCCGTGTGCCGGCACATCCTCAATTTCGGGATAACCCGCCATGACGCCCAAAGCGCCGGCCTTGAATGCCGCACTCCACGGTGGAAGGACGATCTCGCGGAGATAGCGTTCGGATAACTCAATGGCGCCGCGCTCAAGGCCGCTCACAGGCTCACTCTGAGTGGGAAAATCCGTCATCAGGGCAATCACCTTGTCCGGAGCGTTGAGGTCGGTGCCTTGAGCACCTTGTGTAATGCTTTCGGCGATTCGGGAGCACAGGTAGGGGTCTTCGGTATAACCCTCTTCGTTCCGCCCCATTCTCGGGTCGCGATCCAACTCCAGCACCAGCGTGGACAGAACGTGGATTCCCACGGCCCTCGCCTCCCGGGCGGCAGCCGCGTAAATCGCCTTGACCAAGTCCATGTCAAAGGTGCTGCCAATGGCGAGCCCTTCCGGGAAAACGGTCGCGCCCGGATACATCGCGCCGTGCGTGCCTTCTTCGTCCTCGAGCAGCGGAATCTTTAGCCGCGTCTGGGTGAGCGCGATCTTCTGAAGCTCGTTAAAGAAGTCAGCTTGCTGCCGGGGACCTTCGTGGAGAATGGTGTCGGCGAGTGCGAAGAACCCACAACCCGGGCCTATCTCCTGAGTGTAAGTCCCGGCCGCGAATCTCTTGCAGGCCTCCATCTTTGCGGGGATGGTTTTCCCGAGCTCGTCAACATACACGCAGGGCAAGTTGAGCTGGCCGATCTTCTCCTTGAGCGTCATGCGGCTCATGAGATCGTCCACGCGCCGCTCGATGGGTTGTGTGGGATCAAGATATGCAGGAGTGGAAGACTGAGCGTACACGGAGGAAGCGCTGCTAATCAGCAGCCCCAGAGCAAGAAACGGGGTTTTCAGACTCATTCGCGAAGCCTTTTGGAGGATTTCCCTCCCGCCAACGGCGGGAGGGATGAAGAGCTATTGGGTAGGCGTGCCGCATGATCAGCCCCTTGCTCCCCATAAGTCAGGAGGGGAGTCAATCAAGGCCGTCTCAGAAGTATAGCTTTAGCGCCACCTGGCCGACGCGCTCACCGCCGGCGCCGGTGACGAATCCGAATACCGAATCGTTGATGTTGCCGTCCGGGTTCCCGAATTGCGCGTGGTTGAAGACGCTGAAGAACTCGGCGCGGAACTCGAGCTTCTTCGATTCGGTTAACTTGAGGTCTTTTAGAATTCCGAGGTCCCAGTTATTGAGTCCCGGCCCGTGGAAGAAGCGCCGGTTGGCGTTCCCGAGCTGCCCGACGATTCTGTCGGAGCACCCGGTCGGCCCGGAACCGGGGGGACAGCCTTCAAGATAGAATAGCGACGCAGCGTTGCTGAGGTAGGGATTCTTCAACTTGTTCAAGTCCTGTTTTCGCGGGTCAATTCTTCCAATGTGGCCTGGCGCGAGGTTAGGCGTGTCCACGTCGCTACCCGTCGGACCTGTGGCGCCGGTTCCAAGGGCCGATTGGTCATCCTGTTCCGTGATGAATACCGGAAACCCAGTGGCGAAACGCGTGATGCCCGTCAAGATCCATCCTCGCGTGGCGCGATTGGCGTGAAGGAATTTATCGAACGGCAGTTCGTAGGCGAAACTCGCCACAAAGTTATGGGTCAAGTCGAAAGCGGAGAGTGCTCTGCCCAGCTTGGGGTTGACGGGGTTAATTATTTCGACGCCCCCCGATCCCGAGCCGGGGCCCCAACTGGAGGCATTGTCCATCGCTTTGCTGTACGTATAGCCGATCAGGAACGTCGCCCGTCCGCTCGTGTGGCGCAAACTCGCCTCCAGTGCGTTGTAGTTGGAATTCGCCATGGTTGAAAACAATCCATTGCTCGCGAAGTTCGACCCAAAGGGCCCACGCGTGCTGTTGATGCAAGGTGGCCCAGGCGCCGGGCAGACCCCTGGAATGTTGGTCCCTCCCGTAACGGGATAGAAGACAGCGTTCTCCTCGCCCGGACCGCAAAGCGCCGTATCAGCCAGCACTTCGCTGGTTTGGCTGAGACTCGCACAGAGCGCAGGGTTGCCGGGATTGGCCTCCTGGTCTGCCAGCAGGTGATGAGCTTGAGTTCCAACATAGCTCAGGCTGAAGAGGGTGTCCGGGGTGATCTGCCGTTCGAAAGAGAACATGTAATGCTCGGCATAGGGGACCCGGTTGGTATGGTCGAAACCCGGGGAGCTTCCGATGGGCAAAAGCGCTGACCAGTCGATATTGTTATCAGGATGCGAAGGGGAGACATTCAGCGGAGGAACTGGTGCGGGAAACGGCTGAGGATGGAGAGACCCGTCAGGGAGACCGAGAAACGGGTTCGCGAAAGAACTCTCCTCGGGGTTCACGTAGAAGTATCCGAAGGGGGCATCGCCGACCGCATTGAAGCTGGTTGCATCCTCAAACGCGGTGTAGAAGATCCCGTAACTGGCCCGGAAACTGGACTTACTAGGTCCGCCGAAGAGCCGCCGGGAGATCCCTCCTTCTGCGTTTGGCGAATAGGCGAGCCCGATTCTCGGCCCGAAATTGTTGTAGCGGATCGGGGAAACCGTGTGAGGCACGGTAGGATCGGTGGGAATGACCCAGCCGGTCGGGGCGCCAGGGAAAGCCAGGGATTGAACGCCGTAAACCATGGTTTCGAGTTCATTATGGGTCTCGTACCACGGCGTGCTTACGTCCCAGCGCAGCCCGTAGTTCAAGGTCAGGTTGGGGCGGGCACGCCAACTGTCCTGGGCGAACAAGGAGTAATAATGGGAGCGCGTATATTCCGGAAGCTGTTCGCCCTGGTCGTAGCTGCCTCCGGTGATCACCCCCAACAAAAAGTCGGCAGTGTCCGAGCCGGTCTCCGTTCCGGAGAAGCCCCAGACCCCGTTGGCTCCCGAGTGGTCATACAGATTGATTTGGGCGGTGTGGAACTCGCCGCCAAACTTCGTGGTATGCGTGCCATAAACTTTGGTGAAGTTGTCTATTAACTGGTACGTGTTGTTGACCTGTTTCTCGGACCAGGGGTACACGCCGAGTCCCCACTCGTTGGTCCCGACACTGGGGACGCCCTGCTGGCTGGGAGCCACCGGATAGACACCCGTGATCCCGAACGAGCTCAGGCTAGTACCTATTCCGCCTTGGGGTTCACCTGTCCAAAAGGCGTAACGGGTGAAGTTCAGGCGTAGTTCATTGACCCCCGTAGGTCCGAAGGACTTTGTATCGCTGAGGTTGAATTGTTGGGCCCGTCCCGGGACCACGTCGGCAAACCCCGGCAGATTCCCATTCGGATAGGGATTCACCGCGGTGAAATCGTCGAAGAAGTAATAGCCGGAGAGCATGCCCAAGCGCGTGTTGGCGTCGGTCCGATAGCTCCATTTGTCATCGCGTATGGTCCCTTTGAAAGCTGAGGAGGCATAGAATGGCCCGATGTTGGCCGGAGGAACGTATTTCAGCACTGCGGTCGCCGGAGCTGCAATGGCAGACTGAGGAATCACGGCATTGGGGAACACGCACTGCGAGGACGTCGTGCACCCGGTTGTGTAGTAGGGCTCACCGACGGTCACGGTGCCCGCCGGGTAACCAAGCTCGGTGTCGAGCAGGTTTGCCAAGTACGGGCCGGAGACCGTTCCAGTCATCGAGCCGCTGAGGTCGGCCAAGTTGCCCGCCCGATCGGCGGCCGAGGGAACCAGGACCAAGGTGGGCTGGCCCTGCACCTGCCGCGTTCCTTGATAGTCACCAAAAAAGAAAACCTTGTTGTGGATGATGGGCCCACCGATAGTCCCACCGAACTGGTTGCGATGGAGAGCGGCGATCGCTGATCCCGGGATTTCCGCCCCCGTGATGGGGTCGGTCTGGTTAGGGGAGTAAAAGTTGCGGGCATCCATTTTGTTGTTGCGGAGAAACTCGAAGAGGTCGCCATGGAAGCGGTTCGTGCCCGACTTCGTGACCACGTTGACCAGCCCGCCGCTGAAGTTCCCGTACTCGGCGTCAAAGTTGTTGGTCTGAATCCTGAACTCAGCGATTGAATCGAGGTTGGGAATGACCGCCGCGCCATTGCTGCCACCCTCTTCGACGTTCCCGCCGTTCACCATGAAACCGTTTGCATCCTCCCGCTGGCCGTTCACCGAAAGATTCCCCGGGTTCAGTTCTCCCGACGGCGACGTCGTGCTGTACTCCCCGGTCGAAACCGGCACCACGCCAGGTTGGAGCGCCATCAAGTCCGTGTACCCGCGCCCGTTGAGCGGCATGGCGGTCATATGGCTGCCCGTGATGACCTCGCCCATCTCGGTGCGCGTGGTTTCCACGTGAAGCGCGGCACTGGAAACCGTGACCGATTCCCTGACCTCACCGACTTCTAAGGCGGCATCCGCGCGGAGGGCAGTGTTGACGTCGATCACCAAGCCGGTCTGGCGAGCGTCCCTGAAACCCTGCTTGTGAAAACTGACATCGTAAGTCCCAACCGGTAGGTCTGGGAACGCGTAAAATCCTTGCGCGTTGGTCGTCCCGATGCGTTCGATTCCGGTCGCAGTGTTAAGGGCTTTCACCGTCACTCCCGGAATGACCCCTCCGGTTGGGTCCGTGACAACTCCCGAGATAGTCCCGGTCACGGTGGCCCAAGCGAGCGAGCCGCCAAGGCATGTCAGGACCAGCGAGCAGAAGATCTTTCTTCTCATGGAGACCCACCTCCCTTTTGATCTTGCAGCCCCAGACCCAATGTCCACACCCAATCAAGAACGCCCATCTTGCGCGCTGCGGTCAATTGTAGACCTCAACATTTTCAAAAACAAGCGGACGCGTTTGGAGCCACATACCTGCCATTTCCGGCCGCCGAGCACCGACGCACGAAACCTCGCCGGCGCAGCCACTGGGAACCGGCGGGCCCCTCGGGCAAGTTGCCAGAACCCGAACCCACGAAATTCCAGTTCTTCAATGAACGGCGAGAACACCGTGAGGAACAGCAACGATGGTATGGAGAGTCCTGGAGCAATCTTCCGCGTCAACGCAAAGCCGATCAGCATGGGCACCGAAGCAAGAAAGGCAAACGCCATCGCCGGTAAGATGGGAGCCGCAAGGCCCAGTTCCCGGACAACGCTCCGCAAGCCGCCGCGGTGCATGAGACAAATAGCCAGGCCACAGAGCAGAGCCCCAAGCACCTTATCCAGACTCTCAGCCACGTAGAAGGGATACTGCCTGTGAAGCATCCTGTAGAAGGCGAACCTTGCCACGATTTCATGCATGTAATTCGCCGCGGCGAGCACCAACACGACCCAGAGCGGAAAAAACCGTGGCAGTAATCGCGTATCCGCCATCCCAGTGACCTCGTTTGTCATGATGCTGGCAGAAAACTCTAATCGGTGTTTTGCAGAAGAGCAACTGTTTCACCGCTCACATCTTTGCCGGGCCACTCCCCAGCCCATCGTGGGTGCGGGGATCCTGATTGACGAACCCCGTGCCGGTGAGCCAAGCTTTCAGTCAGCCGGGGGTCCAGTCCTTATGCTGCCCGACGCCACTTCCGCGACCCGAGGATTCAGCCCTGCCTACTTCCCTCTGTTCGAGAGCGGTGAGCTGAAGAGCCGCGTCGACCGCGCCGTCCAAATCCTCCGCTGTTGCACGGGCTGTCCGCGGGACTGCAGGGTCAACCGCCTGCAAGACAAATTCGCGGTTTGCCGGACCGGACGCTATGCCGTGGTAGCGAGTCATTTCCCTCACCACGGCGAGGAGGACTGCCTCCGCGGCTGGCGAGGCTCGGGGACGATCTTCTTCTCCGGCTGCAACCTGCGCTGTGTCTTCTGCCAGAACTTCGATATCAGTTGGCAACTGCGGGGGACGGCCGCGCCGCCGGAACGGCTGGCAGCCATGATGCTCGAACTCCAGGATCAGGGTTGCCACAACATCAACTTCGTGACACCGGAACATGTGGTCCCGCAGATCATCGAAGCCCTGCCCGTCGCGATCGAGAAGGGACTCCGCCTGCCACTCGTTTACAACACCAGCGCCTACGACTCGAGCCAGAGCCTGGAGTTGCTCGACGGGATCGTGGACATTTACATGCCCGACTTCAAGTACTGGGATGGCGAGATGGCCCGCAAGTACTCACGGGCGCCCGACTATCCACAGGTAGCGCGGCGGGTGATCAAGGAAATGTACCGGCAGGTGGGTGACCTCGTGCTCGACGAACACGGGGTCGCAAAGCACGGACTGCTAATTCGTCATCTGGTGATGCCGCAAGATATTGCCGGCACGGGCCAAGTCATGAACTGGATCGCCCAGGAGCTTTCGCCCACGACCTACGTGAACCTAATGCCCCAGTACTATCCGGCAGGAAAAGTCACAGGCCAGGAATATGCAGAGATCAGCCGGCGCGTGACGCCGGCCGAGTACGAGCAGGCGCTCGAGGAGGCCTGCCGTGCGGGCCTTAGGTGCCTGGACCGATGAGAGGATCGCAGACCAGCGCGCTCTAGGACTGGACCGCTGACCCGAAGACCTCACTTTGGTCACCGCGTGTCACACCGGTGATCCACAGAGTGGAGTTTACGGGAGGAGGTTCCGATGCGATTTCATGACTTTTGCTTTGGTTCCCTCCAGATTGATGACATCGTCTATGAGCACGACGTCGTAGTCGATCGCGGGAAGATTCGTCAGCGCGACAAGAAGCCGTCGAAGAAATTCCGCGATGAGTTCGCGCACACTCCCCTTTCCGTCAGAGAGGACATACCGTGGAAATGCCGTCGCCTGGTTGTGGGCACAGGTGCCCACGGTGGCTTGCCGGTGATGAAGGGCGTGAAGCGCGAAGCCGAGGAGCGCAAGATCGAACTGTTCGTTCTTCCTACTGCCCAAGCCATCGAGATGCTCAACGAGGACATCGATGACACGAACGCGGTCTTACACGTCACGTGCTAGCTGTCGCTGGGAAGATCAGTAGAGTGCTGTGCGAGACGGTACGGCCTCGCACTGCGTGCCTGGGTTGCTTCAGGCGAACAGTCGCTCGATCGTTGGCGTGGAGCGAAAGAGTCAGATTGAGGGCGTTGCTGGTCTCGACGAGGCTCCCGGTTGGAGCCGATAATCAAAAAGCAGAGTATCCCATTAACACACCTTTCCTGATCCGGGCCTGAAGAATCAGCGCGCCCGCTCCAGCCAGACTACCATCCCTTTGTTGATTTCCGGGATGACGCAGGCGACCTTGGCGGCTTCCGGGCGGCACTTGAGCCGCTGCATCTGTCCCAAGAAAGGAAGCATGTAGACTTTGCTGCGAGGATCGGCCACGAAAGTGACCCCAACGCCCTTTTCGGGCTTTTGCTCGGCGATTTCCTGCAGCTTCAACCCCTTGAAATTCGCGATGAAGACGTGGGGCTTGCCCCCCACGCGCGCAATTTCGGTGGAAACGAACACCGAGGCGTCGATTTCGATTGTCGGTCGGGAGGTTGAAAGCGCGGAGATTTCCTTGACGAACTCTTGCCGGAGCCGGTTAAAGGTTGTGCTGTGGTAGTCCCCGCGCACGGCGTATTCATTGAACTCCTTTTCGATGGCGCCGTAATAGTTTCGGCCCGGACACTGGGGCTCGTAAATGAATTTCGGCGAACCATCTTGCCTTCGGCTCGAATCGGTGATTCCGAGCAGTTTGTGAAGCGGGTTTTCCAGCTGCTTCTTGCGGTGATCGTCAAACTTCGCGGTTTCGCCCGTAACCATGAGGGCCCTTCCCGACCGGAC
Organism: uncultured Acidobacteriota bacterium; assembly: GCA_963722555.1. Taxonomy (GTDB): domain Bacteria; phylum Acidobacteriota; class Terriglobia; order UBA7540; family UBA7540; genus Bog-366. The sequence continues at coordinate 618,012 of CAVRNQ010000007.1, forward strand.
GAACGCGCGAAGGGCGGCAAGTTCGCCCGCGCTGAGGCACTTTGCGTCAGGAAGGATCAGCAGGCGACCCGAAAAGCTGGCGAGGTCACGAGGCGTCACCACTTGGAATTCCCGGTGCGACTGCAGGAGCAAGCACATGGCGCCGCGATAGGAACGGATGAACTCGTCCGGAAAGTAGTTCCGGGTGCCCGGCGAGAAATATACCCCGATCGGATCGATCGGCTGCCAGGGGGAATAGAAGGTTTTTTCGTGCTCGGAGATCCAGTGGAAGACCTCTTTCCGCGTTCCCCAGTCGTTCGAGCCCGACATGCCGTGACCCTTCGCGTCCCAGACGTTGGCTCCTGCCATGACTTCCGACAGGAACAGGTTCTTCATCGCGTCGCTCGGGCGAACGCGCTTTTCGCCATCCCAGGAATAGTTCAGCATCCAGGAAGCTTTGTCTCCGGCGAAGGACCGGAAGGAGTACATGCCGATCATATAGCCGAACCAATCGAGCGGAGTTCTTGAGGCGGCCATGTGATTGCCCTCTCCGTACTCGTATTCGTGGGCGACCACGTCCACCACCGGATACAGCTCGTAGACATCGGCGCCGACCCTGGGAGCGCTCTCTTCAATGCCGGGGTAGATCTCGGCGATCGTCTTGCACTTGGGGTTTACGGATTTAACGTTGCGGTCAATCTCCCTCATCAAGTCAGTGATGGCTGCGATGCGGAAGTCGATCCACTGGATGAACCCGGGATCATCATAGTCTCCGATGCGGATGTCGTGCCTGGCATCCAGGCCGGACTGCTTCTTGAAAGCAGCGACCGTATAGTCATCGAAGCTCGCCCAGCTCTTCTCCCAGCCCTCGAAATGCGTCATCCAGTAAGGTATATCGACGTAAATGCCGTCGATTCCCGTGGCCGCGATCTGCCGCACGCGCTCCATGTACACCTGGCGCCATTCGGGCGCAAAGGGACTGATCCAAACGTCCTCGTCGCCTGGAGCGATCCAGAAAGCAGTGCCGCCGCCGAACACCGCCGGCTCGCCGGTGATTTTGCGCTGCACCCAGTTCGGATGATCTTTGAAGAAGGAGTGGGGACTTTGCTCCGCGTGGGCGGTGATGCACTCCAGGCCGGCAATGTAAACGAACGCGTAGTTCCCGGCGGCGTGGGCTTTGCCGGCAACCGCCCTAATCGCCTGCAGTTTCTCCGTTGGATCAAGAAGGCTTTCGTAGCGGCCGGGGATGTCATTGTCCGTCTCAATGCCGAAGACGCGACTTTCGGTAGCGCTCTCGACGATTTCATCCACGTGGTCGAGGCTCAATCCGTAGCCACCAATCCGGACCCAGTGAGTCCAGTCCTGGGCGGCCAGCGGTGCCAGCGCGAAAGCCTGGCAAAACAGGGCGGCCATCGAAAATCGGCGAAGTTGCGTCATCATGCCCGTCTCCACGAGTGCGTGCGACAGAAGCCGTTTGGCTGTCACCCCCGCGTAAGCGGGGGTCCAGATTCCCGCTTGCGCGGGAATGACGACGACTGTCTGGTGCGCGCTCGAATCGTCCACTCAACCCGAATTCGCAAATTGAGGAGCACTGATCCGTTCTAATCCGTTAGATTGAAGTTGGTTAGACACAATCGGCGGAGGAACAGAACAGTGCAACGAGAAATTACGACGGTTTGGGGAGAAAAGAAAGTGGTTTTGCGCGGGACCAGTCCCCCGCGATCACCACTGTGAATCGGCGTGCCCTGGAGAAATCCTCTTCTTGCCATTCACAGCGCAGCTGATGACCTTAGCAGGTTCCGACATCCAATGTTTCGGGTGTATCAAAGGGTTGCGCAGGGCGCGCCTGCATCCGTTTGATTCTTCATGGCGGCTGAACACCTGTTTTGACCGTGCCAAAGGAATCCTTTGATACGGCTGAAGCCTGCCCACTGTGAGATTGGTTTCTCAATACTTTAGGAACCCCGGTATTCCGAACCTTTGATACACCCTGAACATTCGGACGAGAGGACTCGCGCGAGGAGCCAGACGGAGATTCGAGTGTATTCGTCGCTTCACCCGTTATCCGCAATAGGTCCGATCCGCAATGGTCGTGCCCTATACTGACAGGCTCTTGACGGTGCTAGAAGCTCACTCCTGGGTTTCTGAGACGGCGCGCGATGCAATTTTGGCGAGAGGCAGGGTCCCTACGGCGCGGGTGCGGATACGTAGCGCCGGCCGCCGGGTACCGGCTTGAACTGAAGCCAGCCCTCCCGCGGAGATGTGAACTCGACTTTGCCCAAGCTCTTGCCTTCGGGGTCAAACGCCATCAAAGTCGTTCCTGCCCCGGCCCGGAAGGCGATGCGGTCATTGCCGTAAATGTCGATCAATTCCAACAAGCTGGCGTCCCGATGGCGCATGGCCACGCTTCCCGTGGCTCCCACGTCGCCGTGCTCTGTCCACTGACCGCGCCCGTCGAGGAATTCGAACTCGGGCGACCTCACATAGTCAACCCGGCGTCCACCGATATCGGAAGAGATTTCAAAGAAGTGGTTTCTGACGTTGAATGCCAGCCAGCCGGATACTGGCAACTCGAAAATCGTCCCGGACGGATCTCTCACGCTCCACGTCCCCATGGAGGCGCGGTTGACATAGACCTCGGTTCCGTTCTCGTACACGACGTGCAGGTGGGCTTCAGCAAGCACCCCAGTGGCGAGCGCCTGACTGGGCGTAAGGAACTTCCCACTGCGGTCCGCGTACTCGATGATTCTGGGCTCACTGAAAGCGTATTGCTGCTGTAACTGCTGCATGAGGTAGTAAGACCGCGCCGTGGCTTCAATATTAAAAAGCCCCGAGGGGGCGAATTCCGTGGTTAGCCAGCCCATGTTCCCGTAAGCAATGGTCGTGGCCAGGAAGAGGTCAAGGTAGGCGCGTTTCTTCGGTGACGTGGCCCAGTCCTTGTCTAGTTGTCCCAGGTAGTAGCCCGTGTCGCCTACGCCGTAGTCACACTCGAGGGGACCGATTTTCCTGAGCTTGAAAGACACATTGGGCGGTTCGGTGAGCAGATTGCCCTTCGTATATACCCAGCCGTAGCTTCCCGAGGTCAATCCAGCGTACAGCCACTGGTAGGTGCCTTCTGATTGCGTCGGGCCATAGACCTGCTGGTCGTTGCGCATCAGTTGCCCGTAAGCATAGAAGGTTGCAGCGAAGGTTCCCGCACCGGGGACACGTGCGTCAAAGTCGCAATAGGACCAGGGCTGAATCGCCGTGTGCACATCGGTGTAAGACATCTTCACGCCAAACTTCTCCTTGATGCGTTGCGCATAGAAGTCATCGAACTCCACGGCCTTGGCGGGCTTCAGCGCGTAATTGCGCGCCCAGGCACGCCGCCAATCACCTTCTGGCGTGCGCTGCACATCGTCGGGATCCCAGTTTTTGTTCACGGTATTGAAATCGCAATAGTTGGTGTAAACGCCTTGTAGCCATCCCAAATCGTTCTGGGCTCGGATGTACCATTTAAGCATGGCGTCCCCGCCCTTCTGCGGGGCGGCATTCAGCTTGAGCGTGTTACTGTCACCTTCGTCCCGCCAAGTGACCTCGTGGCTGTGCTGCATGACCCGGTCGAGACCGTACGAGCGGATGCGCAGGCAACGCTCGTGATCCTTCTGGAATGACTCCGGTTCCGTCACGGTCCAGAGAACCTGTTTGCCCTCCGCCTGCCGCAGTGAGGGGGGATTCGGAATAGAGGGAAGTGTTTCCTCGTAATTCGGGGAATTGGTGATGAAGATCCTTTCGTAGAGATTGTTCCTCAAGCCGTCAGTCTTCGGCAAATAGCGCATCCCGCCATTGATCTCGGCACAATCACTGGAAACTTTCGGCTCGGCGGTGAAATACGGTTCAGAGGCGTTCGAGCGATACCAATCGAACCAGATGGAAGTGAAGGAGAGATTGGCCGCCTCGCCCGACATCAGGACGCGAGGGTTGTCGTCCCCGTAAGTGATGTAGGGCACGGTGATGAGCTGGGGGTGGCTGATGCCGGAGACACGCCCGAAGCTGAATTCGGTGGCTTCGCCGCCCTCACACCAAACGTCCAGCACCAGTGACTTCTGCCACAGTTGCAGCCGGTATTCCACCAGTTGCGATCCCATACGAAACTTGGCCTGCACAGCGTCGTTCGCCAAGCCGGCGTCGATTAGTTCACCCTGCGCTGCCCCCCCCGTGGGCGTGCCCACAAACCGGACCCCTCCGCCTTCGAGGGGTTTAAGCGCCGAACCGCCGTTCACGCGCGCCGTCAGCTCACCCAAACCACCCTTTTCAGGGTGATATTCATAAACAACCGTCGAGTCCGGCCCCACGTAACGCAGTTCGAAGCAGCGAGGCCCGATTTCCCGCACGGTAACCTTGAAATTCTTCTCGAAATTCGTCGGCAGGATGGTCTCCTCGCGGGTCGGGAAAGGCAAGGTTTCAGGGCCCGTGTTTGTTCCCGCGATTTCGTCGCGATACGGCCTCAAATTGCGTTTCGGTTGTGGTTTGAACTTGAGCGGCTTTAGTTCCTCTGTGTAGAGCGCGAGGGAGTCACAGAAGAAGTAGCGCGGCTGCTGGTTCGTTGCCTTGCCCAGTTCGATTCCAGTGAAACTAGCAGGCAACGTAATCTGGTCCAGGATCTCGCGGGGGATGCGGCGGTGTATCAGCCACCACTGCTTCCAGCGGATGTCGGTGAGTTGAACCCGGAATTCCTTCCCGCGCGCGTCCCGGATCAGAACCGCGACATCCGCAGGTGGTGTGGTGGGATCGGGCACCCACTCCCAGCGATTCCCGTAGCCCCACAAATCGATCGAATCAAACCGGCCAGGAATAGAAATGGGCTGCGGCGGCCGCGCGATCACACGGCTTTCGGGACTTACTCCGGAGTAAACAATCTTGGCCACGTACTCGCCCCACATTTGTTGCTCACGGCTGCGGCGCAATTCTCCCTGGGCGCCTTCGTAGAGCTCGAGGGTCCAGCCCTGCATGTCTTCGAAGTCCACCAGCGTGTGAGGGTCTTGCTCGCGCTGTGTCCAAGTGAATTCGTATGGCTGCTGGCCGACTTGCTGCCAGGGTTCAACCTCGTTAATTGCGGGTATCACCTTCTCCTGCGCGAGAACCCCGGCGGGCAGGAGCAAGAGCACGAGAATGTTTTTGACGAATCTCCGCATACACATGGAGAACCTCCGGAATGAAAGCGTAATGACTCACGCGTCGATACGACCCTGCGTGGACAGGGACTTATGGAAATGAGACGACGCGGCAAGGCTACCACGAGAAAGCCCGGCATCCAACGGACACTCCACTATTTGATTTCTGATCCCACCAGGAACATCGCAACTACCAGAATAGCCAGACCGGCGCTCATGACGCGGAATGGCTTCTGGCCTGCCCCGCGCCATTCACTGGTGGAGAGCCCCCAAAGGTTGGGTCGGCCCTGACCCGGAAACCCCCGCCCCAAGACCGGGAGACCTATACTGACTGCGGCAATCCAAGGGGTTTGGCGACTCATTTGGTTTCCTCCAAAGACTCCTACACGGTCCTCATCGATTGCGATCCAGTGGCGTTTTGAAGATATAGACTATGAACGCCCTCAATACGATAACGAAGATTTCTGCTAACCCGCCACGGATGAACATGACCGCCCTCATTCGCGACCCCAAAATCCGTGCCCCCAAGGTTAATCTACCTTGGGTGGTCTTATCGATGTTGCTGAGGGTGAGCCCAAGAATTGAGCTGTGGCCCTTATCGCCGGGGGAGTACCGGTCTCCACCAAATCAACAGGGTTCCCTGCCGGCTTATGAGGAACTGCTGCCATACGGCGAGAGATTCTCAGCCCCGAGCATAGTTCAACGGGATTTCAAAATTCAGAACCTCTCCGCCGACTACATTGAACGAGAGGATTCCTATTGATGTCTATTCGTCCCCGCCTTTGGCGGTGAACGATAAACGAGCGGGCAGGTTGGTGCGACGACGCCGACTCGGGCGGGATCCGCGGCCAGCCGACGGATCGAATAAATGTGTGGTGGAACCTGGCCACCGACTAAAAGGCGAACCCCTAACCAGGACCGACGGCCAGTTTTCCAGTGACGGAACCGCCAACCTTATGGATGCGCTCCCAGCTCCCTACGTCCGGTTGTGTGGCGGGGGTGAGTGAGTAACCGCTCCCCCCCATGCGGGTCGAAGGCTAGGTCGTAGGAGATCGCGCCCGTGGCCACGGCGGAAGTCAAGCGATTCACCGCGTCGCAACCGTAAGTAAGGTGCCGCGGACCTTTAGGAAGAGGTCCGCGCTACGCTTGCATTTGTTGATGTCGCCCAGAATGAACACCCGCCCCCCGGCTCGGGAAACCGGAGATGGATTACCTATTCTGCCGCGTCACAGGTAATTCGACCACGCGCAGGTCCACGTCGCGGTCTCGCAGGAGTGCCAGCACCTTTCCGGAGCCGTCTGCGACCACACTGCCGCCGCCGTAGGTCTGCCCTTTCCACGGGCCGTGCATCATCACGCCCACCAGGTCCGTGCCCACTACCGGGCACTTCCACATCTTGGCGCGAGAGACCACGAGGCGCTCCATATCCTTTTCGTGCTCGGGCCACTTCTCCACCTCAGCGGCCCAGCCGTAGGGAACGAGCATCAGGTCCGGTTTGAACTCCCGGATGCGCTCGGCGTAGGCATCCACGAACGTGTCCGCGCAAATCACCACGCCGATGCGGCCGTACTCGGTATCGACCGCGCCGATATCTTCCGGCTTGCCGACCGAGTAGGGCGGGTCCATCAACTCCGGCAGCACGTTCAGCTTGCGATGCTTCCACAGGAGTTTCCCGGCTTTGTCCACCAGGATGGCAGAGTCGTAGAGGTGTTCACCGTCTTTCTCATCCAGTCCCATTGCGATCATCAGGCTGTACTTTCGCGCCAGAGCCGCGATGCGGTCGCTGTCCTCGCCGGGTATGGTGGTTGCCATGTGATGCGCGTCTGGATTCTCCCAACCCAGGATGACCGATTCCGGAAACGCCGCGATATCCGCGTGGCCGGCTTGCGCCGCCTCCAGCGCGTACTCGATGCGCCGGAAGTTTCCTTCGCGATCGCCATCAATGGCCAGGATCTGGCACACCGCCACCCGCACCGTGCGCTTTGCCGTGCTTCCGGCTTTCGCGGGCGCAACTCCGTCGGTAGGGACAGCACGCGCGTCCAAAGCTGCATAACTGAGAATGACGACCCCTAGGAGCAAGAATATGATGTCGCGCATGTAAGACTCCCCCTAAGACTGAGTTTCTCGCGGGTGGCGCAGGCCCAGGACGACGGAGATTGGCTCGCCTATTAGATTAGTTTGCTATTCGTGATAAAGCTCGCCTCGGATTTGGCCAGCCCAACTCGGTTGTGCAGCCTGGGCAACCATAATCATTAGGACGAAACGCGCAAAGGGTTTCACCTCTCCGACCCTCACAGCTTATTAGACACCGGAGTCAGAGGCGTTGGTTGGAAATTATGGTGGTTATGCGGCCGTCCTTGGACCGTACTGGCGTCAGACGACGCGAATATGCCGTCAGGCGATGCGTGGCGATGCCCACCGCGTCCGACAACGTTTCTCTTGCACACTGTGCGGAGTGAATGGCGTTGACCCACTGACGACTCCCCTTCACCACCCCGTGGTCGGCAAGCTTCGATTTTGTGGCGCTGTCACATGCCCTGGCCGCCCATATTCTGGACCGGTGTACGGCGACCCAGGAATAGCAGTCGGTCCCGCGCTGGAGTTGTTGCAGCCAGAGGTGACGAATATCACCTACCATTTTCGATTGATCTGGCCAAGCTGAAGGCTGGGAACACCCTGGAGTTTCTAGTCAGGAGCCGGAAGGTGCTTCTCGGAACACTACATATTGGAAAAAGCCCACGGCAGGTTGTTTTCGCACCGTGGGCTTTTGGGGCTCGCGCAAACGATCCAGGCCTTAACCTCATGGCGCGATCTTACCGCCTGCCGAAACGATGCCAATCACCGCCGCGACCGACAAACGAGCGGCCTCGCCCTAAACCTCCCCCAAAGACACCCACGCCCACCACCGGACCCGGGTAGTACGGCGGCCCGTAGCTAGCGTAAGGGTAATAGTAGGGATCGGGGTATGGGTACTCGTAATAGCCAGACCCATAGGGACTTGGGGCATAGGAGAAGCCAAAACCAAAACTCGACCGGCCGTAGCCACTACGGTATCCTGAGAATCCTCCTTCAAACCTTCCTCGAGAGGTTTGTCCGGAGAATTGGCCACCAAATCCTCGTCCGCTGTAGCTATGTCCGCTCGAACCTCCAAAGGAGTGTCCGCCGCCGGGACGGGAACCTCCCCGTCCTTGGGCAAAGCCAGGTGTGGCCAGCGCTAACCCGATGACCATCACCATCATTAGCTTTTTCATTTCGACCTCCTGCCCCCATAAACTCGTGCCGCCCTTGCTTAGAGGGGCAAACAAAGCTTGTAAGGGCAATTGATGTGCCAATTCTAATCGGGCGTAAGTGCTTGAAACATCAAGGCGAGGGGGCAGGAGCCGGTGAACAATACCCACCATATCGGTGGTGGTTTTGGGCCGGTGCACGATCTCGGGTGGTCGCCTTCCGATCAAGAAGCTCGGGACAGTTCCAGCAAGCTTTTCGTTGTCAATAGCCTTTTCCCCAGCCTACTGGAATGTCATTGCGCTGGTCAACAGCGATATCGAGGCCGTTTCAGGCCCGGCTGCTCAAGACCGGCCGGGAGCCCACGAGTGGGTTGTCTGGCAAGGGACAGCCGCTGACAAAGCTGAAGCCCTCCAAAGTGCAGAGACAGCCGATCCCAGGGTCGACCTGGAGTGGATGCGCATTCGCTACGAGAGGGACCTTATCAAGCCGTAGGATCTCGCATTGCTTCTGGCGATGGCAGCCGCGCATGAGATTGATGCCCCAGCAGTTCGTCTCATGCGGCGGGCCATGGGCATCGAATCACGAGACCCCTTGCAATGACATTCTCTTAGGTCGTTCCATCATAGCTCCCGCGATGAATAGCGCCAAGCCTAGCCCCTGCAGGATGATTTCCGGTTGCACACGGAGATGCACACTCGGCGTGATAAAGGGCCGCATATAGACCATGCCCTCCAGCGTTCCGGGAGTGGCAACTGTCGCCGCCCAGAAACCCAGGACCAGGTAGAGACTGGCAACATAGAGGAACCGTTTCAGGAACGGCCACGCCTTCAGGATGTCGTACAGCGGATAGAGAACTGCGGCGATGAGGATACCCCGCAAGATTTCTGCCGGCAGAAACCAATTCACTACGTGGGCCCACATTCCCTGATCTGCTTCCGTGCGCATGAAGACCGCAAAAATGGGATTTGGTCCCACGTAGTATGGCTTGGTGAGCAGCGGGTAAAACACCGCCCCTGCCAGGAAATAAGTGGTCACTTGCGCAGCCGTGATCTTGGCAACGAAGCTCAGGAAGCGCTTTCTGTTCATGGGGAAACTCCCTCTAGGGCGAAGTATGGATGATTGGACACTTCATCTTGTAGTGGCCCTTACCCCTGGAGCACGGGGCAAAAGTATCGGCCGGACTTTCCGTTTTGATTTTCCGGTTGACCGGGAATATGCAGCTGAGCGCCTCCGCATACAACGCTCCTTCCTACTTTTCGGTGCCGGGGTGCTTCCAGCAGCCGGCGCGAGGCCACCCCTACAGCTCCCCAGACTTTCAGAGCCCGAAACTGCTGCTGTTGTGACCCACATCTCAGACACTTTCCCTTCCCCTTCCCCGCCGCCACCGAAATCTGATCCGCTCTGCGGTTCGCCTACCCTGGTGGGGATGGCTGCGCCGCGATCCTGCCCTGCATGGCTCCAAACAGCCGCCGCGTCAGGTGGATCACTATCGTGCCCCCGATTTCTCGGCCTCGCAAACGCGGTGGTGGTGCGAAATAAGCGAAAAAAGCGAAGAAAGTGGGTAGCCCGAGGCCAATCCGGTCCACTCCTCCGTGGATGAAGGTCCATTCTCCGGCAGCAGGCAATTCTACAAACCGACCGAGGTGAGCCGTCAGCTCCCCAAAATACCCTCGGGAAATCGCAGACCCCAAAGAACAGGGGTCTGCGCCCGCCCGCTCTCTCCGTACGGAGGATGCATTTCGCAAAGTGTGGATCAAATAGCAAGGGTTCATAATAACGTAGAGTTGGAAAAAGGTGAGTGCGGGCCAATGGCTTTAGAGGGGGAAACCCGTCGAGGGGGCCGCATGTGGATCAATTCTTGCTGTATTTCTTTGAATCCTTCTGCACATCCTTTAGAACACTCTTGATGAGATGCGAGGGATTGTTCCACAACAGGGCGATAAGCTGGGCACCGTTGTACACAACGGCGCTAGCTCCATTTCCTCCGACTTGGCTCGACACGGTGAAGGAATGGCGCGACACAACGTGTCCGTTCTCGTCATACGCGTTCAGGTAAAGGCTGTGCGACTGGATCACGTAGGGCGCTTCGATTGTGTCCATTTCCGTCGTTTCCAGGGTTCCATAGTAGGTGAAGTTCCACGCATCACTGTAAGCGTTTTTCACGGTTCCTGAGCCGGAAACAGGCGTAGTGGTGGTGTTGACCCGTGTGACTGGCTGGAAACCGGCAAAGGCGTTTTCGGAATACGCATAAGCGAGCAGGTAGCGCGGAACGCCGGGTACCACATTGGCCGCATCTTCTAGCAAGCACATGCGCGGATAATTCTGGGAGTTTTTCGCCATAAACTTCTGGCCGAGAGGAGGTACATAGAGCGCGAGACCATTTGGCGTCAGGCCTGCAACAGTGATGGTCTGATCGCACAGGGCGCGGTTGTGGGCGGCGATTTTAGAAAGCTCCTCATCTGGCAAGCGTTCGCCCGCCCGAACGGTAACCAGGGAGGAAGGATTCGCCAATTCTGTAGCCTCGCGCTGCCCGCCAGAAATATCCGTGGACGTCGTTTCCCCAAGCTGCGACGACGGCTCCAGCAGGCGCTCGTAATTCTGTTTATAGGTGGCATTCTTGGGGTCAAGCATGTAAGCCGCACGGTATTCCTCCAGAGCACCTCGCCGGTCGCGTTTCTGCTCCAGTACGACACCGAGGTTGTTGTGCGCCGCGTCATTATTGGGGTTTTGGCGCAGCGCCTCGCGGAATTCCGCGATCACTCCGTCCCAATCGCGTTTCTGCTCCAGTACGAGGCCGAGGGCGAAGTGCACTACGTCGCTACTTGGGTTCAAGCGCAACGCCTCGCGGAATTCCGCGATCGCTCCGTCCCAGTCGTGCTTCTGTGCGAACGCGACACCGAGGTTGAGATGCGCCATGTCATTATTGGGCTGCAAACGTACTGCTTCGCGAAACTCCGTGATCGCTCCAACCCAGTCGGCCTTCTTTCCGAGCGCGAGGCCGAGGTTGCCGTGCGCCAAGTCATTATTAGGGTTCAAGCGCAGCGCTTCACGTGCCTCAGTGATGGCACCATCCCAGTCGCCCTTCTTTCCGAGCACGAGGCCGAGGTTGTTGTGTGCCCCGTCATTATTGGGATTTAGGCGTAGCGCCTCGCGTTCTTCTGTGATCGCGCCATCCCAGTCGCCCTTCTCCCCAAGCGCATTCCCGAGACTGTAATGCCCCAGGTCACCTTCGGGATTAAGGCGCAGGGCCTCGCGCGCTTCTGCCAGCGCTTCGTCTGTCTTCCGTTGACGGTTCAGAGCACGGGAGAGGCCAACATGCAGATCGGCGTTCTGAGAATCCAGACGGACTGCCGCGCGGTACTCCGCCTCGCCCTCCGCGAACCGGCCTTTCTGAAGGAATTCCGCTCCGCGTGCCACGTGTTGCCGCAGTTCGGCCTGTCGGGCCTCCGCCGCCGGATCAACGGTCACGGGCTTCATCACCTTGGCGCTCTTCAGCGCGCCGATTAATTCGTCGTCACCACCGCCCAGACGCACTTCCTGGAGATAATCATCCTGGGGCTCGAAGTTGATGCCGCGCTCCTCCACCAGCATCGCCACGCGGTGACTGAGCACCTCGCCGGCCAGCAGGGCGAGGATTTGAACTTGATGGAGCGGCTTCTTCGCGCTCGCGGGCTCGGCCGGCTTGGCCGTACGCAGCGCCTTAAGAAATGCTTCGCTCGCGCCTGCAGTCTTGAGGCTTTGCATAAAGTCCTCCGCCGGGGCGAAATCAATCCCGCGATGCTCGATCAGCTTTGCGCCAGATTCATCTCCGAGCCCGCTGCGCACGAGGCTCTGCACTTGGTCTTGGGTCAAGGGCTTCTGTTGCGCCCAGGCAGACAGGGCAAAGATCAACCCCGTCGCCAGTATGAGGAAAGTCAGCGTTCTGAGGAAGCTCATTGCGACCTCACGAGGCTGTGGTGGTTTGTAGTCTATAGGCGATACGTAGTCGAAAGGATACAGCCACGATGCGCAAATGGCAAACGACATTTGCACGCGGTTTGGCAGCAGGATCAGGAAACTACGCTTGGCGCGAGGATGGTCTCAAACCTATTTAGCAGTCCATACGGGGCTCGGGAGGCCGTTCATATCTGATCTGGAGCGTGGGAGGAAGGAACCGTGCCTGAGGTCGGTTGAGATCTTGGCGATGGGATTTGAAATTACGCTCTCACAGTTGTTCAAAGGACTGTAACCTCTCGGCAAATTCAAACTGCGCCACTACCCCCTATTTGGCAAACCTTCCTTTCTGGAATCTTCCGGAGAACCAGCTATTACACCACGAATCGGGTCTGTCATTTTCCGGTACACCGGAAAACTCAAAAAGGCTTCGCCTTTCTTTTTATCGGGGGTCCCTTACGGCCATGCTGTCCGTGTCCTGGCTGGGGCGGATCGGCAATCGGCTTCGTACTCAATTAGGGGTGAGCCATTTTTGCGAAGTAAGATCATGTGAGGCTGGGAACTCATTCTCTAGGCTCCATCTAAGCGGGAAGGTCCGGAGTTTTGAAGGGGATTCCATCCCAAATGACACCAGCACCGAAACTTTCGAGATGTTGCAAAATCGTGGATGATTAAGGTCTTGGCGAGGGACGGGTTTCCTTTAGGATAGAAGAAACTGGTCAAGATCAGCCGGATCAGCGCTCGGCCCTGAGGCCGAGCACCTTCGCGATGCGCCCAGCCAGACCCTCGGCCATCCACTGGAAACCGAGGTCGTTTGGATGTGTGCCGTCCACCAAGCCATCACCCCGCGACGGCCCAAGCAAGTCCGTCCCTTCGATGATTTCGAGGTGACGGTCGCCTGCAGCGATCCGTTTGGCCGCAACCTGACGGATCAATTCACGCATACCCTCAAGCCGCGCATCTCGGGACCATGATTCGTGAGCGGCATAGATCGGCGTGATAAGCAGAACCGGAGTTTCTGGGTGAGCGTTTCGGATGACTTCCAAAAATGGTGCGTACACATGGGTAAGCGAATCGACGGTGGGGTTGTTCTGCGCAAAATCCAGCACAAAACATGAGGCATTGATGCTCGCCACGGCGCGCCCCAGCTCGGGCTCACCCATGCCATTCCCCGAGAACCCGAGATTGACAAAGTCCAGGTTGAGCATCCGGCCAAGAATTGCCTGATAGCTCATGCCGGACCGGCTAGCGCAGCCACCCTGAGTGATTGACGTGCCATAAAAGACGACTGGTTCGCTGACCGCGAAAGGCTTGGCCGGTTGAACGTGAGCTTCCGCATCCAGCCCGATTCCCAAAACCTTCACGGACATGTAAAGCGGCAAGTAAAGGGTGATCTCGCGGTCGATGCGTGGCTGGTCTTTGAAATAGGTATATTCGCTTGTCTTGCCTGCCTTGGCATCTTGGTCGGCGGTTGCTGTTCCGCGATGCACGCCGTCCGCATACAGATCCACTCCCGTTTGCCCGAAAGCGTGCATATTTTTCATACTGGGCGGCTCCGGATACTCGAGCCGGATGGCCAGAATGGAAGTGTTTGTGCGGAAACGAATGCGGCCTCCGCTTGGGGATTGCGCGAGTTCCCAGACCGGCTGGCGATAGGTGTCTTTCAGTTTAGCTGGCAGGCGAAAGAGTTCGCCGCCGTTTTCGCCGTACCAAGGCAGCCCGTCCATTTGAACTTGCGAACTGGGGAGCGGAATCCAATGAAGCGGCGCGTCGGCAGCCACGAGCGGACACAGATGGGCGGCGATTAAGAGCGAAAACGTCAGAGCTTTTGCATTCATGATGGCGACGACTATACCAGAAGTTGCCGGACGGGTCTCCAGTGCCTTGCTGCATAAGCAGCGGATCAAGTCATCCACTGTACCCCACGGAAACCTTGATGCACGACGTTGTCGATTCTTCATGCGTTTTCAATGCTCGGTGCTTCCAGATTCGGCCCACAGCAATCTGGATCTCCTTCCGGCCCCTCGGTAAGCCCAAGAGAAATTATTAGCCTTGGTAATATTCTTACTTTGGCCTTTTCCGGTACACCGGAAAAGCAGTTTGCGCTGTCCTCGTCGAGCCTTCCATGGGCCACTGAGACATGGGTACACTGTGGCAGCGTTACCCGGTTGTCAGGAGGGTTCGCTGGCACCATTCAGTCTTTGCATTGTCCGTTATCAACTGCCGTAAAGAGGGCAGTAAGCTCTTGAAGCTGCTCATCAGTAGCGTTAGTAAGGTCGATCTTGTTAGCGAAGAGCCTCATGATTTCTTCGTCAAGCCCATGCTCCACCTTGTCCGTGAATAGCTTCTGGTGACGACCCAGCAACTCCAATGCCTTAAGCCTATCGGCCAATCGAATCTTGCGGAGCTGCCCAAAGCAGTGCTTCTGCTTCCCTTCACCTTCGTACAGGTTCACGAAGTCAAAAGCGCTTATAGCCTCAGCCGTTTCCTCATCCAACTCAGGGATGTCCTTCATCCTGCCCTTCTCGTCGAAAAACCGGCGCACATCGAAAAAAGCCAGGTTGGCGATGCCCCGAAGTACGTCCTCTGCTTTCAGTTCCAGCTTTTCACAGCGCCGGTCCATTGCCTCCTGGATTTCCGCTGCAACCTTAACATTCCTCAACAGGCGACTACCCGCCGCCTCTGCGGTTCTGGGGGAATATCCTGCCCGAATCGCAGCGTGAGTGGCGTTGAGATCATTGAGATATTCCAAGACAAAGAGCCTTCGCCTGCCAGTCATGTGATGCTGCGGCGGCGTGGTTCTTGATTTCGTGGGCTCGGGTCTCTCTAGTTCCATACCGTTCAACGTAACCTGCCAAATATGGGTTTTGTCAAATGCTGGTTACCGGCCCATGCCGATGGTGCCTCGCGAGTTGCTCTAACTGTAATCGTTGGTCGCTCGCCCGTCTTGCAATAACGCTCAAGGTCATCCTTCGTCCAATCCTTGTAGCGATCCGCTATCCGTCCCTGCTCCTGGACTTCACGATTCACAAGGATCTGAGTTCCTCTCAAGAGGTCCACCAGCATCCTCCAGTCCACCGATTTCTTCGTCAATTCCCCATTCTTAGTCAGGAGTTTACGGTGTAAATGACCAATACAGGCAGGTATGAGATCACGGACTTGGCCACGATAGTTCTCTACAATGTCCACTACTTCTGATTGAGAAAGTATGCGGTACACCGTCCCACGACTCATATGCTCATCCCGGGAAATCGCCAACCTCGATCTCCCCGCCAAATACGCACCGATGACGCGGGCCTGTTTCGCTGGAGAAGTGTACAAGCCACGTTTTCGAATTGTCTCGTTTTGCCTCATTTCAGGCGTCCCGTACCTCCTCACGCTGCTTGGCAATGCCGCTTTTGACGTTACTCACGGATCTTGCGTTGCTTTGGCGTGAGTCGTTCCTCACAGTCCCGACTTTACTCCGCCAAATAGAGTGCTTGTCAATAGGCTCCCCGGCTGGGCAGTCGTACAGTTTGGATCTTACCGGAAAGGCTATGCCAAAGGGGTTGCGCAGTGGGAATTACTGTGTGAACACCCCCGCACAAACTGCAGTCGGAGTGTGCGGGCATGAAAGGCCACTGGCATGTTTGGCTAAGGATTCTGGGCGGGTTCCTTGTCCTCGTGTGGCTTCCCTCGCTGGTCATTGGGATTGCCGCGATTGCGAGGCTCATTTGGAAGAAAGTGGCCAGCAAACCCGCTTGAACAGCCTTGCTAACGGGTCCGGATTCAGGTGTCGCGAATGAGGGCGGTATTGTACATCCTTGGCGGGCTCGCAACGATCTTCGTCGTGGCACTGTTGGCGTTCATGGTTTACATCCTCAACGCGCCACTGGACCCCCAGCGATGAGGACCATGTAGGCGTCTGCAGAGGAAACCAGTCCACACGTATCCTGTAAGCAGGCAGCCGGATGATGCTGTGGCGACAGCCCTATTTGCACGGCTCTCCCTTCTTTATCGACTCATAGCAGGCATACCAGTCACCAGCAAGAATCTCCTGCCCCCTCTACACCGTGACCGACGCGGTTGCCGGTACGTTTGAGTTCTTCTTGGAAGTGGGAATGTCGTAGCAAATCTCGTCGTGGATGAAACCCTCGACTATATCCTTCTGGTGAGCACTCATGATTGCCCCGCCAACCTTTGTGTTATACGGCTCCGGCCAGAGATTCTTCGGGTCCTTCGGGTCGCCGCCGTTTTCGAGGGAAATCAGGTGGTCTTCCTCGTAGCAGGCCGGGTTGTCGGAATGCGCCACGCACTTGGTAGTATCGACTTTTCCCGTGCTCGGGTTGACGAGCTGCGCCCTTGCCTGATGGACAGTATCCCCATATTCCTGAAGCTGGTTCATTTTCAGCTTGGTCGTGTATTCGGCTGGAGGCCGGATTTGCTTCGTGCTCCATTGTCGGTTGCAGATGTTGTCCTTGATGTTCTCCTGGGTAACCTGCGGATTCGCAGCACCCGGAGTCCTCACAGGGTCAGGATAGATGTCCGAAGGGCCAACGCGGCTGGACTGAGCCCGAGCCCCATGCACCAAGAGGATGCAGACCAGAGCCATGGGGATCGTGAAATGGACTCTCATTTTCATCTCGCTGCCTCCTTAGAGAGCGACACGAGGATACATTCGGTGTACCTCGAGGTGCAATATGCATTTCGGCGAGAGATATGCATGGCCCACATGACGGGGGAGGCATGGTTGCTGGGACAGAAAAATCCGTCTAAACTGTTTTGTCATTCGTGGAAACTGACGATGCCAGACATCGCCTTCTTTTGTCCAGAACTGTTCGATTTCTTGCGCCAGCTTAAGCTCCACAACAACCGGAACTGGTTCGCCAAGAACAAGGCGCGATACGAGAAGATGGTTCTCGACCCGGCACTGCTATGCTCCGTCGCTTCACTCAAAACAATACCACTCATGACCTGACCGAGACTTTGTAACAATCCGACGCCGCAGAGGTAGCTCGCCCCTTGCAGGGCGATGGACCGGGAGTATTCATGACTCCCTTAAGCGATGTGGTTTGTCGAGTTCGTCCGACTATGCCTCTTCGATTACCTTGAGCCCCAGCAGGTGACCCATCTGATGCGCGGCGTGGAGATGGTCGCCATAAAACAGGACCCGGTGTAGGTTGCCAGAGTAGTTCATCAGCATTTTGGCGGCGTCCCGCACTTGCGTGGTCACCTTGGTCCGACAGCCGCGGGGCAGATCGGGTGTAGCAACGATGCGCCCTGTTGAAACGAGCAAGGTTTCAGCATCAGCCAGCTTGGTTACGGTCACCGTTTCACCGATGCGCATCTTGACCTGCATGGAGACGCCCTTGTTGTCTTCCATATGGGAACGAACCACGTAGGGAGCGGGCGGACTGTTCACGCCGTCAAGCCGCGTGGCCGATACGCAATGCGCGTGGATAATCGTGTTGGTTTTCGTGTCGATTACCGGATCGCTGACAAAGCCGACCTTCCCGGAATAATAGGTAAAGAGCATCTGCGTGAAAGTGCTCTCAAGGTCACCCTCGCAAACCCCATACAGACCACGATCATTCAGCTTGGACCACGCAACGCAAGGGTAGGCAGGCAAATCGCCCCGGCGAAATCCGCCCAGGCAGTCGATCGTGATGGCATTGGCGTGCTCTTCTTCCAGCAGCTTTTTGATGGCGTAATACAGACGGAAGGCATTGGTGACCTCGGCGTGCTTGGGTTCCACCACCTTCAGGGCTGCCTGCATGAATGCCGTCGCATCGCCCTGTGCCGTTTTCTGGTCGGCCGACTCATAAAGCCCTTGCAGGCGCGAATAAGGCACAAACTGAATGGCTGCCCCGAATTTCTCCTCCAGAGCCTTGGTCGTGGCCGTGTGTTCAGTCTCAGGGCTAATACATACGACTCGACTCTGGCGAAGGCAGTGACGAGCCACTAGCACACGCAAGGGTGTCTCAAGGTCACCGAAATCGCTCGAGGCCACGACTTCTACGGGTCGGCCCTTGGCCAGAAGTTCCGACCACTGCGACCAATCGTGCCCGCTGTAAGGCTGTGAGAACATCACCAACGGCAGTCCGGATTCACTCAAAGGCTCGATCAGATTCATGACGGTGGAAGTCAGGTTGAAGACTAGGAGACCGGCAGACCCCTTGAGTGCTCCCTGAACCCGGGAAAGGTCCTCAGGCACGCGGAGCAGTTCGTGACCTGTAAATTTCACGGCAGGCTCAGGTTTGGCCTCGAAAGCCTCCAGCCCCGGCCGAATGCGCTGGATGTCGTCTTGAGGTTTGAAGTCCGGGCGAGGCCATGTGGGAATAGGCTTGGCAAGATAGAGAACGTGAATGGTTGCCGGTAAAGGGCGAGGTGCGGGCATCGTTCCCGCGGCGTTGCCAGAGGCTGCCATCTGCAGATTTGATCCGCCAGTCAAAGCCAAAGCGGCTGCTGTCGAACCCAGGAACTCTCTTCTAGAAAGATCATTTGTTTTTCTCATAGATCCCCCCGAACATGCGAATTCAGCGTGGACACCCAAGGGTTATCGGAATTTCCGATTTCAACTCAATCTCTGCGCAAAACCCTACACCTGCTGCCCTCTCGTGTAAAGTTCATCGGATCGGCACGGCCACCAGAGCAACATATCGCTGGTATCGTAATTCCGCTGAACCCGTTCGGTGTGGCTCCTGCCCGGGACTACGGGCAATGCGCGACGTAGCAGCCGGACTTCTGGCGCGACTGAAGGATCCGAACCGTGCCCAGCCTATATCGCTTTTCGGCATCCAGCCCCTGGATCGCCAGATTGATTTGCGGTTTCCCGGTTTCGTCCACCAGGGCGATTCGGACGTCATATTCTCCCGGGGGCAAATCCTTGGGGAGATGGAAGATGCTGATGACAGGATAGGTTTCACCGCGCACCCAACGGGTTTCATCAAATCCGCTGTCCACTTCGCTGAATTTCTCGTTCCCGCGCGAATCCGTCAGGTAAACCTTTAGCGGCAGACGCTGATAGAGGCGGCCCACATTGCGGTTCACCCAGGTTCCGCGCATCAGGAAAAGGTTGCCGGCGGGCAGGTCCGCCGGCCAACTCACCCGCGTCGGTACGAGCCGAAAACCCAGCCCTCCGCTTTCGAGGCCACGCTCAAACGAAGCGCGGTCTTCCCGCATGGCGCGTTTGTAACTCTCCGCGTCCATGTAGAAGTGTCCCCAGTTGGAGTGCCAATCGAACATGACATCGATATTTTCGTCGAGGGTGCCGTGTATGCCCTGGTCTTTAACGGCCGTGTAGGCCCAGTTCCCCTCCGCCCACATGGGGTTCTGTTCCCAGTAGGTTTCCATCACCTGTTTGTCGAAGTAGTCGAAGCCGTCGATGAAGGCGTGACGGGCCAGAGCGTAGTGCTTGGGGATCGCCACGTCCAGCCCCTGCCGGTAAAGATAATCGTCAAGGCTGGTCACTTCTTTCAGGTCCGTATCGAAACAGTAGGAAATGGAAAGCTTCTTCACTTTGTAAATATCCGCATACAGGTTCACAAGCTGAGCAAGAATCTTATGCTTGACGTCTTCATTCGCCCAGGGGTAGTGGGACCATAGGGTATGCCACTCGCCCCACTGCCCGTACCCAAACAATCCCCAAAGCACGACGGGGGCTTGCGGCTTGTCGTAGCGCTCGGCGAGCGCCATGAGGAATTTCCGCGCCTTGGGCAGATAGATCGTCTGGTAGGTGGGGTCCATGTAGTCGGGCTCTCGCTTGGACACACTTCCTTCACCCTTGTACTCGCGGTAGCGCGCGCCCGCCTTCCACAGCCATTCGGGACAGACTTCGTTCCCAGGGGCGCCGGCCCAGCCGGGGTCGTCGGTGATCCAAATCCTTAACTCAACCTGTTTGCCGCGCGCCGCCCAATAGTCAATTACCGTGTCGAGGTCCCTCCAGTAGTACTGGCCCTCCTGGGGCTCAAGGTCGGACCACATCCAGTCAATCAGCACCCAACTGAAGAGGGGCGCGTCGTCGCCGAAACCCGTGGTGTTGTATTCGAGCGTGAAGCGGCGGCCATCGAAGTACCGCGGCCCGGCCCACAAGCCCCAACCCATGTACGGATTGTTCACGGGCCCGTCAATCTCCGTCGGGTTCACCGTCTTGATGTGTTGATTGGAATCAGCAGCACCCGCGCTCAGTGCTCCCGCGAGGCAAAGGAGCAGGCAGAGGGTAAGGGTGTGTAGCTTCTTATGAGTGCCAACCACTCCCATCATGGGTTTCTCCTCCGTCGCTTCGATCGATCAAGCGAAACTCGAATCACCATGCACTCGTTCTTCCTTGAGGTTACCGATGGGGAAGAACTCGAGCCCGGACTACGGGCAGAAGGCCTTGTCGCACGGCGCCTTCCCTTCAGGTGGAGTAATCTGGATTTCTCCGACCTTGTATCGTTTCTCGCTGTCTTCTCCCTGAATCGGCAGACGGATGTGAGGTTTCCCTTTTTCATCCACCAGAGCGATCCTCAGGTCGTAGGTCCCCGGGGCAAGCTCTTTCTTCAAGTGGAAGACACTGAGGAACGAGCGCGGCTCACCCTGCACCCAAGTGGTCTCATCCACGCTATTGTCGTCTTCGCTGAAAACTTCCTTCCCTTGCGAGTCCGTCAGGTAGATTTTGATGGGTTGCCTGACGTAGAGGCGGCCCACGTTGCGATTCACCCACGTCTGCCGGAGGAGCAGCAAGTTGCCTGCCGGGACGGATTCCGGCCAGCTTAGAGAAGTGGGCGCCAGGCGGTAACCCAGGCCGCCGCTCATAAGTCCCCGCTCCCAGGAAGCGCGGTCTTCACGCATGGCCCGGGGATAAGCATCCGAGCCGATGTAGAAATGCTCCCAGTTGGAGTGCCACTCCAGAGCCACATCCAGGTTCTCCGCCACGGATCCGTGGATCAACTGGTCTTTCATATCGTCGTAACTCCAGTTGCCCTCCGCGACGATGGGATGGTCGCGCCAGTACTTCTCCATCAGGTCGCGGTCCCAACCGCGCAGGCCGTCAATGAAACCTGTCCAGATCAAGGCGAAACCGTGGTCAAGGGCCACGCCTAACGCCTTCGAGTAAAGGCGATCCTGCAGGGTCTTGTCCGAATCGCCATCCCAGTCACCGCCGGAGAATTCGAAGAGTTGGATGTACTTGAAGGTGTCCACGTAGGCCATCATGATCTTCGAGAGCAACTGATGCTTAAGGGAGCGGCTGGGGAATTTGTAGTGTGAATACCAGCAGGCCCAATCCGCCCAGTGCCCGTATCCCATCACCTGGAGGAGTATCACCGGGGTGTCAGGCTTGTCGTATCTCGCCGCAAAGGCCGCCAGGAATTTCTTGAGCGCGGGAAGGTAGATGTCCTCATAGGACGGATCGGCATAAACGAGTTCCTTTTGCTTAACGCCACCGTTCCCCGCGTACTCCTTGTACTTCACACCCTTCTTCCAAATCCAATCGGGGAGCACCGGCGAGCCGGGATGTCCATTCCAACCCGCATCATCCGTCACCCAGAAACGCACCACGAACTGCTTGTCGCGAGCCGCCCAATAGCCGAGGACGGAGTCAAAGCCCTTCCAGTTGAATTTGCCCTCTTCGGGCTCGAGAGTTGCCCAGTCCCAATCCACCAGAACCCATTTGAAGAGTGGCGCGTCATCGCCGAAGCCGGTGGTGTCGTCCTGGACGGTGAAATGCTTTTCGTTGTAGCCGAACTGGACGCGCCCCGCCCAGGTTCCCCATCCCATGTAGGGGTTGGGCAGGGGAGAGTCAATCTCCGTGGGAACCACGGTTTTCATGACCGGAGGGGCATTCTGGGAGAAAGCAGGAAATACCATTGCGAACCACGTGACAGCGAAACATCCGAGGATTCTTAGGGCATATCGCGAGAATAGGATGTGCAGCACTCGCCACCTCCTGGTCGAATCGGGAATGATAACCTTCCTCCGGATTGGGTCAAGGGAGCAGGTAGCGCAGATGCCGCGAAGCGTCTCCCTGTTCCCGCAACTTCTCCGTGCCCTCTGGCCTCTCAAGATTGAACACAGAGGACACCGAGCGACTGGTCGCGGTTGCGGCAATGCCGCAGGGCACCCGCAGCGGTGTTGAGAAATCCAGGCTAGAACAACAGCTTGAGGGCAAACTGGATTTCCCGAGGGGGCCCCGGCCCCCTGGAAGAATACAGCGATGCGCTCACCAAATCTTACTATGACAAGCTGGTGGCCGCCGCCGCAGACTACTGGCTGGAAAACCCGTGCCCGGCTTACACGCCGGAAGAGACGCGGCAGATGTGGGAACCCGCGTGGCGGGACGGTGCATAAATGAAGAACGGTGATCCTGAAATCACACAGCTAGCACAGCCCCACACGCTGTCCAGTACCGGAGCACTCCCAACATCTCAAATGCTCAGGTTCGATCCGGGTACGCAGGGGTTTTGGGATAGTAGCCCAACGAGTTTTCGGCTTGGGTTCGATTTGGGTGCAATAAGCCCTCCCTACCCTTCCTCAGCGTTCCTCACCGGTCACGCACGCAGCAACTACACCGCTCATTGCACCTTCCGCTCCACCACACCGTTTCTCTTGCGCAGTTCTCGGCTTGCCAGCCACTCGTCGTCTGGGATCGTGGGCATGTAGTCCTCGGTCGCCAGAGCGGTGCCCTCCCCCTCCGTCAAGGGGAGCGGCTCCCCGCTGGCAGGCCCTGTGCCCGCCATGTACCTGAAACTGGGGTTTTGGCCGTTTATACTGTTTCGTTGAATCAAGAAGTTACATGCAATCAACGAGCACGCAGGGTCCGAATCCCTCCAAGTCCATCTTGGCCAAGGTGGAATCCTCTAATGTTTCGCTAACTTGACCAGTCCCGCGACATCCAGCCTCGACAACGACTTGGCATCAAACGAAGCCAGGCCGGGCTGCTGGTCACTTGCTCGCGGAGCGTTTGGCGACGAGGTCTGTGCCCCAATTCCCGTCCTTGGTATCCACGCGAAGCTGCATCTCGTCACCGGAGACTTTCCCCTTAAAGACCAGCGTAATGGGGTTGCCTTGCCACTCAGAATCGACCGAAAAGGAAATGTCGGTCCCTTCCAGCTTGCCTTCGTTGATGGGACGGTCCTTGCCATCGTTGCCTTGCATTGTGCCGGTCACCTTGCCGCCGTCAGATTTCAGGTTGAAAACCCAAGCCGGACCGTTCTCCGAGTGGGCAGCCCACTTCCCGGTGACATCCGCCGCCCAGAGTTGCGAAGTCAGGCACCCGAACAACGTGAGACAGAATATGAAACGTGAAATGCGCATTACATCCTCCCTTCAAATTCGACCCGTGACTTGTACCTTGAAAAATAGGATTGGCTTGCCACCTTCGGTGGTCAGAAGGTCGGGAGATTTCTGTAGAGACTTTTCCAACTTCTTCTCGCCGTCGGGTACGCCGAATTCAAACGGTTCCAACTTCTGCCATGCTGTATTCGGCGAATGCCTTAACAGAATCTTCAATTCTGCCTCCTTACATCTGCGTACCCGATGATAACGCTTTCGGGAGGGCCTAGCTCGACCAATAGATAGATCTGATCTCCCGTCTCAAAAGATCACATGAGGGCAACCGATGGGGATGGCTGTTGACATGGCCCGTTGGCGGCCCGTGTTCCCCAAGCCGCCATGGAGGTTGACAACACACTTTTGGCCCACTACGGAGAGGGGAGGGATCTCGAGCTGCCCGCCGACCATCTACACGAGACCGCTTGGCGCTCGGCTTCTCGCTCCTCCTCAAGATCCCTGTGCTGAAGGTCATACTCCGCGAAGATCGCCTCGATTGCGGCCGTTCGACTGTCAGTTTCGTTCAGCATCTTTGCCTTCTCGATGCAGCGCTCGATGACATCCGCCAACGACTGGGGCACCCAGAACTCAACGTGGACCATGTTCTCCAGGTGCAGGCCCGGAACGGTTCTCTCGACAGTCTTGCGAAACTCCCGCTCGGTCTGCGTCTGGGCGGCTTCGACGAGTGCAGCCTGCTTCGACTTCGGGACGCGGCTGAGGATGTCCGCGTTCTGCATCGTCATCCGGTCAAGCTCGGCGTCCCGAATCGGGACAGGGTCTCTAGCCGCCCGCATGGCCACGTAGGCTCGCGAGCGCAACCAACCGACCGCATCAGAAATCCAGTCGTCAAACCTCTCGAAACCGAGTTCCTGATAAAGCCGCTCACTCCGGCACCGCTGGCAAAGCCTGCCGACGCGGAGCCACACTTGGTCCATCTCGCGGACCAGTTGCCGAACCTCACTATCTAACTCGATGGCTTGACGCTTTCTAGCTGTGCCTGTGTTCATGTTACGGAGTACTCCTGAGAAATGGATTTCCCCAAGAACTCTCGCATCTTAAAGCCACCATTGACCTCTACATGGCGTGGTACAATTTCGCCCGCGTTCATCGAACCCTCATAGATACCCCCGCGATGGAGGCGGCGATAACGGATCACATTTGGACAGTTCAAGAGATGCTGGTTGCTCTATAAAAGGGAAAGCCTTATTGGAGGTTGCCAGTGATAACTCTGCATGTGCTCCAGTGCAAGTATTGCCGGCGCGACACACTTCTCCAGCCATCCTTCCTAGAAGGAATATCTCCACATCAAGCGGAGTCACCCAAGGGAAGAGGAACTCTAGATTTTGTATGTCCACACTGCGGCAATGGATACCGATATGAGATATCCCAGCTCCCGCCGCAAGGCTTTTCCTACAACCCATATGAACCCCCCGGCGATCTATCCCTATTTCATGTATCGCTAAGATGCGAAAGGGCAAACTGCGCAACTCACGCCAGAGTGCATACGCTAGCGGCCACCGGAAGCTCCAGTACCAGACCCGCGTTAGCTTTGTCCGAATGGAAGCTCCATGACGCAAGGTGTTACGACGGTCACCCAGTAAGAGAGCCACCAGAAGCCTTGCCCAACGAACCAACCCCACTCGATCAAGAGAATCCGTAAATTCACCCAACGCAGACATTGAATTCACCCAGTGCCCCCTCCCTTGACGGATCATTCGCACAAGGCCACCGCCTGCTTAACCTTGGTATCCAGTTCCTCATGGACATCACCCTGAGCCGTGTGATCCCATCCACCCGCAAAAACTCCCGGATCTTCTTTCTCAGCCTGTGGGCCTGGTATTTGTCGATCAGACCGGCGCGCAGGTTAGCCTCAATATCGTCGAAGGAGCGCTGCGGGCCGATAGCCTGAAGCCCAGCCGCTGCGAGAAAGTGCACGTATGACTTCACCGTTGTTCCTCTAACTGGCTGCGGAACCGAGGAAACTCTCTCCAGCCCGAAATATATCGCCTGCCATCTTCCGACCGCTTTTTCATAGAATGTGGGGTCGCTCAGACTTGCAGCCCTGATTTCCCGCTCACCGAAGGCCAGGCCAAGCCGCCGCTTGAACTGCACCTCGTACCGGAGCAAGTGGGGTTGGCCCCGGAATCTTGAAGCCTCTCCGAGATTGGCCCGGCCATTCAAACCTGCCCGTCTGTGGCGCATCTCTGCGACCTTATCGTAGAAAATGATCGAACGCTGGCCATTGGCGAAGGTCAAGGTTTCATTCGCGTATTCAATTCGCTTCATTCGAGCCGGTGCCAAGAAGCATCGAAAGTACTCTGATGGTGGTCTTTCCATCGTAAACGTTTGCGCGATATCCACTCTGAAGACCCTGGCCTCGGCCATCGGCTGGTTTAGCATGTCACTTAGGTGTTCGATGGCACGAGAAGTCTCTTCCCGAGAAAGTGTGTCGATATTGCTGCCGAGATGGAACTTCGCCAGGCTACCTTTAACCAACATGCGGTCGGGCCAAACCGATGCCCTGAGGGTTTGGAGTTTGCCGAAATTGACCAGTTCGCCTGTGTTCCGGTCAATGATCTCCCTGGTTTCAGTCAGCTTTGACATGCTTCTCTCTGAATTCGTCGTATTGAGGCGGAGTGTGATCGTGTCGTACATTCCAGGACTTTCCCCATTTTTTTCGCTCCTCGGTTTGATCAGTCCGGATTTGCAGCCCCGTTCGAGTGCGGCACTCGCTTCAAAAAAGTGGTAGTGTTGCCGAAAGCCAAGAAAATCGCGGGTCTATATACGCCTCAGCCAACCTTGCCTCTTTAGAGAGCTGCTTGCAGGGCTGTATTTACGCACTTTTATAAGGTATTTTGGCAATTTGAAGCTGTCCACTTGCCAAAACAGCTAAGTTCTTAAATTAGTGGAGTTAGAACGAAACAGGTAAAAATTTTGAGGAATGTCCTGGTACATTCCAGTTGACAGAAACTGCTACCAAGTACACTTGGTTATAAGGCGTGCGCTGCTTTAACCTCCAGCGCCTGCTGCGGTTCCGCGTGTTGCCGTTCAGCGCTTGTCACGCACCCTGGGTGTGCTGTGGAGAATCGAGCAAGCGGTTAAGTTCACTCGCCGGAATCAGCACTCGGCAACCGAAATTGATGACCCGAACCTTCCCCCTACTGATCTGGCGATTCACGCTATCTAGTGATACCCCCAAGCGTTGCGCGTATTCTCGTTTCGAGAGGGCTAGCTTTTGTTCACTCATAGAACCTCCAATCCCTATAGCGCTGGGCATTAGCCCGGAAAATGACGCCCTGAAGGGCCTCACGACTTCAGGATAGGCTTGACAGAGCAAGAAATAGCGTTAGAATGTTCTTTACAGTTATGACTAGCAAACGGAAGTTACGGCAATCCTTGTCCGACATCTTGAATGGTCGGGCCTTGGCAGCTTGGCTCAATGGTAAGGATGTTCAGGGTCTTACCGCCATGACGGCCCGAATGATTGCATCGTATCTCGCCAAGGAATGCTCCTCCACCGGACGCGAGCAAGCGGCCGCATGGCTTAATGCTGTGTCCCCCACCGCCGATCTTGAGTGTTTCCCGCATACCCAGGATGCTGATTATCAGGACCCGATCAAATGGACATCCCAGATCATTGGAATGTATGTGGCCTACGAACAGGCCGCCATCGAATACGGGGTTCTGCCCGGAGATCTCATCCGCACGGCATTTTCACTGGGATTCATGGGCCAGATGCTTCCAGAGGAGGCAAGCAAGGGCTCGCCCGTAAGCCCGGAAGAGCTTCAGGAACGCTATCGGAAAGGCTCTTACTCCCCGGTCAGGCTGCGGGCTGAATTCCGGCCTTGGGGCCGAGGCATTGAGTTCAGGCTGGTGCCCGAGGACGAACACAGTACGATGCTTTACCACTTCATACAGTTAATCAACTCTGGCAATGTATCGCGTCTCCGCTTCTGCCAAAACTGCCATAAATTCTGGTACTGCGTCGGACGCTCAGACCAGCGAGCATGTTCGGTTAATTGCAAGGTCAGCCTCTGGCAAAAGACTCCCGCTGGCCGCGCTAAGAGGACCGCATATATGCGGAAACATCGCGCCACACTCCGCAAGCTGGATTCGAAGTACACGAAGAATGATCTAACGGGCGAGAGGCGCAAGGAAAGCAGACGCGCTCGCAAACTAGGATAAAAGGGGGTAAGGCTATGTCACTCTGGACTCGTGGAAAATGGTTCTGGGCCGATTTCAGCGTCAACGGGTTGCGGTATCGGGTGCCACTGAAAGATAGCCGGGGGAGGAAGATTCCAGCGGATGACGGTCACCGCGAGATGGCCGCCCGCAGCGAAGAACGCGCCATGGAAAAGGCCGAACGCGGGCAGCTTGCACCGCAGAAGGAACGCTCTGCACGGTTGCCATTGAGCCAAGCTGCCGATGAATACCTTGCCAGCCGCAAGCTGGAATTGGCCGCGTCCAGCATGGTGAAAGAAACCGATCTGGCCGCTCGCCTCAAGGACCACTTCAAAGACACAAGGCTTTCAGCGATCAAAAGGGAAAGTGTGATTGCCTACCGGGAATGGCGTGCCAAGAATGGGGTCGGCCCGGCCCTCATCAACATGGAAGTGGGCAGCCTCCGCCGCATCCTGAAGCGGGCCAAGCTCTGGCACATGGTAGGCGCAGACATCAAGCCATTGAAGGAGCCTGAGACAATTGGACGCGCCCTTACATTCGAGGAAAGGACGCGCCTGTTCCACTTTGCCAGCCAAAAGCCTGAATGGGAAACGGCGTGCTGGGCCGCTACGGTGGCCGTCAGTACCACAGCCAGAGGTTGCGAGTTACGCGCCTTGCAGTGGCGCAACGTGGATTTCATCAACCGGACGATGGAAATCCCAAAGAGCAAGACAGACGCCGGAGTCCGTCTGGTTCCTCTGACGCCAGAGGCTTACGAAGCGCTCATGAAGCTTCGCAGACGGGCAGAGATGTTCGGGCCGGTTGAACCGTCACACTTTGTCTTTGCGGCTTTCCGGTCAAGATTCCGTTTTGAGAACCGTAAGGGCGCGCGGGGGGGGATGACGAAAGAGATGCAAATTAGCGCCTTCGATCCCACCCACCCGGTGGGCAGTTGGCGCACGGCTTGGCGAACCCTGACCAAGAAAGCCGGTCTCAAGGGCCTTCGTTTTCACGATCTGCGCCACACGGCTATTTCCGCCCTCGGGGAAGCGGGAGTGCCAGACCGGGTAATTATGGACATTGCCGGGCATGTGAGTATGCGGATGTTGAAGCGGTACTCCCACATACAGCTTGAGGCGAAACGGGCGGCGATTCAGGCCCTCTCGAACCGTCCAAAAATTGTCACTTCGGCAGTGGTTTCAGAAGGGGCCAACGTCACAAAACACGTCACAAAATCGGGTGAAACTGGCGAATTGGAATCTCTACCAGCGGAACTTATTGAAAGCATTGGTAGGCCCGTGGGGACTCGAACCCCAGACCTCTACCGTGTCAAGGTAGCGCTCTAACCGGGCTGAGCTACGGGCCTGGACGGCTCTTCCAAGCTAGCGCAGTTCCCCCAACCTGTCAACGTGGCGGCGCGTGGCGGCGCGCGTGGCAGCGCGCAGTTCCGCTGGGTCGTGCTGGTTCCCTCGGAGCAACTCCTTCCGCTGCCCCTTTGCGGGAAGACTCCGCTTGTCCAGCCCAAGCGACAACCGCCAGGGGCAAACCTGGAAGTTCAGATGTAGTTCGCCTCATTCCGTTCCTGCCGCTTCTTGCACCCCTGCAGGCGGTCGGAGTTGCGAGCCTTCGCTAGTTTCTGGGCCTTCACTTTCCACAACCGCGTCCGGTGGTTCAGCAATCGGAGGATTTCTTGACCAGGGGCAACCCTACTCCGTCCCATTTCCGCGAGCAACCGGATCCCTGCCAGCGAATCATGGATTAGCCGGTCGTGCACCAAAGCACTTTCCGACGAAAATTCACTCGTTAGTCGGCCGCGTGTCAAAGTGCGCTCCAAGCAGGGGATGCTGAGTGCCTTGCAAGTCAGTACCCACTACGTAAACATTACAGGCAGAACAACACTCGTTGCCAAGCGAGAGTCGGCCCACCCGGAAGAACCCTTCGCGACGGTCTTATGTAGCCTCGTCCCGAGGGAACTCCGCAGATAGTTCCCCCCGGGGTTCAGCAG
The DNA here is from genome assembly GCA_963722555.1 of uncultured Acidobacteriota bacterium. Lineage (GTDB taxonomy): Bacteria > Acidobacteriota > Terriglobia > UBA7540 > UBA7540 > Bog-366. Next base: position 647,760 of record CAVRNQ010000007.1, read on the forward strand.
GGAATTCCGCCTCTAAGCCTTGGAGATCTCGGCACCCACCCCGCGTGGGGGCTCACGGTGTGTAGAGTCTCTCCATTGCCCTATGATGCGATCATGGGCAGTAGCCTTTCAGGAATCAAGGCCTCGTGCGATTACTGGTAAACCGCAATCCTGCCCGCGCAATCAAGACAGCCTGCGCCCCACCTTGCCGGGCCTTCCGCGCCCTCGAGTCCCAGCGTTCGGGTCCACTTCTCTGCTCCGCCTTAGGGAGCTGATTTCGCGGCTTCAAACCCGGGGCGAGGCTTAACGGCCGGACCGGGAGTACGCTAGCATCAGGGACCGGAACACCGGCCAAGTCCACCGGATCAGCTTCCCGGAGAGTGAGATCCTCGCGGCGCGCCTGTCCAGGCTTCAGTTTCCGATGAATTGGAAGATCGTGTTCACGCCATTCCCGAGAGCGTCGCGCCGGAAATCGCTGCCCGGCCCCAGGCGACTGGGGGAAACCGCGGACCCCCTGGGGGTTTTGCCGCACAGAGCTAGCCCATATTGCTTGTCAGCAAGAGCCTAGGGGGGCCATGCGGGGCTGGTTCGCTCCCGGGGCAAGCAGTTCATCGCAACTCTGGCACATTGTCTCCCCCGGGCGGCTAGCCTCGCCGTTTCCTAGCCAGCAGGCCGCCAGAACGGTATCGCAGCGCGCAAACGCTGCACCCTCAGAATCCCCCTGATTCCATGGCACACAGACTCCAGCGTCTTGAGCCGATACTATAGGCTACAAGGATTGGCGCATCATGTCAAGAGCCAGAAAGTCACTGCCCTGGAAACCTTACTGATTGGCAAGATTCTTAGCCTCGATTATGGATAGGCTGAGGATGCACATCTGCGGTGGGTGCCCCGGACCGGATGCGGTCGGTGGTCTTCGCCTGGGCACCGGGGGGGTGATGGCGAGAAAGCCTGGCCTACACACCACGACCGGCAAGTGAGGCGGCGCTGGCCTGTCTATTCGTCCCGGTCCTTGGCAGCGGGCGACAAACGGGAGGGCAGCTTGGTGCGGCGCCGCCGCCGCGGGCGGGGGTCCGCGGCCACCCCCGCCATCTGAATGATGCTTTCGGCCAGGAGATGCAGCCCCTCGGCAGCGACTTGGTTGCCCTGCATTTTCATGGCGCTCAACTCCAAAATATTCTCCACGGTTTCTTGATAGAGGGATCGGGTTTCAGCCGGCAGCGAACGCAAGAACTCCGGGTCGAGGTAGGATTGCTCCAATTCGGCCTGCCCGGGCAATTGCGTCTGGCGCGGCACTGCCGGAGGTGCTACCTTTGGCGGCGCGGTCGTAAACAGACTGCGGGCTTCCGCGTCGGGGCATAACTCCAGCAAGCGGCGGAGACGGTAGCCGCGCGGGGAGGAGCGACCTGCTTCCCAGAACTGCACGGCGCTGAGGCTGCAACCCACGCGTGCCGCGAGTTCTTGCTGAGTAATTCCCAACTTGTCGCGTAGATTCGATACGGCCATTGGCTGGATTTTGACAAAACGCATAAATTTCTTCTTGACTTATGTTAAATAACGCTTAGAATAAAGCTCGCAATTAGGATGTTAACAAAGTCCAATGCGCATTATGAATGACCGTCGCGGAAAAAACCAGAGAAATGAGCACGCCTGGATTTCGCCGTTTTCCATGCAACACAAGCAAGTCCTGCCCGCCGTAAGTGCGGGTACCACGCAGTTTTCGCCGGGACCCTAAGCGCCGCGCTCAGCCCGCGTTTGCGGGCGACTCTGCCGCGCGCTTCGGACCAGGCGGCTGCCAACCTCAAAGTCATCTGCGAGAGAGGACATTGGCTATGGCAGAACAGAAAAAACCCGAATTCGACATTACGGTCAGTCATCGACTCCCCGAAACCCTCGTCGCCAACGTGGACCAGTGGGCGGCGCGAACCTGGCGCGACCGCGCCAAGATTCTCTCGGCGATCTGCTGCCGCGTCCTGGAGATGGTCCGCCAAGAGGGGGGCTTCCAGCAAGATCTAAGTGATGTGTTACGTCGATTACGACTCGATCCGGCGTGATCTTTTTTTCCAAGAGGCTGTCTCTTATGTCTCTTCCGTCTTTGCCCGAGGCTGGGTCCAAACCCGGCCACACCCCGCACTGTAGTCGGGCGTCCTTCACCTTCCACCTGCGTGTTACCAACGCGCAGAAGGTGGGTGGAGAGCTATGCGGAATCAGGCTAACATTTGGCCGCGTCCGCCGATACCTATGCCGCCACGGTAGTGCGGCTCAAAATCGCCTGCCTCGGCAGGCTAACTGGGGCCTCTGCCCTGGATCGCAAATTGCAAATTTGGGATAGCAGGGGAGGCTCCGGTGAAAACCTACGCACTTTATCTCGCTGCCTGCGCGCTGCACCTAGTGCTGCTCTTTCTCTTCAGTCACCTACAACTCTACCGTCGCCATCCTTTCTTCATGCTCTGGCTACTGGCGGCGCCGCTCGCAAACCTCGCGTTTTGGGTACTCTACTGGGCTGGAGAGGGCCGACTGCTGGCGCGGGCCGAAGTGGGTTTTGACGTACTCGAGTATGCGTTATTGATCGGCGCCCTGGTGCTGGCGGTAATCCAGTGGCACGATCCGTCGAGTGTTGTCTTGCGCCGGGGGATTTCCGCCCTGATCATCTTTGCCCTGGCAGGCCGCTTAGCGGCCAATTATCAGTTCGCGGGCGGTCTCGGAACCGTGCTCGCGAACATTACCAACGCATCCTTTCTCGCGCCCATCGCTTACATGGTAGTAAAGTTCTCGAACGTTCGTCTGGAGCGTCTCCCCCTCTGGCTGCGCGAGGATGCCCCCTGGGTGGCCGTCGCACGCCACGCCTATCAGTTCACGCACTCATTATTCAGTTGATTTCCAGGGAACATATGAGGTTCTTCGGCCAAGCCGGCAACGTTCTGTCAGTAAAAGCAGTACTACTTCGTTACTATCGCTAGGGCCATCATGGGAACCTTCCTCGATAGAAGAGCGCCAGCGCAACCGTTCGGTACCCGCGGGTTCGCACTTGGCCGCGGGCTCACGGTCGCCGAAGTCCATGCTTTTTCAGGCCCGGCAGTGTTGGGCGGAACGGCCCGTCCACCCCAAGGTAACCTACGCCGCCTTTCTTCCTGCGACAAGGCTCTACGCGACACCTCCCCCCCCACACCTCCCCGCCCCCGCGACGTTCCGCCCATCACTGCTGCGCCTGGATCAAACCCCGCTTCGCCCTCCGGGGTCGTCGAAGGAGTCGAAAAGGTGAAGCCCCAACTTTTCGGCGCTTCAACTCTCTCGACTTTCTCATCGACCTGTGGGGCCCAGGGCCTGTGGGCGCGGGCAAGCAAAAGGCCCCGGGTGCGGAGCCCGCCCCGAGGGCCGGGGAAGCGAGGGCTGGATTCAAAATCCCTGATGCAAGAATCAACCCTCCAGCCAGAGGGTTCCGGAGCCAACGTCATGAACCTTTTGATTGTGGAAGACAACGGGCAACTTGCGGAGCTGACCGCCGTGCTCCTGCGATCGCTTGACCGGCAGGCACAGCGGTTGGAGACCATCACCCTCGCCGCCGATCTGGAGACCGCGATGCACTGTCTGCCCCAGCATGATGTCGTCCTCTGTGACGGCCAATTCCCCCTCTCCCCGAACTCCCGTTTCGTCGTGGAAGAGTGGGACGTGGTTCGCCACGAAGCCGCCCGCCGCGGCATCCACTTCGTTCTCTACACCGGTTCGCCTCGCGCTCTCGACGGCGCGCGCGACAGCCGCACGGCGGCGCTTCCCAAGCCCGCCCCCATCGCGGAGATCTATGCGGCAATAACAAGTCATCCGTTGTCCGTATCGGCCACGGAGGGTCAACGACGGGTGGCTGATAATTGAAGACTGACAACTCGCCGGAGGCGTCATGAAGCAGACTTTCGAGGAATACTCTTTGGAATTAAGTGGCGTGGCGGAACGGCTCGCGCAAGAAGCCGAGTTGCGCGCCCGCTGCGAGCATCTCCGAGCTTTCAACTTCGGCCGTTCGGTCGAACACCTGGAAGACACTCGGCGCCGCCTCTGGCTGCGCGCCCGCTGGCTGCTGTTGGGCATGGCCCTCGGCGCCACGCTGGCGGCAGGTTACGTCCAGGCGCTGGGGGGCGGGCGCTAGCTTCCGCTTCGCGACTCTTTGACTCGCTCGAAATGCCTCTCGGAAGGCAAGGCCAAAGGCCAAGGCAAATATGGCACCGCGCAAGAAAACACAAAACGAGATGGCTGAATGTACGGCCCTCTTGGACCTGGTTAAGTTGGTCTTCGAGAAGCAGGGCAAGAGGCAGGGACCGAGCAGTAAGGCCCTTCGCCAATCGCCAGGCGTACGAATCATAAAGACCCCAGTCAAAGACACTGAACCTTTGGCTTCACAACTTTTTGATTTGTTCGACCAGCTTTTCGGAAAGCGAAGCCAAAGGCGACATCTTACGCGCCAGTCAAGACGCCAGGCGCCCAGCGCCAAAGGCAGCAGTCCAAAAACTCGGTGACCCGATGAACCCACCTCCCAGTTTTCCGATGACTCTCTCGAACCTGTCCCGCCAGCCGGCAGGGCGCCAGGACTATTTCTTAGCCCGGCGGCTTGCCCGGCGCAGGGCAGGGGAAAGCTGTCGAACTCAAGGAACCAGGCTCTCGTCCCCGCTCGGCACTCACGGCGAAGCTTGCGGCGCTCGCGCCGCCCGCGATTTCCTGCCGCATCTGCCCCGCGCCCTGCACCGAGGGAGAGGAATGCCGCTGGGCGTGGCTGGCCGGCGCGGTACGCGAATGAGTTGCTCAACCGATCACCCGATCACCGGATCACCCGATATAGCGATGTCAAGGGGGGCTAGATCAGGACATTCCTCAAAATTTTTACCTGTTTCGTTCTAACTCCACTAATTTAAGAACTTAGCTGTTTTGGCAAGTGGACAGCTTCAAATTGCCAAAATACCTTATAAAAGTGCGTAAATACAGCCCTGCAAGCAGCTCTCTAAAGAGGCAAGGTTGGCTGAGGCGTATATAGACCCGCGATTTTCTTGGCTTTCGGCAACACTACCACTTTTTTGAAGCGAGTGCCGCACTCGAACGGGGCTGCAAATCCGGACTGATCAAACCGAGGAGCGAAAAAAATGGGGAAAGTCCTGGGGCTAGATGAGATGTCCTCACTGTGGCGCCATCACGGAAGTCAGTGAGAAACGCGGGGCCTATCGGGAACGGCGTTGCAGCAATCCCGCTTGCCGGTCAGAATTTACGACTTGCGAAAACCTCCTGACCCACAGCGAGCACCGGCGCCTGAACGCCAGAGCCCTGTCCCGGCGCGGCGCCTCAGCGCCTGGCGGGCCGGAGGAAAACTCGAAAGTGGCTTCAGCCGCGTAGCAGCACTTACCTAACACGCTGCTGAAGAAGGGGATCTGTCATGCTGAGCGTAGCGATGTCACACCGGCGCAGCGATGTCATGCTGAGCGTAGCGAAGCATCTCGCCTTGGTTTGGCCCTTTCACGCAAAAACCCAGAGCCAGATCCTTCGCTGCGCTCAGCATGACAGCGAACGGGCTGAGGATGACAACGAAGGGCTCTCCAGAAACTCGATGAGGAGAACCCATCACTCAAACTGTCATCCTGAGCAGCAGCGAAGGATCTGCATGGGTTTTCAGTAACAAAGACAAATGCAGATCCTTCGTCCCGAAAGAACCGGGACTCAGGATGACAGTGTCAGCGATGGTGAATCGAATTGACTTACGCGCCGAGTTTCTGCAGAGCGGGCAGAGCGAGATTCTTCGCTTCGCTCAGAATGACAGCGAAGGGCTCAGCATGACAGCGGCATCACAATTTCAAAGCTTTGCCCGCCTAAAGGCGGCCTCTACGTTTGCTGGCCGGGTTTTTATACAGTCGCTGAAGAGGGCAGGAGGCGGGAAGCCGTGATGAACCCCAGAAACCCCAGAACGGATAGGCGCACGCAGGTAGCCGGGGAACCCCCTGAGCTCGAGACGCTCTGCCGTCTGCACCTTTCTGTCTTGCGGGCCGAGCGGGCGGGCAGCGGCCAGCACCCGCGAAGGGGACAAAAGTGCCCTCCGGGGCTCACTTTCTGCCTACCGGTAGGCAAAATCGTTAGTTACCCTCTTGACAACCCCCTATTACTTAATGGTACTATGCATATGTAAGAAGCGACGTACCAGGAAAGAACGTCGCCGGAGCGGATGGTGGAAAGTTATGAACCGCAGAGACCCCAAGACGCAGGGAAATGATGAATTTGGAATTCCGACGGCGGAATTGCCGTGCTGCGCCCTTTCGAGGTCTGCGGTGAGACGTAGGGGCGAGTCGCCAGCTCGCTCCTACGAACTTTACGCTTGCGCCTGATCAGTGTGAGCGAGCCCCGTACCACACGGTACGGAGCGAGGGCGGCGGCGGGTGCACACGCTGCCGCTGCCCAAAATGACGGAAAACCAGCCTACCGGGAATCGAAAACCAGAAACAGGGAAGGCCAGTCCGGGGTTTGGCCAGCCTGCGCCGGCCGCGCCCCAGAGTCCTAACCCGCCGGCCGCGAGCGCCCTCTCCTCCGCGCCCAGCGCCCGGCCCCGGCTGCGCGGGTCCCAGCTCTCGTTTCTGCTGCGGGTCACGCCCCCGGCGCTCGAAAGCGAGCGCGAATACGGGATCCCCGCCTGCATCACCATCGCGCAGGCCATCCTGGAGAGCTCCACGCCCCAATTCGGGTGGGGCAGCTCATCTCTTTTCCGTCTGGCTAATAACCCATTTGGTATTAAATATTCTCATCGTTCGACTGTATCAACTCCTTCGACGCCTTCCACCGGTCCGCAAGCCGAAGAAGTCGAAGAGGACAGTGGCTTCGTAGAGGCCTCGACCTGGGAAGTCATCGGCGGGGTGAAGGAGCAGGTCCCCGCTCAGTTCCAACGTTTCTCCAGTTTAGCCGAGGCCTTTCGGGCACACGCGCGCCTGCTGCGCTCGCCCCGTTACCGGCGGGCGTACGAAGTGCGCCACGACTGGAACCAGTTTGCGGAGAAGCTGGGACCCAAAAGGTCGGAGCATGACCCCGACCATTGTGGTTACTCCACAAATCCCAGCTACTCCGCGATTCTAACCAGCCTGGTGCGAGTCTATCGGTTGGACGATCCGCGCCTGCTCGAGTGGTTGGAAAGCGGGAAAGATCCGGGAGCAGCTCTCCGCCCGCCGCAATCCGCGGCCCGGGGGCAGCCATCGTAGGGGCGACCCTCGTGGTCGCCCAGGGCAGGCACAAGGCCTGCCCCTACAGACGATTGCAGGCTAGCGAAGCTCGGAACTGAAAAGGGGGTCTTGTGAAAGAACTCGGATTTCTCATGACGGGTTTTGCGGTGGGTGTGGCGGCTGACTATCTCTATCGCGCCAAGACCCTGAGCGAGTACCTCGCCCTGAAACTGTGGGTGCGTGGCGAGGTGGCGTACGTGCCGGCCTGGTTCAAGAAGGAAGTCGAGACGGCCGGGCATGCCGCAGCCGGGCGCATCCAGGAGTGGGCCGGCAAGCTGTAGGGTTATCGGCGATTCGTCCTTGTAGCGGCGATGTCCTCATCGCCGGTCGCCGGTGGGGACACCGGCGCTACAGGGGTTTCGCCCGCTGCACCGAATGGAGCATAGGCAATGGGCATCGATGTAAAAAGCATTCTTGGGAAGATCGGCCTGGGCGCCGCCACGGCGGGCGCCGTGGCCGCGAACGCCGCCACGGGCGGGGCCCTCACGCCGCTGACCAACACGATTCTGAAAGCCCTGGCGGACCGCCTTGACCCCGCCGTAAAGGCCCAGATGGAAGCTGCCGCGCTCGCGGCGCAGGGAGAATTGCAAAAGGCCGAGTACGACCATGCCGAAAAAATCGCCGCCCTCACCGAGCAGGACATGGCCAGCGCGCGAGCCCGCCAGGCGGCCGTAAAGGATTTCGTGCCCAGCCTGCTCGCGCTGGCCGTGACGGTGGGTTTCTTTCTGCTGCTCTGGTTCCTTTGCCACAGCACGATTCCGGAATCAAACCAGCGGATCTTCGACATCATGCTGGGCTCGCTCGGAACCGCGTGGCTCTCCATCGTGGCTTACTACTTCGGCAGCTCGGCCGGTTCGGCGGAGAAGACGGCGCTGCTCGCGAAGCTACAGGGAAGGCCAGCCGCCGGCGAGCCGCCCGCGGTGGTCAGCCCCAGCCTGGGCTGAAAGAGTCCGTGTGGGGAGGTGCGCGTGGTTAACGCCCCGGAAATTCAAGCGCTGTTGCTCGGAGCGGGGGGCTTCGTGGGCACCAGCGTGGCAGGGCTTGGCGCGTATCGGTTTTTCGCGGGAGCCTCGCGCGGCATCATGAGGATTCCCGCCAGCCTGGAAAGGGGCGCCGACGCGCTGGAACGCTCCGTCAAGGCCGCCGAGATGCACAACGCGGTCGGCGCCATGGTTGTGGAGCTTAAGGGTCTGATGGCGGCGACGCGCGACGATATCCAGAAAGTTATGTTGGAACGCCAGGAGATTGGCCGGGAACTGCGGATCATGTCACGGAAGATTGGGGGCTTCAGTTGCTATGCCGAAGACGAAGAGCAAGGTTGAATACGAGCTCGACCGAACGGAAATTCTCCGCTACCTGAACGAATGCGGGCTTCAGCCCGTCACGCCGCGGAGCATCATGGTCTATCTGGACGATTGCCTTCGCCCTGTGAGCCTGGAGAGCATCGAGTTCCACCTGCGCTACTTGCACGACCGGAAATGGGTGGAGCTGTGCATCGAGAAGCGAGTCGGCCAGCCCGCCGCCGTGCTCTGGGCGCGCATCACCGCGGACGGCGTCGATGAGTATGACCGGCGGACGCAGTTGCTCAGCGGGCCGCGGTGAAAACCTGAATGCGGGATGGCGGCAAGCATTCGTTTCGATATGCCGTTACCCGAAGCTCGAGGATGAAACGAAGTGGCGCGATTGCGAAAATCGAAAATTCAAATCCTCGAGGCCCGGCACCCCGGGTTGCGCTTGAAGGTGGATGCGATGTTTGAGGCTTTTGCGACCGTACGCGCCGTCAGCGCCATGATCGAGGCCCATTACGGCGAGCGCCTAAGCCACACCTCCCTTTGGACGTACAAGAGGCGCTCTTGGCGGCCACAACGCGACCGGATTCAGGAGAGGAACGTGGCCCGGATCGCCTTCCAAGAGCTGGCGAGCGAGGAGCGAAACTAAGTGCCCCGAGATCGTGCATCGAAAATCCAGATCCTCAGCGCCAAGCACAAAGGATTGTTGCTGGTAGTGGACAAGATGTTTGACAAGTATGCCACTCTCCAACAAGTCCGGGAGATGATCGAGCAAAAGTACCACGAAAAGATCTCCGAGACCGCTGTCAACACCTACAAGACAAGGCACTGGAAGGTGCAAAAGGACAGGATCCTGGAGCAGAAGACGGCCATGAAGGCCATCGCCGAGCTCGTGGGCGAAGACGGTTTGAGCGCCGGCGTGACGGCCTTGCTCTGGGAAGCTCTCCAGACCATGACGCCGCCTCAGTTGATCGCCCTCAAGCGAGCCCTGGACAACCACGAGAAGACCGAGCTGGCGAAGAAGTTATTCGCGCTCCGCGCGGAAGAAAAGGCCGGCGTGGTCACGGTCGTAAATGCCGCCGACGATTACGCCGAGGCCCAGAAAGTGGTGCAACAGGTTAAGGAGATTTTCGGGATCGGAATGACGGGAATCGAACCGCCCGAACCGCGACTTCTCGGTCCGGCGCAACAATCACCGTCAGCGGGTGCGCCGGTCAGCGCGCGTAGCGGGAACGAGTGAAGGAAGCGGAAGCAATTCTGAATCATGAATTCTGAATCAGTGCTGTCCCAATGTTGAGTTTGAGTTTCCGTGTAAGTGCATGTGAGTTTGAGAGTTGGACAGGAGAATGAGCGAAATCGATTTGAATTGCGTTGTAGTCTTGAGCGCTTCCGAAAGACGAAGAGGAAGGGCTCATGAACACTGGCCGGACGATTTTTTCTCAACTGCTGGACCTGCTTCCGCTCAGCGAATTCCGCCGTTGTGTGGATCGCTACAACGGCGATTACAAAGTGCAGAGTTTCTCCTGTCTCGATCAATTCCTGTGTTTGGCCTTTGCGCAACTCACTTATCGCGAGAGTCTGCGCGACATCGAGACCTGCTTGCGAGCGCATCAGCCCAAGCTTTATCACCTGGGCTTCCGTGGCCGCATCTCGCGCAACACCTTGGCGCACGCCAACCAGCAGCGCGACTGGCGTATCTATGCCGACTTCGCGCGCATACTGATCGCGCGGGCACGCGCCCTCTATCAGCACGAACCGTTCGGGGTGGAATTGGACGAGACGGTCTACGCCTTCGATTCCACCACCATCGATTTGTGCTTGTCGCTTTTCCCCTGGGCGCAGTTTCGTCGGCACAAGAGTGCGGTGAAGCTCCACACCTTGCTCGATCTGCGCGGCAACATCCCGACCGCTGTTTATGTGACCGGCGGGCAGGTGAACGATATGAAGCTGCTCGACCAACTGCTGCCCGAGGCGGGGGCATTTTATTTGCTCGATCGCGGCTACGTGGACTACCGGCGTCTGCATGGACTCCAGCAAGCTTGCGCTTTCTTCGTCACGCGCGCCGAGCGGAACACGCGCTACCGTCGCTGCTCGTGGCGCTGGGTCGACCGCTCGACGGGATTGCGTTCCGATCAAAGCATTCGCCTCATCGGACCGCAGAGCTCGCGTCGGTATCCCGATCCCCTGCGACGCATTCACTACTTCGACGCCCAGAAAGACTTGCGCCTGATCTTTCTCACCAACAACTTTCACCTCGCGGCGCTGACCATCGCCGAACTGTACCGCGCCCGCTGGCAAGTCGAACTGTTCTTTCGCTGGATCAAACAACATCTGCATATCCGGGCTTTCTATGGCACCACGGAGAACGCTGTCAAGACCCAGGTCTGGATCGCCATCACTGTGTACGTGCTGGTCGCCATCTTGAAAAAGCAACTCCAGTTGGACCTGAGCCTGTACAAAATCCTGCAAATTCTCAGTATCACGATTTTCGAAAAAACCCCGATTTCATTGGCCCTTTCTCAATACAACAACCAAGTTCCAGAACCAGATCCCCGCATCCAGTTGGATCTGTTCAACTTATGATGGGACAGCACTGATTCTGAATCATGAATGTGAGAAATGGCCCGATGGCCGGACCAACTGATAGGCCGGGGAAGAGCCGAAACGAAAGGTAGAACAGCACGCATGAAATGGGAAGCAACAATCAAAGGGCAAATGCAAACCTTCAGCATCCCCCGGTGTGTAGCGGGTCATGCACATGTACCTTGGAACGCGCCCACACGGGCGGGGAAATTTCTTTGGCCCTTAGTTTGCTGTCTTTCCTTTGTCCCTGGGTTCCACTCTGCCCGTGCTGGAAACGAAGCTCTCAATAAAGTAGCACGTTCTGGCGATAGATATGCCAGAACCGTCACCGATTCCGCGTTGGGTGATTATTCCAATTACGCGCCCACTTTTCAAATAAACTGGGCTGCCACTTGCCCCGGGCCATGCCCCCTTGTCTATCGTCATCTCAAAAGCCCCACCGACAGGTCTAATTTCTTCGTGGCTGGCAATGGAACCACGAGATGTCATTGGCATGGTACGGCTCAGGGGGAAGCCCGTAAAAGCTACTGGCGTCCCGTCCGGCTGAGCGGAAGTTTCAAAGGTGACCGGCACGGCTTCATGCCCCGTGAGCCCTTTAAGGTCAGCCATGGGAGTACAGAGGGCCAAGTCCGCAGTGTCGTCGGTAGCACATTTGGCAGCCGCGAAGACGATAAACTTTACGTCGAAGTTGGTAGCGTTAATCCCCTTCCAGCCGCCCTCTGGCACGTAAATCGCGGGGACCTGGCAGGGCTGTTTTCTGTCGCTGCTCATAATCCCTTGAATCACGTGGTTTGGAGTCAGAAATGTACCGTCTTCCGAGACGAAGAATGCTGTCCCTTCAATGGAGAGCAAATTCCACTTTGGAATTCCAGGTGCCACGCAGACCACAGGCACGACGGACAGTTTGATTCGCTCGATAGTGGAAATGAACACCTCCGACTCAGTGGGAGCTGGCGCAGCGGGAACAGTCGGCCCAGTGACTCTACGGGCGCATCCGACTACGAGCAGTGCGACGGCAACCAAAAAAAGTCTGGCCATTGTCAAATCCTCCCCTTTGGATCTGGGGTTGTCACTAATGATGGCACCTTTACCGGGAATTGCAACGTAAGGAACGACCGCGACCAAAGGGCATATCAATGTCCCGAGTAGCGCGGACCTGTTTTGTAGGTCCGCGGGTCGAAACCGGCCGGAGCGGAAAACCCAAGTGGGCACTGTCATTCTGAGCGAAGCGAAGAACCCCGGCATTTTTAGATTCAGGCAACTGCGGAGGTCCTTCGTCGCCTGCGGCTCCTCAGGATGACAGCTTTGGCGGTACCTCTGCTGAACGCGGCTCGGGACTGAGAACAGCAAAAGGCAAAGCGCAAATGGCAAAAGGCAAAAGGCCTAATTCGTCGATCACCCGATCACCGGACCCCCCGGTCACCCGATCGGAGTCGCCGGATCACCCGATCACCGGATTGCCGGATGGGGAGACTCAAGCCTCGGGCTCCGCTCTTCAGGCTCTGGTGAGAAAGGCGATTCCCGTCCTTCCTTACCAGGACCGCTGGATCATGGACGACTCGCAATTGAAGGTCGCGGTCTGGAGCCGGCAGACGGGCAAGAGCTTTGCCGCGGCGCTGCGCGCCACCATCAAGTGCCTGGGCAAGCGCACGCAATACATCATCCTCTCCAAGGGCGAGCGGCAGTCGCGTCTGTTCATGGAGAAGGTCAAAGATTTCTGCGAGGCCTTCAAGCGACTGAAAGTTCTGCCGGGATTTGCCGAGTACACGGGGTCGGAAGAGAAAACCATGGAAGTCTACTTCCCGCACAACCGCTCGCGCATCATCGGACTGCCGGCCAATCCGGACACGGCGCGCGGTTACACAGGGCACATCGTGCTGGATGAGTTCGCCTTTCACGGCGACGCGCATAAGATCTATGCTGCCTGCTTCCCTATTATCACCCGGGGTTATTCCATCGAAGTCATTTCGACACCGAATGGCACCGCAGGGAAGTTCTACGAGATTGCGAAGCAAGCGGGATTGATCGGGCCATCGGCTGATCGGCTCATCGGCTCATCGGCAGAATCTGCGTCGGGGGGACCGATGAACCGATGGACCGATGGACCGATGAACCGATCAACCGATGGACCGATGAACCGATCCGGGATCTGGTCCGGCCACCGCGTCGATATCTACGACGCCATCCGCCAGGGCCTGCCGGCGGACCTCGACCTGCTGCGCGCGGGGTGCGATGACGAAGAGACCTGGCTGCAGGAATACGGCTGCCAGTTCGTATCCGACGCGGCGAATTACATCCCCATCGAGTTGATCTCGACGTGTGTCAGTGAGGAGGCCACTACGGAATGGCAGGAGCTGTCAACAGTTGACGGTCAGAAGTCGAAAGCCTCTAACCTTCGACCTTCAACTATTGACTCTGGACGAGATCTCTATCTGGGCATCGATATCGGGCGCAAGCACGACCTCACCATCGCCTGGTTATTTGAAAAGGTCGGCGACGTGCTTTGGTCTCGCGTCCTGCTCACCTTGAAAGGTGTGACCTTCGACGAGCAGGAAAAAATCATTTTCAGCCTGCTGGATTTGGGGGTGCGGCGCGCGGGCATCGACGCTTCCGGCCTGGGCATGATGCTGGCCGAACACGCCGTGCAGAAATACGGCGAGCGAGTTGAGCCCACCACCTTTACGGCGCAATTGAAGGAGCGGCTGGCGCCCATGGTGAAACAGGCGTTTGAAGACCGCACCGTGCGCATTCCCGATAACCGCGAGGTGCGCGCCGATATCAACTCCGTGAAACGCTTTGTGACGCCTGCCGGCAATGTGCGCTTCGACGCCGAGCACACGGATCGCGGCCACGCCGACCGCTTCTGGGCCCTCGCCATGGTCGTGAACGCCGCCACCCACCCGCCCGCGAATTTCAGCGAGCAGGCGTTCCTGACCGGCCAGCCGGTGATGGCGGGGTTTCGCAGCCTCGTTCTGTGAACGAGGCAGAGTCGTCAGTCATCAGTTACTGACAACTGAAAACTGAGAACTGAAAACCTATGTCTAACGCTCACAGCTCGGGAAACGGCAATCAGATGCGGCACCTCATTCGCGAAGGCAAATCGGTTTCCAAAGCGCTCCAAGCCCAGATCGATGCGGCGGTGAAGCTGGCCGACCGGGAGGTAGGGATATCGGCTGATCGATCCATCGGCTCATCGGATCATCTGTCGTCGATGGGCCGATGGGCCGATGGCCAGATGAACCGATCTCCGATGCCTTCGGTTCCCCAAACTGACAGGCTTCCGCTCACTCCCGCCCCCCTCACCACGTCGGGCGGCCTGCCCGTGGCGCCCACGCGGGCAGTTCCACCCACGCCCGCGCCGGAAGCCATTTCCATGTCCGACTACACGGCGCGAGTTCAGCAGGGTTGGGTGTCCGTTTTGGGTTTGTCCGGCACCCCCATCACCGCCGGCTTCCTGCGCGAACTGGGGGAATACAACCCCAAGCTGGAAGGCCTGAACGCCATCTGGACTTACCAGGAAATGCGGCGCGGCGATGCCCAGGTGGCCGGCACGCTGCGCGCCTGCAAATTGCCCATCCTTTCGGCGCAGTGGCAAGTGCAGCCGCCTCCCGACGCCGAACTGAAAAGCGGCCAGACCGCCGCCAAGGCCAAAGAGGTGGCGCGCTTCATCCAGGAGAATCTGTTCGGGGGCCTCGAGTGGCAAACCCACACGGGAAGCTGGATCACGCAGAGCTGGAAAGATGTGGTGCGCTTCGCCCTGCGCATGCAGGATTTCGGGGCGGCCTGCTACGAAGAAGTGATGGCCATCGACGGCGACAAGATCCGGGTGCGGCGGATGGCCGACCGTCAGGCGCTCACCTTCTATCGCTGGCACACGGACCCGCACTCGGTCGATCCCACGCTGGCGCCGTTCATTTATGACGACGGCGAAACGCTCTATGCGCTGGAGCAATGGGGCTACCGCTCCAACCGCTTCGAATATGTGCTGCTGCCCACCGACAAGGCCTGCATCTTCACGCACGACCAGGAAGGCGCGAACTTTTGGGGCATTCCGCTTACCCGCGCCATGTACCCGCATTGGTACATCAAGAAACACCTGGAAAGGATCGATGCGATTGCCTGCGAGCGCAACTCGCTGGGCGTGCCCATGATTCTGCTGCCGCCCAACCCCTCCAAGCAGGACGTGCACGCCGCCCAGCAGTGGGTCACGCAACTGGCCGCGCACGAAAAGACAGGGTTGGCACTGCCCCACGACGCGGAGTTCAAGCTGGTGGGCATCGAGGGACGTATCCGCGAAATCCTGCCGTCGCTCCAGTACCACAAGCAGCAGATCGCCACGTCTTGCCTGGCCATGTTCATGGAACTCGGCCAGTCGCATACCGGCTCGCGCGCGCTGGGCGAATCCCAGACCGATTTCTTTCTGCTGGCGACCCAGAATACCGCGGACTACATCGCTTCCCGGATTCGCCACTCCACGATCCGCCGGCTGACGCATTGGAATTTTGGCCCCGACGCGCCCGTGCCGTACCTCGTCCCCGCCAACGTGCAGGCACGCTCGATCGAGACCATGGCCGCCATCATCGCGCAACTCGCGCAGGCCGGGGCGTGGATTTCCGACCGCGCCAGCCTGAACCAAACGCGGCACGAGCTCTGCTTCACGGACCTCGCGGAGGACGACGTGGTCGCAATCCGCGGCGAAAGAATCGGCGCGCCGGCCGGGGATATTCCCGCGCCGGGCGGAGAGCCGGCCCGGGTGACAGGAGACCGCGAACCGTAGGGGTCGCCGCGGCCCCCCCCGGCCTGGGTAAAAGGCGAAAGACCCATGGCAAAAAGGAGAAGGACGGTAACGATGATGACTAGCCCAACCCAAAGCAATCGACCGAGCGCCAGTTCAGCGGTGAACCCGCAGGCCGGCCCGCCCGTGGTCAGTGGCCCGTTGCTGCGGACAACCCGCCATGGCCCACGCACAGGAGATGGCATGAAAAAGGAAAAGATCACGTTCGTGATCTCGATTTGCGTTGCAGTGATCCTCACGCTGGTGCTTCCGGCGCTTCTCGCGCCGCCCCCCGTTAACGCGCAGTTCGCCGGCGACAAACGCATGCCGGCTTTTGGCTTCATCACTGCGAATCCCACAATTTCCATCACCACTGCCAGCGCCACGTCGGCGTATAACCCCACGACCGGCGTCACCACCGCGCACGTGCAGTGGGTTTTCGGTACCGTTACCGGAACTTACACCGGCTGCACGATACAGGCGAAAACCAGTTACGACGGCACCAACTGGCTGTCGCTGGGAAGCGCTGCCGCGCTCACCGTCACGACCGGGACCCTCACCGCCTGGGACATTTACCAGCAAGCGCCCTCCGCAACCAGCGTGACGGTCACGACGCCGAGCAGCGCCGCCATGGGGTTCGGCGCGTATACGGAATACGTGTTTGCTTGCAGCGCTTACGGAACCAGTGCCCCAGTGACGGCGACGATGATCTACAAATAATCGGGTGATCGGGAGATCGGGTGATCGGATGAACGAAAAGAGCAAAAGCATGATGGATGGTTCGAGGGTAAAGGCGCTGGCTCTGGTGCTCGTCTGCTGGTCACTCTTTACTGGTCACACGTCACTGCTTTTAGGCCAGCAGAAGACCACCGTGGCGGACACGCTGCTGGGCCCCGATGGCGCGCCGGTGGCAGGGTCGTTCGTGGTCACCTGCCCGCGCACGTTTGTGTCGGCGGACGGCTACTCGGTTCTCGCCCAGAGCAAGACCAGCGTCACCCTCGCGGCGAACGGCAGCTTCAGTGTCAACCTTATCCCGAATGCCGGTGCGAGCCCGGGCGGCAGCACCTACCAGGTGCAGTACACCGCCAATAGCCGCGTGGTGACGGAAATCTGGATTGTCCCGATTTCGACCTCGCCCGTGAACCTGGCCGCGGTGCGCACCGCCTCGCCACCCTCGCCAGGCGTCATGTTGCCTTTCGCGCAGTTGAATCCGCCCTCGGGCTGCGCTGCTAATCAGTTTCCCCAATGGACGGGCACGAGCTGGACCTGCGTGGCGTCGAACGGAGGGGGTGGCGGAACGGTCTCGAGCGTCGGCCTCTCGCTGCCTCTCGCGGTGTTTTCAGTGTCAGGCTCCCCCGTGACCAGCAGTGGCACGTTGAACGCCAGCTTCGCCAGCCAGAGCGCCAATCAGGTTTTGGCGGCGCCCAACGGGACTGCCGGCGCGCCGAGCTTCCGCGCCTTGGCGGCGGCGGACCTTCCTGCCTCGATCACCAGCAGCACAAGTGGCAACGCCGCTACGGCGACGGCCCTGGCCAGTTCGCCCAATCAATGCGCCGGCGGCCAATATGCCACGGGGGTCGCCGCCAGTGGAAACGCCAATTGCGGGGTGCCGTCGGGAACCCTGGGTGGCTTGACCACGAACCTACTTCCCGTCGCGAGCAGCGCTTCCAGTCTGACCAACTCCTCGCTTTCCAGTGTGCCGGCGCTGGCGGCCACGACGCTCGGAACCATAACGGCCGCCGCGGGAAGCGGATCTCTGAATGCCGCGACCACCTTTTACTACACGGTCGTGCCGCTCACCGCATCCGGCATCGGGCCGGCGTCGGCGGAGGGTTCGGTCACGACGGGCGCCGTGGGAAACACCTACACGGCGACCATACCCTACAGCGGGGTCACTGGAGCTACTGGGTATTGCTTAACGGGGCGGGCATCCTCGGGTGGGGAGCAACTGATTTCATGCGTCCATTCCGGCTCGACCCACTCCATGACGGACAGTGGGGCTAATACACCGAGTGGCAACTTTCCTGTCAATGCCAGCGCCGTTGCCTCGGCCTCGGGGTCATTCGTTCCGGTCTATGAGGATGGTGTAGTTCATGCCTCGCAACTGCCCGGTAGCGATATGTGCGCTCAAATATCGAATGGCTGGGCCTACCTCCTGGCGCTCGGCCTGAGCAGTGGTACAGTGGACGCTCGTGGTATCACGGGAACACAGAACGTCTCTGGTTCCTGTTTTAACAATTATCCGGACAATCAGACTTTCAACGGCACGCTCCTGACCCAGAGCACCGAGATCGTCAGCTCTGTAAGCCAGGTGCTGCCCAACGGGCTGCTCTGGAACGGCGGTTCATTGCGGGCTGAGGCTCCGCCGCAATTAGCTGCGAACGTTGGCACCATGGTCGTTCAGTCCAACAGCTTTCCAGCGAGCACGCCGGTCATCCAGTACGGTGTTAGCCAGACGACTCCGCAGCTCGGAATTCGCCTGCAAAACTTGGGCGTCTCCTGCATTCCCCCCGGTGGCAGCTTCAGCGGAATGAGCATCGGCGTCCAGGACCTCTACGCGCAGGAGAACTCTGGCGCGGACTACATTACGGTCTATGGATGCGAAGTTGGAGTCGACATCGAAAATGGTGGTGGTGGGTCTCCGGCCATCAATGGAGGTCCCTGGAACAATATCAAGGTTGCTGTCAGTGGCAGCGCAGATAGCACTGCGGTGTGCTTCCGTTACGGTTCCACGGCGGCGCAGACCTACCCACTCTATGGAGTTCATAATCTTATCTGCACCGGGAACAACAATAACTCCGGCCAACTCACGGCGGCCGGGATTCAGATTGACGGAAGCTACATCAATCTGGACGGCGTGCACATCGAGCAGGCGGCGGTAGGGGTGGAGATCGCCAAGAACCATTCGGTCTATAGCGCCACGCTCAACAATGTCCATTGCCTTAATCTGGGTGGAGTACAGGGAACGTCCTGCGTGGATATCAGCTCCGGGAACCCTGCCTATGTCAACCTGCTCGGCGTTTCTGTCAATTCCTCGACGACGACCAATGTCCTGAAGGACAACCTCACCAACGGTTGCACGCTGCCGCAGAGTACTGCGGGGAGCATCGAATTGTATTCTCGCGATGCCCACAACCGCATCACCACGAGTTCCTCGGACTGCACGGCGAGTGCGGCGCAGACGGCCACGGCTCTGGCGGCCACGCCGACGCAATGTACGGGCGGTCAGTTTGCTACCGGCGTCGCCGCGAGTGGAA
Organism: uncultured Acidobacteriota bacterium; assembly: GCA_963722555.1. Taxonomy (GTDB): domain Bacteria; phylum Acidobacteriota; class Terriglobia; order UBA7540; family UBA7540; genus Bog-366. The sequence continues at coordinate 666,874 of CAVRNQ010000007.1, forward strand.
ATGCCAACTGTGGGACCCCGGCTGGAAGCGGGAACGTTTCAAACTCTGGCACTCCTACTAACGGGCAACTTGCACAGTGGACCAGCTCAACCGTGCTTCAGGGGATTTCCACGGTACCGGCTGCTGCGATGCCCACCCCCACCACGAGCACCTTGGGTGGGGTTGAATCACTTACCTGTGCAAGTCACACTTGGTTTTCACAGATTTCAACGGGTGGAGTGCCTGGCTGCTCTCAGCCCGGCTTTGCGGATATCTCGGGGACCGTAGCGGCCTCACAATTACCCGCTCCCACTGCTTCTACGCTGGGGGGAGTTGAATCTATTGTTGCGGCTTCGCACAAGTGGATTTCCTACATTGATACCTCGGGTGTACCGCACCAGTCCCAGCCTGCCGATACCGATATCAGCGGGACAGCGGCGGGGGCAATTCCCTATGTGAGCAGCAGCCTATTGGCTGAACTTTCGACCACTCCCTATAGCGTCATGGTCTCGGGGGCAACCAATCCCGCGTGGGCTACCCCTACCGCTAACGGCCAGTGCTTCATGTCGGGGGCAAGCAATTACGCAACGACCACTCCCAGCTTCCAGACGTGTCCGACAGGTGGCGGCAGCGCGACGTTTCAGGTCAACGGGACGAATACATCGAGCCAGACGACCATAAACTTCATCAATGGTACATACCTAACCGCTACGAACCCGAGCGTCGGTCAGGTGAAGTTTGACATCACAAGTCTGCCCACCCCAAGCGCCAGTACACTCGGCGGTGTTGATTCCAAGGATTGCTCGTCGGGCGGGCAGTTTGTGCAGAAGATCAATACGGATGGTACAGAGACCTGCGCTACCCCATCTGGCGGCGGGAACGTGTCGAATACAGGGACGCCCTCGAATGGCCAGATCGCACAGTGGACCAGTTCAACTGTTGTCCAAGGAATCTCAACTATACCGGCGGCGGCGATGCCCACCCCGACCGCTAGTACTCTGGGGGGCATTGAATCAATCATATCAGCTTCGCACAATTGGATTGGATATATTGACACTAGCGGTGTCCCGCATCAGTCCCAACCTGGGTTTAGTGATCTCTCCGGCTCTTTGGCCTGTACACAGCATCCGGCCCTGACTGGCGATACGACCACCACGGCAGGTTCCTGTGCGACCACGACCGCGAAGATCAACGGGGGCTCGGTTCCCACGAGCGCACCATTTGTCGGCACGAACTCCAGCGGCCAGCTTGTTTCTGCGACCCCGGTAACTTCCGTCGCGATGACCGGGGACGGGACCGTGTTTAACTCGACCGTCAGCGGGTCGCCGGTGACGACAACTGGAACATTGGCCCCAGCCTTGCTGACGCAGACCGCCAACACGGTGCTGGCTGGTCCCTCTTCAGGCAGTAATGCAGCACCGACGTTTCGTGCTCTGGCCGCAGCCGACATAGGTGGAGCGAACAATCCGTACTGTGATGTAACCGACCCGACCTGCTTCACTTTCAACGAGGAGTTCATCACCGGGTCCGGGGGTACGGGGACCACAGGAAACTCCATCCCATACGGTGCCTCGGCATGGGAGTTCCGGTTTAGTTGTGGAACGAGTGGCGGACAATTGTTGGGAGTCGCAGGCTTATCGGGGGAGTTTGGCGCTGCTCAGATAACGGACTGCACCACGGCGGCTGTAGGTGACACGTTCGCAGCGCACCTGTCTGCGGGAACCAATGGCAGCACCTTGCAGATGGGAAACATTGCGAACTGGCGGGCCATTCTGCGGATGACGCTGGATGCCACAACCGGGCAGGTGGTGAGGGCAGGGTTCTGTACGGGTGGCGCGACGGCTTCCGCCCTTTGTCCAGGAGCCGCAGGCAGCAGCGTCACCATCCGCTATGACGCGGGTGGCGGGGATACCGGCTTCTACGGCGAGATGTGCAACGGCACAGCCTGTGCTTCCACATCCAGTGCGCTTTGCTCCGTGGACACCAATGCACACACCTTCCTGATGTATTCAACCACCGCTCACATGGTGTACTTCAGTTGCGACGGAGGGACGGCGTACTCCGTCTCTTCTGACTACCCGACAGGCGGAATTATTCCAACCTTCTGGCAGTAAGTCGAAACCACGGCGGCGCAGCACACACTCAAGATGTCCTTCTTCAGGCTTAAGGTGTGGGGGCTTTCGCGATGAAGAACCAACTGATTCTCATTCTGCTCCTTGCAGCCTCACAGGCCCGCGCCACGACCTACTACGTTGACTTTGTGGGCGGCTCGGACGCGAACGCGGGCACCTCCAAGGCGGCCCCGTGGAAATGTGCGCCGGGGATGAAGGGATTCACGGGAGGGTACACGCACGCCGCGGGCGACCAGTTTGTTTTCAAAGGCGGCGTAACGTGGCCCCACGGTGTTTTACCGCTGCACATCTTGTACAGCGGGGCGCCGGGCGCGGTTGACGCCTATGGCGGCTTGGACACGACGTGGTACTCCGGCGCCGCCTGGAGCCAGCCGAAGTTTGATGGCGAGCAGTTGATGGCGCCGAACGGCACCGTGATTCATGGAGGGGTGTCCTTCGTCCGAGTCACCAACCTTGCGGTGGTCAACTCCGGCAACCCGTCCGACCCGTCCGGTACAGCCGTGGCCCTCAGCAACGGGAGCAACATCGAGGTCGATCACTGTACCATCCAGCCGCATTCCATCCAGTCGTTTGCTTACGGCAATGCCGGCGCGCCGGTGGGCACGACTTCCTCACACATTCTGTTCCACGACAACGACCTTTCCTCGGAAGGCCGCTTCACCATCTACGGCTACCCAGGCCGGGTCTTGGATGATGTCGAGGTGTACCACAACCGGGTTCAGGGAGCGGGCGACTTCAAGCCAGGAGGTTACCACCTGGACGGGCTGATGATCGGCAATCCGATTTACTCCTCCGACCCGGCGCAGGTAGCCACGGTCACACACATTTCGTTCCACGACAATTACTTCTATGGAAGCTGGCCGGGCGGCGCGACGGCCATGTACTTCGCCTGCAGCAACACGAACTATACCGAGATTTTCAACAACGTGTTTGCACTGGAAACGACGGATTCTAACGTGGGTTACATCATGCGCTGGCAGCATCACGACGGGAATATCTCAATTTATAACAACACGTTCTCGTCTGACGCCCATCCGGGAGCGCACGCCGGGGCCACGGCGGTTATGACCATTGCAGACACCTACCAGCCCCATCATTATGGAACCCTGTCTATAAAGAACAATATCTTCTCGGGCTTTGGCATCGACATTTCGGGCATAACTATCTCTGACTGGGACTCCATCGACATCGACTACAACCTGCACCATATCTCGACCGCGCATGGCTACGGATACCCGGTGTGGGTTGGCAGCAAGGCGTGCAAGACGCTCGCCTGCGCCCAATCGACCTGGGGTTATGAAATGCACTCCCCAGCTATGGGCGCACCGAAGTTCGTGGCCGTGCCGAACGGGACGGCAGGAAGCGGAGACTTCCATCTGCTGCCTGGCTCGCCCGCGATTGGGACTGGCATCAACCTGTCTTCGGTCTTTACCACGGATGCCGCAGGGCGTCCGCGTCCCAGCACAGGCCCTTGGGACATGGGCGCATACGTCGAAGGGAGCAATCAACCCAGGCCAGTTATCAGCGGTCAACCCGCTTTGCAGAACAAACATTGAGCGCCGAAAGCTTGAGGCGAAAGCACCAACCGATTAGGTAGAGGACAAGCCATGGAAACTGATCAGGCGATAAAGATCATCTCACTGCTGAACGTGCTTCCCACTTCCGGACTGGCGCGCCTACCGATTCTAATCACGGGCAGGTGGGTGAAGGGCGGCCGGGAAGTTTCCTTCTCGCCGGAGGAACTGCGCACGGCCGTCGCCAACTTCCGCAAGCTCTCGAACCACGATCTCAACGTGGACTACGACCATGCCTGCGAGGATCTGGAGCGGGCCGCCGGTGAGCCCACTCCTAGCGCCGGCCGCATTGTCGCGCTCGACGAGCCGGAAATATATCGGGATTCGGGATCCGGGATCCGGGACTCGGGTCTCGAACCCCGAAACCCGAAGCCCGAGCCCCGGTACATTCTCTACGGCCGCTATGAGCCCACGGAGCGCGCTCGCGAGCTGATCAAAAGCCGTGAATATCGTTACGTTTCAGCGGCCTTCGCGAAGGACCTTCCCGACCGGAAGACAGGCGAGTCGCAGGGCCTCACGCTCACCAGTGTGGCGCTGACGAATCAACCCTTTTTGGACGAACTACCGGAGATTTGGTTATCCGTTGATGGTGCAAGGTTGAAGGTTGAGGATTCAACCTTCAACTCTCAGCCTTCAACGAGCTCGTTAAACTCAGACCGCCGTCAGGCGGGCAACGGAGGAACAAACCGTATGGCGAAGCTTACCCTCAAGTGCTCCGCGGACGGCATGCACGAAGCCTACGACGGAGACAACAAGGTCGGTGAAATCGAACATGACCATCTGCGCCAGTATGCGGCAACGCACCTGGGCAGGGAAGCCGATTCCGACCCGGACAACCTCAGCGCGCAGTTGGCTGCGACTTTTGCCACAGAAGTTGGCGCGGAAGGCAGGAGCAACGAAGAAATCCGCGGCTTGGTAGCGCTGGCGCTCCATCCACCCAAGGCCGAGATCACGCTCCTGTGTGAGAGCATCGGCGCGAACGGCGCGCTCGACCGCTCCAAGCTCGATGCCCTCGACGATAGCGGCAAGATCAGCCGCTCGGCCTGGCGCCGCGCCAAAGACGCCGAGCAGCGCGTGCAAGAGGCCTTCCACCGCGGCCAGATCACTCCCGCCATGCTGGCGACGGGCGCACCGCTGCGCCTGGCGCTGTCGGATGGCGCAGCCTTCAAGTCGCTCATTGAAGACCGCTCACCCATCCTCAAGCCCAACACGGTTGTCGGCATCGGCGGCTCGGGCTCGGAAACCGGTGAATCCCCTCGCCAGCTCTTCTCGCGCCTGGTTGAGGACAAGAAGCAGGAACTCATGCAGGGCGACAAGCGCCTGAACGAGCTGGAGGCGCACCGCAAGGCCGGGGCACTGGTCGCGAAGGAAAACCCCGACCTGCTCAAGAACTATCGCTCGGACGCAAAGAGCGCGTGAAAAGAAGGAGTCAGGAGCTATAAGTCAGGAGTCAGGAGAAAACAAAAACCTGGCTCCAGCTTTTGACTCCCGACTTTTGGCTGAACCACGGAGAAGGGGCAGGCCTCAGAAAGTACGAAGTATTTATTCTGATTCCTGGCTCCTGACTTCTAACTTCTTTTAAGGAGAATTGACATGTTTGGAAACCAAGGATTGACGGCCGCCAAGTTCGACACGAACATCCGCGCGCTGCGCGGCACGGTCATGGGCTTGCCGGTCACGAACCTGTCGACAGAATCCGATTTCTATGTCGGACTGCCGACCGCCCTCAACGCGGCACCCACCGGCGTGCTGGCCCAAGATGTGGTGGAACCGGGCTACCCGCTGACTTCGGAACTCTGGCTCGACCCCAACACGGGCAATCCCATCAATGGCTCGACCCCCCCCGCGCCTTTCATTTCGCAAGGCCGCGCCTGGGGATTGATTACTTTCGCGCCGGAAGCGGAAGTGATCGCGGCGGATACCACCATCCAGGCCGAGGACGATGTGGTTATTGCGGACGCCTACGGCCGCGTCACCTCGATCCGCAACCTCACTACCGGAACCACCGCCTACGTCGTGGGCAAAGCGAAGTACCCGTCAACCGTGGCGAACCAGCGGATTCGCATTCAGGTGAATCTGCGGCAGGTGAAGGTCTAAGAACCGGGATACGGGATTCGGGACTAGGGGCTCGGGGCTTTCCCGAGTCCCGAAACTCGAATCCCGAGGCCCGGCAGTCCGGCGCCCGATGTGGAATCCATTGCGGACCACCACACTGCGCGCGATTCGGAATTCGAGATTAGGGCTTCGGGTTTTCCCGAGTCCCGAGTCCCGAATCCCGAGCCCCGAGGTTTTTCATGGAAGTCTCTCTTGCCCATCTCGACCAGTTTCTGACCAACTATTCCATTGTCTACCGCAACCAGGATTTTGTGGCCGGCCAGCTTTTCCCCGACTTTCCGGTCTCGAAACAGAACGACCGCTACCCGATGTTCGGGTTCGAGCGTTTCAAGGCCTACAACACGGAGCGCGCCCCCGGCAGCGAAGCCAACGAGATGCCCGGCTGGCGCATGTCGAACGACGAGTATTACTGCGACGGCAAAGCGCAGAAACAGCTCATCCCCGACGAGTTGCGCGCCAAGTGGGATTTCTCCACCGGACCTGAAGTCTTCACCACGGAGACGCTCGCAGACATCATCGACAAGCAGCGCGAAATTCAGGTGTTCAACCTGCTCATGAACTCCGGCGCGGTGCCCAGCACTACGCTCGCGGGCACGGCCCAGTGGAGTGATTTTCAGAACTCGGATCCCGTTGCCGCCATCACCGCGCAGCGTTCCACTATTCTGCTGAGCTGCACCAAGGAACCCAACACCCTCCTGGTCGGCTATCCCGTCTGGCTGCAGCTCATCCAGCACCCGATCATCCTTGACCGCTTCAAGAACCACGCGCTGCCCCTCGGCTACCCGACCGATCAGCAGCTTGCCGGATTGTTCAATGTTGGCAACTTTGTTGTTGCCAAAGCACTGTATGACACAACCCAACAAGGCGTGGCGCACAACCTCAACTACGTCTGGGGTAAGAACGCCATCCTGGCTTACGTGCCGCCGGGGCAGGGCCAGTTGATGATCACGCCGGGCACCACTTTCCGCTGGCTCTATGGCGTGCCGCAGAACGGCGGCATGCTGGTGAAGCGCTATCGCGTCGAGGAACGCAGTGGCGACATGATCGAGTACCAAACCTACTATGCCGTGAAACTTGTCGTCCCGGGCGCGATGTATGTGTTCAAGAGCGCCGTGGCGTAAGGAAAAGTCCGAAGTCCAGAGTCCGATGTCCGATGCCGCTTGCTTCGGACCTCGGACTTAGGACTCAGAAATGGAGATTTTATGCCCAAATATCAAGTGCTTCACCCCATCGAGAAGAACAACGTCATGTACCTTCCCCAAGCCGCCGACCAGCCTGCCCAGGATGGGGGCCCGAAGCAGGTGCCCAGCGCCTGCCACGGGAAGCTGATCCCGGTGGACACCTCCGGCGAAATCGATCTGACCGAAGCCGAGGCCAGCATTCTCGTCCACGGCCAGGTTCCCATGTTTCAGGGCAAGGCCGACGCGATCGGCGGCCAGGAAGTCCGGGAGAAGAAAGCCCAGGAAGAAGCGGAAGCGGCCGCCGCCAAAGCCGCGGCCGACAAGGCCGAGTACGCGGAGTTCGTGGCATTCAAGGCCGCGAAGGCGAAAAGCAAAAAATAGCAATCAGCCGTCAGCACTCAGCCGTCAGCTTAATGCTTTAGCTGATAGCTGAGAGCTGATAGCTGACAGCTTGAACCGGAGGTTCAGATGGCAGCTTCAGCAACTTGCACCACGCTTTACAGTTTCCGCGAGGAACGGCGGCGCTTGTACCGCCGCATCCGGGTGGACATCACCGGCCTCGTGAGTGGCGCCAACACCATCGCCCATGGCATCACCAAGCGCGAAGCGCCCGCGCAGGGCGCAGCGCCCATCGAGGAGCGGGTCCTGTTGACCTCGAACGTCGCCGTGCACCGCACGCAGGCCGCCGACTCGACGAATCTCTATTACACCGTGGACTCGGGCTCGGGCACGACGATCAGCGTGTTCGTCACCGCCTAGACATCGGGTGATCGGGTGATCCGGTGATCGGGTGAACCAAGAGGATCGGGAGATCCGATGATCGGGTGAACAAAGAACGAGAAGATTCGCATCTCTCTCCTATTCATCCGATCACCCGATCACCCGATCTCCCGATAGAGGGACGCACCTATGACTTACACCACCGTTGACAACGTCGCCGGCATGTTCCCGACCTTCACGCGCAACGGGCCGAAGGGTCCTTCCGACGCGCTCATACAGGCCTTCATCAATGATGTCGCGGCGGAAATCGATGCGGTACTGCAGCGGCGCTTTCAGGAAGCATACGCCAGCCAGGGATTCGCCGCCTGGCAGGGGACCCTCGGCCAGGGTCAGTTGAACGTCCTGGAAAAGATCAACCGTTACGGTGCGTGCGCCCAACTGGCGGACGTCTTCGATACTTCCGGGATCACCGCCGCGGCGCGCGTGGCGAAGGGCTTTGAAGACAAGTTCCGGGACGCGTACAACAAGCTCAACGCCCGGGACGCGGACGGCAAGCCGCTGACCCAGGGGGGTGATTACGACTATCTGTTTGATCCCCTCGCCAAAGTCGAGACCCCGCGATCGCAAATCGGCGGCGTGGCCGGCGGCGACCAGCAACCCCAGCCCGCCAGCGCGGAAGGGACGAAAGTGAACTTTCGCAAGTGGGACCGGAGTGAATTCTAAGATCGGGTGATCGGGAGATCTGGTGAGCAAGGAGTCAATTCGGAGTGGGGTTGTTGTTCACCCGATCACCGGATCACCCGATTTTGGACGGGTTGAAAAGTTGAACAAGTCAGCGAGTTGAAAAAGGACAAATCCCATGGGCGCGTGGAGCCCTGCTTATCAAGCCCAATTCGCGAAACCGCTCGTGAACCAACTGATCGCCTTGATTCAGCGCGACCAGAGCGCGGCGCTCGCCGTCATCAATGCCGGGCGCGCCGCCGATGGCAATCAACCCCTCGACCCCATCACGGAATTCCACAAGGGTCCTGGGCCGCGGACCGGTTGGCCCTGGATCTCTCTGGAGGTGGGGGGCACGACCTTTGACCGCAGCGCTGACAAAACCACCCGCCATCATGAAACCCGCATTCTCCTGGCACTCGAGACGGGACAGTACGATCAGGAAACGGCCCAGGAAGACGCGCACGACTATGCGCGCCTGCTCGACATGATCATCACCAGCGCGGGGCCGTGGCCCGCGCTCACCGACTGGACGACCCCGCTGCCGATTCAGCATTCGACCACGCAGACGGGTACCACGGCCCCCAACGCTTCCGGGACGGTCTCGGACGTTTTCGTCGAATCGCATGTCCCCAACAAGGTCAGTGTGCCCGGGGTGGAAGCGCCGGTGATGAGGATTACGCTGACAGTGCTCTTCGAATTGGAGGAGACGTAGGCGAAGTCCGAAAATCGAAACTCGCAAATCCCGGCGAGTTTCGAGATTCCAGGTTCGATTTTCGCGTTGAGGAGACAATATGGCTTTAGGTACTCCCACCCCCACTCTGATTCATCAAGGCCCCGGATGGCTCTATTTGAATGTCTGCGCGCCCGCCAGCGGCAAGCGGCACATCGTCAGCGCCGACGGCACGCCCGCGCAGCCGGCCTGGTCGGGGTCACAAGCCGTCACCGCCGGGCAGATGATCGTGGACTCGAATGGCAACATCCAGGAGTGCACGACCGGCGGCTCGACCGGCAGTAATGCGCCCACTAGCTGGGGCAGCGTGGTAGGCGCCGCGACTGCGGACGGCACGAGCGTGGTCTGGACCTGCACGGCGCTGGGCCCGGCTTATCTGTTCGCCGGGGCGCTGGAAGGCGTCACGGACCTCGATATCGGCGCCAAGGTCGAGGAAACGACCGCCGACCAGGAAACCCTGCCCATCGATGCCGTCATGACCGGCGAAGTGGACTCGATCGCCGTAACGCTGAAGGAGTCGGATTGCGGCAAGCTGCAACTGCTCGTTCCGCACGGCACCTACTCGACGGGCACGGACAGCGCGTTGCCAGCCGGCGCACAGGCGTATGAAGAAATCGCTTTCGGCGGATTGAAACCGGTGCCCAAGTACAGCGTCCTGCTCATCTCCAAGCGCAAGGACCAGACCGCAAAGTTCGTCATCTCCCAGATCTACCGCGCCTATCAAAAAGAGACAGTGAAGCTGCCCTTCCAGCGCGGCAAGGAGACGACATACAAAGTGACCTTCCAGGCCATCGCAGATCAGAACCGGGCGGTTGGCGATCGCGGCGGGAAAGTCTATCGCCAGACCTGATCAACCGCTCATACGCGGAGAGGCAGAGGCTGAGCCAATTAAGAATTCCCGGCGCCTCAGCCCCTCTGCGGTCGAGAACGTTTGCCGTTTGACTTGTGCTTGAGTGGGTGCGTTATGAGTGAGACCGGCATCGCCAAAGCTGAAGACTTCCAGCAGGCCCTCCACAGAACCAACGTTGAGAGGGTCACCCTGCCGCGCTCCGGGCTGACCGTGCTGCTCTGCCGGCCGCCGGTTTTTGCGGCGCTCCGCCTGGGCCGCGAAGGCACGAAACTGCAGACCAAGATCACGGAAGCCACCCCGGAAGGAATCAAAGCGGAAGACATCGTGGCGTTATCCGACTGGGTCACGGAAACGCTCTCCCGTCTCTTCCTACAGCCGCGCTTTTCCGGCGCGCCCAAACCTGGTGAGATCGGTTTGGGGGATATCCTGGTAGACGATCTGAAATACATCTTTCGCTGGTTGAGGGGCGAGGTTTTCAGTACCGGGACTCGGGATTCGGGATCAGGGATTGGGGAATCGAACCCCGAATCCCAAACCCCGAATCCCGGTTCTTCGACTGAAGACCTCGCGCCCTTTCCTGGAGAACCACGAGCGGCTTCTGTACTTCGCGGAAGTGGCGAAGCGCAGCCAGTGCCGCCCCAGCCAACTGCTGGAGCTCACGGGGATGCCGGCGTATGCGTTGGATTGTGCCGCGGCTGAAGCCCTTGCGGCGTGCGAGCGGGAGAAGTCTGAGACCCAGGCAAGCTTGATCGAGTGGTGACCTTGCTCCCTCAGATCCTCCACCTCTTGAACAGCCGGAGGAGCTGGGGCAGTTGCAGAAGCCGCGGAAGTGAAAACCCGGAAACGACGGAGTGCCAATGGATCTCGGTGCCCATAACGTGCTCGGCCTGCTGCGGGGACTCAGCGCCAATCCCCAGGACGCCACCGCGACCCTGAAACTGTTTGAAGCCACCGCGGCCGGCTTGGAACAAGACACCCGGGCGATGAGCGCGAACACGGTGGCAGCTCAACAAGCCGCCAAGGTTCATCAGGAAGCTACCGCCGCTCTGCGGCTTTTTGATCAGGAAGTCACGGCGTTCTCGCCCAAGGTCCGCACCCTCACCACGGACCTTGCCCATTCGCAGCTCCAAAGCCATCTCGCCGTGGTGCCGGTCAAGCAGATGCAAGAAGCCTTCCGCGCGCTCGGGCCGGAACTCTCGACCGCCACAGCGCAGACTGAGCAGCATGCGAACGCCGTGCAGCGCGCGGCGCTCGCCCTGCGGACGCAGACGTCGGCGGGCATCGAGCTCGCCAGCAAAGGGCTGGTGGGATTGATCGCCGGCCGGAAAGCTCAGGCGGGCATGGAAGCCGTCTGGGAAACGGCGCGCGGCATCGCGCTGCTCGCGGAGGGAACCTGGCCGCCCAACCCCGCCGCCATCGTCGCCGCGGGCCTGCACTTTGAAGCGGCGGCGCAATACGCGCTCCTGGCCGGCACAGGAAGTCGCCCGCACAGCGCCGGCGCGGGGGGCGGGGCATACGAGCGCGGGGGTGGCTACGGGGCCGGCGAATCATCCTACGGGCCGGCGGCGCAAACCCTGGCGCCGGGCGCCGCAGCGGCGTCCGCGCGCTTTGGCAGCGGCGTCGTGATCATCCGCGGCACGCAGGCCTTTGAGGAATATGTGGCGGGTGCGGTCAACGGCGCGGTGGCGCGGGGCGTGACCGTCACGGCGACGCAGTCGCAGCGCGGCGCACCGGTAGGACACTGAGGAAGCCGATAGCTGACAGCTAACAGTCGACAGTCAGAAACTGTGAGCTGTGGGCTGTCGGCTGTGAGTTGAGAAACCATGTCCAATCCAGCCCTTGCATATCCGGCGAGCGGTGGCACGATCACCCTCAATTTTCAGCGGCCGCCGCGGCGTGTGCCCGCCTATTCGCAGCAAGCTGTCCGCCACGACAATGTGGCTTCGAGCGGCGTCCGCGAGTCGGTGGTCGAACGCCTCGACAACTTTCTGGATCTCGACCTGGAGTGGGTCGCGATCGGCTCCGACGTGCAGGCCTGGGCGCAGTTTATGGTCTATGCCCTGCAAGGCGGGGTCTTCTCTTATTATCCAGATAGTTCACAGCCCACGTTCACCAATTACTGGTTGGAAGACACTGACTGGACGGCGGCCTACAAGGCGCCCGGACAGTACTCTTTCCACCTGAAGTTTCGGCAGGTGGTGACATGAGCGGGACTCGGGATTCGGGGTTAGGGATTCGGCAAAAACCCGAGCCCCTAAACCCGAGTCCCGAATCCCGAATCCCGAGTCCCTATGATTCAAGGCAACCAAACCTGGCAGCAAGGTCTGAACGCGCCACAAAAACAGGCTCTCTATGTTCTGCAGATCCCGCAATTCGGAATCGTCCTCGCCAGCTTCACGCCCACGCAGATTCTGGAACTCTCTCAATCCGGCTGGGGCCAGACGCTGTGGGGAATTGCCGGATGGGGAACGTAGAAAGAATTGGTGATTGAGCGATTGAGTGATCGGGTGATTGAAAATCACAAATCACCAATGTTCCGAAGGAACCGATGCCCACTGTATCTCAATACTGGCCCGGGAACTTCTGGCAAGCGATGAATCAGTCGCTCGCCTGGCTCTACGGGCGGCAGTCGGGGCCGGCGGGCAACTGGCTCGCGAATGCGCTATTAACGCAGGGCGCCACGGGCATGATGATAACCCGGGAGCCCGATTCCGGCCTCGTCGAGTGCGGCCTTAGTTCGCTCCTCAACTTCCTGACGGGTTTGACCGTAAGCGGCGCGCAAGAGTCCCCCCTCGCCATGTCGCCCATCGAATCGATTGTCGCGACGCTGCCCCCGGGCCTCTTGCCCGACAATCAGCTTGGCCCCGATGGCTACCCGGTGAATGAATCCGGTGTGGCCCTTGCCTGGGGCAACCTGCTGGTGAATGGATACGTCGTCACCGCGGCCATGCAGCAGTCGACCAACACGCAGCTCTATAACGCCAACGCCAACCAGATCACGCCGGGGCCGCCGCAGACGCCCGGCGTCATTGCCAAGTGGATCCACAACACTTTTTATCCCTTTGGCGCGCTGATCGTTGACTCGCATGATAACACCCAGATCGCGCTCTACAATGGCGTCACGGCGAGTACGGACAACCCGCCCAACTGGCCGACGCAGCTTGGCGCTCTTACCGGAGACAACACCCAATGCTGGAAGCTTGTCGCGCTCGGGTACGAGAACGTCGGGTGGGTGGCGACGGGCTTCGTGTTCAACCTGCTTCATGCCCTCAACTATTACAGGGTTGATCAGTTTGTGCATAGTGATAGTTGGTATTACCAGGGAAGTTCCAGCCTGCAGGCCACTGCTCCGGGCGGAAACGCCATTCCCAACGCCGCCACCTGGAGCCTGGCGAGTGTGCACCCCGGCCTGCTGTTCGCCGCGCTTTACCCGGCCAGCGTTCCACCGCCGGCCAGCGGCTGGTACGGGGCGGCGATCCCGCCCGGTTGGGTGGCGCACACCAACCTGGGCGTTTGCCAAATGGCCGGACCGAACCAGCTCGGCGGCAAGCTGAGCGATTACAAGGCGCAAATCTACGTCAAGACCGACATCGAATACCTCGAGGAAGACAGCATCCCCATCATCGTGCAAAGCGATGGATTCCACGCGCGGGCCGGGTCGAGCGTAATTCCGGCGTCCGGCACGGCCGTGGTGCACATTCTCTATAACGATCCCGTCGCCGGCTGGACCGAGTTGTACGAATCGCTCGAATCCGAACTGGCCTATCAGGACCTGCCTCGCTCTTTCGATATTCCCATCAGCGACCCGCTTTTCGTTTCGAACCCCGCTGCGAGTAATATCCCCACCATCCAGAATCGGAGCTACATCTACGATTGCGCCCTGGCCATCCTTGCTTACAGCGGTGCGGGGAATCTTACTGCTGCGATGAAAGTGGTTAAGCAACTGAACACGTTTCTCGCCTCGCCTGGCTACATGGCCGCGAGCGTGCTCGAAAACGCCGAAGACCGCTCGACGGCGCGGTGGTCCGCAAGCGGCAGCGGCGCCACAATCTCCAACGTGGCGGCCAACTCCGTATCACCCCAGGAGCCGCCTTACGGTGCCGGCCAGATTCTCCATTTCCACGCCGGTTCGCCCAACAGCGTCTTCACGTATGGCGGCAGCGGCTTCCCCGACACGGCAAGTACTCAAATGAGCTTCGAGCACCTGGAGGCAGCGGCGGCGGGTTTCGTCATCGACATCAGCCTCGCGACAACGCAAGGGCTGGTCACCGATGTTCAGGTCAGCAGTGGCGCTGCGGCCCCGGCCACACTCGCGGGCACAGTGATCACTCTGCCGATCGATCCGGGCTCGGGCGTCTGGCGCACCACGCTGGTCAATCTGCCGGCGCTGATCTCTTCGCTCGTCTCCGACACACTGGTCGCAATCACCGGCTTCAAGCTCACCCTCACCGCGGCAGGGACCGACCTCTATTTCGACAACTTCAGCTTGGGCGCCTTGCAACCCGCGAACTCGCTGAGCTTCAGCTACGACACTTACAACGGGCAGGTTGACCAGCCGTACATTCGCGCCGGCGCGATGGCTTGGGTGGTGTACGCCTACTGCGTTTACATGCAGATCGCACAGGACTACAGTTCGATTTTCCAGTTACAGGGCATGATCAATTTCCTGCTCACCTTGCAGTCGAGCGCCGGTGACCTCACGAGCGGCTTGTTCTACCTGGGCTACGGCAGGTACCAGGATCCCGGCTACCAGTATCTTCCGGGCTTGCAGCCGGCCGTCTCGACGGAACACCAGGTGGATTTGTGGTTTGCCTTCCGGCGCGCGGCCAATGTGCTTTCCGCAGCCGCAACCTTTCTTGTCAAAACCAATCAGATCACTCCGGCCCAGGCCAGTTCACTCAATTCCACGGCCCTCACGGTCAACTCTGCCGCTGCGACAATCTGGACGAACCTGCTGGCGAATCTTTACATCGCGCCGGCGGGCCCGACGCCGGGACATTTTGCGCAGGGCGCCACCGGAAACATCTTGGACACCAGTCAGGCGCTCGATGCCTCCGGCCACTGGGCCGCGTTGCTGGCTCACGCCAACGGGCGCGACGACATCGCCTTGCAGTGCGCAGAATTCGCCTACGAGAACTTCCTGCTGACGGACCGGACCGTCGTGCTATCAAGCCAGGCCAACTCCTTCAATGCGACCTACCAAGTCACGACGCCATTCAGCGGCATGAAGCCTTACAACGATTCGCCGGGTGGCTATTCCGGCTCGCCGCAGAGCGTTTCGCAGGAGGCTTCGTGGGGCATGATCCTGATGCTCCTCGACCTCTACAACATCCCGGGCCTGGCTAGTTTCTTTACTGGACTCGGCACCAGTCTCGATGCGGTGCTGGGGGCGCTGGCGAGCGGGCAATTCGCGATTCTGCAGGCAACGGGTAACGGCTCGCTGCTGGCTTATTCGCTCGCCGCACGCAGCCTGCCTTACGAGTTCGAAGTGTGGCCGGCGCTCGCGCCCACCGCCTGGATGTGGTTGGTTGCGACCAACCCGAGCTTGCTGCTCACCGTGGCGGGACTCCCCCAGTTACTGCCGTACATGTATATCCCGGCTGGAGCAGAACAGTCCATCGACGACAAGAACGGCTCGAGCTCCATCGGCCAGATGGAAATCCGCTGCATCGATCCCGGCGGCTTGCTCCACACCCTGGCCGCGCAGGAACAGCTTATCGGCCAGATCGCCACCTTCAGCATGGGCTTCCCAGGCACGGCCCTGGGAGACTTCGTGCCGATGCATGTGGTGCAAATATCCGAAGTCGGATTCGACGCCGACGGCCGCGTCATCATCAAGGCGGGCGATCTCAAACGCTTCGCGCAAGGCGCTTTCCTCTGGGCCAACGGAGGCCCCAATGAATTTCTGCCGGGACAGCAGAACACTTGGCAGCCCAACGGCGCGCAGTGGCTGGCCAACGCCTTTCCGGTTTCCAATGACAATCCCCGTTGGATCAGCGGCAATCCACTGGACATCTTCCTGGCGGCTATGCAGAACGAGTTGGGCGTGGGCCAGGACCAGGCCTTGAGCCCTGTCGTCGAAGTCAGTCTGTCTGCGCAGGCAGGGGGCACGAGCGAACTGAGGGCGGCCGTGAACCCTTTCTGGGCGAAGTACCTGCCCGGCGGCCTCGGGGCGGACTTCGCGCCCCAGCCGGCAACCGGCAACCAGGCCACGCTGATCAATCCGAATCCGTATCTCGATGTGCCCGGCATAACGGCCCTCCGCGACGGGATGTTTTCGGGCGATTGGTTCGAATTCAAAATCACCTCGCCGCAGCAAGCCCGTAGTTGGCTGGAAGATCAGATCCTGAAGCCGCTCGGCCTGGTGATGGTGGTGGCCTCTGCGGGGCAGCTCACCTTGAAACCCATGAAGAATCCCGTCAATCAGGCGGCAGGGTTCGCCTTTACGCAACGTAACATCGTGGGCATCCCGCAGGTCTCGCAGGCGCCTATTGTCAATGCCCTGGCGTACCGGCTCGATGTGGACGACCACACGACCAACACCAGCGCGCGGACCTACAACCGCACCGTCACCATGCTGCAGCAGGCGAGCTATAACCTCTTCCGCTACCTCTACAACCACCAAGTGGAAGCCACGGGCCTGCGCACGGCGCGCGGCGGGGCCCTCCGCGCCTTCCTGCTCGGCGACCAACTCTTCCGGCGCTACGGCTTCGCCACGCCGGTTTATCAAATTGTGACGCACCTGGCGGCGCTCCAGCCCGAGCTCAAGGACTGGGTTTCCCTGACGCACGCCCAAGTGCCCGATTACATTGGCGGTGGCCGAGGCGTGCAAAACGTGCCCTGCGAAGTCATCGGGCGTTCGCCCGATTATGCCAACGCGCAGGTGAGCTTCACGCTCCTGGACATGCGGCGCGCCAGCACGACGACGCCCTACGAGGTCGCCCCCCAAGCAGCGTGGATTCCACCCTATTCTCAGGCGACCCAGGACCAGCAGCAGACGTATTTCTTCATCTCGCCGTCTGCCCAAGGTGTGGCGACGGAGGCACTGAGTACGATTTTTTGAAAGGAAGCTGTCAGCTATCAGTTCTCAGCTTTCAGCTAGAGCTGACTGCTGATAGCTGATAGCTGAAAGCTGAGGTTTTCCGATGTCGCAAATGCTGATGTCATCGATTCCCGGTTTTTTCGATCTGGCGGACAGCGCGATAGCCGGCGGCCAGCCGCTGACGGATTACACGCTCGCCAAAATCAGCCACAACTCCAAATTTGGCGCCGTGCGCTGCGAGGTCATCTACATGGGCTTCTATGGACCGGGCGATACCGTGTCGCCGCCGGTTTCGCCCGTTGACGGCTATGACTACAGCTATCAGGAATGCCTTTTCATCCCGATTCTCTACTCCTCGCGCTCCCCGGCGGCGGGCTATGTACCGGGACAAGCCACGCCACCCGCGCTCGCCAACAACGATCCCGGCCAAGGCAACCTGATCGTCTGTCCCTACCAGCTTGATGTAAACGACGCCAACGGGAAGGTGACGATGCAGACGTACTGGTCGCAAAGCGGCGCCGAAAACCAAGGCACCGCGAAGGTCATGGCCATCTGTCAGAGGCTTAGCGTAAACCTGCCCGCCGGCGTTTCGGGAGACTAATGAAGAATCGGGTGATCGGGTGATCCGATGATCGGGAGAACAGAAGAACCAAGAGAAGTTGATCTCCCGATCACCCGATCACTCGATCACCGGATTGGGGTTCTACAATGGCGATAACACGGACTGTGCTCCCCCGCAAGGGTCTTGTGCAGCCGCAGCATGGAATCACTCAATACGAGTCGGACATGGACGCGAACCTGTCCATACTCGACGCCAACGTCGCCTATATGAGCGACCTGGCATCCGTCGTGGACACCCTGGTGGGAGACCTCGGTTTGAACGGCGTGGTTGCCGGCTTCCAACTCTCCCCATCGAACACGCTTTATCCTGCCCTGACGAATGGCGTCCTTTATGCCAACGGCTCGCGCTATGCACCCTCCGGGCCCAATACCGGTGCAGCGCCTGCGAACGCGACCTCCTATCTGTTCTACCAGGAGGAGAATTGGCCCAACAGCTACTACTATCGTGCTGTTCCCACCTCCCTCAATCCCGGTGACGCGTTCATTGGAATCGTGGTCGCCAACGATACCCAGGTCACGGGCGTGACCCAGGCGACGACTGTCTTTGGCCAGATCCCGGTTACCCCAACGGCGCCCGGCAATTTCACCGTGCCGCACCTTCTGGGGCGAGTTCCAGTCGGGGCACACATCCGCATGACCAGTCCGGGCGCGATCTGGTGGCAACAGCCCACAGACGTTGACGGCGTCAATCTCTATCTGGTCGCGTCGGATGCCGGCGTTACCGCAAAGGTGCAGGTATGGTGAACAAGTGGTCAGTGGTCAGTCATCAGTCATCCGTTGAGGAGGATCACAACGTAATGCGACACCATTCCCTATTCACCACTTACCTTTTTCTTCTGTTGACTGCCTTCTGCTTACTACCCATTCCCCTCCGCGCGCAGCAGCCGCAGGCGCAGGCTGGCCAGCCGATCTATGCCGTCAACGCGAAATACGTGCAAGGGGTCGGGCCGGGCTACTGGCCGACAGCCGGATCGCAGCTAACCTTGAATCTGGCTCCTGGGACAGCCGTGTGCAATAGCACGGTCCAGACCTATGCGGGTGGCGCGCTCACCCTGGCGGCCAATGCGACGAATTACGTGTATCTGGATGGTTCGAACAACTGCGCTCCGGCCTCCAACACCACGGGCTTCACCAGCACGAACGTCCCCATCGCGCAGGTTGCCACCAACGGGACCTCCATAACCTCGATTACAGACATCCGGACGATGTTCGACTGGGCCGCGCCCAGCGGCGGGACCCTCACCAGTGTGGCCATGAACGGTGACGGCGTGATTTATAATACCGCCGTTTCAGGGTCGCCCATCACCGCAAGCGGCACACTTGCGCCGCAACTGCTAACGCAGACGGCCAATAAGTTTTTGGCCGGCCCCAGTTCGGGACCCGCCGCTACTCCAACTTTCCGCGTCATCGCCGCCGCCGACCTTCCCAACATCGCAATTTCTGGCGGCGGCACTGGGCAAACCACCGCCTCCGCCGCCTTCAAAGCTCTTTCGCCGCTCTCGACCGAAGGCGACCTGATTTACTACCACTCTTCAGCCAACGCGCGATTGGGGCTCGGCACGAACGGCCAGTGTGTGACTTCGAACGGCACAGATCCGGTTTGGGGTTCGTGTGGTGCTGGCGGCGGCGGAACCGTGACCAGCGTGGGCCTCTCGTTGCCTTCCATTTTCTCCATTTCCGGCTCCCCGGTGACCACTTCCGGGACGCTGACGGCGACCTTTACGACGGAAAGCAGCAATGTTGTCTTTGCCGGACCCAGCTCGGGTAGCGCCGCGGCGCCGGCGTTTCGTGCGCTGGTGGGGGCCGATCTCCCCACCCCAGCGTCAACCACCTTGGGCGGGATCAAGTCCCTTACCTGCGGGACTGGCCAGTTTGTTAATACGATTTCCACTTCGGGTGGGGCCGCCTGTGCCACTCCGACCGGCGGCGGCGGAAGCAATTACGGCATGGGCAACGGGACAACCGTGATCGATGCGAGCTTGTACGCAGGTTCTGATTTCTCCGCCAAAGTCAACGCGGCAATTGGCGCGTTGTCCTCCGCGGGCGGGACCGTCGATGCGCGGGGACTGACCGGCACCCTGACGATGGGAAGCAGCGTCGTCGTCGGGTCGGACACCATCCCCGTCACCCTGTTGTTGCCGAAGGGCATGATTAACCGTGCTTCCGGAGCACAGTTCAAATACTTCATCGGCACGCAGATTATTGGTCAGGGCAGGTGTTTCAATTCTCCCACCTGCACGGTCATTCAAGGAAGCGGGGTTTCCGACACGGCATTCGTCTACGGTGGAGCAAGCGCTTACGCAACCAACGTTTATCTCGCGAACTTTGCGGTTTTGAGCGGCCCCTATGGCGGGTCTGCCAGCGGCGTCGGGATTAACTTCGCGCACACGATGTCGAGCCGCGTCGAGAATGTTTTCGATTGGGCCGAAGTCGCCTTGGTCGTAGGTGGTGTGGACGGGTCATGCGAATGTTACAACACGTTCTATAGCAACGATTTCCGCGGTGGCAACGACAGCTCAGGCATCGCCGTTCAGTTACTGGCGGGCGCCAATAGCAACTACTTCTATAGCGGAAGCTACTGGGGCTACCGGGGAGTTTATCATGCGGGGTGGGGCAACTACTTCTACGGACCTGACATCGAGAGTAACACCATTGGGTTCGACGATACTGGCGGCGGCCTGCAGATCTATGGTGGGTATTGGGAGGCGGTCGGCACCGGTGTTTTGCTTGAGTCCGGCACGGATGGTGCCTACATCTCGGGCGGTTTCCCCGGCGTGTCGGTTGTGGACAATAGTGGAAATGCCAGCAACTTCTACTTTAATCCCGGCGCAGAGCAACAGGGCACCTTAGCTCTGTTTCCACTGCGGTTTGGATTGCAGGACGAACTCTTGTTTGGTAACGGTGGCCTTAATGGGTACAACGACTTTTACGGCATCCGTGGCGACCGGGGCGGAACAGTCGCGGTGGAAGTGCTTTACGAGCAGGCCATGCAGCGGGCCGGCTTCAACGGACACGCTCCTTTGATTCTTGGCCCCGGCACAGCCTACGGGGGATTTGTGACCGTCGGAACCGTAAATATTCAGGCACTGGGCGCCCCGGCGGCTCCCACCGTCGCCGTGCAGGGGACTCCTACCAGCACCACCAGTTGCAGCTACACGCTGGTTGCCCATGACTGGAATGGCGGAGTCACTTTGCCTTCGACCCCCACCACCATTTCCAACTGCCCCAATCCCCTGGGAACTCTGACGACACCAGTTGCAGTGGCAACGGGCGGGAGCAGCTACCAAGTCAATGACATCGTCAGCGTAGTTCAGTCTGGTGCGAGTAACGGCAAACTTAAGGTTACGACCATCGGCTCGGGCGGGGCGGTCACCGGCTTGAGCGTCAACACCGTGGGTTCGGGCTACCTCACCGCCAATGCGCTCTCCACCACCGGGGGACACGGCACCGGCCTGCAGGTGAATATCACCAGTGTCTACGTGACCATCACCCCTCCCCAAAAGGATGGAGTTTGGGATTGGGACTACCTCAAGGGCGACACGGCGCACTCGCTTGCTACCGCGACCCGCGCGACGATCAACGACACTGGCCAGACGGCGGCTGCGTATACAACGCCGACCACCGACACGACAGGAGCTTTGGCCACGCCGCGTAATGTCTTGGATGATGGCTCCGGCAACATGTCGCTCGCAGGCACACAGATAATTGCCGCCGGAAGCGAATTGATGCTGGGGGAAACGGGCGATGTCAGCGGTGCGGTGAGTCTGCACCTGCAGAACCGAACGGGACTGAATGGTGCCCTCTTTGTGAACCCCACTGCTGATTTGGTTGACTTTGGATTTCAATCCAGCTCTGGAGCTCAGCAGAATGTGCGTTTCGAGCACCGCTCGGGCGCTCTTTTCAATCCGTCGAATACCTTAGGCGAACTCCAGCTCGGTCCGACGGGGGCGCAACCCAACCCCAATCTCGTCATCGGCACGGCCGCTTCGTTCGTGCGCAATGGGAGCTTTGGCGTGGGTACAGCCAGTCCGGGCCAGAAGCTCGACGTGGCGGGAGGCTATGTCCGCTCCGATACCGGCTTCTGCATCGGCGCGAACTGCGTGACCTCGCTTACGCAGGGAACTGTTACCAGCGTGGATTTGTCGCTGCCTTCCATTTTCTCGGTCACGAGCTCCCCCGTGACTACCGCCGGCACGCTCACGGCGACCTTGGCCGCCGAGAACGCCAACACGGTCTTCGGAAACTGTACGTCGAGCAGCGGCACGCCGGCGTTTTGCACCCTCACGGGCGCCATGCTCCCGGCGCCGACCGCCTCGACCCTGGGAGGAATTCAGTCCATCGCCTCCACTCCCCACCAATGGGTTTCCTATATCGACACCAATGGGATCCCCTACCAGGTGGCTATCTCGACCGGCGACCTGCCCGCTCATCTGGCCAGCATTACCAATGCGTGGTGCTACGGCACGCTGGGCTCGACGGGCGGAGCCTATTATCTCGGAGGCTTCGGGGGAGTCCAGATAGCGTGCGGAAGCTTGACGACAACCTTGACGGGAGGCATGCCGCTCGCGACCGCAGGCACGGTCAAGAATCTTCGTTGTGCAGCGGGGGCGGCCGGCCATGGTTCCTCCAGCGGCGTCGTGCACGTTTATGATAACGGGACTTCGCAGAGCCTCACTTGCACCCTGGGAACCGGAACCGGCTGCTCCGACAGCACGAATTCGTTCACGTATTCCACGGGAGACTTGCTCCAGTTCTCCGTGGCCAGCGGCGGCAGCGGCGAGACCCTGGCCAACGTCTCCTGCTCGGCCGAAGTCTGGGTTAGCGGAAACTAACGCCGGGCCCGGATACACGTTGCGTAGCCACGGCGAGCGCTCCCCCTCGCCGTGGTTTTGTCCGTTTTTGTGAAACCACTCGCCGCCCCGGCGGGGAGAGCCAATCCTACCGGTAGTGTCTCAGCTTGGATTTCAGTCGATTGGAAATTGGAACCCGGTCAAGGCTACTTGACCAGTTTCAATCTTAGAAGATATTCCTCAGTCCAGCCTATGTCAGCGAATGGACCTTAATTGCCACGGTCGAACGCGCATCTAAGATAGAGGGAGTAATCTCAGGTTTTTGTATATGTGACTATATGTCCTAATGAAGTGGCGTCGGAAAATACATTGACGAGGCTAACTCGTAGTGCAATGAGCAGCGAAAATAGAGCTCATCCAAGAATGAGTAAAGTAGGACCAGTTGGTCGCCGATACAAGGAACGGAGCCAAGGGGGAGTGCCCGTGCCGCGCAAGTTGATGATTGAGTTCGAGCAAGAAACCGATGGCCGCTGGATCGCTGAAATACCAGTGCTTCCGGGCGTAATGGCCTATGGTTCTACGCGGGGCGAAGCGGCACAAGCAGTCAAGGCTCTCGCCTTGCGGGTACTTGCTGACCAGCTAGAAGAAAAGAAGAATGTTGGCTGTAGGGACCTCAACATCTCAATTGCCTGCCTGTGAGCCACTGGCCCTCAACCCGAGCCCGAAAGTTCTGAATGCCCTATTGAGAATTGGCTGGCGCATTAAGAGGACCAAACGCGGCTCGCACATTCAACTTTCCCGACCTGGATTCCCAGACTTCACGTGGCCGTTTCACGATGGCGTGGAAATCGGCCCCAAAATGCTCGCGCGCATTACCAAGCATACAGGCCTTCGTCCAGAGAACATTTGATCATATCGAAAGACTCCCCTGAGACAGGCATGGTGCAAAACGAAAAAGCCCCCGGTTCCAGAGAATTAGGGGCCCATAAAATTCAAACTGAGATACTACCGATCCGCCCTGACTCCCCTCACCTCTTCCTCTACCACCACGATCCGACCTGGGAACCGTGCTCTGCGCGGCGTATAATCGACGCCCTGTCAAGAAGGAGGGCGAAGCATGGACCGTCTAGCGGCGTGGGAAACACTTTGCGAGCACACGAAGAATGAGAACCTGCGCAAGCACGCGCTAACCGTGGAAGCCTGCCTGCGGGCTTATGCCCGCAAGTTTGGTGAAGACGAAGAGCTGTGGAGCGCGGTGGGGTTGATTCACGACTTCGATTACGAGATGTATCCGAACGCGCCGGACCATCCCCTGAAGGGCAGCGAGATTCTGAAGGAAAAAGGTGTTACGGAAGAGGTTCGCCGGGCCATTCTCGGCCACGCGGATTACACCGGAGTGCCGCGCGACACGCTGCTGGCCAGGGCGCTGTTTGCCTGCGATGAGCTGGCCGGCTTCATCACCGCCTGCTCCCTGGTGCGTCCCGACCGGATCGCCAGCCTGGAGGCGAAGTCCGTGAGAAAGCGGATGAAAGACAAAGCCTTCGCCCGCTCCGTCAGCCGCGAGGACATCACCAAAGGCGCGGAAGAGCTGGGTGTCCCCCTGGATGAACATATTACTTTCTGTATTGCCGCTATGCGCAATATCGCAAGTCAACTAGGCCTTGCACCTGTCAACGCGGCCCCGGACGCAGCCGCGGGTGGGTAGGGCGAATTTCTCACCAAGACATTGGAAGGGCAGGGCTTTAGAGGCTGCGGAGAAACTCTTGGGCGCTGTCATCCTGAGCGAAGCGAAGGACCTCGGCAGTTCGCCTGGGTGAGTGAAAAGGACAAACTGCGGGGGTTCTTCGCTTCGCTCAGAATGACAGGATCTACGAGTTTTTCCGCGGAGTGTGCGGCCCCGTCCCTCCAATTCCGTTCGGGCGGTTCACAACGTCACTTGTTGTAGGTAAGCCGGTACGGTGGCGTCCCAGCGGAGTTGTTGGGCAACCCGCTGGTGCAGCGCCTCGCTGGCTTTGGGCTCGCCGTGGACGATGAAGGTCTTCCCGGGCGGCTGCGGGAACCGTCCGAGCCAGGCAAGGATTTCGCCGTAATCCGCGTGGGCGCTCAGGTTCTCAATGGTCTCTATGCGCGCGCGCACCTGCACGTCGTGCCCGTACATCTTCACGGCCTCAGCGCCGGATTGAATCGCCTTCCCGCGCGTTCCCGCCGCCTGGAAACCCACAAACAGTATCGTGTTGCGATGATCGGGCAGGCAGCGTTCCAGGTGATGAAGCACGCGGCCGCCCGTCGCCATGCCGCTCGCCGAGATGATGACCATCGGGTAGTGCGCGTCGTTGAGCTGCTTTGAATCGTCCACGGTCTTGTCGAAGTGCAGATTGGGCGGCGAGAAGGGCTTGATTCCCTGCGCTTCCAGCGTCTCCAGTTCCAGGGAGTGATCCTCGGCGTGCTTCTCGTAAAGGTGCGTGACATCGATCGCCATAGGGCTGTCCACGTGGATGGGCAGCGAGTGCATCTTCTTCTCTTCGATCAATTCGCGAAACAGGAAGAGCAGTTCTTGCGTGCGCCCCACGGCGAAGGAGGGAATGACCACCGTCCCACCGTGGCTGGCCGTATCCTCCACAATCCCTGCCAGGCGCGCGCCAATGTCTTCCTTCGGGTGCAAGCGGTCGCCGTAGGTGGATTCCAGCAGCATGTAGTCGAACCCGTCTTCCGGGACGGCAGGCTCCGGAATGATCAGTTGCGGGAAGCGGCCCAGGTCGCCGGAAAAGAGCAGCTTCTTGCTTGTGCCGTTTTCCCGGACTGTCACCTCCAGCATCCGCGCCCCCAGGATGTGTCCGGCGAAGAAGCAGCGCAGCGAAAAATGCGCCGAGATCTCCTGCGGGTTCATCCCCTCCACGGCGCGAAAGGATTCGAGCGACTTGACGGCTTCCTCAGAGGTGTAAAGGGGCAGGGCCGGGGCGTGTTTGCTGAAACCCTTCTTGTTCGCGAAGGCCGCGTCTTCTTCCTGTAGATGTCCGGAATCCGGCAGCACGATCTTGGCGAGATCCACGGTGGCCGAAGACGCCAGGATCTGTCCTCGAAAACCGTCTTTCACCAGGCGCGGGATGTATCCGACATGGTCGAGATGGGCGTGCGTCAGCACCAGCCATTGTATGCTCGCGGGCGCGACCGGCAGCGGGTTCCAGTTGCGCAGCCGCAGATCCTTATCGCCCTGGAACAGCCCGCAGTCGATCATCAAACGCTCGCCACCGGCTTCCAGCAAGTATTTTGAACCCGTAACGGTTCCGGTCGCACCAAGAAAAGTTAGAGTGGGCATAGGTTTTTGGATCTCAGGGAGATCGTGATGGTTCAACTCCAGCTTGGGGAAATATGCCTGAGATTGTCTTCAGCCAGGCAAAGCAGAAAAGCCAGCACCTTGCATTTCGCCATATCGGAACCATACCAGATGAGGGGCGTGGTATCAAATCACCACCGACTCTTGATACTCGCCGAAGACTCGACGTAGGGCATCAGAAAGCTCCCCCACGGTGGCGAAGGCCCAGCCGCCGTGGCGGGGAAGAACGCCAACCGTGCCTGCCCGGGCGCCATGTCAGTGCACGTTTCGGGCTTTTGCAAAAGAGTAAAGGCAGAAGATGGCCAGCAGTATGGTGAATCCTCCCACCAGGCTGAAGCGGAGCAGACCCACGTCCGGAGCCTTTCGGTAGAACTCCCATTCCGAAAAAGCCACCGCCGCGCCGGCCACGGTCAAGAACATAAAGGCCAGCCCGACGAGCATGTGGAACAACCGCTGCGCGTTGAGAAACCAATGTTTAAGAAGATTGCCGAGTCGACTCAAAGCCTTCCTTTCCTGCACCGCGAAGGTGCCGGATGACCAGGGGCCATCCTGTGCGCTAGGGGCTGGATCGAGCAGCGCTTGCCTCGCCGTTGAGGCAATTCATGCATGACCTCTCGAAGCCGAATGGTCGCCCGCCCTTCATCTCCAGAGACCTTTGCCCGCCCTCGCCCCCCGCCGGGCGCATTCCACCCTCTGGTAGGTTATCGTAAGGACAAACGCCAGCGCAGTCAAATTTTGGTAGTGGGTCAGTTTGCTGTAGCGGCGCTCGGCGCCTGCCCCGCGCCCTGCGGGGAGCGCCGGAATCTATTGAATCAAAAGCCGGCGGTCGCTTCCTGCGTCAGCGCAGGCTCCGACCGCCGCTACAAAAAACCAAAGTGACCCACTACCCCGGCGGGTTCCACCTTGACAGCCTTTCGCGGCCAACCCTAGAATGATATTGGCGGGCGGGCCTCGAACGGCCGGGTGAACCTTGGAGCTCGACGAGAATTTCAAACGCCTGATCAAAGAATTAGGCGACGCCATCAACGAATGCCTCTCCGATTCCGAAAAAATCGCCGAGGTGATGTCGCGCATTCGCAGCGCCGGGTATGACCTCTTTTTGGTGCTGGAAGTCACCATTGGCTTCAACAAGCGCGGCGAGGTTAACGTGGTGCATCACCAGAAACTGAGCGCCGATGGGCACCCCGACCCCGAATTCCGCCTGACTTCGCAAGACACGCAATTCCTCCGCGCCCTGAAAATCACTGTGGATGAAGACCTCGACGCCTAGCCACCACTTGCAGCCCGTCAGCCGCGTCTCACGGTGAACCCTGCGAACGGTAGGGGCGGACGCTGCCCCCCGAGCGGAACCTCATCCACGCCCGCCGTTTGCGGGTGTATACTCCCCCCGCTGGCGGGCCTTCCAAGCGGAAAGCCCTGCCAGTTTTGCCCGTGAGTCGTTCTCGCAGAAGGACCGAAAGACAAGAGCCTGCGTGCGGAGGAGCCGATGAAGAAGATCCTCAATGAGCCTTTTGCCTATGTCGACGAGATGCTGGAAGGGCTGTGTCTGGCTCATCCCCAGTATTACAAACAAACCGGGCCGGCGGGCCGGGTCATCGTGCGCGCGGGCGCCCCCGTAAGAGGGAAGGTCGGAATCGTCTCCGGGGGCGGGTCCGGGCACTTGCCGGTCTTTACAGGCTACGTCGGCAAGGGATTGCTGGATGCCTGTGCGATCGGCGACGTGTTCTCCTCGCCCGCGGTGGACCAGGTGGCGGAAGCCATCCGCGCCGCGCACGGCGGCGCCGGAGTGCTGTGCCTGTACGGCAACTACGGCGGCGACAACATGAACTTTGATATGGCCAGGGAGATGGTGGAAATGGAAGACATCCGCACCACCGCGGTGCGCGTGGCGGACGACGTGGCCAGCGCCCCGCTCGCCGAACGCGCCAAGCGCCGGGGCGTCGCGGGGCTGGTGTACGCTTACAAGCTTGCCGGAGCCAAGGCGGCCCAGTTCGCCACGCTCGAGGAGGTGACCGCCAGCGCCCAGAAAGCCGTGGATGCCTGCCGGTCCGTCGGCGTCGCCCTCACACCCTGCACGGTCCCCGCCGTGGGACGGCCGACTTTCACCATCAGCGAGTCAGAAATGGAAATCGGCATGGGCATTCACGGCGAGCCGGGAGTGCGCCGCGGGCCCTTGAAACCTGCCGATGCCATCGCGGAGGAAATGCTGGCTTACCTGCTGGCTGACCTGCCGCTCCAACGCCGGGACCGGGTTTCCATATTGGTTAACAGCCTGGGCGCGACGCCCCCGGAAGAGCTTTACATCGTTTACCGCTGCGTGGCCCGCAAACTCGCGGGCTTGGGTGTGGAGATCGTCATGCCGCTGGTGGGCCGCTATGCGACATCCATGGAAATGGCCGGGATGTCGCTGACTTTCTGCCGGCTCGATGCGGAGCTGGAAGCCCTGCTCAAAGCTCCCTGCGATTGTCCTTTTCTGAGGATTTGAAATGTCCCCGGGGCTCACCACTGCCGTCTGGCGCGAAGCCCTCCAGCGTGTGGCCGCGAAGCTGGAAGCCTGCGCGGACGAGTTGAACGTGCTTGACGCCCAGCTCGGCGACGGCGACTTGGGCGTAACCATGGTGCGAGGGGGGCGGGCGGTGCTGGCGGAATTGCCCGGCTTGCCCGCCGACCTGGGTATGGCGCTCGTGAAATGTGCGCAGGCTTTCACGAAGCTATCCGGCTCCACCTACGGCACGCTGCTGGCTACGGGGCTCATGCGCGTAGCCAAGGCCACGAAAGGCCGGACGGAGGTTCCGTGGTCGGAGGTCTCCTCGTTGCTGGGCGATGCCCTGGCGGCGATGGCGCAGCGCAGCGGTGGGCAGCTCGGGGAGAAAACGGTGCTCGACGCTTTGGAGGCTGTCCGCGCCGCTACGCAAGGACTCGATGACCCCGCCGCGCTCCTCGCAGCGGCTGACCGCGCCATGGCCGAGTGCCTGGAGCGGTTCCGCGGCCAGCCCGCACGCCAGGGCCGCGCCCGGATTTTTGGCGACAAGAGTATTGGAAAAGATGATCCCGGGATGGTGGCCCTCCAGCGGATGATCGAGGCGCTGACGTAACCCCGGGCGCCGTAGTGCGGAAGCCGCAGACCTCGGAGAAGCGGGAGGCTGTCTCAAAACTCGGCGTCGCCCGCTGTAGCGCCGCTCTATGAGCGGCGAAGTTGCTGAGAATTCGAAGCTGCCCGTCGCTTCCTGCGTCAGCGCAGGCTCCGACCGGCGCCTGGTTAAGGATCTGGAAGGAAGGTTGTATTGGCAAGAACCAGAAACGGGCAGGAAATAACGGCAGGTGGAGGAGAGACCGCGCGTCGATATCTCCGCCACCCGTCTGCTAAGCAACTGCCGGGAGTTGGAGTTCTCCTGTCAGGGCCATGCGCGACTTCGCGTCAACGGTAGCAATTTGATAAGTGTGAGCAGCCGTGTCGCGGACGGCATCGGCAAACTCGAACGGCTTCTTGCTGGTCTGCGGCTGGTGCGCCACCTGATCGAGCTTCTGGTGATCCCGCCAGATCTCATAGTGTGAGATCGGTTCGTCGCCGGCAAAGGCCGTCTGCCACTTCAGGCTGACCAGGCGTTTCCCCTCGCCCATTTCCTGCTCGGCCGAGGCTTCCCGGGGAGGCGTCAGTTCCTGTTTAGGAAGTTGGAAATAGTTCGTCTTGCCATCCTTCGCCGCGCTGGCCATTTCTTCGATAGCCAGCCGGTCGGAGGCGCTGAGCCCCTGCGGCGCGATTTGCGCCGCGGAGAGATTTTGCTGTAGTTGGCAAGCCTTGGGATCTTCGGAGATTTGCCCCGTACCGATGATGAGCGTACCAATGCCGGGCGTCGACAACGTGTATTCCACTAACCGCCGGCTGGGCAGCGAGTCGCTGCCTACGGTGCGGACGACGTGTTCGGGCATGCGCGACCAGTTGGCTTCCTTCGTATACATGGCGCCATCCGCAAACACCTTCATGGCGATCAGGCCCATGCCTTTGGCCACCGCGACCGGAATGATGTTGTACTGCATGTTGAAGTTCAGCCGGTCGTTGGCGTTGATGGCCACCAGCATGCCATCGAGAATGTTGCGCTCGTCCCGTTGAATCATTTCGAGCATCACCGGGGGAGAGTGATGGCCGGAAAATCCCACGTGGCGAATCAGCTTTTCCTCTTGGGGATTGAGTCCCGTGCGATTAGTGCCATCGCGATAATCCAGCAGCGCCGCCAGCGCCCCGATGTTTTCGGCGCCAGGGTCCGGCTTGTCCAAACCCTCGTAGACCGCCTCGACTTCCGCCATAGTGGTCACATTATGGATAAGAATCATATCCAGATATGAACCGGACGGATAGGACCCGCTTCCGTCACCGAAGATTTGCGTCAGGGTGCGTTTCAGGTCATCTACGGCGTGAGAAGCTGGCGCGCCGTTGCTGAAGCTTCTCAAGCCCTCTTTCGTCCAGCCCCCCTTTGCCCAACGCAACATCGTCTTGCTGGTCAGGAAGATCTCGCGGCGGCGTTCGTCATATCCCGGCTCGCCGGGGATCAAATGGAGCTCCCGAAAGGCTTTCCCATAATTTGCCTGACTGGGGCCGTACGCGTTCGAGGTATCAAAGTAGTTGATACCCACATCGAAGGCCTTCAAAATGATTTTGACCGGATCGACGTCTGCGGGCGTCCATTGCAGCGAAGCTTGTCCACCCAGGCCGAGCGTGGTCGCCTCAAAATGCAGCCGCCCCATGTCGCGCCGTAGGGGCTTGGTGACGGTGGTTTTGCCGAACCCCCAGTAGGGTCCCAGAGCCAGGCCCGCCGAAGCCGCGCCGGCAGCCTGCATGAACCGGCGGCGGGAGATCTTAGGATTAATAGTCATGGTCGTAATCCTCCGCAATAGGGTAGGGCTCCTTCCAAGCGTGAAAAGTTCCGTCGGGGAGCGGAGCGTCCGAGGACTCTATTTAAGCGAGATTCGAGCGCGGATGCAAGGCCTCTGACAGGTTGGGGACTTCGAGTCACGTGTCGGGGCGGACGGGCCGCCTGGGAGCTGTGCGGTGATTGTACGTCATCCCAGGGCCGCGTGTTGTAAGGCAAATCAGGTTCCGATACAATCCACGCCAGTCAACGGGCGGGGTGCAGAGCGTTTAAGAGGCCTCCGCTCGTCTCGAACTTTTCCGAAAGGGCGCAACTGCGCGGAGGAGTCCTGCCATGAAAATCCTTGGGAAGATGCTCCTGATCCTGGTGGCACTGGTTTCGACCGCCTATGAGGCTGGCGCCGGGCAGCCCGCGAACGGCGGGCGCGACCTGCTGCAGGCGGGCACAGGCAGTTATGGATGCTCCGCGCCGGACATTGCCCGCTACGTGGCGCGCCGGGCGGCGGGGCCGATCACCATTGATGGGCGGCTGGATGAGCCTTCCTGGCAGATGGCCGAGAAGTCTCCGCGCTTTGTGGACATGGTCACGGGCGCACCGGGGTTTTACGACACGCGCGCTGCCGTGTTGTGGGACGACGAAAACCTTTACGTCGGCCTTTGGCTGGAAGAGCCATACGTGGAAGCTCACCAGGCCCGGACCGGCTCGCTGATTTTTCTCGAGAGTGACGCCGAGGTCTTCATCGACGGTGGCGACGCCTACTCGGAATTTGAGATCAATGCGCTGGGTACGACCTACCAGGTCTTCTTCATCTGGCGAGACGCTTACAAAAAGGGTGGCGCGTTCGACGCACAGGAGTTCGACGTGATGAAGCACCAGGCCCTAACCTTCGGCGGTGACTACGATCGGACGGACAAGTCTTTCTGGAGTGGAACTCACCCGCGCGGGCTCCGCTGGGCGTTCCTCGACTGGGGTGTTCCGGGCCTGCGTCATGCCGTCCATGTGGATGGCACGATTAACGACAGCTCCGCAGCCGACAAAGGCTGGACTGTGGAACTGGCTTTCCCCTGGAAAGGCCTGAAGGATCTGGCCGCGGGGCGCTCACTACCTCCACACGACGGAGACGTCTGGAGAATCTTCTTCGGCCGTTTCGAATCCCTCAAACCGGGCGGCGTGGAACTGAACCCACACCCAGCGTGGGTCATGAGTCGCCACGCTGTGTACGACACGCACATCCCCGAGTGCTTCCCGTATATCAAGATGTCCAGCAAGACCGTCGAGAAGTAGGGAGATTCGGCAGTTCCACTCTTCCTTGAACGAATGCCAGCCCGAACAGGCTGCGGAAGAACGCTTCACTGCTGTCATTCTGAGCGGAGCGAAGAACCTCTGCATTTTTGGAATCAGGCAAATGCAGAGGTCCTTCCTTCGCTGTGCTCAGGACCGCCTGCGGCTCCTCAGGATGACAGCCTTGGCGAGTTTCTCTGCAGCCTGTGAAGGGGGCCACTACGTTTGCAGGCCGGGAACTACCGCGCCGCGGAAGTGAGGCTGGCGGGAGCGTCGGGACGGCGTTTTTTGGGGATGCCTTTGGTGTGGCAGTCGAGGCACTTCACGAAATGGATGTTGTGCGGGCTCTGGGTGGACTTGAACGTGGTATCCATTGTCTCCACGTCCAGACCGCAGTTGGACAGCCGGGGATGGCAAGTCGCGCAGGAGGCGCGGGTGCGCTCGCCGTGCTTCTCGTGGCAGGCAAAGCAACTGAGGCCTTCGTGAACGCCGGTCGGAGTGCGGTCGTCGGCCGAGCGCACCTGGCGAGTGGCGAGTGGCGCGTGGCACTGGTAACAAAGCGCCTGGCGCGAATCGTGGCTGATCTTCACCACTCGTTCCCCTTCGCGCATCTCGGGCAAGGAAAGGCTGGCCACGGCGACCGAGTCCAAATCTCTGCGGTCGAACAGCGCCAGCGAAGCTGTGTTCACATCCTGGTTCCTGGACGTGGCGGGCTTCGCGGCCGGGCGCGCCAGGGGAACGCCGTGGCGATGCATCTGGTGGCAGGTTAAGCAGACAATGGCGGGACGGTTTGCAAGCGCCGGGTCGCGCAGCTTCCACGGGCCCGTCGCATTGACCGGCGTCACCAGGTCACGAATGCCGCCGTCATAGTGCATGCCATGGCAGCGCAGGCAATCGTCCATCAGCAGGCGCTGATGATTGTGCTTGGGATCAAGGAAGATCTCCGTGTACGTGGCGCTGTGCGTGCCCGACGCCCAATCGGCCGACTCCTGCCGGTGGCAGCTTTGGCAACGCTCCGCGACGCGGAAAACATCACGCGTTTTGAGGCGCACTTGCTCCGGCACGGCGCCGCTCAGGTGGTTCGCGACCCGCCGCATGTTATTGATGTGAAACCCTGCATCCAGCGTGAAGAGGTCGCCGTGGCACGAGCCACACGGGACGTTGCGGTGCGCCGAGGTGTGCCAGTCCGTGTAGGGCTGCCAGATTTCGTGGCAGCGCGCGCAGGCCTGGCCGCCGGAATACTCGTAGTAGAGACTCGAGCCCGGCAGGGCAAGAATGGCGGCCGCGAGCGCCATCAGCAGGATTCGCAGGCGGCGTGAATTGGGGCGTGGCGTGGACATTCGTGATTCGTTCTTGTCGAGGCGCGAGTCGATTCGTAACCTCTGCTGCCGCCTTCGTATTAACCGCGCATCCCGGTTCCCTTCCAGGTTTGGACCATATGATCTGAGGCCATATACGCGATGGCCATGATGGTCAGCACCGGGTTGAACCCGCCATTCGTGACGTGCACACTGCCGTCAACCACAAACAGGTTCGCCGCGTCATGCACCCGGCAATAGCGGTCGACCACCGATGATTTGGGGTCGTTGCCCATGCGGCAGGTTCCCGCCTGGTGCTGCCCGCCACTCAGACCTTTGCCCGGAAGTTTCGGCCAAGTGGAGGTGGCCCCGGCTTCCTTCAGCCATGCTGCGGCCTTTTCGGAAATGTAGTTGGCCACTTCGAGGTCGTGCGGGTGCCTGACCCCGGAAAGGCGCGCGACGGGAATCCCCCAGGCGTCCACCACCCGCGGGTCGAGCTGGAGGCGCGCTTCGAACACCGGCATCTCCTGCACCGGACCGTGCACGGCCATGCAGCGATTAAAGAGCTTCCGCATGAAAGCCTTGTGCACAGCGCCCCACGCAGGCACGCCGGGGGGGCGGAGCATGGCGGCGTGAATGGGCAGGCGGATAAACTCGTTGCAAAGCATCCCGCCGCCCACCAGGCCCGGGTTACCGTGGTTGTAATCGCAGATGGCGATGGAAGCGCCCGGCCCCAGATCATCGTAGGTGTCGGCTTCCATCAACCCGTAGGCGCCGGCGTAGGCGTGGCCCTGCAAGTTGCGTCCCACCCAGTCGGAGCGATTGCCGAGGCCGTTCGGATAAAGGCGGCTGGTGGAATTGAGCAGCAGGCGCGGAGTTTCGGTGGCCGAGGCAGCGACCACCACGAGGTCAGCGGGCTGCTCCTCCAGCCGGCCGCGTTCGTCGAAGTAGGCGACGCCCGTCACCCGGCCCTGTTCGTTCGTGAGGACTTCCTTCGCCACGCATTCCGTGCGCAGCGTGCAGTTGCCGGTCGCGAGCGCCCGCGGGATCACGGTGTTGTGCGTGCCGGTCCTGGCATTGACCTCGCAAGCGAATCCCACGCACCAGCGGCAGCGCATGCAGGCGGGCCGGCCATTATAGGGTACCGTATTGCGCAGCATGGGAATATCAAAGGGATGAAGCTTCAGCCGCTCGGCGGCGGCTTTCAGAATCAGGTGCTCGCGGCTGGGGGGAAGGGGCGGCAGGGGGAGCGGCCGGCTGCGCGGTCCCTTGAAGATGTTGTTGGTGTCGTCGCCGGAAACGCCCAGCTCCCATTCGGCTTTGGTGTAGTAAAGCTCCAAGTCCTGATAGCTGATGGGCCAGTCAGCCAGAGTGCTGCCGGCCACGGCGCCGTAAGTCGAGCGCAGGCGGAAGTCCTTTTCCAGATAGCGCCAGGCCATGGCCCCGTAGCTGAATGTGCCGCCGCCCACGCAGGCGGCGGTGTTGCTGTAGGCGCCGTCGCTGGGTGCCACGATGCGCTGCTTCCCGTCGGGATCAACCACCACGCGGCGATGGCGTTCGTCATCCGGCCCGAACGCGCAGCCCAACACCGAGGTCCGCTGGTTGCGCAGGTCGTCTTTGCGGCAATCAAACGCCGTGTACCATTTGCCGCGCTCGAGCAGCACCACCGTCAGGCCCGCTTCGGCAAGTTGGGAGGCGACAATGCCTCCGCCGGCCCCTGCTCCCACAATCACCGCGTTCACTCGCGCCAGTGCCATTCGCTCCAACCCAACTTCGCGTGGCGCGCCGGTTGAGCACGCCGCTCGGACCTGTGTGCTACGACGTCTTCGTCAGATCGTACGCCTGCCGCCCGCGCACGGGAGGAAAGGGCAGCCGCAGCATCTTCCAGCTTACCCGCTCGCGATTTCCGCCGTGCCGCGGATCCCCGTAAAACCCCTGCATGGTGTGGCTCACCACCAGGTCGAAGAATTGCTTCGCGGAGGTCTGCTTCCAGGTCTCACCCGGCGCCTGATCTTTCTCGAGCGCGCGCAGGACTTCGTCCCGCTGCTCCGGCGTAAGCGCCGTAAAGCGCTTGCCGAACATCGCAACACTTGTCTCGTGGGTGCCCGTGAGGCCCAGGCGGTAGGTTTTCTGAAGTTTCCGGTACGGGCCCACCAGTTGCCGGTCGATGAAATTGACCGCTCCAGCCCAGAGTGCCCCGGGGTCCTGGTCGGCGGGGATTATCCGGTCCGCAAGGGCTTCGAGCGTGCGGGCTTCGTCCTCGCTCAAACAGCGCCAGGGGTTGCTGGTGCCAATACACGACACCATGGGCCCTGCCGCCGTGGCGACCACGGCCATCTGCATGAATTTCCGCCGGCTGAACCTCGCACTATGGCCCATAAGGTAAAAGGCTGTGCACACGAGAGACCATCCAAATGGGGGGAGATGTCAAAAGGCAGACAAACTATCACTATTTGGAAATGCTCTGGTCAGATGGCGCGTTCTTCCCTGAGACTTTCCACGCCCCTCAATTCCAGCGGGGTTTGGATGGGCGCCCGCGAGAGGCTGGAGAAAAGACCCGCCGGACACTCCTGCTTGAAGCTACTTATTGAGTGGGCTTTGGCGTGGCAACCCTATGCCCAGGAGCGGTCTCGCTCGATCCCTTTCGCGAGCATTTCCTGAACCATCGAGACATTTTCCCGCACCTGCCAGTCGAACATTCCGACGGCCAGGAAATCGGCTCCACTCTTGAAAGCAAGTTGGAACCCTTCCTGCGGTTTCACTCTTCCAGCCCCCAGGACCTTAAAGGCAATCCAGGGCTTCTTGATCGATCTCATGAAGATGCCAACTTCGGCCGCTTCGCTGCAGTAGTAATTCACCCGGTTGATCGTCATCATAAAGAAGTCCGGATCGAGCCTGGCCTGCGTACAACCGCGCGCAGTATCTAACAAATGGGCGCCAATGCCAGCCATGATTCCCGTCTTCTTGAAACCTTCCACGATCTGACCGATCTCTTCCACCTTGCCCGCCTTAACGAGGCTATCAGCAATCCCACCATGGAGATACATGGCAATAGCACCGTTGTCGCGAGCGCGCTTGGAATTCTCCACAGGGTCACCCTGCTCGGGGGCGGAGGTAGCAATCCACTGGAGTTTCCCGCCGCGCTCCTTGTTGTGCATCGTGTAATGCTTGATGATGCGATCATCAGCCCGCATCAGCAGGGTGTTGATACCGTTTTGCTCCGCCCGCGCCAGAGTTTCCAGGATCTTGTCGGTGTTGAAGTATTGCAGCATGAAATCCGCTTGATAGACAAGTTCGCCGGCATGGGCAATGCCCGAGATCGGGTCGCCGCCGATAATGAGCCTCGATACTTCATATTTGCCAAGCTTTCCCCGTTGCAGGCCCTTGACGGGTTCCTCCGGCTTGGCGGGCGCTGAGGTGTCAGCCAGTCGAGCCATCAGGGCCCTATGCTCATAGCTGACACCTCCCAGCAGAGCACCAGAAATCCCCAGCGAATTCCGCAACATCTGACGGCGTCCAATTCTGCCCATTTGCGAGTCCTCCTCCGCCATTCACTGAAGAAAGTGGTGGTCCGCCCACAGTGTGCGCGGCAGAGACAAATCTACCGCACTTCATGTGCCAACCTTCAGGTCGGTTGTCGCCTGCCCTCGCCACGAGGTTTTGCCCGCGCCACTCGCTGCGGCGAGCAGCGCCCGTCGCCTTCTTCCTACTGCCCATTCCCTACCGCCTACTGCCTACCGCCCTCTGCCAGCCCCAGTCGCTTCCTTCTGCAATCAAGAATAGTTGATAACCACCTTTATTATCATCAACATAATGGAGAGGCAACTATAACTAGCGTATTTTCATGAACATAATGGAGGGCCAACAAACTGACATTTTTACTACATGTGTTTTCAACAACATAATGGAACTTACCTTCATTTTTACCCCCCGCATTCTTTTAGCTCTACCGCAACGCAATGTGCTTAACTGGTTTACTTTCATTGACTTGCTGATTTTTCAAAGACATGATGAATATCGCTAAGTGCCTTTATTATCATCAACATAATGGAGGAGCAGGACACTTTCGCAATTCTCATGCTCGCGGGCTTGGCGTTCAACAATCAGCCTTCAGCGTTCAGCAGCCAGCAGTCAGGAGCTAGAAGTCAGGAGTAAGGAGTCAGCGTTCTGCCTACTGCCTTCTGCCTACTGCTTTCTGCCTTCTGCCTACTGCCCCCTTCGTGGATGGCAAGGGGAAGGCTATTTCCCGAGTAGCTTCTACCGAGCCGGGGCGCTAGGTACTCATGGTATTATAACTCACAGGTTAACTTTGTCAAGCAAGAAATTCTGCCCTCCGGCAGAAACTTGCGGAAGCGGGCGAGAGAAGCACGGGGGCCTCATAGCATTGGGAGGCACGCAAGAGAAAATGTAGCGCAAGGCTCGCTCTCCAGCCTTGCGGCTTTTCCACCGCGCCGTGGTTTTGGCGGCGCGCCCCACGCGAACTCGGATTACCGTGTTCGCGGCGCGGTTGAGCCCCGAAGGGGCGAGCCATCCCAGCCCAGGCCATCGGCCTGGGTTAAGAAGCAAGCCAATCTATTTCCACGCATGAGCCCTGAAGGGGCGACATAGTAGCTCGCCCTTTCAGGGCTTGCGGCTGTGGCCGCTCCTTGGTCCCAGGGCGTTGCCCTGGGCTGGGATGGCTCGCCCCTTTGGGGCTTGACCCATGGCGATGGGTTCTCAGTCCTTGGTTCGAGGCGCAGCCAAGCGGACGTAGCGCCGGCCGGAACTTGTCCCGACGTGCTCGGGAGGTCGGCCTTTGTGCGTTCTCATCTCGCGCTGACCCTTCGCCCGCTCAGAGCTTGCCCTAAGCGCAGCGAAGGGGGCAGGCTCTGAAGGCTGAGGGTGAGAGGTTGGCCTGGCGCACCCATCGCAGGAAACGCGACGCGTGCGCCACCCACGGGCGCGAGAAGCACGCGGCGGGGTGGGGAGGCTCGCGCTTACGGAAAAGGGGACACAAACTGAAGTCCGGTAGCCCGTTGGGTGGGTCCGCACTGCTTGCTATTCTTCGTTCTCGGATTCGTCCTCTTCTGCTTCTTGGCGGGTCGAGGCGGCAGGGAAGCTGCTAAACCGAGTCAGGAAATCTTCGATGACTTTTCGTTCGTTCAACGTCACCCCGTAGATGCGATAAACGAGGTCATTCAACTCGTCCTCG
This sequence comes from uncultured Acidobacteriota bacterium, assembly GCA_963722555.1. Lineage (GTDB taxonomy): Bacteria > Acidobacteriota > Terriglobia > UBA7540 > UBA7540 > Bog-366. The sequence continues at coordinate 705,303 of CAVRNQ010000007.1, forward strand.
CTTGAGCGAAGGGTTTCGGCTCTGCGGTCGAGTTGGTTTCGCGTCTCTTCGAGCATCTTCAGCAGCGCCGCGCAGCCTTCTGGCTTCACTGGCAAACGCCAGCCCAGGACTTCTTTGAGCGGGAGCGTCCGGCGTTTACGGCATCGAAGCGCCTCGGCCAGGCACTCGGCGTGTTCACGATGCTCAAACTCAAAATCCTGCTGTGAGCCGAAACGAACCTCGAAACCGTAAAGGGCCTTCTCCACCGCGATGGATTCGAGTTCAAGAGTTATCTGCGCAGAACTGGGACGGGCTGTACACAACTTGGCGACCGAGTCAAGCTCGTACTGGGTAAGTCCGCCCTCGAATGAAGCCGGGAAGCTTGCCGCTTGCCTCTGCAATTGGCAATGCTGGCTCGCGGCGTCGTAGAGGGAGGCCGCGATTTGGGCAAGCAACCTCGATGATTTGGACTTGGCTTCAATGATTTCGGTTGCAACAGGCAGCTCCTTGAGAAACTGATCGGCATAGGAGTAAAACCTGCCTCCATAAACCGAAGAGGTTTGCTTGATGAGGTAATCCGCTACCCTCGAATTGAGGAACGCTAGAAGCACTGCGATATCTTCCACTCTTTCGCCGGGGGCAATGCCATAGACTCCGCCGCCCTTCCCACCTGCTTGAAAAACGAATCTCCCATCTGGGTCGTAAGCAAAGGAATTGCGGCGGGAGAGCAATTGCAGAACCAACTTGGGGTGGAAATAGTAATCGAGGTTTTGGGGCCGAGCGGCCCCATACCAAAGGTGACCTTCGGACTCACTTTCCCCGTATCGTCCATCCTCGCGCCCTCGGAGCTTTGCTTCGTGCTTGCGCAGGTACTTCCAGGCGTTGGGAAAACGGTCTTCAAAAATCTCTATCTCATTGGAGTTCAAGAATTCAAAGTTGTCGAGGTTTGCCTTACAGGGAATTAGATTCCAACCTTCCTCAATCCTGCCATCGAGCGTCTTTTTCTTGGCGTAGCGGTCGTAAGGAAACATGACCCATGTACGCTTCCAATCGATTGTCCAGCGCGTCACATCTTTCCCGAACAAGAACGGGCGGAGCACACCTTTTTCGAATTCAACAGGCTTATGATCACAACCATCTCCCTCATGGCGCACGCGAAGCTTTAAGTGCGTTCCCAAGTCCTGAACCTCGTCGAGCACTAGAATGCTGTCTGCTCCTGAAGCAATCCCCTGGAACGCCCCGCTCTGGCTAGCTGACAAATCGATTAGCAGTCTGCCGTGTGTATTCCTGAGTTTGTCGAATATCGTGTCTTCATCGGTGGGCATCAACCACCAACCCTTGCCAGTGAGCTGTGCTCGTGGAAAGGGGAACACCTCAACGGACTCGCCGCGTGCAACGGCGCTACCCTTGATCTGCTTTCGCAGACGTTCGGACTCAACGACGAGGTCGTCGAAACTCACCTCGCTCGTGAACACACGCGCCGCTTCGAGATCGCCCTCGGTGGGCTTGTTGCTCCGCGTAGCAATCATAATAGCGGGGTAATTCAGCGCGCCCCCGAATACCCGCGTGTCACGGAAATCAAATAGCAGGTCAACGCGGAGGGACTTGGGCAATTCCTCGCGGAGCATTTGGCCGTAGTCCACGTTGAGGAATCGGTCCGAGAGAATGAAACCAAGATGGCCTCCTTTGCCGAGCCAGCCTCCGCGGTCGCCGGAGCGGACCGAGCGCTCGAGAAACGGGACGTAGATGTCATAATTGTGTTCCGCCCACTCGTATTTTCCCTCCCAGTTTTCCTTGACGTGCTCGGGGATCTTCTGAATTCGTACATAAGGCGGATTGCCCACAACAAAGTCGTATTGGAGATCATGCTTGAGAGAGACGGCCAGGACGAAGTCTTCGATAGTCTTGAGGAACCTGCCGTCATCGTATTTGCCTTTGAGCTCAGCTACGGTAGCTTCCAAGGCCTCGACGGTCGGCTTCAAGTAGTCCTGTAGCTTGTCCGTGCGCTCTGTAAAGCGGGCCCGGAGCATGGCCGGAAGCGAATTGCGCCGGGGGTCCCGAACCGCTTGGAAGACGCACGCTAAAGCCGCGATGTATTCCTCCAAATTCGTCACGAGTCCCTGATCCCGCGCGTCCTGGTAGCGCGGCACGCCGATATAAACGCGGTGGTAGCGCTTCTTCTCGCCTTGGATGGGAAGGTAGATGCTAATCCCGAGGGTGCCCTTTTCAAACGTCAGGAGCGGCGTGCCATTGGAGACTTGTTCACTTTCTGCCTCACGTTCCTCAACGCGCAGGGAGTCGGTGCGGAACACCGGGATTCGAAGCACACGGAAATCAGGTTCCTCGTGGACCGCTTCAGCATAAAGACTGAGGATCAACGCGGCGTAGTTGATCTGCGCCATCAGAACGGCGAACGGGTTGATATCGAAACCGACGATCCGGAGACCGTCCGTAAGGTCCTGCAAAATCTTCTTTGGCTCGCCCGACGCGTTTTTGAGATAACGTCGAAGGGCGGCGGCGAGGAATGTTCCCGAACCGCAGGAAGGATCGAGCAGCCTATCCCCGCGCTGCCCCTTGTACCCGCATTCATCCAGGATAAACTCGACCACTTCACGGGGTGTGTAGAATTCACCGAGCGCCTTGCGCGTGTCCCGATCAAAGTAGCGCTGATAGAGCTCACCGAGTAAGTCGCCGGAGAGTTCGAGAAAATCGAATTGCGTCACAGTAAGGATGGCTTCACCCAGCGCAAAGAAAAGCCCTCGACTTTCTTCGTCCGGCGTCTCCATCCACCAATCGAAGATGTCTTGAATGAAAATGCTGCTGAAAAGAACTTCACCAGCCCGCTCAAAGCAGCGCACCAAGATCTGCTTGTATTTTTCGGGTGTGAGCCTTCCCCGAACAGCGAGTTCATTGAGACTTTCGTGAATGCGCGGGATAAAACGAACTCCGGGAAATTGTTTGTCATTCACGGCCTTTGCCAATATCAGGCGGGAAATAATGCTATAGGCCGTTTCCAGAGCAAAGGAAAGTTGCTTGATTTCAGTTTTTGCTCGGCTCCCGAGAAAGTCGCGCCACGTGGTGGGGATGTTTTTGTAAGTGAGTTCACGGGCGTACGTTTTGAGCCAAAAGTCGTATGACCCACGAGTGAAGCGGGACGATTCGATGGTCTTCGGCAGTGTGTCTTTCAGCGTCAGAACCAGACGGCCAAAAGCTGATTCGGGCCGAAACTGGAAGACTTGAAAGAAAATCCTCGCCGCTTCGGAATCGGGGTCCGAAATCAAGAGAACGTTTTGCCGGTGATAGCGCAGGCGTTCCATGACACTATCGAGCAACTCAAGATGAACGGTCTGCTTTTGCAGCCAGCTTAAGACCTTTTGAGCCTGGGCATCAGACGTCTCTTGAAGTTTGAAGTTGGCTTGTTCCGGAAACTCCCCATTGGTGCGAGCATAGACAATCATTTCAACGCCGTTGGTCAGAACACCGAATAGAGCCAACTGCGGTCGGACGTAGTTATCAAGGAGTTGGTCAGCAAATTGATCGAGAGGGCCAGCGGAGGGCTTCTTGAACTCGATCACAGCATGAACCCGCCCCCCGAATCCGGTAAGCGCAACGTCGAACCTTTTCCTTGACCTTCCCCGCTGCGCAAGGAGGTCCCTTCCAAACCCTTCATAACCAAGTTCGACGAAGAAGGATCGCTCCTGGAAAATCTTTTCGATTTCGGCTTCGGTGAGATTTGTATCCTGACAGGCTTTGCCGATGCTGCGGAGGATCTGTTGGAACTTTCGTGACATCGTTTCTTACATTCTACAGATACACGGCCCCCGAAGCAAAGGCGAAAAGCGGGTATCTCGTGTTGCCCTCTCACCCCAGGTCAGAGGGGCGCTATCGCGGGTGGCGCACACGTCGCGCTTCTTGCGATGTGTGCGGTTGGCCGATTCCCCATCTCGCGAGGGTCACTGCACTCTCAGACCCAAAGGACTTTGAGGGTGGCCCCCACGCGCTCGAAGTCCTTGTCACTCGTGACCAAGATTGCCGTCCGGGCTTGGGCGAGGGCGGCGGCGAAGCAGTCGGCGTAGGGAAACAGGTGTAGCGCAGACCTCCGCCGGTGAGGTCTGCGGCTTTTCCTGAAGAAGAACCGCGGACCCCAAGATCGGGGGTCCGCGCTACCCGCCTTGAGGCTTGCGGCCAGCTTGGCCAGTTCCATGTCCACGTCGAAGACCTGGATAGGAAGCTGGGCGACCTCGTGCAGCTTGGCTGCGGCCGCCTTCTCTCCGTGCGCGCGCCAGACCGCGTCTGGACAGGTGGTTTTCCACCCGAAAGTAAATCCCCCGTGTGCCAGCAGGCGACTGGCGGGCGGAAGAGAAGAATTACCCGCGCGTTCCACTGCAAGTTGCTGCCACCCAGGCAGTTCCGCTGCGTGTTCAGGATTCCGCATGAAAAGTCGGCTTATCGGGAACTGACCCTCTGCCCAAGAATTCAAATGCACCACCGGGGGACATCTTGGCGGTTGACAAGAGTCCCGGAATGGAATATTCCTCTCTATTCCGTGGATCGCTCCCTCGCCCTGGTGATCCCTGATGCGTAAGCATATGCTTGCAGGTGCGGACTCCTCCCTTCGGGTCCCGGTCGGCTCCTCACGTCGAGACTTCATGAAAGGCGCCGTGGCCGCAGCCACGGGACTCATGGCGGCGCCGCTCCTGGCCGGGCAACCCCCAAACGAATTACCCACCGTGGCATTTGGCCAGCATCGTGTTACGCGGCTGATTTCCGGTGGCAACCCGCTCTACGGTTATTCGCATTTCAACGGCCTACTCGATAACTTGATGCGCGAGTACTTCACCGACGAGCAGGTGGTGAAGTACCTGCTCGCCTGCGAGAAGGCGGGCATAAACACCTGGCAGAGTAGCTTCGGTGCCGCCGCGCAGCAGCAGTTCCCCAAGGTGCGCGCCGCGGGCTGCAAGATGCACTGGATTTGTCTCGCCGACCCCTGGGACGTGAGCGACAACCCTAATGATCCGCAGACCCTCATTCGTGGCGCCATGAAATGTGCGGCCGTTGCCGCGAAAGTGAAGCCCATCGGCATCGCGCACCACGGTGTGGTGACCGACAAGCACTGGGCGGCGGGTTCGATTGACCGCCTCCGCGACTTCCTCAACCATGTTCACGACCTCGGCTTCCCGGCGGGTATTTCCACCCACAATCCCGCCGTAATCCAGTACCTGGAAACCAAGGGCTGGCCCATCGATTTCTACATGGGCTGCTTTTATCGCGTCACACGCACCGAGGAGGAATTCCGGAAGGAAATCGGCATGTCCCCCGTGGGCGAGACTTACCTCTCGACGGACCCCGACCGCATGACCAAGGTCCTACTCCAGGCCAAGCCTGTCTGCCTGGGCTTCAAGATTCTTGGCGCGGGCCGCCACTGCGGCTCGCCTGAAGAAGTGCGGCACTGCTTCGACTATGCCTTCAAGAACCTCAAGGCGACGGATGCCGTGATCGTGGGTATGTTCCCGAAGTTTTCCGACCAGATCGCGGAAAACGTGGAGCACGTCCGCGCCGTGCTGGGGTAGCGGCTGGAATGACGGAAAGCCTCATCCAGACCAAGGGGGCGGCCGTTTGATTCCCTTCATGCGGGCCTGCAACTGCTGGAGCGGCGCTCCATGCAGGGCAGGGCGGACCCCGCACAATAGAGTGCAGGCCGAGCCCCGCACGCCGGTGACCGGCAACTTGCGTCTGCTCTGGCTTGTCAGTTCCGCGCGCGGATGGCAACTTGTTGGGGTTGGTAGCGCAGATGCGCGGACGGTTCGATCACCTTCGAGCGATGTGCCGCCTGGCGGTGAATGTGTTTGTCCAAGGCGGGGGGCATCGCCTCCGGTTGCCGCTCGTGCCCATAGCTCAGTTGGTTAGAGCAGTGGACTCATAATTAGTGGTCCGGCTATGCTGCACCGCGTTACCTGCTCCGGGATCGGGACAAGATCTATGGGTGTGACTTTCGCGAACGAATCCGGGGCATGAGCATCAAGGAAGTCCTCTCCGTTCCGGCAAGTCCGTGGCAACGCGCCTTTGGGGAGAGGCTGATTGGATCCGTCCGGCGTGACAGCTTGGATCACGTGATCGTGCTGGGAGAAGGGCCTCTGCGCAGGATCTTGAAAAGCTATCTTGATTACTATCACCGCAGCCGGACTCACGCAGGGCTGGCCAAGGACACCCCAGAGCCGAGGGCCGTTCAGCCGCCCGAGATGGGAGGTATTGTTGAACTCCCTTAAGTGGGAGGTCTGCATCATCGCTACGAGGGGCGAGCGGCCTAGGCAGCTCAATCTGTACAGCGAGCCTTCGGCAGCAATCCCCCGGTTACCCTCGCGGGGGCGATTCTTGTTCTATCGGTAATCGAGCCTCTCCGCCTTTCAAACCGTTCCGCCAGACAATTCCCCAAACAGGTTTCATTCTGAGACGAAATCGACCATAAGGGGTCGATCAAGATGTTTATTGCAACTGATTCCGTCCTTGGCGAACGACAGGTGCGAGCGTCACGGATAGTCCCGCGCCAGGGCATAGGTCCCACCATAACGTCCTACAAAATTGCGCGCTGCTGCGCTTGACTTTGTCTATCTTTGCCTCTAAGCTCGCGCCAGCAGTTCTCTATGGTAGTCGTCTGAAGCCGAATGTGTAAGGAGGTATAAATCAATGGTTCGGATTTTTAACGCCGTGCTTGCCGCAATTTTGGGTTCGGGAGGAAGCGCCGCTCCGGCACAGCACTCTCGAATACCCGTTGTGACTTACGGCGCCAATGCTCTTGCGCAGGCCGGAGGCGCCACAAAGGAATCAACCGCCACGAAAGCCACGATCGAGATCAAGCAAGGCCGCAAGGCGGCAATCAAAGATGCCGTCAAAACGAAGGCGGAAATCAAAGGCAGCGCCATCAAAGACGAGAAGTTAAACAAGAAGTATGACAAGGAAATCAAACAGAACACGATCAAGGGTGAGCTGAAGGGCACCACCACCGTCAAGTAAGACCCTGGCGGCCATCCGGGGTTCCCTGGATGGCCGCTCCTTCTCCTGAGATGATCATGGATTTGCCTTCCCCGCTCCCTCCCCTTTATGCGCGCTGGATGAATGAGTTTCTTCCCGGACCTCTGCCGGCGGAAACCAAGACCACCTGCCAAGCCTGTCCCATGCTCGAGCGCGATGAGCCCCCGGGCCCGGGTGTTGTCTTCTTTGATAACAAGATCAAGTGCTGCGCCTATTTGCCGCGCCTCTTTAACTTCCTGACGGGCCGCGTTCTGGCGGATGATGATCCCGCCGCGGCGGCGGGCCGCGCCACGGTGGAAGCGCGCATCAAGGCCGGCGTGGCGGTGACGCCGCTCGGGCTCGATCCGACTCGCACCTTTCTACTTCTCTATGAGCACAGCTCGGCCGCCTTCGGACGCAACCGCGCGTTGAAGTGTCCGCACTACCTGGAGGAGACGGGCGGCTGTGGCGTGTGGCGGCACCGCGAATCCACCTGCGCCACCTGGTTTTGCAAGCATGAACGCGGCGCGGCCAGCCAGGCTTTCTGGCGGGAGTCCCTGCACCGGCTGCTCGGCAACGTGGAGTATGAACTCGCTCGCTGGTGCCTGCTCAAGCTGGAGGTGGAGGAGGAAGTCTTGCGCTACCTGCTCGCGCCTCCGTTGGGAAGCGCCGGTGGCTCGATTCGCGGTGAGGACCTCGACGGCAAGGTCGAGTCCGCCGAGTATCGAAAGAACTGGGGGAAGTGGCTCGGCCGCGAGCTCGAGTTCTATCGCGCCTGCGGCCGGCTGGTCTCGGCGCTGGCGTGGCAGGAAGTCCTGAAGATTTGCGGACCGGAGACGAACCTTCTCGCCACACTGACCGGCCAGGCCTACCAGCGCTTCCTGTCCGTCGAAACCCCGCCGCGCCTGCAGGTGGGTTCGCTGCAAGTGGTCCGCATCGGCCACCAGACCACGCGCCTGTCCACTTACAGTGATCTCGATCCCCTCGACATTCCCAATCCCGTCTTGAATGTCCTGCACTACTTTGACGGGCGACCCACCACCGAAGTCGTCGCGGAAATCGCAGCCCAGGAAGGGATCCGTTTGGAGACAGACTTGGTGCGCAAGCTGGCAGATTTCCGCATCCTGGTCCCCCCGCCGGAACCCACGGGCAAGTAGTTACAGGGCACAAGCGGCGCGGCCAGGACCCGCAGAGCGTCACACGGGTCCACACCATTCACCACTCGTCCTCAGAGCATATGCGCAATGTGCAGGGCGACGGCGACGCCGCCCACAATGAGCCCTGCGCCGAGCATGACCAGGAAGAACGCTTTGAGGCGGAGACTCTTCTCGATCTGTTTTTCGGACTTGGTGGTGATCAGGAAGGTCTTCTCGTTCTCGCCTCGCTTGATAAGGTTGCGGTCGTTCTCATCGGCCGGAGTGGGGTTCTCCGTGCATGTCCCCATCACGTTGCAGGCGCGGCCGGCCACCAGGCAATGTTCCGTGAGGCGATACGTGTGCGTCCCAAAATCCATGCTGATGCCGCCCGCGCCGATCGAGACTCCCAGCGCCCGCATCTTCTCCGCCACGCCCAGGGCCTTATCCATCACTTTGGCCCCCGGCAGAGACGAAGACTTCAGCGCAGCTCGCGCCTGGCTGAACTGGCCGTTGAGATAGGCCTGCAAATGTCCTTCGGTCGGCGCCGGGACGCCGAGCGACTCATCGACCCTGCGCGGCGCGCTGCCGAACGATAGCAAGGCTCTCGGCCGAAGTTCTCCCCAAAACGAACGCGGCACGTCGTACTCCGCTTGCTGAGGATGCACCAGAATATTCCCGGTCGCGTCCTCCAGGTAGAACGGCACTTCGGCCTTCTCGGTGCCGTAGTCTTCCCACTCGTCGCGGTCGTTTCTCTTCACCTGTTTTTCAACTTTCACCGAGTAGTAATAGCACGGAACGCCAGTTAATGGACTAGTTAATGGTTCACACCCGGTGCTTGTTCCTGCCACGTGTACCAGTCCCATGGGGGCGCTGCGGACGGGGATCAGGGGCGTATCCGCCAGGATCCGATACTCGCGGTAGGTGCGGAAACCCACGAAGAAAAGGACGATTCCGAACAGAAGAAGAAGCGCCGGGATGAAGGGAGAGATGGGGCCGCCGGAGCTTGCGAAAAGTGCCAATGGAATGAACATGAGACGAGACTCCTTTGCTGCGCGCCTCGCGGGCGCGCTCGACAAGCTTGCTTGGGGACGTATCCTATACTTCTCAAGGCAGCTTGTCTATGCCGGTTCAGGAGGCCGGCCGGAAGACGTGGCCGTGCGCACCTCCCGCCCCAGGCGCGGCCAGAAACTTGCCCGCCCACCCCAGATCCAAAAGCTTGCTTTCGGCTCTCCGGGCGTGCATTCCCGGCGTGGGCCCGTGGACACGAATCCTTGCCCGTCTGCGCAGTCTGCGCGGGCCGGGCAATCTGCGTATAATCGATGCATGGATTCGGAAGTGGATCGCCTAGCGCAGAAGATCTGGGACTACCATCACCTGAATCACCGCCTCGAGAAAGCCGACGCCATTCTGGTTCTAGGCAGCCATGACACGCGTGTGGCCGAGCATGGGGCCCGCCTGTTCCTGGAAGGTTGGGCTCCCCTCGTGATTTTCTCGGGAGGGTTGGGAAACCTCACCCGCGGCCTCTGGGACATGCCGGAGGCCGTGCGATTTGCGGCGGTCGCCATCAGCCTGGGCGTCCCCGCGGAGAAAATCCTGATCGAAGAATGCTCCACGAATACCGGAGAGAATATCGAGTTCACCCGGCAGCTCCTGGCAAAACGCCATCTTGACCTGCAGAGGTTCATCCTGGTGCAGAAGCCGTACATGGAGCGGCGGGCCTACGCGACCTTCAAGAAAGTCTGGCCCGAGAAGCAGGTGCTGGTCACCTCGCCGCAGATCACCTGGGCAGATTATCCCCACGCGGAAATTTCCAGGTCCGAGGTCATCAGCATTATGGTGGGGGATTTACAGCGCATCCGGCTTTATCCTGAAAAGGGCTTTCAGATTCCTCAGGAGATCCCCGCTGACGTTTGGGACGCCTACCTGAGACTAACCGAATTGGGGTACTCCCAACACTTGATTCAGGAGTAGCCTCACCCAGAGCGGCAGCGAGGCGCCGCGCCGCCTACTTTCTTCCCAGCAGACGGATGCGGCCTGTGAAGGCGCGCCCTTGGACACCCGAGAAGGTGAGGAAATGGGGTGAATCGATGTTGGAATCGACGAAGGAAGGATTCGCGCGGCCGGTGATGTTAACCACACCGCCGCGCAGCGCCCACTGAAAACCCAGCAGGGTGAAGCGCCGTTCGAGGCTCAGGTCAAGCGAGAAGTAGTACGGGAAGCGCCGCGAACCGGGTGCGCCGACCACCTCCTGCGCGTCGTTCTGCAAGGTGAACGGGAAACCGTCGCGCCAGTCGAGCGCGTAGGCCAAGTCAACCTTGTGCGTGACCGGCAGCCAGCCCCACGACAGCAAGCGGTTGGGTGTGTCCCAGGCCAGACGCCCGCCCGCCTGCGGGCTGAAGAGCACGGCATCGATGTTGTAACCAAAGACGGCGTTCGAATGGGCGCGCGAGCGCGTGTAGGAAGCGAACACCACGTGATTCTGACGGAAGACGTGGCGCAGCGTCAGCTCCGCGGCGTCGTAACGATCATGCCGGTCGTTGGTCAGGATGAACTGCCCCGCGAAGGGCCCCGTGGGCGAGGTGGAAGCGGCGGGATTGAGAAACGTCCAAATGTCGCGCCCACGCTTCTCCACGAATTGCAGGCGCACGTAGGTGGACTGCGGCAGCTTCTGCTCGATCGCCAGGCTGGCATTGACCACGTGTGGGAATCTCAGCAGGCGCTGGTCGATCGTGAAGGTGCTCGCGACCGGCGGCTGGATCAGATTCTGCCCGGCCGCGTCATAGAATAAATCGGTCCGCGTGCCGGTGAGTGAGCGCGTGAGAATGTCGAGATTGCTCGGGTCGCGATAGATGCCGATGCCCCAGGAAATCTTGGTGTCGCCATTCCGCTTCACCAGGACCGTGGAAGCCAGCCGCGGGGAAGGCGCCAGGGCGCGGATGATCTCATCCCAGTCCAGGCGCACGCCTGGTTCCAGCAGCCAGCGGGCCGTCACGGCCCAGCGGTCCTGAGCGTAGGCGCTGGCTTCGACATTGTCGCGGGTGAAGGCCGGAGCGTTCGTAAAGGTGACGCGGCGGGAGAGCGTGCCGTCCTCACGCCGCACCAGGTAGGGCAGGCGGTTGAATTCCTGATGGTCGCTCACGCGGTCGCTCGCGAAGCCCAGCTTGAACTCGTGCTTGCCCGCGGCGCGCCAGGGGGGAAGAAACAGGTTGCCGATCTCCTCCAGCCGGTCCGCATGGCCGTGGTTCGTGGCGTAGAAGTTACCGCTGCTCCCGTCCGGAGTGACGACGTAAGTCTCGGTGCCCATGGGCACAAACACACTGTTGAAGCGGCTGGCCGCCACGCCCAATTCCAGCAGCGTGCCGTTGCGGAAAAGGTGCTGGTCCTTGAGGGTGAACAGGAAAGCGCCGGTGGTGAACATCTGTGTAGTGGAAATCGGATCGAAGGGGTTCAGCCCGGCATGCGGGGAGCGAAAGTAGTTTACCAAAACACTAGCTGTTAAATTGTTATTTTGACTAAGGTTGATCTGCACTTTGGAAAGATTGCTGCCACGCCAGACGCTGTTACGGTCGGCTCCCGTGGGCAGCTCCTTGAAAATGCTCAGATCGTACTCACCCTCCCACGCGTCCATGAACCATGCCTTACCCTTGCGGAGCGGCCCCGAAAACAGCCCGCGGGGCGTCCAGCTATCCAGGTTGATACCTTTGCGGTCCTGCAAGTTCGGAAAGAAATCGGTGGCCGTCACGCGCCAGTGGTCGTCGCCCATCCCCGAGCGCAGGCTGATGACTCCACCCGAACCCTTGCCGTATTCGGTCGAATAGCGGCTGCTCGCCACGTCCATGGACCGCAGCGCATCCACACTGACGCGTGCGAGGAACTGGCCGGTCGCGGGGTCGGAGACGTTGAAGCCGTCGATCTGGTCGTAGATCTGGCGGGTGCTCGCCCCATCCACATGCACCTGCCCCGTGTAGTCCTGCAGTACGCCGGGCAGCAACGGCAAAGCGTAGCGAATGTCGCGCGTCACGGTGAAAGGCAGGTCGATGATCTGGTCGCTGTTCAGTGTCTCACTGGCCTGGGTTTTCGCGGGGTCGATCGCCGGTGGCGAATAGACCACGTTCACCTGCTCGGAAAATTCCCGCACGTGGTTGAGCGTCACATCAACGCTGGTTACTTCGCCTAAGTGGATTTCCTTCTCGCTGACCGCGAAAAAGCCTTCCTTCTCGACCCGGAGCGAGTACACGCCCGGCGCGAGGCCGGCAAACTGCTTGCGGCCGGCATAGTCCGTTTCGCCGTGCCCCGCCTCGGGCCCTTCCCGGGGGGTAAGCGCGATGCGCGCCGAGGGAACCGCCACGCTGTTCTCGTCCAAAACCGTAACTTGCAGCTCCACGCCCCCCGGCCCGCCTTGCCGCGACTGCGCCGCTTGCGGAATCGTCAGGGCTGCCGCAAGCGCCAGGGCCAGAAGCACCATTCCACTCCGCTGCGGCGCTGCAACGGCGCGATGCGCGGGCGCGGCTCGAGCCCTGCTTCTTCGAAGCGTCATCGATGCGGGAATCCTTTGCGCCATGGTGGGCGATTGTCCCCGTCAAGAAATTGTACAGCCCTGGTGGGTTCGTTTGCATCGACTTTCGCGCCGCGTCCCGCCAAGCCTGAATCGTCGTGCCCACGCGGACATCCCTCCGCAAAAAGCAACCGCCGGCGCTACTCACGCCAGCCCTTGCTGACCAGCCACCGGTGCCACCATTGCTGGATCTGCTCTGCCCGCTCCCGCTCCTGCGGAGGAAGGTCGAGCCCCGGCCCAGGGATCGCAGTGGCTCAAGCCCCACTTCCTGGCACCGCTCGTTGACGCCTTCGCGGTCGGCCATTGTCCAGGGACGTGGGCACCCGTCGTAAGAGGGTAGGGTCTATTCCCCGCAAGTAGGCGTGCAGTGCAGACCTGCTTTACGAACAGTCGAAAGTTGAATCGCAAAGGCCAGAGGGTTGCCCTTGCAACAGTCAACTGCCTATTCTGGCCTGTAGGCTTGCCTCTTCGACCGTTCGCAAGACTACCTGCTTACGCGCCGCCATCTGAAACTGGCTCGAGCTTGTGAACGATGTCGGCTTCTTCCAGGAGTTCTTCGGCCGTCAAATGGCAGGCGATCTTGAGGCAACCGGTCTCCAGACACTTGGGACAATTCACGATAATGCGATCGAAGAGGAAATCCGCGAGCTGCTGGGTTGTGAATACACGTGCCATCGAGTAAATCCTTCACTAATGCGAGGGCTCAGGCTGAGGGTCACTCCCCGGGGCCATTATACTCTTGCGAAGCGAATAGAAACGCAAAACTCGCTGGAGATTGCGAAAGGACAAGTACATAGCTGCCGTCAGGGTCTTTCCTGACTGCGGGTTTTGGGTGTATGCCAACTGGTAGCCACTGTTAATCCGTCTCTGGAGTCCGCTGAGTTGTTCTCCAGAGGAGTGAGAGGATTGTGGCTCGGGCGGTTTGGCGCCGGCAGTGACTGCGTGTAGAATCGGAGCGATGTGCCAGCCATCCCTGATACAAAGGAGGAGGTTCTCCCGCCCGGCGTTTCTGATTCTCTTCCTGGCCCAAACCTTTTGCCTTCCCAAACACTACCCGCGAATTCTCGGAGGTCCCTCGGTCGAGGATGAGGCATCGCCCGGAGAATCCGTGCGGGCGCAATCGGATCGGCTCAATTCGGAAGGGTTGCGGTTAATGGGCATCGGACAAGTCGACAAGGCGATAGCAGAGTTCCGCAAGGCGATCGCGGCCGACTCGGGCAATATTGACGCTCTCAATAATCTTGGTGTTGCCTTGGGAAAAAAGGGAGAGGCTCAGGAGGCGTTGGCGGTGTTCCATCGTGCCCTCCACCTGAACCCCAACAACCCCCAACTCCACAGCAATCTGGCATTGGCCCTGCGCCGTTTGGGACGCCCCCACGAAGCCTGCGTGGAGATGAGCAAGGCTTCGTCACTCGATCCCGGGAATAATGAGATACGGCGTAACTTGGCGACGCTACGGATGGAGATTGGTGACGACCAGCAGGCCGAACGAGATTTGCGGGCCGCGATTTCCGCTGAACCTTGCCCCGCCGAAACCCACGCCACGCTGGCGCGACTGCTGGTGCGTGAGAAACGATCCGCCGAGGGCCTGGACGAGTATCGCGCTGCGGTTCGCTGCAGTCCCCGTCAGGCCTCGCTGCACTACGAGTCAGGCATCCTGCACAGGACGTTAGGTAACTTCGCCCGCGCTGCGGAAGAATTTAGGGAAGCCATTCAGCTCGAATCCGGAAACCCGAAGTTTCATCAGGCGCTAGGTTCGCTGGCCCTCCAGGAGGGGGTCTTGACCACGGCGGAGGCCGAACTGCGCAGGGCTGTGCAACTCGATCCTCGCTTGGGAGAGTCCCACCGGGACTTAGGGCTCGTCTTGCGTCAACAAGGCAAGCTCGACGAGGCCATCGTGGAGCTCCAGAAGGCGACCCATCTCCTTCCCAACGACGGATCATCTCGCTTCATGCTGGCTCAGGCCCTGCGCAAGGCGGGGCGGACCGGCGAGGCAGCTCCCATTCTGGAATCTGCTCAGGCCAAGGCCCAGCGGGAAAAGAACTCGGAGCTGGCCAAGGCCTACAACAACGAGGCTACGACCTTGCTCCAGAAAGGCCAATCTGAAGAGGCGGCCGAACGACTCCGCCAGGCGATTCACCTCGATCCCACAGACCCGCTCTCCCAATTTAACTTTGGCCTCGCGCTCCTCCTTCAGCACAGAGCGGACGAGGCCATCGCCCAGTTCCACATCGTATTGCAGATGAAACCCGACGACCCCGACGCTCACTATTATCTGGGGCGGGCGCTTTTGGCCAAGGATCGCGTCAAAGAAGCCCTGGGGCACTTGCAAACGGCCGCTCGCCTTATGCCGAACGACGCCTATGTGCGCAACACTCTGGCGGTGGCGCTGGCCAGAACGAATCAGTTCCGCGAGGCAGCGGCGGAAATGAGAGCTGCCTGCCAGTTGAGGAGTGTCGATAAGTTGTTCGCGGAGAATCTCGCCTGCATCGAAAGGCGCCTGCAAGGTTGTGCTCCGCAGCTCTCCGAGCTGCAGACCAGCTCCGCGGAGGGTGAACAGGAGTGAGTGACGCAGACCGCAAGCTCGGCGTTCTCCCTCGGCCGGACGGCGCCAGGGCGTCCTGCCGGGTGCGAAGGCGCTGAAAATCTCAAGGCAGGGGCAGCGGTACGCCTTTCTGGGAGGTCCATTCCTTTACGTAGTCCGTGTACAAGTAGTTCACACCCACGGTTTCAAGCGTTGCCGGCAGAGTCTGGTTCAGCATGCGATATTCTTTCTCCACGCGCTCACAGTTCTCCTTGATGAACTGTGCGAGAAGCGCGGTGGCATCCGCATCTTTTCCTGCCTTGATTTGCCTCAGGGCGTCGGCTTCCACCCGCGCCTGCCGCTCCATCTCCCAGCGTTCGGTCTGGTCGAACACGCCCCGGGCGGTGGGAGCCAGGGCCGGGTGATTCAGGTCGCACAGCAGCTTCACGCGATTTGCCCACCACCAGGGAGAATCCGTTGCATACGTGCTTGTCCCGATCGCGTAAGAGGAGGGAACCCTGGGGCCGCGCAGGTAGAAGGGCTTGAAAACGTTGCAGCAAGGATTGGAAAAGCTCGCCCAATAGACCTGGCGAAGTTGCGGAGGCATCTCAGCTCGCAGTTGAACCACCATGGAGGACGCGGAATGGTAACCGGACTGTGGCGAGTCATGCATGCAGGGCGTGGGCCAGAACGTTTCGGGCGCTGCCCAGCGCGGCTCCACGAGGGTCCCCTCCAGGTGGCTGCGGGCAATTTGCATCATGGTGGCAGGAGTGACGCGCGCAAAGTCCCTGCGCAGGCAACTCAGGGTCATGTTGCGGCGAATCTGCATGGCGCCCGGGCTTTTGGAATCCTTTCTCCAGTAGTCACCGTAAGCCCGCGCGAAGTTGAAGTCTTGCGCGGATTTTGCCCATCCCATTTCCACCGCGTGCTCAACCAGGCGCGGATGCGCTTCGTCCCAATCCCTCTCAATGGAATAGATGTTGGAGATCGAATAGACGCCGTGGGTGATTCGCTTGGCCGCCCAGTATCGGCCCGCCGTCTCGAGCACCCAAGCCTCCAGTGGGTCAGCAATGATGTAGCTGTTGTGATAATTCGCTTTGCCCCACTCGCCCGCGTGCTCGCAGTCACCGCTCTGGCCATACTTCTCGAGCAAATCAATCATCACATGCATCGCTTCATAAGCGGTTTTGCCGCGCTCCAGGCCCAGCCGCAGGAGGTCCATGCCCAAGAGGCCGTCCCCCCACTGCACGGGTTCTTTGGAAAACACCGCCTCGTTGCCGATGGCCACGCCCTGCTCATTCATCCCCTCCTCGTAACCAAAGGCCCACCAGAGCTTGGAGCCGAGGTGCTCGTAGGTCTCGGCGACCTGGGGAATCTCAATGTAAGTGCACTTCACCATCTCGCCCGGCGCATGCCGCTCGCGGGCAAACTGCACCAAGACCTGGGCTTCCATCGGCGGACGGTCACTGTTCTTGGCCAAAATCACCGAGTGGTCGGCCGTCGCGTCCGGCAACGCCACCCAGGTATCACAGGCGCGCGCCGCTGCCCCCAAACCCCCGGCAAGAGCGATCGTCGCCATCACCCCAGTACTCATCCAACGCTTTCCCGTCATGCTGGCCTCCCAACGATTTCCCATCGGTCCCTTCCCTCGTCCCAAACTATAGGGCAGCCGCTTGCCCGACTCAATCCTTAATTGCGGGAACGCCCGCGCGTGCGTTTTTGCGATTAAGCCCCGCTGGATGCGGGTAGTTTGCAACCACGCCGGACCCCCTAACGACCCAAGATGGGCTTCCCCGCCTCCCCGCCGAAGAGCCCCTGCCCAATTGCCCATCCTTCAATCGCGCAACGGCCCATCGGGCGACTATTAATTCCTCTTGACAATTGGTGTTATAACGACTATATTTGGATTCATGGTTGGCAAGCTCAAGGATGACATCAAGCAAGACAAACCCTTTGCTAGTCTCGAGGCCGAGGTCTTCCTCAACTTGATGCGCACGGCTGACGTGCTCGCCCGCAGCGGCGAGGCAATCCTGAAACCAGTGGGACTCTCGCTCACCCAGTACAACGTCCTGCGCATCCTGCGCGGCGCCGGGGAGCAAGGCCTCTGCTGCCGGGAGTTGGCCGAGCGCATGATCACCCGCGATCCGGACGTCACGCGGCTCCTCGACCGACTGGAGCGGCGCGGCCTCCTGGCGCGGAGCCGGGACAGCAAGGATCGGCGCATTATCACCGTGCGCATCTCCGCAGCAGGGCGCAGGGTCTTAAAGGACCTGGACACGCCTGTGGCCAAGCATCACCGCAAACAACTGAGTCATATGGGCCAGGGCGACCTGCGCAAACTCGTCGAGCTCCTGGAGGCGGCGCGTGAAACGTAGAAGCTATCAGTGCATCAAATAGGTGTGGAAACAGCTAGTGTTTGAACGTCAGAAAGAGACAAAGGCGGCAGGACATAAGAGTCACAAACAAGAGAAAGGCAAGGAGGCTTGATGCAAGCAGAGGATAGATTTGACCCCGCACCGGAAACGCAAGCACCGATCCATGAGCTCCTGGCCCGTCGCTGGAGCCCGCGCACGTTTTCGGCGCGCCCCGTCGAGGCGGCCAAGCTCGCGCGGCTTTTCCAGGCAGCGCGCTGGGCGCCCTCGAGCTTTAATGCCCAGCCCTGGGCATTCGTGTTGGTCACGCGAGAAGACGCGGTCGGGCACGATCGCTTGCTCAGGACCCTGGCCGAAACCAATCGGCTGTGGGCGCAGGGGGCCCCGGTTCTGGTCCTGGCGGTCGCCCAGCTTGACTTCGACCATAACGGCAGGCCGAATCGCCACGCTCTCTACGACCTGGGGCAGGCGGTCGCGGACCTGACCGTAGAAGCGACTTCGCTCGATCTCCATATTCACCAGATGGCCGGATTCGATGCGCGCTTGGCGCGGGAGCTTTTCGCCATTCCCACGGGCTTCGAGCCCGCCACGGTGTTGGCGCTTGGTTACCTGGGCGGCGCAGCAGAACCTCCGGTGTCACGCACTCGCAAGCCCCTGGCGGATTTTGTTTTTACCGGAAGCTGGGGCCGTCCGGCTCCGCTGGGTTTGGAAAAGCAATCTGAAACCCGGCCTGCTTAACCCGGCCCGAGGGCTTTCGGGCGACGAGCGCTGCACGTGCTGCTCTCCGTGTGGGCCCGACTTTACCGTTAAAGCCTCGGGCCAAGTTGTACCGCCGCAAAGGAAGCGCGAGTCGCCGGTTATCGCGGAAATCAACCCTTAAGGAGCACACCATTACCGCAGCGCCGGCCTTTAGGTCAGCCCGGCGGAAAGCCACGAGTTCAAACAGTCCGCGAATGGTAAAATGGCTTGAGCACCCCCATGCGTGAATTCCCATCGCAACCCGAGATTCTGAAGGTTTTCGAGCGGGACCCCCACAAGACGTTTCGGCTGCGCGAACTGGTGGTCGAGCTCGGCTTGCCTTCAAGCCAGGCGCGCGAGCTCAAGCAGGTGTTGAAAGACCTTTCGCGCCATCGCCGTATCGTTTACCTCAAAAAGAACCACTTCGCGTTGGCAAACAAGGAGCGCCACGCCACTGCGGAGGACCCGCCGCGGGCTTCCTCCATCATCACACCAGCCGCACGGGCTCGCGGGCCGAACGTGGTCGGCGGCCGCCTGATCGGCCATCGCGATGGCTACGGCTTTGTGGTGCCCGACGCACCGCTGGCGGGCACTGACCTTGACATTTTCATCTCCTCCGACGGCATGGGCTCAGCCATGCACGGGGACCGCGTGGAAGTGCAGGTGCTACGCGCCAAACCCGATGGGCGCGTGGAAGGCCGCATCCTGCGCGTCGCCGAACGCGCGCAGAAGACGGTGGTGGGCCAATTTCATTGCGGCGCGCGCTACAACCATGTTCTGCCGTTCGATCATCGAATCCCGTTTGAGATCGTCATTCCGCTCGGCCAAGAATGGCCGGACGACGAGGGGGCCGACGGCGAGAGTCCCGCAGACAAGAAGCCCCGTAGCCGCGACCGCCAGTTCGGGGGCGAGTCGGAGGGCGGAGGCACGCCGCCGCAAGCGCCAGCCCGGCGCACCGCCCGTGACCTGGAAGGCCTGATCGTGGATGTCGAACTCACCAGCTTTCCACGTCCCGCGGCGTTGCCGCGTGGTCGCGTCATCGAAGTGCTGGGCCGGCGCGACGAATTCGGGGTGGACGTGGAAATTCTGATCCGCAAATTCCACCTGCCACACCGCTTTCCCCCAGAAGTGCTGGCGGAAGCGAGCGCCACGCCACAGTACATCCCGGAGCGCGACCGCGCAGGCCGCCGTGATTTTCGCGGGCTGCCCATCGTTACCATTGACGGTGAGACCGCCAAGGATTTTGACGATGCGGTTTACGTGGAGCGCCTGCCGGGGGGGAATTATCTTCTGCACGTTCACATCGCGGACGTGGCCCACTACGTGCGGCCCGGCTCGGCGCTCGACCGCGAAGCGCGGCTGCGTGGGACCTCCGTCTATTTTCCCGACCGCGCCGTCCCCATGCTCCCGCTCGAACTTTCGAACGGCATTTGCAGCCTAAACCCGCACCTCGATCGCTTGGTGATGTCAGCGCTGCTCGAAATTGATCCCGCGGGGCGCATCGTCGAGTGTGAACTTTTGCCGGGCATCATCCACAGCGCCGAGCGCATGACCTACACGGCGGTGCGCGACATCCTGGCGGGCGACCCCACCGCCTGCCAGCGCTACGCCTCGCTCGTCCCGAATTTCAAGTTGATGGAGGAACTCGCGCTGATCCTCAACCGGCGCCGCGAGCAGCGCGGCTCCATTGACTTCGACCTGCCCGAGCCGCTCATTGAGTTTGACGCGCACGGCCGCATGGTGGGCATCACGCGCTCGGAACGCAACTTTGCCCATCGCCTCATTGAAGAATTCATGCTCGCCGCGAACGAAGCCGTGGCCGGTTACCTTGAACGCCGCGGCATTCCCTCGCTCTACCGCATCCACGAGAAGCCCGCCCTCAAGAAGGTCATCGAATTTGAAGAGATCGCCGCGACGTTTGGCTACTCACTGGGTGTGGAACTGCCTGCGGCGCGGCGTCTGCGCGTGAGCAAGCGCGACGAGCGCGAGCGCTATCCGCGCTTCCTCGAGCGCCTGGACGCCCAGGAACTGGAGATCAGCCCGCGCCATTATCAACGGCTGACGCGGCGCCTGGAAGGCAAACCCGAAGAGCGCGTCCTTTCCTATCTGATGCTGCGATCACTGAAACAGGCGCGCTATTCGGAAGAGAACGTGGGGCACTTCGCGCTCGCGGCGCAAACTTACACGCACTTCACTTCACCCATCCGGCGTTATCCAGACCTGATCGTGCATCGGATTCTGAAAGCTGCGCTGGAAAAGGAAGGGGGCAGCGCCCGGGTGGTCGAACCCACTGCGGAATCATCAGCCCGCACGGCGGCGGGAAGGGGCACGGATGCCCCCCTCGAACCTCCCCATGACCGCGCGGGAGTGGGCCGGCGCGCCGGCCGAGATTTGCTCGGCGGGGGATCAGCCATCGCCGGTCAAACCCTACCCGGCGGAGCCTTCGTTCTTCCGCAGGAACTCCACGCACTCGGCGTGGCGACGTCCGAAGCCGAACGGCGTGCCGCCGACGCCGAGCGCGAGCTCATCGAATGGAAGAAGGTCTCTTTCATGGCGCAGCACGTTGGCGATGAGTTCGACGCCCTCATCATCAGCCTGATCAAGTTCGGATTTTTCGTGGAGCTTACCGATTTGTTCGTAGAGGGGTTCGTTTCTCTCGCTTCCCTCGGTGACGACTACTACGTTTACCGCGAGCGCCAGCGCGCCATCATCGGGCAACACACCCAACGCTCGTTTCACCTCGGCGAGCGCGTGCGCGTGCGACTGGACCGCATCGATCAGTCCGGCAACAAGCTGGAGTTTTCTGTGATGGACTAAGCTTCGGCGGCGAGGACGCAGCTGCCGCTATGCCTCCTTGTATAGCCAGGCCGAAACCAGCGTAGCCAGCACCGCGCCCACCCAGATGTCAAGCATCCACCCCAGCGGAATGGCGCGGCTGAACGGCGCCCAGGTCGCCAGCGTCAGGCTGATGGGGAAACCGCTCATAAAACCCACCAGCAGGCCCACTCGCAGGGCGGTGATGGGCCCCGGACCGAGTGTGCTGCGCACCGACACATACACCCAGGTGAGAATGTACGTCAGCAAGAACAGCATGATGAGCCAGTAAACGACGAAGAGTGGATAGCGTGGCTCGATCAGGAATAAGTTTGCCTTTTGCGCCTCCGCGTATTTCGGGGCCAGGATCACCATATTGACGACGGTGCTCCATATTCCCCAAACGACACCACCTGCCAACGTCCCCAACGCAACTCGACGTGTGCTGACTGCAGCCATAACGCACCTCGTTTCGAAGGCCAGTTCCTGGAAGAAACCTTGGTTGCTGAGTATCGTACCGGCGCAGAGAGGGAGTGTCAAGCAGGAGGTCTTTAAGGACGGACGCCGCACTTAACTTGACTTAACTCCTTCCCGCAAGGTATTTTAGATGGTTGGCTTTAACGTCTGAAACCACAGTAGGGAGCATTACGCTTTGAAACGTACCTTTCAACCGAACCGCCGGCGCCGCGCCAAAACGCACGGCTTTCGCAGTCGCATGAGCACTCCAGGGGGTCGCAATGTATTGCGGCGGCGCCGTCAGAAGGGCCGTCATCGCCTGATTCCCTAAAGAGCTCGTTTGACCTCTCAAGCTTTCCCCAAGACTTTCCGGCTGCTGCGCCGAGGCGAGTATCGGCGGGTTTACGACGAAGGGCAACGCCGGAGCGCCTCATTATGCACGGTCTTCTTCCGGCCCAATGGCCTGCCGCACTCGCGTCTGGGGATCACGGTGCCTGCGCGCCTGGGGAATGCGGTGCTGCGCAACCGCCTGAAGCGGCGCGTGCGAGAAGTATTCCGCTTGCACCGGGCGAACCTTGCGGGCGGCTGGGACTTCCTGGTCAATCCCCGCGAACCGGTGGCGAACGTCCCTTTTGCTACGCTCCAGCGGGAATTGCTGCGGTTGTTTCCCGGCCAGCCTACTCCGCCGGCGCCCGGGGTGGTATCATGAAGTTCGTCGCGCTGGGAATGATTCGCTTCTATCAAGCCTGTCTCTCGCCCGCCATGCCCTTGGCCTGCCGCTATTATCCTTCCTGCTCAGCGTACGCATATGAGGCGGTCGAAAAATGGGGTGCGCGGAGGGGCGCGCGATTAGCGCTCGGGCGGCTGCTGCGCTGCCGGCCTTGGGGAAACTTCGGTCACGACCCGGTACCCTGAGAAGCAGGGGCCCGGTGTGAGGTGCCAGCAAAGAATGCAAACCAAGACATCCACATCCGGAACCTGACACCTGAGATTGGGAACTCAACTGTGAAACTGGATCAAGAAAAACGTGTAATGCTCGCCTTCGCCCTCACCTTCGGGATGCTGATCGTGTGGCGCGTCTTTTTTGTCAAAGAGGCCCCTCCGCAGCCGAAGAAGCCCGCGCCCGTGGCGTCCGCGCCGGCAGCTCCGGAACAGCCGCCCGCGGTTCCTGCGGCGAGGACTACCCACAAGACCACGAAGGCCGCGCCCCCTGCGGCGCTGCCGGTGGTGCAAGGAAGTAAAGCGGAAGATATCGTGGTCGAAAACGGTCTCTACCGCGTGACGATCTCCACGCAAGGCGCCGTCGTCAAGAGCTGGGTTCTCAAGAAATACCGCGACGCAAAAAACGAGCCGCTCGACACCGTGAACGGCCCGGCGTGCGAAACGCTGGGCTTCCCGGTGAGTGTGAGCCTGGGGGACACCGCGCTGAAGGCGCAGCTCAACCAGGCGATCTACGTGGCCGAGGCTGTGCAGCTCGCCTCAGGGGGATCGGCCAGCAAACTTTCCGGAACCAAGTTCGCGCCTCCCGTCAATCTCACTTTCACTTACAGCGACGGCAAGATTCAGGCGAAGAAGCAGTTTTCTTTTGACGCCAGCTACGCGGTCAAAACCGAGGTCAGTGTCTTTGACGGTCAACACTTCCTGCCTATCGAAGTTGCCTGGCCGGGTGGATTCGGCGACCACACCCTGGCGCCCGCGGTGATTGATACCGGGAGCCAGGCGGTTTACGGATCCCTTGGCGATCTCACCACCCTGGCGCAGCGCAAAGTGAAAGAAGACCGCACCATTCCCGGCCCGCTGCAACTGGCGGGGCTGGAAGACAAATACTTTGCGGACGTTTTCCTTCCGGAGGCGCCCGACCAAGCCGCCTTTCGCATCGCGCGGCAGGAGTGGTCCCCGCCCGATTGGACGGAGAAGGAAAAACCCCGGCCAATGATTGCTACCCTGGTCGGAACGCAGCCCAAGCCGCTGGCCTTCCGCCTGTTCGTCGCGCCCAAGGACCTGGACGTGCTGCGGGCCATGGCCCCGCCACTCGATTCGCTGGTGGACTTCGGCTGGTTCAGTGTTGTCGCCAAGCCGCTATTCATCGCCTTGCGATATATCTACGACCACTGGGTTCACAATTACGGTTGGGCCATCGTCCTGCTGACCCTGATCATCAATCTGGCGATGTTCCCGCTCAAAATCAAAAGTCTTCGCTCTGCGCAGGAAATGCAGCGCATCTCGCCGATCGTCAAGGGCATCCAGGACAAGTACAAGCAATACAAGTTCAACGATCCGCGCAAACAGAAGATGAACGAAGAGGTCATGAAGGTCTACAGCGAGCACCACATCAATCCTTTTGGCAGTTGCCTGCCCATGCTCCTGCAGCTTCCTTTCCTTTACGGCTTTTACCGCGTGCTGGATCTTTCCATCGAACTTCGCCACGCGCCCTGGATCTCCTGGCTGAAAGACCTTTCCGCGCAGGATCCGCTGTACATCTTGCCCGCTGTGATGATTGTGACCATGTTTATCATGCAGCGCATGACGCCCGTGGCCACCGCCGATCCTGCTCAACAGCGGATGATGATGATCATGCCCCTGATGTTCGGAATCATGTTCTTCCGGTTTCCCAGCGGCATGGTGCTTTACTGGCTCACCGGCAACGTGGTGGGAATTGGGCAGCAACTCTTTATCAATCGTTATATGCGCGCTCCGGACCCCCTCCTTGCACCTCGCAAACCGGCAGCGGCCAAGGAATGATTCGCCATGGACAGCGACCATCTGCCTGCTGAACACTCCCTCCAGGACTATCTGCCCCGCATCGAGTCCCTGCTTCAGGCGCTGATTCGACACGCTCGCTTTGCGCTGGCCTTTTCTATCCAGAAAGGTG
Source organism: uncultured Acidobacteriota bacterium (assembly GCA_963722555.1). Taxonomy (GTDB): domain Bacteria; phylum Acidobacteriota; class Terriglobia; order UBA7540; family UBA7540; genus Bog-366. Next base: position 729,757 of record CAVRNQ010000007.1, read on the forward strand.
CAGGTGCGTCTGATGATTCGGAAGCGCCGGAGTACGTGGTGAATTTCTCCGGGCCGGACGCTGATCTGCTGCTGGAGAAGAACGCCGCGCTCCTGAACGCCATTGAATACGTCGTGTTAAAGGCGGTCCGCGTGGAGGAGGAGTATTTCGGCAAAGTCTCCTTCGATTGCCAGGACTGGCGGCAGCTGCGCAACGAGGAGTTGCGTTTGACCGCGCAGGTGGCGGCCGAGCGGGTGATCGATACGGGCGACCCTTTCACCCTCACTCCCATGAGCCCACGCGAGCGGCGCGTCATTCACCTGGCCTTGAAGGGCCATTCCCAGGTTCTGACGAGGAGCGAAGGCATGGGCGCCGAGCGCAAGGTGGTGATCATGCCTGCCAGCCCTCCTTCACGCGGCATGCGTCGGTGATAGCCGGATTATCGGGTGATCCGATGATCGGGTGAACAAAGAACAATTCACATCCGCTCTGTTTCCGGTTCACGCGGTCCTTTTGCTCACCCGATCACCCGATTACCTGATCACCCGATCCTATGACGAGTGCAGACACCATCGTCGCGATTTCCACTCCTCCCGGGCGCGGCGGCTTGGGGGTAGTGCGGCTCTCGGGCCCCCGGGCCCTGGAAATCGCCGCCAGCCTGATCAAACTCACGAAACTGCCCCTCGAAACCCAGCGCGCCACGCTCGGCACATTTTCAGATCTCGAATCGGGCCGGGTGGTCGACCAGGTGGTCGTAACCTGCTTTCGCCAGCCGCATTCCTCGACTGCGGAAGACGTGGTGGAGATCTCCTGCCACGGGGCGCCGGTCATCCTGCGTTACCTCGTGGAGTGCTGCTTCGAGCGCGGCGCGCGCGCCGCCGAACCGGGCGAATTCACGTTGCGTGCCTTCCTGAACGGGCGCATTGACCTGACGCAGGCAGAAGCGATTCGCGACCTGATTGAGTCGCAGACGCTCTACCAGGCGCGCGTCGCCGCCCAACAAATGGAGGGTTCCGTCTCCGCGCGCTTGCGGCCTCACAAGCAGGTGCTGCTCGATCTGATCGCGCGGCTCGAGGCCGGCATCGACTTCGCCGAGGATGACGTGGCCGTGCTCGAGTGGCAGGAGATTCTCGCGCGGCTCGACCGCATCCGCGCTGACCTCGAAAAGCTTGTGAAGGGATACGAGTACGGGCGCATCGTGAGGGAAGGGCTGACGCTCGCGATTGTGGGGCGGCCGAACGTGGGCAAGTCAAGCCTCTTCAACTGCCTTCTGAATGAAGATCGCGCCATCGTCACGCCCATTCCGGGAACGACGCGTGATCTGGTGGCCGAGACCGCCAGTGTGGGTGGCATCCCCCTGCGATTTGTGGACACGGCCGGCGTTCGCGACCCCCAGGATGCGGTTGAGAGGATCGGGGTGGAGCGGACTATGGGTGCCATCGCCGATTCGGACTTGCGGCTCCTGGTGGTGGACGCCTCGGAGCCGTGGACAGCAGAGGATGCCCACTTGCTTCACAAGCTGCGCCCTCTGGGTGCACTGCTGGTGGCGCTGAACAAGTCGGACCTGCCCCCGCGCGTCTCGCTCGCCGAACTCGAACCGTTCCTGGGGGCAGATCGGAGTACGGGACTCGCGCGGCCCCAGGTGGTCCGCACCTCGGCGCTGACGGGGGAGGGGATTCAGGAACTCAAAGAAAGACTCCTGGAGGAGGCGGTGCCCGCCCGCGGTCTGGGCCCGGAAGGCGAGCTCATCACCAACCTGCGCCACCAGCAGCTTCTGCAGGATTCACTCGGGGGGTTGGTCAAGGCGCGCCAGGCCGCCGAGCAGCAACTGCCGCATGAGCTCCTCCTGCTCGACCTCTACGACGCGCTGCGCCCCCTCGACCTGATTACCGGCGCCACATACGCCGACGACCTCCTTGATATCATCTTCAAAACATTTTGCGTGGGGAAGTAGGAACGATTTCTCGCCGAAAACTTGATGAGGACAGTCACTTTAAGGAAGTGACCCCTCACCCGTCCCGCGCCGGCGGGTGAAAGCGCCGGCCGCGGTCCACCCTCTCCCCTCGGAGAGGGCAAGTAATCACGAGCCCCGGCCTTCTCCAAGGGGAGAAGGTGGCCGACGGAGGAGGCCGGATGAGGGGTTACTTGCTCACCTCAGCGCTGCATCCCCGATGCTCGACAGGTCACAGCCGCAGCTTTGCCATGTAGGCGTCCAGCTCGCGCACCCGAAAAAGCTTCGCGAGCGCTCCTGTGACTAATAATCCCACCAGGCTTACGATCACCAGCACCGCGAAGGCGCGCAGCGTAGTCTGCCAGCCGAGGTGCGACTGCAACTGTTGAGTCAGCTTGAAACACAGCGCGGCAGCGATAACCGACGCAGTGGCGACCTTCAGGAAAAACCAGATCAGCGTGCCCGACTCCCGATTCCGGGTGCGGCGATTCAGCAGCCCAAAAAGCAGCAGGGTGTACGCCACGATTCCGCAGGAACTGGCCAGAGCCAGCCCCAAATGCTGGTAGTGATGAACTAGGAGCCAATAGAGGGGCAGAGTGAGAAAGGTGAGCGAGGTTCCGACAATGGCCGGGGTCAGAGTATCGCGAGCCGCATAGAAGCCGCGCGCTAGGATGTTCTGGGCGCCCCAGGCAAACATGCCGAGGGAAAAGACGGCCAGGGTGGCTGCGGTGGCTGCGAGGTCCGCTTCACGCATTTTGGTGTGGGAGAAGACGAAGTGAACCAGAGGTTGGCGCAGTGCGATGGTCAGGGCGGAAATGGGCACCAGCAAGAGGATCAAACCCTTCAGGGTGGCATTCAGGGTGCGGTTCAATTCCTCGAGTTTTCCCTCCGAGTAGAGCTGCGCCAGGAAAGGAAAGGACGCGACGCCCACGGCTTGTCCAACCACCCCGAGCGGGACCCTCATCAGCGTCTTGGCGTAGTTCAGCCAGGTGATGGAGGCCGGGACGAGATACGATCCGAACCGCCGCATGATCCAGTCGTCGGTAAACACCAGCGAAAGCGCCAGCATGATGGGGATGGTGAGCTTGATGAACAGCCGAAAGCCGGGGTGGCGCAGGTCCAGGTTCGGGGAGAAACGCGCGCCCGCGCGGCGCGCCCCGTAAACCTGCAAGAGGAGGTTGCCCGTCAAGGCGCCAACCAATACGCCGATCGCGAAGCCGGTGATTCCAATGTGGGGCGAGAGCAGCACGCCCACCAGGATGATTCCCAGGTTGTAAATCACCGAGGCCAGCGAGGGCACCAGGAACTTTCCCTTGGCGTACTGCACGGCGCTCAAGATGCTGCCCAAGTAAAAGCAGAGCTGCGCCGGCATCATCAGGCGAGTCAGAAAAACCACCCGCGCTTTCCCGGCAGGATCGAATCCGGGCGCGATGACTTCCACCAATTGCGGCGTGAAGATCTCCCCCACCGCTACCACCGCTGCCAGCAGCATGCTCATGGAGCAGATCACCGTGGAGAAGACGTGCCAGCCTTCCTCCTCGCGATCCTCGGTGAGAAACTGGGTAAAGACGGGAATGAAGGTGAGGCTCAGCGAACCACCCGCGACGAGGTAGTTCAGGAAGTCGGGAAGTGTGAAGGCAGCGTAATAAGCATCCGTGACGGCGTTCGAACCGATCTGGTGGGCCACGGTCCATTCGCGCAAGAAGCCGAGAATGCGGCTCGCCAGCACGCTTACCATGATTACGCCGGAAGCTTGCGCGATGCGCCGCGTTACGTGGGAGGTGCTCATCGGGAAAGGTGTATCACGTTTTGCAGGGCTTTGCTTTGCCGGGCGCATAAAAGCGTAGCAGCCGTCCCGCTCGACCGGGCCAAACCCGCCGCTACGGGACGATATGAAATCGCCGCGGCTTCGGCAACTCCCACCGTTTACCACCCTGCCGGGGGCGGGCGGTGCGGACGGCAGGAGCGTCAACAGCACGGCCCGTTGGGGCTAAACGGGGTAGGGAAAGCGGTTGTCGCACCTTATGCAGCGGGCCATCCTCCGGCGTTTCAGCAAACGTTCAAAAAATGTGCGCCGGGATCTTCGGAAGAGTGAGCTGCCGCACCTTGGGCAGCAGTCGTACTCATCAACCTCTTCGGCGGGTTCCGCAACGCTGACGGAGGTTACACTCTGCGAAGCCGCCGGCGCGCCTGCCTCTTCGGCAGGCGGAAAAGCAATTCCGGGATCAGCAGTCACTGGATCAGTGGGCATTCTTCCCCCAACTTCCGCGATTTTCTTATCGTAGTCTTCCTGAAGTTCTTCGCGCGTCATGTCATTGGGGTGTGGCCGGTCCCCACCCACCCGTTTGAATAAGCGCCTGCGATTACAGAACGAGCAGCGCCGCAGGTGATAACCCATCTTCCTGAACACGCTATAAGTGAGCCCGTGCCGAACCGATTCCGTCTTGGTAGCTCCACAGCGGGGACAGGGACTCGCCATTCCTACACCTCAGCGCGTCAGGATGTTACGGCAATGTCAGGTTGCAGCAACAAGATTACAACGAACGGTGTGCGCCAAGTCAAATGCGGTTTCGTCGTGTTGTTCTTTCTGATGGGGCAACAAAAGACTAACAGAACGAAACAGGAATGAAATAATCTAGCACACCTGACGGTGGTTGCCAACCTGCCGGCGGCGAGGCGGGGACGATAGGTTGACCAGCCGGCCGAGACTTGGTGCGACCTGGCAGCGCTTCCGAAGTGGCAGCCGCAAGCGCTGGTTGCGCGGCCAGGAAAAGGTAATCATTCACAATTTGTGGAGGGGGAAGAATGCAAAACTTCGATGTGACGGTAGTGGGCGAGCTCAACCTGGACCTGATTCTATATGGTCTCCCGGAGCAGCTCGATCCGGAGCGCGAACTACTGGCCGACCGCCTGGCCTTGACCCTGGGCAGTTCCTCGGCGATTTTTGCTCACAACCTGGCGGTGATGGGCAGTCGCGTAGGTTTCATATCACGCATTGGCGCTGACCCGCTCGGGCGGATCAGCCTGGAACGACTGGCGGACGGAGGTGTGGATGTCTCGAAAGTTCGCACCGTCAGCGGACCCACGACCACCGGCCTGACGGTGATTCTGCCGCGCGCGCGCTATCGCAATATTCTTACCTATCCCGGCACGATGTTTGAGATGTGCATGGAGGACCTGGACCTTGACTATCTCGCGTCCGCAAAGCACTTCCACCTGTCATCCTTCTTCCTACACCGTGCCCTGCGGCCGCGGATTGCGGAGCTCTTCCACAAGATGAAGTCCCGAGGGCTCACGACCTCGCTCGACACCAACGATGACCCGGAGGACCGCTGGGCGGACGATCTCATGGAAGTGCTTCGCTATGTGGATGTCTTTCTGCCCAACGAGCGCGAAATCATGAAAATCACCCGCACCGCTGATCCCAGGGAAGGGCTTGCGAAGCTTGCGGAGATTGTGCCGACCGTGGTGGCGAAGCTCGGCCCGCAGGGGGCCGTGGCGCGTCGGGGAAAGGTGGAAGTCACCGGGCCCGCGTTGCGCGTCGAGGCGGTCGATCCCGTGGGTGCGGGCGACAGCTTCGATGCCGGGTTCCTCCACCAGTACGTGCGCGGCGCGGACCTCGCCACCTGCCTTGCTTACGGAAACCTGGCGGGCGCCTGCTCCACCACAATGCCCGGCGGCACCGAGGCCTTTCGCGACCGCACCCACTTCCAGAAGTTTTTCTCGACGCACGCGCCATCCCCTTAGTGGCTGGCTTCGGGAGTAACAGGAGCGGCGGGGGGACTGCTCGGCTGTGGAGACATGGGCCCGCCATGCGGGTTGCCCATGCCGCCGGGGGATGAGCTCGACTCGACCTGCCACTGGCCCTCCACTCTGCGCAGGACGTAATGTCTTGCCACGACCAGGTCCGGCGATTGTTTGCTCCGGAACTTCACGTCGGCATTCGCGCGGTCACCTTCAAACTTGATGTCCTGTACTTCCACAGTCATGTTGTTGAACAGGACGCTCGATTGCTTCTGAAGATGCTGTTCGATCGCCTGCTGGATCGCGGCGTTCGATTGGACTTTTCCCGGCCTGTGGCAATTGCTCAAGACCAGTGCCGCACCCGCCAGGCACAACAGCATGGCTCGCATGATGACCTCCTTGGGTTCACTCACGGTACTGCAAGGACAGGACCTTGTCAAAACTGACGTGGAGGCGCGTTAAGACATCCAGGCTCAAGAACTCATCCTCGCTCAGGCGTCCGGCGGGCCGACTTCGGATGCTCGTGTCATTTGGAATGGGATTCCTTTCGAAACACTGGTCATTCCCGCGCAAGCGGGAATCCAGTCCGTCGGTGGACCCCCGCCTACGCGGGGGTGACGCGGCTGAAGGGCGGGAGTGACTGCACCTGGGAGCGCCCGTGTCTCGCAAATGACGCCTCTACCCACTAACGGATGGCAACGACAGGAGCAAAGAAATGCGGTAGAATCATGCAGGTGGGACTGAGCCCTGGAAGGTCTCCGCTGCTGAGGCCTGCGGGTAGCGCAGTTCTTCTCAGACCCCTCAAGGCGCTCATGTTGATCAGGCTTTTCCCTTTGCTGCTTGCGATGCTGGCGCTGTGGCTGACCTCGACAGGTTCCGCGCTGGCCTGGGGTCCGACCGTACACGACATCGTCAACACCTGGGCCATCTACACTCTTCCTCCGGAAATCCGCCCCTTCTTTGAAAACAACCGGCAGTTTCTGGTCGAGCACGCCAACGACCCCGACGAGTGGATAAAGAAAGACCGTTACGAACGCAAGCGGCATTACATCTACCTGGACAAGTACGGGGTTTTCCCTTACCCGGCGCTGCCGCATGTTTATCAGCGCGCGATGGAGCAGTTCAGTTCGGGGCGCATTAATCGGGATGGCGTCCTGCCTTGGCAGATCGGCGACTTCAGCCTGCGTCTGACCAAGGCGATGAAAGCCGGGAACTGGGAGGAAGTGAAATCGGATGCCGCCGCTTTGGCGCACTATGTGGCCGATGCGCACGATCCGTTGCACACCACGCAGAATTTCGATGGACAGTTGACCCAGCAAACTGGTCTGGCGGACCGATTTGAAATCCGCCTGCCCGACCGGTATTCGAAATTTTTCATCATGCACCCGGAAAGCGCTGTGAAGATCAATGACCCCACGGATTTCGCCTTTCAGACCTGCGTGGAGGCAAACATCTGGGTCGATTTGGTGGTGTGGTCTGATGTCCACGCGCGGGAAGGCTTACCCGATTACACGGACGAATACTTCGATCGCTTCTATGACCAAGTCGGGCAAACGCTGGTTCGGGAAATCAATGCTGCGGCGCATGACGCTGGTTCGTACTTGTACACCGCTTGGCTGAACGCCGGCCGGCCTCAACTCCCCGCGCGCTGATCCTTTGACAGTATTCGCAGTAGCACCGGCTTCCAGGCGGCAGGGTTTGCCGATGCCGCCAGGGCGGCGCTGCGGGATCTCAAGGGCGAAGCCCTTGGTCAGTTGTTAACGGCCGACTCCCAGCCCCACCCCGCTGGAACGATCCCATGCTTGACCCCGAATCCGAACTTCCGTCCTTTATCGCCCGATTGCCCAAGGTCGAACTGCACGTGCACCTGGAAGGCGCGGTACGGCCCGAGACGCTACGGGAGCTCTCCCAAAACAAAAGTTGGCTGAAGCAGAAAGTGGGCGATTGGATCAGCGAGCGACGCGCGCAACACTACCGCTATGGGAGCTTTGGGGAGTTCCTGGTGGCTTTTGGAATCATGACCCTGCTGCTCGAGAAACCCGAGGACTACGCGCTGGCGGCCACGCGACTGTCGGAGTGGCTGGCGGAACAGAACGTGAAATACGCGGAAATCATCTTCTCTGCCGGCGCGGTGCTGTGGAAGAAACAATCCGTGGAGGCGGTTTTTGAGGCCGCGGCCGGGGCCGCCGAAGACGCCGAGACCCGCACCGGCGTGCGGATACGCTGGATTTTCGACGCGGTTCGGCATTTCGGGCTCGACCACGTGCGTGAGGTGCTCGGCTGGGCGGCGCGTTACCGCTCGCGGGGCGTGGTGGCTTTCGGCATCGGCGGCAATGAGGAGCGCGGGCCGGCGCGGCTTTTTTCGGATATCTTCCGCGCCGCGCGAGACCAGGGATTGCATGTCGTGGCGCATGCCGGCGAGGCCTGCGGACCGGAGAGCATCCGGGATGCCGTCGAACTGCTGGGCGCTGAACGCATCGGCCACGGCCTCACCGCCTATCGCGATCCCCACTTGATGGCCGAACTGCGGGACCGGCGGATCCCCCTGGAAGTCTGCCCCTCGAGTAACGTGGCCACGGGCTTGATCTCTCGATTCGAAGATCATCCGCTGCCGAAGTTCCTGGCGGCGGGACTCGTGGTCACACTCAATTCTGACGATCCCGCCATGTTCGGAACAAGCCTCGAGAACGAGTTCCTGGAAGCCTCCCGCTGCTTCGGGTTCCGCCGCGAAACGCTCACCGCCTTGTGCCTGAACGCCGCGCGCGCTTCCTTCCTGGGCGAGGAGGAGAAGCAGAAGCTCTGTGAGGAGATCACGCGCGCGGGGAACCTCTGACTTAAGCCACTTCGTTGCCGCGAGTGCATACCCCCAAGGCGTCGGCCTCCGCTCCCCAGAATGGCAAATTGCGGGTTTTTTCTGCAAGAGCAGCGCGAAAAGCTGCTTTTCTCTAGACAACACTCTGTTTTCGCCCCGAATTACCGCGCAAACCGTGCATTTTCGGCCAATAAGTCGACTCGATTACATGACATTGTGTCACCCTCGCCTTTGTTTTCATACACATAGTCGGGTCGATCTTCATTTTTAACATCTCTTTGTGCGAGGGCCCCGTTCCTGACCTTGATCAGCGTGTTGGTGAGCCGCCACAATTGGCGCAGGCTGGAATCTTCCATTCTTTGCATGAGCAACGCGTTTTCGTCCTGAGGAGTCAGGAGTCAGAAGTCAGGAGCCAGAAGTAAGGAGTCGGCGACTGCCTATCCCGGCTCGCCGGGACTCGCAAAAGGCGCTCGCTGCCTACTGCCTTCTGCCCGCCACCTGGTACCTGCCTTTAAATATGAGTTACGCTGACCGTTGTATAGGTCGCGGCCTTTCACGTCAGCCAGCGGGAATTGACTACAGAGGCTAGTGTACACACGGTTATGACCGTTGTCAAGGATAAAGCGAGAATACACCCTCCACCGAGTAGCGCGGACCTGTTCTGAAGGTCCGCGGTTCGTCCCCCATGGCTACCCAAAAGCCGCGGACCTACCTGACAGGTCCGCGCTACTCGCTTTCTGACACGCCGACTTGATGTCCTTTGTAGGATCGGCAAACGGAGCGGCGTTTATCGCGGGTAGTCACCGATAACAGGTTATCCTGCCGCAATCCTGCGCGGGCGTAGGGCACTTCTACGAGTAGGCCGTTATACATCAAAGTGGAATGTGTCCGAGTACGTCATCCAGGCACAATCTCCAGGACAGATGGCATCTCCGGCTTGCCGACTGGATGGTCAAGTGGAGCCTTTGAGGCGCGCAATTCAAGCTCCTCGGGAGTGCCAGCACGACCCTTCGGATCTGGCTGCCGGCCTATACCCCCACCCGTTTTTCCCACCCTCGCGGAGCGGTGCCCCAACCCTCTTGTACCACGACTTGACTCGGCTCATTGATCGGCCGAGAATGCAGGGCGGATGGCAGCGAAGTTGGATCGTCAGCATTCAAATCGAATACCCGGTGGTGATCGCAGCATGAGGAGGCCGGATCGCCTGTCTGACCTGGCCCGCAGAATCCTGCGCCTTGCCAACCGCGGGCTGCCGCGCATCGATTTCCTTCGCGAAATATCGAAGTTGCTGCTGGATTCTTCTAAATGCGACGCGTTGGAACTGCGGCTGAGAGACCCGAACCTGCAGTATAGCTGGGAAGCTTCGAGACGTCCGAAGCGGTCTTTCCGTTTTGTGATTCTAGATAACCCACGCAAAGAGAACCGCCGGTTCCCGAGTCTGGCTAGGCCTCAGGGCGGGTCGGAACTTGAACGTATAAGCAAGGACTTCATGCTCGGCCGCTTTGAATCAAGTTCGCCGTTTTCCACGCCTCAGAGGGGTTTCCGGACGGGAGACACGCACAAGTCAGTACGCTTGCGTGGGTCCAGGAAGGTCGTTCCCGGAGGATTGTATAGATCCCTCGCTATGATGCGATTCATTGTGGACGATCGGACTACCGGGCTTTTGCAACTGAAGAGCCTCCAGCCGGACCATTTCACCGGGGACGCGGTTGATTTGTACGAGGGTTTAGCGCAAACGCTGGGGCTGGCGATAGCTAATCGACGTGTGCAATGGGCATTACGAGAGCGGGTAAAAGAACTGACATGTCTTTACGGCATTGCACAGGTGGCCCAGAGGCCGGGCATTTCATTAGAAGGCATTCTGCAGGGCATTGCGGAGCTTCTTCCTCCCGCGTGGCAGCATCCCGCCATCGCCACGGCACGGATCGTGTTAGACGGGCGCGCGCACACTACTCCGGACTTCAAAGAAGGCCCCCATCGCCAAGCAGCGGACATCTTTGTGGGCGGAGTGCGGCGCGGTGCCGTGGAGGTGTTTTACACACGGGACAAGACGGGGTTTGTGGAAGGGGCGTTCCTGAAAGAAGAGCAAAGCCTCATCGACACAGTGGCAAAGGAGGTGTCGCTTGTGGTGGAGCGCCGTGAGGCCGAGGTCCACAAATCGAAATTGCAGGATCAGCTCAGGCACGCCGATCGCCTGGCCACAATCGGACAGCTTGCGGCGGGTGTTGCGCACGAACTCAATGAGCCGCTGGCGAACATCCTGGGCTTTGCGCAACTGGCCAAGAAGGATCCGGGGATGCCTGCGACGGCGGCGAATGACCTGGAGAAAATCATAAAGACCTCGTTGCACGCACGGGAAATCATCCATAAGTTGTTAGTTTTTTCCCGGCAGATGCCATTGCAGAGGACACAGGTGAATTTGAATCAGGTCGTTGAGGAGGGGCTGCATTTTCTCGAGTCCCGGTGCGCGAAAGCAGGAATCGAGCTGGTGCGCTCGTTGGAGCCGTATCTGCCGGAAATTAGCGCTGATCCATCGCAGTTGCAGCAGGTTTTGGTGAACCTAGTTGTCAATGCGATTCAGGCGTCACCGAGCGGGGGCAGGTTGACGATCGAGACCCATCGCGGTCGAGGCTACGTCTCTCTGGCCGTTACCGACACGGGTACCGGCATGACCGAGGAAGTCAAAAGCAAGATCTTCACACCTTTCTTTACGACCAAAGATGTGGACCAGGGAACGGGTCTGGGGCTGGCGGTCGTGCACGGGATCGTAACCTCACATCGGGGCGTCATTCGCGTGGACAGCGAGGTTGGGCGGGGCTCGCGATTGGAAGTCCAATTGCCGGTGAACAGTTCCGGGAAGGCAGAGAAGAGTGGCTGAGATGGCCCCCACGGCTCATCAAGAACGGATCCTGGTTGTTGACGACTCCGCGGATACGCTGGAAGTTTTGCAGCGGAACTTGCGGTCGAAGGGATACCAGGTCTTCACGGCTCCCGGCGTGGAAGACGCCATTAGGATTCTGGAGCAGATGGCGGTGGATCTGGTCATCACGGACCTGAAAATGCCCAGAGTAAGCGGCCTCGATCTGTTGCGGCACGTCCGGGAGAACCTGAGGAACACGGAAGCGATGATGATCACCGGCTATCCTTCGATCGGCGGCGCCGTGGATGCGGTCAAGACAGGCGCCGAAGAATACCTGGCGAAGCCTTTTACCGACGAAGAGCTGTTTTCGGCGGTGGGGCGCGCACTCGAGAAATTGCGGAGCCGCCGCGCGGCGCAAGTACCTGCGTACCAGACGCCGGCATCACCGTTCGGACTCGGGGGCGAATCGCCGGCGATGCAGCAGGTTTTCGGCGCGATTGCCAAGGTTGCGGCCACGCTGGCCACTGTGCTCATCACCGGTGAAAGTGGCACGGGCAAGGAACTTGTGGCCAGAGCGATTCACTACAGCAGTCCGCGCGCATCGGCCCCGTTTGTACCCGTAAGCTGCGCCGCCATTCCCGAGGGACTCCTCGAGAGTGAACTCTTTGGACACGTGAAGGGTGCGTTCACTGGTGCTTCCGAGACGCGGGCAGGATTCCTGCAGACGGCCGAGGGCGGCACGATTTTTCTGGACGAGATCAGCTCGACCACACTTTCCACGCAAGTCAAACTTCTGCGCGTGTTGCAGGAAAAGGAAGTGTGCATGGTGGGGTCGACGCGCGCTCGGCATGTGAACATCAGAATTCTGGCGGCGACCAACAAGGATCTTCTGAGCTTGGTGAAAAAGGACGCTTTTCGAGAAGACCTGTACTTCCGCCTGAACGTACTCAACATCGACGTGCCACCTTTGCGGGACCGGGGCGATGACGTCCTTATTCTGACGCGGCATTTCGCGGCCAGGTTCGCGCGGGAAATGGGAAAGGCCGCACCCCGTTTCTCTGACCAGGTGCTGCAGGTTTTCCGCAACTATCATTGGGCGGGTAATGTTCGTGAACTTGAGAATGTAGTGCAGCGCTTGGTGGTGATGAATGAGGGTGGCGTCGTCGAAGTTCCCGACCTGCCCTCGTTGATGCGGTTCTCCGGATTGCGGAATGCCTCGTTCAACCGGACGTTGGCAGAGGTCGAAGCCGAGTACATTCGCAACGTCCTGGCAAGCGTAAACGGCAACCGGACCCGGGCAGCGGAGATCCTCGGAATTGACCGCAAGACGCTGCGAGAAAAGCTAAAGCCCTCGGCGGCGCCCTCCTCCTGAGGAGGCCGCAGCGGGGAATTGCTCCCCACCGGTTCAAATCTCCCCAGCCTTGCTGGTCAGACTGTCTCGCTTCACCCTGACGATTCTCACCCCTGAATCCCTATCATTCTGGTTGACTTGCGCCTTGTGAACGGTGGCTGGTCCTACGGTTTACACGTTGGTGACCAACTTGCCTCACTTGCTCGTGGCGGTTTGCGTGAAGGTTCTGCGCCGCCTGCGAGGAGAATAGCAATGGCAACACTGAACCAAGCAGTGGTGACAAGTCGCGGCATTTGTTCGGTCTGTATGCACGGAGCAGTTTGTATTTATCCGAGAAACAAGGGGCAGATCGTCCTCAACTGTGAGCAATTTGAGCCGTGTCCGCCGATTGCATCGCCGCCGTCCAACAGGGATCAGGTGGAGCTCGAGGAACTGTGGAAGAAGCCTTCAGGCGACGAACCCCGCACGGAGTTCAAGGGTTTATGCAGCAATTGCGAGGACCGGCACGTCTGCATCTACCCCAAGCCTGCGGAGGGCGTTTGGCACTGTGAGGAGTATCGGTAGTCTGATGTAGCGGGCGGCTCCCGGCGCACCCGGAGGGTTTTATATGAGTCCGGAGAACGTCTTACGGATTGTAGAAGAACACGCCGGCGAGTATGGCGGACTGATTGGCATCCTTCAGGATATCCAATCGAGGTACGGATACCTTCCGCCTGATGCGCTCGAGATCGTCGCCGATAAGACGGGACGGTCGCTCAGCGATGTCTACGGGGTGGCAACATTCTTTCGCTCTTTCAGCCTGAAACAGCGCGGCAAACATGTTTGCTCGGTTTGCCTGGGTACCGCGTGCCATGTCAGAGGTGGGCCGGTGATCGCGGAAGAGTTCGGGCGGGCCCTGGGTGTCGCCGCGGGGGAGACCACCCCCGACCACGAATTTACGCTGGAAACGGTGAACTGCCTCGGCGCTTGCGCACTTGGGCCGATCGTGGTTGTCGACGGGCACTATTTCTCGAACGTGAGCCCCGTAAGGGTGAAGGAGATTCTGGAACAGGCCCATAACGGTCTGGACAAAGTGGAAGTGACAACTGACCCGCGCGTTTTCCCCGTGGAGGTCAGTTGTCCGCGGTGCAATCACAGCCTGATGGACCCGGAGCATCCGGTGGATGGTCACCCCTCCATCCGTGTAACGGTGGCCTTCGCACGTGAGCACTTCCCGCTCCGCTTGTCGTGTCTTTACGGGAGTTACAACCTGCAATCTGAGCAGGAGATTCCGAAGGACGCGATGGTGGACTGCTTCTGCCCCCATTGTCATGCGCACCTGACCGGTGGTGCGAGTTGCCCGGAGTGCGGAGCGGCGATGGTGCCGATGATTGTGCGCGGGGGTGGAGTTGTCCAGATCTGTTCGCGGAAGGGCTGCAAGGGCCACGTTCTCGATCTGAACGGGCCGACGCTCTGATCGCTGACGTCAGGGGAGTCAGGTGAGCGGCTCGGCAGGACTGGATGTGCAGCACGAGCCCCGGGGGAATCGGCCAAGGGCCGGGATGATTTTGGTCGAGCCTGTTGCCGCGTGTAGTGCGGCTTGGCAATGAGAGACAGACATGCAGAGACTCGGATCGCGTGAGGATTTCGCGGCACTCCAGAATAGGATTATCGCTGACCGGGACACGCGGATCCCTGTCATCGTTATCCCTGCCGGAACCTGCGGGCAGGCTAGTGGCGCCAATGACTTGATCCGCATCGCAAAGCGTGAAGTTCTGGGCAACGGACTTGCGGGGAAGGTCCGGATACGGATCACCGGCTGCCACGGCTTCTGCCAGGCTGAGCCCAGCGTGCTCATTGAGCCGGAGGGCACCTTCTACCCGCGGCTCGGAATTAAACAGATGACCCGAGTCGTCCAGGCGGTGGTCGAGGGGCGGGTCGTCGAAGACCTTCTTTGGCGAGATCGCAAGACATACGAGAGGTTACAGAGACAGAGCGATATTCCCTTCTTCCGAGGCCAGCGGCGCACCATTCTTGCGCGCAACGAGAAGATCGATCCGATCCGAATCTACGACTACATCGAAAACGGTGGGTTTTCGGCACTGGTGAAAGTCCTCGCGGAGGGGAATCCGCAGTGGGTGGTGGATGAGGTGAAAGCATCCGGTCTGCGCGGCCGCGGCGGTGCCGGTTTTCCCACCGGTGCCAAGTGGGAGATGCTGGCGAATGCGCGGAATGGTCAGGGCAAGTTTCTCGTCTGCAACGCGGACGAAGGTGATCCGGGCGCGTACATGGATCGCAGCGTTCTGGAAGGAAATCCGCAAAGCATCATCGAAGGAATGCTAATCGGCGCTTACGGCACCGGCGCTACGCAAGGAATCATTTATGTTCGGACCGAGTATCCGCTAGCGATTAAACATCTGGTCATCGCGCTCCGGCAGGCGCGCGGACTGGGGTTCTTAGGCGAGAACATACTGGGCTCCGGCTTTTCGTTTGACATCCAAATCGTGAAAGGCGCGGGAGCCTTTGTGTGCGGCGAGGAGACGGCGCTTATCCGATCGGTGCAAGGCGAACGAGGCGAACCTCGCCAACGGCCTCCCTATCCTATCGAAAAAGGAATCAGCGGAAGACCCACGGCCATCAACAACGTCGAGACCTGGGCGAACATTCCGATCATTGTCAACGAAGGTGCTGCGGGGTTCTCGAAGGTTGGCTCGCCTCAGAACACCGGCACAAAAATC
The DNA here is from genome assembly GCA_963722555.1 of uncultured Acidobacteriota bacterium. Lineage (GTDB taxonomy): Bacteria > Acidobacteriota > Terriglobia > UBA7540 > UBA7540 > Bog-366. The sequence continues at coordinate 745,171 of CAVRNQ010000007.1, forward strand.
TTCAGCCTGGTCGGCAAGGTGAGGAACACCGGGTTGGTCGAAGTGCCCATGGGCATCACCATCGGGGAGATCGTACACGGGGCGGGCGGCGGACCCTCCGGAAGGGCGGAGATCAAAGCCGTGCAGACGGGCGGACCGAGCGGGGGGTGCCTTCCAGCCTCAATGTTCGACCTGCCCATCAACTACGAAAGCCTGACCGCGGCGGGCTCAATCATGGGGTCGGGCGGCATGATCGTGATGGACGAGAACACCTGCATGGTGGATGTCGCCAAATACTTCATGAAATTCCTGAAGGACGAATCCTGCGGCAAGTGCTTCATCTGCCGCAAGGGTACGCAGAGAATGTGGGAGATCCTGGATGACGTCACCACCGGGAAGGGCACAGTCGAGCAACTTGATCTCCTGGAAGAGTTGGCCTTGGTAGTGAAGGATGCATCGATGTGCGGACTGGGTCAGACCGCGTCTAATCCTGTCCTGAGCACGCTACGGTACTTTCGCGACGAGTACCTTACGCATATCGAGCGCAAGTTCTGCCCGGCCACGGTTTGCCGGGACCTATTCACCTATCGCGTGATCGCGGAAAAGTGCACGGGCTGCGGGTTGTGCGTAAAGGTTTGTCCGACGGGCGCCATTACAGGGCCAAGGAAGGAAGTGCATAACCTGAAGCAGTCCAAATGCATCAAGTGCCGGGCCTGCTTTGAGATCTGTAAATTTGACGCAATCGCTGGAGACGCGATCATCGCCGTGCCACCGAGGTGAGCGGTCGTGAAGGGGAACCCATGATCACCCTGACCATGAACGGACTGCCGGTGACGGTCGAGGAAGGCACGACGCTGCTCGAGGCGGCCCGCTTCCTCGGTTTCCCCATTCCGACGCTGTGCCATCTCGAGGGACTGTCGCCGTACGGAGCCTGCCGCCTCTGCATAGTCGAGATTGGCCAGGGGACAAAGGCGAAGCTGGTCACCTCCTGCACCTACCCGGTCGAGGAGGGGCTCACGGTCCGGACGGCCTCCACCCGCGTGATCCGGGCACGCAAGATGATTCTGGAACTGCTGCTGGCGTCCTGCCCGCAATCGAAGATCATTCAGGATTTGGCTTCGGCCCACGAGGTGCGCAAGCAGCGCTTCCGCCAGGAGTACGACGATTGCATCCTGTGCGGTTTGTGCGTACGGATGTGCGAAGAGCAGATGATGGCCAAAGCCATCGGCTTCCGCGGGCGCGGCGAGAGGCGGAGTGTTGGCACGCCCTTCGACGTACCTTCCGAAGCGTGCCGGCTGTGCGGCGCCTGCATGTACGTTTGCCCGGCCTGCCAGCTCCGCTGCACCTACAACGAACCGGAAAAGGCGATTTGCGGTAGTTGCGCAAACTTGAGCCCTCCGTGTCTCGAGAAAATGGTGTTCGATGACATGATGTGTTACATGGCACCGTGCGTAGCGTGCGAGATCCGAAAGGATTAAGCCGTGTACACCTGGCCCAGCGACAGAGTTATCGCTTGGGAAGGGCAGCGAAGTTCCGGAGAGTAATTTAAGGGAGGCACTACAATGTCGTTTTCAAGAGTTAATTCCTCGGCTGCAACTCTCACCAAGAACCGGACGGAAGGCTCGGTTGTCCCCGCGTCCGGTATGTGCGTGACGTGCGTGGACGGCTGCGTCGGGATGTGTGAGATCGGCAAGTCGGCCTATCGCGGCCACGAGGTGATCTATCCACAACCGTTCGGCGTGATCACTACGGCGGGCGAAAAAGCCTACCCGGTGGATTACTCTCATTTCAACATCATGGGTACTGCCGCCGGCGCACACGGGATCGACGCCGACAGCGACAAGGCCATTTTCCCCGCCGTCAAGCTGGAAGTGGAATTCGGTCATGACCACAAGCTGAAGTTCCGTTACCCGTGGATCATTCCTGGCCTGGGGTCGACCAACATCGCCAAGAACAACTGGGAAGGGCTGGCGATCGGGTCAGCGCTGGCCGGCACTGGCCTGACGATTGGAGAGAATGTGGCCGGTATGGATCCCGAGGCGGTCATCAGGAATGGCCGGGTAGTGGACACGGCGGACTTGAAGCGGCGCGTGCATCTTTACAAGAGCTACCAGAGTGGTGGCTATGGCGCCATCATTGTCCAGGCGAACATCGAAGACACCCGCCTGGGCGTGCAAGAGTACGCGATCGAGAAGCTCGGGGTGGAGTGCGTCGAACTGAAATGGGGGCAAGGGGCGAAGAATATTGGCGGCGAAGTGAAGATTAGCTCGCTCGCCAAGGCCCAGATGCTCCACGAGCGCGGGTACATCGTGCTTCCCGATCCGACGGATGCGGTCGTCATCCGTGCGTTTCAGCATGGCGCGTTCAAAGAGTTCGAGCGACATTCGCGCGTCGGCATGGTCACGGAAGAATCCTTTGCACGGCGAGTGGAGGAGTTGCGGGCGGCTGGCGCCAAGCACGTTTTCCTCAAGACGGGCGCGTACCGTCCCGCTGACTTGGCGCGCGCCATATCCTTTGCTTCAAAGTACAAACTGGACCTTCTCACCGTGGATGGAGCGGGCGGCGGCACAGGCATGAGTCCATGGCGAATGATGAACGAGTGGGGCGTTCCGCCGGTGGAACTCCACTCGCTGTTGTATGAATACGCCAAGCGGCTCGCGGAGCAAAAGCAGTACGTGCCGGCGCTGGCAGTGGCAGGTGGGTTCACCTTCGAAGATCAGATCTTCAAAGGGCTGGCGCTAGGCGCCCCATTTGTGAAGCTGGTCGGTATGGCGCGTTCCCCGATTGCCGCGGCCATGGTCGGAAAGACGATTGGGAGGGCGATCGAAGAGGGACAATTGCCGGTTTACATCGAGCGCTTCGGCCGATCACGAGACGAGATTTTCGTCACCGCGACTGCGCTGCGCCAGCAACTGGGCGATGAAGCCTTCGAGACATTACCGCCTGGTGCACTTGGTCTGTATACCTATTACGAACGGCTTGCCCAGGGTCTGCGCCAGTTCCTGGCCGGCAGCCGGAAGTTTTGCGTTGAGCACATTAGCCGGGACGATCTCGCGTCTCTCACCCGTGAAGCGGCGGAGATCAGTGGAATTCCGAATGTGATGGACGTGGACAAGGCGGAGGTGGACGAGATTCTGCACGCGTCGCAGTGTGTATCAACTTTGTGACTGCCCGGAGGGAAGGCCAATTTCGAGGCTCATCTTTGAAGAAACTCGCTTGCTGCGGGGGCTGAGTGGATTGGCAATGCGGCCCTGATATGAAGCTACCCATGAATGTTGAGGAGAGCCTTTCCCACAAAGTATCAGGGTTGCAGTTGCAGGAAGGCGTTTGGAGAGTTTTGGGCGGGAGTGCCGTCGGCTCCACTTGCCCGCCTTGCCGGAACAACTGGCCACCTGGCCTCGTTGGCTATCGGCCCGTCACCCGCTGGACCGTCTCTGGACATATCGTCGCCTACTCGGAAACAATCCCAGTGCGTTGTAGCTCCTCATCTATCATTGGTGGTCACTTGGTCGTATCGTCGCTAGCCTTGATCGGAAATGCCTCGGCCCGAGCGAGTGGCCTTTGGGGTAGGCAGGACGGTGACGGGCCGAGGCATTTCCGATCAAGGCTAGCGACTTCCCAGGCCGAATCCTGAGCTGGGACCGCAACTGTCCCGCCAGCAGCGACTTGCGACCAATCGAGCGAAGCAGCGAAGTTCCGCCGGGTCGGGGTTACGGTACCGCGAATCTCGGCTGAACCGATGCGGCTCGCACTGCGTATCGGCAACGTGGAAGAACCATTTCTCCAGTCAGCCGACCTTTACAGTGACCCAAGCAATGGTAACTTCCCACATGGGGACTTGAACGAAGCCGCCCGTGCGGCGGACGCTACGCGTGCTCGCAATGAATCGGCACCGGATACTCGAAGCCCACGTGTTGCCGGAAGCTGAGGCTCGGGGTCCGAGCACTGCGGCCTCCGACACCTGCAACATCCGGACTGTTGAAGTACCGCCAATCTTGCGGTAGGATGGCGGTTGTGAGCGGAGAACGTGCCCAGAAATCGATGAATTTCGATCACACCCTCGCTCTGTAAGTCCTCTTCTTTTCAATAACTTCCAGACCAAACTCGATTCAAAACCCATAGGCCACAGCGTACGTGTCGCGGCTTCCTTCAAACGGCTGTATCGAAAGCGTGCCGATTGGACCCTCGCGCTGCCCGATCGCTTTTTCACCGGCGCGCTTCCGATACAGCACTAACGTTTCTGGACAGCCGGACGCAATGATGAGGGAGCCAGTCAGCACTCGCTGGGAAAGGTCGCGAATAACGCACCAGGGCTGAGGTTCGGCGGCATTCTTAGCGGCAACGGTCAAGGAGGCCGTCGCCGATGTCATAATCTCGAAAGAAGAGGAAATCACCGAAGCGGGTTCTGGCGCTGCCTGATCTTGAACAGTCAAAATCGACGGTCCTAAATAGCCTAACATCCAAGAGTGGCCAACGAACGTGCGATCTGCCATCGACGACTTCGTCGTGTGGTATTGCTCGGAACCACGCTTGGCTTTCAACCGCACCCTCGTGCTGCGGTACCGAATCCATCTTGAACAGAAGCAGTACGCTCCGGCGACAATCAACCTGCGCCTTGCGGCAGTCCGGCGCGTTGCGTATGAGGCCGCCGATTCGGGCCTCCTCAGCCCGGAGTTGGCCGCGGGCATACGCCGAGCCATAGGAGTTCAGCGGCGCGGTGTCCGTGTCGGGAACTGGCTTACTGCTGAACAGAGCCTGCGACTACTTCAGAATTCAAGCCGTGATCACCTTTCCCTCGCCAATATTCATTTTGCTGGAATCTCAGTAGGCACCTCACCCTTCAGGACAGAGGCTCAGCGCCGCGGCGGCGGCACAAAAAATCCCTTCGCCCCCTGCCGCTGCAGGAGCTTAACGTAGCGTCTAACGGTAACTCGCGGAATAGCAAAAGTCCGGACGATATCGGCTTGCCAAATACTGCCATGGATGATTAGCTGACTTGTAAGGAGGCGGAAACTCCGGAGGTCATCCTTTTCATGCTGGAAAATGGACAGATCCCTTAGAAGCATGTGAGTTTGCCATCTTTCCATTGGAAAGCAATCTCGCGGGTGATATGGGTTGCGCCCTCAGGGAAGATGGGTAGTTGCAGTTGTGGCATGGCTCAATGTCGCCGACGACCGCAGCGCGTGCAACCTCGAAGTCGGTCATGCGGTTTTCCTTGTCTAACCAAAAACACCAGCAGAGATCAGGAGTTCTGAGCTGAGTGACAGTTATCATCCCACATCACGCAGATTCTGTGCTAGGATTTCATTCGCAGCTTCGAGCCGACGCAAAGAGAGCGTTTGATATTCGCGAACGAAGATGCACCAGCCTGCCCCCTCAGCAGATCGCAAGGACACCCTGGCGGACGACGAACGGTGGCAAGTCGTCGAGCGCATCGCTGCCAGCCCAGGGTTTCAGAAATCTGCGCGCCTGCGCGAACTCTTATTGTACATCACCGAACGAACCCTCCGTGGGTGCGCAAGCCAATTAACAGAGCACGAGATCGGCCATGCGGTCTTCGGTAAACCCGCTGACTACACCCCGTTGGAAGACAGTTCGGTCCGGGTGCATGCCCGGCAGTTGAGACTCCACCTGCATGAGTATTTTGATTCGGTCGGTCGCTCCGAACCACTGGTCGTGGAGATCCCCAAGGGAAGCTTCGTCCCGGTATTCAGGAGCGCCACTGCCGGCACGACGGCGCCCAGCACGCCCCGAAAGGGGATTCGCTCACTACGTTCCGCCGCCGGCGGTATCATCCCCTGGATCCTCTGCGCGATTCTTGCCACGGCGTGCGCCTATTTGGGGAGAAAGGTCCTCGTTTCCCGGAACACCGTCGCTTCACAAGCTTCTGTTTACCCTCCTTGGCCGCTCTCAGAGGTTTTCGATCCCGAACATCGCACGCACTTCGTCGTCGCGGATGTGAACTATGGCATGATGCGCATTATTGCTCATAAGCCGGGTTCGCTGGAGAGTTACCTTAAGCCGGATTTCCCGCGAAGCTTCATGCCAGCCCGTGTTGGCAACCAAGAAGCCCCGATCATGAATTACATATCCGATTCCGCACTGACCTCTTATGCAGATGTGTCTGTGCTTATTTCCCTCACCAATCTCGCCGGCGATTGTCGGGACAGGGTGTCCGTTCGTTTCGCCCGAGACATCCGGTTGAGGGATCTGGACGAGGGGAATTACATCTTCCTGGGAAGTCCGGGTTCCAATCCTTGGGTACAGTTGTTTCAGAGTCGGCTCAACTTCCAGGAGGCCGAAGGGCTGGTAGGAGCCGGACCAAAGGAATTCGTGAACAAGGACCCGCACCCCGGTGAGCAGAAGGCTTATGTTGGCCTTCGATTTACGGGCACGACCGGGGAAGATTACGCCGATATCGCTCTCCTGCCGAACCCTGCATACGGGACCACCATCCTGATCCTGCAAGGGCTGCAACAGGAAGGGACAGAAGCCGCTGGGCGCTTCTTGGCCGACCCCAACCAGCGCCGCGCACTCCGCGAGGCCCTCGGCATCTCCTCCGAGCCGAAAAGCAAGGTCTGGTTTGAGGCCCTCATTCACACCAAGGCTGTTGCTGGGGCGCCAAACTCCGAGGCTATGGTGGCCGCGCGGCTGATCCGGTAAGATCGGCTATCACTCACTTTGCCCTCATCGCGGCCGCTCCCGGTTCACCAAATTCGCCGTATAATCTACTCGGCCCGTGGTCGCGCGAAACAAGTTCTGGTCCCGCCTTCCGCCAAAAGGGGGCGTACCGAATGCCGAAAACAGTTCGCCTTACTCTGCCGTTGAGATGCTGCCTGCCCTTGCTGCTTGTTCTTTCGGCCGAGGGCAGACTGTCCGGGCAGTCTGCAGTCGATCCCCTCTTGGAGCATGCCCGTAACTACGAAGCGCAGCAGAACTTCGCCGCCGCCGAGGAACAGTACAAACGGGCGCTGGAAATCTCTCCAGACAATCCCGAGATTCTCAAACGGCTGGGCATCCTCTATCAAACGGAGTTGAAGTTTCAGGGATCCATCGAGTTGTTCAAAGAAGTGCTCATGGCCCAGCCGCAGTATCCGGAAGTCAATTTCTATCTTGGGGTCTCCTGGTTCGGCCTAAACGTTTCCGATGCCGCGGTGGCCAGCCTCACCCAGGAACTTGCCATGCCTCATCCTCATCCCAAGTGCCGATATTACTTGGCTCTGGCACTCGAATCGCAAGGGCGCGCGGATGAAGCCATCGCTCAATTCAACCAGCAGGTTCGGCAGTACCCCAAGGACGCCGACGCGCTCTATGAGCTGGCTCGAATCCACAAAGACCTCTCACTGCGCGCCATCCAGATGCTCCATGATCTCGATCCGGATTCCTTTCAGCTACATGCCTTGAGGGGCGAGGTCTACGCCGAGGACGAACGGTACCCCGAAGCCATCAAAGAATATCGCGCTGCTTTGGCAAAGCGCCCGAGCGCCAACGGTCTCCATCACGCCATCGGCATCGCTTTCTGGGCGCAGAACCAGCTCACCGACGCGAAAAACGAATTCCTGCTCGCGCTCAAGGATGACCCGGCGAACGCGATGACGAATCTCTACCTGGGTGAAATCGCCCTGCGAGAAAGCAACTACCCGGACGCGCTCACCTATCTGCGTTCCGCGGAAACGGGCCTGCCGCGCATGGCGCGGGTGCATCTGCTGCTGGGCAAGTGCTACCGCAGCTTGAAGGAGCCCCGGAAGGCAACGGACGAACTGCTGAAGGCTGCGGAACAAGCTCCCAATGACCCCGAGCCGCATTACTTGCTCGCCCAATTGTACCGGGAGGCGAATGACGCAGAATCCAGCGCGCGGGAACTGGAGCTATTCCAAAACTTGTCGAATTCCGAAACCTCCAAGAGAGATCAGGACGCACGAAAGGCGTTCCAGGATCCTCAAGGAGAAGCCCGCTGATCCGCCGGAGGCATTTGCCAATCCGGAAAGAAGAAATCCTCAGCCTCGGTGCCCATCGCCTTGGGCACTTCGGCCGATTCAACCTGCTCCAGGTAGTGTTTAGCCTGCTCCGGCTGCTTCTGGATTTCGTAGGCCTGTGCAAGCAGCCGCTTCGCCGGGCGGTTGTTCGGATCGAGCCGAAGGGCCTCTTTCAGTTCAGCGATAGCCTCACGCACGTGCCCAGCACGTAGCTCGGACTTTCCCAGCCACTGATGAGCTTCCGGGCTTTGTGGATTCAGCCGGACCGCTTCCCGGAACTGTTGCACTGCTTCCTCCGGCTTGGCGGCCCGGCCAAGCACAATGCCGCGAAAGTAAGCCAGGAGGAAGCTCGAGCCCAGCCGCTTTTGAGCCTCCTCCAGCACTTCCGCCGCATCCTCCGGCCGCCCCTCTCGCATGAGGACCTGTGCCAGTCCGACGGCGCTCGTGGGTTCAGGATCTCCCTTCGCAATCAAATCGCGGAACACATCCTCGGCTTCCTTGTAACGCGCGGACTTCATGTAAGCCGCGCCCAAGCGCAGTCGCAGCGCGTACGAACGCGGCAGGTGATCGAGAGCCTGCTGCGCGGCAGCCACGGCGTCAACATAATGTTGCTGTTCCATCAACTCCCGGGTCAGGTCGAGCCAGCGGTTTTCCTCCTGCGGCACGGTTTCGGCCGCGTTCCGGAACGCCCTGATTGCTTCTTCGTGGCGCTGCATTGCAGCCTCGGCGATGGCGATGACAGTCCACACTGCCCCTGAACGTTTTGAGGGGGGGATCGAGCGAGCCGTTCTCTCCGCCTCCGCCGGCTGGCTCGCTTCCAGGTAGGCGAGCGCGAGATCGAACTGCACCCAGTCCGCGTTCGGGTACTGTGTCTCCAGACGCTGGAAAACCCCAATGCCCTCCGCCGGTTGCTGGCAGGCAATTCGCAGCGCGCCGAGTCGGACCAACTGCGTGTCGGTGAGATCAAAGTGCTGCACCCGCGCGAGCACGCCGCGGCCGTCGGCCGTCAGGTGCAAACTTGCATAACCCGCGGCTGCCTGAAGGTAGAACTCCGCATCCTGGGGCCACACCCTTTTCGATTTATCCAGGTGGCCCATGGCATCCGGGTAATTTTTCAAATCCAGTTCCACGCGGCCAAGGTAATAGTGCGTGTAGGGATCGTCCGGCGAAAGATCGAGCGCCTTCTTCAGCGCCTCGCGCGCGGCATCCGGATGCCGTTCGGTCCACTCCAGGTGGCCGAGGTTGCGGTAAGCATCAACCATCTGCGGATTCAAGCGAATGGCCTCGCGATACTCGCTTGCGGCATCGTCGCCGCGGCCTAGCTGCGCCAGGGCGATCCCGCGGAAGTTGCGGATCGCCGCGTCGCGCGGATTCTCCTTCTCGGCTGCGGTGAGAGCCTCCAGCGCCTCATCCGTGCGGTTCTGTTGCAGCGCCATCAAGCCCTGCTGGTACGGAGACAGGGTCTGCGCGGCTCCTGACACGCTGGAAAGAGTAGCGAAGATAAGAATGATGGCTGGACGTTTCATCAAGGCTGATTCAGCGCCGCCTCCGCCGCGCCAATGCGCTGAACACGCTCTTCGTTGTTCCGGTGAGATACCACTCTGAGTTGATTAGACAATGCGAACTCCCGCTGCGCCTCCGCGGACTTCCCCATCGCCAGGTAAACACGCGCCAGCTCATAGTGAACTGTCCCATCCTTATCGCTGGGGGCTGCAATCTTCAGTTCCTTCTCAGCCTCGGGGTACCGATTCAGCCGGGTATAGGCGATTCCCATAAACTGGTGAACGTCAGGGTACTTCGGATCCAAATCGTAGACCTTCTTCAAGTATTCGAGCGCCTTGTCCGCTTGTCGCTCCTGCAAATAGGTGCTTCCCAGGTCGAACAGCGCCCCGGCATGACGAGGATTCAATCCGAGTTCCGCTTGGAACTGTTCTCGCGCTTCCTGCGTTTTGTATACTTTCCACTCCAGATGGCCGATCTGGTAATGAAGATTGGGCAGCGTGGGCCGCTTAGCGAGGGCTTTCTCGTACTCTTCAATCGCTTTGGAGTCCTCTCCCCGCGCCTCGTCCATGTCCCCGAGGACTTGGTGCGCCCGATGCGAATCCGGGTCGACTGCGAATAGCCGCAAGTACGCCACCAGCGCCAAGCGCTTGTAGCACCGGGCTTTCCAGTACTGCGCTTCGGGCGAGTCCACCTGCGAAGGCGCCAAGCCGTCCAGCGCGGCCAGCGCGCGCTCCGCCAGACCCGTCTCGTAAAGGGCTCGCGCTATTCCCAGGCGCAGGTTTGTGGTCAGCGGCTGTTTGAGCATCGGAGTCGAACAGGCGGCAACCGGCTGGAGGAGGTCCGTAGCAAGCCAGGTCCGGATTTGCCCCACGGTGCAAGGCGAAACAGATTTGCCCGAATCCGAATCCCCAGCACCGGCCGCGCTCGCTACCGCCCGCGTGGGGTCCTCCTGCGTGGAGATGAACGCCAAGGCCAACCGGCTTGCGGACCCGGGCTGGGATTCAATTTGGGACCGTAGCCCAGTTAATTGGGCACGCAAATTCTCCGGGAGATTCTCCTGGGAAGTGTCACCGAATCCAAACTCTCGCACACCGAGGATCGCTTCCGAACGCGCCGGGTCCTGCGCGAGCGCCTGGGACCAGTCTGCCAACGCCGCCGGGACATCGCCCCTCAGGAGCTTAACCTCACCCCGCCGCACCAGGGCCCTCAGGCTGTCGGGCGCGACGAGCAACTCGGCGGCGATCTCATCCTCGGCGCGTTTCAGACTGCCGGCATGCAGCAGTACCTCGGCGATCTCGATGTGCAGGCCTGCGCGGGCGGGCGATGCCTTGAGGGCGTTCTCAAGGTGCAACATGGCGACGGGCAGATAACCGCTCGCAGCGTAATTCTCCGCGAGCAGTTGCTGAAGAAAGCTCGATTCCGATGTCTTCTGCTGAATCCGGTCCGCAGCGTCCTTGCCAAGTTGCTGGTAGGCTTGGCCAAGCAAATACAACAGATCGATGCTATAGGGATTCGCGCGCAGCCCTGCCTGCAAGGCAGTCACCTGCCGGGAAGTCCGGCCGGTCACCTGATACGCGGATGCCAGCCACGACCAGGCGTCGGGGAGATCCGGCCTGGCACGAACGGCAGCCTCCAGGTGTGGTGTGGCCCGCTTCGCATCTCCCAGCTTGCAGTAGTCTACCCCTAGAAAGAACTGCGCGCCCGCCAAGCCGGGCTTTAACCGGACAGCTTTTTCAAACAGGGCGAGCGCATCCTGGGGGCGACTCTGGAGCTCATAGACGAGCCCCAGATTCATGTATGCTTCCGCAAATCCGGGAGAAAGACTTATGACCTTGCGATATTCCCGTTCGGCAGTTGCGTAGTCCTTTTGCTGCTGGGCCTGCTGTGCCGCAGCCCAGGAAGCCTCGACCGCGGGAGACAAGGATGAGTGCGGATTCGGTTCCTGCCCCCTGCTTGGCATCGCTAGAATGAGCAGCACGAAGCAGCAGGCAAGAGGAACCGACATCCGTCTATACGGTGTTGCAGAATAGAAACCAAGCATGCCGGAATAATAGGCAGAAACGGGCGAGTCCGCAAATCCCATTGTGAATGGCCAGCTCGGTTCGCAGAGGGAATGTGCCACCAGTTTCTCCCTGAAATGGTTTGATGCAAGTGTTCCGGTTCAGTCGAATTGGGAAACTTCAGGAAGTCTGCCGAAGCTCAACACCAGCGCTGTTCACTTAACGCAAGTAACTGGGGGCCTGAGATCGCCCCACTGTCCCGGCGCTGTCCTCGGCGCCGAGAATCACGGTGAGGATGCCGGCATTACAATGGGGATCGCACGCATTACCCCCCGCAGCATGCTGATTGCGGTAGGCGAATGTGGACGTTCAAGTTAGTCCTGGTTCCATTCATTCAGATAGACCCAGGAGGGGAATAATCAGGGTCCATTTCGGGCTTGCGCAGCCCTGCCAGCTCCAGCGCTTGCAGCACAAACGCGTTCCAGGCAAAGACGCGATGGTAACCGAAGAACGGGTGAGCCGCATCGGTCGCGAGATACTCTTGGCTCGTTGGAAAGTCGGGGTCGACGCTAATCTCCGCCCAGAGGCGGTTGGCGATAGCCTTGTCGGCTTTGCTCCAACCGTGAAGCTTACCGGCGACGTACCCGCAAATCTCAATTCGCATCCAACTCCCGCCGTTGTAATAGATGCCGTCCATTCGGTGATTCGCATAGTTGGCCGCAAAGGAGTCACTGATCATCGGGTGCCATGCGTCCGAGGCGTAGCGCCACCCCTTCCCTTCCTCCGTGATACCAATGAGGATCGCCCGTGCCGTGCCGCCGGTTTCGGGATAGGGAGCATCCTTTCGCGGGAGGAACACCGGCATGCGGTCAAGATGGTTACACATCATCTCATCTGTAAGCATTTTCCGGTTGAACAGCCAGAGTGAGAGAAACTCAGGAAAGACTTCGTCAAAGCCGATGGCGTCCGTAACGTTGCGCACCGGGCGGACGATCTTCCGCACTGGATCGTAGTAGCTGCGGTAGGCCTCCTCCGCTTTTGCGATGTAATCTTCAGAGACGTTTTCACTGATTCCCGGGATGTTGAGTTCTTTAATCGTGCGCAGGGTCACCGCCCACATGCCCTGGCTGGTGCAGATGTCAGTAGTACCCTTGGGATAATCGATCACGTCGTTCATGCCGACAACGAACTGCGCCCAGCAGATGCCGTCGCGGCGGGGGTCATAGGTCCGAAGGCAATAATCCGCCGCCTTCCGCACCTTATCCATCGGCAGCTTGGTACTGAACCGGCGGCGATTCAGGAGCGCCCACACGAGCCATAACGGCGTCGAGTCGTTCGATTTGCGCTCCAGGTTGGCCATGTTGGGTTCTATCAGCGTGTTGATGGCCCCATTAGTTCCCTGGTTATCGGCCCAGAGATTGAAGACACCCTCGTTCAGGTCGCGGTTGTGGACACCGTTCAGCGCGAAAAAGCTGTCGCGGAAGTACATCTCACCTGCCGCGGAGTACCAGATGCTCGGTGCGCACATTGGCCGGAAGGCCTGTGGTCCGGCGATCCAGCAGAGCATCATCAAGTCGGCGTACAGCACCTTTTCCGTCTCGCCGCCTTTGAAGCCGAAGGCGTCAGCCAGGTGAAGCTGGCTGGCCAGGCGATACCCTCGAACCGTATCCGGCGTCTGGTCATCCACAAAGACGAAAGCCGTTTTCTGCTCCGCGCGGTCCATCTCGAGGCGGTGATAAGGTTCGCGGCGCGCTTTCAGGCGGCGAACTTCAAGACCGCGCAGTGTGATCGGCCTCGACCCGCCCGGCGCCTCGCGGTTTATGGCTTGTTCCGATTGCGGCATCGAGATGAACAGCGCACCGCCGCGCCCCCGCAACGAGTAGACAAAGACTTTGGTCCGGAATTCGGACCAGCCCTCCGGCGATTCAGGCACACGGGCGTTATACAGCGTGGTGTCCTCTAGCTTACGCCGCCGCTCGTCGACGTCCCAAACCTGCACCGCAAACGGCTGCGACGAACGATACTCCAAGCGCACGGAGTAGACCTCGCCGCCTCTTGCCGGGAACGGGATGACCACACCGTCCTCGGAACCCCGCGGGGAAAGGACCGTTGCACCATTCCGCTCTTCCAGAGTTACCTCTCCCAGCTTACTCCACGAAGAAACCGGCGGCAGCGCCACAGCCTCACTGGAGTCATCGTCCTCTGCCTGCACGAGCGCCTCGCCGAACGTCTGCTGCACGAAGAGTTTCCCCTCGGCCCGTTCCTCGGGGCGGCAGACATAATTTAGGTTGGCATCAGGAATTCTCTGTGGGGCAGGTTTCACAGGCCACCCATCCCGGCGAATCATCCGGCTCCAGTAATTACGGTAGCCGGAGTCCGTGAGCAGGCCGACAGTGACGCCATTCTTCGTGCGGAAGCCGGCTGCCGGGTAATACTCGTGCATCGGCCCGCCCTGGCAGTCCGGTTGATTGAAACTCCAGAACTTCGTCGGTGATTCCTCCGGTTCCAAACGGTTGCACACCTGGTAGAACAGCATGTACATGTCGTTCTGGTGCAGCCGGATCCTCTTTCGCACGACGTGCGGTGTGACAACGTCGTACTCCACCTGCGCAAAGACCGTGGTGTTAAGGTTCTGGAGCTTACACTCGCCGTTCAGCGTCACATGTGTTGTATCACCCATCCACGATGTGGCCTTCCAGTTTTCCGCGTGATCCTCCAGACTGCGCTCGCCATTTTGAAAAACCGCCGAAAACTCCCCGCCACTGTTGTGCCGCGCGATGGGCTGGCCGCCGAAGAGAATGGTTACAGCGTAGCCCCGCTGGGCATCACCAATGACCTTCAACGTCAAAGGCCCAGCCTCGGTGACGCTTGCCGAAGAACTGACTTTTCCTGGGTTCGATCGCCATGCCATACTCGTGCCAAGACTGCTCGTAATCGATCTTTCGATGAACTGCCGCCGCGACATTTTTCTGGAAGCCATAATGTTTTTTCCCTGCTCAGAGGTGCGATCTAAAGACCTCCACGCACAATCCCGATCAACGGACTGGACCACCACTTACGCCGGCACGAAACTAACGCGATTCTGCGGCTACCACGCCAATGCCTTTGTCCGCTCCGCCGTAGTAAAACAGCCATTGGCCCCGGCGACGGACAAGTCCCTCCACAAAAACCACGTTGGGCACTTGCCCAACCTTCTCCCAGGTCATGACGGGATGGAAGATCGGCTTGTCCGCACGCGCAATGACCTTGGTTGGATCAGCCTTATCAAAGAGAACCCAACCTGTGGAATACAGCAGATTGTCGTCAGCTCCGTTGTAAACCAGGAAAATACCCTCGGGAGTAACCATAGGAGGTGGCCCTGGTTCCGCCAGTTTGGAATCAAAATACTTCGGACGCGGGGAGATCACGGGGTGGTCCAGCGCATTGGCCCAATGCAAGAGGTCTTCCGAATAAGCCACACCCATTTGTCCTGCAGTATCGCTGGCGTCGCCCAAGTAATACATCCAATACTTACCGTTAATCTTCTCCGGGAGGATTGCCCCGGACTTAGTCCAGCCGGCGTTCCACTTACCTTTGTAAGCTGGCAGGATGACCCCGTGCCGGACCCAATGGATCAGGTCAGAGGACGTGGCCAGGCACAATTGTGCGTCTCTCTTGCTCGGCCCCACTCCGTCAACGTCGTTATAGCCCGTGTAAGTCATGTAGTACGTTCCGTTGATCTCGACGACGCGAGGATCCTCTGTCCCCCCGCCTTTCTCATAGGGCGCTTCGGGGCCGAAGACGGGGTTGGGGGAGCGCTGGAAGTGAACCCCGTCCTCGCTCAAAGCATATCCGAGCCTAGAAGTTCCCCTCTTATCCTGAGCCCGGTAAAGCATCACAATCTTTCCGTTCTTCTCCACCACGGCGGGATTAAAGGTCCCGGCGGATTCAAAGCCGGTGCCCTGCGGAGATATGACCGGTTCAGGCGAAAGCCGGTTCCAGGAGCCGAACGGTGGGCTGAACTGAGCGGCAGCGAATAGACCAACAGCGAAGAGGAGTGTGGCGCTGGTCCGGAAAAGATAGCGAATCTCACGTCCGGTCATCGATTGCGATCTCCTTCCTTGCGGGCTTGCCTGCGTACCGAGGGACGCCGCCCGAGGTTGCACCTCAGTACTCGGCTTTGATTCGAACATGTTTTCCCGCCCCAACCCGAATCGCTCCGCTTGCCGTTTCGTCTCCAACCGTAAGCTTCACTGGAGCTCCTTGAGCGACGGGAATAGAAACCTCCGCGGTCCGGGCGGAATCCGTGGGGTTGAAGAGAATGAAATTCAGCTCTCGGGGCGGAAATTTGTTGGAGTCAAAAGCATCCGGCAGGTCCAGGTTCACGAGCATCAGTTCGCGGTCACTCGTCGTGCCCAGAGCCTCGAACATCAGGTACAACCACAGGACTTCTCCGCTGCCGTAAATTTCCTTTCCGACCACTCCTGTCTGGCCGCCCAACTCGAGCGTGCCCAGGTTTTCATAGGGGATGAAAGGCAGCGGCGATTGCTTCGCCGAAGTGTCGTGGCAAACGTCAAAGTAATAGAAATTGTTGCGCCGCTGCTGATCCATGAAGGGAAGTAATCCGTCGACCATCACACCGCGCTTCAAGACGCCCGTCCAGGGCAGGATGGCTTCAACATTTTCCTTGAAGGCCGGATAGAGGATGGACGCGGCGGCCTGAAACATGCCGCGAATGTCGTGCGTCTTCTGACTGGGGTCGCTCGACCAGTAGAGCATCCGCAACTGCTCGTAGAGGAGGTAGCGCGCGGCATCCTGCATTCCCAGTTCAGCCGCCGCCAGAGCTCCAAAGGCCAGTTCCTGCGGCTCATGGAAGAGGCTTGCGGCTCGGACCGTGGTCAGCACGTCAACCGCACGGCGCGCTTCGTCCAGGTATTTCGCGTCGCCCGTCAGATGGTGCGCGATCACACCCCCCCACGCGTAGAGCCCGCCCACGGCGTAATTCGTGCCCTCGCCCTTCTGATCCAGGTTGCCGGTACGGTAGTAGATTGGAAAGAGGTAGTCGTAACGGTGCGCCATGCGAATGGCCGTTTCGTAAGCATGCAGGAAGTTATCGGTCAGCGTTTTCAATCGCGAGAGTGTGCCGATCACCGGATACTTGATCAGGCTGTTCTCAAATGGGTACCAGGAATCCGCCGTTTCGTTTTCACCGCGGATGAAGTCGTTGCTGATGCTCTGCGTGTCCTCCTGGTAAAAGAGCGGCATGCTTTCGAGCAATTCACTCACGACTTGCTGGTGCGCTGAGTCCGGATGAAGCTTCAGATAGAGCAACGAAGGCCACAAGACATCGGCCATCGTCATCAGCTCGAAATTCTTTCCGGTCTCGTGCCAGACCTCGGAGGTCGACTTCACATAGGCGCGCAGCCCGCAGTGGCCATTGACGCTGATCAGCGCCACATCTTTCTGCTGGATGTCGCGGACGGTTCCCGCCGCAAATTCCTTCCAACTGGTGGCGCATTTCGGCCATGCGAGTTTTTCCTCGAAGAGGGGGAGCAATGCCTCCATCCAGCGGCTCACGGCCTGCCGTTCCGTGATCAGGTCTTTGAAGCTGCGCTGCAGAAGAAAGTAGGTGAAACGCACCTCGCCCGCCGGCAGCAGGTCTCCGGTGGCCTGGTTCGCGATCAACCCAATTCCCAGTCGCTGATTACCACCTCTCTCCAGCACGGAGACCGTCGCGCAGCGGTAGCCGAGAAAGCGCGGGATGTTGTCGAGCGACATCCAGCTCATCGCGCTCATGTCGAAGTACATCATGGTCTCGACGCCGTTGTTGGCGTCCTGCAAATAAACCGCCGGCAGGTCGTTGCCTGCGGCGCCAAGGGAGTTGCGCGTGGGCTGGTCCAGCAGAATCCTGCGCCAGCTTGCCGATTGCCCTTCCATCATGGTTGAGGTGGAGCTGAGCCAGAGGATGATTTGCGGCTCGAGCACCTCGCCTTGCTGAAGTCGCATGTCGCGCGGCAGGCGGAGCGTGGTTGCGAACCGAAACCATGCCGTGTTGGCAAGGCTGGTGATCGTGGTGTTCCAAGTGTACTCGAGGGGCGAGCCGTCTTGTGCCGCGGCACGCCCGCTTCCTGCCAGCTCCAGGACGGAGTCCGCGCCGGATTTCGCAACTCGTCCGGAACTGAGAGCGAACTGAAAGCCGGGCCCCGACACGAGCTGGTTATCCGGAATCGAACCGTCTACCCAGCCGCTCTTATCGTCACGAACAAAACTCTGGTACGTCACCGTGCCATGACGGCTAGTCACCGCGATCCGTTGCTGGCCGTTCGCGATCTCCCACGAGTCAGCGCTCGCTTGTGACGGTTGACTTTCCGCGGCGGAGGGCCCATAGAGAACCGAGGAGGGGAGCCATACGAGAGGTGCAGACAGCGCTCCGGCAGTTTTGAAGAAAGCACGTCTATTCATGTTGAAAATCCCGGGATCGCACGCCGACCTGAGGGAGGATCCATGTGGCTCGCGCCAGTGCAAAATGTAACGACCGAATGGATCCCCCGTCAAACAAGCGGGAGCCACCGTGCCCCGGCATGCGAGGGAGTCGTACAAGCGGGGGGCACGGTGGACGCCGCGGTTCAGTACTCTATCTTCAGACCGAACTGGATGGTTCGCGGCCCGCTGGCGTCGGTAACGGCGCCGAAACCACAGGAGAACGATCCACTACATCCCGGGCTCCCTGCGGCTATGAACGGTGAGGTGATCGGCGTGGCCCACGCTCCGCCGTTAGCCTGGTAGATATGGCGGTTAAAGAGATTGAAGAAGTCCGCTCGGAACTTGATCCTGGCTTTCTCACCAAGCAAGCGGGTGCTCTTCTCCAACATAATATCCTCGTCGCGGTTACCCCAGGCGCGCGCGTGATCCAAGGCCCGGGGCTCGTTGGCAAAAGCCGTAAGCGACGGTAGGGCAAACGCCGCCGCATTGTAGAACGAAGTGGTAGCCGGCTGGAAGTTGCCGCTCTTGTTGGTCAGCGCCACGCCGGGGACCACGTCAACACGGCCGTCAGCTCCCCCCACTTGGCATCCGCCAAACAGGAGACTGGCTGCCCCGCTGCAAGGGCCATACGCCTCGGTCGGGACGCCGGAGGTATAGGTGAGGATGCCCGAGATGTTCCACCCTCCGACTACGCGATCGAGCGGGCCCGTGTGGTTCAGGAACCGCTTTCCATGGCCCGCGGGCAACTCGTAGAAGAAGCTCGCTACCAAGCTCTGCGGCGTATCGAGCTCGCTAACTGCCTTCTCCGCCCGCCGGTTGTAGGAGTTCTGACCTATAAACCCGCCCGTCCCGGTGAAGCCTGAGACGCCGGGTCCCATGGAATCCGCGTCAGTGATGTTCTTTGAAATCGTGTAGGCAACGAGATAGCTCAGACCCGAGGCGTAGCGTTTAGTGACGCGGGCCTGCAGGGAGTGATAGGTGGAATTGCCGGTGCGATCGGGCCCGAAAGATTGGTCTTCGCCGTTAAAGTTGGCGTATTGCGGGAAGGGGCGCAAGGCTTGGGCGATGGTGGCGCCGCTGCCCCACAGGGTCGTAAAGTTCGAGAAGGGTATCTGCACCCCAGCAGCAATGGAGCTTGGACAGGTGTTGTTACTGAGGCAGCTCACATTCATACCCAGCTCGTTGCCCAGCGACAAGTATTTCGGGTCCACCTGATTCGTCAGGATATTGTAGGCCGGCAGGTGAGTGCCTTTGGAGCCCACATAGGCGACGTCCACCATGAGGTTGCCCTTAACTTGGCGCTGGACGTCGAGGTTCCAGGATTGGACGTCAGCCGGGCGGCCGGAATTGGCCGGCGCAACAATCACACCGCCGTTGCCGTTCTGCCCATCCGGCGTTAGGGGGCCAGTGGGAGGAATGATGTGCGGCATCCCATTATCGATCTGGAAGGGAGTGGAGACGGTTTCCTGATTGAAGAATCCGAGACCGTCCTGATCGGCGAAAGAGGGCTCTTTCAGGGGCTCGTAGAAGATGCCGTATCCGCCTCGCAAAACAGTCTTATCGTCAATGGCGTAGGCAAAGCCCAGGCGCGGGCCAAAAGCACGGGTGAAGATGTCCTGGGGACGGGTCTTTCCATTCCGCCCTGTTCCGGTGCCATAGTAGGTGTAAGCCCCTGGGAGGTTGCCAGCGCCCGGGTTCGCCAGAGTGGGATCAACCACGGAGAAGCGATCGAAGGCCTCACTGGCCGGGATGTCAAAGTCATAGCGCAGGCCGTAATTGACGGTCAACTTCGAGGTGGCCTTGTAGGAATCCTGCGCGTAGAAGTCCATGTTCTTGTAGCGAACGCCGCTGAACGCGCCGTAGTTCAAGAACCCTTGGTACACGTCGCCGAACAGCGCGCTGGCGATGGCGTTCCCCCCGGTGCCAGCAGCGGTGCCGTCAGAGCTGGTCTGAGCGGGGTTGAAGGTAAAGCTGCCGGCCGCATTGGTGAGGCGGCGGTCGTTGAATTGCATGTCCCGCACCTCGCCACCGAACTTCAGGCTGTGCTTGCCGCGCACCCAACTCACGTTGTCGGCAAACTGAAAGAGGTTGTCGGCGAACTCGGAATCGCCGCACCCGCCCAAGTTCTGACCGTACGGTGTGTCCAGGAAATTGAAGCACGGAAAGGTGTTGTTGTTAACCCCCGTTAATCCCAGCTTAACAGGGTACCCACCTCCCAGACTGCCCGAGATCTCGCCACGATAGCGCCGGCTGTATCCCGCCATAAAATGGTTGAGCACAGAAGGCGTAAGGGTATAGTCGTGGCTGAATCGCAGATAGCGGGTGTTCTGGGGCCCCTGCTGGCCGAAGATGGGGCCGAGAGAAACAACCCCCTCACTGTTAGTGTTGTCATAGTCGACACCGACCGAAATCCGCTGCTTGTTGGAAACGTTCTGGTCAATCTTGACGTCGATGATGTCGGCGAGGGTTTTTGAACTGGTAAACTGCATAACGTTGTTGGTGAGGTTCCCGTTGGTTTTGGGGACGTACCCAAACACCTTGCTCATGACCGAACTCTCCGTGTAGTTGGGGTCATTCGTCAGGGTGTCATTGGAAATCGGGCTGTGGGTAGTGGGGTCATAGATCTGCAGCGCCGGATCAGAGCATATGCCAGCGCTGTTGAAGCTTGCCGATCCTGAGCACAGCGCGGACAAGTTGCCGGCAAGGAAGTCCGAGTTGGGGAAGCTCGAAAGCGAACTGCCGCCCGTGGTGAAGCGGAAGCCCTCGTAGTTGAACATGAAAAAGGTTTTGTCGCGGCCATTGTAAACCTTCGGCAGCCAAACGGGCCCCGCGACCAGGAAACCGAAGTCGTTCTGAGTGTTCACGCTCTTCGGCGCACCGGCGGTGTTGTTGGTCCAACTGTTGGCATCCAGGGCGCGGTTACGCAGGTAATCGTAAAAGTCGCCGTGGAGCTGGTTGGTGCCGGACTTGACCGTCAGGCTAACGATACTGTCGCCCGACTGGCCGTATTCGGCCGAAAAGTTACTTTGCAGGGTTTTGAACTCCTGAATGACTTCGGGAGAAACGCCCTTATTCTGCTGGGTGTTAGGACTTACCAGCGAGATCGAGAGGCCATCCACCAGGATGTCAGTCCCCCCTTCCTGCCCGCCGTTCAGCTTGTAATCGTCGGTACTGTTGTCCCCCGGGTTGTTACCGACCTTTCCGACAAACCCCGGGACCAGCGTGATGAACTGTACAGGGTTGCGGGGACTTCCCGATACCTCGAGTGGCAGGTTGGCGATCAGAGAGGTCTGAACCGTGGTACCCACATCCGAGGTACTGGTTTCGAGTTGCAGGGCGTTGGCATTGACGGTGACGGTCTCGCTTACCGCACCGAGTTGCAGGATGATATCAAGGTTGGCGGTAGAGGCCGTCTGCACCGTCACTCCGGTCTGCTCGAACTTCTTGAGGCCGGCCCCCCCCTGCGCCGTCACCGAATACGTGCCGGGCGGCAGGTTGGAAACCGTATACAGGCCGGCATCGGTGGTCTTCACGACGACCGTCAGGCCGGTATCCAGGTTGCGAGCCGTGATGGAAATTCCCGGCACCGCGGCGCCAGAGGGATCCGTCACCGCACCTCGAATTGTTCCGTCGGCAGTCTGGCTGAGAAGGCAGACTGGTAGAGTCAGCAAAAAAAGGAAAGCGCATGCGAAAGCTTTCACGGTGAACCTCCTTTACGATGTAGAGCCAAGCACTTACAGGGGGATTCGTCTTCAACCCCAACCCCCCGAAGTAGTGCACAAGGGACCCACCCGACGCAAAAGCAGGGATAACTCAAAAGCGCCTTGAACCCGACGGCACGACGCACCTCGGTCGGACTCAAAGTCGGAGAATCTTGCCAGCCTGAGGATCTGTTGCTTCCCCTCAAGGTGGCGCAATCTTAGACCTGGGAATCGGGAACAGTAAAGGGCATAACCGGTGAATTCTTTGTTAATCGCATCGGAACCCATTGTCCGGAACCTATTAGAGGTCCCGGCCGGAGAGCCATCCCTCTCAAACCCCAGATTTGAATAATTCTTTCGGTAATCCTCCCTCGCGGCCCGTCTTACTCTCTGGCATCGTGGCGGCCAAAACCCACCGGATTGTGGGACACAAAGACACCGTTAATATAGGTGTTCATCCCAGAGTACGAAATCGAGCTGTTGCGCGGGGTTATCACCAAGACCCGCGCGAAGTCCGCAGGTATGGAAAAGGTGAAGTTGCCGGAGACATTTCTTGCGAGGTAGGTATCGGAGACTGCGTCGAAGATGTCCGACCCACGCACCGAGATCTGAATGTTTGTTGGGTGATCATAGGGATTGTAGTAGAGAAATGTCGGGTAAGCGGCGTCCCGGTAGAAATCGGTGCTGAGGCAGTTCAGTTGGAGGATCTTGGGATCGTTGGTCTGGTTGATGACGCCGCCCAGATAGCCAACGTAGGCGCCACCGTACAAGGCGAGATTGGTGCCGTATGGTACCCCGGGCCCCGGGTCCCAGTTATCCCCGCTGGCGTACGGCGATATCCCGTTCCAGTCCTTCTTGAGGCCTTCGTAGGCGATGGCTCTCTCAGGGCGGTCCTTGTACTCCGGATTGGATTGGTGAAAGCCATCCCATTGATCGGCGAAGAACATCTTCGCAGCGTTCGCGGCATTGAGCACATACCTCCCGATCATGCGGGCGAACCTGGGTTCATACCGTGCCACCGGAACGCTCAGTGCCGCTTGGAAGGCGCTATTCATGAAGAAAGCATATCCGCCGTCCCAGTCAAGGGCACTACCCACCAAGCCGTAGGCGTCATGCCCGTTCCAGTTGCCACTGAGCCCCCCCCAAACCCTGGCCGAGCCGGACGTGACCTGCCAGGTCAGATCCTTGCCCACATCGTACTGGTTCTGGTTCCCCTCGGCATTCAGCCGCGCCGCTATGTACGCCGCATTGGGCAACAGAACCTCGTAATAGGGGCTTTGGGATTGCCTTTCAAGATAATCCATGCTCCATCTCGCCGCGTCCATATACCGGGTATCCCCGAACTTCTTGTACGCCCAGTACTCGATCGCCGCCGCCCCGGCAGCCGCATCGGGCTCTGTCCAGCCTTCGCTTGCAGCGTCATAGGGCACCATGTTGACGAAATCGAAGCCCTCATGGCCGAAGTCGGCCAGGGGACCTCCCAGCACGACCACCATGTTGTAAATCTGATCCGCTATGTTCCTGAGACGGCCATCTGTCTCCGCACTGGGATAGAGGTAACCCACCTGATAGTACAAGATATTGGGGTGCAATTCGTACCACCAGTCGTCGTAAGCGCCGGTCAACCCAACGTTGTTAGTGCAAATTTCAACCGCCGGGTTGAACCAGTTCTTGAGCATGTCGGCGTAGTTCATCCGGCCCTGGTTGCTCTTGTCGATTCCCACCAAGGTCGCGCCGACGACCGAGGCCATCTCCTCAATTGCTTCCTGGTCAGTCGGGTCATTACAGTAGTAGTTCGGCATCCCGGGGACGAGGTTGATCGGGTCCCAGGTAATCGTGATGCAATTCTTGTACGACTGATTCCAGGCGTAAACGAACTTGTCGAAATCGCGGGCTCGCTGCCGGAAGTCCATGATTCCAAAGGGCCTCGGGATCTTGGGGTAGTTCTCGATTGCCGGAATAGATACTTGATGAACTGCTTTATTTGCCGGACGGAGTGGTTCCTGGGCCGGGCTGACCATCACACTGACCAGCAGACACAGGCCTATGGGGACTACATACTTCCGCATGTTGCTTACCTCCCTTCGCTGTTCGTCAACTTCCACTGTGGTGAGTTGGCATAGGCACTGGCGCGCCCTGGGACAGAGAGACCCGGACACGTCCCCCCTACCAAGCGGGACGGCTATGCTACTCCTTTCCAGGATCCCTGGTGTTGGTCGGTGAGGCAGCCCAAGGCGTTTGCAGGAGCCGACCGCCTTTCTGTTGAAATTCGCCTCTGTTGTCGTGCCGAACTTGGAACAATAGTCACCTGTCGCCGGAGTACATACTTAATGCCCTACGTATGCCAAGCTGTGCTCAGCACAGTGGTCAGCACCCACCCCCCTGTAGCGCACAAGGGACCCACCCGACGCAAAAGCAGACAGAACTCAAGAGTGCCTAGAACCCGACGCCACGACGCAACTCGGCCGGACTCAAAGCCGAGGCATCTTGCCAGCCTGAGGATTAGTTGCTTCCCCTCAAGGTGGCGCAATCTTAGACCTGGGAATCGGGAACAGTAAAGGGCATCACCGGTGAATTCTTTGTTAAACACTTGTGAAGCCCCACCCCTGCTATCCAACACCCCCCCCCGCAAAGAGGGTGGCTCGGCAAGTGGGGCCGCCTCAAAGGCCGTTACCTTTTGGTTTAGGCGTCGCGCTGAAGTGCGTCTGGGCCATGAATTCAGGACTTTCCGCTTGTTCCATCCGCATCCTCCTGCTGTTCGCGGATGTATGGGCGCACTTGCTCCAACTCGGACCCGGCTGTGGAAACGGCATAACCACGGGCCCAGAAATGCTCATCTGTGAAATTTCGCCCCTTGCGTCTTTCCAAACTGCACTTTGCGCCGTCGCTAGGGAACGAACACCACAGGGGTCGGAGCAGGGATCATGGTTACTCATGACCCCCTCCACGGATCCGGACGAGCGGATTTCCCGCATCCGGCTCTTGCCTCTGGCAACGACGCCCAGGCGGCGTAGGGGATAGGGGTGAACGATACGGACGGGAGGCAACCAGCGGTCGATCAACCGCCGCATCCGATCCCAGCGGACCCGACCGTTCTGGCTGCGCCGTGGCAGCACGCGATGCCAGAGCCAGCCCACTTGGGTTCGAAAGGTGTTGAGCGCTGGGCCGTTCATGGGCACCCCGAAATAGCGGATGTGCCCTAAGACGACCGAGCGCAGCCAAGTGCCTACCTCAGGGATGGTGCAGGCGCCGCCTTAGCTCGGCCTTTACCTCGCTCAGCTTCGCCTGCAGGCGCTTGCGAATCGTCTGCCGCCGCACCGTGAATCGTCCACCCTTCGTCTCGCTGCAGCTAGGCGTGAAGCCGAGGAAGTTGAACGTCTCGGGTCGCCCTTCGCCGCGCCTCTTCCGGTTCGCCACCGCGAACGGCCCGAATTCCCGAAGGCGCGTCTTCTCGGGATGCCGTTCAAGCGCGAACTTCCGGAACCGCTCCGTCAATTCCGCCCAGAACTGTTCGGCATCCGACTTCACCTGGAAGCCCACCCCGACGTCGTCTGCGAAGCGCACGACGATCACGTCACCGCGAGCTCGCTTCCGACGCCACGCGTGGACCCACAGATCAAGAACGTAGTGGAGACAGAGGTTCGCCAGGAGCGGCGAGGCACTGCCTCCCGGTGGCGTTCCCTCCTCCACCCGCAAGTGTTTCTCCGAAGGCTGAAGTAGGCCCTCCGGAGCGTCTCCAGGTTGTCGATGTGGTGCAGCAGCGCCGTGAACCGCAACTCCTTGTCCCCTCTTGCTGCTTGACGTACCCGCTCCAGCGCACTTGGCGCGTCGCTCCGGCCCGGTGTCCGGGACGCGTTTTGCGGCCGCAGGTTCCCTTTGGCCAGACTCCTTCCCTCCCTCCCCTCCGCTACCGGTTGCCCGGTGTTGATCGGGGACTTCTTCGGTACTTCGAGTCTGCCCGACTTCCCATGTTCGTTCATCATCGGCGTGCGTCCTTGGACTTCCCGACGCGCCCCGGGGCGTAGTTCTGCCTCGGGAGAACACGGGATCTCCCGGTTCCCGTGCGTGCACAGGGTCTTCGACCGCGCGGGACCCCTCTCGCTCCTCGCGTTGTCGGTGCGAGGGGTGTGGCCTTCCGCTTCAAATAACAGCGTCGGCGTCCCGGAGTTTGGGACCTTTCGCGGCTCAATACCTGGCCTGCACGTTCCCCTGTCAACACTTCGACGCCACCCTTGCGAGTGGCTCCGCCTGACTCGGGGCCGATGCTGGTCGCTAGCCTTTCATCGTGTGACTCTTTCATTCACTGCACCTCGCCGGTTTGTGCCGGCGCTCCATTTGCAGTCCCATTTTGAAAGGGATTGGCTGTGATCCTGTCCCTCGCCAGAACTTATGCGGCTGCAATTTCAACAGGTAAGGCACGCAGCGCTAACATTGCTCAGAAGCGTCGTGTAACTCAAGATCGAGGCAGTTCAGGAACCCGGTTAAGGCGAAGGACAAGTTCATTTCTTCGAACGCCTCCCCCATGCTTATGGCCCCATCGCTGCTCGGTAGTAACCCTAGTACATCGTACAGTAAGTTCCTTTCGTTACGACGCAGCGGATTTGGTTGCTGCTGAGACGCCAAACCACTGAGCGAAAAGGCTAAGGTAGGCGGCCAATAATATAAAGCACTAACTGTATGATGTACTAGTGTAGCTTGTATTGGACATACCGTACAGGTGGGGTGGCCAGTGATGGGGTCCGCCATCATTACCGTTTTGATTATGCCTAAATCGCCGCGCACTCGGAAAGTACTCGCCGACTCTGGCGCCCAGGGTTCACGCGCGGTTCCGATTTCGGCCTCTCGACTGAATTGGAGAGCCAAGTTGGCAGGAGGCAAATTCTGCGCTTATAGACCGCGAATGCAGCCCTCCGCACAACCGAAACAGGATTTTGCCCGGGAAACGCCCTTTGCGGATGCCAAAGCGGTGCGTCCTGCATGACTGTTGGGAAATTCCCTTCCCACAATCTTGGTTCAGGTCCACGCCAAAGCGCCAAGACTTTCAGGTACGCCGTGCCGCGAATTCCAAGCGATCCACTTGGCTGTATAGTCGGCTAACCGGAGATGTAACCTTCACGGTCCCGAAACGGGGTTGTGAAAAATAGCTCCTGCCTTGTCGCCAAGGGTTTAGGAACCTCTCTCGGTCCTTCCGGCCATTTAGATGTCTCACCCATATATTGAAGCTGTGGCGTCACTCCCTTGGCGCGTCGAGATAGCCGAACAGCCGGTTAGCACTGACGCGTCCCACCCGGACATCTACCAGGCGGTTGGGGGGAACCTCCGAACCCGGCAGCAGGGTCTTGAGGTAGTTGGTCGTAAGCGCCACGCGCGCGCCGTCTTCGACCTCGCCCAGTGTCAAGGCAGGGATACTTCGGCCGACCTGCGCCGCGAGGTACGCCTGGCGTTTGGCGGCGATGACGGCGCGGATCTCCTGGCTGCGCTCGTGCGCAATGCGCCCGTTGACCTGTGCCGCGGCGGTTGCTGCCGGCGTGCCCGGCCGGGCCGAATAGGGAAAGACGTGCAGGTAGGTGAACGGGAGCGAGTCGATGAAGCGCAGACTGCTGGCGTGGTCCTGGCCGGTCTCGCCCGGAAAGCCCACCATGACGTCCGCTCCGATTCCGCAATTGGGAATCTGTTCGTGAATGGCCAGAATGCGCTCGGCATAATGGCGAGCCCAGTAGCGCCGGCTCATAAGCCGCAAAATCCGGTCGCAACCGCTCTGCAGCGGAATATGAAAATGCTGCGCCAGGCGCGGCTCCTGCGCCACCAGGCGGATGAGCGCGGCGCTCACGTCCAGGAGTTCGATGGAACTGATGCGGATGCGTGCGATGGAGCTTTCGCCGAGGAGGCGCTCCAGGATTTCCAGGAACCCGGTGCGCTGGTCCAGGTCGCGCCCGAAGCTGCCTAAATTGATCCCCGAGAGGACGACTTCCTGATAGCCCGCTTGCTCAAGCTGGCGCACCTCGGCCAAAACCTTGTCGGGTGACAGGCTGCGGCTGCGCCCGCGCACGGAGGGGATTACACAGAAGGAACAACGGGCGTTGCAGCCATCCTGGATCTTCAGCGTGGGGCGCGTGCGATCGTCCGGGAAGACCGGGGCAAAATGGAACTCTTCCGTGATCTCGCCCACCAGGACTTGCGCGGAGTCAGGAGAATCGGGAGATCGGATGATCGGGTGATCGGGTGATTGAACCGAGGTGCGGGCTTGCTCGTCACTCGTCACTTGCCACTTGTCACTGTTATTAGGGGTTTGGATCTGAACAAGGGAAGACGCGCCCGCATGGGGTTCCGCGGCGTTCGCGACCGGTCCTGGCGGCTGCGCAACCAGTCGACTCACCAGGTGCTTGTGAGAATTGCCCACTACCCAGGCGACGCCTGCGAGGTGAGCTATCTCCTCCGGCGCACGCTGCGCGTAACAGCCCGTAACCAGAATGCGACATTGAGGATTCCGCCGATGGATGCGGCGGACGAACTGGCGAACTTCCGCATCAGCGGTAGCCGTAACGGTGCAGGTGTTCAGGATCGCGACCTGGCTCTCCTCGAGGCTCGCGACCTCCTCGAGCCCCGCCTGAAGCAGTTGCTGCTTTAAGGCGGCACCATCGGCTTGGCTGGCGCGACAGCCGAAATTGATAATGTGAAATGTAGCCATCCCCGGAACAGGATTGTATCCCAGGTATTTGCGGGGCACCAGCCAATCGGCGCCCAGCGGACTCCGTTGAGTCTGAATGAAAACGCTGAAACGCGATGGCTTTCGTAGCGGCGGGCTTCATAGGCTGCGGAAAAACCCCTCACACTGTCATCCTGAGGAGGCGAAGCCGACGAAGGACCTCTGTATTTGCTTGAAAATTCAAATACCGGGGTCCTTTGCTGCGCTCAGGATGACAGCGAAGGGCTCAGCATGACATCGGCGCGAGGCTTTTTCAGCAGCCTGTAAAGCCCCTCTCCCACAAATCCGTCGCGAGGAATCCGGGCTAGAGACACATCCCCTCTGGCCCCTGCGGCCCGCAGAGACACATCACCCCTCAAACGGGACCCACTGAGTGTGAGTGGAAAAAGTTAAGCCGGGGCAGCAGTAGCCCGCCGCTGTTGGAAGCACTCCCGACAGTAAACAGGCCGGCCCTGAGTCGGCTTGAAGGGCACCGTCGTTTCCTTACCACACTGCGAGCACATGGTGGTGGTTTCGACGCGTTGGTAACCCTGTCCGCTCAGCGCTTGACTCCGTTTCGACTTGCAGGGCTTGCACCGCTTGGGTTCATTCTTGAAACCCTTGTCGGTGAAGAAAAGTTGCTCCCCTGCCGTAAAAACGAATTCCGCGCCGCAATCGATGCACTTGAGGACCCTATCCCGATAATCCATACCGCACTCCCTTGGTCGAACAGGGCCTCACCCGATCGAACTCCCGGCTGGAGGGAACGGCTCGGGTTATCACCGTCCCCTCTTTTGGTTCAGCGCACGAGGTTCAGTCCTGTTCGTGTCTGGCCTTCTTACGGGCCCGTTTACGAGCCAATGCCGCCTTGACCCTTCGCTTCTCTCCAGGTTTCAGGTAAAAGGAATGCTTCTTGATTTCCTTGATGATGTCCTCTTGCTGAACCTTTCGCTTGAAGCGTCGCAGCGCGTTTTCTAGAGATTCTCCGTCCTGAAGTCTGACTTCGGCCAACCGATCTACACCCCCATTTCAATGTGGAGTATGAAGTGCACAAACCTGTGTAGCAGGTGGCAGAATTGTCACCTATCCACCTTGCTTAAGTCAAGGGCATTTCGGCCGAACCAAACCTGTGTGGGTGCGAGTTCGCCGGGTGCACCAGGGTTTCACGCCCGGCGCCGTCTCGGAGACGTATGTTGAGGCAGCAGACTTGTACCGACAGGGGGCCACTTTGGGCGAGAAACGTCCCCTGGGATCTCCGCGTGACGGGGTGCGGCGACCAGACTACCGCCGGTTTGCCGCCTCGATCCGGCTCACTGAACGTGTTCTTGACCCTATGGAATGCTTGTGTTACGGTCTGTGTCCGAGTTCGCAAGGAGCCGTCGATCGGCGGTCCTATGGCTGAAATCCTGAAGCTGGACAATAGCCCCCTCGCATACGTGCTGGAATACGCTGTCCGGCTGATCCTCTGCGGTAAGGTGGTGGTCATTCCGACGGATACTTTTTACGGTTTGGGCGCCGACCCGTTCAACTTGGCGGCCGTCAGCGAAATCTTCCGCATCAAGCACCGCACCGCAGACCGGCCGCTCCCTTTGCTGGTTGATTCCATTGAGCAGGCAGTGGACCTTGCCAACCGTCCCCCGGAACTGTTCTTCAAGCTGGCGCGGCAGTTTTGGCCGGGACCTCTTACGCTCGTGGTTCCGGCCTCACGCCAGATTCCGCTGAAAGTTACGGCGAACACCGGCAAGGTCGGACTGCGCTGGCCCCAGGCGCCTTTCGTCAGCGCCCTGATTGCCGCGGCGGGGCGCCCGCTGACGGGTACCAGCGCCAACCTCTCCGATATGAGCGCCTGCTCGACCGCCGACGAAGTGGACTGTCAACTGGGCGACGCGGTGCCGCTCATCTTGGATGGAGGCCTGACCCGCGGCATGCTGGCTTCCACGGTGGTCGAATTGGAAGGGGAAGGCGGCCGGATCGTTCGCCCTGGCGCCATCTCTGAGTCTGAGTTGAAGGAGTTTCTCGACTGAACTCTGGACGCTTCCGCTACGGATTTTTCGTTGCCATGGTCCTGGCGCTGATGGCTTGCGCCTGGGCGGAGTACTCTCTCTACATGGCGATTCGCGGGCAGGCGGAACACGACGAGGCGGCCCCCGCCGACGCCCTGGTGATCTTTGGAGCCGCGGAATACAACGGGGCGCCGTCACCAGTGTTCAAGGCCCGCCTGGACCACGCGCTGCAGCTCGAAAACAGAAACCTAGCGCCAGCGGTCATCACCACGGGCGGCAGCGGGGGCGATGCGCACTTCACGGAAGGCGGCGTGGCTCGTGACTACCTGATTCAGCAGGGCGTGGCGGAAGCGAAAATCCTTGCCGACACGCACAGTGATACGAGCTACGAGAGTGTGAAGGCCGTCGCGCGCATCCTGACCGAGCACCATGCCCAAACCTGCATCGTGGTCAGTGACGGCTTCCACCTCTACCGCATTAAGCTCATGTTCCGCGCGCTGGGCATCACCGCCTACGGTTCCCCTGTTCCCGATAGCCCTATCGAAGATGATCCCACCTTGCGCGTGCTCTATTCCCTCCGCGAGACGGCGGTCACCACGCTCTGGTATTTGCGGATAAGGTTGTAGCGCCGGGCTTCAGAGGCTGCGGAAGAACTCTCCTATGTCGTCATCCTGAGCCCTTCACTGTCATCCTCAGCCCTTCGCGCTGTCATCCTGAGCGAAGCGAAGGACCCCTGCAGTTTGCCTGAGTGAGTGGAAAGGACAAACTGCGGGGGTTCTTCGCTCGCTGCGCTCGCTCAGAATGACAGATGCCCTTCTTCAGCAGACTGCTAGGCTTGTCTTCTATCTTGCGCCTTGCGCTTGCGGCTCCAATACCACCACAGGCATTGCATGGCCGGGAGCCGCGGATTCCGCGCCTGCGCCACGGCGGCACTGAAAACATCGAGACAGCAGATGTCCTGGCTTTGGCCGGTCACGCGACAGAGCTTTTCGAAAAGGTTTTCCGGCTTTTGCCGCGCCAGTTGCTCGACCGTGCGAATGCCCAGCAGCTCAAATTCCCGCAGCGTGGCTGGCCCAACGGAAACCAAGTCTGCCAAACGACGTTGTTCATGAGTCATGGCCTTTCCTCCTTAACGATTGGCACGGATCTGGCAAGTGGGTTCCGCTGCATCGCGGCGGTACGGCCGTGAGATCTTGCCGAGCACCGCGGCTCGGCGGGCGCCCGTGACGGTGGGAAGATTACCAGGAAGGCCGTGCAGGGTGCGGTCGGCGAGCACCGCGAAGGCGATGGCTTCCTTCCCGTCCACGGGCAGTCCGCAAGCGTCCGAAAGCCGCACGCGCAGGCGGGGAAGTAATTGGCTCAACCGGCTGACCAGCAGGCGATTGTGCGCGCCACCACCGGAAAGGATGAGCCGGTGGATGGAGATATCGCCAAGCACAAAGCGGTCGAGCGCGTCGGCGATCGAGCGCGCGGTCAGCTCGGTGGCCGTGCGGATCAAGTCTTCCGGCTGGGCGCCGCGCCGCTTGAGGAAGAATCGCTTGATAAAGGGGTCGCCAAACTGCTCGCGCCCCGCGCTCTTGGGGGGCTGCTGGCGGAAGAAAGGCAGACGCAGAAGCTCAGCCAGTAGGGGTTCGATCACGCGCCCACGCGCTGCCCATCGCCCGCCGGAATCGTAAGTCTTCTGACCTTGCGTGAAGTGCCGGACGAGCCCGTCGATGAGCATGTTTCCGGGGCCCGTGTCGAAGCCGAAAACTTGTTCCGGCTGAGCCTTCGCAGGAATCACGCTGAAGTTGGCGATGCCGCCGATATTGAGCGCCACGGTGCCGTGTCGATCGTCGCGAAGCAGCAGATAATCGACCAACGGCACCAGCGGCGCGCCCTGGCCACCGGCCGCCATGTCGGTGGCGCGAAAATCCGCCACGACGGGTGCGCCGGTGCGCTCGGCGATGACGGCGGGCTCGGCGATCTGCAGCGTGCTCGCAACCAGCCGGCCGCCTTCGCGCCGGGGCGAGCCCTGATGGTAGATCGTCTGGCCATGTGAGCCGATGGCGGCGAGGCGCCGGGGAGAGACGCGGGCCGCGCGGCAGACGCGCAATGTGGCCTCCGCGAAGAGTTCTCCCAGGAGAAAATTGAGCTGGCTCGTTTCCCCCGCCGGGACGGCTTTACCAGCGGCGATGCGCAGAATCATTTGCCGGACAGCAGCCGGGTAGGAATACGTTTCAAACGCCACCAGGCGCACGCGCGGTTGCG
The DNA here is from genome assembly GCA_963722555.1 of uncultured Acidobacteriota bacterium. Classification (GTDB taxonomy): domain Bacteria; phylum Acidobacteriota; class Terriglobia; order UBA7540; family UBA7540; genus Bog-366. The sequence continues at coordinate 777,730 of CAVRNQ010000007.1, forward strand.
TCGCCGGGCCGGAGATCCGCACCAAGGCTGCGTCGATGCCGTCCATGGAGGTTCCGGAAATCAATCCCACTACCAGGCGTGCACCGCACGAACGATGGTCAGGCACTCCGTAACTCCTCGCCCGAATTTCTCACCACGCCGGGACGCTTTGGGGGGCTGTCGGAAGGGCGGGGCTTCAGCCCCGCCGAAATCGCCGCTCCCACCCTCTGTTCGTCCCGAGCCCCGCGCAGCTTGCGGCTGCAAGCTGCGCGGGGCTCGGGACACAGGAATAATCACAAAGGCCTTCGAACGGCGGGGCTGAAGCCCCGCCCTTCCGGCAGGGTCCGGGATGGCGGCTTCATGATTGAATCTGCTTCTTCAATTCCGCGAGAAGGTTTAGGGCGTCGAGTGGTTTCAGATTGTCGAGGTCTGCACTCTCGATGGCCTTGACAACCTCGGCGTTGAGCGGCGTAAAAATGGTCAGTTGCACCGGGCCGGCCTCCGAGGCCTCCTGTCGGGACGCCAGCCGCTCGCTCAGGGTATGCTCACTCTGTTCGTGACGTGCCAGGATTTCGCGCGCCCGCTCGATCACCGCATTGGGCAAACCCGCCAGGCGCGCGACTTCGATGCCATAACTCTTGTCGGCGCTCCCCGGCTCGACCTTGCGCAAGAAGATGATGTTCGACCCGGATTCCTTCACCGAAACATGGTAGTTCTTGACGCCGGGGAGCAAGTCGGCCAGCTCCGTCAATTCATGGTAGTGCGTCGCGAAGAGAGTCTTGGCGCGCGTGTGTGTCAGCAAATACTCAACCACTGCCCAGGCAATAGCCAGACCATCAAAGGTGGCTGTGCCGCGGCCGACTTCGTCGAGCAGCACCAGGCTGCGCGGCGTGGCGGTATTCAGAATGGTCGCTGCCTCCGTCATCTCCACCATGAAAGTCGAGCGGCCGCGAGCCAGGTTGTCTGAGGCGCCAATGCGCGTGAAAATGCGGTCGAAGATGGGAAGCTTGGCGCGGGTGGCGGGTACAAAGCTGCCCATCTGCGCCATCAACGCAATCTGCGCGGCTTGGCGCAAGTAGGTCGATTTCCCGCCCATGTTGGGGCCGGTCACGATCAACAGCAGGTCTGCGCTGCCATTCATGTAGAGGTCGTTGGGAATGAACCTGCCGGATTGGCCTTCTTCCACGATGCGCTGGATGACCGGGTGGCGTCCCTGCTGGATGAGCAATTCACCGTCGTCGGAGAATTCGGGACGACGATAGTCGCGTTCGGCGGCAAGGTGCGCGAAGCAGGCGAGCACGTCAACTTCGGCCAGCACCGCGGCAGTCTGGCGAAGGCGCGCGGCTTCGTTCCCCACCTGGCGGCGGATGCCGACGAAAAGGTCGCGTTCGAGCGCGTGGCTGCGCTCCTCGGCCTCGAGGATTTTGGCTTCCAGTTCCTTCAACTCCGGGGTGGAGAAGCGCTCGGCATTGACCAGCGTCTGTTTGCGCTCGTAATCGGCCGGCGCCAGATGCAGGTTCGCTTTGGAGATTTCGATATAGTAGCCAAAGATGTTGTTGAAGCGCACCTTGAGTGAGGCAATGCCGGAGCGCTCGCGCTCGCGCAGCTCGATCTGGGCGAGCAGGCGCTTGCTGTTCTGGCCGAGGTCGCGCAGCTCGTCGATCTCGGCATGGTAGCCGGGGCGAAGCAGGCCACCTTCGTTCAGGGCCACCGGCGGCTCGGGATGGATCGATCTCTCCAGCAACTCGTGAATGTCGGCGAGTTCGTCGAGTCGCGCCTGCAGCTCGCCCAGGCGGGTCGCTTGAAAATGGGTGAGATAGGTCCGCAAGATCGGCAGCGGGCGCAGAGATTGCTTGAGCGCCAGCAAGTCTCGGGCGTTAGCCGTTTCCAGTGTGACCTTGCTGAGCAGGCGCTCGAGGTCCTGTACCGTGGCCAGCACGCGGCGCAGCTCTTCGCGGGCGATGGTGTTCTTCACCAGTTCTTCGACGGCATCGAGACGCGCCTCGAGCTCCGCGCGCTCGAGAGAGGGGCGCAGCATCCAGGCCTTGAGCTTGCGCGCACCGAGCGAAGTGGCGCAATCGTCCAGTACGCCGAGCAGCGTCGAGGCCCGGGACTCACCGAACGTCGGGTCCACCAGTTCCAGGTTGCGCAGCGTGGCGGGATCAAGAAGCAACGAGTCCTGCTCCTGATAGAAGCGAATACCGTCGAGATGCGTAAGCGAGCCGCGTTGCGTTTCGCGCACGTAGTGGAGGATGGCTCCGGCGGCAGCCACGGCGAGCGGATGACCCTCCAGACCGTAGCCGGCCAGGGTGGCCACACGGAAATGGTCGCGCAGCAGGCGCGCCCCGTACTCTTCACTGAACACCCATTCATCGAGCGGCGTTTCGGTAACGGTCGAGCCGAAACCCGTGCGGCCGTCCAGCGGGCTCGAGGCGCCCGAAACGAGCAGCAACTCGCTCGGCTGCATGCGGTCGAGCTCGTCCTGCAGGCGCGTGAGAGATTCCTCGCCCAAAAACTCCGTGGCGCGAAAGTCGCCGGTCGAGAGGTCCAGCAGCCCCAGGCCCGCCGCTCCATTGCGCCGCACGATGGCCGCCAGGTAGTTGTTCGCACGCGGCTCGAGGACTTGCGAATCAATCGCCGTGCCCGGCGTCACCACGCGCGTCACTTCGCGTTTCACGAGCTTCTTGGCCACCCGCGGGTCTTCCATCTGGTCACAGATGGCTACGCGGAAGCCGCGCCGGATGAGCTTGGCGACATAACCCTCCGCGGCGTGGTACGGGACGCCGCACATGGGCACCGGGACGCCCTTCTCCTTGTTGCGGGAAGTCAGCGTGATCTGGAGTTCCTTCGCGGCGACCACGGCGTCTTCGAAGAAGAGTTCGTAGAAATCGCCCAGGCGAAACAGGAGAAGTGCGTTCGGATGGCGCTCCTTAATGGCGCTGTACTGCCGCATGAGTGGCGTGGAGAATTCTTCCATGGGTATGGCAGGCTCGCTTGGTCATTATAGCTTGCTCCACGCAGAAACTCGCAAGGGCGTTTTGGAGGGCCGGCGCTACAAGGACCAGAATCATTGCGAAGGCAATTTCGGAATATAGCGCACGTCGGGGAGGTGACGAAACTTCTGATCGAAATCCAGGCCGTAGCCCACCACGAACACGTCGGGGATTTCAAAGCCCACGTAATCGGCCCGGACGGGAACTACGCGGCGCGAGCGCTTGTCAAGCAGCGTGACCAGCTTTAGGCTACGCGGGGCGTGCGCCGCAAGCAGTTCCTGCAAGTAGTGAAAGGTGCGGCCGGTGTCGAGGATGTCTTCGATGATCAGGACGTCGCGGCCTTCGATGCTGAGGTCAAGGTCCTTGGTGATCTTTACTTCACCGGAAGAGATGGCGCCGGCGCCGTAGCTCGCGATGCCTAGAAAATCCACCTTGCATGGGATGGAAAGATTCCGGATGAGGTCCGCCATAAAAACCCAGGAGCCTTTGAGGACGCCAACCAGATGGGGACTCCGGCCCTGGTAGTCGCGTGAGATCTCCGCGGCGAGTTCGCGGACGCGTGCGGCGATCCTGGCAGCATCCAGGAGGACGGGAAGTTCCGGGGCGGTGGAAGGCTCAGGCATGCGCGTTCACCGTTGACGGTTCTAAAGCCTATCTGCTACATTGAAGGATTGCATTCTGCTCAAAAGGAGTTTCCGTGGCAAGTCATAAATCCGCACTGAAGCGCATCAAGCAAACCTCCAAGCGCACCGAACAGAACACTGCGCATACCACGCGGCTGCGTCACCAGATCCGCAAGTTCCGAGCGGCGCTCAAGGCCAAGGACAAAGCCGCGGCGCAGGCGTTGTTGAAGCCCACGGTGACGATCATCGACCAGGCCGTTCACAAAGGCATCCTGCATCCCAACACCGCTGCCCGCCACAAGTCGCGGCTGACGGTCGCCTTCAACTCGCTGGCGTGACAAGCAGCGTTCAGCTTTCAGCGGCTGCCTCGGCTGCTAGCTGGGGCTAGCTTCGGTGCAGTGGGCGGGCGATCAGCTTTCCGCCGCAGGCACGGGGACTTCATCGCCGAGGGCGGCTTCGCCCGAGGGCGATTTGCCCACCACGATTTGCCACACCAGAAACTCCAGCAGGATTTTGGAATCCTTCCAGGAAGACTTGATTCCCAGATCGGCGCGGCGCACCGCACGCATGGCTTGCAGCACTTCCTCGCGGGGATAATTCTTCTGCGCAAAGAGCGCAATTTCAGAGGTTGAGTAGGCATTCGCGCCCCGCGACCAGCCGCCGCGGTAGGCCTGGCTGGCCACTCCGCGCAGCGTCTGGCGGAACAGGTCGCCGATGCACCAGAGGATGAGGGTTTCGGCGACTTTGCTGGCCAGCAACTCGCGCAGCGTCGAGAGCGCTTCGCCGCACTTGCGCTCGCCGATGGCGCGCAACAATTTGCCAATCTCGCGCTCCTCGCGGAAGGCGACGATCGACTCCAGATCCGCGGGCGCCAGGCGCTTAAGGCCGGGCCGCGCCGTCAGGAGCTTCTCCAGCTCCGTATGCATCCAAAGCAAGTTGACGGCGGAGGGTCCGCCGCCCGAACGCGAGTCCGAGCTGATCTCAAACTTCCCCGCGATTTCCTCCGCGAGGTCGCGCTCGATCTCCACGCCCGCATGCTGAAGAAAGTGTTGCGCCCAACGCGCGGCTTCCTGGCAGTCCGGGGAACGCAACTCGACGAGCTGCGCCTTCTTTTCGAGCAACTGGATGAAGCGTCGGCGGCGGTCGGGCTCCGCCGCGAGGAATACCACTGTGGAGAACGGCGAGGGGCGCTCCAGATAAGCGCGCAACGCTTCCGTGTCCTCATCGCCGGCTTGCTTGAAGTCTTCCGGGTCGGAGATGAGCAGAAAGTTGTGGCCGCCCAGCATGGGCATCTGCTCGGCGCCTTCGAGCTCGCGCTGGAGCTTGCCATTCTCGAATTCAGCTTCCGCCAGGCACCATTGTCGCGAGTCCGCGGGGATGGAGTTCACCACGGCCTTGCGGCACTCCTCCTGTAGGAAGCGATCGGGGCCGCGCAGGAAATACGCCGCGCCCGCCTCGCCTTTCCGCAACAGCGCGATGAATTCCGTGGGCCGCATGAGGAAGAGTTTACCGGCAAGGGGCGGATTGCGGAAGCGAAAAAGCCAGAGAAGAGGGTAGGAATAGGGAAGAGTATCTAGAGGCGCTACGTGCGCACCGATGGGTCACCAGGTACGGACTCCGCTAGCCACGTAAACTGGGCGTTAGGAGGAACTGGCGTTTCCCGACCGGTCCACCGCCACCACCGAGTAGCCACCTGGGCGGCCATTGCCGGGCCCGGAGTCGATGAATTCACTCGCCGCGGTCGAGCCGATCCGGACACCGTGGTGGTAAACGCGGTAGTAGCACAAGTCCGGCTCGGTATTGGGAGTCCAGCGCAGGCGCGTGGCATCAACGGCTCCGCCGGGAATGCGGGTATCGCGCAGGCGCGTCGCTTCCAAGCCGCGCACGGCTGCCGGGGGAGTATCGTCATAGGCGGTGGTGTAAACGGCCAGGCAGCCGGCCTCGACCGCGTCCGCCAGCACGCCATCTTGCAGTGGGATCTTGGCCGCAGGCTCTTGCAGGTCGCCATCCACGGTCACGGGAACGTGTTTCGGGTCATACACGTATTTGCGGAAAACCGCTGGCTGACTCGCGCCCGGAAGCATGAGCTTGACCGGCGCCTCGCGTATTTCGCGGTTGATGACCGCGATCGACCACGTCTTGTCTTCGTCGTGCTGGACGGCCGCTACGCGCAGCTTCTCCTCCACCGCTTTGACTTGATAGACCGTGGCGGGGCCGCGGAAGAACTTGGTGAGGAGACCATAGGAATAGTAAGGGGCGCGCGGGGCAGCGCCGTTGGTCAGCCACTTGAAGACGCCCCATTGGTTGATGTACGTCGCGCCCTTTTCATCCGGGTAATCGGTAAAGGTCCAATAGCTCAACGCGTAAACGCCGGCATTAATGGCTGCGAGAGCCGCTTCCGCTAGCTGCAAGCCGGCCAGGGGCTCCAGGGGAGTGTCGAAATACCGGCAAGCATCCCAGCGCACACCATATTTCAAATCAAAGTATTGCGCAGGTCCAAATTCACCGAGTATGAAATTCTTTCCTTTGGCACGGGCAAGATTCACCGCCCACCCGCACCGCTCCTTAAACCAGGAGTAGAAATCCAGGTTGTCGGGCTCATGCTCGTTGATGTAATGATGTCCGCCGTAGATTCCTGTAATGTCGTCCATGTGTGCGGCGGCCCATTCGAGCGTGGGCCAGTACTCGACGGGCGAGGCATCCGTGGCCAGGAGCTTGATTCCCATGCCGCGCCGCTTGATTTCGGCGAAAATGCTCTGCTGATAGCTCTGGTATTTGGGCAGGTCATTGTGCATATCGGCCCATTCGTGCAGGGAGAGTTCGTTGGTGCAGCAGTAATACTTCAGGTTGGTGGCGCCCCGGTTGACGAGATATTCGAGATCGTCCACCACGGCGCCGGCGTAGGCGCGACGGTCTTCGTCGCTGGTGGCCTCTTTCAGGTCGGCGGTGGTGATGTAGATTTCCGTTCCGGCGGCTTCTTTCATGAACACCAACTGCCGCGCCATTGCTTCCAGCACTTTCGCATCGCGGACGCCGGGCTTGTCCTGCTGCCAGTGGTGGAAAAGCCGGGCGAAGCGCGGATTCAGCTCGCGCCAGCGCTTGGCCAGAACCTGCTCGAAGAAGTCCTGTGTGCTCACATCCAGGAACATCTCAGCGTGAAACCCCACACCACCGAAACGCTCTCGCACCGGGGTGGCGGTGACAACGATTTCGGTGGGATGGGCCGCGACCGTTTGTGGCCCCAGCGCAGGAGGGGGAAGCGCGGGCCGCCCGGACGCACCACCTGCCGCACACTTCCCCGGACCCAGCAGACCCAGGCCAGCGGCGCCCTCCATGCCCCGGCGAATGAAATCACGACGTGTGTAAGAAGCCATAGAAACCCCCTCAGGGAGAATCGGGAGATCGCGAGTAACCCACTCGGGAAGCATTCCCCCGTTAGGACCGCGCGGCGTTTGCCCCCTACTGACAACCCAGCGAGCCTTCACGTGCGTAAGGCACGCATCGATGAGCGCGCGGCGGGTGTGACAGCCGCGACGCTACCTGACGTTAGGGAGGGCAGACGAGTACTCGCGCCACGAGCTATTTCACCGTGAAGCTCACAGAAGACAGCTCGGCGCCCGCCTCATCGGTGACGTCAACTTTCCAGCTCCCCGCCTTGACCGCTTTCGAGCTCCAAGTACGCGTGGAAGCGAACTTGAGGTCCAGGGATTGCTCAAAGACTTTCTTGTCGCCGAGGTACCACGCATGTTTGATCGTGGCCGGCGTGGTCGAGGCCGTGATTTTGGTCCAGCAATACAGGGTGCCGGCCGAAGCCTCGAAGGCCGTGTTTTCACCAACCGGCTCGTGGTTGGCCACCGAGGTTGCGACAACGATCTTCTCTACTTTCAGGGCCGCACTCGCAGCTTTCTCAGATTTTTCCTGAGCGGCAGCGAGGCCCTGAGCCAGCAAGACGCAGGCCAGAACACTCAACAGTTTCTTCATGGGTTTTCCTCCCTCCAGCGTGCGCAGATCGACCCGTCCCATTCCCGACAAGTGCGAAAGCGCATATAGGCACACGCTCTTTACCAGGGTGCAAGCTGCCGTTCTCTATACACCCATTCGGTTAACAGAGCAAGGGGACGCGAGCGCCGGTAGTGGCGTCATTTGGAATTCTTTCCCGAAGGGGGCGCTCAGTGAGTAGCCCCCTCTTATTATCGCGTCCCCTTTTAGCTTGCAAATCACGCGCCGTCTTGAATGAGCGCCCCAGGATTGACTTTCAGGAAAGACCCGCATATTCTGGCCCCCCCATAAGAGACCCCTTTCGGAGAAAACCAGTGACGATGGCGGCTGGATTCTGGTGCATGGACGGTATAGTTCTCTTTGCAGATACGGAACTTACTTACCCAGAATCGCTAAAGCACCAAGGGTCTACCAAGGTTCGGACTTACGAGAACCAGGGTGTTGCTGTCGCCCTTACCGGTGCCGGAGATTGGGAATACCTTCGGATGGCGTTTGAGAACGTCACTCGCAGGCTGCCAACGGCGGGCAATACGTCTGATGAGATACTGGACAAGATTCAAGAAACCATCCTCGAAATTTACGATACCAACATTGCTCTATATCCAAACAAGCCAAAGCCAGGGTTTGATCTATTCGCAGCGGTTCGAAGCCCCGATTCCAGCCTTGCGCTGATGAAGTCAGCCGATACAGCATTCAGCAGAACCTTTAAGTTTGAAATGTCGGGCGTAGGCAAGCTATTGGGCGTTTACCTAGCGGACCTACTCTACGAGCCAAGTATATCCGTAAAGCAAGGCCTCTTCTTAGCGGCATACATCCTTCGCGTTGCCAACAAATATGTTGCTGGCGTCGGAGGCCGAAGCGATGTAGTTACGCTCAACTCGTCAGGTAAACTACAAGTATCTTTGGGCATCGAAATGGATGTCCTCCAAGAGCACTTTGATCGCTTCGACTCAATTCTCCGCCCACTCCTCTTGGCGGTTCCTGACGTGCCGGACCCTTTCCTATCCACCGCTGAAGCAATTAAAGAGACGCAGACAAAATTCGATGAGCGGCTAGCTGAATTCGTGCGGAATGTGAAAGAACTGCGAGATCAGTACGAATACGAGAAGTCTCCATTTAAGTTCTAAGGACATTGCATCAACAAGCGCATGCTGTTACAATAAGAGAATGAAAAAGAACCCTGCTGCCGTTTCCCTTGGTCGCCGTGGTGGCCAAGCTACCGCGAAGCGCGGACCTGATTATTTCCGTAAAATCTCCGCTATGCGCAAGACCCGCGCCGGTGGAAGACCCCCTAAGGAAAAATAGATTTACTGTGTAGGTGCAGCATAGGTGCAAGATTTTCTTCTTGACAAACAGCAAGCGGTTGCTGTAAGGTGTTCCTGAAAGCAAAAGCCCCGCCCTCAGCGCTAACTGAGAACGGGGCTAAATCAGCAATCGCGGGGGTAGCCGCAATGCCGACTCTCAATCGCATTATCGGCTTGCTTCCGCAGAAAGGCAAGCCGTAATGAATATCCTTCCCTTGGAAAAGCAAGTCCACATCATCAATAGTTTGATCGAGGGTTGCTCGATGAGGGCCACGGCCCGAATGGTCGGAGTGGAGCGCAACACGGTTACACGGACACTGCTGAAAATCGGCCAACGGTGCGCTGAGTTGCTAGACAGAAAAATCCGACGTGTGCCCGCGCGCCGCGTCCAGGTTGACGAAATCTGGACCTATATCTTCAAGAAAGAAGCCCGCATCACCGACGATGACCCGCCAGAGCGCGGCGACCAGTACGTATTCATCGGCATGGACGCAGACACCAAGTTGGTAATCTCGCATCTAATCGGCAAGCGGGACGCGACGACCGCTTTCTACCTCATGGAAGACCTGAAGGGCCGGCTGGTTTACAGGGTCCAGCTTACGACGGATGGCTTCCGACCATACTTGAACGCCGTAGAGGATAACTTCGGCGCTGACATCGACTACGCCATGCTTGTGAAGCTCTACGGGACAGAGAAGCGCGAAGCTTCCGCACCAGAGTGGTACGGCCCACCGAGAGTGATTGCAGCCATTCCCACTCGCATTACCGGCAAGCCGGACTGGGCGCATATCTCGACATCCTATATCGAACGTCAAAACCTGACTCTGAGAATGCAAGCGCGCCGATTCACTAGGTTGACGAACGCTTTCAGCAAGAAATTGTCGAATTTGTGCGCCCAGGTTGCGCTACACTTCGCGCATTATAACTTTGTGAGGATTCACCAGACGTTGCGGTGTACACCCGCAATGCAGGCCAGCCTCACCGATCATGTTTGGGATCTGCAAGAACTGTTGTCTGCGCGTGCGGGAGCGACGGATGTCTAAGCCCCGAGTTTCCACTTTTTTTCGCGTGTATTAACCACTTCAGAAACGGAGTTTTTAAGGGCAACACTGAAACCTTTGAGCGAATCAGGGGTAAATCTTGACCAGTTTACTTTCTCAGTTTCGAACATCAGCAGGACCGTGCTCACGTGCTTCGATATCTCTTCGGGAGAGTGTTCGCGCAACGCCCGCACTAACCTCTCAAGCGTAAAGGCCATGTGTTTGGCATCTTCGATCAGTCGCTCAAGTTTCTGTTCAGCGGCATGGTGTTCTCTTACCGCTTTCCCTATGATGGCGTCCTGATCTCTCTCAGTCATGATGTAGCTACCTTCGCAAATTGGTTCTTGTGGCATAGTCCGGTAACCCCCTAAAACAAAAATGCGCCCAGCAACACATCTTAGCTGGGCGCGCCCCTTGCTGACTCAAAAGGTAACAAGGGAACCCGTCAAAAGCCTATTTTTACTCTTTCCCTCCAAACAATTCAAGACTAAACTTCTCCCGCGAGGCAGAACTCCGTGAAACAAAGGATTGTTCTTGCCGTCGGCACCATTCTTGTCATCGTAGCTGGACTATTCCCGCATTGGAATTTCGTCGCAACCCCTCGTCCCGGCTGGACCATCAAGAAGTCAGCCGGATACTCTCCTCTATTCTCTCCTCCAGTGATCCGCGTGGTTAATACCGGCACCGATGAAGAAGAACCCACAACTGGCCGAGACCCAAGAGATGTCAGCGTAGAGTTGGACTGGAGCCTTCTCCTCGCCGAATGGACGACAATTCTCTTGGCGACTAGCGGTCTCTTCCTTTTCTTAAGACTTCTAAAGTCAACCCCGACTCCCCCTCAGGTGACGCATGGACGACCAAGACGAGAAGTTCTCGACACACGAGTTGACGACAGAACGCGTTACCAATGATTTGGCTAAAATGACAGCGGATTTGGCCACGCACCCAATGGCTACTAGCATTCCAAGCCAAACTCCGCAGAAGTCGATGCTCAAGAGGGCGTCGATTAGGCTCGCATGGATAATCCTGGCGGCCGCCTCGGGAGTTGCCATCCTCGTTTTGGCGGCGGCACTCATCGTTGGCCTCACGTGGTTCTCCGCACACGCTCTGCCCTGGGTGCAGAAGGCCCGCGCAATAACTCTGTTGCTTAGTCTTTTCATTTTCTTGCCGATGCTGATTTTCAAGCGGAGTCGCCGCCTCGGAGCAACATGCCTCTTCTTTGGTTCCTACGTCTTTGGCCTTGCCTGTTGGCTCTTGTCGTTTATTCTGACTCTGGGATTCCTGGGAGTCTTTTGGCTGATCATCGGCCTGCTCCTGTTTGGTGTTGGAGTGTTCCCAATGGCCTTGATTGGATGTGCTCTTCACAGGGCATGGCCCCTTTTCTGGGTCGTTCTCCAATCGTTCGGATTGATGGTAGCGGCGAGGCTGATATCTGGAGCAGTCCTGCGGCGCTACGAGTAAATCGTTTACCGACCCTGCGCTCTCGTTCTCTTCTTGCGCACGTAATCCCTAACAGATCTCACGAGCGGTCGTATGTTTTCCTGGTCTACCGCTCGCTTGACGTTAGCCATAACCTCATCTCTTGGGCCAAGCCGCTTTGTCATCCATCTTCCAACTTGGCTCTCCTCAAAACGTTGCGGAATTGAGCGAGGCTTGTCTTTTGCCGTGGTTGATTTTTGTTCTGGCATTTTCGCACACCTCATGGTATAAGTGGTGTGCGCCTTCCGAGCGCTTTGAAGGCTTTGACCTGGCAGTCTCAGCCTTTCACCAACCCTAGTAACGTCGGCCAACTCTGGCCAACATAATACCACAAATCCGTTCTTAGTTGGCCACCTTTAACGAGCGAGGTGAGAAATGGCCAGAGTTCAATTATGGGTGGACGTGGATGCTTTGTGTGAGGCGATCATTAAAGCCCCCATCGGTTCCGAGCACGCTTTCCCTATTGCGGATGCTGCGGGACTTCCCCAAGTTGGTCGATCCTTGACTTTATATCGGCGAGATCATACTCAAGAGCCTCAATCAGATCAAACAAAGCCGCCCCAAGATTGTAAATGAGGTAGTCCTGCGGAGTTTTGCTGGGGTTTTGCAGAATTACGTCGAGGTCTTTACGGAGAACCTGCTTTGCGGTTTCGTATGACATTTCTCCTCCGGTCACCGGCTGGATTGGCTTATAATGACACTTGGCGCGGCTCTTAGCAATTCCGATGCCACTCGAAAACCAAATGACGCCACTACCCGAGCGCCGGTACTTGTGTCATTTTCGAGACCCGGGCGTTCCCAGGTGCAGTCATTCCCGCGAAAGCGGGAATCTACTCCGCCAGCCATTAAACTTGCGCCGCCGACAGAATGGATTCCCGCTTTCGCGGGAATGACCTCTGCCAAGAGTGGACAGCGGCATAAGGGCCGATTAATCCAGGTGGATCACGACGATTTCGGGATGGTTGCCGGTGCGCATGGTCGGGCCCCAGGTGCCGGCGCCGCTCGAGGCATAGAGGGTGTAATCACCTTCCACATGCAATCCGTAGTAATACCTTCCATAGATCAGCCGCGAGATGAACTGGATGGGGAAGATCTGACCGTGATGGGCGTGCCCGGAAAGCTGCAGGCTGATGCCCGCCCCCTTCGCCTGCGCGATATGGGTGGGGCTATGGGAAAGTAGGATCGATGGCAGGGCAGGATCGAAGCCGGGGAGTTTCGCGATCAACGACGCGAAGTCTTTGGAATGGCCGCGCTCGGGGTAGCTGATTCCGATCACCTGCAGGCCGTCGAGCATCACCTTCTCGTCGTTCAGAATCCTGACGGGGGTCGTCCGGAGCGCAGCATAAGCGCGTTCCACCCCCAAGTAGGTTTCATGGTTGCCGGTCACGAAATAGATCCCCTGCGGCGCCCGCAGGCCGTTAAGGGGTGCGACCAACTCCTCGAGATGCCCGTCGGCGCCGTCAAACAGGTCGCCGGTGATGACCACCATAGCGGGGGCCTCGGCCGTGACCTCCGCCACGATGCTCGCCAGGAAGCGCGCGCCCAGGATGCGCCCCAGATGCACGTCGGAAAGTTGCACCACCTTCTTGCCTCGCCAAGCGGGCGGGAGGTTCTTGATTCTGACCGTAATGTGCTCCGTGCGGGGATGATAGGCGTTCCATATGCCGTAGGCGGAATAGAGGCACGTGACCGCAACGGCGACGATCCCGAACCACCCTGCACTCGGACTGTCGGTGAAAAGCTTGGTCGCTCCCCAGGCGGCCCAGGCGAGCGCCAAGGCCGTGATGAGTGTCAGCCCGACGCCCAGCCAGAGCGAGGAGCAGAAATAGAATGCGCGGGAGAGGAAGTTGTCAGTCCAGTGCGCAAGGAGGGACGAGGCGATGAAGCTCAGCGGCAGGAGAAACAGGACAACCGCCAGTGCCGTCCGACGCAACGGCAAGGAGATGCCGAAGAAATGTACGAGGGAGTAGTAGACAAAATAGTGGCTGAAAAAAAGAATCGAGAGAGCGATGAGGATAAAGAGCGGAACGACGATCAAGCCTCTCGACATAGGGTGTCACTGCACGCCGGCGCAACTGGGCCATTCTACACAGCCCGGACGGTAATGGAAAGGATGGGAAAGCGTGCGAGAATCGGCGCCGCACTTGGAATACCATCGGCAGCGGGGCAGGCGAACCGCAGAACACCAGAAACTCCGCACCGGCCCCCCTGCCGTCGCGGGAGATGTCCTGCACCGAAAACCGGGCTGGAGCATTGCCTGCGGAGGCGGGCAGGGGTATGTTAGCTGTGGGCCGGGGAATAGAAACCTAAATTCCGGGATAAGTCTCGAATGTACTGACGACGCACAGCAAGGATTGACCAAGAGGGATCAGCCATGACTTCTTCTGTAGGACCGATTCTCGCTCTCGCCGCACTCGCCTCCATCGGCGCGTCAGCGCCGGCCACCGGTCCCCTGCGCGTGCTCGCTACGAACCCCCGTTACTTCACCGATGGCAGCGGGAAAGCCATCTATTTAACTGGTTCTCATACGTGGAATAATCTGGTGGAAATCACCCATCCACCGTCGAGTCCCAATCCGGTGGTTGACTATGGCTCATTTCTGGCATTTCTGAAATCCCACCATCATAACTTCTTCCGGCTATGGACGTGGGAGTCTGCAGCGGAGATGGATTCTTCGGGCGCGATCAAGTACCAGTATTCGCCCTTGCCCTATCAACGTCCCGGCCCAGGCGCCGCCTTGGATGGCCGCCCCAAGTTTGACCTGGACCTCTTCAATCAGGCGTACTTTGACAGGGTGCGTGAGCGGGTCATCGCGGCACGGGACAGCGGGATGTATGTATCCATCATGCTTTTCCAGGGTTTCAGTCTTAATAGCAAAGGTCATGATGATCCGTGGAAGGGACATCCCTTCAATGCCCATAACAACATCAATGGAATTGACGGGGACCCCAATGGCACGGGCGCGGGTCTTGCCACTCACTCACTCTCCCTCCCTGCAGTAACCACGCTACAGGAAGCCTATATCCGGAAAGTTATTGACGGGCTGAATGATCTTGACAATGTGCTGTATGAAATCACGAATGAGGACGAGGGCAGTCCCCAGAACACGGCCTGGCAGGTTCACCTGATTAACTTCATCAAGGCCTATGAGGCAGGCAAGCCCAAACAGCACCCGGTGGGAATGACCGTTCAGTGGCCCAACGGATCCAATGCTGCACTCTTCAGCAGCGGGGCTGATTGGATATCGCCCAATGATACTGACGGCTATCAGACCGATCCGCCTGCTGCCGACGGCGCCAAGGTGATCATCAATGACACGGATCATTCCTTCTACTATATTTCCCTGCAGAAGGCGGGGCTGCCTGCCCAGCGTGCCTGGGCGTGGGAGAATCTGACCCGCGGCAGCCAGACGCTTTTCATGGATCCCTACCTTGATCCAACGCCTTGGTATGTGACAACCCGCAACCATCCTTCCGGGAATAAACCTGATCCCTATTGGGACACCCTGCGCGACGCCATGGGAGACGCACACGTGTATGCGGACAGAATGAATCTGGCAGCCATGACTCCCCAGAACGCTCTGTCATCTACAACCTTCTGCCTGGCGAATCCCGGCGCCGAATATCTGGTGTACCAGCCCGGCACAGGCGCTTTTACCGTGAACCTTCAAGCAGGGGTTTACCATTACGAATGGTTCAACCCGGTCAACCATACGATGGTCTCCGCAGGGACATTCACGGCTGTCGCTGGCAACCGTTCCTTCACTCCGCCGTTCAACGGTGAGGCAGTTCTGTATCTGGCAACGTCCAATGACGCTGGGAAATAGTCCCCTGAGACCAATACTTTTCACTTAAGGGGTTTCGGCTATTCAATTTGCTCCTGGGGGACCCCCTCACCCGTCCCGCACCGGCTGGAAAAGGCGCCGGTTGCGGTCCACCCTCTCCCCCAAGGGGGCGAGGGCAAGAAATTCAAATCAACGCTCGCCTCGGCGCCTCTGTGGCGAAGGCAGCCACTCTCTCACAGCTTCCAGGTCATGGGATTTCAGGCCGTCACTAGCCCCCGCCCGCGGGCTTCCCGTGCGCAGCGCGAAGCTGGGTGGCTTCGTCGCGGATTTCCGCCAGGTCCCGTTTCATCTCCGCCCAACCGTACCAATGCTGGTAGTCGGGATTCATGTGGAAGGCGCCCTGGAAGCTGCGCATGCGGTGTTCGAGGAACATGGTGTAGAGCTTCTGCTCGATGGGATACTTCACCTCATAGAAGCGCAGCAAGTCGGGCACGGGCGGGCGGTCCTTGGGCCGTTCCAGGATGCCGTCGTTGTAGAGGCCCTCGACGATATCGATGGCCTCGGCGACGAGCTTGTCGGACTCTTTGATGATGGAGTCCGCAGCCTCCAGGTTCTGCTGGGCGAAAGCGCGGCCGTGGCACTGCGTGCACACGCTGATCATGCGATCGCGTTCCGCCTGCCACTCCTCGGCGCTGAGGCGCGCGAGTTTACCAACCTTGACAAGATCGAGGCGGGGCGTGGGCTTGCCGTCGGGCGTGAGCACGCCCAGTCCGATCAGGATCTTCTGCCGGTACTGCAGCCACTCGGGATCCTTCTCCGGCAGGCGCAGGGCGAGGAATCCCCAGGCGGTGCGCACGCTATGATCGCCATTGGGCATGTGGCAGGTGGAGCAGACGGGCGCCCGCGGCCGGTTCGGCGAGGCGTGGTTCGGATCCTTGAACCAGTCGGCCAGGTCCAGGCTCCAATCCCAGTGGGAGCCTTCAATGGCATAGATCGAACCGTGCTTGGAGGTGGAGTACATTTCCCATTGCGGATGGTCAAAGCCCATGTGACAGGTCATGCAGGCTTCGGGGCGCCGAGCTTCTGTGGCGGTGAAGCGGTGACGCGTGTGGCAGGAATCGCATTTACCTTCGTCCAGCCCGATGCGATGGCAGCCTCCGCACCCCTTCATGCCTTCAATGAGGGCGTGGGGCTGCATGGCCGTGGTGGGCATGGAAACCATAGTCCCCCAGGCGACGGAATGCTTGCCCGTGGAGAATTGCTCAAACTGCTGGGCATGACACGGCGCGCAATTGCGGGGCGAAACCCCGCGCCGCACGCGCTTGTCTTCACAGGCCGTGGAAGCGTTAAGAATGCCCGGGGCCGCCTCTTTGGCGGGAAGGTGGCAGTTCGCGCAAGCCACGCCCATTTCAAAGTGCTTGCTGAGTTGCCAGTCGCGGATGGCGCTGCCCGTGATGCCCTTTTGCATGTGACACTTCAGGCAGGCGCGGCTATCCTCGGGAACTTTGTCGAGACTCAACTGGCCGGGAGCCGGTGACGGCGTCACCTTCGAGGCGGCTCTGAGCGGCGCGGGATTCCACCCTGAAGAGATGAGGGCGAGGCCCAGGACCACCGCGGCGATGCTGGCGCTGCGGCAAGAGAAACCGGTACCGCGCATAAATCCTCCCAATAGGACGAACGATGATCAAGAAAGGTAACCCGCTCAACACCCCACAACTATGAGGGGGCCATTTTACACGGCCAGAGCGGGAATGCAAGACAGGAATGAGATTTGGCGCGTAGCCGTCGGGACGGAAGCCCAGCGGGCATATTTCGAAACGAGCCTGCGTGGTGTATACTCCCGCCCGACGTGCGAGCCCAAGAATCCGGCTGAGCCGCCCCGTCCAAGGAACACTCAGCATGAAACGCCGAATCGAGTTAGGGATTGTGATCGCCGTCGCCCTGCTCTCGCGGGCTCTGCCTGCGCAAGAAGCGCAGGTGGATGGAAGCCCACGCTACCGGTTACTGCAAGTTGTGGATCTCTCCACGGTACAGGAGAAAATCAACGAAATCGCCGCCGACGGTTACCGACTGGTGGGCGCGGCGCCCGCTCCGGGTGGAACCTGGGCGACGATCATGGAAAAAGTGGAGGCGCCGTCGAACCCTTATAAGTACTTGCTGCTGGCCCGCAAGGGGGAGCGCGACTTTCAGGGACAGATCAATGCGGCAGCCTCCCAGGGTTTCCGGCTGCTTCCACGCAACCTGGCGCAGGGCATAACACAGCCGCCGCAGTTTGACGTTGCCTGGATGGAGAAGCCTGCCGTCCTGCCCACCGCTACGCAATACTTGCTGATCCCTTTCGGTTTGAGGATGACCGCGAAGGCCAGTTTGAATCCCACGCTGTGGGCTGAAACGAACCCGCTCCATTACATTCGACCTCAGATCAATGCTGCCCTGCAGCAGGGGTACAGAATCGAGCGCGTCGTGCCAGTCGCTGTCGTGGTGATGGAGAAATCATCGGGCGGCGTCGGCGAGGGGGGAGGCTCGACAAGCCGAGCGTCCGATCCCGACCCCCTGTCGCGCTACCATACCTTTGGTAACTATCGGGCCGGAAAGCTCCGGAAGCGGCTGCAGCAGGAAGCCCTGGCCGGCTACCACCTCCTTGACTTCGCACCCTATGCGCCGAAGATGTGGACCGCGGCCGTGCTCGAAAAAGATGGAAGCGATCCCTCCGCATCCAACGCCGCAAAGTACCAATACACGGCCTTTGCGAGTAACCTTCCGGAATTGGAAAAGGATCTCAATTCCCACGCGGCCGCGGGTTTTCGTCTGTTTCCGCAAAGCCTGCTGGGCGCATTCCAACCGCAGGTGCGTCCGGCCAAACCCCCACGTTGCCGGGTCGTTATGGAAAAGGCTCCAGGAGTGCTCGGACAATGCCAGTACCGCGTACTTGCGGCGTCGCGGCTATCCGATTTGAGCGCGGACCTCGAGAAGGCCGCCAGGGAAGGGTTCCGAGCCCTCGGGATCGTGAGCTTCGACCATGGTCTCGCGGTGGTGCTGGAGAAGTCGGAAGTGGAAAGTCGCAAGTGAGCGTGTGTCCCCAAACGCGGCGCTCGGTGGGAGGGCTGGCACCCGGCGACACCACGCTCGCGCGGATCAAAGTCCAGGAGGACTGCCATGAAGTTCCTTCATTCCTCATCACACCGGAGACTAATGCGGGGCGTTATCCTTCTGGCTTGCATCGCGATGCCCCTGCTCCCGGAAGCGAAGGCAGTTGAGAAGGTCAGCGGTAAACCGTGGCAGGCCGTTTATCTCGCGGGCGTGGCTCCCTTTCCCAGGAATGTCAACGTGCAGGTGACGATCGATGCAGATCATCTGTGTTTGGCGCCGCGCAAGACTGATTTCTTTGCGGTTCCTGTCAACGCAATCACCTTGGTGTCGACCAACGTGAAGGGCAGTCATCCCGCCTCGCGCGCGGAGTGGCGCTTCCTCGAAGGGTTCATGTCATATGCAGCAGGCTGTTACCCGCCGCAGGGTTGCGGAGCTGTGGTGATGTTCACCAGCTTCCTGATGCTGGCGAGTTACCCGATGAAGGCGCACGATTACCTGGTCAGTGTCTCCTGGCGTGAAGGAACCGCCGATGAGGAGATTCTCTTCCGCGTGGGGCCGAAGGATTACACCACACTGCTCGCGGAGCTCGAGAAGGCCACGGGCAAGAAGTGGAAGAATATGGATACGGAGTGGGCGAGGGTTCACCAGGAAATCACGAGCCAACAGGGCAGCAAGATTCCCATCCAGCTCGATCGCAAAGTGCGAGTGGGCAAGTTCGATCTGAAGCCGGGCGCTTACCAAGTCGTGTTGCTCGAGCGGGAAGCCCAGCGTGGTGAGCTGTATTTCTTCCCCGGCGAGCAGGTGAATATTGAACACCTCAGCATGGCTACGTGGGTCGAGATCGCCCCCGCCGCTGCGGATGCCGCCAGCGCCCCGGTGACGTTCAGAGAGAAGGATGGAACCACCACGCTCGACGAAATCCACATGCCGTCGTTGACTGTGCGGTTTCCGTAACCCTGCACGCGTCACCTGGAGATGAAAATCCCCAACCGCGGCCGAAGGCGGGTGGCGCAGACATCGCGCTTTTTGCGATGTCTGCGATCAGGGAAGGGCAGCCAACTCATACACGTGATTGAGAGTGCAGCTTTGCTCCAGCGAAGGAAGGGATTCTGTATCGCAGACATGCCATACCCCGGCATGTCTGCGCCACCCGGTGTGCCGAGCATGTTCGACAGCTTGGGGGTGGAAGTCCCCTTCACAACCTGATGGAGGTGAAGGGTTAGCGAAGCGCCAGGGCGTCGTCGCGAGGCGGGGTCTGAAGGAAGCGCGGAGCAAAAGTGCGAGCCGATGAACAAAACCGGATAGAAGGCGTGAGCGTTGGGCGAACGGGCAGCGTTTCGCAAAGCCCATTTCCATCCAGGGCGCAAAACGTAAATCCGGCGGCCTTGCAGGGAAGGCGGTCGAACTTACCTCGGGAGATCTGGCGGGTGTCACGGTTTCGTGACTGAGGACATCGTAAGGTGTTCTGACCTCCAGGCAGAAGTCAGCAGAGGGCATAGTAGTCCCGACACGTCGGGATGAAGGCCTGAACCGTGATCGTGAGTAGTAGTGTGCGGTTCTCAGGGATGGTCATGGGCCAGCCCATCAGCTTCGGCTGAGCTTGCCAGGGGCGGATCGGGTGAAGCCCGAAAGGAACCTGGGAGCGGGGAAGCCTCCCTCGGCGATCCGCGTATCGAACCTCCGGCCCTCCCGGGCTTAAGTCATGGAACCGCCGTATACGTGCTCCGTACGTGCGGTGGTGTGGGAGGGGTGAGCGGGCAACCGCTCCCCCTATCCCGATGGCTAGCGCGACACCACAGCCAACTTGACCACCCCTTGGCCCCCTCCTGAGCTAGGAGGGGAATTTGCAAGCGCAGGAACGATTTCGGACAAATCGACACTCCTCATTTGCGATTTTTTCCTACGGGCAGGAAAGAGTCGTGAGGTTTTCAGGACTTTCCCCATTTTTTAGCCTTCCCAAGCCAGCAGGAGTTCCAATTGCCAAGTTTTGGGCGGTGGACCGGATGGTTCGGGGCTGGTTTGAGAAAGAACCTTATGGATGCCATCGGCCAGAGCGTAGAAGCGGAAAGGCGGAATGCCGAAGAAGCGGAAGGAAATGATCAGGAGCCTTTCGCACAAGATTCTCAACTTTAACTTCTGCCCTAAGAAAGTGGCGGCAAAGTAAGCCGCGGCCGTCACCAACACCACCAGGTTTTTCAGCCGTTGATAGCGCAGAACGCGAATATCTTCCAAGTGATAGCTCTGTTTGAGGAAGCGAAAAGTTTCCTCAATTTTCCAGCGGGTCAGATAGATTTGCACGATCCACCATAGCGATTCTGAGTCCCGCGCTCCCTCCAGGTTGGTCAACAGCAGGAGCGGATCTTTCCCGAAACCGGCCACCACCACCAAGAGCATCTTCTCCTCTCGCCCCGGCAGGTGCAGGGGTTCGGCACCGTAGCGGAGCTCATAGACCTTTTCTTTCCCCTCTTCGATCTTGATCACGCGCGCCGCATAACGCAGACGACACCGGCCACCCACCTCCGCCACACTCCCTTGCAGGCGGCGTCGATCGATCACGAAACGTTTACCGGTGGACCGGATCACAAAGCGCTCCCGCCGCGCCAGCAGCGGCTCCAACACCTCCCGGCGGTCTCCGCCTCGATCTAGCACCCAGATCCCTCGCCCTCTCGTATGGCTCCGCACTAAGTCCACGGCCGCCAGAATCTCCGCGTTCTCACTACGGAACTCTTTCGCCTCCGCCGAGTACAGCTTCTGGTACAGCGGCACGATCTCGCTGCTTTTCACCTCCGCCGCCGTGATGTCACACAACCAATAGCCGTCATGCAGTTCGCCGGTGCTGCCGTCCCGCACCTTTGCCAGGTATTCCATCTTCTGGGCGTATTCCTTGCGCAGGTCACTCAGGTCCAGGCACAGCACCGTGTTCGCTTCTACTCGTCGACTCCCCAGCGCTGCCAAGCGCTCGCTCAGGTGGCTTTCCAGTTCCGTCGCCTCCAGATTGCGCGACAGACGGTTCTCCGTCTTGATCAAATCAATCTCTTCTTTCAGGCTGCGCGCGATGTTGCTGAGCTTCACGTCCTGACTGGCCTGCACGCCAAACAACATCTGACCGACGAACTTCTGTAAGGGGCGGCTCAGACCTTCGGTGAGCTGCAAGGAGAACTTCGTGAGCTGGGCTTTCAGTCGGGAACGCAGTCTGTTATCGTGCATCGGGGATGCCTCCCAGGTGGTTTGGATTTCTCGCAAAAACCCTTCTACCACGGAGTTCGTCCCCGTTCACTTGTTAGAAAAAACAACTCCCGCTGGTTCTATTACTTGCCTGAAATCAGACAGAAAAAATGGGGAAAGTCCTGTGAGGTTTTGTCTTGATTTGTAGGCTGTAGTGTGTAGGCCATTTTGTCCTTGACAAAGATAGTAATCGTGCGTACACTTGTATCTTAGGTAACCGCCCGCTGGGTCAAGGCGAAAAGCCGCGGACCTATACAACGGGACGGCGTAGAACGGTAGGCAGTGGGCAGAACACCGACTTCTGACTCCTAGCTCCTGAACGCGCCGCTCATGCAAAGGATGGAAGATTCCAGCCTGCGCCAATTGTGGCGGCTTACGAATGTGCTTTTCAAGGTCCGAAACGGGGCGCTGATCCATAAAGATGTTAAAAATGAAGATCGACCCGACTATGTCTATGAAAAAAAAGGTGTGAGTGACACAATGACCGATAATTGATCGGGCTTTTTAGCCGAGAATACGCAGGTTTCGCGATAATGGACGACAATCGAGTAAACTGTTTGGCCGAAAATACGCCGCTGGCGCGATGATCGGGGCGAAGTAGCGCCGACCTTCAGAGCCTGCTCTGAGCTGGGCGAAGGGTCGGCACATGCTGAACTAAAGTTCGGCGCTGCAACACGACGGCAAGCGCCGGGACAGGGAATTTGCGAGAAAAACCAGGAATCCGGCGATGTTCATGATAAGACAGGCAGTTAGCGGTTTTTATGATGACCCACCACAAAAATCAAGTCGTTGAAATCAAACAAGTTGACTACCTTGAATTCGGGTGGGCGGGCAGAATAAAAAAGATGCTAAAATGAAGGTGAGTCCGGCGATGTCCTTTAGAATCAACACGACGTGACACATTTTCGGTGTCGCTAATCGGTTAGCGGCGATGTTGATGAAAATAAAGGAGAAAGGCGTTTGGCGCGAGGTCGAAGAAAGAGAACGGTAGGCGGCGCCCGCCGGGGTTCTACTGGGTAGTGGCCGAGGGCGGAGCGTCGCTGGGGGGCGCGGCGGCCGAAGGTGGTTTCTCCCCGGCAGCCTCCACTCCTGCCGGCTTCGACTCCGGCTGAAGCTCCGGCGCCGGATCCTCCCTCACCTCGTGCTCCGGCGCGCGGCCGGTCAGCACGGTCCACTTGAGCGGGTAAATCTCCGGATCAAAAACCACGCCGTAGAAGTGCCAGATCAGGATGGAGAAGGTTGCCAGAATGGCCTCGTAGAAGTGGACGGCAGTGGTCACGTCCAGGACAGACATGGGGTAAGGCAGGTAGGCCAGCACCCAGTCGTGTGCCCAAAGCAGGATGCCGGTGATGGCCATGACCAGGGTGCCCCACACGAGCGCCCAGTATTCGGCCTTTTCGATGTAGTTGAAGCGCGCGTAGCGCGGGGGGTTGGGACGATAACCCAGGTTATAGCCCACGGTGTGCACGGCCTCGCGCACGTCGCGGACCTTGGGAAGCATGTCCTTCGCCCAGCGGCGGCCGTGGCGGTTGGTGAACAGGTAAATCAGGTGGTAAATCGAGGCGCCGATCAACACCACTCCGGCCAGGCGGTGCAGCCAGCCGCGCAGCGGGAAGTTTTTCTCCCAGCTCACGATGGGCTCGGCCCAGAACGAATGCGGATACTTGAGTGCGAAGCCGGTGATGACCAGGACGATGAAACTCACGAGCAACAACACGTGCTGCGCGCGCTCGTTGAGCGTCAGACGCATCTGGCCGTGCCCCTCGCGGTATTGGGCGAGCGCACGCCGCGCTTTGCGCCACCAATCCAGCAGGTTGTGCAGCACCATGAACCCCAGAATCGTCGGGATGGCCAGGAGGTAAAAGGATTTCACGAAATCCAGCACTCGCCCGCCGGCCGTGGAGGAGGGAAGTGTATGCACCGAGCCAATGGTGAAGCGCTGTCCGGCGTCCGGGTGGCACTTTCCGCAGGTCTTCCCCAGGTTTGCTTTGTTGACCGTCGAGCGCGCATCGCTGGAGGGAAAGATGTTGTGCACGCCGTGGCAACTGGCGCAGTTGGCGACGGTCTGCTGGCCGGAGCGCGATGCCAGGCCATGGTAGCTGTCTTCGTAAGTGGGGACGCGCGACACCGGCACGTTGAAACGCGCCATCAACTGGGTGTTAGCGTGGCAGCGGGAGCAGGTGACCTGGGAAACATTGGCCAGGTAAACCGGCGACTGGGGATTTCCCGGCGCCAGGATGCGGTGCTCGCCGTGGCAGTCCGTGCAGGTAGCGGCCTGGAGCACCCCCGCCGCCACAGCCTGCCCGTGAATGCTTTCCCGATAAACATCATAGGCATTGCCGTGGCACTTGCCGCAGGTGGCGGCCACGTTCTGCTTCCAGATCTTCGACTGGGGATCGGAGGAGGCAAGAATGTCGTGAACCCCGTGGCAGTCGTTACACGCCGCCGCATGCAGATTGCCTCGCTGGATGGCGCGGCCGTGAACGCTCTGCCGGTAGGCCTCGACGGGCAGCGCCACCGTGAACAGGTACTTCGCCGCCAAGGCGGGGTCGGAATGGCAGTGGCCACAGGTATCCGGAAGGTTCGCCTTGTTGACTGGCGACTTGGCGTCGCCAGCCGCGACCACCGTGTGGGCGGGGCCGTGGCAACTCTGGCAGGTCGGTGCGTCACCGTTCATCTTTGCATGCGCGCGGCCGTGAATGCTCGCATTGTATTGACTTGCCTCCGTGGCGTGGCAAGTGGCGCAGAACTCGGCGCCGCGGGCCGCCGGCTTAGCCACATCATGGGTGCCGTGGCAAGTGATGCAGGATGAACTGTCCTTGGGATCGCCCAGCGCCGCATGGGCGCTCGAATTGAGCTTCGCCGCGACGTCGTCGTGGCAAGTGAGGCAGGAAGCCGCCGCCGTCCCGGCCGTGTGCCCGGACTTGGCCGCACCCGCGTGGCAGTCCACACACCGAAAGTCCTTGTGAACGCTGTGAGCCAGGGCGTCGGCCCGTACCGTGATGGCCTTACCGTTCGAATTCACCAGCCCCGCGCCGGGCCCGTGGCACGCAATACAGTCATCCGCGGCGTGGAGCGGGGATACCCAGGGCGAGAGAACTAAGATGCACCCGAGCAGGAGATTGAATCCGGAACCCAATCGCTTGCCTATCTTCGGCGTGCTGGAGTCTTGCTTCGAGTCCGAGCCGCGCTGTAGGTTCGCCATGGTTCTCTTTGAGGGGCTAGATTGGGGCAAATTGCGCATGTTCCCGCCGAATAGGGACACTTTGGAACTTTCCAACCGCTTCCCGACCAACCCGGCCCAAAGTGTTGCAGTTCTCATGCCGCGAAAATCAACAATCGAAGTGATTGAATATCGACACAATAGCCGCAGCATCTGGATTATACGGGCAAATTGACCGTTATCGACAAGCTTGGTGTGCATTCTGACGAGACGTGGTGGGGAGATTGAAGGTTCGGGCTTTTCGACCGTAAACCCTTGAACTTCCAACCCTCCAACTTCCCTTACTGCGTGACCTGGAAGCTGAAAACCGCGTCTGACCCGATCTTGCTCCCGGCGGGAGGCGTCTGCGTGAGGATGATCCCTTTCGAGCCCCCGTCGGTGACGACAGGGGTTACTTGGTCAACCTTGAAGCCGTTCTTTTCCACGACGCGACGGACTTCCGTTAAGGGCTGGCCGATGAAGCGGGGGCAGAGATAGGCCGGGGGGGCCTCGCCGCCGGAGACCAGCAGGTTGACCGCCGGGCTGCGTACCTCCGCCGCCGCGGGAGGCGGGTCCTGCGCCACCACTTGGTCCGCCTCGCCCGCCCAGGGGACCACTGCCACATCGCCCACTGTAAGTCCGCGCTGAATGGCCGTGATTCTGGCGGCGCGCACGCTTGCACCCACCAGGTTGGGCACCGACACGGGAGAGGGCCCCAGGCTGACCAGCACGTGGACGTGCTGCCCGATCTTCAAGCGCGTTCCGGGCGGCGGCATTTGCTGGGCGATCTGACTCGCTGCGTACTGCGGGCTGTAGAGTTTGTCCTCGACTTTGAGCTCCAACCCCAAGCCGGAGGTAACACGCTGCGCCGCTTCGAGGGAGGTGCCGACCAGGTTGGGCATGCTCTCCTGACGCCCGTGAATGGTCAGCCGGATGGTGGTGATGGCGGCAAGCAACGCCACGGCCACCAGCACCGTGAACAACAGGAACAACCGGAAAAGACTGCGAACGCGGTCGCGGACACTCATGCTGCGGGAGATTCTATCACGGGGAAGAGGTTTCAGGAGACAGGTTCCAGGTGAGAGGGAGAGAAGAGTCGGCAGTGCGTCTCGGCGACCCCTTTAATCTGGCTCGTCACTTATCACGGCTATCCAGGCTGCGGAAAAACCCCTCACACTGTCATCCTGAGGAGGCGAAGCCGGTCCTGAGTCAAACGAAGGAAGGACCTCTGTATTTGCTTGAAAATTCAAATACAGGGGTCCTTCGCTTCGCTCAGGATGACAGCACGGAAGCGTTTTTCCGCAGCCTGTATCTCCCTATGGGCGAGAGCTATCAGATTCTTGTTGTAGCGCCGCTTTGTGAACGGCGAGACTTTGGCCCCGAACTCGAAGACCGGTGACTCAATTGATGCCGATGGGTTACCATAGGGAAGCAGGAATTGGCACCCAAAATCGAAAGCGGGGTCAGGAAACAGAGCATGCAGATGCGAGCCCATCCCAGGCTGGTGCGCCTGGGTGTTCTTATGGGGAGCTTGGTGCTCCTGGTCAGCCAACCGTTGGCGCGGGCGCAAGCCCTGGGGAGGGCGCATTTACCCACGGCTCACGAAGCTGTGAAACAATCCCTGGATGAGCAACATTTCACGCAAAGGCGCAAAGAAAACAAACAGTTGTTCTTCGCGAGTCTTTGCGCCTTGGCGTCTTTGCGTGAGATTGTTTATTTCTTCACACCTTCTCACGCCGTGGGCTACGTTCTTTCGCCCGCTCCGCGGGCTGAC
Organism: uncultured Acidobacteriota bacterium; assembly: GCA_963722555.1. Taxonomy (GTDB): domain Bacteria; phylum Acidobacteriota; class Terriglobia; order UBA7540; family UBA7540; genus Bog-366. The sequence goes on from CAVRNQ010000007.1 coordinate 804,222, forward strand.
TTAATCAACGAACTTCTGAGACACGACACTGGAAAGGAATATCCAACATGCCGAATGGCCTCATAACCAAGTTCGGACGGCGGGAGTTTATGGGAACCGTTGCAGGCGTCTGGGGCCTGCTGAAGCAGGGCGTGACGCTCGCCGCAGGCGCAGGACGCGCGGCCACGGGCCCACACGCCTTCGGGCAGGAGGGCGAGCACTTTCTGTTGGACAGCAAGCCCTTCCAGATTATTTCCGGGGAAATGCACTACGCCCGGATCCCGCGCCAGTACTGGCGCGACCGGCTTCGTAAGATTCGCTCCTTGGGCCTGAACACGCTCTGCACTTACATGTTCTGGAACATGCACGAACCCCAACCGGGAGCTTTCAACTTCCAGGACAATCTGGATGCCGCTGCCTTCATTCGCGCGGCGCAGGCAGAAGGCCTCTGGGTGTTGCTGCGGCCCGGACCTTACTCCTGTGCGGAGTGGGACTTTGGCGGGCTTCCTTCCTGGCTGCTGGAGAGGCAGGACACCAAGGTGCGCACTCGCGACCCGCGGTTTCTCGCGCCGGCGCGCCGGTACATGCTGGAAGTGGGCCGGCAGCTTGCGCCGCTCCAGGTCTCTCGCGGCGGCCCCATCCTGATGGTGCAAGTGGAAAACGAATACGGTTCGTTCGGCAAAGACCTGGTCTATTTGCAGGCCATTGAGCAGATGATTCGCGACGCGGGATTTGAGGGGACGCTCTTCACCTCGAACGGCTCCGAGGCCGACATGTACGCGGGGGGAACGTTGCCGGACGCGCTCGCCGTCATCAACTTTGGCGACACCGACGACCCCGCTCACGAGTTTGCCAACTTCGCCAAGTCCCGTCGGAACGTACCTCGCATGTGCGGGGAGTTCTGGGACGGCTGGTTCGACCACTGGGGCGAGCGGCATCACGCGACGCCGCCGGCGGCCAGCGCCCGCGGGCTCGAGTGGATGCTCGCGCGGGGGATTTCCGCGAATCTGTACATGGTGCACGGCGGAACTTCCTTCGGTTTCATGAGCGGGGCAAATTTCGAGACCGCCTACCAGCCCACCATTTCGAGTTACGATTACGATTCTCCCCTCGATGAAGCGGGCCGTCCCACCGCGAAGTTCCACGCGCTGCGCGAAGTCATTCGCAAGCATCTGCCCGCCGGCGCCGAACTTCCCGCGCTGCCCTCGCCGCTCCCGATGATCGAGATTCCTCCTTTCCAGCTTGCCGAATCTGCCGATCTCAAGCCGCTGCTGCGCGACCCGGTCCGCTCCGAGCGGCCGCAAACCATGGAAGCCGTGGGCCAGGCCTATGGGTTCATCCTCTACCGCACGAAGCTCGAGCAAGCCGCGCGCGGGCGCTTGGTGATTGCCGAAGCGCGCGATTACGCCCTGGTCATGCAGGAGTCCAGGCGCCTGGGGGCGCTCGACCGGCGCCTGAAGTCAACCAGCCTGGAGGTGGAACTTGCCGCCGGCGCGCCGCTCGACATCCTGGTGGAGAATATGGGGCGCATAAACTTCGGGCCGCACATGGTGGACGATCGCAAAGGCATCACGGAACGCGTCACCCTGGCCGGGAAGGAGCTCACCGGATGGGAAATCTACCGGCTGCCGCTTACGGACCTCTCCGCGCTGGACTTCACTCCGGGGCATACGCCCGCGCCAGCCTTCCATCGCGGCTCTTTCGAGCTCGAGGCGGTCGGCGACACGTTTCTGGACATGCGCGGTTGGGGCAAAGGATACGTCTGGGTGAATGGGCACAACCTGGGGCGCTACTGGCGCATCGGCCCACAGCGGAGCTTGTTCCTTCCCGGCCCCTGGCTCAAGAAAGGCAAGAATGAAGCGATCGTGCTGGACCTCGAGGAAGGTCTGCATTGTTCCCTGTCCGGCCGCCTGCAATCCGTGTGGGACAACGGGACGTCGTAGGAGGCTGCGGAAGAACGCTTCGATGCTGTCATCCTGAGCGAAGCGAAGGACCCCTGCATTTGAATTTTCAAGCAAATACAGAGGTCCTTCGTCGGCTTCGCCTCCTCAGGATGACAGTGTGAGGGGTTTTTCCGCACCCTGTCTGGCAACGCCAACCCGGAAAGAGCGAATCTAAACCTGGGAATAGGGAGCGCAAATGAAAATGACCTTGTGGCGAACGTTGTTTGTATCCATGGTTCTGCTGCTGCTGACCGGGCTGGCTACCCAACCCGTTTTCGCCGACGAGGGTGACCCGCCCGCGCGCGTTGCCAGGCTGAGCCTTGTGCAGGGGAAGGTTTCCTTTCAACCTGCCGGCGAAAGCGAGTGGAGTGAGGTGTCCGTAAATCGCACCGTCTCGACCGGCGACCGCCTGTACGCTGACGAGCAGAGCCGGGCTGAACTCGAAGTCGGGCCCTATGCGGTGCGCCTCTCTCGAACCACGGACCTGACCGTGGCCAACCTGAATGACCAGCTCATGCAGCTCGGGCTGGGACAAGGATCGATCCGCGTCACTGTTTATGAGTTGCCCGCCAACAATTCGGTGGAGATCGACACGCCGAATGGCGCTCTCACTCTGCTGCGCGCGGGGAGCTATCGCGTGGATACATCCGCCGACGGCAGCGCCACCCAGGTCACGGTAAACGCCGGCAGCCTGGAAGTGACCGGCGGGGGGGTGACGCAGGCGGTGCAAAGCGGGCAGGCGGTGCACCTGACCGGCACAGAATCCATCCAGGTTTCTTTCGTTTCGCCGCCCCAGCCGGACGAGTTCGACAATTGGTGTGCGGGGCGCGACCGCCGCATCGAGAAGTACAGTTCGGGAGAGTACGTGAGCCGCTCGGTGCCCGGGTCTGAGGACCTGGACGAATACGGCCGCTGGCGCAACGACCCGGAGTACGGTCCGGTGTGGTATCCGAATAATATTCCCCCCGGCTGGGTCCCTTACCGCCAGGGCCGCTGGGCTTGGGTAGAACCTTGGGGGTGGACGTGGGTGGAAGCCGAGCCCTGGGGTTTTGTGCCTTTCCACTATGGCCGCTGGGCGCATCTTGGACCCCTGTGGGTGTGGGTTCCCGGACCCGTCGTCGTCGGGCCCGTGTATGCTCCGGCGCTGGTGGCCTTCGTAGGCGGACCGGGCTTCTCCCTGGGGACCGGCGTGGGCCTTCAGGCCTGGTTTCCTCTGGGGCCGCGGGAGGCGTTTGTCCCCTGGTACCACTACGGGCCCACTTATCTGCGCGAGGTGAACGTGACGAACGTTCGCAACGTGACCAACATTACCACATTTACTAATATCCGTTACGTGAACCGCGAAGGTGCCACCACTGCCGTATCGAGCGAGGTCTTTCGGGGCGGGCTACTGGTGGGCGCACGCGCTGTCCAATTGACCCCGGAACAAATCTCCCGGGCGCAGGTGGTCCCCCATCCGGAGGTTACTCCCGCCGCCCACGCGGTTTTCGGGGGCAGGGCTATGGTGGCCCCGCCGGTGCGCGCGGAAAAGTTCGGCGCAACCGCGACAGGGCCGCGCGGGCTGCCTACCATCACCCGAACCGCCCCGCCCACGGGAGGGACCAAGCCCGTGCCAACCGGGATGGGCCATTTCGGACCTCCTGCCACCCCCAACCGCGTGATTGCCAAGAATCCCCCGCCTGAGCGCAACGTTCCTTTCCTGTCGCGCGAGCCGGCCATGTCGGCACACCCCGGACGCCCGCTCGAGCCGCAGCAGATCGAGAACCTGCAGAAAGGAAAGCCTGCCGGTCCCATGCAGGATAAGGAGGTCTTTTCTCACGCGGCGAAAGCGCCCCGCGAGTCATCGAAAACCAAGTCCGCTCCCCGGGAGGAGCGCCACGAGCAAAAACACTGAGCGCGCCGGGCGAGTGGACTTCGGCCACGAGGCGCTGGCCGAATCGGAAATCTCAGATTGAAATTACGATTGAGGTGGAACTCGAATGGCCAAAGTACGCGTGCAATACACGGATTGCTTTGCTCAGACGATGCAGCGGATGCGCGAAGAGGGGTTGCTGCTGGTCACCCTGGGCGCGGACGGAAAACCCAACGTCATGACGATCGGCTGGGGGATGATGGGCGCGATTTGGTCGCGGCCGATCTTCATCGTGCTGGTCAGGCCCTCGCGCCACACCTACAGCCGGCTGGAGCAGGTCAGCGATTTCACCGTCAATGTACCTCCCGCGGAACTGGCCGCGGCCGTGAGCCATTGCGGGACGGTTTCGGGGAGAGATCACGACAAGTTCCAGGAGATGCACTTGACGCCGATTCCCGGCCGCGAGGTGCGCTCCCCTATCATCAAGGAATGCGTCATTCACTATGAGTGCCGGACGCTGCACCGCAATGATGTAGTGCCCGAGGCCCTCGCCCAGGCGGTGCGCGAGGAGGCCTACCCGAGCGGAGATTTCCACCGGATCTATTTTGGAGAGATCGTTGCCGCTTACGCCGACGAGGATGACCGCGCCACGGTTCAGCAGGTTATTCCGGCGGGCAAGCTGGCGTGATTCGCCCCAGAATTTCATAGAGATCCCTCGACTTGATGGGCTTGGCCAGGTAATCATCCATCCCGGCTGCCAGACATCGTTCCTGGTCGCCCTTCAAGGCGTGCGCGGTCATGGCAATGATCGGCGTGTGCAAACCGTTGGACTGTTCCCTTTTGCGGATCTCCGCCGTGGCCTCAAATCCATCCATCTGGGGCATTTGCACGTCCATCAACACGGCGTCAAAAGCCTGTTTGCCCAGCGCCTCCAGAGCTTCCCAACCGTTCCCCACCACCACCACTTGGTGACCGCGCTTCTGCAACAGGCGCGAGGCGAGCTTCTGGTTTACGAGGTTGTCTTCCGCCAGAAGAACCCTGAGGCGCGGGCCTTGTACCGGTGGCGACGGAAGCGCGTCTACCGCGGGGGCAGCGGAAGCGTGATTCCGCACGCTCCCAAACCGGGCCGTGAAGTGCACGGTGGTGCCCTTTTCCACCTCGCTCTCCACCCAAATCCGCCCGCCCATCATGCGAACCAGTCGAGAGGAGATGGCGAGCCCCAGCCCCGTGCCTCCAAAGCGCCGGGTCGTTGACCCGTCAGCTTGCGCAAAAGCGTCAAAGATTACCTGCTGCTTCTGGGCGGGAATTCCGATCCCCGTGTCGCGAATGGCAAAGTGCAGGAGGTCGGCGTTCGGTTCCTTGGCCTCCACAGCCACTCGCAGCCGAACCTCGCCCTGTTCGGTAAACTTCAGAGCATTGCCTAAGAGGTTGACGATGATCTGACGCAGGCGGGTCTGGTCTGCCTCGAAGAACTCGGGCACATCGGGCTGCACCTCGCACTGCAATTCGACGCCTTTGCGTACCGCGCGCAGGGCGAACCCTTTGACGATCTCCTGCAGGTTCTCGCGCAAGTTGAATTCCAGGGGGTCGAAGTCGAGCTTTCCGGCCTCGATCTTGGAGAAATCCAGGATGTCGTTGAGGATATTCAAAAGCGACTCGGCTGAAGTCTTGACGATGCCGAGGTACTCGCGCTGCTCAATGGTAAGTTGAGTGTCAAGGGCAAGTTCCGTCATTCCCACAATTCCGTTCATGGGGGTCCTGATCTCGTGACTCATGTTGGCAAGGAACTCGCTCTTGGCCCGGTTGGCCGCTTCGGCGGCTTCCTTGGCGTTTTTCAACTCCTGCTCGGCCAGCTTGCGGTCGGTGATGTCGATGAGGATGCCTCGGAAGCCCGAGGGCTGGCCATCATTCACGATGGGCGCGGCAAAAACCAGGACCGGGAATCTGCTCCCGTCCGGCCGGAGGGCTGCGTATTCGGCGGTCCCTATGGGTTCACCGGCCATGGCCCTCTCGATATTCCCCCGGGCGCGGGCCCGATCCTCGGGAGCAATCACCTCCAGCACGTTCATCTTACTTTCCAGCACGGAACGCGGAACGCCAAAGATCTTCAAGCCATTGTCGTTGGCGAAGGTGAGGTTCCCCTTGGCATCTGCTTCAAAGACGACTTCGGGAAGAAAATTGGCGAAGTTTTTGAAATTCTCCTCACTCCTGCGGAGGTTCTCTTCTGCCAGTTTCCGTTCCGTGATATCCATCATGGCCCCGATCATGCGCACGGCCTTGGCGGAGCTGTCGCGCAGAATGCAAGCGCGATCGAAGACATAGGCGTAGGATCCATTCGGCTGGCGCAGGCGAAATTCCTGCGACCATTTATCTCCGCCTCCATCGATGGCCGCACGCAGGCTCGTTAGTACCCTTTCGCGATCGTCGGGATGGAGGTATTTCCTCCACCAATTCACGTCGGCAGCCCACTCTTCCGCGGAATACCCAAAGGCATATTCGAGGCTGTCCGCATGCCAGAGTTTTCGGTTCTGCAAGTCCCAATCCCAGACCAGGTCATTCGTGACCCGCGCCACATATTGGAGGCGTTTCTCAAGGGCGGCCTCGCGTTCCAGACGCTGACGGATGATTCTGGTTTGGTGCTCCACTCGCTTTTTAAGGACCACGACCCAACCGAAGGTCGTGATGACGAGAAGCGCCATTAAAGCCAGGACCGCCAGGGCATGACCGGCGGTCCACCACGGAGGCTTCCTCAGTACTACGATGTCGCGCGGTGACCTGAGCAGGATTCGAAACACCCGGGGGATGCGACTCTCGTCTACCTCCACAGAACAAATGCCGGTTAATCGCAACTGGCTGCCCGTGGATAACTCCGGCCAAATTCCCTCATAGGGTTCTCGCAGGCTGCCTTCGAAAACCGCTCTCCCCACCTGCATGACCAGGGCTCGTTCGCCCGGCCTTTGCGGCTGCTCCTCGAGCCGCCCCTCGATGCTGACAAGTTCCGCGTCGAAGTCTCCCGCCATGGCCTGGGGAGGCGTAATCTCAACCGGTTTCGGTTGGGTGCCACTACCGAGGCGCCGAAAAATACCGTCTTCCAATACCGGTGTGTATTCCCCCACGGAGGGGAACCCGACCACCTCGACCAAGTCCCCGTCCTGGACCGGGGTCCGTTGGCTGGTCTTAATCATCACGCCCTGCGTGTCATCCTGGACGAACAGCGATCGCCCCAGCCATTGCCGGGTGACCACTCCTCTTATCTTGATTCTGTGAGCCGAGACACCTTGGGGCGCAAACTGCAGCAGACTGGTAATGGGATGAGCAGGCAATCCAAAGGGGTTGGGCTGCGCCGGTTCCAGGACTTCAATATTGGGCAGGCCTGAAACGGACAGGAAGATTCCGACAAACTGCCGTTTCTGGTTAAAATTGGTCTGGCAAACACCGTTGGCACGTATTCTGGCATCGATCAACGGCGTCAAGTCCGGTACGGGTGTCAGAAGGGACAAGTCGGTTTTTCCAACCCCGGTGTCCAAAATCACTTTCGTGAGCGCGCCATCGGGGGCTGGTGACACACTCCGCACGACCCCTTCGAGTTGGATCCACTGGCTGTCCTCACTGCCCGTTTCCAGCCGCTCGAATGGTACGCCCTTGGGAAGCGGCAAAGCGCCAGGTCCCCGCACTTTGATTTGCGGCTTGGCCACCTCAGGCGAAAAGCTGCCGGGAGCCGTCACTCCCACTAACTCCACTTGCTGTCCCGCGGTGACGTTCGGGTTCTGGTCGCCACACTCGACGTAAACGCCGCCCGTCTCGTCCTGGACGAATAGCTCCCAGCCCGCGCCGCCATAATACGTAACCACCCCGCGAAGATGAACGGGGTACTCCAACCTGGCTTGGTCCTGGGAAAGTTGCCGGATTTGTTCGACCCGCGTCAAGGTTGGCAACTTGTTTGGCCGCGCCTTCACTTCCAAGGGAGGGGCGACCAGGCTAGCAAGCACCAGCAATCGTATCGCCCACATAATACCGGATTCCCTCAGCGCTTTCTGCACGGGGAGTCCCCGCTCCATGCAAGGTTTAACGAACCAGGGCACACTCATCCTTGAATTAAATCGGCAAAGACCCGGGGCAGCTTTAGACTTATTGACCCTCGCGGTCTGTGCAAAACCCCCGTCCAAACTTGGGGGGATGTACTTTGGGGGGATTGCGGACTCTCCGGGGTGGGAGTATAGTCGCATTCGGACCCGCGCTCCGCGACCTAGTGTAGTGTCCACGAAATGCCTGGACAACGCTTCGGCTGTAGCGCTGGCATCCTGCCGGCAAATGCCGCCAAGATGGCGGCGCTACGTTGTCCACCCAGTTGCCGGACACTACACTAGCGGGTGCGCGACCCGAGTGCGCGACGCCGCTGCTCCTGAAGTCAGGACTCCTTTCTAGGACTCCTGAAGTTCCCCCTCGCCACGATTTCCGCCAGGAGCAGAAGCTGGGTTGCCTGTTGCGCCCGGCTGGAAGGGACTACTTCCCATGACAATACCTACTCATCCAACCGACCCCCCCTCGGGGAACGCCTCATCATTGCCGCCTCATAAGGGAAGCAAGCTCTGGGTAGCAGGGGTGACATTGCTTGTATTTCTGGCAGCGGTGGCAGGCATCGTGTGGTACTTGGCCAAGCAAGGTCACATCGGCACACTGGGATCAAGCGCGGCGGCCAAGCCCGGGGATTTGGCGCTTGCCGTCAGCAAGCTCTCGCCGGAAGAAAAGCAAAAAACCTATGATGCCCAAGTAGCCGAGTTGCAGGGTCGGATGACGCGTGCACAAGATTTCCTGGATGCTTTCCCCAAGCCGCTTACCGACCTGGAAGCGCTGGCGCAGTCACTCACGACGCCCCAAGCGACTTTTGAATACGTGCGCGACCAGGTGGCGCTGGAACCTTATCCGGGAATCATGAAGGACGCCACCGGCACGTTCTTAACGCACGGCGGAAACGCCCTGGATCGCTCATTGCTGCTGGCGAGCCTGCTGAAGCAGCAAGGGGTCTCTGCGAAGATTGCCCAGGGAAAGCTTTCACAAACTCAAAGTGAAACCCTGCTGCGCCGCATCGCAACCAGTCCCACTGCGATTGAGCTTATCTTGAAGTCACTGCCCGCGACACTCCCCTCTCCGGCCCTAAATGACCAGCAGAAACAAGCCGTTGCGGATGTGCGGCGGCGCGGCGGCCAACAGGGCAAGGTCGTTCAACAAGCCATCGAGCAAAGCTCTCAACTCATCCAGTCTTCACTTCAAAAAGCGGGACTGCTCGTGGGAAGGGATGCGGCGCCGGACCAACTGGCGATTCTCCGGGACCACTATTGGGTTCAGGCGACGATCAACGACCAGACCACTGACCTTGACCCCAGTTTTGCCGATGCCCAGATTGGGCAGAAGTTCACGGATGCGACAAACACCTTCGAACCTGACGGCCTGCCGGATGAGCTCGTGCAGCGAATCCGCATTCGCATCGTGGGCGAATTCCTGAAAGGCGGACAGGTAACAAGCAAGGAACTCGTATCGAAGGAGATGAAGGCCACGGATCTGCTTGAGAAGAACATTCGGTTAATCATCGAGCCGGGATCGTTGAGCGGGGACGCGGACCTGTACCAAGCCAGCCTGGCGGTGGGCGACGACAGCCCGGAGCGGAAGGTCTTTCAGATTCGCCCGCGGACAGGCGGAGAGGAAAGCTCAGCAGGCGAAGCGCCTTCCATGGGAGGTCAGGAAGAAGTCAGCGGCGGTCTCCTGGGCGGCCTCAGTGGTGGTGAGCAGGAAGAGAAGCCGCAAAAGCCAAAACCCCAACCGAAGGGCAAGCCTACAGGTGAGGCGCTCGCGCGGCTCTACGTCGATTTCGCCAGCAAGGGGCCACACTTGGTGGACGCGATTTCCCGGCGCGTCATCCTGGATCGTCTGGAAGGGAAGGAAGGCGCGTTCCGATTGCAAGCCGGAATGGAAGATGACCGCAGCCTTCGTGCGTTGCTCATTCAGGTATGGGACGGCACGATTTCCGTGGGCACGCCGCATTTGCTCCGCGTATTCCAGACGCAGTTAGAAACGATGAAGGCGCAAGAGTCCATGGAGGAAAAGGCCCGCGGGCAGCTTTACCTGGGCCAGGACTTCGGCGCGGATGACTTGGCGGGCCCGCTGCTGCCTCCGGAACTTTTGAAGTTCACCTTCGCGAGCGACTTGGGCCAGCTCGCACTCGGTCATAAAGGCGCCTCTCCCGTGCAGCGCTATTACGAGCGGCCCCGGCTGCTTTTCCTGCGCCACGGGTTCATGGTGGCCGACTGGTCGAAGCCCGATGGCGCGCGGCGCTACCGGGAAGGCATTGACCTGATTAACGCGCCCTTCCGATTCGTCGGCGGGGGCGCAGAAACTCGCCAACTGGCCCTCGAAACGGGCATTACGGATACAGCCCTCGAGCGTTTCTTCACGAACGGGCGTGCCGATTTCAATGCCGTCCCACTGTTCGCCGCGGCGAGCGACCAAAAGATTCCCTTGCAGGTAGTGGGCCCCGCGCAGGAATCGGCGCTCGATTCCGTCACTCTTCCTCCCGCTATCAAACGTGTTCTGGCAGACGAACTCGCCGAGGGACGCACGCTCGTAGTCCCCGCTCGCCTCGTCGCTTTGAATCAAACTCAGACACTCGGCTGGTGGAGCATTGATTCCTCAACCGGCTTTGCGCTGGGGAAGATGGAGTTGGGAGGCGCGCAGGATATGGCGGAGACCTCCAAACTGGAGGAGAAGGTGCGTGCCATCGCTGAGATCTTCGGCAGGTTCTATGGTGGCCTGCTCGGCTGCTACATGCTGAGTATGGCGGACGCGCTGGTCCCGCCCTCCGGCCCCTACACGGTGCTTGATGAAAGTGCGCTGCCTTATGGCGGGGGCCACCTGCCCACCCTGAAAGGCGGAGGGGGCCTGGGCGAATGCGTCATTGGCGTGACCTGTAGAGCAATCAAGGAACTTTCCGACGAGGCCATGAGTTCCTTCGAATTGGCGAAGGTGGACGAGAAGATCATCGAAAAGCTGAGAGAGCTGATTGCGGAATGGACGGCTACCGCCCTTTGGGGTCCGGAGATGGGAGCTGCCTGCAAGGAGGAGATGTAGTTCACCCGTCCGTGGCGGGGCATGTGCCCTCACCGGGGGACGCTGGGAGGTCTCATCATGCGCACTGGCCGTCTTCTCGCAAAACTGACCTTGCTCCCTAGGATGAATCAATCCGCCTGTAGCGCCTGCCGGCAGCCGGCTGGCACTTTGCCAGGTCAGCGAGCGTCTGCCCCCGATTCAAGTCCGGCAGGCAGAAGCGGAGATTCATCCTAGGAAGAGAATCATCACGGAGTGGATGGGGGGAAACACTCACTGCGAAATCAACGGCATGGGGTGCAGGAAAAGCCTGCGAAGAACGGGCCGGAGTCGGGGAGTAGTGGGCCCCTGCTCAAAAACGGCCTGCAGCCGCGCAGTCCATGGGGGGTGGAGGTATGACGAGGACAACTCTTGTTGCATTTGCAGGGCTGATCGCGCTCTCTATTGTGCTCTCCTCTTCTGCTTGCAGTTCCTGCCGGCACTCGGCGGGAACGCCTGAGGTGACGGCCGCGAGTGGCACGCTTCCCGGCGCCGTGGGCGAACCGGCCGGACCACCGCTGGAAGTGAAAGCCTACAATCCGGCCGGGAAGGCGAAGAACCAGGCGGTGGAGTTTTCCATTCCCGGCTTCACCGTCACCAGCACGCTTGGTTCGCGTAGCGCTCCGGCAGGAAAAGTCTTCCTGGTCATTGACACCGTCTGGAAGAACATCATCCCGCTTAGCAAGGTTCCGAAGCACCCGGACAAGCAGGACAGGACCAACGGAGTGGGGGGTCTGGGTCTCGGCGCCGGCCAGGCCCAAGAGAAAGAAAGCCCTGACGATTACGAGATGAAGTCCACACCCTACTTGATTCCCGACGTAAAGGATCACGCCTTCGTGCTGATCAACGGGCAGGACACGGCGGTGATCAGCGAGGCGCAATCGGCGGCAGCACACCCCCTGTCGGTTGAGCAAATCGTGGTTCCTGAGCTCAACGCCGAGGTGAGGGGGCAATTGGTTTACGAAATTCCCGCGAGTGGAGTCTCTAGCGTGCTGTTCCGGTATCTCGATACCTCGATGGGAAGTTTTGACGTTCCGCTCTACGGCAAGCCGCCCGCTGCCGCCGCTCCCGTCGCTGGCCCCGTAAAGAACGAGGTTCTGGAAGTCAGCGCCTACGGCGTCCAACAGGTCGCGAGTCTGGGAGGCAAGTACGCCCCGGGCGCCGATGCCTATGCGGTGGTGCAATTGGGGTGCACCGGGAAGTCGGAGGGAAGCCTGGTGCAGGTCGAACTCGAGAACTACGCATACCTCCGCGACGCGCAAGGATCGACCTTCACTCCCGCGAAGGAGGTGAGCGTCCCGGGCCAGTTCAAAGGCATGGTGCAATTCCTGCCGGAGACGGCGCAGCGCGGCGCGCTGGTTTTTCAGGTCCCGGCACAGCACGGCGCACTGACCCTGGTGATCAAGCTGACCGGCTACGCTCCGTTGGAGCTGGACCTGCCCAACACCGCCACCGGCCGTGTGGGGGGCTCGGCCGCTGCGAACCTGCCGCCCGTGCTGTTTACGATTTCGGACGGCGACACCCTGGATGTGCAGATTCATGGCGTGCGTACGGCTCCCAACCTGGGGGATGCGCAGCCGGAAGAGGGAAAGCGTTTCCTGGTTCTCGACCTCAGCCTGGTGAGCAAGGTCGATCAGGGAATTGAGTTCCAGACCAGCGAGCAGTTGAAGCTTCTGAATGGCGAGGAGGAAATCCTCGTGGACACGGATTCCATGGAAAAGCTTGCACACCCCCTCGTTGAGGATAGCGTCGTGCCTGCCCACGGGCGCGGCCGGTTCGAAGTGGCTTTCCAGGCGCCGGCCAACGCCACAAAACTTGTCCTTTATTACCGCGGGTTCAACCGCGAGGAGAAGCATCCGCTGGCAATAAAGTGACGCAGCAGGGGGGCGGTTGTTCCACGATGAAAGTCGAAGCAGGAAGGGGCCGGGCTTTTGCCTGTACCGGCTCTCATACCTTCAGGAAGGAATCTCTTTGCTGGCTCAGGTAGACCGTCAAGGGCATGCCGTAATCTTCTCGTTATACTGACCGCGGTTGCCTGAGCCCTCACCCCCGAGCATGACCGGGGACACGTACCTGGGAGGACGTATGAAGAAGCTGATTGCTGTCGCAATCGGGGGAGTGGTCTTAATCACGGTGGCCGTGGCCCTGGCCGTGGTGGGGTATCGGCAGGGGTGGTTCAGCCGGATCGGCCTGAAATCGCCCGCGGGTTCCGCCGGAGGCGGTGTCGCAGGCGGCCCGGAAGCGGGAGGGCAAGCCTCGCCGGAATCTGGTGGCGCGACGCCGGGACAAGCAGCCCAACCCAAGGTACCTCAGTACGACGGCAATGTGGCGGCGCTTGACTGGGGCGGCAAGGTGGAGAGCGCCACCGGTGTCGCTGAGGATGATGAGTTTGCGAGGGGCGCTCTGAACAAACTAATCGATCAGGACCTGGAGACGGTATGGCGCTCCATCAGTGATCCGGGACCGAAGGAGATCGTGGTGTCGTTCCTGGAACACGAATCGGTCCTGATCGACCGGGTTATGATCCTTGTCGACCCCGACCATGTAGACAGAGATGTGCCGCGCGACGTAGAAGTGTGGGTATCGAGCACCGGACCGGCGCAGGGCTTCACCCGCGTGGCGACGGCTGCGCTGCCCCAGGCGGGTGAAAACACGGTACGCTTCGACCCCGTCGAGGCGCGCTACGTCAAATTGCGGCTGCTGCACAGCCAGGATGGGGGCGATGAGTTCGAAATCACCGAACTGAAAGTGCTGGAGTCAAAGCGGTCCGGCTACACGTCACTCCTGGCCCGCCGACCTGACTTGTTGGGGCCGCAGTCCTCCCAGAGTGCAGGCACAGCCGTGCCCGCCGCCGGCGCTGCTCCCGCCTGTGTGCCTCTACCTCCCGCGCCGCCGACCGCGGGTCAAGGTGAGAGCAAACACGTCCTGGTGCTCACGACGACCCCTGTATCCAAAGGTGAAAATGCTTATTGGGGGATGGGCCTGAAAAACCATCCCGACTGGCGTCATGGACTCGGAGATCTCGCAGTCGCCGACCGCGTCGAATTTACTGCGATAGAGTCCAAAATGGCCCGGCCTTGGAACCTCGCGCCCAAGTATGGCTACGACACGGTCGTTCTTGAGCAAGTTTGTGATGATAATGCCCCGGTACCGTCGCTCCGGCAGGCACTGATCGCCTGGGTCGCCGAGGGGCATAAACTGATCATTCACGACGCGGACACTTGCAGCCCGGGGCCCGATTATGGGTGGCTGCCGTACCGGCTCAAGACCGACAATCCGGGCGCCAAGGGGGCGCCAGGCAGTTACTTGCGCTTCGTGGAAGAGAACTGGATGGCGCACGGCCACTCGGGCCGTCCAGGGTTCGTTAACGTGGAGGCCTGGGAGAACGATCTTGAGGAGTACCGCAACGAACTCGGCGACACGAACACCTTGACCGCCTGGGATGCGCATTGGTGCGGCCATATGGTGGTCCGGAACGTGAACAACATCTTCGGTTTCGCTCTCACTTATGCCCATTACGGCCGGGGTCTGATTATTTACAGTGGTTTCGACTACGACATGAAAGGTACGACGGGGTATGACATTCTGATCGCCCGCGAGCTCGCCCAGGGCTTCGACCCCGACAACCTGCCGTGCTCGGCGCGTATCGGCGACTTTGTGGTCACCACCGACACTCGCCTGATGCAACGGCCGCTCTTGCCGGGCCGCAGCTACGACTACCCCCTGACCCTGCTGTCGAACCAGGGCTACAAGGGGACCGTTGGGCTCTCGGTCACGGCCTCCCCCGGTCTCAACGGCATGCAAGCCAACTTCGCTCCCGCTTCCGTGGGCCTGGACGGCTTGGCCGAAACCAAGTTTTCTCTGACCTTGCCCGCCAACGCGCCTTCCACTCCCCAGGCGCTCCAGGTGAAAGGTGTGGACCCCGCCGGCAAGACCAACACACTCTGCCTGCAACTGGTCCAGCCGACCACAGGAGAACTCTCCGTGATCAGCAAGCTGGCACGGGCCCCGGCCACGCGCAAGAATCTGGAAATCATCCTCGATGCCTCGGGATCGATGAAGACGGCGCTGGGCAAGAAGACCCGCTGGTCCACCGCACACGACGTCTTGAGCCAAGTTTTGGCCACGCTGCCCGGGGATTTCAACGTCGGACTCCGCATCTACGGCCATCGCGAGAGTTCGCGTTCGCCGAAGACGTGTACGGACAGCGAACTCGTGGTCCCCATCCAGAAACTCGACCAGCCGGCCATCCTCTCTGCGGCGGGAGCCGTGAAGCCCAAAGGGGAAACGCCGCTGGTCTATTCCGTGCTCCAGTCGCCAGCCGATTTGAAGGAAGTGGGCGGCGGCACGGTCATCGTAATCACCGACGGCGAGGAGAGCTGCAAGGGCGACCCGGTGAAGGCCGCGGCGCAACTGAAGGCCTCGGGGCTCGACATCACGCTGAACATTGTGGGCTTTACGGTGACCGGGCAGGCAGTGCAGAAGCAACTGGCGGGCTTCGCGCAGGCCACCGGTGGTCACTTCTACGCGGCGGACAATGGCCCCGCGCTGGCGCGGGCGCTGCAGATCGCCGCGGTTGACCGTTTTCCCTATACGGTCACCGATGCGGCCGGCAAGGAAGTGGCCGCGGGCGAAGCCGGCGCGGGCGCGGAAGAACTGCCTCCGGGCGAGTACACCGTGGTCGTGAACGCCGGCGGGACGACCCTGAAAGCGGAGCACGTGCGGGTGGCGCTGGCACAGCAGGCCACTTTGCACATCGCCCTAAAGGACGAACAGTTCGTGTTGGAGCAGTGACGGGCCTGAAGGTTCCTGTCTGGGATGCCGGGCGACGCCACGAAACTGGTTCTTTACTACCGCGGGTTCAACCGCGAGGAAAGGCATCCGCTGGCCATGCAGTAACCCAGCGCAGCAGGTGTAGTTATGCAGGGCGGCCCTTGGCCGCAACTCAAGGAGGATTTCACCACAGAGGTCACGGAGAACAGACGTAGATAGGAACCGCTGGTCAACAATTAAGGAGCCGTAACCTTTACGCCTGCACGCGCGGGCAGGAGTGGTGTTTCTCTGTGGTCTCTGTGCGCTCTGTGGTGACTCTTTTCTTCTTCCTTGCTGACTCAGGCAAACCGTGATGGGCATGACGCAATCTTCTTACCTACCCTAACAAAGATCGCGGCCGCCTGAGCCCTTATCCCGGGCCATTACCCGGAACACGCATCGGGGAGGACTTATGAAGAAACTATTGGGTGTCGCGATCGGGGGAGTCGTCCTACTCGCAGTGGCTGCGGGGCTTGCCGTGGTGGGGTATCGGCAGGGGTGGTTCAGCCGGATCGGCCTGAAACCGCCCGCGGGTTCCGCCGGAGGCGGTGTCGCAGGCGGGCCGGAAGCGGGAGGGCAAGCCTCGCCGGGAGCCGGGGGCGGGGCGACGGGACCGGCCGCCCAAGCTGCCGGGCGGCAGTTCGATGGAAACGTAGCGGCCCTCGACTGGGGCGGGAAAGTGGAGAGCGCCACCGGAACCGCGGATAACGACCTGGGCGGGCAAGACAACCTCTTGAACCTCATCGACGGGGAGGACAAAGACACTTTCTGGCAGTCGCCCGAGGATCCCGGGCCCAAGGAGATCGTGGTGTCGTTCGCGGATCACGAATCCGTGCTGATCGATCGGGTCACGATTTTTGTCGACCCCGCCGCAGCGCCTCGCAACACGGCGCGCGATGTAGAGGTGTGGGTATCCAGCACCGGACCGAAGCAGGGCTTCACACGAGTCGCCACCGCAGCGCTGCCCGGGACGGGTGAGAACACTATCCGCTTCGACCCGGTGGAGGCGCGATACGTTCAGTTACGGCTGCTGCACAACCAGGAAGGGGGCGAAACATTCGGAGTATGGGAGTTCAAGGTGATGGAGTCACAGCGGTCCGGCTACACGCCACTCCTGGCCCGCCGCCCAGACCTGGCAGGACCGCAGCGCGCCCCGAGTGCCGGCACGGCGGTACCGGCGGCGGGAGCTCCCCCGGCATGTGTGCCTGTACCTCCCACGCCCCCGCCGCCGGGTCACGGTGAAAGCAAACACGTCATGGTGCTCGCCTCCGCGCCCTGGACCAATGACACGGCCTTCGGGGGGATCTACCTGAAGAACCATCCGGACTACCTCCAAAAGCGGCCTGACTTGGCAGCAGCGGGGCGCGCGGAGTACACCGTTCTCCCGGGGAACCGGGCCCGGCCCTGGATGCTCTCCCCCAAGTACGGTTATGACACGGTCGTGCTGGAGCAGGTCTGCGAGGGCAACCCCACACCGCTCGCGGCGGAGTTCAAACCAGCGCTCGCGCCCTGGGTTGCCGAGGGCCACAAACTGATCATTCACGATGCGGACAAGTGCCCCGCCGGCCCCGATTACTCGTGGTTGCCGTACCTCTTCAAGACCAACAACCCGGGAGCGCAGGGAGCGCCGGGCACCTTCCTGCGTTTCGTGGAGGAAAACTGGATGGCGCACGGACGTCCAGGCCGCCCGGGATATATCGACGTGGCCGCCTGGGAGGGCAGCACCGATGAGTACCGCAACGAGCTCGGCGACTCGAACACCTTGATCGCCTGGGATCCCCATTGGTGCGGTCATATGGTGGTGCGCAACGTGAACAACATCTTCGGCTTTGCTTATACCTATACTCATTATGGCCGAGGGTTGATTATCTACAACGGCTTCGACGTCAACATGATGGGTACGGTCGGGTATGACACCCTGGTCGCCCGCGAACTCGCCCAGGGATTCGATCCTGACAACTTGCCGTGTGCCGCGCGCATCGGCGACTTCGTGGTCACGACCGACACCCGCCTGATGGAACGGCCGCTCGTGCCGGGCCGCAGCTATGACTACCCGCTGACCCTGCTGTCGAACCAGGGCTACAAGGGAACCGTTGGCCTCTCGGTCACGGCCTCCCCCGGCCTCAACGGCCTGCAAGCCAGCTTCGCCCCGGCTTCCGTGGGCGTGGACGGCCTGGCGGAAGCCAAGTTTTCTCTGACGTTGCCCGCGAACGCGCCTTCCACCCCCCAGGCGCTCCAGGTGAAAGGTGTGGACGCGGCCGGCAAGACCAACACGCTCTGCCTGCAACTTGTCCAGCCGCAGACCGGAGAACTTTCCGTGATCAGCAAGCTGGCCCGCCCACCGGCCACGCGCAAGAATCTGGAGATCATCCTCGATGCCTCGGGATCCATGAAGACGGCGCTGGGCAAGAAGACCCGGTGGACCACCGCGCACGACGTCTTGAGCCAGGTCCTGGCCACGCTGCCCAGCGATTTCAACGTCGGCCTCCGCATCTACGGTCATCGCGAGAGCTCGCGCTCCCCGAAGACGTGCACGGATAGCGAACTGGTGGTTCCGATTCAGAAGCTCGACCAGCCGGCCATCCTCGCCGCCGCCGAAGCCGTGAAGCCCAAAGGGGAAACGCCGCTGGTCTATTCCGTGCTCCAGTCGCCGGCCGATTTGAAGGAGGTGGGCGGCGGCACGGTCATCGTCATCACCGATGGCGAAGAGAGCTGCCACGGCGACCCCGTGAAGGCCGCGGCGCAGCTCAAGGCCTCGGGGCTCGACATCACGCTGAACATTGTAGGCTTCACGGTCACGGGGCAGTCGGTGCAGAAGCAGTTGGGGAGCTTTGCGCAGGCCACCGGCGGTCACTTCTACGCGGCGGATAGTGGCCCGGCCCTCGCCCGGGCGCTGCAAATCGCCGCGGTTGACCGTTTTCCCTATACGGTCACCGACGCGGCCGGCAAGGAGGTGGCCGCGGGCGAAGCCGGCTCGGGTGCTGACGAGCTGCCCCCGGGGGAGTACACCGTGGTCGTCAATGCCGGCGGGACGAGCCTGAAAGCGGAGCACGTGCGGGTGGCGCTTGCCCAGCAGACCACCGTGCACATCGCCCTGAAGAACGATCAGTTCGTGCTGGAGCAGTGACGGCCCTGAAGGTTCCTGTCTGGGATGCCGGGCGACGCGCCGAAACTGGTTCTTTGCCACCGCAGGCTCAACCGTGAGGAAGAGTCTGCGCTGGCAAGGCAATAAGGCAGTGCGGGAGGTGGCGTTTTACGAGGAAGGTCGAAGCAGGAAAGAGCCGAGCTTTTGCCTGAAAGGCTTTCGTGCCTTCCGGAAGGAGTTTCTTTGCGGACTCAGGTAAACCTTAACAGGCCTGCCGTAATTCTCTTAGGCATCGTAATCCAGACCGCGGTCGCCTGAGCCCTCATCCCGGGTCATGAGCCGGAACGCGCATCTGGGAGGACTTATGAAGAAACTGCTGGGTGTTGCGATCGGGGGAGTCGCCCTACTCGCAGTGGCCGGGGCGGTCGCCGTGGTGGGGTATCGGCACGGTTGGTTTAGCCGGTCCGGCCTCAGATCCCCTGGGGCGTCTGGCGTCGCCGCCGGCGGCGCGGGAGAGCAAGCCTCGCCGGCAGCGGGCGGCCCGGCGGCGAATCAGGCTGGCCAATCGGCGGCGCCGCAATTCGATGGCAACGTCGCAGCCCTCGAGTGGGGCGGCAAGGTGGAGAGCGCCACCGGCGTTTCGGCTGACGATGCGGCCGGTCTAGACTGGCTGTCGGACATGATCGATGGGGACGAAGACACCTATTGGAGGTCACACTACGATCCTGGCCCGAAGGAGCTCGTGTTGTCCTTTTTCGATCACGAATCGGTGCTAATCGACCAGGTGAGGATTCTGCCTGGCACGGAGCAGGTGCCACGCGACGTTGAAGTATGGGTATCCAGCAGCGGACCGACAGAGGGCTTTACGCGAGTCGCCACCGCGACGCTGCCCGGGGAGGGTGAGAGCACTATCCGCTTCGACCCCGTGGAGGCTCGATCCGTTAAGCTCCGGCTGCTGCATAACCAGGTCGGGGGAGAAACGTTCTATATATGGGAAATCAGAGTGATGGAAGCAAAGCGCCGGGGCTACACGTCGCTCCTCTCCCGGCACCCGGAACTGATGGGACCCCAGCCAACGAGCGGTGGAGCCGCGGTGGCGGCTGCCGGAGCTCCTCCCGCCTGCGTGCCCGTGACACCCGCTACCCTGCTGACGGCGGGTCACGGTGAAAGCAAGCACGTATTGGTCGTTTCGTCGGGAGGCATAAGCTATGGAGGCGCTTCTCTGAAGAATAATCCCGAATATCGCCAGAAGTATCCTGACCTCGAAGTTGCCGCACGCGTGGATTTGACTGTCGTCCCGGGGGAGTTCCATGTTGCACCGTGGAGGCTCACCCCCAAGTACGGTTACGACACGGTCGTCTTAGAGCAAGTTTGCCCGGATAGCTACGCACCGCCCCTGAGAGCATTCCTAAAGGCGCTCCCATCCTGGGTTGCTGATGGTCACAAACTGATCATTCACGACGCAGACAAGTGCTCCCCCGGCCCCGATTACTCGTGGCTGCCGTACCTGTTCAAGACCAGCAACCCTGGAGCACAAGGTGCTGAGGGCAAGTTCCTGCGCTTTACAGAAGAGAACTGGATGGCGCATCGCCATCCGGGCCGGCCCGGGTTCATCGACACCGACGCCTGGGAGAACAGCACCGATGATTACAAAAACGAGCTCGGCGATTCCAACACCTTAACCGAGTGGGATCCTCATTGGTGTGGCCATATGGTGGTCCGGAACGTGAACAACGTTTTCGGGTTTGTTCATACCTACGCTCATTATGGCCGGGGACTGATTATTTACGGCGGCTTTGACGTCAACATGGTCAACTCGCTCGGTTATGACCTCCTAATCGCTCGCGAGCTTGCCCAGGGATTCGATCCTGATAATCTGCCGTGCGCCGCACGCATCGGCGACTATGTAGTGACCACGGACGCGCGGCTGATGGAGCGGCCGTTCGTGCCGGGCCGCAGTTACGATTACCCGCTGACGCTGCTCTCGAATCAGGGCTACAAGGGAACGGTCGGCCTCTCAGTCAAAGCGTTCCCCGGCCTTGACGGCCTGCAAGCCAGCTTCGCTCCCGCTTCCGTGGGCCTGGACGGCCTGGCGGAAACCAAGTTTTCTCTGACGTTGCCCTCGAACGCGCCTTCCACTCCCCAGGCGCTCCAGGTGAAAGGTGTGGATGCGGCCGGCAAGACGAACACGCTCTGCCTGCAACTTGTCCAGCCGACCACCGGAGAACTTTCCGTGATCAGCAAGCTGGCCCGCCCACCGGCCACGCGCAAGAATCTGGAGATCATCCTCGATGCCTCGGGATCGATGAAGACGGCGCTGGGCAAGAAGACCCGGTGGACCACCGCCCACGACGTCTTGAGCCAGGTCCTGGCCACGCTGCCCGGCGATTTCAACGTCGGACTCCGCATCTACGGCCACCGCGAGAGTTCCCGCTCACCCAAGACCTGCACCGACAGTGAACTCGTGGTCCCCATCCATAAACTCGACCAGCCGGCCATCCTCGGCGCGGCCGAAGCGGTGAAGCCCAAAGGGGAAACACCGCTGGTCTATTCCGTGCTGCAGTCGCCGGCCGACCTGAAGGAGGTGGGGGGCGGCACGGTCATCGTAATCACCGACGGCGAGGAGAGCTGCCACGGCGACCCGGTGAAAGCCGCGGCGCAGCTCAAGGCCTCGGGGCTCGACATCACGCTGAACATCGTGGGCTTTACGGTGACCGGGCAGGCAGTGCAGAAGCAACTGGCGGGCTTCGCGCAGGCCACCGGCGGTCACTTCTACGCGGCGGATAATGGCCCCGCCCTGGCCCGGGCGCTGCAGATCGCCGCGGTTGACCGTTTTCCCTATACGGTCACCGACGCGGCCGGCAAGGAGGTGGCCGCGGGCGAAGCGGGCGGCGGTGTGGATGAACTGCCCCCGGGGGAGTACACCGTGATCGTCAACGCCGGCGGGACGAGCCTGAAGGCGGAGCACGTGCGGGTGGCGCTTGCCCAGCAGACCACCGTGCACATCGCCCTAAAGGACGAACAGTTCGTGCTGGAGCAGTGACGGCCCTCGCGGGCCCCGGCCGGGAGGAAGTGCCGGAGTTCATCACCGGGGCTCTGTGGTTCTTGGTGGGAGCTCATCGCCCTGCCCGTCACCCTGAACCTGCTCTGTGGGTGAAGGGCCTGCAGTGGGTTTCCGCGCGCGGGCCGTACGACAGTTAATATTGCAATAGTGCGTATTAGATTTCATCGGAACGCCCGTCGCCCCCTCCCCAGGAAAAGTTGCGCGCGCACGATGGCCGGGTGCAGAATGGCAGGCCAGCGAATATGAGAACCCAGCTTCCCGCCGCGCCCAAAGAGCCGCGAACGCCTGCCAGGGAAGGCAGCAGGTTGCGTCGCCAGCTTCTACGGCTGGCCGCGATCCTGTTGATCTCGCCGCCCGCTGCGGGCGCTGCCCCTCTGGCAAGGGCCGCGGACGAACTCCAGCAGGTCCCGCAGCTCATCCAAAGCGGCAAGCTGGGGGAGGCCAAGGGCCTGCTCGCGGAGTATCTGAAAACCAATCCCACGCATCCGGGGGCCTTGAATTTGCTGGGCGTGGTGGAGGCGCAGGAGGGAGATTATCGTGGGGCGGAGGCGAGCTTCGAGAAGGCCATTGCGGCTGATCCGCGCTTCGCCGGCCCCTACCTGAACCTGGGGCGTCTGTACCAGGAGAACCCCTCCAAGGACCCGCAGGCCTGGAAGAAAGGCGCGGCCACTTACGAGCGACTTCTGAAGTTCGAACCGGGGAACCCGGAGGCCATTTACCAAGGCGCCCTGCTGCGGATGCAGCTTGGCGACTACGCGGCATCGCTCGTCCACCTCTCTCACCTGCCGCGGGAGTTACAGGAGCGGGCGCAGGCGCTGGCGGTGCGTTGTGCCGACTACGCCGCCCTCCAGAACCGGACCCAGGCCGAAGCCACGCAGGAGCAACTGCTCGCGAGCCCGGACTTGGTTGAGGCCGACGTCACCAGCATCCTGCCCATCCTGGCATCCCGCAAGGACACCTCTCTGGCCCTCAAGCTCCTACGGGGTCTCGAGGCACGGCAGCTTGCTTCTTCTGATTCTCTGCACAGCCTGGGGTTGCTGTATAGGAGCGCGGGGCGATTCGCGGAGGCGCGCCAGGCGCTGGAGGCAGCCGCGCAACTCCAGCCGAACTCAGTCCCCGCGTTGCTCGACCTGGCGCGGGTGGCAGACGATCAAAAGGACTACACGGGGGCCCTGGGATACTTGGCCCACGCGCGCGAGCTCGAGCCGAACAACGGGTCAATCCATTTCTTCTGGGGAATCGTGTGCATTGAGCAGGATCTTGCCGAGGAAGCTTACCAATCCCTGAAGAAAGCGGTCGCACTCGACCCCCATAACGCCTATTACAATTACGCCCTGGGCGTCGTGACCATGCAGCGTAAGGAGGCGAGTGAATCCATCCCCTATCTCAAGAAATACTGTGAGCTGAAACCCCACGATCCCCGTGGGCGGCTCGCCCTGGGCGTCGCGTATTTCAACAGCCTCGACGACGAATCCGCCGAGAAGGTCCTCTCAACTATTGCCAACGATCCCCAGACTGCCGCGGGGGCCAACTTCTACCTCGGAAGAATCGCCAACCGGCAGAGCAGGTATCCCGAAGCCCTTCGTCACCTCAAGCTGGCGCTCCAGGCCCAACCCAACTATGCCGACGCCTACGCGGAACTGGGGCTCATCCATCTGAAGCAAAGAGAGTATGCCCCGGCGGAGGAGGCGCTCGAGAAAGCGCTCCAGCTGAGGCCCGACAGCTACGCTGCCAATCTGAATCTCATGATTTTGTATCAGCGAACCAAGAATCCGAAGGCGGAGGAGCAGTCGAAGCGGTTTGAGCAGCTCAAAGAGGAAAGGGCGCAGCGAGCCAAGGAGTTTATTCGCACGATTGAGGTGACGCCATAGTCTGGCTTTCCCTGCCGGGCCTGAATTTCCCCCTCGTTTACCGGCCAACCCCTGCCTCGCATTTTCGGACGGGTGCCGTCAACTGCCGAACCACCAGATGGGTGTTGACGACATATTCGGCGCCCCGGTTATGTTTCGAGCGAAGAATCTCGCGCAGCGCCTGAAATGCCAGGTTGCCAATCTCACTTCCGGAGAGGCTGACCGTAGTGAGCGGGGGATGGGTGAAGCGGGCGAAATCGATATCATCGAATCCCACCACCGAAACTTCCTCGGGAATGGAAACCCCCGCCCCCATGAGTTCCCGGGTGGCGCCAATCGCCGTCAGATCATTGCTGCACAAAATAGCCGTAGGCAACGGTGGACAGGCTAAGAGAGCCTTGGCGGCAGCGGCCCCTCCGTCCACCTTGTGGTTGCCTTCGACCGTGCGGTCCGTGGGCAGCCCATGCTCGCGGAGTGCCAGCGTGAAGGCTTCCCGCCGGGTCACGGCAGACCCGAGGGTCTGGGGGCCGGCGATAAATCCAATGCTGCGATGCCCAAGCCCGAAAAGATGGTCGATGGCCTCATGGATCCCGCGGGCGTAGTCTACCCGGATGTTGGCGACGAAGCTCCGGACCGGCCCCAGGTCGAGAAAGACCACCGCCACGTGACGATCTGTGAGCTCCTCGGCGAGGTGCGGTCCAAGCTCGGAAGTCATCACGGCCACCCCGCGGACCTTGTTTTCAATCATCTTGCGGACCGCCCCGGCGGTCCGGGCTGGATCATAGTTGGTGTTGCAAAGCAGCAAATCGAACCCTTGGTTAAGCGCCGAGGTCTCAAAGCTCTTGATGATTTCGGGAAAGAAGGGATTCCCGATATCGGAAACTATCAAGCCAAAGAAATTGCTGCGTCCACGAGCCAGGTGACGGGCATGCGCGTCCTGGTAGTAATTGAGCTCGCGGATGACCGCCATAATGCGCTGGCTAGTCTCCGGGGCCACAGGGCGCGTTTTGTTCAGAACATGCGAAACCGTGCTGACCGATACGCCGGCCCGGTCCGCCACATCCTTCATCCGCGTGGGCATGAGGTTGAGTCCTTTTTTGAGATCCTACCGCACTGGAGCGACTGGCGGTGTCTTGGAATGGCTGTGCCCGGAACGCCGCGGGTGGTTGCCGCGCGTCGAGGGCAACTGGCCAGCGGAAGACCCCTAACAGGCTGCTGAAAAGGCCTCGCGCTGATGTCATCCTGAGCCCTTCGCTGTCATCCTGAGTGCAGCGAAGGATCTTGCTCTGCTGGCTCAGGGTAAACTCCGCGAAGGATCTGCTTGGTTTGTTTTCAATAAGAAACAGCAGATGCTTCGCTGCGCTCAGCATGACAGATGCCCTTTTTCAGCAGCCTGCCAAGAAAAGGTCCATCCCAGGGGATAGCATTTTTTCCTTGACAATGTAATTGGTTTCAGCTACAAACGCAAGCGCTTTCGGCAAGCGCTTTCGGCAGGCGATACGCGAATCGTTTGCCCCGGACTCTTACCCTGGCTGGGCGGCCAGCAGCGCGCAACCAAAAGGTAGTCGGTTTCCAACAACTGAATACGCGTTTTACTGATTCCTGAATTACCTGCGTCGGGTCTTGAGGCTCTTTCAACGAGGAGGCACTGATGCAACGAAAGGGTGTTCTTCTATGGTTCGTAGTTCTTTTGATGCTGTTTCTGCCCCACCCTGGGTGGGCGCAAAACTTTAACGCCAGTGTGCGCGGCGTGGTGACGGACCCCACGGGCGCCGCAATTCCCGGGGCCGGCATAACTTTGACCTCGGCCTCCGCCGGGGCGACGGTCCAGACCACGTCGGGTCCGGACGGTTCGTACTCCTTCGCCAACCTGATGCCGGGCGCCTACAACCTGAAAGTTTCCGCCCGGGGTTTCAAGGACTACGTCCAAAACGGACTAGAGCTCGCCATCGCGCAGACGGCGCGCCAGGATGTGCAGCTAAAAGTGGGGGCGGCCATAGAGACGGTGGAAGTAACGGCGAGCGTTTCCCCCATGAACTTTGAAACCCCCACGCAAGGCGGGGGCATCGGTCCCGCGACTCTTAAGGAACTTCCTCTGATGGTTTCCAGCAACCCGCGCTCGGCCATCGCGTTTGCCATCCTGCAGCCGGGCATTTCCACGGGAGGACGCGACAGCCCTTACGACGCCCGCATCAATGGCGGTCTGCAATCGGGCGACGAAGCGGAACTGGATGGCGTGAGCATGCAGGAAGGCTTCATGAGCCAGAACGGCATGGTCTCTCTCTACCAGGACTGGCCCATGACGCCGGACATGGTCACCGAGGTCAAAGTTCAGACCTCCAACTATGCTCCGCAGTTCGGCTCCACCACCTCCGGAGTGCTTCAGGCGATAACCAAGTCGGGAACGAACGATTACCATTTCGGGGGGTTCGAGTACACCCGCAACACCTGGCTGAATTCCCGGCCGTTTGACGCCTTCAACGCGACAGATGCTGATGGCAACGAGATCCCCGGCACCGCCCGCCCGCCCATTATCCAACACAACTTCGGAGCCTTTGTGGGCGGCTCGGCCAAGCACGTCCCCAAGCTTTGGGGGAACAGACTGAAGACTTACTTCTACGTGGACTTCGAGAGCTTTCGCACTTCCGGCGGCGTGAGCCGGCCGACCTACACCATTCCCACCTCGCAGGAGAGAACCGGAGATTTCAGCGACTGGAAGGACGCCGCGGGAAACCTGATTCCCATTTACGACCCTGCCACTACGGCGACTAATCCCAACTTCAACGTAGATCTCCCGGTGAGCGCCACCAATGAACCCTTCACGCGGCAGCAGTTCATGGGCTGCGATGGCGCCCACCCAAACGTGATCTGCTCCACGGACTCGCGGCTGGTCAATTCGCTCGCCCCGCAGTGGTTCTCGTATCTGCCCTCGACCAACCTGCCGGGAGTGCTCAACGATTACGCGCTACCCAAGCCGGTCCCCGACACGATTCTGAACAAGACGAACTACTGGTTGATCACCTCCGACCAGTACATCGGATCAAAGCAGCAGCACCATATCAAGGAGACGATTTGGTACCAGGGTGCACCGCTGAAGGAGATCTCAGCCCTGCCCCAGGCGCTTGCAGACGAGACCAATTCCGCTCCCCAATACACCAACGTGGAACGATTCTCGTGGGACTGGACGATTACCCCCACCATGGTGAACAACTTCCACTTTGGCTACCTGGATCGCAATGAGGGATACGGCGCCGTCGATGCACCCTTTGCAGATAAGCTTCCTCAGATTCCCGGGGTCGTATCTCACCACGTGCCGCCCGCGCTTACCTTTAGCGACTACAATGGGTATGGCACTAACAGCGGCCTCAACAGCCTGGACGTCACCCGGCGTCCCACCGCCATCCCCAACGATATGTTGACCTGGATCAGGGGCAAGCACCAGTTCTCCTTCGGAGCCGAGTACCGCTGGATCGCCGGCTACGTGCACGACGGCACTAACGAGGCTGGCTCTTTCGCCTTCGGGAGGGGGGAAACGGGTCTGCCGGGAATCACCAGTGGCAATTCCATGGCTAGCTTTATTCTCGAGCAGGTCGATAGTGCCAACTATGCCTTGCGCAGTATTAGCTCGGACTACCCACGCCAGCACGCTTACACCTGGTATGCGGGCGATACGTGGAAGGCGACGCCCAAGCTCACGATCGATTATGGAATCCGCTGGGACGAGTACTCGCCCTTCACGGAGAAGTTCAATCGCATGACTTTCTTTGATCCTCTGGGGACCAATCCAGGTGCCGGCGGATTGCCGGGGCGTCTGGCTTACGCCGGGACCCAGTGGGGTTCCGCCAGCTTCGGCCGCACAACTCCCGAGCACGTGTGGCACAAAGGTTTCGCCCCCCGTCTCGGCCTGGCCTATGCGTTTAACTCCAAGAACGTAGTCCGAGCCGGCTATGGGATCTTCTACGATCAAGCCTTCTACCCCGATTGGGGCGGAGGCATTGCGCAGGATGGCTTTACCACGACGGTTTCTCAAACCGCCGCAACTTACGCTGCCTCCCCCGCGATGATCCTGCACGAGGGATTTGCCGCTCCGTCCTCCGTTCCTCCCTTCATTGATTCCTCCTTCGACAACGGCAAAACACCTCTCTACAGGGGCTTTGATGCCAACCGCCTTCCCTACGCGCAGCAGTGGAACCTGTCCGTGGAGCACCAGTTCACTCACAACTTCTACATCAATGCTGCGTACGTAGCGAACAAAGGAACACGGCTGCCCTCCCGAAACGTACCCATCAACGTGCTGAATCCATCGCTACTCTCCATGGGCGCCAAGCTGGATGCCACTTTCACCTCTGGCCAGACCTCCTTGGATGGTGTGCCTATCCCCTATGCTGGTTGGGTGGATCAGATCAATGCGGGTGGGAACTGCACGCCGACCGTGGCGCAGGCGCTCCTTCCTTATCCCCAATACTGCGGAACGATGTTTAGTGTGGATGAGAACGCAGGAAGTTCGGTCTATCACTCCTTGCAGGTCAAGGCTGAGAAACAAATGTCCCATGGCATGTTCCTGTTAGCCTCCTACACCTGGTCGAAACTACTCACCTCGGCGGTGGAGGGCACGCAGGCGAGTGCCTGGACGTGGAATGGGGTTCACGGCAATATCTCCCCATTCGAACGTAACCGCAACAAAGGTCTGGCCGCTGATGACGTGCCGCAGGTGTTGTCAGTGACCTGGGCTTACGATTTGCCTTTTGGTTCCGGCCAGCATTTTGTGAACAAGGGGGGATTCATGAACCGGCTGGTGGGAGGCTGGCAGATGAGTCACATCGCCCGTTTCTCCTCCGGCTTGCCCCTCTTCTTCCGGTCGGGTTACTGCAACATCCCCGGACAGTTTTCCATGGGATGCTTGCCCGGAATCATCCCCGGCCAAAGTGTTTGGGCGCAGAGTAAGGGTAGCTTCGACCCCGGCAAGGGCCCCCTCTTCAACGTCAACGCCTTTGAGCCCTACCAGGTCCTGAGCGACTACCAGGGGTCCGGTTCCCGGATGACGTCGATACGCGGCTTCGGATTCCACGGCTGGAACATGGCGCTGATCAAGAACACCAAACTCACGGAGAAGCTCACCTTCCAGATTCGCGCCGAGTTCTTCAACCTGTGGAACTGGCATGTGTTTAATGATTCGGGCGAATGGGGCGGTCTGGCTTTCAACAACGACATTAACAGCTCCAGCTTCGGCAAGTGGAATACCGGCGACGTCACCGACCCACGCAACATTCAGATCGGTGCACGCATTGAATTCTAACCACGGCGGCGGCTTCTGCAGGCCTGCAAAAGCCTGAAGCCGCTGCTGCCTAACCAAACAAGGGTACGCTCCGGCCGCATCCGATCCTCCCGTCATGGCTGAGCGTACCCTTTGTTTTTCCGCGTGCCCCGTCTCCGGCTAATCGAGCCACCGGTAGTGGTGCAGTTCAGAATCACGCATTTTCGCCGAGCCACGATCAAGATCCAGACCACCCCGTCGCCTGCGGCGCCACCCCTCCTAAGCTTGGGAGTGGACTCCTTTTCCTGGCCGGGCAAGACTCTACTCCTGGTTCAGGAGGGGCGCCCGAAGGGCGGGGTGGTCGCTTATGATTTCGAAGATGCACCACCGCTGAGCCGCCCTGCTTCTTGACCCGCCGCACCTGGTGTTCTAATATCCAGCGCGGAGCGAAGCCTTGGCTGCGATCCGGGCTTGTCCAAATTGGGGCCGATCGGGCGGACGGTGAACTGTGGCTCCGCCGCCGGGTGTCACGAAAACAGCCGACGGGTTGAGTGTGCCGGAGGCGGGTTTTCACCTTCGTGGGCGGGCCCGAGACGCAGGGTGGCTGACAGGCCACGCCCGGAGAACAGGCCGTCGATGAAAAAGAGATGGGCTTGGGGTGGCACGCGCAGCTTGGCGAGGGCGGGCCTGTGCCTGCTCGCCCTGGCCGTTACGCTCGGGAAGCCCACTGCCTTGCGGGGAGAAGCAGGGAACGAGCTGCAAGACGGAACCAAGGCGCTTTACACCGGCCAGTACCAACAGGCGAGGATGCTAGCCTCTGGATACCTGCAGGCCCATCCCCAGGACGCCTCCGCCCACATCCTGCTGGCGCGGGCGGAGATTGCGCTGGGCCAGTACCAGCCTGCCTACGAAGCTTTGCGGAAGGCTTGGGAGTTGAACCCCTCGAACCTGGATGCCCTCTATTACCTGGAAAGACTCTCGAACCTCCTTTCCCAGATGGAGTTCCGGCAGTTGCTGGAGACGTCGCCCGATTCTTTCCGGACTCACCAGTTGCTGGCGGAATCGTACCTGGCCCGCAACGACCGGGAGAATGCGGAGAAAGAGTATCAAGCCGCCGGGAAGGCGAACCCGAAGTCGGTGGAGATCCTGGACGCGCTCGGAGACCTGATGCGATCCGAGTACAAGTTTAACGAGGCCCAGGACTATTACGCGCGCGCTGCCAAGCTTTCTCCCCGGGACTACGCCAGTGCTTACGGCGCGGGCGCCTGCTACCTCTTTCAACATAATCCCCAACGGGCCATCGAGAATTTCCAGCGGGCAGTCGCCATCAATCCGGACTCGGCCACCGCGCGCTTGGCGCTGGGTGACGGCTTGTTGCGGGTGGATCGCACGGAGGCCGGGATCGCCGAATTGCAGGCCGCGATCAGGCTCAATCCTGACATTCGACAGGCCTACACGCTTTTGGCCCACGCCTATCAGAAACTGGGCCAGACGCGCGAGGCGCAGCAAGCTCTCGCAAAAGATCGGGAGTTGGCGCGGGAAGAGGCGAGAGGGGCCGAAGCTGAGAACGCGGACGAAAGCGCTTCCCCCGCCAAGCCACAATAGCCGCTTCGAGCGATTTCCTGAACTGCGGAGATGGAAGCCTGGCATGACCCATCCGTCAATCGTCCCACAGCCCCGGCGAAGGACGCACATTCTTCAGGTCACGGGGATCGTCTGTCTTGCGGGCCTCCTCTTGGGCGGCAGTGCGTCGGCACAACAGGACCTTCCCGAAGCGCTGCGCGAAGTATTCCGGGCCGGGGTCGCCGCGGAGAAGGCAGGACACTTGGATGAAGCCGAGAAGGATTTCCAGAGTGTGATCCGGCAGGGTGGCAAGGTTGCCTTCGTCCACCACAACCTCGGCACCGTTTATCAGCAACGCGGCGACCACGCCCGGGCGATAGCCGAGTTTCGCGAGGCCATTCGCTTGCAAGCGGAATTTGCCCCGCCGCACATTCTTCTGGGAGCCAGCTTGCTGGCCACGCATAAGGTTCCCGAAGCCATCCGCGAGCTTGAGCGCGCCGTAGAACTGGCGCCCCGGGAACCTACGGCTCGTTTGGAACTGGCCAGAGCTTACGAGTCGGCTGGAAATCCGGTAGGAATGGTGGACCAGTATCGGATCCTGTACAAGATCGCTCCCCGGGACCCGGAGTACACCTACCAGATGGGCCAAGCGTACCTGAAACTCTCCCAGTGGTGTCTCGAGGAAATCCGGCGACTTGCTCCCCAGTCTCCACGGATGTACGAGAGTCTGGCCGAAGCACTTCTCGGCCAAGGGCAGACCGACCGGGCAATTCGCGCCTTCCAGCGCGCCGCCCAGTCAGACCCCAAGCTCCCCGGTATCCACTTGGCCCTTGCGCAGATTTACCTCGAACAGAACCGGATCGAGGAGGCTCGCCGCGAAATCGAGCAGGAACTTGACTTGGTCCCAGAAAGCGCGGCGGCGAAGGCCCTCCAGGAGCGGATCTCCTCCCGGCAAGGTCAAGGCAGGACCCCCTGATTCCCTCCCCCCTGCTGATCCGCCGACTCGCACGCGTTTGCGGCGGGCGTGCCAGGGACTGCTTGCTGCTCCTCCGCGTTGTGACCCTCCCCCTGCGGCGCGGCGAGCGAAAAAACTTGCCTTTGCCCAACCTCCCCATCATCTCAAAGCAGGAGTAATCGGAAAAGTCTTTTGATTTAGTTTGATGTTTCTCCTGTTGGATGTTTTTCCTTGACATTCGAAATTCCCCCTGTGAGTATGCTGCCGCATATCGGTCGATTGTCTGTGCTGATGTCCTGTTCTGGCTCGGGGGTCGTGGGTCTGAGTGGCGTTGCTCCTTTTGCAGCGGAGGGCGCCACGACTGTCGGAATTAGGGTTGGTGTTTGAGGCTGTCGGATTCCCAGGAGGGGAGGCAGGCGCCTAAGCTGCCAGCTCCGCTGAGCCCATGTACTGACCGCAAGAGGCTGCTCCCACCTTGGAAACCAACCTGACAACAAGTCGCTAAGGCAGGCGAGCAATCGTAACAATGATAGAAAACCCTGTTCGTAGCGGAACGAACTAACAGAAGAAGGTTGTCTGGCAACGGGGGGCACAACCCACGGGAAGTCTTGACCGCGGCTTTTTGCATGCTCCCGAAGGGCAGGCCCGTGAAAGGAGAAGGATCATGAGAAAGTGGATGCTCAAATTCGTCTTGACGGCGCCGCTGTTCCTGCTGCTTCTTCCAGGACAGACGTGTGCACAGAGTTTCAACGCCACGATCAGTGGCATGATCACGGACCCGTCGGGTGCGGCGATTCCTGGAGCCAAACTCACCCTGCGAGCCCTGAGTACAAACACGACCGCGACGACCGCCGCGGGCGCCGATGGGCTGTACTCGTTTCCCAATCTCGTTGCCGGCGGCTTTGAACTGACGGTGCAAGCGCCGGGGTTCAAGGACTTCGTGCAACATGGAATCGTGTTGCGCATCAATGAACAGGCCCGCCTGGATGTTGCGCTCCAGGTGGGTCAGGCGTTCCAAACCGTGACGGTCTCCTCCAATGCTTCGCCTCTCAATTACGAGAATGCTCAACTGGCGGAGGGCGTCACACCCGAGGCCCTGCGCGATCTGCCTCTCTTGCTCTCCGGAAACATCCGTTCCGCCGCGCAATTCGCCGTCCTGATGCCCGGGGTGAACACCGGAACCGGCAACGGCGCTTACGACGCGCGCATCAATGGTGGCCAGCAATCCGGCGACGAGGCGACGCTGGATGGCGTCACGATGCAGGATTCCATGAACAGCCAGAGCGGCATGACGGAAGCTTACACGGACCACCCCATGTCGCCCGACTCCATTAGCGAGATCAGTGTGCTGACCTCCAACTACGAACCGCAGTACGGCAGCACGACCTCGGGGGTCATTGCGGCGGTGACCAAGTCAGGGAGCAGTGAGTTCCACGGGGTGGCTTACGAGTTCGCCCGCAACGCCGCCCTCAACGCGCGCCAGTTCGGAGTGCCCGACCGTTCTCCCGACATCGAGAACGACTTTGGAGGAACTATCGGGGGCCCCGTCAAGATCCCCAAGCTCGCCTGGGGCGGGCGCAAGAAGACTTATTTCTTTGCTAGCTACGAGATGTTCCATATTCGCGGGGGAGCCAGTACGCCCGTTATAAGCATTCCGTCCGCTAAGGAACGCCAGGGGGATTTCAGTGATTGGGTGGACAGCACGGGCAACCGGATTCCTGTTTACGATCCGGCGACGACGCGTGCCAATCCGGCCTACAATCCCGCCCAGGCCGTCGGCCCCACGAACCTGCCCTATTTACGTGACCAGTTCACGGGTTGTGATGGCGGCCAGCCCAACGTTATATGTGCCACGGACCCGCGCCTGGCGAATTCACTGGCCAAGCAGTGGTTCCAATTCCTGCCCACGCCCACCTTCTCAGGACCCCTGAATAATTACGTAGTGCCGGTGCCGGTCCCCAACACGGTATTTGCTGACTCCAGCCTGTTGGACACGCGCGTGGACCACTACCTGGGTGAGAAGGACCACTTCACCGCCACGGTGCATTATCATGGTTCGGCAGGTTCATCCGCTTCCCGGCTGCCCAAGCCCCTCGCCACCGAGCAGCCCTACGGTGTCAACTACGGGTTCCTCGACCGGGCCAGTTGGGATCACACCTTCGCTCCCACGCTGCTGAACAATCTGAACCTTGGCTACAACACCGAAAACATCATCGCCACCTGCCTGGATAAGCCTTACGCCGATAAGGTTCCACAGATTGCGGGTGTGGCCAGTCACGACCTGCCGCCCATCATCAGCTTGGGGGGATTTCTCCAGTTTGGCTGCACCGGCGATGCGAAGGAACAAAGGCCGGAGGAAGTGATGAACGACCTGCTTACCTGGGTGCGCGGCAAGCATACCCTGAAGTTCGGCGGTGAAATCCGCAAGATGGGATACAACAACACCGGACCTTACGATGAGTCCGGCACGTTCAACTTCTCCGAGGGTGAAACCGGCCTGAGCGGAATCATCAGCGGCAATTCCATCGCCAGTTTTCTGTTGGGCCAGGTGGACAGCGCCACTGCGGGCTTCCAGACGGTGACCAGCCAGTACCCACGCGGCAGCCAGTGGAGTCTCTATGCGGGTGACACCTACAAGGTCACGTCGAAACTGAGTATCAACTACGGCATCCGCTGGGATGTCTCCACGCCGGCCACCGAGAAATTTGACAACCTCTCATTCTTCGACCCCGTCGGCACGAACCCCGAGGCCGGACGTCCCGGCCGGCTGGCTTTTGCCGGAACCAAGTGGGGCTCGGCGAGTTTTGGGAGCAAGCATCCGGAAAACACCTGGTTCAAAGGCGTGGCGCCGCGCCTGGGTGTCGCTTACGCTCTCAGCCACAAGACGGTCATCCGCAGCGGTTACGGCATCTTCTATGCTAACGCCTACTATCCGGGATGGAACGGCGGGGTCTCGCAAGATGGCTTCGCCGCCAATCCAACTTTCTCGAGTTCCCTGGGGGGTCTGCAGGCCGCGTTCCTGCTCGACAACGGGTTCCCGCAGAACTTCCCGAGGCCGCCTTTCATCGACGCCTCCGCGGACAACGGCAGCGGCAGCATCAACTATCGCCCCTTCGACGCGAACCGCCTGCCTTATGCACAGCAGTGGAACCTGACCGTGGAGCATCAGTTCACCAGCAACTTCTATGTTAACGCCTCTTACGTTGGGAACAAGGGTACGCGGCTACTGTCCCAGGTGGCTCCGCTGAACGCCCTTGACCCCAGTCTGCTTTCCCGGGGGCAGCAACTCTTTGATGCCTTCACGCCCGGGCAGGCCGCGCTGGATAACGTGTCCGCGCCTTACGCCAACTGGGCGGGTGAATCGCAATGTACGGCGTACGTGGCCCAGGCGCTCCTGCCTTATCCACAGTATTGCAGCTCGCTCTTCGGTCAGAATGAGAACGCCGGCGGTTCCACCTACCACTCCTTCCAGGTGAAGGCGGAGAACCGTTTCTCACACGGCATCTGGCTGCTGGCCGCTTACACGTCCTCCAAGCTTCTCACTAACACGGACAATGTGCAGACCGAGAGTCTGGCGTGGAGCGGCGCGCACGGAGTGATCTCGCCCTTCGAGCGGCGCCGTAACAAGGGGCTTTCCGTGGATGATGTCCCGCAAATCCTTTCCCTGGCGCTGACCTACGAACTCCCCGTCGGCCGGGGGAAGCGGTTCCTGGACCACGCCGGAGTCTTGAACAAAGCAGTGGGCGGCTGGCAGATTTCCACTATTGCCCGCTTTACCGCCGGCACCCCGCTGTTCTTCCGTTCTGGCACCTGCAACATCCCGAGCCAGTTCGCGGAGGGCTGCCTCCCGGCGATTTTGCCGGGCGCCGACCCCTGGGCGCAATCGAAGGGCAGTTTCGATCCCAGCAAACCGCTTCTTAACGTGAGCGCTTTCGAGAACCCCAACAGCTTTAATTTTTACGCCGGCCAGGGTCCCCGCATGTCAAACCTGCGCGGGTTCGGTTACCACAACGAAGACCTCAGCCTGGTGAAGAACACCAAGCTGACCGAGCGCGTGGGTATCCAGTTCCGGGCGGAGTTTTTCAATGCTTGGAACTGGCACGTTTACGACTGCACGAGCCAATGTGAGGGCACGCTGGCGTTCGACAACGACGTGGCGAGCCCGAGCTTTGGCATGTGGAACGGCCAGGTCAGCACGCCGCGCAACATCCAGTTCGGCTTGAAGTTGATCTACTAAGCCGAAACGTTTCTCTCCACGCCAGGGGGCGTCTTTCCACGGAAGGGCGTCCCCGGGCGCATCCCTCTTGCCGTCTTTTCTTGCCATGTCGGCTCTCTCCTTTACGCGCGCTCCCTCCCACTCGTGTGTCACGAATCGGGCCGCGCCTGCAAAGAAGGCCGGGGTAGGTTATCGATGAAAACCCTTCGCTACATGATGGTGGCCGTCAGTTTCGCGCTGCTATTCTCATCTCCAGCCGCCGCCCAACAGGGTCCGGTGCAAGTCGCCCGGCAGGAAGACCGCATCACGCTTTCGAACGATTACCTGGAGCGCGTGTTGCAGGTCACGAAAGGAACCCTGAGTTCCGAACAATTCACGAACCGGCTTTCTCATCGGACCTACACCCTGAGCGGCGATGAGTTCGAAATCGATCTCGTCTTTGGCCAGTTGAAGCGCGACGACGAGAACCCGCAGCCGATTTCCTCCCGCGATCTCAAGGTTTCCAACCTGGAGACCGCCGACACCACGCAGGGGGGGCGGCGAATCCTCATCCACTTTGAGCCTCGCCATCCCATTTCGGACTACACAGGATTGCAAGTCACCGCCGTCTATGAATTGAACCCAGGTGATTTCTACACTCGCCAGGGAATCCAGTTAAAGACAACGGGAAAGGGAACGATCTTCCTCCATGCGGTGTGGCCGCACGTGAATCACTGGTCGCCCTCGCCCTTCCGCCTAGGCGGCCTGGGACAACCGCTGCTTTCCGACGATCTTTTCCTGGGATTGGAATATCCTTCCAGCCTAAATACCGAGAGCCGCGGGGATGTGAAGCTGGGATCGATCGTGGGACGGAATATCCCCCCCGAGGGGTTTACGAGCGAACCGGTAGTGTTGGGAGTCGCGTCCGCGGGGAACGCCCATGCGGCGTTCATGGAATACGTGCAGCGTATTAGAATGACGCCTCCTCGCCTGTTCATCCTCTTCAACACCTGGTACGACTTGCAGGGCACGGTGATGAACTCCGAAAACGTCCTTGAGCGAATTCCCGTTCTGAAAGAGAATCTCCTGCGCCCGTATTCCCTGAACCTCGACAGCTTTGTTCTGGATGATGGCTGGGACGACCCGAAGAATCTCTGGCGAATCGACAAGCAGCGCTTCCCGGGCGAGTTCCACGACCTTGTGGCGGCGCTCGAAAGCCACCACAGCAAGCTGGGAATCTGGTTTGGTCCTTTGGGAGGCTACGGCGGCGCCCCCGCCACGGACCGTGCGGTGCGTATCGCGGCGGGCAGGCGCCTGGGCATGGAAGTGAATTCCAACGACGAATATTTCTGTTTGGCGGGAAAGAACTATGGCCCCTACCTGCGCGACTCCATGCTGGGGATGATCCGGGACTACGGAGTGAATTACTTCAAGCTCGACGGGATTCCTTTCGCGTGCAGCGAACCCGATCATGGGCATCCGGTGGGTATATATTCGCGGGAAGCCTACGTGCGGAGCGTCATTGACCTGGTAAGAGCGTTGCACGCCACAAACCCACAGGCGTTCATCGGGCTCGCCACCGGACCGTGGCTCAGCCCCTGGTGGCTGCGCTATGCCGACACGGTGGACTACGGCGGCGAGGACTTCGCTTATCTGGACGCCGTTCCCTCCTTCAGCGCCCGCCAGAGCGCCATGAGCTACAACGATTCGGTGCTTTACCGCAACTACGCTGTGAGGCACCTCGAGTTCCCCATGTCGTCACTCGACGGGGAAGGAATCATCAAGGGAACCTATAACCTGCTGGGGGGGAGAACGAACCGCAGGAGGATTGGCAAGACGCCGTGATAGGTTCCGTGGGGTCGGGCATGATGCGCCAGGACCTCTACCTCACGCCGTCGCTTTTGAAGCCCCAGGAATGGGAAGTGCTGGGGAAGTCCCTGCAGTACGCGAAGGCTAATGCCCATACGTTGCTGAACAACGGCACCTGGGTCCTGGGCGATCCCGCTCAGGGTGAAGCGTACGGATTCGTCCACGCTTCCGAGACAAAAACGATCGTGGTTCTGCGCAATCCCTCGCTGCAGCCCACGCGGGTGAATCTCCCGCTCACGCCGGAAAACGGGTTCGTTTCTGCTGGCCAGGCGCTCAAAGCGGAAACCATTTTCCCGTTCCGCGAGGTGCTCCCCGACGATTTCCATGCCGGAGATGCCTTGCCGGCGATGCTGGATGGATATGAGCAGCGCGTCATCGAGCTTCGGCCCGCCAGTGCCCACGCTGGACGCGTGGAGGGAGTTCGCTATACGGTCCGCACTTCGGGCCCGGGAGGAGCACAGTTCACGGTGTTCGGCGCGCCGGGAGCGTCCACACCCGTGCGCCTGCCAGACGCGAAGGCAATCGAAACCCTGGAGATTGACGGGAAGGAGATTCCTGCGGACTCACTCGCCCACGACGGGACGTTTCTAGTGCGTTTCGGAGGAGAGAACCGCGGGGGGCCGGCCTTTTCGCAGCCCTCAATTCAAATCCTGCACGCGGACGACAAGGGGGAGGACGCAAAGGTCTCACTCACTGTTCAGATCCCCGCGGATTCTCACGCCGCGACCTTTGGTTTGTTATTGCAGTCTGCCCAACCCCTGGGCGAGGTGCGAGCGCAATTGCGGGTCAACGCGAAAGCGGTTTTGCTATCATCTCGCAAAAGTGGCCAGGGGCTCTGGTATTGGTACGGGACCAAATTGGGAGCGGGTAGCCACGCGCTGGAATTCATGCTTCACCTCCCTGCCGGACTGCCGGCGCCACCCAGGATCTCCGGTTGGTTGCGGGTCCGACGGAAACTGGCCAGCCGGGAGCTTGTCTGGAAGTTCAAACCTGGCCAGCAAATGGATGATTTCCCGAGTGACCCGTTGCCAGCGTCATCCGACACCGAAAGGAAAACTTATCACGTCTTTGACGAGGATTTGCAGTAAAAGGCAGAGGGCGTTGCACGAACGAGACTGCACCTCAGACCGACCCGCGTGTTGCCGCGGTGGAAGGGCGGAGCGTCGTTGGAATCGGCGACTCGCTGCGAGCTTCAGTCCCGCCCTGGCACGACCTTCCTGATTCTTCCCGTGCCTCCCTCCCTGCCCAATCCCGGACAAGCTGCTGGTGTCCATCTGGCCCGGACGTGGATTGACTTCCCATGCGATCCAACCTTCGATACGCGGCGGAAGACTAACCCAGACCTCACCCTTGTTCCAGAGAGCGTTGCCGTGCTAGCGTTGCGGCTGTGAATCGAGGCTGCTGCCGGTAACCACTGACCGGCCGGCGGCACCGAGGAGTCATTGCTACTTTTGAAGAGGTCCACCTTCATGGGTGCCATTCTGCTCGCGCTGCTGTGCTGTGCAGGGCTGGCCACTGGCCAACAAGTGCACCTCGACGACACGCCTTCCGCCGAGCCAGCCTCGGACGCTTATCAGCAACTGCCGCTGGGCGAGGCCGAGCGCGCCACTCTCCGCGAGGCCGTAAAGGCGCACGACTACGCGCGCGCTGAGACGCTGCTGGCCGGAGAAAGCGAGCGCCATCCCCAGGTGCAGGTGCTGCTCACCACTCTGGGAAGCATTCTGTTCCTGGATGGCAAGTACCTGAATTGTGCCGTGGCCCTGAAAAAGGCCGAGGCGATTGCACCGCTCGCCGACCGCGACCGGTTCACTTTGGCGTTGAGTTACATCATCATGAACCACCGGGATTGGGCGCGCCCGGAACTGGAACGGCTGGCGCATTCGGATCCGCGCAACCCCCTCTATCCCTACTGGCTCGGACGTATCGACTACGACAGCATGCAGTTCAAGGCCGCCGCAGCCAACCTGCAAAAGGCCTTGAGGCTCAGCCCCACGTTTATGAAGGCCTACGACAACCTGGGGCTTACCTACGAGGCCTTGGGGCAGCACGACGACGCCGTTCGCATCTACCAGCAAGCCATCCTCATGAACCGCTCCGCGCGCCTTCCCTCCCCTTGGCCGCCCTTGAACCTGGGCACGCTGCTCGT
Organism: uncultured Acidobacteriota bacterium; assembly: GCA_963722555.1. Taxonomy (GTDB): domain Bacteria; phylum Acidobacteriota; class Terriglobia; order UBA7540; family UBA7540; genus Bog-366. Next base: position 843,926 of record CAVRNQ010000007.1, read on the forward strand.
GAAACTCGGAAGACTGGGCGAAGCCGAAACCTACTTGCAGGAGTCTCTGAAGTACGATCCCCGCTTCCCGAAAGCGCACTACCAGATGGGCCTGCTGCTGGAGAAAGAGAAGAAGGACGACGCAGCCTGCCAGGAACTCCTCGAGGCGGTGCGCAACGATCCGTCTTACCCCGAGCCCCACTATCTCCTCGGCCGCATCTACACGCGCCGGGGCGATAAGCCCAGGGCCGACGCCGAGTGGCAGGCTTTTCAGAAACTGAAACAGGATAGCCCCCAGGAACGCCCCCACTAGTGTGGCTGCCCATGATGGGCAGAAACTCGATGAGGAGAACCCATCATCCAAACTGTCATCCTGAGCAGCAGCGAAGGATCTGCATGGGTTTTCAGTAACCAAGACAAATGCAGATCCTTCGTCCCGAAAGAACCGGGACTCAGGATGACAGTGTGAGGGGTTTTTCCGCAGCCTCTAAAGCCCCGCCCTTCCAATCCCGTGGTGAGAAATCCGCGCTACAACAAATTAATGCATGCCGCATAAGTAATCCTATTTGCCGAACGCAACACCAGTCCGAGTTTTTTGCGATGGACTGCAAGGACGGGGCCCAGGGAATTCCGTAACCAGGCGGGCGAGCCTCGAACTGAAAACGTTTCGTTTTCTCCCCTTGCAGCCGAGTCGAAAGTCGGCGGACTTCTCCTTGACAAGCATTTCCCCGGCGCGTAGAGTCCGTGCATAGTCTCATAGTCGAGGTGGTCTGAGAGTTGCATCTTCTATATCGCACGACTAGTCCGCGCCTGACATCGGTCATCAGCCCGGGGGGAGACGTGAATCGCGGCGTTCCTGACAACTTAAAGAGTTTCGGCTAGCCTTGTCTTGCCTTGCTGGTATTTGTTTCTTGCGTCGGTTGAAGGGTCAAAGGAGGCTGAAATGAAAAAGGGGCATTCGACGGCCTTATGGGTTACGTGTTTCTTCGCTCTGCTCGTTCCTGGCCTGGCCAAAGGGCAGAGTACAAACGCCACGCTTAGCGGGACAGTAGTCGACCCGACGGGGGCGGCAGTTCCGAACGTGCAATTGACGCTCAATTCGGTGGCCTTGGGGACAGTCACCAAGATCACCTCCGGTCCCGAGGGCCTTTATTCCTTTCCAAACCTGCGGCCTGGTATCTACGGGCTGAGGGTTCACGCCCAGGGGTTCAAAGATTATGTGCAGACGGGCATCGAACTGACGATGAATGCCATGGCCCGTCAGGACGTGCACCTTCAGTTGGGTACAGCCGTCGAAACCGTGGAAGTAAGGGCGAATGCTTCTCCCCTCAACACGGACGATGCACAAGTCAAGGGAAGCGTTACGCCGGAGATTCTCAAAGACCTGCCGCTGGAAGTCTCCGGCACGATCCGCACCGCGGCCAATTTCGCTATCCTGATGCCCGGGGTGAGCACCGGCAGCGGCGGGAATGCCTTCGACGCGCGCATCAACGGCGGCTTGCAATCGGGCGACGAGGCGATCCTGGACGGGGTCAGTTTGCAGGAAGGACTGATGAGCCAGAGTGGCATGGTGGCTATCCAGACCGACTTCCCCACCTCTCCGGACATGGTCGGCGAGCTGAGCGTCCTGACCTCCACTTACGAGCCCCAGTACGGGTCCAGCCTTTCCGGGCAGATTATTCTGGAAACCAAGTCGGGCACGAATCAATACCATGGGGCCGCCTTCGAATATCTCCGCAACACGGTGCTCAATGCGCGTCAGTTCGGTGTAAACCAGCGGCCCGCCAACCTGCAAAACGAATTCGGCGGAACGTTTGGAGGACCCCTATGGATTCCCCACCTGTTCCCCAAAAGCCGCAAGACGTTCTTCTACCTGGACCTGGAGGGCTACCGCACGGGTGGCGCGCTGGAGCGCCCCATCCTGAGCGTGCCCACTATGCAGGAACGGCAGGGGGACTTCAGCGACTGGGTGGACTCCAACGGCAATCTCATTCCCGTCTATGATCCAGACACGCTGCGGGCTAACCCCAATTTCGATCCCAACCAAAACGTGGGCGCCAATAACCTGCCCTTCCTGCGCAATCAATTCATGGGGTGCAGCGGCGATACCCCGAACGTGATTTGCCCTCAGGACACGCGGCTGGTCAACTCGCTGGCGCCGGCCTGGTTCAAGTATCTGCCTCCACCGAACCGGCCGGGAATCCTCAACAACTATGTCGTCCCGAAACCCCGGCCCGAGGAGTTGCTGTTCCATACCAACTACTTCGACCTGCGAATTGACCAGTACATCCGCAATTCGGATCACATCTCGGCGTCGATCTACTATCAGGGCGCGCACGCCAATACCGTATCCACCCTGCCGGTGGAAATCAGCAATGAGAACGACGCGGCTCCCGAGTATGCCTTCGTCGATCGGATGAACTGGGACCACACCTTCTCCCCCACGCTGCTCAGCCACGCCGCCATCGGATATCACAACCGGATGGAGGGCTATGGGGCCCTTAATTACAAGTACGCCAGCCTGTTTCCTGAAATTCCCGGCGTCGCCGGCCACAACTCTCCGCCGGTCGTAAGTCTCGGGGACTTTGTGGGCATGGGGGATAACTACGGTGGGCCGAACATCGAGAACGTAACCGCCCGGCCCGATTTCACCGGAAACGACTTGATTACCTGGGTCAGAAACAAGCACACCATTAAGTTCGGCGGAGAGTATCGCTGGCTGGCCGAAAACAACCGTGGCAATTACAACAGCTTTCCTTCGTCGGCCGGAAACTTCTCGTTCTCCTCCGGGGAGACGGGACTGGCGGGCATTATCAGTGGAAGCCCCATTGCGAGTTTCCTGCTCGGCCAGGTTGATTCCGGATCCGCCACCTTCTCCAATATAGCTTCCAATTATCCGCGCGCTGCGGCTTACATCCTGCACATCGGGGACACCTGGAAAGCCACGTCGAAGCTGAGCATCAACTACGGGCTGCGCTGGGATACGTTTACGCCTGCCCAGGAGAAGCACGATGAGCAGTCGTTCCTCGACCCCAACCGGCCCAACCCGGGAGCCGGAGGGCTCCCCGGCAGTCTGGTCTTCGCCGGAACTAAGTGGGGGACGGCGAGCTTCGGCCGGCGCACTCCCGAACTGGTTTGGAAAAAGGGCTTTGTCCCACGGCTGGGAATTGCTTATTCGATGACGCCCAAGACCGTCGTGCGAACCGGCTACGGCATCTTCTATACTCAGATGTTCTACCCGGGCTGGGGCGGCGGTGTAGCGCAGGATGGTTTCTATGCCATTCCTTCCTTCGGCAGTTCGAACGACGGGCTGACCGCAGCCTTCCTGCTCCAGAACGGTTTGCCCCAGGACTTTTCACGTCCACCGTTCATAGATGAAAGCTATCTGAACGGGCAGGGCGGGCCCAATTACCGTCCCTTTAACTCCAATCGCCGCCCGTATGCGCAACAGTGGAATCTGACGATCGAGCACCAATTCAACAACAACGCCTACTTCAACCTTGCGTACGTAGGAAACAAGGGAACTCGGCTGCCCTCCCAAACAGTTCCCATCAACGCCATCGATCCCAAATACCTGTCGATGGGGCAGCAACTGTATGACGAGTTCACAAGCGACGCGCCAGTGGACGGTGTACCTGCCCCCTACCCCGGCTGGGCCAGTCAAATGCAGGCCTGCGCGCCCACCGTTGCTCAGGCCCTCGCGCCCTACCCCCAATATTGCAACAACCTCTTCGGTCTGACGGAGAACGCCGGCAACTCCACGTACCATGCTTTACAAGCCAAGATGGAGAAGCGCTTCTCGAACGGGCTTTGGGCGCTCACCTCCTATACTTGGTCCAAGACGATCGACAACACCGATAACACCCAAGTTACTGGCGACAGCGGGCCCGTCCACGTTGGCGTGATCTCGCCCTTCCAGCGGGAACGCAACAAAGCTCTCGCCGTGGACGATGTCCCGCAGGTTCTCTCGCAGTCGCTGGTCTATGACCTTCCCTTCGGGAAGGGGAAACGTTGGGGGGCACACCTACCTGGAATCGTCAACGGCTTCCTGGGAGGGTGGTCCGTCAGCAGCGTCTTGCGAGTTTCGTCGGGAGTCCCCTTGTACTTCAGGTCGTCTGGTTACTGCAACATCCCGGGCCAGTTCGCGGAGGGTTGCCTCCCCGGCGTACTGCCTGGGGCCAACCCGTGGGCGCAGAGTAAGAGCAACTTCGATCCCAATCTCCCTCTCTTCAACCAGAGCGCCTTCGAGAACTACAATAACTTTAACTTCTATGCGGGGGTGGGTCCGCGCATTTCGAACTTGCGGACCTTCGGTTACCACAACCACGATGTGGGATTCATCAAGGACATCAAACTCAAGGAGCAGTTGACCCTGCAGTTGCGGGCGGAGTTCTTCAACATCTGGAACTGGCATACCTTCAACTGCTCGACTCAATGCTTCGGGAGCAGTGCTTTCGACACGGGCGTGGGCGATACGCTCTTCGGCCTATGGAATGGCTCTGTGACCGACCCGCGGAACGTGCAACTGGTCGGTAGGCTCACTTTCTAGCGTGCAGCCACACTAACCCAGGCGCTATCCCAACGCAGGTTGGGATAGCGCCATCCCCCCCGGCGATTTCGGCCGCGCTACGCTTCTGCCTGTCGCCCCCGAGAGCTGCCACGGCGGCCCAGTCAAAACCTGGCTTCCCGCCTGTGCGGGATTGACAGTATTCCTGGCGGAGCGCGGGCCGCCTCCCTTTCCGCGCACCCTTGACTTTCTCCCGCCGATTCTGCATTCTTCCCACCCTGACTCGTGAGAATCATCATCCTGCTCAATCCTGCTGCAAGGCATGGCCGAGCCCGCCACTTGGTCAAAGCCGCGCTCGAAGCCTTCCGCCGGCAGGGCGTGCAGTTCGAGGTCCGCGAGAGTCTGAACGCGCCGCACTTGACGGAACTGGCGCGGCAGGCCCGGGAGGAAAAGCCCGACCTGATCGTTTCCGCCGGCGGGGACGGAACGCATCACTACGTCATCAACGGACTGTTCGGGTCGGAGATTCCGCTTGGATTATTGCCGGTCGGAAGGGGGAACGATTTCGCGAGGGGTGTGGGCATACCCACGGACCCGCGCGCCGCGGCTGAGACCCTGCTGAGTGGTCGAGTCCGTGAAGTTGATCTCGCCCGCGTCGGGCCGGTGGTTTACGCTTGCGTGGGGGGAACTGGATTCGACTCGATCGTCAACCGTTACACGAACGAGCGAGCCCGTTGGCTGAGCGGGTCGCCTGCCTATATCTGGTCGCTCCTGTGTTGTCTGAAAGAATACCGGCCGCGGCCTCTCGAGATTATTGCCGATGCAGCATCATTCTCCGAAGAAGTCTTGTTCGCAGTAGTGGGGAACAACTGCTCCTATGCGGGGGGCATCAAGATAGCGCCGCACGCCCGGCTCGATGACGGACTCCTGGATGTCTGCATCATCCCCTATCTGGGCCGCCTCGAACTCCTTCGCTGGATCCCGCGCGCCTACCGCGGTGAACATCTGCGCCACCCGCGAATCAAGTACTTCCAGACGCGCAAAATCACTTTGCGCTCGTCCTCACCTATGGAATTGTTCGGGGATGGAGAATTTCTGCAGGAATTACCTGCCACGATTGAAGTGGTACCCCGCGCCCTGCGCGTGATGGCTCCCCGGTGAGGGCAGGCCCGGATTTCCCGCCGCTGGAATCTGACACTCAGTTGCTTTCATGGACATACTACTGCCGACGCGAAGCATCGTGTTAGGTTGGTGACTGTCCATCACCCCTCACCCGGCCCGCGCCGGCTGGAGAAAGCGCCGGTCGCGGCCCACCCTCTCCCCTCGGGAGAGGGATAGACCTCGAATAACCAGCCCTCTCCCTGCCGGGGCATTCCGCGCAGGTTTGATCAGTGTTTCAGCCCGGAAATGGTGAAGTTGATGACAGGGTGCGGGCGCGTATCCATCGAGCTGACCTGGCGGGTCTCCGAGGAAGCCCCTTTGAACGTCGCCTTGATTTTGTAATCGTGCGAAGGCAGGAGGTCGGAAAGATGGTATTGCCCCCCTTCCTGGGAGTAAATCGCCACGACCTTGCCGGTCTGGACATCGGTCAGTTCAATCGTCGCACCTTCAATCCCGTTTTCGGTCTCGTCAAGCACCACGCCCGAGACGGTTCGCGACGCGGGCTTCTTCTCTTTCGCAAGTCCAGTCGCGAAGCCGAAAACGAGCACCCCGGCCAGGAGCAGGGCCGTGAGCGCGACCACCTTCGGCCCTGGGCGGCAAGATTCAGGGCTTATCGGCTCCGGGCCGAACCAAACACCTGTATTTGAAATGTTGGAATCCACTTTACCAGGCCTCTTCTTCCTCTTCCGCGTCTCCGCTGGAGATGATGTCGAGTTGCACCGGGTTGGTGTTTACCACTTCAAGCTCCGCTCCGCAGTCGGGGCAATCCAACTTGGCGCCTTCTTCAACATCGTCTTCGACTTCAATCACTGCCTCGCATTCCGGGCAATGAGCCATGAAGCACCCCCCAGGGAAACTCCACTTCCCCCATACGAAAGTCTAGTCATTTACCCAGATGATGTCCAGCGACAACCGTGCCTGCGGAGAGGTATGGGATGAGCAGGGCATCGCCGTTGCGCTGACCTTCAGAGTGTGTTTCAAAACTCGCAAAACGCGGTGTCGAGAAAGAATAATCGAATACTCATGCTGTGCAGCGTCATTCCCGCGCAGGCGGGAATCCAGCAGGTTCGGGCGGCGCTTCCCAGACCCCCACTGCGTCATTCCCGCGCAGGCGGGAATGCAGCGTAGGGGCAATTCATGAATTGCCTCTACGCAACCAGCTTGGGCAGTGCCTCGCCCCTAGACCGCCTATGGCTTTCCATTTTCCTTTCCAACTGGCTCTTCCCAATCCTGCCTGCGCGGGGGTACCCTTAAATCTTCCCGGGCAGTTCAGGGAATCAGCTATCGCGAGGTGCACCATGGCAGACGACTACCGATTCGCCACGCTGGCCGTACATGCCGGTGAAGGTCCTTGCCCGCTTACAGGAGCCGTGGATACGCCCATTTACCAATCCACCACCTTCGCAGCCGTGGATTCCGATGAAATGGCCGCGTTGTACTCCGGCGAGAAGCCTGGGTACATGTACACCCGCTACGGGAATCCCACGGTGCACGCCTTCGAGGAGAAAGTCGCGGCGCTGGAAGGTGGCGAAGCAGCGCAGGCATTCGCCACGGGCATGGCGGCCGTCTCTTCCGCCATATTGGGATACGTCAAGGCCGGCGACCACGTAGTAGCGGCGCGCTCCCTCTATGGCGCGGCCTATAACTTCCTCAACCGGCAGCTTCCAGCCATGGGAGCCTCCACCACCTTCGTTCAATCTCTGCGCGCTGAGGATTTCGAAAAGGCCATTCAACCCAACACGCACCTGATTTACTTTGAGTCGCCCAGCAACCCCATCCTGGAGATCCTCGATATTGCCGCGCTGGCCCGAATCGCCCGCGCCCACGGCATCCCTTCCATGATCGACAACACCTTCGCCTCGCCGGCTCTGCAGCAACCCCTGAGTTTAGGTGTCACCGTTGTGGTCCACTCCGCGACCAAGTACCTGTGCGGGCACGGCGACGCGATGGGCGGGGCCGTGATCGGCCCCCAGGACTACATCCGCCACCTCAACCGCGACGTTCTCCGCAACTTCGGCGGGGTCATGAGCCCGTTCAATGCCTGGCTCATGCTGCGAGGCATGCGCACTCTTCATTTGCGCATGTCGGCGCACTGCTCGAACGCCCAGAGGGTCGCGGAGTTCCTGGCCCAACACGCCAAGGTGGAACACGTCAACTACCCGGGCCTGCCGAATCATCCCGGCCACGATCTGGCCAAACGGCAGATGAAGGGCTTTGGGGCCATGATGAGCTTTACGGTCAAGGGAGGGTACCAGGGCGGGAAGCAGGTCATGGATCGCGTCAAGATCTTTGCCCGCGCCGCCAGCCTGGGCGATACGCGCTCGCTGATTGTGCACTCCGCCTCGACCAGCCATCGCGCCGTCCCACGCGAACAGCGGGAGGCTATTGGCATCACGGATGCCTTGGTGCGCCTCTCGGTGGGAGTTGAAGCCGTGGAAGACCTGATCCAGGACCTCGCTCAGGCCCTCACCTAAGAGAATCGGTGTGCCTGCATCCCCGAAATGGCGAGGGGTGACTCATTCTGACCCGGAACGGTCTCAGCTTTGATCCCCCCAAGGGGGTACTGGTGTCATTTGCGAGACGCGGGCGCTCCCAAATACAGTCATTCCCGCGAAAGCGGGAATCTAGTCTGCAAGCCATGGGAAATGCGCCGCCGACGGACTGGATTCCCGCTTTCGCGGGAATGACCGCTGTTTCGAAAGGGATCCCATTCCAAATGACAACAGCACCCCCCAAGGGGATCATTGCCCGCACGGCTCACTTCCCAGGTGTACTTTCTCGTGCCGGCGCAAGCTTACCTTCCCGCCATCAGCTTCTCGATCTCTGGCGCCGTGCGCGGCAGGCGGCGGGTCAGGATTTCGTTCCCGTCCTGGGTAATAAGGATATCGTCTTCGATGCGGACGCCGAGCTTTTCTTCCGGCAGGTAAACACCCGGTTCGATGGTGATCACCATGCCGGGTTCGAGCGGTCGGCTGTAATCGACCGGATCGTGAACGTTGAGGCCGATGGGGTGGCCCAATCCATGGATAAAGTACTGGCCGAGCGGCTGGCCGTGCAAATCCTTCCCGTGCGTATTGATGTACTCGAAGGCGATCTCGTACAAACTCTTGGCGCTACCGCGGGGCACGGACACGCCGGGTTTGGCGGCGGCGATGGCGGCGTTCTGCGCACCCAGAACGACTTCGTAGATCTCGCGTTGCCGCGGCGTAAAGTGGCCATTCACGGGCACGGTGCGCGTGATGTCACTGGCGTAGCCGCTATAGGAGCCCGCGACGTCCATCACCACCACGTCGCCGTCCTGCATCTGGTTCCAGTCCCGATCGTAGTGGAGAACCGTGGACGAGAATCCTGAGCCCACGATGGGCGGATAAGCCGGCCACTCGCAGCCCCGCCGCTCGAATTCATACTTCATGAGGGCAGCGATTTCGTACTCCCCCATGCCGGGTTTCATGGCTTTCAGGGCGGCCAGGTGTGCGTCAACCGAAGCCTCCGCGGCCTTGCGAATCAAGGCTATCTCTCCCGGTGTCTTCACCATGCGCAGGCGGAGCAGCTCCGGGCGTAGGTCGGCAAGCACGGCGAGCGGCGCCAGCTTGCGAATTTTCCCCAGCATCTCCGCCTGGAAGTAGTCTTCGCCGCTCTCCGGCTGCGGCGTCAGCTCCGTATAAATCTTGGAGAAGCCCTTGAGCGACTCCTCGAGGTCAGAGGGGAAAAGGGAGGTGCTGCGAACCGCGGCAAAACCGGTGCGGGCGGGAGCTTCGGCGTCGTCCGCGCCGAGCTTGGGGCCCGTCCATTTTTCCTGGCGGACGTCGTGCGGCGGGATATAAAGAACCTCTTTCTCAAGCTCCGCGGCTGCCCCGGCCTGGCGCGCCTTCGGCACGAGCAGCATCATGGCTTCCGGCTCGTTCCAGCCCGTGAGGTAGTAGAACTCCTCGTTCTGGCGGAAAGACGTGACGCTGGCTGCCACATCAGCCTCGCGATAGCCGAAGAGCACGACCACGCCATCGCCGCCTGTGTCGCGAACCAGGCGCGCGCGGCGCTCGTGGAAGACCGCGGCCGGCTCACGCTCCCAGCCGTAAGCCGCCCCCGCCGCCCCCAGGATGGCCGCAAAAGTTAGTGCCGCCGAAACCAAAACCACCTTGCGTTCGAGCCTTCGTGGCATGGAAACCCCCTCCGGAGGTAAGCGTACAGCATAACGCCTGCGTCAAGTGCAGCGAAATCATAACTGCGGCCCGGTACTTGTGTGATTTGGAATGGAATCCCTTTCGAAACACTGGTCATTCCCGCGAAAGCGGGAATCCATTCCGTTGACGGCGCATCTGCAATGGCTTGCGGAGTAGATTCCCGCTTTCGCGGGAATGACTGCACCTGGGAGTACCCGTGTCTCGCAAATGACACCAGTACCCGGCGGCCCGCTGCCGGTAAGGACACCGGCATTACAAAATCCGCGATATCAGCAATTCTGAATTGGAAATGAACATGCCGGCAGGTTACGTGGCGTGCTCCACGGCGCGGGGCCGAAAGAGTGCTGGCAGCACGTTCGCGAGCCGCCGCAGCGGCGTCTGGAACAGGGACATCGTCCCCATGTAGGAATAGCCCATGAAAAAGAGCAGCAGGAACGGCGTGGTCAGATAGTTCTCCATGCTGAAAGAATAGACGATGGTGAAGGCGAAGTAGGCGGCGAGCGAGAGTTCGACGATCGGGATCCAGCCGGCGCGGCGGCGCACGTATTTCTTGCGCTCCCAGCCCCCTTCGCTCGCTTCCAGGTGGTATTTGGCGGTGCGCACAAATTCCGACTGATGGCCGAGGAGCGCCTCGATCACTGCCTTGGCGTTAGTGACGGCCAGGCCGATCCCCGTCGCCATGATGAAAGGCATGTACTTGATCCGGCTGAGCCACTGGCGCGGATAAAGCTCGCGCTGCGCCACCATGTAGAAGCTCGAAATCGAGCAGGTGGAGGCAAGGAAGAGCGGCAGATCCAGGTAGAGCATCTGGAACCAGCCCTGGTAGAAGCGCACGATCATAGCCGGGAGCAGGATCACCGAAAAAACGATCATCAGCGGATAGGCGATGTTCGCCGTCAGGTGGAAGGTGGCCTCGATCTTGATCTTGAGCGGCTGGTCGCTGCGCCAGATTACGGGAAGCAGCTTCTTCGCCACCTGGATGAGCCCCTTGGCCCAGCGCGCCTGCTGCGTCTTGAAGGAATTCATCTCGACGGGCAGCTCCGAGGGGCAGACGATGTTGGGATCGTAAATGAACTTCCAGCCCTTGAGCTGCGCGCGATAACTCAAATCGGTGTCTTCGGTCAGCGTATCGTGCTGCCAGCCGCCCGCGTCGTCGATGGCCGTGCGCCGCCACATGCCGGCGGTGCCATTGAAGTTAAAGAAGCGGCCCGAAAAGTTGCGGGCGCCGTGCTCGATCACGAAGTGGCCGTCCAGCAGAATGGCTTCGACTTCCGCCAGGTTCGAATAGTGACGGTTGATCCACGTCCAGCGGCCCTGCACGACCGCCACCTGGAGATCGGTGAAATAATGAACCATTTCACGCAAAATCGCGGGCGGCGGCACGAAGTCCGCGTCGAAGATGGCGATAAACTCGCCCGTGGCGCTCTTCATGCCCTCGGCAAGCGCGCCGGCTTTGTAACCCTCGCGGTTGTCCCGATGATGGTAACTGATGGGGTGACCGGCGCTCGCGTACTCACTCACCAGACGCGAGGAGACAATGCGGGTCTCGTCGATCGAGTCGTCGAGCACCTGGATATCCAGCAACTCGCGCGGATAGTCGATGCGGGTAACAGCCTCGAGCAGGCGTTCCACCACATAGCGCTCGTTGAAAATCGGGAGCTGGATGGTGACACGCGGCAATTCTCGGAACTGCTGCCCCGGCTTCGGCGCCTTGCCGCGGCTCTTCATGTACAGATAAACGAGATAGTAGCGATGCATGCCGTAGATCGAAAGGATGATCAGGATCGTGAAATAAGGAATCAGGATGGAAAGGTCAAAGGCGTTGGGCTGATAGATGCCTCGGAACGGATCTTTGTGGAAGACTTTGTAAAAATACTTCACCACCGGGTTCGCGGGGGCGACCAGGATGGCGAAAAGCAGATGATGCATAATAATAGTCGCGACCTTTTTGAGAACAGTCCCCTACATTATACACCGCAAACCGGCCCAGGGGAAACTGCGCCCTCCAGGTGGTGGTGCATTTTGAATTCTTGGATACCGTCCCTACAGGCTCAAGCCTTCCAACGCTTGACGCGCTACGCTGTACGTAGTATGCTTCGAGAGTGATCCGGAGCTTTCGCTCGAAGCAGACGGAAGAGCTTTTCCATTACCATCACACCCAGCGGTTCCGGGCCTTTGAGCGGATCGCGTTGCGCAAACTGCTCCAGCTTCACGCTGCCACGGAGTTAATGGTTCTGGCGTCTCCTCCCGGGAATCACCTGGAGGCGTTACGGGGCACCCGGATGGGACAGCATTCGATTCGCATCAACGACCGGTGGCGGATCTGCTTCGTCTGGCGCCAGGGTCATGCCTACGAAGTGGAGATTGTGGATTACCACTGAGGAGAATTTGCCATGCGCAAGCCGCAGACTTTGATGCCGCCTGTCCATCCGGGCGAGATCCTGCGCGAGGATTTCATGAAGCCGCTCGCCCTCTCGATCAACAGGCTGGCGCTCGACCTGCACGTGCCGGCGACCCGCATCGGCGAAATTGTGCACGAGCGCCGCCGCATCACCGCCGACACAGCCTTGCGCCTGGCGCGCTACTTCCACACCAATCCCGAGTTCTGGCTCAATCTGCAAAACTTCTTCGACCTCGAAATCGAGAGACGCTCGGGCGCGACGGTCGAAATCGAGCGCCAAGTGCATCCCGCTGCCGTACAGGCTTCTTAACCCAGCTTTTCTTGAATTACACTCTGTGGACCAAGCTGGGAGCCACGGCGCGGTTTTGGCGCCGTGCGCTTGTCGATGGCCAGAACCCGCAAAAGCCCACAGCATAGAAAGCGTGCCGTGCCTACCTACCTTCAAAATCCTCTGGGCCTGAGGGTGCAGGTTGTAGCGCAGACTTGTTTTTGAAGTCTGCGGCCCTTTATCGGGAAAGCAAAGAGCCGCGGAGTTAAAGGGCAACTCCGCGCTACCTGCTTTGTTGATCCAACGCTCTCGTCGAGGTAGGAATTAGATAGCTTGACTTACATAAATCAAGAGGGTAGGATATGAAGCATGGTAGGTGCCCAATGAAGATCGAAGCCAGTGTCGTCACGACCAAGGGACAACTCGTCATCCCCGCTCGTCTGCGCCGGCGATTCGGGATCAAAAAGGGGACGATGGTCACCTTTGTAGAAGATGGCGGGCGTATAATCGTTCAGCCCGTTACACGAGAGTTCATTCGCGGCCTGCGCGGTTCGCTCAAGAGCGGCCCTTCGGCGCTGGACCACCTGATCAAGGAACGCACGAGAGAGCGCACTCTGTGAAAACTCACGTCCTTGACGCCAGCGCCCTTATGACATTCTTCGAGGATCGCCCCGGCGCCGGGAAAGTCGAAGAACTGCTCGCCAAAGCCGCCGAAGCTAAGTGGCCCCTGCTGATGTCCGTAGTCAACTGGGGTGAGGTGTACTACTCGGTCTGGCGCGCGCGCGGCGAAGCGGCCGCGAACGAGAAGCTCCGTGAGATCGCTCAATTGCCCATCGAGATCGTCGACGCCGACTCCGGCTTGACGCGTGTGGCCGCCAGCCTCAAGGCGGAGCACAACCTTCCTTACGCCGACTGCTTCGCCGCCGCCCTCGCCCAAGCCAGGAAGGCAACCTTGGTCACGAGTGACAGCGACTTCAAGCGCGTTGGCACCGCCCTCAAAATCCTTTAGGTCTGAGGGTGCGGTGATCCTCGCGAGATGGGGAATCGGCCAACCGCACACATCGCAAGAATCGCGACGTGTGCGCCAGACCAATCTCTCACCCTCGGCCTTCAGAGCCTGCCCTATTCGCTGCGCTCAGGGCAAGCTCTGAGCGGGGCGAAGGGTCCGCCCTTGTGTCGCTTCCTCTTGTTTCAGCCGCTCGGCCAGCAGAACCCTGAGCAGCGAATGATAGGGAACATCGCGCTGGTTCGCCAGGGCTTTGAGCCGGGCGATGAGAGCTTCGGGCAAGCGCCGTGAAATCGTTCGGAGGGAAGGTTTCAGATTCGGCAGGTTTCTGCCGGAGGACAAGATTTTTTGATTGACAACGTTAACTTATGCGTTATAATACATAGAGTACCGAGCGCCCCGGCTCGATAGAAGCTACTCGGGAGGTAGCCTTGCCCTTGCCACCCACGAAGCAGGCAGTAGGCAGAAAGCAGTAGGCACAAGGCAGTAGGCAGGATGCTGACTCCTGGCTCCTAGCTTCTTACTCCTGACTTCTGACTCCTGATTGCTGAACGCTGAAGGCTGATGGCTGGACGCCAAGCCCGCGAGCGTGGAGATTTTGAAAATGTCCAGCCTCTCCATTATGTTGATGATAATAAATATACTTAGCGATATTCATCATGATTCTGCAAAATCATCAAGTCGTTGAAATTAAGCAAGTTAAATGCATTGCGCTGACGTTGGCCTCAGAAAACGCGGGGGGGAAAAATGAAGGTAAGTTCCATTATGTTGTTGAAAACACATGTAGAAAAAATGTCACTTTGTGGGCTCTCCATTATATTTATGATAATAAACGAGTTATAGTTGCCTCTCCATTATGTTGATGATAATAAATGGAGTTAGCAGCGATTCTTCATTGCAGAATGGCAGGGCAGGAGGCACAAGGCAGTAGGCAGTAGGCAGAGGGCAGTAGGCAGTAGGCAGAGGGCGGTAGGAAGGAGGCGGCGAGCGCCGTTCGACGCGAACCTACAGAATTTTTGTGGACCACAGCGAGTCAGAGGTGAGAAGCGGCGACGAAATGCAGGAGGGTCAGGCGCGGGCGGGCGGCGGGGCGTCACGCCTGGCCCGGCGCTCGCGCAACTGGGTGCAGATCCAGAGAATCCCGTGCAGGGCAAACCCTGCCAGGAATCCCCACATCAGGTTAGTGGTAAGTAGCGAGACGAGACCAACCGCAATGGCAATCAGAAGCAGGGACGGGCGCTTGAGGATGTCGCGCACATAGGCGGCGTGCTGGATGCCCACGTAGACGAGGAACACTCCCAGGACCGCCAGGGGGATCAGGCTGAGCAAGCCGACGGCGGCTCGGCCGAAGAAAGCCAGCAGAAGGCACACGCCGCCAATCACGTAGCTGGACTTGGGCGTGCGCGCGCCGAAGCGGTAATGCGCCGTGATTCCGCCCGAACCGTGACACAGGGGTGAGCCCATGATCGTGGCGCTGGCCAGGTTCACGATGCCGATGCTCAAGCTGAGGGCGCGCACCGTGACCCGCCGGGCCTGCACACCATAGAGAATCTGCGCGGTGTTCTCGGTGGCCACAATCGAGTTTCCGAAGGTCAGGGCAAATTGTGGAATGACGAGCAGGGGCAGGACCCGCTTGAGCTCTGCAACCTGCGGATGAAGCAGTTCGAGCGGCACGAGGCCAAAACTCAGCGCCGGGAGTTTGCCCCAGTCGAGCGCCACACCCAAGGCAATTCCCGCGGCCAACAGGACGAGCGCAGCGGGGAAACGGCGTGAATTCCTAAACGCCAGCAATAATGCGGCCCCGGCGAGGGCGACCAGCCACGGCCCGAGCGCGCCACCGGGAAGAGTCCGCCCCCCCTGCGGCCTGAGCAGCAAGCGGAAACCCTCGCGCGCCAGCAGCAGGCCCAGTCCCAGTTGAATCCCGCGCACGATCGGCAGGGTGAAGAGCTTGGCCAGCCAGCGCGCGAGATTCGTCAAGCCCACCAAGAGCAGCAGCGCGCCCATCAGCAGGCCGGCGCTGGCGATGGCGGAGGGCGCGAGCGACAAGGCCAGGGCAATCGCCGCTACCGCCTTCAACGGCTGCACGGCAATAGGAATCTGGAAATATCGCGCCGCGATACAATAGGTGAGCCCGGCCGCCAGGAACAGCGCCGTGGGATTAAGGTGGTTCAGAGTGATCAGGGCGATCGCGAGGGGGAAGAGCACACCGATGTCGCCAAAGGCGCCGGCCACGTCCAGGCGCGTGAGCGGCCAGGCAAACCCTGGTGATTTGGTTTCGGCCGCGGTGAATGCCGGCAAGCTCATGACCTCCGTGGCAGGCAGTTTAGAACCGCACCGACTTCAAATAGGCGAAAGTCTTCGCGATGCCGTCCCAGGCCGTGGGGCTTTCGTCCTCGACGTAATACTCCTTCACGCCGGCTGCTGCTGCCGCGGCCAGAGTCTTCGGCCAGTCGATCTGGCCCGTCCCCAGGGGCACGCAGGTCGAGTCGGGTTCTTCCTGGAACCCCACCTTTACACCCTTGGCGATGTCCTTCAGGTGCAATTGCTTCGCCCGCGCCGCATGTTTCTTGATGAAGTCCGCCGGAACCAGTCCCACTTTCTGGACAAAGTAGAGGTCAAATTCAAAGTCCACGAGCTTGGGATCGGTCTCGCTGAGGAAGATGTCTTGAGCTGTGGTCGTCCCGAGGGGTTGGAAATCCACATCGTGGTTGTGGTAGGAGAAGCGGAAGCCCGCGGCTGCGAGTTTCTTGCCCCAGGCATTGAAATCCGCCGCGACGCGCTTTGCGCCTGCCGCGTCCTTGCGATGCTCCTCCTGCACCCACGGGCAGGAGACATGCAAGGGCTTGAACACCCTTGCCTCGGCAATGATCTCATCGAGATGGTCGCGGAAGCGGTCGTCGTCGCCCGCGTGCATGCCGGTGCACTTCAGACCCGCCTTGTCGAGCTCGCGCTTGAAGTCCGCGGGCTTCATATCGTAAAAGCCCGCCGTTTCTACCGCCGTGTAACCGACCTCGCGGATGTGCTTGAGTGCGCCGGGAACGTCTTTGGCGAGCTGGTCGCGCAGGCTGTAAAGCTGCACGCCAAACGGCCCTCGGAAGGTGCGCCCCGCCGCCGGCAGCGCCTTGGCCGCCTGCACGAGCCCGGAACCTGCCACCACTCCTGTAAAGGTCTTTATGAAATCGCGTCGAGATCCCATGATGTCTTCCTCCTTGGTCAGATCAAAACGAAAGTGCGAATCTTGTCGCCCCAATTATGGCACAGCGGAGCGGGCATTGGCGGATTTGCTGCGGCGGCGGCCTGGCAAGACAAAAGGGCGGGCACAAGGCCCAGCCTCCGCGCTAGCAGTCATCTCAGGGGAGTTGCCGCGAAACTGCGGTTTATGGGTTGCGTTGACTATAAGTCTTGTGCTAACTAGAGAGAAGAAGAGGCGACGGTCATGGGAAAAAAGCAGCGACCTGCGAAGGAGTTGAGGGAGGAATACGAAACACTTCTTAACACTGCCTCTCGGTTCAAGAACGAGATTGTAGCACAGATATCTGCAATGGTTCAGAGCGAGGACATCCACCTCGCCGTCCCTATCGAATCGCGGGTGAAGAAATGGGACTCCATATCGTCCAAGCTGGATCGACTGCCGTTGAGGGTTGATTCGCTAAAGAATCTACAAGATTTCGTCGGGGTGAGAATAATAGTCCTCTTCCGCCGCGACGCGGAAAGGCTCATTCGGTTAATCTCAGAGAAGTTCAAGGTTCTTAAGAGCGAGGACACGAGCACTCGACTCCGTGAAGACCAGTTTGGGTATCTATCCACCCACATGATCGTAAAGGTTCCTGACGAATGGCTTAAGGTCCCTACCATGTGTTCGCTGGGGGACCTAACAGCAGAGCTTCAGATCCGGACATTAGCCCAGCATATGTGGGCAGCTGCATCTCATGTGCTTCAATACAAGCAGGAGGCCAACGTCCCGATGCCGGTACGCAGGTCCATCCACCGGGTTTCGGCCCTCCTTGAAACCATCGACATTGAATTCGACGGCGTTCTCGACGCCAGAGACAAGTACAGGGCTCAGCTTAGGACAGATACTTCAGAATCCCTCAATGCTGACTCGCTGGAGCGTTTGCTGGACTCACTCTTCCCCGCAAAGAACAAGGAAGGAACGGAAAACTACTCTGTGATGCTCAAGGAATTGTCCGACTTCAAGATTCACACGACTGATGAAGTCGAGCGGTTGGTAAAGAAACACCTGAGGCCCGCGCTGGATGAGGACTCTAAATTCGCCAGTGAATACCTCGGGCTTGCCTGGGTCCCCGATTCCAGGAAGGAGAGGATGCGCGAAAAGAGTGTATATTTCACACACGTCGGCCTGCTTAGAACAATAATGAAGCTGGAGTTTCCAGACGGTTGGCAGGAGTACATGGACAAGCTCGCTGCGTCTGCGAAGGCGAGACCTCGCAAGGCTGAGAAAGAGTGATTAAGTAACCTTCCTCATGCAGAGACCCCCCCGAAATTGTGGCTTTCTTGGGGCTTTCCGATGTTAGCGCTTAAGTGCGAGCCGTGCGCTACACGCCACAAACAGAAAAGGCGGGTACTATAACGGCCCGCATGTGGCGATATGGATTTGCCGCTACTAAGTCTCCACACCCTATTGCCGTCGCCGTCTGCAGGTTAAGCCTGGGCGGCTTTTGGGGTCCCTCGCTCCAGCGGCACGGAGAACTGCTTCTCGATCTTTTCGCGGAAGCAGGGGCCGGAGTTGTAAGTGCAGAAGGGGTAGACCAGCCCGTTGGGCGCGGTGTAGTGGATGACGCAACGCTTGACGCGGTTGATGTCATAGTTATAGACATCCATAAAGTGCATACCCGCGACAAGGAGAGTCTTATAAGTGAATGTGCCGTCACCCTGGCCGCGGCCCTGGGTGTGGTCGGTCATACCCTGGAGAGTGTTCAGGAAGCGTTCAAAGGTAAGGCCCGGGGGCGCGAATTCCGGCTTGAAGTGGCGGCGCAGGGAATTCCAGGCGCTGATCTTGGAGAAAAGCTTGACCCGCGCCCCCTGCGCCTTACGCGCCAGGAGGT
This sequence comes from uncultured Acidobacteriota bacterium, assembly GCA_963722555.1. Classification (GTDB taxonomy): domain Bacteria; phylum Acidobacteriota; class Terriglobia; order UBA7540; family UBA7540; genus Bog-366. The sequence continues at coordinate 862,495 of CAVRNQ010000007.1, forward strand.
CGATGTCGCGCAGCATGGCGCCGACATCGAAGAAGCGGGTGATGGGCACGGCCTTCTTCGAAACGGGATCGACGTAAAGATAGGTCCCCATGGCGCAGTGAGGGTGCGAAGTCAGATTGGGCCGCTGGAAGTCTTGCAGGGCCGATAGGAGCTTCGAAAACGGCGACGTGCAGGCGAGCGGCATCCAGTCGTGATACGCGTCGGTCATGCCTGTCTGGTCGGCGATGCAGTGGGCCAGATCCGACTGTGTGAAGCGCTTCTCCTCCAGATCGCGACGATTGATGCGGCCCGTGAAGGCCACGGGCTGGAAACTGAAGCCACTGACGCAATCGATGTTATCAATGGCGAACCGGACCATGTCGCCGAGTTGATGGTCGTTCACGCCCTTGACGATGGTGGGCACAAAGACAATCTTCAGGCCCACCTCGCGACAATTCTCAATACAGGCCAGCTTCGTTTCCATCAGGCGCTGGCCGCGGGTGCGGAGATAGATGTCGTCCGTGAGGCCGTCGAACTGCAGGTAGAGAGTGTGCAGACCTGCTTCCTTGGCGGCCGCGGCAAACTCCGGACGGGCGAAATGGATCCCATTGGTGGCCGCCTGGATGTGCGTGAAGCCGAGTTCGGTGGCCGTGCGCAGCACGTCCAGGAAACGCGGGTACATGGTCGGCTCGCCGCCGGAGAATTGCACCACGCGGTTGGGCACGGGACGCTGCGCGCGCAGGCCCTTCAGCATGTCGCACACCTGCTCGAAAGAAGGCTCGTAGAGATACCCGGCCGTGTTGGCGTTGGCAAAGCAAACCGGGCAGGTCAGGTTGCAACGATTGGTCAGGTCGACGTTGGAAAGAACCGTGTGCGACGTGTGCAGCGAGCAGAGGCCACAGTCGTCGGGGCAGCGTGTGGCGTTCAGGACGGCAGGGTTCTCCAGGCCACGATTGTCGCCGAATTCCCACTCTTCCATCTTGAGGTAAAGGCGGGCGTCGGAGTAAATCTTGTCGCGGAAGTCGCCATGCGCCAAGCAGGTTTTCTCCATGTAAACGGCGCCGTTCTCCTCGAAAAGTCGCGCCTCAATCACCTGCAGGCATTCGGGGCAGACGGATTGCGTCGTCTTGGGCAAGCCCTTCTCGAGCGGCTCGATGCGCGAGCCGGTAAAAGTGGTTTTGGGCTGGATGATCTCAAAATCGCTCCGGCGGCGAGACTTGGTGGGCGGAGCTACGGTCAGAGTGGCCACGATCCCTCCTGAAGATTGCGTATGATTCAGCAGCGCACGCCCGACGAGCGTGCCGCTTCGGCTGTCCATTAGCGCGAGAGCAAGTCCTATGAAAGCGTTGAGGGCTCAAGCGTCAAGGAGGGGATTAGACCATTCTATGCTGTGAGGTGGAACAACAAACCCTCGGATGGTGAAATGGGAGCATCAAACGGCAAGAAAAAGGGGTCGAACAGGCATGACAAATTGTTCATTCAAAAGGACGTACTGACATCTTGTCCGCCTCTACTCTGAGGGCTCTGGAGACGACCAAACTCCCACGGACTTCAGGCCGGGAGCAAGCAGGGCCCCTCTATTTCCGGAAAAGGTTCTCAAAGGCGGCGCGAGCGTCCAGTGGCCTGGCGGTTGAAGTCTCGCGTTCAATAGTGGCACGCGGCGAGTAGAAGTTGCAGTGGTTGCGGGCATCCTTCTTGGGGAGGCGCGCGCTGACCGGTTGGGTACACTCGAAGCGGCTGGCGGTATCAAAGAAAGCGCACTGTTTGCAGCTATGCAATTCAAAACTGCAACGCGGGCACTTGCCCGTGTAATCAATGCCCGCCGGCAAGAGCGCGGCGCAGGAGGCGCAACGCACCACCTCTCGTTTGCCCGGCAGGTTGGGTGTTCGCGGGCCGAAGTTCTCGGGTCTCTTCGCGGGTTTGTGCTCGGTGCGTTCGCGCTCGCCACCCGAGTCCATATACCCCCGCTGTTTGTACTTCCTGTCCATCCGCACTCCTTCCAGTTTGACGGCTGGTTAATTCGATCGCTGGATTGCCAATAAACTTATCATACGCTGGCCGGATGCTTCGCGCCACCAAGAAAAAAGGAACCTTGCAGGGCAGTGGTGAACTCTGAGCTTCCTCCTGCCTCAGTAACCGAGGGTCTTCCGGACGAACTCGCGGCTGATTTTCCAGTCCTCGCGCAAGGGTCGCGTCAGTTTGAATCCCTGTTCGTGCGCGAGTTCGATCACCGCGTCACCCGCGAACGGGATGGCATCGAGCGCCTTGGCGATGCCGGCGTAATCCATGTTCCCTTCGCCCACGGCTTCGGACCACTTACCATCCGCTTTCTGGTCGCGGATGTGCATAAACACGATCTGCTTGCCGTAGCGATGAATGAAGTCCACGGGATTAACCCCGGCGCGCACCAGCCAGTTCAGATCCGGCCCCAGCTTGACGTCGGGGATGCGGGCGAGTGTGCCCTTGAGATCATGCAGGTCATTCTCGACTTCATACGTATGGTTGTGGAGGTTCAGAATGACCCCGTGCGACTTGCCGAGGGTGATGATCTTCCGGAGCACCTCCGCCTGCGCATCGAGTTGCTCAGGCGTCTTGGGCGCGGGCGCGCGGCCCACCGAGGTCCCGAGCGTGCGCCCGCCCAGCTTGGCGAGCCGCGTGATCGCCAGGTCGGCGTCTTCCAGAATTGCGCTGTGCTTTGTACGGTCCCACATTTCACCTTCGAAGGACGTCCCGAGAATGGGCAGCGCGTACTGGTGCGAAAGCGCGCCGATGTGTTCCACGGCGTCGGGGTGCCGCAGGACGATGTGCATCAACTCGAACGCTTCGATACCCGCGTATTTGAGATCGGAAAAGATCTGCTCGAGAATCGGCGTGTAGTCATAGCCCGGCAGGGGGGCCGCATAGACCCACCCGTGGGCGCCTACCACAACCTTCTTCGCTTGCGGAGCGCCGGTCCCTGGGAATGCCCACTCCTCCGGCGCCAGCACCCCTGCTCCGAGTGCCACGGCAGACTTCAGGAACTCCCGGCGCCCCGGCATCTTCGCGGTTCCCGCACCAAGCGTCGCGCGCTTATCCCATACTCCCTCTCGCTTCTTCCGATTAGATGATTCCAGCATACCATCCCCCTTTACGGATGACCGGGCTCAATAGGACTGAGGAGAGAAAAGACTTTGATCACGGGTTACCGCGCTGCGCCGGTCAGATCCAGTCTACGAGTCTTCTGCGATTGGAGATCTCCTTACCGAGTGCGGCAGTCGTACCTTGAAGGTGATTCATTTCGGCCCCTAAGATAAACCGTGCTGTGGACGGATGCAAGTGCTTGCCAACTTCGCCGCTCATAGAGCGGCGCTACAGCGGGCGACGCCGAGTTTTGAGACAGCCTCCGAGGGGAGAGGGTGTCCGCCGACGGCGGACGGATAAGGGATCACTTCACTTGTTCCCCCGCGGTGGCCCCAGGACTATGATGTTCCCCCCGCCCGGCGCGTTTGAGCCAACTCACGAGGAAGAGCGCGGCTAACACGAAAAGCGGGCCGGATATGGTCAGAATCCAACTGGGGTGCCGCCATGCCATTTTCGCATACAGCAAGCCGGCGCTTCCAAAGCCCACCGCGCCAATCCACTCCCACCGCCAGGCAAGCGCCAATACACCCAGGACAATGGCGGTCGGGATAAGATGCATCATCAGAGCGAATAGGGTCCTCGCAAAGCCATAGCCCTCACTGAAAACATCCAGCGCGAACAGACTGAGAAAGATAGCAAAGGCAATTCCCAGCGCGCGCGGGGTCCAGACCAAGATCCTCCTCGAATAAGCAGTCATCTTGCCTCCCTGCTCGGGCCGAATGGACTGGCCCGATTAGAAATCCGCTGCACGCTCAAGTCAAGGGAGAAACTCAGGACTTTCCCCATTTTTTAGCCTTCCCAAGCCAGCAGGAGTTCCAATTGCCAAGTTTTGGGCGGTGGACCGGATGGTTCGGGGCTGGTTTGAGAAAGAACCTTATGGATGCCATCGGCCAGAGCGTAGAAGCGGAAAGGCGGAATGCCGAAGAAGCGGAAGGAAATGATCAGGAGCCTTTCGCACAAGATTCTCAACTTTAACTTCTGCCCTAAGAAAGTGGCGGCAAAGTAAGCCGCGGCCGTCACCAACACCACCAGGTTTTTCAGCCGTTGATAGCGCAGAACGCGAATATCTTCCAAGTGATAGCTCTGTTTGAGGAAGCGAAAAGTTTCCTCAATTTTCCAGCGGGTCAGATAGATTTGCACGATCCACCATAGCGATTCTGAGTCCCGCGCTCCCTCCAGGTTGGTCAACAGCAGGAGCGGATCTTTCCCGAAACCGGCCACCACCACCAAGAGCATCTTCTCCTCTCGCCCCGGCAGGTGCAGGGGTTCGGCACCGTAGCGGAGCTCATAGACCTTTTCTTTCCCCTCTTCGATCTTGATCACGCGCGCCGCATAACGCAGACGACACCGGCCACCCACCTCCGCCACACTCCCTTGCAGGCGGCGTCGATCGATCACGAAACGTTTACCGGTGGACCGGATCACAAAGCGCTCCCGCCGCGCCAGCAGCGGCTCCAACACCTCCCGGCGGTCTCCGCCTCGATCTAGCACCCAGATCCCTCGCCCTCTCGTATGGCTCCGCACTAAGTCCACGGCCGCCAGAATCTCCGCGTTCTCACTACGGAACTCTTTCGCCTCCGCCGAGTACAGCTTCTGGTACAGCGGCACGATCTCGCTGCTTTTCACCTCCGCCGCCGTGATGTCACACAACCAATAGCCGTCATGCAGTTCGCCGGTGCTGCCGTCCCGCACCTTTGCCAGGTATTCCATCTTCTGGGCGTATTCCTTGCGCAGGTCACTCAGGTCCAGGCACAGCACCGTGTTCGCTTCTACTCGTTGACTCCCCAGCGCTGCCAAGCGCTCGCTCAGGTGGCTTTCCAGTTCCGTCGCCTCCAGATTGCGCGACAGACGGTTCTCCGTCTTGATCAAATCAATCTCTTCTTTCAGGCTGCGCGCGATGTTGCTGAGCTTCACGTCCTGACTGGCCTGCACGCCAAACAACATCTGACCGACGAACTTCTGTAAGGGGCGGCTCAGACCTTCGGTGAGCTGCAAGGAGAACTTCGTGAGCTGGGCTTTCAGTCGGGAACGCAGTCTGTTATCGTGCATCGGGGATGCCTCCCAGGTGGTTTGGATTTCTCGCAAAAACCCTTCTACCACGGAGTTCGTCCCCGTTCACTTGTTAGAAAAAACAACTCCCGCTGGTTCTATTACTTGCCTGAAATCAGACAGAAAAAATGGGGAAAGTCCTGAGAAACTCCGTTGCGGTAGATGGCGAATTCATGGGCACAAGTCTGCCGGGCAAGGCCAGGATTCGCAACGCCGAGGTATCCCAATATGTACTGGGGGAAAAAGGTAAGGTTGAAGCCGACAAAGATGATGGCGGCGGCCAGACGCGCCCAGCCGCCGGGTGCGAGTAAAACCAGAACAGGTGTTGGAAGAGAATCGGGTCGCCGCCCACCGCCTACTTTCCTCGACCTCGCGCCCAACGCCTTTCTCCTTTCTTTTCATCAACATCGCCGCTAACCATAAAAGCGACGCCGATAATGTGTCAAGTCGTGTTGATTCTAAAGGACATCGCCGGAGTCACTTTCATTTTAACATCTTTTTTGTTTTGCCCGCCAAGCCAGAACTCAATGTAGTTAACTTGTTTGATTTCAACGACTTAATTTTTGTGGTTGGTCATCATAAAAACCGCTAACTGCCTGTCTTATCATTAACATCGCCGGATGCCTGGCTTTTCTCCAAAATTTCCTGCCCCGGCGCTTGCCGTCGTGTTGTAGCGCTGGACTTTAGTTCAGCATGTGCCGACCTGAAGGTCGGCGCTACTTCGCCCCGATTATCGCGCCACCGGTGCATTTTCGGCCAAGGAGCCCGATCGATTGTCGTCCATTATCGCGAAATCTGTGTATTTTCGGCCAAAAAGCCCATCCGATTGTCGTCCATTTTGTCACCAGCGCCTTTGTTTTCATACACATCCCCGGGTCGATCTTCATTTTTAACATCTCTATAGGTCAGGGCCCCGTTTCGGACCTTGAAAAGCACACTCGTGAGCCGCCACAATTGGCGCAGGCGGGAATCTTCCATCCTCCGCATGAGCATCGCGTTCAGCAGTCAGGAGTCAGAAGTCAGGAGTCAGCCTACTGCCTACTGCCTTGTGCCTACTGCCTACTGTTCTATGGTTTGCGCCGACCCCTTGTATAGGTCTGCGGTCTTGCACGTCAGCCAGCGGGTGCTAGCCTTCCAGTTTAGTATAACACGACTCTTAATTTTGTCAAGAATGAAATTAGCATATCCGCTAATACCTATCAATTAAGACAAAACGTCAGAGATTCCTCCTGCCGGGAGGAGAAAATCTTTTGGGAGGGTGTCTAATTGTCCGAACTGCGTCCCGCGCTTGCTTATTCCCCTCCTCGTTGAGGAGGGGGCAGGAGGTGGTCGAACAGAGGATCGCCATGGTGGTCATTCCCGCGAAGGCGGGAATCCAAGGGCGAACCATCGCTCTACGGCATATGCATCACGGTATGAGACAAGTCCTCCCACCCAGGATTGACCGATTCGATGAGCCTAATCTTCCACGCGCGATTCCACTTCTTGAGGCATTTTTCTCTCTGGATCGCATCACGAGGCCGCGCAAAGGATTCGCAATACACCAGCCGATGGACGTTGTACTTCTTGGTGAAACCCTCCAGCAAACCTTGCTGGTGCTCCCACACCCGGCGCGCGAGATTATTCGTCATGCCGATGTAGAGGGTCCCATTGGGCTTGCTGGCAAGAATGTAAACATAATACTCGCGGTTCATCGGATGGTTAGTGGATTCCCGCCTTCGCGGGAATGACTGCCCCCTAGCCGTGCACCGGCGTATCCTGCCCAAAGCGAGTGCCCCCTTGCGTGGGTGACACGTCAAGGCAGCCATGGTGGTCATTCCCGCGAAGGCGGGAATCCACGCTTTTCAAATTGCCTTCGGATCCCCGAGCGGGATCCAAATATCCTCGACGGCGATATACCGGCAGCGAGAATGATTTAGATTTAGCGTGGACTTGGCATCCCGAATTGAATCGGCATGCTCGCTCAGACGGCTGTACAGAACCAAGCCGGGGCTCGCGCCAAGGCCGAATCCCCATTTGCGGGCACCAGCGGGAACGGCCTTGCCGATATAAATCGGCGTTTCGGCGCGGACGTCCTTGGCGGCGGCCCGATTCTTTTCAACCAGCGGCGCACCTTGAATGGTCCGTGGTAGTAGATCGCGTAGACGCCAGCCGCTATGAATTTCTCGGGCGGAGGTAGCCGACCGATCTCACGCTCTAGCAGCGCATCAGCTACGCTTTTGCCGAGGTTTTCCTTCGCCAACGGATTATACGGGGGTTCGATCCTGACTTGGGGGTTCCGCATATAAGACTCACAGTTTACGTATCTGAGAACACTAACACGCGGAGTCTTAGCAGACATATCCAGGGCATGATCTGCTAGCCAGCGCTCAGCTTGCGCATTCTACTACAACCTTCACTCCGCTCAAGGTTCTACGCCAGCCGCGTTGTTAGAACAAAAAATACTGTGCTCCCGGTTGAAATTCCCGCGAGCAAGCTCGCGGGGAGGAAGGCGGCAGGAAGCTGCCGCACTCCTAACAATACTCGGTTAAGTAGTCAGGACGTGTCGGTGAACTCCGTTAAACACCATGGGCAACGCCCAACGATTCTAAGGAGCAGCGCCAGGAGTCTCTTGCGGACTCGCGGCAGTGTCCAGGTCGCACCAGGAGTTTTTTTTAAGGCGCGCCTGCTCGGAACGCAGAAAGGCGTAGGCCATGCTGACCAGGCAAACATGATGGTGCCATCCCCGCCATTGGCGGCCCTCGTAATGGTCCAACCCGAGTTCTTCTTTCAATTCGCGGTAATCCTGTTCGACCCGCCAGCGCGCCTTGGCGATGCGCACGCAGTGGCGCCATCCGGGCGGCTGTGCACCGAGTTGGGCCAGCCAGTATTTCGTCGGCTGCTTTTCCTCCTTCGGCCATTCCACCAGCAACCATTCCTTGACCCGCGGGGGATGGGCTTGTTGCCGCCACCCGTGGGCCGCCCAAACCGGCAGCAGGGCAAAGCGGGAGCTTTGCGCTCCCCGGCTGCCCTGCCGCCAAGTCACGGTGCGCCAAGCCGCCGCGGGCCACGGTTGGGCCACCTTCTCCAAGCTTTGCGGTCGCGGCAGTGCCTCCCGCGGAGGATAACGGCGCGGCCGTCCCGTCTTTTGCTTTTTCGGCGTGGGCAAGGGAAGGTTCGGATCCGTCGTCCAAACCACCGTGCTCGGCTCGACCTGCACGGCGTAGGTCAGGTGGCGCTCCCGCAGCGCCTGCCGGAAACCAAAATCATTGCCATAGAAGGAATCTGCCACCACCGGCAAGGCGGGCAATTCCCAGGCCAAGGCCTGATCGATCACCTCCAAGGCCAGTTCCGTCTTGCTTTGATAGACCGTTCCCGGCGGCAGCTTGACTTCCTGAGCCCGCGCGGCGTCCTCGAACCACTTCTGAGGCAGGTAGAGCCGCCACAACAGCGGACAGCTCGCCGCCTCGCTGGACCAGTGCAGGCTGACCGCCACTTGGCAGTTGGCCACTTTCCCCAAGGTGCCACAATACTGCCGCGCCACCCCCACCGAATGCTCGCCGGCCTTGGGGAAAGCCGTCTCATCCAGGATCCAGACCTGCGCCTCGCTGAGCAGGTCGACCATCTTGTGGGCCAAACGCCGCTGGACTTGTTCCACCTCCCAGGGGCTTTGCCCCACGAACTGTCGCAGGGCTTGCACGTCCGCGCCGGGGAGGCGCGCTGCCATCGGCTCAATCGACTTGCGTTCCCCGTCCAGCAACAGGCCCTCCACATAAACCCGCGCCCAGTGGCGCCGCTCGCTACGCCCCATGGGTTCCAACAAGTCTTCGAGAAAACGCATCAGACGACTCTCGAGGCTTCTCAGGCTCTGCGGTGTCATGGCGGCACTCTAGCACACACCGCATTGTCGATCAAGAACTACTTAACCCAGTATTACTAAGCGGGCTGCACCCGCACAAGCATTGGGTGTGGAACACGGGCCTCGTCCAACACATCAACCGCAACCCGGCGGCGCTCGCTGCGGAGTTGGAGAGCCGGATAACTCCCCAGGAAAAGGCCGAGTGGCAAAAGGGGAGCATCGAGGACTGGGTGATGGAGGGGCACCGCCTCGCTCAAACGGTTGCATACGGAGACCTCAGCAATGAGAATCCACCTCCGGTTAATCCCGCGTATGAGCGGCAAGCGGACCCGGCGATCGACCTTCAGTTGGAGAAGGCCGGAGTCAGGCTGGCCTACCTCTTGAACACCGACCTAAAGTGACGAGCTTGCAGCAAGCGTGCGCGGCGCGGAATCCCGGTCTCAAGGGTCACTGGCCCTACTTCTTTCAATCACGCGGCCACGTTCCGCCGGATTTTCGCGAACCACAAGGTGGTAAGCGGAATCGCAATGTTGCAGGCGATGAGGGTCCAGTAGATGGGGGCGGCAGGGCCGGCAAAAACCACGCGGGGTGAGCTTCTTCGGCCGGCGTTGTACGACGCACGGCCAACTTCCCAACCCTCATGCGGTAGGAAGGCGAAGCAACCTTCGGCCTGCCCGGCGGGCCTGGGCCTTCCCTTCTTAGGGGAGGTTTGGCCCGGCGTTTTGGGCCGTGTATTTTCAGGACTTTCCCCATTTTTTCTGTCTGATTTCAGGCAAGTAATAGAACCAGCGGGAGTTGTTTTTTCTAACAAGTGAACGGGGACGAACTCCGTGGTAGAAGGGTTTTTGCGAGAAATCCAAACCACCTGGGAGGCATCCCCGATGCACGATAACAGACTGCGTTCCCGACTGAAAGCCCAGCTCACGAAGTTCTCCTTGCAGCTCACCGAAGGTCTGAGCCGCCCCTTACAGAAGTTCGTCGGTCAGATGTTGTTTGGCGTGCAGGCCAGTCAGGACGTGAAGCTCAGCAACATCGCGCGCAGCCTGAAAGAAGAGATTGATTTGATCAAGACGGAGAACCGTCTGTCGCGCAATCTGGAGGCGACGGAACTGGAAAGCCACCTGAGCGAGCGCTTGGCAGCGCTGGGGAGTCGACGAGTAGAAGCGAACACGGTGCTGTGCCTGGACCTGAGTGACCTGCGCAAGGAATACGCCCAGAAGATGGAATACCTGGCAAAGGTGCGGGACGGCAGCACCGGCGAACTGCATGACGGCTATTGGTTGTGTGACATCACGGCGGCGGAGGTGAAAAGCAGCGAGATCGTGCCGCTGTACCAGAAGCTGTACTCGGCGGAGGCGAAAGAGTTCCGTAGTGAGAACGCGGAGATTCTGGCGGCCGTGGACTTAGTGCGGAGCCATACGAGAGGGCGAGGGATCTGGGTGCTAGATCGAGGCGGAGACCGCCGGGAGGTGTTGGAGCCGCTGCTGGCGCGGCGGGAGCGCTTTGTGATCCGGTCCACCGGTAAACGTTTCGTGATCGATCGACGCCGCCTGCAAGGGAGTGTGGCGGAGGTGGGTGGCCGGTGTCGTCTGCGTTATGCGGCGCGCGTGATCAAGATCGAAGAGGGGAAAGAAAAGGTCTATGAGCTCCGCTACGGTGCCGAACCCCTGCACCTGCCGGGGCGAGAGGAGAAGATGCTCTTGGTGGTGGTGGCCGGTTTCGGGAAAGATCCGCTCCTGCTGTTGACCAACCTGGAGGGAGCGCGGGACTCAGAATCGCTATGGTGGATCGTGCAAATCTATCTGACCCGCTGGAAAATTGAGGAAACTTTTCGCTTCCTCAAACAGAGCTATCACTTGGAAGATATTCGCGTTCTGCGCTATCAACGGCTGAAAAACCTGGTGGTGTTGGTGACGGCCGCGGCTTACTTTGCCGCCACTTTCTTAGGGCAGAAGTTAAAGTTGAGAATCTTGTGCGAAAGGCTCCTGATCATTTCCTTCCGCTTCTTCGGCATTCCGCCTTTCCGCTTCTACGCTCTGGCCGATGGCATCCATAAGGTTCTTTCTCAAACCAGCCCCGAACCATCCGGTCCACCGCCCAAAACTTGGCAATTGGAACTCCTGCTGGCTTGGGAAGGCTAAAAAATGGGGAAAGTCCTGGTGTATTTTCTCTTGACAAGCTCTGCCCATTCGCTCCACGCTTACGCGATTAATTCCAGTTTGATCGCGTCAAATCCCCGGCGGCCCCTGCGGACCGTCCGGCCCGAGGAGAATCAGGTTGAACTTGCACCCGCTCTCGCGTGTCCTGACCCTGTGGGTGGTCATGTTGTCGGCCGTCAGTGGCCTTTGGGGGCAGACGACCGGAACGATTCGGGGTACCGTGAAGGACCCCTCAGGCGCCGTCATTCCGGGGGCCCGCGTCAGAGCGGTCCTAGCGGAGGCTTACGTCAACCGCACCACCCAGACTACGGAAGAGGGGGATTATGTATTCCCCGCCCTGCCGGTGGGCCGCTACACCGTCGTGGTTGTGGCTGAGGGGTTCCGGGAGTTCCGGCAACTTGATGTGGAAGTCCAGATCGGTCATGTGGCCATCGTCAACGCCGACTTGCAGCTCGGGACGCTGGCGCAAGTGGTGACGGCGGAGGCCATCGCCCCACTGGTCGAAACCACCAGCACCCAGTTGGGGGCGGTGGTGACGGACCGCGAGGTGACGCAGCTTCCCCTCAACGCCCGCGACACATACCAGTTGCTCCAGTTGCAGCCCGGCGTCCAGTCGCAGGTGGGATCCGACCTGTTCTACGGCAGCAACCGCGCGGGCGTCGTCTCGGTGAATGGCGGACGCGGGCGCTCCAACAACTTCACCGTGAACGGCGGGGACGCCAACGACCAATTCGCCAATTTGCCCGCCATCCAGCCTTCCCCGGACTCCATCGAAGAATTCCGCGTGATGACCAGCACCTTCGACGCGGAATTCGGCCGCAATTCCGGGTCGGTCGTGAACGTCGTTACGAAATCAGGTACCAACGCCTTACGCGGAGATCTTTATGAGTTTATCCGCAACCAGCACATGAACGCTCGCAACTTCTTCGAGGTCACCCGGCCGGATTTCAAGCAGAATCAGTTCGGAGGCACGCTGGGTGGCCCGATCAAACGCGACCAATCGTTTTTCTTCCTTTCTTACGAGGGCCGCCGCATCCACCAGGGGATTCCCTCCGCCACGGTCGCCGTCCCCACCGCCGCCGAGCGGCAGGGCGATTTCTCTGCTGGCTCGACCTTCGCCGGCACGCTTGCGGATCCATTTCTCGCTGGGGTGCTGGCCGCGCGCCCGGGCTGCGCTGCGGCCGTGCAACGGAACACCGGCGCCAGCGTCGCGCCGGGAGTGCCTTATGCCGCAATTTTTCCGGGCAACACCATTCCCGGGGAGTGCTTTGACCCCACGGCTGCCGATCTGATGAAGCAGTTCGTGCCGCTGCCCGACTCCGGCGCGCAATTCTTTCAAGCCTCCCCACTGGAACGCAACCGGGTGGATCAGGGGACTGTCCGCATCGACCAGAAACTCACGGATCACCAGCAACTTAATGCGTATTATTACTTCGATGATGATTATCTCGCGAAGCCCTTCGCGCGGTTTGAGGCCGGCGGCGCCACGCTGCCGGGCTTCGGCGACCTGACGAATGAACGCTTCCAGCAGATCAACCTGACGCACACCTGGGCGTCAGGTGCGACGGGCGTCAATGAACTCCGCTTTTCCTTTTTCCGGGAAGGCCAGGGGAGATTTCTTCACCCGCAGCGCACGGGCCTGGTGCAAGGGTCCTGCCAGAACGTTCCAGCCGACCAGTGTTTCAGCGATCCCAACAACCCGCGCGCCGGCATTACCCCGAACCTTGGCGCCAGCCACGAAGGTGTGCCCTTCGTCGCCGTTTCGGGCGGGTTTTCGTTGGGCGACAATTTTGAGGGCGAACTCCCCCAGTTCGGCAACACCTTTCAGTGGGCCGACAATTTCAGCAAGGTCGTGGGCAAACACACCCTGAAATTCGGCGCCGACCTGCATCGCCAGCAGTTCAATCAGACACTCTATTTCGCCGTTAACGGGCAGTACAACTACTTCGGTGGCGGGCCGAACGACGTGGGGTTCGACGACCTCGTTCCCAATTACCTGCTGGGGGTTCCCGACATTTATCTCGAAGGCTCCGCGCAACACGAATACGTACGTGGGACGGGGTTATACCTTTACGCGGAAGATAGCTGGAAGGTGCAACCCAACTTCACGCTTAATTATGGCCTGCGCTGGGAATTGAACACGCCCATCGCCGACGTGGGGGGACGCACGCAGACTTTCCGGCCGGGCCAGGACTCTCACGTCTTCCCCTGCCAGCTTGCGCCGGATAATCCCCTCGTTGGCATCTATGGTTCAACCGCTTGCGGCCCCGGCAGCGCGGGCGAAGCCGTCTTCCCACGCGGACTCGTCATGCCCGGGGACCCCGGCATTCCGCAAGGCCTGACGCAAACCTATTATCGGTCGGTTGCCCCGCGCCTGGGGCTGGCCTGGAGCCCCAGTGCGGGCAGCGGCTGGGTCAAAAAACTCACGGGCGGCCCAGACCAGACCAGCATCCGCATGGGCTGGGGGCTCTTTTACAATCCCATCGAGCAATTGGTTCTGGAACAGTTCAACGGGGAGCCGCCCTTCGGCGGAAGCAGCAGCCTCTCGAACAGCCTTTTCAATACTCCCTTCATCGGACAGGATGGCACGGTCAATCCCAACCCCTTCAATGGCATCCTGAACCCGCAGCGCGGGCAGCCTGTGGATTTTTCCCAATTCCGGCCCATCCAGCTCTACGGCCAGTTCCAACCTAAACTACGGTCGCAATATTCAGCGCAGTATAACTTTACAGTTCAACGCCAATTAACACCCAACCTGCTGGTACAGATCGGGTACGTTGGCTCGCAGGGACACCGGCTGCTGGCCACCCACGACCTTAACTATGCCGGCGCGCAAACTTGCCTCGATTTGCACCAGATCGCGAGTCTCGCCGGCGACAGCAGCAACGACTGTGGCCCCTTCGCTGAAGATAACTCCTATTTCCTGCCCGCGGGAGCCATCCCATCGGGTGTAACACTGCACTTGCCTTATGGTTCCGTGCCTGCAGTCACCGGCCCCAATCCGACCCCGATTACCCTGGTAGGACTGCGGCCATATTCTGCGCCGTTCTGCCAGCCGACCACGGGCGACGGGTGCCCCCCCGACGGCGTGCCTGTTTTCGCCAGCATTTTCGCCGAAGACACGATCGCCAATTCCAACTACAACTCACTGCAGGCCCTGCTGGAGAAGCGCTTCTCCAAAGGGATGGAATTCCGCGCTTCCTACACCTGGAGCAAATCCTTCGATCAGGCTTCGAGCTTCGAGAATGTCTTGAACCCTCTTGATATTCGCCGGAGCTGGGCTTTGTCGCTCTTCGATGCCCGGCACCGTCTGGTGTACAGCTACGTGTGGCAACTCCCTATTGCACAACGCCGGGGCTGGGCTGGCAAGCTATTGAACGACTGGGCCATTTCGGGAATTACCAGCTTCCAGACCGGCTTCCCCATTCGCATTACCTCTTCCGATGATTTGGAATTGATGAATAGCTTTGACTTCGAGTACCCGGGCGAGCCCGACATCGCCAGGGCCTTCCATACCAGGAATCCTCGCGGGCCGAACAACCTCTTCTTCGATCCTTCGATCTTCCAGCCACAGGCGCTGGGCACAATCGGCGGTGCGCCGCGCTCGGTCTGTTGCGGGCCGGGCATCAACAACTTCGATGCCGCCATCCTCAAGAATACCAAGCTCACGGAAACAGCGCGGCTGGAATTCCGCGGCGAGTTTTTCAACCTTGTAAACCACGCGCAATTCATGAGCCCGGACGGCAACATCTCGGACGGGGCGGATTTCGGCCGCGTCATGATGGTGCGGGACCCGCGCCTGATTCAATTTGCCCTCAAGCTTCTCTTCTGAACCACTTCGCAAATTGGGCAGGTTCAGGATGCGGCGCAAAGCTCGCCGCAAAATTGCCATGCTGCTTAAGGCCCGGCGGGAGCCTGGTGGCGCGGAAGTAAACTCACGAAGAATGTGTGCGCTTGGATTGCTGTTATCCACTCTATAATCAAGGAAGCGACTGGACTGAGGACACCTGAAGATGAAACTGGGGATCAGCTCTTACACCTACGCGTGGGCGATCGGCTTTCCTGGGGCCGTGCCCGATCATCCTCTCACCGCGCTGCAGCTTCTGGAAAAAGCGCGGGATCTCGGGGTGGGGCTCGTTCAATTCGGGCCTAACCTGCCGCTCGATCAACTGCCCGAGAAAGAGCTGCATGAGGTAGTGAAGCGCGCGGACTCCTGGAGAATCGATCTCGAGATGGGGACTCAAGGGCTCGATCCAGACCACTTGCGCCGCCAGATCCAATTCGCCCGGCGCATGGGCGTAATCCTTCTGAAGACAACTCCGGAGCGCGCGGACGGCACGGTTCCACTGCGCACCGAGATGGCCAGTTGCCTGCGCGCCCTCGTGGACGACCTGGTGGAAGGGGACCTCCGCCTGGCGGTGGACAATAGTCGCATCCCGGCTCCGGACCTGAACGAGTTGCTCAATCCCCTGGGCAGCCCCTGGTTGGGAGTTGCCCTTGACACGGCGAATCCTCTGGCCATTCCGCAGGGATGGCAACTCTCTGTCCGGGTGTTGGGCCACCGCACCCTGAGTGTCCAGATCAAGGACTTCGTCGTGCAACAGGCGTGGCACGGAATGGGGCTCACGGTGGAAGGCCGCCCCGCCGGCAAAGGTCAGCTCAACATACCTTGGTTGGTAGACAGCTTTGCGGCGCTGCGGGTTGAACCCTCGGCAATTGTGGAATCGTGGACTCCCGAACAGCAGACGCTTCAGGAAACGGTGACGCTGGAAGAAGCTTGGGCTAAACAAAGCGTGGAGTACCTGCGGCGCTTCATTCCGGACTGAACAATGAGGCAAGCCACTAGCGCACGCGAGGCTTCCTGCCGCAAGGTTGTGCCCCTGGCTGTTGGCTTGCGCCCCTACTGAACCGACTTGCAACCGCTGTCATCCTGAGCCCGCCCCAGCGCTCTCCTCGCCCCTGGGGCCGGCCCGTGCAGGCTACCGTGGTGTGCTCGGATGGTTATTCCCGCTCAATCTGGTATTATTTCTTCTTTCCTTGCGGCCGCGCAGGGAGGCAGTTCCAAGAGGCTTCACCGCAAGAACGTTTACGCGAAACTGGGGTTTCAAAGGAGAGTCATCATGGACAAGGGAAAGCTGGCCGCCACTAGCCCAGCACCGGACAAAGACGACTTGATTGTGATTGGGGGAGCGGGGGGATTTATTGGGGGATCGCTGGCGCGCTATTTCCACGAACGTGGATTCACCCGGATCCGCGCCATCGACAAGAAGCCATTGCTTGAATGGTATCAGCGCGTGCCCGGTGTCGAGAGCCTGTGCCTGGATTTGAGTGAAAAGGAGAACTGCGTCCGGGCTTGCGAAGGCGCGGGGGAAGTTTACAACCTTGCCGCCGACATGGGCGGCATGGGCTTCATCGAGCGGTTCCGTATCGAGTGCTTGCGCAGCGTGCTGATCAACACCCACATGATTGAGGCCGCCTGTCGCGCTGGTGCCCAACGCTATTTCTTTTCCTCCTCGGCTTGCGCTTATAACACGAAACTGCAGGAAGATCCGGACGTCCGCGCGCTGAAAGAATCCGACGCCTACCCGGCCATGGCCGAACGCGGTTACGGTTGGGAGAAGCTCTTTTCCGAAATGGTCTGCCAGGAATACTGGGCCGAACGCGGAATGGAGACCTTCATCGCCCGCTTCCACAATGTTTACGGACCTAACGGTACTTGGGACGGCGGCCGCGAGAAGGCGCCGGCAGCGATTTGCCGGAAGGTGATTGAAGCCAAGGACCAAGGCGGAAAGGAAATCCTGATCTGGGGAGATGGCACGGCCACCCGCAGCTTCATGTACATCGATGACTGTACCAAGGGCATCGACATGATCATGCACTGCGAGGATCTGCTCGCCAAGCCCATCAACCTGGGGTCCAGCGAGCTGGTCAGTGTTAACCAATTGGTGGACATTGTGGAAGGAATCGGCGGAACCAAGCTCCAGCGCAAATACGATGCGACTGCTCCCCGCGGGGTGGCCGGCCGCAACAGCGACAATTCAATGATCCAGAACATCCTGCATTGGGAGCCGCGCACTCCGCTGCGCGAAGGCCTGGCCAGGACTTACGCCTGGATCGAGCAGCAATACGCGGACCGGAAAGCCGGCAAGCGGACGGTAATCTAGCGCCAGCACTGCGACATTGGGAAAAGCGGATAGCGCCGCCGTCCCGGCAGCATTTTCCGGTGCCGGCAAGATGCCGGCGCTACTCGCGAACTGTCACTATATTATGCACCCCTCAATAGGCCGGGCCCCCCCGCTCGGAGCGGCCGGCCCTACAAGACCGCGCGTCATGTTTGGTTGCGGCCACCTGCAACCCTGCTCCACTCGCGCAGTCCCCTATTCCATTTCGAACGCCAGATACTGCAGTTTTCCGTCGCGCTCGACTTGCAGCACGGCGGCGTCGCCCGGCTGCAGCCGGAGAATCCCGGAGCGCAGTGCCTCCACGCTGATAATCGGCACGCGGTTCAAGGAGTGGATGACATCGCCGGTTGTCAGTCCCACATCCAGGCTGGCGGACCAGGTCGTGCGAGCAGCCACGATTACCCCGGAGGCCATGCGCAAACCGGGAAGCATCGCCGCAAGGCGCTGGTCGATCTGGACGCCGAGGATTCCCAATTTTGGCACCAGATTCTCGCGGGGATCCAGCGTGTCCGCCAACCGGTCCAAATCATCCTTGCGCTCCACCACGGGGATCAGCAACGGGATCTTCTGCGAACCCTCGCTGGACCTCCACTTGCAGCGGGCCGGGATTCACGGGGAGCATGAAACTGGCTTCGAACAGCGCCATGCTGGTTACCGGCTTGCCGTTCAGGGTAAGAATGATGTCCCCAATCTTGAGCCCGGCGCCCTCGGCAGGACTGCCCGGATTGACATCGGAGACTACCAGGCCTTGATCCAGTGGCAAGCCCAGTCCCGCCGCCAGGGCCGGGGTGATGGTTTGCACGGTGGCGCCAATCGCTCCCCGGTGCACATGGCCGTGATCCCGCAACTGGTCGTAAACGTAATGCACCACTGTGCTGGGGATGGCGAAGCCGATGCCTTCGTTGCCGCCGCCCTGGGTCAGGATGAAGGTATTGATCCCGACCAATTTGCCATCGATATCAACGAGCGGCCCGCCGCTGTTGCCGGGATTAATGGGTGCGTCGGTCTGGATATAGACCATCGGGCGGTCGGGATCGGGCTGGCGCGCGACGGAGCTGATGACTCCCATGGTCACGGAGTTACCCAAACCCTCCGGGCTGCCGAACGCGAAGACCATCTGCCCTTGCCGCAAGTCCGCGTATCGGCCAAAGGGAAGAGAAGGCAGGCCGCTCGCTTCGATTTTGATTAGCGCCAAGTCCGTATCCTTGTTGCCGCCCAGGACGCGGGCGTTCAGCGTCGTCATCTTGGCGCCCAGGGTCTCAGCCGGCGATCCGTCTGCTGCCGGGGAAGACAGAACCACCCGGACTCTCTCCGCCCCTTCCACCACGTGGGCGTTCGTCATGATGTAACCGTCCGGATCCACAATTACCCCGGACCCCAGGTTGTGCTGCCTGCCGATCAGGGCCGTGTCGGCGCGCCCGTTCTGCTCCACCGGCACGTACGCGGTAACCAGAACCTGTACCACCGCAGGCGAAACTCGCTGCGCCAGAGATTCCACGGAGCTGTTGAGCTGATGCAGCAAGCCGGACCCGGGCGCCGGCTGGGGAGACTGTGCGCGCGCGGGCAACGCGATGAGCCCGAGCAAGACGAGCCCCACCCAACTTCTATAAAGATTCGACCGATTCCCCGGAGTGCCAAGCATAATCCCTCCTGCGGCCTTCGATGGGTTTCAACCTCTCGGTGCGCCGCCCTTGAGTTTCTTCGCTCAACTGCCCGCGCCCCACTATAGGTGAGATGCAGAAACTGCTCCCCCACGCCGGCCGCTTCCACGCGTGGGCGGTTTCCCGGGCAGCGCCCGAATTGTAGCGCAAGGCTCGCCGATGAACCTTGCGGATTTTTGAACGCGACGGCCTCTGTCGTGAGGGTGTAGAATCATCGACGACGCAGACTGATTTGTTATCCCAAATAAGGTGATGCCATGAAAAAGTTGCTCTACCTGGTTCTGCTTTTCAGCGTGGGCGCAAGTGTGGGACTTGCCCAGGGCGCAACCACCCGCCTGGCCATCGTGGGCCTTGACCACGATCACGTGTGGGGCCTGTTGGGCACCATCGCCAAAACACCAGGGGCGGAACTGGTGGCGATTGCCGACCCGCACCCAGAGCTGGTTGCGAAGGCTAAAACCAAGGTTCCCGCCAGTGTGAAATTCTTCAGCGACTACACGGAGATGCTTGACCAGGCGAAGCCCGAGGCCGTCATTGTTACTACGGTCAACAGCCGGCACCTCGAAATCCTGCGCGCCTGCGCCCAGCGGCATGTGCATTTCTTCACGGAAAAGCCCATGGCCGCCACCGGCGCGGACGCGCGCGAAATGGCGCGGGTGGCGCGCGAGGCCAACATCAAGCTGATGGTTAATTTCTGGAATGCCTGGGCCCCCGCAACGCAAGCGGCTTACGCCCGCCTGAAGGCCGGTGAGCTTGGGCCCATCCAGAAGATGATTATCGAGTTCGGCCACGAGGGACCGAAAGAGATCGGGGTCTCGAAAGAATTCGGGGAATGGCTTTACGATCCCGATAAGAACGGCGCCGGGGCGCTTATGGACTTCACCTGTTACGGCGCCGATTGGGCGCTATGGGTGAAGGGGCGGCCGCAGCGCGTCTATGCCCATTCACTCAAGCTCAAGACCGCCCAGCACAATAAGGTGGAAGACGACGCCGTGGTCTTGCTCGAGTATCCGGATGCCACAGCGATCTTGCTGCCTTCCTGGGATTGGCCTTACGGCAAAGGCCAGGCGGAGTTCTTCGGTCCGAAGGGCAGTTTCCTGGTCATGGGCGATGGTTTGCTCTTCCAGCCGGCGCACAAAGACACCACGCTCAAGGACCCGGACGGCGCACCCGTTCCCACTCCGCCCGTGCCCGCGGAGAAAACAAACGGCGTTGCCTACTTCCTCGACTGCATCCGGAATAACAAACCGCTCGAGGGTCCGGTCACACCGGAGATAAACGTGGGCGTGAATGAAATCATCGACGCCGCGAAGGAGTCGATCCGCACCGGCCGCGCCGTGGAATTGCCGGCCCAGTAAGTGGGTAGCCACGGTCAGCAGGTAGCGCAGAGTCTCTGCCGTTGAGACTCTGCGGCTTTTCCTCATATTCGCGTGCGGCCATCGGCAGGCAACAGCACGATGAAGAAAAATCGGTCTGACAATACCAGGCGACGCAAACGTGAGATGCAGGCGGATTATACGCCTGATTTCACCCGTACAAGCCGCAGAGTCTCAACGGCAGAGACTCTGCGCTACCCACCGCGGCCGCTTGCCGTCACGCCGCCGGGGCCGTTGTCTTGCCGCGAACCACCAGCGCAGTGATAAGGGAGCCGGCGAGCGCCCCCACCAGAACTGTGAAGGCGATCCAGATTACCATCTGCGGCAGAAAAGCGATCATCATGTACTGCCCGATAAAGGATGTCGGCCCGGAGTAGTTGGCAGGCAGGGCGTCATAGTGCGTCCCCCAATGCCCGCGAATGGCGAAAAACATCACGATCGCTACAGGGATTCGTGCCGCATAGCCGTAAGCAACGAGCACCTTGAAGAGCGCGGGCCAGCCTAGCGTGATCAGGGTCGGGCCGAGCACCATCAGCAGCATTCCCACAATTTCCCTACCGGGGAACTTGAACTGCGGCGCAAACCCCACAAAGCCTCCCGCAACCATGATGGCCAGTCCGAGCAGGGAGAGCCCGAAGGTTTTCCAGACGCCGCAGGCGCCCTGCCCCGATCTTGCCAGCTTCACCGCGAAGTATGGCCCGAACAGGAAGGGAAGCCAGGAGATTCCAACGATCGCTCCGCCACCTCCCGGAGCGGCGCTGAAAAACCGTGGAGACAAGTGCTGCAGCTCTCCGGCCAACCTCATCATGGTGATGGCTAGAGTGATGAGCGCGGGAACCAGAATCAACCCCCCAATACTGAGCTTGGACCCCGAAGCAGGTTCAGACATACGTTCCTCCTTCCGAAGGGATACGGTTGACGTTGACAATAGTTGTTGTGTTTTCCAAAACCTGAAACGGCCTGGGTATTCTAGCCGATTTCATATGGCGGAGCCAGCGTCCTGAATCAGAGGTAGTGGGGTCAGTTTCCGATGAGCCGACTGCACGGCCAAATTTTGTCGGGCGAGTCGGGTCCGACGATAACTTCCGAGTATGCGACGATACAGGAGTTGAGGGGCTTGGCTCTACCCTACGGCGTTGCTCGCGATCAATCCCAGCGAGTGCTATGCCATCACAAACTTCCTCGAAGGGGACTTCCGGGGGGTCAGGAGGTTGCGCTTCAACGAATAGGCCGCTACACATCAATGTGGATAATTGCCGGGCGCCCTTTGTCCGTACAGAATCTCGGATTGACCCCAATCATCGGCAGACACAAGCGTAGCGCGGACCTGTTCTTGAGGTCCGCGGTTCGTCCGCCAATGACAACAAAGAGCCGCGGACCTACCGAACAGGTCCGCGCTACCTTGCTAAAACGTCAGACGCGAGAGATTCCCCTGTAACGCGGTGATTCATCTTTGCATCGTAAGTCAACGGGGAGTATAAGGAAGTTGCCCCGCCCTCAGATCGAGGCCCCCTGGGAGGCCAGGCGTCATCAATGGATCCTCGATAGATCGTGAATCCCTGTCGGGACCGGTCCCTATACACCGGCAGTTGGTAGCTATGAGGTGGGCAGACGGGAAGATACGGCAGGCTGACTGCCGAGACTCGATGTGAAGAAACGGCCGACTGTCCGGGCCAGAAGGACGAGCACAGATGACCGACATCGAAAAAGCGAGGCAGCTATTCCGAGATGCAGGGCTGGCCTTCCCGACGATTCCCGAGGAACTTGCGGAGCAATTGAAGGAGCATGGCCGATGGCTTTTCTCCACCCGGCCACTCGACGTGTTGCCGTATGACCTTCAACACTATCTACATGAAGTTGAAGTATCCCAGGTTAAGGATTACGCCGTGCTTTCTCATGGGGGACACGGCGTGAACTCCTATGCGATTCAGTACTACCTTGTGCAGGGTTCCTTGCGCATGTTCCTTCACCTTGGCTGGGGTGGCGTATACATGGATCGCGGGGAAGCCGCGGCCACAATCCGCGACTGTTTTTCGATGGCAGACAAAATCGCCTCATTGGCCCAAACTATCGGGCGGTTTCAAGCCGGCAAACAGCTAACGGTAGTTGGATCGGACTTCTATGGGAGCTATTGGTTGCCGCCAGGGAAAAGGCGCCAACGGAACTATGAGGGCAGCAAGGGTCCATTAAAGGTGCTTACTCAAACTCTTCAGTGGCTGCGCAGGCAAACAAGGATGCAGGGAACAGTTCGCAACATTGATCCCAATCTCGGCCTAGGTGTCCATGAACTCGCCAAATCACGTAAAGGCGACAGTTCGTTATTGACGATCCCCTTCACAAAGATGCGGAAGAGGTACAGGGATTTGCAAGGGTTGAACACCGCTAAACAATTGGCAGCGGCACAAGCCGCGCTTGCGGCAGATATTGCAGGCGATTTTGCTGCAAGCGTGGGGGCGTTCGAAGCATACCACAACCCTGAACCGTTCCATCCGAGTACACGCAAGCCTTTGAATACCGCAGTAGATATCACGCGCACTGAGCACTTTGCGGCCAAGTTGAAAGAGCAGACCCACGGTCATGTTCAAGGTGACCCAAGCTTGGACTTTCGATACATCGAGCGTGAGCTTGTACCTGCTCGCACGACTAGCCTTGCTAAATATTCGAATGAGGATTCCAAGAGACGCCTCATCCGGTTTGATCTTCTGCTGGCTGGGGAGTTGACGATATTGGGCGAAGTGAAATTACGGAAGGACAATGCCTCTGCATTCTATGCATTTATCCAATTGCTCGCATCTGCCTCCGAATTAGCTACCGAGCACCAGCGGGACCGATTGTTGGCGTGCTACACCGACCTGCCGCGTCCACCTATCCCGCGTTTTGATTTGTACATCATTTTCTATCGGTTCAATAAACAGAGCAAACCGAAGGCGGAAATTTTGGATCGAACCGGTCAGCTCGCCGAGGAACTCCTGAGGTTTCAAAATGTTGGGACTCATATCCGTCGGATAGTTGCGCTAGATTCCTGCTTGTCGGGAGACGGCAAGATCATTTTCAAGAAGTTGTTTTCACATTCCACATGAGCTTTCGAAAGGCCGTGTTGGATTAGGCTTGTAGGATGCGCGTCAGAGTACAGTCCACCATTCACCATCGTTCTGGCGCTGAACATTCCCGAACAGCTCCTCGAACCGATCGGCGTTGACGGTATGAATGGGTACAACCGGAGCGTTCGAGAAGGCGTGTCGCAGTCTCACCAGGTCCCGCACCGCTGCGTGGCCTGACGTGTGGCACTCGTTCAGAGGAATTCCGTGGTGATGGAGCCAATCCAGAAATGGCTTTGTCTTCGCATCCTTCAGATAACCTGACCAGAGCGAGTATATGAGCCTGGACCCTAACAGGCACGAGGCATCCTCAAGATCCTTCATCATGGTTGGTCTGAATAGCATCACGGAGGTTGCGGCCGCCTTGGAAAGCTGCTCAGGAAAGATTCGAGAACGGCGGTAGCTGTTTGCGACTTCGAACTGACCCTTTCTGATGATTTGCCATTTTTGAGCGCTCGGCAGGAACACTTTGATGTGATTCCATCCCGCCTGCGGCAGTTGGTCGTTGCCAGTCGCCCGCAGGACATGGGCGGTGTACATGTCGATGATGAATTGCCGTCCTGTCTTGATGCACGCCCGCATTACGGTCACAAGCCTGTCGATGTTCTGGCCGGAGCACCAGACCAGCGGCATTCCCGCCGTCTGCTGAAACAACTCCACCAACCGTTGCTCCAGAGCCGCCTCTGTGGGGAACGCATGAGCGTCACGTCCAATGGTTGTTCCCTCCATAAGCAGCACATCTACCCGTTCGGGCGGTTGGCGAACCAGTTTTTCGAAGAGCGCTCCCTTTCGACCATGCGCTCGCAAATCACCCGAATAAAAAAGCCTCTTGCCATCTGCCTCAACCATGATGGCGTAGGCATCATAGGCCGAGTGATCCACAAGAAACGGCGTAATGGTGAATGGACCGATGGTAATGGCCTTGCGATCTTCCAGATGTAGCACGTTCTCGAATGTGATCGCCGTCCCCGGGGTAAACAAGTCGGCTGCCGCCAAAATAGATTGGGCGGCTTTGCCGATGAGGAATAGAGTCTGGTCCGGCAACCGGCATGCTAGACCGTAGTGGTCCTGGTGAGGATGCGAGATAATAACACCAAGCAACGAAACATCGGGTGTCGCTAAGCCGCGTATTGGAGGGAGCGGCATCTCATCCGGAGTAGAGACATCAAGCGGCAGTCCGATATCCACGACGATACGTGTGCCCCTAGATTCAATCTCAACGCAGGTGCCCCCGATCTCTTTCGTTCCCCGATGTATACAAACCCTCATCGCGCACCTTCTACGCTGCTGCCCACTCAGCAGTTATTCCTACTCCCCCGGGCCGCTGGGAAGCGGTACTCACCGGCATATTACCAGAATGCCAGCAGATAGGCCCGCCACCACCCGTGATTGGTTTAGGCGGAACCTGCACTCCACAGCAATCAACCACTTGGTCGTATCGTCGGCAACCCGGAAAAGTGCTGAGGATCATCAACGCCCCAGATGGCGCAATGGCTCCCCTGAAACGGGGTTCGAGGAAATAGCTCCTTGTTAGTCGCCTTGTATTTCTCGACGAATCCGCTGGGGTAATCCAAGGTTCTGGCCGAGCGACGGCGTACTCGGAGAGCGCCGGGATAAACCGGCATGTTGTAGGGGATGAAAGAGCCCTACAGGAAAGGAAAGCAGCGAATCCATCCTGGCCTCGAGTCTTGCAGGTGACATCGCGAGATATCGCTTGAAGCGTAAACAGAGGTATCGGTGGGCCGGGCTATTGAGCTTCGAAAAGCCGTTGGAACAGGATGCCGACTCCGTTCCGAAGGGAGGAAGGCAACACGACAACCACGCTAACCGCGAGTGGATTGTCCGGTCCTGCGTAGTCTAAGAACCCGCGCACGCTGAGAAACAACATGCACGAGAACCGGGATATCTCCTGCACGTCTTGGCCAACCGAGCAAGACCGGTCCGCGAAGGCCATAAACCGAACTGCGGACATGAACGTGCGGGAGAAGTCGGACTGTGCCGCAGTACCAGTGAACCAGCCGAACAACGAAGGGCAGCCTTCCGCGGAGGCCGGGGAGGGAAGGGCGCAGACTGAGGAGAACATCGTTCGATCTCACATGCGGCCGACACAGAGCGGGAAACGCATGTCCCCGGGATTGCACGGTGTGCGGCAAGCAGCAAAAGAAAGGAAGCAGGAGCGGTTCACCGCTCTGCTCCACCATCTGAGCGTCGGATTACTCCGCGACAGCTTCTACGCCCTTCAGCGTCAAGCTTCTCCCGGAATAGATGGCGTGACATGGCAGGAGTATGAAACCGGACTGGAGGATCGACTTGTCGATCTGCACAGTCGGGTGCACCGTGGAGCGTATCGAGCCCAACCCTCACGACGAGTCTATATACCGAAGGCCGACGGGCGGCAACGTCCGTTGGGCATTGCTGCTCTGGAGGACAAAATCGTTCAACAGGCGGTGGTGACGATCCTCAACCAGATATATGAGGTCGACTTCAAAGGCTTTTCTTACGGTTTTCGGCCCGGTCGCGGCCCGCACCAAGCGTTGGACGCGCTGGTGGCGGGCATCCAATGGAAGCGAGTGAACTGGGTGCTCGATGCGGACATTCGAGGTTTCTTTGACAACATGAACCACGAATGGACGATGAAGTTTGTTGAGCACCGCGTGGCCGATCGCCGGATACTCCGCCTGATCCAGAAATGGTTGAAGGCTGGAGTTTCCGAAGCTGGTCAGTGGTCGGAGACAAAGGTGGGTACGCCGCAGGGAGCAGTCGTTTCACCGCTGCTCGCCAACGTATACCTGCACTACGTGTTCGACCTATGGGTGGAGGTCTGGCGCAAGAAAGTCGCGAACGGCGATGTGATTGTCGTCCGCTACGCCGATGATCTTGTGGTGGGCTTTCAATACCGGACATACGCCGAGCGGTTCCTGCAAGAGTTTCGGGAGCGGCTGGCAAAGTTCGGTTTGGAATTACATGCGGACAAGACACGACGGATTGAATTCGGGCGGTTTGCCGCTCGAGACCGGAAGTACCGTGGGGACGGAAAACCAGAAACCTTTACGTTCTTGGGTTTCACTCACTTCTGTGGGCAGCTCAACAGCAGCCGAGCCTTCATCGTTTGGCGGATTACGGCGAAGAAGCGGATGGTCGCGAAGCTCAAAGCCATTAAGGCTGAGCTTCAACGCCGGAAGCATCATCGCACGACCGATGTCGGTGCATGGGTTCGCAAAGTTGTGCTGGGATACTACCAATACCATGGCGTTCCTGGTAATTCGACTCAGTTGCGCATCTTTAGTCGTCGCGTTGGCAGGCTGTGGCGGAGCGTTTTAGTCCGTCGCAGTCAACGCGCACCGGTGCGATGGGGTCGTCTCACCCCTCTCTTGAAGCGGTGGATTCCCCCACCCCGAATTCTGCATCCTTATCCTGATGCCCGCTTCGCCGCCACTCATCCACGGTAAGAGCCGTATGCGTAAACGCGCTTGTACGGATCTGTGCGGGGGGCGATCAGCGATGGTCGTCCCTACCGCGACAATCATGTTGAGTGGGTAATTCGCTGAATTGGGAACGAAAACAAACTTTGCGCCGAGTGGGGGAAGTCGACCGATTCCTGACGGGAAGGCGACTTATCAGGGTGAATTCGGAACTTGGGTAGCAAAAGTCGATCCACCGGCGGCTTAGTTCCAACGGCCCTACTGGAGAAGTGGCACTGGATTGCAACGCAGGAATGTGCCACTTCTGGTTGTAGCCGGTCCACTTTCGCAGCCCCGATCAGTGATGTCGAGAGTCATCTACTCTCTTCCGACCATTAAATGACCATTGCTACTACTACTGCGAAGTTCAACAACCGCCGGTAAACCTTTTCCGTCGCGTTTCCCTGAATGTCAGCTAGTTGCCCGCTTATACTGCATATAAGTTCTGCAGATGGTCCTTCGGTCCTGCAATACGGCGTTTTAGGTTTGGAACGCCGCCCGTGAGGGCGTCTCAGGGTTGGAAGAGTCGCTTGGTAATGGCCTGCTTTTGCGGGTCGCCTATGAGTAGCTCCAGGTGATAGAGGACGACACCTGCCGCAGCGCTCCGCGCGGCACTGAGGTCGCTCTGATAACGTTCTGGTGAGAGGGGAGGAAACTCCGGCCCGTCGGGACCGACCTCGATGGAGGGCAAGAGTTTTGCGGCAGGAACTTCCTTTCGTAATCGGCGGTTCAGTTCGGCAACCCATCCGGCGTCACGATGCGTCAGGGCCGAATATTCCATGGGTGATACGTAGTCAAAGTAGGGCGCGAGGAGTCGCAGGTCCTGACCCACGATCTTTTGGCGCGCTCCGTCGAATTCATTGCGACTCCAGGGAACGGCGTGCAATACAATCGGCAGGCCGGGAGAATTCCTGTGGATGAATTCTGTGAACTCTCTGGCGTTTTCCGCCATTCTGCGGGTCCGCCACCGGTACCACTCGTCGCGGTGCCGAAGCCAGATCTCGTCGCTGAGCTTGCGTGAAACTGACTCGGAATCCAGGGGCACCCCCGCGCACAAGCGCAACTTCGTAGAGCGAAGAAATTCACGCACACAACTCGCGTCGAAGCAGTAGGCCGGGAAATCCTCCGGCCCCCTTTGGGGATCGATGCCTTCCCAGTAGATGAAGTAGCGGAAGTAGTCGAGCGCCAGCCCGTCGGGATGGAGCCGCTCGATCTCCGCCTTGATGCGCTGCATCTTCTTCTGACGGAAGTCCGAGCGCGAGGGGCAAATCATCACATCCCCGTCGCGCCGGGCAGGTTTGCCTTCCCGATCGACACTGACCAGGGTCGCGTCCTCGGCCGCCGCCTCGGGGTCGTTGAAGGTGCGAATGATGAGGAAATACTTCAGCCCCGCTTGGGCGCACTGCGTTCGAAACTCGCTGGACCCCGCCAGTTCGTCGCCGACGAAGAGGGTATTGACACCTAGGTTCCGCGCCAGGCCGATGAGTTGCTGAGGGTTTCGCCCGCCCCGATAAACCTTCGCTCCGAGGATTAGGCCTTCCTGGCAGAAGGCAGGCACGGAAAAAGACAGCCCTACGACGACGGCGAGGGCGTGAATGCTCGAGCAGAGGGGCTTGGAGCAATCACGCCAGAGCAGACTGGGCACGAAGACCTCCTGAAAGAAAGCCTGGGCGCGGCATATTATCGAGATATTACGAACGCTCTATACGTCTATCAGCTGGCGATTGCAAGAGACAGAAAGTCAGTGACGAGCAAGGTGGCGCGCAGAACTTCGTTCCGGGCCGGCCGGTGGGAGTAAAATGCTGGTGACGAGGAGTTCAAAAAGGAAAGTCCTATGGCGCTGTCCTGTGGCATACGTACCTTGAAGAACGTGGCTGTGCCGCTCAAACGCTATCCGACCATCGCGGCTTGCGGCTTGGACTGTGGCCTGTGCCCGCGATATTACACGGTAGGCAAGTCGAGATGTCCCGGATGTTGCGGTCCAGATTTTGCTGAGAAGCACCCCACTTGTTCCTTTATCACCTGCTGCGTGAAGAGGAAGGGTCTGGAAGCCTGCGGGGAATGCCCGGAGTTTCCGTGCGCCAAGTTCAAGAGCACCGAGGAATATCGGGCCGCAGAAGTCTCCGCCTATCCACCGGCCAGGAAGATGCTCCCTAACCTCCACTTCATCAAGAAATACGGAATTGCGCGCTTCGTTCAGCAGCAGAGGCAACGAATCAGGCTGCTGGAATCGATGTTAGGGGGTTTTGACGATGGGCGGTCGCGGAGCTTCTATTGTCGCGCCGCTGCCTTGTTGGGACTGAGAGGTGTGGAAGGCGCATTACGCAAGGCCAAGCGGGAGACTAATGCCAGTGGATTTCCGACAGAGGACGCCAGGGCTAGAGCGCGACTTCTCAGAGCTCTTCTGAACGAACGCGCCAACGCGGAAGGTATCGAGCTGACCTAGAGACAATTCCCAGGCGCAGGCTCTGTGGCTTGATCTTGCGGGCGTCCGTGTTGCGTGCGCGACGCTCGAAGAGCGAACCGCGCGCTGGCGAAGATGCGGTGTTAGACAGCGGACGCTGCGCCACGCCTAGCACGACTAGCCTTTACGACAAATCGCTCCCGAATGAGCCAATCTCCGATTACTCCCTAGACGCACAAGTATGCCGGCTCACCGAATGCCTTGTGGCTGCCAGAAATTTCGTCCGCCTTGAAATCATTGATGTTGGTTCGATCCTGCTGCTAAGCTTCCCGGTCCCATGCTTATCCTATTCATTTCCTTCCTGGGCACCCTCCGCTCCTGCTTCCAAACCCGGGCGGCCTTGCAGCTGGAGGTTCTTGCCCTACGCCACCAGATAAACGTGCTTCGAAGGTCGCAGCGTGGGCGGGCTCGACTCACGGGGGTGGACCGCCTCTTGTGGGCATGGCTGCTGCACCTGTGGTCCGGCTGGCGTTCTGCGCTTATCATCGTCAAGCCGGAAACGGTCATTGCCTGGCATCGCCGGGGATTCCGCCAGTATTGGACCTGGAAGAGCAGGCAAGGTGGGCCCGGAAGGCCTCAAGTGCCTCGTGATGTTCGAGACCTCATCCGGAGGATGAGCCTGGCGAACCCGCTCTGGGGAGCACCACGCATCCATGGCGAGCTCCTAAAGCTCGGAATTGAACTATCTCAAGCCACCGTTGCCAAGTACATAGAGCGTCCCCGAAAACCACCCTCCCAGACGTGGCGGACGTTCCTCCATACTCACCTGAAGCAATTGGTCTCGACCGATTTCTTCGTGGTACCGACGGTGAACTTTCGAATTCTCTTTGTCTTTGTGGTTTTGGCCCATTATCGGCGCCGCGTGATTCATTTCAACGT
The DNA here is from genome assembly GCA_963722555.1 of uncultured Acidobacteriota bacterium. Lineage (GTDB taxonomy): Bacteria > Acidobacteriota > Terriglobia > UBA7540 > UBA7540 > Bog-366. The sequence continues at coordinate 892,761 of CAVRNQ010000007.1, forward strand.
CACCGCCCATCCCACCTCGGAATGGACGGCACAGCAGATTGCTGAGGCCTTTCCTTGGGACACGGCCCCACGCTATCTGCTCCATGATCGCGACAGCGTCTACGGCGACGTCTTTCAGCGAAGAGTCCGAGGAATGACGATTCACGAAGTCCTGACGGCTCCCCGATCGCCATGGCAGAGTCCCTATGTGGAGCGCCTGATCGGATCCCTCCGACGGGAATGTCTGGACCACCTCATCGTGTTCAACGAATCGTCTCTGCGACGCACGCTCAAATCGTATTTCGATTATTACCACCGGGCACGCACGCACTTGTCGCTGGAAAAAGATACACCGGAGACTAGGCCGGTTCAAACGCCGGAGCTGGGTTCAGTCGTTGAACTGCCGGAGGTCGGCGGACTGCATCACCGCTACGAACGGCGGGCGGCTTGAAGAATTGTTCGTGGACTCAAGAGGGGTATGCTCCCCCTGGAGTCGGCCGAGATCCGTGAAGACTCCGGCCCGATGGGAACAGGACTTCCCCCAAGTTCGTACGCCTGTCAAATCTGGAGCCCGCGCCCACTAAGCAACTCCCTCGACCCTTTGACGCCCCGGTGAATCAGCCGCTCTTCACGGTCGATCAAGTTTTTGGCAGGCACACCCCCCAAATGGCTGACTGTAGTGAAACTGTAGTGGAACATTGCAGGCTTTCACGGTTCTTTCGGGAATGACGAGATTTCCGCGAATGAAAAACGGAGATCCCAGTTTATGGGAACGAGAAACATGACTACTTCGCGTCGGACCACAGGCCGTTGATCAGTTCCACAGTGCGATCCACCAGGATCTGGCCGCCTTCCGGGCCTACCACATTGCTTTCCACGATGGCACTGTAACCGCCGCCCCGGACGGCCTTCTCGGTCGGCAGGTAGGAGCCGGATCCGACAAGCTGGATTACAAACGTCTGCAGGGCCTTGCTGCGCGCCTGGATGCGAATCCCGTAATCAGTGAAAAGCTCGAATTCGTTGGTACACAGAACCACGTCACCGATGCGGAGCACGTGTAGCTCCATCTCGTATTTCGGTTGCGGGTCGGTTCTCTGCTTCTCGAACCGCTTTAGGACGCCTCCATACCACTGCAGCCGCATGTAGACCTGGTCGGCCGCCTTCGGGTCTGCGGCGATCTGCGCCGCGGCTTTGTCGCACACCGCCTTCGCTTCCGCGTATTCTGCCTCGGTGATCAACCGCATCGGCAACGTGAGCATCTCCACCTTGTGGACCAACCGTGCGTCGGCGTGGCGATCATCCTTCACGGCCTCGTAGGCTTCCTCCACGGCAAGCACGATACGCCGGGCTATTTCGTCCAGACGGCTCAAATTGCGGAGTTTGCACATTCGTTCGTCGGCCGCCTTGCGGTACATCAGGTGCGGCGACTGGTCGCCCGCGGCGCCGACCATACCCAGCACGCACAGGTCTGCGCCAAAGCGTTGCCGTAGTGCCACGCGCACCGGGTGCCAGAAGTCAGCGTTCACCGTAGTGTCATTCTCAACTTCTTGCGCCGGGCAGGCCACCTCGATGATAGCGGCGATTAGCTTCCCGTCCTGATTCCAGAAGAAAAGCATGTTGACGTCGTGATCTTCGTAACCCTCCAGACCCCAGAACTCCGGTACATTGGTAGCACCGTACATCTTCGACGATCCATTGGCGTAAGCAGCGCGCCGGTTGTTGGCCACTACGGCATGACCGAGTCCCCACGCAACGCTGCCGGGGCGACGGCCGTTCCAGGCTTGTGCGATCGCTTCGGCCACGCGTTGGGCGAAGAAAGCTCGGTAGGCATCGACCTGCGTGACGCCTTCCCTGGGAATCAGATATTCGTCATCCTCTAAGACGGCCGCTGTGTGCGTGTGGATTGCGTTCAAGAAGATCTTATTCCCGTCCAACTTAGGCAGACGTTTGTGCACCTCGTCGCGGACCAGGGCGAGCAAGTCGTTCGGGATCTCGACAAGATCGCAGGAGACCAAAATCGCCATGTCGAGCGATCGGTCGCCCTCGCTTGATTCCAGGGCCACGACGTTAGCCGTCAGAGGTGTCGCAGCCGTGTGGGCGATCCGTAGCTCGAACTGCCCCGACAAGGCCGCGGGCAGCGATGGTGTGATGTCGGCGGTCGCAGTGCCAATGCGCAATATGGCTGCGTGTAAGTTCGCCGCCCACGACAGTGTGATGAGAAAGAGGCCGACTGCGATTTGTTTGAGTTGCCGCATGGGATCCTCCTGTGTTGATTAAGCCAAGTCAGTTGGTCTGGTCGTGTCCTTTTCCGGTCCCATATCGCCCTTCTCGCCAGGGACGCCATGGGGCCACAAGGCAATAGTGAGGGGTTGGCGAGACTCGGGGGGGCTAGGGCAGGCTCAAGAGCGACGGCAACACACACTGTCACCAGCATGATTAAGGAACACGCGCATTTGCTCACCTTCTGCATGATCCACATTCCCTTCTGGGATGAGTACGTCATGGCGTCGCGAGGCGGCTTCCCTACTTGAACGAGCGGCTCATACGAAGTCTATTTCCAAATGATGCGCACCTCTCTCAGTGACATGGACCACGGCGTATTCGGACTGTTCCACCTTTCTGCCCATTACCCCAACCTTCAAGCCATCCGACCTCACGGCCTTGACCTGCAAACCCTTGGGCAGCAGCACGTGGAGCTCGAATTCCGAACCGCTTCCGGTGAATTCTACGGTGACCCGGCTCAACCCGAGATCACGCTGATAGCGGTAATGGCAATACCCGTCCGAAGCCGGATACTTCACTGTGACCTCGGCCTTGCGGACTCCCGCAGCTTCCCAGCGCGGCGCCAGCCGTGCGCGGCTAAACGCGACTCCGTCATCCTTAACTCCGGCGAGCCCCTCAATGAGCGCATAAATGACCGCGGCGCTCCATCCGTCGGGAATCCCCGTGGAGAGATCATCGTAAGGCGCGAAGAACACCGGAGCATCGCTTAAGGTCGTGGCGAGCACCATCCACTTACTGTTTCCGACTCCGGCCGCGAACTCGAGGGAGGCGAGGTCACGGTCAGGGTGCGGGTTGTTAAATCCGACCGCGTAAACGCCGACCTCCGGCAGGCCCCGGCTCGACCCGTGCCATGCCACCCGAAGCGTGTCGTTGATTCTCGGGCCATCGCGGTGGTACTTGCTGTCATGCGGCTCCCACCAGGAAGCCACGTTCTTGCCGTCTTCGATATACTCCGAATAGGAGCTGCCGTCGGCGTAGTGCATCGTCAGCGTCCCGACTGTGTGGTCGGGTCCGGCGGCAGCGTGCAACAGATAGATGCTTGAGGCCCGCGCGTGTACAGGCAGCTTGGCGCTGCGTGTGTAGCCGGCTTCTTGCGCCAGCCCCAGGCATGCGCGGTGACCGTTGGATGCGGGGTCAATCACGTCGAAGGGTATGCCCTGGAGTTCCTGGGCTCCTGTCGGCATGCCTGTCAGATCTTGCGCCAGGGGGGCTTCACCCAGCGTACGGGGGCCCGGCTGACCCACCCATGCCGGCACACCCCGCGCCCCTGCTCCGAAGTCTGCGTCGGCAATGCTTCGCATGTCGAGCTTTCGGAAATTCCTGCGCGGGGTCTCAACACCTTTTCCACGAAGTGATACGGGCAGGTAGCCGCGGTACCGGTCCGCAACTGCTTTTTCGCGCCGCAGAATATCTGCGCCGTATTCCTCAAAGCCATGCTCGAATGCCCCGTGCGCCAGCTCCCCGGCGACGATCGACAGAACGCCGCCGTTGACGTACTCCCACACCTCACCAGGCTCGTTTTGCGTGAAGTCCTTCTGGAAAGGCGGGTAGATGCCGTAGAACTCGCCCGGCGAAGTCGATGGCATCTCGCGCCGGATGCGCTGGTATGTCCGGATGATTTCCACGCACTTATCATGGGCAATGCCGCGGTTCAGGGAATAAGCATTTGACAGTGAGACCTGTTGGGAAGTATCCACTCCGACATCCGGGTGATAATCCGGATTCTCCGCAATCCAGTGGGTATAAAACTGGCCGTTCCACGCCAGCTTGTCGAGGCGCTCCTGAAGCGTATCGGCAAGCGCCAGGAACTCCCGAGCCTCTTGCTCGCGCCCAGCGTGGGTCAGCATCTCGGCGAGACGCCGGCACCCGATAATGAGATTCGTGTTATCTCCGTAGAAGACGCCGAACTCACTCTTGCCAAGATAAACCACGAAAACCGTTTCCCCGAACTTTTGCTGGTCGTCGGAAACGTAATCCCAGGTGTCGATCGTGAAACCGCGGTGCATAAGTTGGTACTTTCCCGACCACCGGTATGGATCACTCGTCACATACCGCACCGCTTTGATGGCGCAATCCAGCTTGGCCTTCATCCATTCGTTATCGCCCGTGGCCTTCCAGGTGTAGTACAGCGCTTCGAGGAAGAATTGTTCCACGTGGCTTTCAACGGGCGCGCGGCGCAACTGGCGGAATCCTCCTTCGATGCGCCGCACAAAATTGTCATAGCCGAACTTCCAGTCAAAATAATTGGCTTCGGGCGTCGCAGGGTAACAGTTCTCCCAAATCATGCCGTCCTCGCGTTGCGTCTCCGCGAAGAAATCGACGGCATCCTTGACATCGGGCCAGAAATACTTCATGCCCTTCATTGTCAGAGTGTGGTCGAAAATCCAGTTGACAAAGAGCCCGTAAACTCGACCCTTATAGCGGAGGACATTGACCGGCGCCTCTTGATTCCAGTCCATGATGGTCCACACGACATCGGCCAGGAGATCGCGGAACTCGCCGTTTTCATCCTTGATCTCCGTGCTGCAATCGACCCGGAACTTCGTCGAGCCGACGAGCGCTCCCTGCGAGTCGAGGGCCTCGATGCTATGGACGCCAAGCGCGCCGCCGATCTTGAACTTGAAGGGATCTCGCCCCGTCTCTCGCACGTAAGGATTGCCGGCGCCATCGGTCACGATAACGGTTCCTGTCTCCACCCCGCGGACGCTTACTTCTTGAAGAGGCCGGTATGAGTCTTGGCCCGAAGGTTCAAGGCGGAGCGTTAAGGCCGAAGCAGACAGGTGCGCAGACGCCGCGACAGCGCCGCCGGCCATCGCGGGGAGGATCTTCAGTATGTTCCGGCGGTCCATGTTCATGATTCTTCCCTCCGCTCCCAAGCGGTCACAGGTTGATTGCGGCTTTTCCACAACCCATGGCTGGTGCGGCTCCGCTTCCCGCCGTTCGACTGCCTGCGCGATGACCCGCGCTTTGCTGACCTCTGTCGCCGGATCGGCCTGCCGCAAGCCCCAGGTAGGGGGTGATCAAAGCGGAACGCCGACCTCCGTCCGCCTGAAACGGTGCGGACGGCTGTCGAGGATAAGTGCAAATCGCTAGCCCCGTATTCCGTGCCTGAGGCCCCCGCCTTCTCACGCGGCTAGCTAGTATTCGCCGTAATGGCCCCGTACGGCGGCCAGCAGTCTTGCGGGGTCATACCCAACTCCGTCCTTGAACACCTGTGGGTCGCCAAAACTCTGGCCGCCTGCAACATCAATAACATAGCTGCTGCCCTCCCGCCACTGTTCTGTTATAACTCCTGGCCATGTTTCGATTCATTGTCCTGTCCATCGGCACACTGGTTCGCCTCTGGCGGGCACGCCGGAGCTTCCTCCTCGAGAATCTCGCGCTACGCCAACAACTCGCCGCGCTGAAGCCTCGGCATCCGAAGCCAACAATAGGGCTGCTCGACAAGCTCTTCTGGGTTGCCGTCCGTCGATTCTGGTCAGGATGGAAACAATCGTTGATAGAGGTTACACCCGAGACGGTGGTCCGGTGGCACCGGGCCGGCTTCCGCCTGTACTGGCGGCTGATCTCCAGGGTCAGGACGCAGGTGGGGAGAAGACCGACGTCAAAGGAAGTTCGGGAATTGATCTTCCAGATGGTTGCGGAGAATCCGACCTGGGGAGCACCGCGGATACATGGCGAACTCCGCTTGCTCGGTTTTGATCTCTCCGAGAGAACGATCTCACGCTGGATGAAACGGGCTCCGAGGGATCCCGAACCGGCCAAACGTTGGCTCGCCTTTCTTCGAAATCACAGGGAAGGTATCGCGGCGATGGATTTCTTCGCGGCCCCGACGATCACCTTCGGCGTACTCTATGGCTTTTTCGTAATCAGCCACGATCGCCGGCGGATCCTACACTTCAACGTCACGAAGCACCCGAGGAGCAGTTGGATCATCCAGCAGCTACGGGAAGCATTTCCATTCGAGTCGGCGTCCAGATTTCTAATCTTCGACCGGGATGCGAAATACGGGTTGGAGGTCCCCATGGCCGTTCGATCCCTGAAGATGAGCCCGGCGCGGACCTCCTTCGAGAGTCCTTGGCAAAACGGTGTGGCGGAGCGATGGGTAGGCAGCTGCCGCCGTGACCTATTGGATCACATCATCGCATTCGACGAACGTCATCTGAAGCGATTGCTCTCTGAATACGTCCGCTACTACCATGAAGACCGCACGCATCTCGGACTGGGGAAGGAAACGCCGAATTGTAGAGCTCATTCCAAAGCCTCTGGTCGCGTCCTGTCGTATGAGCGACTCGGCGGGTTGCATCATCGCTACGATCGGTCTGCCTGATTCGGGCTAGTTTCTCGCCCATCCTCGCGTATATACGCTACCCGCGCGTACGCACGGGTTCCCCTCCAAGAGAATGGTCGTGCTCCCAGAACATTCTCGGTCGCATTGGGGTTACCTCTTCGGGTTGTCGCGAAAAGGGGTCGTCCCATTTTCTGCACGGATGAGATTCTGGCGAGGGACAGGTATCCTCCCCCTGGAGTCGGCCGGGATCCGTGAAGACTCCGGCCCGATGGGAACAGGACTTCCCCCAAGTTCGTACGCCTATCAAATCTGGAGCCCGCGCCCACTAAGCAACTCCCTCGACCCTTTGACGCCCCTATGAATCAGCCGCTCTTCACTGTCGATCAAGTCTTTGGCAGGGCCTTGGAACGAATCCAAACAAAATCGCGAGCGGAGGCAACTCGGGGTATATTCGCCCGCAGCCGAGTGGCAAGAAGGAAATTCCGGAACAAGCCTTTTGGGAGCGGCGGTTATGTAGAGAAGGAGGTGAAATCCAATGGAGCAAAGAGCCTGTGACGCGACCATGATGCTACTAAAGGTTGTAGCCGGATTGGCGCTGGCGAGTATCAGCCTGACCCTCAACGCCGGTTCGCTTCCGAACTCCGCTGCGGGGACCGAGCAGATGCTGCGAGACGGCTGGTCGATACAGTCCACGCGGCTCGCCCTGGAACCGGGTGAAGTGATCTCGACGGCACAGTACCAGCCGCGCAATTGGTATTCAGCATCGTGCCCGACGACCGTTCTCGCGGCGCTGGTGGCGCTCCGGGTCTATCCGGATCCGTACCCGGGGATGAACCTCAGGTCTCTCCCCGGAATGCAGTATCCGATCGGCGAGTTCTATTCGAGAATTCAGATGCCACCCGAAAGTCCGTTCGCATCCGCTTGGTGGTATCGAACTGAATTCTCGCTGAGCCCTGAGTACCGTGGCAAGACCGTGTGGCTTGCTTTCGACGGCATCAATTTCCGCGCGAATGTGTGGCTGAACGGCAAGCGCATCGCGGACGCCGGCCGGGTTGCGGGGACGTATCGCATTTACGAGTTCGATGTGAGCGGCGCGGCCCTGTTCGGGCAGCCGAACGTGCTGGCGGTCGAGGTGTTTCCGCCGCAGCCGCACGACCTGCAGTTGCATTGGGTGGACAATAACCCGACTCCGCCCGACAAGAACATGGGCATCTGGAGGCCCGTCAGGATCCGGGTGACGGGACCGGTGGCGATTAGGAACGCCAACGTGATATCGCGTCTCGATCTCCCTTCCCTGGACACGGCGCACCTCACCGTAACCGCGGATCTGAAGAACGCCACCGAGCACGCAGTGGCTGGTGTCCTCGAGGGGGAAATCGAAGGAACGAAATTCGAAAAGGCAGTCACGGTTGAAGGTGGCGCCACCAAACGGGTCGTCTTCAGTCCCGCCGAGTTCCGGCAGTTGAATCTGGCGCATCCGCGGGTCTGGTGGCCCGCAAGGATGGGTGAGCAGAACCTGTACCGGGCGAAGTTGGACTTCTCGATTGGCCCGCAGGTCTCAGACACGCAAAGGGTGCAGTTCGGAATCCGGGACGTCAAATCGGAACTCACCTCCGACGGCAACCTCCTGTACAGCGTGAATGGTCGCAGGGTCCTCATTCGCGGGGCCGGGTGGTGGTCGGACATGCTCCTGCGGAGTTCTGCGGAGCGGCGGGAATGGGAACTGCGATACGCCCTCGACATGAACCTGAACGCGCTCCGCATGGACGGAAAGTTCGAAGATGCGGAGTTTCTGGACCTCTGCGACCGCTACGGACTGCTGCTATTGCCCGGGTGGTGCTGCTGCGATCATTGGGAGCGCTGGAAGGATTGGGACGCAGAGGACTATTCCATTTCCGCCGCTTCGCTTGGAGATCGAATACGCGAGTTTCGTACCCATCCCTCCGTGCTGACGTGGTTGCACGGCGACGACAATTCTCCTCCTCCGCCCGTCGAGAAAGCTTACACGGCCATTCTTCGCGAGAACGATTGGCCCAATCCTTTCCAGACCTCGCAGAACGAGAGCGGCTCGCTGGGCCGAACCGGCTACAAGAGCATCATGCATCCGTATGCGTGGGTGCCACCCTCCTACTGGTCGATCGACCGCAAGAAGGGCGGAGCGTCCGGGTTCCTCATGGAGACGAGCCCGACCGCGGCGATTCCACCCGTGGAAAGCTTGCGCCTGATGCTGGCGCCTGGCCACCTTTGGCCCATCGACGAAACCTGGGAACTGCATAGCGGCGCTGGCGATTTGAAAGACACCAGCCTCAGAATCTTCACGGATGCCCTGAATGCCCGCCTGGGGCAGGCGCGCAGCCTCGAGGACTATGCATTCAAAGCACAGTTGATGGCCTACGAGGCGCAACGCGCCATGTTCGAGGCCTTCGGCCAGAAAAAGTATCTGGCCACCGGCGTGGCGCACGAGATGCTGAACAGCGCCTGGCCGTCGCTCATCTGGAATCTCTATGATTACTACTTGCGTCCCGCCGGCGCCTATTTCGGCGCGAAGAAGGCGTGCGAGCCTCTGCACGTGCAGTACGCCTACGACGACAACTCGATCTTCGTCGTGAATTCTCTGTATAAGGAGTTCCCGGACCTGAAGGTGACCGTCCGGGTTTACGACGTGGACTTGCATGAGAGATTTGCGAAAGACGTCGTGATCACCGCTCCGCCGGACAGCAGCACGAAGGTGCTCCCTCTGCCCGAAATCGCGGGTCTCTCGACCGCGTACTTCATTCTACTTCGGCTCGAGAATTCCCAGCGCGAGCTCGTGAGCTCCAATCTGTACTGGCTATCGACGAAGCCGGACGTTATCGACTGGGACCGCACCGAGTGGTACGTGACAGCGGTCAAGTCTTACGCCGATTTCAGCGCGCTTGGCAAGCTGCCGCCCGTGTCCCTCAAACTCAAGAGTACGTCCGAGCCGGGTAGCAATGATGAGGAGGTCATGCGCATACAGGTGGAGAACCCATCCAACCACCTGGCGTTCTTCCTGCGGCTGCGCGTCAGCAAGGGCGCAGGGGGCGACGAGGTGCTTCCGGTGGTGTGGCAGGACAACTACTTTTCCTTGATGCCGGGTGAGGTCCGGAAGGTCACTGCGACGTACCGCCATCGGGACCTGGGGGAGGCTTCCCCACTGGTGGAGGTTGAAGGTTGGAACGTGGCGCGGTCGTCGGGCCAGTGAGGCGCTCGCGTCATACGGCGGTGGCTGCCGGGCTTGCCACCGGCGTTCTGACGTGTTCGGTTCTGCTCAGGCGACGGAACCGAAACCGGCCGACGACCTGAGATCGGAAAGCTGCCCGGCGCAATTAACAATAGGGACCGCTATCGCACCAGTCCTGAATACTGGTGTGATGAACATGCCCCTTGGGAGGGGGAATCTGGGATAAGTGACAAGCTGCCGGTTCACTTCGACGTGATTGAGAAATTTCCTTTCGACAAGGGCGGTCAGAAGGGAATTTTCAAGCAGGTGAGGGAGGCTCTAGGAATCAAAAAGGGAACCCGAATCACTGAAGAGATGGCCAAGCGCTTTTTTGCTAATCTGCCTGGATGAGGCTTGCAGCGCTTCATGGGTGCTTGTCGGCTTATGCTCTCTTTGTTAATTGGTTACCTTCTGGGCAATTCAGCCCTCTAGTTTGCATTGATTCCGCCGTGTATTTCATCCTGGGAATGTGCAAACTCGGAATGTTGGTAAGGTGTAGCGTAGCGTTTTGCCTATCTCGCTTCAAGGTCATATTCCCCGAACACGTCCGCTGGAAATCTCGAAATCATTGCAGGCCGGTTTGGGCTCTCCCCTTCAATGCTTTTCTTGCGCGCCTGAGTCACAGGAAGCCGCATTACCCAGGTCACTCACTAGAACCATCAAAACTGCAAAACCACCCAATACCCAGGCAATCTGTGCGTAGAAGCCCCGAAACGGCCATGGTTCCGTGGGAGGCAAGGGGAAAGAGCATCGAGAACCGGGTTGAAGCGTTGCCTGCGGAGGCGATCAGTTGTATATTACCCGTCGGTTAGAAAACCAAAATGGAAATCCCGGGTGAATATTCTGTAGCAGCAACGCCGGCGCGATGCCGGCAGGAGGAAAAGGTATGAATAGGTTCCGTGTTTCCTTCTTGCTCGTCCTCATGTTCATCCAGAGTGCAACTGCACTTCGGGCTGCATCCCCACCAGAAGTCGGCGGCGCGCCTAATATGCTGCTTCGGGAGAATTGGGCCATCCAGTCTTCGGACGAGGTGCACGCAACAGGCGCGGCCATCTCCACGCCGGGATTCAAGGCGCGCGAGTGGTATCGTGCCACGGTCCCGACCACCGTGTTCAGCGCTTTGGTGGAGCAGCACGTCTTCCTCGATCCGTACGTGGGCATGAACCTACGTACCGCTCCCGGCACGACGTACGCGATCTACCAGAATTTTTCGAGTTATCCCATACCACCAGGTAGCCCGTTCCGGCACTCGTGGTGGTATCGCACGGAATTTCAGATCCCTGCCGAGAACCGCGGCAAGACTCTTTGGCTGGGTTTTGACGGCGTCACCTATCGCGCCAACGTCTGGATGAACGGCCACCAAATCGCCACCGCCGATAAGCTGGTGGGTACGTGGCGGGTGTTCGAGTTCGATGTCACCGCCACCGCCCATCCGGGCGAGAAGAATTCGCTCGCTGTCGAGGTCTTTCCGCCCCAACCGGACGACCTTGCCATTACCCTGGTGGACTGGGCTCCGATGCCACCCGACAAGGAGATGGGCCTTTGGCGCGACGTCCACATCACGGCCACCGGCCCCGTCGCGCTGCGCTACCCCGCGGTGCTCACCAAGCTCAACCTGCCTTCCACCGACCAGGCTCAACTCACGGTCAGGGCGGAGCTGAAGAACGCCAGCGCCAGCGCGGTCGAAGGCGTGCTGAAAGGGAAGATCGAAAACACCGAGTTCTCGCAGCCGGTGCGGCTCGGCCCCGGCCAGACCCAGGTCGTCCGCTTCACGCCGGAGAAATTCCCGCAACTTCGCCTGGCGAACCCGCGCCTCTGGTGGCCGGCACAGCTCGGACCACAAAACCTTTATCCACTCGATCTGCAATTCGAGGTTGGCGGCCAGATCTCAGACTCGAGTCACATTCGCTTCGGTATCCGCCAGGTGACCTCCGAGATTGATGGCCAGGGGCACCGCCTGTACCGCATCAATGGACAGAACATCCTGATCCGCGGCGCGGGCTACAGTATGGACTTGCTGATGCGCTCCTCGCCGGAGCGGCAGGAAGCCCAGCTGAATTACGTCCGCGACCTGAACCTCAACACCGTGCGCCTGGAAGGCAAGCTGGAGGATGATCACTTCTTCGACCTCTCCGACCAGTTGGGGATCCTGGTGATGCCCGGCTGGTGCTGCTGCGACCATTGGGAGAGATGGGGCAGGTGGGATGCCGAAGATGAGTCCGTCGCCGCCGAATCCCTGCGCGACCAGATCCGCCGGTTGGAGCGACACCCTTCCGTATTCACTTGGCTGTACGGCAGCGATAACCCGCCTCCCCCGAAAGTGGAGAAGATGTACTTGAAGATTCTTGACGAATTGGAGTGGCCCAACCCCTCGGTTTCTTCGGCCACGGCCAAGCCGACCACGGTCGGCCCCAGCGGCGTGAAGATGACCGGTCCCTACGAATACGTAGCTCCCTCGTTCTGGTACCTGGACACTAACTTTGGCGGAGCATTTGGCTTTAACACGGAGACCAGCCCCGGCCCGGCGATCCCGCCCATCGAGAGTCTGCGCCGCATGTTGCCGGCGGATCATCTTTGGCCGATTGACTCCGTCTGGGAATACCACGCCGGGGGCATGTCCAGCACTCTCAGTGTATTCACCGAGGCGCTCAACAAGCGCTACGGCCCCTCAACCTCCGTGGAGGAGTATTCGCGCAAGGCCCAGATGCAGGCTTACGAGGCCCACCGCGCCATGATGGAAGCCTTCGGCCGCAACAAGTACACCTCCACCGGCGTCATTCAGTGGATGCTCAACAATGCCTGGCCCAGCATGATCTGGCACCTGTACGACTGGTACCTTCGCCCCGGCGGTTCCTACTTCGGTGTCAAGCTCGCCTGCGAGCCGCTCCACGTCCAGTATTCGTATGACGACCGCTCCGTCGTGGTTGTGAACTCGTACTACAAAGCTTTTCCAAGCCTGAAAGTCACAGCCAAGGTGTACAACCTCGACATGGCAGAGAAGTTCTCGCGGGAAGCCACGCTCGACGCAGGCCCTGACTCCAGCACGCGCGCGTTTACCCTGCCGGAGATTTCAGACCTCAGCTCACCCTACTTTGTGAACCTGACGCTCGAATCCTCGGGCAACCTGATCAGCAGGAACTTCTATTGGCTCTCGACCCGGCCCGAAACGCTCGACTGGGAGAAATCGCGGGACGAACCCGATGACCCCCATCATTCGACCTGGACTCCCACGAAATCCTTCGCCGATTACACGGCCCTGAGTACATTGCCGCCGGTCGAACTGGAAGTTACGGCCCAGTCCCAGCAGGGGGAAGCCCAAAGTTCCACCACGGTTACCCTTCGCAACCCGAGTTCGACGCTCGCCTTCGGCCTCCGGCTGAAGATCGAACGGGCGTGGACCGGCTGCTGCGTCAGCCGCCACGGTCCGACGGACGAAGGCGTGCTACCGATTCTTTGGCAGGACAACTACTTTTCGCTGCTGCCCGGCGAGAGTCGTCAGGTCACCGCAACCTACAACACGAAAGATTTGGGCAAGTCCGCGCCAGTCGTAGAGGTAGAAGGCTGGAACGTCAAGGCGAAGCAGCTCCAGCCCTGAGCCGTGATGTAGACTTTCACAATTGCGGCGGTACAAGATCTTAACTAACGCAGAGGCACCCATGAAAAGACTCCTCCTTGTTTATCTCGTTTAAAGTCCTTTTGGACCGCGAGGCAAGAATAACCCACTCCTTAGCAGGGCGGACGCCCGAAATCTTAACGCGAAGTTTCCAGCGTACTTTGAAAACTCGAGACTGTAGTAAAACTGTAGTGGTTATCTGTTCAAATCGGGTCAAAACCAGTACACGTCCCAGAATCATCGGGTTTGTAACTCGTTGACGGATATAGTAGAGTATAAAGTTTTCAAAACCGCTCAACAACGGAACTAGGTTTCCTAAACCGTGGGTCGGGGGTTCGAATCCCTCCAGGCCTACCACCCTTCTTCTTTTGCGGTCAATGAGATAGAGGTTCATTCAGGACCTGTAGATGGCCCCAAGAATGGCCGACTGTAGTGAAATTGTAGTGGAACGATGCAGGCTTACGTGGTTTTTTCGGGGCCGACGAGATTTCCTCGAATGCTTCCGTTTTCCCGGCCGCTAAGGAAGCAGGCCTTCAGTTCTGCTCGGCGAACGATCCAGAAAAACAGTCACAGGGGGAATTGAGTGGTCGGGACGTTTGCTATCGATGGCCGCACGCGCGTACTCTCCCCAGACAAACGAGGCCTGGGCATCATTGAGTAATTCACGTAATTCGCTACACGCCTTCCTCGATTTTGATTTCTTCGCGTCGCAAGACATGGTATCTCCTCCCTCTTTTCGGCTTGATTTGAGCGGACCTTGCAGAAATTATCCCTAAGAACGCGGTGACTTCAGCCGGTTGACCTGAAACTTTCTACGATGACCACGCTTCACGGTGTCCAACCATCAATACCGTAAAACGACCTCTGACCATGTGCCTGCCGATTCTCAGACCGGAGGCGATTGGAACTACGATAACTTTTGAGTCCGCGACAATCCTGGAGTTGATGTGCGCCGGTCCACACTGCGGCGTTACACAGGGTCTGTATTGGTCGGCGGCCATTTTACGGGCAGCCGACTTTTCATTCCCAATCCACTTTGTGCGCTCCCCAGCACCCATGATGCGCATAGGAGCCTCTGGGGAGATCCTGGTCTGCTGTCGGGACCACTTTGCGGTCGGCCCAGCACGGAGGGGTTTTGCTCCAGACAGCACTTCCGCGAACCCCTCCCCCTGGCACTCCTCCCGATAGTCCGGTACTAGTGTCATTTGAAAATTCATTTGAAGGGGTCCTGAGCTAAGCGTGAGACCTATCGAAAAGGTTGATGGGGATAGACAACGCGTCGGTCTATGTTGGGTTCATTCTTTTGTTGGGATTATCACCTCGACCCAAGCCGCCCCGCCCAGGGGTGCCTCAAAGCGGAAAAATCAAAGGGGGTGCCGGGGGCGGATGAGATAGGCGAGCTACCGAGGAGATGGGATTTCAAGCAAAGAGCAGGCGGGGGAAGGAAAGGCGTCGGAGGAGTGGGTTGACAGAGAGGCCGTTTCAGACTCCGGCATTCTCAAGAGTGGCAAAAGGGGCTCCTTCCGTCGGCGTTGGAGGCTCCGAACTCCGAAAACTCGACTGGCTATTGCATTGGGAGCCAGTCAGAGGTACGTTATCAGTCGATCGAGAAGTCAAAATGGAAATTCCGACTAAAATGAAAATCCTCGCTGAGAGGAGGCAGTCGTGATTCGCTGGAGGAAGGTCGTCGCAATTGGACTTGTGTACGGCATGATGGTATTGCCGCTCGGTGACGTTGCGACGCTTCGAGCGACCCCCGCGCTCGAACCGGGCGTGGTGAGGCAACAGATCGGCCAGTTCGGGGTGGGCGCCAACGTCAGGGTCAAGCTCACGAGTGGCAGGCAGTTGCGCGGCACCCTCGCGGCGGTGGCAGACGACGGTTTCCTTTTGAAGGTCAAACGCCAGAGCACGCCCCGGCACGTCGCTTTCACCGAGGTGAGTGAAATCCGCGTGGCCAAACTGACTTATCGCGCCACCGGCCAGCCCGATCCGACAGAAGCCCGGCGAGTGGTCATGGGCCTGGGAGTCGCCCGGCACATCATGGTGAAGACGGTCGCGGGCAAGGAGTATCACGGCAACATTCAAACGATCTCGCAAAATAACTTCACCCTGTTGCCCGACCATCAGGCCGCGCCCGTCCAGATCGCCTACAACGATGTAGTGCAGCTCGGGCCGAACCTGAGCACCACCGCGAAAGTAGTCATCGTCGTGGTCGTGGCGGCAGTAGTGGCACTAACCGTGTTAGTGATCGTTCTGACGACGGACGTGGTGCGAGCCGCCAAGTAATCGGGAAATGGGTGTCAAGACCTCCTGCGCCGCATGAACTTCCGGCCACAGGATGGCTCTCGGCCTTTGCCTCCCCCATTTCTTACCTCTGCCTCCGATGCGATTCCGTTCCGCACATCCGCAGTTGCGGAATCGACTGGCATACATGGCCATAAGGGAGAACAACCCTTCCGAGCACCTCTGCCAGATACAAGCTTTCAGCCTAGTGGGGCAAGTCAGCCGATTCCTGACGGGAAGCCAACTTCACAGGCAGAATCCCTAAAACCCAGCGTAACCTTTTGACCGGCAGTGGCTTGCAGCGTGACGAGCGAATATATTCTTCTGCGACCACTTCAGAGTTATTTCCGAGTGTGCGACCATTCGTGCACAATCGGTCCAACGCTCCGCCGAGCGCGGACTAAGGAGTGTGTTCGCCACTTCTAGGGCTCGCGCGTATGCGGCTAACTGGCTGCCGGAAGGCGTGAAGCGGCCTCACCTCTTCAGGCTTCCCAATCCCATACGTTGACTCGCCTTAGCTCACGGCCTATGATGTCGGCACCGCGCTCTGATCGAGAGGGTCTTCTCGTCGGTGAAGGGCCAGTGCTCGGGCCGTGCGCTCGGCCGATTGCTGCCCATGCAGCAACGCCAGATCCTGCTGCTTGGGCTGAGCTTCAATCTCTATTGCCTGAAGCATTGCGGCCGTTTCTTGAGATGTCAATAGAGCCATCCCATCTTTAGAAGGAGGAAACGCAATGAAATCTGGAAAGCCATCTGAGCCACTCGCCAAAGTGGGGATAGCGAGGCGCAGCTTCCTGAAGCATGGATTGGCGGCTGGGGTTGCCACGGCAATCCCCTTTCCGTTCGTCAACGTCCGGTACGGTCTCACCGCACCCGAGCCGATCCGGGTGGGCGTCGTCGGCTGCGGGGGCCGCGGCACCGGCGCCGCTTTGAACGTCCTGCAGGCCAAGACCAACGTCATCTACCCACCCCCTCGAAAGGGCTACCACACCGAGAACGCTGTCCCTGGAGCAAAGGCGATGGCGGAGAACGTGGAGGTTATTGCACTGGCTGACCTCTTCCGCGACCGCCTTGAAGAGTGCCGTGCGCAGCTTCGGGCCGTGGGAACCAGTGTCCGCGACGAACACTGCTTCGTCGGCTTCGACGGCTGCGAGAAGCTGCTCCAGGTCGCCGGACTCAACTACGTCATCCTGGCAACCCCCCCGGTTTTCCGGCCCCGCGAGCTGCGGGCCGCCATCGAGGCGGGCAAGCACGTCTTTATGGAGAAACCCGCAGCCGTCGACGCTCCGGGCGTGCGTTCCATCCTGGAGTCGGGGGAGATGGCCAAGCGGAAGAACCTGGGGATTGTGGCGGGGACCATACGCCGGCACTCCGCAGACCAGGTCGAGACCGTCAGCCGGCTCCATGACGGCGCGATCGGGAAGATCGTCGAAGCGCGGGCTTACTTCAATATCGGCGAGATCTGGATGATCCCGCGTGAAGCTGGGTGGGGACAGATGGAGTGGCAACTTCGCAATTGGCCCTATTTCACTTGGGCTTCCGGTGACATTCTCGTGGAGCAACATATCCATACGATCGACCTAATCAACTGGATCATGGGAGCCAAACCTGTGCGGGCTTACGGAATGGGCGGCAGATTGGCCCGGCCCTCTTGGGAATACGGGCATATCTATGACCACTTCGCCATCGAGTACGAGTACCCCGGGGGAGTCCGCCTCTTCAGCCAGAATCGGCAGATCGACGGCTGTACAGACCGTGTCGGCGCGGCCGTCTTGGGAACCAAGGGCACGAGCAACTGTGAAAACCGGATCCAGGGCGATCGTGAATGGGTTTTCCAGGGTCAAGTGCGGGACCCCTACGAGCAGGAGCACATCGACCTGATTGAGAGCATTCGTTCCGGAAAACCGCTGAACGAGGCTATGCAAGTGGCGGAGAGTACGCTGACTGCTATCATGGGCCGCGAATCAGCCTACAGCGGCCAGGAGATCACGTGGGAGGCGGCCCTGAACTCCCAGCGGAATTACACTCCGAAGGAGTTCACTCTGGGTGATTGTCCCTTCCCAGAGGTTCCCATGCCGCGAAACTACAGGTTCTACTAGCCTGTTTGGGATCACGCGCATGACGGTGGACAGGAACGGATGAGCGGGATCGAAGAGGGCGCCCGCAAGGGATGTGGAATCGCCGATCATGCAGCTTGTTTCGCCTGGCCGTCTTTGTCACGCACCAGGCTTCTTCGAACACCGCTACTTCTCAGGCCGAACCTCGATGTCGGTTCGCACCTGTCCGTCACCTGCGACATACAACGGATCGAGCCAGTAGGGGGCATCCCACCGGCGTTGGCATTACAGGGGAGCGAATTCTGGCTGAAACGACACGCCTCGCAGACGTGTCCGCGGAAAGGGTTCCTGTTTCACCCCCTTGAGCCGACCGCGCGCCCAAGTGGGTTGTTTCCGAGTGCGACGATCCAGGAGTTGAGGGCCCGCGGTTTACCGGACGACGGTTTTCGGGATCTAGCCGGCATCGCCAACACGCACCAGATTGGCAAGGGTCCGTGCCCTTAACTCGAAGGGTTGATCGGGCCTCTGACCTGAGATACCCTTGATGACCAGCGCCGTAGTTTTCCCGGGGCCGGACGTCACGAATAACCTCACTGCGGGCCGGCCGGAGTTCGCAGCTCGGTTGACGGACTGTGAGGTCATTAGGGAGGATGATATGCTGATCCCCATAACACGCCGTGATAAAACGTTCAATGCAACGCAACCAGTTGAAGATTCGCGGGTTAGCATGCCTCTGTCAGATAATCCAGCGGCGTGTTATGAGGCCAGGAAAGCAGCATCCCGCATCTTATGCGGGTCAATCTAATTATTGTTGGGCGGTCTCGAAAATGGTCACAGGAGGTTACCATGAAACATGCCGTTGAACTATTTTTTAGGATTGCCCTTTTAGCGTTTTCCTGGTTTCTCTGGTGGTGGGCGTTCAATACACCACTTTCAAATGTCATGAATCTATCTATCATTGTGGGAGGGGTATTGTTGGTATTCCCCCTTGTTTGGCTCGGGAGGAAGATACTCGACCGACACCTAACAACGAGCGGTGTCGCCTGGATAACGACGTTTGTCCAGTTTGCCCTGGGGAATCTATTTGGCGTAGCCATCATTCGAGCAGTAACCACTCATCAAGATTGGTCTGACTGGGTACTCCCAGTACCAGCTGAAATCGGCTTGTTGTTAGCCATTATTGCCGGGGCAGCTTTTTTGCTGACAGTGGTAAACCTTGCCTTGAAAGGGTTCGGGGCACCCTTCTTCATTGCGCTCAGTCGGAAATTGGCGGCAGATTGGTTGTATGCTTGGACGCGTAATCCCATGGTGCTTGCATTTCTGGCTTTTCTCCTGTCATTGGGGATCTGGTTTCAGTCAGTGCTGTTTGTACTCTGGGTACTCATCCTGTTTGCACCGGCATTGCTTGTCTTCGTGAAAGTGTATGAAGAACGAGAACTAGAGTTTCGCTTTGGGGCATCGTATCTGGAGTACAAATCCAGAACACCGATGTTGTTTCCAAGAAGGCCAAGAGGTTGAACGATGTGCCGCCCAACAAGCGCGTTCAGCCGACGCGCGACGCGTCCAGTGGTACTTGGCTGTTGCATTGCCGTTCGCGTTGCGGCGTATCTTGCCCGTGACCGCGCGCGGCTGACGCGGGACGTTAGACGTACAAAGGCGAACCATGGCAACGGGCCGTCACACTCAACTCACGAAGCAGATTGGTGAGTACCTCGTCGCAGCCGAGGTATGCAGGCGCGGCTTTATCGCGACCACCTTTACTGGGAACGTGCCACACTACGACATCATCGCATCCAATTCAACTGGCGGCCACCAGGCAATTCAAGTCAAGGCCATCTCAAGTGACTCATCATGGCAATTCGATATTCGCGTCTTCGTGGACGTGCAGCTCGAAGGACAGCGTCAGATCATAGGCCGACCGGTTGTGCCGCCGTACCCGGGCCTCGTCTGCGTCCTTGTCCGACTGCGGGAATACGGGACCGATGACTTCTATGTCTTGACTTGGGAAGACCTGCAGACCGCGGCGATTGCTGCCCACCGAGACTACCTCGGACAACACGGTGGCATCCGGCCCAAGAAGCCCGATTCCTTTCATATATCAATTCGGCCCGAAATGTTGGCGCAACACCGCGACAACTGGAATGTTCTAGAAGCTAGACTTCAAGATGACGTCTAACACCGCTTGCACCCGACCGCGGGCGCGGAGCGAGCTCAACCGGGCAATGCTTTCAATCGGCGCCCGCCGCGGGTGAAGCGGAGCGTTAGCCTCCTGGAGGATCACCACCAAAAGCTGCTGTTCCCGACAACCATCGGCGGCGGTGCGACCACCGTTGAACTCGCCCATCAAGTCGTCGAGCGTCGCCGCCAAAGCAAATCTTCGAGACTTGCAGGATTGGCCTCGGACTGGGCAGATCGGCGCTTCCTTGTCGCCATGTGCTTAGCGACGAATCCGCAGGGGCAATCCGAAGTTCTGGCCGAGCGACGGCGCACTCGGAGAGCGCCGGGATAAACCGGCATGTTGTAGGGGATGAAAGAGCCCTACAGGAAAGGAAAGCAGCGAATCCATCCTGGCCTCGAGTCTTGCAGGTGACATCGCGAGATATCGCTTGAAGCGTAGACAGAGGTATCGGTGGGCCGGGCTATTGAGCTTCGAAAAGCCGTTGGAACAGGATGCCGACTCCGTTCCGAAGGGAGGAAGGCAACACGACAACCACGCTAACCGCGAGTGGATTGTCCGGTCCTGCGTAGTCTAAGAACCCGCGCACGCTGAGAAACAACATGCACGAGAACCGGGATATCTCCTGCACGTCTTGGCCAACCGAGCAAGACCGGTCCGCGAAGGCCATAAACCGAACTGCGGACATGAACGTGCGGGAGAAGTCGGACTGTGCCGCAGTACCAGTGAACCAGCCGAACAACGAAGGGCAGCCTTCCGCGGAGGCCGGGGAGGGAAGGGCGCAGACTGAGGAGAACATCGTTCGATCTCACATGCGGCCGACACAGAGCGGGAAACGCATGTCCCCGGGATTGCACGGTGTGCGGCAAGCAGCAAAAGAAAGGAAGCAGGAGCGGTTCACCGCTCTGCTCCACCATCTGAGCGTCGGATTACTCCGCGACAGCTTCTACGCCCTTCAGCGTCAAGCTTCTCCCGGAATAGATGGCGTGACATGGCAGGAGTATGAAACCGGACTGGAGGATCGACTTGTCGATCTGCACAGTCGGGTGCACCGTGGAGCGTATCGAGCCCAACCCTCACGACGAGTCTATATACCGAAGGCCGACGGGCGGCAACGTCCGTTGGGCATTGCTGCTCTGGAGGACAAAATCGTTCAACAGGCGGTGGTGACGATCCTCAACCAGATATATGAGGTCGACTTCAAAGGCTTTTCTTACGGTTTTCGGCCCGGTCGCGGCCCGCACCAAGCGTTGGACGCGCTGGTGGCGGGCATCCAATGGAAGCGAGTGAACTGGGTGCTCGATGCGGACATTCGAGGTTTCTTTGACAACATGAACCACGAATGGACGATGAAGTTTGTTGAGCACCGCGTGGCCGATCGCCGGATACTCCGCCTGATCCAGAAATGGTTGAAGGCTGGAGTTTCCGAAGCTGGTCAGTGGTCGGAGACAAAGGTGGGTACGCCGCAGGGAGCAGTCGTTTCACCGCTGCTCGCCAACGTATACCTGCACTACGTGTTCGACCTATGGGTGGAGGTCTGGCGCAAGAAAGTCGCGAACGGCGATGTGATTGTCGTCCGCTACGCCGATGATCTTGTGGTGGGCTTTCAATACCGGACGGACGCCGAGCGGTTCCTGCAAGAGTTTCGGGAGCGGCTGGCAAAGTTCGGTTTGGAATTACATGCGGACAAGACACGACTGATTGAATTCGGGCGGTTTGCCGCTCGAGACCGGAAGTACCGTGGGGACGGAAAACCAGAAACCTTTACGTTCTTGGGTTTCACTCACTTCTGTGGGCAGCTCAACAGCAGCCGAGCCTTCATCGTTTGGCGGATTACGGCGAAGAAGCGGATGGTCGCGAAGCTCAAAGCCATTAAGGCTGAGCTTCAACGCCGGAAGCATCATCGCACGACCGATGTCGGTGCATGGGTTCGCAAAGTTGCGCTGGGATACTACCAATACCATGGCGTTCCTGGTAATTCGACTCAGTTGCGCATCTTTAGTCGTCGCGTTGGCAGGCTGTGGCGGAGCGTTTTAGTCCGTCGCAGTCAACGCGCACCGGTGCGATGGGGTCGTCTCACCCCTCTCTTGAAGCGGTGGATTCCCCCACCCCGAATTCTGCATCCTTATCCTGATGCCCGCTTCGCCGCCACTCATCCACGGTAAGAGCCGTATGCGTAAACGCGCTTGTACGGATCTGTGCGGGGGGCGATCAGCGATGGTCGTCCCTACCGCGACAACTGACCCACTACCGGTGCCCGGGCGGGGGACTTACGCGCCAGGCCAACCTCTCACCCTCAGCCTTCAGAGCCTGCCCCATTCGCTGCGCTCAGGGCAAGCTCTGAGCGGGGCGAAGGGTCCGCCCTTGTTTTGCTTCCTCTTGTTTCAGCCGCTCCGCCAGCAAAACCTTGAGCAGCGATTGATAGGGGACATCGCGCTTATTCGCCAGGACTTTGAGCCGGGCGATGAGGGGTTCGGGCAAGCGCAGTGAAATCGTTCGGAGGCAAGGTTCCAGATTCAGCAAGTTTCTGCCGGAGGGCAGAATTTTTTGATTGACAAAGTTAACTTTAGAGGTATAATACATAGAGTACCGAGCGCCCCGGCTCGCTAGAACCTGCTCGGGAGATAGCCTTCCCCTTGCCACCCACCAAGACGCCGTCCATACCGGAAATGTTATTGAAAATACAGGCGGTTAGCCATGATTTGAGGGTATTTTCCCGGTCCCACCCAATTTCTCGACTTTTTTAACTTACAGAATTGTCAGATTGTGGCTCCTCCCATAGAGCGTGCTGGCAAAAAGATGTTAAAAATGAAGGTCGATCCGGGGATATGCATGAAAACAAAGGGAAATAGGAAATGGAAAACGATCGATCCGGCGATATCTATGAAAATAAATGTGTTACCTGTTTTACATGATATGTTTATGATATGCAATGAGTTAGCAGCGATTTTTCACTGCGAAATGGCAGGACGGGGGCAAACTCCTTCTGTTTCGGTGGCGAACGCGCTCGCCGGGGCGGGCGACGCAGGCAAAACCTCATGGCGAGGGAAGGTTTCGCCACCGGGTGGCCGCCCGCTCAGAGCGGGCGGAGGGCAGTTTCTCGTGCCCCGCAGGGGCACAAGATAGTAGCCGGGGGCAACGCCCCCGGAAAGCGCGAGGGTCGTTCCCCCGACCCTGAAAGGGTCGTATGACCCTGGGCCGCACGACGCAAGACCAGAGTGACGCCACCCGGATTCGACCCTTTCAGGGTCGGACTTTGTCGGGGGCGCGGTTTCCGGGGGCGTTGCCCCCGGCTACTGTATCGATCCCCTCCGGGGATCAAAGATACGCAGCGCCGAGGACGTTCCCGGGGCGCAAGAAGCAGGTAAAACGCCTTCCGGCGCAAGAATATACCGAGCTTTTTGGTGGAGGGATGACTCTAATGGTGTTAGACTGGCGTGCGATTTGCGGGACCCGCCACGTGGGGTTTTCGGCCATCTGACCATCCGTTATCAACGGGGATCCTGCCCCCCGTTATGGCCATTTCCCAGCGTTGTCGTGGGAAGCGCGAGGTGGGTTGAACAGGGCAGGGACAGGGCTATATCCGAAGAGGCGGCGCCTACTATCGGACTGCCATAGGGCGGGAATTGCGCCCCGCAGCCTGGACCGGAATCTATAGCCTTCACCTGAAGAGGTAACTGATGAAAGTTCTGCTGGTCTATCCCGAATTCCCCGACACCTTCTGGAGCTTTAAACACGCTTTGCCCTTTCAGGGTAAGCGCTCGGCGTTTCCTCCCCTGGGCTTGCTCACCGTTGCGGCGATGCTGCCGAAGCATTGGCAGAGGCGGCTGGTGGATTTGAACGTCGAACGGTTGAAGGATTCGGACCTGGATTGGGCGGATGTGGTTTTCTTCAGCGCGATGATCGTCCAGGGACCCTCCCTGAAGGATCTGATGGCGCGCGCCAGGCGGCACGGCCGGCGGACGGTGGTGGGCGGGCCGATTGCGAGCGCGCCCGATGCCACGATTTCCCAAGCCGATCACATTGTGGAGGGTGAGGCGGAGGAGTTGATTGCTCAGCTCGCCGAGGATCTCGAGCGGGGGGCAGCCCAGCCTCACTACAAGCACCCGCAGATGCCGGATGTGACGCGCGTGCCGCTCCCGGATCTTCACCTGGCCCGGTTGGGGCGGTACAGCTCCATGTCTGTGCAGTTTTCGCGAGGCTGTCCTTTTACCTGCGAGTTCTGCGACATCATCGAGATCTACGGCCGCCGCCCGCGCACCAAGACTCCCGACCAGGTGTGCGCCGAGTTTGACCAGCTCTATCACCTGGGCTGGCGGGGCTCCGTTTTCATGGTGGACGACAACTTCATAGGTAATAAGAATAAGGTTAAAGCGCTACTCCCTCGCGTGATCCAATGGATGCACGATCACAAGTTTCCCTTCACGCTCTATACGGAGGCTTCTCTTAACCTGGCGGAGGAAGAGGATTTGCTGGACATGATGCGGGAGGCGCATTTTACCCGCGTCTTCCTGGGCATCGAGACGCCGGTGGCCGCAAGCCTGAAGGAGACCACCAAGTTTCAGAACCTCCGCAAGGACCTGCTGGAGAGCGTGAAACTCATCCAGGCCTACGGGATGGAGGTCATGGGGGGGTTCATCGTGGGTTTTGACAACGACCCGCCCGACGTCTTCGACCGGCAAATAGAATTTATCCGCAAAGCGGCCATTCCGCTTTCCATGGTCGGCCTCCTGAATGCCGTGCCCAACACCCAGTTGTGGCGACGGCTGAAGGCGGAGGGCCGGCTGCTGAAAGCCAGCCTGGGGAACAATACCCTGGCCGAGCTGAACTTCATCCCGCGCATGGATTCACAGGAACTGCTGGATGGCTACCGGCGCATCCTGCAAACCATCTACAGCCCGCGCGAATACTTCCAGCGCGCTTCTGACTTCCTGGCGCAGTTGGGTGCCGGATCGCGCTCCCCGCTCGTGTTCTCGGATGTCCTGGCGCTGGGCCGTTCGCTTTGGCGGCAGGGCCTGCTCAGCAACTACCGCAAGGAGTATTGGAAGTTCCTCGTGCAGGCCTTGAGCCGCCACCGACGCCACTTCAGCAAGGCCATTACCCTGGCCATCATGGGGCACCATTTCTTCGAACTCACCGCGGCCGCCGACTGGAGCTAGGGCCACCCCTTGGGGCGGCCTGGGGCGCTGCAGGGCCATGGCTTGCCCTGGCCGGGGCAAGCCCCCGGCTCTGCCCAGCGTTCGGGTTTCGCTCCCGCGTAGCGGCAACCGGAACTTGTCCAGGCCTCGTCGGGAGATCGGCATTGTTGCTATTCTCCCGTCGTTCGCGTCCCGCGCGGCGGGATCAGCGCTACTCGCATGGAAGTCGAGTTGGAGTGGGGGAAACGAGCGATCTGGCAGGGGAGGGATGGCGGCGCGCTAGCCCTTCTTCAGTTCGGCCAAAACCAGTCGGCCGCATTCCTTCAGGGTCTCAAACACCCCGATGCCTTTGAAGGCCACAGACTCAAAGGCAGACTCATTCTTTCTTATCAGACTCCTTTTCAATTCCTCGGCAGGGACGGCGCTGGGCAGGTCGCGCTTATTGAGCTGGAGCACGTAAGGTATCTTCAGGAAGTCGTACCCGCGCTCCCGCAAGTTCTCCTGCAGGTTCTCGATCGCCTCCAGGTTGGCGTCCATTCTTTCTTCCTGTGAATCGGCCACGAACACGACACCGTCCACACCGCGCAGGATCAGCTTGCGGCTGGCATCGTAGAAGACCTGCCCGGGAACGGTGTAGAGATGGAGACGCGTCTTGAACCCGCGCACAGTACCGAGGTCGAGTGGGAGGAAATCGAAGAACAGGGTGCGGTCGGTCTCGGTGGCAAGGGAAATCATCTTCCCGCCGGTTTTCCCGAGCGTCTGGTCAAAAATCCACTGCAGATTGGTGGTCTTGCCGCCCAAGCCGGCGCCGTAATAGACGATCTTACAGTTAATTTCCCGGGCAGCGTAGTTGATGAAACTCACGCAGTGAAATCCCCTTCCCTGAACCTTGCAGCTTTACTGCAAGACGAAACCGCCCCTTCACAACAAGCCCTTGATCGTTCTCCCCGCCAAGACCTTTCTGGCTCAGGCCGATCTCTTGAGTACATCGTATATAACACACCGACACCCTGCTGACAATACCGGGCCATGGCGAGGATTCATTTCGCCACAGGGGTGGGAAGCCCGGCCATGCTGCGTCGAAGGCATGATCGGCGTTCTGCCAGCGGAGGATGCCGAACCACCATGTGCGCCACAGCCTGCCAGTGTCCCGAGTCAGAGGTTCACCACAAGAGTACGTCAGGGCACGGCTATAGCTTTGCCCTGACGATTTGCCAAGCGAATTTGTGACTCAGGATACTGGCCTCCCTGCGGCCATTGCCACGGGGCAGAAAGTCACTCGAAGGATAAGGGTCTAGATCAAGGTGCTGACTGCCCACAATCGTGCCGATGTTTCCATCCATCATACTGCGCTAACGACCGAGAACTCGGGAGGAGCCGAGGTGTGTTAAAGGTAGGTTTTTGCCCCGGCTCTCCCGGTCCTGCATTTAACGACCCCCGTAAGGGGGCGGGTAGCGACTAACTCATTAGTGGTTCGATCTGCCTGGCATCATGCCACAGATCAGTTGGGGGATGCAAAAGGTTTTCCGGGAATATTAATAAGCAAGCCCTTTGACTTGTTTCAGTTAGGGTGCCATGTGAAGTGTGAGCGCTTACCGGCCTGGATTGATGATTGCCATTTCAGCCAGCGCAGCCTCTCCACCGAATCAGCCACGCAGCAAATTTTCTGACAGCGATCAATTGAGTTTTCGGGCGCTGCCCTGTCTCCTGCCCGTTAATGCGACAAGGGCGGCAAGCTCGCCCCCTACCTGTTCCCTCACCCAACCCGCTGCACAAAACAAGTGCAGGCCGGTCGGCGAACCGCCGCTCCTTGTGGGACCGTTGGTCCGAGGCGGGGGAGCCGGCGTGACAACTTGAAAAAATACGCTGAGATCGGACCTTGGTTTAAGCGTCAAATGCGGCAGGCCTTGTACGCCTGCCCCTCTTTTTCCTCCAGTGAGAGAACAGCCCCGAGGTGCACCCCCCATCCGGCATTGACACCTGTCGTCCGGCATGCTAATCAAGGCACATCACATGACAACGCGCCGCGGACCGAAGTGAGCTTTCGCAGCAGGGTTTGCTGTCTCGCGTTGGCAAAAAGGGAGGCTCCCATGTCGAAGGCGATGACCCGGCGCAAGTTTTTCGGGACCACCGGCCAGGCACTCGCGGCGAGCGGCGCAGCGGCGTGCAGTGGATCAATCCTCAAGGCCCGTGCTGCGACGCGGGGTGGTGCGAAGGGCGTGGACTACTACGAGAAACTCGGCGTGACGCCGTTCATCAACGCGGCGGGGACTTACACCGTCCTGTCAGCCTCCACGATGCCGGAGGAAGTTCAGGCAGCCATCAGCATCGCTTCGAGGCATCCCGTCCAACTGGAGGAGTTGCTGCGCGCCTCCGGGGAGTACCTGGCGAAGCGCCTGCAATGCGAAGCCGCGCTCGTGACCGCCGGAGCTGCCTCCGGGCTCACGCTGGGCACAGCCGCATGCGTAACGCTCGGGAATGAGAAGGCGATGGTGGGAATTCCTCTGGACATGACGGGGCTAAAGAACGAGGTGATTGTCCAGAAAACCCACCGCTACGAGTACGATCACGCCCTGCGCAATTGCGGAATTCGCTACGTGGAAATCGAGACGCTGGAGGAATACGAAGCCGCGTTCAATGAGCGGACCGTGATGGCGCACTTCTTCAACGCCGCCGACGAGGGCAAGATCAGCCGCGAAGACTGGGTGCGCGTGGCGCATCAACACGGCGTACCCTGCTTCAACGACGCCGCCGCGGATATTCCGCCCATTGCGAATTTGTGGAATTACACCAGGATGGGCTTCGACCTCGTGACGTTCTCCGGTGGAAAAGGCATCCGCGGGCCGCAGTGCACCGGCCTGCTGCTGGGCCGGAAGGACCTGATCGAGGCCGCGGTGAAGAACAATTCCCCTAACTCCAACACCGTCGGCCGGGGCATGAAAGTCGCCAAGGAAGAGATCATCGGGCTGGTCGCGGCGGTGGACTGGCTGCTCGCCCAGGACGAAGACGCCATGCAGAAGGAGTTCGAGCGACGCGCCCAGCGCATCGCGGAGGGCTTGAAGGGCCTGCCGACCGTCGCGACCCGGATCTCCGTGCCCCCCGTGGCCAACCATGTGGCGCACCTCGTGATCACCTACGACCCCACCCGCATCAAGCTGACGGGAAAGGAAGTGATGGAGAAGATGCGGCAGGGGAAACCCCGCATCGAACTCAACCCCGCAACGGGAGCCAATTCCGCGAGCAAGGGCCTGGAAAGCGGCGCCCATACTATCGTGGTGGGCGTGTGGATGCTCCAGCCCGGCGAGGACGGGGTGGTGGCCCGTCGTCTGCGCGAGGTTCTCGAGGAAGCAGCGCGGGCGTAGGCCCAGGCTGTGTGCAAGCAAATGAGCCGGACCAGGCAGGGGCGCTTGGAAGTAGGATCGTCAACCCTGCATCGATCGCCGTGGATGGGGCTCTCTCGGCGGTCCACAACCTGCCATCGTGTGTTGCCCCCTCGCCGAAGCAGGGTTAGCGCCGAAACCTAGTCAAGCCTGTGGACTGGAACCACAAATCAGATGCGCAGGCCACGGGGCAGCGCATTTCAGGTAAAATGTGCTTCGACGGCTTCGCGCCGTTGCCCGAGGACAGAAAGAGGATGCTGGAGAATCCCCATTAGCAAATACTCGCCCTGCCAGGCGTGCCACAAGAGGAGGAGGATTTATGACCAAGAATGAATTCTACGACGTCGTCATGGGATCGGTCCGGCCGGCCGAAAAACTGATTGGCCTGGTTCCGTCCGACAAACTGGCTTGGAAGCCCGGACCCACGTTCATGAGCCTTGGGCAACTCATTTGCCACCTGAGCGACGGGCTCGGCGGCGGATTTGAGATGCTGGTGACCGGCAAATGGCCGCCGCCGGAAGAGATGGAGTCGGGCATGAAACTCGAGAACATGCCTTCCTGTGGAGTTCCGGAGGCCTTGGACAAGCTCGCTAGGGACAAGGAGATTCTGCGCGCCACGCTGGATGGAATCAGCGAGGTGGACTTCACGAACCGGGTGGTTTCCGTGCCCTGGGGATGGAAGGCCAAGATGGAGATCATGGGTGTCTCCTTTCTCGGCCACTTCGACAACCACAAGATGCAACTCTTCACTTATCTCAAATTGCTCGGCCTGCCTGTCAATACGGAGACCCTTTACGGGGTATAGAGGGGAAGCAAGACGAACTGCCTGAGGGGAGTGTGAGATGTGGCGAAGCCGAGTCCCCCGCCGACGCCCACAGCCTTGCTCGCCTCACGAACCTGCGAGCTCCTGAAGAGCCCGGCCTCCGGGAGCTGGGCTGGGGCGCCACTTGATATTGGAAGCAACTGCATCTCGGAAGGTCACACGGACTTCTCCGCAATGACAGTAATTGCGGTGCCCCTTGCCTCGACCGGGGCAGCATGTGAAGATGCCCTGGGAGTTATTTTCTTGGTCTTTGACTGCCAAACGCTATTTCTGGAGGCGAAGCTAAATGCCTGACGCTAACGGAACCGGGAATAAACGTCCCATCGAGCAAGGGGACTGGAATATGGCCTTCTTATTCCCCGATGAGGTGGCGGCTGCTCGGGAACGCAACGGCCTGGTGCTGTTGCCCCTAGCGCCCGTGGAATGGCACGGGCCGCACCTGGCCATGGGCTGCGACAACCTGCTGGCGCACGCCTTCGCCCGCCGCCTGGCTCGCGAATTCCAGTGTCCGTATTTCCCTCCGCTGTTCATCGGGACGGAGCG
Organism: uncultured Acidobacteriota bacterium; assembly: GCA_963722555.1. Lineage (GTDB taxonomy): Bacteria > Acidobacteriota > Terriglobia > UBA7540 > UBA7540 > Bog-366. The sequence continues at coordinate 922,568 of CAVRNQ010000007.1, forward strand.
CGAGCGCAATCCAAACATGTTGGAGTCGCTGGGGTTCAGCCGCGATGCCTTCATTGAGGGAATGGATTTCCCCAAGAACTCGGTGGCCAGCGCCTATTTTCGAGAGGAAGTATTTGCGGCGGTGGTGCGCGACACCCTCCATATTCTCTTCGCGCGCATGCGCTTTCGTCGCGTGCTCATCGTGAACGGGCATGGCGCCGATAACCAGCGGGCGGTGCTGGACCGGCTCTGCCGCGAATTCAACACCGGCTTCGAGCCCAAGCGTGTCATGTGGGTCTACCCGGGATTCCCGCGGTCCCTGGTGGCCGGAGCGATCGGCCACGCGGCAGCGGAAGAAACCTCGATGTTGGAGGCAACCTGGCCGGGCTCGGTTGATCTTTCCCGGCTCCCTGCCACGGGCAAGCTGCACAATGTGGACTTCGCCATCGTGGATGGAGAGACTTTCGATTGCGTGCCTACTCCCGACCACACCCTGCGCGAGGCGCAGGACCCGCGTACCCACTTTGACCCCCACTGGGGAGAACAGCAGGTCGAGCAGGCTGCCCGGGAGGTGATCGAGGAGGTGAAAGCGGCGTGGTTCAGAGCGGATCTGAAGTAAAGCGCTGGTTCTTCAGCTCACACCCAGAAGAACGACCGCGATGAACCCCAAGGCCACGCCCAGCGCGGTGGGTGAATTCATGCGCTCGCCGAACACCAGCCGCCCGGCCAGGGCCACGACGAAAATCGAGCCGCCAATGGCGATGGGAAACACCACGTGTCCAGGGACGCCTGAACTCAGTGCGACCGCCATCGCGATTTGCCCTCCGATGCTCAGGGCTCCCGCCACACCTCCCCAAGAGAGTTCCGTCTTCCCCACTCGCATCCCTTTCAATAACATCGGCAGGGCAATCGCCGCCAGGCCGCCGGCGTACCAAACGGTCAAGTAGGGGTATTTGACGGTCTCGGGAAGCCCCCACCCCGCGATCATCTTGAGGCCGAAGGCGCTCATTCCGTTGGTGAGAAGTATCACGAGCATCAGCAGGAACCACATGGCGAACTCATTCTCCTTTCGCGGGGGTGCCGGCGATGGCGCGTTTTTCGATCACCTGACCCCAAGACAGGAAAAAGATTGAGACGAGCACCAGCCCGAACGCCACAACTTTCAGAGTTGTCAATTTCTCGTGGTACATCCAGATCGAAACCACAACCGGAACGCCCGCCGAGAGATTCATCATCAGCCAGCCTACCGTGACCTTGCCGATGCTGATCGACACTTGAAAAGCCAAAGATGCAACTGCCGCACAAATTCCAAATATCACGGCAATCACATACACACTTGTCGGAACATGACCACCTGAGTTGAGAAGCAGGGTCCTCACCAACATGATCAGGGCGGGCCAGGCATAGGCCGAGATGACCAGCCCCGCGGCGTTGGCCTTGCTTCGTTCCGCTGCCTTCAACGTACTGCCTAACAGGCCGAAGGAAATTGCTCCCAGAAAACAGAACAACATGCCCATCGGTGTCGCTCCTCGAGGCTTTTCACAAGATTAGGCTGGGGAACCACGGCGCGTCCCCCAGAGATGACCTTTTGATTCCGAGCCGGGGCTCGCCGCGTGGCCTTCCGGCGCCCGAGAGTATATGTCAGTTTGCCTCTATTCGGGCCGGGGCGATGCCTTTTTCCGCAGGAAGGAGTCCGCAGTGCGTCCGGCATCGGTTGCCTCCTGCCTCCAAATCAAGGCCACGGCCCCGGAGCTTTCCTGTTCCTCTTGCCGAGCCGACTAAACAAGTGTATACATCGGGTGCTTTCTCCTTCGCTGCGGATTGCGCTTCCGGCGCAAAGCGTTCCGTCTGCCCTCAAAGGAAGCGACGGGGGGAAACGCAAGCACATCGAGCCGGCCGACAATCCGGAATACAGATTCCTGTTGAACCACACTCACTTGGATGGAGTGGGAGAGGGAGACATGCAATGAAAGCACCTTCGAAGCATCGATGGGCAATAACATTGGCGGGCTTGGCGGTTCTCGCCTGCCTGGCATTACTGCCGGCCGTCCCGGCGTTTGCGCAGGTGGAAAGAGGGGCCGCCATAGCCGCGCTAGGCGCATTCATGATGGTTTTTCTGCTGTTCTTCGCTGCCTTTTACGTGTACTTCGCCCTGGCGCTTCAGACCATCGCCAAGAAAACCAACACGGAGAACCCCTGGCTGGCCTGGATTCCCATCGCCAACATCATCCTGATGTTGAACGTCGCCAAGAAGCCAGTTTGGTGGATCATCCTTTGCTTTATTCCCCTCGTGAACTTCGTGATCATGATCATCGTCTGGATGGCCATTGCTGAGGCACGCGGCAAGCCGAACTGGTGGGGAATCATGATGATCGTGCCCTTGCTCAATCTGATCGTGCCCGGCTATCTGGCTTGGGCGGACTAGCCCCCGGGAAGAGCCTCGGGTGCGGGAAGCGCTGGGGGGGGCAGTGTCCAGAACCGGCTTCCAGGGTCGCCCCCTGAACAAACGGCGTTCTGGGTAAGCGTACGCAGGCCAGACGGCAGACTCAATACCGTCTGCCTGCCGGCAGTGCCGCAGGCCGGCGCGCCAGGGCAGAAGCCTGCCATCGCGGGCCCCACCCCGCGCGGCATTTCCCGCGTGCGGGAGCTGGCGTTAGCGTTGCAATACGGGGCTCTGGGGTGTACACTCCGAGGCATTTAGGACTGCGAAGTTAGCGTCGCGATCTAGGGGCGGAGCCTGCAGGGGTGGCCCGCAGGCGTGAGAGTGACCCGGCCCATGGTCTGGGTCGAAGCCAGCCTTGGTCCGGCACCGGGCCAGAGACAGTTTCCTTGTCGCAGAATCCGCCCGTCTCGATCCCGGCTGCAAAGTGCAGGCGTCGAAGCTCTTGCTACCTTACGGTGCCCGGTGTTTTTTTATGAAATCCAGATATCTGATCTTGATTGTTTTACTCTCGGCCGCCGCACTGGTCGCGGCCCCTCAGTTGACCAAGAAGCCTCTCTCCAAGGACCAGGTGATGGATCTGGTGAAAGGTTCCGTGCCCAGCGCGCGAGTAGCGGAATTAGTGCGTCAAAACGGCATTGATTTTGAGCCGACCGACGACTACTTGCACGCTTTGCGCGGTGCCGGCGCCGAACCGGCCGTCATCGAGGCCTTGCGCGCCGCGAGCGCCATCCAGCCGCCGGCCCAGGACGACGCCGCCAAAGCCAAGCAGCAGATCAAAGGCGCCAACGCGCTCATGGATACGGGCGACATTGATGGCGCCATCGCCCTTTACCAGGGAGCCATCAAGGAGAGTCCAGGGGATTCCGAAGCCCACCGCTTGCTCGGCATCGCGTTCGGGAAGAAGAAGGATTGGCAGGCGGACATCGCCGAACAGCGCGTGGCGATCCTTCTAAAGCCTGATGACGACGCCGCCAAGACCGAACTCACGGCCGCCCTGCACGCCAGCACAGAGGCCGCCACGGCAGACGTGGTGGTTGAATCTTCACCTAACGCCGAGGTTTATCTGGATGACGAGTTCAAGGGGCGGACCAGCCCCGAAGGAGAATTGAAGATTGAGGATCTTAAACCCGGCGCGCACACCCTCCGGGTCTCCCTTCCCCCCAAAAAGACGTTCGAGCAGACCCTCGACCTCGCCGCCGGGGGAACCAGCAAGATCGTGGCCACCCTTGCCGACCTGTCGGGGAAGATTGTGGTCGAGACCACCGCGGGCGCAGAGGTTTTCCTCGACAACGCGAGTCTCGGTACAGCGGACGCCGGCGGCACGCTCGCCATCCAGGACGCGGCCCCGGGCCCCCACGAGCTGAGGGTATCTGCCGCGAACAAAAAGGACTTCCAGCAAAGCCTCAATGTTTTGGCCGGGGAGGAAACCAGGATTACAGCGTCCTTGGCCGACCTGGCCGGAAGAATTGTGGTGCAGACCACCGCGGGCGCAGAGGTCTTTCTGGACCAGGCGAGCCGGGGCACGGCTGACGCGAGCGGCACCCTTGCCGTGCCCGGGGTGGCCGGCGGCTCTCATGACTTGCGCATCTCGGCGAACGGGAAGAAGGATCTTCAGCAGAGCGTGACCGTCACGGCCGGGCAGGAGATGCGGATCGACGCGCCGCTGGAAGACCTTCCACCCACGCCAGGGATGGCGAGGCCGAATCCGAAAGACGGGCTGAAATATGCCTGGGTTCCCCCCGGAACTTTCATGATGGGTTGCTCGCCGGAGGAAACGAAATGCGGACCGGAGGAGAAGCCTCGCCACGCGGTAAAGATCACCAAGGGCTTCTGGATGGGCCAGCTCGAAGTGCCGGCGGGAGCATACAAGCGGTTCGCCGCCGATACCCAAAGGCCCCTGCCTCCCGAGCCGATCTTTAACCGCGCCTGGAACAACGACCACCTGCCGATGGTGAAGGTTTCGTGGAACGACGCGCGGGCCTTTTGCATGTGGGCCGGCGGGCGACTGCCCACCGAGGCGGAGTGGGAGTACGCGGCGCGGGCCGGCTCGACTCAATCCCTTTACGGACCGCTGGACGAGATTGCCTGGTATGCCCGCAACAGCGCCTCGGGGGGCGGGCAATGGGGGAACCCCAACCCCTGCGGAACAAAGCGGGCCAACGCCTTCAGCCTGTTCGACATGCTGGGCAATGTGTTTGAGTGGACCAACGACTGGTTTGATAAGGACTACTACGCCCGCAGTCCCCAGGAAGACCCTCCCGGGCCCTCCACCGGGCGGCAGCGGGTGGTGCGCGGGCGCGCCTGGGTCGCCAAGGGAGAGGATATGCGGGTCTCCTACCGCGGCAGCAACCCGCCTGACGGGAGCTACTTCGAGGGCGGTTTCCGTTGCGTGTGCGACACGCTGAATCCGTGATTCCCCTTTCTGCTTGACGTTCGGTGGAAAGCTCGTGATACACCTCCCTGCGCGAGCGCCCGAGCACCTGCAAACAAGCAACGTTCCCGGCTGGGGAACGTTGTGCCTCGAGGGGTCTGCTGCGCGGCTGCCAGGGGTCGGACCGGCCTCGAAAAAGGATTCCACTATGCGCGTAAGCCAGTGTGTGAAGTGCCGTGACTTTCCCTGCGTAGATGTCAAGCACGAGTGCTTCGTCGTTCCTGGCGTCGACGTGCAGCCGGAGGCGATCTCCGTACTGATGATTTCGGAAGCCGCGCCGGAGAATCGCGACGACTACTTTTACGCCAAAGGCGATCCCTTGTTCCAGAAGACCACGGTTCATGCTTTCAACGATGCGGGCGCAAAGGTGTCGTCCACGAAAGACATCGTGGACCGGGGCGTTTACCTCACTACCGCCGTAAAATGCGCGAAGACCGGATATGGAATTGCGACGGCCACCGTGAAGCAATGCTCGCTTCTCCTGGAGAAGGAACTGGCCCTGTTTCCAAAAGTGAAAGCGCTGATGTTGATGGGAGATGTGGCCATTAAATCGCTCAATGCGATTGCGCAGCGTGCCGGAGAGAAGCGCGTGATCCCTGCTGGTTCCACCTACAAGCTCCGCGGGCAAAAGTATTTCTTCCGGGGCATGCGAGTGTTCCCTTCCTACCTGCAGGCTGGCCCCAGCTTCTTCATTGAGAAAAGCAAGCGCAGAATGATTGCGGAAGATGTCGCGGCTGCCCTGAAGCTGGCGAAGTGATCCTCTCACCTGCATCGCGCTGCCACCTGTGCAATTCTAACCACCAGCTCCTCTGACTGCCGGGCCGTGCATGGCGTTCCGGTGCGGGAGGCCCGCCCTGACGCTCTTCACATCGTGAGAAGATAGCAAGCCTATCCCGAAACCGCTTTCTCTTTGAACTTCTTGGCCTGCCCAATCGTTCATTCATCTATAGGGCCTTTGCCCGGCCCACTGTGCGGAGGCTTTCCATGGAAACGTTGTGGCAAGACGTACGCTATGCCGTCCGGACCTTATCAAAGACTCCCGGCTTCGCGCTGATCATCATCATCTCGATTGCGCTGGGGATTGGCGCCAACGCCACCGTCTTCAGTATCGCGAACGGCCTGCTCTGGGGCGTGTTGCCGGTGAGGAGCCCCGGGCGGCTGGTGGCCTTCGCGCAGGGCGAGACGCTTTCCTATCCCGACTTCATCGACTATCGCGACCAGACCACGCAGGTCTTTGAGGGCGGGGTGTGCGCCCATTTCCCCCTGGTCCCCGCCAGCATTGGCGGAAAGGGTGAGCCCGAACGGATTTGGGGTCAACTCGTCAGCGGCAACTACTTTTCCGTTGTTGGCGTGACTCCCACGCTCGGCCGCGGCATCGTGCCGGATGAGGACAAGGTCTTGGGCCGCGACGCCGTGGTGGTGCTCAGCCACTCACTCTGGCAGCGACGCTTCGGCTCGGACCCTGGGATCCTCGGCCGCACCGTGATGCTGAATGGGCAAGAATATACGGTGGTGGGGGTGACCCCGGCCGGCTTCACGGGCACGGACCGCGGCTTCATTACGGAATTCTTTGTACCACTGGCGATGACCGAACAGATCATGCCCGACCTCGCCAAGGACCAGCCGCGCTCCAAGCGGGACGATCAGTGGGTGATCCTCAACGCCCGTCTGCGGCCCGGTGTCAGTCGCGCGCAGGCGGCGGCAGCGGTCAACGTCGTGAAGAAGCGAATTGACGACACTTATCGCAAGGACCAGAAGGAACACCCGCGTCCCATCACCCTCGACCCCGCGGGCGGGTTACTCGCGGGCTCCGAGACGCCCGCTGCCAGCTTGATGGCTGTCCTGATGGTGGTGGTCGGCCTCGTGTTGTTGGTGGCCTGCGCGAACGTCGCCAACTTGCTGTTGGCGCGTGCCACGACGCGACAGCGGGAGATCGCTATCCGCCTGGCGATGGGCGCCAGCCGCCGGCGGCTGGTGCGACAACTGCTCACGGAAAGCGTCCTGCTTTCTCTCAGCGGCGCGGTGCTGGGTTTCGGCCTTGCGGCGATTGCAGCGCGCGCGATTTCCCGTTTCGAGCTCCCCTTGCCGTTCCCGATTGTGTTTGACTTCAATGTTGACCTGCGCGTCCTGGCCTTCACGGCGGCCCTTTCCATCCTGACCGGTATGCTGTTCGGACTGGCTCCAGCCTTGCGCGCCACGCGTCCGGACCTGGTGGCATCACTCAAGAACGAGTCCTCAGTCTTCGGCCGTATCAGGGGATTCGGGTTGCGGAACTCGTTGGTGGTCGTGCAGGTTGCGCTTTCGCTGGTGCTCCTGGCGAGTGCGGGCCTTTTCCTCCGCAGCCTTCAGCATGCGTCTTCCATCGACATCGGCATGAAGCCCGATAACATCCTGCTGATGGCCGTCGACCCGAAGCTGCACAACTACTCGCCCGAGAAGACGCGGCAGTTCCTCTCCCAGCTTCGCGAACGCGTGTCGGCGCTTCCCGGCGTCCGCTCGATGAGCTTTGTGGACACCCTTCCGCTCAGCATCGGCGGGTCGAGCTATAACTTCTCGGCGGCGGGCGGCAAGGGCGGCACGAAACAGGATGTCAATGCCGATGTTTACAGCGTGGGCGCGGGCTATCTCGAGACTATGGGGATTCCGCTCCTGCGCGGCCGCGACTTCAGCCTCAAGACTGACGACGAGCATGTGGCCATCATCAATGTGACCATGGCCCGCCATGCCTTCGGGGACGAAGAGCCCCTGGGCCGCCAGATGATGGTGGCCAGCCAGATGGGGGCCGATAAGATCTCCTACACGGTCATCGGCGTGGCCGCCGACACGAAATCGCGCACGCTCGGCGAGACCCCCCAGAACTGCGCCTATTTGTTTGTTGAGGCAGCCCCCGAAAAAGTCTTCAGCTTTTTCGGAATATCCCTCGCCGTGAAGACCTCCGCAAATCCTCAGAGTCTAGTGAGGCCGCTGCGGGCCGAAATCGCCGCCCTCGACCCAACCATGGCCGTTTTCAACACTGAGACCATGCAGCAGCACGTGGATAAGTCCATGCTGCTGCCGCGGATCAGCGCCACCTTGCTGGGAGTGTTTGGTCTGCTGGGTCTGACGCTGGCCGCCATCGGCCTCTACGGTGTGATGAGCTATTCGGTGCGCCGCCGCACACGCGAGATCGGCATCCGCATGGCTCTGGGCGCCAATCCCCACAGCGTGCTGGCCTTGATCCTGCGCCAAGGCCTGACCCTGACCGGGGTGGGCCTCGGGATCGGCCTCGCCCTCGCCCTGGCCCTGGGCCGTTTCACCGCCAGCCTGCTCTATGGCATCAGCGGCACCGACCGCCTGACTCTGATCGCCGTATCGGCCGTCCTATTCCTGGCGGCGCTAGTGGCAAGCCTTGTCCCCGCTTATCGTGCCGCGCACGTCGCGCCCAGCACGGCACTGCGCTATGAATGACCTTTCCCGCGGGCCCCGCGGGGGGATACCCACCCCCCGCGGGTTGAAACAGTTATTCCATGACACTTCCCAAGCCGCCAGGATAAAATGGATTCATTCATGGGCAAGCTGGTACAAATTGGATTGTCGCCGGCGGCGGCGCGCCGGCCGGAGTGGCTGAAGGTGCGCCTTCCGGGTGGCGACAGCTATTTCGACCTGAAACGGCTGATGCGCGGCCTCTCGCTGCACACGGTGTGCGAGAGCGCACGCTGCCCGAACATCGGCGAGTGCTGGCAGCATCGCACGGCGACGTTTATGATCCTGGGCGAGTTCTGTACACGCCGGTGCGGCTTTTGTGCGGTGCCGAAGGGCAAGCCCGCAGGCGAAGTGGACTGGGCTGAGCCCAAGCGCGTGGCCGAGGCCGCGGCGGGCATGGAACTGAAATACATGGTGGTGACGTCGGTGGACCGCGACGATCTCGAGGACGGCGGCGCCACGATCTTTGCTGGCACGATCGGCGCGCTGCGCGAGCGGCTCCCTGCCTGCCAGGTGGAAGTTCTGATTCCGGATTTTCGCGGCTCGGATGCGGCGCTCGAAATTGTGCTGCGCGCCCGGCCCAACATTCTGAACCACAACATTGAAACCGTGCCTCGCCTGTATCCGGTGGCGCGGCGGGGCTCGCGGTACGAGCGCTCGTTGCGCCTGCTGCGGCACTCGCGCGAAATCGCACCCACGATTCCCACTAAATCGGGCCTGATGGTGGGGCTGGGTGAAACCTTCGAGGAAGTTTCGACGGTGCTCGCGGACCTGGCGGCGGCGGGCGTCGATATCGTGACCATCGGCCAGTATCTGCGGCCATCGGGCGAGCAGTTGCCCGTGGCGCGCTTCTATCCTCCGGAAGAATTCGCCGCACTCAAATATCGCGGCGAGCGCGCCGGGATTCGCCACGTCGAATCCGGACCGCTCGTCCGCAGCTCCTACCACGCCCACGAACAGAGCCAGAAACTGAACCATTGAGCGAGCGCCCGGTGCTGGTGTCATTTGGAATGGGATCCCTTTCGAAACACTGGTCATTCCCGCGCAAGCGGGAATCCAGTCCGTCGGCGGCGCATTTCCAATGGCTGGCGGAGTAGATTCCCGCTTTCGCGGGAATGACTGCACCTGGGAGCGCCCGTGTCTCGCAAATGACACAACTACCGAGCGCCGCATCGGGCCAGCGGTTCATCCGATCACCGGATCACCCCATCATCCGATCTTCCGAATTTCTCAGGGGAATTTTTGCTCGGGGTGGAGTCGCTCCAGGGCCTGGCTGGCGGCGTGGTGAACGGCCACGTCAACTTCGGAAGTCTTCCCCGCGGTGTTCTGATAAACCTCGCGGTAGATCGACTCACCTTGCTGGGGTTTTCCCAGGCGGAAATGCAAGCTGCCGATGAGCATCGGCCAGAGCGGGTTGTGGGGATATTCCTGCTGCAACTCGCGGAACAGGTGCAGGGATTTCTCGAACTGTTTTTCGCTGGCGCGGGAGTAGTCCTTGGCGAGGTAGAACTTGGCTTCGGCACGGGCCATTTCACCTTGATTGGCGCAGAGTTGGAGTTGGCGGAGGCCCTCCGTGCGGCTGCCGCCCGGCAGGCCGATGAACACACTCAGAATCTTGACGATGGTCGAGAGCGAGTTGACGAAGTAGTTATAGATGCCGACCCCCAGATAGGCGTCCGTGAGGGTTGGGTCGAGCGCCAGCGCCCGGAGCATCAGAGCGCGCATTTTCTTACCAGCGCGGGCGGTGGGTAGGTCGCGGTCGTGCAGGCCTTCCAGGCGGGCGCGCAACGCATAGGCATATCCCTCGTAGAGATAGTTGCGCGCCAGGGCCTGGCGGGCGTGGATGCGGGCCTCGGCCTTGCGGATTGAAATGTTAACGAGGTCATTGAAGTGGGAGTCGTAGGGCGTGGCTTCCTGGTTGGTCACGTCGAAGACGTCCGGATCAATCAGGTTCGCGGAAGCATAATAGACCCTCCACCAGGTCGCGTTGGCTTCCAGCACAAATCCCAGAGGCGATGGGGGGTCGCGGTACTGAATTTGCTGGAAGACCTCGATGGCGGCGCTGAGGTCGCCGTCCATCATCAGGCCGAGGCCGCGCCCGGCGGATTGCCGGTCGTCCGCGTCGCTCGCTGCGGCTGTCCCGGCAGGCGCCGGCTGGCCGGACGCGAGGCTCGCCCCTAAGATGACCGCCGCCAGCAGCCCGGATTTCCTCACCGCACTCCGTCTCCCCATGCATCAACCTGTCAGGAAGGAACCCTTGCTACCCGAAGTCTCCCCCCACCTTGTCAACTTCTCACCAGAATAGACGACGCTTTTGGAAATGGCAAATTCCGCGCGTCTGAGAAAGAGCCGCGCACCAGCAGCGGCGGGTCGGGGCTAGGGGCGCGCTCCGCCCTGCGGGGAGGCTCTCCATTCGGGCGCTGTGGCGCGCGTGCGCGCGAGCCACAACGCACCCTCAACCGGCGCGCGGCCGAGCAACTCGACGCGCGCCAGGGGCGCGACGCGGCGCAATTGGCGGGCGAAGGCGCGCCGGATGAGGGCGCTGGACTGGAACACACCGCCGGTGCAGACCACGGGTATGCTGCGGCGCATCCAGCCCGCGCGCTTCAGCAGGGCCACAGCCAGGCTCGCGAGGTCGCGAGCCGCATGGTCGCACAAATGCCGGGCGACCAGGTCGCCCCGCTCCGCCGCCTCCTTCACCTGCGGGAAAAGCGCGGCGATTTGCTGCGGCGCGAGGTTCCTGGGAACGACCGCGGCGATATCGGGAAGATCCAAAGCCCGGCAAATACGATCCGTCAGGCGGGTGTGCGGGCCGCGTCCGTCGAAAGCCTCGAGCGCGGCCGCAACCGCTCTGCGGCCGAGGTCGTAACCGGAGCCGGGGTCGTCAAAGGGGATGCCCCACCCTCCGGCGCGCAGCAAGCGCCCCTGATTGTCGCGCGCGAAAGCGATGGAACCCGTGCCGGCGATGACGATGATGCCCGGGGAATCCCCCACCGCGGCGGCGAGCGCGAGCGCGGCGTCGGAAGTCAGCAGATGATGGCGCGCGGGAATGTGCCGGCGCATCCAGGTGAAAAGCGGACGGTGCACGGCGCGCCGGTCAACGCCTGCAATGCCCGCGCAGACGGCTTCGAGAATCGGCGCGCGGGACGGGCGCGGAGCTGAGTAGGGAATTCCTGCTCGGCGGAGAGCGGCGCGCGTAAGGCGCAGAATCTCGCGCTCGGCCGCGCCAAATCCTACCTTGAGAGGATTGGAGGGCCCCGCTTCGAGGCGCGCCAGGACCTTTCCCGTCTCGTCCGCGAGCCACGCCGTGGTCCGCGTCCCGCCCCCATCGATCCCGAGAAAATAAGCCATAGAAAAAGCCCGCGGGCTTCCTGCTGGCGCGGGGATGACACACCCAGACCCGCAGGAAGTCGAACCTCCTGCACACCCTATTTAGGCACGGAGACAACTCTCAGAGCTTCGCTCAAAGTGGTCCAGCCATTCTGCAGCAACCACAGGGAGTAGTCCTCCAGCGTCTTCATGCCGTGCTTGACAGCGGCGACTGAAATCGCTTGGGGGTTCGCGCCGTCGGCCACCAGGCGGCGCAGGTCGTCGTTCATGCGCAGGACTTCGTACACGCCCACGCGTCCATGATAACCGCTGTGCGAGCACTGCTCGCAACCCTTGGCGCGATAGAAGGTGAGGGGTTTCGCCGGGTCGAGGCCCAGATGTTTCAGCGAACCAGCGTCGGCGGCATAGGGTTCCTTGCATTTTTGACAAAGGCGGCGAGTGAGTCGCGGCGCGATGATGCCGAGGGTCGAGCTCGAGAGCAAATACGGCTCGATACCCATCTCGCCCAGACGGGTGAAGGCGCCGGCCGTGTTGTTTCCGTCGAGCGTGGTGAACACCAGGTGGCCGGCCAGGGCGGCCTCCACGACGAGGTGTGCGGTTTCTTTGTCGCGCGTCGCGCCCACCAGGATAATGTCGGGGTCCTGGCACAGGAAGGCGCGCAGGATGCTGGCAAAGTCCAGGCCGATTTCCTCCTGGGTCCTGACCTGGTTCACGCGTGGCAGATCGCATTCGATGAGGTCTTCGGCGGTGGAGATGTTCACGTCGGGGCGGTTCAGCTCGGCCAGAGCGCTGTAAAGCAGGGTGGGTCTTGCCCGACCCCGAGGGGCCGATCACGTAGACGGTTCCGGAGGGCAGCGCGAGCATCTCCCGCACCAGCCTCAACACTTCCGGGTGGAGAATCAGCTTCTCGAGGCCCAGCAGGGTGTGGGGCGTGTCGAGGATGCGCAGGCAGATCTTCTCGCCCCACTTGGAAGGAAGGGTGGAGACGCGGAAATCGATGGAGCGTTCCTCCAACCGCACGCTGATGCGGCCCTCCTGGGGAAGTCTCCTTTCCGCCGGGTCGAGTTGGGAGAGAATCTTGAAGCGCGTGGTCAAGCCTACCTGAATCTTCTTGGGGAGTACCTCGACCGGCTGGAGTGCCCCGTCGATGCGGAAGCGCACGGCGAGTTCTTTTTCCTGCGGCTCCAGGTGAATATCGCTGGCGCCCCGCTTGATGGCGAGCGCCAGAAGGCTATTCGCCACGCGAATGATCGGCGCGTCGGTGGCGGACAGCGAGAGGTCCGTAACGCTCTCGCGCCAGGGCCCACCTTCCCCCGGCGGCAGGGATTCGAGCGCTTCGTTCTCGAGCGACGCGAGGACGCTCTCCAGTGAGTCAGACTGGGCGGCGGACGCTTCGCCCGCGGTTGACTTGTCGCCGCCGGGGCCTCGGAGGACGGTCACGGTACGCTCGCGCGCCTGCTTTTCTGCTGCCTTGCGCAACAGTTCGGCGTAGGAAGCCCCCATGAAGCGCAGGAAATCATCCTCGGAGGTCACCACGGGTTCGATGATCACACCCTTGATCACGCGCCGCACCTCGTCCAGAGCCACGGGGTTCGCGGGATTCACCATGGCCAGGGTCAGGCGGTTGTTCTGAAAGGCCACGGGCAGGACGCGGTGTTCGAGAATCATGGGCTGCGGCAGCAGCTTCAGTACCCGGGGGTCAAATTGCAGCCTGCTGAGGCTGAGGTGCTCGATGCCGGTCTGCTGGTCGGCTTCCTCCAGGCGTTCGGCAAGCACGCGGCTCATGGCGAGACTGACCTTGGGACTGGTCAGAAGCACTTCGTCGAAAGCCGGCTGCTCCAGGACGGAACAGGAAGTGGGCCCCACGGCCACGACGCTTGCCGCACGCGGCCTGCCTGTGAGCAGGGCCATTTCTCCGAAGCAGGCGCCCGCCTTCAGCTCACTCAGCAGGAAGTCGATTCCGGTGTCGGGGTCCTTCTTGCGGACTTCCACGGCGCCTGCGGTAATGAAAAACATCGCATCGCCCGGACCACCCTCCTGCACGATGGTTTGTTGCGGGGCGAACTCGCGCGGGCGCAAGTGACTTTCGAGCAGCAGGCACTCCTCATAGGGAAGGTCTCGGAAGAGGCGGATCTTTTGGAGGTAATGGTTTCTCTCGGAAGGCGGCGCTGCCGGATCCGTTGCCGGAGCATCGGCCGCGGCTGCCCCCGGGCCGGGCGCGGCAGAGGGGGAGTCCGAGGCCGTGGGGCGAGCGGCGCCGTGGGGCGGCCGCAAGGGTTCCAGGGCCACGGCCCGGCGGCATTGTTGGCACTTCACCTTGTACGTCAGATCGGCCAGCCGGGCATTCTCCAGTTTCACCGGTGAGCCACAGTGTTTGCAGAAGATGACCATACGGCACTCTCCTGGCAGCAATCAGGTCCGCTCTGCCCCGCATCGGGAGGAGCGAGACCCGCCCCTTCAGCGCGAACTTCTAACCTGCACCGAAGATTCTCTTTGAGTCATTATACGCACTCGGTCAAGCAAGTCCCACTGCCTGCGAATCCCCGTCCTGGGGCTGGGCAACCGGGACGAAGGCTTGACAGGAAAGAACCACCGACGTTTAATAGGCAAGGGACGTAAGAATCGTATGATAGCAGCCGTGGATGGCGTTGACGATTTCCTGTTAGAAGCCGGGTAACGCGAGGCAGGTCTGGAAGCATAGCAAGTTTCAACTCTCAAGCCCCTTCCGCATCTCCCAGAGTTAAGACCAAACGCGAACCCGCCGATGAATCATCAGGGGGGTGGCACCTGGCGGCGAAGCCCTGTGCGGACGAAGAGATCGGCTAAGGTTTTCAGCCGGGCGCGCCCGCGCCCCCTCGCGGCAGTGGGTTGGAGGATCGATGCAGCTTCGGAAGGATCCCATTTCGCAGAATTGGGTCGTCCAGGAGGACGGCGAAACTACCTGGCCAAACCTAAACGTGTGTCCCTTCTGCCCGGGGCAGGAAGCTTTGACGCCCCAGACTATCTATTCGTACGCGAAAGGCAAGGGGGGGTGGGAAGTGCGCGTCACGCCCCATCTGCATCCGTTCTATCGGATTGAAGGTGACGCGCAGCGGCATGCCGAGGGCATTTACGATCAGATGCGAACCCTGGGCGCCCACGAAGTGGTGATCGAAAGCCCCCACCATCACCTGCGCCTTTCGCTGCAGAGCGATGAAAACGTGGCCCAGGTGCTGCGGGCTTTCGTTTCCCGCATCGCGGACCTCAAGAAAGACCGCCGCTTCCGCTACGTCAGCGTCTTTCGCAACCAGGGCGAGCAGGCCGGGCAGGATGCGGACCACCCCCATTCTCAGATTATTGCCACACCTTTCATCCCGCGCCGAGTGGTCTACGAGCTGCGCTCACTGCAACGCTACTTCGCGCTGAAGGAGCGCTGCCTGCTCTGCGACATCGCCAAGCAGGAGCTCGCCCAGCAAGTCCGCACGGTCGAATGGGATAGCCAGTTCATAGCCTTCTGCCCCTTTGCCTCCCGCCTGCCCTATGAGGTCTGGATTCTTCCCATCGAGCACCACTGCGCGTTGGAGGAGGATTTGGCCACCTGGGACCGCCAGTTGCAGTTGGCGCGTTTCCTCAAGTCCATCGTGCGCCGCCTGGAGTCGGTGTCCCCGGACTACCATTTGGTCCTGCACACCACGCCCAACCACCGCGCCAAGTTTGAACGCACCGACCACTGGCGGACTCTGCTCGAGGATTTCCACTGGCACTTTGAAATCTCGCCCGTCCGCCCCTCCACCTCGCGCTCCTACTTCCTCAAAGAGGTTTACTACAACTCCATCCTGCCGGAACGCGCCGCAGATGAATTGCGCCGGGTAAACCTCCAGCAACCCACACGCTCTTAGTCCCCTCCGGGTTCGGTCCTTAGGGTGAGCGTTCGCAATCTACCGAGGGACCGTCGGGATAGAACCGGCAGAGGGCTTCTCTATACAGGTAGGGGACTAGCCTGTCGGTAGTGGGCCACCTGGAACCGGGATTGACATCCGCTAAGCTTGGCTGTAGGCTGGGCGCATTCGTGTGTTGCAAGAGAGGGCTCTAGATCCAAGACAGCGTGGTTAAGGTACCTGCTCGCAGCCCAGTGGCCGCTTCGCACAGAATGATATTCCGGATGCAAGGCGCGGCTGGTGGGTGGCGGGCAAGATTCTCTCAGACAGAGGAGGGCCAAACGAATGAAACGCACAAATGGGTCGCCCGCAATTGTGACGGTCTTGCTGCTGATTGGCTTTGCGACTTGCGCGTACAGCCAGGACATTGAGGCAACTTTGGTAGGAGGAGGGGTAACACCCAGCGCCGGCACAGTGATCCGGCCCAAGTCCTCAGTGCGGAAACCCGAGGACAAGGGTCTTCGGGCCCATACCAACGTGGAGGTCCTTATGCCCGCCGGCGGGAGGCCCCTGGAGGCGCCTCCGTATTCTGGGTATGGATACGAGACGCCGGCGTCGCTCGCCTGTATTTACAAGCTCGTCCCCGTTGTCTCGGGCTGCAACCCCAACGCCACCACGGCCAATCCCACCGGTGGCAGCCAAGCCATTGCAATCGTCGATGCCTATGACGACCCGCTGGCAGCCGCTGACTTGGCTTACTTCTCCGCGCAGTTCGGCCTTCCCTTTGGCCCTTCCACGCTCAGTGTGGTGTATGCCTCCGGCACCCAGCCGCCGGAGGACCCCTCGGGCGGCTGGGAACTTGAGGAGTCACTGGACATCGAGTACGCCCACGCCATGGCGCCCAACGCCACGATCTATCTGGTGGAAGCTGATTCGAACAGCGATGCGGACCTGTTGACGGCCGTGACCGTTGCCACCAATCTGGTGCAATGTGGGACCGAAAGGTCCTGCCTCTTACCCAAGGGCGCCGGCGAGGTTTCGATGAGCTGAGGTGGCGACGAATACCCCAGCGAAACGACTTCTGACTCGTACTTCAACCAGCAGAACGTGGTCTTCTTCGCCTCGTCGGGCGACGGACCTGGAACTAGTTGGCCTTGTGTTTCGCCAAACGTCGTCTGCGCCGGCGGAAGCACCACGGCCCGTAACCCCCAGACGGGCAATTTTCTGTACGAGCTGACTTGGAGTGAAGCCGGAGGTGGCCTGAGCGCATTCGAAGGTCGGCCGGCTTACCAGAACACCCTCAAGACTAAGGTGGGGCTGCATCGCGGCGTTCCCGACCTCTCCTTTGATTCCAACCCCGATACGGGGGCTTGGGTGTTGGACAGCAACTACTTTGAAGGAGGGCCCGGTGGCTGGTTTATCGTGGGCGGCACCAGCCTTGCTTCGCCAGCCTTGGCGGGGATCGTGAATAGCGCCGCCACCCTCCACAACAGCTTTGCTATCTCCAGTTCAGCCGAAAACGCCACCATTTATGCGAACCGTGCCGTTGCGGCTGACTTCCATGACATCACTCTCGGCTACTGCGGTCCGTATTCCGGTTATAAGGCTACGGGCCTTTGGGACGTCTGCACGGGGGTGGGCAGCGTCGCAGGTTATGCTGGCAAGTAAGGTCGCAGGCCCGGATTGGGCAGAGATTGTGAAAGCACCTTGGTGCGGGGCCCCCCGCGGCGGGCCCCGGCGAGGGGGGGCAACCCCGAGACTTGACTGGACGAAATCCCTACCCAGGCGTTGTGGTTTGCCACACGCCGGGGAAGAGTTGTGCTAATCTAACAGGGTGTTGAAGAGAGTGTGGCGGCGATCGCCAGGGCGTGCGGGCTGCGTAAACACGGCTCTCCGGACGAGGTAAGGTTGCGACTCCTTCACCGGCAATAGTTTTTCGGCACCCTGATAGGGGATGTTTCTCACGGCTCGAGGCTTCGCCGTGGGGCAGCGCTTATGGCCTTGATTGCGCCCTCTCTGCTGGCGGCGGATTTTGCCCGGCTGGGAGAGGCACTCCATTTATACAAAGAGGCGGGCGCCGCCCTGGTCCACGTGGATGTGATGGACGGGCACTTCGTTCCGGACCTCACGGTGGGCCCACCGGTCATTGGCAGCCTGCGCAAGGCCACCGACCTCACCTTGGATCTCCACCTGCTGGTGGAGCGGCCGGAACGATACGCCCCGCAATTTGTGGAAATCGGCGCGGACCGAATCGCGATTCATGCGGAAGCAACTCCGCATTTGCACCAGGTCCTGGGAGCGATTCGAGCCCAAGGCGCCCAAGCCGGTTTGGCGGTCAACCCTTCCACGGCGATCGAATCCGTCGCGGGCGCCCTGGACGACATCGACTACTTGTTGATTCTCGCGGCAGACCTGGGATGCAAGAACGCTGCCTTTATTCCGGGCACTGTCCACAAGGTGGTGATGGCTTGCGCCTTGCGCCGCGACCGGCGGTTGCACTTTACCGTGCAGGTCGAAGGCGGCATCGGCCTGGAACAAGTGGAGGAGCTTCGTGAGGCGGGAGCGGACATCCTGGTGGCGGGTTCTGACATCTTTAAGAACGGTGAACCCCGAGCGCGGCTGGTGGAGATGATGCACCGGGCGTCGCGCCAAGTTTCCAGCGTGTGATTCTGGTTGGGAGTTAGAGCTCTGGTCAAGGCATCGGCAAGGCCAACTGCACAAAAACTCTTCGCCTCGGTGTTCCTCTGGGGGCTCGGCGTGATTTTGCTCCCGGGCTGTGCGCTGGTGCGGCGGCACGCGCGCCCGGAACTGGCCACGCGAGTTGCCCCCGGCGATCAGCCAGACAAGATTCTCTACGAGAAAGCCACGAATGAAATTGCCCACGGGCGATACGATGTGGGACGGCTGACCCTTCAGACGCTGATCAACACTTATCCGGACAGTGAATATCTTTCCAAAGCCAAGCTGGCGATTGCGGACTCGTATTACAGCGAGGGGGGAATTTCCGGTTTGACCCAGGCGGAAGCGGAGTACAAGGATTTCATCACATTCTTCCCTACAGCCCCGGAGGCGCCGGAAGCCCAATTCCGGGTGGGCATGGCCCACTTTCGGATGATGGCCAAGGCCGACCGCGATCAGACGGAAGCGCAACTGGCGGAAGCTGAATTCAAGGAATTCCTGCTGAAGTATCCTGACAGTCGGGTCATGCCTCGCGTGAAGGCGCGGCTGCGGGAAGCCCAGGAAGTGCTGGCCGAGGGCGAATACTGGACGGCCGATTTCTATTACACGCATGGCGCCTATCTGGCGGCGCGGGCGCGCTATCAGACTATTGCCGACAAGTATCCGAATTTCAGCGGCGGTGATGCCGCCCTCTATTTTCTGGGGCAGAGTCTGGAGCACTTGCGCCGAGGGTCCGAGGCGGCACCTTATTACGGGCGCGTCATCACGGACTTTCCCTTGAGCTTGCATGTGGCCGACGCCAAAGCCCGCTTGACCGCCCTGCACCAACCTATCCCACGGCCAACCCGCGCCACGCTGGCGCGCGCGCGTGCGGATGCAGCGCGTCACACCAACCGCGACTGGTTGAGTAAACTCGGCGGGGTCATGGCGAGTACTCCCGACACCAGCGCCACCCTCCACGGCCCCGTGCGCCTCGGCGGACCGCCAAGTGGCGGACCCGAAGTGGCCAAGGCCCCAATCGGCGGACCCCCGCCCGCTAACGCCACCATCGTGGTCCAGCCCATGGGTGATACGGGACTGACCGCGGGCAAACCCGTGGACCCGAAGGCGAACCCCAACGACGACGCCGCGAAAGCCAAGGAAACGCCACCCGAAAAGAGTTCGCCCGATTCCACCTCGCCCTCGGAGCCACCCAAGAAAAAGAGCCGCTTCCACGTCTTGAAGAAAGTTGTTAAACCTTTCTGATTCTGTGTCGAAACGCGACCGCTGGCCTCATCGGGAAAACCGATAGAATCCTTCAGGGGCAAGTCGCGCCCTCTTGGCTCTTTCTACCTGCCAAGCGCAACCTCAAGATTCCCAACCGGTTGTTCCTTGACTTCGGCGCACTGTCGTGGTATTTGTCAGGCGACTCGGGTATGGTGTAGGACAGGAGAAACCCCGTGGCCCGGATGGTCTTGGTTGCCGATGACAGTCCCACCATTCAGAAGAAGGCGCTGGGAATTCTGAAAGGTGAGGGATTCGAAGTCGAGACCGTCTCGAACGGTGTCGCTGCCATCAAGCGGCTTGCGACGATTCAGCCCGCCGTAGTCCTCGCCGACGTTTCCATGCCAGGGAGAGATGGCTACGAAGTTTGCGACTTCGTGAAGAAGTCGGCACAACTTTCACACGTGCCGGTGTTGCTGGTCGTGAGCGACATGGAGCCCTACGACGACGTCCGGGGCGTGCAGGTGCGGGCGGACGGAAGAATCAAGAAGCCGTTTGAGCCGCAGGAGCTCATCGCGATCGTGGCAAAGTTCATCGCGCTGTCCGAGGCGGCGATGAAACTGGAGAGTTCCCCGACCCTGGTCGCCGCGCCCGCGCCGGAGTCTGCTCCGGGGTTCGTAGTAGCGAGTGAAGAACCAGAGGAACCGTCGCGGGCAGAACAGCCGGCCGTAACAGATTTCCCAGTGGTCTCCGAGGGAATGGCTTTCACGGAGCCCCTGCCGGAGGAGGCTCCTGCTTATTCAACGGAGCCGCCGG
Source organism: uncultured Acidobacteriota bacterium (assembly GCA_963722555.1). Classification (GTDB taxonomy): domain Bacteria; phylum Acidobacteriota; class Terriglobia; order UBA7540; family UBA7540; genus Bog-366. The sequence continues at coordinate 942,768 of CAVRNQ010000007.1, forward strand.
TGGCGGAAACCGAAACGTATGTCTCCGCGCCGCTGCCGGGGGAGGTTGCCCCCGCGTCTGAACCGCCACCGGAACTCACCGAGCTGTTCGCTGCCCCTGGGCCAGATGCCACTCCCGCCGTTGAAACTCCGGTGGTTTGCGAGCCACCCCCTGCGGCAGCTCCCGAGCCGGTCTTTATCGAGGAGCGGACCGTGCCGATTCACTTGCCTCCGCTCCCCAAACCCGAGTCCTCGACGATGATTTTCCGAGCTCCAGTGGAGATTGCGGAGCCGGTTTGGAGGGATGAGATTGCTCCTCCCCCGTCCCCGCCCGAACCCGACGATGTGACCGTGCTGGAGCCGCAGTTTGAGCCCGAAACCCCAGCCGCCCCGGTAGAATTACCCGTGGAGCAGCCCGCAGAGCCGCCCCAGGGAACTCCCGCGGTGGCCGCCATGAGCTTGGACAGCTTCTCGCTCGACGATGCCGCCGCCGGCCAAGTGCACTTTGCTCTCGATGATTGGGACGACTTCGCTCCCACCTCGGCCGCCGCGCCAGCGACGGAAGTGGCGCCAGAAGAGACTCCAGCCGAGGGTCCGGCTGAGACTCCGGCCGAAGCTCTAGCCGAAACCCCAGCGGAAATCCAGGCCGAGATTCCGCCCGAAACTCCCAACGAAACCCCGGCGGAGATTCAGGCCGAGATTCCGCCCGTAACTCCCGACGAAACTCCGGCGGAGATTCAGGCCAAGATTCCGCCCGTAACTCCCGACGAAACTCCAGCGGAGATTCAAGCTGAGGTTCCGCCCACAACTCCCGACGAAACTCCGGCGGAGATTCAAGCCGAGATTCCGCCCGAAACTCCCGGCGAAACTCCAGCGGAGATTCAAGCCGAGATTCCGACCGAAACTCCCGGCGAAACCCCAGCCGAGATTCAGGCTGAGGTTCCGCCCGAAACTCCCGGCGAAACTCCAGCGGAGATTCAAGCCGAGATTCCGCCCATAACTCCCGACGAAACTCCAGCCGAGATTCAAGCTGAGCTTCCGCCCGAAACTCCCATCGAAACTCCGGCGGAGATTCAGGCCGAAATTCCGACCGTGGCTCCACCCGAAACACCCGTAGAGACTCAGGCCAAAGTCGGCGCTGGCACCTATCCCCCTCCCCCGGCACTCGATTGGGGCATGCTTTATTCTATCGTCCGTAAAGTGGTATTGAAGATGTCGCCGCCTGCTTTGCGCAGGGAGGCTGTTGAGGAGTTAGCCAGGGCAATAGCCGACGAAATCGCCTCCGAGCTGAGCGACGAATTACCTCCGCCTGAGACCTGATCCGAGATCCATCCCACCCCGCTTGCGTAGAAATTTTCCCCGATGCCTTGTCCCGGGATGACCATGCTCCCGAGGGCAACTCCCCTGCCGGCACAATGCTTGCGCTCCCAGTGATTGGGTAGTGCCTGAAATTTGTGTTGGTGGATAAATCTGAATTTGCGTGACTGTTCAACGTGTGAACACTTGCGCATTTGCCACAGCTATTCCACGTTTATTTGCGCTGGCTCGTGCCTTAACTCTGCTTCTTAATCCCCAATGTCACGACGCTCATAAATATCCGCGTAGCCATCAGCACTAAAGGCGAAACGAATGGGATATTGAGGGGCGGAGAAACTAGGAAGGATAAGAAAAATGCTAACGGAGCCGCCCAAAAGATATGGAGCTTATTCGCTCCGGAGATCAGAAAGACCACTGCAACAATCCACCAGAATAGTGTGAGTACCGCAGTTCCCCACTGCGGAGGAGCCCCAGAAGCCACAGAGTTACGACAACCGTAAGTCCACGCGACTGCTAGGAAGGTAACTACACCCCAAGCAATCCACCCGACTATCACCGTCATGCGTCGTCCTCCTGTACCCCTAGAAACTCCTCGCGTAGAGAAGTTCTCCCGCCGTCCAGATATGGTCCGTGATTCCAGCTTCCATTGCTGGGGTACAGCGGATCGTGCGATGTGTCCGGCAGAAATTGTACCACGCAAAGTAGAGGGCAAGCGCAGCCCACAAGTTTGCTCGCTTCTTTGAAAATGCGTTGGTGAGGCGCGTGAGCCTGCGAATCTGCATTCGCATCGTTGAATTTGCTCTTTCGACGTGCGAAGTGCAAATGCGCGCAGTGTCGGGCTGGCCCCAGACTGGCTTTGCTATGGCCTCTATTACGCTGGCTGGTGAGTAGCGACGTTCTTCGTCGGTGGGAGCGGCATAGACCTTTATCAGTTGCGCGTAATCGACTCGCGTCCCAAGAGACGTGTGAATCGCATCGAAATAGGGTCCGAATCCGTCTGTCGTCACTTGGAATTTCCCGGCTGTCGCCTCATTGAGTTTTTCCGTGAAAGCCATTGTGTCTCGGGCGCTGCGCCTCCCGAGATGCCATGTCAGCACCAGCTTTGTATTTCGCTCGATTGCGACGAAGCAGTAAGCATCGCCAAATCCGGGATTGCCGGTTTCGTTGTTTTTTCCCTTGCATCCCACGAACCCCCAAATCTCATCGCATTGAACGTCAGACACGGGCACGCCTTGGCACTTGCTTTCAAGTAGTCGCTGACAGCGATCTCCTGCGAGCACCAGAATCTTCATGATCGTGTTTTGGTCAATGCCAGTGAGCCTCTGAATCGAACGGATCGAGCAACCCTCAACCAGTAGGTTGATAACGCCATCCACTTTCTCAGGGGCAGTGTACATGCCGCCCAGGTGCTCATTTCGTGGCTCTGAGTTAGTCTTGCAACACTGGCAACAGCGATACCGTTGCTGGCCCTTCCGCGTCTTCCCAAATTTTCTGCATTCGATCCGGCAATTGTGGCAAGTCATTTTCTCCCTTGCTTTCTTCAGGTGCGAGAGCGAAAATGACGGCGGGCGTAGAAACCCCGTCCTTTCGGCTTCGGCCTGAGGATGCGCCCTGCCGGTAGTTACCAGCTACTGGCAGGGCATTAGATTGATGGACCTGGGGGGAGTTGAACCCCCTGCTACGGGCACCCAGAATGCACAAGCGGGAACCGTCCCTCAGGCCCATGAAGACATCAGGGCCAGCTATTCCTAGTAACTTGTTGGATTGGCTGGCCTTTTTGTTCATGAGTGATATAATAAATAAGTTATAATGCGATGTCAAGAAGAATTTTGTTGACATATAATAAAGAAGTGATAGAGTCTCATAGTGTATGGACCTTCTGGGACTACGTGACTCCAAGTGGCAATAACATGATCGAGGAATGGAGGGCGCAAGACCTATCGGATGAAGGAAGATTGATGTTTTCAAAGCTGCTCAAGAACATCCGCAACACTGAAGACCACCGGAATTGGATCGGCTTCAAGAGATTTATAAAGCGCAAGAGAGATAGGGTCTGGGAACTTCAATTCTTTGCCGATGGACGGCAATACCGCGTCCTTGGAGACTTTGCAGGAGAGAAACAGGCCGTTTTGCTAATCGGATGCTACCACAAGGGCAGAGTTTATACTCCACCCGACTCCATTGACCAGGCTTTCAAGAGGAAAGGATTCTTGAAAAATGGAACAGCAACACATTATGCACGAGAAATCCCAACTGATTGAAAAGCTCAGAAATTGGAAGTACCGTGAGGCTTACATCAGGGCGAGCATTAATGTAAACCTTCCCTCGCAGATTCGCGCCCTTCGTCTCAAGCAAAGAATGACCCAAAGAGAATTGGCAGACGAATCCAAAATGCTGCAGCCTCGCATTTCCGCAATGGAAAAGCCTGGAGCGATAAAGTTCAACATCGAAACGCTTGTTCGAGTGGCTGCTGCATTTAAGGTTGGATTGATCGTCAAATTCGTCCCGCTCAGCGAGATGCTGGCTTGGGAAAACGGGTTCTCTCAGGACGATTTTGATGTCGTGACATTTGAGGAGGACGCGAGGCTCCAACTTACTGCCGCATCTACACCTGCATCTGTAATTGTGGGGGGCACCCTTTCTACGCCTACATGGGTGTCATTTGAATCACCCAGAACAATGCGCGCACTTCCTCAGCTTAGCCAAAGCATTACAATGACACGGCCTGCAGATGCTGGGAGTACTTTTACTGTGCAAGAGTTTCATTTTTGATGAAACTATGTAACGGAGGAAACTGTGGCCGACAAACAATCAACTTTAGTTTCAGCGATACTCTCTCCAGATGAGATGAGGGCAAAAACGAAAATCTCAGAAGACTTTTACAGTGTCTTTTGCAATCATGTACGAATTGCTGCTTCAGCGACTGAATTCCGCCTGTTTTTTGGAGAAAACTACCCAACTGCAACCGGAGAAATTAAGGTCATTGAAAACTTCAGCGTTATTCTCACTCCGGTCCAAGCAAAGGCCATGCTACAGGGGTTAGCCGAAACCGTCCAGAAAATGGAAGCGTTTTTTGGGGCGATTCCCAATCCTGATTCATTACAGATCAAAGATACTTCACTGCCTGCAGCTCCAGTCACGGAAGGGTAAGGCTGACTAAAAAAGCCGAACCATAAAATCAACACAAATTTCAGGCGCTCCCAGTGATGGCTGAGGTTTGACTCAGTCCCAGGCAGCCGGTATATTAGTTGGATTTCAGTGTATGGCCCGACTCAATCAGGAGAAGGTGGCTTTGGAAACCGAAATCCCCAAGGTTTATTCGCCGGAGAGTATTGAACCACGCTGGGCGCGCCAGTGGGTGGAACAGAATCTATACCGCCCTTCGGATGAGGGTGGCGGCTCGCCCTTCTGCCTGGTCATTCCTCCGCCGAATATCACGGGGTCGCTCCACATGGGCCACATGCTGGAGCACACGGAAATCGACATCCTGATGCGCTGGCATCGCATGCGCGGCGAAAACGTTCTGTGGCTGCCCGGTACGGATCACGCCTCCATCGCCACGCAGATGATCGTGGAGCGCGAACTGGGACGGGAGGCGTTGCCCGATCTGGAGGGGCCGCCGGCCAAGAGCGCCTGGCAGCGCGAAGGTCAACGCCTCCGGCGCGAAATGGGGCTGGATAAATTCCTGGAGCGCTGCTGGAAATGGAAGGAAGAGAACGGTGGCACCATCCGCCGCCAGATGGAGCGGCTTGGCACCTCCGTGGATTGGACGCGCGACCGCTTCACGCTGGACCCGGCCTACACCCGCGCCGTGCTCGAGGTCTTCATCCGGCTCTACGAGGAAGGCCTGATCTATCGCGGGCAGTATATCGTCAACTGGTGCCCGCGCTGCGGCACGGCGGTATCGGATTTGGAGGTCGTGCACGAAGACCGTCCAGGTCACCTCTGGTACATTCGCTATCCCTTCCAGGACGGCGAGGGCCACCTGAGCGTGGCGACCACCCGCCCGGAGACGATGCTGGGCGATACGGCCGTGGCCGTGAATCCGGCCGACGAACGGTACCACGCCGCGCTGGGCCGCAAGATCGCTCTGCCTCTGCTGGGGCGAATTATTCCGGTAATCGCCGACGAATTCGTGGATCCGAAGTTCGGCACCGGCGCCGTCAAGGTGACACCCGCGCACGATCCGAACGACTACGCCATCGCCCAGCGCCACAACCTGCCACGCGTGGTGGTGATTGACGAGCACGCCCGCATGACGGCCGACGCGGGTGAAGCCTACCGCGGCCTGGATCGCCACAAGGCGCGCGAGGCCGTGGTACAAGACCTGCGGGCGCAGGGAAGTCTCGAAAACATCGAAGACTACCCGCTCAGCGTCGGGACGTGCCAGCGCTGCAAGAGCGTCATCGAACCTCTACTCTCGACGCAGTGGTTCATGAAGATGCAGCCGCTGGCTGAGCCGGCCATCCGCGCGGTGGAAGAGGGGCGGGTCCGTATCACTCCGGATAATTACAAGAAGATTTATCTCGACTGGATGTGTAAGATCCACGACTGGTGCATCTCGCGCCAGCTCTGGTGGGGACATCGCATCCCGGCGTGGTATTGCGACGCTTGCGGTGAAGTGATTGTGGCGCGCCAGACGCCGGCGCGCTGTCCGAAGTGCTCCGGCGCCCCCTTGCGCGCGGACCCGGACACGCTCGATACCTGGTTCAGTTCCGGCCTGTGGCCCTTCGCGACGCTCGGCTGGCCGGATGCGAGCCAGGACCTGCGGCGCTTTTACCCCAACGACCTGATGATCATGGGTTTCGACATCCTGTTCTTCTGGGGCGCCCGCATGATCATGCTGGGTCTGAAATTCCTGCAAGAGGTGCCGTTCCGCGAGCTTCACATCCACGCTCTGGTGCGCGACGCGGAGCGGCAGAAGATGTCGAAGACCAAGGGCAATGTGCTCGATCCGCTCGCGGTCACGGAAAAGTACGGTACCGACGCCGTGCGGTTCGCCCTGGCCATCAGCGCGGCGCCGGGCACGGACATCGCCTTTTCCGATGACAAGGTCGAGTCCTATCGCGCTTTCGCGAACAAGATCTGGAATGCCGGCCGCTTCATCCTGATGAACCTGCAGAAACTGCCGGAGGCGATGCGCGGCCAGCTCGCCCGGGCGCTGGAACCCACCCCCGGCCTCGGCTTCGAGCCGGTGGCCTCGACGGAGCACCTGGCGCTCGCGGACCGCTGGATGTTCTCTCGCCTGGCCACGGTCACCAGGCAAATGGAAGAGGCGCTGGCCCATTATCGCTTCCACGAGGCGGCGTTCAACATCTATCACTTTTTCTGGCACGAGCTCTGCGACTGGTACCTGGAATGGGTGAAGCCGGAAATCACGCGCCCGGTCGAAGGCGAAAAGGCGCCGCCGCCGTGGATCAACCTGGTGCGCGTCTTCGAAGCGGCGCTGCATCTGCTCCACCCCTTCATGCCGTTCATCACCGAGGAGCTGTGGCACCTGCTTCCCCACCGCAACCCGGGGCCGTCCATTTCCTTGACGGATTTCAAACTGGTGGGCGAGCGGGTGGCGGACCCGATTTCCGAAAAGCAATTTGAGAAAGTGCAGGAACTGGTCGTGGCCGCGCGCAATGCCAAGGCGGAGATGGCTCTGCAGAAGCAGAAACCCAGCCTGCAGGTGGCCTCCGAGGATTTGCGGTTGCTCGAACTCTACCGCGCCCATCAGGACACCATGCTGCGCCTGGCCGGCTGCGAGGCGATGCACCTCGCGCGGGGCCGGCTGCCCGCGGAGGTCCTGGACGTTCGCGCGGGCGCCGCTTTCGACCTGCGCGTTCTGCATGAGGAGAAGGTGGACCACGCGGCCGAACGGGCGCGCCTGCAGAAGGAAAAGCAAAAGCTCGAGCAACAACTCGCGCAGGCCCGCGCGCAACTGAGCAATCAGGATTTCCTGGCGCGTGCGCCTCGGGAAGTCGTGCGCGGCGCCGAACGTCGGCAAAAGGAATTGACCGAACATTACCAGAAAGTCGTCGAATCACTGGAAAGGGTGGGTTGAAGAGTGGGGGGGTACCTGAGTCCTCCGGCTGCCGACCAATCGTCCGAGCCCCTGGATCTTTCTTCCGAGGAGCTGCGCGGCCTCATCTTCCACGCTCTGGCTGAGGACCTGGGACAGGGCGATTTGACCACCCGCGTAACACTGCCCAAGGGCGTGAAGGGCCGCGGAACCTTTCAGAGCAAACAACGCCTGGTCGTGGCCGGACTGCCCATTGCCCAAAAGGTTTTTGAGATTCTTGACACCTCCCTGGAATGGCAGGGCGGAGTGCCGGAGGGCGCGGAAGTCGAGCCGGGAACGCCGCTGGCCTCCGCGAGCGGCGCGGCCGGTACGTTGTTGGCGGGTGAGCGCGTGGCCCTGAATTTTCTCCAACACCTGAGCGGCATTGCGACCTTTGCGCGCCGCTTGAAGGCGGAACTCGCGGGCACGCGCGCGGAGTTCCTGGACACGCGCAAGACCACGCCGGGACTGCGCAGCTTGCAGAAATACGCGGTGCGCGTGGGCGGCGGGCGCAACCATCGTCTGCGCCTGGACGACGGCATCCTGATCAAAGGGAATCACCTTCGGCTGGTGGGCGGCATCCGCACCGCCGTCGCCAGCGCGCTCCAGCAGCGTCCGGCGGGTTACCACGTGGAGGTGGAAATTACCAGCCTCGCGGAACTGGACGAGGCCATCCGCGCCGGCGCCGACGGCGTGTTGCTTGATAACATGACGCCGGAGGAGGTGGGCGAGTGCGTGAAACGGGCCGGCGGGCGCGTGCGCCTGGAAGTCTCCGGAGGAATTGACGCGAGCAACATCCGCGCTTATGCCGAGACCGGCGTCGATTACATTTCCGTGGGTGCCCTCACACATTCCGCCGCGGCAGTGGATATCAACTTTCGCATCACGCCCGTTTAGCGGCAATACTGTTCACTTAAGGGGTTTCAGGGCATCAATGCGCAATCTGTTCCTGGGTGACCCCCTCACCCGGCCCGCCCCGGCTGAAGAAAACGCCGGTTGCGGTCCACCCTCTCCCCCAAAGGGGCGAGGGCAGTAAATTCAAATTACTGCCCCCCTCGCCCCCTTGGGGGAGAGGGGCCGGGGGTGAGGGGGTCGAACTGGGAACAGTCAGCATAGGTGAACAGCATTGCCTTTAGCGGGGATTTCTCACGACGCCGAGGGGATGGGTTCGAGAGGCGAGAAGCAGGGTATGCATATGGCCACCCCAAGCACCGACCGCAGGATCGACAAACTGATTCATCTGCTGGTGAAGAACGCGATGGTCGTGGTGCCGGGCCCCAAGATCGCTTCCGAGATTGGGGTCACGCGCTTCAAGGTCTGGGAGTGGATTGAGAAACTGCGCGCGCTAGGAATGGAAATCCGGGGCGTGCCGGCGGCCGGTTATCAACTCATGAAGATCCCTGACCTTCTCACGCCCAGCCTGGTGCGGCCGGAACTGGGCGCGCAGACGATCGGCCACGTCATTGTTCACTACTTTCGAACTGAATCAACCAACGACGTAGCCTTCGAGCTCGCCGCGGAGGGCGCCGAGCACGGCACCGTGGTGGTAGCGGAGGAGCAAACCGCCGGGCGTGGCCGCCTGGGCCGCGCCTGGCACTCGGAAAAATCCAGTGGCATTTACATGTCGGTGATTTTGCGGCCGCCGCTCGCACCCACCGCCGCTCCCGTGCTGACGCTGCTGGCGGGCGTGGCGGCGCAGCAGGCGGTGATCTCCTCCACCGGACTGGCCGTGGACATTCGCTGGCCGAACGATCTGCTGGTGAACGGCAAGAAGATCTGCGGAATCCTGACGGAAATGAGCGCGGAACTCGACCAGTTGCATGCCGTGGTGCTCGGCATTGGGATGAATGTGAATCACCGCCAGATGCCCGCCGAGTTGAAGAGCACCGCCAGCTCCCTTCGCCTCGAAACAAACCGTGCCATTTCGCGCGTGCAGGTGCTGGTCGCGCTGCTGCGCGAACTGGAGCGGCACTACGGCCTGCTGTTGCAGGAAGGGAGCACGGCCATCACGGAGCGCTGGGCGGCGGCTTCCAGTTTCGCGAGCGGCAAGCGCGTGCGGGTGGCCACCGCCGCGGGCGATATGCTGGCCACAACGGCGGGCCTCGACCCGAGTGGGGCGCTGCGCCTCCGCCGCGATGACGGCCGGGAGGAGTTGCTGGTGGCCGGGGAAGTCGTGGAAGTGAAGTAGACCCGCAGCAAGACCCTCGGCCCACCGGCGTGATAAGATTGAGCGTGCCGGTCCGCGCCCGCTTGCACGGAACGCTTCCGGGAATGAATATGGCGAACCCCAACCCGCAGCTTCTCGTCCTGGATGTCGGGAACACCAACACCACGCTCGGTGTTTTCCAGGGCGCGACCCTGTGCGCGCAGTGGCGATTGGCCACCAGCCGCGAGCAGACCGCCGACGAATACGGGATCTTGATTCACAACCTCTTCACCCTGGACAAGCTTCCCAGCTCCGACATTTCCGGAATTATGATCGCCAGTGTCGTGCCGCCGCTCAATTTCGTGTTGGCGGAAATGGCCAGGAAGTATTTCAAAATAGAGCCGCTGTTCCTGGGGCCGGGAACGCGCACGGGCATGGCCATTCTCTGTGACAACCCGCAGGAAGTGGGAGCGGACCGCATCGCCGACGCCGTGGCAGCATATGAAAAGTACGGCGGGCCCTGCATCGTGGTGGATTTCGGCACCGCCCTCACCTTCGACGCGATTTCGAAAAAGGGTGAGTACCTGGGCGGCGTGATCGCACCGGGAATCGGTATCGGAGCGGAAGCTCTGTTCGAGCGGACCGCCAAGCTGCCCCGCGTGGAAATCCGCGAGCCGGAACACGTGATTGGAACGAACACGGTCTCGAGCATCCAGGCCGGGCTGTTCTACGGCGCGGTGGGGGCGGTGGATGGAATCCTGGACCGGCTCTCGGCGGAATTGGGGAAACAGGTCAAGGTGATCGCCACGGGCGGGCAGGCGACGCTGGTGGCGGGAGCGCTCAAGTACAAGCCGCGTGTAGACTCTTCCTTAACGCTTGACGGCCTGCGCATTATCTACGAACGAAACCAGGCTGCCCCGCGGCACAAGTAGGTTCCGGGCGGTGGAAAATTACTTCAACTACTTCACCGAAATCGAAGAGCAGTTCCGCCGCTGCCGCTCGGAACCCGTGTTGCTCTCCCCCCTCGATTGGGCACTGATCGAATCGTGGAAAGAACAGGGCTTTCCCCTGGAAGCGGTGCTGGCGGGGATCGAGCGCTCCTTCCAAAAGTTCCGGGCGGGAAAACGCAGTTATCGCAAGGTCAACAACCTGGCGTACTGCTCGCAGGAAGTTTTCCGCGCCGTCGAGGAAGCGCGGGCTGCGGTGGCGCAGGGTGGCAGTAGCCCGGCCGCGAGGGCGCAACCGGAAGCGCCCTTTTCGGCGGAAGAGATTACCCGGTTCCTGACGCGCTCAGCCGGCGCCGCCCGAAGCGCGGGCCAGCGCGCCCGGGAAGCGGGGCAGCAAGTGCTGGCGGAGGATCTGGCCGGGATCGCGGCCACGCTCCAGGCGTTTAGCGCGCGTGCGCCCGCCCAGCCCTCAGGGGACCTGGAGGAACTCGAAAGAAACCTGACGGCGCTCGAGGAGAAACTGACGGCGTCGCTGCTGCGCGCGACCGCGGTCGAGCTCCTGGCCGGGTTCCGCGCGGAAGTGGATCGCGGCCTCGTGCCGTACCGCCGCAAGATGGCGAACGCGGAGATCGAGTCTCTGGAGCGGCGCTTCCTGAAGAATCGCCTGCTCGAGCACTACAAGATTCCCCGCTTGAGTCTCTTCTACCTGTAGAGTGTGCTCCCGTGTCTTCACCTTTTGAATTTTCACCGGTCAAGCTGGTCTATGGCGGCGAGGCGCTCGGCTACCATGCCGGACGGACGGTGCTGGTGCCGCGTGTTCTTCCCGGCGAGCGCGCCGAGGTGGAGGAAGTTCGCACGCAAAAAGGCGTGGTGCACGCCCGGCCGCTGCGGATTCTCGATCCCTCGCGCGAGCGCACGGAGCCCCTGTGCCCTTACTTCGGCCGCTGCGGAGGCTGCCAGTACCAGCACTTGACGCTCGCCAGCCAGCTCGCGACGAAGCCGGAAATCTTGCGCGAGACTTTGCGCCGGCTCGGAAAGGTTAATTGGGAGGCGCCGATCCCGATGCACGCCAGCCCCGCGTGGAATTACCGCAACCAGGCGCAATTGAAGGCGGGAAAATCCGAGGACGGCAGCCCGGCGCTGGGATTCTTTGCGGCGGAATCGAACCGGCTGATCCCGATCGACTCCTGCCCCATCCTTTCGCCGGCCCTGAACTTGCTGCTGGCGGAGTTACGAAGCCAGGCTTGGGCGGAGGCGCTGGGTAATTGTCGCGAGGTCGAGATCCTGGCCGATGACCGCGACGAAAAGGTGATGCTCACGCTGCGGGGGGGCTGGAATGCGCCGGAAGCTCGAGCGCTCGCCCAGCGGTGCTTGGCGGAACTCGCGGGTGTGGTAACCGTGGCGATCGAGCCGGGCGCAAGCCTGCAGGTTTTCGGTGAGCCGCATCTCAATTATCGCGTCGCGGATTGGACGTATCAGGTCAGTCCCACGGCTTTCTTCCAAAGTCAGCGCTTCCTGCTGCCGGAGTTCGTGGCCGCGGTCGTGGGGGAGGAAACCGGAGTTGTGGCGATCGACCTCTTCGCCGGCGTGGGCCTGTTCACGCTGCCCCTGGCGCGGCGTTTTGAGCAGGTGATCGCGGTGGAGTCGCATCCGCAAGCGGCGGCCGACCTCGCAGCGAACGCTCGCGCCGCAAACGGCCCGAACATTCGCGCCGTCGCGGAGACCGCCTTCGACTTCCTGCGGCGCTGCGCGCAGGCAGAACCTGACCTCGTGGTGATGGACCCGCCCCGCGCCGGCGCGGGCGTCGCCACCTTGAAGATGCTCCTGGCGCTCGAGCCCAAACGCCTTCATTACATCTCGTGCAGCCCGCCCACGCTGGCCCGGGACCTGGGGTTCCTGCTCCAGCAGGGTTATCGCCTCGATGCTCTGGAAATGTTCGATTTCTTCCCGCAGACCTACCACATTGAATCCCTGGCTCGGCTCTCGCACCGCAGCCGTTGAAGCATACTCAAAGGCACACAACCCCGCTGCGATGCCCCGCAACTCTGCCGCGCTTTGAGGGCTTGAAATAATGCGCCCGAAGACTAATAATGGCCCGTTGTCATTAAGCCAACAATCAAGAGGTCATTGACCACCAAGGATACCGTCTCGGATCAATGCCCCACCAAGCTGGATGTTTCCGGGCTGATGAATAGCGATCCGTCGCCTGACCAAAGTCGACATTCAGGTACCCGACCCGCCTTCAAGTCTCCGCTGGCGGCGCTGGCGGCAAGCTTCGCTTTGGGGATTGTGTGGGCGCACTCGATGCGGGCCACAGTGGGGGTCGCGTGGTTCCTGGCCGGCGCGGGCTGCTTCCTGCTCATCGGGCTCATCCTGCTGCGCTCCGGTTGGCGACGGACGGCCGTCTGGTTCGCGCTGGCGGCCCTTCTGCCCACGGGTGTGGCTGCGGCGCGCCTTCATGCGCGCCGGTTTCCGCGGAACCATGTTTCTCACCTGGAATCCCTGGGCGTTGACCTGGGCGACCCGGTACGGCTGGAAGGGCGAGTCATCTCAACCCCCTATCGCACGGGATACGGGATGCAATTCGACCTCGAGGCCCAACGCATCGAGTCTCGCGCCAGGATCTTTGCCGTGACGGGGAAAATCCGCCTGCGCGTGCAGGGTACGGAAGAATTCGACGCTCCCACTGGCGCCCAGCCGCTCGCGCTCCAATACGGCGACACCATCCGGACACTCGTTCGCCTGCGCCAGCCGCACATCTATCGAAACCCCGGCAGCTTTGATTTTCGGCGCTGGATGGAAGACATCGAAGACATTTATTGGATCGGGACCGTCAAGAATTCACGGCTCATGGAGAAAGTGGGTCAGGCGGGGGGCTTCAATCTGGGCTCGGGTCTGGAGCGCGTGCGGCAGCGCTTGCTGCGCGGGATCGATGATCTCTATCCGCCGTGGTCGGCCCAGGGGCGTTATGGCGCCGTGCTGAAGGCTGTACTATGGGGCGAACGCACTTCGCTCGATTCCGACACCATTGAGGGGTTCCGAAAGACGGGCCTTTATCACCTGTTGGTGATCGCCGGCCTGCATGTGGGCCTGCTTACGCTGCTGTTGGGCTTCCTGCTGCGATGGTTCCCCTGGAACACGGCAACGAAGTCGGTCATTGTGCTCGGCTTCCTGGCAGCCTACTCGTTACTGGTGCAGCAACGCGCGCCCACGCTGCGTGCGACGCTGATGATCGCCCTCTACCTTGTCGCGCGCATTCTCGACCGGGACCACTCCGCGCTGAATTCCATCGGCGGCGTGGCGCTGATTCTTCTTTATGTCCGCCCCACGTGGCTGTTCGAGTCTGGATTCCAGCTCTCCTTTGCCGCGGCGCTGCTGATTGTCGGGTTGGCGGTTCCGCTTCTGGAGCGCACCACCGAACCGTACCGCCGCGCTCTCGACCGGTTGGATGATGTGCTACTTGACGATCACGTGCCGCCGCGACGTGCGCAGACGCGGCTGGACCTGCGGGCCTTGATTCAGGTGCTGCGCGGCCGCGCGGGCTTTCTGGATCGCCACCCTGCCTTCGCCCGCAGCGTAGTGGTCATGCCCCTGAAGGTTCTATTGTGGGCCGCGAGCATCCTGCTGTTTTCCACCGTCCTGCAATTGGGCTTGCTCCTGCCCATGGTCAGAACCTTTCATCGGGTCACGTTCGCGGGCGTAGGATTGAACGCCCTGGCGATTCCGGTCATGACCCTGCTCCTGGCACTCGCCCTGCCGATCAATCTCCTGAGCGTTGTGTCCCCGGCGCTTGCGGTCTGGCCCGCCAAGCTGCTGAGCATGGTGATGGCCGTGCTCTTTGGCTTGACCCATCTGCCTGGACTCACGAAGTGGCTCTCATACCGAGTGCCCGAACCCCCGGGGTGGGTGGCGTGGGGATTCTGCGGGGCGTTCATCATTGCGGCCGGGGCGCTCAGATTCGCGCGGCGGGCTGTGGGCATAACGCTTGCAGTTGCTGCGGTCTTCGTGGCTCTGGTGGCCCTGCATCCTTTTTCGCCGCGCCTGCCGCGCGGGACACTGGAACTGACTGCGCTCGATTGCGGTCAGGGCGACGCGCTCTTGCTGGTGTTTCCCGACCAGACCACGATGCTCGTCGATGCGGGAGGCAGCCGGACGCGCGGCACCCGGGAGGGTGGCTTTCAGGGCCGTCGCTGGGATCCGGGTGAGGATATTGTTTCGCCCTACCTCTGGTCACGCGGCATCAAGACGATTGATGTGGTGGTGCTGACCCACGCGCACGAGGACCACCTGGGCGGGCTCGGAGCAATCCTCGACAACTTCCGCGTGGGCGAGTTCTGGCACCCTCCCACTCCGGAGACTCCGGAATACGTGGCACTCCTCGAGAAACTCGCAAAGCAGCATATTCCCGTGCGCACGCTCTATGCTGGCGACACCCTGGCGCGGGGAGATACCTCCACTCGTGTGCTGTGGCCGCCGCGGCAACGGCCTTTGTTACGTTCTCCTAGCAATGACGACTCGCTGGTCATGCGGATCGGCACGGATGGAGTGAACTTTTTGCTGCCGGGCGACGCAAGCCGTGATGTGGAAAAGCAACTCCTGGCGGCAGGTGAGCCCCTGGCGAGCCAGGCACTCAAAGTGGCGCACCACGGGTCAAGGTCGTCCTCCAGTCCGGAATTCATTGCGCGCGTCGCGCCCCGCGTGGCGATCATCAGCACAGAGGCAGCGGGCGCCGGGAACCTGCCGAATCCGGAGACGCTGGAGGTGCTGCAAAACGCCGGGGTCAGGATTTTCGAGACCGCCATCGACGGCGCGACGACGGTGCAATGGACGGGGCGGTCGCTGGTGGTAAGCAGCTATGGCGCACCGGGATTGGTGCCGGCGACGGGAGCGGCCAGGGAGGGGGCGGGCGTGGAGGGGGTCAAAGTCCGGTAAAGAGAGTGCGACACCTGGGCGCCGAAAAGCATCACTGCCGAGGATATATACGTCCAGGTCATAAGAGCCACGACAACACCTATGGATCCGTAAACCTGCCGGTAATTGAAGAAGGGGAGCAAGATGGTGAAAAGCCAGCGGGCCACCTCCCAGACCAGGGCGGTCAGCAAAGCGCCGGGGAAAGCGTGGCGGAGCCGCATGGCGCGATGGGGGAGCCGCTGGAACAGAATCAGAAACGCCAAGAGCGCTACACCAAAGGAGCCTGCCGCCGTCAGCAGATGATAGATGAAGACCACCAGGGGATGCAGGGAGGGAGCCAGCAGGCGCCCCAGCCAATTGCGGAAAAAGATCTCCACGGCGACGAGTCCCGTGGAGATGAAGATGAGGCAGGCCACGACGACCGCCATCTCGAGGGCCAACAGACGGCTCTGCCACCAGGCGCGGTCCTGCGCGACTTCCCAGGCGCGGTTCAGGGCTTTCTCGAGGGGCACGAACACTCCCGCAGAGCTCCACAGCAGCAGCAGAAACGAGATGAGGCCGATTCTCCCGTAAGCGCGCGAGATGCCGACCAGATTCTGCATGATGAAATCAGTTTTGACGGGCAGGTAGCGCTGCAGGACCGTGGCGAGCCGGCCCGCGAGTTCGAAGCGGCGGATGTAAATTCCGCTCACCCCGAGCAACAGCAGGAGCATGGGAAAAATGGCCAGCAAGGTGTGGTAGGCGATGGATGCCGAAACCATCAGCGAATCTTCCTGGAGAAATTTCCGCAGGGCTTCGCGCAGTACGTGGCGGGTCCTCTCCCCGCGCCGCTGATTCCGTCCCGCATTGGCCGTGGAGAGTCCGGTTGGCATTTTCCCTGAACGCCAGCGCCCGCCGGATGAGGATGGTGAAATCCACACACCGGTCTTGACCCTAGCTTATACTCGATTCTCGCACTCCAGGGCCAGTGGTATTTGCATCTGGCCGGCAGGAGGTTTGGAGCGTGGCCACCGCGGAGGAAATTCTCGCAGAAAGCCGCCGGGTCCGGCGGCTGCAAGTGGTGGTTGACCTGATAACGAATCTCCTCCGGCAGTCGGACCTGCCGGTCGAGGAAGCCGCGGCCCTGGTCGCCCAGACTCGCCAGTATGCTCTCCGACTTTTCCCTGGCCGGGAAGAGACGTACGACCTGCTTTATCAATCCCGGTTCAAAAGGCTCCTCGCCGAAAAGTACAGGGTGATTTGAGCCGCCCGGCAGAGCTCACGGCTTGGCGGGGGGCGCGTTCGGCGGCCGGTGGGAAACAGACCGCAAGGTGCCGGTGAGTGAACCAACGGCAATCATCGCCTTGATGCGCAGGGGCAATTGCTGGTCGTCAGCGCTGAACCAGATAAGCATGCGGCCTTTCCTTTTGAACAAACTGTTGAAGACCTTTGGCTCCACGCGAAAAGCGTCGAACGTTCCCAGGGGAGTCTGCACCTTCTCGCGCGCCTGGACCTCCACGACGACCCGCTGGGTCTTGGAGCCGTCGTTCACAGGCAGTTCGATCGTGCGGCCAACCTCGAAGTGCTGGCGGCGGAGATAATAAAACGCCGTCACCACGTCCTCGACGCAGGGAGGAATCTCGTTTTCGGTGTGTTTGGCCGGCGCGCCGGACTGGCTCAGGTCACGTTCATCCAGCAGGGCGAGTTTCCGGATATAGTCGAAAACAATCAGAGTGTCCTTGTGCCGCCGCCCTTCCTTGATCTTCTTGGTGATACGTTGCGAGCAGAGAGTCTGGGGGCTGAAGAAGGAATGGAATTCGTCGTTGACGTCGATCAGCAGCGAGACGACCCCCTCCGACCGCGCCGTGGTCGTGACCTCGTAAGCGTCACGCGCGCCCTCGCCCCCGCTGCGGAGCGTGCCTGTCACCTCGCCTGCATGGAAGACGGACCAGGTTACATCGTAGGTCAGCGTCTCGCCCGGCGTGAAAGATTCATGGGCGTTCTCCCCCCTCACCGGGACGGAGACCGCGAGGGGCAGTAGCAGGAGCACCGCACGGACTGGAAATGAGATGTGTGTTTGCATACCAACCATTAGACGCGGGGGGCCTTACCCAGGTGGCCCGGCACACTCTAGCGGAGCCAGATCTTTAACGCCAGAAAAATCATCCCGCCGAGGTACCCGAGCAGCGCCTCGTATTCACGATTCTTCTGATACTGCTTCCACTGGAATGTTGCCCCGCCGGCGGAGCAGCGAAATCTGGGAAGCAAAAGTGGAACACCCTGAGCATAACGCTCGTACACGTCCCCAAACTCCCGCCGCAGGAATTCCTCTTCGCGACGGATCACGGGCCAATACACCGCCACGAATAGAACCACCAAGGCCAAGCCCAGGATCCACGAGCCTCCGGCCAGAGCAAATCCTCCGCCCACGCAGGCGCTTCCAAGGTAGAGAGGGTTCCGCGTGTACGCGTAAGGCCCGCTGGTGGCCAGACTCTGGTTCTTGGCGAGGTGGCCGGCGGCGTAAGCGCGGATCGCCAGTCCCACCAGCGCCACGGCGCCGCCCGCCAGCCAAAGTGCCACGGTGGGCCGGCAGAAGATGAGGTAAGCTGCGGACAGAGTGAATCCCAGCGGCACGCGCCAGCGCGCGGCCCACCGGGCATAGGCGCTATGCATGTGTCCTCGCCAGACGTTTCGTGATGGCGGCCAGGACGGTCTCCACAGGAATCCCGGGCAGATAGGCGGGGCTCGCCGCTCGGCGGGTGTGGGTGGTCGGGCCCAGGTTTGAAAGGGCGATGTCGTCCGGAGCGAAGGGGCCGTTGCGCACCGGGTCCGTGGGGCCGAAGATGCCTACGACGGGAGTAGCGACGGCGGCGGCCAGATGCAGGGGCCCGGTGTCCCCTCCCACAAACAATCTGGCCCGCCGCGCCAGGGCGATGAACTGCACAAGCGTCGTGGGTAAATACCGGGCGCGGGTCGAGCCCGCGCGCTGCGCGAGCTCGGAGATCAGACTCTCTTCCTCTCGAGAGCCGGTCAGTAGGATCTGCTCGTGAATAGCGCCTTCCAATCGCCCGATGAGCTCCGCGTAGTTTTCTGGGGACCAGCACTTCGACCGCCAGCCACCGCCCGGATTGATGATGATGAAATCCTTCGCGTGGAGAGCGGCGAGTTGAGTGTCCACGTAGGCGTCGTCCGCGTCGTTGCGTGGCAAGGGAAACTGCCAGTGCTCGGTGCGCGCACCCAACCGCTCGACGAGCGCCAGATTCATTTCTATGACATGCTGGCGTTGGCGCGGCGAGACTCGTTGATTGTACAACAACGCGGCGCCGGGCTCGCGCAGCCAGGGTTTCGCGAACCCGATGCGCTGGCGCGCGCGGCTAAGCCACGCGACCCATGCCGACTTCCAAAGCCCCTGAAAGTCGAGGGCCGCATCGTAGCGGGACTCGCGCAGCGCACGCCAGCCCCGCCCGATTTCCTCGAGCGTTCCGCCTCTCATCCACCGCCGGCGCCATCCCAGCGTGTCGAGTTTCACGACGCGGTGAACATAAGGGTTGCCATCCAGCAGCAAGGCGTGACGGCTCTCCACGACCCAGTGAATCTCCGCTCGCGGAAACGCCTCCCCCAGCGCCGCCGCGGCCGGCAGAGCGTGCACGATGTCGCCGATCGAGCTGAGGCGTACGATCAGGAATCGCTGCTGCGAATCAGTCATCCCTTGCACCTGGGGAGGGCTCTGGAGCGCGGGAAGCCGGCCCTAATCCTGGCGCGCGCGCCGGGCCATCTCCGCCAGGAGCTCCCGCGTGGAATGGTTCTTGGGGTCACCCACGATTCGCACCTCGCCGCCATAGCTTTTCACAACATCCCGTTCCGGCACGGTCTCCACGGAATAGTCGGTGCCCTTGCAGTGCACGTCGGGGCGCAGGTCAAGCAGGACACCCGCTGCGCTCGACTCCTCGAAGACGACCACGTAATCCACCGAGGCGAGCGCTGCCACCAATTCCGCCCGGGCTTCAGCAGGAAGAATTGGCCGCCCCGGGCCTTTCAGCGTCTTCACGCTACGGTCGCTGTTCACGCCCACCACCAGCACATCTCCACACTTCCTCGTCTCTTCCAGATAACGCACATGGCCGACGTGGAGGATATCAAAGCAGCCGTTGGCGAAGGCGATACGGTGGCCTTCCCGGCGTAGGCGCTCGCCCAGGGGGCGGAGTTCGTCGCGGCGGATAAGGGCGGCGCTCATGCGTTGCGGATGACCTCCCTCATCTCACTCAACCTCACCGTTGCAGTACCCCGCTTCATGACGACGATCCCTCCCGCGCAGTTGGCGAGCAGGGCGGCGTGCAGAAAACTCGCTCCGGCGGCGAGCGCCAACGTGAACGCGGCGATCACCGTGTCGCCGGCGCCCGTCACGTCCACTGCCTCCTCCGACCCGAAAATGGGAAGATGGCGGGGCGCGCGGCGCGGCTCAAACAGTGCCATCCCGTCGCGCCCCCGCGTCACCAGCAGCGCCTGGAGGGCCTGGCGGCGCAGGAACTTTCTCCCCAGCGCGTGCAGCCGCTCGAGGTCATTGCCGATCGACTGTCCGAAAACCGCCTCGACCTCGGGTTCATTGGGCGTCGCGGCGGTCAAATGCTTGTAGGTCACCAGATCGTAGCGTGAATCGATGGTGATGGGCAGCGGCTTCGGACCGATGCGCCGCCGCAGGAAATCCACTTCCTGCGCGTTGGTCGTGCCGTAGCCGTAGTCGGAAACCAAGACTCCTGTGGAGACGCTCAGTAACGCGGCCGCGGCCCGCGTCAGGCTGGCGCGCACACCCGGCGCGAGAGGCTGCGTCGGCTCGCGGTCCACGCGCACGATCTGCTGCCGCTGCCAGTGCGTCACCCCCCCCAGAATACGTGTCTTGGTGGGAGTCAGGCGATGGCGGAGCCGGACTACGTGCCGGATGGAAATTTGCTTTTCGCAGAAGTAGCGGAGCAGCGCTTCACCCGCTTCGTCGTCGCCGACGACACCCACGGGGATGACCCGCGCCCCCAGGTCCGCCAGGTTATTCACAGCGTTCGCACCACCACCGGGCGTCACCTGCTTCTCGCGCTGCTTCAAGATCAGCACCGGCGCTTCGCGCGAGACGCGGGCGATTTCGCCGTAGATGGACTCATCGGCCACCAAGTCGCCCAACATCACCACTTTCTGGCGCCGGAATCGGTCCAGAATGGCGAGCAAGGCAGTACGGTCTGTGCTCGTAAGTTTCATCCGTTCGGCTCCTCGGGAGCCGTCGCAACCCGGGGCGAACCCGCCTGGAAATCTTCCAGGATCATGCTGACCGCTGCGAGCAGGTTTCCCGCAACGCGCCGGCCTTGTGTGACGGGGTTCGCCCCCGGATTGCACGGTTACGCTGGGTGCTCATGCGTAATATTCCACTGCTTCACCAGTTCCAGGGTGGCGCGGAAAACTTCCTCCACTGAAATGCCGCGCAGGCACCGAAAATCAACGGGGCACTGACGCAACCCGCAAGGACTGCACGCGACACGATGCTTGACGATGCGAACCCGCGCTCCCACCGGCCCCGTGGCGCGCTCATCGGTGGAGCCGAAGATCGCGACCAGCGGCACTCCCAGTGCCGCCGCCAAGTGCATGGGCCCGGAGTCGTTGGTCACGATCAAGCGGCACTCGGCCATAAGCGCCAGCAGTTCCCGCAAGGAGGTTTCGCCCGCCACGACCGCAGGCGTGTGCTCCATGGCCTGGGCGATCTCCTCCGCCAAGGGTCGCTCCGCAGGGGAGCCGAAGATTAGCACATCGGCGTTCAGCGCACCAATCAGGCGATCGGCCAGCGCCGCGAAACGCTCCGGCATCCAACGCTTGGCCGGCCCGAAGGAAGCGCCGGGCGTGAGTCCGATCAGGAACCGCGGCCCACTCAAGCCGAGCCCATCCAGCTTTTTCGCCGCCCATTGCTTCTCTGCTTCGGTGAGGCGAAGCCGGATTTCTGTGATCGGCCGGGGCTTGTCAATCACACCGGCGCGAAACAGGAGCTGCAGGTAGTAATAGACCTGGTGCCCGCAAGCGCTGGGCGAGGGGGGCTCGATGTCCTCGTCGAGCAGGAAGCTGCGACCATCCCCGGCGTAACCGATGCGCGAAGGGATGCGCGCCAGGCGAGCCATCCAGGCGGCATGAAAAGCGTTCTGGAAAAGGAGGGCGGCGTCAAAGCGCTCTGCCTGCAGTTCCTTGACCAGCCTCCAAAAGCCTCGGGGCCCGCGGTGTTCACTATTCGGTTTATAGATGATTTGGCGATTCACCGCGGGATGATGCCAATAGATCTCGCTGACCCAGGGTTTCGAGACCAGGACAATTTCGGCGCGCGGGAAGCGGGCGCGCACAGCTTCCAGCGCCGGCAACGACATGACCGCGTCGCCCACCCAGTTGGTGGCTCGAACCATAATGCGCTGCCAGTCCGCGCCGCGAAAGGGACTCGTCATCATTCCGCAATTTCCGGCCTTGCAAGAAACGCCAGCAGGGCTTTTTCGAACTCTTCGGCCGCGAGGATTTGCGCCGCGATGACACAGGCCACAATGGGCAGCCCCGGCCTCCAATCCCGGGGGATTTTCACCGCGTCCTTCTCGGTCGTCAGCAAGGCGGCCGCACCGTTCTTCCGAGCGCTCGCGACCAGGCGGTGAAGCTCCTGCTCAGTGTATACGTGATGGTCGGAAAATGCATCTTCGGCGACCAAGTTGAAGCCCCAGCGCTGGACGTCCGCAAAGAACGCACGGGGGTTGCCGATTCCGCAGAACGCCGCCACGCGCTGGTGGCGAATTTCCTCGCCGGCAAGAGCCTTGCCGCTTGCCACGTCCACCAGGGCCAGGAGTTCAGTCGAGCTGCGAAAGCTCTTGGTTGCGGGTTGGATTCTCGAAATCATCTCCTCGAGCGGTTTCGGATCACCGGAATCGACCCGCGTGATCACCACCATTTGCGCGCGCTTGAGGGCGGAGAGGGGTTCGCGCTGGCGGCCGGCAGGCAAGAGGCGCCGGTCGGAAAGTGGTTGCGTCGCGTCCAACACCACCAGGTCGAGGTCGCGCGCCAGGGCCAGGTGTTGGAACCCGTCGTCGAGAATGTGCACGTCAACCGCGAAGCGCTTCTCCGCCTCGCTCCCCCCGCGAAAGCGGTCGGCGCAGACGATGAGGGGAACTTCCGGGAGCGCGCCAGCCAGCAGGGCGGGCTCGTCGCCCACTTCCCGCGCCTCCGCGTGGCGAGCCGGTGCGGGGGGGACGACGAGGAGGTCAGCCTGGCTGCGGCGGGCGTAGCCCCGCGTCAGGATGCTCGGCCTCCATCCGTGCCGCAGAAGGGTTTTCGCGACCAGCGCGACGAGCGGCGTCTTGCCGGTTCCGCCCGCCGTCAGGTTGCCCACGCTGATCACAGGCCGCGACAGGCGGCGGGTTTTGAACCAGCCGCGCTTGTAGGCAGCGTGGCGGAGTTGAACACCCAACCGAAATCCCGCCGAGAGCGGCAGCCAAAGGGGATTCACTTGGCCTCGCGTGAGAGAGGCGGTCGCGCCGGCGCTTCGCGGCCGAGAAATTCGCGCAGGCACTCGAGCGTGCGCGCGGTGGCGCCGGTATTCTGCTCCAACACCTGCCGCGCGCTCGCGCCCAGGCGGCGGCGCGCCTCAGAGTTTTCCAGGAGCCAGGCGGCGTGCGCCAATTCCTCCGGGTTGCGGATTTGAATCGCCGCCCCGGCGTCCAGAAACAGCTTCGCGATGGCGCGGAAGTTTTCCATGTGAGGCCCGAAGGCAATGACCTTCGACCAGTAAGCGGGTTCGACCAAATTGTGCCCCCCCGTGGGAACCAGGCTGCCGCCGATAAAAACCAGGTCAGCCACTTCGAAGATTCCCGCCAATTCCCCAATCGTGTCCAAAAGGAGGATGGCCGCGGAAGCGAGTTGCGTCCCCAACTCCGGCTCGGCGGCCGACATCGTGGTGCGACGAATAAAACCGCAGCCCGCTCGCCCCAGATACTGTGCGACCTCTTCAAAGCGCGCGGGATGGCGCGGCGCGAGGATCAACAGCGCCTGGGGGTAACGCGTCCGGATCAGTTCCCAAGCCTCCAGGACGAGTGGTTCCTCGCCGGGCATGGTGCTTGCGGCCACCAGTACCGGGCCACGCTGGGCACGGCGCAGCGCCATCTTCAGCGCGCGCGCGAACTCGCCGAGGTGCGGTGGCTGGGCGTCAAACTTGAGGTTGCCGACCATCCTGACCCGCTCGGGCCTCGCGCCAAGCTGCCGGAAGCGGTCGGCGTCGGCTTCCGTTTGCGCGCAGATCACGTCCACATCGGCCAACACGCGACGCATGAACGGCCGCGCGAGTTTGTACCCGCGCAGCGACCGCCGCGACAGCCGCGCGTTCACCACCACCACACGTGCCCCCGACTGCTGCGTGGCGCGCAGGAGATTCGGCCACAACTCAGTCTCAACCACGATCAGCAGCGCCGGTTGCAGGCGTGCTAGTACCCGGCGCACCGCCCAGCGCCAATCCAAGGGAAGGTAGAAGCGGCCAGCGATCGCGGGTATTTGCGCCTCGCTCGCGGCGCGCCCCGCCGGTGTGACGTGACTCAGAAAGATTTTACGCCCTGGAAACGCACGCTCGACCTCCTTCACCAGGCCCACCACGGCCAGCGTTTCGCCCACGGAGACGGCGTGAATCCAGATTGCCCCGGGATGGGTTTCTTGAAACGGGATGCGCCCGAAGCGCTCACGCCAGTGGCCGGGCCGCAGACCCCTGCCTTTTCGCCACAAATAGAAGGGCGCACTTAATATTGCACCCAGAGTGAACAGCATGCTGTAAACCAGATACATATGAGGAAGGACAGCGAGCAGGCCTCGTATACACCAGCGGAGCCAAAAGCGATTATATGCTGAAAGCGCGTCATGGACAATGCCCCCGCAGCGCGCCTCCTTCCCTATCCCGAGTTTTGAGACGGCCTCTGAAGGTCAGCGCCAGGCGCGAGCAGCGCGCTTCTCTCGTCCTGCATCTAATTAATAGGACCGGCCAGGCGCAGTTCGGTACCCGAGGCCGGGAGGGGAGGGTCTGTGCCATGTCGCGTTTTTGGAAATGCTCAGCAGTTGCGTTTCTGGCGCTCGTGACTTGGGCGCCGGTTGCGTCCGCGCGCGGGATCTTTCTCGGATCCCCCGGCTACCTCGGAGGGTTCTACGGACCGGGTCGGTGGTATGGCCCCTGGGCTGGACAGGTGTATTACCCCGGGCCGCCCGTGGGAAAAGTCCAGATCGTCACGAAGCATAAGGGTGACTCGATCTACGTCGATGGCGGGTTGGCGGGCCGCACCGGCCAACTCAAGAAATTCCCTCTCCGCGCCGGGGCCCACACCATCGAGCTGCGCAATTCCAGTGGGCACACGTTCTACCAGGAACGCATCACGGTGATCCCCGGCAAGAAACTCAAGATTCACACCGATTATCCCGGCCAACCGTAGTCGGCTGCTGAAAAAGGCCATCTGCCATGCTGCGCCCTTCGCTTCGCTCAGAATGACAGGATCGCGCTCACGTTGTGATTCTGAGCGAGCGCAGCGAGCGAAGAACCCCCGCAGTTTGTCCTTTTCACTCACCCAGGCAAACTGCGGAGATCCTTCGCTTCGCTCAGGATGACAGTGAAGGGCTCAGAATGACAGCGAAGGGCTCAGGACGACATCGGCGGAAGGCTTTTTCAGAAGCTTGCTGGTCGGGCCGCAGATGCGGCTGTGCTTGACGCGCGGGGACGCCGCGAACTACAGTACCCGGGCTTGGGAGGAGCGACCAAGTGTCAGGCCAACTTCCTGCAAGCCTCCAGGCAGGAGACATACTCGCCATTCGGGGCACCGGGTTCTTCGCACGGGGCATTCTTGCGGCCACCGGCAATACCGTCAGCCATGTGGGGATGGTCCTTGCCCCGACGCCCGGCCCCCTGGTCATCGAGGCTTTGTGGCGTGTCAAGACCCGCCCGCTCAGCTTATCAATTCAGGACAGCGAAAAAGCCTACATCCTCTCGGACCTGAGCCTCACTCCCAGCCAGCGCGAAACCGTCGTCCTCAACCCCTGCAAGTTCTCGGCCGACGGATACGGTTGGTGGGACATCGGGCTGCAGGCCGCCGACGCCGTCTGCCACACCACGTTCTTTACTGACCGCCTGTCGTGGGGCCTCGAGGGCCATCCGATCTGCTCTTACCTTGTGGCCGCGGCCTATGTCAGCCTCGGCCTGACCTTCGGCAGAAAAACGCTCCAAAGCATCACACCCGCTGACATCTTCAACTTCGCCTTGCAACAGCCTGATATCTACACGGTAACTGAGATCAAATGAATCGTCCCAGGCTGGTCACGCGGGTAGCCGTGGCACGGCTGGCGTTATGCCGCCGGAATTCGACCCCATGATCTACGGTCTGCGAATTCGAGGGGCCGCAGGTTTAAACCCTATTCGCACTCAAGTGAGGCGCCCTCTGGCGGACGGAAAAACACAATTTCGGATTCAACCAAGGCACGCGGCTGCCCGTGGAACTCGGGAACGTTCCGCTGACCTTAACCTTCACTGAAATCTATCATGGAGGGCGTCCTTCGAAATCCGCGCGTCATGATGCCATTGTGGATGAAGCCTCCGACAAACCAGGCTCCACCCACAATCTTCGCGGGACGGGGCAGGCTCCACAGTTTATGACTTCGGCGGCTCTCTCCCCTCGCGGGAGAGCCCGACGTAGGAGGGAGGGGGCCCCGAGCGCCGGGGGTGAGGGGGGCCTGGGTCGCACACATCCCGACAAAAACCGTCAGGACGTATGCGCCACCCGCGAGCTTACAAGTTGTGTGTGGCCTTGTACAATTCCGTGAAGGACCTGTACCCGGAGTGCGAGGTAGTATCGAGGATGACGAGATGACGCTCCCGCGCATTCCAGCGAGGCGCGGGAAGAGAAGAACCGGGCGTCCGAGGAGGATGCTTGCGCTCACACCTCAGTATGCGTGTAGGATTCCAGCCCGAAGGGAGACCTGCAATGATTCAACGCATTGACACTGCCTGTTCATGGATTCTTTTGACCCTGCTGGCGATTTGTCTCGGCATTTCCACAGTGAGAGCCCAGGCGGGCGCCGCGAAGGCGGCTTCGCGGGATGTGGCCAGCATTGACGTTGATGCCGCCAAAACCACCGGCAAAGTTTCGCCTTACGTCTTTGGCCAGAACATTGAATACGAGCACGGGACCATCAGCGGGGGAGAACAAAACCAGGGCGATGCGCACGGCCTGCACACGGGCGGGCTTTGGGCGGAGATGCTGCGCGATCGCAAGTTCGAAGAAGGTGATCTCGACGCCGACGGGGTCGCGAACGCCTGGGTCCCGGAGGAGCTTATCACCAACCACTATTGGGAGCTCAACGGCGGACAGGGCAAGAACGACCGCTACTGGATCGACCACCAGGAATACTATGGCGGCGGGGCCGCCCAAGCGATCGAAGTTTACGGAGATGGCTCCCAGCACGCGAGTATCTACCAGATCGGCCTGCATTTCACGAAGGGTCATACTTACACGTTTTACGTTTACCTGAAGCGCCGAGGGAACGGGAGCGCCTGGGTCGAATTCGAGAACCTGGGCGGGCCGCCGTACGCGCGCCAGGACTATCCGCAAGTCTCCGAGGGCTGGGAAAAGTATACGGCGGAATTTGCCGCGCCGGAAGACACCGACAGCGGGCGCGTTCGTATCGGCGTCCAGGGGAATGGGACCTTGTGGATTGACTCAGCCTCGCTGATGCCGGCGGGCAATTACCACGGAATGCGCCGCGACGTCATCGACGCGCTGAAGCCTCTCGCTGTTCCCTTGATCCGCTACCCGGGAGGGTGCTTCGCGGACACGTACCACTGGAAGGACGGCATTGGGCCGCGCGACCGGCGGCCTGAGCGTTGGTCCCCCAAATGGAACGAGTGGGAACCGAACGACTTTGGAATCGACGAGTTCATGGATTTCGCTCAGCAGCTCGGGTCGGAAGTCCACATGACGGCGAATTACCTCTCGGGCACGCCCCAGGAAGCTGGCGATTGGGTGGAGTACACG
The DNA here is from genome assembly GCA_963722555.1 of uncultured Acidobacteriota bacterium. Classification (GTDB taxonomy): domain Bacteria; phylum Acidobacteriota; class Terriglobia; order UBA7540; family UBA7540; genus Bog-366. The sequence goes on from CAVRNQ010000007.1 coordinate 970,145, forward strand.
AATGGTTCGACCGGCACTCCTCTCGGCCACCTGCGAGGCGATAACGGGCACCCCGCCCCTTATGGAATCAAGCTCTGGGCGGTGGGAAACGAATCCCAGGAGCTCTGCTCCGGTGAGTATATCGGGGCCAACAAGATTGAAGATTACGTCCAGAGATTTCAACAATACAAAGGCGCCATCCAGAAGGCGGACCCCTCTGTCCGCGTCATGGCGGTAGGGGCGCCGCCGGGCCCGCTGCAATGGAATCGCGACATGCTCGGACTCATCCCCGTTGACCTCCTGGCCGCGTCCATCTATACCGGCGAGGGCGGGAAACGAGATAATTTTGACACCAAGATCATGGACCTTGATCATTTCTACAGGCATGTCGTAGCGGAGCCGCTGGATTTTGATCGTGACCTGGGCGAGATCATCACCACTCTCGGCGACCGGCTCCCCCCGGATCGCCCGCTGATCGCGGTTACGGAATACCAAGCCTGGTGGCTGACGGAAAGGGTCGATGAGGATTTCCGCCTCGCGAACGCCCTGTACTTAGCGGGCATTTTCCATGCCTTGATGAGAAGATCGCAGCAAGTGCTCATCGGCGAAATCGAATCCTTGATCAATGTTCAAGGCATCGTGGAAGTGAGTCAGACTTCCGTGAAGTTAACCCCGGAGTATTTCGCTTGTCTGCTTTATCGGCAGCACACGGGAAGCTCTGTTTTGGCCACGTCCACTGCGAGTCCGATGGCAACGTTTAATCCTCACCTCCCCACGCTGGATAGCTTGGCGACGCTCAGCGCGGATGGGCGCACACTCTACCTCGCCGTCATCAATCGCAGCGAAGACCAGGATTTGGGCGCGTCAATTCGGGTGGGTGGCTGGAAAGTCGCTTCCGGCAACCCGCTGCGCGTCTTCGAGCTGAATGGCAAAGACAAGGTCGCAGCAAACCCGTTCGGCAGTACTGAAAACGTCAACATCCGGGAGAAGGCGGTCCGCGTCGAACGCCTTCCTTTCTCCTACCGATTTCCGGCGCATTCCGTGACGATCTTGGAGTTGGGCGGTACACAGTGAGATCCCGACTGGGGGACTCGCGCGGCATTCAGAAGAAGCGAAGCCGGAGCGAAGAACCTGCGGATTAGCTCGAATTTCTCACCACGCTGGGACGCTCCTGGGGGGTTGCCTGAAGGGCGGGGCTTCAGAGTCTGTGTGAAAACCCGGCCAGCAAACGTAGAGGCCGCCTTTAGGCGGGCCTAGGTTGTTGAAGGTGTGATGATGCCGGGCTGAAGCCCGCCTCTACGAAAACCACCGCGTCCCAGGGTTTTCACCCAGGCTCATCAGCCCCCTCTCGTCAACCGGCCTTGACGTGAGCCAGGCATGCCTGGCACGCGTAATCTGCCCTTTCGGGGTCAAGGGCAATGGATGCCACGCCGCAAGACACCTTCCACATCAGGATGGGAAGTTAGGGCCGGGTTAGGGTAGTGACTCATTCTGACACAAGCGAGACGCGGTCCTGATTTTGCCGGAATACTCGTTCACGCCCGCCCCTTGTCGGAAGGCATGAGGCTTGATCCATGCGAATTGACTCGCAAGGTCCGTTTCTCAAGCGACCTGAGAATTATCGTTGAGGGCCTGGTGGAGGACGGATTCGAGCAGGCGGCGGCTTGCGCTTTGGGCGGTGGTGAGCTGCGCTTCCAACCGGTCACATAGCGCCATCAGTTCATCCACCTTGGCCACGACCAGCTTGACGGCTGATGGCATGCCACTCAATGGATTGGCGGTGGCCGTCGTTACTCTCAAGAAATAGGCGGATTGAAATGGCTTGGTGGGCCCACCAGGACTCGAACCTGGGACCAACGGATTATGAGTCCCTTTTCGTGACTTCAAATTTTTCCGAAATAATCCATAAATCTTTGATTCGAAAGCCAATTGGCTGTGTCCCCCACTGCTCGTAACGTGAGGGATTGCGAGGCATTTTGATGTCTCTTTAGCCATAGTTTGGCCATGATTTCTGGCTGTGCTGCGGGGCTAACGCACTGCAAAACCCAGAATGTGAGAATGTGATAGCAACCTACGAGGCAGGCGATTACGTTAAGGTCGAGTTGACGGGCGAAGTCGCAGGGGGAAGCGAGCGGCTTGCCGAAGCCGCTCTCATGGCTTGCTTGGCCGATTACGTCCTGCTGCAACCAGTGCTGGGCGAACTGAAGCGGCGGTATCCTGAAGGCTGACGAAGCAACCTGGGCGTCATCGGAAGACATTATGGGCGTGGTGCTCCTCGGGGGAGGGTCATTTCCGTCCGCTGTCGCAGGGCACAGCCCTGCACCTGGCAAGGCGCGGCGACTGCCCGCAAAATCCTTCGGGCGGGCTGGCGGAGACGGCTGCCTCTTGGCGTCTGCGCCAGCCAGCGGAATCGCATCGGTGGCGCACGCAAGAAAAGGGGGAGCCAAAGGCCGATAGCGACCTTACGGTGGGAAGTTCATGCGGCGCAGGAGGTCTTGGAAGCGCGGGTCGGAGCGCAGCAGATCGAATTCGCGGGCCACCTTCAGGGAAAGAGCAAGGCCGTAATAGCGCGCCCTGTAGGCCTTTTCCAGCCACGCGATTGCCCGATCGAAGTCGCCTAGAGCTATGGAGATCTCGGCCATTGCCAGGTAAGACGGCACGTACCTTTGCTTCGAGAGCTCTCTCAAGTTCGAAATAATCTTCAGCGCTTCGGCCCTTTTCCCCACAGCCAAATAAACGCGCGCGAGACCTGGCGATCTGGCTGGGTTGTTTACTCCAGGACCGCTGAGCTTCGCGTACTCTGCAATAGACTGCTCGTATAACTTCTCCTGTTCATATGCCTGGCCGAGGCAGCGGTGTCCAACCCAAAATCCTGCATTCAGCTCAAGGGTCTTTCGACATTGGGCAATGGCCTCGTCGGACCGACCGGCGTTAAGAAGCACCTCCCCCCCAACCGCGCCGATAATTAGCGAGAGGGGATCCAACTCCTGGGCCCGCTCTATCTCTGCGATGGCCTCATCGTGCCGCCCCATGTGCGATAGATACTCGGCGTACCATTGATGAGCAGTCGCATAGCCGGGACTGAGCTCAATCGCACGTTTGTATTCCTTCTCCGCGCCCGCCCAGTCCCAGTCATAGTCCACTTTGACAGCGCCCAGTGAGGCGTGGGGTTCGCCTAGTGTTTCGTCGAGCTCCAAGGCCCTGAGCGCTGTTGCCTTGGCGCGAGGGAATGCTTCCTCGGCAGCCATCAAGTACGCCTCTCCCAGTACAATATAGGAGTCGGCCAAGCCGGCGTAGGCCAGCGCATAGCCGGGGTCCCTTTCAATCGCCTGTTCGAAATACTCGAGGCTCTTTTTCCGGCTTTCCTCCGTCCGTAAGTTCCAGTAGTAGCGGCCCTTGAGATAGGCCTCATGGGCTTCAGGGCTGGCCGCGCGCGCGCCGGCGAGTCGAGCCTGCTCCTGAGGCGTCAGCTTGATCCTGATCTCGTTCGCAATCGCCTGCGCGACCTGGTCTTGCACAACCAGGATGTCGCGCAAATCGCTCTCGTAACTCTCCGCCCACAGGTGGCTGTCGGTCGGCGCGTAGACCAAGTTGGCCGTGATGCGCACACGGCTGCCGGCGCGCGCCACCGTACCTTCAACGATCCCATCCACGTTCAACTCCCGCGCTATCTCCGGCAGCGCCTTCTTCGTTCGCTTGTACTGCATCACTGACGTCCGCGAGATCACCCGCAGGGCGCTGATCTTGCCGAGGTTAGTGATCAGCGCTTCCGTCATGCCGTCGGCGAAGTATTCCTGCTCGGGATCGTGGGAAAGGTTTTCGAGCGGCAGTACGGCGAGGGATGAGATCTTCGGTGGGGACAGGCTTTGGCGTGTCCCTACGAACGTGATCAACCGGTCGCGCATCCCCGCAACGTTGAGCATCGCCGCTAGTGCTGCCACAAGAACCACCCCGCCCCCCAGCGCGATGCCCAACCGGCGAAGCAGATGCGGTTGTCCGCCGCCAGTGCCAGCTTGGCGGGATAAACCAGCCGTTAGAGCGCTGTCAACGGGATAAATGAACCGATACCCGCGCCGCGGCAGCGTCTCAATGAAGCGTGGGGTCTCAGCCGAGTCGCCCAATGCCTCGCGCAGTCTTCGAACGGCATGGTTGAGGCTGTCTTCGAAATCCACAAACGTATGATCGGGCCATAGCGCGGTGCGAAGCTCCTCTCGAGTCACCAGTTCGCCGGCGTTTTCCAAAAGCAAAAGGAGGAGGCGGAGCGGCTGACTGTGGAGCTCAAGCGTCGCCTTACCGTGGCGCAACCTCCCGGTACGAGTGTCCAGTTCGTAGTCGCCGAAGCGGATCAGGGAGTGATGAGGTTCGGTTTCTTGCACAGTCGTACACCGTCTCCGAAAGCAGTCTAGCACTGACCACGGCCGGCAGGAATGACCCTCTTGTCAAGAGGCTTTGTTGGGCCTGGGACACATTGGCCGCTCCCCCGTTCCGGTCAGCGCTGTTTCATGGACATTTCATGTCCGTTTCATTGACCCGCTCGGCTTGCTGCGCCACGATCGTGGTAGCGCAGGCTCCGATCTTAGGTCTGCGGCTCGTAGGCTTGACGAAATCAGCAGGGACGACAGTAGCCGACCCGGCCATTGCGCGTGGCATCGGCGTCGGCACGGCTGGAAGGGGAGAAAACATGAGAACGCGAAAAGGCTACAAGTTGGATTTGACGGCAGGTTTTCCAAAGCTAACAAGGCCGGTGGCGCGGGCGGTGCTTTGCTTGGCCCTCTGCGTGTTAGGGCTGGTTCTTTCTGCGGCTGCTGACGATCACAAGGCCACGGTCATCACCTTCGACGCTCCGGGCGCGGTGGGCACTATGCCCACCGACATCAACTTGGTTGGGGCGATCACGGGATTCTACTTTGACAGCAACAGTGTGGTGCACGGCTTCCTGCGCGCTGGTGACGGCAAGTTCACGACGTTCGTCGATCCAGGCGCGTGTACATCATGCGTTTACCTGGGAACTGGAGCCCTCAGCATGAACCCGGCGGGGGTGGTCACGGGGGCCTACACGGACGCGAACTCTGTGAATCACGGCTTCCTGCGCGCTCTTGGCGGCCGACTCATCAATTTCGACGCTCCGGGGGCCGGCACAGAACCCGACCAGGGCACCTGGGGCCTCGGCATCAACCTCGCGGGGGAGATCGTGGGAGACTACCAGGACGCGGACAATGTGTATCACGGCTTCGTGCGCGCTCCTGGCGGCACCATCACTACGTTCGACGCTCCGGGCGCGGGCACAGGTGTCGGCCAAGGCACAGGGCTCAACTATCCCGCATGCCTAAACCCGGCGGGGGCGATTACGGGATTGTACCTGGACGCGAACTCGGTGCTTCACGGCTACGTGCGCACCTGTGTCTCGCCACATTCCAATCTGCATAATAGAAGGCGCAAAGGCGGCGAGATTTAGCGGCTTGAATGAGGGTTGGTTCTGGCGGTGAAATATTTCCTGCCAGTGTCGTCCTCGCGATTCCCTGGGAACGCGTGACACTTCTCCCCTGAGCAGCGCAAGAGTCCCGAGATCATTTCCTGATGCCGTTCACGCCGCACGGTCGTATCGGTGGTGCAGGCCGCCGAGTCGCGCCTGAGAAACAACACGACCCCAGGATGCTGAACGAATTCTGCCGCCCGGCGTCTCCTTGCCCAATCCGAGGTGGGTGCGATCGTCGTGGTAATAGCGAAGGTAATCGCAAAGAAGTCGCTTCAGATGGGCTTCATTCAGAGCGATGACGTGGTCGAGTAGATCACGCCGACAGCTTCCCACCCAGCGCTCGGCAACGCCGTTTTGCCAAGGGCTGTGGATCGAGGTTTGCACGCACTCCATGTGCATGGATCGAATGGCAGCGGGAACTTCCAGCCCGTACTTCTGGTCGTGATCAAAGAGGAGGAATCTGGGAGCGGACTGATAAGGGAAGGCCTCTCGTAACTGCTGAACGATCCAACTACTCGTGGGATGCCGGGTGATATTGAAGTGGACGATGCGCCGACGGTCGTGGCGGATGACAAAAAAGCAGTAGAGTAGGTTGAAGGTGAGGGTGGGAACGGTGAAGAAGTCCATGGCCGCGATGGCTTCGCGATGATTATGAAGAAAGGCCCGCCAACGCTGGGCGGGTTCAGGATTTCTGGGTGCGCGTCGCATCCAGCGGGAGATGGTTCGTTCGGAAACCTCAAAGCCCAGCATGCGGAGTTCGCCATGAATGCGTGGAGCACCCCAGGTTGCGTTCTCCGCCACCATCTGGAAAATCAAATCCCGAACTTCTCTCGGAATCTTCTTGCCGCCAGCTCGCCTGCGCACTTTGCAGAGCATGGCCCAATACAGGCGGAATCCAGCGCGGTGCCAACGGGGCACAGTGTCAGGAGCGACCAGATAGAGGCTCTTTTTCCAGTCGGACCAGAGTTGGCGAAGGGCAACCCAAAACAGCTTGTCGAGCAGACCCAGTCTTGGTTTAGGATGCCTGCGTTTCAGGACGACGAGTTGCTGGCGAAGAGCGAGGTTCTCCAACATTAGGTTTTGGCGCGTACGAAAAAAGCGAAGGGCGGCTCCAAACCAGATCCGGAAAAGGTCGAGCATAGTGGCAAAGTTATAGCAGATCGTATTCTCATCCGGGCTTTCATGTCATTGATTTCACAATCGGATGGAATAGTGGCGAGGGACAATGTCTATGGATTCGAATGTAGGGGTCTTTGGAAGAACCGCCGACTTTACAGACAGGGGCCCGCGTCACACTTGCTCTGCACGAAACCTCGCTCCGATCTTCGTTAACACCGACAGAAATTCCTTTGCAGCATTCTTCGGATACGCAACACCCCTGGCGAGAGGGCCCCGACTGGGGACGGGGCCCCGTATTCAGGCTCAACTCGGCAGGATCGTGAGGCCAAGGAAGCCTGCATCAGGACGAAAGTTTAGGGGCGCACCCATAGGAAGCACTATGAACTGTGCGCCCTTAGAACACGCACAGGCTTCGCAAGGCTTGCAGTTTGGAGACACGGCAAGAGTGTAATGTCGAATTTGGGTAGTCTGCGAGGGCCAGCGTTTACTATCTCCCTAATCACAAGGGAAGATCTATTACAACCTTCAGCGAGCGGCATGGCCACCCCAAATACCTGCGTCGAGACAAAAGGCGGTAGGCAGTTCGTCCTGATAGCGGCGGGCAGCGGCAACAAATACGAAATAAGTTTACGTCGGATTCGCCTTACTCGGCCTTTGCCTCCAGCAGAAGGTGTTTCTCAAATTGGGCAGGCCATGTCGCCACGGGACCGCGAACCGTTCCCAACGCCTCTCCGGTCTCGTAGTTCGTCAGGCGATAAGCGCGCTTCTCCAAACCTCGCAATTCCAGCGTGCCGCTCCACTGGGAAGCGTAAAAGGCGTAGTACATGTTCCCGTTCTTGCGGATGGCGTGGGCTTCCGGTCGATCAAAGCCGATGTCATACAGCGTTCCCAGGTATTCGCCCTTGGGAAGCATTTCGGCCTTATAGATTTTGATCCATTTGTCCCAGATCTTTTCCTTCTCAGGGGTCAAATCTCGCCTGGGCCGCCGCGCCGAACCCACCGGCCAAGTGAAATTGGTCCCCACCACGCCGCCCACTCCAATCGTCGAGGCGAAGTCGTCACCGCCATCGCTCATGTCCACGTGGTCTCCGAAGTAGGCGATGGAATCGCCCATCAAGGCCTTGAGGGTTTTTCCCTTCAGACGGACCTGCCAGGAACTCTTGGGGTCGGAGGCCACTGACATGTTCATGAAGGGCATAGTGAAGAACGAGTACGCGGTCCCGCACGGGCAGAACTCAACTAGCGCGTTGGGCTTGATGCTGAGTGCCGTATCGTAAATCGCCTTGAAGAATCGGGGCAGCGCCTCCACCGCCTCCTCGGGCGTCGCGTGATGGTGGGTGGGGTTGTAACAGGGAGGCACACCATTCATGAATTGTCCATCGAGCTTCAAGCCGTCAAACCCCCAATCCCGCATGGCCTTGGTGACGATGGCCTTGTGGTACTCCACCACCCCGGGAACGGCGGGACAGAGATACCACGCGTTCCAATAGGAAATCTTCTGCTTCGATCCGTCCGCATTGAGCAGCAGATAGTCCGGGTGCTCCTTGATCAGTTGCGTGTCCGGATCGACCGACAAAGGCGCCCACCAGAGCTGAGCTTTGAAACCTTCGTCGTGAATCCGGTCCACCATCGCTTTGATGTCACGGTCGCCACCGGGAAATTTCTCCGGGTTCAGGAACCAATCCCCCTCGGCGGTCTGCCATCCGTCATCCAGGGTGACCCACCGCAAACCCAGCTTTTTCACCATTGGTAAGGCGTTGTAAACCTGCGCTGCTGTGAAGTCCCTGCCGAAACCCCAGGCGCACCAGATGGGACCGAAGGCGTCATCCGGCGCCGGCTTGAACACCACGTCTTGTTTGACCATCGCCCGCCGATACTCCGCCAGGCTTCGGAAGTAGTCACCCTGATGAACGGCGACGAAAGTCCGAAACGTCCTGATCGTTTCTCCCGGTTTCAGTTCTCTATTCAATTTGAAATGCACGGCCACCGTGGCGTGCTCCTGGTCCGGCATGGCGACGGGAAGGGAGACCAGTTTGGGGCTCAGCTCCAGGTGACCCACGGCGATACCCACGTCTCTCCGCCACACATCCACGACCGGCGTTCCCCCTCCGTAATCGGTGTCGTTCATACCTAGATAGTTTTCCTGATCGAAACCCGTCTTCAACGGCAGCACCCAGTCCGGCCGCCTCTCGTACGAACCACTCTGGTACGACCAGAACGCCGGCTCGCTGCTGCCCTGACTGGCTGAGATGGAGTAGCTCTGATTCGTCCAGCCATCTACGGAAAGACTGGCGTGTCCGGTGTTTGTGTACTGCACTTCGAAAACGGCCATCTGCGGAAAGTCGTCATAGGTCGTCACGGCAACGATCTTCTTCAGGAACGGTGCGGCCCCGACCAGTGTGGCACGCTGCCCGGCACCCGTCGCATCCCGGACGGTTTCGCGTTTCACGTCGTGCAAAGCGAAATCACGGATTTCCTTTCCCGCGACCGTGAGGGACTCCGAAGGAGCGAAGTCGCCGATCGCGATTTCGCTGCCCTCGAACTTGGCCACCACGCGACTGTGCAGCATTTCGTTGAACTCGATCCGGATATTCCTGCCATCCGCTTGCGCCCTCTGCGACGCGGAGGGGCTGGTCCAACTCGCCAGCCACACCGCAAGCCCGACGACAAGCAGTTTCCATGATTTCATTAGCACGATGACCCTCTCTCCCATAGGCGACAACGATTTGCGGATTCCGGATGCGGCCTACTGCCGGCAGGGTCTGGTCTCAGCGTGGCGAACTGGTCTGGTGTGAACCCCCTACTGAGACAGCGCGCCAAGCCACTCCTTGTCATTAAATAGTAGATTCTTGTTCTATTCCCGGCAAGCGATCCGCCCTCGCGTGCACTCTCAGGCCCAGTGGGGGGACGAAACGGTCATTGTCACAGAAGGCCGTTACTCGTCAAAGTGCCCGGCGTGGCGGGACTCATGACGATTACTAAACACGCCTTGGCGACAAGGCAGGATCTATTTCCTCGAACCTCGTTGATCGGGACGGATTCAGTTAACCCGATCCGGCGGCCAACTAGCTTGGCCAGTAGTGTCGTTGGCCCTTTCACAACGGTTGACCGCAGACACACGGCCCGGATGATACGCCCACTATTAGGTGCATGTCCACTGGCAACCACGCCCTCTTGGTCAAGTTTGGGAAGCGCATCCAAGCCTTGCGAAAGAGAAAGGGGTGGACGCAAACCGACATGGCGGCTTATTTGGACATGAACCGAGGACACATCTCGGACATCGAAAGGGGCAAGCGAGAAGTCGGCATCATCACGTTGCAAATCATCGCGAGCGGTTTGGATACCACGATGGCAAACTTGATGAAGGGCGTGTAGCTCGTGGTCGCCTCCGGGATCTTACTCGCCTCTATGGGAAACCTCTGAACCTCTTCAGTAGCTGAGCCGCAGTTCCAAAACCGCAGGTCCATCTTGCCCACCCATGATCGTGGTGATGCCGCAACCGGTTGATGCCTTTACCGAGTGCTCCAGGGCTAGGGTCGCTATAATATCAACTGTCCAAGTATCTATGCTTCGCCCTTGACGGAGTCTCCCCATGAACAGAAAGCGCTTTCTGAGCTTCGTTGCCAAAATTATAGCTGCACAGGTGACCACTTATTTCCTGGCAGGGGCGGTGTTTTACCCGCTGCTCACCAAGCCATACTACGTGGGACCAAATCCCATTTTTGCGGTCTTCATGCGCACGGAAGCAGATCAGGGAATGTGGGCCCACGTAGTGAATTGGTTTCTGCCGGCAGAAATCTTGCGGGGTATCCTCATCGCCGCAGTTCTCTATCCGCTGTACGACATCCTGAAGGCGTGGCCGTTCCTGAAACGGTTCCTCTATGTTGCCAGTCTCTACTTGGTCTTGGGTTTCTGGGGGGCCACAGTTGCCGCTCCCGGAACACTGGAAGGCATGGTTTACATGCGGCCCTTTATCACGCCAGAAGTGCATCTCCGTGTACAACCGGAAATCATCTTGCAGGGGCTAGGCTTGGCGTTATTCATCGCGGGAGCCATGATGGAGCGACCTAGAAGAGTGTCGATGCAAGGGGTTTCGTAATTCGATGCCCTTGGCCCGCCGCATGAGACGAACTGCTGGGGTATCAATCTCATGCGCGGCTGCCATCGCCAGAAGCAATGCGAGATCTTACGACTTGATAAGATCCCTCTCGTAGCGAATGCGCATCCACTCCAGGTCGACCCTGAAATCGGCTTTTTCTGCACTTTGGAGGGCTTCAGCTTTGTCGGCGGCTGTGCCTTGCCAGACCAACCATTCGTGGGCTCCCGGCCGGTCTTGAGCAGCGGAGCCTGTAACGGCTTCGATAGCGCCGTTGATCAACGCAACTACTTTCCAGTTGGCCATGTGGTTGTCAGTGTTCCTTACGGGCCAAGCACAGATCGTGATTTAAGAGATGTGATCCTTACCTTCTCCCCGTCTTCTTGTGTCATTGAGTACCTGCTGGTGCCATTCCGAGTCGGGCGCATAGTAATTGCACCATCTCTTGGGTAAGGCCGACCTTGTCCACAAAGAGGTCCCACACGAACCCGTCCTCCTCAGGCAGGAAGGAATCGTGAATCCTTCGGGCCAACGCGAAACGATCGCAGGGGGCCGGATGGGTGTCATCCTCTGATGTAGGGCAGTTGAGGTTCTTTTCGGCGTCTCTTGCGATGAACCGCTGCTGTGACGGCGAAGAGCTGCTCGGCTCAAAGAGCGTCCGCAAATGGGCCGGAGTTTGAAACTCGCGGCTGGAATTAATCTGAGAGGCGGTGTGGCTGAATTCGGTATCTCGAAAGACAACATGGCGTAACCCTGCCTCAAAGGCGGCCGCCCCGTATAGTTTGACCGCTACAATATCCGCCATCACTTCTTGCAGCCGGGAAGCCCCGTAGCTGATGCGGCGGAAAAGGAAATGGTAGAGCCTTAAGAACTGAAACGCGATGTTGTACCAAACCGCCAGACCCTGCTTAAGGATTGCGATTGCAAAGTTCGTCATATCGGTATTGACGCGCATCGCAGCATCGCCGCCCGCCGTATCCCGGTGGGAAAAATGGCCGTACTCATGGGCAATGACCGCTCGAAACGCATTTTGCCGGAACCCATATAGCACACCGACACCGAGAATCAAGATCCGATTCGCCTGATTCGAGCCCGCTGGCGACCCGATCCTTTTTCATACACAGCCAAATCGGTGCCTGGAGTAATACGAATTTCATCAATTGAACGCGTCCCGACCTTTTGCGCCACCTGCCCAACCAGTTGCCAGAGGCCGGGGGCCTCTTCTTGCTTCATTGCCCGGCCCGGATCCTTGAGCGTGGGCCGGATGAAGAGCGTTCGGATCATCTGGTAAATCGTAGCAACAGTAATCACCCCTAACATTACAAGCAACTTGATGGGCAATCGGCCGAGCAGGAAGCAGGCATAAAAAACAGAGCACGCCAGTCCCACCAGGAGGAAAATCAAAACGGGCAGAGAGATATAGTAATAGACTCCGGCAAAATTGATGAGTATGCGGTAGACCTTTTTGAAATGAGCACCCAGTTGTTTGTTTAATTCATTGGGGTCGCCCTCTTTTAGAGCATGCAACGTCATTTTCGACATGGCTTTGCCCAGGAGGAATATCAAAACAAGTCCCAGCCCCCATGCGGCCAGAAAATAGAGCGCATAGAAAGTAAAGCGCCACATTTGGACGTGACTGTGCACACCACTTTCCAGAAAGCTCCGGACCACCTTGGGATCCAATCCTAATTCTCCAGCCCGTTTGATTTCGTTTTCAGATTCAATCCATTCTTCATCCATGGCAGCCCGGATGGCATTGAAATAATGGGTGGGCATTTCCTTGGGATAGAGGTCCATACACTGGCGCGTAGCCTCGCGAAAGACCTCTTCATTTTTCAAATCCAAAGACAATTGGGCTCGCATGAACAACGCTTCTTGATCATTATCTATCTGCCACGCTTCATTCAGCAGAAGCAAAGCCCTCTCCTCCTCGGCACGACTGGCTTTCCCTCCATCGGGATATGCCAGTTGCGAGGCCAGGCTAATGAGGTTTTCGCTGGAGCGTTGTAACGACAAGGCGCGTTCCAGAAGCTGCATCCCCTTCTCACGCTGTCCAAGCTTGATCAGGGAAAAGCCCAGACGCCGCATTGCTGGATCAAAGTCGGGGGCCTTGGTTAGCACTTTCTCGAAAAGCCGGGCCGATTGATCTACTGATCCCTCATCCATCGCTTTTGTGGCCTGCTTGAAGACTTCAACACTCTGAGGAGAGATGCGCGCCAATTGGCCCTCAATGGCCTCCTCTTTGCGAGCGTCCCGAACCGTTCCCGAAGAGAGCGTAGGATTAAGAGTCAGAAAGATCACAGCAACCACAACCCGAGTGGAGAAGTCTCTTTTCATCGTGGAATGGCCTCCTTTGCGCTAGTTTAAGCACAATCTGGCCCTCTCAGACTTCAGGTATCTATAGACAGAGCGGAATTGTCATGGTGGCCTTCCGGTGCTCACGAGTATGCACCCTGTTGGTCGCGACAAGTCGAGCGCTTTGGAGAACCAGCCAGACAAGCTTCCCTGACAATGAGCGCGTCACGCCTTCAAGCGGAAGGGGAACCCAACTGAGGAGGAGACACTATAGCTACGGCAACAAGGGTTCCTAGCGGTTGTTCTTGGCCTTGCCCAAAAACCCTTCTCCCCAACCCACCATAAGTTCTTGATACGATTGGAGCGCCAGCCCCTCTGCGGGAGTGCCCAGAAACACCGGTTTTTGGGCAAGGGAACCCGCAGTTGTAGCCGCCTGTAGCTTGATGAATCGCCATAAGCACGGTTAGGCCGTTATACGACCAAGTGCCGCCCACTTGACGCGAAGCCGACTTTTGATTCCCAATGCGCTGCGCATTTTTAGCACCTCGAAGAACACCGGCACCTTCAAGCATACGTTGGTACATTACGAGGCTCAATCCGCGCTCCGTCCGGCGTTGAGGAGCTTCACCCCGCACCGCGCTTCCAAGGCTTCCGGCGCCGAATCAAGTTCCCTTCGTAAGGAGGTGCCACATCCAGCAAGGAAACTGCTGACCATGGACGTTCCAACGCCAGAATATGGGGAGTATACTGATGGATAGCCACGCCATATCCCGGAATGAAAGTTCCGACAGCCGCAAGCGAAGAGGAGCCTCGCCATGACCGCTCCAGCGAACGCCGAAACCGAACAAAGAATCTACGACTCTGACTTTCTCAAGCTTCTCGCGAACCCTCCCTCGCCCGCTGTGCGCCAGTTCACACCCGGATGCAGAACGGTCGCCGTGAACCTATATACCAGGGGACAACTGGCGATTCTGCGGCGGCTATTCTCTAAACGGGAAATTGGGCGCTATGAGATCACCCTTGACCTCTCCGATCAGGTACTGACTCTGGAGGTTCCGGATGATTTTGTTACACCCTTGTATCCCTCATTTGCGGAGTTAGGTCTTGATCCATCAACGTTCGCGCCAGCCGCAGCGTTGGCTCTTAAGGCGAAGCAATTCGACGACGGCCTTTACGCCTGTGTGGAACTGGCCACCGACGCGGGGATGGCGGACTTTCCGGCGAAGAAGGAGTTGCTCGTAAGGCTGCTTCAGGCTCTCGCTGGGGACAGTGAACGCACCGCTGCAGCCATATTGACTGCGGCTGCAGGGCTTGGTGGCCAGCTATTGCAGGTCTCCACCGAGGTAGCTCACGAAGCTGAGAAGCTCCAACAAGAGTTCCTCGCGGACGAACTCCGCTCTAAACCACTCGGGTTCTATACCTGGAGCGGAGACCTCGCGCGGATCTTTCGCCGTGACCGCATGCTCCAGACACAAATCGGAGAGCCGACGGCTCGGGCGTTCGCAACCGCACTGTCGCGGAATGATGACCTGCTAACCGCCTATGACGCGAACCTATGTCTTACGGAAAGACTGACCAACCCGCTCGCATCGGATGACCTGCGCGCGCTGGCCGTGGCACTGAAAGAGGCACGCGTTCCCATTTTCCCCACGCAAATGTCGTTGTTTCCACCTTCAAGAGCGCACGAGGCGGATCTCATCATGAAGCTTTATGGAGACCGGTGGATTCCGGAGGGATTCAATCTTACCGATGAGATGATCAAGCGGATTCGGGCCGGGAACCTCGACCTTAGACCGACACCGGCCTCCGGCTGGTACGACTATCAAACCTACCCGCTCGAGGCGCTGGTAGCCGCAGACCGTATGCCGGAGGGCAAGCATCTGGCGTTTAAGAGGTCCTACCAGAAAGAACTAGACGGTCTGGTAAAGGCGCTCTTTGCTTTGACCCGGGAGACGCACGTCAAGCAACTTCCGCTCCCTATGCCCGGCGCAAGCCCGCCTCGGTTCACTCCCGAGGTCGACCTCTATATCTCACCCGGTTTGACCCTGGAACCATTGGCTACCTACTACTTCCGGCGCGCACGCTCCTATCGCTTCGTGCGAGAAGTTGTCGAGAAGGCATTTGGCTTTGAGGGACTGGAAGAGATGCGCCGCCTAAGCGCCGCGGGGCCGGTTAACTTGTCCCTCGGTGCAGAACTCCGTCTGATGGAGGCTCTCTTCCTTGGCGCCTACTTGCAGTCGTGCGCGGAGATAGGAATGACTCCCGAGGAGGACCCCGACCTCGGAAACCCCACGGGCCCCAACGCCAGCCGAGCTTTGCTCGGAACTTGGTTGGCCTCTCTCCGCAGGGATCCTGACTTAGGGAGAGACATCCGCATGATGGTCCCCATCTTCTATGACATCGGTTGCCGCAAGACCAAAGTCTGGGCGGTCCTGGGAGTTGCCACCAAACCCCTGCACGTGTCGTACGCCACTCCTCCCAAGGTCAAAGAAATCAAAGGGTCCCACGGCAAGTGCATCGACCTCCGGAAGGTTGCGGTAAAGTTTGGGAGTGAATCGCACCAAATCGCCTACTTCGCCACCGCCGAGGTCTATGTAACGCGTGTCCTCGACCGCACTGAGTTTCGCCAACACTGTGACCGATACAAGACCTATAGGGAGATCGTGAGCAATCTCAGCTAGCTTCGTTCACGGTGAGCCGTAACGACACTCTCGGGCAATGGCAGCTACGTCCGCGGCCTCCCATTCCCAGCACCTCCTGCGGCGCATGAATTTGCCACCGCAAGGTCGCTATCCGCCATTGGCTCTCCGGTTTCTTACGTCTGCCTCCGATGCGATTCGGTTCCGCATCTGTGCAGTTGAAGAATCGACTGACCCCCTGACCCAAGGGAGCACAGCCCTTCTCACCAGCCAAGCCGGATTGCTCCTGGGAAACGCCCTTTGCGGACACCAAAGGGGTGCGTCCTGCATAGCTGTTGGGAAATCCCCTTCCCACAACTCATATTGGATCAGGGTCAGGCCACAGTGCCCAGAGTTTCAGCGAAGGCAGCTTGACCGCGAATCACAACCCCTCCACTTTGCCGTATCGTCGGCTTACCGTTCTTGTGACCTGGAGTTTGGCGACGAGCCAAAAGCACGGTTAGGCCGTAAGACCAAGTCGGCAGGCTTTGGCCTGAGAACGCGTTCCTAAACCCTTGGCGACTATCGTGGAGCTATTTCCTAGAACGCCGTGGGGACCGCGAGGTCGGTGATCGACATGTTTAAGATGCCGACTGCACGGACAAGTGAAATGGGATGGGTGGAAACAACCGCCATTTTTGGCTTTTACCCCTTCCAGCAAGGCCCGGCCGAATAGAGTTCCTACTCGATCCGCTTTCCGTGTTGGTTAAGGCCGTTTTGGTGCAGGGTCAGTTCCGTCGCCCGGCCCTGGCCGTCGGTTACAAAAGTAATCTGGGCGTTGACAACCTTAAAGAAGAAATCGCGATCGCTCTCGGGGAACACCTCGAACTTAGGCTGCCCGGTTGCCTGCACGAAAAGATGGTCGCCTTCGCGCGTTACCGTGAGAATGAACGTCGGGGTCAACCCGTAGCTTCCGACATACCCGTCGAACAACTTCGGATTGATGGGAACCTCCTTGTGCTCTCTAGGCAGCGGCGCCTCGCCTTCCACCCGCTTCGCATGATGATCCTGGCCGCCCTGGTGCAGGATCAGTTCGGTTGCGCGGCCCTGGCTGTCGGGTACGAAAGTGATCTGCGCATCGACGACCTTCAGAAAATAATCGCGGTCGCTCTCTGGAAATATCTCCACTTTCGATTGGCCGGTTGCTTGCGTGACGAGGTGATCGCCTTCCTGTGTAACCGTCAAGATGAAATTCGGAGCAAGTTGGTAGCGGCCCACGTAGCCCCGGAAAATGCCCGGGTCCACCTTGACCTGAGTGCGTTCCGTCGGCTGGTAATCCGCCCACCCATATTCATGGGCGATGGCAAAAAGTATCTCCGTATTCAGCGCACCGCCCATATCGGAGTTGGTCATGATAACCGCCCCCTGCCCGGTGTGCGCGTATGCAACGAGCATGCATTGGAAGCCCTCATTCCCGCCGCCGTGGCTGAATCGCAAGGTCTTGCCCGCGCCGTCAAGGAAAAGACCCAGACCGTCGTTCTCGATCTGCCGGGTGAGCATCTGCTCAGCCATCCCTTTCGAGATGACGCTGTGCGACTTGCCTGCGAGCGCGTCCTGAATGCCGATGGCGAAGCGAGCCAGGTCCCCCGGCGTGGTCCACAGACCGGCGGCCGCCAGCTCCGGGTAGGTGTGATATTTGCCTTCCACCGGCTTGCCATCGGCTTGGTAGGCGGTGGCGGCAAACGGCTGCCAGTCGTTCCGCAGCGGCTGTGAGTAGGCGCTGTCTTTCATGTCTAATTTGCTGAGGACTGCCCGCTGCATCATCTCAGGAAAAGGCTCGCCGACCACGTCGATCAACATTTGTTGCATCACCGTGTAGCCGCCGCCAGCGTAGCGCCACTTTGTGCCGGGAACCGTGTCAACGCGAATGGGCTCAGTGTTCGCCGGCTTCTCGCCGTTCAGCACCTGCACGAGGGTAGGTACGGGCTTGCCCGCTTCATAGCCTGGAAAGCCGTGCACCGTAAAGCCGGCGCTATGACTCAGAATACGTCGCAGGGTGGCCTTCTGCTCGCGAGTGAAATCGTTGTCCGGCACCTTCCACGATTTCAGGTAATCGTTGACGTTGCGGTCGAGGTCGATCTTGCCTTCTTCCACGAAATGAAGCGCGGCGGCAGCGGCGACGGACTTGCCAATGGACGCGGCCTGGAAACGGGTGTCCGGTGTGACCGGCCATTTGGCTGCGATGTCCGCAAACCCATAACCGCGCACCCAATCGATGCGACCCTGATCGATAACCGCGATGCTGACCCCCGGCACCTTGTAGAACGTCATGCGATCAACGAGCTTCATACCTGGAAGCGGCTCCCCTTTGACGAGCACCTGCGGCAGCAGCCCGTTCTCAACCTGGGCGATGCGATCCTCGACGCTCGATGCGCTTCCCGGAACCGTCGCCTGCACCACGGGAGAAGACGCAGGGTTACCCCTGTGCAGTGGCCCCCAAACCATCGCAGTCGCGAGGACCAACGCGACAAGCAGAAGTGTTTTTCCCATCGTACTCCTTCGGCGCTGAGGCGAGCATAGCGAGGAGCAGCAGTCAGTGCCGCCCTGACCATGGGCATTCTCTCATGCCCAGCGCCCCAGCGGCAACCGTACTTCGTCAATCTGGATGGGGCACGCCGCTCCCCTCGAAATCCCGGTCGAGAAGGTCTGTGGTGGCATACCACTGGCTGGACAGATCGCGAGTAACGCCGTCGGGTCGAGTGAAGTCGCTCAGCTCGTGGATCGTCGCGCGCTCGGAAAGTATCGCCATGTCGGGTCTCAGATCCAGCGCGCAGCCACATGCATGTATAGTCGCGTGACCGGAGATGTAACCTTCACGGTCCCGAAACGGGGTTCGGGCCCTCGAAGGGGACTTCCGGGCAGTCAGGGGTTGCACTTCTACAACGAGGGAATTATCGCGCAGGTCGTTCTTCGCAATCCTAAAGATTCGGCTCGAAATTCCCGATAAAATAGCCTGGGCACGTTTGATAGGGCCTCGAAGACAACGCAACGCCCGACAATCGCCACTGGAGGAACTGTGCAGGTCTTTGATCATATCGACCCCCGAAAGCTCGAGCGGCGCGACGCGGAGCTGTGGATAATGGCTATCACCATGATCGGCATCCTAGCCGGGGGGATGGCCTTGCTCATGTACTTCTCTTCCCTCTGGAATCCTGTGCTCCCCAAGGGGGTATCGCTGCGAGAAATTATCTTCAGTTTTTGTGTTCTGTCTCTGCTTCTCGTCGCATATCTCGTCGAAAGGCAGTTGACTGTGCGTCACCTGCGCAAGCAGCTCCGGGAAGAACGGACGCGAACGGCAAGGCTGCTCGGCCAGGCGAGCGCCGACCTACTCGAAACCTTACCAGACCTCGAGCAGTTTCGGGCCCGATTGAAGCTCGAGTTTTCCAGTGCGGAGACCTTCCAGCAGCCGCTCTCACTGGTGCTAACTGTTCTCAGACCTTCACGGCAGGTGCTCGAGTCCGGCGAGACTTCGACGGTGATTGCGGACGCGGTCAAGGCCACGGTCCGAATGCTCCGTGGCGAGGACATGGTCTATCTGCTCGCTCAGGGAGTGTTCGGGATCCTACTGCCCGGGATACTCGAGGAAGACGCCGACCGCGTGGCGGAGCGTCTGCGCGAACGATTGCTTGATGCTTCTGGTGCCAACAACCGCTTCGCGTTTAACGCGCATGTGATCAACTATCCTCGGCATGTTGCTTCAATCAGCGAAATCGATGACTTCATCGAGTCCTGCGGCGCCGAGGCCGGCCCCGAAAAGTACCCAGTCTGAAACGCGGGCGCTGTAGAAATGGCGCTGTCGCAGCACTGGGAGGTTTTAGCTCATGTAAGTACGCCGCTGACATCCCAGCGCCAGCGGCTGCGCCCAACAGCCCCTATCGCAAGTGCCCCCGCCCAAAATGACCAGGTAGTGGGGCGTTTTTCCTCTGCTGTCCAAACCCATTTGTTCGAGTAGGCCGTCAAATTGCTTGCTTCCGGGAGAGGGGCTGATAGAATCGGCCGGACGAACCGTAGACGCACGAATCAGGTCCGCGCTCGGTCTTCCGACCTTTTGCCGACATTTTGCCGAGTTGACAACGTATCGTGGTCGCGTTAGTGTTCGCGCAAGTGCTGCGAGGGCGCATCGTACTCTGTCAACGGACGGCCCGTCTGAGACCGATTTTTCCCCGAAAAACGATCCGCAACCTGAGTCCATTTCTGCGTTGAGGAGATCCCACAATGGCGACAGCAATCCCCAACATGGAGCTTGCGAACTTGGTCACGCAAAAACTGAAAGAAGTGACCGAGGAGCGAGGTTGCGTGACCATTCTAGTGGCTGGGCGGACGGGCGTTGGCAAGAGCACACTGATCAATGAGGTTTTCCAAGGACAGTTCGCTAAGACTGGGCAGGGAAGACCAGTAACGAAGGACACTCGAGAGATTACTAAGGAGGGCGTTCCGCTGTCCATCATTGACACGCGCGGCATGGAGATGGCTGACTTCAATACGACTCTCCGCGAATTGGAGACAAGGATAAAAGAGCGCAACAACTTATCTGACCCGAAACTGCACATCCACGTTGCGTGGGTCTGCATAATGGAGGACTCGCGCCGAGTGGAGCAGGCAGAGTCCGATTTGGTCAAAGTTCTCGCGAAGCACTTCCCTGTGGCTGTGGTCATCACCAAATCGCGTTCAGATGACGGCTTCAAGGCAGAAGTGCAGCGGCTGCTGCCGGATGCCAAGAACGTGGTCCGCGTCCGAGCCCTCCCGGAACACTTTGATGATGGACATTCCTTGGAACCGATGGGCTTGGTCGAGTTGGTTCAACTCACGAATGAACTTGTCCCGGAGGGGCAAAGAAATGCCTTGGCAGCGGCCCAAAAGGTTGATATCGGAAGCAAAGTGGCTCGCGCACATGTGGCCTTAGGTACGGCTGCAACGCTAGCGGCCGGCGTGGGTGTAGCGCCCATTCCCTTTTCAGACGCGGCCTTGTTGGTACCGATACAAATCGGTGCGTTAGCCAAGATTACCTCCGTTTTTGGGCTTCCGCTCTCAACAGGGTTCTTAACCACCCTGGTTAGCGGGGCTGCAGGATGCACGGGGGCAACGTTCGTTGGCCGGGCGCTCGTTGCCAATGCCCTTAAGCTTATCCCCGGCGCTGGCTCGATCGCTGGCGGTGCCATATCTGCCGTGACGGCGGCAATGTTAACAATGGCGCTCGGCGAAGCGTACATCGCCGTGCTCGCCCGCCTGTGTAAGGAGAAACCTGTCGGTGAGATCACCGAGACGGAAATCGCCGAGGCGTTCAAGCGTCAATTGAAAGCCGTGTAGGCTTTTAGCGGCCACGGTTTTCGGCCGACTGGCGGTCGCCGTGGGGATGCCAGTTGTACGGCACGCCCCGCAGAGAACATTTGGTCGCAGGCCACAGCTGTCGTGTGAGCGGGAAGGACTGAGGAATTGTACGAGGACCTTGAGCCGCTAGCCAATGTAAAGATAGTCAAAGCTGTCGAAATGCTTTCCAAGGAGGCCGCTGAACGTAGGTCGAAGATTACGATGGAATTCACGCGCCGCGGCCTCTCCCGGAGTGGTCCATTCGAGAAAGCTAAGCTCGATTCGCAGCTTCAGATGGCCGAGCAGTCCTGTCAGGAGGCTTGCCGTATTTGGGCAGAGTTGATTCTGGCTCGTGACCGCACATTGACAGAAGCAGCTGTGAGTTTCATTGCGGGTAAGGTGCAGGCGAGGGCCGACGGATTCAGGGCGAGCATTCGGGGCTCGTTGGAGCGTGAGCGCGGGATCGCTTGGTCCCATCTCAGTCAGGAAGCTGACAGACGGATCCAAGGTATTGTCGGAAATATCGGCAGGGATCTCGAAATTCGCCGGCGTGAGCAAGTATTATCTCCCGCTGGACAGGCAGTGAAGGACGTGAGCGAAGAGGTGTTCGTTATCATGGCTTCGAACGAAGACCTCAAATCATTATATCGTGAGAGCATCGAGGTCGCGATTGAAGACAACGCCCTTAGGCCTTACCTAATGGTAGTCAGCGAGCCGGAGGGCGAGATCACAGACGAAATCCTGGACCGGATTGAATCGGCTCGGCTTCTCGTCGCGGATATGACATATGAAAGGCCGAACTGCTATTACGAGGTCGGCCATGCACACGCCAAAGGCAAAAAGGTAATATTCTCCGCCCGAGCGGACCCACGACGAGCAAAACGCCAACCGAGCGATCCGAAGATTCATTTCGATCTAGACAGCCACAAGTTCTCATTCTGGCAGGCAGGCGAATGGACCGCCCTGCGGGTCGAACTTCGTCAGAGAATCGCCCAGTCGCTAAGAACACTGTCGGTCGGCGGAACCCCCGCTTCACGCCGCAGCGAGTTCGGTGAAGATGAAATACTCAATTACATGCGCCAAGCCCAGTCAACCGTCGCCGGTAAGGTGATCTTTCATGAGCGGGCAGTTGCTCAAGAACTGGGCTGGCCGCTTGAGGACGTTGAGTTCGTTCTAGCACGCTTGATCCAGAAGGGCGAAATAGGAGCCTATAAAGGCGGCTATAGTCTCAGAGGTCAGGCCCTGAGCCAGTCAAAATCCTAATTTCACGGGCGGCCAGCCAAGACAACGTCGTATTGGCGTTCCACGCACAATGCAAATGGAGCGAAGGGCTGCAGAGTTTCTGTACAGAGAAACTGTGGGCTACTTCCTGGCGTCAAATTCGCCTGATGCTTTAAGGCGAGCCGAGACGAGTCGCGCCCTGAGCTCCTCAGGAATCACTGCGCAAACAAACTCAATTTCTGGTGGTAATCGACCTCCTGCTGCTTCCTTCTCACACTGGTCGCACATGTCGCGCTCAGTGAGGACGATGACCCGACGCTTTGCCTCGACCATCGTTAGAAAGAGCATGTCGGACCGAAGTTTGAGGATCTTGCCAACGGCATGCCTTCCCCCGGACGTTATTGCGCCGCTAGTTGAGATGGTGGCGACGGTGGAGCGGTCTTCGCTTACCGCGTCGAAGTCAAAGACGCCGCCTGATCGGAGCGGCAGTCGTTCTCGTGAAAACCTCATGCCAAACTGCGAAGCCATCCAGTTGCGCCTCACCCAGTCCTCCACTTCGAGTTGAACACGGGTGTCTGCCACTTTTTTCCCCCTTATCCAGACCTTCTATTGACCCTGACCCGGTTAAAACCGGTCCCGGTCGACCCAAGACAAAACCGCCGGTGGCGAGCGGCGGTCACTTTAATCATGCCGAATTCTGTAACGCCCAACAACTATCCTCGCAATAGCGCCGAGTTTCAAGTCGGCAGATAGACAGCGCAGAAAGAGTGCAATGCAAATAGTGTACTTGGAGACTGTCCTCCGCAACATGCAGCCAGTTGACGGTTAGTCGGCAAACCGTTCTTGTGATCTAGAGTTTGGTGGCGACGAGGCAAAGGCACGGTTATGTCCGAAGACCAAGCGGCAGCTTTGAACACCCGCCACGGTCGGCTCCTCGGCCAGCTATGGGTGAGATCACCGTCGGGTTCGTTTCCGCAGAATTAGCGGGTCAAAGGTGCAGCGATCTGAGGCAGGCTGTAGAAGGCCCGCTGGGCAGTACCCTTGCCCAAAGAGCCCGTCTCCCGGCAGATCGTGCCCCATGAGCGCCCCAGGGCTCGCAGGGCCGCTATTCTGGAAGCGTCCACGGTGACTCTCGGCCTTCCGAGCTTTTTACCTTTGGCCCTCGCATTTCTGATGCCCGCACGAACTCGCTCGGCAATCAAGCTGCGCTCAAGCTCGGCGACAGCGCCAAGCACAGTGAAAACCATCTTGCCGGTGGGCGTGCTGGTGTCTACTTGCTCCGAGAGGGAAACGAAGTCGATCCCGAGGGCCTTGAAGGTTTCGAGCGCTCGGAGCAGGTGAGACACCGACCGGGCGAAGCGGTCGAACTTCCAAACCGCGACGGCATCGAAACGTCTCCGGTGGGCGTCGGCCATGAGCCTGTCCAGTTCTGGCCTTGATTCCTTGGAACCTTAAATCCCTGTGTCCACATAGCAGCTAGCGACTTCCCAGCCGCGACGCTGGCAGTACTCTTCCAACTCTCGCGTCTGCATTGCAGGATCTTGGCCGTTGTTGCTTGTGGATACCCTCGCGTAGATTGCCGCTTTAATGTGGCTTGGTTGTGTGGAAAACGTAGGTGGGTGTATCTTCGGCGCAGCCATGTTCAACCTCCAATCAGGTTGGGTGTGGTTAGGCAACCGTTGAAGTTCCCGCTTCAGCGGTTGCCGCTTTTCTTTTTGGCCCCAGTTTGTCACTCCTGTGGCCCTGACCTTGACGATAGATCTCCTCCTTGAGCTTGCCCAACGCTGCGATATCTGCAGCGGACCATTGCCGGACGGCGCGACCATCTTTCCCGACGGCTGGCCTTGGCGGATTCTTGATCTTCCCAGCCCTCAGCCACCGTTGGAGGGTCACCCGGGATATGTTGACCGCCACCGCCGCTTCTTTCGTGGTACTCTTTGCTCTCACAGATACATGTGTATCATAAGTATTTTACGCTTGTCAAGTGGGCGGTGGTCTGGCTCGCGCACGACACCGCCGGCCATTTCCAGGCATATAATGGAGTGGCTGAAGGTCGGCTAGGCTGATCCCCGAAAAGCGGCCGCATCCCGAGCCGCCTGCCGACCTGCCTCAAAATCGGGACCCATGCGGGAGGTGGTAATGGCAAGGGGCAACGGAGGGGAAAAATCGAAGAGGGCACCACGAGAAGTCCGCAACGCCCCTTCAATCCTAGACAGGATTAACCTAGACGAGATCGACATCAAGATCACAAATTCTGTGGAGAAGTTGCGCGGGCCCAATAACACAATTATCTCTCGGGCAGTTACAAATTGTGCCGAGAAATTGTTGGCGAGGAACGCGAAGAAGATTAACTTTGTTGGTGGTGGCCAAAGGTACACCTTCGCAGAGGCCCTTTGGGTCTGTAAGACAGAATTAGAGGCAGAATTCCTGCGAGACTACTTGCAAGGAGTCATGCAGGTATTTGAAGGGTATTTCAGGCGTCTTGGAATAAAGTTAAGTTCCAGGGAGTTGGAAGAGGTCTGGACCAAACGAATCGAACCTCGCTGGAACGGTATGTTGCAGACCATGGAAGAAGATCTCAAGAATAATTATCCGGGAGAGGGGGTATCGCTCCTCCAAAGGCGAATGCGCGAATTCGAGGAAGAGACAGGACGCATCTTCAAAGGGGCAGTCAACGAATGGCGCGAGAAGGTAGAGGAGGCGGTCAGTGTTGAGACGTTCGGCCAGATCAACGCAGGCGAATTGCACCCCATCACGTTGGATAGGACCGAACCCGCAAAATCGAAAGCCCCGAGCAGGAAGCGCAGATTGAGATTCGCTAAAAGCCGGCCCATACTGCCTTCGAAAAAGCGTGCCCGAACTGTTGCAAGGATCATTGATGAGTTGAATATCTTGAAGCCGTCAATGTACTACGAATCTGACTATGATGAGCTAAAAAGAAAGTATTCAAAATTCATTACATTTGAAATGGCCGCCATACGAGGAGACCTGAAGGAAAAAGTTCTCAACCTCCAGGATCACCGCCGGCATTATCGGCTCGCTCAGGAGTTGGCGGCAGCTTATCACAGGCGTGCGCTAAGCACGCTTCAGACCGACTGGAAGAAGCACAAGCCGAAGAGATCTCGGCGCACGTCAAGCTAGCAATCTCCCCTATTTACCTCACTTTACCCCACCTCAATCCCCACCAGAATCCCCATTTTACTGGTTGCAGAATTAAGGCTGTATCAAGCGCGTACCTCGTTGTTGGCGTGGGACGTTGGAATCTTCAGGGGAAGGAACGATGGCTTATTGCATGCTGAAGCGAATCGTCGGGTACGTCAAGCATCGCTTCCTTTCCTCAGATCGGCGCTCAGTCCTTGTAACGCCACCGTGGGCGACACGGACTTAATACCTGGACCAGGGCGCAAGCTGCTGTGCGCTTGCCGTATCCAAGAGGGCAATGACCGAGGCACGAGCCTTCAGTGGCTTCGGTTGGAAACCGCCTCAAGGGCGACAGGTAGCTCGGCAACTCACAATCTCTTTCGGTTCGTCCTGGAGCTTCGGGGATCGGGAACCGCTAATAGGGGCGGCGACCCAGGGAGCGACATCCTGGACGGAGGCCAACCCGCGTCGCAAGGCGCGATGCTGTGGACACACGCACCGTTTCACGCGCTGAGGTGAGACGGCGGTTCGGGCGACGAAGGGACTGAAGCGAGAGAGAGAAAGAGATAGTGCTGAGGGAAGAAGCAAGCGCTCCCCCGTTCTTGGGTTGGCAGAATGCGGAAGAATGCGACAAAGTGCGGCACTGCGGGTGCGGGAGCACTCTAACCTGAGACTTATCCCGATTTAGACCGAGGCTGCATGGCAAGGGGTAAATGGACTCGAACAACCAAACTCGTGGAAAGGGCCGAGCGAATTCTTTCCGCTGAGCAGCCGATGACTATCCGGCAGTTGTTCTACCGGCTAGTGAGTGTTCAAGCCCTGGAGAATAGTGTCCCCGAGTACAAGAAACTCAGCCGCGTGATGACCGATGCGCGAGAGAGCGGGCAGGTTCCCTTTTCGTGGATTGTGGATCGCTCCCGTCCTACCTACGCTCCAAACGTCTTTGACGATCTCAAAGATGGACTCACGGCACTGCGCAACTGTTACCGCAAAGACTACTGGCAGGACCAGTCGGCCCATGTCGAGATCTGGACAGAAAAAGACGCCATTATCGGTTCCATTGAGCCCGTAACAGATGAGCTAGGTGTAACTGTGCGCGTTTCTCGCGGGTTTACATCAACTACCAGGGTCCACGAGATTGCCTCAGTATTCGCTGGAATCTTTAAGCCAATCTTCGTTTTCTACCTCGGCGATCATGACCCCAGCGGGAGGGCCATCGAATTGGATCTTTACGACAGAATCTCAAGTTATGGCCCCGCCTTTCAGATGTCGCGACTTGCCATCCGTGAGGAGGATATCGACGAATTCAACCTTCCGCCCTTGCGCATTAAGACCAGCGACACCCGTGCTGCTGCCTTTCGTCGCGAGTTCGGCAACCGGTGCGTAGAACTCGACGCCCTGCCGCCCGAAGAACTTCGCTCGCGTGTGCGTCAGGCAATTGAAGGACAGATTGATGAGGAAACCTGGGGGCGTGCGTTGGCAATTGAAAAGGCCGAGCAAGAAAGTATTGCGAGCATCGTCGGGAGGTTGAATGACCCTCGCCGCCAAGTCGAGTCTGGCCGGTCTTGAATGGCTTGGACTTCGAGGACTGACCCAGTGCGCCGCAGTCTCAGAGCGGACGCTGCGAGCGTGGATTCATTCACCCGGCGACCCGCTTCCTGCGGTTCGCGTGCGCGGAAAGATACTGGTCAACCGGCGGGCCTTTGATGCGTGGCTCCGAGCGCATCCCGTGAAGCCAGCGAATTCCCTCGACCTCACGGGACCGCTGAGCAAGGAGCGGGCGTTCGGGTTTCTGGTGCACTCGAAAAGGAAACGTGGTGATGAGAACGACCAAGAAATAAAGCAGGACGTGAGCTAACTATGACCCCGACTGCTATTCCCAAACTGGACGACCTGATTACGGACCCGAGGAAATTGGCTGGTGTTCCATCGGAAGCGATTCCTGCTTTGCGGGGAGAGTTAGCCCGGCTTGATACGTTCTTACTTGCCCGTCTGCTTTCCGGGGGCAACATCCAAGCGGAGACGGGGCCGGAAGGCGACCGACTGTTGAACGCCAGGGAAGCCTCTACCAAGCTGGGCCTATCTGAAGATCACCTCTACCGACACTCTACTCAATTTCCTTTCACCGTCCGCTTGGGCAGAAAATTACGCTTTTCCGAAGCCGGGATTGAAAGATACATCCGGCAGAGAATGTGTCGATAAAATGCCTTGACATTTAGATGTCTATACGTCTATCATCCTCGCAGGGAGGAAAACAAGCCATGCGGAGGGTAACGGACATGCCGAAGGAAAAGACAGCAAAAACTACCATGCGCCTTCCAGCGGACCTTTGGAGGGAAACCAAGATACAAGCAATCAAACGCGGTGTTGACGCCCAGGACCTTGTTGCTGAGGCCCTGGCGCAATACCTGAAGAAAGGGGGTGCGCGATGAGGGGGACAGGACGGGTTTTCAAGAGGCCAAATAGCACGTTCTGGTGGATTGCTTATTGTCATCGTGGGAAAGAAATCAGAGAGTCTAGCGGGGCCGCCGAGAAAAAGGACGCTGAGCGTCTTCTAAAGCAGCGGCTCAAAGAAATAGGCGCGGACTCGCTCGGCCTGAAAGCGTTTGTGGGGCCGAAACAGGACCGCCTTACAGTGGGTGATTTGTTGGCCGCCTTGGAATCTGACTTCCGGGTCAGAGGACTCAAAAGCCTGGCGAAAACCATTGGGCACTTGCGGATTCTTCGCGCCACATTGGGTGATCTTCGGGCGATAGATGTCGGTGCCGAAGCCGTGAACCGTTATATCGAGCGGCAACTTGCGGAGGGCAGGTCACCAGCAACGGTCAACCGGCGAACAACCCTCTTGGGCGAGGCGTTCCGTCTAGCTGTCAGGCGGCGGCAGTTAAGCTCTATGCCGGAAATTTCGAAGTTGCGCGAGGACAACGCACGCCAGGGCTCTTTTGCGAGCCAGGACTTCTTCGCGGTCCTCTCCAATCTCGGAGACCAAGACATTGCCGACTTCATGGAATGGTTCTTCTGGACGGGAATGCGACCCGGAGAGATTCGGTGCCTGACTTGGCAGACGTTCGACCGCGAGACCTGGACGCTGCGGCTCCATGCTAAGGATGCCAAGACGGGCCACGGGAGAGTGATTCCCCTTGAGGGCTCCCTGCGGGAGATCATACAGCGACGGACTATGGCTCGACAGTTTGGTTGTGACCTGATTTTCCATAGGAACGGGACACGGATCGGAACGTTTTACAAGCGATGGAAACGGGCATGTCAACTGGCCGGAGTCGCCGGAAAGATTCCTTACGATTTGCGGCGAACGGCGCTCAGGAACATGGTCAGGTCTGGAGTGCCTGAGCGAGTGGCAATGTCTATCTCGGGCCATCGGACGAGGGCCATTTTTGACCGCTACAACATCGTCTCGGAACGGGACCTGAGAGAGGCCGTTTCAAAGACTATGGCCTACGTGAAGAGCCTGCCCGATAGCCAGGGAGCAGTACCACTCAATCGACAGACCGTCTCGGTGAGTGTTCAGTGAGCAACATCGAAGGAATTCGGACAGTTCTCGGACAGTTGCACCATTGCGGTGTAATCCCGCCGAAGGCGACATCCCCACAACCTATTGATAGTCTTGAAGATGGTTGGTGGGCCCAGCAGGACTCGAACCTGCGACCAACGGATTATGAGTCCGCTGCTCTAACCAACTGAGCTATGGGCCCACGCGGCAACCGCAGGCGATGCCCCCGCCTGGGATAAACACATTCACGGCAAGGTGGCACATCGCTCGAAGGTGATCGAACCGTCCGCGAATCTGTGCTGCCAACCCCAACAAGTTACCATCTGCGCGCGGAACTGACAAGCCAGAGCTGACGCAAGTTGCGGGTCAGCGGCATGCGGATTCCGGCCTGCACTATATCGTGCGGCGTGTGCCTTGGTTCCGCCCGAGTGACACGGAAATTACTGCGGTGTGGGCGACGATCCATTCCCTATCGTCTGGCAACCAGGGATTGAGCTTGAAACGGCTGAGGGCGCACTTATCCGGTATGCGGGTAACGAAGGCCAAATGGAGAAGGCGGCAATAGGCGTTCTCGCGCAAGGTCGTCTCTGGAGCCCCGGTCTGAGACTGGCGCCGCGAGTGTCCCCCAGCATCTAAAGAGATCGTCAGAGTTGGCCGATGTATCCTAGATGCTGACTTCGGGCCGCAAATCGATCTTGCGTCTCACCGCCACCCTCGCCTGCCTCGCTTTCGCCGTGCCGGTAAAGGCCCAACAATACAGTTTCCGCTATTACGGAGCAGAAGATGGTCTGACCAATCTGGCGGTGAAAGTCCTCTTTCAGGATCGGACGGGCTTTCTATGGGCCGGAACGGAAAACGGCGTGTTCCGCTACGATGGCCAGCGGTTTCAGCGCTACGGGCCTGCTGAGGGTCTTCCTCACGAGGTGGTCTTGAGTCTCGGCGAGGCGCCGGATGGAAGCCTGGTGGCGGGGTACCGGGGGGGCCTCTACCAGCAAAAGGGCCACGGTTTCGAAAAAGTGCCGCTCCCGGGCGGAGGCATAGACAGCTACGGTGCGATCCAATTCGACGGCGAAGGCCGAACCTTCATCGGCACAGTGGGTGGCCTTATCGTGGCGACAAGACCGGTGGAAGGCAGCGGTCTTGCCTTTCGCCTGCTCGCCACGCCTGCCGGCGCAGATGGCCCTAACGCGCACGGAGTTTTCCTGGAGGCAGGTGCCCTGTGGTACGGCTGCGACGCCGGTCTGTGCCGCAGGACAGGAGAGCAAGTCACCCTCTTCGGCGAGGCAGAGGGTCTCCCAAAGGGAAAATGGATGAGTATCCGCCGGGATGGCAGCGGCGATTTGTGGGTGCACAACCTGCAGAAGCGAAGTGGGGGTGCGGGGAGAAATGAGCTATTTCCTCGGCTTCGATGCTCGCGGCCGCCTTTGGGTGGGAACCGATCAAGGCGTGAGAGTCTGGGACGGAGACCGCTGGGATCAATACGACCATAATGACGGTTTGATCTGGGACGATTGCGATCTCCAGGGGTTTGCGGCTGAGCCCGACGGCGCGGTGTGGATCGGCACCAGTGGGGGGTTGGCACGTTTCACACCCAGCCCTCTAACGCGCCAGATGCGCTCACCCGCCGTCGTATTCACCCAACTGACTTTAGGGAAGACAGGCGTCGGGCGAGACAGCTACATTTCGACGAGCTATACCTCCAATTCCCTGACGGCGCGTTACTCGGCGCTAACTTTCGCACGTGAAAGCTCCGTGCTTTTCCGTTATCGGCTTCAACCGCTCTTTGGCGACTGGCGGGAGACTTCGCAGCAGGAGCTCCAGTTCCCGGGGTTGCCCCCCAATGACTACCGGCTGGAGGTCGAAGCCCGCGACGCGTGGGGCCCGTGGAGCAAACAGCCGGCTGTATTCGCCTTTGAAATCCGAACGCCCTGGTGGCGCACGTGGTGGTTCCTTGGCTTGTTGGGTTTGACGCCGCCCGCGTTCGTGCTCCTGATCTTGCGCCAACGGGAACTGCGGCAAAAGCAGCTTCAGCGGGCGCTCGAGGAGGCAGTCTCGGCGCGCACCGCAGAATTAGCGCAGGAAAAGGCCCGCGTGGAACAGGAAAAAGCGCGAGCGGAACAGGAAACGTTGCGCGCCGACGCAGCCAACCGGGCCAAGAGCGAGTTTCTGGCTAACATGAGTCACGAGATTCGCACTCCCATGAATGGCGTCCTGGGAATGACGGATCTCCTACTGGAAACGGAATTGGACTCCGAGCAGCGCGACTACGCCGGCATGGTCAGGGCCTCCGCCGACGCTCTGCTCACGGTCATCAACGACATCCTGGATTTCTCCAAGATTGAGGCCGGCAAGCTCGAACTGGAAACCATTGAATTCCATCTGCGAGGCAGCATCGAGCCGACCCTGAAGACGCTGGCTCTGCGCACCCACCAGAAAGGCTTGGAGCTGAACTGCCTTATCGAGCCTGACGTACCCGAGGCTCTGGCTGGTGACCCCAGCCGCTTGCGCCAGGTTCTGATCAACCTGCTCGGCAACTCCCTGAAATTTACCGAGAGAGGAGAAGTCAATCTGAGGGTCCAACGGGAGTCTGCGAATGAAGAGTCCATTAGTCTTCACTTCAGCGTGGAAGACACAGGCATCGGCATCCCTGCCGAGAAACAGGCACGCATCTTCGAGGCATTCACCCAGGTTGATGGTTCCACTGCCCGCCGCTTTGGCGGTACGGGCTTGGGACTGACCATCTGCCGCCGACTGGTGGAAATGATAGGAGGCCATATCTGGGTCGAAAGTGCGCTCGGCCAAGGTAGCACCTTCCATTTCACGGCCAGCTTCGGCATTTCCAAGGCCGCTGGGTCTCCGAAGCCAGTGGAGAAGGCCCAACTGAAAGGTATGCGGGTGCTGGTGGTGGACGACAATCTGACTAATCGCCGCATTCTCGAACGTCTGCTCGCAGGCTGGGGCATGAAGCCGACGCTGGCGGACAATGGCCGGCAGGCCCTCGAAACTCTGGCTCAGGCGCGCGAAGCCCACAAGCCGTTCCCTCTGGTGCTGACCGATGCCAGCATGCCGGAAATGGACGGATTCCAGCTTGCAGAGGAGATCCGCAAGAACCCGGAACTTTCCGGCGCCACCGTCATGATGCTGACCTCAGGCGGGCAGCGCGGCGACGCGGCACGTTGCCGCGAACTGGGGCTCGCGGGCTATCTCACCAAGCCCGTCGGCCAAGGCGAACTGCTGGATGCCGTCCTGCGGGTGGCTGGCTCGAAGGGCTCTACGGAAAAACCGGCGTTGGTGACCCGCCACTCGCTGCGAGAGGAGAGAAGGCCCCTTCGTATCCTGCTCGCTGAAGACAACCTGGTGAACCAGACGCTGGCCTCGCGCCTGTTGGAAAAGCACGGTCACAACGTGGTCACAACCGGTAATGGGCGCGAAGCGCTGGAGCGACTTGAAAACGAGAGCTTCGACTTGGTCCTCATGGACGTCCAGATGCCCGAGATCGACGGGTTCGAGGCTACGGCGACGATACGTAAGAAGGAAGAGACGACTGGAAACCACCTACCAGTCGTTGCTATGACTGCCCATGCCATGCAAGGTGACAAGGAGCGCTGCTTGGCGGCGGGCATGGACGGCTATGTCTCGAAACCGGTTAACGCCAAGGAACTTCTCGCGGTCGTTCAGGCGGCGTTGGAAAACTCCAGGATGCCTTCCGAGAACACCGTTCCTGTCAACCCATGACCGACAACAGTGGGAATCTCCTTCTCACCATCTGTGTGCGCCAAAAACTCCGTCCGGACTGAAGTCATTGATGGTAGTTTGCTCCCGCTGCTAACCGGGATCTCTCACCGAGCCGAACTGGTCTCGCCGAGGGGTCGGAACAGCAGGTGTTCGCCCCCGTCCTGCCCTTCTGCGGTGGAGAATAACTGCTAACCACATTTCCTTTCATCAACATCTTGGAAAGAAGAATATAACTCGTTTATTTTCATCAACATCTTGGAAAGCCCACAAACTGACATTTTTTCTACATTTGTTTTCAATAACATGGTGGAACTTACCTTCATTTTGGGGCCCCCTTTTTTTCGGAGCTCGACCGCAACGAAAGGTACTTAACTGGTTTAATTTCAAAGACTTGATGATTTTGCAGAATCATGATGAAAATCGCTAAGTACCTTTATTATCATAAACATCTTGGCAGAGCTGGACATTTTCGCAATTTTCACGCTCGCGGGCTTGGCGTTCAGTGATCAGCAGTCAGCGTTCAGCAGTGAGGAGCTAGAAGTCAGGAGCCAAGAGTCAGGAGTAAAGAGTCAGCGACTGCCTGCTGCCTACTGCCTTCTGCCTACTGCGTACTGCCTACTGCCCGCCAGCAGCCTCCTTGGTGTGTGGCAAGGGGAACGCGATCTCCCGAATAGCTTCTACCGAGCCGGGGCGCTCGGTACCGTCGCTATAATAACACAAGAGTTAACCATGTCAAGCAAGAAATTCTGACCTCCGACAGAAACCTGGCGAAGCGGGCGCGAGAAGCATGGGGGCGAAGCCTTGGGGGCTCGCGCTTGCCGAAAGAGGGCGCGAACTGAAGCCCGGTAGCCGGAGCGCAAGGCCGCAAACGTAGATCCGGCAGTCCCGCGCCGGGAGCGGCTCCGCCAGGAATATCCAGAGATGTCCGCCCCGATGGCTTTTCTCAAGTGCCGACTCCGCCCCATCCTACCTGAGGTGGAAGCTGAGCTTGAGGAGATCCGTGAGCGCATCGTCATAGTCCGCGTCGATGGCCACCCACTTCGAGCATTGGGTGGCGGGGTTGATCGCGTAGAGGGCGATAGTGATTTTGCCTTCGAGGTGGCGGCGGATTGTGTCCAGCGTCAGGCTCAGCCTCTGGCCGGTTTTCTTGTCCTTGGGCCGGTAGTAGTAATGTCGGCCGCTTTCCGGGTACGGTCGGTTGGACTGGAGCGTGTAAGCACGCCGGTTGACGAAAAGGCGGAAGTAATCCGCCACCACGCTGGCGGGCGCTTTGAGACGAAGCTTCCGCATTCTCTCCTCCCTGAAGTCAGGTGGTCGGCTCCGCTACTTCATGTTGGTGGTGAAGCGATGAGGGTTTTCTGTCACATGGACCGGCTGGCAGTTGGGGCGAGTTAGTTTCTTCAGTGACTTACGGCGAAGAGGGATTGGTTCGCTATCTGACCTTGTCGTGGGGAATTGTCCTCAGGCTGGGAGCCTTCCGAGGGCCGTGGAGAACCTGAACCACCGAAAGATCTTGGGGAACTCGGCGAACTCCAACAGCTTGGCAACGGCTTCGTCCACGGTTTCCAGCTTGCTCAATTGGAACATCCGAGTGACTTGCATTTGGCCGAACATCTTGGTTCTCCTCCTTTCGTCGGGGTGAATTTGCAGAGTTAGCGGGCTCATCTGAGGCCTTCTCACTTCCGGTTCCGCCCCGTGTCATCGCCAGTCCAGGGGCCGCGCTCACTGTGTTCCGCCCTCCCTAACCCCCAAGCCCCAACACTCAGCCCCTCCCCTCCAGTCCCCATCTCGCCGCACCCGCGAGGGGGGCGCGTCGAAAACAAAGTTTGCGAAGGTTGACAAAATCATTCGAATATGCAAATATCCTATCTGACTGGGAGGCATTCCCAGGCGCAATCAGGAGGGGCGGGTGCCGGAGCTAAGCCAGTTCAAAGCTGAATTCTTTAAGGCACTGGCGCACCCGTTGCGCGTAAGGATAATTGACACACTCCGTGGTGGTGAGATTGGGGTCAACGAGCTCAGCGTTCGGCTTGGAGTCGAGCA
Source organism: uncultured Acidobacteriota bacterium (assembly GCA_963722555.1). Lineage (GTDB taxonomy): Bacteria > Acidobacteriota > Terriglobia > UBA7540 > UBA7540 > Bog-366. The sequence continues at coordinate 1,004,743 of CAVRNQ010000007.1, forward strand.
AACGACTCTTTCCCAGCAGCTCGCGATTCTTCGAAGCAGGAATATCGTTGTTGGCAGGAAGAATGGGAGCAATGTCTTCTACTCTGTTCGTGACCCCGCAATGTTCCGCTTATTCGACATGGCGAGAGAGATTTTCAACAACCATTTGATCGACCTTAGGGACCTTTTGTCGCAAGTTGAGGCTGACGCGGGTAGCTGATGGCTCTGGCATATATTTTTTCGATGACACATTCGAATATCATCATATTCATACTATTGTATTGCCTTTCCGACGGGGGCGGTGCAGGTTCGTGCGCCCGCTCGCCAAGCGAGACGCGTGCGGCGCTTTCAAGTTTCCTTTTTGCACCGGACCAGCACCGGTCTACGTCGTGCGGACGCACGGCTATCTCCGTGGTTGCTCGATTTCGTGACGCCCAGGAGAATGCCTCTAATATAGGTCGGGAAGCAAGCTCATCATCCACCAACGCACCAAATCACACGCGTGCATTTCCCCGCATTCTGAGACAAACTCTGCTATTCGACCCCAACGGCGTCGATTTGACGTCCGAAACCCAGAAAAGGCTAACGTTTGACGCAGGTTGGCTTCAAAGGCATCCCGAGGTTCGGATTTTTGTGGTTGGTTATTGCGACCCGCTCAGATCAGAGGAGTGCACTCACGATCTGGCAGAGGGGCGCGCCGCGGTGGTGAGGCAACTTCTCGTGAAATACGGTGTTGGTCCCTCGCAGATTGTGGCAGCGAGAGGGTGGGAGAAGGCTGACCCTGTTTGCGAGGCAGCAACCCCAACCTGTCAAGCAATGAACCGCAGAGCGCGAATTTTCACCGCGGGCTTTAGTGATATTCATTAGCAACGCGCGGGCGCATGCAGTCGAGGGCGCTTCGCAATAGTCTTTAAGAGGGTTCTTGCTATGAGAGGGTCGATTGCGCGGCTTCTTGGAACGGAGGGTTGGGGCTTCATCCGTGGCGAGGACGGGTGTCAAGTGTTCTTCGACCATCTCGACGTCCCCCGAGAACAATTCATGACCCTCAGGGTCGGTGAAACGGTGGAATACGGCCTGCGCATGGCGTCTGACAGGTTGCGGCCGGTCAACGTCCGAGCGCAACGAAATGCCCAACGCGATGACAGAGATGCTCAGTACCTGTTTAAGGTGGGCGAACGAAGGTTCGGATGACAACCGTTGTAGCCGGGCAACCTGATCGTGCGCGAGGAGTTCGCCCGATCATTTTCTCGGGAGGAGGGTGAATGCGAGGATCAATTACGCAACTTCTCAGGAAGCAGGGTTGCGGATTCATTCTGGGCGAAGACGGATGTGAGGTGTGTTTCGATCGCTCGGCGCTAAATGGCTCAGACATCGCTGGTCTCTCTGTAGGCCAGTGGGTTGAATATGAGCTTCAGGACGGGTTCGAGAGACTGCGCGCAACGAATATCACTACCCTCCGAGGAGGGGTAGGGCACGCGGCGCAGGGTTTCGGAACTCGTGTGTAAGGCCAGAATTCTTAGAGGAATGGAGGGGGGCAACCGACCGATGCCAGACTACTTTCTCGCTGAGCACTTTGCGGGCAAGCTGGGCTTGTCGCAGGGAGAGCTCGCTGACTTTGAAGCAAGGGGCGTCATCCGGCGGGTTGTGAAGAACGAGAGGACGTACTACTCCTTGCGTGATCTCTATCGGCTAAAAGCAGTCCTCCATCTTATTAATGGTGAGGGGCTCAGCCTAGAGAAGGCGCGATCCCGAGTTGACGGCGCAGCCCGGCTTGTCCGGCGTGATCGGCCAGTAGAATCAAAGGGGAGTGATGTCCAATCGCGTCGAACTGCTGAACCGAGTCGATAGGTCCGAGATGTCTCCTTTTCTGCTCTGCAATTTGCTTGCTCGGCGTGCCAAACAGCTAGCAAATGGTCAGCAGGTGGCGACGTGGCCTGGGCTGATCAACGTGGCAGTAACGGAATTTCTAGAGGGCAGGCTGAAGTACGAGGTTGCTGGGCGCAGGCCACATTCCATGTCGAGTTCGATAGCAGCCACAGCGGTAAATGATGAAAGACATCCAAGTAACGGCGCGAAGCCGGAGCGAGGTGGAAGAAGATTAGCATCTGTGCAATAGGATCCGGACTCCGCGCTCGCTGTCTTGAGGAGAGGGTAGGCAGGAATCGCGGGTTGGCTGCCAAGGGTCCACGGGAAAGCAAATTCCGGTGCCAGGAAGAGGAGAACTATTAGGTGTGCGTGCTGGAAGAGTACCTCGCGGCTATTAATTTGGCCATCGCGCTGGGGATTGAGGGAATGGTGTCCTGGCCCTCGTGCTGACGCGGCACCAAGAGGGTCGGCTTTTCGACCGCGCGCTTCTGACGGGCAGTTTTGCTCTGCCGCCCGCGTGGCCGAGATCATGGCCTCTGATGAAGATCGTGGAGACATCGCAAAGGCTCTCTGTCAGTTCGTCTCAAAAAGCAAAAAGGGTGTTGCGACGACTTCACATCGGTCCCCGGGCCAACAGTCAGTGGAAGACGTTTTCTGGTCGCATCGTGAAAGAAATATTCACGCGAACAGACGCGGTAAAACATCGGACAGGCCGGCTGATGCCTTAGCAATTCTTAGTGGGAGCTGATGCTGGCCCTCCGAAATCGAAGAGGAGGAACGAAAAATGGCAATCTACTGTTTTGAATGCGGAGTTGAGGTTCGCGACTTTCAGAAGATTGTTCGAAATAACCGGGTGTTTTGTTCGCTAGCCCACAGTAAGACCACGAGGCAGACAGCGGTGGCACCACAAATTAAACAGGCGGCTCAGCCCGCGCCAGCGCAAACGGTCGGCGGAGCAAAGCCAACCGAAGCCGCTAAACCAGCGGCTCAGCCCGCGCCAGCGCAAACGGTCGGCGGACCAAAGCCAACCGAAGCCGCTAAACCACTTGCGACGAAGCCGCCTAGTGTTTAGTTTTGGAGTTGCGCGGAAAGTTGTCAAAATGTAACGCCTCCCAGAGAGGCTCTGTCTAATGGCGGGGCTTTGCCCCGCCAGAAAGGAGTCTGACGTATGGAGAACAAATTCACCATAGCGGTGATTATTGCTGTGGTTTGTGCCGCAGTTGCCGGAGTCTTTGGATATCGGTTCTCAAAGGCATCGGACCAAAATGGCAATTTACAAGAGCAAGTCGTCACTTTACAGCGGGAGAACACGGACCTCAAGACTCGACTAGACCAATTTACGGCCGCCCAGGCCAGTTTGCAACACGAGAACGAAGGCCTGAAGGCTGAAAATGAGGCTCTGCAGGCGAAGCACGGCACGCCCGCCAAGGCGGCTCCGACGCATTAACGACTACCTCGCGGGTGGGGCGCTGCAACGCTCCCCGGTGTCTTACTGCTGCGATGAGTCAAGCGCCCCTCGCGACCGTGCGGGGCAAGGGGAGCATTGCAAATTCACCAGGTGCTTGTGGGTGGAGGCCGAGTGGAACTCCGGAGGGATCCTATCTCCGAAACGTGGGTGATCCAGGAAGAGGGGAAAGGCGGCTGGCCAGAGTTTCGCGTGTGCCCCCTCTGCCCGGGGCATGAAGACTTATCTCCGCTGACCATCTACTCCCAAACGGATGGCGGCGGCCGGTGGCAGGTGCGAGTAACACCTCACCCGCGACCTCTGTACCGAATCGAGGGTGACGCCAGCCGCCAGGCGGAGGGGATTTACGACAAGATGCGCAGCTTGGGCGCGCATGAGATTGTAGTCGAGCACCCCGGTCACCACACAGCCCTCGCCCAGCAAAGCGACGAAAACATAGCGCAGGCGTTGCGTGCCTACGTCTCCAGAATCGTCGAGCTAAAGAAGGATCGCCGTTTCCGCTACGTTACGGTGTTCCGCAACCACGGAGCGCTCGCGGGACAGGAGTTCGAGCACCCACACTCGCAAATTGTTGCGACGCCCTTTATTCCTCGGCGAGTCGTCTATGAACTACGTTCTTGCCAGCGCTACTTCGAGCTGAAGGAACGCTGCCTGCTGTGCGACATCACCAAGCAGGAGCTCTCGCAGCAGTCCCGCATCGTCAAGTGGGATGACCAGTTTGTAGCACTCTGCCCGTTTGCCTCGCGTGTCCCCTATGAGACCTGGATACTGCCCCGCACCCATTCCTGCGCATTCGAAGAGGATCTGAGTGCCAACGACCGCCAGCTCGGCTTCGGAGAGTTCCTAAAGTCCATTCTTCAGCGGCTGGAAGGCGTGGTGCCAGCCTACCATCTTGTTCTCCACACGTCGCCCAATCTCGGGTCCAAGTTCGAAAAGAGCGGCCAGTGGCCAGCCTTGGTCGAAGAGTTTCATTGGCACTTCGAGATCCTGCCCGTCATCGCGCCGAAAGCGAACTCATACAGCCTGAAAGATGTTTACTACAATCCTGTGCCCCCTGAAATTGGTGCTGAGGAACTTCGGAACGGCGCGGGCCGTTCGATGAGAGTTTGAATGACTTGCTAGGGCAGACAGGTTCAGACTAGATGTGGACTCCACAACCGGGAAATGAACTTAAAATCATGGTGAACGGTCAGCGGTTTACCCATACTGCGACACGCCTGACGGGAATGCAGATAAAGCAGCTTGGGCGCGTGCCGGATCGTTACGAGGTATTCCTCTTTTACGGGAATGAATGTGACCTGGTCGCGGATGACTAGAAGCTATTTCAAAACCCTCCGTAAGACGATCATGAAGCAGGCGATATGAAAGAAGGCTTGGTAAATGGTAAGCGAGCGGTCATAGCGCACCACCAGTCGGCGGAAGTTACCGAGCCAAGCGAAGGTGCGCTCCACGATCCAGCGTCGCTTATAGCGGCGCAACACCCGGCCGTCCTGCGTCGGGGGTTTGCGTCGATTCTTCCGATGCGGGGCGATCAACTCGATGCCGCGCTCCGCCAGTTGCTCGCGCAAGGGATCGCTATCGTAGCCCCGGTCGGCAATCAGGCGACACGGCTTCTGGCGGGGACGGCCCGCACCATGCCGGCGCCCTACGCGGATCGTCGCGAGCGTCGCCTCGACGAGCTTGACCTCCGACGGGGAGGCAGAGTGAAGGTGGTTTCCCAAAGGAAGACCCGTGCCGTCAACCACCACCATCCACTTCGTCCCCTTGCCCCGCTTGGTTTTGCCGACTCCCGAGCCCCTTTTTTCGCCGGAGCGAAACTGCCGTCCAGGAACGACTCGCTCCACTTTAACTGTTGGCGTTCATTCAACTCGCCCAGAAAGGCGCGCCAGATCCCCAGCCAAATCCCTTGCTCTTCCCAATCCCGTAACCTTCGCCAGCAGGTCGAAGGCGCGGGAAACTCCTCGGGCATGTCTTGCCAGCGAGCTCCGCTGCGCAGAATCCACAAAATGCCTTCCAGCACTTTGCGGTCAGGGGCCGGAGGCCGACCGCCACGGGGTTGCGGCGGTTGCTTGGGGAGCAGGGGCCGGATCTTTTCCCACTGGGCGTCGGTCAGCAACCGACCGTATCGCGCCATCGGCCCTCCTCCTGGCGCTGTGCACTTCCGCGATCCTCCTCCACAGGAAAATAACTATCGCAAATTCAGCCCGTTGTACAGGGTTTTGAAATGGCTTCTAGTCCTTCGAAATAAGTGACGATGAACATTTCCGGGCCATCCCTCCGGTTTCTCCTTCGAGCGTCAGCCAAGATTTGAGTTGAACGAGTGGCAGGAATTCTGCGGCAATTTGTTCCGCGTTCAATTCCTGAAAACGCTGAGCTTTTCTACTTTGCCCGTGACGTTGGAGAGCATGCTGGTAACGAAACTCGTTATAGCATGCGCAGCGCTCCCAACAGCGGTAAAGGATGCGCGGCCACTCAAAAGCTAAGGCCCGGACAGCAGTGTGAGGACAACCCCCCACGAGCGAAACTTGCTGGAAAGAGGCGTCGGCACAGGGAGACCGCAAGGGGTACATGGCAGCAAACTCATGAAAAGTTAGGCGGAGGAACTTGGAGCAGAAGCCCGGCGGGATGGTCTGTCAGGTGGCATCGTCGGCAGGCTCGATGTCCAGGACAGGCTTGGTCTGCGGCTTGAGGAGGGTGAGTTTTGGAATGGGCTGTAGCACGATTGTGACGTACATTCTCCCAGTCGATCGTGTCTGGAGTCTGCGAGGTACCGCCCAGCGAAACGGGGGACTGGAGCGCCGGCAAAGATGTGCGCCGGTCGAAGCGCAGCGACTAGCCAGCGCTCCAGCGTTGGTGGGAATTTGAGGCAGGGTTGATAGGCAGGTCAACGTGGGGAAAATAGGTCAGGAGAAAACATGCTCTCGGTCAGCGAGCCACGCCAGCGAGGGCTGACGCCATGAGTTCCGTGGCCGCCCGCAGCTTCGGGTGTGTGTCGTCAAAAAGGCGGCGCCCGAGAAAACGGCCAGCGTTCACCAGCATCACCGCTCTTTCACGAGCCTTCTTGTCGTGGCGCGATGTCGTGCCCCTCGCGATTCTTCCGGAAGTTCTGACAGGCCTGACGCGCCTGACTTTGACTGCGGAAGAAGGAACAGCGGAGGAGGAGGCAACGGCAGGGAGAGGCACGCGCTTCAGGCGGCTGTCTGCAAGTAGCAGCTTTTGAGAGTCAGCTCGATTTTGAGGACACACAACCTTGCCACGCTCAAAAAAGGCTCTGATCTCTGGGCTGGCCTTCAGTTCCGCTAGATGGTAAGACCGTCCATCGCGGCTTTGGCAGCCGGTGGGATAGCGAGCGAAAGCAGGCGCCGGTTAAGCGCGCAGCGTCCGTCCCGGCGACGAATTCATTGCCCAGATCAAGCGCGTCGCCAAGCAGCTTGGCTGGAGGGCCTAGCGGGACCTGATTCGGCATTATACCAAAAGATGATGTAGTTGCATTGGGTGACACTATATGCAAGTATAGCTGCATATGGTACAGAGACACTTTTGGTTACAACTTGTTGAACGGGCCTGGCGGGAGCGCTTGGTGGTCTGGCTGGCCGGGGTGCGGCGCGTGGGGAAAACCTGCCTCAGCCAGACCCTGCCCAACACGGAGTATTTCGACTGTGAGCTTCCGCGGGTGCGGCGGATGATGGAAGACCCCCAGGGCTTCCTGGACGGCCTGCGCGGCCGCCGGATTGTACTGGATGAAATCCACCGTCTTCCCAACCCCTCCGAGCTGCTGAAGATCGCGGTAGACCACTATCCCCATATCCGAGTCCTGGCTACGGGTTCTTCGACGCTGGGCGCTTCCGCCAAATTCAAGGACACGCTAAGCGGGCGCAAGCGGGACCTTTGGCTGACTCCGATGAGCCTGGCGGACCTGGGGGATTTCAAACGCCCAGACCTCCGTCACCGCTTCCTGCGCGGCGGTTTGCCACCCTTCTTCCTGGCCGGCGAACTTCCGGAACGTGACTTTCAGGAATGGTTGGATGCTTATTGGGCCAAGGACATCCAGGAACTCTTCCGACTGGAAAGCCGCAGCTCCTTTCAGAAATTCACCGAGTTGCTGGTTGCGCAAAGCGGAGGCGTGTTTGAGGCTACTCGCTTTACGCGCCCGTGCGAAGTGAGCCGCACAACCATCGCCAACTATCTGAAGGTCCTGGAGGCCACCTTCGTCGCCCACGTGGTCCGCCCCTTCAGCAGCCACCGCCCGACCGAAATCGTGGCCGCGCCCAAGGTCTATGCTTTCGACACCGGCTTCGTCTGTTACCATCGCGGCTGGCAGGAACTGCGCCAGCAGGACCTGGGAGATATGTGGGAGCACTTCGTGTTGAATGAAATCATGGCGCAGTTGCAGAGTCGCCAGATCTTCTACTGGAGGGATAAGCGAGGGCATGAAGTGGATTTTGTTTTGCCCACGCGCCGGCGAGAACCCCTGGCGCTTGAATGCAAATGGTCTGCGGATGCCTTCGAGGCCGCCAACCTTCAGGCTTTTCGCCGAGTTTATCCGAAAGGCGAGAACATGGTGGTGGCCCAGGACGTTGACCGGGCCTTCCGCCGCAACTACGGAGAGATCAGCGTGCGCTTTGAAAGCCTGTCCTCCTCCGTTTCCAGAATCATATCTCCGTCGCCGTCCAAGACGACAAAGGAATAAGAATGCCCACGCACGACATCATCGACAACCGCAATGAAAAGCTGGTTGACCATATCAACCGCATCCTCTCCTCCACTGAGGCGGCACGGTTTGCGGTGGGCTATTTTTTCCTTTCCGGGCTAACCAGCATTGCTGAGCGGCTCGCGGCTGTCAAAGAACTGAGGCTCCTGATTGGCAACACAACCAACCAAGAGACTCTGGAGCAACTTGCGGAAGGCTATCGGCGGCTGGAGATGGTAGTGGATGCGGTGGAAGCCCAGACTTTTCCGAAACGCACGGAAGCCAAACGCATGGCGACTGAGACCGCCGAAAACCTTCGCACGGCAGTCGAGTTGATGGACCAGACCGACGAGGGCGAAACGCTGGTCAAGGTCATGGTCCGCATGATCGAGGAAAAGCGCCTGAAGGTGCGCATCTACACGAAGGGCCGGATGCACGCCAAGGCGTACATCTTTGATTACGGGGCAGTACTGTCATGGTCGCCGGGCGGCATCAGTTCTTCCCGAAACGCGAACTTGAAACCATCGAATACAGCATCGAAGACACATACCAAGGGCTTTATCAGGAATTGCGCGGATACTTAGGGAAGCCCCGCAAGGTCTTACCTGACAAGCCGCCCACAGACGAGCTGACGTATGCCCGGTACGGCTTGTGGCATTACGTGGTCAAGGAAAAGCAACGGCAAGAACCTTACGCCAGCTTGCACCGGGCGGGCGGTAACCTGCGCGGCCTGATCCGGGTGTTGATGTTCAAGCGTTTTGAGTCGAGCGTCTTCGCCTTTCAGGAAACGGTTCGCCGGCTGCTCCTGGTGCAACAGCGATTTCTTCAAGCCCTAGAACAAGGAATTGTCCCGGCTGGGGAGGAGGCGCAGGCAATCCTGTACGAACCGAACCTGGATGAAGAACAAGACCTCGTGGATGCCCTTCGCAAGGTTTCACAGAAGTACCCCGCGAAGGATTTCCACCTGGAAAGGTTGCACCAACACATCGACCACGACATCCGTTTGCTGAAGAAAATGCTCCATCTAGTCGAGCCCATTACGCCAAAACAGGACGCCAAACTCCAGACACTTAAGAAACGACTGGCAGAAGCGCCACTCAAAGAGGGCAAGCGCCTCATCTTCACCCAATACGCCGACACGGCGCGATACTTGTTTGAGAATCTGAATCCCGGCGGCAAGCGCGACGATATCGAGGTGATTTATAGCGGTGACAAGAGCAAGGCGCGTGTGGTGGGAAGGTTCGCTCCCAAAGCCAATCCAGAATATCGATTTCAAAGCGGTGAAAGTGAGTTGATGACTGTAGTCGCTACGGATGTTCTGGCGGAAGGATTGAATCTCCAGGACTGCGACAAGATCATCAATTACGACCTGCACTGGAATCCCGTCCGGCTTATCCAGCGGTTTGGGCGCATCGACCGTATCGGCGCAGAACACGATGTGGTTTACGGATTCAATTTCTTGCCGGAGACAGGCATTGAACGCAATCTGAGATTACACGAGAAGCTCCACAACCGTATTCAGGAAATCCACGACACGATTGGTGAAGACTCCGCCATCCTCGACCCAACCGAGCAGCTGAACCAAGAGGCTATGTATGCGATCTATGAAAAGAAAGCCGGACAACTAGGGATGTTCGAGGATGAGGAACAGGAAGCCCTGGACGTCAACGAGGCAGAGGAGATAATGCGACAATTGCGGAAGGAAGATCCTGCCGAATATGAGCGGATTGCAGAACTTCGAGACGGAATCCGTGCTGCAAAACCCGCGAAGGAGAAGGGCCTTTACGTGTTCTGTCAGGCAGGACGCTATCAGCAATTGTTTCTCGTGGACGAAAAGGGTGAGACCGTATCGCGGGATATCCCGCGAGTCCTGGGAGCCATCAAGTGCGGGCCGGACCTGACAGGTACACCGCTGCCAACAGCCTACAACTCTGCCGTGATGCGCGTAATGCGCAGGTTTAGCGAAGAGGTGAAGCACCGTCAAGCGGAGCGGGAGCACACGCTCTCTCTGTCGCATGGTCAACGGTATGTCCTCAGAGAATTGCGGGTCCTCTTTGGGGCGGCGGCGGATGAAGATTTAAAAGGCCAAATCAACATCCTCGAAAAGGCCTTTCGGGGACCGATCACTACGGCAATCAACCGGGAGTTGAACCTCTTGCGTCGGAATTCGCTAACCGGACAAGAGCTACTGAAGAACCTAGTCCGCCTGTTCCATCAGCACAATATGCGGGATTGGATGGACCGCCGAGGCTTACAGTTCGAAGAGATGCCCACCCCCAGAATCACTTGCAGTGAGGCCTTCGTCTGATTTTCAGCGCGGCGTTGTCCTTTAACTCCGCGGCTTTTTCCTTTCCCAATCAAGGGCCGCAAACTTAATCTACAGGCCTGCGCTTAAGCAAAAGGCGGCGCCCGAGAAAACGGCCAGCTTTCACCAGCATCACCGCTCTCTCACGAGCCTTCTTGTCGTGGCGCGATGTGGTGCCCCTCGCGATTCTTCCGGAAGTTCTGACAGGCCTGACGCGCCTGACTTTGACTGCGGAAGAAGGAACAGCGGAGGAGGAGGCAACGGCATGGAGAGGCACGCGCTTCAGGCGGCTGTCTGCAAATAACAGCTTTTGAGAGTCAGCTCGATTTTGAGGACACACAACCTTGCCACGCTCAAAAAAGGCTCCGACCTCTGGGCGCAGCAGGTAAAACAATAATGTCCCCGCAATAGTGAGGGCGCTTCCGCCTCGCACAGAATCACCCCTGAGAAAATTGACCAGGTCCCCCAGAGCCAGAGTGGCGATGATCACTCCGGCCAATCTCCACCCTCAGGGTTCGCAGCCATTCGCTCAAACCTTTTCCACCACCTGCTCGCGCTCCGCATCGAAGTAATACACCTTGCCGTTCCGGTAGGAGCGCACGGAGAGTTCCACCGTCGCCATGACCTTGTAGCCGAGGTCCGCGTGGCAGGTTGGCTGCCGCCGCGACCGCACGCAGTCCAGGAAGTTGTCGACGTGCTTAAGATCACCTTCATTCCCTACGCCATCGACGCGGACCAGTTCGTTGCCGTACTTCTTGATGAACTCTCCCGCAAACGGCGATTCCGGAATGATATCCGCGTAATCATACTGCCGGGTCGGCGGGCCTTCCCATTCGTCACTGAGATGAATCGTGGCTTGGGTGCCGCGCAGCATCATCGTGGGGCCATTCTCGTTGACCTGCGAGGACTGGATGGTCATGGAGTACTTGCTCGGATAGTCGGCGGCGGTCATAAACGTATCGGGGACTTCGCGGCCATCGTTGTAAACCCAGAGCCCGCCCATGCCGGCGACGCGGGTGGGAAACTCGTTGGCAATCGCCACATGGAAAGGGGCCAGGACGTGATAGTGGAGGTCGGTGGCGATGCCGCCCGAGTAGTCCCAATATTTGCGGAAGCGGAAGAAACGGTCAGCATTAAAGGGCATCGGGGGAGCGGAACCAAGCCACTGCTTCCAATCGATGTGGTCTTCGCCTTTGGCATCCGGGCTGGCCGCAGGATCAATCACCCAGTAGTCGCTGTTCCAGTCGCCTCCCGGGGCATTGCGGCTGTACGTGCCCTGCACGGCCACCACCTGACCGATCATCCCGGATTGAATAATCTCGTGGATTTTGTGCCAACGGGTCCAGGAGAGGCCCTGCACGCCCACCTGCACGATGCGCTTGAGCTCCTTCGCCCGGTGAGCGACCACTTTGCTTTCCTCGACCGTGTGCGTCATGGGCTTTTCGACATAGACATCCTTGCCACTCTGCATCGCCGCCAGCGTGATGGGAGCGTGCCAATGGTCGGGCGTAGCAATGAAAACCGCGTCGATGTCCTTGCGCTCGAGCACTTCCTGGTGGTGAACGTACGTCCTGGCCCCAGGCGCTTTGCGCGCCGCGATGCTAAGACGCTTCTGGTAAACATCACAGAGCGCCACTATTTCGATGTCCGGCTTGATTTCCCGGTGCTTGAGCAGCAGGTCAAGATGATCCGAGCCGCGGCAGCCGACCCCGATCAAGCCAACGTTTATGCGGTCGTTCGAGCCCAACACGCGGCCCCAAGCCGGGGCAGCCGCAAGGGCCGCGCCGCCAAGAGTGGCGCTTTTGAGAAAGCGCCGGCGGGACACTGGATGGTGTGAATCCATGGAAAGGCCTCCTTCGTTTTGCTGCCTGTCCGGGCGCCGGTCTTCTTACCCCGAATCCCCGGGTCAGCTTTACTTCGTAAGCCATCCTAAGTTGGCTGTGTTGTCGGGTCAAGCTGTGATGGTGCGCCCGTACCCGATTAGACCGGGGCCAATTCCCGTTTCGCGGCCTTCACGATCTCATCCACTGCGCCTGCCAAATCTGCGGGGAGCGGGGCGGGGTGATGAGTGCGCAGGATCCGTTCCTTTTGCTGGCGGCAACGATCCTCCGTGCTTAGGGCGCCACTGTCCACCCAGCCCTGATAATACTGCCGGTCCAGCAAGGCGGGCACCCAGAGCTCCTGGCGGAAATGTTCCAGCGTGTGATCCCGGTCCAGAAACGTCTTGCCGGTTCCGGCCACTGCCGCGATCTCTTCCAGACCGAGGGTACGGTCGCTGAACTCGATCTCGCGCATCGCACTTTCTACAAAGGCAATTACCTCGTGCTGCAATACCAGCATATCTAAGGAGGCAGCCTGATCTACCCCACTGATGCCCATATGCCCGTAGACATCCGCCGCCGCCGCTGCCGCCATCACCAGGGTGGCGCCCGACTCCAGGCCCGCTTGGGCGTCGGGACGTTTGGAATCGGTCAATCCCACATTAACGTATACCGGCAAGCCGTAATGCTTGCCCATCTGGGTCATCGCCACACCAAAGATGACCTGTTCAGGTCCGCTGAAAATCAGTTGCGTGGTTGCCATGTCGAAGGCATGACAGATGCCGCTATACATCACGGGCAGGCCCGGCCGGAGCAACTGCGTGACGCAGATCCCGGCCAGGATTTCCGCGTTCTCCTGGGCCAAGGTGCCGGCGATCGTGGCCGGGGCGGAAAGTCCCAGTTGCGCCATCGGCCCCACCGGCGTGGGCATGTTCAGGCGCGAGGTTTCAAAGAGTATGTCAATGCCCTCGAAGGGGAAACGCAGCGGACTGATGGGCTCTAGGAACGGATAGCAGATCGGGTACCGTGCTGCCCGCTGTTCGTCGCCGCGCAGGGCAATAACCATATCCACCAGGTATTTTGCCGCGCCGCGATTATTGAACCAGAAGTGGATCGGCTTCGTCGTATTCTTGATCAGCGTCGCCATCACTTCCACGGGTCGATAGCATCCGGGAAGTTCCGGCGGGTCCGCCATGGCGCCTACGATGCCGATGTGCTTCAGCGCGTCACCAAAGCGCGCGGCGGTCGCAACCTCCGAAAGAGTTGTTAGCCGCCGCTCGCCTCCTATCTCCTCCAACCAAAACGCTTGGCCTCCCGTGCTGTTGTAATTGCGCTTCCCCTGGCCGAACAGCGCCCGGCGCGTAAGGTCGCGGCCGTAGATCGTGAATTGCTTTCCCGCTTGCTGGAGCGAGCCCGCCACGAGGTCGGCAGGGATCTTGACCCGCTTCGACTGAAAATCCACGGGGGCCCCGGAATCCGCAAATCGGCGCAACATTTCCGGATGCGGGATTTCGACCCCCACACGACCCAGGATCGTCAAGGATGCTTCATGAATCCACTGGATCTGGCTTGGGGTTAAGACACTGCTGAACATGCCGAACCTCCCGAAAGAAGTAATGCGTCAGGGCGCGGTGTAAGTGCGCGAGGCTTCAGCTCCGGCGCCGCCGTGCGAGGAGGGATCAGGATTCTTCCGGCGAGGGGGTCGGGGGAGAGCCAGCGGCCCTGGGTGTTGGGGTAATAGCGATTCGGGGTGACGCCTTGGCTGATCTCCCAATCCCAGTTCGGAATGCTTCCGAAGAATTGGAAGTAATCGTTGACCGGGGACGCCCACAATTGGCCCCAGGGATAGAACAGGATGTCGTTCGACACCGAGCCGTCCTGCCGAGTGTTCATGACCGTCGAGCCCAGAGCGTTGTAGTGGGGAAAGGTGGTGATGCCGTTGCCATACCACGCTAAGTACATCTTGCCCCACGGCACCCTCTCACTCTCCCAGGCGCCGCCCGAGGGGTTCACCGAACCAATATCGTTGCCCGCCAGGTCGGTGAGATCCTCCGAGACACGGCCGTCCCCATGCCATTCCACCTCTCGCCCCAAGGCGTTGTAGATGTGACTCCGCAGCGCCCCGTTGTTCACCGACTTCAGCCGCCCCTCCGCGTCCCACTCGTAAGTGTAGGTGCCGTCGCCCGTCAAGTTCCCCGCCGCATCGTTCGTGATGCCGGAGTGGGGTAGATCGCAGATTTGTGCTCTGCGCCAGCCGACCCGGCAGTTCCCCTGATCGCACACATGCCACAAACCGGCATGTATGCGCCACCCGCGTCGTCGCGAAGATCAACCTTGAGTTCTTGTCCGTCCTTAAGCATCGGCGTTACAATGGCCGCTAAGAAAATCCCGTCTTCAGCTATGTCAAGAGCAACCAGGCAGTATCGTCTCCCGGTGGGCAGGTTACGAAAAGCGAATACTCCCCGATTGTCGGACTTACCTTTGGCTGTGCGAGGAAGCTTCGGTATCTGGTCAGCAAGGGCGTCCTCGCCCCGGCTTTCGATCGCGCCCGCTTCGTCATTGGCAATGCCGGGAGCATGGGCACGCTTGTATGCGTTTTCGTCCATCTCCCGGAGCCTTCGGCTTTGGGCAAGCGTGTATACATACACGGACACATTCCTGAGCTTCGCCTCGCCGAATGCTGTAATGACCGTCCCGAAGATCGTCCCACGCCACTGATGATCGAGCGCCTGTCCCTCGGGGCCGTGTTGCCCGCCCGAACGACTGGAGGCCATCAACAGAGAGAGAATCGACAAACTCCTAATTCCAAGCCGCATTCATTATCCTTAAGTCTTCCGGAACCATCGCCTCATAAGCCAAACCTCGGTGGTGAAAATGAGCACGGCGACAAGGCTGCTAACCCACATCTTCTCTACGAAAGCACCAATCGCAAACCCGATCGACATGACCGATGCGCACAGCATCCACAGAAAAGACCACGTCTTGTCCCCCCGGGCCAGGTACTGATAACCACCACCAAAGACGCTCCCAGACGCCAGGAGTATGCCCATGGCCGGGTGCGACTTAAGGAACTCCACCATGCCTGTCAACAGACTTCCCGCAATTATAGCGGCGGCGTTCATGACATCGTCCTTCGGGATTTAATCGCTTCTCGGGTCAGAATGGCGATGGAAACAAGAGCCCTGCTTTTGACAGGACGGCCTCTGAACAACCACGATGAATGCTGAGATCGGCTACCGATGCCGCCCCCCAGATGACCGGAGCAGCACGTTTTGCGAAATTCAACGTGGCGCCAGTCGCAGCTTCAATCTCGCCAGGAACTGCTATAGTTTCTCCCCCCTTGATGATTGACGAGAATTCAGTGGTCGTGGCCGCGGATACCTTATTCACCGTTTCGACCCCAATGACTTTCGTTAGGCCCAAGGTGATCGTATTCAATAGATTATTCTTCCAGTTAGGATTGAAGCCTGGTATTAAGGATAGTGGGCTGGCAAGTTGAATGAGCTTCCCAGGCGTACTACTGTAGGTATCGCTCACACACTTTGAAATATCTCCGTTCAGTTTCTCAAGCGACGGCTGTTGTGCGTCTGGGGCTGGATTGAAATCGGGAGAGTCCACCACCAAGCTCGCCTTACCCGCACCGACTATGTGTCCCTCGCGCCAAGTCGTCCCGCTATAGACGGTGATACTCATGAGCTCGAATGCATCCCACATCCACTCCCAGGGCCATCGAAGCTCCCCACCTGGGTACTTGCTCATGCATTGTCCTGAGCTGATTTGTTTGGCGCTGGATGGGCACCCTGGGTCCAACCCTAGCGGGTCGGTGAGGGTCGTGGGGTTGTTGAGCACATACGCGTACAGGTTTAGCGACTGGGGGTTCGAGATGTCGCCGGCGAGGGGGTCGGGGGAGAGCCAGCGGCCCTGGTAGTTGGGGTAATAGCGGTTCGGGGCGACGCCTTCGCCGATCTCCCAATCCCAGCCCTCGATATTTCCGAAGAATTGGAAGTAATCGTTCACGGGGGACGCCCACAATTGGCCCCAGGGATAGAAGAGGACGTCGTTCGAAACCGTGTTGCCGTCCTGGTGGGTGTTCATCATCGACGAGCCCAGGGCGTTGTAGTAAAAAAAAGTGGTCCCGCCGTTGACATACCACGCTAAGTATATACTGCTCCCCGGGATTCTCTCACCCGTCCAGGCGCCGCTCGAGGGGTCAACCGACCCCAGGTAGTGGCCCGCCAGGTCGGTGAGATCCTCCGAGACGCGGCCGTCCCCATGCCATTCCACCTCTCGCCCCAAGGCGTTATAGACGTAACTCCGCGCCGCCCCGTTGTTCACCGATTTCAGCCGCCCCTCCGCGTCCCACTGGTAGTTGGTCAAGTTATCGCTCGCCGTGTTCCCCGCCGCGTCGTTCGTGATGCCGGAGTGGGGTAGATCGCAGAACCGCGCTCTGCGCCAGCGCCGGATTATACGCCTGATGGCGCAGCGCCGGGGTCAACGGAAATGTAGGGCCGACGCTTGCGTCGGCCCAGGCCGGGGCGAGCCCCGGCCCTACGAGCCGCATTGATGCGGTGGGTTGCAGCCAAAGGCGGCGGTGCGCTGCCTGCTGCTCTACCCTCAGGCGGCGTCGCCACCGTAAGCAAAATGCTCAGGATGACAGTGGGAGTGCGCGTGCTGTCATTCTGAGCCCGCTTTTTGGGCGAAGAACCCCGGCATTTGTTCTTCTACTTACCCGAGCGAACTGCTGAGGTCCTTCGCGAAGTTTACCCTGAGCGCAGCGAATGGGCTCAGGATGACACGGCCCAGTGCTCTTTCGCTAGCCTGCCGAACGTTCGGAGTCAAACCGGCGCGCGCGACGATACGTGCGGGTGGTCAAATAGTGCAGATGATTAAGGCCGTAATAGTGCTTTAGCTTAGACACCCGAAGATTATAGCGTCCCTGTGTCGCATACATCCCGACAAAAGCCGTCGGGACGTATGCGCCACCCGCGTCGGCGAGCCATGCAGTCCCTCGCCGCCCGCGGTTCTGAGCTTTCGGAAGGCCGCGCAAAGAGCTAAACTACCACCCTTAAATTATACGTGATCATACCGGTGAAGGAGTCCCTCCGATGCGGCCTTTAAAGAGTCTCGTATTCCTTGCCATCATTCTGGCAATTGGCTTTGCGCCAACGCCGGTCATCAGCGGCGCTACCCCAAATCCCGGAAAGAGCGACCGCACGGCCGTGGTGAGTTGGCCAGCTCCGCCGGAAGAGAAGCTTTTCCAGGACTACACGCTGCGCGTTAACGGCCAGGCCGTGCCGGTGTACGTCTGCCGAGTCTCGGCGATGCCTTTCAACCAGGTGTGGCCGGGCTATCAGCGGCCGCTCGACCAGACGGAGCTCGCGGGCTTCGCGTACTGGGAAATGTCGGGCCCGGTGGTCGTGGAAGTGACCGCCCAGCGGCCTTTCACGTCGGTGGCGGTTCGGCCGACTTCGCGGGGCATCCAACCGGTGGTCAAGGGCCAGCGCATCACGTTCCAGCTTCCCCGTCCGGGCCAATTCACCGTGGAGCTTGACGGCACCCACCACGCCCTGCACCTCTTCGCGGACCCGCCGGAAGCGGGCGCGCCCAAGCCCGGCGGCCCGAACGTGCTCTACTTTGGCCCGGGCGTTCACCGGCCGGGGAAGATCCAGCTCCAGAGCGGCCAGACGGTCTACATCGCGGGCGGCGCCGTGGTCTACACGGCGATCGAGGGGCGCGGCGTCTCCGGCGTGCGAATTCTGGGGCGCGGCGTCATCGACACCAGCGAGTTCGAGCGCGGCAAGGGCGGCGGCTCCATCCACCTGGAGGATTGCTCGGATGTGAAGGTCGATGGCGTGATCATTCGCGACTCCGACGTGTATGGTCTCAGCGCCTTCGGATCGCGGCGGCTCGAGATTTCCAACGTCAAGCTGGTGGGCTTCTGGCGTTATAACTCAGATGGCATTGATATGTGCAATACCCAAGATGTGGTGGTTCGTGATTCCTTTATCCGTTCCTTCGACGATTCCCTGGCGATCAAAGGCGTAAAGGGCCACTCGGGAGGCGCGCGGCCTCTCGCCGGGCAGAGCTACGACAGCCAGGCGGTGCGCAACCTCCGCGCGAGCGGCCTGGTGATCTGGTGCGACTGGGGACGGGCGCTGGAGATTGGGGCGGAGACTAGTGCTCCGGAGATTGCCGACGTGGTCTTCCGCGATATCGACGTTATCCGGAACACCCACATCGCCATGGATATCCAGCACAGTGACCGGGCCGCGATACACGACATCCGCTTCGAAGATGTCCGGGTGGAGGTGGACGATGCGAACCCGCTGCCGATGATTCAGGAGCACCGGGCCCAGAAATACAACCCTCGGGCCGATGCGACCGCCGCGGCCTGCGGCGGATGCGCCACTCTCCCGGCTCATGCCGGTTACCTCCCCAACCTGTTTGTGATCATCATCCACCCGACTGCCATCACCCGGGACCAGGAACAAGGCACGGTTCGAGACGTGATCTCGAAGAATATCTCCGTGACGGGGAAGACGCTGCCGCCCTCGGCTTTTACTGGTTGGGATGCCGCGCACGACGTGCGAGGGGTGACGATCGAAAATCTGCGCTTGAATGGCCGACCGATCACGACGCGGGCCGATGCACACTTGCAGATCGGCAAGTTCGTGCAAGATGTACGCTTCGCGGACAGCGGCGGCAAGCCGTGACGGGCGGGCGACCCTGCGGACAATCTGCTGCAAATGCCGGAGCAGCGGCCCCCGGGCTCGCCACCGCCGTGAGGGGCAAGCCTGGTTTCTTGAGCACCGGTCTGCATGCTCTGCCGGCACTGGCTGGACCGCGCAAAAGTAGAAAGCGGCGCGCCAGCTTTCTTGACCTCGCGCGGTTGAATACCCTACTATGAGTGAAGGTGTTGCCGGCCGCGCAATTGGTCGGAGACCCTGGGGCGGGGTAGCTCAGTGGTAGAGCGAGGGTCTCATAATCCCTAGGTCGGGAGTTCGATCCTCCCCCCCGCTACCAAATGTTTCCAATAAGCTACAGCCAATCTACGCCGTGGGTGGCGCAGACATTGCTTTTGATGTCTGCGAACTAGCGAGAAATCGGTAAGACCGGAAGCTTGATGAGCCAGCCGTCCCTTGGGGACATCGCAGACATGCGAAGAACCTGCATGTCTGCGCCACCCGCCACCCCGCGAATAAGGAACCTAGGAGAACTCCATGTTTACGACCGGCCTTTCCGGCTGGCCATCGCTGCAACTATAGGCGAGACCTCGGCGAGGGCCTGGTCAATCCTCTTGAGCGAATCCTCCAAAGCAGCTTGAGTGGTGTCCAGCAGCAGGTTAGCGAAGGCCTTGGTCGGCTCGACATGCAGGTGATGCATCACCCGAACGGTAGCGAGGTACTGCGTGACGACGGATTGCCACGTGCGCCCGCGCTCCACGATGTCACGGCGCAGACGGCGGATGAATCTCACATCGGCATCGCCATCCACAAAGACTTTCAAGCCCGCCAGGGCGCGCACGCGGCGGTCCCAGAGAGCTTCCTCGGCATTTCCTGGGAGCCTCGGATTCTGCTTCATCGGAATGGGTTCGCAAGGCGTGCCTGATAGTGCGGCGGCAGCAGATGCCCAAGGCGATGGATCACCATCAAGATCTCCTCGGGCGAAGACTCCTCCACCCTCCCCGCCAGAAGATCCGCGCACACCAGTCCAGGCAGTAAACCTGCGATTTCTCCGAGGCCCGCATCGCAGTGCTGCGGGTGGATTGTCCGACGTCAGCGAAATTGAGACTATTCAAGAAGGCTAGCTAAGCTCCAGCTGATACTCGGCCCCACGCGCCAAGGAGGGTCTAAACGGAACGCTGAATACCCCCCCACGCTGCAGTGCTCGCATAGACCCGATCGGCGTCCGCGCGATGACACGCAAAAGATTGTTGGTCTGCGGGCATCTATCCTGGCGAATGAGTTACATCCAACTTCAGTGCCGGTAGCACCGGCTGCCCCAGGCGGAGACGCTGCAGGCGCTCGAGCTGCGAAAGAGTGCGGTCGAAAGACCGCTCGAGACTGCCTTCGTAGCGTTGGAGCCGATCTTCCCAAGGAACCAGTGCTCTGGTTTCCTCGAACTGATTGCGGTCATCGCCTTGCTGTTGCCAATCCTTGAGCATCGACTCGAATCTGCCGATCTCCTCCATAAGCATCCCGACGATTCCTTCCGCAGCGTCGCGCGGGACATTGGTGGCGCTCTGCTGCTCCTGCCCCGTGCCAGCGAGTTCGCGATATCTTCTTGCCAACAGACGATTGGGATCGAGTCCCTGATAGACCCTACCGTCGTGTTCCACTTGAGTCGTTATGTTCATGGGTGCTCCCGATTCGCTCAGAGGCCCATAGACCTCCCTAAGCCTGTACTGATCTCGCTCCCAGTCGAGCCCTTCCTCGCGGATTTGAAAGCGTACTGCATTGAGGGTCGATAGAGCCTGTCTAAGGGCCTCTTCGTTGTAATGCTCAAGGGCCCAACGGATTAATCCCTGATCTGTCTTCACCTTGTCCGCAGCTTCACGCTTGTCCCGCAGGTAACCCTGCTCGCATTTTTCGGCCTGACTCGCGACTTCGGCAGCCTCCGCTTGAAGGAGACGCCGATAGCGCCACACTAACATGGTCAGCTTCTCGACGAGGATCTCCTCGAGGCTTCCCACCGGCTGCAGTGTTTCGACCATCTCCTCGACCATATTGAGATACTCAGCCTCCGACTCTCGCTGGCGAATTATGCCCACCGCAAATATGCCGTGTTTGGTTGCGTTCAGCCGCGAGTTCTGCTTTCCCCGCAGAGTAGTGGGGCCGCCGCGCTTGCGCAAAAGCTGATTCACCGGCCGCAAAGGGCTCTTTGGTGGTTTATCCGAATCGTTAATGTCTCCGTCCGTACCTTGCGGCGTTGTGCTAATTGTCATGTCGATTGCCTCCGCCTTCCCAATCTCGCCATTGGCTGGCCGAGCAACAACGGGCCCAAACAGGAAGCGCACCTGAGCTTTCGCGAAGCATCTTCGCCTTAACTCCATCCAACGTCAAGCGCAAACCGCCAACAGGGGGCAATACAAGCTCGTCTTAAAGAACCAGAAACTCCCTCTAGCAACCTGAAAACAAGAGAGCTAACGGCGGAAGAGCCAGGAGTTCGTTTTGTAGTTTCGAGATACTGAAACTGTCGCCTCGTGGGTCTGTTTCCGCGAAGTGGCGCCCACTGACCTTTAGATTCATAGCGGGCCAGGGTGGGAATGGAGCCGCGAGCTGGACGCCCGCATCGACGACGCGGTGGGCGGGGTGTTGGCCGAGGTCACCCTGTGCGGCTCCGGGGACAGCTTCGCCCCCTGCTGCGACGGCAGGCATCACGATCGGCCATTCCTGTTGGACTCGTACCCCCCCCAGACATCGATGCGAAGTATGGTGCAGAAACAATCGACATCGACCGGATCGTAACGATGGTGAAGATCGCCAGGGACATCTACTGCACCAAGGCCTTCGCCACGCTGGGCCTCGAGGAGCTCAGCCCTTGTCTCGCACTCTCGACTGACCCCCGGCTCCGGGACTGGGGCTCAGGATTCGAAGTCTTCTCCGATCGTGCCGGTCTTGGCCTATATATGTAGGCTACTATTTGCAGGGTCACACCCACATGCTGAGGGTGATGCCTACACTCCTCGCCCATCTTCTCGTCGTGGAGAGAAGGACACTCAGGTCGGGGAACTTCCTGCACTTAGCGTTTGGGGTTTGACCAGGTGCCTTTAGATTTGTGCGACGTGCCGAACTTCATGCCCTTTTCCTGTTCCCGAGCTTCTCAGCTTCGCGAAGGATCCTGGGTTCGTTCATTGCCATCAAGTCCCGGTAATGCCTCATGATGCTCGGGCGCAGGTCCTCCGACACTCCGGCCTCCTTCATCGCCACCACGAACAGTTTCACAATCTCCCACAGCGCGAATAGGAACTGCTCCCCGTCGAAGTTGAGGATCTCCTTCTTGCTCCATACTTCGGTGTCCACGAGCTGCTTGCCGAGCTCGCGCAGAGCCTTCACCTGCTCGGCGAAACCCCTCAGGATGTAAGCGTCCTCCGCCGTGAACCTCCGCAACAGCAAGTTATTCGTCACTCCAGCGATTTCGGACGCGATGAGCCTGCTGAGCTCTGCGAGGTCGAACTTCGGGTCCCCAATCCCCGCGCAGAGGGCCTCGAACCTCGCTCTGGTGGCCGCCAGCTCCGCCTCCGCCGCCGCCCTCTTGGCCTGCGGGTCGTTTTCGCTTGGCGCCAGCCTTATCTCCGTTATATACGTCCTCATATGCTGCCCCGCACTTGGCTGGCCAGCTAGACCTCCCGCCGCGCCGCCCCGCGGATGTCAACGTCCTGCTGCCTCGCCGCACCGGTCACCTTATACTCGCGCATCAGCGCCGCCGCGTCAACGGGCGGGCAGACTGCAACCCTCCCACTTGAATCCGGCGTGAATTTCAGTGTTTCTCTTCAAATTTGGCCGAAAACGGGTATTTGTACTCAAAATGTTTGCAGCAGTCGATCAATTTTCAGAAACGCAGCCTGCGCCGCCTCAGCCCTCCAGCGGTATTAGCTTATGAATTCGGTGTAGTATCTGCTCCGCCCACATCGCGATCAGGCGTGAGTTGGCTAACCGCAGAGTAGGTCGGTTTTGCGGGCGGGTCAGTTCACCAGGCAGCCAGAATAGTCGGTGGCGTAACTTACTCAAGGTCAAGCTCTGCCCTTCCTCGGGTAAACACAGGCGCTGGAAGATCGCCACTAAGTTGTAGGCCAAGCGAATCACCTCCAGATACAAGGCGTTCGCCTCAAAAGATGAGGTCGGAATCTTCCGCAGTGCGAAGTCTTCCCGCAATTCATGGATGCGCGGCTCCATGGCTGCACGACCATCATAGAAATGCCACACTCCGGCAGGCGTCAAGGTGAGATTGGTGACCCATACCCGATAGAAGTAGCGCCCCATCGCAAACAGCGTCGGTTGCGGATCATCTTCCTCGATCGCACAACGCGCCACCACGATGCGACGGGCTTGCCGCCAGCCCTGAGCGCGGAACTCTCCTTCGCCGCAATCCCACCAGGCATTGGCGGGCGCATAGCGCAGCCCCGGCAGCAGACGCTTGAGCGAGGTCGTCAAACGGGCCACTACAGCGTACTCCGCGCGATGTGCCTCCAGTTTCTCGAACACCGGATCGTAACCGAAGCCGGCATCGGCGCGAAACCGCAGCTCGCGGATTTCGGGCGGCACGTTCACGAAGCTCGTATCCAGTAGAGCGGGGCTGCCCTCCCAGGTGCCAGCGTTTCCGGAGCGCAGTTCGGCGTCCCACAGAAAGGAACTGTTGGCCTCCAGACATAGCAACGGGTTGTAGCTGCGCTTGCCCCGGTACCGGGGGTTGTAACCAACCTCGGCGCCGTCCTGCTTTCCGAACACGCTGACCACCGTGCTGTCCAGATCGAAGATGAGACGTGAGCGCCGCTCCGGCCGGTGAATGAATCCTTGCAGCACTCGATCATTGACGCGGTGTAACTGTTCCCAGAGGCGAGTTGGATCTTTCCGTAAGAATCGCCGGAGGGTCTGAGGATCAGGAAAGCCGGGCAGGCCGGTCAAGTACTGAAAGGTGCCGTTGGAACGAAGCAAGGACGCAGTCTCGATGCGATCGAGCCCCAGCACGACGGGGTAGACTAGGGCCAGGATGGTTTGGGAGAGACTAGAGCGGTGGTTCCGTCGGGGATACCTAAGATGTTGTGCTAAGAAGTTGCGAAACTGCAGCACTCTCAAGAATTCATGGAAGAAATAGATACCACCGAAGTGCGTCAGACCCCCATGATTATAGGCGATTCTCACATTTCTGGGCGATCGGCGCACTCCAAGCCTCACCTAACCAAAAGCGATGTAAGGCTTAGAGTACCATAAGAACCTTCTCACCCGCATTAGAAGGGCCTCGGGGCCCCTTTTTAAACAGCAGAATGCGCCGGATCCAAGTCCCACGGCGCTTTCAGAACCCTCACCTCAGAGTTCTCGCATCACTATTTGCCGGAGCGGAAAGTCACCCCGAAAAATTACGCCAAGCACGGTCCTAACTTCCTGCGGGGTTTGGGCTTGCTGCACGCTGTGGCCGCCCTCCTCGAATAGTAAAGCTGCCCATGGTCCTCCACGTGGCAATGGGCACTCAGCGTCACAAGATCCCCCAGCGCATCATTTCCCTGCTGATTTCTTTTGACCTTGTGATGGACCTGCAAATATCCTACTGAGCCCCATTTTCGACACCGCCATCCATCCCGCTCCGGCACCCGCTTCATCAAGCACTCTGAGACCTCATAGTGGGGAGAATCTGATTTCAGGCGTTGGTGGGTTCGATGGGCCATGTGCCGCTGCTTGCGCGGGGCCATCCGGTCCGACTCCAAGATCGTCTCAACGAAACTCGCCCAACTTGGGCCACGTACGATCCGGTCGCTTCGGCTCCGCCGGCAGCGCGCTCTCCAGCGCTGCTCGCACCATACGCCGATGTACACTGAACTTGCGTGCTACGCGGCGAATCGTCCCCTCTCCATGATTGTAATCTCGCCTCATCGGTTCGAATAGCTTCACCTCGGCTCTCCAATCCACCGCTGCCTCCGTCCTGGGCTTCGCTCACGACAGAGTAGTCGGCTCAACCTTTCAGGCGGTGCCAAATCAAATGATCAAAAGGCGCCAATTCAGGGTATCAGAGTCAGCTTTGTCGCTACCCTGCCCAGTTTCAGCCTTTGGCTGTGAATGTGAAAGTGAACGCGTCCGGGCACGCATCCCACTTTGAATCGCCTAGGGCAACGAAGCAATTGACACGATTTCCGAAACGCGATGGGAAA
The DNA here is from genome assembly GCA_963722555.1 of uncultured Acidobacteriota bacterium. Classification (GTDB taxonomy): domain Bacteria; phylum Acidobacteriota; class Terriglobia; order UBA7540; family UBA7540; genus Bog-366. The sequence goes on from CAVRNQ010000007.1 coordinate 1,029,730, forward strand.
GGATGGATTTCTATTCTAGGGGTAAACGGAACGTGCGAGGAGTCATGGACCCGTCCAAGGCTGCCTTTGCAGCCGCCCAGCTCAACTGGCCAAGCCCCGTCGTGGCTGAGTGGTTCCCTCTTCTCTCTAAACGAAAAGATCGCGAATTGAAAGCTCGGGCCGCTCAAGAAATCCGATGCATCCGGTAGCATCAAACACCTATCAGGAATGTCGGCTCATCCAGAAAGGAGGTGGCCTCCGTTGAAAAACAACAAAGTGTTTGAATCGCTCAGAGCTTTGAGCAGGCGTATGAAGTTAATCAGCCATCAAGACTTTGTCGATTCACGCCAAAATGCTGTTGGGGCGTGTAGATGATTTGTCCCGCGCGGCTGAGCTGGACAAGGCCTGAGAGTGTCTGCTGGACTTCTTGGGTCGGCTCCAGACTGTCGTGGCGGACGCGGAGAAGCATCAGAACGGGGCGTTCGTTGGGACCGATCCACGACTTGGACAACTTGCACAGCGGTTTCTGTCCGAGAAAGGAAAGCGGCCGTCGCCCAGTGGTCTCTACGCAGCGTCTCTCGCGGAGGCGTACGTTCTAATTCGGTCAGACAGTTTGCAGGAAGAGGAGCGGCTAACCGACCTCCTCCGCGATTTACGATCGCGGGTTGAACGGCATGCACATGCCGGGATCGTCGGCATTCGTGGCGGGGTTCAATGCGGCAGATCTTTAGATCCCGCAACGAGAGACTGCGTCATCAGGTAATGATAGCCTACATTAGTTAGCTCACATTTCCGGTAGCCAGACCGCGGCGCGCACCGGCACTTCGCAGAAAGCAGCGAACTCAGATTCCGGTCCCGGAGCTGGGGATCGGTCGAGGCTGCGGGACCAGGGCTGAGCTCGTCGAGACCGAGCATGGCGAAGGCCTTTGTGAAGTAGATGTCCCTGGCGATCTTCACCATCGTTGCGATCCGATCGATGTCGATCGGCTCTGCGCCCTGCTTGGCGTTGATGTCGGTGGGCACGAGTCTGACAGGAATGGGCGGTCGTGATGCCTGCCGTGCATGCAGAGGGTGTAGCTGTCCCAGGAACCGTAGAGAGCGACCTCGGGCCGACACCCCGCCCAGCGCGTCGTCGATTCGTGCGTCCATCTCGCAGCTCCACTCCTCGCCCATCTCGTTGTCCTGGACCGGGAGGACAGTCAGATCGGGAAGCTTCCTGTACTTAGCGTGTGGGGTTCGACCAACCGCCTGTAGATTTGTGGGATGTGCGGAGCTTCATGTCCTTTTCTTGCTCCCGAGCTCTTTAGTTTCGCGACGAATCCGGGGCTCTTCGACAGCCACTAAATCCCTGTAATGCTTCATGACGCTCGTGCGCTGGTCCTCCGGCATCCCGCCCTCCTCCATCGCATCCACGAACAGGGCCTCAATCTTGCTCAGCACGAATTTGAACTTCTCCCCGTCGAAGTTGACAATGTCCTTCTTGCTCCATACTTCCGGGGTCATGAGCTGCTTGCTGAGAGTGCGGAGGGCCTTCACCTGAGCGGCGAAGGCCTTGACGATGTGGGGGTCCGCCGACCGCATGTTCATCGCCACCGTGGCGATTTCGGACGCGATGAGCCTGCCGAGGTCGGCGGGGTGGGACTCCGGGTCCACAATCTTCGCGCGGATGGCGTCGACCCTCGCTTTCGTCGCCGCCAGCTCCGCCTCCGCTGCCGCCCTCTTGGCCAGCGGGTCGTTTTCGCCGGACATCAGCCTCATGTCCGTTATGTCCTTGCTCATATGCTCCCCCCGCCGGGCTGCCTGTCCAGCCCGACCTCCCGCCACCCCGGCTCGTGGATGTCCAGGATATGCTGCCTCACCGCAGCGGCGATCTCATATTCTCAGATCAGCGCCGCTCCGTCAACTGGCGGCGGATTCCGGCCTCGCTGCCTCGCGTGCCCGAGCTTACCTGCCGACTGTCCGGAGGGTTGCTGGCCTGTTTGGTCGCATCCGTGGTCCTTCTCACCAACGCTCTTACCGCGTTGCTGCTCTCACACAGGATCCGGCAGATTTCCCTGCCCAACAGCCCCGACGACCCGACGACAAGATTCATGACCCGCTCTCTTTGGCGATTCAAGTTGGCTCCCCAACTCCCAAACCAGTCCTCATGCGATACTCTTGGAGGGTGATGACTACAAGCTTTCAAGCGGCGACTCGATGAAAGGGAAGCCACTTTCGCAACCGCAGCCCCCAAGACCTGCGATACGCCGTAGGATAGGGCGAGGTTGCTCAACTCCTGCGAGGGCCCTCCACGCCCGCAGACCCTGATGGAACGAGAAGCCTTCCGGTTTAAAGTGTCCGAGTATGCCGTCGCCCGGCGAGAACTTCGGATTGTCCCTGCGGATTCCACCACGGCCGCCGCTTCTTGGCGCATTGGGCTAGCCCGGATATCTCACCGAAAAATTGCAAAAGGCTGTCTCTTTCTGGCATAAGTATTTTTGTGAGAAGCACTTGTGCCGAAGAAGGAGGACAGCCTTTTGCCTACACAGTGTAACCAAGAATTTCTGGAATTTCATCCCCTGGACAAGCGCGAAGTGCGGGGCCGGTTTGACGGCGGAGCGATCACCACGGACGCCGGCGGGCTGCTGCTGCGCGAGGTGGAGAAGCGGACGGGGATTATCGCCCAGTTTGCGGCCTGCTTTCGGGACCACCGGAAGGCGGAGCGGATCGAGCACGGGGTGAAGGAACTGGTAGCGCAGCGGGTGTACGGGCTGGCGCTGGGGTATGAAGACCTGAACGATCACGAAGAGTTACGGCGTGATCCGTTGCTGGCGGTGCTGGCCGAGAAGCCGGACCCGAGGGGAGAGAAGCGGGTGCGGGAACGCGATCAGGGTAAGTCGCTGGCGGGCAAGAGCACGCTGAATCGCCTGGAGTTGACGGGAGCAGAGGTGCGGGAGGGAGAGCGCTACAAGAAGATCGGGCTGGATTTCGCGGCAGTGGAGCGGATGCTGGGGGAAGTGTTTCTCCAGGCCCACGGCGAGCCGCCGAAGCAGATCGTCCTGGATTTGGACAGCACGGACGATCCGCTGCACGGGAATCAAGAAGGGCGGTTCTTTCACGGATATTACGGACACTACTGCTATCTACCGTTGTACATCTTCAGTGGGGAACACCTGTTGTGCGCGCGGCTGCGCCCGGCGAATATCGATGGAGCGGCGGGAAGCGTGGAGGAGCTCGCACGCCTGGTGAAGCCGATTCGGCAGGCGTGGCCGGAGGTGCGAATTATCGTGCGCGGGGACTCGGGTTTCTGCCGGGAAGAGCTGCTGGCTTGGTGCGAGGCCAACGGGGTTGATTATGTCGTGGGGCTGGCCAAAAACGAGCGGTTGACGGCGGAGATCGCCGCGGAGTTGGCGCAGGCCGCGGAGCAATACCAAGGGAGCGGCCAAGCGGCGCGGGTCTTCAAAGAGTTCACCTATCAAACGCGGGAGAGTTGGTCGCGAGCGCGGCGGGTGGTCGCCAAGGCCGAGCATCTGGAGAAGGGCGCGAACCCGCGCTTTATCGTGACTTCATTGCCGAGCCCGGAGTGGGCGGCCCCGGCGTTGTACGAAGAGCTGTACTGCGCGCGAGGCGAGATGGAGAATCGGATCAAAGAACAACTCATGTTGTTTGCGGACCGCACCAGCACGGCGTATCTGCGCAGCAATCAAATCCGCTTGTACTTTTCTTCCGTGGCTTACCTGCTCATGCAGGCGCTGCGGCGGCTGGGATTGCAGGGGACCGAATGGGCCAAGGCGCAATGCACCACCCTACGGCTTAAGCTCCTGAAAATCGGGGCGCTAATCCGGATCACGGTGCGGAAAGTGTGGGTATCCCTGGCGGGCGGTTATCCTTATCAGGACCTGTTCCGGCAAGTCTATGCCCAGCTTCAGGCGGTGCCGTTGAGGGACTGAAAAAGGGGTGGGCGGGGGCTTGGTTTGGTAAGACATCCACAGGAGGAAGTGTGCCGTTTTCGGCCCGTAAGTCCTTGCGGCTCAGCGGCCCTCCGCGGCGTTTCCCGCCCCCTTGTGTCATTACCACACGGCACCGCCCAAAATCCCGATCAGCCTCCACAATCATGGCGCCGAATCGATCCGCGAATGACTTGGTGAGAAAAGCGGGCTAGGTCCACCAGCTACCGAACCCTGAAGTTGAGCACAATTGGTTCCCTTCCCATGGTGCCGCCCTCGTCGAACAGCGCTGCGTTCACAAACAGTGTGGATTCCGTGGGGCAAGTCCCGTAACCCGCATGGACATGGCCAAATACATGGAGGCGAGGCCCAGCCTGCCTCACCGCCTCCCGGAGTTCCGGGCATCCCTCGTGAAGTTGCGCACTTGGCGCAGCGTCAAGAATGCCAAGCGGCGGGCCGTGCGTAATCAGGATGTCGGTATTTCTCGGGGTGCGTGACCAGTGCTTTTCCTGGTCTTCCGCCCGTGACTTGCCAAATGCTCCGCCGTAGAGCGGAGTGACGGGAGAACCCCAAATCTTCATGCCCTCGATCTCCACACCCGAGTCCACCAGCAGTTTCGCATGCGTGATTGCGCTGCGTTGTCGAGGGTCTTCCAACAAAAACTCGTGATTGCCGGGGATGATTATTTTGTGGCGGTGTGGCAGTTCTCCCAACCACAGGTCGAATTTACGATACATCCAGGGGCGTTTCGAGTAGAAGGTGAAGTCTCCCGCATGGATAAGCAGGTCGCCAGGGGGCACGACGAGTTCCCGGTGAAGCTCATGGGTGTCGCCGATGCAGACGATGCGCATGCTGGGTGTCCTTGATGCTGACTACGCCTGGGGCATTCAGTGCAGCTTTTGCCTCAGTTCTTTTTCATCGGCGTCGGGGGTGAGTTCAACCCTGAAGGCACTGCGAATAGCGGCAATGTTCGTCTTTGGATGTTTCTGTGCGTTTGGTCGGCAAGTTCATCTCGGCCATCATTCACCGGACGAAATTCTTCCTCGCTAAAATGCAGCGGTCGGCATAGAGCACGCATTGCTTGTCTCTTGGGTAGAACTCGACCCTGCCACGCGGTGGCTCTCCGCACTCGATGTCCGGTGACATGACTCCACGGCGCTGGAGTTCTGCCCAATGCTGGAGATGACCGCGAGGATGAGTCTTGGCCTCTCCATAGAGCTCGGCATGGCTGAGCGGGGTGGTATCGAGAATGAGCTTGGTGCCGAAAAGCCAGAAGATGCCAACTTTAGGTTCGGGATTTGCCCGTGCGGTCATTTCTTTGGGTCTGGGTCGTCGCTTTCTCCCGCCTCATCCTCCTTCAGCAGCCCAGCTTGCTCCAGCATGTCCTGCAATACGGGCGGCATATAGGGGTAGCCCCCGGGCCTATTGACAAGCTCCTCATGGACAGGGCATGCCTTCATGTTGTCTGCGTTGTGCGCCTCGACTTCTTCCATGGAATAGAAATCTTTGTCGCACCACAGGCAGAAGCCGACAATCCGATTGCCGTCCTTGTCCCGGAGCACGCCACGCTCAGCCCCCGGCTCCGCTTGGCGCGGGGCTGTGCTCACTTCGTCCACCCTCCGGTGCTCAGGGCACGCGAGAAGTTCGACATAGTCGTGGCTGTGGTCACCCAATTCCAGCGGAACCCCGCACTTCAAGCACATGCAGAGAGATGGCTCCCTATCCCCAGAGCGCAGGGCCGCCCCCTCACATTCCCACCAGTGACCGGCGACATCACAGAAATGCTGATGGCTCATCTGCCTCCTATGTGGCTGATTTCCTCGGTCAACTTTGAACACCTCTACCGCTGCCCAGTGCCCCGGCAAGCCCGGCAGTCGCCCGAGCTTTGGCACGCATTACAAGGGCTTCGATAGGTATCCACCGGACCGTAGCCGGGATAGCCGAAGCGGCCCGTGCCTTTACACTGCTGGCACTTGCCCGTTCCGTGACAACTGCTGCATTGTTTCGCCATGCAAACCTTCGCCAGTAAGATCGGTCGAACATTGCTATTGAGCGGCACGGGAAGCCTAATCTGCTCGTAACAATCTACAAACAAGAGGGTGACCCTCGTGAGTTCCGTTGAAAGCCCCGGCCCTCGCCCTTCCGTTCTTCCCCGACCTGCCCGGTATTTCCTGGCCAGCGGCGGAGTTGGCACATAGGATTGGCCGTCGTCATCGGACCCGCACCATCCCTACCGCCTTCAATTCGACGTAGGTCGACTGGAGACACTCCTTGACAACCTCTCTTACTGGAATTCCACGGGCCGTCAGGCATTGCACGGCCCGCGTGGCCAAGCCGTCCCAGTCGCCAGCGTCAATCAGCTTGCCGCAGGGCTCGCACGCTTCCCGCTCCGGCGTGAAATTATGCTCCAGGAGCAGAGGGCCGCTTTCCAAGTACCTCCGCACCTGCATGGTGCCGCCGTCTGCCGTCCGGTACGTCCTTGCCGGGCAAGGGGCGCTGCAGAATTCGCACCTGGTCATTTGGGAAACCTCGGTCATGGGCCTTAATCTCCGTTCGCAATAGCATGTGCCGCGCCTCCTTCAGGCGCAAGGTTGGGTTCGGATCAATCGAGCGCAGCTTTCCCATCTCCGGCAGATTCGACCATGTCATGTGGAGCTTGGTTGGGAGGGATATCCCACACACACAATATACATTGCAGAAGTGGATTTACTGAGACAAAGTGAGTCTGGCAGCCCAATAACGGCGAAAACCGCTGCCGACGACAATTGCAACTCCCGAAATGACTGCAGGCAGGGTTCTATGAACGGGGATGTCAAGAGAAGAATCTTCCCCGATGACTGGAGTGTTCTGTTCTGCTTGGCATCCAGCCCCTTGGGATTATGCCGACCAACTTGCATGACCGAATCCGGCATGGTTTTTTCCAGGCACGGGCGTGCGAGTCGAGGGTTTTCCGGAGACGTGGCAAGCTCTTGGGGTCGTGGTTGGTGCCGACCAGGGTTCTATCAGAGGCTCGAGGCCTATGGCTTTTTTAGGTCGTGCGAGGGGGCATAGCGTCTTCCAGGAGGCGAGCCCGCGCTGGGGAAAGCCTCGCCTATCCCTGCCTTGGATGCTCACCCTCGTGGAAGGAGTTCCGCCGGGAACTCTCCCGACCCGAGCGCCGGAAACGCTCCCTCCCCGCTCGCCGGGGAAAACTGGTTGCCTGGCCAACGGTCGGGATTCCCGGCGCTAAGCTTGCTTCACACCTTCGGCTCGGTAGTGCCCTCCTTTCTTCCAAAGGCTCAAGGTCAGCGCGGCCAGCTTGCGGGCCACGGTCACGCGCAGGATGGCAGGATCGACTCCCTGCTGGGCGCGCGGGTCGTAATAATTCTTAAAAGGTCCGGGGCGACGGATGGCGCTCAGCGCCGCCGACTTGAAGAGCTCTTTTAGCTCGGGCCGGTGGTTGGGGTTGAGCCCGCGCGGATTGACGGCCTGGGGGCGGCGGACGATGCGCCCTTGGACCAAGCGGTACTCGGCGCTGCCACGACGGACCAGTCCCAGACCCGCGTAGGTCCAGAAATTGCGCCGGCTGCGGAAGCGGTGCGGGGTCTGCACGCGGGCGATCAACAAGGCTACACGCAGAGGCCCCAGCCCGGGGATCTCCCGCAGACGTGCCGCCACCGTGTGCTTGCCGCTCTCCTCCAGCAGCGCTCGCCGCGCCTTCCTTCGCAGGCTCTGTAGATGGTCGAGTTGGTCGTGGAGCAATTCCCCGCGCAGCCGGCTCGCCCCGGCCGGCAGCCGCTCCAGCCAGCTCGCCCGTTGCTTGCGCGTATACACGCCCCGCCCCGCGCAGTCGATGCCGCGGCTGCGGTAAAACGCCTTGATCCGGTTCATCACCCGCGTGGTGTCCTGCACCAGCGCCTCATAACTGCGCGCCAGCTCTTGCAGGCTCCGCATGCTCCGGCTCCCGTGATAAACCGCACGCAGCATCCCAGCGCGCAACAACTCCGCCAGCTTGCGCGCATCCCCAGCATCTGTCTTGTTCCCTTCCTTCAGCAGGGCGTTGTGCCGCGGATCGCAAACCACCAACTCCCCTACCCGCCCCTCCAGCAAATCATAGAGCCAGGCCGAGTAAGTCCCTTCTTCCAAGGTCAGATGCAGCCTTCCCCGCAACCCTTGCAAGAAGCCCAGCAGCGGTTGGGCCTGGGTGGGAAGGATCGTGGCGTTCACCTCCCGCCCTACGGCATTCAATACCGACACCACGGTCGTCGCCTGGTGTACGTCGAAAGCGATATACTTGTCATCGCTCATAAGGGTGCTCCTCCTTGTGAAAGTTGGCTTCCCAAAACCAACCATACACAATCAGGGGCGCCCTTTCATAATGCGTCTTCACTTCCTCCGGGGTTTGGGCTTGCTGCACACTTTGGTGGCGGGAATGGTGTGGCTCAGCTGCCCATGCTCCCCCATATGGCAGTGGGCACAGAGGGTCACAAGGTTAGCGAGGGAGTCGTCGCCCAGCTGGCTCCTCTTGATCTTGTGGTGGACCTGGAGATTCTCGAGCGACCCGCACTTCCGGCACCGCCAACTGTCTCGCTCCAACACTCGCTTCATCAACCGCCGGTAAATCTGCTTCCCCAGCTTGATCCGCTTTACCTTCCTCAGCATTTTCGGGCCGCCTCGGACTCTGCTTCCTCGGAAAGGTTCGCAAGGCGTGCCTGATAGTCCGGCGGCAGCAGATGCACCAGGCGGTGCATCACCATCAAGATCTCCTCGGGCGAAGACTCCTCTCCTCTCCCCGCCAGGAAATCCGCGCACACTAGTTCCAGGCAGTACCCCCGCGAGCGCTCTGTCCCCACCAACCGCGAGGCCACGTACAGCGCCCTTTCCACCACCGGTAACTGGCTCTCGTACAGCTTGAAGTAAACCATCTCGTAGGGCTCGTAGTCTTCCCCCGTAAAGTACTTGTAGACCTCCTCTTTCAGCTCTTGCTTCGTGCACTCCTTGGCCCTGTGCAACCAGGTTGCACAGTCAAATCGTCGCCCTTCACTCCGGGCTACCTTCGCCAGTTCCAAGGCCTTCGACCAGCCCAGTGCTTCGATCTCGGGCGCCGGGATTTGCCGCAGGTGATCATGGATCGACATCAGGTAATACGCCTTCCGCCGGGAGTCCGGAAACTTCTCTTCCAGGTAAGCCTCAAAGCTCTTGTGCCCCAACCGCCAGTACCCGTGCTTCCTCACCTCGCACAGGTGCTTCCCCAGCTCGGCAAACTTCTGGTCCTTCTGCTGGTCCGTCCGCTGCTCCCAACGCAGGATCTCATCGATCCGAGCCAGCACCTGCTGCGCTCGCGCCTTATCCATGGACTGCCAGCTCCTCCACCTTGGCCAGCTTCTCTTCCACCAGGGCTTTCTTCCTCAGGCACAGCCCCAAATAGGCACAGTTCAGACACTGGTTATTGGGATAGCGAATCCCCGAACGGGGGTAGAAGTGCCCGGCCTCCATCTCGCTCGCCAGCAAGTCCAGAGTCTGCTCAAAGGCCTTCCACTGGCGCTTCCGGATGCGCGCCCGCAGGTACTGGATCTCCGGCTGCTTCTTGCGCACGAAGTTCACCAGACACACCTGCTGCTTCTCGGCCGCCCAGGAGTAACAGACCAACTGGGGATCGAGTTCCAACACTCGTCCCAGATTCTCCGGGTAAGATTGCGTGGTGGTCTTCCACTCAATCAGGGAATGGAGCCCATCGACATACCCGATGGCGTCCACATAGGCCAGGAAATGCTTCTGGCTGAGCGGGAGGGGTCGCCGGAACTTGACCTGAAAGTCCGTGCGGCCGTCCTCGATCAGCACCCGCTTGTCCTGGCGGAACTGTTCCAGCAGCGCCTGGCCCTGCTCCAGCATCTTCTCCCAGCTATCGCCGTTGGGGTACTCGAGCGGCATTTCCTTGACTCCCGCCCAGCGCTCGCTGAAGAACCGCACGGAGTCGGCCACCAGGAATTGGGCTTCCACGGCGCTTTGAAACACGCGACCGAAGACCAGGCTGGCTTTGTTTTCGGTTTCCTGCCAGCCTTCCAGGTAATGATACTTGTACTTGAGCGGGCACTGCAGATAGGTGGAAAGCTGCGTGTAGCTGTAATGATCCATGATCCCCTCCTTTCGCAATGTTCTTGTTTCGAGGTTTAAGCCTGTGCAGCCTCGGTAAGGCTTTCACAGGGTGGTTGATGAACGGGAAGATCGCCCCAACGCTCGCTGTGAGCGAAGCCCTGGACATCCAGCCGGCGATGGCCGTCGTTGCCCCAGTAGGCCAGGCGAATGACCCCTTCCAGGCCCACCACGCGACGATCGTCCAACTCGTCGGCGGCCAGGAGTTCAGCATCGTAGTTGAAGTCGTTCAGGAACCAGCGAAGCTTCCAGAGTGCCCGGTCGTGGCAATAGAGCCGGGTGCGCACGTAACGACCCGCATACGGCGCAGGCTCAAGAATCAAGAAGGTAGCCGCCAGGCAGGGCTTAGCGGCGTGGCCGGCGGGCCCGCAGCGAACGACTCGGGCTCGGTACGACCCTTCGACCAGGGGGTTTCGTTCCGTTGCCTGACTGAGGCCTTGGATTTTGGTGCGCATGAGGGGCTCCTTTCTGAAATAGCGGTCGGGACTGCAGGCTCCGGCGCAACACAGATATTTGCTCGGAACTCAGGCGCCAGGGCGGAAGCTCTTCGAGCGAGCACAGGCCAATGCCGTAGGCCTTGCGCAAGGCGCGATTGACGGCACGCGTTTCGGCCATTCGCATCTCGGCATTGTTGAAAATCAATGGGGAGACATTGCCGGGATGAGCGTCACCGTAACCAACAAAGCCACGGCATGTGGGTGTCTTGTAGACGGTGGCCTTGAACACCCAGAAGTTTTTCTCGGGTCGGCACAGTTCAAAAACTGGCTCAACGTTGATGCCGAAACAATGCTTTCGCAAGGCCAGCCGAAGCAGCCCCGCATGATTGACAAAGTCCGAGTGGGGCGAAGACAATGGTTCGCGCATGTTCTCCGTTGAGGTATGACATCGCCCCAGATTGCGGGACCCCCCCGAAGTCATCTTGGAAGCGTTCTCTGAGGTAGCCGAACCGACCCCGCTGCCCAATTGGGGCTTTTTGGGAAGGGTGCGCATAGACCTAGCTCCATTGTCATCTGTTGTCATCCATAGGATGACATATGAAATATCCACTGTCAAGTGGTTTTTTGAATCGGATTCGCAAGCGTGTTAGAATCCCTGGCAAATGAAAAAGGATGCGAGGTTAACTTTTCGTATCGATTCAGAGCTAAAGAAGGCCCTCGAGACAATAGCCTTGAGTGAGGGTCGTAGCGTTGCTCAGGTATGCGGGGCATTCCTGAAGGCCGGATCGGAAGCATACGAAAAGGAAGGGTCAAAATACCTCAGCCGCTTCTTGAGTAAAGCCAAAGGGAAAAGCTAGCAGGGTGGGCCCGGCTGAGAGGCGGGAGTCAGGTGCGAACGAGAAGAGGCGGGATGGAGAGAGGGATTCAGGGTAGTTGCGGGGCTGGCGATTCCAGTTCGCGAAAATGCTGGGCCAACATGAAGATGCGCGGCCAGCGAGGCTCGTTCACGCTTGGGTGAAGACGTTGAGGGACGACGCGACCGGATGAACGCGCCAGGGGAATACTCCCGCTCGTAGGAGTCACCTGCAGAGAACCTGCTTTGGCAGCCACAATAGGGCCGATCGGATCTGTCGTCATATATAGAAGCCGGGATGACCTTCGACAATGTGCCGAAAGGCCTGAATGGAAAAGTGCCGTCGAGCGTGGACGCGGTTAACGCTCCCCGGCAGGGTCATGGAATGGGGGGAGTTCATCTATTCGTCGCACGTTCCTATCAAAGCGTATCCGCACTCCTAGGCTGATTTCATGACGCGGGCATTGATGAAGCCGCCGGGGTCGGCCATTTTGCGGATCTCACTCAACGATCTCATTTCCGCTGATGTCGGACACGTGAAGCAGGCGGCAAACTGCGCGAGGATTCCGGTCCGCTCCTCGGCCTCCCGCACAACAACCCTCCCGCATCGCGCGTCCCTCCCCCCCCCTCAAACCGCTCTCGCGCCTCGTGCCCGCCCGGGGGATGAAATTGCATAGAATCTTGGTTGCACTGTGTGCTCAAAAGGCTGTCTTCCTTCTTCGGCAAGAGTCTTTCTCACAAAAACCTTTATGCAAGAAAGAGACAGCGTTTTTCAATTCGTCGGTGCGACATCCAAGCGAAGGCCTGAACAGTCGTCAACGCCATCGCTCGCAATTGCACGGATTGACTCCGGTTCGAGTTGTCACATCGCCGTGCGAGGGTGAGTCGGAGGCTCGGATACGATAAGTTACGTTTGTGCGGGGGTTGTACCCTGGTTGGGGTGGATCCAGACCAAACCAACCTGCGGCGCCGCGCGTGAGGAACCTAGGAGAACTCCAGGTTTACCGCCGGCCTTTACGGCTGGCCATCTCTCGAACCATAGGCGAGACCTCGGCGAGGGCTTGGTCAATCCTGCTGAGCGAATCTTCCAAAGGAGCCTGAGTTGAGTCCAGCACAAGGTCAGCGAAGGCCTTGGTTGGCTCGACATGCAGTTGATGCATCACCCGAACGGTAGCGAGGTACTGCGTGACGACGGATTGCCACGTGCGCCCGCGCTCCCCGACGTCACGGCGCAGCCGGCGGATAAATCTTACATCGGTATCGCCATCCACGAAGACTCTCAAGCCCGCCAGCGTGCGCACGCGGGGATCCCACAGTGCAAAGAGGCCCTCCAGGAGGACGAGGGGCGCTGGCTCGACCCGGTCGAACTCCCCGGTACACGTGTGGGTGGCAAAGGAATAGCGCGGCTTTTCGATTGCTTCGCCCCGCCCGAGCTGCTCGAGATGCGCCCAAATCAGATCGTGGTCGAGCGCGCGGGGGTCGTCAAAATTGATCTCCTCCCTCTCCGGCGCGGGCAGGTGGCTGAGATCGAAGTAGTAGGAGTCCTGGTCGAGGGCTACGACCCCGAGGCTAGCGTATCGCTCCGCGAAACCTCTCACGATCGTGGTTTTGCCGGAACCCGTGCCTCCTCCGACGGCGATGAGAAAAACGCTCGACGGCTTTATCATGCGTTCAGGGGCAAAAGCGGCTAAGAACAGCGGGCCGCTGCACGTATGCCCTTATTCCTGTGGAAGAATGATCTCCACCCAATTTGCAGGTGGAAGCTGTACGGACGATACAGTCGCATTAGAAAGCACCGCGAAAAGAACTCTGATCGAGCATGTGAAGTTATCACGCAGGCAGCTTGCCGGTCAAAGACAATGATCCAAAGCTGGAGGGCAAGGTCACTCCCGACGATCTGGACGGTAGGACACTCCATTTTCAACTGAGGCAAGACCTGTCCACGAGGTTCTGGCCTTGTATGGCCAGCCGCCTAACAAAAAGCCGGGCTTGAAGGCCCGGCTTTTTGTAACACGTGGGAACGCAAACCAGAGGGTGTTATGACGAGAGTTTCTTCTTGCCCAGCATGCCGCCCGCGAGCGTCATGAACGTGCCCATGAGAATCAGGCTGAGTGGCTCAGGTGTAGCAGTCAGGCCGATGAACTCTTGGGGGTAGGAGCACCTCCCGATTATCTTGCCGGCCGGGGTGTAGAATACGATGCGGGGGTTCGTGTAATTGCTTTCGTTGGCCCAAGCATAGTCAACCCAATGATCACCACAATTAACACTGTTGTCGTTGCAATTGTGGCCCCCGGGATTTGGAATGCCGTGGGACGTGGGGTGGTCCATGATGTCCCAAATCGCCCACTGAATGGCGCCAACTTCAGGGGAGTCGGTAATGTTCTTCGAGAGAATCAAGTCAGCCAGATAGGCCACCATGTTGTAGTCTTGCTGGATGGTGGGGCTTGGGAGATCGGCTCCGGACGCAGTCGTGTGGGGGGAGGGCCCCCCGGCAAACATCCCATGGTGTTGCGTCGCGACGTCGCTCACGCCGCTCAGGTAATATTCGTTCACGTACCACGCATCGCCCTTGCTGATATCGTGGGTTGCATCGTCACAGATAAAATTAGTGGGCACGCCGTTCAGCGTCCCATGGTAGATCCCGGCGCCAATTCCGTGGTCGATGCTAGTCTCCGGCCCAGGAACGTCGGTGAAGACAATTTTAATTTGGGTAGCAAAGGCCGCCATTGACAAGCTGAGCATCACGGCCACACTCAGAACCAGCAAGCAGAGCATTCGTTTCATACTACCACCCCCCAGGGTCTGACATCGAGACTCATGCGCGCGGTCCGCCAGTCAGTCGTAACGAAGAACCCCACGCAGGTTACTAACAAGTCTAAGGACTTCGCAGCTTTGCGCAACGGCCCGAACAAACCGCCTCTTCCAACTTCACAACTTCCCGCGCAGCGCGGGTGCCGTCCGGGTCACTTGATTTCTGACACAGTTCTAGTAAGACTCTAACTCGCTACCACGTGCTGGCCCCGCTGCTGACATTGCCGGAGCCAATCGCGTGCCTCCCCCTCGTCCGGAGCCGGGCTTGGCTTTAAGGCCCGGCTCTCGTCAGAGGTGGTTAAGCAAAACAAGAAGAACTTCTACGCCCGCTTTTTCTTAGATAACAATCCCCCAGCGAGCGAGAAGAACGTACCCATCAGCAGCATCGACACCGGTTCTGGAGTTACGGTGCTGTTCTTGATATCGGTGCTGATGACCTCATAGCCTGCCCCTGGTGTTGCGTTGGTGGCGATCGTGAATCCGAAATAGTTGAAGTGCTGGCCTCCCAAGATCCCCAGGGCGGTCAGCAGCTCCGCATTCTTGGTGTCCGGACCACTAGCCTGTAATGCGGGTATGCCAGGGAACAGTACAAAACTAGCGATACTGCCCGAGAGCAGGGTGCCCGTGACGCCGTTGACTGTACCATCGATCGAGATCGTGCTGGTTGATGTGTCGAAGGCCAGGCAGCCACTACCACCCGCGCATGATCCGGTCACTCCATAAACCCCATTGTAACCGGCATCGCCGCTAACCGTCATAACCCCGATCGGGACTTCCGAGCCGCTGGCATTTCCGCCGCCCAGAAGGTTGAAGGCCCCGCCTATACCGGCGAGACCTGTGCCAAAGTCAATGTCAATAGTTCCTCCGAATGAGGGAACTGCAAACGCAAGCAAAAACACTAACAAAAGCAGCTTTCCTTTCATAGTTGAATCCTCCCTGGCGAGCCCCCCATTGTTGAGAGTCACTCGCTTCGTGCACATGTCTGTGAAGTTGAGCAAACTACGGATGTAACTCTAGCACCTTCCTGGAATTACGCAATGGCCCGAATATGCCGATTTTTCGGCATACTGTGCCGACCCAAACGGCACTAAAGTGCCCCCCCTGGAAACTGGAAGAATCCTCCGACCGGTCGAATCCGCGCCAATTTCGCCCCAATTTCGCCCTTGACAGCCCGAGTGGCCACATCCTATAAAAACCTTGCAGGGCAGAACTACATCTTAGGTGCGGCAAACAATTTTACCAGCTTGGCCCCCAGGCAAAATCAGGGAATCGCCGGCGGAGAAGCGAAGACGCTGTGTGTGTCGCGAAATCGCGAGCGGTGTTGGCCCAAATCCCCATTCTATCGGGCCACTCCTTCCGCAATCTCACAATATCTAGATTTAAGGCATACCCTACTCGCGTGGACACTTTCCGGACACCCTTGCTCCCGATTTCCATAACGCTCCACCCCCGTAATTCTCTGAAATAAAAGGGCTACACGAATTTACACGTCAGCCCGACTTGGACTCACATTTGCTTTTCTGTGGCGCATTGGAGCTCACGAATTTCGCGGGTCGTCTGCGACTCGACAATGGGCTCCAGGTCAATAAAGGAAGAAGAAGGCCATGCAGATTTTTGACCTAGGTCATTGACCGCATGAACAGATTCTATAATGTATTGTCTTTGGGAAGCTTTTCGGCCTATACTGGGGCATGTCGCGACGCCCCCTTGAGGTGAAGGTATCTCCTGGAGATCAGAAGCAGCTTCGGCAACTCTTGCGAGCCGGCATTCAGCAGGTCCGAGTGGTCCTGCGGGCCCTCGCCTTGGAGCAGTTGTCGGTGGGCTTGACCGCGCCGGCGGTGGCCCAGATGGTGCATTTGACCCCGCAGGCGGTACGGCGGATCGGCCACCGGTATAAACGCGGCGGGCTGCAGGGTGCGCTCTACGAGCGGCAAGGGCGGGGTGCCGAGCAACTGTTGGACGAACCGCAGAAACAGCGGGTCATCGCCATGGTTTGTAGCCAGCCGCCGGAAGGCTACGCCCGTTGGAGCGTCCGTCTGATCGCCGAGCAGGCCGTCAAGCGGAAACTGGTGCCCCAGGTGGGCCGGGAGACGGTGCGCATCTTGTTGCTCAGCCACGACCTGAAGCCGTGGCGGGAAAAAAATGTGGTGCGTGGCGGAACTGAATCAGGAGTACATCAAAAAGATGGAAGACGTTCTGGCGACCTATGAAAAGCCCTACACTCCTGCCGAACCGATAGTCTGCCTGGACGAGAAGCCGGTCTCGTTGCACGCCGACATCCGGCCTCCGATTCCCGCTGCACCCGGCCGGACAGCGAAACGGGACAACGAGTACAAACGATGCGGCACCGCCAATGTCTTCTGCGTCGTGGAGCCGAAAGCCGGTCGGCATTTCACCCTGCCCACCCCGAATCGCTCTGCGCCAGAATTTGCCCAAGCTCTGGAGACGGTCGTGAGCAGCTATCCCGGTGCGCGAACGATTCACGTGGTGATGGATAACCTGAACATCCATGGCCGGAAGTCCCTCACCGACTATTTCGGAGAGGAGAGGGGCGGCTCGATCTGGAACCGCCTCACCGTCCATTACACGCCGAAGCATGGGAGCTGGCTGAACCAGGCGGAAATCGAGATCAGCCTGTTTTCCCGGCAATGCCTGGGCAAGCGCAGAATTCCCACCTTGAGCATCTTGCGACGGGAGTCCCGCGCCTGGAACCGCCAGGTCAATCGGCATCGGGTCAAGATCAACTGGCAATTCACCCGAAAGAGGGCGCGCGCAAAATTGGGCTACAAAAGGAATCTCTTAAGGCGGTCAGAGACCTAGTTGACCCAAATACCTTAGTCCCCTATGGGCAAGGAAAGGCGGCGGACCTAAAGAAGAGGACCGCGCTACCCCCCTTACACCAGCAGACTAGGCTCGCAGCCGGGGCTCGCGGAGTGGTCTCCCAGCCGCGCGCCAGCTTTCGAAATGCCTAGCCCCAAGGTACCAGTACCATGGCGTCATTGTCCCTTTGGGGAATCAAACGAAAATACGAACGTATGCAGGCCCTGGGGAACGAAAGAGGGAGGACGTTCCGCCATGTCGGACTCTTATCGCGAACAAAAGGCCCCGTCCTTCCCTTCGGGGCCGATTTTCAGGAAGCAGATTTGGAGGACAGGGACTCCACGTAAAAATGACAACACCTGTTTCCTGGAGGCAAATCACATGCAAACCAAGGCGCTGCAACAACAACGGGTGAAGATAGCGATTCTCCTGGCCACCGTTATCGCATTTGCCATTTTATCCGCTTCCTGTGGGGGAGGAGGGGCAGCCGCCGTCCCAAGTGTGGCTGATCCTCCCGCTGTGAATTTGTCTCCCGTCGCCTTGAGTTTCGGCAGTCAGCCCCTGATGAGATCCAGCAGCGGGCAGACCGTCATCCTGACTAATACAGGCAACGCCACCTTGAGTATCGCCAGCCTCGCGGTGACGGGACCCGATGCCAACGACTTTGGTCAGAGCAGTAATTGCGGCAGTTCGGTCGCAGCGGGAGCCAATTGCACGATTAGTGTGACCTTTACGCCCACCGCGGCTGGAACACGAAGTGGAACCTTCAGCATCTCGGACAACGCTCCCGGTAGCCCCCATACGGTCAATTTGAGTGGGACCGGAGCAGGGGCGGGACCTGCTGTAAGCCTAGCTCCTGCAGGTTTGACCTTCTCGATCCAGACCGTGGGGACAACCAGCGGCGCGCAGACCGTCACCCTGACCAACCCTGGCAACGCGGCCTTGAGCATTTCCAGTTTCGCGGTCACAGGCACCAACGCCAGTGACTTTACTCAGACCAACACCTGCAGCAATTCGGTGGCGGCAGGCGCCAACTGCTCGATCAGCGTCACCTTCACACCTTCCGCCAGCGGGGCTCGTACGGCCGCACTCGGCATCGTGGACAATGCCAGCGGCAGCCCCCAGACCGTGAGCCTCTCCGGGACCGGTCCGGGACCGGCTGTCAGCCTTTCCCCCGCCAACCTTTCCTTTGCGAGCCAATCCGTCGGCACGACCAGTTCGGCTCAGACTATCACCCTGACCAACCCTGGCAACGCGGCCTTGAGCATTACCAGTTTCGCGGTCACAGGCACCAACGCCAGTGACTTTACTCAGACCAACACTTGCGGCAGTTCGGTGGCGGCAGGCGCCAACTGCTCGATCAGCGTCACCTTCACACCTTCCGCCAGCGGGGCTCGTACGGCCGCACTCAGCATCGCGGACAATGCCAGCGCCAGCCCCCAGACCGTGGGCCTCTCCGGGACAGGTACAAGCACCGCGCCTGTGGTCAGTCTCTCACCCGCCAGCCTGGCCTTCGCCAACCAATCCGTCGGTACCACCAGTGTGGCGCAGACCCTCACCCTGACCAACACCGGCAACACGGCCTTGAGCATTGCCAGTTTCGCGGTCACAGGCACCAACGCCAGCAACTTTGCTCAGACCAACACCTGCGGCAGTTCGGTCGTCGCCGGCGCCAACTGCACGATCAGCGTCACCTTCACACCTTCCGCCAGCGGGGCCCGTACGGCCGCACTCAGCATCGCGGACAATGCCAGCGGTAGCCCCCAGACCGTGAGCCTCTCCGGGACAGGTACAAGCACCACGGCAGTAGTCAGTCTTTCGCCCACCAGCCTGGCCTTCGCCAACCGACCCGTCGGTACCACCAGTGTGGCGCAGACCCTCACCCTGACGAATACCGGCAGCGGGGCACTAACGCTGGCCAGTATCACCTCCAGCGGTGACTTCACTCAAACGAACAACTGCGGGACGAGTGTCGCCGCGGGAGCCAATTGCACGATCAGTGTGACCTTTACGCCCACCGCGACTGGAACACGAAGTGGAACCCTTAGCATCTCGGACAATGCCGCCGGCAGCCCCCAGACCGTGAGCCTCTCCGGGACAGGTACAAGCACCGCGCCTGTGGTCAGTCTCTCACCCGCCAGCCTGGCCTTCGCCAACCAATCCCTCGGTACCACCAGTGCAGCGCAGACCCTCACCCTGGCCAACACCGGCAACGCCACCTTGAGTATCACCAGCCTCGCCGTTACCGGCACCAACGCCAGCAACTTTGCTCAGACCAACACCTGCGGCAGTTCGGTCGTCGCCGGCGCCAACTGCACGATCAGCGTCACCTTCACACCTTCTGCCAGCGGGGCCCGTACGGCCGCACTCAGCATCGCGGACAATGCCAGCGGTAGCCCCCAGACCGTGAGCCTCTCCGGGACGGGCACAAGCAGCGCGCCTGTGGTCAGTCTCTCACCCGCCAGCCTGGCCTTCGCCAACCGACCCGTCGGTACTACCAGTGCGGCGCAGCCCGTCACCCTGACGAATACCGGCAGCGGGGCACTAACGCTGGCCAGTATCACCTCCAGCGGTGACTTCACTCAAACGAACAACTGCGGGACGAGTGTCGCCGCGGGAGCCAATTGCACGATCAATGTGACTTTTACGCCCACCGCGACTGGAACACGAAGTGGAACCCTTAGCATCTCGGACAATGCCGCCGGCAGCCCCCAGACCGTGAGCCTCTCCGGGACAGGTACAAGCAGCGCGCCTGTGGTCAGTCTCTCACCCGCCAGCCTGGCCTTCGCCAACCAATCCCTCGGTACCACCAGTGCAGCGCAGACCCTCACCCTGGCCAACACCGGCAACGCCACCTTGAGTATCACCAGCCTCGCCGTTACAGGCACCAACGCCAGCGACTTTGCTCAAACCAACACCTGCGGCAATTCGGTCGTGGCCGGCGCCAATTGCACGATTCGTGTCACCTTCACGCCTGCCGCCAGTGGGGCTCGTACGGCCGCACTCAGCATCTCGGACAATGCCGCCGGCAGCCCCCAGACCGTGAGCCTCTCCGGGACAGGGACAAGCAGCGCGCCTGTGGTCAGTCTCTCACCCACCAGCCTGGCCTTCGGCAACCAACCTGTCCAGATGACCAGTTCGCCGCACACCGTCACTCTGACCAACACCGGCAACGCCACCTTGAGTATCACCAGCCTCACCACCACGGGCGCCAATGCCAGCGACTTTGCTGAGGCAGACACCTGCGGCAGCTCGGTCGCGGCCGGGGCCAACTGCACAATTGCTGTGTTGTTCACGCCTGCCGCCGGCGGGACTCGTACGGCCGCACTCAGCATCGCGGACAATGCCAGTGGCAGCCCGCAGACGGTGAGCCTCTCTGGCACGGGAAGCCACGACGTGATTCTGTCTTGGACCGCCAGCGCGACCCCTGGGGTCTTGGGCTATAACGTCTTCCGGGGGACGACCCCAGGTGGGGAGAGTTCGACGCCGCTGAATTCCACACTGATTAGCGATACCACCTATACGGACGAGCATGTGACGGCCGGAGCGACATACTACTATGTGGTTACAGCCGTGGCATCGGATGGTGTTACCCAGATCGATGGCTCGAACGAAGCCGAAGCCACCGTGCCATCACCCTAAGATAGATGTATACTCTCTCGCTGGAGGAGGTACAGAATCTCGGTCAGGTGGCTTGGAGTTTCGACCGGAAATACTGAAAGTAAGGGGGAATCCTGAAATGAAACTTCTCCTCGTGTTCTCGCAAATGACGAAACGCACCTTCCCATTCGCTTTGGCCATGCTGTGCGCGGCCTGTGCCCACGCCCAGGTGGTGGCCACGAACGACCTCCATCTCGGCTACATCGGCCAACCCTATGTGGGGCAGATGACGGCCACCGGAGGAACCGAGCCGTACACCTGGTCGGTTTCCGGCGGAGCCTTGCCCGCCGGTATGTCGCTCTCTTCCGGCGGCGCTTTGGGCGGCACGCCGATGGCGGGCGGGACGTTCTCTGTAACCATCCAGGTGACCGACAATGCCGGATCCACGGCCAACAAGCCCTTCAGCTTGCAGATCTTCGATCAACCCACCGACCAGTACGGCGGGTTGATCAATAAGCCCTGCACTAACGGCCCGCGGGCGCACTTCTACACTCAAAAGATGGGCAATCGCTGGTATCTGTGTACTCCGGCGGGGAACGCCTTCTGGATGAGCAATGTTTGTGCCATTTCAACCGACGTTACAGCGGATTACCAGGGAGTCAGCAACAACGCGCTCATCGGGTCCAAGTATGCCACTGGGCTCACGGCCAATCCTACGGACAATTGGGCGCTTCAAATAGCACGCCGGTTGCAATCGTGGGGTTTTACCGCTGTCGGGACGTTCTCGACCTCCTATATACTACCGGGTTTTATTGGTGTTGCCGGGTGGCCTGCACCTGACCACACCATTCCAGTGAAACTGCCCTATGTCATGCTCAGCAATCTCACGGTTTTTTCGCTTAGCAATAGAAACAACTACGCTCCGGGTTACACTAAAGACCTGATGAATGGCATCAGCACGTCCGTCTATAATGGCAATCGAGCCACCGTTGCTGATATGTGGGACAATAATTGGGCAAGCTATATTTCTGGCTCCCTGACGCATGATACTTATGGCGTTCTAAAGGCCCTAACCAATCCCCATAACGACTACTTCATAGGTGTTGAAGTGGACAACATGGATAACATGGGTGGTTTCGGCGCAGGTCCGGATTTCAATAGGGTAGTGGATGGCACCATGATCGTCAGTCCCAGTGCTTATGCGAGTCACCACCTGGGGTGGATTGCTCTGGTTACGGCTCCTACCCAAACATCGAATTCCAGCTTGAACGTGACTTACACGGATAGGACCGTTTACACGAAGCAGCAATTCATCAGTTTTATGACAGCGCGTTACAGCAACGACATTTCGGCGCTGAATGCGGCTTGGGGGTCGAATTACACGACCTTTGGCGCAAGTGGTGGGGGCTTTGGCTTGGGGACGGGTCTCACCGATGAAAATGGCCTTTGCCCCGCCAAAATGACGACCTGCTGGGTGCCAACGAACCCCGTTACCCTTGCTGGTGCGACAGCGACAATGAAAGCGGACCTTGATGCCTTCCTGCTCTATCATGCTCAGCACTACTTTTCCACAGTCAAGGCGGCTGTGAATGCTGCCGTGCCGGGAATCTTGTATCTAGGCACTACCGGCATAGGAAGCTGGGGTGCACCGCCGCGGGCGCAGATTTTGCAGGCTGCTAGAGCGTATTGTGATGTGATTACAATCGCCGACATCCCTCCCACTTGCACAAATTGCACGGGCTCGGACGACATCCAGCATCGCATAGATTTTATGGCGCAATATGGTGGCGACAAACCGTGGATAGACTGGCGGGGTTTACCTGCTAACCCAGATTCCTACGAGTCTCCCTGGAAGACTCAAGAGAACTGGCTTCAAACCCAGGTGGCACGCGGCCAATATTACCAAAACACGTTTGTGCCCCAGACGTTCAACTCCTGCGACACGCCCACGGGTACTTGCCATATGGTGGGTTCCCAGTGGTGGGCTCTGTACGACAGCCGTTCCGAGAGGCTTAACTGGGGCTTGGCCACTCCCCGGGATGATCCTTACGATGGGGTTTCGGCGACTACTACACAGGGCTACGACGCCTGGGGCTATCCGACGGGGTGCGTACCCGGGTACGGCTGCGAACAGGGGAGCTACGGCGATTTCATTTCCCACGTACGGGCCGGGAACCTCTGGGCGCTCGATCAACTGGCAGGAACGCCACCGCCTACCACTACAATAAACCTTACCACCTCGCCGCATTGAAGCCGCGCTACGTGGATTCTTCGCTTCGCTCAGAGATGACAGCCTTACGGTGGGCGTTGCGCAGGGCTGTGCCAGGCCACCAACCTCAAGCCCCGAAGGGGCGTGCAATACCACAGCCCAGGCCGCCGGCCTGGGTACCCCAACACGCGCCAGCCCTGAAAGGGCGTGATAACGGGCCGCACCGCGCGTACACACGTCAGCACGCGGTCCGGCTATTTCGCCCTTTCAGGGCTTCGCAACTGGATGCTGTTCCGCCTCACCCTGGGCTTTGCCCAGGGCTGTGCTAGATCGCCCCTTCGGGGCTCTGCACACATTCGTTGACAGCACTGTTGATTTGGAAGGCGAAAATCTGTAGGGAGGAAATCGAGGACTTAAGGAGGGTAGCTCGAGGAATTCAGTCGGCAGATAACAGGCCCGAGCAAATCGCGTCAAACTCCATCGCGCTTCGCACAGGGTCACAAAGGGCGGCGGCGTGGCGCTGGGCATTGGCAATCTGTTCAGACCGGCTGCCTTGTGTTGCCACGGCAGTGAGAATTGCATTTGCCAATGCCGCAGGGTCATGAGGCGCGACGAGCGTTCCGGTTTTCCCAGGTATTACGCTGTCCGTAACCCCTCCGACGCGCGTAGCAACCACCGGCTTACCGAGCATCATGGCCTCCGCGACTGCCAACCCAAACCCTTCCCACAGCGACGAGGAAACGAAGAGGTCCAGTGCCGCCAGGAAATTGGGAACGTCGTTTCGAAAGCCCAACAGATGAAATCGATCCGTCAGTTCGAGTTCCGCGATAAGCCCTTCAAGACTCGTCTGCAAGGGGCCGCTGCCCGCAATGGCGAACCTCGCCCCGGGGTGTGCGTCCGCAACGATGCGAGCGGCGCGGATCAGGTCTTCATAGCCCTTTTGCTTGTCCAGACGACCGGCAGAGCCAATGAGGAATCCCCCAGGCGGCGTGAGGGAGGCCCGCAAGGCGGCCGCGGCAGAGGGATTGGCGACCGGCGCCTCCACGCCATCGTGGCACGTGCAAACCGCTGCCGGGAGCCCCTCTAACTGAAGTTGCTCTTCCAGGGGGCGGCTGACGGCGACCACACAATCGGCCAGTCGCATCGTCGCGCGGCTGAACACACCCGGCCGAACGGGGTTGCGCACATGGGCGACCACCGGGAGGTGAGCCATCCACGCCGCCACGAGCGTCCCCGGCTGATACGTGAAGGTATTGTTCACATGCACCAGGTCGTAGTGGCCGGCGCGCAGGATGCCTTTCAGTCTGAGCGCCGCTGGCGAGGACTTGACCAGGCCGATCCAATCCTGGAACTCCACGAGCGCCGGGCCGAGGGCCGAATCCCGCAAACCTGCCCGCCACCCACTGCCCGTCCCTGCGCCGTTGGGCTTCGCCGGGAGGGGCTTCTCATGCAAAGTCCACAGCCTGCCCACGAGTTGACATAACCGCTCGCTTCCGGGCGTTGGGTAGTAGAGCAGGACGTCATGCTCAAACCGGCTGCGATCACTGTGCGCCAGATAATTTTCGAGCGCTGCCAGTGAGCCTCCGTAACTCCCCCCGACCTCGACGTGCAGGACTCGCATGCCCCTCCCCAATCGCTCTTCAAACCGGCTCCGTTGCGTGGACCTGCGATCTTCAGCTCCGCGCCCTTCCGAAGGCAGCGCCGCAGACCTCAACTACGGAGGTCTGCGCAACGCCTCCCGATACATTCCTTCACCACGCGGAGGACACCGTCAAAATAGCATTCGGGGGAAAACTGTGCCGCAGCTTCTTTGGCTTTCCTCCCAATTGATCTCGCGAGATTCCGGTCCTCCATCAGTAATCCAACGGCCTCGCGGAGCGCCGCAGGGTCGCCAGGCTTTACGAGCCAGCCCGTGGACGCATGAACAATGTAATCACACGCTGACTGGTCTTCCGCCACAACCACCGGCTTCCCCATGCTCATGGCATTGATCCACGTCTGCTGTCCCCCGGGGTGAAGCAAGCCGGCTTGCATAGGCACAACCACCAGGGCGGCGCCTTCCATGCTCTTGAAAAACTCCTCTGCGCTTAAGGTGACGATTTCCACGTGGTCAGGGACCGCAATTCCGCGGAAGTGCTCCCGGGATCGAGCCGCAATCACCGTTCGGTAGGGAAGCGTACGAACCGCTTCAATCAGCGTGCAATAATCCCGGTGGGTGTCTCCCCCGGCAAAGATGTAGTCGCCCTCCTTCGAGTCCCAGTGGAAGTCATAGATCGTGGAGTGATAGGGCAGGAACGCAAACTTCGATCTCGGCACGGCGAACTCTCGCGCGTGGGCCGCGATTTCCTCCCTGCCTTGAACCAACGCTTGGCTCGCGCCAAGGAGTGCGCATCGAAGCATCAGGCGTTGCACCCGGCACTTCAGCCACCCTCCCGAGGGATTGCACAGCCAGTCGATATAGACATGGGGCACGCGCTTTCTCCGCAAGAAAAGCTGCGCGATGGCAAACAGCCTCGACATTCGGTCGCTGCCAGTGATCACCGCGTCATAGTGCTTGCTTCTTCTGAAAAGTCTCCATGCCCACAGTACGTCTCTCTTGATTCGATAAGAAGACGAGAGAGGCTTGTTCCACGTGCGAGCGATTTCGGCGCTATAATCTTGCATCAACTCCACTCGACGCAGCCAAGCTGGATGACTGGCTTTGTCGTATGTCGTGAGGACGCGCGGGCGTATGGTGTCTGTCGCCCCGAGAACACTGGGCTCGCACCGGGTCTCGTTCTCAGAAGCCGCGGCTACGTTGTTTGAGAACATGATCCTGCCAGCCCGAAGGGATCCGCTTCGAGGAGAGCCAGCACTCGAGACCGGAACGCGTCGGGGCTAAACTCGCTCCACGCGCGCTCGCGAGCAGCCTTTCCCACGTTCTTGCGCAGCTCGGCATTCTCCATGACCTGCACGATATAGCGCCGTACTGCTTTCCAGTCGCCGTAATCAGTATAAAAGCCTGACACGCCCTGTTGCATGTAATCCGGGGCGCCCAGCGGCTCGGTGACGATCACCGCCTTGCCCATCGCCATGGCGGTCGTCCAGGTCCTCATACCCGTGAGGCGCATGGGCTCCGGCTTCACGGTAATGACCACACACGAAGCGCGCGCCATCTGCGAAAAATATTCTTCCTCGCTAACGGCGCTGACAGCCATATTAGGAGTAGTAAAGGGCATCGGCTCCCTGGAGAAGACCCTTACCGGATAGGG
This sequence comes from uncultured Acidobacteriota bacterium, assembly GCA_963722555.1. GTDB lineage: Bacteria > Acidobacteriota > Terriglobia > UBA7540 > UBA7540 > Bog-366. The sequence goes on from CAVRNQ010000007.1 coordinate 1,055,748, forward strand.
AAGAGTCTCAACTGCCCTGGCAAGTGTTTCCCAGTCGCGAGCCTGTGCTCCGCCGGTAAAGATGTACCCTTCCTCGCTCGCGGGGTAGACGTAACGCCTCTCGAATGGGGCCAAGCCCAGCATGAACTTTTCGAGCGGAATGCTGTATTGCTTTGAGTATCGTGCTATCTCCTCAGACGTGAATACCAAAGTCGCGCGACTTCCGAGGGCCGCAGCCCGGGGGATTCTTCCCTTTTTGATCTTGGGCCATTCGACGTCCATCATCACAACGGGCTTACGAATTCGCAACAGGCGCTGGAGGATAGGAAGCCACATACCATACCTGCCGATCGCGACTCCTTGATAACCTTTTGACAGGGCGAGCAGCCGCAAGGCAAACTGCAATTTGAACCACCGGGACGCCCACTTATGCGCTAGCCTGGGGAATTTTCTGACCCGCGAGTTGACGTATGCAGGCTCGTCAACAAGCTCAACGTCGTCTCGCCACTCGTCGCTTTCGTAGAACGTTTGAGTACGGCTGACGAGGAAGCGTTTCGTTTTTGGCGGATCAGCGGGTACCATGGGCACTACTTGAATCACTCTGAGATCACTCCGGATTCCCGGCGGACTTGCCGGGAAGCACCAAGCGGGCTAAAGCGGTCAATTCCTTTACGGAGTAACCGGCAGCAACGAAAAAGGCCGGGAGGCAGGCCGCATAGATCGCGATCCTGCCCGCTAGGGGCCAAACTGGGGTCCAGCGGGCAATGACTAGCACAGCACCGAGCGTGACCAGGTAAGGGGCTAGCGTCCTCGCCAGCGCCGCTTTGAAGAGGGTCTTATTCGCAGCCAGCATGGCAACTTGAACTACGCACTGAGCCGCCTGGCTCGCGACCAAAGCCAGGACAGTGCCCAGCAGGTGGTAACGCGTCCAAAGCGGCCAGAAGCAGGCCAGCAGCGCTACGAGTCTGGCAAGCTGGCCCGCCATATTGACGTAGGGCCGGGAGACCGCATAGAGCATCGACCCGGCAAGCCCGTTGAGGGCGTCAATGGCGGCCCCGGCACACGCGATTGGGACCAGCAGGACAAGCTCGGAATACCCACGACCGAACAGGTGCACCAGCGGCGCGGCTAAAATCGAAACCACGGCCAAGGCCGCAATTCCGCTCGCCAGCAGGAGTCGCGACCAGAGCGCGACCACCGCAGAAGCCGCCTCCGGCTCCGGCAGCTCCAGGGCGTTCGTGAGCGAGGGCAAGAAGGTGCTGAGGACAAGCTGCATCGGCTTATCGATCAGGGCCACGATAGCCATCAGGGCTACGAACCGTCCAAAGGCCGAGATGCCGCCCACATTGAGCGTCAGAATCCCCGCGAGGCTCGCAAATAATCCGAGCATGGAACTGGCTTGCACCCCCAGCGTGTATTTCCAAAACCCGTCCGGGAGGAAGATGGAAATAGCGTGCCCCTTGCAAACCTTGATCACCTTGCGGGCGCCCGCCACCGCAACCCCGAAGGCGAGGCCCAGATAGACCGTCCAAATGAGCGGAACGTAGTGCCGGGCCAGAAAACCCCTTCCCAAGAAAAACGCCAGGGTGTAGACCGCGAAGGCCGCCACCGACATGAACCGCCGGAGTAACTGCTGATAACGGATTTCCAGCAGCGAGGCCAGCGCAGAATCAACCAGGAGATAAAAAACATACAAGGGCGCAATCCAGAGGAGCAGCACATGCAGAGCCGGGCTGCCGCTCGTGCCGAAGGCATAACGCAGGATGGAGGGTTTCAAAGTCCCGGCTATCTGCCACGGCAGGGCCAGCGCCAGGACCACCAGAAGATAACAGGCCAGAAAACTCAGCCGTTTCTCCTTGGCGATCTGCGGAGTGAATTTCACCACCACCGCCCCGCCGCCCAGAAACAAAAACGTAGAGGCGAACCACGCATAAATGGCGGTCAGACCGTAGGCGCCCACCGCCTCCGGGCCCACCCGGGCAAGGAGCAAGCTGACACAGTAGGTGAGAGGAGCCGTGAGCGCCGTAGCCCAGATCGTCCAGCGCATTCCCGAAACAATACGCGTCTGGAGTTGGGCCGGGACGGCGGGCATGAGCGGGGTGGATAATGAAGACATAGGAGCTAGGAGTCAGGAGTTAGAAGTCAGGAGCGCTTTACCATCGGCGCGGGCGGGGTCTTGCGTTTCCCGCCCGCGTGGATGGCTCTTTTAGGGTGACACTGTTCGGGATTCCGTTACAAAGCGCGAGCCGAAGAGCTTGCGCCCTGAAACCTTCCCGACCTTTCTAAAACCGGCGGACTGAAAGGCTCGCAAGGAAGGTGTGTTATCATCGCGGATGGTGGCGTAAGCTCGTCGGAAGCCGCCTTCCCGATAGCTTTGACAGGCTTCGAAAAGCAAGGCTTTGGCTACACCCCGACCACGAAACTGGTCGAGCGTATATACATCGCACACTTCCACGTCGCCGGGCCCAATCCGCAACGAGCCCAGGGGCCGATTGCGCCCGTAGCCCCAGGCGATGCCTGCTATCTCGCCGTCAATGACGGCCAGGAAAGCGCACCCGCCCACGCCGTCAGCCAGGTCGCGGTAGAAAGCCAGGGGCAAGGAAGTGTTCAATTGTCTGGAGCGCTCAAGCTCCTGGGCCGCGTCGGAGCCCACGCGGACCTGCATTGTCACCCGTCGATTGAAAGTTGGCCCATCGGCGGTGAGGTCGCATTCCCAGACTTCATACACGGTCGAGAAGCTCCGGACCAGGTCAGACAGCAGTCCCGGGAGCCCCTGGTGACGCAGCCGTACCCGTATCCCCGCCAGCATCTGATGGAAATGGTGTCCCCGCAGGTGCGTGGGGCTCGCCGCCATCGTTTCCACGGTTGTAGTGTTACTGGTTGCCATTCGGTGGTTAGCTCGAATTTCTCACCGCGCTGCCGGAAGGGCCTTTGTATTTGCCTGCAAATTCAACTGCTGGGGTCCTTTTCACTTGCCCGAGCGAACTGCTGGGGTCCTTCGCTTCGCTCAGGATGACGGCGAATGCGCTCAGGGTGTCGGCTGGTGTGCCTGTGCGTCCACGTAGCTTGCCCAGTCAGGGCTCGCCGCGCTTTCCTCGATCTGGGGAGCGAGGTGAGCCTCCGCCAGGTGATGTACGCACACGGCGAGAAACAAGAGGAACCACACCATCTTGAACCACCAGGTTGTCAGAAAGAACGCGTTGACCAGATAGGCCACCATCCCCGCCTGAAGTCCCAAGGCTACGGGGAAAAGGCCACGCAGCCGGCCCGTCCGGGTTCGGCGGCGAACCCGTCCCAGCATTATAAAGGTCGCAACCCACATGCCCAGGAAGATAAGCAGCGCCGGAACGCCCAACTCCGCGGTAACTTCGACGTAGGTATTGTGGGCGATGGTATCCAGCTTAAGTTCTCGAGGCTGGTAGTGAGGCATTGCGGCCTTGAAGTTCTCGAGGCCCACTCCGATGACAGGGTGGGTCGTTATCATATTCCAACCTGCCTCCCAGGCGACGAGCCGCGCCTCTTGCGCCAAGTAGTCCGAGTGGGTCGGGTGAAATAACCGCTGCACAACCGAGTGCGAGCCGAGCAGGCCGACGGGCAGGAGCAGCACCCCAGCCAGGGCGAGATTGCGAACGCGGTTACGAGAATGCCAGATCACGAACAGGAAGGATGCAACCATGCCCAGAAAGCACCCCCGCGAGGCGGCGAGAGAGGTCCCCACCACGCACAAGGCGAAGCATCCCAGGCAGAAGACCTTCTCCCACCGGGGGCGCTTGCCGAAGGCCCAAAGGAAGGCCAGGGGCATCCACAGCCCCGCGACCAGGGCGTACTCATTAGGGTCCTGGAGCATGCCTCCGGGGCGGAACCCGGCGTAGACACCGTGGTATTTCTGCCACTCCCGAATGGCGTAGAGGGACGTGAAGCCCACTGCTCCGATGGCCACCAGCAAGGACCAGCGCAACCTGAGCCGGGAGTTCACCAGCGTTAACGTGGCCACGAAGAGAAGAAAGATCGACACGATGTGCGAGTAAGCGCCCGCAGGGTCAGCCAGCTTGCCTCCCTGCACGAAGTAGGAGGAGCACTGGATAAGAAAGAAGGCGGCGAACCAGCGGGATGTGGCGCTTTTAAAGAACGGGGGCCTGGTCCCTTGAAAGAGCCGAACCACCGCCAGAAGAAAGCAGAGGAGGCCCACCAGCTTGACGATGGTGAACGTGCCCGCAATCTGGTATCCCCAGAAGCGGTGCGCTTCCAGGGGCATAATCGCGATGAGCCAGTAAAAGAAAATCACGGTTCAGCCTTGATAAGGGGAGCTCGCTGTACGGCCAGGCGTCGAACCTGGGCCCAGAGCATGCCGATGTAGGCGGGAAGAGAGAGTCGCTCCAAGGAAAGGGGCTTCTCCACCAAGGCAAATAGGAAGGTGGATGTCACCCAGGTTATCGCGAAGCAGGCGGGCAGCAACAGGCATAGGAGGAGAGGCGAGCGCCCGTGGGGAGCGATGATCGCGAAGGCCACCACGGAAAGCACTTTGAGGGTGACCCCATGGAAAAGGAAGTAGGAGTAGCTCATGTTTCCCAGGTAGCGAATGGGCCGCCACGAGAACGCCCGCTTTAGAAAACCCTCAAATCCAAAGCAATAAAGTCCAAAGCAAAAGCCGCTTATTCCAAGCGCGATGACTTTATAGGGCCCCTGGTAAGTCGTGATGCCGGGAAGGACGGTGTTGCCGGCATTCGCATCCGGTAAGAAAGCAAATACTTCCCTTCGGACCTGATACGCGAACGTGAACACCAGGCTCGCGACAAGGAGCACGGTTGCGCCGATTTCGCCCCGCCTGGTCAGCGCTCGTTTCAACCGTTCGGAGGTCAGGGCCTCATACAGCAGGATCCCCGAGATGAACATCAGCAATCGAACATGTGACGTCGGAGCCGTGAAGGAAAGACCCACGTACGAAACCCAGCCGCCGAGGAAGAAAACCACCCGGGCCGTTTTGGGCCATCGCCACATCCTGGTTAGCCCGACTACCAGCGGGATGGTAAGGTAGAAGAAAAACTCGTAGCTGAGGCTCCACGAGACGGTGATGATCGGCACCATCTTGAAGATTCCCGGCAGGAGCAGCACGTTTTCCAGAATGTAAACTGCTTTCGCGAGGGCACTCCCGTGCGCCCTGCTGATTTGGGGCCACACGAGGTATACCGCCAGATAAAGGCCGAGAACGGCTAGAAAAGCGGGGTAAATCCTCTCGATTCGCCGCCGCACGAACTTGAAGTAGGTGGTTTGTTTCCGAAGCAGCATTCCGTAAATAAGATAACCACTGAGGACGAAAAACAGGTCAACCCCCGCATTCCCGATAACCCCGAGGAACTCAGAAGTCAAATAAACGGAGGACTCCCTGGACGCGTAAGAACTGAATATGCCGTGAAAGTGAACGAAGAATACCAGCAGGACCGCCAGCCCTCGGACACCCTCCATGGCCACCAGCCGAGAGGGGTTGTTAGAGACCTCATAGAGGCTACGTACCCAGGCAAGCGCTTTGGCTATTGATTCCTTCATGGTCACCCGGCCACCGAGTTTGTCAGCAACAACCGCCACTGGCTCCTCCACAGTGGTCGACCCGATCAAGACCGGAATTTGCGTCCCCGCAATCATACTAAACCTGACAAGCCACTTCGATTACTATCTGGGTTAGCAGCTTGATGAGAAAGTCGCCCGGCGCAAGGTAGCGGCGGGTTTACCCCGCCATATCTCCACTCATTTCAACGCCCGATGGCGTTTTGTAGCGCTGAGCTTTGGCTCAGCACGTGCCGATCCTTCGCCCGGCTCAGGACAGGCTCTAAAGGTCAGCGCTACGACGTTTTTCATCAACCTTTTGGAGAATGCGCCTGATGTCGAAAGTGAAGGCCAGAACCTGCAGGCCGAACTGGCGGGTGGCGAGATAGAGGCAGTACGTGCTGTCCTTGCCTCCACTCAGCGGGACCAGGGCGTCGTACCGGCGTCCCTTTTTCTTCGCCCACTGGATGAAGCGGTCGAGTCGCGCCCGGCGCTCAGCGCGAGTGTCGTCCCAATTCGCCTCCGCCATTTCGAACTCCCGGCAATGATTACAACGGCCCGCGGCGTCAAAATCGATTCCAGGGTAGGAACTCGGCGTGAGGCAGGTGAAACAAATCCGAGGCTGCTGCGTGGCACCCGGGCCCGGGAGATTGTGGGCAGGAAGGGCCGCGGGCTGCTCGGCAAGGGGCGATTCGTTGAGGTGCGGACTTTTTGTCTCCACAGCCATGTCAAATCCTGTTCGAGATAAACCCTTTCCCCTCAACGTGGGTGACAATTCTTGTTAGGGTTAATTAGGGTTTAAACGACATTAAACCTTTGTCAAGGGGCAAGCCGGGCAAAAAGCCGAACCGCGCTAAATGAGAGGACGCTCGTAGTGCTTCCTGAAGCGCGTCAGCAAACCTGGGCGGTAAGCCTCAATCTCCTTCAGCCGCTGCCATCCTTGATGAGATACAGGAGTGCGCTGCAGATTGTGGAGTCCGCCGACGCCGTCCCGCAAGCCCTGGAGAAATTTCTCCGGGTGCCGGTTGCGCAAGCTGAACCAGACCATCATCGCCAAGTGGTACGCCATGTAGCGCCACCGCCGCCCCCCCACATAATCTTTAAACCCGAGCCATATGTAGTTGCGCGTGTAGAAGTAGTAGTTACGCCCGTTGGCGCGCGTCTCCTCCGACATGGCGTGGCGTACCCGAATCTCCGGGCGATAGACCATCTTGAGGCCTGCATTCAGCATCCGGAGCGACAGGTCCCAACCCTCGTGCCCGATCCACAAAGGCTCGTAGTAACCACCCAGGCGCAGAAAATGGTCCCGGCGAAAGGCGCAAGCTCCCTCGGTGATGAAGCAGGTTTCGAAGGCGGTGTCGGCAAAATCCCAGTAGCTGCGAGGGTGGCACCAATCGCGCAGGTGCACTCGGCCCGTATCACCGGCCAGTACCTGGAAGACGATGCAACTAGCGTCCGGGTTCCGGTCAAAGGCGGCAAGCACCTTGTGAAGCTCGCAGGGGGAGTCGAAGCAGACGTCATTGTCAATCGTGACCACCAGCGCGCCGCGTGCAGCCTCCACGCCTCGGTTGCGCCCTGCACAACCGAGGTTCGCCGGCAGCGCCAGAAGCCGGACCTCGGGGAATTCGGTCCGCAGGAAACTCTCGATATCGTCGCCCGAGCCGTTGTCCACCACGATGACTTCCTTGGGAGCATAGGCTTGCAGGCGGACCGAAGCCAAAGTGCGTGCCAGCGACGAACGCCGGCGGTAGTTGAGGATCACGACGCTGATCAGAGTTTCTTCCATGCCCTTGGACTGCGTCCTGGGAGGCGCGACCGACGTGACCCGCCGCGTCAGGCCCAATGATTGCGAAGAAAGAGTCTCCACCCGGTCAGCACACTGGAGCGCAGTTCCCGCCAGTTGTGCTTTGCGCCGGCGCTGGGGGTAAAGACTACCGGAAGCAACCGTTCCAGCTCGACGAAATCCTGGAGCAGCTCCTCGCCGGATAGAAGGTTAGGCAGTTCGAAGTAAAGGTGGGTAGCAACCCGATAAACCAGATAGCGCGGGCTGCCGACGCGGAGCAGCCGCAGCAGGCGCGCGGCGAACCCGGGCTGCCGGCGAGTTTCCGGCATCAGGAGCAGCTTCCCCCACCCACGCAGCTTTTCCCAAAGGGCTTGCTGACGGAGGACGGCATCCCACAAGGTGGAATCGTCCGTCCCAGGGCCGGCCGGCTGGTTCGCCAACACTCCCGCTTCCCACCGCCACACGGCGTGGGCTAGCGGCGCCAGATCCAGGGCCGCGCGCCGCACCCTCTGGCGGAGCGCGGTGACGTGGTCACTGGCAAAATCGACTCCCAGCGGGCTGGCCGCTTGGCCGGGCGACAACTTGAAGGCTGTGCATTCACCCACCCGTCGCGCGAGCTCTCGAAGGAAGGGCGTGGAGTCATCCCGACTTGTGTCTGCCGCCCATTGATGCAGGGCCCTGGCCCGGCCCTGGTACGTTGCTTCGTAACGGCCCGCAAAGACAAGCAAGGTCGTGCCAATGTCCAGATGGAACTTCACGAGCTGATAGAAGTATCTACGCAATGCGTCAGCAGATCCGCCCTCCGTCGCTGCAAAGGCTTCCAGTTGGTCCAGAATACGATTATGGAGCATCCGCCAGGCGTCCCATCGGGGCACGGAGGATGCAGGGAAGCAAGGAACGGAAGCCAGAATGCCAGCATCTCCCCACAGGGTGCGTCCACAGGAGAGCAACTCGTAACCGAAGATCTGGGGCCGGAGCGCCCGGAAGTAGTCTGGACAGACGGCGCGAAATTCAAGTTCACAGTCGATCTCACGAGCAGCCAGATTCTGACCCAATTCCCGAGCAATGTTATCCAGTCGACGCTGGAGTCCGGCCCGCTCGGCGCCCGGCGGAAACACGACCATGAACTCCATGTCACCTAACACTCGCAGACGCGTCCCCGCAAGCAGCACCGACCCTTCGCCCCGGGCAAAACTGCCGGTAAGAACGATAGCCTCGGGGCGAGATCCGATGTGACTCAGAAGATAGTCAATGATTTCTTCCAAGAGGGACTGAGTGCGCTGGTTGAGGGCTGACTCACACGTGAATTTCTCAGACGCGAGAAGGGGTGACATGACTCCTTCTTCGGTCCGTGGCTGACATTGACCTGAGGGGATAATCCAAGCACATGATTACGCTGCCATCTTCTGAGGGCTGGGGTTGCCGTGCCCCAACAGCCGGCCGTACAGATCGGCTGTCTCCCGGATCTGCCGCTCCAGCGAAAACAGCTCCTCTGCACGGGCTCGTGCGTTTTCTCCCATTCGGCGCCGCTCACTGGGATCCTGGAGGAGTTCAAGGATAGCCCGTGCCAGCGGCTCCGGCTGCGCCGGCGGCACCAGGCGGCCGGTGAGCCCGTCCGCGACAACCTCGCGGGTGCCATCTACCGAGGTGGCCAGCACGGCTTTGCCCAAGGCCCCGGCTTCGATGGGAACGAGGGGCAATCCCTCGTACAGGGAAGGCAACACGACCAAATCCGACAGCGCCATCAGGTCCATCCAGTCCTGGCGGTAGCCGGTGAAAACAATCCGGCCCTCGAGACCGCGCGCCCTGGCAGACGCTTCGAGCCCTGCCCGTAAGGATCCATCACCCACAAACAATACTTTGAGTCGAGTCCGAGCAGCCACCGCGGGGAGCGCCTCAATCAGGTAGCAGTGTCCCTTCTGCTCTTCCAGTCGCCCGAAAACTCCCAGCACGGCTTCATCGGGAGCAATCCCGAGTTCGGCGCGAAGTGTCTCCAGCCGTCCGGCACTAGGAGAAAACCCCGTCAGGGTGCGTCCGTTACGGATCACCACCACCTTCCGGGGATTCAGGTTCTTTTCTTTCAGCAGGTAGTCTCGCGTGGATTCAGAGACAGCGACCGTCGCATCCGCCAAAACAGCGATGATCCGGTCAAACTCGTAGCGTCGTCCAAGCCACCCGGTGCGCCAGGCTTCGCGACCGTGGCAGGTTTGAACCACCACAGGAACCCCGGCCAGCCTGGAAAGCGGAACCGCGACGAGGGCGGCGCGAATCATGTGGGCGTGTACGACATCGATCCGTTGCGAACGTAGAAAGGACACGAACTTCCGCGCCGCTCCGACGTGCCACAGCGATGCCAAAGTCAGGGGTAAGGTTTCGGCGCCCGCGGCACGGCACTCGCTTTCGATGGAGTTGAGCAGAGACGGCGGGCAGACGACAAAGCTCTTGAACTTCTTCGGGTCGAGCCCCCGAGCAAGTTCGAGGGCCACTTCTTCGGCGCCCGAGCGAACCGTCGAACACAGAAACTGCACCACCCGGATTCGATCGCCGTTAAGCATAGACCTTGCTGCGCACGGCCTCGGCCCATTCGCGCATGACTTCGTTTACGTTAACGAGCGTCTCGACGGGGCGGCTGGGCCGCCGGTTCGAGAGAAACGCTGCGGATGAGCACGGATCGTCGGGATGGAAACCGTGCATTCCCTCGGGCCCCCTGGCGCCGAAGAAACTCGGTTCGATCAGCACACCTGGATTCATAAGGAAAACGAGTTCACCATTCCGGGTATGGGAGAAATCGATCCCCAGTTTGTGGAGTTCCTCCTGACGCAAGATGTGGCCGCAGTCAAGCCCCTCAAGTGCCCGGCCAATTCCCTGCCTCGCCCGGTCATTGAAAAACCAGAAGCGCGCCATCGTAGAGTCATAAAGAGCCAGGTAATCTCGGGGCATTTTGAAACCAAGGGGGTTGACCCGTCCGACCAGGTCATACCCAGAGCGCTTGGGAGTCATGCCGTGATCCGAAAGGACAAAAAAAGCAGCCTCGCCGTGCGCGCGGCACGCCTCTTCGTATAACTCACGCAACCAACCCTCATAGCGCCGGATTTCCCGCTCCACGCGGCTTTCATCCTGGCACCAGTGGTGAAGAAAAGCGTCCAGCTCCGAAAGGTAAAGGAAGAGGAAATCGCAGTTCTTCTGACTCAAATCGCGGCGCGCCAAGCGGACGATCTCCTCATCCTTGAACCCGTGGTAGGAATAGGCCTTGTACCGAATCCCCAGTTCTTCCAGGTGGTCAAAGATGGAAAAGGGAACTCCGCCAGGTTTGTAAATATCTCGCTTCTCGCAGATGTCGAAATACGGCAGCAATTCGGTCGGCACACCATAGATCTGAAAGTATCCGCCAAAGCGGCTCCGCCTCTGCGCTACGAAGCGAATGCCGCGACGCATAATCCGCGAGTTCAGGACGCCACCAGGCAGAAAGCGGAGCCATCGAACCCACTTAAACGGCGACTTCTCGGGGTCATAGTAGAAGAGATTCCAATGCCCCGATTCCCGGGGGAGGCGCCCACTCAGGAGGGTCGGAATTGCACCGGAGCTGAATCCCAAAACAGTCCGCACTTCAGTGCGATAGGTGAGCACATCTGGGAGAAAGCTACGGTCCTTCAGATAGGTCCAGCCCAGCGCGTCAATGAGAGTGAAGACTGCAACCATGTAATTACGCCTGTCCGTTTGCGAGCTTCTGTGCCACTCCCAGGACCGCAGCCCCATGCGCTGGCTCGTTCCGAAGATCCAGCCACCCGAGCAGCTTCAAGAAAGGGTAGAGCCCCAGAAACAGCAGTGGGTTGGGCCGGTTATCGCCGATGGAGAAGAAAAGATCAAAACAGAGAGTGCCCCACCGTCCGTACGTATAACGGATCCTCACCGGCTTCGATCCCGTGGCTTCAAAAAGCCGATGCAACCCGGGGATCGAATATCCCTGGCGCACATGACCACACTCTGAGGGATCAGGTCCCAGCCGGCGTTCGCGCCAAGCCACGAGCGGCAAATGCCGGGGTTGCGGTGAAGAGGGCGAGGTGACAATGAGGTGTCCTCCCGGCTTCAGGGCCCGCGTCAGGCTGGCGAACGCTTCCTGGTCACTGGTGATGTGCTCCATGACATCCGAGCAGACCACCAAGTCGAATTCATTTTGGAAGGGCAGGCTGCAAATATCGGCTCTCAGATAAGAAACATTATTGAGACGCAGTCGCCGGCGAATCGTTTCCGCCTTCTCAACCCTATCCGGCTCAAGCTCCAAGCCCACACAACGCCATTGGGGATGACGCTCGGCCAAGTAAGTAGTCAGGTCGCCGCGGCTACAACCAGCGTCCAGGAATCGGATAGGGGAGCGATCCAAACCCAGTCTGCGCAGCTCCCGCAGCACGTGCTGCAAGCGGATCCACCCCGGCACGTGGGGCTCACCCAGCAAGACGTAGGACCAGCGCCGCTTCCAATCCTGCTCCACGAACTGTTTTGCTGCACCTAATCGCATTGTTCTGCACTCGTCACGGAATCGAGCGGACGATATAAGGTCCCAAGCGGTTCGTCACGCTCAGGGGCAGATGCTGCCAGACCTTGATCGCCCAGCGATAACGTGTGTTATCGGGACGCAGCTCGGGCACAGGTGTGCCGGGAGCTAACCAGTAGTACCAGTGGAGTCGCTCCTCCTGGCACAGCCACTGCTGCTTGAAACGATATACTCCTCCGCCAGGTGTGCACCGGCCGAAGTCCAAGCGTCGGAAGCCCCGCTCCGCACCCCACTTGAGGGCAGTCCAATAGAGTAGCTCGGTCGCATACTTGCGTTGACCCTGCGAGATGGAAGCGATCCAAGGCAGCTCCACCATGTCGCCGAACCAGGTCACAAAAGTCGCTGCAACTGGGCGGTTGCCATCGCGCAAGATCAGAATTTGGCTGTTCTCGGGGTGAAACCGGCACAGATTCAAAAACCATTCTCGAGGGTACACCGGCGTGCCGAGATTTCGCATGTTAACGGCAAATACAGAGTAGAAATCGTCCACCGCCTCTTTGCCCCCCCACTGCGATTGGAGGCCCTCTTTTTCGGCCTTCCGGACCTTGTTTCGCAGGCGGGAACTCAGGGACTTCCAGATGTCTTCGGGGCTGGCTGGCAAGGGCACCACCATCGCAACCTTGGCCGACACATCAACCCAGCCACAATCAGACGGCTCACCTTGTCGCAACTCGACGTGACTTACGTCCAGTTTGCCGGCAAGTTCCGCCGCCGCCGCCAGCAACTTCTCCCGCGTTTCCTGGGTGCTGGCTAACACACCACCGTACGTGGCAAAAGGCACTGACACAAGAAAACGGCCGAACATTCGACTCTCGATCAGCACCAGAGGGAGTACACCCTGAACAACGCTCCCTTCTGTAGCCATCCAGTAGTAACCTTTGTGGCCATAGGTCTCCTCAACTGCCTGTTTCCAAGCCCAGCGCTGAGCGGTGTGCCCAATGCCGGCGGTTTTGACGTACGTATCCCACTGGTCGGCCTCCTTGCAGATCTCTACCTTCATGCTCGCTCTATTGCCATTCCGGCAGCCGGGGAGGCGGCCACTGAATCCAGTATTCCTGCTGTCGCCGAGGCGCCAGGGGGAAACTGCTTCGGGTCATCCTCGATAAAACTCCGGAAGGTCGTGAATTCAAATTTGGCGAGCAGCCGCAGGATCTTCAGTTCGGTCGTTTTCAGATTGACGTAAGACTTGAACCTGCGGTAGAAGCTCATGGGCAGCCGAGGATGACCTGGATCAATCTCCCTGGGATGAATATAGAAAATCACCGGGCGTGCTTCCCGCAAGGCTCTCAGGGCCATATTCTCGATCAGGACAGACGGAAATAGCCTCAGATAGCCCCCTCCGAAAAAGGGCATTGGCCTGCCGAACAGCTTCGTAACTGAGAGGGGAAACTCGATAAGACCTTCAGAAGAATCACCAATCCAGTAGGGAGCGTAGTGACCGTTCTTAAGTCCGCCATGGCTCCGGGTAGCGGGGAAGACGGAGGAGTCATACCGGTACCCCGCCTCAATAAGCTTGGCAAAGAACCAAGGAGTCTTTTCGGTGATGGAGAAACCGGAGGATCGATAACCCCAAATCGGGTGTCCCACGATGTCTTCGATGATCTTCTTTGAGGTAAGTGCATCCTCGTAAAAAGACTGCGGCGTCATCTCGTAGACGAGCCGGTGGGCGTAACCGTGCGAGGCCACTTCGTGCCCCCTCCGGTCCGCCTCCATGACCAGATGGGGGAACCGGCTGGCAACCCATCCCAGGAAAAAGCAAGTCACATGAACGCCCTTTTCATCGAAAATATCGAGGAGCCTAACAAAATTCTTCTCCACGCGCGATGCAAGCGAGTCCCACCTCGACAAGTCGGGAGCCGAGGGCACATCCAAGATGTGGAACCAGTCTTCAACGTCAACTGAAAAGATGCACTTCATTATTGGTCGCTTCCGTTTGCGTTTCGGCCAGGTCGAGTTAGGCTGCTATGAGAACGCATTCTGTGGTTTCATGCGCCAGCCGAGAGGTCTAATGAAGACCCTGCCAGGTTGTCTGGTCACGGCCCCTGGACAGTGCAGGAATATCCCATACCGCAAAGCGCCTTCCCAGACAGGCATCAACGACACCCACCAGCGTTGACAGGCTGCCAAGCAGGACATAAAAAGGAACAGAGACAAGCCGGCCGGCACTACGCCCGATCAGCGCCAGGATCAAGCCCGCCAGTGCGAGGCAGTAGAAACCTACCTGAAGCATCAGGAGCGCCGTAAAAACCGGACTACTGCGTAATGCAAGCGTCGAAATTGCTATGAATGTCAGCGGCAGCAGGGTCAGCCAGCGCAGGAATTTGCGGGAGCCGAACTGCCATCCACATAGGCCGTTCAGCAAGCTCCGCAGTTTCCAAATCGCCAGCATACCTTGGGCGGCGATCCTCCGTCGCTGGCTGAAAGATTCCCTGGGTGAACGCGTGTCCTTCTCGAACACGCTTGCCCCCGGCTCGTATCGGGTCAGGTAACCCGCATGCCTGACTCGCAGCGGCAGTTCGAGATCGTTGGCTAGTTCCGGAAGCAGCGGCTCGAAAAGAGACCGGCGCACGCAGAAAATGGCGCCGTCGCAGACTAGGACTGCGCCAACCCGGCTCTCCAGGCGATTAATTACCGACTCATACTCCAGATACACAGCCGATCCGCTGCCAATGGCGCAATCGCCCGACTCGCTCACAGGGTGCGAACTGCCCGTTACGCACCCCACTCTTGAATCAGCAAAGTGACGCACCATCCGGCGCAGGCAATTCGGCGCGATATGCGCATTAGCGTCGGTGAAAAACAGCAGTTCGCCGCGAGCCATCTGGGCCAGCGAGTTGAGCGCTCGATTCTTCCCACCCCGCTGATTCATCCGAACGAAGCTCAGCCGCTGATCCGTAATCGCTTGTACGATCTCATCGGTGCGGTCTTCCGATGCATCCGAGGCAACCAAAACCTGCAGCCGGTCAGCGGGGTAGTCCCACTGAAGCGTCTCCGTCACTTTCCATCCGATGTCTTTCTCCTCGTTGCGAGCAGCGATAAGAACTGAGACAGCAGGCAAGAATTCGTCTTGCACCACAGGGTGAACCCGCCGCACGGCGGCGAGAACGGCAACCAGGAGCGGATATCCGACATAGACATAGCCGAGCCATGCCACTCCGATCCAGAAAAGAAATATCATTCCTTCGCCCCGGGCATTGACGATTGCTGGCAGGCTGAGAACCGAACATCGAAATACGAACGGCGAGAGTCTCCGTAAGATTGTCTTTCGAGATTCTCCTTTGTTCGAATGGGCAAGCGAAGATCGGCAATTCCAGCTCGCCTCATTGAGCCCCCCGCCCCCAAAGAAGGATCTTGATGGTCTCAAACATGATCAGGGTGTCCAGACCGATCGAGATGTGCTTTATATAGAAGAGGTCGTACCCGAGTTTCTCCGTGTTATCTTCCACCGTTTGACAATAACCGCGGCGCACCTGCGCCCAACCCGTGGCCCCCGGCCTCACGCACCACCGTTGCGAGTAGAGAGGTATTTGGCGCTGGCACTCTTCTTCCTGCTCAGGCACAAAAGGCCGGGGCCCGACGAAACACATGTCTCCGCGTAGAATGTTGTAGAGTTGCGGCAGCTCGTCCAAACGGGTGTGACGCAGCCACCCTCCGACCCTCGTGCAGCGGGGGTCGTTGGGTTGAGCCGGTCGGGGCCCATCAGAATCCGCTCCGTTGCGCATGGATCGAAACTTATAGAGCGTGAACCGCTTCCCGTCCTTGCCAATGCGCGTTTGCCGAAAGATAACGGGCGCCCCAGAGTCGAGGAAGATCAGAAGCGCGACGAGCCCCATGATGGGCAGGGCGATGAGTAAGGCCACGAGAGACAATACCAGCGCCAACGAGTGCTTTAGGAGCAACGTCCATCGGGAAACCTGGGGGCGGGTAGTGAAGAGTAACGAACTCGCACGAATAGAACCGACAGAGACCTTACCCGTGACCGACTCGTAGAGCTCCGCTCCATCCTGGATCAGCACACCCCGCGATTTGAGTCGCAGCAGATCCTCCACGGGCAGACTGCCGCGGCGATCAGTCATGGTGACGATGACACGGTCTATCTGCCGAGCCTCGACGACTTCCGTCAACTGCTCCACTGCTCCGAGATTTCGCAAGCCTTTGACTCCGCCGTTGGGGCTCGCCAAGCCACTCACATAACCGACCAACTTCACCCCCAGTTGCGGGCGTTTCTCAAGCTCAGTGGCCAGAGATGTAGCAAAAGGACCGTCGCCGAGGAGAAGGACCTTCTCCAGCATGCCGGCCGCCCGGCACAGGGCGAAAAACAGCCTGCGCCATACCGCCAAGAGGATGGCCACGAGGACCATTCCGCCTAGGAAGCTACGGAAGTCGAGTCCAACGTCAGGGTACCTGTAGTACACAACAGCAAGGACCAGGCAGACTGCGCCCACCACCCTGACGAGGCGGATGCCGATCTCGCGAGAATTCGCGAGGATGGATGCTTCATAGAGATCAAAGTAATGTAAACATAATAGGCAAACGACTGAAGCGATGGCGATCCTCAGGAGAACATTGCCCCCCTCCAGCCGCAGCCCGGTTTCGTCTCCGAGCACAAAAATAGCGGCGCGCAACGCCGCACACACGAGCAACGCTTCCGACATTACGAGCAGAAGCGTCCGGCTCGGGAAAATTCCATTGAGTACTCTCGTCATTACTTGGGGCCTTCCGGTAACACTAGGGTCGTAGAGGGCGCGTCGTTACGGCAAATAGA
This sequence comes from uncultured Acidobacteriota bacterium, assembly GCA_963722555.1. GTDB lineage: Bacteria > Acidobacteriota > Terriglobia > UBA7540 > UBA7540 > Bog-366. The sequence goes on from CAVRNQ010000007.1 coordinate 1,072,368, forward strand.
AGCCGGGGAATCATACCCGTGTCCGTTCCAGAAAAGGCGACACGAGGTGAGTTGCTTGCCCCCCGGGGGGATCACCGTAAAGTACTAGCCACTACAATTCGGTTAAACCTCGCAAAAGCTTGTGACAAGATCGTTGCCGATAAATCAATTGCCGCGCAGATGGCTTGGGCGGTCGCGTAACGGCGGACTGACAGAGAAGTCGATCACCAAAAGCTGCGCGAGAGCAATCGATGAACCCATGTTTGAGTCAGGCCGGAAGGAAACGTGGGAGGTCAAGCATACTGGTTCGTGCCAGGTCCACAGCCGTGTTCAACTCGCTCGCTCCGTCGCTCCCCGGGCGGATAGGAACTATGATGCGGACCATTGCTCCGTCGCGCCGCCGGTTACACACGGCGTCCCAAACCAAATAGGCCTTCAGCCAATACTCGCTGGCGATCATCCGCCCATGGACCTGGTACCAGTAAAGCAGCACAAAGCGCTGTCCGTCCTTCTCAATGACGAAGCTGTTCACCAAGGCCGGGCAACCTGTAGCGCCGACAATCAAAGGAAGGCTGCCCCGCTGAATCGGTTCCCAGCCCGCGCCGGCCATGCAGTTTTTTGGCGAGTGCATACTCTCACCGGCATACTGCACGAGGTAATACGCGGTGAATAATTCCGCGATCTCCCCCTCGGGATTGCGATAGCTACGCAGGATGTAATCGTCGGCGCCAAGCACCGGTTCCAGTCGCTCCGAGATCGATCCTTCATCGGCCAATTCCCATTGCCCGAGGTGGCGTGGAAAATTCGCAAGGGGTTGGCGGTCAGGAATAACGGGTGCGGCGGATAACCAGAGCCGCAGCCCGAGGCTCAAAAACAGGCTTACCGTCAAAAGGAGGACGCGGGTCATAAGCCACCCTCTCTGCGCACACCACGCGAGCCGAACCAGCGCTGGAGCAGTTGGTGCTCCCCCAACAGCAGACAGGAGGCAAAAACGAACACCACCCATCCCGAGAAAAGGTGCAGGAAGCCGGTGGCCCACTTCTCACCCCAGGTCTGTGCAAGTACGCCGGTACCCGCCACACGCAACGCGTTAACACCCAACGCGATGGGAATGCTGCTCAGGACAAACACCGGACGTAGCCACCAGCGGGAAGGCAGGAAATAGCCCACGACCACTCCCCCGGTGATCAGGGTGGCAAGTGACCGGATACCGCTACAGGCTTCGGTGACGTTCAGTGTCTGATGGCTCAGCTGCAACAGGTTCCCTTCGCGGAGAACCGGGATGCCGAGGACATCAAGAAGGCGCTCGGCCAGGTATGATGCCGCCAGTTGAAGCGGTCCCGCCACGGAATTGAAGACAACGCCAGGCAGAGGAATTGCCAGTAGGAACAGGAGCAGGACAATGCTGACTTGCCGCAAGGCGTGCCAGCCAACAAGGTAGAGAATTGCTCCCGCCATGAGGATAAGGAATGATACGCGTTCCAGAAACAAGTCGGCACCCAGGTAGCCAACGATGAAGATCACCTGCGACAATAACGCTACTGCCAAGCCCGAATTGGCCGGCTTGATCGGCAGACTGCGGAGAAGTTGGCGTTTTCGCCAAAGAAATACCGCCGCAATGGGAGGGATGAAGAAACCGTGCGAATAGTCCGGATTCCGCAGCCAGTCTTTGAACAGGTGACCCAGCGTTGGGGCGTACAGAGCCCCAATCGTGGCCAGCAGGAGCCCCCAGCGTGCGAAGGGACTCCTCAAAGGTGCACTCAGTCGAGTAATATCCATGTAGGATTCAGTTGCGTCACTCATGGGGGTTTGACTGTCCCACCTGTCTCGGCGCCGAAAACAAGCAGCTACGTTTTGGCTAACTGGCCGAGCACTTTTTGAACCTCAGGGCGCTTGCGCAAGCCGTCATTCAGTTTTAGCGCGGTGTTGAGTTCCTCTTGGGCTTGTTGTTTCCTTCCGGCCCCGAGCAGGCTGGTGGCGAGATGGAATCGATACTCTCCGTTCTGGGGCTCGTTGCGGACTGCTTCCTGCAACAAAGGGACGGCGGAGTCGTAGAGTTGGCGCTTGCAATAAATCCAGCCCAGAGTGTCGGAGACGGTCGATAAGTTGGGCAAGGCCTGCCGGGCACGGCGCGCCAGATCCAGCGCGGCGTCCAAGTCGCCGCCTTGCTCGCGCTCGCAGTAAATCCACGCCAGATTATTCGCGGCAATGGCGGCAGCGGGATCAATTTCCAGCGCCTTTTGATAGGCTCGCGTGGCCTTTTCGACGTCGCCCTGCTCCTTGTACAGCATCCCCAGCACGGTCCAAGCGCCAGCTTGCCGAGGGCTTAAGCGCGTCGCGACCTCCAACTCCGCGATGGCCTTATCCAGAGACTTCTCCCGAGTGTAGAGCGTGGTCAGCAAAGCATACGTGTTGTAGTTCTGTGCATCGAGTTCCAACGCACGCTTCAGTGATTTTTCGGCGGCCTCGTTCTGATTTAAATCCATGTAAGTCTTTCCCAGCAGATTATCGAGGTCGGCAGTCTCAGCCAAGGCGATCTGCTGGCGGATTCGTGCCAGCGCCTTGTCATTCTGACCCTTCACACGGCAGATGGTCACCAGCCCGTTGAGCGCGTCGGTCTGTTTGGGATTCAAGCTCAGTGACTTTTCGAATTCCTTGTTTGCCACGTCGAAGCGGCGCTGCATCAGATGGACCGCACCGAGCCGCAAGGGTCCCTGTGGCGAATCGGGCTGCAGCTCCGCATACTTCTGGAAAGCTTTCTCCGCTTCCGGAAGATTCTTGAGGTTGTAATAGGCCCGTCCGGCAAGCAGATTCGCCTCTGCCAAATTCGGCGCTTGCCGTAATGCCAGTTGTGCGTGGCCGAGCGCGGAGTCGGATAGTCCCTTTGCAAGCATTAGCCGGGCTAACTCCAACTGGGCGTCGATATATTGCGGATTGAGCTCGATGGCTCTTTCCAGACTGCTCTGGGCCCGGTCCAAGTTGCCCTGCCCTATATAGGCGATACCCTTCCAGTAATGGACCGCCGGGACGTCGGGCGCGTACTTTTCTGCAGTCTCCAACTGTTGAATTGCTTTTTGAGAATCCTTGTGATTCAGCGAGACTTGCGCGGCCAGAATCAGCGCCTCGGGTTGCTTCGGGCTGTCCTTCAGGATTTGGCCCAGAATCTTGTCGGCGTCGTCATACTTGTGTTCTGCGAGGGCGAGCGAAGCCAGTTGCAGGCGGGCGCGCAGGAAGCTGGGAGTATCTTTGGAGATCTCCGTGTCGATCTTGCGGGCATCATCGATACGGCCCTGGCGCAGGTAGAAGTTGGCCAGGCTGAAGCGAGATTCGGCGGAATTCTTCTGAAGTCGGATGACATCCCTATACAGGGGTTCCGCATCGTTGAGGCGCCCCTGCGCAATATAGAACCCTGCCAGCACCTGCCGGGCATCGACGGAATCCGGGTTCGCATCCACGGCCGCACGATACTGTTGCTCGGCCTTAGGGATATCCTTGTGGAAGAGGTAGTACCCGGCCAATGCTTTGCGGGCCTCGATCGACTTGGGGTCGATGGTCACAGCTTTCTCGAATTGCTCTTTCCCGGCCTCCGGCTTGCCCTGAGCCATGTAAAACAGGCCCAGATTCAGGTGGCCGGGTACATAGTCGGCATACTGCTGAAGGAGCTTTTCCAGGGTTTTGGTCCCCTCCGGCAGGTTCTTCTTTCCGGCATAGGCGTTGGCCAAAAGGATCTGGGCCTCCTTGTTGCCAGGGTCTTTTTGGAGGATGTCCTGGGCCGTCGCCATGGCCTCGTCGAACTTCCGGAGCAGCAGGCTGAACTGGCCCAGCGCCAAGCGAGCGGGCACGTAATCGGGGTTCAATTCCGCAGCCTTGCGATAGGCAAGGAATGCTTCCCGAGGTTGGTGGTTTACGAAATAGGCTTGACCCAGCTTGGATTCAAGTTCAGCCGAGCGTGGATCAATCTTTAATGCGCGCTTATACTCAATAATGGCATTCTGAACGTCGCCTGCAGCCAGATACTTGTCGCCGTTGGTCACGAACTCGAGCTTTCGCTTCTGCGGATTAGTTTGGCACCCTACGGCAACCAGCATCAGCAAACTGACGCCCCAGAGGACGAGCCGGCGCTTATTTTCCAGTCGAGTTGTCATAATCCTTGCCTCCGCTCCCGCGTCGGTGAAAAGTCCAGCCTTGGCGCGGTCCAGAATCGCTCCCGGAGGAAGGGCAACTATCGGAATCCTCCGGGCTGCACCAGATTTCGAGATCTCTCTGCTTTCGACCTTGGGCTCGGATCATTGCGCCTTCCCGCTCGTTCCGCGAGAGCCGTAGTAGTAATAGTTTCTTTCCGGCAACCGATCCACTCCGTTGACCACGACGCCGACAGTTTTGGGCTTCAGGAGGTCGATCGCGCTGCGCACCAGATCGTAAGGAGAACTGCCGGCGCGGACCACCAGGATGGCAGCGTCGACCATTGCCGCGAGCACTTGCGCGTCAGCGAGCGCCAAGACCGGAGGTGCATCCAGGATCACAAGGTCGTGATCCTGCAGCGCTTCCTCGAGAAAATCCCGCATCCGTTTGCCGCTCAGTAACTCAGCCGACCCTTCTTCCAGGTGGGCCGTGGGAACCACGGCCAAATTGGTTCCGAGCTGAACTCGAACGCTGCTCAGGCTCTTACCGTTAACAAGATAGTCGCTGAGACCCACCCGTGAATTCATCCTGAGGAGGTTGCCCAGTCCCGCTCCTCTTAGGTCGGCGTCCACAAGCAGGACCCGCAAGTTTTGAAGGGTACTCATAGAAAAAGCCAGGTTCGCGGATACCCAGGTCTTGCCTTCCCCTTGCGTCGCGCTGGTCACCATGATGCTTCGGATAGGCCGGACACGCATGAGTTCAACCAATCGGGTCCTGATCATGCGGAATTGCTCCCTGGCGTAGGCGTCCTCTTGATTATCCAACCCGCTATGCGCAACCACCAAACGCTCGGGGAGTGACGGGAACATCACGGCTTGGGCCAGCGGTGCGCAGACTTCCACGGCTGTCGGCGACGTTGTCAGTTCCGTGGGCACTTTGGATGTCGCCTGCCCCCTGAGACTGAGGCTGAGGGTTCCTCCGTGCGCTCCTACAGGCTGCCTGCTTTTTATCTTCTTCCTCGTGGAGTAATTCAATAAGGGCAAGGCGGCCAGCGCGGGCATCGCGAGATAGAAGTTGGCGTCCTGGGCACTCCGTATAGATCTGTCTTGGAATTCCACAAACAAGCCCAGAGCACAGCCACACAGTATGCCGCCCAGCACACCGAGCAGCGACAGTAGCGCCACGTTGGGCTTGTACGGTTTCTCGGGGTAGTTGGCAGGGTCAATCACCCGAAACTGCTCACCCTGGGCGCGTCTTTCCATTTCCGCAGCCATCGCCGCCGCGTTCTTTTTCTCGAGGAGCGACGCATACTGCATCTTCGAGATCTCATAGTCCCGGTTAACTTCCGACATCTGCTGGTCGACCGCAGGCAGCGCCGCCAACCTGGCTTGAAGCTGCTTGGCCCGTTTTTCGATTTCCGCCTCCTGCAAGGTACGATGTTTGATCTCCTGGTCGAGGGCTGCAAGCTGGCTGCGAATCTGATCGGGGGCCAGATCCTTGGAGGGCGCGGCCGGCGGGGCATTCGTCGCGACCTGATCCGGCGGCGAAACCCGTTGCTGGAGTTCCTTGACCTCTTCCTGCAGTTCGATCACGTCGGGATGGAGTGACGTGTACTTTGCCTGAGCCCGTTTGAGCTCCTCCATTCGGGCGTCCAATTCAGACTGCGCACGTGGCGTTAGGGGTGCGGCCTCCCGAGTCGTGAGGGCAGCGAGCAGCGACTCCTCATAGACCTTCTGTGACTGGGCGCGGTCCAGAGCATCTCCCGTAACCTGGAGCGTCGCCTGGAGTTGTCCGAGCAGTTGAAGGTTGGCCACCTGCTGTTCGGGCAGGCTCCCCAGGTGGGCCGATTTGAAATCCTTGAGTCGTTGCTCCTGCTTTTCGAGCGTAAGGCGCGTCTTCTCCAGTTCGTCGTCGATGAAGGCGGTTGTCCCCTCTGCCTGCTGCTCGCGGACTTTCACATTCTCTTCGATGAAAAGCGCCGCGAGTTCTCGCGTCACTTGTTGAACCAGGGCCGGATCCTGTCCTTGGTAGGAAATCTTGAAGGCTCCGAGCGCGCGGCTCCGAGTTTGCTCATCGGCGATGATTTCAACTGTAATGTCCTGGCGCATATCATCAACAATCTCTTCCTGAGTGCGCTTCCCTTTGTTAAGCAGGACATTCAGGATTCGGTTGACCGTCGGCTCAGTCCGGTAGAGACCAAACTGCTCGATGATGCGTTGAAGATGGGTCCGGCTCAGGATTTCCTGGCTGATGATCTGCAAGCGGTTGTTAACGTCGCTCGTCACGGTCGGCTTGACGAAGTCCGATGGCACCTTCTGCGGCTCGACGAGGATCGTGGCTTGCGAAAGGTAGGCCTTGGGCAGCTTCGAAACCACCGCCATGGTGCCGCCCGCGATGACCAAGGCGGGAATGATGATCCACCACCGTCGGCGAAGAAAGATTTCCCAGTAGTCACTTAGTTCAGCAACTCGCCGTTTTTTCATGGTTTAAGATGGCCTTTCCTTGGATTTGCCCTGCTAGTCGCCGCGGACCAGTCCTCGTAGGAGAATCCCACCTGCCCCGGCCCCTTTATATACCGAAGCCCAAAGTGACCGCCACAGGAGACCTGTTGCCCCGCCGAGGCTCAGCGTCTCCCCCCTGGAGCCGTTCGGAAAGACCCACGGCTGCCCATGTTGACCGGAGGCTAGGGCGCGGTTCTCGCCTGCATTGCAGCGGTCGGCTGATGCGAACCATTTCCATTGCCGCCCAAGTTATGGCTCATCGCGAAACTCAGCAGTTCGGCCCGATTGCGAACCCGGAGCTTTCGGTAAATGTTTGTGAGTTGGTGTCTGACCGTGACTTCGCTGAGACAGACCTTCTCCGCTATGTCCCGTGCACTCTCTCCGTCAACAATCGCTGCCACCAGTTCAAGTTCGCGTGGGTTCAAGCCGAAAATGCTGAGGCAGTTGTCCTGCGCTCGAAAGTGGAGACGATGGTTGAGCGCGCTAATGAGGAGGGACATCCGATTTCTTTCCAGCCAATACTCACCCGCCACGACCGCCCGAATGCTCTTGAAAAGGAGGTCCGTCGTTGTCGTCTTAAGTGCCACGCCGCGCGCGCCCAGGCAGAGGGCTTCGATCAACTGCTGATCATCGATGGAATCAACCAGCAGGAGAGGCCGCGTCGGAGGGGAAGCTTTGCAGATTTCACGCAAGGCGTCGAGACCGGAGCACCGCGGGAGTTCCAGTTCGAGCAAAACGACCTGCGGCCGCATTTCCCGAACCACCGCGATGGCCTCAACACCATCCCCAGCCTCCGCGATCACCTGGAAACCCGGTTCGGCCCGCAACAATCGCTTTATTGCTGCCCGGAACATAGCATGGCTATCGGCGATTACTATGCGCACGACTCCATTGTCCCTACGGGGCTCAGCAGTATGGGCAAGCGTGGCCATTCGTTTACATCCCTCCAGACCAAAGGTGTCGGGCAGCGACGAACTGCCTCCCGGCATGAGGAAGAAGACTGACGGCTTCAGGTTACGGGGCGATGACGGAAGGGCGCCGGGTCAGGAGCCGCGAGTGATAGCCCAACAACCCCGAAAGTCCTGTCTCGTGCGATTGTGGCGAAAGGATCCTTGTCCATACCTGGAGGGATCGCTTAACTCAGTCCTGGCTCAACAATCTGTGATGTGCGGCGAAGACCGCGAGCTCCAGGCGCCCGGAAACCCCGAGCTTGTCGAAGATATTCGTAAGGTGATGCTTCACAGTTTGCTCGCTGAGGGACAACTTTTTCGCAATGCCCTTGTTGCTGCCGCCGACTGTGACAGCCGCGACAATCTCCAACTCACGGGACGTAATTCCGAAGTTGTTGGCATTGAGTTGTGACCCCGGATGAGGCGTGAGGGTTCGCAACGCGTGCACGATCCCGTCCACGCTATCCCGCCCTACCCAATACTGACCGGCCATCACACTTCGCATGCAGCGGATCAGGACCTCGACAGGCGACTCCTTGGAAACTATACCGCGCACACCCAGTTGCAGGAGTTCGAGGATCTGCCCCTTGTCATTTATCGCGCTCAACAGGATGGTGCGGACCGAGGACAATGATGCCAGACTCGTCACTACCTCTCTGTTGGCGCAAGGAGCGATGGCGAGGTCCAGGAGAATGATGTCAGGTTTGAGCTTCCTTGCGATCTGCAGGGCTTCTCCACCACCACAGTCCCGTCCGACGGGTTCAAATCCGGCTTTGGCCTCAAGCACCTGGCGCAAGCCATCCCGGAATATCGGATGGTCACTTGCGATCAGAACATGGATGCGACCGTTGTTATTTGCCATACCTATGCTCGTAATGCCGGCTCCCTCGCCTGTCGCTGAAGCAACTCGCGGGACACTATCAGCCTTTGGTTGTATGTCTTGTCAACGAGAACCCTTTCACCCCTGTCAAAACCTATGGTGGGGAACGACTGTGGCTTGCACACCTGGGTCCGTCGGGCGAGGGTCATGCGTCACGCCCTGGCCGATCCGGTTGCTGCACCCCTAGAAGTTAGCCTACAGCTCCGCCTTGTGAGTCACATTCCCGTGACCCGCCTGATGCTTCCTGACACCACTCTGTTCGGTCAGACTGTTCGCCAATGCTCTCGGAACCTGCCGGACCTTTCATTACAAGGCCCCGTAGTGAGAGGCTCTGGTTTTCCGGGGCGGTTACCAGGATGTCGAGCCGAGGGCATCTCACCGCCCTTGGATTCTCCCCCCCATCGCCCACCGCTCGACACCGCCGCGGTATGGTTAGCTGATCGGGCGACACTGCCGTGTGCAATGGCCTGCTGCTTCTACTCGGGAGGACAGGCACACAAGACGGTGGCCGTAAGCACTTCCCCTAGCCGCAGGAATAGCCCTTTCTCGGTTAACAAGAACCTCCCCCTCCACGCAGCACAATCCGTTTTTCGAGAGCCACTGCAAAACCTGCGAGATTCGCGCCCCGTGCTGGCTCCGCGCGTACCACCCGCCCTCGTGCGTGGAGCCCCCCGGGCAGAGCTCCCTTGTTTGCCGGAAGAAGGGCCTGGAACTTGAGATCAGCGCCTGAAGGCGGAAGGTCGGTGGCAAAGATAAACGCTCCTCCAACACTCAGGTCTCTCGTGAGGCCCATGTGCTGTTGCCAAATTCCCTGTCCGTCCTTCCAAAGGAATATCACGGGAACTCCGAGTCGATAACGATTGTGTTCTCGAGGCTGCACGATGGCCCCTCTCCTTATTTGCGGGTTGTTTTATTGGCTCCCATGTCACGCCGCCGCAAGCCGATCAGCACCGGGATGTCATCTATCGTGCTGGCAAGTTATTTGCCGGCTCCGATGTAACCCCTCCCGAAGCCGGTCATCGGATGAAATGACTCGTCGAGTTTACGCGTGCAACAAGGATTCCGCAAGAAGCGAAGAAGCTCCCCGCTAGTAGGACTATAGTGCGATTTGGCCAAGTGAGATGTCTGCTTCCAGGGGACGAGATTCAGGCTTGGTGAATTAGTCCTATGCGGGACCAAGATTCGCCTCACGCAGTCCGGCTGGAGTGTCCGGCGGGGCATTATCACAGTTGGCAATAGACGCCTAAGCCGTCCCACTTCCCCTTTTCTTTAACGAGGTGTATGATTTTGAGGAGGCGTATTGACATTAGCGTCCTCCGCCAACTCAAAGGGGGGGTGTCACATCCCCGTGCCTATAACGATAGTTGTCGCCCAACGCAGCCCGATGGCCGCCCAAGTACTATGTTGTGCGCTGAGAGGGCAGCGCAAACACTTCGCTGTTGTGGGCTGCGTACACACACCAGAAGAGCTTCTTAAGCAAGTATCTGAGCATCACCCCGACATAGCTGTGATTAGCTCAATCCTGCGAGGCGATCCCGACGGGGGTCTCAAGGTTGTCCGAAAGCTGCGCGTTTCTGGCACAACTACGCGTCCCATCGTGCTACTGGATTCCTCTGACTCGAAGCAGGTGTTCGACGCCTTCTCCGCAGGTGCCAAAGGTGTCGTTTCTCAGGCCGACTCGTTCGAGGCATTGTGTAAATGTATTCGGTGTGTACACGCCGGGCAGATCTGGGCTGACAGCACTCAGCTCCAGGGGATTTTCGAAACCCTGGTGGAGAGGGAACCGGCGCGCATAGTCAGCGCTAAAGGTATCCCGCTGCTTACCAAGCGGGAGGAGCAAATCGCGCACATGGTCGCCGAGGGCCTGCCCAATCACGAGATTTCCGCGAAGCTCGGCGTGAGCTTGCACACAGTCAAGAACCACTTGTATCGGATCTATGGGAAGCTTGGTATATCAAATCGTGTCGAGTTGGTTCTTTACGCCCTCAGCAGCGGGGATGGGTCGTGAGGGTCAAGCATCACAACTCGGTGAGATTGCCCCTCGCCAAAATTGCAGCGCACGCAGTTTCAGAAACCTAGGAGTGAGCTCTTAACATCGTTAAGTGCCACTCAGTGTACTGCACGATCTTTACGGATCGGAATAATTGCGGAGCACAACGGTAGACAAATCTATCGATCCCAGTTCCTTCCCGGGATTTTCCCGAAAAGCCTTTCAAGTCTAAGAAGGTGGCTTCCGGCGCTTGGGCATCAGCCGAGAAACGGTGCGCTTCGAGATGTCGATTCCCAGCTTCCGCAGTTCACCGTGAATCGGCGGGGCATCCCGCAGGGGATGGGCTTGCGTCATTTTGCCTATCAATGCCCTGATCTCGGAACTCACCTCGGGCCCGGCACTCCTGTGTGTCGCCATAAATGCGTCCCACGGAAATTGACCCCGGCTCCTCAACGCAAGTGGAAGTACAGGACTTCAGTCCGGTGGATTCACTCTGCTACGGGCGTGGAATCCTTGCTCTGGAATTCCACAACTCTGTGGGAAGACTGCGCGCTGTCTTGCCTCACATCTCCCACGCCGAGCCAGTGTCCACACAGGAGAGCTGGAGGGGGTTCAGACTATAGTAGAAATGGCTTCGCTCCGTAACTCTTTCAGGCTGCACCGCGCCACGTGTACCGATGGTGGAGCCCACCGACACGGGGCATTGCCACAAGTCTGGAAGGATTCTGCTTTCCTTCCCTCCACAGGCCGCTTCTCGGGGGTGTCTTTCCCCAGCCCATCGTGGGTGCGGGGATCCTGATTGACGAACCCCGTGCCGGTGAGTCAAGCTTTCAGTCAGCCGGGGGTCCAGTCCTTATTTTGCCGGTGATGAAGGACGTGAAGCGCGAAGCTGAGGAGCGCAAGATCGAACTGTTCGTGCTTCCTACTGCCCAAGCCATCGAGGCGCTCAACGAGGACATCGATGACACGAACGCGATCCTACACATCACCTGCTAGGTCGCGCTGGGAAGATGCGTGGACTACCGTGCGCAGGGCACGGCCTCACGTCAAGCACTGGAGAAACTACGAAACCTCGGGTTATCAGCACTGGAAAGGGCTTCGGGCCCGGAGAACAAATGGCCTACGGAGGATCGTTTTTGGGAAATCGACCAGGTGGCGAAGGAAATCCGTTTCGCACGAGAGTTCGGGGGAGTGTTCACTGCGAACAGTCGGGAATTCAACGAGCTCACCGAGATCCTTTTTTTGGAGGGGTTCCTCCGCCGCCGGACACAGCCAACTCCATCGGCTGTCTTACACCCGAAAGCAACGCCCAAAGCAAGATACAAGGGCAGACCTCCGTCTTCTTGATTCTGCGGTTCTTGGACGGAGCAAGCGCGGACCTTCAAGACAGGTCCGCGCAATTTGCTACGGCCCACAGAGTGTTTGGAACGCGTAGCCTCAAGGGGCCACCAATCTGCCGTGGCCTCACTCATTACTTCTCAGAATGGCGTACGGGATAAGGATCGCCAAGGCCACGCCAACGCAGACTGCGATGACAATCGCATATTGGGCAGTCTTGCTGAGGTTCGGCCCCATCTGCTGCACGCCGTCGTAAGCGATCTGGATCGGTGCAGTCGTGTGGTCGGGCAGCACGGTGAAGCTCTCAGCCGCGATCGCCACGATATTGCCGTGGTACTCCTTCGCTTCCGACGTCTTCACCATGATGTGGTGGCCCACACCCAGTTCCGCGACCACGCGCCTTACCTCAACGGAATCCGGCTGGCCCGTCGCCTTGTAGGTGTTCTTCGCCAGATTCAGTTGCGTGACTTCGTCGTAGGGAACCCGTGTTGGCGAGCCGGCTTTGGCCGCAGCCAGCAGGAATCCACCGTCCTCGATGGACTGAATGGATCCTTTGAACTTCTTGCCGGTGGTAAGTTCCACTTTCACTTTCGCTCCCACTCCGAATTGATCCACTCGCTGCCGGGTCAGGCTCGGATTGGGTACGGTGGTGTCAGCCGACCAAGCTGCATCGGCCAACGACAACTGCAGCAGACAAATAACCAGCCCTATGACCGTATGCTTCCTCCAGCTATTCATGTTTTCCTCCCTTGTCAGGTTATGGAAACCCACAGTATCTGCTTCGAGTTGTGCGGTGCGCTATCACACAAAGCTTACGGCGCCGGTTTCGTGCCACCCCTGGCGGCAGGCTTCGGCCTGGAACCCGGCCTGAGCCACCGGCGGTCACCGCGCGCGGTAGACGTCGTGCCAGCCGCCCGTGGGCAACACGGCTCCCAGGCCGGTTCCCACTGCCGCACCCACAAACCCTGCCAACGTGGCACTCTCAGCATTGGTGCAAGATCCCTGCGCACATTTCCCTTGACCCAGTTCAGGGGAAGCAACGCCGACAATGACCCCGGCGCCGGCGCCGACCGCGAGGCCGATGAGCGCGTTCCGGCCGCGATGGCTCTTGCCTTGCGAGGAGACCCGGAGAATATTTTGCCGCGCGACCGTCTGTTCACCTCCGCCCGTGCGGATCACCAAACCCTCATCACTCACCGAACCCATTTGCCCGGTGTAGGATTTGGCGTCGTTCAGCACGACGCGGATTTGCTGGCCGGGCTCGAGTTGCTTGAGGTTGTCCCAGGAATCCTGTGCGGATTGGGCCATTCCGAATACGGGAACCAAAATGAGAAATAGCAAGACGCGCTTTATTCTTCTCATGACTACCTCCGACAGGTGTGAGCTTTGGACTACCGCGCTTCTGCTGGTTACCCGGCACGCTGGATTCCAAACGAGGTTCCTGGTTAACTCCTTCAAAAACCCCGAAGTCTGCTCTGCCGCCTTGGGAAAAGGAGGCTGCGAGGGAGCAAGAATCCGCTGACACTGAAGGCCTGCGCTGGCACTTCGGCCACGCGTCCCTGCCAACCCGCCTTCAGCTCGTGCCGAAGACCACACCAACCCGAAAGCCGACCATGTGCACGGCCTCTCCGGACTCGACGGACCAAATGTGATCGCGGAACTCGAAGCGCAGGCCGATACGGCGGCGCAGCCAGTAATTCATTCCGCCACCGTAGTGAATCGCGAATGCCCCGCCTTTCCCGGTCAACAGAGAGAGGCCGCCGTCCACGAAAGGATCGAATTTGCGTTTCGAACCCCTGGGGATGAAATGAAAAGCGGGCGTTACCGATGCCAGGCCCGTCGTAACCGCGTACTGGTTGGTTACGGGCTTGAGCACGCCGATTTCACCGCCCAGGGCGAAGCGGTCGGTGAGGCGGCCCTCGCCTCCTCCTCCCACATGGACGAAGTCCCCGTTCCAGCGCGTGTAGGCGCTCTTGGGCACGACCACCGGCCCGCCAAACACGTACACATAGCCGCTCGACATCTGGGCAGAGGCCGGCAAAGAAGCCAGTAACATGATAAGCATTCCAAGGATTACCTTGACCATCGCCTCCCCCTTTCTGGTCGTCTTGTTGCTCACCCGTGCGCAAACCCTTCAGGACCCGCAACCATATAGCGGGCAGCGCAGGCCTCCGTCTTCTTGAGGTCTGTGGTTCTTGGGCGGAGAAGCCGCAGACCTTCAAAACGTGTCCGCGCTACTTGCTCTGCATTGCAATATCGTAATTCCTTGTTTTCTTGGCAAACATTTTTCGTCGTGTGTGTAGGGCCCGCCCCTTGGGGCGGCCTAGGCCGGGGCCAGCCCCGGCCCTACAAGACCGCGCGTCATGTTTGGTTGCGGCCAGAGGCCGCGCTGCGCTACCCGCTTCTACGAAGGGGCAAGGTGCGCCTTGCCCCGGGTGTCAGTCGGCGCGGTTATTGGTGCATTGCCCGCTTCCGCAGCGACTGATAGAGGTTCTTGGGCGGTATTCTATTTCGCATCGTGCGTTCCGTCGGCATGTAGTGCGACCGACGCGGCCCACCAGGAGGTTCTACGTTAGGGCAGCCCGAAGACGGCCGGAGCAGGTCGCTGAGCACCAGAGAAGTGTGGTCGCACGCCAGCGCTCCGCCCATAATAATTCCTGTCCCCAAGTCCGCCACAGATTGGTGGAGCACCCGCAATCCTGGACCGAGGTTGCTGCTAATCGTGGTATCCGAAAGGTCAAGACTGGAATTCTCGTCGGCAAAGATTCCAGCGCCCATGTTGCTTGTGACTTCGGCTCCGCCTCCCACTATGGCTTCGGACGTGCCATCAACTCGAATGCCCGCCGATGCTGGCCCGCCGGACCCATTGTGGCGGATCTTGTTGTGGCCGATGATCTTGGCCTGGCTATGATTCGAAATGTCTATGCCGACGTCCGTATGCCCCTCCACCGTCTGCACGGAATCCCCAAATGGGTGGAAGCTTACCTGACTGCCCATGGTTATCAGTACCCCATAGGGGCCGTTGTTCTGAATGGTGTTCCCGCCCCCCCAGAACGATATTTCTGCATCCTCGAAGAGGTACGCCCCGCCATTGTTGCCCTGGATCAAGACCCCATTTCCTTGAACACCGCCAAAGGACGCCTGCGCTCCTCCACTCATATAGACACCCAGGCCGCCGTTATTTTCGATTGTGGCCCCGCCCCAGAAATTGACTGCCGACCGACTATCCACATTGATCCCCCCGCCTGCATTGTTGCTTATGTCGGGCAGTCTGTTGGGATCTGTAGCCTGACCAACAACATTCGAGTTTTCCATAACATAGAGGCCAAAATCGCCGTTGTTTTTGAGAGTATCTGAGTAGAGTGCCAATTGCGAACTGCCCTCAATGTATACACCCTCCCCAACGCTGCCTTCGATGACGCAGCTCTCAATCGTTACAGAAGACAAATTGGTGATGAAAACGTCGAACCAATTGTTCGAATTCCCACCCTCGATCACAAGTCCATAGAGGTAAATGCTGCGAGAGCCAGAAATGTTCACAGGGTCCGTTCCTGCAGGCGAGGCGATTGTGGCAGATTGGCCCGCGAGTGCAGCGATCCCTAGGTTCTCGCGACCCTGGATATTCACGCTCTCGGTGCAGTTTCCTGTTACATCGATCCAGTCCCCATTCGGGTCGGGTGGGGTCAGCGAACTCAACGCGGTGTTGATGCTGGTAAAAGCCCCCGGCGTGTTCCCCGAACAATCGACGAGAGCATAGTTAGCCAAGGTGAGGCCGGGCAGCATAATCAGCGCTGCCAGGGCGAGAGTGACAGCGGAAACATGTATTCGTGCAACTTTCTCGCAACTTAAGTTTCCGTGCATGATGGTTTCCTCCTTTTCGTACAATTAGATTGCGCCGTAATTCCGAGCGCAGACCTCCCTCTTCTTGAGGTCTGCGGTTCTTGGACGGAGAAGTTGCGGACCTTCCAAACAGGTCCGCGCTTGCTTACTTCCTGAAAACCTCATGGGCATGGTCTGCCCCTGAACTGGTAGCGCAACTTCCGCTTTCCGGAGTCGCGCCATTTCAAGATCCCGCGAGCCGAAAAGCCGCAAGATTGAGAGACGAAACTGGGGTTTCCCGCCGCCGAGCCAGGTCATGATCGCGGTTGGCCTAGAACCGTGTGTCCAAAGGCGGGACTGCGGCTTAATCTCGGCCGAGCGTAACAGCGAAGACCACTATCAAAAGAATTCCGACCCCTGCGCCAATGCCGAGCAAAATCCAACCAGCAGTTTTCGCAGCCTTGGCGCCCTCGACCTTCTTGAAGGACTTCAGATCGGTGAAGGAGACCGTTTGGGTCTCGATCTTCTCGCCTTGCGCTGTTTTGAGGCTGAATCCTTCGTTGGTGAGGTCGCCCAGTCGGCCTCTGATTTTCTGCTTGTTCAGGAGGCGCACCTCGATCATGGTTCCGGGGGGCACTTCCAGAATCCGCTCTTTCACCGTCTGCTTCCGCTCGGTTCCCGCTTGACCAGCAGGAACCGCGCCGGCCGCGCCAACTTTCGCTTCCAATGTTGTGGTAGCAAAAAGCATCGATGCCAATAGGAGGCAAATAATGTCGCGCATGCAAGAACCTCCGAATAGAGAATCGATTCCATCAGCAACCACTTGGCCCCCAGCGGGTAGCCTCCGTCTTCTTGAGGTCTGCGGTTCTTGGACGGAGAAGCCACGGTCCTTCAAAACAGGCCCGCGCTACTTGCTTCCCATGACTACCTCCTACGGGTGTGAGTTTTGGACTACCGCGCTTCTGCTGGTTATCAGGCACGCTGCATTCCAAACGAGTTTCCCTGTTAACTCCTTTAAAAACCCCGAAGTCCGCTGTGCCGCCGCAGGAAAAGGAGTCTGCGAGGGAGCAAGAATCCGCCGACACTGGAGCCTTGCACTGGCACTCCCGTGGCGACATCAGAACGAACGTGCGACGGCCGGTAGCGCCCCGATTTATCGGGGCGGCTTTCCCATCCCCAAGGCTTAGAGCCGCGGAGCTGAAGACCAACTCTGATGCGCCACCTGCGTTTTCTGTCGTTTGTGTAGGGCCACCCCTTGGGGTGGCCTTGGCCAGGGCAAGCCCTGGCCCTACAAGACCCACGGCACGGTTGCGGGCGCTGGCCGCGCTGCGCTACCTGCTCGGGGAGTATGCGAGGCACAGTTCAACCCCAGAGCAACGTTGGTCTCGCTCCCCTTGGCCCTTACTTTTGCGAAAGGAAGCGGTTTAGTCAGGTCTGGGACTCCGTCTCGTGGAAACGGCCTACGATTAGTACTCGACGCAGTTGGTCGTGCCACCGCCGATGTTGGTCAGAGCACCACGCGCGACAGAAAATTTTGGCAGACACAAAACGTCCTTTGTGCGCTTAGCGGACAACAGGTTCCCGGTAATGTTATTGCCCACATTAGGCAAGAAGGAGGCGAAGGAGAGATCCCCGACGACCACACCACCTCCTGCGTTGGCCGTGATCGCATCGCCCGAGCCGGGATCATCGCCAAACTGGGCCACGGAGGATGACTCAAGCGTCACCCCAGCCCCGCCATTTCCATGAATAGTGGCCGATGTGAACAATGCGTGGGAGTTGTTGCTAATATCGACGCCGTTTGCCACGTTGTTTTGGACTACGCTGCTGACGAGGTGCAGGGAACTTCCGAAGCCAACGTGTGCACCGCTGGCCTGATTGCCCTGGACGGTGACCCTGATAGCCCACACATCCGCCGTTGCGTAGAGGAAGAGCCCAGTGCCATTGTTCTGAAAGACGTCATCAATAATTCTCGCCTGGGCTTGGAAAATGTTTGCGCCGGTCCCCCCGTTCTGGAACGTATTGCCATAGAACTGGCAGACGCTGGCGTCCTGGCAAACGACGCAGTCCGCTCCGCCGTTGACCGTAAATCCCTGCATGGTCACGCGGCTAGTGTGGAAGATGGTGACCACGTCGTCGGTACCGCCGGACGCGTCATTGATCGAGGCCCCCGCCTCGGCAATTAGAGTCAGGTGGTCAAAATACTCAATCAACACATTTTCATGGCAGGTGCCTGACACATAAATAGTATTCGCCACAACGGGGTTGAGAGTGGCCAGGGCAGCGCTGATACTCTGACCGCGATCACAATTGACCCTGACCGTCGCTCCGCGGGCGGGCACTGAAGACAGAAGCGCGCAAAGCAAGGCAAAGCAGGCGACTTGTTGGTTCCAAAAAGGGAGTCTCATGATAGTCCTCCTTTGATTGACCAGCTTGGTTTTGACACACTCTAACTCAACGCCGGTTCGGGTGCCCTTTTCTGCTCGTAGTGGTGACAGGAGGTGCGCGCGCACGCCACCCCTATCCGTAAATGGGTAGTGGCAGCGGCTGCCCATGGCGCGCACCTCCTGGACTCGTACCTGGGCGCGAATCTAAGGCAGCGGGCCAGGGGATATCAATGCCCTGGAGGTCCTCTGTTTGTCCCTTTTTTGTCCCCTGGATGCTTCATCGGACAAAATGAGCTTCTCGCGTGCTGCCGACCACACAAAGGCGGCGGGCCAGTTTGCTGTAGCGGCGCTCCATGAGCGCCGGAATCTATTGAATCAAAAGCCGGCGGTCATAGACCGCCGCTACAAAAAACCAAACTGACCCACTGCCCACACAGAACTTCTGTTGACAACTGCAAAGTGGTATGCTTCCTTCCGACTGGGGATGCCCACCCCATGAAACCGAATTCATCCTCTCGCGCCCAAGTCCGCATCGGATCCTTTGAACTGGACATTCAAGCCGGGGAACTCCGCCAGGACGGTATCAAGGCCAGGCTGCAGGAACAGCCGCGCGAAATCCTGGCCATGCTGTTGGAGCACCCTGGGGATGTCGTGACACGTGAGGAACTGAGGCGCAGGCTCTGGCCCGATCACACCTTTGTGGACTTTGACCATGGGCTGAACAGAGCCATCAACAAGCTGCGCGAGACCCTGGGGGATGATGCGGACAAACCCCGATACATCGAGACCCTGCCGCGTCGCGGCTACCGGTTGATTGCGCCAGTCGAGACTGTAGCGCCGGTGTCCCCACCGGCGAATCGGGAATCACCCGTTAAATCCACGGCGGCAGAGACAGCGCAGCTACAGCAAGCAGCGCCCCTTCGAAAGCGGCGGATCTGGCCGCTGGCTGCGTCCGCGGGATTGATTGTCGCCGCGGCGTTGTCCACTTATTTGCTTACACGTCCGCTGCCACCACCCAAGGTCCTGGGTTACGTCCAGATCACGCATTCTGACCTTCAGAAGGAGGGAATTGTTACCGACGGTTCCAGGCTTTATTTCAACGCCACATTTTCAGGACAATCCGTAATTTGCCAAGTGTCAACCAGTGGCGGAGAGATTGTGACGCTTGCTTCGACCTTGCCAAACGCTACCCTGGCCGATATCTCTCCTAAAGGGGATGAGCTTCTCGTTGTGACGAACCTACGGAAAAGCGGCGGACACGGGGCGTTGTGGATCCTGCCGCTGGTGGGAGGGTCGCCGCGCCGGGTGGGAGAGGCTTACGCAGGAGGGTTCTATCTTGCGGCGTCCGCGGCCTGGTCGCCGGATGGGAAGCGGGTCGCCTACATCGGAGACGCGCTTTACATCGCGGAAAGTGACGGCACCCATCCGCGCAAGATTTCAATTCCCGACGGCACTCCCTTCCGGATACGCTGGTCACCCGACGGAAGCGTTTTGCGCTTCAACGTCTATGACCCGAAGAAGGGGACAGCGATTTGGGACGTCGCGGCCGACGGAACCAATCTCCACCCTCTGCTACCCGAACGCACCAAACCCGATAACAACGCATGTTGCGGAAACTGGACGCGGGATGGAAAGTATTTTGTCTTCACTGATTTTTCGGATCTTTGGGCGCTTCGCGAAGAGCGTGGATGGCTCCGAAGGACCGGCAGCGAGCCGGTTCAATTGACTCATGGCCCGCTTCTGTTCAGTAACCCCGTTCCCAGCAAAGACGGGAAAAAACTCTTCGCCGTGGGCGAATTGGATCGCGGCCAACTCGTGCGTTATGACACGAAGACTCAGGGGGTTATACCCTACCTCTCGGGCATCTGGGCCGAGGGAGTCAGTTTCTCACGCGACGGAAAATGGGTAGCCTACGTGACGCAGCCGGAAAGCGCGCTATGGCGGAGCAAGATAGATGGCAGCGAGAGCCTGCGACTCACTTTCCCTCCTACAGTCCCGAGCCAGCCGAGGTGGTCGCCCGACGGCAAGCGGATCGCCTTCGTGGCTCCGTCTCCGGAAGGGGCCTTGAAGATCAATCTGATCTCCGCGGACGGCGGTTCTCTCGAAGAGCCCCTGCCCGAGGGCATGCAGGCCTCCCAAGCCAGTTGGTCAAGCGACGGCGAGTCGCTGGCCTTCAACTGTTATGGGCCTCCCCTCGACCGGTCGGGGATCCATTTGCTTAACCTGAAGACTCGCCAAGTGTCGACCTTGCCGGGAAGCGAAGGGCTCATGCACCCGAGGTTCTCACCCGATGGGCGCTTCATCACCGCCCAGCCGCTTGACCTGAACGGACCGCTAGCCCTCTACGATGTGAATGCCAGAAAGCGGAGCGATTTGGCCGGGTCCAAATCGGGAACGAACGCGGGGAGTTGGTTGCGAGACTCGAGATATGTCTACGTGCGGACCGACACCGAAGCGGGTCCCGTAGTGAACCGGGTGTGCATCAGCGACCGCAAGGTCGAACAGGTAGCCAACCTGGAAGGCCTGCAACTTGTGGACGGCACCTGGATGGGCCTAGCGCCGGATGATTCGCCTCTCTTTGTGCGGGACGTCGGCAGCTATGAAATCTACGCCCTCGATTGGGAAGCGCCGTAATCGCAACCCCCTGCGCCCGACCCGCGCTTCCGAGACCTCCCGCGCCGCATGAAATTCCCGCCGTAGTGCTCCATATGCCTGAGCCGGTAGCACAGAGTTGGTCTTCAACTCTGCGGCTCTAACCCTTGGGGATGGAAAAGCCGCAGACTTACACACCAAGTCTGCGCTACCAGCGTGCTACGAACTGGACCCCCGTCTGCACGGGGGTGACGACGCAAGGGGCAGCCCGGTTCCGAAAGTGGATGCTTAGCGCGAATTCCGTGGGCCTAAGGGTGCCTGGACACGACGGGAGATTCTGGGCCTGAGGCGGCAAGGGGGAACAATCAAGCCACGCGGTCTCGATCCCAACTTCTCGAAAGATGTGTGCCGCCACAGCGGGCTGTGCCTCTCCGCTCAGATCTACAGGCGACACTGTCTGGCCGGTTCGTGTTAAACTCTTTTTCACCCGCCCTCGCAAGCGTGCACCCCATTTCACAGGGTGGGGTGAATCATGAAATTCAAGGTCTCATTCGTCGCGGAGTTCGCCCTATCCCTGATTGCTTTCTGCGTTCTATCACCATCCCTGGCCCCTTCCCTCTCCCCGCAACGTGACGCTTCGCAGTTGGCGCGGATTACGGTCGATTACCCCCTCGACGGCTCGATCTTTCCACCCGAGATTATCGCTCCGACGTTCCTCTGGCGCAACGCTGCACCGAACGCGAAGTCGTGGCAGATTGACGTGACGTTCACCGACGGCTCGGCTGCGATCCAACTGAAATCCGAGGGCGAGCCGTTGCGCATTGGCGAGAGCGATCCGCGCTGCGTGGCCAACACCAATCAGCCGCCCCAGCTCACTCCCGAGCAAGCCGCCGCGCACACGTGGAAGCCCGACGCCGCCACCTGGGCCGCCATCCAGCAGCACTCCGTGGAGCGGCCGGCGACGGTGACGATTTCCGGCATCAGGGAAGGGAACCAGACCGTCTCCCGCGGCCAAGTGATGATCCAGACGTCGAAGGACCCCGTGGGCGCGCCGATCTTCTACCGTGATGTGCCGCTGATGCCCTCGGAACTGAAAAAGGGAGAAATCAAACCGCTGGCGCCCACGGCCATCCCGCTGATTGCCTGGCGGCTGCGCAACCTGGGCGAGCCCGCCAGCCGTCTGCTGCTCACCGGCATGCACACCTGCGCCAATTGCCATTCGTTCTCACGCGACGGCAAGACGCTGGGGATGGACCTGGACGGCCCGGGGAATGACAAAGGACTGTACGCCCTTACGCCCGTCAAGGCCGAGATGTCAATCCGCAACGAGGACGTGATCTCGTGGACCTCTTTTCGCGACGCACAGCCCGTGGGGAACATGCGCGTCGGATTCATGTCGCAGGTCTCGCCGGATGGGAAATATGTAGCGACCACGTTCCGGGGCAGCTACTACGTGGTGAACTTCAAGGACTACCGTTTCCTTCAGGTGTTCTATCCCACGCGTGGCATCCTGGCCTGGTACGATCGCGGCGCAAAAGAAAGACATCCGCTGCCGGGAGCCGACGATCCCCGCTACGTCCAGACCGACGCGGTGTGGAGTCCCGACGGCAAGTACCTGGTCTTCGCCCGCGCTGCTGCCAAAGATCCTTACCCCGAAGGCGCAAAGCTGGCGCTGCGGGCCGCTGACCCCGACGAGACGCAAATCCAATACGACCTCTTCCGCATTCCCTTTAACGAGGGCCGAGGCGGCCAGGCGGAGCCGATTACCGGCGCGTCGCACAACGGCATGAGCAACACATTCCCCAAGGTCTCGCCGGACGGCCGCTGGATTGTCTTCGCGCGGTGCCGCAACGGCCAGTTGATGCGCCCCGACAGCCAGCTCTACATCGTGCCCGCCGAAGGCGGCAAGGCGCGCCGGATGCGCTGCAATACGTCGCTGATGAATTCCTGGCACAGCTTTTCGCCCAACGGCCGCTGGCTGGTGTTCTCCTCGAAAAGCCGCTCGCCGTACACCCAGATGTTTCTCACTCACCTCGATGAAAACGGCAACGACAGCCCGGCGATCCTGATTGAGAACTCGACGGCGGCCAACCGTGCGGTAAACATTCCGGAGTTCGTCAACATCCCGCCCGACGGCTTGCAGAATATCGACGTACCCGCCGCCGAGTTCTATCGCCTTTTCGATTTGGCCGTTGAGATGGCCGCCAAAGGTCAGGAAGAAGCCGCCATCGCCGAGTGGCACAAGGCGCTCGAACTCGATCCGGCCGACCCCAAGGCCCACAACAATCTCGGCTACCACCTGCTGAACAAGGGGGACCTCGACGGCGCCATCGCCAATTTCCAGACCGCCGTGGACGCCGCGCCCGACTACGAGGAGGCGCAATGCAACCTGGGGATTGCCCTGTCGCGGAAAGAGCGGATCGAGGAAGCTATTCCGCACTTCCAGAAAGCGCTGGAGGTGAATCCCCGCAGCGCCCGCAACCACATGAATCTGGGCAACGTCTTGTTCTTCGAGGGCAGGGTCCTCGAAGCCCTGGGGCACTGGCGCGGTGGGCTGGAGGTTGATCCCAACAACCTGGTTCTGCTGAGTCAGACGGCGCGCGTGCTGGCGACGTTCCCCGACGCTTCGGTGCGAAACGGCAGCGAGGCCGTGCAACTCGCCGAGCGCGCCCTGAGCGCTTCCGGCGGGCGGGACCCGTCCATTCTCGATACGCTCGCCGCCGCCTATGCACGCGTGGGACGCTATCCGAAGGCGGTGGAGACGGCGCGCCGGGCGCTCGACCTCGCGACGCACGGAAACGATCCGGAGCTGACGGCAGCCCTCCAGGCCCGGATCGCGCTCTACGAAGCGGGAAAACCCTTCGAGGAGCAATAGATTCTCTTTTGGGGTTTTGCTTCCATTTCCCGTACCGACTAACTCCTACATCTGACCCCCTCGAAAGTGCTCGCCCAGCGGCTCAAGACGTGACAACTTGCTGGACGTGAACAGCGCGGGGTTCTTCCTTACGCTACGCAGGCTTCGTAGTAGCCATGCTTCTCGATTTCATCCCACATGGCCAGGACATTCTGAAGTTTGGCAGCCGGGTGGATTTCCGTTGTCGAGCCGATCCAGAGGCGCCCCGTCGTCCCCGCGTCGTTGATGGTCTTGCGGACCGCCTCCCGGACTTCCGCTTCACTTCCAAACGGGAGCAATTGCGAGGCATCGATCCCGCCCATCAACACCCAATCCGGGAAAGCCTTACGGACATCCCCGGCGTACATCTTCGATAGCGGCTCGAGAGGATTGATGCCATCAATCCCCGCTTGGCGGAAGTCCTCCAGGACGCGCCAAAGGTTCCCGTCCGAGTGGTAGATCACTTTTATTCCGTGCTCGTGCCAGGCGTTCACCAGCTTCGCCAGGCGAGGGAAAAACTCTTTGCGCAGAAAGGCAGGCGAGAACATCAACTGGTCGGTGCCGGCGATGTCGGAAAAGACCAGCGCCACCGGGGAGAGCGAGGGATCCGCGGTCTCGTGGACGCGCTGGATTTCCGCCCAGTTCAGCGCTTCCAGCCAGTCCGACACCAGTTGCGGGTTCTCCGCGTAGGCGTACGACAGCAAATCCAGACCCGCCCGCACGTGCGCCGTGTCCAATCCCACCGGGCTCTCGTTGGGGAATATCACGGTGTTCCCGCCCACCTTCTCCTGCAACTCCAGGTACTGCTCGCGCGGGGATTTGGATGACGCCCCCCACACATTGCTCTTGCCCGCGAAGGTGAACATGTCACCAAAGCGACGGTTGTGGAGCTCCTCAATGTTGCGGGGAATGTAGTCGAGCAAACCCTGGGCATCGCTGAACGGCCGCTCGATCAACCAGGTCGTCCACCATTCCTGCTTGTAAACGAACCCGTCCGCCTGGCGGATCAACTTTTCTTCCACGGGCGCGGCAATCCCGCGCGTGATATCCAGCCGCTCCCCAATGGTTTTGCACAGCAGATCCAAACCATTCTGCGGTGTGATTCTCTCACCCGTCACATATTCGATGAGGGGGAGGTGCTGAATCAGGTCAAAGATTGGGACCCGGTCCGGCAGTTCGCCGCGCAAAGTGCACTCAATGCGCTGGCGCGCCGTCATTCGATCTTTCGGAAGTTTGCGCATGCCTTGTCCTCGGAAGCCAATCGCGGTTGGCTGGAATGTTCAACACCTTCGTTGCTGAGGCCCGGCGCCAAAAGCCGTGCGACCTGCCCGGCCTCTTAGACTCGTCGTTGGGAGTCTACATCAACCCGGCGAGTTCTCAAATCCTTGGGGCGGCGGGTGGTGACTCATTTTGAAGCGGACAGGCCTCAGCCTCGTCCCCCGAAGGGGAACAACATCATTAGCGAAACCTACGGACTCTTGCAATCAGAGACGGCCCGCAGTATGTTACCGGTCGGCCGGGAACCCAAAACGTAACTCCGGGTTCAAATGGCAACTTGCCTGAGGAGGGGAACTATGCTGACACGGCGGGGTTTTCTGGGAAGGGCGCTTGCGGGAGCTGCCGCGAGCTCCGCAGTAGCCGCGCGAGGTCTGTGGGGAGCAGGGAAGCTGGCCTGGTCCGGACCCATCGGACTGGAACTGTATACGGTGCGCGAGCTGTTCAAGAACGACCCGGCGGGCACTCTGAAGCAGGTGGCCGCTGTGGGATACCAGCAAGTCGAGATCGGGCCGGGCCTCAAGCCGCAAACGCTGAACGATGCCCTGCGTGCCGCCGGCCTCACGGCCCCCAGCGGTTACTTTGATAACCCGGAGACCCTGGAAGCCTGGAAAAAGACGGTAGAAGAGGCGCATGCGTATGGGGTCCGCTATGCGGTGGTGGGAGACAACCCCCGCCTTGACTCCGAGACCTGGAAACGCCGGACCGACCTCTATAACGATTGTGGCAAGCTTGCCGCCGGCGCGGGGATCCAATTCTGTTACCACAATCACTTCCACGAATTTGAGCGTAACGGTGAGGCGTCGGGCTATGACCTCATGCTGAAGCGCTGCGATCCCCAGTTGCTGAAGATGGAAATGGACATCTTCTGGGCCGTTTACGCGGGCCAGGACCCGCTCGCCTACTGGCGCACTTACCCGGGACGTTTTCCGCTGCTCCACATCAAGGACATCAAAAAAGGCGTGACCATCAACCCCCACGAAGACCCCAAGGAAAAGCCCAATCCGTTCGCTCCCGTCGGCCAGGGCCGGATTGACTGGCAGGGAATCTTCGCGCACGTGGGTGAAGCGGGAGCAAAGCACATCATCGTTGAGCAGGATCAATGCGACGTGCCCCCGCTGGAGGCCATTAAGATCAGTTTTGAATACCTGAAAAGGCTACACCTTCCATAATGGTCACTGGCCGCAACACCTGAATTTGTGATGCTTATGTTCCCACCGCGGGAAATGCATGCTTTCCCTGACTCAACCCGCCGGTCTTGCCGTCTGGCGGGTCTCGCACTGCTTCCGGTGCTTCTCGCCGCGTCAGTACGCCTGTGCGCCCGAACCGGGGAAGGCCAGGGCGTGTACGAGTTCTCACTGCCGCGCATGGGGACCACCCTGCGCCTGAAGTTCTATGCCGCGAATGAAGCGGAAGCGCAGAAGGCCGCCAACGCCGTCTTTGCCCGCGTGGAGGATCTGGAGCAGATTTTCAGCGACTACCGGGACGACAGCGAACTTGCGCAGCTCTCGCGGGAGGGCGGGAGCGCCCCGCGCGTCGTCAGCCCGGAAATGTTCGAGGTCCTGGAAAGCTCCCTGCGCATCTCGGAGCTTTCCGGTGGCGCCTTTGACGTTACGGTCGGCCCGGTGGTCGAGCTCTGGCGCCAGGCACGGCGCACGCAGGTGATGCCAGACGCCGCAGCGCTGGCGCGAGCCAAGGCGGCGGTCGGCTATCGAAACCTCGAGTTGGATGCGCAGCATAGGACCGTCTTCCTGAAGCGTCGCGACATGAAACTGGACGTGGGCGCCATCGCCAAGGGTTATGCGGCAGACCAAGCCCTGGCGCTGCTGGGGACACGCGGCATCAGTCGGGCCCTGGTGGGCGCCGGAGGCGACCTGAGGATTGGGGCTCCGCCCCCCGGACGACCCGGCTGGGCCGTCGTCGTGGATTCCCCGGATACCGCGAGCGGCCGGCAACCTTGCACGTTGCTGCTGTACGACGTCGGCATCTCCACCTCCGGAAACTCCCGCCAATTTGCGGACATCCACGGCCGGCGTTTTTCGCACATCATTGATCCGGCCACGGGCATGGGTCTGGAGGGCGCGGCCAGCTCAACCGTAATTGCCCGCAACGGAACCACAGCGGACGGCCTCGCCACGGCCCTCTCCGTGATGCCGCCGCAAGCAGGCTTGCGCGCCGCGGAGTCCGTGGAGGGCGCCTCAGCCTACTTGGTGCGCCAGTCGCCGCGGGGGTGGGAATATTATTCTTCCCGCGGATTTCCGCGAGCCTGTAACGAACCGGGAAAGCGAGGGCGATAGGGTCAGGGCGTGTTTATTTTCCTGCATCGATTTCGAGAAGCGTTCGCCAAGCGAAAGTCGTCCGCTCTGATTGTCTTCGGCATGTTGCTGGGATTCACTCTTCTGCTGGGAGGCCGGGCGGGTGTGGAATATACATCCTCCGACAAGTACTGCGACCAGGCGTGCCATTCGCATCCTGAGGCCACCCAGACCTGGATCAAGTCCCCGCATTTCAGCACCAAGAGCGGCGTGGTCACGCACTGCACGGATTGCCATCTACCCGCCGGCGGAGCGGAGTTTTACACGGAAAAGGCGCGGCTCGGTCTGCAGGATATCTATGGCAAAGCTTTCAAGAACGTTGCCAAGATTGACTGGCAAACGAAACAGTCCCTTGAACACGCCGCCACGTTTTCCTATGACTCGGCGTGCGTGAAGTGCCACCAGAACCTTTTCAGCGCGGGGCTCTCCAAGAAAGGTGTGGACGGCCACCTGCACTATCAGCGCTCCCAAGCCAGGATGCGGTGCATCAACTGCCACCTGCACACGGGCCATTTCCGCGGGAAGAGAGAGGAAGCCACGGAGGATGTGGCGGAGAAAGATGACCGCGAACTTGACAAAGCCTTTCCCCTGCATCCCCAGGGATTCTCGAACTACAGCGAGGAGATTCCGGGTTCCGAGGTGAAGTTCCGCATGGTCGCGGCGCCCGGCGGGACCTTCCAGATGGGCAGTCCCCCGAACGAGGCCTATCGCCGCCCCGACGAAGGTCCCGTGCACCCGGTGAGGCTCAGCCCGTTCTGGATGGGGCGGGTGGAGGTGAGCTGGCGGGAATACGAAGTGTACCTCGCCGAGCGAGGCAGCAAGACCCGCGCCCGCGACAGCGTGAATCCCGGAGCTCCCGACGCCGTAACGGGCCCCACCCCGCCCTATGGCTCTCCCGACCAGGGATGGGGACGCGGCTCGCGGCCCGCCATCACCATGACCCACTACGCGGCGGAGAAGTATTGCGAGTGGCTGTCGTCGGTGACCGGGAAGAAGTACCGCCTGCCCACGGAGGCGGAGTGGGAATACGCCGCTCGCGCCGGTACGAGCCATCCTTACTTCTTTGACGGCGATCCCGCGCGCTTTACGACTCGGCGGTGGCTGAATCACATCTTGGGGGTTCGCGTCTCGCCCCTGGGTGACTTCGCCTGGTACCTCCAGAACGCCGGCAGCAAGACCCATCCCGCGGAAGGGACCAAACCGAATCCGTGGGGATTGCTGAACATGCTGGGCAACGTGCGCGAATTCTGCCTGGATTGGTACGCGCCGGATGCGTATGCGGCGGTCGAGGGGGAAATGTTGAATCCGCGCGGACCGGCCGGCGGCAAAGAATACGTGGTGCGGGGAGGGTCTTACCGCTCGGACGGGGCGGACCTGCGCTGCGCAGCCCGCGACCACACGCGGAGCGACGACTGGATGCTGACTGATCCGCAGATTCCCAAGAGCGTGTGGTGGTATTCTGACTGCTCGGACGTGGGCTTCCGTCTGGTGCGCGAAGTAGATGAAAAGGTGGAAGACCCCAGTGGGCGCTAAGGCGGAGGAGGGACCGGTCGGAAAACACTCTGGGGAAAGACGAGCGGGAGGCAAAGGACCAGCGAGGCTTCACCTCAGATTGGCGATCCGTGACCCCTCACCCGGCCCGCTACGCGGGTCCACCCTCTCCCCTGGGGAGAGGGCTCGAAATGGCTCGCGTGCACGGTATTCCAGCCCTCTCCGAGGGGAGAGGGTGGTCGCCAGCGGCGGCAGGGGGCCCCGAGCGCCGGGGGTGAGGGGTCTTGTCGTCGCAATGGCTTCGGCAAACTTGACTCAAATAGTGAAGTTCCGAATATCAACCCTGCTAGTGATATCGATTGAATTCATAAGGAGGAAAAAGCATGAGCGAAGAGAAAAAGGTCGATCTTAACCGGCGCAGTTTTATCGGAGCGGTAGCTGTGGCGAGTGCCGGCGCCCTGATCGTGGGCTGCAAAAAGGAGGTCCCGAAACTGACTTTTGTGGATGTGGCTCCGGATGGTTCACCCCTGAAAGTTGGATTGATCGGTTGTGGAGAGCGCGGTACAGGGGCGGCGGCAGATTTTCTGGCCGCCGGGCCGAATCTGAAGATCATCGCGCTGGCCGATGTGCTCCCGGACCACTTGGCCATCTGTCGCGGGTTACTGACCAAGGATTACAAGCAAGAGATCGCGGACGATCACTGCTTCGTGGGTTTCGACGCTTACAAGAAGTTGCTGGAGCAGGATGTGGACGTCGTGCTGATGGCCACGCCCCCGCACTTCCGGCCCATTCACTTCGACGCCGCCGTGGAGGCCAAGAAGCATTGTTTCATCGAAAAGCCGGTGGGCGTTGACGCCCCCGGTATCCGCGCCGTGATTGCGGCGGGCGAGAAGGCGAAAGCTTATGGCCTTAACGTGGTGACCGGGACCCAGCGCCGGCACTCCCGCTCCTACCAGGAGACGTACAACCGCATTGCGAACGGGGCCATCGGCAAAATCATGGGCGCGAGCTGCCGCTGGAATCAGGCCGGGTTGTGGTACGCACCGAAGCAGAAAAAGTGGTCCGACATGGAAGCCATGATCCGCGACTGGGTGAACTGGTCATGGCTCTCGGGCGATCACATTGTGGAACAGCACGTCCACAACCTGGACACCATTGCCTGGTTCACCGGCATGTATCCCGCGAAGGCGGTGGGAGCGGGCGGCCGCGCGCGGCGGGTGACGGGCGATCAGTTTGACTTCTTCGCCGTCCAGTTCACGTATGAGAACGGCACCCGGCTGGAAAGCATGTGCCGGCAAATCGACGGCTGCACGGAAGACGTGTCCGAATACGTCGTGGGATCGGAAGGTTACACGAACTGCAAGAACACCATTTACGACCGGGACGGCAAAGTGGTGTGGGTGTACCAGGAAGAAGGGCAGGAGGCCGGCAAGACGAAAGTGGATCCCTACAAGCAGGAGCACGTCAACCTCGTCACGGCCATCCGCACTAACAAGCCTGTGAACGAGGCGGAGCACGTCGCCAAGTCAACACTTACGGCCATCATGGGTAGGACCGCCGCCTATACGGGCAAGGAAGTGACGTGGGACCAGATCATGGAATCGCAAGAGCACCTGGGGCCTACGGAATACGCCATGGGGCCGGTGCCCATCAAACCTGTGTGGCCGGTGCCGGGAACCGCTGATACTGCCGGCAAACACATGCGGAGCTGAAGGTTGGGGCAGCTCTGGGTGTAGGGGACAACCTGGAACGGTGAAAAGGGGCGCGTTCGGTGGCGCCCCTTTTTCTTCCCTTGAACGCGATGGTTTTCGTAGAGGCGGGCTTCAGCCCGGCATCGCGCCTTCAACAACTTATGCCCGCCCGAAGGCGGCCTCTACGTTTGCTGGCCGGGTTTTCACACAATCTCTAAAGCCCCGCCCTTCCAAACCCGTGGTGAGAAATCCGGGCTAGGACGGAGCAGCAAGGGACTAACGGAAGTGTCTACAATGCCGGCCCCACTGAAAGGGATTCAGTTCGTCTTGTTAGCAGCGGTAGCTGCTCTTCCCCTTTCTGCGCAAGATAACTACGAGATTCAGGTTTATGGAGCCGACACGGTTGCGGCGGGACACACCATGGTCGAACTACACAGTAATCTCACGATCGAGGGTTTCAAAGCAATTTCCCAGGGTGTGCTTCCGGATGAGCATCAAATACACGAAACGATCGAGATCACCCAGGGCTGGACGGATTGGTTTGAAACAGGACTCTACATCTTCTCAAGTTACGGGCCGAACCAGGGCTATCAATGGGTTGGGGATCACCTTCGCCCTCGTGTTCGCGTGCCGGAGAAATGGCATTGGCCGGTGGGATTGAGCCTTTCGACGGAAATTGGCTACCAGCGGCCCAGTTTCTCTGCGGATACCTGGACCTGGGAGATTCGCCCCATCGTGGACAAGCAGTGGCATTCCTGGTACGTGGCCTTCAATCCTGCTCTCGAGCGGTCGTTTCACGGGCCAAGTGTATCTTCAGGTGTGGGCTTTTCTCCCAACTTCAAGGTTGCCTACTCGGTTACCCGAAAACTCAGTGCGGGCCTTGAATACTACGGGGCGTTGGGACCTATCACCGGATTTGACCCTCTGTATATGCAGCAACAACAGATCGTGCCCACGATCGACTATGATTTCGGTCCGAACTGGGAATTCAACCTCGGAATGGGCGTGGGCGTTACGCGTAGTACCGATCATCTGCTTCTCAAAATGATTATCGGGCGGCGTTTTCACTTCATCACCCCGCGTCTGCCCCACTTTCTTCGATCGAGTCCAACCGACACCGAGGGGTGATGGCGACCGATGAGGAGTTGCCTTACCCCGTTCTTTAGTGATGAGCCACCCAGAAGGGATCGGTTGGCAATTTTCGATTCGCTCCACGGGGAAGGCGAACAGAGAATCACCCCACCCTCGTCTTTTCCTCAATAGACAGGACCCATCTGTGATGTGAGGGCGCTGGTCCGGTTCCGGGCGGGTGCGTGAGGGTCGGCAGGCGAGTGGCGGCGTTCAGCGACTTAGCGTGTCTCCAGCCACGGGCTGGCCGGAGAATTGCCTTCGGCGGAGTATTACGGGCAAAGGCCTTGCCGGTTTTCCTGGGGCTGATAGTCGGAGAGGAGGGAGTGCAATTCCGCGGGCCTCTCGCAATGGAGTGCGGACAGAGAGGCGAGAACTTGCAGATGGCTAGAGTTGGTGAGTCGGGCCAGAGTCAGCCCGGATTTCTCACCACGGGATTGGAAGGGCGGGGCTTTACAGCCTGCGGAACAACCCGTCGGGATTGTCATTCTGAGGAGCCGCAGGCGGTCCTGAGTGAAGCGAAGGAAGAATCTCGTATTTCTATGAAAATGCGCAGAGCGAGATTCTTCACGCAGTTAATCCTGAGCAGGCAGAGCGAGATCCTTCACGCAGTTTATCCTGAGCGGGCAGAGCGAGATTCTTCGCTTCGCTCAGAATGACAGCGAAGGACTCAGAATGGCAGCGAAGGACTCGGGATGACAGCAGGGAAGCGTTTTTCCGCAGCCTGTTCAGCCCGGCGACCTCCCTAAAGCGGGTGGCTTTCGGCTTGCGCGGGGATGACCGTTGAAGGAGGGTGGGGAGCCTTGACGCCACAAGGTCGGTTGGGAATGGCACGTGGAGGGTAGAGGTCCTATGAGGCTCATGTCCTTAGGTGGGTCAACTGCCTTGTCATTCCCGCGCAAGCCGGAAGCCCGGGGGAGAAGCTTCAGAACCAGGCCAAACCGTTCCGGTCCGGGAGAGAGAGCTCTTTTGGGTGAAGGCACGGGGGTTAGTCAAATCTCTTGACCCCCAAGAGCGCCAGAGAGACGTTCCACAAGAATTGGGGTCCAACCAGGAGGTAGCGTCGCCAGAGGCGGCGCGGTTCTTGCACGAGGCGGAAGGACCACTCCAGCCCATTCTCCTGCATCCAGGCCGGAGCTTGCTTCACCGTGCCCGCAAGCATGTCAAAAGCCGCACCCACTCCGGCCAGCAATGGCACGTGCAGACGTTGACGGTGCTCGTACATCCAGCGCTCCTGTTTGGGAGTGCTCAAACCGACCCAAACGATATCCGGCGCGGCCACCTGGATGCGGCAGTCCACTTCCACCTTTTCTTCCTCGGTCAGCGGCCGAAAGGGCGGGGAGTAAGTTCCGACAGTGCGCACTCCGTGCCGCTGCTCCAAGACCAAGGCGAGACGGTCCGCCACACCCGGCCCGCCGCCATAGAAGTAGTGACGATAGCGGGGCCCTGTCTTCCGACAAAAGGTTTCCAGGAGTTCCGGTCCATAGACGCGCCGGCGAAGCGGGTAGCCATGCCTCCGGCCCAGCCACACGAGGGGCATGCCATCTGCTACCAGCAGATCAGCCGAGTTGAGAATCCGCTTGAACAGCGGATCGTGTAGAGATTCGGTAATTCCGTGCATGCCTGTGAAAGCGATGAAGTGGCACGCTGAGCGCGCCCGAATCCAGCGCTCCATCAGTTCGATAACCTCGGGGATCTGGACCGCATCCACGGTTACGCCCAGGACCTTGAAGGCGGGCCGGGATGGGTCTTCGGCCAGCACGACCGCGGGCGGCCCGGTTGGGTCGGCCACGTTATCTCCCAGGATAGAAATGGGGTTCATGTATTTGTAGCGGGGTACCGCGCGGACTCCGCTTTCGAGGGGTCGCGTGTTCGGGGCCATCTACGTTTTCTCCAACAATAGGAAGATTGAGACGCCGAACACTCGCAGTGAGGACTCTTCCAGACACCACGCGACCCGTCGGTAAGCGTCCTTCAATGGGAGTGGGAACGAGTCTAGTGGGGGAAAGATGTACTCAATCCGCTTCACCGTAAACCCGCACTCCGACGCGAGGCGGATAATTTTGCGAAGTGTGTAGATTCTGGCAGAAGAGACTCGGCGATGAAGGAAGGTCGGCAGCCACGAGACGAATGGGATGTTGTGGCCGAGTGGCAAGCTCCCGAAATGGCAAGGATGGCTCTCGAATGGGTACAGCTTGTTGGGCACGAAGAGGACAAGGTGCCCTCCTTTCCTCAAGACCCGGAAGCATTCACGCAATACGCCCAGATCGGAGGCCGTGTGTTCAAGCACCTCGATCATCGTGACGACATCGAACGTCTCGGCAGCAAATGGGAGGTCCTCGCCAACCCCTTGCAGGCGGGGCAGTTGGGTTTGAAAGGCGCGTAGGTGCTTCAGTTGTATGTCCAGGCCGCACACCCACTGCGCACGGCGCGCTAGTTCAACCGTATAGCAGCCATTGCCGCAACCCACGTCGAGGACGCGCTTGCCCTCAAGGCAGAGCACTCCGTCGAGCTTACGGATTCGCTTCACGACAGCGAAGGACCCATACCCGGCAGGACCGCCGAGCCCCAACGATTTCGGCACGGAACTGGCGCGAGCGGCTAAGGCACCCATGGGTCTCAGCGCCTCTCACGCAAGACGTGTTCGTAGATCTCCATCAGCATTTGATAGTTCCGTCCGCCGGTGTATTTGGCTTCGTACTCGGCGCGAGCCGCGCAGCCCATGGCGGCCATCTCCGCAGGGTGGGTCCAGGCCCAGGCGACCTTCGCCGCAAGATCGTCCGGGTCGCCGGGCGTGAAATGCAGGCCCGTCCGGCCGTCCTCAACGATTTCTTGAGCAGCTCCGAGCCTCGAGGCAATTACGGGGATTCCGCATGCGAAGGCTTCGACGATTACCATGGGGAATGATTCGTACCACCGGCTTGGAAACACCAGGAAGCGCCCCGACTTGAGTGCCGAAAGCACCTGGGACCTGCCTATTTGCCCTTCGAAGGAGATGTCCCGCGCTCGACCGTTAGTGCCG
This sequence comes from uncultured Acidobacteriota bacterium, assembly GCA_963722555.1. GTDB lineage: Bacteria > Acidobacteriota > Terriglobia > UBA7540 > UBA7540 > Bog-366. Next base: position 1,106,741 of record CAVRNQ010000007.1, read on the forward strand.
GCCTCGAGGCGGGAGCGGAGGGGGCCATCGCCAATAATCCGTAGAGAGGCGCGAACACTTAGGCGGCTCCAGGCCTGGAGGAGTGTTTCCGGCCCCTTCTCCGCGGAAAGCCGGCCGATGAATAGCGCATAGTCACACGTGGAGCGGCGGGGGCCGGGATCAGGATGGACAAAGTTCGGCTTGGTGACGGTCTTCTCAGCAATCACGCCGCAGGCGATGAACTTCCGGCGGGCAAACTCCGTGAGAGGCACGTAAGTGTCCACCAGGGTCGAGCCGGTGCGCAGCAGGCGATGCACTTTCAGCATGAATGCCACACCCGCAGTCTGGGCACGGGAGTCCCGGTAGCAGGCGTGCTGAACGCTCCGCCACAAGTTACGCTCGACACACTCTTCACAGACCTGGCCGGCACGGAAGAAGTTCGCAGCCGGGCAGAAAAGGCGATAGTTGTGCAGCGTCTGCACCACCGGGACGTGGGCTTCCTTGCAAGCCGCATAGATGGAGGGCGATACCATCAGGAAGGTGTTGTGGATGTGCACCAGATCGGGCCTCTGCCAAGCGAGCAAGCTGGCGATTTCCCGCCGCGTGTCTCGCGCCCATACCATTTGAGCCGCCAGCGGCAGCCGTTTCAGACCGGAGTAATTGCCAATTTCGCGGTTGCTGCGGCAGTAGGTGAGAACCTGGTGGCCGGCGCTTTCCAGCAGCTCCCGCTCCTGGTTGAAGACAGTGTCTTCCCCCCCCGGTTGCTGGTACATATTGTGGACGAGGAGAATTTTCATCTTAGTGTTTGGACATTGAGTTCTGGGAGGGTTATGCAGGCTGCGGAATGACCGCCAAAGCTGTCATCCTGAGCGGAGCGAAGGACCTCGGTAGTTGCCCTAGATCAGTGAAAAGAACAAACTGCCGAGGTTCTTCGCCCAAAATGCGGGCTCAGAATGACAGCGTGAGCACTCCCACTGTCATCCTGACAGGAGGTTAGTACCGCAACGTTTGTAGCATTGTGGACACTCTGGCCGGGAGAAGGATTGACGCTGGCAGAAGCGACAGCCAAAGCGAGCCGGCGGGCTTCTCCGCTGGCAGGGTGCTCTGGTCCACGTCGTCGGCGGGGCTCGATCGCGCCAGGGCAGGCCATTTGCCATCCGGGTCATTGCCAAAAGCCTGCCATTCCTCCCTGGTCCGAGGGGCGTTCATCCATTGGTAGAACTCGCCTTTTGCGGCGCCGAGCACGTACGTGTTGCCTGCGAACCGGTTACCCCAGCTTTTGAAGACCGCATCATCAAAGTCCACATGCTTCACGATGCCTGCCGCTGTACCTGAGCTTTGCACCACCGTATTGTCGTGAACATCGATGTGCTGGACAAGATACGGACGGCCGGTGCTTAGGCTGGAGCCACGCTGGGCCTGGACTGCCGCAATCCCATTCATGCAATTCCGGAGCGTATTACCGTAAACCTCGACGTGGGAGGAAGCTAGGATGTGGATACCGGCGCCCCACCATAGGCTGGCCCCGTGGGGGTTGAATCCGTCATTCTCAATCACGTTGTCTCGAATCACCGCCGCGAAACTGATCTCATGTTCAATACCCGCGACCAGGTTCGCCGCAGTGTGGTTCCGCTCATACAGGACAGAGTCATTGTCACCGTCCGTCCAGAGCCCGGGCCCCTGGTTGTGGTGCACATCATTGTTGCGAACGACCAATTTATGGGTGAACGTGAACTTCGTCCCGCCCGCTTCCCACCCGTAGTCGTACCCGGCATAGTTGTTGTAGGCGATTTCATTGTCCTCTACCAGGATGTTGGCGCCGCTGCCCTCAACTCCGATTTGGCCATTGTGATGAATCCTGTTTTCGATTACATGCGTCCCGTGGCCTACCCGGATGCCTGCCCCGTGATTGAGCCGGATCTCGTTGCCCTCCACGAGCCAGTTGTGACTGAGCGGCCCGGGATCAGTGAGCGCATGAATAGCGCCACTCTGGGCGGGATTTGCGTACTTCTCGATAACCAGCCCCCGGATGGTTACAGCGGTGGCGGAACCGTAGAACGCGTGAGGTTTAACGCCTAGCTCTACGGTGTGGCCGGTGGGATCGTCCGACATGTAGAGCTTGCCCGCGGCATAGTCCAGGTACCAGGTGCGCGGCGCGAGGTCCGCCAGACTTGCAACACGCCGCAGGGGTTCGTCGTCCACGAAAAGGTCTTCCGGGAGCGTGCACGCGGGATACTGGGGCTGGCATTTCCCGGAACCCTCAACCTTGGGATTTGAGCAAGGGGCGGCCCAGTGATTTCCTTGCCGCTCGAAAGCCTTGATGACCACGGCGCCGTTCAAGATCGCTCCAGGCTCGCCGACGAAAGAATCCCCATTTTTGGGAACCACGGATTCCAGGCGGTGGACGCCTGCCTGAATCAGGAAACTTGTTCCCTCGCGGCTGCGCTCAACCAGATCCTGGATCCGCTGATGGGGACCGACCACAACCGGTGTGCGGCCCGGCCGGGCGGGGAAGAGGGCAGAGCTAAGGAAGAAAAGGAGCACGGCGATCAAACCCGACGCGATCCTACGACCCTTCCTCCCAGAACACGCGTCTAATTTGCTTATCAACACCTTCACCTTGCAGCCTGTTCAGCCCTCTCCGAGGGGAGAGGGCTGTTAGCAAACCCTAAACTCCGTCGGCTGGCCGAAGTTGTCTCCTCCGACGGCGCAGGAACTCGGCGTAGCCGACCAGCAAGAGAAAGCTGAGGGAGGGATGTGCGATCAGATGGGAGGTGAACAAGGAGCGTACACTGACCACGGCAAGGACGGCTGCCGCTTCCAGAGCCATCCGTCGCTCGCAGGAGTCAGGAGGATAGTTTCGCACACACCCTATCAAGATCCACCAGGTTGCGATCAGGGCAACCAGGACGGGCGCCAAACCCCAGAAGCTGGTGCCCACAAGTACCTCCATGTAGGTATTATGGATGGTGGAGGTCGTGGATTCTCCGATCTTGGCAAGGACCTCAAACCTCGCGGTATAGGCCCCCAGGCCGGTCAGCGGGCTTTTCATGAACTCCTGCCACCCCGATTCCCACCAATCAACGCGGCCGCTCAAGGACGTGAACAGTTCTGGAGTCTGTCCCCGCAGGAAGTAATCCCCGAGCAAGTCCCCCGCGCGGGACGCTAATATCGCCAGGCTGGCGATTAGCGCAGACACCCAAAGCGTGGTTTTCTTTGCCAAGAACAGGAGCAACCCCGCTCCCAGCAAGAAACCGGCAGTGGCAGATCGTGTTTGTGACAGGACAAGCGTGACGAGGCCGACGAGCAGAAGCAATGAATAGAACGTACGGTTGGAGGGGTCCCCGCTCGTAAGCAGCAGCCGCGCCAGCGCGACAACCGCCACCACCGCGCCCAATTCTCCCACGGTATTGGCGGGTATGGCTGGGAGCACACCCGTGAGGGCGGTCCCGATCAAACCCGGGGAGGGCTGAAGTGCCTCCCCGGGCCAAACGAGGACCCCGACCCAGATCGAGGACACCAGAAGGAGGTAGAGTGCCCAGGTCCAGTCGAAGAGTGTGCGGTATGCTTCGGCTGATCCGACGGTAGCGAGGATGGCAGCCAACAGGGCGACGTCGACCCCGTACTCCAAGGACCGATAAAGCGTCCACGCCGGATAGGCCGACCATGCCGTAGAGGCCACACAGACGAGGGCATAGGCTGCCAATACGCCTGGGAGCCCCCGAAAGAGCGATCCCACCCACGCCGTTCTCCTCAGAGCCAGGCGCACGCCCAGGAAGAGGGCAACGATCCCCACCAAGGTGATCCGGTAAGCGGCCCAACTGTCCACCGGCGCATCCTCGATGGCCTCGGAGGTGCGAACTCGGAACGTAAGACTGCTCAGAAGAAGCAATAACCAGAGTCCATGCCACCACGCCAGGCGCACCCGCAGGGCGCGGGAAAGTCCCATGGCCTGACGGATGGCCGCGGGAACGACGAAAACAGCCAGGGGAATAAGCAGCAGGCTAAGAAACGCCGCCGGAACGCCAAAGCGCTGAGCGATGAAGGTCAGAGCCATGCCCAGGGTTAGGGCTCCGGCAAACCATGTGAGCCTGTGAGGGTCGCGGAGTTCCCGGGCCTTCAGCATGCCTGGCCCTCCGCCAGCGTCATTGCGCCCTCATAGATCTGGTGCAGCCGGTCACCTTTGCTGGCCCAGGCAAAGTGCTCTTCCACTCGCCGGCGAGAAGCTTCGCCCATGCGAACCTTGGTGTCGGGGTCCTGTGCCAGGCGCAGCAGGGCGGTCGCCAAGTCTCGGACGGCTTGCTCCGGGGAAATAGCCGGCACCTTGATGCCGGTTTGTTCGGCAACCAGCACCGCGGGTCCCCCGAGGTCGAGGCAAACGACGGGGCGACCCGCAGCCATCGCCTCGACACAAACCCAGCCGCCGGAATCGTGCAGGCTGGGGTGCAGCAGCACATCGCATTCGGCAAGCTTCTCCAAAACTTGCTGCCGAGGAATGGCGCCCCAGAAAGTGACCTTTTCGGCAACCCCCAGCTTCTCGGCCAGCTTCGTCATGCCCTTTCTTTCTGGACCATCCCCGATAATCCAGTACTCTGCCGCCGGGGTCCATCGCTGGAAGCGGGCAAAGGCACGCAAACCGAGTTCGAAGCCCTTAAGGTGCAACAGATTCCCAATGCTGACGAGGCGAAAGGGCCCACTCTGCCGGGCCGCGAAGCCCTCGAGTTGAGCCATCACCTCGCCGGGCAAGCGCACCTGCGAGAGCACCATCACCCTCCGGCACCCCAGTTCACGCAGGCGGAGCGCCGTTTCTTCCGTCGTGGCAAGTCCCACGCGGGCCCGTTGCGCCGTCAGCCTGAGAAAAGGATCGAGCTGTCCCAGGCTCCGGGCGAGGCCACGAAAGAACTCGAAGACTTTCCCGCGCAGACTGAAGGACCGCCGGAATTCGCGGGGCGCCGATTCGCCGCCTCCCACCGGGCCCCAGACGAATGGCACAGGGAGCAGGGCGAGGAAGGTCGGCAACCAGTAATTCGCAAAGGTCACATGGTGGACCAAGTCGAAGCCGGCTTCCCGATGCAACTTCCTGACGACGAAATACGCGCCCAATTGCCAGAGGCAGTAGTAGGCGTGCACGCCCCTCCTCCCCTTTTTCCAGAAGGCCGCCCAGCGCGGCAGGTCGAAATAGACCCAATGCACGTTGGGCAAAGGCCGCGCCGCCAGCGCCTTCTCGATGGGGCCGCGATTGTTCGCCCGGGTGATGACCCAGACCTCATGCCAGCGCGCAATCTCCAGCGCCCAGGTCCAACCGACCTCGGGCTCAGAGCCTTTGCCGGGTTCGCAGGCGTAAGCTGAGATGAGCACTCGCATGCTTATTGGCCCTCTTTAAGTTTGCACTTTCCAGGGTTTCGTCCGAGCGGGTCTTTCCCATACCTGCGAGGATGATGCACCGCTCAGCAATTCTCCTGCGGCAGCTCCTCAAGGGCGAGTTCGCGCTCGCTGCGACCCAGGAGCCGCAGAGCGAGCCTGCCTAGGACTATCGCCGCGCGCTCTGGGGTGTACGGGGAAATGATCTCCTTGGATTTCTGACCGAACTCCGCGATCAACCCCGGCTGCTGGATAAATCGCGCCATGTACTCAGCCAACTCTCCCGGGTTGCGAGGGTCGAAAACATAGCCGTTCACCCCGGGTTCGACCATTTCCTTTGCGCCAGCGTGTTGAGAGCAGAGTACGGGCTTCCCGAACGCCATAGCCTCCAGGACGACCACTGCCCAAACATCTCCCAAGGTAGGGAGAACAAACACATCGCTGGCCAGGAAAAAGGCGCCCAGGTCTTCGTAGCGTACTTGCCCCATGAGATGAACGATCTTCTCCAGCCTGAGAGCCGCGATCATCCTGAGCAAGTCCTGCTTTTGTTCTCCGTCTCCGGCCAGCACAACAGAGAAGGAGCCCATGCCTCTCTGCACCAATTGCGCGGCCGCCTCAAGAAGGCACCGCCAGCCCTTGAGGGTGATCAGGCTTCCGACGAAAAGAAACACCGGGCGGGGGGTCAGGTTAAGGGGGCTCTCCCCCTCCTGGTCGAGACAAAGTGCCCCGGGCTCAGCTACTTGATAGGGATGGCGGAGTATCCTGGATTCGGGAATGCGCAGAACGTCCCGCAAGTATCGTTCTCCCTCGTACGAGTTGGTGATGACGGTGTCAATGAAACGCGCCAGCGTTCGGCGTAAACGCAGCCTTATCGGCGAGTGGAGAAAGGCTGTGCCGGGTGAGGTGCCGTCCCATACCCCGACTACGCGGCAGCGGCTGAAGAATTTGTAGATCAAGGCGTATAAGGTCCAGATGGTGAAAGAAGATGTAAAGATCAGCGAGGGACGAAATCTTCTCAGCTCGGTGAGTATCGAGGCTGGCGCTTGCGTGAATCCGATATCGGCCCCGGCCTCGGTTCGCTTGAGAGCAACAAACTTGAAGCCCCCCAGTTGTTGCACCGTGAACGACTCCTCGTACCCGCGCAAGTACCCGGGCCAGTTCCCAGTGAAGATGACTGTGTTCGGGAATAGCCTGGTGAATTCCCTGTACAATGGTTGCCAGTAGTAACCCCTCGCCAGGGATGGCATTAGCCAGGCGATGCGGATGCTATCGCACGAGTTCTTAGCCGTTTTCTGAAATCTCAACTGATAACACCCCCCAGTGTTCTTCGACAACGCCATGTGATCACAATGCAAAAACCGAGGGAAGAGGTCAGGATGCCGATTAATGCCCCCGTTAGCCCCCAATAGCGAGCGAGAGCCACACCTGCCAAGATCGTAAGAGTCCCTGAGACGCTGTAAGCCAAGAAAACCTCAGCCGGAGCTTGCATGGCTTGCACGGCGATGGTGCTCCCCTGCGAAGCTGCGAGGACTATGACAGGCGCGGCCACGAGCGGGAGCAGATACGCGAAGTCGTTGTATCGTCCGGCATAGAGGGTTGCCATGATTCTGCCGCCCAACAACCAAAGCACGACGAGATAGGCGGACGCCCCGCCCACAAACAGCAGGGTGATCTGCCGGATGCGGCGCTCGAAGCCTTGCCCGCCCTCTTCCGCAAATTTCGCCGAGGCCCAGGGAAGCACCAGCAGGCTGAGTGCACTGAGAAATTGACTAAAGGGCAAAGTGAAGTTTTGCAGGGCCCGCAAGGCAGCGACGTCTTCCATACGCACAAAGGCGGCAACAATGACATAGTACGCATTGCCAGAAAGCCAATAGACGAATTGGGTTCCCACCGCCCAGCGCCCGTACCGCCAGTGCTGGCGGGCAACCTCCGACCCGGAAGGGCCGGATTGGGAAGCGAGGCGTGGCCGCAGGAAAATCAGCAACAGGCCGCCGGCAGCAGTGGCGGCGACTGCCTGAATCAGGAAAGCTGCGAAGCCGGACAGCCACCCCAGGGCTTTTGCGGCCAACAAGAGGGAAATGACAGCCAAGCAATATGCGGAAGCACCCCCGGCAGCCAGGCTGGGGGCTAGCTTGACGTACGCCGCCCGGCGGCATAGCCAGAAGAACAGGATTGTGGGAGTCGCGATACAGACACCCCATAAGGGCGCAGCGAGACCTCGGCCTAGCGTGGAGTAGTGCAGGATGGCGACTCCAGCACCCACCAGGGAAGCAAGCAGGAGAACTAAGGCAGAATGCAGTCCGAGCAACTTCCCCAGGTAGGCCGGAAGGCACTTGCTGTACGAGGCGGGTCCGAAAACACTCATGGGCTCCAGCAAGAGCGCGTTGTGAAACCCGGCGGCGAAGAGAAAAATCGAAAAAGCCAGCGCGTAGGCTCCGTATTGTTCGGGAACCAGCCAACGAGCCAGCAGAATCCCAATTAGGAAATTGGATCCCGAGATGAGCCCCTGGTCGAGCAGCGCGAGAGATCCCTTGCCGACCCAAGGCAAACCCCGTGAGCAATACTCACGGGCGCGAGTGAGCCCCGAGGGGTACTCTTTGGGGATGGCTACAGAAGACGCGATCTCAGTGCCCTCCTAACTGCTTCTCGAGCAGTTGCCGGCGACACTCAAGTCCGGCTTGGCGGGTGGAACTTTCCTCGTCCAGAAGCCGGCACGTTGAACTCAGGAGATAGAGCAGGAAAGACGCTCTCTCGCCCGAAAAGCGATCATAAGAAACATGCAGATCGTCCCTTTTATCCAGTAACGCGGCCACTTGAGTTCGGAAGTGGAAGATGTCCCACAGGATCGGCGCCTCCCAGGAAGCATATTCCCAGTCAAATACATACAAGCCCTGATCTCCGGCGCGCGTGTTCCAGGGGGCAAAGTCACCATGCACGACCCCACAGGGAATCATGGCCCCGTCAAGTTCCCAACGGGCGGCCGCCAAGGCAGCCTCGCCCAAACCCCGCCACCGGGAGTCGAGCCCCGGCTCTGCCTTACGCCAGCGCGTGGCCACCTTCTCCCACAGAGCATGTCCTGGCTGCATCGTGGGGTGAATACCCCAGAGAAGCTGCAGGAACTCCCCGCCCAGGCGGTCGAGCTGTACAGGTCCAGATCGGGACGGGCCTCCCGTTTGGAAGAGGATGGCGCCGTCACCCCAGTCGCCGGAATACAGCACTTGCGGGATGTGGGAGCGCAGGGCGGGGAAGCCCCCCAGACGATGCAGTATTTCTGCTTCGCCTCGGACGCGCTCCGCGGCCGCGTCCGTGAGCGGTAGCTTGATGTAGCCCAGAATCTCGCCCCCGGTGCGCATCACCTGCACCGTCAATTTCTGAAAGCGCGTCTCGGTGCTCAGCGACAAAGCGAAGACCGGTTGGCACTCACCGGTGACCTCTCGCACCAAACCCTCCAGCGGCAAGACGTTCCGGGAAGCCACGAGCAAGCGAGGCAGCCCCAGGCCCTGGCAGCGTGCCGCTACCAAGGCCGTGAGCAAGCCTTTCAGAATGCGTGCGCCTCTTGCATAGGGTTTGTAAATCTCGAGCCCCGCCTGTCGTGACCGGCCGTCTTCCAAGGGGAAGAACCAGCGCGGGGAAGTCAGGGAGGGTAGGGCAAGGAAACAACGTGCGCTCGCATACCCTCGGCGAGCCAAATCCCTCCTGGCGCGCTTGGAAGGGTTAAGGGAGACCCTTACGCTAGGCGGAAGATCGCTGGCATCGAAGCCGTTCCCCGAGGGCCTGGGGCCAGGGTTTCCGGACCCGGCAAAATGGTGCATGGTCTTCCAAAGGAGATCGTTCATCGGGGCCTTTCAGGCTGCGGGAAGACTCGTAGGCGCTGTCATTCTGAGCCATTCGCTGTCATCCTGAGTCCCGGTTCTTTCGGGACGAAGGATCTGTATTTGTCTTGGTTACTGAAAACCCATGCAGATCCTTCGCTGCTGCTCAGGATGACAGTTTGGGTGATTGGTTCTCCTCATCGAGTTTCTGCCCATCATGGGCAGCCGAAAGGCTGTCAACGCTCAGGATGACAGCATCGGAGCATTTTCATCTTTCGGGGCGAGCCAACCCGCATGGCAGCGCTCGAAACGCTCGGTGAGATATTCCGCAACAAACCGGGTTGCCTCCCCCAGGGTGGGCTCAACTCCCTGATCTGTCTTGACCAACCTGGCCCGCTCTTCGCCCTTGGGGAATTGCCGGTAGCACTCTCGTTGGCGCCGCAACTCCGACAGCGGGACCTCACGCTTGCGGGAGAGAATAACTTCGTCCTCCGCATCCAAAACCAGAAACAGTAAGTCAGTCGGAGGAACCAGGCGACCGATCAACTTCGCCAGGCCCATCGGTCCGCCGTAGCGGTAGCGCCGGGGATCAATAAGCAGATCCTGGTAGTATCGATCGAAGATAACCAAGCCCGTGCGGGCAAGGAGGGGCTGCAGGATGAATCTGTATCCAAGCCAATAATCCAGGAAGATACCCAAAAGGGCCAGCGTGGACGCGAGCGCCCCCCGCGTGGGCTTGCCATGAGGATCATCGGTCGTTGCGCTGGTGACTTTCTTTCGGGCGATTACCCCGGGGCGCCAGTGAAAGGATTGCCGGCGTCTGAAGCAGGTCCTAAGTTCCTGGCCCAATCGCACCACCAAGGTGCTCTTTCCGACCCCGTCGGGACCGAGGACAACCACGCACAGGCCGGTGGGTTGAAACCAGCGTCGCGCCATGCGCACTCCTTCCCCGGACAAGTAGCGAATCAATCCCCAAGGATGTCGTGCCAGGCCCGTTCGCCAGGGTTGGGTGCCGAGCTTGGGCAGAAGCTCGCCCAGGGATCCATCCACACAGGCATCCACAACGCGTCGCTTCAGGCCGCCGAGAAAGATCTTGCCCGCTAGTTTTTCAGCTTCGCCGCGCCCCAGTAATTCCACCAGGACCTGCAACCGGTAAACTTGGAGGGGAGAGGCGGTTCCTTTTGATGTTCTCTTCGCCAGAAGGTAGGTGAATTCCACGCGTGGCCTGGCCACCCAGAATTCACGGCGCCAAATGCGGCCCGCCACCATCTGCTCGCCCCGCAGGGAGATCAAGCCGCTGCGCCGATGTTCGAAGATGATATCGAGAGCCAAAGACCTTAGCCGGATTCCTTCAAACCAGAAGAAAACGAAGTAGTAGGCCTTGACGCGGTAGTTCAGGCACTGGACCGGGCGGTACCCTGCCTCGGCTAATTCCTTAAACACGGCCGGCAAACTCGAGCGGTCCTGGGGATGAACCGCAATGTCCAGGTCGCTCGGCAGCTCCTCCGGGAGCCCTTCCCAGGAATGCAAGACGCAATAGCGAACCCGGTGTTCGTCCAAGAGCTGAAAGAGGGTGCGGAGACAGGCGGGGAGACTCCGATTCTGTGGGGCGGGCGCCTCGATGCTGGTGGTCCCACAGCCTAGGGCGACTGAGTTTTCAGCAGTATACGGGAGTTCGTTCATCGGTTTAGGCCCAATGCTGTTCACTTAATGGGTTTCAGGACATCAGTTCGCAATTTGTACCTGGGCAACCCCCTCACCCCCGGCGCTCGGGGCCCCCCGCCCGCCCCGGCTGAAGAAAACGCCGGTTGCGGTCCACCCTCTCCCCCAAAGGGGCGAGGGCAGTAAATTTAGATCACTGCCCCCCTCGCCCCCTTGGGGGAGAGGGGCCGGGGGTGAGGGGGTCGAATTGGGAACAGTCAGCTTAAGTGAACAGCCTTGGGTTTAGCCCCTGGAGCGTTCTTGAGCAATCCCTCAAGCCGCTCCAGTCCCTCTCAGGACGGCGGGAACCGTTTTGGCGAGGATCTTGAAGTCCAGCCAGAGGGACCAATGGTCGATGTACTGCATGTCGAGATCCATCCATTTTTCGAAGGGGATGGAACTTCGGCCTTGGATCTGCCACAAGCAGGTGATCCCGGGCCGCACACTGAAGCGGCGGCGCTGCCAGTCCTGGTCGAACCCGTTGTAGTCGCGCCAGGGAAGGGGTCGTGGGCCCACCAGGCTCATGTCGCCCTTCAGGACGTTGAAGAGCTGAGGCAGCTCATCAATGCTCAACTGCCGCAGGAATCTTCCGATGCCAGTCACCCGCGGGTCATTCCGCATCTTGAACACCGGCCCGCTCGCCTCGTTGAGATGTTGAATGTGGTAAAACTGGTCTTCCGCGTCCACCACCATGGTGCGGAACTTGAGCAATCGAAATCTTCGTTTGTTGAGGCCCACTCGTTCCTGAACAAAGAAGGCGGGCCCGGAAGAGGCCAGCCTGATCAGCGCCGCGGTGAGCAGGAGCAGTGGCGCCAGCGCTACCAGCCCGGCCAGCGCAATCGCGATATCGAGGGTGCGTTTACAGAGGTGCTGCCAGCTCTCGGGACCCCCGGTATAAAGGGTGATCACGGCGCCGTCTCCGAATTCCTCCGCCTTCGGCCGCGCCATCCGCATATTGAAAATATCGGAAAGGACGCGGACGACGATACCTTGTTCTTCGCACCACCCGGCGATGCGCGACGCCCGCGCATAAGAGGATTCCATCGGCAGGGCGACTACCACCTCATCGGCGACCTGGTTCCGAAGATAGCTGGGAAAACCAGCGAGGTCAGAGAGCAACGGGTAGCCCGTCTTCCGGAACTCTTCGAGTCCATGCCAGTCGTCGTCCACGAATCCCGCGATCCGGTATCCGAGATCCGGCCTTGCTTCGATCTTTCGGGCAAAGCGCACCGCGCGGGGATTCGTGCCCACAATCAACACATGGCGGAGGTTCCGGCCTCGCCTGCGGACGCCTTGCAGCAAGTATCTGGCCAGGAGCCGGCTGCCAGCCACCGCGGCGGAGCTGGCGCCCCAGAACACGAGGACGAATTGCGGAGAGACCAGGCGAATTCGCAGCAGGGCGGCCGCGAGGAATAGAGTCAGCGAGGCCACGGTGGTTGCCTTGACGGTATCCAAGACCTCCGCCAAGCGCATGCCAAGGCGCTTGGAGTCGTATAAGCTGAAGGAGTTGAAGATGGTGTGCCAGGCGAGAAGAAAGCCGGCAAACAGCGCAAGATTCTTAACCTTGATGCGCAGGGAGAGGAATTGGGCGAGCGACGTCGCGGGCGTTTCGTAAGCCACCAGCGCGGCGGCCAGCCCAAAGGCGAAGACCATGACCTCCAAGTCAAAGAGCTTGGCGGCGTTGAGAAGCAGGCGACGGCGCAGAGGGGTCATAGCGACAGTTGGCTCATGCGAGGATGTACAGGCTGCGGAAAAACGCTTCCCTGCTTTCTTTCTGAGTCCTTCGCTGTCATCCTGAGTCCTTCGCTGTCATTCTGAGCGAAGCGAAGAATCTCGCTCTGCCCGCTCAGGATAAACTGCGCGAAGAATCTCGTATTTCCATGAAAGTGCGCAGAGCGAGATTCTTCGCTTCGCTCAGAATGACAGCAGGGAAGCGGTTTTCCGCAGCCTCGTAACCGGGCGCGGAGTCGATGGCGGTACTGACCACGTTCATTTCAAATCAACTCCACATCGTAGCCATCAATGCGGACCGCCACCGACCGCTGAATCAACTCGATGGAGACCACCAGGCTCTGGTCGGAGTTCTTGGCCGCCAGGATCCCTTCGACCCCGTTCAGACATCCCCCGCGGATCCGTACGCGTTGTCCCACATTGACGAACGGGTAGAGCGCACAGGTGAGGTTCTGTGACAGGAGAGCCTGGAGGTCCTCGATCTCTTTGTCCGGTATGGGGAGGGCTGCACCATGGATACCGACCAGGCCTACCACGCCGGGGGTCTGAAGCACAACCTGGCGCCTTTCCGAACGGCCGTTCATTTGGACAAAGCTGTAGCAAGAGAAGAGCGCACGCTGGATAGTCTTGTGCCGGTCGCTCCATCGATGCCTTTGGGTGATTTGAGGCAGGAAGGTCGTGACGCCCATGGCCTGGAGTTGCGTCGAGACCTTCTTCTCGTGAAGGGCACGGGTATGAATGGCATACCAGCGGAGCTTTTCGGCGGGGGTTACTAGCTTTGCCAGGGTTGGAGTCGGCGGCCAAAGCTGGGGTGGGCTGGTCATAGCTCCGCCCTCTGAGTCACATTCCCGCAACCCCACGTTGGACTCTTCGAGCATCGTGATTGGCTGAACTATCCCGTCCGAACTCGTAAGATCCACTAGCAGGCTTGATATTCGGAACTTGACTATATGAGTCAAGTTTGCCGAAGCCATTGCGACGGCAGGACCCCTCACCTGTCCCGATGCATCGGGACGGGTGAGGGGTCACGGATCGCCGGTCTGAGGCGAAGCCTCGCTAAATCTTGCGGTACAAAGCTTCCGGAATGGGGAACGTGCGTCTATTCAGCACCGCCCCCAAGAGCCGAACGTTCGCGGAGGCCAGGATGTCCGCGGCCTTCTTCGCCGCTTCGCGGCGGGTGGAATCCGCCCGCACCACCAACACGACTCCGTCCGTCAGTCTTCCCAGCAGGGCAGTGTCGGCATACAGGTTCGGGGGAGGGCCGTCCACCAGGACATAGTCGAACTCCGCCCGCAATTCCACCAGGCACCCCCGCAGGCGGTCGGAAGTCAGCAGAGCACTCGGGTCAAGAGCACTTGAACCGGAGGTCACTAACCACAGGTTGCTGCCGTTGACCTGATGCGCCAGGTTGCGGACCGACCGGATTTCGAGGAGCGCCTCCGGCAGGCCGTAAAGGTTGTCCCGGCCGAAGTACTCGTGCAGAAAGGGCGTGCGCAAATTCGCATCCACCAAACAAACGGAGCCTTTCACCTGCGACGCTAGAGTCTCGGCCGCGTGCGCACAGACCCAGGTTGACCCGCAGCCGCTCTCGACGCCACAGAAGAGCACCAGGTGGGGCGCCTGCGAGCCCGGCAAGAGAAACAAGCGCTGCACGAGCTTCACCGTTTCTTCCCGGGCTAAGGCCTCCAGATCGAGCCCCGCCCTCTGCCCGTTGCGAGGAATCTCCGGACGGGGAGGCGCAGGGAGTAATTCCTCCACCCTCTCGAATTGCGGCTGGAAGGCGAAGCTTCTGCTCATGGGCAATTTCTCGCGAAGGTCATCGACCGACCGTTTCTCCCTCTCTCAGGGCGCCGCCCGGGGATAGATCGAGACCGCCGGGGTCGGGAGTTGCTCGGGGCGGCTGCTGGCGCGACTGGTCATGATGCCGACATATGGCTCTCAGACGGCGCTGTTCGGCATGGCGGCGAGGACGGGCGTGTTTAAGAACCCCGCAACTTCCTCGGGGGTTCGAAACGACGCATCGAAGTGGTCCGCGACGAAGGCCGACCCCACACTCACCAGGGTGGCGCAGGGGATACCCAGGAGCACGTACAGCCAGCGCGAATGCACGGGCAGTGCGGGCACGGCGGGGGCCTCCGCGATGGCCACATTGGTGATGCGCTGGGTGTCAAGCGCATCGGAAATGCGCGCCTCCTCCCGCTTGTTGAGATACAGCAGGTAGTTGGCTTCCCCGGCTTTTACGCTGCGAACCAAATCCTGCTGCTCGATGTCCTTCTGGTTGAGAAGCAAGGCGTTGCTGCGGTAGTCACGGACGATCTGGGCAGTGGCCGCGGCCTGAGCCCGGTAAGAGGCGAGGTCCGCCCGAGCTCTGGCCAGTTCTCCATCCAGCCATTGGTAGGTCGGATTCCGGTCGGTGGTTTCCTCACGCACCGGTGCTTTTTCCTCCCTGGCAATAGCGGCACGGGCCTGGGCAATTTGGGCTTCCACTTCCTGGACCGGCCGGTAGCTGGGCTCGAAATTATCCAGGAGTTGGGTCCGCTGGAGCTCCAGGGTCAGGAGGGACAACTTGAGCTGTCCAAGGAGTTGAGGATTATCAGACTTACGGTCCGTGGTGGCCAGCCGGGAGGGAGTTGCTGCTGCCAGTGCCCCGAGGGCCCGGATACGTTCCTGGGTTTGAGCCGTGGAGGCTTCCGTTTGCCGCAAGCTAGCCTCGAATTCACTGGCCTTCTGCAGCTTCAAGTCCCGTTGAATCTGCGGGGAGACGGCGCTGCCTCCCCCCTCGCGGCCAAACTCAGCCATGTGCGCCTCGGCCGCAGCCAGCTCTTGCTTATATTGCTCGGCCTGCTGCTGGAAGAAATTGAACGCACCTGGGGGACGGTGCACCGTCAAGTGTTTCACCAGATATTCGCTGGCCAGCGTCGTAAGCACGCGCGCCGCAAGCACCGGGTCCGTAGAGGCATAACTGACTGCGATCAGGCTTGATTTCTTGGTGGGTTCGGCCTTCAGGTCATTGTCCAACTTGCGCACCGCCCGCGCCATTCTCAGGTCTTCTCCGGTAGCCGAGTTGGCGCCGGGGAAGTCCCAGAAGTGAGGCGAAGGCGCATCGAGACCACAGCTTTCGACGATCTTCTCCAGTAAATCGCGGCTCTTGATCAGCGCGACTTCCGAGTTCAGATCCTCTTCGATAACGGCCTCAGTATTACTGATCTGTGGCATAGCGTAGGGTTGCGCCGTGACGACGGGGTCCACCCGCTCGTGCTTGACCAGGATCTTCAGGTGGGCTTCGTATTTCTCCGGCAGCAGAACGGCCGCCAGGGCCGCGCCGCTGAAGACCCCCAGAAAGGAAAGCGTGACCAGCGGGCGCTGCCGGAACATTACGCCCAGCAGGTCACGAAGCGTCGAGGATGGGACTCGCCCGTCTCCCGGGGCGCCGAAGTTCGTCCGATCCATGCGCGCTCTCTCCATGTCCCCCCGTCAACTCAAGGGTGAGGGTTGTAGGTCATGCCCAGCCCTGCACCCGGGATCAGCCGTTTAATGTTGCCCACGGCGCTCGTGGGCACATACAACATGTCGCCGGGTCGCAGGTGCACGTCCTCGTTTAGATCCATCGCGTGCAGCAAGCGCTTCACGTTGATCTTCTTCACCTCGTACCAGTCACTCGACACACGGCGAAACAGGAGCACCTGGGAGTGTTTGGCTATCGGGGTGAGGCCGCCCGCCATAGCCAGGCCCTCCGTCACGGTGATATCTCCGCGCAGGTCGAATCTCCCGGGGTGCGTGACCTGCCCGGAGGCGGTGAAGTAGGGTTTGTCGAAGTCCTTGAGCGTCACCGTAATGACGGGGTCGTGCAGAATCCTCGCGTAGCTCTGCCGCAGGGTTTCGGTCAGTTCCGGGATGGTCTGGCCCTCGACATGGAGGTCTCCGATGGCGCGCAGGCTGGCGTAGCCATCGGGCTCGACCGTGATCGTCTGCTGGTTGAACGTCGGGGTGAAGGGGAAGTCCAGGTCGAAGGAATCTCCCTTGCACAACTGATAGCGTGGGTTGCGGCGTTCCAGCGCGGCCTCGCGCTCCCCGGAGGGGCTGGCGGAGGCCAGGAGGTTGCCGGAGGCCAGGGCCTTCTCCCTTTCGGTTGGGGCAGCGTGCAGCGCGGTGGCGATGAGCGTGACACTCAGGAGCAGGAGTTCGGCTTGCTTCCTCATGAATGTTCCTCCCTCCTGCGCAACACGAAGCGCCGTCCCGAGACCGCGAAACCCGCGGGCCTGCCGTCCTGGGGTGGTTCCACGCGAACCACCTGCCCTGGCGCGGACATGATTATCGACAGAGCGGCACTTCCGGGCGGTAGAAGAGCCTGGACCTTGAGGCCTGCACCTGAGGGCGGGGGGCTGGCGGCGAAGATGAAGGCTCCTTGGGCACTGAGGTCGCGCGTCAGGCCGACGTTGTGTTGCCAGACATCCCCGCCGTCCTTCCAGGAGAAGATCGTCGCAAGTTCCAGCCGATACCGATGATGTTTTCGGGCCTGCACCATGGTCGCGTCTTTCCTGAGAGCCGTCCGCTCCCGCCGCGTTCCTCTGAAAACATAGCAGGGGGGGCGTCGGCGGTCAGCCCGACACGTTACGACTCGACGTCGATGCAACCCCGCGGCAATGGATGGGCGAAAAATTCGAGATGGGAGTGTACTTACTATTGAATGGCTATTCAATCAGCAATTACACTGATACTGCTTAGAACAATTTCACCCAGTCCTGCGGTGGTACGACTGCCCTAGGGTGGGGAAGTTTTTCCCATACACAGTCCGCTGGGCTGGTCCTAACCTAAAGGTATGTGCGATTCTAGGAGGCTGCTGAAAAACCCTTCCCTGCTGTCATCCTGAGCCCTTCGCTGTCATCCTGAGCGCAGCGAAGAATCTCGCTCTGCGCATTTTCATAGCAATACGAGATTCTTCCTTCGCTTCACTCAGGACCGCCTACGGCTCCTCAGAATGACAGTCCCGACGGGTTTTTCATCAACCTCCTGGAAGGTACCACCCCTTTAGGGCAAAATGTCACAGGGGGGGAGCGACCATGAAACCTGTTTAAATTTAGCATGCCTTTTGGCTAAACTGCGTGTAGGATATTTCACTTACTATTAGAGCCTGGGTCAATTTATGATGTAGAGGTAACCGAAGCTGCACCCATGAACATAAAGGTTGTCATTGCCGGCGAGACACCTCTGGATTGCCAGTTGCTCTTCTGTGCAATCAATCGCTATGGCAGGCACATCACGGTTCCGGGCTTCGCCCACACGCTCAAAGAATTCGCTAAGAACGTCGCTGAGCATCAACCGGATGTGGCGGTGATTAGCGCCGGGCTGGAGGGCGATTCCAAAGGGGGCTTCAGAGTTCTGCGCGAACTGCGTGCTGCGGGTTCGACCACGCGTCCCATCCTGCTGCTGGATTCCCATGAGCCCGAGCAGGTGATCGAGGCTTTCTCCGCAGGCGCTAAAGGCGTGGTATGCAAGACCGACCCTCTGGAAGTCCTGTGTAAATGCATTCAGTGTGTTTACGCGGGGCAGGTGTGGGCCAACAGTCAGGAACTCGAATGGATTCTCGAGGCGCTCACCCAACGTGAACCCGTCCACGTCGTCAATGCCATCGGGGCGCTGCTGCTTACCCCGCGGCAGGAGCAAATTGTGCGCATGGTGGCGGAGGGGCTGCCGAATGGCGAGATCGCCTCGAAACTCCAGCTCAGCCCGCACACGGTCAAGAACCACTTGTTTCGCATTTATGAGAAGCTGGGGGTGTCAAACCGCGTCGAGTTGATCCTCTACGCGATGAGCCGGCGGGAAAGCCCCCCACCGTTAAGCCCGAGAACTGCAACGGCACAGCAGCAATCCCCGCCCCAGCGCCATCACGCTACTTCCTTTCCTCGCTGAGCCTGCCGGCGGTCCAGCGGATCGCGTCTTGGACCAGGATCCGGTAGGCTGGGTAGAGGTGCGCCGTCTCCCCATGGCCGAGTTCGATATAGACCACCCGGGATTTCGCATAGGGGCTGATCCAGGCCACGGGGCCGTCACTGGTGGGGTTATCGGTCCGGAGCAACACCCGCACGTCCGGCGAAATCCACATTCCCTTATAGGTTTCATCCCGGAAATGCATCGTATCAATCCGGGCCGTGATGGGGTGCTTCAGCACTGGCCGAATGCACAGCTCCTGATCGTGCAAGTAGGTTGAGCCCGGCGTCGAGCCCTCGGGTTTGAGCAAATACTTGCCTCCCACCACTTCCTTCGACCACCACTCCCAGTTCTGGTAGTCGGCGATGGCGTGATGGAGTACGACCACACCCTTGCCGGCTTCGACGAAGCTCCCGAGGTTAGCCTTCTCTGTTTCCGTGATCTCCTGCGAGAAATCGTAAAGCACCAGCACGTCGTAATTCTTGCGGAAATCATTCTTGAAAGCCTCGTGGTTCGAAACCGCGTGCTCCCAGCGCAGGTCCTCCGCCCCTTCGAAGACCGTGTAGAACGTGGTGGGGTATTCGTGCCCGCCGGTAACCACCAGCAAGCGGAGCGGTGGCCGCACCGGGGTGGGAAGAACCCCGGCGGGTGAGAGGGTAACGGTTCCGCTGGCGGCCCACTCCGTGGCGCGGGCGAAGGTGCTGACGAAGCCGCTTTCCTGCATGGCCGCAACATCATGCCCCAGGGCCGTGTAGAGGACGCGGCCTTTGCCGTGGTTGACCGTCCAAATGATGGGCTCATCCTTTCCCGTACCGCCATTCGCCGGGTCATCGAAGGCCGTGGCCAGAATGTGCGCGTCCGGAGACATGCGCGGGCTGTGATAGAGCTCATCGGAGACGCGGAAAGAATCTTCCAAGCCGCGCGTGACGGGATGATCACGGTCGACGAACTTCACCGTGAAGCAGTGGCGGGGAGCGTGGGCGGTCTTGGGCGGCCCCTCCGTCCACCAGCCGCCGATCATCTTCAGGTATTCGGGCCAGGGCGGTTGCTTGATGCCGGTGGGCCGGTGGTGGTCGCCCAAAACTTCCAGACCCGTGAAGGCGTAATTCGCGGCGTGAATAGCAATCAATCCCTTGCCTTGCGTGACGAAGTTGTTCGACAGCCTTTTCGGTGGCGTCTCCCCAGCGCGGGCCGTCGTAGTCGAGCACCAGCACTTCGTAGGCGGCCAGAGTCGCCTCCGTGACGCCCACGGGCTCCTCTTCGACGCGTACGTCAAACCGGCCACTGTCCACCAGGACCTTCTTCAAGAAAGGCGTGGTGGTGCGCCAGTCGTGGTTGTTGCGGCCGGAAAAGATCAAGACACGAATCTTCCCGGCCTGGAAGAGCGGGAGGCTTTCCTGGGCGAACCCCGCTGGCCCGGCCAAAGCCAGCGCCGCGCTAAAGACAAGCAAGATCGAAGCTCCGCAGCGAGTTCTGTTCATGGTTCACCGTCACCTTTTTCGCAGCTTGAATGGCAGCTTAAGGCCGGGGCTTGCCCTGGCCTACCGGGTAGCGCAGAGTTTGTGCAGTTCAAACTCTGCGGCTTGCACTGTCGATAACAATTTCTCATAGGTGAAATACGTATTCTTGCATGGTCCGGGCCGGATGATGTATCGGACGAACCGGAACGACGAACCGCAGAGTATTGCGCTGCCGCGCAAAACTCTGCGCTACCTCTCTCCTCAAGCCACCTGCTGGGCGGGGGCGTTTAACAAGCTGTTCAGATGCGCCAGGCTGCGGGCGGCCTGCGCTTCGGTCCCGCACTCGACGGAGAGGACGCCGCGGAAGTTCCCCGCGCGGAGAATCCCAATCACGCGTTTCCAATCAATAACCCCATCACCGCAGGCGCAGCCGACCGGCGTGCCGGTGACTTTGCCGCGTTCCGCGTCCGCATGTTCCACGGTAATGTCCTTGGCGTGGACGTGCACCAGAAGGTGGAGCACGGCCGTAAGCCCCTGGTAGGGGTCCCCTCCGGCCAGGTACACGTTTCCCGTGTCGTAATTCACGCGCAAAAAGGGTGACTCAACCAGGCCCGCGATCTTGAGCAGTCCATCTGTGGTGCGGGAAATGCTCTGGTGCGGTTCAATTCCGATGTAGACTCGATAACGCTCCGCGGTGCGCAGCACGGTCGAGAGCGTGTACCGCATGACCGGGAAAGCCTCCGCGCTGCTCACCCAGGCAGGCCGGATTCCCTCATCGGTATTGACCACCGGCGCCCCGATGGCGGCGGCGAAGCGAATGGCCTTCTGCAGGTACGGCACGCTGATTTCGGGCCGCATCAGGGGGCAATGCGCGCTCAAGCCTGAGGGCTTGACCCCGTGTTGCGTGAGGATATCCTGCATCTCGCCCGGGTCATCATCGAGCGAGAAGGAGTGAAAGTATCCCGCTTCGCTCAGCAGTTCCCGGCCGTTGTGGACCATGGGCTCGACGTACTTGAAACCCAGCTTGGCCGCCCGCTCCACGCCCACGGCAAAAGGCTTGTCCTGGGAGCGGATGAATTCCATGTTCACGCCGATCTCGATGCTCATACATCCCACTCCTTCTGCCAGACCGCCCGGCTTCTCTGCTTGTAAGCGATGTTACCGATATGGCAGGCCAGCGCCGAATAGTGCCCGGCCACGACGTCAGCATTCGGTGTTTTGCGCGTTCGCATGCAGTCCAGCCAATTCGCCACGTGGTAATCGTTGGTGCCGATATGCTGGAGCACTCCCTGTTGGGCGTTATCTTGGCTGGGAGTGAATTTGTAGCCGGCGCGGAAAATTGAGAGCCTTCCTCCTGTGCCCATAAAGACGATATCCGCAGAGCCTGCGGGGATCATGTCGGTCAGCGTCGCTTCGAACGTCACGTTCAGCTTCTCCGGGTATTCCAGGAGGAAGTTGACGTTGTCGGGCGTGTCGCGTCCGTCGTCGTAGAGATAAATTCCGCCCGCCGCCACGGCGGCCAGCGGACGCTGGAGGTTCAGAAACCAATGAACCACGTCCACCATGTGCACGAACAGGCCTCCGGTCTGCCCGCCCGTGGAGAAATCCCAATAGGCGAAGCGGTTGAAATAGCGTTTCGCATCCCACGGAATTTTGGGAAGCCAGGCGAGGCAGGCGTTCCAGTCCAGCCCCTCGGGCTTCTGCTCATAGCCCTTGGGGACAGGTGTCAAGTACCCCCCGTTGGCGTTCCAGATGGTCCGGACCATGTTGACCTTGCCGATCAGCCCGCTCTCGAAAATCTTCTGCTTGGCTTCCTCGAAATGGGGTGTGCTGCGCTGCTGCATGCCCACCTGGACGATGCGCTTGGAATCGCGGACGGCCCGCACCAGGGGCGGCCCCTGCTCGGGCAAGGAGGTCATGGGTTTTTCGACAAAGACATCTTTGCCGGCCTGGCAAGCGTCGATCGAGATCTGGGCGTGCATGTGGTCGAAGGTTGCGACGATGACGCCGTCAATATCCTTGCGGTCGAGCAGTTGACGGTAGTCGGCATACTTGTCGAGCCGGGTCTTCGCCACATCCTCGGCCTGATCTCGGCGGAGGTCCCAGATGTCGGAAACGGCAACCCATTGAATGTTGCCGGCTTCGTTTGCCCTGGTCATCAAGTACGACCCACGCTCGCCGGAGCCGATGATGCCGAGCCGAATTCGGTCATTGGCTCCCCAAACTCGCAGGGCGGCCGCGGCCGTGGCCGCGCCGGCCATAAAAGTCCTTCGTGAAATGTGGTTGGTCACGTCAATACACCTCTCTGGTTTGGACATTAATATACTTGGTTCACCTATTGGGCGCAGGCAGAGTTTGCGTAACGTTGCCGCCCGCATCCAGAAACTCCAGTTCCGCGGGTGTCGCGTACATTGTCTTCCATGTATGCGCCCATGAGCAAGGGGGACTAAACTGTTCACGTGCCGAGGCAGCAGCGGGGTAGCGCAGCGAGGCTACCGGACGCAACCCAAGAAGGATTTCACCACAGAGGTCACGGAGAACAGACGGCGGGTGGCGCCGACATCCCGACGGTTGAGCGCGATTCCCCGGCCCTCTCGCCTCGCGGGAGAGGGTGCCCGACGTAGGAGGGCGGGTGAGGGGGGCCTGGGTCGCATACATCCCGACAAAAACCGTCGGGACGTATGCACCACCCGCAACATCTTGTCAGGGAGGACCACCGCGGAGGTCCTCCCTTGACTCACATTTGAAGTGTCGATTTCAATTTCAGAGCCCGCGCTTGCTTTCAAATAGGCTCCGCCGTTTACCTTCTTCTGTGCCCTTGTGCCGTCAACAGAAAGCTCATAGCTGAGCCGTGGAGCTTTGACGTTCCCCTGTTCAAAACTTGCCTTTATGCGCCCTTTCACATCCTTGTTCATATCTCTTTTGCCCAAAGCTTCAAGAATCGCCGATTTTCGAACAAAGCAGATCTTGAAAAAGCCGAGCCGGGGCCGCGCAATCGCTCATCAACGTATCCTACGTTGGGAATGAGCAGCCGGGAGGACATAGATACCTCCAGAAGGAATGAAGGGTGAACGGCGTATACCACCATCATGAATACAAGTCAATTGGTTGACCGGTTATGATGGAGTTAATAGTGTCGATGGAAAATAGTGAAGGGAGCGGACGGGTCTTGGCATACACACTCATCGTCCTTTCAGAACATTGCCTGCTTCAGCGAGCTTCCGCGGGTGGCGCATACGTCCCGACGGTTTTTGTCGGGATGTATGCGACCCAGGGACGATATGAGTCTTCACAGGCGGGTGGCGCAGACATCGTGGTTTGATGTCTGCGGCGCACCAGGTCGCGGTGCGATGAAATGTGAGGATGGGAGGGCAGCCGCATTTCTACGGGCTCAACCATCTACACTACCTCACCACCAGTGCCTATCGCCGCGCCCGCTTTTGCGACCGCCGCCTCGAATCTCCTAACGCAGACATCCCAAAACGATGTCTGCGCCACCCGCCCAGGTTTTTTTCATCAATCTGCCAGGCCTTGGGGCAGGGGTTCGGGGTGCATTTTTCTCTTGACATTACCGTTATGTATTCTATAGTACATATGGGCGCTTGCTCCCCGCTAGCCAGTGGAGGCCTTTGAATTCCTCGCGGAGTTTGACCGGAGCACGGCGTATGGACTCACAGCAACTTCTCGCGGGTGGCGCATACGCGCCGCTTTCTTGCATGTATGCGGCCACAGCGACCTCAAAGGGCCGCATACATTCCATAGTGCGGAACGTATGCGCCACCCGCGAACGGCCAAGGGGGGGCGGTTCGCGAACCGCCTTTACTCTCAATTGGTCGAGAATTCATGACAAAAATCAAGAAAGCAAGAATAACCCAAAAAGATGTTAAAAATGAAGGTTGCTCCCAAGATGTTGTTGAAAACAAAGGATGCAAAACGACACATTTTTACCAAGCCAATATGTATATGAAAAATATGGTGTTAGCTCATATGCCAATATGTTTATGAAAATAAATGAGATAGGTATGTGTACTCGCCACTAAAAACGGGCTAATTGCATAATCCGCACGGTAGGCCAATATCTTATAGCAAATAAACAACTTACACTTCTGCAGCCAATATGTTTATGAAAATAAAGGAGATGTTAATGGGGTAAAAGTGTCAGGATGCAGAGAACAGGAGAACCAACCCGATCGGCATAGAGGGAGCGGTTGCCAGCGGGTGGCGCATCCGTCGGCTGGCGCAGAGCGCAGCGCTGCGGTTCGCGAACCGCCCTTACCCGAAACGCCTTTCAGCAAACCGTCAAATCTTCAAGAACAGTTTCCTTCGGTACATCCAGAGGAGCACCAGCCAATAGCAGGACAGCACGGCCGCGCCCTCCAACAATGGTTCGAGGCCCGTCCCGAGAAACTGGAAGAAATGCGGGCCGAGGTGGATACGGAACGTGCTGAGGATGAAATTTTCCATGAAATGAGCAATGCAGTAGGCGGCGATGGAATTCATGCCGATCACCACCAGGAAGAAGGCCCACCGCTTGTACAGCTTGACTTCAATGACCCAGCAGAACGCTGCCAGCAACAGGAAGCACGCTCCACCGCTGAACACGGTCCAACTCGGCGTCCAGATGCGCTTCACGACGGGGCAGATGTGGGTGAAGTGAAAGAAGAGGCCGGCGGCGATTCCCACCACGCCCGCGACCAGAAACTGCCGCATCGGAATCCGGGGAGAGGCGGCGCGCAGCCAGCGTCCGGCGATCAGCCCCAGGATCATGGTACCGAGCGTGGGAATGAAGCTGAGCGTCAGGTAGCCGCCCTCGTTATAGACGAAGGGCGTTGCGCGCGGGAAGAGGTTCAAAAACCACTGGTCGAAGGCGTTCCCCAGGTTGTAGTTCTTGTTCCAGTGCGTGGCAAAGCCTGTGTAGTTGTGCTGCGCATTCCACGCCGCACTTACTCCCACGGAGGACCAATCGAAGTTGGGACCGGCAAGGGGATAGAGTGCCCAGGCCAGCCAGTATCCGGTGAGGATGACTCCCAGCGCGGCCCACGCCCAGCGCGGCGGGCGGAAACCGAGTAAGAAGAGAAAGGGATATCCGAACCCGATCTGGGTGAGCGTGTCTTCCATCGTAAAGTAGGTCTGCGTGCCGTGCATCGAGCGCAGGAAGACTCCCAGCGCCGCCAGCAGGAAGGCTCGCCACAGCGCATGCGCGAACAGCTTCCCGAACGTTCCGCCCTTGGCCAGGCGGCTGGCAATGGAATAGGGCATCGCCACGCCCACCAGAAAGGAAAACGAGGGCTGAATCAGGTCGTGCAGGGAGCACCCGAACCATTCGACGTGAGTCTGGTTCAAAGCCAGGATTCGCCAGAACAAGCTGGCGGGGAAAGCCGCGGCGACCCGCGAGAATTGCAGGACTTCGGCCATCATGAGTAACATCACGAACCCGCGATAGGCGTCGACCGCCAGGTTGCGCGGGACCGGCGAGCGGTTGCTCATAGACTCGGGTGCGATGGGGGCAGTTTCGACAACGGAGCTCAAATGGCACCTCCCGAACCGCGAACATTAGCACACCGAGAGTGGCACTGGCAAAGGTCTTCCGAAACCGGCCCTTTTCGAACCCTGCCCCGCCTATCACAACAGACTCCCTCAAGGCCGACTCATTCCAGCCGATAAGAGATAGAAGGAGTTTCCGGATGTTGGACCTCAAAAACCCGGACGTCTTTCGGGCGGTCCTGGAGAGTCTGAAGATAGGGGTCTGTGTGGTGGACCCGGACCGCAAGATTGCCTTTTGGAACGATGGCGCCGAGGAAATAACCGGCTACCTGCGCCAGGAAGTCCTGGGACGGACCTGCCGTGAGGACCTTTTGATTCCCTACGACGAGAGCAACCTGGGGCCCTCTGAGCAAGTTTCGCCGTTCCTCACCGCCATGCGTGACGGGAACGCGCATGAGGTGCGAGTCTTTCTTCATCACAAGGCCGGATACCCGGTCCCCGTGACCGTGCGGGCTGTCCCCCTCCGCAACAGCCAGGGAGAGGTTATGGGTGCAGCGGGAAGCTTTGTGGAGAAGCCCTGGGCGCCCATGCGGCATTGCCCGGAAAGTGGCTTGGCCCCGGGTGAGGGGCTGGATGCGGTTACGCGACTCCCTGACCATCGGTTCACGGAACTGTACTTGGGGGATCGGCTGAAATACGCCACCGAACATGCCATCCCCTTCGGTGTGTTGTGCATCGGGCTGGACCAATTGGATAGCTTCACCTCAGCCCACGGCCGGGACGCGGCCGAGGCCATCTTGAACGTCATCGCGCACGCGCTGCGTAACGGCCTGGACCCGCTGGATTTTGTGGGCCGCTGGTCGGAGGACCAGTTCCTGGCCCTGGTTTCGAATTGTGGCGACAGCGCTCTCGTGGCCGCGGGGGAACATATTACGAGGCTGGCCAGATACTCGGCGGTCACCTGGTGGGGCGATGCGTTGTCGGTGACGGTTTCTGTGGGTGCGACAGCCATGAGGCCGGAAGAGGCGCTGGAATCCCTCGTAGAACGCGTGGGGAAGGCGTTCCAGGAAAGCGTTTCGGGGGGCGGCAATCGCGTTTCCGTGCGGGGTGCGCCGGAACAGCCCTAGAGCAGGGAGATGAGCCAGGATGTTTGCGATTATCGGAATCGTTGTGGTCTTCGGAGCAGTCGTGGGCGGCTACCTGATGGAGCACGGAAACATCAAAGTGCTCTTACAGCCGGCAGAGCTGCTCATTATCGCGGGAGCAGGCTCGGGAACGCTCCTGATTGCCAACCCCCTGCACATCCTCAAGGGCATCGCCGCAGGACTGCCCGGGGTTCTTAAGGGGTCAAAGTTTACCAAGCAATGGTATCTCGACTCGCTGAAGATGATGTACGAACTCTTCAGCCGGGCGCGCCGGGATGGCTTGGTGGCTCTCGAGAGTGACACCGATGATCCCGAAAAGAGCGCGATCTTCTCCAAGTACCCCGCCTTCATGAGCGACCTTCACCTGCTCCATTTCGTCTGCGACACGATGCGCCTGGTGGCGAGCAACGCCGTGGAGGCGTTCGAGCTTGACCAGATGGTCGAGTTGGACATGGACGTTCGTCATAACGACGCCGCTCAGTCCGTGATGGCTCTGAGCACCGTGGCCGATGCACTCCCCGGTCTCGGAATTGTAGCGGCGGTGCTCGGGGTGGTCATCACCATGGGCGCTCTGGGTGGTCCCCCGGAGGAGATTGGACACAAGGTCGCCGCCGCGCTGGTCGGCACTTTCCTGGGGATCCTGCTGTGTTATGGCTTGGTGGGACCCCTTTCCTCCAACATGACGAAGGTTGCCGAAGAGGAGCACGCTTTCTTGTACGTGTTGCGCGTGGCGATGGCTTCCTTCATCAAGGGCACGGCTCCCATTATGGCCGTGGAGGTGGCACGAAGGGCAATTCCCGGCCACGTCCGCCCCCCGTTCCAGGAACTCGAGACTTATTGCCGGGCCCGCGCCGAGGCGCCCACGGAGGCCGCGGCGCCCACGGAGGCCGAGGCGCCCAAAGAGGAGGCGCCAGCAGCCTAAGCGAGGCTACGTTCTCCATGAGTGGAACTGCGACTCGGCCCATCATTGTCATTAAAAAGAAAGGCGGCCACGGCGGACATCACGGCGGCGCCTGGAAGGTGGCGTATGCCGACTTTGTCACCGCCATGATGGCTCTATTCATCGTGCTGTGGTTGATGAACAGCAGCAAAAAGATCCAAGAGGCCGTGGGGGGCTACTTCAAGGACCCCAGCGGGACAGGCAAGCTGGCCGGTACGAGTATGAAGGGCACCGGCGAGAAGATAGAGGTCAGCAAAGACAGCATGTCAAAGCTGAAAGACGACCTGCAAACGGCCATCCACCAGGTGCAAGACCTCAACAAGCTGAAGGGCCAAATAGAGATGACAGTCACCAACGAGGGCTTGCGCATTGAATTGCTTGAAAGCGCCACGGGCACCTTCTTCGATAGCGGCATTCCTGAGCCCAACCAGCGTGGCAAAGAAGCGCTGATCGCTCTGGCGAAAGAGTTGGGGGCCGTTCCGTACAAAATCTCGATCGAGGGGCATACGGATTCCCATCCCCTGGCACGGCACGGCGGGGAATATGGAAACTGGGAACTCTCCGTGGATCGCGCCAACAACGCCCGGCGGTTAATGCAGCAGAGCGGCTTGCGCGCTGATCAGGTGGTCCAGGTGAGAGGCTACGCCGACCAGCAACTGCGCAAGGCTTCCGCTCCGCTGGATCCCTCCAACCGGCGAATCTCACTCATTGTGGAATATCCCGCCAAGGACTCAGACAAGGACTCCAAGAAAGACTCCGCTAAGGGCTCTGATGAAGAACCCGCCAAAGACTCTGATAAGGACTCCCACAAGTGAGTGTTTTGCTCTTGTCTCGCCGCCAGTTGTTGACTCTCCAAGGTTGCCGCTCGGAGAAGGGCGCGCCGGTCGGGGGAGATGGTTTGCGGTCGTCCGCCAGCAGAGGCGCATAGCCATGCGCCCCGGCCGGCGGTGCGAAGGGTGTGGGACTAGCGCGCGGAGAACTTAAAGACCGTCGTGGTGTGGTAGCCCTGGCCCGGTCGCAGGATCGTGGATGGGAAACCCGGCTGGTTGGGCGAGTCCGGATAGTGTTGGGTTTCTAGGCAAAATCCATAGCGCTGCTTGTAGACGTGCCCTTGCTTTCCGGTGATGGTACCGTCCAGGAAATTGCCCGTGTAGAATTGCACGCCCGGTTCTGTCGTGGAAACCTCCAAGGCGCGCCCGCTGCTTGGTTCGACGACCCGCGCCGCGAGTGCCAGGCCTTTGCCTTGCCGGTTAATCACGAAGTTGTGATCGTAACCGCCCCCGAGAATCAGTTGCTCATCCTGCTGACCGATCCGGGCTCCGATGGCGGTGGCCTGGGTGAAATCGAGGGGGGTCCCTTTCACGCTGGCGATCTTGCCGGTGGGGATAAGGTTCTTATCCACCGGGGTGAAGTGGTCGGCGTTTAGCGTGAGTTCGTGGGCGAGGATATCTCCCTTCCCCTCTCCTGCCAGGTTGAAATAGGTGTGGTTCGTGAGGTTGATGGGAGTGGCCTTGTCCGTGGTGGCCTGATAGTCGAGAATGAGTTCGTTCTGGTCAGTCAACGTATAGGTGACCGTTGCTTTTAGGTTGCCAGGGTAACCTTCTTCCCCGTCCGGGCTGTTGTACCTGAGAATCAGTCCGGCCTCCTGCTTCTTTTCGAAGGGTTCCGCTTGCCAAACGACCTTGTCAAAGCCCTTGATGCCTCCGTGCAAGGCGTTCGGTCCATTGTTCTTCGCCAGCGTGTATTCCTTGCCGTCCAGGGTGAACTTGCCGTTGGCGATCCGGTTCCCGTAGCGTCCGATGATGGCCCCGAAGTAGGGAGTCTTGTCGAGGTATCCATCCAGCTTATCGTATCCCAGCACGACATCATCAAGCCGGCCCCGCTGGTCGGGAACGCGTAATGAAACGATAATCCCGCCATAGGTCATCACGCGGACTTCCAGGCCGTGCGAGTTCGTCAGAGTGTAGAGGTTGACAGGTTTCCCGCCGCGAGTTGTTCCGAAAGCTTCTTTTTTAACCATGTGTGTCCCCTGTGGAGAAGATGCGAGTCCAGAGCCGAAACCGAAGGCAAAGAGCGTCAGACAAAACGAAAGCAGAAAAAAAACAGGGCGAACCATGATCACTCCTTAGCGACAGAAGTCGAGAGGGATGAATTCTCTGATCATATTTCTGCGTTGGGGCGGCGGTCCCGCCAAGTGCCCGGAAGGAATTCTTGCCGGACTGTGGGCAGGAGTCAAGCGCTCCTGGGTCGCAGGTGGATTCCAACCCTTCGGTCAGACTATACTCCCATACTTCAAATGATGTGCGGTATGAAAAGCGTGGGAGGTCGGCTTATGGTGCAAACTGTGCTTGCTCGAATTCCGGCGCAGCGGTGGATCGGCATGCTTGCCGTAAGGGTCACATCTCCAGCGCACGGATGGGTGATGGGAAGGGATTAGGGCCGGCTTCTGCGGATCACGGGCCGGTGTGATTCACCGGACAAGCAGTAGTGGATTGCGTCCTCTGATAGCTGCGGGTGGTGATAAACTCGCGTTGTACCGGGCTGCAAGAGCGCTTGCGAAACGGCATGCTGCTGGTCCGTATACTCGCGCCAAAGCCCCGCCGGATGAACGTCCCTTCGGGAGATCGCAGGCGCTAAAAAGCGACCGTCTGCGCCAACCCGCGGTGCGCCGTAGACTCGAGTAAACGTCGGAGGAACTTGACCGAAAGCGATCTCGTAAGCGGACCTAATCCATTGGGAGCCACCACGAAGGCTGCCGGCCCCCGACTCCTTCTGGGGTTCGCGCTCCTGTGTACATTTGCCGCTTACAGCCGAACGCTGAGTTTTCAGTTCGTTTATGACGACCAAACTATAATCGTCGAAAACCCCGCAGTCCACTCCTGGCGCCACATTCCCCAATATTTCACCAGGCACTTCTGGGCAGGCGTTAATCCGGAAGGGCCGGGGAACTACTACCGGCCTGGGTTCCTCATCTGGCTGCGAATCAACGACATGGCGTTCGGGAACCACGCGTGGGCATGGCACCTTACGACCATCTTCGTCCATCTTGCCGTGACCCTCCTTGTGTATCTGCTGGCGGTGCGCCTCCTCCGAGACAGGTGGTCAGCAGCCTTGGCGGCTCTGATATTCGGACTCCATCCGGTCCACATTGAATCGGTGGCGTGGGTGTCCGGGGCGACGGATGCTTTGCTCGCGATCCTCCTGATAGCTTCGTTCCTGTGCTATCTCAAAGCCCGCAGTCAAGTGGGGAAGGTATGGTTCTGGATGGTCCCTTCACTGATCCTGTATGCTCTCGCCTTACTCGTGAAAGAAGCTGCGATCGTTCAGCCTGCGCTAATATTCGCCTATGAATGGATGTATGGGCGTCCGTTTACGGCGACATCCTCAGCGGGAATGAGGCTCCAGACCATTAGGCGCGCACTTTGGTCGGCGACCCCATACTTTCTCTTGATTGGCCCGTACCTCATGGCACGGGTCTTCGCATTGAAAGGCCTAAGCCACGCTGAGACTCCTCTTCCCATCTCTACGCTAATGTTCACTTGGCCATCGCTTCTCTGGTTTTGGCTGAAGCACCTAGTTTGGCCCACCGGCCTGAGCACTTTTTACGACCTTCCGGCAGTGAGTTCCCCAGGTTTTGCCAGCTTCACACTCCCGGCCGTAGCCGTAGTGGCTGTGGCCAGCATCCTCCTGTGGTGGGCGTGGCGGTCCCGAGAAATCGCCTTTGCCGCGGCTTGGCTAGCGTTGCCTCTCATTCCTTTTCTTGATCTTCGATTATTTGTTCAAAGCGATTTCGCGCATGATCGCTACCTCTATTTACCGTCGGTGGGTTTTGCCATAATCGCAGCGTGTGCCCTCCGGCGTCTGCGTCTCAGCCACGCAAGCGTCTTGGGAGTGCCGGCAATCCCGGCAGCGGCCTGCGTGGGCCTTGCAGCTTTGCTCGGCTACGGCACGGAGAGCCAGAGTGCTTATTTCCAAAACAATCTCGTTTTCTCTCAGCACAACGCTCTGGCCGCCCCTCACAACATTTACGCAAAGCTCTACTACGCTGTCGTGCTGGGCAACATGGGCAAGTACGGAGAAGCGATCCAATCTTTAGATCAGGCATTGGAGATCGATCCGGAATCCTGGGGCGCCAACTATAATCTCGGGTATACGTATTACCGATTAGGCGATTTGGATAAGGCCGAGCGATATCTCGAGAAGGCGGTGAAGATCAACCCTCACAAGCCCGCCGGATTTCTCTACTTGGGCTTGACACGATTCAAGATGAATCGCCTTGACGACGCGGCAGCGGCCATCCGCCATGCCATCCTGATCCAGCCGGACGGCTACGGTTATCACTTCGCTCTCGGTGTCGTCTTGAAGCTGCATGGTGACCTCCCGGGGGCTTTGGAACAGTTCCATGCCGAGTTGGAGATGAACCCGGGGCAATCCGCTGCGCGACAACAAGTCGCGGAGATCGAGCCGTCCCTTGAAGGGAAACCGCCGGAAGGATCCAGTCCCCACCCCTAAACCGCGGGCTGGCGCAGACCCCTGTTCTTTGGGGTCTGCGATTTCCCGAAAGGAATCCCATTCCAAATGACACCAGAACCTGGCCTGCGAGTGGATTGTGGTATTTCGGTCAGGTTATACTCCGGTACAAATCATGTGCGGTATGAAAAAGCGTGGGAGGTCGGCTTATGGTGCAAACTGTGCTTGCTCGAATTCCGGCGCAGCGGTGGATCGGCGTGCTTGCCGTTGTGGCCTTCTATCTGGGCGTGGGGATGGGGGGGGCCAAGGCTCAGACGGTGGATTCTTCCGCGATCCCCCCGATGCAAAACGTGCTTTACGGCGCGGCCTATTATCACGAGTACATGCCGTATGAGCGGCTGGATCAAGATGTGGCTCTCATGCAACAGGCCGGCCTCAGCGTGGTGCGCATGGGGGAATCTACCTGGAGCTTGTGGGAGCCCGCCGACGGGCATTTCGAGTACGCCTGGATGGACCGCGTCGTCGCCGCCATGGGGAAGGCGGGCATCAAGGTCATTATGGGGACACCCACTTACTCGATTCCCACCTGGCTCTACCACGCGCACCCGGAAGTTCTGGCGCGGCCGCTGGGCGGGGGCGAGGCGTTCTACGGCATGCGGCAGAACATGGACACGGACAGTCCCGTTTACCGCTTCTACGCTCAACGCGTGATTCGCAATCTGGTGGAACACTACAAAAACAATCCCGCGGTAATTGGCTGGCAGATTGACAACGAGACGTCGGCTTATGGCGCCTCGAACCATGACGTCTTCGTGGGCTTCGTGAATCACCTGCGCGAGAAGTTCGGCACGACCGGCAATCTGAATAAGGCGTGGTTCCTTAATTACTGGGGCGAGGACGTGAATGCCTGGGAAGACTTGCCCACGCGTGATAGCGCCCAGAGCACCGGCTATAAGCTGGAGTGGTCGCGCTGGGAACAGATGCGGGTGACGGATTTTCTGGCTTGGCAGGCCGCGCTGGTCCGCGAGTACCGCCGGCCCGATCAATTCGTCACCACCGATTTTGGCGGCGCCATGCGTCACGATGTGAACGAGGAAGCGATCTCGACCGTTCTGGACATTCCCGCCATCAACGTCTATCACGGCACGCAGGACCACTTCGACGGGGCGGAGCAAGCCCTGAACGAGGACTTTGCCCGTTCCCTGCGGGGGACGAATTTCCTGGTAACGGAGACCAACGCGCAATCCACGGATTGGACCTCGGCTTTCCAATTTCCACCCTATGACGGTCAGTTGCGGGCGGATGTTTACACGCATCTCTCGAACGGCGCGAACCTGGTGGAGTACTGGCATTGGGCGTCGATTGCGGCCAATCAGGAGACTTACTGGAAGGGGGTACTGTCGCACGATTTGGAACCCAACCGCGCCTATGCTGAAGTCTCCCGCACCGCCCACGAACTCGAAAAGATCGGGCCGCACCTCGTTGACCTGAAGATCTCGAACCCCGCGGCCATCCTGTGGAGCCGCGACTCACTGAATGCGATTGAGTTCATGCCCTTCACCTCGGGTGGTCCGCAATGGTCGGCGGCCCATCCGGCGGCGGACTACGCAACGCTTGTGCGGCAACTCCATAAGGCGCTCTACGAGCTGAATGTGGGCGTGGACTTTGTCTTTCCCGAGACTGCGGACTTCTCCCGTTACAAGCTGCTGGTGGTTCCGGCGCTCTATATCGCCGATGACGCCCTCCTCCGCCGCATCGCGGATTACGTGAAGAACGGCGGCCACGTGGTGATGACCTTCAAGAGCGGTTTCGCCAATGAGAATTCGGCCGTGCGCTGGGTGCGGGCGCCGGGACCGCTGCGCGAGGCGGCGGGTTTCAGTTATCAGGAGTTTTCGAATCTCGAGCAGCCCTTGGCGCTCAAGGCGGATCCCTTCCATGCTGGTAGTGACAACAAGGTCAGCTACTGGGCTGAGTTCCTCATGCCGGAACACTCGCAGCCACGCGCCTGGTACGACCATCCCTTCTTCGGACGCTGGCCGGCCATCACGGAGAACCACTATGGGTCGGGGACACTGCTCTACGAGGGAACCTATCTTTCCGATACGCTGCAAAAACAAGTGCTGCTTGACGTCCTGAAGGAAGCCGCACTCGCCGGACCCGATCAGCAGCTACCCGCTGCGGTCCGGGTAAGGCACGGGGTGAACCGCCTCGGCAAGCGGCTCCATTACTACTTCAACTATTCGAGTGAACTGAAGTCATTTGCCTACCCCTATGCGGCGGGGAAAGATCTTCTAACCGGCGGCGCCATCGCGAAAACAATCACGCTCAAGCCGTGGGACGTGGCGATTGTGGAGGAGGAATTATGAAGAAAGCGAATTCCGGCGATCCTGGTTCCCCCGCGAAGGGAAACGTCGCTCCGAAAAACGTGGACGAATACCTCGCAGGCGTCCCGGAACCCGCCCGCAGTACCTTGCAGAGGGTTCGCGCGGTGATTCGGTCCGCTGTGCCAGCAGAGGCCACGGAGGCCATCAGCTATCGAATTCCGATGTTCAAGTACAAGGGACCGCTGCTGGGGTACGCCGCGTTTTCGAACCATTGCAGTTTGTTTCCCATGAGTTCGTCGGTAATCGAGGCGTTCAAGAACGAACTCAAGGGCTTCCAAACATCGAAAGGGACCATCCGCTTTCCTGTCGACAAGCCCCTGTCCGCAGCTCTTGTGAAGAAGCTGGTGAAGGCGCGGATCGCGCAGAATGAACTCAATAAACAGCGCTGATCGGGCTGACTTCGAGACCAGTGCATGACTCGAAGACGGTTGGCTGGCCCCCGTTATCCGCCGAAAGTCGCCAAGTGTTGGCCTATGAAGGTCGTAAGCCGCTTCGTTGGACTCCAGGAGGTGAAACGGGCTTTCGAAGCAATGGGCAGATTCCCATAGTCTCCTCTTGCGGACCGCCCGAGGTTTTACTTCAGCCGCGGTCTCACCTTTTGAATGTACTCGTCAAACACCTGGCGGTTGTGTTCCGGGCCGGTGATCGTGACGTTGGGAGAGACGAAGGGCCGGACCTGCACGCCCCGCGCGTGAAGTTGCGCGGCAGTTTCAGCGACGAGCGCCATGGAGAGGGTGATGACCGCGAAGGTGGAGCTGGCCGCCACGGGGAAATCTCCCACCTGTACAAGCGAGTCTTGGGGCGGACAGCAGTTGTCAATCGCCACATCCGCGAGGTCCGCAAGCTTCTTGCCGCTGGAATGCGTGGCGCGGGCCAGGCGGGCGTTTTCGACAGATGTCATCGCGACCACCCTCATACCCAGGGATTTCGCGTGCAGGGCCACTTCCACGGGCGCAGCGTTCAGGCCGCCGTGGGAGTAAACGACCATGGTGTCGATGGCTTCGAACTTGAAGTTCGAGAGGAAATGCTGAATGTAACCTTCCATGCGTTCGAGATACAGGAGTTCCCGCGCTCCGCCCGGCCCCACCACGTTGAACCACATCAGGCGCGGGTCCATAATAGGATGAAACCCTGCGAAGCTCCCGTAGCGCGGAAAGACATCGAGCACGGGGATGACCGAATGCCCGCTGCCGAACAGATGCACCAGCCCCCCGCCGGCAATGGAGTCGGCGGAAAATCGTGCAGCCTTTTGGATATTGCCAAGTTGGGTGTTACGAATGCGGTCGTAAACTTTCTGGGCTTCAACCAGATACTTTTCTGCTGACATTAGATACCTTCCTCCCTATGAATTAGAGCGTAGCGCGCGGCGCCGAGAATCCCCGCGTCCTCCCCCAGGCGGGAGCGCACGATGTGGACCTGCCGCGAGCCGAGTGGCTGACCCCATTGCCGGACGGCGCGCCGCAGGGATTTGAGGATGAGTTCGCCGGCGCCGGCGAGCCCGCCTCCCAGGACCACCACCTCGGGATTCAGCAGGCTGACGATGCTCGCGACTCCCCGGCCGAGGTTGCCTCCGATTTCTTCCAGCACCGCACGCGCCACCCGGTCGCCCCGGCGCGCCGCCTGCGTCACAATCTCGCCGGTCACCCGCCCGCCCCGCGCGTCGGCGAGAGCCTTGATCAGGCTGCGGGGATGCTTGCGCAGGGCTTTCTCGGCGAACCTGGCCACTGCGGGCCCCGCTCCCTGGGATTCCAGGCAACCGACTTGGGCGAAGAGCGGACGCCATTCGTCGCTGACGGCGAGCCAGCCTGCCGCGCCGGCCAGGCCGCGCGTCCCCGGCACGACTTTGCCCTCGATGATCAAGCCTGCTCCAATGCCGGTCCCGACTGTCAGAAAGACAAGATTCTTGATCTGCTTCCCGCGGCCCACGCCCCGCCAAGCCTCCGCCAAAGCCTGCACGTTGCGGTCGCCTTCCACGAACACCGGCCGGGCGAGGCTCTTTCTCAGCAAGTGTTTCAGGGGCATCCGGTTCCAACCCGGGAGATTAGGCGCCCACACGGTTTCGGTGAGGGGGTCGAATGCCCCGGGCACTCCGACGCCGATGGCGAGGATCTTCGACCAGTCAACGCTGGCTGACCGCACCGCAGCCTGCGCGGCATCGAAGAGCGCGGCGAGATCGCGCTCTACGCCTGCGGCGGGCGTGGGCAAGCGCACGGCAGAGAGTATCCTCCCCGCGGAGTCAACTACGCCCGCGGCGATTTTGGTTCCGCCCAAATCTAGGCCGAGAACCAGAGTCTTTCCCATCGCATGGACTCCTGGGGACCAAATCCCAGTGGAGTCCGTCATTATAGCCTGAACCTCTCACCGCGGATTAGTAATACTGGGTTAAGTAGTTCTTGATCGACAATGCGGTGTGTGCTAGAGTGCCGCCATGACACCGCAGAGCCTGAGAAGCCTCGAGAGTCGTCTGATGCGTTTTCTCGAAGACTTGTTGGAACCCATGGGGCGTAGCGAGCGGCGCCACTGGGCGCGGGTTTATGTGGAGGGCCTGTTGCTGGACGGGGAACGCAAGTCGATTGAGCCGATGGCAGCGCGCCTCCCCGGCGCGGACGTGCAAGCCCTGCGACAGTTCGTGGGGCAAAGCCCCTGGGAGGTGGAACAAGTCCAGCGGCGTTTGGCCCACAAGATGGTCGACCTGCTCAGCGAGGCGCAGGTCTGGATCCTGGATGAGACGGCTTTCCCCAAGGCCGGCGAGCATTCGGTGGGGGTGGCGCGGCAGTATTGTGGCACCTTGGGGAAAGTGGCCAACTGCCAAGTGGCGGTCAGCCTGCACTGGTCCAGCGAGGCGGCGAGCTGTCCGCTGTTGTGGCGGCTCTACCTGCCTCAGAAGTGGTTCGAGGACGCCGCGCGGGCTCAGGAAGTCAAGCTGCCGCCGGGAACGGTCTATCAAAGCAAGACGGAACTGGCCTTGGAGGTGATCGATCAGGCCTTGGCCTGGGAATTGCCCGCCTTGCCGGTGGTGGCAGATTCCTTCTATGGCAATGATTTTGGTTTCCGGCAGGCGCTGCGGGAGCGCCACCTGACCTACGCCGTGCAGGTCGAGCCGAGCACGGTGGTTTGGACGACGGATCCGAACCTTCCCTTGCCCACGCCGAAAAAGCAAAAGACGGGACGGCCGCGCCGTTATCCTCCGCGGGAGGCACTGCCGCGACCGCAAAGCTTGGAGAAGGTGGCCCAACCGTGGCCCGCGGCGGCTTGGCGCACCGTGACTTGGCGGCAGGGCAGCCGGGGAGCGCAAAGCTCCCGCTTTGCCCTGCTGCCGGTTTGGGCGGCCCACGGGTGGCGGCAACAAGCCCATCCCCCGCGGGTCAAGGAATGGTTGCTGGTGGAATGGCCGAAGGAGGAAAAGCAGCCGACGAAATACTGGCTGGCCCAACTCGGTGCACAGCCGCCCGGATGGCGCCACTGCGTGCGCATCGCCAAGGCGCGCTGGCGGGTCGAACAGGATTACCGCGAATTGAAAGAAGAACTCGGGTTGGACCATTACGAGGGCCGCCAATGGCGGGGATGGCACCATCATGTTTGCCTGGTCAGCATGGCCTACGCCTTTCTGCGTTCCGAGCAGGCGCGCCTTAAAAAAAACTCCTGGTGCGACCTGGACACTGCCGCGAGTCCGCAAGAGACTCCTGGCGCTGCTCCTTAGAATCGTTGGGCGTTGCCCATGGTGTTTAACGGAGTTCACCGACACGTCCTGACTACTTAACCGAGTATTGTTAGGAGGGTGGGGATAAAGGTTCTTGCAAATTTGTCTTGCCTCTGCAGGGGAGGCGCCGGTTGTTTACTACTGCAAGCGGGTTTCGCCCATCAGGAACTTATCGATGTTGCGAGCGGCGTTGCGTCCTTCGGAAATCGCCCAGACCACCAGCGATTGACCACGGCGCATGTCGCCGGCGGCGAAGACGCCGGGGACTGAACACATATGATTCGCGCCGGTCTCAACGTTTCCACGCGCATCGAGCTTCACGCCGAGGGTTTCGATCATTCCATACCTGACCGGGCCGGTGAAGCCCATGGCGATTAACACCAAGTCAGCATCCACCGTGAACTCGGTCCCCGGCACCGGCTCAAACTTGGGGGGTGGGCCAACGCGGATCGCATGTAACTGTTTCACATGCCCGGCTTCATCGCCCGTGAATCGCAACGTAGCGACCGCCCATTCACGAATCCCGCCCTCCTCGTGCGCGCTCTCGGTGCGCAACTGCAGCGGCCAGAGCGGCCAGGGAGTAGTGGGCGAGCGCTCCAGGGGCGGCTGGGGCATGATTTCAAGTTGTTGAACGGAGGCGGCCTTTTGCCGATGTGCGGTGCCCAGGCAATCAGCCCCAGTATCGCCGCCGCCGATAATCACCACGCGTTGGCCGGTAGCGAGAATCTGCCCGTCCACAACCTCGCCCGCCACGCGGCGGTTTTGCTGGGGGAGAAACTCCATGGCGAAGTGAATTCCCTTGAGCTCCCGCCCCGGCACGGGGAGGTTGCGCGGACTTTCCGCGCCGCCCGCCAGCAGGAGGGCGTCGAAGTCGCGGCGCAAATCCTCCACGGGGAGGCTCTTCCCGACGTGGGCTCCTGTCCGGAAGACCACGCCTTCCTGAAGCATCTGATCCAGCCGCCGGTCGAGGATCTCCTTCTGGAGCTTGAAATCCGGGATGCCATAGCGCAGCAGGCCGCCGACGCGGTCGGCCTTTTCGAATACCGTCACGGCATGCCCCGCACGGTTCAATTGCTGCGCGGCGGCGAGTCCCGACGGCCCTGATCCCACGATTGCCACGCGCTTCCCAGTGTGGCGCGCGGGAGCTTCGGGCCGGATCCACCCCTCCTGAAAAGCGCGCTCGATGATGGTCTTCTCGATGTTCTTGATGGTTACGGGTGGCTCATTGATCCCCAGCACGCAGGCGGTCTCGCAGGGGGCGGGGCAAACGCGGCCCGTGAACTCCGGAAAATTGTTGGTGGCGTGGAGCGTGCGGATGGCTTCCTTCCAGCGCTCGCGGTAAACCAGGTCATTCCAATCAGGGATAATGTTCTTAAGGGGGCAACCCGTGTGGCAGAAGGGCACGCCGCAATCCATGCAACGCGCCGCCTGCGTGCGCAGCTTCTGCTCGGGAAACTCCTGGTACACCTCCCGAAAATCATGCACGCGCTCATGCACGGGCCGGCGCGCCGGAAGCTCACGTGTGTGCTCCATGAATCCGGAGGCTTTACCCACGGAGCACCTCCCGGCCTCGCGCCCCCGCCGGGGGTTGGAGCTTGGCCGGTGCGGCCGGGGTGCGCGGGACGCCGAGCACCCGCTTGTACTCGTGCGGGAACACTTTGACGAACTTCGGCAGCAGGGCGTCCCAGTCATCCAGAATCCATTTGGCGCGCGGGCTTTCCGTCAGCTCTGCATGGCGGGCAACCAGGAGTTGGATGAGCTCGACATCTTTCGGATCGGCGACGGGGCCGAGATCCACGCTCGCCAGGTTACAACGAACGCGCGCAAACTCGCCCGTCTCATCGAGGACGTAGGCAATTCCGCCCGTCATACCCGCGGCAAAATTGCGCCCGGTCTTCCCCAGGACGAGGACGGTTCCCCGAGTCATGTATTCGCAGCCGTGATCGCCGACTGCTTCCACCACCGCCGTGGCGCCGGAGTTTCTGACCGCGAAGCGTTCGCCGGCCATGCCGTTGAAGTAAGCCTCTCCGCTCGTCGCGCCGTAAAGAACGACGTTGCCCACCAGAATGTTTTCCTCCGGCTGGAAGGGCGAATTCCGCGGGGGATAAATGATGAGCTTGCCTCCCGAGAGTCCTTTGCCGACGTAATCGTTGGCTTCGCCCTCCAGGCGCAGCGTGACGCCCTTAGCCAGGAAGGCTCCGAAACTCTGTCCCCCTGAGCCGGTAAACTGAAACCGGATGGTGTCATCGGGTAAGCCCTCGCCTCCGTAACGGCGGGCAATCTCGCCGCTCAACCTCGCTCCCACAGTCCGATGGGTGTTACGGATGGGAAGACTGATGGACACCGGCTGGCCGCGCTCCAGAGCCTCCCGCGCATGGTCAAGCAACTGCCCGTCGAGAGAGTCTCCTAAGCCGTGGTCCTGCTTGATCAGGCAGCGCCGACCCACGCGGGCGGGCACGTGCGGACTCGAAAGCACCGCGGAAAGATCCAGGCCGCGGGCTTTCCAATGATCCACGCCCTGGCGCTGAGCAAGGCAATCCGCCCGGCCGACCATTTCGTTGACGGTCCGGAAGCCGAGTTGCGCCATGATTTGTCGCAAGTCCTCTGCCAGGAAAAAGAAGAAATTGATCACGTGCTCGGGCCGGCCCTGGAACTTCTTGCGCAGTTCGGGGTTCTGCGTGGCCACGCCGACGGGGCAGGTGTTCAGGTGGCACTTGCGCATCATGATGCAACCGAGTGAAATGAGCGGCAGGGTGGCGAATCCGAACTCCTCCGCGCCCAGCAAGGCGGCGATGGCCACGTCGCGGCCGGTCTGCAACTTTCCATCCACCTGCAAGCGAACGCGGCTGCGCAGGTCGTTCATGACCAGCGTCTGCTGCGTCTCCGCGAGGCCGAGTTCCCAGGGAATACCGGAATGCCGAATGGAGGAAAGCGGCGAGGCGCCCGTCCCTCCGTCGTAGCCGCTGATGAGGATGACGTCGGCATGAGCCTTGGCCACACCGGCCGCCACGGTTCCCACGCCGGATTCGGCCACCAGCTTCACGGAAATCCTGGCCTGCGGATTCACATTCTTGAGGTCGTAGATGAGCTGCGCCAGATCCTCAATGGAGTAGATGTCGTGGTGCGGCGGGGGTGAGATCAAGCTGACGCCGGGAATGGAATGGCGGATGCGCGCCACCACTTCGTCCACCTTGTGGCCGGGAAGCTGGCCACCTTCGCCGGGCTTGGCGCCCTGCGCGATTTTGATCTGGAGTTCCTCGGCGTTGACCAGGTAGTGGGTGGTGACGCCAAACCGGGCTGAGGCCACCTGCTTGATGGCGCTGCGCCGCCAATCCCCGTTGGGGTCGCGCTGGAAACGTGCCTCATCTTCGCCGCCCTCGCCGGTGTTGGACCGGCCGCCCATACGATTCATGGCGATGGCCAGCGTTTCGTGCGCTTCCTTGCTGATCGACCCGAACGACATGGCGCCGGTGGCGAAGCGTTTGACGATTTCCGCGGCCGCTTCCACTTCCTCGATGGGCACGGGCGGTCCGGCGGGCCGAAACTCCAGCAGGCCGCGCAGGGTGTAAAGGTTCTGGTTCTGCTCGTTGACAATTCGGGTGAACTCCTGGAATGTCTGCGGGCTCGATTGCCGGACGGCATGCTGGAGTTTGCTGATGGTGAGAGGATTCCACAGGTGGCGCTCGCCCCGTTCGCGGCACTGATAGCTGCCTCCGACTTCGAGCTCGGTATCGGATTCCGCCGGGGGCTGCAAGGCAAACCGGTGCCGCAGCAGGGCTTCCCGCGCCAGCACATCCAGGCCCACGCCCTCGATGCGGGAGGGCGTGCCCGTGAAGTAGCGCTCCACCACCGACTTGTTCAAGCCGATGGCTTCGAAAATCTGCGCGCCGCAGTAACTCTGCAGGGTGGAGATCCCCATTTTGGAAAGGACTTTCAGCAGCCCCTTGTCAACGGCCTTGACGTAGTTCTTCAGGGTTTTGTCAGGAGTGTATTCCGCCGGGAACAAGCCTTTGGCGCGCAGGTCTCCCAGCGTTTCAAGGGCGAGATAGGGATTGATGGCGCTGGCGCCATACCCGAGCAGCAGCGCGAAATGCATCACCTCGCGAGGCTCGCCCGACTCGACAATGAGGGCGACCTGATTCCGGGTTTTCTCGCGCACCAGGTGATTGTGCACGGCAGACAGCGCCAGCAGACTGGGAATGGGCGCGTACTCTTCATCCACTCCCCGGTCCGATAGAATCAACAACGTGTAGCCGGATTTGATCGCCAGCGAGGCGCGGCGGCAGAGGCTGTGCACGGCCTCCGCCAAGCCTGCTTCGCGTTCTTCCACCCGGAAAAGCATGGGGAGAGTCGTAGCCAGAAAATCCCCCGTGCTCACGCGGCGCAGCTTCTCCAGGTTCCAGTTGGTCACGATGGGATGGCGTTTCTTGAGTGTGTGGCAAAGCTGGGGCGTCTCGTCCAGGATGTTCCCCTCCCTCCCGATGTAATCGTAGAGGGACATGACCAGATCTTCGCGAATGGGGTCGATGGGGGGGTTCGTGACCTGCGCGAACATCTGCTTGAAGTAGTTAAAGAGCAGTTGCGGCTTGTCGGAAAGACAGGCGAGGGGTGTGTCCGTCCCCATCGACCCCACGGGCTCCTCACCCTGTGTCGCCATGGGGATCAGAATGGTCTTCAGGTCTTCGTCCGTGTATCCGAAGGCCCGCTGCCGCATCAGGATGGTGGCGTGATCGGCAGGCTGGACGCGGGGTGGATCGGCCAGGTGGTGCAGCGTAATCTGGTTCTCCTTCAGCCACTGCGTATAGGGCTGGCGCGCGGCCAACTGCTTCTTGATCTCGTCGTCGGGGACAATGCGGCCTTTCTCCGTATCCACCAGAAGCATGCGGCCCGGCTCGAGCCTGCCCTTGCAGGCGACCTCCGCCGGGTCAACCGGCAGCACCCCCGCCTCGGATGCCATGATGACCAGTCCACGCTGGGTCACCACGAATCGCCCGGGGCGCAGTCCATTGCGGTCAAGCTTGGCGCCGATCACCCGGCCATCCGTAAAAGCCACGGCGGCCGGACCATCCCAGGGCTCCATCAGCGAGGCATGGTATTCATAGAAAGCCTTGACGTCGGCGGGCATCGTGGGATCGCCCGCCCAGGCCGCGGGAATCAGCATCTCCATGACGTGCGGCAGGCTGCGCCCGGCCAGGAGCAGGAGTTCCACGGCGTTATCAAGGTTCGCCGAATCGCTTCCGCCCGGAGCGATAATGGGCTCGAGCTTCTTCATGTCGTCGCCGAACAGGGGTGAAGCCAGGATGGAAGTCCGCGCGTGCATCCAGTTAACGTTGCCACGCAGCGTATTGATTTCTCCATTATGACAAATGTAGCGATAGGGGTGGGCAAGATTCCAGGTGGGGAAGGTGTTCGTGGAGAAGCGCTGGTGAACGAGACACAGGGCGCTGCGCACTTCCGGATTGGACAGCTCCCGATAGAAGTTCGCGATCTGCGGCGCGAGCAGAAGACCCTTGTAAACGATCGTGCGAGCGGAGAGGGAGGGAATGTAGAAAAAACTCTTCTCCCGCAAATCGGTCTGGCGAAC
This sequence comes from uncultured Acidobacteriota bacterium, assembly GCA_963722555.1. Lineage (GTDB taxonomy): Bacteria > Acidobacteriota > Terriglobia > UBA7540 > UBA7540 > Bog-366. The sequence continues at coordinate 1,150,420 of CAVRNQ010000007.1, forward strand.
TGCCTTTTCAGCGCGCTTGCGGATGACGTAGAGCTTGCGCCCCAGGAAACCCGTGTCCATCTTGTAGGCCCGTTTGATGAAGATCTGCTCAATGTAAGGCTGGGTGCTGCGCGCCAGGCGCCCAATCGTGTCGGCATTCACAGGTGTGTCGCGCCAGCCCAGCACCGACAGGCCTTCGTCACGCACAATCTCTTCCAGGATGGCCTCACACTGCATGCGCTCGTGCGGCTCCACGGGAAGAAAAACCATGCCCACGCCGTACTCGCCCGGCGAAGGCAGCGCGAAACCTGCGCGGGAACATTCGGCTTCGAAGAAAGCGTGCGGAATCTGAATTAACACGCCGGCGCCGTCACCGGTACGGGGATCGCACCCACAGGCTCCGCGGTGCGCCAGGTTCAGCAGGATTTCTATCCCTTTCACGATAATGTCGTGGGATTTCTTGCCGGAAATGTTGGCGACGAAGCCGATCCCGCACGCGTCGTGTTCGTGCCGCGGATCATAAAGCCCCTGTGGCTCCGGCAAACCGCGAGATGGGGACTCATCAGTCATGGCAGACCTGCCCTTGGAAGCCCCTCACCCGGCCGCAGGGCTTGGGGAGGGACGCGGCGTTTTTCCGCAGCCTGATAAGCGACTCCTGAATTGTCCCCCCGCTGAGCGCCTGCCGGCGTGGAAACGATTCAATAGCGCCCCTCGCGTCGCGACCTCGAACCGATGTCCGTGCGCGGAAGGCCACCTCGTACAAAGCCAGCGGACGGTTAAGGATTGCGGTAGAAAGCCCGTTGGATAGCCAGGTCCGCAGGAGGCTAGGGGATGTGACTGCAAGGGGTCGAGCTATGCTTGTCGCCAGGGAGCAACCGACACTAATTCCACCCGCCGTTATCCTTTGCAGCCACAGCCCCCACCAAACCTGCCCCAATTATCGTCGACCGCAAGCTTGTTCGTGGTATGAATTGTTTTTATCGCTGGGATAACGCTTGGGGCGGGGCTGGCCGCGCAAGGGCCCGCTCGGGGCCTGATGAGGCTGCGGAAAAACCCCTCACACTGTCATCCTGAGTCCCGGTTCTTTCGGGACGAAGGATCTGCATTTGTCTTTATTACTGAAAACCCATGCAGATCCTTCGCTGCTGCTCAGGATGACAACATTTGAGCGTTTTTCCGCAACCTGTGATGAGGCAAGGGAACGACTGGCGCCGATTGCCTCAGCGTCCCGTGGTAGAATATCCCCAATTTGCCAAAGCAGTTCCAACCCATTTTGGGGAGGCGTCGATGCGACATCGTCCCGCAGTAATGATCCTGTTGCTTGCCGTAACCATAAATCTGGCGCTGCCGGCCCGGGCGCGGCAGAAGCCCCTGACCCAGGACCAAGTGCAAGGCTTGGTACGCGACGGACTCGGGGATGAGACCGGGGCGAAGGCTATCCAACAGCGCGGCATCGATTTCGCGCCAAGCGAAGATTTCTTCCAAAGCCTCAAAAGGGCGGGTGCCAGCGAGGCGTTTGTGCAGGCTTTGCGAGCGGCGAAGCAAACCCAGCCGGCGGGCGAGACGAGCGAGAAGCCACTTACCCAGGTGCAAGTCATCGCCTTGGTAGCGGCTCAATTGCCGAAAGGCCGCGTGGCCCAACTGGTCGGGGAGCGCGGCCTCGACTTTGATCCCTCGGATGAATACCTCCGGCAAGTCAGCGCGGCCGGCGGCGACAACGAATTGATCAGCGCGCTGAAGAGCGCCAAGGTTATGAAGCCGGCCAATGTTGACCCGGTGCTTCAGGCCCGGCAGGCGGAAATTCAGCAACGTGTGGCGCGCGGAGCGGAATTCTCTCAGAACAAACAATATGCCGAGGCGGAGAGGGAGTATCGCGCCGCGGTGCTCCTGGACCCCCAAAACGCAGAAGTGCACGTCAGTCTCGGCGTGGCGCTGGCCTACAAAGGCGATGGCGACGGAGCGATCGCCCAATTCCGCGAGGCGTTGCGCCTGAACCCCGACAATGAAATGGCCCACGTCGACCTGGGTGTGGCCCTGGGGAGCAAGGGGGATTGGGACGGGGAAATCACAGAGGAGCGCGCGGCACTGCGCTTGAACCCGAATAATGACGTGGCCCACGCTGACCTGGGCGTGGCCCTGGGGAGCAAGGGGGATTGGGACGGAGAAATTGCCGAAGAGCGCGCGGCCTTGCGCCTGAATCCCAATAACGAGAACGCGCACGTCAGCCTTGGGGTGGCGCTCGGAAGCAAAGGGGATTGGGACGGAGAGATCGCAGAAATGCGCGAGGCGTTGCGCCTGAACCCCAACAACCCCGTGGCGCACTCTGACCTCGGCATAGCCCTGGGGAGCAAGGGGGATTGGGACGGGGAGATCGCAGAGGAGCGGGAAGCGTTGCGCCTGAACCCCAATAATGAGGCCGCGCACTTCGCCCTGGGGGTGGCCCTGGGAAGTAAAGGCGATTGGGCCGGAGAAATTGCAGAGGAGCATGAGGCGCTCCGCCTGAATCCCAATAATGCCTTTGCGCACTTCTGCCTCGGTGTGGCCTTGGAAAACAGCGGACACCCCCTTGATGCCTTGCGGGAATACGGAGCGGCTTACAAACTCAACCCGCAAAACAACAACTGGCTCGACGCCTACCAGCGCCTTCTGCAACGGGTCAAACGCTAAGGGTGGAGCGAAGCGCCGGGTGAGGGGGTCACCCAGCGAACGAATTGAGAAGTAATTTCCTGAAACCCCTTATGTGAACAGCATTGGGGTTAGGATTCCGGATTCAGCATGGATAGGACGGACGCGCGCCGATCAAATCACCCACTCGCTCAATCACCCATCGCTCCATCGCCCCATCACACGATCTCCCGATTCCACCTGCGCCCGTGACACACTTCCCCGTATCGGCTATCGACAGATTGAGCGGGCAAGATGAGCCGGTTTACTGAGTCTGAAGGTCGTCAATCTCCCGATCCTTTGAACGGAACCATCAGGGTAAAGAATCAGCCGGGACGGGAGACTAGCATCGTCATCCAGGCGGAAATCTTCTCCCCATCGAGGCCTACACAGGCTGCGGAAAAACTCGTAGGCGGGGTCATTCTGAGGAGCCGCAGGCGGTCCTGAGCATAGCGAAGGAAGAATCTCGTATGTTCATGAAAATGCGCAGGGCGAGATTCTTCGCGCAGTTTATCCTGAGCGGGCAGAGCGAGATCCTTCGCTGCGCTCAGGATGACAGCGAAGGACTCAGAATGACAGCAGGGAAGCGTTTTTCCGCAGCCTGTACAGCCACGTGCCTGCCGATGAACTTATCCCGGCAAGTGACGATATTTCGGCATTTCGGTGGGCGCTTATGCCTTATCCCCTCGCCACAACTCACATAATTAATTGAAACATAAGCAACTTATAGGCATAAGAAAGGAACTCAAGTTTGGACCGTGCATTGCCATTTAGCAGGGCTGGAAGAGGAGAATTGCCATCATGCTTCGCATCACGACAACCGATGTGGGTGAAAAGGTCACACTCAAACTCGAAGGCAAGCTTTCCGGCCCCTGGGTCGGCGAGTTCGAGCGCTGCTGGCGCATGTTAACGGACATCTACAAGATGAAGGGTTTGGTGGTGGACTTGTCTGGCGTGACGTTTGCGGACCCGGCGGGGAGGAAATTGCTCTGCTCTATTTCCGGCCAGGGAACGCAACTCATCGGCTCGGGCTTGGTGCCGAAGTCGCTGATTGAGGAAGTCGCGGCAGAGAGGCCCCCGGCAAAACCTGGTAAGGCAGCGGGGAAGTTGAAGCCGGCAGCTGCCAAGCTGGTCTTGATTCTCCTACTACCGATCCTTGCGGCAGCTAACCTGCGCGGACAGGATTCTTCTCCGGTCCGCTTGACACTGCGCGATGCCGTAGCGACCGCTCTCAAAGAAAACCCGCAAGTGCAGATCGCCACTCTGAGTTTCGCGGAGAGCCAGCAAGACCAAGACATTGCGCGCTCCGCCCTGCTGCCGCACGTGGGTTTGGAGGGTTTTGATCGGGCGATGCGCTTCAACACTTACGCGCAGTTTGGCAGCAAGTTTCCGGGTATTGCTGAGCACGCCGGCCCGTTTCAGTTTTTCCAAGTCGGCCCGAATTTCTCCCTGCCGGTGTTGGATCTAACGCTGTGGCGACGCTGGCAGGCCGCTCACCAGGGGGTCAGCGCCACCCAGGCACAGGAGACCGCCGTGCGCGAACAGGTGGTGTTGCTGGTGGTTTCGCAATACCTGGCCGGGTTACGCGGCGATGCGGCGGTCAGCGCGGGGCGCTCGCGCGTGGAGCTGGCACAGGCGCTCTACGATCAGGCCGACGACCTGCAGAAGCACGGGGTGGGCACCGGAATCGACACGTTGCGCGCCAACGTGGAACTCCAGAACGAGAAGCAGCGGCTCCTGGAAGCCGAGACGCAACAGCAGGTCGCCTTGTATGGCCTGGCGCGGCTGCTGAATCTGGATCCGCATCGGGAGGTTGAACTCGCCGACACCCCGAGCTTTTATGAGACGCCGGAAATTGTGGCCAGCCTGACTCTGGAGCAAGCTTACGGGACCCGGCCGGAGATGCGGGCCCTGGCCGCGCGCCAGCACATTGCGGAACTCACCAAGCGTGCCGCCAGTGAGTCGCGGCTACCCACGATCAACTTGGGCGGGGGCTGGGCCGAACAGGGGTTGTCAGCCCCCAGCTCAATCCCCTCATATGTCTATCAGGTGACCGTGGACGTGCCGCTCTTCACCGGCGGCCGCATCCATGCGGAAAGGGCCAAGGCCGACCTGGAAATCAAGAAGGTGGGTGAGGAGCGCGCCGACCTCCGCAACCAGATCGCACTGGAGGTGAAGACCGCGCTGGCGCAACTCGAATCCGCGCGGCACCAGGTGGACGTGGCCAACTTGGGCGTGAAGCTGGCCCAAGAGGAAGTCTCGGAGGCGCGCGACCGCTTCCAGGCGGGCGTGGCCAACAACATTGAAGTCATTGGCGCCCAGGACGCCCTGGCGCGCGCCAACGACAACCAGATCGCCGCGCTCTACCGGTACAACCAGTCCCGGGCCGACTTGGCGCACGCCGGCGGCCAGATTGAAGGGCTGTATTCCAAGTGAAGGTGTCGAACCATGGCAAGCATGGACCCAAAGGTTGCTGAACTGGAGAAAGACCTGGACCGCGTCGAACCCGCGGGGCAGGAAGCTGCGGAAAAAGGCGCGTCGCGCTGGGCCGACCCGAAATTCCGTCGTGGCGTGGCGGGCGTCGCGGCTGTCGTGGCGCTGGTTGCGGTGGGTCTGCTCGTCCATTACCACAACCGCATCTCTACTGACGACGCCGAGGTGGACGGGCACATCGTGCCCATCGCCTGCAAGATTTATGGGACCGTCAGCGACGTGCTGATCCTTGACAACCAAGCGGTCAAGGCCGGGCAGGTGCTGGTGCGCATCGATCCACGCGATGATCAGGCTCGCCTGGACCATGCGAAGGCGGCGTTCGAACTCGCCGAGGCCCAGGCCCGTGCGGCGGGCGTGGGTGTCCCGCTCACCCAGGAAACCACGCAAAGCATCACCGCCGGGGCTGACGCCCAACTCGCGGCTGCCCAGGCAAACTACGATCGGGCGACGTTCTCCTTCGAGAAGGACTCCATTGCGGAATTGGCCGTGGCGCGCGCCAACGTGGCGGCTCGGCAGGCCAGCCAGGATCGCGCCCAGGCGGACTTGGCTCGCATGAAGCCCCTGATGGCGAAAAGCGAGATCTCCCAGCAGCAGTACGACGCCTACCTGGCAGCCGCGCGCGTGGCCGAAAGCGAACTGGACGCTGCAAACGAGAAGCTGGTTTCTGCGGGCAAGGGCGCCGAGATCGCCCGTGCCTCCATGCAGGCGGCCAAGGCGCAGGTTGACCAGGCGCGCGCCATGCTCCAGCAGGCAGTGGCGAACCACAAACAGGTTTCGATCCGCGAGGCGGATCAGGCGTCAGCAGAAGCGATGGTGGCCAAGGCCCGCGCTGACCTGGAATCTGCGCAACTGCAGTTCAGCTACACCACTATCGTGGCTCCCACCGATGGCGTGGTCACGCGGAAATCCGTGGAAGTCGGTCAAATCGTGCAGCCGGGCCAGGGCCTCTTCGCCCTGATTCCCCTGCACGATATTTGGGTTACTGCCAACTTCAAGGAAACCCAGCTTGCCAAGGTGCGCCCCGGCCAGAAGGCCGAGATTGACGTCGATATGTACGGCCAGACGTTTGCCGGCACCGTGGACTCCGTTGCTGGCGCGACGGGCGCGCGCCTGAGCCTGCTGCCGCCTGAAAACGCCACGGGAAACTACGTGAAAATCGTGCAACGGATTCCCGTTAAGATTCTGCTGGATCCGGTTCCGGCCGACAAAGCTATTCTGCGTCCTGGCATGAACGTTGATGTGACGATCTTCACGAAGTGAGGATGGAGCCATGTTCCGCGTCGTAACCGTGGCAAGAGAGTACGGAAGCGGCGGCGGCCGGATCGCCCAGTTGTTGGCCGGCCGCCTGGGGTGGAAGCTGCTCGACCGCTGCTTGGTGGAGAAAATCTCCCAGACGGCCGCGGTCGAGCCGCAGGCGGCAGAAAAGTACGACGAGCGTCTCGACCCCTGGTTCAACCGGCTGGCCGACGCGCTCTGGCGGGGGCCCGGACTGAGAGGTTTCATGGCGGGCCCTTTGCCCAACCGGTTCGACGCCGAAGTGGTGGCCCAGCTTACCCGGCGGATCATTGAAGAGGCCGCAGAGATCGGCGACTGCGTGATTGTGGGGCGGGGGAGCCAATGTATTCTACAGCCGCGGGAGGACGTCTTCCACGTGCTCATCTACGCGCCCCGCAACGAAAGGCTAGAGCGCTTACGGAACCGCGACCCCCATGTGAGCAAGGCAGAGGCGCAAAAGAAATTGGGCGCCCAGGAGGAGCTCCGGGCCGCGTACGTCCGTGACCACTTCGGCCAGGATTGGGCGAATCGCCACCTGTATCACTTGATGGCTTCCTCGAGTCTGGGGGAAGAAGCGGTAGTTTCCACCATCCTCACAGCCCTCCGACGTGCGCCAGCTGGGGGGACCTCGGCCAGCCCGCGAGGCAAGCGGAGGCTGAGAAGAAACCAGTTGGATACTTGATCTGGTTATGAAGCAACTGATCGCGAGCGCTCGACAAAATGGTGAAACCCACCCCTGGCTGGTTGCCGCCACGGTGATGCTGGCCGTCTTCATGGAAGTGCTCGATACCAGCGTGGCCAATGTCGCGTTGCCGCACATTGCCGGTAATCTTTCGGCAGGCGTTAACGAAAGCACCTGGGTTCTGACCTCTTATCTGGTTTCGAACGCCATCGTGTTGCCCCTCACGGGGTGGTTCTCGACGCTCTTCGGCCGCAAACGGTTCTACATGACCTGTGTGGTCATCTTTACGATCAGCTCCATGCTTTGCGGGCTCGCCCCCAGTCTTGGCTTGCTGGTTTTTTTCCGCATCCTGCAGGGCGCGGGCGGCGGAGCCTTGCAGCCCATCTCCCAGGCAATCCTGATGGAGAGTTTCCCGAAAGAGAAGCAGGGCATGGCGATGGCCATCTTCGGCATGGGTGTGGTGATGGCGCCCATTATCGGCCCCACCCTGGGCGGCTGGCTGACCGACAGTTACAGTTGGCGCTGGATCTTCCTCATCAATGTCCCGGTAGGCGTTGTTTCGCTCATTCTTACCTACTTCCTGATTTTTGACCCACCCTTCCTGGCTCGCAAAGGATGGAAAGATGGAACTCACATCGACTTCATCGGGGTGGGATTGCTGAGCGTGGGCTTGGGATTCCTGCAGGTCGTTTTGGACAAGGGACAGCGCGAAGACTGGTTCGAGTCGCACTTCATCGTGTGGTGCGCGATTGTGGCGGTGGTCGGCTTGGTCGCGGCCCTCCTGTGGGAACTCAACCGCCAGGATCCCATCGTTGACTTTCGGCTGCTGAAGGACCGGAATTTCCTGCTCGCCACCGTGACCATGTTCGTGCTGGGGTTTGTCCTTTACGGCAGCACGGCGCTGCTTCCCATCTTCCTTCAAACCCTGCTCGGATACACGGCGCTGCTGAGCGGATTGGTGCTTTCCCCGGGAGGAATCGTGGTGGTGATCATGCTGCCCGTCGTGGGCAAACTGTTGACTCGAATCGAGGCGCGCTGGCTGGTGATGTGTGGCGTCATGGTTGTGGCCCTTTCGCTGTTCCACATGGCGACGTTTAATCTGGAAATCGATTTTCGTACCGCCATGATGGCGAGAATTTATCAGTCCGCGGGCATGGCTTTCCTTTTTGTACCCATCAACGTCTTGGCGTTTTACTTCATCCCCAGAGAAAAATTCAACAACGCCACGGGCATCATCAATCTGGCGCGGAACATCGGGGGAAGTTGCGGTATCGCAAATGTGATGACCGTGCTGGCGCGCCGCAGCCAGTTCCATCAGAACATGCTCGTCAGCCACATGACTCCCCTCGATGCGCCGTACCAGGGCATGGTGAATGGCGCCCGGCAGCTTCTGTTCGCGGCGGGATCCAGCCCCACTGATGCTCTGGCCCAGGCACAGGGCATGGCCTACGGGCTCCTGCAGCGACACGCGGCGATGCTGGCCTTCGTCGATAGTTTCTGGCTGATGGGGCTCACGTTCTTATCGTTGATTCCTCTCATGTTCTTGATCAAGAAGAGTCGGCCCCACCAAGCGCCCCCGGCCGCCCACTGACAGAGTCGGATAGACTCGGCCTTTAACCTGGATTTCTCACCACGGAATTGGACGGGCGGGGCTTTAGAGTCTGTGTGATACCCTCTGCTGTAGCGCCGGTCTATGACCGGCGGCCTTGCTTCTTCAACCATTTCGCCGCTCGCAGAGCGGCGCTACAAGACCTGCCGACCAGTTGTCACACAGGCTCTAAAGGCCCCGAAAAACCTTCGCCAACGTTCGAATGGCGGGGCAGAAGCCCTTCCCTGACGAGCCGGGTTATTCAATGAATTTCCGTGACACGACACCAGGTCGTTGCTTCCCTGCCGATTCAATGATATGGGTTAGGCGAAAAAACGGGAACGGGTTCGCACCCCTGGTTAGCAGCGCCAGCCCGGCGCGTGATCTTGATGAAGGTGCCCGACTGAATGGCCGCCACTCCAGACTGTTTTGCATTTCTTCGGCGAATCCCTCCGAGAAATGGACGCGCAAGCCCTGTAAGTCCCAACCCTATAGAGGAAACATAGTCAAATCTAACGGGAACCTTTCCTTCCCTTTGGCACTTGGACGCAAGTCGGGAAGCTGAAGAACCGATCCACAGGAGAGAATCATGCCCTATCCAACCCAGGCCAGACATGCAGGAACGAACACGATGCGCACAAATCTTGTGATGTTCATCCTTGTCCTGCTGCTCGTGTCCTCGCCGGTTTATGGCCAGCAGAAATATGTCACGCGCTTCGACCTGTTTACCGGATATACCTTTCTTGATAGTCCTCATGTCAGTCTCTTTGAGAACGGTTTTCACTCGCAGTTCGGTGTCAGACCGAAAACTTGGTTGTCGCTGGGCTTCGACTACAGCATCTCGACAGGTGATTTAACGCTGACCCCGAACCTGCTGACGACCGCATTGCAGCAGGAACTGGCGGGGCTGCTCCCTCCCGGATATGCCTTATCCGTGCCGTCTCATTCCAGGACCCAAACCTTTGCGGGCGGGCCGCAGTTGGTGTACCGTCACTTCTCGAAAGTGGCGCTTTTCATTCGACCTTCTATCGGAGTTATACAGGAGCTCGCAACTCCGCATCCCGGTGATCCGATCGCCACCGCTGTCGTCGCGCAATTGGCGCCCTCCGGGAAAAAGCGGGACCACACTCCGTTCTACGGATTCGGCGGCGGGGTCGATTTCCTCTTCTCCAGGCACGTCGGGTTGCGTGTGCAGGCCGATCTCGTTTACGACCATCTGTTCGACGATCTCCTGAAAGATGGCCGCTTCACGACCCGGTTCTCGATCGGCCCGTGTTTCAACTTCGGCAAAAACATAGCGAAGTGAGCATCCACGTAGCAGCGCGCGCCTGACTGGCGGGCCCGCGGCACCCACATGGGAATTCGCGGATCCACAGAACGGGCGGGCGCTGCCGGCCTGCGTACCCTCCGTTCTCCCGCTTGACTGCGGTCCCACGGGAGATTGGGACGACCCCTGAGCTGTGGGTCTCTGCACTGGTAGCGTAGTACCGGCCTGCCACCCGTGTAGGCGCGAATGCACGGCCAGGTTCCTTAGGGCGGCCTTTATGCTAGAATTTCTCTCTTGCAGGGCGCCCCATTTGGCTTTTGGTTTTCTCTCATTCGTGCGGAAGCAAGGAGAACCGTGATGAAATTGGCCCGTCTCATCTGGACGAATGCCACGCGCAATCCGCGCCGGACCGTCTTGACGGTCCTGAGCATTACCGTGTCCATTTTCCTGGTGAGTAGTTTGCGGGCGATTCTCGACAGGCTCGCGTCGCTCGGGCAAGGGTCTGACACCTCGAATCTGCGCCTGGTAGTGCATCGCGCCACCTCCCTGACTGAAGTTCTTCCGATCAAGTACCTCCAAACCGTGCGCTCCATGCCGGGCGCGAAATACGTGCTGGGCGTCACCTGGTTCGGAGGGGTTTACAAAGACCCGCAGAACTTCTTCGCGAACTTCGCCACCACGACGGACCATTTTGAAGAGGTCTACGACGACTATCGGGTTCCTCCCGACCAGTTGGCCGCCTGGAAAAGCGAGCGCAGCGCCGTTCTGGTGGGCCGCAAGCTGATGGAGCAGTACGGCTGGACAATCGGCCAGCGTATTACCCTAAACGGCACGATTTATTCCTTTGACCCTGAGCTCATCATCCGGGGAGTTTACACCGATCCTTCCGATGCCTCGGCGGAACGCGCTCTGTTTTTTCACTGGGAGTATATGGACGAGGCCCTGGGTCGACCCGGCCGGGTGGGCAGCTTGGCGGTAAAAGCCGCGTCGGCGGAAGACGTGCCCAAACTCATGGAGGCGATCGACCGTACTTTTCACAATACCGACGCAGAGACTAAGACCGAGACCGAGAAGGCTTTCAATCTGAGTTTTGTTTCCATGCTGGGTAATGTCAAAGCCCTGCTCAACGCTATTTCGCTCGCGGTGGTGTTCACCATTTTGTTGGTGGCGGGCAACACGATGGCCATGTCGATTCGCGAACGCGCGGGCGAGGTGGCCGTGCTGAAGACTCTGGGCTTTCGCCGCAATGCCATCCTGCTTCTGCTGGTGGGCGAGGCCGTGACCATCGCGCTCTTGGGTGGCATGGTGGGCGCGCTGGGAGCGAAAACCACCTACGCCTTCATCCAGATCACCTCCACGAAGGGCCGGATTTTCGAACTTATCTATGCGCTGGGAGCGGGCCTCCTGGGGGGCTACGGCACCTGGATGCTTTTCGCCGGCTCGTTCGCCTTGCACGGGGGGATGAAGGTTGTCCGCTTCCTGATCACCGCATTAGGCGCGCTGGTCAGCACGGGCGCCGGGTTGGGTTTTTACGTCGGTGTGGGGTTCATTATGAATCAGAGCGGTTTGCTCGCGGACTTTGGTGTGACCTATACGACGGTGGGCCTGGGGATAGCCGTCGCGGCCGGCGTGGGCATTTTCAGCGCGGCCCTTCCCGCCTTGCGCGTTTCCCGCATGAGCATCGCGGAAGCCCTGCGCAACGTGGGATGAAACCGGTCGGTCCGTCCGGACTTTCCCCCTGACTTCCTCCGCGCCGTGCACGTTTCAGCGGCAAAGATCACCGTCCTTTGGGCCCATCAATATCAACACGGCGAAGTATCGGGTACTTAAACCCCCAATGCCGGGCCATCCGGGCGTCTCCCCAGCGGTCCGGCAGCCAGCGCCTGAGGGCGGAAAGGGCTGTCAACGGTTTCGCGCGGCGGGGAAGAGCGGTAACTCACTCCAGCGAAGTGACCAGCAGGGAAGCTTTGCGTGCCAGGTTGAATCCACGCTGCAAGTCTCCGCTCTCCAGGGCGCGCGTGGACTGCGCCAGGAAAGTGCGCGCATCCTCCAGGGTCTTGTGCTCGTTAGCGGAGAGCCGGGCCTCGTTCAGCCGGCCCAGGCGCTGGCGGACATCTTCCTGCAAGCGCTGAATCTGCAGGCGCAGGGCGCTTTCCTGCGCAGCGCTGGCGCGCGGCTCGAGGGCGGGGACCTCCGCCGGCGGCAAGGAAGTTTCCGGGGTGGCAGTTTCGTCCGATGGGGTAGTCGTTTCCGTTCGCACCGGAGGTTTGTGTTTGGGTGGTGGCTTCTGCTCGGAGGTCTCGGCCGCGGGCGGGCTGGCCGGCTGCGCTTCCAGTGGCGCAGGCTCTTCGATCACTAGAACCCGGGGGGAAGTGGTGGGCGCCGTTGCCGCGGCTGGCGGGGTTGGGGTTGGAACGTACACGACTCGCGCCGGGCCCTGCCGCCTGGGACAGCCGCCCACCCACAGTACCAGAGCGCAAAGCGAAGAGAGTGTCCCTCGGCGCACCATGCTGAGAATTCTACCATTCCCCGGCAATCAAAGCAGAACCCCTCTGCGGCGGACGTGGGGCGCCCCCCCTTCGGCAGAGGCCCGAAAGTTTCCCCGCGGCGCTGATGGAAAAAAGGGGTTGAGGAATTTACCGCCCCCGTTGACCGGCTGCAGAGGCGCGGCGGAGAGCCTCGAGTGCCGGTGCGCGCGAGGCGATGAAGCGCAAACCATAGTCCTGCAGAAAGACCTGGCCGGGCATTCCCACCACGCTCAGCAGAACGAACAGCAAACCGGTCAGGAGGCCCACGGCAACGGCGCCCAGAATAATCGTCGTCGGGCTCCAGGCCCAGGCGAGTCCCACCAGGCGCAGCGCCAGAATGACGAGGGCGGCGGCGATGATGGCCCCGGAGGACACGCCCATCAGGACCGGGAAAAGAAAGAACAGCACCCCGACGCTGATGACCATCGACACCGCGAACCTCAACACGACGTAGAAAAGAAACGTGCCCGGGTCGCGGCGGGCGACCCTCCACACTTTTCCCCACGCCCTGGGCAGGGAAATTCGCTCCGCGTAGATCAGCGGCACTACCAGGTCGTCGGTCAGGGCGATGGCCACCGCCACCAGCAAGCCCACCAGGATGACCGCCGCCAAGACGGTCACCAGCAGCAGCGAGGCAAACCACGAGGGGTGCTCTGCGGCACGGGCGGAACTGAGGTAGGGAAACATCCCCACCGCGACTGCGGAAGTCATCACTAGCAATGTGCTTAACACCCCCAGCAACCAGAAAAAGTAGGCGCGGCCGAACGGCCGAAGATTCTTCCAGGCCCGCCGCAGCGCCAAGTCACGCTTGAGGATTGCCTCCACCAGCACGAAGCGCAGCACACAGCGCACGTAGAGGAGTGAGAGCGCCAGTCCCAGGCTGAGGACAACGGCCAGAACGATGAGGCTGAGATGCTGCCCGAGGATGAGGCGCGCGCGCAGAAGGATTTGCGCGGGGTGAATGTCAACCGGCAGGGTGCTGAAGCCCCACTGGAAGGCGGCCGTGGACGCGCCGCCACCCAAGAATAGGCACACTACGCTCAGCCTGATCCAGAGTCGGCCGTGGAAAGGACGAAAAAGCAAGCGCAGCGTCTCCTCCCAGGCGGAGGAGAGCGATTCGATGGGAGACAGCCCGCCCATGCCGGGAGGGCGCACAGGCACAAAACGGGGGGGCGGAGGCGAATGGCCGGCGGCGTTCAATTTCTCATCTCTGCGGAAGAAATCGTCCCCGCGTCACACGGCATGAGGAGTTACGCGGCCTCATTGCTCACCGGGCAGCACCGCGAGAAGCTGCCTGTGCTTGTCTTCCCGCGATCCGCGCCGGCAACGGAGAGTTCTTCCCGGCTCTCCGGCGCTGACGCATGGGATCGGTGCGCTACGCTGCCTTGACCTGTTCCAGGAAGACCTGCCGCCACTCCTCACGCTTGGTGAGGACGTACTCCTTCGCTTCCTGAAGGGATTTGTATAACCGTTTCCCCTTGATGAGATTGCATGGCTGGCACGCGGTCACCAGGTTGTTCATGCTCCGTGCGCCGCCTTTGGCGTGCGGATGAACATGATCGATAGTCAGGATCAGCCAATTCTCGTACTTGTGCAGCCCGTCCAGGCCACAGTAATAGCATTTGAAATGATCCCGTTTGAAAACCTTCAGGGCGTCTTCGCGACTCAAGTGCGGCGAGGGTCCGGCGAAAAACTTCGCCAGCCGTTTAAGGGACATGGCTCCTCCTTCAGAGGGGCGGGTCGAGCCCGCAGACAGCCTCGCATGGTGTCGTTGCCAGGGCGGGAATCGCCAGCGTCAAGCCACCACCTCACTCGGTAGTAGGGGCGACGAAAGATCCCTCCCCCCGGGGGCTTCCCAACTGCCCGCAGCGCGCGCTTATCTTAGCGCCCTTCCGCGGGAATTGGTAGCAAGCTGGGGAAAGCCGGAGACGCCAGGCAGAAGACGGAAGGCAAGGCGCGCGTCACAAAACTCGCGGGGGGGCCGGCAGGGTCCAGCGGTTCACCCGCGCGGCAGGATTTGGCGTTGCTTGTTGAGGCGGGCGGCGCAATGGGCTTGCACGTATTTCCGCACCGGGTCGGGCATGCGATGATCAAGGCAGATTTCGCGCAGGTCGGCAACCGCCATCTCGGGCAGGAAGGCCAACACGCGCGCCAAGGGTGTAAGCGGATTGCGGATGAGGGCGAGGCGCACGTGATAGCGAAGCGACCAGCGCTCGTTCTCCGCGAGCCGTTCCACAACGACGGGCGGGAGGTTCTCGCGGGCGAGAACCTTGAGCAAGTGGCCTTCGGTCAGATAGGGGTTCTCGAGGGCGGCGCGAGTCAGTTCCGGGTCCGGGCTGACGAGAAGGCTGGCGGCGAGGCGACCGGTGCCGCGCCGGGCCAGGGAGATCTTCTCCCCGCGCGGCACGCCCTCGAGCTTCTTGAGGATGGTTTCCTCGGCGATGATCTTGAGGTCGGCGGGGACGGCGGGGGTCTGCGTGAGCCGCACCAGGTCGAACAGGTAGAGGAACTTGAGGATGGGCAGGGAAACCAAACGCGGGGTCTTGGGATGCCGCGCCAAGGCAAACCGGACGGTGTAGTTGTGCTGGGCCTCCGGGTGGTTGGCGAGCTCGCGGACGACCTCGTGCGGCAGGTCCCCACGCTCGAGCAGGCGCAGCAGGTCACGCTCCTGCAGATGGGGATTGCGCGCCAGGGCGATCAGAAGCTCCTTTGCAGTTTCCTTGAAAAAGCTCTCGATCACCGCGCGCGAGGAGGCCGCCGCAGCCTGCCCGGCGCGCTGCTGGAGATGCTCGCAAGGAGAAGGGTCCGCCATCCTGCGGTGATTGTAAAGTGGTCAGGCGCCCGCTCGCAAGGGAGATCGCAAGTTGCAGGCACGACTACCCGGGCGACACGTGCTATGATGAGAAGATTCGGCAGCGAAATGAAAGGTGGCCTCTGCACAGGTGCGGTAAGGAAGTTGGGCCGTAGCCGCCCGCGGCGGCTTTCGCATCCAAGCGGGGGGAAGAGGCCCCCAGGGGCAGGGAAACCCGCTCCGTGAGATTTTACTTGAAAAGTCCTTCAAGACTTGATATTTGGAATGCGTCATCCGAAGGATTGGAAGATATCCAGTGAGTGGAGTGTGCGCGGGGGCCCTGCCGGGTCCTTGGCGAGATGGACGGTAGGTGTGCCCAGGTCACGTGCGAACCACAATCCCAATATCGAGGTAGCTGAGCAATGAAGAAAACGACTGCGCTCTGGATTTTGATCTTGCTGGTCAGTCTCTCGGCCGGCGCCGCGGCAGCCGAGGTTGCGGGCCGCGCTGCCCGGTCCGTCGAACTGGTCCCCGTGCGTCATATGCAAGCGCCTCCCCAGGCGGCGCAAGCCAAGCCCCAATGGAGCGGCCGCGACGAATACGACGCTTACACGGCGCTCGCTAACGAGAAGACACCAGCTAAGCTTATCCCGCTAGCTGACGCGTTCCTGCAGAAGTACCCCAATTCAATCGTTAAAGCAGACGTTCTGTTACGGCAGATGGGCGCATATGCCCAGTCGAATGACGTGGCCAAGGCCGTCAACGTTGGGCAGAAGGTTCTGCAGGCCGATCCCGACAACCTCCCGGCCCTTCGCTTCTTGAGTTTTACGTTCCCGTTTCTTTACAAAGCTGATGAACCCGACGCCACATCCAAACTCTCTCGGGCGGACAGCGACGCCCACCATGGGTTGGAAGTTCTGCAAAAACTTCAGAAACCGGCCGGTGCAACCGACGAACAATTCCAGCAGGGAGTGAAAGATGTTCGATCGGTGTTTAACAATTGTGTCGGGTTCGTGGCCCTGCAGCACAAGGATTACGCGAACGCGGTCACCGCTTTCAAAGCGGCAGTGGACGACAATCCCAGCGACGTTTACACGTTCTACCGGCTGGGGTTGGCGTACATGTATTCCACTCCGCCTGACTACGACCATGCGCTGTGGTACATTGCCCGCGCCGTGGCGCTGGCCAAGGCTTCCACGAACCCCGCCGGGGATGAGATTGATAAGTTCCTGAAGCGCGCCTACGTGAATTACCACGGCAACGATCAGGGGCTTGCCGATACCGTCGCTCAGGCGGCTGGCGCGGTGAATCCTCCCGATGGGTTCAAGGTAGCGCCCATGGAGGTTCCCAAGCCCACGGGGGATCCGAATAAGGACGCTTTCAACACCATGACCTTCCCCTTGAAACTGGGCGGGGAAAAGGCACAGAAGACCTGGGATGCCCTCAAGGGCCAGGCGGTGGAACTGGGCGGCGCCGTGGATAGCGTGGAGAAAGGCACTGATCCGAACACCTATCTCGTCCGGATCGATATCCTCGATCAGTCCAAGTCAGTGGAGGGGGTTTACGACATCGAACTGAAGGACTCCACGCAACCCAACGTCAAGAACCTGCAAAAGGGTGACTTCCTCAGGTTTAAAGGAACGGCGGACTCTTTCACGGCCACGCCTAGTATGATCTTGACCTTGGTGGGGGAGGTCACGACGGACCTCCCAGACGCACCAGCAGCTAAACCTAAACCGAAGCCGAAGACGACACCGACGACGCACCGGCCAGCCCATAAGACGACGACCAACTGACCGGGCAATGCAAGGCTCCAGGCTTTAAGTTTTCCTTCCTGAACAGGCGGGGCGCGCGAAAGACCCGGTGGCCTCGCCTGGACCTTTCCGCCGCTGTTCCCAAAGCGAATAACCTTATCACGGGGAATCTAATACAAGCTATTAGTAACTGTTAGTATACCAAAAGTGTCTACGGGCTGAGGGAGTACCTGGGGAGTCCGTCCCCTGCGACTTCCACGAAAAACGCGAGGGGCCCTTCCGGCAAGGCTGGGCGGCGCCGATGCGCATTTCTCGGTGGTTTTTTCAGGTTTCCTGACAAGACGAACGGGCGGTCAGCGGGAGGTGCGCCGGCGGCGCTTCGGCCGGTGGTCAAGATCCAGGTCTTCCACCTTCCGGCTCAGTGTATTGCGATGGATCCCCAGGGCCATGGCGGTCTTGGAATGATTGCCGTTGTTCTTCTCCAGCATCCGCTTGATGAAACGCTTCTCAAATTCCGAAACCGCGTCGGTGTAGAGAATATTGCGGTCAATCATCTGGTTAACCAGGGATTCAAGTTGGTCTTTCACGGCAGCACTCCGGTGAGGCAGAATTCCAGTTGCTCGCTAATCAATTTTGTGGTGCTCGTTTGTTGTTCTGAATGAGTGCTTCTCGGATTTTCTGGAAACCCAGTTGAAATTGCGCTTTCAGGTTTCCCGGCATAACGAACACGATGGCGCGCGTCCCGGTGGTCACATAAGGCGCGAGAGAGGACTGTCGCACGGAATCCGGCTTGATGGCGAAGGCCACCAGGACCATAAGCAGGATGGCGTCCACCAGGACGCCGCGCACCAAGCCAAAGATTCCTCCCAGGAAGCGATCGAACCACTGGATACCAGCGGTCTTGATCAGCTTGCGCGCCAGCACTCCGACCAGCGCGCCCACGACCAGCGTTCCGAGGAACAGAACCAGGAATCCCAGGCCCAAGGCGATTTCATGCGACTTGGTCAAATCATCAAACCAGAGCGCGGCGCGGGGATACCCGATCGCAGCCACGACCAGCCCGACCACGACCGACGCCAGGGAGATCAGTTCCTGGACAAATCCCTTCATCATGGCCGCCACAACGGAAGCCACAACAATCGCAGCGAGAATCCAATCCAGCCAGTTCCACGTAGCCATGAGGCGTTTGCACACTGCGGCGGACTTACCTCAGTTGAGGGAATGTCCGGTAAGCAAGCGATAGGCCTCCCGGTACTTCTCACTGGTTTTCTCCACCACTTCGGGAGGAAGGGGAGGTGGGGGAGGTTGTTTATTCCAGCGGAGTGACTCCAGGTAGTCACGCACAAATTGTTTGTCGAAGGAAGGCTGGGGTTTCCCAGGTGCGTAACCCTGTTGCGGCCAGAATCGTGACGAGTCGGGCGTGAGCGCCTCGTCGATCAAGATGATTCGGTCGCCCTGCACTCCCCACTCGAACTTGGTATCGGCAATCAGGATGCCCCGCCCCTCGGCGTATTCCCTCGCTTTGCAGTAGAGGCCCAGGCTCAATTCGCGCAGTTTTTCGGCGGCCCCACTGCCGATTCGCGAGACTGTTTCCTCCCACGTGATGTTCTCGTCGTGACCAGTCTGCGCCTTCGTCGCCGGCGTAAAAATGGGGTTTTCAAGGCGCGAGGCCTCGCGCAATCCTTCGGGAAGTTTGATGCCACACACGCTGCCCGAATCCCGATATTCTTTCAACCCCGAACCCGCCAGGTATCCACGCACCACACATTCGATCGGGAAGGGCTGGGCCTTTTCCACGAGCATCGATCGGCCTTCGAGTTGGTCCGCGAAGGCCCGCAGCTCGGGAGGGTAGTCAGCCACACAAGCGGTAAGGAAATGGTGCGGAATCGAGCCCCGCATGAAATCGAACCAGAAACACGAAAGCTGGCTGAGCACGCGGCCCTTGTCAGGAATACCCTCGTGCATCACGACGTCGAAGGCGGAGAGGCGGTCGGTGGCAACCACCAGCAGTTTGTCGCCCAACTCATAGATGTCCCGGACTTTGCCGCGCGAAAAGAGTTTGATTCCCGGCAAATGCGTTTCGAGAAGAGCTGGGTGTTTCGTAGGTTGCATGGGTGTTGGTTTAGGGCAAGCGACATTCTAGAACAACTCAAGGGGTTGTCAACGGAAAAAGCGCCGGCCAGGTTTGCGTGCCCGCCACTAATTGCGGGGTGAGAGTCGTCGGGCCGCACAACATCTGGAGCTGTCAACAGTTGGCGGCCGTGCGGTCGAGCCGGCTTGCTGCAAATCAGTGCAGGGAGCGGCGGGCGCCTCGACCGGCGATCAGGCGGGCACAGCGACGGGTTCGCGGGCGAACGCGTCAAAGCGCACGGAGACGAGCTTGGAAACGCCCGGCTCTTCCATCGTGACCCCGTACATCACCTGGGCGATTTCCATGGTGCGTTTGTTGTGGGTGATGAGGATGAACTGCGTATGGCGGCTCATCTGCTGGATCATGTGAGTGAAACGATCGATGTTCGACTCGTCGAGCGGCGCATCCACTTCGTCGAGGACGCAGAAGGGGCTGGGAGTGTAACGGAAGATGGCGATCAGCAGGGCCAGGGCGGCCATGGCTTTCTCGCCGCCCGAGAGGAGCAGCACATTTTGCAGACGCTTCCCGGGCGGTTGCGCGACGATATCGATGCCGCTGTCGGCATCGTTTTCATCCGCCAGTCGCATCTCGCCGATCCCGCCGCCGAACAGCACCCGGAACGATTCCGCGAAGTACGCATTGATGGCTTTGAATGCTTCCATAAACTGCTGGCGAGAGACTTGATCAATCTCGCGGATCGCCTGCGCCGTGTCATCGATGGACGAGAGCAGGTCCTGGCGCTGGGTGTCGAGGAAGGTCAGCCGTTCTTCGGCGTCCTGCAGTTCCTCCAGGGCCATCATGTTGACCGGGCCCAGATTCTCAATGCGCGTCTTAAGTTGCCGCAGTTCTTCTTCCGCGAGTTGCAGCGCCTCCCCTGCCAAAACCGCTTCCGGCGCCAAATCCGCGAGGAGGGTGGCGGGGTCGGCGTTCAATTCGTCGCGGCATTGCTGCGAGTGATGGGCGTAATCGGATTCCGCGCGCGCCAGCGCCACTTCCGCCGCGGACCGCTTTTCGCGCCGCACCTCGAGTTCCGCGCGCGCCGCGTCCACGCGGGGGCCGAGAGTGTCGCGCTGGACTTTGCCCTCGCGGGATTCCGCTTCCAAGGTGTGCAGTTCGCTGCGTGCGGCTTCCAATTCGAGCTGCAGTTCGTCCAGGCGGAGCCGGTTGGCTTCGCTCTCCTCGACCAAGCGCTCGCGCTCCTGCCGCCAGGTTTCGACCTGCTGGGCCAGGCGCGCCGTGCGGTTCCGGAGATCCTCCCCTGCGGCCAGGAGACGGGCAGCTTCCGATTCCACCGCGCGGGTCCTCTCCTCCAAGGCCCGAGCTGCGGACTGCGCATCGGCGATTCCCTGCGCGAGCCGGTCCAATTCCGCGCGCAACTCCCGCGCCCGCTGCGTGGCCTGCGTAATCGCCTCTTCGCGTTGAGCCTTCGCCTGTCGAGCGGCTTCCAGTTTCGCGTGCAGGTTCGCCTGCCGTTCCTCAACGCCGGCGCGTTCGTGTTCGAGCAGCGCAGTTTCCGAAAGCAGCGCCTCGAGCTGCTGGCGCGCGCGATCGCAGGCCTCGCGCGTCTGGCGAAGCTTCTCGTCGGCGACGACAGCTTTCTTCTCCGCCTCGCGTTGGTTGCTCGCCAAGCTCTTCAGCTCCGCGTCCAGGCGCTTCCCCCGCTCTTCGGCTTCCGCCAGCGCGGTCTCGCTGGCCATGATCTGTGCTTCCAGTTCCGCCGTCCGGCGCTCCAGTTCACGAAAGTCCCGGCGCAAGGCCAGGGGCCCGGCGTTCGATCCTCTGCCGCCGGAAACCAGGCGATGGTGATAGTGCGCCCCGTTCGCCGTCAGGAAGTGACAATCCGGATAGGCGCCCGCTAGGCGCTCGGCGGTGGCATCATCCTCCACCAGGTAGGCATTCGCCAGGACCGGCAGAGCGAGATCGCCGTTCAATCCCAACTTGGACTCGAAGCGCACCATTTCCCGGACAGGAGCCACGACACCCCGTTCGTTCCGGACCGCTGAGTCGCTGTTGGCGTTGGCGTGCCCAGGCGCGGGCATTTGCGTTACAAAAAAGGTCGAGCGACCCGCACCTTCGCTCCGCAGCAAAGCGATTCCGGAGCGCGCCTGCGCATGTTGCTCGACGACCACACACTCGAGTTCCTGCTTCAGGAATTCCTCCACGACCTCTTCGTAACCCTGCGAGACCTCCACGAAATCCGCGAGCAGCCCCAGGGGCCGGAACTGATGCCCGTTCGCCGGGATTTCACCGGAAAGCAGGCGCCGCACACTCTCGGTGCTGTAAGCGTGGCGCGCCAGGGATTCCTCCAGCGCTTCTTTGCGGGCTCTGCTGCCGGAATACTCCCGCCGCAGGGCTTCGACTTCTGCGCGCAGGGAAGTTTCCTTGCTCCGCGCCTGATCGAGCGCCTGGGTGGTTTGCGAAACGGATTGCGCCAGTGCGGCAAGCGCAGTCGTATCACGCTGATGGTCGGAGATGTAGGCCTCGAGCTCCGCGGCAAGCCGGCCATGCTCGGCCTCGACGCGGGACTTGTCCGCCTGGGTGCGAGCTGCCTGACGCTCGATCGCCAGTCCCGCCTCTTCCGCCTGCACGAGCTGATTGCGCAGCTCCGCCGCCTCGCTGACGGCAGCGAGCAGGGATTGGCGGCAGGAATCGACATCCTGCTCGGCGACGCTGAGCTGGAAGTTCAGATCCTCCTGGCGCATCAAAACCTGTGCCAGGGTGTCTTTCGCTGTCGTCCACTCCTGCTGCAGTTGTTCTGCCAGCCTGGTGCGTTCGGTGGTTTGCTGCGCGAGAGACTCGAGCTGGGTCTGGAGTTCCGCACCCTCGCCCGTCGCTTCCTTGCCGCGCACCTCCAAGGTCGTAGCTTGCTGTTTTACCTGCTCCAGGCGAGAGAGCCGCCGTTCGTGCTCCAGGTCACCCTGCGCCAGCCGCTCCCGGCAATAGGTGAGCTGGTTCTCCAGTTCCTCATGCCGCTGGGTGGCGGATTTCTGCTCGTGTTCCAGCGCCTCCAGTTCCTGAGCCGCAGCCAGGCAGGTTTCCTGCACTTGGGCATGTTCCGCGCGCAGCCGCTCGACTTCAGCCTCGAGCGCTTTCAGGCGGGAAGTCAGGACAGTCTTCAACCTGCCGCGCAGTTCCTCGTGCAGTTCCCGGTAACGGCGCGCCTTCGAAGCCTGGCGCTTCAGTGAGTTCACCTGCTTCGAGACTTCTTCCAGGATGTCGGCGATGCGCGCCAGGTTCTGCCGCGACGACTCCAGCTTGGCCTCGGCCAGGCGCTTGCGTGTTTTGAATTTCGACACGCCGGCGGCTTCTTCCAGGATCAGACGGCGGTCGGAGGGTTTGGAACTGAGGATCTGCCCAATGCGTCCTTGCTCAATGATGGCGTAGGATTCGGGGCCTAGTCCGGTACCCATGAACAGATCTTGAATATCGCGCAAGCGGCAGATGTCGCCATTGATCAGGTATTCGCTCTCGCCGGAGCGGAAAAGTTGACGGGTGACGGTGATTTCGCCGGAACGATGGTGAAATTTACTCGGCTTGGCGCCCGTGCCATTGCCGTTTCCGCTCCCGTCGCCGTTCCCATGACCGTTTCCGTTTCCCGGAGTTTCCGGCTCGAAACCTGCGGGTTCCCCGGCGGCGGGTTCACTTTCCTGGGTGGACTCCGCTTCTTCCGGCAGCCCCGCGTGGCTATATTCCGGGTCGGTGAGCGTCAGGCTGACTTCCGCCATGCCCGTGGGGGGGCGCGTGCCGCTGCCGTTGAAGATCACGTCGGCCATGCGCTCGCCGCGCAGCAGTCGCGCGCTCTGTTCGCCCAGCACCCAGGTGATGGCGTCCGAAAGATTGGACTTCCCACAACCATTCGGTCCGACCACCGCCGCAGTGCCATCGGCGAACGCCAGCCGCGTGCGGTCCGCGAAGGACTTGAAGCCGAGCAGTTCGAGTTTCTTTAGCTTATACAAATTCCGCCCTCCCTGCCCGAGCTGCGCAAGACGCAAGGTCCTGGAGTTTTCTCGACCCGGAAGCCAGAGGCTTCGTGGGCTCGCGCAAAGGGTCGTTGATGCGGTTGGTGTGGGCGCTCTAGTCGCTTGCCCGTTCCAGCAGTCAAGCGTGCTCCCTGACCGGCCGCCTCAACTCGATCCTTCCTTCCGGCGCTTTCAAAAAGGCTGACGCGAGGCCCCCCCGACAAGTTCGATGAATAATTAGCACACTCGGTTGGCCTTGTAAAGGGAAAACCACAAGATCACGGGGTGCGGGAACGATCTAACCCCTATATCTGGTGGGGATAAACTGGCTGTCGCCTTCGCCAGCAGGCGTAGCGCTGACCCCCGCCTTTGGGGTCAGCAGCTTGACTGGTCATCCCGCCGCGGGTGGCGCATACGTGCCGCTTTCTGGCATGTATGCGATCAGTGAATACCCAACCCGAACCGGGTCCAGTAACAGGAACGGTCAAAGCCGTTGGCTCTTAAAGGGCGCGAGAGGCCGAGGCCATTATTGTCATGCTGTGCTGGCACTCCCACATTTTGCATCGCACACATCGCCAGAGGCGCGATGTATGCGCCACCCACGGGTGAATTTGCCTTTGGATTCGAAAGCGCGAATCTGAGGAAGAACCGCAGACCCCGAAGACGGGGGGCTGCGCTACGCTTGCTTCAACCGCTCCCCGGGCTGCTTCCAGGCATGCGCGGGGTCCGTGGTTATCACGGACCCCGTCCAAGGTTTATCCTGTTGTCGTGGCCCAATCCGGGGGGGTTGTGGCCGTGTTGATTTCGTCTACACCTTGAACTTGCGCCGGAGCGTCCCGTAAGCGCCTAGAAGGAACGTCCCCATGAGAAGCATGGCGCCAGGCTCAGGAACGACGCCACCGCTAGTGAGGCTCTCACTGAGCGGGGTCTTGTATGTATTACCGTCCGTTGCCTCCTGCCAGGCAAGAATGACCGTCCCCTTCGGAAGGGGGCCAAGAGAAAGAGCCGCACAGGTGCCGCTGTTCCCAGGGCAGACAACGGAGCCGAGGTCATACTCGTAGGCCGTAAACCAGGTGGCTGTCACGCCAACCTGTGCGCTGGCGCTGGCGATCGAGCTAAACTGGTAGCCATTGCCCCACCCCTCGTTTAGTGCATCTGTAAGAAATCCTGTGCTGAAAGTCGGGCTTTCTTCCAAGCTACCTCCCGCCACACTAAAGCTGGCGGTGCCGTTGGGAACCAAAACCGCTAGGAACATATCTCCGGTCTTGGCATGCCCTTGCGTCTCGAGAAGGTCGAACGTGGGATTCCCGCTGAGGGTGACCAAGCTGGTACTACCGCTGGAACAAGCCGTAGATCCCGTGCAGACCATCTTCAGAGTGTCTGGGTCGTGGCCGATGTGGCCCGCAAAAGCTGGAACTACGATCAGCCCCACCAACACGACAGCCATGCTCATTAACAAAACAAACTTGCGGTTCAACATATCAACCTCTCCGGCAAAAAGGTGCGCAGGCTTGCGACAAGCCTGAGATCACCCATGACTATGATCCCCCTGCGGCGAAAACCCGTCAATGGCCCGAATGTGCCGTGGGAGCGGCACACTATGCCGGTGGAAAAGGCACTTTAGTGCCGTGAAGAGCTTGTAACGTCCCTGTTAGGTACCGGCGTGCCTTTTCTCATGACGGCTTCTGCGGGTGGAGGAACCTTATCATTTTCAATCTTGCGCGAGCAAGCAAGTACGCACCTCCGCGATTGACGCATACACGGTGTCTTGTGCCATGTCTGCGGGGCTTGGAGCCACAATCCCGGGGGCCTCGCCGGCTGTCCCGTCCCCCGCGGGTGGCGCATACGTGCCGCTTTCTGGCATGTATGCGATCAGTGAACACCCAGCCGGAACTGGGCAGAGGGACAGGAACGCTCAAAGCCGCTGGCTCCTGAACGGCGCGAGAGGCCGAGGCCATTATTGTCAAGCTGCGCTCGCACCCCCCCCCCCACATCGCCAGAGGCGCGATGTATGCGCCACCCACGTTTCCACGCCCAAGCCCCAAAGGGGCGACCTGCCTCAGCCCAGGGCAACGCCCTGGGGATCGAGGAGTGGTCGGAGACGCAAGCCCTGAAAGGGGGAGCTACTCTATCGCCCCTTCAGGGCTCACGTGTTGAGATGGATGGATTCTCTTAAGCCAGGCCGATAGACTGGGCTGGGATGGCTTGCCCTCATCAGGGCTCAAGAGCGCCGCACAGAACGCGTCGCGGTGGAAGAGCCGCCCGCCGCGGCGGGGTGAACCGCGAGCCTTGCGCAATATCCCGCCAAAATTCCCGATAGCTTGCGGCACAGCTTCAGCTTACACCCTGGAATGGTGAGATTCTGCCGGATGTCAAAATTTCTTGACTACCGGTAGGCACAAAGTAACGTACCCCCATTGACAATACCCTGGGGTGGGTCGCTATAATATTGAGGTATGAACGCCACACCTCATTCCGGTTCTCCACTCAAGCAATTACGGGCGGGTCGGGCAGACGGGACGGCGCGGGACATCTCGCGGAATCCGGGAGCCCGGAAGCAACGTATGCGGCCAGCTTGCTCGCAGGGCGCCCTGGGCCTGCCGATCCTTTCTGAACACCAGCGGCCGGTCGCGGCAGGTGGAGAGTCTCGACGAACGCCGCGGCTTGCGGACGGGCTAAGCGGGATCACACCGGGAAACCTGGCAAAAAGATGTTAAAAATGAAGGTTGCTCCCAAGATGTCATTGAAAACCAAGGGCATGAAACGACAAAATGTGTCATGGCCATTATATTTATGAAAACAAACGGTTTATCGATTATGCAAATATGTTGTTGAAAATGCACGAGATAGCTTGAGTTTAGGGCTCCGAAATCACGAAGAAACGCCTCAAACCCACGGTAGGCCAATATCTTTAAGAAAATACACAACTTGCACATGCGAGGTCAACTCGAGGCCATTATGTTGATGAAAAGGCTGGGGATAATGACAGGGACAAAGCATCCATTCTTTGGGCTCGTGAACCTTCGACTGCGGGAGGGCAACTGACCAGACTCTTACCGATCCCCCGGCCGTGACACACTTCCCCACATCGGTTATCGGTAGGTTCGACTCGATGGATGAGGGTGAGTGGCCCGTGGCGAACAGCACGCCCCCTCACCCGGCTCGCTACGCTCGCCACCCTCTCCCCGCGGAGAGGGCTGAAGGATCTCCGGGAGACAGTGAGCCGGTAGCGCAGCGCGGCGGGCGCGGATATTCAAATATGGTTGATATTTATCGTGATCATTTGCAAGTACAAAACAGTATGAAGAAAGGCCCTCTTAACCACCTGCTTCTGGTTACTCTCCCCCCGTCTCCCCTCCTGAACGATCCTGACTAGGTGGTTGCGGGTTCCACCAGGTACTTGTCCATCCATGCCAGGATGAGCTTGCGCATGGCGGGGAGTTCCGTGTGGGGGCAATCGAAGAGTTCGATGTGGCAAACCTCAGACTCTCCGTATTTTTGGTAGAGCGGCAGCAGGTAGTCGCGTATTCGTTCCACGCCGGCGGGAGGAGTCAGGTCATCCAGGCGGCCGTTCACGCTCAGCCGCGCGCGAGGCACGATCAGCTCATTGATTTGCTCCGACTGGAAATGCTTGAGCAAGGAGGGCACGTAATAGTAGATGCCGTGCCCGCTCAGGTTGTGGATCTTGATGAGCTCTTGGAAGTCGGTGAGGCAGCAGACATCCATGCAAGCCCGCACGCGCGGGTCGAGCGCCGCGAGCCACCACGCCTTGGTTGCTCCCATGGACATTCCCAGAACGCCCAGGCGGTTCGGGTCAACCTCCGGCCGGGTGGCCAGATAATCGAGCGCGCGGAACTCATCGAACATCATCATTCCCCACAGGACTTGGCCTTTCCAGAGCATGTACTTGAAGGTGTCCGCCTCGCCCCTACTGCCGTTATCATCGTGTTTCCGCTCGCCGAAACACCAACTGTCGATGGCCAGAGTCACCAGCCCCTTCTCCGCGCAGACAGGCGCATAGGCCGGTTGGGCGTCAGCACCCACCAGGAGTTGTTCCTTGCCCAGGTCGTACATCCCTCCATGCCAGTGGATGTAGAGCAGGCCCGGGGCTCGCGCGGCGCGTTTGTCCGGGACCAGCAGCAGCGCCGGAACCGGCTCGACTCCATTGAGGTCAAGGAGCAAGCGCTCGAGGGTGTAGCCGTCGTGTTTTTCTGTCTTCAGGACTTTCACCGGGCCGGGCTGGTGGTCCCAAGGCAGGTCGCCCAACAGGTTCCACAATTCCTTGCGGCGTCGGGCCTGATAAGCGGCAAATTCTGTTGAGGATTTTTCCGGTTGCGACATACCTGACATGGGTAGAGTTCCTCCTAGAGCCAGCATGGCAACAGATTGCTTCAGAAAATCCCGACGAGGCGATGACGACATGGGTGGTCTCCCGGCGAAGCCATTAGCGAAAGTGAACCTCGATTTTCTACGTCCAGAGGTAGCGTGTGTCAAGCGGAACTTATGCAGTCTTGGACCGGCAGAGCCGGGCGCGCGGCTTTTGCGGAGAACCCTAGGGTTGCGGCTTCCAGCGGAGCACCGGCTTGCGGGCGGCGGCGACTTCATCGAGGCGGGTGACCCGCGTCGTGTAGGGCGCCTTCAGGACGAATTCCGGATCTTCCTCGACCTCCATGGCAATCGCCTGGAGCGCGTCGATGAAGGCGTCCAACTCTTCCTTGCTGGCGCTCTCGGTGGGCTCGATCATCAGCGCGCCCGCAACAAGATGAGGAAATGCCGTCGTGTAAGGATGGAATCCGTAATCGATCAGGCGCTTGGCGAGATCGCCCGTGCGGACGCCCTGCGCGGCTTGGCGCCGATCCGAGAAAACGCATTCGTGCATGCACGGCTGGTCGTAGGGGAGGTCGAAGGACCCGCGCAGCCGGCTCCGCACATAGTTCGCGTTCAGCACAGCGTCTTCGGTAGTCTGCCGCAATCCTTCCGGTCCCTTCGCCAGGATGTACGCGAGGGCTCGAACTACCATCCCGAAATTCCCATAAAAGGCATGGACGCGTCCGATGCTCCTGGGGCGGTCGTAGTTCAGTCGGAATCTTCCTTCCGGCGACTTCTCCACGACGGGAGAAGGGAGGTAGGGCTCCAGAATTTTCTTCACGGCCACCGGGCCCGAGCCCGGGCCGCCCCCGCCGTGGGGCGTGGAAAAGGTCTTGTGCAGGTTCAGATGCATGACGTCAACGCCGAAATCGGCGGGGCGCGCGACGCCTACGAGCGCATTCATGTTGGCGCCGTCCATGTAGACGAGGCCACCTCGGGCATGCACAATCTCGGAAATTCTGCCGATTTCCGATTCGAAAATCCCCAGCGTGTTGGGATTGGTCAGCATCAATCCCGCCACGTCTGCGTCCATGGCGCCGACGAGGTCAACAACGTCAATGCAACCGCGCTCATTCGACTTGAGGTTGCGGATCGCGTAGCCGGAAATGGCCACGCTGGCCGGGTTCGTGCCATGCGCGGAATCGGGAATCAGGATGTACTTGCGGGGATTACCGCGCTCGGCGAGGCAGGCGCGGATCATCAGGATGCCGGTCAATTCGCCCTGGGCGCCGGCGGCGGGCTCGAGCGAAACGGCATCCATGCCGGTGATTTCCTGGAGGCAGCGCGCGGTTTCGTCGAGAACCCGCAAACAACCTTGCACCACATCCTCCGGAGCATAGGGATGGTCGGTGGCCAGACCTTCCAGCCGCGCCACCACCTCGTTGATGCGCGGATTGTATTTCATCGTGCAGGAGCCCAGCGGAAAAAGCCCTGTGTCCACGCCGTAGTTCCACGTGGAAAGGCGTGTGAAGTGGCGGACGACTTCAAGTTCGGAAACCTCAGGGAAGCCGTCAATTTCCGCACGCACGACATCCGCGCCCAGCAGGGTGGCGGGCGAAACAGGCGGAACATCCAAGGGGGGGAGTTCAGCGCCCACTTTACCCGCAGAACTCTGCTCGAAGATCAGCGCTTCGTTGCGGGTGACGTGGGGTCGAGCTTCGCGAATGCGATTCTCCATAATCAGCTCATCCCGCCGCTGGCCGCACGCCTGCGCTCCGGCGGCGATGTGGTGCTCTTACCTCGACTCGCGGCTTGCCGGCACGGGGTCGATCTTCCTGGCCGGAGCGGCAAGCTGGGGACTGGCCGCAAATCGGCGACACACCTCCACCATGCGGTCAATTGCAGCCTTGCTTACCATTTCTGTGAAGCACATCAATAGATGATTCTTGAGTTCTGGATAGAACTTTCCCAGCGGCAGGCCCCCGATGATTTTCTCCTGCTGCATCTTCCCCAGCAGGCTTTCGGCATCGCCCGGAACCTGGATGACAAATTCATTGAAGTGCGCGCCGCTGAAAGGCGCCACGAATCCCGGGATTCCGCCCAGTTCGGTGGCAGCGTAATGAGCCTTCGCCAGATTTTGCTCGGCGAGCAACTTCAATCCCGTCTTGCCCAGCAGGCAGAGGTAAATGGTCGCTGCGAGCGCGCAGAGCGATTGATTCGTGCAGATATTCGAAGTGGCTTTCTCGCGCCGGATGTGCTGTTCGCGCGTGGCGAGAGTCAGCACGAAGCCGCGCCGGCCTCCGGTGTCAACGGTCTGGCCGATCAGTCGGCCCGGAACCTGACGAAGGAACTTTTCCTTCGTCGCCAGGAAACCCACGTAGGGTCCGCCGAAGGACACAGGCACACCAAAGGATTGGGCCTCACCGCAGACAATATCGGCGTCGCTGGGAGGCTTGACGATCGCCAAGGAGAGCGGCTCCGCGATGGCAACAAGCAGCAGCGCACCCTGGCGGTGGGCGAGGGGGGCGATCTCCGAGACGCGTTCCAAAGTCCCGAAGAAGTTTGGTGACTGGATCACCACCGCAGCAGTCTGGTCGTCCACGGCGGATTCGAGCCGGGCCATGTCGATCCGGCCGGAGGCAGCGTAAGGGACTTCCTCAAGCTTCAGGTCCTGGTGCCGTACGAAGGTCCGCAGGACCTGCCGATATTCCGGGTGCAGTGCTTGCGCCAGGACGACGCGGTGGCGGTGCGTGACGCGCAGGGCCATCAGGACGGCTTCCGTGGTGGCAGTCGAGCCGTCGTAGAGTGATGCGTTGCTCACTTCCTGGCCGGTGAGCTGTGTCATCAATGTCTGGAACTCAAACATCGCCTGCAGGGTTCCCTGAGCGATTTCAGCCTGGTAAGGTGTGTAGGCGGTGAAGAACTCGCTGCGGGAGAGCAGGGCATCGACGACCACCGGGCGATAGTGCGAATAGGCTCCTGCTCCCAGTAGGGACACGTACTCACGGCTGCTCTCAGTGGCCGCTTGGCGAAAGAACTCCAGGATTTCCACCTCCGAGAGCGGCCCGGGAAGGTCCAGGTTTCCGCGCAGCTTCAACTCCGCGGGGACCTGTGCGAAGAGTTCGTCAATAGAGGCATATCCCGTGGCCCGGAGCATGACTTGCCGGTTAGCCGGTGAAATCGGCAAGTAGCGCATCAATGGGCCTTTTCCTGCTGAATGTACGCCTCGTATTCATCTGCGGTCATGAGCTTGTCGATCTCACCGCGATCGGCGAGCCGAATCCGGACCAACCAGGCGTCGCCGTGGGGATCGGCGTTCAGCAGTTCCGGGTTGTTCTGCAGCTTGCTGTTGACGGCAGTTACCTCGCCCGTCACCGGGGAGAAGATTTCGGAAACCGACTTGACCGATTCGACATTCCCGAAAGACTCCGACGCCGTTACGTGGTCGCCCGGCTTGGGGAGTTCCACGAAGACGACGTCGCCCAGTTCCTTCTGGGCGTAGTCAGTGATGCCGATGGTTCCTATGGACTCGTCCACCTGGATCCACTCGTGGTCTTTGGTGTAAAGGAATTCTGGAGGGTACATACGGAACTCTTCTCCCTTATGTTTAGGCCGTCCCCGCCGCGCGGCCATCGGGGCCATTCGGGGGTTGACGGCAGGATGGAGGAAGCTCGTGTCAGGTTACCTCATCCGACTTTCGACGCTTATAAAATGGTAGCGCGACAATTCGCGCGGGAGCGAGTTTCCCGCGGATTTCGATGTGAATTTCCCGCCCCACCTCTGCGCAGGAAGGGGGCACGTAGGCCAAACCAATATTCTTCTTGAGAAAGGGTGCGGGCGAGCCGCTGGTGACTTTGCCGGCCACCTTCCCCTCAACCCAAACGGCGTACCCATCACGCGCGATCGCCCGGTCAGTCATTTCAAACCCGATGAGCCGCTTCGCTACTCCCTGCTCGCGCTGCCGGAGGAGAACGTCCCGGCCCAGGAAATTACCTTTCGCAGGTTTCACGATCCAGCCGAGGTTGGCTTCCAGAAGCGTGGTCTGCTCGTCAAGTTCGTGCCCATAGAGTGCAAACCCCGCTTCCAGCCGCAGCGTGTTGCGCGCGCCCAGGCCTGCCGGAATCAGGCCCTCGGCTCGACCCGCTTCCAGCAGAGTGCTCCACACCCGCGCCGACTGCTCAGGTGTGAAATAGAACTCGAACCCGTCTTCGCCCGTGTAGCCCGTGCGGGCCAGAATCCCCTCCACGCCGCAACAACGTGCGGGGCGGAACCGGTAATACTGCAAATCCGCCGGAGGGGGCTCCGCGACTTTTTCAAGAACCTCCACCGCCCGCGGGCCCTGCAATGCAAGCTGGGCGTAAAGGGGGGAAACGTTGCGCACGCCGGCCCCGAAGGAATTGTTCCGAACGATCCACTCGAAATCCTTTTCCGTGTTGGCGGCATTCACGCACAGCAAGTAATGTTCCGGAGTGAACCGATGGACCACGCAATCGTCGATGGCGCTTCCGTTGGGCAGCATCAGCGCGCTGTATTGGGCCTGATAATTTTGCAAGCCGGACACGTCGTTGGATGTGACGTGCTGGAGGAGCGCGAGAGCCTGGGGGCCGCGGACCTCAATTTCCCCCATATGGCTCACGTCGAAGATCCCGGCAGCCGTGCGCACCGCAAGGTGTTCACGGGTGATGCCGGAATACTCGACCGGCATGTCCCAGCCGCAGAAATCCACCATCCTGGCGCCGGCTGCCCGATGGACAGCATTCAGGGCCGTGCGCTTCAGCGCTACTCCTGCCGCAGCGATCAAGCTGATTCTCCCCGCGCATGACGTGCTACAAGGTCAATGCAGTCAACCTAGCATAGTCTCCGCGAACCGGTCAAGGCAGAGGGATCAGGGTAGTGAGTCACTTTGGTTTTTTGTAGCGGCGGTCTATGACCGCCGGGTTTTGATTCAATAGATTCCGGCGCTCATAGAGCGCCGCTACAGCAAACTGACCCACTACCGGCCTCCGGCCCGTATGGTCAGGGTTTGATATTGTTCTCATCAAGTAGCAGAATAGATCTCGAGGAATTGATCTCCCGAGAGTGAGGCTTTGGCTTTATGGCCTATAGGCAATTTCGCTGCCTCGTCTGCGACCAACCCGAGGACCGTTGCGCGTGCATCATCAGGTATTGCGCCTTGTGCCATTCCGACTACGCGCTTCGGCTTACCGAGGACGGTCAGTACTACTGTGCTGACTGCCGGGAGGCCTGCGATTACAGGACTCAGGACCAGGTTTGACTTCGCGCCGGTGCGGCGATTTCATCCTCGCGGTGTGCGAGGGTCACCGACAGGGCGCAGAAACCCTGGGCGAGTGTTTCTCTTCACGGCATTTGGGTTCGCTTGTTGAGGGCAACCCCGGCGTAGAAGATTCCCTGAGAAGCCCCTCCCTATCCCCTCTGGAATGCGTTGGCACGCGTCACCTCGGACGGCAGGATTGATTTTGCCGAGGTACGCCTGTACCATCGAGTCTATGTCGGTGGCCCGCCCATCGCTGGTCTGGAAGATCGCGACGGCCAACATCCTGCTTGCCCTCTTCGCCGTGCTCCTGGCGGGGATGCTGCAATATCGCAAAGAGCGACGCATTCTCGCCACGACGATGCGCCACGAACTCGCCCAGATCGTGAGCAGCGGCGCACTGCTCATCGCCGGTGAGAAGGCAGAAGGGCTGTCCCGTGGGCAAAGCCCTGCCTATGCCACGGCCGTCGTTCAGGTTCTCGAATCGTTGTCGATTGACAATCCGGCGGTGGCGCGCGTTTATGTGCTGAGGTATGGGCCTGACGGCGTCCCGCGCTTCCTGCTGGGGCGCGGGGTCATGACCGGCGCCGCCCCGGCTTCGGCTGTTTCCGCCGGCGTGCGGGAATGCCTGGACCGCGGTGCTCCCATCAGCACGGAGGTTTACGAGGATGCGGATGGGCAGTGGCTCTCCGCGTTTCACCCGCTCCGCGACCGCCAGGGGCACGTGGTGGCGGTGTTGGGGGCGGACTGGCGTGCCTCCGACCTGCAACTGGAGGCGCGGGAGCGGTTGAAATCCACCCTGCTATCGGGATTCGCTGCTGCCTCGGTGGCGGTTTTCTTGAGTATTCTTCTGGCTCGGCGTATCACTCGACCGTTGAAGCTTATGGCCGAAAGCACTGCGGAAATTGCCGCAGGAAATCTCAATGTCCACCTCAACATCCGCAGCCGCGATGAGGTCGGCGAACTCGCCCGCTCGTTTAACCGGATGGTGGAGCGGCTCTCTGCCGCTCGAAAAGAGCGCGACCGTCTGCAGAAGGGGCTGCTGGAAAGGCAGAGAATGGAGCAGGAATTGAGCTTGGCGGCGGAAATCCAGCGCAGTTTCCAACCCGTAGTTTTTCCATCCTCGCCGGGGTTGTGCACGTGCGCACGCACCGTTCCGGCCCAGGTTGTAGGAGGGGATTTCTACGATTTCCTGGAGCTCACGGACCGTCGCCAAGGCATTGTGATTGGCGACGTGGCCGGACGGGGCATTGCCGCGGCCCTTTACTTGGCCCGCTTGATCAGCGACTTTCGCGCGGCGGCGGCGCGAGCCGCCAGCCCTCGCGAAGCGCTGGAGCGGCTCAATCAGCAGCTCCTGACGCGCTCCACGCGCGGTATGTTTGTGACCTTGACCTACCTGGTGGTGGACGCACAATCAGGGGAACTCTGCTATGCTACGGGCGGCCATCTCCCGATGCTGCGACGTCGTGGGGCGACTCATGACGTGGAGATTCTTTCCGGCGACGAGGGACTGCCCCTCGGCATCGAGAGGCGCCCGCTCCTGGTCGATCGCACCCTGCAGCTCGCGCCGGGCGACACCCTGCTACTGGTGACGGACGGAGTGGTGGAGTCGTTGTGCAACAACCGTGCGGTTTTCAAAATGGACAAGCTCGTGGAGATTTTCGGCCGGGTGGAGTCGGGTGCCGGCCCGCTGGTGGAGGCGATCTTTGAGGAGATCGGACGGCTGACTGCTGCGCCTCCGGAGGACGACCTCACCGTGCTGGCGATCACCTGGACTCCCCAGAGATCGGGAGTTGCCCACCTATGAGAATTGCCATCGGCAGCGAGCCCCGGCTGCTGAGTATTCTGCGCAGTGTGGTAAGATTTCGTGCCCAGGAAGCCGGGTTCCCCGACACTGACGCGGAGCGCTTAGCCATGGCCATCGATGAGGCCGCTGCCAATATCATCCGGCACACTTATGGCGGCCGGCCCGACGACCTGCTGGCCCTGGAAGTTCGCGGGTATCAGGATCGCCTTGAGTTCATCCTGGAAGATTGGGGTCCCAAGGTTTGCGAGAATCTGATCCGACCTCGGCCCCTGGAAGAGCTCCGGCCGGGCGGCCTGGGCACACTATTTATCGCGAGTTTTGTGGACGAGTGCAGCTACGACCCGGAGTTCAAGAATGGTAATCGCCTGAAGTTGGTCAAGTATCTATCACGAAAGGTTCCCCCCTGCGATGAAGGTTCAAGTTCGAAATCTGGATAAGATCTCGATTCTGGATAGCTCGGGCGACGTCGATCTGTACTCTTCGCCGCGTTTGCGCGAAGCCTTGCTGGCGGAGATTCAACCGGGCGGTCCCAGCGTTCTCGTTAATATGTCCGGGGTGGCGTACATCGACAGTTCCGGCATCGCCACCCTGGTTGAGGGGCTGCAGCTCTCCCGACAGACCAAGACACGCTTCGGCTTGTTTGGGTTGCGGCCCAATGCGCGCTCGGTGCTGGAGTTGGCGCGACTCCACAAGGTCTTCACGATTTTTGAGAACGAGACAGAGGCCCTGGAGAAGATTGGTTCGGTTCAACCCTTCGGCGGCATCTGAGCGGGCCCCATCCCAGATCTGATCACGGCGAGAAATGACCGGCGTTCTGGCCTTCCTTGGACGCAATACGCTCGATGTGCTTCGCTACCTGAGCGGCCTGTACGACCTC
Source organism: uncultured Acidobacteriota bacterium (assembly GCA_963722555.1). Taxonomy (GTDB): domain Bacteria; phylum Acidobacteriota; class Terriglobia; order UBA7540; family UBA7540; genus Bog-366. The sequence continues at coordinate 1,185,795 of CAVRNQ010000007.1, forward strand.
AGTGCGAAGGCTGCCTACTGGACCTTCGTTGCGCCGTTCCGCGGGAGGAAGTTAAAATGGGAAAGCGCCATCCACCAGATGGTGCTGGCGGGCGTGAATTCCATCCCGATCGTCTCACTCATCTCGTTGTTCATCGGCATCGTACTGGCCTTGCAGGGCGCCTACCAGCTCCAGAAGTTCGGAGCTTCTTATTTCGTCACCGCACTGGTGGGTGTTTCCATGACGCGCGAGCTGGGACCGCTCATCACGGCCATCGTCATTGCTGGGCGATCCGGCTCGGCGTTTGCCGCCGAACTCGGCACGATGAAGGTTTCCGAGGAAATCGATGCGCTCGAGGCCATGGGGCTCAACAGCGTGCGCTATCTGGTAGTCCCCAAGTATCTTGCCATGCTGGTGATGCTGCCTTGCCTCACGCTGATCTCCGATCTCGCGGGTATCCTGGGCGGCGGCATCTTCGAGGTCCTGCAGTTGGATCAGACCTTTCGGATGTTTCTGGCGGCGACGCGCGACTCGTTGGCGATGCATGATATTTCCACGGGCCTCGTGAAGAGCCTGGTGTTCGGGCTGATCATCGCAAAGGTGGGCTGCTATGAGGGCTTCTCGGTTCAGGGTGGCGCCGAGGGCGTAGGCAAGGCCACGACTTCGTCCGTCGTGGTCTCTATTTTCCTGATTATCTTTGCGGACGTAATTTTCACGGCGATCTTCTACTACACGGGCTGAGCATGGCAAACGAATTCGAGGGTCCGATGATTCGTGTGGTGGACCTGGTCACCCACTATGGTGAGCGGCGCATCTTGAACCACGTTAGTCTGGACATTCCTGCGGGCGAAACGATGGTCATCCTGGGGGGGAGCGGAACGGGAAAGAGCACGCTGCTGCGCCACATCATGCGTTTGGAGCTTCCCAGTTCCGGCCACATCTTCATCAAGGACCAGGACATCTGCTACTTGCAGGAGGAACGTTTCAACCTGCTGCGGCGCAAGATCGGCATGTTGTTCCAGAGCGCGGCCCTCTTCAACTCCATGACTATTGAGGAGAACGTGGCTTTGCCGTTGCACGAGCTCACGCAACTGGAAGACTCCACCATTCGCATCATGACGCGCATCAAGCTGGATTTGGTGGGGCTGAGCGGGTTTGAGAACTATATGCCTTCGCAGTTGAGCGGCGGCATGAAGAAGCGCGCGGGGCTGGCGCGGGCATTGGCCATGGACCCGGAAATCCTGCTGTTCGACGAGCCGTCGGCGGGGCTTGACCCCATCACCGCAGCGGGAATCGATTCGCTTATCCTGAAATTGAAGGTCGCGTTCAAGATGACGATCGTCGTGGTCACCCACGAGCTCGCCAGCGCCTTCGTGATTGCCGACCGCATCACGGTAATGGACCAAGGCCGGGTGATTGCCACCGGAACGCCCGAGGAGATCCGCCAGAGCCAGCACCCGCGCGTGCTGCAGTTTATGAACCGGATCCCCGAGGGCGACCAGATGGACGCGCAGACTTACCTGCGCACGCTCACGCAGAACTAGGGGCGCGGGGAGAACTTCCCGGCAGAGCCGTGTTTCCTGACGGGTGTGGGCTTGGATTTACCTGCGCGGGGCGCCTTCCAATTCATCCATCGCGAGGTAGGAATTATGGCGCGTGGCAACGAGGAGATTAAGGTTGGAGTCGTGGTGGTGGTGGGGGCGGCCCTGCTTCTCGCGGCGCTGGTCTTCGTGGGTGGCGTGAACTTGTTTCGTCAGAAGAAGGCCGAGTACACCACCCACTTCAAATTCGCGGGCGGCCTTGAACCCGGCAGCTACGTCCGCTTTGGCGGCCTCAAGGTGGGAACGATTCAGGCGGCCCGGATCGACCCACAGGATTTGACCCGCATCCGTGTCACCCTTGAGGTAAAGGCTGACACACCCATCCGGATCAATTCCAAGGCCCGCATCTCATCGCTGGGGTTCTTGGGCGAAAACTACCTGGAAGTATCCCCAGGCACGCGCGAGGCAGCGCTGCTTCCCGCGGGCAGCGACATCCCTTCGGTCGAAATCATCCAGTTGCCCGACGTATTTAGCAACGTAAACAATATTACTGTAAATGCCAATGAACTCGTCAATGACCTGGACGACCGCATCCTCGTCCTTTCTGACAACATTAACCAGTTGATCAAAAACGTGAACGAAGTTGTTGGCCAGGAGAACCGTGAGCATTTCAACTCCCTGCTGGCCAACGCCGACGGGATGCTGAAGGACGGACGGCCGCATGTTAACAAGACGCTCTCCAATCTCGAAACCGCCAGCGGCAAGCTCACGCCCACGATCGACAACCTGAACGCCACCGTGGGCAAGACGAACAAACTGGCTGAACATCTGGACGCCGTGGTGGTCGAAAACCGCCAGGAGCTTCACAACACGCTCCTGCGCCTCGAGACCTCCCTTGCCGATGCGCAAAGGCTTATTACTAACCTGGACGATACACTGGATGGGAACCGCGGTAACCTGGAGGAAACCCTGGAAAACCTCCGCGTCACCAGCCAGAATCTCAAAGAACTATCCGACACCCTCAAACAACGGCCCTACAGCTTGATTCGCATCAAGACGGAAAAGGACCGCCTTCCTCCGGCGGGAAAGTAGATCGGGCAGGGGCGAACCCTTGTGGCCCTCCCGCCTTTGCCGTGTTGACTCTCGACTACTGCAATCGAAGTTTTCCTTGCGGGACCTGCTACCCCAACCGATAATCAAATGCCGGACTCGAACATCGGCCATTTACGGGGGACCCGATGCCCACCCTCCTGATTATTGAAGACGAAGCCAAGATGCGGCGCCTGCTGGAGCTGAACCTCTCCGAGGACGGCTTCACCGTCTACACCGCCGCGGATGCCGAAGCCGGTCTCAACACCTTGCGACAGGAGAAGATCGACCTGGTCGTCACTGACCTGAAACTGCCGGGCATGAATGGTCTGGAATTGCTGCAGGCCGTGAAGCGGACCAACGCCACGATTCCGGTGGTGGTAATGACCGCGTACGGCACGGTCGAGACGGCGGTGGAGGCCATGAAGGCCGGCGCCAGTGATTACCTGCTGAAACCTTTCGCGCTGGAGGAGATGAAGCTCATCCTCCGGAAGGAGTTGGACTTTCATCGCCTGCGCGAGGAAAACCGCTCGTTACGCGAGGCGCTGGGCGAGCGTTACCAGTTTCGAAACATCGTGGCGCGCAGCCCGAAGATGCAGGAGGTGCTGGCCACGGTCGAGCGCGTGGCGCCAACCCATTCCACCGTGCTGCTGGGCGGCGAGAGCGGCGTGGGGAAGGACCTGATCGCGCGCGCCATCCACGAGCACTCGCGGCGCGCGGCGGGGCCGTTTATCAAAATCAATTGCACGGCGATTCCGGAAAACCTCCTGGAAAGCGAACTGTTCGGCTATGAAAAGGGCGCCTTCACGGGCGCCAACACCTCCAAGCCCGGGAGATTTGAACTGGCCGACAAGGGCACGATCTTTCTCGACGAGATCGGTGATGTGCCGGGTTCGATCCAGGTCAAGCTGCTGCACGTGCTGCAGGACCGCCAGTTCGATCGGCTGGGCGGTACGAAGACCCTCAAGGTGGATGTGCGCGTAATCGCCGCAACCAACCAGGATCTGCGCGCAGCTCTCGAGCAGGGGACATTTCGCCAAGACCTCTACTACCGATTGAATGTTGTGCCGATCAGTATTCCGCCTCTGCGCGAACGAAAAGAAGAGATTCCATATCTTGTGGATTACTTCATAGCCCGCTTTGCCCGCGAGTCCGACAAGCCCCTTACCGGTATCACCTCCGCTGCGCTCCAGCTCCTGGCGGACTTCCACTGGCCCGGCAACGTGCGTGAACTCGAAAACATCATCGAGCGCGCCGTGGCGCTTTCCACTGGCACGGTGATCGACACGGCGGATATCCGGCTGGACATCTCAACTTCGGCCCCCGCTGCGGCTGCCTCAGGCGGCTCGGCTCCTTTCCCGCCCGAAGGCATGACGCTCGAACAGTTCGAAGACGAAATCATCCGCGAAGCCCTGCGCCGCGCGGGCGGCAACAAAAGCCAAGCGGCGCGACTGCTTGGCCTCTCGCGCAACGCCCTGCGGTATCGGCTGTCGAAACTCGGCGTGGCGGATGAGGAAGAAAAGTAGGCAGTAGGCAGAAAGCAGTAAACAGCGGGCGCCGGTGTCCTTGCCGGCGCAGCGGCGAGGTTGCATCGCCAAATGGCGGCATGGCGCCGTCAAATTGACCCAGGACCGGGTTCGGATGTCCGGATCGATGTTCCGACATACCTAGGACGCCACGGCTGAATTTCCCGCTTGTTTTAGAAAATGGCCCGAAAGTGAAATAGCAGCGGCAAGATAAGCCCCTTATTCCACTTTGCCTGAATAAGCCGCTTGGGAGCGGGCTCTTATTATGCGTTCTGGCCAATATGTAAAACAACCGCAGGGCTACTCCACCTTTGTTCCCGCTGACTTGCCCCCTGATCCACCACAGTCAACAAAGAACCGAAGGGTTGATATTCCCTCGATTTGACTCGTAGCCATCAGGTCCGCCCTGGTTCGGAGACTGCCGGAAGAAGTGTCTCTAGATGTCGGCCCTACGCACTGGCCCAGGGGTTGATGACGGGAACGGAAAGATCTTCAAAGTGCGATGTATTGCGGGTGGCGAGCGTAGCCTGACAGGCAAGCACGATGCCTGCGATCATCATGTCTCTTAGATCGCCGGGACGTCCTTTCTTGTAACGGGCCGCCATAAGGTCGCCGGCTTGTTGAGCAGCCGCTGCATCGAAGGGAGCAATCCGCCGATCGATCTTGTCGGCTAGGACGGTTTCGAAGGCCTGCATCAATACCGCGCGCCGCTTCCCCGCCGGCATCGTCTGCAATCCAAACCGGATTTCAAGGATTGTTACGGAGGTAGTCCAGATGGACGTCCGAGGTTGGCTGTCCAGCCAATCGATCACCTGCTTGTCCGGTACTCGGCGCATGAGCGCCGAAAACACATTGGTGTCGAGGATGATCATCAATGGAAGGAGGCGGGCGTGATCCCATGTCCGCGAAGTTCAGGAATATCCGCGTCCAGACCGGCCTTCCTAAACAAGGATGCGATTTCGGTTCCCAGACCGCGGACCGGGGTTTCTTCTTCCTTGACGGCGTCGCGCAGAATATCTCGCACTTCTTCTTCCATGCTCCGGCCATGCCGCTTGGCGCGGCGCTGCAGCCGTAGCTTGATCCCTGCCTCAACATTGCGAACCACAAATTGGGCCACTGAACCTTCCTCCTGATATCACGATATCAAGAAATCGCCCGAACTTCAACAGCAAGCAGACCTGGCCTGTAAGCCCACGCCGTCGGAGCAGGGAAGACGAGAAATCCGGGCTAGGGCCTCTCCCAGGGGCGGCAGATGCGCTCGATGGTATCGATCATGTTCTCGACCTGTTCGGGGTCGGGGGGGCGCCCGGCGTGGACGGCGGCGTTGCGGATTCGCCAGGCCTTATCGAGCTGGGCCTTGTCTTCGACCGAGATGTAACCGTCTTCGGCGAGGCGGTCAAAGAGGATTTCGATCGCGCCGCGCACATTCAGGTTCATGCCGCTGCAGAGTTCGCGTGCCGCCACGCGGAGCAGCCGCTCATATTCCTCCCCGGCGATCTTGCCAGCCAGTTTGGGTTCTTCTTCCACGAGGATGCGCGCCAGTTCCAGCGGGCCGTAGTTGCGCAGGAACGGCCGCAGCACCTGCGCCACGCGGCGCCGCTGGATCCAGACGTCGGCGTCGAACCCGCCGTGACTGTTCGCGCCTTCACTTTGGCGAGTTTCGTCGGCCACCAGTTCGTGGTACGTCCACAGCGCCGTCTCCGTCTCGGCCACGGAATCCAGGCGGAAGTGCTCTTTCCAGGCACGCAGTTCGTCGCAGTAGGCCACGTAGAGTTCGATCGTGCGCGGGCGGTGAACCTGCAGCAGGTTCATGATGGGCGTCGAGAAGATGCCGAAGCGGTCGGGATGCACGAAGCGCAGCACGAGTGAAACAATCCCAATGCTGTGCAGCACTTCAAGCCCCCTCCTCACCAGGTCGCGCGGGTCGGTGGGGGCGGGGCCTAGCACCAAGCGCGCCTTCTTCAGAACCTGGTCGAGCTCCTTTTCATTGGGCTTGGTCCAGTAGCGCCCGAAGGGCGTGGCGGTGGGATCGAAAATGTTCAGAACGTCCTTCGCTGCCAGCCATCGGTTGCCTGTGCAGAGCGGCTCGAACTTCTTCTCGAGGGTGCGCAAGGCGTAGGTGCGCCCGAACTTCTGTTTGCAGATCTCGGGAAAACGGTCCAGGTAATGTCTGAGGTCAAGTCCCGGCATGACAGCCTCTCCTAGTCGCGTTACAGCGAACGCGTGGCGGGCGCCAAGGGCTGGGGCCAACGCGCCCGATATTCTCCTGCACCACCAAGTAAATGACAATCACGTCAAAAAGGCAACCCCCGGCGCCCAACGCTGATCGGAAACGCCTCCCAAGTCGCGCGAGGGGTGCAAAGACTGCTTCCTGTTTGAGAACCTGGTCGAGGTTGCGCGGGGTTAGATGGGTTCCCCGAGGTGGCCGTAAATCCCGTTCCCCTCTTAACATCGCGCTCCCACTCCCCTGGCCGAAATCAGCCACCGAACGGCTGATTTTGGGCAGGGGTCAGCCCTGCATTTTTCTGTCTCAAGATGAATGACCTCCCCTAAGTCAATGTCCTGTAAGCAGATGGACAGCCTTAAGGATTTCTCAGTTTGGCAAGGGTCGTGCCCTATAGAAGGCGGAAATCAGTAGGAAGCTCGACCAAGTACGTTCGAGCGAGGTGGGCCATGAAAAACCGAATCTGTTTGATCACGCTCGCAATTCTCACTCTGGGGCTGCTCGCACCGGCCAGCGTTCTGGCCGAGGACGAACCCCAGCCCGGCGTGGGGCGCATCAGTGTGATTCACGGGGACGTTTCCACGATGCGCGGTGATTCCAGCGAGTGGGTGGCGACCACCGTCAACGCTCCCGTGGTGGCCGGTGATAAGGTTGCGACGGGAGCCCAGTCGCGCGCCGAGGTTCAGTTGGATTTTGCCAATGTGCTGCGCCTCGACCAGCGCGCGGAAGCCAAGATCGCGGATCTGGGCCGCACCAAGATCCAAATTCAGGTGTCCGCGGGGCTCGTCGATTTCTGCGTTTTCAAGGGTACGGAAGCGGACGTGGAGATTGATACGCCTAATATGGCAGTCCGTCCCTTGGCGGAAGGTGTTTATCGCATTCAGGTGGATTCCGCCAGCCAGACGCAACTGATCGTGCGCCAGGGGGAAGCGGAAGTTTCCACCCCACAGGGCAGCACCAAGGTTGAGAAAGACCAGATCATTCACGTCCAGGGGGCTGGCAATCAGGAATTTCGCATCGAAACGGCGGAAGCCAAGGATGAGTGGGACAAGTGGAACAACGAGCGCGACCAGCAGATGGAGGAAGCGCAGGCCTGGCAGCACACCGACCGCTATTACACGGGGGCCAGCGACCTGGATGCTCATGGTAGCTGGACGAACGTGCCGGGCTACGATTGGTGCTGGACGCCTGCCGTGGATGCCGGCTGGGTTCCTTACCGCGACGGCCGCTGGACGTGGGAGCCCTACTGGGGATGGACCTGGGTATCGTATGAGCCCTGGGGTTGGGCGCCGTATCATTACGGCCGGTGGTTCTCTTATGGAGACAGGTGGTGCTGGTGGCCGGGCAACGGATCCTATGGTCGGCGGCCCATCTGGGCCCCTGCTTACGTCTCGTTCTTCGGTTTTGGTGGCAGGGGCTGGGGAGCTGGCGTCGGCTTCGGCGTCGGTTTCGGTTTTGGCTCGATTGGCTGGTTGCCTCTCGGTCCACGTGATGGCTTCAGTCCCTGGTGGGGACGGGGGCGTGGCTTCAACACGGTGAACATTAACAACGTGACGAATATCACTGGTCACGGGGGGGCATTCGGCTATCCGCGGGGCCGCCTCTCCATGGGGTCGAACCTGCAGAATGTCATGAGCAATGGGCGCGTACGGGGAGCGCTCACCACCGTTTCCACACAGGACTTTGTGAACGGCCGCATGGCTCGTAACTCACAGCCGGTGAACGAAAGCATGTTGCGCGGGGCAGGTGTGGTGAGGGGTACGCTGCCCGTAGTTCCCACCCGGGCCAGCCTGCAGCCGGGCACCAAAGCTGTGAATGGCGCGGCCTTGCCGCGGGCCACGGGCGGTAGTGAGCATTTCTTCAGCCGGAACACTGGACCTACGACCCACATGCCGAGCTTCTCATCGGAAGCTGGCCAGATTCGCGAAATGGTGCAGCACGGCCCCACGGCCGGCGCGGGCCAGGGCGTCCAGCCTGGACCGAACAGCCTGCGGACGGGAGGCCAGATGGCGGCCGCCCCGCGCGCGGGCGCCAGTTTGGAGAACCCTGCGACTCGCTCGAATCCTACGATGGCCGAGCGACCGGCCCCGGCCAGCGCGACCACGCGGCAGACAACTCTGCCGCGGCAAGGGAACCAGAGTGGCTGGCAGCGCTTCGCTTCGCAACCCGCCCCCAGCGGCGGGCGGACAGGAGCTGTACAGACCACGCCGCGCGAAACGGCGGCATCTCGAAACGTTGAACAGCGGGCCGCCGCTCCCCAGAGCCAGCAAGGCGGCTGGCAGCATTTCACTCCGCACGCACGGGCTCCTCTGGAAACCGGCAGGGCGACCAGCCAATATGCGCCCCGCCCGGCGGGCGCCGGCACATGGAACGCCCCTGCGCCCCGCACGGGAGGTTCGAACTACGGCGGGTCGCGGCCGCCCCTGGAACTGAACCGGCCCATCCTGCGGCAGCGCCCAGGCGAGGGCGGCTACTACGGTGGCGGTGGCCGCACTTACTCCGCGCCCCGGGGTGGTGGCGGTGGCAGTTACTCCGCCCCCCGAGGTGGTGGCGGTGGCAGTTACTCCGCCCCCCGAGGTGGTGGCGGTGGCGGCGGTGGCCACACTTACTCCGCGCCTTCGGGTGGTGGCGGCGGCCACACTTACTCTGCGCCTTCGGGGGGCGGTGGTGGAGGCCACAGCTCGCCCTCCTCAGGTTCGCACGGAAAACACTAGAGCCCACCAGCAAGCAACAGGGGCAGTCGGCCGGCACCTCAACTCAACCTGCCACTGCCCCTGACCTCCTTCGGCTTCTCGGTCAGGCCAGCTTTGGGTGAAGAGCGCTGAGTCCTCCCGCCTGCGAAGCCCATTAACTCTGGGGGTGCGGGTGTCATCTGCGAGACGCGGGCGCTCCCAGGTGCAGTCATTCCCGCGAAAGCGGGAATCTACTCCGCAAGCCATTGGAAACGCGCCGACGACGGACTGGATTCCCGCTTTCGCGGGAATGACCAGTGTCTCGAAAGGGATCCCATTCCAAATGACACCAGCATTAACTCTAGGCACACACCGGCTTTCCTCATGTAAAATGGGTAGATGGCAACCCGGCTCAAACTTCTGACCAAGACTACGGCCTCGCCGGAGGAGATAGATCTCATCCTACGGGCCGCGCATGCCGATCCCTTCCACATCCTGGGGATGCATTTGGTTGAGGTGGAAGGCAAGCCAGCCGTGGTGGTGCGCGCTTTCCTGCCGCGAGCGGATCAAGCCTGGGTAGTCCGCGGGCCAGGCGAGGGGGACGTCGTGCCGCTCCAGCGAGTTCACGCGGCGGGATTTTTCGAAGCGGTGTTCCCCGGCGAGCAGGCCGTGTTCCCCTATCGCCTGCGGACGGACTACGGTGGCCAGTACGAGTTCGACGATCCCTACCGGTTCCCGCCGGTGCTTTCCGACTTCGATCTCCACTTGCTGGCGGAGGGTACGCATTACAACGCCTACCAGAAGCTAGGTGCACACCTGACGGAAATCGCCAGCGTGCGTGGCGTGGCGTTTGCAGTGTGGGCGCCGAATGCCCAACGCGTCAGCGTGGTAGGCAACTTCAATTATTGGGACGGCCGGCGTCACCCCATGCGCGTGCGCGGCGCTACCGGTGTGTGGGAACTCTTTATTCCCGGGCTGCGCGAAGGCGAGATTTACAAGTTCGAAATCAAGGGGCGCTACAAGAACTACTTGGGGCTGAAGACCGATCCTTACGGCTTCTACATGGAGGTGCGGCCCAAGACCGCCTCGATTGTTTACGACATCGACCGCTACACCTGGCACGACCAGGCCTGGATGGCGGAGCGCACGGTTCGGCAGAGCTTGGACGCGCCGCTGGCGATTTACGAAGTCCACCTGGGTTCGTGGCGCCGGGAACTGGAAGAGACTCATCGCGTCCTGAACTATCGCGACCTGGCCGAACAACTGGCGGACTACGTCCAGAAGCTGGGCTACACCCACGTGCAGCTGCTGCCGGTGATGGAGCATCCGCTGGATGAATCGTGGGGTTACCAGACCACCGGCTATTTCGCCCCCACCAGTCGCCACGGTACACCGGAAGATTTCATGTACTTTGTTGATTACCTGCACCAGCGTGGGATCGGCGTGATCCTGGACTGGGTGCCGGCGCATTTCCCTTCTGACGCCCACGGGCTGGCGTTCTTCGATGGCACGCACCTTTACGAGCACGAGGATCCGCGCCTGCGCGAGCACCCGGATTGGGGCACGCGCATCTTCAACTACGGTCGCACTGAGGTGAGGGACTTTCTCTGGACGAGTGCGCTTTTCTGGCTGGAGAAATATCACGTGGACGGCCTGCGCGTGGACGCGGTGGCCTCGATGCTCTATTTGGACTACTCGCGCAAGACCGGGGAATGGGTGCCGAACGCCTTCGGGGGCAATGAGAACCTGGACGCCATCGACTTCCTCAAGCGCTTCAACGAACTGACCCACCAGCAGCATCCTGGCACCCTGACCATCGCCGAGGAATCGACCGCGTGGCCGATGGTTTCGCGGCCCACCTACGTCGGCGGATTGGGCTTCAGCCTGAAGTGGAATATGGGCTGGATGCACGACATGTTGCACTATTTCTCCAAGAACCCGGTCTTCCGCAAGTACGAGCAAAATCACCTGACCTTCTCGTTGCTCTACGCGTTCAACGAGAATTTTGTGCTGGTGCTTTCGCACGACGAGGTGGTACACGGCAAACGCTCCCTGATCGCGAAAATGCCGGGCGATTACTGGCAGCAGTTTGCGAACCTGCGCTCCCTGTACGCTTTTCTCTACGCGCATCCGGGGAAGAAGATGCTCTTCATGGGTGGAGAACTGGGACAGTGGAACGAATGGAATGCCGCCCAGAGCCTGGACTGGAACCTGCTTGAGTATGAGCCCCACCGCAAGTTGCAGGAACTGGTCGCCGAACTCAACCACCTTTACCGCGCGGAGCAGGCGCTCCACGAAATCGATTTCGAATACGCGGGATTCGAGTGGGTTGATTTTCGCGATGCGGACAATTCCGTGATCGCTTTCCAGCGAAAAGGGAAAACGCCGGGCGACCACCTGATCGTGGTGTGCAACTTCACGCCCGTGCCGCGCCCGGATTATCGGGTGGGTGTGCCGGAGATGTGCTTCTATCGCGAGATTCTGAATACCGATGAGGTGAGATTCGGCGGCAGTGGCGTAACCCATGCCCCGGGCCGCCAAGCCCTCCCCTATGCCTGGCAGAACCAGCCCTGCCACGTGGAACTGACCCTGCCGCCCTTGGGCGTGATTTACCTGAAACCGCAGAGGTAGGCAACGGTCGAGAGTCAGTCGCTGCTGAGAGAGCGGCCAGATTCCTCAAATGCGACCACGTTTCACACGACACTGTTAATACTAAGTTGCTTTCATGGAGATACTATTGCCGACGCGAAGCATCACGTTAGGTGGGTGACTGTTCATCACCCCTCACCCGGCCCGCGCCGGCTGGTGAAAGCGCCGGTCGCGGCCCACCCTCTCCCCTCGGGAGAGGGCGGAAATCTCGAATCCCAGCCCTCTCCCTTGGGGAGAGGGGGGCCGACGGAGGAGGCCGGGTGAGGGGTCTTTCCCTTTACCCTGGAGCGGCTGCCCAACATGGCTTTCTGCGCTCGCGTTAGTACCCTGTTGAATGCGACTTAGTATAAGGAGCTTCTTCAAACCGATTTAGTTTTGCCGTTTTCAGGCGCGGCCTCGCATGAGATTCCGGGACGTTACGAGGAGGCCGCCCCTGCGACCCCCTCGTCAGGATCCTGAGAGAATAGTGGCCTGGCACCCTCAAAGACCCAATACCAGCTTATCGACGCGCTTGCTCAAGTCGCGCAGGTACGCCTCGTCGCCGGCTTCCAGCTCAGTCGTTGCGTAGCCAGTGTAACCGACGTCTGCAAGCGCTTTGCGCACCGCGGCCCAATCGATATCACCGTCCCCGAGGTTTACGAAATTCGCGGTGACCGGGCTCCAGCCCTTGCCCATCTTAAAGTCCTTCAGGTGGATCTTCGCGATGCGGTTGCCGAGGGTGTGTATCCAGTCCTGGGGATACCCGTAGAACACCACGTTCCCGACGTCGAAGTACGCCTTGATCCAGGGGCTTTTGAACTCGTCCACGTACTTCGCCATTTCGAGCGGGCTGAGCAGAAACTTGTTCCACACTTCTTCAATGCCGATGACGACCTTCAATTCTTCCGCCAGCGGGATAAGCGTGCGGATCTGCTTCTGGGAGCGCGTCCAGGCGTCCTTGTAACTGGTCTCGGGATTGACGACCCCCGGGACCAGCAGCACAGCATCCGCGCCCCAGAGCTTGGCGTTGTGGAGCGAAGTCTTCATGCCGTCCAGCGACTTCTGCACCACGGCGGGGTCGTTCGAGGAGAGCGGATTATCCCAGTGCGCCATATTCATCACGGAATGAATGCGGACCTTGGCATCATCCGCGGCCTTCTTGATCTCCTCGGCCTCTTTCAGGTCCTTGACGGTCTGGCCTTCCACGGCCTCAAAGCCCACATCGCGGGCCAGCTTGAAGCGGTCGGCATAGCTCAACTGTTTCGGCAGCATGTCGATCTGCACGGCCTTCTTGATGCGCCCGGCGGCAGGAGCTGCGGCGGGGGGCGCGCCGGCAAGGGTGGCGGCGGCCGAACCCAACGAGGCCAGCGGGGCCGCGCACGCGGCACCCACGGAAATCTTCAGGAAATCTCGACGCGAAGAATGTTGCTTCATGATGACCTCCAGCTACGGCTGCGTCCGTGATGAGCGGGACCCTTCGCCCCGCACCCTGGGGATCGCCACGTTGCAGCCGAGCGAAATGGGCGGGCAACCGCTGGAATCGTCCCCGAACCTCGGGTGGTTTTCTCAGCCGTCGCCTCGCCGGATGAACCTTACGCGAACTTCGTGATATCTATTTTTGGATCCAGCACTTCCTTTGACTTTTGCAGTTCTTCCCAGGTGATCAGCTTGCCCGTGTAGGCCGCCGTGCGGCCCAGCATGGCGCTCATGGCCGATTCCGCGCCTTGCGCGGCCTGGTTCTGGAACTGGCCGCTGGAAATGCTGGCGACGAAGCCCTTCTGTTTTTCGGGGTCGGCCTGATCGAGCGAGCCCTTAAACGTTCCCGCCGCGGAGAATTGCTCGCCTTCTTTGGCGCCGCCCAACCCCGCGTCCCATTTGTTCTTGCCGGCGATATTGACCCGCGAGTCGTAGTGCGACTCGGAAACCCCGTCGGTCCCGAAGAGCTGTACGCAAGCGTCGAAGTTGGGGTTGTCGAATTGGGTCGAGCCGAAGCTGATCTGCACATCGCCGGGATAGGTAAAGACCAGGTTGAAGTTGTCCGAGCAATCGCCGGCATCGGTGCGCGCCTTACGTCCGTGCGCACCCACGGCTTTCACCGGGTGCCCCCCGAGCATCCAGTTGCACATGTCGATGACGTGGATGTTCTGCTCCACGATGATGTCGCCCGAGAGTTTGATGTCCCAAACCCAGTTGCGCAGCCGCTTCTCTTCGGCCGAGGCGCCGGGCCATTCGGGCCGGTCGATGTGACCGCAATAGTAATAGGCAAGGCCGCACGCGATTTTCCCGAGCGCGCCATCCTGGATGCGGCGGGTCAGTTCAACCATGGGCGGCGCCACACGAATCTGAAATCCCACGGCGAGACTCAGCTTGCCCTGGACCTTTTCACCAATCTTTATGACGTGGTGCGCTCCTGGAACATCGATGGCCACAGGCTTTTCGCAATAGACGTGCTTGCCCGCATCGACCACTGTCTCCAGGTGGTGCGGATGGAAGTAAGGCGGCGTGGTGATGAGAATGAAGTCCACTTCTTTCGAAGCGACGATTTCCTTGTAGGCGTTGGGGCCTTTGTAGAGTTGGGCAGAGTCGATGGCCGCGTAGCCCTTCGCCTGCTGGATTTCGTCGAAGTGTTTGTGCGCGGCGTCGAGTTGGTCGCCGAAAAGATCTGCGAGGGCCGTGACCCGCGCCCCGGCATCTTGCACGAAGCCCGAACCCACCGCCGTGCCGCGGCCGCCACAGCCGAGAATTCCGAAGCGAACCTGGGAATTCGCCGCTGTCCCGCGCACCAGTTGCGGCTTCATGATCATAAAGCTCGCTGCCGCCGCGGCCCCCAGGAATTCCCTTCGGCCAAGCTTGCTCTTGCTTTGATCGATCATTTCGAATCCTCCTTTAATCCGGTTGAAAGCTGAGTATCAAGAGTTTCTCCGGCCCGCGCTCAAGATGCGGGCTACCCCTCCGAAGCTTGCCGCCCCTCACCTGCCTGGCTTGCTCATTTCGGACCGGCAGCGCCGGGGTTCACCGAAAGCGGCAGGACGTAAATATCCTTGAAGTGGATTTTCACACCACCGCCGGTGTGAAGCTGCAAACCGATGATGCCATTCGTGAACTTGGGATCCGGATCCAGAAAGTCCACGCACTGCACTCCGTTCAGCCGCGTCACGTAATGGCGGCCTTCCACAGCAATTTCGAGATCGTTCCACTCCCGCGCCTTGATGGCCTTCTCACCGGCGGGCGTGGGCAGCGCCACCCAGCCTCGACGGCCGCTCTCGTAGATCCCGCCCGTGTGCCGGGTGGGATCGACTTCCACCTGCATCCCCTCAATATCCGGGCCGGTCTCGGGCGAATTACCGGTAATGGTCGAGCGCGTGAACACCCCGCTGTTGCCATCGGTTTCGCACTTGAACTTCAGACGCAGCACGTAATCACTGTAGGTGCTTTCTGTGGTGAGGTAGCCGTAATGGCCCACGGTGCTCTCGCCCAGAATTGTACCGTCCTCTACCACCCACTTCTCCTGCCCGTTGTTTTTCCAGCCACTCAGGTCCTTGCCGTTGAATAGCGAGATCCAGCCATTCCCCGCAGGCGCCTGAGCCCCTGCTTGCGCAGCCAGCAAGAACCCGCCGAATAGAACCGCTAGCAATCGTTTGATGTCGGAACTCCTTGAACCCTTTTTGTCCCCAGCGGGCGCGCGGACGCTCGCGACCACTGTCGATCTGAAGCCACAGTGAACGAGACGATAATAGTCAAGACTGGCCATGAAATCCAGTGGAAGAAAGCCAGGGGCGATTTTGCCTGGAAGTCTGCCGAAGACCGGTGCCTGGATCCACCCTTTGGCCACACCCACGAATGACGAGATTCTTCGCTGTCCGCCGTGGCAGATCCCACTCATCGCCGCGCGCGGGCGAAGGGAGAGTACGAGAGAAAGGAGAGTGTCGGCCAAAATCTACGGCCCTCTCCCCTTGCGGGAGAGGGTGGCGCGCAGCGCCGGGTGAGGGGCGCCCGCGAGACTCCTCATGGTCAACAATAATGCGGGACCAAGCCTGGATTTCTCACCACAGAATTGGAAGGGCGCGGCTTTGCAGGCTGCGGAAAAACGCTCCGATGCTGTCATCCTGAGCGAAGCGAAGGACCCCTGTATTTGAATTCTCAAGCAAATACAGAGGTCCTTCCTTCGTTTCACTCAGGACCGGCTTCGCCTCCTCAGGATGACACTGTGAGGGGTTTTTCCGCAGCCTGTTTAGCCCCGCCGTTCGAAGGCCTTCCTGACTATTCCCGTGTCCCGGGCCCCGCGCAGCTTGCGGCCGCAAGCTGCGCGGGGCCCGGGACGAACACAGGGCGGGAGCCGCGATTTCGGCGGGGCTGAAGCCCCGCCCTTCCGGCAGCCCCCCAAAACCGTTCCAGCGTGGTGAGAAACCCGGGCTTAGCCTCATGTGGAGCGTCCTCTACTCTCGGGTCTCCGAGCGGCGTCGATCTCTGCTTGCAGCTTCTATCGGCAGGAGTAGAATGCCTGAGGTCAAAGTCCTTACAAGGAAGGCCTGGTGACATGTTACGAAGATTTGTTTTGCTCTTGATCAGCTTGTTAACCGCTGCCGCCGCTGCGACCGCCCAGAGTAGCACGGTGGTTATCCGCCCGAAGGAGATTGACGCGGTGCTGGTGAATCCGGGGATGGGGATTCAGACGTTCCAGCGCTTCAATGGGGATGCGATCAACGCGGGGCTGGGATGGTCGGAAGAAGGCCCCGTCGGAAAGTTGGCGCCGGCAGCAGGAGCGGTGGATTTCCCCGCGTCCTCCATTTCCTATTGCCGCTGGTTCTGGGAGACGCTCGAACCGGAGCAGGGGAAGGTGCGCTGGGAGATTCTGGACGAAGCCTTGCGCCAGGCGCACGCACATCATCAAACGCTGGCGATCCGGCTGATGCCCTACGACGAGAAGCACCCGTTGCCGGAGTGGTATCGGACGTCGGGGGCGCGGCGGGCGAATCAGGCGACGGACAAGGACGGGGAAATCTGGCAGCCGGACTTTGCGGACCCGTTGTACCTGAAGCATTGGGGAGCGGTGGTGGCCGCGGCAGGGGAGCGCTACGACGGGCATCCGGATTTGGACAGCGTGGATATCTCCTCGGTGGGTTACTGGGGCGAAGGTTGGAGCCCCTACATGCCGGTGTTCGAGGCGCAGAAGAAACTGGTGGATATCTGGCTGGAAGCGTTCCGGCGCACGCCGCTGCTGATGAACTTCGACCAAGAAAAAGCCCTGGCGTACGGGACCCAGCAGGGCGCGGGTTGGCGGCTCGACTGCTGGGGCGATATGCGGCTTTCCTCCGGCGATCCACATTTCCCAGCGGAGATGTTGGACATTTATCCGCAACAAGTGGTGCGAGCCGGAATTCAAGACATCGGGTTGCGCAGTCCGGTGTCGCTTGAAGCCTGTTGGGTACCGGGATACTGGAAGCAGCAGGGGTGGGACCTCAATTACATACTGGCCCAGGCGTTGCGCTGGCACGTGTCGTCGGTGAACATCAAGTCGTCGGCCATCCCACCGGAGTGGAAGAAGGCCTTCGACGAGTTTCAGAAGAAGATGGGCTACCGTTTCATCCTGCGGCGGCTGGAGTATCCGCAAGTCGTTCTGGCCGGCACGATGCAACCGTTGCACATGTGGTGGCTCAACGCGGGAGTGGCGTCGGTTTACCGTCAGTACGAGCTGGCCATGGAACTGCGTTCGGCCAGCAGCAGCGCGGAAATCAAGTTGCCGGTGGACGTGCGCAAGTGGCTGCCCGGCGACGCGGTATTCGACGGCACTGTCTGTATTCCCGAAAGTTTGAAGCCGGGAAGCTACCGCCTGCGCGTGGCGCTGCTGGACCCGCGCACCGGGCAGCCGGCCATCAAGCTCGCCATCGAGGGTCTCGAGCCCGACGGCTGGTACGACCTTGCGCCGATCGAGGTCCGGTGACGATTTTGGATGTTGGGTCAGCAAAGCGGGCGAGGGTGGATGGGGACATCAGGCAGTAAGCACTGGGCAGGGGGGGCGAGCGCCTTGCGGGAGTCCCGGCGGAGTGGGGAAAGCTGCAGGGCAGTAGGTAGAAGAACCTGCTCCCTTACCCAGCGCGGTGTCTTCCCCTGCGGACTTGGGAAGACGTCCGGATTTTCTTGGCCTCACAGAAACCCTGGGCGTTTTCGAATCGTCTAAGCAGGTTTGGGTTATTCTATGAAGGGTTCAATGAGGTACGGCAAGATGCAACGAGACTGTTTGAGGAGTGTGGCGCGCCCATGAACTGGAGAGGGTTGGCCTGGGCGGCGGCTTTGGCAATACTGTTGTGTGGACCAGCGATGCCGCAGCAGGGGGCCCGACTCTCGCTCCAGGCGGCTCTGGATCTCGCGGCCAAACAGAACCTCGACCTGATTGCCGCGCGGCAGCGGCGAGCGGTCGCGCTGGCGGGCGTCCTGATCGCGCGCCAACGGCCCAACCCGATTTTCAACTTTACCGCCCTGCGCGACACACCCCATGAAGGATTGTTCATCGACCAGCCTTTTGAAATCGGCGGGAAGCGCGGCCGGCGGATTGAGGTAGCGAACCAGGAGGGGGCGCTGACCGACCTCGAGATTACCGGCTGGGAGCGACAAGTCCGGCGGAAGACGCGCGAGGCTTACTTTCAGCTTTCTTTCACGCAGGCGGAATCAGCGCGGCTGCGGCACCTCCTCGAGCTGGCCCAACGGCTGGACCAGATTGCGCGGGAAAGGTTCGAGGCCGGGGATGTTCCGCAACTGGAAGTGATCCAGGCGGGGCTGGAAGTCGCACGTGCGCAGTCCGAATACAAGGTGGCGCAACAGGAGGAGAGAGTTTCGCTCAGTCAACTTAATGCCCTTCTCAACGAGCCGGCCACGACCTCCTGGCAGCTCGTGGAGATGCTTCGGGACCTGCCACCCACTGTTGTACTCCCTGAACTGGTCCAGTCTGCTTACAACTCCAACCCCGCACTTCAACACGTTGCGCAGGAGCAAAAGGTTGAAGAAAGCCGGCGGGGGTTGTTGAAAGCCGAACGAATTCCGAATCTGGATTTCGAATATGGGATGGATTTCAATGCCCCACACGATTTCCGAGCCGGGCCACGGGGCCAAATCACGATGGCGCTGCCCCTCTTTGCGCGTAACCAGGGAGAGATCGCGCAGTCCCTGGCGACCCAGCGCGTCTTGAATGCTGAGGAAGCTGCCACGAAGCGGTCCGTCGCGGCGCTCGTTGAAACCGCCTACTTCGACTTGGACGCGCGGCGGACGCAGGCCGAGACTTATCGCGATTCCCTGGTACCCATCGCGCAGAAGCTGGAAGGCCTGGCGGAAGAAAGTTACCGTGCCGGAAAGGCTGATATCCTGATGGTCTTGACCGCTCAACGGAACGTGCAAGATGTGGAGCGGAACTACCTGCAAAGCCTGTTGAGCGTCCAAAATGCTTTTGCGGGACTGGAAGAACTGGTGGGAACACCGATCGATCAGAAATAGATGCCGATGCCTACTATACGATTAGCTTTTGGCCTCAGGTTGTATCGCGGCGCACTTCTCCTCTCTCTAATGGGCCTGCTGGCTTGTTCGAAGCAGCCTGCGGGGAATGGGGATGAGGAGAATTCAGATAGCTCCTCCACCGCGGTTGCCGAAGTCACCCTCACCAAAGTCGTCCGGGCCGACATCAGTTCGACCCTTTCTGTCAGTGGGACCATTGCGGGCCTGCCGAATCAGGACGTGAAAGTGAGCTCACTGGTGCCGGGCCGCATCGCCGAAATGCTTGTGGCGGAAGGTGACCCGGTGAAGGAGGGCGCGGTCCTGGCGAGAATCGACGACCGTTCCTTTCGGGATCAGCTTCAGCAAGCCCAGGCCAGCGTGGACCAGGCCAAGGCCACACTCGAGAATGCGCGGGCGAATCGCGTGCGCCATGGGAACCTGTTCGAACGAGGCATCGCCGCCCGCAAAGATGTGGAAGATGCCACTACGCAGGAGCGCGTGGCGGAGGCGGCGCTGAAACAGTCGCAATCCGCGGTAGCGCTGGCGCGCCTGCAGCTTTCGCGAACGGAAGTGAAGTCTCCCCTCAGCGGCACTGTGGTCAAGCGCCTGGTGAGCACCGGAGAACAAGTTGATGGCACCGGCGCGCAGCCGATCTTCGAAGTGGCAAACACGGTGGAAGTGGAGCTCTACGGGAACGTGCCGGCGGTCTATTTGCAGAGAATCCGCCTGGGCCAGACCCTGCGCGTGCTGACAGAGGCTTTTCCGGGCAAGGAGTTTGCCGGCCGCGTGGCGGCGATCTCGCCCGCCGTGGATCCCTCCACCAACGTGGGGCTGGTGAGGATTCGCATCGGCAACCAGGCGGGCCTGCTGCGGCTGGGAATGTTCCTGACTGCACAGGTTCCCCTTGAGACGCATGCGCACGCCTTGGTGGTCTCCCCCCAGGCGATCTATCGCGACTCGGACGGACAGCCCCGCATCTTTCGCGTCCAGGACGACAAGGCGGAAGCGGTCCCGGTGAAATTGGGAATCGAAACACAGGACCGCGTCGAATTGCTTTCCGGCGCGCAAGAAGGGGAAGCGATAATTCTGACGGGCGCATACGGGCTCGGCGCAAGCGCAAAGATCAAGGTCAAACCATGAACGTTGTGCGCTTCTGCCGGCAGAACCGCCGCGCGGTTTACCTGCTCACCGCTTTCCTGATCATTGCAGGCTTGGTCTCCGCCTTTCGCTTGCCCAGTAACATTTATCCGGAGTTGTCGTTCCCGCGCATTGTCATCCTGGCGCACTCGGGTGACCTTTCTCCGCAAAACATGCTGCTCACCGTGACGCGACCGCTGGAGGAGGCGGCGAAGACGGTGCTGGGGGCACAGCGGGTCCGCTCGCGAACCATTCGGGGCGCAGCGGAAATTTCCGTGCAGTTCAACTCCGACATGGACATGCAATACGCCCTGCAGCTCATGCAGGCCAGAGTCAGCGACGTGCGTGGCGAGCTCCCTGCCGATGCGGAAATTTCTATCGAACGCGTCACGCCCACGGCTTGGCCCATCCTGATGATGGTTCTTAGCGGAAACGTTCCTGGCGCGGATTTGCGCGACTATGCCTACTATGATTTGCGCCCCTTGTTCAGCCGGGTGCCCGGTGTGTCCCTCGTGGAAGTACAAGGGAGCGACCAGCGGGAAGTATCGGTGATTGTGGACCCGCAGAAGATGCTGGCCCATCGGCTCTCCCTGCCGGACATTGCGGACCGCCTACGAGCTACCAACCAAGTCAACTCCGTGGGGAGGCTTGATAAGGATTATTCACGTTATCTCGTGCTGGCCACGGGCCAGTTTCATGATTTGGAAGAGATCCGCAACACGGTCGTGGCGGTTGAGAACGAAGTCCCGATTCGCCTCCGCGATGTCGCGGAGGTCCGCGAGGGCGTCGAAGATCCGCGCATCCTCGTGTACGGAAATGGCCAGCCGGGGGCTCTCCTCAGTATCTCCCGGCAAATTGGCGGAAACATCCTGCAAGTGGCAGGCGACGTGAAAACGCTGGCCGCCCATTTGGGGTCGGCGATTCCCTCCACGCTCCGCCTCTCGGTCGTTTACGACCTGGCGGAATTCGTCCGCGAGGCTGTGGCCAGCGTGCGCGACGCGGTTCTGATCGGCGGTTTGCTGGCCGTGCTGGTTCTCTTCGTGTTTCTGCGCGAAGGCCGTTCGACGGTCATCGCTGCCATCTCCTTGCCCATGGCCGTCGTGGGAACTTTCTTCTTCATGAAGCTTTTTGGGGGCACGCTCAATTTGATGTCGCTGGGTGGACTGGCCATCGCCATCGGCCTGATCATCGATGACGCCGTGGTCGTCGTTGAGAATATCTACCGACATCTCGGACTTGGGGATTCCCCACCTGAGGCGGCCGAGAAAGGCACCCAGGAACTGCTGGGGCCAGTGATCGGGTCAACGGCCACTACGGTCGTGGTCTTCGCGCCGCTGAGCCTGCTCAAGGGGGTAGTGGGGGAGTTCTTTTCGGCGCTCTGCCTGACGCTGGTTATTTCCGTAACCCTCTCGTTGCTCCTTGCCCTCGTGCTGATTCCTCTCCTCTCGGAGCAATTTCTGCTGCCCCGGCATCACCGGCCAAAGTCGGAGCGATTCATCCAGCCCGTCTACCGCGTTTACGAAGCCTTGGTGCGTTGGGCCCTGGGGCATCGCGTGCTGGTAGCGGCCGCGGTAGTGGTTTCCGTCGTGCTGAGTGCCCTTCTTTACCTGCGGTTGGAAACCGGATTCCTGCCTGAAATGGACGAGGGTGGGTTCGTCCTCGACAACTGGACGCCTCCCGGCACGTCGCTGGCAGAGACCAATCGCCTCGACCACCTGATCGAGGAGCAGGTGCGCGCCCTGCCGGAGACGGCCTCCTTCCTGCGGCGCACGGGAGCGGAGATGGGACCGTTCGCCACAGAGCAGAACACCGGCGAAATCGTCGTCAAGTTGAAACCTCGCTCACAGCGCGAACGCGGAATCGAAGAGACCATGGCCATTCTCCGTGCCAGCATCCTGCGGAACGTACCCGGCGTGCGCATCGAATTTACGCAAGTTCTGCAGGACATGATCGGCGACATGGAGGGTAACCCCAACCCCGTAGAGGTGAAGATCTTTGGCAGCAACACGCAGGACCTGGAGCACCTTGCAGATGAAATTGGGCCCAAGATTCAGCAAATCCCAGGGATTGTCGATTTTATTGGCATCCAGAAAGGCAATCCTGAAAGCATCATTAATGTAGATGCCGTCACCGCCGGGCGCCTGGGATTAACTGTTGAGCAGGTTTCACAGCAGGTGAGCGCCGGGCTGCTGGGGCTGGAGCAGACCGCACTGCGACGGACCGATCGGACCATCGGCATCCGCGTGCGCTTCCCGGATTCGTTTCGTTACAACTATGACGATGTGCGCCAGTTTCCTATCCTGACCCCGGCCAAGCAGATCGTACCGCTCTCCGCTCTGGCACACGTCGAATCCGTGCAAGGCGAGAATCAACTCCTCCGCGAGAACCAACGCTTGATGGTGGATTTGCAGGCGCGGCTTGGGAATCGCGGGCTGGGGAGCGCCATCCATGATGTCCAGAGCGTGCTAAGCAGCATCCATTTTCCGGTGGGCACCACCTACGAAATTGGCGGGCTGTACGAGAGCCAGCAGAATTCCTTCCGCGACCTGCTCTCCGTCTTGGCGCTGGCGCTCGGCGCGGTTTTCATTGTCCTGGTGATTCAGTTCCGGGCCTTCACACCCGCGCTGATCATCATGTCTGCTGCCCCGCTTTCGGTTTTGGGGGTATTTGCCATGCTGTTGGCCACCGGGACGGCCTTGAATGTTTCCTCCTTCATGGGGATCATCCTGATGGTGGGACTCGTGGTGAAGAACGGGATTATCCTCTTCGAATATGTCCACCGGCTCTGGGAAGGGCAGGGCATGCCCCTGCGCGAGGCATTGGTGGCAGCCGGCAAGATTCGCGTGCGGCCGATTCTCATGACTACCCTCTGCACGCTATTTGGATTGCTTCCTCTCGCCCTCGGCTTGGGCTCCGGCGCGGAATTGCAGAAACCACTGGCCCTGGCGGTCATAGGCGGGCTGACCCTTTCCACCTTCATCACTCTCCTGGTGATGCCGGCTTTGTATTCCCTTTTGGAACGGAAATCGACGTAGCGGCCGCCAACCGTCGTTCTGCAATCCCGCACTTGTTCCCCTCGGTCGCCGGCCGCCTGTCTCCGAATCTGCCACCTCGGGCTCATGGTCGCCGAGGTGGGGACGGGGTGGTGGGCCGCTCTGGTTTCTTGTAGCGGCGGTCTATGACCGCCGGCTTTTGATTCAATAGATTCCGGCGCTCCCCGCAGGGCGCGGGGCAGGCGCCGAGCGCCGCTACAGCAAACTGACACACTACCGGGGACGGCAACCCCTTACGGTCTCCGTGAAAATACAATACAATCGCCAACGTTAGGAAATTGCAGGGCGTCGGGGCTGTGGCTGATACTCTGTTCACCAGGAATTTCCAGGAGGCACGAATGAAGGAACTCGGGGTTGGTATTATCGGAACGGGTTGGGTCTCGGGCGAATACATTCGAGCGTTTGAATCGAACCCGCACACGGAAGTTCGGGGACTGGTGAGTCGAGAAAGAGCACGAGCCCAGGTGAAGGCGGAAGCTTGCGCAGCCCCTCACTGTCGACCCTATGACCGGCTGGAAGAAATGCTGGCGGAAACCTCCATTCATATCGTAGTCATCTGTACGCCCCACCATTTGCACGTCCCCCAGGGCGTGGCTGCGGCTAAAGCGGGGAAACACCTAGTCCTGGAGAAGCCCGTCGCACTGGACCTGGGCGGTCTCAATGAGCTCCAGGCTGCCGTGCGCGCTGCGAAGGTCAAGACCGTGGTGAGCTTTGTGCTGCGCTGGAATCCCTTGTTCGAAATGATCAAAGCCTTTCTGGCGGATGGCGTCGTCGGAAACCTCTTTCTCGCCGAGGTCGATTACCTTCACGGCCTCGGCCCGGCGTATGCACAGTATGCCTGGAACATTAAGAAAGAGATTGCGGGGAGCAGCCTCCTTACCGGCGGATGTCACGCTGTGGACGGCCTGCGGTGGTTTGTCGGCAAGCGAGCGGTGGAAGTGTGTTCGTACGCCAACGTCAGCCGGGAGAATCCACTGCACTATGAGTACGAGCCAAACAGCGTGACGCTGGTGAAGTTTGAAGACGGGACGATCGGCAAGGTTGCGTCGTCCGTCGAGTGCGTCCAACCCTACATTTTCAATGTGGAGCTTTTCGGTGATCAGGGGACGATTCGCAACAATCAGGTTTTCTCCAAGCGGTGGACCGGCCAAAAGGGCTGGGCTGCAATTCCAACCATCCTGCCGGACAGTGGCGATGTCACGCACCATCCCTTCAAGGACGAAGTCCGGCACTTCGTGGATTGCATCCTGAACGACCGAGAGTCCCACGCCAATCTGGAAGATGCCGCCCTGACTCACGAGATTTGTTTTGCGTCTGATATCTCGGTTCGAGAGAAACGACCGGTCACACTACCTTTGTAGCTTTTCGACAACGAGGCTGCTATGCCAATCTGCAAAATACCCGTCCGCCCGTGGCTGAGAATCCTGATGGCCGCCGACGCGCCGCACATTCGCGAGTTTCAAATCTACGATGGATCTGACTAGGGGCGCGATGGGGCCCTGGCGGCCACGGCCACGGGGGCTACGCCCCTCAAGTGGCTTCAGGACTGACGATGCCAGCCCATTATTGTGAAGTGGGGTGAAGGCGGGCCGCCAGGCCCGAGCGCGTTGAGCCGAGCGTCATGAGCAAGGATTCCCGTGGAATACTGGTCACAAACGGTCTGATCATCCAGCCCAGGCCGGTCGGGATGTCACGGGTCAGCGAGATGGACTCGACCTCGACGTAGACGCCCTGGTCCTTCTCCTCGAATCGCCAGTAGGAGTTCATCCGCCACAGGAATCCGCCGTCGTGCCCAATGGGCTTTTCATGCTCGCCGGGCTGGTCGGCATTGGCAACCTCTGCAATCCGAGTCGCCACGGAACGGCTGTGGCAATGGGTTGCGTCCACGGGGAAGTACTGCACATCATGCTCAGTGTTGAGGGTGACCGTGATGACTTTCTTCTTCCTCAATCGATAATAAATCTGGTAGTTGTTGCCGTCATGCTTGACCAAACGCGAGCGGACGACCTCGGGCTGATAGGTGTCCTGATGGTGGTCGTAGTCCTCGACAAATTCCAATACCTCACGCAGGGTTGCCCCGGGGATGAAGACTGCTCCGATCCAGTGGTGAATCAACCCATGGGGGGCCGCGATCGGTGCGCCTGAGGCATCCCGCGTGTGGAGTTGCGCCATGTAGATTTCGCCCTTGCGGATGTCTGCAATTGCTCCCGAACGCTCGGGTTCCGGCAACCCCTCAAGGTAGAGGAATGCCCCCGGGCGGGCCAATTCTCCCGCGATACGCGCCTCGGAGCTTTGCACATATCGGGCAAATGCTTCGAGCGTTTGCGGCTGCAGGTCCATCGTCAACACATCGGGAGCCTGGGGTGAAAACACTCCCAACACAAGAAAGAATGCGAGGGTCTGTGGAGAACGGAGGCTCTGCATCGTCGTGGCGAATTCTTGCGTGATCGGAAGGACATCATACTCCCAGTCGTTCCGAAATAGTCAAGGTTGTTCTTCGGCAGGCTGATCAACTGGCAGGGGCAACGCAGGAGGGGGTAAGCGGTTCTGGATTGAGTGGAACTATTTTTTGCGATCCGTGAAATGTGGAATAGAATTCGAAAGAATCCATGCGTAACAGAATTCCAAACACAATAAATGCCGACGACCCCGCAGTGCTGGGCCGCCTTTTGTGTTCATGGTGCGGTGGAATCAAATCCTTCGTGTCTACGCGCACGAAGGTCGCGCTGGAAACCGTGAAGGTGGCGGGGGTATTGCCCGTGCAGGGTCTCTCAATCCTGCGCGGAGGAGGGCGGCGTGGTTGACTATCTGAAAACCGTCCGTCCGTCGCGCCTCAAGGTGGGGTTGGCGCTTGCTGTGATCTACTTCATCTGGGGATCCACCTACCTGGCCATAAGGTTCGCCATTGAGACAATCCCTCCCTTCTTGATGGCGGGCGCACGTTTTCTTGTCGCGGGTTCGGTGCTTTATGGATATATGCGGGTGCGGAGCGTACCGCGTCCTCCTCGCAAGACCTGGCTAGCCGCAGCGAGCGTGGGCGGTCTTTTGTTGTTGGGTGGAAATGGCGCATTGGTCTGGTCGGAGCAGCGCGTGCCTTCCGGCCTGGCGGCAATCTTACTTGCGACGATTCCCATCTGGATGGTCCTGCTCGACAGTCTGCGCAAGGACGGCGCGCGGCTGACGGGTCGTGTCGCGGGCGGCCTGGGGATCGGGTTGGCAGGGCTGGGAATCCTGATCGGCCCTGCAAAGCTTTGGGGAAGTGCGCGCGTGGACCTCGTCGGCGCGGGTGTTCTGATGTTCGGCGCGCTTTCCTGGTCGGTGGGGTCGCTCTACTCACGTGATGCGAAGCTTCCGCCCTCGCCGTTCCTCGCGGCGGCAATGGAGATGCTGGCAGGCGGCGCGATGCTCATCGTGCTGGGTTTATTGACTGGAGAAGGGAAGCAACTGCACTGGCAAGCCGTTACCTTCCGTTCTGCCGCAGGACTCTGGTACCTGATCGTGTTTGGCTCCCTCGCGGGTTTCACGGCATACATCTGGCTGCTGGGTGTGATCTCGACGGCGCGTGTCTCGACCTATGCCTACGTTAATCCGGTCGTGGCCGTGTTAATTGGCTGGGCGTTTGCGGGAGAGGCGCTCTCCGCGCGCGTGCTGTTGGCCACGGGCACCATCGTGGCGGCGGTGGCGGTGATTCTCTTCCATCGTCCTCGGCCCCCGGCGACTGCTCCTGACACGGAAGGGCTTCCGACGCGTGATGAGGAACAGATAATGGGGATTGGGGAGAAGTGAGCCCCGTTTGTGCCCGTTCCTGGTAATGGTGCGCCGGTCGTGCTTGAGCCGCAGGCTCTCGAGGAAACGGAGTGGGACCGACCCTGGCTGCCCCAATCGACAGGCCCTGGCCCGGCGCGTTTAAGTCCAGAATAGCAAGATTCGGGTTGCTCAACTTTCGAGCTGCATTCAAGATGGAACAGACTTGAATGCAGGAGTGGAAAACCATGCAACCGAGGACCGAGGACTACTCCCGAATCGAAAGAGCCATATTCTTCCTGGAAGAAAACTATCGCCGCCAACCGGAACTGCGCGAGGTCGCAGAAAGTGTGCACCTGAGCGAGTTTCACTTCCAACGCCTGTTCCGGCGCTGGGCCGGCATCAGTCCGAAGCGGTTCGTGCAATTCCTGACCCTGGAATATGCCAAGAAACTCCTGGACCAGTCACACAGCGTGCTCGACGCCACCTACGACGCGGGCCTTTCAAGCCCTGGGCGGCTTCACGACTTGTTTGTCAATATTGAGGCCATGACGCCGGGCGAGTTCAAAGCCAAGGGCGCCGGGCTTGGCATCAGCTACGGGTTCCATCCGAGTCCTTTTGGGGAGTGCCTCCTCGCGGTGACCGAGAAGGGCATCTGCGGTCTGGGTTTCATGGGCAAGGGTGGCCGCGCGGGAACCCTGCGCGATTTCCAGAGGCGATGGCCGGAGGCCCGCATGGAAATGAACTCGCGGCTTACGCAACCCTATGTCAGCCGCATTTTCGGCGGCCAAAGGGGAAGTGGAGATCGGCCCCTCACCCTGCTCCTGCGGGGCACCAACTTCCAGGTCAGAGTGTGGGAAGCTCTCCTGAAGATTCCCCTGGGTTCGGTGACCTGCTACGAAGACCTCGCTTCCTCCCTCGGCAAGGCGCGAGCAGCGCGCGCCGTGGGCGGGGCCGTCGGGCGAAACCCCATCGCCTTCCTCATCCCCTGCCATCGCGTCATTCGCAAAGTGGGCGCAATCGGGGATTACCACTGGGGCGCAGCGCGGAAGAAAGCCATGCTGGCTTGGGAAGCGGCCCGAACGCCATTGAATCGGCACTGATCCTGCATCCTCGATCGCGCCCCGATCGATAGTGATGTTCGCGAGTTCGCAAAAGCTCAGGGCGGGGAAGTAGCTCACCGCCCATTGCATAAACCCCACGGTTGTTGGTATCCTGCCGCCTCGAAATCGGGCAGCGAAGAAACATGTTGCTGGCGCTGGGGTAAGGGCCTCGGCTGCACCCAGCGCCGCCAGCACATTCTTTAACGGCTGGAATGCCTGACATCACCCCGGGGGTTACAAAGTTGACAACGCCCCTCAAGTCCCTGCCTTCCCAGCGTTGGACGCACATCATCCCCGTCGCGTTCATCATGTACACCATTGCGTTTATCGACCGCACCAACATCTCGCTGGCGATTCCCTCCATGAGCCGGGACCTTCACATGAACCCGACGCAAGTGGGCGGCGCGGCAGGTGTGTTCTTCTTTGGATACGTGCTTCTGCAAATCCCGGGAGGCCACTTGGCGCAACGCTGGAGCGCCAAGCGGTTCATCAGTATCCTCCTGGTGGTTTGGGGCTGTTGCTCGGTGGGCTGCGGGTTTGTGCATACGGCGCTGCAATTTCAGGTCATGCGTTTCCTCCTGGGAGTCGCTGAGGGCGGGGTCTGGCCTGCCGTGCTGGTGCTTCTCTCCCACTGGTTCCCCTGCACCGAACGTGCCCGGGCCAATGCCTACTGGATGCTCTGTCTTCCCGTCTCGGTGGTCGTGTCATCTCCGCTTTCGGGGTGGATTCTGGGCCGGTGGAATTGGCGAGTGCTGCTAATTGCCGAGGGGGCATTGCCTTTCATGTGGCTGGTCGTTTGGTGGGCATTTATTGATGACCATCCACACCAAGCCCGCTGGATCTCCCCGGATGAACGCGATTATCTCGAGGCCAACCTCCAAAAGGAAATCCAGGAACTCGATCCCGCAAACCCCGATCCCATCTGGCGAGCCTTATTAAGGCCGCAGGTATTAGTGATGGTCGGTATTTACTTTCTACTGAACGCCGGGAATTATGGCTATCTCTTTTGGCTGCCCTCGGCGCTTGAAAATGCCAGGAAGATGAGTAACCTGCTGGTGGGAGTCCTTGTTACTGCTCCTTACATGATGACGGCTGTTGGCATGATCGTCATTTCGCGACATTCCGACAAGCGGCACGAGCGGCGTGGCCACGTGGCCTTCGCCGCTGCGTGGGGCGGTGCCTGGATGATGGCTTGCATACTGCTGAGCGGTCACACCCCTGCCCTGGCTTTCGTGGCCATCTCCCTGGTCGGCGCCGGCACTTACGGCACACACGGACCGTTTTGGGCGGTTCCCACTGAAACTCTGCCGCGGTCGGTTTCCGGATCAGCTATGGGCCTGATCAATGCCCTGGGCAATCTGGGAGGATACTTCGGCCCGCTCGTGGTCGGATTCCTGAATCATCGGACGGGAAATTTCCTGGAAGCCTTCGGCCTGCTCAGCCTGGGTTATCTTGCCGGCGCAGGGTTGGCGCTGCGCCTGCCCCGGCCGCCGGCGCGCCGGGAGGGGTGAATTCCGAACTTAAACGAGCGCCACGGCGCGAATGGGCGAGCCGGAGCCGGCTCGAATCTTGAGTGGCAACGCAAGGAAGAGAAAGAAATCCGGGAGCTGGTCCAGATTGCAAAGGTTCTCAATGATCAGCACCTGCTTCTCGAGCACGACGGGGTGAATCGGTTGGGTGCGGAGCGCCTCGGGCGGGTCCGGTGAGAGCGTGTCAACCCCGATCGCGGCGACCTGTTTCGAAAGTAGATACTCGGCGGCGTTCATGCCGACGCCGGGCCAGTCCTCCACGTAACGCTGATCGTTCGGGCGTAGCTCCCACTTCATCGACCAGCCGAAATCAAAAAGCACAATGTCGCCCCGCTCCAGGGCGCCGTGTTCGCTCTCCCACCTGGCAATCCGGTCTCTCGAGACATATTCGCTGGCCTTCATTCCCTGGCAGTTGACGCGCACACCTCGCCCTAGCAGGCGCGCGACCGGAACCCTCTCGATCGTGACGTGGGCTTGCGGTTTCGCATCGCTGACGAAGTGGGCGGGAGCGTCGACGTGTGTCCCATTGTGCTCGTGCATCACCAATTGATAACTCAAGGAGCGCCCGCCGTGCCAGTAAGAGCCCCAAAGGTTATGGAAGAACCTGGAGTGGGTGGGGAAATGCGGCATGTGCTCTTCCAGGGTTTGGCTCAGGTCAATGACCCGCGCGTCCCGAAGTGCCGGCAGCAGGGCGAGGGAGTTGCTCATGCCATCCTCCATTTTCAGCGTGGCTTCGATTCAAGACAGGCTTAGAGAGCGTGTCAACGGAAAAGCCTTATGACGAAGGGGCACGCGCCGGGGTAAGAAGGCAGAAGAGCAGGCGCCTCACAGAGAATTAGAGCCGCGCTCGCTGGCAGGGGCGGGCCGGCCAAGCGATCACTCCGACGCGGCAAAGTAGCCGGGTTTCCAGCGCAGGGTCACGCCGTGTCGCGAGGCGACCACTTTGATGGAGCGATAAGTGCCGTCGAGGGCGCTGCGCGCCGGGGTGTAGCCGATCTCGTACTGTTCACTTAGTTCGTGACTGATGGCATCCAGCGAGTCGGCCAGGCGCACCAGGCGCTCGGCTGAAAACGCACCCGTCTCCGCGCCCAACCCCTTGTTTTGCGAAGTTTCACCGATCTGCCCGTGCGAGAGATAGCCCGTCCCCAAGTCAGTACCCGGTGCGAAGCGCAGCGGAAAGTACGCTGCGCCGCCGGTGTCCCGGGCGATCTGCTCCAGGAGTTTGTCCCCCGGATTCGAGTACCCATAGGCGGCATTGCCGATGGTGTAGATCATCGCCTCCGCTTTGCGGGCCATGGACATAGCCTCGTCCAAGGAGTGCTGGCTCTGCACGTCGAGGCCATCGCTGATGATCACCAGGACGCGTCGGGTCTCCTCAGGCTGGCCGGCCTTGAGCATTTTTTCCCTACACGCGAAGTAAATGGCATCGTAAAGGGCCTTGCCACCGCCGGACTTCAGTTCTTGAATCTTCTCATTCAGAAGATCCGCGTCACTCGTAAACTCCTGGTTAATGGAACTTGTGGCGTCGAAGGTTTGCAGGAAAATCTGGTTCTTGCTGCTGCCGGCCCGGAGCATCGTATAGGCGAACGCACTGGCGGCGTCCTTTTCAAACGGTAGCTGGCGGCGCGAGCTGTTGCTGGTGTCGAGGATCAACCCAATGCGCATGGGCTGTTGGGTTTCCCGGTTGAAGTACCGGATGTTCTGTGCTACGCCGTCTTCAAACACCTGGAAATCGTCCTTGGTCAGATCAATGACCGGCAGCCCACGCTTGTTGAGCACCGTTACGGGGACGTTGACGACCTCGACTCGAACCTTGAGGCCCTTACTCGCGGTGGGTGGGTTTTCCTCTTGGTGCGCAGGGCTACCCCCCGGCGGTGCGGGCGCGGCCGGTGATGTGTTTTCCTGGGCTGGCGTGCGGAGCGTGGCCGTCACGGCAAACAGCGCAACCCAAGTTAAGGTCGCGAGTACCGCGTGCCGGCTGCCGAAGACCCTTCTGGACGGACAGTTGGCCGACGCTGGCATATCCAATGACTCCTGTATGTTCCTGGTTGCCCCGTTGACGCCTGTTCTCTGCTGCCTGATTCTCAACCCAGTATCTTACCCCAAATGCGGCTCACAAAACAGTCGCGCGAAGCGGTACTGGTGTCATTTGCGAGACACGGACGCTCCCAGGTGCAGTCATTCCCGCGAAAGCGGGAATCTACTCCGCAAGCCATTGGAAATGCGCCGGCGACGGACTGGATTCCCGCTTTCGCGGGAATGACCAGTGTTTCGAAAGGAATCCCATTCCAAATGACACCAGCACCCGCGAAGCCGCGCTTGTCGAGGTCGCATTGGTGGTACATTGAGGGAGACAGCCACAAGGAGGAAACCCCGTGGAAATCGGGTTCATCGGTCTGGGCGCCATGGGAGAGCCGATGGCGCGCAATCTCCTGCGGGCGGGGCATGCATTGAAGGTTTACAATCGCACCCGCAGTCGCGCGGAGGCGCTGGCGGGTTACGGTGCCGCACTCGTGAATGCTCCGGCAGCCGCCTGCACGGCAGGTGTCGTGGCAACCATGTTGGCGGACGACCGCGCCACGGAAGAGGTCGTGTTCGGCGGGGACGGTGTTTTGCAGGGCCTTCCCAGCGGCGGCGTCCACGTTTCCCACAGTACGATCAGCATCGATCTTTCGCGGCGTCTGGCCGAAGCGCACCGGCAGAAGGGGCAAAGCTTTGTGGCCGCGCCGGTCTTTGGACGTCCGGACGCCGCCCAGGCAGCGCGTTTGGTGGTGGTCGCGGCCGGCCCGTCGGAAGCGGTGGAGCGATGCCGCCCGGCGCTGGAGGCGATCGGCCGGAAACTCTTCGTCATAGGCCCTGAAGCGCCCGCCGCCCATACCGTCAAACTCGCGGGTAATTTCCTGATCGTGTCCATGCTGGAGACGCTGGGAGAAGCCTTTGCCCTGTTGCGAAAATCCGGCGTCGACCCCGGGATTTTTCTCGAGATCCTGAACGGCTCGCTCTTTCAATCGCCCCTCTATGAGAACTATGGGAA
Source organism: uncultured Acidobacteriota bacterium (assembly GCA_963722555.1). Taxonomy (GTDB): domain Bacteria; phylum Acidobacteriota; class Terriglobia; order UBA7540; family UBA7540; genus Bog-366. The sequence continues at coordinate 1,218,536 of CAVRNQ010000007.1, forward strand.
GATGGTGGTTGAGCAGCGCTATGAGCCGCCGGGGTTCAAGCTGCGGCTGGGATTGAAAGACGTTCGGCTGGTTCTTGCGGCAGCCGATGAGGCGGCAGCTCCCATGCCCCTCGCCAGTCTGATCCACGATAATCTTCTGAGCGGGGTTGCGCAGGGAATGGGAGAACTCGATTGGTCGGCAGTGGCTCGGGTGGCCGCGCAGAAGGCGGGGCTGAAGGGCTAGAAGCCATTTCAAAACCCTGTACAACGGGCTGAATTTGCGATAGTTATTTTCCTGTGGAGGAGGATCGCGGAAGTGCACAGCGCCAGGAGGAGGGCCGATGGCGCGATACGGTCGGTTGCTGACCGACGCCCAGTGGGAAAAGATCCGGCCCCTGCTCCCCAAGCGACCGCCGCAACCCCGTGGCGGTCGGCCTCCGGCCCCTGACCGCAAAGTGCTGGAAGGCATTTTGTGGATTCTGCGCAGCGGAGCTCGCTGGCAAGACATGCCCGAGGAGTTTCCCGCGCCTTCGACCTGCTGGCGAAGGTTACGGGATTGGGAAGAGCAAGGGATTTGGCTGGGGATCTGGCGCGCCTTTCTGGGCGAGTTGAATGAACGCCAACAGTTAAAGTGGAGCGAGTCGTTCCTGGACGGCAGTTTCGCTCCGGCGAAAAAAGGGGCTCGGGAGTCGGCAAAACCAAGCGGGGCAAGGGGACGAAGTGGATGGTGGTGGTTGACGGCACGGGTCTTCCTTTGGGAAACCACCTTCACTCTGCCTCCCCGTCGGAGGTCAAGCTCGTCGAGGCGACGCTCGCGACGATCCGCGTAGGGCGCCGGCATGGTGCGGGCCGTCCCCGCCAGAAGCCGTGTCGCCTGATTGCCGACCGGGGCTACGATAGCGATCCCTTGCGCGAGCAACTGGCGGAGCGCGGCATCGAGTTGATCGCCCCGCATCGGAAGAATCGACGCAAACCCCCGACGCAGGACGGCCGGGTGTTGCGCCGCTATAAGCGACGCTGGATCGTGGAGCGCACCTTCGCTTGGCTCGGTAACTTCCGCCGACTGGTGGTGCGCTATGACCGCTCGCTTACCATTTACCAAGCCTTCTTTCATATCGCCTGCTTCATGATCGTCTTACGGAGGGTTTTGAAATAGCTTCTAGTCTCATCCTCCCTGGGCAAGGAGACATGCGGTGAAAACCATACGAGTGCGCGAGTTCGGCGATCCGGAAGTGATGAAGCTGGAAGACGCGCCCGATCTGCGGGCAGGCGCGGGGCAAGTCGTGGTACGCGTGAAGGCGGCGGGTGTGAATCCGGTTGAAACCTACATGCGAACGGGAACCTATGCGATCAAGCCCGCACTCCCTTACACGCCGGGAAGTGACGCGGCGGGGTTGGTGGAGTCGGTGGGAGCAGGCGTCGAGGGCCTGGCGGTGGGTGACCGCGTCTACGTCGGCGGGACGCTCAGCGGCGCTTACGCGGACCAGGCGCTCTGCGAGGCTGGGCAAGTGCATCCGCTCCCGCCCCCGGTGACTTTCGCGCAGGGGGCCGCCGTGCATGTTCCTTACGCGACGGCCTTCCGGGGCTTGTTCCAGATTGCGCACGCCCGGCCCGGTGAGACGGTCTTGATTCACGGGGCCAGCGGCGGTGTGGGTGTGGCGGGGGTGCAATTGGCGCGCGCCGCGGGATTGACGGTGATCGGTACGGCGGGGACGGACCGCGGGCGCGAACTCGTGGCGGTGCAGGGCGCCCATCACGTGCTTGACCATCGTGCGCCGGGTTACCTCGACGAACTCCTGAAGCTCACCCAGGGGCGCGGCGTGGACATCGTCCTGGAGATGCTGGCCAACGTGAATCTCGCCAAGGACCTTTCCGTCCTCGCCCCGGGCGGGCGAGTGGTCGTGATCGGTAACCGCGGCTCGATTGAGATCAATCCCCGCGAAATCATGCGGCGTGATGCCGCGGTTATGGGCATGGTCCTGTTCAACGCCAGCCGGCAGGACCTGATGAGCATTCATGCGGCGCTCGGGGCAGGGCTCGAGAATGGCACCCTGCGCCCGGTGGTGGGAAGAGAGATTCCGCTGGCCGCTGCGCCCGAAGCGCATCGCGCGGTCATGGAACCGGGCGCGTTCGGCAAGATTGTGCTGGTGCCCTAGCCCGGTCACGCCCTAACCCTTTCACCCCGACAAACGGGACCCCGCGCGCGGCATGCCCCTATTGGACTCGCGAGGCGCGCGGTGGGTTGGGGGGCTGGAGGCTGGCGCCGCGCCCGGGGGCTGTCGCGCGGGAAGTCTGGACTCTGATTCTCCGTCGCTGCTGGTGCCGCCACCCACCACTTGCTGCCCACCCCATGCTGGTTATTTATCTCCTTCATTATCATCAACATATTGGGTTGCCGAGGTGTAAGTTGGTTTGTTTGCTATAAGATATTGGGGTACCGTGCGGATGAAGGCCACTAGCTCATTTTAGGTGCCACGTAAAGATAGCTATCTCATTTATTTTCATAAACATATTGGCATATTTAACGATATACTTTGTTTTCATATACATATTGGGATAGGCCACAAAGTGTCATTTTTCATCATTTGTTTTCAATAACATATTGGGAGCAACCTTCATTTTTAACATCTTTTTGTGTGATTTCTGTTTTCTTGATTTTTGTCATGAATTCTTGATCAACTGAGAGTAAGGGCCGTTCGCAAACCGCCACCCCTTGGCCGTTCACCCTTCCGGGGGAAACCTGCTGTGAGCCCATTCGCCACGCTCCGGTTAGACTTCGCGATGGATCCAAAGGCCTGCACTGGCCAGCGGGGGAGCTGGCACCGGCATGTACTATAGCATAGATAACCGTATTGTCAAGGAGAAAATACGCCCCGAGCCTATTGAAGCTGTGAAATAATCCCTGAACGAGCGAAAGCATTTCACGCAAAGGCGCAAAGTCGCGGGTGGCGCATACATTCCACATTTTGGAATGTATGCGCCCCTTAAGGACCGCAGGTACCCCCATACGCTCCGCCCTTAGAGATCGCTGTGGCCGCATACATGCCAGAAAGCGGCACGTATGCGCCACCCGCGTGCTACGGCGGCCGCATCCGACACCAGGGGCCACCGCCTCCTGGGGCAAATGAAAAGTGCTATACTGAATCTTCAGGGTTGAATACCACGATGGGAGTCTGAAGAAGTGGCGGTGTGGGCACGACCGCACGCGACGCGGCTTCTCCTGAGACGAAGGGAATCCCAAATACATCTTCGAAGGAGCGAAACACGATGGCAGCACGAACTGCAGAAGCGGAATGGAAGGGCAATCTTCGCGAAGGCAAGGGGACGATGAAGCTCGGCAGCGGCGCTTACGAGGGCCCCTATTCCTTCGCCTCAAGGTTCGAAAGCGGTACGGGCACCAACCCGGAGGAGTTGATTGGGGCGGCGCATGCCGGCTGTTTCTCGATGGCACTCTCGGCCGGACTGGGCCGCGGGGGCTTTACGCCCACGCGTGTTCACACTACGGCCCAGGTGCATTTGGAGAAGGTGGGTGAGGGCTTTGGCATTACGCGCATTGAGCTCCACACCGAAGCCCAGATCCCTGGCATCGACGCCGCGACCTTCGCGAAGTACGCCGACGATGCAAAGAAGGGCTGCCCGGTCTCCAAAGCGCTGGCGGGAGTCCAGATCAGTCTCGACGCCAAACTGGTCTAAGCCGAATTCCTCACCACGCTGGGACGGTTTTGGGGGCTGCGGAAGAACTCGCTGACGCTGTCATCCTGAGCGGAGCGAAGGACCTCGGCAGTTCGCCTGGGTGAGTGAAAAGGACAAACTGCGGGGGTTCTTCGCTCGCTGCGCTCGCTCAGAATGACAACGTAAGCGCATTTGTAGAATCAGGCAAATGCAGAGGTTCTTCGTCGCCTGCGGCTCCTCAGGATGACAGGCCGGCGGTTTTCCCGCAGCCTGCCAGCTCCTGCCGTTGCCTGGCGCCTTGCCGATGGCATAGAATGGCGCGGGGACCAGCGTGCATTCACACCACCATCATCTGCGGGCCGCGACCTGGGTTGTAAAGATTGCGCTGGTGCTGACCGTTGGCCTGGTGGCCACGGAATTTGTCGCCGGTGCGCTCGCGCACAGTCTGGCGCTGGTCAGCGACGGCTGGCACAACCTTACCGACATTCCCACCCTCATCCTTTCCTGGATTGCGCTCTACTTCGAGCGCAAGCCTCCCGATGAGCAGAAGACTTTTGGATATCAGCGGGCGGGAGTCCTGGCCGCCTTCGTGAATGCCCTGATCCTGGTGGCCGTGGCGCTCTACATCTGCTACGAGGGCTACGAGCGCATCGTGCGGCCCGGACCCGTAGCTTCCGGCACGATGCTGATCGTGGGGGCCATCGCCCTGGTGGTCAACGGCGGAATCTCCTGGGGCCTGGCGCGGGAGCGCAGCGACCTGAACCTGCGCGCGGTGTTCATCCACAACCTCGGTGATGCGCTTTCCAACGTGGCCATCATCGCGGGCGCCTGGCTGATCCGCTCGACCGGGCGGACGGTGATTGACCCGGCCCTCGCCTTTCTGATTTCGGGACTGATTCTGTGGACGGCCATCGGCATCATCACCGACTCCGCCAACATCCTGCTGGAGAGTCTGCCCAAGGGCATGAGCCTGGAGCGCGTGGCGGCCGCACTGCTCAGCGTCAAGGGGGTTCGAGAAGTGCACGACGTGCACATCTGGAGCCTGGGCTCAAATTCCCACGCCCTCTCCTGCCACGTTTACATTCTGGACATGCCCACTTCCGAGAGCGAGCCCATCGGCCACCAGATCCGCGAAGTCCTGGCCCGCGAATTCGAAATCCATCACACCACGATACAATTCGAGCACACCCACCCGCCCGGCGAATTTCATATCTACATGCCGGACTCGGCGCCCCCCAACCAGGGGAAATAGCCGCAGCGCGCGGCCCGCGGCCGCCACCGAAAATCCACGAGTATTCTAATTCCACGTCAGGTTTGCGGGGTGATGCGCTCCAGGCCGTCCAGATAGGGGCGCAGGGCGGTGGGGACGAGGACGGAGCCGTCGGCCTGCTGGTAGTTCTCGATCACGGCGAGCCAGGTGCGGCCCACGGCGAGGCCGCTGCCGTTTAGCGTGTGCAGCAATTCCGTCTTGCCGGATTTGCCGCGCCGGAAGCGCAGGTTGGCGCGGCGCGCTTGAAAGGCTTCAAAATTCGAGCAGGAAGAAATTTCCTTATACTCGCGGGCGGCGGGCAGCCAGACTTCCAGGTCGTAGGTCTTGGCGGAGCTAAACCCCAGGTCGCCCGTGGAGAGCGCCACCACGCGGTAGGGCAACTCCAGGCGCTGGAGGATCGCCTCGGCGTCGCGCGTCAGCGATTCCAGCTCGTCGTAGGAAGTCTCGGGGAGCGTGAACTTCACCAGTTCCACCTTCTGGAACTGGTGCTGGCGGATGATGCCGCGCGTGTCTTTGCCGTAAGAGCCGGCCTCGCTGCGGAAACAGGCCGTCCAGGCGCAATGTTTGACCGGCAGTTTCGCGGCCTCCAGCACCTCGTCCCGGTAGAGGTTCGTCACCGGGACTTCCGCCGTGGGGATCAGCCAATAGTCCGTACCCTCCAGCTTGAAGAGGTCCTCTTTGAACTTGGGCAACTGGCCCGTGCCGAAAAGGCTGGCGGAGTTCACCAGGAAGGGCGGAAGGATTTCCGTGTAGCCATGCTCGCGCGTGTGCATGTCCAGCATGAAGTTGGCCAGCGCCCGCTCGAGCCGCGCGCCCACCCCGGCGTACACGGCGAAACGCGCCCCGGTGATCTTGGTGGCGCGCTCGAAATCCAGGATGCCCAGCGCCGGGCCCAGGTCCCAGTGCGCTTGCGGGGAGAAATCGAACTGGCGGGGCTGGCCCCAGCGGCGAACTTCCTGGTTGTCTTCGGAGCCGTGGCCCACGGGCACGCTCGCGTGCGGGACATTGGGAACGATGCGCAGCACCTCGCGCAGACGCTCGTCGCAGGCCTTGGCCTGCTCGTCCAATTGCTGGATCTCTTCGCTGAGCGGCTTCATTTCCGCGATCAGTTGGGAGGCGTCCTGCTTCTGCTGCTTGAGGGAAGCAATCTGATCGGAGACTTTGTTGCGGCGCGCCTTGCGGCCTTCGACTTCGCCGAGGAGCTTGCGACGCTCGCGGTCGAGCGCCTCGAAATCGCCCAGCACCTCCGCCAATCCGCGCTCGCGCATCTTCTGCTTCACCAGTTCCAGATTGTCGCGGACAAAATTCAGATCAAGCATAGGGGCGTTCCACTCCTTGGCTGGGGGCGATTAGGAAGAACCCGGCCTGAAACTTGCCACCGCCAATTTAAACCACCCGTCCGCGCCTGTCAAACCTGGGGGGAGTGTGGTAGTGGTCCCATTTGGATTGGGAGCCCTTCCCAAGCATTGGTCATTCCCGCGAAAGCGGGAATCCAGTCCGTCGGCGGCGCATTTCCAATGGCTGGCGGAGTAGATTCCCGCTTTCGCGGGAATGACTGCACCTGGGAGCGCCCGTGTCTCGCAAATGACACCAGTACCTGTTTCTGCCGCATCCGGGAATTGCCGGGCCAGGCTCGCCGCTTCGCCCGCAACGCACAGAAGGGCGGGACTGAGCCGCGCTCGCCCCCTGGCGATGGGAGCGGCCACCATGGCCGAGGCGCTCCTGTGTCAGAGTGAGTCACTGTCTTAAATTTAGGTTATTAACGCATGATGTACCCAAGGGAGAGGCGAAACCGCGATGAGGCTTCTACTATGAGTGGAGGCTAGAATCAAGAAAGGCCGCATTCATGCGGAGGGCTGAAGCGCTGGGGGCTACGCACAAACGGCGCCCCAAGTGCCTCAACATTGTGCAAAACTCGGTTGCTGTAATTCAATTCCCGGCGAGTAGATTTCCGATCTAATGCCCCGCATGCTAACGCCTTTGTAGGCTGCAACTTATTGAAAACACGATGCTATGTCTTTCCATCCTCGGCGCACCCGCATGAATCGCGGTTGGCATCGCTTTTGGGACCTGGCGAGAAGCGAATACTTTTTCCACAACAATTTCCACAACCTTTTTCCCCTCGCATTAGCAAGGACTTAGCGTTCTCGGCGGGCTTCTGGCGCGTAGGGTTTCAGCTTTTCCCGCACCGATGCGGGGACCCTGGCCCGCACCACGACGCGGTCTTCGTGGTAGTGGGCGGAGACCACGGTTCCGGCGCGGTGCAGCATCGCCAAGTGCTTGCCGTCGGCGGGCGAAAGCTCGAAATCTGCCTCGACGACCGGATCCGTAGCCAGAGCCTCGTCAATCCGTTGGCGCAAGAGTCCCAAGCCTTCGCCGGTCTGGGCGGAGACACAGACGCTGGGGGGGCCGGCTTCGAGCCTGCGCTGTTCCCCGGGTTCCAGCAGGTCTGCCTTGTTCCACACGTGCAGCCGCGGCGTGGCGGCCACGCCCAACTCCTCCAGGAGGGCCTCGACGGCCGCGTCCTGCGCGTCGCGCTGCGCGGCGGAAGCGTCCGTGACGTGCAGCAACAGGCTTGAGCCCGCGAGCTCTTCCAGGGTGGCGCGGAACGCTGCCACCAGGTGCGGCGGCAATTTGCGAATGAAACCCACGGTATCGGAAAGCAGCACGGGCAGGTGCGAGGCCAAGGGCAGCGCCCGCACCGTGGGGTCGAGCGTAGCGAACAGGCGCGCGGACGTGACCACTCCCGCCGAGGTCAGGGCATTGAAGAGGGTGGATTTCCCGGCGTTGGTGTACCCCACCAGCGCCACCGTGCGAAAGTTCTGGTCGCGCCGATGGGCGCGATGCAGCGCCCGTTGCGCGCGGACGCGCTCGATGCCTTCCTTGAGATGGCGGATGCGCCGCCGGATGCGCCGCCGGTCGTACTCGAGCTGTTGCTCGCCCGGACCGCGCGTGCCGATGCCGCCGCCCAGGCGCGAGAGCAGGGTGCCGTGTCCCGAGAGCCTCGGCAGCAGGTAGTTCAACTGTGCCAGTTCCACCTGCAGTTGGCCTTCGCGGCTGCGCGCCCGGCGGGCGAAGATGTCGAGGATGATCTGCGTGCGGTCGATGACTTTCAGGTCCAGCACCTGCTCCAGGTTGCGGAGCTGCGTGGGCGACAAGTCGTGGTCGAACATCACCAGGTCAGCTCGCGCGGCGTGCGCCTGCGCCCGCACTTCGTTCACCTTGCCACGCCCCAGGAGCGTGGCCGGGTCGGGCGCGGGAGAGCGCTGCAGCAGCATTCCGACGACTTGGGCGCCGGCGCTCGCGGCGAGTTCCCGCAGTTCCCCCAGGGAATCATCCGCCTCCGCGAGGCTCACATTCACGCCCTCGCGCCGGGTCGATTCCCAGCCCGCCAGAAAAGCCCTTTCCAATACTTCCGCGCGTCGAATGCTCTTATCCCTCCGGGATTGTGGGTGCTGCCGGCACGCCGGGCGCGCCGAGCGCACGGGGCAGCACGACGGTGGCAATCGCGTGCTTGAAGACCATTTGTTCCTGGTGGTTGCTTTCCAGGATGAGCGAGAACTTGTCAAAACTGCGGATACGTCCGGTCAGTTTGACCCCGCTCAACAGGTAAACCGTCACCAGAAGCTTTTCCTTGCGGGCCGAATTCAAGAACCCGTCTTGAATGTTCTGCGGTTGCTTATCCATGTTTGTCTCTCTCTTTGGTCGAGCCAGGCTCGAGAGTTGCCCTGACGCAAAAAACGCAGTGCCGGCGAAACCGCAGGCGGAGGGAGTCAGGCTTCCCCCGCGGCGACCGGCATCCGGGCCAGGGTCTCCATAATGCGGCGTTGAACGTGCGGGTCGTCGCCAAACCCTTCGAACCAGGTGATGTCCGCCTCGCGCCGGAACCAGGTCAATTGGCGCTTGGCGTAATGCCGCGTCGCCGCCTGCGTAGAGCGCAGGGCGGCGGCGCGGTCCATCGTCCCTTCCAGCGCGGCGCGCGCTTGCCGATAGCCCAGGGCGCCCAAAGCTTTGATGCGTCCCACGTCCGGGCGGCCGAGCATGGCCTGCGTTTCTTCCATCAGGCCCGCCGCGAACATGCTTTCCACTCGCTGGTTGATGCGGCCGTAAAGCTGGGCGCGCGGTGGATTCAAACCGATCTTGATGGCCCGAAAACCCTCCAGACCAGCTCGTCCGCTGGCGTGCAGCGCGGAGAGCGGTTGCCGCACCAGGATGCAGACCTCCAGGGCGCGGATCAGTTTCTGCGTGTCGCGAGGTTGAATGCGGCCGGCCGCAGCCCCGTCCAGGCGCGCCAGCAGACGATGCAGGAACTCCCGCCCGCGGCGCTCCGCCATTGCCCGCAACCGTTCGCGCAAGGCCTCGGAGCGCGCTGGCCCCTCGAAAAGCCCCAGCAAGAGCGCCCGCAGGTAAAGCCCCGTACCACCGGCGAAGATGGGCAGCTTGCCGCGCCGGCGCAGGTCGGCCAGGACTTCCAGCGCCTCGCGACGGTAGTCCCCCGCCGTAAAAACCTGGCCCGGCTCCAGACAATCCAGCAGATGGTGCGCGATGCCGCGCCGCTCCGCGGGAGGAAGCTTTCCTGAACCCACGTCAAAGCCCCGGTACAACTGCACGGAATCGTAGTTGATGATCTCACCGTCCAGTTGCTCGGCTAGCGCCAGGGCCAGCGCGGACTTGCCGGAAGCGGTGGGGCCCACAATCGCGACCAGGGGATAGTCACTCCCGCCGGGCTCCATCGGGATGCGCGCTGGTGCTCGCCCGTCTCTTTCCGCGGTGGAGTGGACTGCCACGCCAAAATACTAGCACAACCCGCCCGGCTTTTTCGGATTGGCCTGGGGGAGCACGGGGTGTTGCCTGCGAAAACCGGGTCCGATGTCCCCGTTGAGGCCATCTATCCGTGCCACCCGCGCTCCCACAATTAACCTGCCCTTCACAATTCCCTCAAGTGCCCTTAATGGGCAGGAGGGATGCTGAGGGAGGGGGAAACCATGAATGACATACCTCAGGCTGCTATCGGTATCGCGATGGCGCTGCTCCTGGTCATTGGGTTCTTCCTGGCGCACATGATCTCGAGCCAGGAGCAGGACGCACGCCTGGAGTTCCTTCTTCATCTCCTGCAAGCCCTTCCCGCGTCCGGGGACGTCCGGCGTCCCGCGAAGCTACGCGGCGTTGGGAATGGGGAGGGGTTATGACCGAGAACCTCAAGGCCCTGCTCGTGCAGGCGCGGCCCGATCCTTCGGACGAGCTCCGGCTGGCGCTGGAAGAGCAGTCCATGGAAATCCGCATTGCCAAGAACTGCGGAGAAGCGGCACTGGCGCTATGGTCTGACCGCCCCCCGCACTTGGTGTTTACCGAGGTCCAGCTTCCGGATGGCAACTGGGCCGACGTCCTGACCCTGGCGGGGAAGGCTTGCGCACCAGTAAATGTCATTGTGGTGGCCCCGCATGTGGACGTGAACTTCTACATCCAGGCCATCGAACGCGGGGCCTTCGACTTCATCGTCCCACCGCTGTCGGCGCCGGAGCTCTTGCATGTGGTACGGACCGCCGGGCAGAGCGCCCTTGCGCGTCGTCGTGTCCAGGCCGCCGCCCCGCCACCGGCCCCTCCCGCCCTCCCGCCTCTGGGCGAAGAGCGCGAGAACGAACCCGCCGTCGCCGGAGGCGAAGACTGACCCGTGCTCTCAAATCGCATCTTCCTGATTGCGGCATGTAGTGGGGGCGGGTTTCGCAAGGCCCGCGGCTTAGGCGTGAAAAAGCGGCCACGGGAGCTGCGGGCCGGCTTTATCCGCCCCGCAGCGGGAGCAAACTTGTCGCTGGCCAGGGGTCTAAATGTACGTCGCGGAACTGATCCCTGCCGGGACGATGTAATCTTCTTGTCACACGTTCCTCACAATCCGGTAATCGCTGTCTTGCAGCATGTCTATGAGTTCCGGACTGATTAAAGAGAGTCTCTTACCGGTGGTGTTAAAATCACCCCGGGCAATCCCACGGTTTCATTGAGGAGCAGAAAATGCAGAAACGCAGGATCATTAGATTCTTAGTTGCGGGCATGGTTGCATTTTTGGCGAGTTCAGCGCCAATACCCAACTTGGGCAGCGACCGCCCATCTTCGGATAAGCAAGCTACGGCCTCCGCCGAGGCGACTGCAAAGCCCGGTGCGGAATCCCAGGACCCGATCGCCGCGCTGCAGCAGCAAATGGCCTTACAGGAGAAGCAGATCGAACAATTGCAGAAGGCTCTGGTGGAGCAGAAGCAGCTCTTGGAACAGGCACTGCGGGCCGCCAAGCCCGCTGCGGCCGCGGAGCAAGCCGCGCCACTCGAATCCTCGAACCTTGGCCAAGTGGCTTCCACCAGCCCGATGATTCCCAAGGGGCTGACCAAGCCGGAGAATGCCTCGGCGCCTCTGGCACCGGCAGTTCTGTCAGCACGGACAGCCAAACCCGCGAAGGGCGAGGGGGAGGAAACGTCACCCCTGCAGCTCCGCATCGGCGATGCCACCATTACTCCGGTCGGGTTTATGGATTTCACGAGTGTGTTTCGTACCCATGCGGCCGGAGGCAGCATCGGAACGAATTTCGGGAGCATACCTTACGGCAGCGGCATCTATCAGAATAACCTGACCGAGTTGCGCTTCAGCATGCAGAACTCCCGTATAGGCTTCCGCGTGGATGCGGACGTGAAAGGCGCTCACGTGATCGGCTACATGGAAGCGGACTACCTGGGGAACAATCCGGCCAACGTCGCGGTAAGCAGCAACAGCAACACGATGCGTTCCCGGCTGTACTGGGTCGACGTCGCCAGGGGGAAGTGGGAAGTGCTGGGCGGCCAAACCTGGAGCTTGATCACTCCGGGCCGCACCGGTATCTCGCCTCTTCCCACTAACCTCTTTTACACGCAAAACATCGACGTGAACTATCAGGCCGGCTTGGTTTGGGGGCGAATCCCGGAATTGCGGCTGGTTTTCCACCCTTCCAAGAAGGCGGCCCTCGCTATTGCTCTCGACAGCCCTGACCAGTACGCGGGAGGTTCCTCAGGCGGCCCGCTGATCACCCTCCCCCCGGCTCTGGCTTCCAGCACCGCCTACCAGGGCGAACTGGACTATAACCAAAATGGGCTGAACGCGCCGAACGTTGCTCCCGATATCATCGCCAAGTTGGCTTTCGACCCTGTCAAGCAGTTTCACTTCGAGATCGGCGGAGTGGAGCGCAACTTTAAGGTTTGGAATCCGACGACTACGACAAGCTTCAGCTCAGCCGGCGGGGGCGGCTTCTTGAACATGAACTTTGAGCTGTTCAAGGGTTTCCGCGTGCTGACCAACAATTTCTGGAGCGACGGTGGCGGCCGCTATATCTTCGGTCAAGCTCCGGATCTGATTGCCAAGGCCGACGGCAGCCTCTCCCTTCTCCACTCCGGCTCCACGGTTTCGGGCTTCGAGTATACGCATAAGGGTACGATGCTCTATGCGTACTATGGCGGCATTTACGTCGGGCGGAATTTTACGATTGTTCCCGTTTCCACCACTTCCGGTACCCCGCCCGTAACGACCACAAAGCTGACACCCTTCGGCTACGGGTACACCGGGGCGTCAACCGCTCAGAATCGTGCCATTCAGGAAGCCACTTTTGGCTTCAACCAGACCCTTTGGAAAGACGCGAAGTACGGAGCAGTGAACTTCATGGGCCAGTATTCGTACGTCGTCCGTGATCCCTGGTATGTGGCGTCCGGCCAGCCCTCGAATACAAGTCTGAACATGGTGTTCTTCAATTTGCGCTACACGCTGCCAGGCTCGGCTCCCACTCTAGGGAAGTAGGCAACTCATTACGGCGGCAGCAGGCGGACCCTTATTCTCACTTCAGTGTGGGCCCAGGTCCACACTGAAGGGTCAGCCCGTCCCGGGCGGACCGGCGCCGCAGAGTCTGTTTCAAAACTCGCTTTATCCCCACGCAACAGGCGCTTAATCTCTCTGTAACATAGCCGGCCGAAAATCAAAGGGATTGACGCACCTAAACCCAGGAATAACCGTGACTTAATTCCGGCGTAACACACATACCGCACACTCGCGGTGGAGGAATTAAAATGAAACTCAAATCTTCGTTTGCTAGCATCGCCTTGGGCGCGGCGCTGATTGCTGGGGGTGTCATCGCACTTGTTGATTCACCCTCGGCAGCTCCCGTGCCGGCTCCACTCCTGATCAACGCGGCAGGAGCGACCTTTCCATACCCCATCTATTCGAAGTGGTTCACTGAGTACAACCGGATTCATCCGGACATCCAAATAAACTACCAGTCCATCGGTTCCGGAGGGGGCATCCGGCAACTGCAAGCCGGAACGGTGGATTTCGGCGCTTCCGACGCACCTATGACGGACGAACAGTTGCAGCAGGCCAAAGTACCGGTGCTGCACTTTCCCACCGTACTGGGCGCGGTCGTGCCGACCTATAACATCGAGGGGGTTAGTCAGGAGCTCAATTTCACCGGGGAAGTGCTGGCGGACATTTTCCTGGGTAAGATCACGAAATGGAATGATGCCGCCCTCGCCAGCTCCAACCATGGCGTGAATCTGCCCAACACGGACATCGTGGTCGTGCATCGCTCCGACGGGAGTGGGACCTCCTATGTCTGGACGGATTACCTCTCCAAAGTCAGCAAGGATTGGGAAACCAAAGTCGGACGCAACACCTCGGTGAACTGGCCGGTGGGCTTGGGTGGAAAAGGCAACGAGGGTGTTTCGGGGCTTGTGAAGCAGACCCCCGGCGCCATCGGATACGTGGAGTTGATTTACGCCGTACAGAACAACCTGCCTTATGGCCAGGTCAAGAATTCCACGGGCGCCTTCGTCAAGGCTGACCTCGCCAGCGTTACGGCGGCGGCGGCCAGTGAGTCCAAGAAGATTCCGGCGGACTTCCGCGTCTCCATCACCAACGCACAGGGGAAGGCGGCCTACCCGGTTTGCAGTTTCACCTACCTGCTGATTCCTTCCAAGATCGATGACGCAGCGAAGAAGCAGGCCATCAAGGATTTTCTGCACTGGATGCTGACCACGGGGCAGAACGACGCAGAGGGTTTGTCTTACGCCAAACTACCCAAGGACGTAGTGTCACGAGAGATGAAAGCCATCGGGCAAATCAACTAGCATGGCGAGTGCACCAACTACGGTTGACCAGGTGCGCCCGCGAGGGCGCGCGTGGAAGTTCATCAAGCGGCTGCGCGGGGGCGACGAGGTGGCTCACCTGATCACCCTGCTGGCCGCCGCCAGCATCATCGTGGTGACGGTGATGCTGGTTTACCAGCTCTATGTCAATTCGGCTCTGCCCCGCCACAAGTTCGGACTCAGTTTCTTTCTCGGAAAAACCTGGGATCCGGTGAGCGGGGAATTCGGCGCCTTGCCGTTCATATTTGGCACGGTGGTTTCCTCGGCGCTGGCTCTTTTGGTGGCGGTGCCTCTCGGCGTAGGGGCGGCCATTTTCCTCTCGGAGCTTGCTCCCCTGCGCATCTCCGCCGTGACGACGTTCGTGATCGAGTTGCTGGCCGCAGTGCCCAGCGTCATCTATGGCTTACTGGGAGTTTTCATTTTGGTACCCGTGCTGCGCATAGTCGTGATGCCGTTCCTCAAGGCGACTTTGGGATTTCTGCCATTTTTCCAGGGACCCATTTACGGCGTCAGCATGCTGGCGGGTGGCCTTGTCCTGGCCATCATGATCGTTCCCTTCATCATCTCCGTTTCGCGGGAAGTGTTGATGGCTGTGCCGGTGGAGCAACGCGAAGCGGCGCTGGGGCTGGGGGCCACGAAGTGGGAATCCACCTGGCAGGTCGTGGTGCCTTTTGCCCGCGTGGGAATCATGGCCTCGATTTTCCTGGCCTTGGCGAGAGCGCTCGGGGAGACCATGGCGGTGACCATGGTGATCGGGAATGATCCCAGAGTCAACGCCTCGCTCTTCGCCCCCGCCTATTCCATCGCTGCCGTGATCGCCAACGAGTTCACGGAAGCGACGGGTGATTTGTATCTCGAAGCCTTGATCGAGTTGGGGCTCGTGCTCTTTTTGCTCACGATTCTCATTAACGGGCTGGCGCGTCTGGTGATTATAGCGACCACGCAAAAAGGGGCTGCACAGGGATGAGCTTTCGCACCCGCTGGCGCAAATTCGTGAATGTCTTCATGCTCAGCCTCACCGGTGTGTGCGCACTGGTCACGGTTTCTGTCCTCTTCTTCATTCTGGGTTATCTCCTGTGGTATGGCGGCAAGTCGCTTAACTGGGCTTTCTTTACCCATTTGCCCTCGCCGGTAGGCGAAACCGGCGGCGGAATGGCCAATGCCATTGTGGGCAGCGGTAAGTTGCTGCTGCTTGCTTCGCTGGTGGGCGTGCCCGTGGGCATTCTGGGGGGTGTTTATCTGGCGGAATTCGGAGGGCAGACGTTCTCGTTTGTCGTCCGCTACACGACGGACCTGCTCAACGGCGTGCCCTCGATTGTGATGGGAATTTTCGCGTACACGATCATTGTCCTGCCCATGCATCATTTCTCGGCGCTAGCGGGTGGCTTGGCGCTGGGGGTGATGATGATTCCCATCGCGGTGCGCACCACAGAGGAGTCCTTGCGCGCGGTCCCGGGAACGCTGCGGGAAGGCGCCCTGGCGCTCGGAACGAGCAAGTGGAAAACCGTGGCGACGGTGGTCATGCCCGCGGCCATGCGCGGCATCGTCACCGGCGTTATGCTTACTCTGGCTCGCGTCGCAGGCGAAACCGCTCCCCTGCTTTTCACCGCCTTCAGCAACCGCTTCTGGAGTTCGGGCTGGAATCAGCCCATCGCCTCATTACCGGTGATGATCTACACCTATGCGATTGCTCCCTACGACGATTGGCATCGGCAGGCCTGGGCGGCCGGACTGGTTCTCTTGGCGTTGGTGCTGGTGGCTAATATTGGGGCGCGTCTGGTGGTTTCCAGGGGGATATCTTTCGGGAAGGCCTAAGCCGTGACTCCTGCATCGAGTGTTTCGACTATGGTGAAAACGACTGAAGAATCCCGCTCCACGGTGCGTGCCCCGGCAACAACCCCGGCATGGCCGAGCAACCTCAAGATGCGCGCGACCGGACTGGATTTCTATTACGGGGGCCGGCAGGCGCTCTATTCGATCGGTTTGCAGATTTCCACTGGGCGCATCACTGCCCTCATCGGCCCCTCGGGGTGCGGCAAGACCACCTTTCTGAGAATTCTGAACCGGATGTACGAGACGGTGCCGCGCGCGCGCGCCGAGGGCGAGGTTCTCCTCGACGGCGAGGACATCTTTGCGCTGGATGTCGTCGGTCTGCGGCGAAGAGTGGGGATGGTCTTCCAGAAGCCCAACCCGTTTCCCAAGTCGATTTTCGACAACATTGCCTATGGGTTGCGCATCAATGGCTTGCACGGCCGCGGCACGCTGGCAGAAGCGGTGGAGCAAAGCCTGCGGCGGGCCGCCCTCTGGGAGGAAGTCAAGGACCAACTGCATAAGTCCGCCTATGCCCTCTCGGGAGGCCAGCAACAGCGCCTTTGCATCGCGCGGGCATTGGCGGTCGAGCCGGAAGTGCTGCTGCTCGATGAGCCCTGCTCAGCGCTCGATCCCATTGCGACGGCCAAGATTGAAGAGCTGCTGTTTAACCTAAAGGATCTCTGCACCATGGTGATCGTCACTCACAACATGCAGCAGGCGGCGCGGACCGCCGACTACACGGGCTTCTTCTTGATGGGGCGGCTGATCGAGTTCAACAAGACCGCGGTGATTTTCAAAACGCCGGCGCGGAAAGAAACAGAAGATTACATCACCGGCCGATTCGGCTAAGATTCGGCTTGCAGGATGAAAGGGGAACCCAAGCTTGCGCCACTTTGTTGAGGAACTCGACTACTTGCGAAGCCGCCTGCTGGAGATGAGCGGGTTGGTGGAAGACTCCGTTCACCGGAGTGTTCTCTCCCTTGCCGACAAGGATCCGCAGCAGGCCCAGCGGGTTCTCCAGAACGAAGCGGCGATCAACCGCATGGAGATCGAGATCGACGACCTCGCCACACGGCTCCTGGCCCTGCAGCAGCCGATGGCCACGGACCTCCGTTTCATTACGGCCGCCATCAAGATCAACAACGACCTCGAGCGCATGGGAGACCTGGCCGTCAATATCGTCGAGCGCTCTCTCTCCCTGATTCACGAGCCGTTGATGAAGCCTCTCATTGACATCCCCCTGATGGCGGAGCGTGTCCAGGCCATGATCCGCAAGAGCCTCGATGCCTTTGTGAAGAAAGACGCGGACCTGGCTCGTACCGTGCTGGTTTCCGACGACGCCGTGGATGAATTGCGCGATGCCGTTTACGAGGAACTGGTCAGCTACATGGAGCGCGACCCCAAGACGGTTCGCCAGGCGGTCAACCTGATGTTCGTGGCGCGCAACCTGGAACGGCTTGCCGACCACGCCACCAATATCGCCGAGGACGTCCTCTTCCTGGTGCAAGGCGTGGACGTCCGCCACCACGCCGAAACCCGCGAATAATTTTGGACTCGGGATTCGGGGTTCGGGACTCGGGGTCCGGCGGACCCCAATGGACTCGGTTGCACTCCAGAGGTCGGAGCCTCATCCGAATTCCCAATCCCATATGCCTGACCCCGAATCCCGAGCCCCGAGTCCTGTATCCCATCCAACCCTGGAGCTGAACCGGCATCGAAGAAGAATAGGGCCTCTCGTCCTGCGGGTGATTTTGCCTTTGACTGGATTGGCCTTTTGATGTTGAAATGGATGAACCAGCCTCGATCGCCCGTCTCGCTGGGACGGTGGGTCAACGCTTGGGGGAAATGGGAATGAAGCAGAGAATCCTGGCCATGCTGACGGCTTGCTCGCTTACGCTGGGCATGGCGTCACCGTTTTTTGCGCAGCAAGAGAGTTCCAACATCGACGAGATCACGGTCCCTGAAGGCACAGAATTCAAGCTGCAGTTGCACACCACCATTAATTCCAAAACCTCCAAGGCCGGCGACAGGGTTATGACCACGTTGATCGATCCGGTGGCCGTCGAGGACCGCGATGTGCTGTCCAAGGGCGTGCGCGTCGATGGCCACGTGGGCGAGGTCAGGCCGGCGGCACGAAAGGGCAAGGGTGGTTTTATCACGGTAGTTTTCGACACCGTCGAGCTTCCCAATGGCCAGAAAGTGGCGATCCTGGGCTCTTTGACCGAGGTCTTTTCCAGCGAAAGCGGCAGCGACCCCAACGTTGGCCCGGAGGGTGAACTCAAAGGGCACGGCGCCAATCGCAAGGAGCAGATCCTTGTCGCGGCGGCCCCGGCAGTCGTCGGCGCTGCGGTTGGTCCCGGTACTGCGATCATGCTGGGGACTGCCGGCGTTCTGACTGCGGTATTACTCCCCAGGGGCAAACAAGCTTCTTTGGCCGCGGGCTCGCTGGTGGGTATGCGCTTGGACCGCGACGTTACCCTGGAACTTCCTTCCGCCGGAAAGTAGCATCTCGCCCCAGATTCCTCTCCACCAAACCGATGAGCGGCATGTCCGAGCGAGAGGCGCGCCCGCTATAGCGCCGCTCTATGAGCGGAGAAGCAGGTGAGAATTCGAAGCCGCAGGTCATAGACCGGTGCTACAAGGGTGTGGCACCTTGCGGCCAACGTTCCACGTCAGGAACCCGGTTTGGCGGGTGGGTGCAGGCGCGCGACCTCCGGCAGGCGGACGATCTCGGAAGCCTCGACCAGCTCAATGTCGGCCCGCTCCAATTCGGGTAGGAATCTTGCCAGCGCCTCAATGGTCGTCACGTGCGGGTGCCCGATTGCCAGGGCCACGCCTTGTTCTTCCACGACCCGGCGGAATTCCCGCAACTGCCCCAGCGTGTAGGGGACAGTCTCCGTGTCGTCCAGAAAAACCGCGCGGTAAAACGCCGGCAGGCCCTGGCGTCGCGCCGCGGCCAGCGCCACGCTATCCGGTGTGGTGCGGCTGTCGATGAAATAGAGCTGACGTTCCGCCAGAATCCTCATCACGTCCGCCATCAGCGGCACGCTCTTCGTGGCGCGTGATCCCATGTGATTGTTCACGCCCACCGCGAAGGGAACCGAAGCCAGATCATCCTGGACAATCCGCTGCACTTTCGCGTCACTCAATCCCGTGCGGATGGCCCCTTCGCCAGGGGACGCGCGGGAGCCCGGTTCGGCCTCCATGGGCAGGTGCAGCATCACTTGGCGGCCCGCGCGGTGAATCTCCGCGGCGGTTGCCTCGGAGTAACGCAGGTGTGGCAGAACTGAGAAGGTGAGGGGATAGGGAAGGGCGAGGAGTTTGCGCGCTGCCTCCGGGTCCTGCCCCAGGTCATCCATCACAATCGCGGCGTGCAGCAGGCGCGGCACCTCACGCAGGTGGATGCGACAGACGCGCTGCCCACGCCGGGTTACATAAAGGTCGAGGGCGCGCGGTCCGCCTCCGACGCTCCCCGGTATGCCCCGGATCTCCAGCCCGTCCTTTTCAGATTCGTGCTGAAGAGCCGAAAGCACCGAGGGGTAAACGCCCGAAGTCGCCAACACTTGCAAGGAAGTATCGGCTTCTTGCCCATGGTGGGGGCCGGCCGGCCGCTTGATCCAGACCTGGGAGCCGCCGGCGTTCGCGATCGAGTCCATGAATCGCCCTGCCAGCTCGCGGCGCTCCGACTCGCTCAAAGAGTGGCGACGAAATCCATGGCAGCCGCTAGCGGTCAGTGCTAGAACCAGTGACAGAAGCAGAAGGAATGGGACAGCGACGCGGGCCGGGGCACGCTGCGCCAACGGCGACGGAGGCAGTTGGGAATCTCCAGGCTGCGGGGAGCGGTTAGCTTTCTTGTCGGGCAGAGAGTGCACTGATCAAGTGGCCTTGAGGGTCGTTGCGGGTTGGTTCAGAATCTCAATGGCTTTGCGAAGTTGCAGGTCATCCTTGCCGCCGAAGTGTTCAGGTCCTTCCGGCTGCCCTTCGTCCTCCGGACTTTCCGTGTCATTGGCGGCAGGCTGGACCACCGTGGGGGTGACGCCGTTGTCGTGAATGGCTTTGCCATCCGGCCCGTAGTATTTGGCCACGGAAAGCAGCAGGGCAGAGCCATCGCCGACCGGAATGGGTTTCTGAAAGACGCCCACGCCGAAGCTGCGCACTCCTACCACTTCACCGCGCTTGTTGCCTAGAACCGCTGAGGCCACGAGCTCCGAGGGGCCGGCAGTTGATTGATTGATCAACACCGCCAGCGGCAACTTCGAAACCGAGCCCCTCGGGTGGACTTCCAGATCCTGGCGGGGGAATCGTTGGCCCGAAATGTAGGTGACCAGACCTTTATCCAGGAAGAGGCTGGCTGTATCAACGGCCTCCTGCACATCGCCTCCAGCGCAGTTCCGCAAATCCAGAACAATCTTGCCGGCGCCCTGCGCTTCGAGCTCCTTGAGTTTGGCCGAAATCTCCTGGGCTTTGCCTTTGTTGAAGCTGGCGATGCGCAAGTAGCCGGTCCCCTCGTCCACTATCTTCGAGACTACGGGAGGGTAGTTCAGGATGGCACGCGTAGCACTGATGCTCTGAGGTTCACTCCGGGCTTCGCGAACCACCGAGACCGTCACGTTCGTACCTGCCTGCCCCGCCAGCAGGCGTTCAAGCTGCACGACTGAGAGTTCCCGGGCAGGAGTATTATCAACCTCATCAATAAGGTCGCCGGGTTTGATGCCGGCTTTCTCCGCCGGACTTCCGGGCAGCACGGCCACCACCGTGGCATATCCCATCCGCTTGGAGAGAAAAATCCCCACATCCGCAGGTCCCGGCTCGGGATGTTGCAAGTAGGCCTGATACTGCTCGGCGGTAAGGTATGTGCTGTAAGGGTCCAGCGACTCGAGCAGCCCGTGGATGGCGCCATCCGTGACTTTTTTCAAATCCGGCTCGGTGACGTACTCCTGCCGGATGCGATTCAGAACCTCGCTGTAGACGCCCAGGTCACGGTAGGTCTTTTCGGTGGAGTTATCGTTCTTGCCCAGCAGCCCCCCCACGAGGGCGTAAAGCATCACGATGAGGGAAACACTGATAAGCGTGGCGCGGATGCGGTTTGTCATGCTGGAAAAACTCCTCCACCCTGGGCTGACACTGCCCCGATTGCTAAGATTATAACACGTCATTTCCTTTGATGCACGGACGGCGCAGGGGGCTACTCAGACCGGGCAATTTCTCCAGGCTTCTCGGGTCCGCGGGCCGGCTGAAGTATTTCCATCTGCGCATGGGCGGAGGCCCGTCCTGGCCATCGAGGGGGCTCTTCGGGGGGATCGTGTCGTGCCAGGTCTCAGGAGATGGGCGGCTTGCCTTCGCGTGAAATCCCTTTCTTGGGAAGCCGGAGATTCAGTGGGCTGGCCGACTTGCGTTGGGATCGGCCGGTCAGTTCGGACTTAAGCAAATCGAACTTGCGGCTCACGTGCTTGCCAAGCTTCTGGTTAACGAACCGTCCCTTTCCCATGGAGAAGCCTCACGACGACTAGCCGGCCCAGGCCGCGCGGCAAGACGGGCGCGGGCTACAGCTCAGTTTCCAGGGCCGGAGCCTCTTGCCCGGTCCTCGCCTCAGTGATGAAGGTCCCTGACATACGGTCATGCCAGGTCAGGCTATCACTATCCACCCATGCCCAGACGAAACCCAGCATAAGGGCTGAAAGTGAAACCAGCACGCCGAAGGCACGCCAGAGAGACTCCCGCGGGGTCGGACAGACTCCCTGCAGGTTGCGGATATCACACCCCATCCACAGCAATCCGGGCGTGGTGGAAGTGAGGGCAGTAAATAGCGCGAAGTAGGCAAAGATGAAAATGATGCCGACCACGCCCAAGACCGCGAAGCTGAGGGGATTGCGTGATAGGTGTCCCCCGGAACGCCAAAAGATGACCCCGAACAGGCCCGCACCTGCAACCAGCACGAGGGCGTCGGTCAAGCCGGCGAGGAACCGACGGCCCACCGGCGCCAGGAACATTCTTTGGGGCTCCTCTTTCTTCGCCGGCGTTGCCTCTTCCGGCAAACCCACCACAATTTCCATCGCACGGCTTTCGGGCGCCCCCAACAACATCTCCTCCCCGGGGGCGAGCACAGTTCCGCGCCCCGACACAGATTCTTCCGATTTCTCCAGGGGGATTGTCCCGAGGGCGGTTGCACTTGCCGGATGCGGCGCAGGGAAATCTTCGAGGTCCAGGTCGAAGGCCGGCGCGCTTTCTTCCGGCCTCCTTACGGTGTCATCGGTGAACACAGCCTCCTCAGTTTGGCCGGAGCCCTCGAAATCCAGTTCGAAACTCTCCCCGGATTCTGCGTTGCGCTGCAGCTTGGCCCGTTTCTTCCGAAAATCCTGGACCCGATTCGAGAGCACTTCTCTCCAGTCATGTGCAGGGTCTTCAGGCGGAGAGAGGCCCGCGGGGCGGGCGTCCTCTGTGGACGGAGAAGACGGCGCCGGGGCAAGCGAGGGCGCTTCCGGAGCTAGCCGCTCCGGTTCTGCCGGGACCGGCTCCTGCGGGAGTTCAGCCGGTGGGGCCGTTGAAGAAGGCGAAGGTGCGCTAATCCCGTCCGGGAACAAAGACGTGAAAGAGGACGAACGTCCCCTCCCGGCAGCCTTCGCATACTCGAAGCCGCACTTCTTACATTGCGCTAGCCCAGCGTAACTGACAAACCCACACTTGGGGCACTTCACAGCAGGTGTTGAATCCTCCAGGCAGCATCTACTGCAATCCGAGGCATCTTAGCAAAATCATGGGGAAGAACAAAGGGCTTTCGAGTAAAATGACCCGTCTGCGCGCGCTCATGGACCTTCCACTTTATCGATTTCTGCCACGACGTGGTGGCTTGCGGCTTTCCGCCGCGTTGCTATTTACTGCCCATATGGTTTCAAATGTTGGTGCGCAGCAACCTCCCCCTGTGCCCGAACTCCAGGGCCCCGGGAAGGACGTCATCATCCACTCGGACACGCAACAGAAGGATAAAGATACCTACCATCTGCGCGGTCACGTTGAAGTCGTTTACGAGGACATGCACGTGCATGCCGATGAGGCTTCCTTTGATATGGCTTCCGGCGAGGTGGTGGCTCGCGGGCACGTGGTCTTTGATGACCCGCAGAGTCATCTGGTGGCCGACGAAGTCCACTACAATGTCAATACGAAGAAGGGCTGGTTTGCCAAGGGAACGGGCTTCGTCCATCCCAAGGTGCGTCCCCGGCCGCGCGTGCTGAGGACAGAGAACCCCTTCTATTTTTGGGGTGCCACCGTGGACCGGGAGGACGAGGATACTTACATCGTCAATCACGGTCGCATGACTTCTTGCGAGTGTGAGCGCAAGGGCTGGTCGATTTCGGTGCGGGAGGCCCGCGTCACGGTGGGTGACAAGGCCGTCGCGCACGGCGCGCTCTTCCGCCTGCTGGGAATCCCCTTCTTCTATACTCCCTGGCTGGTGGACTCCATTGCGCGCGAACCCCGGCAAACCGGAATCCTGCTCCCCCATGTCGGGAATTCCACGCAGAAGGGCTATATCCTCGGCGAGGGTTTCTTCTGGGCCATTAATCCCAGCGCCGATCTCATGTTTGGCCTCGAGGACTATAGCAAGCGCGGAGTTGCCCAGCGCGGAGAATTTCGTGCCCGGCCCAGCCAGGACAGCGAGCTTACAGTAGACTACTTTGGTGTGAACGATAAGTTTGGTGTGACCCCTTCTGAACGGGCTCTGCGCGCCCCCGGCGAGAACCTTCGCGTCATCGGCAAAGCTGACAACCTGGGTTACGGTTTCCGCGGCGTGCTGAACGTGGACTACATCAACACGCTCGCTTTCCGCTTGACATGGTCCGATAACTTCACGCAAGCCGTCAACTCGGAAGCGCGACAATCCGGATTTCTGAGCAATAATTTCGATGCCTACAGCATCAATGTCTCCGCCGAGCGTTACCAGAATTTCCTCTCCACGGCAATAGTGCCGGGGAACTCCGTCATCATTCGCGAGACTCCCAGCGTGGAGTTCGCGGGGGTGGACAAACAAATCGGCCATTGGCCCGTCTATTTCTCCTTCGAATCCTCTGCCGGCGCCATGGGCCGCACGGAGCCGGGGCTGGTGATTCCGACCCTGAGTGACCGCTTGGATGTTCACCCGCAGATCCTCCTGCGTCCCAAGGAATTCTGGCATTTCCACTTCAGCCCCACGATCGGATTTCGGGCCACGCATTACGGCACCAGTTTGGAAACTCCCCAGAATGCCGTGGATCGTTTGCTCGTGGAACTTGGGTTTGATTTGCGCCCGCCCTCGCTCGAAAAGGTTTTGGCCAGGAGCTACGCGGGGCATCGCCTGAAGCACGTGATTGAGCCGGATATTCAATATCACCTGGTACGCACGCGCGACCCGGAGAATATTATGGATATTGTCCGGTTCGATAATATGGATATTCTTACGGAGACCAGTGAACTCGAGTATTCCCTGACCAATACTCTCCTGGCGCGTCCGGATGGGCCGGACAGCGCGCCCAACCGGCCGGCGGCGCGTGACATCTTCTCCTGGCGCCTGTCCCAGAAGTACTACTTCGATCCCACTTTTGGCGGCGCCTTGGCGCCCGGCCACAACAACGTCTTCGATTCGACTATTTCGCTCACAGGATTTGCGTTCGCACACGGCCAGCGGCTCTCGCCTGTGGTGTCCGTATTGAAATTCGCTCCCTTCTCGAGCTACGACACGGAAATCCGTACGGACCTGAGCCCCAACGGCGGCGGCGTGCTGAATGCCGGCATCACTTCCCACGTGCGGCACGGTTTGTTCGGGCTTGCCTTCACGGATTTCTTCATCAACCGCACGGCGTCGTTCAATACGCCCATCGCGCCCACCACTCCCCTTTCGCTATTGCCCTCCTTCCACTTGCTCCGCAGCGTGGCGACTTACGGCGACGTGAATCGAAAGGGCTTCAGCGGGGCGTTCGGCCTCGACTATAACTTCGCGCAGAAGATAACCCAACAGGTGGTCGGGCAGCTCAGCTATAATTTCGGGTGTTTTGGAATCGACGTCGAGTACCGGCGCCTTGACCTGGGGCCGCTGCGGCGTGAGAACCAGTTCCGCGTGGCACTGGCGCTTGCCAACGTCGGGACCTTTGGCAACCTGAAACCGCGGGAAAGATTGTATTGAAGAACCGGGGTTCGGGACTCGGGGTTAGGGATTGGGGGCGAACCCCGGGCTCCGGTTCCCGAATCCCCAGCCCCGAGTCCCGAACCCCGGACAACGGACCAAGGACTACGCCATGCCTTTCCCCATCCACCGGCCTCGGCGCTTGCGACGGACGGACGCGCTGCGCGGCTTCGTGCGCGAAACCCGTCTGAGCGTGCGCTCGCTCATCTACCCGCTTTTCGTCTGCCCGGGCGCGCAGGTCAAAGACGAGATCAAATCCATGCCCGGCAACTATCGCTGGTCCGTGGACCGGCTCGTCGAGGAGTGCAAGTCCGCACAGGACCTCGGCGTTCCGGCAGTCATTCTGTTTGGCATCCCGGAAAGCAAGGATGAGGTTGGCTCCGGCGCTTACGATCCGGACGGCATCGTGCAGCGTGCGGTGCGCGCCCTGAAGAAAGCGGCGCCGGATCTGCTCGTCATCTGCGATGTTTGCCTGGATGAATACACCAGCCACGGCCACTGCGGTCTCATCAAGAACGGCGAGGTCGACAATGACTCCACCTTGCCGCTGCTGGCGAAGACTGCCCTGACGCAGGTCGAGGCCGGCGCCGACATCGTCGCCCCCTCCGACATGATGGACGGCCGGGTGGGAGCGATTCGCCAGGAACTGGACGCGCACGGGTTCACCCAGACGCCCATCCTGGCTTACGCGGCGAAATACGCTTCGGCGTTTTATGGCCCGTTCCGCGAGGCGGCGGATTCCGCTCCCAAGTTTGGCGACCGCAAGTCCTACCAGATGGACCCGGCCAATCAGCGCGAGGCGATGCGCGAGATCGCGCTGGATCTCGAGGAAGGCGCGGACATCATCATGGTCAAACCCGCGCTCCCCTATCTGGACATCATTGCGCTGGCGCGGCGTGAGTTTGACGTGCCCATCGCGGCTTACCAGGTCAGCGGCGAGTTCTCGCTCATCGAAGCTGCCGCGCGCCTGTGCTGGATTGATCGTGAGCGGACCATTCTCGAAACGTTGACCTCTATTCGCCGCGCCGGCGCCGATATCATCCTCACCTATTACGCCAAAGAGGCGGCCCGCCTGCTGGGCTGATGGGCGCAATGGGCCAACTTCGAACCCGCGATCACTTGGCCTGGCTGCGCGGCCTTTTGCCGCGGATGGCTTTGGCCGCGATCGCGGTGGGGTGGGCCACATCGCTCCTTGTTGCGAGAGTCCGCCCGGTCCCCGATTTCTCCCCGGCAAATCCGGCGGGCGCTCAGCGCCAAAGCCCTCCCGCCACCACTCGTCCTCGCACCCCCAAGCGCTCGGCGCTCGACCGGCGTATCGACCAGATTCTGGGCATGAACGATGCGCGACGTGGCTTCTGGGGCATTGAGGTCGTCGAGCTTCCCAGCGGCAAATTGCTTTATCAACGCGACGCGGAACATCTCTACATTCCGGCTTCCAACATGAAGGTGTTCACGACCGCCGCAGCGCTCGAGAAGCTGGGTCCCGACTACGTGTTTCGGACGACCGTGGAAAGCGATGCCGCACCGGATGCGCAAGGGCGGGTAGGGAACCTCTATCTCGTGGGGCGAGGGGACCCGAATCTCGGCAGCCGCACCTTCCCGTACAAGTTCAACGGTCCGCAACAAGCCGCGGATAAGTTCCTCGAGGAACTGGCCGATCAAGTCAGCGCGCGCGGAGTGCGCGAGGTGTCGGGCACGCTGGTTGCCGACGACAGTTATTTTCTTTGGGAACCCTTCGCGTTGAACTGGGCTGCCGACGACCTCCAATGGGGCTACGGGGCGCCCGTCACGGCGCTGGCATTCAACGACAACTCACTCACCCTGCATGTTCAGCCGGGCGGGAAGGCCGGTGACGAAGCCCGCGTGCGCCTGGAACCGCTGGCCGATTACTATCGCTTGCAGAGCCGGGTTGAGACGAGCGCAGCCGGAACGGAGAAGCGCATTTTCCTTGAACGCCTGCCCGGCTCGATGCAATTGGATGTCTGGGGTCAGATCCCGGCTGATGCCGCCGAAGACACCGATACCCTGGCCATCCTGAATCCTCCCCAGGTGGTCGCGAAACTTTTCCGGCGTGCTCTGGAAGCGCGGGGAATTGCGGTCGAGGGGCAGATCGAAGTTCGCCACTTCACGCGGTTCGCGGCTGTCTCCCTGCCGGACCCCTCCCCGCAGTCACCGCCTCGCGTGGTGCTGGCTGAACACACTTCGCCTCCCCTCCGCGAGGCGATCAAGGTCATCAACAAGGAGAGCCAAAACCTGCACGCGGAGATGCTGCTGCGAACTCTCGGCCATGCCGTCAAGAACTACGCCAGCTTGACTGTGGGTCTGGAAGCGCTCAACGCGTTTGCCACGCAGCAGGTTGGCATCCTGCCCGGTGAAACCTATTTTTCCGATGGCTCGGGGCTGTCGCGCGAAGACCTGGTGGCGCCGCACGCCGTCGTGAAGTTGCTTCTCTATATGGCGCGCTCGCCGCGCTTCCCGGTGTTCTACGATTCCTTGCCGGTGTCCGGCATCGACGGCACGTTGGCCACTCGCCTGTCCGAAAACCGCGTGCGGGGCAAAATCCATGCCAAGACCGGCACCGTCGAGCACGTCAACTCACTTTCGGGTTATATGGACCTGCCCTCGGGAAAGCGCCTGGCCTTCTCGATCCTCGCAAGTAATCATCCCCTCAAGGACAAGGCCGGTCCAGCCACGCTCGACGCGATTACTCTGGAGATATACAACTGGTTTTCGCGCCGGCGGTAATCATGCCGTAACATCGTTGTCGCAATATCCTCGCTTATTGAATTTTCCCAGGGGAAAACAACGCCATGAAAACCGTCACGGTATTTGGAAGCGCGCTGCCGGGTGAAGGCTGCGCGGTTTACGTCGAAGCGCAACGCTTGGGCCAATTGCTGGCCGAAGCGGGCTACGCGCTCTGCAACGGCGGCTACCGGGGCCTGATGGAAGCGACGGCGCGGGGGGCACGCGAAGCCGGCGGGCACACCGTCGGGATCACTTGCGCGCTTTGGTCAAGTCCGGCCAATCCCTGGATCGTGGAAGAGGTCCTGACGCCAACCTTCAGAGAGCGGCTGATGACGCTCATCGAACGCGGTGACGCTTATATCGCCCTTCCCGGCGGCACAGGAACATTGGCGGAACTCGCGCTTGCCTGGGAGATGATGAACAAGAGGACGCTCTCCAAAACCGTGGGCGGGCGGAAGCCGCTGCTGGTGATGGCGCCCTACTGGCAGCCTGTCATCGATTGCCTGCGGCAGGAAGGGCAGCTCAACCACGGCGACCCCGGCTGGGTAGCCGCCGCCATGGACATCGTCACGCTCATCAACACTCCGGAACAGGCGCTGGAGCATTTGCGCAAGAATTTGTGACGCCGGTGGAAGAGGGGTAACGCAGCGTGGCGGAGCCGCACTGGAGTGCCGTGTTAGACGCCAATCTCTCGCACTTCGCCCTTCTTCACGAATGGCAGTACCTTCAGCAGGGCAGGTATGATTGGCCGAAGGTCGCTCAAACAGTTCGTTTGCGCGGTCAAGATTACGACCGCGATGTTGAAGCGCTGCAAATTCTGTTGAAACGACAGGTTCCGATCAGTAGTGACAAAAGCTTCAAAGTGGTTCGCAGCCAGAGTTAGGAGTTCGCCGTTCTGCCTCGAATTCCACCCTGTCTGTTTGACGGTATGCACCTCGTGCCCGGTAATGTCCTCCGCCAAGCGTTGATCAACACATTCATCGAGCAGGATCTTCACTTCACCTCGGCGAGTACTCGGCCTTTAGCGGTCTCCAGCAACACGACAACTTGTTCGCGCGTTACTGTCGGAAAGCCCTTCAGGAAATCATCGATGGTGTCGCCAGCCCCAAGGTACTCGAAGAGAGTTTGTACGGGCACGCGGGTGCCGGCAAAGACAGGAGTACCTCCCATCATCTCCGGCGAAGTTGTAATCAGAGAATCGCTCATATAAGAGAGTCTAATGGTAAAAGGTGTCTCGGGGCAAGCGGGACGTCGCCCGTCTGCTGTGACATTTTCGGCACGGCAGGCTACCGGCGGCCGGCATAGGTCACCCCCACCACCTCATTCCCACCCCCGCCTCTGCTACAATGACCGCACCACTATGGCTGAATCAGACTTGACGCACAGAACCATTGACCCCTTCTCCCGCGAGGTGCTGGAATTTGCTGCCGTGGTCGAGTTGCTGCACGGCTATCTTTCCGGACCCATTAGCGAGCCGTTTCTCAACCAGGTCGAGCCGCACACGGATCTCGACCGGATTCGCCGCGATCTGGATCTGGCCGGCGAGACGCGCGAGTACTTGCGTGAGAGCCCTCGTCCCAGCCTGGCGGCGCTCGGTGACCCACGTCCGCTGTTCGACAAGCTGCGCGTCGAAGGGGTGTCACTGGCGGCCCTCGAAATCCTGGCGCTGGTGGAAGTGGCGCGGGCGGCGCTCGATATGCACCGGCTGTTTGCGAAGCATCCGGCGCCGCGCCTGGCTGAACTCGCGCGCACACTGGCGGACTTCCGCGGCCTGGTGGCGGAGCTGGCCGGCAAGATTCACCCCGACGGCACGGTGGATTCTTCCGCGAGCGCGGAACTCGGACGCCTTCGCCGGGCCATCGAGCGGCTGCGAACCGACATTCAGACGAGCCTGGAGCGGATGCTGCGGCGCTTCGCGCAGGAGGGCGTGCTGCAGGACGCCGTCGTGACCATTCGCAACGACCGCTTTGTGATTCCGGTGCGCGTGGAGGACAAGCGGCGCGTCGCGGGTGTGGTGCACGGAGCGAGTTCTTCCGGCGCCACGGTGTTCATTGAACCAATGGAGACACTCGCCCTCAACAACGAACTGGTCGAGCTCGAAGACCGCGAATATGCAGAGGTTGAGCGGATCCTGGGCGAGTTCAGCGACAAGCTGCGGGAGCGGCGAGAGGACCTGGGCCGGGCGGCGGAAATCCTGAGCGAAATCGACCTGGGTTTTGCCAAAGGAGAATTCAGCCGGCAGTACGACTGTTGCATCCCCGAGTTTCCCTCGGAGCGCGCGCTGTGGCTCGAGCAGGTTCGCCACCCGCTGCTGGAAAAGACCTTGCGCAGCCAGGGACGGCGGCCCGTGCCGATCAGCCTGGAACTGAAAACGCCGCAGACCTTGATGATCATCAGCGGGCCGAACACCGGCGGCAAGACGGTGGCGCTCAAAACCCTGGGCATCGTGGTGCTGATGGCGCAGGCGGGAATTCCGGTGCCGGCGAGCGAGGCGCGGTTGCCGCTGTTCGGACGTGTGCTGGCGGACATCGGCGACCAGCAATCCATCGAGGCCAACCTCAGTACCTTTTCCGCTCACGTGACGAACATCCAGGCGATGGCGGAAGTGGCGGAGAGGAACGACCTGGTGCTGCTCGACGAAATCGGCGCCAGTACGGAGCCGAGCGAAGGCGCGGCGCTGGCGGTGGCCATCCTCGAACACTTTCGCCAGCGCGGCTCGATGACCATGGTGACCACACACCATTCGCGCCTGAAGGCCTACGCAGCGGAGACAGCGGAAGCGGTAAATGCCGCCATGGAGTTCGATGAGGCAACTTTGCAGCCGACTTTTCGGCTGCTGGTCGGATTGCCGGGGAAGTCCAGCGCGCTCGACATCGCCGCGCGCCTGGGTTTGGAACCCAGCATCGTAGCGAAGGCGCGTTCACTGCTTCATCCCGCGGACGCCGAGGCTGCCACGTTGGTGGCTGGCCTCCACCAGCAGCGGACGGAGATGGAAAGCAAGTTGGAAGCGCTGGAAAGGCAGAAGCAGGATTTCGAGGAGCACCGCGAGCAGTGGGAGCAGCAATTCCAGCAGGACCGCCGGGCGAAGCTGCGGGAACTCGATTCCCGCCTGGATGAAACGTTGCGCCAGTATGCCAAGAGCTGGGAGCAGTCGCTCGAGGAACTGCGCAGGCAGGCGGCGCCCGCCAAGGTAGTGACGCGCGGAGAACGGCGGGCCACGGGTCTGGTGCGCGAGGCGCGGGAAGAATGGAATACCCAGGTGCTGGAGTCGCTGGGCATGCCCGCCACGGCGCCCGCCGCGCCCCCCATCGTGCGGCTGCTGGCGGTCGGCGATCAGGTACAGGTGGCGAATGTTTCAACACCCGGCATCGTGACTGCTTTACTAGATGGTGAATATCTGGAAGTGACTGTAGGGCGCCTCAAGATGCACGTCAGCAAGGAGGAGGTCCGACTGCTGATGCCCGGAGGCACAACTTCACCGGGACCAGCGGGGACTGCGCCTGCCAGGGCAGAGGTTCCGGAGGAGTTCAACGTCATCGGGAACACGGCGGAAGAGGCATGCGAGCGCGTGGATAAATTCCTGGACCAGGCTTCTCTGAGCGGCCGCTCCCGGTTGCGGGTTATCCATGGCCATGGAAAAGGCATCCTGCGGAAGAGCCTGCACGACATGTTCTCCCACCACCCCCATGTAGAAAAATTCTACTTGGCGCCGCAGCAGGAAGGCGGGACCGGCGCGACCATCGTCGAATTGAAGAATTAGCGGTTGTCTGAAAAGTGCGTCAGGCCTGGCCCCCCAAGCTGGCCGCGGTCCGTATCCCTCAATACGCACAGTTCCGGGCGACTTCACGCAGAGCATGTGCGTGGAAGCACGATTTGTGGGGGCAGGCTTTGCCTCGAGGGGGGTGATTCAGGAGTTGTTGGATCGCTTGGAGTTGCGGCGGTGATTACCTTTACGCAGACAATTGCGAACCACCTGGACGAGTTCATCTGACTTAATGGGCTTGTTAAGGTACTCGGTCGCGCCAGCATTCATTGCTTCCAGGTAGGTGTCCACTTCACCATACGCGGTCAAAATGATGACTGGAATCTCGCTCCCCTCGCTCCGAATGGCCTGGAGGATGTTGAGGCCGTCGCAATCAGGCATGCGTAGATCGCAAATGACTAATTCGAAACTGCTGGAACGCAGAAGATCGACAGCCTCACAGGGATTGGCGGTCGCCATGACCGCAAATTTCTCACCTGACAAGATGCGCTGGAGGACGCGCAGGAAATGTGGGTCATCGTCAATGATCAAGATGCGGCCGCTGATCTCCTCACCCACGGGTTCCTCTGCCCCGGAGCTTGCCGCCTTCCACTCAGAATGTCCGATCGCGTCCCACATGCTTCAGCATCCGAAATGCGTGAATTCTATCCCCAGCACGCCTGCCCTACTGTGCAGCACGTAAAGCACCAATTCTCGGGCCACATGTTGTGTGGGGAGAACCTGAAGCGGCGGACGTGACACTCTGTCGGGAAGGGACAGTCACCCTCTTGGGACCGGGCGGCGGGCCGAGTTCGTAAGAAGGGGATGCGAGGGGAGGCCCCCCCCTCACGGATGGGGACGCGAGCCGTCGTTAAGAGGTTGTCCGAGTGCTAAGCGGCTCGCGTTGCAGAACTGGCAGATTCCTTCTTGCCCAAGCGACGACGGATCGTGCGGGGGTTGATCTGCAGCAGTTGCGCGGCACGCAGACGATTACTGCGCGTGTACTGCAATACGGTACGGATGACCGTGTCGTGAATTTCCCGCATCGAAGTCCCGATTGAGAACGTCAGTGTAAAGGTCGGTTGCATTTCCATGGGGGTAATCTCTTTGAGTGGAGTAACAGGCTTGGGACCAGCAACAATGTCCTTCACGTCGGCTGGACCACGGGAATTAGGAAAGGGTTTCATTATGACCTCCTGGATCAAAGGCGCCTCGGCACCTGCCCTTTTGTCAGCATTTCGGGTTCCTTTTCATCCGTCTGGATGTTATTGAAAGATGGCGCACGTGGACAAATCTGACCATTAGAAAGTGGACAAATTGGGTACCCACACACAACTCCATGTGGCTTTTGCCCCAAGATTAGCCCTTAGCCTGGAATGTGGAGGGCTCCAGATTAGAGAGCGGGGCCCGATTTCTCGCGCATTTTCAAGGGAATAGGAACCGTGGACAATTTTGTCCGGGTGGCAATAGGGATGCCAAATATCATGATCTTGAGGACGGCAAGATTTGGGGTTCGCGCGTAGCCATCAGGAGCCATGAATGGGCGCTCGGCAATCGAGTGTGGACAGATTTCTGCAATTCTTTAGTTCGCTGAAATGCGGACTGCTACTCCTCGCCGGGGTGGGAGCGGCCGTCATCCTGGGGACGCTGATTCTTCAGAAGCCCATGGCCCAGGAGGGGCAGATCGAACAGGTCTATGCCCCAGAGACGATCCGACTCCTGAACGCCTTGGGTCTGTTTGACGTCTTTCATAGCTGGTGGTTCATACTGCTCTTGGGGTTATTGGGAGCCAACATCACACTGGCTTCGATCGAGCGCTTTCCGCAGGTGTGGCGGTTGTTTGTCCGGCCGCATTTCCTGGCCGACGCAGCTTTCATTCGAGCCCTGCCGTTCCAGCGGGAGATTCCCCTGGACACCCACACCCCCGAGGAGGCGATGGCGCTGGCCAGCCGCAAACTTCAGAACCTGGGTTACGCCCCCCGCCCGGAGGCGTTCCGGCAAGGCACGCTTTACATTGAAAAGCACCGCGTGGCGCGGTTGGCTCCTTATGTGGTCCACGCCAGCCTGCTGGTGATCTTTGCAGGGGCGATCGTCGATGGGACGCACGGCTACCGCGGATTCATCAGCCTGCGGCCGGGGATGCGCACCGATACGATAGAGCCTATGACCATGCCGGCGGCGCCGCGGCGGCTGGGTTTTGCGATCCGCTGTGACGCAGCGGGCATGGATCGTTACCCGGACGGCTCACCGCAGCAATATTGGAGCCGTCTGGCGGTGGAGGAAAACGGCCGCGAGGTGGCGCGCAAGCAGATATTTGTGAACGATCCGCTCACTTACAAGGGCGTGCGCTTCTTCCAGGCGAACTATGCTCCCACCGGCAGACCTCAGCAACTGGCCATGGAGGCGAACTGGCTCGATAACGGTGCGCAGAAGCACCGCGCGCTTACCCTGGTTCCGGGGACGCCGGCGCAGTTGGATGAGCAAGGTAGCGTGGTGGAGTTGGCCGATTTCATCCCGGACTTTGTTCTGGACGGAAACCAGATCACCTCGCGCTCTGACGAGCCGCGCAACCCCGCCATCCGTCTGCAAGTGACGCGGCCCGGCGGCATGCGCGCCAGCGCCTGGATTCTGGCCAAGTCGCCGGAAATGAATCCGCCCAACGACACAGGAATCAGCTTCCGCTTTGTAAGCGTGGAAATGGAGTACATGACGGGTTTGCAGGTGGCGTACGAGCCCGGCCAGTGGCTGATCTGGGGGGGGTGCTTGTCGCTGACCTGCGGCTTGATGATGGCGCTCTACCTCGCTCACATCCGCATCTGGGGCGTGGCCGGAGCCGACCGCAAGGGTCGGCCGGTGCTGCTCCTGGGTGGGCAGCCGAGCAAGTATCGCGAGAACTTTGAGCGGAAGTTTCACGAGCTGGCGGGCGAACTGGAAACGACCTTGAAGAACGCGAACGCGAAGGATGGGGTGGGCGTCCCGGCGGCGTCGAGTTGATGGGGCTGCCCGGGGGCGGAAGAGATTCCCAAGGCTCCCACCCCGCACGCGGGCGTTCGACCTGAAACAGAGCGAGGGGACAGAACATGGCGAAAGTGGTGACATACACCGCGGAGCGCGGCCGGCAGAACGCGGCAAGCTGGATTCTGCTGGTGGTTAGCGTGGTCGTGGTGACGGCGATGGCTATTTCGGTCCCACACCTGGTGGGACGCGAGGGATGGCTGACGGGTGAGAAATTCCTCTACCTGGCGCTGATTGCTTATCTGGGCGCGGGGGTTTTGTATGGGTTTGCGGCAGCGCTAGGTCATGCGCCCCTGCGGGCGGGCGCGGTGGCGCTCACCCGAGGGGGATTTCTGCTCCACACGACGGCGATCGCGGTGCGCTGGGCGAGTTCCGGGCACCCGCCGCTCTCGAATATCTACGAGATGGTGCTGGTGTTCTCTTGGGGCGTCGTGGCGCTGCACGAAGTGGCGGAATGGAAATTCGAGTTGCCCTTCCTGGGAGCCATCACCGTGCCCATCGCGGCGCTGGCGCTCATCCTGATGCAGGTTTTGCCAGGGGAGATCCGGCCACTGGTGCCGGCGCTACAGTCAACCTGGCTGCAGATTCACGTGACGCTGGCCATGTTGAGCTACGCGGGTTTCACGCTCTCGTTTGCGGTGGCGCTGCTCTATCTGATAAAGGACGGCGCCACCACACGCAGCTTTCTGAACTGGAGCGCGGGGCTGGTGCTGGGCGTGTACGTGACCATCGTGGTGACTTCCGTGAACGCCGGCCTGGCGCTGACCATGCCCGCCTGGGACGCTGCGGCGCGGGAAAAAGTGATGCTGGCGCCGCGGCAGGCGCTGCTGGTGCCCATTCCGTCACTCGGCTGGCCTTTTGTGATTGTGCTGGCACTCGTGGCCCTGACGCTGGCGCTGAATCTCGCGGCCACCTTCTCCGCCCAGGACCGGCGTTGGGAGAACCTGGCACGGCGCGCCTTCCTGGCCACCCTCTTCGGCCAGGCGCTGGCTCTCGTGCTCCTGATCTTGAAGGTGAACGCCGGGCCTTATTACGTTCCGCAATACAGCCAGAGCTTCGGCGTTCACCTGGCGGCAAGCCCGTTCCTGCTGGCAGGCGCGGTGACGGCATTTTTCGCTTCGCTGGCTTGGGAAGTGCTCCGCTGGAAATATGATGCCATCGTCGATCACCTCCCCAGCCGCGACGCGCTGGATGGATTGATTTACAAGACCGTGGCGATTTCCTTCCCCCTGCTGACCCTGATGATTATCGCCGGCGCCTACTGGGCCAATCGCACCTGGGGTTCGTATTGGAGCTGGGATCCCAAGGAAGACTGGGCCCTGATCACCTGGCTCACCTACGCGGGTTACCTGCACATGCGGCTCACGCGCGGGTGGCGGGGCCGGCGCTCGGCCTATTTCGCCATCATCGGTTTCGGTATTGTGATGTTCACTTTCTTCGGCGTAACCTACCTGCTGCCGGGATTACACGCCTATGCGTGAGATTGTTGTCAGTTCTCGGTGAACCGCAGGGTGACGGCGGGCGCGCTTACGTTGTCATTCTGAGCGAGTGCAGCGAGCGAAGAACCCCCGCAGTTTTTCCTTTTCACTCACCCAGGCGAACTGCGGAGGTCCTTCGCGTAGTTTATCCTGAGCGGGCAGAGCGAGATTCTTCGCTTCGCTCAGAATGACAGCGAAGGACTCAGGATGACAGCAAGCGTAGCGCAGACCTCCGCTGTTGAGGTCTGCGGCTTTTCCGAGGAAAGAACCGCGGACCCCAAGAACGGGGGTCCGCGCTACCTACTGAACGGTTTCATCCGGCGGCAGGTTCGCGGCCAGCCATTTGCACGCGCAGGTAGAGGCGGCGCATCAGCTCGCGGTCCATTGCGTTCATAGACAGGAATTCCACGGCAAAGCCTCCAGGGAGCTGCGCGCGCACGACGGCCGCGGCGCGGAAGTAATCCGGGTCCATCTTGATGCCCAGGCGGTAGACGGTTCCGATTCTGACCTCGTGTTGGGTGGTGACGGAGAGGCCATAGGGGGTGAACTCGCGGAGGGGCGCGGTGAAACGGTCTGCGGTTCCCACGAAGCCCACCTGCAAGGCGGCCTTGGCTCGAACCCGGTCTGCTCGCCTGAGTGCCATGCATAGCTCCCGGTAAAGACGCGGATGTTGATTTAGGCGCCAGCCGAGGCGTCCCGACTACCCCTGCACGCCATCCTACAAGTTTCCGATACAAGATTCAACGCCTTGCGGCGGCGGGCGGTGGTGTCATTTGCGAGACACGGGCGCTCCCAGGTGCAGTCATTCCCGCGAAAGCGGGAATCTAGTGGCAAGCCATGGGACATGCGCCGCCGACGGACTGGATTCCCGCTTTCGCGGGAATGACCAGTGTTTCGAAAGGGATCCCATTCCAAATCACACCAGCACCCCGGCGACGCGTCGTAGGGGGAAGGTTTGTTCGGAAGCAATGGAGTAAAATGGGTCTGGTGTCGGGGGCGCGCTCCGTTAGCCAGGGAGGAATCTGAAACTCCCGGGCGCGGCCGAGCATCGAATAGGCATTCATGCCGCAAAGGAGGGAAGAGATGGACCTGCAATATCCCATTGGAAAGTTCACTTGGAACCGCACGGGCGAGGGGTTGCTGGCCAGCGAGGCGGAACGGCAACAGTGGCTGAGCGAGATCGAAGCAGCGCCGGCGAGGTTGCGGGCAGCCGTGGTGGGGATGACGGAAGCGCAGCTCGACACGCCCTACCGGCCTGGGGGGTGGACCGTGCGTCAGGTGGTGCATCACCTGGCCGACAGTCACTTGAACAGCTACGTGCGTTTCCGGTTGGCGTTGACCGAAGACGAACCACCCATCAAGCCCTATAAGCAGGAGGACTGGGCGAAATTGAGCGACGCGCGCACCGCGCCGGCGGAAATCTCATTGACGTTATTCGAGGCGCTGCATAAACGCTGGGTCTTGCTGCTACGGTCGCTCCCACCCGAGGATTTTGCGCGCGCCCTGTGGCATCCGGAGCAGGGGCGGGTGACGCTGGAGAAACATCTGGCGATGTACGCCTGGCACGGGCGGCACCACGCGGCCCACATCACCAGCCTGCGCGAGCGTCAGGGATGGCAGGCGGCGAGCAAGCCGTAGCGAAGGCTGGAAGCGCGGACCAGCTCGAAAAGCACGGGTGGCGCATACGTGCCGCTTTTCGGCATGTATGCGGCCACAGCAATCCTCAAGTTTCTGTAGGATTTTAGAACCGTTGGAATCTGCCGAGAGTGGCGCATACATTCCATAATGCGGAACGTATGCGCCACCCGCGGCGCTCGGGGCCCCCTCCTCGCTACGCTCGGCACCCTCTCCCCTCGGGAGAGGGCTGGAATTGTTGATTTCCAGAAGCCTTACTGTTCCACGACCAGCAGAATCGGGTTCGGCGTGGGGATGCTGGAGGGATCGAACATCACGAACTTGTGGCTGTTGAGGACGACGCCGACGAACGTGTTGCTGGGTGGTTGTGCCTTGAAGGTCCCATTGGACAGGTTCGTGTAGGTGTCTGTAAACATATAGTCGGCCGTCTGGTCGCTGGTCGAAGTGAAGTCGCTGATGCCGGTGACGCTCCCTGCACTCAGGGTTATTTCATTGACGGAGTTCGAGCCAATTTCCTGGTTGACGGCTTCCGCCGGGCTCGAGAAGAAAGTCCCGGTCAGCGCGCCGACGCCGCCGGCTGGAACGGTCTGCGGCGCGAGCGAGCCCATGTCACCCCCGGCTAGAGTGTCGACCAGGAAGCCGGTGTTGAGGTCTGTCAGGTATAGATAGAGGGACGTGTACGCGCCATTGGTGGCGCAGGTGACGGTCACGCGTCCACTGCTTTCGACGATGTACGGGCACGGAAACTGGAGGATGGGCGGGGTCACGCCGCCGAGCCAAATGCCCTGGTAATCCGCGTAACTCGTGACAGTCAAATTGCCATTGCCATCGGCAGCCGCAAGGTTTATAGACGCGGCGGATTCCGAGCCCCCCCCGCTCTCCCCGGTCAGATAAAAAACCGTGTTGCCGTTGAGCGAACCCTGGCTAAAACCAGAACTGCCCGTTGGTACTTTCTGTTGCAGCATTTCTCCCCCCTGGGCCGGGTAGGGGTCGGAGGTGACGACAAGCAGTTGAGAGTTGGTCACCATATAAAGCGTGAAGTGGAAGGTGGTGGTGGTGCTACCCACCACGGATGCAATCAGCGTGGCACGGCCATTCGAGTCAAAGACGGAATAGGTGCCCGGGGGAGGATTGGAGCCTGGCACAGGGTCGGACATGATACCGGCGTCGTTGCAGTCCTGTTCAGCGGCACTGACAACAAAC
Source organism: uncultured Acidobacteriota bacterium (assembly GCA_963722555.1). GTDB lineage: Bacteria > Acidobacteriota > Terriglobia > UBA7540 > UBA7540 > Bog-366. The sequence continues at coordinate 1,257,384 of CAVRNQ010000007.1, forward strand.
ACATTAGCGACCATATAGCCAATGCAGGCGGTGCGGCCGCCGGTTTGGGATATATCCCACCCGGCTGTCCGGAATACGTAGCTGCCGCTGAGCCCGCTGAGGAAGGAGCCCGAGGTTTGTTGCAGGATCTGGCCTGCCGCGATATACGCGCTGGAGTTGGGGCTGTCCCACTCGATGATTCGCCCTTTGGCCGCGACGTTCGCCGAGATGGAACCAAGCGCAAAACGGGTCACGAAGGTTCCGAACGAGGTCGCAATCGTGGCGCAGCCGAGCTTGTTGGCGCCCACGGAATAGGAACTAGCAGGACTAATTGTGATGTTGCTCGCTTGGGCGCCCAAGGCGCCGTTGGTATCGGCTTCGCCGGCTGTGATATTTCCATGGCCGTCCGCCGTGAAGGAACCCACCACGGCCAGGAAGCCAGCTTCATTATGCCCACTCAGGCTGAAAGCGTATTGCCCGCTCAGGAGTGACTCGGACCCCGAATCGCCGCAGGCCGCCGCGGCGGAGTTGATGTTGAGGGCCAGGCTCTGGCTCGCGGTCTGCTGCGGCACGCTCGAATCCGCTACCGTCACGCCGAAGCTCCATTGCCCCGCGGGGGGTGTGCCCGAAAGCACCCCCAAAGCTGCCGCGGTCATCCAGGAAAGGGGCGACGGTACGCCCCAACTGTAGCTCCAACTGTAGGGTGGCGTTCCACCGGTTGCTACCAACTGCGCGCTGTAAGGTACATTGGCCGTCCCGTTGGGCAGGGACTTCGTGGTGATGGCCAACGGGGAGGACGTGACGACGATTACCAGCGGCTGCAGCGGGGCCGTCTGGCGCGGCGTGCTCGCATCGATAGCCTGGATTTGAAAGGCGAAGTTACCCGCCGTTGTAGGTGTCCCATAGATCTGGGTTGAACTGGTGTTGCTGGTTCCCTGCAACCTCAGGCCGGGCGGCAGTGAGCCACTGGTTTGAACCACTGACCAGGTGATAGGAAGTGTGCCGCCGGCGCTCTCGATGGGGACCGAGTAGGCGCTACCCACCGTGCCAATCGGCAAGTCTGCCATCGTCGTAGTGATCGTCAAGACCCCCATAACCGTAATGCTGAATGCTTGGTGAGCGGAAAAAGGCCCGGACGCCGCCTGAGACTGATCCGTCACCTGCACTGTGAAGTTTGAAGTCGTGGCCGCAGTACTTGTGCTGGTGGGGGTTCCGGAAATTATCCCCGCGCTGCTTAGCTGCAAACCGGCCGGCAAGGAACCGCTGGCCAGGCTCCAGGTGAGGGCCCCCACGCCGCCGCTGGCCTGTAAAGTGGCGCTGTACCTCTGGGCGGGGTAATAATCAGCCGGGGTAGCGTTGGGGAGCGAGAGGGTATTAATGTGCGGCGCGGGTTTCACTACGACCGTTGACGCCGATGATTTGGTGCTATCGGCCACGGCGGTTGCGGTTACCGTTACGTTCGAACTGTTGGTAACCGGCGCCGGAGCATTGTACCTTGCCGCCGTGGTGGTGACGTTGGTGAAGGTTCCGCAGGCATTACCCGTGCACCCCGCTCCAGAGGCGCTCCACTTCACCCCGGCGCTGGTGGTGTCGTGGGTCAGGCTCGCCGAGAAGTCCACGGTTTGTCCCTGGTCGATGGTGGTCTGAGTGGCAGGAGAAATCGACACAACAATGGGTGTCGTAGCCGGCGGTGGGATGATGCCACCTCCCCCGCCACCACAGGCGGACATGAACACTGTCAGCACCAACCCCAGCGTGAACTTCTTCATTCGGGCACTACCTCCTGCCATAACGAGTCCGCCATTGCTGCGCGCGTAACTGCGGCTCGCATAACTCTACTTTAATGCAGGACGGCGGCAATCACAATCAGAAGACCTGCTCTGATGGATGATCAAATCCCGCTTAACGCTGCCTCCCGTGACGCTGAGAAGGGGTTGTGCAGCGGCACGACCAGGGCTTTGTCAGCATTACCGGGTACCCCCCCTCCATGAAGATGCAGAGGTGTGTTTGGTTGGCGAGATACGGATCTGAATTCGGTCCACCCCCGGCTACGTCGGGCGACAATAAACCGCTGAGTCCTGTAAGCGCGGTAGAACTCAAAACTAAAATGCAGACCCACCGGGATCGACATGGGCTCTCCCGGCCAGCGGGTCTTATACTTTGATTCGCATCCAAAAGCAATATCAATTCTTCCGGCCATGTCCTTTTGTCGGGTGGAGTTGCAGTCGGAAGGTCACTGACTGTGCCCGGCGGCCTCCTTGCAGGCTGAAAGGAACCGGATCGGCCGAGGGCGCCTCTTGATCTGGCGTCCACCCCGCCGTTTGGCTGCCGGAGGCGGCAAGCTCACAAGGAATGAGCTAACGTCTCCCCCTGGGAAGGGCGGGGCTTTACAGGCTACGGAAAAACCCTTCCGTGCTGTCATCCTGAGCGAAGCGAAGGACCCCTGTATTTGAATTCTCAAGCAAATACAGAGGTCCTTCCTTCGTTTCACTCAGGACCGGCTTCGCCTCCTCAGGATGACAGTGTGAGGGGTTTTTCCGCAGCCTGTAAAGCCCCGCCCTTCCAATTCCGTGGTGAGAAATCCGGGCTAGTAATTGTGAATGATGCGTTCGATGATGTGGTGCGCCTCATCGATGTGCAGCAGGGCGCGGTCCCGGAGACCGCGGGCACGCGGATCATCTTCCTCCCTCCCGATGTCCTTGCGAGCCCGGTCGAGCAGTTCCAACGCCTTGTGAAACCGGTCGGTTCTCTTTAAGTGTGCGTCGATAGGCATATGCTCGCCGACGGGCTTGCCATCGTCAATGGCAGCTTGATGAATCTCGCGGAGGGCCATATCGATCTCGCGAATGGCGTGTTCTTCCTCCATGTCCCGTCGCTCGGAGGGAGAGAGAAACTCCAAGTGGGCGCGCGCATCACGTAGATCGGAGAGCGCGTGCAGGTAGTAGGGATGTTTGCCCCGTTCGTCGGCCCAAGTTGCGCTCACGCAAGTGGCGATAAGCAGAGATAAGAGAGTCAGGCGAATGAGAATCTTCACGGCTGGACTTTACCCCCTCGTCAGAAGTTCGAAGCAACTCACCATCTTGATGACTACCGGCTGGCAGGGAGCCCGAGTTTGCCGAAGCAGCAACTTCCGGAAGTCGCAGAAGCGATCCAGGCGTCTCGCACTCCTTCGCCAGGAAGCGTACTCTCAGTGCAGCGAAACTGCAATGGTTCGAAGAATGTATCGGGCTTTCTGGCCACTGTTCTTGCCTTGTGATAAGATTACATAGCGAGTGTCGCTGAGAAGGAATCATCACACTATTGGACTGGGCACTGCCAAAACGTCTTTTCCGGTTTCCACCGTCTTTTCACCAGAACCTGGTGGTTCTGGTGATTTCCCTGGCTGGCATCATTCTGCTGACTTTATTCGAGGGCTATAGTCGCGGCCTGACCCTTACCGTCGGCTTGGCAGTAGCGTTACTGGCGGCGCTGTCCGCAACCACGGGGATGCTCATCTACCAGGAGCGCCGGTCTTGGGCCATTCTCGGTGATTTGCGGGGAGCCCTCGGCAAGATCGCTCCCACCTATCCTGCCCTAATCCAGATCACCCCGCCTGCGAGCAGCACGCAGGCGCTGGCGAAGGAGATCCGTTCGCTCACGGAGAACTGGCGGGAGTTCTGCACCCACTGCCAGCACATCCACGAAACGGAAATGCTGCAGGCTGAGCACTTGGCCACCATGGGAGAACTGGCCGCCGGCGTGGCGCATGAGATCCGCAATCCCCTGGCGGGCATTGCCGGCGCCATTGAAATCATCGGCAAGGATTTCCCCAAGGATCATCCCGACCGCGAGATCATGGATGACCTCCGGCAGGAAGTGCGGCGCATTGAGAAAGTCCTGAACGACCTGCTGGCCTACGCGCGTCCCAAGGCCCCGCAGTTCGGCATTGCGGACCTGAAGGAGACGGTGGCGCGCACCCTGCAGTTTGCCCGCCAGCAGATCGGCAATAAGAACGTGGAGTTCTCCATCCAGATTCCCTCCCCGCTCCCGCGTTTCCGCATGGACCACGAGCAGTTGCACCAAGTGCTGTTGAATCTGGTGCTGAACGGCATCCAGGCGGTTGGCCAGGAAGGGAAGGTGACTATTCAGGCCAGAGTCCTGGGTGGCGCCGGGAAGCTCAACCGGCCCAACTTCATCGAGATTTCGGTCAGCGATACGGGAGCAGGAATTCCGCGGGAACAACAGGAAAAGATCTTCCGGCCTTTCTACACCACGAAGCGCGGGGGTACGGGGCTGGGACTTTCACTGTGCCGGCGCATCATCAGCCAACACGGCGGGACGCTCATGGTGGAGAGCGAAGCCGGCAAGGGGAGCCGCTTCATCATCCGCCTGCCCATGCGCGAGACAACCGAGGAAGCCAAAGAAATCTATGCCCAATGAAAAAGTCCTGATTGTGGACGATGAAAAACTGATCCGCTGGTCGGTGCGGCGCCAGTTGGAGGAGTGGGGCTACACAGCTATCGAGGCGGAAAGCGGCACGGGGGGGCTGGCACAGATTCGCGCGGAATCCCCGGACCTTATCCTGCTCGATGTGCGCCTTCCGGATTTGAGTGGCATCGAAGTCCTGCGCGAAATCAAGCAAAACAACCTCTCTATTCCGGTCATTATGATTACGGGTGACCCTCAGCTTGATGATATCAAGACTGCCATCAAGCTGGGCGCACTCGACTTCATCAAAAAGCCCCTCGACTTCGACGAGCTGCAGATTACCCTGGCGAATGCCATCGACCGCTCACGCCTGCGCTCCGAGCGCGACAGCCTGCGCGCCGAGGTCCGCAAGCGCTCCGGTTATCACGAGGTGATCGGAAAATCGCCCCGCATGCTGGAGCTGATGAACTTTGTGCGCAAGGTGGCGGTGAGCGAAACCTCGACCGTACTGATCCAGGGGGAAAGCGGCACGGGAAAGGACCTGATCGCCAAGGCCATCCACTACGACAGCGTCCGCGCCGACAAACCCTTCGTCGCCATCAACTGCTCCGCGATTCCCGAGACCCTTATGGAAGCCGAACTCTTCGGGCACGAGCGCGGCGCCTTTACCGACGCCAAGGCGCAGAAGAAAGGCCTGTTTGAAATCGCGGACGGCGGAACGCTTTTCCTGGACGAAATCGGTGAGATGTCCACATATTTGCAGGCGAAACTGCTGCGGGGGCTGGAAGATCAAACCATTCGCCGCATCGGGGGCGTGAAGGATATCGCGGTGGATATTCGGGTCATCGCCGCCTCCAACCGTGACCTGGAGCAGGGTGTGCGGGAGGCCACCTTCCGCCAGGACCTGTTCTACCGGCTCAGCGTCATCCCCATCTTTATTCCGCCTCTGCGGCATCGCAAGGAAGATATCCTGCCCCTCGTGGAGTTCTTCATCGACCGCTACAACTACCGTTTTCGCAAAAACTTGAAGGGTATCACCCAGGAAACCCGTGATCTGATGCTGCAGTATGACTGGCCGGGGAATGTCCGTGAGCTGAAGAACGCCGTGGAGCGCGCCATGATCCTGGAGGACTCGGATTACATCCGCCCCACCTACCTGCCCATCCAGGTGACCGGGCAGAAGCAGGGGTACGAAACTCCCCTGCCGGTAAGTATCCCGGAAGGGGAGTCCATGGACACTCCCTTAATGGTTAGCAACACCTATGCTTCCTGGCGGCCGCTGCCCTCGGGAAGAATGCTCCCGGTGCTCGAGTTGCCCAAGCAGGGCACTTCGCTCGAAGAGGTGGAGCGTGAACTGGTGGGCTTGGCACTCAAGCAGACCGTGGGCAACCAGACGCACGCCGCCAAGCTGCTGGATATCTCGCGTGATGCGTTGCGTTACAAGATGAAGAAGTTCGGATTCGACGCGGAAGCGGAAACTTAGGCGCTTGCTTCAAAACGGCGCAGGGAAATCTGCACCCCCCTATGCGAGCTGCCCCCACGAGGCCCGGAATCATGAAGAGGAAATGATGAATTCCGTATCATGGGGTGAGGCAGCGCCCCCTGCAGCCGCAAATGAAAGTCAAAGGTTGGAATGGAGGTTCGGCCTCTCTCAACTTTTCGACCTTCAACCGCTGTTCAATACTTCAGAACCGACTGAATCTGGTATTGGCTCAACTTCTCTCGGCCCTTCAAATCCTCCAGCTCAATCACAAACCCCATACCGGCCACGTGGCCACCCAGCGACTCCACCAGCCGCGCCGTGGCCGCGGCGGTGCCCCCGGTTGCCAGCAGGTCGTCGATGATCAACGCCTCCTGCCCCGGGTGGATGGCGTCGCGGTGAATTTCCACCGCGTCAGTTCCATATTCCAGATTGTAGGACGCCTTGGCGCGCTCCGCGGGCAGCTTATTGGGTTTGCGCGCCGGCACAAATCCCGCATTCAAGCGATAGGCGACCATGGGCGCAAAAATAAAACCCCGCGCCTCGATGCCGATGACCTGATCAATCTTCTGCGGCAGATAGGAATTGGCGAGTATGTCGACGACCCAGTGCAGTCCGACGGGGTCTTTCAGCAGCGTGGTGATGTCGTAGAACAGGATGCCCGGCTTGGGATAGTCGGGAATTTCGCGGATCAGTTTCTTAAGGTCGATCACATTTCCTCCGTTGTTTTGATGTCGTTTACCAAGCGTCCTCGATGGCGAAGCGATTGCAGCGCTTGTCCACGGGCTCGTCCGATTCCATGATATTGGTCACGTGGGCGCTGCGCGGCCCTTCCACGAGTTGGCGCTTGAATTCCTCGATGGCGATGGGGTCACCGATGGCGTAGACCTCCACGTTGCCGTCCCAGAGATTCTTGACGTAACCACAGATGCCGAGTTGAGAGGCCCACCGCTCGGCGAAAAAGCGGTAACCCACGCCCTGGACCCGCCCGGTGACCAAAAACTTCCTGGCGATCTTCGGTGCAGTCTTGCCCATCAGGGTAAAGGATAAAGGGTGAAGGCTAAATGGTAAAGGGTGAATGGTGGAATGAGCGCCGTTCCGCTCCAGTAATGGATGACCGCCTTCCTTCAACCTTTATCCTTTACCCCTTGGCCCGCGTCTGGTCCAGCCGATCCAAAACCTCCGTAAGTCTGGCCGGATAGTTCGTGATGATGCCGTCCACGCCGTCCAGGATCTTGCGGCGCATGTGGCGCGGGTAGTTAACGGTCCAGGGGATGAGTTGCAGTGAGGCCCGGTGGGCGCGGCGAATGAATCCTCTCGAGGCGATTGCCCAGTGCGGCAGCACCGCCTCGGCGCCGAGGGCCTGGGCGCGGCGGATCGCCAGCAGGCGGCGCGACGCATCCAGCCCGAGACGGGCTTGCGCGTTCAAATGGCGAACGCGGGCCAGGGTCCGCAGGTCAAATGAAACCACCCGCGCGAGATGCCACACACCGGCGCGGTCGATTTCTTCCAGGACCTTTGTTTCCACCCCTGGCGTGGGGTCCTTGATTTCGACGAAGGCCAGGCACCCACGCGCGCGCGCCCACTGCAGGGCCTCCGCGAGCAAGGGAACGCGCGCGCCAGCGTAACGCTCGCGGGCGCGGGAAGGGAAGCGGCGATTAAACCAGGAGCCTGCATCGAGCCGCCGCAGCACACTGGCCCGGTGCTCGAAGACCCAGCCGTTGCCGGAAGTCGTGCGGCTGAGGCGAGCATCGTGGATAACCACCGGAACGCCGTCCGATGAGAGGTGAACATCGAATTCGATTCCGTCCGCGCCCTGGCGCCAGGCCAGTTCGAATGAGGCCAGGGTGTTTTCCGGAGCCTCGCCCGCGGCGCCCCGGTGGCCGATCTTGAGGGGCGGCCAGAGGAGCGGCGAGGGCCGGCGGTTGAGAACGCGCTTGATGATCGGGGTAAGGGTAACCACGCCGGTTTTCGGCCGTACCTAGGCTTTACGGATTTGCTCGATTAGTGCGACAGCGTCCGCGCGGATGGCCTCGCCGCGACCGACCGCATCCAGGCCTTCACCGCTCTTGGCTTTCACGCTGACTTGACTGGGTTTCAAACCGAGTGCTGCCGCCAGCTTGTGCGTCATGCGAGGAATATGGGAGACGAGCTTGGGCTGCTCGAGGCCGACCGTGGCGTCGATATTGACGATGCCGTATCCGGCGGCGGCAATCAACTGGCGGACGCGCCGGAGGAAAAGGAGGCTCGATGCATCCTTCCACCGGGGAGAAGTATTGGGGAAGTGCCGCCCGATGTCGCCGAGGGCCGCCGCTCCCAGCAAGGCGTCGCAGATGGCGTGGGCGAGCGCGTCGCCATCCGAATGTCCGACCGGACCTTTGTCCCACGGGATGTGCACGCCGCCCAGGATCAGCTTGCGTCCTGCGGCCAGCCGGTGCACGTCGTTGCCAATGCCGGCGCGCAGCGGGCACTGCAAACCCCGCGCCGCCGCTGATTTCCGTGCCTTACGTAAAGGGCTCATGCTCCCCTGAGTCAGACGTCAAGCTGGATGTGCTCGCGTTCCTGGGCAATGTAGAGGCGGGCCAAAGGCAGGTCCGAGGGCTTGGTAATCTTGATGTTCCGATCCGATCCCATCAGGATGGTTACGTTGTGCCCCTGGCGTTCCACCAGGCTGGATTCGTCGCTGCCGCTGAAACCCTCCGCCTGAGCACGGTCCACCGCCTCCCGCAGAAGGTTGTACCGGAAGGCCTGGGGTGTCTGGGCCAGCACAATGCGCTCACGCGGGATGGTCCCCAGAATGATCTGCCGTTCCACCTGCTTTACCGTATCCACACTGGGGATGCCCAGGATGGCGGCGCCCCCTTGGCGCGCCGCTTCGACCACTTGGCGGATCATATCCAGGTCGATGAAGGGGCGTACCGCGTCGTGGACGACCACAACCTCCGTGGTGGTGGGCGCCTCGGCGAGGCACCGTGCAACTGTTTCCTGCCGGGATGCCCCACCTGGCACCAGGTGTACGGGCTTCGAAAAGTGCTCATGGTTGACTTCCGCTAAGGCGCGCTCCATGTCTTCGACGCGCAATCCCAGAAAGATTTCGTCAATGGCGTCAGAAGCAGCAAACTTTCGCAGCGTGTGCACAAAGATGGGCACACCCTCCAGGGAGAGGAACTGTTTGGGCGTGCCTCCGCCCATCCTCAGGCCCATGCCCGCCGCCGGAATAATGGCCAAGACTCTCATGTCCTCTCCCCGGTTCAGCGCCCCGTGTCGGGAGTTCGGTTGACCATCCCGAGCCACTCGCTGCAAACGGCCGAAGTCCCCATGAAAATAAAGGCGACGGAGCCCGGCCGGCCTCCGTCGCCCTGCTTCCCTTAGGAATCCGTACCTACTGGTGCGCCGCTTCGACCATGGCTCGGCGTTCGTCGAACTTGCCGAAGATCATCTTTCCGGCCGTAGTCTGCAGGACGCTGGTCACGGAGATATCGATGGTCTTGGAGATCATCTTCTTGGCGTTGTCCACCACCACCATGGTGCCGTCATCCAGGTAGGCGACACCCTGGTTGTATTCCTTACCTTCTTTCAAGATGAAGACCCGCATAATTTCGCCAGGCAGCACCACCGGTTTCAGCGCGTTCGCGAGTTCGTTGATATTGAGCACCGGCAGCCCCTGGAGTTGGGCGACTTTGTTCAAGTTGAAATCGTTGGTGACGATCTTGCCCTCATAATGCCGCGTCAGTTCGATGAGCTTCATATCGACTTCTCGGAGCTGTGGAAAATCTTCCTCCACAATCTGCACTGTGAGATTGGTCATCTTTTGCATGCGCTGCAGGATGTCCAAACCCCTGCGGCCGCGATTACGTTTCAGCGGATCAGAAGAGTCGGCTACCAATTGCAGTTCTCGCAGCACAAACTGCGCGACGATCAGGGTGCCGTCGACGAACCCTGTCTCGCAGACGTCTGCGATGCGGCCGTCGATGATGACGCTGGTGTCGAGCACCTTGAAATTCTTCCGCGGCTGCCGCTCGGCGGCAAACAGTCCACCCAACGCGGAAAGGTTAAGCAGGTCCCCCTTGTTAGCTCCCAGTACCAACCCTACGTAGGCCATCAATAAGAGGAGGGTTACCTGAAAGAACGAAATGGCGGCCTTATCAATCGACGTCATGTACAGCAGATGGCTGATCATGAAGGCGCCCAAGATACCCAGGATTGACCCCACCGCCGCACCAAGCAAGCGCTTCAAGCTGGCCTTCTCCAGCCGCATTTCAAAGAAAGTAAAGAAAACGCCCAGAGCTATCCCAAAGAGTGCGGATCTAATCCCAGACAACCCAAATGGACGAAACTGCATAGAGGCCGCGATGATAATGATGACGAAAACAGTGCGAACCCCTGCCATTTCCCAGGACATGAAACCAGACCTCCCTTCCGGGACTCGATTGCTTTTACGGACACGATTCAGCCCCCCATTCAATGCCCTCACTCGCTCCTGCGAAGTATAGCATTCCCGCTCGCAGCGTGAAAGCTGGTTGCTGCGAATAATACATTTACCATATGGTCGCGTATTCGTTTGGGGACGACCTTCAGGGGGCCGCACCAGGGGCCGGTCAGCCGACTACTTGCTGGCCCTGGATTTGATGACGATCGGGGTGCCCACAAAGCCAAATCTCTCGCGGATGCGGTTCTGGAGAAAGCGCTCGAAAGAGAAGTGGAGTTTGCCCGAGCGGTTGGTGAAGGCGATGAAGGTCGGCGGCGCCACACCGGCTTGCGTCAGGTAGTAAACGCGCGTGGGCTTTCCGGAGGGGGTGGAGGCGCGGGCGAAATCCACTTCAGCCAGAAAACGATTCATTTCCGCCGTGCTGACCCGCTGGCGCCGGGCTGTGGCGACTTGCACGATGGCTTTCAGCAGATTTCCCAGCCGTTGCCCGCGCAGCGCCGAGATAAAAACCACGGGAGCGTAGTCCAGGTATTTCATGCGTTCCCGAATCAGGCGCGTAAAATCCTGGGTGGTGGTCGGCCCCTTGCGGATGGCGTCCCATTTATTCACCACAATGATCACTGACCGCCGGCTCTCGTGCGCATACCCTCCGATGTGGGTATCGAGCGCGTTAACGCCTTCCTGCGCGTCCAGAATCAGCAGCGCCACGTCCGCACGCTCCAGATGCTTGCGCGCCTGGATGACGCTCAGCTTTTCGGCCAACAGCTTGGTTTTGCCCTTCCGCCGGATGCCCGCCGTGTTGACGAAGTGGCAATGGAGGCCGTCGCGGTCAAATTCCGCGTCCACGGCATCACGCGTTGTCCCGGGCACGGGGGAGACGATGGAGCGTTCCTCGTTGAGGAGTTGGTTCAATAGTGTGGACTTGCCCACGTTGGGGCGGCCAATAATGGCCACGCTGATTAGACCCGTTGGCGAGTGACCAGCGCTGAGTGACGAGCCGTAATCAGATCCGGCGGCCAGCGCATCTTCCCCCTCGGGTGTGGCGGTGGGGGCCGGCCTGGTGTTCCCAGCGGAGTCAACGTGGTCATCGGGCGCTGCGGAGTCGGCCCGCGGAGCGATGGGAAAGTCTGCTGTGACGTGGTCGAGCAAGTCATCCACTCCGCGCCCGTGCTCGGCGGAGATGGGGAAGATGTGCTTGATTCCCAGACGGTGAAACTCCGCCGCGAGCGGCGAGTGCTCGACGGCGTCAACCTTGTTCACGGCCAGCGCCAGATTCCTTCCCATGCGATGCAACCGGTGGGCGAGTTCCTCATCGAGCGGCACCACGCCCTCGCGGGCGTCCACCACCAGGATCAGATGGGCAGCTTCCGCAATGGCTTTCTGCGCCTGGCGGAAGATCTCAGCGGCGATCAGACCCTTCTCCGCGGGGATGATCCCGCCCGTGTCGATCACCTCGAACGGCTTGCCCAGCCACTCGGCGCGAGCGTACAGGCGGTCGCGCGTCATGCCGGGTTCGTCACCCACCAGCGCGCGGCGTCGCCCGCAGAGGTGGTTGAATAACGTGGATTTGCCCACATTGGGGCGGCCGAGAATCACGATGCGAGGAAGGTGGGACATGGATGAAATCAGTCGAGAGTCAAAAACCGAAAGTGCACAACCGCTGCCAGGCGCGGAAGCAGCCGTCCTAGCTGCCTCGCCCCGAGAGAAGACCTCTATGATATTCTTTCTCCTGCGCGCCCGTGCCCGGATGATGCGAGGCGACGAACCAACTTAGTCTCCCTGCCGAGGATGTGTCAAGAGGACAGGAGACGGAAGAAACGGAGCTCACAGCCGACAGTTGACAGCGAAAAGCTGAGGGCTGACTGCTGCAAGCTGATCGCTGACCGCTTCCTATGGCCACAACAAGCAAAAAGGCGCCGGACAAACTCCCGCTCGAAAAGGTTTTCGCGCCGGGCGGGTGGCTGGCGCGCCACCATCCCCAATATGAGTACCGGGCGGGGCAACTCGAGATGGCGGAGAGCGTGGAGGCGGCGCTCGAAAACCGCCAGCACCTGATCGTGGAAGCGGGGACCGGAACGGGCAAGACGCTGGCGTATCTTGTGCCGCTGATGCGCAGCGGGTTGCGTGCGGTGATCTCCACGGGAACGAAGAACCTGCAAGAGCAGCTTTTTTACAAAGACATTCCCTTTTTGCGGAAGCTTTTTCCGGAGCTGCGCGTCACGCTGATGAAGGGGCGGCAGAACTATCTTTGCCGGCAAAAGCTCTACGACCTGGAAAAACAGCCCGTGCTGACCGGTATGGAGGAAGTCGAGCAGTACCCCAAGCTCCGCGACTGGGAAGCGCGCACCAAGACGGGCGACCGTGCGGAACTGGGCTGGCTGCCGGATGCGAGCAGTCTTTGGGCGCACGTGGACGCGCGCCGCGAGAACTGCACGGGGCAGAAGTGCGCGCAGTTCGAGCGCTGCTTCATCACTCAGATGCACCAGCAGGCGGCGGAATCCGATCTGATCATCGTCAATCATCATCTCTTCTTCGCTGATCTCGCGCTGCGGCAGTCGGATTACGCCGCGCTGCTGCCGGATTATGCGGCGCTCGTCTTCGACGAAGCCCATGAGATGGAAGACGTCGCCACCCGGTATTTCGGACTGGAGGTGAGCAACTACCGGGTGGAGGAACTGGCTCGCGACACGGAAGCGACGCTGCGCATGAAGAGCCTGCGCAGCCCGGAGGTTCTGGGCTCAGTGGGGGAACTGCGGCGCCGCGCCGATCTCTTCTTCGAGCTCTTTCCGGCTGCCGAAGGCCGCACGAATTTTGACAATCGTGACAGTTTCCTGGAGGTCCATCGCGGGGCCTACACGGCCCTCGGGAATGCTTTCCTTCTCCTCGAGACCGAGTTGAGCCGTCTGGTGGAACGCCCGGAAGAGATCCACAACCTGACGCGGCGCGCTAGGGAACTGCGCGCGGCCTTCGAATTGGTCCTGGAAAGTCACGAGCGCAATATGGTGTATTGGTGGGAGCGGCGCGGGCGCGGGGTATTCCTGCAAGCCACCCCTATCGACGTCTCCGCCCTGTTGCGCGAGCGGCTGTTCGAGCAGGTGGAGACCGTCATCCTGACTTCGGCCACGCTGGCCGTGGGTGGCACGTTCGATTTCCTCAAGCGGCGGCTGGGAGTCCAGAACAGCAAAGAGCGGATCCTCGACTCGCACTTCGACTACGCCAGCCAAGCCTTGCTCTACACGCCGCTGCATCTGCCCGATCCGCGCCAGCCGGATTTTGCCCGCCTGGCGGCGGAGGAAGTGGTGCAACTGCTGAAAGCCACGCGCGGGCGCGCTTTCGTGCTTTTCACTTCCTATGCGCAGATGCGCGACGTCTATGAACGCGTGCGGCCGCGCCTGCGGTATCCACTGCTGATGCAGGGTTCGATGCCGCGCACGGAGTTGCTGGACCGCTTCCGCAAGACTCCCCACGCGGTGCTGTTTGGCACCAGTTCCTTCTGGCAGGGCGTGGATGTGCAAGGTGAGCAACTGAGCGCCGTGCTCATCGACCGCCTGCCTTTCGCCGTACCCACCGACCCCGTGACTGCCGCGCGCATCCGGCAGATCAACGAGGAGGGGGGCAACGCCTTCACGGATTACCAGGTGCCGCAGGCGGTCATTACGCTCAAGCAGGGATTCGGCCGGTTGATCCGCAGCGAGAGCGACCGCGGCGTGCTGGTGATGCTGGATCACCGCATGATGCGCAAGCCTTACGGACGCGTCTTCCTGGAGAGCCTGCCGCAGTACCGCAAAACGAATCGGCTGGATGACGTGAAGGTTTTCATGCGAGAATGAAGTAGAAGTCAGAAGTCAGGAGCCAGGAGTTAGAAACCAGGAATCGAAGTCACACTTCGCTGATTGCACGGCTCCTTCTAACTTCCAGCTTCTAACTTCTGCTTTCTGACTCCTCACTTCTGACTTCTTCTTGAGGGCGAAATGTTTGAAATCGCGGTCGAATATACCTTTGCCGCGGGCCATGCCCTGCGCGGGTATAAGGGTAAGTGCGAAAACGTCCACGGGCACAATTACAAGGTCCAGGTCATCGTGGGTGGTGAGCAACTCAACTCCGCAGGGTTGCTGATGGATTTTGTGGATTTGCGGGGAGCGATCAAGGGGCTGGTCGAGCGTCTGGATCACCATTTCCTGAACGATCTGAAGCCCTTCGACGACTTGAATCCCTCGGCGGAAAACCTCGCCAAGTACTTTTTTGATGAGCTTGACCCTCAGGTGCGGGAGCGTGGCCTGCGCCTTCAGGCCGTGAAGGTTTGGGAAACAGATACAACCTCAGCCACGTACCGACCGAACACTTCTGCGCGGTAGTCAAAATCTCTTACCGAGAACGTGAGAGTAATCTTTCCGGAGCGGCTGTCCGTGGCCGCCGGACTCTCGTTCTCAGCCAACGCGACGATACCCGTCCCGGCGAGGCCGGCCCTGAGTGCCTCCCCAGGCCGTGCACGTGCGCTTTCGCACCGCTTCCTACCAAGTCCAGAAAGCCACCGCCGGATGCAATACCGCCTGATGTTGTTGGGCGCAAACACCCTCCTTGCATATATAGGTGTCCTCACACCAGCGGCAGCGAGTGAGATACGCCCTCTCGCGGAGGGTCCCGCAGATGGCGCAGGCCTCCAGGAAGTCAGCAACGATGTGCCGGGAGTAGTTGCGCCAAGTATCCAGGACTTCCCGTTCCTCGCGTATCTTCTCGAGTTCGTCGTGGCTCAGCATAAGCCGCTCCCTCGCCTTCTGCCTTGTTGGATGCAACCGGGGGGCCATGCTGTTCGCCCCTCCCACATTAATCATCGGCTGAAACAGGAACCAGCTTAGATTCATTGAAATAGCCGCTGTTACAAAATTGACGAATGTCAATTGACCCTGCCTATGAGCGATAATTTGTAGGCGTTATGGCCCAATATGGAATACAGAATTCCATTTTGCAACGTAGTTCCTCCCAGTCTTGGTTCCGGCAGGCTCCAGGGAAATCAGGTAAAATGATGAGAGGGTTTGGTGACCACTGGAAGGGCCGGTGACCATATGGTTGTCACAGAGATTTTCAAGTCGATTCAAGGAGAGTCCACCTTCGCGGGGCTCCCCTGTGTCTTTGTCCGCCTGACCGGCTGTAACTTGCGATGTCATTGGTGCGACACAGCTTACGCATTTCAGGGCGGCCAGATGATGACCGTGGAGGAAGTCCTCGAGCGGGTTCGCCAATTGGGTGGCAAACTGGTGGAGCTCACCGGTGGGGAGCCTCTGCTCCAGGAAGATGTCTATCCTCTGACGGAACGATTGCTGGCCGAGGGGTTCCGAGTGCTGGTCGAGACCAGCGGAGAGCGCCCCATCGGCCGGTTGCCGCGGGCGGTCGTCAAAGTCGTTGACGTCAAGTGCCCGGGGAGCGGTGAAGCCGGGAGTTTCTGCTCGGCTAACCTCGAAGCCCTGGAACGGAAAGACCAGATCAAATTCGTTATTCTCGACGAAGCCGACTATCGCTACGCCTGCGATTTCATGGCGAAGCATGACCTGCATAGGCGCGTCAACGAAATCATACTCTCGCCGGTCTTCGGCCCGTTGCCACCCCGCCAGCTTGCGGAGTGGATTCTGCGCGACGGGTTGGACGTTCGCCTGGGCCTGCAGATTCACAAGTTCATTTGGCAGCCGGACGCGCGCGGAGTCTGAAGACCCGGGATTAGGGATTCGGGGTTCGGGGTTCGGGATTCGAGGGGATTCGTGGTCCAGAATTACAAAGAGTTGGACGTTTGGAAGAAGTCTGTAGCCCTCACGACCGGACTCTACAAACTAACCTCTGGATTCCCCGACACAGAACGATACGGCCTCACTTCCCAAATCCGAAGGGGTACGGTCTCGATCGCAGCAAATATCGCGGAGGGTTGGGGAAGGGGCTCGACGGGAGAGTACATCCAGTTCTTGACGGTAGCAAGGGGTTCGTTGATGGAACTGGAGACCCACCTGATTGTCGCGTGCAACTTATGCCTCCTAACCGCAGAGCAGCTTGGCTCGGTTTCAAAACAAATCGAAGACATCGGGAAAATGCTCAACCGCTTGATCGGAGTGTTGAGGGCTCGCAAGGAAGGATCGTAAGCCCGAACCCCGAATCCCGAATCCCTAACCCCGGAGAGCATGGGTCCGAACATGAGCGCTGATTTGAAGAAGCCTCTCGCTGTCGTGTTGGCCAGCGGGGGCATGGACAGTTGCGTGACCACCGCGATGGCGGATCTCGACTATCGTCTCGCCATGCTCCACGTGGCTTACGGGCAGCGGACGGAAGCTCGCGAACTCTGCGCCTTCCACGCGCTGGCAGACTTCTATAAGGCGGACCATCGGCTGGTGTGCCGGCTGGACCACCTATGGCAGATCGGCGGTTCCAGCTTGACCGATCCTGACATCACAGTGGAGCGAGCCAACCTGGAACGGCGGGATATCCCCACGAGCTACGTTCCCTTCCGCAACGCGCATTTCCTTGCCATCGCCGTTTCCTGGGGCGAGGTGTTGGGAGCGCGCAAGATTTTCATCGGCGCAGTGGCGGAAGACAGTTCCGGATATCCCGATTGCCGCCCGGAATACTATGCCGCGTTCAACCGCGTGATCGCCGCCGGGACCAAGCCCGAGACGCAACTCGAAATCGTGACGCCGGTGATCCACATGCGGAAGAGTGAGATCGTGCGCCGGGGCAGGGAATTGGGCGCTCCCTTCGCGCTCACCTGGTCGTGTTACCAGGGTCAGGACGCGGCGTGTGGGGTGTGCGATAGCTGTGCTCTGCGCTTGCGAGCCTTCCAGGAAGCCGGCCTTGAAGACCCCATCCCCTACGCCCAGCGCCCCCCTTACGCGCGGCCCTAGCTGGTCAGTTTCCGCGGGTGGCGCAGACATTGCTTCGTATGTATGCGCCCCACGAACACAGGCAATACCTCCGCCCCTGCGGCCCGCGCAGGCGTCGCGCTGCCTGCTCCGAGTTGTTTTGCTATTCAGCTCACGATAGCTTAGAATCCGGCCATGCAATCAAGACCCGCAATTCGATTCCTCCTTTCGGCGCTGGTGGGGGCTGGGCTAATCCCCTTGCAGGCGCGCGCCGGCGACAACGGGACCGCGGCGATTGTCGGGACCTGGACGGCGGAGGCGCAAGGGCGCGCCCAGGGTGTGTGTATTAACACCCTCTCACAGGAGCGCTCCACGGCCGGCATGAACACGGTTGTGGTGCACGAAATGCAATTGGCAGGAAAACGCTAAACACGCCGCGGCCGGGAATGGGACGCGTCCTTGTTCCAGCGCCCATGTTTTTGAAGGGGACGGGCCCACCCGGGCCGGCGGCGAGGGGAGGCTTCAATGAACTCACGAAGGACCAGTGGCAAGATCCTGACTTCTTTATTCATATTCCTGATGGCCTTTTTCGTGGTGCTTGCACGTAGTTGGGCACAGGAGGCCGAAAGCAAGAAGAAGACGGAAAAAGTCCGGGCGGTTAAGACCACCACTCCGCCACCCAAAACCAAAAAGCTGCCTCCCCCTCCGCGGTCGTCGCTGGGCGCGGCACATCCCAACGTTTCAGTGCAGCATGTGCAGCCCGGTGAGGCTGGGGTCAAGCCGGTCGGCGGCGGGAATACTAATCCCCGGCCCGAACTACTCAATCGCCGGGAGACTATCAACCCGAAGGTCGTGACGCCCGCCGGTGCGGGGACGAATCCCCCGCCCGTGGTACGCGAACGCCGGGAGACTATCAACCCGAAGGTCGTGACGCCCGCTGGTGCGGGAACGAATCCCCCGCCCGTGATACGCGATCGCCGGGAGATTGCCAACCCAGCAGTCAGGCCGCTGGGTGGTCCGGGCGCTAATCCCTCGACGGCTTTTCACCGGGTTCCCGCTGTGACCCCGCCGCCGTTCCGGCCGCCTCCGAATGTCAAAGGAAACAAGGGGCCAGAGGGGGTCGTAACCTACGCCCACGCGGATGGTCGGCGCTGGGTGGTTGACAGGAACAACCATGTCCAAGGTTTCTCCAAGCCGGGCATGGAAGCGCGATTCCGTGAGAATGGAAGGGTCAGTTCTCTCCGTGTCACTCGCCCGAACGGCGAGATGACCGTCAGGCGGCCCCTCCAGGGCGGACGCCAAACGGTGGTGGTGCGGCCCTCAGGAGTCCGAGTGGTCACTTATGGACGGAACCGTGGGTACCTCGAGCGGCCGCTGCCGCAGCCCGGGGGCTACATCGGGCGAACCTACGTCGTCGGGAACCGGACCACGGTGGTCGTCTACCGGACGTATCACTACCGGGAGATCGTCTACTACCGTTACGTGCCGGCCTATCGCTACCATCCGCGGTTTTACCGGTGGGCCTACGATCCGTGGCGCGCCCCGGTGGTTTACTCTTGGGGCTGGGGTCCAGCGCCGTGGTATGGGTACTACGGAGGCTATTTCGCTCCCGCCCCTGCCTACCCGACTGCAGCTCTGTGGCTGACGGATTTCCTGCTGGCAGAAAACCTCAGGCTCGCGTACGAGAACCGCAGGGAAGCACAGAGGGAAAATGATTATGAAGAGGCGGTGGCTACGCCGGAGGTGCAGCCCGGACCACAAGGGGTCACGCTTACCCCTGAGGTGAAGGCGGCGATCGCCGCAGAGGTCAGACAGCAGATTGCGGCTGAACAAGCGGAGACCGCCCAGCCCGTTCCGCCCGGTGGTCCGCCGCCGCAGCCGACCAGTGAAGTGGCGCCGCCGGCCCTGGATCCCCAGCAGCGCATTTTCGTAGTCTCCATGAACCTCGACGCATCCGTGGCCGGACAGCCCTGCGCGCTGACTCCGGGAGATATCCTCTTGCGCACGGGAGACAGTGTGGTGGATGGGAACCAGGTCGCGGTGAATGTTCTTTCCAGCAAGCCGGGCGACTGCCCCGCGAACTCCTCCACGGAGATTGGCGTCGCCGATCTGCAAGAGATGCACAACCAGTTCCGACAGCAAATTGACGGAGGACTTAAGAACCTCGCGGAGACTCAGGGGCAGAATGGCCTGCCGGCAGGTCCCCCTGCTGATATGCGCGCGGTTCCCGAAGGAACGGCGCCAGTGGATCAGAGCGCAGCGCCCGATTTGGCACAGCAGCAAGCGGATGCCGACCAGGCCGAGGCAGATGCGACACAAGGCGAGAGTGGCGGCAGCTAGGAGCCGTCCCTCCTGGGCCGCAAGAAAAGCGGGCGGGCCCTGAACCACACCAAGTCGTCAAGGGGCCCGCTGGTGTAGACAGACTGTGTGAAAACGTGCCCCGACTCGCGGCAGCGTCGCTTGGCGCCTGCCCCGATGCGATGAGGGTATTGCCTGCCTGCAGCCGGGGTGAAGGATCGGCTATTTCGGCAATTGACGCCGGGCCGTGGTTCGTGCGATTCTTCGCTCGCCTCAGAACGACGGTGCGGCGGCTGGATCGTTGCCTCCGCTCCGCCCCGACAAGCAGCTTATTTGTTGAGTCTGAGCATCCAAAAACGTTAGAATAGGACGACTTGTATTTGACAGAGGAGGCACTTATGTCTAGTGTGTGGGCGCGCAGGGTGATGGGGGTTGCGATCATCCTCGCGGCGTTTTTGACCTGCGTTCCGGTTTTTGCGCAAACCGGAGGCTTGACGGGCAAGTGCACGGGTCCAGAGGCTGTCCCGTTGGCGGGTTACACGGTCCTGATTGAGCGCACGGAAATCAAATGGAGTTCCAAGGTCAAGACCAATAAGAAAGGTGAATACATCTATATTGGCTTGGCGCCAGGGAACTACAAACTCACGCTCCTGGACCCCGGCGGTAAGACGGTATTCAACATTTCGAACCATGTGGGGATTGGCGACCCCACCCAGGTCGACTTTGACATGGGGAAGGAAGTGGCGAATGCCAAGAAAGACCAGGAAGCCAACCCCGAGTTCCAGCGCAAGAAGATGGAAGAGGACAAGGAACAGAAGACCTTCACAGGCTTAAAGCAGCTCTTTGACCAAGGCCAATTGCTCTATGACCAGAAGCGATACATCGAAGCGGCTGGCATGTTCGAGCAGGCGCTACCGCTGGCCAAGGAGAAGAACGTTCCGGTGATCATGGCGCGCTTGGCGGAGTCTTACGGGAAGGCTGCGGCCACAGAGACAAGTGCGGATGCCCGCAAGCAGGACCAGGATAAGGCTTTCGATTACTACCAGAAGGCTCTCCAAGTGAATCCCAGTGACCCGGCGCTGCACAACAACCTGGGCAGCCTCTACGCGGATATGGGCAAGGTGACGGAGGCCCAGGCGGAGTTTCAGAAAGCTGCGGAATTGAACCCCACCGCAGCGTCAACCTATTATTACAACATGGGCGTCATCCTGGTGAACAAGGGCAAGATGGATGAAGCGGCGGTGGCGCTTAAGAAGTGCATGGATAGCGATCCCAATAACGCCCAGGCCTGGTACTGGTACGGCATGGCCCTGCTGGGAAAGGCGGAGTACAAACCCGATGGTACGGTGGTCCCGGCTCCGGGTACTTTGGAAGCCTTCCAGACTTACCTGAAGCTCGATCCTAAAGGGCAGTGGGCGTCCGCTGCGCAGGCCAGCCTGGATCAACTCCAAGGCAAGGTCGATATAGAGTACAAGGCTCCCAAGAAAACCAAGAAGTAGTTCGGGCTCGCAAATCAAGGCCCCGCAGTTCCGTCCTCTCACGCTGCGGGGCTTTTTTGTCGGCAGGGACGATTATGAAACGACCTTTCCTGATCTGTGCTTGCCTCGGACTCGCCGTGCAGCCGCTCCTCGCAGACACCATCTTCCAGGCCACGGCCCAGGGCAAGCAGCAGGTGTTGCAACGCGACGCCATTGTCATTCAGGAAGATTCGTCCTTCGTGGTCTATAAGCACTTTGACCTCAAAGAACGCCGCGTTACCAAGGTGCGCTTGAATAGAGGCAGCTTGGCTTATTACGTCCAGACCAGCAATGCCGAGCAGCGCGCGCAGATCGTGGAAGTATGGAAGCGCTTCGGGTTCAAAGCCACCGTAACGGATCAGGCCGGCAAGACTACGCGCCTCTTTGATTTCTATCTGGACTTCTACCCCCCGGGAGGCCGTGGGTCGCTGCTTGAGTCAGTGCCCCCACGCACCGCCTTCCCCTTACTGCTCGACCAAGGCGGCGCGGATGAGTTCGATTTTTTTAAGATCGATCACATCGGTATTCAGGGTGACCGGCTGAGCCTCACCTTGCGCGAAGGCAAAACGCTCGAGGGAAAATTTCTGATGCCGACGAAGCAGCCCGCGGAGGTGCGCGTCCTGGGAATTACCGATCACTACGACCCCGCCGGCCCAGAGGTCTTTGACTTTTCCGTCCCGCTCTCGCAGTTGAAGTTGATTGCGTTGGATTAGCACGAATTCCTCACCGCGCGGGGACGGTTTTGGGGGGCTGCCGGAAAGGGGGGCCTTCACAGGCCGCGGAAAAACTCCTCGGGACCGTCATTCTGAGGAGCCGCAGGCGACGAAGAATCTCGCATTGCCATGAAAATGCACAGACCGAGGTCCTTCGCGCAGTTTATCCTGAGCGGGCAGAGCGAGATTCTTCGCTTCGCTCAGAATGACAGCGAAGGACTCAGGATGACACCAGGGAAGTGTTTTTCCGCAGCCTGTAAACCCCCGCCTTCACACCTGCTGGTGCGGGAACCTGCCCCTTGTTAGTGGTTCCCTATTCCCTGCCACCCGCCTTCGGCCCGCCGTTACCGTTCCAGCTTGAAGCCGATCTTGATTGTGACCTGGAATTCCGCGACCTTACCCTCGGCGACGCGCCCACGCATCTCGACCACTTCGAACCAGGACATGTGCCGAATGGTCTTGGCCGCCTCGGCGACGGCCACCCGCACGGCCTCCGCAAAGCTGGTCGGAGATGTTCCCACTACTTCCGTGACCTTGAAGACTTCTGCCATGCTGCCTACCTCCGCGCTTGGAATGAATGCGCCCCGCCGGAGTATTTTACACTTCTCCGCGTCGGGTGGAAGAGCAAAGGCAACCGCGGATTCTTGCCCGCGGGCCGGTGTTCGAGGCTCCTGGCAAGCTGATGTTGCCCCGAAAGGGGCTCGCGGAGCTTCCCCGTTCTCTGCTTGCCAGACAATAGAGCGCTCCCGAAGTTTGGATTTCAGGATAAAATGCTGACTTGGCAGTCGGGACGGACACCATGAAACCAGCACTCCCGCAGGACAGGACGGGCGCAGCCGTAGAGGTCGAGGAACTCCGCAAGTGCTTTAACTCTTTTTGCGCCGTTGACAATTTGAGTTTTACCGTGGAATACGGCGAAGTGTTCGGCCTCCTGGGTCCGAACGGGGCGGGGAAGTCCACCCTGATTCGCGTGCTCACCACCCTGCTGCCCCCGACCTCCGGCCGGGCGCGCATCCTCGGCTACGACGTCGTCCGCCAGGCCGACCGAGTTCGCAAAGCCATCGGGGTCATTCCCCAGGCCATGACCTCCGATCTCGACCTGAGCGCCATGGAGAACATGCAGATCTTCGCCAAGCTCTACGGCGTTCCGCGCGAGCGCCGCGTCAAAGTGGCCCGGGATCTCCTGCAGGCGGTTGACCTGGCGCCTTGGGCAGACAAACCCGTGAAGAATTTTTCGGGAGGCATGCGGCGACGCCTGGAAATCGCGCGCGGGCTCGTGCACGAGCCGCGCATCTTCTTTCTCGACGAACCCACCACGGGCCTCGACCCCGCCTCACGCGTGGCCGTGTGGGAAATGCTCATGAAGCTCAAGAAGCAGCGGGAACTCACCATCCTGCTGACCACGCACTACATGGATGAGGCCGACCGGCTCTGCAACCGCATTGCCATCGTGGATCACGGCAAGCTGGTCGCGCTGGATTCGCCGCTCAAGTTGAAGGCTTCCATCCCGGGAAACAACATTTTGGAGGTCAGTTTTTCGCGCCTTCCGGAGGGCTGGCTGGAGACCATGAAGAACCTCCCGGATGTGCAGAGTGTGAAATCTGACGACCACGTGTTTCGCATCGGGTCCAATAACGGGCCCAAGACGACCGTGGCCCTCATGGAGGCAGCCCGGGAAGCGCAACTGGAGATCACCTCGCTTTCCGTGCAGAGCACCACGCTCGACGATGTTTTCATGCACTACACCGGGCGGCAGTTGCGGGATGCCTTACAGGATGCGCTCGGATATGATTCCAGTTTTTTCTACCAGCGGAAATAAGGGCAGAAGACGATGCATCGAATCCTGGCTCTGATTGAACGCGACATGCGCAAGTTCATACGCAGCCCCACGCTCATCGTGGTGTCGATGTTTTTTCCGCTCGTGCAACTGGTGGTCCTGGGATACGCCTTTGGCGGGAAGATCAAGGATCTGCGCGTGGGCATCGTCGATCAGGACCATGGGATACCCACGGTGAAGCTGCGGGAGATGTGCGGAGCCATTGCCGCCAACGCTCGCACTTTTGAGACTGTGGAATACCACGACCCCCAGAAGGCCTTGACGGATTTGCGGGAAGGGCGCATCAATGGCGTGTTGAACGTCCCTCCGGATTTTTCCCGCCGTTATCTGGCCAAAGATGCGCCGCAGGTTGCCCTGGTCGAGGACAACACCGACAACTTTGCCGTCGGTGCGCTGGAGGGAGGGTTCAGCGAGCTCATCGGCGCCTTCAATCAAGGCGGCAGCCAGCCCCGCGTCCCCTCCGGGGTCACGCTCTCTGTCGTGGAGCTTTATCCTTACGTTCCCTATATCCAATACCTTCTGCCGGGATCGATTGTTCTGGCAATCTTTGTCTCAGCGATGATTGGAGGAGGTATTATCTTTATTGACGATAAAGCCCGCGGGCTCCATGAAGGCTACCTCGTGACCCCGATTTCCAAATTCGAACTTATTCTCGGCTTCAATCTCTCCGGGGCGATCAAGGCTTTCATGGCCGGGCTGGTTCTGGCCACCCTGGGATCGATCATCGCCGGTATTCCCAATCCGCTGGACCCCCTCCGGCTGCTCAAGCTGCTGCTCGTGATTGTGGCCACTTCCCTGGCTCTCATCAGCATGATGTTTCTCCTGATGGTCAGGGTCAGCGACCCCCTGGTGCCGCGGGCCACCTTCGGCGTCCTCAACACGCTGCTGTTTTTCCCGAGCGGCGCCGTCTATCCGGTCTACGGATTCCCCACCTGGATGAAAGTGATTTCGAAAGGGGACCCCTTCACCTACGCCGTACACGCCTTCAAGACTCTGCTGCTTAAGAACACCGGGATCATGGCCATTGCCGGGGACCTGCTCTATCTGGGCGTTTTCACGGTGGTGAGTATGTTTGCGGCCACGGTCCTTTTCAAGCGCTCGCTCTGAGCGCCACCGGCCACTGGGCGGGGGCATCCAAACCTGATGACGGTGTCACGGGGTTCGCTTATACTCTTACCCCTCTGGAGGAATTGTCGATGACCCTGCTGGATGCCACCCCCCCCAAGCAGCCTCGCAAGATAGGACGCTATGTTCTCCTGGCCCTGGTGATCATTATCGTCGGTGGAATGGCCTATATCCTGCTCCGCAACTTTCCCGAAGAGCGCGCCGTCTCACGTTTCCTCACCACGCTCGAGCAAGGGAACTATCAGGAAGCTTACCGGCTCTGGCAGCCCAGCGCCTCCTACTCCTACCAGGATTTCATTCACGACTGGGGCGAGCAGGGTGACTACGGCAAGATCCGTACCTTCAAGATCCTGGGCTCGCGCTCCAAAGGTCCGCAGACGGTTATCGTCACGATCACTATCAACAACCAACAACCCCCCCTGGAACTGCTCGTCGATCGCCAGACCAAAGGCCTCGCCTATTCGATATTTTGAAACGCGGGAGTCTGAAGACAGGGCTTTGCAGGCGGCGGAAAAGCTCGTAGGCGCGCTTACCTTGTCATTCTGAGCGAGCGCAGCGAGCGAAGAACCCCCGTAGTTCTCTTCTGATCCGAGCGAACTGCAGAGGTTCTTCGCTTCGCTCAGAATGACAGCGCCTACGGTCCTTTCCGCCGCCTGTTTGACCCCTGCGCAGGCCCTTGCCCGCCACCGGTCTCGATCCCCAGTCGCGCTCAGGAATCACGAAACTTGCGCCAGGACGCTTTGGACGGCTTCCTTCACCTGGTCGAAGGTTACCGATAGAATGCACTCGGGTTGGGCAAACTGGTAGCAGCGGTCTCCGGGGCAGGGATTGCAAGCGAAAGGATTTTGCACCACGCGTGCGGCGGGGTTCGAGTCTTGCCGCGGCCAGGGACCCCAGATCGGCGAACTGGAAGACCCGAAGATAACCACCACGGGCCGCGCCAGGGCTGCGGCCATGTGGGCGGGACCGCTGTCGTTCCCCACAAACAGGCGCGCGCCGGCGAGGGCCGCGGCGAATTGTGCCAGGCTCGCCCCCTCCAGCCGCCGGACCGGCGCCGGGGAGGCTTTCTCCACCGCGTCGAGCACTCCCGATTCTCCCGGCCCGCAGGAATAGATGGGCACGAGGCCCGCGGCCTTCTCCAGGCGGGCGCCGATTTGCGCAAATCTCTCCGGCGCCCATTCCTTCGTTCGGTAGAGCGCAGTGGGATGAACGATGGCGTAGGGCTGCCCGGACGCGATCCCCAGGCTCGCCCGCCTGGCGTCCCACCACGCCGCTTGCCCTGCACCCGAGAAAAGCTGGGCGCGGGGGATTTCCTTCTGCGGCAATCCCAGATAAAAAAACGCCGCGGCCTGATGCTCAGCCGTGTGCAGGAAAGGCTTGTGGAGAATGGTCCGGGCGTCCGGAACCAGCAGGTGATACAGACCCGGCGCCCGGTAATGAGCGAAGCCTACGCGCCAGCGGGCTCGACTCCAACGAGCGAGTTGCCGGCTGGTGGGGCCGCCGTGCAGGCTAAGGCAGATGGAGAAGGCTTGCCGGCGCATCTTGCGGATAACTTCAAAACGTGAGCGAAGCTTGTTCCAGCCTGCGCCCTCGCCGGGAGTGAGAATCTCCTCCACGCTGGGGTTCCCTTCCAGAAGTTGGCGAAAGCGGGCTTCGAGCACTACGGATACGCGCAGGTCGGGCCGCCACTCCTTCAAGAGGCGCAGCGCGGGTGTCAGCAGGATTGTGTCGCCGATGGACCGGAGGCGAATGATGAGAACGCGAGCTCCAGGTGGGAGGCTGGGAAGGAGGGAAGCCGCATTCATGTTTTGTCAGAAAACTCGCTGCGCACCGGGCGTCACTCCGCTTCGACCTTGGCTTCGTCGATAAGCATGACCGGGATATCGTCGTGGATGGGATAGACGCGCCGGCATTGGGCGCACCTAAGACCCTGCGCGTCAGGCGTGAGTTGAACCGGCGCCTTGCAAGCCGGGCAGACCAGGATGTCGAGCAACTCTTGAGGTACGGCCATACGAACCCTCCCGCAGCAGCGAATCTAGCAGAGGCGGCGAGCGAATTCAAGCCACACCGCACCCTCAGTACTCGGGCCCGGCCGGTATCTCCCAGGGGGCGATTTCCGCCTGCAGAACACAGGTTACGTTGCGCCAGGAGGGAGGATCAATTTTCCATACCGCCAGGATGGCTGAGCCCTGGTAAACGCGTTCAAATCCCAGCTCGGATTGAGAGATGGTTTCAATCGGAACGATCCACCAACGCGCCTGCGGCCGCGCCTCGAGCGTAATCTTCACGCGCTGCCATTCGTCCACCAGCACCAGTTTGGCGGAATCGATCTCGCCGCGAAACTCCAGCGGGCGGCGGATTTCATTGGCCAGGATGTAGCGGTCGTGAGCGTCCGGCGCGAGCAGATTCAAGACTAATTCCAGGCCCGTCGCCATGCCCGCGGGGCAGGAGCGATCGGTGGAGAAGGAGGACCGGCACTCAATCTGCCAGGTCGAACCCGAGACCCTGGAAGTGAGGGTCTTGAGCGCCTCGACCTGCATCGCGCAACCGTTCGCCTGAACCTGTGTGCGGTTGCGCAATTCGACCGCGGCGGCGGGGGCTTTGAGGGGAGTCGCCCGCCAGGGCCCGCGCGCCAGGATTTCGTTCTCGCCCAGTTGGAGGTACTCAAAATCCTGCCAGCGCTTGGCCCCGGGAAAGAGATAGGTGCGAAAGGCATGCCGCGCGTAGCGGTCGTACCGGAGCAGCGCCTCGAGGTGCGATTCCTTGCTGAGCACCACGTCGTGGATGGAAGCGGGGCCTTCGCGCGGCGCCTGCTTGGAAGCCACATGCTTCCGGACGAGCGCGTGGTAGGGCTCCGGGCGGCGCATCAGGGAATTGACCAGCTCCACCTGGGCGGGCTTGTAGCGCAGGCTCGAGACCGTTCCGCCGTCCGCCGGGTGCAGGATCATGCCGGCAATATTCTGGCGGAGCAGGATTTCTTCCTGGCCGTCCATATCGAAGTCCGTCGTCACGATCTCGGCCTGGGCAGCGGCGCCTGGGCCCGCAACGCGGTCCAGCAGAGATTCGGCCTGGATGAGGTGACGAAGCACCGCGCTGCGCAAGTGCGGCGCATAGAGGCCACCGAATACCCCGTGCCAATAAGGGTCATTGCACTGGGCGGCCAGCAGGTGGGTGTGCGCCTCAGCGAGCACCTTTGTCTTTTTTGCGTCACCCGTCGCGGCGGCGTTCAGCATCTGCAGGCGTTGGCTCTCCCTCAGCACCTGCTTCTGGATCTGATTGGCCTCGGCGTACTTGCTCAGGAAATTGCGCCACAATCCTCCCCGCAGAAAGCGTCGCAATCGCTCGCCATTGGGCAAGCGTTCGCTTTCCTCCAGGCAGGCTTTGAAGTCGGTGGAAGCGGCGGGGGGCAATGCCCACTCCATCATCTCCGCGTAGGAGGCGGTGGGCAGATAAACCCGTCCCAGCGGCGCGTGGGAGCGGAGATAATCGGAGACGGTGGTGGTCTCCAGCCAGTCCTGGCAGCTCTCCACCGCCGTGAGAAATCGTTCCAGCCAGCCGTTCTTGAAAACGTGATCGTATGTCCCCGGCCAGACGCCGAATTTCTCGCAGTCATCGCCCATAGCAAAGAGCGCGCCGGGTTGGTCAACTCCTTCGCGCAGGATGCGTATTGTCTCCGCCGGCTCCTGGAAGGGGATGGTGTAGCGAAAAGCTTTCAGGCTGGGGACGAGGCGCAGCGCCCGGCCATCTTCTTCGGTCACGTAGGTGCCGCGCAGTTGACCAGGTTGTAAACCCGCGGCCAGGAAGTGCGTATCGTCCAGCACGACGTACTCGACGCCCGCTTCCGCCAGGGGGCGCGGGAGGGTGGGCTCCCAGACGCGCTCGGCAATCCAGGCGCCCCGCGGCGCCGCTCCGAAGTGGTGGCGAATGTAGTCGGCCAGCTTCCGCAGTTGGGCGATCTTATCCACATCCGGGATGGCGGGCAGGATGGGCTCGTAGTAGCCGCCGCCCACCAGTTCGACCTGACCGCGCTTGGTAAGTTCGCGAAGCTGCTGGAAGTATTCCAAGTGGTGCTTTTCCAGCCACTCCAGCAGGATGCCGGAGAAATGCAGGCTCAGGCGGATGCGCGGGTGCTGTAAGAGCGCGCGCACGAAAGGCGCATAGGATTTTTGATAGGCGTCTTCGATCACCTGATCGAAGTTCCCCACCGGCTGATGAGAGTGGATGACGAGCGCGAAGGAGACTTTGTGCAATTCTGCGGCCCTCCCTGAGGGGCGAGGCAACTCCCAACAAACTAAGGATAGAATGGAACCCTGGGTTTCGCCACTACGAAATATCTTATTGTTACGATAGGTGGCGCGTTGTTATCGACATAGGCACAGGGGTAAGGCATTGACACCTCGTTTCTTCTAATCGGCAGATCCGCTGGTCTCCTGTAGCCGAAATCCGTTGAATAATTCGCCTCTGGCACCAGGCGCGCACCTGCAACCCCGAAGGGCGGGGGAATTTGGCCCAGATTTCTCACCACGGGTTTGGAAGGGCGGGGCTTTACAGGCTGCGGAAAAACTCTTCCGTGCTGTCATCCTGAGCGAAGCGAAGGACCCCTGTATTTGAATTTTCAAGCAAATACAGAGGTCCTTCGTCGGCTTCGCCTCCTCAGGATGACAGTGTGAGGGGTTTTTCCGCAGCCTCTGAAGCCCCGCCCTTCCGCCTGCCCCCAAAACCCTTCCAATTGGCCGCTTTCCCAGAACTTGGGAGGGCAAGGAGGCAACCTTCTCGCGCCCGGGCGTGATAAGATTTGCTCGCAGGGGCCCATTCATGCGGTGACTTAACCAGCCTGTCACTGTGGGAGGAGACGTGATCGACCCTAAAGCGTTGCGGGCTTATTGCGAAGCGCAGAAGGACGCGCTCCTTGGTTGTTTGCGGCAGGCGGTGGAGATTGAATCCCCGAGTCAAAACAAAGTTGCTGTGGATCGCCTGGCGAACTTTTTTGCGCGAGAGTTCAAGAAGCGGGGCGCCGAAGTTCGCCTGCTTCCCCACGCCACGGCGGGCTCGGCCGTGGTGGCGGAGTTCTGGGGAGAGGCGCGCCGCGAGCGGCCGATCCTGCTGCTCGGCCACCTGGACACGGTCTGGGAGGTCGGCACGCTGGCCGCCATGCCCTTTCTGGTGCACGCCGGGCGCGCCTACGGACCGGGCATCTACGACATGAAAGCCGGCATCGTGTGCGGCCTCTGGGCGGTGCGGGCTCTCCAGGCGTGCAAGATAACTCCTCCTGGCCCGGTGCGCTTCTTCCTGAACGCCGACGAAGAAGTATCCAGCGTTGCCTTTCGCAAGGAAATGCTCGCGGAAGCCCAGCAGGCCCGTGCCGTGCTGGTGCTGGAGCCCGCAGCGGCGCACGGGGCACTGAAAACCGCCCGCAAAGGGGTGGGAGAATTCACCGTCACGGTGCGCGGCCGCTCCGCTCACGCCGGGGTCAATCCCTCGGCGGGCGTGAATGCGATCTCCGAGATGGCTCGCCAGATCCTGCGCATCGAAAAGCTGGCACGCCCCCGGCGGGGACTGACCCTCTGTGTAAATGTTATTCAGGGCGGTACACGCTCAAATGTTATTCCTGAACTTGTTACGGCAAGTGTTGACGTGCGCGTCCCGACGGCGCGCGACCGCCTATGGATTGAAAGGAAGATGCGCGCCTTGCGGCCCGTTCACCCCGAGGCCAAACTGGAAATTGCGGGCGGGATCAACCGCCCGCCCATGGAGCGAAAAATGGCGATCGCTCTGTTTCGTAAGGCCAGGGAGTGGGGGCGCCAAATGGGTCTGGATTTGAAAGAAGCGGCAACCGGAGGGGGCTCCGACGGCAACTTAACCGCTGCCCTGGGGATTCCCACGCTCGACGGCCTGGGCGGAACGGGAGATGGCGCCCACGCGCGCCACGAGCACGTCATCATCCGCGAGTTGCCCCAGCGGGCGGTGCTGCTGGCGGCGCTGCTTGCTTCACTCTAAGAAAAGATCCGGAGCCGGATGGCCTCCGGAATGCCGTTGCCGGTACCCTCGTTCAACTGGACGAGGGGGCTGCCCGAAAACTGCGGAGGTTCTGATCGACGGCGCCTACGCGGGCACAGTCGCGAGCCTGAAGGGCAGCCTATGGCTCGACCCGGGCGCCTACAATCTCTGCATCAAGGCCGCAGGCCACGCGGATTACTGCCGCCGCATCTATGTGCTGAGTGGTAAGAATCTCACGGTTCTCGCCAAACTGGCGCCCGTGCCTGTGGAGGTGAACCCATGAAACCGGCCATCATTCTGACCTTATTGGCAATCTTAACCCTGCCGTTGCTGGCGGGCGACCAGAAGGGCACCGTGCCCCGGGGCGCGGCCTCGAGCTATGCGGCCCATGCCGAGGCCGACGGCGCCTCGATCGGCGCTGCGCTCCTCACGCCGCGGGACGTCCACAAAGCTTTCAGCACGGATCTCACCCGTTGCTGCCGGGTGGTCGAGGTGGCGCTCTATCCTGGTAAAAACAAGCCGCTGGATGTCTCCCCTGACGATTTCGTCCTGCGTCTGGCGGGCACGGACACGGCGGTGAAACCGTCGAGCGCCCGACTGCTCGCGGCACAACTTCAGAAGAAGAACGCGGACTCCGTGGGCGTCAATCCCATCACCGAGGCCCACGTCGGCTACGAGTCGGGCATCGACCCGATGACCGGTCAACGCGTCCACGGTGTTGACACAGGGGTGGGTGTGGGCGTCGGCGTCGGGCGCGGCCCAGGGGCGGGTCCGGCCTCGACCATTCGCGACCGCGATGTGATGGAACTGGAACTGGACGAGAAATCCCTTCCGGAGCAAACGGCGGCGGCGCCCGTGGCCGGCTATCTCTACTTCTCACTTTCCAAGGACAACAAGAAGGCCGCTCACCAGCTTGAGTACACCCTCAACGGCCAGAAGGTGTCGCTGAAACTCGATTAGCCCGCTAAGACAACACGGCGCATTGTGCGCGAGCGGCGCATAGTGTGTCTTTCATGTGTGCCCCGCCCCCATCACTGAAGAAAGTGATACATTTGAGGACATGTCACCATGCGCCCTTCGCTGTCATCCTGAGCGTTGACAGCCTTTCGGCTGCCCATGATGGGCAGAAACTCGATGAGGAGAACCCATCACTCAAACTGTCATCCTGAGCAGCAGCGAAGGATCTGCATGGGTTTTCAGTAACAAAGACAAATGCAGATCCTTCGTCCCGAAAGAACCGGGACTCAGGATGACAGTGTCAGCGATGGTGAATCGAATTGACTTACGCGCCGAGTTTCTGCAGAGCGGAGCGAAGGATCTTGCTCTGTGTTTTTGTGTGAAAGAGCAGAGGCAAGGCGAGATGCTTCGCTGCGCTCAGCATGACATCGCTGCTCTAAGGACGACAGCGAAGGGCTGTCCTTGCCGAAGTCTGCCACGCTGATGCCCGCGGGGCTGGAATCCTTCATCGGGAAACCAACGCCCATTCCCCCCACCCTCAAGAAGTGGGTAGCCACGACGAGCGTTCTTCTCGTCGTGGGCGTTTGCATTTCCCACCCTGACGGACCCACGGCAAATCTGAAAAACGGATTTGCCGAGGCTACCCCTTATTTATTTATCTTGACAAAGGTATCATTGTGATATAGACTATAGCGGAGTTGGATGTGTGGTACTGCCATGTCCCTGCGTAAGTCTCCCACCTTAACACCCGCCCGCTTGGAAGCTAACCGGCGCAACGCCCGGAAATCCACCGGCCCGCGCACAGCTCGGGGGAAAGCTTGGTCGCGGCTGAACAGCCTGCGGAGCGGAGCGCGGTCCAGCCTCTACCAGGGCCTATGGCGGGCCTTGTGCGACGCACCCCCCTGCCAGATGGCAAGTACTGCGCGCGCCACCCTTACCCCCCAGCTAGCGTCCCACCCCCTGTTTGCCGAGGCTGTTGATATGTTTGTGGAAGCGGAAATCGCGGTCGTGGAGGAGAGCCGATGGCTGCGCGAGACAGCGGAGTCCCGCAGAACAAAAAGATGTTAATCATATGCGAGCGAAGCCTGAATGTCCTTTAGAATCAACAATGGACCTGGAACCTCCGGCTATATTATTGATGGATAATGGTTTACATGAATCAGTGATAAAAGCAATTAAATCAGCATGTTATGGACAAGAAGCGGTTTACCTGCCTTGTTTCCGACGATTTTGCTGATGGATAAGGGCTTATCGTGATCAATCATAACCGCCTGGGGTTCAAAGGGTCATGCACGGGGAAGGGCCGAGCTGGGGTCGATTCTGCCTCTGGGTCGGCGTGGGCAAATCAATATCCAATCCCTTGGTCTGAGAAAAACCGCGGAATCGGGTACCCGAGTCCGCTCCACACGCTCCCACTACGAACCGTATCGTTTTACGATATAGCTCGTGACTTCCTGTTCGAAGGTGGGGTCACTCAGGCGAAGCTCATCCTGCAAGAGTCCGTTGAAGTCGGAGGAGGGCATGAGTTTCAGCATGCGGCGGACTTCTCCCATGCCGAAAGTGTCGCGGAGGTATTCGATTGCGGCGAGAGACTTGGCGTACACAAAGCCCACTTGGTCCTGCGAAAGGTCCACAAAAGGCGTTTCCAGGGATGCCAAGGCGGGGATTTTGCCGGCGGCCAAGGCTCGGGCCAGTTGGGTGCCAAGGGCCGCGGTGGTGGCGCCTTCCTCGATCTGCGCCATGCCCTCGTTGAACCAAGTGGGGCAGCGGCCCAGGGTGATCTGGCGGATGAACGAATGGGTCAGCTCATGTTTCAGCACGCGCGCCAGTTCCGGGGTCATCATGGTGAGGCCCGAGATGGGGACGCGGATTTTTCCGTCGTTCAAGGCTCCCACCCAGGACGGCGAACGGGTGATATCGCGGAAGGCCTGAGTGGGGTAGAGAATGACGACAATCACCTCGGAGGGGGAATAATCCAGGTCGAGCGTCAGGTTCTGGAAGGAGCCTTCCAGGCTGTTCAGAATCTCGCCGCTCAACTTCTCGGCCTGTTGGCCTTCGTAGCGGAGCAGGAAATGTTCGCTGCGCAGCTCGGAGTATGAGCCCGAAACATCCCGCTCGCGTTCCACTTTCTCGACCGCTTCGCGCAGGCGCGGATTGTCCTCCAGGGTAAGTGCTTTGTTCCATTCCGCGAGGGCCTGATCGAGGTCTTCCATCCCGTAGTAGTCGGAGCCCAGGAGCACGCGGAAGTCCGGCGACTGTGGGTAGCGGTCGGCCTCCGGCCGCAGCAGATCGAGCGCTTCCAGGTAATGATCCTGCTTCGTCAGGAGGTATCCCAGGCCGAGTGTCAGGGCCTGGTCGTGGGGCAGAACCTTAATCGCCTCACGATACTTCAAGATAGCCGCGTCCGGGTCACCCTGACGCGTGAGGAAAACCGCCGCCTGCTGGTAGGCGCGCTTGAGCTGATGGAGGTTCTCGGGCGAGGGGTTATGGGCAGCTTCCCCGGCCAGCCGCCTGAGGTAGGCTTCATCCACGGCGCCGTCATGAATGACCGCCGACCCTTCTTCCCCGGCCGCCTCCGGGGGCGCGGGGAGCTCAAGCGCGAGTTCGCGAGTCGGCCGGGAGCCCTCCGGTTGCAACGGAGCAGGCGCGGACTTTTCAATGCGCTCCACCGCCGACCTGGGGAGAGCGAATTCGCCCCCGCCCATCTCGTAGAAGATCTGTTTCGTATCTTCTTTTGTGACGGGGGCAACGATCTTGCCACCGTTTTTTAGATAGATAATATCTGCAAGCAGCAGGGCAGGGCAAAGCAAGAGGGTCAAGGCCAGAAACATCCGCACCCTCCAGACTGCCGGGGGGTGCGCCACGCCCCTGCGAGTGCGAAAGTACTCAGCCATCCTCCCGGCATCATACAACAGTGCCCGGAGCTCCGTCGAGTTGAGGAAGCAGCAACTTCCGCGCTACAGTAGGGGAAAGGAATTGGGAGGAGGGAGTAACATGGTGTCCCTGGAAATCCAACCCCGACGATTCTGCGGGATAGGCGCGAAGCTCGCGCTGCTGGTGTTTCTGCTTCTGGCGGGCCCGCTTCACCTGGCCGCGGGCCGTGCGGAACAGCCGTCCGAGCCGCTGGAGCTGCTGAAGCAGTTGAACGCCCTCACCCTCGACCGCACCCAGGTCTACGTGCTCCAAAACGCTCGTATTACGCGCGACCGGATGAGCCTGTATTTCAACCGCGGCTTCATAGCTTTCCTGACGAAGGCCCAGGGCGAGGTCACGGGGGCCGTTTTTTCGGGAGAGGGCGAAATTTTGATGATCCCCCCCAACCAGGCGGAAAAGCGGAGCCTTGCGCAGTTCATCCAGGCTCCCATTCTGGAGGAAGGGTTCTCATCGGTTTACATGCGCTTCACGGATCAGACTGCCCAGGAATTGCTGGTCTCGTCACGGAGGCCTGATCCGGATGATCCCGAGCAACCCGATCAATTCGTGCAAGAGTGGGCCTCGCCTGCGCAAACGCTGGGGCAAGGGACTTCTGAGCGCATCCTCATGGATCTGCTGGGGGACCGCAGTCACCCCTATTTCTACGCGCGCGTGCAGGGGCTCAACCTGGGAGCGTTCCAGGTGGTTGACGACGAGCGGGTGCCCGAGGCGTTCAGTGTGGGAGCGATTCGAAAGGTTGAATCCGAGGTGTTCAGTGACATCTGGTGCTCGTTCCCGACTCAAGCTTCGCAGGCCCGGGCGGCTGCCCTACGCGAAGGTTTGGTGAAGGCACTGTCCTATACGCTGGACATCCGCATCCATCCGGACCGCAGCCTGGAGGGTCGCGCCGAGGTTCAGCTCGAATCGCGTTCCGCCCAAAATCGCCTCATCCTTTTTGGGCTTTCGCGCTGGCTGGCGGTTTCAGAAATCGAAGATGATCGGGGAAGGCGTGTGGCGGTCGTGGAGAACCCCTCGCCGGAGGGGTCGCCGGCGGAGGCGCGAGCTTACGATGAAGTTGGGGTGGTGCTCCCCGAGGCCTATCCGGTGGGTGAACGTTTTCGCCTGATCTTCAAATATCACGGCAATGTCATCGTGGATGTCGGCAACGGCGTGCTCTACGTGGGCGCCCGGGGAAGCTGGTACCCGAATCTTGGTCTGGGTAGCCCGGCTGTTTATGACCTGACCTTCCACTACCCGGAAAAGCTGACGCTGGTGGCAACGGGTAGTCGCGTCGAGGAGAAATCATCCGAAGGTTGGTCGGAGAGCCGCTGGCGCTCGGATGGTGTCTTCCGGGTCGCGGGATTCAACCTCGGCCCCTACATTTCTGCCGAGCGGCGCGCGGGCAAGGTGCAAGTGCAGGTCTATGCAACACGCGAAGCGGAAAGTTCGCTCGAGAAGCGACGGGCCGGGGCCGGGACTCCACCCGTGATCATCCCCGGACCGCACGGGGGGGAACTCTCAGTTTTCCATGCGATTCCGAAACTGCCGCCGCCCCTCGCCCCCGCAGCTCTCCTCGACAACGTCGCGGAAATCGCCTCTGATGCGGTGGAATATTTCACCAGCCTGTTCGGGCCTTTTCCCTATCCGCACCTGGCGATTTCGCAGGTACCGGGGAGCTTCGGCCAGGGCTGGCCGGAGCTGGTGTATTTGCCCACCCTCTCATTTCTTCCCAAGGCGGACCGTTCTGAGCTGGGCCTCAACCGGAAGGGTGGAGATCCCCTGGGGCCGGTCGTCGTTGCGCACGAGGTTGCACACCAGTGGTGGGGGAATCTCCTGGGCTGGGAGACCTACCACGACCAGTGGCTTTCGGAAGGGCTGGCCAGCTATGCGGCGGCGCTATTCCTGGCCCGGCAAAAGGACGGCGACCGGCAATTCCGCAATCTGCTGCGCCTCTATAAGGAAGACATGCTCGCCAAAACCGGTGAAGGGGAGACGATTGAATCCGGCGGGCCGATCTGGCTCGGGCAAAGACTCACCAGTTCCCACGATCCCGAGGGATACCCTAACATCGTTTACAAGAAAGCCTGCTGGGTCCTCCACATGCTGCGCGGGTTGATGATCGATCCCAAGACGGGTTCGGACGAGCGATTCTTCCGCATGCTGCGTGACTTCGTCAGCCGCTACCAGGGCCAGTCAGTCTCGACGGAAGACTTCATCCAGCACGCCGCGAAGTACATGACGCCGGAAAGCGATCTGGAGAGGAACCACAAGCTGGATTGGTTTTTCAACGAGTGGGTTTACGAAACCGGGATTCCCACTTACCACCTCGAGACGAACGTCCGCGAACTCGCCGCCAACAAATACCTGGTGCAGGGATCGATCGCACAGAGCGATGTCCCTCGAGACTTCGAGATGCTGGTTCCTGTCGTCGCGATCTACGCCAAGGACCGGCGGGTCACGCTCGGGCGCGTGACCGTCAGCGAGAACGGCGCCCGCTTCAAGTTCACTACGACGCGCAAGCCGTCGCGCGTTGCCATTGATGATGAAAATCTACTGGCGGTGGTCCATTGAAGGCGGTGGGCGAATCTCCCCCTCCCCCGGCTGACTCTGCCAGGCAAGAAAATCTTATCCCGGTGGCCAGTGAAAGGCACGGCCTCCCAGCACGTGGACATGCAGGTGGAACACCGATTGCCCCGCCCACGCGCCGTTGTTGATCACCGTGCGATAGCCCTTCGCTTCCAGTCCCCGCGCGCGGGCGAGCTGTGCCGCCACGAGGAAAAGATGGCCCAGCAAGGCCGCGTCTTCCGCCTCGGCTTCCTGGAGCGAGGGCAGGTGTTTGCGGGGAAGTACCAGCAGGTGGACCGGCGCCTGCGGGTGAATGTCTGCGATCGCCACGGCCCGGTCGTCTTCGTGGACGATCTGGGCGGGAGTCTTGCGGTCAATGATCCGGCAGAAGAGGCAATCCGGCACTAGTTCATCCTGACGACAAAGGTTTCCGTGGCCAGGTTCTCTCGACGGAGCTTCTGGGCAAGTTCGCGCGCCGCGTCCTCTGAACCCTCACTTCCCACCCGCACACGATAGAAGGTGCCATCGCCGCGGTCGAAGCCCTGAATCTCCACCGGCCCGTGGCGTGCTTCGAGCAGGCTCTTCATGCGGTCAGCGTTGCGGCGATCACGGAAAGCGCCGACCTGTACGGCGAAGAGGCCGGGTTCGGAACTGGCGCTACGTCCCACAATCTCCAGCCGCACGCGCGCAATGCCTGCCAAATCCATGGCCATGGCCTGGGCCGCGGAGAATGAGAGATCGATGATGCGCCCCTCGATGAACGGGCCGCGGTCATTGATGCGCACTGTTACGTCGCGGCCGTTGTCGAGGTCGTGGACGCACACTACGGTCCCGAAGGGCAGGGTGCGATGGGCGGCGGTCATGCCGTACATGTTGTAGATCTCGCCGTTCGCCGTGGGGCGGCCATGATAGGGATGGCCGTACCAGGAAGCGATGCCCTCCTCGCCCTGGATAATAGGCGCCGGAACAGGCGCGGGGCGCGGGGAAGGCGGCGTGGTGATGGTCGTCGGGGCCGCTGGGGTGGGAGGTATTGTGGCCGCGGGAGCAGGGGGTGGAGTGGCGCGGGCGGCGGGTCCGGCCTTGTGGCGGTGCAAACAGCCCGTAGCGGAGAGAAGCAACCCCAGGGCCACGCCGATCCCTATAGAGGTTCGCAAGATATCGTGACCGCCGCGGTGGTAGCGGCGGCCGGGGACCGCCGGTCGTGCGGCGCTCCCGCCCCGGGGGGCAAGCGCCAAGCGCCGGTCCAGAGAACAGATGGCACTGTGTTCTGCGAACCTCTCTAGCGCACGGTGATGCGATCTCGCCTGTGGTGGTTTCATCGAGTGAGTCAGCAGCGGTTCAGCTTTTCGCTTTTTCCAATCGCTCTGCCAGTTTCGTCAGATGGCCGGAGGTGCGACGCAGGAACTCCGCCATCTCCTGGCGAGTTTCCGGATGGATTTCCTCATCCAGGTACTTCCGCAGCTTCGCGAGTTCGCGATCCAGAGCGCGCCCGGCGTCCTCAAATCTCATGGTTATGCTCCACTCCCCTTGCCGCTATTCTAATACGAGCGCAGCAACAGATGCTGCAAATCCTGAGCCTTGACAGCCTTTCGGCTGCCCATGGTCGGCAGACACTCGGGCCGAGGAAGGGTAGCGCGGACCTGTTCTGTAGGTCCGCGGCTTTTCCTTGCCCACAGGGGACGAGCCGCGGACCTACAGAACAGGTCCGCGCTACGCTTGCTTTCGAAACATTGGTCATTCCCGCGCAAGCGGGAATCCAGGCCTACGGCGCATTTCCGGTGGCTTGCGAAGTAGATTCCCGCTTTCGCGGGAATGACTGCACCCGGGAGCATCCGTGTCTCGCGATTGACACCACTACCTGCGGGCGGCGGAGAAATGAAATCTCTGCGCGCTCCGCACCTCAGATATAATTCTGATGGGAGTCCAGGAAAGAGGGCTTGAGCATGGCATTACCACCCAAACTGTGGTTTCAGTGGCAACGATTGAAGAAGGCCTTGGGATCGTCTTTCGGCACGCCGGGCGGTTCCTCCAGCAGTTCGGTGCGCATGTGCCCGCATTGCCGCGCCTTGATCGAACGCGATGCTTCCGTGTGCCCGTTCTGTGGAGAACGCGCCGGGCCGGTGCGCGCTCGGGGCACCACCGGCACACCAGGACGCGTGCTGGGTTTCATTCCAGTTCCCACCACGGCAGCCTCTGTGGTCGTGGTGGCGAACCTGGCGCTCTATGCCATTTCCTGGTACATGACACAGAACACGGCGTCCACCCAGTTGTACGGAGCGCCCGCGATGGGCGGCATCAGCGGCGAAGTGCTGTGGCGGCTGGGCGCCAAGGCCCCCTCCATCTGGACGGGCCAGTGGTGGCGGCTGGTAACGGCCGTTTTCCTGCACGCCGACTTGCTCCACATCGGGATGAACCTGTGGTGCCTGGTGGACCTGGGCCCGCAGGTGGAATCCCTGTTCAACGCACCCAAGTTCACCGTGCTCTATCTGGTAACCGGAGTTGCGGGCTTTTTGCTGAGCCTCTGGTGGAGCCCCTTCGGAGTTTCCGTGGGAGCGTCGGGAGCCATCCTGGGACTGGTGGGAATCTTGATCGGCGCGAGCTTCCATCACGGGCATCTGGGAAAAGAGTATCGCCGCCAGCTCTGGCGCTGGGTGATCTATATCGCTATTTTTGGAATCTTCTTCCGGGTCGATAACGCCGCGCACTTTGGCGGGCTGGCGAGCGGCTTGGTACTCGGTTACTTGATTCCGGAAGGTGAGCCGGCCACGCGCCCCAGCGAGAATCTGTGGAACGCGCTCGCGATGCTTTCCGTGCTGATCATTGCGGGGTCATTTGTCCTGATGGCCTTGCAGCTCGGGCAGCCGCTCCGTTAGCAGCAATGCTGCTCACTTAAGCTTTTGTCGTTGATTGGAATTAACTGCCCTCGCCCCCTTGGGGGAGAGGGTGGACCGCTGCCGGTGCTTTCACAAGCCGGAGCGGGCCGGGTGACGGGGTCCCCCAGGAACGAATTCAGAAGCATTTTCCTGGAACCCCTTAAGTGAACCGCAGTGGGGCTAGAAGGTCTCTCCCGCACACTTCAACCGCATTTCCTCAGGCTCAGACGGACGCCCCCAGGGTGCGCTGGTAGAAAGGCAGCTCGGCGGCTTCCGCCGTGACCCCGGAAACGAAAGCGAGTGGGGTTCCCGGTTCGGAAACTTCGCGGCGCACGTAGGCGAGGGCAATGGTTTTGCCGAGCGTGGGTGAAACGCAGGAACTGGTGACTTCGCCAACCTCTTTTCCCCCTGCGACTAACTTCTCGCCGGGCCGCGGTCCCTCGGCCGCATTCACGATCAGACCCGTCAGTTTCCAGTTCACGTGGCCGCGGCTGCGCGCGCGCTCCACAATTTCCTGGCCGACGTAGCAGCCCTTATTGAAGCTGAGGGCGTTCCAGAGCCCGGCTTCCAGCGGAATCACGTCTTCCCCCAATTCCTGCCCGTAGCGAGGAATGCCGGCCTCAATGCGCAGACTCTCGAGCGCTTCGCAGCCACAAGGCAGCATGTCGTAAGTCGGCGCCTGGCCGCAGGCCGCACCCCAGACGGCTTCCATCCCTCCGGCGCCCACCCACACCTCATAGCCTTCCTCGCCTGTGCTCGAGGCGCAAACCACGCGAATGGGGAAGCCCGCGTAGTTCGACGCCAGGTGGTCGAACTCCTGCATGGGGGGCAAGTCAATGTGCAGTGTCTTCTCGAGCAGCGGGCGAGCCCGCGGCCCCTGGAACGCCAGTCCGTAGAGGTCGAGCGGCTCAATCTCGACCTGGTCAGCGATGATATAGCGGCGCAAACTCTGCATGGCTTTTTCGCGCAGGTCGGCGTCAGTATCAATGAGGAAGCTGTCCTCGGCGCAATACAAGCGCAGGTCCACCAGGATGCGCCCTTGCGTCGAGAGAAGTGTGGCGTAGGCGCCCTGGCCCGGCGAGAGCTTCTTGATGTCGTTGCTGACCAGGCGTTGCAGCAGGCGCGCGTGGTCGCGGCCCTTCATCCGGAACTTGGCGCGAAAGGAAAAATCGAAGAGCCCGGAGGCGGCGCGCACGGCCCGATGCTCCGCCGCGGGCGCTGTGAAACGCCCGGGAACTGACGCGCCGTGATATTCCGCCAGGACCGCCCCTTGCGAGAGGTGATAATCAGCCAGAGGAGATTTGACCGCATCAGGCATGTTGGAATAGTCCAGAATGGAGAATTAGTGGTTTGTTGACAAACATTCCGACGTTGTCATTCGGAGCCCCTCGCTGTCATCCTAAGCCTTGCGCTGTCATTCTGAGCGAAGCGAAGAACCTTTGCATTTGTAGAATCAGGCAATTGGGGTATGCACTTGACTCCCCTTACTCATTTCCCGTACTCCAACTCTAGCGGATGACACGGAACGCTGAATTTTGACCCGTCGAAGGTGACATAAACGTACTGGTCGTAGCTTTTCTTTCGGCCAATAGTGCCACTCTTTTGCTTATCTTTAGTTGTGACCCGCTGACCGGGCTCTGGATTGACGCCGTAATAAGATTTCACATATTCATAGGCCGCGTTTACCCTCCAAGGGGAGTCAAGTGCATACCCCAATCAGGCAAATACAGAGGTCCTTCCTTCGTTTCACTCAGGACCGGTCGCCGAGGCGACCTCCTCAGGATGACAGCGTTGGCGGTTTTCCCGCCAGCCTCCTACAGGAACCCCAGTTGCAGCTTGGCGGCTTCCGACATCATGTTCTTATCCCAGGGCGGATCCCACACAATTTCGACCTTGGTCTCCTTAACCCCCGGAAGGACACTGATCTTGTCTTCGACTTCGCCGGGAAGTGTGCCCGCCACCGGGCACCCGGGCGAAGTCAAGGTCATCTTCACGTGGACATGACCGGTGGTTTCCACCTTAACGTCGTAGATCAGACCTAGGTCATAAATGTTAACGGGAATCTCGGGATCGTAACAGGTGCGAATCGTCTCGACAATTCTGTCCTCGAGCGCGACAACTTCCGAGACGGTCAACGTGGGTTGCGGTGAAGGGGTCTGCTCCGCCATATTGGATCACTCTGTGCTGGCGACGGTCTGTTTGTCCTCGAGCGCGCTGCGCAGGGTGTGCCAGGCCAGTGAGGCGCACTTGACGCGCACGGGAAACTGCGAGACGCCGGAGAAGACTGCCAGCTTTCCGAGCGCGGGCGTCTGCGCGGATTCCACGGGGCGGCCGGTCACCAGGCTATGAAATGCTTGGAACAGCGCTTCCGCCTCAGCCCGCGTTTTGCCTTTCAAGGTCTCCGTCAGGATGGAAGCAGAAGCTGTGGAGATTGCGCAGCCGCAACCCTGAAAGCTGATATCGGCGATGCGGTCATCCACGAGGCGCACGTAGAGGGTGACTTTGTCCCCGCACAAAGGGTTGTAGCCATCCGCGCAATGGTCGGCACTCTCGAGGACACGGAAATTCCGCGGCCGCTTGCAGTGATCGAGGATAACTTCTTGATAAAGGTTTGTCAGTTCCGACATAGTGTTTAAGCTCTCAGCTTTCAGCTCTCAGCTATCGGCTCTCAGCATTCAGCTAGAGCTTTAGCTGACGGCTGAAAGCTGATAGCTGATAGCCATTCTTAGGCAAACATCGCCTTTACGCGTTCCAGACCGGCCGCCAGGGCATTAATCTCCTGCTTGGTGTTGTAAAAAGCCAGGGAGGCACGCACCGTGGCGGGCACGCCGAAACGCGCCATGACGGGCTGCGCGCAGTGGTGACCGGTGCGCACGGCAATGCCCTCCTGGTCAAGTATGGTGCCGACATCGTGCGGGTGAATGCCCTCCACCACGAAGGAGAGAACCCCGGTCCTCTCTCGGGCCGTGCCGATCAGGCGCACGCCGGGAATCTGGCCAATGGCCTCGAGGGCGTAGGCGAGCAGCGCGTGCTCGTAGGAGGAGATATTCTCCATCCCTACCTTAGTGAGGTAGTCAAGGGCGGCGCCCCATCCAATCGCTGCGGCGATGTTGGGCGTTCCCGCCTCGAATTTGTTCGGAATGTGATTGTAGATGGTCTTCTCGAAGGTCACGGAGAGAATCATGTCGCCGCCCCCCTGGTAGGGAGGCATGGATTCAAGCAGGCTGGCCTTGCCGTAGAGCGCGCCAATGCCCGTCGGCCCAAAGAGCTTGTGCCCCGAAAGCACGTAGAAATCACAGCCCAGGGCCTGCACGTCGACCTTCATGTGCGGGGCAGCCTGCGCACCATCAATGAGCACCGGAATGTTCCGCGCATGCGCCATTTCCACAATTTGCCGGACGGGATTGATGGTGCCGAGCGCGTTGGAAACGTGGGCGACGCTCACCAGGCGCGTGCGGTCGCTCAAGAGTTCTTGAAGTTCTTCCAGAATCAACTCGCCGCGGTCGTTGATGGGCGCCACGCGCAGGTGCGCCCCTTTCTCCTCGCAGAGAATTTGCCAGGGCACTATGTTCGCGTGATGCTCCATAGCTGTGATCAGGATTTCATCGCCGGCCCCCACGTGCTGCCGCCCGTAAGTCTGCGCCACAAGGTTGATGCCTTCTGTCGATCCGCGCACATAGACGATTTCGCGCGGGTCGCCGGCGTTCAAGAACCGCTGGAGCTTGCTGCGCGCGTCCTCGTGGGCCTGGGTGGCGCGCTCGCTGAGCTGGTATACACCGCGATGGATGTTCGCGCAATCCTGGGTGTAGAAGTGCACGAGAGCATCGATGACCACCTGCGGCTTTTGGCTGGTGGCGGCGTTGTCGAGATAGACGAGCGGTTTCCCGTAGACCTTCTGCTTGAGAATGGGAAAGTGCTCGCGGATTTTCCGCACGTCGAAACCCGGGGCCGGCGCTTCGCGCGGGAGGGCCTGGTCTAGATTTCGTGTTGTCGCCATCAAGTCTCCTACTATTGTCGATGGACGATTGGTGATTGACGATTGGTGATTGACGATCGCCGATTTCCAATCGCCATTTTCCTCCATCGTCCATCGTCAATCTTTTCAATCGTCAATCGCCAATCATCAATCGCCAATCTTCTTGGCCAGCCGCGCATACAGCCGCTCCGCGAGCCGCTCGCGCAGGAGCTGAAATTTAATGCGCTCCATCACTTCGTTGGCGAAGGCGTAGGTGAGCAGGCGCTTCGCCTCGTCCTCGGCAATGCCGCGGGAGCGGAGATAAAAAACCGCCTCGGGATCGATCTGGCCGACCGTGGCGCCGTGCGTGCACTTGACATCGTCGGCGAAGATTTCGAGCTGCGGCTTGGTGTTGATGATGGCGTCCTCGGAGAGCAGCAGGTTCTTGTTGCTCTGCTTGGAATCGGTCTTCTGCGCGTTGGGGCGGACAATGATCTTGCCGTTGAACACACCCTGCGCTTTGCCCTCCAGCACGCCCTTGTAAACCTCGCGGCTGGAACAGTGCGGCTGGGCGTGGTCGATGATGGTGTGGTTGTCCACGTGCTGCCGCCCGGTGATGACGTAAAGACCATGCATCAGCGACTCGGCGCCTTCGCCCGCCAGGACGGTTTGGACTTCTTCGCGCGTCAGTAGGCCGCCCAGTTGGATGGAATGGGTCGCCACGCTC
The DNA here is from genome assembly GCA_963722555.1 of uncultured Acidobacteriota bacterium. Taxonomy (GTDB): domain Bacteria; phylum Acidobacteriota; class Terriglobia; order UBA7540; family UBA7540; genus Bog-366. Next base: position 1,301,995 of record CAVRNQ010000007.1, read on the forward strand.
GAGGAGCGTTCCTGCTGCACTTGCACACGCGCGTAATGAAATGCGGCGTCGCTTTCCTGTTGGAGCTTGCAGTAGTCCACCAGTGCGCCCTCGCCGGCGATGATTTCCGTGACGGCGTTCGTGAACGTGGTGTCTGCCGCAAGGCTGAAGAAGGTTTCGATGATCGCCGCCTGCGCGGTGTCACCCACGAGAATCAGGCTACGGGGATGCGCCAAGGTGGGCCGGCCGCCCCCGTGGGAAATCTGCAGGATGTGCAGGGGCTTTTGCAATACCGCCCCCTTGGGCACTTCGATGAATACGCCGTCTTCAAAAAACGCCGTATTGAGCGCCACAAAAGCGTGCGTCCGCGCGTCCGCATAGCGCGCCAGATGACGTTCCAGAAGGGGCCCATGGTTTTTGAAGGCCGAAGCCAGGCTGCCCGCCTTGAGCCCCTGGGGGACTTCGCGCAGTTTCGAGAGTTCCGGCACGTAGCGGCCATTGTAGAACGTCAGGCGGCTGCACCCGAGGTCGGCTAGCGGCAGGCGCTCGATCTGGCGCCGGATTTCCTCGCTCACCTTCACGTGGGCGGGGACGAAGGGCACGGACACCAGGGGCGCGACGTTCGTGTACTTCCACTCTTCGTCGTGCGTCGAAGGGAACCCTAACTCCGCAAAGTTTTCGATGGCCGTGCGGCGCACCTTGCGAAGCCAGGTGGGAGCATTCTCATTAAGGGTATTCTCGATATGCGTAAAGCTTGCGAGGTAAAGCCCTTCTTGTTCCTTAAGCGTATTCATCAAATCCCAGATCCCTTTCCAATGTCGAAGCCCTGCCCGTCTCCGTTGGGCACGAACAAGTCAAAAGGCAAAGTGCAAAAGGCAAAACGCAAAAGTGAAAATCCAAACCGGAACTGTCGTCGGTCCGCTGTAGTGCTGGAACGCATCTTCGTTTGCGGCGCGCGGGAATTTCCCCGTCTTGAAATTATTTCTCTGTGTCCTCTGTGGTTTGAAAACCCTTAACACAGAGGGCACTGAGACGCTCCGTGTCCTCTGTGTGAAATCTTGAGACGCACGGAGTGCACAGAGAACGGCGCTATGGTCGCGCGTCGCGGTGCTGTAACACGGCTTTGACTTTTGCACTTTGCCTTGTTCTTCCATCATTGCGTGGCCACACCGGACTCCACCGCCTCATCCAGCCAACCGTAGCCCTTGTCTTCGAGCTCCAGGGCCAGTTCCTTGCCTCCCGACTTGACGATACGCCCGCCGGAGAGCACGTGGACGAAGTCCGGCACGATGTAGTTGAGCAGGCGCTGGTAGTGCGTCACCACGATGACAGCGCGCTCCGGTGAACGCAAGGCATTGACGCCGTTGGCCACAATCTTGAGAGCGTCGATATCGAGGCCGGAGTCGGTCTCGTCCAGGACGGCGAGCTTGGGTTCGAGCACCGCCATCTGGAAAATCTCGTTGCGCTTCTTTTCGCCTCCCGAGAAACCTTCGTTGACGGAGCGCGACATCAAGCTCTCGTCCATCTCCAGCAGCTTCATCTTGCCGCGCACCAGCGTGAGGAAATCCATGGCATCAAGTTCCTCAATCCCGCGGTGCTTGCGGGTGGCGTTGAGCGCGGCCCGCAGAAAATAGGTGTTCGAGACGCCGGGGATTTCCACCGGGTACTGGAAGGCCAGGAAGATGCCCTCGCGCGCACGGTCCTCGGGCGACATGGCGAGCAGGTCCTGGCCCTCGAAGGTCACTTCGCCGCCCGTAACCGCGTAGAGTTCGCGGCCCGAGAGCACCTGGGCGAGCGTGGACTTGCCGGAACCGTTCGGTCCCATGATGGCGTGCACTTCACCGGCGTTCACTTGCAGATCAATCCCGTGCAGGATTTCCTTGTCTCCAACTTTGGCGTGCAGGTTCTTGATCGTTAGCATTCATTGCTCCATTGTCGATAATCGAAACTCGAAACTCGCGCTATCCGCGAAGGATTCTCCACGTGTCAGCAGCCTCCGTGTCCTCCGTGGCCAGAAAAGACTTAACACAGAGGGCACTGAGGCGCTCCGTGTCCTCCGTGTTAAAGCTTTGGAAGCACAGAGGACACGGAGATTATCGTTACGGCCAACACTCGCACCCTGGACGAAGCAGAGTTCACAATTTCCCCCGCATCCCGTCAACGCTCACTTTGCCGGCGCCGCGCACGGATAGACACAGGAAGACGAAGCAGTAAAGCGCCGCCAACTCGCCGTGATTCAGAATGGGCCAAAAGCCCCCCGGAAAGTGCGCCTTGAAATAAGCCACCGCCATCTCGCCACATAGCAAGAAGGCCACCGTCCGAGCCTGGAATCCCAGCGCGAGGAACAAGGCGCCGCCGAGTTCGAGCACTCCGGCGGTGAGCATCCAGGGATTATGGAGCTGCGGGTGTCCCTCCAGGACGCCAAACAGCTTTTGCGCGCCGTGGCAGGCGAACAGGAACGCCACCACAACACGCGTCAGTGCCAAAACGTAATCCTCGAGTTTGGTCATGGTCGCTATCCCCCTTTTTGCCACTTCCTTCTCTCGCGGGGCTTATTCACTCTTCACTATTCATAATTCAGAATCAGTACTGTCCGGTTAAAACTCGAACAGATTCAGCTGCTTGCCGAGATTCAGGTTTTCGGTTTCATCGGCAAAGTTGAAAAACCCCTCTAAAATCGGGGTTTTTTCGAAAATCGTGACGCTGAGAATTTGCAGAATTTTGTACAGACTCAGGTCGAGCCCCAGTTGCTTTTTGACCATCGCCACCAGGACGTAAACCGAGAGGGCAACCCAAACTTGCGTCTTCACGGCGTTCTCGGAGGTACCGTAGAAAGCCTTGATGTGCAGGTGCTGTTTGATCCAGCGGAAGAACAATTCCACCTGCCAGCGGGCCCGATACAGTTGCGCGATGGTCAGAGGGGGCAGGAGAAAATTGTTGGTCAGGAAAGTGAGTCGGGAGTCCTTCTCGGCATCGAAATAGTGGATACGTCGCAAGCGATCGGGATAACGCTGCGCGGTTCGCACTCCGGTCAGCAGAATGGTTTGGTCGCACTGCACTCCCGTGGATCGTTCGACGGGGCGCGAGGAGCGACGATAGAACTGCATATTCTTTTTGGCGCGAGTGATGAAGAAGGCACAAGCTTGGGTAAACGCGTAGAGACGAGCGAAATCGACATAACCGCGGTCGAGCAAGTAAAAGGCTCCGGCTTCGAGAAGCAGTTCGTCCAGCAGGTTGACGTCGTGGACCTGCCCGCCGGTCACATAAACACTGGTCGGAATGCTGCCGCGCACGTCCAACAGCGTATGCAGCTTCACCGCACTCTTGCGGCGGCGAAACTGGCCCCAGGGAAACAGCGACAGACACAAATCGATGGTGGTCGAGTCGAACGCATACACGGTCTCGGACAACTCCACTCCGAAAGATTCGTCGCGGTAGAGGTCGCGGGCGATGCCAATCAGCACTTGGGCAAAGTCGGCGTAGATGCGCCAATCGCGATGCTCGTTGGCGTCGGCGAGCGTGGCGCGAGAGACTCGACCGCGGAAACCCATATGATAGAGCTTCGCGGGTTGCGCTCGCAGACAGGCTTCGATGTCGCGGAGACTGTGGCGATAGGTGAGCTGAGCGAAAGCCAGGCAGAGAAATTGATCCCAGCAAGAAAAACCTTTGACGTAACGATGGCCGTAGTAGCGATCGACGCAGAGCTGAAACTGGTAGGTCGGGATGAACTCCATGAGTTGAGCGAAAACGGTTTGGCCCGTGTTCATCGACTGCCTCCAAACTAGAGTGGCAAGCAGTCCTATGGTGTTCATGAACAGGTAAAAATTTGAAATCGAAAAACTTCATCGGGACCCCTTACTTTCGCGTACTCAGGTAGTTACAAGGAATGGTCCGAACTTTTGCCGGACAGTAGTGATTCAGAATTCATAATTCCGACTTACCCCACGCTGCCTTCCAGGCTCACGCCCAAAAGCTTCTGCGCTTCCACGGCGAATTCCATGGGCAACTCGCGGAAGACCTGCTTGCAGAAGCCGTTGACAATGATGCCCACGGCGTCTTCAGCGGAAAGCCCACGCTGGCGGCAGTAAAAGATCTGGTCTTCGCCGATCTTGGAAGTGGAGGCTTCGTGCTCGACGATGGCGGTCGCGTTCTTCACTTCGAGATAAGGGAAGGTGTGCGCACCGCACTTGTCGCCGATCAGCAGGGAATCGCACTGCGAGTAATTGCGGGCGTTGGCTGCCCCTTTCAAGATGCGGACCGCACCGCGATAGCTGTTCTGGCCGCGCCCGGCGCTGATGCCCTTCGAGACGATGGTGCTCTTGGTGTTCTTGCCGATGTGAATCATCTTGGTGCCGGTGTCGGCCTGCTGGTAGTTGTTGACGACCGCCACGGAGTAGAACTCGCCCACGGAGTTGTCGCCCTGCAGGATGCAGCTCGGATACTTCCAGGTGATAGCCGAGCCGGTCTCGACCTGTGTCCAGGAAATCTTGGAATTGACGCCCGCGCACTTGCCGCGCTTGGTTACAAAGTTGTAAATACCTCCCTTGCCTTCCTTATCGCCCGGATACCAGTTCTGGACGGTGGAATACTTGATGGTGGCGTTGTCCAGAGCCACCAGTTCGACCACCGCGGCGTGGAGCTGATTCTCGTCGCGCCTGGGAGCCGTGCAGCCTTCCAGGTAGCTCACGTAGGCGCCCTCGTCCGCCACGATCAGCGTGCGCTCGAACTGGCCGGTGTCCTTGGCGTTGATACGGAAGTAAGTGGAAAGCTCCATGGGGCAGCGCACGCCCTTGGGAACGTAGGCGAAGGACCCGTCACTAAACACGGCGGAGTTGAGCGTGGCAAAGAAGTTGTCGGTATAGGGGACCACAGACCCGAGATACTTGCGCACCAGCTCGGGATGCTCGCGCACGGCTTCCGAGAAGGAACAGAAAATGATGCCCAGCTCGGCGAGCTTCGCCTTAAAAGTGGTGCCGACGGAGACGCTGTCAAAGACCGCGTCCACCGCCACGCCCGCCAGGAGTTCGCGCTCGCGCAGCGGGATGCCCAGCTTTTCGTACGTCTTCAACAGCTCGGGGTCGATCTCCTCCAGGCTCTGCGGTCCCGCGCCCTTCTTTTTCGGGGCGGAGTAGTAGCGGATGGCCTGATAGTCAATGGGGGGAAACTTCACGTTCGCCCAATTGGGCTCCCGCATGGTCAGCCAGTGCCGATAGGCCTTCAGGCGCCAGGCGAGCATCCACTCGGGCTCCTCCTTCTTGGCGGAGATCAGACGGATAACCTCTTCGTTCAAACCCGGCGCAACGGTCTCCTGTTCAATGTCCGTGACGAAACCGTACTTGTATTCCTGGGCTGCCAGAAGCCCGATGTCGGGTTGAGGTGTGGCCATGAAATTTCCTCCTTGTAATTCCCATCCACAAGCACGGCCCCCGCGGGGCCAAAATCATCACGAGCAGTGCTTCCTTATTAGCCGTCAGCGATCAGCTTTACGCCTGCCGCAACCTGCGTTCGGCGGGCGGCGCTTTCTCGAGCGAGGCCAAATCCCGCAGGCGCTTCACGGCCTCCACCACGCGGCGGAGACTGTATTCGATTTCCTCCTCGGTCGAGAAGCGGCCCAGGCCGAAGCGCAGAGGGGTCTGGGCCAGTTCCTCGGGAACTCCCAGAGCCTTCAACACATAGGAGGGCTCGGGAGTGGCCGAGGTGCAGGCCGAGCCCGAGGAAAGGGCAATGTCGTTCAGTTCCGTCATCAAGGTCGCGACCTCGAGGCCCGGGAAACTCACGTTCAGATTGTTCGGCAGCCTATGTTCGAGGCTGCCGTTGATGTGAATGCTGTCGAGCGCGGCCAGCAGTCCATCTTTAAGGCGGTCGCGCAGGGCCGCCAGGCGGCGCGCTTCTTCTGGCATCACCTCGCGGCAGATCTCGCAGGCTTTGCCCAGGCCCACGATTCCCGGCACATTCAGCGTCCCGGAGCGCAGGCCACCCTCGTGGCCGCCGCCGTCCAGCAGGGGCGTAAGGTCCACGGGCGCGCCGCGCTGCCGCACGTAGAGTGCGCCGACGCCTTTCGGCCCGTACAGCTTGTGCCCGGCGATGGAAAGCAGATCGATTTGCATGGCCTCAACGTCCAGCGGAATCTTGCCCGCGGCCTGCGCGGCGTCGGTGTGAAACAGCACGCCACGCGCCCGGCACAGCCGGCCGATTTCCGCCAGCGGTTGCACCACCCCAATCTCGTTATTCGCCGCCATGATGCTAACCAGCAGAGTTCGGTCGGTGATGGCCCGCTGCAAATCTTCCAAGTCCACCCGGCCGTCGGGCCGCAGGCGAGCGTAGGCCACGTGGAAGCCTTCTGCCTCCAGTCGCTTGGCGGAATCAAGGACGGCCTTGTGCTCGGTGGCCAGCGTGATGAGGTGGTCGCCACGCTCGCGGTAGCGGCGCGCCGCGCCCTTGATGGCCAGGTTGTCGGATTCCGTCGCGCCCGAGGTGAAGACGATTTCCTTGGTGCTGGCGTTAATCAACCGGGCAACCTGCTTGCGAGCATTCTCCACCGCCGTGGCCGCCGTCCAACCGAAGGGGTGGTTCCGGCTCGCCGGGTTCCCAAAGGCCTCGGTGAAGAAGGGCAGCATGGCTTCCACCACACGTGGGTCCACGGGTGTGGTGGCGTGGTTATCCAGGTAGATGGGAAGCTTCATGGCAGGCCCCCGAGTTGCACCAAGCCTTCATCCCTGCTCGCGAGGCTGGAAATCGTGACGGCGCTCAACGCCTTCACCAGAGCCTCATTGACCTGTTGCAGTGGTTCGCGCACTGTGCAGCGGGTCATCTGGCCGCACTCGCGGCGGTCGGTCACACAACTGGTGATAAACAGCGGCCCCTCGATGGCGCGAATGACCTCGAACGCCGAGATCTCCGCAGGCGGCCGCGCCAGTGCATAGCCGCCGTTCGTCCCGTGCTGAGAAAGCAGCAGGCCGTTTTTGGCGAGTTTCTGCAGGATCTTGGCGAGTAATTCGGTCGGAATTCCGTAGGCCCGGGCGATCTCCTTGGCACTGCAGGCGGCCGCCGGGTGGCGCTCAGCCAAATGCTTGACGGCAATCAATCCGTAGTCAGCCTTCTTGGTCAGCTTCAGCATGGCGATATCCGACTAATTCAGTCGGATATAGCTTATGCCCCAGAATACACCTTGTCAAGTGTTTCGTGAGGGCTGGGGGCGCGACCACGGTCCTGCCACCGGGCCTTCCCTCGCCGCCGCTCTGTGAGCGGCGAAGTTGTTGAGAATTCCATGCCGCCGGTCGCTTCCTGCGTCAGCGCAGGCTCCGACCGGCGCTACAACTCAGAATGGCAACGGCGGATTGTTTTTCAACAAACTGGTAAAGCGGAACCCTTATGGAAAAGAATTAGCCGGGAGGGGAGGCGTGAGGAATCTTGAACAGCCGCCCGGGATTGTCCTTGACCACCAGGCCTTCGCCGTGGCCGCCCAGGTCCACCAGCAGTTGCCGCAGGGCGCCCTCGTAGAGGACGTTATGGGCGATGACGCAATCCTGAAGTCCTTTGTAAACGATGCCGTACGAGGGGCTCCAGGTTCCGGTGCCATCGTCGTCCTGCCAAACCTGGAGGTTATTGGCCACGCAGGTTACGCCGCGGGCTCCCTCCAGCAGGATTTGCGCGGAGTCGTGGCTTGCGGGGTCGGCCAGCTTACCGCTGCGCTTGAGGAAATTCCCCGTGATGGTCATTTGCGAGCACGGTGCGTGGCCGCTGCGCAGGGCGATGCCGCAAGTCCCGGCGCGGTCGAGAAAATTCCCCGTGATCTGATAGCCGTCGCCGCCGGTGATGAGAATGTTCTCCTGCCCATTCCATTCGATGCGGTTGGCGGTGAGCGTCATGGAGGCGTTCTCGGAGCGCGCTGCGAAGCCGGCGCGGGCGTTTCCGGAAAACCAATTGTCGAGGAGAAAGCCATCCCAGCCCCGCAGGCTCAGGCCGTCGCCCTGGTTGTAGGCTAGCATCGAGTGGCGGACGGAGAAGCACCAGGCCCGCGTCAGATTCACTCCATCCCCGCTGAAACGCGCCACCTGGCAGCGCTCGATGCGGAAAGAGTCCTCGTGTTTCCCATAATCCGGTTTGTTGAGAAAGATTCCGTGGACGTTCTTGCCCAAGCCGCCGCCGTCGAGCGCGAGCCCCGCAATTGTAGCGCCCCAGCCCTCCGTAATATTCAGAAGGCATTTGCAGTCGCCGCTCGCGAGGCGCAGAACCGCCCCGCCGGGTCCACTGTAGTTCCACGTCGGGATGCCCACCAGGGCGGTGTTCTGGTGCAGCCGGAGCTCCGCGCTCAGATAGATGCCCGCCGGCATGAACGCTGCGCCTTTGACCTCGGCCGCGGCGTCAATGGCATGCTGGATGGCTTTCGTGTCGTCCGTCTTGCCATCACCGATTGCACCAAACTGGCGGACGTTGATGAGCTCCCGGCCGGCCGCCGGGTCTTCCGCTGTTGCCGAAGCTCGCGAGCCCAGTAGAAAGGAAGCGCCGCCGAGCAAGGCGCTCCTGGCCAGGTCGCGACGGCCGAAAAATGACGCATCATGTTTTGTCATATTCTCTCTCCTTGCATCGCAGCGCCCGCCGGAACCTGTCCCGGCAGCGTGGGGAGACCGGCATCGAAGCTGCTGGCCCCGCCAAGCGGGGTCGGCGCTACTGTACCTCATAATGGCCGGAATTGCTTGCCATCCCCAGTCTTCGGTAACGGTGTCATTTGCGCGACACGGGCGGCTCCCAGATGCAGTCATTCCCGCGAAAGCGGGAATCTGCTCTGCAAGCCGTGGGAAATGCGCCGCCGACGGACTGGATTCCCGCTTCCGCGGGAATGACCAGTGTTTCGAAAGGGATCCCATTCCAAGTGACCCACTACCCGATTGTTGAGACCCTTGAAGACGCCATCAATTGCATGTTGAGAACGGGTCTGGACTCCCCGTGCGAGCGGCGGTCTCCGGGCGCATGTAATGCTCCGCCACAATCACTATGATTTGATGGCCTTCGCGGGTGGCGCATACGTCCCGACGGTTCTTGTCGGGATGTATGCGGCTCTTTGAGATCGAATGTTGTGACCGCATACATGCCAGCAATCGGCACGTATGCGCCACCCGCGAACAGCTTTGCGGCGACGAGCAGATCAGGGCCTGCGCGCAAAGCTGCGAACAGTGCGCGGCCGCGTGCCGGCAATTGCTGGAAGCGGAAAAGACCCCAGTCTCCCACCCCGCAGGGGAGGGGCAGGCCTGCGTTACAGTACCCCCTTCCGTGAGCCAACCCGCGGGCTGGTCTGAGGCGGAGCTGCGTTAAGGTTTTCCGCTTTGCGCGAAATCCTGGATGGTTTTATGGTCGTCCAATTTCTGGACGAACCATACATACTCGTACTCTTCCCAGGGCTTCACGCCATTGCGGTGGGTTCCTGTGTCCTCCACGTAAGCGAATACGCTTCCCTCCGCAGCGGAAATGTCGGTTCCCATCTTTTGGGCCAGTTGCACCACTGCTTCCGGAGGTTTTTGCGTCTTGGGGCCGTTGCTGACCCAGATCACCCCTGGCTTATTTGAGAACGGGCTCCAGGCGGGAAAAGGTTTCTTCTCCGTCTTGTAATTCACCTGATACTGGACAATCAGGTCCTTGCTTCCTTCGTAGACGTCGCCCGACTGTTTCAATACCATGCGCGTCTCGCCATTCCACATTCCAATGTTGCCCTTAATGTTGAAGAGCCGTTGTTCCGGGCCGTGTTCAAGCCCTTTGTAGTTGTATTGCACTTGCGTCACTCCCGGAACCATGGGCACGCCCATCGGCATGTTGGGTCCCACCGGCAGCGATTCCACGGCCGACGCTGCCACCTGCGCGGAAGCTGCGCCCAGGGTCCCCGGCCCGACGGAGGTGCACCCGGCGCGTTTTCTCTCCGCGTTTTCCTCTTTGTCGTCTTCACCCATTTTCTCGACCATGTGGGCGCCGTACCCCTTGAACTTCTCCTTGAGAACGTTGGCGAAGGCATTGGCGACGAAATGATTCGCACTGTGCAGGAACTGCTTCCATTCGTGACCCATTTCTTTTACGGCTTCGTCGGACACCTCTTTCGCCGCCTTGTGTGCCGCCGCTTCCTGCATCAGGGCAGAGCCTTCGCCCGTGAGTTTGTAGGCCTCGCCGATCTCCTTGCTCAAGTGGTAGAACTCCGGGAGCTTCGCCAGGATGTTGATCCCCATGTTGGTGTACTTCACCAGGTTGGCGACGCCGCAGAGATTGGGATCAAGGTCGTACGCAATAACTCCTCCTCCATCGATTTCGCCGCGGTCGTTCACACCAATCGTGAAAAGCGTCGCATGCTTCACGGCCAGGGTCATCATATTATTCCGGCGAAAACGCACTTCGTAACTTGCTCCCCAGCCTTGCCACACGCCGGCGAGTTTGTCTAACTTCGCCTGATCGGGGAGGGGCAGAGGTCCCGGCCCCGGTCCTGGTCCCGGCCCCGGTCCTGGTCCCGGCCCCGGTCCTGGTCCCGGCCCCGGTCCTGGTCCTGGCCCCGGCCCTGGTCCTGGTCCCGGCCCTGGTCCCGGCCCTGGTCCTGGTCCCGGCCCCGGTCCTGGTCCTGGTCCCGGGCCCGTGCCTTTCTGCTTGTTGCCGCTGCCCGGGCCGGCGCCCGCCCAGGTGGAAGTCCCCGCCCCCTCGGAGAAGATCTTGAAGGGAAGGACAAGTGTCGCACCCGTCAGAGTGTACGGCCGGCCGCTCACCGTAATATCGAGTTGCGGGAGCGAAAGCGTCATCAGCGGTCCCGCCACATGGTACTGGCCGGTGTCGGTGAAATCCTCGCCGGGTTTGACGGCATTAAACACGACCGTGCCGCTGAGCGGTATGAACGTGATGGTCACCAGGCTTCCCTTGCCGGCCTTGCCGCCGTCGGAATCACTCACAAAGGTATAAGGGCCGGAAGGTCCCGACACCTGTGCGACCCCGGGAGCAACCCCCCAGGCCAGTCCGATTAACAAGCCCAGTGCCCAGGGCAGAGCATGTTTCCGGATGGCAGTTTGCGTGTGGTTCATGTTTCACCTCCTGCAGGTCCATCCATGCCGGCCGCCGTATCGGCGTCCGGCCGCGGCGCGGAACTGTACCCTCCTGCCGCGGGAGCCCGTGGCACCGCGTGCTCAGTCCTGGATGGCCTGATAGGCCAGGTTGGTAGTCTTCGTTTCGAGGTCCAGTCCTCCCGTGGGATGGAGTTGCCCCAGAAAGATGGCGATGAAGTCTTCCCGGGGATCAATCACGAAATGGGTGTAATAGAACCCACCCCAGAAGTAGGCGCCCACCGTACCGAGTTCCGTCAGTTCCTTGGCCTCGCTGAAATCGCCGAATCCCAGGCCGTAACCGCCATCGCGTTTTCCCTGTACGTGGTTCTGGCTCATCAACTCCACCGACTTGCGGCTGAGGATGCGCACGCCGTTCAGCTCACCGCCGTTCAGCATCATTTGGCAGAAGCGGTAGTAATCCTCCGCCGTGGAACAGAGCCCGCCCCCCCCGGAAAAATAGGTTCGCGCCCCTCGGTAGGGATAGTCCGCCATGAATGTGATCCTGTCTTCCTGAACCACTTGATCGTCACGGATCGGCTCGAGGCCCTTATCCGCGTAATACGTGTAGGCCGTGGCGATGCGCGCGACTTTCTCTTCCGGCGGGAAGAAGCCGGTGTCCTTCATCCCCAGGGGTTTGAAGAGCCGTTCTTCCATGAACTTGTCGAGCGGCATTCCCGAGACCACTTCCACCAGGCGGCCCAGCACGTCGTCGGCCAGGCTGTATTCCCAGGCGTCGCCCGGTTGGAAGAGCAGAGGCATGGCCGCCAGTTTCCTCACCCCCTCGCCGATCGTCCCCTCATGTCGCGAGATGCCGCTGCCGACGCCCGCATCCTGGTACATCTTGCCGACTCGGGCGTTCCACTGATAAGTCAGCCCGGAGGTGTGCGTGAGCAGGTGGAAGATGGTGATGGGGCGTTTGGCATCGACCAGCGCTCCGGGCGGAGAGGTCGTGTCCTGCGGCCAAGGCGGGTCGAGGACTTTCATGTTCTTGAACTCGGGGAGAAAGTCGGAGACCGGTTGGTTCAGAGTAAACCGCCCCTCTTCGTAAAGCATCATGACGGCCACGCTGGTGAGGGGCTTGGACATGGAACACATGCGGAAGATCGAGTCAGTCTGCATGGGCTTCTTCGCGTCACGGTCGGCCATGCCCACGGCTTTAAGGTAAGCAATCTTGCCGTGCCGCGCCACCAGACTGACGCCGCCGGCGATGCGCCCGTCGTCAATACTCTTCTGGATGGCGCTCGCGATGCGCTCCAGGCGCTCGGAGGAGAGGCCGACGTCCTCGGGGGCCGCTGTCGCCCCGGCCGCCGCGGCAGCGCGTGGGGCGCCGGCCGGGGCTGGCTTGGAGTGCGTGGCCGTCTGAGACGGAACGACACTCACCAGCCAGAACAACAACACAAGTGCCACGAAGCCTTGAGCGAGTTTCCTTGACATGCCTGCTCCTTTGTAACCAATCTGGTCGAACGGTTGGGGGAAATCAACTGCGCTCCCCCTGGGGGATTCTCGCCGGGAGTGTACACCCCGCGGCGGCGTTTGGGAACAGTCCGCAGCGATTTGTCCGCAAGTAGGGCCGGACGGCCTTCGGCCAGTTGCGGGCCAGCGTGGGTGGCGCATACGTGCCGCCTTCTGGCATGTATGCGGTCACAACGGTCTCAAAGGGCCGCATACATTCCAAAATGCGGAGCGTATGCGCCACCCGCGCGCTTCCCGCGCATGCATCGCGGTCTTTGCCCGACCACGCCCGGCTCGGTTATGATGGAGAAGTCACTGAGAGACGATTTTGAATTCATCGCAGACCTTGGCGAGCAACCATGATCATCATTGATTCGCACCTGGATCTGGCCTGGAGCGCTCTGAACTGGAATCGAGACTTGACCAGGACCATCGAAGAGATCCGCCGCTCCGAAGCGGGTATGAGCGATCCCCATCGCGGCCGGAATACCGTGTCATTTCCGGAATTGCGGAGGGCGGAGGTGGCCGTGTGCCTCGCCACCGTGCTGGCGCGCTCGAGCCAGTTGAACGATCCTTTGCTGGATTGCCGCACCCGGGAAGCAGCGTCCGCCATGAGCGCGGGGCACGTGGAGTTTTACCGGATCATGGAATCGCAAGGGTACCTGCGCATGCTCCGTGACGGGCCGGCGCTCGAATCGCACCTGGTGGATTGGCAGCGCACGGGCGGCTGCGGAACACCCCTCGGTTTCATTCTGGCCATGGAAGGCGCGGACCCTATTCTCGAGCCCAGCCAAGTTGAGCTTTGGTGGGAGCGCGGGCTGCGCGTCGTGGGACCCGTGCACTTCGGCGTGAGTTACTACGCCCACGGCACGGGCGCGCCGGGCGGGCTTACGCCGAAAGGCCGGGAACTGCTGCGGGCCATGGAGGCCGTCGGGATGATCCTGGACGTCACGCACTTGGCGGACGAAAGCTTCTGGCAGGCCCTCGACGCCTACCACGGCCCCGTATTGGCCAGCCATCACAACTGCCGCGCCCTGGTGCCCGGAGATCGCCAGCTTGCGGATGAACAGATTCGCGCCCTCGTGGCGCGCGGAGGGGTCGTGGGTGCGGCCTTCGATTCCTGGATGCTCCACCCGGGCTATGTCTTCGGCCAGACCGACAATTCCCTGGTGAGCATCGAGCGGGTCATCGACCATATCGACCACGTCTGCCAGTTGGCGGGCAACGCTCGCCATTCTGCCATCGGCAGCGACCTGGATGGCGGCTTCGGCACGGAACAGGCACCGCGCGAATTGAACACGATTGCGGATTTGCAGCAGATCCCGGTCTTGCTGCGCAAGCGCGGGTATAAGGAAACCGACGTCGAAGGCATCATGCACGGCAACTGGCTACGCTTCTTCGAGCACGCCTGGGCCAAGGGCCAGGCCGGCACGCCGTGAGCGGCCGCGGGTTAGCCCCAATGCTGTTCACTTAAGCTTTGTCGAGAAGACTGTTCCCGGTTCGACCATGGAACCCCCTCACCCGGCGCTTGCGCGCCACCCACTCCCCCAAGGGGGCGAGGGGGGAGTTGATTAGAATTAACTGCCCTCGCCCCCTTGGGGGAGAGGGTGGACCGCAACCGGCGTTTTCTCCAGCCGGGGCGGGACGGGTGAGGGGGTCACCCAGCAACGAATTCAGAAGTACTCTTCTCTGTGGTTTCTGTGCGCTCTGTGGTGAGCGTTTTGTTCGCAGCGCGACGCCTATTTTGGCTGATGGAACTCCGCCTCGCCGGTTGCGAAGGCCGGCGGGTCCGATTGCAGCTTGGGAACCCTAAAGTACCGCGGCGGGGCGTTTTCCCATTCCGGCATGCTGAGGCCCGTCGGGTCATAGACAATCTTCCCCGCGCGCACCGTCATGCGATCCACCAGCTTCAGGTTTCCGATCATTTTCGCGTTGCCGCAATCGGTATATCCGAACCGTCCCTTCTGAAGTTCCAAGACCGCAATGTCAGCCTCACGGCCCACCTCGAGTGTGCCCAGTTCCGGCCGGTGAATCTCGCGGGCTGGATTCACGGTGGCGCGCCGGATGACGTCTTCGAGCGGCACGCCCATGGCCAGGAATTTCGACATGGTCGTGATCTGATCGACAAAGGGGAAATTGATATTGCCCGTGTGCCGGTCGGTCGAAATCGAATCGGGGATGAACCCCTGCTGGACTGCGGGCACGGCGTTGCGGAACCAGAAGCTGCCCGCGCCGTGACCCACGTCGAAGATAACCCCGCGCTGGCGCGCTTCCCAGAGAAAGCTATTCACTTTGCCGTGCTCATCCAGGATGGGGAATTGCTGCGCAAAGACATGCGTGTGGATGTCGCCGGGCCGCATGTGTTTCAGGATCAGGTCGGGATAGGAGCGCTCCGGAGGGCGCGGCCAGAAATCCACCATGACGGGAACGCCGGCGAGCGAGCCGCATGCCACGGCCCGATCCACGGCCGCCCAGGGCGGATGCTCCGCGTCCCAGGGTTTCTCCGTCCAGAAGTGCGCCGTCTTTACGCCCACGATCACGTCCCGGTACTTGTGGATGGTATCGGCGCAGAGCTGCGGGTCCATGTCGGGCACGGCCTGCTCGAGGCCGCTATTCATGCCGTCGGCTACGATGTTGAGGAAAGCCAGCACGCGCACCGTGGAGCGGTCGATTACTTCTTCCTTCAGACGCAGAAAGGTGCGGGCGCCGGAGCTGCCGGCATCGACAATCGTCGTCACGCCGGAGGCGAGCGCCAGGTCAGCGAGAATTCCCAGCGGCATGGTGGGCGTGCGGCTGTCGGGTGAGAACCAGTCGGGGTCCGTACCGCCGTGCCCCGTGTGGTAGTGAATGTCGAGCAAGCCCGGCGTCACGTAAAGATCCGTCACGTCCACGACGCGGCGGGCCTGCTCCGCCGGGAGGTTCTTCTCGACCGCCACGATTTTTCCACCCTGGATGGCCACATCGCGAACTACGTCGAGACGGTTGGCTGGGTCGATGACGTGCCCGCCTTTCAGCAGCAGATCATATTCCTGACCCACGATTCGAGCCGGTCCGATCAACACCAGTCCCCACACCAAGCCGGTCAATAGGTGCTTCATGATTGACTCCTTGTGTCCTGTCGTATCCTCCCGATGATTTTACTGGAACTGGCGTCGCGCGGCGCCGTGAATTTGTGGCTGGACCTCGCTGCCTCACCATAGTCGAGAAATCGAAAAATGGGGTAGTGGTTCAGTTTGGCCAATTCCAGTGCGGGCGTTAATCAGGCATTGGCTCCATTCTTTGGTGGGAGTAGCTCATGTCTAAGCCACGGAGAGCAGTTTTGAAAACGCTCTCGCGGGGAATGCGGATGCGGAAGCACAAAGAATAGCTCGCACGCGAGAAGTTGCCGATGGGCGGGGGGCCTCCCGCTACTAGTTGAGGTGTGGAAATGCAAATGTTCGCCGATCCTACTTCCCGCTCACCTCATTCCACAAGAAAGCCAACTCATCTGCGGTGTCCTTGATTGCCTGCGTAATAGAAACTCCTGTGCTATGGCCGCTTACCGTTTGGTAGCGCAACAGGATGGGTCGGTCGCTGGCGTTATCGGCTTGGACGAGGGCGGTCATTTTGCGTGCGTGCAGAGGGTCGACGCGCGTATCGCTGTCGCCCGTGTTGAACATGATCGCGGGAAACTTTGTGCCCGGTTTGACATTCTGATAGGGCGAGTACTTCAGCAAGTAAGGGAATTGGTCCGGATTATCGGCCGATCCGTATTCGGTGGTCCACCACTTGCCAATGAGGAAGTTCTGGAAGCGGATCATGTCGAGCAGCGGATACCCGCACCAGATGGCGCCGAACATCTCCGGGTGCTGGGTCATGGCCGCGCCCATCAGAAGTCCGCCATTGGAGCGTCCGCGAATGGCAAGCCGCTTGGGAGAAGTGTACTTCTCTTCGACCAAATACTGAGCCGCGGCGAAGAAGTCGTCGAAGACGTTCTGCTTGTGTTCGAACATTCCTGCTTGGTGCCACTTCTCGCCGTACTCACCCCCGCCGCGCAGATTGGGCTGTGCATAGAAGCCGCCCTGCTCCATCCACCAGGCATATTCGGGGTTCCACGCCGGGCTCAGGTTTATCAGGAATCCGCCATAGGCAAACATCAGCGTGGGTGTGTTGCCATCGCGCCTGACGCCTTTCTTCGAGGAGATGAACATCGGCACGCGCGTGCGATCCTTCGATTTGTAGAAAACCTGCTTCACTTCGTACTGATCGGAGGCGAAGGGGACCGTCGGTTTTGCAAAGATTTCCGTTTTCCCGGTGTCGACGTCGTAGTGATAGATGGTCGGTGGGATGATGAATGACTCGAAGCTGTAGAAGCCCTCGTGGGCGTCGGCGCGGCCGGACAGTTTGGCAGCCGCGCCAAGGGTCGGGTACACGATGCTTCCGGTCTGCCTCCCATCGAGCGTGAAGATGCGTGTTTCCGTTGCCACATCATGCAGTCCGGTGACGAAGAGTTTCCCACCCACAATCGAAATGCCGGAGATGACGTCCTTCCCTTCGGGCACGATGTTCGTCCAGTGCTGCGGTTGCGGATCGGCGATTGGCACCTTCACCACGCGATAGTTCGGCGCCTCGTAGTCGGTTAGCACATAGAGATCGTCACCGTAGTTCTCAGGCGCGAAGCGGCTGTCGATTCCATGAATGACCCAGTGAATCGGCGAGTCCGGCTTGCGCAGATCTTTCGCGGAGATATCGACGCGTGTGGCCGGAACGCCGTGCATGACGTAGATCATCAAATAGCGCTCGTTCTCGGTGATCCATGCGCTGATGATTTGCATGGAACCGAAGCTCTCCCCTTCGAAGCTCTTGCCGAGCACGAGTTCATCGCTGGCGGCTGGTGATCCGAGCTTGTGGTAGAAGACGAGCGATCCCGCAGGATCGGCGCGCGCGTAGTAGAGTCCTTGTTTATCGGGGCTGAGCTGGATGCCTTCATAACGCGCGGAGGGCAGAGAGTCAGGGAATTCCGCCCTCGTCGCGACTTCGAGAATGTGGACCGACTCTTCATCGGCGCCCCCGGAACGAATTCCGTAAACCAGCAGCGTGCCATCCTTCGAGATGTCATCGATTTGCACGGACGTGTTCTGGTCGGCGCTCAGTTTCGTCGCGTCGACCAGCCGATCCTCCTGACCGTGCAATCCTCGCCGCATATAGATCGATCCCTGGTTCTCGTCGGCGAGCCGCTTCTCGAAAAAATAATTCTCGCCGCGCTCGATCGGGATGCTGTAGCTCTCCACGCGTTCGAGCTTGGTGAGTTCATTGACGATCGCGGGCCGGATCTTCACCCGCGAAAGATACTGTTCGGTGTATTTCATCTGCTCGTCGATCCAGGCGCGTGTTGACGGACTCTTCGCATCCTCCAGCCAGCGATAGGGATCGGTGAGCGTGGTTCCATGAATGTTCTCGCCCACAGGCTTGGCTTCCGTGGGACGAGGAAGCGGGAGGATGATTCCGTTGCCGCCCCTTATCTCGGCAGGTTTATCGCTGGCGAAAGCAAAGAGCGCGAGCAGCAGGACGACAAACAATCCGGGAATTTCTTTTTGATCTCGAACACGGCCACGCTGTACGTCCATCTCGCCTGTTCGCGTCATTGCAGAACGATTTTTCATTGGAGCACTCCCGGCGGTCTGCCATTCGCACCAGCACAGCCGGAATCGTCGCACTTTATACCCTGTTTTTGCAACACTCCTTGTCGCCCTGCCTTTAGGGTAAGAGGGATTCCCGATGCAGACTCGACCACCTATCTCTCTATACGTCGCCACCAGTAAGACACGACAAAGTCGGCTTCACGGAAAATGGCCGCCGGCCAATATAGACCCTGTGTAACGCCGTAGGGTACAGCGAAGTCGCTCAACTCCCGTAGCGTGGCACTCGGAGGCTACTTTCCGGTCGGTCGCGTAGGAATCATTTCGCTCGTCTCACTGCAACTTGCGGCCGCTCAGATAGTTCCGGCGTTGTCATGGTTCAGCCTGCTGGCTTACCGGAAACTGACCTACTACAAAGAAATCCAAACTGAACCACTACTAAAAACGGGTACTGGGGTCATTTGCGAGACACGGGCGCTCCCAGGTGCAGTCATTCCCGCGAAAGCGGGAATCCAATCCGCCAGCCATTGGAAATGCGGCGCCGACGGACTGGATTCCCGCTTTCGCGGGAATGACGAGTGTTTCGAAGGGGATCCCATTCCAAATGACACCAGCACCCGGAAATGAGGGCACTGTTTTGGTTCGGTGGTTTCGAGTAAGATAAGCATGACGACCCTCCGGCACGTCGCGGGGCAGCAAGATTTCTGGGTCACTGGAGTATCTTGATGCCGTCTGTTATGAAGACGCTTTTCCTGAACCCGCCCAGCTTCGCCAACTTTGACGGAGGCGCGGGCGCGCGCTGGCCCGCCACGCGCGAAATCAAGTCCTATTGGTATCCCGTGTGGTTGAGTTACCCCGCCGGCCTGCTGCCGGGCAGCCGGCTGCTGGACGCCCCCCCGCACAACATCACGCAGGCGGAGACGGTGCGCATCTCGAGCGACTACGATTTCGTCGTCCTTTTCACTTCCGCCGTGGGGTTCGCGAGCGACCTCGGCATCGTGCGTCGCATGAAGGAGGCCAAGCCGGAGCTGAAGGTGGCCTTTGTAGGTCCGGACGTCCAGACCCGGCCCACGGAGAGCCTGCGCGCGAGCCCCGACCTTGACTTTGTCGTGCGCGGCGAGTTTGACCACGCCGTGGTGGAGTTCGCCGAGGGCAAACCGCTCGAGGCCATCCCGGGTGTCAGCTTCCGCAAGGATGGCGAAGTCATCCACAACCCGGCCCGCCCGCCTTTAGAGACTGAAGAACTGGATCGCCTGCCCTTTGCCACGGAAGTTTACAAGCGCGACCTGACGATTGAAAACTACGACATTCCTTTTCTGCTCCATCCTTACGTGTCGTTTTACACCAGCCGCGGCTGCCCCGCGCTGTGCACCTTCTGCCATTGGCCGCAGACCCTTTCCGGTCACGCCTGGCGGGTACGTTCGTCGGACAACGTGGTGGCCGAGGTCCGGCAGGCCATCAAGCTCTTTCCGCAGGCGAAGGAGTTCTTTTTCGACGACGACACCTTCAACATCCGCAAGGACCGGGTTCTGGAGCTCGCGGCGAAATTCAAATCCGTGGGTTTTCGTTGGTCGTGCAACGCGCGCGTGCACACCGATTACGACACGCTGAAGGCCATGGCGGAGGCGGGCGCCCGCCTGCTGATTGTCGGTTTCGAGTCGGGCGATCCCCAAATCCTGAAGAACATCAAGAAGGGCACAACCGTCGAAATGGGCCGGGCTTTTGTGAAGAACTGCAAGCAGGTTGGCCTCGCGGTTCACGCGGACTTCATCATTGGCCTTCCCGGTGAAACCAAAGAGACCATTGCGCGCACCATCGAGTACGCCAAGGAGCTTGACCCGGAAACGGTGCAGGTGTCCGTCGTTCATGCCTACCCCGGGACCGAGTTGTATGACTATGCCGTGAAGAATGGGTTCCTCGCCTCAGAGACGCGCGCCGATGACGGCGGACACCAGTTGCCGCACCTGTCGTATCCCGGCCTCAGCCGCGAAGAGATGATGGCGGGGATGAACCATTTCTACGATGCGTACTACTTCCGCCCGCGCGTGGTGTGGCGCATCGTCCGCAAGGCCCTGTGGGATTCTCACGAGCGCCGGCGCCTCTATGACCAGGGCGTGGAGTATCTGCGCATCCGCGCCGAGCGCTGGCGGTATGCCCGGAACGGCTCGCGGGCCAGCACGCCAAACCCGGTCTCACCTTCATGACCCCGCCCCAGACCTTCAAGGCCAAGACCTGGACCCTGGTGGGGCTGATCGTGGTGTTCGGCTCCGCCGGGAACCTGTTCTTTAGCGCGGGCATGAAGCGGATCGGCGCCATCCCAGGCTGGTCGCTGGCTGCATTACGCCCCGTCCTGGCGCACGTTTTCACCAGTCTCTGGATTTGGCTCGGCATCGTGAGCATGCTGCTGTTTCTTGCCGCGCTCATGCTGGTATTGTCGTGGGCGGATTTCAGCTATGTGCTGCCTGCCACCGCTTCCATGTATGTTCTGATTCCCTTGCTCGGGCATTTCCTGCTGGGCGAGGCCGTCGCGCCCCTGCATTGGCTGGGCGTGGCGTTGATTTGCCTGGGAGTCGTGCTGGTGGGACGTACACCTGCTAACACGACCAGGAAGGATTGACCATGCGCACGGCTGTGGCGCTCGTCGTCTTGGTGCTCGCCGGTACAGGCGGAGACCTTTCCGTCGCTCAGGCCATGAAGCGCATCGGCGAGGTGAAGGATTTCGCTCCCGCTGCGATTCTGCGCGTTTTGGGCCGAGCCTTCCGGGAAGGTTGGATGTGGGTGGGCGTGGTGCTGATGACCTTGGCGTTCGGCTCGCTGCTGGCCTTGCTTTCCTGGGAAGCGGTAAGCTTCGTGATTCCCTCGACGGCGCTCAGCTATGTAACGGGCGCGCTGGGTGGGAAATATCTCCTGGGTGAGCGGCTGACGCCGCTGCGCTGGGCGGGAATCGGGCTGGTTTCCGTAGGCGTGATGTTGGTGTGTCTGGGATAGAGGGAGCGCGCCTTGTTCCTGACGGTCTCGAGGTGGGCGATTATGGCGGCCGCGGTGTTGCCCTCGTTGTACTACCTGGCCGTCATCTTCTCGGCCCGCCGCTTTTTCCGCCGCCCCGGCCCCGCGCCTGGCGATTTCACCCCACCCGTCAGCATCCTGAAACCCGTGCGGGGGCTTGACCCGGAAGCCTATGAAAACTTCGCGAGCTTCTGCCGGCAGGACTATCCCGAATACGAAATTCTATTCGGCGTGTCGAGCCAGCAGGACCCTGCCGTTCCCGAAATCCGGAAGCTGATCGCGGATTTTCCCCGTCTCCCGATTCGCCTCCTGGTGGTGGAGGAGCGGCATGGGTCGAACGACAAAGTCAGCAAGCTTTGCGGTTTGGCCCGCGCCGCCCGGCACGACGTGCTGGTCGTGTCCGACGGCGACATCCGCGTCGGTCCGGGTTACCTACGGTCGGTGGCGGCGCCTTTTCGCGAGACGCGAGTCGGGGCGGGCACTAGCCTGTATACGGGCGTCTCTCCGCGCTGCCTATGGTCGGAGCTGGAGGCCATCAACCTGAGCGGCGAATTCATGCCTGCCGTGCTGGTGGCCCGGCAAATGGAAGGAGTGCGCTTCGCGCTGGGCGCAACGATGGCGGTGAAACGCGACGCCCTGAAGGAGATCGGCGGTTTTGAGGCGCTGGCGGATGTCGCTGCCGACGATCACTACCTCGGTCAGCGTATTGCCGCGCGGGGATATCGAGTTGAGTTGGTGGATGCCGCGGTCCAGACGATGTGCTCGCTCGATAGCCTGCGCGCTTGCTTCGAGCACCACCTGCGCTGGGGGATCATGAATCGCCAGTCCCGGCCCTGGGGATACCTGGGGTACGGCATCACTTTCGGCCTGCCGTGGACGCTCCTCGCCGCGCTGGTCGCCCCTGCGCGCCTCGGCGCGTTCAGCTTCGTCACAGCCTATGTGGTGTTGCGCGCCGCCACGGTATGGACGGTGGGCGTGCGCGGGCTGGGCGATCCGCTCCTGCAGCGCCGGTGGTGGTTGGTCCCGCTCTGGGACGCCTTCGCGCCGGTCATCTGGATCGCGAGCCTTTTCTCAAAGCGTGTCCGCTGGCGAGGAGAGGAATACGATGTGAGGCAAGGGCGCCTGGTTTCCCGAGCTTCGCGCGCGCATAACCGCTGAGGATTAGCCGCGCAGGGCTCGCCGGTGGCCGCAGCCAAATATGATGTGGGGTCTTGTAGGGCCAGGGCTTGCCCTGGCCAAGGCCGCCCCAAGGGGTGGCCCTACACACACGACGAAAAATGTTTGCCAAGGCCAAAGGAGTTCGAATGAAACGGAACACTTACCTGGTCGGACTACTCCTGCTCATATTCTTTGTGACTTCGCTGCTCACAAACGTACTCGGAGCGATCATCCCCGACATGATTGAAAGCTTCGGGCTGACCCTCACCGCGGCAGCTCTGCTGCCTTTTGCATTCTTCATTGCCTACGGGGTGATCTCGATTCCGTCGGGAATGTTGGTGGAAGCCTACGGCGAGAAGCGCGGTATCCTCGTGGGGTTCTGCGCGGGTTTCGTGGGCTCGCTGGCGTTTGCACTTTACCCGCATTACCGGGTTGCCATCGGCTCGCTGTTCCTGACTGGGATGGGGATGGCCACGCTGCAGGTCGCCATTAATCCTCTGCTCAGGGTTGCGGGCGGTGAGGAGAACTACGCTTTTTACGCCGCGTTCGCGCAACTGGTTTTTGGCTCGGCATCATTCCTCAGCCCTCGAATCTATTCCTATTTGGTACAGAACCTCTCGGACCCGAGCGCGGATCGGGGCTTGGTTTTGCGGGTCCTCGCGCGCATCGTCCCTGCAAGACTTCCCTGGGTTTCGATTTATTGGGTCTTCGCGTGCGCGGCCGTGGCCATGCTGGCCGTGGTGTCGGCCTCGCGCTTCCCCGAGGTCAAGCGCAAGGAAGAAGAGCGCGTGGGCACCTGGGAAACCCATCGGAAGTTGCTCCGCAATCCCGTGGTCCTTCTTTTCATTGTCACCATTTTCGTTTACGTCGGCTCTGAGCAGGGGACCGCCAACTGGATTTCCAAATTCCTCATGACCTACCATCATTACGACCCACGCACAACGGGCGCCAGCGCGGTTTCCTGGTTTTGGGGACTAATGACCGGAGGGTGCCTGCTGGGAATGCTGCTGCTCAAGTTCTTCGACAGCCGCAAAGTTCTGATCGCTTTCTCGATTGCCACGTTGTTGGATCTCACGGTCGCGCTTTTCGGGCCTGCGGCTGTTTCCGTGGTGGCATTCCCTCTCATGGGCCTTTGTGCGTCAGTAATGTGGCCCATCACTTTTTCGTTGGCGCTGAATTCCGTTGCCGAGTACCACGGTTCGTTTTCGGGAATCCTCTGCACGGCCATTTGCGGCGGCGCGATTGTTCCGGTCATTATCGGGCGGATCGGTGATGCCGTGGGCCTGCGCGCCGGGATGATGTTCCTGTATTTGACTTTCGGTTGGATTCTGAGCGTGGGTTTCTGGTCGAAACCCCTCATCTCCAACAAGACCATTTCTTCCTGAAATCCTGAGTAGGAGGCGCGGGCGGCTGTGAGGTAAACTCTTCGGCCGGCCGCATCGGTGGCTGACCGGCGTTGCACCGACGGGTAGTGGGTCAGTTTGCTGTAGCGGCGCTCTATGAGCGCCGGAATCTATTGAATCAAAAGCCGGCGGTCATAGACCGCCGCTACAAGAAACCAAACTGACCCACTACCGACCGGCGGATTGGCTGACTGCATCCGGCAGGGCGGCGGCAATTCCTTCGAGGCCAATGATGATGCCTATCCCGCAAGAGAACGCTATCTCCGACGTCATTGGGAAAATCCCCTACCGCATGGCGCTGGCGGGCGGCTGGATCGACCAGCCGTTTGTTTCCATGCACAACCCCGCCCCGCCGGGGTCCATGGTGGTGGTCGGGCTCGAACCCACTTTCCGCTTCATGGACCGCAGTGGTATGGCCACCAGCACGCGCGAAGTGGCGCGAAAACTTTGGAACGGCATGCTGCCGGACCAGGACCCGAGGGAATTGGTCCGCATTCTGTACGAAGCGGAGAACCAGGGCCGAGCGGCGCCCTCCGGCTCGCAGGACATGGCGGGCCTGATCATTCCCGGCGTCAGCCGGCTCGATTATGATTTCGCCTGCGAGGGCGGTTTCTTTCCCGCGCACATCGAAACCAACTGCGACCCGGCCGTCGCGCATTGGCTGGAGAATGTGGTGCAGGTTCTGCCCGTCGCGCCGCGTCCGGAGCGTTACAGTCCCCTCGAGGAAAAGCATCTCGACCAGGAATGGGTCCGTCGGCTGGGCCAGTCCGGGAAGGATTGCTACGCGGCGATTGTGGCGCAAGACGCGCGGGCGCTCGGGGCCTCCCTGAATGAATGCATGGCCTGTTGGGAGGCCATCCTGCCGGGCACCGTCCGGCACCCCGCCATCACCGTCGATTTGCCGGCCATTTTGCATTATTACCAATCGCGCTACGCGGGGGCGATGTATTCCGGTTGCGGAGGCGGGTACCTCTACGTGGTGTCGGAAGAGCCCGTTCCGGGTTCGTTCCGCGCGCACGTCAGGCTCGCGCCGGGAAGTGGCCAAGCATGAAAAACGTCGTGGTTACGGGTGATTTTGACAACTTGGGCGCGCGGCACGTGCGGTTTCTCGAGGCAGCGTCGCAGTATGGAAACCTGCACGTCGGTTTGTGGTCGGATGAAACCGTACAGGCGCTCGAGGGCAAGTCCCCGAAATTCCCCGAACGCGAACGCCTGTATCTCGTCCAGTCTATTCGCTTCGTGGACCAGGTGACTCTGATCCAGGGAAGGATCGCGCGCGGCGCGCTGCCGCAGTTTGAGAGGGTGCGACTGCACAGGTGGGTGGTGGACGAGACCCATGACTCACCCGAGAGGCGCGCCCAGGCTAAGGCCCAGGGCCTTGAGTACGGTGTCTTGAGCAATGCTGATCTCGCTGGGTTCTCTGTTCCCAGGTGCGCGCCGCCCGCCTCGGATGGCGGGCGAAAGAGGGCGATCGTAACGGGTTGCTTTGACTGGTTTCACTCCGGGCACGTGAGATTCTTCGAGGAAGTTTCCGCACTGGGCGAACTGTATGTTGTGGTGGGGCACGACGCCAACATCACGTTGCTGAAGGGGGAAGGCCACCCCCTTTTCTCGCAGGAGCACCGCCTCTACATGGTGCACTCGGTTCGGTGCGTCCACCAGGCCTTGCTTTCCACCGGGCACGGCTGGATGGATGCCGCACCGGAGGTCGCCCTCATCAAACCTCACCTGTACGTTGTGAATGAAGACGGCGACCAGCCGGAGAAGCGAGCCTTCTGCGCCGAGCACGGCATCGAATACGTGGTCCTGAAACGAGTCCCCAAGCCAGGCCTGCCCAGAAGGCAAAGCACCGCCCTGCGAGGTTTCTGATTAGCCCGGATTTCTCACCACGGAATTGGAAGGGCGGGGCTGAACAGGCTGCGGACAAACCCCTCACACTGTCATCCTGAGGAGGCGAAGCCGGTCCTGAGTGAAACGAAGGAAGGACCTCTGTATTTGCTTGAAGATTCAAATACAGGGGTCCTTCGCTTCGCTCAGGATGACAGCATCGGAGCGTTTTTCCGCAGCCTCTGAAGCCCCGCCCTTCCGGCGGACCCAGGCGGGTGGGCCGGCTTCCCGGTGAGACGCAGTTGACGCGGGATGCAACCTGCCGTACGATGCTTCAGTCCCGGAGGATTGAGTTGCATCTGCGAAAACTGATTGGGGCTGGTGTTTTTCTCACGTTTCTTTCGCCTTTTCTCGTGGCCCAGGATGGGAACTCCACGGCCATTCTCGGAGCTATGAAGGCGGAACTGGCACGTTCGCTCGGAACCTTCAAGGGCCAGCCGGTCCAACCTTACTTTCTCAGCTACGAGATTACTGAGGACGAGGTCGCGAGCGTCACCGGCACGTTCGGAAAGCTGCAAGGGAGCTACCAGAACCGCAGTCGTCAGTTGGATATCGACCTGCGCGTAGGTGATTCTCATCTGGATAACACCCACGGGACGCGCGAAGGGACCTCCGAGGCCACTTCTGCCATCTATGTACCGATCGAGGCGGACCCTGCCGCCCTGCGAGGGGTTCTGTGGTACCACACGGACCTCAAATACAAGCGGGCCGTCGAGCAACTCGCCTCGATCAAGACCGACGTGCAGGTCAAGGTCGAGCAGGAAGACAAGTCCGATGACTTCTCACCCGAGCCCGCCGCGAAGCATTTTGACCCGCCCGTTGTGCTGTCCGCCCAGCGGCCGGCGTGGGAGGAGAAGGTGCGCAAGTACACGGTGCCTTTTGCCCGGTACGGCGACATCTACTACGCCACCGCGACTTTCCTCGCCGATATCGAAACGCGCTGGTACGTCAACAGCGACGGCTCGGAAATCGAGGTCTCGCGGCCCTTCTATCACCTCTACCTCTCGGCGCAGGCAAAGGCCGACGATGGCATGGAGCTGCCGCGCTACGAATCCTTCTTTGCGTTCACGCCGGAGGGCCTGCCTTCCGACGTGGCGGTGCTCAAGACCGTCGAGCAGATGATCAAAGACCTGCACGCTTTGCGGGCGGCCCCGATTGTGGATCCTTACACGGGTCCCGCCATTCTGTCGGGCCGAGCCAGCGGGGTCTTCTTCCACGAAGTGTTTGGCCATCGCATTGAAGGCCACCGGCAGAAAGCCGAGCACGAAGGCCAGACATTCAAGAAGAAGCTGGGAGAGAAAGTTCTGCCCGACAATTTCACGGTGATCTCGGATCCCACGGTGCGCCAGTTGGGCGCCGCGGACCTGGCCGGTTACTACGACTTTGACAATGAGGGCGTGCCGGCGCAGCGAGTCACGGTGGTGGATCACGGCGTCTTCAAGAGCTTTTTGATGTCGCGTTCGCCCATCGAGGGATTTCCGCACTCGAACGGCCATGGGCGGCGACAGCAGGGACATCCCCCCGTGGCCCGGCAGTCGAATCTGATTGTCCAGGTCGACCACCCCGTGTCGCACGATGAGCTGAAGAAACTGCTGATCGCGGAAGTGCAGAAACAGAACAAGCCTTTCGGACTGTACTTTGACGACATCCAGGGTGGATTCACCCTCACCGGCCGCACCATCCCGAACGCTTTCAACGTGCTGCCCATCATGGTTTATCGCGTTTACCCCGACGGGCGGGAGGAATTGGTGCGCGGCGTAGACCTGATCGGCACGCCCCTCACCACCTTCAGCAAAATCGTCGCCGGGGATGGCGAGACGGCAACTTTCAACGGCGTCTGCGGCGCGGAGTCGGGATCGGTGAGCGTTTCCGCATCTTCTCCGGATGTCCTGGTTTCGCAGATCGAAGTGCAGAAGAAAGAGAAGTCGAACACGCGGCTGCCTATCCTTCCGGCGCCCATAAAGTAGCCACAGGGTTGAGGCCTGAGGGGGAGTGCGAGGAGCGAACTGATGCGGAAGATGATGTTTCGAGGGCTGGGGATTTGCCTGCTCGCGACGCTGGCGCTGGCAGTGCCGGCGCCGGCTGCGGACGACGTGGTGATGCGGGCCCTGCGTGACGAGTTGGCCCGCTCCCGGAAGGAATTGCAGCTCGAGAAGCTCGAAAAGCCTTATTTTATCGCCTACCGCGTACAGGACCGGACGCAGCTCGGAACCTCGGCCACCTTTGGCGCGCTCCTGGCCGGCAGCCTCTCCCGCGCCCGCTATCTGACCGTCCAGGTGCGGGTCGGCGACTACCATCGCGACAACAGCAACTTCATGACGTTCCCCGTCCGCGCCAACGGCCTGAGCGAAGCCGCCCAGCTTCCCCTCGACGACGACTACCAGGAGTTGCGCCGCCAAATCTGGCTGGCCACGGATGCGGCCTACAAAGCGGCGCTGGAGACCCTGTCGAGAAAGCGCGCCGCCCTGGAGAACCGGACCGTCCGCGAGAACCTTGACGACTTCAGCCGGGAGCAACCGGCCACCGCGCAGGAACCTCCCGCACCCGTCCCGATGGACCTGGCGCGGGCGGAAGCGCTGGTGCGCAACCTCTCCGCGCTCTTCCGCCAGCAGTCTGAAATATTCAACTCCACGGTCAGCTTGGATATCAGCGATACCCGCTCCTGGTATCTCACGAGCGAAGGAAGCGCGACCATGCAGGAATCGTCAGCGGCTAACTTTGTGGCGGGTGCGCAGACCCAAGCGGCCGATGGCATGATGTTGCCCGACTGGGTGGTGGTTACGGCGCGCTCGCCGGAGGAGCTTCCCCCTGAATCCGAATTGGCCCAGCAAATCCGCGCCATGGCGGAGCGCCTCACGCGCCTGCGGCAAGCTCCCCTGGTTGACCGCTACAACGGGCCGGTGCTCTTTGCCGGCGCTGCTGGTCCGGAGCTTTTCAGCCAGGTTATCGTCCCCAAATTTCTGGGCACGCGTGCTCCCGCTTCCGACAACCCTCAACTTGAGACTTACGCCGCCCAGACCGTCAGCAAGTTTCAGGACCGGCTGGGCGCGCGAGTCCTTCCCAATTTCCTGAGCGTGGTGGACGACCCCACGCAGGTCTCCTACCAGGGGACGCCGCTGCGGGGCCGCCACACGGTTGACGACGAAGGCGTCCGCGCGCGCCCCACGACCCTGGTGGAGAAGGGCATCCTCAAGACCTTGCTCGTCACCCGCGATCCCATTACCGGCATCGCGCAGAGCACTGGCAGCTTTCACAGCTTCGGGGCTCAACCCAGCAATCTGATGGTCAGCGTTGAAAACGGCAAGAGTGAAGCGGAACTGAAAGACCAGTTGCTGACCATGGTGAAGCAGCGTAACAAGGAATTTGGAATTGTGGTGCGGCGCGTGGGCCGCGAAATCTATAAGGTCTACCCCGACGGTCACGAGGAGCCCGCGCGCCAGGGCCAGTTCGACGGCCTGGACGATTCCGCATTCAAAGACCTGGCGGCGGCCTCGCGTGAGCTGTCCGTCTACACCCTTCCCTACGCGGCTTACGCCGGACGGATCTATCCCGGGCAGACCGGAGCGCCCCTGGTTTCCTTCGTGGTTCCCTCCCTGCTCTTTGAAGACCTTACCCTAAAACCCGCGTCGGGCGAAATGCCGAAGTTGCCGCTCTCCAAGCATCCCTTCTTCGAAAAGTGAGCCGGCCCCAAACACGGCTGTCTCGCAGGCTGCTGAAAGAGGGGATCTGTCATTCTGAGCCCTTCGCTGTCATTCTGAGCGAAGCGAAGAATCTCGCATTGCCATGAAAATGCACAGAGCGCGATCCTTCGCTCCGCTCTGCAGAAACTCGGCGCGTAAGTCAATTCGATTCACCATCGCTGACACTGTCATCCTGAGTCCCGGTTCTTTTGGGACGAAGGATCTGCATTTGTCTTTGTTACTGAAAACCCATGCAGATCCTTCGCTGCTGCTCAGGATGACAGTTTGAGTGATGGGTTCTCCTCATCGAGTTTCTGCCCATCATGGGCAGCCGAAAGGCTGTCAACGCTCAGGATGACAGCAGGGGAGGGTTTTCCCGCCGCCCCTAAAGGCCCCGTTTGAAGTTCTGGCTATTCTCCGACTTGAAGGTCCGACCGGGAACTCACTCCACCATATTAGCCCGCTTTTCTCACCAAGTCATTCGCGGATCGATTCGGCGCCATGATTGTGGAGGCTGATCGGGATTTTGGGCGGTGCCGTGTGGTAATGACACAAGGGGGCGGGAAACGCCGCGGAGGGCCGCTGAGCCGCAAGGACTTACGGGCCGAAAACGGCACACTTCCTCCTGTGGATGTCTTACCAAACCAAGCCCCCGCCCACCCCTTTTTCAGTCCCTCAACGGCACCGCCTGAAGCTGGGCATAGACTTGCCGGAACAGGTCCTGATAAGGATAACCGCCCGCCAGGGATACCCACACTTTCCGCACCGTGATCCGGATTAGCGCCCCGATTTTCAGGAGCTTAAGCCGTAGGGTGGTGCATTGCGCCTTGGCCCATTCGGTCCCCTGCAATCCCAGCCGCCGCAGCGCCTGCATGAGCAGGTAAGCCACGGAAGAAAAGTACAAGCGGATTTGATTGCTGCGCAGATACGCCGTGCTGGTGCGGTCCGCAAACAACATGAGTTGTTCTTTGATCCGATTCTCCATCTCGCCTCGCGCGCAGTACAGCTCTTCGTACAACGCCGGGGCCGCCCACTCCGGGCTCGGCAATGAAGTCACGATAAAGCGCGGGTTCGCGCCCTTCTCCAGATGCTCGGCCTTGGCGACCACCCGCCGCGCTCGCGACCAACTCTCCCGCGTTTGATAGGTGAACTCTTTGAAGACCCGCGCCGCTTGGCCGCTCCCTTGGTATTGCTCCGCGGCCTGCGCCAACTCCGCGGCGATCTCCGCCGTCAACCGCTCGTTTTTGGCCAGCCCCACGACATAATCAACCCCGTTGGCCTCGCACCAAGCCAGCAGCTCTTCCCGGCAGAAACCCGAGTCCCCGCGCACGATAATTCGCACCTCCGGCCACGCCTGCCGAATCGGCTTCACCAGGCGTGCGAGCTCCTCCACGCTTCCCGCCGCTCCATCGATATTCGCCGGGCGCAGCCGCGCGCACAACAGGTGTTCCCCACTGAAGATGTACAACGGTAGATAGCAGTAGTGTCCGTAATATCCGTGAAAGAACCGCCCTTCTTGATTCCCGTGCAGCGGATCGTCCGTGCTGTCCAAATCCAGGACGATCTGCTTCGGCGGCTCGCCGTGGGCCTGGAGAAACACTTCCCCCAGCATCCGCTCCACTGCCGCGAAATCCAGCCCGATCTTCTTGTAGCGCTCTCCCTCCCGCACCTCTGCTCCCGTCAACTCCAGGCGATTCAGCGTGCTCTTGCCCGCCAGCGACTTACCCTGATCGCGTTCCCGCACCCGCTTCTCTCCCCTCGGGTCCGGCTTCTCGGCCAGCACCGCCAGCAACGGATCACGCCGTAACTCTTCGTGATCGTTCAGGTCTTCATACCCCAGCGCCAGCCCGTACACCCGCTGCGCTACCAGTTCCTTCACCCCGTGCTCGATCCGCTCCGCCTTCCGGTGGTCCCGAAAGCAGGCCGCAAACTGGGCGATAATCCCCGTCCGCTTCTCCACCTCGCGCAGCAGCAGCCCGCCGGCGTCCGTGGTGATCGCTCCGCCGTCAAACCGGCCCCGCACTTCGCGCTTGTCCAGGGGATGAAATTCCAGAAATTCTTGGTTACACTGTGTAGGCAAAAGGCTGTCCTCCTTCTTCGGCACAAGTGCTTCTCACAAAAATACTTATGCCAGAAAGAGACAGCCTTTTGCAATTTTTCGGTGAGATATCCGGGTTAGGACCCTACCTCGTCCCCCACCCGCCCCGGGCTGTTCGTTTTCGCATAGTGGAATCCCACAAGCGAACATGCCCAGGCCAACCCGCACCCCAACGGATGTGGCATCTCCTTAAGGTACAAGGTCTTACCGGAAGCTCACCATGGCAGCACTATTGCCTCCAAGGGGATGGCTGAGCTGCGCACAGCGAGGGAGACGATGAACACATTATTGCAGGACCTGCGTTACGGATTCCGCATGCTCGCGAAGAGCCCCGGCGTTACGGCCGTGGCCGTGCTGGCGCTGGCCCTGGGCATCGGATCCAACACTTCCATCTTCACCAGCGTCAATGCCTTGCTGCTCCATCCCTTTCCCTTTGAACACCTCGACAGGCTTGTGGCTGTCTGGGAGACCGCTCCCCAACAGAACGAGGACCACCTGTCCGCCGCTCCCGCAAACTTCCGGGACTGGCGCGAGCAAAGCCATTCCTTTCAGGAGCTGGCGGCGGGGCACGGCTGGGAAGTGAATCTTACCGGCACAGGCACGCCGGAGCGCGTGGATGGCTACCAGGTCACACCGACGTTCTTTTCTCTACTGGGCATGCGGGCTGAGAAAGGGCGCACGCTCAGCGCCCAGGACTTCGAAGCGGAGCACACTTCGGTGGTTGTGGTCGGCTACGGGTTCTGGCAGCAAAGGTTGGGCGCGAACCCCGGCGTGATCGGCTCCCGCGTGCGTCTGAATGGCCAGGAGCACACGATCGTCGGCGTAATGCCCGAGGACTTTGAATACCCCATGGGCGTGGAGGTTTGGGGGCCCCTGGACTTGCGCGCCACGGAGGTGACGAACCGCACGGATCATTATTTGCAGGTGATGGGGCGGCTGCGGCCCGGGGTCTCCGGGGCGCAGGGTCAGGCCGACCTCCAGACCATCGCGGGACGCCTGGCGCGACAGTTTCCCCAGACCAATGCCGGGCACGGCGTGCGCGCGGTGAACCTGGTGAATGACCTGCTGCAAGGCTCACGCCAGTTCTCACTGGTGTTGATGGGCGCAGCGGGATTTGTTCTGCTACTGGCCTGCGCGAACGTCGCCAACCTGCACTTGGCGCGGGGGAGCGCGCGGCGGAAGGAGATTGCGTTACGCCTGGCGCTGGGCGCCAGTCGCGGGCGGATTGCGCGGCAGTTGCTCATCGAAAGCGTGCTCCAGTCGTTGCTGGGCGCAGTGCTGGGGGTAGGCCTGGCCTACGCAGGTCTGGAATGGGACCGCGGGAGCATGCCGGCGTTCATTCTGCACCACGTGCCGGGCCTCAAGCACATGCACATCGATGGCTACGTGCTGGCGTTTACGGCGGCCGTCGCGGTGGCGGCAGGAATCCTGGCGGGCTTGGGCTTTGCCTGGCACGCTTCCCGGGCCGATTTGAACGAGGCGCTGAAGGAATCGGCACGGGGCTCGGGCTCCTCCTCGCACCGGCTGCGCGGGCTGCTGGTGGTAACGGAAGTGGCCCTGGCCCTAGTGCTGCTGACCGGAGCCGGCCTGATGGTCAAAGGGTTTCACCAGTTGATGAACACCTACCCGGGCTACGACCGGCGGAATGTGTTGGCCTTCCGGGTCGCGCTGCCGGAATCAAAGTATCGCGAGGAGAATCAGGTCCGCGAATTCTACCGCCAGCTCGTGGAGCGCCTCGGCGCGTTGCCGGGCGTAGAAGCGGCAGCGGCCACTTCGAACCTGCCCGGCCAATGGGACTGGACTCGCACCGCGTATGCCGCGGAAGGGCAGGCAGCCGCGGCCCCGGGCGAGTTGCGCCTGGCCATCTCGCAAGCCGTCACGCCGGATGTTTTCCGGGTGCTGCGCATCCCGCTCCTCAAAGGACGTTTGTTCACCGCCCAGGACGGTCCGGACTCACCCCGCGTCGTGGTGCTGAATGCCAGTCTCGCCCAGCAGCTCTGGCCCGGGGAGAACCCCATCGGCAAGCGCGTGCACTTTGGCTCCATGGAAAGCGTGGCGCCGTGGTGCACGGTGGTGGGCGTGGTGGCCAAGATCGAACCCCAGCCCCTCGACACTTCTGGCCCGCCCACGGCCTATTTTCCCCTCGCCCAGTTGACCGAGCGATCTCTCGCCCTCGCCGTGCGGACCGCCGGGGACCCCATGGACCTCGCGGCGGTGGCGCGCGCGCAGGTGCAGGCCCTCGACCCCGACCAACCGGTCTTTGACGTCCGCTCGCTCGAGAAGATCATCGATGACGACATGTGCGGTGTCAAAGTCTCCGCCGAAATGATGAGCGTCTATGCTGCAATCGCGCTGGTCCTTGCCGGCTCGGGGATTTTTGCATTGATGGCATACTCGGTCTCGCAACGTCGGCACGAAATTGGTGTGCGCATGACGCTGGGTGCACAGAGCACCGACGTCCTCCAGTTGGTGGTCGGCCGGGCGCTCAAGCTGACGGCCGCGGGTCTCGCCATCGGCGTTCCCGCCGCCTGGGCCCTCACGCGCGCTCTATCCAGCGTGCTCCTGGGGGTTATCCAAATCGATGCCCCCGTTTTCGCGGGATTCACCCTCTTGCTGGCTTTGACCGCCGGCTTGGCAGCTTACATCCCCGCCCGCTGGGCCACGAAGGTTGACCCCATCGTGGCGTTGAGGTACGAGTGACGGATTCGTGAGCTGCCGCCCTCATCCGGAGTGCGGTCGCAACCCCGGAGCAATGCCGGCAGGCGTGCGCTATGATGCCCTACAGGAGGGTGCTGAGCACCTTCTGGAAGGCGAGGATGATGTCGTCCTCGTCCTGCTTGGTCAAACAGGAAGGGATGGGAATCAAAATGCTGCGCTCGAACAAGCTATCGGCCGTCGGGCACGCACCCTTGGCGTAGTCTCTTTCGAGGCCGGCATTCTCTGCCAACTTCCAGGGGAAACCCTGGTCGTCGATACTATTGTGATTCACCAAGCTCACAATGTTGTAGTACAGGTGCAGGCCCCAATCGGTCATCACCACATTGGAAACGCCCTGGGGAGAGGTCACGATCCCCTCCGCGCGCAGGGCGCGGCAGACGCGCTGGGCGGTTGCGGCATCCGGGTAAGTGGTGATCAGGAAACAACTCGTGTCGCCCTTCGGATCCTGGATGCGCCGCAGCTTCACTTGGGGAAACGCCGCCAGAGCCTTGCGGATCCGGTACTTGCTCCGTTGCATGCTCCGGATAATCCGGGGAAGCTTCTTTAACTGGACACGCAGGACGGCCGCGCGCAATTCGTCCAGGCGATATCCCCGGCCCCACAAGCACAGATCGGGATCATTGAAGATCAGCCGGCCGTTGTCGTCGCGGGCATAGCCAAGATCGTGGCAGGCGAAAGCCCGGCGGTAGAGCCGGAGGTCATTCGTAACCAACCCGCCCCCCTCGCCGGCCGTCATGTTCTTGTTCATCTGATAGCTGAAAATGCCCAAGTCGCCGAAGGTCCCCACTTTCTTGCCGCGGATGCTCCCTCCGTTGCATTGCGCACAGTCTTCCAGCAAGAACAATCCCCGCTCGCGGGCGAGTTTCTGGATGGCCGGGGCGTTGCCCGGCGCTCCGCTCATGTGGACAAGCACGATGCCGCGCGTTTTCGGAGTGATGCGCTTTTGGACATCGGCGGGGTCCAGGCAGAAGGTGTCATCGATGTCAGCCACGACCGGAATCGCGCCCAGGTTCACGACCGCCGCCACCACAGAAATCCACATGTACGCCGGCACGATAACTTCCTGTCCTGGTCCGACGCCGAGCGCCGAAAGGGCAGCGTGCAACGCGCCCGTGCCACTACCCACGGCCAGGGCATACTTGGAGCCCACCGCGCGTGCGAACTCCTTTTCGAGCTTCTCCACCTCGTTCTGTAATTTGACACCGTAGAACCGAAAGGGCGAGCGTGACTTGAGCAGACGCACGCCTGCCTGGATTTCCAGTTTGTCCATATGATGGACGCCGGGAAACTCCAGAGGCAGAGGCTTCGTCCGAACCGGCTTGCCCCCCTCAATCGCCAGCTTCTGCATGTTCATGAGCACACCTCAATGAGTATGATGATTTGAAATCCAGCGGAAGAACTTGCGCCTCGCGAAGTCACGACAGCCTGACTTTGCCACGCGGGTTGTCCGACGGTCGGACCCCCTGCCCCTGCGCCAGAGCCGTCCACGAAGCAAGCACGGGTGCTGTTCTGTCACCGCGCGGAAATCCTTACCGCAGGGCGTAATGATACACTCATTGTCAAGGTGAGTGAACTTTTGGGCACCGTCGTCATTTAGCAGGCTGCTGAAAAAGCCTCGCGTCGATGTCATCCTGAGCTCTTCGCCGTCATTCTTGGCCCTTCGCTGTCATCCTGAGCGAAGCGAAGGATCTCGCTCTGCTGGCTGTGCGTAAACTCCGCGAAGGATCTGACGAGATGGACCTCCGCCTGCGCGGGGGGTGACGATGAAAAGGGCCGCCCCGTTCCGCCCGTGCCGTCATTCCCGCGCAAGCGGGAATCCACCGATGTTCGGGCACTATTTCGCGCGTCCAGCGCTGTCATTCCCGCGCAAGCGGGAATCCACCTGGGTCGCCAGGATCTGGCACTGGGTTTTTGCGTGAAAGGGCCTAACCAACGCGAGATGCTTCCTCCGGCGCGGCGGACTCAGCATGACATCGCTGCGCTCAGCATGACAGATGCCCTTTTTCAGAAGCCTGTTAGAGAACATGGAGGCAAAGCTGCTCCAAGCTTGGCGTTTGAGTTTTCGCTTGCCTATTCGCCTTTTATTCGCCTATAATGGCACCACGTGAGTTGGGCCGGGGCGTGGAACGCGAATCGCCGCGGCTTTCGCGGCACCCGAGGTTCGATACATGGCACTGACACGCCGGCAAAAGCAGGTTTTTGATTTCCTAATCACCTTCATAAGTGGCCACGGCTACTCACCGAGCTTTGAGGAGATTGGTGCAGGGCTGGGCCTGTCATCGCTCGCGACGGTGCACAAGCACCTGCAGACGCTGGAGAAGAAGGGCTTCATCCGGCGCGGCTACAACCAGAGCCGCTCGGTGGAAGTGGTCGCGGTTCCCGCTTCCGTGCCTTTTGCCAAGACGGCCGTCCAGCCTTTTGGGCGGCGCAAGTCGGCTGCCGACGAGGGCGACGGCCACCGGCTGAGCGCGCTGTCTCCCGTTCCCACTCCCGCCTTGGTGCTCGGCAACATGGAGTTTCCCCTACTCGGCCGCATCGCGGCGGGCCAGCCGGTAGAGGCCATCCCCCACGCCGAGACCTTTTCCTTCGGCGACTTCACGCGCGGCCGCGGGAACCTGTTTGTCCTGCGCGTCAAGGGCGACTCCATGGTCGATGACCACATCTGCAACGGCGACTACATCCTGGTGGAAGGCGCGCAAACGGCTGACAACGGCGACATTGTGGTGGCCCTCATTGAAGGCACCGACGCCACGCTCAAGCGCTTCTTCCGTGAGACCAATGGTACGGTGCGGCTGCAACCCGCCAATGCGGAAATGGAGCCCATCGTGGTATCCGCACGCGACGTGAAGATCCAGGGGCGCGTCGTGGGCGTTCTGCGAAAATACTAGGGTCGGGGAAACCCCATGAAACAAGCGCACCGAACGCTGCGGCTGTTGGCGATGGCGGCTCTCGTAGGCTGGGCAGGGCCCGCGACCGCCGAAGAGATCATCCTGAAAGACGGCCAGAAGATCGTCGGAACGATCGTCGGCTACGAGAGCAACATGTTCCGAGTCGAGACCGACTACGGCCTCGCCTTGGTGCGCAAAGACAAGGTGGCGTCGATTCAGATGACGAAGTCCGACGAGGCCTCCGCGAAGGCCGGCGCCCAGAAGCCCTCCGCCTTGAAACCGGGCGCGGAGAAGCCCGCTCCGGTTCTTGCCGCGCCGGAGAAAGTTCCGGCGCCGCAGCCACCCGCGGCGAAGCCGGATGCGGAGAAATCCGCGCCCGCCGCTCCCCCGCCACAAGTTGCTCCTCCCTTACCGGCTGCGCGTGCGGCTTCAGAAAAGACTCCGGCGCCTCAGCCGTTCGGGATGAAGCCGGAAACGGAGAAACCCGCGCCCGTCGCTCCCGCGCCACAAATTGCTCCTCCCTTGCCGGCTGCGCGTGCGGCTGCAGAAAAGGCTCCGGGGCAACCTGCCCCGCCCGCCCCGCCGCCTGTGAGTCGCCCGCTCGACGAGCCCTTGCCCGCGCACCTTCAGGAACACGTCGAGGGCGGCAATTACGTCAACGACACGTTCCAATTCTCCATGTTCAAACCGCCAGACTGGAAGATCTACGAAGGCGTACCCAAAGAGACCGGTTCCGGCATCATGGCCATGGGGGCGGAGGACGAGCAGACTCTGTTGTTCGTTGACCGCCAGGTGTGGAGTGGACCTCCCAACCTGACCAGTGACTTGGTTGAGTCCAAGCTCCGGCAGACCTACCAGGAGTACCGGAAGCTTTCGGAGGAGCCTGTCCAGTGTGATGGCCTGCCGGCCATCCGGCGAACCTTCACGGGAGTCATGGACGGCGCCGAGTGGCACGGTGTGGCGGTCCACGTCGTGCAGCGCAACATGGTATTCGGAATCATCGGACTCACCTCCGCGGAGACTTTCCAGTTCCAGCAGGCGGTCTTTGGCAAAATCATCAAGACGTTTCATTTTCTGACCCTGCCCCCACCCCAGGGGCACTGAAGCCCTCGCGTTAAGATTGGCGTGGACCTCCCAGCATCCTTCCTGTCGCCTCTCGACGCCCCAACCGGCGCCCCCACGGCACCATGCTGCCACCGGACAGCTTCCCCGAGCAGCGCTCACCGGAGCAAGCCCCGGCTTTTTCTCGCACTGGCCGCCTGCTATTCCACCTAGCCGTGGGTCTGTGTCTCTGGAAGCTCCCTCAGCCCTCGCCGAGGGCCCGCAGACCCGCCGTGGCGGGAGAGGGTGGCGAGCGGAGCGAGGAGGGGGCCCCGAGCGCCGGGGGTGAGGGGGCGTGCTGATCGTCGCCGGGCATCTCTTCCATGCAGCTTCCTTCATCCATCGTGTCCAAACCACCGATAACCGATACGGGATAGTGTGTCACACCGAGGTTTGGCCGTCTTCCCCGCCCGCTGCGCTGTCATCCTGAGCCTTGCGAAGGATCTCGCCCTGCACGCCTTTCCGCCCTTGGGCATTGCCGCTTTCTTGTCACTCTTCACTGCTCACTCGTCACTGCTTTTGCAGTGTGTCACGCTGGGGATTGGCCGTCGTCCCCGCCCGCTGCGCTGTCATCCTGAGCCTTGCGAAGGATCTCGCCCTGCACGCCTTTCCGCCCTTGGGTTTTGCCTTTTCTTGTCACTCGCCACTCGTCACTTGTCACTTCTATTTTAAATAACTCCCTTTCTTTTCATCAACATCATGGAAAGAAGACTATAACTCTATTTGTTTCAACAACATCATGGAAAGCCTGGAAACTGACATTTTTTCACCATTTGTTTTCAACAACATAATGGAACTTACCCGCATTTTGGGGCCCCCTTTTTTCGTGACCTTGGCCACCAAAGAATGAACTAGCTCTTTTAATTTCAGGTATATAGATTTTTACAAGATTTTCGCTATCCATTGCTAACCCGTTTTGTTTCTAGTACATCATGGAAAACCGCGGTATTTTCTAAAGCTTCCATCTTACGTTGGCGGCGTTGAATCCTCATCAGCAGGTTGGTAACCGGCCAGACTAGCAGTGGAGCCCCGAAGGGGCGGGCTATCCCAGCCCAGGCCATCGGCCTGGGTCAGGAGGCACACCCATCTCGCGGCGCCAGCCCTGAAGGGGCAGGCCAACCGGCAGGGACCGGGAAGGTGAAAATCGTAGCGCGCCCCTTCAGGGCTGGATGCCCACAATGCCGTTCCTTGCACCCTGGGCGTTGCCCAGGGCTGTGATGGGCCGCCCCTTCGGGGCTGAGCCGCCAAGGCGTGTTCGGATATTTTCAGTTTTTCTACCAGGGACATGGAAACCTCTCCCGTGTTAGGTGCGGTCAGCCCTGGCGGCGGCCTGGTTGTAGCGGTGCTCTACCTGTCCCGATGATCTGTGTCGGGATGAGCGCCGACCAGTCGCCGGATTGCAGCGCCGCGCGTAGGCCCACACCTCTATGGTAGGCACAATCGCGAGGGGCTTGTAAAGGGGGGGCCTCAATTTGGTGCCTACCCGTAGGCAAGAAATTCTGACATCCCGCAGAATCTCACCATTCCAGGGTGCAAGGTGGAGCTATGCCGCAAGTTATCGGGCATCTTGGCGGTTGTAGCGCTCCGATTTATCGGGGCGGTTTTTCCACCGCGCCGTGGTCTTGTCGGCGCGGCGGAGCCGCAAATGAAAGTCAAAACACAAAGCGCAAAACTCAAAGTCGGGTGTGCAGTGCGGAGGAGCCACAAAAGAAAATCAAAAGGCAAAAGGCAAAAGTGAAAAGCCGTATGTTCAAAAACCCTTGCCAAGAAAACAAGAAATTACGGTATTGCAATGCAGAGCTCGCGCTCTGCGCGAGCCAGCCCTCGCCCCTTTGAGGGAGAGGGTGGACCCGCAGGGCGGGGCCGGGTGAGGGGGTCGCGCAATTCCAGCCCCCAGCCCTTCCGACCCTCGACTCGCTTTCCCTGTTCCCTGTCACCTGAAACCTGGCACCTGGCACCTGCTCTTCCTGCCCCTTGATTTGTCACTCAATCAGGTCTATAAAGGTCACAGCTAATGCTGTCCTAAGAACTACGAATTAGTGCCTGGCCAAGGCTGGTCGTACCGCACACGTGCCGAACCACGGCAGGTTTGCGCCAACCAGCGTGGAGGGCTTCACATGCTGCGGACGGAACTGTTTGATGTGGTCAATAGCGGTAGGGCTTGGGCGTTCGTTGGCTCAGGTGCATCAACTGACGCGGGGTGCCCAACGTGGGTAAATCTCGTCAAACGTGTAGTAGAAAAGATCCCCTTAAATAAACAGACAGAAACCCAAGAAGACCCATTGTTCAAATCTGCTTTTGAAAAGGCTCTGTACCCGAAGTGTTTCTCCCGAATCCAGCACTTTGTTGGTCGAGAAATACTTGTTCAGCTGGTTCGGGATGAGCTTGCACGACACGCTCACGCGAGTGAGATACATAGAGCAATTGTCGATTGGCCTTTTGCCGGCTACATAACGAGCAATTACGACACTCTTTTGGAAATGGCACTTCTGAGGTTCATCAAAGAACCTTGGGTTCCAGTCGGGAATACTGGCCAAGAAAGCAAGAAGGTTTCTGGTGATGTCTCCGGGATTGTTTGGCACATCCATGGCTCGGTTGAGCTGCCAGAGGAGAAATCAAAATTAGTGCTTAGCGAGGAGGATTATGACGATTTTTACCTCGAGGAGACACCTGTCCTCCTGCAACTAAGAGCATTACTAACGCAACGACGTGTCGTTTTCCTGGGTTTTGGGTTTAATGACCCAGAAGTCATGCGACTGCTCAAAAGGGTAGGGAAAATGGCGAACCCCGCCAGGCCAATTTTCGCCTTCTTGGGTGGACTGTTTGGTACGGAACATTCGGACGAACGTAGAGAGTTGCTGGAAAGATATAATGTGGACGTCATTCCCTACAATATCGAGAATGGTTCACATAGACAGCTACTGGAGCTACTAGGTGTTTACGGTGCCCTGATTCTGAGACGGAGTCTCAAGTTCGGTCGCGCGGAACAACCGTGCCCTTCCTATGACCCTGAAACGACAGGTTTGCTCATTTATAACGAGCTTTGCATGAAGGGGGGCGCAAAAGTATCTGAGGATATTATTGGTACCCTTTTGCGAGCGAGGATTCTATCTTCATTGGAGTACAAGGTTGATTGTACTAAGGAAGAAATCGTTGCCGACCTAAATGATCGCACCAAAGTAATGAAGCTTGATCCCCGCTCCCCCAACGAAGTCTCCCTAGAGGTTCAGCAAGTTCTGGATGAACTGACTGAAAGCGGGTTGGTCCACCCCTCGGGGGACGATACCCTGAAGCTGACACAAAAGGGTCATGAAGCTGTCGAGGACCATTCTTCGAAAGCTGAACTGTACTCGGCGCAGTTTGTGACCTCCCTGAAATCACGAGCTGCACTAATTCTCCACGATCGACCTGAATCGGCTGCGCGCGTTGCCAAAGCGGCTGAAACCTTCATAAAGGATTGTGTAAGTCGTCGTTCGCTTGGCGTCGCCATGGCTCAATTCGTCATCTCTCCTCTCCTCCGTTCGTACCACATGGTAGCACTTCTCCAGACCCTCCCCAAGTATATGGAGCAGTTGGAAGGCCCCGATGAAGCTATTGCGCTTTCCACGCTAGTCCAGTCAGTATTTGCGGCTCCGACTGAAACCGAATCTCAGTATATCGGGATGGCCTTACAAGCACAGTTCGGTGTGCATCTCCTTGGTTACGACCCGCCAACACTACAAGTCAGGGCAAAGGAGCTATCTGAAACATCCTTTCTTGTTGACTCCAGTACCCTGATACAGTTCTTGGCAAGGTCGAGCAAGGGTTACAAATCAGCAAGGATGCTGCTTGGCCGGTTGAAAACCATCGGTTGTCAAACCGCAACGACAGACCTTTTTGTGGAAGAGGTCGTTGAACACATCAATTGGGCTGCCGACACCGTAGGCGGTAATGGAAGGACAAGCCAGAAGACTCTGGAGGTTGCAACCGGTCGAGCCGGGGAATGGATGAACGCTTTTCTTGAAGGATTTCTCGAGGAAGTTGACAGGGGGAAGCTGGTGGATTTCTTTGAATACCTTGGGTCAACTTTAGGAACTAGACAATCTAAGGGGCATATCACGAGGGCAGACATTCAGCGCGTTCTGGAGAAGGAGGGTTTGGCTGTTAAATCGTTTAGAGACTGGGATGGGTTTACCGACAGCCTATTCGCAGAGCGAGACATGGAAGAAGAACAAATAACTGAGGAACGGAAGCTCAGAGGTACCTACAAGCACGAAAGACAGGCTCGAGCCGAAGCCGAAGCCTTGTTGATCATACGTTGGCTTCGGGAAAGAATTCTCAGGTGGAATCATCAGCAGGTTTCTAACGCCTACTTCCTCTCTCACAGCCGTGTGCTTGATGAAATAGCAAAACCTAGCTTCGCAATTACAATGCGGCCACAATCGGCAATCCAATGGGTTGCAACACTCCAGCCTTGCTCTCCGGAAGAGTTAGAAGGTCTTACAAGCAGTTTGCTATGCGAACTGGCTGAGCGGAACTTGTCGTTAGTTGACCGAAAAACTGGGGATTCCGGGGCAAGGTGATAGCGATTCCGAAGTTATCCCGATCAAGATTCCGAAATTGATCTGATCACGATTCCGGGATGAAGCTGATCATCGATTCCGATTTTAAGTCGGTCAGTTTTAGCGGGTTGTCGGAACGATGATCGGGATCATTTCGGAACGATTTTCACAGGGCTCCAGGCCGGGCAGTAAGGGGCATGGCGAAGGACGCTGGACAACATCTTCGGCAATGAGGTTCCACTGGAAGGTGGAGGGACCACATTGCCAATGAAAAGGTTGTCCATGCGAAAGCTCAAGGAAGTACTGCGACTACGCTACGAACTGGGACTGGGGCAGCGCCAGATCGCCCGCAGTTGCTCGATCGCGCAGGGCACGGTTTCTGGGTACCTGAAGCGCTCCCAGGAGGCAGGGGTCAGTTGGCCGCTGCCGGAAGGCTGGGATGATCGCCAACTGGAAGCCGCCTTATTTGGAGGAACCCCGCGGCGCGCCCACGAGACCCGCCAGCCCCAGCCCGATTTTGCCCAACTCCACGAAGAACTCCAACGCCATCCTCACCTGACGCTGCAACTCGCCTGGGAAGAATATCGACAGGCCCACTCGGACGGCTACGCTTACAGCCGCTTCTGTGAACTCTACCAACGCTGGCGACAGCAGTTGGATGTGGTGCTGCGCCAGGAGCATACGGCGGGAGAGAAGCTCTTCGTCGATTACGCCGGGGCGACGATTCCCATCCATGATCCTCAAGGCGGGCCGGAGCGGCAGGCCGCGGTCTTCGTCGCTGTCCTGGGGGCCAGCAACTACACTTATGCCGAAGCCACCGAGAGTCAGGAACTGGAGCACTGGATCGGTTCCCACATCCGTGCCTTCGAATTTCTCGGCGGCGTTCCCAAGCTGGTCATTCCGGATAATACCCGCACCGGTGTGAATAGGGCCTGCCGCTACGAGCCCGATCTGAACCGCACTTATCACGAACTGGCCATGCACTACGGGGTGGGCGTGCTACCGACTCGGCCTTACAAGCCCCGCGATAAAGCGAAGGTCGAAACCGGGGTGCAGATCGTCCAGCGTTGGATCGTGGCGGCGCTGCGGCACCGGAAGTTCTTCAGCCTGGCCGAACTCAATCAGGCGATCCGGGAGTTGCTGGATAAACTCAACCAACGGCCGTTTCGCAAGCGGCCGGGCTGCCGTGCCAGCCTCTTTCAGGAGTTGGACCGGCCGGCGCTGGGACCGTTACCGCGAGAACGCTTTGAGCTGCAGCAGTGGGCGACAGCGCGCGTCAATATCGACTATCACGTCGAGATCGACCGCCACTACTACAGCGTGCCCTACGTGCTGACTGGGCAGGTGGTGGAGATCCGCTCGACGCTGAGCACGGTAGAGATCTTTCACCGCGGCGAGCGCGTGGCTTCGCACGTCCGTAGCCACCTGCCCTATAAAGCCACTACCGTCAACGAGCATCGTCCCAAGAGCCACCAGCAGCACCTGGCTTGGCCACCCTCACGTCTGCTGCATTGGGCGCAGTCGGTGGGACCGTCCACGGCGCAGTTGTTCAAAGTCATTCT
The DNA here is from genome assembly GCA_963722555.1 of uncultured Acidobacteriota bacterium. GTDB lineage: Bacteria > Acidobacteriota > Terriglobia > UBA7540 > UBA7540 > Bog-366. The sequence continues at coordinate 1,346,152 of CAVRNQ010000007.1, forward strand.
GGAAAGTAAACCGCACCCCGAAATGGGCTACCGGTCCTGCCTGGGGATTCTACGGCTGGGCCAGCGCTATTCCACCGAGCGGGTGGAAGCAGCGGCGGCACGGGCCCTCGCCACCGGCGCTTGTTCCTACCAGAGTGTCAAGTCGATGCTGGAACGCGGACTTGACCGTCAACCGTTGGAGGCGCCGGCGCCCCGCCCCCCGCTCGAACACGACAACTTGCGGGGCGCGGCCTATTTCGATTCCTCGGATACCCCGAGGTTGCTGTAACTCCATCCGGAGAAAGGAGAACGTATGTTGAATCAGCAGACCCTGGAGAAGTTGCACGGCTTGCGCTTGCACGGTATGGCAGAGGCCTTTCGCGCTCAGTCCGAGCAGACCGGAATCACCGAGTTGAGCTTCGAGGAACGCTTCGCATTGCTGGTCGACCAGCAGTGGAACTGGCGACAGAACCGGGCCTTGGAGCACCGCCTGCGCCAGGCCAAACTACGGCATCAGGCCTCGGTGGAAGACCTAGACTTCCGCTCCCCGCGCGGTCTGGACCGCGCCTTAGTACGGTCGCTCATCCAGGATTCGGCTTGGGTGCGGGAGCATCAGAACATTTTTCTGCTCGGCCCAACGGGGATCGGGAAGAGCTTCCTGGCTTGCGCTCTGGCCGAGAAGGCCTGCCGGGACGGCTTTACGGCCTTCTACACGCGGGCCCCCCAACTGTTTCGCGACCTGGGTCTGGCCCGCGCCGACGGCAGTCTGCGCTCGTTGCTCGCCCGATTGGCTCGTCTGGAAGTACTGGTGGTCGACGACTGGGCCATGGCGCCCCTGGCCGATACCGAGCGTCGGGACTTCCTGGAAATCTGTGAAGACCGCTACCAGCGGCGCTCGATGATCTTGACCAGCCAATTGCCGGTCGCCAACTGGCATGAGCAGATCGGGGATCCGACCCTGGCTGACAGCATTCTCGACCGGCTGGTGCACAATGCTCACCGCATCGAGATGCGCGGCGAGTCGATGCGCAAAAAGCGCGGTGGCAAGGAGTGAACAACGTCGCTGCGCTCCGAACACCCCGAGTGGGCGCCGTGGAAATGCCGCCCCGTGGAAAGCGTGGAAAACTCCCAGAACGAGTTTCCCACCCTTTCCACCGGGCTTGGAAATCCGGCAAAGGGCAGCCGGATTCCCACATTTCCACCGCGCCGGCGGCGGGCTTAATCTTGAAGGAAGGAGACAAAAAAGATGAAGAGAAAACCCAATTCCAGTTGACCGATCCTGATCACTTCAAGCACAATAAGAATGCCAGCGTCGCTTCGCTCCGAAAATGATCGGCTTCACTTCGGAACCAGTGACTGGGATCAAATCGGAATCACCGACCACCTTCATCGGAATAAGCAAAAACACTCTCCAACGTATTTGCCCCCTGCATTGACGCCTCTAAAGACAGGCTGGCAGAGGTCACGCAGAAACACAGAGAACTGATTGCAGACCTATACGGGGAACCAGCCGTTCACGATTTCCAAGAAGCAGCTGATTTAGATGTACCGTTCGTATTGGAGAACTATGAGAAACAGCAAATCTCTGATCTCAAGTCCAGGTTGGATATCGAGATAAAAACCAGGATGGCTGCACAATCACAAAAGAGACTCACGGACAAGGACTGGACTGAACTCACCATGCTCCGAGCAAGAGAGCAGCAGAGGCGGGCGAAGGCACAGAAGAACAAACGTCGTGCCGCCAGCAGGCCGAAGAAGAAAAGGAAAAAGAGAAAGAAGTAACCATGGGATGGTTTGAACCCTTGCTAAGCGGGCAGCGCGGGTGGCGCATACATCGCCCTCGTGGCGATGTGTGCGAACCCGTGACTTATAACGAAGGGATGAAGTCCACGCCTGTATACACCTGGAGCAGGGGAAAGACAAGAGGGAAGGCACCGCAAGCGTAGCGCAAGCCTCCGTCTGTGAGGTCAGCGGTTCTTCCTCAGATTCGCGCTTTCGAATCCAAGGGCTAACTGGCAATTGTTGACCCGCAGCGGCGCATGGGTTGCGCCGCATTCATGCCGGAATACTCGTTCACGCCCGAGCAATCTACCCGCTCAAGGCTTCAAAACGAGAAAAGTAACACCATATCCGCCGAGGCTGACGGTGATCTGGGGCGCAACGGCGGCGCTCACGGGCATCCCGGGGCCGTGGGTGGCATCGGTCTTCGCATCCAGGGTCAACTGCTCCGCCGAAGAAAACTTGCCGAGCGCCGAAACATCCACAATGACGGTGCGTGGATCACCCAGGCCATTGTTGTCGGCGGGGGTGTGCACCGCATGGTCCGCCACCATGATCACGACCGATCCGTCGCTGTTCTTGGTGGCCAGGACCTCCACCGTGGTGGTCTCGGTGGCGCTCAGTTGCAGGATATCTGGGGCCGGCGCGGGTGGAAACATTGCTCCCAGCCAGTAGTCCACCCAGTAGCTAAGGTACTTCGCGCCCGTGCCGAAGTCCACCTCGCCGTACTGCGCGTCGGCGTCGTAGTCCCAGTGGTACAGCGCCTGATTGCCGGCCTTGCCGAGCTGCGAAAACACGTAGGGCCGCCAAGCCGCGAAAAAGGCGCTGGTGCCGCGCTGGTCGGTCACGAACTTTTGTCCGGGGTTGCACGTGCTGTTGCCGTTGGCGTCGGAATAGTCCGCGTTGACGTTGTTCTCCGTCACCCAGACCGGCACGCCCGCCAGGTCCGGCCGCAACCGCAGCTCTTGGTAGAAGTACTCCACATCCTGGACAAAACCGGCCACCGTGCTGAAGATCTGAACGTCACTGTCAGTCTGGTTGCACGACGAGTAGAAATGAGTGGAGGCGACGTTCACCGGTGCACTGACGCCGCCGCTGCCCGCCGGGGCCACAAAGGTCGGCAAGTTGTTGCGAGGGTCGCCCTCCTGGTAGTCGAAATCGGACAGCTCCAGCGCTGAGAACTGGAGCCTTGGATCCGCTGCCAGCATCGCCGGCACGACCGTGTTGTAAAGCTCGACGTACTCGCTGGGCGTGAGCCCATTGATGTTGTACTCGTTGAAGATACCCCACCAGATGATGGGATGGCTGCTGGCCGACTGAAAATGCTTTCCACCCCAGTCAAACCCGCCCGTGTTGTAGTACCGCACCAGGTTGGCGCAATAGGCCGCAAACGTAGCCAGGTTGGCCGGGTTCACAATAAGCTGGCCGTTCGCATTCAGCATTCCGGTCAGATTCGGCGCCACCGCGATCTGGTATTCGGGGCTGTGGTCGGTGACCCCCAGCACCGGTTGTACGACGGCATCGAGTTCCGTAAAGTCCCAATCGCTCGCCTGAGGCGGGCTGGAGCTCGCCTTCATCGGCACGGCTAGGTCCTGCAAGCGGATGTGGTGCGATCCAAGATCGTTGAGGGGTGTCGTGTCCGGGTGCTGCTGAAAGAAGGTGTAGTCCCAGGACGCCGGCTGGAACGAGGTCGCCATGAACTGGGCGAGCTTGCCGTTCAGGCCTAGCGTCGGATCGGGAGCGCTCCCCACCACCGCCACAATCGCCACCGTGAGTGCCAGGCTCGCGGCTGATGATACGGAGCCGTCGCTTGCGGTCAAGGTGAGATTGTAGTTGCCCGCTGCCACTCCCGTGCCGGCCGTAAGTGAAACACTTCCGCTCGTGCCCGTTCCGGGCTGGGTGAAGCTCGCACTGGCGCCGCTCGGCAAGCCACTGACAGCGAGAGATACCGGGCTTGCGTCTCCGCCCGAGCGCGCGATGGTGGCGTTGATGACCGCGGGAGTTCCGTCCTGCGGAGCTATGGCCGTGCTGGCCGAGAGGCTCAGCGCGATCCGAGCGCCGCCGCCCGAACCTCCGCCGGATGGGGCCGGGCCGCCGCAGGCGCTGCACCACGCCGCTGCCACAAGGGTGGCGAGGATCTTCATGCGGTGCTTGCGGCGGTCGCGGTTTGCCGGGACACCGTGGTTGAAGAGCTTCATGGGTGATTCCTATTGACGGCAGCGAAACTATGTATGGGTGTAGCGGCGCGCGGAGCCTGCCCTGTACGGGGGAGCCGACGGGACGAGCTCTGTAGCGCCGCAAGCGGTTAGACACCGTCAATCGTACTCTGATTGAACGTAGCTTTCCACTCGACGATTGCAATCAACCACGGCAGGCAACGGAGATGGGCAGGACGGTCAAGGAGCTTTCAGCATGGCGCAGCGGCGGGGCGCTGTCAGGGTGTGTGGTCAGACCCCGCCCTTCCGCAGAGCAAACTTGCTGGTCCCTCACAGGCGCGGCCTGGTTAATTCTTTTCCCCTTGTCACCCGTCCGGGGAAGATTGAAAATAGCGCCCGGATGAATTCCCTGCGCATCTATTGGACGTTCGCGCGTCCCTTCACGTTGGTTCCTCCCATGATCGGGATCTTTTCCGGAACCCTCCTCGGCTACGGGGCGACGCAAGCGAGGTTTGATCCCGCTCGCGTCCTGCTGGCGGTACTTGCCGCGGGGGTGCTGAACGCTGCCTCGAACGGGTTGAACCAGATCTGCGACCTCACCAACGACCGCATCAACAAGCCCCATCGGCCGCTGCCTTCTGGACAGATGACTTTGCGCCAAGCCTGGGTTTTCACAGCCGTGAATTATGCGCTCGCGCTCGGGATGGTTACGGCAGTGAATCGCGAAACCTTCGCAATTTATGTAATTGCCGCGCTTGCTACGGTGGCTTATTCCGCACCTCCTGTTCGGCTGAAGCGGCATCCCCTGGGCTCGAACCTGATCATTGCGCTCGTACGCGGCTGGCTGTTGAAGGTGGCGGGATGGGCGGCGGTAGCGACGGTACTCCACTCGATTGAGCCCTGGTATATCGGTTTCGTCTATTTTGTTTTCCTCCTGGGCGCGACCACCACCAAGGATTTTTCGGATATCGAGGGCGACCGGGCGGCGGGCTGCATGACCCTGCCGGTCAAGTACGGCGCCACCTGGAGTGCGCGCGCCATCAGCCCCGCGTTCCTCGTCCCCTGGCTACTGTGGCCCCTGGGGCTCGGCCTCCACATCCTGAGCGGCGACCAGGTGGCGATCCTGGTGCTGAGCGTCGTCATGCTGGCCTGGGGCTCGTATGTTGCCTATCTGATTAATAAGGACCCGCACCGGCTGGTCACCGAGGGCGAGAACCACCCTGCCTGGCATCATATGTACTGGATGATGATGGTTGGCCACCTGGGCCTCGCCGGGGCCTATTTGCTCCGCCTGGTACGTTGAGGGACTCTCACATTTGCCAAGGTTGTTTTTTGCCATTCGAGACGCGGTTCAATTTCAAGTTATGGTTTGCTTCGAATGACCCGATGACACAATAATGCAGTGAAGCCATGCTTTTACTGACGGGCGCTACCGGTTATCTCGGCTCTCAAATCGCGCGCGAACTCATTACCCGCCGCGAGCCTTTCCGCGTCCTGGTGCGTGAGGCCAGCCGCTTGCCCTTTGACCCCGGGCGCTCTTCGTGCGAGGTGGCCCGGGGTGATTTGCGCGACCGCGAGGCGCTGCGCGCTGCCCTCGAGGGCGTGGAGGCGGTGATTCACACTGCCGCATTAGTCAAGGCGTGGGTTCGCGACCGTCGCGATTACTGGCGCGTCAATGTCGAGGGCTTGCAGAATCTCGTGCATGCGGCCGCCGAAGCGGGCGTCCGGCGGGTGGTTTATACTTCCTCGTTCATGGCCCTGGGACCGTCGGCGGATGTGAATGCCGACGAACGGCTGCGCCACGCCGGCCCCTTCGCGAACGAATATGAGGAAACCAAGGCGCAGGCACTCGCCTGGTTACGCCGCGAAGGTCACGGCCAGTGTCCGGTCATCGTGTTGCTTCCCGGCGTCATTTACGGCCCCGGGCCGAAGACCGAGGGCAACCTCGTGGGTGGGATGATCGACCAGTACCTCGCCGGGAAGTTCCCCGGAGTGTTGGGTTCCGGCCACCAGCGCTGGAGTTTTGCCTTCAACGCCGACGTGGTAAGCGCGCATCTGGCGGCGCTGGAAAAGGGAAGGCCCGGGGAAGGATACCTGCTGGGAGGGGATAATCGCTCGCTCCACGATTTCTTTCAGGTGCTGGCTGAATCCACCGAAGTGCGGATGCCGGTCCGCCATATCCCTTTCGTGGCGGGGAAAATTCTGGGCGGCGTCGAACTGGCGCGCGCCCGGATGTTCGGTCATACTCCCCAGCTCACGCCCGGCGTTGTGGAAATCTTCAAACACGACTGGGTTTATGCGAGCGCCAAGGCTATTCGCGAACTCGGTTACAGGGTGACGCCTCTGGAGGAGGGCCTGCGGAAAACGCTCCAGGAGAGAACGCCGCCCGGCATCCCACTCTGAGGCGGAGGGCGGGCGTTGGCTGCCGCGCCCCGATTCGATGAAATAGTCTCTGGTTGATCAGCATGCCTGAACTTCCCGGCTCTGAAACGCTGCTGCGCGCGCCGCTGTTTTCCACGCGCAAGATCGTGCACATGTCGATGCTGAGCTTCGCGTTCCTGCTGCCGTATCTCACCTGGACGCAGGCGGCGGGCTGCGCCCTCCTGGCGCTGCTTTTCAACCTGGTTGTTCTGCCCCGTCTCGACGTGGACCTGCGCAAAAGCACCGCGGCCGCTCCCCCGGCCGGCGTCTGGACCGGCATCGTAATCTATCCCATTTCAGTGCTGGTGCTGATTCTCCTCTACCGCCACGCGATGTATGTGGTGGGCGCTACGTGGGCCATCCTGGCGCTGGGCGATGGTTTGGCGGGCGTCGCGGGCAGCGCGTGGCGCGGCCCCACGCTTCCCTGGAATCGGGAAAAGACCTGGTCGGGTTTTCTGGCATTCCTCGTGGCCGGCACGGCGGGCGCGTACGTCCTGACCCGTTGGACGGCGCCCACTCTGGCGCCGGACTTCGCGCTGCGGGTTTGCGCCGCCACCGCGCTGGTGGGTGCGCTGGTTGAGTCCGCCCCGATTCGCCTGGATGACAACGCGACCGTTCCCCTGGTAGCCGGCGCCTTTATGTTTTGCGTTTGCTTCGTCGAGCGCAGCGCGCTGGACAGCAACCTGCCGTACCTCGGGCGCCGCATCTTGCTGGCCGTGGCGATCAGCCTGGCGCTGGCAGGGTTGGCGTGGGGCCTGAAGCTGGTCACGCCCTCGGGCGCCCTCAGTGGCTTCCTGCTGGGCGTGGCAGTTTATCTCGGCTATGGCTACAAAAGCTTTCTCCTGATGTTCACCTTTTTTCTGATGGGCTCCGCCGCGACGCGGCTCGGATACGCACGCAAGGCGGCACGCGGCGTGGCGGAAAAGCGCGGTGGGGCCAGGAGTTGGCGCGAGGCCCTGGCGAACTCACTGGCCGGGGCCTTCTTTTCCATCCTGGTCATCACCACGCATCACGAGGGCGCGTTCCTGATCGCCTTGATCGCGGCGTTCGCGGAAGCCGCGGGCGACACGGTTTCGAGCGAGATTGGCCAATGGATTTCCCCTCGCGCCTATTTGATCACCACCTTCCGGCCGGTCCCCGCGGGGCAAGATGGCGGTGTGTCCGTGGGGGGCAGCATGGCGGGCTTGCTGGCGTCCGCTCTCATTGTGGCGCTCGGATACGGCATGGGCCTGTGCGGGAGGGGTGGCGCCGCCCTGGCGCTTTCGGGCGCCGTGGCCGGGAACCTGCTCGACAGCGTGCTGGGCGCCACGCTTGAGCGCCGCGGCCTCGTCACCAATGGCATCGTGAATTTCGCCGGCAGCAGCTTTGCGGGTGGATTGGCGCTGGCCATCGCGCTGCACATCGGGTTCTAGCGGTTCGAGCAAGAGCGTCCGGACGATATCCAGGGTGCTGGTGTCGTCTGCGAGACTCTGGCGCTACCAGGTGCAGTCATTCCCGCGAAAGCGGGAATCTACTCCGCAAGCCATTGGAAATGCGCCGCCGCCGGACTGGATTCCCGCTTTCGCGGGAATGACCAGTGTTTCGAAAGGGATCCCATTCCAAATGACACCAGCACCAATACCCAGAATCCCGTTTACAACTTTCGCGCATCGACGCTAAAATAACCAGGAAGCGCGGGTGCGGGCCGGGCACTGTCTTTCGTAACCTCCATGGCTGAGATACTGGCAATCTATCCCGGATCTTTCGACCCCATCACCAATGGTCACCTCGACCTGATCCAGCGGGGCAGCCTTCTTTTCGACCGGCTGATCGTGGCGGTATTGACGAACCTTGAAAAGGATCCGCTTTTCACGGTTGCCGAGCGGGTGGAAATGCTCCAGGAGGCGACGCGTTCCATTCCCAGTGTTTCGGTCGATACCTTCCACGGATTGCTGGTGGATTACGCGCGGCAGAAGCAGGCCCAGGTGATTCTGCGGGGGATCCGGGCTTTCACGGATTACGAGTACGAGTTGCAAATGGCGCTGATGAATCGCAAGCTGGAGCCCGAGCTGGAGACCGTCTTCCTGATGCCGGCCTTGGCCAACACCTATGTCAGCTCGCGTCTGGTGCGGGAGATCTTCCAGCATGGCGGCGCGGTCAGGGACTTGGTCCCCAAACTGGTCGAAGAGCGGCTCCATCAGAAGGTTTTCCAAAACAAATCTTGAGTTGGGAGTCATGATGCAGTTTTCGGAGCGTATTTCGCGGATCTCCGTTTCCCCCACCACCGCGGTCCTGCAGAAGGCGGACCAGTTGCGTGCCGCGGGCGCCAAGCTGGTGGATTTCGGCGCGGGGGAACCCGACTTTCCCACGCCCGAGCACATCAAGCAGGCCGCGGTCCGCGCCCTGGAAGCGAATTTCACCAAGTACACGCCCACGGGCGGCATCCGCGAACTCAAAGAAGCTATCGTGGCGCGGCACGCCCAGGATTTCGGCTCGAACTACGCGGCGGACGAGTGCCTGGTGACCATGGGCGGCAAGCAGGCCGTTTTTGAAGCCCTGCTCGCCACGCTGAACGAGGGCGATGAGGTCATTCTCCCCGCCCCCTATTGGGTCTCCTATCTCGACATCATCCATTACGCAGGCGGCAAGTCGGTGCTGCTTCAAACGCGCGAGGACGAAGGCTTTGCCGTGCGCGCGGAGGCGGTTGAGAAGCTGATCACGCCGCGGACGCGGGTGATCGTGCTGAATTCGCCCAACAATCCCTCGGGCGCGGTGATCCCTCCCGAGGAGATGCGAAAACTCCTGGCGCTGGCCGCGCGGTATAACCTGCTTTTGCTATCCGATGAATGCTATTGCCATTTTGTATATGATGGCCAGCCGTTTTCTCTGGGAAGTTCGCGGGATCGCGCGCACTTGCTGGTGGCGGACTCACTGTCGAAGACCTACGCCATGACCGGCTGGCGATTGGGATTCGCGCTGGGCGATGCGCAGCTCCTCGCCAATATGTTGAAGCTGCAGAGCCACTCGACCTCGAATCCCTCTTCGCTGGCACAGAAAGCCGCAGTGGAGGCTTTCCGGGCGCCGCAGGATTGCGTGCGCGCCATGCGGGCTGAGTATCGCGGCCGCCGCGACCGCGTCGTGGCCGGCCTGCGGGCCATTCCCGGCATCCAGTGCACCCTCCCGCAAGGCGCGTTCTATGCCTACCCCAACGTTTCGTCCTATCTCCGCCGGGACGGCTTGGGTAACACCACACGGCTTGCCGAAAGGCTGCTTGAGGAAGCACAGGTCGTGGTAGTGCCCGGCCAGGCTTTCGGAACTCAGGAGCACATTCGGATCTCCTACGCGACTTCCCTGGCGTACATCGAGGAGGGGCTAAAGCGGATGGAGGCGTTCTTCGCCAGGTTCTGACTGCGCCATGCCCACGTTCACCGGTCCACTCCAACTCTCCAATGTCCTTAAACCAAAAATCTGGGGACAGCCGGATTTGGCTCCGCTCTTCGCGGCGCCTCCCCCCGAGGATCCCCGGCGCGAGGGAAACTCGAACCAACTGATCGGCGAGGTGTGGATCACCGACGACGAGTCGCGCTTCCTGAATGGCCCCGCGGCGGGAATGACCCTGGCCGAAGCTTCGGAGAAATACGGTCCTGAGCTGCACGGCGCCTCCTGGCCCAGCCGGCGTTTTCCCATTCTGGCGAAATACATTTTCACCAGTGATTGGCTTTCGGTGCAGGTTCATCCGGATGACGCTTACGCGGCCACGCACGACCCGGGCAACGCCGGCAAGTGCGAGATGTGGTATTTTCTGCGTTCGGACCGGGAGGCTGCTATTCTGCTGGGTTTGAAACCGGGCGTCGAGCGGGAGCAATTGCTGCCGGCGTTCGCGGCCGGAACCTCTCGCGACCTTCTGCAGCGCTTCCGGCCCCAGCGCGGCGAAGCCGTCTTTCTACCGCCGGGAATGGTGCACGCCTTGGGCCCGGGGCTGGTGCTCTTTGAGGTGGAGGAGAACTCCGACCTCACCTACCGGCTCGACGATTTCGGCCGTCTGGGGCTGGATGGCAGGCCGCGGCCGCTGCATCTCGAAAAGGGGTTGGACGTCATTCGTCCCGAGTTGCCGCCGCTTTGCGACCTGCCCCGCCTCGAAGTCAGGGAGAAGTACGGCCTGCGCCGTTTCGTTCTGGCCAGCCGGTTTTTCGCGCTCGAAGAGTTGAGCATCCGCCGCACGGCTTCCTTCTGTGCTTCACCCGATCGCGTCGAAGTTCTGTCGGTCGTCGAGGGTGAAGGACGCATCGAAAACGCGCTGGGCTGGCTGGCCTATCGCACCGGCGAAACCTGGCTGATTCCGCCCGGGGCGAGCCTCTACCGCCTGGTGCCCGGATTGGACACCCGGCTTTTGAAATTCTACGTGCCGGACATCGAAAAGGATTTTTGCGAACCCTTGCAGCGGCGAGGAACTCCGGCCACAACCATCCGCCAGATCGTTTTCGACTGAAACTCACATGGCGCGAACCTCGGTTTTCGCTCACGCATACGCGGTGGTAATGGCAGGCGGCAGCGGGACGCGCTTCTGGCCGCTCAGCCGCCGCCGGCATCCCAAGCAATTGCTGGAACTCTTTGGCCGCGGGACGCTCCTCGAACAAACGGTCGCGCGGCTGCATTCCCTTATTCCTCCCGAACGCATCTATGTCTTCACGAATGAACTCATCTGGCGGGAGGTCTGCCGCCGCCTGCCGCAGATCCCGCGCGCGCAGATCGTGGCGGAGCCGGCCTCGCGCAACACGGCGCCCACGCTGGGAGTGGCTGCGCACGAAATCCTGCGTCGCGATCCGGAAGGAGTGATGGTGGTGCTGCCGGCAGACCAGGTCATCAGCAAACTCGCCGAGTACCGTCGCGTCCTCCGCGCCGCTTGCGAGACGGCGTCCACCGCAGGGCGCTCCGTGGTGATTGGCTTGCGGCCGACCCGTCCTGACACGGGTTTCGGCTACGTCCGCCTGGGCGCCCGCGTCGCGCGCCTGGCCGGGCAGGAGATTTTCGAAGTCACGAAATTCACCGAGAAGCCGCGACTGGCTGCGGCGCGCCGCTATGTTGCCTCCGGCCGTTATCTTTGGAACGGCGGCATGTTCATCTGGCGGGCTTCCACGCTGCTCGGGAACCTCGAGCGTGCGCAGCCGCACATGTCACAACAACTGGCGCGGATTTCCGAGGCGGGCGGGGTTCGGTCGGCGCGGAGTTTTCGCCGGCTCTTCCCGCGCCTCGAAAAGATTTCGATCGACTATGCCCTGATGGAGAAGATTTCGGATATCCACGCTGTGGCCGCGGACATCGGCTGGAATGATGTGGGCAGTTGGGCGGTGGTTTACGACCTTTCCCGGAAGGATGGCGAGATGAACGTCCGGCCGGGCCGCAGCTTGTGCCTGGATTCACGCGGCAACATGATCGTGGCCCAGCGGAGCTTTGTCGTGACGGTCGGGGTCGAGGATCTGGTCATTGTAGAGACCGATGATGCGCTGCTGGTCTCGACGCGCGCCCGTTCGCAGGAAGTGGGCAAGACCGTGCAGGCGCTGGAGAAGGCGGGCCTGCACAAACTCCTGTAGTTCACTTTCCCAGAACAGTTCCGAGAGGCGAACCTGCAATATGGATAAGATCAAGTTCGGCACGGATGGTTGGCGTGCGGTAATCGCAGATGACTACACCTTCGCCAACGTACGCCGAGTCGCTGGGGCGGTCGCCCACTACGTCCGCGCGGAAAGTGAACCGGCGCACGGGCTGGTGGTCGGCTATGACACGCGCTTTCTCTCCGCGGAATTTGCCAGGGCCGCCGCCCAGGTCCTGACCGCGGCAGGGATACGGGTCGAGTTGGCGGAGGCCCCCACGCCGACGCCCGCCGTGAGTTACGCCGTGGTGGCGCGGCGAGCGGCCGGCGCGGTCATGATCACGGCCAGCCACAATCCCTACCGCTGGAATGGGGTAAAGTTTAAGGCGCCCTACGGCGGCTCAGCAAATCCGGCCATTATCCATCGCATCGAGGCCCATCTCGGCCGGCTGGACCGCGCTCGCACCCGCTCCCGCAAGTCCCAAGCCGCCGCGGTCGAGACCGTTGACCTGATCACTCCCTATCTCGAGCGGCTGAAGAGCCTGGTCCGTCTGGACCGCATCCGGTCCGGCGGGCAGAAATTCGTGATCGACCCGATGTACGGGGCGGGGCGCGGCTGCATCGGGCGCTTGTTCACGGAATATGGGATTCCCTACAGGGAAATCCACCCCGAGCATAACCCGTTGTTCCCCGGCCTGAATCCGGAGCCCATCGAGCCTCACGTGGCGGATTTGCGATGCGCCGTGACGGAGGGTGGGTACGATGCGGGCTTTGCCACGGATGGCGACGCGGACCGGATCGGCGCCATCGATCGCAGCGGGGCGTTTATCGATTCGCAGAAGATCTTTTCCATCCTCCTTAAGCATCTGGTGGAAGACCTGGGACTGCGCGGTGAGGTCGTGAAGACATTCTCCACCACCCAGATGATCGACAAACTTGCGCTCAAGTACCACCTGCCGTTGCACGTCACGCCCATCGGATTCAAATACATCTGTGAGCTGATGCTCACTCATGACGTTTTGATTGGCGGCGAGGAGAGCGGGGGCATCGCGACCAAGGGACATCTGCCGGAGCGCGACGGCCTCTTGAACTCGCTCCTGCTGGCGGAAGTGATGGCGGAGAAGGGGAAGACGCTCGGCGAACTCGTCGCGGACTTGAGCCGGGAATTCGGCCCCCATTTCTACGCCCGCACTGACCTGGAAGTTGAACTCTCCGCCGCCCAGCGCCTGGTGAAGCAGGTGGCGCAGGGGAAATTCCGGAAGGTGGCGGGACTCAAAGTGACCGCCGTGGAAGATTTGGATGGCTCGAAGATGCGCTTTGGAAATTCCGCCTGGCTCCTGGTGCGGGCCTCGGGCACGGAGAACATCTTGCGCCTTTATGCGGAGGCGCCCTCGCCCGAGCAAGTGAAAGCGCTGCTCGCGGAGATGGCGGCATTTGCCCAGGCTTAGGGGCGGAGCCGGTTTCCCTTCGCGTAGGGCCACCGCAGGCTGCGGCTTCTGGAGCAAGATTATGGAAGACTCCGCACGCGTCAAGCGCTACCACCGCACGGGCCGCATCCTGAGTGTCGCGGGTTTCCTTGTCGATCTTGCCCTGCTTCTTGCGCTGCTCCTTACCGGGTGGACGATCACTCTGCGCACGTTCGCGCTGCATTGCAGCACGCGCCCGTGGGTCGCCGTGCTGGTCTACCTGGGCATTTTCGGAATCATCAACGAACTCGCGGGGCTCCCTCTCGATTTCCTGGGCGGCTTCTGGTTGGAGCACCGTTACGGCCTTTCGAACCTGACATTCGCGGGCTGGGTCAAAGACCACCTGAAGGGGCTTGCGTTGGGGGGCACGCTGGCCGCGCTGGGAGTCGAATTTCTCTACGCGGCCATACGCTATTGGCCGCAGCGTTGGTGGATCCTGTGTGCCGTGGGGTTCATCGGCTTCTTCATATTGCTGGCCCATCTCGCGCCGGTATTAATATTCCCGATATTCTTCAAGTTTAAACCGCTTGAGAACCCCGGCCTGACGGAGCGCCTGCTGGAGCTATCCCGGCGCGCGGGTACGCGCGTGAGGGGTGTGTTCGAATGGAAACTGAGCGAAAAGAGCAAGAAGGCCAACGCCGCCCTGATGGGACTTGGTAATACGCGTAGAATCATCCTCTCCGATACCCTGCTGGCGCAATTCCAGGACGAGGAGGTGGAGGCGGTGTTGGCGCACGAGTTCGGTCATCACGTGCACCACCACATGCTCCAGGGCATCGCGGCGCAAAGCGCAGCAACGTTTCTGGGATTTTATCTGATCTACCGCACCCTCGGGTGGCTGGGCCCCCATTTTGGATTTCAGGGAGCAGCGGACTTTGCGAACCTGCCGCTCCTGGCGTTGGTCTCGACGGCTCTTTCCCTGGTCCTGCTGCCGGCCGTAAACGCCTATTCACGTGCTCTGGAGCGCCAAGCGGATGCCTATGCACTGGGAGCGATTCCTTCCCGGAGCGCCTTTATCTCCAGCATGGAAAAACTGGCCGAACTTAACCTCGCCGAGAGCCGGCCCCATCCCTGGATCGAGTTCATTTTTCACAGTCATCCATCCATCGAAAAACGGATCGCCTCCGCGCAGAAGTTGCCAGCCTGAGCTTCCGCCGCAGGGTCTTGTAGGGCCGGCCGCTCCGAGCGGGGGGCCCCGGCCTAGGCCACCCCAAGGGGTGCCCTACACGCACGACGAAAAATGTTTGCCAAGAAAACAAGGAATTGCGGTATGGCAACGCAGCGAGACCCTCAAGATGACATCTCTGCGGATCGATCAGGATTCTTACGGGAGTTTCACTTACGGGGTGGGAGGGACTTGCGGATGGCGTCCAGAACGCCGTTAACGAATTTCACTGAATCCTCTCCGGAAAAGCGGCGGGCGATTTCGAGCGCCTCGTTGATCGCCGCATTCGGCGGCGTCTCCGGGTGGTAAAGCAGTTCGCAAAGGGCTACGCGCAGGATATTGCGGTCAACGGCCGCCATGCGCTCCAGGCGCCAGTTCTCAGCGTGCTCGCGAACCAGTTGATCGAGGCGGTCGACGTTGTTGACGACGTTTTGGAAGAGGTCGCGCGCGAAGCTCTCCACCTCGCTGTCGGCTCCCCGCTCCTGGAAAAAGGTGGCGCCCACCTGCTCCGGTGTGTTACCCCCCAGTTCCCACTGGTAGAGCATTTGCATTGCGTATTCGCGGGATTTTCTTCGTGAGGCCATGTCAATGGGGGCGGCCGGTACAGCTTGAGCTGGTCCTTGCCGTGGGGCGCGCGATTTGAATCGTACCACTATTTCCCGGTGAATTTCGCGGGCCGTTTCTCCAAGAAGGCGCGAGTGCCTTCTTTCATGTCCGTCGTCGTGCAACAGAGGCCAAACAGCGTCGCCTCGAGGAACTGACCTTCGGCCGAGGACATCTCCATCCCGTGGTTTACCGCTTCCATGGCAAACTTGATTGCCAGCGGGGCGTTAGCGATGATCTTCTGCGCCAGTTTCTCTGCCGTCGCCAGCAACTCCGGGGCGGGCACAACCTGGTTTACGAGCCCGATGCGGTGCGCTTCCTGGGCGGTGACGGGCTCACCGGTCAGAATCATCTCCAGGGCCTGGCATTTCCCCACCAGGCGGGGCAGTCGCTGTGTTCCAGCGTAACCGGGGATGAGGCCCAGTTTCACCTCAGGCTGTCCCAGGCGGGCGTTTTCTGCGGCGACACGCAGGGTGCACGCCATGGCCAGTTCGCAACCGCCGCCCAGCGCGTAGCCGTTGATCGCGGCGATCACGGGCTTGCCGAGATACTCGATCAAGTCGAGCACCTTCTGGCCAGCCTGGGAGGTTGCTTTCCCCTCCACCGGGGTTTGCACGGCCAGTTCGTTGATGTCAGCTCCCGCCACGAATGCCTTGTCGCCGGTGCCGGTGAGAATCACGACCCGCACTTCTTCATCCTTTTGGAGGTGCTGAAAACAATCGAATAACTCCTCCACCACCGTACGGTTCAGAGCATTCAGTTTTTCCGGCCGATGGATGGTGACGTAACCGACGGCGTTGCGCTTCGCATACAGCAGCGTTTCATAGACCATACTGCGAATCTCCCCCGGCAGAATGGCGACCGGTATGGCTTTCTTCAGTCCCTCCAGGTGTGGCGTTCCGAAAATGCTGTGGCTCAGACTGGTTGGCGCCGTACCCGGGAATAGCCCGGCGCGGGAATTGAAACTCCCCAAGGGTATCAGTCTGTGAATCTGGAAATCAGAACGCGTTTTCCGCCTTCCTTGCGAGCGCGGTCCAGCGAAGTTTCCAGCCGGTTGATCACCTCGGTGACACCGTCCACGGCTTCGAAGTTCGGCCCCAGTGGAACGTCGCACACCGCTGCGCAGAAATCGGGGGCAGTCCCCCCATCCACCCGGACTTGGGCAAGCGCGCGCCGCACTTTCTCCACCGCGAGCCCCGCCTGCGGCAAGGCCGTATCCGGGAACAACACGGCGATCGAAAGCGGACTGTAGCGAATGGAAATGTCGTTCTGGCGCAGCGTGGGGATCATGACCTTGCTGACCTGCTGCACGAAGCGTTGTACGCCAGCGTCACCCAGCAGTTTCATCAGGGCGCGGGGATTCTCCGGCTCGATCAGGCATACCGATAGCGGTTGGGTCTGATCCTTGGAACGCTGCGCCTCGGAGAGAAGGCAATCCAGATAAGAACTGCGCGGCAGCAAACCCGTTGAGGGATCGGTGCCGGCCAGCGAGTGCACGAGCCGCCGCAGCTTGGTATTGTTCACGGCAATTACAACTTGGGTTGCTATCGCTCGGACCAGCAGGCGTTCGGCTTGCGACCAATCCCGCCGCCCCTCACATTGCTCCAGAAGCAGCAAGCCGGTGGCTTCATCCTTGTCGAGGAGCGGCAGCGCCAGCAGTGAGCGAATCCCCAATTCTTGAACCTCGGCCGATACGCCCGAGAGCAAGGGAGAATGCACGGTGTTGTCGACCGCCCAGCCGTTCGGGCTGGTAACGGCCTGGGCCATGAGGGAGGCGAAAAGCTTTAGCGCCGCGCCCGGATCGGAGGGCAAAGCCAGGGGCGAGCAGTATTCGGCCGTGAGCGCGGGAGGCCGGTCGGGCGTTCCCAGTGCACCCCAGCAACGGCTGGCGTTCAAAGCCCGGCCGATCTCGTTGACCGCGACCTGCAAGACTCCCGCCGGTGTCTGCTCGCGATAAATGTTGGCGGTGATTTCCGAGGCTTTCCGCAGATCGTCGAGGGATTGAAATGACCCGGCGGCGGGCGCGGACGGTTCAAGCGCCGCAACCCCCGGTGCGGGGGCGGGCGCCTTGAACTTCGGGGTGTATCCAGCGACTTCGTAAAGTTCGCGGAGGCCTTCGTGCTTTTCCTCCGCGCCGGGAAAAAGACGGTCGATCTTCTCCAGCGTGTCATGGAGTTTCGTGGAGAGTTGATATTGATGGTACATCTCTCCCTCCACGAGGAGGTCCTCCAGGGATTCCGTCTTTTCGGCCGCGGCGGCAGCACTGGTAGCATTCTGGGCCGGCGACGCCCGCACCGTGGAAGGCGGTTGCAGGCGGGTCAGAATGTTCTTGTACCAGATGGGGTCGATGTGTCCTTCCAGGTTCAGCAGCCGGTCGTTGTGGCCTTCACCGTATGGATTGACGTCCAGGATTCGTTCCAGCGTGTCCGCCGCCCTTTCGTATTTCTCGCTCGCCAGATAAAGGTTGAACAGGCGTGAAAGCGAACGGCGCAGCCCGTCCTCCTTGTTCATTTCGTTGTAAAGGTTGCTGAGGATTTCCAGAACTTCCAGGTTCGACTGGTCACATTCGTAAACCTTCTCGATGATTCCCAGGAGCTCGTTCCGTTTGCCCTGCTGCAAGAGGCGATCTTTGAGGTCGTTGACCATTCCCAGCACCTGCTGGGCCGCGCCCTTCTTCAGCAGTCCCTCCAAAAGTTCCAGGACCAAGTCCACCCGCTCCGGCCTGGCTTGGTAGAGTTTCCAGCAGAGCGGTTGCACCTGGAGGTAATCTTCCACGCCCAAGTGACCACGGCAGGCCAACTCCAGCACTTCCAAATCCTCAGGCTTCCTTTGCAGGATGGGTTCGATCAGCGTTACCGCTTCGGCGGCGCGCCCCCGCTTCAAACAGAGTTCCGTGGCGGCGATGCAAGCAGCCTCATCCGTGGGGTCAGTTTCGTGCGCCTGCTCCACCAGCTTCTCCCACCGGCTTTCATCGCCTGCCTGGCGGGCGAGTTGCGCCGCCCGCAGGAAGGCGGGTGTGGCGATCAGGGGCTGGTGCGACCGGCTGGCCAGTTCGCCCAGATCCTGGTGTTCCTCCAGGTTGTCGGGATCGAGCTTGACGATGTGGATTAAGCACTCGAGCGCCGGGGCACTGGCGCCAAGCTTGCGGTAGTGTCCCAGCGCTTCACGGTAGGCTTCGACTGCCTCGCCGTGCTTCTGGGTTTTTTCGAGCAGTCCCGCCAGTTTCGCCAGTGTCGAAACATCCTGGGGTGAGTGCTTCAACATTTTCTTGCAGGTGACGACGGCCTTGTTGAGGTCGTTCCGCCGGATGTGGAAATCCACCACTTGCGACTGAAAGTGCAGGGCGTCGGCAGTGCGGTTCAGTTTCAGGCTGAGGTCGCCCAAGTTGACGAGGACTTCCTCGTCGTCGGGCTCATAGCGGAGAATCTCCTGGTATGCCTCCAGGGCAGCTTCGAACTTCTGCCGCTGGAGATACTTCTCGGCTTTTTCGTAAAGCTTATTGATGTCAGGCATCGCGACGCGCGCAGGCTTCTCCGCCCTTGGCGGAACCACCTGTTCGACTCCGGTTTGACAGGATAGCTCCCTTTTGTTAGATTTTCAAAGGGTTCGGAAACAGTCTGGCGTTTGGCAAGGGCCTGCTCCCACCACTCGCACCACGCGGTGAATCTCCCCTTGGTTCGCATTCTGCGCGGAACCGGCGAAATGATGGTTTCATGACCGACGCTCGCTTCATTCGCAACTTCTCGATTGTCGCCCACATCGATCATGGCAAGTCCACGCTGGCCGACCGCCTGCTCGAGCTCACCGGCGCGCTTTCCAAACGCGAGATGTCGGAGCAGGTCCTCGACTCCATGGACCTGGAACGCGAGCGCGGCATCACCATCAAGGCCCACGCCGTCCGGCTGCACTACAAGGCCCGCGACGGCAACGAATACCTCTTCAACATCATTGACACGCCCGGCCACGTGGATTTCTCCTACGAAGTCTCGCGCAGCCTCTCCGCCTGCGAAGGCGCGGTGCTGGTGATTGATGCCTCGCAAGGGGTGGAGGCCCAGACGCTGGCCAATGCCCAGCTCGCGATGAACAACCGTCTCACCATCGTGCCGGTCATCAACAAAATTGACCTGCCGGGCGCCGATATCGAATCCACCAAGCAACAGATTGAGCACGCCCTGGCGCTCGATCCCAAGGAGGCGCTGCTCATCAGCGCGAAAGCCGGCGCCGGGGTTGAGGACGTACTGGAAGCCATTGTCGCGCGCGTCCCTCCACCCACGGGATCGCCCGAGGCGCCACTCCAGGCACTGATTTTCGATTCCTGGTTCGATGCGTACCGCGGCGTCGTGGTCCTGGCGCGCGTCGTTCAGGGCACGCTTTCCACCGGCATGCGCATCAAGCTCTGGTCGAACGACCAGGTGTACAACGTCGAGGAGCTCGGCGTACTTACTCCCAAACCCCTGCGCGTTGAGCAACTGGGGGCCGGCGAAGTCGGCTTCGTCATCGCCAACATCAAGCGCATTTCCGAAACGCGCATTGGCGATACCATCACGGACGACGCGCGCCCCGCTCCGGGTCCGTTGCCGGGCTTCGAAGAAATCAAATCCATGGTCTTCGCGGGCCTCTATCCGGTTGACTCCAGCGCTTACGAGAATCTGCGCGACGCCATCGATAAGCTGCGCCTCAATGACGCTTCGCTCATCCACGAGCCTGAAAACTCCGAAGCTCTCGGCTTCGGATTCCGCTGTGGCTTCCTGGGGTTGCTCCACATGGAGATCGTGCAGGAGCGCCTGGAACGGGAATTCGACATTGACCTCATCACCACCGCGCCCAGCGTCCGCTATCGCATCACCACCAAGGCGGGTGAGGTCCTGGAGGTTCACACGCCCACCAGGTTCCCCGCGGCGGGCGATATTGAGAAGGTCGAGGAGCCCATCATACGGGCCCAGATTTTCACGCAGGATGAGTACCTGGGCGGAATCCTCGCGCTGCTCGAGGAGAAGCGCGGCGTGCAGAAAGGCTTTGAATACGTCTCCGGCAAGCGTGTGCTGCTGACTTACGAGCTGCCGCTTAACGAAATCGTCCTCGACTTCTACGACCGGCTCAAGTCCGTCTCGCGCGGCTACGCGTCGCTCGATTACCACTTTGCGGGCTTCCGGGTCTCAGACCTGGTCAAGGTGGATTTTCTCGTCGCGGGTGAACCCGTGGACGCGCTCAGCTTCATCTGCCATCGCGACGCCGCCTTCCCCCGCGGCCGTTCCCTCTGTACCCGAATGCGCAAACTGATTCCGCGCCAGATGTTCGAGGTCGCCCTCCAAGCCTCCATCGGCTCGCGCGTCATCGCTCGCGAGAACGTCGCGGCCATTCGCAAGAACGTGCTGGCCAAGTGTTACGGCGGCGACATCACGCGCAAGCGCAAGCTGCTGGAAAAACAGAAGGAGGGTAAGAAGCGCATGAAACGCGTGGGCCGTGTCGACATACCGCAGGAAGCTTTCCTCGCCGTGCTCAAGGTGTCGGAATAAGGGCGTTTCTGCCTTGGCTCCTCCCGTATTGTCATCTGCCGTGACCCGGTGCTTGGCCCAGGGCGACGGAGCTACCGCGCCTTGCGCACGAATTGCTACTTCTTCCAGGCCGCTCGCGGTAGAATTCTCATGAGGTTATCCAGGGAGCGCCGCATGAAACTCGAAACCGTCAAAGTCGAAAAGCCCGCCGACATGAATTTCATCCTCGGCCAAGCACACTTCATTAAAACCGTCGAGGACCTTTACGAAGCGATCGTGCAAACCGCGCCCCACATGAAGTTCGGTGTCGGATTCTGTGAATCTTCCGGGCTGGCGCTGGTGCGCTTTGCAGGAAACGACCCCCAGCTCATCGATCTCGCCCAGAAGAACGCGCTCGCGCTGGCCTGTGGCCACGCCTTTATTATCTTCATGGAAGGCGGATTCCCCATCAACATCCTGAACACGGTGAAGGGCGTCCCGGAGGTCTGCCAGATCTTTTGCGCCACTGCGAATTCGGTGGAAGTGATCGTGGCGGAATCTGAACAGGGGCGCGGCATCCTCGGCGTCATCGACGGCGCAAAGACGCGCGGCCTCGAATCCGAGGCGGATATCAAATTCCGCAAGGATTTCCTGCGCAAAATCGGGTACAAGTTGTAGCGGCTACATAACCCAGAATGACTTCTTCCTTTCGACACACGCTTCGGGGCCGGCACGTTTCGATATGCCTTGCTGCCGGGCTGGCTCTGGTGGGTCTCAACCTGGCCTTTTTCTGCCCCCATGCCCAAGCCGCATCTGCCGCCGAATGCGGCGGGCAAAGCGTCGAATCGCCATCCTCATCTTCGCCTGCGGCTCCCCCTGCTCGCCCGGCGGCGCGGCGGCCTGCGCGCACGGCTGCGCACCTGCCGGCCGTTCCGTCACCACTGGCAGTGAAATCGAAGATCGCGCTGGTAGAGGACGCGAATACTTCCGAAGTGCTGCTTGCTAAGAACGCGGACAAGGTGACGCCGATCGCTTCCATCACCAAATTGATGACCGCGATCGTCGTGCTCGACGCCGGGTTGCCGCTCGAGGACGTACTCACCATCAGCGATGAAGATCGGGATGGAGTCATGGGGACGACTTCCCGCCTGAATATCGGTTGGTCGCTGAGCCGGGCGGATATGTTGCACGTGGCGCTGATGTCGTCAGAGAACCGTGCGGCCGCGGCCCTCAGCCGCTATTACCCCGGCGGACGCCCGGCTTTCATTGCGGCGATGAACGCCAGGGCGGCCGAACTCGGGATGAGCAACACGCACTTCGTCAACCCCAATGGCTTGACGAGCGAAAACGTGTCGACCGCTTTCGACTTGGTCAAGCTCGTGCAAGCTGCCGATCAATATCCGCTGATTCGGGAGTTTTCCACGGATCGGGACTATGCCGTTCGAGTCGGCAGGCATATCCTTCAGTTCGTCAACAGCAACCGCCTCGTGCGCAGTTCCGACTGGGACATTGAAATCCAGAAGACAGGATTCATCAACGAGTCCGGCCATTGTGTGGTGATGCGGTTAAACACGGAGGGCCGGGCCTTGATCATGATCTTCCTAGACGGTTACGGAAAGCTTACGCGTTATGCGGATGCCCGGCGCGTCCTAACGCAACTGGCCGTCGCGCAGCACAAGTAGGTCAGCGGACCTATTCAGTGATTTGCGATGTGAGCGAGGGGCGAATCCTGGATAGCCTCGCCGCCCTGGTCGCGGTCGAGCGGTTTATGGGTTGCCTGGGGTCCCGAGAGCTATGCGTGCCTCTGTGCCAAACTACAGTTTCTTGCGCCTAACCGTCGCCCCCAGCTCTCCCCGCGCGAGGTAGATGGACACATCGGCGCCCAGCGCAATCTGTGCGGCGTCGCGCACCACGCTGCCCGCCGCGTCGCGCGTGATCGAGTAGCCGCGGTCGAGGACTGTCTGCGGGCTACGTTCTTTCAACAGCGCTACAAACTGCGCCAGGCGATTGCGCCGCTCCGTGAGGAATCGCCGGAAATCATTTTCAAATCTGCGCTCGCGCTCCTCGAGTGCGGCGCGCTTGAGCCTGAGGTGACGGTGGAAATCATAGCGCACGACGCCTGCCGAGGCGCGTAGCCATTCCTGCCGGGCGGTGTGCAGGCGCGCGCGCATCATCCGGTCGAGGGTGGCCACGCCTTCGTCCACTCGTTGGGCGCGCTCGGCGATCCGCGCCGCCATCGTTTGAAACACGTGGTGCATGCGTAGTTCGGTCAGGGCCTGCCGCGCTTCGGAGAGTTTCAGGCGCGTGATCTGCGCCATGCGCCGCATGCACGTATCGAGTTCCGTCGCGAAGTCCTGCTTGCGGTGCACGACCAGTTCGGCCGCTGCGGATGGCGTGGGCGCCCGCAAGTCGGCAACGAAATCGGCGATGGTGAAATCCGTTTCGTGGCCCACGGCGGAAATGACAGAAATCCGCGAGGCGGCAATGGCCCGCGCCACCACCTCCTCGTTGAACGCCCATAGGTCCTCCAGGGAGCCGCCGCCGCGCGCCACAATCACCACGTCAACCAGCGCCCCAGAGTTGAAGTATTCGATACCCTCCGCGATTTCCTGCGCCGCGCCCTCGCCTTGGACTTTAACGGGGTAGACGACCACATTCATGTTGCGGTAGCGCCGCCGGAGGATGCGCAGAATATCACGGATCACGGCCCCCGTTGGCGAAGTCACGACGCCGATGGCGCGCGGCAACACGGGCAGCGGCTTCTTGCGCGCCAGGTCAAACAAACCTTCCGCCGCGAGCTTCTGCTTCAGTTGCTCGAAGGCGAGTTGCAGAGCGCCCAGGCCCGCTGGTTCCAGGAACTCGACATAGAGCTGATATTCGCCGCGCGCTTCATACACACTCAGACGTCCGCGGGCAATCACGGCCAGGCCGTCTTGCGGTTTGAATCTCAGGTAGCGCGCCTGGTTGCGAAAGCACACGGCACGCAATTGCGCCGTTCGATCCTTGAGTGTGAAATAGAGATGGCCCGAGGCGGCGGCGCGAAAGTTCGAAACCTCGCCGGCCACCCACACGTCGGGGAACTGCCTCTCGAAGAGGTTGCGGATTTCCTGGCTCAGCTCCGCGACGCTGTAGATTTTTCGTACCGGCCCGAAGTTGAGGGAGGGTTGGGTCATAAGGAGTGTCGTCAGTTGTCAGTCATCAGTTGTCAGTTCATGGCGTGCAGCACTCAGCGGCCACGAGTCAGCTTAACAAACTCGTGGCCGTCTTCCTGAATCCTAAAACCACGATGTGAGCACGGACAATCGACAACGGACCACGGACGGTCTATTTCTTTGTTAAGAACGAAATCAGCCAGAAGAGCAGCGTTACGGCCGCGCTCAAAACCAGACATGTCACAAGCGGGAAATAGAATTGGAAGTTCTTCCCCTTATAGGCAATATCCCCGGGAAGACGCCCCAGTCCGAAGAACGAGAACCGCGGGCCGGCCATAACGATCAGGCCCAACGCCACCAGGATCACGCCCACGACGACCAGAAACCGTCCCAGTTGGAAAGGAACCATGCCGCTCATCCCTGTCCATCGTCGCCGCCGGGCACGCACTTGTCAAGCCTGTGGGTGGCAGGCGAGTTGGCTGGGCCGAAGCGCGAGGGGGGGGCAAGCTAGACCAGCGCGACGCCGGGAAAGAAGTAGCCGATTTCGTAGGCGGCGGTTTCCGGAGCGTCGGAGCCGTGCACGGCGTTGCGTTCGATGCTGGTTGCGTAGAGCTTGCGGATCGTGCCGGGCGCTGCATTGGCGGGATTCGTGGCGCCCATCACATCACGCAGGCGAGCGATGGCATTTTCGCCTTCCAGAACCATCACCAGCGCGCTGCCCGAACTCATGAAGTTCGTCAGGCTTTCAAAGAATCCTTTGCCCCGGTGAACCGCGTAGAAACCCTCGGCTTCTTTCTTGGTCAGATTCACGAGGCGTGCCGCAACGATCTTGAACTGGTTGGCCTCAAAGATCTTGATGATGTCGCCGGCGTGGCCGGCAGCCAGGGCGTCGGGCTTAATGATGGTCAATGTACGTTCGGTTCCCATATCACTCCTGTGAAATGTTGTGATGGCCAAACAAAGAAATCTGCAATCTCAATCCTCAACTTGGGCGGTGTGTTCCTACCGCGCTTCTCAGAATTCATAATTCAGAATTCATGATTCCTTTAAGCGTTTCGCCGATGAGCGCGGGACTCTCGGCTACGGCGATGCCGGCGGCCTGGAGCGCTGCAATCTTATCCGCCGCCTTGCCCTTGCCGCCGGAAATGATGGCGCCGGCGTGGCCCATGCGGCGGCCCGGTGGCGCAGTGCGCCCGGCGATGAAACCGACCACGGGTTTTTTGACGTTGGCATGAATAAATGCTGCGGCCTCTTCCTCCGCCGTTCCGCCGATCTCTCCGATCATTACGATGCCGTGGGTATCCGGATCCTCATTGAAAAGTCGTAGTGCGTCGACGAAGTTCGTACCAATGATGGGGTCGCCGCCGATCCCTATGCAAGTGGATTGCCCGATGCCCAGCGCCGTGAGTTGGCCCACTGCTTCGTAGGTCAAGGTTCCGCTGCGAGAAACCACACTCACGTGCCCCGGCAGGTGAATTTGCCCGGGCATGATACCGACCTTGCATTTGCCAGGAGAAATAATACCCGGACAGTTGGGGCCGATGAGGCGCGTCGGTCTGCCGGACAGGTAACGCGCGGCGCGGACCATATCGAGCGTGGGAATGCCTTCCGTGATGGCAACCACGAGCGGCAGACCGGCGTCCGCAGCTTCCATGATGGCGTCGGCGGCAAAAGCGGGGGGCACGAAAATGACGGAGGCGTTCGCGCCGGTCCTGTCGACGGCTTCCTGCACAGTGTTGAACACCGGGATGCCATCGACGCTTGTCCCACCTTTGCCCGGCGTCACGCCGGCCACGACCTTGGTGCCGTAAGCAACAGCTTGCTGCGTGTGAAACATCCCCTCGCGACCCGTAATACCTTGGACCAGCAGTCGCGTGTTTTCGTCAACTAAGATGGACATTGTGCTAAGCCTTCAAATTTGAAAACCTGAGTCTCTAGGTTTCCCCCGCAAATAATGCTCTTCCAAGGGTTCGTCATAATAACGAGGCTCTCCGTGTTCTCTGTGCCGCCAAAGATTCAACACAGAGATCACGGAGCATCTCAGTGACCTCTGCGTTTAGGCCTTTCTGACCACAGAGTACACGGAGGCGCTGCTGGCACAAGGGGAAATCTTCGCTCGCCGATGAGGATTCCAGAATCATTAGGAAAGAGGTTCTCACGCACACGCCGTGGGCTCCTACGCGGTTTTTGCCAGCGCGACGACCTTTTCGGCGGCTTCCTTCATGTCGTTGGCGACGGTGAAGTTCAGGCCGGACTCCTTCAAGATTTTCTGGCCGAGTTCGACGTTGGTTCCTTTCAGCCGCACGACGATGGGCACTTTGATGCCGAGGGTTTTCGCGGCGGCGACCACGCCGTTGGCCACGATGTCGCAGCGCATGATCCCACCGAAGATGTTGATGAGCACGGCGCGCACGTTTGCGTCGCTCAGAATGATTTCGAAGCCGTGGCGAACCTGTTCTTCGTTGGCGCCGCCGCCCACATCGAGGAAATTCGCCGGACGGCTGCCCGCGTACTGGATGATATCCATGGTGGCCATGGCCAGGCCCGCGCCGTTCACCATGCAGCCCACGTTGCCGTCCAAGCGGATGTAGTTCAGGCCGTAATTCGAAGCCTTCACTTCCAGCGGGTCTTCCTCATCCAGGTCGCGCATTTCGCGGATGTCCGGGTGGCGCGAGAGCGCGTTGTCGTCAAAGTTCATCTTGGCGTCGAGCGCCAGCGGGCGGCCGTCGCGCGTGATCACGAAAGGATTGATCTCGACCAATGAAGCGTCCGTGGCTTCGAAGGCGCGGTAGAGGTTCGCGAAGAAGCGCGCCGCCTCGTTCACCACCTTGCCCTCCAGCCCCAGGCCGAAGGCCAGCTTGCGGGCTTGAAAGGCCTGGAAACCCACTGCAGGGTCGATGAATTCCTTCAGAATCTTTTCAGGATGCTCGGCGGCGACCACCTCGATTTCCACGCCGCCTTCGCTCGAGGCCATGAAGACCGGTCTGCCCGAAGCGCGGTCGATCACGATGCCGAGGTAAAGTTCACGCTCAATCGCCAGACCTTCTTCAATCAGAACGCGCTTCACTACGCGGCCTTCCGGTCCGGTCTGGTGGGTGACGAGCGTCATGCCCAGGATTTGCCGGGCGAGGGTTTCGGCTTCGGCGGGATTGCGCGCCAGCTTGACGCCGCCGCCTTTGCCACGGCCGCCGGCGTGAATCTGGGCTTTGACCACGACCGTGCCGCCCAGCCGCTCCGCGACGGCGCGGGCTTCTTCGGAATTGAAAGCGACCTCGCCGCGCGGCGTCGCGACGCCAAAGCGTGCGAGGGTTTGCTTAGCCTGATATTCGTGGATTTTCATTTAAGGCTTTTTGGTTTTCTGTCGTCAGTTGTCAGTAAGGACCCGCACCTGGGGCGATCCGTGATTGAGCAGGATTTCCCGGCGGGGTCAGTGCTCCACAAAGCCCTTTCTTGCATTCACCGCGGAATCTGGCAGTATAGAAAATCTAGGCTGGGAATGCAAACGCATCTGCTCCTCGCGCCAAGCATATGACGATCCGCCAAGCTATCGAAAGACTCTCGAAACGCGAGCATCTGACGCGCCTGGAAGCGCGCGCCGTGATGCAGCAACTGCTCTCGGGCTCCGTGCCGGACGAGGATATTGTTTCGTTCCTCGCCGCCTTACGCGACAAGGGCGAACAGGCAGAAGAGTTGGTGGGATTTGCGGAGGTGATGCGCGCCCATGCGGCGGAAACGCTGCAGGCAGCGGGCGTGAAGCTCCAAGACATTTCGCATTGCGAGCCACTGCTTGACACTTGCGGCACGGGAGGCGACGGGCGGGGGACTTTCAACGTCTCTACGGCGGCCGCGCTGGTGGCTGCCGCGGCGGGAGTGCGCGTGGCCAAGCACGGCAACCGCTCGATTTCGAGTCGCTGTGGCAGCGCCGACGTGCTGGAAGCGCTGGGCGTCACGATCGAACTGCCGCTCGAAAGGATTCCCGAGTGTCTCGACAAGGTGGGTATGGTCTTTCTGTTTGCGCCGCGCTTGCACTTGGCCATGAAGCACGTGATGAACGCGCGGCGAAGCTTGAAGACCAAAAGCGTCTTCAATCTTCTCGGCCCGCTCACGAATCCCCTGGCCGCGACGGTGCAATTAGTGGGCGTGTACGATGCGGCGCGCACGGAAATGATGGCCGAGACGCTTCAGGCCGTCGGCACGCACAAAGCATTCGTGGTGGCGGGTTCCGACGGCATCGACGAGATCACCACCACAGGGCCAACCCGACTTTCCTCTACGGGAGAGGACAAGGTTGAGACGCGCGACGTGCAACCCGAGGAGTTCTGCCTGCCGCGCGCTTCCCTTGGACAACTCCAGGGCGGGGATGCTGCAACCAATGCTCGCCTACTCCTCGCCGTGCTGGAAGGCGAGCGCAGCCCCTATCGTGATGTGGTCCTGGCAAACGCTGCGGCGGCCCTGACCCTGGCAGGGAAGGCGGGGAGCTTTGCGGAAGGCGTGGAGCGAGCCGCTCAAGAGATTGATTCGGGCGCCGCGCGCGCGAAGCTTCGGGTGCTTGCGGAATTCACCCAGCGCTACCGCCGGTGAGCGGGCGCGCATTCCGAAACCAACAGGCCCACGCGGCTCGACCCGCCCGGCGGGATCAACCCTCCTCAGCCGAGGAGGGGAATCGCGCCGCGCGGGCACGCCATTCCACGCGCCTCACAGGTGCAGGAAGTTGCTAAGTAGTTGCTTGCCCGCGCCGGTCAGGACGGACTCCGGGTGAAACTGCACACCCTCCACTTTCATCTCCTTATGGCGGAGTCCCATGATGAGTCCCTCTGAGGTGGAGGCGGAGATCTCCAGGCAGGAGGGCAGGCTCGAGCGCTCGACAATCAGCGAATGGTAACGGGTGGCGGGAAACGGATTCGGCAGCCCTTGGAAGATGGTTTTGCCGTCGTGATGGATCTCGCTGGTCTTACCGTGCATGATTTCCGGCGCGCGAATCACTCGCCCGCCGAAAGCTTGTCCGATGGCCTGGTGGCCGAGGCAGACTCCCAGAATCGGTATGCGGCACGCGAAAGCTTCTATCACTTCGAGACAGATTCCGGCATCGGAAGGCGTCTTCGGGCCGGGTGAAATCACGATTCGCGCGGGCGGATTCTTCTCGATAGCCGCAACCGTAGTCTGGTCGTTCCGGACCACCTCCAACTCGGCGCCCAACTCACCCAGATACTGGACAAGGTTGTAGGTGAAGGAATCATAGTTATCGATGACCAGGATCATGCCAGCGCCCTTCTTTGAAGCCCCCGAAATATTATAAGGGATATGGAACCAGCGCGGGAGGAATTGACGCAGCGCCAGCTCAGCGAGCCTATTTGTCCGATTTCCAGCGCTCGAAGCTGCACCCCACCTTGGAATTCCTCCCGGCGGCGGGAGTCGCAGATTGGCATCGGGAGAGCGACGGAAATTGTCACATTAGTGATTCTCGTCCCCGGGAAGACTCACGATATCGCCGGAGGTCCCTAACTTATTGAATCGTAGGCAACGAATGTTCCCAAGAGACCTAAGGTCGTGACGAAACTGGCATGTGAATTGCTCTGTAAAGCTAGCGAAAGTGGAAGGCGGTTTCTTGTGGACAAGCCCAAGGGAAAACTATCCATCACGTTCGTGAATGTTTTCGTCGTAATGGCCATCTTGATGATCCTGTCGGCGTTGGTAGTGCCGATCTTCGTTCCGCCCGATAGCCGGGCTGCTTCCAGGGGATCTGCACCCCACGCCTCGTCCGCACACACCAAACGCTGACTTTGCTCCTTCAGGAATTCTGCAATCCTAAACTCTGTAGGGCAAGTGGCTGACGCCGATTCCTGCTCTCCCACAGCCTGCTAAACTCTATTCTCAGACGCCGGCGATGCATGGCGCGATGCGTCAGCAGGCTGACTGGATCGCGCTCGCAGTCGCCACTACCCTCAGCCAACGTGAAAGGAGTAGAATGCGCTCTGGCTTTGAGGTGCGACCAGAAGGAAGCAAACGCCGGGCAGGGCACGGCACACGAGGACAAGACGATGCACAAATCCGGAAGAAGGGCTTTTCTGAAGACGGGGGTAATTTCCGCGGCGAGTTTGAGCACACTGGGGACTGCAGGCGGGGGCGTTCTCGCGAGCGCTGCGAAGGGCATCCCGCTGGATGCGACGGCCTCCGCGCCACCGTTCAAGTTGGGATTGGTCACTTACAACCTGGCGCATGATTGGGACATCAACACGATCATCAAGAACTGCGAGCAGACGGGATTTGAAGGGGTGGAGCTGCGCACCACGCACAAGCACGGCGTGGAAGTTTCGCTCGACAAAGCGCGCCGGGCGGAAGTGAAGCAGCGCTTTGCCGATTCGCGCGTACGCCTGGTGAGCTTGGGCACCACCTGCGAGTACGAGTGGCCGGAGCCGGCCCTCGTCGAAAAGAATATTGAGGACACGCGGCGCTGGTGCGAATTGGCGCAGGACCTGGGCTGCCTGGGCGTGAAAGTGCGGCCCAACGGATTTCCGCGCGGCGTTCCGCAAGACAAGACCCTCGACCAGATCGGGCATGCCCTCACGCGGTGCGGCGACATTGCGCGCGACCACGGCGTGGAGATCTGGGTGGAAGTGCACGGCGAGGGCACGGAGCTTCCCTCG
Organism: uncultured Acidobacteriota bacterium; assembly: GCA_963722555.1. Classification (GTDB taxonomy): domain Bacteria; phylum Acidobacteriota; class Terriglobia; order UBA7540; family UBA7540; genus Bog-366. The sequence goes on from CAVRNQ010000007.1 coordinate 1,376,560, forward strand.
AACATTCACCGCATCCTATCGGTTGCGAATCATCCTGCCGTGGGGGCATGCTGGAATTCCAACGATAACGACGTGGTGGAGGGCTCTGTGAGGCTGTCGTTCGATCTGCTCAAACCCTGGATCCGGAGCTGCCACATCAACGAGCTTTGGAGGACAGTCGCCCCCTGGGGCAACGGGGGAGTGAGGATTCAAAGCGCCACGCCGGGTTTTCCGGAATGGCAGAAGCCATATCCCTGGCGCGAGCTATTCGCCCTGTTCCGCGGCATGGGGTTCAACCGCTATACGTTTGCGGAGATTCCGGAAAGCTGCGAGCCCGTCCGCTTGATGCTCTACTATCGGGCTTTGTGGGAATACCACGCGGCATGATCGTCTCGACATCCATTGTTGTGCAGACAGGGCGGCGAGAGATGCGCGCGAACCCCTACGTGTAGCGCAGCCAGCGGAGCAATTCAGCCAGCGAGGGGCGCTTGCCATACATCAGGATGCCCACCCGATAAATCTTAGCAGAGAGCTGCACAACTCCCACTGTGGCTGCCACACAGAGGATCAGGGAGAGGGCGATTTGCCAGAACGGCGGGGTCTGCACCATGATGCGGAAAACCATCAGGATGGGAGCAAACAGCGGAAACAGAGTCAGGGCCACGGCCAGAGGCGAGTTGGGATCCCGCAGAATGATGGGATAGAGAATAAAGCAGGTGACCAGCACAATAGTGATGGGAAGCTGTACCTGCTGCATGTCTTCCTCGCTTGAGACCATAGAGCCCACGGCCGCGTAAAGCGAAGCGTAGAGGAAATAACCCGCCAGGAAGAAGATAAGCGGATAGATCAGGAATGCGGCCGGCAGGTGGAAGCTCGGTGCGGATGACCCCGGCCGGAACGCCGCACCCACTGCGGCTCCGTAGCTCGAAACGAGGGCGGCCGTGAGCGCCCAGATCAGATATTGCGTGAATCCCACCGCGGCCACGCCCAGGATTTTTCCGCTCAAGAGATGAAAGGGCTTGATCGAGGAGGCCAGGATCTCGACGATGCGGGTGGTTTTCTCTTCCAGCACCGAGCGCATCGTCATCACACCATAGACTAAGAGCGTGATGTAGAGGATCATGACGATGGATAACTGGACCAGAAGTCCCTGGCCTTTATCCTCGGTTTCTCCTGATTTGGTGACCCGGACGAGCGTGAGTTCCACGCCGCGCATGACCTCGCTCACGTTATCGATGTGAACCCCGCGGTCGCTAAGGCGCCGCGCCACGACCGCATTATCCACGGCGCGGCCGACGTCCCGGATAGTTTGATAATCCTCCGGGCTGCGGGTCTGGAACGTCGCAGCTTTGCCCTGCAGAATATCTTCCGGCAGCAACAGAAAGCCATCGAGTTGGCCCTCGCGAATCTGCTGGTCGAGCTCCTCGCGGATCTTCGCTTCCGCGGCGGGGCGATCCCAGGACCGCACCACCTCGTAGAGCGGGCGTCCATTCGGCAGCTTCTCCCCCAACCCCGCCGTGATTTGCTCGGTGAGGCCGCCGAGGTTATCCACGATGGAAATCTTCAACGTGTGGTCGGTTTTGCGCGTCATGAGAGTCACTGAGACGGCGAAGATCCCAATGCTGAAAAGCGGCAGTCCGACCGTGCTGAGGATGAATCCCTTGGTGCGGACTCGCGTCAGGTACTCACGCTTGATGACCAGCCAGATTTTACGCATGTTCCCCCGAGACCTTCTCGATGAAGATGTCGTGCAGCGGCGGCTCGGCCAGCTCGAAGCGCGTCAGGCGGACGCCGCGCTCGACGGCGGCCTTCAGGATTTCCTGAGGGTCTGCGCCGGGCCGCAGCTTGGCCTCCACCACGGCGCCGAAGTGGTTGACCTTTTCCACCAAGTCCGGCCGATTGAGGAAATCGCCGTCGCCGGCATACTCGATACGAAGCGTGTTCTTGCCGTACGACTGCTTGATGGCGCGCAGGTCGCCGGCCAGGATGCTGCGCCCGCGATGCATGAGGCAAATCGCGTCGCACATCATCTCGACTTGCTCCATGCGGTGCGTGGAAAGGATGATGGTGGAACCCTGCGCGCGCAGTTCCAGCATGATGTCTTTGATCAGGGTGGCGTTGACGGGGTCGAGGCCGGTGAAGGGTTCGTCGAGAATCAGCAGTGCAGGCCGGTGAATGACCGCCGCGATGAACTGCGCTTTCTGCTGCATCCCCTTGGAAAGATCGTTAACCTTTTTCTCCGCCCACGCCGCGAGGTCCAAACGCTCGAGCCAGGCGCGTACTCGCGTCGTTGCTTCCGCCTTGCTCAACCCCTTCAGTGCGGCGAGAAAGACCAGCACCTCGCGCACTTTCATGCGCGCGTATAATCCCCGCTCCTCGGGGAGGTATCCGACCAGGTCCTGCGTGCGGGCGCTCGCGGGTTGCCCGAGCACCTGGATGGTTCCCGAGTCGGGCGCCAGGATGTGCATGATCATCCGCAGCGTGGTGGTTTTCCCCGCGCCGTTGGGGCCCAGCAGTCCAAAGACTGCCCCCTGGCTGACCCGCAGGCTGAGGTTGTCAACGGCGACGACGGAGTCGAAACGTTTGCTGACATTCTCAAGGAGGATAGCTTCCATCAGAGATTCTTTCCGCTGCGCTGAGCGTGTGCCCGGCACTGAACAAAACCAAGTGGTACTTGTAGCATCAAATTAGTGAAGCACGCAATTGGCAGTCGCCCACTGCTGGTGCGCTGTTTTACAGGCAGCGGGAAAACGCTCCGATGCTGTCATCCTGAGCGAAGCGTAGGACCCCTGCATTTTAATTTTCAAGCAAATACAGAGGTCCTTCGTCGGCTTCGCCTCCTTAGGATGACAGTGTGAAGCGTTTTTCCGCAGCCTGTCCAGCCGCTGGCAAGCGTATTTTCTCACAGGTTCCAGGGGAGAGTTTTGGGGATTTGGGTGCCGGCAAGAAGTGGCTGTACGCAGCCACGGGCATCGGGTAAGATAGGCGTCCCTTTCAGAAACACGACTGGAGACACAACCCAACATGCGCAATGTGGTGATCATCGGCTCGGGGTGCGCAGGCTTGACGGCGGCGCTTTACACGGCTCGCGCCAATTTGCGCCCACTGGTGATCCGCGGTGTGGAAGCTGGCGGGCAGTTGACCTTGACAACGCTGGTGGAGAACTATCCGGGATTTCCCAAGGGGGTGCAGGGCCCGGAACTGATCGAGCTGATGCACACGCAGGCCAGTGAGTTCGGAACTGAGTTCAGGGAAGGCAATGTGGGGCGCGTGGACCTTTCCCAGCGGCCCTTCGTGCTCGAGGTGGAAAAAGAGCGGATTGAAACCCGCACGCTCATCATCGCCTCCGGGGCTTCGGCCAAGCTTCTGGGGCTGGAATCCGAGCGCCAACTGCTCGGGCACGGGGTTTCCACCTGCGCCACCTGCGATGGGTACTTCTTCCGGGGGAAAGAAGTCATGGTGGTCGGCGGGGGCGACACCGCGGCGGAAGACGCTTTGTTCCTGACCCGTTACGCTACACAGGTCAACATCGTCCACCGCCGCGAGCAGTTGCGCGCCTCCAAGATCATGCAGGACCGGCTGCTCCGAAACGAGAAAATCAAATTCATCTGGAATTCCGTCGTGGAGGAAATCCTGGACGCGGAAAAACGAGAAGTTACGGGAGTCAAGCTCAAGGACCTCAAGACCCAGAAAGAAACGTTCAAGCCCGTGGACGGAGTCTTCATTGGGATCGGCCACGATCCCAACACCAGTCTGTTCCGTGGTCAGCTTGAGATGGACGATCTGGGCTACCTCCTCACGCGCGAGGGAGCGAAGACCAACGTCCCCGGTGTCTTTGCGGCCGGTGACGTTAAGGACCGCGTTTATCGGCAAGCTGTCACGGCGGCGGGATCGGGTTGCATGGCCGCAATCGACGCCGAGAAGTTTCTGGAAGCCGAACCCTGAGTGGAAGGTCCAGGTCCTGGGGGCAGGTGGCCCACCCTCTTCCCTGGGAGAGGGCTAGAAATTAAAATCCCAGCCCTCTCCCCTGGGGAGAGGGTTAGACATCAAGACGGTGCCAGGCTTTCTGCGCTCGCGTTAGTACCCTGTTGAATCGACTTAGTATTAGACCCTGGTTATGCTGCGTTCCTTGCTGCTCTACCTTTCCGAGCGTGATAGTCCCAAGAAACTCCTCACCCGATACGCCCTAGGGCGGCGGCTGGCTTCTCGATTCATTGCCGGTGAAGAACTCGAAGATGCTCTGGGCGCCATTCGCCGGCTCAACGCCGAGGGTTTCACGGTGACGCTCGATTGCCTGGGGGAAAGTGTTCACGAGGCGGCGCAAGCCGCAGCCGCCTGCCAGACCTATCTCGAACTTCTGGATCGCCTCGCGGCCGAGGGGCTGAACTCACACGTCTCCGTCAAGCTCACGCAATTGGGCCTGGCGATTGACGAAGCGCTGGCGCGGCGGCACCTGACCCTGTTGGCGGAACGGGCGGCGCGGCACCGGAACTTTGTGCGTGTCGACATGGAGGGCTCGGCATTCACGGAGGCTAGCTTGCGGGTGTTTCGCGCCGTGGATGCGCCACGCGACGTGATGGGAATCGCCCTCCAGTCTTACCTCCACCGCACGGAGGCCGACCTCGAGGAACTTCTCAAGTATGGCGCGCGCATCCGCCTGGTGAAAGGAGCTTACCAGGAACCCCCGGATATTTCCTTTCCCCGCAAACGGGATGTGGACCGGAACTTCCAGAATCTGACGGAGAAGCTTCTGGCCAGCGGGGTTTATCACGCCATTGCCACACACGATGAGCGAATCATCGCCGCCACGGAGCGCTTCGCTCGCGAGCAGGGCATCCCTCCGGACAGATTCGAGTTCCAGTTGCTCTATGGCATTCGCCGGCAACTACAGTGCGAACTCCTGAAACAGGGCTGGCGAGTGCGCGTCTATGTTCCCTACGGGCGCGAGTGGTATCCCTACTTCATGCGCCGGCTCGCCGAGCGGCCCGCCAACCTGTTCTTCCTGATGCGCAATCTCGTCCGGGCTTGACAGCCACGTCCGAGTTTTCGCGAAAGGGTTCTTCCTTTCCAGATGCCAGGAGAAGCGCACTTCCTTGACAGTCCGGTTGCAACATCCGAGTGCTTTCGGGTGTCTCCAGAGGTATGCTAGGCGTCGAAAATGCGCCAGGGCAGGACGAGAGCCGAGGGAAGGGGTCGGCCCGGGGACTATGTTCTGGGGACAGTACGCGAACTGGCTAGGCAGGTGGGTGAGCACGACTCCATAGGAAGGGGGTATTGGCGATGCATGACAAGCTCGATCGGCGGGAGTTTCTGAAGATCAGCTCGGCAACGACGCTGGGTATGGGCACACTGACGACCGCCTTTAACTTCGGCATGGCGGAGGAGGTAAAGCCCGTGCGGCTCGGTGTGATCGGAGTCGGCGGCCGCGGCACCAGTCACGTGGAATTGCTGCTGGCGATGGGCGGCGTGGAGATCCCCGCTATCTGCGACATCAACCAGGAGCACCTGAACCACGCCCAGTCGTTGGTGGAGAAGGCCGGGCAGAAGCGGCCCGAAGGCTACGGGCGCGACGTAGAAGACTACCAGCGCCTGGTTTATCGCGATGATCTGGACGCAGTGCTGATCTCGACCTACTGGGAGTGGCACACGCCCATGGCCGTGTGCGCGATGAAATCCGGCAAGTACGCGGCCGTGGAGGTGCCTGCGGGTCTCACCACGCAGGATTGCTGGGACCTGGTCAACACCCACGAGGAAACGGGCGTGCCCTGCATGATGCTCGAGAACTGGAGCTTCCGGCGCGATAATCTGGCGGTGCTGAAGATGATCCGCGCGGGGCTTTTCGGAGAGGTCGTACACTGCCACTGCGCGCACTCGCACAATTGCATCGACCACTGGTTCTTCGACCCCGAGGGCAACATGCGCTGGGGCGGGGAGTATCTGGTAAAGCACAACGCCAGCCAGTACACGACGCATGCGCTGGGACCGGTGTTCGGTTGGATGGATATCGGTTGCGGCGACTACTTTGACAAAGTGGTTTCCTTCGCCAACCGGTCGCTGGGGATCAACCACTACTTCACGACCAAGTTCGGCGCCAACCACCCGAACGCCAAGCGGAAGTACGCGCAGGGCGACATTGTCACCACCCTGGTGAAGACGAAGAAGGGTAATACCGTCGTCATTAACTACGACATGCAGTTGCCTCGCCCCTACGATAATCGCTGGGAGATCCAGGGAACGGAGGGCATTTACAACGAACAGCGCAATTCCGTCTATCTTTCCGGCCGCAGCCCCAAATACGAGGAATGGGAATCGTTCGATCCCTACCAGGAGAAGTATGAACACACCTGGTGGAAGCCCGTGCAGCAGAAGGCCAGCACGAAGCGCGGCTCGAAGAACGAGATCGGCGACCAAATCACGCTGGGCCACGGCGGCGCCGATTACCAGGAACTCAACCAGTTCCTGAAGGCGGTGCGAAACAAGGCGCAAACCCCCGTAGACGTGTACGACTCAGTGATTATGAGCGTGATCAATCCACTTTCTGAGAAGTCCATCGCCGAGGGTGGCGCGACCGTAGATTGCCCGGACTTCACGCGCGGCAAGTGGCAGACCAAGAAGCCGGCCTTCGCGCTCGAGACCTAGGGAGAACGCGCGAGGCTGCCAGGAAGATGCCACCTCCATCGTGCGATGCGCTTCCTCTGAGTGTCCTGGCACAATTGCCTTACCCATCTAGGGACGGGACGCAAGGCCGGGGCCTTCCGGTCTGCGTTGCGCACTCTCTCGAGTGTGGCGTGGAATTCGTCTGGAGTGGGCAGTGAAATGGCCCCGGTGTCGCAACCCTCCAGGCAGATTTCGCAGCCGGGGAGGCAGCGCAAAGGGTGGACCACGAAAGGCCGGCCGGTTTTCGAATCCCATTCAAAGACGTCGTGCGGGCAGAAGTTGAGGCACTTGAGATCCTTAATGCAGGCTTCGTAATTAATGGTGGGAAACCAGGGAAATTTCTCGCGGAGATAGCGGAGCACCTCCATCACTCGTTCCTTTTTCAGTCGCAAGAATAACCGGACCGGTTATTCCCCAGAGCCTTGAACAGTCCGGCAAGGTCCTTCACGCACATTTCCACAAAGGCATCCAAGCACCTGAGTTGCCACGAGCAGGGGTTCGGCGGCCATCCGCCAAGCTGGACTTAAGCCACTTAGTATCAAATGTTTGGGCGAATTACATGCAGCGGGGCAGCCCCCCGTTCGGCGCCGCAGAGTCTTTTGCCCCAGCGCCAGGGGCACAAGGAGTCGATCTTCCTCCTCGCAGCCCTGTTCGGAGACGTTCAGTTTCTGGCGCTGCACGCCCCGGCGCCAGAAAGGGCACTGGATGTGAGGCACCCGCTAGAGAAGCCTTATCTCCGACAGCCACCTAGTCGCGCGTCTCAGCGATCACACCGGAATCGGAATGCGCAAGTTTGTGGGATCAGTAGACAGCCACGCTGATGGGCGCAACCTGATTTCTGAAACAGACAGGCTTCTTGCCAAGACGGAAGTCCTGAAGTATGCTGCGCGGGTTTGAAATTATGTCGATCCAGAGGAGCCCCATGGGAAACACTCCGAACCAAGCCGAAGGCGCGGGCGCTGCGCAGCCCCAATTGCAGCGCAAGCTGGGAATCTTGAACGCCACTTCCATCAACATGTCGAACATGATCGGCATCGGGCCGTTCATCACGGTCCCGCCGATTCTGGCCACGCTGGGCGGACCGCAGGCCCTCATCAGTTGGTTTGTCGGCGCGCTCGTGGCCATCTGCGATGGCCTGGTGGTTTCGGAGTTGGGCGCCGCCCTGCCGGGCTCGGGAGGAGCTTACGTTTTCCTGCGCGATAGCTACGGCCGCGAACGCTGGGGCAAGCTGATGGCCTGGATGTTCATCTGGCAATTCCTCTTCTCCGGCACGCTCGAAATCGCTTCCGGCAGCATCGGCATGGTCCAGTATCTGAGCTTCATCTGGAAGGATCTGACTCTGCATCCGTGGAGGATCAAGTTTCTGGCCGCCGGGATTTCGGCTCTGGTAATGTTTTCGCTGTACCGCAAGATTCAGGATATTGCCAAACTGATGATGATTCTTTGGATCACGACTCTGGCCACGACGGGTTGGGTTATTGTCTCCGGCCTGGCCAGAATGAACCCTCACCTGGCTTTCGATTTCCCGCCCCACGCCTTCGATTTGAATTGGGCCTTTCTCCTGGGGCTGGGCAATGGCACGATTCTGGTAATCTATAACTACCTCGGATATAACCAAGTGTGTTATCTGGGCGGAGAGGTCAAGAACCCGGGGAGGACCATCCCTTATGCCGTCATCCTTTCGATTCTGGGGGTGACAGTTATTGATTTTCTGCTTTCGTTCAGCTTTGTGGCGGTCGTGCCCTGGCGGGAGATGGTGAAGGAAGGAAGCGTCGCTTACAACGCCGTGGCCTCGGTTTTCATGGGCCAGATTTACGGGCATTGGGCGGCGATCGCGATTTCAGTCATGATTCTCTTCACGGCGTTCGCCTCGGTTTTCGCGCTCATGCTTGGATATTCACGCGTCCCCTACGCGGCGGCGCTGGACGGCGCTTTCTTCCGCTGGTTCGGGGTTCTGCATCCCCAAGGCGAATTCCCGCACCGTTCGCTGGTGCTGATTGGAGTGCTCTGCATCATCGCCAGTTTCTTCGGCTTGGTGCAGATCATCACCGCTCTGATTCTGGCCCGCATCCTGGTGGTCTTCATCGGCCAGATCATCGGGCTGTTCATCATCCACAGATACCGTCACGAGATTAAGTTGCCCTTCAAGATGTGGATCTACCCGATTCCCGCGATCCTGGCGATGATTGGCTGGTTCTACGCGTTTGTGAGCCCCGCGGGCCAGCCGGGCGGGGGGAGCTATATGATCTATGCTTTCGGGACGATCCTTCTGGGTTTGGTGGCATACTTCATCCTGGCCTACAGAAAGCGCGATTGGCCGTTTGCCGGGCCTTCCTCCCCGGGGCGGATGTGATATGCCAGAGAGTGCAGGCAAACTCCAGGGCTTCGAGGGCAACCTCCGCCAAAACGGTTACATTGCAGGGACTATTTGCTCCTGGAGGCGACAACCGGTAGAATGACACGAGGGACACGGGCCGGAAGAGCGGAGACCACGATCCGGTACCGCGCGGATGGTGATTTCCGTGCTGAAGCTTCGCCCGACCCGGCCCGGAACTGTGGCAGCGACCGCCTGATGGAAGGTCGGTCGTATATGGACAGCAACCCCTTCTCCCACACGGCGAAAGCGCAGGACGTGCCAGCCAGTCCGAGGCGGAGCACCCGGATTGAATTCGTCACGCCGGTATTCCTCTCCGGCCGGGATGCCACCGGGCAGCCTTTTCGGGAGCTGACGCAGACCGCGCTTGTAAACCTGCACGGCTGCAGGATGCGCACCTCCTATCGAGTCCTGGTCGGAATGCTCGTCACGCTCGAATGTCCCAAGGCCGGTACCATGGGCAAGGCCGTCTGTGTCAAGGTTTGGGATCCCGCGGAGGGGGTAGCCGGCCACGAAATCGCCGTGCAACTTATTAAACCGCAGAACATTTGGGGCGTGCCTAACCCGCCCGCCGACTGGGAATCTGTCGCCAAGAGCATGGTGCAGGGGCGCCTGGCGCCCACCGAACATCCCCCCCGAGCCGTGGCTTCTGCGCCTGCGGCGGTTGTGCCGGTGCGGATGCCCCCTCCGGCAATCTCCACCGTTGACCAGCGGCTGGCCGAGTTTGAGCGGCGCGCCCAACAACTGGTGGAGTCCGTTCTCGAGATCCTGCGCACTCAGGCCGAGGAACTTACGCGCAGCAGTCTGGAGGAGTTCCGCGCGCAAGTGGATGTCCTCATCCGTGATGCCGAGGAGCGGCTGCGCGAGGGCTACCAGCAATCCTATGAAGAGTCCGCGGCTTCGTTGATCGGCCTGCGGGCGGACCTTACGGAGCAAATGACTTCTCGCAGCGCACAACTGATCCGCTCCGCCGATGAAGCCCTGCGCACCCGCTTTCGCGAGCTGTTTGGCACTCAGAGCAAAGCCGTGCCCCCCAAGCCCACCGAGCAGGCTTCGCGGAAGTGACCTGCCTCCACCCCCCGGGAGTCTGTGTGACAACGTGCCTTTATGGGCTGGTGCGGCTGCGGGAAAACGCTTCCCTGCTCTCATTCTGAGCCCTTCGCTGTCATTCTGAGCGAAGCGAAGAATCTCGCCCTGCGTCAATACTGTTCACATGAGGGGTTTCGGCTTTTCAATTTGCACCTGGGTGACCCCCTCACCCGTCCCGCCCCGGCTGGTGAAAACGCCGGCGGCGGGCCACCCTCTCCCCCAAGGGGGAGAGGGTGGCCGACGAAGGAGGCCGGGTGAGGGGGTCATTCCCTTTACCCTGGAGCGACTGCGCCACATTGCTTTCTGCGCTCGCGTTAGTACCCTGTTGAATGCGACTTAGTATCAGAATGACATCGCTACCCCCCTAGCTTTGGGACGCGTCCCTCAGGCGCCCTCGCATCTTGTACGCCAAGTTGCGCACCTTCTTTGCTATAATGAAAAAGTTGAGGGAGAGGGCGCCATGTTTCCAGTAGGGTGCGAATAAACTGTAGCGGCTCCGCTACAGGGGGGTGCGGCGCTCGCATCGCAGGCATGGGCCTGGGGGCGATCCCGCGGTGACGGGATGGCGGCTGCATCGGTAGGCACGAGTTCTTAATCGCCCTGCCCGTTGGCATTGTCAACATCCGGCCGGTGCTTATTTGCGGACGGTGGGTTCTTGCCCTGTTTTGTCCCTTTCCCTGACATTTGCGCCGCAGCGGGGGCACCGCTCGGCCAAATCTAAGTGGCTTGCCCCGGGCCCTTGGAGAAGGGAGCAAGTCCCAATCTGAATCCGGTTTCAAAGGGTGACTGCAGAGGGATCCGATGGCAACTACGCACGTTGAGCCGAAAGAAGCGACATCACCTGCGGGCCAAGCCCGCAGTGTGAACGATCTCAGCATTCAGGTGGCGACGGTGAACGGCTCCGGCAGCCAGACAGCCAACCTGGTTCTGCTGCGAGCGATTTTCCAAATGGGAATCCCCGTCTCAGGGAAGAACCTCTTCCCCTCCAACATCGCCGGCCTTCCTACCTGGTTTACGATCCGGGCTTCCAAGCAAGGCTACGTCGCTCGCCGCAAGGATAGCGAATTCCTGGTGGCGATGAACCCCGAGACCGCCGAGGAAGATGTGCTGAGCCTCCGGCCCGGCGCGGCGTGCGTCTATGACGAGCGGCTGAATTTGAAGCGGCTGCGCGATGACGTGGTTTTCTATCCCGTTCCTTTTGATCCGCTGGTGACACCGATTTGCCCGGATGTCCGCCTGCGCAAGCTGGTTCGGAACATGATTTACGACGGCGTGCTGGCCAAGTTATTGGGCATCGACATGGAGGAGATCCACAAGGCACTCCAGAAGCAGTTCCAGAGAAAGGCCAAAGCTGCGGAACTCAACTGGAACGCCGCGCGCGCGGGCTTCGAGTTTGCCGAGAAGAACCTGGCGAAAGCGGATCACTACTTCCTGGAGCGCCTGAACTCGACGCAGGGCAAGATTCTGATTGAAGGCAACCAGGCGGCGGCCCTTGGTTCGATGTTTGCGGGTGTTACGGTGGTGACCTGGTACCCGATTACGCCGTCCTCCACGGTCTGCGAAACCCTCATCGAGTACATGAAACGCTACCGTATCGACAAGGTGACGGGGAAGGCGACTTTTGCCATTGTGCAGGCCGAAGATGAACTGGCGGCGTTGGGCATGGCGCTGGGCGCAGGCTGGGCCGGCGCGCGCTCCATGACGGCCACCTCCGGGCCGGGTATTTCCCTGATGGCGGAATTCACAGGTTTTGGTTATTACGCGGAAATCCCCGCCGTCATTTTCGATGTCCAGCGCCTGGGGCCCTCCACGGGCCTGCCCACCCGCACCGCCCAAGGCGACATCCTCTCCACGGCCCTTCTTTCCCACGGCGACACCAAGCACCCGATGCTGCTGCCTTGCTCCGTCAGCGAAATCTTCACGATGGCCATTGACGCTTTCGACCTCGCGGAAGAACTGCAGACGCCCGTTTTCGTCATGTGCGACCTCGACTTGGGAATGAACACCTGGATGTCAGACCCCTTCCCGTATCCGACCAAGCCCATGGCGCGCGGCAAAGTGCTGAGCGCCGAGGAAGTGCGGCGGAGGGGCGGCTTCGAACGTTACAAGGATGTGGATGGTGACGGTATTGGCTACCGCACGCTTCCGGGCACGCCGGAACCCCTCGCTGGGTGGTTCGCGCGCGGCAGCGGACACAACGAGAAGGCCATCTACAGCGAGCGCCCCGAGGTCTACGTGAACAACGTTGACCGGCTGGATCACAAGTTCAAGACCGCGCGCCAGAAGGTGCCGGGCCCGGTCGTTACGGAATCCGCGAAGCAGGAGGTGGGCATCATTGCTTACGGCACCAGCCACTGGGCCATTGAGGAGAGCCTCGACGAGTTACGACGCGACCACGAGATCGACGCCAGCTATTGCCGCCTGCGGGCTTTCCCCTTCGCCCGTGAGGTTCATGATTTCATTCACCGGCACCAGCGTGTGTACGTCGTCGATCAGAACCGCGATGCCCAGATGCTGGGCCTGCTGCGGCTGGAATGTGATGCGGACGAAATCTCCAAGCTCCGCAGTATCCGCCACTACAATGGCTTGTCCCTCGACGCGCTCACCGTTACCCGCGAAATCGCTTCCCAGGAGGCTACGAATTAGTATGGCAACAACCACGGTTCCCCCTGCGCCGTCCCCCAAGACCAACCGCATTGGCCTGGAAATGGCTCAATACAAGGGCAACAAGAGCACCCTATGTGCGGGTTGCGGCCACAACGCGATCTCCGAGCGCATTATTGAAGCCTGCTTCGAGATGGGCGTTGAACCCCATCGCGTCGCCAAGCTTTCCGGGATCGGCTGCTCCTCGAAAAGCCCGGCCTACTTTCTGAACACCGCCTATGGTGTAAACGCCGTCCACGGGCGCATGCCTTCCGTGGCCACGGGCGCCCTGTTGGCCAACCGCCACCTGATCGCGATGGGCGTAAGTGGCGACGGCGACAGCGCCTCCATTGGCATCGGCCAGTTCGTGCATTTGATGCGGCGCAACCTCCCCATCATTTACATCATCGAGGACAACGGCGTGTATGGCCTCACCAAGGGGCAATTCTCCGCCACCGCGGATGTCGGCTCCAAGCTCAAGACCGGAGTCGTCAACGACCTGCCGGCCATCGATACCTGTGCGCTGGCCATCCAGCTCGGCGCCACCTATGTCGCCCGGTCGTTTTCCGGCGACAAACGGCAATTGCTGGCCCTCCTCAAAGGCGCGCTCGCCCATCACGGCACCTCCATGCTCGACGTCATCTCTCCCTGTGTCACCTTCAACGATCATGAAGGCTCCACAAAGTCTTACAGCTACGTGAAGGATCACGATGAGCCGATTTCGGAGGTAAGCTTTGTTCCGTTCTTCGAGGACATTTCCGTGGAGTATGATCCGGGGACGACAACGGATATCACTCTGCACGACGGCTCGCACATCCTGCTCCGCAAGCTCTCAACCGACTATGACCCCACCCAAAGGGGCGAAGCCCTGCGCGCGCTCATCGAGTCTCATGAAAAGGGCGAGATCGTGACCGGGCTCTTCTTCGTGGACACGCAACGGCCAAGTTTCATTGACTTGTTGAATGTCGTAGAGGAGCCGCTGGCCACCCTGCCGGAATCCGCCGTGCGCCCTCCCAAGGAAGTCCTGGACCAGGTGATGCAGTCACTCATGTGAGGCAGGGTTACCCTTTTACTGCAACTTCTTCACAATCGGGAGCAGGCTGGGGGAGACGCGTTTTGCTTCGCCACATCTAATCACCAACCCTCTCCCCGTCTAAACACCAGCCCTCTCCCCTCGCGGGAAAGGGTGACCCGCTGCCGGCGTTCTCATCAGCCGGAGCGGGCGGGGGGCCCCGAGCACCGGGGGTGAGGGGGCCGCGCCGCCGCTCATTTCTTCTCGCACTCAAATCCCAGCTTAAAGCCGTCCACGCCTTTCCCTGGCGCAACGTCCGGGTGCTCCTGCTGGTTGCGGCAGCCCCGGCGTTTCAGCGTCACGAAATTGCGGCCGGGGATCAATTCCATCACGGCCATGCCATCCTCGCCAGTCGCGGCCTTGACGTCATCGAGCACTGGCCCGTTCGACCAGGTGGCATCGAGCGTAACCTTTTCGGCCGGCTGTCCGGAGGCGGTGACCACCTTGAACAGTACGGGCTTGTGCAACACCTTCTGCGCTTCGTAGATCTCCGGCGGATACAGGACGAGATCGGTGCCCACCCGGGGTGCGGCGGAGGTCAGTTCCACGTGATGGAATACCCCTGTGTCCTCATTTGCCGCGTCGTTCCGGGCCGTGACCCAGTAGAGACCGAGCGGCAGTCGCTCAAAGAGGAATTTCCCGTCCGGGCCGGTGATCTGCTGGTCGATAAGCCGTTCCTGCTCGTTGACGAGTGAAACGCGTACCGCCGTGCGCGGTTGCAGGTCCCCCCCGACCGCTGCTCCCTCCACTGTTCCAACCGCGTCGGCAGCGGCCGGGCGCAGTTCGATGGCCAGGGTGTTGCTGGTTACTTCGCCCTGCCAAAGCCGCGCGCCCAGGTTGCGCTCAAATTCGGCGGCATTGGAAAAGCTGGCGCCATAGACCACGGCTAACGCGTAAGCTCCCCAGACGGCTTTCTGCCCCTCCGCCCGGGCCGGCCGCAATCGCAGGGTTACCTTTTCTTCGTAGTCGTCGCCCGCGGCCAGCTTCACGAGTTTGGGTTTTGGCAGACCGACATAATCGAGCGCCACTCCTTCCGCAGGGGAAATCGCGGCCTCGGCGGCCCTGGCATCCACGGGCTGGAGTTTGACCTCCAGGGTCGATCCGCCCGAGGTCTCTGCCGGGCGGTTCTCGTCATAAACGCGCTCGACCGGCTGCTCCTTGGCGCGTGCACGCCGGTAGAGCCAGAGCGTGCGCTCGGAGGCGTTATGAAGCTGCAGCGTGATGCGTGCGGGGTAGGGTTCAGTAACCGCCTGCTGCTCGATGGAGATCAGCAATTTCATTTCGGGCGGGTTGGTCTGGCCCTTGGCTGGCTCGACCGGCAGGAGCCACGAAACTCCAGCCAAGCCAACCATCACAATTCGTCGGCATCTTGCCTGCATTTCCATTGCCCTCAAACCTGCCTACTCATCATAACTCGTAAGTGCTATACTTGTATAGCGAGGTGGTTATGCTGGCGATTCGACTTCCGCAGTCCATTGAAAAACGCCTGGAGAGGCTGGCCCGGCGTACCGGACGCACGAAGACCTTCTATGTTCGTGAAGCCCTCCTGGAGCACCTGGAAGATATCGAGGACATGTATCTGGCCGAAGGTGCGCTGGAACGCATCCGCGCCGGCGAGGCCGAGACCATCCCCCTGAAAGAGGTAATGAAACGTCATGGCCTGGAGCGTTGAGCTGTCCGTCGAGGTTGACCGGGCGCTGAGCAAACTCGACGCGCAGCACGCCAAGCGCATCCTGAAGTTCCTTCACGAACGGGTAGCGAGCCTGGACGATCCGCGCCGCATCGGAAAAGCGTTGCACGGCTCGCGGCGGGGCGAGTTCTGGAAATACCGCGTGGGCGATTACCGGCTCATCTGCAAGATCGAAGACAACCGACTGGTCGTGCTTGTTCTCCGCGTTGGACATCGCAAAGAAATCTACCGCTAGCTCCAGTGCTGTTCACTTATGCCTTGTCGAGTTGATTGGAATCAATTGCCCTCTCCCCTTGCGGGAGAGGGTGGCCCGCTGCCGGCGTTTTCACCAGCCGGAGCGGGCCGGGTGAGGGGGTCACCCAGAAGCAAATTGAAAAGCCGAAACCCCTTATGTGAACAGCATTGGGCTTAACACCGTCCCTGCCCCCGCCATTACACCACCCGGAGGATAAGACACTTCAGATAATGCGTTTCCGGAACGGTGAGCAGGATGGGGTGATCGCGGGACTGCGTGCGGCGCTCGACGACGGCGACGGTGCGATGGGCGTCGAGTGCCGCGCCGGCGATGACGTCGAGAAAGTCGGCCTCACTCACGTGGTAGGAGCATGAACAGGTGACGAGGTAGCCGCCGGGGTTCAGAATCTTCAGGGCGCGTAAATTCAGTTCCTTGTAGCCACGCAAGGCAGAATCCAGGCTCGGCTTTTGCCGCGCGAAGGCGGGAGGGTCGAGCACCACCATATCGAAACGCTCTCTTCCCTGATCGGCGGCTTTGAGGAAGTCGAAGCAGTTTGCTTCCTTCCACTCCAGATTGGTGAATCCGTTCAGCTTCTGGTTGCGGCCCGCGAGCGCGAGCGCATCCGCCGAAGCTTCCACACCCAGGACAGATGCGCAATGCGGCGCCAGGGTTAGCGCGAACCCGCCCGTGTAGGTGAAGCAATCGAGCGCCCGCCCGCGCGCATAACTTGCCGCGGCAGCGCGATTCTCGCGCTGGTCGAGGAAGGCGCCGGTCTTCTGCCCGCGCCGCAAATCGATACAGAACTTCCGGCCGTTTTCCTCGATCACCACCTCGCTGATTTCCTCCCCCGCCAGCACGCCTGCCTGTCCCGGAAGGCCCTCGAGGGCGCGCACAGCGACGTCGTTGCGTTCGATGATCGAGAGCGGGGCGAACTCCTTGCGGAGAATTTCGACGATGGCTGGTTTCAGCCGGTCCATCCCCTGGCTGAGGGTTTGAATGACGAAGCAATCCCCGTAGTGGTCGATGATCAGCGAGGGAAGCAGATCGCCTTCGGCGCCGACCAGCCGGCGGGCCTGTACCCCGGGCGCGACCTGCTCGCGAAACGCTGCGGCGGCGCGGATGCGCTCGGCCAGAAAGGCCTCATCAAAGGGCCGTTCCTCACGCGTGAGCAGCCGCACAGCGATCTGGGAGGCGCTGGAGTAGAGTCCCTGCCCCCAATAGTGCTTCTTGCGGTCGAGCAGGCGTACCACCGCACCCGGCTCGGCCGCGGAGGCTTCGCTCACGTCGGAGCGATAAATCCACAGGTGCCCGGAGGTAATCCGCTCGATGGCGCGCGAGGTGACCGTCACGGCCGGCATACTCATGCCGCCACTTTATCACAGTTCATTTTCATTCCCGCACCGGAACGAGCAGCCTGTTACAATTCCCCGGGATGCGTCTCGAAGAATTTGATTACGCGCTGCCTGCCGAACTTATTGCCCAGAGGCCGCTCGCCGAGCGCGACGCCTCGCGCCTGATGGTGCTGGACCGCGCGACCGGGCGATTCGAAGATAGATCGTTCCGCGATATGCCCGAAGTGCTGCGGGCAGGAGACCTCGTGGTGTTCAACAACACCAAGGTTTTTCCGGCGCGGCTGCTCGGGCGGCGGCGGGGAGTAACCGCGCAGAAGGTTGGAAAGAACAACCCCGCCTTACGCGGCTTCCTGACGGGCGAAACCGAACTGTTGCTGACTCGACAGGAGAGCGATGACATCTGGCAGGGGCTGGTCCATCCCGGCCGCAAAGTGCGGACGGGCGAGGTGCTGGTCTTCGGCGACGACGAGCTGGAAGCGGAAGTTCTGGACCGCGGTGACTACGGTTTGCGCCGGGTCCGGCTGCGCGCGCCCCGGGGAAGCGTGGAAGAAGCCATCGATCGGCTGGGCCACGTGCCGCTGCCGCCGTACATTCGCCGTACGGACACGCCGCACGACCGCGCGGCGTATCAAACCGTCTATGCAAAAGCGCGCGGTGCGGTGGCGGCGCCGACCGCGGGACTGCATTTCACGGAGCAAGCTCTCAGCGCCTTGCAGGCACGGGGCGTGGAAAGCTGCGAGATCACGCTGCACGTGGGGCTCGGCACCTTTCAGCCGGTGCGCAGCGAGCGCGTGGAGAACCACCGCATGGAGGCGGAACGCTACGAGGTCTCAGAAACCGCTGCGGCAGCGATCAACCGGGCCCTCCACGCACGTCGGCGGGTGATCGCCGTCGGAACCACGAGCGCACGCACGCTCGAACACGTGGCGGGCGAACAAGGTGGGCGGCTCAGGGTCGGCCGCGGCGAAACCAGTCTCTTCATCATCCCGGGATTCGAATTTCGGGTGATTCGCGGCCTGCTCACCAACTTTCATCTTCCCCAATCCACGCTCCTCATGCTGGTTTCCGCGTTCGCGGGCAGAGATTTCGTGTTGCGCGCCTACCGTCACGCCGTCGAAGCACGGTATCGTTTCTACAGCTACGGCGATTGTATGTTGATCCTGTAATCGGCCGGCGAGGAATAGCAAAAAAGTTGGGGCGCATGGCCATGCGCCCCTACACCAAACCGACCTGCAACCCAACCCCGAGTAACCATCTCCCCCGAATTTGCGTCTAATGCTTATGAACGCGAAGTTGAGGCTCGTACTAACCAAAAAGCTCGCGATGCGGCATACCTAAGTTCTGGGTTTGAAGAAAACTATAGCAGGTTGCTGAGAGGAAAGCCGTGTTGAGTAGAAGGGTGGGCATGCAGAAGAATCGACTTCCTCCTCTCCCGTTTCTGATTTTACTTCTTGCGGGTCTGGTGGGACTTATCGCTGTTCTGGCCGGGCGCCTTTCCCCTGCCCCTATGACCAAGGAAGACACGCTACAGGTGCAGACGGTCGAGCAGGAACGAATGGCAGCAATCTATTTTCGGATACTGTCCTGGCTTGCCGATGTTACGCCCAAGGGTTCTCCGGCCTCGGGGACTGCCGCGCAACCTCCGCGTGCGGCCGCAGTTGGGAAGGTGTCTGAGGGGCCTGCGGCCCACGCCAAGGTTCAACTGTGCACGCTTTCGGGTGAGCACGAGGGCGCGCGCGTTAAGCGTCATTCGCAGGGTTCAATACCGATCCTTCCAATTCTCTTTTGAAGACTCGCCCAGAGCAGGCGTAGCGCGGACCTATTCTGTAGGTCCGCGGCTCGTCCCCTGTGGGCAAGGGAAAGCCGCGGACCTACAGAATAGGTCCGCGCTACCCTTCCTCGGCCCGAGTTTCTGCCGACCACGGGCAGCCGAAAGGCTGTCAATGCTCAGGATGACAGCAGCAGGGTTTTTCCGCAGCCTGTATAGCCGCAGCGCTTTCGGGTGTGGTTTCCGCCCGCTCCGGGACCGCCCGAACCGCGGGCAGCTCCCGCCCCGGCGGCGTTCCCTGCTTTTCCTCCCCGCACATTACCAACGAACCCGCACGCGATACTTCAGCACTGCCTCGCCGTTGGCGGCAACCGGCACCGTGAAGCGGGCCGCGAAGGCCGCACTCTTCTCGTATTTGAAGCTCGAATCGAGCATCGTCCAATCGCCACCGATGGGTTCGTTGACCACAACCGTAATCGGATCCGGCTTGTGGTTGCGCAGAGAGATTTCGTACGCTACTTCCACGCTGTGAGGGCCCAGGCGCTGGTAGTCGGCTTGCTTGCGTTCCGCCACCACGTCGAAGGCATTGCCGATGTGGAGGCTCACGGTTTCGTCCTTGGGCGTATGATCGATGCGATCTTCCCCGATGAATTGCAGGCGACCCTTGGAATCGCCCTGGTAGACCCGCACGGTTCCGGCCGGCAGGGGAACGCCCAGCGAATTGGCTTCCGAGTTCTTGAATTTGATCAGCACTTTGACCGGTTCCTTGACCGGCTGTCCGGGGCTTAGTTGGCTTTGGTAGTAGTACTGCTGGCCGTCGACTTGAAAGACCTTCTCGATGGCGGCGCCGGCGGCAGCGAGCAGGCTGATCTGCTTGGTCTCGTTATTCTGAATGTCGGTGCGGCGGTCGAGCGAATAGAGGTGATATTCGGAAAGCGCTTCTTGCGCGAATTGCGGCGCCGCCCCACTTTCCGCCTTCATGGCCATGGCGCGCGCCATCGGGGCAGGGGGTGGGTAGACGCGATTCAATTCACCCGCCACCAGTTGCAGTTGCGTGTTGCGGAAAGCCGTGCCGCTCTGGTTCACGATGGTGACCCAGCCGTTCAAATCCCCCGCTTTCTGATCGAAGTGGACGGTGAGCACGTAATCGGCGTTCCAGTTCACCTGATTCGTCAGGTAAGAAGCTTCCACCGTCTGCTCCCCCGCCTGGCGATTATCCAGCAGCCAAACGAGCGTCGGCTTGCTGTAGAGATTCTCGGGCAGGTCGGGGAACACGTAGCGGTCCGCTCCCATGCCGGTGATGATCTCGTTGCCGGTTTTCCAAACGGGCCCCCCGTTGTAGGCGAGAAGGAGGGCCTTCACGGGGACTTCCTTGGTGGAATTGTTCTCGGTGATGACACGAATCAGGGTCAGTTCCTTGCCGACGTATTTCTGCAGCAACTTTTCCGGGCTCAGCAAGTCGTACTCATAGTTCTGCTCGAGTACGTTCAGTTCTTTCGGGGCGGTCAAGGAGACAATGTGAACCGTCGCGGGATTGACCTGCGCGGCGATATCCATGTAGCGCAGGTCGAGCGTGCCGGCGGGCAGGCGCAGGCGGCGAACGTCGCGCACCAGGGCGACGTTCGAGTTATAGACGGTAACAGCCAGTTCCTTTTGCTCCTGGTTGGTGGAGGTTACCGTGGTCTGCGCCAGGACGGTTCCCGTGGCCATCCATCCGGCCAGCGCCGTCCCGAGGATGAGTTGCAATGTGGGGTGGGCTTTCACCATGATTCACCTTCCCGATTGAGAGATCAGTCCCGAGCTTCCCGGAAGCACTCAGCCTACCGCTTGTGGGCCCGGAAAGATAGCCGCGCCCGCCGGTTCCGGCCGTCCGCAAAACGCTTCCTGAGATAGAACGCGGGATGGGGGATTTCTTGCACGTGCCGCGAAGTCGAGATTTGCATCCTGACTTTCGCGGACGCACGGCCCGCCGCCTGGCGCGCCTTTTCTACGTGCGGGATGAGCGGATCGGGGGAGAGGAAGGCGGGAGGGGTGCGGCCGGAAACACCGGTTACCGGAATGCCGCGCGGATATCGGCCAGGCTCACGTCAGCGAACTCGGGCGCAACCCAGTCCGCGTGTTGGAGTTCCCGCGCAGGCCGGCTATGGGTGAGCGCCAGGCATTTGAAGCCGGCGGCTTGCGCGGCCACGACGCCCAGGGGCGCATCCTCGATGGCCAGACACTCCCCCGACTGCAAGGAGTCATCGCGGAAACTCGGCAGGGCGCGCAGGCGGAACAGGGCCGTGAGGTAGACCTCGGGGTCAGGCTTGGACCGCTGGCAATCGTCCGCCGTCGCCAGGACGGCGAATCTCTCTCGCAGCCCGAGTTTGGCGAGCAGGGGCTCGATCTCCACGCGCAGGCTGCCGCTGGCGATAGCCAGGGGATACAAGCTGGCGACTTCGGCAACAAAATCCGCGGCGCCGGGCATAGCGGGCAGGCCGTCACGGATGATTTCCTGATAGCTGCGGGCTTTCCATGCGATGAGCTCGTCGCGTCGTGCGGCGTTTAAGGGTCGCCCGTGGCTGGCGTAGAGGTGCGCGATGACACCCCGGTCGTCGAGCGCAAGGTAGTCATCGTAATACTCTTCATCGCTGACCGTCCATCCTTCCTGGGCTGCCATTTCCCGGGTCAGCTTCAGGATGAGAGGTTCGCTGTCAACGATGACGCCATCGAAGTCGAAGATAACGGCGCGCAGCAAGTTGGGGAGGCTCCTTGTCAGATGGAATCTGTGACCGTGGGCGAACCGGGGGTGGGCGCAAGAGGCAGTGCAGGCATTTCCTGGATGTCCCCGCCGTCTGATTGCACACGGTCCAGAAAACGCTATGGTACACTTGAGTTGGAAGCAACGACAAGGGTGGAATGACGCACGACCTGGCGGGCCCTACCGCTGGCGGCACGTGAGCGGGAGCGCCGCAGGCAGTGAAGTGAGGTTTTTCGTTCAATCATGACCCACGAACTCAGCATTCCGATCGCGTTCCTGGCAGGGGTTGTTTCCTTCCTCTCCCCCTGCGTACTGCCCCTGGTGCCCGGGTACATTTCGATGCTTTCCGGGGCCTCGATCGAGGAACTGAAGAGTGATGCGAGCGGCCAGCTTCTGGCCCGCGTACTGCGCAACTCGCTGGCTTTTGTGGCGGGATTCTCCGTGGTTTTTGTGATCCTGGGCGCGTCGGCCACTTGGGTGGGAAGATTCCTGCTGACCCAGCGGATGGTGTTCAACATCCTCGCGGGCGTCATCATCATCATCTTCGGACTGCACTTGACCGGCTTGGTGAAGATCCCGCTGCTCTACCGCGAGGCACGGCTTGATACCGGGGCGCCCCGGCGTGGCTTGGGTGGAGCGTTTCTGCTGGGATTTGCGTTCGCTTTTGGGTGGACTCCCTGCATCGGGCCGATCCTGGCGGCCATCCTGGCGCTGGCCGCCCAGCGCGAGACGGTCTTGCAGGGCATGTTCCTGCTGGCCATCTATTCGGCGGGACTCGCCATCCCGTTCCTGCTCACGAGCCTCGGGCTAAGCACCTTCTTGAAGTTCTACGGAGGATTCCGCAAGCACCTGCAGGTGGTGGAAGTGGCCTCGGGCGTGCTGCTGATTCTGTTGGGAATCCTCATGGCCTTCAATAAGCTGACCATTATCTCCGGCTATTTCTCGTTTTTGAACCGCTTCTCGTTGTGAGGCCGGGGTGCGCAGGAAGGGCAAGGGATTGGAGTTGCACACAGCCGGAGGAGCGAGTCGCCGACTCGCACGTGCGGTTTTCCCGCTGAGCGGCGAGGCATCTGACAAAGCAGTGCTACAGCGGCCGCGGAAAAACCCGTCGGGACTGTCATTCTGAGGAGCCGCAGGCGACGAAGAATCTCGCATTGCCACGAAAATGCGCAGAGCGAGATCCTTCGCGCAGTTTATCCTGAGCGGGCAGAGCGAGATCCTTCACTGCGCTCAGGATGACAGCATGGAAGCGTTTTTCCGCAGCCTGTACAACGGCCGCAAGAGGAGAGAGTTTGCATCCGATCTTGATCAGCATCGGGTCGTTTCATCTGCCGACTTACGGCGCGCTGCTGGTGCTGGCCATCTTGGCAGGAATCTTTACCGCGATCCGCCTGGGCCGCCGTGTGGGCCTGGATTCCGGCCTGGTATTGGATTTCTGCACGTGGGTCATGATGGTGGCGCTGGTCGGCGCCAAAGTCCTGATGGTTCTGACGGAGTGGAGCTATTACCGCGACAATCCCGGCGAGATCTTCAGTCTCTCGACGCTGATGGCCGGCGGGGTTTTTTACGGAGGGTTCCTGGCGGCGCTCTTCTTCACGCTGTGGTACGTGCGGGTGCAGAAACTCTCCTTTTGGAAAGTGGCGGATGTGCTGGCGCCGGCAGTGGCCTTGGGCCAGAGTATCGGGCGGCTGGGGTGCTTCAGCGCGGGCTGCGATTACGGCAAACCGACTCAGGTGCGGTGGGGAGTCGTTTTCACCAGCGCTTTTGCACATGACGTTTCCGGCGTCCCGTTGGGGGTTCGATTACACCCCACCCAGCTTTACGAATCCTTCGCGACCTTCCTCATTTTCGGTATCCTGCTGTGGCAGTTCCCGAGGAGGCGGCGCGAGGGGGGGGTGTTCCTCATTTACGTGGGCGTGTACGCTCTGGCGCGATTCTTTCTGGAATACCTGCGGGGCGACGCTGACCGCGGATTCGTGTTTCATCACCTGCTTTCGACGTCGCAGTTCATCGCGCTGCTGGTCTTGGCGGGAGTGGCAACACTCGGAATCTGGCGGCGTGCACATCCGAGCGGGGAAGCGGCGCCGCGTCCGCAAGTTGCGGCTGCCGCGCCGCAGTTCAGCAAGTCTGGTCAAGCGCCCGCGCCGGGCATAGCGGTTGCCGCCGCAAAATTGCCGGCCGCCGCCGCACCCAAACGCGCCGGGCGTTAACACCGAACGATTGAGAGGTATGGGCTGTGGAAGAACAGAAGCCGGTGGAGAGTCCGCCCCAGGAAGGGGCAAAGGCCCGAGAGATTACACCTCGGGAAGAGACTGCTGGGAAGAAGTTGAAACTGCTGGTCGGCGCCTTGTCTGCCGTGGTCCTGGTCGCGGGCCTCTACCTGACGAATCACTATTGGATATCGCCCGCCGTGCGGATCCAGGCGAGGAGCAGCGGGGATCATCCCCTGGCGCCGGGTTTCTCGCTCACCGACATCACCGGCAAGCCGCTTAGGCTGAGTGACTACCAGGGAAAAGTCGTGATGCTCGATTTCTGGGCGACGTGGTGCGGCCCCTGCCGGATTGAAATCCCCGGATTCATTGAACTGCAGAAGCGCTATGGCGGCCAGGGCTTCGCCGTCATCGGCATCTCGATGGACGACAGCTCGGACACGGGAACCGTGGTTGATTTCTACAAACAACTCAGGATGAACTATCCGGTGGCAGTCGGCAATGAACGGCTGGGAGAGCTTTACGGCGGCGTTCTGGGGCTTCCCACGACTCTCCTGATCGGGCGCGACGGGCGCATTTACGCGAAGCACGTGGGCGCCACCGACATCGACGTCTTCGAGGCTGAGATCCAGCAACTGCTGGCCATGAGCGCGGAAACGGAGGCCACCAGCTTTCACCAGGCGGGGCGGGCGTTCGCGGAGGATAAGGTCGAGCTCGGCAACCCCGCGGAAATTGATTCGGAAGTTCCCGGCGTTGACCTGAGCAAGCTGAGTGCGGACCAGAAGGAGGCTTTCAAGAAGCAACTGGCGGCCCAGCACTGCACGTGCCCCTGCAAACTCACCCTGCTCAAGTGCCGGCAGGTTGACCGCGCTTGCGGCATCAGCCTGAAACTGGCCCGGGAACAACTGGAAGCGTTTCTGAAGAACCAGACCTCAGGCGTTGTTACGAAATAACCGGTTCCAATCCCTGTGGTGAACGCCCGGTGAAGAAGCCGCAGCGGGCGTCAACGCATCCAACAGAGAGCAATCCAGATTGGTGCGGGGGACGGGGAATACGACAGCGGTATGCTCCAACACGTGAAACGGGCAATCCTATTCCTGAAATCTCAAGACCCAAGGAGTGAAACTCGCAATCTATGAGGCCTCTTTTTTTCGGCGTGGCGCTGGTCCTGGTGGCAGCCTGCCTGGGACACGCGCAAAACAATCCGGTGGTGGAAGCACACACGGTGGTGGCGACGGACGCTGCTCACCCCAACTCAACTCTGAAAATAGCGGTGGTGGCACAGGTCGCCGCCGGTTATCACATCAATGATCACAAGCCTTCGTTGGACTACCTGATCCCGACCGAACTTCGGCTCGATCCTGGCGCCGAGATCACCGTGAAAAGTGTGGTTTACCCGAAGGGAACGCCCAAGAAACTGGCGTTTTCCGATTCCCCGCTTTCTGTGTACGAGGGCACAGTGCTGGTGGGGGCCCTGCTGGACGTGGCCAAGGCCGTGCCGCCTGGGTCTTACACCCTGAAGGGGAAATTTGCGTATCAGGCCTGCAACGATCACGCCTGCCTGCCCCCGACCAGCGTGCCCTTGACGGTGACGGTGAAAGTCGTCCCGCGCAGCGTGCCGCTGAAGCAGGTGGAGTCCGATGTTTTCCAACGCCTCCAACTCGAGTAGCGCTCCGCCGCCCGCGCCGGCAGAGGGTAAACCGCCCGGCTCCCTGGCGCTGGTGGTGCTGACCCTGGGGTTGCTGGCCGCACTCGTGTGGGCCATGGCGCCGGCCCGCCCGAAGGTCGAGCCGGCCCCGCTTCGCCCGGTGCCTTCCGGTTGCCCGAAAGACGTTCCTGATTTCGTCCCTTCGGACGCCACGGAAGTTCCCGGCGTCGATTTGAGCCGCCTCTCGCAGCCGCAACGAAATCGGGTTCTCTTCCGTTTGAACATGGAACCCTGCCCTTGCGGCTGTAACCTGAGCATCGCCTCCTGCCTGATTAACCACCCTCCCTGCTCCGCCTGCAAGGAGTTGGTGGAGAAGATCATGGCCGAAGAACGACAGGGGTCGGGTGCGGCCCCCGGCAAGTAGCCGCCTTGGGAACCGGGCCGTGATGAGTGGGCCAGTTCAGGCAGGAGGGCTCCGTAAACTCCGGGAAGTGGGGGTGTGGTCCCGCCGCCCGGAAACGGTTTTCACTGCCGCGCTGCTTGTGGCCCGCTGGAGATGTCGCCGGCGGGGGTACTGGTGTCATTTGGAATAGGATCGCAGTCGAATCACTGGTCATTCCCGCGCAAGCGGGAATCCAGTCCGTCGGCGGCGCATCTCCAATAGCTTGCAGAGTAGATTCCCGCTTTCGCGGGAATGACTGCGACTCGGAGCACCAAGTCCTCGCAAATGACACCAGCACCCGCGAAGGCGTGCGCGCGACAATCCTCAGCCTGGAACGGTATAATGAAGACTTGCCGGGAGACGTCTGGCTGTCTCTGGGAGGACCGTGACCATGTGGAAGGTGCTGAGGTTTCTAAAGAATACCAGCGAGGTGCTGACGACAGCGGCGGCTGTGCTGGCCGCGGCCATCGTCGTCGTGGAGACCTACGAGGCGCTACGGAAGAAAGTGAACACGGCCAAAGGTTCTTAGCTCGTCGCGGCGCGCAGGTGAGCCGCGGCGCGATGTAAGCGCGCTACCACGCGGTCACGCCCCAGCGCCAGCATCACTTCGAACAACCCCGGCGCCACCGCCTGACCCGTCAAAGCCACGCGCGTCGAGTTGATGAGCAACCCTGCCTTCACGTTTTTCTCTTCCGCCAAGCTGCGCAGAGTCTGTTCTGTGGCGGCCAAATCAAAAGGCTCCGTCGCGGTCAGCCGCGCAGCGAGCGCCTCAAGCAGGTCAGGCAGCGACGCGTCCTTCCAAAACTTCTTCTCCGCTTCGGGGTCGTAAGCGAACTCCTCGGTAAAAAACGCACGGAAAGCGCCCGAGAAGTCCTTGAGCGTCCGTGCCCGCGATTGAAGCAGGAGAACGGTCTGCTTGAACCGCGCTTCCTCCCGAGTCGAGAATCCCGAGTCCCGAACCCCCAGTCCCGCTTCCGTCAGTTCTCGCTCGACCAGCGGCAGCAGTCGCACCGCCGGCAAATTGCGCACGTACTCGCTATTCATCCACGCCAGCTTTTCGAGATCGAAGACGGCGTTCGACTTGGAGACAGCCGTAAGTTCGAAATCGCGGATCATATCCGCGAGCGGCACAATTTCCTTCTGGCCGGGCGGCGTCCAGCCGAGCAGCGCCAGGAAATTCACCAGCGCCTCCGGCAAGACTCCCTGGTCGCGATAGGCGCCTACTGCCGTCGCGCCGTGGCGTTTCGAAAGGCGTTGCTTGTCGGGACCCAGGATCAGCGGCAGGTGTGCGAATACCGGCGCCGGCGCTTCCAGCGCTTGGTACATCAGAATCTGTTTGGGCGTGTTCGAAATATGGTCGGCGCCACGAATCACGTGCGTGACGCGCAGGTCGAGGTCATCGGCCACGACGCCGAGATGATAAGTGGGGTGGCCGTCGGAGCGGAGCAGCACGAAGTCCTCAAGGTCGCGATGTTCGACTTCGATACGGCCGAAGACCTGGTCTTCGAAACTCGTCTGGCCGGAATCCGGCACGCGGAAACGAATCGCCGCGGGGCGGCCCTCCGCGCGCCGCCGTTCGCGCTCGGCCGTCGAGAGCGCGCGGCAGGCGCCGTCGTATTTCCATGCACGGCGCTCGGCTTCCGCCAGCGCTCGCCTGGCCTGAAGGTCCTCCGGCGTGCAGAAGCATGGGTAGGCGTGCCCCAAGCGCTCCAGGTTCGCGGCCATCTCGCGGTAGCGCTCCAGGCGCTGGGACTGATAGACCGGCCCTTCGTCCCAGGTAAGGCCGAGCCAGCGCAGGCTCTCCAGGATAGCCGTGGTCAGTTCGGGCTTCGAGCGGTCCACGTCCGTGTCTTCGATGCGCAGGATGAAAACCCCGCCCAGGTGACGCGCGAAAAGCCAGTTATAAAGCGCCGTGCGCGCGCCGCCCACGTGCAGGTAACCCGTGGGCGAAGGTGCAAAACGAACTCGGGTTTTGCTCATGATTCGGATGGTGGCCAGGGCGTGAACAGTCGATTCAGCCGCGTCCCGGGCGGAATAAGTAGATTCACCATCCTACGCGATTGTGCGCGGGAAGGCAAAAACGGTGGCGGGTGTCATTTGGAATGGGATCCCTTTCGAAACACTGGTCATTCCCGCGAAAGCGGGAATCCAGTCCGTCGGCGGCCCATTTCCAATGGCTGGCGGACTAGATTCCCGCTTTCGCGGGAATGACTGCACCTCGGAGAGCCCGCGTTTGGGATGGCGCTGAGTCTTGAAGGAGGGTTTCTACTTCAGGCCGCCTTGGTTCCACACTCCGGACAGAATTTCGCTGCGGGAGCCAGCTTCGCGCCACAGTTCGTGCAGTGCTTCTCGTGGGGGACCGGCGTACCGCACTCGGGGCAGAATTTCGCGCCGGCTTTGAGCTCGTCGCCGCATTGCGCGCACTTGATCGCCGCCGGAGCCGGGACTGCGGATGCAGGTGCCATGGCAGGGGCTGCCGAAGATGGTGCTGGGGTGGTTGCTCCTCTGCCTGCTGGCGCTTCTTGAACGCCCCCTACAGCGCCGAAGATGCCCCCCAGCAAACCGCCCAGGCCGCCCTGCGACAAAAACTGCTGCGCCTTGGCCATCTCCTGCTGCTTTTTCAGTTGCTCCTCTTGCTGCTTCTGGAGCTTGCGCTGTTCGTACTCGGGATCCATGCGCGCGATCCTGACCTCTGCCAGGCGCTCCTTCACGGTGCGCAACACGTCCTTGGCCTGCTCCTCGATTCCCCGCAAATGCTCGCGCAAT
Organism: uncultured Acidobacteriota bacterium; assembly: GCA_963722555.1. Taxonomy (GTDB): domain Bacteria; phylum Acidobacteriota; class Terriglobia; order UBA7540; family UBA7540; genus Bog-366. Next base: position 1,405,225 of record CAVRNQ010000007.1, read on the forward strand.
TCCACATCCTGCTCGGCAGCCAGGCTCTTTGAGGCATTGGTCAGAATTGCCTCGCATCGCCTCTGAAACTGCGCCAACTGTTCCGGGTCGTCGGACCCGTCGGCCTTCGAAACGATTTCGCTCAACTCATCCTGTAGCGACATGGCGGCACTCCATATTTCGCCTTTTGCGCGCAACTTCCCGCGCACAGCAATAGAGGATCTATGCGACCTATCGTGCGAGACAGACTATCACGGTTGGCGCAAGCGGACAACGCAACGCAGACAAAGGCAGCGGCTTCGGAATCTCGGCATAGGGATAGTGAAGGAAAGGGGATGGCGAGCGTTTGGGATGCTGTTGGCGAGGAGGTGGGGGAGCGCGGAGTTATCCCGCCCCGGCGCGATTACTCTGCGGTCCTTTCTTAGAGTTCGTCACCACCGCTGTGCCTCATCAGCATTTCAATAGATGGTATTGCACAAATGCGAAGCTGACCCCAGCTTTCGAGCCGCAGAGTTTGAAGTGCACAAACTCTGCGCTACCCGCTGCTTCGCCGCCGCCCTCGCCCAAGCCAGGAAGGCAACCTTGGTCACGAGTGAAAAGGACTTCGACCGCGTGGGGACCGCCCTCAAAATCCTCTGGGTTTGAGGTCGCAGGTTGTAGCGCAGGCTTGTCCTTAAAGTCTGCGGCCCTTTATGGGGAAAGCAAAGAGCCTCGGAGTTAAAAGACAACTCCGCGCTGCTAAATGACACTTCCGTGATTGCGATGGAGAAAATACCGTGATTCGCGGGTCGCAGACATCAAGAAACGATGTCAGCGCCACCCGTGGATAAGCGGGCTTGCGCAGGAACAGTAACTGCTATATAACCGAACGCACAGGAACCTCCTGATGACCGAACTGATCTGGGACGGGAAATACAAAGACGGCAAGAAGCAGGGGCCGGTGCGTATTGCCCTGCCTTTTCAGACCATCGAGACGGTGAACGAGAGCGTGCAGGAACGCCAGCGCACGCTCGAAATTTTTGCGGCGGGCCGCGAGACCGAATGGCGCAACCGGCTGATCTGGGGCGATAAGAAATACGTCCTGCCATCGCTCTTGCCCGAGTTCGCCGGCAAGGTGAATTTGATCTACATCGACCCGCCGTTCGATACCGGCGCGGATTTTTCCTTCACGGCCGCGATTCCAGGGTACCAGGACGCCGACGAGGACGCCGCCAGTTTCACCAAAGAGCCTTCTATCCTCGAACAGAAAGCCTACCGCGACACCTGGGGCCGTGGGCTCGATTCTTATTTGCTGTGGTTCTATGAAACCATCGTCATGTTGCGCGACCTCCTTGCAGAAAACGGCAGTATTTATGTTCACCTAGACTGGCGTATGGTCCACTACGCCAAGGAAGTCATGGACGAAGTGTTTGGAGGGGGCCGTTACCAGAACGAAATTGTTTGGCAACGCTCTCTGCCTCACGGCAACATCGACTACAAGTTCGGCGCATCACATGACACAATATTGCGCTTTAGCAAGGCCGAGGAGTTCACTTGGAACCCCCAGTACTCCCCGCACCGCGAAGAGTATTTGCGCGATTTCTACAAGTACAATGAGCCAGACGGTCGACGCTTTAGGCTAATATCGTGCATGAACCCAAATCCAAACCGTCCAAATCTGACATACGAGTGGCGCGGGATCAAAAGAGTCTGGAAGTTTTCGCGAGATCGCATGAAGCGTATGGACGAGGAGGGGCTTCTCGTGTACTCCAAGACGGGAATACCCTCTTACAAGGGATACCTTGACGAAATGCGAGGCGTCCCGATGCAAGACATATGGACGGACATCTCGCCGTTAATGGGGGTCAGCCGCGAGTGGGTTGAATACCCGACGCAAAAACCCGAAGCCTTGCTCGAACGAATCATGAAGGCCTCCTCGAATGAAGGCAACCTCATCCTCGACTGCTTTGTGGGCAGTGGTACGACCGCTGCGGTCGCGGAAAAACTTAATCGCCGCTGGATTGCGTGCAACCTGGGCCGGTTTGCCATTCATACCACGCGCAAGCGGCTGTTAGGGATTCCGAACGTGCGCCCGTTTGTGGTTCAAAACCTGGGCAAATACGAACGCCAGGCGTGGCAAGCCGCCGAATTTGACGCGTCTGTAGCGGCGGTCTCTGACCGCCGACAAGAATCGGCGGAAGACGGCGGTCAGAGACCGCCGCTACATCGGGAAATGGCGTACCGCAAATTCATTCTCGACCTGTACCACGCGACGCCGATCACAGGCCGCACATGGCTGCATGGCACGAAAGGCAGCCGGATGGTGCACGTCGGTGCCGTGGACGCGCCAGTGACGCTAGCCGACGTGAAGGCTATCGCCAAGGAATTATGGAAATCCGTCGGCACGGGCGGGAAGGTCCTCGGCGGTGGGGACACCGCCGCTACAGCGGCTACAGCCCCCATCGAGGCTGCGGTGGACATCCTGGGCTGGGAATTCGCGTTCGAATTAAACGAAACGGCAAAGCAGATCGCCGCAGAATCGCGGGTGAACGTGGCGTTCAAGAAAATTCCGCGTGAGGTTCTCGACAAGAAAGCCATCGAGCAAGGTGACGTCCAGTTTTTCGAGTTGGCAGCATTGTCAGTGGGAGTGAAACAAAAGAAGCGCGAAATTACGCTTAAGCTTACCGACTTCGTGATTCCAACCGACGATATTCCAGTGGAAGTGCGAAAGGCAATCAAACACTGGAGCCAGATGATTGACTACTGGGCGGTGGATTGGGATTACAAAGGCGACACGTTCCACAACCAATGGCAGGCGTACCGCACCCGCAAGGACCCGAAGATCGAGCTCGAAACACAGTACACCTACAAAGAGCCGGGAAAGTATCTGATCGTTGTCAAGGTGATTGACATTCTGGGGAATGACACGACGAAGACGCTAGAAATCAATGTGAGATGAGGCCTCCGATCGCAACCTCATGACCGGTCCGCTTTCCTGCCAGGGCGCCCAGAGCCACTGGCCGTGAAGGGGAGAGAAGGCGGTGAAAAACTTGAAGTCACAAATTGTGACCTCAAAGCCGACGATTCCTTCGGAGCGAATCGAGCGGGGAATACTGCTGATTCGCGGGCAAAAAGTGATGTTGGATACGGACCTGGCGGAGCTTTACGGCGTTACCACCAAGCGCCTCAACGAGCAGGTAAAGCGCAATCGCGGCCGCTTCCCGGCCGACTTCATGTTTCGGCTTTCCGCCGCCGAGAAAGCTGAGGTGGTCGCAAATTGCGACCACCTTCGCAAGTTGAAATTCTCTCCGGTCTTGCCCTCGGCCTTCACCGAGCACGGCGCGCTCATGCTGGCGAGCGTCCTGAATTCACTGCGGGCCGTTGAAGTAAGCGTTTTCGTTGTCCGCACTTTCATCAAGCTGAGGGCGATGCTTGCTTCTCACCGGGACATGGCCCGCCGCCTGGACGCGATGGAGCAAAAATACGATGCGCAGTTCAAAGTGGTGTTCGACGCCATCCGCGAACTCATGAAGCCCGCGCCCAGGCCCTTGGGCAAAATCGGTTTTCGTTCGGCCCGCGAATCGTGATAGGCGGCGGCCGACCAGGACTCAGACATGGCACGCCGGAAAACCAAGCCCGCCAACCCAACTCAAAGCGAGTTGCTCGACATCACGGCCAAGCTGCGAACGGCGCCGTGCGTTCCTGCGTTGCGCGAAGCCCTGAAGGCGTGGCGCGCGGGCGGCTACAAAGGCATCACGGACACGACGCGCATCCTGCTCAATTTCTGGTTTGAGACCGATCACAAACTTCCCTCCGGTCTGCCCTTCAAATATCATCCGTCGCAACGAGACGCGATCGAGACATTGATCTTCGTTTGGGAATTCGAAAAGGTCCGTAGCCGGAAGACCCTCCTCGAACGTTACGCGCAAGACCTGCGAGACCTGAGGTTGCCGCCTTACGATGACTTCGCCCGCTACTGCGTAAAGATGGCAACGGGCAGCGGAAAAACGAAGGTCATGGCGCTGGCCGTTGCCTGGCAGTTCTTGAACGCGGCACGCGAAGCTGACGAAGTCTCGAAGGACTATGCCAAGACGTTCCTGCTGATCGCACCCAACGTCATAGTTCTTGAGCGGCTAAAAACAGACTTTGCGGGCGGGCGAATTTTCCGCGCCGACCCCATGATTCCCAAGGAGCTTGAAATATTTTGGGACTTTGACTGCGTGATGCGCGACGAGGGTGAGAAGGCACACGCTGAGGGTACGCTGTTTCTGACCAACATACAGCAATTCTACGAACGGCCCGACCGGTCTGGCGACTCAGAGCCAGAGGTAATGACCCAGATGCTCGGCCCCCCGCCGCCGACCCACAAACTCGAATTGACCGACTTTGGCGAACGGATAGGCTTGAGAGCGGGGAACCTTGTGGTGATCAACGACGAGGCTCACCACACCCACGAGGAAGACAACGAGTGGAACAAGGTGATTCGCAGGCTGCACGCCAAAACGCCGCTCACCGCTCAACTTGATTTCTCCGCAACACCGCGATTCCAAAAGGGAGCGATCTTCCCTTGGACAATCTTCGACTACCCACTCAAGCAGGCCATTATTGACGGTATCGTGAAGCGTCCCATGAAGGGAATCGCAAAAATCACCGAAGCCAAATCCGATTACGCGAGCGTCCGTTACAAACCGTACCTGACCGCAGGAGTCGAACGCTGGCGCGAATACAGCGAGCAACTGAAGCCTCTCAAAAAGAATCCTGTGCTCTTCATCATGTTGAATACGACGGAGGATGCGGAGGATGTTGCGGATTGGCTGCGCACCAAATACCCCCAAGAATTCAGCGGCGAGAAGACGCAAGTGATTCACACCGACAAATCAGGGGAGGTGAGCAAAAAAGACCTGGATGAGGCCCGCAAAGCAGTCCGAAACGTTGACCAACAGGACAGTCCCATCAATTCGATAGTGAGCGTCCTGATGCTCCGTGAAGGCTGGGACGTTCAGAACGTGACCGTGGTAGTTGGTTTGCGACCGTACACAGCCAAGGCCAACATTCTGCCCGAGCAAACTATCGGGCGGGGATTGCGGTTGATGTTTCGCGAGATTCCAACGACGTACACCGAGCGCGTCGATATTATCGGCAATAACGCTTTCCTGGAATTTGTTGATGACTTGGAGAAGCTCGAAGAGCTGAAGCTCGAAAGCTTTGAACTTGGCAAAGACAAACTACACATCGTTACCATCATGCCCATGGAAGACCGCAAAGAGTTTGATATCGGCTTGCCCGTTTTGACTCCTTCGCTGGTCAGAAAAAAGAGTCTGGCCGAAGAGATTGCAGGATTAAACGTGATGGGCTTCAACACTATAGTCCTGCCGATGAGCGAAGATGACCCGCGCACGAAAACGTTTCGGTACGAAGGCTATGACATCATCACTCTGAAGAAAGAAGTGGAGCGTGATTACACCATCCCGGACCCGCAGACAGCGCAGGAAGTGATCGGTTATTACGCGCGGCGCATCGCCGATGCAGTAAAGTTGCCTTCCCAATTTGCGGCCTTAGCGCCTAAAGTGAGAGAATTCTTTGAGGAAAAGGCATACGGACATTGGGTTGACTTAAATGATCTGGCTACCGTAAAGGCCATGAGCACGGCAGTTGCCCATTATGTGTGCGTTGATGTTTTCAAGAAAGCGTTGCTCGAATTGACGATTGAAGAACAAACACCGACGCTGCTCGAACCAGCGCGCATGCTTTTAACTTGTCAGCCGTTCCCATGGTCCCGCCCGGTGTGGGAGGGGCGAAAGACCGTCTTTAACTTGGTGCCCTGCGATAACGATTTCGAACGGAACTTTGCCAAGTTTCTGGACAACGCCAACGACGTTCGCTCATTCGCCAAATTACCCCAAGCTTTCGGTTTTGCCATAGAATACACCGACGGCGCGATGAACCTAAAATCGTACTATCCCGACTTTGTCGCGGTGGATGATAAAGGTGGCCATTGGCTGCTCGAAACAAAAGGTCAGGAAACGGTCCAGGTGCTGCGTAAAGATATGGCAGCGACCCAATGGTGCGAAAGTGCGTCAAAGCTCTCTGGGACTGTCTGGAAGTACAGCAAGGTTCCTCAGAAAGAATTCGAAACTTTACGGCCTACCCGGTTGTCAGAACTTTCCGCACTGTATACGCCGTTGTTTAAATAGGTTCTAAATGCCGAAGCAAGCGTAGCGCGGACCTCCGCTGTGTGAGATTCCCGGCTTTTCGCGCCCGCCTTTCTGTCAGGACCAGCCCCCGAACTTCGCCCCTGTGCTTCTCGCGCCCGCTTCAGCAAGTTTCTGCGTTAAGGCAGAATTTCTTGCTTGACATGGTTAACTCTGATGTTATTATAGCCAAGGTACCGAGCGCCCCGGCTCGGCAGAAGCTACTCGGGAGATAGCTTGGCCCTTGCCACCCACGAAGCAGGGAGTAGGCAGAAGGCAGAAGGCAGAAGGCAGTAGGCAGAATGCTGACTCCTTACTCCTGGCTCCTGGCTCCTAACTTCTAGCTCCTGACTGCTGGCTGCTGAACGCTGATGGCTGATGGCTGATGGCTGATGGCTGATGGCTGAACGCCAAGCCCGCGAGCGTGAGAATTGCGAAAATGTCCAGCTCTTCCATTATGTTGATGATAATAAATGTACTTAGCTGTATTCATCATGATTCTGCAAAGTCATCAAGTCGTTGCAATTAAACAAGTTAAGTACATTGCGTTGACGTCGACATCCGAAAAAAAGGGGGCCCCAAAATGAAGGTAAGTTCCATTATGTTGTTGAAAACAAATGTAGAAAAAATGTCAGTTTGTGGGCTTTCCATTATGCTGATGAAAATACACGAGTTATAGTTGTCTTTCCATTATGTTGATGATAATAAAGTGGGTTAGCGGCGTAGGCAGTAGGCGGAAGGCGGTAGGCAGAAGGCGGTAGGAAGAAGGCGGCGGGTGGCGATTGGTCCTTTGTAGCGGCGATGTCCTCATCGCCGATCGCCGGTGGGGACACCGGCGCTACAGTGGCCGCCCGCTCGGAGCGGGCGGAAGGAGGTGGGACAGCCCGCCCGCATCACTCGAACGCGTAACGGCCTACCTGAAAGATCGTGCCCCACGCTCGAGGTTATGGTTCGGAAGGCCGTGGAAGGTGGAACGATCCATTGGGAATGGGAAGCGCCCTTCCCGGAAAATAGGACGACTGTGCTTTGAAAGCGGGCCAGACTCCCATCGGCGTGGCATCAGTAACCAGCAGTCGCCTTGTTTATCGACGATCCGCAGGGGCAATCCGAAGTTCAGGCCGGGCGACGGCGTGCTCGGAAGTAATGCGCCTGTCTGGATGGCGCGCACACCGTGAAGCTCATCCACTACCGGTGCCCGGGGGGGACTTCCGAAGGAGGGGAGCCTTGGCGGCAAGGGTGTTCGTCGGGGCGAAGGGGTATTCAAACTTGCCGCCAAGGGCTCAGCGCCGCTGTTGGGCGGGTCAATCCGCGGCACTGGAGGGCAATAAATGCCAATGTCTCTGTAATCGGCCAGGGGCAAGAAAACTTGAGTCGATTTGTATGCAACACTCATACCAGGACGATCCGCGAAGGCCGGTGCAAAAGCGAGGGCAACTGGGATGAGGAAGCGTTAATGGTTTGATTGCGCCCCCGCCGCGCTCGTCTGCATGCGGAAGCTGAACTATACAGAGCGACATGAGCTCTTGCGCATTCCGCGGCGGTCTATAAACGCCGGTCCTTCTTCATGGAGGAGCCGGCGCTCCCCGCAGGGTGCGGGGCAGGCGCCGAGCGCCGCTACAATTCATGTCGCTACGAATTATGTTGCTCTGTATATAATGGTTGCTTCGGGCTCGAGATTCTTCCGAGGCCTGAGCCCGCAAGGACTTATCAACATGAGCTACGTGGTTACGCCTTTCCAAGTCAGTTCGCGGGGACTAGGGGAGCCTGTGAAGGTCCGCTTTGTGCATTTGTTCCCCGCCATCGCGACTCGGCACAGCGACACGATTGATTGCGTGTTCCTGGTCGAAGGACAGCACGCCACGGTGGCAATCTCCTGCGCAGCCCTGACAGAACTACGTGAGAAAGACGGGAAGTATCTGGGGGACCAACAACTCGCAGAGATTGCGGCGCTTGCCCTGCGTCGCACCTTGGAACAGGGTTACGACGCCGCGCAAACCGAACTCCCTATCGGCGCGGACCAGCTCCGCGCCCTGGGAAGGGAATTGGGGTATCTCTAAGGGCCGGCAGCGGAGCCGCACCCGCGCCAGGCGGAGTTTCCGTTTACCCGGTGGGGCAGGGGGTTGAGTCAGTTTACTTCCCGCCCTTGCCAGCCGCGTGCCAGTTCCAGGCACTCTGCACAATGGGTTCCAATCCAGGATTGCGTGGTATCCAGCCTAGAGTCTTGCCCGCCTGGCTGGCATCGGCGACCAGCACGGCCGGGTCACCGGCGCGCCGCGGTCCTTCGCGAACCGGCACGGGTTGGGGTGAGATTTTTCCCACCGCGTTAATGACCTCGCGCACGGAGTGTCCACTGCCGGTGCCCAGGTTCAGCGCCCGGCTGGAGCCTCCGCGCAAGAGATACTCCAGCGCCAGCACGTGGGCCTGGGCCAAGTCAGTGACGTGGATGTAGTCCCGGATGGCGGTGCCATCCGGTGTAGGGTAATCGGTGCCGTAGATCTCGACGTACGCGCGCTGGCCGAGCGCGGCCTGGATGATGAGCGGAATGAGGTGTGTTTCAGGGTCGTGGCCTTCGCCCAGTTCGCCCTCGGGGTCCGCTCCGGCGGCGTTGAAATATCGCAAGGCAATCCATCCCAGGCCGTAGGCATTTCCATACCACTCGAGGGCCCGTTCCATCATCAGCTTGGTTTCGCCGTAGGGGTTCACCGGCCGAGTGGAGTGTTCCTCGGGAATGGGAACCTTCTGCGGCTCGCCGTAAGTGGCCGCCGAGGAGGAAAATACGATCCGCTTCACTCCCGCCTCCAGCATGGCGTCCAGCAGACGCAGGGTGTTGACCACGTTATTCCAGAAGTATTTCCTGGGCTCCCGGACCGATTCGCCCACCAGCAGGCTCGCTGCAAAATGCATAACGGCTTCGACGCGCTGGTCCCTGATTACGCGCAACAACAACTCCGTGTCGGCCAGATCTTGTTCGAAGAAAGGTCCCCATTTTACCGCCCAGCGATGGCCGAAGCTGAGGTTGTCAAGAACCACGGGTTCGTGGCCCGCCCTCGCCAAAGCCTTGGCGGTGTGACTTCCGATATAGCCCGCCCCACCTGTCACCAAAACCCGCATGCGTCATCCTCCCGCGGCTTTACCGATGTTGCTTCCAAGTTTGCCCTGCAACATACCGCGACTGCCTCATGCTGCGCAACCCGAATTCCCCATCGTGGCGGCCACGTGCACCACCTTTTCGAGATGCTGAGGCGAGCCGGCGCAGGAAACAGCGCGGAGTCCTGAGGATCAGCTTGCGGACTGGCCCAGCACCGACTCCAGGTTCTTGAGGATGCGCTCGACGTGCGAGCCGCGCCAGTAGATGTGTCCGCAGCCTGCGCAGCGAAAGAACTCCTCATAAATTCGGAAGACTTTGGGGTCGACGTGGGGTTCGATGGCGCGTTTATCCACTCTGGCAATACGAGAATTGCACAGCGTACAGCGCGTCCAAAGGGCAGAGTGTGTGTCCAGGCCAAGATGCTCGACGAGTTCCCGCAACTGCTCCGGGGGGTGCTCGCTTTTCAGGCTGTACACGCGCTCGATGCCGGAGAAGCGCTTCTGGAGCTCGCCGCGTGTCAGGACCAGGCGTCCGCCTTGCCGCGCGAATTCGAGGAGCTGCGTGGGGCTACTGTCGGGTGCGTACCACGTGTCGTACCCCAGCAGGCGCAACAGCTTGGCCAACCGCCCTAGCATCCGATCCGCCGCGAATTGGATCTCCAAGGAATCCACGGGATACCTGGAGGAAGTTTACCGCGTCGAGGTCCGCCAGGGAAATTATTTGGCCAGATGTTGGTGGGGCATGCAGAAAAGGAAAGACCCGTCCGGCTCAGGGCTTATCAGGAAGGATTGTGGGGTTGCTAGTTACAAATCCCGGACGGGTCGGTGGGCTTGTGTGTAGGGTCAGCGGCTCATTTGCCGCGCTCTTTCCTCCTACCAAAACTTAAGATAAGGAATCCTGCCGCCAGGAGCCGGGCTCTCTTGGGGTCTGGCGCTGCCCTCGCTGGCCCAACACGGCGCGCCTGATTCGACCTCTTGCCCGCTGCACTTAATCCCTGGAGCGTCGACTTGGCCACTGCAAGTGGCCTTCTCTAGTGAGCCGCGCTGTCACCCGCCTGGCGTAGGCGGCCAGACCAGCAGGATTCCGGCTCAACTTCACTTTATGGACTGAGAACCCTTCCGCCTGTTGCTTGGTTCCTATGTCAAGATACGCTACTTTACAGCAGTGTCAAGGAAGTTGGGGTCTCCTGGGCACTATTATTACATTTGTGTTAAGATTCAAGCTTGTTGGTCAAAGGGAGACCCCTCCATGAGCATTGGAACCCGAATCATTCAGCTTCGTGACCAGATGGGTATGACCCAACGGGATCTGAGCGAGCGCACCGGGCTGGCCGGTTCCTATCTTTCGCGCATTGAGAACCGCCATCTGGAGCCGCGCCCGCGCACCTTGCGCAAGATCGCGGCGGCCCTGGGCGTTCCCATGAGCGACCTTTTCCAAGAACGCCCCGCCCAGCTGGGGACGTTGCGTTGCCTCATCACCAATTCGGGAACTTGTGTCGCGGACTCGCTGCGCTCCAGCCGGGGTAAGCCCGCGGATCCCCATACGGAGCAATACAGCCCACGCCAGTTGCAGTTGCTACGCATGGCCAACTATTTGATTCAGACGGCCGACGCGCGCCTGCTGGACTCGTTCGACGTGCTGCTCGGCGCCCTGCTCAATGCGGAGCGGCACAAGGCGCTGGGGCGGGAGGAAAGCGCCCTCCCCTTGGCGGGAGAAACGTTCTAGGGCTGGGCAGCGCTCCTACTGCATGGGTGCGGGTGAGGACGCCACCCCGAACCTTGTCCACGTGCCGCCGATTGACCTTTGCCTTTTCCTTTCCAGGGTTTCGTGCCGCGGCCTTCCTCCGCCTCACTGGACCTTGACGGGCAACTCGATCGCAGAAGGGAATTCCCGCGAGCGGTACACCTGCTGCGTAGCCACCTGGTAGTCGGATTCCGTGGCCCGGAAGATGTTGGGCACGAATTTCTGGGGGTTGCGGTCGATCAGAGGGAACCAGGTACTCTGCACCTGCACCATAACGCGGTGCCCGCGCAGGAAGCAATGGTCGTTGGTGTGGAGGTCGATCACGTACTCTGCAACCTGGTGGGGTGCGATGGGCTCCGGCTTTTCGAAGCTCTGGCGGAAGCGGCCGCGAAAGACCTCGTCGGCGATCATCAATTCGTACCCGCCCATGGTTGACTCGGCCGGGTACTCCTCCGGATAGACATCGATCAGCTTGACCACCCAATCGCTATCCGTTCCAGTGGTAGAAGCGAACAGGTGCGCCACGATATCGCCCGTCACGGTCAGGTCGCTCGCGAGCGGGGCGGTTTCCCAGCTCAGCACATCCGGGCGCCCCTCGACGAAGCGCTGGTCCTCCACCAGCCAGGTAGGCCAGCCGCCCCCGGGATAGGTGGGCTCGACCGGCCGATGCCGGTAAGGCACAGGATTCGAGGGGTCAGAAACGTAGCGGTCGAAGGCCTGCGCCGGCGCATCCGTCGGCGCATCGAAGGAAAGCCGGCCGCCTGCCTGAAAGAAAAGCCGGCGCGGCTGGATGTTCCGCCGCGGCGGCCACTCGTCATAGGTTTGCCACTGGTTGGTTCCGGTCTGGAAAGTCATGGCTTCCGTGAAGGGCAGTTGGCCTTTGTCCTTCAGCCAATAGGCGAACCACGCGGCTTGGATTTTCTCGCGAAAATACTTGCTGGTCTCGCTGCCGAACTGGATTCTGCCCAGCGCGCTCCCGGCGCCGCCCGCCCAGCCGCCGTGATTCCACGGCCCGGCCACGAAATAGTTCCAGTGCCGGGAATCCTGCTTCTCCAGCGTTTCGTAAATCTTTTGCGGCCCGTAGAAATCCTCCTGGTCCCACCAACCGGCGACGTTCAGGTTGGGGACCGTCACCCGCTTGAGGTAGGGCGGCACGGCCTGCTTTTGCCAGAATTCGTCGTAGTTGGGATGGTCGACGAAATCGTTCCAGGAGGGCACGCGGCCGTGCAGGAATTGCTCGTTGACATTCCCGAGCGGCCCCAGCGCGCGGTACCACGCGAAGGTGTCGTAGCGGTCGAATTGGAAATGGAAGCTGGTCTTGCCCGTTTCCATCATGGCGGCGTACTCGAAGCCGTAGCTCAGGCGGAAGGCGCCGTTGTGGTGGAAGTCGTCACCCAGATACATATCCGCCGGCGACGCCTGTTCGGAGACGGCCTTGAGCGCCGGGTGCGGCTCGATCATCGCCATGGCCGTCAGCCAGCCGCCGTAGGAAATTCCCAGCACGCCCACGCGCCCGTTGTGGTTGGAAACGTTCTTGAGCAGCCAGTCGATGGTGTCGTAGGTGTCGGTGCCCTCGTCGATGGCTTGGGGGTCGTGCGGGTCGCGGGGACGGCGCAGCATCACGAACTGGCCTTCGGATTTGTAACGCCCGCGAATATCCTGGAAGACGAAGATGTAACCTTCCGAAACCAGCTCGCCGTAGTTCTTGAACTTGGTGGCGATTCCCTTTTCGTCGTCCGCCACCCCGTAGGGCGTGCGCTCGAAAATAAACGGCAGCGGCTGCGCAGCGTTCTTGGGCACATAGATTTCCGTGTGCAGGCGCACGCCATCACGCATCGGAATCATGACGTCCAGTTTGTGGAAGACCTCGCTGAGATCCGGCACGTTCTGGCCGCGCGGCGCCCGCCTCACATAAAGGGCAAGGCTGACCGCGAGGGCGAGCATGAGCACGATCTTTAGCTGACGGTTCATTGCTGACACTCCGCACGGGAATTGGTAAGGCGGCTCTCGAGGCATCGCGCCGCCGGGGGAATTGTCTCACGTCGGCGGAATAATTTCCTGGGCGTTGTCGAATCGAGATTAACCTCCTGCGGTCATAAAGGCAGCTCCCCTCCCGCCTGCGGCAGCCTGCCGTTTACCCGCTCGCTGTCTTCGAGGTCCCCAGCCCTCTCCGACGGGACGAAGTCCCCAGCCCTCTCCCCTTGCGGCAGAGGGTGGTCCGCTGCCGGCGCTTTCACCAGCCGGAGCGGGCGGGGGGCCCCACGTTTTGCGGGTGGGGGTGAGGGGGCTCTTGAGCGGCGGCCACATCGAGCGCTGGCGGGCACCCAAAGCTGCGAACCTTCCAGACAGGCCCGCGCGACGCTTGCTACCGTCCACTTTCTCGCCATCGCGCCCCACAAATTTCTGCTTTCCTTTCGAAAACATGCTGATTTCGCCCCGAATTACCGCGCAATCCGTGCAGTTTCTGCCAAAAAGCCCGATCAAATATCGGCCATTGTGTCACTCGCCACTTTGTTTTCATACACATAGTCGGGTCGATCTTCATTTTTAACATCTTTATGGGTCAGCGCCCTGTTCCTGACCTTGATCAGCGTGTGGGTGAGCCGCCACAATTGGCGCAGGCGGGAATCTTCCATTATTTGCATGAACATCGCGTTTTTGTCGTTCGGAGCCATCAGGGTGTTGCGATTTTAGGGTGGTCACTTGATCGAGACGCGCCCCAGGCCGAGCCCTGTTCGGCCCACAGCACTTACCGCTTCAGGCTAGCACTGTACGCGCTGACTTGTCAAGGACGTTATTATATACGTTGCCTACGGGCAGGCAGTATTTTCAAGACAAGTGCCTAATTGTCCGAATTATTCCCCTCCTGGTTCAGGAGGGGGGCGAGGGGGTGGTCAAGCCAACGTAGCGCGGACCTCCGCCGTGTGAGGTCCGCGGCTTTTCCCGTCGAACGGGCAACAGGGGTTGGTGTCACCGCGGCTGGAAGTCCGCCGATCTTAATGGCGGACGACTCTTCCTGACTGTCCACAACCGCTGGACGAGGTGGCTCACGGATATTCCGGAAATCCAAATGCCACGAATGATTCAAGGTTTTCTTGCCATGATGTCGGCGCGAATGACCTCTATGAATTGGCGGGCGGATTCGAGGGCCTCCTCGGCTTCGTGATGCGAAACGAATCCGGTGTCGTCATACAGAGCCATATTCCGCTTTCGGCGGAGACGGTCGAAGACGGTCAGCAAGCCAGCGTGCTTGACGTCGATTCGCGCCCCAACGAATTCGATGATGGCGATGTGATGGCCGGGTTGGCTTCTTGCCCGGAAGCCGTGGCTGAACATAAATCCCAATGCAGCCCTGAGCATCGCTTCGTAGGCTTGTTGAAGGCACGCCTCCTCATCAAACGCCAGGATTTAGTGCGCCGAGGCCGGCTTCCTGTCGGCGCTCGCAAGGAAGCGCTCGATTTGCGCCCAGTCAACCTTGTGTGGCTTGAGTTTTTTCATGCGGAGCTATGAGCGAAACGCGCTTATGGTGCCAGACACTCTCCAGGAAGGCATCCTTTTGAGTGCGACGCGACTCGAATTCATCTCGCGATAAAACCGTATAATTGACTTCCCGCCCGAGCTGCCGCTCCAGCTTCCGCATGGCTTCCGCCATAGCTTGGCCGCGCGGGGCGCCGATCACCAGCACATCAATGTCGCTAGCAGCATCCTGTTGGTTTCGCGCGAACGACCCGTAGAGATAAGCTTCCTCGATGCCCTCAATGGTTTTGACGAATTGTGCAATCAAAGGCGCCGCCCCGATAGTTTTCGCAACGATGCTGCGAACTTCCCGGTATAGGGGATACTGCCGGTTGAGCCGAAAATACTTCTGGCGGCCACTCACTTCCGACCGAAAAAGTCCATCGCGCTCCAAACGCCGCAGCTCTCGCGATAGGTTGGAGGGGTCAATGCTCAGGCGATCCGCCAAGTCCCGCAGATGGTGGCGGGCCGCAGGGTTGGTGAAGTAATAGGCCAGTAGCCGCTGACGCGCCTTGGAACGCAGGTCAAGCATATGGTCAAATCATACCACAAATGTGGTCATATCAGGCAGCGGGTGGTCGTGGCCACCACCCCTTTGTCCCCTCCTCAAGGAGGAGGGGAGTTCGGCTTGCTTATTCCCCTCCTGGCTCAGGAGGGGGCCAGGGGGTGGTCAAGCCAGCGTAGCGCGGACCTCCTGCCGTGTGAGGTCCGCGGTTCTTCGCGCCCGCCGGGCAACCGGGGTGGTAGAATGCCCACAACTCGTCGTAGTGATTCCCGTTTTCGGGAGGTGCCGATGCGGCGTCAACCGGCCGTGACCATCCTAATGCTCATCATAGCAATGATTCTGACGCTGCCCCTGCGGGCGCAGCAGACGCCCTTTACCGAGGTGCAGGTCGGTAACATGGTGCGAGCCCGGGCTGGGAGACGAGTCGGGCGCGAAGCTGATCGAGCAGCGCGGGATTGATTTCGTCCCGGCGGAGGACTTTATGCAAAGCCTCAAGGCCGCAGGGGCGAGCGAGGCATTTCTTAAGGCCCTACGCGCGGCCAAGCCGCCCGAGCCCGCGAGCGCCAAGAAGCCGGTCAACCAAGTGCAAGTCATTCTCTTGCTGGCAGGCCAAGTGCCGAGCCATCGGGTGTCGACGTTGGTCTGGGAGCGCGGCATTAATTTCGAGCCTGCGGATGATTATCTCCAGGAAGTGCGTCTGGGCGGAGGCGACGAGGAATTGATCAGCACGCTCAAGAGTGCCAAGGTGACGAAGCCCGCAACCGTTGATGCGGCGGCGCAGGCTCGGCAGGCCGAGTTACAGCGGCACGTGGCGCACGGAGCGGATTTCGGACAGAAGGGACAGTATGCAGAGGCTGAGCAGGAATATCGCGCGGCATTGCTATTCGACCCGCAGAATGCTGACCTTTATACGAGCCTAGCCTATGCGCTGGATCAGCAGAAAAAGTGGGATGACGCGGCGGTGGCAGCACGCGAGGCCGTGCGCTTGAATCCCAATGACGACACGGCGCACTTTAACCTCGGCGTCGCGCTCGAACACAAGGGCGACTGGAACGGAGCGATCGCGGAAGAACGCGAGGCGCTGCGCTTAAACCCGAATAATGACCTGGCGCACATAAGCCTTGGCGCCGCGCTCAGACACAAGGGCGACGAGGACGGTGCGATCGCGGAGTATCGCGAGGCGCTCCGCTTGAACCCCAATAACGACATGGCGCACTACAACCTCGGGATGGCGCTTGGGAAAAAAGGCGATTGGGATGGAGCGATCGCGGAATACCGTGAGGCCCTGCGTCTAAACCCCAACTATGAATCGGCACACGTTAACCTCGGGGTGGCGCTTGGGAAAAAGGGCGACTGGGATGGAGCAATCCCGGAAGAGCGTGAGGCGCTGCGCTTGGACCCCAACGACGCCGCTGCCCATTACTCCCTTGGCCTCCTGCTTGAACTGAAAAGCGACCGCCGGGGCGCCTTGGAAGAGTATCGCTCGGCCTATGAACTCGATTCCAAGAACAGCAGGTATCGGGAGGGCTACGAGCGCCTGTTGCATCAACTGAATCAATGACGAACAGCAGGCCTCAACCCTGGCGGAGGCAGTAACACGCTGGCGAGCTGCCGACATGCGGGGCGCTGCCGGTGCTTTCGCTGGGTTAGCGCGTGATCGTGCACAATGACTTGACTGGCGATCACGGAAATGCCGACATAAAGGACGCTATGTTGCACTATCCGATTGATTGAATGTTCGGCCCGAACTTTGCGACCATATCCTGAACGGCCTTCAATTGCGGCACCGCGACCCTCTCCAAGAAAAACTCCGCGTAGTCAAGCCATCTTGATTCCTCGGCAAGGGTTCGTGGCGGTATCCGCTCATGTTGAAGGTTTCCGAGGAAATGCACCTCTACGTCATCGAACCAATTCGATGCCTGCTGAAGTAGCTGCTTGACGTAGTTGTCCGTAATCTGAGCGTTAAGGTCGGAAATAGACGCCTTCCCTGCCAGAACCTTGGACCGGATTCTTTGTGCCCGATCATTTGTTTCGCTGTGCATGAGTCCCCTTCCTCCCTCGTCCTGCGCACCTTTACCGTTCATTTTTCCTAGCACAGGGGCCGTACAAAGCGGTTAGCACGGCTCTGGTGCTGCCCTTGATTTCTTCAGCCTCCTGTTCGTAGCGCGAGGAGGTAAACTCTAGCTTGCCATCCCGAAAGACTGGTTCATGGCCATTCTGAAACAACTTATACAAAACGTCTTTCAGGTTGGAGAGGAAATGAAGTATCTCCCCCATCTCCTTGATTTGGGTTTTTGCAAATAGACCGGCCAGCCGTCCGCCGTCCATGCGTTCTCTATGGGCGAATACCTTGTTCCGAATGGGCTTATAGACCTGATCATATATATCGGCATAAGGTTTGAGCGCGTCCTCTAAACACTTAAGCTCTGCCGCAGTGGGTTCCTTCACTTCGTTTACCCAATCGGGAATGGGAGCGCTCATCCGCGCTGCGACACGGGCAGAGAAGGCGGTACGCGAGAAGAATTCAGGATGGGCCACCGTAGCAGCGAGAAGTTTACGGACAGAATGAGAATTAGAGCTATTGTCAAAAATGCGGCCCAAGACCACAAATAACGTTTCTTGAAGGCTGTAGGTTTGGATCATCCAGAAGGCGGCGTGTTTTTGGATCGCTTGGTAATTATCGCCTTCGGCGCCGAAGGCGTTAATCTCGTTGTAAGTGTAGAAAGTATTAATTGCCCCGCGGATGTCATAGCAGATGACACTGTATTGATTCCAGTACTCAGCTTCGGTCATCTTCGTTTTTGAGCGAGCGCTCATACCACTTCTATGGTAAACCGGATGTCAACCGGCAAGCAAGCGTAGCGGGTAGCCACGGTCAGTGCTCTCGTGACCGTGGGCTTTTCCTTCGGTGACGAACCCACGGTCAATTCCAAAAACGAATTGGCCGTGCCTACCTCCGGGTCACAGGACCTCAGGCGCCGTTCGAACTGTAATCTCTGCGCATGTAGCTTGCCACCTTGCGCAACTCGATCACCAAGTCAAAGGCGTCGTTAACGGCTCTTTCACTGCGAAAGGCCTTGCGGACGTCCGGGTCCAGGAGAACGAGATTTGTACCCGCGTGGTAGCGCAGGGCCCGCACTCCGGCCCTGCGGCTTTTCCAGCGGTGCGGGTTCCTGCCGCGCCGCAAACAAGATAATCCGAATTCTCAAGGGCCGCGCCGCCAAAATCACGGCGCGGTGGAAAAGCCGCAAGGCTGGAGAGCGAGCCTTGCGCTACATTATCAGCGCAGGTTCTCATGCTGGCGCGGTTCAAAGCGTGGCATGGGCGACAGGGTCGTGGGCGGTAGGGGGCTTTGCCACGTAGCGCTTAACCTTGATGTTCGCCTCCCTCTCGCGAGCCTCGGCAATCTCGAAGGCAGTCTGCATCCGAAGCAGGGTGTCCATCCTAGGACCGAAAGCCTTCTCCACGCGCAGCGCCATGTCGGGCGAGAGCCCGGCACGGCCGTTGAGAAGGGCAGAGAGCGCGGGCCTGGTCACGCCAAGGACCTTGGCGGCTTTCGTAACCGAGAGACCGAGAGGCGCGATGACCTCCATCCTGATGAATTGCCCCGGATGGGCCGGGCGTGCCATACGCATCATGATTTTCGTTTCCTTTCGCCGTCCTCATAATCGAGGTCGAGAACCTCTCCTTCCGTCGGGTCGATTCTGAACGTGATCCGCCAGTTGCGGGTGACCTAAGGCTCCAGGTTCCCTTTCGGTCGCCAGTAAGCTGATACGCTTTCCAGCTCGGCATGTCGCGGAGTTCCTGGGCGTCTTCCATCTCCTGCAAGAAGGTCAGAATGTTACGGACCTTCTCCACCACAGCCGCAGCCAAGCCGGATGGATCATTGCGCTGAATGAAGCGCCGCAGTCCCCGATGAACCACGTTTCGGATCTTCATCAAGTAAGACTACACGAGAATACGTAGTGTGTAAAGAGACGCTTTACAGCTGGTAGCCACGACGAGCGTTCTTCTCGTCGTGGGTTTTTTGTATCTCCCGCATGTCACGAGTTCATCGATTGCGCGTGGCGGATCGTATCTTCTTCGTCAAGGTGAATCTTCGCCGGCCGCTCACACCGTTCACCGCTGCGGAGCATGCTTTCATCCTGGAAAACGGGTAACAAGTAGCGCGGCGCCGCCGGTGGCCACAACCAAATATGACGTGGGGTCTTGTAGGGCCGGCCGCTCCGAGCGGGGGGGCCCGGCCTAGGCCACCCCAAGGGGTGGCCCTACGCACACGCGGGTGGCGCCGACATTGCCTTTCATGTCGGCGACCGTTAAGAAGCTGGTAGCCACGACGAGCGTTCTTCTCGTCGTGGGCTTTTGGAAGGATTTCGGCCTGGAAGGATATTCGAGCTCGACGAACCCACGGCAAATCGCAAAACGGATTTGCCGTGGCTACCACTGCAAATGCAGGGGTTCTTCGCGCAGTCTATCCTGAGCTGGCAGAGCGAGATTCTTCGCGCAGTCTATCCTGAGCGGGCAGAGCGAGATTCTTCGCTTCGCTCAGAATGACAGCGAAGGACTCAGAATGACAGCGAAGGGCTCAGAATGACAGGACCTACATGTTTTTCCGTAGCCTGTTGCGCAGCACAGGAGGGCCGGTCCCGGCGCCCAGCGGTCAATAGATGACGTCGATGGATGTGTCGAAAAAGCGGTGCTGATTCCCCACGAAATGGCCAAAGAACGGGGAGGTGACGTTGTTGAAGACATCGCGCGGGTTGGTATGGTCGCTCAAATTGAAAACCGTCAGGGCCCCGCGCATCACGTGGTTCTTAAGCCAGGGCAGAGGGAGGCGGAATTCCTTGCTCAATTTCAGATCGAGTGAGAAGAAGCGCGGAAAACGCTGGGCGTTGGGCTGGCCGACGTACTCTTGCCGGGCGTTGACGAACGCATAGGGAAGCCCCGAATGGAAATCGATGACGGGGTCGGCCATAATCCCCCACACATGAGTTTTGCACCGTCCCCAACTCACGAAGCGTTGCGGCGTGTCGGAGGGCAGGTTGGCGAAAGCGTTGGGGCGGAATACGGGTTGCTCAAAGGGGACGTAGAGCGCCGCCAGGGTGTTCAAGTCGCCGCGCCCCAGGCTGTTAATATAGGAGAGGTTCCATTCGGAGCTTTCGGTCAGGCGAACGCGCAGCGTGGATTCGAACTCCCGGTAACGCGAACTGCCCTGGTCGGTAAGCAACAGGGCAGGACCCGTCGAGAGCGCCTCGACCGGGTTGATGATGAACTGGCTGTAGTCGTGGCTCGCGAGGTAGCTCAAGCGCAGCACCACGCGGGGGTGCAACTCGCGGTCCGCTTCCAGGCTCCAGGTCCAGTTGTAGGGTACGGTGCCCGGGTGGTCCGGGGACGCGGTCAATACTCCTTGTCCATTGAAGTGCCCGTATGCGTTCTGGTAAATGAGCGGTGGTCCCTCAGGCGTTCCCTGCGCATCGAAGAAGGTGACTATTCGCTGAGGGTTCATGGGGAAGTCGCCACTCAGCAGGGCGCTGTGGTCGTAAAACAGGCCCAAGCCTCCCCGAAAAACCGTTTTACCGCGACGCCCGGGGGAGTAGGCAAATCCCACGCGGGGCGCCATATTCGCCTGGCTGCCGAGCGTGTGGCCGGAATACCGCAAGCCGAAATCGAGGGAAAGCGGATCGCTGGGCACCCAGTGATCGGCCACAAAGACGACGCCCTCCAGGTCGTGCGCGGAGAGTGTCCCCGGTCCCTGGAAGTCAATTCTCTCCGTCGATGTCCCGTCGGTCCGAAGCAGGAGCGCCGGGTGGGACTGGCTGGTTCCGCTGTAGACACGCCGCAGGAGACTTCCGCCGAAGGTCAATTCATGTTTTCCCAGCCATTTCTGCTGAGGGAACTTGTATGTTTCCAGGACCTCCTGCTGTTCGCTGTCACGCTGGTAAGTGTTAAAGAAGTTCCCGCCCCAGCCGTTGGGTGTGACCAGCATATCGAGCGGTCCTTGGCCGTGGCCGTGGCTGTTGAACTCCACGCCCTGAACGAGCGTGGTGAAGATGCCCCCGGCCGTGGTCACGTACTGGTCAGTGACGTTCACGGAGAAACCCGTCTGGCCGTAATCGGAGGAGGCCGATTGCGGAACCAGGGAGTTGATATTGGCGAACTGGCGGCGCAGGGGGAAGACGTTTACGGTGCCGGTCAGCAGATGGCGCGCGGAGATAACGTATTGGAGATCGCTATAGGAATTGAAGTCGTGCAGCTTGATCTCGTTGTTCGGCCAGGCCAATCCCCGTACCGGCTGCTTATCCATGTCGTATGCCAGGGCCTCCGAGAAGTTCAAACGGTTTCGGAGCAGCGGGCCGGTGACGTACAGGCGGGGGTTGTAGTCGGCGATTCCCACCAGCGTGCCACTCTTGATGCGAGGATTGGGGGTGATATTCTGCACCTCAAACTGCCAGCGATCGGAAGGCGGCCGCGTATGGATCGTGGTGAGTCCACCGGTGAACCCTCCGTATTGGGCGTTGTAAGCGTCCTTGTAAACCTGGAGGGAATCGATGGCGACCACGGGCACGTCAATCGAGAAACTGCCCGTGACAGGGTCAGCAGTCTCCGCGGAGTTCACGAGCAGCAGGCCCTGGGTCTCAGGCACACCCTTGATATTGATTTTGCCGTCCGGCGTCCGGACGACGCCCGGAATGTAGGGCAGCGCGGCCTTGAACTTCTGCTCGACGAGCGGCAGGCTGGTAAGTTGCGGCGCATTCAGCTTGCCGGAAGGCGCCGTTTGCTCGGGCGTAATGGCGCCCGCCTTCTCGCGAACTTCCACGCTCTGGTGAATGATCAATTCCGGTGGCAAAATGATTTGGAGGAAGGGCGGGGGAGCGTCCGTCACCTCCTGGGTGCGTTGCAGGGGTTCGTGGCCCGGGGCGGCGCAGACCAGGACGTATTCGCCGGGCTGCAGGCCCGGAAACTGGAATTGGCCTTTGTGATCCGGGGAGGAGGTGAGACCTTCTTCGGGCAGAAGCCGGCCCGTCAGCGTGCACAAGGCTTCCGGGATGGGAAGGTTCTTCTCGTCCAGAACCTCACCTTCGAGCGCCTGGGTGGAGGGCAAGGCGCGTGCAATGCTCCCGCCTCCCAGGAGGAGGATTGTTCCTGGGACAAATGCCCCTATAAGCCATCGAAGCCGTGGGATAGTCATGCGGGATCCGCGCCTGACTCATTCTGTGCAACAGCGATAACCCGCTTTCCACTCGGGCGTTCGCCTGGGAACGGCCTCCTTTCAAGCCGGCTCGCTGAACCCGGCTGCAACTTCCGGGTCGCCGTCGGGTATCTAAGACCCTCGAAACCAGCCTCCATCATTTACTCTAAACCTACGAAGCAATCTCGACAATGGAATACTGTCACCTGGGTCTGCCACTTCTCCGGCCTGCGGCCAATGAGGGGCGTTCGCAGCGGGCGGGGCGACAGGCTTGACTTCGAACTGCCCCGATGACCCGCGGGCCACGCGGCAGGCCGGGCGGGTGCTGGTGTCATTTGCGAGACACGGGCGCTCCCAGGTGCAGTCATTCCCGCGAAAGCGGGAATCTACTCCGCCAGCCATTGGAAATGCGCCGCCGACGGACTGGATTCCCGCTTTCGCGGGAATGACCACTGTTTCGAAAGGGATCCCATCCCAAATGACACAGTACAGGCCGGGCGAGTTGGGTTGACAAGGTCGGACCCTGCCGATAGACTCAGCGCCGGCCTGCAGGTCGGCATGTTCCTGCCATGGCGCCGGGCCTGCCAATGGATAAGGGTATCCCAACCTCGATGAAGACGACGACCCTGGTGGCCATCAAGCGTGGCCTGCTGCTTTACTGGTCGCTCTGGTTTACCGTCGTATTCGCCAGCAATGGTCTCGACGGTCTCAAGGCGCTGGGTGTGATCGACAAAGGCTGGAAGTTGGCCGGGGGGGACTTCACGCTGCTCTCTCCCGCCGCCGCGATTTACGGAGTTCCCGCGAGAGCGAGCGGCGTGCTGCTGGTGTGCTTGATGGTGGGGGAGGGAATCACCGTGGCCGCTTTCTGGCGAGCCTTCGGCAAGTTTCGCGGGCTCAAGAACGCGGACGGTCGCGCCCTGGCCGCAGCTTTCATCCTGGCCATCTCCCTGTTCGCCGCTCTCCTGCTGGCCGACCGGTCCTTTGGGGGCCACCTGTTTATGGCCACGCACCTCAAGATTCTTATCGCCCTGCTGGTAAGCTTGTTGGTGGTCTATTTCCTGCCGGAATGAAAGGCTCGCTCGCGCGTCAGCATCCTCAGGGATTGGTTTTGGCGGGCTGCGCCGGGGGAGTACCCGCCCCCCCGGCGGGTTTGCTATTGGGGTTGTCAGCATCCTTGGAGGTGGCCGCGCCCGGCTTGGGTGGCCTGTATTTCTCGGCTTTGATGATGCCCTCACCCTCTTTGATGGTGAGGAACTGGTTGGCATCGACGTTGTTGAATCTTTCGACCTTCTGCGTGGTGGGCCACTTTACTTCGATCGCGTCCACCTGTTTGGCTTGTCCCAGGCCAAAATGCAGCCGCAGGTCGCTTTGCGACATCACGCTTGTCCCCGTGTGGACCTCGTCGATTTGGGCGTGTTTTCCGGTCACTACGCGCACCCGCGTCCCGATGGCCGTGCGGTTGCACTTGGTGCCGAGCAGTTTGATTTTGATCCAATTGTTCTTGTTGCCCCCGTCGTTGCGCAATAGCGACGGGTAATCGTTCATGTTCAGGATCAACACGTCCATGTCGCCGTCGTTGTCGAAGTCGCCGAAAGCGCAACCCCGACTCGCGAAGCGCGCCGTCACTCCCGGCCCCAGATTCTTGGAGACGTCCTTGAACTTCCCGTTCCCGAGATTGCGATAGACGATCCGCGGCGAGGTGAACTGAGTGTCGAGGTGATATTCCTCGATCTCCGGGTAGACGTGGCCGGTGACGTGGAAGATGTCCGGCCACCCGTCGTTGTCGTAATCCATGAACCCGGCGCCCCAGTTCACGTATTGTGTGTTCACGCCCAGGCCCGCCACGAAGGTCACGTCCGTGAAAGTGCCGTCACCGTTGTTGTGATAGAGGTCGGGGGTGTCGTCGGAAAAATTGGTCTTGAAGATATCGAGCCAACCGTCGCAGTCGTAGTCAGCCACGCCCACGCCCATCCCGGCCTGTT
The DNA here is from genome assembly GCA_963722555.1 of uncultured Acidobacteriota bacterium. GTDB lineage: Bacteria > Acidobacteriota > Terriglobia > UBA7540 > UBA7540 > Bog-366. Next base: position 1,429,397 of record CAVRNQ010000007.1, read on the forward strand.
CCTGCCCGTCCTCGTTGTAAGCGTTTCCCGCCATGACAGCGATGTCTTCGAACGTCCCATCGTGTTTGTTATGAAACAAGATGCTGGGCTCGGAATCAACCGCCACATAAATATCGGGCCAGCCGTCGTTGTCGAAATCGTAGGAGACGGCGGTAATCGAATAACGCGGGCCGGGCTTCAAGATGCCGGCCTTCTCGGAAACATCCGTGAACGTCCCGTTGCCATTGTTATGGTAAAGGATATTCGTGCCGCCCGGCAGGCCGCGGGGCCCACACATCACCGGAATGCCCTTCCACTGGCAGTAGCCCGTCTGTCCGGGCACCGGCACCTTTTCGAGATCGAGTTCGATGTAGTTGCACACAAACAAATCCAGGAATCCGTCGCGGTCGTAATCGATCCACGTGCAGCCGGAACCCCAGCGGACGCGCTCTTCCCATAGTCCCGCCTGCCGGGTAACGTCCGTGAACGTGCCGTCGCCGTTGTTGTGCCACAGGACGTTGTGGCCCCAGTAGCCGCAGAACAGATCATCCCAGCCGTCATTGTCATAGTCGCCCACGCAGATGCCTGTGCCCCAACCGGTCCGGCCCAACCCGGATTTTTCGGTAACGTCCGTAAATGTGCCATCGCGGTTATTCTTGAAGAGATGCTGGGTGGGCGTCTTGCCATCGGGGTAGGGCTCCTGGCCGGGGAGGCGGTCGCCGTTCGTCAGGTAGATGTCGATCCAGCCATCCTGGTCGTAATCGAAGAAGGCCAGCCCGCTGCCCTTGGCTTCCACGATGTATTTCTTGCGTTTGACGCCGCCCCACACGTTCGACACGTTCAGGCCGGCCTCTCTGGCCACATCCACGAAGGTGACGGGGGAAGACTCCTCCGGGTGGGGAACGGTGGCGGCCTGGAGCAGGGGAGTTTCCGTCCACCGCCACATAGGAGTCGTTAGGTACTCCAGGATACTTGACCCTAACCAGACGGCCGAAGAACCCAGGAAGTTGCGACGCGGGAATTTCATTCCACCATTAGGATGCGGCGATCCAGCGAACCGTGGTCTTCTGCAATCGGTTCGCCGGCCCGCAGGAAGATGATCTCGACGAGCAGAGATTCAGACCCCACATTATACTATACGCGTTTCGCCCTGCCCTAGCGGATTACGGATTACGGAAGAACCCTGTCCGGGCGCGTCCCCCTTGGACCGCAGCCATTCGCGGCGGCGTACCGCCGCCCCCGCGCAGGCTTGTTTCACTTCTGGCATTTCCCGACCGGGCAGGCTAGAATCCCCGTGGAGTGCCAGACCGATGTCCGAAGCCAGAAGCGAGAATCCCTCCGCGAACCCCGCATCGTTGAGCACCCGGCTCATTGCCATTGCCGTACTTTTCGGTTGTATCTACTACGCCAGCTCCGTCGTCATCACTTTGATCTGCTCCATTCTAATCACCTCCGTTCTCGAGCCCGGCGTCAACGTGATGGAACGGCTGCGGGTGCCGCGGTGGCTGGCGTCACTCCTCATGGTGTTGCTGATGCTCGCCGCCACGTACCTGTTGATCTACGTGATTTACGACCGCGCGCAGGCATTTGTCGGTGCCTTGCCCAAGCTGGCTGCCAGGTTGAAACAGCTTACCGCCCACATTCAATTGACGGCCCATAACATCAGCCAGAGCACCCAGACCATCATTCCGCCCTCCGCTGACGCCAACCTGCCGACCGTGCGCCTGCAGGAGGAGTCCCCCTGGACGCAATTTGCGTTGCGCGGTATGGGCTCGGTCTACGCTTTCGCCGTCACCGTGATGTTCATTCCCTTCCTGGTGTTCTTCATGCTGACTTCCAAGAACCGGTTGTGGGCCGCGTCACTGAACCTATTTCCCATCCAGCATCGGCAGCACGCGGAGGACGTGATCCATGCCATCTCCCGCATGCTGCGCCAGTTTGTAGTCGGGAACTTCCTGGTCGGCCTCATTTCCGCCGGCCTGATTACGCCTGTCTTTGCGGTCATCCATCTCCAATATGCTTTGCTGATGGGACCCTTGGCCGCGTTTCTCAGCCTCGTTCCCTATATCGGGGTGGCGTTGGGAATCCTGCCTCCCCTGCTCATTGCCCTCCTGCAATATGACACCCTGGGACCCTTCGCGACTATTGGCATCACGGTCGCGGTGGTCCATTTCGTGGCCGTCAACCTCCTGACACCCAAACTTGTCGGCCGTCGCGTCAACCTCAACGCGCTTTCCGTGACCATCGCCATGATGTTCTGGGGATGGCTGTGGGGCGGGATCGGCTTGATGCTGGCCGTGCCGATTACCGCCGCCATCAAGACCGTGTGTGACAACGTCGAGCGCCTCAAGCCTTACGGCGCCTGGATGGGTGAAGGCTGAGCCGGCGCGCTCGCGGCCCGGCCCGCGTCCAGATGCGCGGATCCTCCTGCGACTCGACCCGATTCTTGCGCTAGGCTACCCTGCGGCCGGAGGTGAGCATACGCGGCGGGGAGGTGCTGCATGCTTACTGCCCTCTTGCTCACCATTCCGGGAATTCTTCTCCTCGGCATACTGGGCCTATGGCTTTTTGGTGAACGGTGGAGATTGTTGCGCCCTTCCACCCTTCGTTCCATGCGCGAGGGACGCGCCGGGCTGGATGGCCTGCATAGCTATGTTTACGGACGCTGGACGAATCAGTACGTCCATGTACTGATAAACTGTGTCAGCCCTCGCCTAAAGGCTCCCGGCAAGAAGTGGCTCACCGATCGCTATCACGGAAAGATCCTCACACCCGGCCACGCCCAAGCCATCATCACTTTGAACAAGCCTATCCCGCTGCGGGATTTGGAGCAGATCATCCCCTATCCTCTCGCCCGCTCCCTGGTTCTGGACGGGCCCCCTGACGTCGCCGCCTATGAATGTGCCTGCCGGCATGCCCGGGCTAACCCCTGTCAGCCCACGCAGGTCTGCATGGTGATCGGCAAGTCCGGTGTGGATTTCGCCCTGGAGCACAATCCCCAGAGCAGCCGCCGCTTAACTCAGGCAGAGGCGCTGGACCTGCTTCGCGCCGAACATGAGCGCGGGCATTTACACTCTGCCTGGTTCAAAGACGCCCTGCAGAATCGCTTCTACGCCATCTGCAATTGCTGCAAATGCTGCTGTGGCGGCATCGAGGCAATGACGAAACTCCACATGCCGATGGTGGCCTCTTCCGGGTATGTCGCCCAGATCGATCAGAGTTTGTGCAATCTCTGCGCGGCCTGCGTGGAGACCTGTCCCTTTGATGCTCTCACCACAAACGAATCCCACCTGGAACGCGATTGGGAGCGCTGCCTCGGTTGCGGCGTATGTGTGGACCAATGCCCAGCCGGAGCCCTCTCGCTCGCCCGTGACGAACGAAAGGGTATTCCCCTCGACGTGCGTCAAATGGTGTGAATCTGTGGCCCGCTGATCTGGGGCGGGCCGTTCGGGCGGCCCCCTCACCCCCCTGCCCCCGAGAGCCGGCCTCCAAACTCGCGGGTGGCGCATACATTGCCTTTCATGTATGCGCCCCACTAACACGTGCAACATCTCTTCTGCCAGCGCGTCCTATCCCTGGCCTGTCGTGGCTTCTCAACGGTCCCGCGAGGCGGGATGTCGGCGCCACCCGGTGTGCCGATGTATGCGCCACCCGCGTTGCCTGTCAAGTCTCAGGATTGACAGGACTTTCCCCATTTTTTCTGTCTGATTTCAGGCAAGTAATAGAACCAGCGGGAGTTGTTTTTTCTAACAAGTGAACGGGGACGAACTCCGTGGTAGAAGGGTTTTTGCGAGAAATCCAAACCACCTGGGAGGCATCCCCGATGCACGATAACAGACTGCGTTCCCGACTGAAAGCCCAGCTCACGAAGTTCTCCTTGCAGCTCACCGAAGGTCTGAGCCGCCCCTTACAGAAGTTCGTCGGTCAGATGTTGTTTGGCGTGCAGGCCAGTCAGGACGTGAAGCTCAGCAACATCGCGCGCAGCCTGAAAGAAGAGATTGATTTGATCAAGACGGAGAACCGTCTGTCGCGCAATCTGGAGGCGACGGAACTGGAAAGCCACCTGAGCGAGCGCTTGGCAGCGCTGGGGAGTCGACGAGTAGAAGCGAACACGGTGCTGTGCCTGGACCTGAGTGACCTGCGCAAGGAATACGCCCAGAAGATGGAATACCTGGCAAAGGTGCGGGACGGCAGCACCGGCGAACTGCATGACGGCTATTGGTTGTGTGACATCACGGCGGCGGAGGTGAAAAGCAGCGAGATCGTGCCGCTGTACCAGAAGCTGTACTCGGCGGAGGCGAAAGAGTTCCGTAGTGAGAACGCGGAGATTCTGGCGGCCGTGGACTTAGTGCGGAGCCATACGAGAGGGCGAGGGATCTGGGTGCTAGATCGAGGCGGAGACCGCCGGGAGGTGTTGGAGCCGCTGCTGGCGCGGCGGGAGCGCTTTGTGATCCGGTCCACCGGTAAACGTTTCGTGATCGATCGACGCCGCCTGCAAGGGAGTGTGGCGGAGGTGGGTGGCCGGTGTCGTCTGCGTTATGCGGCGCGCGTGATCAAGATCGAAGAGGGGAAAGAAAAGGTCTATGAGCTCCGCTACGGTGCCGAACCCCTGCACCTGCCGGGGCGAGAGGAGAAGATGCTCTTGGTGGTGGTGGCCGGTTTCGGGAAAGATCCGCTCCTGCTGTTGACCAACCTGGAGGGAGCGCGGGACTCAGAATCGCTATGGTGGATCGTGCAAATCTATCTGACCCGCTGGAAAATTGAGGAAACTTTTCGCTTCCTCAAACAGAGCTATCACTTGGAAGATATTCGCGTTCTGCGCTATCAACGGCTGAAAAACCTGGTGGTGTTGGTGACGGCCGCGGCTTACTTTGCCGCCACTTTCTTAGGGCAGAAGTTAAAGTTGAGAATCTTGTGCGAAAGGCTCCTGATCATTTCCTTCCGCTTCTTCGGCATTCCGCCTTTCCGCTTCTACGCTCTGGCCGATGGCATCCATAAGGTTCTTTCTCAAACCAGCCCCGAACCATCCGGTCCACCGCCCAAAACTTGGCAATTGGAACTCCTGCTGGCTTGGGAAGGCTAAAAAATGGGGAAAGTCCTGCCCTTTACAGGACATTCCTCAAAATTTTTACCTGTTTCGTTCTAACTCCACTAATTTAAGAACTTAGCTGTTTTGGCAAGTGGACAGCTTCAAATTGCCAAAATACCTTATAAAAGTGCGTAAATACAGCCCTGCAAGCAGCTCTCTAAAGAGGCAAGGTTGGCTGAGGCGTATATAGACCCGCGATTTTCTTGGCTTTCGGCAACACTACCACTTTTTTGAAGCGAGTGCCGCACTCGAACGGGGCTGCAAATCCGGACTGATCAAACCGAGGAGCGAAAAAAATGGGGAAAGTCCTGTCAGGATTGACGCTCTCGCGCCTGGGCGTGCAACTCGCTCACCAGGTCCTGGATGGAATCGCAATCCTGGAAGATCCGAATCCCGGCGATCCCCACGGCGCCGCTCGCGAGGCAGGTAGCGACGCGATCGGGTGTGATTCCGCCCAAGGCGAAAACCGGGATAGTAACTTGCTGAGTTACTTCGGCGAGCTTGGTGATTCCGAGCGGCGGCCCATAGGGAAGCTTGGTAGGAGTCGCAAAAACCGGCCCCAGAAGGAGGTAATCTGCTCCTGCGGCTTGCGCGGCAACTGCCTCCTCAAGCGAGTGACAGGAGGCGCCCACCCCGAACCCGCGTGGCGCGATTCGTCTCACGAGGCCAACCGGCATCGAGTGTGTCCCCAAATGGACGCCGTGGGCGTGCGCCGCCAGGGCCACGTCCAACCGGTCGTTGACGAGCACGCGCGTACCCTGGCCTCGCCGCTCGGCGTGCGCAACGGCGGCTTCGGTGAGGGCGAGGAGGGTTCGGGCGGGCAGATCCTTTTCCCGAATCTGCACGCAGTCCACACCCGCCGCAATGGCGCAGGCGAGGCAATCCTCGAGAGAGCGGGATTTCGTCTGGGTACGGTCCGTAATGTAGTAAAGCTGCAGCTTTGCCGGCATTCCTGACCTGCCGATGATGGGGAAGCCCGAATTTCTCACTACGGGTTTGGAAGGGCGGGGCTTCAGCCCCGCCGTTACAAGGCTTTCCTCATTGTCCCCGTGCTTCGCGCCCCGCGCAGCTTGCGGCTGCAAGCTGCGCGGGGCGCGGGACGAACAGAGGGGGGGAGCCGCGATTTCGGCGGGGCTTCAGCCCCGCCCTTCCGGCAGCCCCCCAGACCATTCCAGCGTCGTGAGAGATCCCCGCTAGAGTTGACGCGCGCGGCAGGGCGCCGTCAGCGCTTCGGGGGGGAGTTGGCAAGCCCCCACTCGCGCCGAGAGCGCCACAGCTCATAGCAGGCCAGCCAGACATCTGCCAACCCGACGCCGGAGACCGCCCCCCGCAGAAAATAGTTGTGGGTGATGCCGGACACGAGGGGGTAGTGATCCACAAAGTAGTTCTTGGTCCAGAGTGAGACCCAGGGGAAGATGAATAGAAGCACGCCGAGTTCGAAGCAGAACACAACGTAGGTGATGGCGAGCAGGCGGCGCATGTCTTGGTGGATCCTGGAATTCGGGCTTCGGGCCGGGCGATACGCACCGCCTCGAGGACAGGGGCGGAAGAGTTTCTCAGACCCGGTGCTGGAGCACGCGGATCTTCTCGGCAACGTCGCGGAAGTCGATATTCTGGCTGTAGACCTCGGTGAATCTCTCCAGGGCGTTGCGGGCGTCGCCCGCCTGTTCGTAAGCCAAGCCCAAATCATATTGCAGGGCCAGGATCGCCTCCTCATCGAGCCCGGGCGCCTCGAGCGCACGCCTGTACCACTTGATGGCGACGGCGGGCATCCTCTTTTCCATGAAACAAATCGCCAGCAGGCTGCACGCCTGGAGAAAATTTGGAGGATAGAGTTCCTTCCCGACGCCTCTCACCACCTTCTGGAATTCTCCGATGGCTTCGTCCAGCAACCCCATTTCCCGGAAGGCCACGCCCAGGTTGTAATGCGTCTCGGGGTCGTCCTGTGCGGCCGCCGCGCCGAAACCGGGTTCTTCCATTTCCTCCAGCAAACCACTGAGCTGCGCCGCCCCCGGAGCAGGGGGCGACGGGGTTGCGGTCGTCGGTTCTCTGGGCGCTAACACGTCGTCCAGCGAGGAAGGGAGTTCACCCGCCAAGTCGCGCAGGAAATCCGCGCTGGCGCTCCCCAGGGCGGCAGGTTCCTCCAGAACGACTTCCGCTTCGGGGGGCGGGTGCATGGGCGCCGCCAGGGGAGGCGGCGGGGGGGTGGCAGCATAGGTCGTGGGCAGTTCCCATTCATCGTGCACGGGTTCGGTGGGGATCGCGGCCGGTTCGCGCGCCGGTTGATCCGCGGGCGCTGCTTCCGTAAATTCTACTTCCGGTTGTTCGGCAGGCGCTGGCGCGCCACTTTCCTCCAGGTGACGACGGAGGTCAGCCACCAGTTTGTCGCCCGGATATTTCTTTCCCAGCGCAGCAACTGCTTGCCGGGCCTCATCCTCAAAACCGTGCTCGAGATAGAAATCGATCTCGAGCTTGCTTTCTTCAAAATCGAAGGGCGCGCTTTCCACGCTGGGCGCAGCCGGAACTTCGTCGAAGATGACAGGAGCCTCCATGCGCGCCATGGCTGGCGCCGGGGTCTGCATCACCGGGGTTTCCTCAGGGACCACGGCTGGCTCCAGGGTCTCGACCACCGGGGTTTCCTCAGGTGCTACGGCTGGTTCCAGGGCCTCCCTCACCGGGGTTTCCTCAGGCGCCACGGCTGGCGCGGGCGCCGCTACCGGCGCGGTCCCGGTCGCCGCCAGAACAGGCTCGGGGGCGCGTTCCACCGGGGCTTCCTCAGGCGCCGCGGCTTGCTCCGTGGGCTCCGCCGCTGGGATCTCCACCGGCGCCTCGGCTGGCGCGGCGGCCGGCGGGGCAGGAGCCTCCGCCGCGACCGGAGGAATCTCCGGGGGAGCCACACTCACCTTTATAGGTGGGGTGGCAGGCTCCGTTGCGTCGGTCGTCATCGCCTCCAGGTCGCCGGAAAGGTCCAATTCCAGATCCGGGTCGGGCCGCGGCTCACTGGGGGGCACGGGTGGAGCAAGGTCGAAAACCACTTCTGCCGGGGGCGGTGGCGCAGGCGCGGCGGTTGTCTCTGGGGCCACCGCAGAAATCGCAAATTCCGGTGTCGGCTTCTCGTCCGAAGGCACAGGAGGCGCAGGCGCGGCGGTTGTCTCTGGGGCCACCGCAGAAATCGCAAATTCCGGTGTCGGCTTCTGATCCGAAGGCGCAGGAGGTGCGGGCGGTGGCGCTACAGGCTCTTCCACTTTCTTGAGGGGAAGGGGCGGTGGTGGGGAAACCGCAGGAATCTCTGGCCCGGTAGCCTTCGCCGAGGCGATGGCTTGGTACTTGCTTGCGGCGGCAAGATCGCCATGGGCCGTGAAAATCCTGACCAGCGCCGCGGCCGCAACCGACGCCCGGGCAGGATAACGCTTGCGGGAGATTTCCAGAATGCGCTGATTAACTTCGATCTGGTCTGGGTAGACCTGCAAGACCTTGTCCAGCTCACTGACGGCCTTGTCCACCAGATGGTAGCGTGCAAACAGATCGCTGTTCTCGATAGCTTCGTTCACCATCGCTGCTTGTTTGGCATCGACGGGCACGGGCTGCGGGGCGGTCTCTCCCTCGGGTGCGAGGACCATATCCTCCCCCGCGAAATCCTCCGCCTGGACGGGCAAGACCTCCTTGCCGAGCTTACGATGAACCTGCCGCAGCAGACTCTGGTAATGTTCATTTTCCGGTTCGCGCTGCGTCAGTTTCTCATAGGGAGCCTCGGCTTTTTCCCACTCTCCGGCTTGAACGTAGGCGTGACCGAGCGCCTCCAGGATCTCCGGCAAGCTGAACTCATCCGTCGTCCGCTCGCAAATCCGGTGGATCAATTCCAACGTGGGAAGATGCTGGGGAGCCTTGTTCCACACTCGGCGGAGGGCTTCCATCAAGGGACCAGTATTGGCCTTCTCGATCAGCTCCTCCGAAAGCTGCGAGAGGGACTGGAACGCCGAGTCAATGTCACCTTTTTCCAGGCAGAGCACCACGAAGCTGGAGACCGGCGCAAAGTCGGACGGGTTCGCGCGGAAGACCTCCAGCACCAGCGCTTCTGCCTGGGAGTGCTTGCCCGCGGCGAAGTAGCACTCCAGCAGGATCTGCTTGCTCACGGGGTCCGCGGCCAGATCCGGTGAGGATCTGAGGATCTTCTCGGCTTCCTCCGGTTGCTGGCGTGAAATGGCCACGCGCGCTCGCAGCAGAGTGACCTTGGAATTCTTCGGGTCCAGTTCCGCAGCTTTCTTCAACGCAGTTTCGGCCGCCGGCAGTTCCTTGCGACGGAGCGCAACCTCCGCAGATTCCCAATAGGCCTGCGCGGCTTCTTCCTGCCTGCCCAATTGCTCACATTCCGTGGCCAGGCGATTGCGGAAACTGCCATTTTCAGGATCAAGCTGCACGAGCTTACGGAGGACGTCCAGGGCTCGATCGGTCTGGTTGCGCCTCTTGAAGAAATCTGCTGCCTGCAGATACTGTTCACGCGCCTCCCGACTCAAACCCTGTAACTGGTAGAGTTCTGCCAGTTTCAGGAGAACCTCCACGGCGTTGGGATCGACCTTGGAAATCTTCCGATAGATCGCAATGGCCTTGACGTTGAAACCCTCGCGGACGTACGCCTCAGCCAGGCGGTGAAATTGCCTTAAGCCCTCCGGGAGGTTCCGTTCGCGGACGTAGAGGTCGCCCGCCGTGTTGAGCAAGGTCAAATCGGAGGGGTCATTCTCGATGATCTCCAGGTACTGTCGGATAGCCTGAGGAATCTTGCCCTGAGCTACAGACTTCTCAGCATCTTGCAGCGCCCTGGCTTTGCTCCAAGCCATCTACACACTCCAACGACCCGGTCAGTTTAGTGGACTGCCGGCAAACGTAACACACGCCCCCCCTCAAGTCAACGGACGGAAGGTCACCGAACCCGCCCGCTTAACCTGTTACAGCGCTTGCGGTTGGCGAAAACCACAAACCTCCGCCCGGGGGGGCGAAATGCGCCCACCACACCGCACCCTCCGCCCCGGGAATATCTCCAAGTACCCCCGCGGCGGCCGTCTCAGCAGGACAGGGCCAGCGGGTTCTTCAGCAAAGTCGGGCTCACTGCTCAACCGGCAGGTCCGGCACAGCGCTCCAGTCTTCCCAAGACCCGTCGTACAGGCGAATGTGGGGATACCCCAGCAAGCGCAGCGCAAAGTAAATCTCGGAGGCGCGCGTCCCCATCTGGCAGTAAGGAACAACTTCCTGTTCGCGGGTCACACGGCTGTTCGCAAATATCTTCTCGATTGTAGCCGCATCCAGGAACGTCTTAACGTCGCCCGAATTGATCATCTGTGTCCACTCGATGTTGACCGCCCCCGGGATTCTACCGCCGCGCGGGCCCAAGACCTTTTCCCCGCGGTATTCAGCCGGAGTCCGGGCATCCACTAACTTGACTTTGGCGTCCTTCAAGTGTTCAGCCACCCATTGGGAGGTGGCCAGCAGGGAACTCTGGGGCGCCGGCGCAAAGTCACCCGGCGCGACGCTCGGCACGTCTCGCGTGATCGCGTGCGCTTGGCTTTGCCAGTTTCTGACGCCACCGTTCAATATCTGCACATGCGTTTGCCCGAAAAACTCCAGGACATAAAACACCCGGGCGGCCAATCGGTTGCCCTCGTCGTCGTAAAGGACCACTCGCGAGGAATTGTTAATGCCCGCGTTGCGGAACAATTCCTGGGCGTGTGCGGGGAAAAGAGGAAACCCTTGACGGTTCGCCGCAAGGTCATCCGTGGCCGGAGCAGGCAGGTTGACGGCTCCCGGGAGGTGCCCTTGCTGGTATTCCTGCGCAGTCCGTACATCCAGCAAGCGCAGGGTGGGGCTCGCCAGGATTTCGGCGAGCTCCCGCGGTTCGATCAATAACTGCGAGTTCCGGTAGGCGGGGGATTGTGCACCAGCCCCCACGCCGACCGTTGCGAGGAACATGGCAAAGCAGATGGCCTTTCGCATGTCTGTGCCTCCTGGCTGAAGAAAACGACCTTCGGGCTTCCCCCCGACGTTGGGACGAGCCCAGGCGCAAGGAAAAAGTTCGGCGAGTGTGCGTCCCCCGGCCGGACCGGGGCCAGTAGCCCGAAAGTGCCAGCCCTGGCTGTTTGCGGGGCCTTGGGCGCAGGGGCCGTAGTGTTTAGGCTTTCACTTCCGAGTGAAAAGCATTCTTCTTATGCGCGCCGTCGCAAAAGGGTTTCTTGTCGGAATGCCCGCAACGGCACAAAGCGATCGTGGCACGACCCGACACGTCGAACAATTTTCCGGTGGCATCATGGAGCGCGAAATCGCCTTCCACGAGCACTGGACCATCATTGTGCACCGTAATCTTCGTCATACCATCCTCCTCCACAAAATGTGTTCAGGCCTGCTTATTAGATACCGTTTGCGCCACAAGTTTCAAGAGGCACGCGAGTATGCGGGAGAAAAACCGAACCTGGCGAGACCCGGGCGCCTGCACAACGCCGCGGGGACAAGGGCCGTTGGGGGGTTCGCTGACCTTTGTGGTATAAGAGGAGAGCTACACTTTGCGGGGGTGGCGGAATTGGTAGACGCAAGGGACTTAAAATCCCTCGGCCTGCGAAGGCTGTGCGGGTTCGATTCCCGCCCCCCGCACCAAACCGTCAGGAACCTTCAGGACGAACCAGACGCTGAAGAATACGGCACAGAACATATTGACCGGCGATTCAGGCCGCCACGGCCAAGGCGCTTGCCGGGGGCTTCCCCCTTAGCCGTTTGCGCGCCGGCTCTTCCACATAGCGGAAGAGGAACACGCCCACCAGCGTGGCGGCTAAAACGGCGCCCACCGCCCGCAGCAATGAATAGGAAGGCCTGCCTTGTGTGCCGTACAGGACCATGCCCACGATCATGGGATGGAACAGATACAAACAATAGCTCGATTCGCCGAGCAGACGCAGCCAGCGGGATTCCAGGAGGGCGACGGCGGGCAGGCGTAGCGCCAGCCCACAGATGATTGCCGCGAAGGCGGGCGCATACAGGCCCGTATGCAAGATGGGATAGGCAATCCAGCGGCTGAAGGCGGTGATGAGCAGGGCCAATGCGGTGCCGGTGAGAACCAGGCGCGCTGCCAGTTTGGGGTTGTGCTTCCCTCGCAGAAACCAGCAGCCGCATGCCACGCCCGACATGAACTCGGGCAAGCGCACCAGAGGATTGAACTTGAGCGCGCTCAGCCAGAAAAGCATATCCTGACTGGAATCCGGATAGACATAGTCCGGCAACACCACCATGTAAGCGAGGGCGGCGGCCAAGGGTATCATCCACCCCAGCAGAGCGACGGTGGCCAGCCCCCGGTTCGAAAGACGGGAGAAACGCGAGACCAGAAACGGAAAGACCATATAGAAGAAGATTTCGGTGGAAACGGCCCAGGCCACCGCATTCCACCCCAGCGCGGCCATCGGAACCCATGCCTGCTGCATGGCGAGCACCAGTACGATCGTAGAGGCCAAGTGGTTCCGGAAATAGGCCAACTGGGGAAAATTCACCTTGAGCACGACATAGAAGAAGAAAGGAGCCGTGAGCAGCAACGACAGAAGATAGACCGGATACAAGCGGGCCAGACGCGCCCTCCAAAATCGGCGCAGGTCGAAGTCCTTGCCGCCATAGGTGTATACGAGGATGAATCCTGAAAGAATAAAGAAGAATGAAACCGCCACGTAGCCGACACTCGCGAATTGCTGGAACCAGGCCGGGGCCCGGGCAAGCCCCTTCATCGCCCAGGTGTGAAACAGCACGACATGCAGCGCCGCGAAATAGCGGGCTGAGGTCAGCGCGGCCAGTGGCGGGCGTTTGGAATCATTCATGGTGCTCAACTCCTGGTGCGAACGGACTCAGGTAGAATACACCACATCCTGAATCCGCGGTCTTGGGCACTCGAGTGGGAATTTCCGTTTTCAACTCCGCCTTCGCCAACCACCGTACGCAAGCCGCCCTCTGGATCAGCACCCCGTTGACCGCTGCCAAACCCGCCAGGTTCTCGTCTTGTGCGAGTAGCCCGAATTTCTCACCACGCTGGGACGGTGTTGGGGGCTGCCGGAAGGGCGGGGCTTTTGCCCCGCCCTTCCAAACCCGCGGTGAGAAATCCGGCTGAGCCCCTCCCGGAGGGCGTGACACCCGCCCCTTTGCGCCGCCCCTTCAAAAAGCAGGACTTTCCCCATTTTTTCTGTCTGATTTCAGGCAAGTAATAGAACCAGCGGGAGTTGTTTTTTCTAACAAGTGAACGGGGACGAACTCCGTGGTAGAAGGGTTTTTGCGAGAAATCCAAACCACCTGGGAGGCATCCCCGATGCACGATAACAGACTGCGTTCCCGACTGAAAGCCCAGCTCACGAAGTTCTCCTTGCAGCTCACCGAAGGTCTGAGCCGCCCCTTACAGAAGTTCGTCGGTCAGATGTTGTTTGGCGTGCAGGCCAGTCAGGACGTGAAGCTCAGCAACATCGCGCGCAGCCTGAAAGAAGAGATTGATTTGATCAAGACGGAGAACCGTCTGTCGCGCAATCTGGAGGCGACGGAACTGGAAAGCCACCTGAGCGAGCGCTTGGCAGCGCTGGGGAGTCGACGAGTAGAAGCGAACACGGTGCTGTGCCTGGACCTGAGTGACCTGCGCAAGGAATACGCCCAGAAGATGGAATACCTGGCAAAGGTGCGGGACGGCAGCACCGGCGAACTGCATGACGGCTATTGGTTGTGTGACATCACGGCGGCGGAGGTGAAAAGCAGCGAGATCGTGCCGCTGTACCAGAAGCTGTACTCGGCGGAGGCGAAAGAGTTCCGTAGTGAGAACGCGGAGATTCTGGCGGCCGTGGACTTAGTGCGGAGCCATACGAGAGGGCGAGGGATCTGGGTGCTAGATCGAGGCGGAGACCGCCGGGAGGTGTTGGAGCCGCTGCTGGCGCGGCGGGAGCGCTTTGTGATCCGGTCCACCGGTAAACGTTTCGTGATCGATCGACGCCGCCTGCAAGGGAGTGTGGCGGAGGTGGGTGGCCGGTGTCGTCTGCGTTATGCGGCGCGCGTGATCAAGATCGAAGAGGGGAAAGAAAAGGTCTATGAGCTCCGCTACGGTGCCGAACCCCTGCACCTGCCGGGGCGAGAGGAGAAGATGCTCTTGGTGGTGGTGGCCGGTTTCGGGAAAGATCCGCTCCTGCTGTTGACCAACCTGGAGGGAGCGCGGGACTCAGAATCGCTATGGTGGATCGTGCAAATCTATCTGACCCGCTGGAAAATTGAGGAAACTTTTCGCTTCCTCAAACAGAGCTATCACTTGGAAGATATTCGCGTTCTGCGCTATCAACGGCTGAAAAACCTGGTGGTGTTGGTGACGGCCGCGGCTTACTTTGCCGCCACTTTCTTAGGGCAGAAGTTAAAGTTGAGAATCTTGTGCGAAAGGCTCCTGATCATTTCCTTCCGCTTCTTCGGCATTCCGCCTTTCCGCTTCTACGCTCTGGCCGATGGCATCCATAAGGTTCTTTCTCAAACCAGCCCCGAACCATCCGGTCCACCGCCCAAAACTTGGCAATTGGAACTCCTGCTGGCTTGGGAAGGCTAAAAAATGGGGAAAGTCCTGTTCAAAAAGCCCTTGACAAGGTGACTGTACTACTGTATTAGTACAGCATGCTCCTCCACGTGAACACCTCCTCGGGCGTTCCGGTTTACCTGCAGATTGAAGGGCAGGTGAAGCACGCCGTGGCGGCCGGGGCGCTCAAACAGGGTGACGCGCTGCTCTCCGTGCGCAAGCTCGCCGCGGAGCTGCGCGTGAATCCCAATACCGTCGCGCGCGCCTATCAGAGCCTGGAGAGCCAGGGCCTCATCCGCACCGTGCCGGGCGGCGGGACGTACGTCGCCGACTACCAGCCCGGCCTGCTGAAATCCGAAAAGGTGCGGCGGCTGCGCCCGCTCGCCCGCCAACTGGCCGTGGAGGGAGCGCAGCTGCGCCTGGCGCCGGAAGAAGTGGTGAAGCTGCTGGAAGACGAAATGAATGGTCTGGGAGGACGGCGATGACGGAACTGGCGATCTCGTCCCAGGGACTCCAAAAAATCTATCCCCAGGTGCGAGCGGTGGACGGCCTCGACCTGAACGTCCCCAAAGGCGCCGTCTATGGCTTCCTGGGACGCAACGGAGCCGGGAAAACCACCACGATCAAAACCCTGCTGGGGTTGGTGCGCCCCTCCGGCGGGGCGGCCCAAGTGCTGGGTCTTGACATCCGCAAGGATCACCTGGCCATCCTCGAGCGAACCGGCTTCGTCTCCGAGACCAAGGTCCTTTTCGAATCGCTTACGGCCCGGCAGCTCATCCGGTTTAACCGCGGCTACTTCCCCAAGTGGTCCGACGCGCTGGCGCAACGTTACGCGGGGCTTTTTGAAATCCCCATGGACCGGCCCTTCGGCAAGCTCTCGCTCGGCAACCGCACCAAGGTCTGCCACCTGCTGGCGCTCAGCCAGGGCGCCGACCTGCTGCTCCTCGACGACCCCACCTCGGGGCTTGATCCCGTGATGACCGACCTGCTGATGGAGATTCTGATTGAAGACCATGTAAACGAGGGGCGCACGGTCTTTTTCAGTTCGCACCATCTTTCGGAGGTCGAGAAAATTGCCGATTGGATCGGAATCATCGAGGCGGGCAAGTTGCTCCTTGAAACCCGGCTCGAGGAGGTCCGGCAGAACTTCCGCCTGGTAATGGTCGCGGGTGATTCGCTGCCGGCGCTCGCCGCGCCCAACTTAATGTTCCATAAACGCGCGGCCAAATTCCACCGGTTCCTGGTGTCGCGCGACGCCGAGGAGTTCGCGGCAAAGTTGCGCGGCGAGGGCGCCACAGTCCTGGAAATCTCTCCGGTCAACCTGGGGGAAGTTTTTTTGGGGCTCGCCGGAAAGGAACTGCCATGTATGCCTGGAAGTGCTGGCACGACTCGCGCGACCGCGTAATCCTTTATGCTGCGGCTTCCCTGGCAATAGGGCTCATGTTCGGCGCGGAAGTCTTGGCTCAGTACCACGTGTGGCTTGCATATGCCTGGATATGGGATTCGCATCCGAGGCCCTGGTACTGGAACATGGTTCGGGACGCGTGGGGATGGGGACTGGGCATGACCGATGACAGCCTCTACCCGGCGGCTGTCTGGGTTGCGCTCAGCCTGGGCGCGGTGAGCGTGGGGCGCGAGTACCGTTCCGGCGCCATGCCCTTCCTCTTGACGCGCCCCGCGAGGCGCAAGGCATTCGTTTGGACAGACTGGTCCCTGGGTCTGGCGCAGATGACTGTCATCCTGGCTATGATGTTGGTGGGTGTGGTGTCGCTGTTGTGCGGCGTCAGTCATGATTATGTTTGGCTGAGTTTTCCGCGGCTCCTGGGATGCGTGGTCCTGGGCGCGGCTCTTTACGGGCTCGCACATCTTGCGACCGCACTTGCGGGTTCAAGCATGAAAGGGCTGAGTGCGAGCGCAGCCGTCATCCTGATTTATGAACTACTCCCCGGCGCGCTCCAGGAGTGGTGGCACCTTAGCGGACCCCTCAAGTTCAGGGACTGGTCGCTTAACCTCCTCGACTCTGAGCCAGGAGTGAATGACCCCTTCACTTTGCACGGCTGGCCCATGTTGATGTGGTTGCTGGTGGCCCTTGCCTTCCCGCTGTTGTCACAATTCGTTTTGGAATGGCGGGAGGCATAGACGCGGATACGGCAATCATGCATGAGTTTCGAATTCACCGAAGGAACCGGATTGCAATAGGGAGGTAAACGGACATGATAGACCAGAGCAAAGCCAGACTGGCGCTGGGGTGCGTGATGGTCGTGGTCTGTGTGGGGGTTGCATTGGCGCAGCAGACAGCTACCCCCCCATCCGAGGAAGACCAGGCACACGCCATCGGCTGCATGCGCACCATCAACACGGCGGAGGAGGCTTACGCCGGAACCTACGACAAAGGTTTCAGCCCCTCGCTCACCGCTCTCGCTGAAGTTGAGGGGAAAGCGCCCACGGCGTCGGCCGCGGGCCTGATCGACACTTCGCTCGGCAGCGGCAAGAGAAATGGCTACATCTATGAATACCACGCCGGTACGAAAAACGCGCAGGGGCAGATTAAAACCTACACGGTCACAGCGCGGCCGATGAAGTGGCAAAAGGGCGCGCAGAGTCTCTTCACGGATCAGACGGCGGTCCTCCGGTGGACCAAGGAAAACCGTGCCGCGACGGTCAAAGACTCCGCGATTGAATAGGCGGTCCCGGGCTATATGTGGTGCAGAGTCCTCTTGGCTGCGCACGCATTCCCAACCGGAGGATTTGCGACCGCAGATCCCGCGGCTTCACTTAGCCCGGTGCTTTCTGCGGGTCCGGGGAAATGCGAGTGGGGGATCTATGTATTTCTGGGCATGTTGGTTCAACCGGCGCTATCGGTTAATTGCCTACCTGGCGTTGACCCTCGTCCTTGTAGTTCTGGCAGCGCTGCCTGCGGGTTTCGAGAGATATCAGGGTCATTGGGCCGTGGTCCGAATCAACTCGCCAGAGCATTTGGCCTGGGTTTGGGATACGGGGATCGGTAACACCCTGGCGGCAATGCTGGTGGCCTTGGTGTTCATCGCCGCCGACCTCGGCGCCCTGGGGTTGGGAGACGACCCCGAGCGGGGAAACCTGGATTTTCTACTCTCCCGGCCGCGTTCACGCGCCCAACTGGTGTGGAGCGGTTGGTTCGCCGGGCTAACCCAGCTTGTGCCGTTGCTGGTCCTCCCGCTTCTGACTAGCCTTGGCGTGTTGGCGGCGCTCACCCACACCTTGCGACCCGGCAACCTACTCCGCCTGAGCGTGCCCCTCTTTGCCATGGCCGCCGCTATGTACACTCTGGCCTTCTTTATGGCGACCGTCGCGCGGAGCGCCCGCCATGGCTACGAACTGGCAGCGTTGGCCGCTGTTCTTTTTCTGGGGTATAGACTCATCCTGAGCGGGGAGGGTGAGTACTGGATGTTTGAGACCGACTGGATATGGAAATGCCTCCACAGCGCCTTCGACTGGTACCTCTCGCCCCACCAACTCTTCCCCTTGGCGAATCTGCTGTTTGTCGCTGGGGTGATTCTCTTCCTGCCTTACCTGGCTCAACTCAGCTTTGCCCGCCGGGACCTTTAGGTCGGATTTCTAGCAGGCTGCGGAACAACCCCTCACACTGTCATCCTGAGGAGCCGCAGGCGACGAAGGACCTCTGTATTTGCTAGAAAACTCAAATACAGGGGTCCTTCGCTTCGCTCAGGATGACAGCAGTGGAGACTTTTTCCGCAGCCTGCTAGCGACGGAATCGGAAGGCCCGGGCTGCCTGCTGCGGGCCTCCCAGAGTTTACTTCTCCGAAGCAGCCGCGGCGGCTGGCAGCACGTTCACGGTAAGGCTCGAGGGCAGCTTTGCTGACCGATAGACCCTTTGGGTGGCTTTCTGGAAGTCGGAAGGCTGGGCCTCGTCTATTTTCACGAACTTCTGCGGATTGCGGTCCACCAGCGGGAACCAAGAGCTTTGCACTTGCACCATGATGCGGTGGCCGCGGCGGAAGGTCTGGAAAACGTCGGGGAGCTGGAATTCCACCTTGTCGGGCTTGCCGGGCTCGAAAGGCACAGGCGTCTCATAGTTCTTGCGGAATTTCCCGCGAAAGGGCTCGCCCCGCACGAGCTGCTGGTAACCGCCCATTCTCACCCCAGTGGGGTTGGGATCGGGGTCGGGAGAGTCCCCGGGATAGACATCGATGAGTTTGACGACCCAGTCGGAGTCCGTGCCGGTTGTGGAGACATAGAGCGACGCCGCGAGCGGCCCCGCGATGGTCAGGTCGGCATCGAGCGGCTCCGTCTCATAGACCAGCACGTCGGTGCGGCGCGCCGCGAAGCGTTGGTCGGCGGTCATGTAAGCGGCCGACATCCCCGTGCTGATATAGGGGATATGCGGAACCGGCTTGGCGGGGTCGCTCACGTACTCGTCGAACTCCTCACCGCCGGCGGTGGGAGGCGCGGAGGCGAGCCGGCCCCCACTCTGGAAATAGAACGTCTTCTTGGCTCCGTTCTTGGGTGGCCACCTGTCGAGCTGGTGCCACTCGTTGCGCCCGGTCTCGAAGACGTAGGCCCCGGGAAATTTTTCATCCCCCTGGTCCTTTAGGAAGTGCTGGAAGAACGGGAACTCGATGTGCTCGCGGAAGTATTCTGCCGTCTTCTGATGGAAACTCACGTCCCCCATCTCTTCGCCGGGGCCGCGGTTCCACTGGCCGTGCGACCAGGGACCCTCGACAAGAATATTCACCGTCGCGGGACTCTGTTTCCCAACCGCTTCGGAGGTGTGGAGCGCCCCGTAGGCGTCCTCCGCATCGAACCAGCCGCCCACCGTCATCACGGCAGCCTGGACGTTCTTCAAGTAGGGCAGCGGGTCGCGGGACTTCCAATAGTCAGTGTACGTGTCGTGTGAAACCAGGTCCCGCCACCCTTCGATCCGGCCTTTGAAGAAATTCTTGTCGGCGTTCCCGAGCGGCCCCATGCGCAGGAAGAAATCGTAGCCGTCGGGAGTGCCGTAGTCAAAGCCCGGGCCGGGCACCTCGTTTTCTCCCGTCCGTGGCCGCCCAAAGGAAGACATGAAACCAAAAACATGGGCCAGGAAGAGCGCGCCATTGTGCCGCCAATCGTCGCCGATGAACCATTCGGTGACCGGCGCCTGTGGCGAGACCGCTTTCAGGGCGGGATGCCCGCTTAAGATCGCCATGGTGGCGTAGAAGCCGGGATAGGAAATGCCCCAAACACCCACACGGCCGTTGTGGTTGGGGATGGTCTTCAAAAGGAATTCAATCGTATCGTAGGTGTCGCTGGCTTCGTCGATCTGGTTCGACGACGTCTTGTTGGGAATGTACGGCCGGACGTGCTCGAACTTGCCTTCCGATTTGCCCAGGCCGCGCACATCGCAGTAGGCGAAGATGTAACCGTCGCGGGCAAAGAACTCCGAAGGGCCCAGCGAGCCGCGATAGTTGTCAGCGCCGTAGGGCCCCACCGTGTAAGGCGTCCGCATCATCCAGATCGGGTATCGTTTCGTAGCGTCCTTGGGCGCATAGACGGAAACGAAAAGACGGACCCCGTCGCGCATGGGCGCCAGGTATTCGGACTTGGTGTAATTCGCCCGGATGTAATCCCGGAGTTCTGCGGCCTTGCGCTCCTCGTCGGCAGGCTGCCGGTCTTGCGCGGGCAGCGAAACAGCCGACAGAATGATCACCAATATCGTTGAAAAAGCCAACCGCCTGCGGATTTCCCTCATCTCCCTGTCTCCTTGCCGTGCATGGTTTGCCCGGAGTCGCACTCCTGATGCTTCGGTGTGGAATCGTAGCACACCCTCGCAGGATGATTCGAGACCACTTTGATATTGCCGCTACGATGAGCCAAGGCGGAGGCGCCCTGGTTACGCCCGCCCCGAAACAGGAAATGGAAGGGTTCGCCGGGAGGCGAACGGGTGTATATTCGGAGCCGCTGGAAGGCCAAAATGGAAATTGCGGTCCAACAATGATCTCTTGGGTCGTCATGAGTAAGTTAAGCAGCCTGGGCGCATCTCGTGCCTGGCCCACCGCAGTGCGGCCACGCAAAGCCCTCTTACTGATACCGACTATTTGTCTCACAGGCTTGTTCGTCAATGGGGTGCCGTGTGGGGCGAGGCCCGCACAGGCAGTACAGAGCCTTCCCAGCCGGATTTCCACTGAGTCACTGCAAAACCAGTTCGTCAATTGGCGTGTCGCCGGTCGCGTGGCGACGCTCAAGGGAGCTCCGGTTCCCGCGGCGAAGGTCCAGGTAGATATCGAGGGGCAACCGAAGAAGTCTCTACAGACAAACCTCCAGGGCTGGTTCGAGGCAGCTTACCACTTGAACCGCGACGTGTACCCGCATCTCAAGGTTCGTGTGACCGCCAGCAAAGCCGGTTATCACCCCGCTTACGAGATCGCGGAGTACCCCTCGAACGACAAGGGCTGGGTGATTGATGTAATTCTGCGGGAGAAAGGTGAAGACGCCCTCGAGCCGGCTCTCGCCAACGTCGTCGCCTTCCTGGCGCCAAAGCTTCTGGATGCCGCCAACCAGGATAGGGAGATTGAACCGCAGCGCAAAGAATTCCGCGCCGGCACGGAGAAGTTTGTAAGCCGCCACAGGTCCCTCGAGGCCCTTCCAGACCTCCAGAAAGTGGTAGAGCGCTGGCCAAACTGCGCCGCGTGCCGGGCGCTCCTGGGCTTGGCTCAGCTTGACGCGGGAAGCTGGGCAAGCGCCCTGCGCGAAATCAACAAAGCAGCCACGCCCACCACGGATCGGTCCAAAGAGCTCAAGCTCGTGGCGCCCCTGGTGCTCCTCGGAGTGGTGGAGGAATGGCGCGGCAGGCCGGAAAGGGCCACGGCGTTTCTTTCGCAGTCCCTGGCCGTGGAGCCGGAAAACCCGATGGCGCTCGAAGAAATGGGTCGCGCGTTGCTCGCCCGCAACAACTGGCAGGCCGCCTGTCAATATCTGGAGAAAGCCGTCAAGAGCGGCACCCCCCCTGAGGTCCGCCTCCTGCTGGCCCGTGCGCAACTCCAGTTGGGCAAAGACCAGGACGCGCGGGCCGAGCTGACCCAGTTTCGGGCGGAACGCAAACCCAAGGCTTCTTCGCCAAACACCCGCCTTGCTTACGCGGAATTAGATCAGCGCCTGAAGTTGGAGGCTCGCAGCAACATCGTCCCACTGATCAACCAGCCCTTGCCGGACCTGCTGAAGGTCTTGCCGGAGCTCAAAGGCTTGGAGGCCGCATCCAGCCAGGAAGAACTGCCCGAGATCCTGCGCCGAATAGGGGGAAACGTGGAATCGTTCTTCCGGACGATTCCCAATACGATTTCTCAGGAGGACGTGCGCGAAGAGCGGTTGGGAAAAGACGGAAAGGTGGCGCATTCTCTTGACCAGAGCTTCCAGTACCTCATCCTGGTTAAGACCAGGGAGCCCGACGTCAACGTCACCGAATATCGAGGTGATTCGCAGGGGAGGATGATTCTCGTAGATAACCCCGAAGGGCGATTCATGCTGACGGCGGGTTTCACTTCCCTGAGCTTGATCTTCCACCCTGCCTTCCAATCCAACACGAACTTCCGCTATCTCGGCAGGCAGTCGCTCCACGGTCATAAGACGGTGGTGATGGCTTTTGCCCAAACCGCGCAGAATGCCCGTCTCTTGGAGCAATTCTCTGTGGGGACTACCACCGGGCTCATTTTGCAGCAAGGTGTGGCGTGGATCGACGCGGAGAGTTTTCAGATCCTGCGTATGCGCACCGACCTCCTGAAGGCTCCGTCCGAATTTGAGTTGCAGAGGCAAACTACGGAGGTGACCTACGACAAAGTGGAATTCAAGGAAGAGGCTTGGCCTGTGTGGTTGCCGCGGGAAGTCGCCGTCACCGTGGAGTTGAAGGACCGGAGCTGGCACAATCTGCATCGCTATTCGGCTTTCAAACTTTTCCGGGTTACCGCTACAGAACATATCAAGGATCCCCAGACCGCCTCCGAGACAACCCCCGCGCCGAATTGACCGTTCCCCCCGCCACCCGTACAATCTGCTTCCAATAGTAGGGTGCGTCCAGCATAGGGTTCTTGCTTCGATACCGGCGCCACGCGATTGCGGCTATAATGCACCCGCAGCAAAGTCCCTGGCGAGCGGGCGGGGTGGGCAAGAAGCGAGCCTGCCCGGCGTTGGCGCTGCTGCATGGCGACGAGTATCTCTTGTCGCGGGGAAAGGCCAAACCTCCATGACCTCAACCAACCAGACTCCCACCCCATACCTGATGGGGACGGCCTGCGCGGGCCTGTTCACGTTTGGGGTGATGACCTCCTTTCTGGGTGCGACACTCCCGGAGTTAAGTGCGCACGCGGGTTTTGATTTGACCAAGAGCGGAACGCTTTTCAGTTTCCTCTACCTCCCGCAGGTCCCCATGGTGTTCCTGGCAGGACCGCTGATCGACCGATTCGGCAAGAAACCGGTACTGGCCGCCGGGTTCCTATGCAGCGCTGCCGCGCTCTTGGGGATGGCCTACGCGCCCAGTTACGCGGTGCTCGGGGCACTGCTGGTTTTGCTCGGTCTGGGCGGCAGCTCCGCGATGAGCGCCTCGAACACTCTCATTCCTGACCTTTACCCTGAGAACCCCTCTTCTGCGCTCAACCTCGCAGGCATCTGTTTCGGCGTGGGAGCAATCTTCTTCCCCTGGCTGGTCGTGCTGATGACCGCCCGGCTGGGGCTTTTCGCCACGCTGTGTTTCATTGCCTCTCTGGTGGCGCTGGTCGCCTTTGTGGCGCTTGCGCAGACGTTCCCGCGCGCGGGCTCGGCCGGAGGCTTCGACTGGGGTCAAGCGCTCCGCGTGGCGGTTGATCCTGCGGTCATCATTCTCGGCTCGGTGTTGTTCTTCTACTCCGCCCTGGAGATCTCCACCGCCGGCTGGATTCGCACCTACCTCGAGAAGGATCTGTACGCCTCCTCGCAGACTTCCAAAATCATCCTGACCGTCTTCTGGATCATGATGATGGTGGGGAGGCTGGCCGCCAGCCAGGTGGTCAAGCGAATACGCGGGCCGCGCCTGGTGCTGGGATCCTCCGTCGGCGCCCTGATCGGCCTCCTGCTCATGGCGGTAGCGCCCAGCATTTGGGTAGCGAGTGCAGGCATCATTCTCTGCGGGCTGAGTTACGCGCCCATTTTTCCGACTACCGCGGGAACTGCCAGTACGTACTTCGCGCGGCTCTTCGGAACCGTCTTCGGCATGCTCATGACTCTCGCTCTGCTGAGCGGCGCCGTGGTTCCTCCTGCCATCGGTTACGTCGCCCAACGGACCACGGTGAGGAGCGGCATCTGGATTCTGTGCGGCGCCGCGGTTTTACTCCTGGTCACGCAGGGGATTTTCAATCGCTACGAGCGCCGGAGGTTCCTGCGCCCCACTCTCGGACCTCCAGCCAACGGGGCGGAGCATGCAGGCTGAACCCCTGCCGGAAACGCGGAGCGCCGCCGGATTCATTACTTCCCTGGCGGCCCCGCACTTGACAGCCCACGGATGCTCACCTAGCATGATGCTGGTGCGGATATCTCTCGTTAGAGGTTTATCCTTGAGATTTCTTACCTTCTCTTCCGCCGCTCCGCAAACCGCCCGGCGCGGCGTGTGGCGTTGGCGCGCGCTCCGGCGGGCAGACTCCCGGGTGGCGCTAGTGGTGGCGTTGCTGGCTGCTGGCATGGCGCTGGCACAGGAACACAAACCCAAGGTGCCGGTCATCGACAAGATCACCAGTGCCAGCCTGCACCAAGCCTTCAGCGGGACCGTGCAGTCACTCGACGAAAAGCATAATATCCTCAACGTCAACGCAGTCGAGGGCGGCGTTACGGAAACCTTCCCGATCAAGAAAAATACGCACGTTATCACTGCCGCGGGCACCCGGATCAGGTTGAGCGATCTCGCTCCCGGCGCGAACGTTATCGTCTACTTTGAGCTACGTGCCGACCACCGCAACGTAACGAAGATCGAAATTCTCACCAACGAATCAAAGAAGCAGGCGCCGCCCTCCTAGCTGCGCCGGGAAGGGGCGGCACTGGCTTTCCAGAGGCCTTCTATGCGCATCGGCATCACCTGCTA
Organism: uncultured Acidobacteriota bacterium; assembly: GCA_963722555.1. Lineage (GTDB taxonomy): Bacteria > Acidobacteriota > Terriglobia > UBA7540 > UBA7540 > Bog-366. Next base: position 1,454,090 of record CAVRNQ010000007.1, read on the forward strand.
TCCCACGTACGGCGGAAGCGGCGTGGTTGCGACCGAACTCGGTCTGGAGCTGGCGGCGCGCGGGCACGACGTGCATTTCATCAGCTACGCCATGCCTGTGCGCATCACCGAGGCTTCGGGACGCATCCACTTCCACGAAGTCGAGATGTTGAACTACCCGCTTTTCGATCACCCCCCTTACACCCTGGCGCTCGCCACCGCCATGACCAACGTCGCCGTGAACGAATCGCTTGACCTGCTGCACGTGCACTACGCGATCCCACACTCGGTCAGCGCCTATCTGGCGCGCGCCATGTTGAAGCCGCGCCGGCTGCCCTTCGTCACGACGCTGCACGGCACGGATATCACCCTGGTCGGCGCGGACCGTTCTTATCTTCCCATTACCCGCTTCTCCATCGAAGAAAGCGACGCGGTCACGGCGATCTCCGACTACCTGCGCCAAGTCACTCTGCGCGAGTTTGAGATTCGCCGGCCGGTCGAGGTCATCCCTAATTTCGTCAATTGCGACGTCTTCCGGCCCGCCGGCGGCAAAGGCCGGCGTGAGGAGTTCGCGCCGGGCGGCGAGAAGATCCTGGCCCACCTCTCGAATTTCCGGCCCGTCAAACGCGTGCCTGACGTCGTCGAAATCTTCGCGCTCGTCCGCCGCCAGATTCCTGCCAAGCTCCTGATGATCGGGGACGGGCCCGACCGCACCATCGCCGAGTGGATGGTTCGCGAAAAGAAAATAGATCAAGATGTGATATTTCTTGGCAAGCAGAACCAGGTGCAGGACCTGCTGAACTGCGCGGACGTGCTGCTGCTGCCCAGCGATCTGGAGTCGTTCGGACTGGCGGCGCTGGAAGGCATGGCCTGCGGCGTGCCCGCTGTCTGTTCGCGCGTGGGCGGGTTGCCTGAAGTATTGCGCGATGGTGTGGAGGGTTATCTGGTGGAAGCACGCGACGTCGAGACCATGGCCGCACGCGCGCTCGAGATCGTTTCCAGCCCCGAGCGTCACCTCGAAATGTCACGGGCGGCGCGCCAGCGCGCGCAACAGAACTTCTGCAGCAGCAGCATCATCCCGCAGTATGAAGACCTCTACCAGCGCGTCCTCGAGAACGGCTGAGCAGGCCCCTGGAAACTTCTGGGAGGCTCCGCCCGTGGCACCGGCGGGGCAGGGGGCCGCGAGAGTCCGTAGCCCGAGCCGAAACCTCGGCGCTGCGCGCCGTGCGTGGCCGCAATCGCTGGGCTGTGCGTCATTACTTCGGAGTGACTTCTCCCTCGTAGTGCTCCTGCCAAGCGTGTCCGTTCTTGTCCAGGTAGTCTGTATCGATATTGAATTTGACCATCACGCCGGAATCCTTGGCAATCCAGGCCGTCCCCTTGGTTTCCTTGATGTTGGTGAGCATCGAGCGGACCGCGTCAAGCCCAATTTTCTGGGGGCCAGTGGCGGTGCTTGTGTCGAAGGTGTACTTGTCCGCCGGAGTTGTTCCCACCATGTCGGGGCTGGGGGAGGAGGCGACGCTCGAACCGATAGCGAGGGAGAAGTTCGGACTCGTAACTACCCCCATCAGCGCCAGGCTATTCATGGCCCAATTCATCTCATCACCCTTCTTGGCCTTGCTCTCCTTGGTGGTTTTGCCGCGCGTCTGCGTCAGGTCGACTTCGTCCGGTGAGATGTCGGCCTGCAGTTCCACGGGGCCGACTTCCGGCGCCTGGGTCTTGTCGCGGATATACTTGTCGCTGATGTTCTCCTGTCCCTTGTAAGAGAAGTGGAAGGACTTGGTCGGCTTGCTCATGGCGTCAACCAGTTTATTGGCGCCGGCGCTCAGTCTCCCGGCATCGCTCGTGTTGTGCCTTGCGGCTCTGGTGGCCGGCGCCGAAGCAGAACCCGTTGCAGGAGCCGGGTTGCTCTTGCACCCCGCCAGGGTTACGGCCAGGACGCAACCCGCCGCCAAAACTAGTCTCTTCAATTTAAGGTTTGTGTGTGTCATTGCCTTATGACTCCTTTTCCCTCTGTCGAGCCCGCCGCCCTGTCCGGACGGTGTCACAAGCCGAAAGACAATCCCCCCAGGTCGCGGCCAAAGATTCTGGCGCGCATTGTAAGGGAAGGCCAAGCGTCACGCAACTGACATCGAGACGTTTGTCTGGACGCTGACATCTGGACGCTTGTCCTGAAGCCGAAGCGTTCTGAATCAGAGGTGTCCTGAACCAGAGGTGGTGGGTCAGTTTCCGATGAGCCGACTGCTTCGCCGCCGCCCTCGCCCAAGCCAGGAAGGCAACCTTGGTCACAAGTGACAAGGATTTCGAGCGCGTCAACACTGCCCTCAAAACCACGTGGGTTTGAGGTTGCAGGTTGTAGCGCAGCGCGGCGGAGTCGCAACCAAACCTGACGTGGGGTCTTGTAGGGCCAGGGCTTGCCTTGGCCAAGGCCACCCCAAGGGGTGGCCCTACACACACGACGAAAAATGTTTGCCAGGAAAACAAGAAATCACGATATTGCAATGCAGATTTGTTCTTGAAGTCTGCGGCCCTTTATCGGGAAAGCAAAGAGCCGCGGAGTTAATAGACAACTCCGCGTTAACCGCTTCCCAGTTTCGAGTTTCGGTTTTGTCCTGAGGTGGCCCACGGGCGCCGAAGGCGGCCGGCGGGGTGAGCGGTTGGTCAGACGGTCTTTACGTTCATCGGTTCCGTCGGCAGTTGTGCTGCATGCCAGCATGCGACCACCCAGATGGTCCTGTCCTCACAACGGTAGAAGAAACGATAGGGCGGAACAATCACCTCGCGAAAGGGAAGATCCGGAAACTCCGGAATGAGCCGGCCTGACGCCGGATATCGCCTGAGGCGTCGCAGTGCGTGCTCAGCTTTCTTCCGGAATTGGAGGGCTGCCTGCGGATTGTCCTGCAGAATATAGGACACTGCCTGGAGAAACTGGATTCGTCCGGAGGGTGTGAACCGGAGCTTCACTTCGGCCCACCGGCCAGAAGAGCGTCTGCCTCAGCCAGGACCTTATCCAGATCGAATCCCTTGCCTGCGCTGATTTCCTGTTCGCCCCGTGCCAGGAGGTGCAGAAGTTGGCGCTCGTGTTCACCCCGTTCGTAGGCTTCCATGCTCAAAAGAACCGCCGCAGCCCTTCCGCGTTGCGTGATGACCAGCGGCTGCCGCGACGACTTCGCGTGCTTCAAGGCAGCGGCGGCGTCTTGTCGAAGATCGGTAATCGGAATGATGGCGGGGATCTTGGTCATAGATGGAACCTCCAGAAGTACTTCTAAAGATACCTCCAGTGTTCCTTCGCTGTCAAGGGGACGGCTCTTTTGGAGGTCTAACCACCCCGCGCGAGCGCTTGTTTCAGCCGCTCGGCCAGCAACACCTTGAGCAACGATTGATAGGGAACATCGCGCTGGTTCGCCAGGACTTTAAGCCGGGCGATGAGAGGTTCGGGCAAGCGCAGTGAAATCGTTCGGAGGGAAGGTTTCAGATTCGGCCCCGATTTCTCACCACGGGATTGGAAGACCGGGGCTTTACAGGCTGCGGAAAAACCGCCAAAGCTGTCATCCTGAGGAGGTTGCTCCGGCAACCGGTCCTGAGTGAAACGAAGGAAGGACCTCTGCATCTGCCTGATTCTACAAATGTAGGGGTTCTTCGCTCTGCAGAAACTCGACGCGTAAGTCATTTAGATTCAGCATCGCTTGCGCTGTCATTCTGAGCCCGCATTTTGGGCGAAGAACCCCCGTAGTTTACTCTGTTGGCCAACCCCCCGCGAACTGCCGGGGTCCTTCGCTTCGCTCAGGATGACAGCGAGGGGCATTGGTTCTCTTTGTCGAGTTTCTGCCCATCATGGGCAGCCGAAAGGCTGTCAATGCTCAGGATGACAGTGTGAGGGGTTTTTCCGCAGCCTGTTTACCCCCGCCCTTCCGGCAGCCCCCCCAATGCGCTCCAGCGTGGTGAGAAATCCGCGTTAGCAAGTTTCTGCCTGAGGGCAGAATCTTTTTGCTTGACAAAGTTGACTCTGGTGTTATTATAGCTGAGGTACCTAGCGCCCCGGCTCGGTAGAAGCTGCTCGGGAGATAGCTTGGCCCTTGCACCCACGAAGTAGGCATTAGGCAGTAAGCAGAAGGCAGTAGGCAGTAAGCAGTGGGCAGAACGCTGAAGGCTGATGGCTGGACGCTAAGCCAGCGAGCGTGAAAATTGCTAAAATGTCCCGCCTCTCCATTATATTGCTGATAATAAAGGTACTTAGCGATATTCATCATGTTTCTGCAAAATCATCAAGTCGTTGAAATTAAACAAGTTAAATGCATTGCGTTGACGTCAACCTCCGAAAACGCGGGGGGAAAAAATGAAGGTAAGTTCCATTATGTTGTTGAAAACACATGTAGAAAAAATGTCAGTTTGTGGGCTCTCCATGATGTTGATGAAAATAAACTAGTTATGGTTGCCTCTCCATTATGTTGATGATAATAAAGGTGATTAGCGCAGTAGGCAGAAGTCAGAAGGCAGAAGGCGGTAGGCAGAGGGCAGTAGGCGGGAGGCAAAGGGCAGTAGGCAGTAGGCAGGAAGCAGAGGGCAGAAGGCAGTGGGGAGGTGGCGGTTGGCAGAAGGCAGTAGGCAGAAGGCGGCGAGCGCCGCTCGCAGCGCAACATCGGAACACAGCCTGCTGGCCAGCATGGGCCGGTCCCTGCTCGATTACGAGCAATTCAGGCCGGCGCGGGAATTCCCGGAACCCGCCGTCGCCACGAGTCCCTCCGCGGCCGAGGCGCGCCTGGAACTTGCCATCGCGGTTTTTCACTCTGCCGGTCCCGAGAAAGGATTGCAGGTTCTGGATGCAACTCCCCCGGCGCAGCGCCAGGGGGATTACTTCCTGCTCCGCGCCTGGCCCGATATGATCGAGGCCCACGAGAATTCGGCAGCGGTTTATCGTGCGCTGGGCGATCGCGAGAAATCCGCTGAGCACTTGCAGGCCGTGGTGCGCATCAAGCAGCAGAACCCCGTGGTGGACCAGGCGCCTCCCTTCCCCACCGGCCGCCTGCTGTTCTCTGTCCGCCCGCCCGCTCACCCCGAAATGCAATTTTCTCGGGCTGTCCCCTTACTTTCCCATCAACGATTCCACGGCCAGGACGTCAAAGATGTAAGTCGCCGCGCCGCCGATCACGTACTCCGTCTGGTACCACAGGAAGGGGAACTCTTTCAGCTCCATAAAATCCGGTTTCACCAGCGACACGCCGGAAATCACGCCGCCGGGAATGTGCGACCAGTCGGCACGATTAAACCCGTAGGCGATCAACGGCGAATGTGCGCCCACCGCAGAAACAAAGCTCTCATTACTGCCGGGGTGCACCCCGAGCACGTAATTCACCGTGGCCATCAGCGGCGCAGTCCCGAACAGGTCCGGCAGGGTTTTGTGCAAGTAGTATTGCCGCAGGGCGTCCTCTTGCAGGTTCCAACCCTCGCCCCACACAAAAAACGAGTGAACTTGCGAACGCGTCTCCAGCTTGAAATCCGGATGCGACACCTCCAGGGGCAGACGCACGCCCCAGGGATTTGCCCCCGCGCGTTCGTCGGCTGCGGCCTTCCACCTCTTCGCCAGTTCCAGAACTGCGGTCTTGAATTCGGGGTTCGGCACCTGGGCCAGCACCCGCACCAACACCCATCCTGGCCCGGAGCCGAACTGCTCACCCGAAATATTCTTAAACGCCGGCAAAAGCGCCAGCAGCCGGTCGCGGTACTTCGTTTCGTTGGTGGTGATCAACAACTCCGCCGTGGCTGCGATCTCCTGGCTGTGAAACCCGCCATCGTTCCTCGGCACGTAGGAATTCGGCGCGAAAACTGGCGGGTGATTCTCTTCGTACTCCCACAAGTTCTTCGCCGTGGCCAGGGACTCATCGGCCAAGTCCGCACGGTAGCCACGCAGCACGCGACTGGCCGCCGCCAGCGATTGCGCGGTTTCGTACTGCAGCCCCGTGTTACGGTTGGTGAACACCCAGCGGTCGTCGAGCTTTCCCGACCGCTCTCCCTGCACCTCCAGAGGTTTCAGCTTAGGGTCATACACGCGGTTGTCCGTGATGTTGACCGGGTCGCCCACATAGTTGTATTGCAGGTCGGTCTGCTCGATGATCCCGGGGAAGATGTGTCCCGCAACGCGATAGGAAGCCAGTAAGCTTTCCGCCCCGTATTCGATCTGCTGCAGCAGATCCTGGCGGCCATCCGGCTGGTTCAGCAACACCTCGCGCTCGGCGCGGTGGATCGTGGTCATGTCCACGTGGGGACTGAATTCCTCCTGCGCCAGGGCCAGGGCCAGGGTGGTTATGGCGCTGCTGCCCGCGGGCAAATCGAAATCGCCCGCATCGTGCCAGCCGCCCCAATCCAGACCCGGGACGTGCTCGTTGTCCGCGTACTTCGTCTCGTGTTCACCCTGCTGGTAGCCGTCGATGTACTCCCGGTGGGCCGGCGCCTGCAGTGCGTCGTCCAGATGGCAGGCGCCATGCCACGTGCGGTTGCCTTCCTTCACCGCCACGTGACACGTCTGCACGGGCAGGAAGTATTCCAGCGTCGGCTGCCAGGCCTGCGTGTACACGTCCGCCGCAATGCGGAAAGGCCCTGCCGTCTGGCCCGCGTACTCCAACAGGTAGACACCGGGTTGCTGCACGTCACTGAAATCAAACTCCGCATACTGGTAACGGAGGAAGTTCCCCCACGGCTTCGGCATGCCGGATTTCACCAGCCGCTTCTCACCGCTAAGCTGCATCTCGAAAAGGTTCACCGGTTCGCTCACGCGGTCGCGCGCGTCGAGTTCCAGGAACGCCTGCTTTGCCTGTGTGGGGAGATAACCCACCTGCGAAACCTCGATCACCGGCGGCCGTCGCCACTGGGGAACGAGGGCCGGTGTGATCTCCACTTGTACCTCCGTCTGCGGGCTCTCCTTCGCAACGGGCGCAACGATCATGAACCAGCTTTCGGGGCCGTCCTGGCGCGTGTCCACCAGCATCAACTCGCCATCCGGGCGCGAGACGGAAAAACTGTGCAAGGGATCTTCCTGGGCAACCCGCAGAAGCTTGGTGGCATGGGTCAGCAGCGTTTTCCCGGAGAAGTGCTCCGGAAAGACCCCGCTTCCGGAGTCCGTCTGAAACGACTTCGTCATGTACACCCCGGGGTAGAGTGCCATGCGCAGTCCTGCCTGTTCCACCTTGGTCCAGTCAAGGGGGCGGTCCAGTCTCAGGGTTACCAGAATCCGCTCTCCATCCGTCTTACAGATCAACTGGTAGCCCGTACTCCAGCCTTCGATTTCGCCAAACACGGTGGCTGTCGCATGCTCGCGATCCACGACCCGTTTCACCACACGCAGGTTGGGGTCGCCGGCATCCCGTTTGGCCCTCAGCAGCAGGTCGCCAGAATCCAGAACACGTTCTTCGCTCAGGATCATCTGCAAGCCACCCTGATATCCAACTTCATAATTGTTGTGGAAGAGCAAGAATGAAAATCCGGGCCCGGAAAAGTACTCCTGCTCGTTCAATACGATCTTTCCGTCTGCGGCGATCCCTACAGACGCCAACGCCAAGACTAAGAAAAGGAGTGAAGGCAAGAATCTGCGTGAGTGCATAGGTTTCCTCATGCTGACACCATTTCCGATTTCGAATGATGACGCTCGGCCTACTATCCCACCTCGGTTTCCAATTATCCAGCCGGATTTTGGTCGACCCAAGCTCCGCCTACTACTCGCTTTATGAGAAGGGTAAATTGGCCGTGCGGGCCGTGGTGGGTCGCGTCTGACTAAACGAGGCCCCTCCCGCTGGGCTTGCAGGTTTCTTCAGCAGTGACGAGTCGGATGCCGGCGGCGGTCATTTCTTCGAGCGCCTGGCGGCCGCCTTCTTCGCTGATGGCCTCGATCGCATCTACGACCAGATCAACCGGCAAGCCGTGACGGAGCAGCGCCAGGGCGCTGGCGCGGACGCAGAATTCCGTGGCCACGCCGAACACGATGGCGTGCCGGGGGCCGAGCGCACGTAGCACTTCGTGGAAGTTGGGATTGTCCTGCGGATCGTAAGTGGATTTTTCGATAATGAACTGGCCGACCCAGCGCTCCGGAGGTGTGAAAGCGTGCTGGCGCCTCGGGATGATGACCGCCTCGGCGAACTGGGTCTCCTGAATGCGCCGCTGCCCGGCAGTGCCAGCGACGCAATGGGGCGGCCAGATCTTGAACTCAGGGTCATCGGGCAGGTGCGCGTCTGCCGAGGAGAGCACGGGAATCTCGTGCTCGCGCGCCCAGCTCATCAGCCGCGCCAGGTTGGGCACAAGTCGCTCGGCGCCCGGGACGTAAAGCCTGCCGGTCGGGACCATGAAGTCGACTTGCGTGTCCACATCGACAAAAACCAGGGGCTCACGCATGGCGCGCGCTCCTCAACTTCCTCCCCCCAAGTGGGAGGCTTTCATCACGCCGAAGCGCTTTACGCGAATCTCCTCCAGCAACTGCTCGAGCGCCGGGCTTATCCCAACCGGAAACGCAGGTGCCTGGTGCAGAGTCTGGTACGCTTCCGGGAGGCATGCCAGATGCGCGAGCGTGCGCTGGCGGATTTCCTCGACCGCCAGCGCCGGGGCCACGCGGCGCCCCTCGTACATGACAGGTTGAAGGAGCGCCGATGCCTCCGGGTGATCTTCCGCGGCGCGCGCGATCAGGTCATGGTGATACTGCCCGCCCTCCGAGAACCGGAAGACCTGCTTCCTGCCGGGCCAGTAAACCTTTTCCTCGCTGAATTTCGTTTTCGGCTCCGCCACGCCGCCCGCCTCGGTCTCAACCAGTTTGTAAACCACGTGCAGGGCGGGCACGTCGCGTGAGGTGACAAGGTCCGTGCCCACGCCGAAGGAATCAATGGGTGCTCCCCCCGCCAGCAACTCTGCGATCTTGTATTCGTTCAAGTCGCCGCTCGCCACGATCTTCGTGTCGCGCTGGCCGTGCCGATCGAGGATTTCGCGAACGAGGCGGCTTTTCTCGAGCAGGTCGCCGCTATCCAGCCGCACGCCGGGCACCCGCTTTCCCAGGGTGGCGGCGATTTCCGCGCCCGCCAGCACATCATAGGTATCGACGAGCAGGATGGCGGAATCCGGAAAGGTTTCGAGCAGCGCTTCAAAGCTCCGCCGCTCGCTCGGAAAAACCTGTGTCCAGGAATGCGCCGCCGTGCCGGCCAGAGCCAGGTCGTAGAGCGCGCCCGCCAGCACATTCGACGTGGCCGCGCAGCCACCCACACACGCCGCCCGCGCCGCCCGCACGCCGGCTTCGGGCCCGTGCGCCCGGCGCGTCCCGAACTCCAGCACCGGGCGGCCCTTGGCCGCATGCACAACGCGCGCGGCCTTCGACGCCACCAGTGTTTCAAAATGGATAACCGAGAGCAGATAGGTTTCGGCAATCTGCGCTTCCAGGACGGGCGCGCTCACTTGCAGCAAGGGTTCTTCCGCGAAGACCAGCGTGCCTTCCTCAACCGCCTGCACGTCCCCGTGGAAGCGAAATTCCCGCAGGTAGTCAAAGAATGCGGGCGAGACCGTCCGGAATGCCGGGTGGGTGCGTAGGAACTGAACGTCCGCGTCGCTGAAGCGCAGGTTCTCCAGATACTCGAGAGCTGCGTTAAGCCCCGCCGCCACCAGGTACGACCGCTGCGCAGGCAGTTGCCGCACAAAGAGCTCGAACGTGGCGCGGCAGTCGATGCGGTGCTCGAAATACGCCGCCGCCATGGTCAGCTCATAGAGATCCACCAGCAACGCCTGATCAGGATTCATCTCGGCACCGGGCCTCAATTGCACCTTGCCTCCAGCCATTCGCGGCGACCGGCAGCACCGCGCCCGCTTGCTCCGCAAAGGAAGCTGGTGAATTGCAGTATGTCGTTGGGTAGCAAGCGAGTCAAGCGCAGGCAAAAGTTGGCGGTAGCCAGGTATGGCTCGCATTTCTCACCACGCTGGGACGGTTTTGGGGGCTGTCGGAAGGGCGGGGCTTCAGCCCCGCCGAAATCGCGGCTCCGGCCCTCTGTTCGTTCCGCGCCCCGCGCAGCTTGCAGCCGCAAGCTGCGAGGGGCGCGAAGCACGGGAATAATCAGGAAGGCCTTGTAACGGCGGGGCTGAAGCCCCGCCCTTCCGATGCCGTGGTGAAAGTTCAGGGTTAGCTCGTCATTCGAACTACCCTCGGTTTCGTGAACACAGAGAAGGGGCCACGGTTGGGAAGACACCAGCCGGGGCTCCGGCCTCATCGGGCGTGCCGGAAAGCTGATTTGGGGTTAGAATTCCATACTGGATCACGGCGTCCCTCAACCGCATGCCAAAGTCCGCGGTGAGGCGCACACCAGGAAGGGAGATCAAAATCATGCTCAAGACTCCTGCTTATGCTGCAACTTTACCAAAGGCGCCGCTGGGACCGTTCTCCATTGAGCGGCGCGAGCCCGGCCCGCACGATGTCCTGATTGATATCCTTTATTGCGGGGTTTGCCACTCCGACATTCACCAGGTGCGGGGCGAGTGGGGCGGCGAAGTTTTTCCCATGGTGCCGGGCCACGAAATCGTGGGCAAAGTCGTGAAGGTGGGAGGCGAGGTCAGAAAGTGGAAGGCTGGCGACACCGTCGGGGTCGGCTGTTTCGTTGATTCCTGCCGTACCTGCGAGGCGTGCAAAGCCGGCGACGAGCAATTCTGCGAGCAAGGAGGCCCCACCTTCACCTACAACTGCCACGAGCGCGACGGCAAGACGCCTACCTACGGCGGATATTCGACGCAGATCACCGTGGAGGAGGGATACGTTCTGCGCATCCCGGAGCGTCTGCCGCTCGATGGCGCCGCACCTTTGTTGTGCGCGGGCATCACCACTTACTCGCCGCTGATTCACTTCGGCGTAAAGGCCGGCGCGAAGCTCGCGGTAGTGGGCCTCGGTGGCCTCGGTCACATGGGGGTGAAGATCGCGAAGGCGCTCGGCGCCGAGGTCACCGTGCTCAGCCATTCACCGGGCAAGCGCGAGGGGGCACGGCGCTTGGGAGCAGACGATTTCATCGCCACCCGCGATGCGGAGGTGTTCAAGAAGAACGCCGGGCGCTTCGACTTCATCCTGGACACGGTTTCGGCACAGCACGACTACAACGCCTACCTCCAACTCCTGCGCCGCAACGGCACGATGGTGCTGGTTGGGTTGCCCGATCCGACGCCGCTCGCGGCTTTTCCGCTCATCGTGGGCCGTAAACGGCTGGCAGGATCAATGATTGGGGGAATCCGCGAAACGCAGGAAATGCTCGATTTCTGCGCCCAGCACGGGCTGCCCTCCGACGTGGAGGTGATCCCCATCCAACAAATCAACGAGGCTTACGAGCGCACGGTCAAGGGCGAGGTTCGCTACCGCTTTGTGATCGACCTCGCCAGCCTGAAATAGCCCCGGCCACCCCCACGAAACGGCTGGCGCGATGATAGGATTGGTGTGCAGCGTCTTCCCCCCCGGACGCGCTTAGCCCGAATTTCTCACCACGCTGGAACGCTTTTGGGGGGCTGCCGGAAGGGCGGGGCTAAAGCCCCGCCCTTCCAATTCCGTGGTGAGAAATTCGCGCTAGAGCAGCCTGAGTGTCATCAAAACCAGAGGTCCGCTCGACCGGAGGACTACGACGTGAATACCCCTCTTTCCCGCAGAAACATGATGAAAGCCGTAGGTGCAACCGCGTTGTTGACCCCGCTAACTCGCGGGGTGGCTTTACCGGAACTGCGCGAGGAGCGTCGCGACACCCCCAAGATCTGCCTGCAAATCGATGGAAGCCTGTCGACGGGCGGTCCGGATGAGGGCGGCATGCGCCGGGTGAAGCAACTCGGGGTAGACCACGTGCTGATGGGCGGGCCACGGATTCCGTGGGAGGAAAGCCAAATCCGCGCCCTTATGGACCGCCTGAAATCCGGCGGTCTGACCCTGGGAAACTTGATGATTGGGGGGTTCCCCAACACTCTGCAGGGAAGGCCCGGACGCGACGAGGAGATTGACAAGGTCCGGCAATCCATCCGCGCCGCGGGGGCGGCCGGCCTGCCGGTGGTGGAATACAACTTCTATGCGCACCGCCTGGTGGAGGGCTACCACGAGGAAAGCGGCAGGGCGGGTGCAGGGCTGACCGCATTTGACTACGACCGGGTCAAGGATCTGCCGCCACTTCCGGCCGAGGGCGTCCACAGCCTCGAAGAGATGTGGAGCAACATCACCTATTTCCTGAAAGCGGTAGTGCCCGTGGCTGAGCAGTCGGGAGTGCGGCTGGCGTTGCATCCCAACGACCCTCCGGCGCCGCTCAGTCGCGGGTCAGGTCAAATCATGGGAGACCTCAAAGGGTGGAAGCGCCTCATCGAGATCGTTTCGAGCCAATCGAACGGGATCACGTTTGACTGCGGGGTGACGCGTGAGTTGGGTGAAGATCCGGTCGAGGTGTGCCGCTATTTCGGAACGCGGGACCGCATCAACCACGTGCACTTCCGCAACGTGCGCGTGCAAGCGCCCCGCGAGAAATATACCGAAGTCTTTCTGGACGAGGGTGAGGTCGATATGTTCGCAGTGATGAAGGAACTGGTGCGGCAGAAGTATCCGCGTCTGATTTATCCGGAGCATCCGCGCGGGCTCGACGCCGACCGCGACCTGCCCGGCTTCAAGTCCGGCTACCCGGGCGGTGGCGCGTACGCCGGCTATGCCTACAACGTGGGCTACACCCGGGCGATGCTGCAGGCGGCCCTGGCCGGTTGAGGAAAAATCCAGCGGGTGCGGCTGCTCTCAGCTTCGAGACCATTCCGGCCCCGCATCGCCGGGCGCCGACGGGAGGGTAAAGCATGGCTTACCAACAGCAGATTTCCATCCGCACCGCCGGACACGGCGACATGCACGACATCACTGAGCAGGTTGCAGCGATCGTGGCCGGTTCAGGCGTGAATACGGGAACGGTGAACGTTTGCAACGTTGGCAGCACTGCCGCAGTCGGGACGATTGAGTTCGAACCGGGGCTCGAGCAGGATCTGCCGAACACTCTGGACAAGCTCATCCCGCCCAGCCGCAACTACGGCCACGAACAGGCATGGCACGACGGGAACGGCCACTCCCATCTGCAGGCGACGCTGCTGGGACCATCTCTGACGGTGCCCATCGCGGGCGGCAAACTCGTGCTCGGCACCTGGCAGCAGATTTTCCATCTCGAATGCGACGTGCGCGGGCGTGAACGCTTGGTGGTCATCACGGTGATTGGTGATTAGGAGCCGCAATCCGCTATGATGCAGTTCATGGATGTCGCACTTCGCTGTCGCCACCTCCGCAAGACCTACGCAGGCAAAGTCGAGGCTGTCTGCGGGCTCGACCTGGAGATCAGGGCTGGCGAATGCTTCGGACTGTTGGGTCCCAACGGTGCGGGTAAGACCACCACGATTGAAATCCTGGAGGGACTGCTCGAACCCACGTCCGGCGAGGTGGAAATTCTGGGAAATACCTGGAACGCGCAAAGCCGGGAACTGCGTGAAGTCCTGGGAATATCGCTGCAAGAAACGCGCCTCTCGGAGAAACTCACGGTGCGCGAAACCCTGCACCTGTTCGCCAGCTTCTATCGCCGTCCTCGCTCGCCCGTTGAAGTGATGGCGGAAATGGCGCTCACCGAGAAAGCCGACACCTGGGTCGGAAGGCTTTCAGGCGGGCAACGGCAACGGCTGGCGGTGGCCACAGCTTTGGTGGCCAATCCCAAGATTCTGTTCCTGGACGAACCGACCACGGGCCTTGACCCGCAGAGCCGGCGCCAGCTTTGGGAGATCATCCGCCGATTCCAGGCGCGGGGCGGGACCGTCCTCTTGACGACGCACTACATGGACGAAGCCGAGCGCCTGTGTGACCGCATTGCGATTATCGACCACGGGCTGACGATTGCGTCCGGCACCCCGGCAGAGTTGATTGAGCGTTTGGGTGGGCACCACATGGTGGAATTCGACGCCACGGGCGACGGCCTCCGCGAACCGGAGGCCTGGAAATCCCTGCCCGGCGTCTATGCTGTGCACGAAGAGGACGGCAAGGTTGTGCTGAGCGTGCGCGAACCGCACGAGACCATCCCCGCGCTCCTCGCCGCCTTGCGGAGCCGCGGCTCGCATTTGCTGCATCTCACCACGCGGCAAGCCAGCCTGGAGGACGTCTTCGTTCATCTCACGGGACGCCACCTGCGTGAGGAGTGACCAGATTGCCCTGAGAATAACTCCCCCTCCTTATCAAGGAGGGGAATCACGTGAACGTCTTGCTGGTTTGTGGGGTCCACCAACCCTCCTGGGTAGCTGAAAAGGAGAACCCTTGGAGCATCGAAAGAACGCGCCGCACATCCCCGGCCAACCTTCGCCGCCCCTGGCGGAAGCGAGTGCCGCGGCAGCCTTGCCGGAAAACGGCCGCTGGCAGGGCTACACGCACCTGCTCCTGGCGCGCTTGAAGGAGCTGTACCGCGAACCGGAGGTGATCTTCTGGGTATTCGCGTTCCCCATCCTCCTGGCGCTGGGGTTAGGGCTTGCCTTCCGCAACAAGTCTGCCGACACCAGCCGCGTGGTGGTGGTGGCGGGCCCGCAGGCGGCGCGCGCCGTGGAACTGCTCAGCGCCGCGTCCGCCGGGGGCGAGGTTCACGCCGAGGTGCTTCCCGCCACTGACGCCTTCAACCTGTTCCGGCTCGGGAAGTACGATCTGGTTGTGACGCCGCAAGCCAACGGCTACGAATACCGTTATGACCCGGCGCGCCCGGAGAGCGTGCTGGCCCGTAACCTTGTGGATGACACCCTCGAGGCCGCCTCCGGGAGAAAGAACCCCCTCCCCACTTCCAGCCGGGCTTCGAGCGAGCCGGGCGCCCGGTATATCGACTTCCTCATTCCGGGCCTGCTGGGCATGAACCTGATGAACTCTGGCATGTGGGGCATCGGGTTTGCCCTGGTCGATATGCGTCAGCGGAAGTTGCTCAAGCGTTTTGTGGCCAGCCCCATGCGGCGCGGCGATTTTCTTCTGGCCCTGGCCAGCAGCCGGCTCATATTGATGTTCATTGAGCTGGTTCTGCTGCTCAGTTTCGGGGTGCTGGCTTTTCACATGCGTGTCATGGGCTCACTGCTGTCGATCCTGGTCATCAGCGCGCTCGGGGCGCTTTGTTTCGGCGGAGTGGGGTTGCTCACGGCGAGCCGCGCGCAGAAAATCGAGACGGTCAGCGGCCTGATTAACCTGGTCATGATGCCCATGTGGATTCTCTCCGGGGTCTTCTTCTCCTACGAGCGATTCCCCGCCGTCCTCCACCCGCTGATCAAAGCGCTGCCGCTCACCGCATTGAACGATGCGCTGCGCGCCGCGATCCTGGAGGGTGCTTCGCTTACCCACCAAGCCGCGCGCCTTCTCGTGCTTTGCCTCTGGGGTGTTCTGTCGTACCTGCTGGCGGTGCGCTGGTTTCGTTGGACCTAACCCGGGTTTCTCACCACGCTGGGACGGTTTTTGGGGGACTGCCGAAAGGGCGGGTCTAAACAGGCTTCGGAAAATTTCACAGGCACTGTCATTCTGAGCGAAGCGAAGAACCCCTGCATTTGTAGAATCAGGCAAATGCAGAGGTCCTTCCTTCGTTTCACTCAAGACCGGTCGCCGCGGCGACCTCCTCAGGATGACAGCCTTGGCGTTTTTCCGCAGCCTCTTACTTGCCGCTTGCCTGCTCGATGGCTTTCAGAATCGGGTCCGGGGGCTGGTATTGACCATACTGGTTAACGGCCACGAAGTTGTAATTCGTTCCCTTCGCCAAGCGGATATGGAACGCGCCCAAGGCCGACAGATACACCGCATTCCGGCGGGCTTCTTTGATGCTGTTCAGGGGTATTTCAAAGACGTGCCGCCCATTAGTGCTCTTATAGTAGATCATCCCGTTCCCGATGGACATCACGCCGGAGCAGTAGTCATTCCCACCCGACCCGTGATCGTGTGCCACCGAAAATGACACGAAGCCTGTATGGGGCGTCTTGGGGAGGGGGGGAGAATAGGGCGGGGTCGCCTCCTCCCTGTCAGGTCCCGCAGGCGCTGCGGCCAGCCGGATCTGCCGGGTCACATTGGTTGATCCATTATACCAAGTCACAGCGACCGCTTCGCCGGCTCGATGACTGGACACGGCCGACTTGAGTTCCTGCGGAGTCCGCACCGGCCGCCCGCCGACCGCCAGGATCGTGTCGTAAGTCTTTATTCCTGCCTGCTCCGCCGGGCTGCCGGGTGCAGCACCGGAAATCACCACGCCCCGCGCACCCGCGGGTTGTTGCGCCACGACCTCCACACCCAGGGCGCCAGCTTCGCCCGGGCTCACGGCAGGAGTTTCGACCGCTGGGGGGCGCTGCGGCGGATTGGCCGTAAGAGGTGGTGCGGCGGGCTGAAGCGTCGCTGCCACCATAACGGTTTCTCCTTCCGTCAGGGTCACCGTTTTTTCGTAGTCCTGGTAACCACTCAGCGCGACGCGCACCTGATGATTCCCGGGCGAGAACCGGGTCAATCTCAGCCTGCCCCCCCGGCTCGTCGATCCCACGGGTTCATCGTCAACGTAAACCTGGCCCTCGCCAGGACTCGACTGAATTACCAACACGGCAGGAGAGCCGGCAGCCGGCGAGGTTCGGGGCGGCCGGCTGGGTGCAACCGGTGCCCGGGGCGCGAGTCCGCTCAGCACCCGAATCAGATCATCCGATCCGCCTGCCGCGCGAATGTCCTTCTCCGCGGCAGCGTTCATGTCAAAGGAAATCCCTTTCTCTTTGGCGATGTCCGCCACCCGCTCACTCGTTACGTCACCCGTCAGCAGGCCAACGATGTCCTGCTCGGAGAGTTTCTTGCCCGTGTTTTGGGGGTGTGCCGAGAAAGGACAGAGCGCGACAGCCGCAACTACGATTGCCAGGAGCGCCAGAACCTTACGAGTATGTTTGCCCTGCGCGTCAGCAAGCATGCAAATGCCACCTGGGATTGATCTCTCCTTCTTATAGCGCCACCGGAGGGCATCGTCAAGGGCACGAAGAGGCGCCAGAATCCCGGTGGGCCGCGGGCTTTATTGTGGCTCGCATTTGTTGGCGCTGGCGCCCAGAATGGATTTTTCCTGCACGCAGGCTTTCTTGGCAGTCTCGAACCTCTGGCGCAGAACGGCGTTCGAAGGATCCAATCTTAAGCCTTGTTGGTAGACAGTGAGCGCCGCATCGTACTCACCGCGATGCGCATCGAAGTCACCCTCCGTAATCTTTGCCTGGATCTGTTTCGGGTCAACCGGAGGCTTCTCCGGCGGCGGCGGATGATACTCCTCTTCCCGGACCGTCTTGCGGGTGTTGGTCTTCGTCGTGTTATGAACCGGGATGATAGGTTCCTTTTCCGGGGGGGCAATAACCTTAGGGTTGGCGGGTTGGGGGGAGACAGCCGGAGGTGTCGACGTTTCGGTCGAAACCGCGGTATTGGTTTCGGCGGGCTTCGAGGGCTGATCGGCGTGCGTGCTGGGCGGCGAGGCTTCTCCGGGCTTCGGTTCGGTAGGCGTCTGACCCTGCGGCGTAGGAGTAGGGGTCCGCGTGCCGATGTACAATAACCCCCCGCCCAGCCCCACCACAAGAACAATCAAGGCCACCCACATCCCCCAGCGTGATTCGGGTTTGGGTCGCGGCAATGGCTGCGGCAGGGGCGGAGGCTGCGGTCTGGGGACGGGCGCCGGCTTCGGCGGGGCAGGTTGCGGCCGCGGCGGGGCGGTGCCCCCGGCGGTAGGGGGCTGAACTCCGGCCATTCGCGTCAGCTCCTCGGGCGGCACGACGCGCGTGGCGCCGACGTCGGCCACTTCCGCTTCGGCTTTCTCAATTTCCTGGATGAGCGCCCGGGCGGAAGCCGGTCGCAGGTCGCGGTTCTTCTCGAGCAGGCGCATGGTCAGCGCGGCCACAGGCTCAGGCACGTTCAGTTCCGGATGCAGGGTGCGAATGGGCGCGGGGGGTTTCTGCATGTGGGCCAGCAGCATCTCCATGGTGGTGTCGGCCTTGAAGGGCAGGTCGGCGGTCAGCATCTGGTACATCACGATGCCCAGCGAGTAAAGGTCCGCGCGGCCGTCGAGTTCGTCTCCGCGCTTCCCCATGGCCTGTTCCGGAGACATGTACTGCGGCGTGCCAATGACCACCCCTGTGCCCGTCAAGGTCATACCCGCGGCCTCGCCCATGCGGGCCTCTTTCACCTTGGCGATCCCGAAGTCAAGAACCTTGACCATTTCGCCCTCGGGTGTATTCACCAGAGCGATGTTATCCGGCTTGATGTCGCGATGGACCATGCCCAGCCGGTGCGCCGCATCCAGCGCCGCCGCGGCTTGCTTCATGAGGGCGCACACGCGCTCGACCTGCAGGGGTCCCTCATCGCGGATCAGCTTCTTCAGGCTTATCCCCTCGATGAACTCCATGACGATGAACGGCCGTCCGTCTTCGGCCTCGTCGATGTCGTCCACGCGCACCGCATTGGGGTGCTGAAGCTTACGAGTGATCACCGCTTCGTGCTTGAAGCGCTTCACAAAAAGCTCGTCGCTCATCAGCTCCGGCGCAATCACTTTCAGCGCGCGCAGTTCGTCAAACGCCAAGTGCAGCGCCTTGTAAACCGAGCCCATACCGCCCTGTCCCACCTTGCTGAGCAGGCGGTACTTCCCGCGAATTACACTTCCTTCCGACCAGGTGCCGGTCTCCTGCAGCGGGCTGCCATCCTGCGGGCAAATCGCGAAATTGTTTGGATAACTTCCTTGGCACGTTGGGCAGGTCTTCATGGAGCTCCCGGTTCACCTCTTATGGGGCAGAGTATACCATGAGCTGGCAATAACAATATCGGCTCGCGGCACCCCGGCTTGAGCGGAGTATAGATCCCGGGCGAAAACCCCAGGGGCGTTCGAATGCCTGGCCGCCTTCGTAGCGCCAGCATCCTGCCGACAGATGCCGCCGAGACGGCGGCGCTACATTGCCCATTCAATTGGTGAACACTACACTAGTGTCCTGAGTCAGAAGTTCGCTGATGAAGTCAGCCCGCGCAGCGGGCGAAAGAACATAGCCCACGGCGTCAGCCGTGGGTAAGGGAGTCCTCCCTCACCCCCCTCCCCTCTCCCGCCCGCGCGGGAGAGGGGTGCCGAAGGCGGGGTGAGGGGTCTCTCCCCCAGAGCTTGCGCCCTGGGCTACGATCTTGCGCCCCTAACGGGGCTCGGGAACGGTCGCCCGCAAGGGGGAGACATTGTCAGCGAACTTCTGACTCAGGACACTAGCGAGGTTTCACCTCAGACTGGCAATCCGTGACCCCTCAACCGGCCCGCTGCGCGGCCCACCCTCTCCCCTGGGGAGAGGGCTGCAAATGGCTCGCGTGCACGGCATTCCAGCCCTCTCCAAGGGGAGAGGGTGGTCGCCAACGGCGGCCGGGTGAGGGGGTCTTGCCGTCCGAATGGCTTCGGCAAACTTGACTCAGATAGTCAAGTTCCGAATATCAAGCCTGCTAAATTCTTGGCTGCGCTCAGCATAACGTACCGGGAGCGTTTTTCAGCAAACTGCCAAAGGTCAGCGCTGCGGCGCGACGCCCTATGGCTTCGGGAGCTGGCCGAAGGGAATTGGCGCGCGGTATTCCCAATCCGCCGTCACGCTGGTTTTGTAGCGGAACAGCATGCAAACCGCGCAGAGTTGCGCCACCGCGTAAGGGCCTTCCTGCTTCTGCCACTGGTGGTGGCACGCGCCGGCCAAAGGCCTCTTCTGCTCTGGCAAAATGGTTTCGTCCATCATCGTCCATCCCGACCGTCAAGATGCTTTCCGCCGTTCACCTGACTTTCACCAAGACGACGCCGTGCTTGGGCACGACGGCGGTGAAGCGGTCACGCACCACTCCCAGGTCGCGCTTGGCCCAAAGGTCGCGCACACTGGCCTGATCTCCGATGCCGATATCCCGAAAGTGAGCGGTGACCGGCATCGCGGATTCGCCCCGATTGAACAGGCCCACGGCTTTGCCGCCATCCCAGAGCGGCTTCACCCAGACCTCCAGCGGGCCTTCCTGGGCAACGGGATAGCCCTGGATGCCCGCCTGGTCCTGATCGACTGCGACCACTTCGGGGTTGGTGAGGATATCCAAAGTCTCCGCGGTCATCTTGGAAAGATCGTTGCCCGCCAGCAGCGGCGCCGCCAGCATGCACCACAAACTCATGTGGGTCAAATACTCATCGTGGTTCATTTTGCCATTGCCGATTTCCAGCATGTCGGGGTCGTTCCAATGGCCCGGCCCGGCAAACCGGTCGAGGCCCTCCTGCCCGAAACCAATGTAAGCCATGCTACCGTAATCGTCGCTGATGTCTTCCGTGGTTCGCCAGAGATTCCCGCCCACGCCCGGCCCCCACGCCCAGACGCGATCCATCCCGTACTGGCAAAGGCTGAAGACAATGGGGCGGCCGGTTTTCAGCAAGCCGTCGTGCATCTTCCGGTAGGCGGCGATTTGGGCGTCCACGTCGCCCTGGAAGCTGCAGTAGTCATACTTCAGGTAATCGATCCCCCACTCGCCATACATGCGCGCGTCCTGCTCCTCGTGGCCAAAGCTGCCCTCGAAGCCCGCGCAGGTCTTGGGCCCCGGCGAAGAGTAGATGCCGACCTTCAGGCCTTTGCTGTGAACGTAGTCGGCCAGCCCTTTCATGTCGGGAAACTTTTCGTTGGGGTGCAGAACTCCCTTTTCGTCGCGTTTGCCCTGCCAGCAGTCGTCGATGTTGACGTAAATGTAGCCGGCGGCCTTCATGCCATTCGCGACGATGGCGTCCGCGGCGGACCGCACATCAGTTGCCGTGACCTTGCATTCGAAATGGTTCCAACTGTTCCAGCCCATGGGAGGAGTACGGGCCAGCCCCTCGCCCTGCGCGAGCCCGCTGGAAACTGAACCGAACAAAAGTAGGACGACCCAGACGACTCGCATCATCCCTGGGGGAAGACTCATTTTCATAATCTGACTCCTGGGCAGAGAATCATGTCGGTGCCGCTGTCCCGCCCGCACGAACGACATGTGCCGCGAAGTGTACTACCTCCCGTCGCGCTCGTCCAGATCACGTGCTATAAAAACCGGACAACTTGGCGAGTCCAGAGCATTGCGTGCGAAGGCCGCTTGGCGTATATTGCGAGCCGGCAGGGGAGGCTTTCCCTACCCTTTCCAAGACCTCGACTGGCGCCCGCTGACCGGGGTTTTGGGAAATCTTGCCTGCGGAGGGTGCGTATGAGAAAGGCGCTGCTCTTCCTCGTTTTCCTCGGAGTTTCCATCGGCAGTTGGGCTCAAGACACCGCGAGCATCGTAGGCACCGTGAAGGATTCCTCAGGCGGCGTGATTGCGGGAGCCAAAGTAACCGTGTCGAATCCCGAAAAGGGTTTCACGCGGGACTTGGTGAGCAACAGCGTGGGAGAATATTCCGCCCAGGTCATTCCCATCGGAAACTACGTCATCACCGCCGAAGTGCAGGGATTCCAAAAACTGGTGCGCGCGGGAATCACCGTCGGTGTCGGTCAGATCCTGCGTGTCGACCTGACGATGGTGGTGGGCCAAACCACCCAGGAGGTGACCGTCACGGCCGCCGGGGCCAAGGTCGAAACGGAAACCGCCGCCATTTCGGGAGTTGTCACCGGAACGCAGATTGCCAATCTCAACCTGAATGGGCGCAACTTTGTCTCCTTAGCGCTGCTGCTTCCGGGCGCCGTGGCGGACGACAGCTACGACCCCACCGCAGTGGGCATTACCGGTTTTGCTTCGATTTCATTTAACGGCGGCCGCATGGAGTACAACAACTGGGAGATCGACGGCGGCAACAACCTCGACGAAGGCTCGGGCGGGACCTCCATGAACACTTTCCCGAACCTCGATTCCATCGCCGAATTCCGCATCTCCACCTCCAACTACGGCGCGGAGTTGGGCAAACACTCGGGAGCAACCATCGAGGTGGCCACCAAATCGGGCACCAAGGAGTTCCACGGCGATGCCTTCGATTATGTGCGCAACGACATCTTCGACGCCAACCCGTGGGACATCAATCGAGCCTCGATCGGCAGCGTGGCTCCCAAGAGCCCTCTGAAGTGGAACGATTTTGGCTACACCCTGGGGGGGCCGTTCTACATTCCCGGTCATTACAATACGAACAAGTCGAAAACCTTCTTCTTTTGGTCGGAAGACTGGCGGCGATACCGCCAAGGTCAGACGGTGGGTGCGGGTGTGCCCACGCTCCGCATGAGGCAGGGCGATTTCAGTGAATGTGACTCCTCCTCCTCCAACTACAACGCGGTGGTGGCCTCCGGTTGCACACTCCCCTTGGACCCGAACGGGAATCTCTATCCCGGTGACACGGTGCCCATCGACCCGAATGCCAGTGCGCTGCTGAATGGCCTGATTCCCTTCCCGAACAGCGGTCCCCAAGGGTACGTGGTGGCCTCCTCCACCGCCACCAACTGGCGGCAAGAGCAGATTCGCGTTGACCAGAACCTCAGCGACAAGACCCAGGTCTTCATGCGCTGGACCCAGGACTCCTGGAACACCCTCTCGGTTCCGGCCCTTTGGACGGGCTCAAGCTCCGACACCATCAAAACGCCTTTCTTTGGACCGGCCAAAAGCACTGTAATTCACATCACCCACACCTTCCGGCCGAACCTGATGAATGAATTTGTGGCCAGCTACTCGGTGGACCACATTTCGCTCTTTAACCAGACGGGCGCATCTTCACCCGCCCACTCCATCGATAAACCTTCGGACTGGACGGTCGAGAACCTGTTTTCGGCCAACGCCTCGAACCCGCTGCTGCCTTCCATCTACGTCAACGGTTTCACGGCCGATGCCGGAAATCATCCTTGGTTCAACGCCAATCCGATCGTGGACTTCAAGGATAACGTCGCCTGGATGACGGGCAAGCATGGGCTGAAATTCGGCATCTTCTACCAGGACTATCACAAGAACGAGCAGTTCGGCGCCAATACCCAGGGCTTCTTCAACTTCGGCAACTGGAGTCCGATTTCATCGGGCAACGGCCTGGCCGACATGTACCTGGGCCGCATCGCCTCATACTCGGAAGGCACCATCAATCTGAACGGCGTCGCCATCGGTGGTTATCCCAAAGGCCATTGGAACGGGCGCGACGCCGAGCCTTACATTGAGGATGACTGGAAGGTGTCGAATAAGCTGACCCTGAACCTGGGACTACGCTACTACTACTTCCAGCCTTTTCATGACGTGTCCGCCACCAATATTGACTCCGCCTTCCTCCCGAGCGATTACAGTCCGGCCGCGCAGGGGCAACTCGTAAGCGACCCCGTGCTGGGCCCCGTGCTGGTGCCGGGAACCGGGTCGAACTACAGCGTCTACGGCAACGGCCTCTACGCTTGTGGCACGCACGGCGTTCCCAAGGGCTGCTTCTTCGGTTCCACGAGGAATTTCGCTCCTCGCTTGGGCTTTGCTTACGACCCCTTCGGCACCGGTAAGACCGCCATCCGGGGCGGCTATGGCTTTTACTATGAAATGGGCAACGGTAACGAGAGCAACGCCGAAGGCGGCGAGGGCAATCCGCCCGTCTCCCTGGCGCCGACCGCCTATAATCTGGTGGGTTACAGCGCCATCCAGCCGATCAACTCACCTTCCCAGGAGCCCCTCAGCCCCGGGGGATTCACGGCGATTCCCCTGCACCAGAAGTGGCCCAGCGTGCAACAGTTCAGCCTGGGAATCCAGCATGAGTTTCCGGGCGGCAACATCATGAGTGTGGGCTATGTCGGCAGCCTCGGACGCCACTTGGCGACGTCTCGCAATCTCAACCAGATACCGCTGAACGGCGGCAGCGTGAACATTCCCTCGCTCGCCAACACGGTGGGCTGCGATGCCCAGGGCAACTGCGATATTGAAGCTTCACTGATCGGACCGGGTGGAAATCCCGGGGTGTTTTTCGCTCCCTATCAAGGCTACACGGGGATCACCGGCAAGCAAAACACGGCGGTCTCACACTACAACTCTCTGCAGGTCTCCTGGCGTCATGACGTCGGACACGGCCTCACGTTCCAGGCTGCCTATACGTGGGCGCACGCCATTGACGATTCGTCCACCACCTACTTTTCGACGGGCGTCGATGACAATTTCGACCTGTCGCGTTGGAAGGCAACTTCAGCACTGAACCGCGCGCAGGTGGTGGAAATGAGCTATGTCTACGAGCTGCCGTTCTTCAAGCACTCCAGCAGCCGCGTGACCCGGCAGGCTCTGGCCGGGTGGACCATCAGCGGCATCTCGAGTTTCTACTCCGGCGAGCCCGTGGACTTTGGCTGCGGCCTTACCGATCCGGTGAGTGGTCTCGGGTACGCGAGCGGCATCGGCGGCGGCGTGCGCTGCAATTCCCTCGGTCCGGTGAAGATCAATAAAGGGGTCTATAACGATCCCACCTACGGTCCTACGCCGACCTGGATCAATCCTGTCGTGGTCGGCCAAGTCACGCTGCCCCAGTTGCGCGCCGACGGTGAGCCCGGCATGTTCGGCTACATGGGACGCAACCCGCTGACCGGTCCGGGGGTGAACAACTGGGATCTCGCCCTGCACAAGGATTTTACGATGCCCTGGATCAAGAGCGAGCAATCCCGCATTCAGTTCCGCTGGGAGACATTCAACACCGTCAATCACACCCAGTTCGCTGGCGTCAGCATCTGGTGCAGCGGCCTCACACCCGCCGGCGCCCCCTGTACGGGGCCCAACAACATCGGCAACGGCGAAATTGGTTACGCCCGGCCACCACGCATCATGCAACTGGCGATGAAGTTCATCTTCTGAAGTTCACCTTGTTTGCTCCGGGCGCGAGACATCTTGGGACGTCCTATCCCAGCGCCCGAGGCGCTTGGTCTTTGCTTTACACCTTGCCCATACTGAAACCTCGTTTTGTTAAAGGAGGCAGATTAATGAAACGTATCAGAAGCATCGGTTTCTTGCCGATTCTTCTGGTATTGTGACCCGCCCCCCTTTTCTGTACCAATCATAATGCGAGTTCCGGCCAAAGAAACTCGGGGTTAGGATTCCGGATTCAGCAGTGGATAAGAAGGACGCGCGGGTATCAACCCGAATTCGTAAGTTAAATCCCAGCAAGGAACCTCAAGTCGCTTGGTTTTACAAATATCGGGTTTGTTTTCAAAGGCTTACTACGCACTGTTTCAACTTGCGCGAAGTTGGATTTTCACAGCATAACACGCTGACAACACAGCGCTTAGTTTAAGACAGAGCAGGTCAACTTACGAATTCAGGTCAAATCACCCCACCGCTCAAGCGCCCGATCGCTCTATCGCGCAATCGTCCGATCACACAATCGCCCAACCGCTCCATCGGCCAGTCACCCGATCTCCCGATTCCACCTGCACCCGTGACACACTTCCCCAGATCGGTTATCGGCAGAGTGAGGTGGGAAGATGAGATGGTTTACTGAGTCCGAAGATCGTCAACCTCCCGATCCTTGGAACGAAACCATCATGGTACAGGATTCGCCCGGATTTCTCACCGCAGGTTTGGAAGGGCGGGGCTTTAGCCCCGCCGTTCGAAGGCCTTCCTGATTATTCCCGTGTCCCGAGCCGCGCGCAGCTTGCGGCCGCAAGCTGCGCGGGGCTCGGGACGAACAGAGGGCGGGAGCCGCGATTTCGGCGGGGCTGAAGCCCCGCCCTTCCGGCAGCCCCCCAGAAGCGTTCCAGTGTGGTGAGAAATCCGCGTTAGGCGGGACGGGAGACTAATCAGTAAAAGAAGCTTTCACTTTTGCGGGAATCGCCAGTCCCCCTCGTATCGGTTAGTCGCGACCTCGCGTTGACCAGCCGCTGACTGGAATTCGGCGAGTCGCATCGACCAAGCGTCCCTGGAAACTCGAGGGGTGTGCACATCAATACGGGCGCCATCGGCGGCGCGGCTCGGCCGGCGCCGTGTTGGCCGGCTTCACACGTGACACGCGAGGGATTCTGCCCCTCGATTTTCCCGTCTTTTGCTCCGGCTGCTATGCTCAGGACCAGCGCGGTCGCGGGCAGATGATCGCGCACCACGTGCAACTTGAAATCGACGGGGTCCTGGTAAGGCCTGGCGATGTCGTCTTTGGAGATATCGATGGCGTGCTGGTCATCCCGCGCGAACTGGAAGTGGAAGTCATCAGTGGGGCGCTGGAAAAGTCGCGGCACGAGCAGACCGCGTTGCAGCACCTGGCGAGCGGTCGCATGGCAACCGAGGTGTTCAAGCATTACGGAATCTTCTGAGGGCCACGCGACGCCCGACCGGAGGTTGTTCAGCACCTTCGCGGGGAGCCACAGGGTCCCCGCTAATCGGAACAGGGTTCAATGACGACGTGATTAACCCCTGGTGCCGGGTCTCAGAAGTTCGTTGATGAAGTCAGCCCGCGGAGCGGGCGAAAGAATGTAGCCCACGGCGAAAGAAGCTGTGAAAATATCCCCCATTTTGTTAGCTGGCATAGGAGGAGTGGATTTTGGAGTGCATGATAATGAGGCGAAGCGGCAGGAGTGAGTGAAGAGCCGCTCGCAAGGGCGATGGGAAGGCGGGCCGTCGAGGATGAGAGGGCAAGAGCAGGCAGGGGCGGAGGGAATCAACAAGGAACTGCGTTTGAAGCGGGTGAACCGGCAGCAGATGATGTTGCGCGCCGTGGATGTGGAGAGGTTGATTGAGCCGGAGCATGCGGCGCGGGCGATATGGGAGTTGGTGGGGGGCTCGATCTGAGCGCGTTCCGGGCGGAGATCGAGGTAGTGGAAGGCGAGGCGGGGCGGCCGGCGTACGATCCGTGGTTGCTGATCAGCCTATGGATTTACGCCGACAGTGAAGGGGTGAGTTCGGCGCGGGAAGTGGCGCGGCGTTGCGAATATCACCCCCGCCTACCAGTGGCTGACGGGATGCGAGGGGGTGAATCATCACAGCCTGTCGGACTTCCGGGTGGAGCATCAGGCGGCGCTGGACGAGCTGTTTGCGCAAGTGCTGGCGGCCTTGCGGGCGGAGGGGATGATCAGGCTGGAGCGGGTGATGCAGGATGGGACCAAGGTGAAGGCGGCGGCCAGTCCGGCCTCGTTCCATCGGGAAGGGAAGCTGCGGCAGCATCTGGAAGAGGCGTGGGAGCGAGTCCGGCAAATGGGGGACCCGCGGCAGGATCAACCGGAGCGGAGCGCGCGCTAACGCCAGGCGCAGGAGCGCGCGGCGCGAGAGAAGTTGCAGCGCCTGGGCGAGAGTTTGGAAGAACTGCAGAAGGTGCGGGCGGAAGCCGCAGCGGGAGACCCGGCCGAGTGCCGGGTCAGCGAGAGCGAAGCGGAAGCGCGGAAAATGAAACAGGCGGTGGGGGGCGGTTTCGCTCCCAGTTATAACCTGCAATTAATGACCGATGCCGCGCAGGACATCATCGTGGGTGTCCAGGTGGTGCAAGCGCGCAATGATCAAGGGCAACTGGAAGCGGGGTTGGAGGAGGTGCAGCGGCAGAACGGTGCGGTTCCCAAACAGGCGGTGGTGGACGAAGGATATCTGAGCCGGGCCACGGTGCTGGCGATGGACCAACGCGGCGTGGACCTGATGGGGGGAGGATCGCTGGAGGATTCCGGGAACTCGGCGCGGAGCCAACAGAACGGGCAACAACGCGGCGTGTCGGCGGAGTTCTACCCGCCGGCGTTTGTCTATGATGCGGCACGCGACCTCTATGTTTGTCCGTTGGGCCAGGAGGTGCCACATCGGGGTGTAAAGCACGATCGCGAGGGAGTGCAGCGCCATCGCTATCAAGCGGCCCCGTCCCTGTGTCGCGCCTGTCCGCATCAAGCGCAGTGTTGTCCGGTCAAAGCGGGCCAGCGGGTGAAGGGGCGGATGCTGGTTCGGACCGAGAACGTGCTGGTCGTGGCCGCCTATGTGGAGAAGATGAAGACCCCCGAGGCGCAAGCGGTCTATCGCCAGCGGAAGCGCACCGCCGAGTTCCCGAATTTATGGATCAAGGAAAAATTCGGGCTGCGCCGGTTTCGCGTGCGCGGCTTGGTCAAAGCCACCTGTGAAGCCCTCTGGGCATGCCTGACTTACAACCTGCAACAGTGGGTCCGCCTTGCGTTGGCGAACGAAGCTGGCGGCGGCAATGGCGACCTGAATCGGCAACCCCACCGGAAGGAGGCAGGACGATGGAAACGCCAAAAAACACCCGCCCACGGGCTCCCCCGAAAGGTAGCGACGACATAGCCCCATAGGTCGTCGCCCAGCTCGTTAGCCTTAGCGGCTCCAGCGGCACAGGCCGCTCGCCACAACGCGATCATTCACCATGAGTTCTTTCACAGCTTCGCGTGCCCTGGTTTCGCCAGCAGCCGCTCGAACCACTGCGTGCAGCCCGTGGCCTCGATCCCCACCCGCGCGCTTTCGGGTAGGCCGGCGTAAAACCTCCGCGCTTCTCCGTTCTCGTGCTCCAACCGGCGCGTCACGATCTCACCCGTCGTCATGTCCAGCAGCGCAATTTGCTGGAAGCGCGTGTGCAAATCACATCCTACAATCAACATGCTCGGCTCCTTTCCCGGCAATCCTTGGTCAGGACTCAAACCAAGTTTACCGGTCCTAAGCAGCCGACGACTTTATAGAATCAACAGGACAGGTCCGCGCTACGTCCGCTCTTGAATCCCTGGGTCCAGTAGATCGCCGTCCAAATAGCAAAACTCGCACGCCAGCAGATTTTGAGTTTCCTGAAGGATGTATTTGAAGATCCCGCGCAGGCCCATAAAGCGAATTTCCAGGATGGGCGGGGTCTGGCCGTCCTCTCCAGCGCCCATCGAGCCATACCAGGATGTATTCTCGATCAATCGAGGATAGATGTTTATGTTCCCGGCCAGAAAGTTTGCCGGGCAATGGCGCCCGGCGAACTTCTGAGACTCTCGAGGAGTGTCGAATTGCGCCACATAGCTCCCAATTGCATCCCTCACGTCCTGGGGCAGTGATTGCGGATTCTTGAGGCCATAGTGGATAAAGACAATCACTTCGTCCTGTCGGGTTTCGTCTCGCAGAGCATCCCTGTACTCCACCAGCCTTTCAATTAAGCCGATAGCCCGTTCCAGCTCTGGCTGGATTTTCTGAATCTCCTTAGGTAAACCGGGAAGGGGTTCAAGACCGGTGGTGTGTCTTTGTGGTTCAGAGCAATACTTGGCCAAATCCCGAACGTCGCTGCCTCCTTTTGTCCCGCTCACTTGGATGTTCATCTTCTGCGGATCGAAGATTTCAAGGGACAGAATTTGACGAACCCGTTGGGGAAGATCGGTAATGTCCTTCAGTTGTGTTCCGTAAGCAAATTCATGAGGAGGCAAAGCTCCTAATGCTCGTGCAAACCTGAGAATCGCGTCCATGGCCCTACGAGTACAAACTGTGGCCAAAGCCACTTTCCCGGAATTCCGGTTTTCAATTTTCGGCCGACCGACAAGATACACACGACCGCCTCTGAATGCAATCGTCCGGCCGGGTTTTCGCTGTTGAGCAAGCGTAGCGCGGACCTCCGTGGTGTGAGGTCCGCGGCTTTTCTCGCCCGCCAGCGGGTACCCACACTGTCGCCGCGGCGCTGCAAGTGGTGATTCCTCCCAAGCTGCAAAATTTCGTTCGTAACCCTCAGCCGCATGTGCAGCCCAGCGCCACGCGCAACCTCAATGCAGCCGGGAGCTTTCAACCCTGTAGCCGTAGACAGACATTTTGACAAAGCCCTCTAGGCTTGAGTTGACAAACGTCTCGCCACGTGTGTACACTGCGCTCGAATTAACGGAAATCGTAGTCAATAGATTAGGTTGAGCCCCTCGCAAGCAAGGCATCAAAGATTCCCGCAGAGCATTGCAGGAATTGTGACTGGTGATTAAGAAGATATAACCTGAACCCCTCATCGCATTCGGTTAGGTGCAGGAAGTGTTCCCGGACGGATTCTGGATGAGGAATGTAAGGATGAGCGTGCCCTCCCATCGGCCCTTGCGCACGACGGCAAAGTCGCGGCGCGTGGAGCCGCCCCGTGTGCAACCTGCACAATCCAACTTTCCGTACGGCAGTCGTTCCTCGGAGGTGACCCCATGCGGCGCATGCGATTGAACCTGTCAGCTCTTCGCGCCCGTCGTTTACCGCGCCTTCTGCGGCCGGGATTCAGCGCAGCAGATCTCCTGGATTCCCAGGAAGCCCTGACCATGACGCGTCGCGGGCTGCTGGGCTTGGCGGGAGCAGCGGCCATGACGCTCCCCTTGCAGGCTGCAACTCCCGACGCGCGTCCCTTCCAGTTCGTGGCCGGGCGAAAGCGTGTGGCCTTCCGCATGGGCGGGCGCGACAAGTGGGTAATCGACGCGCGCAGCTTCGGCGGGAATCCGAAGCTCCGGGTCTCCCGGCGCGAAGATTTGATCCGCATTGAGCTGAAGGATGCGCGCTATCCCGGAACGGAGATCCCGGCGGACCTGCTCTGCGAGTTGAAGCGCGGTGTGGTGGGCTGGCAGATGCTTCTGCGCTTCGAGTGGGGTGGTTTTGAGAGCCGGGCCCCGTTTGGAAGCTGGCTGGCAGGCGACGTGCCGGCGCGGTCGCGGGTGCGGCTGGACGGCCGCATCTGCGAGCTGGGGTCGTCGGCTAGCCTGGCGGCTTCCGGCCCGGCGCAGGCGGAATTCTTCCCCAACTGGACGCTGCACCTTAGCGGGCGCGGCGTGGCCAATCTGCGGGGCGTGGGCGGAGGAACGTCCTCCGACTCGCTCGCCGTGTCGCTGCTCTCCCCGGGTGAGGCGAGCCTTCTCAGCCGTCCGCCCGCGAAGCGGACGCTGCTGGCGATGAATCGTGGGGGACGGAGTTGGACGCTCGGTCCCGACCTCGGCAAAGAAAAGTCCTGGGACTTGGTTGCCTCCGACGCCCCCTTCGATGTTATTCATATTGAAACGGGCGAAGATTCATCGGGGGAACCCTGCCGCGCGTTGCTGGCAGAGTCTCGCCACGACGGGCAGGTATTTTCATTTCTTCCCGGCGAGCAGTTTGTCGGCAGCGACGGCGCTCCTTTCCGTCTTCCGTTGAGGAACGCCCGCTATGCCGTGAGCTTTGACGTCGACCGGGGTGAGTCAGCCTTCGTTGCCGACTATGACCATGAGCCCAAGTGGCTCCACGCGGAGGGATGCAGCTTTGAGATTGGCGGCGGTGGGGAGAATGCGCCCTTCGAGGTGACGGGCTCGCGCGGCCAGGCCACGCGGGTTCGTTGTGCGCCGGCGTTGCGAAGGATCGCAGCGCCGCTTGCCGGCGCGATTGCTGAGCCGGCAGCGGTCGAGGAGGGGACGCAACTCGCCTTTGCCTTCGGTCCGGCAGGTCCACAGGTACAACCGTTAAAGCAAACGACGCGCGCGCAGATTAACCCACAGGCTCTGTCAGCGCTTCTACAAGGCCCGAACTTCAGCGTTGAGGTAACCCGCCCCGACGATCTCCTCGCCCTGAAGTTCGATTTCTTCAATCTGAATCTTTCCACCGGGCTCGGGGGGCCACACCTCGTCCGTGTTACGCCGGGCCAGCCAGCCTACATCAGCGTCGATTTCTGGCCGCAGCATATTGTGGAGGCGGCTTTCCAGGAAGGGGACACGCCGAAGCCGTTGCCTGCGGCAGCTGAACCTCCTGTTCCGGCGCGCATCGCCGGGCGGAGCCGCCTGGCTTTTCTCGTTCCCGACGCGATGCAGGAAATGCCCTACACGCTGGACAGCCTTTTGGATTGGTCGAAGTTTGAGCAGAGTGTGACGCCCCTGGCCACTCCGCCGCCCAAGCCAGGTCCTATTTTGGCGAAAGCCGCAGGCCCGGTGCGAGCGGTTGAGGAACCCCGCATCAGCGCGGTGCAGAAATCCACGGAGTATTACCAGGCGCTTCCCTCCGCTGCGGTCCAGGCCAAAGCTGCGCCACAGCCATCCAAAGCACCGAAGAAGAAGGGCAAGGAAGCGGTGTTGGCTGTGCAACCCTCGACCTCGATGGTTGGGGCACTCACGGAGCTTTTCCGAATCAAAGAACCGGAACTCTACCAGACTGCCATTGAAGCGCCCTTCCGGCTGATTCTTTCGCCGAATTACTACGCGGGATGGGCGCACGCGCGCCAGGCGGTTGAGCATGGAGGGCGAACGGAGCTGTGGCACACACGGCTGGGGGTGCGGTCACAGGACGGTCAGGTAGACGAGCGCAGTGATTATTACCGGACCGTGCGGGCGGTGTGGGCGCAGGACTACCAGGCAGTTTGCCCGGATGCCGCCACGGGCGCCCCGATTTTTCCAGATCCGTACCTCACCCTCCCCGTCACGAATGACCGGTACCAGATCGTGCGGCTGTCGGCAGACCAGTCCCTTGCCAAGGGGGATGGAAGCGCGTACGTGCCGGCGCCGGTCCAGGTAAATCGTCTAATGCTCTCGACCCTGGGCGCCTGGTTGAATGTCCACGGCGCGTGGCCGTCCGTGGATCAAAGCATCCACGACAAGAATTGTGGGGGCACCCCCTTCGACCTGGTCGACTGGCGTCACATCGCGGTGATGGGACGCGACCAGTATGTACGCGTCGTTAAAGAGGGGTATCTCTTCCCCTTCGGGCATCGCGCCTTGTTTATAAGGATCACGGAGCGCAAATTCAACCGCACTCCGCGCGGAAATCAGATGGCCGCCTACCTGCGCGAGAGGATGTTCGTGGTCGTGAAGGAGTATGAGAAAACCTATCCCGCTCCGGGGCAGCAGTACCAGAAGGGCCCGAACATCCCGTTCCAGACCGTGCGTATTACCACCCTCAGCACCCCGGCGCTCGATACCCCCCAGCCGCTTTCGAAAGATTTCGGGGACCCGAGCGACCCGCACGCCTTCTACCCGCGGGTCTCTGACGCCGACTTTCAGTTCCAGATGCAAGGAGTGGACTGGGAGGGAAGGACTTGCGAATTCACGGCGCCCTTGATCTTTGTGGGGGCCACCTACGCCCAAACTGGGGATTACGTGAACAAGCTGATTACCCTTTACGGCTCCGGCGCGACCAACACGGAGCGGCGCAACCGGCCCCTGTCGGGCCAGAAGGTCGCGTACGCCAAGAACAACCAACCGGGCGATACAAGCTTCGAAACCAATTCCATTACCTTCGTGGCTGAGTCGTGCGATGTTAATCACCCGCCCGCGCCCCCGCTACCCCCCTTCTACCCGGCCCTGGAAAAGGCGGACGTGCGTGTCGCGGCTGTCGAGCAGTTGACCGGCGCCGCGGCGACCACGAGTATCAAGTACCACAGTACGTATAACCAGGAGGGACTCGACTCGCCGGTGAACAAGGGACAGGTCTTTGCGCAGCTTCTGAACTCCGTGCCGTTGACGTTCGGCGCGGCGGGGGCCACCGCAGACAAAGTCGGCGGTTTGCTGACGCCCAGCATGACGCTGAGCGGGCTCTCACGAAGCCTCGGTCCCATCGCGGGAGACGTGGCCGGAGACCTGGCCAAGATGGTGGCGGGGAATTTTGACCCCGTGGACATTTTCAAGGACCTGCTTAACTCCAAGCTGCTGGGTGACATTTCTTTGCAGAAGGTCATCGCGGCGGTCGGCGATTTCTCCGGAGCGCTCGACAAGGTCCCGAAGTTCATCACCACTCAGGGGAAGGATACGGTAGTCACCACCTTCACCTGGCAGCCGGAGATTCAAGACATCACCATTGGGGGGGCTGACTTCTTCAAGGTCACGGGGGACCATGAGAAGGCGTTGACCCTCAGCGCCAAGCTCACCAAGCACCTCGACAGCAAACCACCTTCGTGCGAGGTCTCGGGCTCGCTCAAGGATTTTGAGATTCACCTGGTGCCGGCCGTCATGCCGCTCCTGGTGGTGGCGTTCAAGGAAATCAGCTTCTCTTCCGTGAATGGGAAGAAGCCGGATTTCAACGTGGACCTGGGAAAAATCGAATTCGACGGACCATTGTCCTTTATCAACGAATTGAAAAGCCTGATTCCCCTGAATGGCTTCAAGGATCCCCCCAGCCTGGACGTGACCAGCGAGGGGATTGAAATGGGCTACTCACTGGGACTGCCCCCGGTGGGCGTGGGAGTGTTCAGCCTTTCGAATGTGAGCCTCGGGGCAAAACTGAATATTTACTTCACCAACAAGCCGATCACTTTCGAATTCGATTTTTGCACGGAGGACAGCCCCTTCCTATTGACGGTCTCACTGTTCGGAGGCGGTGGATTCTTTGGCTTGACGGTAACCCCGCAGGGCATTCAGCGTATGTCGGGCGGGTTTGACTTTGGCGGCGCCTTCTCGTTGAACCTGGGAGTGGCGAGCGGTGGCGTCCACCTGCTGGCGGGCGTTTCCTACACCTATGACAAGACCAGCGGGTCATCGCTTACGGGCTACCTGAAGTGTGGCGGGTCGCTGGATGTTCTCTGCATCATCACGGTCTCCGTGGAATTTGACATGAGCCTGACGTGGATCGAGGACGGCAACAGGCTCCATGGCCGTGCGACCTTGACGGTTGAGATCTCAATCTTTTTCTTCAGTATCAGTGTGGACTTGACGGTGGAGCGCGACTTTGCAGGAGGTGGCGGGGGGGTTGCTGCGCTGCTCGACAGTGGCGTGCCCTACCCGCTGGGTCCGATGCCGGTCGGGTTTGCGGATCAGATGGAAACCGCCGACTGGCAAACCTATTGCGAAGCGTTCGCGTAATGAGACTCGGGACTCGGGGCTAGGGACTCGGGACTCGCGCGAAGACCGAGTCCCGAATCCCGAGTCGCGAGTCCCGAATCCCGGAGGTTGGGAGGCATCCATGCCGCAGAAGCAAACGATCATGTGGACGGCGTTGCCGAATGGTCTGACGAGCGGAGGCGACCGGCTGAAGCTTTCGGTGTTCGTCTCACCGCGCCTGCAAACGACCGAAGGTCTGCCGCGGCCCCAGCTCTCGCAGTTTCCGGATTTCCTGGGCTGGGCCGCCAAGGTGCAAGGCATCCAGTTTGCAGTGCAGTTTGAAGGTGGCGCGGCCATTCAAGCCACACGCGTCGGGCCGGGGCTCGAGCCAGACCTGTGGGCGGCCCTGTTCAAGCCGACCACCTACGCCCAGCCCTACCAGGCTGACGACTACTCCAACCACCTCATCCATTCTCACCCGGTCGCGAACGTAAACGCCTTCGTCAAAACCCAGTACCAAAGCGTAGGCGCCGCTTCGCCCACAGCGCTTCCGGCGCGCAGCGTGCTCAGCGACCAGCTTGCTCCTATCAGTCTGTACGAAGCATCGGCAGCGACGCCGGCAGGGACAGCCGCCCAGCACGTGGTCACGCCACCCCTCACCGCGCCAGCCGGCGGCAAGCAGGTGCAGAAAACCACCGCCCTGCCCGCAGCGCAGCAGGTGGTGATTCCTCCCACGCTGCAAAACTTCGTTCGTAATCTTCAGCCGCATGTGCAGCCCAGCGCCACGCGCAACCTGCAGGCTCTGGTCCGGCAGTCGCTTCCGGTGAAGCCCGCGGCGATCGATGCCTTCCAGAGCATTTATCAGGACTTGCAGCAATACAAGGCGGTGCGCGCCAGCGCAGTGCCCCAGCCCTCGCGAGATTTCCTCGAGGTGCGGTTGCACTACCCCAAGCTCGATCCGGAGCTTGCTCCCCTGCAGCCGCCGGACATCGACTTCCACAAGCTGGTCTCGACGCTGGGGAACTACCCGGAGTTGATGCGCCGGCTGGGGCTGGTCATTGATCTGGAAGTTCCCGTTCCTTCGGGTGTGTCGGTCTCAACGGTAAAGGTGCTTCCCTCCTGGTCGCCGGATTCTCCACCTTCCACATTCAATACGGATTTTTCCCCCAAGACCGCCTGCACGGTGGATCTCGCGAAGGGGCAGTTCTACACGCAACCCGAAACACCGGCCTCCAAGATTGTGAATGGCCTGCTGAACCTCAGCGATGACAAGTCCTATCCTGTGGTGCACGTTGATGTGACCGGGTCGGCGCTCAAGATAGTGAATCTTGCCGACCGGCTGGCTTCCTCTTCCTTACTGCAGACCCCCGTAGCGAGCACCGCCGTGCGGCCGATGATGCTCCAGACTAGCGCGGCGCATCCGCCCGCGGCAGCATCTCCAACCGCCAGTGCGCCGGCCGCCGCGCAGACAGAGGCTACCGCAGCCCTGCCGGCTTTGCGGACATCGGGGATCTCCCTGGC
Organism: uncultured Acidobacteriota bacterium; assembly: GCA_963722555.1. GTDB lineage: Bacteria > Acidobacteriota > Terriglobia > UBA7540 > UBA7540 > Bog-366. Next base: position 1,490,153 of record CAVRNQ010000007.1, read on the forward strand.
GCAAACCAACCGGGCGGAGTGGTTTGCGGGTGTCATGGCCAAGGCTGCGCTGAACAACAAAGCCCTGGAAGCTAACACGCCTGACCAAGTCACGCACTATGCGGACGACCTGGTCCGTGGCTATCGCGTGGACGTGTGGGACTCGCAATCGAAGAGCTGGCACTCGCTCTGCCGGCGGAAGGGAACCTACAACTTTTATGAAGCGAACCTGACGCGGCAATACGACGACGAAGGGTTCGTGCAGTTGGGCGTCACCAAGCCGGTGGCGCCGGCCTCGGGAGGCGAGCCGCCCAAGGACCTTTACCTGCAGGAGTCTATGTTCACGTGGAATGGCTGGGCCCTGTGCGCCCCGCGTCCGGGCAAGACGATCGCAACGGATGGGACGCCACAGCGGCTGGATGATCCGGCGGTGGCCCAGACGCGGGCCTCCAGCGACTTCAAGATGATAGCGTCTTTCGTGCCCCAACCCGGTGCGCTGCCGCGCCTGCGCTTCGGCAACACCTACCGCATTCGGGCCCGCGTGGTGGATCTGGCCGGAAACAGCCTGGCGTACGACGCTCCCGACCCGGCGGACTTTTCGAAAGCCACGGCCCCGCATCTTTACACACGCTTTGAACCCGTGGTCGCGCCGCTCCTGGTTCTGACCAAGACGCTGGACGGATCCATGTCGCCCGGCGAGTCTCTCGGCCGGCCCGTCATTCGCAGCAACTACGACAAATCCGCGTCGGATTATGCTTCCGTGTATGGTCCGCTGGTTTCCGACCCCGACTACGCGGGATTCACGCTGCGGCTGATCGCTCCGCCCAAGACCAGCCAGTTGATGGCCGAGCGCCATTCCATGTTCGATTCGCCCTCGGGCGCCATGATGAAGGACCAGGCAACGTACGAGATGATTGCCGCCAAGGCGGAGGGCGCGTTCCTGCTCGATCCCCAGACCCGCTTGCCAATTCAAAAGAAGCTGGAGATCCCCTACCTGCCTGATCCTCTATGCCGAGGCGCGTCCTTTGCCCTGCTGGATTCCAACAACAAACTCGCGGCGGCCGTGCCGGGGATTACTTTCTATCCTGGTAGTGATTGGCCGGGTGCCGTTCCGTTCCTGTTGAAGGTCTCGGAAGGCAAAGGGAAGACTTTCTGGCAGTGGGATGACGCCAAACGCACCCTGGATGTGCAAATCGCCAAGGCGGAGGTGGTGACGTTTGATCTGAGTTCGCTGTTGGGTGAGGGTGACCTGGGCACACGCAACCAGCAGATGATGGGAGTCTGGAACTGGATCAAGGAAGCAGCGCCCGCAAACCTCTCGCAATTACAGCAGAGCGTTGGGGCAGGCCGTCATTGGATGGTTACCCCCATCCGCCAGATCGTCCTGGTGCATGCCGTGCAGCAGCCGCTCATCGCTCCGCAGTTTCATCTGCTCACCCCCAACCGGCACCTGGGAGAGACCTCCGCTTACATCATCGACGACCAACCCATGCCCATCGACGGGAAGAGCACGGTGAAGGTGGATTTCGAGGCGGCATGGCAAGAGCCGTTGGATGACGTCAACGACGCGAACGGACCCAAGACCCTGAATGGCAGCGCCCACGTGCTGGAGTGGAAAATCAGCCCCGAGCAAACGGCCATCGAAATAAAAACTGCTGTCGCCATGCCGCAGGGTCCCACGTCTCAAACCGCTCCGGCTACTACCGCCGCGACGGCGAAAACGGGCATGGTGGTGGCTCCACTGGCCCAACAAAAAGTGGTGACATCGGAAGCGAAGGTGATGCCGGGAATGGCGATTGCTCCGGCCGCCGTTTTTAAGGCGGGAACGCTGATTCCCCATGATGTACGTATGGTGCGTCCGCCCGAGTTCCTCCCCGCCCCGCAGAAATTTGGTTATTCCTGGCGTCACGATTTTGGCGACACGAAATATCGCAAGGTGAACTATTCCGCGGTGGCCACTACACGCTTTGCGGAGTATTTCCCGATCAAGGATCCAGCTCAGTTGACACGTACCAGCCCCGCGATGACCGTGGATGTGCCCAACTCGGCCCGGCCTCCGCTGCCGCAGGTGCTTTACGTGGTTCCCACGTTCGGGTGGGAGAGGAAGCCGCAGATTAATGTTGACAAGGGCGGCTTGCAGCTCGGCCCCATTTTGCTTCCCAACTTGAAGGGAGTCGGCAGCCTGAGCACGCGCACGGGCGGCGGCCTGCGAATCTACCTGGACCGGCCGTGGTACGGTTCGGGCGACGGAGAACTGCTGGGAGTGGTGGTCTGGCCCAGCCCGGCGCAGGTACAGACGGGGATTGCCAAAGCCGACATCAAGGTGTCGCCGGCCCTTCAAGAGGCGGCACGAGGGCGTGGCAAGCAGACTACCCTGGCGGCTGTGGGCGCTATCGCCAGCACGACCGTTGAGGTCCCCGACCCCCTGAAACATCTCGTAACGCAGTGGGGGATGGACCCGATCTGGCAGACGAATCCTCTGCCTCAGGACTTTCCCCGACTTGAGAACTTCAAGAATGTGGTGAAGAGTGGAACGGGCCTTACGCTGGAAGAGATGGCGGACAAGCCGGAACCCTCGCCAGGCGTGTATCGAGTTGGCGTGGCCGGCTACAAGCCAGAATTCGACAAAGATCGGGGACTCTGGTATTGCGACATCGAGATCGATTTCGGCGCGTCTTACTTCCCCTTCATCCGCATGGCACTGGCGCGCTATCAACCGATTTCGGTGGACAATGCGCACCTCTCGCACGTGGTTCTGGCGGACTACGCGCAGCTCGCCCCGGACCGCACCGCGACGGTGATTTACGATCCCAAGAACCCCAAGAAGATTGACTTGGCGGTGACGGGATTGACCTATCAGTCCTCCCAGGCGGCCGCGGGTCCGTCCCTGATGGAAGTGACCGTGGAGACGAAACCGCTGGGCGCCGACGGGGATTTGGGCTGGGTTCCCGTTCCAGAGGCAACGATCGGGCTGGGGGCGCAACCTGGTTCTACGCCAACCATCTGGCGCGGCCAGATTCGGCTGGATCGCTACAAGGTGCCGAAGCTGCAGGAACTGCGCTTGGTCATCCGGGAGTATGAAACCTTCTTAGCCGACGCGCACGGCCCGCAGCAAGTCGGTGTTGCCATGGTCGCCTTGCCCACTACGCAGCCCGCGCGGCGGCTGGTTTACGCCGACGTGCTGAAGCTCCCGCCGCTTGTGTAAGTCTCCCCTGGGCAGGGGCACACAGGCTTCGTCGTGTGTGTAGGGCCCCCCCGCTCGGAGCGGCCGGCCCTACAAGACCCCGCGTCATGTTTGGTTGCGGCCCCTGGCTGCCCTGCATTGCAATATCGTAGTTTCTTGTTTTTTTTGGCAAACATTTTTCGTCGGGTGTGTAGGGCCGCCCCTTGGGGCGGCCTAGGCCGGGGCCCCCCCGCTCGGAGCGGCCGGCCCTACAAGACCCCAGGTCATGTTAGGTTGCGGCCACCGGCGGCTCTGCGCTATGGGATCTCAGCAAATCCACGGTCGCGAACATGTAGCGGTCGTAAAGGAACGGAGGCCGCGACCCGGACACGCGACCAGTCTACGCGCATGCCGTGCGGACGCGACAATGAACCGAATTGGCGAGCGCTGGCGGGCACGAAAAGCCGCGGACCTATAGGACAGGTCCGCGCTACTCGCTTCTGCAAGGGTGACGCGGCTTGACACCCCGGGTTGGGATCTGCGGAATAGGGGTCGTGCACGTCGGCGGGGAAGATGGCGCAAAAGATGCGAAGGTGGATGAGACGCATTGCCCTGACCGTGATGGCGCTCATCGGCCTCCTGTACGCGGGTGATTATGCCTCGGTGCGCTTCCGGATTCCGAAGCGCCGCGACCCTTTCGGAGTGGTGCAAGTCCGACCCTACTATGCCGTCCCCCAGAAGAATGGCAAACCCGAGTTTTACTTCCTGGACCTGCAAAACCAGACCTGCGTGCACTCCTTGTTCCCCCACCTGGGTTACAATCCGTGCTGGTACGTCAGTCGGCATGCTCATCAGCGGATCGACATGTGACACCACCCGGCTGACTGAGGGCCTGCATGAGGAACCGCGGCCGGCGGTCCCAGGAAATCCCTCGCCGGAAAGAAGGTCGGGCGATGCTGAGATTGCTCCCACCGAGACCGCCCGCATGGCCATCAGGCGATGGCCTGGCTTTTGGTGTTCGCGAAAGAGTTCGGAGCCCGATTCCCAAGGCTGTGATAGGATTGAGCGAATGGACGCACTAGAGGGTTGGCAATCGCAGGGAAGGGGACAGAGCGGCAGAGTTGTCGAGCGAGGAAAGACATGCGGTCATAGCCTGTGCATGACCCAAGTCAAAGTGGGTAACGAAATTGCTCGCGTGATTACGGGGTGGTTCAAAAGGACTGCAACGGTATTGACATCGGGGTGATTGCGGAGTGAAACTCGAATCCGCCCGAGGTATGCTATGTCATCGAAGACACCAATTCTGTTCTTGCTCCTGGTAGCAGGATGCTTGTGGGCTCAGGAAAAGAAAGAACCGGCGCCGCCCGGCAGTGATGCTACCGCCGCCACGCCGGCTGCACCTCACGCGGCCACGATTTCCGCAGAGGACAAAGCTCGAAAGAACCCCGTGAAATTCACCGAGGTCTCAGTGCAACGGGGCAAGAAGATCTTTGCCACGCAGTGCGCTCTCTGCCATGGTGAGAAAGGCGACGGGAAGGGTGAGCTGGCTGCGGATATGAAGCTCAACCCGCCCGATTTCACCAATGCCGATGTGTTGAAGGAGCGAACCGATGGCGAGCTTTTCGCCCTTATCGGCACAGGAAAAGACCCCATGCCGGGTCAGGGTGGACGAATGACGGACCCGCAACGGTGGAATTTGGTGAACTACCTGCGCGTTCTTTCAGGTAAACAGCCCGAGAAATCTTCGGCGAAAGAACCTGAGGAAAACGTGATTTTGGTTCCGCAATAGGAATCGAAGGCCTGCCCAGACTGGGTTGTACAGGCTGCGGAAAAACCCGTCGGGACTGTCATTCGGAGCAGCCGCAGGTGACGAGGAATCTCGCATTGCCATGAAAATGCGCAGAGCGAGATCCTTCGCGCAGTTTATCCTGAGCGGGCAGAGCGAGATGCTTCGCTTCGCGCAGAATGACAGCGAAGGACTCAGGATGACAGCAGGGAAGCGTTCTTCCGCAGCATGTATAGCACGAGCGGCGCCAGGTGTGCTCTTCCAGCGCGTGTACCGGCTGCCGACGGAGGGTTGGGCTCAGCGGGTCGCCATTTTCCTTGCCAAGGTCAGCAGGATATCGCGGTCGGGTTCGGTCAAACGCACCCACAGGTTCCTGAGGCGCAGGAGAAAACGAGCTTCATCTCCCGCCTTCCCATTTTGCTCTGCAAGCTCCTCCAGGCTCTTGCGCCGAGTCAGATTGGAGGACGGAGCTTCACCGGTGTCCGAGCAGAATATCTTGTAGAGGGGCACATCCAAGGCCGCGGCCAGCCGCTCCAGGGTTTCCAGGGAAGGAATGGTGTGCCCATTCTCGAGGCGGGAGAGGTAGCAACGCATCAAGCCCGTGCGTTCCTCGATGTCGCCTTGTGACAGGCCCTTCTCATCACGGAGCATGCGAAGTCTGGCGCCAATTTGCATTGTACCCTCCTCTATTCTTCCCCGTGCGACCCTCCACGGGTTCTCAGCATCTTACCTCACACTTAACCAATCTTCAACGGTACGGAAGTACTACTACCGATTTCTCACCACGGAATTGGAAGGGCGGGGCTTTACAGGCTGCGGAAGAACTCGTGGGCGCTGTCATTCTGAGCGAAGCGAAGAATCTCTGCATTTGTAGAATCAGGCAAATGCAGAGATCCTTCGTCGCCTGCGGCTCCTCAGGATGACAGTCTTGGCGGTTTTTCCGCAGCCTGTTTAGCCCCGCCGTTACAAGGCCTTCCTGATTATTCCCGTGCTTGGCGCCCCGCGCAGCTTGCGGCTGCAAGCTGCGCGGGGCGCGGGACGAACAGAGGGCGGGAGCCGCGATTTCGGCGGGGCTGAAGCCCCCCCAAAGCGTCCCAGCGTAGTGAGGAATTCGCGCTAGTCCGAAAATTTCCTTGCGGTTACCTTTGCCCACCAGTATCCCAGAGCAGAAGGGAGTGGATGCCTAGCGCGGGAGAGCGGCCCAGCTAGCCGCAAACTGTCGTGCCTGCGCTGCCCGACCGCGCGCGGAGGCTGCCTCAAAACTTGCAGAAGCCCCGTCTCTGGCAGGCTGCTGAAAAAGCCTCCCGCCGATGTCATCCGGAGCCCTTCGCTGTCATCCTGAGCGCAGCGAAGGATCTGGCTCTGGGTTTTTGCGTGAAAGGGCCGAACCGAGGCGAGATGCTTCGCTGCGCTCAGCATGACAGATACCCTTTTTCAGCAGCCTGCTGGAACGAATAATCAAATACCTACGCTGAGCAGCAGCATAAAACACCAGTTTTGAGAAAGCCTTCGCGGCGTGGCCCGTTCTGATCCGGGTCCGGTAATCTCTGTGCCCACGCCTTCAGTCCAACACCATGGTCAGCAGCGCCATGCGCACATACAAGCCATTCTGCGCTTGACGGAAGTAAGCGGCGCGGGGGTCGCTATCCACTTCCATGCTGATTTCCTCCAGCCGGGGGAGGGGATGCAACACAATGGATTTGGGCCGCATCAGTTTGAGGGCGGCGCGGTTGATGATGTACACGCCCCGGCATTTTTCGTAATCGGCGATGCGGTCGCCGAAGCGTTCTTTCTGAATGCGCGTCTGGTAAACGACGTCAACTTCCGGCAGGACCTTTTCCAGGTCCGTCTCTTCCACGTACCAGATATGGTGTTCGCGCAGGTGCTCGAGGATATCCTCTTTCATCTTCAGGAGCGTGGGGGCGACAAAATACATCTTGATGTCCTGGTATTTGCTGAGCAGGTAGGTAAGCGAGCGGACGGTGCGTCCCTGCGCCAGGTCTCCCACCATCGCTATCCTCAAGCCGTCGATCCTGCCGATTTCTTTGCGGATGGTGTAGAGGTCAAGCAGAGACTGGGTAGGGTGCTGGCCCGCGCCGTCGCCGGCATTGATGACCGGAGCCTCGGAGACCGCGGCGGCGCGCTTGGCGGCGCCCACCTCATAATGACGGATGACGATCACGTCCGCGTAACCGTTCAGGATTTGGATGGTGTCTTCCAGGGTTTCACCCTTGGCCACGGAGGAAAATTCGGCGGCGTTCTCCGTCGAAATGACCTGCCCCCCCAGGCGGTGCATGGCGGTTTCAAACGAGAAACGCGTGCGCGTGGAGGGCTCATAGAAGAGCGTGGCCATAATGCGTCTCTCGAAGTCGGATGTGCCCCCTCGGGCCACAACCTGCTCCATTTCCACGGCAGTGTCAAACAACTGAAGGAGCGTGGGCAAATCAAACTGTTGAGCTTCGATGACATGGTGCAACTTCATGGCGGGTTTTGATTCCTCCTCTTATCACCGTGGCAGAATGCGCCGGCTGAAACAGTTCAGTTCCGGAACCGGGTATGTCGTGGCGGAAGATACTCCCAGGACTTCCTTCCGTCAACCTCTCGTTGGGCAAGCGGACATTTTGATGGACTGACAATGCCTTTCCTTGGGCAAGTCCTGGCCGGGCGCAACCGAGCAGCGGTGCAGGATATCACATCCTGCCGCCCGTGCGCCTTTGCTCACGCTCGGGTAATGGTGCGCTTTGGCCTTTCTGTAGCGGCGGGCGGAGCCTGCGCTGACGCAGGAAGCGACCGCCGGGTTTGGATTCAATAGATTTCGGCGCTCATGGAGCGCCGCTACAGCAAACTGACCCGCTACACATGCTCGCGGGTTGCCCTTTGTGTTAGAGTAGAGTCTTTGCCAGCAGTCGCCCGGGTTCCTTTCTGAGGCCAGGAGGCGGCGAGTTCGTACTGAGGGGACGGACATGGGGGAGCAACCGGAGTCGGCCCGCCCGCCCGTGACAACGGCTCGGGGATCAATTCGAGAAATTGAGCGCCGTCGCAGTGAGCGTTTACTCCTTTCGGTTCCCATTCGGGTCGAGGGCGTTGACCGGGATGGGGGCAAATTCTTTGAGGACACCCGGACGATGGTCATTAATCGGGAAGGCGCCCGCATTTACCTGAAACGCCCCGTTCTGGCGGGCACGACGTTGGCGGTCACCACCCAAGTGGGGCGCCGCACCGCCAGGTTTCGCGTGGTGGGCCCGACGCAGCCGAAAACGGGGGAGGGCGGTGAATGGGGCATCGAGTGCCTGGAGGGGAATGCCAATCTCTGGGGGATCGAGTTTCCGCCTGCCGGTTGGAAAGAAGGCATGTGCTTGGCGCTGATCGAGTGCAAAAGGTGCCACACGACAAAACTGAGCCCGCTCTCGCTGGTCGAACATGAAGTGCTGGGAATCTCGGGTCTGCTAGTCAAGGATTGCGAGCCGTGCGGGCGCTCTACTTCCTGGGGCTATAATGAGCTCCCCACGGCCATCCAGGGAGCACCGTTCCCCAACCCGGAGGCCCTGGTTCCCCCTGGCGCAGATGGGGCCCCCCACCGCATCAATAATCGCGTGGCCTTGCAGTTGCCGATCCGCGTGCGGAACTACTACGGTACGGAAGAGGTCACTAGGTCCGAAAACGTTTCCCGCGGCGGCATGTGCTTTGTCACCGAGAAGACCTATGAGATCGGAGAAATCCTCCTCATCACCTGCCCCTATGAAAAGGCCGGAGAGAACATTGAGATGCGCGGCCGCGTCGTGCGCCGCCAGGAAATGCAGGGAACCGGGCGCAAGGTTTATGGAATCTGTTACGAACGGTAGGGCCTGGGACCTGCAGTAATTCCGCGGGTGATCCCCGGCGCGCCTTCTCTCTCTCCCACCAGAATCTGAAAACCTCCGCCTTGAGCGGGCCGCTGCGCAGGGGCGCTGGTCCGGCTCCGCCCCGCTCCCCAGCAAATTGGTGCGGGCCAAGAAATCGCTGCAAATTCTTGAAGAGGATTGGCGTCCCCGACGGGATTTGAACCCGTGTTACCGCCGTGAAAGTCCTGAAACTGGATAATGCCAAGAATAGACAGTGTATGACTTCCATAACACAATCATGGGCTTGGCAGCGGATAAAGCTCGCGTCATACTGACAGCAACAGACAGCCGTGAACCGGTTTTCCGCACCCTTAGTCACCGCTTCGTCACCGCCCATAGGCGAGCAGGGCTTGAGCCGTTCGCGTGCGTCTGCGTGGCAGCAAAGCGCCCGGCGGACCAATTCTGGTACAGGTCTGCCCGGCGCGCCAGTTCTGGCAGTCGGGGGACACTCGCCCTGCGATGGAAGCGAGGATCACCGATCACGTGTGGACAATCGAAGAAATGCTGAATAAGATTGGGGCGTAACGAGCCTGACGAAACCGGCCTGAGAGGGGAGCGCCAAATGTCCGACGAAGACATGGAGACACGCAAGGCAGTCCGAATGCTCTTGAGGCTTAGTAATCAGTTCCAGGCGCGTGCCAAGAGTTTCGAAACGACCATTAACACAATCATCCAGCTTCCGCCAGACGGTCGTGCTTCCCTGAAAGGCGATGATGTCCGTGATCTAATTCAGGAAGCACGAGCGATGGCCGATGAGATAGTTTTGAAATCCACCGCTCAATTAGAGCAGACTCTCGACGCTGGTAATCATTGGCGGCCTGCTGTACTTGCTTACGTATCTTCGCTTCTAAAAGACGAATAGGCAGTTTCCTCTTTCCGTTTCGATGGCTTCTTTTTGTAGCTTGTTCTTGCATCGGGCACACTCCTCTGTTACTCTGAGTTTGCCGATGCAGAGATTCGAGAATGCCCGCCTCACGAGCGGGCATTCTCATTTCAAGTGCATGTTATCACGGCACGCAACGTGATTCGTTCCTTCGGCACTGGTTTCTATTTTTGCGGTTGTCCAGTGTCCTCTTGAGGTAGAACCACCTTCTGGAAAAACAGGTCGGCAACCTTGGGGTCAATGGTTTTCAACCTCTCATAAACCTTCATGACCTCTGATCTCTGGCCCTGCTGCTTGTACACCCAGCCCAGGCCGACCCACGCTTCTGCAAGGTCCGGCTTCAGCCGGATGGCCTCCTGCAAGGCGCTGGTCGCGTTATCGTATTGCCCAAGTCTGCGGTAGGCATGGCCCAGGTCGTCCCATGCCATCGCACGGTCTGGCTCCAGCCGCACAGCTTCCCGATAGGCGCTGACTGCCTCGCCGTACCGCCCAAGGCTGAAGTAAGCACCTCCCAGGTTGGTCCACGCTTTTGCAAGGTCCGGCTTCAGCCGGACTGCCTCTTGCTCGGCGTCGATCACTTGGTTGTATTGCCCAAGTCTGGCGTAGGCATTGCCCAGGTTGTACCAGGCGTCTGCAAGGTCTGGCTTCAGCCGGATGGCTTGCTGTTCGGCGCTAACCTCTTGGTCGTATTTCCCAAGGCTTTGGTAAGCAACCCCCAGGTTGTTCCACGGCTCTGGAGCATCCGGTTCTAGCCGGATCGCTTCCTGCTCGGAGCTGATTGCTTGCTGATACTGCCCAAGGCTGTAGTAAGCAGCCCCCAGGTTGTTCGATGCATTTGCATAGTTTGGCTTCAACCGAAGGGCCTCCAGATAGGCGCTGACTGCTTGGTCGTATTTGCCAGCCTGATAGGCTTTGTACCCGACCTCGTTCCACATAAGGGCCTGGAAAGCGGGGCTGTCTTCGCTTCCAGCGGGCGCGGTGTTGGCGGGCAGGCGGTCCAGAGCGAGCGTCCATTCGGCGGGCAGGGCGAAGTTTAGGCTCTGGCCCTCTTTCAAATAAAAAGTCGTGATGCCGACAAGCCGCCCTTCGGCGTCAAACAGCCCGCCGCCGCTTGAACCGTGCGAGATGGCGGCGGAAGTTTGGATCACGCGGTCCTTATCGAATTCCCGCAAGCCGGAAATCAAGCCTTCAGAAATCGTCAGTTCCAGGCCCTCTGGCGCGCCAATGGCGTAAACCTTCTCGCCCACGGCAAGCGTGGAGGATTCACGCGCGCGAACAAAGGGCGCGGCGAGCCCGGCGACTGTTAGCTCCGCCAAATCGTGGTCAGAATCGACACGAACCAGCTTAGCAGGCCAAGTCTTGCCGTTATGCTCCAGCTTGAAACTAACGCCGCCCCGAATGACATGCCGATTGGTTACTACGTGCCTGGTCTCGAAAAAATCTGGCGGTAGCGTCTTCGGAGGATTGCCCAGGCCGCAACCTCCACAGATAACTACTCCGCTGCCGAAAGCCGTGACAGAGCCTTTGGCGTCGAGCGATTCAACCACCATTACGGACGGCGAGACACGCTTGAAGATTTCCTGTGGCGAGAGCGTCGCGGTTGGCGCTTGCCCGGCTGCGACAACGGCACAGAGAGCGAGACAGAGGGAAGAGAACCGAACGGCATCGCGGCGAATCATCATCTTGTCCATCCGCCCCATTTCCTTTAGTGGCTAGTTCGTGCGTCGGGGCTTACGGCAAAACAAGCGGAAGGGGTCTATCACAAGACAGAACGGCTGGCGGGCGCTTCACGGCGCAATGGAGTATCGCGGGGACTCTCCGGTGTGGCTCGGGGCGTCTGCGAACCGATATTCACGGTCGTCAAAATGATTTCTAGTTGCTCCCCGCGACGTGAAAGCTCGGCTTTGAGGTCGTCGCTGGTGAATTGCGCAAGGCCGTTGCCGCTCGCCGCCGCCTTGTTCGCAAGCGCAAAGACACCAGCCAAGACTTCTCGGGTTTCGCGGATGGCTTGCAAGGCCAGTCTGCCATCCCCACTCCGTTCGGCGTCATCCAGAATCCTTTCACCCCGCTGGTAGAGTTTTTCCAGCCGGGCCAGAATCGACTCACCGATAGACTCTTCCCGCCGCTCGCTGGCCTTGACGATGGCTCCGGCAACGTGGGCCTTGTGCCGGAAGAGGGCAGTGTCGGATATCGAAACGCGCTTCGCTATGCTCCGTAACGCCTCGCCGGATGCAAGGGCGGCGTCAATCGCCTTCCGGTTCGGGCTTGAGCAAGCAAGGCAGGTTCTTGGCATCGTCAAACCTCAACAAACCTTCCGTCTGAATTGTACAACCCGCCGCGCTCAGTCACAACGGCCATCACTCGCCCCCGCGTCGCATTGTCCGCACTCAGGAACCGAACCAAGTCTGCCGCTCCGCCATTTTCGAGGATCGCCAACTCTACCAGTACGGTGGGCGGCTCGGCGTACACTCTCGCCAGCGCGTCCCACGTTGCCGGGTTGTCCGGTTCAGCTTCATGCGCCCGCACTTCGAGGCGGTTCAAGGTGTGCAACTCGCCCAAAAGCTCAAACCGGCGCGCTTTCACTCGCACATAAAGCGCTCGCGCCGCTTGGTCTGCCCGCTCGCGCTCTTGGCAAACTTCGCGATACTCCGCTGCCGTCAACCGCGTTATGAGACCTTGCTCACGGGCCAATTTTGACGCGCCGCCCGAGAAATCGCACCCCACGCCGTGGCAGTGATAGACGCCGCGTGATTCATCAAAGCTCACTGTCCGCTGGCGCTTGCACTTTGGGCAGTCCGCCCTGCGCCCTCGGATACGCGCTCCGGCTCGCGCAAGCAGGTCGGTAAGCGCGAAAGGTTGGGGCGTGGCGCTCATTGCACTTTCCTTGTCTCACCTTCGGGCAGCCAGTGCCAGGTTTTCACCAGCTCCCGGTTTGCTGGCGGGTGACAGGTTACGCAAACAACCGCACCATACACGCTCACCCAGTAAAGCCAGGAGTTACACGCCCGGCACCGCCGGGTGGGAAGCTTTATGCCAGGTAGTGGATCGCCCACGGGCTCAACTGCCACGTCGAGAGGTTGTGCAAACTCCCGCTCCGCATTCGGGCGGGGAGACTGGCTTCCGGCCTTCCGCTCGGGTGCGGGTGCGACAATCGGGGTCATTGGCTCCGACTCCCGCCCTCCACCGGACGGCGCTACCATGTCCACCAAAGCCGCCTTTGCGACATCCAGCAATCTGCCCATGACTTCACCGATTAGTTACAAGGTGCGAAATAAGCGAAAAAAGCGAAACAACTCTCCGGTCAGCATGGGTTTCTTCGCTTATTTCTCTTTTTTCGCACTGTTACCCACGGCGAACCAAATCTCACGCGGCCTGCCGGGTGCATCCTGTGATGCCCGATTTACTACGGCAAGACCGTGCTCCCGCAGGACTGTAAGCGCCCTGGAAATCTCCTCGCCGTTCTTGTGCCGTCCAAAAAGGGAAGAAATTGCCGTCCGGTCGAGGCCGTCCGGCGCATCCCGTAGGCCTTGCAAGATGGCATCGGTCGTAGGGTCGCCCAAGGCATCCCCAAAAATGAACCGCGCTGAGGCTAGGCAATACTCCCACAGAGCAACAGCCGCAAATAGATGCTTCTCACGCACCTCGGAGGACTTGTCCAGCAGTGCGTAGAGGCAAGCCAGCCGCATAGTCTGCGGGTCGGCCCGCGAGGTGACGGCCCCGAGTAAACCCGGCCTGCCCGCCGTCAGTTCGTGGTACGTTCTCGCCCAAATTTCCTTGATGGCGGAATCGCGTTTCATCTCGCCAACTGTCCGGGCGAATGCCACGGCATCCCGGAGTCTTTCCGCAAGAGGGGAAAGCTCAGTGTCACCAAGGTTGCCGCCTTCTGGCAATTCCTTTGAGCGCGTGGTACACACCCACAGAACCCGATTGGCGAAGCCATTCCCCATGTCCGTCGTGCTCAACTCCCGGCGAAGTTCATCCCGCGTTACGTGCCCCACAATAGAAACGAGAGCACCCGTCGCTCTGGCGGGGGAATTCTTGGTCATGGTGCGGAGGTCGCCGGTGTCCCATGCCTGACGAATTACCACCGACAACGTGTTCCCCTCTCGTGCCATCATCCGCAAGGGCGACGCAAATTCACTCTCAAAAACCAACAGCCTCTTGTCAGAAATGCCGGGGTCTATTTCCACGTCCTGATATTCCCCCACTCGGCCATCCTTCCCCCGGATCGCTTCATGCTTCGTGATAGGGTCGCGCACTGCCCAGATCAAACCCTCACCGCTCGAAAGTCCGAACTGAATCAACAGCTCTGCCCACTCAGGGTCTACCATGCGAAAGAGACGCAAGACTTGCGCCCAACTTGACCCCTTGCGCCCGGCAGAGGTAACACCGACCAGTACCGCAAAGATGTTCATAAAATGCTTGCTCGCTTCCGCCACGAAATACGCCGTCCGCCCGATGACGTTTCCAAAGCAAAGAAGCGTTTGAATCAGAAGGGCCACGGGTGACGCCTCTGTGTGAGGTTCAATGGTCCGCACCACTTCGCCCGCCAGCCCGTAATAAGCTTCTTCTGCTGGCGGATCGGGCCACTGTCCCCCGATTGGTTCACCGTCCGCGCCGGATTTCGCCGGGGAACGTGGTATACCTGGCGTCACCTCGCGCCTGTCTCGAAACTCAAGAAAACTTTCCGCCATCATGTGTCAACTCCACTCTGCACACTGCGCCGTTCACGGCCAAGGCCAGAGCCCTCGCCAGCGCCAGGTCAACGCTCTCCGCGTCCGTGCGAATGATGACGCGCTCGGGCTCGGGCTCTCCCAGAACCGCCAAGGCGCGCTCGCAAAGTGCCGGGTTCGCCTGAAACTCCCCCCGGAAGTCCCGCAACTGTCCGGGCTCCCATTCGCTTTGAGTACCGCGCATTCCACACCCCCTCTCAAAACCCGTGTGCCAGGATGCGCTCGACTTCGCGCCGCGGGATCATCACAGAGCCGCCCAAGCGAATATCTTTGATCTTGCCGTCCTTGATCGCCCGGTGAATGGTCCGGTAGCACTTGCCTGTCTTCTGGCAGAGTTCCCGGATGCTGTAGAGTTCTTTTTCGCTTACCTGCTTCGCTTGCTCCATAGTCACTCCTTATCCGTAATATCCTAAAAACATCTTGACGTTACCGTGTTTCTGTGTAATAGTCAATGTATGCAAAGCCATTACGCAATGACAGGCACGATTCGCTATTACAGGAAGCCGCCCGCACAAGTAGAGGTACAAGACGGGAGAATCATGCTCGATGAAGGCGCGACGACGGATGAACAGTTTGATTTTCGGAAGTGGAAAGAGCCGCCACACGCGGCGCTCGCCAATCTGCGGCCCGATGATGTGGGGGCGCTCTCCGCATTCACCCGCCGCTATGGTGTTATTTCGACGCACACGCTCACAGGATTGGTTTCTACCGGAGACACGGGAAGATTCCGGGACTACCTGCGGCAAGCGTGGACTGGAAATAGGAACGCACTTGAGCAAATGCTCGTTGATCTCAATGCACGTCTCGGCGTCCTGCCCACCGGCGTAGATATCATCGTTGAAGATTTGTGGACTCTTACGCGGTTAATGTTCCTGCGTGATTGGCTTGCGGGACGCGCCCAGAAGTGCGCCAGTCCCGATTGTCCCGCGCCGTATTTCTTGGCTTCCCGCAAGGGGCAGAAGTTTTGTGGCCAGACTTGCGCTGTCAGAGAGAACGTGCGGCGCTTTCGTGAACGGCAGGAGAAGCAGCCGAAAAAATCACGCAAGAGAAGGGGGAAACATGCCAAAGCAACGTAAGCGAGACGGTACATACTGGAGGAAGGACCGCGGCGCGTGGTGGGTTAGCTTCGTGGA
Organism: uncultured Acidobacteriota bacterium; assembly: GCA_963722555.1. GTDB lineage: Bacteria > Acidobacteriota > Terriglobia > UBA7540 > UBA7540 > Bog-366. The sequence goes on from CAVRNQ010000007.1 coordinate 1,505,711, forward strand.
CGCCAGCGGGAATCGCCAGCGTAAGCCCGCCCTCGGCGCGAACAATCACGAGGAAGCCCGCATCTGCCTTGACGAAGAGCGGGGCACCGTCAGAGAGCAAGCCAAGTTGAAGCCCGGCGAAGTGCTGGCGTGCCGGGACAGCTTCGCAGACGTGGCCGACAAGTTTCTTGCGTACCAGAAACCGAGGCTCACCCCGAAGAGTTACGAACGGGAAGAAAGTATCGTGGTTCACCTGAAGGAACTCTTCACGGGGCGGCTGGCGGATGTCACCTCTTCCCAGGTCTCAGACTACGTGACGGCGCGGCTCGGCAAGGTGAGCAAATCGAGCGTGCGGAAGGAATTGAACACCCTCAAGCACCTCTTCCGGCTGGTATGCGGGGAGTGGAAGCTCTTGGCACGTTTCTCGAATCCCTGCCTTGACGTGATGGCCCCAAAGTTTCGCGACGAACGGACACAGCACCTCACACCTGAGCAATTCCGCCGTATGCTGGCGGCCTCTCCCGAGAAGATGCGGCCGATCTTCGCCTTGCTGACAGCTACGGGAATGCGTCGCTCGGAATTGGTAGAGTGCCGATGGAAGTACGTAGACGGAAGCCGAATCTTGCTCCCCACATCGAAGAATGACGAGCCCAAGGAAGTGCACCTCAACGTGTTCGCACAGAAAGTGATGGCGTCGATTCCCCAGGGCGGGCCAGAGGACCGGCTCTTCCCCGACGTTACACCGGAAGCGGTGAGCATGGCCTTTCACCGCGTCTGTGAAGACCTTGGCATCTCCGATATTCGCCTGCACGATTGTCGGCACACCTTTGCAACCTGGCTTCGCCAAGGGGGAACCGCCCTGGACGTGATTGCCAGCCAGTTAGGCCACCGGGATTTGAGGATGACGAAGCGGTATGCGCGGATTGCCAGCGCCCAGGTGAAGCAAGCGGTCAACGGCCTTGATTCGGTACTTTCTGTCACTCAGGAAGGCGAAAAGGCGCTTGTTAGTCACCCATTCGTCACCGGGACACTGGCGCTGCAAGAGGTAAAGCCTGTAACTCAATGAAAGGGTTGGCGTCCCCGACGGGATTTGAACCCGTGTTACCGCCGTGAAAGGGCGGTGTCCTAGGCCGGGCTAGACGACGGGGACGCGGCTGGTGTTCTCTTCATCGGGGCACAGGCCTGCGGGCTGCTGCTTTGCCTGGCAAGTTCTGGCGTGGCTGGCCTCTTCAGCAGGTTCCCGGCGACGACGTCAAACCCTCTCATGCTAGCAGTGGCACTTTGGAACTGTCAATTATTCTTCTCGACAGGATTCGCGTCGAAGAGGAGGTCGCCCTGGTGGGGTTCTGAGGGCTCCGTCCCCGGCAGGGCAATGCCGGCAAGTTCCGGGTAGCGCTCGCGCATGTTTTCGGGCACGCGTACAGGCTGTCCGCGGAGGATGCTGATGAGTTGGAAGGCGTTGGCGACGGCTTTTCCCTGAAAGTGATTATTCGTGATGACGAAGGTGATGTCGGCGCTGTGCGCGATATGGGCAATACGTTCGGCCCAGGGCTTGAGCTCCTCCAGACTGTAGAGGTAGTTGTAGCGTTCTTCGGGATGATCGTTGGACGTGAACCAGTGTTCGTAGTTGCGCCCGTGCAGGCGCACATAGCCGACCGGCGTGGTCGCGTGGTCGCTTGGCCCGAGGGAGTTGCCGATGATCGGCTGGTCGATGTTGCAAAAGCCCACGCCCAGTCCACGCAGCCACTCCAGAACCCGCGCCTGGTTCCAGGAGCTGTGCCGCACCTCGACCACCAGCGGGTATTCCATGAACTGCATGAAAAGCCCACTCAAGTATTCATGATTCTCCCGCGTGTTCTTGAACGACCACGGGAACTGCAGGAGCAGCGCGCCCAGCCGGCCGGAGGCCAGTAGCGGCTCCAGTCCTTTCTTGAAGGCCTTCTCATCTTGGAGATTGGCGTTGCGTTCGTGTGTAAAACGCTTCCAGAGCTTGACCGTGAACCTGAACGATGGGTTGTGCTGGACCCTTTCCACCCAGGACTGGACTACTTCCACGTGCGGGGGATTGTAGAAGGAGGTGTTGATTTCGATGGTGTCGAAATACTGCGCCAAGTAGGCGGCTTCGTGGAAACCGCGCGGTTTGCTACGGGGATAGACGATGCCTTCCCAGTCGGCATAGGACCAACCCGCAGGGCCCACAAGGATTTTGCCAGCGGGGGGCTTTTGCATATTATTCGCCTTTTCTTCGCCTTAAGATTACCTTGGCGCGGATCGATTGTCAAGCTCTTCGCCTCATTTTCACCTCTTCGGCAGTGGAGCATTTTCGATATCATAAGCGACCACCCCGCCCTTCGGGCACCCCTCCTGAACTAGGAGGGGAGTCTTGCCCGGCCGGGAAAAGGAATCCCCTCCTAGGTTTAGGAGGGGTGGCGCCGGAGGCGGCGGGGTGGTCTCAAATCTTGATTGTTGCTTGGCGAAAATTCGCGATTCTGAATTGCACCCCTGCCTGCCGGCGCCGCCGCTTGACGGTATGGGCGAGGCTGACGCACTCTGCCGCGCAACCGCACGGAGGTTGACCCCGTCGTCATGATGCATCTGTCAATTGCGTTGGGGTCGCCGTCGGGTTAGAATCGTCCACTGGGTCATCTTCATCCAAGGCGGGTCTCATGACGGAGTGGAGCGGTCCTCTGAAGATTCGTGCGGCGCGAATTGACGACGCCAAAGAAATTGCCCGCATCTATAACCAGGGTGTACAGGACCGTGCGGCCACCTTCGAAAACTCCTATGTGACACCCGAGGAGCGTTATCTTTGGCTTGCTGCGCGGCCCGATAGGTACCCGGTGTTAGTTGCGGAGGTCAAACACACGCTGATGGGGTGGTCCGCGCTCTACCCCTACAGCCCGCGGCACTGTTACGACGGCATCGCGGAGCTCTCCATTTACATTGAGCGCAGCCTGCGCGGCCACGGCGTGGCGCAAGAGCTGATGAAGGCCATGCAGGACACCGCCCGCGAGAAGGGCTTCCACAAGATTGTGGGGCGTATCATGGCCGTTAACGAGGGCGCGCGGAAGCTCTGCCAGTTGACCGGCTGGAAGGAAGTGGGCGTGCACGAGAAGCACGGCAAACTGGGCGGGGAGTGGCATGACTTGGTGCTGGTGGAGTTTCTGATTTCGGACAATCTGAAATAGGGTGAGCCGCGGCAAGCGGAACCACGGCTCCGCATAAATGGGTTCGGACCTGCGGATGGATGATTTGAATCGCTGGTTGCGCATGGGTTTCTTCGCCTTAATGGCGGTGTGGGGCTGGTGTGTGCTGGGCCTGCTCACACCCCCGCAGGACTTCTCGCCGCGGCAGGCAATTCCCTCTGAGCCCGCATCGCCACCACCGGGGGCGCCGGAGAAGCGCGACCACACCCTGCTCTTCGCGGGCGACGTCATGCTCTCGCGCGGGGTGGGTGCGCGCATGGAATCCCAGGACGACTGGACGCTGCCCTTCGAGGAGATCGCCGAAATGCTCCGTAACGCCGACCTGCGATTCTGCAACCTGGAGTGCCCGATCTCTGACCAAGGCCGCAATCTGCACCACCTCTATTCTTTTCGCGCCGATCCCCTGGCGCTCGCGGGGCTTAAGGCTGCGGGTTTCGACATCGTCTCGCTGGCCAACAATCACGCCTACGACTGGGGTCCGGAAGCGCTCGTGGATAGCCTGGAGCGGTTGCGTGCGGCAGGCATTCGTTCTGTGGGAGCGGGTCAGAACATTCTGGCGGCACACTACCCCGTGCTGATCAATGTCGGTGGCCTGCACATCGCGTTCCTCGGTTACGTGGAGATTGAACCCAAAGAAGCGACGGCAGAAGTGGATCGGCCGGGTGTAGCCTGGCTTGAGCCCGCCCAGGTGTTGGCCGACATCCGCTTCGCGCGGCCCCTGGCGGACTTGGTGATTGTGTGCCCGCATTGGGGCGTGGAGTACGCGCAGAAGCCGACGCGCGACCAGGTGGAATTGGCGCACCGCATGATCGATGCGGGCGCCGACCTGATTGTGGGCAGCCATCCGCACGTGGTGCAGCCGCTTGAACCGTACCACGAGCGTTGGATTGCCTACAGCCTCGGGAACTTCGTTTTCGACCAGAAGAAAGATGGCACCCATCGCGGTCTCATGTTGAAGGTGACGGTGCGCGACAAGCGGATCACGGACATCACCCCTGTCCCCATCGACATCAATTCCAGCTTTCAAGCCGTGCTCGCCCCGACCGCAGAGCGTCCCCCCAAGCCGATGCTCGCGGAGCAGAGGCCCGCCTCGCTCCCTGCGCAGTGAAGGCTTGCGCTTTTTCGGAGGTGCCCTGTGTCTTCCCGTTCTGTTGGACCGATTGTCAAAACCCTCTTGTTTGGCATCCTCGTGCCGGGAACCGTACTCCTGTTGCTTCCTTATCTGCTGCTGGCGAAGGACGTACCCCGGCCGGCGGGCTGGCTGAACTGGCTGGCGCTCCCGCCCTGCGGGTTGGGTGCACTTATCCTCCTGGCGTGTGGATGGGACTTCGCGGTCGTGGGGCAGGGAACCCCGGCCCCTATCGATCCGCCGAAATCCCTCGTGGTGAGCGGGCTTTACCGCTTCGTGCGAAACCCCATGTACGTGGGAATTGATCTTGTACTCTTGAGCGAGGCGCTGCTTTTCAGTTCCCCAAGCCTTCTGCTCTATGCGCTCCTGTTCGGGATCGGCTTCCATGTATTTGTGTTGGCCTACGAAGAACCTACCCTGAGAAAGAAGTTCGGAGCTTCCTACCAGGAATACTGCCACGCCGTGCCGCGCTGGATTCCCCGGCTGACGCCGTGGTCGCCGAAGGGATGATCCCCCCGCCGCGGCGGGACTCTCAGCGACAGATTCCTGGGGACCGGAAAGACCTTCATGAACCGGCCTGCCTTCGCCGATAACCGATACGGGGGAGTGTGTCACGGGCGAGTCGGGCAGTCGGGAGAATGGGTGATGAGATCGGGTGACCGGGTGATCGGATGATCGGGTGACTGAGTGATTTGCGATTTGTGAATCAGTGCTGTCCCAATGTTGAGTTTGAGTTTCCGTGTAAGTGCATGTGAGTTTGAGAGTTGGACAGGAGAATGAGCGAAATCGATTTGAATTGCGTTGTAGTCTTGAGCGCTTCCGAAAGACGAAGAGGAAGGGCTCATGAACACTGGCCGGACGATTTTTTCTCAACTGCTGGACCTGCTTCCGCTCAGCGAATTCCGCCGTTGTGTGGATCGCTACAACGGCGATTACAAAGTGCAGAGTTTCTCCTGTCTCGATCAATTCCTGTGTTTGGCCTTTGCGCAACTCACTTATCGCGAGAGTCTGCGCGACATCGAGACCTGCTTGCGAGCGCATCAGCCCAAGCTTTATCACCTGGGCTTCCGTGGCCGCATCTCGCGCAACACCTTGGCGCACGCCAACCAGCAGCGCGACTGGCGTATCTATGCCGACTTCGCGCGCATACTGATCGCGCGGGCACGCGCCCTCTATCAGCACGAACCGTTCGGGGTGGAATTGGACGAGACGGTCTACGCCTTCGATTCCACCACCATCGATTTGTGCTTGTCGCTTTTCCCCTGGGCGCAGTTTCGTCGGCACAAGAGTGCGGTGAAGCTCCACACCTTGCTCGATCTGCGCGGCAACATCCCGACCGCTGTTTATGTGACCGGCGGGCAGGTGAACGATATGAAGCTGCTCGACCAACTGCTGCCCGAGGCGGGGGCATTTTATTTGCTCGATCGCGGCTACGTGGACTACCGGCGTCTGCATGGACTCCAGCAAGCTTGCGCTTTCTTCGTCACGCGCGCCGAGCGGAACACGCGCTACCGTCGCTGCTCGTGGCGCTGGGTCGACCGCTCGACGGGATTGCGTTCCGATCAAAGCATTCGCCTCATCGGACCGCAGAGCTCGCGTCGGTATCCCGATCCCCTGCGACGCATTCACTACTTCGACGCCCAGAAAGACTTGCGCCTGATCTTTCTCACCAACAACTTTCACCTCGCGGCGCTGACCATCGCCGAACTGTACCGCGCCCGCTGGCAAGTCGAACTGTTCTTTCGCTGGATCAAACAACATCTGCATATCCGGGCTTTCTATGGCACCACGGAGAACGCTGTCAAGACCCAGGTCTGGATCGCCATCACTGTGTACGTGCTGGTTGCCATCTTGAAAAAGCAACTCCAGTTGGACCTGAGCCTGTACAAAATCCTGCAAATTCTCAGTATCACGATTTTCGAAAAAACCCCGATTTCATTGGCCCTTTCTCAATACAACAACCAAGTTCCAGAACCAGATCCCCGCATCCAGTTGGATCTGTTCAACTTATGATGGGACAGCACTGTTTGTGAATTGCGATTTGTGATTTTCGAAGTCAGCAACTTGATTCACCTTCTCACCTGACACTGCCGATAACCGATACGGGGAAGTGTGTCACGCGGGGGGGATGATCGCGGCCGTTGTATTCATGCTGGTCCCGCCGCGGCGAAGCACTGGTCACTGCTCCTGGAATCGTGTCATCGGGAGATTGACGATCTGCGGACCCCGTAAGCTGGTTCATGATCCTGCCTAGCTCTGCCGATTACCGATATGGGGAAGTGTGTCACGGGCGCAGGGGGGATCGGGTGATCGAGTGGCCGCGCCACCGGGTGAGCGGGCGGCCCGGCCATCGGGTGGTCGGCTGATCGGTCCACTGAGCGCCGCCGGGACGACGGATTCCTCCCAGCCGGTTCCCCGGCTCTTTCTCGCACCGGTCGCCTGTTTTTCCGCCTAGCCATCGTTCACTGTTTTTCGCAGCTCCCTCAGCCCTCTCCGAGGCGTGGCAATCTCTCGAATCCCCCAGCCCTCTCCCCTCGCGGGAGCAGTCGGCTGATCGTCGCCAAGGTGGGACGAACACACCCCGATCGGATGGTGCAACTTCCTGGTGTGCCGGAAATCCGACTTCTTGCGTCGCCGCCCGTTGACCACTCCCCATGTCATTCAGCATACTGCCACTCCCCAGACTCCACCTACCCTCAGCCCCGTCCTTTTCTCGCGCCGACCACCTGTTGTTCCCAATCGTTACGGGTCGCGCGCTCTCGAAGTCCTCAGCCCTCGCCGAGGGGTCGCAGACCCGCCGTGGCGGGAGAGGGTGGCGAGCGGAGCAAGCCGGGTGAGGGGGCGTGCTGCTCGTCACGGGTGGCTCTTCCATGCAATTCCCTTCATCCATCGTGTCTAAACCACCGATAACTGATACGGGGTAGTGTGTCACGCCGGGGTTTGGGCGTCGGCTTTGCCTGCCTTTCCGCCCTTGGGCATTGCCGCTTTCTTGTCACTCGTCACTGCTCACTCGTCACTGCTTTTGCAGTGTGTCACGCCGGGGATTGGCCGTCGTCCCCGCCCGCTGCGCTGTCATCCTGAGCCTTGCGAAGGATCTCGCCCTGCACGCCTTTCCGCCCTTGGGTTTTGCCTTTTCTTGTCACTCGCCACTCGTCACTTGTCACTTCTATTTTAGGTAACTCCCTTTCTTTTCATCAACATCATGGAAAGAAGACTATAACTCTATTTGTTTCAACAACATCATGGAAAGCCTGAGAACTGACATTTTTTCACCATTTGTTTTCAACAACATAATGGAACTTACCCGCATTTTGGGGCCCCCTTTTTTCGTGACCTTGGCCACCAAAGAATGAACTAACTCTTTTAATTTCAGGTATATAGATTTTCACAAGATTTTCGCTATCCATTGCTAACCCATTTTGTTTCTAGTACATCATGGAAAACCGCGGCCTCGATCAAAAACGCGTTCAGCAGCCAGCGTTCAGGTTTCGGCCTACTGGCCACTGCCCACTGCGTGGCAAACTGCGGCCTCTTGGAACGCTTCCATCTGAAGCTCGTGCCGTTTCATCCTCATGAGCAGCAAGCAATCTTAGCGCGGATCTGGTTTCGAGATCCGCGGTTCTTCCTGCCCACGAGCCGATTGGGCGGCGATTTCCCATCACTGCGCGTAGGCCCACCCCTCTATGTTAGGCACAATCGCGAGGGGCTTGTAAAGGGGGGGGCTCGATTCGGTGCCTACCCGTAGGCAAAAAATTCTGACATCCCGCAGAATCTCACCATTCCAGGGTGCAAGGTGAAGCTATGCCGCAAGTTATCGGGCATTTTGGTTGGAAGTAGCGCAAGGCTCGTGGTCCGTCCTGCCGTGGTGGGCGGTACTCGCACCGCAACGCGCATTGGGCGGCGCTGTTGAGCCCCGAAGAGGGCGATCCATTCCAGCCCCGGGCGTTGGCCTGGGTCAGGAAGCCAATTCATCCCGGCGCGATACCAAGGCCCACATCGAGGAGCTTCCGGGTTACAGGGCTCGCGAGGAGAGCGACGGAGGGGGGCGCAGCGGTGTTGCAGCAAAACCCCCAAAAGGGTAGACTGCCCTTCAGGAGGTAAATATGTCCCTTCGACCCGTCAAGCAGCTCAGTAAATCCAAACCCACCCTTGAAGGCGCAGGCGTGCATTTGCGTCGCGCCTTTGGTTTCGGCAACACCTCCGACTTCGATCCCTTCCTCCTTCTTGACGACTTCCGCAACGAAGTTCCGGAGGATTACCTCGCGGGTTTTCCGTGGCATCCCCACCGCGGGATTGAGACGATCACGTACGTCCTGGCGGGAACCGTCGAGCACGGCGACAGCATGGGCAACCACGGCACCATTGCCGCCGGCGATGTTCAGTGGATGACGGCGGGCAGCGGCATCATCCACCAAGAGATGCCGAAGGGCGATCCCAAAGGCCGCATGCATGGCTTCCAGTTGTGGGCGAACCTTCCGTCGTCTCTCAAGATGACCGCGCCGCGTTACCAGGAGGTAAAGGCGGTCGAAATCCCCGTGGTGACGGATGACGACGGCGCCCGGATTCGCGTCGTCTGCGGAAGCTTTGGGGGAAAGCGTGGCCCCGTAGACGGGATCGCAGCCGACCCGATTTACCTCGATGTATCCGTGCCTCCCGGCCGCAGCAAGACGCTGCCGGTCGAGACGACTCGCCACGCTTTCGCCTACGTTTTCGCGGGGGCGGGGAAGTTCTGCAACGCGTCCGGCCCCCTTGCGGTGCCGACCGAAAGCGTCGGATGGGCTGACACGGCCCCACCGGCGGAGGCGGACAACCGCTCACTCGTCCTCTTTGACCGTGGCGATGAACTTAAGGTCCAGGCCGGGGACAAGGGTATCCGCTTCCTCCTGGTCTCGGGAAAACCGTTGGAGGAACCCGTCGCGTGGTACGGCCCCATCGTGATGAACACGCAGGAACAACTCCGGCAGGCCTTCAGGGAACTTGAACAGGGCACGTTCCTGAAGCACGAGTCGGCGCGCGAGAGTGGTGCGTCGTAACTTGCGGCAACGTCGCGGCTCATCCCGACACAGACTACCGGGACAAGCAGAGCCGCGCTACAGCAAATACGCCACCGATTCTGGAGCAAGGTAGCACAGGGCGGCGGAGCCGCAAATGAAAGTCAAAACGCCAAGCGCAAAACGCAAAGTCGGGTGTGTAGTGCGGGGGAGCCACAAAAGAAAATCAAAAGGCAAAGGGCAAATGGCAAAAGTGAAAAGCCGTATGTTCAAAAATCCTTGCCAAGATAACAAGAAACTACGGTATTGCAATGCAGAGCTCGCGCTCTGCGCGAGCCAGCCCTCGCCCCCTGCGGGAGAGGGTGGCCGACGTAGGTCCGATCTCTGGACTCCGATGGAGTCCATCGGACTCCCGGCATCGGAGAGGCCGGGTGAGGGGGTTAGGTTGTAGCGGCTGGAAAAGCTGAACTACCTGCGCAATAATCCGGTTAAGCGCGGCTGCGTGAGACAACCGGGCGGCTGGCCGTGGTCGAGTTGGAGTTTCCATTTCCGGCAGGATGCGTCGATCGTGGAAATGGATCGCTGGGACGAGCCCACGGTCATAACCCGTCCCTTCGCGGGTGGCGCATACGTTCCGCACTATGAAATGTATGCGGCCCCTTGAAATCGCTGTGGTCGCATACATGCCAGAAAGCGGCACGTATGCGCCACCCGCGGAAATTCATCGCTTTTTGTTCGCCCTTACCAAATTGCACAATCGCTATCTGGTGTGGTACAAGCTACGAGTGCTCAAACTTGTGCCATACCCAGGCCCTTTACCAACGAAACTCTCACCCAGCCCAGGGCAAAGAATTCTTATCGAGGTCTTGGGATTACCTCCCTACAAGCAGATAGGAGCATCAATAAGAAACCCCCGACATCCTCACCACATTCGATTCCTAAAGCTCCGCGAAGCTGCAATCGAGATCATGGACGGACGGAAATGGACCGATGGCCCCGTGTCCATGGATTCAATAATGTACGCTCCGGCCTTCGAGAAAGGGAAGCAACTTCTGAGCTATGTCGGCGGCATTATGGATACTCTCGATGGTAGCCACGGGCCGAGCTTCACATACCTTCCAATCGTGTACCAAGATGATCGTCAGGTTTCTGATTTCAAGTCTGAGTTCAACACTTCAACTTCATCCCATTACGCTGTTACGGTAGAATTCTTACGCGGGTAGCGCCGACATTGCCCTTTATGTCGGCAACCTTTGAGAAGCCAGCACAAACCGGGGTGAGGACTCGTGGGCAGAGATGTTGCGCGTGTTGCCGGAGCGCATACATGACAAGGCATCTATGCGCCACCCGCGCCTACCTTCAGAACAGGTCCGCGCTCGCTCTACCGTTACACGTGCTATTTCATTTTGGAAGGCAACTTGATCGTCTCGCCGGCCACCATGAAAGAACCTCTCCCGCGATGGTGAATCGTCCGCGGGTCTTTCCTGGAGGGGTCGATCCACGCTTTGAGCACCTCAAGAATAAAGAAGCAGTATGGGGCCGTCATCCTCGCATCGACGACCTTGCATTCAAGATTGGCATAGCACTCGTCGATAAGCGGTGGCTTGACGCAGGAGGCGGCCACAGGTGTGAGGCGAAAGGCTTTGAACTTATCGAGTTTGCTCCCGGAGGTGTTCCCGCAGCCCACCACCTTTTCCGACAGTTCCACGGTGGGGATGTTGATCACGCATTCCTTGGTCGTCTTCAAGATGTCGAATGTATAGTTCCGGTTGCTGATCACGCAACCCACGATCGGCGGCTCGAAATCCATCATGGTGTGCCACGACATGGTCATGATGTTTGTCTGCCCCTGGCGGGCGGTGGTCACCATCACCACCGGCCCCGGCTCCAGCAGGCCATACACCTTGGACAATGGGAAGGATCTTTTCGCCATCTTGGTATTCTCGTTTCGCGGGTGGCGCATATGTCCCGACGGTTTTTGTCGGGATGTGTGCGACCCGACCCCCCTCACCCCCGGCGCTCGGGGCCCCCCGCCCGCCCCGGCTGGTGAAAACGCCGGCGGCGGGCCACCCTCTCCCGCGAGGGGCGAGGGCTGAAACTACTACGTCAGCCGCCGCGCTACGCGCTCTACGAGTGCCGGGGCGCGCGCCAAGAGCCCGCGCCGCTCGAAAAACCGCAGGGCCGGACCGCAGGCCCTGCGTTACGCCTGCTTGCTCTGCTCAGAGGCCTGCGCCGATCTTCTCGAGTTCGGTTCCGGTGGTGGCCGCGACTTCGGCGTGCAGCGAATTGCCGTGCGCGTCCATGGTCACTATGGCGGGGAAGTTGCGTGCCTCGAAGACCCACATGGCTTCGGGGACGCCGAGTTCCTCGAGCAGATAGACGCCCTGAACCTTGGGCAGGCAGCGTGCGTAGAACTGCGCGGCCCCGCCGATGGCGTGCAGGTACACCGCCCCACATTCCTTCAGTGCGGCGAGAGTCTGCTTTCCCATCCCGCCTTTCCCCATCACCGCCCGCAATCCCAAACGGCGAATGATGTCGGCTTCGTAGGGTTCCTCACGGATGCTGGTGGTGGGGCCGGCGGCCACAGTTCGCCACTGGTTATTCTCCTTTAGCATCACCGGGCCGCAGTGATAAAGGATCCCTCCGTGCAGGTCGTAGGGCGAATCGTTGTGCAGCAGGTAGTTATGCGCGGCGTCGCGGCCGGTGACCATAGGGCCGTTGATCAGAACGACGTCGCCGACCTTCAGGGCGCGCACTTTTTCCTCGCTGAGCGGCGGCTCGAGCCGCACCTCGTGACCCGTTAGCTGGAAACCCGTTCCCGCGCTGATCAGTTGTTCGACGGGCCGCGCGGGGTCACGATACAGCCACCGGGTGATGGCGCCCGATTCGGCGTCCAGCAAGATTCCCAACCGGCGGAAGGCCCAGCAGTCGTAGGCCACGCTGACGAAGAAGCTGGCCGGAAGCCGGTTCGCGGCGGTGATCTTGCACCCGATGAGGGAGCTTGCTCCGCCGAAGCCCATGGCCCCTACGCCCAGCTTATTGGCTTGCTCCATGACCTCTTGCTCGAGTTTGGCCAAAACCGGATCGGGGTTTGTATCGTCAAGCGAGCGGAAGAGTTGCAGCTTGGCGAGGTGATAACCGCCGGCGCGGTCGCTGCCCACGCATATCCCGATGGCGCCAGGGGCACAACCCTGGCCCTGCGCCTGCCATACGGCGTGGAGCAGGCATTTCTTGACGCCCGCCAGATCCCGGTCGGCGCGGCCCAAATGCTCGAGCTCGCAGGGCAGGGAATACTGGATATTCTTATTCTCGCAACCGCCGCCCTTGAGGATGAGACGCACCTCCACTTCCGGCTTCTCCCACTGCTCGAAATGGAAGATCGGCGTGCCGGGTCCCAGATTGTTGCCGCTGTTCTTGCCGGTGATCGAGTCCACGGAATTGGGCCGCAGCTTGCCGCGCTTCGTGGCTTCGGCGACGGCTTCGAGGGTTTGCTTTTGCAGCGCCATCTGGTTGACCCCGATGGGCGTCTTGATCTCGAAGGTGAGCATGCCCGTGTCCTGACAAATGGCGCCGGTGTCCTGCTGCGCCATGTCGATGTTCTCGCCGATGATGGCCAGCGCTTGCCCCGACTGCGAACGAGGATTCTCCGTGCGCAGCGCCCACCCCATAGCTTGGCGCACGTCCGGGGGAAGGTTTGTGGAAGTCTGGATAATGAGTTCCAGCATGCTTTCGTTGAGGAATTGCATAAGAGCCTCCAAAGACCAATCGCGGGAGCCCGTCGCGCCCGCTATCGAAATGTTGACGTACCGCCATCTGCCAGGCTGCTAAAAAAACCTCGCGCTGCTGTCATCCTGAGTCCTTCGCTGTCATCCTGAGCCCTTCGCTGTCATTCTGAGCGAAGCGAAGAATCTCGCCCTGCCGGCTCAGGGTAAACTTCGCGAAGGATCTCGCTCTGCGTTCTTGCGTGAAAGGGCCGAACCAAGGCGAGATGCTTCGCTGCGCTCAGCATGACAGGTGACCTTCTTCAGCAGCCTGCTACACGAACGGATGTCTGAGGACGCCGCGCACGGCAATGCGACGTCCGATCTCCTCCTTCAATATCCCGAGGGCCTGCGGGGGAGAATCGGCAAAGCGGATCAGTTTCAAATCGTCTTTGGCGATAGTTCCGGTTTCGAGCAGCCAGCCGAAGTTGATGGCGCGCTTCCAGAATTTCGAGCCGTAAAGGAGGATGGTTACTTGATGTCCAATCTTGTGCGTCTGGATCAGGGTGAGGAACTCCCACATCTCGTCCATCGTTCCAAAGCCACCGGGAAAGACAATCAGCGCCTGGGCGGGCTGCGCAAACCAGAGTTTACGCATGAAGAAGTAGCGGAACACCATGCTCAGCTCCGGGGAAATGTAGGGGTTGGGCGACTGCTCCAACGGCAGCATGATGTTGAGTCCGATGGATTTGCCGCCCGCCTCGCTCGCCCCGCGATTCGCGGCTTCCATAATGCCGGGTCCCCCGCCCGAACAGACCATGAGAAACCGAGGGCTGTTGTGGAGTGTCCCAGCCCACTCGGTGATCAGTCGCGCGAGCTCGCGGGCGTCTTCGTAGTAGCGCGACATGTGGACGTCCATGCGGGCGCGCTTGACCTCAGCCGGAGGCGCCGGGGCGGAACCTTCCTTGCTGCGCAGTTCCAGTTCTCGCAATCTCTCGACGGCCACATCGCGAGGCTGAATGCGCGCTGATCCGAAGAAGACCACCGTATGCTGAACGCCGGCTCTGCGCATGCGGGCCAGCGGGTCAAAGTACTCGGAAACAATCCGCAGGGCGCGCGCATCTGCGCTTTCCATAAAGCGGAGATTGCGATAGGCCAGTTGCAGCATTTGGGCGTCCGGCTTCGTTTCGTTTGCCATAAGTCCATCACCCCTTCAACGTCAACGCCTGGGAGGTTGGTGAAAAACGTCCTCCCGGCCTCTGGCCAACTTGATGACGTGCTGTAGCGCTGAGCTTCAGCTCAGCAGGTGCCGACCGTTCGCCCCGCTCAGGGCAGGCTCCAGAGGTTGGCGCTACCACGTTTTTCAACAACCTGCTGGCAGGCTGCGGAAAAACCGCCAAAGCTGTCATCCTGAGGAGCCGCAGGCGGTCCTGAGTGAAACGAAGGAAGGACCTCTGCATTTGCCTGATTCTACAAATGCAGGGGTTCTTCGCTTCGCTCAGAATGACAGGACCTACGAGTTCTTCCCTAGCCTGCTAGAGAATACCAGAATGGAAAAGGTTCTCGCGTGAAATCCCACGTGGCATCGGCAGCACCCTGAAGATTCCGGTTGACCTGAGGGCGTCGGGAGGGTTATGACTTATGGGTTGACCTGACCTCGCCAGGAAGACCCTGTAGTCAGGAGCCCTGCCATTTTCGAAGATTCTTAGGGAGGAAAGATTCCATGTCTTCATTTTCCAGACGTGAGTTTATGCGCCGGAGCGCCGTGGGAGGAGCCGGCGTGGGATTGCTGCTCAACGGGAAATGGGTTCAGTTGGAGGCGGCGCCCATGCCCCTTCCGGCCAGCCCCAATGACCGTGTTAACGTGGGTTTCATCGGATTCGGCATTCGCGGGAACATTCTGATGGAGGCGGTCAAGCAGACCGGGCAAGCCAATCTGGTGGCCGTCAGCGACTGCTATCAGGGGCATTTGACGCGCGCCAAGGAACGTACCGACGGCAAAATCGATACCAACTTTGCGCAGTACAAAGCCTTGCTCGAGCGTAAGGACATCGATGCCGTCGTGCTCGCGCCGCCCGATCACCAGCATCTGCCGATGGTTTTGGACGCGCTGGCGGCGGGCAAAGACGTGTACATCGAAAAGCCCATGACGTACCGGATCGAGGATGGCCCGAAGATGATTGAGGCGGCGCGACGGTACAACCGCATCACGCAAGTGGGCAGCCAGGGGCGCTCTTCGGCGCTGCAAAAGAAGGCCCGGGAGATCGTGGCCTCCGGCGAACTCGGAAAGGTGACCAAGGTCGTTGCGTCTTACAACCGCAACAGCTCGACCGGCGCCTGGAACTATCCCATTCCCCCCGACCTGAAGAATGGCGTGAACTTCAAATGGGAGGAGTGGCTCGGCAATGCGCCCCAGCATGCTTATGACCCGGAACGCGTGTTCCGCTATCGCAAGTATTGGGACTACTCCGGAGGAATTTCCACGGACCTGTTCGTTCACCTGATCACTTCCATACACTTCATCATGGACGCGACGATGCCCTCGAGCGTCCTGGCGGCAGGCGGGATTCTCAATCGTAAGGATGGCCGCGAAGCGCCTGACACCCTGGATGCACTTTTCGTATATCCGGAAGAATTCAACGTGAACATGGGCTCAACTTTCAACAACGCCAGTACGCCCGAACAAGGCATGGTGTTCCTGGGGACGAAAGGCTCGCTCACCCTGCTCGGTTCCAGCTTCAGCGTGGCGGCGGAAAACCCTCGCGAAGGGTATTCCTATTCGATCGATTCCTGGCCGAAGAGCCTGCAGGAAGAATTCATGGGGATGGGCAATCACCGCGAAGAGGCCAACCCGGCGATCCATTTGGAGGGCACGGTCACTTACAAAGATCAAACCGGTGATTCCACGCCGCTCCACCTGCTGGAATTCCTGAACTCGGTCCGCTCGCGCCAAGCATGCAGCGAGAACGCTGAGGTGGGCCACCGCGCCGCGGCGGCGGGCCACATGGTCAACCTCTCGTACCGTTCCGGTAAGAAGATGGTTTGGGACGCGGCGAGCGGAACCGCTCGGGAGGCATAGGGCGAAGCCCGTAGCCATCCTTCACGTTAACATTTTACGTGAGAGGCATCTCTCACCTCACGATATATCGAGAGGCTGGCGCGTAATTCTGGCTGCCTCAACAATTTCAAGGTGAGGGGAGGTATGGATCTGCGCGGAGGTTGGTGAGCCGGCTGGGATTCGAACCCAGAACCCCTGCCTTAAAAGGGCAGTGCTCTACCGTTGAGCTACCGGCCCGGCTACCTGTCACGTGCAGGCTGGCCCCGCTGCGACGTTTTGGATCGGGCTGTAGTGCGCGCCCCACACGGACCTCGCGAGGCCTACCCTTACAAAACTACCTCACCCCGCCCCCTTTCGTAAACCCCAAAAAGAATGCGGTAGTGGGTCAGTTTGCTGTAGCGGCGCTCTATGAGCGCCGGAATCTGTTGAATCAAAACCCGGCGGTCATAGACCGCCGCTACAAAGAACCAAACTGATCCACTGCCAAGAATGCTGGAACGTGAAGCCCACGGCCCGATGCTGCTGTTCTGGGTGGGTTGAAGGCGCGACACTCTGCCGCGTCCCTAAGATGGGCCACCCCCGCCGGCGCGGGGGCCTGCCGAGCGAGGGCAGGGCGGGAATTATCCCGGCCGTGCCCTCCTGTTCTCAGCCAATTAGCTTTTCGAGGTAGGCTTTTTCCTTCTTGATGTCCTCAAGCTGCTTAGGCCCGGAGATCTCGCGCTCGATCGTGAGTGGTCCCGTGTACCCCAGTTCCTTAAGGCGGGGTATCAGGGCGGGGAAATTCGCCTTGCCCTGGCCGATGGCAACTTCTTCGCCGAGTTTCTTCGGATCGGTCGGGAAGAGTCCGTCCTTGGCGTGGACGCCGCGCACCAGTTTGCCAATCACATCCAGCGCATCCAGCGGATTTCCCTTGCCGTAGAGGATCAGATTGGCGGTATCCAGGTTTGCAAACTGGTTATCCAGGCCGACGTCGGTGATGGCGCGGAGCATGGTGATGGGCGATTCCTGCCCGGTTTCGTAGAGCATCATTTGCCCATTACCCTTGATGTGGGTCGCCACCTGGCGAAGCGCGTCGACCACGCCTTGATACTCCGGGTCATTGGGGTTTTCCGGAATGAATCCGTAATGCGTGTGGAAGGCGGGCACGCCCAGCTTCTTGGCGAAATCGGAGGCGCGCTTGAAATTGTCGATACGCTGCTGGCGATATTTCCTCGGCACCACGCCGATGGTCTGTGGCCCGTGATAAAAATCATACACATTGGGCGGGCCACCGGAGGAATTGATGGCTGTGACCTCGATACCGTACTTGTCGATGGCGGCTTTGAGGGCATTGTAGACCCGGTCCGAGTAGTCATCGGTGCCGGCTTGACAGGTTGGGACGCCGAAGTCGTGCACACGCTTGAGGGCCGCGTCCGCGTCCCGTTCCACGCCAATAATGATTCCCAGCCGCATGCGTGGCTGGGCGGGCGCGGCCGGGATGCCGGGCACCAGTCCCGCCGCACCGGCGGCCACAGAAACCTGGAGAAAGCGACGACGATTGATGTTTTCCATTGCCTGTCCCCTTTTTGAAATAGTGCGATGCGGCCTGGCGCCGCACTTCGCCTGGCTCAACACATTGACAACCTTTTGCGGTAAAGCATAGTATCCAATTCTAGGCGGAAATGCTCGCTGAGAATAATCGATACCTGTGGAAGACTCGCTGGGTTTGTTGCGGAGCAGTCTCGGGACCGCGCGATGCGTGGCCTTCACGGGCGCGGGCATCTCGGCTGAAAGCGGGGTGCCGACCTTTCGCGGAACGCAGGGACTCTGGAGAAGTTTTTCGCCGGAGAAGCTCGCGACTCCGGAGGCCTTCGCGGAAGAT
This sequence comes from uncultured Acidobacteriota bacterium, assembly GCA_963722555.1. Taxonomy (GTDB): domain Bacteria; phylum Acidobacteriota; class Terriglobia; order UBA7540; family UBA7540; genus Bog-366. The sequence continues at coordinate 1,523,636 of CAVRNQ010000007.1, forward strand.
CCTCGACTTGTCTGGGAATGGTACGACTGGCGGCGTCAGATCATTTCCCAAGTGAATCCAAACCCCGGGCATCAAGCCCTGGCAGAGATCGAACGGCGAGCGCCGGGACGCTTCACACTTGTGACCCAGAACGTGGATGGGCTGCACGACCGCGCGGGCAGCCGGCACCCCGTGAAGTTGCACGGCGACATCTGGCAATTGCGATGCACGGGATGTGCCGCCGAAATACGAAATGAGCAGGCGCCGCTGGAACCTCTGCCTCCGCGCTGCCCCTGTGGAGCGTTCCTGCGTCCGGCCGTTGTCTGGTTTGGCGAAGCTATTCCGGAAGACGCCTGGGAACAAGCTTTCGAGGCAGCAACGCAGGCGCAGGTTTTTCTGGTCATTGGGACTTCCGTGACCGTCTATCCCGCCGCCGGCCTCGTCGCGGTGGCCCGCAAATCCGGCGCCCGGGTAGCGGTGTTGAATCCTGATCCGACTCCCGCTGATGAACTCGCAGAATGGGTTCTGCGCGGTCCGGCCGGACAAATCCTACCGAGGTTACTATGAGACAAGCCTACTTGGATTGCTCTTCCGGCATCAGTGGCGACATGTTTCTGGCGGTGTTAATCGACGCGGGCGTGCCCGTGGATCGGCTGTTCACGGAACTGAAAAAGCTCCCTTTGGGTTTCTACGAGTTCAAACGCACCCGCGCCGTGCGCGGCGGTTTGGTCGGCACGCGCGTGGAAATCCGCGCCCCGGGCGAACAACCGCACCGCACGCTTCCTGATATCCAGAACCTGCTGGAGATGGCGTCGCTGCCCGCACAGGCGGCGAGCCAGGCTCTGAAGGTCTTCAGTCGCCTGGCGGAGGTGGAGGGAAGGCTGCACAATCTTCCTCCCGGCGAAGTGCACTTCCACGAGGTCGGCGCGGTCGATGCCGTTGTCGATATCGTGGGAGCGTGCGTGGGCCTGGAACTGCTGGAGATCTCCGACCTCGTCTGCTCGCCCTTGAATGTGGGTGGGGGGCGGGTGGAGGCGGCCCATGGGACTCTGCCCGTTCCCGCTCCCGCCACGGCGGAGTTGTTGAAGGATCTTCCGATCTATTCTTCGGGCGTCGAAGGTGAGCTGGTTACGCCCACGGGCGCCGCACTGGTTTCCACCCTGGCTTCGGGGTTCGGCCCCCTGCCGCCCATGAAAGTGAATCGTATTGGTTATGGCGCGGGCGAGAGAGACTTCCCGGGTCTCTCCAACCTGGCGCGTCTATTCGTGGGCGAGCGGGTGGAGGCCGTGGAAGGCCGGTCGGGCGCCCCGGGAGACGAGATGGTTTCGGTTATCGAGGCCAATGTCGATGATATGAGCCCGCAGCTTTACGGGCACTTCCTGGAGCAGGCTCTGGCTGCGGGGGCGCTCGATGTCACCTGCACAGCGACGCAAATGAAGAAGAACCGGCCGGGACTGACCATCAGTATTCTCTGCGAACCGGAGCGGGGCGAGGCGCTCTCCCAACTGCTTTTCGCCGAGACCACGACCATCGGAGTGAGAATCCACGAAACGCGGCGGAAAGTGCTGGAACGCGAACTGGTGACGGTGGAAACACCGTACGGCGCGATCACGGTCAAGGTGGCGCGGCGCGAGGGCAAAGTCGTCAACGTGGCGCCCGAATTCGACGCTTGCCAGCGGCTGGCTGCGGAAAAATCCGTCCCGCTCAAACAGGTGATGATGGCAGCCGAGGCTGCTTACTTGCAGCAGAGTGAGAAGGCGACGGGCGCATGAACAAGTTCTTTATCACTACACCCATCTACTACCCCAACGCCCGGCCCCATGTGGGCTCAGCGTACACTACGATTGTCTGCGATGTGCTGGCGCGCTACAAACGCATGTGCGGCTACGACGTGGCTTTTCTCACCGGAACGGATGAGCACGGTGAGAAGCTCGAACGCGCCGCAGCCGCGGCAGGCGTAACGCCCCAGCAGTTTGTCAACGACAAGCGCAAGCTCTTCGTCCAGCTCTGGGAAAAGTTGGGTATACCCGTCACCGTCTATCCCGATGGCAAGCCGGATGCGTTGCGCTTCATTTACACTACCCACCCCGATCATGACCTGTCGGTTCAGCGGCTGCTGGTTCGCGCCCGCGACCGGGGCTACGTCGTTAAGCGCCGGTACGAGGGCCGCTACTGCGTTTCCGACGAGCGATACATCTCCGAAGGCACCGAGCCGGTGAACTGCGACATCTGCGGGAGGCCGGCGGAGCTGATCAGCGAGGAGAATTACTTCTTCAAGCTTTCAGCCTTCCAGGATCGTCTGCCTCGAGCTGTACGACAAGCATCCGGAATTCGTGCAGCCGGATTATCGCCGGAACGAAGTGATGAGCTTCGTCAAGAGTGGACTGCGCGACATTTCCGTCAGCCGCAAGCGCCTCAAGTGGGGCATCCCGTGGCCGGATGACCCCGAGCAGGTCTTCTACGTGTGGTACGACGCGCTCACCAGTTACATGACCGGCATCGGCTACGCGCAAGCCGAGAACGGCAACGAAGAGTTCCGGAAGTATTGGCGCAACAAACCGGGTGAGTCAGAGATCGTCCACATGATCGGCAAGGATATCCTGCGGTTCCACGCCGTCTATTGGCCAGCCTTCATCATGGCGGCATATCCGGACCAACCGGAGATGCTGCCGACGACCGTCTTTGCGCACGGATGGATTTATTACGAACAAGATAAGATGTCGAAGTCGAAGGGTAACGTCGTTTACCCCGAGCCCATTGTCGACGCGCTCGATTCCTTCGGCGCGCCCGGCAACGACGCGCTGCGTTATTACCTGCTGCGCGAGGCGCCGTTCGGGCAGGACATGAGCTTTTCCTATGAAGGGCTGATTCAGCGCTACAACTCTGACCTAGCGAATGACTTGGGGAACTTGGCGAACCGGACGATCACCATGCTCAACACGTACTTCAACGGCGAGATCCCTGCACCCCCGGTGCACATCGGCTCCCCCAGTTATCCGGCGTATCAGTGGCAACAGTTTGCAGGCAGCGGTAACTATCAACACCTCTTCCAGAACTACGAATTCTCCCAGGCCCTCGATAGGATGTGGCAGTTTGTTAGCTTGGCTAATAAGGATCTCGTGCAAGAGGCACCGTGGAAACTCGCCAATGACTTCAAGGTGAATCAACCTCGCATTGCGACGGTGCTGTACCGAACAGCTGAAGCACTTAGATTCACTGCGCTATTACTCTACCCTGTCCTGCCCCGAGCGGCATCTTCGCTGTGGGGCCAACTCGGCTGCGAGGAACATCTAGGAAAGATCGACAAACAGCGAATCGACCAGCTCAAATGGGGAGACTTGAAACCCGGCACCAAGGTTGGCAAACCCGAACCCATTTTCCCGCGACTCGACAAGGCCGTTACGCTCGCCAAGCTTGAGGAACTGGCCGAGGCTGACCGCAACCGCGATAAACCCAAGGAGGCATTGAAATCTGTGGAAACAGGAAAAACACCCGAAGCGGCGACAGCACCCGAGTCCCGAACCCCGAGTCCCGAATCCCGAACCCCGAGTCCCGAATCCCGAGTCCCGAGTCCCGCCCCCGCAACCCCGAGTCCCGAGTCCCCAGCACCTAGCACCCAGCCCCCAGCCCCCACCGCAACGGCTGAGCCGGCGAAAATCTCCATCGAAGACTTCGCCAAAGTCGAGATGCGCACGGGCGAGATCAAGACCGCGGAGCGCGTTCCCGGCGCGACCAAGCTGCTGAAGCTGCAAGTGGATATTGGCAGCGAAGTCCGCCAGGTGGTGGCGGGCATCGCGGAGTACTACGAGCCGGAGAAATTAATCGGCATGAAAGTGGTGGTGGTGACGAACCTCCAACCGCGCAAACTGCGCGGCGTGGAATCAAACGGCATGATTGTTGCAGCCTCGATTGGTGAGTCGGGCCGGCCCGTGCTGGCCACGTTCCAGGAAGATGTTCCCAACGGAGCCAGGCTGAAATAGGTGTCGGGTGCCAGGTGCCAGGTGTCAGGGGCAGAGCAGGTTTCAAGAAAACACCAATGGCGATCAAAAGCTACCGCGATCTTCAAGTCTGGCAAAAGGGGATGGATCTTGTGGTGGCGAGCTATAAGGTTGTGAACCTCCTCCCCAAGAACGAGGTCTATAGCCTGGCAACACAAATTCAGAGAGCAGCAGTTTCAATTCCAGCCAACATTGCAGAGGGGCACGGGAGGGAACACTTGGGAGACTACCTTCATCATCTCTCTTGCGCCAATGGCTCTCTGATGGAACTGGAGACGCACTTCCTCATTGCGAGTAGGCTATCCTACATTACCGAAACGCAACTGCAGCCGGTATTAGATGCCGCAGCCGAGTTGGGTCGGATGCTGGCCGGGTTAATTAGTAAGCTGAAAGCCCGACGCGAGAGCCCTGACACCTGACACCTGGCACCTATGCTTGTGGATTCCCACGCGCATTTGGATGATCCGGCTTTCGACGCCGACCGCGAGGCGGTGCTCGAGCGCGCCCGCGCTGCCGGGCTTCGCTACCTTTTGATTGCAGGTGGCGGCACAGGACCGGATCACCTGGATGCACCTCTGGCCATCGCCGAGAGTCACGATTGGATATATGCCTCGGTGGGCATTCACCCGCATGAAGCCCGGCACTATACCGATTTGTACGGGGAGAAAATCCTCAAACTCGCGCAGCATCCCACGGTGGTCGCGGTCGGTGAAATTGGGCTGGACTACTACTACGACCACTCGCCACGCGACGTCCAGAAGCAGGTCTTGATTCGGCAGATGGAACTGGCGAGCGGGCTCAAGCTTCCCATCATCATTCATTGCCGCGACGCGTGGGCGGACCTGCGCGAAGTGGTCGAGACCCACTGGAAGCCGACGGGGCTGGGCGGGATCCTCCACTGTTTTTCGGGAAGTCACGAGGACGCCCGCACGTTCCTGGATTGGGGTTTCCTGATTTCCTTCGCGGGGAACCTGACCTTCAAGAAGGCGGAGAGCCTGCGGGAAGTTGCTCGCGAGGTCCCGCTGGACCGTCTGCTGACGGAGACCGATTGTCCTTACCTGGCGCCGGCGCCTTATCGTGGCAAGCGCAACGAGCCAGCCTACGTGAGTGGCGTAGCCCAGGAACTTGCCAGGCTTCGCGACCTGACCGAGGAAGAGATCGGGCGCCGGGTGATCCAAAATTTCGAAAAGTTCTTATGCAAGGCCCGGGGGCAGGTGTGAGTTCGACGCGTCCGGCGCCTCCGGCGGCGGGAACGGGCCAGAGGCTGCGTCGGTCGGCTCCGCTTGGCCCAACCATTCTTGCAGAGCGAGTTGCAGGCGGTGGATTTCAAAATCCAGCGCCCCCATGGTTTCCCGGACCCGTTCGCGATCTCCCTGGCGGGCGACCTGTTCGAGGCGGAGGGCCGCCGCGCAGGCAGGCCGGGCGGCGAAGTTTCCCACGGCGCTCTTCAGCCGCTGGGCGGCGTGTTCCAGCTCGGGGCCGGGAGTCTTCTCTGCGGCAAGGTGAATAGCCTCCAGTTGACCGGGGAGGCTATCCAGAAACAAGCGCGCCAGCTCACGGAATAACTGACGGTCTCCCTCCAGGTTCGCCCAGGCGGCCCGCCAGTCGATGCAATCGTCGAGCCGTGTGGGCGGCGCCGGAGCGGGCGCCGGCGCGGGGGGCCGGACGAGCCGTTCGATGGCCTCAAACAGCTCTGCCGGATGGATCGGCTTGGCCACATAGCGGTCCATCCCGGCGGCCAGACAGCGTTCCCGGTCACCTTTCATGGCGTGAGCCGTCATGGCGATGATGGGAATGCGCTGGCCGGTGGCTGCCTCCTTGGCGCGGATGGCGCGGGTGGTTTCGAACCCATCCATTTCCGGCATCTGGATGTCCATCAGGATCAGCTCAAAAACCTCCTCCTCCAGCTTGGCGAGGGCTTCCCGCCCGTTGGCGACGACGCCCACCGTGTGTCCGAACTTCTCGAGCAGCCGAACGGCCACCATCTGGTTCACGGAGTTGTCTTCGGCCAGGAGAATGCGCAGGTGTCGGCGGTCTTCACGGAGTGAATGGCGAGTCACCAGGGCGGGCTGCCGGCCGAGCGATCCTTCTTTGTGTCCCAGGACCGCGAGGATGGCTTCCAGGAGTTCGGTCTCCTGAATGGGTTTGACCAGGTAGGCGGCAATCCGCAGCTCTCGACAGCGCGAAGCGTCACCCCGCTGCCCCCCGGAGGTGAGCATCAAGATAATGGCCCCCTGGAGTCGGGCGTCGCTTTTGACGCGTTGGGCGAAGGCGAAGCCATCCATGTCAGGCATCTGGCAATCCAGCAGGATCAAAGGAAAGGCGATCCCCGCGGCGGCGGCCTGCTCCAGAGCGGTGATCCCGCCCTGCCCGCTTTCCGCCAGGGTGGGCTTCATGCCCCAATGGCTGAGCAGTTCGTCCAGGATTTGGCGGTTGCTGGCGTTGTCATCAACCACCAGGGCGGGCAGGTCACCGAGGACGGCAGGGTTCACAACAGCGGAGGAAGCGCCGAGCGGCTGGGGGCGGGGGAATTTCAGCGTGAAGTGAAAGGTGCTGCCCTGGCCGACCTCGCTTTCCACCCACATCCGCCCGCCCATCATCCTCACCAGTCGTGATGAGATGGTCAGGCCAAGCCCTGTACCGCCGTAACGACGGCTGGTGGTGTGGTCAGCCTGCGCGAAGGCTTCAAAGATGAACTGCGTTTTCTCCGCAGGGATACCGATGCCGGTGTCCGCCACGGCAAAGTGCAACTCCACGCCCTCGAGCCCACTCGACTCGGGACTTACACGGACCAGGACTTCTCCCCGGTCGGTGAATTTGATGGCATTCCCCACCAGGTTAAGCAGGATCTGCCGGAGGCGCGTGGGATCCCCCACCAAGCCGTCCACCACTTCGGGTTGCACCCGCAAAGCCAGTTCCAGGCTTTTTTCGTGAGCGCGCAGCGCCAGCGTTTTCAGCGCTTCGCCCAGGCAATCCCGCAAGCTGAACTCCACCTGGTCGACGTCCAGCTTACCCGCCTCGATCTTGGAGAGGTCCAGGATGTCGTTGATGACGGTCAGCAGTGACTCGGTCGAGGATTTCACCAGGCCCAGGTACTCCCGCTGCGTCGGGTCGAGGTCTGTGTCCAAGGCAAGTTCGGTCATTCCCATGATGGCATTCATGGGGGTGCGGATTTCGTGGCTCATGCTGGCCAGGAACTCACCCTTGACCCGACAGGCTTCGTCGGCTTCAGTCTTCGCCAGGGTCAACTGGATGTTCAGAGCCCGCAAATCCTCCGTGCGCGCTTCCACCGCTGCTTCCAGATTCTCCCGCTGCTTCCGCAGTTGTTCGTCTCGGTCCTGGATCTGCGCCAGCGTTTCGTTATAACTATCCGCCAGCCAGCCCAGCTCGTCCTCACTCTGGGTGACCGCCCGCAGGGAGTATTTCTTTTCCTGCAACGCGGCCCGGGCGATCAGAAGAAGCTGCAGAATCGGATCCGAGATGACACGCTCGAGCCAGGCGGAGAAAAGCAGCCCTACTCCGATGGAGGCCAGCAGGACAAGGGCTGTGATTTCCCCGAATTCTTGCAGCCGGTCCTGCCACTCCTGGAGGTCCGACTCCAAATAGACGGTGCCCACCGGCACGCCGTTCCGGAGGATGGGATGAAAGACGGCCAGCCGCGTCAGGCTGGAAATTCTTTCCTCCTTCATCGGGCGCTGGGCAGGCAGCGTAATGGAAACCGTCCCGGGGTGATATGCTGCGAAGCTCCCTCCGTCTGGCGAGTAGATGCCGGCAGCAATGATGTTGGGTTTGGCCCTCAGCGCGGAGAGGATTTCCTGCGCGGCGTGGCGGTCGTTCGAGGCCAGGGCGGCCGCACTGTTCTGGCCGACCATCTCTGCCAGGGTGGACAGGTCGCGGGTCATGGCCCGCCGCAAGGTGAGCCCACCATGAATGCCGAATGCCCCGCACGACACCACCCAGGCCGCGCTGCCCGCCAGCATCAGGACCACCTGCAGCTTGAGGCGGATGGGCAAATTGCGGAAGGTCTGCATCCGATTCTTTTTCGTTTCAGTGCTCTTTTCGAACCTGCTGGGCCAGACCGAGGACTTCCGGCGCTTCCTGCTCAGTTCGGGTTCCTTGTTCCCGCTGCACTGTCAATATAGGTCTCGTTATCCCCAGAGCCTGCCCGCAGCCGACAGGCTCCGGCGGGCATGCGCACGCCGCGGGCGACGGCAGGGCCTAACGCGGATTTCTCACCACGCTGGGACGCTTTTTGGGGGTGCCGGAAGGGCGGGGCTTCGCAGGCTGCGGAAAAACGCTTCCCTGCTGTCATTCTGAGCGAAGCGAAGAATCTCGCCCTGCGCATTTTCATGAACATACGAGATTCTTCGTCGCCTGCGGCTCCTCAGAATGACAGCGCCTACGAGTTTTTCCGCAGCCTGTAAAGCCCCGCCCTTCCAAACCCCTGGTGAGAAACCCGGGCCTACCCTTGTTTCTTCGGCAGAGGTGGGGATTGACATGAACCAAATCCCCTTCTGGGAGTTTGTTGAAAAAACCTGGAATTTGTCATCCTGAGCGGATTGCCGAAAGCGGCAATCCGTAATGTCAGAAACGGGCGTCGAGTGGCAAGCGTGAGGGGCCGCGGGTGGCGCATACATTGGTTTTAATGTATGCGCTCCGGCAGTCGCCGACATAAAAGGCAATGTCGGCGCCACCTCAGTCAACCTTTCTCGACCTCGCGTCCAACGTCTTTCTCCTTTCTTTTCATTAACATCTTGGAAAGAAGACTATAACTCGTTTCTCTTCAACAACATCTTGGCAAGCCCACAAACTGACATTTTTTCTCCATCTGTTTTCAACAACATAGTGGAACTTACCTTCATTTTGGGGCCCCCTTTTTTTCGTTACCCTGTCCACCCAAGAATTAACTAACTCTTTTGATTTCAGTGATATATATTTTTGCAAGGTTTTCGCTATCCATCGCTAACCCCTTTTTTTTCTGGTACATCATGGAAAGCCGCGGCCATTATTGTAGCCATGATTGTAGCACCGACCCTTTGCTCCCCTCAGGGCAGGCTCTAAAGTTCGGCGCTACTTCGCCCGCATTTATGGCGTAAACCGTGCGTTTTATGCCAAAAAGCCCGATAGATTGTCGTCCATTATCGCGAAATTGGTGCATTTGAGGCCAAAAAGCCCGATGGATTATCGGTCATTCTGTCACTCTAGCCTTTGTTTTCATGCACATCCCCGGAGGTTCCTTCATTTTTAACATCTTTATGGGTCAGCGCCCCGTTTCGGACCTTGATCAGCGTGTTGGTGAGCCGCCACAATTGGCGCTGGCTGGAATCTTCCATTCTCCACATGACCATCGGGTTCAGCAGTCAGGAGTCAGCGACTGCCTACTGCCCACTGCCCACCACCTGACACCTGGCACCTCACACCTGGCACCTGTCTCTTAGTATGGTTTACGCCGACCCCTTGTATAGGTCCGCGGCCTTTCAAGTCAGCCAGCGTGCGCTGGTTGCAAAGACGAGTGTACATACGGTTATTAGCAATGTCAAGGATAAAACGAGGATACACATCAGAGCCTACAAATTAGGAGGAAACGGCATGGCTCTTTCCTACCGGGAGGAAAACACCTATTAGGAAGGGTGTCCAATTGCCCGAAATGCTTCCCGCCCGCCAGCCCGCGAAGCGGGCGGAAGATCGTAGCCCACGGCGCGAGCCGTGGGAAAATCGCACCCCCACCGCGCCTGAGCCCCGCCAGGGGCGAAAGAAATCACGACCAAAGGTAACGGCGCAACAGCATTTTTGGGAGCTACCGCACAGCGTGGCGATGTAGAATCTCCGCAAGGATGGGTTCTTTCGCCCCTCCGGGGCTGGGGGGGATTTTACTCGAACATTTGTAAGCGTCCAGCGAACCCATCTTCCTCGATAGACTCGCTTGACTTGGCGCTGGACGGCGCGTAGCATCTCACTGACACCATAGAACTGCAGCCGCAGGATGTAGCCATGTGGCCGGCGAGCAAGTGCCTTAGAAGCGTCTTCCGGAGAAGCTGGTTGGCGACGGCGCGGCTGAGGTGCGCAATCCCAGCGGCGCCGCCCTCAGCCGCGTCTCCTGGTGCTTGCGGTCAGTAGGGCTCGCCACATCTGCGCAGCGGCAACATAGATGACGAATGAAGTAGTGGCCCGTCCTCTGCGCGGGTCCGAAGTCCCGGGATTCGCAGCGGCGGTCGGAAGCAACGGAAATGACGAAAGAAGGAGGAGGAGCTATGGCGACAGAAGATGCGTTCAATGCGGCTAAGGCCATGTCCACCTTACTGGGTGGATTCTTTAAAGACGTTGCCAATGAGATCGGCCTGGAAAAGGCCCTTTCGCTGTACGCCAAGCATGGTGAAGTCGTCGGCGCCATGGTGGCCAGGGCGGTCAAGGAACGGTTGGGCGACAAAGAGTTCGACATGAAGACACTCGCTTCGGTCGGCTCCGGGCTCTACCAGATATGTGGGTATACTTATGAGCTTGAAGAGACGCCCACGTCAATAAAAGTGAAATGCTTCCAGTGCCCTTTCTACGAAGGATTCAAGAACGCAGGGTTGGACGACCAGACCATCGAGGCTGCATGCAGCCAGTCGGTGGCGGTAGAGCTTGCCGAATTGAAGAAAACCTTCCCACAGCTTTCCGGTCGTCTGAAGTTCCGCTCAGCACCCGACCAACCCTGCATCGATGAGTTCGAATTGGCGAAATAGCCAAGGAGGTTATATTAAGCCAAAGATCATGTTTGCGTTTCTCATCGTTTTCGCGCTGGCCGCAGTCGCCAGGGCGCAGACCAAGATTTCGGGTACGTTGCAGTGTGGCAAGCCCGACCAACAGCACGCTATCGATGTGGGTGATCGCCCCAACCATTCATTTGTGATCAGCCAGACTAAGTGTACTTGGACCAAACCCCTCGAAATCGCGGGAGTGCAAGGCAAGGAGGACGTCTATACGGAATTCAGCGAAGTCAGCGGCAATCGCGCGCGTGTCCAAGGATATGGAATCGGCACGATGACTAACGGAGACAAGTTCTACGGCCGTCTCCAATGCTCTTTCGTCCTGAAGGAGGGCGCGACGGAAAACGGGGAATGCACATCCACCTTCGTGGGCGGCAGCGGGAAACTCAAAGGGGTTAAGGGCACCAGCAAAGGCAAAGGCAAAGGTGCCGCTGACGGTACGTTAACTTGGGAAATCGAAGGCGAATACGAGTTGCCGAAGTAGGGCCCTGCTAGCCGATTCGGCATTAAGTCTCGTGCGGGGCGCGCACGCTCCTCAGGCTCCGGGGTGCGCCCGGGGCTTGACTGCCCGCCCCTTCCTCACAGGCCATGTCCCACAAGAGAACCACAACTTGATTTTCAAGGAGGCTAATCATGGCACGAACCAGTGTTCAGGCACCGGCCCCGCAGCCCGACCCCGAGGTTAAGAAGCTACAGGTTTTGGTGGGCCATTGGACGTTCAAGGGGGAATACAAGGCTGGACCGTTAGGACCCGGCGGCAAGGTTGCTGGGGAATACACCGGTCGGATGATTCTCGGAGGCTTCTTCTTCGAGGGCCGGTTGACTGAAAAGGCACCTTTCGGAGAGATGCGAGGCCTTGAGGTCGAGGCATACGACCCAGCGAAGAAGAGCTTTGTCAGCAACTGGTACCTGTCCGGCGGAAGCACGATTTCAGGGATGTTGACCGCCAGCGGAAACACATTTAGCTGGGAAGGAAAGTTGATGGCTGCGGGAAAGGAGTACCAGTTCAAACAGACCATCATGGTCACACCCGATTTGAGGGGCTTCACGGTGAAAGCCGAAATCTCGGCCGATGGCCAAACTTGGACACCTTGGTTCGAGGAGAAAGGCACCAAGGCCAAGTCCGCCCCGAAGAAGTAGCTGGCCGCTGACAGGAGGAGAGAGATACGGTGGGGTCGCCTTGACGAAGGCGGCTCCGCAACATAATCACGACTTCATTTCAAGGAGGGATAATCGTGCGACGAATCACCATTCTGCTGTTCCTATCAGTGTTCTGCTTTACTACGGTCATGCAGGCCCAGGCACCGGCCCCGAAGCCGGACCCTGAGATGAAGAAGCTGCATGTTTTCGTGGGCCATTGGACATACGAAGGAGAGGCCAAGCCCGGACCGTTAGGACCCGGCGGTAAGTTCGCTGGCGAGTATGACGGTCAGATGATTCTCGGGGGGTTCTTCTTCCAGGGCCGGTGGACGGAAAAGGGACCTACGGGAGAGACAGGTGGTCTTGAGATTGACTGGTACGACCCCGTGAACAAGAACCTTGTCGGTAACTGTTACTTGTCCGAAGGAAACAGACTCCCATGGGTGTTCACCGTTGCTGGGAACACATACACCTTTGCAGGAAAGCTGGCAGTAGCGGGAAAGCAGTATCAGTACAAAGGGACCTTTACATTTGCGCCCGATTTGGCGAGCGCCACCTTAAAGGAAGAAATCTCGGTCGATAGTAAGACGTGGACACCTTTGCGTGAGTCTCAGTGGACCAAGGCCAAGCCCGCCCCGAAGAAGTAACCGACAGCCGACAGGACGAGACGGGAACGGCGGGGTCGCCTTGGCGAAGGCGGCTTCGGACCCGTGAGAATACCGCAACTTCATTTTCGAGGAGGCATCATGCAACGAATCAGTCTTTTGCTGTTCCTTCTCGTCGTTTTCTTCCCCATGACCATGCAGGCCCAAGCACCGGCTCCGAAGCCCGACCCCGAGCTCAAGAAGCTACATATTTGGGTAGGCCATTGGACGTTCGACGGAGAACAGAAGCCGGGACCGCTCGGTCCCGGTGGCAAGTTTACTGGCGAGTTTACTGGTCAAATGATTCTCGGAGGCTTTTTTCTCCAAGCCCGGTGGGTGGAAAAGGGAGCTTTGGGAGAGACGCGGAGTCTTGAAGTCGTGGGGTACGACCCGGTGAACAAAAACATCTTCAGTCGCGGCTACCAGGACGACGGGAGCACATGGTCAGGCATGGTCGGCTTTAGTGGGAGCACATTAACGTTTACAGGGAAGCTTGTCTTCGCGGGAAGACAGTATCCGATAAGGGCTACGTATATTTTTGCAGCAGATTTGGCGAGCGCGACGCGGAAGGAAGAAATCTCGGTCGATGGAAAAACATGGATAACCTCCAGCGAGTCTATATGGACCAAGGTCAAGCCCGCTGCGAAGAAGTAGTTGTCCACTGGTCGGGAAGCAGTTCGGCAAGGCGGGGCTGCGGGTGCGAGCTGATGCGTTCGAAGAGGTCGCGCATGTAGGAGAAGGGATCGATAGCCAGCCTTTTGCACGTCGCGATCAGACTGTTCAGAACAGCCGCCGTGCGGCCACCGTTGTCGCTGCCCAGGAAAGTCCAATTTCTCCGACCAACCGCGACTCCCCGTAAACTCCTCTCGGCGCCGTTGTTGTCGATCTCCAGATCGCCGTCCTCGCAGTAGCGGGTCAGGGCCTTCCAATTCGACAACGTGTAGGCGACGGCCTCTCCCTCGAGACTTTTCGGCAGCACCTGCGGCTGCTCTCGTTCCAGATAGGCGCGGATGTCGTCCAGGATTGGCTTTGATTTTTCCTGCCGCAGGGCGCGGCGCGCCTCGCCCTTCAGCTTTTGTTCGCGGCCTTCGCGCTCGACGTCGTAAAGCAAGCGGATATAGGCGAGCATCACCGTTGAGCGCATCAAGTCCGACGACTGCGCTTCGTAAAACCGCCGCCTCGCGTGCGCCCAGCATCCTACCTCGGCAATGCCGCGCTCGGGCTCCTGATAGAAATGATCGTACCCGGAGTACGCGTCGGCCTGCAGATACCCCCGAAACTCCTTCAGGAACTCCTCCGGTCCGTCGCGGCTGCGGTTGGGCGTGTAGTCATAAACCGTGTACGGATGCTCGTCATCCCCCACGTACGTCCAGATCCGGCCCGTGCGGGTGCGCGGCAAGTCCGGGTCCAGCATCGGGACAGGCGTGTCATCCGTCTGAAGAGCTTTCGAACCCAACACCCGCTGTTTCATCAGCTCGTAGAGCGGACTCACCAGTTCCGCACCGTCGCGCATCCAGTCGCACATCGTTTGGCGCGACAACTCCACGCCTTGACGATGGAAGATTTCCTCCTGGCGGTACAAGGGAAGGTGATCGCCATACTTGCTCACCGCCACGTGCGCCAGCAGTCCCGGCCCCGGCAACCCTTTCTCGATCGGTGCCAGGGGCTTTTCCGCGGGTGGCGCATACATTGCCTTTTATGTATGCGACCCACGAACGGTCGCCGACATAAAATGCGATGTCGGCGCCACCCACGCGGGCAGGGGCCTTCCAGCACTCGGCCGGGCCAACGCGGCAGTATGGGCTTCTGCTGCTCGGGCCATCACGTGGTAGTATCATTTGCGAGACACGGGCGCTCCCAGATGCAGTCATTCCCGCGAAAGCGGGAATCCACTCCGCCAGCCATTGGAAATGCGCCGGCGACGGACTGGATTCCCGCTTTCGCGGGAATGACCAGTGTTTCTAGAGCGATCCCATTCCAAATGATACCAGCACCGCCCAGCACTTCGCGCTTCCCTTCATGGGTTTTTTGTGGGAGTATCAAAGATTCCAGGGTCGCCCGCAGGTCCGCCTATCACAATCGATTCGGTTCAGCTCGGGGGCAGGGCGACAGAGAGTCAACGTTTGGCGTCTATCAAGAATCGGACTATCAAGGAAGTGTTCGAGTTGGTCCGGCCGGACCTCCAACAGGTGGAGGAGGAATTCGGCCTGCAGACTGCCTCGGGCGTTCGCCCCATCACGGAGATCGGCCAGTACTTGCAGGAGGGCGGGGGAAAGCGTCTGCGCCCGGCTCTGGTTCTATTGTCCGCGAAGTTGTGTGGTTACGAGGGGCTGGCGTCCATCCGCCTGGGCGCGGTGGTGGAGATGATTCACACCGCGACCCTGGTCCACGATGATGTGATCGATCAAGCTGACACCCGGCGCGGGCGTCCCTCCACGAATTCCCGCTGGGGAAATCACATGAGCGTGCTGGCGGGCGATTGGCTTTACATGCAAGCCTTCCAAATCGCCCTGCCGGAGCGGAACTTCCGGATTCTGGACGTTCTGATCCGGCTCACGCAACTCATGGTGGAAGGCGAGTTACTGCAACTGACTTGCTTGCGGAAACTCACTGTGACCGAAGAGGAATACCTGGAGCTGGCGAATCGCAAGACGGCTTGCCTGTTTTCGGCCTGCCTGCGCCTGGGCGCGCTGCTGGGCGGCAAGGATGAAAACACCGAGATGCAATTGGGCCAGTACGGCATCAACCTGGGGCTGGCTTTTCAACTCATCGACGACGTGCTGGACTTCACCTCGTCGGAGGACGTTCTGGGCAAGCCCATTGGCAGTGACCTTCGGGAAGGGAAGCTGACGCTGCCCTTGATTCTTCTCCTGCAAAGGTGCACCCGGGAAGAGGCGCGCAAGGTCTCGCGGGTGCTGGATGAGGGTGGATTCCATTCCGTGCAGTTTGCAGAAATCCTGGACTTGATCGAGCGTTACGGAACCCTGCGGGCGGCGCGGGAAAAAGCCCAGGATTTTTCCGACAAGGCCCGAGGTTACCTGGAAGGTTTTCCGGATTCGCCCTACAAAGATGCCTTGCGCTCCTTTCCGGATTTCATTCTGGAACGTGAATCCTGAAAGCGGGCGCGCCTCCCGGCATGAAGCATCGTCACGAAACCGAAATCAAGCTGCGGGTCGAGGATCCGAACGAGGTCCGCCGGCGGATTACGGAACTCGGCTTTCGGCCGGTCGAGGCGCGCCACTTCGAAAGCAACTACCTCTTTGATTTTCCCGACCAGCGGCTGCGCAAGGCCCGCCGCTTGCTGCGCCTGCGCTTTGTCGCTGACCAGGCCTTGCTGACCTTCAAGGGAGCGCCGCTGCGTTCCCCCGACTATAAGGTTCGGCCGGAAATCGAGACGAACGTGGAAGACGGGCACCAGTTGCGGGAGATTCTGCACAGCCTGGGAATGCGCGAGGTTTTCTGCTACGAGAAGTTTCGCACCGTCTATGCGCCGCGGGGTAAGCGGGAGGTTTCAGAAACTCCCCACTTGGTTTACGACGAAACGCCGATTGGCAATTTCCTGGAACTGGAAGGCCCCGGAGGCTGGATTGATGCGGTGGCCCGGCAGCTTGGATACTCTCGCCAGGATTACATTAGGGAAAGTTACGCGGCCCTCTATCGGAAGAGTTGTCTGGAAGAAGGCAAGAAGCTGGGGAACATGATCTTCCCCAGGCACGAATCATGATTGGGTTCTATCCCGGCCTGGGCTATAATAGCAAGTGTTCCGTCGGCGGCCACGCCGATCGGGGAGGAGAATAACGCATGGAAGGGCTATTTCAACCGGTTCACCTGATTTTCATCTTGCTGATCGTCTTGATCCTGTTTGGGCCCGGCAAATTGCCGGAGCTGGGGAAGGGCTTGGGGAAAGGCATTCGAGAATTCAAGGACGCCCTGCGCGGCGGGATGGCGGGCACCTCCGAGAAGAGTGACGAAGAAAAGAAGCCGTAAGCCTCCTCGGGTAAATGCTGCCGCGGCAGGTTCGTCTCATCCCTCATTGCTAACCCCACCACGAGGAATTCATCGCGGACGTGGTTCCCATAACCTGATGGCGCGTGCCTGCCTTCTGGCGCGCGCGATTGGGTAGTTTGTTGAAAACGTTCGAAGGCTGCCATCCTGAGCCAGCCCGTTTCGAGGGGCGGGCGGTGCTCGCCCTTTGAGGCCGAACGCCGTGCGGCCCGGCTTCGAGCTCTATCACCATCGGCCGCGCCGGTGTGCGCAAGATTTCCACGGAAGCAAGGGGAGTGTTCAGATGTCAAGGGTGGATACCCAGGGCGCGTCTTCCGGCCGCACATCGCGCCGTGGTTTTCTCAAAGGCTCGGCCGCCTTTGCGGTAGCTGCCCCGGCGCTCGCCCACGCGCAGCAGGGCGAAGCGAGTTCGGCCCCGCGTCCCATCCTGACTTACGTCGGCACTTACAGTTCACCGCAGGGCCCGGAAGGCGCCCCCGGCCGCGGGCAGGGCATTTACCTGTTCGCCATGAATCCTGCCACAGGGGCTCTCACCGCACGTGAGCTCTTTGCGAATGATGCGAACCCGGCCTGGCTGGCCTTTGATCCCTCGCGAACCCATCTCTACTCGGCCAACGAGGTCAGGAATTTTGCGGGCACAGACTCGGGCTCGGTAAGCGCCTACGCGATCGATCTCGAAAGCGGCCGCCTGACTTTGCTTAATACCGTCAGTTCGGAAGGGGCTGGCCCCGCGCATATGAGCATTCACCCTTCCGGCAAGTACGCGCTAGTCGCCAACTATCATGGGGGGACGGTGGCCGTGCTTCCCATCAGCGCCCACGGCGAACTGGGCCCTGCCACGCACGTGGTCGAGGAGCAGGGTGCGGTGGGCCCGCCGCGCACTGCCAGCGCCCCCGCCGGAAGTTTTGCCATCAGCGGGCACGACCGCACCCACGCGCATATGATCGAGACCGATGCGGCGGGCCGTTACGTGTTCGCGAGCGACCTCGGACTCGACCAGATTTTCATTTGGAAATTCGATGCCGAAAAGGGCAGGCTCATTCCTAACGATCCGGCCTCCGTCGCCCTTCCCCCCGGAGACGGCCCGCGCCACTTTACGTTTCATCCCCAGGGCCGCTGGTTCTATTCGCTGCAGGAGGAAGCCTCCACACTGGTCACTTACGACTATGACGCGACCAGCGGAAAGCTGACCGTAAAGCAGACGATATCCAGCCTGCCCAAGGGTTTTACCGGCACGAACTTCACATCGGAAGTGATGGTCTCCGCGGACGGCAGCTTCCTTTACGCCGCCAACCGGCTGCACGACAGCATCGCATGGTTCACGATCAGTGCCACCGGCAAGCTGGCGTTTGCCGGCGAGGAATGGACCCGCGGCGATTATCCGCGCAGCTTCAATATTGATCCCACGGGGAATTTCCTCTACGTGTGTAACCAGCGCGCCGACGCGGTCACCACTTTTCGCGTCAATCGCAAAACCGGGGCGCTTACCTTTACCGGCCAGTACACTCCGGTGGGCACTCCGGCCAGCATTATCTTCCTGACCTAGCGTCGTGGTGGGGCAGTTTGCTGTTGTGGCGGCGATTTCACATCGCCACGTGGCGGCGTAAAGCCGCCGCTACAGCAAACTGTTCCACTGCCCCTAGCATCAGTTTGTTGACGAGGTTTTTCCGCCTGTGCTATAAACCTAGAGGCGGGTTCTGCCGATACCTGTGTGTACGCTTGCTCCTCAGTAGCTCAATGGTAGAGCATTCGGCTGTTAACCGAAGGGTTCCAGGTTCGAGTCCTGGCTGAGGAGCCAAATCTTTTCAAAGACTCAGATTCCGGTCGCCACGTCTTCTCAACCCCATTTTGCAACCCATGTAGAGACCTTTTGCAGGGACGGCCCTTCGGCTCGCAGAGCAACGGAGGTATTGCCCTGAACGAATCCGACACTCGCGCCAAGCTGACCCGCTGGTCGGAGCGGATTTCAGTGACCAGGGAGTCAGGTCAGATAAGTCCAGATGGCACTATAGTGCCGTTTGGGTCGGCACATATGCCGACAAATCGGCATATTCGGGCCATTGTGCGATTCTATCACGCTGCTAAACTTACTTGGGGGGGTAAACCCAGTTCCATGACCGTGGGGCTTTGTCGAGGGGAGAAGTCCACAGTCAATCACAGGACGATGGGGGGCAGTTGAGGAAGCACCCGGCACTGCGAACCCGACTGGCAATTGCGTTCGGTGGCGGTTAGGAGTACGCCTTCGGTCGCCGGGAAGTGGATAATGGGAATTCCGGTTACCGAATGTGCAAGCGCTTGCACTTAATGGACAGGCGTTTTCATCGGTAGCCAACTCTCCTCGATGAGCCATATTTGTAAACAACTCAAGATTAAGAATTTTCATTTGTGTACTAACTGGAATCGGATTTGCCCGCAGGATGGCGCGGTAGCAACAAGGAAACTCGCGTGAAAAAGGGGAATTCTGGGTAAGTGGAATAATTCACAGACACATACGAGGCATAGGGAAGAAGGTGCGAATCGAGGGAGTCGGGGGAATTCCATTGTCAGGGCGGGAGCCGACTGCCCCGAGTGTTGATGCAAGGGCGGCCAAGGCACCCGCCAGGCTGGCCATCCGAGCGGAGACGTGCCTCTGCCCGACAAGTTTAGTTGGAGCAGTGTTGACCTGCAATAACCTCGGCTTGTGAGGGCGAGAATGGTCAGTCGAGGAAGAATTGACGGGCAGCTTCCTCTTCATGCTGGCAATTGTCGGCCCCCGCTTGGGTGGAAATTCGACGGGTTCTTTGTCATCCCGGCGGGTCATTTATAGCAATTTGGGCTGAGGGTTGGTGCGCGTGCTGCTGGGGAGTTCCCGAGACGACTCGCACGGAGGATGACACACAAAGTAGTGGCGAAGGGCGAGCGATGGATTGCGTAACGGTCGAGGGTACCGCTTATAGCCTGGCTTCTCACCAGGCGGCACGGTTCCGTCTTGTCTACGAGGTGACACCCTTCCGGGACGGGCTAGAGTGCTGGTTCCTTGTTGCCATGGAGGAACTGCAGGCTCCGCTCGCCCACAATCCCGTTGAAACTGAAGGCGTCGAGGCCATCAGCTTTCGGGGCTAGACCCTCCCGTCACCTTCTGCAACTCGGCCTCGATCCTGAGAAGTAGAGGTGAGCGGCACCCCATAGAGCTGGTGATTCGGGAGCGGCTGGTGGGGTAAGGCTGATAGCACATTTCAGCCGAAGATCGCACGTTGCAGTTTGCGAAACGGTATAGCCTCAGATCATCAAAGATACATGCAGCCGGTAGAACACAATCCGAAACTGGAAGGGACGATGTCCAAGGGCAAAGGAGGAATGCCGGAGTATTGGCTTGACCTTATCGCCGACACTTTAAAGCAACTTGATGTAGGCGTGCAGGGCGCGTTCCTGCAGAAGTTTCTCCAGAGCCTAGTCGGCCGAGAAGTTTCTGAAAAAGAAAGCATAACCCATTGGGAAGGAATTATAGCTCGTCAAAGTAACTTGGTTGAGAAACTCGGTCGTCCGGTGACGCTTAGGACCGCAGCGGTGGATTATTTTGAGGAGCTCAGCATCTTGCGGAACCCCGTTCTCTTGGAGTACGAGGAACTGAAGAAACTGCGTCACAACTCAGCGACGGATCCACTTACGGGTCTGAACAATCGTCGCATGTTCGAGGAGTATCTGGATCGAGAGATCGACCGTTCCACTCGCTATCGATCTTCGTTTGCGCTGCTCTTGTTTGACCTCCGCACATTCAAAAGTGTCAATGACACTTACGGGCATGCCGCAGGAGACGAAATCTTGCGCAGCGTCGCCCGCGCAAGCCTCGAGACCATTCGCGGGTCTGACATTCCGTGTCGGACCGGCGGGGACGAGTTCGCGATCCTTCTTCCCAAAGCCGAGCGACTCGGCTCCGAGGTGCTGGCTGAACGAATCGGGCGGAAATTCGAAGAGTACGCTCGTTCCCTCGCCCCCAGCGCGCGGGTCGGGATTGATTATGGAATTGCCATCTTTCCTGAGGATGGACATGACGCGACCAGCTTGTTCGCTGCTGCTGACCGAATCCTCTATGCAAGCAAAGAGAAGGCACGCGACGAGTTAGCAAGTCGTACGGTCCCACTCCAGGTAACTGCGCCGCGGATCGAAGAACCCACTCGCCAGGTCAAGGTTGAACAGGCTCCCCGCGACGATCATCGCCCTCTCGATCCGTTTGCTCCTGCAACTGCCGCAAGGACTGGAGAGAAAGTCTACATTTCTGAAGACGGCCCAAGTGGCCGGAGGTTCGAACGGATTCGGCTGGAAGGAACACCCGCACTGGGCATAGTCCGGGTAGGGGGGAAAAGCCGCACCGTCAAGGTTTTGGACGCAAGCCGCGGGGGGGTCTGTCTTTTGGTTGACCAACCAGATTTGCCTGAGACTTTCCAGGCCCTCCTCCAGGTTCCCATGCTGCCCGGAGGCGAATTGACTTTGCACCGCATTTACTCGCTGCCGCTTCCCGAGGGAAAACGGCGGGTGGGTTGCGCGTTTACTTCCATCTTGAACCCGTATTCGGCATGAACCTACGGGCTGAAGGGGTGAGTGTATTGAAAGGCGGAACCTCCCGCCTGACGAGAAGCGCAACCACATCGGTTCGGTACCGACGGCCTGCCGCCGAGTTCGCGGCAGACACTCTCGATCCCCGCGTCGGCAATAGAGTAAGGGACGATCTAAGGGTGAATTGCCAGTCCTCGGCGCGACTTGACGATCCCTTCCAAAGACCAAAACGATTCAAGCTAACTTTGCTTCTTGAGTCGTTCTGGGTCGGGAAGTTCTGAGGTTTTCTTGGGGCTCTCCTGCAAGATTGCGAAAATCTCCGCGATTCTGCTGCGGAAAACATTGGCAGCGTCGCTGACGACTTCCTCTTCCTTCTCCTTGAGCCGTTCAGTGATGAGATCCAGAGACTGCTCCGTCTGTTTGCGCATTTGAGCGGCGGAAACTTCCAGTAGATTGTCTGAGGCCTTTTGAAGCTCAGCCAGGCCCTCATCAGCCGTCGCGCTCTGGAAGGAACGCACGGACTGTTGGAGCCGGAAGACGACTTCATCGAGAAGAATACCGGTTTCTTTCCGGAACTTGTCGAGGGAGGCATTGCTCGACTGTTCCATCTGTTTCTGATATTCCCATATGGAGTTCTTGGCTTCCATCTCGATTTTCTGGCTTTGATTCTCGAGGCCGACACGCGTCTGCTCCCCAAGTTCTGCGACCGTCCGGGTGCCCTTTCCTACTTGCCGGTCGAGCGCCTCCGTGGCCTTTGCGACGATCTGCTCGCTAATGGTTTTGATCTGGAGCCCCGCGAGGTCGCGGCACTGCTCAGCCTGCTGCTGAAGCAAAACGGAGATGGCCGCACGCTGTTTTTCGAGCGCCGCCTGGAAGTTGGCTTCGAGCTCTCGGAGGCTCTCCTCGTGGGACTCTTGCGCTACCTCGCGCAACCGAGTGCGAAACTCCTCGAGCCCTGCGAATGCTTCCTGGTTCAGGGTTTCGACGGTCGATCGCGCCATGGCGAGGAGCTGTTTTCTAGCATGATCGGCGCCGGTTGTTTGGTAAGCCTTCAGATCATTCTGGAGCTTACCAGTAAGTTGCTCGACGTCTTGGCGGAGAGTTTCGGAGGACGCATCCAGGAGAGTGCGCGCAACCTTCTGGAGCTCGTTCCAGGTCTCCTTTTCGAGGGTAAGCCCCGCCTCCTGAGTCAACTTCTTGAGGTGCTCGCTGAACTTGTCGGAAGCGGATTGAATTACTGAATCGAGCTGTGCTTCCGCTTGGCCCCGCAAACGCGCCTGAAGTTCTTGCGACGAGCTTGCGAAAAATTCATCGGCCATCGCTGACAGGCGTTGGTTCGATTCTTTGCTGAATATTTCCGTCGTGGCAACAGCTTCATCCTGGATATGCTGGCGCACCTTTTCTGCTGAGGCCTCAGCCAGTTCGTCTGCGGTACTTTGGAGTTTCTGCGAGAGCTGCTGAACCGCACCCTCCCGCATCTCCCGTGCGAAGTTATGCAAGCCATTTTGAAAGCTTTCGAGGGCCAAGGCTGAGCGCGCTGCGAGTTGCTTTTGATAGTCCTCGACGCCCGCCCGCAAGCTTCTTACCGATTCGAGTTGTGCAGCCCGTAATTTGGAGGTTCCTTGCTCTGCCGCAGATTGGAGTGAGCCTATTGCCAATTCCGAGCGCTGAGCGACGTTCTTGCTGAAAGCCTCGGCAGTCTTGATAATTTCCTGCTCGGAGGATTGCCGGACCTTCCTACTTTCCTCTTGCATCCGGTCTTGCAGGCTCTGAACAGCTTGTTGCAGGGAGACCAACGTATCCTGGGTCAATAATTGTGTTTGTTCCTGGAGAGATTGGGTCGTCCGCGCCACCACCTTCCCGGCGGACTCCTGCAAAGACTTCTCAATCTCCTCGCGCATCGAAGGAACTATTTCCCCCGCCATCGTTTCGAACCTTGCTGCTACGTCCGTTGTCCCCGAAAGGGCGATTTGGTTTAGCTGCTCCTTGACTCCATCAATCATCTGCTCTTGCTGCCATTTCAATTCGGCATACGATTTGAAGAGTCGGTCTCTCATCAGGATAGCGACATGCTCGTCGGCTTTTGCGAGGGTCGCGTCAACGGTCTTCGAAACCGCAGCCAGCACCCGCTCCTGACACTCCGCCTCCAAGGTAGCGGATGTGCCTTCGACTCCCTGGCGGAGGTTGACGGTCAGTTCTTGGAGGGCCGACTCTAGTGCCACTTGGCTGGCCGCCTGGATCCCTTGTTCCGTATCTTCGACCAAGGTTCTCGAATTCTGCTGGAGGGCGTCGAATCTCGCCAGCAGGCTCTCGAGGGCACTGCGCGATGCTTGGATGCGGTCGGCGAGTGCACCGACTTTTTGCTGGATCGAAACCACCATTTGATCTTCCGTCCGGTTCGCCGCATCCTGAAAATCAGCTTGCACGCGCAGGGCGAATTGATTCGTAAACCGCATGACCTTCTCTGTATAAGCTTTGAGGCGCGTGTCGTCAGCCTCTTCGAGGCGTTTGGTAAGCTTTGCTAGCACGGCCGCCGTAATCGCGTCGATTTTTTCCCGGGCAGGGCCAGGGGCGGCGGCAGGTACGAGCGGCGGCGTGAGCTGGACAGGAGTCGTCACGGGTTTTGGCGGCACTGGCACTGCAGGAGGCGGAGTGAGAATGTCGGCGCCGGGAGTTGGACTCTGAGAGGTGCGAGCGGGTTGGACGGGACCCGTGGTTGGGGCGGTAGAAGAAGTCGCACCGGCCGTTGGCTCGGTGGGCATGGGAGTTCCGTCCAGTTCCTCGCCATCAGCTCCCAGGGGCAGTCCTGTCGCCCAGTCATCTGGGGGGAAAATGATGCCCCAAACGTTTCCAGCCTTGATAAGTTGAACGCCGATTTCCACGGGCTCACGGGGGGAGCGCCTCTTGCCGATGCTAGCCACCGTGGCTTCCGCGGCGAGACCCAGCCTGCGATTTTCGATCGTGACTACCCCGCCCAGAACCAACTCCTGAGCAGTTGTAATCTTCGCGCCGTGTTTGCTAACTACTACGGTGCGCGTGGATTCTTGGAACTCGTTGCCCGAGCAGTCCTCGCCGCTCAGAACGATCGGTATGGCGAGTCTGACGCGTTTACTTCGCCTCGCGGCCATATCCTTGGACTTTCGTTGGTCTTGTTCCGATGGAGGAGTCATTAGATCCGTCCCACAGTCGAAAGCTGGCGGTAGCTGAACCCGGTTCAGACACTCGTCCCCGCGATGACTGGCCAGATATCAAGGAACCGGCGAATTCTCGAGTTACCCAGGCGCGGAGGTCTAGCGGTTCAGATCTGCCTTGATGTGACAAGCGCTCCCTCCACGCTTGCCCCAAGAGGTACTAGACCAACTCATGACTGCATAGCATAGGCTGCTGCTCAAGTCAACAAAAAACGGAAGAACGATATGGGACCTTAGTCCCATAGCCTGGGCACGCCTGCGATCAGCCAAGGGGGCCCGCGAGAATTCGCAGACCCCAGGCAAGGATGCCTCACGCGCGGATCGAGCCGAGACCGCATGTCAACAATAGGGTGGGCGCCCTCGGGGTACCTTGAGCTGGAGTGCAAACTCCCGAGCGCTGTGAATCATCTGGCGCACGGCCTGGCCGGTTGCGAGGCGCCTGTCGCCCCTCCCTGATACTTTGTTCAGCCAGCCATAAGAACGAGAGGATGGTTGCGATGAGCCCCGTTCGCGCTCTACTATGGGGATGGAAGGAGCGGATAGAATTGAAGAGGGCGTCCCAGCGGGGCATGGTCGTTCTATGCTTGGTCGCGTTCTCCCTGGGGAGAGGCGCGGGCCAGCAGTCTGCCTCTAATCCCAAGATCATCTTTGAAGAAGCCCGGCGGGCCCTCGTGGCGCACGATTATGCGCAGGCCGAGCGGGGCTTCCGCGCCGTGCTGAGCATCGACCCGCACTCGGCGCCGGCCTATGCCAACCTGGGCGTGGTCTATATGCGCCTGGGCCGGTACGAGCGTGCCATTGAGGCTTTCCAGAATGCCAAAAGGCTCGCGCCCGAGGAGAGGGGGCTGGACCTGAATCTGGGCTTGGCCTACTACCATCAAAACGCCTTTGCGCGGGCCATTCCAGCCTTCGCGCGGGTGCTCCAGTCGAATCCCGAGCACGCGCAGGCGCGCTACCTGCTGGGCATGAGCTACTTCATGAATGATGATTTCGAGCACACGGCCGCGACGCTCGAGCCGCTGGGGGACAGCCAGAAGAGTAACTTGGATTACTTCTTCGTGCTCGGAATCGCCTACGGCAAACTCAAACGGCGCGAGGATTCCACCCATGCTTTCGAGCAATTGGTCCGCGCAGGCGGTGACTCCGCCTATCTGCATTTGCTGATGGGTAAAGCGCACCTGGACCTCTATGAGACCTCGCAGGCGCAAAGCGAGTTGGAGAAAGCGGTCGCACTCGATCCCCAACTGCACTTTGCCCACTACAATCTGGGGGTGGTGTATCAGAAACAAGGGAAGCTCGATCAGGCAGCGGCGCAGTTCAAGGAGGAAATGCTGCTTACCCCGGACGACCCCTCGAGTCCTGAGAACCTGGGGTTGCTGTATCTTGAGCAAGGCGACCCGGCCCAGGCCCTCGCGATGTTTCGTCAGGCGCTCAAGATAGACTCCCATCTCCCCAAGTCGCTGGACGGAATGGGCAAAGCCTACCTGCGGATGGGCCAAGCGGAGCAGGCCCTGCCTTACTTCCAGCGCGCCGTGGCACTCGCGCCGGACAGCGCCAAGATGCACTTCCAGTTGGGGCAGGCTTACCTGAAAACCGGGCAGCGCGCCAAAGGCGAAAAGGAAATCCAAGAGGCGGGACGGTTGCAGGCAGAAGCCCGCAAGAAATTTGAGGATACGGTCACAGGAAAATTGCCGGCGCCCGAGGTTCCCGGCGAAAAGCCGTGATCCGGAGAGAGATTCACAGGGCGAACGCTCATCGGAATCGCTCCCGCTTGACGATTCCGGTTCCTTCCTCGAGAGTCAGGAACTGATCCGCCTCGGCGCTTCCCACCCGCTCGACCCTCCCGCTGGGCCACTGGACTTCGATCTGGTCGACTTTCTCGGCTGCTCCCAGGCCGAAATGCTGGCGCAGGTCGCTCTGCGAAAGGTAGCTTGAGCCGCTGAGCACCTCCCGGATCTGCCGCCGCCCGCCCGCCGCGACCGCGACGCGCGCCCCGATGGCCGAGCGGTTGGCGCGAGCGCCGAGGAGTTTGACGGAAAGCCAGTGGTTACCGCTGCGATTCTCCGTGCGCAGCAGAGAGGGCGGTTCACCCTGATTCATGATCAGGATGTCGAGGTTCCCATCGTTATCGAAGTCGCCGAAGGCGCAGCCGCGGCTGGCGTGGGGCTGGAGAATCGCCGGGCCGCATAAATCCGAGACCTCCTCGAAACTCCCGTTCCCCAGGTTGCGATAAACCACGCGCTGCGTCTTGAACTTGTATTCCGGGTAGACCTTCTCGACTTCGGGGTAAACAGTCCCGGTGACGTGGAAGAGGTCCAACCAGCCGTCGTTGTCGAGATCAACGAAGTCAACTCCCCAGCAGACGTACTGCGTATTGATGGCCAAGCCGGCCGCGGCGGTCAAGTCGTCGAAGAACTCACCCTTCATATTGCGATAGAGGATAGGCGTATCGTCGCTGAAGTGGGGGAGGAAGAGGTCGAGGTAGCCGTCACCGTCATAATCTCCCACGGCGACGCCCATGTTGGACTGCTCCTGGCCGTCGCCATTCACCGCCACACCGGATTCCATGGCACATTCCGTGAAGGTCCCATCATGATTGTTGCGGAACAGCAGGTTGGGGGTGGAGTCGCAGGCCACGAACAGGTCGGGCCAGGCGTCGTTGTTGTAGTCAAACGCCACCGCCGTCAAACCGTAGCGTCCGCCGGGCTTCAGCAGGCCGGCTTTTTCGGTGACGTCCGTAAAGGTGCCGTTGCCATTGTTGTGGTAGAGCGTGCAAACCTCTTTCTTCAGCCCCAGCGGGCCACAATTGACGGGTACACCTCGGTACAGGCAATAGCGGCTGGCGCCACCCACGGGGGTGGTCGCCACGTCCATGTCGATGTAGTGCGAAACGAATAAATCCAGGTGGCCGTCGCGATCGTAATCAACAAAGGTGCACCCTGCACTATACCGGGACCGCGCTGCTTCGAGCCCGGCCTGGGCGGTGACGTCCGTAAAGGTTCCGTCGCCGTTGTTGTGATACAGGACGTTCTTGCCATAGTAGGTCAGGAAGAGGTCATCGTGGCCGTCGTCGTCGTAATCTCCGATGCAGGCACCGTAGCCCCAGCCCGTGTGGCGGAGCCCTGCCTTGTCGGTCACGTCGGTGAAAGTGCCATCGCGATTGTTGTGATAGAGGTGATTCGTGGGTTCGCTGCCGGCCGGGAACCCTTCGTGCTTGGTGCCGTTCAGCAGGAAAATGTCGAGCCAGCCGTCCTGGTCGTAGTCAAAGAAGGCGATCCCGCCGCCGTTGGCTTCCACGATGTACTTCTTTTGGTACTCATCGCCGTAAACCAGGGGAGTGGTAAGCCCCGCGCGCGGCGCGACATCCGTGAAGGTGACCGGGAAGGGCTTGCCGGAAGGCTTGGGGCGCGGGGCGGGGCGAACGCCTCGTGATGCCATGCCCTGTGCGGCCAGGCGTAGCGGGCTGGCCAGCAGGGCTCCGGTGGAGCCCAAGGATTTCAGGAAATTGCGGCGTGTCCAGGTCATGATGGAAGAAGAGCACCACCCCCGCGCGCCCGGGCGCGGGTCAGCGCCAGACTCAAAGCGTCATCTTAACATGCGGAGAGACGGGCGGGGCTTCACAGGCTGTATAAAACCGCCAAAGCTGTCATCCTGAGCGGAGCGAAGGACCTCGGCAGTTCGCCTGGGTGAGCGAAACGGATAAACTGCGGGGGTTCTTCGCTCGCTGCGCTCGCTCAGAATGACAACGTCGGCGCGCGGACTATCATCCTGAGCCCTTCGCTGTCATCCTGAGTCCTTCGTTGTCATTCTGAGCGAAGCGAAGAATCTCGCTCTGCCCGCTCAGGGTAAACTACGCGAAGAACCTCTGCATTTGTGGAATCAGACAAATGCGGAGGTCCTTCGTCGCCCGCGGCTCCTCAGGATGACACTTCGACGAGTTCCGCAGCAACCTCTAGGAACCCCTGCGACCTGCTAGCCTATTCCGGTGGTTCAGCCGTCTGCGGGCTGGAGATATCCCCGTTGAATCCGGTGCGAATGGCCAGGCTGGCCTGCTGCTGTTTTTCATGCAGCTCCCGGTAGAGCGCGAGTTCCTTCTGAGCTTCCGTTTCGCGCCCCACGCGCCGGCAAGCGAACGACAACTGATAGTGTGCAACCAGGTTGTCTGGCTCGAGCCGCACAGCTTTTTCCAGCGGCTCGACCGCCTCGGGGGCGCGGCCCGCGGAAACTAGCGACTTGCCCAGTCCGATGAGCGCCGCCGGGAAATCAGGCTCGCTGCGCAGGGCGCGCCCAAAGTGCTCGAGAGCGTCGTTCCAGACGCGAGCTGCCCGCGCCATCTCCCCCAGTTCGTATTCGGAGGCGGGATCGGAAGGGGTAGTCTGCAACTCTGCGTCAAATTCCCTCCGAGCCGCTTCCAGTGTGGCGGAATCGCGCTCGCCGGCCAGCAGCAATCGGCCGAGGCGAAAGTGAATTCCCACCAGGCCCGGGTCCATGGCGAGAACCTTACGGTATTCCGCGATGGCGTCGGGGAGCTTCCCCTGGGTTTCCAGAACCTCGGCGTTGATCTGATGCGCCTGGTAGGAGCCGGGCACGAATTGCAACAATTGCTGTGAGGCGTGCGTGGAGAGCTCCGAAAAAACGTGCGTGCTGAGGTAAAGCACGTCCGGGTCATTGGGAAAATCACGGCTCAGCCGTTCGAGAAAGTTGATGGCGCGGTAAGGCTCGTTAACCGTCATCGCGCAGCGCGCGCCGTCCAGCCCCACGAGGCGGCGGAGTTGCGGATCGCGGATACCCGGATAATCCTTTTCGATATACGGCAGCGCGGCTTGGCAGTCTCCGCTCTCGGCCAGGCTGGCCCCCAGGAAGTAGCGCGCGGAAGTAAGCGAGGGTTTCAACTGGAGGGCCTTGCGGCAGGGCGCAACAGCCTGGCGCGGGCGGCCCGTGAAATAGTAGGCCATGCCCAGGTCGGCCTGATACTCCGCCACGTCCGGGGCCATCGCCGTGAGCTTCTCCAGGGCGGGGATAGCCGCCGCAAAGTCACCTTTGTGGAGAGCCCCCATGGCCGCTCGCACGACCTCATTGGCTGCTGAATCTTGAGGCAGGGAAGAGCGGGAAAGCTTTTCCGGTGTCTGCCCGCCTGCCGCACCTGAGGCGAGAAGTACGGTGATGCACAGGGTGGTGAAGGTCTGCGCTCGCATGGTCTTTGGGCTTCTCCCTGCCCACATACTGCCTCCCTTGCGCCCGGCCTGGGCGAGGAATCAGGCGTCCTGGCTTCTGCCCTGCCTGAGCACCCTGGAGAGTCTACCTCACAGTGCGTCCCGCGCAAACTGGGTTTATGATCAGAAGCTAACGCGGATTTCTCACCACGCTGGAACGCTTTTGCGGGACTGCCGGAAGGGCGGGGCTTTAGCCCCGCCCTTCCAAACCCGGGGTGAGAAATCCGGGCTAAGACCATAACCTCGCGGCAGGGTTTTGGGGCCCTGGGGTCATCGAGCCAAAGTGCACCCGGGAGGATTTCAGGAAGGCTCAGCGGAAAGATCAGAACACCGCCCAGCCTCGATATAATGAGACTTGATCCCACATTCCCACTTTACAGCCTGCGGAAAAACCGCCAAGACTGTCATCCTGAAGAGCCACAGGCGGTCCTGAGTGAAACGAAGGAAGGATCTCTGCATTTGCCTGATTCTACAAATGCAGAGATTCTTCGCTACGCTCAGAATGACACGGCCTACGAGTTTTTCCGCAACCTGTTTAACCGGTACTTCCGAACCCACTGACAATTGCGAGCACCGGCGCTCAGGTGTATGTTATCGGTTGGGCCAGTGGTCGATAATGAAAAATTCCGGCTTGATAGGAGGCGAACATGACCAGATTCGGTTTGATTCTTGCAGCTACGTTGGTGCTGTCAGTCCCGGCATTTGCCCAACACCCTGAGAAAAAGGGCGAAGAACCCGGGGGTGGCAAGCAAACCAAAGCGTATGTACCGGCGCACGGTCCGGCGAAGGTGAAGAACCCACCCCACGCCGCTCCCCAGACCCGTGACTACCGGGACGCGGAAGGGCATCCCAACGCTCCTCACGTTCACCCCGACGGCAAATGGGTCGGACATGATTCCGGCCGTGCAGACGTCAACTACCACCTCGACCATCCTTGGGAGCATGGGCGCTTTACCGCCGGCTTTGGCCGCGGCCACATCTATCGACTGGTGGGTGGAGGCCGGGACCGTTTTTGGTTTGGAGGGTACTATTTCAGTGTGGCACCCTATGAGTATGGCTACTGCGACGACTGGCTATGGGACCAGGACCAAGTGGTGATCTATAACGATCCGGACCATGTGGGTTGGTACCTGGCTTTTAACGTCAGGCTGGGAATATACGTTCACGTCATGTTCCTCGGAAGGTAGCAGGTCTCCATCATTGCCAGCAGGGAGCGATGCGCGCCGGCGATCTCGACGGCAACCTCGCGGGATTCTTCAAACCTCGCGAGGTTTCACCTCGGACTGGCGATCCGTGACCCCTCACCGGGCCCGCTACGGCGTCCACCTTCACCGCTGGGGTGAGGACTGCAAATCGCTCGCGTTCACGGTATTCCAGCCCTCTCCCCGCTGCGGGAGAGGGTGTCCCGACATGTCGGGACGGGTGAGGGGGTGCCCGCGAGCGAGGGAGGTTTACCCGTGCCAGTGAATCCCAGGGCCGGCAAAGTGGCCGAGGCAAGTGATTTGGTGAATGTCCCCAAGCTGATTACAGCTTACTACACGGAGCAACCCGACCCGGCGGTAAGGGAGCAGCGCGTAGAGTTTGGCACCTCTGGCCACCGAGGGTCAGCGCTGAGGTGCAGCTTCAACGAAGCCCACATTCTGGCGATCTCCCAGGCCATTTGCGAATACCGGAAGCAGCAGAAAATCGAAGGTCCGCTCTTCATGGGGAAGGATACGCATGCCCTTTCGGAGTGCGGGCTCGTAACCGCCCTCGAAGTCCTCGCTGCGAATCAGGTGCACGTGATGGTGGACGCTCAGGGTGGGTTCACCCCCACGCCGGCCGTTTCGCATGCCATTCTGAATCACAATCGCGGGCGTTCCGCCTCGCTCGCCGACGGCATTGTGATTACGCCTTCCCACAACCCTCCCGAGGACGGGGGGTTCAAGTACAACCCTCCCCACGGCGGGCCAGCCGACTCGAGCACCACGCAGTGGATTGAGGAGCGGGCGAACCAACTTCTAGTCGATAACCTCCGGGGAGTGCGGCGCGTGCCGTACTCCCGAGCCCGCTCGGCCGACACTACACACCTTCACGATTACGTCACGGCGTATGTGAATGACCTGGAGGCCGTGGTTGACCTCGCGGCCATACGAAGTGCCGGCATCAGAATTGGCGTTGACCCCCTGGGGGGAGCGGGCGTCGCTTACTGGGGACCTATTCGTGACCGCTACCAGCTTGACCTGACCGTGGTCAATGACGTGGTTGACCCGACATTTCGTTTCATGACCCTTGACTGGGATGGCAGGATTCGGATGGATTGCTCCTCCCGCTTCGCGATGGCCAGCCTGATCGCGCGAAAGGATAGTTTCGACGTGGCCTTCGCCAATGATACAGACCACGATCGGCACGGAATTGTGACGCGCGGGGGTGGACTCATGAATCCGAACCATTACCTCGCGGCGGCGGTTGATTATCTCTTCCCGAGCCGGGGAGGCTGGTCTCCCTCGGCGGCGGTCGGCAAGACGGTGGTAAGCAGCAGCCTGATTGATCGCATCGCCCTGCGCCTGGGGCGGAAGCTTGTCGAGGTGCCGGTCGGCTTTAAGTGGTTTGTCGAGGGTCTACTGCATGGGGATTTGGGGTTTGGGGGTGAGGAGAGCGCCGGCGCATCGTTTCTCCGCTTCGACGGAATGGTTTGGACCACCGACAAAGATGGCCTCATCTTGGGCCTCCTGGCAGCCGAAATAACAGCCAGGACGGGACGCGACCCGGCGGAGCGTTATCGGGCGCTGACGAGTGAATTCGGCGAGATGGTTTATGAGCGCACCGATACGCCCGCGACCGTGGAAGAAAAGGCGGCGCTAGGGAGGCTCGCGCCCAGCCAGGTCCGGGACACAGAAGTCGCCGGTGAGAGGATTATCGCCAAGCTCACCGACGCTCCCGGAAACGGGGCCTCCATTGGGGGGCTCAAGGTGGTAACCGAACACGCTTGGTTCGCGGCGCGGCCCTCCGGCACCGAGGAAGTTTACAAGTTCTATGCCGAGAGCAGCAAAGGGGAGGGGCACTTACGCCAGATTCAGGTCGAAGGGCGTGCGCTCATTGCCAGAGCACTGCAGGTGGCAGGTGAGGCCGGCGGGAATTCCGTCACCCCGTGAAGTCGCTTCAGCAGTTTGTTGAAGAACCATTACTGGGGGCTTTAGAGTCTGTGTGAAAACCCGGCCAGCATACGTAGAGGCCGCCTTCAGGCGGGCATAAGTTGTTGAAGGCGCGATGCCGGGCTGAAGCCCGCCGCTACCAAAACCGTCGCGTTCCAGGGTTTTCACACAGACTCTTTAGCCAATCGCAATTTCGAGGAGCTCGGACAGCAGATCAATAACTTGCGGCCGTTGACCGGGATCATCCGAGGTGCTTCAAAGCGTCCTTAAACAAATTGCTGGGCGCGCACAAACCCGATCCACCCGCGCCGTGTCTCAGAAGGGGTTGAAGCATTGCCGGGCTTTGAGCCTGGGGTCCAATGCTCCCATGAGGAGCGCCGGTCCAGGGCCGCGTGCGCAAGAAGCTGGAAAAAACCGGCCCCGGCGTGAGGCTGTTTTGTGCTCTCACAGCTTCCCAGCCCTGATATGTAACTCCAGCGGCTGGTGAGACATAGTGCCCAGGGTCGTGGAAGTTTGGTCAAGACGGAAGCAGGGAGGGCGGGTATAGGCGCTAGAATAGGGGAGCGACGCCACAGGTTCAAGCCCCGATAGGGGCGACATTATTCCGCCCCTGGGGGGCTCAAGAACTTCAAAAGCCAGCGTATTTTAACGCCTGTGTCAGGGAGGGGAAGCATGGAACCCGAAGCAAAAATCGACCGTAGCGCTGCTGGGGGCGGCGGGACGGAAAGCCCATCAAGGGAGCTGCTGCGCGACTTCGAGCATCACCTCCGCCGGACGCTCGCCAAGGATCGCTACACCGCCACCCAGCGGGACCGTTATTATGCCATTGCCCTCGCTGTCCGCGACCGCCTGGTGGAGCGCTGGATTGCCACGCAACAGACGCACCACAAGCGCAACGTCAAGCGGATCTACTACCTGTCTCTGGAGTTCCTGATCGGCCGCCTGCTGGGGACCAACGTGCTCAACCTACAGTTGGAAGATGCCTGCTGCCAGGCCCTCCTGGAGGTCGGACTCCACTGGGATGATCTGCGCGACCAGGAAGTCGATGCGGGGCTTGGCAATGGTGGATTGGGCCGCCTGGCTGCCTGCTTTCTGGATTCGATGGCTACCCTCAACCTTCCTGCGGTGGGCTACGGCTTGCGCTATGACTTCGGTATCTTCAACCAGCGCATATTGAACGGCTATCAGGTTGAGGTGCCGGATGATTGGCTGAAGCTCGGTTATCCCTGGGAAATCGCCCATCCGGAGTTTTCCTTCCCGGTCCAGTTCGAGGGTCGCATCGAAACCCGTCCGGGCCCCCAGGGCACCGAATGGCACTGGGTGGATACGAGAACCGTCGTGGGCATGCCCTACGACCTCCCGGTGGTTGGGTATGGCGGACACTCGGTTAACACCCTCCGGCTCTGGTCGGCCAAGGCGGCGGAAGAGTTCGACCTGGATGATTTCAATCGCGGGTCGTATGTCGAGGCGGTGGCCAACAAAGTTCTGGCGGAGAATCTGACCAAAGTTCTCTACCCGAATGACAATGTGTTCGAAGGGAAAGAACTCCGCCTCAAACAGCAGTATTTCTTTGTCTCGTGTTCAATTCAGGATATTCTCCGGCGCTTCAAATCCGACGGAAACTCTTGGGAGGCGTTTCCGAGCAAGGCTTTTATCCAGCTCAATGACACTCACCCCGCGCTGGTCATCCCGGAATTGATGCGCCTGCTGATCGATCGGGAAGGCCTGGGATGGGAACAGGCGTGGCGAATCACCACCGCAACGACCGGTTACACCAATCACACCATTCTGCCGGAGGCTATGGAGAAATGGCCGGTTAAGATGTTCGGGCGGCTGCTCCCGCGGCACCTGCAAATCATCTACGAAATTAATGCCCGCTTCATGCGCGAGGTGGCCACGCGCTATCCCCTGGACGGGGAGCGCTTGCGTCGCATGAGCATCATTGAAGAGAGCGGGGAGAAATACGTTCGCATGGCCAACTTGGCCATCGTGGGCTCCTGTTCGGTCAACGGCGTCGCGAAACTCCACACCCAGCTCCTCAAGCAACGGGTGCTCAAGGATTTCTTCGAATTCTGGCCGTCGAAATTCAACAACAAGACGAACGGTATCACCCCGCGGCGCTGGCTGCTCAAGGCCAATCCACTTCTCGCCCGGCTGATCACGGAGGCCATCGGTGACCAATGGATTACCGATCTGGACCAGCTCAGGAACTTGGAGCCGTACGCTGAGGATGCGGCCTTCCGGCAAAAATTCCGTGCTGCCAAGAAGCGCAACAAGGAGATCCTGGCTCAGCAAATCGCCCACGAGACGGGGATCGTCGTTTCTCCTGACTCCCTGTTTGATGTCCAGGTCAAACGGCTGCACGAATACAAGCGCCAGTTGCTGCTGGTTCTCTACATCATTGTGCTCTATGACCGCCTGAAGAAAAAACCGGCCCTGGACGTGGTGCCGCGCACGTTCATCTTTGGAGCCAAGGCTGCCCCCGGCTATCTCACGGCCAAGCTAATCATCAAGTTGATCCACCAAGTCGCGGAAGTTATCAACCGGGACCCGCAGGTTTCCGGGAAGATGAAGGTCGTGTTCCTGCCGAATTACCGGGTGTCATTGGCGGAGAGGATCATCCCGGCGGCGGACCTCAGCGAACAGATCTCCCTGGCCGGAACGGAAGCCTCCGGGACCGGCAACATGAAAATGCAACTGAACGGGGCGGTGACGATTGGAACCCTCGATGGGGCGAATGTGGAGATCCTGGAAGAGGTGGGGAAAGAGAATATCTTCATCTTCGGTCTGAAGGCGGCGGAAGTCGAGCAACGGCGCGCCTCCTACAATCCCTGGGATATCTTTAACCGCGACGCAGAGATTCGGCGGGCGATTACGCTGATCAAGCAGGATTTCTTCAGCATGTTGGAACCCGGCATCTTCCGACCCCTGATGCACTCCCTTCTGGAGGGTCGAGACCCCTACATGCTCCTGGCCGACCTGCGGGACTACATTCAAACCCAGGAACGCGTCGATGCCGCCTATCGCGACGTGGACGGCTGGGACCGCAAGGCGATCCTGAATGTGGCGCGGGCCGGAAAGTTCTCCTCCGACCGCACCATCAAGGAATACGCCTCCGAGATCTGGCACGTCCAGCCTTGCGACGGCGTGAGTCCGGAAGCCAAGGAATAGGAGGCTGTCTCAGAACTTGGCGTTGCCGGCTGTACAGGCTGTGGAAAAACGTGTAGCGGCGACTTTACGTCGCCATGCTGGCGTTGAAAAAACAGGACATGTGGCGATGTGAAATCGCCGCTCCCTCGTCGGGGGCGGGTTTTCCCGCAGCCTGTGCAGCGCCGCTCGATGAGCGTTGTTGAGAATTCGAAGCCGCCAGTCGCTTCCTGCCTCAGCGCAGGCTCCGACTGGCGGGTGCTGGTGCCATTTGGAATGGGATCCCTTTCGAAACACTGGTCATTCCCGCGAAGCTTGTCCCCGCGAAGGCGGGGAGCGGGAATCCAGTCCGTCGGCGGCGCATTTCCCATGGCTGGCGGAGTAGATTCCCGCTCCCCGCCTTCGCGGGGACAAGCTTCGCGGGAATGACTGCACCTGGGAGCGCCCGCGTCTCGCAAATGACACCAGTACCGACTGGCGCTACAACTGGGGTCTTGAGAGCGGGTAGCGCAGAGTCTCTGCCTTTGAGACTCTGCGGCCTTTCCTCATATTCGCGTGCGGCCATCGGCGGGCAACAACACGCGGTCAATGGATAGACCGCTCGGGGTCGCCGGCGGGCGTTGGGCGCCTCCCGTGTAATCGTGAACGCTTGACCAAGGCCAGTCTTCCGGACGGCGCGCCAACCCCGCCTTCACCGGGTTCAGGTGAATATACTGCACCTTCTCGTTATATTCATTCACCGTGTGCAAGGCACGATCAAAAAACCGGGGCTGCCACAACAGACCCGATTCGTTCCGCCGGGCATTGATGCGCAGGGTCGAGCCCACCTTGATCGACTCCATCACCTCGGAGATGGTGAGCGGGTGGCGCGGAAGTAGAATGGCATGCCAGTGGTCAGGCAGGGAAACCCACGCGGTAAAAGGAAAGCCGTGTTTCCGGCGGCGCTCCGCAATCACCCGAGCCAGGCAGGCAAATTCGGCCTGGCCGAGGAGCTGCCGCCTACGGATGAGGCGGCAGGTCACAAAGAAAAATCGGTCGGATAATACCAAGCGACGCAAACGTGACATGCAGGCGGATTATACGCCTGATTTCACCCCTTCGAGCCGCAGAGTCGCAACGGCAGAGACTCTGCGCTACCCGCTCAGGGCACAGCCGGGCACTGCGGCAGATTCCGTGGGTAGAGAACTCTCGCCATTGGAAGCTGACTGCGGACCGAAGGGGCCAAATCGATTGCAACGCCCGGACCAGTGGAGGTCACTTGCACCAGATAGTATTCCGTCATCGCCTGGTACATCATCGCAGCTTCGCCCTGCAATACCTCGAGTTCGCGGTCGGTGGGTTCGCCCGGCCCCATCTCATAGTGCAGGTAAGCCATTCCGCCGGTACTTCCGGTCAAAGCGAAGACCTTGAAGAAGTAATAAACGTTCCCTTCCGTCGACTTTGCAGTGGGAAGAGAGAGGCTGTCGCCGCCCAATTGGAATCCGAACGCACGAATGCGACCGGCCGCAAGTGCACTTCGCAGACTTGAGAGGCTGGCCTTGTTTATTCCTTCGAGATGCATGGTCATGAGGCAGATTGAGTCACCTGGTTGCCGTGGGTGGAACCAAGTGGAGGCCTCCAGCACAGCGTCTAGCACTCCTTTGCCGTCCGACTTGGCGGGCGACGCATTCGCGAGTCCCTCCGCCGCAGACTGGATCGCGTCCCGGCTTGAACCGAAACGCAACTCCAGGCGGGGGCCCAGAGCGGTCAACAGGCCAAAGGAATCTTCTGAGCGCGCCTTCGAAAGGATGTCGGAAATCACCGCCGCTTCGGCCTTCCGAGCTTTTGCAGGCATACCCTTGCCGTTTTCAACGACGAAGATGACTCGGCGGGGACCGCGGTCGGTTGTGGCCGACTGGACCTGGAGGGGATGCTTCTTGTCCTGGGCAACGAACGCCGTGGCGGGAAGCTGTTGCACGAGGTTCCAATTAGCCAGCACGCGCCCACCAAGCCAACTGACATAATCCTCGGCATGCCAGAGCCAATCTGAATCGCGACTCACCGCCACGCGCGCCCCACCCTTGGTATGTTCCTTCCAGCGGGTAGCTACTAAGTCGGCGTCAGCTTTGGAAAGGGAGGACAAATCAGGAGCTATCACGTTCACGGGAACACTGCAAGGCGGTTGTTGGGCTAAACCGGTTGAGCACAGAAGGAACAGCAAAAACACAGTAGTCAATACGCGCATGACGGCACCTCAGAACCAGGGCACTATCGCCGAACGCCCTACTCGTTAGTCCTCGGACCACCTTCGAGGCCCGTTACCCTTCGCAACGCCGTCGTGGTTTCCAGCGCCACAGGCGGCGAAACCTGCTGCCGGCCGCTAGTGCGGCACGGGAGCCCATGGGTTAGCAGGGAAAGACCAGACGGCTGGGGGACCCTGGTTTACACCTTGGGTCTGAATGTAAATCTGACCGGCGGGCCCGGGAACTATTTCTACCGACTTCGGCCATGTGTATCAGGACTTTCCCCATTTTTTAGCCTTCCCAAGCCAGCAGGAGTTCCAATTGCCAAGTTTTGGGCGGTGGACCGGATGGTTCGGGGCTGGTTTGAGAAAGAACCTTATGGATGCCATCGGCCAGAGCGTAGAAGCGGAAAGGCGGAATGCCGAAGAAGCGGAAGGAAATGATCAGGAGCCTTTCGCACAAGATTCTCAACTTTAACTTCTGCCCTAAGAAAGTGGCGGCAAAGTAAGCCGCGGCCGTCACCAACACCACCAGGTTTTTCAGCCGTTGATAGCGCAGAACGCGAATATCTTCCAAGTGATAGCTCTGTTTGAGGAAGCGAAAAGTTTCCTCAATTTTCCAGCGGGTCAGATAGATTTGCACGATCCACCATAGCGATTCTGAGTCCCGCGCTCCCTCCAGGTTGGTCAACAGCAGGAGCGGATCTTTCCCGAAACCGGCCACCACCACCAAGAGCATCTTCTCCTCTCGCCCCGGCAGGTGCAGGGGTTCGGCACCGTAGCGGAGCTCATAGACCTTTTCTTTCCCCTCTTCGATCTTGATCACGCGCGCCGCATAACGCAGACGACACCGGCCACCCACCTCCGCCACACTCCCTTGCAGGCGGCGTCGATCGATCACGAAACGTTTACCGGTGGACCGGATCACAAAGCGCTCCCGCCGCGCCAGCAGCGGCTCCAACACCTCCCGGCGGTCTCCGCCTCGATCTAGCACCCAGATCCCTCGCCCTCTCGTATGGCTCCGCACTAAGTCCACGGCCGCCAGAATCTCCGCGTTCTCACTACGGAACTCTTTCGCCTCCGCCGAGTACAGCTTCTGGTACAGCGGCACGATCTCGCTGCTTTTCACCTCCGCCGCCGTGATGTCACACAACCAATAGCCGTCATGCAGTTCGCCGGTGCTGCCGTCCCGCACCTTTGCCAGGTATTCCATCTTCTGGGCGTATTCCTTGCGCAGGTCACTCAGGTCCAGGCACAGCACCGTGTTCGCTTCTACTCGTCGACTCCCCAGCGCTGCCAAGCGCTCGCTCAGGTGGCTTTCCAGTTCCGTCGCCTCCAGATTGCGCGACAGACGGTTCTCCGTCTTGATCAAATCAATCTCTTCTTTCAGGCTGCGCGCGATGTTGCTGAGCTTCACGTCCTGACTGGCCTGCACGCCAAACAACATCTGACCGACGAACTTCTGTAAGGGGCGGCTCAGACCTTCGGTGAGCTGCAAGGAGAACTTCGTGAGCTGGGCTTTCAGTCGGGAACGCAGTCTGTTATCGTGCATCGGGGATGCCTCCCAGGTGGTTTGGATTTCTCGCAAAAACCCTTCTACCACGGAGTTCGTCCCCGTTCACTTGTTAGAAAAAACAACTCCCGCTGGTTCTATTACTTGCCTGAAATCAGACAGAAAAAATGGGGAAAGTCCTGATGTGTATTGATTGACAGTCCCTGGGACAAGGAAACTCTTGCCGTAGATCGTGGAGAGGAAGCTGGTCCCGCTAGGGTTGGTGAAAGGCGAAAGTAGTTCGTTGAAGGTCCCATTCCCACCGCCTTCAGCAAAGTTGTAAACCAGGATGGTGCCATACCCCGTTGTCGGAGCACTGTTGGGCTTCTGTGAGTTTTGGTAATCAATATAGCCCTCAGCTTGCATCCACGCGCCTGCATCAAAGCCCGCAGAGCCTGTCCCCGTGGAGGTCCTGCCGTTCGACCCAATCTGCGTCTGGCCGGCTGGCGTAAACGTGGTTCCGGGCGCTCCTGCGATTGCGTCGAACTCGTCATTCCCGCCTGCCGAGAACGAGGCGAGCGCGCCCTGATTACAATAACCCAAAATCCCATTTTTGAGGCAGATCGCAAAGAACGTGGAGGTAGCGCCCTCGAAGAAAGAGCCACCGTAGTACTGGTCAGCGCACACCATACCGTTGCAAGGGGGTGGACGGTGACAGTTTGCCGTGCCCGGCTTGCAATCCAACCCCGTCGGGTCAATCAGCGTCGTCGGGTTATTCAGCACATAGGTATAGCGATTCAGGGACTGGGGGTTCGAGACATCGCCGGCGAGGGGGTCGGGGGAGAGCCAGATGCCTGCCGTGGGCGAGTAGCGGCGGAACTGGGTGACGTACTGGTCGAGGTTCGGGTCGTAGTCGGGCAGCGAGGCGAACTCCTGGTGCAGCGCGTTCCCGAGCTGCCCCGTGGGGTTTTGCCACACCTGTCCCCAGGGATAGAACAGGATCGGTTGCGCCGTCGTGCCCGTCCAGTCGGTATACTGCGACACCGAGCCTAGCCCGGTGGCGTGCCCGAAGTGCGCGCCGTCCGCCTCGTAGTCCACCAGCATCCGCCCCTGGAAGTAGAGGAAGTAGTTCCACCCCCAGCTCCAGATGGCTCCCATCAACTGCCCCGCCGGGTCGTACACAATGCTGATGGGTCCGCCCGGAACCTGGTCGTACACGCGCTCGCCCAGGGCATTGTGGATGTTGAAGGCGCCGTCGATCGAACTGGCCCGCCCCTCCGCGTCCCATTGGTACGTGTGCACCCCGTCCGCCGTCACATTCCCCGCCGCGTCGTAGGTGAAGCCGGACAGGTGGTTGTAAGCGTCAGCGCTCCGGCTGAGGGTGGTCGCCGTGCCGCAGGTGACCGTCCGGTTGAGCAGGTTTCCCCAACGGTCGTAGCCGTTGCTCGTGGGCATGCTGACGCCCCACAAGCAGTTCTGGTTGAGGTCTTTCGCCTGCGCCGTGGACAACCGGTTGAGATTGTCGTAAGCGTAAGTGGCCGTGTGGTTGAGCGTGCTATTGGTGTTGTCACTATACCAGTAGCCCATCACATTGCCATTGTTGCCGGCGCCAGGCGAAGGCACCGCGCAACTTGCAGGGTTCGAACCCGAGTAGTAATTGTACACCAGGCAGTAGTTGGCGGAGTTATTGCTCGTGGTCCCCAGTTCGATCATCACCGGCTGCATGCGATTGCTGTAGCTGTAGGTTTCCTGCCGCTGAGTACACCCCGTCCCCACGCAGCCGTTCTCGAGCGTGTTCAGCGCCCCCCAAGGAGTGTAGGTAAGGTTCTGTGCCAAGACCGGCGGGTGCGTCGAGTCGCTCAGCGTACTCGTGATCTCCGTAATGCGCTGCGCGGCGGAAATCGTGTTCGTGATGGTAAAGCCTGCCGGATGCGTCCAACCGGTGACATCACCGGCGAGGCCGTAA
Organism: uncultured Acidobacteriota bacterium; assembly: GCA_963722555.1. Taxonomy (GTDB): domain Bacteria; phylum Acidobacteriota; class Terriglobia; order UBA7540; family UBA7540; genus Bog-366. The sequence continues at coordinate 1,565,048 of CAVRNQ010000007.1, forward strand.
GAGTACGGCATGCTCCAGATGGAAGCGCTGCCACAGTTGTAGGGTGTGCACTGCCAGTAACCCGTGGGCCGGCCGAACCGCTATCACGAAGTTCTCCACCTTGGTCGGCCTACAACAAGAACTCGTGGCCTGTCAACGTTCTTCATACCTCGGACGGCGGACTGGCCGAAGACGTCGCGTCCGAGGCACTCTCCCTAACGCCGGGCCAAAACCGAACGGAGACGGTCAACTTGAGATGCGGGCCGGCACCAGTTCGCCCACCGTCGCCGCTCGATGGGAACTGGGAAGGCAAAACGTCGCACCAGAAAGAGATCACCATCACGATCGAGGGTGGAGCGATCGTCTCAATTAACCTCTGGTTGGAGGTGAAACTGGATTCGCCCTGCACCCCGGAAGCCGGTCCGGTTGCCACAGACCACTTGGGATACGGAATCAAGACAACCTACGCTTTTCCGGTGCGCATCACGAATGGTGAATTCAGCGCCACGGCCGGGGCCCTTGACCTCACCGCAAGATCCATGGCAAGTTCTCCGGGGACGGAGCCAGCGGATACATGGACCTGCAGACCAAGCCTTCGTCGAGGTGTTTGGGCAAGGACAAGGTCACCTGGAGCGCCACTCACACCGCTCCCCAGAAATAGCGTCGCCGCCAAAGCAAATCTTTGAGATTTCCAGGATTGGCCTCGGATTGGGCAGATCGGTCCTGCTTTGTCGGCATTTGATTACGGGCGATCGCGCGTGTTCGGCTAGCCATTCTCCTTTTCCCTAACAGGGCACTCCCGCCCCAACGCAAGCGGGACAAGCTCCGGCGGGAATCCAGCCGTTTCCAAGTGGACCCCCGCCTACGCGGGGGTGACTTCCCCTTTGGATTCCATCGTCCCCTTTACAGGTCATTCCCGCGAAGGCGGGAATCCAGCGGCTTGTGTGCTTGGCAACGGGAGAAGAGCCGCCCCGATGGATCGGGGCGCTACATCTTTTCTCTTGCGTGCTTCCCCACGGATGTCGCCCGGGCATGGCCGGAGGTCTGCCGATCTTAATGGCAGACGGATCATTGGAGACCGAGGGGCACAAGCGCGCCCGTTTTCTGGCGGGCGGTTCGCGAACCGCCCTACTCGATTCCGCGCTACGGTTGCTCGACCACCCCGCGGCCCCCTCCTGATTCAGGAGGGGAATAAGGGAGTCGCGCTCCACTTTTTCTTGGGCGCGGGCACGGTTCCGGACAATATGGCGCTTTCCCGAAAGATTTTGCCTACCCGTAGTAACAATCGCATTAACACCTATTGACACACCCCCGGCGCGTGGCGTAGTCTACGAGTGTGGACACTAGGCCGAACAGGGCTCGGCCTGAGGTGCGTCCCGATCGATTGATCACCCGAGAATCACACCATCCTGATGGCTCCGAACAACGAAAACGTGACGTTCCTGGCAAAGAATGAAAGGTTCCCGCCTGCGCCCGTTGTGGCGGCTCACGAATGTGCTTTTCAAGGTCCGAAACGGGGCGCTGATCCAAAGAGATGTTAAAAATGAAGATCGACCCGACTATGTGTATGAAAACAAAGGCGAGATTGACAAAATGCACGACAATTGAGACGACTTTGTGACCGAAACTGCAAGGATTTCGCGATAATCGGGGCGAAACCAGAGTGTTGTTGAAAAGAAATGAGAGAATTGTTGGCCGCGAGACCGAGAAATGCGGAAATCCTTCCTTCATTTCGCTCAGGACCGGTCGCCGGGGCGACCGCGGGGCGTAGGACGAACAGAGGGTGGGGGCCGCGATTTCGGCGGGGCTGAAGCCCCGCCCTTCCGGCAACCCCCCACAAGCGTCGCAGCGTGGGGAAAAACTCGGGCCAGGCCTGGATCCGGGCGGATCGGAGTTCCAGTGGGTAGTCTGAAGGAGCTCTGGCCTCCCGCATTCCCACACACCGGCATCGGCGGTGCAGGCCCACTGGCATCCGTATAACGGCAAATATGTCCGATATCACAATCCTAATACGGTTTTTGCATTAGGGATTATCCAAAAACCAATTAGTATTCCAAAATCGAAATATGAGATTTGGGAATCATCCAACTCCATCCCCTGCAGATCCCTTGTGCATGGAGTATGTCTATAGTTTTCAACAGCTTAGTTCATTGCGGAATTGTTAAAGGCATGGCATCATTATTGCACGATGTGAAAGCCGGTATGCAAGGAAGTCCTATCGAGCACTCAGATCAGAACCAAGTGACCCTAATGCAAGAGCAATTTAGGGCATGGTTTCTCATAGGAGGTCGTAAACAGTGAGGAAAATCCTTGCCTTTACTTTTATCGTTGTTTGCTTCCTTTCACTTCCCGCTTGGGCTCAGGACACCGCAAAGATTGTGGGTTCGGTTATGGACTCCAGCGGCGCAGTGATTCCTGGAGCAAAGGTCACGGTTTCCAACCCTGACAAGGGTTTCACCCGTGAGCTAGTTTCCAACGCGGCAGGCGATTACGCGGTTTCTGCCGTTCCCATTGGTGACTACGTGGTAACGGCTCAGGCGGCCGGCTTCCAGAAGCTGGTCCGCAGCGGCATTACCCTTAACGTAGGTCAGGTACAACGCGTCAACCTGCAATTGCAAGTAGGCCAGACCACCCAGGAAGTGACCGTCACCGGTAATCTTCCCCGTGTACAGACGGAGACGGCCGCCATTTCCGACGTGGTGACTGGCAGGCAGATTGACAAGCTGGAGTTGAATGGCCGCAACTTTGTGACTCTGGCTCTGCTGGTTCCTGGCGCCGCACCTGCCAACGGCCTTGACACCTCGCACGTCGGTGTGGCCGGCAACAACAACATCTCCTTTAACGGCAGCCGTACCCAGTACAACAACTGGGAAATCGACGGCGGCAACAACACCGACGAGGGTTCCGCCGGCACCTTCAATACTTATCCGAACCTCGACACTATTGCCGAGTTTCGTATTTCCACTTCGAACTACGGAGCGGACATGGGCAAGCACGCGGGCGCCACAATTGAAGTTGCCACCAAGTCAGGCACCAAGGATTTCCATGGCAACCTCTCCGAGTACAACCGCAACAACGCGGTAGCCGCGTCCCCCTTTTTCGCAAACCGCGTTAACCAAAAGATCCCCTTCCTGAACCAGAACGAGTATGGCTACACCTTCGGCGGACCGTTCTGGATCCCGGGGCACTACAACACCAGCAAGTCCAAGACCTTCTTCTACTGGTCGGAGGACTGGCGGAAGATTCGCAATGCCAACTCCGTCAGCGGCAATGTTGCCACGGCTCGCATGCGCCAAGGCGACTTCAGTGAATGCCATGCAGCGAAAACAAATGGACCGAATGATCCCGCCTCGGCGGACTACAACGCGGACGCCGCCAGCGGCTGCCAATTGCCGTACTTCTCGGCCATTACGAATCCGAATAATCCGGATAAGAACGGCAAGCCTTTGCCGATGTACTTTGACACCGTTCAACAAGTGCAGAATGCAATCCTGACGACCCCGTCCCTTCTTGGGACGAACACCCCGGCCAGCCTGGCGCAGGCTTTCACCAACGGCTCAAATATCCTCGACGCGTTGATGCCGTTGGGCAACGACCCTCATAACCCGGTGGGCTGGTTCACATCCTCCGGCTCCGCCACGAACTGGCGGCAGGAACAGATCCGGGTGGACCAGAATATCGGCGACAAGACCCAGATCTTCGTGCGCTGGACGCAGGATGCCTGGAATACCGTGTCAGTACCGGCGCTGTGGACCTGGGCGAGTTACGACACCATCAAGACCCCGTTCGGCGGGCCGGGCAAGAGCGGCGTTATCCACATCAACCACAGCTTCAAACCCAACCTCATGAACGAGTTCATCGCCGCCTACACAACGGACCACATCATGCTCTATAACCAGTCGGCGGATAATGTGGCCGGTTCCATCAACCGTCCCTCCAGCTTCGTGATGAACCACATGTTCGCCGCGAACAGTTCCAACCCGCTCATGCCCTCGGTCGGAACGTGCATCGGCGATCCCTTCTGCTGGATGGAAGATGGCGGCAACCACCCCTGGTTTAATTCCAATCCCATCATCACCTGGAAAGACAACCTGGCCTGGACGCACGGCAAACACACCACCAAGATGGGGTTCTACCTGGAGAACTACCGCAAGAGCGAGCAGTTCGGTACGGACGTCCAGGGGTACATGTACTTCGGGGGCGGCAATGTGAGCACCCAGAATGGCGCGGTCGACATGTTCACCGGCCGCATCGGTTCGTATACGGAGGGCTCGCAGGTGGTCGCGGGGGTTCCGGTGGGCGGCTACCCCAAGGGCCATTGGCAGCAGACCGATCTCGAGCCTTACATCCAGGACGACTGGAAGGTGAACAAGAAGTTGACCCTGAACCTGGGGCTGCGCTACTACCTCTACACGCGCATTCACGACGTGTCACGGCCCACCATCGACTCCGGGTTCATCCCCGCCCAATTCGATCCGGCCAAAGCGGCTCTGATCAACAGCGATGGCAACATGATTGCGGGTTCGGGCTTCTACTGGAAAGATTACGGCAACGGCTTGGTGGAATGCGGGGCCAACGGAATTGCCAAGGGCTGCCAGTTGAACAACACCGGCAAGAACTTTGCTCCACGCTTCGGGTTCGCCTGGGACCCGTGGGGTGAGGGCAAGACGGTCGTCCGGGGCGGCTACGGCATCTTCTTCGAGTCGGGCAACGGCAACGAAGCCCAGTCCGAAGGCGGCGAGGGCAATCCTCCCGCGGCCCTGGGCCTCACCTCGTCCAATCTGATAGGCTATGGGAGTATCGTGCCCGGCAACTATCCCACCGCCGGCTACACGAACTGGCCATACAGCGAAGGCTGGCCGTACCAGCAGCAGTTCAGCTTCGGCATCCAGCACCAATTCGGCCAGAACGACATTTTGAGCGTGGGCTATGTGGGTGTTTTGGGCCGCAAGTTGGCCCGCGGCATCGCGATTGACAACGTCCCGGACGGCGCCACCACCATGCAGGTACCCGAAGAGACAGGTTTGTGGGGCCTGACAAAAACGGACAAGTCCGGTCTGGGCCTTAACCCCTCGTGCAGCGAGACGGGCCTCTGCAACGTCCAGGATCTCCTCATCAACCAGGATGTTCCAGGGGCAGGCTCCGCCTACTTCAAGCCCTACCGGGGCTACCACTCGATCACCACCAAGGAGAACACGGGGAACTCCTCCTACAACAGCCTGCAGGTGAACTACCGCCATTCCTTTGGCAAGGGGATCACCTTCCAGACCGCCTACACCTGGTCGCACGCCATCGATAACTCCACCAGCACCTATCACCAGAACTTCCAGATCGACGACACCAACCAGGAACGGTGGAAAGCGACCTCCGACAACAACCGCACCCACGTGCTGAATGTGAACTACATCTACGACCTGCCGTTCTTCCGGCAAAGCAGCAACGCCTTGGTGAAGAGCGTTTTGGGCGGCTGGACCATCAGCGGCATCAGTACCTTCTTCACAGGCACGCCGATCGACTTCGAGTGCGGTCCTCCCAGTGGATTCAGCACTGGGATCGACGGCACGACCAAGTGCAATAGCGTCGGACCGTTGAAGGTCGCGAAGGGCGTCTTCAACGATGCGGATTACGGACCAACCAAGACGTTCTACATTCCGGGTATGATGACCGAGGTCAATGCGTCGCAGTTGCTGGCCAACGGTCAGCCGGGCATGTTTGGCTACCAGGGCCGTAACCAGCTAACTAATCCGGGACGGAACAACACCGACCTGGCTCTCCTCAAGGACTTCTCCATGCCTTGGTTTAAGGGCGAACATTCCACCTTGGAGTTCCGGTGGGAAGCGTTCAACGCCTTTAACCATACGCAATGGAGCGGTTACAATACCGGCTGCGATAACAGCGCCAATCCTGATGGCTCGCCGGCGTGGGGCCGGAGTTGTGCTTACCAGAAGATTGGGGACAAGAAATATAACAATCACGCCGGCGAAGTCAACGGCACCTGGGATCCCAGAATCGTGCAGTTTGGCTTGAAGTTCCTGTTCTAGACTTGACCTTGGCGGGCGACCCCGCGGGGGTTGTCCCCACGGCTTGTATTTCAGACCCTGGCCATCCGCGCAAGCGGGTAGCCAGGGTCTTTTGTTTTCCACCGCGCCGCTCGCGGAAAAACGCTCCGATGCTGTCATCCTGAGCGCAGCGAAGGACCCCTGTATTTGCATTTTCAAGCCAATGCAGAGGTTCTTCGCGGAGTTTACCCGGAGCGAAATGCAGAGATCCTTCGCTTTGCTCAGGATGACAGCGAAGCAGATGTGGCGCGGACCTGTTCTGTAGGTCCGCGGCTCGTCCCCTATGGGCAAGGGAAAGCCGCGGACCTACAGAACAGGTCCGCGCTACCTTTCTACTTCTGACGCCCCCGAGTTCGGCAGCTCGCTTCTGGGGATATTATCGAAACCGCGGCGCGAGCTGGCGGCAGATCTCGGCACTTCGGCGGCAGGTATCCTCAAAGTACATTCGTGCCTTGTTGTGATCCCCCAGGCGATCCCACACCACGGCCAGGTTCGCATAGGGCACCACGTACCTCGCATCGGTCTGGATGGCCTCCTCGTAGGCGTTGCGGGCGTCTGGGTTGTTCCCCAGGGCGGCAAAAGCGTCACCGAGCAGGTTATAGAGAAAGGCATCCCGATATCCCAGATCCAGGCTTTTCTGCATGGCAGGAATGGCCTCTTGGAACCGCCGCATCTGCGCCAGCGTCTCCCCGTACTCGGCGTACGCCTGCGCGAACCGCGGATGGGACTTCAGCACTCGCTCTTCGAGATCGGCGGCCTCGGGAAGGTGTCCCAATCCCCAATAGGCCTTGGCGAGAGCCAATTGCGTGAGGAAGTCCTGGGGATTGAGTTGCAGAGCCAATTCGTAGGCTTTGGCAGCCCCCGCATTGTCCCCTATCGCCAAGGAAGCCTTGCCCAGGCTTGTGGCCGCTTGGGCCGCGGCAGGGTTCAGTTCCAAAGCCCGACGAAAATGCGCCTGGGCCTCCTTCGGCTGGCCCCATGCCAGAAAATTCTGTCCTTGCATGAACGCCACGAGATAAACCTGCGGATGGGTGGAGGCGAGTCCGCGCAGCAACTGATTCGATTCCTCGTACTTGCCGTGCTGAGCCAGATTTGTGGCGCGCAGCAACTGGTTATAGGCCCCGATCTCGTCTTTAGGATCGGCAGCCCGGGGGTCCTCGGCGTTGGTGTTGGGGGCCCCGGAAACGCTGACATATCCAAGCGAACGGAGTTTCTCAACCGCCTCTTGACTAAGGCTTCCTCCGTGGGGAGCGGCGTCACGAGGAGGCTCGAAGCGGGTCCGCAGGTCTCTCGCGGCCTGCCGCAGCGATTCGGTCAGGGCCGGGTTTTCGCGCAGGATGTTGTGCTTCTCCCCCGGATCCCGCTCGAGATCGTAGAGTTCTTCCCGCGGCGCCTGGAGGTAAGCGTAGCGGACCGTCTGCACACCGGCCAGGCTGTGCGCATTCAGCAGATCCCGGGGAAGGAGCGATTCCGAGTAGCCAAAACGCGGCGTGCTCTCGTCGCCTTTTTCCATCAGCGAGACCAGGCTTTGTCCCTGGAATGACCGTGTCGCAGAGTCCGGGATCCCGGTCAGGCGTGCGAGGGTGGGAGCAATATCCACCATGTTAACCACTTGTGAAATGGACCTCTGTCCCGGGGAACGGCCGGCAGGCAACTTGATGATCAATGGGACATGGACGGTAGCATTATAGATAAAGTAGCCGTGGGCGCGTTCCTGGTGCTCTCCCAGCCCTTCGCCGTGATCGCTGGTCAGCACGATTAGACTAGAACTATAAAGGCCTTGTCCCTTCAGGAATTCGAACAAACGCCCGAGCTGCTGATCGTCGTAAGCGATCTCGCCGTCATACAGGTGGCTGCGATACTTTGTCTTGAACGGCTCAGGCGGGTCGTAGGGGAAGTGTGGATCGTAGAGGTGCACCCAGAGGAAAAACGGCTGTTGTGGGGGGGACTTCAGCCAGTTGAGCACGTGGTCGATGGTCTCGCCGCCCCGCCGCTCCACGTCGTAATTCTGCATGGCCTGGTAGTCCTGTGTCTTGAACCAGTCGTCGTAGAGGCCGAACCCACGACTGAGGCCCCACATGGAATCCAGCACGAAAGCGCTGACAAACGCCGCGGTTGTGTAACCGTGCCCCTGGAAGACTTCCGCGAGCGTCGGCACCCCCGGCCGTAAACCCGTGTCCGACCAGCTTTGGAACCCATTCCAAAAAGGGTAGGTCCCCGTGAGTAGGGCGGCGTGCGAAGGGGCGGTGAGGGGAACCTGGGAAACAGCGCGCCTGAACACCACGCCCTCTCGGGCCAGGGAGTCGATGACAGGAGTTTCGATATCAGAGTCGCCGTAGCATCCCAGATGGTCGGCACGCAGCGTGTCCACGGTTATCAGGATTACGCTGGGCCCGGAAGTCCCTGCCGTGCGGTCCGGTGAAGAGCAGGAAGCCAGCGGCAAGAAGCTGCAAACGGCCAGGACGAGCGCCAGCCGAGGGTCCGTCCTCGGATCGCCCCAGTTTCGCAAGAAGGAAGTCATGTTTAGCCCGGCTCCTGTCAAATGCCCATCGCGAATCAGTGAATCACCGCCCGGAAGATCCCTCACGGCGGTCGAGCGCTTGGGAAAACCTTGTTATGGAATCGCAGGCGAGCGGGTAGCCAGGGTCTTTTGTTTTCCCCCGCGCCCTTGTAGGGGCAGGCCTTGTGCCTGCCCTGGGCGACCACGAGGGTCGCCCCTACGATGGTTGCCCCCGCGATTTTCAGGGCAGCGAAGGGCGTAGGATAACAGCGAAGGGCTCAGGATGACGGCAGGAAAGCGCTTTTCCGCCCTCGCTACGGCCGTGGCGCCGGGGCCTGCGGTGGTGGGGATCTCCCTTCCAGCCTATCGCTTACCCTCTTTCTTTCGTCAGCCTGCAGCTTCTGCGCCATGGCCATCTCCTCCTTGGCCTCGTCGCGATGGCCTCCCTTCAGGTACGCCTGGCCGAGCTGGTAATGGAAATTGGCGCTATCGGGCTGTAGCTCGACGGCTTTTTGCAGATAAGTGACGGCCAATTCTGGATCATTCTTGCGCAAGTAAACCTTCCCCATCCCCGCCAGCGAATGCGGCAGCTTGGGATTGAGTTGGAGGGCCTTTTCGAAATTGGGAAGGGCTTGGTCCGCGTCTCCCTTATCGATGTAGATGGTGCCCAGGTTCTCATAGCTCCAGGGCTGGTCGGGGGTCAGACGAATCTCGGCTTCGAACTCCTTCGCCGCCTCATCGAGCAATCCGTTGCGCTGATATAACACCCCCAGGTTGTAATGGACGAAGGGGACGTTGGGCGCCATCGCCACGGCCTTCTCGAGCTCGCGCCGGGCATTATCGTTCTGGTAAAGGTCAAGGTACGCCTTCCCCAGCAGGATGTGGAAGTGTGCGGAGTCCCCGCCCACCTTGACCATCTGGCCAAAGGCGCGGTCAGAGTCGGCGGAGCGCTTGAGCTTTCCATAACAGATTCCCAGAACGTTCAGGTAATCGAGATCCTCTTTCTCCTGGTCGTAGAGCGGCACCAGTGTGTTTACGGCGTGCTGGTACTCATCGATGAGGAAGTAACTCATGCCGAGAAGGTAGCGGGCCTGGATGTGGTCGGGGTAGGCCGCGAGCACCTTTTGGAATTCTGGAATCGCCTTCGGGAAGTCCTCCTGGGCATAGTAGGCCAACCCCAGGTTCAAGCCGTATCCCAGTGCCAGCGGATCCAGCCGCTTGGCGTTTTCAAACGCCTGGACCGCGGCATCGTATTGGTGTAACCGGAGATGGATGACCCCCAGGTTGGAATGGGCGGCCGCGGAACGCGGATCGAGCTTCAGGACTTCTTTGAATCCTTTTTCCGCCGCTCGGTAATCCTGCCGGATCAGCGCTTGCTGCGCGGCTTCGAAGATCACGGCGGGATTCTGCCGCGCCGCCTGCCCCGCGCGCAGCGAGGCAACGTGCAGGCTGAACAGCCAGGCTAGGATGAAGACAAACTGCCATGACCGGTGCATGGACTGGACACCTCAGGGGCATCTTAGGACTTCTCTGACTCGAAACGCAACGGGGAACAGACGGGGTTAGTGGTGTCATTTGCGAGACACGCGCGCTCCCAGGTGCAGTCATTCCCGCGAAGCTTGTCCCCGCGAAGGCGGGGAGCGGGAATCTACTCTGCAAGCCATGGGAAATGCGCCGCCGACGGACTGGATTCCCGCCTGCGCGGGAATGGCGCATGTCTCCTGCCCAACCGGTTTTCACTGAGCCGGGCCCGGCGCTTTCCGGAAAGGTTCGGAGCTCACCAGGCCTGCGCCTTCCTTGATCACCAGGATGTGGTCAATGGGCGGATTCTCCAGCGTTTGCGTCTGGCCGCTGGGCCAGCGGACGTCGATGCGGTCGATGGCGGTGCGTTTTCCCAGGCCGAAGTGCAGGCGCAGGTCGCTGGCCGAGAGATAACTGCCGCCGCTGCGCACCGTGTCGTATTGGGTCAGGTCCCCGGCGGTCACCTTCACCTCGGCGCCGATGCCGTCCCGGTTGCTCTTCGTGCCGATCGTTCTCACCAGAATCGAGTGGTTGGGGTTCTTGCGGAGGCGCCGCAGCAGGTCCGGGGAACTGTTCATATTCGACACCAGGATTTCCAGGTCGCCGTCGTTGTCGTAGTCTGCTGTGGCGAGGCCCCGGCTCACCTTGCGAATCTCGAAGCCCGGCCCCGACTGCCGGCCGACCTCATCAAACTTCCCGTCGCCGCGATTATGGAAGAGGAGGTTCCGCTCGGCATAGGTGATGCCGGTCTGGAAGCGGTCAATCTGGGGAAAGGTCTGGCCATTCGCCAGGATAATATCCTTCCAGCCGTCGTTGTCGTAATCGAGGAATTTGGCGCCGAAAGTGGTGAAGAGCCATCCCACATCGCCGAGCCCGGCCAGATAGGTCACATCGGTGAAGGTACCGTCGCGGTTGTTGTGGTAGAGATTCTTGGTGTCGTCGGAGAAGTTGCCTTTGATGATGTCGGCCCAGCCGTCGTTGTCGTAGTCGGCGAAGTCCGTTCCCATGCCCGCCTGCTCCTGGCCCTCGCCGCCGTAAGCCACGCCGGCTTGGACGCCGACGTCGGTAAAGGTGCCGTCGCCGTTGTTGTGGTAAAGCGAGCTGGGGGTGGAATCGTTGGCCACGTAGATGTCGGGCCACCCGTCACGGTCGTCGTCACCCCACACCACGCCCAGGCCGTAGTACTTGCCCGGGTCGATGCCGGCGCGCTCGGTTACATCTGTGAACGTTCCATTCCCATTATTATGAAAGAGGATATCGCGGCCTCCCGGCAGTCCCCGCGGGCCGCAGAAGGTCGCGAACCCCCGGTAAGTGCAATTGGGCGCGCTGCCCAGGTTGCCGAGCTGGAGGATATCCACGTCGAGGTAGTTGGCGACGTAAAGGTCCAGGTAACCGTCGCGGTCATAGTCGCCGAAGGCGCAGCCCATGCCCCAGCCGCCGCCCCGCGCGCCGGCCTTCGCGGTCACGTCGGTGAAGGTGCCGTCGCCGTTGTTGTGGTAGAGGACGTTCCCGCCGTAGTAAGTCACGTAGAGGTCGTCAAACCCGTCGTTGTCATAATCTCCCACGCACACGCCCATGCCCCAGCCGGTGTGGTCGAGGCCAGAGCGCTCGCTGACATCGGTAAAGGTGCCGTCGCGGTTATTGTGGTAAAGGCGCGAGCGCGGGCTCGAGCCCTTCTTCCAGTGTTCGAACGTCGAGCCGTTCACGAGGAACAGGTCAGGCCAGCCATCCTGGTCGTAGTCGATCCAGGCAACGCCGCCTCCCCCCTTGGCCTCGATGATATAGCGCTTTTCGGGGCCGCCGCTGGTCAGCGTGAAGTGAATTCCGGATTTCGCCGCGACCTCTACAAACTGGTCGGGCAGCCCGCCCCCGGGCCGTGCGGCCGGCGGGGCGCCGCGTCCGGCAAAGGGACGAAGCGCCATGACCAGCACACCCGCAGCGGCAACCAGCAGCAGGAGGAGCCTCGGGCGTGAGAACGACAGGTTAGGCAGAGTCATGGTCGTGGGAAGTGAATCTGTATTGCAATATCGGGTAGTGGTGTCATTTGCGAGACACGAGCGCTCCCAGGTGCAGTCATTCCCGCGGAAGCGGGAATCTACTCCGCAAGCCATTGGAAATGCGCCGCCGACGGACTGGATTCCCGCTTTCGCGGGAATGACCGGTGTTTCGAAAGGGATCCCATTCCAAATGACACCAACACCCAATATCGTAATTTCTTGTTTTTTTGGCAAACATTTTTTCTCGTGTGTGTAGGGCCACCCCTTGGGCGGCCTAGGCCGGGGCTCCCCCGCTCGGAGCGGCCGGCCCTACAAGCCCTCCTGTGCCCGAAAGCTACGGTTGGGAAGTGGCGCCGGCGATCCCGGAACGCGCCTTCTGTTCCCGCGCGTGCAGGGCGGCGCATGCGGCAAATTCGCGCTCGGCAGCGTCCTTCTTCCCGGTCTGCTGATACAGGCGCGCCAAGGCGTAGTGACCTTCCACCTCGTCCGGCTTAGCGCGCAGCGCGGCAATGAGTTCGGCCTCGGCGTCCGCAAACTGCCGCCGCGCCAGGTAAACCCGCGCCAGGCCGTAATGAGGCTGATAGGCCTGTGGGAGCAGGTGGATTCCCTCCCCAAACAGTTTCTCCGCCGCCTCCCAATTTCCGTGCTCGAGCTCAATGTTTCCCCCCAACCAATGCGCATCGGGAAATTGGGGATTGATCTGCATCTCCTGGTAGTACTCGTCCAGCGCCGAGGGCAGGTTCCCCAGACTCTGGAAGGCAAATCCCAAGTGGTAGTGCGCCAGGGGCAGGGCCGGCTCGAGAGCCAGCGCCTTCTTGAACTGCTCGATGGCGGGCATGGTCTGGTTCTGGTTGTGGTAAGCGCGGCCGAGCAGCAAATGGGCTTGCGCGTTTCTGGGATCGAGGCGCAGACAAGTGGCGAGTGACGAGGACGCATCGCGGTAGCGCTTCTCAGCCAGGTCCACCAGCGCCAGGTTGAAGTAGTTCTGCGGGAGGCTAGGATCGCATGCGATGGCGCGCTGAAAGGCGCGGCGCGCCTCCTCGTTCAGCCCTTTCTTGAAAAGAGTCACGCCCAACAGTTGTTGAAGCTCGGAGGAACGCGCATACTGGCCCACGGCGCTCCGCGCCTGGTCGAGCGCCGCATCCAGGCGGCCCGCCGCAAGGTTCGCCCGGATCTGGTCGGCAAGCGATTCTTCCAATCCCTGGGCGTGCAACCCCGCCGCCGCAGGGGGGCATAGCAGCCAGAGCAGCAGGACGAGAAACCGAATTCTTCGCAGGGCTTTCACACCCCGATGTTACGTCCGGGAAAAAGACGGAGTCAATCAAGAAGGGAGAGGAGACCGAGACCTCGGCGCTGTCACGGGAAATCCTTGCGAAAACCGGTGCGATGCGCCAGTCAGGCCAGGGGTCGAGACAAGTCATCCGGGGCCGCAGATCTTCATGATTACAGATTCTTGTATATGACATTTTGTATACGCTGTGCGGTTGATCCGGCCCTATCACTTATCTAATTTGTTTTCAACGAAATCGAGTGCAAACTCGAAGAGGCGAAATGGCCCCAATTTTGCTTGACATCACAATCCAAGCTTATGTATTGTTTCGGCGTTGTGGTTGGTCAGATTCGTCGTTCACCTAACACTCTGAAATAGGGAATACGAGGATGATTGCTCATCCTGGCTTGGGGCGGAGAAGTACTCGCATAACTCTTTGTGCGTCTGCCGGGCAATGTGTCTTCAATTGTGAGTTGCAATGACACGCTCCCGCCACGCCTGTCTGATTGCACCAATAAAAAGAATCGATTGGACTTTCCTCCGCCCGGGGTTTACCAATAACGGACTGACTGGAGTCCCGAATCAGGATGGGACTGCGCATCGACGGGGCCGCTGGGCAGGGAAAGACGTTTCAAGGATGTCATCGCTCGGCCCGTCCTGGCATGGCGAGGGTCGACTGTTTGAGGCAGTTAGCGCCCGGCAGGATTCTTGCCTGTCCGTTACGGCGAATTCTTCAAGACCTCAATCCCGAGCAGTTTCTGAGCGGAGGGAGGCTTCGTGGCTTCCCTTCGCGACGGCTTTTATGCTTGCCCTTCTCTGAGCAGGGGGGGCAGGTGGAAATTCAAAAGAGGGGGAACGAAATGTTAAAGAAGCGGACCGGAGGTAGTGGGCAGGTCTTTATACTTCTATTTGTCATGCTCTGCTGGGCGGCGCCTGGCGCACTCGCACAGGTGCGGGGGACGTTTACCGGCCTGGTCAGTGATCCCACGGGCGCGGTCATTCCGGGCGCGACCGTAACGGCTATGAACGAAGGTACGAACGTTTCCAACACTCGCAAGACGAATTCCGAGGGCTTCTACACGATTCCTGACCTTCAGCCTGGCTTCTACACGGTAAAGGCCGAAGCCCAGGGCTTCAAGATCCTGGTCAATGCCCACATAGAACTGACGGTGGGCTACACGCAACGCGTGGACTTCAAGCTGGAGGTCGGGTCCGTGACCCAGGCTGTGACGGTCGAAGGCCAAGCGCCCCTGGTTGATACGGAAACGGACCGCCTGTCGGAAGTGGTAACGGCCCGCCAGGTGGCGAACCTTCCTCTAAACGGCCGTAACGTATTCCAGATGATTCAACTGGCGCCGGGGGCAGTGGATGCCGGCGGCATTGTTAAGGAGACTGGCAGTCGCGGCATTTATACCATCGTAAATGGCGCACGCGAGAACATGAACGGTTACCTGCTCGACGGAATCTCCGACAAAGGCCTGAGCGGCGGCAGCAACACGCAACCCTCCCTCGACACCGTGCAGGAGTTCCGCGTGGATACGGAAGTGATCTCCGCCCAGTACGGAAGCTCGGTGGGCTCGATCACGACTATCGTGACGAAGTCCGGCACCAACGACTTTCACGGCGACGCTTATGAATATATGCGCAATGACAAGTTGGATGCGCGCAACTTCTTCGAGGTCGATCGGAATCCCTTCCATATGAACCAGTTCGGCGCCACGCTCGGCGGGCCGATCAAGAAGAACAAGCTGTTTTTCTTCGGCTCCTTTGAAGGAGAGCGCACCCGTGTGGCGTTGCCCGAACAAGAGGTGATTGAGACCGGGGCGTGGCGGAACTTCGTAATCAATAATGCACCGAATTCCGTCGCCGCGCTGCTTTACAAGAACTTCCCGGGCCCGGAGCCGGCTGGCTCTACCGATACCCTTGCTAACTATGTCGTTAATGACAGTGGGTATTGTGGGACCTTCGATGCAGCTTGCCTGAGCGGTTATCCTTACAACATCGATCCGACTAGTACCCTTGGTAGCGCCCTTTTGGCCAATCCTGACCTACCCGTATTTGGCGTCGTCAATGCCTCGGCGCAATTGTATTCCAAGGACCAGTTCTATAACGGTAACCAGTTCTCCGGCAAAATCGACTGGCAACGTGACAACGACAAGGTCTTCGGCCGCTACTTCTTCGATCGTTACGCTGACCCTCGCTACACACCCGCGACCAATGGCGGAGTGGTTAGTGCGTTCGTCGCGGTGCGTGGGTTCACCAATCCCGCTAATTATGACTACCCGCAACTGGCTCTGGGGTGGTCGCACACCTTCGGCCCTTCGGTCTTGAATGAATACCACATGGGATGGAACCGCAATGTCACGGATATCCGGGCCTCCGATCCGGGCGTTCCGCAGATTGGGATAGACACTGGAGAAGTGCAATTCGGCGGCTATAACGGTTACCCCCAACTCTTCCACGAAGAGGTGTTTCACTTTTCCGATATTGTTACTTACAGTCACGGAAGGCACACGCTCAAGATGGGCGGCGAACTGATGCGCAACTACGAAAACAGCGAGTTCAACGTCGGTCGTCCGTCCGTGGAGTTTACGGACTCTGTCGCACTCGCGGCGGGGCAGGTGGAAGCCGTGGCGGGCGGAGTAGATCCTGGGCAGATTGACCCTGCCACGGGCGTGTCGCTTGGACAAGCTCACTTGGCAAGCAACATCCGCGCTTACCGGAACTGGACCACGGGGCTCTTTTTCAATGACGACATCAAGGTGTCGCCCCGCCTGACGTTGACCCTGGGGCTCCGCTACGACCTCTACACGCGGCACACGGAGAAATACGGGCAGAACACCCAGTTTGTCCTGCCGTCAACTGGAGGGGACCTGACCGATCGGCTCCGCGCGATTAACTGCTACGTGGATACGTCTGGCAGCGTGGGGTATGACGGCCAGCCCTGCAATGGTGGCTTTGAGAAGATCAGTGGGGCCCTCACTACCGGCGACCACAACAACTTCGGGCCGCGCGTGGGCTTCGCCTGGGACGTCCGGGGCGATGGCAAGACGGCCGTGCGCGGAGGGTTCGGAACCTCCTATAATGGTGAGGTTTACAACCCACTCTCGAACTCGCGTTGGGACCCGCCCCTTTACTCTTTTAATCTCTCCCTGTGCGGCAATGGAACTAACGCGATCGGCGCGCAGTACACCGATTCCTGCGTGTTTGGACCCGTGGACGGCAGTGCTCCTACTTACGCGGGACCTCCCACGAACGTCGGCAACGGCCCGGCGGGCGCTACTGCCAACGGTTTCTCGGGCAACATCATGGGCTGGAACCCTTACAATGCGAATGGAGCGTTCTTGACCGGGGTGGTGCTTCCGAACTTCCGTGATCCCTACGTCTTTGGATCGCACTTGGGGGTGGAGCACCAGTTGCCGGGCAACGCCGTTCTGAAAGTGTCTTGGGTGGGGACGTTTGGGCACAAACTGTATCGCGCTGAGGACATCAACCGGGTGTTCGGAGGCCGTGTGACTCTGCCCGGCAGTGGACCGACGACCACCGGCATGTGCTCGCTGTATGGCCCCTATCGTATTAACTGCCTCTATGGCCGCCTCCGCACTTGGGAGAATTCCGTTAACTCCAACTACGATGGCCTGCAAGTGGTGTTCGACAAGCGGATGAGCCACGGGCTGGAGTGGCATGCCAACTACGTCTGGTCGCATTCACTGGATGAGCGCTCCACCTGGCACAGCGGCGCCACCACCGCCAACGGTGCGGCGGAGGGCTTTTCCTTGGACCAGGCGCTGCCGGGCCTCGACTATGGCAATTCGATCTTTGACGTGCGCCACACCTTCTCCAATAGTCTTGTATGGCAGATGCCGTGGTACAAGAGCCAGAAGGGACTCGTGGGGCATGTCCTGGGAGGCTGGCAGGTCAACAACATCATTTCTATGCACGGTGGGTTCCCGTGGACGCCTTATTGCAGCGTCTCGAGTTTCCCCAGCGGCACCTGCGACTTCAACCAGGACGGGGTATCCAACGACCGTCCAAATACCCCCGCTTTTGGCAACCACTATTCCAACGACCGGAAGGTGTTCGAACTGGGCAGCCCTCAACGCCTGACTCCGAGTGTGTTCCTCGACTGCTCCGTTTCGCCGATGGTGGGCAAGTGCGACGGCGGGGTACCGTTTGACGGCAACCTGGGCCGGAATACCTTCCGGGGACCGAATCTTGCGGATGTTGACCTGTCCTTCTTCAAGAACATCAAAGTGGTAGAACGGGTAAACCTCCAGTTCCGTGCGGAGGCTTTCAATATGTTCAACCGCACGAACCTGCAACAGCCGAGCTCGTCTTTTGGTTATCATGCCTCCCAGTTTGGCGTGTCACAACAAGCCTATAATCCGCGTCAGATCCAGTTCGCGCTGAAGCTGTCCTTCTAGACCTATGATTGCATCGTCATTCCCGCGAAAGCGGGAATCCACGACGGATGATTTAGACTTAAGGGCCGGGACGCGTTCCCGGCCCTTCTTGTTGAGGCGTGCTGGATTGTCCCCGCGCGTGCTTTGAGTGTCATCCTGAGCGCATTCGCTGTCATCCTGAGCGGAGCGAAGGACCTCGGCAGTTCGCTCGGGTCAATAGAAAAGGGAACTGCGGGGGTTCTTCGCTCGCTCCGCTCACTCAGAATGACAACGTGAGCGCGCCCGCTGTCATCCTGAGCGGAGCGAAGGACCTCGGCAGTTCGGCTTGGGTCAGCAGAGAAGTGAACTACGGGGGTTCTTCGCTCGCTGCGCTCACTTAGAATGACAACGTGAGCGCGCCGAGTGTCATCCTGAGCGCATTCATTGTCATCCTGAGCGAAGCGAAGGACCTCGGCAGTTCGCTCGGGTCAGTGGAGAAGAGCACTGCTGGGGTTCTTCGCTTCGCTCAGAATGACAGAATCCGACCGTTTTTCAGAGTCCCGCTATGGCTTCGCGAACTGCCCCGCGTACTGGCGGCAGAGTTCCTGGCTGAACTCGCAAGTCTTCTGGTAGTACTGGCGGGCTTTTTCGGGCTGGTTCTGCTTTCGGTACTGCAAGGCAAGATTCAGGTACGCCGGCGCGTAGCGAGGATTCATGGCCACGGCCTGCTCGTAGGCCTGCATAGCCTTCTCGCGCTCGCCCAGCTCCGCGTAGGTAATCCCCAAGTAGTTATAAAGCATTGCATCGCGATACCCCATGGCCAGAGCGCGCTCGAAATGCGGCAAGGCGTCGCGATACTTTCCCAACTTCGCAAGGGCGATGGCGTAGTCGGCGTGAGCCTCGGCAAGCTCGGGGTGTTCCTTCACAACCTGTGCGAGTTCCAGTTCGGCCTTGGCGGGCAGGTCCTCGCGCCAATAGACTTTGGCAAGCGCCAGGCGCGCCAGAAAGTTTCGCGGGTTGAGGTCGAGAGCCAGTTCGAATGCGGCGGCCGCGAGGCTGTCCTCACCCAGCAGGAAGTGCGCGCGGCCGAGCCCCAGGGCCGCCTGATCGAAGGTGGGATGGAGCGACAAGGCCTTGCCGAACTCCCCTAGCGCCTGCCGGGGCTTGGACCACGCCAGGGCGTTTTCGCCGCGCTCGAAGGGGACGACGTAAAGCTTCGGCTCGGCCCTCTCCAGGCTTGCCAGGATCTCTCCCGCGTCGGGATATTTTCCGAGCCGGCGCAGGTCGGAGGCGTGCAGGATGCGGCGGAGGGTTTCAATCTTGTCCTTGGGGTCGGGGCGGTGCGGGTCCGTCCGCGCCGCGGTGGGCGACTGAAAGCTCACGTATCCGAGCGAGCGCAGCCGCTCCACGGTTTCGGGATCAAGCTTCGGGACTGAGGAGGCCGCCTGCCCCGAATACTTCCGCCCGAACTCTGCGAGTTTTTCCCGCAGTGAGGCCGCCACGGTCGCGCTGGCTGGCGCCAGGTTTGCATGCTCCTCTGGGTCGTGTCCCAGATCGTATAGTTCCGGTCGGGGCGCATCGATGTACTTGAAACGCGAACTGATGAGTCCCCGCAATTCATGCCAGCCAAAGGAATCGCGCGGATAGTACGATTCCGCATACACGGTTGAGTCCGCGCCGGAGGGTGTGGCCGAAAGGGCGAGGAGCAGGGAATGACCTTGGAAACTCCGGGTCTCTGCGGGGGGGATATCGCATAGTTGGGCAATCGTGGGCGCGACATCCACCGTGCCGACGGGCTGGGTCACAGTCTTGGGCGCCCTCCCTCTGTCATTCTGAGCGGAGCGAAGCGGAGCGAAGAACCCCCGTAGTTCGCGCTTTTTGCTGACGCTGGACGAACTGCTGGGGTCCTTCGCGTAGTTTACCCTGAGCGCAGCGAATGGGCTCAGGATGACAGATGAGGGAAGCTTCAGGATCAACGGCACGCGCAGCGTGGCGTTGTAAATGAAGAACCCGTGTTCGTCCTCACCATGCTCTCCCAACGATTCTCCGTGGTCACTGAGGAGGAAGACAGCGGTCTGGTCGAAGCGGTGCAACTCCTTCAGGCGAGCGAAGACGCAACCGACCTGCGCGTCGTCGAAAGCGATCTCTCCATCATAAGGATGGTCCGCGTACTTGCTCAAATAGGGCTCGGGTGGCCGATACGGGCTGTGGGGATCGTAAAGGTGCAGCCAGACGAAAAACGGCGCGCTGCCCTGCTGATTCAGCCAGTCGAGCATACGATCGACGGTGCGATCGCCCCGCCGCTCGACGAGGAAGACGTCGGCCGAGCGGCCCGGTTCGAGACCCACATTGTCGTCATACACCTCAAAGCCTCGATTCAGCCCCCACATGGAATTAAGAGCGTAGGAGCTGATGAAGGCCGCGGTGCGGTAACCCTGGCGGCGCAACACCTCCGCCAGCGTGGGGATGCCAGCCGGCAATCCCGGCGAAGTGAAGTCGCGCACACCGTTGAACATGGGGTAAGTCCCCGTCAGGATCACCGCGTGCGAAGGCAGCGTAATGGGCACTTGCGCGTAGGCATTCTCAAAGCGCACTCCTGCGGCGGCAAGACCATCGATCGCGGGTGTTTCGACACGCGCGTATCCATAGCAGCCGACGTGATCCGCGCGCAACGTGTCAATAGTGATGAGCAGAACCGAGGGGGCTGGACGGGAAGGCTCTTGCCCGGTAGCTGCTGGCGACCAGGCGCAGAGGATCGCAAACGCCAGCAGCGCGGCCGTCTGACCCAGAACGAACTCCCGTCGAGCAGGGCGAGGTGTCATTCCAGCCTAGTATGGTCAATTCGCCGGGAGGTCCGCCAGCATTTTCTTGATAGCGGGGGCTTGAGGATCCGAGGGATTCGCCCGCAAGTAATCCTGCAGTTGAACCCTGGCCGCAGGGTAGTCGTGGCGCTTCAGGTAGAGATTAGCGAGTTGTAGGCGCACGGCCGACAGGTGCGCGGGGTCCAGTTGCGAGGCCTTCTGCAGCAGGGGCTCAGCTTTTTCCAGGTCCTGCAGCTTGAAGTAGGTCGAGCCGAGGAAGAAATACCCCGCGGCGGATTGTGGCGAACGCTTGAGGCCCTGCTCCAGTCAACCGATAGCGGCGCGATATTGGCCCTCTTCATAAAGCACATGCCCGAGGTTGACGTAAGCCTCGCCGTCGTCCGGATTGATTCCGATCGCCTTCGAGAAGGCCTCATCAGCTTGGGCGTGGCGCCCCTGCTGCTCGAGGAGAGTCCCCAGGTTGTTCAGCGCGGGGTAGAAGTTTGGGTCCAACTGTAGAGCTTTCTGATAGCGGGCCAGGGCTGCCTGGGCATCTCCTTTCTGCCGCGCTTTGTTTCCTCTCTCGTATTCCCTGATGGCCTTGGGGTCGAAGCGCGGGGAAGGTCGCTTGGCATTCAGTTCGTGGCTGCTGGTGCTGCCAGCGATGATCTGTCCTGGCAGCGACGATGGCTTCGTCAAGGGTTCTAGGAAGACGTTCACCGTGGCCTTGGGTTGGATTTGCATGTCCAGCATAGCCGACTGGCGAACCGGCTTGCACCCTTCGGCCTCGACGACCACGTAGTAGGCGCCACCCGGGAGCCCCTGGAACATGTAGAACCCGTCGGAGTCCGTGTAGACGTCGCCGGCGGGAACGTCTCCCTCCGCCAGCAGGTGGACGAGAAGCGTTGGAGCGTGACCGCGGGAATCCGTCACGCGGCCCGTCACGATACCGTTGGATTGGGCAAACGACGTGGTGGTGAAGCTCAGCCAAACGAGCACTGCCGGAACCACAGACACAAAGCGAAACAAACCACCACCGCGTGGCTCCCCCGATCTGGCGCCTCGGGTCGATTCGTTCATAGCTTTCCAGCCGTGTGGACGATACCCGCAGGAGTAGATGGAACAACATCATTCTACTGCCGGCCAAACCTGCTCACAAGCGCTCGTGCGGGCGGTGACCCAGGCGAACTGCCGAGGTCCTTCGCTGCGCTGAGAATAGGTCCCCTCCTCGGCTGAGGAGGGGGTTGGGGGGTGGTGGGGTACGGGACAAATCGAGCCGGTCAACCACCCCCTCGCCCCCTCCTTATCAAGGAGGGGAATCACCCGGAGCATTTTCATCTTTCGTGGCGAGCCGATGGCTCATGATATCTGCGCTCAGGATGACAGCGATTGTGCTCAGGATGACGGTGGGAGTGCTCATGCTGTCATTCTGAGTGAGCGGAGCGAGCGAAGAACCCCCGCAGTACGCTCCCACGCTAGTGTCCTGAGTCAGAAGTTCGCTTACAAAAGCGGGCCACGGCTGCCAGGATTTGGTCAGCCGTTTTGGTCCAAACGAAAGGTTTGGGGTCTTGGTTATAAGTTTCCACGTAATGCCGCAAAGCGGCCTCCAGTTCTTGAGTGCTGCGATGCACTCCGCGCCGGAGTTGTCGTTCTGTCAGGGTAGCGAACCAGCGCTCGACCAAGTTGATCCAGGACGACCCGGTGGGGGTAAAGTGCCAATGGTAGCGAGGATGGCGCACCAGCCAGCGTCGAATCGAGGGCGTCTTGTGGGTGCCATAGTTATCCAGAATCAGGTGCACGTCCAGTTCGGCGGGCGTCGCGGCATCGACCGTGTCCAGAAACTGACGGAACTCGATGGCGCGATGCCGACGATGGCACTCGCCAATGACTTGGCCGCTGGCCATCTCCAGGGCGGCAAACAGCGATGTGGTACCGTGGCGTTCGTAGTCGTAAGTTCGGCGCTCGATCTGTCCCGGTCGCATGGGAAGCAAAGGTTGGGTTCGGTCCAAGGCTTGGATCTGTGCCTTTTCATCCACGCACAGCACCAAGGCCCGTTCCGGCGGGTTCAGATAGAGTCCCACGATATCCCGCACCTTCTCGATAAACAGCGGGTCGCGCGACAGCTTGAAGGTTTCGCTGCGCTGGGGCTGCAGGGCGAAGGCGCGCCAGATCCGGCTGACCGCGCTCTGGCTCATCCCGCAACGCCGCGCCAGCAGTCGGGTGCTCCAGTGCGTCGCGTTGGAGGGCATCGATTCCAGCGTCATGGTCAATACCTGTTCCACCTGCCCATCGCTGATCTGGCGCGGCGCCCCGGGGCGGGGTTCGTCCAGCAGCCCCTCCAGACGCTGGGCGACGAATCAGCTTCGCCACTTGCCCACGGTTTGCTTACACAAGCGCAGGGCCGCGCTCACTTCGGTGTTGCTTTTTTCCTCCGCGCAGGCCAGTACGATGCGCGCTCGCAACGCCAGCGCTTGAGCCGTTTTGGGCCGACGTGCCCAGCGCTGCAAGGTTTCTCGCTCTTCCACAGTCAAACTCAATTTCGGTACCGGGCGCCCTCGTGGCATCGGGTTCCTCCTTGTTATAAACCCCATGCACGGGAACTGCCATTTATTAAGCGAACTTCTGACTCGGGACACTAGGGACCGTGTGAGGAGGGGACGAGGGAAAATTCTTTCTGGGCGTCGGCCGCGCGCCCTTGGGCCTGGTAGGCGTGGCCCAAGTTGTAGTGTGCCTTGGTGAAATCCGGTGCAATGGCCACGGCGCGTTCGAGCGCGCGTATAGCGTCGTCAGCGCGGTGGAGGTACAGGTAGAGTTCGCCGAGAGCTTCGAAGGCCTCGGCGTAGTCAGGATTTATTTCCGTGGCACGCTGAAATTCCCGCAAGGCTTCCTCGACATGGCTCTGCTTCAGGTCGAGGGCCCCGAGGTCGTAAGCCGCGGCGAAATTTGTAGGGTCGAGCTCCAGGGCGTGCTCCAGCGAGGTGTGCGCGGCAGAGAGGTCGCCGCTCATCGCCTGCGTCAGTCCCAGGTAGTAGGTAGCCAAGGCAAACTTGGGGTCCAATACGAGGGCGGATTTGAATCGCTCCATGGCCCGGGGAAAATCCTTCAGGCGATAATAGTCCAGTGCCTGGAGATAGCAAATCGGCATGGACGAGGGTTCGGTCTTCTCGGCTTCGTGGAGTTTGTTCAGAGATTCTTTATAGCGGCCGTGCTGGCCGTCCGCCATGGCTGCGGAGAAGAGTTCGTAAACCTGGATGCGATCTTTGGGGTCAGGGAGCGGCTTCCCGCTCGCATCGGAGAAGGCGCCAGCGGAGATGGCCACGTAGCCGAGAGAGCGCAGCCGGTCGGCCAGCGCCGGGTCGGTAGGCTCTGTTTCCTTTGCTCCGCCGCCGGAAGCCGGCGTGTAACGGCGCAGGAGGCTCTGCAACCGGTCGTGCATCTCGGGGGCGAGCGCCTGCTTCCCCGGCAGCAGGTTCCTGGTCTCCTGCGGGTCGGCGCGCGTGTCGTAAAGCTCCGGCCGCGGCGCCTCGATGTATTTCATCCCACCGGCTTCGAGCGCGCGCAACTGGCTCCAGCGGAAGTGGAGCAGAGGAAGATAGGTCTCGGCATACAGATTGGATTTGTTAGCCGGCAACTTCCCCACGACTTCACTGAGCAGGCTGCGGCCCTGCACGGTGGAAGGAATAGGCAGCCGCAGCGCCTGCAGCACCGTCGGCATCACGTCAACCAGCGACACCTCGGTCTCAATCGTTCGCGGCGCCACGCCCGGCACCTTCACGAGCAGCGGCACGTGCAGCGTGGAGTTGTAAACGAAGAACCCATGGGTCTTCTCACCATGTTCCCCCAGTCCCTCTCCGTGGTCCGCGGCCAGCACCAGCAGAGCATTCGCGTACCGTCCCGTCTCTTTCAGGAAAGTGAGAAGCCTCCCGACCTGGGCATCGGCAAAGGCAATCTCGCCGTCGTAAGGCCGCTCGCGATAGCGGCTGGCGAAAGGCTCCGGCGGGGTGTAGGGGTAATGGGGGTCGTAGAGATGTACCCAGAGGAAGACGGGTTCGCGCGGATGGGCTTTCAGCCATGCCAGCGCGTTGTCGATGACCTGGTCGCCGGGGCGCTTGATCATATCCAGGTTCGCTTCATCCAGACGGCTGAATTCGAAGTGGTCGAAGTAAGTGGCGAAGCCCTGATTCAAGCCGAAACGGGAGTCCAGCACGGCGGCGCCCAGGAAGGCGGCGGTCGAGTAGCCGTGGTCGCGGAGAACCTTGGCAAGGGTGACCGCCGAAGCCGGGAGCTTGTTGCCGCTGAAGTCATGCATGCCCGTGGCCATGGGAAAGCTGCCTGTAAACAGCGCAGCGTGTGCCGGCAGGGTAATGGGCACAGGCGTGAAAGCCCGTGTGAAGCGCGCCGAGGAGCGGGCGAGGGCGTCGATGTTCGGAGTTTGGATGGAGCGATCACCGTAGCAGCCCAGGTGATCCGCCCGCAGAGTATCAACCGTGATGACCACAAGGTTGGGCTCGACACTCTCCGCGCCCAGACCGGGCCTCGCCGCCACAGCACTGAAAAAACTCAGCGTGAGGAACACCCAAAGTCTGCCGCGGATTCCCGGAGGCGTCGTGCTGGGACGTCGAAGGGTATTCATTCAGTAATGCTTAACCTCATGAGTCATCGGGCAGGGGCTACCGGACCTTCCGCTACCTCTGCGCTGACTGCTGCTCAGGTTTCCCAGAGCGGCGGCTGGACGGCGCGGGCTCTCGACCTGGTCAAGCCTGGCAAGCCCGAGTCGGTGTCCTCGTCATCGTGGTCACCGCGCACAGCAAGGGAAGTGGCTCGCGGGAAGCATTGCCCACAGTACGCCGGGCTTTGAATCGTGTCAACCGCCAGCGGTCGCCGGAATTGTTGGGCTTGCCCTTCTTTTCGGCTTGACCAGCCGGTGGGTTTCGTCTACGGTCAGCCGTGTTTCGGAGGTTCGTGTGCAAGGAACGCGGCGCCAAGGAGGTTGCTGGCCGGGCCCTAAGGGTTAGGCATTCTCTGGGGAGACCGGATTTCGGATTGGGCCAAAATCGGTTGAAGGGATTGGGGAGGGTGACATGGGCGAGTTTTCCGGCAAGGTCGCCATCGTGACGGGGGGAGGGTCCGGTATTGGCCGAGCCACCGCCTTCCTCTTCGCGGCCGAGAAGTCCAAGGTGGTCGTGATCGACTGGAATGAGGCTACGGGGCGGGAAACCGCAGGTCGGATCGAAAGCGACGGAGGGCAGGCGGTCTTTTTGAAAGCTGACGTCAGCCAGGCGACCGAGGTAAAGCAGGGCATGGATGCCGTCGCGAAGCGGTTTGGAGCTGCTGACATCCTGTTCGCGAACGCTGCCGTGCAGACCAATCAGCCGCTGGAGGAGACATCGGAAGAAGACTGGGATCGGATGATTTCGGTGAACCTCAAAGGTGTATTCCTCTGCTGCAAGCATGCCATTCCGATCATGCGCACGCAAAAGTGCGGCGCCATCGTGATCTGTTCTTCGGCGCATGCATTCATGAGTTATCCAAAGTATACCGCGTACGCAGCTACGAAAGGCGGGCTGGTGGCGTTCATGCGAGCGGCGGCGTTGGATTGTGCGCCCTACGGCATTCGGGTGAACTGTGTAGTGCCGGGCGCCACGGACACGCCCTTGCTCCGATACCATCTGAACAATCGTCCGGAAGAAGAGCAGCGAATCATCTCCAAGATCCCCCTGGGACGATTCGCACAGCCGGAGGACGTGGCCAAGGCGGTTCGGTTCCTGGCCTCGAGTGACGCCGCGTACATTACCGGAACAACCCTGGTTGTGGATGGTGGCCTGCTCGCACAAGGGTAAAGGTGGAACGGTCCCCACGTGTCCGGCCTGCCGGGCCTTGCGTTTCCCAGATGTTTGACCCTGTCGGCGTGACCCCTTAAACCGCCTCCTGGGAGAGACTTGCTATGCTGATGAAACTCAGTCTGCTCGATTTCGCGATTATCGCCGCATACTTTCTGGCGGTCCTGGGAGTGGGTTACTGGCTGAAAGACAAAATGAAATCTTCCGCGGATTTCCTTTTGTCCAACCGGTCGTTCTCGCACTGGATCACGGGCATTGCGTTTATGTCCGCGAACCTGGGGGCCCTGGAGGTGATGGGCCATACCGCCAATGGAGCCAAGTATGGCATGCGGACAAACAACTGGTATTGGATCGGAGCCATCCCGGCCATGGTCTTTCTGGGGGTATTCATGGTCCGGTACTATTACGCGAATGGGGTGCGCAGCGTGCCCGAATACCTGCGACTGCGCTATGACCACCGTGCTCACGCCATGAATGCCTGCAGTTTCGCCGTGGTCACGATCCTGATGTCGGGCATCGATATGTTCGCATTTGCGGTGGTCTTCAAGAGCATGCTCGGATGGCCCTTCACCGTGAGCGTTTTGCTGGCCAGCGGAGTGGTCCTGGTATTCGTTTTCTGGGGTGGCTTATCCTCGTCCATCTACAACGAGTTTCTTCAGTTCTTCCTGATTGTTTTCGGATTTCTCCCCCTGACGTTTCTGGGGTTGCGCGAGGTGGGAGGTTGGCACGGCTTGGTGTCCAAGCTGCCCGACCAGTACCTGCACACCTGGCAAGGGATGGCGGGTCCCGGCGACCCACTCGGGGTGCCCTGGTGGGTCATGGTGGTCGGTATGGGACTCTGCGCAGCGCCCGCCTATTGGTGCACGGATTTTCTTCTGGTCCAGCGGGCGCTGGCAGCGAAGGATTTGGCCTCCGCCCGCAAGACTCCGCTGGTTGCCGCCGTTCCGAAAATGCTTTTTCCCGCCATCGTGACCGTCCAGGGAATGCTGGCGCTGGCGATTTTCCCGGGGATCGTGAAACAGAATTACAACCTGGCGCTCCCGGCCCTGATGGGCCGTTACTATCACAGCGGCATGTTGGGACTGGGATTGACGGCCCTGCTCGCCAGCTTCATGTCCGGGATGGCCGGCAACCTTACCGCATTCAATACAGTTTTCACTTACGATATTTATCAGACCTATATTGCTAAGGCACGTCCAGACCAGCATTATTTGCGAGTTGGAAAGACTGCTACGGTGATGGGCACGATCCTGGCGTGCGCCTCATCTTACATTGTGCTCCACTTCAACAACCTGATGGACTACATGCAACTGATCGGGATCCTGTTCATTTCTCCTTTCTTCATCGTGTTCCTGCTGGGCATGTTCTGGAAGCGCCCCTCCGCCACAGCCGGTTTCCTGGGCATGCTGGCGGGTTTGGCGGGCGCGGCATTGGAGTACCTGCTTTACCGCCTCGGCGTCCTCCAGTTCCACTCCCCCATGGCTGCAAACGTATTCATGGCAGTGTGGGGTTTTGTCGCGGGCTTGGTGGTGACGGTCGCAGCCAGCTACCTCACGGCTCCCCCCCAGGAGGAGAAGTTGAAGGGACTGGTTTACTCCCGCGCCTCGCATGACACCGTCCCGACGGCGTGGTACCGAACGCCGGAGTGCTACGCAGTCGTCGTCATCGTGGCTTTTGTTGCTCTGAACTGGAAGTTCTTTTAGGGGCAACGGAGGGAACGTCGATTCGCGCCAGGAGATCCGAATGACATCCCGGGAACGATGAAGAGCGCGTGGAGAAAGCGAATTCTCCTTCATCCTGGCAACTCCGAGGCTGGTTTCGCAAAGGGCGCCCTGCAGAATAGTAGACCTGGATAAAATGTCCGCGCCGGCCCAAAGCCTCAACCCGGAGCGCATTTGACGAATGCCCCTTTACAGGACTTTCCCCATTTTTTCTGTCTGATTTCAGGCAAGTAATAGAACCAGCGGGAGTTGTTTTTTCTAACAAGTGAACGGGGACGAACTCCGTGGTAGAAGGGTTTTTGCGAGAAATCCAAACCACCTGGGAGGCATCCCCGATGCACGATAACAGACTGCGTTCCCGACTGAAAGCCCAGCTCACGAAGTTCTCCTTGCAGCTCACCGAAGGTCTGAGCCGCCCCTTACAGAAGTTCGTCGGTCAGATGTTGTTTGGCGTGCAGGCCAGTCAGGACGTGAAGCTCAGCAACATCGCGCGCAGCCTGAAAGAAGAGATTGATTTGATCAAGACGGAGAACCGTCTGTCGCGCAATCTGGAGGCGACGGAACTGGAAAGCCACCTGAGCGAGCGCTTGGCAGCGCTGGGGAGTCGACGAGTAGAAGCGAACACGGTGCTGTGCCTGGACCTGAGTGACCTGCGCAAGGAATACGCCCAGAAGATGGAATACCTGGCAAAGGTGCGGGACGGCAGCACCGGCGAACTGCATGACGGCTATTGGTTGTGTGACATCACGGCGGCGGAGGTGAAAAGCAGCGAGATCGTGCCGCTGTACCAGAAGCTGTACTCGGCGGAGGCGAAAGAGTTCCGTAGTGAGAACGCGGAGATTCTGGCGGCCGTGGACTTAGTGCGGAGCCATACGAGAGGGCGAGGGATCTGGGTGCTAGATCGAGGCGGAGACCGCCGGGAGGTGTTGGAGCCGCTGCTGGCGCGGCGGGAGCGCTTTGTGATCCGGTCCACCGGTAAACGTTTCGTGATCGATCGACGCCGCCTGCAAGGGAGTGTGGCGGAGGTGGGTGGCCGGTGTCGTCTGCGTTATGCGGCGCGCGTGATCAAGATCGAAGAGGGGAAAGAAAAGGTCTATGAGCTCCGCTACGGTGCCGAACCCCTGCACCTGCCGGGGCGAGAGGAGAAGATGCTCTTGGTGGTGGTGGCCGGTTTCGGGAAAGATCCGCTCCTGCTGTTGACCAACCTGGAGGGAGCGCGGGACTCAGAATCGCTATGGTGGATCGTGCAAATCTATCTGACCCGCTGGAAAATTGAGGAAACTTTTCGCTTCCTCAAACAGAGCTATCACTTGGAAGATATTCGCGTTCTGCGCTATCAACGGCTGAAAAACCTGGTGGTGTTGGTGACGGCCGCGGCTTACTTTGCCGCCACTTTCTTAGGGCAGAAGTTAAAGTTGAGAATCTTGTGCGAAAGGCTCCTGATCATTTCCTTCCGCTTCTTCGGCATTCCGCCTTTCCGCTTCTACGCTCTGGCCGATGGCATCCATAAGGTTCTTTCTCAAACCAGCCCCGAACCATCCGGTCCACCGCCCAAAACTTGGCAATTGGAACTCCTGCTGGCTTGGGAAGGCTAAAAAATGGGGAAAGTCCTGCCCTTTACAGGACATTCCTCAAAATTTTTACCTGTTTCGTTCTAACTCCACTAATTTAAGAACTTAGCTGTTTTGGCAAGTGGACAGCTTCAAATTGCCAAAATACCTTATAAAAGTGCGTAAATACAGCCCTGCAAGCAGCTCTCTAAAGAGGCAAGGTTGGCTGAGGCGTATATAGACCCGCGATTTTCTTGGCTTTCGGCAACACTACCACTTTTTTGAAGCGAGTGCCGCACTCGAACGGGGCTGCAAATCCGGACTGATCAAACCGAGGAGCGAAAAAAATGGGGAAAGTCCTGCTGCCCTTTACGCTTGACATCTACCTCAGAAGTATTAATATTAGGGTAGTTGCCTGAAATGGCTACAGTCACGACAAGTAACTGACACGCAGAAAGAGCAGGAGGCAGAGATGCTGCAAGCTTTCGGATACTACGGGGCGGTCGTCGGGTTTCTGGTAATCGTCGAGTTCTTTCATCTCGGGTTCTTGATCAAGAAGATCCATAAGGAACAGCAAGAGACGAACCGTATCCTGCGCCAGTTGGTCGACGGAGGTTTAGGGCAAACGAAATAGTCCCGAGCGCAGTCAGTCACAAAACAAGGCGCCGGAAGGAATCTTGTCGCTGCCGTCAGCAAGACGCCTGCGCTCGAAACAATCCTCTGTAAGCTGCCGGGACGTGGGAATAATCAGGAAGGCCTTCGAGCGGCGGGGCTGAAGCCCCGCCCTTCCAATCCCGTGGTGAGAAATCCGGGCTAGAGGTTCAGCAACTCCCGCAGCTTGCGGGTTTGGGCGCGGCTGACCGGGATTTCGGTCTGCTTGCGGTCTTCCATCTTAAGTTGATAGGAGCTTTTGAACCACGGAACCACTTCCTTGATTCGGTTCACGTTGACCAGGTAGGACCGGTGCACGCGCCAGAAGGTTTTGGGGTCAAGTGCGGATTGCAGTTCCTCGACGGTGCGGAAGTTGGACTGGCCTTCCAGTTCGCGCGTGACGATGCTGATGACGCCGTCCTCAATGCTGGCGTAAATGATGTCGTCCGAATCGACCAGGAAGAGCCGATTGCTGCTCTTGATGACCACTTTCCCTTTTTGCAATGCCGGGCGGTCTTCCATCATCTGCAACAGGCGGTCGAGTTTCTGGTGGGAGGATTCCGAGGTCTCCAGCAGGCGGCGCACTCGCAGGAGGGCCTTCTCGAGCCGCGGCTTGGCGATCGGCTTCAGGAGGTAATCGATGGCGTTCACTTCGAAGGCTTGCACGGCGTACTGGTCGTAAGCCGTCGCGAAAATGAAGAAAGGCAGGCGCACCTTCTTTTCCAGCAGGCGCTTGATGACGCCGAAGCCGTCCACACCGGGCATCTGCACATCGAGGAAGACCAACTGCGGGTCAATTTCGCGCACCAGGTTTACCGCCTCTACCCCGTTCTTGCCCAGACCGACGACTTCGACGTCGGGAATGCCCTTGAGCAGGAACGCCAGCTCGTCGCGAGCCGGCTGTTCATCGTCAACGATAAGGGCGGAGATTTTCATATGCGAGACATTACCCCCCCTGCCTGGGTTTCCGACAAACGGCAATCTGCCTGTCCCCGCCATTATAGCCGACGTTCCAGCTCCCGAGAACATGTGTCATGTCTCGGAGGCTGGCTCCGGCTTCAATCTTGGATTTCAAGCCAGCACGGCCCTTGCTGCAAAAATAATCGTCGCCATTCGAAGGCCTTTGGGTTCCCTCCTTAAGAGGCAAACCCACAACTCCAAGTGACTTGTAAACCATCCGCCTTGTATATACACTTGTCGATTGAGGGTTGGTAATAACCTTTCAATCTGGAAACCCAGAGCATCCCCCCTGGCCCGGCAAAGGGACAAGGGGGGACCTATCTCGTCTGCGAGCATGCCTGCAATGCCTGAATGCCGAGGGGATATGGAAGCTGTGAGATTCCGGCTTAACTTTCCGCGCTGGGTGCCGATTAGAGGTAGAGCGTGGCAACCGATGTCAATGCTAAGCCAACCGAACCGGAATCCTCGAGGGCAGAACATAGGTAAGCACCGCCTCACGTCCGGACAGCACGGCGCTTCCTTGGCCGTGGCTGCTACGCTTCTCGCTGGATTCCTGGTTTTCCCGGTTTCAGGCTCAGCCCAAACCAATGGTCGTGCAACCGCGACACTTCGTCTTAGCGTATACGTCGTTCCGGTCGTCAGTGCGGCGCGGAGTCGTTACAGCGATCTGTCAGGCCTTGACCAAGGCAATTCGAAACTCGTCATAGACTTGTCTACTCACCGATGGGAACCCCTTGAAACTGTTCACCCCCTCAGTCAGAGCCCTTGGGCCGGAATCGTTTCAGAGGCGCAAGGCGCGCCCCCCACTTTGGCTCAGCCCAAAGGTTTTGACGGCCAAGCGAGCCGTGACCATTCCCCCCCAACACCGAGCCAGCCCCTCAGCACTGTGCCTCCCAACGAAGAGATCATCCTCCGCACCTTCACGTACGTACCTAAATAGGCAAACTCAACAATGACATTGTGCCATCCCTTTGGCCACTGTCCGAAACGACTGTTAACTTAATTAGAAGTTTACAAAATGAAATAGTTCTCAAATCCTTTAAGGTACACGGTCGTCGGTTGAGATTCCTAGTGCCTTCGTACTCCTGCAAAACAGAGGCAGGTAATGCGTTCATTAAGATTTCCTGTACGTTCGTACTATTGCGAATAATTAGAAACTCCTCATAATTCATGCTGGGGAAAAGTGTGGTGACTGAGTTCCTGCCAAAGAGACGAGCCTGGGCCTGGGGATGGCATGTTATGCAGCCACGCATATTCAGGCGTCATAACCCGGCACAGACAAAGCACGCGCTTTTGGATAGTTGTCATGGGGGTATTAACTCCGTTCGTACTTGCGCGCATAAGGAAAACCTTATACTGTGCCGTCCCCAGGGGATAGTAGTTTCTCGCGTCCGGTTACTAGCAGGGGAGCCAGAGTTCAGAAGCGCCAAATCGAATAAGGCTCCCACACCTCCAGTACAGAACATGATGAAGACGGAGAGCGTGTCTCTCTGCTCGTCTGTAGATCATAGGCGAGTCTGCACGTCGGAGCGGAGTTGTGGCCGACGTCGGGCGAATTCTCATTTACACCGGCACAGTTTTCGGGGAGCAGGGCAGTACTGTCGTACTATTGTGAAAGTACCTGGAACACCCGAGAATGCGCATGAGAGAACTCTAACGAGAGAATTCTAACGAGAGAGTTCTCAGAAGGCTGGAAGGACTGAACTATGAATATAGCAACGCTTCTCGCCTGGCAGCTCTTTGGGGATACCCCAACAGCGCTGGAATTCCGTCCAAAAGGAGAAACATCAATGAAACTACGAATAGGGATTTTGCTGACTGCCTTACTCATGCTTTCCGGGCAGGCATTCGCAACCACTCAGGCAGCCAATGCAAGCACGGTTTCGCCGACTCTGAAAATAACCGTCACCGTGCAGAAGGCCATTCAACTCACGCTGTCTCAGGGCACTGGATGTACGCTCGGCAACACGGGCGCTGATTACAGTATCGCCTTCGGGAATGTCGATGCTCTCGGCATCAGTACGCCAACTTGTGGCACCGTATTCGCGCCGACCACACCGGGCGTCACGCCCTCGGCGATCTATACCGACTACAAACTGACGCCGGCCTTTTCCGGTCAGACGACCACTACCGGGGGCACGATAACAGCATACGTCTCGACTAATTTTACCAACCCTACCGTCTTGGCCGTCGTGCAATCGAGCACCGCTCCGGCTGGCATTGGGTCTCTTACGGCCATGTCGCTGACTTCCTCTACCCCGACGAGTGTTGGCACTGCTGTTGTTAGCGGTACAGCCATCACTCGCTACATCGGTGTGCAGGTTTCTGTCCAGAACAGCGCCAGCCCCTTTACGAGTGGTGACTCTGCGATCGTTACGTACACTCTGACCGCGCCATAGCACACACCCTGGCGAGTCGGACTGGTAAGCAAACTTATGAGAGGGACGACAGTGTGTCAGGCAGAGCGATGGGCGAAATTCGGAGCACTGCTTCCGCCCGGCGGTACAAGGGCGGAAGCCCGTTACAACCTCGAGTAGGGGGGACAACAGTTCTTCTAAGATTGTCCCTCCTCATCGTGGCCATGCTGCTGGCTACGCCGCTGGTCGGGGCGATAACGCTTCAGATCCAGCAGGGTTCAGGGGGGATAGTGATTTCGGGCACACACCCCAACTATTCCGGGACCCTGGGAAATGTGAATGGGCTTGGGGTGGGCACCCCGAGCGCAGGAGTAAGCCTGATCACTGCGGGGGTCACTGGCGGGGTCCTCTACACTACGCCTTACGTACTGAACATAAGCGGCATGTCTGGGACTGGTATAGCTACTGTAACCGCCTATGTGAGCAGTAACTTCGCCCACCCAGCAATCCTGATTCTATATAGCTGCCCAATTAACACCAGCTGTACCACCTTTAACAATTTCTCTGTCTTATCAACGAGTGCGGCTGCACCGACAACCATTATTCCCTCCCCCGGAGTTGGGAACAACACATCGAGTACCGCCACTCTGGGCTTGTTCGTTGCGAACAGCAACGGGGCCGGGGCCTTCACGGGCTCGAATTCCGCGACCATAACGTTCGTGGCAAAGAGGACCTCCAACGGCAATACAGATACGGTAACACTGGCGTTGAACAATGAAACCGTGCAGACCGCAGTTCAACTCCTTATGGCGGCGGCGGGCGGCCTGCCCATAACTGCCGGATCAGGCACAGACTATGCCATGAATTTCGGGAATGTGAATGGTCTGGGCATTGCTCCCCCCACCGGACTGACCGTCACTTCTGTTTCCGGTGGGGTGGTCTATGCTACTCCTTACCTTCTACAGCCAACCTTTTCAAGTTTTGCATCGACGACTGGCACCCTGAAGACGTATGTCTCAACGGACTTTGCGCACAACTCGGTCCTGCAACTGGATGCTGCCACGGCGATAGGGGGGCCGTTCACCGCCATCTCCAAATCGAGCGCCACTCAAACCGTACTGACGTCCAGCGTCACGAGTGCGACAAACTTCACGAGTTACCTTGGGCTGTTTGTTTCCAATGTGAACGGAGCCGGTGCGTTTACCGGCGCGGATAATGCCACTTTGACGTATACGCTGACGGTGCCTTAATGAAACCTAGAACAGTTCGTTCGATGCGATTTCGATTATTCTGCCGGCTCGCCGCGGCGATCGGACTGGTGGTGGCGCTGGGAGCGGCCGTGCCGATGGCCCGGGCGCAGTCCTTGGGGCTCGTTCCCGCAGAGGTCGACTACGCGTTCAAACCGGGCCAACCGTTTGAATTCGAATTGTCGAGCACGAATCGTACCCAGGTCCCGGTCTACATGCGGATCACGGTAACCGACCTTTGGTACAACGAGAAGAATGAAAAGGTATTCGGACCTCCGGGTTCCTCACCGCGTTCCGCCGCGAACTGGTTCGAGGTTGTGCCGCGGCAGATCGAAGTCCCCGCGCAGGGCGTAGGCAAGGTTAAGGTGCTCGTGACTCCGCCCCTCAACACCTCCGGGGGGTATTACGCGGTTGTGTTCCTGGAGTCAAAGCCCGAACCCCTGAACGTGACCACGAAGGAGGGGAAGGGTGTTTACACCAGTCTCCGGTTAGGCTGCTTGGTTCTGCTGAGTGCGGAGCACACACAGACCTACGTGGCTGAAGTTTCGAGCGCCCAAGTTACCCCCCCTTCTGGAACGCGCGCCCTCCAGGTCGATTACGTCTTGACTAACAAGGGGAACACCCACTTATTTCCCAAGCCTGCGGTCGCAATCTTTAAGTCCGGCAAGGAGCTGGTCGGGAAGGCAGAGGGCGATACGAAACGATTCTTTCCGGGTCAGAAGAATTCCATGACGGTTTCCTGGGCGGGAAGCCTCCCTCCCGGAAGCTACACGGCAGTCCTGACGATTCAATATGGTGAAGATAAGATCTACACGCAGGATTTGCCCTTCACCGTGGGCCCAACGCCATGAAGTTCGAATCCCCAAGGCGCTCCACTCGTGCAGGATCCCAAAGACTGGAGGGAACCTCCGCGGCGCGCGCTTGGGCGGCCTGCCGCAAAATCGTCCTCCTGGTCATAGGTTTCTGCGCGCTGGGCTGCGCCACGGGGATTGCGCAGGAAACCATTCCTCAGCGGGTCGTCGTGGTTCTGCACGCGGGGAAGGCCCTAGCAATCCCTGGTGTGGAGCAAGTCATCATGCTTGATGATTCGCTCTGCAATGTCCAGATTTTCCCGGACAAGGTGGAATTCTCAGGGGAGAAACGCGGCACGACCGCGGCCTTCGTTTGGGTCAAAGACCAGCGCTACACGATTTTGGTCCAGGTCATTTCGCCTCCCACCGAACCCGAACGCCCCAGGTTGTCTGAGAGCGAGTTGAACGCGCTGGGCAGCGGAACGGCCGGTTCCACGACCCGGGCCGCAACCAGCTCAGGTTCCCCCACGAACCTGCTTTTCTCTCACTACTTCAACTGGACGGAGAACGACGGGGGGAATCGCCTGACCATCAACGGCCAAATGGAGGATAGTAATGTTACCGGCGTCCCTTGGTTCAATGCGACCTCAGCTTCCGTTCAATACCACACTCCTCGGATGGATCTTTCCCTGATTGATTTCCCCCTCGATCTCACCGGGTTGTTGGATGGACAAATTCAGGGGACA
Source organism: uncultured Acidobacteriota bacterium (assembly GCA_963722555.1). Lineage (GTDB taxonomy): Bacteria > Acidobacteriota > Terriglobia > UBA7540 > UBA7540 > Bog-366. The sequence goes on from CAVRNQ010000007.1 coordinate 1,601,420, forward strand.
CCCTACACGCTCTTCAACGTCTTCACGATCCGGGGTGGGGACCTTAAGTTCCGCCGCGGCGCGAACCAATACGAATTCTTCGGTGGGTCGACGCCACCTTCTTATTTCCTGAGCCTGCAAGGCACTCGTGACATCGCAGGTTTCACCTTCAGCCGAAAGCAAAGCAAGAGCCTCAGTTTGTATGCCACGACCGCTTGGCTCAATGCGCCGATCTTCTTTTTCGGATCCAATCTGCAACGCCAGAACACCTTTTTCCAAACCGTGGGTTATAACTATCACCCCAACCGGCGTTGGATCATCCAGGGGACACTCGGCGCCAGCACGCGAGGAGGTCTCGTCCAGCAAGGCTTTTCCTACAGCGGGCGGAGGTTCAGCGGGTTCGCGTCAGGCACCACCTCTTCGGCGAGTTTTCCCTTGAACCAAATGCAACTGTTGTTTGCCGGCGGATCGTCTATAACCACCGGTTCAAGCCTGGCCTTTAACGACAAGATCACCGGCAGCTTTTATTACCAGCACAGCGTAATGAAACCTGGGGGTCTTACCCTGTTACCGGGAACTTCCGATTACCTCAACCCTCACCTGAGTTTCTTCCTGACTCCCCGGCAAAGTGCGACATTCAACTACACCTATACCCGCAATCATGGCGGACTCACGCCTCAAACGCAGACTCAAGGCAACCGGTTTGATTTGGCCCTGAACTCGCAGCTCACCCGCCGGATTATCAACACCGCGCAGGTTACGGTGGGAGCATTAAGCGACCCCCTGCAACTCAATGCGCAATCGGATCTCACCCTGCTCGACGCCGTGAGCATTCCTGTGAGGTCCGGAACCCTCAACATTGGGTTTCAACATTCCCGCAATGATCCTTCCTTAGTGAGCCGTTTGAACCAGGAAATCAACCTGCTCTCCCCGGCGCTCCAACAGTTGTTTCTGCTCGATCCCCTGGGGTTTGTGGATTCAAATAACTTGTCTCCCGAGATTCGAGACCTGCTCAATAACCTACAGCCCACGAATACGCAGATAACCCTTCAGGGGCAATTCCCAATCCGCAACCGCCTGAACCTGAGCCCCATGGTCGGGTATTATCGTGCCACGCAAGGGCTGAGTCAGGGAACAAACTCTTACCTGTTCGGCTACAACCTTATCTATCAGTTGACTCGCACGATTCAGTTCCAATCGTCACTTTCCAACATGCTTTTGTGGGACTTCAGGCAGCAGGGATTGAGACGAACCACCGTGCTCAGTTTCGGGATCAATAAGCGTCTTAACGGTCATCAGACTTGGCTGCATCCGTTCCAGCCGCGCCGGGCCACGATTCAGGGCCGGGTGTTCCGTGATAACAACGTGAACGGAAGGCTGGATGCGGGTGAGCCGGGGTTTGCGGGACTCCGCGTGGAATTGAGCGGCGGACAGGCGGCCCTCACCGACGTCCAGGGCCGCTTCAGGTTCACAGGACTTAAGCCGGATGTCTATACCGTCACCCTTCCCCTCAAGCAATTCAACGAACCGATTCGGGTCACGAGCTCCACGAGTGTGGAAGTTGATATCTCCATGCCCTTGGTTGCGGAAGCAGATTTCGGTGTAGTCAATTTTGCTCGGGTGATGGGGAATGTCTTTAACGATTATGGCCTGACGGGGAGAAGAGAAGCCGACGCCCCTGGAATTCGTCAAGTGCGGCTAACCTTGAGTGGAGGCAAAGCAGAGCAAGCGCTTTTAACTGATTCCAGCGGGGATTATGAGATCGATGATGTAAGCCCTGGTGATTACCGGCTCTCCATCGACGCGTCCACGATTCCCGCCAACTACCAAATTGCGACTGCGTCCTTCCCGATTCACGTTGCGCCCACCTCGACGGTCGTTCAAGACCTGCCCGTCCAGGCATTGCGATCGATTTCGGGCCACGTCCTGATGAAACCCAGCGGGGCAAACGGCGGCAAACTGAGTATTCCTGGTATCGTCAATGGAGCGCCGGCCAATGGGGTCCACAACGGCCACCCCAACGGAGATCACGATCAGACCAATGCGGAACTTGTGCCCCTAGCCGGGGTCAAGATTGCGGTGGATCACACCACGGTGACCACCGACCAGGACGGGGCTTTCGTATTGAGAAATCTTCCCGCGGGAGATGTTTTCTTCCAGATCCTGGCCGCTCGCTCCGTACCGGAAGGAGTGAAGCTACCTGCGTGGAGAGTTCGCCTACCCCGTGACCCGGTATTTATTCAGGGCGCCACGATCACGATCTCGAACCCCGAGGTCATCAAATGCATCGTGCCCGTTGCGCCGGACGGAAAATAGACCTGCTTTGACTTCATTCGGTTTCTCTTCTTAAACCTGTAACCGGGGGAGACGGTATTTCCTGTGCATCCGCGCCAATTGTCGCGCGGATTCCCACCCCACTCGGGCAAGATCGTCTTAGCTTCGGGCTCACAATGTTATACTGACTGCTCCCGCTTCCACGCGGCACCGTCACAAATTGAGGGCGATATCTGTGCCAAAGCAGGCCCGTGTTCTAAACAGCAGAACCATCTTCCGGGGAAGAGTGGTCGAATTGAAGGTTGAACAAGTCGTCGAGCCTGGCGGCATCCAGACGACGCGCGAAGTCGTATGTCATCCGGGTTCTGTGGTGGTCATCCCACGGTTACCTGATGGCCGCGTAATCCTGGTGCGCCAGTACCGGCACGCTGTGGGAGAGAGTCTGTGGGAACTCGTCGCCGGCGGCATGGAACCGGGCGAAACTCCTCGGCAGAGCGCCCGGCGCGAGCTGGCAGAAGAAACAGGGTGCCGGGCCCGCGTTTTCAAAACACTCCTGGAGTTCTACCCGAGCCCGGGGATTCTGAGCGAGAAAATGCATCTGGTCGAAGCTCGCGACCTGACCCTTTCGCAGGCCCAGCCCGACGAGGATGAGCGCATTGAGGTCGGGCTGTTTGCGATCAAGGAATTGGCCCACATGGTGAGGGGCAACAAGATCCGGGATGCGAAAACGCTGGTGGGAATCCTCTGGCTTCTTGACGCCCAGTAGTAGGAGCTTGAGCTACGGCAGGTTCTGGTCCCACGGATGAAACATTTTCCTTGACAAAACGGCTGCAGAAACGCTAATTGTAATAAGTGGGAGTTGGGAAAGTGTTCTCGTTAGGAAAGTGTGGATAGAGCTAAGGAGCCGGGGATCTGAGAGATCTTCGGCTTTTTCTTTTTTGGCACTTCCAGAGAGCAGCAACCCCAAAGCAAAATCAAGGAGGACGCAAGTGGCAAGATTCCAAGGTAAGGTGAAGTGGTTCAACAACAGTAAGGGGTACGGGTTTGTCGGCCAGGACGGCGGAGCTGATGTCTTTGTTCACTACTCGGCCATCCAGGGTGAAGGCTTCAAGACCTTGCAAGAAGGCGACACGGTGGAGTTCGAGATCGTCCAGGGACAAAAAGGGCCGCAGGCCGACAAGGTCACAAAGCTCGGGTAACCGGCATCTGCTTCAGCATTTCCTGGCCCAACCGTTAAGGTTGGGCCTTTTCTTTTGTGCCGAGCATGTTCGACAGTCGGGAGGTGGCAGTTCTCCGCTCAGCGACGGGTTTTAGCGATTGCCTCCTGTTCCCTTGATTTTTGGCCGGGCAAGAGAGACAATGCCCAGGTTCGGGAAAAGGGGCAATCTTGCGGTTAGGCGGGGGGCGCAAACACAGCGTCTTCAGTTTCGGACCTGAAGAGGCGTACCTTGGGGAGGAAGTTCAGATGAGGAAGTTGACTCGAGCCGTCGTGCTCGTCACGATGGTCGCGATTTCGGCCTTAGGACAGGAACCTGCCCTCACCACTCCGCTGTCGCACCGCGGGACCTTTGGGGCGGATCTCACAGGAGCAGCCAAGCCTCAAACGGTCACCCTGCCGGCGGAGACGGAGGTCAATATCCAAGTGCTGTCCGGCATTCATTCCCGAGTCAACCGCGTTGACGACCCCATTCTGGCGAAAGTCCTCGAGCCCGTGTACATCCAAGGGAAAATCGTCCTGCCACGTGGGAGTTTCCTGGATGGGCGAATCACCTTGATCCGGAATTCCGGGCACCTGCACCGTCCCGCTGAGCTCGGCTTGCGGTTTGAGCGGATCACCCTCCCGGATGGCCAGGAGAAGCCGATTGCGGGTGTGTTGGCCGCGCTGGAGGAACCCGCGACGCTCAACTTTCACCTCGATGCGGAAGGTCACTTGACGGGCAATGGTACGGCCTCTTGGAAGGCGCTCTTCGGTGGATTCACAGCGCTCGGGACCTTTGGCGCTTTGAAGATCGCGGCCGTCGGATCGACGGGTGTTTCCCTGGTGCTTCCCCTGGGCGGGGCCGCCCTCATCGGTTACGAAGCCTTTTGGCGGCGCGGGCGCGAGGTGAACATGCCGCCGGACACACATTGCCGCCTGCGACTGAATTATCCGCTCACTGTTCGCATCCCTTGGTAAACTGCGGGCAGACAGGACCTATCCTTTCCACAAACCCGACAACGACCCATCCATATGGATTCACTCATCTACCATAACGACCGTCCGGTTCCTCTCTCCGAAGCGCGCCTGTCGCCTGGCCAGATGGGCCTGCTGATGGGTTGGGGAGTCTTCACCACCCTGCGAATCTACGAAGGGTTGCCTTTTGCCTTTGACCGGCACTGGGCGCGGATGGCGCGAGACGCCGACCGCCTGGGGATCAGGCTCGATTACCAACAGGACGCCGTTTGGGAAGCGATTGTGAAGCTGGCGGCCGCCAACCGCCGGCTGGAGGCCACGGCCCGCGTTTCGTTCATCAAGAATCACGGAGGGCTTTGGGCCGACGCTCCGGGGCTCCCCGCCACGGACCTGTTGATCTTTACGCGCGAACTCGTAGCTTGGCCGGCTGCGCACAAGCTCAAGCTTGTGCCCAACGCGATCTTTTCAGGTGGCAGATTGGCAGGCGCGAAGATGCTCTCCTGGGTGCAGAACGCCGGAACCCTCGAGGGAGTTCACGCCGAAGGATTCGACGATGCGCTGCTCTTGAACGAGCAGGGGCGCTTGGCGGAATGCACATCTGCCAATTTCTTCCTCGTGCGCGACGACCGGGTTCTGACGCCCTCCCTCGCGGCGGGTTGCCTGCCGGGAATTACCCGCGAGGTGCTCAGGGAGGTCATCCCGGACGCGGGCTACAAGCTCCTCGAGCAGGACCTTACTCCCGACGATCTGGGCTCGGCGTCAGAAGCCTTCATCAGTTCGACAACTCGCGAGGTCGCCGGCGTGGGAACCATCAGTCCGAATTGGAACTACCTGGCCCCGGGTAGAGTCACTCGCGAACTGGAAGCGGCTTTTCAGCAGTACGTCAGAACTCATCTGCGGTGTACCGCTCCTCCACGTTCCTGACCGTAAGCCCCCGTTTCAACCCGCGTCTCCCCTCAGGGGGGCTGCGCTCAGAAAAGCGCTTCCCGGCTGTCGTTCTGAGCGAAGCGAAGAATCTCGCTCTGCGCATTTTCATGGCAATACGAGATTCTTCGTCGCCTGCGGCTCCTCAGAATGACAGTCCCGCCGGTTTTTTCCGCAGCCTCTGAAGCCTCGCCCTTCCAATTCCGTAGTTAGAAATCCGGGGTGGTTGCCTACCTGCTTGCATTCACACATTTTGGCGCTTACCTTTTGGTTCTGGGGGCGTCTAACCCCAGTGATGAGGTTCGAACCAAACTTGTGATGGATGGCGTCTGCTTGGAGCTGGCCGGCAAAGCTTCTGCACAACCTTCGCGGATGAGCGAGGTCGCTGAGCTCGCACTGATTCGCCGTGCGCAGGAAGGTGATCGTTCCGCCTTCGATGCCCTGGTCCGGCTTCACGACCAGAACGTTTTGCGCTTGGCTCTGCAGGTGGTTGGTTCGCCCGAAGAGGCGCGTGATTTGTACCAGGAGGCGTTTCTGAAAGTGTACCGCTCGCTACGCCAATTCCGTTTGGAGGCCCGCTTTTCCACTTGGCTCTACCGCGTGGTGATGAATGTTTGTCTTGACCACCTGCGCCGGCAGACCACTCGCAAGGAAGTCGCGGCCCCGGAACCTGAAGACGGCCAGCCTGAGTATTTCCAGAGCGTTCCCGACGACCGGCCCACGCTCGACCCGGAGCGCGTTACGCACTCCAAGGAGATAGCCCGGCGCATCCACCAGGCGCTCGGCCGGCTGAATCCGCGCGAGCGCATGGTCTTCGAGTTGAAGCATTACCAGGGTTTGAAACTGCGGGCGATTGGCGAGATGTGCAAGACCAGCGAGCAGACCGTGAAGAATTGCCTGTTCCGCGCCACGCAGAAGCTGCGCACGGAGTTGGGGGACTTGGTTTAGGAGTCTGATCGTGAGGGAAGTGCCTATGAATTGCCTGGAGCTGGAAGAGAACCTGCCGCTGCTGCTGTATGAGGAGCTTCCCGCGCAGGAGCGGACGGCGTGCGAAGCGCACCTCGAGGCGTGCGCAAGGTGCCGGGCGTTGCGCGCCAAGACCGAGCAGCTCCACCGAGTGTTGGCTGCGGGGCCGCGCCGGGAACCAACCGCGTCTCTGCTGGCGGAATCGCGCCAGGCGCTCGAGGAGGTGCTGGATCGCGAACAGCATGGCTGGCGCGCCCCGTTTCGCAACTGGCCTCCGGTTCTTCGCCTGCAGCCGGCTTCCAGTTTTGCCTTGGGCCTGACGTTGGTGCTCTGCGGTTTCGGCATGGGCTGGGCGCTGCAACCGCACGCGGGGCGGCTGCTCACGGGTCCGGCGGGCGTTGAGCGCGCCGGTTTGGTCAATCCCGATCTCGAGAACATGCGGATCAGCGACATCAGCAGGGTCGCTCCTGATCCCAAGACCGGCGGCGTGCGCATCACCCTGGATGCGGAGCGGCGCGTGACCCTGGAGGGTTCGCTCGACGACCCGAAGATTCAGCAGGTGCTGGTCTATGCCGTGAGGAGTTATGACAATCCCGGTATCCGTCGCGACACCCTGGACGCTTTGCGCTCGCACGCTAACGACCCCAACATCCGCCAAGCGCTGCTCTATGCCCTGCGGCACGATCCCAACCCCGGCGTGCGCCTGGAGGCGCTGGAGGCCGTGCGCGGCATGGAAGGCGACGAGGGGCCTCGCGCCCTGCTCGACACGCTCCAGCACGACACCAACCCTGGTGTGCGCGTGGCGGCGGTGGACGCCCTGATCGATCAAGGAGAGAAAGGGGGCCAGGATGCTTCCATTCAGCAGGCCCTCGGACTGTTGGCCACGACGGACCAGAATCCTTACGTCCGCCTGAAGTGCGCCAACGCCATGATGAAACTGGGAAAGTGAAGGTCCGGAACAAACCATGAAGAAGAAAATGATACAAAGTTTCGCGCTTCTGGCGTTTCTTGTCGCTTTGCCGCTCACGGCAGCGGACGTGTTTGTGATCAAGCGCGGCACGCCCGAGCACCGTGGCCGCGGCTGGGAGCAGCGTTTGGAGTTCGAAGCGCCCGTTAAGGAAGGGGCGCGGCTGCTGTTGCGCGCGGAGGCGGGTGCGGTGGACATCCGTCCCGAACCTGGCGACAAAGTGAAGTGTGTCGTCACCTTGCGCGCTTACACGTCTGACGAGGCCGCGGCAGGCCGCTTATTCGATGGGGTCCAACTGAGCGCACGCCCCCTGGATACCGGTGGGGTCTACCTCACCAGCCAAACGCCGGGACGGGCGCGGCACGGCTCGAACTTCGGCATCCGATTCCAGCTCAGCGTACCACCCCGTTTCAACCTGGACGTGGAAACGCAGGGTGGGGGTATCACGGTCGAGGCTCCCCTCGAGGGGGAAGCCCGCCTTACCACAGCGGGCGGTGATGTGCGCACCGCGGATCTGGCGGGTCCGGTGCGAATTGAGACCGCCGGCGGCAGCATCATCCTGGGAAAGATGGGCAGCCGGCTGGACGCGCGCACAGCGGGAGGCTCGATCCGCGTCGATGACGTAACGGGTGACGCCACCCTGGAAACCAGTGGAGGGGAGATCGTCGCGGGCCAGGTCGCCGGCACACTGCGCGCGGAGACGGCGGGCGGCGACGTGGTGATTGGCGGCGCGACTGGGCAGGTGATCGCCCAGACCGCCGGCGGCCAGATCCAGATTGGCCCAGCGGGCGGCAGTGTCCGTGCGGAGACGGCGGGCGGCAGTATCCGCTTGCAGGGAGCACGAGGGCGCGTCGTGGTGGATACGGCGGGCGGCAGCATCGACCTGCTGCAGATGGAAAGTGCCGTCAAGGCTTCCACCGCGGCGGGGCGGATCCTGGCGCAATTCAGTTCCACTCCCAAGACCTTCGGCTCTTCCCAGCTTGAAACCTCGATGGGAGATGTCTTTGTCTATTTGCCTATCAGTCTGTCCCTCACCATCGATGCGGCCATCGACGCTGCGGCTGGCCACAAGATCATCTCCGACTTTCCCCTGACCATTCAGGGCGAGGGGGAAGAGGCAGTTCCCACCAATCTGCGCGGGCGTGGAGCCTTGAATGGTGGCGGAGAGGTCCTGAAGATTCGGACTGTGGCGGGCAATATCGAAATCCGCAAGCTTGACGAGCAGGCGCGGCAGGACCTCGAACAGCGCGAAGCGAGCGCCTGGAAAGCTTGGGAGGAACACCGTGCGGAAAAGGAACATCGCCGCCACGAGCGTGAAGAGGAACAAAAGCAACGCCAACGGGATGAGGATCGGGACCATGTTGACCACTAACCACGGAGCGGTTCCCCACGGTCTGAAGCTGGTCATGCTTCTGGCTGCGTTCTTCGGCATGGCCAGTGCGCTCAGAGCTTCCTACGGCATGGAGCGGGTCTGGGAGAAACGATTTTCGCTTCCACCCGGCGGCCAAGTCACGGTCGAGAACGTGCACGGCAGCATCTGGGTGGAAGGCTGGGACCGCGCGGAAGTGGAAGCCTCCGTCGTGATGAGCAGTCCGCGTCCCACCGATCGCCTCGACGATGTGCAGGTAGCCGTGGAGGCGCGAAGCGGCAGCTTGGCCTTCCATACGCTTTATCCCGGGGACCTGGATGGACCTGTACTGGTGGACTACCACTTGCGCGTGCCTCGCCAGGTGCGGCTGGAACAGCTCAGCACCCTCGAAGGCGGCATCGCGGTGCGCGACGTGGAAGGCGCTGTCCAGGCCCGCAGCCTGCATGGTGATATTGAGGAGGTCAACGTGGCGGGCTCGGTCGTAGCGCGCGCCCTGACGGGCAATATTCGGGTTTCTCTCCGCGCCCTGCCGGCTCCGCAGTCGCCGGTCAGGCTCGAGACCCTTAACGGTAACCTGGATCTGCTGCTGCCCGCCCAGGCGAACGCCGACCTGGAACTCTCCACCGTGGCGGGGAAAATCCTGGGTACTTACGCCTGGCAAGCTAGTGCCGTGCCCGGCGACTCCACGCGCCGGGCGCGCCTGGGCCAGGGCGGCGTACGGGTGGAACTCCGGACCGTGCGCGGAAACATCCGGGTGGGCCAGCGCGACGAAGATTTGTGAAAACTCGTGCAACGGCGCCCGTCTGGGACCGGCGGCTACAGGTGCGGGGGAGAATCGTGATGACGGAAGCGCGGGCCTCACGTCTTAAGGAATAGCAAGCCGTCAGGCTGCCAAGGGAGATGGCAGTCGAGGGAAATCTGGCATGCTCCGGAGAATGACTCGAATGCGGAGGACAACCATGAAAAACAAGATTCTCGCAGGATCGGCGCTTTCGATCGCGTTGCTCGTGGCTGGCGCAGGAGTTTTTCGCAGCCAGGAAATGGCGGAACCGCCCCTCCCGCCGGAGGCGCCGGAAATCTTCCTGCTGAACGACGGTTCTGCTCACCTGGGCGTCGTCCTCGGTGAAGTAACTCCGCAAAAGGCTCAGGAATTGAAGTTGGCCGCCGTGGCCGGCGCCATCGTAAACCAGGTTGAAAAAGAGAGCCCCGCAGCCCAGGCCGGTCTCGAGAAGGACGATGTTATCGTGGAATTTGACGGGGCGCGCGTGCGCAGTAGCGCCGAGCTGCGCCGCCTGATTCGCGAAACGCCGACCGGACGCACAGTGGCCATCAAGGTCATGCGCGGCGGGCAGGCCCGCACCCTGAGTGCGAAACTGGAAGCTCCTGCGCATAAGGAATTCAACTTCACCATGCCGGAATTAGCGGTTCCGCCCGTGAACATTCCGGAGTTCAATTTCTCTTTCGGTCCGGGGCACGCCAGCCTGGGGATTTCCGGGGACGACCTCACCTCGCAGCTCGCGCAATACTTCGGTGTCAAGGAGGGGAAAGGGGTGCTCGTGCGCGAGGTGATGGTGGGCAGCGCGGCGGAGAAAGCCGGGTTGAAGGCCGGTGACGTGATCGTGCAAGTGGACAGCAAAACGGTGAGCGCCGTGGACGAGCTGCGCGCGGCGCTGAACGACAACTTCACCGACGACACGCGCAAGGTAAACCTCAGCATCGTCCGCGACCGCCACGAACAGACCGTGACCGTGGAACTGACGCGCTCGCCGCGGCGTGAGCGGCACGTGGCCGCCGCGGCAAACGGCTTTGGCCCGGCGGATTCTGCGCCATGGCGAGAGCAGGCCGAGCAAATGCGTGTGCAGGCTGACCAGTTGCGGCGCGAGATGGAGAAGCAGAAGGTGCTGATGCAGGGTGAATGGCAGCACCAACTGCGCGAGCAGATGCGCCAGCTCAAGGAGCAGTTAAAGACCCTGCAGGACGTGCACATTTCATGGCAGGCCAGCACGGAGATCTAACAGGTTGACAAGAAAAATCGTCGAAGTGTCATCCTGCGGAGCCGCAGGCGGTCCTGAGTGAAACGAAGGAAGGATCTCTGTATTTGCTTGATTCCACAAATACTGGGATTCTTCGCTACGCTCTGCAGAAACTCGACGCGTAAGTCTTTTAATTCAGCAGGTGTAGCGCGGACCTGTTCTGTAGGTCCGCGGCTCGTCCCCTATGGGTAAGGGAAAGCCGCGGACCTACAGAACAGGTCCGCGCTACCCTTCCTCGGCCCGAGTTTCTGCCCATCATGGGCAGCCGAAAGGCTGTCAATGCTCAGAATGACAGCAGGGAAGCGTTTTCCCGCAGCCTGTTCATCCCCTTCTCCATGGGGAGTGGAATTTGACGCAGGTGCAAATCACTGCACAGTGCTGCTGGCGTCCGGGGGCGTTGCTGCCATGGGCGTGGTGTGACGGTGGGCCAGGAGCCAGCGGCCATCGCGGCGCACAAAGATATTGGTGGCCTCGATAAGCGCCGAGGAAAAGCTGTTTTGGTAGGCGGTTGTGACATTCTCAAGGCAGGAGACCCAAGCGGCCGCCCCCGCCACGCGCACCAACGGCCGGCTGATCGATACCATCATCTGCTCGGTCGAGCGGAAGATTTCCTGCCAGCTTCCACGCACCTCTTCCCATCCCAGGAGGAGTTCCCACCCCGGGTGCAGGCACTTCACCCAATCCTCGTGCAGCCAGACCTGCTCCATCAAGGGTAAGTCGAGACCCTGCAGGGCAGCGTAAAAGGCGCGGTTGGCGATCAGAACCTCGTCTTCATCAGGCCGGAGTTGAGGCGGTGCGGGCATGGGGAGGCTCGCTTTCCTGAGGGCCAAGTCTGGACACTCTAACTCTGTGGCAGTTTGGAATTTCGTCCGCGGGCGTTGTCGCGCCGGAGAAGCAACGCTAAGTCGAGCTCGCTCCAGAAGGCCTGTCTCCCTTTTGTGCACCGAGCCTTCTTAGGACACGCGGCAGCGACCAACTCAGCAGCCCGACCTTCACGACATCCGTGGCCAGGAAAGGATAAAAACCCAGCAGCCATGCCTGCGCGAAGGGCACACGGAACAGCACCTGCAACCAGGTGGAACCCACGGCGAGCATCAGCGTGTCTGCCGCCACCAGCGCCCCGGCCAGTCTCCAAGTGGAGCACGCCGCGCCTTGTTCCACCAGCCAGCCCACCAGCGCTGCGGCCAGCGGGAAGCTCCACAAGTAACCACCCGACGGGCCCACCAGGTGCAACGCCGTTCCTGTTGCGCCCGCGAAAACCGGCAACCCGGCCGCACCTTCGGCCAGGTACACGAGTTGGCTCAAGCAGCCGCGGCGCCATCCCAGCACGAGGCCGCTCAGCAGCACGGCGAAGGTCTGGGCGGTAATGGGCACGGGTGTGAACGGCAGGGGAACGCTCACTTGGGCGGACACTGCTGTCACCAGGCTGAAGGCGACGATCCACATCGTCTCGGTGGCAAGACTGCGGGCTCCGGGAATCAAATCGATCAGGACAGCACTCGAATGACGAGTCATCATGCTCCTTCGAACCTCAGCGCGGCTGACCGTCGAACTTATCCTGGCGAATGTCCGGGGGATTATAACCGAGCTTCCGTTTCATCGCTAAGCGCGAAAAAGACAGTCGGCAGAAGAGGTCGCCCCAGTAGGTTGCATGCGCATGTACCCATACCCTGCACGGGAATTTGAGTTCATAATGCCGGCCCGGGTTGCCTGCTTGTCGGCTCGAGCCGGCAGGTGGGCCGCCCTCGGTTTCTGGGAACGCCCCGCAGGGCGGCCATCCCCGGCAGGCTCTAATCAGCTACTTGGTAATCACTCCGCAGGCAATACGCGCCCCGGCATTGCCGGCGGGGTCGGTCTTCATATCGTCGGGACTGGCGTGGATGACGATGGCCGTACCCTGAGGGTGAAAGAGCGAGTTGGTCCCCTCCCCCAGCGTAACCCCCGTGACCACGACCTTCACCTTGGCCTTGCCCTGGGCGTTGACGGTCAGGTTCTGAAGGTCGCCGGCGTGGTGGCCCGCCGGGTTCTCCCAGCCGTGTTGTTTGCCTTCCGGATTGAAGTGGCCGCCCGCGCTCTTGAAGTCCGGCGCTTCGCACTTGCCCACCGCGTGGAGGTGGAAGCCGTGCACGCCGGGCGGAAGGTTCGCGACCTCCAGCGCCAGGCGCACTCCCTGCGCGGTTTCCTTGAGTTTTGCCGTTCCGACGTGCCCGCCTTGGCTATTCGCGAGGTCTGCCTTGGCGGTCGCCGCCGTCTTGCTGAAGGCCAAGCTCACCGAGAGCAGTGTCAGGCTGAAAGCCAGGATAAGATTCTTCATTTCTTGCCCTCCTCCTTGAAATCTTGCGCTCCGTCGAGCTGCGCTCAAGCCAGGCGGTTCACCTCCCCAGCGCCGAGGGCGCTGTTACCATCTGACGCGGGGGCATGCCCGCCAGCGCCCCGCTGCTTATCGTCGTGAGGAGTAACCGTCCGATGCATTCAATGGTACCATCAGTTTGAGCGAAGCAGAGAGGGATTCGTGGAGAGAAACTTGATGAAGGCAGCGTATCTGACGGGTTTGCGGCAGGTAGAAATTCGCGAGGCGCCGGCGCCCCGTCTGGCGGGGCCGCGCGATGTCTTGCTCCGCATCAACACAGTGGGCGTGTGCGGATCCGATATGCATTACTACACGCAGGGGCGGATCGGCCCGCAAGTGGTCGAGTTTCCGCATGTGCTCGGCCACGAGTGCACAGGGACTATTCTGGAAACCGGGGGCGAGGTGCCGGAACTGCGGGTGGGCCAGCGGGTGGCCGTCGATCCGCTGGTGCCTTGCGGCCGTTGCGACCAATGCCGCGCGCGGCGTCAGCATACCTGTCGCGACCAAAAATTTCTGGGAAACCCCGGGCAATTGCCTGGGGCGCTGGTGGAGTACCTGGTGTTGCCCGCGGAGTGTTGCTTTCCCGTGCCGGACTCCCTCGACGACGACCGAGCCGCCGTGGTCGAGCCTCTCTCCATTGGCCTCTACGCTGCGCAGATGGCGCAACTCGCGCCCCGCGCGCGGGTCGGAATCGTGGGGTCGGGCCCGATTGGCTTGTGCACGTTGCTGGCGCTCCGTGCTCTTGGGCCAGCTACCATCTATGTCACCGACCTGCTGGACGAACGCCTGGCGGTGGCGCGCGACTGCGGCGCTGATTGGACGGGCAATCCCCGGAGCGAGGACGTGGTGGCGGCCGTCCAGCGGCTCGCCCCTCTCGGCCTGGACGCGGTGTTCGAGTGCGCGGGTGAGCAGACGGCGCTCGACCAGGGCGCTCAACTCCTCGAGCCCGGCGGCGCGCTGCTGGTCATCGGAATTCCCGAACTTGACCGCGTGAGCTTTGACATTAATCTGCTGCGGCGGAACGAACTGCGTGTTCTGAATGTGCGCCGCCAGAACGAATGCGTGGCCCCGGCCATTGAACTCATCGCCAGTGGTCGCGTCGATGTCCGCCCGCTTCTCACCCACCACTTTCGCCTGGAGGAGACTCCTCAGGCATACGACCTTGTCTCCGCGCGGCGCGACGGCGTGGTGAAGGCCATGATTCGCATCGCGCCGGAGCGATAAAACGGCTGGCGCCGAGTCCGGAGCGCGGCCGATCTCCTGTGTGGCCACAGGCGAAGGCTGGCGCAGCATGGCCTGCGGCGGCGCAACTGCTCCGACTGTTTCGCCTGCGGGGGAAGACAATCTCCCGCGTCGAAGCCACGCACCGCGCCAAGAGTATCGCGAGCTTCAGGAGATCTTGTGATCGATTTTGGAGGTCCGGCCAGGTCCGGTTGAAGGTATTATCGCTATAGTTAAGTGGTTCAATGGAGGTGAAGAATCACCCGACGGAGCGTTGTTTGGAGCCGATAGTGAATGCTTTTTCTTCGGCGGACGACGCATTGGCACGCTTTCCGGAGCGCCGCGCGCCGACCTATTTACTAACAAGATAATAGCAACTGTCGGAGAATGCAGGCAGCCTGTCCTTTGTAGCTTTGCGGGGCGAGTCGTTTCCCTCGCGCCAGGCAGTCCATTATGACATCCTCAATGACCTGTGGCAGTGGGCGAGCAGAAATTGGATACCATGTCGCAACCAATTGATTTGTAATGACTTTTAGGCATTGTCAGAATAGGTTCTAAGCCCACGCGGGGGTGGGGAGCCTCTCAAGAAAATCTCAGCTTTCTACAAAAAAGACCTTGACAAGGGGAATCAGCCAATTATAATATAACCTCGATAGCGAAAGAACAATTTGATTACACCACGTTGGGTTGCGGGAGTTGTTTATGTGCCCGAGCCAAAAAGGAGTCTTTCCGATGTCCACCAAGAACACCATATTGCGAGTCGTCCTGTTTACGCTCCTTCTGGGGGTGGTTGCTTCAGTACCGGCGCTAGCCGGTTCCGCAGTAATTGGGTCAGTGGCCGGCAGCATGAATGCAACCGTAGGCGGCCAGTCACTTCTCCCCAATACCACGATCTTCAGTGGTGATAGCCTGCAAGTGAGAGATGGCGTGGCTGTGGTTGCCGTTGGCAACAGCAGCCGCATGGTGTTTGGGCGCGACACGGTCGCATCCTTCTTGAAGGATGCCAACGAAGTTACCGTGCTGCTCAGCCAAGGAAGCGTCTCCATGTTTCATCCCAATGAGGGGACGTCAGTGCGCGTGAAGGCCGGCGAGGTTTCCGTTGTACCCGCGGCGGGATTCAAGACGCTGGGTGAAGTGGCCATGCTGAATGGCTCCCTTGTTATCAGCGCCAAGGAAGGCTCGCTGCAGGTTAACGATCGCGGCACAACCAAGAATGTGGCCAAGGGCCAGACCATCGTGATCGCACCCAAGACCGCTGATGCCAAGAAGGGCACCGGGAGCGGCTGGGGCGGCGGAGGCAATGGTTGGGACATCGCAGCCGTGGGCGCGGGTGGAATAGCTGCGGTGCTGGCGGGCGTCGCAATTAGCCGTGCCAACGGAGCGAAGAACTCCGCGGACGCGGCAACTGCCGCAGGGAACGCAGCGACCGCGGCAGCAAACACGGCGAACGCGACCGCAGGGAGTGCCCTGACCGCTGCGCAACAGGCGGATGCCGACGCGTTACTAGCGCAGTGGTACGCGGGCTGCAATTATAACGAGTCCACTACGGGATTGCCCGACAGCCCGTACGTTCCGCCTACAGACCAGCCTTGCCCCAGCTTCGATGCTTGGGGATTGATGGATTAGTTCGGGCGTACGAAAGCTGTCCAGCTAGCTCTTGACGGCGAGCGGCATCCGATAGACAACGCGGATGCCGCTCGTGTGTTTTCAGACCTCCTCGATCCGTCTCTCCCCAAGATCCATCTCGATTAGTCATTCCCCTCTCGAATCTAAGGGCCAGACCCTTGCGCCATGCCGGTGATACTAAGTCGCACTTAACAGGGTACTAACGCGAGCGCAGAAAGCAATGTTGCGCAGTCGCTCCAGGGTAAAGGGAAAGACCCCCTCACCCCCGGCGCTTTCACCAGCCGGCGCGGGCCGGGTGAGGGGTGATGAACAGTCACCAACCTAACAGGATGCTTCGCGTCGGCAGTAGTATCTCCATGAAAGCAACTTAGCGTGAGTCAATGCTCGAGCAGGTGGGGCGGGAGTCCTTCAGGGCAACCCTAATGCTGGGCTTTGAACCATTGGGCGAATCTTTGGATTCCGTCTTCGAAGCTGACTTGGGGCGAGTAGCCGAGGATCTGGCGCGCCTTGGAGAGGTCGGCGTGAGTGAGGGGCATTTCCCCGGCCGGGACAGGCAGGAATCTTCGCCGAGCTGTCTTGCCGAGCGCCTGCGCCAGGGTTTCCAGCATGTAGTCCAGGCGCACCGGGTGTGAATTCCCCAGATTGAAGATGGCGAAGGGACCAGGAACATCGAGGGCGCGCACGATCCCGTCCACGATGTCGTCAACATAGGTGAAATCGCGCTGCAAGCTGCCATCGCCGAAGAACGGTACCTCTGCCCCGGCAAGGATCAGGCCTGCAAATTTGCGGATGGCGAGGTCAGGCCGCTGGCGGGGTCCAAAGGCCGTGAACAGACGCAGGCAAGCCACGGAGAGCGGATAGGTCTGGGAGTAAGCAAAAGCCAGGGCCTCACCAGACACCTTGGTGGCCGCGTAGATCGAGAGGGGATGAGTCGTCGAAGCGTCCTCCGCGAACGGGGCACGGTTCTCCCTCCCGTAAACGGAACTCGAAGAAGCAAAGATGAACCGCCGGACACCGCTTTGCCGGCTGATCTCCAGCAGGCGGGTGGTACCGGCAACGTTGACCGAAACGCAGGCGTCGGGTTCGAGGAACGACGCGCGCACTCCTGGGCGCGCTGCTAGGTGCACCACCGCCTCCGGGTGGAAGCTTTCAAATGCTACACGGAGCTTCTCGGTGTCGCGAATATCGGTCGCGTAGAACTCGAAACTCCCGCTCGCCCCGATTTCACGCAGGTTCGCGCGCTTCCATTGCGGGTCGTAGTAATCATCCAGGTTGTCAAGGACGGCGACGCGCTTTCCTTCCCGCAGCAGGCGCTCCACGAGGTGGGATCCGATGAACCCAGCGCCGCCCGTGACCAGAATGTTGTCCATGGCTTACTTCTTCCGGACAGCCTGAAACTGCGCCTCCGGCACGGAGACGACCTGGAGGCGGGCCTGGTCGTCAACCCAAAGGTCGACGTGGGCCAATTCGGTGGTGAGGACCAGATGCCGCAGGGTCAGGGTTACTCCCTCCACGGTGACGGGCCCGGCGCCCGCCGGTTCCACGGTAATCACCCCCGGCAGAGCTTCCTGCGGAATGAAGGCCTGGAAAGTTTGTTTTCCCCCCGCCGCCTGGTCGTACCGGTCCACGACCAACTGGTAGTGATGGAGGACGTTGTCGTCAAGCACCAGGACATCCTTGGGGAGCTTGAAGTCGCGCTTTTCCTCCGCCCCGCTCACCGTCTTCAAGCGCGTGCGCGCCGGGGAGGAACGGAAGTCGACGCTGATCTGAGATGACTGCGCCCCTTTCTGGCTCCAGGTGTAGGAGAGGGGGTGGAGTTGCAAGTCGAGCACGAGGCTGGGAAACGTTCTTATCTCCATGGTCTTGCCGTCCTGTTCTACCCGCAGATGAATCTCGCCCACGGCTTCAACCGCATCCGGCCGGGTGCGAATTTCGAACTTCTCAGTTCCAATGTTCTTGCCGACGGCGTAAAGCTCGAAAGTGCCGCGGTCGTTCAGGTTAACGTGGGGGGCGCCCGAGGCCTGCGCCACGAGAGGCCGGGCGGCCAAGGCTCCTGTCCACACCACGAGAATGGCTATCAGCAGCGAGCAGTTTTTTAGCGAGGCCAGTGGAGACTCCTTTCCGTCTCTCCTGTCGATGGGCTGCGCCCCCCAAGCATGAGATTGCGCCGCGCCGTTCCTTTCCTGGAGCAGGAGGGGAGCGTTGCTATTTTCGCGGCAGATCAAAAGACCCCCAAGCGCAGGATTTGCTCGGCCACCCCTGCGGGCTCAAGCCCCTCGGTGGAGACGCGGAAGTCAGCGAGACGGTAAAAAGGCAGGCGGTCCACGAGGAGGCGGCGGAATGAGGGGGCGTCACGGAAGAGCGGACGATTGTCCATGCTTTCGCAACGCGCCCATAGAACTTCCGCCGGGCAGTCGAGCCAAACCGTAATGCCGCCCGTCTCCCGAATGAGGTCCACGTTGGGCGGCTGCGCGAACGTTCCCCCGCCCAGGGCAATCACCGCCGGCTCGCTCTTCGAGGTCTCGGTGAGCGCCGCGCGCTCCAACTGGCGGAAAAAAACTTCCCCGGAATTCTCGAAAATCGCGCGGATACTGGAGCCTTGTCCGGCTTCGATCACCGTGTCGAGATCGATGAAAGGCCAGCCCAGTTTCGTCGCCAGCAGCTTGCCCACCGTAAACTTGCCGCTTCCCATGAAGCCCAGGAGATAAATCAGTTTTCGACGTTGCCGGCTCATTCCGCGACGGGGTCTCACCCCAACCAGGTTCGGCTGAGATTATAGTGGCGGGGTCGCCGCTTGCGCAACTTTTATGCAGCGGCGGGCTGAGGAATCAGGCAGCGATCCACCCTGGATGCGTCGTGTCAACTAACCGCGGGCTGGGGTAGTGTCCTAATATGGTGGAGTGAGTCCCAGCGGGTAGCCACGACGAGCGTTTTTCTCGTCGTGGGCTTTTCCATTTCCCACGCTGACGAACCCACGGCAAATCCGAAAAACGGATTTGCCGTGGCTACCACTACGATCTTCCGCCCAACACGCGGGCTGGCGCGAAAAGGTTTTGCCCTTTGCCTTCCCTCTCCCAGGGGAGAGGGTGCCCGACGGAGGAGGGCAGGTGAGGGGTCTTTTTCAACCCCATCGGACTTTGACAGAACCCTAATATTGGCCGCTTGACTTTCGCTTTCCTTGGGTTTACAAAGTCATACAGACTTCCACTCGGAAAAAGGAGAGCCCCCATGGAACTGAAACCCCCACAGTGGGAGGAACCAGCATCTGGCATAAGACTCTTGCGGCTTTACACGACAGATCTGAAGCCTGATTGGCCTCGAGTCGTGATTCTAGAGCTGACGGCCGATCGGTTTAGGGAGTTTGAGAACGACCCCTTGGGATTTGACAAGACATACAAGCTCTATCCTGAGCAGCCGATGAGGTGGATTTCGAGTTGCGCAAAGCCACCGCAAGTAGAGGAAGTTCCATCAAGCGCTGATGCATTGTGGTGGACAGTGGTTACCATCCACAGCCGTCCAAGTGCCGTGGTTTCTGCAGCGTGCCCCCATCTTTAGTCTGACGCTGCTTGAGGCGTACAATTCGGGGTGGAACCGGACGCCGAGGCGCTGGGTGCCATTTGGCTGAGGGAAGGGCGCAAGTCACCGTGGCGTCCTGGGGGATGAGTTTGCTCGGCTGCGAAGCGGACGGTGCGGCCCACAACCAAGCGCGAAGTGTGCGGAGCAGGTTGGAGAAAGCCCTTTCGAAGAGTCTCTATGGCGGGAGGTCTAGACGACGCATAAGATCCTGGAAGCCCGGGTCGGACCGAACAGGGTCGAAAGCTGGCTCCACCTTGAGCCGTGCCAAGTATACATCACGATCGGCGTAGGCCGATTCCAGCCAGGCAAGTCCCTGCTTCTTCTCTCCGAGGGCGATATGGATCTGCGCGAACAACGACGGGGGTACGTAGGTTCGCTTGGCCCGCACGCGTAATTCATTCAGGGCGTTGCGTGCGGCGGGCTTGTTTCCCGCCAGGGCGTGGGCCCGCGCAAGACCGACAGCCCGAGTCAAGTCGTTCCCGGAAAGGATTGCCGCCCTTTGACACTCTGCGACGGCCTTCTCGTACATTCCCTTGCCCAGGAAGCTGAGCCCCAAACAATCGTGGGCGCCGATGGAATCAGGTTTCAACTCGAGGACTTTCCCGCACTGTTCGACGGCTTGGTCGTAGCGACGAGCATAGTAGAACGCCCACCCGACGGTGACCTGGGTCGCGATGGAAAGCGGGTCGAGCTCTTGGGCCCTGCGGCCTTCCGCCAAGGCTTCCTCGGTCCTTCCCATCGCCGATAAGTAAGCTGAGTACATGCGATGCGCTTCCACGTTGCCGGGGTCCAGTTCGAGGGCGCGTCTGAATTCGCTCTCGGCCTCCGGCCAGTTCCAATCCGCATAGAATCGGACAGCTCCCAACGAGGTGTGCGCCTCAGCCAGAGTGGAGTCAATCCCCAAGGCCTTGAGCGCATACTGCTTCGCATTGCGTATGGCCACGTCCGGGGGCAGTTCATCCGTTGACCAGTAGTAATCGGCCAAACCGGCGTAGGCGGGAGCGTAATTCGGATCTATCTCGGCTGCGTGCTCGAAGCATTGCCGGGCCTTAAGCCAGTCGTGTTCGGTGTCCTCGTGCCAGTAATAGCGGCCTTTAAGATAAGCCTCGTAAGCCGCGGGGATGACCGGAGGCGCGCTGGTGAGGCGCCCGCGCTCGTGCGGCGTCACAGCAATTTTGATTTCATTGGCAATAGCGGTCGCTACCTCGCCCTGCAGCTTCAGCACGTCTTGCAGGTCGCGCTGGTAGCTTTTGGCCCAGAGATGCCTGTCTGTGGGCGCGTAAATCAGTTGCGCGGTGATCCGCACCTGCCCTCCCGAGCGCAGCACTGTTCCTTCTACCACGGCGTCTATGTTTAACTCGCGCGCAATTTCCGGCAGGGGCTTATGCGCTCCCTTGTAAAGCATGACGGAAGTCCGTGAGATCACCCGCAGCGCCTTGATTTGGGCCAGATCGGTGATTAGCTCGTCGGTCATTCCATCCGCAAAGTAATCCTGCTCGGGACTCCCGGAAAGGTTCTCGAGCGGCAATACCGCGATGGATTCAATTCGGCCCGGGCTGCTTGTGCGCAACAGCCAGTCCCGCAAACCGCCGACATTCAGCAGGACCAATATCGCCACCAGCACGACGGCGCAGACGGCCGCCAGGGCCGCAATCCTCCACCGAGTCCGCATCCGGCTGAAGGTTCGAATCGATTCGGTTGTCCTGGGCAAGGCCAGCCGCCGCAGATCCACTTCCAATTCCTCGACAGACTGATAGCGGTCCTCGGGGTCTTTTTCAAGGCACTTCAGGATGATTCGCTCCAGTTCCGGAAGAACCCTGGCGTTTAGTGCGCGGGGTGGGACAGGTGCTATGTGCAGAATGGCATCAACCAACCGAGGACCCGTCTCGTCACGGAACGGCCGTTGGCCGGTTGCCATCTCATACAGAACTGCCCCGGCTGCGTAGATATCAGCGCGGGAGTCGGTCGGCTCAGACTGCAACTGCTCCGGTGCCATGTAGGGCAAAGTGCCTACCGCGGCCCGGTCACCCGTGGTTGAATCAGTGCTCGCGTCAGTTCCGGTCGTTTCGCGTATCGGCTTCAATGACTTGGCAATTCCGAAGTCAAGAATCTTCAGCCTTCCGTCGGAGGTAACGCGCAGATTGCCCGGCTTGAGGTCACGATGCACAATCCTCTGGGCGTGCGCAGCGGCCAAGCCAGCGGCCAGTTGTACGCCTAAGCGTGGAATCTCCTTCTCGGGCAGGGGACCTTTCTTGAGCATGTCGCTAAGCGTGATTCCGGCGATGTACTCAAGAACCAGGAACTCCACTCCATCTTCGCTGCGGAAATCGAAAAGAGTTTCGATGTTGGGATGACTAAGCTTGGAAAGGGCTTGTGCTTCTTTGTGGAGCCGCTTGCGGAAAGCCGCATCGGCCAGGGCGCTCTGCGGCAACACCTTTATGGCCACGTCGCGATCCAGTCGTTCATCGCGCGCCAGATATACCTCTCCCATCCCGCCGACACCGATTCTTTCCAGAATGCGGTAGTGACCGAGTGTTCGCCCTTTCATAGGGGTGGGAGCTTGCTTGCGAGTCCCATCTTAGACTGCACTCGTCCGGCAAGTCAACTGAACAGACCAACGACCACGGCGGCGAGGAAAGGCCTGGGGCATCGGCGCCGGAGCGCGACCATCCGGGATTCGTTTTCCACTCGAGCCCCCGCGCTTTACTCCTGCGGGCGGATGCGGATGTTGCCGCTGAAGGAGGTAAGCTCCAGCGTGGCCTTGCCGGTGTTATGGGTTCCCAAAAGGCTATTAGAAGAGGCTAGCGGTGAGGTGGACTCCCGCCGGCGCTTGATGGGCAGCGTGTTGATCACCTTGCCGCGCACGGTCTTCTCATTCAGCTCGAAGGAAGCAGAAGGCGGGCAGACGATGTCCAGGTCGCCGCTGTAAGCGGAGAGGATATAGTCGCCGCGCTCCATGAAGTCGCCCTCGAAGAGGATATGGCCTGAGGTCGTGCTGCCGCGTAACTTGGTGGTGGTGGGAGACACAAAATGCAGGTTGCCGGTGATGGAGGTAGCCTCCACGTGCCCGGAGGGGCGGAGGATCTCGATATTGCCGCCCACCGAACGCACGGAAAGGTGTCCGGAAACGTCCACGGCGACGATGTCGCCTCCTACCGATTGAATATCGGCATCGGCCTGAATGCCCTCCACGCGGATTTTCCCCTGGGGGTTACGGATTTCCAGGCTGGAGCCGGCGGGAACATCCAGCGTGTAGTCGGCCACCTGGTCGTTTGCGTTGGCCAGCGGGTCCAGGACGTGGGTCGTGAAGTGCACCTTCTCGGCCGGGCCCGTATCAGGAAGGAATTCGGCATCGACCTCCACGCGCGGGGAGGCGACGGTCCAGACCACGTGCACCTGGGCCTTGTCCCAGCCGCGCACCAGGACCACGCCTTTCAGGTTGGTCAGGCTGATGCGGGGTTCGCGCGTGGTGTCGAGGGTTTTCTCCAGGCGCCCCTCGCCGGCGGCGCACAGCATCGTGGCCGGGACGAGAATGAGCGCCAGCGATCTCAGAATCTGCTGCCTCGTGGGTATCTTGCTGACAACTGTCCGCTGGTTCAAACCCGTGTTCCTTCCTTTAACGCCCTTCGAACTCCAACGCAGAAGAAAGAATTTCAGCCTTGCGAGTGTACGCGGTCAAGAGGTAATCGTGTGCCAGGGTGTTTCTGGGCTCGTGCTGCAAGGAGTCCTGGCATTCCCGAATCGAGTCATTCAAGGAGATCAGGCTCTTATTGTAAGTGGCCTTGAGGTCGGGGGCCAGGGAGGCTTCGTTGGCCCGGTAGTTGCTTTCCAGTTCCTGAACCAAACGCGCCACAGCGCTGTCTTCGCTGGCGGGTGTGGCCGAAGTGGTTAGCATGGCGGGGGAAGTCGGGGCCGCCTCCGGCGCGTCCCAACGCTGGGCGTTTTTGGGAGGTAGAGACAGCAGCGAGCCCAGAATAACCAGGCCGGCCAGAGCTGCGACGGGAACCGGGTGGGGAATGGCCCACCAAGTCAGAAGCTTGCGCCAGCCGCTGCCTTGCGGGCGGAAGGCGCCCTCGGCCTCCAGCCGCGCCCGCACGTTGGCCCAGACGACCGGAGAGGGCTCCTCCTGCGGCATCTCCCGCGCCGCGAGGCGGATCAGTTCCAGGTCGCTCAGCAGGGCGTGGCAGAACGGGCAATCCTGCGCGTGGGCAGTTACGAAGAGCCGGCTTTCCCCCTCCAGGTAACTTTCCAGTTCGTGGTCAAACCGGAGACATGCCCCGCCCGTTTCCTCTCGCCCTTCTTTCATGGTTCCTCTTCAACTTCTCCCACCGGTTCAGCGGCGGGACGTGGCTCGTCAATGGTACTCGCCCTATGATCCTGGCGAAGCCGCTCGCGCAGCTTCATGCGGGCCTTGTGAAGCTGCGATTTGGAATTGCCTACGGAGCAACTCATGATCTCGGCGATCTCATTGTGCTCGTAACCTTCCACGTCGTGCAGCACAAAGACCGCCCGGTACCCCGGGGGAAGATCCGCTATGGCCCGCTGCAGGCCAATCCGGTCAACTGAGCCCGTCAGCCGCCGGTCATCATCCCCGTAATCCCGCTTGACCGGCTCGTCCTGGGAAGTGTCCACCTCGTCGAGCGAAATCTGCTGCAAGCCTTTCTTGCGCAGGTGCATCAGGACGACGTTAACAGCCAGCCGGTGGAGCCAGGTCGAGAAGGCTGACTCTCCCCGGAACGTGGATATCTTCCGGAAGAGCTGAAGAAACGCCTCCTGCGCCAGGTCTTCCGCTTCCGCTGTATTGCCCGTCATGCGCAAGCAGAGTGAGTAGACTCGCCGCTTGTGCATTTCGAAAAGGGCCGTGAACGCCCCTTCCTCACCCTGCTGGGCGCGCGCGATTAACTGAGTCTCCGACGCAGCCTTTGGTGCTGGTGTCTTCTGTGAGCTCAAAAAGTTTCACAACCGGCCGCACCTCAACTCGTTTGTTGGGATGCGGCGCTAGTATCGAGAGTTGTATTCCCTTTACTGACGCATGCCCGGACCAGAGGGTTACTCGCTGGCTTCTCAGGCTGCGGAAAACCCGCCAAAGCTGTCATCCTGAGAAGGCGAAGCCGGTCCTGAGTGAAACGAAGGAAGGACCTCTGTATTTGCTTGAAAATTCAAATACGGGGGTCCTTCGCTTCGCTCTGCAGAAACTCGACGCGTAAGTCATTTAGATTCCCCATCGCTGGCACTGTCATCCTGAGTCCCGGTTCTTTCGGGACGAAGGATCTGCATTTGTCTTTGTTACTGAAAACCCATGCAGATCCTTCGCTTCGCTCAGGATGACAGTTTGGGTGATGGGTTCTCCTCATCGAGTTTCTGCTCATCATGGGCAGCCGAAAGGCTGTCAATGCTCAGGATGACAGCATCGGAGCGTTTTTCCGCAGCCGCTCTTGCCGCAGCGACGAAGCGAGGCTCCGTTCCGCGTGGGCGGGTGAGGCTTATTGTCTGATACGCATTGCCTACCGCGTCTGGCCCCCCGTCCCGGGGACGCGAATTACGGCCTTTCCCACCCCGGCGTTTCCCGCCGTGTCGTAGGCGCGTAATGCCAGGACGTGCTCCCCAGGGTCCAAATGGCCGAGCTTAACGGTAAACGTTTCCTTGCGCGAATCCACAATCCCGTCATCGGAAAGCACGTCCTGCCAATTCTTTCCATCCAGGGAGGCTTCAGCGCTGCGCAGGGGGGACGTGTCATCTTCCGCGACAAACTGCACCTCCGCCGCGGACCCCGTAACCGTCTGCTTCAGGACCTGAACGGCGGGGGGCGTATTGTCGATCCAGAACGGGGCGCTTAGCATTTCGGATTTGCGCGCCAGGTTGGGAGGATTGGACTCCTCGTCCGATGCCACCAGCCGGGCCACGTACTTCCCATCCGCAAGACTATTGGGTTCAATGACATAGCTCGATTGACGGAGTTTGTCCTTGAGAAGATGCCACTCCTGTTCGTCGGTTGCTCTGACAAAAATACTGTAAATCAACTGGTCCCCGTTCGGGTCGTCAGCCTGCCAGGTCAGGGTGATAGGTGTCTTGCCGGCGCCGCCCGAGGGGGGCGGGGCGCCGAAACTCACCGTGGGCATACTCGTTACCGCGAGTCCGACTCCCATGGGCAGGTTGGGCGATGGGCCGAACCCTGCCCCTCCGGAACGCTCCCCGGAGGTGCTGGCGTTCAACGAGTGGATCTGAGGGGGAAGGTTCTGATTCAGGTAGGAAACCGTCGCCTCGTCGAGCGTGGGGGAAGCTCCGCCGGAGGTCCGAAAGACTGCTTTCCATTGGATATAGCGGGAGGCGGGGCTCGTTACCGGATCACCGTTGCTATAGGGTCCCGCCCAGTCGCTCCAGGTCTGGTCAGGACGCTCGGAATTTCCCGCCCGCGTGTAGAACTGCAGGGTGCTGCCGGCGGGAACCTCTCCTCTCCAGGTCAGGACTCCCCAGCGCGAGACAAATTTCGTATCCTTCACCGGCGCTTCGAAGCTGCCTTCGCGGGTGGGAGGCGCTTCGATGCGAAACAGCCTGGCGACATTGCTCGTCGCCACGTAAAGATCGGAACCGCCCAGCAGCAAGCGCGTCGCCAGCGATTCATGCGTTTCCGTCAGCAGCGTCAGCTTGTCGCCCTCCCGGTTGGGTTCCAGGTCGAAGATCCGCCCGTTGCTATCCGTGGAAAAGAGCACATGGTTGTTGTGCACGGTGAGCGCAAAGATGCTCTCACTGTTGGAACTCCACAGGGTCTCGGCGGTGGAATCCGGAAAGATTTCCACCAGTGCCCCGCGCCCCTGCGGCATTTGCAGGGGCAGCAGGGAAGAAGCGAGGGGGGCGGGGCGATTGAAGCTGGGAGGCGCGGCCTCGGTCGGCGGGGTTTGGGTTTTAGCCAGCGCTTGCTCAGATTCGGTGGAAGCCGTGACGGTGACGGTCGTGACGCCTCCACTGATCACGGCCCCGGGGGGACCCAGCAGCAGTTCCGGCGATCCCTTGCCGCCGCTTCCACCCAGAGTGGCTGCAAAAATGTGACCCGCCGAATCGAGCGCCAGGTCGTGAATCTCCGGAAGGCTGGCCTGATAAAGGACAAAGGCTTTACCCTGGGGTGTGAGGCGATAGATCAGCCCGTTCGGCACGCTGCCCGCCAGGAGGTTGCCCTGCGGATCGAGCCTGAGGCACATGATGTGCGTCTGCTTGCTGTCAAAGAAGACTTCGCCTTTTCCGGAAGGGTCCACGCGCAGGATCTGCCCCTTGTCGCCTGTGGCGACATACAGCCGCCCTTGTGCGTCAAACAGCAGCGCCCAGATGTATTTCGTTTTGGGGTCGTAGAACTGGCTGGACTTGCCGTCCGGGGTGATCTTGTAGACCTTCCCCTCCGGGGAGCTGCCCACGTAGAGCGAGCCGTCCGGACCTGCGGCGAGGGCGAAGATGTCGGGCTCATGGGCTGTGAACAGGAGGCTAGATTTCTGGTCTGAGCCGAGGCGGAAAACCTTTCCCTGGTGGCCCGTGCCTACGTAAAGATTGCCACTGCCATCGCGCGCCAGGGCCAGGGCCAGGGCCTCGTCGGGGCTGAAGACCAGGCGCGCCTCGGGGGCGAGGGTCAGTTCGCCTGCCTTGCTCAGGGAGACTCCCTCGAGGCTCCCTTGCAGGAATTCCTCGAAAGAGCCGACCTGCCAGAAGCTCGTCTCGACTCCCCGGACGGGCCGGGCGACAGCCAAGACCAGGAATAGAACGGGAAAGTAGCTGCGGAATCTCATGCCCCAACCTTTCTCAGGAATCCCCGCTCGCCCCGCGGCGCAGGCGCTGTAGAGGCTACGGGAGAACTCTTCCCCGCTGTCATTCTGAGCATTGACGGCCTTTCGGCTGCCCATGCTCGGCAGAAACTCGGGCCGAGGAAGGGTAGCGCGGACCTGTTCTGTAGGTCCGCGGCTTTTCCTTGCCCATAGGGGGCGAGCCGCGGACCTACAGAACAGGTCCGCGCTACACCTGCTGCCTCCTCGGGGAGAGGATGTCCCGTAATACGGAACTGCCAGCCCTCTCCCGTGGGGAGAGGGTGCCGCGCAGGGCGCGGCGGGTGAGGGGTCACTTCAATCGGCGCGGCAAAACCAAGCCGACGATCCCCCTTACACCCGCGCCGCGCGGTTACTGCCCGGGACCGACCACTTTGAGGATCAGCATCTTCTGCCCATGGATCGTGTAGGGAGTTGACTTGGTCTCAAAGTCGCCCACCACGGAGGTGCCGCTAAACATCACGTTGGAGGAGGCGGCAGGGTCCGCCAGAAAAGTCTGCAGCAGGGAAGGCGGAGGAGACGGGTACTCGTCTCCCTGCAACACGAACGAGCGCTGGGGCGCCATCACCAGTGCATAGACCCGATTGTTCCGGCGCATGCGATTCAAAGCATGCAGCAATTGTTCCAGGTCGCGCGGCCCGGTCCCCAGCGGCGAGAAGCGCATCTCCAGAGTATTGATGCTCGCGCCGCCCCCCACCATGACGGACAGCATCCTGTCCGTGACACTCGCGGGGATGTCCACGGGTATCTTTTCGGCCAGCGTCTCACCCCCGGGCAGCCGCAGCAGGGCGGTCAGCTCCAGGTGGTCTCCCGGCCGCACTTCCGATTTCGTGCTCCAGACCTGCTCGATCATGGCCGTGCGTTTTTCGTCCCGCGACACGACGTTCAGGTCGATGCTTTTGATTTTGAGGCCGGGAAATCCACTGGACATCAAGAACGCGAGGGGCGCGGCCACGGTCGCTGCCGCCAGATTGGCTGTCCCCGCCTCGCTCGAAATGACATCTTCCAGATCCACGGATTGCCCGCTGGCCAGTTGAATCCTGCCTTTCAGTTCCAGCGTGGCAGCCCCCACAGCGCGCTCCGTCGCCGTCAGCGCTGAGGTCATGGCGAGATTCACCAGCAGCGGGGAAAGGAAGGGCTCCTCGACCATTTCAAAGCTGTACTCGGTCTTGCGGTTGAGCGTCGAATCCACCCGGAGGTGGACCGGAATCATCGGCGTGGTTTTCTCTCCCACCAGGCCGTAGATGGCATTGAAGCGGTCCTGCCGGATGGCGCCCGCGACCGCGCCCGGGGCGTCCAGCTTGAACGATGAGGCCAGGCTGGGCACCGTGACGATGACATGGGAGGGCGCGAAGGGAAACTGCGCCGGGCCGATGGAGAGCACGCGGTGGCCGCAGGCATAAAGGTTGTTGCCTTGCCGGTAAGTTACAGTGCAGTCGATGTTCAGGTTCAGGTCGCCGCGCACCAGGAGCAGGCTGATCATGGAGCCGGGTGCGAGGTCCGTGGGACTCGGCGCGGCGTTCTCATCGCCACCTGAAAGCACGCCGCCTTGCATGGGCTCGAATCCCAGGCGGCGGAACTGCGCTGCGAATAGGTCCATGGCTTGGTTCGAAAACCCCCCAAAGCGCAGGGGAAGTAGCAGGCTGGAAAGGGAGGCCTCTGCGGTTTCGGCGGTCGCAGGAAGGCTGGTTGAGCTCAGGCGGGCGTCTTCGTTGGGGATCAACCGGCCCCCGCCCCCGCCTTTGCTCGCGACCCGGGAAATCCGGAAGTTCTCGTTCCGTGGCAGGAGCGCGGTGGCGGTTGCCTTTTCCGGAACCACCTCCAGCATCTCCTCGATCGGCGTGATTCCTGCCAGGGGTTCCTTGGAAAATGGAAAAGACAAAGCCACGGCGCCCACCAGCCGGCCGCCCACGTAAACCGGGCTCCCGCTCATCCCGGCGATGACGCCGGTCTTCTCCAGCGGGCCGCCCGCGAGGCGCGCAATGATCACGTCACGCTTGGGAGCCAGGGCATTCTTCAGCACGCCCAGGATCTCCACCTGGAATTCTTCGATCTTGTCGCCGGCAAAGATGGTTCGCCCCACACCTTTCAGGCCGGGCCGGACTTCGCTGAGGGGGAATATCGACGGGCTGTCCTGACCCGCGAGGCAGGTTACAAAGCAGACAACCAACGCGAGACTGGCAAGCAGCCGCTTGATTAGCATCATGACAGGGACAGACCCTTAAGCTCTGAACAAAATTCTAGTCTAAGGACAATCGCTTGACTCGTCAAGCAAAGCCCGCGATCGGCCGGCCCTCTTTGGGAGTGTCTGGGTCAGATTCGCCGGGAGGAGTGCCCCCCCTTAGGAGACGGCCGCGGCGGCGAAGTGTACCTGCTCGTACGCCCTGTAGCCATCATGGCGGTTGGCAAAGTAGCGCGTCTGAATCTGCTCGGGCCCAAGGTGCTCGTGAAGCGTCAGTCCGGCTCTGGCGAGGGCCGAGGCAAGCGATGCCGGGTCGAATCCCGTCTGCATTGGCTCGCCGGCGGCCTCCGCCGCGACCAGCATGAGCTGCACCCGCCGCGGGGCCTTCTCTGGAATGAAGGCCTCGGCGTCAAGGTAATCGAAGACAGGACTTTCCCCATTTTTTCTGTCTGATTTCAGGCAAGTAATAGAACCAGCGGGAGTTGTTTTTTCTAACAAGTGAACGGGGACGAACTCCGTGGTAGAAGGGTTTTTGCGAGAAATCCAAACCACCTGGGAGGCATCCCCGATGCACGATAACAGACTGCGTTCCCGACTGAAAGCCCAGCTCACGAAGTTCTCCTTGCAGCTCACCGAAGGTCTGAGCCGCCCCTTACAGAAGTTCGTCGGTCAGATGTTGTTTGGCGTGCAGGCCAGTCAGGACGTGAAGCTCAGCAACATCGCGCGCAGCCTGAAAGAAGAGATTGATTTGATCAAGACGGAGAACCGTCTGTCGCGCAATCTGGAGGCGACGGAACTGGAAAGCCACCTGAGCGAGCGCTTGGCAGCGCTGGGGAGTCGACGAGTAGAAGCGAACACGGTGCTGTGCCTGGACCTGAGTGACCTGCGCAAGGAATACGCCCAGAAGATGGAATACCTGGCAAAGGTGCGGGACGGCAGCACCGGCGAACTGCATGACGGCTATTGGTTGTGTGACATCACGGCGGCGGAGGTGAAAAGCAGCGAGATCGTGCCGCTGTACCAGAAGCTGTACTCGGCGGAGGCGAAAGAGTTCCGTAGTGAGAACGCGGAGATTCTGGCGGCCGTGGACTTAGTGCGGAGCCATACGAGAGGGCGAGGGATCTGGGTGCTAGATCGAGGCGGAGACCGCCGGGAGGTGTTGGAGCCGCTGCTGGCGCGGCGGGAGCGCTTTGTGATCCGGTCCACCGGTAAACGTTTCGTGATCGATCGACGCCGCCTGCAAGGGAGTGTGGCGGAGGTGGGTGGCCGGTGTCGTCTGCGTTATGCGGCGCGCGTGATCAAGATCGAAGAGGGGAAAGAAAAGGTCTATGAGCTCCGCTACGGTGCCGAACCCCTGCACCTGCCGGGGCGAGAGGAGAAGATGCTCTTGGTGGTGGTGGCCGGTTTCGGGAAAGATCCGCTCCTGCTGTTGACCAACCTGGAGGGAGCGCGGGACTCAGAATCGCTATGGTGGATCGTGCAAATCTATCTGACCCGCTGGAAAATTGAGGAAACTTTTCGCTTCCTCAAACAGAGCTATCACTTGGAAGATATTCGCGTTCTGCGCTATCAACGGCTGAAAAACCTGGTGGTGTTGGTGACGGCCGCGGCTTACTTTGCCGCCACTTTCTTAGGGCAGAAGTTAAAGTTGAGAATCTTGTGCGAAAGGCTCCTGATCATTTCCTTCCGCTTCTTCGGCATTCCGCCTTTCCGCTTCTACGCTCTGGCCGATGGCATCCATAAGGTTCTTTCTCAAACCAGCCCCGAACCATCCGGTCCACCGCCCAAAACTTGGCAATTGGAACTCCTGCTGGCTTGGGAAGGCTAAAAAATGGGGAAAGTCCTGAATCGAAGACGATCAAGCTGCCCCGGGGTGCCAGCGACGCTAGCGAGCGCAAGGTGCCGAAAACCGCCTCAGCGGCCAGGTAGTAGGTCACACCCAGCCAACTGAAAAATGTGGGGGCTTGGGGATTGAGTGGCGAGCCCCGCAGCGCCGATGCCAGGTCCCCCTGCGTAAAGTCGATGGGGACAAAGTGCAGATGCTCCGGCATGGACCAGCCCGCGTTGGCGATCCGGCGCTGCTTGTCGGCTTGGGTGGCTGGATGGTCCAACTCGAAGACATGGAGGCGCTTCAGGAGGTCGGGCCTTCGAAAGGCGAAAGTATCCAGCCCCGCACCGAGGATGACGTACTGCCGGGCGCCCTGACGGATGGCCGTCTCCAGAAGGTCTTCGGCGTAGCGCGTCCGGCTGAGGGTGATGGGCGCGAGGTAAACCTGCATCATCCGGGCCAGCGCCGTCGGCGGGTCGGGCCGGGCCCGAGCGGCCTCGGGATCGAAAAAACTGAGGGCCTCGGCCAGCTTTCGCTCGAACGCCGCGAGTTCCTGGGGTGCGAAGAGTTGCTCGGCCAGAGGGTCGGAGAAGATCTTCGGAGAGTCGTGCCTTGCGTGATACACGCGGGCGAACGCGGTGAACAGCGCGGTCACGCTCGCCTTGGAATGATTCATGGAATTGCTCCTCCCAGCGTTTGCGCGGCATAGTGCCGGCGCACGAATATGAATAACAGCACCAGGGTACAAATACCCCTATACTTATTATATCACAATCAACTCAATTTGTCAAACGCAAAATCGATTGGCATAGGGTGAGCGGTTACCCGCTCACCCTATGCCAATCGGCAAGAAACTGCCCTCTCCCTTGGGGAGAGGGTGGCCGACGCAGGAGGTCGGGTGAGGGGTCACTCCAATCTGGGCGGCAAAACCAAGCCGGCTGGTTCCGCAGCCATCGTTTTGTGAGGTCGTCGAAGGGCAACGCACCCAGGTTAGGTATAATGAAGGATTCCGCACCGAGGGCGCACACGCATGTGGGACCGCTACCGAGATTGGATGCACGCCAGGGAAACCCGGCTGAACGCGCGCGACACGAACCGCGTGGTTCGTCCCTTGGAGTGGGGACTGGACTGGACGGAGCATTGGCCGCTAGTCAATGGCGCCCGCGAGGCGGCGCGGGCAAATCCCGAGGCCTACCTCGCCCAACTGAACGAGGCGATTGTCGCCTCCAGTGACGATTTCTACTCCTACCAAACTCCCTCGGATTTCCGCCGGGAGGGTGAGTTCTTGCTTTTTTCCTCTCCCGTGCGCACGCCGTACGCCGTCAAAAATCGCGTGAGGGCGCGCTGGTTTCACTCCGGGCATCGCCGGGCGCTGGTGGTGCTGCCGCAATGGAATGCCGAGGCCGAAGGCCACAACGGGCTCTGCCGGATTTTCAATATGCTGGGCTTCGCGGCGCTGCGCCTGAGCCTGCCTTACCACGACTACCGCAAGCCCGCGGACACCGAGCGCGCCGACTACGCCGTCTCCGCCAACCTCGGGCGCACGATCGATGCGGCGCGCCAGGCTGTGATCGATGCGCGCGCCTGCCTGGATTGGCTGGAGATCGAGGACTACAGGGAGTTCGGGATCGTCGGGACAAGCCTGGGCTCCTGTTACGCATTCCTCGCCAGCGCCCACGACCCGCGGTTCCGGGTGAATGTCTTCAACCACTTCTCCGTAACCTTTGGCGACGTGGTCTGGACGGGCCAATCCACGCATCACGTGCGCCAGGGCATCGAGGACGGCATTGACCAGGACCGCCTGCGCCGTGCCTGGATGGCCATCAGCCCCATTGCCTACGTCGATAAGTTCGAGCGCTGGCCCAAGCAATCCCTGCTGATCTACGCCGCCTGCGACCTGACCTTTCTGCCGGTCTATTCGCACCAGTTCATCGACGAGTTCCAGCGCCGGGGACTGCCGCACCAGGTCGCGGTGCTGCCTTGCGGCCACTACACGACGGCCGAGTCGCCCTTTAAATACCTCGACGCTTACTATATGGCGTCGTTCCTGCAATCGGCTTTCGATTGATGCCGCGCGGCGGGTGCGGAACTGACGAATTATGAATTATGAAACATGTGACAGCCCTAGTTTGACATTTCATAATTCACAATTCATCATTCGTGTAAGCCGGGGCGCGCACCACCCCGTTCGCCCTGATTGCATCGAAACAGAAGTGAGACTAACATCTTTCTGTGGACCCAACCGAGATGAAAATTCCCCATACCAGAGCCATCATGACAAGCAAGGTTTTCTTCCTCATTGCCGTTTTGACTCTCGCGGCCAACGCCGCGAGTGGCGGAGAGGGTTTGACTCCCGCCTGCGCGGGCAGCCTGCACGTGGGCAGCTTTCGATTACTGGTCGAGCCGGCCACCGGCGGGGCACCCCTGCCTCTGCA
Source organism: uncultured Acidobacteriota bacterium (assembly GCA_963722555.1). Lineage (GTDB taxonomy): Bacteria > Acidobacteriota > Terriglobia > UBA7540 > UBA7540 > Bog-366. The sequence continues at coordinate 1,635,128 of CAVRNQ010000007.1, forward strand.
TGACGTTAATATCATCCAGGCGGGCCAGAAGCTTCGCTACGAGCCGGTGCATCTGGCGCCTGCCATCAAAGACAAGGCCAGGATCGCGTTGTTGCTGGTTCCGGCCTCCTCGCATTTCGCGGACGAGATGCAAGGCAGGGAAGAAGGCAAGGGCGGCGACCAGGATATCGACGTACTCGACGCGCAGCCGGCGCGGGACAGCGCGGAGTGGGTCGTGCCGGCGCGCACCGCGGTGGTGGGCTTGGTCTTCGGCCCCCACGGCCTGGACGTGAAGAAGGTCAGCGCGCTGGTGGCCAAGAATCCCGAAGTGATTTCCGAATTGACCGAATATGCCGACCAAACGGCCAAGGTCGGGGCCTTGGTCACGCTGCTCTCCGAATACGAGCAGGCGCCGGATCCCAACCGCACCCTGGACGCGGCCCTGCAGGGATTCTCTTCGCAATACAACGTGGCGATACCCAAGCTCGATACGACGGCGCCGCCCAATCAGCAAGCGGCGCAGATGCTGCGCGCGGTTGTGCCTTCGCTCCAGACCTATGATCCACTCACCTCCACGCCGACGGCGGCGGTGGCACAGACGGCGGGGCTGGCCGGCGCTGTGGCCACGCTTTTCTTCGGAACGCCCGTGGGACTGGTGGCGGGAGGCGCAGCGCTTTTCCTGAACATGCGCACCCTCATGTTTCCCGACACCGACTTCCGCTCCGCCATCGTCCAGCCGCTGGGTGCGAAGGGGCTGGCGCTTTGCGCGAAAAACGAGCCGGAAAAGGCGCGGACGCGCGTTGCTTACCTCTGGATGATGCGCGTTCCCGACGCTCCGGCGCCGGCCGCCTCCCTGGCGGAGACGGCGTATGTGCCGATGGGCGGAAAATGCACGCTGAAGGTCCCTTGCGCCAAACCCGCGGACTCCTGGTTGCTGCTCCGCGCGCGCGCCTGGGAACTGGCATCCGCCACCCACCGCGCGGCAGTTCCCGTGAAGGTGGAAGTCGGGCCTGCCGCCGATTCCCTCGAACTCGACCTGACGCAGGTGAAGCTACCCGCGGGTGAGTATCGGCTGGCCGCCATGTGGGACTGGGAGCCTTTCCAGGTGGCGGGGAAGGTGGACGTGCGGCCCTTGGGCGATTTCTCCAAAGTGAAGATCGCACCAGACTCCGCCGATCACCTGGTCGAGGGAAGCGGTCCCGTGAAAGTCCAACTGAACGGCGCGGACTTTGAGTTTGTCGAGAAAGTCATGCTGGTCAAAGCGGGGGACAAGAAGGCCACGCCCAAGGAACTGTCCTTCACTCTGCCGAAGGGCAAGGCGCAAGGCGAACAGCAGAGCCTGGAAGCGGAGGTGGACACGTCGGCCCTCGAGGCGGGGAGCTATCGCCTGACGCTGACGCAGACCGGGGGAGCGGACCAGGCCGTTTCCATGGTCATCCACCCACCCAATCCCAAACTCGAAAACCTGCCGTGGCGCGTCAACCTGGGCGAGCCCCAGCAGACCGTGACCTTGCGGGGAACAGGCTTGGAGCGCCTCGCGCGCCTCACCAGCCCCGACGCCACGTGGGAGCTTGCGCCCGCGCGGCCGGAGGCTCGCGACCTGAAGGAGCGCCAGGTGACGGTCAAGCTGCTGCCCGCGGCGCACCAGGGCCAACTGATTTCCGCCAGCCTCTTCGTGGAGGAGATCCAAGCGCCCCTCGAGATTCCCGGTGTGTTGCAGGTGGCAGGGCCGCGCGCGAAGATCGTCGGCACAAGCAAGTCCTTTGCCCAGGAACCCGATGTGAAGCTGCGCGAGGGGGAAATCCCGGCGGGCTCGGCGGTCAGCTTTGCCCTGCGGGCGGAGAGCCTGGACGCGCGGCCCCAGCTCAGCCTGGCCTGTGCGAACGAGGGTTATACGAAACAACCGCTCAGCCTCCGCTCCGGAGACAAGAGTGGCGCTTCCCAACTCGATTTCGCCGGGGAGGGGCTGCTGTTCCTGTCACTCGATCCGGGTGTGGTGGGCCAATCCGGCTGCCAGTTGTCGGCCACCATCACCAGCGACAGCGCGGGAAATTCGGACCCCTTCGCGCTGGGCCGCATCATCCGGCTGCCGCGCCTCGCGAAGTTCACCCTGACCGAACAGAAAATCGGCGAGCTTTACGCCGGAATGCTGACCGGTCAGGACCTGCAAATGATCGAGACGACAGGTTGGGATGCGAAGACGGGATTCCCCGTGCAGGGAATCCCCACGCCTGTGCCTGGCAGCCCGCAGGAACAGACGCTCGAGGTGGCGCTGCCGTGGCCTCCACCGTCTCCCCACGCGCCGGTTTACGTCTGGCTGCGCGGCGAGAGCGAGGGCCGGCTTACCAACGCGAAGTACTGAGGCGCCGTCTGGCCCATGCAAAACCTGCGGCGTGGTCCGTCGTTTGGGGAGCGCGTTTCCTCTCAATGCTTGTGAGAGTGCAGGTGGGGATGCGAATGGACCTCGCCCGAGGGGTGGAGGTGACGATGGGCGTGGACGAGGTTGGTCTGCTCCAGCAAGGAGGTCTCGCGCAAAACCTCCGCGGGTGCGCCTTGGGCGACCACGCGACCGGCCTGGATAACAAAACAGTAATCGGCAACATCCTCCAGGATGTCGAGGTCGTGCGTGGTGGCGACCACGGTTTTGGCTCCCCCGCGCAAACTGATCAGGAAATCGATCATCTGGCTGGCGCTCTTGGGATCGAGTGCTGCCGTGGGCTCATCGAGCAGCAGCACTTCGGGATCCAGGACCAGCACGGAGGCGAGCGTTACCCGCTTCTTCTCTCCCGTTGACAGGTGATGGGGCGAGCGATCCTTGAGGTGGGCAATCTTCATCGCCTCCAACATCTGCTCGACCTGGGTGCGGACTTTCTCCTTGGGCCATTGGAGTTGCAGGGGGCCAAAAGCGACTTCATCAAACACCGTGGGGGAAAAAATCTGGATATCCGGGTTCTGAAACACCAGCCCCACCCGGCGGCGAAACTGGCGGGCGAAACCCGCATCCTGCAAGCGCTCCTCGCTCAGCGATTCTCCGCAGAATGCGACGCTGCCTGTTTCCGGGAAGATCAGACCGTCCAGAATGCGCAACAGGGTGGACTTGCCGGACCCGTTGGCTCCGAGCAGCGCGACGCGCTGGCCGGCCGGGATGGTCAGGCTCAAATTTTCAAGCGCGGTCACCTGGTGATAGCGAAACGTGACCGCGCTAACCTCGAATTCCGGATCGGGCATGCCGTGCTCACTTTCTTTCAGAGGGAAGAACCGCGGACCCCAACAGCGGGGGTCCGCGCTACCTCCCGCCATAAAACGCCGCTGCCGCCAGGGCCGCCAGGACGGCCAGCATAATCCAATCGAGCGGTGTGGTCCGGAAATCGTCGAGCACGCGGACCTCACCGCGAAATCCCCTGGCCAGCATCGCGTCGTAAACGTCGCCGCTCATTTCGAGAGTCCTGGAGATCAGCACGCCCAGGCTCGCGGCGGCCAGGCGGCGGCGCTCGGGCCCTTCCAATTTGCCCACCAGGCGGCTGCGGCGCGATTCCAACATAGCGTGAGCGCTCGCGAGCAGCAAGAAAATATAGCGGTAGGCCATGCCCAGAATGACCACCAGGACCACGGGCATACGGAACACGCGCAGCGCCTTCAGAACGTGGCTCCAGGGCGTCGAGAGGATCAGCAGCAAGGACAGGGTCGCCGCGGTTTCAACTCGCGATATGAGGTAACCGGCGCTCGAAAGTCCCTGGGCCGTAATCGGCCACGCCAACCAGGGGATGCGCCAGACCTCGCGACCGGGAACCACGAAGGGCGCCGGCAGTGCGATGATTCCCGTAAACAAGAGGACAGGAATCCAGGCCCGCCGCGCGAGGCTCGCAAGCGGGATGCACGAAGAGACGGCCAGCAGGACGGCGCCGGCGAAGACCGCGCCAATCACCCAGAGCTTATGGGCCATCGCCACGGCGATCACCAGGGCCAACATGCTGACCACCTTGATGCGCGGGTCAAGACGCTGTAGCAGGCCGTTCGCCTGGGCGAGTTCTTCTGCGTAGAGCGCCCGCTCCATGGCGTTGACAAAACTCGAGAGTGTCCGCTCTAGGAAATTCATGGATTTTCTGCGTCGGATTCAACCCCCGGCGCTTGGTTCGCGCCGCCCGCGGGAGGCGAGCCAACCCCCGATCAGACAAACCAGAATGATGACCCCCGAACCAAACATGGCCGAGAGGGTGTAGCCCACCGCCGGCCTGCGGACAAACGCCGGAGCATACTGCGGGAAGGGCGCCGTCCACACGGAGCAAAGGCGCTCCAAGCCGCGCGGGGGCTGGACGGGCGGCGCCTGGTCCTGCGATGCCGCCGCTATTCTTTCGCGCGTTTGGGGACTGGAAAAGTCACGCGCGCTCCATTCGCCCCAGGCCGTGCCGCCGGCCAGAATCCCCAGCGGAGTAAGCACCAGGAGCAGGGCCAGCGCGGCCCCGAGCGGGCGCACCGCGTTCCAGGTGCTTTCCCAGGCCAGGGGACTCATCTCCTGGTCAGCGGGTGATGCGCCGGGAGCCGTAAGCTTCAGCAGGGAAGGATTGGTTCGCTGGAAGTAGGCCACCACCCCGGCAGACAGGACGAACTCCGCCAGGCCAGCAAAGGTCAAGTGCCCAATCATCATCGCCGGAATCGCAATGCCCAAAGGGTAGGGAGCATAGAGGGGCGCGCCGCTTGGGTCTTTAAAGAACCAGGGCTGAATTCCAAACTCCACGGCGGCACAGAACGCTGCGGCGTTGATGGCCGTGTAACCTGCGAGCGCTGCGGCCGCCACCCGGCGCGGAGAGGTCAGGGCGGCGCGCCCGGCGCCGACCCGGTACACCGCATACGCCACCAGCGAGCCCACGATCGCCATATTGAAGCAGTTGGCGCCGAGCGTGGTAATGCCTCCGTCCCCAAAAAAGACCGCCTGGATCAAGAGGGCAATTGAAACCGCCAGGATCGAAGCCCACGGTCCAAGCAGGATCGTCGCCAGCGCCACGCCCACGGCGTGGCCCGTGGTGCCACCGGGCAGGGGGAGGTTGAACATCATGATCACGAAGGTCAGCGCTGCCACCACCGACATCAGGGGCACCAAGCGCGTGGTCAGGAACTTCTTCACGCGACGCAAGGCTACGTACCAGAACGGCGCCGATGCGCCGTAGAGGACCGCGCAGGTCACCGGGCTGAGATAGCCATCCGGGATGTGCATGTGTGCCTTCCAATACCTCGCGAGACCCAGCCGCACTGCCGCTGGCAGGCGGCGCCCGTTGCCATTCTATATAGCGCGACCGTTGGCCGCAACCCAAGAAGGATTTCACCACAGAGGCCACAGAGGTCACGGAGAACAGACGCAGATAAAAACTGTGGGTCAACAAACTAAGGAACCGTAATCCTTACCCGCGCCAGCCGAACTGCTTTTCTCTGTGGTCTCTGTGCGCTCTGTGGTGAGCGTTTTGTTCGCGGCGCGAGAAGAATTTTGGACGGCATCGACGACGGGCGCAGACCGTGCGAGAATACAGGGCTTGAGCGAAGCCTGGAGGAGACGGAATCATGCCCAAAACTCTGTTAATCAGTGGAAGCCCCAAACCCGATGGCAACACGGCGCAGCTTATGCGGGAGTGCGCCAAGGTCATCCAGGAGCAAGGCGTCGAGGCCGAAGTCGTTTCATTTGCCGAGATGAAAATTGAATCCTGCACGGCCTGCGGGAAATGCTCGGAAATCGGGGAGTGCAACATCCAGGATGGATTGAACGAAATCATCCAGAAGGTGCGGAGCGCGCAGGGCTTTATCGTGGGCTCTCCCGTCTACTTCGGCACGGCGCGGGGAGACGTGATGGCGGCCCTGCAGCGCATCGGCTACGTTTCCCGCAAGACCGATCAGTTCCTGGCCGGAAAAGTGGGGGGCGCCATCGCCGTGGCGCGCCGGGGTGGCCAGACGTTTACGCTGCAGGAAATGCTCATGTTTTTTCTCATCAACGACATGATCGTGCCGGGCTCGACTTACTGGAACATGGTGTTCGGCCGGCTTCCGGGGGAGGTCTGGAAGGACGTGGAAGGAATCGACACCATCCGGCACTTTGCCTCCAACGTCGCGAAGCTCGTGAAGAAACTCTTTCCGGACAATGGGAATCCCCAGTGAGGGCGGCGGGTAGCGGGAAAGTGATACTAAGTCGCATTCAACAGGATATTACGCGAGCGCAGAAAGCCATATTGCGCAGTCGCTCCAGGGTCAAGGGAAAGACCCCTCACCCCCGGCGCGGGCCGGGTGAGGGGCCATGAAAACTCACCAACCTGACCTGCTGCTTCGCGTCGGCAGTAGTATCTCCATGAAAGCTTAGTATGAGATGCTTGGGGAAAGTGGTCGCCCGTGCGCCCGGGGCGAGCGGGTTTAGTGTAGCGTGCTTGACCAGCCCAGCGTGACGATGGCCACGACCAGAACTGCCAGGCCCGCCGCCATCCAGCCGCGCTCGGTGAGCCGCGAGAGTTTCCACTCGCCGGCGAGCATGCCGCACACGTTAGCGGTGAGCAGCCCGACGGTCAGGCTAAGTGGCCAGCCAATGGCCGGCCCCAGCATCCCCAGTTTGGGGGCGGCGGAGCCATACACGAAGATGCTCCCACCCCAGAGCAGCCCCATCAGAATCGCGAGGCTATAAAGCGGCAACGCTTTAGGCTGAAAGTACTTCGACCAGGAGTGGTTCTTCCGGAACAGATAGCCGCAGAAAGCCAGGTTGGCCGCCGCGCCCCCGGTCAGCATCAACAGCCACACGAGGTTGGAACCGGCAAACGGGCTGTTGCCCAGCCTTACCGCTGATTTCATTATGCCCTGCGCCGAACTATAGCCAATATTGAACACCGCCGAGAGGATTCCCGACCCGGCGCAGAGCAGTAGTCCCACCCAGAAGGGGCGAGCCTGCCCCACCATTTCTCCGCGGACTTTCTCTTGCTGGTTCTTCTGGCTGTGTTCTTTAAGTCTTCCTGCATAACCACAGAATATAATTCCCATTATAGCAATAATTGTTCCAAGAATGATAGCCCTTCCCTGTTTCAGGAGAAGTTGTTCGGGGGCGAGCAGCAGGATGGGCAGGAAGGAGCCCAGCGAGGAACTAATGGCCAACACCAGGGTGTTGCCCAGGGAGATTCCCAGGGCACTCACCCCCTGACCAAACATGATCGCCCCAAACCCCCAGGCAAATCCGCTGGCCAGAGCAATGGCCAGGGCCTTGGGGGGCGCCTCCGCCAGCGCTTCCGGCAAATGAGAAACCGTGGCGAAGGCCATGGCGACCGGCAGGAGCAGGCAGGACACCACGATAAACAGGCCCCAAACGTTCTCCCAGGACCAGCGGCCCAGATACCGCATGGGCAGCGTAAACGTGCCGTTCATCACGCCGGACAGGATGGCCAGCGCTACGCCCCACATGAGAACCAAGTTCGTTTCCATTCACACCCCCTCCGCATGGTAGCACGCTCCTCCTGGCTGTTCCTTCCATCCTGGCAGGGACGAAACCCGGCTGGATGGGGGGCGGACAGCCTCGAGCAGCTTACCGCACCGGTCTTCCGCGCCCTCGAGAGGTTTTCCAAGTAAGTCGCTTGCCTGCGCAGCAAGCCTGGGTGGGAATGCTGATCCGCAAGGCCAACTGCCATTTCAGACGCTGGCAGTTGCCCTGCGAGTGGCTTCCGTTGGCGCCCCACGGGGGTGTCCGGTTTTGCCAGGCACAGGAACTGGTTGCTTCACCTTGCCGATTAAGGGACGAGCGAAGCGCACGGCATAGAGATTGAATGTGGTCTTATTAATGCCTCTCAACACGCGGCCGGAGAGGGCGCGCTTGATCTCGGGGGTGACAGCGAGTGGGGGTATCGGTCCGGTAGGTATTTCCAGTGAAAGCCGGGATGCGCAGGCGAGAGACCTCCGCGATGCAACCAGCGCGCCACCGGCGCTCACGTTCAGGGCGACCGTGAAGTCGAGGAACTCTTTCCCGTTCTTGTCAACCCCCCGTAAGAAGAGGGGAATCGCCAGCGGTAATCTATCAAAAAGACGTCGTTCTTTGCCTATTGGGCACCTCCTCTCTGGGGGCGCCGCATAATTCCCAGATTAGGACTGTGCAAGCTTGTGGCCAAAAGGCTGCATTACTGAGACGGCAGTCTTTTTCACATTTCCCTTATTTATCAATGCATTACGGATGGCCTCTGACCGCCTTCTTCATACCAGAGAATTATCTAAATACCAGGGTTGCAATGATTTTCTCTAGAGTTAACCGTTTTTGCTTTCCCTTGCCTTGACAAGGGCAGGCTGGGGTGATAAACATGTCTTCCATCCTTGAGCCTATTGAACCCGTAGTGTTTCGTGTCTCTGGTGGGGTCCACTTGGGGTATGCTCAGGGCAGAGTTGGCTCAGGCGGAGAACGTACGAACTATGTCCGATCGGTCGCGGCAGAAGTCTGTCAGGAAGGCCGAAGGTCCGGTCTCGACGGGAAGAGAGCAGCGGCCTGCGGAGGCAGCGGCAGCCCCGACCGGTCAGACAGGTGACCTCTTACCGCTTTATCGGGACTTATTGGAGGCGCGTGGGCGGCTGGAAGAGGAAGTTCACCGGCGCACGCTCGCGCTGGCTACGCTGGCGCACGAGATCAAGAATCCGCTGGCCATTGTCTCGGGCTATGTGGAGTTGTTGCTCACCCAAAAAGTGGGGCCCCTAACGGAACGCCAGCAGAACATCCTGGCAGAGACCCGGGCCAATTGCTTACGCCTGCAGAAATTCGCTCAGGAATTTCTAGCCTACAGTTCTCTGGCCATGGGGAAGGCCTCCACCACCCTGCGCCTGGAGTCGGGGGGGTTGAGCGCCTGCCTGTCGGAGGTTTGTGGGTACTGGATGGACAAGTTTTCGGAGAAGGGTGTGGCACTGTATTTCCGGGCCAATGCGGAGATTCCTCCTTTCCTATTTGACTACCACAAGGTGCAACAGGTGGTTTCGAACCTCCTGGAGAACTCTCTCAAGTTCACTCCCGCGGGTCGTGCGGTTTGGCTGACGGCGGAGCCCCATGTCTGGGAGCGGCGTGGCCGGATGGGCGCGCCCCCACAGGCGGAACGACGCAGCGGGAGCTCAGGGGGAGCTAACATGGTGCAGGTGACGGTTTCCGATTCCGGGAAGGGAATCGCTCCCGAATTCCACTTGGAAGTGTTTGATGACTTCTTCCGAGTTCCCGGAGATGAGAGTGAAACCCAGGGGGCGGGACTGGGGCTGGCGATTGCGCGGCGCCTGATTCAAATGCACGGGGGAAAAATCTGGGTGGAAAGCGAACCGGGAGTGGGGAGCAGGTTCTGTTTCTTGTTGCCCATGCAGCACGCCTAGCGTCATGTCACAGGAATTCATTGAATAACTCGGCTCGTCAGGGCAGGGCTTCACAGGCTGCGGAAAAACTCGTAGGTGCCGTCATTCTGAGGAGGTCGCCGCGGCAACCGACGAAGAATCTCGTATTTCCCTGGAAATGCGCAGAGCGAGATTCTTCCTTCGTTTCACTCAGGACCGCCTGCGGCTCCTAAGAATGGCAGTCCCGACGGGTTTTTCCGCAGCCTGCTCCAAGCGCACAGAAGGGTACAGATTCCCCTGCTTCATGCGACTTCCGGAGAGCAGTTTGCCCTTCCAGGGCGCTTACCTTGGAAGTCACTTAACTGCGAAGTGACTTGACCTGAGGCGGCCTGTGGCTTATAAAGGACGCTAAGTTTCCTAAGTGCGCTGTTGCCATTCCCTTGCAACCGCAGAAGGCTTGGAGGACGGAAGGAATTCGTAGGTCGCTATCCTTTACCCGGGAAGGGAAGTCGTATTGCTTTCCTCGAAAAAAGTACTTGGTGGGTCTTGTGATTCTTCCGACCTTGCCGATGAAGTAGTGGTCGGCGGGGAAAAGGTTGTGAGTGTCGCGTCCAGACACGACTGAGGCGCGGATGCCTTGGAAAAGCGGATTCATTTGGCCCCCGACATGGAGAATGTCGGTTTAGGGGAAAACGGTCGAGCCGGGTGTGGAAAACGTCCAGGGGCAGCTTTCCTTCCCCGTGGCAGCTTGGTGGGGTGAACGCGCCGCGGCCCGAGCAGCTCTCGGGTGACCTGCTCAATCTTGCGCAAGGTTCAGTGCTATCCCACCGCTCCTGCCGGAATGGATTCCTGGATTCTCGACCGTTGCGACGGTAAGAGTCCGATCTGTCGCTCGATCAGGGAGATCTTGTGGCGAAGAGTGCGAACATCCTCGTAGTGGATGACGAACCACACATGGTCAACTTCCTGCGCACGTTGCTGGAGGTTGAGTCGTATAAGGTGGAAACCGCTGCCAATGGGAAGGCGGCGGTGGAGCGCATGCAGAAGGAACCTCCTCCCGACCTGGTCCTCCTGGACGTGGCCATGCCCGGACTGAGCGGCCTGGAGACGCTGGAACGCCTGCATGAAATCCGGCCGGGAATCAAAGTAGTCATGCTTTCCTGTGTCAGCGATCCCCGTACGGTGGCGAAAGCGATCCGCCTGGGGGCGCAAGACTACTTGCCCAAGCCGTTCCAGGAGGCGGACCTGGAGGCGGTGATCCAGCGGGTCCTGGGACGTCATATCTCCGGGCCGGAAGTGGCGGGTTTGCTGGAGAACGCGGAAGAGGTGGGGGATGACCTGTACTTCCTTGCGGCCGCCGAGTCCATGCGCAAGCTCCGCGGTCAAGTCGCCATGATCGCGGGCGTTGACGTGCCGGTGCTGATCTTGGGCGAAAGCGGCACGGGCAAGGAGATTCTTGCGCGCTTAATCCACAAGCTGTCCCCGCGCAGTGATAAAACTTTCCTGAAGGTGAATTGCGCGGCGCTTCCCAGTGAGCTCCTGGAGAGCGAACTCTTTGGATTTGAGGCCGGCGCCTTTACGGGAGCGATAAGAGCCAAGCCGGGCAAGTTCGAGCAGTGCGATAAGGGCACGATTTTGTTGGATGAGATCGGCGAGATGTCGCCGGCTTTGCAGGCCAAGCTGCTGCACGTGTTGCAGGATGGTGAATTCTCCCGGCTGGGCAGTCGCTCGCTGGTGCGGGTTGACGTGCGTATTCTGGCGGCCACCAACGTGGATATTCCGCACGCCCTGGCGTCGGGGAGGTTGCGCGAAGACCTCTATTATCGGCTGAACGCTTTCATGCTCACCCTGCCGGCCCTGCGCGAGCGCCGCGAGGAGATTCCGCTGCTTCTCCGGCACTTCATGTCCCGTTTTGCCGCGCGCTATGCGCGGGACCCGCTTCCCCTCACGCCGGCGTTGGTAGATGCCGCCGTGGAATACCCCTGGCCCGGCAACTTGCGCGAACTGGAAAACTTCGTGAAGCGTTATTTGATCCTGGGAGACGAGCGGCAACTGGTTGAGGAACTTCAGACGCGCTACGTTGGACCCGTGGCTCCCTCCCCCCTGCCCCGGCGGCGGCGAAACCGGGGAATGGCGATCTGAAATCCCTCCTCCGCAACCTGAAGGACGAGGTCGAAATCAAAGCGATCGGCGAAGCCCTGCAGCACACTAATTGGAACCGCAAGGCAGCCGCGCGCCTTCTGAAAATCAGTTACAAAGCATTGCTGTACAAGATTCGCGAATATGGTCTGGAGGAAGGCAGCCGCCGGACTCCCCCCAACGCTCCATAACGTTCTCCTGTCCGCCTCCCATCCCCGCAAATAGTGCGGCAGACTGCCTGAGGATTCTGTATGGAATCCTCTCCTCCTGCGCCGGTCGTTGGCTGGCGCCGCCGAATTCTGAGTCTTTCTGCGCGCCTAGACCGAATTTCTCACCACGCTGGGACGCTTTGGGGGGGCTGCCGGAAGGGCGGGGCTCGGGACACGGGAATAATCAGGAAGGCCTTGCAACGGCGGGGCTGAAGCCCCGCCCTTCCATTCCCACGGTGAGAGATCCGGGTAGACCGGCACTGCAGTGGCGACGCAGCACGGGCAGTTGGCCCCGATGTATCGGGGTCTCGCCCATGCTGGTGCGTAGCCGGCGTGGGTTCCTAAGCACCATCTTAGAGAAATTCACTTCCCATATGTGCAAGTATTTTCCCTCTTTTCCAATTACCGGCCAACGTTAGGGGGGGGTGTTCTGTCTCCAGCAAGGTCTTGGCTTGATTCATTTATCTTATTGAACAGATTGACATTGGTCCATATGCTCGGATAGAATTGAAGGGATTGATGACCCGAATCGAGTGTGCAAACATTTGGTCTATCATGTGCTATTATATGTTCCTAATCAAGCAAAGTGCTTCGCTATAGTCCCAGAGGAATATGGATAAGCCTGGCAACGGGGAGTTGCCTTTCATTCCGAGTGAGCTGAGTCTCCCGCCGGACTCCGTGGTTTTCGGCCACTCTCTCGCCATGGGTATCGTGCGCCATAAGGTCCGAAAAGTGGCGGGGACAAACGTGCCCGTCCTCATCCAGGGAGAAAGCGGGACTGGCAAAGAGATTCTGGCCAAGCTGCTGCATATCCAGTCCCCTTGGAGCGACGGACCGCTCGTGAAGGTCAGTTGTCCTGCTATTCCCAGCGCATTGTTGGAGAGTGAGCTCTTCGGCTACGAAAAGGGCGCGTTCACGGGGGCCTATGGCACCAAACCCGGCCGGGTGGAGATGGCGAATCGTGGCACCCTGTTTCTGGACGAGATTGCCGAACTGGACATGGGGCTGCAGGCGAAACTCTTGCAGCTTCTGCAGGACGGTCAGTTCTGCAGGATCGGCGCCCAGGAGGACAAGCGCGTCGAAGTGCGGGTGGTTTGCGCTACGAACCGCCACCTCGAAAAGGAAATCGAGGCGGGCGCCTTTCGCGCCGACCTGTTCTATCGGATCAATGTCGTGGACATGCAACTTCCGCCCTTGCGGGACCGGCGGGAGGATATTCCGGACCTGGTGGGGTACTTTCTTGAGGCCCATGGCGCCATGTTCAAGTGCACACCGCGCCCGGTCCCTTCCCGCTTGATGCAGATCTTGCAGGCCTACGATTGGCCGGGAAACATCCGCCAACTTGAGAACCTGGTCAAGCGCTATGTGATTCTGGGGACGGAGGAAGCCATCACCAGCGATCTGGTGAGCAGGCGTCCAGCCTCGCCCTTCGAGCCCCATATTCCCGTCGACGGCCCGGTTTCGCTCAAGGAGATCACCCAACGAGCGGTGCTGGAAGTTGAGCGACGGGTTATTCTGAGGACTCTGCAGGCTCACCACTGGAACCGCAAGCGGGCGGCGCGAGCGCTCAACATTAGCTACCGGGCGTTGCTTTATAAGATTCGGGACGCGGGGCTTTCCATGCCGGGCCGGCTGGGGCGGGTCAAAGTGTCGACACACCCGGTTGCCGAGGCTTGATATGCAGAGTGGAGCAGGTTCTGAGATGTTCCAAGGAATTTCCCTGATAGTGCTCAATCGTTGCAATGGTTTGCACATCCGGGCGAGGATTCCGAACCATGATCCAGCTAAACCATTGAAATGAAAGGGCAGAAACTGTACGGCCCAATTGGCATGTTGCGTGCTACGTATCGAAGCGAATAGTGCATTTGACCCTAGGAGGAGTACATGAAAAAAGCATCCCTGTTGATTGCGCTTTGCTTGTTTTTGATACCGGCGGTTGGCTTGGCCAATTCTTTCCAGTGGGGGATTGGCCCCGTTGGCATAGCGACGAGCGCCGGAACCATTACCGATGTTGGTGTGACGGGTGGGGGTGGTTGTGCCTTTATGGTGCTCGGCACCTTCTGCGGTGCTGGGAGCACAATTGAGACAACGTCAGGAACCACTACGCCGGTGGGTGCCCCTGCCACGGTTTCCGGGTACACAGGAACCCCAGAATCCTTGCCTGCTGTTGCCCATCCGGGAACGGTGGCGGACCTAGCCTTTAGCACGCCCGCGCTGACGTCTGGTCTTAGTGCGAGCGGCGGCGGCAGCAACATTTATTCCGTTACCTGGGGCGGGGGGGGGAGTGTCATACTCACAGCGGATACTGCCTTGGCCGGTGAGAGTGGGGGGACGATAAACGTTGGCGATACGATCTTCACTGGGTCCTTTACTCTTGGGGGTGGGGATTTCACTTCTAAATACTACAACTCGATTCCAGTCAAACAGAGTTGGGACCTTGTCGGCGAGGTGACCGGTACGTACAGCCAAGCATTTGCGGATTGGGCTCTGAGTTGCCCAGGTTGCCCCAGCAGCTCAGTTGTCATGGGCACGCTTACCTTGGGCAATGCCGCAAGCGAGTACTTTAAGGGTGTGGGTATTGCGAACGGAGCCCTGACAACCGGGGTGCCGAGCGTTCCAGAGCCTGCCACGCTTTCACTGCTGGGTATGGGCTTGCTTGGAATTGGCGGTTTGCTGCGCCGACGCCGGTAATTGTTGCTGCCCTCATAAGAGGGAGCCGACCCCTGGGAAGAACTGAAGACTTAGGGATGCTAGCTCCCCGGCCATCGCAAGGCGGTGGCCGGGGAGATGTGTCTGTGTAAACCAAGCTGGAAGCCAAAGGTAAGGCATGACTTAGCATTTGCGAGGGTTGCGAAAGGCGTGTGTATTCCCGAATCTCCCTCCCAGTCAGGTTTTCCCACCCCCCATGCGAATACCCCCTAGACAAATCTAGTCCCGCTGGCGCCTTGCTTGACGAGTGAGTTGGAGTTTCACAGGCCGCGGAGAAGGCCCCCGCCGATGCCATCCTGAGCCCTTCGCTGTCATTCTGAGCCCTTCGTTGTCATCCTGAGCGCAGCGAAGGATCTTGCTCTGCCGGCTCAGGGTAAACTCTGCGAAGGATCTGGCTCTGGGTTTTTGCGTGAAAGGGCCGAACCAAGGCGCGAATGCTTCGTCCGCCGCGGCGGACTCAGCATGACAGAGGCCCTTTTTCAGCAGCCTGTTCAACCGCGGCCCCCCCGCCACGGCTGCGAGTCCGCCAATCCTTATGGTTGACCGAAGTTCCGACGATCTTGATGCCGGATAACCCATCGAGCGCTACCAGGAAGTCAAAGCAGACATTAGGCGTAGTGCATTTCCCCAATTGTGCAAAGGAAACGATGCGAAGCTCTCCGGTATCCGCGCCCCGCGGAGGCCGATTTCTTTTGAGGCGTTCTCGCGTGCAACCGAAGTGCGCCAGCCTGCTCGTGGCTCATCGTAGAACGTTTCACTCATACCTCAGAGCTACCATGGGATCGACCTTGGTCGCCCGCCGTGCGGGGACGTAACAGGCGAGCAAGGCCACGGCGGTCAACAACCCTGCCACCACAGCAAAAGTCAGCGGGTCCGTCGTCCTGATGCCGTACACCAGGCTGGACATCAGCCGCGAGAGAGCATACGCGCCCGCCAAGCCGATGGCCACACCGGCCAGTGTCAGCCTAGCGCCCTGGCCGATGACCAGCCCCGTAACGGAGCTGCGTGGTGCACCGAGAGCCAAGCGGAGGCCGATTTCATGCCTGCGCTGCGAGACCGCATAGGCCATCACGCCGTAAATCCCGACCGCCGTGAGGACCAGCGCCAGCAGGGCAAAAGAGCCGAGCAGGAGCGCTTGATAACTCGTGCCGGCCATCGTTATGGATGCCGTAATAACGTCTTCCATAGTACGAACGTGGGAAAGTGCCAGGCCACTATCGAGGGCGCGGACTTTGGCGCGAACCGTGGGCAGCACGGCCCTGGCGCCGCCCGCGCTCCGGATCGCGATCCGCATGGGGAGGCCCGGCTCGTCCAGCGCCTCGGGAAGCGGATAGTAGGCTTGGGGAATTACCGGACGGCGGATTCCCCGTTCGTTCACATCACCGACGACACCGATCACGGTATATAGACCATTGTCGCCCATCCTGAATGTCCTGCCGACCGGGTCTTGCTGGGGCCAGAATATGCGCCCCATCGTCTGGTTGATGACCGCCACCTTCCTGATGTCCCGAGTGGCCTCGAGATTGTGGGATTTCGACAGGGCATCGACCTTCAGCACCGCCTCCGCGGTATCCTTGAAGTCCTGGTCGTTAAAGTCGCGGCCCTTGAGGAAAGGAATGCCGAAGGTCCGGAAATAGTCCGTAGAGATGTAGTTGAATTCCACCAGGGTCTGATCAAGAGCCGGGTTTTCCTGCCCCGTGCCGCCGATGTAGCTGTTCATGACGTGCTCGAGCGGGATGGCGGCAGAGACTGACGCGGCCTGCACTCCGGGAGCGTTCTTCACCCCGTCGAGGAGCTGTTGATAGAAAGTTGCCTGTTGTTCCAGGGTGGAGTACTTCCTGGGGGGCAAGGCGATGCTCATGGTCAAGACGTCCTCCGGCTGAGCGCCCACGCTGACTTCCCGCATCTTGGCAAGGCTCCGCAAGAGAAGCCCCGCGCCGATCAGCAGCATGAACGAAGTCGTGATTTCCCCGACCACCAGTGCGTGGCGCAGAAAGCGGCGCCCGCCCGAGGGACGGAGAACCGCCTGCGCGCTCGCCTTGAGCTCTTCACTAAGCCGGAGTTGCGAGACTTGCAGCGCGGGCGCGAACCCAAACAGGACCCCAACCAGGAGGCTGAGGGTGAAGGTGAACAGAAGCACCGTGCCGTCCAAAGCGATGGGATTTGCCTGGGGGAGCGGCACACTTCCTGCGCTGGCGAGAACTCGCACACACCCCCAGGCAAGCCCCAGCCCGAAAACTGCGCCCAGCAGAGAAAGCAGCACGCTTTCCGTCAGCAATTGCCGGATGATGCGGGCGCGGTCGGCGCCGAGCGCGCAGCGCAGTGCAATCTCCCGATGGCGGCCCGTGGCGCGCACCAGGAGAAGATTGGCCACATTGGCACAGGCGATCAGCAGAACCAACGCCACGGCGCCCAGCAGGATCAGAAGCTGCACCCGAGAATTCCCGACCAGCTCCTCTTTCAGGGGAATCACCACCGCGCCCTCGTCCGAATACGCGCCGGGATTTTGCTTCTCGAGGCGTTGCGCAATGGTCTGCATTTCGGCTCGCACTTCCACCACCGAGACGCCGGGCTTCATTCGCCCAATCGCCCGATACTGATGCATGCCTCCGGAAGCGATGTTTTGCCGGCGCATATCCAGTGGAACCCAGATGTCGATGTCTATCGGAGCCAGGGATCGAACCCAGGCAGGCAGGACGCCCACGATGGTGTACTTTTCGTTGTTCAGCTCGAGGGATGTTCCCACGGCGTCCTTCCTGCCGCCGAAATGCCGCTCCCAGAAGCCGGAGCTGAGCAGGACAACGTGATCCTGTCCGGCTTGACCTTCACCCTTCTGGAAGGTCCGTCCGAGGAGTGGCGTGACGCCGAGGAGGGAGAAGAAGTTTGCCTGGGTTTTGGCGGCGGTAGCTTGCTCGGGTTCACCTGCGCCGCTGGCGTTGACGCCTCCCCAAAAGCCGTAGAGACTCGTTCCTTCCAGGGACTGGCTTTGCGACTGCCAATCGAGATAATCCCCGCCAGAAAGCTCGTAGTGCCCCGCCCCATATTGGCTCTCCCAGAGCTGCACGAGCCGGTCGGGATCATGGAAAGGAAGAGGGCGCAACAGAACGGCATTAATGACGCTGAAAATGGCCGTGTTCGCGCCAATTCCAAGTGCCAGCGTCAGCGCCGCCACGACCGTGAAGCCGGGGTTCTTCGACAACATGCGCAGGCCGTAGCGAAGGTCTTGCCAAAGGGTCTCCATGGGCAACCTCCAACAACCAATAACGCTTGGCGAGGGACGGAAGTTCATAGATTCCTCTCTGTGCGGAGCGGATGGCTACACTTGCTGCTCGGAATGCTGCTTCAGCGCGGGCGCAGCACTCGAAGGTGAGGCTTCAGCAAGCGCACTTCGGAAGAATCGAGCTGTCCACCCAAGATTGAAAACCTCGATTCAGTTTGAGTAAGCTGCAATCTTGGCGACACACGACTGGAGGAACCTGTGTATCTCGAGAAGGCCAGGGGCCTGCTGCGCGAAATGGAATGGGAGAATTCCGAACTGGGCGAGGCGGTCGTCACGCGCCTGATGACGGCTTCAACCCCGGTGGGGGGCGGCGGCCAGATCCAGAAGAATCAGAGCGCCGTCGTGGTCACTTACCGGCGCCAGATCCTCGTGGGCGAGAGCCGCATTCCCGTCATCGGTGCGGGCGGCATGGTGAAAGTCACGCTGCACAACGACGGCTCCGTACTCCACGCTTCCCGCGTCTGGCGTACCGTTCAGAGTACGGGTCCCAATGTGCGACTGAAAACCTTCGAGCAGGCCCGCGACGAGGCGCTCGCGAAGGTCGAAAAGCCGGAGGCCTATCAGCTCGACCGTTGGAACTGGGGCTACAAGGAGTTAGCCGGCAACATACAACAGGAGGAACTCTCCATCGTCTTCGAGTTTGCCTTTGTGCCTAAACCGGACCAGGACAGAGTGCAGTACCCGCCGCGCCTCATTGAAGTGCCGGGCCGCGCGGAATAATCTCGCAGGTCGAATAGCAACACCCTGAGGGCAGACTCCCACCCACGAAGCGGGGGTCTGCCGCCAAGAGATCCAAACAACTGATAACCAGACGCAGAAGATGCGGCCGGCTGTTCGCAGCCGGGGCCGTGGACGCCGCCGTTTCATCACCGCCAGTTGCTGACGCAGCGCAAGATTCTCGAGGGCGATTTCTCGGACATCCTGGGGGAAAGAAGCAGACCCAACAGCGAAGAGAGAAGCGCGAGCAGGTTGAAGGATATCGGAGATCACTTGCAGGAAAGTCAATTACCCTCAGACAGATGTGATGCTGGCGAGGCACACCCTTAACTGTGACACAGGATCAGGCCTCTCGGTAGGTGCTTGAAAACATGGCAGGGGTGGAGGGACTCGAACCCCCGACCCTCGGATTAGAAATCCGATGCTCTATCCGGCTGAGCTACACCCCCGCACTTCTAAACTACTACTTCAAAATGAGATAACTAAGCATTGCCAGCCTTAGCCCTCTTTGGTATGGCCGAAAGTATGGCTGACTTTTGGCCCTCGCCCTGAGGCTGTTCTTGAGCCTGTCCCTGACCCAATCCCTGCTTGGCGTCAAGCTTCTTGGTCACCTCCCGCAGGTCGGCCTCGTCCGTGATGTCGTAGCGGCGGAAGGTGGCGCTGCTCTTGTGCCCCGAAATCTTCATGGCGACGGACTCCGAGATGCCGAGGCGGCGGAGGTTGCGGACGCCCGTCCGGCGCAGGTCATGGAGCAGCAGCCCCTCACACCCTGCCGCCTTGGTGGCGTTGGCCCACGCCCTTCTGAAGTCCACGACTCTCTGGCCGTCTCGGGTCAGGACGAAGTCGTCATACTTCGTCTTGCCCGAGCAGCAGGCGAGCAGCAGTTCCCTGACCTTGGAGGTCATGAACACGAGCCGCCCCTCACTGTTCTTCGAGTAGTCCAGGCGGATGGTGCCCTCCACGAAATCAAGCTGCTTGAGGCGGAGGCCGAATATCTCTGTCTTCCTCCAGCCGTAGCTGTGCGCAATCTCGAACGCCGTACGCAGCCACAGGCCCTCCCTCATGGTGGCCTCGGCGAGCTTCTGGTACTGTTCGTCCCGCAGGAAGCCCTTGCGGGTGTTGTTCTCGGCCAACATCGGGAAGTAGGGGACATCACGCAGGGTCCCGGCCTTCTTGGCAAGGTGGAAAGCCGAACGGACGAGAGCCATCTCCCTGTTGACGCTGGCGGGAAGAGCGCCCTCCGCCTTGCGGTGGGCGATGTACTGCTCCAGCATGGCGGTCTTGAGGTCACGCACACGGACCTTCCCGAGGAGCGGCTCAAGATGCAGACGCCAGCGGCCCTCGGGGGACTTGAGGTCCTTGAGGCCGTTGTTCCGGTCGCGCCTAAGCTTCGTCGCCACGAGGTTTTTGACGGTCAGGCTGGCGGGGGCGGGGTCGCCGTTGACCATCGCCTCGGCAATCTTCTGCATCATGATTTTTTCCGCCTGCTTGCGGTCCCCGGTCTCCGTAGACTCACGGCGGCGTTGCCCGTTGATGTAGTACTGGCACCACCACGTTGGGAGTTCCACGCCGTTCTTCCTCTGGCGATACAGGCTTCCCGTTCCCTTCGGTCGTCCCATTGTCCTCTCCCTACACCCATGATACACATTCAAAATCCGATGTCCATGTAAGTTTCAGTGCATCCTGAATTCTCTCCATGATGTATCCATGTGTCTTCTTGTGGCATCGCCATGGTTCATTCATCCAGCTCATATACCTTGGTCCCGGCGAACGATTCGCCGTCCCCTTCAAGGTCCTGGATGAAGTCAAAGCCACACTGGGGATACATGACGAAGACGGGTGCCACACGCAATGTGCTCATCCCTAAGGAACTGATGGACAGGCGGCAAAGGCGAAAGACCGCACCCAGGCCGTCGAGACTTCTGTTTGGGGAAAGGACCGGCAAGCCCCGGACTATCATCTGTGGGACAGGCTCAAGAGCGTTGCCAAGCGTGCAGGGATGGACCCTACCACATGCTGGCTGCACAAGTTCCGGGCGACATGCGCCACCAACTGGCTGCGCTCCAAGGAACTCGGGGGCAGGGGCTGGGACATCGCCGTCGTCCGCCAGCACCTCGGCCACAACGATTACAAGTCAATCGAAGCCTACATAGCCATCGTGAGGAACGAGGAGCTGGCGATGCGGGAGCAGGGCGGCGCATAGCGCATATATCCCGTATAGCACCATATACTCCGTATAATATATATATCAAGGTATAACACGGCTGGGACACAATGCCCCTTTCTTTGCTCGATTCCATTGATACCAAGACCAGGGCCACGCGCTCAGCGCGTATCCTGGGGCATCCTGGCGCAAGATTTTTGGAGCGCTTTCAGGTAGTCAAGCCCGAGTCTTCTGCCCACAGGGTTCGAATCCATCTTCGCAGGGTTCGAGTCCATCCCGAAAACATTCTTCCCCGAGCAGCTTTCCCTGAGTTTTCCCAATAAATCCGCACTTTCTCACGCTTCCCTTTTTCTCCGACCCCCAAAGAGCCCAAGTACGCGGCGAAGACGCCCAGGTTTCTCGACTACGGAAGTTATCTACAGGGACTGAAATTTCAGCAGGGAGGGTCGCCATGACCAACAAGGAAAAGGAACGGGACAAGAGACGGGTGGCGTTCAAGGCTCGTGTCGGAGAGATGCTGAAGGACACAAGCCTGAGTTACGCCGAGATTGGGAAAGCCATAGGCAGGACCGAGCAGAGAGTGCTCCAGATTCGCAAGGAACTGGGACTCCCTCGGCGGGTCGGCGGATACCACAGGCCGCCCCCGGCGCTCGATACGCCCACGGAGAAGGAGACGAACCAATGAACGAAACCTACACAAGAATCCCCGATTCCCTTTTCGAGGCGGCCCGAAGGGGGGAACTCACTCCGTGCGAATTCATCACGATGGTCTGGCTGCACAAGAAGGCTGACAGGACTACCGGCGTGGTGAGCGCGGAGGCGATGAAGGAAATCAAGGGTATCATAATGGGCTTCCCGCGGGAGGCAAGCCATGACTAGGCGCTTCGCAAAAGTTTACCACGACGAGATAGACGCCCTTCGCTCGGGGGACTTCACCGCTCCGATGCTCCTGACAATGACCATCCTGCGCCGTTGGGCCGATTGGGAGACCGGAGTAGCCCCCTATGTGTCGGCGAAGGGCCTTGCGACCTTCTCCCGCAAGGCTTACTCGCCGCGGACCTTCTCGGATGCCCTCAGAAGGCTCGACCTAATGGGATACATCACACGGCTGATGAAGGGACGGGACCACAGCGACTATCCCGTCGTGATTCACAACTTCGAAGTCTATGGGCTCGTCAACGGCGTGACGGTGAAGGCCGTCATCAACCCAAAGGAGACGAAAACCTGGAAAGAAGTATCAGAGAGCCTCTGCGATGATGCTGCGATGATGCCTGCGATGATAGCGACCACCTTAAATCCAACAGAGACAAAAACTTGGAAAGAAGTCTCAAAGCCCCTCTGCGATGATGACTGCAATGAGTCTGCGATGAGACTTCAGACAAGACGAGAAGTGATACGAGAAGTGAAACAGAGAAGTAAGAGCGAGAACAACAGCAGCGCTGCTGCGGCCGCCGCCGTAGCTAATTCTCTAACAGGAAACCCTGGAACAGGGGAGCCTGGGGATGGATGGGCAGCCTATGTCAAGGCCACAAGCGGGATACCTGGAGCCAAGCTGGAGCCGCCCGTTATGTACCCCAAGCCCAAAGTTCTTGTCCAGCCCGTGAAGCCCGTCCCCGTCGAGCCCGTGAAGACCCCCGTTACGAAATCCCCCCCGGACCCCGCCAACCCCCCCACGGAGGAAGCCGTCAGGCTCGCCGGTTTGTTCTCCTCCTTCCTCGGCAAGGCTCCGTCTCCCGCCGACATCAGGAAGTTTGGCGGCCTGCTAAAGGACAACCCCGACCTCGGCGACCTGCTCAGTTTCGCCCTGACGCCGGGCTCCAGGTGGGCGGAGAAGATAGGCTCCGCGGACCACCCGTTCGCCTACCTCAAGCGTGTGCTGGAGCCCCTGCGTGACGGTCTTGCGCGCGTTGAGCAGAAGAAGGCGCAGAGGCCCACGCCCAAGCCTGCTCCCGGTGAACGGGGATCCAACGACACGACCGATGTCCGTCACTGGGATTTGTCCGGGCTGGAGGGCTGAAACAGGGCGGCGACCTAGGCCAAGACGCCGCGCGCGGCAAAGGAGGAAAGATGGGACGCACACGCGGGCTCGATTCCAGGACGGCCGCCATGGTGGCCGGGGAGCTTCTCCTGATTCAAAGATATCTCGTCCACCTGCCCGCGGAGCTTTCCCACGCACGCGGGAAGGCCTCGCCGACGGCCTGGCTAGCGGGGAGGGCAAGCCTTGCCGTCGATTGCCTGCGCTCCCAGCTCGGAAATCGTCTGGCCAGGGACCGCCGCCGCGCACCGTCACCCGGTCGCCCTTTGTCAGCCTTGTCTGCCCAGGGTCACCACTGCCGCAAGGATATTGTCGTCGGTGACGACAATAAAAGTCTGCCAGAGGGGCCCCGTCGCTGCATCAGGGCAGCCAGCAGACCGGGGGATGTCGTTCTCGACCCGTTCGCAGGGGCGGGCACGACGGGGCTGGCAGCCAGGAAACTCCAGCAGGACTGCGTGCTGCTGGACATTTCGGCGGAGTATGTCCAGATGATGAGGGAAAGGCTGGAAGGGAAGAAGCATGACGAAGCTGGCGCAGCGCAAATCGAGATTGATAGTGGAGACCCCCTGCGACATCTAGGGTTGCCTGATGATTGCGCAGATAGAGGCGCGGGGATTGTCCCTCCGCCTCAAGAGCTGCCAGCACCGGATTCAGATGCAGTGCTGGGTGCTTAAGACGCACCACGCCACGGTCGCTGCGACCTCACCGGCGGTAGGCTGGCCTGTCCCGCTGAAATTCGACTGCTTATTCCGATGAAGGTGGTCGGTGATTCCGATTTGATCCCAGTCACTGGTTCCGAAGTGAAGCCGATCATTTTCGGAGCGAAGCGACGCTGGCATTCTTATTGTGCTTGAAGTGATCAGGATCGGTCAACTGGAATTGGGTTTTCTCTTCATCTTTTTTGTCTCCTTCCTTCAAGATTAAGCCCGCCGCCGGCGCGGTGGAAATGTGGGAATCCGGCTGCCCTTTGCCGGATTTCCAAGCCCGGTGGAAAGGGTGGGAAACTCGTTCTGGGAGTTTTCCACGCTTTCCACGGGGCGGCATTTCCACGGCGCCCACTCGGGGTGTTCGGAGCGCAGCGACGTTGTTCACTCCTTGCCACCGCGCTTTTTGCGCATCGACTCGCCGCGCATCTCGATGCGGTGAGCATTGTGCACCAGCCGGTCGAGAATGCTGTCAGCCAGGGTCGGATCCCCGATCTGCTCATGCCAGTTGGCGACCGGCAATTGGCTGGTCAAGATCATCGAGCGCCGCTGGTAGCGGTCTTCACAGATTTCCAGGAAGTCCCGACGCTCGGTATCGGCCAGGGGCGCCATGGCCCAGTCGTCGACCACCAGTACTTCCAGACGAGCCAATCGGGCGAGCAACGAGCGCAGACTGCCGTCGGCGCGGGCCAGACCCAGGTTGCGAAACAGTTGGGGGGCCCGCGTGTAGAAGGCCGTAAAGCCGTCCCGGCAGGCCTTCTCGGCCAGAGCGCAAGCCAGGAAGCTCTTCCCGATCCCCGTTGGGCCGAGCAGAAAAATGTTCTGATGCTCCCGCACCCAAGCCGAATCCTGGATGAGCGACCGTACTAAGGCGCGGTCCAGACCGCGCGGGGAGCGGAAGTCTAGGTCTTCCACCGAGGCCTGATGCCGTAGTTTGGCCTGGCGCAGGCGGTGCTCCAAGGCCCGGTTCTGTCGCCAGTTCCACTGCTGGTCGACCAGCAATGCGAAGCGTTCCTCGAAGCTCAACTCGGTGATTCCGGTCTGCTCGGACTGAGCGCGAAAGGCCTCTGCCATACCGTGCAAGCGCAAGCCGTGCAACTTCTCCAGGGTCTGCTGATTCAACATACGTTCTCCTTTCTCCGGATGGAGTTACAGCAACCTCGGGGTATCCGAGGAATCGAAATAGGCCGCGCCCCGCAAGTTGTCGTGTTCGAGCGGGGGGCGGGGCGCCGGCGCCTCCAACGGTTGACGGTCAAGTCCGCGTTCCAGCATCGACTTGACACTCTGGTAGGAACAAGCGCCGGTGGCGAGGGCCCGTGCCGCCGCTGCTTCCACCCGCTCGGTGGAATAGCGCTGGCCCAGCCGTAGAATCCCCAGGCAGGACCGGTAGCCCATTTCGGGGTGCGGTTTACTTTCCAGAATGACTTTGAACAACTGCGCCGTGGACGGTCCCACCGACTGCGCCCAATGCAGCAGACGTGAGGGTGGCCAAGCCAGGTGCTGCTGGTGGCTCTTGGGACGATGCTCGTTGACGGTAGTGGCTTTATAGGGCAGGTGGCTACGGACGTGCGAAGCCACGCGCTCGCCGCGGTGAAAGATCTCTACCGTGCTCAGCGTCGAGCGGATCTCCACCACCTGCCCAGTCAGCACGTAGGGCACGCTGTAGTAGTGGCGGTCGATCTCGACGTGATAGTCGATATTGACGCGCGCTGTCGCCCACTGCTGCAGCTCAAAGCGTTCTCGCGGTAACGGTCCCAGCGCCGGCCGGTCCAACTCCTGAAAGAGGCTGGCACGGCAGCCCGGCCGCTTGCGAAACGGCCGTTGGTTGAGTTTATCCAGCAACTCCCGGATCGCCTGATTGAGTTCGGCCAGGCTGAAGAACTTCCGGTGCCGCAGCGCCGCCACGATCCAACGCTGGACGATCTGCACCCCGGTTTCGACCTTCGCTTTATCGCGGGGCTTGTAAGGCCGAGTCGGTAGCACGCCCACCCCGTAGTGCATGGCCAGTTCGTGATAAGTGCGGTTCAGATCGGGCTCGTAGCGGCAGGCCCTATTCACACCGGTGCGGGTATTATCCGGAATGACCAGCTTGGGAACGCCGCCGAGAAATTCGAAGGCACGGATGTGGGAACCGATCCAGTGCTCCAGTTCCTGACTCTCGGTGGCTTCGGCATAAGTGTAGTTGCTGGCCCCCAGGACAGCGACGAAGACCGCGGCCTGCCGCTCCGGCCCGCCTTGAGGATCATGGATGGGAATCGTCGCCCCGGCGTAATCGACGAAGAGCTTCTCTCCCGCCGTATGCTCCTGGCGCAGCACCACATCCAACTGCTGTCGCCAGCGTTGGTAGAGTTCACAGAAGCGGCTGTAAGCGTAGCCGTCCGAGTGGGCCTGTCGATATTCTTCCCAGGCGAGTTGCAGCGTCAGGTGAGGATGGCGTTGGAGTTCTTCGTGGAGTTGGGCAAAATCGGGCTGGGGCTGGCGGGTCTCGTGGGCGCGCCGCGGGGTTCCTCCAAATAAGGCGGCTTCCAGTTGGCGATCATCCCAGCCTTCCGGCAGCGGCCAACTGACCCCTGCCTCCTGGGAGCGCTTCAGGTACCCAGAAACCGTGCCCTGCGCGATCGAGCAACTGCGGGCGATCTGGCGCTGCCCCAGTCCCAGTTCGTAGCGTAGTCGCAGTACTTCCTTGAGCTTTCGCATGGACAACCTTTTCATTGGCAATGTGGTCCCTCCACCTTCCAGTGGAACCTCATTGCCGAAGATGTTGTCCAGCGTCCTTCGCCATGCCCCTTACTGCCCGGCCTGGAGCCCTGTGAAAATCGTTCCGAAATGATCCCGATCACCGTTCCGACAACCCGCTAAAACTGACCGACTTAAAATCGGAATCGATGATCAGCTTCATCCCGGAATCGTGATCAGATCAATTTCGGAATCTTGATCGGGATAACTTCGGAATCGCTATCACCTTGCCCCGGAATCCCCAATTCGACGCCAAGAGAATGCGTGCAGTATCCGCTTCTGAATTGGCGCACGCCTGTAGCCGCTCCTTGATGCAGGGATAATACCAATTCGAGTAAACCAAAAAATCAACTTCGTGCCCCAATTATAGGAGCAACTTCAGATGCCTGGATTTCTGCTCCCCAATTCTAAAATGAGGTACGCAATATGGGCACGATGCTTGACACAATCGAAAACGCCATCATCCCCGAGCAGGAGGCGGAGACCGAGGTCCAGCCCGGCACGGCTCAGCCTGTTGACGGCATCATTGAAACGCAGCTAACGCAGGAAATCACCGCTCTCTGGTCGGACCACGTCCGCCTGAGCACCAGCCGCAAGGCGACCGCCAAGGAACTCCGCCAAATCCGTGCAAGCCTGGCGGAGAGGCTCCACGAGATGAAGTGCTTGCTGTCACGCCCCGGACGCTTGGGCCAGTGGCGCGGTTGGCTCAGGCAGCAAGGCATCCCCCGCAGCACAGCCGATAGGCTGGCCTCTCGGCATGCCGAGACGCTGGGCATTGAAAATGGAAATGTGCCCAGTGGAGCAATTCCCGAGCCAGCAAAGCCGACCGCCGAGAAGCTGGCCGAGACCGTATGGCCGTCTCTCAAAAAGGTCCTGACCACGGGCGAGTCCGTCGTCGAGTTCATCGGCTGCATCGCGGAGGTTTCCGGCGTCCCCCACGAGTGGCGGGAGATAGGGCTGATGATTTTCTATCCCGTGCCCGAAGCTGCCGATGGATTGCCCGGTTCCGCCGTCGCTTCCCCCCCGACCGGCTCGGCTTCGCAGCCTTCCGATGAAGCCTCTGCCATTACGGAGGAGCCAGGGGAGGAAATCCCCGCCACAGCCGCGGCGGCCGGAGAGACCGCAGCCGCAACGAGCAATGGCGATGTGCAGTAGCCGAGAAGCGGGGGAGAATCAGCAAATGGCGGTCAGGAAAACACAACCCAGAAAGCCAGAGCAATCCGCAGTGGACCTGGCCATCGCTGCCATCGAGGGCCGCCCCAATCCTCTCGACGACCCGGAAATGGCGAAGGTCAGCCCTGACCGCACTAGCCTCGACTTGCCGGACGAACGCGGCCGTCCCGCGGGCGAGGTGCGCCGTCGGACCTCAGCCATCGCCCGACAGCAGTCCGTCGGATCCCATGGGCGAATCCGCCGCGGTCATAGTCCTCGATAAATTCCAGTATTACACCAGGGAGGTGCTCGTTAACTTGAATCAACAGACGGAGAGAAACTGGTCAGGAAGCTGGCCGAAATGATGCCCGATGGCCGGGAACCGATCAAAGGCCACGCGAGCCATGATGGGGAGGACACATGAACGAGAAAGAGCTACGGGAGAAGCAAAATGCAGAAATACGCCGCCGAGAGGGCCTGGAGGATGCGACTTGCACCGACCCGGCCTGCAACGGATTCAAGTGCAACAAGAGGTACCACCTTATGGCATACATGGGAAACATGATAGTCGCCAACCTAGCAGACGACGAGGAGAAGGATGCGGGGAAGGCGGTTTCCCTGGAGTCACCACCCCCGGAGGACACGGCGAAGCGGTGCCCGCCAAACTGCCCGGTATGCACTGACGCCAGGCAGGAGCTGGCGGTGTCAGGTAGCTTGACTGGTCTCGACGACCTGGAGGAAGGACACATCTCGGCTGCCGTGCCAGCAACCAAATCAGACGAGTTCGTGAAGCAAGTCTGCGCCACCGACTTGGGCGAGAACGGCGACGCCCTCCTCACCATGAGAGACGATTCCGTTGTCCGGGTGCATGACCTCAGGCGCGACGGTGTCACGCTCAGGCATAAGGATAGCCCAATAACCGTGCACGCACACTCATGTTGGGACAGGGTCCCCAAGGAGGCGCTGCCTGAAGTCTTCTACGGCTCTTCGCCGCTCGGATTAGCCAACTGCCGGTGCCAGAAGAAGGCTTGAGTCGGCAGAGGCGGCTGTAGCCGCAATCGAGGCGGCCAGCCCGAAGCCAGACTGCGCGCCGGCGGGCGAGGCGGCTACTCCGCCGATGGAGGAGACCATCTCAACCGCACCGGATGCGCCCCTGGCGGCCGGGCAGACCGCTGCTGCAGCCGAAACGAGCAATGCCGATGTGCAGTAGCGGAAGGAGCAAGGGGGGATGGACAAATGATGGCCAGAAACCCACAACCCAAAAAACCAGAGGAATCCGCCGTGGAACTGGCCGTCGCCGCCCTGGAGGGGAGTCCCAACCCCCTGGACATGGACATGAGGGCCATTGACCCCGACCCCACGAGCCTCGACCTGGCCCTGCCGGGCAAGCCGGACGACCGGCGCGCAGCCGAAACGGGGGCGGACTGGCGGCAGAGCAAAAAAGCGGTAAGAAACCCCAAAAAGGTGCCCCCCGCCTCGCCCCGTTAGATTTTGCGCTGGGAGCCGCATATAACCCTGCCGGGCGCTTACCCATGGTTCCGGGGTGCGGCGGGCTGGTGCAGAGGGTTCTGCGAGTTTTTGGGCCACCCTGGCGGGGCTATCTGGGCAAAAGTCCGGT
This sequence comes from uncultured Acidobacteriota bacterium, assembly GCA_963722555.1. GTDB lineage: Bacteria > Acidobacteriota > Terriglobia > UBA7540 > UBA7540 > Bog-366. Next base: position 1,663,873 of record CAVRNQ010000007.1, read on the forward strand.
CCTGCGGCCGAGCCCGGAGCCCCACCGTGGCCCACCGCGCCGACCCGGAATCTCCTTTGACCGGGGCAGTCCACGGCCGGGGCGCCCGCTATGCCGGGCATTAGGGTGTTTTAGCTTGAGAGACTTTCTTGCCAGCGTCGTGGGTGCCGGCAGCATCGGCGTGATGCATGCTGCTCTCGACAGGACCACCCTGACGATTTGCCATGGGGACTCCAGGGAGCTCGGCTGGATTGCGCCAGGATCAGTCCACTTGGTCCTGACCTCGCCGCCATACTGGACGCTCAAGGAATATCCCCACCGCGAAGGCCAGCTTGGGCTCGTCGAAGATTATGAGGCCTTCCATGACGAGCTCGACAAGGTATGGAAGCATTGCTTTCGCGTGCTGGTTCCCGGCGGCCGGCTCGTGTGCGTCGTCGGGGACGTCTGCCTGTCCCGCCGCAAGCATGGCAGGCACTCGGTCATGCCGATGCACGCCGACATCATTGTGAGGGCCAGGAAGGTTGGCTTCGACAACCTGACGCCCATTTTGTGGCACAAGATAACCAATGCGAGTTACGAGGTCGAGAACGGTTCCAGCTTCTTGGGGAAGCCCTACGAGCCCAATGCCATCGTCAAGAATGACGTCGAGTTCATCCTGATGCTCCGGAAGCCAGGCGGGTACCGCCAGCCCACCGATGAGCAGCGGGAAGCGTCCAGGCTCACTAAGCAAGAGCACCAGGAGTGGTTCCGGCAGATATGGAACGGCCCCAGGGGAGAATCCACAAGGCATCATCCGGCACCGTTCCCGGAGGAGCTGGCGCATCGCCTCGTGAGGATGTTCTCCTTCACTGGCGATACGGTCCTTGACCCCTTCATGGGCACGGGGACGACTCTCCTGGCTTCCGCCCGCTGCGGCCGAAACGGCATCGGGGTGGAGATCGAGCCGGCTTACGTCACGATGTCGAAGCAGAGAATCGAGAGGGATCTGGGGGCTATTTTCCGGCCGGCAACGCCCGCCCGCGGCATGCCGGGCTTCCCCATTCGTGACGACAATGCGGCGGCAATCGGGGCATGGCGAGCCTCACCGCGTCTGCCGGGAGAGTCAGCAGAAGCGGCGGACCTGCCATCCTGACTATCCCCGGCAGTGCCGGCAGGCTCACCCTGAGTCCTGCCGTGGTAGGCGTCGGGGACAAGGGCCGAATGGCAAGGTTCCGGTGACATTCTCTCGATGCCTTCGGGCTGATTTCTCGGACCGTTCCCGGAGTTGGGTAGCGAGCCGCGGCCATCCAAGCGCGACCGTCAGAGATGACAGCGCAGACCACATCTACGGTTTGGCGACTTGAACCGTCAAAGTGGTCGGTGGCAGTGCTATCCTGACCGTCGGTTCTTCCCTAAATGCAAGAAACCTCGGTGCCAAGCTCTGCGCACGGGTAAGGCAATCGTTGTGGCGTGCCACGTACCGTGCGATGCGTGGCGTGCCCCATCTCAATTGATTACGTATACCTGCCGTCACGCTATCGCCCGGAGAAAAGCAGAAAAGCGCTGACCGTGGACGGGCGAATACGTGCTGCATGAGGCTGGTAGAGGGCTGTCTCTTAAAGATACCCCGCAGCGCGAAAAGGGCCCAATGGCGGCTACCTTCGGCCCGAACCGCCCCGCGGCGTGTCGCGCCGGGGACGCCTTCTTGCGGAGGGCGAGCGGTCCGGCGTGGTGCGGACTGATCGCCGAAACATGGAGGTGGCTTCCGACTTCGTCGTTTGCATAAGGTCACCGCATGATGGGCACTTCACGCGGTCATTGGGCGCGCCGTATCCCAAAAACTGTCCGACGAGGACGGACTTTTCAACATCGAAGGCGGGGCATTTCGGGTTTGCGCATTTGGCAAGGATGTTCACAAGGGAATACTGTCATCGAACGTCAATAAAAGAGCATCTGCTTCTCTACTTAACCTCGGGGCCGAAGCGCTCCCACTTTCCCCTCCTACGGCGGACCCGCCTGGTAATCTGCATAAACGACGCTTCCTCGATTGAAATGCTTTGGTCGGAGGTGGCTTGCTTGCCGTCCCGCTCAATTTTGTCGAGTAGCTCTCGTAATGCTTCGCTCGCGCGCGGATCGAGCGGTGGGCGGTTGGCACCCGCTCGCCACTCGGGTCGCATATGTTTGTCCCAGAGGCGCGTGACGAGGTAGGAGTCGTCGAGCGGCGGGTAGCTTGCAAAATGATGGAACCCGGACTTGCGGGTTTCCTCGGGCAACGCAGAGTAGAGCGAGTCAAGCTGGCGGAGTCCCGCCTTCAAGTCCTGAGCCGAAACAAAACTTTGGTCCTCACGGAGAAACAGGGGAACGGTGCTCGCATGGAGTTTATCACCGGATGTGAAGACATTACAAAACGGCAGATAGTACAAATATGCTATGTCCAGTTTGTTGCTAGGACGCTCGCGCGAAATAAGGTCTGCCGCGATGCAAAGATTGAAGAAGAGTTCAATCGAATAAAGGAAGTGGAAGTAGGGGACGAAGCTCTTGAGCGGCGGTCGGCCGGCATTGACCCAGCGGTGCAACACTTGCTGGCGGCCGGTGTCAGGGATCCCAAAGAGGGTCAACCCGAACTTCAATGAATCCTCGGGCGGAGAACCGTCGATATACGCTTGAGAGAGCGTTCTTGCCTCGGCGAATGTCTTTGGCTTGCCTATGAGGAACCAACTCCCGAAGAAACGATAGATTCCCTCAAGGTCAAGGTTAGGAATCTCCCGCCGCCAAACTCTTGCAAACTGCCGCTCGATGTCGAGAAACTCCTGCCTGTACCATCGTTCGAGAGCCTCGTCTTCGGGTGCCTTGCCGTAGAAAATGCCCTTTTTGCCGTCAAGCTCCACTACATTCCCGCCTCCCCGCGGAATGCGACCGTCCATGGGAACGTTTTCCTGTCCGAGGAGTTCACCATTGAATAGCCTGGAGTGGTGCACACTCGCCGTTGACTGCATGTCGGGGGTTTTCTCTGCGAGACTGCCTACGACCGCTTCCGGCCTTCGCCCCTTTCGCATCTCCTTCTCAAGATCGGCCAGCGTCTCCATGAAAAATAGGGGCGTGATATTCGAGAGAAAAAACTGGTCGAGCCATACGGCTTCGTCCGGGGCCAAAGCCTCTAGGGCCGACTTATCAAAAATCAGGTGCGGACCGGAAGGCATGTGGGAATGATAGCGCACTCTCAAACCAAGAGGATCCCAAAAGGTTCTGGGGGCGTGCCGTTGGGCTCGGAACAATGCACATGGTCGTTTAACAGTCTACCCGCACATTTGGCGACTCGGATCTCTGTGTTCAGCAAATCCCATGATTGCGGACAGGTGGTCGCCCACCATCAACTCGCCCACTTTGGGCCGGGATCTCCGCAGGGAAGGGCGTTTATCGGGCACGATCCCCGATTGGGCTGTGCAGGGGCTGTTTTCGTTTTCTGCAACCGCCTTGGCGGGAACACTACTAGTCTTGCAGAACTACACTATTGGCAGGGAGGCCGATATCGCCCCTTTGGGGCTTACCTGCCCAAACCTCGATACTCAGCCGTACCGGCTTTTGGAGTGCGGCCGCAGAGGCAGGGGCGACGGCGCGTGAAGCTCAGAATCGTGAAGGATGGGCATAAACATTCGGAAATATCGTGTCCCGGTTTTCTACACCGAGGAAGCAGGCGCACGGTGATGAAGAAATATCGGTCCGAAAGAAAAGGACCCCGCAACTTTGACACGGCGCCACACGACAACAGTTTGTGAGATCATGGCGAGCGAAAAGACTTCGAACTCGCTGTGACATTGGGAGAGCTTGTAAACGGCTAATGCCCTGGGGATAATGGATCTTCGAGAACACACGCTTATGATGACGATTACCAGGATCGACGACCACTACAGGCTGAGCGGAGTGGTGCGTGGAATCGCAGTGTATCTGGACAATTTTGCAATCATACGAATTGCACAGGGATCACAGAAACGGCGAGACCGTTTTCTGAATTGTCTGAGTGACGAAAGCGCGGACTTGTTGTTTTCCGTGGCAAACAGCATAGACCTGGTCGGTTCAAATAAGACGGTCAAAGCATTCTTGAAACAGATCGCGAATCACTGGTTCCCCGTAGACCTAAGTGTGAATGAGGTATGCAAGAGGGAAGAACAGGGATTGATGGGGGCAGATGCATTCTCAGCCATGGACTTTGCACAGATGGTGTTCGCCGCTCAGGTTCAGCCCAATCTGGCAAGTGGAGAAATCACTCATATCTCGGCCGATCTCTTTGCGCCGGACAGATTCATTGAGTGGCTTGAACTACATAAGGACAGAATCTGGAAAGATAGAAGCGCACTTGACGAGGCGTTATTCCAGAAGGTGAAGGAATACCGATCGCACCAAAAGCTCGACGCTTCGTGGGTTGAGGGTTCGTTTCCCGAATTCGTTAGCTTCCGTAGCGACAAACCTGCGATGTTTGCTTATGAGAACATAATTCGAGGCTTCGTTGTGGATCGGGGCACACAACCGAAAAAGGGTGACGGACTTGATCTTTCTCACGCTGTTTTAGGCTCTGCATTTGCGAATTTCGCAGCTCTCGATGGACAGTGGAAGAAACGCATTGAGAGCTTACCGAAGCCGAACGGACTTGCGAGAATCTATTCTGAACCCGAATTGGATCAAATGGTCTTGGACATTGAACGTGAATGCAAAAAGGTAAGAAAGCTCAGGGCAAGGGGGCCCCTTGGCGAAACCATATTCGTCGGTTGAATTACGGGCGGAAGAGACTCATCCCCTCGGCCGCGATGTAACGCTCCCCGGGGATTTGAAAGTCCGTAGCGCGTCAGACCGCCGCCTTTGCGGTCAGCATCTCCTCCCTGACATTTTCCTGCCGCCCGAGGTAGTTTAGCATCGTGTCGAAGTTGCGGCGTTTTGGCTCTCATCGATTTTTTTGTGCGGCTGCGCGCATTCAGAAAAGACGGGGATCGCAAAAACGGCGGTCCGCGCTACGAACTTCCCTGGTGATATTCTTAAATCGGAAATATCGTGTCCCCTGGTTTCCCGAGCGACTAAAAGGGGACGTGTCTCTGCGAGAGAGATAGGTTTGGCATCACGACTACGTTCACCGAACGCGCCGCATTAGGCGAGGTTGTGTCTTCGACATTTTATGAGAAACAAGGCCACCGCACCCGAGAACATCTCGAACCTCCTCCAGATGGTGACGGAAAACAAGCTTTGCCTACCCAGTTTTCAGCGGCAGTTCGTGTGGACACCAACCCAAATAGCCAAGTTGATGGAAAGCATTGTCCGCCACTACCCAATCGGGACGCTCATGCTGCTCAAGAAGGAAGGGAACCCAAACCTCGGGGCTGAACCCTTTTTGGATGGCCACTACGGGGATTTCAACCCACAGTTCTATGTAATTGACGGCCAGCAAAGGCTGAAAACACTTCTGTTCGCACTAAAGCCGCCCACGAACGCGGAAAAGCAGTACGTCCATCTTCAGCACCTGTATCGCTTCTACTTCAAAGTGGACATGAAGCTTAAGGAAATTCTGAAGTCCGAGGAGGCAGAAGAGCTGACATTCATCAAGACAGCCCGCAATGACGAACCGCTTGAACATGACAGGGAGCAATTGCGCCACACCAAGCTGCTCCCGTTATCCGTCATATATAAACAGGATGAAAGCCACTGGCTAAACGTGTTTCCGCCTCGCTTTCGACGCACGTATGGAAAAAACGTTCGCGATCTCAGGCGCCAGATATTATCGTACTCCGTCCCGGTTGAAACGCTGCATTACAAGCTCACCGAACGCCAGCACAGCAACGTCTTCGCATTGATAAACAGCGAGGGCACGGGATTAACCGAATTCGAATTGGCAGCGGGGAGGCTTTATCCAATCAAAATGAAGGATCTGTGGCGGGAAGCGAATGAAAAGAAGATCAAGGAATATGGGATAGACCCCACGTATATCCTGAAAGTAATGCTCCTCATCAATAACCAGAACGCGGAAGTCGGTAGCCGGGCGTTCAGAGGCATACGCTGGCGCTACATGAAGAACGGGCGGATTGACACCGCCCAATTTAAGCAGGACTGGCGAGTGAGCACGAAGTTCATCAACATGGCATTGAGTGAGTTTGAGGCCCAGTTCGGCGTAATGAACAAACGTTATCTGCCGTTCTCACCGATGGTAGTCACATACGCGGCCATACTCCACTACCTGCAAGTTGTTAAGAAGTACAGCCCGGACAAGGAAAAGCGCATCAACAACAAGCTAAAGAAATGGTATTGGGCCTCGGTCATCAACCAGCGCTACAAAGCCGGAACAAATTCCGTTATCCGCAAGGACTACCAACGCTTAAAGGAGTGGCTCGAGCCGCGTAAATGGAGAACGCCTCCAAGATTCGCGGTGAAGATGACGAAGGATGAATTGGAACGCCTAATAGCGCGGACAAGAAACGGAGCCGACGCGGTGTACCGAGCGATCGTGTGCCTGCCCAACATACAGGAGCGCTTCGACATCTATTCGGGGCGGGCGTTCTCATCGAGCAAAGTGAACGATCACCATATCTACCCCAGAAAGCGATTAAAAGAGCAGGGATACGAGGATGATGAGATTAATCAAGTGGCTAACAGGGTTATCACTTGCGAGCGGGCGAACAAACAACTCCAACATGACTGGCCGTGGAAACATCTGGCGAAGATCTCAAAGCGGCATTTGAAGAAATACTTTATTCCCCCCGAGATCCTGGAAAGCAGACCAACATTCAGGGAGTTCACGCGTGATCGCCGGAGGTTACTAGCGAAGAAAGTGGCCTTACTTCTTCGTAACGGGGAGTGATCGGGGAAAAAGGAGTCAGGAACCTTTTCTCGGGCGCCCACGGCTACGCGTAGTGTTTTCCATTTGTTGTCGGCCCTGTGAGGAAAACGTGGTGAAGAAAAAAGGTAACTGACACTTTTCTCCCCCCGGAAGCTTAAGCCGAAGAAACGCAAGAATCAGCCGTTCCCATCGACCACAGGGCGTACACATGCTGAAGGTCATCAACTCTAGTGGGTGCCCACTGACACAGTACTGGTAGACTCGCCAGAGGATTAACCAATGCGAATCTACATCGACGAGGCCGGCAACTTTGTTACGCCCGCTAACAGCAAATCTCTTTATTCTCTCGTTCTGGCGCTTGTAGTTCCAACCTCGGTTGAGACGGTCCTCTTCCAGGAATTCCTGCGCTTGCGCGATAGTTGGCCGAACAATACGGTCGAAGTCAAGGGCAGCAAACTGGATGAAAGCCAGGCTGCTCAATTGATTGAGTTGGTCTCTCGCTACGATGTTTTTGTGAAGTTTTTTGCCGCGGATATGGCTACGCATGGCGATGCTGTCGTTGGCCCATTTAAGGCTCGACAGGCGGACGCCATTACGGCTCACTTGACACCGGAGCATCATCCACCAATCGTGGAGCAACTGCAGAACCTCGCTGAAGCAATTCGCCGGACGCCGAACCAACTCTTTCTGCAGGCCTTCCTGGTCGTTGAGCTCGTTTTGAAGGTCATCGAAGAAAGCACGCTCTACTATGTTCAGCGATTGCCCGAGGAACTCGGAAGCATCGCGTGGACCATCGACCAAAAGAACCGAACCATAACGGAAATGGAGAGCACTTGGTCGACTCTGATTCTTCCGATGAGCGAAGGCCACTTCGCACAACACCCCCTCGCTACTCTGCAAGGAGCGGACTACTCCCACTTTGATGCCCGTTACGGAATCGATCCCACGGATGAAGACATGAAACGGCACCTGGAATGGACGAGAAAAGCCTATGGCATTGGCGACGCTGATCGACCTCCGGGATTAAACGCCGGTTTGCTTCTGAGCGGGCAACGAGAATTCGCCGACTCGGCGAACTCCTTAGGATTGCAGCTCGCTGATATGCTGGCGACCATCTTACGGCGTGCGTTCAATGACCGGCTGCAACTCCCCGGCTGGAAAGATTTTGGCCGACTGCTCATTAGGGATAGGTCCACCCCTATTCTGCAGCTCGGGCCGCCCGACGGACGGGGTGGAATATTGACTGGAAAGCAGATCGAAAAGGTTTGGACCGTCCTTAACTCGGGCAACAAACACATGCTCCTAAGACCGAAGCCCTAACCCACAGCCTAGCCGCGGACCTGACGGCCGAATCCGTTCCGCGTCCGCTCACAGGCACGGAAGGTACAGCGGGCAGCCGAATGGCCGCACAGTCGGTACCCAGGGAGGTCGAAAAACGGCGACTTCTTTTTTACGGATAGGGTTAGCGAGCCGCACCGGTTCAGCCAACATGCGCCGTAGCACAATTCCAACTCTCGGCGGAAGCTCGCCCCTCGGCTCAATTTGTTGCAAATCGCTGCTGGCGGGACAATTGCAACCCAAGCTCAGGATTCGGACTGAAAAGTCGCCTTCCCATCGACTGGTCTACCGCTGGGGTTGGATTCCGAGTTGGAAGGGCGTTCGACTGCACCAGGTTAATACCGCGGACGCGCGCCATGAAGTCCTCCGGCAGCTCCGGCATGGTGCCGTCCCAGGCTTCGAGTGTCGCGCTTCTCCGGAATGTCGGCATCGCTCTGCTCTCCCGGCTTCACGGCCCGGGCGCCGTCACTGCACCAAACCCTTCTCAGGCTCCCAATTCTCCAAATTCTCGCCCGACGTAAGTTCAATGAGAGCCATCGCATCACTCTTTCTTTTTTGCCATTCTCTCTCGCGCCAAACTTGCCGTCTCTACTTTCGCCTCGATCCCCAAATAGCGCCGACCGCAGCGGCGCGCTGCGAGAAGCGTGGTTCCCGATCCGCACATCGGGTCGAGCACGAGGTCGTCCGGCGAAGTCAAAGCCTTGATGATCGTCTCGGCCTCAAGTACGCCTTGCTGCCACTCGTGCTCCGTCTTTTCCACATCGCCCGCAACCGTATCCTCGAAGATCTGCTGCTTGTTGAACCGCCCGCCTTTCGTGAGCCAGATCAGCGGCTTGTAGCATACTCGCACTCCATATTCCTGCATCAGCGCGTGGCTACCGCTGTGCAGCACGGCGAGCGTCCACCAGTAAGTGAGGTGCTCCCGGCACGACGCGAAGACGTCAGGCAAAGCATAGTTCGGCGCATAAGCTAGCAGGCTGCCTCCCGGCAGCAGGACGCGCTTCGCCAGCTTCGCGGTCTCGCCGTAAAGCTCCAGGCCGGCGCGATCGTAGGGCGGATCCGTGAGGATGAGCGCCACGGACTCGTCAGGGATCTCCTGCCCGACTTCGCGGAAGTCTCCAAGAACGACTCCCTCGGCTTCATGCGGCGGCCGGTCTGCCGCTTCTCCGGCGATGACTCTCTTCGCTTCCAGATAGATCTCCTTCAGGTTGAGCCTCCGAACTCCCGCCACGACTTCTTCCACAACTTTGTCAAACCACTTCTGCGGCGTCACCGCGAGAGTTTGGGCGGCGCTGGAGGCGTCACAGGTGATCCCCTCTGGCAAACTTTTATTGTCGTCACCGACGACAATATCCTTCGACCGCTTCCCCGGCGAGACCGTTCCGGCCAGCAGCTCCCCCAGCCGCCTTTCCAGCGTCAGCCGCGCGGCGAGCGCCTGACGCTGAACCTCACTCTCTTTCTCTCCGAACTTCCCTGCCCACAATTTCGCCAGCGATACCATGTCAATCCGCTTGCGGACCGCTTCGACGTCCGGAAGCTGCGGCGCTTCCCTTCGCCATCGAGTCAGCGTGTGAATCGGATCGCGGCCAATCTCACGCGGCGGCGCTACGATGAGGTTAAGGTTTGATCGAACCTCAGAGTTGGCATTCATAGCAATTGCCCCCCCCGCATCTCATCTGGTACCAGAGGACGAAGCCCACGTACATTGCCATTCCACTACCTAAGCCTGCGTACGCAGACAATCAAAGCGGGCACCGGAACAGTGCCTGACACTTGAATCCGGCGTGAATTTCAGTGTTTCTCTTCAAATTTGGCCGAAAACGGGCATTTGTACTCAAAATGTTTGCAGCAGTCGATCAATTTTCAGAAACGCAGCCTGCGCCGCCTCAGCCCTCCAGCGGTATTAGCTTATGAATTCGGTGTAGTATCTGCTCCGCCCACATCGCGATCAGGCGTGAGTTGGCTAACCGCAGAGTAGGTCGGTTTTGCGGGCGGGTCAGTTCACCAGGCAGCCAGAATAGTCGGTGGCGTAACTTACTCAAGGTCAAGCTCTGCCATTCCTCGGGTAGACACAGGCGCTGGAAGATCGCCACTAAGTTGTAGGCCAAGCGAATCACCTCCAGATACAAGGCGTTCGCCTCAAAAGATGACGTCGGAATCTTCCGCAGTGCGAAGTCTTCCCGCAATTCATGGATGCGCGGCTCCATGGCTGCACGACCATCATAGAAATGCCACACTCCGGCAGGCGTCAAGGTGAGATTGGTGACCCATACCCGATAGAAGTAGCGCCCCATCGCAAACAGCGTCGGTTGCGGATCATCTTCCTCGATCGCACAACGCGCCACCACGATGCGACGGGCTTGCCGCCAGCCCTGGGCGCGGAACTCTCCTTCGCCGCAATCCCAACAGGCATTGGCGGGCGCATAGCGCAGCCCCGGCAGCAGACGCTTGAGCGAGGTCGTCAAACGGGCCACTACAGCGTACTCCGCGCGATGTGCCTCCAGTTTCTCGAACACCGGATCGTAACCGAAGCCGGCATCGGCGCGAAACCGCAGCTGGCGGATTTCGGGCGGCACGTTCACGAAGCTCGTATCCAGTAGAGCGGGGCTGCCCTCCCATGTGCCAGCGTTTCCGGAGCGCAGTTCGGCGTCCCACAGAAAGGAACTGTTGGCCTCCAGACATAGCAACGGGTTGTAGCTGCGCTTGCCCCGGTACCGGGGGTTGTAACCAACCTCGGCGCCGTCCTGCTTTCCGAACACGCTGACCACCGTGCTGTCCAGATCGAAGATGAGACGTGAGCGCCGCTCCGGCCGGTGAATGAATTCTTGCAGCACTCGATCATTGACGCGGTGTAACTGTTCCCAGAGGCGAGTTGGATCTTTCCGTAAGAATCGCCGTAGGGTCTGAGGATCAGGAAAGCCGGGCAGGCCGGTCAAGTACTGAAAGGTGCCGTTGGAACGAAGCAAGGACGCAGTCTCGATGCGATCGAGCCCCAGCACGACGGGGTAGAGCAGGGCCAGGATGGTTTGGGAGAGACTATAGCGGTGGTTCCGTCGGGGATACCTAAGATGTTGTGCTAAGAAGTTGCGAAACTGCAGCACTCTCAAGAATTCATGGAAGAAATAGATACCACCGAAGTGCGTCAGACCCCCATGATTATAGGCGATTCTCACATTTCTTGGCGATCGGCGCATCCCAAGCCTCACCTAACCAAAAGCGATGTAAGGCTTAGAGTACCATAAGAACCTTCTCGCCCGCATTAGAAGGGCCTTGGGGCCCCTTTTTAAACAGCAGAATGCGCCGGATCCAAGTGACAGCCTTCAGCTCTCACCCACGTGGGGTGACAGTGGCATGCCCCCTTGGACTTCATGAACACCCCCTGCTGTCATCTATACGGATTTGAATTCCTTGCGTATTCTCTGCTCAAGGTTGAGGTACGTCAGCACGCGTTAAACGCCCGAATCGTCCATTTCTGTAGAGTTCGCAAATAGAGCACTCCTGTGCCACCGCCGATGCGGCCTCCAGGCTTGGTCAGTTGGCGATGGTCCGAACCACGTCAAGGTCTCACCCTCCAGCGTCGGGACCACGCACCTCGTCGACTTGTCCCATCGTCATATAAACAACGGCTCCAAGGCGACAACCGGTGGCTTTCATGTATTGTCTCAATTGGGAGCGATGTTCCTTCAAAGCTGCAGGAATCAGCTCGATGTCGCTCTTCCAATCAATCACAAGGTCGACCCGACCGGCGTCGTCCAAAGCGATGGCATCCGCAATGCCGGAAACCAGTTTCAGGCTCCCTGGTTCTTGTTCATCCACCCCATGAACGTTTATCTCCGGCAGCAGGCGCGCACGGTTATCCCGGACGATGGGAAGGTTCAGCGTTTTCACAATAGTGCCAGCCATTTCCTGTGGGCAGGGGCCCTTCCTGGGATCTTCACTCGGGACCGAGCCCAATTGACCAATCAGTGTTCTGGCTCGCTCCGCCACCTTGCCAGCATCCTTCTCGATAATCCCGTTCAGGATCTCGTCCATCAGCTTGTGAAGCACCGAGCCCCGCAAAGCGCTGCCAACCGGCTTGACCGCGGGCTCAGCGGAAACAACCGCTTCAGGAAGTTCAATCTGCCGCTCCGGTTCCTCGCGCCCATCGTCAGGGCTCCCGCTCGGCCGGACCCACCGAACCTCCGGGCGCGATGCGGCAATCACCTCATCCTCCTTGATGAATGTCGGTTGGTCCTGCTGGTTCTGTGCAGGCGCAACCGGTTCGGGAGCCGCAGCCTTGAATACGCTTGGACTGATCGGGGGAAGATCTTCCAGATGAAGGTCGAGCACCTTGGCCCATGAGCTCTTGGGCGGGTCCTCGTGCCGGGGAAGTACCAGCAAGTCTCTCGCACGCGTGCATGCGACGTACCATAGGCGCACTCGCTCCCTCTCCAGCTCCTGCTCTTCGAATGCCTTCACTTCCGTGTACGAAGCCGGCTCAATTCCGGCAATCTTCATGTGGAGGGTGTCGTCGCTGCGCCGGTAAAGGATTCCCTTGGTCCCTTGAACTCCTGTCGTTGTGTTGATCGGAATGACGACCGGCCACTCCAGCCCCTTTGCGCTGTGTATGGTGATGACGTGCAGCGCATCCAGCTCCGCGTCGGCGCGACCCTCTATTTCGCGCTCGCCCTCGTGCCATGCCTGCGACATGTCGCGCGCAAAGGCGAGGATCCCCCTCGCCGCATAGGGGCGAGCCATCTCAAGGAAAAGGTCGGTGTTCGCCAGGGCACGCTCTGCCCCACGGGGATGTCGCAATCTCAGTATCGCTCGAACTTGCAAGCCTTCCACCGCCGCGTTGAGGACATCGAAGGGCGCCGAGGCCGGTCTTCGTGCCAATGATTGGAGGATCCGAAGAGCCTGTGCCGCCACCGGATGCTGAATATTTCTGGGGTCAGTCCAGAGCCAGAACTTGGGCAACTTCTCAGGACGGGCGGCGTCTTTCGGGAGGTTGGCAATGATGTCCAGCAACTCCTGTTCGGTCAACCCGACAAGCGGTCCCCGCATCAAGGCGCCAAAGGCGAGCGTGTCGGCGCTGTCGGCGAGGATGCGGGCAATGGCGATCAGGTCCTTGACTTCCTGGCGCCGAAAGAAGCCCTTGCCAGCTTGCGTGGCTATGGCGATGCCCCTGCTTTCGAGAGCGTGCTCGTATATCCATAGGTCGGTCCCCGTCGGGGCGAGCAGCGCAATGTGCCCCGGCCGGCAATTGACGGTTCCATTGCCTGTCCGCACAGGCAGATTTCCGATCAGGCTTTGGCAGAGGGCGGCCACCTGCTCCGCCTCGATCGTGCGGGTATCCTCTTCTTCCGAGTTCGGAATGTCCAGCCCTACGACCGGCGGGAGCGAGTGTGGGCTGGTTTTAATGACGGCCGAGAGAGCCGCGAACCCCGCCTGGCCGGTGACTGACAAGGGTCCCTTGAAGCAGGTGTTCACGTGATCAAGTATGGCGGGCACGGAACGGAAATTGGCCACGATTTCCAGGCGATTGCCCGGGAACTGCCGCTCAATGCCCTCGCGTGCGCGCAGGTAAGTGTTGATGTCGGCGAATCGGAAACGAAAAATCGACTGCTTGGGGTCGCCGACGATGAAAAGCTGGCCCGGGCGCAGCCGACAGTTCTCCCACGGCAGGCTGCCATCGCCCTCCCCGCACAGCCGGAAGAGGATTTCCGCCTGCAGCGGGTCGGTATCCTGATACTCATCCACCAGGACGTGCTTATAGCGTTCCGCCAGAGCCTTCCGGACATCCGGGCGGTTCCTTAGTAGGTCACGCGCCTTGTAGAGGAGGTCGTCAAAATCCAAAAGAGCGGCGTCGCGCTTTTCCTTCTCGTACCTCTGTTTGAGTGACTCGAACGGCTGGGCAAACCTCGCGACCAATTCTTGGGCAATCTCGCCGAGAAGGCGATCAAACGATTCACTGACAGAGTTGTAACGAGCGAGAGCTTCCTGACATAGAGGGTCACCGTCTGAGGTTGGTCTCCCGGCCTCTCTGGCAGCGGTCCTCCATTTGCCCTTCTTCGAATAGCTTCGAAACGTCCCGGCTTTCGTGAAGATGATCTCGTTCTCGGGGTGGGCGCCCCGCCAGAGCTGCCCGAACGACATTTGCCCTCTACCGCGATATTGTTCGGACAAGGAAACCAATGCGTCAATGATGTCCGCGGTCTCGGGCTCCTTTGCCTTCTGACGCTGGAACCAGGCGCTGAAATCATCCACGCCTTTCAGAAACGCCTGGCGGGACGGAGCAGTCACCTCGAACGGCAATGCCTTCGCGCTGCGGTGCCCCTCGAAGAATTCTGCCAGACTGCGGATGTATTTGACTCCCTCGTCGGGGTCAAGCACGATGCACTCGGCCAGGGGGTCGCCAGAACCGTCCTCGACGTTCAGCCGTTCGCGAAGCCACTCCTCAAAGACCGTCTTGTAACTCAATTCCGCCAATGACTCATCCATGGGCGTAGCCCCTGGATCAAGGCCCGACTGTACAGGGTAGGGATTGATGAGCCGCAAGCAGAAGCCGTGAATGGTTGTGCACGTAAGCTCATCAAGGTTTTGCCGTGCCCTCTCCAGTGTCGCTCGTTGTTTTTCTGAAAGACCTTTGGGCAGACCGGTTGCCATCTCTAGGGGAGTGTCGCCGGACAAAAGCCGTCTCACGTAATCGTCGATCCGGACCGATAACTCGCTGGCCGCCATCTCCGTGAAGGTAATCGCAGCGATGGTCTTCGGCTCGGCTCCGCTTGCCAGGAGCATCGCGATCCTGCCCGCCAGCAGTGCGGTCTTCCCCGTTCCGGCTCCCGCCTCGACGAGAAGCGTCGAGCCAAGGTCCGTGAGGGCGCGGCTGCGGTTTGCTTCATCCGCCAGTCTGGTGGTCATGTGATTTCCCACAGCTCAACAAGCTTCCCGTGGAGCCGGTTCCGATCTGCGACCTTTCGGGCAAAGTAGAGCCCCTTGGCGTTGGCGGGCAGGGCGAAGCTCAAGTCGTTGTAATCGCTCTCTGACCCTTCGCCGGGAATCGTCAGACCCTCGCGGGCGTTCTCCATCGCAAGGCGCAAATAAGTTGCCAGAGTCCGGAGCGTATTGTCAGGATCAGGCAGGGGATAGATGCCATTCCCGGAGCCGGGATAGAGCAGGCGGGATTCGATGGTTTTGACCTTGGGCAACAGGCTGCGGACGGCCAGAAGGTACGTGCAGCGTTGCAGCTCTGATCCGCCATCTATTGTCTGGGTCTCAATATTGCGAGGTAGCTTGCCAGTCTTATAGTCAGTGACCCTGGCACGCTTACCATCCCCATCCAGGTCCAGCCGGTCTATCCTTCCGTTAATCCGGATAGCCAGCTCGGCGACAGGGACGGGGGAAACCGGATCCCAGGGACCTTTCCCTGTTCCCGGTTTCCCCCAGTTGCGCCCGAATGGGACTTCAACCCAGGTTCTCTGCTCCGGTAACGGGTCCTCCTTTATTTGTAGTGCCGTCAATGCTACCTGGCATGCGCTTTGGACCGTTCCCCTCCAGACCAGCCGTGGCGGAATCGGCATCTCCAATTCCCACGAGGCGGCAGCGTCCTTTGCCGCTGCCGTGACCGCCTTCTCCACTGCCTTGGAGGAGGCACGGCAGACCCCCCCCTTCGCTTCCAGGGCTCTTACGGCCCGGGCCAGGATCTCGTGAACCAGCTTGCCGAAATTCAGCCGATCCAGGGTGATCGGCTCCACTGCCTCTTCCGGCTCTTCCCACCTGAAGGCATAGCTCCACAGGAAGCCAAGGGGGTCGGTGAGAAGTTTCTTCAAGGAGCTTGCCGAATGCGGTCGGTCGAGTATGCGCTCAACGACTGAATGGCGAGGGGCGACTCTCCCGTCGTGGGCGGTGATCTTGGATTCCTGCCAGTCATGCCAACAAGCCAGACCGGATTTGCCGAGAGCCGTCGCACCGAACTCCACGGGTCTCGCAAGCAGCCGATCAGACTCGCTGACGGCGTGCGGGGGAATATGCATCCTGCGCATACTCCGTTCACCCAGGTCAGTGGGGAGCAGCGGGCTTGCGCCCAGCAGCCGGCCTTCCCCATCCCGCCGGCTGCGGCTGAGCACAACCTTTGCGGATGTGGATGCCAGGATGCCGCCAAAGTTGTTCCTGTCTTGGACTGGAGCGGAGGTTGGTTGCAGGATCCGGGCCGGAATCATGTAGTCCGGCAATAGCGGATCGTCAGCCGCCCGGCGAGGCCAGTGCCGGCTGGTCAAGCCCAACAGGCGAACGTACTTTCGGGGTGCGGTCAGCAACGTGTGGGCCGGTCCCCAAGCAATGCTAACAGACGGCTCTTCTTTATCGTCCACCCGCAGCCCTTCAAGAGTCGTTTCCAGGGCAGCGGGAGGTCCGTCGCGCAGAGCCTGCTCCCACAGCGCCAGGGCTTGTCCTTGGAGAAACTTGTTCCCTGCTTCCGCCGCGGCTGATTCTCCCCGGCTCAATAATTCGATTAGGGGCAGCAGGATAGGCCTTGGGTCGACATCGCCCGGCTTTTGGTTGTTGGCGGATTCATTCAGGGCGCGTTGCCATTGGGTTAAATTGACGAGGGAAGAGCTGTCCCGCAGCGAGGCTTTCCAATCGTCGGGCAAAGCCTCCAGTGTCTGGGAGGACTTCCGGCAGAGCTGCACGAGGCGGATTACCCGGCCCCGGCTCAGACCGTGAAGCAGGATCATGGCCAGCGCCGCGGCTTGCTGACCTGTGAAGGTCGACAAAGCCGCGCAGCCGTGGACAAAGTGGATGGGAAGGTGGCTGTCGTTGACAAGGGCCCGGATGTGGTCATCCCACTCATCTACGGTCGCGGCCGCAATGGCAATCTCGCCCGGGCTCGCTCGCCCAGTCGAAAGGAGCTCGCGTGCCCAGCGCAGAGCCTCCAGGGCCTCGTGCTTCGGGTTGGCGCAACTGACGGCTTCCAAAGTGGGTTGCAGGGGATCGTGGAGGACAACCTGGACCTTCGAGTTTGCCAGCCAAGAAAGATCATCCGCATGGCTCCGGACCGCGTGCCACTCAACATGCACAACCTTTGCTAGGTCAACAATTAATGGCCGCCAGCAAGGTGCTACATCGTACATATTTTCGACAGTGACTGGTCCCAACACAGCGACTGCGGCGGAGATTCTCTTCTTGGCGTCGCCTACGAGTTCCCGTGGCAGCCGCATACCAGCCGGCAGTCCGGATAGGACCCTCTTCTCGATGAGGGCAATGTCGGCAATCTGATCATTCCTCTTGAGCCATTCCCCCAAATCAAGGTTGGCGTCCCAGACTTTGCTGAGGGTCGAGGTGACTGCGCGAACCAATCCGGGCAGATCTGCAATAGGTCCGATCACCTTGAAACCGCCCGCCTCAAGAGCTTCCTTGGCCAGATCCTGGAGGGCATCTCTTGTGATCGCTTCGAGAAACCCTCCGGCGAGTCGGGCCGCCAATCTGGGCACAGTCAGGATTTGCAGTCCGCAGTCTTGGGCAAGCGCCGCTTTGAAGCGGGCTTCCCGCAGGGCCAGCCGACTTCCGACCACCATAGTCCGGCGCATGATCGCACCCTTCGTTTCCGGGGTTCCGAGCTAAATCATCGGCACGCAAGCATCCCTGTGCTTAGGCGCCTACTGCTTTCGGAGATCGCAATCCGTTACACCCTTTCGCCATTCTGCGGCATTCGTCCGCAATCTCTATCTGCAACTTTTCCGGTCCTAGGACCTCGGCTTCTGCCCCGAACCCAATGAGCCAGCGCTTGACCTCATCCAAATCAGCCACATGGAGTGTGATAATAATGCTGCCGTCCTGCTCGTTTTCAATCTGCTGGCTGGGATGCCAGGTGCGCTCACGAATATATGGGGCTTGCGATGACGAGAAACGAATCGTCACTTCCTGCGGATCGCCCCAAATCACATTGAATGCCGTCTTCTGGAACTCCTCGAAATTGAAGTCTTGAGGAATCTCAAACCGCCGGTTGGTCAATTTGGCAGACTGAATTCGTTCGACGGCGAACGTTCGCAAGGCATTTTCCCGGTGGTCGTGGCCGACCAGGTACAGCCCGTTGTTCACATACCAAAGTTTGTAGGGATTGACTTCGCGTTCGATAGGCTTCACACGCTGAGGCGACCGATGAAGGATTCGCACGGTGAATTTGTTGAACACGGCGCGGGTGAGGGTATCGATCACTTCTTTCGAGTGGCTGAAGTCCTTCAACCCGAAGCTGGAAACCGAAATCCCCTGGTCAAGCCCGCGGAGAAATCTGAAGCTTTGCGCAGGGAGCTGTGAGCCGATCTTCTGCATGGCAGACTCCAGGGATTCATAAATCGGTGTGCCCTGCAAGGGCTTGAAGAGCCCCTTGCTGAAATAGAGTGCCATTTGCTCGGTCAGCGTCAGTGCGATGGGGGCTTCGGCATGGAAGCCCTCCATGAAGTGCCAGAAGACCGTGCCGTTGCGTGTCTCCGAAGTGACCGGGAACCCTGCCACGCTTAGAGTTTCGATGTCCCGCTGGACGGTGCGCTTGGCGACGCCAAGTTCACCGGCGAGTTGAGCCAGCGTCCGGCCCAGGTGGCCAGCAAGGAGGTGGACAAGCCTCCATTGCCGAGTGAGTTGGTCTCCGCGGGGCATGATTTTTGCCTCAAGAACTTCCGGGCTGATTCAGATCTAAAGGGGGCGGCAGGATAACACCCCCGGCGATGAATGAAAAGCAGTTGCCCTGCGCCTGCCATTTCCGCCAGTGTTCATAGTGGCCGGCGGCATGTGTGATGCAGTCGCCATAAGGCTCGCCCTCGTCCAACGTCGGCCGGTCGATAACGAGAACGCTGTCCACGCGCCAGAAAACTCCCATGGCTGGCGGGGTGAGAGTGAGCGCCGTCTTCGGCGCAACGGCGAGCGTCAGGGAATGACCAACGATTCGGCATCGGCAAGCCGGCGGATCGTGCCGAAGCCGTGCGCCTCTTCGTCCCACTTCTCCCCGTGCACCGGCACCACCATCTTCGGTCGGACAGCTGAGGCGAAGGCGCGCAGATCAACTGGAGAGGCGTGGCCGCTGGTGTGAATATAGGCGATCTCGGCACCGCCCGTTCGGCACCATTCCAGCACCTCTGCGAGATCTGGTTCCGACAGGTAGCCGCGCCACATCGAGAAGTTGAAGGCATCATCGGCCCTGGGCACAACGCCGGCACGCTGATAATCGGCGATCAAGGCACGGCGCAGCATGACGACGTAACGGCCCTGAACGAGGTGCCTGGCCGACATGCCATGAGGCACCATTCTCACGACGAAGTCGTCTCGGCCAATTTTCCGATAATAGCCGCGAAGTCTTCTCGTCACGACAACCTTCAGGTTCGTGAAGCCCGCGCGCGGTACACGCGTGCCCGCCGAGATGCGGTCGAGGACATCAGCGGTGTACAGGTCGATCACGAGCATCCGGCCGGTGCGCTTCGCGGCTCGGTAGAGGGTCACGGTACGGTCAATATTCTGGGCCGACCACGTTACGAAGACGCGGCCCTTGGTTCACTTAAACAATTCGACGAACTCCCACTCCAGCTCTTTTTCAGTCGTAACAGGCTTGTCCGAACCGAGATTGGTGCCCTCGGTCACAAGCACGTCGATGTTTGGCGGGGGGCTTGCCATCATCCGGTCGATGAGCACGGACTTGCGCCCGTGACGGCGGAAGTCGCCCGTGTAGAGGATTCGTTTCCCCGCGCCTTCGACCAACAACATATAGGCGTCGAAGGCAGAATGGTCAGTGAGATACGGCGTAACAGTGAACGGCCCGATTGCGAAGGGTCCCGATCGGCTGTTCCATGTCTCGAATGTCCGGGTGAGGGGACGACGCGTCACGTCGCCGGTAATCGCGATCAGCTTGGCGGATCCTGCGCCCGTCCAGATCGGCCAGTCCGGTGGCAGTTCCTCCACCAAGCCCCAATGATCCTGATGGGGATGGCAGATGAGGACGGTCGCCGGACGGGTCCGATCCAGCGACGCCGGCAGCAGACCAGTGGCGCCTTCCGGCGCGTCGAGTGGCCGCCCGGCGTCGAGGACGAGGCGGTCGCCATCCGGATGCTCAATCTCGATGCACGTTCCGCCGATCTGCTGCGTGCCGCGATGGACGGTAAGTTGCAGGCTCATATATTCAGCCGTATGCCTTTAGCGTCGCCTACGTCAACCACGGGCTTGATTTCAGACTTCAGCCGGTCGAGGTGATGCCTCCAGCCAGGGTGAACCTTCTCGGCTTGATCAAATCCGAATATGATAAGCCCGACCTGCGGTTCCGGATCCAGAACGAGCGAGCATTTGCCAGTACCCACTTCGGCGATCAGCGACGAGAGTGGGCGTTGCATGCCCATGCCGCGAAGGGCCACTAGGTTCTCCGCGACCCTCTTGTAGCTGGCCACGACGGCTTTGTGGTTATCGGTGTCGGACAGATATTCTTGATACTTCTTCACTTGATCGCATACTGGGACCGGCCTGCTGTCCTCTGCACGGAGCTCGGGATTGCTATAGTGCTTCGCTTCCCAAAAAACGAGGCGAGCGTCTCCTCCATCGCCCTGTTCAAGGGTTGCAAGATCAATACGGGGTGCCCCCCTTTTGTCGCCGCCAAACGCGATTTCGCAATCGATGACCTCAGGATTGTTAACTTCGATTTCGTGACACCCGGTCTTCTCCAACCCGGCGAAGAGGCCAGATGCCTTCTTCATCTTGGTGAGGGTCTTTGGGCCTTCGTAGTGGCAGAGGAAGCCGCGCTCTTGAAGCTCTCCTACTTTGAACTGTCTCTCGACAAGTGGTACTTGATCATCTAATTCAGGGTCGAGCAGAAACTTCACGTGCGTCGTCACCTTGGGTCCCGGCTCCACTGTAAACAGCGATTGCCCGTGCCAATAAACATTTAAAGAATTGTGGCGTAATGCGACGAAAAGCTTGGGATCGCATATAACATCGGCCCACCATGATCCTTTTTTCGCTTCCTCTCTTAACTGGTCTATGAACTTGTCACTAATGCCACGCTTGAATTCTGACATCGTTTAACCTCCGACCGCTGAGCGGCTCATCCGCGCGAAAAAGACAAGAATCAAGTCAGTCGCCTCTTTTCGGGTCATACCGAATGACCGGGGTAGCGTCTTTGCCCATATTAGTACACACCCCTTTCATAGATATAGTAAACAAACGTGGGCACGCCCTTTTCTGTTTCCGAAGGCTCGCCCCGGTCTATCTTGGCGATCAGTAAATTGCCGTCGATTATGAACTCCCAATCTCCTGCGGTGTTCATCAAATTCTCAAGTCCCCATGTCGGGCCGGACCCGCTGCGTCACCGATCAGATCCGATATTTCTTCGCGGAATGGCAGAACGATCGGTACGACATTTTCAGAAGGTCGGCGGCTTGACGTCGCACTCCCCCGGCGGATTGCAAGGCGGCTTGCAGGTAGTGCTTTTCCACCTGTGATATATGGCTTCTAAAGTCGATGCCTTCGGGGGAAATCTGAATCGCCTCCAAACCGGTGGAGGCAATTCCGGTTGTTGATCCGGGAGGGTGGGCCGAGCGGAGGCGTAGATTTTCCTTGCGCAAAGCCAGCTCCTCCAGCGCCTGTTTGACCGTCAATTTGAGTTCCTCTACCAGCGTGTCGGTCTTGATGATGTACCGGTAAGCTCCCAGGTTCAGGGCTTGGATGGCCGTGTCAACTGTCGGTACAGCGGTAATCAGGATGAATATCGCGGGGTTGCGAGTCTGGCGTGCATACTCCAGCAACTCGATGCCCGTCAGGTCAGGCATGACGATATCGGATATGATCAGGTCGAAGACCTGCGACTCAATTTTCCTTTTGGCAGTCTGTCCGCTTGAGGCCGTTTCAACCAAATGGCCCTTCTTGCGAAAGGCGATTTTCAAAACCTGGCAAACAGATTTTTCGTCATCGACAATCAGCAGGCGTGCCATTTCATGTTCCTCCTCGCAAAAGCGGGGGCCAAGGTCAGCACAGTCCTCACCGTGGGGTTCTCCCATCCCGATGCCCCAGCGGCAAACGCACGTCGGCAATCTGAATTGGACACGTCGCTACCGCCGCCTTGTCCAAAGCGAAATTGCAGGAACTCGACCACCGACAATCTCTCGGCTGCTTCACCAGCCCTTTCCGCACGGGACTCATTTGCATCGATTCCAGATACAACCTCCCGGATAAGCCCTGGCTGCAAGTTTCCTCCCGTAGATACCAAGCGACCCTGACTGTCATATCCTCAGACTGTGTGGCCGCAGTTCTCGATGTAGAGAGCATCCGCGTTGATGTTCAGCTTGGCGAGCGCCCGCCGTTCCGGCCAGGGGAGGCGGCCAAAGCGGACGATGTAATGGACAGCAGCCTCTCCTGCCTCCTTCGCCATTTTGAGAGCCACAAAGACCAGGATCATGTTCTCGACGACCAGCGCATATTCCCGCTCCTGCGGAATGGGCGCGAAGTCCTCAATCGTGGCGGCACGCTCAAACCAGGGGAGAGCCTTGGCATATTCCCCCTGCCGGTAGAGGTACCACCCAAGGTTGTTCAGGCAGTCGCGCAGGCACGGCCGGCAAAGGGTCTCGGGATGCTCCAATGCCGCTTCGAACTCCCGGGCAGCTTCGTCTTCGCACCCGAGCCTCCAGAGCAAGACCGCGTAGTGAAACCGCTGCTCCGAGTTCCTCGGATCTTCCTCCACGACAGCCTGCAACCGCGGGAGCGATTGTTCATCTTCGGCCAAGCAACCCTTGGTGCGGTTCATCCCCTCAAGGACCTCGGCGAGAGGTTCGGGTTCGATATCCTCAGGCGCAAGTTGGAGTGCTTGATGATAGTAATAGTGCGCACGGTTGTGCTCGCCCCAATACCGGGCCAGGCTGGCCTCCTCTCGCGCCTCGTAGAATCCTTCCGCGCTAGCCTTCACCGCGGACGGTTGACCAACGGGAACCTGAAGGTTTTTGATGAGTGTATGCGCGAGTCCCCCAATTCCCTTGCGGATGGCCTCTCTCCGTTCCATCAATCACCTCCTCAGCCATGGGTTATGTTCTGATGTAACGAGCATACCAGCCGGGTATGACAGGTGCGGTCATCGCATCTGCTCGCACCAGCCGGGGCGGACGCCCGCGAAATGCCCCCCTGATCGGGGCTGAAGGCGTACAATTTGCCCGTATTCACGCAGCGACCGCATCTGACACACCTCGGGTGTATGCTCCTGGTAAGAGGCCCCCGCAGACAATTGCGGTACGGCATCCTTGGCCGCAGGAGGCATCATGAAGCTGATTAAAGATACGATTTCCGGTACCAGGCTTGGAGACCCCCTTACGTTCCGAAACATGACTATCTTTCCCCTGTTCGGCCAGGGGATCACACCGGACTATTTGACCTTGGATGAAGCTCTGGCCCAAAAGCGTGCCAGGATTACCGAGGTTTCCGAGGGCGGCAGCGTCCCGGAATTGAGATTCGTCAACGAGGGCGACATGCCGGTCTTCTTGATGGACGGGGAGGAACTCATCGGAGCGAAACAAAACCGCACGCTGAATCTGAGCATTCTCGTCCCCGCCATGCAGGCTGTCGGGATCCCTGTTTCCTGCGTGGAGCGGGGGAGGTGGTCCCACCGTTCCCGGGAATTCTCCTCCGCACCACGAGCGCAATATGCCGAAGGTCGCGCCAAGAAGATGGCGCAAGTCTCTGCATCGATGGAGTCGAGCGGAGTAAGGCACTCGAACCAGGGAGCGGTCTGGCAGGACATAGACGAGAAGTTCTTCAGGTTAAAGACCTCCTCTCGCACATCTGCGATGGCCGATATCTTCGAGCAGCATTCAGCGCGTCTTGAAGAATACGTGAAATCCTTCACGCCCACGGAAGGGCAGGTCGGGGCGGTGTTTACGATCGAAGGCAAAGTGAGCGGTTTCGAACTCTTTGACAGCCCCGACACGCTAAAAAAGCTCTGGCCGAAACTCCTGCGCAGTTATGGACTCGACGCGCTCGACCGGGCAGACTCGGCGCTTCAAAAGGAGGGGAAGCCAACTCTTCCTAGTCCCGATGATGTCGAGTCTTTCCTCCAGAGAGTTTCAACCGGCAAAACGAATAAGTATCCAGCCGTTGGAGAAGGCGAGGACATCCGTCTTGCCAGTCCCGACCTGACAGGTGCTGCCCTGGCAGCGCATGGACGGGTCGTTCACCTCAGCGCGTTTGCAATCTAGCGTGAAGACACACGGGGCTGGATGTCCTCCGCAAACATTCATAGCTGCCACATTGGGCTGGGAAACTCACCGGGAGACCGTCATGGCGCCAATAGAAGTCATCGCACTTCCATCGGAGAAGTATCGGCTTGAAGAGATAAACCTCTCTGGGCAGTTGGTCGAGAGTCTCGCCGGGAAGACCGTGCCGATCGAAATCGTTCCTGAAGCAATGCCCATGACCAGGCAACTTGAAGCGAACGACTACCCGACCGAAGGGTTGTTTTGGATCGATCCCGGCGGGAAATGGTGGAACGACTACTGTCCGGCAAGGGTTCATTTCACGGACCCGGAGGGACGAAAGTGGCATGTGCCCCGGCATTGGCTCACGACTGGGGGCGCCCCGCTCAAGGAAGAGGCTCCTTTTCAGGTCACGCAAGAAATCGTGTGGGCGGAAACACTCCATCTGCCCTCGATGTGGGATCTGAGTGACATCAACATCGAGATGGGAGCAGCTTCCGCGGCAGCGGGGAAGCCGACCACGATTGAGGTCCACGCTGCGCCCAATCAGCAAGTGAGGGTTCTGTGGCGAGACGCATCCGGAAAGGCATGGCGAATCCCGCACGACTGGCGCAGACGGCGGATCCGGCTTCCGGCCTACGACCTGCTGCTGGAAAACGGTGTTCCTCCGGATGTGGCCGAGGAATTTGCCGGCAAGGCGGTCAGCGTGAATTACCATCCTGGATCGCTCTGCTGCCTGCCTGATGGATATCGCTTTCGCGATGGCCACGGCGGGAAATGGCCCGTTCGGGCGATTGATTGCCTTCTGCTCGGATATGGCGATCGGGACGAACGGCTAGCATGAGAACTGTGCTACCGGATGACCAAAGCCTACGTCGGTCTCAGAAGGGCTGAAGACGCACAGGTTATCCACTGCCGTCATAGGGAACATCGAGGATTGGGTTATGGAGGGTCACCGGCTCGCTCAAACGGTCGCTTACGGAGACCTAAGCAAACAGAATCCAGCCCCCATCAAACCCGATTATGAGCGGCAAGCGTACCAGGTGATCGAATTTCAGTTGGAGAAAGGTGGAGTCGGGCTGGCTTATCTTTTGGACGCCAATCTAATGCTCGACGCCGCTGGGCAGAAACCCGAGTCCAAGGCTCAAACAGCCCTCGGACAGGGTAACCCCGATGTAAGAGTCTGGGTCAACACGAACTCTGGGGCCTACCACTGCCCCGGCACGAGATGGTTCGGAAAGACACATGAAGGCGAGTACATGACCCAAAAGGAAGCGCAGGACTAGGGCTACCACCCCGCCCATAACAACCCATGCATGTGACGCGCAACCATCGTGGGTGCGGCGCAACCAACCCAAACGCGACAGCCTGCTTCTTCAAACGAATGAATTGGCGGTAATGGCCCGTGCTTGCGTGGCTGGTAAAGCCGGGGCACTTGGCGCTGGTGATCTTTGCAATACAAGAAATTCGATCGATTGACCGCCAAGACGTAAGCAAGAGCCGAGATGTGCCTGGATAGTTTCTAGGTTGGCCACCATCCAGGGGTAGACCTGCGTTTGATGTATACTAACGACTTCCGGCCTAGGCGAGCTTTCCGCTGCGGCCGAGTTGCATGCGAGAAGGCTCCTGGTGTATCGCATGACGCCACCCAATGCAGAGTCGTCGTGTGAAATCCAACCTTCAATGGAGTTGGAAGAGGTCTTCCTGCACTTCCTGAACAGGTTCGAAAGCCTGCCTAATCCCAGGTCTGTGGCCGAAGCCGGGATCACGACTGACGAGGCCGAAGCTCTAACGCTTTGGTTTTCGGAGCCCGAGCCTCGGATGTGGTGCGGGATGTGGTGCGAGAGTACGTCCCAGGTTTATCTCTCAAATGGGATCTTCGCTTCGAAGCGGGAAATGTTTGGTGGGTTGCTCCTCATCCTCGCTTCGGAAGTGTGCCGCGCAAATTCCAACGAAGATTCAGTTTGGCCAGTCGTGACCGCGGTTCTCCAAACCGACAAAGGGTTCTTCTCACCGCTCTTTGTCGGCGGTCAACCAACCACGGCTTGCAAGAACGCGGTTGCCGCTGGTGCCTGCAGACTCCAGCTGCGAAACCTGATCGACCGCTACGGTGCGCAGGAGTATTTCGACACACTCAAGCTTCAGTTCGGGTTCACTCGTCGGGGGGCTGTCCGGAGATTGCCAGAATGGCTCGACGGGCTTGGACTTCCTATTGCGGTAAGGATTCTCACCGGAGTTGAGCCTGAATATGGGGACTTGATGTCGAGTTCATTCAATGATCTTTGGAATGCCCTCTATGATTTCAGACGTAGCCGCGTTTCCGACGAGTACACATCGGAGCTCCTTCAGGCCTCTCCGTGGATTCGTCCTGAATGGGCTTCTGAATTGATGAGGGCTGCCAAACTACGCACTAACCGAACATCCACCCCTTCATGCGCGCCGGAGATTCTCGACCGCACAAATGAACCCGTATGCAAACTGCTCCTCCGCTGGCAGTATCCTGCAAAACCAGAATTGTCCCTACGACTCAACGAGGAACGCGTCTGTGAGATCCTCGGCGAATCCGACACAGCCACATTCGCGATCGACGGACAAGTTGTAGACCGCTGGACAGTACAAGAAGGCGGTGGATGGCGGGGGAGGCGTGAATTACCGTGTCAGCGCCAAGGCGCGAAACCCAACCTCCGGCCAAACCTATTGTTAATCAGCAGCGAAGGCAAACTATTACAAGAAGTGGACCTCTTTGAAATGGACATGGGTGAACCGCTTTTGATATTTGATCTTGAGATCGGCTCCTTGGTGAGTCCCACCTCCATGCTCAACCCGAGGAAGGACTATGCATTGATATGCGACACTGACCTCAGCGTTCCTGATGTTACGCCGGCCTTAAAGCTGAAAGACCGTGCCGCATATCGGCTGGCCAGTCCATGGCGCCAGGACCTAAGGGTGGTCTGCGACGGACTAATATATTGGGAACCAAGGTTGGACCAAAGGGAGCCAATTCAACCAATCCATCTGACGCTGGAGTCTCTGCCTTCCGAGACCGCGGAAATTGGTTCGGCTTGCCACGTAAATGTGACAGGCGTTCCAGATGACGCTACAAGTGTCTCGCTGATCGCCGGAGGCTCGTCGTATTCCACAACCCAGCATGGTCCGGTTTGGCAGACGGAGGGCCCATTGCAGATTACGCTCGGCATGGCTCTTGGTGAACAGCGTGTTCGCATACGGATAAGCAGTGCCAGGTACGCTCGGACGGTCTCCCCAAAGTCCTCTTTGAATTTTCGAGGAATTGCGTGCCTCGAAACGGATTCGAACATTGACGCGGAACCTAAATGGACGCTGTTGCGCCCGAACCGCCCGCTGAATCGAGCCGATGATTCTGGGGGGGCGCGTGTCTTCGTTGGAAGGGATGAATCTGAACTATTTGAAGGAGAATGCTTTGTAGGCAAGATCAGTTCGCGCACCTTCCATCTGGGAGATCTGTATGGTTGGGGCGCTCCGCTTATCATCCGCTCCAAGCGTCACCCAGACACGGTTCTGGTCGAATCGGTCGAAGACCACGGCCGAGGTAGATTTCTGCCACCGCTATTCAGAGGACGGACTGACGCGTGTCTCGCTTGGCAGGTTCCAATGTCTCCGAGCAACAAACACAGAATCCTCGTTTGGCCTGAGATATCTCAGAAGCCACGGGATTTGCCCGCGAACGGGGTATCCAGTCAGCAAGACGGTTTCCTCTGGAAACTACCGAATCTAGGCGTTGCCACGGCGATGGCGATTGCTTACAAGGGTGCCCGGATTGCTTCCTACTGGGCCAGCGCGCCGATCATCGACACTCTTAGGCATGACCCGTCAAACAGCCTTTTTGCTCTTTTGCGGTGGCTAAAGGTGCCTGTCTTGAATCCATTGTTCAGGACAGCAATGCAAGAAGCCGTCGCTCAGGATCCGGCTGAGTTTGTAAGTGGTTGGTTAGACGGTGAGGCTCTTCAATACGGCCTTGTTCATCAGCAGGCAGAACAGGGGTTGGACATAGTCATCCGGCAATTCCTTTGGAATCATGTGGAGAGGAGTGAAAGCAGGATGGAGGGGCTCGCACGAACATTTCCCACAGACGGTAGACCGCAGACTGAGTCGGAGGTCTTTAAGTCGTCGCTGTCGCGCCTCGGTGAGATCTGTCCTTCGCTGTCCTACAACCTTGCAAGACTTAAGCTACGTGGTGACAAGTATCGGAAGTGCGTACGCGCTGTGGCAGCCTCAATGCTACGCCAGCCTGAAACGACAGAAATCTCCCAACTGCGGACCCGAATGATTGCTGATTGCCGTGATTGCGCCAATCTTCTTAAGGTTGCCCCTGAGGCGCTGGAAAAGAGTGTGAATGCATTCGGGGCCTATCTGGATAATCAGGCGTCGGACTACAAGCAACGTGAACCGGATTTGAGGAGACTGGGAGAAACATCGAAAGGTCGCCAGTTCCTCACTGCGTCGTTACTCATTCGGTTGGTGGAAAGGAATAAATTCTGAGCCAAATCGATGCCCTTAAGCTTGTAGAATTTACGAGGCAACGTCTCGTTGATCTCGCCGTATCTGAAAACTACCTTCGAAGCCCAGCCCTAGCGCGTGCGGCCGAAAAGATTTGGCAAGGTCCCGGTAAGCATGGTGGACTGGTCAGCAAACTATGGATACAGGGTGCCTTTCCCAGTAAATCCTCGGAAGATTCGCTGGAATCGCTGGCGATCGAAGGGCTGTTTCCCCGGGACCTCTGCGAATACCTGGACAGCACCGGCAAGTTCCCGGCAGCACGCCCACTGTTCGCACACCAGGCGGACGCGTTCCGTCACGTCGCGAGCGCTCGATCCGGCGAGAAGCCTTCTCTCGTGATCACCGCTGGGACGGGCGCGGGCAAGACCGAAGCCTTCCTGCTGCCGATTCTCGCGGGACTTTGGAAACAGGCACGCACCGCCAATGAGCACGGCATGCGGTGCCTGATCCTCTACCCCATGAACGCCCTGGTCACCGATCAGGTTACACGGCTATATGAACTCCTCCAAGACCAGCACACATTAAGTCTTTTCCACTTCACGAGCGAAACACCGGAAAACGACCGCAATGTGAAGTCAGAAGAGATGTGGAAGCCGTGCCGCCGCCGAAGTCGTCAGGCCGCGCGCGCGAGTATTCCGGACATCGTCATCACCAACTACTCCATGCTGGAGTATATGCTTTGCCGGCCGCAAGACCGGGAGTTCTTTGGCCCTGCCTTGCGTTATATCGTGTTGGATGAGGCTCACCTCTACACAGGAACACTTGCCGCCGAAATCACGCTTCTTCTTAGGCGGGTGAGGGATCGCTGCGGGGTATCTCCCGAACAGCTCACACACATTGCAACCTCCGCCACGCTTGGCGGAACAACAGAAGACCTTGAGAGCTTCGCGGCGACTGTATTTTCCGTACCGCGCACGCTCGTCAAAATCGTCCAGGGGAAAACAGCTCCTCTGCCAAATCCGAAAGAACTTGCGACCGGTCAAACCCCCAGCGCCCATCAACTAGCACAACACCGGGAACTCGAACTAGTGACCCTGAATGCCGATGAAGAGTTTGTCGATCCCGACCCGGACGCGCTAAGGCGACTACGCCCGGTACTGTCAAAGCTGTTGCCGGACGACGCGATCTCATCAGCAGAAGCTTCCGCTAAAGGGTTTCTTGCACCATTCCTTAAGCTGTCCTTGGAACAGGTCCCGATCGTGAGGCGGCTCATGGAACTGGTGTACAAAGACCTTCTATCAATCGACGACCTCGCGCACAAACTCTGGGGCGACGCCAGCGAGGCGACACGCGATGCTACAATCCTGCTCCTAAGATTAACTGCGGCGGCCCGACTGAAATCGAATGAGTCCCCGCTCATCCCGCACCGGCTTCATTTTCTCGTCCGTGCGCCTCAAGGGCTCTCAGCATGCCTTAGCACGTCGTGTTGTGGCCCAACTGATTTGCGGGCCGAAGGTATCGGCTGTCTCCAGGCCCCGAGAGACCGGTGCGCCTATTGCAAGGCCGTCACGCTTCCGGTCCACCGCTGTAAGGCTTGCGGTCAATGGGCACTTGCCGGGTACGAAAACTCAGACACGGGTGAACTCGAGTCCGGACATTTTGCCGAAGTCGCCAAGCGCAGGTATTACCTAGTCGCAGACTCCAGCGGCAAGGACCTCGCGGTGATTGTCGTCAATCCCGAAACTGGCGAATACTTTGGTAAGGGCACGGGCACCCGTCTCTTCCGAGCACCCTGTCCCGAACATGGTGCGTCGTGTAATGACCCGTCCCAATGCACACAGCAGGTATGCCCGAATTGTGCGACAAGCTGGGGTGCATCGCCGGATGATGCCGATGAAGATGACCGGGATCTCCAGATTCAGCCATTGAGGGGAGCCGAACGTCTTGCCTTGAGCGTCGCAACCGAAACCGTGCTCCACGGAATGCCCGTGTACGCAGACGTCTCGCGAGATTGGAAACCGGGAAAGGGTCGTCGCCTGCTCTGTTTCAGCGACTCTCGCCGCGAGGCGGCACGGCTTGGTCCGCTACTGACCAGCCAGCACGAGACGTGGGTGATTCGATCGGCTATTGCCAACACTCTTACAACCTACCAGTCTGCTTCCCCCGCCTACCTCAACAGGCAGATCCAAAGATATGAGCGTGATGCCGCCGACCTTACTCTTCCGCAGGTGGACCGCGACGACGCTAACCGCAAGGTTGCCGATCTTCGGAATCAACTATCCACTGCCTCTTCTGGAATTCCATTCACGGAGTTTGCTCGTTCTTTTGCGGAAAGACCCCAAGTCTCCGAGCTTCTCGATAGCGAGCTTGCGGAGAAGCACGCCGAGTGGCGACAGGAATGTTGGAAGGAAAACCGGCAGAGCGTCGCCAGCCACGCCGAGGCGCTGATCGCCCAAGAAATGGATAACCCGCTGCGAACGGCCGTATCAACTGAGGCGGTGGGACTTCTAGAGCTTGTTTACCCAGGATTGGCTGATTTGCCGCTGCCCCCAAGCTTCGCTGGACAGCTTCCGAACGACGAGATTCGGAACAAACTTGCAGGCATATGGCCTGACGTACTGGTTGCTCTGCTGGACACGCTACGAGCGGATCGCGCGGTGGATTGGTCTAAGGAGGAACCCGGCAGGAAATGGAACGGGGAATCTCCGCTTTACGGGCGATGGAGCACTCGCTCAAAGAACGGCTGGACGGCGCGTCGCTTTATTGGCGACGACAATCCCCAAAGGCATAAACTTCAACTACGCCTTTGGTTTGCGAAGACCTTGCTTGCGGCGGCAAATTGCCCGGAGGTTCTCCCCCGACGATTGCTGGAAGCCGCGTTTGACCAGTTACACGAAGGCGCAGCCAAACAGCAGCTTCCATGGCTTCGATGCGAACTCCATGAGGTAAGCCGCGCAGAATCCGACTGGGCCATTCAAATTCTTCTTGACAGGCTGCGGCTGCGCTCGCCAGCCAAACTGTATCGCTGTCCGGGCACTGGCACGTTGTGGCCACGCACGATTTTAGGCTGGGCGCCGCTGAGGGGCTGCCTCGGCAGCCTTCAAGAGATTGCCCACACTGAAGCCGACATTGACCGTCGCTGGGGCCGCGCCAGGCGGGAGCTTCGGGAGTCCGACATTTTTTCGATGGGCCTCTGGGGTGAAGAGCACTCCGCCCAGCTTAGCCCGGAGGAAAACAAGCGCAGGCAGTTCCTGTTTCGAGATGGCGCCCGGAACATCCTGTCCTCGACCACCACGATGGAACTTGGCATAGACATCGGCGGCTTGAATGGAGTCGTGCTCGGGAACGTGCCGCCCGGGCGCGCCAACCACATGCAGCGAGCGGGCCGTGCAGGAAGGCGCGCGGACGGCTCATCTATTGTGGTTACGTTCGCAAGGAACCGGGCATTCGATCGAGAGGTGTTCGTTAGATTCCAGGATTTCCTGCTACGGCCTCTTCGCCGCCCGGTGGTTTTCCTCGACCGTAACAGATTCGTCCAACGCCACCTGCATGCCATGTTACTTGCCGAGTTTTTTGCGCCTCTGCAGTCTGGCCAAGCAGGCGCGATGGACGCATACTCGAACATGGGAAACCTTTGCGGGGTTGATGCTCCTCCGAAGTGGACCGGCTCGGCCAAACCGGATTGGTCTTCTTCAGGTGCTGGCAATGCTGAGGATTTTATTCGGTTCTTGGGTCCTTTACGATCCTCACTTCACCCGTTCAGGAAGCGGTGTCGCAACATTGTGCAGGATACCCCATTGGAAGACATTGTCGATGACGACGGAGCTTGGCGAGAGTTCCTTGATGAGGCTGAAAGCCAGTTTCTCGTCGCGTGTAAGGAGTGGCGAAAAGACTATGACTCACTTCGAGAGGCTTGGGCAGAAGTTCCGAAAGAGCCTCCCTCTACTGCGCTCGCTGCTGAACGTGCTAAGGCCAACTCGATCCGATACCAGCTCCGGGCGATTTCCGACATTAGAGTCATCGAGTGGTTCTCGGACGCAGGATTCTTGCCGCGGTATGGCTTCCCCATTCATCTGCAACGGCTGTCCGTGAGAAAGCCACAAGATGCTCGGCCAGACAAGTCCACAACCGCGGAGGGTTACCGGCTAGAGAGGACGTCTCTTTTGGCTTTAAGCGAGTATGTGCCCGGCGCAATGGTGCTCGTGGGAGGGAAGATTGCCGAATCCAAAGGCATTCTCAAGCACTGGACCGAAGCAAACCGTGACGAGGCGCTCGGGCTTTACTATTGGGCGCTTCGCTGTTTGAATGAACACGATTATCTCGCGACTTCCAAAGATGAACGATGCAAAGAGTGTGATCAACCGCCTCTAGGCCCTGGCCAGGCTTTGATGTTTCCCAGGTTTGGCTACACAACTGCGGCATGGGACCCACCCAAGCCACCCGGCCGCAATCTGGATCGGGTTGGCGAAGTTGTGCTAAGTACGGCTGGCGGATTTACTCTCAGCACAGCCACGAAGACAGAGCGCAATTTTGGAGGTATTCCAGGCCTCATGGTTTTTTACTACGAGGCCGGCGCGGGCGAGTTGCTGCTACGCAACGCCGGCGGCGACGCGTGGAGCAAGCTTGGACATGGGTTTGCCCTGTGCACGCGCTGCGGTTTCGCGATGAGCGAAGAGAAACCCGCCAACTCGGAGAACGCGCTTCCTGCTTTGCCTAGAAGCCATTTCAAAACCCTGTACAACGGGCTGAATTTGCGATAGTTATTTTCCTGTGGAGGAGGATCGCGGAAGTGCACAGCGCCAGGAGGAGGGCCGATGGCGCGATACGGTCGGTTGCTGACCGACGCCCAGTGGGAAAAGATCCGGCCCCTGCTCCCCAAGCGACCGCCGCGACCCCGTGGCGGTCGGCCTCCGGCCCCTGACCGCAAAGTGCTGGAAGGCATTTTGTGGATTCTGCGCAGCGGAGCTCGCTGGCAAGACATGCCCGAGGAGTTTCCCGCGCCTTCGACCTGCTGGCGAAGGTTACGGGATTGGGAAGAGCAAGGGATTTGGCTGGGGATCTGGCGCGCCTTTCTGGGCGAGTTGAATGAACGCCAACAGTTAAAGTGGAGCGAGTCGTTCCTGGACGGCAGTTTCGCTCCGGCGAAAAAAGGGGCTCGGGAGTCGGCAAAACCAAGCGGGGCAAGGGGACGAAGTGGATGGTGGTGGTTGACGGCACGGGTCTTCCTTTGGGAAACCACCTTCACTCTGCCTCCCCGTCGGAGGTCAAGCTCGTCGAGGCGACGCTCGCGACGATCCGCGTAGGGCGCCGGCATGGTGCGGGCCGTCCCCGCCAGAAGCCGTGTCGCCTGATTGCCGACCGGGGCTACGATAGCGATCCCTTGCGCGAGCAACTGGCGGAGCGCGGCATCGAGTTGATCGCCCCGCATCGGAAGAATCGACGCAAACCCCCGACGCAGGACGGCCGGGTGTTGCGCCGCTATAAGCGACGCTGGATCGTGGAGCGCACCTTCGCTTGGCTCGGTAACTTCCGCCGACTGGTGGTGCGCTATGACCGCTCGCTTACCATTTACCAAGCCTTCTTTCATATCGCCTGCTTCATGATCGTCTTACGGAGGGTTTTGAAATAGCTTCTAAGAAGTTTAGGGATCACGCCTCGGTATTCTCGACAAATCCGTTGACCCCCTGCTGGCCGAAGAGCTTGCCTGAGCCTGTGGTGCTCAGGCACAAGGTACTCGCTGCCAGAGAGACAACGGATGTTCTCATTCTTGACTGGCCGGGGGACTCCGACGAAGCACCCCTGTTTTCCTTGGGGCGGGCTCTAGTGCTTGCCGGTGCCCGGCTGCTAGAATTGGACAGCAGGGAATTGAATCTGGAACTGAAGGCTCGTGACGCCGGAAATCTCGGCATTCTGGTCTACGACACCATTCCCGGCGGTGCAGGGCACTGCTTTGAACTATTTAAACTTGGCCACCCGTGGCTACTGGAAGCCCGCAGAATTCTGCGCGGGACCCCGTCCCACGACGCAGCTTGCCGCCGCGCGTGCCTGGAATGCCTGCTCGATTTTGCGGGCCAATTTCACGCAGCCCGGCTGAATCGCAGAGGGGCGCTAGAACTCGTTGACGCCGTTTTAGGCGATCAGTAGGGGGATATCGTGTTGCGGTTTCCGGCAATCCAATTTAGGGGTCGGGCAAAATGTAACAGATTGTACATCGGCTCGTTCAAAAGCAATGCTGTTGAAGGGTGTTTCGTGGGCGTGCCACCAATCACTATCTCCCAACGGGGAAATTCAAGGCAGGATTCCGCCTTAAGCAAAAGGGGCTTCCCGCCAACGTCGGCCCGGCTTTGGCGAACGGCGTGATCCGAGTGCCGTGCCTCGCCCCCTGAAATCCTGCGGTTTTTGGCCATCATTTGGCCGAAAGGCTCACTTTCCCTCAGCAAGTCCGCCTCTGCTATGTATATTATGGGTGTGGGATATCCCTCCTGCCAGCCCCAAGCCCCACATGTTTGCGGTCGATTTCGAGCGCAACCCAGGCGACCTGGGGGCAACCGCCATCGTCTTGGCGGACGCCCCTGAGGTCGCGCTGGAAAAACCCTTCAAGCTGTTCCCGGAATACCACCGCGTGAGCCGCGGAGGTCACGTCTTCGAAATCGAGTAAGCAGGAATAGATTGGGACACGGGCCCAGCCTTCATGATTCAGGTGAAAAAGCGGCCTCCCAAGCTGCTGCTAAGCACGGGCGACGCCGAAGCTCTCGCCGAGTCAAACCCGCTCGGCGTCACCACGCTGGTCACCCTGTGCCGGGAGGAGGTGCAGACCGATGCCCAACCAATGCTCGACGCGCCACGGCAAGCTCGGCGAAATCCTCCTGGAGAAGGGCCTAATCGATGAGGGCCAGCTTCGGGCGGCCCTGGAGCACCAGAAAGCCAATAGCGTGATGCTGGGGACTTCCCTCGTCAAGCTGGGCTTCCTGAACGACGGCCAAGTGATGGCCGCCCTGTCCCAGCAGTATGGCCTGGCTGCCGTCGACCTCGCCGGCCTTGAGGTGGACCCGAAAGCCGTCAAGCTGATTACCGTCAACATGGCCTTGAAGCACAAGGTGCTGCCTATCCGCCGCCTGGGGTCCGTCGTGAGGCTGGTCATGGCGGACCCCACCAACGTGCTCGCCATCGATGAAATCAAGTTCAGGACGGGCTTCAACATCGACCCCGTCGTGGCTACGGAGACGGCCCTCGACGACGCCATCAGGAAGTATTACGGCAATGTGGCGGAGCAGGAGCACGAGAAGGAGCTGGCGGGCATCACCAATCTCATTGATGAGACACAAGCCGAAAGCCTGGAACTGGAAGTAGAAGACGACGGAACCCTCAACCTGGGGCAGCTCGAACTTGAGAAGGCCGCCGACGAGGCTCCCATCGTCAAGCTGGTGAACTTTCTCCTTTCCGACGCCGTGAGGCGGGACGCCAGCGACATCCACATGGAGCCCTTCGAGAAGGAGTACCGCATCCGCTACCGCATTGATGGAATCCTCCAGCCCATCATGTCCCCGCCTCTCCGGTTCCGCGACGCCATTATCAGCCGCGTGAAAATCCTGGCGAAGCTGGACATTGCGGAGAAAAGACTGCCTCAGGACGGGCGCATCATGGTCAGGGTGATGAAGTATGGGAAGAAGAAGCAGCTTGACCTTCGCGTTTCCGTGTTGCCTTCTTTGCGCGGCGAGAAGATTGTCATGCGCCTGCTGGACAAGGACAACCTCCAGCTCGACATGACCAAGCTGGGTTTCGAGGCGGATTCCCTGGCGAAGGTCCAGAAGGCGATTGCCAAGCCCTTTGGCATGGTGCTGGTAACCGGGCCTACGGGAAGCGGGAAGACCAATACGCTCTATTCCGCAGTCTCCCAGCTCAACACGCCCGGCACGAACATCGTGACCGCGGAGGACCCGGTGGAGTTCGAGATGCCGGGCATCACCCAGGTCCAGATGAAGGACCAAATCGGGCTGAACTTCGCGCAAGCGCTGCGCTCCTTCCTGCGGCAGGACCCCAACATCATCCTGGTGGGCGAAATCCGCGACTTTGAGACGGCGGAAATCGCCGTCAAGGCGGCACTTACCGGCCATATGGTGCTGTCAACCCTGCACACGAACGACGCCCCATCTACTATCTCCCGCTTGATGAACATGGGCATCGAGCCTTTCCTGGTGGCCACCTCCGTCCATCTAATCTGCGCGCAGCGGCTTGTCAGGAAGATTTGCCAGAAGTGCAAGGTCGAGGACGGGGAATTCACCGGCAAGCTGCTCATGGATGCGGGCTATACGAGGGAGGAAGCCGGTTACGTGAAGGTCTACAAGGGCACCGGCTGCCCGGCCTGCGACGGCAAGGGCTACAAGGGGCGCACGGGGCTATACGAGGTCCTGGAGGTCACCGACGACATCCGTAACCTAATCTTGAACGGAGCCTCGGCAATGGAGCTTCGCAGGAAGGCGATAGAGCAGGGGATGCTCACCCTCCGCCGAAGCGGGCTCATCAAGGCAGCGGCAGGCGTGACCACCCTGGAAAAAGTCTATCGGGAAACGGTGCGCTAATCCGGCAACATGGCGGAGCTGAAATCCTGCGGTAATGGCTGTTATTTGGCCGAAAGACTCACTTTGTCTCAGTAAATCCACCTCTGCAATGTATATTATGAGTGTGGGATATCCTTCCCAACCACCCCCCCATGATGTGGTCGATTTTGCCGGAAATCGGATAGCTGCGCTCGATTGACCTGAACCCAACCTTGAGCCTGAAGGAGGCGCCCTGATGAAGAAGGCTGCGATTTACGCACGGGTCAGCACCCCCGACCAGCACATCGAGACCCAGCTTTACCAATTGCGCGAGCTGGCCGCACGGCGCGGGTTCGAGGTTGTCCACGAGTATACGGATGTCGGCGTCTCCGGCTCCAAAGCCAGGCGGGGAGGTTTGGATGCGCTTATGGCGGATGCCCATCGGCGCAAGTTCTCGATTGTCCTGGTTGCAGCATTCGACCGCGTCGCCCGGTCAGTCAAGCATTTCCTGACGGTCGTGGACGAGCTGAACGACCTCGGGGTTGAGTTTGTCTCGGCCCGCGAGAACATCGACACCTCGGGCGCGATGGGGCGGATGTTCGTCACCATCATCGGCTGCATCGCCGAACTCGAACGGTCGCTCATCATCGAACGGATTAAGGCCGGGATGCGTCGGCGTCGGCTGGAAGGACTGCCTATGGGCCGCGCCCCTCTCGCCATCGACCGCGAGGGGTTGGTGCGCGACCGCCGCTCCGGGATGTCGCTGACCCAGGTCTCCAAGAAGTACGGGGTGAGCCGGGCCAGCGTCGTGCGGTTCACCCGTGATTCCATGAAGGGAGAATGTGTCGGGGTCGCCGGACTCCAGCCAGCGATGACGCAAGCGCCGGTCGAATGGGTAACCTAATGCCGGAAGACGGTTTCTCGCACGCAGCGGTATCGAAGCACATCCTTTTGTCGGAGGCAAACGCATATGACAGATTCCGCAGCCGCCCTCCCCGAGGCCATCGAATGCCCGCTCTGCTTGGGCAAGGGCGAGCTCAGCCGCACGGAAGTGCTGGAGCGGCTGGGGATGAAAGACTTCGCCCGAGTTGCCCAGCTCAGCGCAGAGGAGGCCATTCGCCTCATCCTGAAGAAGGAGAAGGATGCCGAGCAGGCCCGCTGGGCGAAATTCGACGCAGAGCTGGCTAGGCGGGTCGCAGAGGTCACGGGCAAGCACAATGCGGATTTGCAGAGGCTTCAGGCCGAGAAGAGCGAGCTTGCCGCCCGCCTGAAGGGACTGGAAAAGAACGCCTCCGCCACGCTCGACAACGCCAGGCAGGAGGAGCGGCTGGCCGCCGAGAAGGAGCTTCAGAAGCAGCTTGCAACCCTGACGAAGCAAATTGCCGAGCTTGAGGCTGCCCAAAGGCTGGCGGACGAGCAGAAGAAGGCCGAGGTCGCCAGAGCGAGAGCCGACCTTGAGGGTGCCCTGAGCAGCGAGAAGGCAAAGGCGAACGACCTCGCCCGCCAGGGAAAAGACTATCTCCAAGAGATAGGGAACCTTCGCGACCGGAACCAGGGGCTTGAGTCCGAAATGGCGAAGGTGGCCCGTGTCGGGAAAAGGGAGGAACTGGACTTCGCCGAGGAGGCGCGGTCGTGGCCGGGCATCTGGGTCGGCGAGAAGCTCCCTCGCAACGGCGACTACCTGATGGCGTTCAGCGACGCCGCCGGGAATGCCCTTGAGCCCAGCATGGTCGTGGACAACAAGGACAAGGCAACCGTCGCCGAGGCCGACGTCAGGAAGCTGGTCCGGGACGCCAGGGAGCGCAAGCTTCCCGTCGCCGTGCTCGTGACGCGGGAGGAATCGCAGTTAAGGCATGTTGACCGGCAATGCAGATGGGGGCAGGAGGACGGGGTGTGGCTGCTGCGCTCGACCCGCGCCTGGCTCCCCCGCGACCTTGAGGTGCTGCGCCCCGTGTTCGAGCGGATGCGGGCCGAGGGGCCGGACTTTTTGCAAAGGAACGCCGCCCTCGCCGACGAGGTCCGCCGGACGCTTGCCGACATCGACGAGATTGAAGGGCAGCTCAAGAAGGCCGGGACCGCCATCGAGAAGGCGCAGGCGCTCACGGCGAAATACCGGGCGAGATTGACGGGGTTATGCGACAGCGCCGCCGCCGGCCAGATAACACCGGGCAAGCCAGGGAGGAAGAACGGAAGGGCGAGCGCCGGTGCTGGCAACGGGACTCTGGAGCGTCTCCTGCGGGAGGGCGGCCCGGCGCTGGGATTCTCATAGATTCCGGCGTCCAGGTTCCTCACTACTTTCGCCATCGGGACGCCGAACCGGCGCGAGATAACCATGCACTGGCCGGACAGCGAAGATGACGAGCAGCGTTCGTCGGCAGCGGCCGAGGGGAAGCCCGGCGAGGAGTAGGTGGCGCTTCCCGGCCGTATGTCATGCCCATGGAGGGACCAATGGAGCACTCCTACGAACCCTGGCTGCCGGACCTCATCCGCACCGACTCCGAGTTCCTGCGGAAGATGGGGATAAAGCCATGTGTGATTGATGACCCCGCCCCCAAGCCGCCCCTGGAGGAGGTCATTCGCCAATGCGACATGACTCACGTGCGAGCCAAAGAGCGCCTTACCAAGGCGGACCACGAGTGGCTTAAGGCGATGGCCGTGGCATGGGAACGGGAGCCAGCGTTCCAGCTACCCCTGGATTAGTCCGGTCATCTCTAACGGTCCCCAGGACGGCATAAGGAGACCGTGTCAGAGGTTTGGTCGTTTGCGGAGGCTTTCATGGCGAAGCAGTGCAGCAGTTGTAATGGGACGGGCAAATGCCAGGTGTGCAAAGGCACGGGCCGCTTCGGTTACCCCGGAATCGGTCCGGTGGATAGGTATCCTGGCCACTGCAATGCCTGCCAGAGCTCGGGCGACTGCCGGACTTGCCGGGGCACCGGAAAGCAGTAGATATGTTCAAAGTTGACGGAAGCTATCAACGCAAAGGATGCAGATGAGCCATCAGCATTTCTGTGATGTCGCCGGTCACTGGTGGGAATGTGAGGGGACGGCACTGCGCCCTGGGGACAAGGAGCCGTCTGTTTGCATGTGCTTGAAGTGCGGAGTTCCGCTGGAATTCGGCGACCACAGCCACGATTTTGCCGAACTTCTCGCCTGCCCTGAGCACCGGAAGGTGGCCGAAGCCATCACCGCCCCGCACCCACAGCCGGTCCGCGACCGAGATGTCGTTCTTGACCTGTCTCTACTAAAAACCCAGTTCGCGCCCAATTCAAGGCAATTACTCGGGCTGAATATAGCGGGGAATTTGAGTGTGTACTTATTGGTTGTTGGGGGCTTGGTGTCTCACAGAATCGCGCGGGTTTATGATATCCAGGCTTCTGTAGATTCAGGCGCATGCACCGTCCACTTGATGTACGCAACCCGCACTCCGGGGCCAGAACCGCCCGGCTGCGCCAGGCGCGGTGCTGACTTTCGCTGCAGAGTGTAAGGAGGGGGGTGCTGGTCCAGGGTGGGGGCTGGCGGTCAATTCTTGTATACAAATAATGGTACGATCCATTACCGGCCATAAACCAAAACGCGGAACGTTCCCGGAACGGCCGTCCGTTGCGGACCGGGCCGGTCTGCAGTGGGAGTCGCAGGTGGACCAAAATC
Source organism: uncultured Acidobacteriota bacterium (assembly GCA_963722555.1). GTDB lineage: Bacteria > Acidobacteriota > Terriglobia > UBA7540 > UBA7540 > Bog-366. The sequence goes on from CAVRNQ010000007.1 coordinate 1,704,828, forward strand.
TGCTGTGTCCAGAAAGAGGTTGTGTGTCTTGGTATCGAGCCCCATGGTTTTGGCCCCGAACTCGGTCTTGACGGTCTCGACCTCGCTGAACTTGTCAGGCGAGTCTTCGTGGAATATATGGAGCATACCCTCGCGGGTCGAGGCGAAGAGCAGGCCCGTTTCCGGCTCATAAGCGGCGGCATCCACACCCGCCGAGATCGGGAACGACTGGATAACCTTTCCGCTGTCGGCATCCATCACCACGAGAATCTGGGGGTTGCGCCCGGCGCTGAACAGCCGCTCGTGCTTGATGTCCATAGCGAGGGCCGTGGGCCTTCCGGCCGGGGCAACTGGCCAGCGCGACTTGATGGCAAGCGCGCGGGAATCGATGGCGACTACCTCGTTCTTGTCTTCCATATTGACGTAAACAGTTCCCTTGCCGTCGGCGACGGCGAATTCAGGAGCCCCGCCCAGCTCGATGGTCCCCACCACAGTCCCACTTTTGGCATCGATCACCGTGGAGCTGTGGGGGTCTCCATTCATGGCAAAGACACGCTTTGAGGCCGGATCATAGGTCACGCAGTCGGCATCGTGGTCGGCTTTCGCCTCGCCGATCACCTTCAGGGTCTTGAGCTCGAAAACGATCACTTTCCCCTGGGCTCCGTCGCTGATGAAACCTCGGCCGAACTCGTCGGCGACGGCAACTCCGTGATCCTGTTTCAAGCCAGTGATGTTGCCGATGAGGGTGCCGTTATCGGCGTCGATGACTTTAATCTCCGTGCCATGCGACACGTAGACGCGGCGCGCAGAAGAGTCAACGGTGATATAGTCGAAATACTCCCGGGTGCTACCCTCCGCTGCACCGAAAGTGTATTTCTTGAGCAGATGGTAACCGCCCGGCGCCGCTATGGCGACAGCAAAAGCGCCGAGAAGGAGAAAAGACACGCCAGTTGCGAGACGTCCAAGTCCAGATGACGGCTTCATGTAAAACCCTCCCTTCAATTGACGGCCGCAGTTAAGCTTGCTTAATCACTCCCTGATTGGGTCCGTATTATAACCCCGTTCGGTGGCATCAGCGACATGGGGAAGCTGGGATAGGGAAGCTGAGATATCAGATCTGGCTGAAAGGATGCGGTTCGCAACCGTTTCCCGAGACGGCCCATTGATCAGCGCGCGCTGCGGGCCCCAGCGTTCACGTTCTTTCTCCCGAACCCTGGGCAGATGTTCTTGGATCGCTTTTTGGTACTGTCCAACCCAGCCGCCCCAGGTTTGCTCTACTTCCACGATGCCACGCTCCCTCAGTTTCGAAGCGGTACCTCGCAGATAGGCGCTGTTCTTCAGCAGTTCGTGGGCATCCCCGGTACTGCGATCCGACAGTCGCGTAGGGCGGGTCGTCAGACAGCCTATCGGCTTCGTCATCGACTACTTCGGGACAACGCTAGCGACACCCCACCATGACGGCCCGAGTAGCAGTTCGTGCCTTCACAACCTCCTCGCGGAGTATCTTACCGACTTCACTCACGGCGCAACGACTGCTACATGGTCACGCATGGTGGCGCCGAATCGCTATCCTGCCCTTACGAGACGGGGCGACCGACTGGTTGTCCGAGTGCCAGGACAAGGCCGCTCACTTGGCCGCCGCCCAATTCCACTGGAGCGAAGATTTGGACAAGTACGATAAGTGCTCTCAGGCATGTGCCGACTCCCCTTGAGTGGAAACGCCGAGTACACGCTTCGCATACTGTCTCACGCTTGCCAGCTTCACGACCACGGAGGGGAAGATCCTGTTCGCCTCGCGAATGTCGACCACCTCGCCATTCGCGTAATACAACATCAAACCGGCAAAAGCTTCCTCCAACGCGTCCGTCGCGTGCGTCTTCTGGGTACGGAGCGCCTCCTCCGGGACGTGCTCCACGGCAAACTGTCGTCCACCAACTTCTTCGAAGATTTTCACCACCTCCAGAGGGCTGAGTGCATCCGGGCCGCCCAGCTTGATGACAGCGTTCTGCGCGGCAGGATTCTCCACGGACGCCACGGCGAAAGCAGCGACGTCGAGGTAGGAGATCCAGCTGATTTTGTTAGTCCCTGATCCGTAGATGCGGGCCCGTGTGTTAGTGAAGTCAAAGCCCACAGCGGGGCTCAGCCAGATTTCCGTGAAAAACGTAGGCTGCAGGACGGTATAAGCAAGACCGCTGTCTTTCAGCTTTTGTTCCACAGCTCGCTTCGCCCGCTGAAGTGCGAAATCTTCAGGCACCGGAGGAAAAGAGACAAAAATGAAACGGCGGACGCCGGCCACTCTCGCGGCTTCGATCAAATTGAGTTGGCCCTGGTGATCAACCGTCGTGATGGAATCGCCGGGCTGCCGCGAAAACGTGGCGGAAGCAGTCGAGATAACAGTACTGATTCCTTGGCAGCATGCGTCTAACGTAGGCTGCTCTTTCAGGTCACCGTGTACCAAGGTGATGCCTGTGGTCTTCAGCTTTTCTAGTTTGGCTGCGTCGCTCGTTGGTCTGACCAAAGCCGCCAGGGGTCTGCCCGCCGCCGCAAGCCTCTGGGCGATTTCGGCGCCCAAAACGCCCGTCGCTCCGACCACAAGATCCATGGTGGTGTCCTCCTTGACGAGTCAGGCACGGACGGTTCTGTGTGCGCAGCGTATCATATCATCGCCCGGGAGCAACATGTTCGGGGAGTGCCCAATCTGGAAGGTTTGGCCTGAGAAACGCCCTTCCACACCAGAATCCAGCCGGCCGCAATGCACTACGCCAGTTGACGGCTAGGGGACTTTCAGGCCGAATCCCAAACAGCGCCTGAATTAGTTGAGCGGCCACAGCTACCAGTGAGACGAGCGAATAAATTCCTCCGCAGACAACTGGAGAGTACTTTCCGAGTGGGCGACAATCCGTCCAGAATGTAGTGTATACTCGGTCGCAGCTTGGGGGCCCAAATGGAAATTCCAGGCCAATGGAGGGAGTATTTCATGCGACCATTTTGCCTAGCATTTGTACTTGCGGCAGGGATCGCGATGTTGGCGTCCTCGGGATTGGCCCAGCACGCCCCGACCGCAGGTCCTTATAAGGTGCTAAAGACAACCAAAGTTGGCGGCGAAGGCGGTTTTGACTATATTTTCGCGGACGACGAAGACCGTCGTTTGTATATCCCGCGCGGTGGTCCGACGGGGCAACTGACGGTCTTCAATCTGGATACGCTTGAATCGGCCGGCGCGATTGCTAATGTCAGCGCCGGGGGCGCTACGGTCGATCCCAAAACCCACCACGGGTTCTCCACCACAAAGCCGATGACGATGTGGGACGCGAGCACTTTGAAAGTGATCAAGACAGGACATTCCTCAAAATTTTTACCTGTTTCGTTCTAACTCCACTAATTTAAGAACTTAGCTGTTTTGGCAAGTGGACAGCTTCAAATTGCCAAAATACCTTATAAAAGTGCGTAAATACAGCCCTGCAAGCAGCTCTCTAAAGAGGCAAGGTTGGCTGAGGCGTATATAGACCCGCGATTTTCTTGGCTTTCGGCAACACTACCACTTTTTTGAAGCGAGTGCCGCACTCGAACGGGGCTGCAAATCCGGACTGATCAAACCGAGGAGCGAAAAAAATGGGGAAAGTCCTGATCAAGACCATTGACGTGGACGGCCGTCCCGACGGGATCCTGTTTGATCCGTACAACGAGCGTGTGTGGGTGCTGAGCCACATGCCGCCGTATGCCACGGTGATCGACGCGAAGGAAGGTACCGTGGTTGGGACGCTTGACTTGGGAGGAGCGCCGGAGCAGGCGGTGAGCAACGGCAAAGGCACGATCTACGTGAACATTTCGGACAAGGCCAACATTGCCGTGGTGGACGCGAAGAACATGACCGTTACGGCGCACTACGACGTTAGCTCGAAGGGCACCAGCGGAAGCGGACTGGCATTTGACGCGAAGAATCACGTCCTCTTTGCGTATTACCGCCAGCCGTCACCTACGGTGGTGATTGTGAACGCCGACAACGGCAACATCATTACCACCCTCCCGACGGGCATGGGTGTGGATACCGTCGCGTTCAATCCCGCCACGATGGAAGCCATAAGCGCGGAAGGCGGCGGCTCGATGACATTCATCAAGGAAAACAGCCCCACCAACTTCGCGGTAGAGCAGACGCTGCAAACCATGGGAGGCGCCAAGACTCTAGCCCTCGACACAAAGACGAATCACGTGCTAACCATGACGGCCGAGTTCGGGCCACCTCCGGCTAACGCGCCGCCACGACCAGGAGGACGCCCTGCCCGTGGTCCCATGGTGCCGGGTTCGTTTTCAATTCTGATGGTGGGCAAGTAGTAACAGCCTACTGGAACTGAATCCACTAGAGGAACGACGGCGTCCGCCGGCACTCGGCTGGGAACGCCGTCCTTGCTGATCTTTCCAGCCTAAGCCACGGATTGAGAAGTCGACAGGCCGGACATATGGGTTGCCCACGTCACTTTGGCGGATTGTGCCTGGATCACGGCGCACTCGGAAACTATGCTCAGTGGGTACGTCGCCGGATACAAGCTTTGCGCCGAGTGGGGCAAGTCAGCCGATTCCTGACGGGAAGCCAACTTTTCATTCCCAATCCATTTTGCGTGCGGCCAGCACACGTGGTGCACACTGGGCCCTTGTCGAAATCTTGGTCTGCTGCCGGGACCACTTCGCGGTGGGTCCAGGTCGGAGAGGTTCTGCGACAGACGGCACTTCTGCGAACCGCTCGCCCTGGGATTCGCACCGATATTCGTATCGCGTTGACTTAGCTGCAAACGCAGCCTAAGATGGCACCCAACGGCTGGTTCCTCGCATGATTGGCAAGACCATTTCCCACTATCGCATACTCGAGAAGCTCGGCAGTGGCGGCATGGGCGTGGTGTTCAAGGCCGAGGACACCAGCCTAGGCCGCCCGGTTGCCCTAAAGTTCCTTCCCGAACAATTGGCGAAGGACCATCAGGCGTTGGAGCGTCTCAAGCGGGAAGCACGGGCCGCCTCTGCACTCGACCATCCCAATATCTGCACGATTTACGAGATTGGCGAGCACGAAGGCCAGCCCTTCATCGCCATGCAGTGTCTGGAGGGGCAGACCCTGAAGGAGCGTCTGGCCAGGGAGCCGCTCAAGACGGATGAAGTGCTGGACCTGGCGATTCAGATTGCCGATGCGCTCGACGCGGCCCACGCGAAGGAGATCATCCATCGCGACATCAAGCCCGCGAACATTTTCGTGACCCAGCGTGGGCAGGCGAAGATTCTCGACTTTGGTTTGGCCAAGCTGGCACCAAAGCCCAGGCGGGCGGCGGAAGCGGTGGGAGCCTCCGCGCTGCCCACCGCAACGGTCGAGCCCGAGCATCTCACCAGCCCGGGAGTGGCCTTGGGGACGGTAGCTTACATGTCGCCGGAGCAAGCGCGGGGCGAGGAATTGGACTCACGCACGGACCTGTTCAGCTTTGGCGCGGTGCTCTACGAGATGGCCACCGCCAAACAGGCCTTCTCCGGCACGACTTCTGCCCTTATCTTTCACGCGATTCTTGGCGAAGCGCCGACTTCGCCAGTGCAATTGAATCTTGAGCTCCCGGCGAGGCTGGAAGAAATCATCAACAAGGCGCTGGAGAAAGACCGCAACCTGCGGTACCAGAACGCCAGTGACATCCGCACCGACCTGAAGCGCCTGAAGCGCGACACGGATTCAGGGCGCTCACTGGCTGGCGCGGCGACGTTCGACCGCCAGGGTGACGAAACCAGGTCTCCGAAGGTCCCCTCGCAGCGGAGGCCTTCCAGGACCATCGATTCTCTCCTTGTTTTGCCGTTCGTCAACGCTAGCGGCGATCCCGAGATGGAATATCTGAGTGACGGGATCACCGAGGCCATTATGAACAGCCTCGCGCAGCTCCCGAAATTGCGCGTGCTGCCCCGCAACACGGCATTTCGGTACAAGGGCCGGGAGGCGGACGCGCAGGGCGTGGGGCGCGAGCTGAACGTCCGCGCCGTGCTGACGGGGAGAGTCGTCCAGCGGGGCGAAGCCCTCATCGTCAGCGCGGAGTTGATGGATGTGGTCCAGGAGTCCCAGCTCTGGGGCGAGCGCTACAACCGGAAGCTCGACGATATCTTCGAGGTGCAGGCGGAAGTGGCAGGCCAGATTTCGGAAAAGCTTCGGCTGCGATTGACTCCGGAGGAGAAAAGGCACCTCACCAAGCAACCGACGCTGAACCGCGAGGCTTACCAACTCTTCCTGAAGGCCCAGTACTTCGCCAACAAATGGACGCCGGAGGGGCTTAGGCAAGGGATTGCGCTTGCGAGGCAGGCGATCGAAGCGGACCCTGGGTATGCCGCGGCTTACGCGTGGATAGCCTCCACGTACGCTTTTCTCGGTATGTTCGGTTCGCTCCCACCTACGGAGGCCGCTCCCAAAGCCAAAGCGGCGGCACTGAGAGCTTTGGAGATTGATGAGAGTCTTGCCGAGGCGCATACGGCGCTGGGGGCGGTAGAGTTTTTTTATGAGTGGGACTGGTCCGCCGGCGAGCGCTCGCTTGAGCGGGCGCTCGAGCTCAACCCCAACTACGCATGGGCTCACTTCTGGTACGGCCTTTGGTTGCTCTTTATGGGGCGGCACCAGGAAGGTCTTGCCGAAGCGCAGCGCAGCGTCGAACTCGATCCTCTCTCGGCAAATTTCAGCCAAACACTGGGGCTGGTGTTCTGCTTCGTCCGTGACTACGATCGCGCATTGGAACAGCTTCAAAAGACGCTCGAACTTGATCCAAATCTCGTTGTTGCGCACGCGGTGCTTGCTAGGGCTTATTCCGAGAAGGGGATGCACGAAGAGGCCATCCGCGAATGTGAAGAGGCAATACGTCTTTCTGGGGGTGCGTCGCTAAGTAAAGTGACTTTGGGGGCAGTGCTGGCGAAGGCTGGGCGACTGGACGAGGCGGTGAATATCTTGGAAGAGCTGAAAAGGCAGCCGAAGCAGGATGTTGCCTCCGAAGTCTTTGTGGGCGGCCTCCATGCGACCCTGGGCGAGAAAGATGAGGCGTTCGAACTCCTTGAGAAGGCTTATGAGCGACACAACCCCTGGCTGGTGCGGCTCCGCTTCCCACCGTTCGAGAGCCTGCGCGATGACCCGCGCTTTGCTGACCTCTGTCGCCGGATCGGCCTGCCGCAAGCCCCAGGCAGCGGGTAGTGAACACCTGCTCTCCAAGGGCTGCGGCTTTTTGGTGAGACCTCTGGAAGAACCGCGAACCTACTCAGCGGGTCCGCGCTTGCTTTCCAATCCCAAACGTTGACTCGGCATCGGCCACGGCCTATGATGTCGCCACGCGGGCTTCCGGTTGCCACCATTCGGATGCCGCCTCGCCCAGTCGCCCTCGCCCTTCGGCTCCCCATTTCTTACGTGCGCCTCCAGTGCGATTCCGTTCCTCACATACGCAGTTGCGGAACCGACTGGCATACATGGCCACAAGGAAGAACAGCCCTTCCGACCACCCAAGCCGGATTGTGCCTGTGAAACAAGCTTCCCGGAAAATAGGACGGCTGCACTTTGAAAGCGGGCCAGACTCCCATCGGTCTTGGCATCAGTAGCGAGTAGCTGCCTTGCGTTTAGCAACGGACCCTCCCTCACCCGTGAAGTCAGCGGCCAGCCGGGAATGCTCAGGGAACCGCTGTGGCTGAAGACGCCCTGCAATGACCACGCCAGCACGTGTCAGGCGAACTGATCCCTGCCTTCTTGCGGCATTTGGGCCCTGGTTCAAAAGGCTAAATTCCGCCGCCTTGGGCTGTCGCTGCATGTTGCTGATTTAGCGGGGATAAGAAATCTCAAGAAAATGATGAAAGTGGAATTTCAGGTGGTCAAATGGCTACAGTCAATGAACCATGACCTAGGCCGTTTAAGCGCTCCCGCCAGACGCATCCTGCAATTTCTCAAATACTCAGTCTACCCTGGAATCGTGCCGTAGCGCCTCAGCGACAGTTAGGTCAAGAGCAGCCATCGTGCTTATCATCCCGCAGTACGTCCTCCACCTCACGCTTCACAGCCTCGCCGTCAAAACCCCTCCCAATACTTCTTTCTTGTGCTGCTCTACGTTCTGGCGCTGCTCTTTGGTCAGCAGATTCCCTTCTACAAGCCACGGCAGGGACAGAATGAAAAATGACAGTGACGGCTGTTGTGCAGGGACGGGGTATGCTTTTCGGATTTGGGCGACCTGATAAGCATACCGAAACAGGAACTCCTTCAAACGTGGATAGCGTTCATTCGGTGGAATAATCATGGGATTGGTCGCCATTCAGAAGCCTCTCTCCTCTGAACCCTGACGCATCATCGCACTTGACGAAAATCGAGAGCACTCTTCCCCCATACGCTGAGAAATCAAGCATGCTCGGGTGGTTGGGGGGCATGCATTGAAACGTCGGGTCGGGGTCGAGAATGCCCTTCTCGTCCTGATATATCCAGTGGAAGAATCGCCCTCCTCCCTGGACTAGATGGGCGCAAGGTAGTGGAGGCTTCTCATCCGACTGGTATCTTCTAACCTCGAAGCCTCTGCTCCTAAGCCAATCTTCCCATTGGGATACGGTGATTCTGCCTTCACCCGCTCCGGGGAGTTCTCGCAGGATTTGGTCGCCATCGACGTTTGCTAACTTGCCGAAGACGCAGACGCCGCATGCCTCCCACGGACCCCAAAGCTCTTCAATCTCCTCTGAGTCTTCTTGCGGATAGTTTTCTGGATTTTCAAGGTTATCTACACTCTCGATGCCAATAAAAGGGGACACCCTGTTGTGGGCTGCGAGCGAAGCCTTGAATCCCGTGCTGACACAGTCACAGTACGGTTTTTTGTTGGCGGGGTCATCGTAAACTCTGATGGTACGATGACACTCTGGGCATGTCCACGACCATTCAGGTGTTTCTTGCACGGAACTGTCTCCTGATGCAGCCATCCTATCACGGCACTTCCCAGACTGGATGACCGGGGTTGGTTCAATTACACCTGCGAGCAAGACAAGGCAGTTATCCCCTCCAATACCTATCCGGTTGCACCTCCTTGGACTTCCTTCCCCGGCATTGTATCCCGGTCGTCACTGCGTTACCATGCGCCACGTTCGGTGTACACTATCCTAATTTCAGGCCAATCAAATTCGGTGCGCAGAGGCTACGATGAAGACATTGCGTTTTATCTATAGCAACGGCTTGTCGGATTGCCACAAGACAAAAGCACTCTTAGTACGAAGCAGGGAAGGAGGATTTGTTACTCGAAACTGCTTGAAATGCGGAAAGCCTGGCTACGTCGGTCCGCATCACCTACCAAGCTTAGTGTGTGAATTCTGCGGCGGTCCCCTGGGGGTTAAGCTGCTAGAGAAGAACTATTGCTACGTTTGTAGAAAATGCAACCGGCAATGGGAACTCCCGCCCCTCCTACCTCACTGGAAAGAGTTGTTCCAATATTCCGGCCTCCTCGCCCCAGGCGACGGAAGTTTCACTTAGTCTGAAGTCAAATGAGGACACCAGCGCAAAGCCTACTTGCACGGCACTCCCTTCTTTATCGAGACATAGCAGGCATACCAGTCGCCAGCGAGAATCTCCTGCCCTCTGTTCAGCGTGACCGACGTGGTTGCCGGCACGTTTGAGTTCTTCCTGGAATTGGGAATGTCGTAGCAAATCTCGTCGTGGATGAAGCCCTCGACGACATCTTTCTGGTGCGCCCCCATGATTGTCCCGCCGACCCGAGTGTTGTACGCCTCGGGCCACAGGTTCCTCGGGTCTGTCGGATTTCCGCCGTCTTCGAGGGAAATAAGATGGTCTTCCTCGTAGCAGGCCGGGTTGTCGGAATGCGCCACGCAGCGGGTCGTATCGACCTTCCCCGTGCTTGGGTTGACAAGCTCCGCCCTCGTCTGGTGCACGGTGTCCCGTATTCCCGAAGCTGTTTTCTCTTCAGCTTGCTCGTATATTCCGCCGGGGGCCGGATTTGCTTCGTGCTCCATTGGCGGCTGCAGATGTTGTCCTTGATGTTTTCCTGGGTGACCTGCGGGTTCGCTGCTCCCGGAGTCCTCACAGGGTCAGGATAGATGTCCGGGGGGCCAATGCGGTTGGACTTGGGCTGAGACCCATGCGCCAGGAGCATGCAGACTAAAGCCACAGGGATGGTGAAACGGATACGCATTTTCATCTCGCTGCCCCCTTAGAGAGCGACACGAGGATAGCTTAATCAAAAGCCAGGCCAGTCCCATAGGTGCTGAAAGCTCAGAGTTCTGTTCACCAACTTAACCCGCGGACTGAAAACTACCTGACCAGCTCAACCCCACTAGCACACCACCTACCGTCCTGCCTCTTCTGTCCCACTTGCAGCACCTCCCTTTTCGGCGACACACGGGCGTTCTATTCTGAGGGGGATGGCATAAGATCAGATTGTGTCACTATCGTCGGTTCGGCTAACGCGACGAGCCCATCGACATCAAGATCTTTATAAAGGTCCAAGCAGAAAAGATCGGGAGCGTCGTCGTAGGTCACGGGTTTGTCGAGAACAAAACCCAAAGATCTCATCCCGCCATGAGTTATCAATTCCGTAAACAAGGTTGGCTCGAGGTCACAAGCCGTGAGCGCTACAGCTTGGCTGCGGATCCCCGCAGTCTCAACACGGATACGGGCGGCATGCGAGAGGCCTTGGAGCCACCGCGTTATCGCGACAAGTTGAGCAGCCTCCATACTGAGAGGCCGGCCGCCGATTGCCCCGAGGAGTTGCGTGTAATAAGGCGGACTCGGCTTCGCGGAGGATGCGTCACCGAAGAACAGCAAGTCAAGGGCTAGCACCTGCTCTCCTCGATTTACCCGGTCACAGACTTGGTTGGCTGCTCCCTGTTTCCCTTTGTCGTTCAGCACCACAGTGATAGGAGCGTTATCGGGGATGCCGATGGCTTTAAGCCACACTCCGGTGGCGCTCAAGCCATCGTTGAGTTCAAAGCGGTAGGAGCGGGTCTCCACACCTTTGTGCTTGGTGTTCGTAAACGCCCAGGCGTGTTTCACCGTGACAGGCTTGTAGCGAACCAGCTGCTTGAACCTAGCTCGCTCGGTAGCAATCCAGCTCGCTTTTTCGGCGTCTCCTGAAGGTATGGACGGACGCTGGATGCTGCTTGCGAAACGTCTCGCCAGCCCGAGAATGGTCAGATTATCCTTGGGCAAGCCGACCACTAGCTCGTTGTAACTCTTAATTTCGGAGTCCACCGCAATCTCGTCATCCGGTCCCGTGAGGTGGAAGTACATGTTGAGGAAGCGGTAAGCCGCCTGGCGGTTGTCCACCTGGTAGTTATGGGTTGACGGGTCGAGGTTCTCGTGCCACGCCAGCGCGTCTTCTTTCCCAAAGAGTCGGAAAAACGGCTTTATATCATCATAAACATAGGGCTTCACAAGAGGGGCCCGAAAACAGCAATCGTCTTCAGCGTTGTAAATCAGCAGGGTGGGTCGGGGAGCTCGCATGGCGACGAGGTAGGTATAGTCCTGACCGTCGCGGAGGTCGGTGGCGTTCTGCTCGATGTCGTCACCTATTTCCTCCGGATGCTCGGCGCTGGAAGTGAGGGATGCGAATCCGGCGACAGGGATACCTACCGCGACTCTCTCGTCGAGGGAGCTCAGCATGATCGTTTGCCATCCACCACCCGAGAGACCCGTAACGGCCAGCCGCTGACGATCAACATTCGGATGGTCGCATAGGTAGTCAAGTCCCCGGCGCATGGCGAGGTAAAACAGACCAACCCCGTTCATTCCCACCAGGTCAAGATGGGCGGCGTAATCATGCTCGTTTTCGGTTTGAGCGAGCTCTCCCATATTGAGCCATTCCAGGTTCAAAGCGAGCATGCCCCTTTTGGCGAAATTGATGCAGCGCTTTTGTTTGTATTCGACCGCCTTTCCTTCAGGGCCAACGTGCCCATTCAGATTTAAGATTCCCGGAACCTTGCCCGTGAGATCCTCGGGCTCGTAAAGGATGGCTGTGGACTCGAACCCGGGGACGATTTCGTACCGCAGCTTCCGCATCCGATATCCCTTGCCTGATTCCATCACGCCCATATCTTCAAACCGAGGCGACGAGTTCACCCATTCTCTCGGCCAACCGTGAAACACTACATCGTCCAGGAGGTGTCGGCGGATTCGGGTGGCTTCGGACGCCCACTGTTCCCCGCTCCGTGGGTTTGGAAGGGTGGGAACATGTCGCAGGACGTACTGGCGCAGCAGATGCGCTGCAACCTCGGGTGATTGGACCCCTTGGTTCAAGATCGGTTGAACCTGCTCAGGTGAACTCTGCGAGTTTGCCTGACTGACCGTCAAGAGGATCACGAGGGTTGAACACTGCAGACGACGCATACTTTCCTCCGGTTAGGCGACCTCGCTTGAGCTTCACCGCACTCCGCTTTCATCCTGGAGGGTGCAGCCTTCCAGATGCTTCTCCAGGCAACTGAGGTTTTGACTGAACAAGGGGTTATCCGGCGCCAGTCGGCGAGCCGTGTGGAGCGCTGCAAGGGCCTCGGAAAATTCTTTCATCCCCGTGAGTGCCACGGCCAAGGCGTTATGCGCGTGCGCATCATCGGGTTTCGCTTTCACCGCCTCCTTCAAGTACGTTACCGCTTCTGCCGGCTGGTCCTTGGCCAGGAAGGCGCGCCCAACATAATAGTTAGCGTCGGGGTCGTCGGGTTTTGCCGCCAGAACGATGTGAAAATGCTCAATCGCGTCGTCCAGATGGTTGTCGAGAAGAAGCGCCACGCCGTAATCATAGTGGGCGAGGAGATCGTCGGGATTCAAGCGCAAGGCTTCCTGGAATTTCGCACCCGCTTCGGCCACCTGACCGCGTTCCAATAGTTTGGCCCCTTCAATGAGGCGGGCTTTAGCCAAGGTGTGGTCTTTCTGCCTTCGGCTCAATTCCTGGGCAGAGCCGAGAGCTTTGGCCGCGTCTTCTCTCTGTCCGGACTTCTGGAGTACCTGTCCCAGCATGAAACGCACGGAACTGTCGTTGGGGAGCAACCGCGCTGCCACCCGCAATTGCTGAAGGCATTCCGGCAGCTTCCTCTTCTGACGCAAAACGACGGCCAAGTCGCGGCGGGTTTCTCCAGAGAGCGGCTGGAGTTCGACGGCTCGACGGAGCTCCGTCTCCGCAGCCGACAAATTCCCAAGCTTGAATTCGATATTCCCAAGTGCCTGGTGGTAGGTGGAGTTATTCGGCTCGAGTTGGATCGCAACCTGGAACTCTTCCGACGCTCGAGTAAACTCACCGTTGGCCTGATACAATCTTGCCAACTCGAAGCGCAAGTCGGACTGGCGAGGGCGCAGGCGCACCGCAGCGTGGTACTCCTCGAAGGCCTCTTGACTGCGTTGTTGTCGCGTGAAGAGGCGCGCCAACGCCTGGTGGGTTGCCGCGTTGTGCGGGTCCAACCGCTCCGACTTGCGCAACGCCTCCTCAGCCTTGGGATTTTCCCCAGCGTCCATGAAGGCGACGCCGAGGTTACGATGGACCACTGCGTCCTGCCGCGCGAGGGCGGAAGCTTTCTCGAGTTCCGCGATGGCCTCATTTAGACGGCCTTCGCTACGCAGCGCGAGCGCCAAGTTGGTGTGATTGCGGGCATCATTGGGAGCCAGCCTCAGGGCGTGTTCGAAGAGCAAGACCGCGCTGGCATAATCTCCTTGCTTGCTGGAAACCACACCCAGGCCGCTCAGCGCGTCAAGGTTTTCCGGATCAATCTTCAAAACCCCGTGAAATTTCTCCCCGGCCTCATGGAGTTTTCCCTGGTGGATGAGAAGGAGGCCTTCGCTGTTGGCTTTCGACACGAGATCCTTGGCAGGTTGCTGGGCCAATCCTCCGGTGCATGCAATTCCCAAGCAACAAGCGAGGAATGTCATCCGGGGGCGTCTTCTCGCTCTCATGTCCTTTGGTTGAACTCGCCGGACCCGCGACGGGCTAGTGATGGATAGCAGGAGATGCCGGCGGGTAACTGGTTTTCCCGAGCTTTGCCTGGAGTTGTGGGTACAAATCCAGGGCATTCCCCCGCAGGATCTGCCTGCCGATGTGTCGCGCCTCCTCCTCGGTCAAATCGCCGTGGAGAATCTTCTCGGCCAGCACTTCGGCCAAACAACGACGGGTGAACTCCGTCGCCCCGTAGATTCCTTCCGCATGATGCAGATCAGAGCCCCACAGGATGCGGTTCGAAGGCACGATTTCCAGCCATTCGTGGTAGGCCCGCTTGGCCATTGTGAAGCTGAGGGTGGGCAGCCAGCAGGAATCGATCCACACATTGGCCGCGTGGCTCATGGCCGCCATGGCGATCGCCCCTGTTTCACCGACCCAAGGGAAGCCGCCGTGCATGAGAACAAATTTGGTCTGCGGATTGGCGGCGAGCATGTCCACCAACAGCAGGGGGTTCGAACCTTGCATGCGGGCATCGCCGGTGTGGATCTGGAAGGGCATATCGTACTTGGCGCTGAGCCCGGCCAAGTGCCACATGACGAAGTCCTCGAAGGCCTTGATCTCGTGTGCCGTCAGTTCCGCGCGAGGCCGCCCGAAGACCTGAGCGGCGGCCTCCTTGGGCACCCGGTCGAACTGCAAGGTTCGGTCGTAGGCGGTATCATCATCGATCAATCCCACGGCTCCCGCCGCCTTGGCCTCACGGCAGAGCCGGTCGAGCAAGGTCACGTAGTCATCCAGCGACTTGACCTCAAAGTGCCACTCGTCGGCAAGACGGTAGGGATTATCGAAAGGATTCTCGAATTCCGACCGGTGAAAACCGCGCCGAAGTGAGCTGACGTTAAAGACCAGCACTCCAAATCGATAAAAGGCTCGGAAGTCCAGCTTTGCCCAATAGGGATCAATGAGCATGAGCTCGATTTTGGACCGCCGCTCGACCACGTCATTGACCCATTCAACGCTTCGATAATTTTCAAAGACGCGCCGGTCGAGGTCCTGAGCTTGCTCATCGGTAATGTGGTCGAAGTCCACACCATAAAGGTCTTGGAACGCGGGAAGCATGTAGCGATAGAAGTTCGCTGCGCGCGTATTATCGAAGTTGTGCTTGGCCTGGGTCCACCACTCGCTGAATTTTTCGCCCGGCTTCCACGCAGGGAGTGGGCTGATCCACTGGTAATAGCCGGTATTCCAAAGGCCGAAAAGATTCATCCCGTAGCCGCGCTCGGTCTGCACGTACCCAGACAACTGATCGAACGGCCGAAGATGGTCATGTATGTCGATGGCGGGGATCGAGTCGAGATAAGCTTTGAGGCGATCATACACAGCGGTCTGCTGCTTCGTTTGCCCAAATGCGGAAGACGGCGCTACCAGCAAGGGACAGAGGCAGGCCACCGATAACAACCTCCGCAATCGCACGGCTTCTCGCCGCATCATCCTACCTCACTTCCATCCCTGAGACTTGCCCTCGCCGCTGACCGTGGGAACCGCACCGCTGTGATTTTGCACTTCTCTTAGGCCCAAGCGCGGTCCCGCTTGATGCCCTTGGCGAGCATGGCCTGGACATGTGCCGTGTCGTCGCGCACCTGCCAATCGAACATCCCGACCGCGATGAAGTCGGCCCCCCTCTCGAAGGCATGCAGGAAGCCCTCCGGTGGCTTGTCCCTTCCGGCCCCCAAAACTTTGAAGCCGATCCAAGGCTTCTGGAGGGTTTTCATGAAGTCCTCCACTTCTCCGGCGGGGCTGGCATAGTAGTTCACCCGATTGACCGTAAACATGTAGAAGTCCGGATCGAGTTTGGCCTGTTCACAGGCTTGCACCGTCGCCAGGAGGTGCGCGCCGATGCCGGCGGTCAGGCCGGCCCCGCGAATGCCGGCGATGACCCGGCCGATTTCTTCGACTTTTCCCTGCTTGACAAAGTTGTCGGACACACCGCCATGCAGATAGACCGCAATGGCGCCGTTGTCGCGCGCACGCTTAGCGTTCTCCACCGGGTCACCCTGTTCGGGGGCGGACTGGGCAATCCATTGGAGCTTGCCACCGCGCTCCCGGGTGAATTTTCGATAGTGCTCGATGATGTGTGGATCCGCCCGCATCAACGTCGTATTGATTCCGTTCTGCTCGGCGAGCGTCCAGGTTTCAAGAATCTTCTCGGTTGTGAAATAGTGGGTCATGAAGGCGGATTGATAGAGCAACTCACCAGCGTGGGCAGAGCCGGAAATCAAATTGCCGCCAATGATGAGCCTGGAAATGGTATGCGGACCTAGTTTCCCACGCTGCAGTCCCTTGACCGGCTCCTTTACTTTTCCGTACTCCGACCGGTCCACCAGTTGTGCCATAAGCGCCCGATCCTCGTAACTCAGCCCCGCCAGCACCGCGCCAGAAATTCCCAAGGAGCTCTTCAATAATCTACGGCGATTCATTTTTTTCATGGGCAGAACACTCCCTTGCAGGACAGCTCTGGGCAAGCGCGCCCAATTCTTTCCCTGAACTAAGGCCGGGTTGTGGCTATCCGGGTCAGGCGACGCGCACGGCTCATTACCCAGAATCTCGTTCTTGGCCTTTCTAACATCAACAACAGAGGTTCGGGCACAGAAACGTTGGAGGAGACCCGAACCTACCTTTCCCTCGCTGGGGAGAGCCAATGGCCTGGTCATACCTCTTCGATCACCTTGAGGCCCAGCAGGTGGCCCATCTGATGCGCCGCGCGCAGATGGTCGCCGTAGAACAAGACGCGGTGCAAGTCACCGGAGTAGTTCATGAGCATCCGGGAGGCGTCCCGCACTTGCGTGGCGACCTTGGTTCGACAGCCGCGAGGTAAATCCGGCGTCGCGCAAACCTTCCCCGTTGAGACCAGCAAGGTTTCGGCGTCCGCTAGCTTGGCCACCGTTACATCTTGGCCTACGCGCCAGTTCACCTGCATCGAGACGCCCTTGTTGTCCTCCATGTGTGAACGCACGATGTAGGGTGCGGGAGGGCGGTGCCAGCCGTCCAGCCGTGTAGCGCAGACGCAATGCGCGTGAATCACCGTGTTGGTCTTCGTATCGATGACCGGGTCACTCACGAAGCCGGGCTTTCCGGAGTAGTAGGTGAAAAGCATCTGCGTGAAGCTACTCTGCAGATCACCCTCACAAACCCCGTAAAGACCGCGATCGTTCAACTGGGACCACGCGACGCACGGATAAGCGGGTAAATCTCCCCGGCGGAATCCCCCGAGGCAGTCGATCGTAATGGCATTGGCTTGTTCTTCTTCCAGCAGGGTCTCGATGGCGTGGTAAAGACGGAACGCGTCGGCGACTTCGGCAGGCTTCGGTTCCACAACCTTCAGGGCGGCATTCATGAAAACCGTTGCATCGCGCTGCGCTGCTTGGCGGTCGGCGGAGTCATAAAGAATCTGCAAGCGGGAATAGGGCACGAACCGAATGGTGGCGCCGAATTTTCTCTCCAAGGCGGCGCTCGAGGCCGTGGGCTGAGCTTCGGGTTGAATGCACACGACCCGACTCTGGCGGAGGTGACACCTAGCCGCCAGCACGCGCAAAGGCGTCTCAAGATCGCCGAAATCGCTCGAGGCCACGACTTCCACGCGCCGGCCCCTGGAAAGCAGGTTCGACCACTCAGACCAGTCGTGGCCGCTGTAAGGCTGCGAAAACAGCACGAGTGGCGAGCCGGATTCGCTCAGCGGGCCAATCAGATTCATGACTGTGGAAGTCAGGTTGAAGACGAGCAGGCCGTCAGCTTCCTGGATTGCCCCCTGAACCCGCGAGAGATCGTCAGGCACACGTAATAGCTCGTGGCCCAGGAATTTCACCGCGAGCTCGGGTCTGGCTTCGAAAGCTTCCAGCACAGGCCGGATGCGTTGGATGTCATCTTGAGGTTTAAAGTCGGGGCGCGGCCACGTGGGAACGGGCTTGGCAAGGTAAAGGACGAGGATCGACGCAGGCGAGGGGCGCACAGCAGGCGCCGCGCTCTCTGCCGCAGCAGAAATAGGTGTCTGCGGTTTCATTCCCCCGGCCACAGCCATGGCGGCTGCTGTCGTACCCAGGAACTCCCTTCGGGAAATGTCGCTCTTTTTCGGCATGGCGCCTCCTTTGCCCCAAGTTCCCTCTTCCGCTTCCCGAACGACAATGGATTTAGCTGACAGATCAGTTTCCGCTTGGCATGCTGCTCCTGCTCACGTGTTACGTCAAGGGACAAAAAGTCCCCCGGCGATAAGTACAGATAAGCTGCCCTGTCTAACGCAGGATGAAGTTGTCAGCAAAGACGCGCGCGGGTAGGGCTCCAGCCGCGAGCCTCATCTAAAGAGGCGTCGTTGAAGGAGAAGATGGGAACGAACGGCGGATCGCAATGCATGCAAATCAAGCTGGTGCGCACCGGCGGGCAGTGGAGGCCGGTGTCGCCGCGTAAGCTGGTGTTCCCGTCGGAAGTTAACCGATGAGCAAATCCTACGCGCGGCGCGAAGTTGCACAGATTGCCATCGTAGCGTTTCTTCGGGCAGCCGGAGTCGAGGTGATCGCCACCGTAAATCAAGCCCGTTGGCGCATTGGGGTGATGCGGGGATTTGGCTCCTGAGGTATTTTGACGTTGCCGGCCGAGCCACCAGGTGTAGGCGAGGATAGCACTCTTGCTCGGTAGGTGAGTCCCAAGCTTCAAAGGCGCCCCATCTGTCAACGTTCTCAGGAGGTGGGTACTGTAAGAGCCTCCGTGCCAACCACGGGGCCTTTGAAGCCGCGGGTTACTTTGACGGAACTGCCAAGCCTCCATCCGTATTCTGGCTGACCTTCGTCGGTTTGGCCATCGCTATGAGGCGACCCAAGTCAAAATACCTGTAAAAATCGAGGCAGAAGAGTTCGGGCGCTTGGCGAAAGGGAACCGGCGCAGCGAGCAGGTAGTCCAGACTTTTCATCCCGCCGTATGTTGCGACCTCTGAAAACAGAAAGGGCTCAATCGCAGCCGCCGCGAGGGCGACGATTTGGCTCCGAGGACCTCTCGTTTCGAGGCGCACCTGTTTGTTTCCTGAGACGTGCTTTAACCACTCCGCCGCCCCGACAAGCTGGGCAACTTCAAGACCCAGCGGGCGCGCCCCAGTTGTAGCTACCAGCAGTTCATAATCAGTCGGATCCGGCCTTTGAGGGCGCATCTCGCCGTTAAATATCACGTCCAGGGCGAGAACCTGCTCGCCACGCTTGATTCGCTCGCACACGGCAATACCTGTGGCCTTTCGGCCTGCATCGTTCAGCACGATGGTTGCCGGGACGGCTCCCGGAACAGTTACAGCCTTTAACCAAACTCCGGTTGCACTCAGTCCATTATCGAAATCAAAGCGGTACGAGAGACTTTCCACGCCCATCCCATTGGTGTTCCACATTCGCCAGGCGTCTTCCACAGCAACGGGCTCGTACCGAACCACCGATTCGAGATTGGTTCTCTCCCTGCGGTTCAATTGCGAGTAAGCATTGGCCTCCTCAGGGATTGGCGGGCGCGAAATTGCACTTGCGAACTTCCGGGCGAGGCCAAGGACGGTCAAGTTGTTCTGCGGCAGACCCACTTTCAGCTCGTCCAGGCTCCTGAACTCCCGGTTGCTCGGTATCTCTTGCTTGGCGATCGGCAGATTGAAGTAGCGTGCAAAAAACTCGTAGGCGTGTTGGCGGTTATCGAGTTGGTAGTTATGGGTTCCCGGCACAAGGTTTTCGTACCAGGCGAGCGCATTGGCATTTCCGAACAACTGGAAGAACGGTTTGATTTCATCGTAGATTTGAGGCTTCACAATTACTGATCGATAGCAGCATTCATCTGTTGCATTATGGATCAGGAGGGTGGGACGCGGAGCTCGCATGGCCACCAAGTAGGGGAAATCCTTGCCTTCACACAGGTCGGTGGCATCTAGCTCAACTTCATCTCCGTTGCGTGGATGGGTGATGGCCGATTGCAGTGCTTCAAAGCCAGCGACTTCTACTGCCACCTCCACGCGGGGATCGAGTGCCGCCAAAACAATGGTCTGCCAGCCGCCGCCTGACAGCCCCGTGACCCCCAGGCGATCCGAGTCAACTTCAGGAAGGGTCGCCAGGTAATCGAGCCCTCTCCGCATTGCCAGGTAAAACAGTCCCAAGGCATTCGCACCGACCAGGTCAAGGTGTGCACCGTAATCATGCGCATATTCTGACTTAGAGAGCTCCCCGAAACCAAACCATTCAAGGACCAGCGCCAGAATACCTCGCTTGGCGAAGTTAATGCAGCGCTTCTGTACGAACTCCGCGGCTTTTCCTTCGGGGAAATGCCCGTTGAGGTTCAGAATAGCGGGAATCTTTCCACGAATGTGCTCAGGTTCATAAAGGAGGGCCGTCAACCAAAAGCCGGGCACGATTTCATAGCGGAGTTTGCGCAGGTGATATCCTTTGCCTGTCGGAACCAGCCCCCTGTCTTCGAAATGGGGAGGCGAGATCACATAGTCTTTGGGCCATCCGTGAAACGCAACGCCGTCCAGGAAATGTTCCCGAAGACGTGCTTCTTCGGCGATCCAATCACTGGCCGTCGTTGGAGCAGGCAGCCTGGGAATGCGCTTCATCAGAAATTTCTGCATCTGAAATGCGGTTACCAATGTGGGCTGAATCTCTCGCGCGAGGATATGTTCCACAGACTCCCGAGTCGTCTGCGCGGCCGCAAATGGTAAGACGCAGACATACGGAATCAGCAATGCCATGGAAAATCGAGGTTTCACTGGTCCTCTAAGGGAATAAAAGCGCGAGACTTCAAGCCTGCCATAGGGCTGGACCATCCCCCGCCTCGCGTGGAGCGAGAAGCTTGCGAAGCTTCTTGTTGCCCACAAGAGGGAGGAATTCCGCCCTTCGGTGATCGAACGGCCCAAGATAGTCTTGAATGTCGCTGGCAGGAACGGACGCGCGATAGGCTTTTAGGCGGCGATCCACGGTCGCCTGGTGCGTCCCTTGTCCCAGCTCGGCAGACGCCACAAACAGTAGCAAGCGCAGTCCAACCAGCCGGAGCAGCTTTCACGCAATCATTCCTTCTCCTGGAACCATCCTGCCGCACTCTTGCTGTCGAAGGCTGCTGCCGCAAGTTGTTGTGGGAACCGCACCTCCAGCCTGCAAAGCTGGGGAACCAGTCGGTTCAGAATTCGAGCTTCAGAGCAAATTGCATGATTCTCGGATCTCTGGCTCCAGTAATTTGGCCGAACGCATCATCGGTAACGGTGTGGTCCGGCATGTCGAAATTGACATTGTTGAACGCGTTGAAAAATTCGGCACGAAATTGGAGCTTCGTTCGCTCGGTGATCTTTGTGTCCTTGAGCAGGCCCAAGTCCGTGTTGAACAATTTGGGCCCCCGAAGAATGTTCTTTCCCGTATTGCCAAACGTCCCGATGGCATTGGGACCGAACAAGGAGGTATCGAACCATTCGTTGATTTGTTGACCGTGCGATCGGCCGGAGCTGAGCTGGGCAGCATGAAGGTCGGTACCGGAGAAATCCGCCCGGTCTGCTCCTATCCCACTGAAGGAATTGTCGTAGCCGCTGAAGATGGGGAAGGGGAAACCTCCTTGCCAAATCAGGATGGAGTTGAGCTGCCAGCCATTCAGGAGCTTCTCGGCCACTCCGCCCATACTCGTGTGCGGGAATTGGTAGATCCCTGAGAATTTGAAGACGCCGGAAAGATCATCGTCGGACCGGCCGTAATCGAAGTGCCGGTTAAAGGGGTTAGTGTTTGAATTCCAAGCCCCGATGGGCGCGAAATCGTTGAGCTGCTTGGCCCAGGTGTAGTTGGTCAGCAAGGACAGTCCGTGGGTCAAGTGCTTCTCCACGTTCAGTTGCAAGGCATTGTAATTGGAGTTGATTCCCGATGTGATCATGTTGATGAACGCAAAATCAGCGTAAATCCTTCGCTGCTGTGTGTTGTCAACCGTGGATTGTCCGGGAATGTAAATAGCAGGGTTAACCGCCTGCATCCCGGACTCCTGGTCGTTAGTTCCATAAAGATAGGTGCCTTTGTTGCCGACATAGGCGGCCCGAACCACCCAGCTTGCACCGATCTGACGTTCCAAGGTGAGGTTCCAGACCAGCACCTGCGGGAGACGGAAATCCCGGTCAAGGATGTAGTTAATAGCGATGTCGCTCGGGAAGGTGGCGTCGGGCCCAGGAATCCTGGGTCCGTATTGCTCGGGGAAGGGATTGGGTATGCCGCCGCTCCCATAGGGGTCCTGGAAGTCCACACCATTCAAGCTAATGGTTGGCGCGAAGGGGGGAATACCCACTGGATCTTGAATGGCGACAGTGTTCGGAGGCTGGTAATAATAGCCAGCGCCGCCGCGAAGGCTGGTTTTGCCGTCCTCGGTCAAGCGATACGCAAAGCCCAGTCGAGGAGCAAGATTCGAAACAGTGCTGTAAGTGGAACCTGGAGGGCAGCCGGGATCGTGGTTGCTTCCCCCGAAGAGGAGGCCCACCGGCGAGTTGGGGTAACGCCTGGATTTCTGACCAGCAACGAAACAGGGCAGGCGGCCCTCGCTGTCTAGATAGGGGAAGTAGGGATCCCACCGCAACCCCGCATTGATGGTCAGTCGCGGGTTGACGCGCCAGTTGTCCTGGACAAAAGCGCTCCATTTAATCCCGGTGACATTCAGATAGATGCCGCCCGCCTGAACAAACTGCGAGACCCGGCCAAGCATAAAGTCGGTGATATTGTCATTGGATAAGTTGTCCGTGAAGGAGAACTCTCCGGATTGCTGAAAAGTGTTGGCCATAGGGACGCGGATGCGCAAGGCCTCGCCGCCAATATGCAGTTCATGCCTCCCCTTGATGTACGTGATATTCTCGCGGTACGTCTGGTCGCCGCGGTTGAAGGCGCCGTAGTGGTTGGTGTTGATGTAAAAGCCACCGCCTACCCCGATGACTAGTTCGGGTGGCGTCGGGGCGGCGATCTTCACGCCCGCATCCGGGAACCCAAACGGCGCGCCCGACCGCGAGCCGCCATTCTGCTGGTTCCATCCGAACCACGTGTTGAGCAAGAGGTTGGGAGTCACACTGTATGTGTAGTTGATCCCCACATTCTGCACCCTGACCTGATTTCCACTCGAGTCGGCCGCAATCAGATTCACCTTCTGAATAAAGGGCGGCTGGCTGAAGTTGGAGAAAAAATAGCGCCCGCTGAGTTGATGTTTGCCACGATTATAGTCGACCTTAATCATGAACTGATCGTCATTTTGTCTAGAGCTCGGGCCCGCATACGTCAATTGCCGCCCGGGACCCTCAGGCTCGGGGATGTACTTTAGAAAGAATTCCGAAACCAGACTAAAATCAGTTGTGGGTATCTGATTGTTGGCAATGGGCGTTCTGGTCACAGGATCGACAAGTTGGGTGCCATTGGGATCGGCACAGATTCCGCTCTCGTCGAAGCCGCCAGGGCAGAGATCGGCGAAATTGCCTTGCCGTTCTGTCACCGTAGGAACGAAGGCGATCTGACCCTGAGCCGCGCTGCGAACGCGCGTCCCCTGATACGTCCCAAAGTAAAACAGCCGGTCTTTTTTGATCGGCCCTCCAATGCTCCCGCCAAACTGGTTCCGTTTCAGCGTGTCTTGCGTAGGGGCAAAGAAGTTCCGCGCGTTCAGACTGCCGTTGCGCAGGAATTCGAATACGTCCCCGTGGATAGCATTCTTCCCCGATTTGCTCACGACGTTCACGACACCGCCCACAGCGTTGCCATATTCCGCACTCATGTTGCCTGTTTGGATGTTGAATTCCTCGAGGGCATCCGGGTTTGGAAACGGGAGATTGGTATTGATGTACGTGTCGTTGTGATCCACGCCGTCGAGTAGGTAATTCACTCCGTTCGACGTGGAGCCACTGACCGAGGCATATTGTTCTCCGGGATAAACTCCGCCTTCGCAGTTCACGCCGCAGTAATGTCCGGTGACGTCGGTAGTTCCTGCTGCCAGGAAGACCAACGATTGTACCTCGCGTCCGTTCAGAGGCAGATCTACAATGCGCCTTTGATCGACCAGTTGGCCCACCGTGGCTGCGCGGCTTTGAACTAGTTCGGCATTGGCGGAAACCGTGATGTTCTGGGAGACTTTGCCGACCTGCAAGGTAACTGATTGACTCGCAGCCTCGTTCACCGTCAAAACAATTCCGGCCTGGGCGTAAGTGGTGAAACCGGCCTTTTCTACTGTCAGCTTATAGTTTCCTACGGGTAAACGGGGAAAGAGGTATGCGCCGGTGGCGCTGGTGGATGTTGTTTGTGAAAATCCCGTTTCCGTGTTTTGCGCTGTCACAGTGGCCTCGGGTATGGCACCGCCGGAACTGTCAACTACGTTCCCTCCAAGGCTGGCAGTAGTAAATTGGGCAGCCGAGCGGGTCGAACATATAAGCACCGTCGCCAAGGCTGCCATCGTGATGAAGAGGGAATACCCTCTTCTCCTGCAAATTGCGCGTCGCATAAGCCTTCCTCCCATAGTCAGGATTTCGGTAGTATCCCTTGCGTTGTCTCGGTAATCGCAACACGTACCGCATGGCTACAAATTCGGAGATGTGAAGATCCGTTTGTAATCGTTCCAGTGCGCATTCATGATGTTGATCTTCCTTTGGAGTTGCTCGACCAAGTCCGGCCCTAGAATCCGAATGTCCTCTTCTTCTCTACTGGCGGCCAGGTTGATTAACGTCTCAGAGCTCGATTTCAGGATCTGCATTAGTACTGCAGTATTGTCGATTTCACTCCTCGCCGTCTCCATCATCATTGTTCGGTCCCAGGTAGATTCGGCGCCAGAAGGAGGGCGGCGCTCCGGCTTTGTTTCGAGTCCGCGGACCCGGTTTAGCTGACCCTGATAACTTATTGTATTTCTAGCGTTTCGAATCAAGCATTCAAAAGCCTTCAATCGCGTACTCAAAGCTGCGTAGCGCGCAGTATTCTCCTCCGGAAGATCTCTCATGCTTTGCGCTAGGCGCAGAGCTCCCTCAATATGTGACTCAACGAAATTCAAGACCACTTCGGCAAGAGAATGAGGGCCCCATCCCGAGTAATAGTATTCCGGCATCACATCGGTAAGATTATCCACATCCTCTTCACTTCCGGCGTTGAACACAAACCTCCGATAGTATTCCTTCTCCTCTGGCTTAAGTTCGCCAGGAAAGGGAACCAAGGGACGCGTGATCCAGCGCGCCATGACTCCACCCGCCAAAAAGATGAAGCATCCGGCAGGCGAGCCGGTATCGCAGCTGAGGAGCCCCCCAGTTTTCTCGGTTTCGCGGAGGTGTAGCCAAAGAGACAGCAGGGCTTTGGCATTGTTAGAACCCACTTCTTGTGCCGCGATGTTCTTCAAGAATGTGATACGCGAAACCTCATCTTCGATAGATGTCTTCCAGAACTCGTCATAAATCCGGAAATAAAGGTCTCGGTTAAACCGATCCCCGATCCCAACTTCCAATCGCGGAGCAGTGCTTTGGCGGGCCTTTTCCAAGTCCTCCAAAAAAAGGATTGGCCGGGGTATTCCCATCACTGGGTAGTAGAAATTGTGGTAGTCCAGTAGATATCCGACGCTGTCCTTATAAGGTGTGGCGTTTGGTCCTTCCAGGTTTTCAATTGCCATCCCTTGCGTGAAATTGGTCACAATCCGGGCGGGGTCAGGCTCACGCGTCCAGACCATGTCAATTTCCAACGATCCACCTGAATCACGCGCACCCTTCTGGAGGGCAGAGAAAAAGTCCCGCAGCCGCTCATACATCGGCCGGGATTCAAACAGCGTATTCCCGTTGCCCCCACTGTAAAGTCCCACACTCCAATCCAATCCGGTTCCCGAGTCATTAGTATGCAGGGAGAGCATGTCAATTTCCGGGCAATGCCGGATTAGAGTGGACACTGCCTCGCGGTACAAAGCCCGAACCTGAGGGTCGTCAACGGCCGGGGCAAAGCGGGCAACCTTGGACCGATGGGGATGGTCTACACGACTTCCTCGCCACAAGGGATGATCGGTGAAAACGGCTTCAGGCAACATCTGGGGTTCGAAGGTTGTGAAGGCCGCCTTCAAACCGAGACGCCGCAGAAGGTGGCACCTGTTTTCAAGGATCGTTAAAATCTTCTCGCCGTAATCGCTCGGGATATACTTCTGCAAGGCAGGGGGTGGGCAAATCTTGAGCAGGCCTACGTTCGAAATGTTCCAAGTCGGATATGGGTCGCCGGGAGTATCGTATTGCCAGGAGCCCCATGGCAGGTCCTCAGCGGTTATGTTGATGTGAGTTGCGCCGGACTTTTTAGCACGAGTCGCAAATCGCTCGAAATCCTTGAGATCCGTTGTGTAGCAACCAAATACTACCTTCGTGAACCGGTCCCGATCAGCATCGGCACCACTGCATACCCTTCCTAAGACTAGTGATGCAACAAGAAAGAAAAAACAGAGACGAACCCTAAGGGTTCCCATGGGACTGCCTCCCACAATAACGCTTGGATTGAACGTCAAATGGCGGTAGAGTCCACGAGACGGGCGAGGCTTGACGCACAGCGCCGCCCCGTTTCCCCTCCCCGCTCATCAAACCGGACGTATCCGTTTCAACCATCCGGCTGTCCGACTGATTTCATCTCCAGGTCTTCGACAGCAAGGACAGATGAATGCTGCACAAGTGCAGCACCTCTAAAGCTCCAAACACCTTCTCGTCCGGGTAACGGACGGCCCAGTGGGACATTAGCCGCGCGCCCTTCCAATCAGGATGGAGGCCGCAGATGGCCTGGGGCAACCCATTGGGCGGGTGTGTTTCTCCTCCTTCATCGCCTGAAGAGACCTCTGAACACGAGATTGAGTGCGCCAAGAGGCTGGCAGCAGAGAAAGCATGAATCTCAGACGTTTCTCGCCGACCGACTCCTAGTCTGGTCTTCTAGGGGCCTTTTCCCAGACTATAGATGTGGGTTGGGCCAGTAAAGCCAAGGTATCCAGGTCAAAATCCTTGTAGAGGTCAAGGCAAAAAAGATCCGGAGCAGCTTCGTAGATTACAGGTTTTTCGAGAAGGTAGCCCAAGCTTTGCATTCCCTCATGGACCACGACTTCGGAAAAAAGAGTCGGTTCAATAACTGCCGCGATGAGGCCCACAACTTGGCTGCGTATGCCACTAGTCATCAGACGAACCTTCGGAGCGTCCGACCGACTCCGTAACCACTGTGCGAGCGTAATAAGTTCAGCCGCCTCCATGCCGAGCGGACGCTCCCCTATAGCTGCCAACGCTTGCGTGTAAACTGGTGTGCCATGCTGCGGACTGTCATCAGGGGGAGCTGAGTCACCTGTAAACAATAAGTCGGTGGCCAGTACCTGCTCTCCTCGATTTACCAGGTCCGAAACTTCAGAACCTTCCGAGCGCTTGCCCTTGTCGTTTAACGCTACAATGATGGGGGCATTCTCCCCTGTCGCGATGGCCTTTAGCCAAACCCCTGTAGCGCTTAGCCCGTTGCTGAATTCAAAGCGGTAGGAGAGTGTTTCTATCCCTTTGCCCTTCGTGTTGGTCTCCGCCCAGGGGTGTTTCAGCGCGACCGGCTTGTAGCGAACTACCTGCTTGAGGCTAGCTCTTTCCTTGTCACGCCAGTCTGACCTGCGTCCTGGCTCTGAAGGTATTGGCCGGCGCTGGATTTGACTGGCGAACTCTCTGGCCAAACGCAAGATGGTCAAGTTGCCTTTGGGCAGGCCTACTGCCAGCTCTTCATAGCTCTTAATCTCTGCGTCCACAGGAATTTCGTGCTCCGTGACAGGGAGACCAAAATGCTTCGTGAAAAAACGGTATGACTGCTGGCGGTTGTCCACTTGAAAATTGTGGGTGGAAGGATCGACGTTCTCATGCCACTCAAATACATCCTCCTTCCCATACAGTCGATAAAAAGGCTTCACGTCATCGAAAATATATGGTTTCACAATCGGAGCTCTGAAGCAGCAATCATCCTCGGCATTGTAGATCAGGAGGGTCGGCCTGGGCGCTCTCATGGCTGTTAAGGTGGTATAATCCTGTCCCTCGCGAAAGTCCGATGCGTTCCATTCAATGTCAACTCCTACCCACAGAGGATGCGCTGCGTCGGTAGCGAGTGCGTCGTAGCCCGCCACGGGAACCGCGATCGCCACTCTCTCATCCAGGGACCCCAGCGTGATCGTTTGCCATCCCCCGCCGGACAGGCCCGTCATTCCGATCCGGCTGGGATCCACGCTGGGATGGGCGCAGAGATAATCCAGCCCCCTGCGCATCGCAAAATAGAACAGGCCCACGGCGTTTGCGCCGACTAGTTCCAGATGCCCCCCAAACCCGTGGTCATTCTGTTCGTTTTGGAGTTCACCCATATTCAACCATTCCAAGTACAATACCAGCATCCCACGCAACGCGTAATTGATGCTTCGCTTCTGCTCGTACTCGCTTGCCTTACCCTCCTTAATGTGTCCACTGACGTTCAAAATCGCGGGGACTTTGCCGTGCAGATCTTCTGGCTCATAAAGGATTGCGGACGACCAGAAGCCGGGAACAATCTCGAAACACAGCTTGCGCATCCGGTACCCTTTCCCGCCCGGGATCAATCCCCTGTCTTCGAAATGAGGAGGCGAGTTCACCCAATCTTTGGGCCATCCGCGGAACACTACGTCATCGATCAGGTGTTTTCGTATACGGCGGGATTCTGCCGTCCAGCCCTCAGCGTTGACCGGTACTTTCAAAGGCATCGCATGGCTCATTAGGTACTCTTTCAGTTGATATTCCACAACGGCAGGCGGTTGAACTTGTGGTTCGAGGATTCGGCTTATCTGCTCGGGTGTGCTCTGCCCATCGGCGTAGCTAACGGCCAAAGTGAGAAACAGCACCAGTAATTGCGCGCCATGCGTCCTTCGGCTCTCTGAGGTTTGCGCCACTTCACTTTTCGAGTGGCCAATTGGTTGAAATGTAGAAAGATTCACAGCTTGGGTGTTCCGTTCCACCTGTTACGCTCCTCAAATTGCGGGAAATTCCGATGTGCTTCGCCTGCTGATCATCTCTAGCCCGAAGATGCCGGTATTGCAACCGTTTGCTAAAAATTGCCAAAAACCTACGCCCTTGCGCCGAACCAAGGGGGCAATCTCGACCTAATCCTTAGATAGGGTAGGCACCAAAGGAAGCTCGTATCACTGAGACCAGAGCCTGTCAAGCAAAAAGTCTATGGTGTATCTCGCCAAAATCTCATCCGCGCAGGGAATGGCGCGAGTCGCTTTGTGCCTCGGATTGAAAAGCTAAACAACGCGGAGACTGGGGATCCAAAAGAATCGACTTTCGCAGTAAACTACCGTCAGCGGCAGTTTACAAGGTATCAGGAGAATGCCGGGCAAGCTTTTGTTCCGGAATGAGTTACGCGTGGAGGGCGGCATGACCTAACCCTAATTAACTCGTGGCGGGAGCGAATCGATCGAGGCTCAAAAGGGAGAACATGCGCTGTTGGAGAGTCTTTCTGCGAGTGAGACGGCAGACGCGTGCAACACTGGTATCGCTCTCGATTCCGTTTCAGTGTCGTCGTGGTGACTCGAGACGGATGAATTGTGGTTGTGGGAGATGGCCAGCGGCGAATATCATCGATCACAACTGGTAAAATTCGTTAACTCTAAGGATCCCAGAACCAATACCACGAATTACGCCTATTCGCCGAGCTATGAGGGCGCTTACCTGACGCAGATTACCTACCCCTCCACCAACGGCGTGGCTCACACTGCGAGCTTTGGCTACGACTTCGCCAGCGGACAGCTTACTTCTTCCGTAGATCAGAACCAGCAACCCACGACCTACGTATACGGCGATTCCCTGGAGCGACTCTCGGACATCCACTACCCCGACAACGGCCGTACCTCGTACACGTACGACAGCATCTGTGGTCACCCCGCCACCACGACCATCGACCTGACAGGGACCATGAGTTACAGCGAAACCGCTACCCTCGACGGCCTCTGCCACCTCACCCTGAACTCCACCTCGGACCCGGAGGGTGCGGATACCACCAAAACAGACTACGATGGCCTGGGCAGAGTTTGGCACACCTATAACCCCTATCGGGGCAGCACAGCAGGCGCTTATACGACGTACAACTACGACGCCCTCGGCCGGACGACGAGCGTAAGCTATCCGGACAGCAACGCCACCACGACCAGCTATAGCGGCAGTTGTTCCAGTGGCACCCCCCTGACCGTCACCGACGCGGCCTCTAAAACGCGAACGCTGTGCTCGGATGGTCTAGGGCGCCTCACTTCTGTTATCGAAAATCCCGGTGGCTCGCCGAGCTACTCGACCACTTACGGCTACGACGCCTTCCATATGACCGTGAATCAGGGCGGCCAAGCGCGCCCCTTCACGTATGATTCCCTCGCGCGCCTGACCGGCGCCGCCAATCCCGAGTCGGGCACGACCTCGTACACCTATGACGGGAACGGCAATGTCATAACCCGCCTGGATGCGCGCAGCATCACCACCACCTACGGGTACGACGCGCTCAACCGACTGACCACCAAGACCTACGCGAACGATCCCGCCAACACGCCGCCGGTGACGTATACTTATGACCAGACCTCGGTGACCATTGGCCCTTGGTCAAGCGGCACGCTACCTTATCCCGTGGGCCGCTTGACGGAGGCGATAACGACCTCGGGCGGCAACGTGCAAACGGCGGTCGTTTACAACTACGACCAGATGGGGCGGATCACAGATTTCTGGCAGTGTTTCCCCTCCAACTGTGGGAGTGCGAGCCTATCGGACGTGCACAATCATTACAACCTCGCCGGTGATATCGATTGGTGGATTCACCCGGCGGGACCGACCATCACCAACAACATTTCGACGGCGCGGCGCATCACCGGGGTTTCCAGCAACACTTCGAACTATTACCAACCCGCGATCCTGGCGCAGAACATCACCTACACTCCCTGGGGGGCGTTGAGTACCTTTCAGGATGGCTGCATTGCCGCGGGCTCGTGCACGAAGGTTCAGGAAACCTACGACTACAATAACCGCATGCAGCCCGTGCGCCTGCAGCTCGGGACGCAGAGCAACACGTCCCAGTACTACTGCATGGTATACAATTACTATGTGGGGGTGGGCAATCCCAACAGTTGTACCAGCAGTCCGACGCAGGCCGCCAGCGGCAACAATGGCAACGTGATGGGCTATTGGTATCAGGACAACGCGACCACGGGGCTTAGCCACACCGCGACCTACAACTACGACAGCCTCAACCGTCTGGCCACGGCGGTGGCGACGGGTAATTCGACCTACAACCTTACTTACGCGTCCGACCGCTGGGGCAACATGACCTGCCAGATCAATGGTTCGACGAATGGCTACTGTCCCACCTGGTCTTTCGACACCTCCACCAACCGCATCTCCGGCTACTTCACCTACGACGCGGCGGGGAATGTTCTGTACGACGGCAACGCCCAGTACCAGTGGGACGCGGAGGGGCGGTTGATTTGGGTGGGCAACGGCGCCGGGACGCTGCGCACGTACGTCTGGAACGCGCTGGGGTGGGAATGCCTCCACGACACGGCGGGCAACGACCTGGGCTCGTCGAGCCTCTCCGATGCCCGGATCACTTGGGGCGGCAAGTATTTCGCCTGGTACCAGAACGGGGTTATGAAATTCCTGCACTACAACGCCCTGGGCACCTCCACCATGAACCTGTGGGCCGACGGGACTATTACCAATGACGTTATCTTTTATCCCTACGGGGACACTTGGGCGACCGGGCCCTACGATTGGAACGCGCTCTTCGCGAGCATTCCGGACTGGGATTGGGAGATCAGTCTAGGCTACACGCACGCTCGCTGGTATCCCCTGAACCACGAACGCTGGCTCAGCCCCGACCCGGCTGGCTTGAGCGCCGTCACCCTTGCCGACCCCCAGACCTGGAATATGTACGCCTACGTGCGGAATAACCCAACCACGCTCACCGACCCCACGGGTGAATACGCGGATTACGACGTTGACAAGAAGAATAAGACTATTCGCCTCAAGCTATCTGTCGGGATAAGTGGAAAGGGGGCTAACGTCAAGGTGGCACAGGCGATGAAGGCAAGGATCGAATCGGCATGGAGCGGTACCTACAAGGACAGTGAAGGAGTGACGTGGCAAGTCAAGACGTCAGCCTCCGTTCAGGTTGTGAGCAACGATAGGCCAGCCCCTGGCATCGAGAACTTCCTGACTCTGCTGCCGGGTCAACAGGGAGGTTCCTTTTTTGAGCCAAGAGTCAATAGAGGAACTCCTACCCCGATCCGTCGGTAACGCGCCGCTTTCCTCCTTTTGCCCGCGACGCGACCTCGCGGAGGCGCGTAAACACGGGCTGCCGTGCCGGGTGCCGTTGATCCTGCCTTGACGAGATTTTCACCCGTTGGGTGCGGAATTGCTGTGTTATCGCACCTATGCGCAAAGACCCCAAACCTTCGCCGACCGAATCTCCCTTGCTGTTCGACATCGACCCCGAGCCCATTGAGGAAACCCTGACGGCTCTGGGGGGCATACCGCTGGTGGTCCAGGCTTTCCGCTCGCTGGGGCTGCCGCAGAGCGTAAAGGACCACGTGCGGGTGAAAGAGCGAGAACGCGGCTACGATGAAGCTACGTTCGTCGAGAGCTTCGTCATTCTCAACGCCGCCGGGGGCGAATGCGTGGACGATTTTGGGCGCCTGCGCGAGGACCCGGGTCTGGCAGAGATGATCGGGCACGAGTTGCCGTCGCCCTCGGCCGCGTTGCAGTTTTTGTATGCGTTTCACGAGGACGAGAAGATCGAGGAGGCCAAGCAACAACGTTTGCCCGAGCAGGTCGCCTACATCCCGGAAGAGACGCCGCCGCTGGTGGGGCTGGGGCAGGTGAATCGCGATCTGGTGCAGCGCTTTGGCCCACGCTGTCCGCAGCAGCGCATCGCCACGGTGGATCAGGATGCCA
This sequence comes from uncultured Acidobacteriota bacterium, assembly GCA_963722555.1. Lineage (GTDB taxonomy): Bacteria > Acidobacteriota > Terriglobia > UBA7540 > UBA7540 > Bog-366. The sequence continues at coordinate 1,737,639 of CAVRNQ010000007.1, forward strand.
CGATTATTGAGAGCCACAAGCAGCAGGCGCTGCCTACCTATGCAGGGCCACGGGGTTATCAGCCGATGCTGGCGGTGTGGGCGGAGACGGGTCTGGTGCTGGCTGACCAATTTCGCGATGGCAATGTGCCGGCGCTGATGCAGCCGTTGGAAGTTGCGCAACGCGCCTTTGCGGCCGTGCCGAGCACCGTGAACGAGTTTTACTTCCGGGGCGATTCGGCCTGTCACGAAGCAGGGTTGGTGAACTGGCTACGGAACGAGCAACGCCCCAATGGGCCGCAAGGCCGAATCGGCTTTGCTATCAGCGCGCGCATGAGCGAGGGTTTGCACACGGCGATTCAAGCCGTGCCCGAACCCGCCTGGGAGGTTTACGGCGACCCCCCTCCGGGAGAAATCCGCGCGTGCGCCGACGTGCCGTTCGTACCGAGTGAGAAAGCGGAGAAGAAGGACACGCAACCCCTCCGTTATGTGGCTATTCGTATTCGCAAGCGACAAGGGGAGCTGTTCGAAGACGGCTGCGCGGTGCGGCATTTCGCGGTGTTGAGCAACCGCTGGGAGTTGACGGCAGCGCGACTGATCGAATGGCATCGGGAGAAAGCGGGCACCATCGAGATGGTGCATGACGTGATCAAGAATGAGCTGGGCGGGGGCGTGCTGCCCTGTGGTCGCTTCGGAGCCAATGCGGCCTGGCTGCGCTTGGCGGTGATCGCGCACAACGTGCTGACGGCGCTGAAGTGGCTGGCCTTGCCGCCTCCGTTGCTGACGGCGCGCCCCAAGCGCCTGCGCTTTCTGATCTTCAACACCCCGGGGCGGCTGGTACATCATGCGCGCCGACTGCTCCTGCGGCTGGCCGCGTTGGCCGAGTGGATTGCTGCGTACCGCGAGGGCCTGCGGCGGCTGCCGCTGCCGACCTGAACCCGCCTGCACCCAACTGCAGCTCTGCTCAGCGGGCTTGCAAGCCTCTTTTTCGAACCTCGGCGCGGAGTCTCTTCCCGCTTTGCCCAGCCAAGCCTCAGCATGTTCCCACCGCCTGCAAATATCCTAGCCAGCCTGGGCAAGCACGCCTCAGTGGATTTACCGCGCCCCTCATTCCCCTTTCACTCGTGTAGAATCCCAAGGACTCAACCCCTGCGCCCCGTTATCAATGGATTAGGGGAGATTCGGTTTCCCTCTTCCCCTCTATCCAAGCTACGAGGTTCTGACTTTTGCCTCGGTGGGCTTACTTCCCACTGAACACATCAGCCTTTCTCTTTCTTTTCTGGACATACCGCAGCTCAATACCCTGCCTGCATGTGTCCCTGTCAACGCTTCGCGCCCAGCCTCGCGACTGGACACGCATGACTCGGGGTCAGGATGGTTCGCAACGCCTTTCCTGTGTGCCTCTTCCATTCACGACTCCACGCCGGTTTATCCCGGCGCGCCCACTGAACATGTCAGCCTTCGCTGGACGCACTCCTTCGCCAAAACCAGATCGGGTCCCCAACCTGCATCGATCTTGGGTTACACGACGCTTCTTAACAATGTTAACGCTGCGTGCCTGACCTGTTGAAATTGCAGCCGCATGAGTTTCGGAGAGGGGCAGGTCAACGCCAGGCGCGTCAAGACTCCACCAAAACTGCCCAGAATCCGTCTGCGCGTGCGCCCTCGTCATGCGGACAAAGGAGGGCGCGACCTGGCGGAGACCACCTCTTTTTCTCGGGCGGTTGGTTTATGAGGACACAGATTGGCAATTGTCTTCAGCGGCGACCAAGTGTATGTTATCGGTCGGGCCGGAAAATGAAAACAGAATTTAGGCTGAAAGAACTTCGAAACCTCAACCCAAGGAGGGTGTAATGGGGAAGCTTTCCCGCAGAGTTTTTCTTCATCAAGCGTTGGGGGCGGCGGCCGGCGCGGCTGCGTTTGGGACCACTGCTCAGAGTTACTCCCGCATCATCGGAGCCAATAACCGCATTTCGCTCGGCCACATCGGCATCGGCAATCGTGGTCGGGGACTGGAATACATTGTGTCCTGGTTGAAGGACAAGATGAACGTGGAGGTCACGGCGCTTTGCGACCTCTGGAAGGTGAACCGCGAGCGCGCGGCCTCGACGGGAGAGAAAACTTACGGCCGGGCACCTCGCACGTTCATGTATCTCGAGGATATGCTGGCGCTCAAAGACGTTGACGCCGTGATCATTTCTACGCCTGAACATCAGCATTCACCGATGCTGAAGATGGTCGCCGAGGCGGGCAGGCATGCCTATGTCGAGAAACCCATGGGCAATGTCCTCGAGGAAGCCAAGGCGGCGCGTGACGCCGTGCTCGCCCACAACCTCATCGTGCAGGTAGGAACCCAGCGCCGCAGCGAGCCCTACCAGGTAGCAGCCCGCGAATGGTATAGACAGGGTGTGACAGGCGAGGTCAGCAAGGTCGATATCGTTTGGAATTACCGCGGTCCTCGGTGGCGAGGTCGTCCGGAGGTAAGACAGATTCGGGAAGAGGATACGGATTGGAAAAAGTGGCTCATGACCAAACCCTACCGTCCTTTCGATCCGCAGCTCTACTTTGAATACCGACTCTACAAAGAATTCTCGAGCGGTATCGCCGACCAGTGGATGAGCCACGCCATCGATATGGTTCACTGGTTCATGGACGACCATTACCCGGCCTCGGTCGATGCGAATGGCGGGGTCTTCGCCTGGCACGACGGTCGCGAGAATCCCGACACCTTTCAGGCCCTGCTCACTTATCCCAAGGGTTTCCTGGTCAGCTATGCCACCAACTTCGGGAACGACGGCGACAGCACCATTCGTATCATGGGCAAGAAGGGAACGCTCATCAACCACGGCACGGAAGGCACGCCGCGCTGGAGGTGGGTGGAGGAAAAGGGCAATTTCGAGGAAACACCCGAAGTTAAGCGCGAGGAAAAATGGTTGTCGCTCCCGGGGGACGGCGGCCGCGGCCCGGCGTGGACTCCCGACGAAGACCTTTCGCACATGACCAACTGGTTGGAAGCGCTGCGCAACGGTCGGCAACCCTCTGCAACCGTCGAGGCTGGGTACGCCCACTCGGTCGCGTGCATCATGGCGGCGCGCGCCTACTGGGAAGGGAAGAGGCTGTATTGGGACGCGAGGAACGAAGCAATTCTCGATCATCCGCCTGCCGCCTGACTCGGGAGTTTATCGCGAAACGAAAACGTGTCGAGCGGGTCAAAAGCTCTGCTGGGTCGAGCGAGCTAGCCAGCCCACGCGCTGGGATCTTAGGCGATTGGTAACGAGAAGCACGCTAGGGCCACGACTATAACTCGAAGACGATTTGCACACGGGTGGTTTTAGCCAGACAACCCTTTCAAGTACGATAAGGGGGGGTAAGAAAATCGCTGCGCTTCATTAGTGGCTCCGCGAGCGGTTCGCGCCCCTCTGCTTTAAAACCTACTGACACTGTCTCATCTCGTCATGCTTCCATCAGACTTTCCCTTGTTACCTTGAGGGCACTGGGCACTTTCCTAACTATCGAGCCCTTGGGGCGCGAATTGTTTCCCTCAGAATGATAACCATATGGAGTCTCTGAACAAGCTGCTAAGCAATTGCCGAAGCGACCTCAAGCATCGCACACACGTTCTCATCGGGTGTGCCGTAGTCCATGTTGATGCAGCAAACGCCTACATCCCGGGTGGAACCCGCCGCGGCCAGCAATTGCTCCGTGTCCCGCCGGATCTCACCGGCAATGCCCTGCAACATGCGCACAGGGTTGAGCCGCAGGTTCAGGAAGGCTGTGGGCAGTTCCTTCCGGCACCGCGTCACGTCCGAACCCCAGCCGACATCGAAGAAAACCACTTGAAGCCGGCCATAGCTCTTCGCAAACAGGTGAAGGTTGTTCCCGCAGTGGTGAATCCCGTAAGGGGCCAGCTTTTCCGCGAGGAGTTTTTCATAGGGAAAAAGAAACTCGTCGTAGACTTTGGGTGACACCATTTGCACGGAGCAGTTCGAGTGCAGGAACATCCTCGGATCGACGCTGAGGATGGAGCGGTTGGTCGATATGGCACAGGTGCCGGTGCGGGCGCGCACGCAAGTCCCCACGTCAATCAGCGTTTGAGTGACCACTGAGAATAAGTAGTGGACAAGCAGTGGCGCCTCATAAAAATCCACATACAATTGCTGGCCGCGCAGGTGCAGCGCGGTGTTCAGGATGCCATCCAGGTCGAAATCTCCGCAAACGTAGCCGAATTCCTTTTCCAGACTGTCCATGTCCGCGATCAGCCTGTCCATCGGCCATGTGGTGCGCAGGTCCGGCACGGTGAGTGCCAGAACTTCTTTGTCAGTGAGGTTTCGCGGAATTGCGCAGGGGGCCGCGTTCGGCTCGAAGCGGATCTTGCAACCAAAGAGAGCGGGGAGAACAAAGCCGCCGGCGACATGTTCCGATCCCGCAATCGGGCGCGGCTGGGGATTAGGCTCTCCCAGCCGAAACCTCGCGTGCATCGCCTGGCGCATCCGCACGTCGTTCCCAATGCGCAGCGCGCGATCGAAATAGAACGACTCGTCGAAACTAATCCCGTAGTTCCGAAACCACCATTCCGGATTGAAGACAACTTCCGCTGGAATGCGTTGGGGCATCGAAGGTCAATCGCTTAACGCGGCACGTGTAAACCAGTATCAGGAGGTATTCCCTTGGTTGGTAACCTGACGAGGCGCCCCGCCTTGGACAGGGCCGCTCTGGTACGAGATAGGGCCGCATCGAACGGCGTCGGCTACAAGGTAGCAATCCCCTATGGAGAGCCCTGCGAAAGGAGAGACGCTGACTCGACATCAAAGAATAGCGCGGCATGGGGATGCGTGCGCACTCGTGAGGCCGGGCAGCGCGTCGTAATGGGGCCTTCCAAAGCGTTTCGAACTGCCTCGGCCTTGCGCCGCTCAGGAACACACCCGATCAGATATTCGGCACTCAGCAATACCGAGCAGGTGAGCGTGATCGCCTCCCGAGGTACGGCTTCCAAGGTCGGGAACTGCCCTTCGCCCAATTGTTGGCGTCGGCACCGTTCGTCAAGATCAACCCGCTTTACCGCCAGCGGATCGTCAAAGTCCGCAACATGGGGGTCATTGAAAGCGATATGTCCATTCTCTCCGAAGCCGATGAAACAAAGATCGATCGGTGCGGAACGAAGCAAGTCTCCATAGCGTTGACACTCTTGTTCGACATCGGGAGCGTCTCCAGCCAAGTATTGAACCTGGCCGGCGTGCACGAAGTCCACAAGATGCGTGTTGAGCCACCTCCGAAAACTAGCCGGATGGGTTACCGGCATCCCCACGTATTCATCCATATGGAAGATCTCCATGGCGGCCCAATCGAGACCGGGAATCTGAATGAGTGCCCGGATCAGGTCGTCTTGCGAGGCCCCGGTCCCCACAATCACCCGAGCGCGCCCGCGCGTGGAAGTTGCCCGCCGCAGGATCGCGGCAGCCTCCTGCGCGGCCGCACAGCTTGCCTCAAGTTTAGAGGGATAAATCTCAGCTCGAGCTTTGTCGACGTGGAACTGACGGAGCGGAGTTTGCGTGATCACGTGTCTCCCTGGGGGCCGGGCGCCTGCCGGAGGCTGAAGCACTCCCCCGTCCCTCCCAAACCATTTTCAGCGGGAATTCCAAGTCTCAGCGGCTGGGCACAGTGTACCCGACCGGCCTCGTAGCTCCTTAGCGAACCCAGCCCGACGCTCGGATAGGTTGGCCCGACTGAGGAAGGCCGGCCGGAACACTGTCACTCAGAGGTACTCTGGGGCCCCGCTGGCCGGTCGCTCCCACGCAACCTTGCCAACGACGATCAGGTCTCCGTTATGCCCGGTAAATCACCGAGTAGATCCCCCGCGACCGGGATCGCGGGGGGTCCAGAGCAGTGTCCACTTCAGAATTTATACTTCAGCGCGAATTGCAGAATGCGCGGGCCGTAGGTGCCTGAGATCTGGCCGAACGTCGAGTCCGTTAGGTAGTTGTCCGGATTCTGGAAACTCGGATGGTTCAAGATGTTGAAGAACTCGAAGCGCAGCTCCACAGATTGGTGCTCCTTGACCTTGAAATATCGACTCACTCCCGCGTCGATATCAAAATAGCCGGGCCCCCGCAACGCATCCGACCCGGAGTTGCCATACGTGCCGATGGCGTTGGAAGCAAAGGCACTGGGGTTGAGCCACTGGAGGTTACCGGTGGTGCTCCCGATGTAAGGATTTCCTCCGAAGGTGTCCGCACGATCGAGCCCATTTCCGCTCAGGGAGTTATCCAGGCCGGAATAAATCGAATAAAAGGATCCCGTATGGTAGGAGATGAGCGGGGCGATCTGCCAGTTGCTCAGCAGCCTGTTCGTCCACGGATTGGCAAACCGGGGCATTTCCGCCACGAGGGTTATATTGATGTTGTGGCGGAGGTCAAAACCGCAATTGCCGCGGTCGGCGTTGCGATTGAACGGATTCGAGGTGTAACCACTACCCGTATTCAGATCGCCGCCGAAATCCGCTTCACTGATGCAGTGGGACCAAGTCTCATTCGCCATGATCGTGTAATGGTTGGCGAAACGATGCTGAGCGGAAAGCAGGATCCCCTGATACTCCGCATTGGCCCCGTCGTCTGCCTGACCGAAGTCCCCATACCAGGCGCCGCTGACGGGATTGATCAGAGAGAGTACCCGCCGCTGTTGGAGATTATCTTCCGTCGAGCAGGGCGACTCGCCGCACATTCCCGGAATATAAACGCCGGCGTTCATCTGATATCCGGTCCAGACGTGGGTGGTCTTGTTGCCCAGGTAATTCGCCGCCAGCAGCCAATTTTTGGTTAGTTGGAACTGATAACTGAGATTCCACTGCAGCATGTAAGTAGGGTGCGCATGCAAGGGATAATTGGTGTAGGTGCCTTGTGAGGGGAAAACAAAGTCCTTGGGGGGGGGCTGAGACTGCGGGAAAGGGTTACCTCCCGGGTATCCTTGCCAGGGATTGGTCAGATTTCCTACCGGGAAGTGCAAAGTGATGGAGTTCCCCCACGGAGCGTCGGCCGTCTGGTCCTCAAAGTAGGCGGTCGGCATCGCCTCAGTGAACATGCCAAAGCCGGCACGAATCGTCTGGCGCCCGCTACCGGTCGGGTCCCAGGTAAATCCCACGCGGGGCTGAAAGATCGCAAGTTTGCTGTAGGTGTAGGCATGGGGTACCCCAGGATCGCCTACGAAGAATAAGCCCGGCGGACCACTGGTGAACTGGGAAGTCGTCGTGCCGGCAGTGAACGCCGCCTGATTGAAGGTTTGTATCCGGCTGTAGATTTCGCGCACGGGAATGTAAGGTTCCCACCGTAAACCCAGCGCCATATTCAAGCCCTTACGCAGCCGAATATTATCGTCGAAATAGACTCCTGTGTAGTCTTGCCGGGCGTTCTGAAGCTGGATGTTTCCCTGCTCAAAACTGCTGATTTTCCCGAGCATGAAATCCACCAACCCATCCTTCGAGATCGACCCGCCAAAACCGACGCTGCCACTGGCATCGAACCCGGCATATTGGTTAAATTGCCGGTGAATCCAATCCCCGCCCACGGAGATGTGATGCCGGCCACGGATCAGGTCCACGTCATCCGCAACCTGCGCGGCGTTGTTAATGAATTGCGAGGCACTACAGGTGCCACACCCAATGCTGAAATATCCGCCGACACTAAAATTCATCACATTCGGGGAAACGGCATACATATTGACACCATAAGCCGGCAAATTCTTCATGTCCGCCGCCGGTCCGCGGTGAATGGCCATCCGTGTCCAGGTCAGATGGGCGGTGTTCAGCGTGTTGGAAGTGAACGAATAAGTGTCGCCGAGCACCATCGACTGGGCGCGGTCAAGAATTCCGCGCAACCGTGCATTCAGGAGATTGCCACCAAAAGTGGCGGGACTCTTGTAATCGGCGTAAAAGTACCGCCCAAACAGAGTGTGCTTGGAGCCCTGGTTCCAGTCCATGCGACCGAGATATTGATCTTCGCGCTGCGGTTCGGTAATCGCGTACGTAATCTTTCCACAAGGATCAGTGGCAATGGGTATGTCTTTGAGTATGTTTAGAGCCACTTCATTGAAGGTCGAGGGGTCCACATAAGCGTTTTCGTACGGCTGCCCGGTGGCGGGGTTATAGATCGTTCTTGCCTGACCACTGGACTGACACGCGGCGGATTCGAACTGGCTGAAGTCTCCACCCAGCACCGCTTGCGTCGGCACGTAAGATCTGTAGGAGCCCGGGGCGGTGCGGATGCGCGTCCCCTGGTACCCGAAAAAGCCGAACAACTTGTCCTTGAGAATGGGTCCACCAATCGTGCCGCCAAACTGGTTCCTTTTTAGGGAGTCGTGATTGGCCTCGAAGAAATCCCGGGCATTGACGGCGCCATTGCGCAAGAATTCAAACGCATCCCCGTGGATGGCATTGGTCCCGGATTTGGTCACGACGTTGACCACGGCCCCGCCATGAACCCCGTAGCGCGCCGAAAGGGTGCTGTTCTGAACGCTGAATTCCTGAAGGGCATCAGGGAAGGGGAAGGGGAGATTAATGTCGGAAAAGGCGTCCATATGTGCGCCGCCATCCAACAGATAATTCGTCCCGTTGGACTGTCCCCCCGCCACCGAAATGGCCACGGCGCTAAAATAGTTCTTGCTGCCTTGCAAGTCACTCACGCCGTTCGCCGGGGAAAGGTTCGTTGCCGCGCCCGTCAATAGAATCAGATCGGTGGCCTGGCGGCCGTTCAAGGGCAGTTCAAGAATGCGCGTCTGATCCATAACTTCGGAGACGGCAGTTGTCTGGGTCTGCACCATGGCGGCATTGGCGGCTACCTCGATCTCCTGTTTGACCCCGCCAACCTTCAGCGTGACGTTTATGGTCACGTTGTTGCTGACCTCCAGAAGGATTCCCGTCTGGACGTAGGTATCGAAACCGCCGAGTTGCACCTCGAGCTTGTAAGGCCCAACGGGCAGATTGGGGAGCACATAGGATCCGTCCGTTTCGCTGAACGCCGTCCGGACCTGTCCCGTGTCAGTCTTCGTGGCCGCAACCTTTGCACTCGGCACAGCCGCCCCGCTCGGGTCGCTGACGAGACCTGAAATCTGGGCGTTTGCCACCGCCTGACCCCGGAGCTGCACCGTACACAGGCAGAGCAGAATTCCCGGTAGTACCAGGGTAATCAGAATATTTCTTCTTGTCATAAGCGTGTCCTCCGTTACGCATCAAAAAGATGTGCTCGTCATGGTGGAAGGGTGAGTCCTCCCCCTCCCACATCAATGAACGTTGACCCTCTTGGGGGTCCACTGCTTCGACGCGAAGCAACCTCCGGATCTTTCCCGTCCGAAAGCTCGGAGGTTGGGCTGTGCTGCCGAAATGGGTGTCTCTATTCGGAACCTCATCGGCACGGCGGTTTCATAAACCCGACTGGAACTGTTTCCGCGTCGCTTTTCTCATGCTTCCCAGGCCAAGTCAATGAGAAAAAAAGTGAAAAGTAAAGCACCTGCGGAAACACAGCCGCCCGAAGGGAGCTCCTCCGGGCGATGAGTTCGTAGTCACCTGGGCACTGACGCTGAGTAGACTAGAGTTCTGAGCTATCTCTTCTACGCACAGCCATAGGGCTTGGTCCGGTGGGCTCAGGTACAGCCCGACGATTTGCCGGGCTTTTTCGACGAACAGGGGGGCCCGGGACAGCTTGAGGGTTTGGCTGCGGTGTGGTTGCAAGGCGAAGGCGCGCCAGACACGGTTCACCACGCTCTGGCTCGACCTACACCGCCACGGTATCAAGCGCCTGCTCCATTGCGACGCGTTCCCGGAAATCCCTACCATCCTCCGTGGTTTGCATTTCCCCCCTGTTTCTGATTTCACGAGTACACACGGCATCATGGAACCTGGCAGCGCGCTGCGCTTCTGATTCACTGTGCTTTGGTCCTTCATGTGCTTCCGGCTTTGGTTCCCTAAAGAACGCCTCCGACGCCCGACCGTAGTTTCTACCCCATGGGGGAGTTGACGAATAATGGCATTTGGACATACCATAGTACCAATATTGAAAAAAATATGTCAAGCCTCATTTTTTGGCATGAACATGGTATTTATAATCAGGCTCAACTGTTGCGACAAATGTCGTGGGATGGTATACTACTGGTAATAGCGATGAGCTATGATGATCCTTGGGCAGAGGTACATGAAACAAAGAGCACAAGACTTCGTGGCCTCGATTCCTGGGAAAAGGCACCAGTGGACAAAGGTCCCGTCCAGGACATTGCACCCGGAAGGAGTACGTCCAAGTGTTCAAAACGGTCACTCGCGACAGTACGCTTGTCGAACGTGCCAACGAGCAAATCGAGACCCTGATCATCAGTGGCGCCATACGTCCGGGCGATCGGCTGCCGCCCGAAAGGGAATTGGGCGAAATGTTGGGGGTCAGCCGGACCGTGGTGCGTGAAGCGGTAAGGTCCCTAGCTGCCAAGGGGTTGGTAGAAGTGCGGACGGGTTCAGGGACATATGTCAGGAAAATCGGCCCCGACATCATGACGGCTTCCTTTGACTTGCTGCTGCGCGCCGGCAGCGTGAAGTCTGAGGAGGTCCACGAGGTACGAAGCTTGCTCGAGGTAAAGATTGCCGAATTGGCGGCGCTGCGCGCGCGCCCGGCCGACATCCAGGCCATGGAGGAAACCATCGAGCTTCTGAAGAACCGATCCATCAACCCTCACGAGTATGCTACAGCCGATGTCGCCTTCCATCGTCATCTTGCCGTGGCTACACGGAATCATCTGCTTCTTGCCCTTGTACAGTCTCTTCAGGGGGTGATGTTTGCGGTGCGCCTGCGTGCGGCCTCCAGCCTGGGCGATGCCCCGCGCGAGAACGCCATCCTCTACCACTCCCAGATCCTGGAATGTGTAAAGGCCGGGGATTCGAACGGGGCGCGTGCTGCGATGCTGGAGCACCTCGCTTACGCTCAGGAAGTCATGCGCCTAGTTGAAAGCAGCGGTGGGGGGGATACGTTGGATCATCAGCCGTCCCCTCCGGCGCAAGATCATCACGCGGCCGGTGAGTGAGCTGGGCAACGTCCATCGGCAATAGTGCAGCCGAGCGAAAGTGATCAGATATGTCACTCGAGTTCAACCTTGCGGCTCTCGAGGAAAGGGCTCGCCGCATCCGGGTGAAGATCATCAAGATGACGGCGATCGCCGAGTCCGGTCATCCCAGCACGGCGCTCTCCGCCGTTGAAATCATCACCTACCTTTACTTTCAACTGATGTCCGTCGATCCCCAGAACCCGAAGTGGGAGGACCGCGACCGCTTCGTCCTCTCCAAGGGCCACGGGGCCCCGGTCATTTATGCGGCTTTGGCGGAACGGGGTTTCTTTCCCGAAGACGTGCTCTGGACGCTGCGGGATGTAGGTTCCCCCCTCCAGGGGCATCCGGACATGCTGAAGACACCGGGTGTTGACATGACCACGGGATCACTCGGTCAAGGCTTTTCATGCGCGGTGGGGATAGCCTTGGGAGGGAAGCTCCGCCAAAAGGATTTTAGAGTTTACGCCATGCTGGGTGATGGCGAGTTGCAGTCCGGCCAGATTTGGGAGGCGGCGATGTTCGCCGCGCACTACCAACTCGAAAACCTTGTCGCCATCGTGGACGATAACAAGCAACAAACGGACGGCCTGACGAAGGGCATCATGAACGTGCATCCCATTGCCGACAAGTTTCGCGCCTTTGGGTGGGAAACGGTAAGCATCGACGGCCACGACTTCAGCCAGATTCACGAGGCCTTCCAGAACCCCACTCGGGCGCCAGGAAAGCCCTACGTGATTGTGGCAGCCACGATCAAGGGCAAAGGGGTCAGGGCCATCGAGACCGGCGCCAAGTGGCACGGTCGTCCTCCCACGCGGGAGGAAGCCGAGGCTTTCGTCAACGAAATCGAAACCGGAAGGGTTCCATGATCGAAGCTCAGCCCAACCGCGTCATGTACGGTAAGACGCTGGTCGAGTTGGGGGATCGTAACCCCAAACTGATCGTCTTCGAAGCCGATGTAGCCAAATCAACCAACACGTTTCAGTTTGCTCACAGGTTTCCGGAAAGGTTCTTTCAGGTGGGCGTGGCCGAACAGAACATGATGGGAATTGCCGCGGGTGTGGCCACTACTGGCTGGTTGCCCTTCGTCAGTACCTTTGCGATGTTTGCTGGCTTGCGAGCCTGCGAACAGGTACGGACTTCCATTGCGTATCCTGGGCTGAATGTCAAGATCGTGGCGACGAATGGTGGAGTGGAGATTGCTGGTGACGGCGTCACGCATCAAGCCACGGAGGACCTCGCAGCCATGAGGGCGATACCCAATTTGATGGTGGTCTCGCCCAGTGATCCGGTGACCACACGGAAGGCTACCTGGGCGATTGCCGAATATGAGGGTCCCGTTTACATGCGGCTGGGACGCCAAATCAACACGGTCCTCTATGACGACGACATCGAATTCAAGCTGGGTCGCATGCTTAGGCCAAGGGAGGGATCCGACCTTACGATCATAGCCACCGGGAATATCGTGGAACAAGCTCTGCGGGCGGCAGAGGAACTAGCCAAAGAGGGCATCGAAGCCCGAGTCCTTGATTGCCACACGATCAAACCGATCGATCGCGAGGAAATCGTCCGGGCAGCTCGCGAGACGGCAGGGATCGTGACAGCCGAAGACCATAATATTATCGGCGGACTCGGTGGCGCGGTCTGCGAGGTCCTGGCCGAGGAACATCCCACGACCGTCCGGCGAGTTGGCTTGCAGGATATCTTTGCGAGTTCCGGCCGCGACTTCCGAAAACTGCTTGCACATTATCACATCGACTGCGGAGCGATTATCGAAAAAGCTCGGTCCATCGTTCACGCGCACACAACTAGCCGAATGACTGTGCAGAGCCCGTGAGAAGGAATCTTCTTAGACTGCATTCCTCACGGGACTTCAAGCAAGATCCGAACGGGGGTGGTGGGTCAGTTTGCTGTAGCGGCGCTCTATGAGCGCCGGAATCTATTGAATCGAATGCCGGCGGCCACAGACCGCCGCTACAAAAAACCTAACTGACCCACTACTCAAACGGGCTCTGCCTTGACGCGAGTTGGCCTGCGTGCTAGCGTCCTCATCAAAACTATGGCGCCCCATGGCAACATTCCTCTCGCAGGTTTCCGACTTCTGGAAAGGGCCGGGGCGAGTGTCCCAGGCCTCAATGATCTGAAAGGTGAGGTCCAGTGCGTCCTTTCGGCGTTAGGCCTGCCCCTAACTGATTTGCGCGGACGGCGGATTGCCCTGGCGGTAGGCAGCCGAGGGATCGCCCACCTGCGCGACCTCGTGAAAGCGGCTTGCGACTGGCTGAAGGCACAGGGGGCGCAGCCTTTCGTGTTTCCTGCCATGGGCAGTCACGGCGGCGCGACTGCCGAAGGCCAGCGCAAAATCCTGGAAGAATACGGGGTCACTGAAAGCTCGATCGGAGTCGAAGTCAGGTCTTCGATGGAGACGGTGCTTCTCGGCACGACTCCGGAGGGTTTCCGCGTCTTCATGGATCGCAGCGCCTGGGAAGCTGACGGGGTCGTAGTACTGAATCGCGTGAAGCCACACACGGATTTCTCGGGAACAATTGAGAGTGGCCTGCTGAAAATGATGGCGGTGGGGATGGGGAAAAGAGACGGGGCGCAGGAATGCCACCGCCGGGGTTGGAAACTTGGCTTGGAAACGGCAATCCGCGCCATCTCGGCAAGAGTACTTTCCACGAGAAGAATCCTCGCTGGCCTTGCGGTCATTGAGAACGAGATCCACCAGGTCGCAGCCGTGCGAGCCGCGCGGCCCGAGGGAATCGTGGCCATGGAAGAGGACGCGCTAAAAACGGCTCGTCAACTTGTGGCGCGCATTCCTTTTTCCCGATTCCAATTGTTGATCATAAATGAACTCGGGAAGAACATCAGCGGCACGGGCATGGACACCAAGGTCATTGGTCGTGGGGTGGAGTTGCAGCCCGGTGAAGCTCCCGAGGTAAGCCTGATCTACGTCCGCGACTTGACTCCCGAGAGCGGCGGGAATGCCATCGGGGTTGGCTTCGCGGACGTTATCCACGAGCGTCTGTTTCAAAAAATCGATTTCGAGAAAATGTACCTTAATGCCCGCATCGCTTTGAATCCTTCGACGGCGCGGGTTCCCATTCACCTGCCCACCGACGGCGACGCCTTGAATCTATTGCTGGGTCACCTGGGTAGCCCTGAGCCATCGGACCAGCGCTTCGTCTGGATCCGCAACACCTTAAACCTCGACCGCCTCGCGGTCTCCGAGTCCCTGGTGGAAGAGGCGTCGAAACTCAAAGACTGGCGCGTGATGCCTGAGACCTATTGCCCCGAGGTTGACCCCGCGGGAAACATCACCTCGCCACTCTGAGAAGCCGGAGCCAAGCCCAAGACATCACCCTACCGTGTAAACGGCACGCTTCGTATGCAGGGAGGCCCCACATCATGATGGGTTCCCCCGCTGGATGCCGGACCGTCGGTGCCCCACCAACGCAGACCGGATTGCTCCTGGAGGTTTAGAACGTACTTTTCACGATCAAAGGCTTTCGCGAATAATTGATCTGGCAGGACAGTTTAGCGCAACTCGATCACCCTGTTGTCCCGTGCCGAATCATACGCCGCAAAGACAAGCTGGACTGTTCTTAGATTGTCTTGACCTGTGGTCTCTGCAACTCCCTCGCCCCGCAGGGCCCTCAGAATGTTCCCTTGGCAGGGCACGATGCTGGAATGCACGACATCGTATGCGGGATCCGCCCACGCATATCGCGGGGGAGGGTAGCGCTTGCAGTGCGTGCCCTTTGAGGTCGTCACACAGATCCTGTAATCGGTGCAAAGCTCCGCGGATCCTTTCTCTCCCTCGATGAACATGAGAGTCTGAGGAAAACACTCGCGCTCCAACGGGTTTTCGGCATAGGCCATTTCGACAAGCACGGTGGTCGTTCCCCCCATCCGCATCACCACCGTGGCAACATCCTCTCCCTTGATATCAGGGTGGACGCGTTGGGTCTGGCAATAGAGAGAGTCGGGCTCGCCAAAAAGGAAACGCGCCACGTCCAGAATATGGCTGCCCAGGTCCGTCAGAATGAATTGCGGCAGCTCTTTCAGGAAGGGCTGGTTGCGGAATACCGGGAACCCGGAAATCATATCAAGGCGCGCTCGAAAGGGGGTTCCAATGGCGCCCGAATCCAGCACCGACTTCATCTGGCGGATAGGTGTCTGCCACCGCCAATTCTCATTGATGAACAGAGGGACACCCGCATCAGCGCATGCCTTCACCATCTCCGCGGCAACATCCAGAGCGGGAGCCATGGGCTTCTGACATATGACCTGTAGCTTGTGGGAAACCGCCATGTGAACGAACCTGCTGTGAGTGTCCACATCTGTTACGATGTCAA
This sequence comes from uncultured Acidobacteriota bacterium, assembly GCA_963722555.1. Lineage (GTDB taxonomy): Bacteria > Acidobacteriota > Terriglobia > UBA7540 > UBA7540 > Bog-366. The sequence continues at coordinate 1,753,039 of CAVRNQ010000007.1, forward strand.
CAAAATCCAGTTTCTCCCGGCGAAAAAGCTCCAGCGGGTCACTGTAAACAGCAGCGACACTGAATTCCCGGGCCAGAGCTTCTGCCTTACTAAGCGTTCGGTTGTAGATAGCGACGCAAATCGCGCCGGGCAGTTCCTTCCAACCAGCAAGTTGGAATCGCGCCCAAAAACCTGCCCCCAACATTGCGAATCTCAGAGTGGTCATTAAAGCAGTCCCTTCGTGGGAGAGCACCTTGGTCGCACGCGAAACATCCTGGACCAGGTTTTGCCTCCGGTATTGACGAATTCTGCAGTTGCCCTGCAATTCCTCTTCGGAACAATTCCTATCCAGAAGTGATTACCCACGCGGAGTCCCCGATCTGGATTGATCCGGTTTTCATAGCATTTGAGCTTGGCTTGCTATTCATGCCGGCGAGACCAATATTTTGGCATGTGCATCCTTATTCTTGACCAGGACTTCAAGGCCGCCGGAGACAATTTCCGTCAAGGGAATTCGGCCGGTGATCAGCAGCTCACCGTGGAATTTCCCCTCAGCGATCATTCCAATGGCTTGTTCAAAGACGCCGTAGCCACCCATACTCCCTAAAACCGTTTTCTCCCCAAATACGAGATCGGTGTAATCGATGGGGGCCGGCCGCTCGTAAACCCCCATAATGACCACGCGTCCTTTGCGCCGGGCGACCCGTCCGGCCAGAACACCGGTAGATGCATGGCCAGCGCATTCCATCACCACATCAGCCCCGGCTCCATCGGTGAGGTCTCGTATGGCTTGCACGGGATCACGATTGAGCGGATCGACCGTCGCGGTCGCTCCGCATTGACGGGCCAACTGTTGCCGCCCCGCGGAAGGCTCGAACACCACGGTCTGTCCTGCCCCCGCGATGATAGCTGCTTGCAGTGCCATCAAGCCAATTGGACCTGCTCCCACAATGGCCACCGTTTCCCCCGGCTTCAGGTTCGCCTGTCCAATCGCTCGGACGGTCGCCGCGAAAGGTTCCACCAAGGCTCCCAACTCGTCCGGCACCTCGGGAGGAAGCGGGTAGCACATGAAGTCGTAAACATTGACGTAACCAGCAAAAGCACCATAGTGCCATGAGGTCCCCAGGTATGCGGTCTTTGGGCAGAGCCCCATCAGACCTGATTTGCACCATGTGCACTGGAGGCAGCCGATGATCGGGCACATGGCCACCCGATCGCCGATCTTGACTCTTTCGACCCCGGGGCCGACCTCGACGACTCGGCCAGCCGCCTCGTGGCCTGTCATTACGGGCGCCTTGACACCCGTCAGGATATGAGGCGTGTCCACTGGAATGTAGACCGGGCCTCCCAAGTATTCATGCAGATCGGTGCCGCAAATGCCACAGGCTGCAATTTCAACCTTTACTTGTCCTGCGGGGGGAGGGGGGGTCAGGTACTTCTTCAACTCGGACATCCCGTTGACCATGCCAGACCGCTGCTTTCATGGCTCTCGCTCCACATGCGATGATTTGGCCTGAGAAGGCCTCCACGCTGCTGTGTGCCGGCAAAGTGGACAACCGCTTTCGGCAAGGCTCGCCCCACGCGAACCTCCCAGAAGCGCGATCAAGTATAGGAGGGGCAGCGTTGACGAAGTGCAACGAATCATAGGGAATGAAAGTCGTCCCACCCGGTTGCCTTGTCTTTTTCCATCACTAGCTCGGGCTTCCTACTCTCGAGTAAATCCCAGACGAAGGGTGCGGGAGAGCGGGTTCGCCCTGAGCCTAGTTAGCGAAAAGCCTGCGCAGGTAGCAGGCGGCTTGGCGAGCGGCAGGGTGGGGGTCACCTTCCGGCGGCAGGACCACCGAGCCTGACCCACAGAACTTCTCCTCTCGCAATACTCGTGCAATGTGTTTCCAGTCCAGGCGATCCCCTTCAGGTAGAACCCCCGGCGGCCAACGGCTCGGATCGTAGAGGTGGATGTGCGTCGCGCATCCGCGGGCAGCCCGGATGCCCTCCTCGATCGAGGGCTCCGACACCGCGAGCTCATAGGTGTCGAGCATCACCGTGAAGGCGGGACTGCCGATCCGGTCAACCCAGGCCATCGCCTCCCCCACAGTGTTGATGTAATTGGTCGCGCCGGGGTCAGCCGGCTCAAGCATAATCACTGCCCCGGCTTTCTCAGCGTATTCGGCGAGTTCGTGGAACACGTCGTGAGTGATTCGCTCCGTCTCTTCCGGATTGCTGACCGATATCGCTTGCCCCCGTGCCACACCCAACCCCACACGCGCCCCGAAGTGAGCGGCGAAATCCACCATCCGCTTGTAGGCTTCCACGGAACGCCGACGGATTTCGCCGTCGGCATGGAGTAGCGCCATTCCCTGCAAATACATTCTGCCCGAGTTGACTACGGGCATCACGGCGCCCGCCCTCTTCAGTGCGGTTTCCATCTCGAGGGGGTTCATAACATCGTCGGGATTGGGCATGAACTCAATGCCGTCATAGCCCCATTCGACAGAACGTTGCGCCAACTCCTCCGGGTTCCCGGTAAGAACCTTCACCACGAAACCGAGGTCAGTCACGTCTGGTGTGGAGCTGAATAGGCATAGACGCATTCTTGTGGACTCCTTTACTTGAGAGTGGACTCTCTCCCCGAGATTGGCACAGGACTAGCCGGAGGATTGAAAGCGGCAACGACAGCATTACTGGCAGCCCTGAAGATAGATCCGGTCTCCAGGGGAGACACCCGAACTCTCCTGACCCAGTTCATGTACCGTACCAGGAAGAGACTTTTTCCAGCGCGTCAACGGTGAAATACTTCCCCACCTGTGACCTGCTGTGATTAGCCAGAACAACGCATCGTTCCCCGTCGGGATCTCCGAGGCAAGTTAAGACGATGGCAGCCCTGGAGAAGTCCTCTTCGCGCGTGTAGTCGCTGACTGTGACCACGCACTTCATTCCAGCAGCCACAGCAGATAAGAGGCCGTTGCGCGAGTCTTCGACCACCACGCAGTGGACTGGCGAGACCTGTAATTCGCGCGCGGCCATCAGATAGATGTCGGGAGCTGGCTTCTTGGCCTTCACCACGTCCCCGGCCAGGACCAGGGAGAACTTCCGTGCGTTTTCCTTGCCCACGGCATGGACCAGAACACTCTCGACAGCTTCCCGGGCGGAAGTGGAACAGACCCCCAAAACCCAGCCTTGTGCCAGAGCTTCTTCGGACAGGCGCTTCACCCCGGACCGAACTGAAATTCGGCCCGACGCGATAATCTCCTTGTAGATTTCCGTCTTTCTTTGGTGCCACTTCTTCACCATATCCTGGCGTTCGGCGTCGGTCGGAGGTGGATTAAACACCTTCAGGAAGTCCGAGTCCTGGAAGAGGCTGGCCATACGCTCCTTGCCGCCGCCGATCTTGAGCTTGCGGCCGTACTCTTCTACACTCCACTGCCAAGGGACGCCGAATTCCGCCCACATCTGATTAAAGGCCACGCGGTGGCCATCGCGTTCGGTGTCCGCTAGAACCCCGTCACAATCAAAGAGAAGAACCTTCTTCATCCCGCTTTACCTTCGCTCCCAAAAATCTTCATGAAGCGAATCGCCATAGCCTTGATGGCTTCACGATTCGCCGCTAAGAGCCGCAGCGGATCGTATTGCTTCGGGTATTTCTCCAAATGTTTTCGGAGAGAATCAGCGAAGGTGATCTTGAGCTCCGTTGAGATGTTGACCTTCACTGCGCCGCGGCCAATCAACTTGCGGAAAACCTCTTCGCTTAAGCCTGTCCCACCGTGAATCACCATGGGGATACCCACGGCAGCCACAAGCTCGGAGACCCGATCGAAATTAATCATGGGCTCGGTCCTGTAAACACCGTGAGCCGTGCCGATGGCCGGCGCGAAGCTATCGATGCCGGTGCCGCGGATGAATGCTTCGGCCTTGTCTACGGAAAACACGGGGACTTCCGCTTCGCTGCCCGTGCCATCCTCGACCCCTTTCACCGGCTCGATTTCACCTTCCACTGCCGCACCAAACGCCCGTGCCAACGCCACCACCTGCTTGGTCTGGGCCAGGCAGTCGTCATAGCTCAAGCCCGACCCATCGAACAGCACGGAGTTCCAGCCCGCTCCCAGACACTCCTTGATCACGCGAACGTCTGGGCAGTGGTCCAGATGGAGCGTGGCGGGAATGGGAACTCGGTTGGCCATCTCGGCGAACATAAGTTGGATTAGCCGCGCCCCCCACACCTTGACCGTCTTCACAGACACCTGGATGATGAATGGCGCCCGCAGCTCCGCCGCTCCGGCCAGAGTGGCCTCCATCGTCACGTCATTGACGATATTGAAGGCGGCGACACCATAGCGCTCAGCAAAAGCGCGCTTCAGGATTTCTTGCATTGCTACTACGGGCATCTTCGGCCTCCCTGATGCATTGTCTCTCCGATCACAATGGACATCGCCTTATCAGGCATCCGGTCTGGGCGAGTCCAATCTAGCTTGACCAGCCGTGCGCAGAGCAATGCGTGCGGGTGACCTCACCCTTCCGCACCATCCACCGCCCATGGCCGTTGCCCGCCAATCTCAGAAGACCCTCAGTGGAATATCAACCGGATGTTCCAGAAGGCTCTTCATTTCTGCATCTAGCTTCAAGAGGGATACGGAGCAACCCGCCATATCCAAAGAAGTGCAGTACTCCCCGATATAGGTCTTTACAATTCGAATGTCACGCTGATTCAAACATGCGGCCACGTGCCGGAAAGCAACATAAAGCTCCATGGTGGGCGTCCCGCCCAGGCCATTGACCATCACCGCGACTTCGTCGCCCGAATTGAACGGCAGATCCGGGACGATGCCCTCCATCAAGATTTCAATGACCTCATCGGCTGGCATGACTTTCGTCCGCTTGCGACCGGGCTCGCCGTGCAATCCCACGCCCAGTTCCATCTCGTCGTCCCCGAGTCCGAAGGTGGGGCTCCCTTTGCTCGGTGTGGTGCATGAGGTCAATGCAAAGCCCATGCTCCGGCTGTTGGCATTCACCCGCTTGGCGATTTCCACGACGGCTTCTAAGCTGGCACCCTGCTCCGCCTTCGCACCGGTGATCTTGTAGTTGAGAATTGCCCCGGCTACGCCTCGCCGCCCTGCAGTGAAGGTGCTGTCCTTGACTGCCACGTCGTCATTGGCAATTACGGTGATGACGCGGATCCCTTCCATCTCCGCCATCTCCGCCGCTATTGAGAAATTGGCTCGGTCACCCGTGTAATTCTTGATCAGGTAGAGGACGCCCACGCCGCCGTCCACCATCTTGGTTGCTTCGTATACCGCATCAGCGGTCGGGGCCGCGAAGACCTCTCCGGCACAGGCTGCGTCCAGCATGCCTCTGCCCACATACCAGACCTGATCGGGTTCGTGACCGCTGCCCGAACCTGTCAGGACAGCGACCTTTCCTTTTACCGGCGCATCGGCCCGCAGTACGATTTTCTTGTCGCGGACCAGCCTCAGTCTGTCGGGATTTGCTGTCACCAGACCATCGAGCATTTCATAAACAACCTGATCAGGGCGGTTGATGATCTTCTTCATGCCGATATCTCCTTTCGACGATATAGGTCATACGCAGCCTCAAACATGAGGCAGATGACATACGAACCAGCGTCTCGGTGACCGGCGCTTCGCTCACCGAGGTACGATGCCCGACCTTTTCTTGCCACCAATGGGATGGTGGTGTCGGACCCGTTTCTCGCGGCTCCGAGGGCTTTCTCAAGCACGGTTTCGACTAGGTCGCCCTCGCTGACAGCTTGCCCAAACGTCTGTAGAGCGGGTTCCAGAGCATCCACCAGAGTCTTATCGCCCACTCGGGTCCCCTCGCCCCGTTCCTTGATTCCTTCCAGGGCTACATTCAGGACTTCGTGAACCTCCTTGAGAGTCAGGCGATCCCTGGTGCCGATCTTCTTACCGGCACGCATGAACGCGGTCCCATAAATGGCCCCGGAAACGCCTCCTGCCGCGGAGATAATCGCCATAGCAACTTGGTTGAGAATACCACCCAGGGTTTGGTTGTTCAGGGACGGCAGGCGGTCTAGGATCAGTTGCCAACCCTTTTTCAAACTAGCCCCACAATCGCCGTCGCCGATGGGGGAATCCAGGTCAGCCAAGGTCCTCTCTGCCGCAATCAACTTCTTGCCAACTGCTTCTAACAGTTTCAGTAGTTGTTCCTTTTGCTCGTCCATAGGCTTGCTTACCCTCGATACGTGCCTCTTCCTCAATGTCCCGAGTAAGAAAACGCTGACAAATGCCACCCACGTTGGGACTAGCATCTTGTGAGCGTTAGGAGCTTTGCTTTGGCGCTGAGAAACTCCGCAAGGATTAACTCTTGGTCAGGTACGAGACAGTGTTTGGCCCACTGTCTTGCACATGGCCAAGGCTTCGTACGCGATGGAATGCCATTATATGCCCATACATTCCTCTGTCAAGAAAAGCTTATGACTTCAAATTCTAGCATTGCATAGCGAAGATGGTCGTGATAACTTGTCACATATGATGGTATTCCTAAACCTTCGGAGGACAAGGGAGATTCCCTCTGCGAGAACGCTGAATAATCGCCAAGAATCTGGGCGGCGCAACTCGGTGCTGCCGACAAAAGAAGTCGTCAAGTGTTGCGTTCCGAGAACACGGTAACCCCGCAAGCGCGCATCGTCCTATTGTTGCGCCGACCGTGAGGCAGGCAGTTTCCCCATCGTGCCCACCTAAGGGTCGGTGTTGCAGGCAAACGCATTTTTCGGAACGCGACACTAGAGCGCATCGCAGGACTCCTGGGCGGAGGGCAGAATTCACTCGACTCATCTTCGCCGCATCCGGTCAGACTGCAAGCAGTATTGTCCCCGAAACTCCCGAACCTCTAGGGAGTCCCTGGAGTGTACGAATGCTGAGTTTCATGCGGTCGGGAGAATCTTGGCGGCCCATATTCTCTTGTTTCACCTCGTCCAGTTTTCTGCCGTGCGGGTTAAAGGGGCGGTAGCCAATTAGAAACTGGTAGGGAGGTCAGTGGCGTGACGGAAGAACGGCATGATTATTTCCCAACTGTGGAAGTTAGGAAGGCGATTCACCGGACCATGGTGAAGATTCGCCGCTTTGAGGAGCGCGCCGTGGAACTCTTCATGGCACAGGAACTCCCAGGCTTTCTCCATTCTTATCTCGGGCAGGAGGCGGTGGCGGCCGGCGCATGCGCCTGTCTGCGCGAAGACGATTACATCACCAGCACGCACCGCGGCCATGGACATATCATTGCGAAGGGGCTCCGGCTGGACCGCATGATGGCAGAGTTGTTCGCCAAGACCACGGGCTACTGCAAGGGGAAGGGTGGCTCGATGCATATCACGGATTTCTCCCAGGGAGTCCTGGGTGCAAACGGCATCGTCGCCGCAGGAGTACCCATTGCCACGGGAGCGGCGCTCTCCGCCCAGATGCGCAAGTCAGGTCAGGTGGTGGTTTGTTTCTTCGGCGACGGCGCTTCGAACCAAGGAGCCTTTTACGAAGCCGCAAACCTGGGGGCGGTGTGGAGCTTGCCAGTCATTTACGTCTGCGAAAACAATCTTTACGCCGTGTCCACCCACCAGAGTCACCATCAGAAGGTCAAAGACATCTCGACAAGGGCAGTGGCTTTCGGATTCCCCGGGATCTCGGTAGACGGGAATGACCCGATCGCCGTCTATCAGGCCGTCGCTCCCGCCGTGCATCGAGCCCGGCAGGGTGAAGGGCCGACGCTGGTCGAATGCAAGACTTATCGGTGGTTAGGCCACTACGTAGGTGACCCGGCCAGCTACCGGCCCCCTGAGGAAGTCGCCGAGTGGAAAGCCAGGGATCCGGTGCCTCGTTACGAGCGATATCTCGAGGAGCAAGGTGTGATGTCGGCCGCGGAGATGGTGAGCGTTCATGAACAAGTGAAGAAGGAATTGGACGCGGCAGTGGAATTCGCGCGCCGCAGCCCCTCGCCGCAGCCTGAGGATGCCTTACAGGATGTGGAGCCTTAGCCGTCGCGGAGAAACCCCGGAAAGGTGAAATCATGAAGAAGCTCTTTTACAAAGAAGCGGTACGCGACGCTCTCCGCGAAGAAATGCTGCGAGACGAGCGCGTGTTTCTAATCGGTCTCGACATCGGTCGGTTCGGCGGAACCTACAAGGCCACGCAGGGTCTGTGGGAAGAGTTCGGGGCGGAGCGCGTACGCGACACGCCGCTCTCCGAGGCAGCTATTGCCGGGGCCGCGGTGGGCGCGGCGATGACGGGACTCCGGCCGGTCGCCGAAATCATGTACAACGATTTTCTGACCATCGCCATGGACCAGATCGCCAATCAGGCTGCCAAACTGCGCTACATGTCCGGCGGACAAGCGACGATTCCCGTAGTCTTCCGTACTCAGGAGGGAGCCGGGCGTTCCTCGGCGGCGCAGCATGCCCAGAGTCTGGAGGCGTGGGTCGCGCACATCCCCGGATTGAAAGTGGCACTGCCGTTCGACTCCCTACGATGCGAAGGGTCTGCTGAAAACCGCCATTCGCGATGACACCCCCGTGGTCTTTTTTGAGCATAAGCTCCTTTACAACACCAAAGGTGGGGTGCCCGAGGAGGAGTACTTGATTCCCTTCGGCCAAGCCAAGGTCTGCCGCGAAGGCACAGGAGTCACCATCGTGGCGCTCTCGCGCATGGTCTTGCGGGCGCTGGAAGCGGCTGAAATCCTTGCGGCGGAGGGCGTGAGTGTGGAAGTGGTCGATCCGCGCACCATCGTCCCTCTGGATATCGACACCATCCTCGAATCCGTCAAAAAAACTGGGCGGTTGATCGTTACGCATGAAGGCTATACGCGTTGCGGTATCGGAGCAGAGATTGCGACGCGGGTCATGGAAAAAGGCCTGTATTACCTCGAAAAACCCGTGAGGCGTGTCTGTGCGCTGAACGTTCCGGTGCCTTTTGCGCCGGTCATGGAAAACTACGTTATCCCCAGCGCCGCGGCGCTGGTTCAAGCCGTCAAGGAGATGGTCTAGGAAAGGGGGAGAGTTGTGGCCGCCAAAATCACAATGCCCATGCTGGGCCTGACAATGACGGAGGGCGCCATACGAAAATGGTGGAAGCGGGAAGGCGACCCCGTCGAGAAGGGCGCGCCGCTGTTTGAAGTGGAGACGGACAAGGCGTTGGTTGATATTGAAGCACCCGAGGACGGTTGGCTGCTGCGGGTCCTGGTAGGAGCCGAGCAAGTGGTGCCCGTGGGGACCATTGTGGGAGTGATCGGCGCGGAGAAAGAAGATATCAGTATGATCTTGGGCGATAGCGTGGCGGCGCCAGCACGCGAGGCGAGCGCTGTGGTGGGGCCTGTGGCCGAAACGCCGAAAGCTGCCCGTGCCTCCGGCCCCAAGCTGATTTCACCGCGCGCCCGCAGGTTGGCTGAGGAGCACCACATCGATTGGAAGGATTTGCAAGGGACGGGGCCGGAGGGCCAGATTACTGAGAAGGACGTGCAGCTCTCGATCGCCAATGCGCGTGCCTCCTCACCCCCCACCGACGCCCGCCCTGACACGGTGCAGGCTCTCTCGAACACTCGGCAGATCATCGCGGAGCGATTGACCCAGAGCCTTCGCGAACGCGCCCATATCTATCTCACCATGGCGGTGGATATGGGTGCGGCGCTGGACTCCTGCCAGAAACCTTCTGCCAGTTTGAGCACTCCGCCGTCCGGTGCCCCTCTCTCAATTAATGATCTCATCGTCAAGGCGGTTGCCATCTGCCTCACGGAATATCCCTGGGTGAATTCCACCCTGGTCGACAAGGAACTCCATTTGCATTCTTCTGTGCATATCGGTTTCGCGGTCGCCGCGGAGGACGGCACGCTGGTCGTGCCTGTTTTGCGCGGGGTCGAGGGGATGAGTCTGTCAGAGCTTGCTAAGGTAAGGCGGGCCATCCTGGAGAAAGCCACCCACCGGCGACTTAGCGCTGAGGAAATGGCGGGAGGCACGTTCACCATCTCCAATTTAGGCATGTACGGTGTGGAACAATTTACAGCAATAATCAATCCGCCAGAGACAGGAATCCTTGCCATTGGCGCCATCACCGAAGAGCCCCGAGTAATCCAAGGTGGCCTGTTCGTTCGGCCGGTGATGCGGGTCACTCTGGGAGTCGATCACCGCGTGGTGGATGGCGCCCTGGCAGCGCAATTCCTGCGCCGCTGCAAGACCTTGCTGGAACAACCCCAGTTACTGACCGCTTCAAAGGAGGGGAAATGAAGACTCTGGGATTCATCGGTCTTGGAATCATGGGAAAACCCATGGCTACGAATCTGCTTCGCGGCGGACACCGCTTGTTCGTTCACGATATCAGGCCGGAGCCGGTGCGTGACCTGGTGGCGCTGGGCGCGGCCGAATGCGCGAGTCCGGCCGCAGTGGCTTCCTGTTCAGAAATCGTCATCACCATGCTCCCTAATTCACCGGAGGTGAAGCAAGTGGTGTTGGGTGAAATAGGGGTACTCGCAGGGGCGGGAAAAGACTCGATCCTGGTGGACATGAGTTCAATTGCCCCCTTGGTCTCGAAGGAAATCGCCGCCGAAGCCCGCAAAAAGGGAGTTCGGATGCTCGACGCACCGGTGAGTGGCGGCGAGCCCAAGGCGAAGGACGCCACGCTTTCCATTATGGTGGGAGGAGAAAAAGAGGTCGTCGATCGGGTCGTTGACGTGCTGCGGCTCATGGGCAAGTCCGTGGTCTGGGTCGGCGAGATCGGGAGCGGCAACATTACGAAGCTGGCCAACCAGATTGTGGTTGCCCTGAACATCATGGCCATCTCGGAGGCCTTTGTATTGGCCACGAAGGCGGGGGTCGATGCCAAAGTTGTCTTCCAAGCCATCCGCGGGGGCTTGGCCGGCAGCACGGTGTTAGATGCGAAGTCCCCTCTCATCTTTGACCGCAAGTTCGACCCTGGCTTCCGCATCGAGCTTCACCTGAAAGATCTTCTGAACGTCATGCAGACTGCCCATGAGCTGGGCGTACCACTGCCTTTCAGTGGCATGGCTACGGAAGTCATGTCCGCTCTGAGAGTAGCCGGCAAAGGGAAGCTCGACCACAGTGGGGTAGTCCAGTACTTCGAGGACTTGGCCCAAGTGGAAGTCCACTGAGCAAAATGCTCGCTGGGGTGGACCCGCAGGCGATCTTCGCCCTGAGATATGATATAGCGCGACGCTTCAGGCGCAACTGCGTCTGGCCTCGTCCTGGGCGCGAGGGGGAGTGGTCACACGGGTGGACGGCGAGCCGCGAGACGACAAGCACTATTACCAGTGTTTGGGGGGGCCGTGGTGGTGAGTAGGGACTTTCCGGCTCCCGGGGCGCTGCAAAACCCGCACAGATCCGCTATAGTCCTGCAGTTTGCGAAATCGCTGGGGGACTTGACAATCTCGCTGCCGGCGTGGTATACAAACGGCCATGATACAACCAATACGAGAGTTCCAAGTTGACAAGGTTCGCGTGGAAGTTTATCCATCTAAACTAGACACGAGTCGAGCGGCAGCCACTAAGGCTGCGACCATCTTACGGCATGCCACCTCAAGTACGGGTCGTGCCCGTACTATCGTTGGAGCGGGCACTTCACAGGAGGACATGGTCCGCACGTTGGTTGAGATTCCGGACATCGAATGGGGCCGCATCGAAGTCTTCCAGATGGACGAATTCGTCGGGATGCCAGCGGCCAGCCCGGCAGGTTTCAATTGGTGGTTGAAAACATATCTCGTTGATTTCGTCCACCCAGGCCAAGTGCACTATTTGGTTGGGGATGCGCCTGACCTCAGGGAAGAATGCCGTAGATATACAACCTCACTTCAGTCGGCGCCAATCGACCTCTGCTTCCTAGGTATTGGAGTGAACGGACACATCGGTTTCAACGATCCACACGTTGCTGACTTTCACGATCCCCTGGCAATGAAGCAGGTCAGCATAGACGAAACAGCCCGACTGCAACAGGTAGGGGAAGGGCGCTTTCCAAATCTGGAGGCTGTTCCTCGGGACGCGATTACCCTCACTTGCCCCGTCCTGGTGAATGCAGAATACCTGGTCTGTTGTGTTCCCGAGCGTCGGAAGGCCGAGGCAATTCGCAAAGCTCTTGAAGGACCCATCTCGGAAGCTTGTCCGTCATCTCTGATACGCACACACTCTCAGGCAACGCTCTATCTTGATGCCGAATCAGCTTCTCTCCTGTCCTGACGATTGAGGGCGCCGCCCCCACGCTCAAGCCCTGATGAAGAGACCCAGGTGCAATACCCTCGCCCAGGGACCGCCAGAATCAGAAGAGAGGTCGTCTGTTACAACCATGACCTTGCCTCTCGGTACAGGAAGATCCTTCGAGCTGGAGGGAATTGCTCGTTTGTAGCATGGCATGCCATGGGCTGCCGCTGTTGGCAGTTTGTTCGCCCTCCTCCCCGCCCATGGTTATAGTTTCTGGGTATGATATGCCTCGATATGAGACCCTGGGTGGAGCGTACTGAATTCACGAGAAAAAAGTTGACACGCATGAAGGGCAGTGGTACATAGCACCCTACGTCGGGTCTCTGGGTACTTGCCAATATGGCTTGATACTATGGTACACCGCAGATCAAGACTTACGGGTTTGCGAAGCCCCATGGGCCCCTGCCCCTCGCAATCTCCTGCAATGCGGGTTTCGAATAAACCGACTATCGAATGCTTCTTCGCGGCCACGCAGTGAAGTACCAGACCGGTGGTCTGGACAAAACGGTAAGGAACAGGGACAGGGACAGCCTAAACTGGGGTGAGCCATTTGGCGACGGCAAGCTAAAGGCCGAGGGCTCACTGGTGCTTTCACAAGCCCGTCCCGCAGCGTGGTCCCGGGTCCCGTGGTCAAATCAGTGATGACGCCGGGTCTTGGCGGTGTTTCGAGACTGCGACGATCTCGATTAAGTGAATACTCCTTTTGCACGGTCCGGGCCGCCGCCCTTGGCTTGCTTCGCTAAGGAGACTGCGTATCATGGCGCGGAAACGAAAGAGTATTCAGAATCTTCCTGTGATCCAGCCTGGTGCCGCGGGCGCGGATGGGGGTGTGACACAGGTTTTCGTGGCGGTACCAGCAGATCGGGATCCGGAACCGGCTCGCTATTTCGACACCTTCACCCCCGACTTGGAGGCCTTGGCTGACTGGCTGGCGAGCTGTGGGATTCGAACCGTGGTTATGGAATCCACCGCCGTCTACTGGATTCCGTTGTTCCAGATTCTGCAGAAACGCGGCATCGAAGCTCGCCTGGTCAATGCCCGACACGTGAAAAGCGTGCCGGGTCGAAAGCGCGACGGGGCCGATCTCACTCAGGTGCCGGGCATCAACTCCCTGACGGCACAAATGCTCCTGACAGAAATCGGCCCCGACCTCTCTGCCTTCCCCAACGTGGCCGCGTTTGCGTCTTGGCTGCATCTTTGCCCGGACAAGCGTGTTAGTGGAGGCAAGGTGCTATCGTCCAGGACCGACCTAACGAAAAACCGCGCAGCGCTGGCTCTCAGAATGGCTGCTCAGAGCCTCCACAGGAGCGAAACGTTCCTCGGGGAGCACTTTCGTCGAATGCGCGCCCGCCTCGGCGCTCCCAAAGCCATCACGGCCCCCGCCCATAAAAGGAAGGAGGCAACAACTCATGAGAGGCCTTCGATTGCGCTCTTCAGGTCCAGTCCTTTTGCTCTTTGTTCTGGCCGGGAACTTCGCACCTGTAGCCCACGAGAAGAACCAGCTTGTCCTCGGCACTCCAGATAACCAGTGCAAGCTCGTTAATGGTTACCCAGAGTACTGGGTGGATGGAAAGCCTTTCTTCATGCATGCCACTTCCTTCCTGCTCAACCGCATTCCGCGCGACCGATGGGCCAAAGAACTTCTGCAGCTTAAGGCCCTTGGAGTCAACGCAGTCGATGTCTATCCCTTCTGGAATTGGCATCAGCCGCAGGAAGATGTCGTAGACTTTGACGGTCACACCAACCCGCGGCGCGACCTCAAATACCTCCTGGAACTTTGCAGTGCCGTGGGCTTTAAAGTGAGCATCCGGCCAGGACCATACTCTACGGGCGAGTGGAAGAATGGTGGCTACCCAGATTGGCTGCTTCGCAAGCCTGAATACGGGATGTCTGAGCAGAGCATTCTGGAGGGGCGGTATCCTCGTCTTTCTGCCCTGCAATATGCATACTCTGAGGATGCGGCCGAGGCTTGGCTGAAGAACCCAACTCATCTTAAATACACACGAGAGTGGTATCAGCAAGTTCTGGCAGTCATCAAGCCATTTCTGGCCACAAACGGTGGTCCCGTGATCAGCGTTCAGCTCGATGACGACCAGGCCGCAGAACGTGAAAACTACAACGGACCCCATTTCTGGCAATACATGGACCTCCTTCGACGCTATGCCAAGCAAGCCACGGACGGAGCCCAGGTCCCCTATTACGTGAATGGTTCGGACATGCGGTTGAATGCCGAAGCCAACTATGTCTCCGCTGAACCTTTCTGGAACATGGGTCAGGACTACCCTTACTTCGGGTCCTACCTGGGTATGCCAACTCACGACCCAAGCGGTTATTCGACGATTTGGGAAGCGGCCAAGGGTAAGTTCCGAACGGAACTCCTAAAGACCGAACCACTATTCGCACCGACACTTATTGAGTTCCACGATGGATGGCGATTAAGCGAACGGGATACGTATGCCCGCTTCAGCGACCCCACCAACATGCTCATCGTGTCGCGCGTGATGTTCCAGAACGGCCTCAAAGGCTTAAGCTATTATTACCTGACGGATGGGCTAAGTCCCGCGGGCTCGGAAGCGCAATGGGCAAACTACTTTTACAGCCGCGAGTCCGCACTGAACTTCGCCGGGAAGGAATGTGCCAGGGCCGTGTACGTTCGCCGTAATGGCCGGCTGCTGGTGGGGATGGGACCCCTGCTGGCCTCGTCGCATTTCTTGGCCGACGCCGGTCTGATCTATCCGATGGCCACTTACCCCCAAGCCCCGCTGACCATGGCGGAGACCAACCTGGTTGCCAACGTTGCGGCTCGCCTTCTCTGGAGCGGGGTCTTCGAGCATTATAATTTCGAACTTATCGATTCAGACTATACTCCGGACGATAATTTTAATAATTATAAATCCCTTTTACTACCGAACTTTGTCAACACCCACGAGGAGCTTAAGAAATATCCGCATCTGGGCGCGTATTCTGGGGCAGCCCAGCGTCACGTCCTTGACTACCTCCAGCGGGGCGGAACTCTGCTCGTGTTCCCTTCGATTCCGCAAGGCAAAATCTTTGCCCAGTTGTTCGCCCCACTTGGCACGGAGCGCCTGGTGCGGGGCGACACCACGGTCTCCTTCGCCGATGGGGCGCAGGCACGCTTACTGAGAAACCGCACCGTGCTGCTACCTCGCGGGCTGAACTCAAGCGTAAAGGTTTTCGCTCGCGATGCCAGCGGCGGAGTTGTGGGTGCACGTTTTGCCGTAGGCAAGGGGCAGGTGCTGTTTTACGGGTCGGACTTCTCGACTTGGTGCCTCCCACAAGGGACGGGGCTGTTGTTTTCCGGAGATGACACTCCCGGACGGCCACCTTCTATCCAGAAAGCGGGATCTCAGGGACCAAACAGCGAAGCTCCCAACGACTTTAGCGAGGGCGCGTTACAGGCTGCAAAAGCCGCACTTCCCGCTCTCATGGCGGAAGCGGGCATCTCGAGAGGCGTGTCTCTACACGCGAAACCCACCCGGGCGCGCGACCCAGGCCTCTACGCAACGGAGCTCATTGCTGATTCGTGTGCGCAGCCGGAGGAGCAGCAGCAGGCAGCGGGCTGTCGTGGTTTTGGTTTTTTGGGAGTGACCAACTTCAATGCCGAGCAGGCTCAAATGGCGGGTATTGTAGCGACTGATCCCCAAGCCTTGTCTTCCAGTCTTCCGGCTGCTCAGCGCACTCTTCAGCTTCCAAACCTGACGTTGCCCCCACGCGAGTCGCTCGTCCTGCCCCTCCGTGTTCCGCTGGTCAATTCCTTCTGGAAAATGCCGCCGGGGCTCGTAACTACCGATGAAATCTACTTCGCCACGGCGGAATTATCTCGAGTCACCTACGATGGTTCGAAACTGCAATTGGAGTTCACTGCCCCCTCGGATGCCGTAGTCACACTGCGCCTTTCCCGCCACGTGCAGGAGGCTAGGATTGATGGTGAGCCCGCTTCCCTGCAAGAAGATTTGGCGCGGCGGCTTTTGACGTTAAAGATTCCACGGGGCCAGCCGCCACACTTTTTGCGGACAATCGAGTTGACCTATCCGAGTAGTCAGCCGCGAATGGCCATATTACCCGGAGGGCCCTGGATTGCCGGGAGTACCCAGATGGTCGGTGTCCGCGTGGAAAATCGTTGGGGTAAGGCCCTTGAGGGGGATTTGGATTTCTCGGCCGGAACTCTCAGCAAAGGGAAAACCGCTACTCGTTCCGTTCTTGTTCCTCCCCGTTCCAGCGTTGACGTGATCTTCCCGGTCGGGGTACCTGCGGAGGCAATTGACAATCTGCCGGTCGACCTCGAGGCTTCCTTCCGCGAAAAAGGTTCTTCGTCTATTTGGGCATGGAGGGCAACAGCGACCGTCCACCCCCCCTTCAGTTACGACATAGATCCCATCCTGACCTTCCCGTTGCGGGAAGACCAGAGTTTTCCCATAGTTCACCCGGTCCTGGCTACCCTCAATCTGCCTGGCGAAGCACGTTTCCAGATCCGAATCAAGAATTGGTTCGAGCACGAGAGCACCGTGGTAGTGACGGCGGAAGGGTCCGATCTGACTCTCACTTCCCCCGTGATGAGAGTTGACTTGCCCCCCCAAGGGGAAAAGACGGTGGAGTTGCGCGCGGTGCCGAAGAGGGGCAGCAAAGTCTATCCAATCCGGATTCGAATGCAATCCGGCACTTACGAGGTTGCAGAGGAAGTAGCGCTGGCCGCTTTCCGCGCAGGGGAAGCGCTGGCTTACACGTTGGACTACGATCGTGATGGATTTGAGGATGTAATCTTGGAGAATCAGAGAATACGTTGCTTCATCAGCCCGCACGCTGGTGGGCGGTCTTTTGCTTTCGTCCTCAAATCATCAGGAACCAATGCGTTCGATTCGGTGGGCGGAATGCGAGATACCTTCAGCACTCATTTTGAAGCCGCCGATCAGAAAGATCTCCCCGCATCGACGCGTGCGAACTGGTTGGGCCTCTACAACCGACCCTACGCTTACCAGATCGTTTTAAGCGCTGGAGCGCAAGCGGGTGTCCGACTCGAATACCGTGCTCCAGACATTTACCCTGCTGGCGTAAATCTGGAAAGGGTACTTACCCTAAGGGGTGACAGCAATACGATCGTGGAGGAGATCCAGGTGGAGCCGCAGGCGGGTGAGGAATCTCAGTCTTATATCCTCGACACATCCGTACCGTTTCGGGTTTTCGACCAGCCCAACTATAACCAATGGTTTACGAGCGCCCACGCAATCCAGGATTTTGTCCCGCAACAGAAGATAAACCTTGGCCTCGGTGGCGAATTTATCGGAACGTTCAACAAGAAGACTGGCGAGACCTTCGCCCTCATGTTGCTGGACCCCATCGCAAAAAGCGAGCTGATCGTAGAGAACCATTCGGCGCTCATCCGTGTCCACTTTCCTCCTTTAGCGGTGGCGAAGCATCGATATGGTTACAGAGTCGCTTTTCACTTTGGCAACGAGTCACCAAGTGAAATGGAAGGCATTTGCGCAAGCCTCGTCGAAGACTACAAGAGGCACAGCAAGTAATTGGAGGGCATGGATCAGTACCCTGGATGTCGCAGGGAGGATGTCATCCTGCTTTTGGAGATCCCTCCAGCGTACGTGGAAACCGATGTTTGCGCATGAGCGTGCCCGGAGAAAAGATCAGGGCGGGGCTCGGATCCATGGCCGGTTTAGGAACATCATGGGCGACCTTTGATCTGCAATGTTCGAGGAGGCTTCCGGCCGCACTCCCCGCGCGCAGGTTGGAAAGAACTGAAGGGAGTGCACGCGGCGGCTTCATCGCCTTGGTTGAGGACAAAGATCGTCACGCAAAGATGCTCGACCTCCATGCCTGAGAAGGCGATTTGTGGGGCGGCGAACGAAAGGAGCGCCCATGGGACTCGAAGGGAAAGTCGCATTGGTCACCGGAGCGGGTCGCGGGATCGGAAAGACCATTGTGCGCGTTCTGGCCAGCCACGGTATGGCTGTGGGGGTTAACGACATTGATCAGGCTGTGGCGGACAGCACGGTGCAGGAACTGGGCCGGGAAGGCGTCCGTGCTCTTGCCTTGGCCGCGGATGTCACCCAGAAGACGGACGTCGAGGCGATGGTCGTCCGTGTCGAGGCCGAACTCGGCCCGCTGTGGCTGCTGGTGAACAACGCCGGCATTTACTTTTCGGGGCCGACAGCAGAGACGAGCGAAGACACCTGGGATAAGGCCTTCGCGGTGGATGCCAAAGGGGTATTTCTTTGTTCGCAGGCAGCTATTCGCCGCATGATCCCGCGGCGTGCCGGCCGCATCGTCAACATTTCATCCATCGCAGGCGTCATTGTCCGCACGAATCAGATCAGTTACAGCTCCGCCAAAGCCGCGGTGGTGCATTTCTCGCGTTGTCTGGCCGTGGAGATGGCGCCGCAGGGCATCACCGTCAACTGCCTGTGCCCGGGCATGACGCGCACCGAGATGCTCGAGCAGGGAGCCAAGGAACGCGGATTGAATCTGGAAGCCATGCTGGAACTGATTCCTGCCGGGCGCATGGCAGCGCCGGAAGACCACGCTTACTTGGTGGCCTACTTGGCGTCCGAGGAAGCAAGGCACGTCACCGGCCAAGTCATCACCGTCGATGGGGGGCAAAGTCAATTCCTTCCCCTGGTGAGAGCCACGGGGCACTGAGGATGGGGTAGGAGTCGGCGCGCCAATACACCCCGGCGGAAAGGGATAATGCCATGACCAGCGGGGCGAAGAGGATGCTGAAATGGCCGGGCGGAGCTTTTTCGCGCCGGGGATTCATCCGGGCGCTGGGCGGCTTACCCATTATCGGCGGAGGAGGCTGGCCGCCTCCGCGGTGGGGGAAGGAGGAAAAAGTGCATTTGCCGAGACGAGTTCTCTACTACGGTGTCGATGCGCCGCTGCCGGAGCAGATTCCCCTGCGCGCTGGTCCTCTCTCGCTGGTCTATGAGGCAGGTGACTTGCGATACATCCGGCTCGGTGAGCGTGAAATCCTGCGCCGCGTTTACGTCGCTATCCGCGACCGGAATTGGGGCACGGTGCTGCCACGCCTTTCCAATCTCAAGAAGGAGATGGGGCGAGACTCCTTCCGGATCTCCTACGACGTCGAGAACCAGCAGGGAGATATCGATTTCTTCTGGAAGGGAACTATCATTGGCACGGCCGACGGCACGATCACATTTACCATGGATGGCGAAGCACGCTCAACTTTCCTGAGGAACCGCGTCGGTTTTTGTGTGCTGCATCCGATCCGCGAGTGCGCCGGCCAGTTTTGTGTGGTCGAGCATTCCGACGGCAAACGGGAGCAGGCCACTTTCCCACGTTACATATCTCCACATCAGCCCTTCCTGGACATGCGATCGATTTCGCATGAAGCCTTGCCTGGAGTCACAGCGGAGGTGCGATTTGAAGGGGACGTCTTCGAGATGGAGGATCAGCGCAACTGGACGGATGCCTCCTACAAAACCTATTGCACTCCGTTGCGATTGCCTTTTCCGGTGGAACTAAAGGCAGGCACGAAGCTCTCGCAGTCTATCACCCTGAATCTCAAGGGCGCCGTTCCCACTCCGCAAGTGGAAGCCGACGACAAGGTCATCACATTTACGATTCGTGACGCCATGCCGGTGGCATTCCCACGCCTCGGCCTAGGGATGGCGACCCACGGTCAGGTCTTGAGCCAGCGTGCGATCGAGCGTCTGCGCGCTCTGCATCTGGCTCACCTACGCGTTGACGTCGACCTCACCCAAACGAGCTTCCAGGCCCAACTGCACCGGGCGACCGCCGAAGCGGGTGAACTGCAAGTGCCGCTGGAGATTGCGGTGTTCCTGTCAGATGCGGCAGAGAGCGAGCTACAAAATTTGCGCTCCATTCTTGACCAACTGAAGCCGGCCGTCGCCGCCTGGTTGATCTTTCATGTGGCGGAAAAATCGACGAGCGAGAAATGGGTCAAACTGGCGCGTCAAACTCTGGCCGACTTTGATCCTCTGGCCAAGATGGGCGCCGGCACCAATGCCTACTTTGCCCAACTGAATCGCGGCAGGCCGGTGGCGGGTGCCTGGAATTTGGTGAACTACTCGATCAACCCGGAGGTTCACGCGTTCGATAATGCTTCGATGACGGAGAACCTGGAAGGGCAGGCGTCAACAATTGAAAGTGCGCGGCAGTTTGTGGGAAGCGCGCAAATTACCGTCACCCCCGTGACGCTCCGGCCACGCTTCAACCCCGATGCCACGGGACCGCAACCGGCGCCGGCGCCGGGCGAATTACCTTCGCAAGTTAACGTGCGGCAGATGTCGCTATTCGGCGCGGGGTGGACGGCCGGCAGCATCAAGTATCTTGCCGAAAGCGGCGTTTACAGTGTCACCTACCACGAAACCACCGGCTGGCGCGGTGTGATGGAAACTGAATCGGGCTCACCGAATCCGACAAAGTTCCAGTCGCTCCCGGGCGCCGTGTTTCCGCTTTACCATGTGCTGGCCGACGTGGGCGAGTTCGCAAGCGGTGAGGTGCTACCGTCAACATCGAACACGCCGCTGACTGTTGATGGCCTCGTTCTGCGCAAGGGCAACAAGCTGCGAATAGTTCTGGTGAACTTTACCGACCAAAAGCAAAACGTGCGCGTCAGCGCCGCGAATCTCGGCAATTCCCTGTTGCTGAAGTCTCTCGACGAAACCTGTGTAGAAATGGCCATGACTTCGCCCGAGTCCTTCCGCAAGGAGCCGGGACACGAGCTCAAGATCATTCGCCATGAGGTAGAAATCAAGCTTCGGCCGTATGCAATAGTGCGTATCGATCAAACCCGGGCGTAGGCGAGTCCAGGGTCATGTCAATGGTCCTGCGCGGCACTCCGCAGGACTGCGCGGGTGGCGAATCCATCGCGCGGAGGAGATTGAGTGCTGAACATTGAGAAGGAGCGAACCACGATGACCACGCTTGCGTTGTTTGGCGCCGGAGGAAACATGGGGATGCGGGTGGTGCGAGCCCTTAAGGACGATCCGAACTACCGGTTATGTTGCGTGGAACCCGGGGAGGCCGGCAAAGCTCGCCTACGAGACGCTGGCCTCGTGACTGGATCAACAGAAGAGGCGGTCAAGGATGCTGGCGTCGTCATTCTGGCCGTCCCGGACCTTTTCATGGGCAAGATTGCGGCGAAGGTTGTGCCTATGCTCAACCCTGGAACCCTGGTGATCACGCTTGATCCTGCCGGCGCGCACGCTGGCAAGCTCCCGTGCCGTGAGGACATTTCCTATTTCGTAACGCACCCTTCGCATCCGCCGGTCTTTAACGACGAAATGGATGTCGAGGCGCGGCGCGATTTCTTTGGCAGCGGCAAGGCCAAGCAGGCGATTGTTTGCGCGCTGATGCAAGGGCCGGAAACAGACTACGCCCGCGGCGAAGCTCTCGCCTGCCGGATTTTCGGGCCTATCCTGCGGTCTCACCGGGTCACGGTCGAGCAAATGGCCATCCTTGAGCCGGCGTTGTCTGAAACCCTCTCCGCGACCTGCCTGACGGTGATTCGCGAGGGCTTGGACGAAGCGATCCGGCTGGGTGTGCCGCCACAGGCGGCTCGGGATTTTCTGATGGGACACATCAACATCGAGCTGGCCATTCTCTTCAACGAAATCGATTGGCAGTTTTCCGCAGGAGCAAAGAAGGCAATCGAGGAAGCCAAAATGGCGATCTTCCGGCCGGACTGGAAAAGGGTCTTTGAAGCCGAGAGCATTCGAGAGAGCGTGCTTCTGATCACGGGGGGCAAGGCCGTGAAGGCCTGAGGGCTCTCGTGGACGCCAGTGATGCCGGTCCCTCCCCACCTGTGCGGGGGGGGCATACGACTCCCGGAACCGGCATGGATGTGCCAAGGAGGGTTTGTGACCGTTGACCTTGGATGGGGAATTGGCGGTGTGCTCATCGGTGGGCTGCTGAACGGGAGCTGGGTCCTTCCGATGAAACGTATGAAGGCCTGGAAATGGGAAAATGCCTGGCTTCTCTTCTCCGTTGTAGGCTTGATCCTCATCCCCTGGGCGGCAGCAGTGACAACTGTTCCCAGCCTGGGAAGGGTTTTTCACGAGACCTCCTGGTTGACGATTGGGAAGGTCATCATCTTCGGCATCGGCTGGGGGGTCGGGAACATCCTCTTCGGCATCGGGGTTAGCCGTCTGGGGCTGGCCGTAGGGTACGGAATTATCTTGGGCTTCATCGCGCCGATCGGCACTTTCCTCCCCTTGATTGTCTTGCATCCGGAACGGTTGTGGACGCGCCAGGGTTACGCCCTGATCGCCGGCACCGTCTTGGTGGTTTTGGGTATTGTCGGCCTGGCGGTCGCCGGTCAGCGTCGTGAGAAGGAGGGCAAAGTTCAGGCCTCCATGGTCCAACCCGGGTTCTTCGTCGGTCTGGTTATCTGTATCCTGTCGGGGATCTTTTCCCCCATGCTGAACTTCGGGTTCGTGTTCGGGCAGGAACTCCAAGTCCATGCCCTCTCGCTCGGGGCCAAGCCCAGCATGGCGGCGAACGCTATCTGGGCTCTGACGCTCACCGGAGGCTTTTTTGTGAATGCCGGCTATTCCCTGTACCTGCTGGCCAGAAACCGCACTTGGGGGGCTTTCTTCGCCCAGGCTGCCGGAGGAAGCCATTGGCTGGGGGGATGCCTGATGGGAGGAATCCTTTTCGGGAGCTTCATGGCCTATGGAATGGGGGCCACGGCCCTCGGACCCCTGGGAGGCATCGTCGGCTGGCCGCTCTTGATGTCAATGAGTCTGATCACCTCGAACGTCTGGGGGGCTCTCACGGGCGAATGGAAAGGCGCCAGCCGGGGCTCGTATGGTTTTTCGCTGGCCGGAATTGCGTTTCTGATCGTCGCGATCGTGGTGATCTCCCGCGGCGGGAGTGCTTAGGGCACGGCTTCTGCGTTGGCGGCCAAATGGGTTCGGTGGTGTAGACCCTCGGTTACAACCGCCCAGTAACTGACCTTGCTTTGGGGGAGGCACATGAAACTTGGGATCGGAACGTACGCATATATGTGGTCGATCGGATTCCTCGACGCCCGACCAAAGAACCCGATGACAGCTTTAGATTTGCTCGCCAAGGCGCATGAGTTCGGGTTGGAGATCGTCCAATATGGGCCCAATCTGTCGTTAGGCACGTTGCCCGAAGACGAACTAAGTGTGCTCGTGGAAAAAGCCGGGGATTGGAAGATCGAATTGGAGGTCGGCACCCGCGGCCTTGAGACTGCTCATCTCCGGCAACAAGTGGACTTGGCAAAGCGTGTGGGGTCCAGGATTGTGCGCACCATACCCGAACTCGAAGGTGGCAGAATCCCAACCCCCGAAGAGATGACGCGGCACTTGCAGGCCATCCTCCCTGAATTAGGCACGGCACAAGTGAAATTGGCGATGGAAAACGGCAAGATCCCCGCGGCCACACTGGACCAAGTGCTGAGATCCCTGGCCAGTCCCTGGGTGGGGATAACACTCGACACGGTGAATTCGCTGGCCATCCCGGAAGGGACCGAGCGGGTGGTAAAGACCTTGGCGCCTCACACCCTTTGTGTGCACATCAAGGACTTTGTCGTGAAGCGTGTCTGGTACATGATGGGCTTCGTGGTGGAGGGCAAGCCGGCTGGCCAGGGCCAGCTCGATATTCCGTGGCTACTGGAGGAACTGCGCGCGGCGGGCGCGGATCCGAACGCCATCTTGGAGCTTTGGCCCCCCCAAGCCGAGAACCTGGAGGAAACCATGGCGCTTGAGCACGTCTGGGCCGCGGAGAGCATTCCCTATCTGCGCCGCTTCATTCCTGACTGACCGTGAGCGGAATGGCCTGGGGCGGAATCTGCAGCGGCTGCGGAAACTCCCTTGCAACGAGGGGGCGGCGACTGGGGTAGGTGGGGAGAGTCCCTAGTACTACTACGTTACGTAGTCTTGAAAAGGGCGATTTTACCGCCTGCAAGATGAGCGTCGATTTGACAGCTTTTGACGGCTGCAAAACAGGGTCACAAGCTGGCATTATCTGTGCTGGGAGCATTACGGATCAAACCGAACCTAACGTAGTAGTACTAGGACGTTTAACCATCAGGCACCCGGTCACGTGCCGGTGAGATCTTATCTTCTGCAGGAGCCGGAAATGACTTTACCGAAGCCCGCAGCAGTCACCTGTGCACACCCGACACGCGTCCGCCACATGGTTTTGGCCTGGATTTGCTCTCTCTCCGTCATTACCTATTTCGACCGGGTGTGCATCTCGGGCGCCGCACCGCTCATCAGCACGGAACTGGGCTTAACGCCGATTCAAATGGGAACGGTCTTCGGTGCCTTCGCCATTTCTTATGCACTCTTCGAAGTCCCCACCGGATGGTTGGGCGACCGGATCGGCGCACGCAAGGTCATTACGCGCATTGTCATATGGTGGTCCACCTTCACGGCGCTGACCGGACTTGCCCACCACTTCTGGAGCATGGTGGTCCTGCGGTTCCTTTTTGGCAGTGGCGAGGCCGGGATGTACCCCAACTCCGCCAAGGTTTTCTCCTGTTGGTTCCCCAGGTCCGAACGTGGCTTTGCCACCGGTCTGATGTGGATGTTTGGCCGCATGGGTGGCGCGGTGACGCCCGCCATTGTCGTGGTCATGATCAGCCGGATAGGATGGCGTCTCACCTTCTGGGTCTTTGGTGCCATCGGCTTCGTGTGGGTGGCTTTCTTCTGGAGGTGGTATCGCGACACGCCGAGAGAAAAAGGCGGTGCCAATGCCGCCGAAGTGCAACTCATCGAGGAAGGCCGAGGGGGCAAGCCCCCGGACCATCGTCACATTCCTTGGGGAAGACTGCTGATGAGCACTAACCTGTGGGCGCTATGCCTGCAGTACTTTTGTGTTTCCTATGGCTGGGCGTTTTACATTACTTGGTTGCCTACCTATCTCAAGTCACGGGGGGTATCCCTGCTGAAGTCCGGTGTGTTCGGCGGGATGCCCTTGTTCTTTGGCGCCACGGGCGCGGTGCTGGGAGGTTTGCTGACCGACTTCGTGGTGAGGAAGACGGGAACGTTGAAGAGCCGCCGCTACATCGGGTTTGTCGCCTTCGTAGTCGGCTCGTCGTTGATGCTCTCGAGTGTGTGGGTGAGGAATCCCATCACCGCCGTGCTGATCATTTCCTTCGCATCATTCTTCGGCGACTTGGTGCTGGCCTCCAGTTGGTCGGTATGCATGGACGTGGGTCAGGAATTGGCGGGAACGGTCTCGGGCTGCATGAACACCTGGGGGAATCTCGCCGGCTTTCTCTTTCCTATCGTGACGGGTTTCCTGATTCAGTACTTCGGACGCTGGGATCTGCCCATCATCGTCGCCTCCGCCATTTTCTTCTTGGGTGCGCTGCTCTGGTTGCGGATCGATCCGACGGAGGTCCTGCTTCCTTCCTCCCCGCCTGTAGAATAGCCGACGCACTTCCCTGACCCCGCTTGCCCGCCATCCTGCAGGCTGCAACCCAACCCCACAGGGTGGCCTGCCCGACGAAAGCCCGCGCTTGGCCTCCGTCTGCGTCAGATACGGCCCCTTTCTGGGAAAAGCTAATGACAGAATATGGCGTTTCAATCCATGCGTCCGTATTCCCGGGCCGCATCGCGAAAATAGATCAGGTTGTTCCACGGCGCCAGGTGGGAAGTGTTGCAGCTTGAAGCAAAGATGAAATGACGTTTGTCCCGCATCGACTCAAAAAGCTGGCGCGTGTATTCGTGCAGTTGCGCTTCCGCGTCCGTAGTGATTTCCTGGTGGGGCGCATCCATGCCACCGTTTACGGTGAAATTCTCTGTTCCCGCAAGCTTGCGTGCCTCAGGCAACTCCACGTCACCCAGCGGCGGCGGCGTGATTCCTTCCAGACAATCCACCCCCGACTTCCCCACAAGCGGCAGCAGCACGCGGTTGTGTCCGCAGGCATGGACCACCAGGAATTTTCCCCGGCGGTGGATGATCTCGGCCGCTTGCGAGAAGAAGCCGTGGCAATACTCCTCGTAGAAGTAAGGCGGATAAAAGACCGAGTCCAGGTCGTCGAGCGCAATAAAGACTTCCGTATCGGGATTGTCCACGACGCTCTCCAGTAGAGCCAGGGCTTTCTTTTCATGAATGCGCCCGAGCGCTTGCATTTCCTCCGGATGATCTAGAATGAAGAGGGAAGCATTCTCCGGGCCGGCCAGCCAATGGAACCTCTTGAGAGGCGACTCCGTCAGGTGGAGCATCACCACGCCGTCCGCGCCCACCCGGTCCACCCAGCGACGAAACTCGGCAGCCTCGAAGGTATACTCAAGGGACTCCAACATGAACCGCACGGCGGGATACTCGTCCCAGGATTTCCACCAGTACTCCAACTCGAAGTCCGCTCCTGCTTCTTTCGTATACGCCCAGGTCTGGGTCAGCGTGCCGTACGGGGACACGAACTTTCGCTCACATCGGTTCTTGCGGGGCGGATAGCGATTGAAGGATGTTACCAAGCGTGTATCCTCACCTGTTTCCCCACTATAAACTTCCAGGAATTCTCCCGCCGTATAGATCTCCCGCGTTGCCAATTGCGTGTCCCAGCGGGCGAGGATTTCAGCGCCCAGATGACGCAGGACTTCAAATGGATGTTGGGCGTGCGCGATCTGCGCAGGCAATTGCCTGTTCGCCAGATGGTAGTAGAACCATTGGTAAATATTGGGAGCAAAGGGAACAAAATCCCCACTCTCCCCTCGGAATGCGGCGAGGATGCGTTCCCTGCCCGTCATAGCCACGACCTCCACTGCTGAATCGAAACCGCCTCAGTATAACAAAGCACGGCACAACGCTCTACGCCCGACAGCCGCACAGCAAATGCGTGAGCAATCTTCGCGAAGCATGCCGGCATTATCATGGGGTCGCCAAGATTACATCATTGCACAGCGGTCCTGGTGTTTATGGGGAAGCAAGCTGGGACTGATTCTTCCAGAGCTTCCCTTTGAGTTGCGGGAACACCTCCAGAGCGTTGTCGCGCATGATTTGCCTGCCGATCCGCCGCGCTTCTTCCATCGTCAAGTCGCCGCGTTCAATCTTCTCGCTCAGGACCTCGGCGAGGCAGCGACGCGTCATCTCCGCCGCTGCGTATATTCCTTCCGCATGATGCAAGTCGGTACCCCACATGATCCGATTCGAAGACATCACCTCCAGCCACTCGTGGAAGGCGCGCTTGGCCATCGTGTAACTGATGGTGGGAAGCCAGTTGGAGTCTATCCAGACATTGGCAGCGCGGCTCATCTCCGCCATGACGAGGCCTCCCGTTTCGTCCACCCAAGGAAATCCCCCATGCATGAGGATGAATTTTGTCTTCGGATTGCCTTCGATCATCTCCATGAGCAACAACGGATTCGTACCTTGAAGGCGCGCGTCGCCGGTGTGGATCTGAAAGGGCAGGTCGTAGTGGGCAGCGAGTTCCGCCAAATACCACATGATGAAGTCTTCGAAGGCCTTAATGTCCGGCGCGGTCAGCTCGGATTGCGGCCGGCCGAACACCCGCGCTGCCGCGGCTTTGGGTACACGCTCGAACAGCAGGGTTCGCGAGTAGGCGGTGTCATCATCAATCAGACCCACAGCTCCCGCGGTCTTGGCCTCCCGGCAGATTCGGTCGAGCAACGCCATGTAGTCGTCCAGTGAGTTGACCGGCAAGTGCCATTGGGCGGCAAGCCGATAGGGATTGTCCGAGGGGTCCTCGAATTCCGCAGGATGGAAGCCGCGCAGCAGCGAGCTTACGTTGAACACCAGCACTCCAATCTTATAGGACGTGCGGAAATCGAACTTCGCCCAATAGGGGTCGATGAGCATCAGCTCGATGTTGGCGCGGCGCGTGACGACGTCGTAGGTCCATTGGGGGTCCTTATAGTTTTCGAAAATGCGTCGATCGAGGTCCTGCGCCTGTTCGTCGGTGAGCTGGCCAAAGTCGACGCCATAAAGGTCCCGGAACGCGGGAAGCAAGTAACGATAGAAAGTGGTGGCGCGGGCATCATCAAAGTTCTGCTTGACCTCAGCCCACCAAGCACGGAATTGTTCCTCCGGCTTCCAGGGGGTGAGGGGTTTTATGCGCGGGTAGTAGCTCGTGTTGATCAGGCCGAACAGATTCATGCCGAGGCCGCGCTCCGTCTGAACGTACCCCTGCAACCGATCAAACGGCCGCAGATGGTCATGCGTGTCGATAGCCGGTATGGAGTCGAGATACGCTTTGATTTGACGGTAAAGGGTGTCCTGGGATTTCACTTGGCCTGGCGCCACCGCAGGTAACGCCAGCAATGCCCAAAAACCCGCAAGGGAAAGTAGTCGTCTATTGATCATCCATTCCATCCCGTTCGGCTGCCCTCCGAGGAGCTCTTTCCATTCCGGAGACAACAACCGTTGCGTCCGCCCGGGTTGCATGCCAAGGTCGTGCATTCCTCGGACCACGTCGCCTTAGAATAACATTTTCAGGACGACAGGGAGATGCATTGAACATCATATCCATTCGTGCAACAATCCGGTGGCCTGATGGCATCAAGAGCTCAAGGATTCCCGGCGAAAGGCTAAGTGGCGTAAATGAGAACAAAACTAAGGAAGCGTCTTCGCTGGTGGATCGTGTGGACGCTTTTCGGCTCCACGGTGATCAACTACATAAGCCGTCAGACGCTTTCCGTCCTGGCTCCGGTACTCACCCGCGAACTGCATCTCAACCACACTCAATATTCGCATATTGTTTCGTCGTTCCAAATCGCCTACGCGCTGACGTGGCTGGTGGGAGGGATCCTTATTGATGAGCTGGGGACACGGCTGGGATTGGCGCTCGCGGTGATCTGGTGGTCGCTCTCCAGCATGTTGACGGCATTTGCGAACTCAGTGTTTTCCTTTGGACTTCTCCGCTTCCTATTGGGCATGGGCGAAGGATGCAACTGGCCGGGGGCCACCAAAACTGTGGCGGAGTGGTTTCCGGCGCGGGAGCGGGGGCTTGCCGTCGCGATCTTTGATAGCGGCTCGAGTGTCGGCGCCGTCATTGCCCCGCCCCTCGTCGCCGCGCTGGCTGCTACGTTGGGCTGGCGCTACGCCTTCGTGGCCTCAGGCGTATTGGGGTTTCTATGGCTCGCCGTCTGGCTCTTCATCTACCACCCTTTGAACAGTCACCCTCGACTCACCACGGAGGAAAGACAATTGATCGAGGCCGGGCGGGACACCGCCCCCACTTCCCCCCGATCAGGAGCCGGGCGATACCTTGACCTGCTCAAGGACGTGAACGTGTGGGGAATCGTGCTCGGCCGTTCCTTCTCTGATCCCATCTGGTGGTTCTATGTCTTCTGGGTGCCTCAGTATTTAAGCGATGCGCGGGGTTTCAGCTTGAAGCAGATTGGGGCCTTTGCCTGGATTCCATTTCTCGCAGCCGACCTGGGAAACTTTACGGCGGGGTTCGGGTCGGGGTTTTTCATCAAGCGGGGCATGCCCGTGATCCGTGCGCGGAAACTAGTGTGCATCCTGAGCGCCATTCCCATGCTTGCCGGGATCCCGGTCACACTGGCGTCCAACGCGCATTGGGCTTTGGCCCTGATCAGCCTGGCGACATGGGGATACGCCAGTTGGTCGACAATGGCGCTGACATTTCCCTCCGACCTTTTCCCTCAAGATGTCGTGGCGTCCGTCTCAGGACTCAGCGGGTTCGGCGCTGGAGTCATGGGGACATTGTTCACTCTCGCTGCGGGAGTGATTGTCGACCGGTTTTCCTATTTCCCCGTCTTCATTGCTGCGGGAGTGACGCCCCTGATCGCCACAGCCGCCGTTTTGATCCTGCTTCGCGCGCCGCAAGCTGGGGCGAGATCTTCACGGAGTTAATGGCGCCGCTGCCTGCACGAACAGCGGTTCGGCGCTCACGATTTCGGCACCACTTCAAGAACCACATGGTTGGTGAATTTGGTGTCGAGGTAAGGATTTGAGCCCTTTACGGATCCCAGGCTTTTGCCGTGTTCATAATCCACAACCTCATATTCCTTGGAACGATCCAAGCCCCGCAGCTCCAGGCGGCCTTCCCAAACTACATCCTTCAAGGGCGGTAGATCAGGAGGCTTGTCCAGACCCCACGGCCGATGGGGGGGTGTAAAGAACGCGTAATACATCTTCTGGTCTTTCCGAATCGCGTAACCTTCTGGATCATCAAACCCCACCGTGTACAGATCCAAAAACTCGCCGCTGGAAATCATTTTTTGGCGATAGAGGTCAAACCATTTCTTCCAGAGAGCGTCTTTGTCCGGGGTAAGCAGAAGAGACTTCATGCCCTCCAATTCACCGCGATATTCCAAGTCGCCAGGGAGTTTGTCGATCTTCGGCCACACAAAGATCGTGCCCAGAACCCCTCCACTACCCATACAGGAAGCAAAATCCCGACCCGCTTCTGCGTCGGTCGAGAATACCTTTTTGAACTGAGTTGACTCAACGCGATCCGCAAAGACGGGAGCAGTCGGACCCATCAGCGCCTTATACATCTTTACCCGCCAACGAATCTGCTCTGACCCTACCGGGTCCGCCGTCACCGGCTCATTCGTCGTGGGAAGCAAGCAGTGGTTAATCGTGGTCCCACACGGGCAGATCATGAGCATGCCTTGGGGATCATACTGTTCGATGATTTTGCGAAAATCCTGAAAGAGATCACCCAACTGTCGCACCGAGTCATAGGGCGAGTGGTGGTGATGAGCGGGGTTATAGCAGGGCGGGACTGTGAATGTGACATCCATGTAAAAGCCATCTGCCTTCCAATCTACGATCATGCGTTTGGCCAGTTGCACGAGGTAATCCCGAGCAGGAGGATAGGCGGGGCAGAGAGCCGCCAGGTTTCGTGAAATCGGAGCAAGTTTGCCCTGTGGGTCCTGGATCAGCCAGTCGCGGTGCTGCAGCGCCACGTCGGCGGTTGCGCTCATCATTTTCTCAACCTCGGGAGGTTGTTTGGGGCGCCCTACCGGGTCGTTGTACAAGCCGCTGCGCGGGAGTTCACTGACTTGGACGCCGCACGGCATCCACCAAGGAAGGCTCTTAAGACCATCCTGATGCAGCCTCGCAATCATTGCTTTGAAGCCCGCCTCCCCACCGAATTTATCCGGACGCGGCATCCAGTCACCGTAATGATCCCACCACCGGTTGTTGAGGATAAGCCACTCGATTCCCAGTTCCTTGAACTTGGGGATGGAATTGTAAACTTCCGCGGGCCGAAAATTGTGACCGAAAGCGTACGTCCACCAAATGGGATGATAGAGGCTTTCCGAATACTTCAGGAAAGTCACGCCCTGCGCCCTCAGCATGGAGCTGTAAGTCGCGAGCGCTTCGTAGAAGTCACCATGATGAACGGTGACGAAGCTTCGCGGCGTGGTAAGGGTCTCTCCCGGCGCCAACGCTACTTGCGGACGAGTCTCGAGGTGGGTTCGCGCGCTCCGCCCGCTCTGGGTTTCAATGGGGATCCAGCAAGCTGTGGCCTCCGGCTCAATGTGGCCGGTAGCCAGTCCCACCTGACCATTCCAGTAATCGTTCACGGGGATGCCGCCGCCAACCTCCCGTGCAACCAATTGCCCCATGGGATTCTCTGAACGGAACGAGGCCGGCAGGGCAAAAACGGTGTCGCGGCCCCACAATAGACTCACCCCCTGAAAGGTCCACAAACCTTTCGGTTCCTGATTGGGAGGTTCGATCGCTTGGGAAACTTGTACAACACGGTTGATTTGGAGAGGGCTGGAACCGAGGTTCTTATAGGTGGCCGTGAACACCGCGGTTTGAGGAAAAGAGGGGCAAAGGTCGATGTCGAGAGTTCTTTCCAAGCGCAGGTCACCGTCCGAGGCACGAGAGGGAACTGTGACTCTCACGCAATCGCCGAGCTTCGCATGCATATCCTGAACCGCTATGTGGGAATAGCGAATGGCGAAGTTGTGAATATCCTTCTCATTAACCGTCACGTAATCAGAAGGGATAGCATTCGTGTCGGACGCGTGGCTATTCAGGCTCAGTTCCTGGCCGTTATCAAGGAGCGCTATTGATAGCGCATGTTGGGGGCTCAAACGGATAACCAAGCTGTGCGCATGAATCGTGATATCGCTGCCCGCACGATACGAAACGGTCACGCCTCCGCTACTTATTTCCTTCGCTCCATTCGAAGTGCAGCCCAAAATCGACCCACTGAGGATGACAACTGGAATGAAACCAAGGAAACCCCGCTGGCAGGAACGCTGAAACTGGAATCTCTTCATGGAAACCTCACAGGGATGAGAGTCGTGAAAACAAGCCTCGGCTGGTGTCCGGAATTGTAGAGCTGACAGTCTACCATACGCGTCATCGCTGGTTGAGCCGTTTGCGGGCGCCCCCCGGCGAGTTCACTTCTTACGCGTTTGGGGCCGGCATGTACTCACACCAGAGTCGAGATCATGATGAGTCGGAAGGGCGCGAGTTCATGGGCGATACCCTTACCATGGATTCGTAAACGCAGATCACCATGTGCAACTCGAGTTGGACATCTCTTGGCTCGCGTTCGCGTCCGCAGCCAAAAGGATGCCACGATGACAGTTCCGGCATGAGGGAGGAACCGGCATCGGGAAGGCACTCACGAACTGTGCCGCTACTAGACTGTCTTCTCCTTGTTGATTGCGACTCGTGCCCCTTACTCGACGATTTCGAAGGGGGCCTCCATCCGGATTGGCGACAAACATCGGTATGCCATTCTGATCCGTGGAACTCCATAAGACCAAATGTATCTCATATTGTCAAGAGGTGTCTTGTTTCGTTGTATTTAGCTTACTATGCGATGAAGAATTGATTCAACCTGCGTTTGGTCTGATGGTATACTTTTCGTGGCGAAACTCCAACGTTTATGGACCTTTAGGTTGAGGGCTTGCCACACCACGAGGACGAATCGGTTTGGCCGTATATCCACGCAGGAGGAGGCCCTCGACTTCCCTACTACTCAAGGCAATGCTACAGGAAGGTGTCTTCCCGCGGGTAACGAAACCGGGCTGGTACAGCCGGGGACAGCACGATGAAGAAGGAGGCAACCGGCCTACGTGTGGTGATGGCAGAAGCAGGGCTGACTAGAAGGGAGAATTGGCACGATGAAGACCAGGCACTACGTATTGATTGCATTGATCACGGCGAACTGCTCTCTCGGCCATCTTCTGAACGCGAAAGGCGCGTCGGCGGAAAACGCCATCATCCTGAGAGACGGTTGGATGATCCAGTCTTCGGCCAACGTGAAGGAAAGCGGCGAGGTCCTCTCGACAACCCAATGCCAGCCGAAGAACTGGTACCCGGCGAAGGTCCCCACCACTGTTTTGGCCGCCTTGGTTGAGGACAGGGTGTACACCGATCCTTACTTCGGGATGGACCTACGAACGCTCCCCGGCGCTCAATACGCATTCGGGGCGATGTTCGTGGACATTGCCATGTCCCCGGAAAGCCCCTTCCGGAAATCCTGGTGGTACCGGACGGAGTTTCGTGGCCTGGCCGGCGGCGAGGGCATGATTACCTGGCTGCAGATGGACGGCATCAACTACCGGGCGAATATTTGGCTGAACGGACAGCTCCTTGCCGATTCCGCACACGTCGTGGGCACATTTCGCGCTTATGAGTTTGATGTCACCGGCACGATCGTGCCCGGTTCCGTCAATGTCCTCGCTGTAGAGGTCTTCGCGCCTGAACCCACTGACTTGGCGCTCAATTGGGTGAACATCAATCCCACTCCACCTGATAAGAACATGGGGATTTGGCGGCCCGTGCGGATTGTCACCAGCGGACCCGTAGCGGTCCGCCACCCACAGGTTATCTCTCATCTGGATATGCCGGCTCTGGGCGCCGCACATCTGACCATAACCGCCGAGTTGAAGAACGCGACTGAGCACGTCGTGAAAGGAGTTTTGAAAGGCCAGATCGAGAGCCTTACGATTGCGCAGGAAGTCGAGTTGGGACCCGGGGAATCCAGGACAGTCGTCTTCAAAGCTGAGCGCTTTCCTCAGCTCACCATTCCCAGCCCGCGAGTCTGGTGGCCCGCCCAAATGGGCGCGCAGGACCTGTACGACCTCCACCTCAAATTCGAATCGGGCGGCCAGATTTCCGACGCACAGGAAGTGAAGTTTGGCATTCGGGAAATTACTTCGGAGCTGACCCCGGAGGGTCATCGCGTGTTCCGCATCAATGGCCAGAGGATTCTGATCCGCGGCGCGCTCTGGTGGTCGGACATGATGCTGAGGTCGTCTCCGGAAAGGCAGGAATGGGAGATCAGGTATGCCCGGGATCTCAACCTTAATGCACTGCGCATGGACGGTAAGTTTGAGAACGAGTATTTCCTGAACCTGTGCGATCGATATGGAATCCTGCTCCTACCTGGGTGGTGTTGTGGCGATCGCTGGGAGCGCTGGC
Organism: uncultured Acidobacteriota bacterium; assembly: GCA_963722555.1. GTDB lineage: Bacteria > Acidobacteriota > Terriglobia > UBA7540 > UBA7540 > Bog-366. Next base: position 1,787,609 of record CAVRNQ010000007.1, read on the forward strand.
GGGAATGGGATGAGGAGAACTACCGGGTTGCAGCGGAATCATTGTGGGACACCCTCCGCTCATTCCGAAGTCATCCCAGCGTTTTGGTCTGGCTGAATGGGGATGACAACTCGCCCCCGCCCCCAGTGGAGGCGATGTATGCGGGGATCTTGAAGGAAGCCAACTGGCCCAATCCTTACTTACCCTCCGCCACCGCACAAGGCACTGAAGATGTTCCCCGACCGGGTGTCAAGATGACAGGACCTTATGCGTGGGTTCCTCCCTCCTACTGGTTTACCGACAAGGATTACGGCGGGGCGTTCGGGTTCATCACCGAGGGCGGGCCCGGCATCGTCATCCCCCCTATCGAGAGCCTGCGATTGTTTCTCCCCAAGAGCCATATGTGGCCGGATGATGAGTGCTGGATCCTCCATGCTGGAAGCCTTCCGCGTGCGGAATTCGATTTCGCGGATTTCAATCAGGCGCTGACCGCGCGCTTGGGGCGGGCAGACTCCCTGGAGAACTACGTTAAGAAAGCCCAACTGATGTCTTATGAAGCCGAGCGCGCCATGTTTGAGGCGTATGGGAGGAACAAGTACTTGTCCACCGGTGTCCTGCAGCAAGTGCTGAACAGCGCTTGGCCCTCGCTGGAGTGGCCCATATACGACTACTACTTGCGGCCGGCGGGTGCGTACTTCGGCACTAAAAAGGCCTGTGAGCCGCTGCACATTCAGTATTCTTATGATGACCGGTCGGTGGTCGTGGTCAATTCTCTCTATCGGGAATTCAGGGGTCTAAAGGCTCAGGCGACCGTGTTTGATCTGGGCCTGCGCGCGAAGTTCGAAAAAACCCTGAGCGTTGATGTGGGCCCCGACGGCACTGCACGGCTTTTCCCCGTTCCCGAACTGCCAGACCTTAGCACGACCTATTTCCTCGACCTTCGATTGGAGGACTCGGCCGGGAAGGCGATCAGCGCCAACTTCTACTGGCTTTCGTCCAAGCCTGATGTGGTCGATTGGAGCAGGAGGGAATGGCGCCGAACAGCCGCCAAGTCGTTTGCCGACTATACGGGCCTTGGCGAACTGCCTCCTGCCCGGCTCCAGGTCAGCGGTAGAACTGAGCAAAGTCGTCAGGAGAGTGTCGCCCACGTTACGGTCGAGAACCCCACGAAGCAGCTCGCGTTCTTCATCCGCCTGCGGCTCACGAAGGGGATTGGCGGCGAGGAGATCCTGCCCATCCTGCTTCAAGATAGTTACTTTTCCCTGCTGCCCGGCGAGCGTAGAGAAATTACTGCTACGTGCGATGTTTTGGGGGAAACGCCCCCTGCCGTGGAGGTCGAAGGCTGGAACGTTCCCCGGGAGTCTGTGCTGTTGCAGGTCATTCGCTAAATCAGAAATAGGGTATGGAATAGGGCGAAATCGGTGCGGCAAGCCGCACGCACCGAAAGATCCATAACTCGGGGAGCTGCATCAGAAAGCTGGTGACGGCTTTGCGCGTGTAATCCTCAAGCCTGTTGATGACTCATCGCAGAACGAACCCCCGTGCTGCTTTGATGATGACTCCTTTTTTTCGAATTAGAAGTTAGGACCAGGGCGCGGCAAACTCAAATCGGGGCTGCGCGTTGATTAGCTCGATGATCTGGGCGAGAGCACCTAAGCCCACATTTCCAATTTGAAATCTATTTCAGAATCTTCGGATCGTCGCCATCATCAATATTTATGCGGGTGTGAACGCGATGGAGACGCTCTGGAGGTCAATACCCAATGGGTTCTATAAGGGGGGAAGTCAAGAGAAACACTTCCCCCACGGCTGAACGTTCTCTTCCTTCCAGCCCCACGTGATTAAACAGGGTCGGTTCTGACCGACCGCGCCAACCACGCGATGGCTGAACGCTGCGGCCCAGCAGTTCCGGTTTTCTCTCCCAGCGGTTTTCATCCCCTCTTCGCGACGAAGCCAGTCCGCTCTGAAACCAACAAGCAGAACGGTTGTCAGGTGGCAACCATGGTTCTATTACTTGGATCCGGCGCATTCTGCTGTTTAAAAAGGGGCCCCAAGGCCCTTCTAATGCGGGCGAGAAGGTTCTTATGGTACTCTAAGCCTTACATCGCTTTTGGTTAGGTGAGGCTTGGGATGCGCCGATCGCCAAGAAATGTGAGAATCGCCTATAATCATGGGGGTCTGACGCACTTCGGTGGTATCTATTTCTTCCATGAATTCTTGAGAGTGCTGCAGTTTCGCAACTTCTTAGCACAACATCTTAGGTATCCCCGACGGAACCACCGCTATAGTCTCTCCCAAACCATCCTGGCCCTGCTCTACCCCGTCGTGCTGGGGCTCGATCGCATCGAGACTGCGTCCTTGCTTCGTTCCAACGGCACCTTTCAGTACTTGACCGGCCTGCCCGGCTTTCCTGATCCTCAGACCCTACGGCGATTCTTACGGAAAGATCCAACTCGCCTCTGGGAACAGTTACACCGCGTCAATGATCGAGTGCTGCAAGAATTCATTCACCGGCCGGAGCGGCGCTCACGTCTCATCTTCGATCTGGACAGCACGGTGGTCAGCGTGTTCGGAAAGCAGGACGGCGCCGAGGTTGGTTACAACCCCCGGTACCGGGGCAAGCGCAGCTACAACCCGTTGCTATGTCTGGAGGCCAACAGTTCCTTTCTGTGGGACGCCGAACTGCGCTCCGGAAACGCTGGCACATGGGAGGGCAGCCCCGCTCTACTGGATACGAGCTTCGTGAACGTGCCGCCCGAAATCCGCCAGCTGCGGTTTCGCGCCGATGCCGGCTTCGGTTACGATCCGGTGTTCGAGAAACTGGAGGCACATCGCGCGGAGTACGCTGTAGTGGCCCGTTTGACGACCTCGCTCAAGCGTCTGCTGCCGGGGCTGCGCTATGCGCCCGCCAATGCCTGTTGGGATTGCGGCGAAGGAGAGTTCCGCGCCCAGGGCTGGCGGCAAGCCCGTCGCATCGTGGTGGCGCGTTGTGCGATCGAGGAAGATGATCCGCAACCGACGCTGTTTGCGATGGGGCGCTACTTCTATCGGGTATGGGTCACCAATCTCACCTTGACGCCTGCCGGAGTGTGGCATTTCTATGATGGTCGTGCAGCCATGGAGCCGCGCATCCATGAATTGCGGGAAGACTTCGCACTGCGGAAGATTCCGACGTCATCTTTTGAGGCGAACGCCTTGTATCTGGAGGTGATTCGCTTGGCCTACAACTTAGTGGCGATCTTCCAGCGCCTGTGTTTACCCGAGGAATGGCAGAGCTTGACCTTGAGTAAGTTACGCCACCGACTATTCTGGCTGCCTGGTGAACTGACCCGCCCGCAAAACCGACCTACTCTGCGGTTAGCCAACTCACGCCTGATCGCGATGTGGGCGGAGCAGATACTACACCGAATTCATAAGCTAAGACCGCTGGAGGGCTGAGGCGGCGCAGGCTGCGTTTCTGAAAATTGATCGACTGCTGCAAACATTTTGAGTACAAATGCCCGTTTTCGGCCAAATTTGAAGAGAAACACTGAAATTCACGCCGGATTCAAGTATTAGGGACTCGTGGCCCATTGCTTTTTCGGGTTATCCGAGGGGGCCTAGAGTGAGATTGAGACTGGGTGCCCGAGGCACGCAGAGCCTACCTACTGGGTTGAGACTCACCCTCGAACCCAAGTGTCCCAAAACCGGACTCGCCACCGTCAGGAAAGATCCCCGGGGATGGAACGAATTCGGGTCAGAGACACTCAAGCTGTTTGTGGCTTCAGATATTTGGCGTCAAACGCGACTGCTTTCCTCCAAACGGTCAACGTGATCGCGGCAATCTTACGCGCCAGGGTGAGACGGGCCATCTCGGGCCTCATGCCTTTCGCCACGAGAGCCTCGTAGAACTCCCGGAAAGGACCCTCCCGGGTGGCGGCCTGGACCGCCGCACCCTTGAACAAATCCTTGAGATGGTGATTGTGATTGGGGTCGAGCCCGCGAACCGATACCGGTTTCTTGGATCGTTCCAGCTGCCCGTTGACATACCGGTGATCGGCACTGGTGTGCGTCACCACCCCAAACCCGCTGTATTTCCAGAGCGGCCGCTTGCTGCGGAACCGGTGGGGCGTCTGGACAATACCCATCAGCAGGGCCACACGGATCGGACCCAGGGCCGGAATCGAGCGGAGCAATTTCCAGGCACGGTGCTTCTGGCTCTCGGCCAGGAGCTTTCGCCGTGCTTGCTGGCGCAAGGAAACCAGCCCATCGAGCTGCTCGTAGTAAAGCTCCGCCCGGCGGCGCACGCCAACTTCCGCGATCTTGCTCAGCCACTCGTCACGATGGCGCGGGTTGTAGACACTCTTGCCGCCACAGGGAATGCCCCAGCTGCGAAAGATCGCCTTCACCCGGTTCATGACCCGCGTGAGATCTTTGCCGAAGGTCAGATAGCTGCGGACCAGTTCTTTCACCGTACGCAGGCTCTTCTCTCCGTGATAGACCGAGCGGATAAGATTCGCACGCAACAGCTCGGCCAGTTTCCGCGCATCGATCCGGTCGCTCTTATTGCCTTCTTTGAGTAGGGCGTTGCGGCACGGATCGCACACCACGATCTTCGTGACGTAGAGCTTGACCAGGTCATACAGCCAGGCCGCCCAGGGACCTTCTTCGAACGTGACCTGCAGGTCCCCGCGCAATCCCTGGATCAACTGGAGAATCGTGCTGGCCTTGGTCTCGATGACCGATTCCATGATCAGCTTCCCGGCGACATCGAGCACGGCGACGGAAATCGTTGCCGTGTGAACATCCATGCCGATGTATTTGATACTACTCATCGAGGGCGCTCCTTTCTGGGTGAAGTGAGACAACGCTCAGACCTTACTCCAAAGGGGCGCCCCCATATAATGCGTGAGATACAAAATCAGCCCTTTCAGCTCTCCTTCAATGCCTCACTCAAGGTCGATTTCCATGGTTCCCGCATGACTTCGGACGGCGGCCTAATCCTAGTGCGCGAACTGGACGAGCGACTCGGGTTCGGAGAATTGATCGAGCAGCACCTGACGGATTCCCGCCGTGGAAAGAATACGCAGTTCCCCTTTGCCGACCCGCTGCGGCAGTCGGTGCACAGTCGCTTGGCGGGGTACGAGGACGTGAACGATGCCGAGCGGCTCTCGCAAGATCCGACCTTTCGGCTGATCAGTTCGGAAAAGGTCTGGGATCGGGGGGCCGCTCAGACCTCGCGGTTGCAGACCTTCGAGACCGAGATGCTGGGCGAGGAGGAGAACTTCGTGGGACTGGCACGTCTCAATCGGGAGTTGATCGCCCAAGCCGAAGCTCTCGGTTTCCCCCAGCGTGTGGTGCTGGACATGGATAGCACGGAGATTCCGGTCTACGGTCAGCAGGAACAGAGTGCTTACAACGGCCACTTTGAGTCCACCTGCTACCACCCGCTGCTGTTGTTCAATCGCGAGGGTGACTGCTTGGCGGTAAAACTCCGGCCCGGCAACGTGCATAGCGCCGACGGCTGGGATGAACTGTTGCTACCGGAGATCGAGCGGCAACAGAAGCTGGGCAAAGAGGTTGTGTTTCGGGCCGATGCCGCCTTTGACAAACCCGCGATCTATGAGGCGCTGGAGGAACGCGGAGTCAACTATGCCATCCGCATCCCGGCCAACGACAACCTGCTACGGGATATTGAGGAGCTGTTGACCAGGCCAGTAGGGCGGCCCGGTCATAAGCCGGTGGTTTGGTACAAGGGCTTCCTTTATCAGGCGGAGAGTTGGAAGACGGCCCGGCGGGTGGTGGTGAAGCTGGAGCACCATGCGGGGGAGTTGTTCCCGCGCGTGGGCTTCATCGTGACCAACCTAACGCTGCCGAGCCGGTCGGTGGTGCGGTTTTACAACAAGCGCGGCACGGCCGGCGTGTCCAGACAAGGGCACATCATCCAGTCGGTGGAAGTCCGACCGAGGCCAAGAGACTCAGGCCTCGTAGCTGGGGAGGCGCCGTGGCGCGAAAGCAAGACGGCGGGGCCCTCCGACAACATACTCAGAAAGGAGTATGCGCAACGCACCAGGTTGCAACGTGCAGTGAACGCAGACGTAGCCTCGTTACCCGCAAATTCCGGTGGCTGAGACGGTCGGCAACGCGCGAAAGCAGCAAGAGCTGATCGAAACGAGTCCGATGCGACAGCTCTCACCGGCGGGGTATCAGCGGCGACATGGTGTGAAGGAGGATGTGTCAACTGGAGAAGCCCTCGGTGCCCGGCGAGGAAATCTCGTCGAGGAGATGACGGCTATAACCGTGAGTGGGAAATGCGGTCATAGGCACCAGGGTGACGGATCGGGCTGTAGTACTGTCGAGGGGCGTGCAGCAAAACGCGCCCGGAGGGAAGGGCCCGGACCGGTGAGTATTCCGCTAACCAAGGTGAGGCAGGGGTGAAATGATAAAAACGCCCATCCGTCTGCAGGAACTGCGGCGGCGGATCTATCGGAAGGCGAAGTCTGATCAGACGCATCGCTTCTGGGGACTCTTCGTACATATTGCGAAGAGGGAGACCCTGGAAGAGGCGTACCGCATTGCCAAGGAAAAGGGCGGTGCCCCGGGCATCGATGGCCAGAGGTTCGAGGACATCGAGAGAGGGGGGCTAGACACTTTCCTGGCGGCGGTGCGGGAAGACCTGGTAACCGGTGGGTACAAACCCAAGCCCAACCGCCGAGTGGAGATCCCGAAGGGAAACGGCAAAGTCCGTACGCTTCAAATTCCTTGCATCCGCGATCGCGTGGTGCAAGGGGCAGTGAAGCTAATCCTCGAAGCCATCTTCGAGGCGGATTTCTGCTCAAACTCCTACGGATTTCGACCCCGGCGATCGCCACACCGAGCCCTGGCGGAAGTCAGGCGCAGTGTGTTGCGGCGCATGTCTACGGTCATTGATGTTGATCTGTCCCGGTACTTTGACACGATTCGACACTCCGTGCTGCTAGACAAGCTCGCGAAGCGGATCCAGGACCCCCAGGTCCTGCACCTCGTAAAGCAGATTATCAAGGTCGGCGGAAAGGTCGGTGTCCCGCAAGGGGGGCCGCTCAGTCCGTTGGCGGCGAACATCTATCTGAGCGAGGTGGACTGGTTCTTCGACGCGGTCCGTCGCAAAACGGCAGAGGGATCTTATGAGGCAGTGAACTATCATCGGTTCGCTGACGATATCGTCATCACCCTCAGCGGACACCATACCAAACGGGGTTGGGCCCAACGCGCCCTGCAACGTCTCCAAGAACAGCTCGAGCCACTCGGTGTCGAACTGAACCAGGAGAAAACCCAGGTGGTGGATCTGCTGAGAGGGGAAGCCTTTGGGTTCCTGGGCTTTGACCTGCGCCACGTCCGCAAGAGAAAGGGGAACGGATACTACCTTCACATGACCCCGAAAAAGAAGGCCCGTCGAGCAATCAAAGCGAGGGTACGCGACCTCACCCGGCACGGAGGTACGACCCCGGCCCCGATGTTGGTTGCGCAACTCAACGCCGTACTTGCCGGATGGGTCAACTACTTCCGGGTTGGCAACTCCAGTCATGCCTTCAGTGAAGTGCACGACTATGTGGAGATGAAGGTCCGGACCCTGCTGACTCGACGGAAGCGGCGGCGGAAGACCAGTGTGGGGTGGCGGCGATGGAGTAACGAATATCTCTACGGTGTACTGGGGTTGTACTGGGACTGGACCCTCCACCCTTTACCCGGAGTAGAGAGCTTCGCTTGAAAACCGCCGCCGATCTCGACAGGACCCATAACCCTTTCGGTGAAACTCACTGGGTGAGCTGCTTGAGGGAAAACCTCACGAGCAGTTCTGATGGGGAGGGGCTGGAAACGGGCCGGTTCTACTCAGGCGCCGCCCCAGTCCCTTACCCGACAGCAGTGGATCAAGGAGGGGAAGCAAGCCGTGAAAATGACGCGGCTCAATTGTCATCGGTTCCGACGCAACGAGGTACGGCTCTGGCTGAGTGTGATCGCGTATAACCTCGGGAACCTGTGGCGGCGGTTGGTGCTGCCAGAAAGGATTGGCAACTGGTCGCTGACCAGCTTGCAGCAGCGGCTGGTGAAATATGCCCGCTATTACTGGCTGCTGTTGGCGGAGAGCCATCTGACGCGGCGGCTCTTTGGAGCCATGCTGGGCAGGATCGCAGCGTTGCCCTTGCCCACCGGGTAGGCGAGCCGACGACCGGATCGGATTTCAGCGACGCGAGAGGCACGGGGCGGCAAAGTGTCGCCGGCATCGGTCGAAAACGGGTCAGTTTCGGTCTTTGGGTTTCTCGGGAGAGGCAAAATGGCACCATCCGTGGCCCGTGGGAGCACCTGGAAGTGCAAATCCAACTTGCGTTGGGCGGCGGTCAGGTTTATCGTTTCGGCCGGGCCGGAGATCGATAATGGAAAGCCCGGCTTATACTTATTAAGGAGATTTTTCAATGACAACAGATTTGAGACATTCACGCCGGACTTTCCTCAAGGTTTCTTCCGCCACGGTCTTGGCGTCTTCGTTGACTGGCAGTGTCGAAAGCGAAGAATTGCCATTGGGAGTCAGCAAGACAATACCACGGGGCCCCGCGTCAAAGTATGTTCCGACAGTCTGTGCCACGTTTGTCAGGCGGCAGGAAGCATACGGTTTGCGTTGGCCGGGTGCCATCTACGACGGGGAAGCCGCCTTTCGGAAGTACCAGCAGCAACTGAAGGAGGCTGGCAAAAAGTTGGGAGTGAAAATTCTCCTGCGTCCCATCCCCCTTTATTCCGAGCAGGAAGCCAGTGAGTGGGTAGCCCAAAGCCAAAAGGGAAACCCCGATGGCTTGCTGGTCATGCTTCTCGACCGGCAGGAGCATTCCTGGCCTTCCGCACACAGAGCCGTCCAATCAGGGATCCCCACCGTGGTCTTTGCGCCCGTCGGAACTGCCTTTACCGTGAATACTGAGCCTCTCGCCGGGAAGAATGGGGTCTTCATTGCCTCCACAAATGATTTCTCGCAGGCAGTCTGGGGTTTGAAGATGCTGAGGGCGGGGGCGAAATTAAGGGAAACTCGAATGGTTGTATTGGAGGGGACAGAGCGGAAGGACACCGAGGTGAGAACTCTCGGCACAAAACTCCGTTACGTTCCCGCCAAGGACTTTCTGGACGAGTACAATCGCACTGCAGTCACTGATGAGATCAGGCGCCTGGCCAGCTATTACCTCCAACATGCAACCCGTGTTGCCGGGCCGTCGGAACAGGATGTGATAAACGGTGTCAAGAGCTATGTCGTGGCCCGAAACTTCCTGGAACGGGAAGAAGGTGACGGCATCACGATGGATTGCCTGGGGGCGATGGGTCCAACTCGGGTCAGTTTGCCTTGCATTGCCTGGTCGCGGATGCTCGACGACGGCGTGCCGGCTGCCTGCGAGGCAGATATCGGCGCGGCCGTCACGCACCCGCTGGTGCAATATTTATTTGACCGCCCGGGATTCCAGGAGGACCCGGTGCCGGAGAGTGCAAGAGAATGCCTGATCGGGGCGCACTGTACGTGTGCGACCCGACTGAACGGGTATGGGCAACCGCCGCTTCCTTACTTCCTCTCCTATCACCATGGGAAACGGGATGCAGTCCCCGTCCCCACGTGGCCCCTCAATCAACGAATGACCGTGGTCATTATGAATGTTAGTGATCGTGATGGTCTCCCGCCGGAATTGGCCTTCTCCGCCGGTAGCGTGGTAGAACGTGTTGCCGTGCCGCCCTCCGGTGGTTGCGTGGTTTCTGTCATGGTGAAGTTGGACAACGTATCCAGCCTCCTCGACTATCCCACGAGAAAAGAGATCCACCACCTCTTCGTTTTGGGTGATTATAAGAAGCAACTTCGAGAATACTGCCAGTTGTTCGGCCTTCGGCCCAGGGTGGTGTAGGGACGGATACTCGCGGGGTGGATGCCCAGGGTGCGTCGGATTACGCATTCCAGTTGTCTTCCCAAGTTCAAATGGGACGCGGGGCCAAACCCGCCTTCTTAGACCACAGGACAATCTCTCTGATTTGGAAATACATTTTGAGAGTCGTTATGCTCGGCTCCGTGAGGCGGGAATGCTCGATGCAACTGAAATGGCGCAACTGCTGGGAACGTGCAGCAGAACGATTTACATTTGGCACAAAAACGGAATACTCCGCGGCCACCTCTACAACCATGAGGGAGCGTATCTTCATGAGCGGCCGGGGGCGGACTCGGCTCTTGAAGATCCTAACCGCCGGTACCGCCATGGGAAACCATCATGACTGATAGTTACCCGTTACCTCCGTCCTTGGCCACAAACAACGCGGCCGCATGTATACTGGCCGCGATTGGAGTCGCCCAAATGGGGATTCCTATTTCGACGTTACCCCTCATCTACTTTGGGTCCAGTTCCAGTGCGCAGCTAATTTGGTATGGACAACATCCCAAAACCTACCGAAAATTGACCTCACAGTGGGGGCCATATGAGTAGAACATCGACGGCATTGACAATATTGACGCTAGCCACAGGCGCGCTTCTGTTCGCGCGTTTGCCTTCCGACACTCAGCCGGCGGTAGGGCGCCAGTTCACGGAGAAGCTTTTGCAGAACCGTTACAGCCTCGCGGTGCGGAACGGCCAGTTCTCCGGAACGGGCGCTCAACTGTTGCAGTCGGCCATCGCCCAGTCGCGCTTCATCCTGGTGGGCGAGAATCACGCCATGGCTGAAACCACTGAGTTCTGGAAGGGAATCTGCGCCGCCGCCGGCCCCCAGGGGTTCCATACCCTGGCCATCGAGGAGGGTCCTTTGGTGGCGGCTGAGCTTGAGCGCTGGGCCGGCCGGGACGACGGCGAAGCGCAGTTGAGCGCCTTCCAAAAGCAATACCCCGATTCCATCGACATCTATAACACGCGGGAAGAGTTCGGGATGCTTCAGCAATGCGTGCGCGCGCATCAGGGCGCATTTCATCTATGGGGACTGAACCAGGAGGCGTTCGGCGCCGGCAGCCTGATCCTGAGCCGGATTTTGGAGACGCGGCCGGCCGGCGAGGCTGATTCCGCGATGCGGCAACTGCTACAGAAGGCGAGCGACGCCTCTGCCCGGGCGCTCCAAACCGGCAAAATCTCAGACTCGTTCATGGTCTCGGCGGACGATCAGGAGCTTGCGAGCGGTGCCGCGCTGCTCAAACAGCACGGGAGCCCGCAGGCGCAGGCGTTGTTCGCCTCATTGATTGAGAGCCACGCGATCAATCGCATGTCGCCGACGGATTACGACAACGCGCGGCGGCGCAGCCTGCTGATGAAGACCCTCTTTGCCGCCGACTATGCGGCCGCCGCCCGAACGGAAAATGCTCCGCCCAAGGTGCTGTTGAAATTCGGCGCGTTTCACCTTTACCGGGGGCTGAATCCGGTTCATGGCAGCGGCATCGGAGATTATGTGGCCGAGCTGGCCGAGGGCGAGAGCGCCCAATCCCTGCACATCCGCCTGATGCCCGTTAAGGGAACGTTTCCCATTCGTGCGCGAGGCGGCCGGCCCGCGCAAACGCGCGCCTTCAACTTGCGCGACGATCCGGGATCGGTTTACCTCGAGCCGATGCTGGCCAACCTGGTGGGTTCGGATTGGACGGTATTTGACCTGCGTCCGCTCCGCCCGGGCTTCGACCGTCTGGGAGAGTCGAGCCCCGCCTTGGCAAATCTCGTTTTCGGAATTGACCTTCTGGTATTGATCCCCGAAGCCACGCCCTCGACTGAGATCCGCTAACGACAGGCGGTGCGCTTCGCGACGGTTACCTAACATTCGCCAGTAACGACAAGAAGCTATTCAGGATCGTTTGCGAAGCGCTCAGCAAAACGCCCATAAATTGAAGCGGTGGGGACCAAGCAAGCCCTGTTCTGCAAATGTGCACGGACTTGACATAGAGGTGCAGTATGAAGCCAAAGGTTCAGAGTTCGAACACTGCGCTGGCTGGCGCAAACGTGTGCTTTTCAGCGCTGCGGTTCGTTCCATGCCGATGTGAGAGAGGTTTGAGTACCTTCCCGGGCCACTTGCTCCGTTCAATCTGACTTTTTTGAACTTAAACGCAATCAAAATGCTGGCGGATGCGAACAAGACTGAACTTGGTTTCATCCTCTTACCAGTTTTGCGGGCGGGGATCACTGAGGGGTGAATAGTGACCCTGGTACTAAGCACCAGGATCGTAGGTTTTCTACACTTCCGACATCGAAAGGATCGCGTAACTAAGATCTATCAAATTTGTGTGGATACTCGATATCGGCGCCACCACTATGGTTCGTTACTGATTAGGTCTGTTGAAAATCTGGCCCGTGATAGAAAACAACTGAGTATTTGCCTAGCTTGTCCACAGGATCTGGAGGCAAATTCATTCTATGAGCGACTGGGATTTGCGGTGCGAGAGATCAGCCCTGGAAGGTCACGTGCATTGGTGATTTGGCATCGGCCAGTCCAAGGCGCTAGTGAGGAGGCCTAAATGGCGCTGGACACTGATACGAAGGACTTCCTGCTTCACTTGTATGACAAGCTCTGGGAGAACATGGGGGCAAAGGAAGGGCGCCTCTGGAACTATCTTTCGATTTATGGTGCCGCAGTTGCTCTGGCCCTAGTACTTACTTGAATTAATAAGCGAACTTATTGTATGCTTTTCGGCATGAGCCGAAAAGCCGTCGAGATTACCTTGAACGATACCGAACGCGCGCAACTGGAACGTTGGAGCCGAGGTCATCAGACCCCGCGATCGCTGGCGGAGCGCGCCCAAATCGTGCTTTTGGCCGCGCAGGGGATGCGCAACGACGCCATCGGGGATCGGTTGGGGTGCCGCTTGGCACGAGTGAGTAAGTGGCGCCGACGTTTTGCCCAGGCGGGTTGCGCGGGATTGTCTGACGGACTGCGTCCTGGTCAGCCGGTCAAGTACGGGGCGGACTCGGGAAAACGTCTGCTGGCACAACTGGACAGCCCGCCGCCGCGGGGCTATGGAGCCTGGAATGGCCGGCTGCTGGCGCAGACCTTGGGGGTATCGGCGGATTGGGTCTGGGCGACCCTGCGGCGGCACGACATTAGCTTGCAGCGCCGGCGTTCTTGGTGCATTTCCACCGACCCGGAGTTTACGCGCAAGGCGGCCGATATCGTGGGGCTTTACCTGCACCCGCCCGAAAACGCGGTGGTGTTGAGCATTGATGAGAAGCCGCATATTCAAGCTCTGGAGCGCGCGCAAGGCAGGCTGCGGCTGCCCGACGGCAAGGCCCTCACCGGCTTTAGTCACGAGTACAAGCGGCATGGCACTTCCACCCTCTTCGCGGCCTTGGAAGTGGCCAGTGGGCAGGTGAAGGCAGGACATTTCCACCGCCGTCGACGCCGGGATTTTCTGGCCTTCATGAACGAAGTGGTGGCGGCGTATCCCCAGCGCGAGTTGCATGTGATTGTGGACAATCTCAATACGCATAAACCCAAGCAGGACCGCTGGCTGCGGCAACATCCGCACGTGCATCTGCACTTTACTCCCACGCACGCCTCGTGGCTCAACCAGGTCGAGGTCTGGTTCAGCCTCCTGGCACGACAGGCGCTGCGCGGGGCCAGTTTCACCAGCGTGCGTCAACTCCGCGAGGCCATTGATGCGTTCATCGCCGTCTACAACCCGCAGGCCCTCCCCTTTGAGTGGACCAAGCGTGAGGTGCGGTCGGTTGAACTCAAGAATAAATACGCTTACTTAAACAACTAAGTACTAGGAGCTGGTGGGTTCGGTGGGGTCGAACTGCAATCCGTTGTGCTTGTGCTCGCGTTAAGAGTGTGGGCAGTCTTGATCGTCATCAACGCGAATTGGTGGTACCAGCGGAATAGGTTGATGGTCACGCAGATAGAAAAACGCTTTGCCGACTAAGGTCGCACCAGCCATTCCGCGGGGACTCGTGCAACTGAGAGTCACTGGGCCCGCCAACCTTGGGTCATCCCTCAATATGGGGCCGTGTGTTCCCGGATGACTTAAGCCAAAGGCGAAACCGGAGGACATGAGTATCAAGATTGCGTGGACGTAGGAGAGATGCCATCTGCCACATTGGGGGTACAACGCCCTGCTCCTGGTGGAATGGGCACCGGGATCTGCAGTTTTGACCCCTGGTGGAGGAGTAACACAACTCTGACCACCTACGCACGCAATGCCTCTGCCATGATCTCGCGAAATCATGTGATACAGAGCGAATGACGGTGAAAACCTTGTGGCTCGAGGCCCCAATATGGCGCTCATCCTATCATCATACGACCTGCGGGGAAGGTGGTGGCCACCTCGAATGCCAATTTTTCGGGAAACAGAATCCGGCGAAGGCAGCCACGAAACCGGAGACCACGAGAGTACAGGTGGTAGTAAAATCACAGGGACAGACACGGCAGGGGGAGCGTCAGCGACCAAAGATTGGTGCACGTAACGTTTCGGAAGTTGGTCCGTAACAGCTGTGACAAGCAATTATGAGGGCCGATGGTAAGCGCTCCAGCGAGGTTCAACAAGTTTGTGGGGTTGGACGGCATTGTTGTCAACATGCGGAATGCAGTTCCGTTATTCGCCTTGCTTGCAGCCCCCGCTCGCCCCTTTGGTGAAATTCCCGAGGCTCCAATTCTCATGAGCATTATGAAAAAGTAACACGAGGAGGCGCTATGCCGAACCGACGTGAATTTATGTTGGGGATGGCGGCAGCGGGGATAGGACTCTCCCAGGTTCGCTTACCCGCCGAGTGGAAGGCGTACAGCGATCCGCAAACCGGTCGGAAGATCAGGCAGTTGACTTCCGCGCCTGCCAACAGTTATCCGCTCTACTATTTCAGTCCTTCAGTGACGCCTGATAACCGATATCTCGTCTTCCACAGTGAGCGCAGCGGTTGGGTGGAGCTCTACAGGCTCGATCTTGCGTCTGGTGAAATCCTGCAGCTTACGGATGGCCGAACGCGCGAGTCAGGCTGGGCCGTCTGGTGCGAGCCGCACCTGCGCGGAATCTACAACCACCTCAGTGCGCTGAATGTGGCCAAACGAGAAGTGTACTACTTTCAGGACGACCAGATTCGGCGGGTGGATTTGGTAAGCCTTGCCGATACGATGGTCCGGGAAATATCGGGGAGGCTGTCCATTGGGCAGAGCATGTTCTCTCCTGATGGCCGGCACTTCGCCTTTATCCACGCTGACCGCGAACTTTTCCGGCAGGCCTACTCGGATCGGGAGGCGCTGGAAAACATGGGGCTTTTCCAGCCGGCCGACCACCAGCGCTGGCGAGAGAGTAACCCCAGCACGATCGGCGTGATCGACACGCAGACTCTCAATTACCGCGACGTAATCCAGCTGAACTTCCATGTACATCACGTCCTCTTTGCCGATAACGACACCCTACTGGTAAATCACATTAGGAACCAAGAAGGGGTTTGGATGGTCCGGCTCGATGGCACCGGGGCACGTCCGCTGCGGCCGCCAGACTCACATGGCGAGGTCGACCACCAGGTCGTGACTCATCGTGGTGTCTTCTACGACGTGGTGGGGAGCGACAACGGTAAAACCGCCAACTGGCTTGGGCGGTACGACTTAACCCGTCACACGTTTGAAGAGGTACGGCTACCCGTGGACGGCTACGTGCACCTGGGCTTTGACCCGGCAGGTCGCTTCGTGTTCTTCGAAAACCACGGCGACACCCACGAACTGATGTCGCTGCACTTTCCATTTGTGGCGGGTCGAACCCAGGTGCGGAAATTGCGCACGATGGCGAGGTATCCGCGGGCACAGCAGCGCTACCACGCGCACCCGTTCCTGTCGCCGGACCGTCAGTGGTTGATCTACACCGAGCCGATCCATGACATCTCCCAGATTTGTATGCTGGATGTGCGCGATCTCGTGGACGCGAATGAGTATTGGGATGCCCGCTCCTAATCCGGTCGAGGCCGATCTGCTCATCACTAACTTTCAGGCCGCCGGAAAGGTGGCTGTCGTGAAAGGAAACCATCGAGCGCTTCGAGAAGTTGGAGGTGAGGACTTTGCGGGCCGAACGCCCCCTCGAAGGTTGGTACCGTGACGCCTGAGTACGCACCGCTCACAGCGAGTTCAACGTTCACCGCCCTTACAAGCAACGGCGCGATTTCCTTTCGAGTAGGGTTCCCGGAGGTATAGCTATTTCGCCTTCCGAGATTTGCGCTCCTGACCTGCCCAAGCACGGCTAAGCAACAGGCGGGTGGTCAAGGATCGTTTCCGTTTCGGGGTCCCAGTAGAGCTTCTTGCCAGACCAGTACGCCTCTGCGCACATGATGCAGGTCACCGAATGTGTATAACCTGCCATGATATCAGCGATGGGTTGCTTGCGGGTTCGCAAGCAATCGAACCAGTTCATCATGTGGTAGGGTGTCAGGTCGCCACCATCGACCTGTCCTGGCGGCGGCGGTTCCTTGTCCTCGGGAAGCAAGACGTAAGAGGTTTTACGCTCCTTGCCGATATAGGGATTCTGTTCGTAATTCCCCTTTTCCTCAACGAGTTCGTAGCGCGGCGTCCCCTCCATCCCTACCGCGGTCAGCGTCGCTTTCTTGCCCATGTATTTACAAAAACTAAGGGTGTCATTCCCGAAGGTCATGACGTAAGTCGCCATGAATCCCTTAGGATAGGTCATCAGGGCACCAAAGGTGTCGGGATTCTGGCGTTCATCGTGCCAAGCATAAATCCCGCCGTTCGCCACCACCGAGTGTGGATAGTAGTCGTCCATGAACCACTGCACCATGTCCATGGCGTGACTCATGAAGAGTCCCACGATGCCACTTGAGAACTCTCTGAAAAGCCGAAATTCCCAGTAGAGCTGCGGGTCAAAAGGCCGGTAGGGCTTCTGCATCAGCCACTTGGCCCAGTCTGTATCCTCTTCCCGAATCTGCTTCACCTCCGGCCGGTTCGCCCAGCGCGGACCATGGTAGTTCCAATTGACCTGGACCATGCTGACGTCGCCGCATAGTCCCGTCCGGAAGAGGTCATGCGCCGCGTGGCTATAGGGCTCGCTGCGATGTTGCGTCCCGACCTGAACGACCCGATTCCTTTGCAGCGCAGCGTCCCGTGCCGCTTTGGCATCTTCCAGGTCATGCGCCATAGGCTTCTCGACGTACGCGTCTTTGCCGGCCTCGGCCGCCAACTTCAGGATAGGAGAGTGGGAATGATCGGGCGTGGAGATCAGTACGGCGTCAATGTCTTTTAGAGCCAGCAGATCTTCCAAGTATTGGAAACTGCGCGGAGCCCGGCCATAATATTGGGTGTTCGTGGCAACCGCGCGCTCCCGGTGGACCTTCCACAGGTCGCAGACTGCCGTCATCTCGACCTTAGGATCCTTGAGGTTCGTGACAATCTCGTCCAAACCTCGGCCGCGGCTACCCAGACCGATATGACCGAGCGAGATGCGATCATTCGCACCTAGAATGCGACTGTAGGAGAGAGCACTCGTTGCCAGGGCAGTCCCGGCCGCGGCCTTAACACTTCGATTCATAAAAGAGCGACGGTCAATTTTCTCTTCGGGAGTTTCTGCATTATTCATCAGGCTCCTCCAAGCGGAATTTGCGGCCGGCCGGACTGCCGGCGGTTCCTGGAAACTGTCGCAATACTCAAACTGCTTACACCCTCCCGGCAATGGAAGAGTGCCCCTGGCGAGTTTGGCAGGGGAGATGGTAACCTCCTCGCCCATCTTGTAGCCGTCGACTTGTCCTCAAGTGGATTCGGCCCGTTGAGAGATTCTCTCGAAGTAACCTATGCTGGCGCGGATGGTTCGTAAGACCTCCTCCTTCTGTTGAGGGTTCTCGAAGTAGGCTTCCTGAGCAGCCCAGTGCTCGAGCTTCCTCAGGAAGCCCAGAAGATAGCGCGCACTTTCACCCTTCTCGACACGCTCCTCCCGAAAGCGGATGTGGACCGGATTGGTATGGGCGAATACGGGATGGGAGTAGAAGAGTTCCTTGTTCCACGCGCCCAGACAACGAGCCGCGATCCAGGAGCTTTCCTTGATCGGGAGCTCAAAAGCCATCTCGGCAGATGTCCCCTTCTCTCTCGCGCTGGTAGTCCGGATGATTTCCCCGTTCACGATGATTTCAAGTCGTTCAAAAGGTATCTGGGAAAAAGCACTAGCCGAGATGCTGGCTCCGCCTGGCGCAGAGAGGCGGATTTCGCCTCCAGGCTTTATCCCGTTCACACGGAGTTGGAGCATCGGCCCGTTGGTAACGAAGGAAGAACCTGCCTTGAGCCCCTTCATCCAGCTCTCATAACTCAAAGGCGCGTCCAACCAAACATAAACCCGCTGATGGCCAATGGGATCCGTAGGCTCGATCCTATCGGTCCCGGCACACGCCGGAATATGAAACCCGCAATTCAAAAGTGCATACCACAGCGCCAAATCCTGCGGAATCTCCGTGTGCGTCATGATATCGGCAAGATCGATTTGGCCCTCCTCGGCGTCCAACGGAAACTCCCATTGGCTGGAGCGGAGATGGGCCCAATCGACCAAGCCTCCTTGCTGGTGGGTTTTTCGCATGGCCTGCAAGAGGAGTGGAAAGTCCGGCGAGTTGGCGTCCCCATGAAACGGCAGCGGCATGTTGAGGCTGCCATAGCGCATGATCGTCGGCCAATGGAAACCCAGCCGGCCGGTGGCAATGGGTTCCACAAGCTTCTTGAGGTTCACCAGTCCGACGTGTCCGAGCGGCTCGTTACGGAATTCCTCGTTGTAGTATATGAAATGGCGGGCATCGGAGGCGGGGTCAAGCCCGCCGGTAAAATGTTCCCGCGCATAAGTATCCTCGAGATGTTTGAACACCATCACGTTCACGGCATTCAAGCATTCCGCCCGACTTTCAAAAAGGGCGGTCTTGGGATCCAGCATGTGAACATGCATGTCCCCAGGGTACCAACTCTCTTTCTCCATGTGGGCCCAGCGGCTTAGGACGAATTTCTTCTGGAGTGTACCCCCGCTGTGGGTTTCAATTTCCTCGTCGCAACTGCGGTATTCAAGCCCGCGACGAATACTCACCCGGATTCTTCCCAAGGGCACACGCACTTTGAATTCTCCCTCCGCGTATGCCCAACGCTCCGCTTTCGTGGCATTCGGCATCAGCGGCATCCGAATCAATCCCGACGGTTGGGCTTCCGGCGGGAAATATCTTCCCTGCACATCGGTAACTCGAATTCGGGCAATGGGCGGCTCCGCCTCCGGCTCATCGGTGACCAACAGGCCCTCCAGAAGCACCGTCTCCCCGACCTTTGCCGCCACGACAAGCTCCCGTGAGCCCTGGTCGGTTGTGAACCCGACTTTGATCTCCCTATCGCCTTTCTCCGGTGGGCTTATTGACCCTAGCAAGTATCGGCTGGAACGCGGCGCGACGATCAATTCGGTTATAGGGATACGAATCTCCGGACTGGCAATACGCACCGTTTCTGGAGATGGACTTGAACTGCGCAAGACGAATATGACGGGCTGGTTCATCTGGGCGTAAAGGTTCAGATTCAGCGGCCCGCTGACACGGATTTCCTGTGTTCCCAGATCGACCGAGTACTTCGGCCAATCAAGCGATTCGACGGCGGAGAGGAATGCCGTTTCGCTCTTGGCGATCTGTTCATGCATCAGTCTCTGGCGGTCTTGCTCAGGCAGGGGAGTTGACCGGATGATATCAAGGAAATCGTGGGTGGCTAAAGCCCGCGAAACCTGGACGTAGGCTTCTCCGTCGAGTTGCAACTTATTGCCCAGAGCCGCATAAACGTTGTCTTTGAAATTGGCACGGATTTCATCTTTGAAAATCTCGTGCAGATCCAGAGCCCCCTGGGACAACGAAGGCGCCTGCGACGACTTCGTATGGAGTACGTTGGCCCAAAACTGCAGGGGCCTCAGAAAAAGGTAACGCGCGGAAATCAGGAAGGCACTGACGGAGGAGAGAAAACCCCGTCGAGAAATCTTTCGGAACGATCGTGGGAGCCGCGAGGTAGTCAGATTCATGCGTTGAGTCCTGCCTTCAGAAGGCAGCTAAGTTCAGATCCATGTTTACCGGGGAGCCACTCGAGCCGTGCGAGACATGCAATCACGAGGCACCGCAGCACCCCCCCAGTCCGCCGTCGAGAGCACACTATGACTTTCGTGCAGCCGCTGTCAAGTAAGAGTGCTGAACCTTTCCGGGCACTGAACCCTGCGAGCGAGCATGAGTTACGGACCAATCTCAGCCGTGCCTTCCTCCTCTGCGACCAGGAACACGTACATCCGTTTCACTCTCGCGATCGCATCGAAACCCTGCGCCATTCGGCCAGTGGGGGTTGTATAGGGTTCTCACCCGGATCGGTCATTCAGCACAATTCGCGCCGGCATAACCCACCCTGGCAGCCCCGTGATCGTGGCTTCGGCGCTGCACCGCTTCCAGCCGGACTTTTCAGGACTTTCCCCATTTTTTCTGTCTGATTTCAGGCAAGTAATAGAACCAGCGGGAGTTGTTTTTTCTAACAAGTGAACGGGGACGAACTCCGTGGTAGAAGGGTTTTTGCGAGAAATCCAAACCACCTGGGAGGCATCCCCGATGCACGATAACAGACTGCGTTCCCGACTGAAAGCCCAGCTCACGAAGTTCTCCTTGCAGCTCACCGAAGGTCTGAGCCGCCCCTTACAGAAGTTCGTCGGTCAGATGTTGTTTGGCGTGCAGGCCAGTCAGGACGTGAAGCTCAGCAACATCGCGCGCAGCCTGAAAGAAGAGATTGATTTGATCAAGACGGAGAACCGTCTGTCGCGCAATCTGGAGGCGACGGAACTGGAAAGCCACCTGAGCGAGCGCTTGGCAGCGCTGGGGAGTTGACGAGTAGAAGCGAACACGGTGCTGTGCCTGGACCTGAGTGACCTGCGCAAGGAATACGCCCAGAAGATGGAATACCTGGCAAAGGTGCGGGACGGCAGCACCGGCGAACTGCATGACGGCTATTGGTTGTGTGACATCACGGCGGCGGAGGTGAAAAGCAGCGAGATCGTGCCGCTGTACCAGAAGCTGTACTCGGCGGAGGCGAAAGAGTTCCGTAGTGAGAACGCGGAGATTCTGGCGGCCGTGGACTTAGTGCGGAGCCATACGAGAGGGCGAGGGATCTGGGTGCTAGATCGAGGCGGAGACCGCCGGGAGGTGTTGGAGCCGCTGCTGGCGCGGCGGGAGCGCTTTGTGATCCGGTCCACCGGTAAACGTTTCGTGATCGATCGACGCCGCCTGCAAGGGAGTGTGGCGGAGGTGGGTGGCCGGTGTCGTCTGCGTTATGCGGCGCGCGTGATCAAGATCGAAGAGGGGAAAGAAAAGGTCTATGAGCTCCGCTACGGTGCCGAACCCCTGCACCTGCCGGGGCGAGAGGAGAAGATGCTCTTGGTGGTGGTGGCCGGTTTCGGGAAAGATCCGCTCCTGCTGTTGACCAACCTGGAGGGAGCGCGGGACTCAGAATCGCTATGGTGGATCGTGCAAATCTATCTGACCCGCTGGAAAATTGAGGAAACTTTTCGCTTCCTCAAACAGAGCTATCACTTGGAAGATATTCGCGTTCTGCGCTATCAACGGCTGAAAAACCTGGTGGTGTTGGTGACGGCCGCGGCTTACTTTGCCGCCACTTTCTTAGGGCAGAAGTTAAAGTTGAGAATCTTGTGCGAAAGGCTCCTGATCATTTCCTTCCGCTTCTTCGGCATTCCGCCTTTCCGCTTCTACGCTCTGGCCGATGGCATCCATAAGGTTCTTTCTCAAACCAGCCCCGAACCATCCGGTCCACCGCCCAAAACTTGGCAATTGGAACTCCTGCTGGCTTGGGAAGGCTAAAAAATGGGGAAAGTCCTGGGACTTTTCCCTTGACATCGGATAGAGGGCGGATTTAGCGTCGGAACCGTTTCCAGGAAGGTTCTGCAGCGCTACAATGAGATGGAAATCCTGGCCGGAGGAATGCGATGAACAATCGAGTATCTCCTGAGAAGGGAATGGACCGTCGCTCTTTTATGGATCGAAGCCTCAAGGCCGCGCTTGGGACCACCTTGGCAACGACCGCGCTTTCCTACAGTCGCATTCCAGGTGCGAATGATCGCATCTCGCTGGGCCATATCGGTGTAGGTGGCCGTGGAGAAGACCTTGGGCAGATTGTCGCGGCTCTTAAGGATAAGCACAACGTCGAGATGACTGCAGTCTGCGATCTGTGGAAAGTTTACAGGGAAAGGGCCGTGGAGGCGAACACGAAATACTACGGCCGGACTCCTCGAAGTTTCCAGCATTTGGAAGATCTCCTGGCCCTCAAGGACATTGACGCCGTACTGATCTCCACGCCCGATCACTCCCACTGTCCTATTCTGAAATTGGCAGCGGAGGCGGGAAAGGACGCCTATGTGGAAAAACCCATGGCGCATGACCTGGAAGATGCCAAGGCGGCGCGGGACGCCGTACTGCAAAGGAAACGGATCGTGCAGGTAGGGACGCAACATCGCAGCGAGCCCTATAGCTACGCGGCGCATGAACTCTTCCGGACAGGAGTATGCGGCGACGTCAGCATGGTCCAGGTCAATTGGAACTACCATGGTCCGCGCTGGGCGAGCCGGCCGGAGGTGAAGCAGATTCGGGAAGAGGACACCGACTGGGCCAAGTGGCTGATGCAGAAGCCCTATCGGCCTTGGGACCCGCAGCTCTACTGGGAATTCCGGCTTTTCAAAGAGTTCTCGAGTGGCATAGTGGGACTCTTCATGAGTCACGCCATGGACATGGTGCAGTGGTTCATGGACGACTACTATCCACACTCGGTGGTGGCGAACGGCGGGGTTTATGCCTGGCACGATGAACGCCAGAATCCCGACACCTTTGGTGCCCTGATGACCTATCCCAAGGGGTTCATGGCGACATACGTCATGACCTTCGGGAATGACTCTCCCAGTTTCTGTCGCTATATGGGAAGGAAGGCGACGCTGACAGCCGAGGGGGGTGAGGGGACACCGCGGTACGAACTGGTGGAGGAAAAGGGGAACTACGAAGGTAATCCCTATATCGGCAAGGAGCGCAAAAGCTCATTTGTATTGCTTCCGGGAGACAAAGAACCACCTCCCGAGGGACTTGCGGCAGTTGGCGGGGACCTGACAACCTATCATATGGCCAACTGGTTTGAGTGTTTGCGAAGTCGAAAACGACCGAATGCTTCGATCCTGGATGGGTTTGCCCATTCCGTAACCTGCATCATGTGCGCCGAGGCTTATTGGTCCGGGAAGAAGGTGTACTGGGACCCCGAGACGGAAACGATCCTCGATCGTCCGCCTGCAACGTAGCCGCGAGGTGTGGCGAAACCTACGCTCCTTTCGCTTGCCTCCGCCGGTCGCGGAGGAGGCTGGGAACTCGGCGTGGGCGTATACCCCGAACATGAAAATACATTCCGTCAGCACCTTTATCCTTCATGTGCCGGTCACGCGGGCCAGCATCGCGGATAGCACTCATCGAGTGACCCATCGGGGGGGTTCCTGGCGTTGTTATCGAAACGGATTCCGGGTTGCGGGGATACGGCTATACCGGCACCCATGCTCATCTGCCGACCGATCGCTTGATCGTCCAGTGCATTGAGGAAACCCACGCCCCACTCCTCACGAATGAGAATCCAGAAAACGTTCTTGCCCTCTGGCAAAAGCTCTGTCACTTCCCGCCCGCCCAATGGGTCGGGAGGTGCGGCATCACCCATTTGGCGCTTAGCGCTGTGGACATCGCCCTATGGGACATAAAAGCGAAGGCCGCCGGGTACCCCTCTGGGCATTGCTCGGTGGCACACCCAACAAGAAAATCGAGGTCTACGACACCGACGGCGGTTGGCTGAATTGGACGATAGAGGAACTGGTTTCAGATTCAGTCCGTCACGTCGAGGAAGAAGGCTATCAAGGCGTCAAGATCAAGGTGGGCAGCCACGATCTTTCTCGTGACTTAGAAAGGATCGAAGCAGTTCGGAAAGCCATCGGGCCGAGAGTTAAGCTCATGGTGGACACCAACGGAAGCCTCGACTTGCCGAGTGCCATCCGTTTCGGCCAACGGCTGGCGGATTACGATGTGCACTGGTTTGAAGAGCCGCTTTGGTACGATAACGTTTCCGGCCATGCCACCCTGGCGCGAAGTATCTCGACGCCGATTGCGCTGGGAGAGCAACTCTACACTCTCGACCATTTCACGAGTTTTGTCGATGCCGGTGCCGTTCACTTCGTGCAAGTTGACGCCGTGCGCGTGGCCGGGGTTACGGAGTGGTGGCAAGTTGCCGATCTTGCCCCTGTCTCATCGTTTACCCGTGGCGCCTCACATTGGAGACATGACGCAGGTGCATCTCCACTTGTGCATGGCTCACTCAACTTGTCACTTGTTGGAGTACATCCCTTGGTTGCGCGCGTGCTTTGTAGAGCCCGCCACCACAAAAGAGGGCTACTTCGTTCTTCCCGAAGCGCCGGGGGCAAGCACGACCCTGCGGGCTGGGGCTTTGGAGAAGTACGGCGTCTGAGGCGGCGGTCGGCAGGCAAGAAGGGAGCGCAGGTTTTATCCACCACTGAATTCCTGCGCGGCCGCCCTCAGCGCCAGGATATTGGCTCTGGGCATTCCGGGGCTGACGCCGCCGCCTAAGGAAAGAATCACTCCCTTGCCCCCCACTTTCTCGAGAACGCTCAGGGCAGCCGTCTTGACTTCCTGGGGTGTGCCCCGGGTTCCAATTTCGAGCGGCGCCACGTTGCCCATCAAGCAGATCCTTCCACTGGTTCGCCGGCGAGCCTCCGCGATGTCCAGGTTATGGCTCCAGTTCAATACATCCAGGCCCATGGTGGAGAGGTCTTCCAGGAAAGGTCCAAGGTTGGCATCATTGTGGTAGACTTTTACCCAGTCCTTGGGAAAGGCCTCAAAAATCTGCTTCAGGTAAGGGTGCGCGAACTCCAAGTAGTGCTTGCGTGAGAGGAAGCCGACGACATCATCCAGGATGAAAATGCCCTCGATGCTGTCGCCCACCACCTCCACCTGCGCTTTCAGCCACTGGATGATGGCGTCGGTCACATAAGTCAGCAGTTTGTGTACCGCCGCGGGGTTGTCGGCGATATCGAGCATGAACTCCGTGATGCCGCGCATAAAACCCGCTGAACATGCCGGGCCGCGTGCAGTGGCCATACGGATGTTGTATCCCGCCTGCCGAATGCGCGCTTTCTGGCGTTGGTAGCTGTGGAGCGCTACGGACATAAGGCCATCCGTAAAAGGATTGATGGGCGGGAACCGATCTATATCCTCCAGGCGGAACAACATGGGAAACTGGGTCGGGGGTTGATCCGGATGGAAGCAGATTTTGGACCCGAGAACCGACGGCTCAATGGCCATGCCGTAC
Source organism: uncultured Acidobacteriota bacterium (assembly GCA_963722555.1). GTDB lineage: Bacteria > Acidobacteriota > Terriglobia > UBA7540 > UBA7540 > Bog-366. The sequence continues at coordinate 1,812,899 of CAVRNQ010000007.1, forward strand.
TCCACCCACCACGAGGGGAACACGATCACCTCCGGAAACTCCTGCATGACCTTGAGGTTCGAATCGAACCATGGGTCGGGATCAAAGTAATAATCCAGGTGACTGATTCCCAGATAGCCGGGCAGCCAGGGACTATCCATGATGAGAGCGACCGGCACGCGGTCAACCGGCTGGAGTTTTGCAGCTTTCTTGAAGAGTTCCCATTGTATCTGACGCATTCCCTAACCTCCCTTTTCGAATTCCGTCACGATTTCTTGCCTCGAAAGGGGCTTCTCCGCGCAGCACAGGAATGGCAGTTTAGAGCGACACCCTTCCTGCTGGCCCTTGCGAAGCCCGCGCCTGTCCCCCGGTAAGGCATCCGAGGGGCCATGGTCCTCTGCCTTGAGCAGAGATCCTGATTGAAACAAGACCCGTCGATGCTGTAATCTGCAACGCTTTTTGTTTTGCCCCGGCCGGTGCCCCCGACCGAGCAAAGGAGTTGCTTCCTTGCGACAGATCAAACATCTCCGTTGGTGGATCGTTTGGGTGCTCTTCGCCTCAACGGTCATCAATTACATAAGCCGTCAGACGCTCTCGGTGCTCGCGCCGGTCATTATCCGAGAATTCCACTTTAGCCACGCGGACTACTCCCACATCGTCTCAGCCTTCCAAATCTCCTACGCCATCATGTTCCTGTTGGGCGGGATCTTGGTCGATATCATTGGGCCCCGTCTGGCTCTGACCCTGGCCATCATCTGGTGGTCTTTGGCGAGCATGTTCACCTGTTTCGCAAACTCCCTCCTGACCTTCGGGCTGTTTCGTTTCCTCCTCGGGATGGGGGAAGGCTGCAACTGGCCGGCGGCTGGCAGGGTAGCAGCCGAATGGTTTCCCGCCAAGGAACGCGGCATTGCCGTTGGCATTTACGACAGCGGGTCAAGCATCGGGGCGGTCATGGCGCCGCCGCTGGTGGCCATCGTGGCAGCCAAATTCGGCTGGCGCTATACGTTTGTAGCCTCCGGCATACTGGGATTCCTCTGGCTGATCCTCTGGTTGATTTCTTACCACCCCCTGGAAAAACACGCTGCCCTGACTCTGGAAGAACGTACCCTGATTGAGGCCGGGCGAGAGGCTCCCACGAAATCGCGCCAACAGGGCGCAGGGAAATGGCTCGGCTTACTCAAGCAACCAAACGTTTGGGGGGTGGTCATTGGCCGTGCGCTCACCGACCCGATCTGGTGGTTTTACGTCTTCTGGTTGCCCCAGTATCTGAGCGACGTGCGGGGATTTAGTTTGAAACAGATCGGGATGTTTGCGTGGATTCCGTTTCTCGCCTCGGATATCGGAAACCTGACCGGCGGCTTCTGTTCTGCCTTTCTGATCAAACGCGGCATGCCGGTAATCCGCGCCCGCAAGTGGGTGTGCGTGGTCAGTTCCCTCCCCGTCCTGGCGGGCATTCCCGCCGCGCTAACGGGCAACGCCTACCTCGCCATCGCCTTGATCAGCTTTGCCGTCTGGGGTTACGCGAGTTGGGCAACGATGGGGTTGACTTTGCCGTGCGACCTCTTTCCCCAAGACGTCGTGGCGTCCGTCACAGGATTGAGCGGTCTGGCGGCCGGGGTAGCGGGAACGGCCTTCACCTTGGTGGTCGGCATACTGGTTGATAAGTTCTCCTATTTCCCCGCCTTCATCGCTGCGGCACTCATCCCGCTCTTGGGAACAGTCAGCGTGCTGGCCCTGATTCGCGACCCGCAGCGCCTGCCCGCGGCCAGCGCACCTATCTCATAAGAATACGTCTTCCCACCGGCGGTACGGAGGGGGCAATCCCCTCTAGCTCACCGGTGGTTGGTCAACGATCAATTCGTTCTTGGCGTCCCAATACAGCCTCTTCCCCTGCCGATACGCAACATCGGTCATCATGCAAGCTACCGAGTGTGCATACCCCGCCTGGATGGGGGCAGAGGGCTGTTTCCCACTACGCATCCCATCCAGCCAGCTATTCATGTGATAAGGCACATTATCATCGATGAAGGCGGGAGGAAGCGCGTCACTACCCGGGAGGGTGACGTATCTGCTTGCACGTTTGCTGTAAATGTCAGGGTCCTCCTCGTGGTTTCCCTTCTCCTCGATCAATTGGTAGCGCGGGCTGCCTTCCCCGCCAATGTTGATGAGGGTGCCGTTTTTCCCCATGTAGCGAGTAAAGCTGGGCGAATCATTCCCAAAGCCTGTCGAAATGTTGACCAGGAACCCCTTGGGGTACTCGAGCAGGGCGTGGATGGTGTCCGGGTTTTCACGTCCATCGTGCCAAGCAAAAACACCTCCGTGCGCAACCACGGCCCGCGGAAAGTAGTCGTCCATGAAGAAATGGATTAAATCAATCGCGTGACTCCACAACCCGTCCGGGATCCCGCTTGAAAAGTCCCGGTATAGCCGGTACTCCCAGTAGAGCTGCGGATCGAAGGGGCGCTGGGGTTTGGTAAGGAGGAACCTCTGCCAGTCAATGTCTTCAGCTTTCGTCAGCTTCACTTCCTTGCGTCCGCGCCAGCGCGGCATGTTGTAGTTCCAAACCACTTCGATCTGGTTGAGTTCACCGAGGACGCCAGTCTTGATCAGGTTTCTCGCCGCAATCGGGTAAGGTTCGCTGCGGTGCTGCGTGCCTACCTGGACGATCAGGTTGGGGCGCGCCAGCACTGCATCGCGAGCCGCCTTCGCCTCCTCCAGGACGTTGGCCATGGACTTCTCAACGTAGATGTGCTTGCCGGCCTCTGCCGCCATCTTCATCTGCACGGCGTGCTGGTGCTCGGGGGTGGCGATGGTTACGCCATCCACATCTTTGAGGGCGAGCAGATCTTCCAGGTGCTCAAAGGTGCGCGGGACTCTCCCGTGACCCTTCTGGACCGCGGCGGCGGCCCTCTCACGGTATGGTTTCCAGAGGTCGCAGACCGCCGTCACCTCGACGTTCTGGCTATCCTTAATCTGCGAGAGAATCTCAATATGGCCTCCCCCGCGCCGTCCCATGCCAATGATCCCGAGTGAAACCCGATCATTCGCGCCGAGGATGCGGCCATAGGAAAGAGCCGTTGTCCCCACCGTCACCCCCGCCACTGCTGAGGCGGCGTGTCCCAGAAAAGTCCTCCGGGTGATGCCTTTTTCCAATCTCTCCATGGTTTCCTCTCACATTGAAGGTCAAACTCTATACGCTTCACCACATCTTAACTCTCTTGCAACCCGCTAGCTTTCTTGGGGCCCGGGTGGAGGTCCAGTCTGAACCGTGGTACGCATCGAGGACCGGGTTTCTCAAGCAACAGCTGAACGAACTCACAGATTCGGGGACACTTCGGGAGTTGCAAACCGTTCTTGGTTGGGCGCAGGCGCAGAGACCGTCATTACGCCTCAGGGGGGCGGTCAAGAATCAATTCGTTCTTGGGGTCCCAATACAGCCTCTTCCCCTGCCGATAAGACAAGTCCGTCATGATGCACGCCACCGAATGGGCAAAGCCCGCCTGAACGGGGGCAGACGGCTGTATCCCGGCGCGCATGGCGTCCACCCAGTTCGTCATGTGGGAAGGGTCTTCGTCAGTGGTAATGGCCGGGGGCATTCGGTCGTCGCCCGGCAGGGTGAGCCACTTTTCCGCACGGATGATGTCGGGAGTGTCCTCGAGATTACCCTTTTCCTCTACCCACTTCCAACGCGGCGTCCCCTCATTGTCACCCACGTCGATGAGTGTTCCCTTCTTCCCCATAAAGCGCATGAAGCTATCGCAATCATTGCCGAAGCAACTTGAAATACTGACCAGAAACCCTTTGGGATAATCGAGGAGCGCCTGGAAAGTGTCGGGGTTCTCGCGGCCGTCATGCCATGCAAACACCCCTCCATGTGCCACAACCGATTTGGGGAAGTAGTCATCCATGAACCAGTGGATCAAGTCGGTGCCGTGGCTCCACCACCCATCCGGAATACCGCTCGAGAATTCTCTATAGAGGCGGTACTCCCAGTAGAGCTGAGGGTCGAACGGCCGGTAAGGTTTGGTCAGCAGGAATTTGCGCCAATCCACATCCTCCTCGCGAGTTTGCTTTATTTCCGCCCGGCCTCGCCAGCGCGGACCATGGAAGTTCCAAACCACCTCGACCTTACTGATTTCCCCCAGAGCCCCGGTTTTCAGAAAATTGCAGGCATTGATCTGGTAGGGCTCGCTGCGGCGTTGCGTGCCCACCTGGACGATCAGGTTGGGGCGCGCCAGCACTGCATCGCGGGCAGCCTTGGCCTCCTCCAGCACGTTGGCCATGGATTTTTCAACGTAGATATGCTTGCCGGCCTCCGCTGCCATCTTCATCTGCACAGCGTGCTGGTGTTCGGGGGTCGCAAACGTGACGCCATCGACATCCTTGAGCGCAAGCAAATCTTCCACATACTTGAGGGCACGTGGGGCTCGGCCGTAAGTCATCTGGACGGTGGCGGCGGCCTTCTCACGGTACACGGTCCAAAGATCACAGACTGCTGTCGGCTCGACATTCTTGCTGCCCTTGATTTGGGAGAGGATCTGAAGATGACCCTGCCCACGTCTGCCCATACCGACGATCCCGAGCGAGATGCGATCATTTGCACCGAGGATGCGACTATAGGAGAGAGCCGTCGTCCCCATCGTGGCCCCCGCAACCGCTGAGGCGGCCTGCCCGAGGAATGTTCGCCGAGTGATGTTTTTTTCTGATCTCTCCACGGTCTCCTCCCTGCGGGGTGAAATCAGTCTTTGGGCCGAATTCGATGGAACTGTTTCCAAAAGTTTCTCTCATACCTGTCGGACCAAGTCAAGAAGGAATATGCTTACTCCGTAAGCGCGTCTCAGCACGGCCGTCACAATTTTACGTTGATTGCGCAAGCGAACCTCAAAATGTCGAACGACGGGCAACCTGGAGGCTATTGCCAAAAGGGTGCTTGCCCCGCGGATGCGGCAGCGACTGAGTTAAGATACGTAGTTACGGAATCACGTTAACTTTAACTTGCGTATTCACAGCCTCGCCTCGGGGGCTAGGGGATCGGTCAAAGCACAAATGATGAAAGCCCCGAAGGCCGCATTACCATCCGAGATGTCGCGCGCACGGCTGGCGTGGGCGTGGGCACGGTGTCGCGCGTGCTGAACGGTGTCGACACCGTAAGCCTTATAACTCGTAAACGAGTGCAGGCGGTCATTCGCCACATCCTGTGCTTACTGAAAACCCCGTTCGAATTGAAATCGTTGATGTTATCCGCTCCCGTTGCTACCCTCGCTGATTCCATGCGCAACCTAATCTTCTTGCTCTCTGCCTTCTTTCGTTCTTGGTTCCAAAGCCGCCTGCAGATGCGGGCGGAGATCGTGGTCTTGGGGAACTAGTGCCGAGTTGCAGAAATAAGCGATAGATCCGATGGCGTGTCATTCTGAGCGCAGCGAAGAATCTGCATTTCCCATCCTTTGAAACAACTGCAGATGCTTCGCTACGCTCAGCATGACATCGGTGGTTTGCAATGTGTCACGAATTTCTGCAACTTGACACTAGGTCATCGTCCTTCAACGGTCTCAAAAAGGGCGTGTCCGCCTCCGGGCTAGCGATCGCTTCTTCCGGGTGTGGCTCTCCCGACTGTGGTCGGGCTGGCGTTCGGCGCTGCTCTTGGTCAAACCAGAGACGGTGATCGCCTGGCATCGCCAAGGATTCCGGCGATGAGGTGGACACCCAGTGGGTGAGGGCCCAAACCAGTCCTTTCAATTGTCGGTCAATAGGTTCTTGCGTGCCGCTTTTCAAGGATCACGGGTGACTTCCGATGGCGGTCTGATCCTGGTTCGGGAGCTGGACGAACGGTTCGCGTTGAGCGAGCTGATCGGGCAGCATCTGATGGATTCGCGCACGGGACGCAACCGACAGTTCCCGCTGGCCGATCTGCTGCGGCAATCGGTCTAGAGCCGGCTGGCAGGCTACGAAGACCTGAACGATGCGGCCCGGTTGTCGGCGGACCCAACCTTCCGGCTGATGGGTTCGGAGAAGGTCTGGGAGCGCGGCGTAGCGCTGACCTCTACGCTGCATTGGTTCGAGACGGACTTGCTGGCGCGGAAGGAGAACTTGACCGGTCTGGCGACGCTCAACTGAGAACTGGTGGCCCAGGCGGAAGGTGTCGGCTCGCTACATCGCGTGGTACTCGACATGGACAGCAGTGAGAGTCCGGTCTATGGAGAGCAGGAACAGAGCGCATACAACGGGTATTTCGGGTCGGTCTGCTATCATCCGCTGTTTCTGTTCAACACTCAGGGAGACTACTTGGCGGCAAAGCTGCGACCGGACAATGTGCACAGCGCGGAGGGCTGAGAAGAGTTGTTGCTGCCGGAGATAGAGCGACAGCAGCAGAATGGCAAAGAGGTAGCGTTTCGAGCCGACGCGGCCTTTGCCAAGCCGGAGATTTATGCGGCTTTAGAGGAGCGCGGGGTGAAGTATGCCATCCGCCTCCCCGCGAATGAGAATCTGGAGCGGGATATCGAAGAACTGCTGACGCGTCCGGTAGGACGGCCGAGCCAGAGGCCGGTGGTGCACTACAAGGGTTTTCTCTACCAGGCGGCCACCTGGTCGACGGCGCGTCGGGTAGTGGCGAAGGTCGAGTTTCACGCCGGGGAGCTGTTTCCCAGTGTGGGCTTCATCGTCACAAACCTGGAGCTTCCCAGCCGGGCAGTCGTAGGGTCTACGACAAAAGAGGCACGGCCGAGCAGTGGATCAAGGAAGCCAAGCTGGCAGTGAATTGGACCCGTCTTTCCTATCATCGGTCCCGGGGGAATGGAGTGCGTTTGTGGTTGAGTGTGATCGCCTATAACTCGGGGAACCTCTGGCGACGGTTAGCGTTGCCGAATAGGATCAGGAACTGGTCGCTGACGAGTTTGCAGCAACGCTTGGTCAAGACCGGCGGACGGCTGGTGAAACATGCGCGCTATTACTGGTTCCTCATAGCCGAAGGGCATCTCACGCGGGGGCGTTTTGGCAGCATGCTTCGAAGGATCGCGGCGCTGCCGCAGCCGGACCGGTAGGGAACCAGGAGAGACAGCAGATCGAGCGCTCAAAAGTGATCCGGGGAGAGGGCAAGTGTCAGCGGCCAGTCAGGTCGGAGGCGAGAAACAGACCAACCAAATCAGCGAAACTGCCAACCGAACCGCGATGCGACCCGAGGGCGGCTCTGTCGATCTGAGCTTGACGCGCGAGGGCGGCAAGCGTAGGGTTTTCGGGTAGAGATAAAGTTGAAATCGGAAACTCCGGCTCAACAAGGTTTCCACACAGGGCCAGCAAGGAGTAAACTCACCCCGCGGTGAGCGCGGTCGGGATAGAGCCAAGACAACCCGCAGCGCATCGCGGCCTGTTGGGGCCACTCGACTCTCGGGAGGTGGGAAATGGTATTCGGTCAGGATTGGACGCGCAGGACCTTCTTGCAGAACATCGGCGTAGGCGTACCGACTGTCAAACTCATGCTCAGCGGCGGACCGCTGGCAGCGGCGGGCGCGCAAGCGCGGCCCGGCGAGTTGGCCTCCGCTAAGTTCACGCCGGTTGACTTGAGCGCGCACTTCACCGCTTCACCCTCCGACTTCGGACCGCGGGAGCAAGCGAAAAGGATGGGCGGCGCGTCGGCGCAAGACGGCTTGCTTCGCACGCCCGCCGGCAAGCAGAACTTCCGGGGAATCCCATTTTTACTGGGCCCGGAGGGGATGCAAAGCAAGTCCTGGGTCGCCCTCAGCAGCCGCAAGGATTCATGGGTTGCGGAGACTGTCGAGATTCCCGTGAACCAGAAGGCAGGTTCCATTTGCCTGGCGCAGTTCTGCGACTGGGACCCTAACGAGACTCCCCCACCCGAGGAGGACGTCCAGGAAAAAGTGGGCCAGCACCTAGCCGATGTCGTTGTGGTCTGCGAAGACGGCCGCCAGGAAACGCTGCCCATCCGCCGCCGCTACGAAGTGAACTCTCCTACGGTCGAATGGGGGCACCTGAGCTTCACCTCGCTCGCGCACGTACCCGACGCTCCGCGCCCGCTTACGGACTCGCTTCGCAACGCGATGGGTTGGGGAGACCTGCAGACGGGCTTGATGGATAACTCCTTCCCGTCGCCGGCGGTCTGGATTTGCGTGCTGCCCACTCCGCACCCTGACCAGATCATCAAGACCCTGCGCTTCAAAGCGGCGAGTGAAGATCCCCTGGTTCTTTGTGGGCTTACGCTGTTTCAGGGACAAGGGAATCCTCTCCGCTACGAGCGTCTCGCCACTTACCGGATCACCCTGCCGGAGCCGGCGGGCGGGGAACCCAATCGTTGGAAGGTGGACGTTGACCTGGGCGTGGTCGCGAGGACATGGTTCCCCTCGCGTTTCGAGCCCGAGTCGTGGCTCGCCGCGTCGGACGCCGGTCTGGGTGCGCGCGCGGAGCAGGTGCCCGGCAATCGATATCTCTTTGCAGAGCTGACCGCAAGTTCCGCGGCCACGCTTTGGCTGCGAGATACGAAATCGGGGACAGCGTATGCGTTCGACCTCGGCGGCGCCGAAGCCGGGAAAGAACTCGAGCCGCGCAGCTCCACACCGACCCCCGCGCGGGTTGAGATCCTGGAACGCGAAAAGGTGTGGCTGCACGGCCAAGTGGTGGACCGCGCCACCCAGCGCCCCACGGCCGTGCGGCTGGCTTTTCGCTCCAAGGGAGGCCGCTACATTCCGCCTTACGGTCATCGCACGGAGATTAACGACGGCTGGTTTCAGGACTACGGCGCCGACGTGAAGGTGATGGACGCGTCCTTCGCGTATTTGGACGGGACCTTCCGGGTGGAGTTGCCCGTGGGCGAGGTCTTCGTGGAAATGACCAAGGGTTTCGAGTACGCGCCCGTGCGCCGCAGACTGCAGATTCAACCCGGCCAGCGCGAATTGAAACTCGAAATTGGGCGGATGGCAAACCTGCGCACCCAGGGATGGGTGACCGCCGACACGCATGTTCACTTCCTTTCGCCGACGACAGCTCTGCTCGAAGCCGGTGCGGAAGGATTGAACCTGGTCAACCTGCTCGCGGCGCAGTGGGGCGACCTGTTCACGAACGTGGGTGACATCACGAATGAGCCGCTGCTCTCAGGCGACAAGGAAACCATGGTGTGGGTGGGCACTGAGAACCGCCAGCATATCCTCGGGCACATCGGGATGCTGGGCCCCAAGGCGCCCGTCTTTCCGATGTCCGCGGCGGGACCGGACGAGAGCTACCTTGGCGATCCCCTATGGAACAGCATGGCGCACTGGGCCGACGCCTGCCGCGAGAGTGGGGGGCTGGCCGTGTCCGTGCATTTCCCATATCGTACGGGAGAAATCGCCGCGGATGTGGTGCTCGGCAAGATCGATGCAGTAGAACTCTGGCCCCAGATGCCGGGCGGCGCTCAGCCCGGGCATTTCAACTTCCTGCGCTTCCTCGATTGGTACCGATATCTGAATTGCGGCTATCGCCTGCCGGCCGTGGGTGGCACCGATAAGATGGGAGCGTACATGCCGGTGGGGACGAATCGCACTTACGCCTATATCGGCAAGGAAGAGTTCAGTTTCGCGAACTGGGCCAAGGCAGTGCGCAGCGGGAACACTTTTGTGACCTCGGGACCCCTGCTCCTCTTCCAGGCCGACGGCCACACCCCCGGCCAGGAGATTACGCTCCGCGCGGGCGGCGGCACGGTGGAGGTGCGCGCCAGCGTCCAGAGCTTCGTGCCTTTCCATCAGCTGGAAGTTGTCCTGAACGGCCGCGTGGTTGCCTCGCGGCAGGAGGCGTCGGGAACCCGCGAGATGACGCTTACGGAGAAGATCCGCGTGCCAGGCCCTGGATGGATAGCGGCACGCTGTTCTTCGCAGTTAGGCCCGGTGACCTCCTGGGAGTTCATGGTGCAAGCGCACACATCCCCGGTGTACCTCGCCGTGCCGGGACAGGAACTCTTCTCACCCCAGACAGCAGCGTATATGTTGGCGCTGATCGATGGCTCGCAGGCGTTCGTTGAGAATCTCGCCACCCGGCCCGATCCTGAACGATTCGCCAAGGTGAGGAAAGTCTTTGAGGACGCGCGTGCGCACCTGCATCACCGGATGCATGAGCACGGCATTCCGCATTAGGAGGGCTTGCGGGAGCGGGTCGCGCGAACCCGCGGCTGGCGCGGGCGAAGGAGGAAGCTCGGGGCGCGTGGAGGAATCAGAAGAAGTCTCGCCGCTGCTGCTTGGTGACCTCCGGAGGAACCGCGTTACCTCCCCCATGGTCGGCTCCATGATTCTGGGGCTCGTCGCAGGCCGCTGGCTGCGCGCCGCCGCTGCGAAGATCCCCCTGACGCAGTTGCTGATTGCCGGCGTGGTGGGTATCGCCGCCGGCCTCTTCTTCCACTTCACCCACATCTGTCCGATAGTGAAACGCATCTGGACGCCGAGTTGGACTCTGTTCAGCGGCGGAGCGTGTTTCCTGCTGTTGGCGGGGTTCTGTTGGGTCATCGAAGTCAAGCGGCAGAAGAGGTGGGCCTTTCTGCTGGTGGTCATCGGCATGAATTCCATCGCCGCCTACTGCATTGCCCATTTCCTGGAGAAGTTTATCGTCAGTTCGTTCCGCATCCACCTTGGCCCGCACTTCTTCCAGCTCCTCGGTACCGTCCTCGAACCTCTCCTGGAAGGTGCGGCTGTGCTGACCTGCTACTGGCTGGTGCTGTTCTGGATGTGCCGCAGGAAGCTGTTCTTGAAGATATAGGCGCGCATCGAAACCGCGCGTGAGAGGTCCAGTCCTTAATCCCGGCGCTGGTGCCGAAAATGCGGGGTGGCAAAACTGAAACGCCGCCCAATGATCATCTTCACGAGGAGATGATCGGTACTCCGCGTAGCCCCCACGCCCACCCCCAGGTTGAATTCCCAGTTCGGGCCGAAATCGTAATCGATCGTGGGCACAATCTGTTGTTGCTGGAGATACAATGTAAGCTCTGTCAATGTTCGACGTGGTCCTCGATGCCTTGCGATGGTTAATCGCTTTCTTCCGCTCTCGCAATAGCCTCGGGCTGGAAATCATCGCCTTGCGGCAGCAACTGGGCGTGCTGGAGCGCAAGAATTCACAGCCGCGTTTGGGTAGGTTGGATCGGCTGTTTTGGGTACTGCTCCGGCAAGTCTGGTCGCGCTGGTCAGAGGTTCTGGTTGTAGTGAAGCCCGAGATCGTAGTTAGGTGGCATCGGGCGGGGTTCCGGCTCTACTGGAGATTTCTCTCCGGCAGAGGCCAGAGAGGCCGACCCAAGGTATTCCCGGAGCTGAGTGAGCTCATTCACCGCATCGTGAAGGAGAATCCCACTTGGGGAGCCCCGAGAATCCACGGGGAGCTCTTGAAACTTGGATTTCCAGTATCGGAATGGACGGTCTCGCGGTATCTGGCCCAAGTTGGACGTCGGGGGGATCCGGCCCAGCGCTGTATGACCTCCCTGAAGAACCAACGCGACGTGATCGCGGCCATGGACTTCTTCACGGTGCCGACCCTGACTTTTCGCGTTCTCTACTGCTTCTTTGTGATCCGTCATGGCCGCAGGGTCATCGCCCACTTTAATGTGACGCAGCGTCCGACCAGGCCATGGATTGTGCAGCAGCGGCGGGACACTTTCCCCGACGACCACGCACCCCAGTATCTGATTCTGGATCGCGATGCAAAATTTGCCGAAGACGTGATCGGCGCGGTCAAAGCGATGGGCACGAAGCTGATCCGAACTTCGTATCAAATCCTTGGCAAAATGGATTTGCGGAGCGATGGGTGGGAAGCTGCCGAAGAGAGATGTTCGACCATGTGATTGTGTTGAACGAAAACCATTTGCGCCGGCTGATGCAGGACTACATCCGCTACTATCACGAGGATCGCATCCACGATGCGCTAAACAAAGAGGCGCCTCGAGGGCGGCTCATCGAACGTCGGGAGACTCATGACGACACGGTCACGGGCATGCCGCGTGTCGGGCGGTCTCCATCATCGCTCTGTGTGGCGGGCGGCCGCCTGAGGCAGCGTGACGCGCATGGGGTTGACTTTCACTTCGTGCTTTCTTGTTCGGGCCTCCGGATCTGTGCACTGGAGAGATTCGGAACGCCATGCGGAGAGGCGTCGGTGCAAGGACAGATCACGCTGCTGCAGCGTAAAACACCGACAGGATGCAACTGACCGGCGATTCTGACCCAGCGACCAGCGAGTGGGCTGCTTCGTCGGCGGGAGTTTTGGCGACCCACAGTTCGGCGCCGGGCTTATGGGAACACTCTTCACGCTCGCGGCTGGAACGATAGTCGACAGGTTTTCACACCTGCCCGTCTTCATTGCCGCCGGTGTGATTCCTTTAGTTGCCATGGCAGGCGTTTTGATCTTAATTCGTGCAGCTAGAGTTGCATGATTAGTGAAGAGTCACAAGACGCGCTGATACACTCGCCGCTTTTGCATCTCTGTAGATCGTATCTTACTCCTGCAAGTACACCACTGCGTAGGTGTCCAGCGAGGGCAGTGTGAATTCCAGGTTTCTCCCATCCCAACTGACACTCCGGAGCGGTGACAGCCCGTGGTCTGGAGAGGCCAGGGTCGGCTTGTGATCCTGCAACCGAGCGAACCCTGATCCCAGGGTCAATTTCACGCGTATGTTCGTGGCGGGCTTCGAAGCGTAATTGAGCAGGTGCAACATAAGCCGATTGCGGTCTTCCACCGCTGTAAGGTTGGCGAGTACAGGATGAGTTCCTTGGAGGGTAACGTTTGCTCCGTCGCGCCTCAACGATTCGAGCTTGCCAAGCACTTCCTTTTGAACCGTCGCATCCGTCACCACCGAATTCAGCGTCGCGACTGAGGAGGTCTCAGCCTTCAGCGCTCCCAGTTCCGCCCTGTCCGTGATGACATAAACGTTTCCACCCGCGGCTTGATAGCGTTGGATCATCTCCTGCTGTTCGCTCGAAAGGGAAGCATAGAAAGGCGCCATCAAAGCCTGGTAAGAAGCCAAATCCTTTTCGCTCACCTTATCCGCCAGTTTGATGTCGAACAAGATATTGTGGCGTGCAAGGAAATCGAAGATGGGATGCGTTTCATCATGCCACGAGAAGCCTGAAGGGTATTGGCTGGGTAGCAGAACCACCAGCGGGGACACGTTACGAGCCCCCACGTAGAATTCCTCGTGCGCTTTGAGGAAGCCGTTAATCTCACCGATCGCATTCCAGGAGGCGAGCGCGGCAGGATCTCCGGCTATCAGTCGCTCATCGAAAGGACCTTCCATATCGCGTGCCTGGGCCGCGCCGAAAACGGCTGCCTCGGCAATCGCCAACTTCTGAGAGCGCGGTGCCATGAAGGCAGTGGCGCGGTTCCCCTTGTGGAACTCGGAGTATTCAGTGATGAGCGGCTTCCAGTCGGGATTGAGTCCGCGCACGTAGCGCGTCCGGCGGACATTGGAGCAATTCCACTCATCACCCCACACCCCGGGTTCTTGCCAACCTTCGTCGAATATGATCTCCATCATGCTATTGAGGGATGCACGGGTTTCCGGAAGCCCGAAGTTCGTGAAGAGGGGAATTGCCGAGTTCTTCTCAACCCGAGTATATCGACGGAGCTCACCGACGAACTTGGTCATGCTTTCGTCGCTATTCCAAGCTTCCCCGCCGGTGTTATCAAAGAAGATTGCGTCCAGACCATCGTCGACGATCGCCTCAATTCGTCGCTTTTGATATTCCACCCAACCCGGGTTGTCAATATCGGCGATGAATCGCTGGGGATCCTGGCCACCGGAGTAACGAAACGGCACCCCACGGCCGTCAAATGCAAGCCATTTAACGGACTGCGGTACGGCCTTGAACAGGCTTTCCCAGAAAATGCTGACGGAACACATGTAGGCGGCCACCCTGATCCCGCGGGCGTGAAGCTTGCGGACGATTTCCCGGCATGCCGCGCGCTGGGGCGCCTCATCCTCCCAGGAGTATCCAACACTGTAGGTAATCCAAACAAAGTTAATATTCGCCTTGGCTAGTAAATCGGCGATACGGTCGCCATACTTGCCATAGAGATTGCCCAATACCTCCTTCTCCGCCGGGGTGAAGTGCATTCCCCAGGAGGAACGCGCCGTCTTTTGAATCTCGATCGGACCACCGTCGAGGCGGGTGAATCGGAATCTTCCTTGCTTGGCCCATTCAGGGAGCTGCGCGGGGCCGGGTTCGAGAACCGGATCTTGTGCTTGAACCACCAGGGTCTTGTCCGCCCAGAACGTGAGCAGGCAAAGCGACAGGAACACAAAAGGAATTCTTTTCATGGGATGCCTCCGCCCAGTCGATCAGGGTTGATGGACCGCACGCCCATTTCCGTAAGGAGCGGGAGTTGAAAACAGCCCCGTTTCTGCCCGCGATGCATCGCGGGCTCAACAAGGAAAAGGAATACTGCTAGTTTCTGTGTAACACAAGCGATATTTGTTTAATGTCCGAGCCGTTTGCCACCTATTCGATAATGCGGCACGGGGCATTGGTTCCGTCTATTCTGGCCCTTCCATTTGAAGGGGGCAAACCGGGAGGTTTGTCCAGACCCCAGGCGCGGTGCGGTGGTGTAAAGAGCGCGTAATACATCTTCTGGTCTTCTTTAATTGCATAACATTCCGGCACATCAAACCCACAGTATACAGATCCAACAACTCTCCGCTCGAAATCATTTTCTGGTAATAAAGCTCGAACCACTTCTTTCATAAGGCGTCTTTATCAGGTGTGAGGAGAAGAGACTTCATGCCCTCCACCTCACCCCGATATTCCAGGTCGCCAGGAAGTTCGTCGATCTTCGGCCACACAAAGATCGTGCCAAGAACTCCTCCACTACCCATACAGGAAGCAAAATCCCGACCCTGTGCTCTGCGATAACTCTGATCCGCAAGGATCGTGCGCTACACTGGCTCTTAACAATGTTAAGAGGTCACTCCTAAGTTTCTGAAACTGCGTGCGATGCAATTTTGGCGAAGCAAGTGCCCTTCCCGCCGCCTCATGATATTATATTTCCTTGGCCGGTTCGCGCCATTACCTACGACCCTTCGAGTGTCTTCATGGTCCCGACCATCTACAATTGGACGGCCCGTTGCGTCAAGTGGCTCAACCCGAATACGTTTGCCCTTCCACCCATCGGCTCGTTTGGGAATACGGGCAAGGGGAGCCTGCGAGGGCCCGGTCTGTTCAACTGGGATATGGGCGTGTTCAAGAACACCCCACAGAGCGAGCGTTTCAAGCTGCAATTCCGCGCCGAGTTCTTCAACGCCATTAACCGGGCCAACTTTTCCGACCCCAACAATAGCCTCACGGGAGGAGGGTTCGGTCAAATCTTCAGCGACAACGACCCACGTATTGGCCAGTTGGCGCTGAAGCTAGTCTTCGGATCTTGGACTCGCTTTTGCGACGCAACGGAAGTCGTGGAATGCAACCTGCTGGATCGCTTGCGGTCCAAGAAGGGCGGGCTTGGCGAGGCTGCAAGGCGGCTGAGCGGCTCAACGCACCCAAATCACGCCGACCATGGCGCGGTCGTAGTCGGTGTAAGCCCGATACGTACCCCGCAGCCACAGCAGCACTCGCTTCCGATCCTTCCACGCCGGCACCACGTGTTGAAAGCCATAGTGTGCTTCCGCACGTAGGTTCGCCGGCGTGCTGCAACAATCCAAGGTAACTTGTCCCGCAGGAATCAATTCGCTGCGGCGCGGAATTGGAGAGCGATCTATGAAGGGTTTTTCTCGCCGTAAATTCTTGATGGGCACTTCGGTAGCCGCCGTGGGCTTGACTGCCGGGCTGCGGAATTCCCTGACCTCTCCCAGAGAACCCCGCTTGGAGTTTCCGACCAGCCCGCGGGCCCGCCTGGCGGTAACCTCCTGGCCGTTCCGGGAATTCACTGACAGTCCTCGTAACCCCTATCGGAACCGGCAAAAGCCCGGCATGGACATCCATGATTTTCCCGGAATGATTGCCAGGAAATTTGGAGTTCAGAATATTTGCCCCCTGGCGACACACTTCCATTCGACCGACCCTGCCTATCTCAATGCTCTTCGTCAGTCGGTAGAGCAAGCGGGCTCCCACCTGGTTGACCTGGGGCTGGAGGGCCGCAGTTTCTGGGACCCTGACAAAGCCAAGCGTCAAGCGGCAGTGGAGTACGGCCGACACTGGGTTGATCTTGCCGTCACTTTGGGCTCTCCCAGTGTTCGCCAGCACCTGGGCGCACCGAGGGGTGTAAAACCTGATGTTGAGTTGGCTTCCCAGACGTTAGGACAGCTTGCAGAATATGGGTCGGCGAAGAACATCCTGGTCAATCTCGAGAATGACGACCTTATCAACGAAGACCCGTTTTTCATCGTGAAGGTCATCGAGAAAGTAGGCAATCCTTACCTTCGTGCTCTGCCCGATTTCGGCAACACTCTTGGCGGGGGCGATGCGGACTATAACGAGCGGGGTGTGGCCGCCACGCTCAAGCACGCTTACGGCGTGTGTCACGTCAAAGACCTGGTGGTGGCCGATAGCGGCAAGACCTACAAGGTCGACTTGCCCAAGATGTTCGGGCTCGCCAAAGCGAGCGGATTCAAAGGGTACTACATGATGGAATGGGACGGGGGACCTGGCGACCCCTACGAGGGCACGCAGCGGCTGGTGGAAGAGACTTTGAGGTATTTGGGATAGCATCAGGCCCACGCGGTGCAGTGATTCTATCGCGCCGCGCGTTGACTCGGCACGATCAACGGCTGGTTCGAGCAAGAACTGCCCCCCTGTGCCTTACGGGGACTGGCATCGCGAAAGGCAATACGGCCTTCTGCGGAGCAGCCGGTGGTGCCGGATTTCACCAAGTGTTTCAAGGGAGGCGCGTTCATGATCCATTGCAAGTCTGGGATTTGGCTGGCGGTGATGGGTGGATTGCTGATCGCTTCCGCGGCGTTTCCCGCCGGAGATGCGGTCGAACTCCTTCAGAAGGGCGATCATGTTGATGTCCTCATTGGGGGGCGGCCGTTTACGACATACTACTTCTCCTCCGACGTTGCGAAGCCATACTTTCAACCCCTGCGAAGCGCGCAAGGTACAATCCTGACGCGGGACTTTCCCAACAGCAACACCATCCCTCCGGAGCATCTGAAAGACCCGAGCCTGGAGCCTCATCAGCGTCCCATGTTTTTTGGCCATGGGAATATCGATGGCATCGACTTCTGGGGCGAGGCAGCGTTCCCCCAATATAGTGATGACACGGTTTTCGGGCGTGCAGTGTTTCGCAAGCTGGAAGAAATTCGGGGCGGCGGCGACTTCGGCGTGCTGCGAACCGATTTCGAACTGGCTGGCCCCCGCGGCAGGGTGATCGCGGACGAGATCCAATCCTTCGTCTTCGGAGGCGGCCAAAACTCCCGGTGGATTGATTGCGAGGTCACCCTCGTGGCCAATCATGGTTCGGACCTAACCATGGGTGACACCAAGGAAGGAACCTTCGGTATCCGCTTGGCCAAAGAACTGAATTCACCTCCCGGGCACATGGTGAACTCGGCGGGCGCGGAGGGGGAGAAAGCGATCTGGGGAAAGCGCGCGGATTGGGTCGACTATGACGGTACTGTCGCGGGAGAAGAACTGGGCGTTGCCGTCTTCGACAGTCCGCGGAGTTTCCGGCATCCAACTTACTGGCACGCGCGCGGTTATGGCCTGCTCGCCGCGAATCCCTTCGGCTGGAGAGAGTTCTATAACGACCCGGAGAAGGACGGGAGCTGGACAATTCAACAAGGCAAGGAGTTGAAGTTTCGTTATCGCGTTTTCATTCATCACGGAGACTACAGGCAAGCCAAGGTCGCCGAGGTTTATCAGGAATATGCAACCCACGAACGATAGATGACCTGGGATTTCCGTTTTCGTCTTCCCCCTGACCGGTAACATACGCCCGCCCCTGAATGTAAGTCCCAGGCGGGGTTTCGGTAGCGTCAGGTGTTTTGTGTAAATTGCTTGAGGGTTTTTTTCTCCCAGGAGCGGTTCAAGTGACTGATGACTCCGAAGACGATGTGGTCGCAGCTGGCGGGGTTAGCGAAGCTGGACATGGGCCGGGTGCGGCGCCGCACCTCTCGGAGGGCTCGCTCGATGATGTTGGTGCTACGGATCTTCCGCCAATGAGCGGAAGAAAGAGCGTAGAACGCCCACAACTCCTCCAGGTCGCGTTCCTAAACTGCCTCGACCTTAGGTTACCCGACGCTTCTTAACAATGTTAGCGCTGTGCGCCTAACCTGTTGAAATTGCAGCCGCATGAGTTTTGGCGAGGGACAGGATACGCTTTGAGCAGCGCTCGCAGTACTCGAAAGTGGGATCGGGAGGACCACGATCATTCACCAGCCGAGCGTGCGGGCTATTCCGCTAAACGAATTGACCGGGTGCAGAGAACGCATACGCATGAGCATCATTGTCGATAGACCTCCTTGGTTCCCCTCAATCGGACGCCGAACCGGCCGGTTTTCAGGATTGGGCCCGGCAGCTCCTGCTATCAGAACTGCAGCCGCAGGCCGAATCGTACCTGACGCTCGCCCCCCGACCCGAGTTGTTCACCGAAGTGATCCGGATTTACCGTAATGCGATCGGAGTTTACAGTCGCCACTCGCCCTTCCTCAACAGGCGGTCGCGCTGGTCGAGTTAGGTCTCTTCAATCACTTTGAGCCCCAGCAGGTGACCCATCTGATGCGCGGCGTGGAGATGGTCGCCATAATATAAGAGCCGGTGTAAGTCGCCGGAGTAATTGGAGTAATTCATCAGCATTTTGGCGGCGTCCCGCACTTGCGTGATCACCTGGGTCCGACAGCCCCGGGGCAGATCGGGTGTAGCAACGATGCGCCCCGTTGAGACGAGCAAGGTTTCAGCATCAGCCAGCTTGGTTACGGTGACAGTCTGGCCTATGCGCATCTTGACCTGCATGGAGACACCCTTGTTGTCTTCCATGTGGGAGCGGACCACATAGGGCGCCGGCGGGCCGTTGACGCCGTCAAGGCGCGTGGCCGAAACGCAATGTGCGAGGATGATGGTGTTGGTTTTCGTGTCAATGACCGGGTCGCTGACAAAGCCCAGCTTGCCAGAGTAATAGGTAAAGAGCATCTGCGTGAAGGTGCTTTCCAAATCGCCTTCGCACACGCCGTAAAGGCCGCGATCGTTCAGCTTCGACCACGCCACGCAAGGATAGGCAGGCAAATCACCCCGCCGAAATCCGCCCAGGCAGTCGATCGTGATGGCATTGGCGTGCTCTTCTTCCAGCAGCTTCTCGACGGCGTAGTAGAGACGAAATGCATCGCTGACCTCGGCGGGCTTGGGTTCCACCACCTTCAGGGCTGCATGCATGAATGCCGTCGCATCGCCCTGTGCCGCTTTCCGGTCAGCCGCTTCATAAAGGCCTTGCAGCCGCGCATAAGGCACAAACTGAATCGTCGCGCCGAATTTCTCTTCCAGGGCCTTGTCCGAGGCCGTTGGTTCAGTCTCAGGCCGGATGCACACAACTCGACTCTGGCGAAGATGGTGACGAGCCGCCAGCACCCGTAAAGGCACTTCAAGATCACCGAAATCGCTCGAGGCCACCACTTCCACACGTCGGCCCTTGGCGAGGAGCCGCGACCACTGAGACCAATCGTGCCCGCTATAAGGTTGCGAGAACAACACCAACGGCAGCCCGGCTTCGCTCAGAGGCTCGATCAGATTCATGACGCCGGAAGTCAGGTTGAAGACCAGGAGTCCGTCAGCATCCTTGAGCGCTCCTTGAACCCGGGAAAGGTCCTCAGACACGCGGAGCAGTTCGTGACCTGCGAATCTCACCGCAGGCTCGGGTTTGGCTTCGAAAGCATCCAGTATTGGCCGAATGCGCTGGATGTCGTCTTGTGGTTTAAAGTCCGGACGAGGCCAGGTGGGAATGGGTTTGGCAAGATATAGAACGAGAATAGTTGCCGGCAAGGGACGAGGTGCGGGTGTTGTTTCCGCGGCGTTGGCAGGGACTGTCGCCCGTAGATTCATTCCGCCTGCCACAGCGAAGGCGGTTGCCGTCGAACCCAGGAACTCTCTTCTCGAAAGGTCATTCGTTTCTCTCATAGATCCTCCTCGGAACAAGCGATTTCAGCTCGGACACCCAAGTGTTATCCGGAGTTTCCGATTTCAACTTTATCTCTACGCGAAAACCCTACGCCTGCCGCCCTCGCGCGTCAAGCTCAGATCGACAGAGCCGCCCTCGGGTCGCATCGCGGTTCGTTTGGCAGTTTCGCTGACCTGGTTGGTCTGTTTCTCGCCTCCGACCTGCCTGGCCGCTGACACTTGCCCCCCCGGATCACTTCTGAGCGCTCGATTCGCTGTCTCTCCTGGTTCGCTACCCGTCCGGCTGCGGCAGGGCCGCGATCCTTCGCAGCATGCTGCCAAAACACCCCCGCGTGAGATGCCCTTCGGCCAGCAGCAGCCAGTAATAACGCGCATGTTTCACCAGCCCTCCGCCGGTCTTGACCAAACGCTGCTGCAAACTCATCAGCGAGTTCGCGAACGAGCAGCAAACCGCCGCCGGAAGTCACCCGTGATCCTTGAAAATCGCCGCGCAAAAACCTGTTGAAGGAGAGTTGAAAGGGCTGATTTTGGCTCTCACCGGCTGGGTGCCCACCTCCCGAAGGCTTCCCTGTGCTCGGTTCACGCATGAACACAGGCGATGCATATCTTCTACACCCTTATCACCGAGTTTCAAATCGGAAATCCGGGCTAAATGGTTTGACGGCCCTTCCGCAGTTACTTTTAAGATGTCTCGATTCGTCCCCCTTGACTCCCTATCAGTATCGCTTTAGCATGGCCGTGCGGCTCGCAGGTGAACATCCCTTTCATAGATTGATCGTTAATTCAATCGAATAGGAGGACGCCCATGGTGCTCTCTGGCAAGAGGCTCTTGTTTGCCCTCGCTGTGGTGATAGTACCAACGGTACTAGCCTTTCAGGTTGGTACTGAGCCCGTTACGGACTCTTCGCGAACAGAGTACCCATCTGTATGGCCCGCTGGCCCTGCGAAGAACTCTCTTCCGGAATGGGCTCAGCCGGGGCGCATACATTTCGCGCGTTGGGACGGTGGCCGAATCGAGACGGCGAAGGCCATGCTCTCAGGTTGGCCTGGATTCAATCCTCCTGATCCCGACCGCTTGTACACTATGACCAATTGGTACGACACGCGGACCATCGCACTGCTCCGTGAAGCCGGAATCAACACGGTATGGGTCACGTTCAGCAACGGTTTCTCCATCCAAAGTGAGCTGGCACACCAGGCGCAAGTGCGCCGATACATCGAAGAATGTCATCGCCAGGGAATCCATGTGATGGCCTACGAATCGATCGCGAACATGTTCTGGGAAGACATGTTTGAGCATGTTCCCGAGTCGCGCAACTGGGTTCAAATCGGTGACGACGGCAAAGCTGTCCCTTACGGTGCGGGTGACTATACAAGAATGGGCAGAGTGACCCGTTACATGGCCAATTTGGGCAACCCTGAATGGCTGACGTACTTGAAGAAGCGCGTCGACCTGGCCATCGATGCGGGGGCGGACGGGATCATCTACGACAACAATTTTGGCGACCATCTTGCGAATATTTATCAGGAAATTTATCAATACGGTTCCCGGCGCAAGAAGGACTTCCTGCTGATGGGTAATTTCCATCAAGACACCTATGTTCTCAATCGCCTTGCGAACTGTATGACGACTGAAGACGGCGTCGAGCCAGGTGTTTATGATGAAGTCCATGTCCAGGGCAAGAAAATGATGCAGGAGCGTTCCAGCCTCCTTCTAGTCCAGGAGGGACTGCTGGTGAACAACGTGGGCCTCTTTCGTATTCACCAAGCTCTTTCAGATGGGTGGAAGCCAATTATGATCGAGGATGGTGAACGGGAAGTCGGTGACCGTATGACCACACCGATGTCGGCGGCACGACATCAATTAGCCCTGGCAGAGGCAATGAGCTTTGGCATCGGCATGGAGTTATTCGTCGAAGGCGTTTTTGCACAAGGCTTAGCCGCGAATGATTCCAAAGCCAAGATCATCTGGCGGGCAATCGGGGAGTACAACCGATTCTTTTCGCAGCATGAACAGTACTACACCGGAACGTGCTCTCTGTCCTCGGCCGCAGTTGTGCTAGACGATCGCAGTGAGAGCGTCCCTCTGCTGAATGGCTTGGCCGCGCGCAAAGTTCTTTTCGATGTCATTTACGAGCACGACCTGACGGCCGACACGCTGGCGCCGTACCACGCGGTCGCACTTCTAACTGCGCAGACCGTGCGCGACAAGGCACTCTCTGCTCTGGAGAGCTTTGTTACGGACGGTGGCAGGCTATTTGCCACGAGTGAGGCAGCTGCACACGACGAAACCGGGCGCAAGCGCTCGCGACCTCCATGGTTCGGTCGAAAGATGGGTAAAGGGGAGTGCATCTATTATGATCGGATTCCTTCCCTGGATGAAATGGCGAATACCCTGCTGGAAACTGGTGGGTCGAGACCTGTCCAAGTGGAGGCTCCGAGCGGAGTTCTCTACAACGTTGTTTGGCAGCCGAAAACTGACCGAACCATCGTACATTTGTTGAATTATACGCTAAGATCAACCAAAGAAATCAGGGTCGTGTTGCACAAGAAATACGGGAGAATCTGGCTAATCTCACCGGACATGCCGGAGAAGCTTCAGCAGCTTTCAACTTCCTCCGGCGACGCGGCGGAACTGAAGCTCCCTCCGGTGCGAATTTACTCTGTGTTAATTCTCGAAGGCCTCAACAGCCGTCGCGATCAAGAGGCAGTTAACCTGAATCCTGCGTCATGAGCATTCACAGAGCTCCGGAAATGCTTGCGGGTTGTGTGTCCTCAAAATCGACCTGACTTACAGAATCAGCGGCTTGCGAGCAGTCGCCTTCTAGTTGAATCAGTCGTGTAGACTGTTTCGATGACCCGACTTCTCCCGGCTTTCCGCGCTTGGTTCGGCGCGTTCTTCCGCTCTCGGCATGATCTCGGACTTGAGCTTGCGGCCTTGCGGCAGCAGGTGGGGGTTCTCAAACGCCAGAACCCCCGACCCAAGTTGAGCCGGTGGGATCGCCTATTCTGGATGACCCTCCGACGCCTATGGTCAAGATGGGCGCGGTTGCTGGTCATCGTGAAGCCGGAGACGGTCGTGAGCTGGCATCGCGCCGGGTTCCGGTGGTACTGGCGATTCCTTTCTCGCCATCGCCCCGGCCGGCCGAAAATCACCTCTGAACTTCAGAAACTCATCCGGTCGATGGCAACCGAGAATCCAACCTGGGGAGCTCCCAGGATCTATGGCGAGCTCCTGAAGTTGGGGTTGGAAATCTCGGAATGCACGGTTTCCCGCTATCTGGACCGAAGTAACCATCCTAGAGATTCCGGCAAGCGGTGGTTGACCTTTCTCAAGCACCATCGCGAGGCAATGGCCGCGATGGATTTCTTTACTGTGGCCACGGCGACGTTCCAGGTGCTTTACTGCTTCTTCGTGATCAGCCAGGATCGGTCAACATGTCAATTCGCCATAGACACGTTGGACCGTGATCTGCTGAAGCGATTCGACCAAGCCATTGGCAGGAAAGGGTACCGAAACCGGTCCGAGGCCATCCGCAACCTTATACGAGAGCACCTGGTCCAGGAGGATGCAGATGAAAATAGGATCATCGTGGGCACGCTGACGATGGTGTACGATCACCACCGGCCAGGCCTCTCCGGGAAGCTCATTGAAGCCCAACATCATGCCGCGACAAAGGTGCTGGCCGGGACGCACGTCCACCTAGACCATGAGAATTGCCTGGAAGTCGTCATCATGAAGGGCAGAAGCGGAGAGGTCCGGCGCCTCGGAGACCACCTGCTGGGCCTCCGCGGTGTCAAGCATGGCCGGTTGGTCGTATCCAGCACAGGGAAGAATCTAATGTGACGGGAAACAACCGCGTTGGTGGGTGGAGGTCAGCGGTGTTCCAGTGGCAGGCCAGTATCAAGAGAGCAGATCGGGGCGGGTAGGTAGTGACCCTTAGGCAGCGCATTCCGTGCGTCTTGTTATGGCTGAAACCCAGACCGTTCTGGCGGCGGCTTCAGCCAGGTTGGTGGGCTTGTCGCCCAGACATAGACCGAGCGTGCCATCGTAATTGGCACCGACCACTTTCACCTGGGCCCCAGGTCGAATGCCCAGTCCGTCAAAATATTCAAGTAGTTTCGAATCCCGTTCGTCAACACTTTCAACCCGGACCACCGACCCGGGAGATGCCTCCCACAGCAGTTGGAGGCCGGACTTGCGCCGCTCGGCTGGGCTCTTATTGATCTGGTTGCAATGCGGGCAGGGCCTGTCGGCGCCGAGCTTGTCGATATCTGTGGCCTGCACCTGCTCAGTAACTCCCTCGACCTTTTTACGGCCCTGCGAATTGGCTGTCCTTTGTGGACGAGCGAGTTTTTGGCAGGCACGGGACGTCGGGACGGCAAGGATCCGCTTGGCTGTCTAGTCGGTATCCTTTCCGCAAGCCTGCTTAACTCGACCTTGCCGTAGTGGTAGCGCCGGTCTCATGCCCAGCGTGGGCAAGGAGGGTCGAAGATGGCCAGTGAGCAGTGGTTTTAAGTCCGCATGTCACTAACAAAATCCCGGATTTCTACCCCTTGCCAATAAGTGAAATCAATACGATACTGGATGTGACTTGTGAGGATTCGTAGGCGGGATCGCGAGTTTTTGGGCAACAAAATGAGAAGTATGGACCAAATTGCATTCCTAAGTTATTGAAAATACAGGTACGGGCCCATAGCTCAGTTGGTTAGAGCAGCGGACTCATAACCCAAAGGTCGCTGGTTCAAATCCAGCCCCCGCAATAACTTCCACGTCGCGTCGCATCAAGTCTGTGCCCAAACCAATGTAAAACGTATGCCGAGTCGTGTGGAGCCTCGTGAAGCCAGGTGCGTCTTGCCGAGTCATGTGGAAGAGATGCGATCAGGTCGCCAAACGACTCCACAAAACCTTCAACGTGTGGCGCTGCCGAGAAACGCTTCCTCAAGACGGAAGGATTTGGCGGGAAAGCCCAACGTACTTAACCATCAAGAAAATAGTCTCAGCTGCGGTGCTAGAGATCCGGATCGAATTATTGCGGGCTACAGGGCAGGCGAGGTCACATCATCTTCCTGCAGCGCACTGGCCGAATTGCGAAGGTTGAAAGTGTCGAGTGAGGCAGTGAGGCTACCACGGCGTAACAGGAAATCTCGAGGGAGTCGCAGATCAATGGTGAGGTTGTGAGCGGTCATCTTCCCATCAATGGGACCGCCATTGCCCGGACCGCGTCGGGTGGCCAGGATGCCGATAAGCCCTTGGTTTAGTCCGGTTACGGGCAAAATGCGCCCGTTTGGAGCTCAGTCGAGAAAGCTGTTAATCCAGCTAAGCTGTGTATCCCAGGGCAGGTGGCAGACCCCAGAATCGCGCTCCCAGTCCGCGATCAAAGAATGTGCTGCTGTAGGCATTGATGGATTCATTCGGATCGCCGATTTTGGCCAATTCGCTCCAGTCATTCTGCCGCGGCCCATTTCCGGGTGCCGTGCGTGTCACCGCGCGATAACGGGTGACGGCAAGCTCCCAATCGATCCGCCTCCCTTTTTGGCTGAGACGGGTTTCGTACCCTTCCGCAAAACCGCTGGCATCAGAAGGGTTCGTCAAGAGATAAGCATCCTTCCCTAATGTCTCAGGACTCTGGTTGTAGGCCACACGCAGTGCTTCGTCCCCAGTCCGGCGGTGCGCGCCTAGCCTTTTGAAGCTACCGCCGAGTGAGTTCGGGTGAGGGACAAGCAACCCTATCCCTGCGGTCCGCTTTGATCTCGATCCGCAGAAATGGCGCGCTGCAATGAGTCGCTATTATCAATGCTATGGTGAAAAATCCCTGCTCAATTCAGTAGATCAGCTTTAGCGAGAATTGGATCTGCCGGGAGGGCCCGGCGGTCCTATTGATGAGCCCGAATCCGGATCCCAGCACAATATTCGAGGGCAGACCGAAATTGACGAGGTTAAGGGCGTTGAAAACCTCCGCCCGGAACTCCAGCGTCGCGGCTTCCGCGTTGCCTCTCTTTCCAAACTGGGTATCTTTTATCAGGGAAATATCCAAGTCGTGAAAGGCCGGTCCGCGAAAGGTATCGCGGCCCAGGGTTCCAAACCTCCCCGAGTTGGGGCCCGAACCGCCAGGAAGATTGATGGGGATGGAAAAGAACGAGGGGTTGTCCGCACCGCGACCGAAGTAGTCCTCCCTTACTTTCCGGCTCGTCGAAAGATCCGGCTTTGCGATCTGATCCGGGCGGTCGGCCCCGGTGGAACCCGCGCCAGTCTGTTGAATTCCCGAGAAGACGGCAAAGGGCGAGCCGCTGGTGAGCGTCGTGATGTTGATGAATTGCCACCCGCTGGTCAGCTTGCGTCCCAAGGGGCGAAAAGCATTGATGCGATCGAAGGGCAGCGCTTGAATCATGCTGAGAGTGAACACGTGGGTCGTATCGAAAGTGGAGGGACCTTTCTCCGCCCCGGGGTTCCAGGGGTTTTGTGAGCTCGTCTGCAACACCGTCCCCGAGGAGCCGAAGAAACCTCCCAAGGTGGCGCTCGTATCGTCAAGCGATTTACTGAAGGTATAACTCGCTTGGAATCCCAAACCGAACCGGGCCGAGGTCTTTTCCACGCCCACCTGCAGGGAATGATACGTGGAGTGAGACCGGCTGCTCATCAAGGCTTCCGTCCCAAATCCTCCCATGACGCGCCCGGCGGAGTCGAACTTCGTAAAGGGCGCGAAAGCCACGTCTGCCCCCGTATAGCTGTTAGGATAACCCACGCTGGGCAGCCGCACGCCCATGGTGGCCACGTAGGAAGCACTCAACTTGACGTCGCCCAAATCCTGCTCCACTCCTGCTGTATAGCTTTGGATGTATCCGGGGGCATAATCCGCCATCATTCCGAACATGGAGAGAGGCTGGACTTGGTGGCCGGGTGTCGCGGCCGCGAGGTCGTTCTCATAACGCTGGATGTCCATCGGCGTATTGGGCGGAACGTCGGAAGTGCGGCCCGTGGGAAAAACCAGTTGTCCCGAGGGGGTGTACGGCAGGGGCAGATTCAAATGGGTTACCGAGTTTTCAAAAGGAACGGGTGCTCCCGGCTTGGCGGTAACCGAGGGCTGAATCGCAAAGGGGGTGCCGCCGGTTTCGAAGTCTTCTTGAAAAAGGTTGGTCAGGCGCGTGGTGATGGCGGCGCCCACATGCCAGATGGTATGTTCCCTCTGCCGCATCTCGATGGACAGCCGCGGTCCCCACCCTCGCCAATCATTCTGAAAGGGTGGCTCCAGCCTGACCACGAACTGCTCATAGGCCCCCGGGTCCCAGAAGCGGGCCGGCCGCCCACCTGGGCCCAGGAGGACCGGCCCGGAAGTCCGGCCCCTGGGCTCGTTAAACCGGGCGTTGTATTCATACCGCAAGCCATAATTCACCTGGAGGCGGGGAGTGACCTTCCAGGCGTCCTGAAAATAGACGTTGTAGGCCTGGCGGCGGAGTGCCGCCTCGTTGAAGCGATCCCCGATCGCTGATTGCGGCGAGGCTGCCGAGATCGTATAGGAGAAGGGCGTGGCGGTGAGGAAACCCGTCAGGGCGTCCGGAAGCAGATCGCCGGCTTGGACATCGTGCAGGCCGCTGGCGGATGGAATCGCCACCTGGGCGTAGGCGGGGCCGCCTCCAAATGTGTAGAGACCGTTTGGATTCACGCCGAAGACGCTGGCGTCGCGGTTCTGACGGAATTCCCAGCCCCATTTCAACGTGTGGGTTCTGCGAATATAGGTGAAGTTCTGCCTTTCCTGGAAGAGATTTCCAAAAACTCCGATCATGGAGCCGTCCGCGGAGTTGAACGGTTCATAGAGCCCGTCGCCAAACTCGATAGCCGGCTGGGTTTTGTTGAGGGAGGGAAAAAACGGCGTGGCGCGAATGAAGCCCAAGGAAGATTCCCAAATGAAGTTGGGAGAAGAGGTGCGAGTGTAGGTCAATCCCGCATTCCGCTGGTGGTCCAGGAAGCGGATCGCAAAACCCGGATCAATGGCCGTCTGGCTGGGGTTGGTCAGCGGCCCCCTTACGTTGCTGAAATTGAACCGGGCAAAGAACGTGGCCTGGTCAGATATACGATGATCGAGGCGCACTGAGAATTGATCGGTATTCGTTGAGACCTTGGCGGAAGTTGCGTGGGTGCGGGCGCCGTAGGCGCCCGCCGGGTCGTTCGGAAGAGGGTAGCCCGCGAGTACGGAAACCATTTGCGGGTTGAGCGGAACCCTCAGCGTATCACCTGCAAAAGCCGTCGAATCCAAGCCCTGACGTTCTTCCGCAGTCGGTACCGATAGGACCTGCGTGGTTCCTAGAATCTGGCGGAAGCCCTGGTATTGGCCAAAGTAGTAAGTTCGGTGAGGGCCGCCATAGATTCCGGGCAGAACCAGGGGCCCGCCGTTCGTGAATCCAAATTCATTGCGGATGAAGGGCGGTATTCGCCCCGGATTCGCGAGGTTCTGGCGGTCAAAGAAGTTGCGTGCATCGAAAGCAGCGTTGCGCACGAATTCAAATACCGACCCATGCACCTGGTCGGTGCCGGATTTGGTGATCACGTTGGTGAAGCCCGCGGCGCCGTGGCCGATCTCCGCCGGCATGACACCGGAACTTGACTTGATTTCCTGAATCGCGTCAACGTTGAAGTTCGAGAAGGTCGCCCCGCCCATCTCCGGGTCCGTCGTGTCGATGCCGTCCGTGGCGAACACGGTGGTTGAACCGCGCTGGCCATTCACGGCAAATTGCTGAGTGAAATTGGCGGCGCCGTTGGTGTCGGTCATGGTGCCGGCGGCGAGCAGAAGCAATTGGCCGAAGTCGCGCTTGTTGAGCGGCAGATCGGCAACCTCCTGGGTGGATAGCACCCCTCCGCCCGTGGCCTGCTTCGCCGTTTCCTCGGAACCTTGATGATCGACGATTGCGACGCCACCCGAGTGAAGTTCGAGCCGGGCATTCAGCACCGCCCCCAGGCTGATCTTCACCGACTCCGCGGCATTCAGGGTCCGGCCCTTCCAATGAACCGACAAGGAATATTCACCGGCAGGCAGATCGTTAAACACGAACACGCCGCGCGGGTCGGTAAAGGAGTGCAATCGCCGACCGGAGCGGACCTCACGCAACTCAACCTCTGCCCAGGCAATGCCTTTGCCGTTCGATTCACTCAAGGTTCCCGTCCAAGTCGCCAGCTTTTGATTCCCGGCAAGCGCAAGCTGCACCACCGCTGCGCCGATGAGCAATATATTTAGAATGAAATGCCTGTTTTCATTGGTCATATGATCAAAATTCCAATCCAGCATTCTACACCCGTGCCTCGCCACGAAAAGTTTCGACTTAAAATGGAGGCATCCCAGTTGATCATCGAATTTGGACGAATATGTCTGGGCTGCTGCGGCTGGGTCCGGTCCAGACCACCCAGCAATGGACTCGGGAGAGATCTCCTCACCTCGAATCGCGCGACTCGGAGTGCTTGTTCGCGGCCTGGCTCGGAATGCGTCCTCGCGTTGATGGCGGCATCCAGGTAGCCGAGCAGTTCTTCGCCTTATCTCCTGTTCCGCTTGTTGCTGGCGAAATAGCGCCTTTAGCCCCCCCAATAGATGTCACCGCAGCAACGTGGCAGTCAACTTCCCAGCTACTGCCTCATCCTCCCATACCTATGCCCTTCGTTCTTCCGCTACAACGCCTGTCCTCCGCAAAAATGAGGGTCCACGCACTATCTGAAGTATTAGGCTTATGCCGCAATCCTCTCGAGTGGGTATTCGTGGTGCAGACCTCCCAAGATGGGCGGGGCCAGAACCTGCCCATTTCGACCTGGTGCGCATTGAAGATCCTCACCGCCACTGTATAATGGATGCTTTCTGGAATCTGTCCTTCGCCAATGCCAGATCGGGTTCCTAAACTGCCTCGATCTTGGTTACACAACGCTTCTTAATAATGTTAACGCTGGGCGCCTAACCTGTTGAATTTGCAGCCGAATGAGTTTTGGCGAGGGACAGCGGGCGTGTTGCCCCGGTCCGATGCCCAGCGGAGCCACTGTCTGAGTTGAGTGTTGATGTGGGCGGAGTGCATCATTTCTACCCTCGCCTTAGACTAGCCTATTCTGTGTAGCCTTGGTATGGCTGAAAGTATGGGTAGTACGAAAGGTGCGCAATCTACCCTTTGGAAAGCAATCCGATGTTCTCCCTGAAAACAAAGGGGTTAAATTTTGCGAAAAATGTGGAATTTTCGTTGGATGGCGGGTATGGATTAGAAATCCGATGCTCTATCCGGCTGAGCTACACCCCCGCAATGGACTAGCTTACTGCATTCGGTTGCTATTCATCAAATCCTCATTGTGGGGGTTCACCGAAATTGCCTTGCGAAACCGCAGGCCCGAAGCGAGAGGCCCGCGCCAGTCCGCGGCTTGTTTAGACCCTCAAGCAGGGCGCGAGTTCCTTCCACCACGCTGCGCCAGAGGAAATCACGACGAGTGAAGGAGTGCGGCATGGGTGGCTCCGTCGGTCAGACGCAAGCGATGCATTCGATTTCCACCGGAGACGCCAGCGGCAGATCCTTCACCGCAAGGGTCGTGCGCGCCGGTGGATTGCTGGTGAAGTAAGAGTGGTACACCGCATTCATGGCTTTGAAATCGGCGATGTCGGCAAGGAACACTGTGCACTTCAGGACCTTGTCCATGGAGGATCCCGCGGCATCGAGGACCGCTTTGATGTTCTCCAAGCATTGTTTCACCTGGTTTGAAATGGGGCCGGGAGCGACTTGGTGCGTGGCGGGATCGACCGCGCCTTGACCGGAGACGAACAGCAGGTTGCCCAATTGGGTCGCGGAGCTGAACATGCCGGTCAGGGTGGGGGGGATGCCGGGAATATTGATGACTTTCTTCTGCGCGGCTGGTTTGCCCGGCGCGCCGGTGGCGGGCAGGGCCAGTGCGGTGGCGCCCATCGTGGCGGCGCCGGCCAGCGAGCCTCGAAGAAAGGAACGGCGATTGGATTTTTGCTTGCGCATGCAAAGCCTCCAAAATAGAAATCTCGACGCCCGAGGACGGGCCCGAACGCGATTCGGGCTCGGCCGCGGGCGGATTAGAAGCTATCATAATCGCGGGCGCGGATGGAAGGCGGCGCCGTCGAAGGAGGCAGGTGTGGGGTTTCGGCGGGAACGGGGGCACGGTTGAGAAGAACGTAACTCTGAGGTGGTCGTAAAAATGGGACGGGCAGGGGCAACCCGCCGGGTCGCCCTCCTTGCGGGAGGGAAGGGGAGCACGTCTACGGTGTTGCCGCAGGAGGGCCGTAAAGGCCCTCCTCTACAGCCGCGGCGGTGGCACCGTAGCGCGATGCGCGACCCTGGCAAAGATCGCTTCCTTTACGTCACGGTCAGGTGGACTACCGTATTTCGCACTACCGCAGTGTTTGAGTTCATAGTTCCGGTAACCGTGATCGTATATTGACCCGTTGTTGTCCCGGAAGTAACAAGGGTCGATGGTCGGCAGCTTCCCAACGCCAGATTGAGCGTCAGGATGAGGCTGATGGTGGCGAGTCGGACACCCAGCCAACCCGGCGCGAGGGGGCCACGGCGTGTACGGCGCTTGGCGCCCAGCGCCAAGGAGGCAAGCGCCGTAAGGCTGACGAGCCCGAGAATCAGGGGCGGAAGCTTGCCGGTGGGGGCGCGAGGGGGAGTGAGAGTCGGCGCAACGTACACTACCGTTTGGATGGTCAGTTGGATACTCAAGGCAGTTCCACTGGGAGAAGGCGTCGCATTGGAAAACGAGCACTTCCCGTCCGGCGGGAAGTCACTGCCCGCGGAGGTCACGCAAGCGAGATTGACCTGCTGGCCCGTGAATCCGTTGAGGGGATTGACGAGGATCGTGTAAGGGGCGGAGCCTCCCGATACGATGCTGTCGAGCGGCGGCGAGGCGGAAAGCGAAAAGTCCTCAAACAGCAGATTAAGCTGCAGCGAAGCAGTCTGCGAGCCGCTCGTGCCCGTCACCGTAAAGGGGTAAGGATTGCCAGGCGTTGCCGTCATCGTTGTCGTAAGGTTGCTGACCGTCAGAGTACTGACTCCGCCGACCCCGATGGTGGTGGGGTTAAAGACACAGGTTGTTCCCGCCGAGCAGGCCAAGGTGATGTTGCCAGTGAAAGTGTTCGGTCCATTGGCCACGATTGTGAAGGTCGTCAACGTGCTCCCGATCAGCACAGGATTCTTGTTTCCATTGGCGGGTGAACTCAGCGAGAAGGCGGCAAGCCCCACTCCGGAAATCGCCACGGTTTGGGGACTGCCGGTGGCGTTGTCGGCGATGCTCAAAGAGCCGCTACGAGTCCCGCTGGCCGTGGGTGAAAAGGTCACACTGACGCTGCAACTCTGCCCCACACTGAGAGTATTGAGCAGGGCGCCGCAGGTGTCGGTCTCGGAGTAATCCCCGCTGGTGCTGATCTTGGAGATGTTCAGCGTGGCGGTTCCGGTGTTCTCGATGGTGACGTTTTGGGGTGCGCTGGTGGTCCCCACGTTCTGGTTGGGGAACGAAAGGGTGGTAGGCGACACTGTGACCGCCGTGGCGGCCGTCACGCCGGTACCCGTAAGGGTGATGGTTTGGCTCGCGCTGGCAGCGCCGGCGATGTAAGCGTTGTCCGTGATCGTAAGCTGATCCGTCTGGGCACTGACCGAGGGGGGCGTAAAGGTCAAATTGATTGTACACGTGCCGCCGCCGGGAGGCAGGGCGCCGCCGCCGCCGCCGACACAGTTATCCGTTTCCGCAAAGCCATAGGTAGATGTGGAGGTTATGGTGCTGGAAGTGGGGTGGTTGAAGGCGATCTCGGTAATCGCCAAGGGTTCGGTGCTGGGGTTGATCACGGTCACCTGCTGCTGGGCGCTCGTTACGCTCAAGGTTTGGTTGCCGAAATTCACGCTACCGGGCACCAGGGCTATGCCGGGTTGATTGGCGGAATCAATTTTGGCCACAAAAGCGTTACCCGTCACCCCCGTCAGGCTGCTTTGGAAAGCGCCGGCGATGGCCGGGAAGTTGGTGGACGAGGTGCTGCCGGTGATGTAGGGATCGCCGGTACTGTCGAGGGCGATGGCTTGGCCGAAGTCCGGGCCGCTGCCGCCCAGATAGGTGGAGTAAGCCAAGGCGTTGCCGGCGGCGTTGAGCTGGGTGACAAAGGCGTCCGAGCATGCGGACGTTCCGCACAGCGGCCCGGCGCTGATCCCCAGAATCGCCTGCACCGGGTTGGTGGTGGGGAAATCGCTTGATTGCGTGAAACCTGTCACGAAGACATTCCCGGTCGAGGTCACGGCGATGGCGTTGCCCTGGTCAACCCCGCTGCCGCCGAGATAGGTCCAGTAGACCAGGGCGGATCCCGTCGGATTCAGTTTCGCAACAAACGCATCGGAGAGGCCATGATTTGATGCCTGGTATGAGGCGTTGGTGGGCTGGAAATCCGTGGAGGTGGTGGCCCCCGTAACGTAGACGTTGCCGGTCCCGTCCAGCGCGAGCCCGTAGGCGCGGTCGTCTCCCGACCCGCCCAGGTAGGTGGAGAAGGTGAGCGCCGAAGTTTCCGCGGGAGAGGTGATGGTAATCTCAGCCACGAAGGCATCCGGTGCGCCGGCGTTTGTCGCCTGGATAGGGCTTGGCGTGGTCGGGAAGTCAGTGGAAAAGGTATATCCCGTCACATAGATGTTGGCATTGCTCCCTGAGGTGGTCACTTGGATGGCTTGGGCGATGTCTGCCTGTGTTCCCCCCAGGAAAGTGGAGTATAGGATTTGCGTTCCGGTCAGGTTAATTTCTGTAACAAAGACGTCACCATTGCCATTATTGGTCCCGTACAGAGGGTTGGCGGTGGGGAAGTTTGAAGATTGGGTCGAGCCGGTGACGTAAACATTGCCGGTGGAGTCAACGGCGATGCCTTGGCCAAAGTCCGCGCCGCTCCCGCCCAGGTAGGAAGAGAAAACGAGGTGGTTCCCGTCCGTATTGAGTTCGGCCACGAAGGCATCGGTTCCGCCTGCATTGGACGTCTGGAAGGGGTACACTGTCGTCCCCCCGCTCTGCGGGGCCGTGTTAGGAAAGTTTGTGGAGGTTGTATTGCCGGTGATGTAGGCACTGCCGGCGCTCACCGCAATGGCGGTGGCGGTATCGGATCCGGAGCCGCCGATATAGGTGGAATAGAGCAACGCCGTCCCGGTTGAGTTCACCTCGGTCACGAAGGCGTCGCCGTTGCCGGCGTTCGTGGATTGTTCCGGTCCCTTGGTGGGGAAGTTCGAGGAGTTCGTTACGCCCGCAATGTAAGCGTCCTTGTTGGAGTCAACGGCAATGGCATAGCCGATGTCACCGCCAGAGCCGCCCACGTACGTCGCGTAGCTCAGGTAGGGATCGATGATCAGGGGCCGACTATGGTCATAAGGGCCAAGTGCGAAGCCAACCTGGTTTCCGGCAGTAAGCACGTATTTCCCCGCGACGGGAGTCCGTTGTCTCGCGTCCCTAGTCCGCTCGAGAGACCCGGGGGTTGGTTGATAGACAACCGGTTTGTGGAAGCGGACGTCGCCGCTATCCAAGTGGGCAATAAGGTCACCGTCGGCAGCAATTCGTAAGGGCGTATGGTTGCGCGCCCCTATATCCAACGTGATGGCGGCCGTGTCCGCGCCGGGCGCGACCACATAGTCGTACTCGAGTTGCCCCCCCTGGGTGCCGTAGTAGACCAGATCGACGCCGGGATAAACCCCCTCGTATTTCACCTGGGCGTACGTGGGGACATCCGTATGCCACTTCTTCGGGTCATTGCCGAGGAAGTAGTTGGCGTGGCCCGGCAAGGGGTCCGCTCCCGTGACGGCGGCGGCGGCGTTTGCGCCCACCAAGCGCAAGCGCAGAACTGAGTCTGTGGTTGGTAGGCCACTATCCGTCGTCCCGCCTGCATGGGCCAGCGCTCCCTCGATCCCAGGGCTGGAAACCGACGACTGACTGCCGACAACTGACTGCCGACCCTTCAGCGTCAGCACCGCCTCCTCGCGAGTGAGGAACAGGGTGTACCCTTGCCCCCGCGAAAGGAAGTTAACCTCCCGATCGGTTTGGCCCTGGTTGGCTTCGAAGCTCATGGGCAAGGCGGAGAAAAGGCGGGCCCATTGGGCGGAAGAACGGGGCTTGGCGACCGGAGGCGCCGCAAATCTATCCTCGTGAATGCTGGCCGCGCCGATTAGCAGGGCTGTCAACAGTAACGCATAGGGAAGGCGGGCCCGCATCTTGCTCTTGCTTCGGCTGGCGCTCAGGGCACAACTGGCAGTACCGGTCCTTTCACTCACGACGGTCCTCCTCGGAAATCATCCAGTCTCGGAAAGTCTTTTCTTGATTCTTGAACTCGTCAAACGCCGGGCCTCGACGCGACGAGGGTCCACCATAATTGGCGGCGTCCTTAGGGTTGTACCGTAAGGTTAATCGTGGTCGTCCGCGTCACCTTGCTATTGTCTGCCATTGTCGCCGCGATACCAATCGTGTAGTTGCCGGAGGGGGTTCCCGACACTACGGGAGTGATGTTGATCGGGTTTACATAATTGTTGCACGACGCGCCGAACGCCACCAGGATGATCGCTGCCAGCAAAAGGCCCAGCCTGAACTGCGGCCGGAGCCAAGGTCCCACCCCGCCCAGAACTGCGGCCAAGGCCAGCAAGAAAGTTATGGCCATTAACACCAGCGGCCACTCCCAGAAGCCGGAAGGACCACCCTTCGGCCGCCATGGAAAGAGCCCCGACTGCACGGTGGTCTGTAACGTGAGGGTGGATGTCAAGTTTCCCACACCAGTCAAAGCCAAGCCGGGGGGTGCAATCGTGCAGGTAGTATTTGCCGGAAGCACGCCGCAGGTCAGGTATACCACCTGATTGAACCCGTTCGTGGGGGCGACGGTCAAGGTGTAGGTGACCGAGTTCCCGGCCGCCACCGTGGCCCCCGAGGGCGTCGCAGAAACCGAAAAGTCGGCCAGGAAGATTGCCAGGGCTACGGTGGCGCTTTGTGCCAAAGAAGTCCCTGTTACCGTAAAGTTCAAGGGGCTTGCGGTGGTCCCCGAGAGGTTGGTTACGGTCAGGGTGCTGGACTGTCCGGCCAGGATCGAACTCGGGTTGAAGCTGCAGGTCGCACCGGAACTGCAAGCGAGGGCGATACTCCCCGTAAACGAACTGGGAGCCGCCGCCGCGATGCTGAACGTCGTGGAAGTCGAGCCAATGACAACGACGTTCGAACGGCTGTTGGCTGAGAGGGAGAACTGCGGGGTTCCGGTTCCCGTGAGTGTCACCCCCGCCGCGCCGTTCGCCGCGTCGGACCGAGCAGTGAGACTGCCCGAGCGATTGCCACTACCACTGGGAGTGAAGGTGACGGAGATCGTACAAGCCTGACCCACGTTAAGAACAGTGGAGGTGGTGGGCAAACCCCCGCAGGTATTCGTTTCCGCGAAGTCCCCCGTCACGCTGATGGAGGTGACGGTGACGGCGACGTTCCCGTTATTAATGAGCGTGAGCGACTGCGGAGGACTGGTGGTCTGGACCGCTTGCGCGGTAAAGCTCAGCGTGGTGGGCGCGAGACTGAGAGAACCTCCCGAAAGCACGCCGGTCCCGGTGACCGTAATGTAGTGGGGGCTTCCCGCAGAGTTATCGGAAATCAGCACCTCGTCGGTTTGCAGGCCGGCTTGGCTGGGCGAAAACGTAACTTGGATGGTGCAGGTGGCTCCGCCCGACGGCAACAATGTGCCACAGCCGTTGCTTTGGGTGAAGTTCCCGCTGGCGCTGATACTGTTGATACTAAGCGGCGCACTTCCTTCATTGGTGAGGGTGACCGTTGTCGGGTTGCTTGTGGTATTGAGCGCTTGGTTACCGAAGCTAATCTGCTGTGGGCTCAGGGTCAGGCCGGGAGCATCCGCCAGGCCGATTTTGGCCATGAAAGCGTTCGAACTGGAACTTGTTCCCGCATAGGCCCACTGGAACGCACCTACGGTGGCGGGAAAGTTTGATGAGGCCGTGCTGCCCGCCACGTAAGCTGTGCCCGAAGAGTCGATAGCAATCGCTTGGCCGGAGTCGGCGCCACTTCCCCCCAGGAAAGTGGAATAGATTGGACTCCCCGAGGGCCCTAACTTGGCCACGAAGGCGTCAGCACAAAGGACGGGCGCGGAGGTTGTTCCACAGGAGCCCGCGCCGGCTATCCCGAGTACCTTCTGCAGGGGATCGCGCAAAGGGAAGTCACCACCCGATTGGGTAAAGCCGGTCACATAGACGCTGCCCGTGGAGTCAAGCGCCATCGCGGTGATCCCGTCTGTCCCGCTGCCACCCAGAAGGGTCGAATAAACCAACGAGCTGGCGCCGCGAGAGAGCTTGGTGACAAAGGCGTCCGCGAGACCGTGATTCACGGACTGGAACGCGCTGGAGGTCACTGGGAAATTAGTGGACTGCGTGTCCCCGGCCAGGTAAATGCTCCCGCTGGCATCCAGCCACATCGAGAATACTCTGTCGATGGAATTCCCACCCAAGAAGGTTGAAAACACCAGCGCCGTGTTGCCAGGTGTCAACTCCGTGATGAACGCGTCAGAGCCACCCGCCAGCACACTTTGAAAGGCGTTCTGAGTTGGGAAGTCAGTCGAGAAGGTGTAGCCGCTGATATAGACATTGCCGGAGCCATCGAGCGCGATGGCGGTGCCGTAGTCGCTGCTCGACCCCCCCAGGTACGTGGAATAGACCAACGCCGTGCCGGTGGGATTGACCTCGGTGACGAAAACGTTGGACACCCCGTCATTGCCGAGCTGGAGCGGGTTCATCGTGGGGAAGTCGTGCGATTGGGTGGAGCCCGTGAGGAAAACGTCCCCGGCGCTGTCGAGCGCCAAAGCCGTGGCGTTATCGGCTTGGCTCCCACCCAAATAGGTGGAGTAAAGCAGGGCGGAACCATCGGGCTTTAGCTCGGTAAGGAAGGCATCGCCGTTTCCGCCGTAAGTAATCTGCGCGGCTCCGGTGGTGGTCGGGAAGTTGTTGGAGAATGTGCTGCCCACCAGAAAAATGTCGCCCGAGGAATCGAGCAGAATGGCGGAAGCGGCGTCGGCGCCGTTGCCGCCCAAGTAGATGGAAAAGAGGAGCGCGGACCCGCCGGGGTTGAACTTGCTCACGAAAACGTCGCCCCCACCCCCGGCCGTGGTCTGCACCCCCCCGGAAGTAGTTGGAAAATTGAGGGAGGCCGTGCTTCCCGTGACATAGGTGTCGCCGGAGGAATCTACAGCGATGCCGTAGGCGACATCGCCGGCGCTGCCGCCCAGATAGCTGGAGTAGCTCAGGACGGGATCAATGACCAACGTCCGGGAGTGGTCGTAAGGGCCGAGCGCGAAGCGAACCTGCTTCGAGGCCGTGAGGGTGTAACGGCCTTCGACGAGTGGTGAGCGCCGAGTGCCGGGTGGCAGGCCTGCCGCGGAGGGTGCCGGGGCCGGATCAACCTGGTAAACGATGGGCTTGTGGAAGCGTACGTCGCCATCATCCAGGTGGATAATAAGGTCGCCATCGGCAGCGATTTGTAAGAGAGACCCTCGTAGTCGCCCTCGGCCAGGCACAAGGCCCGCCCCTGCGTCCAGCGATATGGCTGTAGCGTCCGCGCCAGGTGCGACGATGAAGTCATACTCGAGCTGTCCGCTCTGGTTGCCGTAATAAACCAGATCCACGCCGGGATAAACGCCCTGGTACTTCACGCGGGCGTAAGTGGGAACGTTCGTGTGCCACCGGCTCGGGTCGTTGCCTAGGAAGTAGTGGGCCTTGCCGGGCAGGGGGTCTGCACCGGTGACGGTGGAGCGGAGGTTTGCACCCACCAGGCGGAGGCGCAGGACGGAGTCATCTGTCCGCAGTCCGTGGTCCGAAGCCGGCTGCCCTAAGCCGCCAGGCGCCGATTCCTGATTCCTGGCTGCTGACTTCTGACTCCGCAGCCTTACCACCGCCTCATCGCCGGTGAGGAACAGTGTGTAAGCACGGCCGCGAGCCAGAAACTTCACGTGCCCATCCACCTGCCCCTGGTTGGCTTCGAAACTCAGCGGCAGGGTGGAGTAGAGGGGGCCGTTAGGGAAGGAGGCTTCCTCCGGTGGGGCAGCGGCGCCGCCCCACGCGGGTCGCGGACTTAGCGAGCATGCGACAACCATCAAAAGCAGGAGGAACGATCTAGACGGACGCACAGTTTTCAAAGGTCCTCTTGTTGTCTGTTCGGGGCCGCTCGATTGATCGTGCTGGGGCACTGACCTGCGCGACCACCGGAATTAAACCCCCGGTTCACTGTCTTCCGGGGCACCCGGCCAGCTACTCGCCGATGGTCAGGTTCCGCAACAACTTGGTCAAGTCGTACTTGATCATGATGAAAGCGGAATCATACGCATAGTGAACGCTGCGCGTGTAAGCAACCTCGACGCTGAGATTCTTGAATCGGGTGACCTCGATCCACGCGGAGTAGCCGTTGTCGCGGGCAATTCTCGATGGCCCCCCACCATACGTGTTGACATACTGGCCGCCGGTTTCAAAGAATTCATTCCAAAACCGGTTGTGCGAACTGTCGCCGCCCAGGAGCGAGTCCGGCGACACGAGCCGGCTAAACACCTTCTGCGGTCCCGCCGGGACGAGGCCGTAAGCGGAGCCGCCTATCGTGTAATGGTGGAGGAGCGTAAAATTCCCTCCGGCCTCACCATTTCCTATATAGCCCAGCGTTTCATACGGGCGGGCGACGTTGTAAGGGCGCGCCATCACCGCGCGGTCCACGGTCCCCGTGCCCGCTCCGAAATTCAGGAAAGGCGTAAAGGTCAGGGACTCCATTATTTCGTAGGGGCGATCGATATGGTTGAACAAGTCAACTTTCATCCGGCCGGTGGAATATATCTTGACTTCATTGAACCCCCCCGAACCCGTCAGGATCGAGGTGAGGTTCACCCCGGCGCGCTGGGTGGTGTACCGCACGTCAATGTAGGGAGCCCCCAGGATCGTTGTCGTGCGCCAGTCAGCCGTGGTAACGATGGAGTACGGGGAGCGGGTGGTATAGATCGGCAAGCCGATGTCCGCTCCAATTTTCGACGTGAAATTGTAGCCAAGGTTGATGTCATACGTGACGATCGCGCCCATGTTGAACTTATTGCCCGCGAACTGCACGAAGGCAGTGGGCCCGATCGAGCTGGCCAGCTTCTCTGGATCCGGAGCCGGGGCCTTCGTGTCGGGCGTGGTTTGGGCGGCCCCGACATGTGCCATCAAGACGGTGACGAGCAGGAGCGTGTAAATTGGCCTCACTTCGCGTATCCCCTTCCCAAACGAATTTCTTCCTGAGGAAAAGTCGCCGACCTCGGCTAGGCTTGCTTTCCCATTCCGGGAACCCACAGGCGCTTTGCTTTCCCGCCCCCAAGTTTCGCTCGGGTGGGCTGGCGGAATCTCGGTTACGATGGTAGAGACGCACCGGCACCGAAGCGGGACTGCTCTTTGTTCTAACTTCCGCCCCAGACCGTCCGGCCCAGCGCCAATGGCGCTCGCCGCACTACTCAACGTGGCCGCCGCCGCGCGCACGGCAGGGGAGCCCTCCGCCCGCGCCTCCCCCCACCGGCCGGAATCGCGAAAAGCATCCGGCTCAATCAATTCCCCAGATCTATGATGGTCCTGTTCGTAACCACCGCACACTCAGATGCAGATTCCTACTCTAGAGGTTTGCAGCGCAACCTCAAATTTCTGCAAGTACTCTTAACATTTGCTTGGGACACTTCTCTGCGCTAACCTGATCAGGCTGCCTGGATTCTGTGTTGCGTTAGTGCACTCTCTGAGTCATGCGCCAAGAACCATACATCAAGAATTATACCAGCACAACAGAAGTTTGTGAATCCGGGCGAGAACCTGGCAATGCTTTATTTTGACGTGGGGGGGGTCTCAGGCTGAATCCCCCGAACTTCTTCCCAGGAGCACAGCATGGTCTATCATCGGCTGGACGGTCGCGTGGCCGTCATCACCGGCGCGAGCCAGGGTCTCGGGAAGCAGATGGCGGAAGCTCTGGCGGAGGCCGGCGCCGCTGTCGTCCTGGTGGCGCGCCACCGCGAACGGCTGGAGAGTGTGCGGGCGGGTATCGCGGCGCGAGGCGGAAAAGCCTGCGCCTTGGTTGCCGACGTCAGCGTAGAGGTGGAGGTCGACCGGCTGGCCGAGCAAGCGGGCAGGGAGGTCGGCGCCCCCGACATTCTCATTAACAATGCCGGCATCGCACTTCGCAAGCCCCTTCACGAGTTCACTCTGGAAGAGTGGCGCCTGGTGATGCACACTAACCTGGATGGTCCCTTCCTCTGCGCGCGCGCCTTTGTGCCGGGCATGATCGAAAAGAAATTCGGCCGCGTCCTCAATGTGACGTCTACCATGGCACACGTTTCGCTGCCGGGCCGCTCGGCCTACAGCACCAGCAAGTTCGGCCTGCTCGGCATGACCAAGGCCCTGGCGCTGGAGCTGGCTCCTTACGGCATCACGGTAAATGGCATTAGCCCCGGCCCCTTTCCTACGGATTTGACTACGGTCTTGATGCAGGATCCGGTGCGCATGGCTGAGTTCACGGCCAAAATTCCCTTGGGCCGCTGGGGCAAGTTGGAGGAGGTCGGCGCCCTGGCGGTGTTCCTTTGCTCGGACGCGGCCGGCTTCATCACGGGCACAGACATCCTCATTGACGGGGGGTGGACCGCACAATGACCCCGCCCCTAAAGACGGAATGACGCGCGAAATATGTATTCCATTATCAACATGATTGCGTCGCGGACTGACTCTGGACTAAGGGGAGCGAGGCAGCCCACCGCGGCGCATCATTCCTTGGTCGGAGGCATTCCCCGATGAAAGCCTGCTTGCTCCATTTCCCTGCGAAGGTCGAATCCAACCCACTCGACTTCACGGAGGCGCCCGACCCCGTGCCCATTGGCGAGGAAGTCCTGGTGCGAGTCGCAAATTGTGGCGTCTGCCGAACGGACTTGCACGTGGTCGAGGGCGAACTCCCGCCGCGGAAGTCACCGGTTATCCCAGGGCACCAAGTGGTGGGCCGGGTCGAGAAGGTTGGTCCAAACGTCAGCCGATTCCGTATAGGCGACCGGGTCGGGATACCCTGGCTGCACCACA
This sequence comes from uncultured Acidobacteriota bacterium, assembly GCA_963722555.1. Taxonomy (GTDB): domain Bacteria; phylum Acidobacteriota; class Terriglobia; order UBA7540; family UBA7540; genus Bog-366. The sequence continues at coordinate 1,855,000 of CAVRNQ010000007.1, forward strand.
CCTGTGGGGACTGTGAATATTGCCGCGCGGGCCAGGAAAACCTCTGCGACCACGCCGCGTTCACAGGCTATGTCGTGGACGGAGGATATGCCGAGTTCACCCTTGCCCCGGAGAGGTTTGTGTATCCAATTCCCGACTATCTCCCCGACCAGCAGGCAGCGCCGCTTCTGTGTGCGGGAATCATCGGTTTCCGCGCGCTCCGCCTCTCCGGCATTGAGCCGGGTGGCAAGCTGGGTTTTTACGGCTTCGGGGCCGCGGCGCACGTGGCGATCCAGGTGGCCCGCTACTGGAAAGTCAACGTCTACGCCATGACTCGCGATGCGCGCCACCAGCGGCTGGCGCGGGAGTTGGGAGCCGTGTGGGCGGGCGGAATGGTGGCCGAGCCTCCCGTAAAGCTCAACGCCGCCATCATTTTTGCGCCTGCCGGCGAGATTGTGCCGGCGGCGCTTAAGGCGCTAAAGAAGGGCGGGACCGTTGCCCTGGCCGGCATCCACATGTCGGCCATCCCACCCCTCGATTACGACCTGCTCTATCACGAACGGGTCTTGCGTAGCGTGGCCAATAATACCCGCCAGGACGGCGATGATTTCCTGCGACTTGCTGCTGAAATTCCCGTGCGCACCCAGGTGGAGGTCTTCCCGCTGCGCGATGCTAATCGCGCCCTGAACGCACTTAAGAACGACGCGATCCGCGGCGCCGCCGTGCTCCAAATTCACTAGCGAGGCTGCGCCCGAGACCGAGCGCCCGGCACGTATTGATTCCGCTCGATAAAGCCCCCCATGGGATGGAGAATTGGGAAAGGCATCCGGAGTGGATGTTCTGCAAGCAGAAAATGGTAGAGTGGTTGCGGACCACGCTCGGTCGCGAGTAGCGCTTGCCTGCGCGAGTGGGCAGGCGCCGCGGCAGTGGCAGATATCATTGCGTTCAGTACATTCTTTCAACCCCTCGAGGTAGAGGTGTGGAAAGGGACCCCATGACCCGACGAGAATTGTTGGCCCGCACGGGCCAAGTGGGAACAGCTCTGGCTGTCGGATTGCCGGCGGCGGATGCCGCCAGCCAAATTCAGCCTCAGACACAAACGCCCGTGGGACACAAACTGAAGGTTCTGGTTGCCGGAGGGCATCCCGGTGATCCCGAGTACGGTTGCGGCGGCACGATCGCCCGTTACACCGACCTGGGTCACGAGGTGGTTCTCCTCTACCTGAACAACGGTGAGTGGCCGGCGGCTCAGGGGGGAGCCCCCGCCCATATCCGCATGGCGGAGGGCAGCAAAGCCTGTGATATTCTGAAGGCGCGCCCCGTGTATGCGGGACAAGTGAACGGCCACGCCGTGCTTGACGCCGCCCACTTCGACGACTTCCGGAAGATCCTAAAGGCCGAGCTCCCCGACGTGGTCTTTACGCAGTGGCCTATTGATGGTCACCGTGACCACCGGGCGACTTCGGCGCTGGCGTTGGATGCCTGGTTGCAGATGGAAAAGAAATTCGCGCTCTACTATTACGAAGTTTCAAACGGGGAAGACACGCTGCAATTCTCCCCCACCCACTACGTGGATATTACCGGGACCGAGCCCCGCAAACGCGCCGCCTGTCACGCGCACGCCAGCCAGACCCCCGACCGGTATTACGATTTGCAGGACCTCGTCGCCAGGTTCCGGGGTATTGAAAGTGGTAATAAGCGGGCAGAAGCCTTTGTCCTCCAGCAGGGGAGCCCCTATGAGGCGCTCCCGCCGGCGCCCTGAAGGGGAGCGCCTTGACCAGATCTCGCGAGGTGAGATTCCGCTTGTTTATCCTCAGTCTGCTCCGAAAGGGAAACTTTGATGAGTAATCATTTCTGGGCTGGCATGGCGGTCATATTCATAAGCGGAGCGTTGAATGGAAGCTTCCCGCTTCCCATGAAATACGCACGTCAGTGGAAATGGGAGAACACGTGGCTGGTTTTTGCCACGGCCGCGCTGGTGATTATCCCCTGGTTGCTGGCGGCCGGTTTCGTGCCCCATCTTATGGATGTCTATCGAGGAGGCGCCGCCCGAGCCGTGCTCATTCCTCTGGTCTTCGGTTTTCTGTGGGGCATCGCCCAAGTCACGTTCGGTCTGGGGATCAATGCCGTGGGTATGGCTTTGGCCTTCGCGGTCGTGGCCGGCCTGTCGTGTCTGTCGGGATCGCTTATTCCCTTGCTGGTCCTTAACCCGGGGGACTTGCTGCGGCCGCGCGGGATGCTGTTGCTCATCAGCATGCCGATCCTGTTCGCCGGTCTGGCCCTGTACGGATTGGCGGGACGCCGCCGGGAGAAGGAACAACCCCCTGCGGGCGGCGACCGGGCCGTGGCGATGAGCTTCATGACCGGTCTCGCCATCTGCATCTTCACGGGCATCTTCGGGTCGAATCTGAACCTGGGATTTGCTTTTAGCGGCCCCGTCCTCGCCAGAGCTGTCCAGATGGGAGCGCAGCCGGCGACTTCAACCTATGCGTCGTGGGCGCTGGTGCTAGGCGCAGGTTTTATTCCGAATCTCCTCTATTGTTCCTGGTTGCTTTTTCGCAATCACACCTGGTCTCTATTCTTCCAACCGGGCTGGGTGAAGGAAACGGGCCTGGCCATTGCCATGGGTTTGCTCTGGCTTTCGGGCATGGTGGGCTACGGCATTGGCGCGACCCTGGTTGGAAGCTACGGAACTTCGCTGGGCTTTGCCTTGTTCATAGCGGCGATGATTCTTTCCTCAAATCTGCTCGGCATCCTCGCGGGGGAATGGAAGGCCACGTCGCAGAGAACCCGGAGAGTGTTGACGGGGGCTGTCGCCGTAATCCTGCTTTCGGTGCTGGTCTTAAACCTGGGGGGCCTCTTCCACTGAATGGGCTAGATAAGGAAATCAGAATAAGAATACCAGCTCCAATTCGGAGTGCCGACCATGACATCACGCGAAAGAGTTCTTACTGCCTGCAATCATCGTGAGCCCGACCGGGTGCCCATTGATTTTTCCGGCCATCCTTCCTCCGGGATAGCGGCCCTCGCTTACGCCAAACTGCGCGACTATCTGGGACTCCCCAAGCAGATCCTGCGCGTTTACGATCCGATCCAGCAGTTGGCTATTGTGGATGATGACGTCCTGGAGAAATTCGGAGTCGATACCATCAATATGGCGCGCGGCTTCGCCCTGGCGGAAGAATCCTGGGCTGACTGGATCTTGCCGGACGGCACTGCCTGCCAGATCCCCGCCTGGGCATTGCCCGAAAAGGAGGACGGGAGGTGGGTCTTCCGCTCCCGGAGCGGGCGGGTGATTGGCCAGATGCCGAAGGGCGCCCTCTATTTCGAACAAACCTATTTCCCCTTTGCGGATGAAGCCGGCCCCCGGACCATCCCTGAGGCCCTCGAAGAATCGATGTGGCATGTCATGACTTGTCCTCCCGGCCCCGGGGTTGACCTGGCGCAACTCCGCGAAGGCGCCAGGAGACTTCGGCAGAACACCGACAAGGCGATCCTGGGTGGATTCGGAGGCAACCTGCTGGAGGTGGGACAGTTCCTCTATCGCAACGACAACTTCTTCATGCTGCTGGGCAGCGAGCCGGAGCAGGCGCACGAATTCCTCGATGGGCTCGTGGAGATCTACCTGCCGAGACTGGAGAAATTCCTGGAGGCGGTGGGGGAATACATCGACATCATCAGGTTCGGAGATGATCTCGGGATGCAGAGCGGACCGCAAATCTCTCCCCGCATGTACCGCGAGTTCTTCAAACCCCGCCATCAGCTCATGTGGAAACGCGCCAAGCAATTGGCCAACGTGAAAGTCATGCTCCATTGTTGTGGCGGGGTCCGGGAGTTGTTCCCGGACTTGATTGATGCCGGCTTGGATGCCATCAACCCGGTGCAGATTTCCTGCGCGGGTATGGATGCCCGGGAGCTCAAGGCGGAATTCGGGAAGGAGATGGTTTTCTGGGGTGGGGGTTGCGATACGCAGACGATCCTGCCCGACGCGACGCCGGACGCCGTCGGCCGGCACGTCCGGGAACAGGTTGGAATCCTTTGTCCCGGCGGGGGATTTGTATTTCAGCAGGTCCACAATATCCTGGCCAATGTCCCTCCAGAAAATATCGTCGCTATGTTCGAGGCTATACAGGAAGGCGGGCACCGCAACGTAAAGCGGTACAACCCTCCCTCCCAATGAGGAGAAAAATATGCATAAGCACCATCCGAACACCACCCTTTTGAATCTGTCCGGGATCCTGGGAATGACGGTCGTGCTCCTAACGAGCACACTGGTGGCTGCCGCCGGGCAGGGTGCGAGTCAGGCCGCGAAGCCAGAGGTGAAGGGCCCGTGGCTGGACAGAAGTTTGTCACCCGACCGGCGGGCCGGCCTGCTCGTCGAGCAGATGACACTGGATGAGAAGATCACCCTCGTTCACGGTGTGGAGGGGCCAGCGGCGCAGCAGCATTCACTGGGCGGCGCCGGCTACGTGCCGGGAGTCCCGCGACTCGGAATCCCCGCGCTGCAGATGACCGACGGGAGATCGGGCGTCGTGGATACAGCCTCGCGCGGCCGTTACTCGACCGCCTTGCCCTGCGCCCTCGCGAACGCGGCAAGTTGGGACCTGAAAAGTGCGTACGAGTACGGAGCGTTGCTGGGCAAGGAGGTCCGTGACTTGGGCTTCAACGTGTCGCTCGGCGGGACCGCAAATATCATTCGCGAGCCGCGCAACGGGCGGAACTTCGAGTGTCTCGGCGAGGATCCCCTCCTGGTGGGAAAGATGCTCGGCCAGGAGTTGAAAGGCACGCAGGGCCAGCAGGTCATCGGCAACATCAACCGCTATGCCGTCAACGACCAGGAAACGGGTCGCACCATCGGCAGCGCGGTTATCGACAAGCGCGCCATGCAGGAAACCGACCTACTGGCGTTCGGGATCGCCATCCAGGAATCGGATGTCGGGACCGTGATGTGCGCCTATAACCGGGTTAACAGTGTCTATGCCTGCGAAAGCCCTTACCTGCTAGGCGACGTCCTGAAGAAGGATTGGGACTACAAGGGCTGGGTCATGACGGACTGGGGCGCCGCGCACAGTGCGGTTCCCTCTGCGCTCGCCGGCATGGATCAGGAAATGCCCACCGGCCGGTATTTCGGCGACCCGCTCAAGGAAGCAGTCACGGAGGGCAAGGTGCCGCTGGCGCGCCTCAATGATATGGTCCATCGCATTCTGCGCACGGAGATCGCGCTGGGAGTCTTCGATAACCCGCCCGTCCCCCGGCCGGTCAACCCATTTACCGGCGGGGAAGTGGCGCAGCGGGTGGCAGAACGGGGCATGGTGCTGCTCAAGAACGGCAATGGCCAGTTGCCCCTGGAGGCGTCCAGCGTCAAATCGATCGCGGTCATAGGCGCGCACGCGGATGCCGGCGTACTCTCCGGCGCGGGTTCGGACCAGGTTAATGCGGCGGGCGGGAACGCGGTTCCAGGGAGCCGCGACGCAGTGTGGCACCCCTCTTCGCCCCTCCGGGCGATTCGCGCCAAAGCCCCGAACGCCCAGGTGACGTTTGACCCGGGAACCGACCCCGCGGCGGCGGCGAAACTGGCCGCGGCTTCCGAGGTTGCCATCGTGTTCGTCCATCAACACACGAGCGAAGGTCTCGATGTGCCGAATCTTTCCTTGCCCAACCACCAGGACGAACTCGTCAGCCAGGTGGCGGCGGCCAATCCGCACTGCATCGTGGTGCTGGAGACCGGCGGGCCCGTGACGATGCCGTGGCTCGACCAGGTGAACGCCATCCTGGAAGCCTGGTATCCTGGGATTCGTGGTGGCGAGGTGATCGCGAGCATTCTCTTCGGTGACGTGAACCCGTCGGCCAAGCTGCCTGTGACCTTCCCCAAGAGCGAGGCTGACCTCCCCCACCTCACGGTGCCCGGAATGCTTCCTGCAACGGGCGAGGGAAAACCGGCGAAGATGTCGCCAAGACCCTTCGATATCAATTACACCGAAGGGCTGAAGGTTGGTTACAAGTGGTACGATACGGAGGGCAAGGAACCGCTCTTCCCCTTTGGTTTTGGCCTTTCCTACACGACCTATTCCTACTCGGGACTCGAAGTGACGGCGGGGAAGGAAGTGAAGGTGAGCTTCCACGTTACCAACACCGGCCCACGTGCCGGTGAGGAGGTTGCGCAGGTCTATGCGTCCTTGCCGCCGAGCGCGGGTGAGCCGCCTCGACGCCTGGTGGGTTGGGAAAGAATCCCGTTGGCGCCCGGTGAAACCAAAGCCGTCACCCTGGAGATCAATCCGCAGTTCCTGTCCATTTTCAACGTTGATGGGGAACGCTGGGAACTTGTGCCGGGCGACTACGCAATTCATGTGGGAGGATCTGCGCGGAGCACGCCTCTCACTGAGACCGTGCGCATCACCCGCGGCCGCTAACGCTGGGGGTCAGCCGCGCCCGGGCTCGGGCGCGGCTGAAGCTCCATGGTTGGGCGTCCATGAACCAGAATCCTTCACTGCCTATGCCTTTTTCGAGCGCAACGTCTTAACCGCCTTTTCGATGCGCTCCCCATAATCAGCATCTGCTTTCCGGAAGTAGCTAATGCTGCGCTCAACTACGTCATTCCGGCTTACACAGGCAAGCTGTCCCGCAATATTGTCAATGAGGCGGTTCTTTTCTTCCTCGCTCATCAATCGATAGAGACTCCCGGCCTGGACGAAGTCGTCATCCGCGGCGTGCCGCTGCTGCGGTTGGCTGCCCGTGAGCCCGTGGACCTCGAGCGGCGCGTACACAAGCTCGTTGCTCTGCGCAGGCCCGCCAAAGCTATTGGGCTCGTAGTTCTTGGAACGCCCGCCGTTATCATCGAAACGCATGTATCCATCGCGTCCATAGTTTTGGGTTTTAGTGGCATGCGTACAATTGACCGGTAGCTGCGTGTGGTTGATGCCAAGACGATAGCGATGGGCGTCTCCGTAAGCAAACAAGCGCCCCTGTAACATCTTGTCGGGCGAAGGCCCGATGCCGGGAACAAAGTTAGCCGGGTTGAATGCCGACTGCTCGACTTCAGCAAAGTAGTTCTCGGGGTTTCGATTGAGGACCAGCTTGCCCACCTCAATCAGCGGATAGTCCTTATAGGGCCAAACCTTGGTCAGGTCAAAGGGATTGAAGCGGTACTTGGCTGCATCGGCCATTGGCATGATCTGCATCTTCAGCGTCCAGGAAGGGAACTCACCGCGGTCAATGGCCTGCAGCAAGTCAAGGTGGTGGTGGTTCGGGTTCTCACCGGCAATACGCGCTGCCTCAGCGGAAGGCAGGCACTTGATACCCTGATCAGTTTTGAAGTGGTACTTCACCCAGAACGCTTTGCCCTCGGCGTTCACCCACTGGAATGTGTGCGATCCAAACCCGTCCATGTTGCGATACGAGTAGGGTATGCCGCGGTCACCGAAAAGCCACGTGAACTGGTGCGTGGCTTCAGGCGAGTGCGAGAAGAAGTCCCACGCGTTGTCAGGCTCCTGCACGTGAGTATGCGGGTCGCGCTTCTGCGAATGGATGAAGTCTGGAAACTTCAGGGGATCGCGAATGAAAAAGATCGGCGTGTTGTTCCCGACCAAGTCGTAATTGCCGTCCTCGGTGTAAAACTTCATCGCGAACCCTCGGGGATCGCGCACGGTGTCTGCCGAGCCCCGTTCCAAGGCCACGGTCGAGAACCGCACAAATACCTCGGTCCGCTTGCCGACCTCGCTCAGGAACTTTGCTTTGGTCCAACCGGCAACATTCTTAGTGACCTCGAAGTAGCCATAAGCGCCTGATCCACGGGCGTGGACCACGCGCTCCGGGATACGTTCGCGGTCGAATCGGGCGAGCTTCTCTAACAAATGATGATCCTGCAACAGCACCGGCCCATTCGGCCCCGCCGTCTGGGAATTCTGGTTGTCGGTAACCGGAGCACCTGCTTCGGTGGTCAGATTTTTGTCCTCTTTCATGATGCTCTCCTCCTAAAGATGTTTCCAAACGTTGTGGATGAATTTCTCGCGATACCCTTTCTGGTGCCGGCTAGTCAGACCGCGTGGTTCTCATTGTATCTGCTGACCTTGGTGGCGTTCGGCGGTCAGGGCAGAGCCAGTGAGGTATTTCTTACTCGTACGGACTGCGAAGGTGCTGGGCTGTAGAGGCTGAGGAAAAACGCTTCCCCGCTGTCATTTTGAGTCCTTCGCTGTCATCCTGAGCGAAGCGAAGGATCTCGCCCTGCCCGCTCAGGATAAACTGCGCGAAGTCCGGTCTCTGGACCCCGAGGGGTCCACCGGACCCCAGAAATCGGGGAATCTCGCCCTGCGCATTTTCATGAACCTACGAGATTCTTCGTCGGCTGCGGCTCCTCAGAATGACAGCGCCTATGAGTTTTTCCGAAGCCTGTGTATCCCCTGAACGCCCAACTCCTGTTTGTGCCAACCCACTTCGGGTCCGGCCCAGTCGGTATTAGTCGGGATTTTCTTTATCGTCTCCCGGCAGCAATGAGTATACACTCGATTGTCTCCCTTCGAGCCACTCCGGTGCAACCTTCTCCCGAGTGCAGAGCCAGCGGCTCCGAACAGTTTCCCGTCTGCCCTCGCGCGAATCCCGAAACCTGAAACCGCCACGTGTCCAATTGGTTTTCTCGGACACCTTTCCGTCTTTGGGATCTCCCTGGATCGGTTTCTCTGCGGCCAAAGCTTTCGCGACTCTCGAACCAGAATCAGACCACCGTCCGAGGTTACCAGCAATCCTTGGAAACCCACTCTCCCGTGCTGTTGCCGTTCCCCGTAAAGCGGGCGTCCTCGCCCGTCACCGTTAGGGGCTCTGCTTGCTGCGCCCCCTGCTGCCGTGCCCATGTCCCTGCTCATGCGACTCGCTCTGTGGCTGGCGTTGCGAGTGCTCCACGGCCTGGCTTTGGTGTTGGCCAGAGAGTTCGGGGTCGCTTCCCAAAGTTGCCAAAGTGGTTTTGAAGGGAAGAAAGGAAAAGGGGCCGTTTCCGGCCCCGCTTGCACCAAGTTGTACTCAGAGGTTCTTGCTTATGACCCGTAACTTAATGATGACTTTGGTTGCGGGGGCTGGATTTGAACCAGCGACCTTTGGGTTATGAGCCCAACGAGCTACCAGACTGCTCCACCCCGCCCTGTATTTATATCATTGATTCCCAAAAACTGTCAATGGCGCTTTGCGTGGCCAGTCTAAGATCCGCGCACGATCCGTTCAATTTGCATGTTGCCGCACGCGGAGGCCACCAAACAGGAGAAGCGGTGCGGGCTGGCCATTGATCGCGTGCGTTTGCCAGCCGATGAGAAGGCGAGGATTTGAAGCTGAAAGCCGCGGACCTGCGAGACAGGTCCGCGCTACGGTTGCTTCCAACGCCGACGGGAAGCACTTTGCCAACCCCTTCTGCCCGGCGACGATGGTCCTCGCTGTCTGCGTAGATGTAGTGACTCAGCGTGACCTCGTCACTGACATGCCCCAGCGTGTCCCGGACCACGCGGAGCGAGACCAGCCGCGCCGACTCCGAGGCACAGAAGCGCCGGAATCCGGCACGGTTTGGAACGCGCAGAGTATGTCTATGCTTCTCGCAGAACCTCCAGCAGCCGGACCATCGCCAGCGTGTCCTGTTTACAGTAGGCCAGCAGTGCCGCGCGCAGCCTCTTCCTTTCTGCGCTATCGACCTCACCGTCAATCATCTTCTCCCAGGCCAGGCCTGCCTCGGTGCCTTCCGCAACCTCCATGCCATCATAGGACATATTGGGAATCAGCTCCGGCAGCACCCTCTTCAGAGAGAATGAGCCCGCGAAGCCTGGGTGATAAACGTTGGCGCGCATGACCGCAAGCAAATCCCACAGTCTGTCTTGAATTCCCGTTATCGTGTCCTCGTACTTGGGAAGCCAGCTCGCCAAGTTCTTCAGGCGACCAGACTCGAAGCCCTGGTTATAAACGACGATGCTCCCTTTCCGGCCGATCGCTTGGCACAGCGACTTCAGGAATGACGGTCGAGGATCGTCCTTATTGTCGGCGAGGAACTCATAGTGCTCCAGCGCGGCATCAGGCTTTCGGTGGATGTGCATGGACCATTGAAAAGGGAGCTGGTCATACGGCCGCATGCCGGGAAATCTTGGGAGCGCCAGCCCCAGGGTCTCGAAATCCATGAAGTGGACTGGATACTCAAGCTCGGCCAGCGTCTCCTTGAGTCCCTTCCCGAACCAGGGCTTTCCGCTTTGGACACATTCCCATGCCCGCTTCTGCCGCTCGGTGAGCGGGAAGTTTCGGGGGATGTCGCCAATCAGCTCAACCCCCAAATCTTTCAGCTTGTCCAATTTCGTGGACGAGAGGCCCGGAAGGTTTCTGACATGGCCATCGGGAAGCGGCTTGTTGCAGACTTTATAAAATTCACAGGTCACGGGATCCGTGCATTGTCGGCCTGCTTCGATATCCGGCGGCTGGGCCTGGGCCAGCATCTTCCGCTGCTCGCGAATCAGTGCTCGCACGTCCTTCGTCAGCGCCGCAGTTTCGTCAGTCACGTCGCGAATTCGGAACAGCTTCTCCAATTCGTACTGCTTCCCATCGTAAACGTACTCACGGTTAAGGTGCATCAGGCAGGGAACGACTTTGAACCCACACGCTTCCAGCACGAGTCGTTGGATGGCCACGTCGTAAACGTAGCGGTCTTTGATATCCGTCGCTGACTTCACCTCAATCAGCCGCCAGTTGCCCTTGGCGTGCCGCTCCAGGATGTCGGCCCTTACCAGGACGTGGTCGTGCTGAAAGGTCGCCTCGAAGAGCGCCGGAACTTGGCCCTTCGCGACAACCTGCGTGGTCAGCGCCAGGGCCTTATCCAATTCCTCATGCCCGGCCTCGATCAGCACTCCGCCGGGGAACATCTTCTGCGCCACCCGGCCTACCTCCTGGCCCTGTTCGATGACCGCCAAGGAGCTCTCATCGAGCTCGCCCGCCAAATCGGGTTCGTGAACCCGGAGGTACAGGCGCTTCACGCACTGCAAGCCAGCCATGATTCTGGACTTGGAAAGATTCATAATGCGGGACTCCCTGTTCGCCATCTTAACTCTCCCCGCCAAGATGCGCGAGATTCCTTTTGATGATGCTGTCATAGGCCTCGCGGAACTCCGGGTCGTGAGGCCAAGACGTTGCCATGAGCAGGGACTCCTCAGATTCTACTAAACCTTCTTCTCCACATCTCCAATCGATGAATGCATAACTCATGGCCTGAATTCGCAGCTCGTTTAGCCGCCAACAAAGGGCAAAATGCGGTAAGGGCACCGCTGCTGAAATACTCCTGGTTAATGATGAGAATCAAACCAGCACTGCGAAGTGAATGGAAACTGCACAAGATGCCAAATTCGCATGTGGCGCTTCCCGTCGACCGCACCTTCTCAGCGCGAGAAATGGAAAGAATCAAACTCGGTTTTCGCCCACGAGACATGGACGACAGGTGGTTCATCTTTTGTGAAGCCGGTAACGCAGCGCGGCCTCTGGCCGCAACCAAACCACGCCGATACGCAGCCCGGGCCCTATTGTTAACCAATATGTAAAAACGATCTAAAAGTTCGGCTCCGGCACGGGTGCCTGGAAAAAGCTTGCTAAAAAAACAAGAAATCAAGATATTGCAATGCTGTGGCATCAGGTCAGCGTTCTTAAGCGCAAGAATGCATGGCCGAGACTGAGCCCATGGGATCGGGTGCTCTGGGCTTTTCTGCGCCGGGTCTGGACACCTTCGCAATCAGATTTGGGAGGTAACCGCTTTATGCTGAGAATCACGATGGGGCTGTTACTTAGCGCTAGCGTGTTGACGGCTGCCGACCGCAAGCAGGAACTCGCGGATCTGCAAAGGATCCTCCCGCCGGCGGGCACGCAGATCACGGGCCGGATCAGTGCCCAGGACAAGTCCTGGGAAGACTGGGTGCGCCGAACGGGCGAACTTCCGCCCGACTTCGACAGTATGCCCTCTGTCCCGGAGCTTCCCGAACCTCGCCTGACCACGCGCGAGGCCTGGCCGCGCGAACGACAGCGCATCCGCGCGCTCTTCGAGCAGTGGATCTACGGGAAAATGCCCCCGCCACCGGATAACCTCCGCGCCGTGGTCACTGGGACCCACGACGAAGGCGGCGTTACGGTCCGCGATGTGAGACTGGAATTCGGGCCCGGCCACCGTGCGACTCTTCGCGTGCAGCTCATGATTCCCCCGGGTAAGAGACCGTTTCCCGTTTTTCTTACGAACCACCCACGCACGCGCCCCTGGGTTGCCACGGCGGTTCGGCGGGGGTACATCGGGTGCATTTACTTTGCCGCTGACCCGATTTACGGCCACAGCGACGATTCCGATGCCTTCATTGACATCTACCCGGAATACGACTTTTCCTGCCTGGCGCGATGGGCGTGGGCCGCCATGCGTGCGGTGGATTACCTCTACACCCTGCCCGAGGTGGACAAAGCCAGGATTGCCATCAGTGGTCATTCCCGCAACGGCAAGCAGGCGCTGCTTGCGGCGGCGTTCGACGAGCGCATTGCTGCTGTTATTCCCTCCAGCGGCAATACCGGAGAAGGTAATCCGTGGCGCTATACCAGCGAGATGTTCGTGAATGAGAGCATCGAAGAAATCACGCGGGGTTTCCCACATTGGTTCCATCCGCGGCTGCGCTTTTTCGCTGGCCGCGAAGACAAGCTGCCCGTTGACGAGAACTTGCTCATGGCGCTCGTGGCGCCGCGTGGGCTTTTCATGTACTCGGCGTTTGCCGAGACGGAGGGTGGCCCGTTTGGCTTTGAACAGGCATATCGGTCGGTGCTGAAGGTGTACAAATACTTCGGTGCAGAGGACAAGCTGTGGCTGCACCTGCGCGACGGAGAGCACCCGACCACCGCAGAGGACATCGAACTATTTATCGATTTCCTGGATTCGGTCTTCGGTCGCAAGCAATTTCCGAAGCGTGAGACGTGGGTCAACGGATACACGTTTGAAGCTTGGAAAAGGATTGCAGGCGAGTCGATCGATCCGAGGCAGAGTCCCCGGAGGACGCCGGGGGACTTCAACCAAGGCAACTGGGACGAAAAAAAGGCCGCCATCCGGCAGCACATCCGCTGGGCGCTGGGCGAAGAGCCGGCCGGACTCCGGTTTCCCGCAGCCCGGAAACTGACCGAGGAGACACTCACGAGCGATGGTTGGATGGCGCTGCTGTTCGAGCGTCCGCTGAAGTCGCCCGGCATGGCGTCCGCGCCGCTGGCCTTTGGCGACGACCTTAAAGCCGACCTCTATTACCCTGCAAGCATTCCGCAAGGCCACAGGTTACCCCTCGTGCTGTGGCTGCACCCCTTTTCATATTGCACCGGCTACTCGCGGGAAGCGGGGCCGGCGTTTGCCTCGCTCATCAAGCGCGGCTTCGCGGTCCTGGCGTTCGATCAGATCGGCTTTGGAACCCGCGTGCGCAGTGCCCGCGAGTTTTACGAACGCTATCCCCAGTGGAGTCTGATGGGCAAGATGGTGACAGACACAAGGGCCGCACTGGAGGCGGGGGCTGCCCTCGCCACCATCGATCCGGAACGGATCTACATCGTAGGATACGCTCTGGGCGGCAAAGTCGGCCTGCTGACCGCTGCCCTGGACGAGCGCGTCAAGGCGCTGGCCGTGATTGCCGGGTTCGATCCCCTGCGGCTGGACACCCAGGAAAAGGGTGTGGAGGGTGTCCGACAATATTCACACTTGCACGGTCTGATCCCTCGTTTGGGCTTCTTTGCGGGGCAGGAGGACCGGCTGCCCCTCGATTTCGACGAGGTCCTGGCCTCTGTGGCCCCTCGCCCCGCGCTCATAGTCGCACCGACGCTGGACCGCTACGCCCGCCTGGAGGACGTCCGGGGCGAGGTCGAGGAGGCGCGGCGCGTTTATGAGCATTACGGCCGAGCCAACGCGCTCCGACTCGAAACGCCACTCGAATTCAACCGATTCCCAGAGCGCCTGCAAGAACAGGTGTTCGACTGGTTGGCCGGCCTTCCTTGATGGGGAAGGCCGGCGGCGCTGGGCAGCTCTTAGCGGATAACGCTTACGGTTGATGTGCGGCATCACCTGCCCGGGCGACCCAGTCGAAAGCGTGCTCCTGCAAGCTGCGGGAAAAGCGGTTGATGTCCTCCGGCGTTTCAAATTGCAGCGCTTCGGCATGGCCAAGCAGATCATAGGCCCGCTGGGATGTCTCAACCTCGCGCCGCACGTCCGCAATTCGTGCGTAACGGTCCAGCGTTGGCGCCACGAGTAGCACGGGCTTCGGAGCGATCAACGCCAGGACTTCGTCAAAATCAAACGGAACGCGATCCTCACGGCCGACGAAGAAACCGAGGCGGGGCAACAGGCCGTGGAGGTGCGAATAGTGACGGATGCCCTCGGTACCTTTATCGGGAGTGTCCAGCCGCAGCGGATCGAAGCCACAGATCGAAACGAGGCCCTTGATGCGGTCGTCGAAGGCCGCCGTCAGCAAGCCGACTTTGCCGCCGAGCGCATAGCCAACTAAGTAGATTTGGGAGGAGTCAATCTCTTCCAAAGTGGAAAGTGCATCGATTGCCGCCCGCGTATCGTCAATCATGTTCCCCAGGATTGACCACTTCGGGTAGCGGTCGTAGAAATACTTGGCCTCGTGGACGCGGGTTCCAAAGCCGAGTTGATCAAAAGCGAACACGGCGAAACCTCTTTTCGTCAGCGACGGAAAGGAGGGCCTCTCGTCTTGGGTATAAGCCCATCCCCCCGAAAGCCACGGGCGCCCCGCCGACCACCCATTCTGGTAGCTGTAGGGGTGGAGCCAGATCGCAACCGGCCACTTCCCGGGTTTGGGTTTGCCATCGGAACCCAGCGGGTAGTACAAATCGCCCTTCAAACCGTCCCCAAACTGCAACCCCGCCACGCCCATGCCCTCGCTCCTCAATCGCGCCTGCCCATTCTCATCGTCAACCGGCCGGTTGTACAACGTCGCCAGCCATCCGTCGCTCGACCAGTTGGTCTCCGAAAGCTTGTGATGCGCCGCAAAAGGAACTCGGGGCGGCGTCTCGCCAAGTACTTGTGAAATCCTCTGACGGATGGCTTTCTTCTTTTCTTCCCACTGCATCGCTGCGTTGATGGGACGCCCGTCCGCCTGGTTCAGGAAATCGCCAACCGATCTTTTCGGGTACGTAAGCGGATCGATCTTCTCCCGGGAGATCTTTTGCCAACCTTCAAACGTGTAGCCCAGAATCCAGGTCTCTGATTTCGGGTGGAACTTACGGCCAAAGACCGCATCAAAGAAGTCCATGAAGTTCTCGACGTCTTCGGTCGTGGTGTCATGCTCCCCGTCGCGGAGATTGAGCCAGACGTTTTCCTCATGTCCCAGGAAGCGGTAAACGCGCTGCAGGGAGCGATAGGCCTGTTCAAATCCAAAAGGGTTGCCCGCCGATTCGGCGTATCCGGAGTACATCATGAGACCCCGTGGGGCGATTGCGGCCATCAGCATGTTCTGGTCCACCGGCAGCTTGTCTTCCCGCCCGGCGAAGAAACGCAGCCGCGGATGAAACCAGTGGGGCTGGCCTGCGGTCAGCAACTCGATGCTTTCGTTGACAAACATGTCCGTGGTGTAGCGCCAGGGGTCGCACTCTCCCGTATTGCCGCTTGAGAGGATGACCGCTCCGATCCGCTCGTCAAATGCCGCCGCCACCAACGCCTGTTTTCCATTCCGCGAGTGTCCGGTCAGGCCAATCTTTCTCTGGTCGACTTCTGGAAGTGTGAGGAGGTAATCCACCGCCCGCGAAGCCGCCCACGCCCAACGCGCCAGGCAGGAGAAGTCGTACTGCGGGTAAATCTCGATGTACTGATCGGAATCGTCGGCGTCTCCGTACCGTGGGTCAGTGGCATTATAGTAACAGGCAATGTAGCCCCGCCGCACCGCCGTGTAGAGCCATGGCCGGTTGCGGCCGTGGTTGGTCAGAAACACGGGGAACGGGCCTTTGCCATCCGGAATGATCAATTGCAGGCGTAAGGTGGCGCGATGACCGGGGCCGAACTCAAGACGCACGTCACGCACGGTGGTAGCCCCCTCGCGCCGCGTATCGGTAACAACTGCGCGCAGATTGTCCGGTCGCGGAGGCATGGTGCCGAAGACCCAGTGCTCAGTTTGCGAGCGGATCCACTGCTTCTGGCGATTCCACAGGGCCTGATTGGTGACTGGGATCAGGCGGCCGTTCTCCCGGAGCACGAGGGGATCCGGGAGATCGGGAATCGAAGGCATGGTGTCGAAGTCCGGCGGGAATTCGCCAGTACGTTTGACCCATTCCTCCCACGTATTCTCATGAGCGCTGAGCCTTCCCGTCCCTGGTGCGCTACTGGGTGGGAGAACCCGCAGAAAGAGATCCAAATCCTGCCGCCGTTTGTCGGCGCCGTCCTGGGCAAGAAGGCAAAATGGAAACAAGAAGGCGATGAGGATGGTCAGTCTTCGCATAGTCGGTTTCGCTCCGCTGGAAGATTGAAATACATTCGATGGCGGCCGCCTTAGAGTGCCCGGGCGCCATAGGACCGGGCGTCTAGCGTAACGCAGAAGGAACCAAGGCAAAAGCCAGAATAATGCCGATGGCAATTAGCCGCCCTGAAGCAAGCGTAGCGCGGACCTGTTCGGTAGGTCCGCGGCTCTTCGCGCCCGCCAGCGCTCGCCGTACCGCCAGTCGTTGTGCCCCCTCACCCCCGGCGCTCGGGGCCCCCCGCCCGCTCCGGCTGGTGAAAGCGCCGGCAGCGGGCCACCCTCTCCCGCGAGGGGAGAGGGCAAGCGCGAGCAAGGCAAGAGCACCCTGGCAGCGTGGGTCTTAGGAGAACGGTCGTCGTCGGTGCGGCAGGCTGTGCTAAGATGGCGTCTTCCCCAAGGGAGGTTTGCGCGAACAGGTGTGCTCCATGCCGAAGCCGTCCCAACCCGCCGTGAAGCATTTCGCCGTGAACCGACAGGCCCAGCATCTCTATTTTCTCCTGGACAAGTTCGAGGCAGGCATGGAATTGACCGGCACGGAGGTGAAGTCGGTTCGCGAAGGGAAGATCAACCTCAAAGACAGTTATGTCAACTTCGAGAGAAACCAGGCATGGTTGATTGACTGTCATATCAGCCCTTACACGGCGGGGAGCTACTCGAATCACGACCCGCTGCGCGACCGGCGCCTGCTGCTCCATCGGCAGGAGATTGACAAGCTGGCGGGTCGCACCAAGGAAAAAGGACTCACGGTAATTCCGACCCGGGTCTATCTGAAGAAAAACCTGATCAAGTGTGAAGTTGCCTTGGCGAAGGGTAAGAAAGTTTACGACCACCGGGAGACATCGCGGCGACGCACCATCGAACGCGAGACCCAGCAGGCCATACACGAACATCGCCGGCGCCGCTCCTAGCGTCCCCGGCGCGTTGTCTTGCCATTCCAGGAAGGAGACGTAATCTGTGAAAACTGAATTCCGGCACGAACCTTTACCGCAACTGTTTTGCTCGGCGCTGGTGGCTTATGCCTTCGAGGGTACGCCCGCCGCGAGTGGCACGGTGGGGCGATTGCCGGCAGAAACGCGGGGCTTCCTCGAGGAGTTGCAGTCGGCGGGCGAGCTGACTGGAAAGAGTTTCGAGTGCACGCTGGTTCACCTGCCGGTGGGATTGACCGCGACCAGGCTGCTCGTGGTGGGGGCCGGCAAGAGCGAGAAGTTCAGCGAGAGGCAACTCCGGCATGTGGTGGGAACCGCAGTCAGAAGCCTGCGTTCGCGAGGCGTGCGGAATGTCGCCTGGATTCTCGGCGGGACGGAACCGTCTGCGGTCGAAGCGACCGTGGAGGCGGCGCTACTGGCCGACTACGACGCCGACCGCTACCGGACCGAGCGCAATAGTGAGAAGAGAATTGACCGCATGGAACTGGCCACGGGCGGCGACGCGCTCACCCCGGAAGCGGAAGCCGCGCTGGAGCGGGGCCGCATTATCGGCGAGGCCCAGAACTTCGCGCGCGATCTTGTCAACGAGCCGTCCAATCGCATGACGCCCACCCTGCTGGCGGCGCGCGCCGAAGCCATGGCCACACGCTTCGGCTTGGAGTGCCAAATCCTCGGACCCGCCGAGATACAGGCCTTGAAAATGGGCGCCTTCTGGGCGGTGGCGCAGGGCAGCGAGGAACCTGCCAGACTGATCGTGGTTCGCTACTTGCCGGAGGGCGCCCCGGAACAGCCGGTGATCGGTTTGATTGGGAAGGGAGTAACTTTTGACTCGGGGGGCATCTCCCTTAAACCCGGCGAGAACATGCATGAGATGAAGACGGATATGGCGGGTGGCGCCACGATGCTGGGCGTCATGCAGGCGATTGCACAGCTCAAGCCCCGGGTGCGAGTTATGGCGCTCGTTCCGGCGACTGAGAACCTGCCCAGCGGAAAAGCCTACAAGCCCGGTGATGTCCTCACGTCGATGTCCGGGAAGACCATCGAGATCCTGAATACGGACGCGGAGGGTCGCCTGGTGCTGGCTGACACCCTGACTTACGCGAAGCAGGGCGGCTGTACCGTGCTGATTGATGCGGCAACCCTGACGGGCGCCGTAACCACTGCCCTGGGCCACATTACGACCGGTGTCTTCGGCTGGAACAAGGATTGGGTGAGCCGCGTGCTGGCCGCCGCCCAGACAGCCGGCGAAAGAATGTGGCAATTGCCAATGGACGATGACTACCGCGAGCTTTACAAGAGCCTCATCGCCGACTTCGCGAACACCGGCGGGCGTCCCGGGGGAGCGATCACGGGCGCCATGTTTATTGGGGAATTTGCCGGCGACACTCCTTGGGTCCATCTGGACATTGCCGGCACCCGCTGGGCGAATGATGAAAAGCCCTACCGGTGCAAGGGGCCCACGGGCCACGGCGTGCGGACGCTCGTCAAGCTCTTGACGAGCCTTCCGACCTAGCCCGAATTTCTCACGACGGGATTGGAAGGGCGGGGCTTCACAGGCTGCGGAAGAATGCTTCCATGCTGTCACCCTGAGCGCATTCACTGTCATCCTGAGCGAAGCGAAGGACCCCTGCAGTTGGCCTGTGAGTGAAAAGGACAAACTGCGGGGGTTCTTCGCTTCGCTCAGGATGACAACAGGGAAGCGTTTTTCCGCAGCCTCTACAGCCTTCCTCCCCGCCCGCTGCCACCCGCGCTTTCTCTCTACATCCGCTCGGGAATCTCGATGCCCATTTGCTCCGTGGCCAGGGTGAGCGTGCGCTCGGTGAGGTGGACGAGGAAGAGCAGGAAGTGCTGGCGCGCCAGGTCAGATTCACTCAGGATGTGGTAGCGATGATAGAAGTTGTTAAAGGCCTGGGCGAGGCGGAAGGCATATTTCGCCACCACGGCGGGCTCCTCGCTGCTGATGGCTTGCTCGACCGCCGCCTCCAACTGGCCGGCCAGCAGGGTCAACTCCCAAAACGCCAGGCCATCCTCTCCCGTGTAGAAGCTTTGTAGCTGGTCCGCTGCCAGCAATTGCGCCAGGCGCCCGGGTTGGAAATCCGGCTGCGCTTCCTGGAACTTCCGAAAGATATTCCGCGCCCGCACCACGCTGTATTGCAGGTAGGGTCCGGTCTCGCCTTCAAAGGCCAGGGCTTCCTTGAAGTCGAAGGCAATGATGACGCGGCGCGAGTACTTCAGAAGGAAGTAGCGCAGCGCGCCCACGGCAATGTGGCGGGCACAGGCCTGCTGCTCTGCCGGATCCTGGGTCATGCTGCGGGAGCGCACTTCTTGGGAGGCGCGGGCAATGAGCGTGTCAATCAGGTCGTCGGCCTTCACGCCCTGACCTTTGCGCCCGGAGACTTCCACGTAAGACCGCGCGAGATCGTCCTGGCTGAGCGCAATCCCCATCTCCTCGGCGCAGCCCGGCGAGAGTCCCACGACTTCGTAGGCGAAATGGTGGAGGTTCGCGGCGCACTCGTGGTAGCCCAGCGTGTGGAACGCGGCCTTGACGATGTTTTGCAGGTATGACTGCCGCGTATCAATGACAGCGTAGGCGGCGCTGGCATGGCCGAACGCCGGCGCCTCCGCCTGGCCGTGCACGGTGGTTCGCCAAACCTCGTGCCCGTCCGGGTAGCGGTGAAAGGCGTTGTAGCCAAAATCCTTTCCCAGGAGTGCAAATTTCCAGAGATGATAAGCAATGTCTTTGCCGACGTAGGTCACGGTGCCGTTGGAGCGCACGATGACCTTGATGTCATCGGCGTCCTCCGGTTGGCTTTCTCCTTCGCCGGCGGCCTCCCCCAGGTCCATGACCCAGCACCCGGCATTCTTGCCGTTCTTCTCGAATCGCACCGCCCCTTTTTGCTTGAGCAGTTCGAAAGCTGATTTCCAGAAATCGAGTTTGAGGATCTCGCTTTCCTGCACCAGCGCGTCGTAGCGGACGTTAATGCGAAACATCGTTTCCAGGTGCGTGCGGACGATGGCGGTGGAAATCAACTCGGCCAGGGCGGCGGGCTCGCCGCGGCCATCTTCAATATCCTTGAGGGCCTGGGCGCGCAGTTCGAGGGCTCCCTTGTCTTCTTCATACCACTGGAAAACCCGCGCGTAGAGATCCCAGCAGTAATAGTCGAATCGCACCGCAGGGTTGGGAATCAACGCCTCGACCTCTTTCCGGGTCTTCTTCTCCAAGTGCAGGAATCCCACCACGACGTCCGCCACCTGCACGCCGGTGTTGTCGATGTAGTTCTGCACCTCCACCGTTTCGCCGTGGAAGCGCAGCAGGCGAACGAAGGTGTCACCCAGCACGGCGTTGCGCAGGTGCCCGATGTGCGCCGCTTTGTTGGGGTTGATGCTGGTGTGCTCAACCAGGATCTTGCCCCGCGGCGTCACGGGCATGGCACGTGAGGCACTGCGCAGCTCAAATAGCTGCGCCGCGCTTCGCGCGCGTTGCAGGTGGAAATTCAGGTAGCCTGCCCCGGCCACGGTTACGCGCTCCACGCCGTCAACACCGGAGAGGCGCGGAATAAGTTGTTCGGCGATTTTGCGGGGCGGCTGGCGCAACTGCTTCGCCAGCTCGAAGCAGGCGGCGAGGGAAATGTCGCCCATCTCAAGGTTCGGAGGTGTGTCCAGCGGCGGCGGCGCAACCCCCAATTGGAAGGTGTGGCCCACCGCCTCCACGAACTTTGCCTGGATCTTCTGTTGGATCTCGGGTAACAAGCAGCCTCTCCCGGTGCTCGAAGTCACTGGAGGCGGCGCCGCTCGGCGCCGCGAGGCCCGCCCCTACAGTGCGAAACGCGCGCGCCACGATAAACGCATGATTATAGCAGAGCCCTCCCGCGTGGGGAGAATCCCTTTGCGCGGCGGTAGTGACGCATTTTGCCCTTCAGTCGATCATGGCCGTCGACTGTGGCGAGGGGGGACAGGTCCTGTGCCCTGCAAGGGCACAAGATAGTAGCCGGGGGCAACGCCCCCGGAAAACGCCCCCACAAGGTCCGACCCTGAAAGGGTCGATTCTGGGTGGCGTCACGCCCGTCTCGTGTTCTGCGGCCCAGGGTCGTGCGACCCCTTCAGGGTCGGGGGAACGAGCGTCGCGCTTTCCGGGGGCGTTGCCCCCGGCTACTCTATCGATCCCCTGCGGGGATCAGACACGGAGCCATTTTCGTCAAAATGAGTCACTACTTGCGCAACAGCAGCTTTCGAATTCTTACCCCGGGGATGTGTGCTTGCAAGCCGGCGGCTTTTCAACTACCTTTCAGCGAACAGAGGAGGCCGTCATGATCAAAACTTTTCACTTGTCTCGCCGCATCCAAGGCAGGGGTCGCTTCGTGCGACTGCGGGGAGCGGGGCCGTTGCTCGCCGTGCTCGCGGGGTGCGCGCTTGTGGTGACGCTCTTCGCTGCGGCCTCGAAGTCGCACGGCGACTTCGAAGGCGAAACCGACATCGGCGGACCGCTGCGCGCGGGTTCCGCAACGTTCGACGCCGCACGTGGTGAATACCGCATCACGGGGGGCGGCGCCAACATGTGGGAACAGAAGGACGCGTTCCATTTCCTGTGGCGGCGAGCTTCGGGGGATTTGACCTTGACGGCTAACGTGAGTTTTCCACATCCCGGCGGGAACGAGCATAAGAAGGCGGGCTGGATGGTGCGGCAGGGCTTGGGCCCGAGCGCGCCTTACGCTGACTTGGTCGTGCATGCCAGCGGACTCACGAGCCTGCAATATCGCTTGACCGAGGGCGGCGCCACGGAGGAGATTCAGTCGAAGATTTCGATGCCGGGAACCATTCGGCTGGTCCGCCTGGGGGACACGTTTGCGCTTTGGGCGTCGCGCGCGGGTGGACCCATGGAGCTGGCCGGGTCGGTCGAAGTCCCGCTGCATGACCCGGTGTATGTGGGTCTCGCGGTGTGTGCTCATGATGCCGAAGCGCTGGAGGAAGCCGTGCTCTCAAACGTGAGCAGCCTGGGAGGAAAGGAAGAAGAACGTCCGGAGCGGGCCGTGGAAAGCCGCTTGGAGATTATCTCTCTGGACGGCCGCGAGCGGCGCGTCGTCTACCATGCCGAAAAGCGTTTCGAGGCGCCCAACTGGTCGCGTGACGGGAAGTTTCTGCTCTTCAACAGCGGCGGACGACTTTACACGCTGCCGGTCGAAGGCGGCGAGCCCCGACTTCTGGACACGGGCGAGGCCATCCATTGCAACAACGATCACGGGTTCTCGCCGGACGGCACGTGGCTCGCGATCAGCCATTCGCCCGGCGAGGACTCCCTGATTTATGTGCTCCCGGCCGGGGGCGGAAAGCCGCGCCGGGTAACGGAGCGCGGGCCGTCTTACTGGCACGGCTGGTCTCCCGACGGCAAGACGCTGGCCTATTGCGCGGAGCGAGGCGGCAACTTCGATGTCTACACCATTCCCGTGGAGGGCGGGGAAGAGCGGCGACTAACGGAGGCCGCGGGCCTCGACGACGGGCCCGATTATTCACCGGACGGCCAGTACATCTACTTCAACTCGGAGCGCACGGGCTGGATGCAGATCTGGCGCATGCGGCCGGATGGAACCGCTCAGGAGCAAGTGACCCACGACGATTACGCCAACTGGTTCGCTCACCCCTCACCCGATGGGAAATGGCTGGTGTTCATTTCATTCGACAAACACGTGAAGGGGCACCCGCCCAACAAAGACGTCATGCTGCGCCTGATGCCAGCGGCGGGCGGTGAACCGCGCGTCCTGGTGAAGCTCTTCGGAGGGCAGGGAACGATGAACGTGCCGTCCTGGTCGCCCGACAGCCAACATCTGGCCTGTGTGAGCTATCGCCTGCTTAAGCCCTGACTGCGAGCGCGCGCTATGCATTGCAATATCGCGGGTGGCGCATACGTCCCGACGGTTTTTGTCGGGATGTATGCGACCCAGGGACGATATAATTTTCGGGCTAAAGCACTATTACGGCCTCAATCCTCTGCATCATCTGACCACCCGCACCTATCCTCGCGCTCGCCGGTTTGACTCCGAGCGTTTTAGGAACCAAGGGGTTGCGACTTTCGGCGAGCTGATAAGAAATTGAATTGCCTGCACAACAATCCCGCGAAACGAGGCTTGGTTAAGCACCCGGGCGACTGGCCGTGGTCGAGTTGGAGGTTCCATTTCTGGAATGACGCTTCGATCTTGGCCATGGACAAATTGCTGTGATGACATCAACAAATTGAGGGTCGCATCCATCCCGACAAAAACCGTCGGGACGTATGGAGCGCCAGGCGAAGCCTGGCTGATCTGGTAAGCTGAAAGGAGCTTACCCTGTAATTGCCCGTTCAACAGGTAGCCGAGCCAGCGTGGAGCGGAGCGATCCGCCGAGCGAAGCCTGGCGAAGGCGAACCCGTGAGCCGTAGCGCAAGCGAACCCGATTCGGCCTCGTTACCCGAAGTGAGAGCGGCCAGTCTCCCATACGTGATGAAGCCTGACGCCGGTGGTGAAGCAATGGGCAAGAGCAGCCACCGGGCTCTCCGGGGTGGTTGGGGACGGCGCATGGGGAAAGATCAGTCGAGGAACCTGGGAGACCCGGCGGAGTGGTCCCGCTCTTCTTGTGGGGAGGGCCAACGCCCGAGGGGAATGCATAACCCTGGGGCGGCTTCGTCTGGGAGTCGGACCGGCTCATACTAGCGGAGAAGCGGGTAACGCCGTGGAGCGAAGGGGCCGGAACGCAAACACGCTGAGTCAGAGGGTGGGAATTCCGCTTGGACGCAAGTCCCTCTACGGAGAACCAGCCGCAAGGTTGGGGAACAGTTCTCATCTTAGATCGAGGCTTGGCTGCCCGGCTAAGTCGGCTTTGCGGCCGGCGTACTGCTGGGTCGCGAGAGTTTGCGTGAAAGCCGGATGCGGGAAATCCGCACGTCCGGTTTGACGAGGGGAGAGGGTGTCGTGCCTCCGCATCGCTCCCTCTCCTACTCTACCGCCACCCGCGGTTTATGAGCAGGCTTGTCCAAATTAGGCTCGCTCCGGCGGGCGGCAGAGCCGCGCTCAGCGCTCGAATAGTTGGCGAATTTGGACAGCCCTGATGTGAAATCGCCGGTACAACAGCAAACTGACCGACTACCGAACTCATTTTGTTGTTGACAATACAGATAGCCATGATATAGTAACTCACGAGACCAGCGCCCGCTGGGTCAAGGCGAAGGACCGCGGACCTATTCAACGGGTCGGCGCAACCCATATTAGATCAGTAGGCAGAAGGCAGTGGGCAGTAGGCTGGTTGCTGATGGCTGGCCACTGACAGATTTGCGTTAATCGCGGGGGTAGGACAATTGCGAAAATGTTCAGTTCCTCCATTATGTTGATGATAATAAAATGAGTTAGCGACAATGCCCAAGAGCCGCAGAAAAAGTCAAGTCGCTGAAAATACAACAGTTAATCGCCTTGCGATGAGGTTGGGCTCCAAGAACGCGGGGGGAAAAAATGAAGGTAAGTTCCATTATGTTGTTGAAAACACATATAGAAAAAATGTCCGTTTGTTGGCTCTCCACTATGTTGGTGAAAATAAGCTATTTATAGTTGTCTCTCCATTATGTTGATGAGAATACAGGGCGTTATCGAAGATAAGGGGAAGAGGAAATAGAGATCATCGACTTGCCTGAGTGCATGAAAGAAATGGGTCACGCGATAATCGGGGCGAGGAATTCGCAGAGGCAATCTGAAGTTCTGGGCGAGCGACGTCGTACATCGAAGTTCTCCGTGACCTCTGTGCCTTTCAAGCCTAAACGCAGAGGGCACGGAGCATCTCAGCGACCTCTGTGTTGAGGCTCTGCTGGTCACGGAGGACACAGAGATGCTGCTGACAGGAGGAGAAATCTTCGCGCGCGGCGAAGAAACTCAGCCTTAGTAGTGCAGGGGACCGCACCTTGACTTTCGCGGCCTCCTCGTTTAGCATCGTGATGAATTAATGAACGGCCATCCACCTGCCACGATTGCCAACCGGCGGCTTTCTGCCGAATCCCGTGCCATGTGCATCTTCTGAAGTGGAGGCGTGTTTAACACTTCGAACCCTATGATGACCAGTGTCAAGTTACGACAGGGAGTTCAGGCGCTCGTGGGCACGTACGATGGGAACCTGAAGCTGCTGGAGAAGTGCTTCCAGGTGTCGGCGCATTTAGCCGAGGAGGGGCTGGAGATTGAAGGTGAAGAGGCGAACGTGCGCCGCGCCGAGCGTCTCGTGCAGGATTACTCGGAGCTGGTCGAGAAGGGGATGCGCTTCGAGAGCGTGGAAATCGAAGGCTTTTTGCGCATCATGAGCCAGGACCCGGGCGCCACCTTGCGAGGCCTGGCGGAAGCGGGGCGCCCACGCACTTTCGGGAAGAAGTCGATCACGCCGAAGAGCCTGAACCAGCGCAGCTACGTGGACGCCATCGAGCGCCACGACATGGTCTTTGGCATTGGCCCCTCGGGCACTGGCAAGACCTATCTGGCCGTGGCCATGGCCGTGGACGCTCTGCTGACCAAGGAAGTCAGCCGCATCATCCTGGCGCGCCCGGCGGTGGAGGCCGGCGAGCGTTTGGGATTCCTGCCCGGCACGCTGCAAGAGAAAGTGAATCCCTACCTACGCCCGCTCTACGATGCGCTTTACGACGTGCTGGACCCCGACCGGGTGGAGCGCTTCATCGAGAAAGGCATCATTGAAATTGCGCCCATCGCCTTCATGCGCGGGCGGACCTTGAACGACGCCTTTGTGATTCTGGACGAGGCGCAGAATACCACGAGCGAACAGATGAAGATGTTCCTGACGCGGCTGGGCTTTAATTCCAAGGCGGTGGTCACGGGCGACGTCACGCAGATCGATCTGCCCCCCGGCCGCCGCTCCGGACTGATCGAGGCGGTGGAAGTCGTGGGCAGGGTTACCGGTATCAGCTTCATCTATTTTACCGAGCGCGACGTGGTCCGGCACAACCTGGTGCAGCGCATCATCCGTGCCTACGAGGAGTTCGACCAGGCGCGCGCCGCCAAAACCAACGGCGAGCAGAAATGAAACAGCGGATCGTCCGGCGCCTCGCGAGGCGAGCCCGGAGGGGGCGCATGGACTGAGGCGTGACGTGTGGGCCCGTCCTCGCCCGGGCGGACGAGGTTCGATGCTTCTGAATCAGCAGAAACGCTACGCCTTGCCTCTTTCCGTGTTGCGTGGCTACGCGCGGAATTTGAAGCGGCGGCTGCGGCTGGGAAAACGCGATTTCAACATCTGCTTCGTCGACGACGGAGCAATCCGGCGAATGAACGGCGTCTATCGCGGCAAGGACTTGACTACCGATGTCCTCTCTTTTCCGTGGGGCGCAGACGGCGGCTCGATGCTCCGGGGGCGGCGTGGCCAGCGGGCGCGAAGACATGATGATCACACCGCCCGGGCAAACCGGGAGTTTGAGGGTTTTCTCGGGGACATCGTGATCTCCGTAGACTCGGCCCGGCGGAATGCGCATGTCGAGGGGCATTCGACCCTCCAGGAAATCCGCTGGCTGATTCTGCACGGAGTTCTTCATTTGCTGGGTTATGATCATGGGTGTGATAGCGGAGAAATGACGGCACTCGAACTGGCGTTACGCGAGGATCTCGGGAGCGCGGTCGGGCATCGCAGAACAGGCTGCGGAAAAACCGCCAAAGCTGTCATCCTGAGGAGCCGCAGGCGGTCCTGAGTGAAACGAAGGAAGGACCTCTGCATTTGCCTGATTCTACAAATGCAGAGGTTCTTCGCTTCGCTCAGAATGACAGCTCCAACGAGTTTTTCCGCAGCCTCAGAAGCCAAGGCCGGTAGGCGTATTCTATGGATCAAGGGTTCTTCCTCACCGTCGCGTGGGTGGTGCTCCTGGCAGTGTTGCTGACGCTGGGCTCCGTCGCCTCCTATCTGCGGTTGCTGATGCGGCGCCTGACGCCCGTGGGGGCGCGGAAGATATTTGGGCCCAACGAAGGCGGGCCCATCCGGGCTGACCGCGAGCGCGTGGGCGTGTCGATTTCCGCCTTGCACGGCGCGGCCATGCACCTGCTGGCGGTGGGCCTCACGGGACTCCTGGTCTGGCGGCGGCCGGACCATTTGTGGAGTGACGTCGGCACGGCGCTGCTGATTGTGCTGGTCGCCGTAGCCATAGCCGATCAGTTGATTCCTTTCACGCTCGTGGTGCGGCACGACGACCCGGAACTGATCCTGGAACACTGGATGCCCATACTGCGCAGGGCCGTAATCTGGGCGCTGCCGCTGACCTTCCCGATTCTGATTTCCACCACCATCGCGCGGCTCCTCGAACCCACGGAGCCTGAGCCAGATCCACCCACTCCGCAGGAAAATCTGGAAGAGTTGATGGAGGCGGGAGAGCAGGAAGGCCTCATCAAGAAGGGTGAGCGAGAATTGCTGCAATCGGTGGTCAAATTCGGCGACACGATCGCGCGCGAAGTCATGACGCCGCGGCCCGAAATCGCCGCCATCGAGATCAATTCCTCCATTGAAGACCTGCGCAGATTGTTCCGCACCAAGCGGCTGACGCGCTATCCGGTCTATTCCGGCCAGGTGGATCACATCGAGGGCATCGTGAGTGTCCGTGACCTGATGGAGTTGCCCCCGGAAGAGCAGCAGCGCGTGCCGCTCCGCAGCCTGGTGCGGCCCGTGCCCTTCGTTCCGGAGACCAAGCCCATCAAGGACCTGCTCAAAGAACTGCAGCAATCCACCACCCAGATGGCTGTGGTGATTGACGAATATGGCAGTGTGGCGGGCTTGATCACCATTGAAGACCTGCTGGAGGAGATCGTGGGGGAAATCCGCGACGAAGTGGAGCCCCACGCCCGGGACATCGTGAAGGAATCTGCCTCGAGCTACATCCTTTCCGGACATGCCGAACTGGCGCAGATTGCGGACGAACTGCAGGTTGCTCTGGAAGGGCGGGACTATTCGACCGTGGCCGGCCTGGTGATGACCCACCTGGGGCACGTGCCCGCGGCGGGCGAGAAAGTGGAACACAATGGCCTGACGTTTGAAGTGTTGGAGGCGAACCAGAGGACGGTGCTCAAGGTGCGAATGCGAATCGCTCCTCCTCACGCTTCCCCAGATCCCAGCCATGCCTGAAGAGAGTCCGTTCAAATCGGGGTTCGTAGCTGTCGTGGGACGGCCCAACGCGGGGAAGAGCACGCTGGTCAACACCCTGGTGGGGTCCAAGGTTTCGATTGTGACTCCGGTCCCGCAAACCACGCGGAATCGCATCCTGGGGATCCTGACCAGCCCCACGGCGCAGGTGATCTTCATGGATACGCCCGGCGTCCACAAGCCGCTCTCACGGCTCAACCAGCAGATGATGAGCTTTGTGCGGCAAGCGCTGGCCGATCGCGATCTGGCCGTGCTGATTGTGGACGCGAGCGAGCGGTTCGGCAAGGGCGATCAGTTCGTCATTGAACTCCTGAAGGAATACGCGCCGCGTACGATCCTGGCCTTGAACAAAATCGACCGCATGCACAAACCCGATCTGCTGCCCTTGATCGATCGTTACTCAAAACTCTACGGGTTTGAGGAGATCTTCCCGATTTCCGCGCTGCGCGGGGAGGGAATCGAGGAACTGCTGGCGGCGGTTCTGCAGCGGCTTCCCGAGGGTCCGCAGTACTTTCCTTCCGATGAATACACCGACCAGCCGGAACGTTTCCTGGCGAGTGAAATCATCCGCGAGAAGGTCATCCGCCACACCAAGCAGGAAATGCCTTACGTCACGGCCGTGCTGATCGAGCAGTTCGAGGAAGGCGAGACAATCACCCGAATTCACGCCACGATTGTGGTGGAAAGAGAATCGCAAAAACCCATTGTGATCGGGGCCGGCGGCGCGCGCCTGAAGGAGATCGGCACCGAGGCGCGGCAGGACCTGGAAAAGCTCTTCCCGCCCAAGGTATACCTCGAACTCTACGTCAAGGTCGAACCGCACTGGCGAGATAATCGCGCCGTCATTGCCGAATTGGATTACCGCAACGAGGGTGGGGCGGCGTAGCGCGGGCAGCAAAATCAAACCAACGTCCCCCTCGCCCCCGTGGGGGAGAGGGGCCGGGGGTGAGGGGGTTCTGGGGTCGAAGAGGGAACAGTCTCCTTGACAAGGCTTAAGCGAACAGCATTGGGGCTAGCGAGCCGGTGCTTCCGCGAGGTCGTATACGCGGCGGATGCTCAGTGGCCCTGCCAGGGAGGGATCGTCTAACTGCGAAACCACGTAGAGTTGCTTGCCGTCCGTGGTGACGCGGTAGGTTTCGGTGAGCTTGGCGGAGTGGCTCAGCTTGGTTTCGGTGATCAAGGCGTCGCCTTTCCAGTCCGTCTTGGTCGTAGTCTTCTTCCCATTCGCATCTTGTTGTTCGTGTTTCTTCCCGTCCGGGTGGAGGGTCCGCGTGTGGTCGGCGTCGTCGCTGATTACGACATAGTCTTCGCGCTGGTCGATCTTCAGGTGATTCGGACTTTCGGCCAGTGTATCCCAAACCTGGCTGCTGACGCCTCCGCCTTGATTGGGATTACCTGTGCCGCGCCGCCGGCCCATACCTCCGCCGATCCCGCCGATCCCGCCAATCCCCACGCCCCCAACACCGACCCCCATGCCGCCGCCCGGATAGCCTCCGCCGGGGAAACCGCCGCCCGGATAGGTGCCGCCGTTGGGGTTTCCCCCCCCGGAATCTCGGCGCGCGCTGGCGCTCTTCTCCTGCGCCTCGCGAATCTTTTCGCGCGCGTCATCACTTTGAGCCTGGTTGAGATTCCACTGACCATGCAACTGCGGCTGGTCGGCGGCGCGCGAAACCCCCGCGAGCCCTGCCACGAGGCAGTACGCTGCCAAGGGCGTGGCTGCCTTGACCAAATGCTTGAGGACCCTGCTCATGGTTTGCGCCTCGTCAACTCGAAAGCTGCCTGATACTTCTTATTCGATTCCGAGCCGCTGCGCCTGGTTGTCTGGGAAGGCAGCGTTCTTGCGATTCGTCCTGTCGGCCAAGGGCAGAACGAGGGGGCGTGGGACGAACGGAAGCCGCGATTTCGGCGGGGCTGAGCAGGCTGCGGAAAAACTCTTAGGCAGTGTCATTCTGAGCGAGCGCAGCGAGCGAAGAACCCCCGCAGTTTACTTCCTTACTGAGCCGAACCAACTGCCGAGGTCCTTCGCTCCGCTCAGGATGACAGCAAATGCGCCCAGGATGACAGTTTCGGCGGTTCTTCCGCAGCCTGTGAAGCTCCGCCCTTCCAGCAGCGCACCAAAACCGTCCCAGCGTGGCGAGGAATTCAGCCTAGCCTCCGATGGGAATTCCCAGAGACTTCATCTTGCGGTAGAGGTGGCTGCGCTCCAGGCCCAGAACCTCGGCCGTGCGGCTGACGTTGCCCTGGTTTTCTTCGAGCTTGCGCAGGATATAGTCGCGCTCATAAGCGGCGCGCGCCTCCTGGAGAGTTGAAAAGCCGCCCGGAGCGGATTTGGCGGGGTTGGGGCGCGCCTGCTCCCGCTGCAAGGAAGGTGGAAGATGCCGGCGCTCGATGCGCTCGCCCGGCACCATGATGACCAGGCGCTCCACCAGGTTTTTGAGCTCGCGAACGTTGCCGGGCCAGCGGTAGGGGGTGAGCACCTGCATGGCTGCTTCCGCGAAGTGCTTGGGCCGGCGTCCGTAGGCGCGCGCGAACTCCGCCAGAAAATAGTTGGCCAGGGCGGGGATGTCCTCCGCGTGCTCGCGCAGCGGGGGAACATAAAAGGGAATGACGTTGAGGCGGTAGAAGAGATCTTCGCGGAAATTGCCCTTCTGAATCTCCTCGTCGAGCCGCTTATTGGTGGCGGCGATGACGCGCACGTCCACCGTCAGGTTATTGCCCGACCCGACGGGGGTGAAGCGCTGCTCTTCGATGACCCGCAGGACCTTGGACTGCGTGCGCAAGCTCATGTCGCCCACTTCGTCCAGGAACAAGGAGCCGCCATGGGCCTGCTCGAACTTGCCGACCTTGTCCTCCAAAGCGCCGGTGAACGACCCTTTAACGTGCCCGAAGAGTTCGCTTTCGATGAGCTCTTCGGGAATCGCCGCGCAATTGACTTCGATGAAAGGCTGCTCGGCGCGCTGGCTCAGGTTATGCAGGGCGTGGGCGACGAGTTCCTTGCCCGTACCGCTCTCCCCGTAGATGAGGACGCGGCCGTGGGTGGGTGCGGCGAGCTCCAATTGCTGGCGCAGGGCTTTCATCGGGACACTGTCGCCGATGATGCGGTGGCGGCCCCCGAGTTCCTCGCGCAACTCGCGGTTCTGGGCAGCCAGGCGGGATTGTTCCAGGGCGTGCCTCAAGGTCAGCAGGGTCTTATCGATGGAAAGAGGCTTTTCGATGAAGTCAAAGGCGCCCAGTTTGGTGGACCGGACGGCAGTTTCAATCGTCCCGTGGCCGGAAATCATGATGACCTTGGGGGGAGTATCGGACTCCTGAATCTTCTCGAGGACCTGGATGCCGTCCAGGCCGGGCAACCAGATGTCCAGCAGAACGATGTCGAAGTGCTTCTGGGCGAGGGTTTCCAGGCAAGCCTCGCCGCTCTCCACGGAATCGACGCGGTACCCTTCGTCCTGGAGAACATCCGTGAGGGACTCGCGGATCCCCGGTTCGTCGTCCACAATCAGAATCGAATGAGGTGCCACGTTGCCTTTCCGTCCGCCACCATGACTATTATGCCCGGTAGTGGGGCACTTTGGTTTCTTGTAGCGGCGGTCTATGACCGCCGGCTTTTGATTCAATAGATTCCGGCGCTCATAGAGCGCCGCTACAGCAAACTGACCCACTACCTCATGCTCTGCTTAAATGACTCTTCCTGCCCTTGGCGCGGTGACTCGCCTGAACGCTCGCGGTCACGATGCAACCTCGCGCGTTGCCGCTGGTTCCGCGGCCGTCCGCTCCACCGGCAGTTCGATCACAAACTTGCTTCCCGTGGGGAGATTCTCTTCGGCGCGGATGGAGCCACGGTGCTCGGCGACGATACGGTTGACGATGGCTAGTCCCAGGCCGGTCCCGGAGCGTTTGGTGGAGAAGTAGGGAAGGAACAACCTCTCCTTGGCCTCTGGGGAGATGCCCGGCCCGCTGTCCGCCACGGTGATTTCCACGACCTCGCGGTCGGGTTCCAGCGTACTACGCACCCAGATTTCCTTCCGCAGAGAGCGCTCCAGAGCCTCGGCGGCGTTGTCAATCAGGTTGACGACGACACGCTTCATTTGATCCGGGTCGGCCTGCACCAGGGGCAGGTCGGGGGAAAAATCGCGATGGATGGCGATGCCGTTCAAGCGCCCCTCGAACACATTCAAGGCGTTTTCCAAGATGTCGTTGAGGCGCGCCGGCACAGGTTTGGAGGCCGGAAAGCGCGCGAAGGCGGTGAATTCATTGACCAGCGTCTTCAAGGTGCTGACCTCGCGGGCGATCAATTCGGCGCTGTCAGCGACGGCGGCCAGCAGCTCGGGAGAGGCCGGGCTCGAGCCCCCCGCTCCAGGAGCCGCAGGATGCGCTCCGTGGAAAGCTGGATGGGGGTGAGCGGGTTCTTGATTTCGTGCGCGATCCGCTGGGCAACCTCCTGCCAGGCCGCGGAGCGCTGGGCGCGCAGCACTTCCGTCAGGTCTTCCAGCACCAGGACGGAGCCCACCCGCCCATGCCGAGCTTGGACGGAAGAGAGGGTGAGCGCCACAAAGGTGCGGCGGCCGCCCAGGTCGAGCTCCATCTGGCGCGTCACCACGCCTTGGCGCGCGGCGCGGCGGAACATGCGGGCTACCTCGCGCGCGTCCTCGGGAGGAAGGACCTCCGATAGCACCCGCGCCGTGCGGACGTGGGGCCCGCCCAGCATGCGCTCGGCGGTGGAATTGAGCCGCGTAATCTGGCCTTGCGGATCCAGGGAAATAACGCCCGTCGGGATGTTCTCCAGGATGGCTTCGATGGTGTTGCCGCGCTCCTCCAGTTGCCGGTTCGCGTCCTGGAGCCGGAGGGAGGCTTGCTCAATGGCGCGACGATTCTCCAGAAGCTGCAGGGTCATTTGGTTAAAGGAATGAACCAAAGCGCCCAGTTCGTCGTCGGCCCGCGCCGGAATTTGAAACCCCAAATTGCCCTGCGCGACCTCCTGAGTGCCTTTCACGAGTGCTTGGATGGGAACGGTGACCTGCTTGGAGAGGAAAAGCGCGAACCAGGTGGCGATGAAAAGAATCAGCACCGTTAACAACCAGAGCATCGTGAGGTAATTGCGCTTCACGGCTTTCCGTTCCGAGCTAAGCTCATTGTACTTCTGAGCTTCCCGCTGGATTTCAGCGGAGATCGAGGTCAGTTTCGAGGGCAGACGGGTGGTCGCGGCGATGGTTCCCATGCGGGCTCCGGCGCCGTTCAAAATGGGTTTGACCGCCATGAAAAGTTCGTAATCACCCGCGGGCCAATGTCCCGTAAGGCCGTTGGGGGGCAGACTGCCACCGAGGACAGAAGGAAAGTAGCGCGCCACGGTGGGCGCATCCGGCCACGGGTCCCCCGCCTGGGCCATCAGCCGCCCGGCGGAATCAAAGCACAGGGCGGAGTTGCCCGGGTCAGCCGTCACCTCCTGCGCCACCAGTCGGGCCACGCGCGGAAGCTCATGTCGGTAAATGGCCTGGAGTATCTCTTCACTTTGGGCGAGATGCGTGGAAATGTGGTCAGCACGCTGTCCGGCCTGCAGTTCAAGTTGCCGGACCATCTCTTCCGAGTCTCGACGGAGCAGATCGAGAGGAACGCTGAACCACCTGTCGATGGTTCGATTCAGCAATCCGTAGGAAAAGATGAACAGGAAACACACGGGAACCAGGGAGAGGCTGAGGAAGGCCACAACCATTTTCGTCTTGAAACGCGCCCCCAACTGTTGCTGCTGCCGTTCGACATAGAGCTTCAACAGAATGCGCAGGAGAATGAGCGCGAAGATGACGAAGGCCAGGAAAATGACCGTCGACAGAGCCAGCAATAGAATCGTCTGTTCGGAACTGTAGGGGCGGATAAACGACCACAAGTTGAGCGAGGCTTGACTCCAGCCCAGGAAAAACAGGGTGGGGACCAGGACCAGCAGTACTGCGAGGATCAGCTTGCGACGGCGACCGGGGTCGGATTCCATTCGGGTTGCCTAAGCACTTTCGTTGGCATTGGCCAGTTCCCTGCCTGGCAGCATGGACGCAGGGACTGATAACGCCTGGGCCCGCGCCGGTAGGAACTTGCGCAAGGGGCATTCCTCACAACGCGCCGCTGGCCCCCGGCAATAGCGTTTGGCGGCTTCCACCAGCAAGGCGTGGAACTCGTTGAACATTGCCTGGTCAGACGGCAGATGCCGGTGCAGGAACCGCTGCGCGAATCCATAATCCGCCCGCGCCGGAATGAGCTGGTGGCGCGACAAAATCCGGCGCGTGTAAGCATCGGAGACGAAGAGGGGCTGCCGCCCGGCATAAAGCAAAATTGCATCGGCTGTCTCCGGGCCGATTCCCTTGAGACTGAGGAGTTGCCGGCGGCTCTGGGTGGGGTGGAGGGAAAAAAGCGAGTCTAACGAGCCGCCGTGCGCACGCTCCAGCCAATCCGCAAGATCGTGAATGGTCCGCGCCTTCTGCCGGTAAAACCCCGCCGGTCGCACGCAGTGCTCCAATTCCTTCAACGCAGCATGGCGAAGGCCAGGCCAAACCAGCAGGCCTCCTCTCCGGAGGTTCTTTAAGGCCAGCGTGGCATTTCGCCAATTCGTGTTCTGGGTGAGAATGGCTCCCAGAATAGTTTCCAACCGCGTCCGGGCAGGCCACCAACCTTGCGGCCCGAAACTCCCGAGCAGTGTCAGGTAGAACTGGCTGAGCGTTTCACCTGGCGCCGCCACGCCCTGCTGAGCCACCAAGTGCATATTTCGCAAAGTTATACTGCCCCTTCCCCAAAGTCAAGGCAGCCTGCAGCTTCAGAGGAGCCGGCTCCAGGCGCGGGAGCGAGTTGCCAGATCCTGTGACGCCCCCGTGGGCCGCGTCCGGCTGGGGCATCAATCATGAAGAGGAAAGTCAAAAGGCAAAGGTCAAAACGCAAAAGGCAAAAGTAACGACAGGCCTATTTCGAAGGTTTGGGGCATTTCTCGTCGGGGTCGGCAAAAGGCCGCGGACCTCAAAACCAGGTCCGCGCTTGTATCTACCTGCCATTTTCTTATCATCGGGGGCGGCCGCGAGAATTCTGCAAAAGCAGGTTGAATTCGCTACAATAGATGTGTGGAGTTCGAGTGAGACGCCAGCGAAACCATGTCCTGTGCGCGAGGGTGAATGAAGTTTGAGCTTTTTGGCCCCATAGCAAACGTGGAAGTCATCGCGGCGGGTCCGGGTATCCGGGTCCGCTCGTACCTCCGAAAGGCCTAGGGTCAAGGTCGGTGGCGAAAGATGAAAGGGACAGCTACGGTGCGGCTCGCGAATGACGCTCTGCGCGTAGTGGAGTTACGCTGGTATGAGGCGCATGGGATCGGCCCAAGGGACATGAAAATCAAGCGCTACTTGGACGAATCATGAAAAAGAAACCGTTCGCGCTTTGCATCGATAATACCGACTATCAGGCGTCGCTCATTCCTGGCAAGGTTTATCGGATTCTTCCCGATCCGGTGGCGGCCAAGGATGATCTGGTGCGGATTGTCAACGAAAGTGGCGAGGATTACCTCTATCACAAAGGCTATTTTTGTTTGTGGACTTTCCCCCCAGTGTGAAGAAAAAGACTCTCGCCTTGCAGTGCGTCGCCTAACGCCCCGCCACACGCGACCTATCACTAGGCCTGCTGGGCAACGCCCTCAAGTTTACCGAGCATGGGGAGATCAACCTGGCGATTCGCGAACTGTCACAAGATTCGGGAACGAGCGTCCTGCACTTTGCCGTCCGCGATACCGGGATCGGCATCCCACCTGACAAACAACAACGCATTTTCGATGCTTTCGGGCAAGCCGACAGCTCAACCACCAGACGATTCGGAGGCACCGGCCTAGGGCTCACCCTTTGTCAACCGGCTCTTTTGTTCTTGGGGGCGAGCGGGGCCTTCCCGTTATTGTGGGTGGGACGAAAGGATACTGAAGAACCGCAGGTCTGAAAGCGAGACCTGTGATACACGGGCTTCTGGCCGCTTCCGAGGCCGCGGGCGTCCAGGAGCGATGTGCCACCCGCCGTTTCTGTCAGAGCTCAGGCGCGCCGGTCGGGCTCACCTTACAGACAACCGAAGTGATGTCATCGCGCTGAGGTTGCCCACCGGCGAACGTGCGGGCAGTTTCGTAAAGACCCTGGACGAGAGCACGCGCGCTGTCTTCCAGACGGCCTCTCATGAACTCCAGGGTACGCTCAGTGCCAAACTGCTTTAAATCGCGATTCTCCATCTCTGCGACACCATCGGTCAGCAGGAGGATGGTGTCTCCACCGTCGAGCGGGATGACTGGGCTGGAAGAATACTCACAGTTCGGGAAGAGACCCAACGGAGGGCCCGTGCTCTCCATGACGTGGCCGATCTCTCCGGAACGGCGCAGCAAATAGCACGGTACATGTCCCGCACTGGAATATTGCAGCTCGCGACTCCTGGGGTCGAGGCGGGCTAACAGTAGAGTGACGTGCTGTCCTCCAGCGAGATCGGCGGCAAGAGAGCGATTGACGTAGCCAAGCAGAGAACCTATGTCCGATACGAAATTCGCACAGGAGCGCAGGCAGGCACGGGTTTCTGCCATCACCAGAGCAGCGCCGAAGCCGTGACCGGTTACATCGCCTATGACGATAAGGAGACCCCCTCCTGGTTGCGGAATGAAGTCGAAATAGTCGCCCCCGGTTTGGTCGGCTGAATAGGCTACGCCGGCAATATCGAAGCCGGGCAAAGAAACCGCCGTAGCGTAGAGGCGCTGCTGGATCTCTTTTGCCAATTGCAGATGGAACTCCTGTTTCTGTTTTTCTCTCAGCTCGGTTACGTCTCTGAGCACCGAGATAAAGTGCGTAATCTTCTGGTTCCCGTCTCTCATGGGGGTAATCGTCTGTTCAGCCCAATAGAGTTCACCAGACTTCTTCCGGTTAACAAGGGTTCCCCGGAATGGTTTGCCGGCGAGAAGGTGATCCCAAAGATCCTTGTAGAACTGCGCATCGTGAGCGCCGGATTTGAGAACCCTCGGTGTCTGGCCTAGAACCTCACTTGTGGCATAACCTGTAGTCTGTTCAAAGGCCGGATTCACATACTCGATCACTCCCTGTCTATCGGTTATGACCACGGTGTCCGCAGTTTGTTCCAGAGCCCGGCACATTTGGTCGTGGACTTCCCGGAACCGGGCGAAGCGTTCCAGGACAAGGGACGCCTCAAATGCTGATGCTGCCGCTGGCTTTTCCCCTGCGCCCGCGGAAGAAACTCTGTTGCGCAGCATGTCCTGGGCGTCGGTGATGTCGTGAAAAACCACCACGGCGCCGTGAATTGTGTCTGCTGTGTCCGTGAACGGCCGAGCGCTAGCACTGATCCATATCCCAGCAGGTTGGTGGGGATTCTGTATGAAAATCAACTCGTGGAGTACTTCCTCACCTCGCACGGCACGGGCAAGCGGCAATCGCTCCGGGGGGTAAGGTGTAACCATGTCGGCGCAGTAACAGCCGTAAACAGGCGTCCATTCGCTGGGGCTAACAGCTTTTGGACCCATTCCCAATATTCTCTCCGCCTCCGGGTTAAAGAAAACGAAAGTCCCTTGCTGATCACAAACAATCAGGCCCACGTCGAGACTCTTGAAGGCTGCTCGCAAGATGTCAAACTCGCCCCTCGGTGTTTGACTAGCTGGCGCGACCATTGCTTGCTCACCCCCTTGGTGGATTAGAGCAGTTAGCCGGGGTTCCCATTTTGGAATCGTGGGGTAGCCGTCAGTGCACACTCCACCGCCTTGTTTGAGAACGTTCCAGCTCAGCTTCCAGTCCCCAGTGGCCCCCAGCGGCCTGCGCAGAACCGTCGGCAGAAAGCAGAAGGCAAAAGGCGGAGAGCAAAGCCCTTCAATCACCAATTTCCATTTTGAAGCCCCACAACCTTATATAATACACCCGTCGAGGGATTCCAGCGCACCCTTTCGCTTGGGCTGGGTCCAGGGGCTGGGAACAGGGTCCCGTCCGCCCCAACGCGAGTCCCGAAGCTGCACTCGTCGCGGCGACCCTTTTCGCGGGCTACCGGGGGATTTTTCACGCAACGAGGAACGGCTACAACCCCCCGGCGCCGGGGTTGCCGAACCACCCGGACGAATCTGGTCAGATACGCAGCACCCCTAGGTCCGAGCCTACGTGCCAGCCGCAACAAACTGAAATAGGTCGGCGCCCGGTGACACGACCCGGGAAATCGCCTTGACAAGTCACGAGGAGTTCCTTACGATGCGTTTAACTATGTGACTGTCAGAGACTTGCATGTGGTCAAGCGACGGCGCTGGATTCCTGTGAAGTGCATGAATCAGGCCGGGATAGCAGGGGGGGTCGGGAATGTCTGGTAAGCTTGGCGAGATTCTCCTCAAGGAAAACCTGATAACCGCTGACCAGCTCCGGCAGGCGCTTGAGCATCAGAAGGCCAACGGGGGAAGGCTGGGGAATTCTCTCGTGAAGTTAGGCTTTCTGAACGACGATGAGGTCACGGCTGTTCTCTCTCGCCAGTACGGCGTTCCTTCCATCAATCTTGCCTACTTCGAAGTTGACGCGAGTGTTACCAAGCTGATCCCTGTCGATACGGCCTCGAAGTATCAAGTGCTGCCGCTCAGCCGCGTGGGATCGTCGCTGACGCTGGCCATGGTGGATCCCACCAACGTGTTCGCCATGGACGACATCAAGTTCATGACGGGCTTCAACATCGAACCGGTCGTGGCATCCGAAGCCGCCATCATGGATGCCATCAAGAAACATTACGGCAGTGTGGAGGACCTGGAGCGCAAGAAAGAACTGGAAGAGATCGTCAGCTTCATTGACGAAGGCCAGACCGAAAGCCTGGAGCTGGAAGCGGAAGAAGATGGAACGCTGAACCTGGCGCAGCTCGAAAAGGCCGCCGAGGAAGCGCCGGTCATCAAGCTGGTGAACTATATTCTTACGGATGCCGTGAAGCGGGGCGCCAGCGACATTCACCTGGAGCCTTACGAGAAGGAATACCGCGTCCGCTACCGCATTGATGGCATACTCCAGAACATCATGAACCCGCCCTTCAAGTTGCGCGACGCCATTATCAGCCGCGTGAAGATCATGGCGA
This sequence comes from uncultured Acidobacteriota bacterium, assembly GCA_963722555.1. GTDB lineage: Bacteria > Acidobacteriota > Terriglobia > UBA7540 > UBA7540 > Bog-366. The sequence continues at coordinate 1,894,583 of CAVRNQ010000007.1, forward strand.
AGCTGGATATCTCTGAAAAGCGGCTGCCGCAGGACGGGCGCATCATGATCAAGATGATTAAGGACGCGAAGAAGAAGGCGCTCGATTTTCGCGTTTCCGTGCTGCCCACCCTGCACGGCGAAAAGATCGTCATGCGTTTGTTGGATAAAGAGAACCTCCGGCTCGACATGACGAAGCTGGGTTTCGAGGCGGAGTCCCTGGCGAAGTTCCAGAAGGCGATCTTCAAACCTTACGGTATGGTGCTGGTGACGGGGCCGACGGGAAGCGGAAAGACCAACACGCTTTATTCCTCGATTTCCCAACTTAACACGCCTGAAACGAACATCCTGACCGCAGAAGACCCGGTGGAGTTTCAGTTGCCCGGCATCAACCAGGTCCAGATGAAAGAGCAGATTGGGTTGAACTTCGCGGCGGCGCTGCGCTCGTTCCTGCGGCAAGACCCCAACATTATCCTGGTGGGCGAGATCCGCGATTTTGAGACGGCCGAAATCGCCATTAAGGCGGCGCTCACGGGCCACATGGTACTGTCGACCCTGCATACGAATGATGCGCCCTCCACCATTTCGCGCTTGATGAACATGGGCATTGAGCCTTTCCTCGTGGCCACCTCCGTGCACCTGATCTGTGCGCAGCGCCTGGTCCGGCGCGTGTGCCCGGATTGCAAGGTTCAGGAGGAGGTTACCCCCCAGTTGCTCATGGACGCCGGCTACACACCGGAGGAAGCCAAGACCGTGAAAGTCTATAAGGGCCAGGGTTGTTCGACGTGTGGCAACAAAGGGTTCAAGGGGCGCGTAGCCCTTTACGAAGTTCTGGAGATCACAGATGAGCTTCGCGAGTTGATTCTGGTGGGAGCCTCGGCACTGGAATTGCGTAAGAAAGGGATTGAGCAGGGGATGATCTCCCTCCGACGCAGCGGCCTGATCAAAGTTGCGGCGGGGATGACCACCTTGGAAGAAGTTTACCGGGAAACGGTGCTTTAGCCAGCCCCGGGGCGGAGGGCTGGACGGCGCCGCAAAAGGAGAGCAGAGGGTATGGCCTTACCCACGCTCAGCGAATTGCTGAAGAGGATGGTCGATTCGGGAGGATCGGACCTGCACATCACCACCAACTCGCCGCCGCGCATTCGTCTGCATGGAGAGCTCAAGCCCCTGGAAGATATTCCTCCCCTGGGTCCCGCGGACACCAAACAGCTTACCTATAGCATCCTGACCGATGCCCAGAAACACCGTTTTGAGGAAGATCTGGAACTTGATTTTTCCTTTGGGATTAGGAACATCGCGCGCTTTCGCGGAAACCTGTTCAATCAGCGCGGCTCAGTGGCCGGCGTGTTCCGCGCGATCCCGTTTGAGATCAGGACCTTCGAACAACTCCAATTGCCACCCATCCTCCGCAAACTCTGCGAGAAGCCGCGGGGACTCGTGCTGGTGACGGGTCCGACGGGTAGCGGGAAATCCACCACGTTGGCCACCATGCTCAACCTGATCAATGAAACCCGCCACGAGCACGTGATCACGATTGAGGACCCGGTTGAGTTCGTCCATCCGCACAAGAGATGCCTGGTCAACCAGCGGGAAGTTCATTCCGACACCCACTCTTTCGCGAATTCTCTGCGGGCCGCCCTCCGCGAGGACCCTGACGTCGTGCTCATCGGAGAAATGCGCGATTTGGAGACCGTCGAGTCGGCTTTGCGCATCGCGGAGACGGGCCACCTGACGTTTGCGACGCTGCACACGAACTCGGCGTCTTCGACCATCAACCGCATCATCGACGTGTTTCCGTCCCATCAGCAGTCACAGATCCGGGCGCAGTTGTCACTCGTCCTGGAAGCGATCCTCTGCCAGGCGCTCTTGCCTCGGGCGGACGGCCGGGGCCGGGTAATGGGCATGGAAATCCTCATTCCCAACCCCGCTGTCCGCAACCTGATTCGGGAAGACAAAGTCCACCAGATTTACTCCACGATGCAGTCGGGACAGGACAAGTACGGAATGCAGACCTTCAACCAAGCGCTGTATTCCCTTTATCAGCAGCGACTCATTACCCTGGAGATGGCGCTCTCGCGTTCGAGCAACCCGGACGAACTCCAGGACATGATCAATCGTGGCGGGGCAGCGGGCGGGGCCGCGCCGCGGCCAGTGAATTCGCACGCTCCTGCTCCTGCCCGGCGCTAGCCTGGGTGGTCTGACCTGCCCGGCCCGGCCGGGCCGGCGGGCGCCGCGGCGCCAGGGGCGGTACCCCACAGAGTGAGGTGGTACGATGCCGCAATATGAATATCGAGGAAAATCCCAAACTGGCCAGGCGGTGAGTGGCACCCGGACGTCGCCCAGTCGGGAAGCGCTGGACGCGACCCTCCGCCGGGAGCAGATTACCCCCACTCGCATCGTCGAGAAAGGGAGGGAGATTGCCATTCCCAAGCCCAAGATGGCAGGGAGGGTGAGTGCGAAGGAACTGGCGGTTTTCACCCGGCAGTTCTCCGTCATGATCGATGCGGGGTTGCCCCTGGTCCAGTGCCTGGAGATCCTTGCAAGCCAGCAGGAGAACAAAGGCTTTGCGCGGGCCCTAGGGGAGGTACGAGGCTCCGTGGAGGCGGGCTCCACACTGGCCAATGCTCTCCGACTGTTTCCCAAGACCTTTGATGATTTGTACGCGAACATGGTGGAGGCCGGCGAGACGGGAGGTATTCTTGACACCATCCTGCAGCGGCTTTCCTCCTACATTGAAAAAGCTGTCAAACTCAAGCGCGCCGTGGTATCCGCACTGATTTACCCGGTCGCCGTGGTGGTCATCGCCGGGGGCGTTATCCTTCTGCTGCTCTGGAAAGTCGTTCCCATTTTTGCCACCCTGTTTGCAGGGTTGGCTGTGGACCTGCCGCTCCCCACGCGGATCGTGATTGGGCTCAGCAATGCCGTGGCGACTTTCGCGCTTCCGGGCCTTGTCGCGATGGCCTTGGGTGTGTGGGGACTGAAGGTCTACTATGGCACTCCCAACGGCCGTATGATGATTGACTCCCTGATCCTTAAACTGCCCTTGCTCGGAAACTTGATGAGGAAGATTGCCGTGGCCCGGTTCACGCGCACCCTGGGCACGCTGATTACCAGTGGCGTTCCGATGCTCGAGGCCATGGACATCACGGCACGTACTTCTGGAAACGCGGTGGTGGAGAGGGCCATTTTGAGTGTCCGCAGGGCCATCGAAACCGGCCGCACCATCGTGGATCCCCTGCGAGAGACGGGGGTGTTTCCGAACATGGTCGTGCAGATGATCGGCGTAGGAGAGCAAACGGGCGCCTTGGACGCCATGCTGCAAAAAGTGGCCGACTTCTATGAGGACGAAGTTGACGCGGCGGTGGGCGATTTGCTCACGGCGATGGAACCGATGATCATCCTTTTCCTGGGTGTGGTCGTCGGAGGCGTTGTCATTTCCATGTACCTCCCCCTGTTCAGCCTGATTGGAAAACTCGCGGGCTGAAGTGTCGAGATGCGGCCTTGGGGCTCGCGGAGCGCACCGGGAATCCCAGGGAAGCGTTCTTATCTCTTGGGGCCGGCCAAACCCGCAGGCTTCTCTCGCATCTTTCTGGCCCACTCAGGCAGAGTCGTCCGCCCCCGCCCCTCATCCGCCAGACTCCCGGGATGAACGCAGACGGCTCGACAGACAGGAAGGGCTCGACCGAATCATGGACTATGAATCAAGAAGCCCCCTAACCGGGGAATTCCAGTGCGGCCTGTTTCAGTATTCCGCATGCATAGTTCCTGATTGCTTCCGCGCAGGGGCGGGCTTGACCGGGATGCTGTTATGACCTCCACCGGCGAAATCAAGGACTGGCTACCGTGGGTTATCAAGATCCGCTTTGTGATCATCAGCTTCGTTTTCGCGATCGAGTATGCGATTCGACAGCTGGCTCCCAACCCCGCCAATATCTCCTCGATTCGATATTTGGGAGTCGCCGTCATCCTGTGGTACCTCCTGGGTCTTTACTTTCTGATCTACAATCAGATCAGCCAGGACTATCTTCTCCAGGCTTATCTTCAGATCTTTTCGGATCTGGTCATCATCACGGCTATTCTGCATGTGACGGGCGACCTGGAGAGCAATTATCTGTCCCTGTATCTGGTCGCGATCATCCTGGCCAGTGTTCTTCTTCCCCGCGCCCGGGCGTTTATGGTGGCGGCCGTAAGTTTCGTGCTCATGGGGGCGTTGATCGAGCTTGCCTATCTTCCCAGTATCTACCCCACATTGGTGAGGCAGTATCCGGCGGCGCAATTTCTGGCGACGACTTCGTCCGTCCCGGTCGACCTGAGAACCCTCCAGGTGAAAATCAGTGCGAGCCTTTTCGGCTTTTTCGCAGTAGCTTACCTTTCGAGCTACCTGGCGGAAAGCTTGCGCAAAGCCGGGGCGGAGTTGCGTGATAAGAGCGGCCAGGTTGCAAGTTTGCAGGCCAAGAACGAGAACATTATCCAGAGCATGCGCGAAGGCCTGTTGAGCACGGACCTCGACGGGACGATCATTGAGTTGAACCCCGCCGGGGCGGAGATCCTGGGCCGCCGCCTCGAGGACCTGCGGGGAAGCCACATCGACGCCGTCTTCCGCGGCCTGCCCGCGGGGGAGCGCTCCGCCCCGGAAGCCTTTTCCCCTCCCGCCCGCCAGGAGATCAGTTACCGGCACCCCCGCGAGGAGCGCCGCACGCTGGGCGTATCATCATCTCCCCTGCTCGTGCCGGAAGTTGGAGTGGTGGGGTACGTTTATAATTTTCAGAACCTTACGGAGGAGAAGCGACGGGAGGTGGAGTCCCGCACCCAAGACCGCATGGCGACCCTGGGCCGCATGGCGGCAGGCGTCGCCCACGAAATACGCAATCCTCTCGCCTCGATCGCCGGGTCGGTGAAGCTCCTGCAATCGATCAGCCAACTCGACGAGGATCAGGCGAAGTTGATTGCGATTGTGAGTCGTGAATCGGAGCGACTCAATAAGCTGGTTTCGGATTTCCTGCTTTACTCCCGGGACCAACGCTTTGAGTTTTGTCGCGTCGATGTCGTGAACCTGCTCGAAGAAACTCTCCTGCTGGTCGCACACCATCCGCTCTTTGGCCCGCAATATCGCATCGAGCGCAGGTTCCCCCGCCGGGCGGTCATGGTGTGGGCAGACGCCGATAAGCTCCGACAGGTCTTTTGGAATATTTGCGACAACTCTCTTAAGGCGATGCCCGAGGGAGGAATCCTGAACGCTCAGGCCGAAGAGACAGGCGACAAAATCCGCGTGGTTCTGAGCGATAGTGGCATCGGCTTCACTCCCGCACAGCTCGAGAAACTTTTCGAGCCGTTCCAATCCGGTTTTAGTGAGGGGACAGGGTTGGGATTGGCTTTGGTTTACCAGATTATCCAGGGGCATCGGGGCTCCATTCGAGTTGATTCCAGGCCCGGGAAGGGGGCACGGTTTGTGATCGAACTGCCCCGGGAAGCTTCTCGACCGGCACACACCGTGAAAGGAGCAGTTCAACCCGCGGGCGCGCCCCGTTGATCTGCGCTGCGAGTCTTCTGCCGCGGAGCCAAACATGGCACGAATCCTGGTTGTGGACGACGAGAAATCACTCTGTCAGCTCCTGGAGATTGCCTTTCGCAAAGACAATCACCGGGTTGAGACGGTCTCGAGCGGAGAGGCCGCTCTAAAGAAGATCAACTCGCAGGTTTATGACATCATCATTTCCGACATCGTGATGCCCCGTATGAGTGGGATCGAACTATTGGAGCGAGTTCGCCAATCCGGAATTACCTCCGTCTTTCTGCTGGTCACGGCCGTTCCGACTGTTGACACGGCTATCAAGGCGCTGCACCTCGGAGCCGACCGCTACGTGATCAAGAGCGATAAGCTGATCGAGGAGCTCAAGATTGTCATCGGCCGTGAAATGCAGACGATTGGGCTACGGGAGGAGAACCTCCGGCTGCGTCGCGAGATGTTACGGGTCTTTGCCGTCAAGAACATTATCGGGAAGAGCCAGAAGACCCAGGCAGTCTTGGAAGTCGTGCGCACGGTCGCCCCGACTACCAGCACCGTGCTGATTACAGGTGAAAGCGGGACCGGAAAGGAGTTGGTGGCGCGCGCCATCCATGAGGCCAGTGACCGCCGCGAAAAGCCCTTCATTTCAATCAACTGCGGGGCCTTTCCCGAAACTCTTTTGGAGAGTGAGTTGTTTGGCTACTTGCGAGGAGCCTTTACCGGCGCCTATGCTGACAAGAAGGGGATCTTTGAGGCCGCTAGCAGAGGTACTCTCTTCCTGGATGAAATCGGGGAGACCACGCCCTCCATGCAGGTCAAATTGTTGCGGGTGTTGCAGGAACGGAAGATTCGGCCTCTCGGCGGGACATCCGACATCCCTGTGGATGTGAGGGTGATCGCGAGTTCCAACCGCGATCTAATGGCTCTGGTGTCCGAAGGGAAATTTCGAGAGGACTTCTATTATCGCGTCAGCGTTATCCCCGTCCATATACCCCCCTTGCGGGAACGTCGCGAGGATATTGATCCCCTGGCACGGCACTTCCTGCGCAAGTACTCTGCCACGATGAGCAAGGCCCTGCGCGATTTCGACGCGCCAGCCCTTGCGGCGCTGGAAGCGTACGCGTGGCCGGGCAACGTTAGAGAGCTCGAGAATGCCATCGAACGCGCTGTCGCACTCAGCGCGGAAGAGGACACCACCGTCCGTCTTCATCACCTTCCAGATTCTGTGCGCCTGGCAGGTCCCTCCCCATTTCCGACCGATAATGAAGCGCTATTGGAGATTCCCAAGGAGGGTTTGGATTTTGAGCGCAGCATCTCCCGGGTCGAAAGCCAGTACATCTTGGGTGCCCTGCGCGCCGCCGGAGGAGTTCGCCAGCATGCCGCGGATCTCCTGCATATGTCCTACCGGTCCTTTCGCCATTACGCGAAGAAACATGGAATCTAGCCGATTCCCTGGACCCACTTACCCATCTAAGCCTTCCTGGGTTGGTTGATGACGGATCCCTGACGGAGAAGAAGGGGCTTCCGGACCGGGAGAGGGGATTGTGCCGACTGTTTCTACACAGTCCTCCCGATGCAGAGGGAACACACGGGTCGGGGTCGATCGTGATCTTCGGTGACAGTATTTGTCAGGGAGTTTCGACAAAAACAGGCAGTTATGATGCATATCCAAAAGGTTAGAGAAGACATATTCATTGCTTCTCGTATGCCATTGATAACACAAGGGATGGATTCTCTGTGGAGCGTCCACAGTTGTCGGATTGGTGAGATAGTTGCAAGCATATGAAGTAGTCTTGAAAGTGGAATCAGTACGTTATTCTGTTTAGCCTCGGAGGGAGGACTGGATGAAGAAGAATTCAAGCGGTTTTTCGTTGATTGAATTGTTGATCGTTGTTGCGATCATCCTGATTATTGCTGCTATCGCGATTCCAAACTTGCTGCGCTCGCGCATTGCAGCCAACCAAGCCTCGGCGGTCGGATCACTGCGCACTCTGAACACCGCCGAAATCACTTACTCCTCGACCTTCAATGTCGGGTTCAGTTCCCTGATGACTTATCTGGCACCGCCCGTGGCCGGGTCGAATCCGACCTCGACGGCGGCAGGCCTGATTGACAGTGTGCTGGCAGGCGGCTCGAAGAGCGGTTACGCCTTCGCGTACTCGGCCGGTCCTCCGGACAGTACCGGCCGGACTGACTATTACTCGTTTACGGCCACTCCGATCAGCGACTCGACGGGGACGAACTACTACTTCACGGACCAGTCGGGTGTGATTCGTCAGAACAACACTACGACGGCTACTTCCTCGGACTCGCCAATTGCTGGCTAGCCTTAGGGGAGTTGGGAAAGAATTCCTAAAGGGGGAGTCGAAAGACTCCCCTTTTGTTTTGACCGGATCCAGCCGCACCTGCCAAGTCGCTGTGTTTTGTGAGCAGCGCTGGCCTGGAGGCTGGCCTACGTCTGCCCGAGTCGCCGCCGCGCGCGCCCCCGCAGCGCTTGCCTTCTGTCGTTTTCCCTGGTCGGCAATCAAGGGTGCCTGGCCTCAGCTCCAGAATCCGGCTTCAACTGATTCTTGATCTCCTTTACTTGCTCCGCTGCGGCCTGTGCTCCCGGGTTGGTGGCCAGTTCCACCTGGAACTCACGGAGGGCGCCGTTCAAGTCTCCCTGCGTTTTCAGCATGACCCCCAGTGCGAAGTGGTAGCCGTACCCGCTGGGGCGAATCGCCATGGCCCGCTGAACTGCGGCAATGGCCTCTTCCGTTCGGCCCAATTTGAAACGCGTCATTCCCAAGTACAGATACTGATCCGGCTTGTGAGGTTTGAGGCGGATGGCCCGCAGGAAATACCGTTCCGCTTCCGGCAGGCGTCCCAGTTTGTAGTTGGTGTAGGCAAGATTGTAAGTGGCCGGCCAGAAGTCGGGATACCGGGTCACCATATCGGTGAAGATCGCTAGGGCGGGGTCGTACTTTCCGTCCTCGCCCAGCACGGTGGCATAGTTCAATTCGACATAGCGATTCTGGGGCGCCTTGGTAAGGTTATAGGCGTAGAAGAGCAGGTTGTTCTGAAAGTAGAAACCCTCGGTAACGGTGCCGTAGCCGAGCGCGGCGGCCAGGCAAATCGTGGCGAGGAGCTGCCTTCGAGGCAGGCCCAAGTACCGTGGCGGGTTCCCACCCAGCTTCCTCAGAGCCACAGCCGCGAGGACTGCCAAACCGATTGAGGGGAGGTAGAGGTACCGATCGTGGGCGAAATCATCCGCGACAAAGGCCCGGAGGTTGAGAACCGGGATCAAGGGCAGCAGCAGCCACGTCGCGAAGAAGGCGAGGGCACGGGAGCGTCGGGTGCAGGCCACCAGCACAATCCCTACCCCGACATCCAGGATGGCGGGCAGGCTGAAATTTCTGAGATTCGGATGGACTACCGCAGGCAAATTATAGAAGGTGCTCAGACCGACGGGCCACAAGAGGTGACGGATCCAGAACCAAATCAGCGCCGGCCAGGTGAAGAGCAATTGCGCGGTGCTGAGAGGCGCCACGATATGGCTGAACCCTTTCAGAGCGTGGACCCGCGCCGGAAGATAGAGGAGTAGCACAAGGAAGTAGGCCCAGGTCTTCCGGATTGCTCTCCCACACCACGCGAGGACTCTCTTCACGGTTAGCGGTTGTCCCCACTCCGGCCCATAGATCCACTCATAGACAAGAAGAAAACCGGGGAGTATCACGGCGGTCTCCTTCTCCAACAGAGCGAGAGCGAAGAACACCACGGAAATGACCTGCCATTTGAGAACGCGTCCGCTCTCTCGCCGTGACTGAAGGTAACAGAGCAATGAGGCAATGAGCAGAACTCCCAGCAAAGGTTCGGTCACACCGGAAATCCAGGCGATGGCCTCAATGTGTGCGGGATGCAGGCCGAAAATCAGCGCCGCCAGCAGGGCGACCTCGCGGCCCATCCCCACCCGCCAGACCAGGAGATACACCAGGAAGGTGGTTAGCAGGTGGGTCAGGATCGTGGTGAGATGCCAGGCCCCCGCCCAATTCCCGAACACCGCGTCATTGATTCTCAGCCACAGCAGGAAAAGCGGGCGGAAATAGTTCCCGTGCTCTTCCGGGTCAAATGCTTCCCAGACGTGGGAGGTAAAGTAGCTGGGGACGGCGTGCCAGGAGTGCACCGCGGGATTCTCCACAATCTGGCCGCGGTCATCGTGGACAAACTGGTAGCGAAGCGTCTGGCTGTAAACCGCGAACGTCAAGGCAAGGACGATAGCTATACCCAGCCCGAAAGAAGAGTCCTGGGGGGCGGACGGACGATCTGGGGGCAGGCTCGCGGCTGTCACCGGCTCGCGCCTGGGTGGGCTGGCCTGGGGGGAGAATTCATCAGGCATCCGTTTCTACCCGTTCAGCTTTCTCAAGAATACCGTCGCTGTAGCGCTGCCGTCTGGGCGGCTTGGCCGGTGAGATGGCGGCCACTGCACAGCGCTGTCGCAGACCTCCCGCAGAGAGTCGGCTTCTGTCTCACCGGGGCCAGTTTAGCCCAACTTTCGCAGTGGGGAACGATTTTTGTCTACCTCCAGCGCCTCCCGCCCGATAACTTGAGGGCGACCAATCCCCGCGTGCTGCACCCAGTTGGCGGAGAACAACAACCGTCGGCCGGCGGGGTGGGCGGAGGACAGTGGGAGGGTTGGGCCAAGCCGCGCCACCTATGTAGTCCCCGGCCGTGGTTCTGAAGGAGAGGGACTGACCTCGCAGGTGTTGTTCTCACCGTCCCGTACCGCCCTCGATACTCCCCACGTGTCAAGATAACAGGTTTTGTCTATGTGGCCCGACAAAAATCGGCAATCCGCCACCCAAGCTGAGTGCGGAAGGAACAAAGGGCCGGAAGGTTGTCGCTAACTCGCTGAAAACAAGCATTTCGATATCGGCGATAGACGAAGGGCACAGAAGAGCTTGGAGGGCAAGTTGCAACATCTATACTCGACAAGTTCTTGGAAATCCCTACATCGTCATGACGGCACCAAAGGAGGGCTGAATGAGGAAAAGTTCAAAGGGTTTCTCTCTCATCGAGCTGTTGATTGTGGTCGCGATTATTCTGATTATCGCGGCAATCGCAATCCCGAACCTGCTGCGCTCGCGGATTGCGGCAAACCAAGCCTCGGCCGTAGGGTCACTTCGTACACTTAACACGGCTGAGATCACCTATTCCTCGACGTTCAACGTTGGGTTTAGTTCTTTGATGTCTTATTTGCAACCACCGGTGGCCGGGTCGAATCCGACCTCGACGGCGGCAGGCCTGATTGACAGTGTGCTGGCAGCCGGCTCGAAGAGCGGTTACGCCTTCGCGTACTCGGCCGGTCCTCCGGACAGTACCGGCCGGACTGACTATTACACGTTTACGGCCACTCCGATCAGCGACTCGACGGGGACGAACTACTACTTCACGGACCAGTCGGGTGTGATTCGTCAGAATAACACGACGACTGCCACCTCCTCAGACTCGCCGATCGCTGGCTAGACCTACCTGAGCTCGATAAGAATTCCGGAAGGGGAGTCGAAAGACTCCCCTTTTTTGTGGACCGAGCAGGTTCGACAGCTCGGAGGTGGAAGTTCTCTACCCTGCCTGATGACGGTGAAGGGCTTGCGAAGCGCTAGCGCGGCCTCTGGCCGCAACCAAACATCACGTGGGGTCTTGTAGGGCCGGCCGCTCCGAGCGGGGGGGCCCCGGCCTAGTCCGCCCCAAGGGGCGGCCCCACACACACGACGAAAAATGTTTGCCAAAAGAACAAGAAATTACGATATTGCAATGCAGGGGCGCCGCCGCGAGACGTTCCCCGGCAACGCGGGGGCTCTTCCCGGCATTCGAACCCAAGGTTGAGCCGACCTGGAATCTTTCCAGAGTTCAACCTGGGTTAGGTATAATGACCGTTCTTGCGGGTGAGACGCGGGCGAAGAATTCGTCGGCGAGAATCGGACGCCGCCCTCCGCTGGGCAATCCACAGCTATGTTAGCCATCGAAACCCTCAGGCTGACGAAGAACTACAAGGCAGGCTTCTGGAAGACCGGCTCCCAAAGGGCCTTGGACTCCCTGGATCTGCGCATCGAGACGGGCGAAGTCTTCGGCTTGCTCGGCCCGAACGGGGCAGGGAAGACCACCACGCTTAAGATTCTTTTCCGCCTCGTGTTTCCAACCTCCGGAACCGCGCGGATCTTGGGCAGGGAACTTGACGATAGGGCCGTCCATCAACACCTAGGCTACCTTCCTGAGAATCCCTATTTTTATGACCACCTGACGGCAAGGGAGTTTCTGAACCATGCCGGCAGACTCTTCGGCATCGGGAAGGACGATCTCCGCCGCCGGGTGAATCAGCTCCTGGAGCAAGCGGGTCTGGCTGAGTCGCAGAATGTGCCGCTGCGCAAGTTCTCCAAGGGAATGGTGCAGAGATTGGGGATTGCACAGGCATTAATCAATGACCCGGAAGTGGTCTTTCTCGATGAGCCGATGTCTGGCCTGGACCCCCTGGGGCGCCGCGAAGTGCGCGACCTGGTGCTGCAACTTCGCGAAGAGAAGAAAACGGTTTTCTTCTCCACGCATATTCTGTCGGATGCGGAAACCCTTTGCGATCGAGTTGCCATCTTGAATCGGGGAAAGCTCCAAGGCTGCGGGGAACTGCGCGAAATCCTCCGCCTGGGGGTTTCGACCACCGAGCTGCTCCTCGACAACCCTGCCCAGGGATTTCTCGAGGAGATCCGCCCCTGCGTAGTCTCGTTGATTCGGACGGGGGAGCGGGTTCGGCTGGGAATCCGCGGCGAGACCAGCATCCCCCAGGTCCTGGAAGCGGCGCTGCGCCACAAAGCGAGGATTATTTCGCTGAATCCTGTGAAGATGTCGTTGGAGGACTACTTCCTGGCGCAGGTTTCGCCGGCGGAGACCAGGGAGCCGGCGGCGACGGCCGGCACAGGGAATCGATAGGTATGGCTTGATGGGACGTATCGCGATCATTGCGCTCGGGGCCTTCAAGGAATCTGTGCGGGAGCGTGTCCTCTACAATCTGATTGTCTTTGCCTTCCTGATGATCGCCGCCGCCATTCTTCTGGGCAGCATTTCGGTGGGGGTAGAGAGGATCATCCTGGTGAACTTCGGGCTCGCCGCGATCTCGTTTTTTGGCTTCCTGATGGCGATCTTCATTGGCATCGGGCTGGTTTCCAAGGAGATTGAGCGCCGGACGATCTACAACATTCTTTCCAAGCCCGTTTCACGTGCCGAGTTCATCCTGGGCAAGTACGCCGGACTGCTGCTCACCCTTCTGGTCAACACGGCCATCATGACGGCAGGCTTCTATCTCGCGCTGGCTTTTCAGAAGGGGGGCCTGACCCTGAACGATCTTTCCCTGCTGCTGGCGGTTTACTTTATCCTGCTGCAATTCGCCATCATCGTAGGAGTGGCGATCTTCTTCTCGTGCCTTTCCACTCCGATACTTTCGGCCGTCTTCACGTTATGCCTGTTGGTGATCGGAAACCTCTCCGGCGACATGCGCCGGTTTGGACAGGAGAGCGGGAGCCCCTGGCTCGAAAAGGTGACTGCCGCCTTGTACTACCTGCTGCCAAACTTCAGCAATTTCAATGTCATCACGCCAGCGGCGCATGGGGTGAGAATTTCCGGCTTACTCATCGCCGCGAATACATGTTATGCGATCCTCTATATCGCCGTTCTAGTTTCAGGATCTATCCTGATCTTCGAGGAACGGGAATTCCGATGATACTCCCCTGGGTCAAGACTGGGTGGAAAGGCCTCACGCGGCCGATATGTTCGCTGGTGGTGGTCAGCGCCCTGCTGAGCTTAATCCCGCTCCAGCGGAGTATTGATCAGCAACGGGAGGGGGACGAGGGTCGGCGGGAGGAAATCCTCTTTTTCCCCTCGGGAGTGACGCTGCGTCGCTGGAGTGGAGGATACTCGGGACTCCTGGCGGCCATCTACTGGACCCGCGCGGTGCAGTATTACGGGCGGCGGCGTCTGGCGCACTCCCGGGACTTCCCGCTGCTTGGAACCCTGCTCAGCGTGACCACGGACCTCGATCCTCACTTGTTGATTGCCTACCGCTTCGGTTCTCTCTTCCTGGCCGGTAAGCCGCCGGAAGGCGCGGGGAGGCCCGACCAGGCCATCCACTTGCTCGAGCGCGGAATCGTCGCCAACCCAGGCTATTGGCGATTGTGGGAAGACCTGGGGTTTATCTACTATTGGGATTTGAAGGACTACGCGCATGCGGCCGAAGCTTTTCGCCTCGGCAGCGAGCGGCCCGGTGCGCTGCCGTGGATGCGGGCTCTCGCCGCCTCCGTGGCAGCGCAAGGCGGCGCGATTCAAACTTCGCGCCTCCTTTGGTCAGAGATGGCGCGCACGGGCGAGAACGAATCCATGCGGCACAGTGCGGAGTTGCATTTGGCGGCCCTCGATGCGCAAGAGGCGTTGAACAAGCTCGACGGCTTGCTGGCCCTTTACCGGCAAAGGGAAGGCCGGGAACCCCTCTCCCTGCGCAACCTGATGGCGACGGGTTATTTGCGGGACATTCCCCTTGACCCTTCGGGTGAGCCTTTCACCCTCGGGCCGAATGGCCGGGCGAGCCTGGGGCCGAAGAGCAGGATCGACTCCGGGCTTCTGCAATAGGGAATGTCTGGGGATGGTGGAAGCGAACGAGTAGGTCACGGCGGCCGCCCTTAGAGGCTACGGAAAAACTCTTCCGCGCTGTCATCCTGAGCGAAGCGAAGGACCTCTGCAGTTGAATTTTCAAGCAAATACAGAGGTCCTTCGTCGGCTTCGCCTCCTCAGGATGACAATGTGAAGCGTTTTCCCGCAGCCTCCTCAGACTTGCGACAAGGAAGGAATGTCCGGAGGACGGGGGAAGTTGGCGTGGAAGTCATCCGCTTCATCTTTTGGGAAGCTGTCAAGATTCTCGGGTTGGCTTTCCTGGGCCTTTTCTCTGCTCAGGCAATCGCCAACCTCCGGTCGCGGCGCGTTTGGATCGCGCCCGCTCTCTATGCGCTTGTCCTGGGATTAGCCACAGCGGGAGCGTGGACTGCCGGCAACGACGTCGCGGCAGAGGTTTACATGTGGACCTGTTACAGTAACCTGGGCCGGGGAGAGCTGGTAAAGGCTTACGGAAACGCGCTACGAGCCGTTACGTTGCGTCCGGGCGACCTGCATTATTGGAGACCTTTGATGCAATGCAAGATGCGGTTGCATCAGTTCCAGTCCGCGCGGGATGACGAACCGGCGGTCCGGAAGCTGAGCGGCGGCAGCCCGGACGAGGTGGACGAGTACCAGTTCGCCCTCTGCTCCTTCCTGCTTGGCCAGTACGATCAGGTTCTTCAGACGACCACACGCTTGATTCGTCAGAACCCTTCCTACGCTGCGCCCTACATCATGCAGGGTCTTGCGGAAACTGCGCAGAAGAAGTATTCCGACGCGGAAAAGAGTTATCTGGCTGTCCTGCAGCTTTTCCCAAATCATCAAGCTGCTGTGGAGGGTCTTGCCCGCGCCTATTATCTAGACGGGCAGCGGCAACGGGCCCTGGCGGTAATTGACGAGACGGCGAAATTCCCTTTCCCGGCTCTGGTCCGGCAAAGGTTCGAAGCGCTGAGGGGGCTCTATGACCAGTAGATACCGCCTCGCGCTTCCCCTCCGCCTGGAAGATGTGGTCGCACTTGCTTTCTTCCTGCTCAACCTCCTCTTGAGAATCCTTTTCCGCGGGCTGGAGCGGCAAAACCTCAATCCTGCCGATGTCCTCATTATCATTCCGGCTGCCGCACTGTTATTGGCGAAGGAACTCGTGCATTACTTTGTGGCTGGGAAGACTGAACGTGCGGTCTCCAGTCAAGGGCCGTTAGATTTCGTCCGGCCCTATTGGGAAATCGTCCGGGATTGGTTTCCCTTTCTCGTGATCCTGCTGATGTATTACTCCCTTTGGGGTGATGCAACCCTGCTGCTCGTGACGACGGATCGCGACCCGGCGCTGATCGCGCTCGATCAGCGGCTTTTCGGTTTTCAAGCCAGCCTGGTTCTGCAGCGCATCGTCTCCCCGTGGCTCACGGCGTCCATGGACCTTGCCTACTTCTTCCACCTCCTGAACATACCGCTCGTCGCCTGCTTTCTCTATCTTTGCCGCGACCGGGCCCGCTTTCGCGAAATGATGTGTGGCCTCATGGTGGTTTCGTTCCTGGGCTTGCTGGGGTATCTGCTCGTCCCCGCCATCGGCCCCATGTACACTTTTCGTAATCAGTACACAGTTCCGCTGCGCCAATCCCTGGGAGTATTCAATCGCGAAGTGGATTTCATGGACTTCGCACGCATCCGCCGGGATGTTTTCCCTAGCCTGCATGTGGCGATCTCCTTCCTCGTCTGGCTTTACGCCTACCGAAACTCCAAGAGACTGTTCTGGATTTTGTCCCCGCTCATCCTCAGCCTTTGGTTTTCCACGGTCTATCTTCGCTATCATTACCTGATTGATGTCTTGGCGGGCTTGATCCTTGGCCCCCTTTCTTTCCTGCTCGCGAACTGGCTCTTCCGCCGTTTTGGCGAAATCCCTGTGCCGTTGCCCCTTCCAGCAAGCTGGACGGAGCGCCTACTACCCTGGCTGCCCAAATCCCGCGCGGTGGCAGCCGGCGAAAAAGTGGAGGAGGAGCAATGACTGGACTATCTCCGGGCGCTCCCCCGGCCCCGGCGGAATCTGGCGAGCGCCCCGGAGGGCAGAGAACCGTCCCGCCTGCCGGGCTGATTGCCCTGCTTCTCCTGCTGGCCGTTGTCCCCTACATCAACTCCCTCCAAAACGGATTCGTCTATGACGATAACAATGAAGTTCTAACCAACCCCTATATCCGCAGCTTCGGGCATCTCGGTGATATCTTCAGCACGCGAATCCTGGCACACCTCGGTGCACGAGGAGCCACGAACTACTATCGGCCGATCAGCATCCTGGGTTTTCTGCTCTGTTACAAACTGTTCGGGCTTCTCCCCTATGGATTCCATCTGGCCAACCTGCTGTTGCACGTCCTCATGGTGTGTCTTCTGTTCGGGTTGACGAAGCAACTATTCCAGAATCTGTGGCTGGGCTTTGGGGCGGCGGCAGCGTTTGCGCTGCACCCCATTCATACCGAATCCGTGGCCTGGGTGTCGGCGGTGACGGATTTAGAGTTGGCTTTGTTCTATTTGGCCGCCTTCTGGTTTTTTCTGGGTAGCGCGAAACCCCACGGCACACGTTCCGAGCTGGCGCAACTGGGCATGGCAGGCAGTTTCGTGTTGGCGCTGCTCTCCAAAGAGGCCGCGGTGACTTTGCCGCTCGTGGCGACGGTTTATGAGCACTTCTATCGTGACGACCGCGAATCGACTACGCCGCGCCAGAAACTGGCTCGTTACGGCGTTTTATGGTTGCTGGTCGTTGCCTACGTGCTATTTCGGATCCGTTTCTTTGGAGCTTTTGCCCCGGTGCTTCTTACCCTCCACGTCTCATGGTATGAAGCCATTCTCTCCGGCTTCGCTTTGTCTGGAGAGTATTTGTGGAAGGTGCTCTGGCCGGTTCACCTGAGCGCCTATTACGCTTTCCACAAGAGCGTGTCGCTCGTGGACCCGCGGGTCCTGGCGGGAGCTGCAGCGCTGGGCTTGTGCGTGGTCGCCTTTCGGGCTCTATGGAAGCGCTCCCGCCTGATTTCTTTTGGCTTCGTCTGGTTCTTCCTGACTCTCGCTCCGGTTCTGAATTCGCGCTGGCTTGGCCCCAACGTATTCACGGAAAGGTATCTTTATCTTCCCTCCGTGGGATTCTGCTGGGTGGCAGCGTGGGGCATACTGCGAATCCGGGCGCAGGCTGCCGGTCGTAAGCCTGCTTGGGGCGCGGCGCTCGGCATAGCGCTGGGCGTGGTCGGCGTACTGGCCGCGGTCCGCATCGTCACCCGCAATCGCGATTGGAGGGATGAGGTTACTTACTATCGCGTAACTCTGGCGGCAGAGCCGGAAGCCGCCAGCCTGCGAATCAACCTGGGCGCGGTCTACTGGAACCATATGCAGCCTGACGCGGCGGAGCGCGAGTGGCGGGCGGCGCTCCCAACCTCTCCCCACAGCGCCCTGCTGCTCAACAACCTGGGGCTCGTCTATGCGCGCAAGAAACAGTATGGCGATGCGGCGGACTGCTTCCAGCGTTCCATGCGGCTACGCCCGAACTTTACCGACGCCCACCTGAACCTCGGGCGGATTGATGAGGAGACCGGCAAGACCCCTGAGGCCGAGCTGCAGTTGCGGGCGGCGGCGGCCCTGGCACCCTTGAGCGTCCAGGCACGCAACGAACTGGGACACTTCTATTTCATCAGCGGTCGTTGGCGAGAGGCTGAGGAGCAGTTCCACGCCTCAGTGGCCAGCATCGCCAACAGCACGGCCTACGATGGGATCGGTGATACCAACGTGCGTTTGGGGCGACGGGACGTGGCGGAGCAAGCCTATCGGCAAGCCCTCGCCCTGGATGACGCCGACAGCCACGCGCATTTTGGATTGGCCGCCATCCTGGCATTCACGGGCCGCGAGGGGGAGGCTCTGGCGCATTACCAGGCGGGCCTGCGCCTTGACCCGCTCAACCCGGAGGCGCGGAGTGCCTTCGAGCGGCTCAAGTCAAACTCATCCTATGTCAACCCATCCAACAAATGAACGCCGGCACTCCGGCGGCAGAGACTTATTCGTCCTGGTCCTGGCATGCTCATGCGGTTTGGTGGCTCAGGCGCAGAAGCCGGCTGTGCCACCCACCCTGGTGGACGGATACGTGCGGGAGTTTGAATCGAGCTATCACGACGTGCGAAGCCTCCGGGCGGAGTTCACCGAGACTTACGTCCTGGGGGGAAGGACGCGTGTCGAGTCCGGGGTCGTTTATTTCGCGCGCGGGGGGCTGATGCGCTGGGACTATCAGCGCCCCAGCCAGAAGCTCTTTCTATCCGACGGGAAGCACCTGCTGCTGTACATTCCCGCCGAAAAGCAACTCACGCGCTCCCCGGTCAAGTCCAGTGAGGATATCCGGGTGCCGTTCCGATTGCTGCTCACGCGCTTGGATTTGCGGCGGGTGTTCGCGCGCTTTGAGTTTGCAGACCAAGTGAGTCACGATCCCGCGAATCGAGTGCTGCGCGCCTATCCGAAGAACGAGTATGCGGAAGACTACCAGGACGTGCTGATGGAATTGGGCGCGCAGTTCGACGTGCGGGGGCTCGTGGTGGATTTACCGGATCACAGCCGGCTGGAGTTTCGCTTTGACCATATCGACCGGAACCCGCCCCTGCCGCGGTCGCTCTTTCAGTTCTCGCCCCCGTCCGGCACGGAGATTATCGACCAACACTGAAGCGAACCCCGCCACCGCCTCGCCGGGCAGTCGCCCACCTCAATCGTTCAGCACGTACGTCTCGATCGCACTCGCCACACCGCTGTCTTCGCAGGAGGAAGTAATCGCCCACCCTGACCGGGCGAGTCCCGCGATGTGGTTTCCCATCAGCACTGGCAGACCGGCGAACTCCAGCATCTCCCGGTCATTGAAGTTGTCGCCGATGGCCATGATTTCGCCGGGAGGTATGCCGAGTCGCGTGGCCCAGAACTTCAGGGCGCGTCCCTTTGAGCAGCCGCGATTCATGATGTCGAACAACGCGATGTTGCGCTCCGGGTACTTCGTCCAGGTGAGGTTCACGAAGGGGCCGGCCTCTGAATCCCGGAGCAAAGCCTCCGCGGGTTCGATCCGCGCCAGCGGGCCCCCAATCATGACCTGCACGGGGTCCGATTCGACCGCAGCTTTCAGGTCCGGCACTTGTAGCAGTTGATCCGAGCTGGTTTTCACATACCATCCGAGCGGGCCCTCCGGGATGGCGTTGTCTTGCATGATGACCTGCCCGCGGCCCGGCACGTGAAAGATGGCCACCGTATAGGGCCGGTACTCGTGTGCGATATCCAGAACCTGGTGGGCAACTGCGCGGGGTAGAAAATCCTGGTAAACAACTTCGCCGGAGGTCGTTCTGATCAGCGCGCCGTTGGAGGTGATGATCGTAACGGGGCAGGGAATTTTCGCGACGTACGGCGCAGCGGCCAGGGGGCGGCGTCCCGTGACCACGACAATATGGATTCCCCGCTCGGAGGCTGCCAGCAGGGCGCGGCGGTCCACCTCCGAGATTTCCCAGCGACTATTGATGAGCGTGCCGTCAAGATCCAGGGCAATAAGGCGAATCGACATGGAATGCACAATTCTAGCACGGAGTATCCACTCCGCCCGCCGGAATCCACGCCCTTCTGGCATCTGCGGTCCGGAATCTGCGATTGACCCCCTTCCGGCGGCTTTGTTAGACTCCCACACTTATGTCATCCTTGACTCACCTGGAGTGTGCGCGCTGCGGCAAGCATTTCGCAGCGGGGCAAACCCATAACCTATGCGACTGCGGCTCGCCTCTCCTGGCGCGCTACGACCTGCGCCGGGCTTCGCCGAAACTCGAACCGCGACAACTGCAATCTCGCGCGCGGGACTTGTGGCGATATCGCGAAGTTCTCCCGGTCACGCAGGACGCTTCGATCGTTTCGCTCGGCGAGGGCTTTACCCCGCTTCTGCACGCCCGCCGCCTGGGGGACAAGCTCGGGCTGCCCAATCTGTACCTCAAAGACGAAGCGCAGAATCCCACGGGCTCCTTCAAAGCGCGCGGCATGGCGGTGGCGGTGAGCGTGGCGCAGGAACTTGGAATCCGGCGTCTGGCAGTTCCCTCGGCAGGGAACGCTGGTGGAGCGCTGGCGGCTTACGCGGCCAAAGCAGGGATGGAAGCCGCAATTTTCATGCCGGAAGACACGCCGCTGGTCATTCGTCTGGAATGCACGCTGCACGGCGCGAAGGTCACCCTGGTCTCCGGTAGCATCAAGGATTGTGGACGGGTGATGCGCGAGCGACTGAAGGGTGGAGACTGGTTCGATGTCTCGACGCTGCGCGAACCCTATCGCCTCGAAGGGAAGAAGACCATGGCGTATGAGGTCTTCGAGCAACTGGGCGGCCGCTTGCCGGACGCCATGATTTATCCCACGGGCGGCGGCACCGGACTGATCGGCATGTGGAAGGCTTTTGGCGAGATGCAGGAACTGGGATGGATCGCCGAGCGTCGGCCGCGCATGTTCGCTGTCCAGGCGCAAGGTTGCGCTCCGATGGTGCGCGCCTTTGCGGGTGAGTCCGAACAAGCGGCCGAGTGGGTGAATCCGCAGACGCTTGCTTCCGGCTTGCGCGTGCCGGCGGCGATCGGGGATTTCCTGATCCTGCGCGCCCTCCGCCAGAGCCGAGGCGCCGCGCTGGCGGTCTCCGATGGCGAGATGTTGGCCGCCGTGCGCGAGATTGCCGAGACCGAAGGGATCCTCACCTCGCCGGAAGGCGGAGCAACCCTGGCCGGGCTGAAGAAGCTGCTGGCGGACGGCTTCCTCGCCGGACATGAATCGGTTGTGCTTTTCCTGACGGCGACCGGGTATAAGTACTTTGAGGCGCTTGAGACGCTGGCCTCGGAGCGGGGCAATTAGACTTTCATGGCAATCACCGAACGGCTTTACTACGCGGACTGTTATTTGCGGGAATTCCAGGCGCGCGTGATCAGGACAAGCTCTGAGGCGGGAGGCGTACGCGTTTTTCTGGACCGCACCGCGTTCTATCCGGAATCGGGTGGTCAGCCCGCTGACCAGGGGACGCTGGCAGGTATCGCAGTGCTTGACGTCGTGGAGGAGGGCGAGGAAGTTGCGCACGTGCTCACCGAGAGTCCCTCGACTGAGGTTGTGCAAGGGATCATCGACTGGCGCCGGCGATTTGACCATATGCAGCAGCACACAGGGCAGCACGTGCTCTCCGCCGCCTTTGAAAAGGCGGGAGGGTATAAGACCGTCTCCTTCCACCTGGGCACAGAGACCTCTACGATTGATCTTGATTCTGACCGTGTGGGCGCAAAGCAAATCGAAGAAACTGAGGAGCTGGCGAATGAAATCGTCTTCGAAAACCGGCCCGTGCAGATTTCCTTCCGACCCTCAGCGGAAGCGAATCAGATGGATTTGCGTAAACCGGCCTTTCGTGAGGGCGACATCCGGGTGGTGGAGGTCGAGGGATTCGACCTTTCCGCCTGCGGGGGGACGCATGTCATCCAGACGGGCGCCATCGGGCTGATCAGTATCCGAAGGGTGGACACCTCGAAGGGCCTGACACGCGTCGCCTTCGTGTGCGGGGGCCGCGCTCTGCGCCGGGCTCGGCGGGACTTCGCGATCCTCACTGAAGCGGCGCGCCAATTCTCAACCGGGCTGGAGAATGTCCCGGAACTGATTGCCAAGCAGGCGCAGGAACTGCGGGACGCGGAACGGTTGCGCAACAAATTGCTGGAGGATTTGGTGGAGCTTGAAGCCCTCGAGTTGTGGCGGAGTGCGCCGGAAAGGAACGGGTCGCGCGTGGTTCGACGCCTTTTCGCCGCGGAAGATGGGAAGAAGGCCAAGATGCTGGCCCACGCCGTGGCCAAGCACCCTTCCGCGATCGCCTTGCTTGGCGTCAGGGGCAAACCCGCGGGCTTGTTCTTCGCGCAGTCACCAGGCGGAAAGCCGAATTTGGCCGAACTCCTGAAGCAAACCCTGGCGAAATTCGGAGGCAAAGGCGGCGGGGCGCATGATTTCGCCCAAGGTGGTGGATTGCGCGAGGACCAACTGGAGGAAGCCTTGGATTTTGCAGAGTCGCTACTGAGGGTAGTGCCCTAATCCCGCCACTGCGTTCGCGTTGTCATGCTGAGCCCTTTGCTGTCATCCTGAGTCCTTCGCTGTCATCCTGAGCGAAGCGAAGGATCTCGCCCTGCCGGGATTCTCTGGTCGCGGCGCTCCCTCAGAATGACGGCGGTCAGGAAGGTTGGCGGGTTCGCGCTGGTCATGTTATATTTCCAGAAGGTCATTCATAGTATGGGCGCGTAGCTCAGTTGGGAGAGCGCGGCGTTCGCAACGCTGAGGTCGAGGGTTCGAATCCCTTCGCGTCCACCAAAATCCCTCATTGCCTTCTCCTTGCTTGTATAATCCAAGGTTGCGAGCCCACGGGGCGCCCTGCTAGGACGCAGCTTGACCCGGTGAACTGGGCGCGAGGTCTGCATGCAATGCCCCAAGTGTAAGCAGGAGAATGCGGAGACGGTTCCATACTGCGTGCGCTGCCACGCGCCACTGCAGTACATCTGTCCGGCGTGCAAACACGTGCAATCGCAGGGCGGCAGTTGCGAGAAATGCGGAGTCGATTTTGCCAAATATGCAGCGATGCTGGTTTTTCGCGCCCAGAGTGAAATCGGTGCTCAGCGTGAGCATACCAGGGCACGCACCGCGGTGTGGCGGCAGGTACTGCTTCTTCCCCTTACCGGTGGACTCTCACTTGTGAAGTTTCTGCTGGGCAAGCTGCGGGGCCGCTAAGCCACTTCATCCTGGAGTCGGCCGAACCCGGACTAACCCGGATTTCTCACCAGGGAATTGGAAGGGCGGGGCTTTAGAGGCTGCGGGAAAACGCTCCGATGCTGTCATCCTGAGCGAAGCGAAGGACCCCTGTATTTGAATTTTCAAGCAAATGCAGAGGTTCTTCGCTTCGCTCTCCAGAAACTCGATGAATTACTCACTTCAATTGAACAAGTTAGGCCGAGCGGGCGGGAAGGCTTTTTACCTGCCTTTTGCGCCCCAGAACCTCCTCGGCACGGTCCATCCTTGATCCCCGCAGGGGATCGATACAGTAGCCGGGGGCAACGCCCCCGGAAAACGTCCCCCCAACCAACTCCGACCCTGCAAGGGTCGAATCCGGGTGGCATCACGCCGGTCATGCCTCCCGCGGCCCAGGGCAATGCGACCCCTTCAGGGTCGGGGAACGAGCGTGGCGCTTTCCGGGGGCGTTGCCCCCGGCTACTATCTTGTGCCCCTGCGGGGCACGAAAAACCTACCCTTCGGTCGTAGCTTGCCGAGCCTCGACTCCTCCAGCTTGCCACAGAACACCCGTTTCTGACATCACCGATAGCCGCCCTTCGGCTATCCATGCTCAGAATGACAGCGCCTACCAGGTTTTCCGCAGCCTGTAAAGCCCCGCCCTTCCGGCAGCGCCCCAATGCGTTCCAGCGTGGTGAGAAATTCGGACCCAGACCTCGGCGCACCGGCGCTCGCTATTTCTGTTGCTTACTCGCGATATAGCGCTTGGCCTTTGCCAGGAGCTCCTTGGCCTGCGGCATATCCTCCAGGGCTTTCAGCACAAGCGGATCGTTCTCGATGCCGATCTTATTGGCCTCGTTCTCGCCGAAGATCGACTCCACGAGTTGGAAGCGGATGCGAGTCTTGACGAATTCGAGGTTATCTTTCAGGTCGTGGTCGGAGAACGTGATCTTCTCCTTGGCCAGGAACTGCTTGAATTCATCCAGAACATCGTCATTTACCTGGAAGTCCTTGGGGATGGTCTTGTGGGTTCCCAGATAGTATTTGCCGAAGTTAAAGAACGCGCTATGCTGGAGCAGCATTTCCTGGGCTGGCGTCAAGGTGGGGTCTGGAACGGGCACGTCCGGCGTAATCCCGCCTCCCCCGTAAACTTCCCGGCCGCCGTCGGTGAGGCGGACCTCGGCATGGTTTTTCGAGGTGTGCTCCGGGTGATAGTAATAGTCGTAGAGAGAAACGTTGGTGTATTCGCGCTGGATCAATCGTCCGCTGGGCGTGTAATAGCGCGCTGTGGTTAGCGCCAGTCCGGTGTGTTCACTCAGGGGATACACGGTCTGGACCAGGCCTTTGCCGAAGCTCGGCTCGCCCATCACCAATGCCCGGTCATGGTCCTGCAGCGCCCCGGTGACGATTTCTGCGGCGCTTGCCGACATCCGGTTAATGAGGACGACGATGGCGTATTCATTGCCATCATCGCCCTTCATGGCGGAATAGCGTTTCTCCTGGGAATGCCTTCCGTAGTGGTAAACGATAAGCTGGCCTTTCTCCAGGAAGTGGTCGGAGACTTCCACGGCCTCTTGCAGCAACCCGCCGGGATTGCCCCGCAGGTCAAGAACCAGCCCTTGCAGGTTCTTTTCATTGAGCTTTTTCAGCGCCTCGCTGAGCTCGTCGTTAGTATTCTCGTTGAATTTGCTGAGGCGCATATAGCCAATGCCGGGCCGAATGAGGAATGTGTCATCCACACTCCGCTGAGAAATCTCATCGCGAGTGATGTCGAATTCCAGCGCTTGATCATATCCCTCGCGGCTGATCGTGACATGAACTTGCGTACCCTTGGGACCCTTAAGCATGGTGGCCACTTGCTCGGTGCCCAAGCCCTCGGTGGGTTTGCCATCCACCTTGGCCACAATGTCGCCCGGGCGCAAGCCGGCGCGGAAGGCAGGTGACCCGGGTATAGGCGCCAGGACCACGGTCACGAGCTTGCCCATCTTGCCGGGACGGGCTATGATCGACATGCCCACGCCGTAGTACTTACCTTCCTGGTCTTCACGCAGCTTCTCGAAGGCACGCGGGTCGAAGAAATTCGAATGCGGGTCAAGGGTGCGGAGCGCGCCAGGAATCGCGCCCACATTGCTGGTGGCCGAACCGTAAATGGCCTGGTCGGGGTCAACGGGGTCAGCGTAATTCTTTTCGACCACATCGAGGACGCGGGTGAATTCGTTCAAACTGGCTTTGACATCGCTGTCATCACTTCCCGTCGTGGCCTCAACCCGCCGCCCGTAGATCCCCCCCAGGAGCGCGCCCAGAAGAATCGTGGACAAGATAAACCAGACCGCCCGGCGTGCTTGTTTCATCTGTTTGCAGCTCCTCACCCTGCTGACTAAGTATAACATGGGGCAGCGAGGCCGAGAAGCCACGCGAACCCCCACCCCCTTGGGTGTGATGCCGAATGTGGGCCGAGGGTTCGATGCAGTGAGCAGAGGGATCTTGGCGCGGATTTCTCACCACGCTTGAACGCATTGGGGGGTTGGCGGAAGGGGGGGGGCTAAACAGGCTGCGGATAAACGCCCCGATGCTGTCATCCTGAGCGAAGCGAAGGACCCCTGTATTTGAATTTTCAACCAAATACAGAGGTCCTTCCTTCGTTTCACTCAGGACCGGCTTCGCCTCCTCAGGATGACAGTGTGAGGGGTCCTTCGCTTCGCTCTGCAGAAACTCGACGCGTAAGTCAATTCGATTCACCATCGCGACACTGTCATCCTGAGTCCCGGTTCTTTCGGGACGAAGGATCTGCATTTGTCTTTGTTACTGAAAACCCATGCAGATCCTTCGCTTCGCTCAGGATGACAGCAAGGGGCATTGGTTCTCCTTGTCGAGTTTCTGCCCATCATGGGCAGCCGAAAGGCTGTCAACGCTCAGGATGACAGCATCGGGGCGTTTATCCGCAGCCTGTTTAGCCCCGCCCTTCCAATCCCGTGGTGAGAAATCCGGGTTAGCCCGACGGAGCGTGCCTGTGCGTATACCTTGACAACCTTACGGGGCTCCCCTATCATCCCAAGAGAGGCTGAAATTGTTTAGCGGCGGGTTTTTCGAAATCGGATTCATTTTATTCATTGCCTTTCTCCTTTTCGGTCCCAAGAAGCTTCCCGAAATCGCTCGGACACTGGGCAAGGGTTTGGGAGAGTTGCGCCGCGCGTCAAATGAACTGAAGAATTCGCTGGAAGAGGAAATCAAGAATTTGGACCGCTACCAGGACAGCGCGCCCAATTCAACCCCCACGTATGGCCACCACGACCCAGAACCCACCCCCGAAGAACCCGGACCCCAATCCTGAGGAAGAGCCGCTCAGTGGCAAGCAGATGTCGTTCCTCGAGCACCTCGAGGAACTGCGCCAACGCCTGATTCGGTCTGTGCTGGCGATCGTGGTGGGGTTCGGAATTTGTTTCTACTTCTCCGACAAGATTTACGGGTATCTGGCGCGTCCGCTTACCGACACGCTGCACGCGCTGCACATGGCGGATAAGCTCGTTTACACCAATCCCACCGATCCCTTCAATCTCTACATCAAACTCTCGATTGTGGCGGGGCTTTTTCTTTCTTCACCTTTCATCCTGTGGCAGGTATGGCTGTTTATATCTCCGGGATTGTATCGACATGAGAAGCGTTACGTGTGGCCCTTTGTGATTCTCACCAGCAGTCTATTCATGTCCGGGGGCCTCTTTGCTTACAAGATGGCCTTCCCGGCCGCGCTGCGATTTCTGGTGGTGTTCGGCAAGCAATTCCAGCCGATGATCAGCATCAACGAATACTGGAACCTCGCGCTGACGATCATTGTGGGCGTCGGCTTGGTGTTTGAACTCCCCGTCATCATCCTGCTTCTCTCGATCTTTGGCATCGTCACACCGCGATTCCTCATTCGCAATATTCGTTATGCCATCCTGATTACCGCCGTCGTGGCGGCCGCCATTGCCCCTACCCCCGATTGGACAACCCTGTTCATGTTCTGGATTCCGATGGTGGGGCTCTACATCTTTAGCATTGGACTTTCCTGGCTGGTTTATTTCCGCAAGAGACGGAAGCAGAAGCGTGAGCTACAGGCGTAGTGGGAAACAGGTCCTGTGCCTGATTACTGCCGTGGTAGGGCTCGCGACGACGGGGAGGCTCTGGGCCGCGGAGAGCCTGGCCTTCAACGGCGCCCGCGCGTTTGAGGATTTGAAACGCCTGGTGGCCTTTGGCCCCCGGCCGGCGGGTTCGCCGGCTCTCGCGGAGTCGCGACGCTGGATCGTCCAGCAGCTCAAGCAGGCGGGAGCGCAAGTCGAAGAGGATACCTTCACCGCCTCGACCCCTGCCGGTAGCCTGCCCATGACCAACCTCATTGCCAAGTTCCCGGGCGCGCTTTCCAAAGTGGTGATGGTGGCCGGCCATTACGACACGAAGCGCTACGAGGGCTTTCGTTTTGTCGGCGCAAATGACGGTGGCTCCAGTGCGGCGCTACTGCTGGAGTTGGCACGCGTTTTGGGCGGGCGCAAGAATGCTCTCACCGTCTGGCTGGTTTTCTTTGATGGGGAAGAGGCCGTGCAGGAGTGGACCGCCACCGACAGCCTTTACGGCAGCCGCCACCTTGTGCAGAAGCTCGCTTCGAGTGGGGACTTGGCGCGCATCCAGGCCATGCTGCTGGTGGACATGATCGGAGATGCCGACCTGGATATCCATCGCGAGTACAGTTCTACGTCTTGGTTGATGGATACTGTCTTCAGCGTCGCCCGCCGCCTGGGATACGCGAAATACTTTCCAGACACGCCGATGGCTGTCGAGGACGATCACATTCCGTTCGTGAACGCCGGGGTTGCCGCGGCAGATCTGATTGACCTGGACTACGGGCCTCAAAATAGTTATTGGCATTCGGATAAGGACATCCCCGACCATTGCAGTCCCCTGAGCTTGACGATTGTCGGCCGCGTGGTGCTGGTAACCCTCGCCGAGGTTGAGAAGTCCGCGCACGTGAAGTAGCATTCCCTCCTGACCAATCGCCCGCTCCCATTACGGGACGAGAAATGATGAACGGATTTTTGCCCTGGTTACTCTTCAACGTTTTCGTTCTCGCGCTGCTGGCGTTGGACCTCGGGGTTTTCAATCGACGGCCGCACCTCGTCACCTCCCGTGAAGCCGGCTGGTGGAGCGCGTTCTGGGTGGCTCTCTCGCTGGTGTTCAATCTGGGCATTTTCCTCTGGTACGGCCCGGAGAGTGCTTTGCAGTTCTTCACCAGCTACCTGCTGGAGAAATCGCTCTCCGCCGACAACATCTTCATTTTCGCCGTGATATTCGGGAGCATGGGCGTGCTCGCCGAGTACCAGCATCGGGTCCTTTTCTGGGGTGTGCTCGGGGCGATGATCATGCGCGGGAGCTTCATCCTGGCCGGGACCGAGCTAGTGCGGCATTCCCATGCGGTGCTTTACGTGTTTGCGGCCTTCCTTTTGTTCACGGGCGTGCGACTACTGCTTTCGAAGGAGAGGAAATATGATCCCGGGCGGAGTGCGGCCCTTCGCCTGGCACGGAAGTTATTCCCCATTTCTGACCATGATGAAGGCGGGCACTTCTTCACACGATCTGACGGCAGGCTCCTGGCAACCCCGCTTTTCCTGGTTCTGATCATGATCGAAGTTGTGGACATCGCTTTCGCCGTCGATTCCATCCCCGCCATCTTCGCGGTCA
Source organism: uncultured Acidobacteriota bacterium (assembly GCA_963722555.1). Taxonomy (GTDB): domain Bacteria; phylum Acidobacteriota; class Terriglobia; order UBA7540; family UBA7540; genus Bog-366. The sequence continues at coordinate 1,923,200 of CAVRNQ010000007.1, forward strand.
CGCAGAATGCCTTCATTATTTATTCCTCCAACATTCTCGCTATCCTGGGTCTGCGGTCTTTGTATTTTCTGCTGGCCCGGGCCATCACTCGATTCCGTTATCTGCACCGCGGGTTGGCGATGATCTTGATCTTTATTGGGGCCAAGATGCTCCTGGCCTATTGGGTGCGCGTGCCCACGGGTATTGCACTGCTGGGGATTCTCGTCATCCTGGGAACCTCCATTCTGGCGTCGCTCCGGGCGGGGCGGAAAGAGAATGCCTGAATCAGGCTGCGGAAAAACCGTTCACACTGTCATCCTGAGGAGGCGAAGCCGGTCCTGAGTGAAACGAAGGAAGGATCTCTGTATTTGCCTCAAAACTCAAATGCAGAGGTTCTTCGCTTCGCTCAGAATGACAGCGCCTACGAGTTCTTCCGCAGCCTGTGAATGGTCCTGGGCGAGCCTCTTGGAGTTGGGTGAGGGGGCGGGCCGATCCTTCAGCCTTTCACTCGAAAAAGATGGGAATTCCCTTGGATACGTAGGAGTGCTTGGGGGGCTTTGCTTCGTTCTTCAGGGGAAAGTCGGAGCGGTAGTGCGCCCCCCGGCTTTCCTCGCGGGCGAGGGCGCAGCGGGCAATCAGGCGGGCGACGGCCAGGATATTACAGGACTCGTGAGCTCGCCGGGTGGGAGGATGCGGGTCTGGCAGGTGGATTTCCGCCAGCCGTTTGACCGCCTCGGAAAGGTGCTTGCCGTTGCGGATGATTCCGACTTTGTCCCACAGGATGGCGCGCGCTTCCTCGACCGCCTTCTGGTAATCGTCCGCGAGGGAGGGTTCAGAGGGAGCTGCGGTTGGGCTGGGATGCGGGCCGGCTTTGTGGGCCTCTCCGGGGGGTGACGGGAATCCTTTTGGCACGTGTTTCTCCAGCATGGCCGCAGCGGCGCGGGCGCCGAACACCAATCCTTCCAGGAGCGAATTGCTGGCCAGCCGGTTGGCGCCATGGACGCCGGTGGCGGCGACTTCCCCGGCAGCGAAAAGCTGGGTGAGCGAGGTTGCGCCCTGGAGATCGGTCACCACCCCGCCCATGGAGTAGTGCGCGGCCGGACGAATGGGAACGAGGTCCGCCGTGATGTCGATATTGTGGTTCAGGCAAGTCGTGTAGATGCGGGGGAAGCGTTTCTTCACATGCTCAGCCTCGAGACTCGTCAGGTCGAGATAGACAAACTCACTGCGGGTCTTGTGCATCTCGAGGATGATGGCGCGCGCCACAACGTCGCGCGGCGCAAGCTCGGCAGCCTCATGGTAGCGCGGCATAAAGCGTTCGAGCAAAATGTTGCGCAGATGAGCGCCCTCACCCCGCAGCGCTTCCGAAAGCAGGAAGCGCGGCGCTCCCTGGGCAAACAACGCGGTGGGATGAAACTGCACAAACTCCATGTCGCTGATTAGGGCGCCGGCGCGGTAGGCCATGGCCACGCCGTCGCCACAGGCTACGGAGGGGTTGGTGGTTTCCTTGTAGACATGCCCCAGCCCGCCCGTGGCCAGCAGTACGGAGCCGGCGCGGGTGCATTTCGGCGTCGAAGTTTTTTCGTCCAGGTAAGTGACTCCCAAGACGGCGCCATCCTCAGCCAGTAGTTCGGTTGCAAAAGCGCGAGGATACAATTGAATCGAGGGAAGCGACTTCGCCTTGGCCATCAGGGCCCGCAGGATTTCACTGCCGGTCGAATCTCCATGGGCATGCAGCACCCGCGAGCGGCTGTGTGCGCCCTCGCGCGTGAAGGCCAGCTTCGTCCCGTTGCGGTCGAAGCGCATGCCCCACTCGATGAGCTGGTGGATCTGCCCCGGCCCTTCTTCCACGAGCACGCGCACAGCTTCCTCGCGGCAGAGTCCGTCGCCGGCAAGAAGCGTGTCGTGCAGGTGGAGCCTGACCTCATCGTCCTCGCTCAGCGCCGCCGCTATACCCCCCTGGGCGTACTCGGTGCTGGATTCATACAGCTCGTCCTTCGTAAGAACCAGGACGTGCCCGCCGCGCGCCAGTTCGATCGCCGCCCGCATCCCGGCGATTCCACCGCCGAGGATAATATAGTCGACCTTGGAATCTTTTCGCGTCACCATGGATGGTTCCATCATAGCTTTCGCGTCGCGGCTCCGCAACTGTTACCCGACGATTCCGAGGGTAGGGACTTGAGCTGCGTCAAGCCGTTTCTTAGGTTGCCGCTCTCCGGGCCGCGTGGTATGAGTAGGAAGTTGTCCCAGCACCCCATTTTGCATTGGAGAGTTATGAGGCGACTGCGAGTGAAATCGAGTACAGGTGAATATGACGTCATTGTGGGCCGGGGCGCGTGGCGCACGCTCCGCCGTCTCGAGGGGTACACCTCAATCTTTGTGCTCACGGAGCCGGGCCTGTGGAAGCGTTGGGGGAGCAAGTTGGCTCGGGATGCCGGGTGGCGTTCGGTGCGTCCCCTTTTAGTGCCTGCGGGAGAGGGCTCCAAGAGCCTCGCCATGGCCGGGCGCGTGGCGTCGGAACTCTCGGAACGGGGCGCGGATCGGGGCTCGTTGCTCGTGGCGTTCGGCGGAGGGGTGGTCGGCGACCTCAGCGGGTTCGTGGCCTCGACCTACATGCGCGGCATCGATTACGTCCAGGTCCCCACCACGTTGCTGGCTCAGGTGGACAGCGCGATTGGCGGGAAGACCGCGGTGAATGTTCGCGCCATGAAAAACCTGGTGGGGACATTTTGTCCGCCCAGCCTGGTGGCTGCGGAGCCGGCGGTGCTGGCATCGCTCCCCCTACGCGCCCTTAAATCGGGTTTATTCGAGGTTGTCAAGCACGCGATCCTTTCGGGGCCGGCATTTTTCCAGCATCTCGGAACGGAACTTGCCGCGCTTCGTCCGAACCAGACGACCCGCCTGGAGGCCATCGTGGCCCGCGCCGCGCAGGTGAAAGTCGACGTGGTGAGCCGCGACGAGCATGAAGCGGGGCTCCGGCGGGTGCTCAACCTGGGGCACACTTACGGGCACGCCCTGGAGGAGGTCACGGGCTATCGACGTTTTCTGCACGGCGAGGCGGTGGGCTGGGGTTTGCTCCTCGTAACCCGGCTGGCGGAACTGGTCGGCCTCCTTGATCCTGCTGAGGGCAAACGCATCGCAGGCTTGGTGCGGCAAGCGGGTCCTTTGCCCCCCATTCGCAACCTCAGCGTGGAAAAAGTCCTGGGGTTCCTCCCCCGCGACAAGAAAGCCGTGGGAGGAAAGATCCACTGGGTCTTGCCGGAACGCATCGGCAAAGTCCGGGTCACCCCGGATGTGCCCGACACTGCGGTGGCCTCGGCCTTTTCGGACGTTCAGCGCGGAGCGTGGCATGAGTGACCCGGCGCGGGCGCCCGCCCAGGGAAGCCCCATAGCTTCGGCTGGCGATGAAGTTGCGGCGGGCGCCGCGGTGCGCACTATGTTTGCGGCTGTCGCCCCGCGCTATGACCTTCTGAACCACGTTCTTTCCCTGGGTTTTGATCTTGCCTGGCGCCGCGCTACCGCCCGTGCCTTGCGGGAAATTCTGCGGCGACCCGGGTCATGCGTGGCGGATTTCTGTTGTGGCACGGGCGATCTCACGCTCTGCCTGAGCCGGCAATCTGCAGGTTGGGTGGTGGGCGTGGATTTCTGTCCTCCCATGTTGACACTCGCCCGCCGCAAGTCCGCGAGGTGTGGAGCACGGGCCCGCTTCCTGGCAGCGGATGCTCTGCGCCTGCCCTTCCGCGATGACTCGCTCGATGCCGCCACCCTGGCTTTTGGTTTTCGCAATCTCGCCAACTACGACCGTGGTCTTGCGGAGATGCGCCGGGTTCTTAAGAACGGCGGCTGTCTTGCCATCCTGGAGTTTTCGCGAGTTCACTGGCCGGTGTTCGGCCCGATTTTTCGATTCTACTTTCGCCGCGTCTTGCCGCGCCTCGGCGCCTGGGTTTCAGGCGTCGCCGGCCCTTACCGGTACTTACCCGATTCCGTCTCGTTGTTTCCCGACCAAGAAGCGTTAGCCGAGAAGATGCGAACTGCGGGTTTCCGCAACGTGCGCTATGTGAATTTTGCCGGTGGGGTTGCGGCCCTGCATCTGGGTGAGAAAGCTTAGCGCGAATCTTCCACCTGCCGCGGGGTTTACTTATCTCGTGGTGTTGTTTCTTCCCCGGAAGCTGGTGGTGCGAGGGGTTCAGCGGGAGGATTGCCCTTGGCGGCATCCGGACCACGGGCGCGCGCCAGGTCAGGATCGAGTTCGAGCGGCAACGGGTGAGGCCCCAGGCCGAGTTTCATGATTGATTTGGCGTCCGGCAGACCGGTGGCGGAGAAGCCGTGATCCGTCTGGTAGCGCAGCATGGCGGCTCGCGTGCGGTCGTCCCAGCGGCCATTCGCATCTCCCTGGAGGTAGCCCTCGCGGACCAGAGCCTGCTGAATTTCCTGCACCCGGTCCGGCTCCAGGTGGAGACGCGCCAAGCGCTGCCGGCCTGTGAGAGTGCGGGCCGGTTTCTTCCGTGTCCCCGTTTTGTGGACAGCAGCGGCCTGATGCGTGGCAGCGCCGGTCGAGTGGGTTACCGGCTTCCGCGCGGAGGCCGTAGCCGGGGCTGGGCTTGCTCGTTTCTTCGTTGCGGACTTCGCAGCCGCGTGGCTTGTGCCCTTCTTCGCGGCGGTGTATTGGGTTTTGGATTTTGCCACGCTGTTTTTCGTAGCGGGCTGCTCCGGGCCGGGCAGTGCTGTGCTTGCGGACTTTTGAGGGGCGGTTGTCTTCGTGGCTTCTGTGGGTGACGGTTGCTCGGCGGACGGGGAGGCGGCCGCCAGGCAAACACCCGCCAGGAGCGCCAGCCAGAGGCTGCCGGATTTGCGATGGCCAAAACTCAAACCGGTCCTTCCTCCCCGCTACGGCAGGCGGTCTGCCAGGAAGAGGGTTGTGAAGCTGCGTGGACCACTGCGCCGGGCAATCAGCAAGACCACATCTGTGCCGGACTTCAACTGGGCCTGCAACTTGTTATAGTCGTCAACGGAAGAAATCGGGTGGCGGTTGATGGCGAGAATCACATCGCCGCGGGCCACGCCCAGGTCGGAAGCAAACCCGCTCACCTGAATATCCGACACCAGGACGCCCTGTTTAGTGTCGAGGTGAAGTTGGCTCGCAATTTCCTCTGCCTGGTCGCGGGTGAGGTTCTTGACGGCGAGGCCGAGAATGCCGCCGCCCTCCGGGCCGGCTTGCTCGCCGCCTTCTTCCTCCTCGCCCGTGCGGTTTTCACCGATGATCTGGTTGCGGTCCGCGACCTCTACTTCCGTGGTGGCACGCTTGCCGTCGCGGAGGTATTCCAACCGCAGCTTCTTGCCGACCTCCGTGTCTGAGACAATGGACACCAGTTCGTCACCGCTGCGGACCGGCTGGCCGTTTACGCCCAGGATCACGTCCCCCCGTTTCAGCCCGGCGCGTTCGGCAGGCGTACCGGCCTGGACGCTGTCAATAACGATACCGTGGTCCGTGCCAAAGCTGCGCAACAAGGCAGGGCTGGCCTGCGCCTGGAATTGTACGCCGATGGCCCCGCGCTTCATGGAGCCACTGGTAATCAGGGCATTGTAAACCTTGCGGGCAGTATTGGATGGGATCGCAAAACCTACCCCATCGTAACTTCCCCGGCGCGTGGCAATGGCGGTATTGATGCCGATCACCTGTGCCGCCAGGTTGACGAGCGGCCCGCCGCTGTTGCCGGGGTTGATGGCGGCGTCGGTCTGAATAAAGCGCTTGAACTGGCCCTGGGTTCCGCCTTCGATATCGCGCCCCTTGGCGCTGACAATGCCTGCGGTCACCGTGGAGTCGAGGCCGAAGGGACTACCCACCGCCAGCACCCAATCCCCCACGCGCATCCCGTCGGAGTCGCCGAGCTCGGCGGCGTGCAACGGCTTGCCCGCTTCGATCTTGATCACGGCCAGATCCGTCCAGCGGTCAGAACCGATGATCTTCGCCCTGAACTTGCTGACGTCGTCGCCGTGCAACTGCACATCGATGCGGTCGACAGGCTTGTCCTCCCCGTTCTGGGTAATCACGTGATAATTGGTTAGGATGTACCCGTTCTTGTCGAGGATGACCCCGGAACCCAGGCTCTGCCGGCTGAATTCATTGCCCCCGCCGCCGGGGGAATCGGGGTTGCCCTGAAAGAAGCGATCGAAGAAGTCGTTGAAGGGTGAATCCTCGGGCGAGTGGAAGCGGCGGCGACTGACGCGCACGGTGGTCTCGGCGTTTATGTTGACGACCGTGTCCGCAATCTTATCGGCGATGGCCGCGAAGGAGTTGGACATCTCGGCGGGAGAAGGCATGGGCAGGAGTTTCGCATCCGCCGCCACCGGAGAGCTCTTGGCCGCGCGCACCCCATGTGAAACCACCGTGCCGATGAGAATGCCGATGCCGAGCGTTAACGCCACCACCACCGCGGGCAGAACCCGCTGACCAGCTTTACGCATTTCCACCTCTCCCCTCGATCAGGCGCTGCCACGATGAGCGCACAATCCATGATTATACAACACCCGGCAGGTTTCGTGGGCGCTGCTCCACGAAGTGGTAGTGTCCCAATAAGGCGGAGTGAATTTCAGAAAGGGGGTCGGACCTTTAAGTCCGACAATAACCAGAGCTTCGAAGGGGGCCTTTAGGCCCTGAAGCTTCAGGGGCTTAAACAGGCTGCGGAAAAACTCGTAGGCGGTGTCATTCTGAGTCCGTTCGCTGCGCTCAGGATAAACTGCGCGAAGAACCCCTGCATTTGTAGAATCAGGCAAATGCAGAGGTCCTTCCTTCGTTTCACTCAGGACCGCCTGCGCCTCCTCAGGATGACAGCTTTGGCGGTTTTCCCGCAGCCTGTTAAACCGTCCCGCGGCCCTACTTCCCCTTGCCTTGGGCCGTCGATTTCCGCAATACTGGCTTGGCCTCCGCTGCCGGTGCTTCTTCCGCAGGGGCGGGGTGTCTGTCGGGGAATCACGCCTTAACTGGGGAGGACACTGTGAGCCGTCGAGCCGCCATTTTCTGCCAGGTGCTGTTCTTTTCACTCTGGATCGTTCCTGCCGCGCGCAGCCAGCCAGGGAAACTCGACGGGCTGATCGACCGCGAGCTGCCGTCGTGGCTATCCACCTACAAGGCGCTGCACGCCGCGCCCGAGCTTTCCCACCACGAGGAGAAGACCTCGGCCCTCCTGGCCGGCCAACTTCGCGCCCTGGGTTTCAGCGTCACGGAACACGTGGGCAAGTACGAGCACGCGGAGTGGACCGGTTACGGCGTCGTGGCCTTGCTGAAAAATGGCGACGGCCCCACCGTCCTGGTTCGCACTGAGCTCGATGGCCTTCCCGTGGAGGAGAAAACCGGACTGCCTTACGCGAGTAAAGTCCGCGCCCAGGACGATGCGGGGCGCGAGGTGGGTGTGATGCACGCTTGCGGGCACGACCTCCACATCACGGCGCTGCTGGGGACGGCGAAAATGCTGGTGGAACTCAGGGACCAATGGCGCGGCACGCTGCTGATGGTCGGGCAGCCTGCGGAGGAAGCGGTCTCGGGCGCGCAGGCGATGCTCGACGACGGGCTTTACACGCGCTTCCCGCGCCCGGATTATGCCTTAGCGCTGCACGACACCGGGGCGCTCGAGGCCGGCAAGGTCGGGTACACCCCGGGCTACGCGCTGGCGAGCTCGACCTCCGTGGATGTCATCATGCGCGGGATCGGCGGGCACGGGTCAGCTCCGCAAGCGGCCAAGGACCCCGTGGTCGCGGCAGCCCAATTTGTTCTGGCGTTGCAGACTATTGTCAGCCGCGAGGATTCCCCCTTCGATCCTGCCGTGGTCACGGTCGGCTCGATTCACGGGGGCACCCGCTACAACATCATTCCCGATGAAGTGCATTTGCAGCTCACCCTGCGGACGTACAAGGAAGAAGTGCGCCAGCGCATCCTGCGCTCGCTTGACCGCATGGCCAAAGGCATCGCGGCCACCGATGGCATTCCGGAATCGCGCGCGCCCATCGTGAAAGCCAGCGATACGGAATACACTCCTGCGACCTATAACGATCCGCGCTTGACGGAACGCTTGGCGCGGGTCTTTGAAAAGGTACTGGGCCGCGAGAACGCGGTCGAGATGCCACCCGTCATGGCCAGCGAGGATTTCTGCCGCTTTGGCCTCGAGAACCGCCAAATCCCCATCTGTCAGTTTTCGCTGGGCGCCGTCGATCCCGGCAAGCTCGAGGAGAGCCGGCGCACCGGAACCCCTCTGCCGGGCCTGCATTCCAGTTTGTGGGCTCCCGTGCCGGAACCGGCGATTCGGACGGGCGTGAAGGCCATGACCAGCGCCGTCCTGGACTTGATGGCGAAGTAGGGGGCTGAAGAGCTGTATGGGTCCGGGGAATAGTGGAATAGAAGGGTAGCGCGGACCTGTTCTGTAGGTCCGCGGCTTTTCCTTGCCCATAGGTGACGAGCCGCGGACCTACAGAACAGGTCCGCGCTACACCTGCTCCTTCCCCCTACTTGCTGGCCGTGGCTGCATCCACCGGTGCTATCTTGAACGCGAAGGCATAATCGCCGGGCTTCTGCGCGGGAAGCTGCACGGTCAATCCCTCGCGAGTGCGGGTCCAGCGAAGTTCCGCCGGCGATCCCAGCAGGCTGACGCTGCGAATCTCTTGCCGGGTGTGCGGCGAACCCGTCCCCAGCGATTTAATCGTGAGCTTGCCGCTTTCCGGCCACGCCAGCGCGATAGCGTAGAGCGTGCCGCCCTTGGCGGTAAAACGGACGTCCTGCGCCGTATACGGTTTGGTCGCGGCGTCAGCAAACTGGCCGGTGTTCGCCTGGGTTGGCCCTTCTCCGTAAATCTTCCACGGCCGCGTCCCGTAAATCGCTTCACCGTTCACATCCAGCCAGCGGCCCATCGCCAGCAGAATTTTCTGCGCTTCCGCCGGGATGGTGCCATCCGCTTTCGGCCCCACGTTCAACAGCAGGCAGCCATTCTTGCTGACGATATCGACCAACTCTCCGATGAGCGAAGCCGGGGCGCGAAACTCGTCGCCCTCGATGTACCCCCACGACTTGACGCTGATGGAGGTGTCGGTTTGCCAGAACAGGGGACGGATCCCTTCCAGTTGCCCGCGCTCAATGTCGAGCACCGCCGCGCGCTCGGGAAACGTTTTGAGCTTGTAGTTGATGGCCACACCGCGTTTCCATTCCGCGCCCCGGTTGTAGTAGTAGGCGGCCAGCCGCTGGAGGTAGGGCTGGAAGACCGGTTGTTCGATCCACCAGTCGAACCAGAGGACTTCCGGCTGGTACTTCTCGACGATCTCGGAGGTTCGCGCCAGCCAATTATCCAGGTGGGCCTTATCCGGCTGGGTCTTATCGGACTGCGCGGGACCGTAGAAATCGGCGTAGCGCGGGTCGCGGACGTCGGAATCAAAGGTCTTGCCTCCATTCATGAACCACCAGTGCTCGGCGCGATGCGACGAGGCCCCGAAATGCAATCCCTGCTTGCGCACGGCGCGTTCGAGTTCGCCCACCACGTCGCGCTTGGGTCCCATCTTCACGGCCGTCCAATCGCTGAAGCTCAGGTCGTACATGGCAAAACCGTCATGGTGCTCGGCCACGGGCATGACGTAGCGGGCGCCCGCCCGGCGGAACAGCTCCGCCCACTCGTCCGCATTGAATTTCTCGGCGCGGAAGAGCGGGATGAAATCCTTGTAGCCGAACTTCGCGGGGGGGCCATAGGTTTCCAGGTGATGTTTGTAAACGGGATTATCCAGGAGGTACATGTCGCGGGGGTACCACTCATTGTCGAAAGCCGGCACGGAGTACACCCCCCAGTGCAGGAAGATTCCGAACTTGGCGTCCTGGTACCACTCCGGCGCCTGGTATTTCTCAAGCGACTCCCAGTTGGGCTGGAAGGGGCCCTCGACGGCAATCTTATCGACCCGTTCGACATCCGCGGCGATGCGCCGATCCTGGGTGCACGCTGGAATGCTCAGCAGCAGGAGGCTCAGGCCCGCGGCCACCGCCAGCCTCGCAAGCTTCCGAGAACGGGCCTGCGCCCGCGCGGTTGTGGGAAAATGGGAAACCTCGTAACTATAGCTGCTCATGCTGTGCCCCCTCGCTCCTATAGAATTCCTCATCTCCGCCGTAGCCGCGGAGGTTAAGGGCTCCCAGTGCGCCCGGCGCAAGCTCAGGCCGAGTACCGGGCTCCTTTGCGGGCGAACTGGAATGTACCTGCTGACTGCGAAAACGGATGCGAAGCGCAGTGTAGCATTTCGCACGGTGGGGTCACAAGCCGAGTGGAGTTTGGGCCTCAAGAGGCTGCGTGACAACTCAGACCCGGCTCTCGTAGAGGCCGCCTTTAGGCGGGCAAGTCTTTGAATCTATGATGCCGCCCTGAAGGGCGCCGCTACGAAAAGCAGCCCCCTCCCCGAGTTGTCACACAGACTCTCAAGCTGCAAGGCGGGCAGGACCTCATGGGCGGCGCGTCCCCGTACCTGCCCAGCCAGCTCTCCCTTTCGCCGCGCCTCAGCGCGCGCCGCGAAGCTGCAAGGCATACACGTAGCCGTCGGTGCTGCCCACGTAGAGGACGCCATCCACAATCGAAGGCGAAGAGACAATTGCCCCGAGTGCGAAGAGTTTGTGCACGGCCAGGACCATGTCTTCCCAGAAGTCGGAGACGAAGATTCTGGCATAGTCCGGCTTGCCGTCCGGAAGCAAAAACGCGGGCAGGTTTGCCTTGCTGCTGTCCGTCTGGAATTCCCAGCGTGGCTTGCCGGCCTTGAGGTCGATGGCGAGCAACTTGCCATCAAAGACGCCGAAGTAGGCCATGTCACCGGCGACGGCGGGCGAGGAGAAGACGAACAACCCGGTGGGAAGCGTGAAGCGCTCCTTACCCGTCGCGGCATCGACGGCGTGAAAGAGCGCGCTGTCGGAGGTGGCGAAGTAGGTGACCCCGTTGCGAACTACCGGAGACACAATCACCCACGAACCCTGGGTGGGAAAATTCCACTTCTGCTGCCCGGTCTGGGCGTCCACGGCATAGAGGTGCGAGTCGCGGCAGCCGAAGTAAACCGTGCCATCGGCGACGACCGGGGAGGACTGAATGCCGACCTGATTGAAGATCTGCGGGTCCTCACCCGTCTTGAACTTCCATTTCTCCTGGCCGGTTTCCGCGTCGAGGGCGTAGAGGTAGCTGTCCCAACTACCGATATAGACAATCCCCGCGGCAATGGCCGGGGAGGCATGCACCACCCCGTGCGTGTAAAATTTCCACTTCAGCCGCCCCGTCTTGGCCTCGAGCGCGTAAACGTTGCCGTCGCCGCAGCCGAAGTACACCCCGCCGTTCGAGAGCGCCGGCGAGGAGAGATAGAAATCCCAGGAGTCGGGAATCGTCTGCTGGTGCGGGGTGACACCGTGCAGGCCCTTGGCCTCGAAGCGGCGTTCGCCTGCGGTTTCGAACTTCCAGAGCTGCTTGCCGGTTTGCGGGTCGAGCGCGTAGAAGCTGCCGTCGCCGCTCAGAAAGTAAACAGCCTCGGACGAGACCGCGGGGCTGGAATTGATTGCCCCGGCTTTGGTTTCGAAATGCCATTTCTCGGTTCCCGTGGCGGCGTCGAGCGCGTAAAGGTTGCGGTCGTCGCTGCCCACATACACGACGCCCGCGTAAACGGCCGGCGAGGAAAACACGTGGCCGCGGGTTTTGAACTTCCATTGCACTCCTGCGAAATCGGTAAGGCCTGAGCCGGGATAGACACCCGTGCGCTCCGGCCCGCCGCGGAACATGGCGGGCTGGGAGTCGGGCCGCGCCTGCACTCCAAGACTGAGGATAATCAGAAAGCCTGGAACAAACATCTTCATGGCACGAAGCATGTTGAATCCTTTAGCAGGTTGATGAAAAACTCGTCGAAGTGTCATCCTGAGGAGCCGCAGGCGGTCCTGAGTGAAACGAAGGAAGGATCTCTGTATTTGCTTGATTCCATAAATACCGGGATTCTTCGCGCAGTTTACCCTGAGCGAAATACCGAGATCCTTCGCTTCGCTCAGGATGACAGCGAAGGGCTCAGAATGACACGGCCCAGGGTTTTTTCATCAACCTCATAGGAAAGTGAGATGCGCTTTCATCAGGAGTTACGGCCGATACTTGCACGAAGTTCCAGGAAGATCAAGCAGCACTGCCTTATATGCCTGGCGACCAAGGCGGATTCCCGCTGGCGCGGGAATGACGGCACAGGCGGAAAGCTGCGGCCCCTTGCGTCGTCACCCCCGCGCCGGCGGGGGTCCATGTGGCTGCCGCTTATACTGAAGACCTCTATCCCTCGACCGGCGCGGGGGCCGCGCCACCCCACATTTCCGAAACCACCATGCCCGCCAGGATGAGGACAGAACCGAGCAGCACTTTTCCTCCCAGATGCTCTCCGGTCACTATTCGCGAAGTGAGCGCGGCAAAGACCGGCTCGAGGGCGAAAATCAGTGCGGTATGGGCCGGCGGCGTATACTGTTGGGCCCAGACTTGGATCCCGAAAGCAACGCCCGTGGCGAGGACCGCGGTCACGACCACGGCGAAAATGAGATGGCTGGTCCAGTGCAGCACCCAGGTGGGGCCGACGGGAAGGGCCACGGTCGAGAGGATACCCACCACCAGGACTTGCGCCGGGGCGAGATGCAGGAATGAAATGCGGCGGGTGTAAACGCCGACCAGCACGATGTGAACCGCGAAGGAAAGGGCGCAGAACAGGGTGAGAACGTCACCACGATTGACGGTCCCCCACCCGGTGGGAAGCACCAGAAAGTAGAGTCCCGCGAGGCCGAGCCCCGCTCCGCCCAGGTTCGCGGCGCGCATCCGGTAGCCGTGCATAAGCGCAATGAAGGGAACCAGGATGACGCTGAAGCCGGTGATGAAGGCGCTCTTCGAAGGTGTGGTGGAAGTGAGGCCCCAGGTTTGGAAGGCGTAGCCGGCGAAGAGAAGGATTCCCAGCAGCAGGCTGGGCAGGAGCGCTTGGCGATCGATGCGGCCACGCCCCATGACCAGCCACATCAGCAGGCCCGCCAGGGTGAAACGGACCGCGAGAAAAGGGAAGGGGGAGGCATCAGCAAGCGCACCCTTGACGATTACAAAGGTCGCTCCCCAGATGAAGCTGCTGACCACCAGGAGAATTTCCGCTTTGGTGCGCTGGTTCAAGACAAGCTGCTCCTTGCCCATGGGACGCGTTGCGGTGCAGGATGGATTCTGCAGGCGGCGAACGGGGAGGAACCCGACTCGGGGCGCGGCTCAGGGGGCGGGCTGGCCGCAAAGTTCCATAATTTCGTCATCAGTCAACAGGCGGTCCGCATGCTTGGCGTAGGTGAAGATTTTCTCCACCAGTTCGGGGCGGGCGGGAATTCCCCGCCTTTCCAGCCAATGAATCACGTTGGACTTGCCGCTTAAGGGACCGATCTCAATCTTTTGTTCCAATCCAAACCAATGGGAAGGCACGCCGGAATAGACCCGGTTAGCCAGTTCCACATCCTGCTTCTTGAAGGCCTTAATGACCGCGGCCGCGTGGACGCCCGTGGCGGTACGAAACGCATCCGAACCCACCACCGGGTAGTTGGGCGGAATGGGCACACCGACCGCTTCCGAGACCACCTCGCAGTATTCCTTCAGCCTGGTCAGGTCGCGGTCGATCGCGCCCAGCAGTTTCAAATTGACCAGCAGTTGGTCCAGGGGTGTGTTACCCACGCGTTCACCGATGCCCAGCGCGGCGCCATGCACCTGGTCGGCGCCGGCGGCCAGCGCCGCGAGCGCATTGGCGACGCCCAGGCCGCGGTCGGAATGGCCGTGCCAGTCAATGCGAACGGCGGCGCCCGAGGGCTTCACAACTTCTTCGCGCACAAAGCGGATGAGCGCCTGCGTCCCGCGCGGGGTGGCGTGGCCGACGGTGTCGCAGACGACGATGGCGCGCGCGCCGCAGGCGATGGCCGTCGAGTAAAGTTTCTTGATGACCTCGGGGCGAGCGCGCGTGGTGTCTTCGGTGACGTACATGGAAGGCAGGCCAAGACTCACCACGTATTTGACGGCCTGCTCGGTCGAGTGCAGCAGGAAATCCAGCGTCCAGTCCTCGGCGTACTGGCGGATAGGGCTCGAGCCGAGAAACGTGGCGACTTCGATTTCGACACCGCTGGCTTCGACCACGTCGGCAATAGGGCGGATGTCAGAGGCGACCGTGCGCGCCGCGCAGTTGGGGCGGATGCGCAGCCGGGAGCTCGAGATTTCACGGGCCAGCCGCAGGACGTGTTCTGCGGCCCGCGGCCCCGCCCCGGGCAGGCCCAGGTTGACGGAATCAATCCCCAGCGCTTCCATCAAGTGGAGGATGCGGATTTTCTTGTCGATGGGAGGATCCAGCACGGAAGGCGATTGCAGGCCGTCGCGCAGGGTCTCATCGTCAAGCTTGGGCGCGACGTTGGACGTCCACTCCGGACCGTCCACCCGATTCCAGTCGTAGATAAGATCGCTCGTGGAATTCATGTGGGGCTGCGGAATTCCCCGGCCGATGGGGCCGCGGGCCGACAGGCGCGCCGAGCTACTTGGGGTTCTTGCCCTGAAAATCGCCCCAGAGGGTTACTGGACGAAGTTGAAACTTCTGGCCCGCGGTGGAGCGATCGGTTGAAACCGGGCGATAGAGGGTATGGCAGCGTTCGCAGCGATAGACCTCGGCGTCCTTGCCGAACTCCTCGACCGCTCGGGCTTCTTCCTCGCTGACGGTGAGTTGCAGCGGGTGGTAGTAATACCAGCGCTTGAGGTGCCCGCAACACAATTCGCCCTTGGCGTCTTTCTCGTCACACGCCCGCTGGCCGGGTTTCTTTTCTTTGATTTTCAAGGCTGTAGTGCTCACCGCAAAGTTCTCCCGTGAAACACTGGATTCTTGACTTGCCCCTCGCGGCCGAAAGCCCGCCCCTCTTAGAGGCGGCCAAGGACTCGATGCCAAGATATTCTACTCGAAGCCCCTCCAGAATTCCAAGTTGCGCGTGGGTGAGGGCCCTGGCACCCGAGTCAGGCATAGTCCACCTTCATCAGACAGAGGCCTTGGGCGGGCGCCGTGGGGCCGGCTTGAGTACGGTCGCGCGCGGCGAGGATGCGCAGCATGTCACGCGGCGCGAGTTTTCCCCTGCCGACCTCCAGCAGTGTGCCCACGATGTTGCGAACCATGTGGTGGAGAAAACCGTTGCCCGTCACCTCGTACACCAGCAGGAGGGTCCGGGGCCGCCAGAGAAGCCGCGACCGAAAGATGACCCGCACCATGGATTTCGTGTCTTCGTCGTTTTGGCCATCTCTCGCGGCGAAAGAAGTGAAATCATGTTCACCTTCGAGGAGTCGCGCCGCCTGCGCCATCCGCCCCCCATCCAGCGGGTAGGGATGGTGGTAAACAAACCGCCCCACGAACGGCGAGCAAACCGGCGTCTGCAAAATCCGGTACCGGTAAGTCTTCGATCGCACCGCATAGCGTGCGTGAAAGGTCGGGACCGCCTCTTCGGCCGCTTTGACACGCACCGAGGGCGGAAGCAAGTCATTGAGCGCCGTGACGAGGTTCGGGCAGGGAATTGAGGAAGCGGTGTGGAAATTGGCCACCTGATGCAGGGCATGCACGCCAGCGTCGGTTCGCCCCGAGCCGCACACCGGCGCGGAGGCGCCCGTAAGCCTTTGGATGGCATCCTCCAGGCAGCCCTGGACGGTGGGAGCGGCGGGCTGGCGCTGCCAGCCGTGAAAGTCCGTTCCGTCATAGGCAAGAGTGAGTCGAATGTTGCGCACGGCGTCGCCAGTCGCCCGGCAGGGCAGAACCGGTTGTTAAGGTATACCGGTGGGCAGCAGAAAGGCAATCGGAAGTCGCCGTCGGGTGTTCGCTCTCGAAGCGCGGAATCCCAAAAGCGGACACTGGAACGCCACCACGGCGGGCGGAGCAAGCGTAACTCGTTGTGAGAATTGGAGAAACTTGGCCACTAACGAGGCACGCAAAGTGCTTGCAAAGGGAGTGGAATTGGGCGGCACCTGAGGAGCACTTCAGAGTCGACTGTGGCCAACAAGACGCTCTGGAGGTTGTCTGCCCAGCAGGTGGGTGGTAAACTTCCCTACCGCGCTCTGAGTGCGCCGGTCATTCAGCTTTGGTATTCCCTGGGCACCGGCCCACGGGAAGACGAACCTGACCGGCGCCTGCGGATATCAAGTCAGCGCGAGGATGGTTGGCATTTCAAGGAGCCTGTGCGCATGCCGCCCTCGAAAACGGCAGCGCGCGCACGACTGGCAACTGTAAATATGGGCTCCGGGCGGCTGACGTTTCATGAAACTTTGCGTCCAAGTAATACGTAATGCATGATAATGCAGGCGCTTAGGGAGATACTCTGTCGTAGGGGGAAGGACACTCGATGAATCCTTACCGTCAACGCTTTATTGCCTTACTGATCGTGGCAAGTACTTTTGGGTTCGGGACATACCTTTATGGGCAGGGCGAGAAACCTGATGCAGGCACTACTCCAGCCCAGA
Source organism: uncultured Acidobacteriota bacterium (assembly GCA_963722555.1). Taxonomy (GTDB): domain Bacteria; phylum Acidobacteriota; class Terriglobia; order UBA7540; family UBA7540; genus Bog-366. Next base: position 1,939,678 of record CAVRNQ010000007.1, read on the forward strand.
CCTTCGCTCCGGATTTCACTAGCACACATTGGTTTCCGTCGGTTTGGCAACCCTATTTCAGCCCCATGGTGCCTGAGCCCAAGATGATCAACTCCGAACGCTTGCACTCGTTGACCAGCGACGGCAAGCTGCACCTATCGATTCAGGATACCATTGCCTTGGCGCTCGAGAACAACCTGGACATCGCCGTGTACCGGTACAATTTGAGTTTCGCGCAGACGGACGTCCTGCGCACCCAGGGCGGCGGCGCCGCGCGCGGATTCTCAGGATCATTCAGTTCACAAGCGCTGTTTACCAGCGCCATCGGCGGCGGGGTCAGCTCCGGTAGCAGCGGAGGCGGAGGCAATGCGGGTGGCGTGTCCGGGGGTGCGAGTGCTAAGCAACTGGGTGGTGGCAACTTTGATCCCTCCGTCTCCTTCTCAATGGGATGGGACCGAAACACCGTACCCTTGGGCACCACGGTCGTGACTGGGGTTCCCTTCGTCACTTCCCAGGGCACCAATTACAGCACAGCTATTAGCCAGAGCTTTCAGACAGGAACGAGCTACGCGTTCGCAATAGGCGGCTCAAGGGGGACCACAACCTCGCTCACTCCAGTCTTTAATCCGGAAGTCACAGCGTACTTGGGTGTGGGTTTTACCCAACCTCTGCTGAATGGCTTTGGCCGCCGGGCAAACTCGATCAATATTCGCATCGCCAAGAACGATCTCAAGCTTGCTGACTCCACCTTTCGCCAACAGGTGATCACCACCATGGCTCAGGTTCTGAATTACTACTGGGATTATCTTTCTTTTAAGGAGAACGTGGGGGTAGCCGAGCAGGCGCTTGCCTATTCGCAAAAGCTGCTGTCCGACAACAAGCGACAGGTCGAAATCGGCACCCTCGCCCCGATCGAGGTGGTGCGGGCGGAATCCGAAGTCGCGTCCGATCAACAGAAGCTGATTGTCGCCCAGACCAGCCTGCAGCAGCAGGCGGAGTTGATCAAGACGGCGCTGGCGAAGAAAGTTGACGGCGAGTTGATGAGCGCGCAGATCGAGACGATGGACAAGCTCCCCGAACCGCAGCCCGACGATATACCGCCCCTGGAGGAAGCGCTCAAGTTGGCTTTTGCCAACCGGCCTGAGATCGAACAGCAAGAATTGAAGTTTCGCGACCAGGACACTACAATTGCGGCCCGGCGGAATTCACTTTTGCCCTCCTTGAACGTTTTTGCTAGCTACATCGCCTACGGCCTGGCTGGCAATCAGGTGCTCTGCCCGGCAGGGGACAGCGCTTACGGGGGCAGGTGCGCAGTGCCGAACGACGGGTTTGTCGCCCCGCTGGGGATGGGGGTCGGGGGAGTCTCCAATGCTCTGGGCCAAACTTGGCGGGGGCAGTACCCGGATTATTCGTTTGGTGTCAATCTCTCCATCCCGATTCGTAACCGGCAGGCGCAGGCCGACATGGCGCGCGCGCTCCTGGAACGCCGCCAGCTCGAAACCCAGTTGCAGCAGTACAAAAACAACATAGCTCAGCAGGTGCGCAGTGCCGAAATCGCTGTCATTCAAGCCAGAGCCCAGAATGAGGCCGCCCGGAGGGCCGTGATTCTGGCCCAGCAAACCCTCGACGCCGAGCAGAAGAAATTCCAGTTGGGCGAATCCACCGTCTTCCTGGTCATCCAGGCGCAGCGCGATTTGGCCACCGCAGAAGGTAACCAAGTCCTGGCCCATTCCACCTACGCCAAAGCCCTCACAGGTTTCCAGCAACAAACGGCAACCATCCTCAAGAAGTACGGAATAGAAATGAGCGACGCGGTCTCCGGCCACGTCGAGCGCGCGCCCAACATTCCCGGCTCGGCGGATACCCCGATTCCTGAAAAACCCGCCGCGCCGCCGCAGGGATAAGAAGACGTTGTAGGGCCGAACCGCGTTCGGCCCGCCGCGGCGAGCGCCACGACGTCCGCCTGGGGGCGAGCGGTGCTCGCCCCTGCCCCACGCCAACCAATTCCGTCTCTCGCAGTTTGACTTCGAAACCGGCCCTGCACTAACATGCCATTGGGGCCAAGAATCGAAGTGAGCAAAGCAAACAAAGAGGGTGCGAGGGTCGCGAACGGGCTCTCCCCGCGCCAGCCGTCGAGCGGTGAACAGGATTGGGGGGATGAGACTCTAAAGCCTGCGCTGCGAACGTCTCCGGAACGCCAGGCAGAGTTCACAACTCTTTCCGGTGTGCCGATCGAGCGGCTTTACACCCCTGCCGATCTCGCCAACTTCGAATATTCCCAGGCCCTCGGTGACCCCGGCGAGTACCCCTACACGCGCGGGATTCACCCCACCATGTACCGCGGCAAGATTTGGACGATGCGCCAGTTCTCGGGATTCGGGAGCCCGGAGGACACCAACCGGCGCCTCCATTATCTGCTGAAGCAAGGCCAGACCGGGCTTTCCATCGCCTTTGACTTGCCGACCCTCATGGGCTATGACAGCGACCACCCGCTGGCGGAGGGAGAAGTGGGGAAGTGCGGCGTGGCAGTCTCCTCGCTGGCCGACATGGAAACCTTGCTTGCGGGTTTGCCTCTCGAGCAGGTGACCACCTCCATGACCATCAATTCCCCTGCCGCCATCATTTGGGCGATGTACCTGGTGGTAGCGGAGAAAAGTGGAGCGGACTGGAAAAAGATCTCCGGCACGACGCAGAACGATATCCTGAAGGAATACATCGCGCAAAAGGAGTACATTTTCCCTCCCGCCCCTTCCATGCGCTTGGTGGTTGACACCATCACCTTCGGGGCGCGCGAGGTGCCGCGCTGGAATGCCATTTCCATTAGCGGCTACCACATTCGCGAAGCGGGTTCGACGGCCGTGCAGGAGCTGGCCTTTACCCTGCGCGACGGAATCGAATACGTGGAGTGGATCCGGCGCGCGGGCCTGGACGTGGACGAATTCGCACCGCGCCTGAGTTTCTTCTTCAACGCCCATAGCGATCTGTTCGAAGAAATTGCGAAGTATCGGGCGGCGCGCAAAATCTGGGCGCACGTCATGCGCGAGCGGTTTGGCGCCCGGAATCCCCGCTCCTGGCTGTGCCGCTTTCATACGCAGACGGCGGGTTGCTCCCTGACGGCCCAGCAGCCTTACAATAACGTGGTGCGGACGACCCTGCAGGCGCTCGCGGCGGTCCTGGGCGGAACCCAATCGCTTCATACGAACTCCCTGGACGAAGCCTGGGCGCTGCCGACCGAAGAGGCCGTCACGATTGCCCTGCGGACCCAGCAGGTTCTGGCACACGAGAGTGGTGTGGCCAACACCGTGGACCCCTGTGGCGGCTCCTACTTCGTCGAAAAGCTGACGCTCGAAACCGAGCGCGCCTGTTATGATTATTTCCAGAAGATCGATTCCATGGGCGGCATGGTGCCGGCGCTCGAACGCGGCTATCCGCAAAAGGAAATCCACGATGCCGCGTATGCTTATCAGCTAGCCATTGAACGTAAGGAGAAGATCATCGTCGGGGTCAACGATTACATCACAGAAGAAGCGCGCCCGATTGAGCTCCTGGTGATTGATGAAAGCGTGTCGCGGCAGCAACGGGAAAAGCTGGTACAACTGCGCCGCAGGCGTGATAATGCTCGGGTTCAGGCGGCCCTGAAGTCTCTGGAGAGCGCCGCCGGGACGGACACGAACCTGATGCCGGATATCCTGGAATGCGTGCGCGCTTATGCTACGCTGGGAGAAATGTGCGACGTGCTGCGTGGCGTATTTGGCACCTACGAGGAGCCGGCGTTTCTATAAACTGCAATTCTAAATTCTGAATTATGAATCAGTGCTGTCCCATCATAAGTTGAACAGATCCAACTGGATGCGGGGATCTGGTTCTGGAACTTGGTTGTTGTATTGAGAAAGGGCCAATGAAATCGGGGTTTTTTCGAAAATCGTGATACTGAGAATTTGCAGGATTTTGTACAGGCTCAGGTCCAACTGGAGTTGCTTTTTCAAGATGGCGACCAGCACGTACACAGTGATGGCGATCCAGACCTGGGTCTTGACAGCGTTCTCCGTGGTGCCATAGAAAGCCCGGATATGCAGATGTTGTTTGATCCAGCGAAAGAACAGTTCGACTTGCCAGCGGGCGCGGTACAGTTCGGCGATGGTCAGCGCCGCGAGGTGAAAGTTGTTGGTGAGAAAGATCAGGCGCAAGTCTTTCTGGGCGTCGAAGTAGTGAATGCGTCGCAGGGGATCGGGATACCGACGCGAGCTCTGCGGTCCGATGAGGCGAATGCTTTGATCGGAACGCAATCCCGTCGAGCGGTCGACCCAGCGCCACGAGCAGCGACGGTAGCGCGTGTTCCGCTCGGCGCGCGTGACGAAGAAAGCGCAAGCTTGCTGGAGTCCATGCAGACGCCGGTAGTCCACGTAGCCGCGATCGAGCAAATAAAATGCCCCCGCCTCGGGCAGCAGTTGGTCGAGCAGCTTCATATCGTTCACCTGCCCGCCGGTCACATAAACAGCGGTCGGGATGTTGCCGCGCAGATCGAGCAAGGTGTGGAGCTTCACCGCACTCTTGTGCCGACGAAACTGCGCCCAGGGGAAAAGCGACAAGCACAAATCGATGGTGGTGGAATCGAAGGCGTAGACCGTCTCGTCCAATTCCACCCCGAACGGTTCGTGCTGATAGAGGGCGCGTGCCCGCGCGATCAGTATGCGCGCGAAGTCGGCATAGATACGCCAGTCGCGCTGCTGGTTGGCGTGCGCCAAGGTGTTGCGCGAGATGCGGCCACGGAAGCCCAGGTGATAAAGCTTGGGCTGATGCGCTCGCAAGCAGGTCTCGATGTCGCGCAGACTCTCGCGATAAGTGAGTTGCGCAAAGGCCAAACACAGGAATTGATCGAGACAGGAGAAACTCTGCACTTTGTAATCGCCGTTGTAGCGATCCACACAACGGCGGAATTCGCTGAGCGGAAGCAGGTCCAGCAGTTGAGAAAAAATCGTCCGGCCAGTGTTCATGAGCCCTTCCTCTTCGTCTTTCGGAAGCGCTTAAGACTACAACGCAATTCAAATCGATTTCGCTCATTCTCCTGTCCAACTCTCAAACTCACATGCACTTACACGGAAACTCAAACTCAACATTGGGACAGCACTGATTATGAATTATGAAATGAAGAAAGCAGTGGATGGTTGCTGTATGGCTGGTCGTGCTGGGGTATACTTTGACTTTGGCAGTTCATAATTCAGAATTTAGAATTCATAATTCGTTATGAGCGAACCTCGAATTCGCGTGCTAGTCGCCAAGCCCGGCCTGGATGGGCACGACCGCGGGGCCAAGATCGTGGCGCGCGCCCTTCGTGACGCCGGCATGGAAGTCATTTACACGGGCCTGCGCCAGACGCCGGAGCAGATCTCCAGTGCCGCGCTACAGGAAGATGTGGACGCCATCGGCATCTCGATTCTCTCCGGAGCCCACAACACGATAGTTCCCCGCATCTGTGAACTGCTGCGCGCGCAGGGCATGGAGGACGTTCTTTTGGTGGTGGGGGGCATCATCCCGGATGACGATATTCCGAGACTGAAACAGGCCGGGGTCGCGGAGGTCTTTCAGCCAGGCGTCTCAACCCAGGCCATTGTGGAATTCATCCGGAAGAATGTGAAGGGCATGGCCGTCGGATGACGAATATCGAGCTTAAACGGCAAGCGGCCTGAATGCAGTTCGCTTCTACAAAGGCAGCGGAGGAAAGCTTCCCTGCTGTCATCCTGAGCGAAGCGAAGGACCTCAGCAGTTTGCCTGGGTGAGTGAAAAGGACAAACTGCGGGGGTTCTTCGCTCGCTGCGCTCGCTCAGAATGACAACGTATGCGCGCTCGCTCAGGATGACAGCATCGGAAGAGTTTTTCCGCAGCCTGAATAGCTGCCGGTACGTCACATGGAACTCTCCAGCCACGGGTCCATTGCGGTGTTGGCGTTTCCGCCCACGGGGGGATATCCGCGCTTGACGCGGGCTGCTCTACAGAACTTGGACGAACTTCTCGAAGAGGTCAGGTGCGCAGGACTGTTTACCGGGGTGGTGATCGCCTCCAACTCAAAATCCTTCGCCAGTGGCGCTGATATCGATGAGGTCGCGGCGGTAGCAGGCGTTAGCGCGAGGCAATTCGCCGAACTCGGGCAGAGCACCTGCCGTCGAATTGCAAGTTTTCCTTTCCCCGTGGTCGCCGCCATTCGCGGCTATTGTCTGGGAGGGGCGCTGGACCTGGCGATTGCCTGTCATGGCCGCGTGGCTACCTATGACGCGTCGTTTGGGCATCCAGGGGTCGCCGTGGGCCTGATGACTGGCTGGGGAGGCACGCAACGGCTGCCGCGCTTGCTGGGTAAGTCCGCCGCACTGCAGATGCTGCTCACGGCGGATCGCATTCCCGCCACGCAGGCCTTGACCATGGGACTGGTGGATGAACTTGTCTCCTCGCGGGATTTGGTCAGTGCCGCAGCCAAGCGGGCCCAGGCGCTGAGGCCTGCCCCGGCGGCACGAACGAACCTGGGCGCTGATGCCTTAGGATAGGCAAAGGCGTCGAGAGGAGCATCGGTCCGTTGCACGATCTTGACCTCGACACACCGTTCACAGGAAGAATGCTCGAAAGCGAAAATTACTCGACCAAGCTCTCCAAGCGCGCGGCGCGTCGCATCATTCAACGCGCCTTTGTGCTGATGGGGCGAGAAAAAAGCCTGCGGCAGCACATCCGCGAGACCGAGCTCACCACCCTCTGGGTTCTGGAAGACTGGGATCTCGCGTGGACCGTGGTTCTCCATCGCGGCAGGTTTGAAGTTGAGCGGCGTCCGGCCCGGCATCCGGACGTGACTTTGACCTGGCCCACGGCCGAGGAGTTCTTCGAGCAAGCCGAGCAGTCGGGCGCGGGCGCCCCGCCGGGCAATCTCCTTCCTGCCGAGGGGCACCGGCGATTCTTCGAGCCGCTGCTGCGCGGGTTCTACAAGGCCCTGCGCCACGTCCTTGGCAACCCCGTGGATGACGTGGGCGAGAGTCTGTTGTGATTTTGCGGGCGGGGTTTGCGGAATCGCAGTTTTGCTATAGACTGCGATGGCGCGAATAACCTCACTTCCCGGAAGATGGCTCATTGTGAATACAAATCCTGAACTCACCTGGACAGATACCACCCTGCGGGTCCGGTACGCGGAGACGGATCAGATGGGAGTGGTTTACTACGCAAACTTCCTGGTTTGGTTTGAAATCGGACGCACGGACTTCTGCCGCCAGCACGGTTTTGCCTACCGCGACATGGAGGAGCAGGACGGCCTGTATATCATGGTTGCGGAGTCACGCTGCCGCTACAAAGCCCCGGCACGCTACGACGATGACATCCTGGTGCGCACCTGCCTGAAGGAAGTCCGCCGCCGCGTCCTGGTTTTCGACTACGAAGTCTACCGCCAAGCTTCGGACGAACTTCTGGCGGAGGGCGAGACGGTGCACGTGATTACGGACCGCGACGGGCATCCCCGCGCCCTGCCCGAAAAGTATCGCGATCTGTTTGTTGCCGGCCCCAAGCACCCAGGGCTCGGGACCAGGGGCTAGGCACTTGGAGCTATTGGTTCGTGGTTCAGGCGAAATACCGACTTCTTCTCCAATCTGCCGGTCTCAATCGAAGCCGACAGTTTTGGACCCGAGTCCCGAGTCCCGATTGAGGATCCCATGCCCCGCACCATACTTCTCAACGGCCGGCGGCTGACGCGGACTGATTTCTACGCGGTGGTGCTTGAGAATCACCGCGTCGGGTTGTCGCGCCGGGCGCGCCTCGGCATGCAGAGGTCTCGCGCCTTGGTTGAGAAGCTGATCGCCGAAAAGCAGGTTGTTTACGGGGTAACGACGGGCGTCGGTAGCCTTTCCACGGAGCGCATCGATCCGGCCCAAGCTCGCGAACTGCAACTGAACGTGGTTCGCAGCCACTCCTGCGGCGTGGGTGAGCCGCTGGGCGTTGCCGTGACGCGCGGCCTGCTGCTGCTGCGCGCCAACACGTTGGCGCTCGGTCTTTCCGGGGTGCGGCCGCGCCTCGCCGACATGCTTTGCGCATTCCTGAATCATGGCATTCACCCCGCTGTTCCCCGGCGTGGTTCCGTGGGCGCGAGTGGCGACCTGGCGCCCCTCGCCCACGTGGGGTTGGCGCTGGTCGGCGAAGGGGAGGTTTTCTATCAAGGCAGGCGCCGGCGCGCGGCAACGTTGATGAAGTCGCTCGGCCTGAAGCCGCTGGTCCTGGAGGCGAAAGAGGGGCTCTCGCTCGTGAACGGTACGCAGACCATGCTTTCAGTGGGGCTGCTCGCCTTGCGTGATGCCGAGATTCTGGCTGATACCGCTGACGTGGCCGGAGCGCTTTCCCTGGACGCCCTGCGCGGCTCCCGGCGTGCTTTCGACCCGAGATTACACGCGGCCCGGCCCCATCCCGGGCAAATGATCTCCGCGCGCAACCTGGCTCGGCTTAATCGCGGGAGCGCGATCAATCAATCCCATCAAGGCTGCTCGCGCGTCCAGGACGCTTACAGCCTGCGCTGCATGCCGCAGGTTCATGGCGCGGTGCGCGACGCGCTGGATTACGCGCGCCGCGTTTTCGAGACGGAAATGAACAGCGCTACGGACAATCCCCTGGTCTTCGCGCGCGAAGGCGACGTGATCTCCGGCGGAAATTTCCACGGGCAGCCTCTGGCGACGGCGCTTGACCTCATGGCGATCGCTCTCACCCAACTCGGGGCCATGGCGGAGCGGCGCGTCGATCGCCTGGTGAATCCACTTACCTCGGAACTTCCGGCCTTCCTCAGCAAGTCGCCGGGGTTGGAATCGGGTCTCATGCTGGCGCAGGTAACGGCCGCCGCGCTGGCCTCGGAAAACAAGGTGCTGGCCCATCCGGCCTCCGTGGATTCCATTCCCACCTCCGGGAATAAGGAAGACTTCGTCAGCATGGGCATGGGCGCCGCGCTGAAGTTACAGTCCGTGGTCGCGAACGTCCAAACCATTTTCGCCATCGAACTTCTCTGCGCCTGCCAGGCTCTGGACTTGCTCTCACCCCTCAAGTCTGGCAAGCTGGCCGAGCGAGCCAGGGTGCTGGTCCGCCAGGTTTCGCCGGGCGTTCGAAAAGACCGGCCGCTCGACGCCGACATTGCCCGCCTCACGAGTCTCGTATCCGGAGGCGCGCTGGCGGACCTCGTCGCACCCGGAAGCTATCTCTGACCAGCCATGCCCGCCCTATCCGCCACGATCATCACGCGCAACGAGGCCGCCAACCTTGCCCGCGCCATTCGTTCGCTCTCCGGCGCGAATGAGATCCTCGTGGTTGACTCGGACTCCACCGACGGCACGCGCGAAATCGCCGCCGGGCTGGGGGCGCGGATAATCAACCATCCCTGGGAGGGATTTGCCGCCCAGAAAAACTTCGCCAGCGCCCAAGCCCGGCACGATTGGATCCTGAGTCTCGACGCCGACGAGGAGTTGGACCCGCAAGCCCAGGCCGCCGTCCTCGCCTGGAAGCAATCTGAGCCCGCGGCCGCGGGCTATCGGTTCGCCCGGCGGGCGCAATATCTCGGCCGGTGGATTCTCCACTCGGGTTGGTATCCGGACTACAAGCTCCGCCTCTTCGACCGGCGCCGGGGTAGTTGGCAGGGGGCCTACGTTCACGAGTCGGCCGTGGTTGATGGCCCCGTGGCAACACTGGCGGGTGAAATCCTGCACTACACCTGCGCTTCGCTCGCTGAACATCGCCAGCGGATTGAGTTCTATACCGACCTGGCCGCGGAGGAGATGTATGAGCGCGGCGAGCGCGTGAGCCTTTTGCGGCGCACCCTGGGCCCTCTGTGGATATTCTTCAATTCCTACATTCTTCGCCTAGGGGTGCTGGATGGCGTTTGCGGCTTTCTGATTGCCCGGATGGCCGCGCGCTACGTGCACAGAAAGTACGCGAAGCTTGCGGACCTGCAGTGGAAAGTGTATTCCGCCCGATGAAGGCCCTACCCCGGCTCAGGATCGCACACGTCGACACCGGCATGAGCCTGCGTGGCGGCCAGCGGCAACTTCTGCTCCTGGCGCGAGGCCTGCGTGCCCGCGGGCACGACCAGCTCCTGGTGTGCCTGGAAGGCAGCGGGCTGGAAGACAGGGCGCGCCAGGAAGGCTTCCGCGTGTTCACGCTGCCGCCCCATGACCCCGCACACGCCTTCGGAATTTTGCTCTTGCGCCAGCAGCTTGTGATGTCGGACGTCGAAATCCTGCACGCGCACGACGGGCGGGGCCACACCGTCGCGTGGCTGGCCTCTGTGGGATTACCGGTCCGCCGCATCGCCACCCGTCGCGTCACCTTCTTCCCGGCCGATCGCTGGACCTACCGGCTCAAATACGCGCGGACGTGTCATGCCGTGGTCGCGGTTTCAGACTACATCCGGGAACTTGCGGCGGGCGCGGGTGTCCCCCGCGAACGTATCGAGGTGATCCCGGACGGCATCGAACTCCCCGCTAACCTCCCCGGCGCCGCCGACAGGTCGCGCCTCCGAAACGCCTGGCAACTGGGCGAAGAGGTATTCGTCGTGGGCCAGTTGGGTGCTTTCACTCCGGAGAAAGGCCATGATGTAGCCCTCGACGCCTTGGCGCTGGTCGCCGCAGAGTTGCCCCACGCGCGCCTGGTGCTGGCGGGCGATGGGTCGGCGCGGGCGGAGGGTGCGCTCGCTCAAAGAATCGACCGGTTGCGCGCGCGGGTCCGTTTGCTGGGTGCCGTCGAGAACCCCGCCGATTTCTTCCCGGGCCTCGACCTCCTCGTCATGCCTTCCAAAGCCGAAGGCTTGGGCTCTTCCGCGCTCTTGGCCATGGCGTATGGCCTTCCTGTGGTGGCCAGCCGCGTGGGCGGCCTTCCGGAAGTCGTCGTGGAGAACGAGACCGGATGGTTGGTTGCGCCCGGCTCGCCCCAAGCGCTGGCCGACGCGATAATCCTGGCCGCCAGCGACCGGGCGAAGCTCGTCCGCTTCGGCCGCCAGGGGCGCAAGCGAGCCGAGGGTTTCTCGGCTGATATAATGGTCGGTCGCACGGAAGCTCTCTATCACCGCCTCGCGAGCGGGGGCGGGCAGAGGCATAGATAGTGCTTCCAATTCCATAATGAGGGTCTTCATCAAGTGGATATTGCCTATGTGTTCATTGCACTCTTCGGCCTCGTGTTGGGGAGCTTCTTGAATGTCTGCATCCACCGCCTGCCGCGGCAGGAGTCCATTGTCTTTCCCGGTTCGCACTGCCCGCGGTGTAATCACAGGATTCGCTGGTACGACAATATTCCGCTCCTCAGCTACCTCATCTTGCGTGGGCGTTGCCGGGATTGCCGCGCGCGGATCTCGCCCCTTTATCCCGCCGTCGAAGTCCTGACCGGTGTGGTTCTGGTTTTGACCTTCCAGCAGTACGGGCTGAGTGCTGCCTTCATCAAATACGCTCTGCTGGCCATGCTGCTGATCGTCCTGATATTCACTGACCTGCTCACGCGGCGCCTTCCTCATTCCATAACCGGGTTGGGGATTGGCCTGGGGTTGGTGTTGAGCTTTTTCATTCCTGTCGATGACCGCCCGCTCGCCTGGCTGGGCCGATACTGGGATGTTTATCTTGAAGGCACCGCTGGTTCGGTCGCGGGCGCAATCCTGGGAGCCCTGGCGGGAGGAGGGCTTTTCTATGTCGTGGGGGAAGCCTTCTACTACCTGGGCGGCAAACAAAAGGAGTACCTCGGGTTCGGAGACGTCATGCTGATGTTCATGGTGGGAACTTTCCTGGGAATGCCGCTGACGCTGATGACAATTCTGCTGGGCTCGCTTGGTGGCTCGGTCGTCGCCCTCGGCATGAACGCGTTGAGTTCCCGCTATCGCAACTACGCGTGGCCGTATGGGACATTCCTGGGAATAGCCGCGATTTGTACCAGCCTCGTGGGCGGCCGGCTCCTTGATCTCTATCTCCGCTGGTCGGGGATCGCGGGATGGTAACGCGAGCGCAGAAAGCCATGTTGCGCAGTCGCTCCAGGGTAAAGGGAAAAGACCCCCTCACCCCCGGCGCTCGGGGCCCCCCGCCTCCTTCGTCGGCCACCCTCTTCCCAAGTGAGAGGGCTGGGATTCCTGAGTTTTGAGATAGCCTCCCAAGTGAGAGGGCTGGGATGGGTGGTTTCCGCCCTCTCCCGAGGGGAGAGGGTGGGCCGCGACCGGCGCTTTCATCAGCCGGAGCGGGGAGGGGGCCCCGAGCGCCGGGGGTGAGGGGTCCTGAACAGTCACCAACCTAACAGGATGCTTCGCGTCGGCAGTAGTGTCCCCATGAAGGCAACTTCACTAACCCGCATTTCTCACCAGGCTTAGATGGGGCAGCCGGAAGGGCGGGGCTTCAGCCCCGCCGAAATCGCGGCTCCCACCCTCTGTTCGTTCTGCGCCCCGGGCAGCTTGCGGTCGCAAGCTGCCCGGGGCGCGAAGCACGGAAATATTCACGAAGCCCTTGTAACGGCGGGGCTGAAGCCCCGCCCTTCCAATTCCGTGGTGAGAAATCCGGGCTAAGCCGGTGCGGCCCCGATCTGGCCGAGGTGATGAAGCATATGCCGCAAATAGTCCTCGGCCAGAAACCCCAGCGTTACGGCCTCGCTTGTGCCAATCCGACAGGGGACATCCAGTTTGGAGGGTGGCAGGTGCGCGATGACATGCGCGATATAGCGGTTGTAATTTGCCCAAAGCGCCGTCAGCAATGACCAACTCGCTTCTTCGGGAACCTGCAACTGCACCCAATTGTTCTGGTCATAGGCAGGAAACTCCAACGAGTCTTGTAAGGACGCCCGCACAAAGCGCTGGTGGTTGTTCGAGGCGGAATCAATCAAGTGCCCGAGAACCTTCCGGCGCGACCATCCACCTGCCAGCACTGGTTTCCGGCTTTCCTCTTCGCTGACCTGCCGAAGCAGAGCTTCGGCCGAGTTGAACGACGCGCGCAATTCTCGTGCTTAGCGTAAAGGTGTCCATAGTCTCCTCTCACACCGTCATCCTGAGGAGGCGAAGCCGGTCCTGAGTGAAACGAAGGAAGGACCTCTGTATTTGCTTGAAAATTCAAATACAGGGGTTCTTCGCTTCGCTCAGAATGACAGCGCCTACGGGTTTCCCCGCAGCCTGTGAAGCCCGCCCCTCCAATTCCGCGGTGAGAAATCCGGGCTATTGCTTAAGCCAGCGCACAAGATTCTTGAAAATCTTCAGGCCATCCTGGGAATACTGCGCGGAAAGCGACGTTCGCTCGGGATGAGGCATCAGCCCCAGGACAAGGCCGGTCTCATCCGTGACTCCGGCAACGGCGTTCGGGGAGCCGTTCGGGTTGCTGGGATACTCCATTGTCGGCCGGCCCTTTTCGTCGCCGTAATGGAATACCGCCCGTTGGGTTGCGGGTGAGCTGGTGGAACAGAACAAAGTGCGCCCCTCACCGTGCGCGCACGGCATTTCCAGGGTTTGTCCTGCCAGGCCTTCCGTCCAGGCGCACTTTTCCGAAGAAACGATCAGGCGCACCTTGCGGTCCTCGAACCTCGCCGACTGATTTTCAAGGAGAGACATGTTTCGCTCACCCGGTGATCGGCCCGGCAGAATGCCTGCTTCCGTGAGCACCTGAAACCCGTTGCAGATTCCCAGCAGGGGTTTCTGCGCGTCCAGGAACCGCACCAACTGGTCGCGCAGCCGCGCCACGAGCATCGTGGCGAAGATCCGCCCCGCCCCTAAGTGATCGCCGTATGAAAATCCACCTGGAATCACGGCAGCTTGATAATCGTCGAGCCGATTGTGGCCGTCGATCAGGTCCTTCAGGAGAACCAGTTCGGTCCTGCCCCCCGCCAGCTCGATCGCCGCGGCAGTTTCTTCGTGGCAATTGGTTCCAGGTGCATAAAGGATGGCGGTCTTCGCCTGGCTCATTTCACCACCTCGCGAAAGGTTTCAGTCCAACCCTGGGTTAACTGTGCAATAGCCTCTTCCCAGACCACCTTGCCGCGGTCCGTCAGCGTCAAGTTCGGCTGTTCGGTTACTTCGCCCAGGGTCTGATAGGGGATTCCCGTGAGGAGTGAGGCGAGCTCACAACCCGGCGGGACCTCAAGCAAGCACGAGCCAATGAACTCGCCGAAGAGGAAGCCGTCGCGCCGCCCCGCGGGCAGGGTGTCAAGCTGGAGGCGCGCCCCGAGCCCGGATCCAAACGCCGCTTCAAACAGCCGCAAGAGGACTCCCCCCTCAGCGATGGCGGAGCCCGAAACGTACTCCCGCGCTGCGTGCAAGTTTAACAAACAATCCCACTGTGCCCGGATGGAAGCGGCGTCATAGGCATCAAACAAGCGATCGCCGCGCTGTCCAAAGCAGTCCGCATAAACCGTCCCGCCGAGAACTTGGGCATCCGAGCGTCCCACCATGACCAGGCGATTACCGGAGCGCTTGAAATTCTTGGCGACGATCTGTTTCACATCCTCGACCCGGCCCATCGTGGCCACGGCGAGGGTGGGCGGCACGTCGATTCTGCGCCCGCCCGCCTGGAAGGTTCCGGAGCTCGAATCTTTGCCGGAGATGAACGGCACTCCCAATTCGACGGATAGGCTCGCGATGGTTTCAACCATGGCGGCCAGATCGAAGGCGATATCCGGGCGCACCTGGGGTGTATAGAAGTTGTCGCACAAGACCATCTGACGGTAATCCGCGCCGGCCACGACCGCCTTGGTGATGGCTTCCAGCATCATGAGCCGCGCCATGGCACCCGGGCTAATCTCCCCGTAGAACGGATTGAATGCCACGGTCGTGATCACACCAATCGGCTTGCCCCGCAGCGGCGCCGACACGTAGAGGTTGGTCGGCATGCGATGGTTCCTGCCGGCGTACGGTCCCACGGCGGTGCGGCCCTGCACGGTGGAATCAAAACGTGTGCCCGCCGGACTCTGGTCGGCGCAGTGATAATGGGCGAGGACGCGATCGACCGCCGCTGCCCAATCGTCGCGGGTGCGCGGCTCGGGAATGCTTACGGGGCTGAGTTTCCGCTGCGGCTCGGCCATCGCGATGGAATCGATCGGGCAGGCGCCCCACAGGAACGACATCTCGAGGTCAACAACTTTCTGGCCCTTCCAGGTGGCCTCCAGGCGAGCGGTGTTCGTGAAACGCCCCAGGAGGGTGTAGGCCACCTCAAAGCGGCGCAGGATCGACTGCGCTTCCTCGAGCTTCTCCGGAGGCACCGCCATCAGCATGCGCTCCTGGGATTCGGAAAGGAGAATTTCCCAAGCGGTCAGGCTCGCATCTTTCAACGGAACGGCGTCCAAATCGATCCACACTCCGGTTTCAGCCCCCATCTCCCCGACGGCGCAAGAGATTCCTCCCGCGCCGAGGTCGGTGATCGAGCGGATGCATTCGCGGTCGCGCAGAATCGGAATCGCGGTCGTGAAACGCCGTTCTGTGATGGGGTGCCCGATTTGGACGGCGGCCGATTCCTTTTCGAGGGTTTCCCCGGTCATGCCGGTGGAACTGGCGGTCGCGCCGTGCACGCCGTCGCGGCCTGTCTCACCGCCAAAGAGCAGGGCCGCATCGCCCGGCCGGGGTGAATCTTTGTGCGCGTACTTCTTGGGGATGAGGCCCAGGGAATGTCCCAAGGCAAAGCATTTGGCATAACCCGGGTGGCAGCGATAAATCGGGTGCATCATGGGGATGCCCATGGGGTTGGTGTAGTAGGCCGTGGCCCGAATCGACTCCGAGACGATCAACTCCGGAGGCAGTGCGCCAGCCGGTACCTGATCGTCGGGCATGCGCGGGTCCATCGTGCCCATAACCGTCGTGCCCCCGATCGGGTAGGCGCCTTTGCCAAAACCCAGCGTGTCGCGAATCACCCCGCCGTGCTTGGTGGCGATGCCCCCAAAGGGAGCGATGGCGCTGGGGAAATTGTGCGTCTCGCCCTTGATGGTGACGACCCAACCCTCCGCCAACTCCATCCCGCCCGCATTGTCCGTGAAGGATGAGACGACCAGGGGATGATTGATCCGGCGTGTGGCTTCACTCAGCTTCTTTAACAACCCCAGACTTTTCCAGGTTGTGTGGTAACAGTGGTCGCTCCAGCTTTGCACGAGGATCTCGATCTCCGCGTCGGTGTATGGCCGGCCCCGTTCCTGCTCGTGCCTCTGAATCACTTTCATCTGCGAGAGAGGCGCATACCAGGAGCGGGCGTGCGACAATGCCACCAGTTCTGCGTCGCCAAGACTCTGGAGCGAAACCGTCCCGACCGGATCGGGCTTCCCACTCGGCCGCAGGGTGGTCACCCGCTCGCCCGGCTCCCGAATCCGCTCCACGACCTTGTTATAGAGGAAGCGGGCGGCCAGCACCTTGGCCTCGGCTGTGTCGAGGCCGCAGAACTGGTATCGCCGGCTCAGCCGCGCGAATTCCAGCCCGGCTTCGCCGAGCGCACGCGCGCCCGCCAGGATGGAAGGCGTTTCAGGGTCAGTGACGGCGGGTCGATAGGCAATTTCCACAATGGGCCCCTGTTGCGGGTCAAGCTGGGAACGCTCCGCCGGAACCTGGTAAAGCGGGTTGACGAGGAGGGGCAGAAGTTTCTCCAGGTCGCAGGATCCCTCCAGCCAGAAAACCCTTTCGATCACCAAGTTCGTGAGGCGCGTATAGCCCCGCCGATGAAAGAAGCTCAGCCAGTTGCGAGCTTCCGGGTCATCTTTCGACAGGGTGTAAATGCTGTGGATTGCCATCGTTGCCTCAGAGAATCAAGTTCGGGGTGCTGCGGGCTCATCTCTCCGTATCGCACCCAGCCCGCAATCGCCAAGTTGTGGGTCTGCCCGGAAACCAGTGGCCCCTCCCCCGCGAAGACCGACGGCGCCACCGGAGGGTAGTGTCATGAAATGGGACACGTTCAAGTGGTCCATTATAGCCGGGAAGGGCAACCCTCGTCTGCCCTTAAGCCTCTACATGCTTGGAGGATTGGCGGCAGGGGGAAGCCACCGAGCGGCCAGGTCCATAGGGAAGCCGATGAGGGCTTTCGAGTGGTTGCAGAAGCAGGACTTTCCCCATTTTTTTCGCTCCTCGGTTTGATCAGTCCGGATTTGCAGCCCCGTTCGAGTGCGGCACTCGCTTCAAAAAAGTGGTAGTGTTGCCGAAAGCCAAGAAAATCGCGGGTCTATATACGCCTCAGCCAACCTTGCCTCTTTAGAGAGCTGCTTGCAGGGCTGTATTTACGCACTTTTATAAGGTATTTTGGCAATTTGAAGCTGTCCACTTGCCAAAACAGCTAAGTTCTTAAATTAGTGGAGTTAGAACGAAACAGGTAAAAATTTTGAGGAATGTCCTGTTGCAGAAGGAGTTGATTTCAGGCTTGAAAAAGCGTAGATTCTCAAGAGGGATCGACCGCGCCGCCCCTCGAGGAAGGGTGTCATGAAAACCGACTTTAAGATGTGTGTCCTGATCTGCGCGATAGCCTGTCTTGCTCCCGGGCTGGGCAGGGGGCAGCAGCCTGACGCATCCAATAACTCCCTGGGCGATTTCGCGCGCAAGGTTCGCGCGCAGAAGTCGAAAGAAAGCAAGCCTGCAAAGGTAATCACGAACGATAACATCGCAGCTCCTGGCCCGGAGAGCGGAGTTCGCGCGCCCGCCCCCGCGGCCGGCCAAAACCCCTCGGAAAAGAAACCTGAAGAGCCCGGCGGGGAAGCTGTCGCGGAAACCGAGGAAAAAGGTGATACCCATCCCGCCCCCGACGCCGGAGGAGTTCATAACGAGAAGTATTACCGCGCGCGAATGGGTGAATTGCAGGCGAATCTCGACCTGCACAAGCGCGAACTCAACGTTCTTCAGCAGAAGCTCAATCTGGACCAGACGCAGTATTACAATGATCCCCAGAAGACCCTCGAGCAGCAGTACTCGCGCGGCGACATCAATAAGCTGACGCAGGACGTCAACGCCAAGAAGCAGCAGATTGCTGACGACGAGAAGGCCATCGATGATTTGCGCGACCAACTCCGCCGCGAGTCCGGCGATCCCGGCTGGCTGCGCTAAGTGAGGGACCCATGCGGAAGACGCCAATGCTTTTGATGATTGCCGGGCTTTCGGTGGCCTTGCCGCTGGTCGCCGGACAACAACCGGACCCATCCCAGCCACCCGAATCGCTCGGGGATTTGGCGCGGCAAGTCCGTGAGCAGCGCGCCAAAGCTCCGCAGAAACCCGCCAAGGTGATTACCAACGACGACCTCCCGGCCCGTCCGCAGGGCGCGGAAGGGCCCAGCGTGGCCACTCAGAACTCTGAGACTCCTGCCGGAGGCGAAGAGCCCAACCCTGCGGAAACCACCGCAAAACCGGCTCCTTCGGAATCGCCCCAGGAGAAGCCGGGCGCGGAGCCGGAGTCTCCGGAAGGCAAGGGCAAAAACCACGAGTACTGGCAAGGCAAGTTCAAAGAGGCGCGCCAGAGCCTAGCCCGCGCCAAAGACGAGCAACATCTCGTCGAGGACGAACTCAACCTGCTCCAAATCCAGCAAGTGCGTGAGCTTGGCCCTGATGCCAAGGAAGAACTCGGCGCCCAGGCCCGCAACAAACAAGCGGAAGTTGAAGCGAAACAGGCCGCTACCGACAAAGCCCAAAAAGCCCTGGATGATCTCGAGCAGGAATTCACTGAGAGCGGCGCCCCGGGAGATTGGAATAAGACGGACTAGGTTTTCAGACGCCGTCGCGCGCGCCCGACGCGACCCCGCCTGACGTGACGCCACAGCACAGTCCGGCTCTGCGGGATGCCCTAGCGAAGCAAGCCGCTCTTCCTTCGCCTCTTGCAGTTAGACGGCGATAACCTCCCTGACGCAGGCGGCTGTGCCGCGCACTCTAACCCTGTTCCCACACAAATTCTTGCAGGGTCATCGGCCGGATTGGCCTTGCTACGTATCGATCTGCGCCCGCTGCAACTTGTCGCTATAGTCCACGTAAACGGATTTCCATTCCGAATAGAAATCCAGTGCTGCCGTAGCCGCTTCGCGGTGCCCGTTGCCGGTCTGCTTGGTGCCGCCGAAGGGGAGGTGCGTTTCGGCGCCGATGGTTGGGGCGTTCACGTAGAAGATGCCTGTTTCCATGTCGCGCATAGCCTTGAAGGCATTATTAACATTGCGCGTATAAATCGAAGAAGACAGGCCATAGACGATGCCGTTGCCAATCTCGATGGCCTCGTCAAGGTCGTGGCAGGGGATCACGGAGACGACGGGGCCAAAGATCTCCTCCTGGGCGATCCGCATCTGGGCGTGGCAATCGCCGAAAATCGTGGGCGCATAAAACCAGCCCCGCTCGTACTCGCCGCCCGTCAGGCGTTCGCCTCCGCACAGCAGGCGGGCGCCCTCGTTCTTCCCCACCTCGACGTAGGACTCCACCGTCTGGCGTTGCGACTCGTTGATGAGCGGCCCCACCTGCACCGTGGGATCAAGCCCGTTACCCACCCTCAGCGCCCGCACCCGCGTGACTAGGCGATCGACGAACTCTTTGTAAACGCCCTTGTGCACGACCACGCGGCTCGCCGCCGTGCAGCGCTGGCCGGTGGTCCCGAAGCCGCCCCACACGGCGCCCTCCACGGCCAGGTCCAGGTTCGCGTCTTCCATCACCATGATCACGTTCTTGCCGCCCATCTCGAGACAGCAGTGCTTGAAGCTTGTGGCGCAGGCCTGCGAAACCTTGCGGCCCACTTCCGTCGAGCCCGTGAAGGACACCACGCGCACATCGCCATGCGTCATCAGGTGGTTGCCGACCTCAACTCCCGTGCCGGTCACCAGGTTCACCACGCCGCGCGGCACTCCCGCCTCCTCCAGAACTTTCACCAGGTTGTAGGTGGAAAGGGGCGTGTCGGTGGCCGGCTTGATCACGACCGTGTTGCCGCAGATCAGCGCCGGCATGGTTTTCCAGGAGGGAATCGCCATGGGGAAGTTCCACGGGGTGATGAGCGCGCCCACGCCGATGGGGCTGCGCACGGTCATGCAGAACTTGTTGGGCAGTTCGGAAGTGGTGGTTTGACCGAACAACCGCCGCCCTTCGCCCGCCATATAGAACGTCATGTCGATGGCTTCCTGCACGTCGCCGCGCGCTTCCTCCAGCACCTTGCCCATCTCGCGCGTCATCAATTCGGCGAAGGTTTCCTTTTCCTCCGCCAGCAGGCGGGCCGCCCGATAGAGGATTTCGCCGCGCTTGGGCGGCGGTGTGTTTTTCCACGACGGGTATGCCTGTTTTGCGGCGTCGACGGCATCGTCCACATCTTGTTGATTGGATTTCTGGAAAAGTCCGATGAGGTCATTCCGGTTGGCGGGGTTCACATTCTCGAACGCGTGAGCGCTCGCCGACTCAACCCATTCTCCGTTAATGAAGTTCTTGTAGACTTTTGGTGGAGCCATATCGGCAGTACCCCCCTGTGCTCGCCAGGGTAGAATGCTCCCGCGGCGAGAGGAATTTGCAGGACCGACCGGTGAAGGTGCTTCAATATAGCAAACCCCCTCCCGGGCTTCAAGGGAAGCGGATTCTTCCAGGCGGTTGAGGAAAAGGGGCATCTGTCATGCTGAGCGCAGCGAAGCATCTCGCCTTGGTTCGGCCCTTTCACGCAAAAACCCAGAGCCAGATCCTTCGCTGCGCTCAGGATGACAGCAAAGGGCTCAGGATGACATCGGCGCGAAGCTTTTTCAGCAGCCTCCTAGAGGAAATACGCGCCACGGCTGCGACCCCCTGCGGACGGTGCGTGGCCCGGTAGGGCCGCCCCTCGGGCGGGCCGGCCAAGGTCGGTTCTACCACCCCGGGCGCGGGGCTCTCGCCATCCGGCCTCGACTCTGCTAACCTAACGCGGCAAATGAGAGGCCTGCAGGCCTGGAGGTCAGTCATCATGAGAAGACGAGAATTTCTCTCTTCCACGCTGGCGGTTGCTGCGGCAAGCCTGGCGGCGCGCTCGACCCGCGCCGCTGACGGCCTCGTTGAAATTCTGACGGACGAGTCCGTCGGCGACATTGCCCCGGAACTTCACGGGCACTTCACTGAACACCTGGGGGGCGTGATCTACGACGGCATCTGGGTGGGCGAGAACTCGAAAATTCCGAACCTGGGAGGCGTCCGCAAAGCGCTGGTTGACTGTATGCGCCAACTGAAGGCGCCGGTGGTACGCTGGCCGGGCGGCTGCTTTGCCGACAGCTACAACTGGCGCGACGGCATTGGCCTCCGCGCCCAGCGGCCGGTTCGCACCAACTTCTGGGCCAACGACCCGGCGCTTTGCCAGGCGCCGGACGGCCCGCAGAAATTCGATCCCAACACTTTCGGCACTAGTGAGTTCATGCGTTTCTGCCAGCTCTGCGGAGCAAAGCCCTATCTTGCGGCAAACCTTCGCAGCCTGACTCCTCACGATTTTGACGAATGGGTGGAGTATTGCAATTCGCCGGCGGGCAGCACCACCCTGGCGGAAACGCGCGCCGCCGACGGCAGCCGCGAACCGTTCCACGTGACCTACTGGGGGATTGGCAACGAATCCTGGGGCTGTGGCGGCGACTTCCGGCCGGAGGAATACGCCACCGAGTTTCGCCGCTACACCTCCTGGGTTCCCGACTACGGGCTTGAGCTGCGTTTCATTGGATCCGGCCCCGGCGCAGATGCAGGCGATGCGCAAGTGGCCTGGACGCGCGGCTTTTTGGAGGGCCTGCTGGCCAAGGGTCGGGAGACCCTTGACCGGCTCTACGGCTTGTCGATGCACTATTACTGTGGGACAAGCGGCAAAGGGGATTCGCTCGACTTCACCGTGGACGATTGGTACCAACTGCTCGGCCAGGCTGACGTCATGGACTCACTCGTGACCAAGCACTGGCTGGCTTTGCAGGAATTCGACAAGCAGCGAAAGGTGAAACTGGTCGTGGACGAATGGGGGACTTGGCATCGGGGCCCTGCCATCGACCCGCGTTACCTGTTCAGCTACGTTCCATCGATGCGGGACGCCCTCGTGACCGGCATCACGCTTGACACTTTCCATCGTCACGCCGAAAAGCTTGCCATGTGCAACAGCGCCCAGTTAGTGAATAACCTCCACACCCTGTTTCTGGCGCGCGAGGACCGCTTCGCGCCGACCACCATCTTCCACGTCTACGATATGTACAAGGCTCACCAGGGTGGGCGCTCGCTGCGTTTTGTGAGCAATGCCCCTGCCATTTCCTATGGAGCGGGTAAGTCGCTTTGGGGACTGGCGGGTTCGGCCTCGCTGCACGGAAAGACTCTGGTGGTCACCGTGGTGAATCCCCACGCGAGTGAGCCGCGCGCTGCGGACGTCGTCCTGCGCGGGGCTTCCGCAAAGTCGGCCCAGGTTGCCGCGCTGGCGGCGCCGGATATTCACGCGCACAACGACTTCGATCATCCTCAGGCCGTGGTGCCCATGACGGAACCGGCTACTGTCGCAGGGAAGATCTTCTCCTGGACCTTCCCGCCCGCGTCGGTAACTAAGCTCGAAATTGAACTGGCTTGAGGCGTCACGAACCCGGAGGTTGGCCCGGGAAAGCCGCATCGCTCCGAGGCTGTGAAGGAATCGGCCGAAAAGGAAAAGAGGTTCTAATTCTGGAATGACGCTTCGGTCATAGCCATGGACAAAATGCCGTCATGGCATCGACAAACCGAGGGTCGCATACATCCCGACAGGAACCGTCGGGACGTATGGAGCGCCAGGATAAGCCTAGCTGATCTGGTAAGCTGAAAGGAGCTTACCCTGTAATTGCCCATTCAACAGGTGGCCGAGCCAGCGTGGAGCGGAGCGATCCGCCGAGCGAAGCCTGGCGAAGGCGAACCCGTGAGCCGTAGCGCAAGCGAACCCGATTCGGCCTCGTTACCCGAAGTGAGAGCGGCCAAGCTGCCATACGTGATGAAGCCTGATGCCGGTGGTGAAGTAATGGGCAAGAGCAGCCACCGGGCTCTCCGGGGTGGTTGGGGACGGCGCATGGGGAAAGATCAGTCGAGGAACCTGGGAGACCCGGCGGAGTGGTCCCGCTCTTCTGGTGGGGAGGGCCAACGCCCGAGGGGAATGCATAACCTTGGGGCGGCTTCGTCTGGGAGTCGGACCGGCTCACAGTAGCGGGGAAGCGGGTAACGACCGTGGAGCGAAGGGGCCGGAACGCAAACACGCTGAGTCAGAGGGTGGGAATTCCGCTTGGACGCAAGTCCCCCTACGGAGAACCAGCCGCAAGGTTGGGGAACAGTTCTCATCTTAGATCGAGGCTTGGCTGCCCGGCTAAGTCGGCTTTGCGGCCGGCGTACTGCTGGGTCGCGAGAGTTTGCGTGAAAGCCGGATGCGGGAAATCCGCACGTCCGGTTTGACGAGGGGAGAGGGTGTCGTGCCTCCGCATCGCTCCCTCTCCTACTCTACCGCCACCCGCGCAATAATGCTGCAGCCAAGACAACGGATCATTATAATGTTGCCGGAAGTGGCATACGTCGTAAGAAGAGCAACGCAGATTTCGCACGCGACGCCACCCACATGGTGGAGACAAATCTATGATTACCCGCCTGACAATCAAACACTTCAAAAGCATCCTCGATCAGACCTACGAGTTCACGAATTTTGATCTGCTGGTGGGGCGAAACAACAGCGGAAAGAGTACTGTTCTTCAAGCTCTGGCAATCTGGCAGTTCACCATCAACGAGTTCCACCGTGCAAAGCGCGCTGGTAGCACGGGAAAACAGGTTGTTCTGCCTAACTTTACGGCTCTCCCAGTACCGGAATTCAATTTGCTTTGGAGGGAACGGACGGAGCGGAAGTGGCCCCAAGTTAATGGAAAAAAGAAACAGGAGTACATTCTGATAGAGATCGAGGTGACTTGGAGGACAAATGGGCAGGAGGAACGCGTATTTGGCGTAAGGCTCCGTTACAACTCCCCACAATCGGTCTACGCGATTCCTGCCGAAGGCTGGAGGCGGTTCCGTGAGTTGGAAAAAGAAGGGTCCCTACCAATCATTGCCTACGTGCCCCCGTTCTCCGGATTGGAACCCATTGAAGAATGGCGCGACGATGGGCCCATCCGCAAGCAAGTTGGCAAAGCACAGCCCGGAAGTGTACTTCGCAATTTGCTCTTGAGGGTCTATCGGCCGCCGGCTAAAGACGAACAAGGCCATGCCGAAAAGAACTACATAATGCCGGACGACTGGGTCGAGATTAAGAAAATGGTGGACAGATGATTCTCGGTGGAACTGGCCGAGCCGAAATATGAAGTTGGCGTCGATACTCAAATCGTCTGCGAATACAAGCAGGATAAGCGCCTCTACGATATCATCGCGGGAGGAAGTGGTTTTCACCAAGCGCTGACCCTACTTGCATTCCTTTACGGTTATAAGCCCACCACTATATTACTCGACGAACCCGATGCTCACCTCCACGTGAACTTGCAGCGTGAAATACTCGACTACTTCGAACGCAAATCGAGCGAGCGAGGTGTGCAGTTCTTGATTGCCACCCATGCTGAAGAACTCGTCAAGGGCGTGGATGCCACGCGGATTGTCTCATTGATGAATCAGCAGCCGAGGCGAGTGGCAAACGCTCCCGCAATCCTCACGGCTATGGCTGATGTGTCGAACTCCGAACTGGCAGAGTTGATGGATTCTCCGATCATGCTGTACGGCGAGGGTGAAAGTGATGAGCGGATTCTGCGAGCGTGGGCCGAAACCTGTGGAGCGAAGGACAGCCTTGCCGCAGTTTGCTTTCGGGCCATGGGCGGGGGTACCAAGCAACAGATGAAGGATGCGGCTGACCGGCACTTCGAAGGAGTAAAACAGATTATCCAAGACGCGAAGCGCATGATGTTATTTGACTTTGATACTGCTGAGAAGGCCTTCCATCCTGAGCCACGAAATCCAACCCTGCACGAATGGAAACGCAGAAATATCGAGAATTACCTCCTGGTCCCCGCAGCTTGGGAGCGGGCGGCGCTGCGACAAATGAGGGTGGATGATCAGAGTCTCTTCGCCGTGCCTGTAAGGACCGCGATCACAGACTTTTTTGCGGGCCAGAATCTCACACTCCCACCTCGACAGTCCTGGCGAACGGTAAGTGCAAACGTTTTTGAAGTCGTGGACGGTAAGAGGTTGTTGTTTGAGGCCAGAGATTCGCTCTTTCACAGATTACGCGATCTTGACCCTCCCGTGGAACTGCTTCGGGAGACTGTGGCTGGAGCCATGACGGCTGATGAGGTTCACGAGGATGTGCACCGCTTCTTTGCTAAGCTCCTGGAGGTCCTTGAACCCGGCGGACTGGAGCAGAGCGCAGCTCTGCGGTAGGGCGGGAATTGGTTTGCGCAGCTGTTCCTGGCAAATTGTCCTGTCATCCAAAAGTTTTGCCTACTGGTAGGCACCAAATCGCGCCCCCCCCTTTACAAGCCCCCCTCGACTGTGCCTACCATAGAGGTGTGAGATTAGGCGTGCCGCGCAGGGTGGGGATGGAACAGTCGCGCCTTTGCCTGGGTGTGTCTATCCCTGATAAACACCAACGCCTAAGCGTGGCAGGCGTGGGATTCTGGACGAGCTCCGCGGCTCACGAGTCTGCTGGTCAAGATTGAATGTCCAGCCCGCGAGGAGGAAGCCTGGGAAAACCTCGCAAGAGGCCGGAATGTTTATGAAAAAACAGTATGTTAGGGGAGAATTGAGGAAGGCTCGAAGGCGGGCCTCGAAAATCAAGTCCTTGAACATAAGGAAGTTATCAAAACTTTGCGTAGGCTAGGTCGGCAACAAAAAGGGGGCCCCAATATGAGGGTATATCCCACAATGTTCATGAAAACAAATTAGATATGAAATTGACTTGGCTCAAATTCGCCACAAACCTGGAATGTTGATGAAAAATAAGCCAGTTATCGCCTCTAACCTGGAATGTTATTGAAAGGAAAGGAGAAAGCCGTTGAACGCGAGGTCGAGAAAGGTTGACCGCAGCAGACGCAGCGCGGACCTGTCATGAAGGTTCGAGGCTTTTCGCGCCCGCCAGCGCTCGCCGTGCCCGCCGGGCGAAGTGACCCGTCACCCCCGGCGCTCGGGGCCCCCTCCCTCGTACCTCGGGCACCCTCTCCCCTAGGAGAGGGCTGGGGACTTCGATAGACAGCGAGCCGGAGAGGGCTGGGGACTCCATGAGACAAAGAGTCGGCAGCGGAGGGTTGGTGGGCTGGCGCGGAACGAGATTCTTCCCGCAGTCTATCCTGAGCCCGCAGGGAGTGGTGCAATTCAGAATCGCGCATTTTCGCCGAGCAACGAACTGGGTTCGAGACCACCCCGTGGCCTGCGGCGCCACCCCTCCTAAGCTTAGGAGGGGACTCCGTTTCCTGGCCGGGCAAGACTCCCCTCCTGGTTCAGGAGGGGTGCCCGAAGGGCGGGGTGGTCGCTTATGATACCGAAAATGCACCACCGCCCACGAAGCGCCTTTCTTGACACCTCACGGCAGCACCGCTAGAATGAATTGAGGACTCAGCAGCTTCTAATTCTCTGATTACTTATTGGTTAGGACCGCGATGCGAGGCCAGACCGATCTGCCAAAACGTGACCGGGAAATCTTGGTGGCTTTGCTTCGGCAATTCATCTCCAGCGGGATCCCTGTAGGCTCCAAGGCCTTGGCCGCGCACTTGCCGGAAGCTCTCAGTTCGGCGACCATTCGCACCGTCCTGGCGGCTTTGGAACAAGGCGGTTTTCTGGCGCAGCCACACAAGTCGGGAGGCCGCATTCCCACCGAAATGGGCTATCGCTTTTACGTGGACCGGGTGGCGGCGGGGGCGCGGCTCGAGCCGAACACCGAAAAGTACATTGAGGAAACCCTGCGCTGCGACGCGGACCGGTTGGAGCGCTTGATGATTAAAGCCTCGCGCACTCTCTCGGAGGTTTCGCGCAACGTGGGACTGGTTCTGGCGCCGGCGCTGGAGGAAAAGCTGCTGGAGCACATCAAGTTCGTCAATCTGCCGGACCGCCGCGTGCTGGTCGTCATTGTCTCCAAGCCCGACTTGGTAGAAAACCGCGTGGTCCGGTTGCAGGACGAGTTCACCCAGGAAGAGCTTGACCAGGCCGCTAATTTCCTCAACGGCGAGTTCCATGGCTGGTCTCTCGGCACCATCCGCCTGGAAGTTTTCAAGCGCCTGGAGGCGGACAAGATTCTCTACGACCGCCTGCTGAAGAACGTCGCGACTCTGTTCATGTGGGGAGCGCTCTCAGAAGCAGAGGCCGGACCGCTGTTTGTGGACGGCACCGCGAAGATTCTCGAGCGTCCGGAATATGAGGACGTGCAGAAGATCAAGCAGCTTTTGAAGACGTTGGAGGAGAAAGCCAAGCTGGTGAGGATTCTGGGCGCCTGCCTGCAAACCCCGGAGGCCGGCGTGCGCATTCTGATCGGGCGGGAGAACTCCGAGAAACAGATGCAGCACTGCGCGCTGATTGTGGCTCCGCTGCACTACCGGAACCGCGCCGTGGGAGCGCTGGGCGTAGTGGGACCCACGCGCATGGAATACGATCGCGCCATCAGCACGGTCGACTATGTGGCCCATCTGTGTAGCCGGCTGCTCAGTTCCAACTGAAACCTGGATTTCGGGCGCGGGGTAAGGCTTGGTAAAACGAGCCCTGAGCATACCCTCGCGCCACCGGATAGAATCTGACCTATGGATGACGAGAAAGAAACAACCATGACTCCCCAGCCGGGGGAGGCTGCCGAAAGCACTCCCGCCGGCGCCAGGGATGGGGGTCCGGCCGCACCGCTGGCCGCGGCCGCCGCCGAGAAGCTGCTAACTGAGAAGCAGGAGCTTTACGACCGCCTGCTGCGCAAGCAGGCGGAGCTCGATAATTTCCGCAAGCGCGCGCAAAAGGAAAAGGAAGAGTTTCGCCAGCACGCGGCGGAGGACTTGATCCGCTCTCTGCTGCCCACGCTCGACGGCTTCGAGCGCGCCCTTAACCACCGTGACGAGAGCGTGCCGGAGACCTTCTATCAAGGCTTGGAGTTAATTTATCGCCAAATGCGTGAAGTGCTGGGCCGCGCCGGCTTGGTGGCCGTGGAGACCGCCGGGCAGCTCTTTGACCCGCATCTGCACCAGGCGGTGGAGACCGTGGAAGCTCCGGGCCGTCGCGAGCATGAGATTGTGGAAGAGTTGCAGCGCGGCTACAAGCTGCGGCACCGGCTGCTGCGGCCGGCCATTGTCAAGGTGGCGGTGGGGGCCCGGCCCGGCGACGATTATCCGGGTGGGGAACCGGATGAGGATGTGGACTGATGTCGCGAGGGTCTCGTCCGACGTGTCCTCCTCCCTGCCAAAGCGCAACCGAGGTTGAGGATTGAAACAGAAGCGTGACTACTACGAGGTCTTAGGTATCGGGCGCGAAGCCTCCGATCAGGAGATCAAGAGTGCCTACCGTCGCCTCGCCATGCAGCACCACCCCGACCGTAACCCCGAAAGCCAGGAAGAGGCTGAGGAGAAATTCAAGGAAATCACCGAGGCCTACAGCGTGCTGGCCGACGCGCAGAAGCGCGCCGTGTACGACCGTTACGGCCACACGGCCGCCAGCGGCGGCGCGGGCTGGTCGCCGGATTTCACCTCCACCATCTTCTCTGACTTCGAGGATATTTTCGGCGATCTGTTCGGCTTTGGCGATGCCTTCGGTCGCTCCGGCCGGACGCGCGGCCGCACCCCGGGCGGCATTGACCTGCGCTACGACCTGGAAATCGGCCTGGAAGAGGCAGCCGCCGGCATGGAAACCAAGATCAAGATCCCCCGTTGGGAATCCTGTCCGGACTGCGAGGGAACGGGCGCCAAGAAGGGTACCCGGCCGGCGAATTGCCCCGCTTGCGGCGGGCGCGGCCAACTCCGCCATCAGCAGGGCTTCTTCACCGTCACGCGCACGTGCCCGCAATGCCAGGGCATGGGACAGGTCATTCGAGATTTGTGCAGCAATTGCAGAGGTGAAGGCCGCGTGAACGCGGAGCGTGTGTTGAACCTGAAGATTCCTCCCGGCGTAGACGACGGCACGCGCCTGCGGGTGGCGGGTGAGGGCGGGGTTGCCGCGCGCGGCAGCGCGCCGGGTGATCTTTACGTGATTCTGAAAGTTCGCGAGCACCCCTTCTTTGAGCGCCGCGGAAACGACCTCCACTGCACGATCCCGGTTTCGATTTCCCAGGCCACGCTGGGAGCAGAAATCCTGGTGCCGAGCCTGCGAGGACAGGAACGTTTGCGGATTGCCGAGGGGACCCAAAGCGGCTCGGTCTTTCGGCTGCGCGGCCTCGGTATGCCCATCCTGGAGGGGCGCAGCCACGGCGATCTCTACATTACGGTCTTTGTCGTCACTCCTAGCCGCCTCTCGCGCGAGCACCGGCGCTGGCTGGAAATTCTCGCCCCCTTCGTGCGCGTCAACAACAAACCTCTGGGACGCCGCGCCTCTGAAAAAGCCAAAGACATCTTTGGATAGGGTGCTGTTGTGGATTGAGCGAGGGCTGGGATGGATGATTTCCGCTCTCTCCCGCGAGGGGAGAGGGCTGGTTATTCAACTTCTATCCCTCGCCGTTGGGGACCGGGCCGGCCCCTAATGCGTTCCAGCGTGGGTAGCGCATACGTCCCGACGGGTTTTCGGGATGTATGCGATCACAGCGATCTGCAAGGGGCGCATACATTCCAGAATGCGGAACGTATGCGCCACCCGCGCGCTTTATTGCGCCCCGAACAGGTAATGGAAGGGGTTGTGATGGTGGTTGGCTGGGGCCAATTGTCCTGCGGGCAGCGCCGGACGGCGGAGCCAGCGGAAGCCAATTGTGGCCATGCTGCCGTTAAAACCGTGATTGGGAGGCGTGATCCCGGCGTTCGACATGTGCATGTAGCGCCATTCAATCACAAAGGCGCGCTGGGGACGGAAAAAGTACTGCACGCCGAAGCCGCCCTGGGGTGAAAACTCCGTGGTCCCGCTCAATTCGGGGACGCGCGCGCTTAAGATGGTCCGTTGCACGCCGGCGCCCGCGTCGAAGAAGGGCGCCCAGCGGCCGTAGCTCCTGCCGTCCAAGCGAAACACCAGCGCATAGCCGGTCAGCCGCCCGCCGGGGTGGACGGCATTGCCGAAGATGCCCTCGCTGACCACTTCAAATCGCCGCACCGGCGAGTGCTGCGCCTGGAAATCCCGCACGATGAAGGCAAGCTGCGGCTGGGCGATGAGCAACTGGATGTGCGAAAGGTTCCGAGGAATGGCGTTCTCGGCCGCATAGCCCACCTGGGCGCCGAGAATCCAGCGCCCGCGATTCGCCCAAAAGGGGGGCGCCGGCGCCGCCGTGAAGTGGGAGTCCGCAGCCTGTGGGGCGGGCCTCGTATCCTGCGCCAGGAGGGCGCGCGGAGCGGGCGCGGCGATGAGCGCCGCGAGTGCCCACAGCCATAGCCTCTCCACGGGTTTCTCTGAGCATAGGCTCATGTTCTCTCGCCTTTCGCGCTCCAGGTGTGGGATTAAGATCGAATGTCGCGTAACCTTGTACACAAACCCTCGCAGAAAAGCAATAGCCGGAATAGTCCGCGTTCGGTTGCTGCCGGTTTCGACAGATGGGGCGCCAAGGCAGGCGCGCGACCGCCCTGTGAGGTGCAGTTCGAGTCTGGTACGCCCCGGCGAATCTGTGGTATAAAAATACTTGCGGAAGCTTCAGTGGGGCTGGGAGTTCATCACATTGGCAGCATCTGACGTAGGAAAAGGGGCGAGCGCTGCGCACAAGTGGTTCTTCGAGACCCGCTATTGGCTGCGCGACCTGGTTTTGTCCGTCCTTTTGGCCTTTATCGTCATTGTGTTTCTCTACCAGCCTGTGCAAGTCGAGGGCACCAGCATGATGCCCCGCCTGGGGAACCACGAGCGGATTTTCATCAACAAGTTCGTCTACCGCTTTGAGCCGATCAAGCGGGGCGACGTGGTAGTGTTTTGGTATCCTCTCGATACCTCGAAGTCGTATATCAAGCGCGTGGTCGGACTGCCGGGGGAATGGGTCACGATCCAGGACGGCCGCGTGCTTGTGAACGGCAAGTCGCTGGCTGAGCCCTATGTCCCGCCCAGCTATCTCGACCGCCAGAGCTATCCGCCGGTACGCGTCGAGCCGGGCCACTATTTTGTGCTGGGTGACCATCGGGATTCGTCGAACGACAGCCGGGTGTGGGGCACCGTCGAGCAAAGGTATATTTACGGCAAAGCGGTCTTCGTCTACTGGCCGCTTAGCCAAATGGGATTTGTGAAGTAAAAGCAGTAGTCAGCTCACAGCTTTCAGCCCTCAGCTCGGCAGGAAGGCGTTCACCTGGGAAAAGCCGTCTTATTGAAGCTGATCGCTGAGTGCTGACCAGGGAAGACTGCGATCCGCAGGCACGCCATGCCGAACTCAATGCCACGTCAGGAGACTAGATGCAAGCGATTCTCGCCTTAGAGGACGGAATGATTTTCCAGGGGCGCGGCTACGGCGCCTCGGGCGAACGTTTTGGCGAGGTCGTTTTTAATACTTCTCTTTCCGGGTACCAGGAAATCCTCACGGATCCCTCCTACGCCGGCCAGATCGTCATCCTCACTTACCCTCACATCGGGAATTACGGGACGAACCGTCTCGATTGCGAAGCCGCGCGGCCTTACGCGGAAGGCTTGGTGGTGCGCGAACTTTCCGAGGTGGCCAGCAACTGGCGCTCGGAGGAAGGTGTTTCCGACTACCTCGCCGGCTACGCGATCCCAGTTATCTCGCATATTGATACGCGCGCGCTCGTCCGGCACCTGCGCAAGCACGGCGCCATGCGTGGCGTTATTTCCACCATCGATACTGACCAGAAGAACCTGGCAGCGAGGGCCAAGGCCTCACCCAGCATGGTCGGCCTCGATCTCGCGAGCCGCGTCACCGCGATTTCACGCTACGAGTGGACCGAACCGTCGCGCCACATCCTGGCAGGTGAGAGCCATCCGCCCGCCGCGCCACGCTTCCATGTGGTAGCCTATGACTACGGCATCAAGCAGAACATCCTGCGGCGGTTGGTGGACGTCGGCTGCCGCGTCACGGTCGTGCCCGCCACGACGACCGCAGCGGACGTCATGGAGCTCAAGCCCGACGGGGTTTTTCTGTCCAACGGGCCGGGCGATCCCGAACCAGTTGAGTACGCCGCCGAGGCCGTGCGCAACATGCTCGGCCGCGTGCCCATCTTCGGCATATGCCTCGGCCACCAAATCATCGGCCTCGCCCTGGGAGGGAAAACTTACAAGCTGAAGTTCGGCCACCACGGCGGCAATCATCCCATCCTGAACCTGGAAACCCGGAAAGTGGAAATCACCGCCCAAAACCACGGCTTCGCGGTGGACCCCGATTCCCTGAAGGCCAGCGAGGTGATTCTGACTCATAAGAACCTGAACGACGATACGCTCGAAGGCTTGCGCCACCGCTCGCTGCCGCTCTTCAGCGTGCAGTATCACCCGGAAGCCTCACCCGGCCCGCACGACTCGGCGTATCTGTTCGATCGGTTTGTAACCATGATGGGCGAGTTCCAGAAATAGGATGGGTTGCGGTCGGAGATTGTTTTGACCGGTTTGGGTCAATGTGCTAGGATGTGTGCATGGCTAACACACGGAGTACAACCGTAAGCGTCCGTTTGACTCCGGAGGTCAAGCGGCACCTCAACCGCCTCGCGAAGTCGGCAGGACGGAGCGCAAACTACCTCGTCGCAGACGCCATCGAGATCTACATTCAGGAACAGCGGCGGCAACTCGAGTCCATCCGTCGCGGCATCTCGGAGATAGAGTCTGGGCACTATGTTCCACACGAGGCGATGAAGCCTTGGCTGTTGTCTTTGGGCTCGGATCATGAACTCCCGCCGCCCAAATGCGTTTGCGGCAAATCCCACGACGAGCCGAACTCATGCGAATAGTGTGGGCTGCTGAGGCGAGGCGGCGGACCCACGAGATCTGGCATTACATCGCGCTCGACGACCTTGCGGCGGCGGACCGCGTGGTTACCCGGCTTGTCGCGGCGGTGGAAAAGCTGGCTTACTACCCGTATCTCGGTCAACCAGGAAGGGAAAGTTCCCGGGAGTTGCCGGTCGCCGGCACACCCCTTATCTTGGTCTACCGTGTCGAGGGTGAGGAGATTCGAATCGCAACTGTGCTGCATGGAGCTCAGCGGGGTGGTGAATAGTCATGGCATTTCAGCGGCTCGCCCGAAGCCGTGCCCTGAGGAGAGGCCCGCACGATTCGGCGTATCTGTTCGACCGTTTTGTGGACATGATGGAAGAGTACAAAGGGCGTTGAAGGTTGGGGACTGACGGAGGTATCCATGAAACTTGAAGAAATCGGCCATTGGATGACGCAGATGACCGATGTCATGGCCAACACAAGTTCGAAACTCAACCAGGTCGCGGATTTGAACTTGGCCTTGGGCAAGAAGTTGGACCGCCTCGCAGACCTCTCCGCCGGGACGGAGCAGAAGATTGACCGGCTTTCAGACAAGATCGACAAGCTGGCGGACGTTTCCGCGTCCACGAATCAGAAACTGGACCGGCTAGTGGAGGCACTGCTCCGCCGCGAAGGGCAGTGACCCATCGGCAAGGGAAGGCTTGCGCGGCGTGCGGCGCGAATTGTGGCAGTGGAAGGGCGGGCCTTTAGGTCTGCGGCTCGTTCTGTAATTCATAATTCAGAATTCATAATCAGTGCTGTCCCAATGTTGAGTTTGAGTTTCCGTGTAAGTGCATGTGAGTTTGAGAGTTGGACAGGAGAATGAGCGAAATCGATTTGAATTGCGTTGTAGTCTTAAGCGCTTCCGAAAGACGAAGAGGAAGGGCTCATGAACACTGGCCGGACGATTTTTTCTCAACTGCTGGACCTGCTTCCGCTCAGCGAATTCCGCCGTTGTGTGGATCGCTACAACGGCGATTACAAAGTGCAGAGTTTCTCCTGTCTCGATCAATTCCTGTGTTTGGCCTTTGCGCAACTCACTTATCGCGAGAGTCTGCGCGACATCGAGACCTGCTTGCGAGCGCATCAGCCCAAGCTTTATCACCTGGGCTTCCGTGGCCGCATCTCGCGCAACACCTTGGCGCACGCCAACCAGCAGCGCGACTGGCGTATCTATGCCGACTTCGCGCGCATACTGATCGCGCGGGCACGCGCCCTCTATCAGCACGAACCGTTCGGGGTGGAATTGGACGAGACGGTCTACGCCTTCGATTCCACCACCATCGATTTGTGCTTGTCGCTTTTCCCCTGGGCGCAGTTTCGTCGGCACAAGAGTGCGGTGAAGCTCCACACCTTGCTCGATCTGCGCGGCAACATCCCGACCGCTGTTTATGTGACCGGCGGGCAGGTGAACGATATGAAGCTGCTCGACCAACTGCTGCCCGAGGCGGGGGCATTTTATTTGCTCGATCGCGGCTACGTGGACTACCGGCGTCTGCATGGACTCCAGCAAGCTTGCGCTTTCTTCGTCACGCGCGCCGAGCGGAACACGCGCTACCGTCGCTGCTCGTGGCGCTGGGTCGACCGCTCGACGGGATTGCGTTCCGATCAAAGCATTCGCCTCATCGGACCGCAGAGCTCGCGTCGGTATCCCGATCCCCTGCGACGCATTCACTACTTCGACGCCCAGAAAGACTTGCGCCTGATCTTTCTCACCAACAACTTTCACCTCGCGGCGCTGACCATCGCCGAACTGTACCGCGCCCGCTGGCAAGTCGAACTGTTCTTTCGCTGGATCAAACAACATCTGCATATCCGGGCTTTCTATGGCACCACGGAGAACGCTGTCAAGACCCAGGTCTGGATCGCCATCACTGTGTACGTGCTGGTCGCCATCTTGAAAAAGCAACTCCAGTTGGACCTGAGCCTGTACAAAATCCTGCAAATTCTCAGTATCACGATTTTCGAAAAAACCCCGATTTCATTGGCCCTTTCTCAATACAACAACCAAGTTCCAGAACCAGATCCCCGCATCCAGTTGGATCTGTTCAACTTATGATGGGACAGCACTGATTCATAATTAAGAATTGTCTACATGCCCAAACGAACTGACCTTCACAAAATCCTGATCATCGGTTCCGGCCCGATCATTATTGGCCAGGCGTGCGAGTTTGACTATTCCGGCACGCAAGCCTGCAAGGCTTTGAAGGCCGAGGGCTACGAGGTGGTGCTGGTGAATTCCAATCCGGCCACCATCATGACCGACCCGGAGTTTGCCGACCGCACTTACATCGAGCCGCTTTCCTGGGAGTATCTCGAAGCCATCATCGCGCGCGAGAAGCCCGACGCCTTGCTGCCCACGGTCGGCGGGCAGACGGCGCTCAATCTTTCCGTCGAGCTCGCAGAGAAGGGCATTCTCGACAAGCACCATGTGCAGTTGATCGGCGCCTCCCTCAACGCCATCAAGATGGCGGAAGATCGCCTGTGGTTCAAGGACGCCATGCAGCAGATCGGCCTCGACGTGCCGAAGAGTGTTCTGGTGAACAAGCTGGAGGTGGCGCTGAAGTTTTCCGAGCAAGTCGGATTTCCGCTCATCATCCGACCGTCGTTCACGCTGGGCGGGACGGGCGCGGGCATGGCTTACAACCGCGAAGAGTTGGAAGAGAAGGTTCGCTACGGTCTCGAACTCAGCCCCGTGCACGAAGCGCTGGTGGAAGAATCCGTGGTGGGCTGGAAGGAATTCGAGCTGGAGGTGATGCGCGATCACGCCGACAACGCCGTGGTGGTCTGCTCGATTGAGAACTTCGACCCCATGGGCGTCCACACCGGAGATTCCATCACCGTGGCGCCCGTGCAAACCCTGACCGACAAGGAATATCAGCGGATGCGCGACGCGGCCTTCCAGGTGATTCGCGCCGTGGGCGTGGAGACGGGCGGCTCGAACATACAGTTCGCCGTCTGCCCGGAGACGGGCCGCATGGTCATTATCGAAATGAACCCGCGCGTCTCGCGCAGCTCGGCGCTGGCGTCGAAGGCCACGGGGTTCCCGATCGCCAAGATTGCCGCGCGCCTGGCGGTGGGCTATCGCCTCGACGAAATTCCTAACGACATCACCAAAAAGACTCCCTCGTGCTTCGAACCCAGCATCGATTATGTCGTCGTCAAGATTCCCAAGTGGGCGCAGGAGAAGTTTCCGGACTCCGACCACACGCTGGGCCCCCAGATGAAGTCTGTGGGCGAGGTCATGGCCATCGGGCGCACCTTCAAGGAAGCCTTGATGAAGGGCATCCGCTCACTCGAAACCGGCCGCAAGACCCCGCCGCCGCCCGCGGACCCGGCGGAACTCGAACACCGGCTCGCCACCGCGTACCCCGACCGCATCTGGGATCTGCTGCATGCGTTAGAGGCTGGCTATAGCCAGGACGTGTTGTACGAAATCACCCGCATCGACCCCTGGTTTCTGAACCAGCTCCAGCAGATTACGGAGCTCAAAGGCGAGCTAAAGCGCTTCACCCTCGAAAACGTTCCCTCGAGCGTGCTGCACATCGCCAAGCAATATGGATTCTCCGATATCTACCTTGCGGAGTCGTGGGGCGTGGAGGCGGAAGAGGTGCGGCAGCGGCGCCGGGCGCTCGGCGTGCGCCCCGTCTTCAAGCGCGTCGATACCTGCGCGGCGGAATTCGAATCGTTCACCCCCTATCTTTACTCGACCTACGAGGAAGAAAACGAGGCGGAGCCCACCGACCGCCGGAAGATCATGATTCTGGGCAGCGGCCCGAACCGCATCGGGCAGGGCATTGAGTTCGACTACTGTTGCGTCCACGCTTCGTATGCGCTCAAGGAAGAAGGCTTCGAGACGATCATGGTGAATTGCAACCCGGAGACCGTCTCGACCGACTACGACACCTCCGATCGCCTCTACTTCGAGCCGTTGACTTTCGAAGACGTGATGGCGATTGTGGAAGAGGAAAAGCCCGCGGGCGTCATCGTGCAGTTTGGTGGACAAACGCCGCTCAACCTGGCGCGGGCCCTCAAGGCGGCTGGGGTGCCCATTGTGGGTACGACGCCGGAATCAATTGACTTGGCCGAGGACCGCAAACACTTTGGCAACCTGCTCGCCGATCTCGGAATCCCACAGCCCGAGAACGGGGCGGCGACGAACGTCCAGGAAGCGCTTGAGATCGCTGGCCGCATCGGCTACCCCGTGCTGGTTCGCCCTTCCTACGTGCTGGGCGGCCGCGCCATGGTGATTGCTTACGACCAGGCGACGCTCAGTGATTACGTTCGCCGCGCGGAAGAACTGCAGCGCGCTTTCCCGATTCTGGTCGACCGCTTTCTCGAAAACGCCACCGAAGTTGATGTGGATGCGCTCGCCGACGGTACGGACGTGGTCATAGCGGGCATCATGCAGCACATTGAAGAGGCGGGGATTCACTCCGGCGACAGCTCCTGCGTGCTGCCGGCGGTGAGCATCCCCGCTGATCAACGCCAGACCTTGCGCGACTACACGGTTCGCCTGGCGCGCGAGCTCAAGGTGGTGGGTCTGATGAACGTGCAGTACGCCATTCAAAACGGCAAGGTTTATGTGCTGGAAGTGAACCCCCGCGCGTCGCGTACCGTGCCTTATGTGAGCAAGGCGACCGGGGTTCCCCTGGCCAAGATCGCCGCCCGCTTGATGATCGGCCGCAAGCTCGCGGAATTCGGCCTGGAAGCGGAATTGCCAGTCGGCCATTATTTCGTGAAGTCGCCTGTGTTCCCGTTCCAAAAACTGCCCGGCGTGGACACGATTCTGGGGCCGGAAATGAAATCCACCGGCGAGGTCATGGGCGTGGCGGACAACTTCGGGCTGGCCTTCGCCAAGGCCCAGCTTGCCGCGCATCACCGCATTCCGATCAAAGGCCGCGTCTTCCTCTCCGTCAACGATGACGACAAGCCGGGGGTGATCCCTATCGCGCGCGACCTGGCCGCCCTGGGGTTCACCCTCGTCGCGACCCGCGGCACGGCTGGGGCCCTGCGTGCCGCGGGCGTGATAGTCGAGAAGGTCCATAAGGTGAACGAGGGCCGGCCCAATGTTGTGGATCGCATCAAGAGCCTCGAGCTCGATTTGATTATCAATACGCCCCTCGGGCGGACGTCGCGCTCCGACGACAAAGCCATCCGGCGCGCTGCCGTTCAGCACGGTGTGACCTGCATCACTACGCTTGCGGCGGCCGAGGCGGCGATCCGGGGAATTCGCGCCTGCCAGGAAGGGGAGATTCAGGTGGCGAGTCTGCAAGAGCTCCACCCACGCCGCGCCCCTTTGACCACGGGTACAAATTTGATAACTGAGGGCAAGGATAGATAAACGCGGACAAGGCGATGACACACGATCAAATTATCGGAAATCTGGAAGGCATCTTCGCTCCCGTCGTCACCCCATTCAACCGGCGCGGCGACGTGGACGAAGGGTTCTTTCGCGAAAACCTCAGCCGTAATGCCGGCAGTGGGCTGGCGGGAGTTCTGGTGTCGGGCTCGTCTGGCGAGGCGCCGTACCTTACCGAAAGGGAACGCCTGCGGCTGGTCGAAGTCGCGCGACAGGTGGTGAAGCCTCCGGAGATCCTGCTGGTCGGCACGGGACTGGAAGGCACCCAAGCCACCCTGCGCCTCAGCCGCGAAGCCGTGGCGCGTGGGGCTGACGCGTTGCTCGTGCTCACCCCGAACTACTACAAGCCGCGCATGGATGCTGGCGCCCTGGTGGCCCACTACCGGGCGGTGGCGGCGGGACTCGCACGGCCTGTGCTGGTTTATTCCATCCCGCAGTTCACCGGGCTCTCCGTCGCTTCCACGACCCTCGGCAAGCTCTCGCGTTTGCCGAACGTCGTGGGGCTCAAGGAAAGCTCCGGCAAGCTGGACTATGTTCGGGATGTCCTGCGCAAGGTTCGCCCGGGCTTCCGTGTTCTCGTGGGTTCAGCGGCCATCCTTTATGACGCCCTGCGGGCGGGGGCGGTCGGCGGCGTACTGAGCCAGGCCGATTTCGCCCCGGTGCTCTGCGTGGGCCTCTACGAGGCCTTCCTCCACCGGCGAGCCCGGGAAGCGCGCGCCCTGCAACAACGGCTTCTTCACCTGGCGGAGAAAGTCTCCGTCCCTTACGGGGTGGCCGGAATCAAGGCGGCACTCGACTTGTGCGGCTACCACGGAGGCGTCCCGCGGCCCCCCTTACTTCCCATATCCGCCCAGGCAGGAAAACAAATTGCCGCGGCTCTCCGCGAAGCACGGGAGGGTTTGGACCTCTAACCGTTGGCTGAGAACCTGGAACGGCGCTCCCACCGCGGGGGGGGCGCCGCGATTTCGCCAGAGATGGGGATTTCAAAAACCGGTCACCCTGCATTTGTCACCAAGCTGAGCCATTCACTTCGGGCCTCCGGACGGGCGAGCTTTTACGCCCTTCCCCCTTGTGGGGCTGTCTCAAAACCTCAGTTGTAGCGCCGGTCTATGACCGGCGGCTTCGGATTCTCAACAACTTCGCCGCTCATAGAGCGGCGCTACAGCGGGCGACGCCGAGTTTTGAGACAGTTTCCTTGTGGCGAGAAATCCCTGTTGGGAGCCCCTATTTCCGGATCGAGGATCCGCAGGCCACGCTCACCTTGTCACGATCTATTTCACCCATAAATTGAAACCGCATCGAGACCCTACGAATTGGCACGCCGCTTGCTCACGCCAAGGTGGGTCGCTTGCAGGGCTTGCAGTTAGGGGCCAAGATTCGGCAAGTCTTGCCCAGCGGCGGAACGAATCTGCCGCCAGCTGCCCGGCACGGGAGGCGCCATGCCCTTACAGGGCATCCAGGTTCGGCGAGACTGCTCCCAGAGGACAGGCGCGGAATCGCGGGCGTCGAGCGGGGCCGCGAAGAATCCACCCGCACGTGTCCCAGAACGCCGGGTCGCGTTTGCGATGTGAGGAGATCATGATTACGAATGAGGCGGAAATTCGGGTTGCATTGCAGGCCATACTGGTCAGTGTGCTGGCTCTGTATGGCTTTTGGGGTTGCGCATTTGTGGTGCTCTTCATCCTCTTGCCGTGGAGGCCGTTCCTTTCCGTAGGGAGTTACCTGGCACAGCCCGTCGTCGATTGGCGTGTCCGCAAAGCCCGTGACCGTCATGAGAGAGGGATGGCGCAGATTGAGCAGGAACTGGATGCCTTCCTGAAGGAGCCAAGAAGCAAGTCCACCCCTCCCGTGCCGATGCCCAAAGCGGAGGCGGCCGCGAAGCCCGTCCAGCCCAAATCGCAGGTGGCCGAGAAGCCCGCCCAGCCCAAAGCGCCCCCGCCGCTGGAAGCCTTCATGCCGGACCCGGTAAATGAACCCTCCCTCCAGGAACTAACCCTGACGGCGCAAAATCTCTCTGCCACGTTGGCCATACCGCCGGCCATCAAGGATCACGTCCGGAACCTGCCCCAGGGCGCTTTCAACAACATGGACCTGGAGGTCGAGCAGGTGAAGTTTCACGGTGACACGGCTGAGGCCTACGTCAAGTTCCAGAGCCCGAACGTGAAAGAGCTGGTTATCCATCAGCGCTACGTCCTGCGGAAGTCTGGCGGACAGTGGCAAGTCGAATCCCGCCAGCCGGCCAATGGCTCAAGCAATCTGCCCCCCTATCCCGTCCCGACCTGGAAGCAGCCGATGAGGCTTGCGTAACCCGGGCAGCAAGCCGTGCCCGGGGAGCAACGATACCACGCTCCCACCCTTTGAAGACGCCGCTCCGAGGGACGGCGCCTTCAAGTTATTTGTGCAAACCCTGCAACCCTGATCTCCATCTACCCTGTCCCGTAACCGGTTGTCAGCATCCGCATCCAATTTCTTAAGGAGGATCCATTGAGCCGCGCGAGCTCGCTCTGACGGTCTGCTGAGCTTGCCGCCCTTGGGCAGACCGTGTAGGATATTTGCATCTCATGACTGCGACTTGTACCCCTTACACTGACGTCCCGCACTCCAGCGCGCTGCTGATCGACTACCTCTACCACTACGACCGTGTCAGCCAGTTCTACCACGGCTCGCCTTATGATCCCGCGAGCTATCAGAAGGTGGCAACGGAGCTGGGTGCCTTCGAAACCACGCGCCGGGAGATGATCGAGGTCCTGGCGCGACAGAACCAGGACTTGGACTGTCCGGAACCGACCCGGGCGAACCTCCAGCGGCTGAGAGAACCCGGAACGTTCGCCGTGGTGACGGGGCAGCAAGTGGGGTTGTTTTCCGGGCCGGCCTTTACTCTTTATAAAGCGCTCACCGCAGTCCGCCTCGCGCAGTCGCTTTCTGAGCAGGGCTTGCCGTGCGTTCCCATTTTCTGGCTGGCCACGGAGGACCACGACTTGGCGGAAGTTGCCGAGGCAGCCACTTTCGATGAGGAACATAATCTGATCCCGCTGCGTGATTCGGGTGATCGCCCTTCGCCCCGTTCGCCGGTGGGCCAGGTGCGGCACACGGCGGAAGTCGCTGCCGCGCTCGACCAACTGGAAGCGGCGCTGCCGCCGGGTGAGGCGCGCACGCGATTGCTCCAAGACCTGCGCGAGTGTTATGAACCCGGCAGCACGTGGGGCCGCAGCTTTGCGAAGTTCTTGACCCGGCTCTTTGGCCGCTGGGGTGTGATTTTGATGGACCCCCTGGACGAATCCGTGCACCGGCTTAGCGTGCGGGTTTATGAGCAGGCGCTCGCCCGGGCCGCTGAACTCCGCACCCAGATTTTGGATCGCTCGCACGCCCTCGTCCAGCGTGGCTATCACACCCAGGTGCACGTCGGAGAGGACTCGACCTTGGTTTTTGTGGCTAAGCACGGCGATCGCGTGCCACTTCATCAACGGGACGCAAAGTTCTTTTTGGATGGCAAGGAGGAAGTGTCTCTCGGGCAGTTGCAGTCCTGGCTGGCCGAGCGGCCTCTGGACTTCTCATCCAACGTGCTGTTGCGGCCCTTGGTCCAGGATATCCTCCTGCCCACGCTCGCTTATGTGGCTGGCCCTTCCGAGCTGGCATATCTCGGACAGGCGCAGTCG
This sequence comes from uncultured Acidobacteriota bacterium, assembly GCA_963722555.1. GTDB lineage: Bacteria > Acidobacteriota > Terriglobia > UBA7540 > UBA7540 > Bog-366. The sequence goes on from CAVRNQ010000007.1 coordinate 1,981,529, forward strand.
CTCTACCAGGCTTTCGGCCGGCCGCAGCCCGTTGTCTTCCCGCGTGCCGCCTTCACGCTGCTGGACGCACGGGTGGAACGTTTGATGGAGAAGTACAAATTGCGCCTGGAAGACGTCTGGCAGGGCGAGGACCATTTGAGCCGCAAGATTGCCGCCACGAGTTTTGCCGAGGGCTGGTCGGAGCGTTTCGATCAGGGTGAACGCGATCTGGAACAGCTCCTCAATCGTTTTCATGCGGACATCGAAAAGCTCGACCCCACGCTGCTCGATACGCTCGAGCACGCCAAAGAGAAGATGAAATATCAAATGGAAAGACTGCGAGGCAAGCTGACCCGGGCGGCGCTGGGCCGTTCGGACCTCCTCGCGCGTCACGAGCAGGCCCTGCTGCGCTTTCTCCTGCCGCACAAGGATCTTCAGGAAAGGCGTGTGGGCGGTGTCTCTTTTCTGGGGCGAAAGGGCTACGAGCTGCTGGACCATTTGCTGGCTCACATCCAAACGCGTTGTTCAGATCACCAAGCTATCAGTTACTGAAACCCGCGGTAGTGCCTGCTGGCGGTGCCGGCCGGTCAGGCTCGACTGGCGGAAGCCGGATTTTTCACCGAGCTACGTCATTTCCTTGCGGGCGGCCAGACGAGAATGACCCAGGGGGATGAGAGATTGGTGCTCAACGTCCCCCGTGCGCTTACCATAGCTCGCCGGCGAAAGCACAGACCTGCCTCGCCCGCTGCGCGGGGATGTTATAGTCTATAATTCTAGGGCTACTCCCTTGGAGTCTTTATGCACGATGCTTGCTTGTGGACGGCGCTCGCCCTTTACGGCCTGGGCATCCTGCTCATCGTCCCTTCGGTCAAACGGCGGCGGCCGTCGCTGTCGCCCGCTTCCCTGGGCGCGTTGGGCCTCGGCTTGCTGGCCCACGCGGGCGCCCTGGCGACGGAAGCCGCACGCATCCATCGCCTGCCGGTCACGGACGTGCGCAGCGCGCTTTCGTTCTACGCGTTCCTGGTGACCCTGGCGTTTTTCTTCGTGTACCTGCGCTACCGGATTGCCTCCCTGGGTCTCTTCATGCTCCCGCTCGTCTTCCTGCTCACGCTGATCTCCGCGTTGCATGCGAGCGGTCCTTTTGATTCGTCGGCTTTTCGCGGTGGGTGGCTGCTGGTGCATATCAGCTCGATTTTCCTCGGTTACACCGCCCTTTTCCTGACGTTCGTGGCCGCAATCATGTACCTGATTCAGGAGCGCGAACTGAAGTCCAGGCAGCCGCGGGGGTTCTATTACCGGCTGCCCTCGCTCGAGGTCTGCGACGAGATCCACTACCGCTCGCTGGTGTTAGGACTTCCTTTCTTGAGCTTGGGCATCCTGACTGGGTTCGTCTGGGCCAGCCGGACGTGGAAGGGTCCGTGGGAGCTCGATCCGAAGATTCTGGCGTCGCTGGTGACGTGGCTCATTTACCTCGTACTTTTCTCGACGCGGGTGAGCGGCGCCTGGCGCGGGCGACGCGCCGCCTACATCGCCGTCTTCGGTTTTGCCGCAATCCTGGTGACATTCGTGGGCATCAGCCTGCTAAGCGGGCAGCATGGGTACATCCCCAAGCTGCGAGAAATGCCGTGATTCTCGGGATTCGGGACTCGGGATTTGCGATTAGGGTTTCGGGATTTGTAATTCGGGGTTCGCGATGCGGGATTCGTAATTCGGGATTTGGAGTGGTCTTGCCGAATCCCTAACCCCGAATCCCGGACCCCGAGTCCCGAGTCCCGAACCCCGCATGGAACTATGAACTTAACCCTATTGGGCATCAATCACCGCACCGCGCCGGTGGAATTCCGGGAGAAGATGAATTTCCCGGAAGCACGCCTGGCCGAAGCCGTTTCCGATCTGGTGCACCGCGCGGGCATCCGCGAGGGGATGATTCTCTCCACCTGCAACCGGGTGGAAGTGGCGACCTCCGCCGAGGACGAGGTGGACGCGGAGGCCGTCATCCGCCGCTTCCTGGCGGACCATCACCATTGTGACTTGGCCCAATTCGCGCACTTCTTTTATCGCCTGCGGCAGCAGGACGTGGTGCGGCACCTGTTTCGGGTGGCGGCGAGTCTGGATTCGATGATCCTCGGTGAGCCGCAGATTCTGGGGCAGATCAAGCAGGCCTATGCTGTGGCGCGCACGGTGGGGGGGCTTAACGGCACGCTGAACGAAGTGGTGACCCAGGCGCTGGCGGTGGCGCGGCGCGTGCGGCGGGAAACGGCGCTGGGTTCGGCGGCCGTATCGGTCTCCTATGCGGCAGTAGAGTTGGCCAAGAAGATCTTCGGCAATCTCAGCGGCAAAACCATTTTTGTGGTCGGCGCCGGCAAGATGAGCGAACTGGCCGCCAAGCACCTGCTGAGCAGCGGCGCCAGCAACATCCTGGTCAGTAATCGCACGTACGAACGCGCGGTGGAATTGGCCGCGGCGTTTCACGGCACCGCTGTGCGCTTCGAAGAGCTTTTTGACCACCTTGGCCAAGCCGACATCGTGATTAGCTCGACCGGCGCGCCCCACACCATCATCGGCAAACCTCAGGTTGAGAAGATCCTGGCCGCGCGCAGGAACCGTCCGGTGTTTTTCGTGGATATCGCCGTGCCGCGCAATGTTGATCCGGCTGTCAATGAATTAGATAATGCCTTTGTTTATGATATTGACGATCTGGGGCACGTTGTTGAGGCCAATAAGAAGCAGCGCGAACGCGAGGCGGTGTGGGCGGAGGACATCGTCCAGGCCGAAGTGCAAAAGACCATGAAACGCCTGGCGGCGCACGACGTGGTGCCGACCATCGTGGCGCTGGAAGACCGTCTGAACCGTATCCGCCACAGTGAAATGGAGCGCTATCAGGGCCGGCTGGGAAGCCTCACACCTGAGCAGCGCCAGGCCGTCGAGGCCCTGACGCGGGGCATGATGAACAAAATCCTGCACGGCCCCATCACGGAACTTAAGAGCGGCGTCGGTGAGCCGGAACAGGCGGCGCTGGTGAGGTTGATTCAGAGAATCTTTGGGCTTGGCGAGTAGGACGGGAGCACCCAGGAAGCGGCCGGGCGCGAACTGATGAGCAGGTGTAGCGCGGACCTGTTCTGTAGGTCCGCGGCTCGTCCCCTATGGGCAAGGAAAAGCCGCGGACCTACAGAACAGGTCCGCGCTACCCTTCCTCTTAGGTTGGTGACTGTTCATGACCCCTCACCCGGCCCGCGTCGGCTCGTGAAAGCGCCGGTCGCGGCCCACCCTCTCCCCAAGGGAGAGGGCGGAAATCAACAATCCCAACCCTCTCCCTTGGGAAGAGGGTGGCCGACGAAGGAGGCAGGGTGAGGGGTCTTTCCCTTGACCCTGGAGCGACTGCCCGACATTGCTTTCTGCGCTCGCGTCAGTACCCTGTTGAATGCGACTTAGTATGATAAGGTGCGGATCGACTCCCGGCTTATGACTTGTCACCCATGAAACTCACCCTCGGCACACGCGGATCGAAGCTGGCGCAGTGTCAGGCACACTGGGTGCGCGAACAGCTTGCCGCCGCAGGCCACGAGATCGAAGTCCGCGTCATCAAGACCACCGGCGATAAGCTGCAGACCTTTGCGCCGGACCAACCGCTGCCGGCGTCCATCGCCGGGACGGTGGCGGAAGCTGGAACCAAGGGCCTGTTCATCAAGGAAATTGAGGAAGCTCTGCTGGCCCGCGAAGTGGATGTGGCTGTCCACAGCCTCAAGGACCTGCCGACCGAGCAGCCCGCGGGGCTCGTCCTGGTGGCCGTGCCGCAGCGAGGGGACGCGCGCGATGTTCTCATCGTCCGCGACGGAGAACCGCTCGCGAGCCTGCCCCAGGGTGCGCGCGTCGCCACCAGCAGCCTGCGGCGGCAGACGCAACTGCGCGCGCTGCGGCCCGACCTCACCTATGTCGCCATACGGGGTAACCTCGACACGCGCCTGCGCAAGCTCGAGCGCGGCGATTGTGAAGCGCTGGTGGTGGCTGCGGCGGGCGTGCACCGGCTGGGTCTGGGCGAGCGTATCACGGCGTACTTCAGTTTTGACCAGATGTGCCCAGCGGTGGGCCAGGGCGCGCTGGGCATCGAAATTCGTGCCCGCGATCCGAGCGCTCGCGAAGCCGTCGAGCCCCTCGACCACCTCGCCACGCACCATGCGGTGCGCGCGGAGCGGGCGCTGCTGCGCCGCCTCGGCGGCGGTTGCCAGGTGCCTATCGCCGCCTACGCCGGACAGGAAGACGCACAGTTGCGATTGCAAGGGCTGGTCGCTAACCTGGACGGGACGCAGGTGATCCGCGCCCGGGGCGAGGGGAGTGCCTCCGACCCCGAAGCGCTGGGCGCTGCCGTGGCCGAAGACCTGCTGCGCCAGGGCGCGCGGGAGATTCTTGACTCACTCGGCAAGGGGTAGCAGTTTGCCCCTCGGCGGATAGGAGGGTGGGAGCGCGTCATTCCTGGTAAGGCGGGACGAGACTTTTCAGCGCCGGCCCGAACCCCTCCCGACATCGTCGGGAGGCGGGCATTGACGGCGCGATGGTTTTTATGATGAGTGAGGTCATGAAATCGCGCCATCACCTGAATTCGCATGAGTGCCTGCCGCTGGCAGGGAAGCGCATCGCCATCACCCGTGCGCGCGAGCAGGCCGGCGCGCTGCGCGAGTTACTGGTGGCGCGGGGCGCGCAGGTGATCGAAATCCCCACGATTGCGATCCGCCCGCCGGATTCATGGGAGCCGCTCGATGGGGCGATTCGCAGGCTGAACGAATTCGATTACTTGCTGATGACCTCGGTGAATGGCGTGCGGAATTTTCTCGCGCGCCTGGAAGTTTCAGGGCGCAACGTGCGTGACTTGAAGGAACTCACCATCGGCGCCATTGGTCCCGCCACGGCGGCGGAATTCACGCGGGCGGGCGTGAGAGTGGATTTGTTGCCGCGTGAGTACGTGGCCGAGGGGTTACTCGCGACGCTCGGCGACCGCGATCTGCGCGGCAAGGCCTTCCTGATTCCGCGAGCCAAGGTGGCCCGGGATGTGGTGCCCCGCGTGCTTGAGGAGCGGGGTGCGCGAGTGGAGGTGGTGGAAGCCTACCAGACCGTTGCGGCGGATATCTCCCCGGAAGAAATCTCCCACCTGCTCACGCCACCGCCGGATGCAATTACGTTCACCAGCTCATCCACGGCCACGAACTTCGCAAGACTCCTCGGCCAGGAGCGCCTCGCAGAAACACTGCGTAGCGTAGCCATTGCTTCGATCGGCCCTGTCACTTCTGAAACCCTCCGCCAGCTCGGCCTGACTATAACCCTCGAAGCGCGCAAGTCAACTATCCCGGGTCTCGTCGAAGTTCTCCAGCTATACTTCACAAGAAACTGAGAGGTCAACGGCGGGGCTCGAGTGTTTCCGGCCGCGCCATGGTTCAGGGTCTTGAGGCAAAAGCTGAGGGTTGCGTGGCGTTGCCACCTGCGGAAGAACTCGCAGGTCCTGTCATTCTGAGCGAAGCGAAGAACCCCTGCAGTTTATCCTTTTCGCTCACCCAGGCGAACTGCGGAGGTCCTTCGCTTCGCTCAGGATGACAGCTTTGGCGGTTTTTCCGCAGCCTGTAAAGCCCCGCCCTTCCAATCCCGTGGTGAGAAATTCGCGCTAATGGCGGAAGCCGCGATTTCGGCGGGGTGGAAAGAGGCTGCGGAAGATCCGCCGGATTCCTGAACTTGCATTCCGACCCTACACGTGGCACTGTGAATCAGGCCGGCCAGGCCGTTCCAAACAAGCTATGCAGAGAGCCCAATGAAAATCAGAATCCTGATCGCGGCGATCCTCGCCGTTGCAACCGTTCTCCTTGCCCTGCACATGGTTCGCAGCGGCGTGGATCAGCCGCAAGTGGAGACGCTGTGGAGCGGAGATGCTCCCGGCGCGCTGGGCTCGACGGATGCTGACCGGCCTGCGGTTTCCATCTTTCTTCCCGCGCGCTGGCACGCGAGCGGAGCCGGGATGGTGATTTGTCCGGGCGGCGCGTATTCCCAATTGATGTCCTCCTACGAAGGGGAGGACATCGCACGCTGGTTGAATTCCTTTGGGGTGGCCGGCTTCGTGCTGAAATATCGCATCAGTCCGCGCTACCGTTACCCGGCTCCTTTCCTCGATGCACAGCGTGCCGTTCGATATGTCCGCTATCACGCGGCGCGGTGGCGGGTCCGGCCGGATCGGATCGGCATCATCGGTTTTTCAGCGGGGGGACACCTCGCTTCCACAGTGATTACGCACTTCGATACCGGCAATCCCGGCGCCAGCGATCCCGTGGACCGCGTCTCCAGCCGTCCGAACTTCGCCATTCTGGCCTACCCGATCATTACTCTCCACCCACCCTGGACCCATGCGGAGTCGGTGCGGAATTTGCTGGGTCCCGCTCCGCCGCCCGAGATGATTGATGAGTTGTCCAACGACCTGCACGTCACCAAGGATACCCCTCCGACCTTTCTGTTCCACACGAATCAGGACACGGGCGTGCCGCCTGAAAACAGTGTCCTCTTCTATACCGCGCTGCGAAAAGCGGGAGTTCCCACGGAGCTCCACATTTACGAGGAGGGGCCGCACGGCATCGGGCTAGGCAATGGACACGGGCGTGCGCCTCGCGTCCCGGGCACGCTCTCCTGGTCGGCACGGGCCGAGGAATGGCTCATCCTGCAGTGGGCCCCATATACGCGCTGGTCCTTTTCCCGGTTGTTCCGTATATAGTTTCACCTGACGGCCGTGTGTAACTGCGCAAAGTATGGCCAGCCCCATCTTGGAGCAGGCGTCTTGCAGCAGGCCCCTCGCATGGAAACTTGCCATCCCACGCCTGTGGATCTTTGCGTCGGAGGCGCCGAGCGTGGCAAGTCTTACTACCTCAGCGAGGTAGTAGAATGCGACGGCCGGCGTTCCACCCGGGAGGGCGTTCGTCGCGTCAGAACACAGCAAATTGCGCGCCGCCCACCGCGTCGGAATATACTGGCATGACCCAGTAAGCCGCGCCTTTCTTCCAGAGGTGTGACCGCAAGGGACAGGACGAGTTCGTCTAGTCCAGCACACACCCCAGACCCGAATCAGCGGCAGACAAGGCGGCGTGGTCCCAGAGAGTATGTGTAACCAAGAGCGAATAACGCGTGCAGTGATTCCTGACCAGTGTGCACGGGAAAGCGGCCAGAAACCCAACCGGACTGCCTTGCGCATGGCAACGGCAGGCGGGGCCTTCTTGGCTTACTTTGCCCTCGCCACGAGTGTGGCGTTGACGAAGCGACCCATCTCGAATGAGGCATGGTTCGCTAACCCGGCGTTGACTCTGATCCAGGCCCATTATCTGGGCACGCCCATCCTGGAGACCTCGGGTACGTGGCTGCAGGGACTCGACCGGTATACATACTGGATCATGCCCCTGCACATTCTGGCCGAGGCGGCGTGGTTCAAGGTTATGGGTTTCGGTCTGTTCCGGCTGCGCCTGCTTTCGATCTGCTGGGGTGTGGTGGCGCTGGTTGCCTGGTGGGTCATCCTGCGAACGCTTACGCAGAGTTCGCGGATCGCCTTGCTGGGCCTCGTGCTCATCGGCACGGATTTCACATTCGTCACGAATGCGGCGACCGGGCGCATGGATATGATGTGCGCCGCCTTAGGCTTCGCGGGTTTGGCCGCCTACCTGGGCTGGCGGGAGCGGAATCTCGCCCTGGCCGTCCTGGCTGGCAACGTGCTGGTGGCTGCCAGTGGACTCACCCACCCGTGCGGAATTCTGCCCTTCGCCGGGCTTTGGCTCCTCCTCCTCTATCTCGATCACGCGCGTTTCCAGTGGCGTTTCCTGGGGATTGCGGCGGTGCCCTATCTGGTGGGAGCTGCCGCCTGGGGCGCCTACGTCCTTCGGAACCCCTCGCTCTTCTGGGCCCAGTTTGCGGGAAACATTTCCGGTTTTGCTGGAGAAAGCTCGAATACCAGCCGAACCTCGGGGCTGTGTTCTCCATGGGTCGCCCTCAAGAATGAAATCGCCGTCAGGTATCTGAGGAACTTCGGTGCGGACCCGACTGCGAAAGTTGCCCTCCACTTCCGGCTGTTCATCCTCCTCGCCATGGTGGCCGGCCTTGTTGTCCTCACCGCGAGGCCGGAGCTGCGCCGTCAAAAGGGATGCAAGGCTCTGCTCCTGCTCGCGGCGGTTTTCTCTCTCCTCATGACTTTTCTGGAAGGAATGAAATTCGACAGCTACCTCGTTCAAACCATTCCGATTTTCACTGCCATCCTGGCCGTGGCCATCTGTAGTGCGGTTGCGCATCCCCTTCCTTTCCTCCCGCGGAGACTGGTCCTCGTGGCGGTGGCCGCTCTGGTAGGATTGCAGGTCGCCGTGGTGGTCGGTCGTGGGCGACAGGATCCCTACCGGCGGGAGTATTTGCCCACGACTGAGTTTCTGAAGAAGCGAGTGAGCAGTGGGACGTTGATCATGGGGCCGGGCGAACTTGCCTTTGAGCTGGGTTTCAACGGCGGGGTTATTGATGATGTTCGACTCGGGTACTACAGCAAGAAGAGCCCGGATTTCATCGTGATCGGAGACTGGAATCGGTGGTGGATCCGGGCCGCTGCCGTGAAGAGCCCGGAGATCTATCGGTTCATCGAGAGACGATTGTCGCAAGAATACGTCGAGGTTTTCAGGAATAGCGCGTACACCGTCTATTCCCGGTTGTAGGCGGAGCAATCCCGGCCCGGTGAAACGGCCGCCAGCCTGGGCGAAAGCGGCAGCAAGCTGCCGCACTCCAAAGCGCTGCGGGTGATTCCCCTCCTTGATAAGGAGGGGGCTAGGGGGTGGTTGACCTGCTCGATTTGTCCCGTGCCCCACCACCCCCTAACCCCCTCCTCAGCCGAGGAGGGGAGCTATTTTCATAACAGCAGGCGGCGGAGCCGCAGGTTGCCGCCCGCCGGATCGAGCGTAATTTGGAAAAGCCTGTGGCCGGCCACTGGTCCTACCTGAACGTCATGCCGATGCGGAAGCTAACGACATTTTGAGGCGCTGTGTAGGAGTTGCCGGAGGGTTCATAATCTATGCTTATACTTCGGCCGCCGATGGTATCCCGAACCTCCAGGCGCAGGGCAGCGTGTTTCTTCACCCATATGTTCACTCCAACCCCGAAGTTGCCGCCAATAGCGATGGGTTGATCGGTGTCGGGGACGGAAAAAAAGGTACAGCCCCCGGTCACAAAGGGTTCGAACTTGCGGTTTTTTCTGCTGGGCCCAAAGTGGTAAGACACATTGGCTGAGGCGATGTGCTCTCCGAAAGGCGATCCTGCCTTGACAAACTCACCGCCCAAGCCGAGCCCATTGGAGAAAAGCCCTTCTCCGCCGCCCCCGCCGGCGGGACCCACCGTCGCCTCGTCGGCAACGAACCCATAGCCTTCGGCGTGGTACGCATGGTCAGCATTCTGCGCCGACGCGAACGTGGGAACCAAAAGTAACAAACCTGCTATCACAATGAGATTCTTCAAATTTCACCTTCTGGTGAGATTTCTTTGCGGGAGGTCCCAAGACGGCTACTTATTGCCTATAACTTTCGATTCCGATTAAATCGAAGAACAATCCCTATGCTGGGAACAATATTGTGAAGGCTGCTCGTATTGTAATGGGGCATGCCTGTGGTGTAGTCCCTGAATTCAAAGCGCAAAGCGAAATATCGTTGGGGGATCACGTCGATGCCGGCTCCGAAATTCCAGGCGAACTGGGAAACGTTGGTCGTCAACCAGTTATTCCAACCTGCCCTACCATGGAAACTTTCCCAACCAACGCCGCCCGTCACAAACGGCTGCAAATGGGGATAAGCCGACAGGTAACGAACGTAATTAATGGAGTGGGAGTTAAGGAGGTAGTTCTCGTAGTGCAGTGGAAAGGCCTCGTCGAAGACATTGGGGCTGTAAGAATAACTCGCCTCGACGGCGTCATGCCGGGTCAAACGGAGCCGCATCCCCCCGAAGAAACGGCCCGCCTCGCATTTCACCTGGCCCGAGGCGCCGGAGTGTACATTACCCTCAAGGCAAGAGGGGCCGAACTCGCCGAAAACGTCAAAGCCCATGGGAATATCCCGGGCGCAAGCCCAAGGGACAGAGAAGAGGGGAACTATAAATAGCAAACCTACTGTCGCAATGAGTTTCTTCATATTTCACCCCCAGTGGGAATTTTCCTGTCAGCACGTGACTTGGCCGAACGCCGTTCGGCCCCATCGGTGTTTTGCACACACGTACCCCCGGTTGGCACAGCCCTTTCCCTGGCTACCACCAGGCGAATGGGCCATGGCACAACTCGAAGACTATGTTGATGCGTAGAGTCGGCGCGTGCCGAGCTAAAGCTCGGCGCTACAACGTCGCGTTAGCGTGCGGACGGCCCAGGAGGTGTCGCAGAAGAATGAGGGCCAGACCGCTTACACCCAGCAGGGTCACGCCCGTCCAGAAGTAGAACAGAAAGCTGGGCGAACGGGAGTAAAGCAGAGCGTCCAGCAACATGTAATGGCGGGGTGGAATGCCGGGCAGCGTCTGAGTGTACATTAGAAATATACGAAGGTCGCGGGTCTGGGTCCTTTCACCGTTCAGGATGGCGCTCTGGAAAAAGTACCAGTAAGGGCGATAGGTCAGGTAGAGCGTGACGGAGGAGAACAGCAGACCCACGGCGCTGGTCAAGACGACCATCGTCGCCAGGGGCTTGGCGCGCTGAGCCGCCGGCCGCGCGCCCCGGCGACTGCCGGCGATCAGGATCGATGTGGCAACCACCACGAGCCCGCAGAAGATGAGGATCATGAGCCCCGAGATCTCTACCACTGCGGCGTTCCGTCTGGAAATATCCAGCCCAAAAGCCAATTCCCCGGGGAACCCTGGGTGCTCGCCCTCGACGGGGTCGAACTTTGCCGCGAGGTAACCGAAGAGCGCGGTTTCCGACTGATTACCTCCCTTCTCGGAAGACGCCCGGAGCTGGCTGTAGGCCATGGCCTGAAGGGTTGTGCCCATCCCGTGTTCGAGGTAGGTGCGTCCCTGGGAATCGATCAACTGGCCATAGCGCGCTACGGTCCAGTATTTGTCGCGCGCTCCCTTCCGATCACCGCTTGCTTCGAGAGCTGCCCCGGAGTGAAGAAGAGATTTGGCAAACCGCTCGGAATTCTCGAAAGCGGAGACAGGCAGGTCGATCTCTTCTCGGGACTGCACCTCATACGGGTCGTAGAAGCCGTAACGGGGTACGACCTTGCGGTTAAGTTCTGCGACCCGGTCAAGGTAATCATCGAATTTCGGAGACTGGAACGCTCCCACCATGGCGCTCTGCCACGCTCGCTCTTGTTCCTTAGTCGGCGGCGACCATACGCCCCGGCGAAAATGCGCCTGCTCAATTGACTCCGCCGTGATCAAGTGAAATAGGGCATTCTGCGGATCCCATCGCTGGAGCTTCTCGACCCACGGGCCGGTTTCCGAAAGTCCGGGGTTGCGCATGCCGACAACGGCGTAGACCCAAAGGAGGTTCGGGTCGAGACGGACGGCTTCCTCCGCCAAGCGAGCGCTCTCGCGGGGATCTTGGAGCCGCACGGCGCAGAAGGCCAGCCCCTCGGCGTCATGGCGCACCTCGGCCCGCTTGGCAAGGGCCTTCAAACCCGACTGAATATTTCCGGACGCCATATGCCAGGGCTTTAGCGCAACCCGGAACGCCTGCCGGAACGGAGGGGCAGCAAAAAACAGCAGTGCTGCCAGCGCACACGCGCCGCCAATGGCTAATGCCGCCTTGCGGAGGGAGGCACTCTTGGCGAAAAGCCCTCCGTCAGGAACAAAACCCTCCCCGTGGCGGCCCGGGATGAATAGGGATGCAAGGGCGTGTTTGGTGAGAACGCTCGCGCCGCCGAGCGCCCACATCACCGCCGTCCAAGGGCCTTCCACGTAATTGAGCTCGCCCATCATCGCCCGGCCCCAGTCGCGCGTGTCGGGCGGCGAGATGCGAATCGCGGATTCCAGGAGCACTGTCGCAGCTTGTCGGAGATGCGTTTCCAGCATCATTCTCACCCACTGCAGGAGGCGGGTTGCCGCACCATCGAGCGCGGGCGCGCTTCGTCCAACTGGGTCTTGGCCAATTCCAATCCATTCGGCGTCAACCGGTAGGTGTGCCGGGGCGGCACGCCGTCTTCCGTCGCCACCCAGCGTGCTTCCAGCCAAGTGTGCTTTTCGAGGCGCATGAGAATGGGGTAGAGCGTCCCGGACTTCAGCCCGGTTTCACGGCTCAAATCGTAACCGTAGCGCCAGTCGGTGGGGCGCTCGACGAGCCTTTCCAGCACAAGGAGAGTCTCAGGAGACATGCGGGGAGTTTTCACGGCGACAAGTCTATATATATAGATATAGCTTGTCAAGCCCTTTCCACCAGGACATTCCTCAAAATTTTTACCTGTTTCGTTCTAACTCCACTAATTTAAGAACTTAGCTGTTTTGGCAAGTGGACAGCTTCAAATTGCCAAAATACCTTATAAAAGTGCGTAAATACAGCCCTGCAAGCAGCTCTCTAAAGAGGCAAGGTTGGCTGAGGCGTATATAGACCCGCGATTTTCTTGGCTTTCGGCAACACTACCACTTTTTTGAAGCGAGTGCCGCACTCGAACGGGGCTGCAAATCCGGACTGATCAAACCGAGGAGCGAAAAAAATGGGGAAAGTCCTGCTTTCCACACCCTGCGGTGGGTTGATTTGATATGAAGGTGGCTTTCGGCCGACACTACCCTACCCCCCCCCCGGAGCAAAGAGCGTCACAGGACCATCGGGCCAGGATTGACTGGGGAAGGGTCCTCCAAAGACCCGGGTGCAGTCCTATGCGCGATGCCTGAGACTATGGAGGCAGAACCATCGAGTTTGACGATCCTTAGTGATTCAGCCCAGCCGTAAGTAATCCAATTTCATTGTGGGTCCTCCCAGCGATAGTCAGCATGAAGGCATGCAGGATTGTAAACAAATCCTCCCTGGATTACAGTTGAGTGGAATGAAGGCGGCGTGATGGGTGACCACGAGGGGCTGTAGACCATTCGAGGCTCCGCTAGGCCCCAATTGGCGCAGCCCAGGACTGGAACATTGCAGCCGCGCGGCAGGGCGAGTTAGGAAGCCCCAGCGAGCAGCGTTTGAGTTAGTCCCATTTCCGGCCCCGTTCTGGTGGAAGATGATGCCGACAGGGAGGCTCTAACGGGCGTCTAAAGAAATCTACACGGTGGTTTTTGAGATGGGCAGCCCAGCAAGCAGAATCTCCGGGGTTTTTGGCATCGCGATAATAAGCCTCTGGGGGACGACCACCTTAATCGGCGGCTTAACGGTCGGAACCCTTTCCGTTGCCGCAGAGCTCCAAAAGTCTGCCGTGGATTACTGCCGGCAGGCACAAGATCTGCTTGCGCGAGAGAAATTCCAAGAGGCCCGCGACGCGGCGCGGCGCGCGCTGGAAATCGATTCTCGCTCAGCAGAAGCTGAATGCCTCCTGGGGATGGCCGAATTCGCCCTCGGTGATTTCGACGCCGCCCAGAGAGATCTGGGAAGGGCTCTCAAATTCCAGCCCGACCTGATCCAGGCACGCCGCACTTTGGGAGCAGTGTACCTGAAGCAGAAGCGCTTGAATGACGCCCGGCGCGAATTCGAATTGGTCCTCACCTCTCACCCGAACGATTTTGAATCTCTTTATGGTGTGGGTTTGACGTTCCTTCTGGAAAACCAGCCCAGCTCGGCCTCAAACGAGTTCAACAAGGCTTTGAAACTCAATCCCCGCGATCCTGCGCTTCTTACCAGCCTGTTGCAGGCGCAGTTGGAGCTGAAACAGGAAGCACAGGCGGCCGCGACTCTAACCCTGCTTGACGGCCAGTTGGAAAAGAAAGATCCTCGGCGAATGGAACTGGCAGCCATGCTGGTCGGTGAAGGCGCCTACAAGCTGGCGATTCAGCAGTTCGAGCGCTTGCGGGAGACCCAGCCGGAGTCTTACGAGCTGAACTACAACTTGGCACTGGCTTACCACCGTGCTAGCGAAGAGGATCAGGCGGCGGCTCTCCTGGCAAGCATGCTGGGACGCATAGAAATCGCGGAGCTCGAAAACCTGCTGGGCGATGTCGAGGAAGCCCGCGGCGACAAGTCTCGATCCCTGGAAGCCTTTCGACGTGCGGCGGAACTCGAATCGCAAAATGAGGAGTATCGCTACGACTACGCGCAGGCGCTGGTACATTGGGCGGCCCTTAATCAGGCGTTGGAAGTCTTCACTGCTGCGGCCAGGGACTTTCCGGGGTCAGTGAGGATGTGGCTAGGATGGGGGGCGGCGTACTATTTGGCGGGCAAATATGCAGAGGCGGCACAAACGCTTCTGCACGCGGGTGACATGGCTCCGCAAGATCCCCAGGTGTATTACCTCTTGGGTCGAGCTTATGATGCTGCAGGGCCGTTTCAGGACCCGATTGCACAGCGATTTGCCGGCTATCTGGGAAGGCAGCCACAGGACGCGTGGGCTGAGTATTTCTATGGAAGAATTCTGGCTGCTCAGAGCCAGCAGTCCTCAAGGGATGCTTTGGCAGAAGCGCAGCAGCATCTCGCGAGGGCCATTGTACTTGATGGCCGCTTGGCCGAAGCCCACGCGGAACTAGGTAGTGTACTTGCAAGGCGTAACCAGCTCGGTGCGGCTCGACGCGAACTCGAACGGGCTGTCCAGCTTGACCCGGAATCAAGTGCGGCCTTCTACAAACTAGCCGAGGTCTATCGGAAACTCGGCAAGATGGAGCAAGCACAGGAGGCCGTCGAGACGTTTCAGAAGCTCAAGGCAAAAGAGCGAGCGGACAAGGACCGCGAGGCGATCCAAGGCTTTCTCAAGCATTCAAGATAGTGAGAACCCGGTTCATGCCGAAAGACGGTGATATTGTTTGCTCCCATGCAGCGACCTCGCCATATCGCGCAGGGTGACCGGACGATTGCATGATGACCGGCGCGTGGCCCGCGCCACCTACCACTTTTCTCGACCTCGCGTCCAACGCATTTCTCCTTTCTTTTCATCAACATAATGGAGAGAAGACTATAACTAGCTTATTTTCATCAACATAATGGAGAGCCGGAAATCGGGCATTTTTTCTACATTTGTTTTCAATAACATAATGGAACATACCTTCATTTCCCCCCCCCCGCGTTTTTTCGCTAGCCTAGCATCAGAATAGACTAACTATCTTAGTTTCAATGATATAGATTTTTGCACAGTCTTCTCTATTCATCGCTAACCCCTTTTGTTTCCGACACATAATGGAGAGCCGCGCTATTTTCCAAAGCTTCCATCCTACGTTGGTGGCGTTTGATCTTCAGCAGCAGGTTGGTGACCCGCCGGACTTCCCGAAAGTTGGAATCCTGCATTCTCCGCATGAGCCGCGCGTTGGGATGGGTGGGCGCGATTTCCGCGGCGCGTTCGTAGGGCGACGGACCCTTCAGGGACTCATTCAGGATGGCCTTGCGCTGAGCCTCGCATATCTCCACCTGCCGCGTAAGGATATTCTCCAGAAGCTGGCGCGCCCGTTCCCGCGCCTGCCATTCCGCCGGGGTGATGTTGGGATATCGCTCATCCTTCTCCTCTTCGGTAGCGCCAGCATCCTGCTGGCTTTCCTGTGGCTGGCTGGAATCCGCCGCTACGTCCGCTGCGGGCTCAGGGTCGAGGCTTATAGCAAAGATCTCCTTGATCTTGCGGATGACCCTGCGGGTCTTCTCCTCGGCGTCAATACCGTCCTCACCCGTGCCCGGCGCGTGAAGTTGGTAGAAGAGGGCCAGAGCGATTTCGCCCATGTCCTTCAACACTCCCTCCTGATGCAAGTTTTTCATCTTCTCAAGGTCGGCGGGAGTGGTGACGTAATGCTCATACCCTACCGACTGGACGAGCAACCGCAAGCTGTCCGCCGTTATCTTCAGCCGCATCATCTGAACGTGCAGCCGGTCCTCCCGGCCGTTGCTCACGTCCCTGGCCTGCCGCACGGCGTAGCCTTCCTGCATGCGGTCCGCACGATTCATCAGCCACGTGGCCCGCGCCAGACGGATCACCAGTCCCTCCTGCGCGGCATCGGTGGGGTTGTATGTCTCCCAGAGTCCTTCCAGCAGTTCCTGGAAGTGGGCCGGCTCTTCGCCGAGAGCGCGCAAAGCCACCTCCTCCGCCTGCGCGTAGAACCCATGACGCAAATTGGTGGCGCGGATGCGCTCGCGGCCCTCGACGGTCGCCGGACCATTGCAAAGCTTCTGGTTCCGCCGATTCGCGGCCAGTTTCTTCTCGGTCATTTCGTGTTTTTTAATTAGCGACATGGGAAACCTGTCTTTTGAGGCTGACAGCCGACAGCTCACAGTTGGTAGTCAACTACGTTCAGCAGTCAGCCGTCAGCGGTCAGCTTTCAGCCTACTACCTACTGCCTACTGCCTACTGCTTTCTGCCTACTGTTCTATGGTTTGCGCCCACCCCTTGTCTAGGTCTGCGTCCTTTCACGTCAGCCAGCGGGTGCTGGCCTGGTGTACTAGTTTAACACCAATATTAGTCGTGTCAAGTGGAAACATAGTATATATACTAATATCTACAAATTAAGGCAAAACGTCAGAGATTCCTCCTGCCGGGAGGAGAAAATCTTTTTGGAGGGTGTCTAATTGTCCGAACTGCGTCCCGCGCCTGCTAATTCCCCTCCTGGTTCAGGAGGGGGCAGGGGGTGGTCGAACAGAGGATCGCCATGGTGGTCATTCCCGCGAAGGCGGGAATCCAAGGGCGAACCATCGCTCTACGGCATATGCATCACGGTATGGGACAAGTCCTCCCAGCCGGGATTGACCGATTCGATGAGCCTAATCTTCCACGCGCGATTCCACTTCTTGAGGCATTTTTCTCTCTGGATAGCATCACGAGGTCGCGGAAAGGATTCGCAATACACCAGGCGATGGACGTTGTACTTCTTGGTGAAACCCTCCAGCAAGCCCTGCTGGTGCTCCCACACCCGGCGCGCGAGATTATTGGTCATGCCGATGTAGAGGGTCCCATTCGGCTTGCTGGCAAGAATGTAAACATAATACTCGCGGCTCATGGGATGGTTAGTGGATTCCCGCCTTCGCGGGAATGACTGCCTCCTAACCCGGCGCTGGCGTATCTTGCCCAAAGCGAGTGACCCCTTGCGCGGGTGACATATCAAGGCAGCCATGGTGGTCATTCCCGCGAAGGCGGGAATCCACGCTGTTCAAATTGCCTTCGGATCCCCGAGCGGAATCCAAATATCCTCAACAGCTATGTACGGGCAGCGAAAATGATCGACACTGATCGTCAACTCCGCCTGCTGAATTGAATCGGCATGCTCGCTCAGACGGCTGTACAGAACCAAGCCGGGGCTGGCACTCAGGCTGAGCCCCCCTTTGCGGGCGCCAGCGGGAACGGCCTTGCCGATGTAAATCGGAGTTTCCGGATCGCCACGTTTGGCTGCGGCTCGATTCCGCTTAATGAGCGGCGCATAGGCCTTGAAGGGTCCGGTGTAGTAGATCGCGTGGACGCCAGCCGCGATGAATTTCTCGGGCGGGGGTAACGGACCGAGATCACGTTCCAGCAGCGTATCAGCTACGCTTTTGCCGAGGTTTTCCTTCGCCAACGGATTATACGCGGGTTCGATCCTGACTTGGGGGTTCGGCATATAAGACTCACAGTTTGCGTATCTGAGAACACTAACCCGCGGAGTCTTAGCAGGCACATCCAGGGCATGATCTGCTAGCCAGCGCTCAGCTTGCGCATTCTACTACAACCTTCGCTCCGCTCAAGGTTCCACGCCAGCCGCGTTGTGAGAACAAAAAATATTGTGCTCCCGGTCGAAATTCCCGCGAGCAAGCTCGCGGGGAGGAAAGCGGCAGCAAGCTGCCGCACTCCTAAGCGGGCTGCGCCCGCACCCGTATTGGGTGTGGGACACGGGGCTCGTCCAACACATCAACCGCAACCCAGCGGTGTTCGCGGCGGAGTTGGTTTTGCTGTAGCGGCGGTCTATGACCGCCGGTCTTTGCTTTTTGACGAAACGGCGTTCGCACAGCGCCGACGGCGGTCATAGACCGCCGCTACAACGACCAGGCCGAGTGGCAAAAGGGGAGCATCGAGGATTGGGTGATGGAGGGCCACCGGCTCGCTCAAACGGTTGCTTACGGAGACCTCAGCAATGACAATCCACCTCCGATTACTCCCGCGTATGAGCGGCAAGCGGACCCGGTGATCGACCTTCAGTTGGAGAAGGCCGGAGTCAGGCTGGCCTACCTGTTGAACGCATATTTAATGCTGAACCGCGTTAGGTAGTCGAATAATTATTCGACTATACTTGCCAGGACCCTGGTCCCCGAGACTGTCGGGGCAAGTGCGGACTGCGGCCACAAAAGATGAGCGGAGGACGACTGTGGAGGAAACCATGCAATCAATACGCTTTGTGGGTATTTATATACTTGTGACGCTCTGCACGATCGGGCCAGGTGTCGCATCTGGTCAAGCACAATCATTCAACTTGACTCGGAAGCCGACCGCGAGGGACCAGAAATCTGAAGACCTCCGCGTGGAGAAGTCGCTCAACGCGGACTGGCGGTTCAAGCGCCAGGCGGACCCGGGGGCGGCGACAGAGGCGGAGTTCGGCGGGGCCGAAAAACCTGGCTATGACGATTCCGGTTGGACAAAGATCGCCCTGCCCCACACCTGGGATGCCACCTGGGATTGCCCGTTTCCGACCAGCCGCCACTTTCGCGGTGTGGGATGGTATCGGCGACGGTTTGAGGTGCGACCGGAATGGCAAGGGCGGCGAGTAGCGGTGGGTTTCAAAGGTGTGTTCCAAATCGCCGATGTTTGGGTGAACGGCAAGCTTGTAGGGCGGCACGTGGGTGGCTTTACGGGATTTCAATTCGACGTCACCGATCTCCTGAAATGGAACGCGCCCAATCTTCTGGCGGTTCGAGTGGATGACGTGCTGAACCCAGAGATCGCTCCCGCCAACGAGAGCAATGTGGTTGTGTATGGCGGCATCTACCGCAGCGTAGCGCTCGAGGTGACGGACCCGCTCCACGTGGCTCCTAACGGGACGTGGGTCACAACGGAGGGGAACGCTGGCGCCCCCGTAGTAAGAGTCCGCACCTGGATTGAGAACACCGGCAAGACCGCCGCCAGCGCCAAGCTGAAAACACTCGTCGTGGACGATAGCAACCAGACCGTTGCTACACTCGATGCCAGCGCGACAGTCGCGCCCGGCGAGACGAAGGAGTTCGATCAGAAAACGGGCGCCCTTCCCAACGCGCACCTGTGGTCGCCGGACACGCCGCACCTTTATCGAGTCATGAGTATGGTTTCAGACGGAAGCCGTGCGGCCGACAGTTACGTGACGCCTTTCGGTATTCGCTTCATCAGTGTTGATCCGGCCGTGGGTTTCGTGCTGAACGGCAAGCCCATCAACCTGCATGGCGTAGACCGCCGGCAGGATTACGGGTTTCTGGGTGATGCGGTGCCGGAGGTCGTCGGTGAGCGTGATATCCAATTGATCAAAGGCATGGGAGCAAACTTCCTGCGCACGGCACATTATCCGCAGGATCCGGCCGTCCTTAACGAATGTGACCGGCGGGGAATCGTGACTTGGGAAGAGATTCCCAATATCAAGATTCATATTTATCCCCCCGTCGAGGACAATCTCAACCCGGTTTTTACTGAGCGCTTTCCGCGGCCGCTGATGCAGAATCTAAAGCAACAGATGCGGGAGATGATCGAGCGCGACCGCAACCACCCCGCCATCGTCATTTGGGGCCTGAGTGACGATCTGAGTACCTACCATTACCCCGAGGACTTCGTCGAGTTGTCAGACGCGGCGCATGCGCTGGACCCCACGCGCTGGACTGCGGGCCGCGCTCCGCATGTTACCGATATCATCGATGCGACAAGCTCTAATGATCTTGAACCAGGGCGCTTCGCCCTGTTGCGAGAGCATCAGGAGCATCCCCAGAAGGGGTTTATTTGGAATGAATGGGGGGCATTTCAGTCGGAGCGGGGGCTGGAGGGCGCTCCCTACCACCATCGCGGTGAGTCCGAGGACAGTCTCTCCCTGGGTGACAGCCTGGCCGCACAGCTCCTGGAAGGCCATTTGATGCAGTGGAACGCCTTGCCGTGGCTGGCGACGGCGAAGTGGTGCATGTTCGATACCGGCGAGATGAATGCCAACGCCACGCGCACCCTGTGGGAGCGGGCCTCGGATGGCAAGGTGACCTTCCGCTGGCCGTTTAACGATTACCTGGGTGTCTCGGATATGTGGCGTCTCCCTAAGAACGGGTTCTACTTCTTGCAGAGCCAGTGGACCGAGAAACCCATGGTCCACATCGTGGGCCACTGGACTTGGCCGGGCGAGGCAGGGCGGAAGCGGCAGATCAGGGTGTACAGCAACTGCGACACCGTTGAACTCCAGTTGAACGGTCGCAGCTTGGGCGTCCATCAACCGATAACGAACGAAAGAGTGTGGCAGGAATTCCGGCAGGCCAGTGATGAGATCAAATACCAGGACCAGTTCAATCAGGAGATACTGCCGGGTGCAAGCCTGAAGCATCCGCCGTTTGTTTGGGACGACGTTCCCTACGAAGATGGAGCGCTGGTGGCGGTTGCCCACCAGGGAACTGAGACCGCGCGTGATGAACTGCGGACGGCGGGGAAACCGGTGCGCGTTGCAGTGAAAGCGGAGAAAGAGACACTCGATCTTGGCCGCGAGGACGTGAGTTTCATCGAGGCGGATGTGGTTGACGCCAACGGCATAATCGTTCCGGACGCGCATCCCTGGGTGCGATTCGAAGTGAGCGGACCCGGAAGGCTGCTGGGAGGAGCCACGGAAATCGACGCGATCACCGGGGTCGTGGCGATCAACGTGCAAACCACCGGAAGGCCGGGAGAGATCGTGGTGAGCGCGGCGGCTCCGAAATTGGAGCCAGGCTCCGTGCACATCCGGGTCCCGGCAAAGTAAGCTGCGTGCTTCATCGCGCAGAGCAGAGGCAGTGGCTCTTGCGAGGGGATTTGGGACGTTGCGGAATGGGGCATAGCGGGGGGGGTAGGCATGAAACGTAGAGAGTTCCTGCGCAGCGTGGCCGGGGGGATGGCAGCTTCTCAGACACTTCCGGCATTATCAAGACGGGCGGGCTCGGCCGCGCCTGTCTTGGAGAGCATCGGACCGCGACCTACACCACGTTGGCGCGAGAACCTCAATGCCGGCTGGCTGTTTTGCCGGCAAGAGCACGGGGGCGGAGATCTGGGTTCCTTCGATCGTGACACTTCCGTTGGGGCAGCGATCGAACCGGCTTTCCGCAGCGCTCACGAGGCCGGTTACGACGATTCCTGGTGGGAGCCGATCGACTTGCCGCACACCTGGAACGCTCACGATGGTTGCGATGAGATTCCTGGCTACTTCCGCGGCATCGGATGGTATCGCAAGCATTTCCAACTCGCCGCGGACCTGCGCGAGAAGAGGTTTTTCCTGGAATTCGAAGGCGCCAACCAGGTGTCGGAGTTCTGGCTGAACGGCCGCCGCGTGGGCGAACACAAGGGCGGATACACGAGCTTTGAATTCGATGTCACCGAATTCGTGGCGTTCGGCCCCCAGGCCAATGTGCTCACGGTCAAAGTGGACAACCTCTACAATCCCGACATTTCACCCACTGTGAAGACCGACGTGACATTTTACGGAGGGATTTATCGCGACGTCTGGCTGCGAGTCTCGGAGCCCGTTTATGTATCGACGGTCTACTGGACAACTCCGCGGGTCAGCGAGCAGTCGGCGGAGGTTGCGGTTCATGCGACGGTCACCAATACGACCAGTCAATCAAGAAGCCTGTCCTTGACCCACGAGGTTTTCGACCCTGCCGGCAAACTCGTGGGGACCGCCACTTCTTCCGTTGCCGTCTCCGGGCACGCAAGCCGGGACGTCACTCAAGAAATCGCGCCGCTGAATAACCCGCAACTGTGGTCTCCAGACAATCCCATCTTTACCGGATCCGCACCTCCCTTGGCGAAGCGAAACAACTCATCGATTCCATCGAGATTCCACTGGGCCTGCGTTGGTTCCGCTTCGAGCGCAGCAAGGGTTCTTCCTGAATGGAAAGCGGCTGCAGTTGCAGGGAACAACGTGGCATCAGTCCTATCCTGGGATGGGAAATGCTCTGCCCAATTCGCGGCACGTTAAGGATATGGAGATCATCGGCGATATGGGCGCGAACTTTTTCCGGACCAGCCATTACCCGCATGACCCCGCGGTGATGGAGGCTTGCGATCGATTGGGAATCCTGGTGCTGGAGGAACTGTTTATCGGCGAGGAGGTGGCAGACACGCCGGAGTATCTGACGATTCAGGCCAAGTCAGCAGAGGAGATGATCGTTCGCGACCGCAACCACCCGTGCGTCATCATGTACGGATTCGGCGGCGAGATCGATTCTCCCGATGACGTGGCCACGCGCGTGGTGACGACGGTGGTCCGGAAATACCGCGAACTGGATCCCACCCGTATCGTGACCATGCACGATCCACGCGTCGAAGGACATCAAGAAGCTTCTGGATGTTGAGGGACTGTACCAGCGTGGGAAGGCGACGACCGGGAGCACAGGCTGCATCCCGGAACGGAAGTACATGATCGAGGAATACACCGCCGCGGGTATCGGGCGCGGCATTTATGGAATGGGGCCGGAGAGCGAGGACCTGGGCTGCGTGCTGCACGAGGAATTCTTAAGTCAGGTCAACCTTCGTCCGTGGATCGCCGGAAGCACCTTATGGCATCAGTTCGACTACGACGGCGAGGAATACGATCCGGTGATTCCGCATCTGGTGACATTCGGCATGGCCGACGCCTGGAGGATTCCCAAAGACGTCTTCTACTTCTATCGGAGCCAGTGGAGTTCCAAACCCACGCTCCGCATCTGCGGTCATTGGACATGGCCTGGCGACGAAGGCAAGCGTAAATCAGTGAAGGTGTACAGCAATGCCGCGGAGGTGGAGCTCTTTCTCAACGAGAAATCGTTGGGCGTGAAGAAGGAAGGGAAAATCCCGGGCCTTCCGCACCCGCCCCGAGTGTGGGTCGTGCCCTACCAGCCCGGTGCACTGAAGGCGGTTGCGCATTTCGCAGGGGAACCCCTTACCGATGAGCGCAAAACCGCTGGCCCGCCGGCCGCACCGTCTGGAGCCACGGTCCGCTAATGCGGCGACCGCGATTTAAGTGATCGAAAGCGGGAGGGTTGTGGAGAAGGATGGCACGGTGGTTCCGAGCGCCTGCAACGCCATCGCGTTCAACTGCTACGGCCCGGGTGAGCTGCTACCGCAAACCTGGGCGGGACACGCCACGGGCTTCCAGTGGGAGGCCGTGGCCGGCATGACGCGCATCGCCATGCGAGAAACTTCTCCGAGCTGGCCGCGCGGCTGGGAGGCCTGGGGGCCGGCCTTGGACCCCCTGCGGTTGCGAATGCTCAGAGCTTGCCGGCGGGCGGCCCGCTTCTGCTGTTGCCTCCTCCCGCTCGGCAACTCCCCTGCGGCCGACTTGTGGCGTATGATTGTGCCGGTGAAAGCAAATCACAAGGGTCGATACGACGACCGAAACCCTGGGGCTGAAATCTGTCCTGGCCCATGCTTCAAGATGCTTCGTACCGGCGGCCCTACGTCACACCACTCGAAGGCGGCATTCCAGCAAGCCATTCGCGGGGCGTGGCCTTTCCGCTCTGCATCTTCAAAACAGATTTGCCCAGGCAACTCTCGGTTAACAGGAGCCTTACCATGGCACGGTATATAAGAACGCGTCACCTGCTCGGCTTCTTGATGCTCGCAATCCTGACCTCCCTGGCGTGGGCACAAGCGCCGGTGACGGTAAACGTCTGGGAGGCTCCGCTGACGCTTCCCACGTATCAAATAGGTCCCCCTGACCTGGAGCCCATATTCTATGCCGGAAGGAATTACCAGGGCGCGCAGGGTGCGATCTATCCTTATCCGCTCTACGACAGTCTTCTCGATGTGCGCCGCGACCAGACTTACCAGGCGGACTACCTCGAGAACCCCTACGTAAAGATTTGTGTGCTTCCGGAGCTGGGTGGGCGCATCTTCTCCGCTACGGACAAGACCGATGGCTATGACTATGTCTACCGCCAAAGCGAGATCCGGCCGGCTCTGATCGGCATGCTGGGGGCGTGGATCTCAGGCGGCGTGGAGTGGAACATCCCGCACCATCACCGCGCCTCAAGCTACCTGCCGGTTGATCACCGGCTGATCAAGAATGGCGACGGCAGCAGCACCATCTGGGTGGGGGAGGTGGAACTCCGCCATCGCATGCGATGGCTGGTGGGATTGACGCTCTTCCCGGATAAGTCCTATTTGAAAATCACCACGCTGCTGGTGAACCGCACCCCCCTGGTCCACTCCTTCCTGGATTTCACCAATACAGCCGTGCATGCCAACCAGTCCTACCAAGTCATTTTCCCACCCGACACCCGATTTGCCGCCTACCACGGCAAGAACGATTTCGCGCACTGGCCTATTGCGCATGAGGTCTATCAAGGGATTGACTACACCCGGGGTGTAAACCTCAGTTGGTGGAAAAACCATTCCACTCCCGTCTCCTTTTTCGCCTGGAACTTCGACGCGGATTTCTTCGGGGGGTACGACCACGGGAAGGAAGCTGGAACCATCTGCATCCAGGATCACAACGTTTCCCCTGGCGCGAAGTTTTTCGAATGGGGAAACGGCCCCGATGGGCAAGCGTGGGACAAAATCCTCGACAGCCAGGGCGATTATCTGG
Organism: uncultured Acidobacteriota bacterium; assembly: GCA_963722555.1. Lineage (GTDB taxonomy): Bacteria > Acidobacteriota > Terriglobia > UBA7540 > UBA7540 > Bog-366. The sequence continues at coordinate 2,006,291 of CAVRNQ010000007.1, forward strand.
AATTGATGTCGGGGAACTTCTCGGATAACCAGCCTGATTACAGTTGGGCTCAGCCTTATGAAACCAAAGTAGCCACTCAGTACTGGTACCCGGTTCGAGGCTTGGGCGGCGCCAAGAATGCGAATCTCGAGGGAGCCGTCAACTTGGTCGTGGAGGCCTCTGGAAAGGCCAGTTTCGGTTTCTCCACTACCCAAGAGTTCCGGGGCGCGAAGGTCTTGCTCACGGCGGGAAATCAAACCCTCTTCGATCAGACTATCGATATCGCTCCCGACAAACCTTTTGTTCATGAGATCTCGTTGCCGGTTGGAACGAAGGAGGGAGGTCTGAAAGTTGCGCTCCTGGATTCTGCGAACCAGGAACTGATTAGCTACCACCCGGCGAAAATCGAGCCGGAAGCGATGCCTCCTGTGGTTAAGCCTCCCCTCCCGCCCCAGCAGATCAAGACCGTCGATGAACTCTACCAGGTCGGCTTGCGACTCGAGCAGTTTCACAGCACCGCCGTGGAACCTTACGTTTATTATGAGGAAGCCCTCCGGCGAGACCCGGGTAACTACGAAGTGAACACGGCGCTCGGCCGTCTTTACTGCCAGCGCGGGCTTTGGCAGCAGGCTCGGGAGAGGCTGAACGTGGCCCTGGCGCGCGCCACTCGCAACTACACGCGACCCAAGGATGGAGAGGCCTATTACTACCTGGGTGTGGCACTGCGGGGTGAAGGGAAGAGCCAGGCGGCGGAAGAGGCATTCCACCGAGCCACCTGGAGTGTGGCGTGGACTGCGGCGAGCTACTATCAGCTTGCTGAGCTGCAGGGACGAAAGGGCCAGTGGCCCCAAGCGCTTTCCGATCTCGAGCATTCTCTTGTCTACGGGAATCTCAATCCCAAAGCCTGGAACTTGAAGGCGGCCGCCCTGCGCAAGTTGGGGCGCGCTCCGGAAGCGAAGGAGGCTGCGCACAAAGCCCTGGCGATTGATCCCCTTGACCTGTGGGCCACCCATGAGCTGCGTTTGTTGAACGATGGCGAACCACTGCAAATTGAACTGGGCAATGCGGTCGAGTCCAATCTCGAACTGGCCGTGGACTACTACGGCGCGGGACTCGCCGCCGAGTCGGAAGAAGTACTCAAACAGCTTCTGGCCGGCGCCCGCAAGCCGGACAAGGTCAGTCCGCTGGTTTACTACTACCTAGGCTATCTGGCGGGGGAAGCGCAGAAACCCGAGGAAGCTTCCAAGTACTTCCACCTGGCCGCACAAATGCCCTCCGACTACGTGTTCCCCTTCCGCCTGGAGACGGTAGGAGTTCTGGAAGCCGCCGCAAAGGCAAATCCTGCGGATGCGCGCGCACCCTACTATCTGGGAAACCTTCTGTATGATCTGCAGCCGGCGGCAGCCATCAAGATGTGGGAGAAATCTGCGGTCTTAGACTCCTCCTTTCCACTGGTGCGTCGCAATCTGGCCCTGGCCTACGAGCAAGCTGAGAAAAACACTCCCAAGGCTATTGCCGCGATGGAAAAGGCACTCCAACTGGATGGAAACAACTCCCGTTTCCTTTATGAACTTGATGGGTTGTATGAGACGGGAAACGTTCCGCCCGAGAAGAGACTGGCTTCCTTTGAGTTGCATCCCTCCGTCGCTGGGAAGCGGTCCGATGCGTTGCTCCAGGAGATCAAGGTCTGCGTTCTGCTGGGCCGATACGAGCAGGCGATGCAGTTGCTGAAGGAGCACCGATTTCACAACTGGGAGGGAGAAGGGCAGATTCATGACGTCTACATGAATGCCTACCTGCTCGAAGGTGAAAAGGAATTCCAGGCGGGGAAATACCGCGAGGCCTTGCAGGATTATGAAGCGGCGCTCGCCTACCCGGAGAACCTGGAGGTCGGCCGGCCCTATCGTGAGGCGAGGTTGCCGCAGGTTGATTACCTGCTGGGATTGGCCCACGAGAAGCTTGGCGACAGCTCCAAGTCCAGGGAGTTGTTCGGCCAGGCTGTAACCTTCCGGGAACAGGGCCCGGTCGAGATGGAGTACTACCAGGGTTTGGCAGATCTGAAACTCGGGCAGAACACCCAGGCGCAGCATTACTTCGATGATCTCATCAGGCGAGGCGAAAAGGCGCTGGCGGGTGGGTCCGAGGTCGACTTCTTCGCGAAATTTGGGCGAAGGCAGTCCGAGCGCCAACGGCTTGCGAACGCCCACTACCTCGTCGGACTCGGGAACCTGGGAAAGGGTGAAACCGCCAAAGCTCGCGCGGAATTCCAGGAGGCCGTCAAGCTGGACGTCAACCATCTGGGTGCAACGACACAATTGCGGGCGTCCGCTGGCAAGGACGCGGGGGCATCTTAGTACGGTCGCCTCCCTTGGCAGATTTAACATGGAATTATTACTGGAAGGTTAAATGCCTCTGGTCGTTGACCCACCCCAGCAATTGGGTTAGTGTAAGCGTGTTAAATTCAGAACCTCTTATGAGGCCGGTAGCTTCCCTCGCATAGAGCAGATGCGCGACAGGGTTGTTTTCCGTGCCGGTGGCCGGGCGTACTCACGCGAGGACGTGCTGCGCGCTGCGGAGTTTCGGGGTGAGTTAGAACCGATCCGAAGCGCGATCCGTGGGAGTCTTGCTTGTCGAACCTACGCTCAGGAACAGGGGTTCGAATTTGGCGCGGAAGAGGTGCAGTCGGCAGCCGAAGCCTACCGCTACGAAAACGACCTCACCACTGCAGAAGAAACGGAACAATGGCTTGAAGAGAATGATCTGACTCTGGATGATTTCAGTGGCTTTTTCGAACGCCACTATTGCTTGCAGCGTTTTTCCTCCCTGCTCGAAGAGATTCGTTCCGACTATGAACCCTCTCCAACGGATGTCGAAAACCTGGTCTGGCAGGAAGTCCTGCTGGGCAATCACTTTCCCCGTCTGGCTCGAGCGTTAGCATGGCGCGTAGCGGCTGCCCTGGAAGGCGCAGGAGTGATTCCGGCTCTCTCGTCGCCAGAGGAACTGATTTGCCTGGAGGCATGCCTAAGCGAGCGCCTGCGCCTGATTCTTACCGACGACAATTACAGGCGCGAAGTGCGTGCCAGGCCTCTGGGTTTGCTGCGCTTTGAAGTTGAGTCTGCCTGCTTTGCTTCTCCAGAGTCAGCCCGGGAGGCATTCCTTTGCGTGACTCAGGATGGCGAAGCACTCGAGGTAGTCGCCTTGAGAGCCGGCAGCCATCTTGAAACGTGCACGCGCTTCGCAGATGGCCTTCCCCCCGATCTTCAGGAATGCATGTCCTCCGGCGCCCCTGGCGAGACATTTCCACCTCGGCAAGTGGGGGAAGTGTTCCGAATCTGTCGCATTCGAAAAAAGATTGATCCGGAACTGAACGATCCTGAGGTACGAGAACGTGTTAAGCAAACTCTGCTGGAGAGTGCTTTCGAAGATTTGGTGCGCAAGCACGTTGTCTGGTCTTGCTCCATCCGGGGGGGCTGATGGCAAAGACTGACCCAACCGTACTCGAGAACGTCGCGTTCTTCCGATTGCTGCCTCCACAAGCAATGGAGCGCATGGCGTCACGCCTGATGGAGGTCCGTTATGGTTTCGGGGACCTCATCGTGCGGGAGGGTGAACCTGGCGATGCGTTCTACATCCTGACCTCCGGCAGGGCACGGGTGTTCAAGACAGGCGAGGGTGGCGAAGAAGTGCCGTTGAACGTCCTGCGCGCGGGAGACGAATTCGGGGAAATGGCGTTGCTCCAGGGTGGAGCAAGAACCGCCAGTGTCCGTTGCAGCACGGATGTGACCGTGTTGCGTTTGAGCCTGGAGGATTTCGAGGAGCTTCTTCATGAGATTCCACAATTGCGCGACTGGATCGAACTCCGCGTCCGGCACCGCAGAATTCACAACTTCCTGCATGAATTCAGCGGATTGGGCCAGGTCCCACTTCCCGTTCTTCGCGCCCTGCTGGAGCACTTAACCGCGGTTAGCTTCGCCCAGGGCGAGATCGTCGTTCGGGAGGGAGACGCGGCTGGTCCTATGTATGTGATTGAAGAAGGGCGAGTTCGCATTTTCAAGAATGTGAACAGCAAAACCAGGAACTTGGCCTTCCTGCGCTCGGGCGATTACTTCGGCGAGGTTTCCACACTGCAAGGCACGCCCCGCACAGCTTCCGCCCAGGCGCTCACCCCTTGCCGGATGCTTGCCCTGGCACCGGCGGATCTTCAGGAGTTGGTAGGCCAGTTTCCAGAGTTACAGAAGGTTATCAGCGAGCGGATTGCCCAATACAACGCCCAGAAGGAAGCCCGGATACCGCTGGATTTCGCGCAAGAGATGCTCCCTGCAGACGTGGCCGTGCACGACAAAGTCGCAATTGAGGAAGAGAAGCCCCGCGAGGAAGAGGAGGAGAAAGAAGAAGAGCCTTATGCAACGCCGGAGGGTTTTTTCCGCAAGAGGAGGGGGCGGGTCTATCGCCTTCCCTTCGTGAGACAGGTGGACGAGATGGATTGCGGCGCCGCCTCTCTGGCCATGATCTGCCGCCACTACGGGCGCAACGTCAGCCTGACCCGCATCCGCCTGCTTTGCCACACCGCCTATGACGGCACCAGCCTGAAAGCCATCTGCCACGCCGCCACGGAACTAGGGTTGGCGGCTCGCGGCCTGAAGGTCTCACACCGCCATCTGGACCGCATGCCTCTGCCGGCGATCGTGCATTGGGAAGGTAATCACTGGGTGGTCTTGATCGACGTAGGGAAGAAGCACGTGCGTGTGGCTGACCCCGCGAGGGGCATCCGCCGCCTGAAGCGCACGGTATTTGAGGAGAAGTGGTCCGGTTACGCCGCTCTATTCGATTATACCGAAGCTTTTGAAGGGGCCCCCGAAGGCGCCTCTTCCATGGCCTGGACCTTCCAGTTCATCAAGCCTTACAAGGTGGTCCTGCTGGAGGTGTTCTTTCTCGCCATTGTCGCCAGTTGCTTGCAGATGCTGCTTCCGGTTTTCACCCAAATCGTCGTGGACCGCGTGGTCGTCGAAAAGGATCTGGGCTCGCTGAATATTATTGTTATGGCGATGTTGGTCGCCCTGACCTTCATGCTGCTGGCCAGCGTGGTGCAGCGATACATGCTCAGTTTCTCGGCCGTGCGCATCGACACCGCCATCCTCGATTTCCTGACCAGGAAGATGCTGGCGCTCCCCATGTCGTATTTCAACGCGCGGCGGACCGGCGACATCCAGCGCCGGCTGGCGGGAGCCCGCCAGATCCGCGAGGTTCTGGTGCAGAACGGGGTGGGCGGCTTGCTGGCTGTAGTGCAGATCGCGATCGCCCTTGGCGTCATGGGAGCTTACAGCCCGAGTTTGCTTTTGGTCTTCCTGGCCACTGTGCCATTTTATGCCGGCCTGATGGCGTTCTCCTCCAGAATCCTAAAGCCACTTTTCGCGGATCTGGAGGAGAGCTATGGAAAGTACAGCTCCTTCCAGATCGACGCCATCAAAGGCATCGAATCGGTCAAGGCGACAGCGGCCGAGCAGACGTTTCGCGATGCCATGCTGAATGAGTTTGTAGGCGTCGCCGACAAACAGTTCCGCAGCAACTTCACCATGATGGGGTATGAGAGCGCGGTCCAAGTGGTTGGTTTTCTTTCGACTCTCCTGTTCCTCTGGTTCGGAGCTCGGATGGTCATCCACGGCCAGTTGACGATCGGCGGATTTGTCGCTTTCAACGCTCTTATCGCCATGGCCTACGCTCCCATCATTAAGGTCCTCTCGTTGTGGGATGAACTACAGATGTGCTCGGTGCTACTGAATCGCTTGAATGACATCTTTGAATGCGAACCCGAGCAGGGCCATGACCGTTCCCGCCTTCAGCCCGTGCCGACGCTGGAGGGGCGGGTCGAGTTGCGCAACGTCGGCTTCCGGTACGGCGGGGTCGAATCGCCCCAAATCATCAGCGGGATTACCCTTGAAATCCCCCCTGGCAAGACCATCGCCATCGTCGGGCGTAGCGGGTGTGGGAAGACGACTCTGATCAAATGTCTGGCCGGCCTGCTGGAGTCGACGGAAGGGACGATCCTCTTTGACGGCGTCGATATGCGAATCCTCAACTACCGTGATCTCCGCCGCAAGATCGGAATCGTCCTGCAAGAGAACTACATGTTTGACGATTCGATCCTGAAGAACATCGCCTTCGGCGAGCTCGAGCCCGACCTCGACCGCGCCATGTGGGCGGCGGAGATGGCAAACGCCCACGAATTCATCATGCGCTTGCCGAGCGCTTATGAAACCCGGATCGGCGAGACCGGCCTCGCCATTTCAGGTGGGCAACGCCAGCGCATCGCCATCGCGCGTGCCCTGTACACTAATCCGCCCATTCTGATTTTCGACGAGGCCACGAGCGCCCTGGATTCCGAGTCCGAGCGCGCCATCCAGGCAAACCTCGAGCGGTTGCTGGCCAGCCGCACCGCCCTTGTGATCGCACACCGGCTCAGCACCGTCCGCAACGCGGATTTGATTGTAGTTCTGGAGAAAGGACAAGTCGCGGAGCGAGGCACGCACGACGAGCTCATGGCCCGCCGTGGACTCTACTTCTATCTGTGCAGTCAGCAGTTGGCCCTGTGACTCACGTGGTCGCTTCTCCGGTCGAGCGGCGTGGCCAATGGGACGCGCCGACAGGATAGGACCCCATGGACTTGGCAAAACCAGCGAGCTCAATTCCGCAAGATGCCATGGCGAGACCAGGAAAGGACATCTTCCCCATCCATCTGCCTTCCTGGGTGGCGATGAGCATCGGCTTCCTGGTGATTCTGATGTTCGGCGTGGCTTTGATCGGGGCCTTTGTGGTTCCAGTCCCTGACACGATCCGCTGTCCCTTTGTTCTGGTGCCCATGGAAGGGGCCGACCCGGTGCGAGCGCCGCTGGAGGGGCAGCTAACGCGCATTATGGTCACGGAAGCGCAGGAGGTCCGGAAAGGCCAGGAGCTTTTCGTGCTGCGCTCGAAGGAAATCCAGAGCTGGACGACCGAGCTGCACACCCTGGAATACGACGGGCAAACAGCGAAGAAGCGCGCCGTCATGCTCGCCGAGGTGCATCAGTCCGAGGTTGAGATTCAGAGGACTCGGATCCAGCAACACGAGAAGGATCTCCTTTATCAGCGCGAATATCTGGGTGTCTTGAAGGACTTCCTCAGCCGCATGGAGAAGCTGGACGCCGAAGGACTGGTCTCCCGGGTGGACCTGCTGTCCCAGCGGTTGGCTACTTCCAAAGCAGAGCGTGATGTGGCCCTGACCCAGCAGGCGCGCGAAATGGCGGTGCTGGACTTGCAGAAGATGCAAACCGAGCATCGCAAGCAGGTGGCCGAGCAGGACCTGGAGATAGAGAGAATCACGGTGCGATTGACGTCCCTGCGCCGCCTGCTGCAGGATTGCCAGGAGGACGCGATCCGAATCCGCGCCCCATTTGATGGGACCGTGGTGGCTGTGGAAAAGAAGAACGTGGGCGATGTCGTTTCTTACGGCCAGGAGCTGACCCGCCTGGCGCGCGCGGACGCGACGCTGGTGGGCGAGCTGTCCCCGCCGGAAGATGGCGTTCCGCGCCTGCATCAAGGGCAGAAGGTGCAACTTCTCTTCACGGCCTTTCCTTACGAGCGCTTCGGGTCAGGCCTGGGCACTTTGCAATGGGTCAGCCCGGCTGCGGTTGCCACTCCGAACGGGGAGCAGTTCGTTGTCCGCGTGGCCCTTGACACACCCACCATGAATGTTCAGGGGCAGGCGCGCCCCCTGCGCCCGGGCATGCACGGCGAGGCACGAATTCTCGTCGGCCGGCGCACCGTCATTGAGTACGTGTTCGAGCCCATTCGCAAGCTCAGGGAGACTTGGCCGAAAAGCAAATGACCCCTGCGCGGGTGATTATGACCGCAAGAGCCGGCAGTCCCATGAAGGTGGAAGAGTTGACCAGCCTCAATCCGGCGATGCAATTGTGTCTCCGCCGCGCCGGCGTGGCCGCAAGGTCCGATGTGCCGGTTCTCCTGTTGGGGGAGACGGGCACGGGCAAGACGCTGCTTGCCCAATCCATCCATTGCTCGTCCCGGCGGGCCAGCAACGCCTGTATCTCGTTTAACGCCGCCGCCATGAGCGACACGCTGCTGGAGAGCCAACTTTTCGGACATGAGAAGGGCGCGTTCACGGGGGCGGACCGCACCTGCCGGGGCAAGTTCGAAATGGCTGATGGCGGCACCCTCTTTTTCGACGAGATGGCGGATATGAGCGCCTTAGCGCAGGCCAAAATCCTGCGCGCCATTGAGTATGGGGAGTTCGAACGCCTCGGCTCGGAGCGGGTCCGTCGGGCCGACGTGCGCATCATCTCCGCCACCAACGTCTGCTTGCGTGAGCGGATCCGCCTCGGACTGTTTCGTGAAGATCTCTACCAGCGCCTCAATGGGCTAACGCTCGTCATTCCCCCTTTGCGCGAGCGCCGCGAGGATCTGCCGGTCTTGATCGCCTGGGAGGTAATGATTTGGGCCGCCAAGCTGGCAAAACCCATCACGGCAATCGACCCGCTGGCGCTTGACAGGCTGATAGGCTACTCGTGGCCCGGGAATCTGCGCGAGTTGGACCACGTGATACAGACCTTGGTACTGTTGGCCGAGGGAGACACGATCCAACCAAACGATGTTCAACTGGACCCCGGCGCGGGAACGTTTGTGCCCGCGCCGGACGGACCCGCCCCGGGGGGACCGGATCAGCCAGAACTTCCCTTGTCCTTGGCCGCTGCCGTCGCGCGGCATGTTCGCCACATATACGAACTGGCGGGCCGAAACCAGCATCGTGCCGCCAAGCTGCTCGGCATCTCCCGCACCACGCTGCTGCGACATCTGCGCAAGCCAGACCAGAACTGAATCGGGCCGGGTCAGTTTTGATGCCGGCCTGGTATCGAAACGCGACCGTTCTCTTACTAGCCTGCCAACGCAAGGGGTCGACACCGGGGCAGAAGTCTTCTCTTCTCTTTGCATTGAAAGGCAGACCCCACCCCCACTGCATTTTGGCACGATTCCTGTTGTGAGTTTTCACGGACCTGAGGTCGCAGCAGCCATGAAAAAGCAACTGGACAAGTCCGCGAAGCTTCCTCCGACCCAGAAGCGTCGTAAGGCCATTCGGCTGGATGACCTTCTGCCCAAGGAAGATGTCAAGGCGGGCGCGGGTAAACCCGGCTTGGTCTTTGGACAAATGTCCAAGCCGGGTTCAGGACCCAAACAGGAAGAGTGAACACCCGAAAGGAGAATACCCATGGCCACGAAGCCAAAGAAACCCACCAGGAAGATTCAAGTGATGGACCTGGACACCAAGAAGAACCCCAAGGGCGGAAAACTTGGGCCCACAAAGCCCCCGGTGCCGAGCATTATCGACATCGACACTTAGCCCGAAGGAAGATGCGTGAATTCATGAGAGGAGAAAGTTTATGCTCAAGAAACCAAAGAAACCCACCAAGAAGATCCAGGTGAAGGACCTGGACAGCAAGAAGAATCCCAAAGGTGGCAAATCCACCCCTGAGCTCTATCAGGCCCATTAGCTGGTGGACCGAGAGAGCTCCGGCCCGCGGCAGCGAGGAACACTCTCCGGGGCGGGCACGTGGGCGAGTCTGGCTCGGAAGAGAGACAGTTAGCTTACAAAAGGAGGAGACCCATGGCCACGAAGCCGAAGAAACCCACCAAGAAGATCCAAGTAAAAGACCTTGACACCAAGAAGAACCCCAAGGGCGGAAAACTTGGGCCCACAAAGCCCCCGGTGCCGAGCATTATCGACATCGACATTTAGCCGAAGGAAGATGTGTGAATTCATGAGAGGAGAACGTTCATGGTCAAAAAACCAAAGAAACCCACCAAGAAGATCCAGGTGAAGGACCTGGACACCAAGAAGAACCCCAAAGGCGGGGAATCAACGGACAAAGACCACTGCAGATTCCAATGAAGGTGATCACTGATTCCGCTTAGCCCAATGCTTAACCCGAAGCTTTAAGCAGCGAAGGGCGTCTTAGAGTTCGCCAGGAGACTGGATTCCCAGGAAGGAGAAGACCCATGGTAAAGAAGCCGAAGAAGCCGACCAAGAAGATCCAAGTGAAGGACTTGGACACCAAGAAGAATCCCAAGGGAGGCAAGCAGGTCGACGTGTCCTCCCCCAAAATCTATTAGTTGACGTGACGACACAGCGCTCAGCCGCGATGCTGAGGAACAGTTTGCTGCAAGTCGGGACGGCGGAGTCTGGCTCGATCGGGCATGAGTGAGTTAACGAAAGGAGATTAGCCATGGTCACGAAGCCGAAGAAGCCAACCAAGAAGATCGAAGTGAAGGACCTCGACACCACAAAGAGCCCGAAGGGGGGAGTCATGTTGTCCCCTGAGCGCTTAAAAAGATTAGGGTGAAGGACCTCGACACCATGAAGAGCCCGAAGGGGGGAATCAAGTTCGGGCTCTCTGACTCTAAGTTCAAGCTCTATACAGAGCGACATAAGGTTTTGCGCATTGCCCTGTAGCGGCGGTCTATGACCGCCGGTCGGCGCTCATAGAGCGCCGCTACAAGTTATTTCGCTCTGTATAGATCGCGTCTAATCTATTGTTACTGCCCGGGTTAATGGTGAGCCGTGAGGGAATCGAACCCCCAACCTACTGATTAAGAGTCAGTTGCTCTACCAATTGAGCTAACGGCCCATCTGACTCGGAAACTTGAAAGATTCTAGCACAGTTTCTGGATGGGTTGGAAGACTTGCTGAGTCTTGCCGGCTCTATGACTGGCGACAATGCGGGATTCCCGCTTCCGCGGGAATGTCCGTAAGGGATGGAGTCACGGTGGCTGCTGAGCGGCCTGCGAATCGGGGTGGGGACAACTTGACAAGCCAGCGACACGAATCGTCTCTGCTCTCGAATTGGCCCGGGCTGCGGTGGTATTCTAGGTGGCGTGCGTCGCCCGCGTTGACGCGATAGAGGAAATTGACCTGGAGGGGGCTGATGAAAATCCTGAACCTGGAATTCACCCGCATTGCTCATGACACCTTCAAGATCAAGGGGTCCAAAGTGGTCTACACCGATCCGTTCAAGGTGACGAAGCGTGATGAGGCGGACATCATCCTGCTCAGCCACGAGCATTTCGATCACCTGAGCCTGGAGGATTTGAGCAAGGTGATTTTTTCCGGGACCACCATCGTGGCCAGCCCGCTCTGCAAGGACGGGCTCAAGACCGTGCACGTGAAAGAAACCCGTTTCCTCGATCCTGGTGGGAAGCTCTCCGTCGACCAAGTTGAGATCGAAGCTGTCCCGGCCTACAACGTGAACAAGTTTCGCGAGCCAGGAAAGGCTTTTCATCCCAAGGCAGAGAAACGCCTGGGATTTGTATTCACCCTGGATGGCACGCGCGTCTATTTCGCCGGTGACACGGACTTCATCCCCGAGATGAAGAGCCTCCAGTGCGATGTGGCGCTGCTGCCGATTTCCGGAACCTACGTGATGACGGTGGAAGAGGCCGTGGAGGCCGCGGCGGCCATCAACCCCAAGATCGCCGTGCCCATGCACTATGCGGCGATTGTGGGCAGCGACGCCGACGCCACGAAGTTCAAGAGGCTCGTGAAAAACTGCCACGTGGAAATCATCTAGGAATCGGGTGATCGGGTGATCTGCCGGCCGGAAGACCGAGGGTTCGAAGAGATGAAGGCCGGCAACCAAGAGCTGGGAAACATCAATCCCCGGGTTCTGGGACTTCCCGCAGGGCTGTGCATTCGGGGCAGGGGCACAGGTTGCGGAGATGGTCAAAGGCATAAATGCCAGTGGAGTGGCCGTCGCTCCAGAAGATTTGTAGCGCGTAACGGCCGACCAGTTCCGCGCGCTCGGGGCGCAGGGGTTTCTGCCCGAGAATGGGCAGCCCGCCCACGGCCTGCTCGGCAGGCGGGCCGGTTTCATCGCACGTTGCGCAGGGGCACTTGCCACGCAAGTAGCGGTAGGGATAAGCGCTCACGTGCCCGTCGGACCAGTGGATCGACAATGTGTTGTCGCCGGCAGCGAGTTTGATTTTGGTTGGGGTCGGGGGCATGGGTTTACACAAGCTCTCAGCTCTCAGCTTTCAGCTCTCAGCCGTCAGCTTCCCGCTTTCAGCTTTGCCTTTAGCTGAAAGCTGATAGCTGACAGCTTCTTACTCAATACTAATATCCTGTGGCCCCTCGTAATTCGCGACGCTGATGCGTGCGGCAAGCGCCTCCGCGACTTCCCGGAAGGCCTTGCCGTAAACGGTCGAGTCGTCGAGCGCCACGGGCTTGCCGCCGTCGCTCTGAATGCGAATCGCTGGGTCGAGCGGAATCTCGCCCAAGAACGGGAAGCCGAGCTGATGGGCCGCCTCGCGTGCGCCCCCATGTCCGAAGATTTCTTCCCGGTGCCCGCACTCGGGGCACCGGTAGTAGCTCATATTCTCAACGATGCCAAGAATGGGCACGTTCAACTTCTGAAACATGGCGATGGCTTTGGAGGCGACGGTCAACGCCAAATCCTGCGGAGTCGAGACAATGACCGCGCCCGTGAGGGGTATGGTTTGCGAAAGGCTCAACTGGATGTCGCCGGTGCCCGGCGGCAGATCCATGATGAGGTAGTCGAGTTCGCCCCAGCGCACGTCGCCGAGAAATTGCTGGATGGTTTTGTGCAGCATGGGCCCGCGCCAGATGACGGCTTCGTCCTTGGGCAGAAAATATGCCATGGACATGAGCTTGATGCCGTACTCGACGGGGGGTTCGATTTTGCCCTCCACCACATGCGGGGCTTCGCTCGCGCCCATCAGGATGGGCACGCTCGGACCATAGACGTCCGTATCCATCAGGCCCACTCTCGCGCCGCTGCGCTGGAGGGCCACCGCCAGGTTGGCGGCCACGGTCGACTTGCCCACCCCTCCCTTGCCGCTCGCCACCGCCACGGTGCTCTTCACCTGCGGAATCAGCGAGTGGCCTGCGCCGCGCGCGGGAACTTGCGTCGCGAGTCGCACCTCCACCTGGGCAATACCCAGCGCCTCGACCGCCGCGCGTGCCTGTGCCAGCAGTTGGTCACGCACGGGGCAGGCGGGTGTGGTGAGTTGAAGCGTGAACGAAACGCGGTGGTCGCCGACTTCCAGGTCTTTCACAAACCCCAGCGTGACGATGTCGCGCGCGAGGTCTGGGTCCTTCACGGTTTTCAGGGCGTTCAATACATCCTGCAGACTGACTTGTTTGCTCATGCATCCTCTCCGGGGAGTTTCCCGTAATGCCCAAGAGATTGATTCTGGGGTGTGGCGGCGGGTTTGTCAAACTGCGGCGGGGACTACTCCACATCTCCGATTGACCACGCGGATGGTTTCCTCTATTGTGTCGCGTACCCGGGGGCGGCTGGGGGAGGGAAGCGAAGCTGCTCCGGGCGGGCTTCATTCATTCCATGGATCGTCTCGCCCATGCTCCGGTCACGACGGTCGCTGCCACGGGGCCGCCGCAATTGCTGCGCATCCTGGGGTTGTGGGAAGCGACTTCGATTGTTATGGGCGTCATGATCGGTACGGGCATTTTCATCGTGCCGGCGGAAATCACGCGCGCCGTGGGATCAAGGGAAGCAGCGCTTGCCGTGTGGGCGGTGGCGGGTCTGTTCAGCCTGCTGGGTGTGCTCTCGTTTGCCGAGCTGGCCGCGATGCTGCCCCAGGCCGGCGGGCAGTATGTTTTTCTGCGCGAGGCTTATGGGCCTCTGCTGGGGTATCTTTGCGGCTGGTCTTTTTTCGTGGCGACGCAGACGGGGGGGATTTCCGTTCTGGCCGTGGGTTTTTCCGAATACCTAAACGAATTCCTGCCCCTCACCCCCTGGGAACAGAAGGCGGCCGCGGCGGCCGCGATTGCGGTGTTGACGGCGATTAACTACCTGGGTGTGCGGGAAGGCGGGGCCGTGCAGTCGGTCCTGACCGGACTCAAGGTGGGCGCAATTGCGGTCGTCATCCTGCTGGGGTATGTGCTGGTCAAGGGGTTGCCCGCCGGACAGTCGTCTCTGCCGGCGCCCACCGGCCACCGTTTCTTTGCGTCTTTCGGGGTGGCGTTGGTTGCGGCGTTCTGGGCTTACGAAGGCTGGAATGTCTGCACGTTCGCGGCGGGAGAAATCAAGCGCCCGGAGCGTAACCTGCCGCTGGCGCTGATCTTGGGGACTGGGGCGGTCATCGTGACTTACCTGTTGTTGAACCTGGTTTACTACCACGTGCTGCCCATGGACCAGATGGCGCGCTCCTCGCGCGTGGGAGCGGATGCGGCGGTGCGCATCTTCGGCCACACCGGATCTTACCTGGTCTCGCTCTTGATCATTATTTCCACCCTGGGGAGCTTGAACGGCAGCATTCTGGCCGCGCCGCGAGTTTACTACGCCATGGCGGAGGACGACCTGTTCTTCCGCTGGTGCGCGCGTGTGCATCCGCGCTTCCACACTCCGCACCTGGCGCTGGTGGTGCAAGGCGCCTGGGCGATCCTGTTGGTGGCAGCGGGGACTTACCAGCAGCTTTTCACTTACGTGATCTTCGCGGCGTTTATGTTCTATGCCTTGGGGGCGTTCGCGGTGGTGGTGCTGCGCCGCAAGAGGCCGGACGCACCCCGGCCCTATCGGGTATGGGGCTATCCCTATGTGCCGATGGCCTTCGTGCTGGGCACGGCGTTGTTCCTGGCCAACACTCTGAGGGAAGAGCCCCGGGAGGCTGGACTCGGGGCCTTGACGCTCGCTGCGGGCCTGCCCGTGTATTGGTTCTGGAGGCGACAGGCGGCGCGGCCGCGACCCGGTGCTGCGCCGCCCAGAATACCTTCCTGACCGCATCAGGCGCGAGGAACTATTGCTTGGCTGCCGCCTTGACCTTGGCGAGCAGATCGCGTGCCTGGCTCTGGAGCGGTCCGGGTAGGTCCGCGGCCTTCGTCAAGGCATCCATCGCCCCTCGATGGTTGGTGGGGTACCCGGATTCGTAGGCATAACCCAGGTAGTAATAGGCCTGACCCTGCAGCGCTGGATTCCCCTCTAAAAGGTCACCGGCCATTTTGAGCTCATCAATCGCCGGTTGCAGCTTCTTAGTCTTGCCGGCTTTCACAAAGGCGGCGTACCCCAGCGTCAGGTGAGCCATCCCTAGCTGGTTGTTCTGTTCCTTCTTAAACGCCGCGTCGTCCGCGCCCTCCGGTTTCTTCAAGCCTTGCGCCACGGTCAGAGCTTTCTGCGCATAGTCGGCGGCCTTGTCGACCACCGGGTGGGCTACATAGAAGGCATAAATCAGACCCATGGTATTCAGCACAACCAGGTTGTTGGGATCGGCGGCGACAGTTTTTTCGCCATACTCCACCGTCTTGTCGAGATTGTTCAGCATTTGGTAAGCCTGGAAGTAGGCGGGGTTGATCTGGCCCGCGTTGTCCTTCTCAGACTCGGGATAAGCCTTGATGAAATTGTCGAGGGCCTGGACGCGCTTGGCGCCGTCAGTCACGCGTGGCAGGAGCTGGAAAAACGCGTACACAGCGTAGGCGCGGCTGTCCTTGGCCAGTTCGGCGGCGTCTTTCTGAATCTTATCCCAGTCGGCATCGCTGGCGTTGGGGGGCCGGCTCGGGTTGACTTCTGCCTTGATCTGGTCAGGCATCTTGCCGATGGCGTCAAAGACCGTGTCGCTTACCTTGGTGCTTGCGACATAGGCCCGCATGAGGGTGAGAAGCAGCGTCAGGTCCTGGTAATTGGCGGCCAGATCCTTTTCCGCGAACTCGATGGATTTGTTGACATTATTCTGCTTCAGGTTGATCGTGGCGTAGTATTCGTTCGCACAGGTAATGAACTTGGAATCCGCGTGTTCCTGCACGAAGGCGTCCAGGGCCGCGATCTGTTCCTGCGGATTATCAGCGCCGTTGATGCTGAGCATCAGATGATCTTCATCCGAACCGACGGTTACCGTAAAGCTCGGACAGGGTTGCTGTGCGAATAAAGGTACGGACACCATCCACAGGGTGACCAGGAGGAAGGCGTAAAATCGCTGGTACATGGGAATCTCCCCTTCAGGACGAGATCTGGGCTTCGGGTCTCCGCCCCAGTCGAGGCACGAACCGCGGGACGGACCGCCGATAGGCCTCGTATTGAGGGCCATATTGGTCCAGTAGGGCACGCTCTTCAAGCCGTGCGAGGATTTGATACAACAGGACGTTCAGAATAGCCAGCAAAAAAATCGCCAGGGCGCCGGTCAGGAACGCCGTGCTCAGGAGCATGAGCATGTAGAGCAGGTAGCGCGGGTGACGCATGCGACCGTATATGCCCGTGCTCACCACGCCACGCAGCCATTTTAGCTCGAAATTTCACCCGGCACATGTACAATGACGTGTCGCCCCGGGGGCGGCGACCTGGACAACCGAATCAGCGAAAGCTTTAGCAGGAGGAATCGCGATGCAGCTCTTGGCGTGGGAGAGTGTGAAGAGAGAAGTTCTAAACGATAAGCTCTGGAGGAAACTCGTGACCGGGGAGAAGGCCATGGTGGCGCAGCTCTTTCTCGCCCAGGGGTGCCTGGTGCCGACGCACCAGCACGTGAGCGAGCAGATCAGCTTGATTCTCGAGGGCGCGCTCAAGTTCGAGCTCGAGGGCCGCGAAATCATGGTGCGCGCGGGCGAGGTGTTGGTGATTCCCTCCAGCGTTCCGCACAGCGCGCTGGCGCTCGAGGACACCCGCGGCTTCGATGTCTTCAGCCCCATCCGCCAGGATTGGCTGGATGGGACGGACAGCTATTTGCGGAAGTAGGCGCTAGCCCAAATCTCTCGCCACGCTGGGACGGTTTTTGGGGGCTGCCGGAAGGGCAGGGCTTCACAGGCTGCGGAAAAACTCGTAGGAGCTGTCATTCTGAGCCCGCATTTTGGGCGAAGAACCCCCGTAGTTTACTCTGTTCGCCAACCCCCGCGAACTGCCGGGGTCCTTCGCTTCGCTCAGGATGACAGCGAGGGGCATGGGTTCTCCTTGTCGAGTTTCTGCCCATCATGGGCAGCCGAAAGGCTGTCAATGCTCAGAATGACAGCGCCTATGAGTTTTTCCGCAGCCTGATTAGCCCGCATCCGGCGCGGGCGGTTTGAGCTCGCCGACGATGAACCAATAGGCCAGCAGGCCGGCGACCAGAACCACTGCCGCGAGGGCAAAGGCAGGGAGGTAGGTTCCGGTCCGGGCGATAAGGAAACCCGTGATGAGAGGCGCCAGCACGCCGCCCAGGTTCCCGGCAAAATTCTCGAAGCCGGTCCAGAGGCCCACTTCCGCTGCCGGCGCACAGCACTGCAGGATGACAATCAGGTTGCCGGTGGCGAGCCCCACGAGCGAGCCGCCGATGATGAGTGCGAGGGCCGTCGATGCCGTCTCGGCGCGGGCGGCAGGAATGAGCAGCAGCCCGGTGAGGAAGGCAACTGTGACCAGGCTCTTGCGCGTGCGGGTCTCATCCCAACCCCAGCGAATGAACCAGTCGGCGAGCCAGCCGCCAATCGGTTCACTGGCGCCGAAAACGAAATAGGGCAGCGCGGCAGAGAAACCCGCCCGCAGCAGCGTGAGGTGGCGCACGGTAACGAGATAGTCGGGCAGCCAGGTGACCAGCAGATACCAGTAATAATCAAAGCAGAAAAAACCCAAGCAGATGCCGAGCAGGTTGCGGTTAACGTGGAACCCGCGGGCCGGGGTCGACGCAGCCAGTGAGCGCGCGGCCGCGAAATCACTGTGCGCGCCTCCCAGGTTCCGGGGCGCGGCCAGGAGCCAGGGTATCAACCACGCGAATGCCGTGAATCCCACCAGCGCAAACATGTGCCGCCAGCCGTAGAGCAGCAAGAGCATGGCGATGAGCGGCGCGCCCAAAGCGAGGCCCGCGCGCGTGCCACTATCGAAAAGTCCCGAAGGCAAGCCACGCTCCCGGGAAGAGAAGAGCACGCTCACGATTTTGGTTCCGCCAGGAAGGTAGATCGACTCCCCGATGCCGAGCAGGATGCGGAGCAGAATCAGGACCCCCAGGCTGCCCGCCAGGCCCGTCAACCCGCAGGCCAGCGACCAAAGTGCAAACAGACCGGCGTAGAGCCAGCGCAAATTGAAGCGGTCCGCACACCAGCCCACGGGAATCTGCATCAGAGCGTAGGACCAGAAGAAGGAGGAAAGCAGCAACCCTTTGGTTTGGGGGCTCAGATGGAGATCAAGCGAGATGAGCGGCAGGGCGACGGAAATCGTGGCGCGGTCGAGGTAGTTGATGAACGAGGCGGCGAAGAGCAGGCCCACCAGCACCCAGCGTCGCGAATTCGAAATGGGCGGGAGGCCGGCCCGAGAGGCGTCACCGGGGGAAGAATTGCGTACTGGGCTCACTCCGCCATCCCTGATCGCAAGATGGCGGCAGCATATCGCAATTCGCGGGAAGGTCAAGAGAAGAAAGTCGTGGCGCGAAAGCTCGTCCGCACATCTCTCCTGAGCGTTTGGCTTGGCAGTGTGCGGAAAAACCGCCAAAGCTGTCATCCTGAGGAGCCGCAGGCGGTCCTGAGTGAAACGAAGGAAGGACCTCTGCATTTGCCTGATTCTACAAATGCAGGGGTTCTTCGCGCAGTTTATCCTGAGCGGGCAGAGCGAGATCCTTCGCTGCGCTCAGGATGACAGCGAAGGACTCAGAATGACAGCGCCTACGAGTTTTTCCGCAGCCTGTTCGGCCGCCGGTGCGGCAGGCAACGCAACCCTCAAGGTGCGGCATCACATTGGCGGGACGGAATATTCGCAAATCACAATTGCCCGAGGGGTCGGGGCGGCATGAAGGAATTTGTGCGACAGGGGTTATATGGTCTGATTCTGCTTGCAGCTTTGGGCGCAGCGGGATGGATCCTGATGGCCCGGACGGGCCCAGAAGGGCTTGCGCCGGACCACCACGTGCCCATGGTGCGAGTCGGACAATTGCGCCATGCCCATCGTCACACAAGCGCCGCCGCTGACGACGGCGTCTCTCACGCCCACCAGAGGCTCCGACCCGTTGATGTCCTCTTTCTTTCTCCCTCCTCTTCAATTCTCACCTTTGCCACTCCTGCGAATGCAGAGAAAGACCTTCTCAGTCTGACGCAACGAAGACGCGAATAGAACGGCGCCACTCATTCGCGGCGAACGGCTGGCGAAGAATTTTCGCCGGTTGAGGGGTTCCCAATTTCTCGCGGGGCCCTGGGCAAGCTTACGATCGGCCTTGCGGGGACCAACCTGGCCAAGAAGGAGGTAGACGACCGTGACAAGATCTGCTGGTTCCGAACTCAACCGACCGAATTCCTTTATTCCTCGCCGGAGGGCGCTGCTGGTCGATCATGATGCCGGGGACCTTCAGTACTACTCGGCACTATTGCGAGGTCTGGGTTGTGTCGTGTATTCCTTTGCGACTTACCGTGAGGCCGAGGGTTGCCTGGAACGCGAGGTGATCGATTTCGTCATCGTGAACCAGGGCGGCCCGGCTTTTGAAGCGCGAGAACTTGTGGAGCGCGTCCTCGCTCGCAACCGGCGCACGCCGGTCGTGGTGTTGACGCACAGCCTGGATATGGGCTGCTACCTCGAGGCGATGCAACTGGGGGCGGCGGATTACCTGGAAAAGCCCCTGAGCCCGGCCGACCTGGAGCGCCTCGTGACCACGGTCGGTTCACCTCGCCTGCACGAGTTGCACGGGCAAACAGCCTGAAGGGCCTGGGCGGCGCCTTCTGGTAGTCCCGGGCCGAGCGCGGGTTCGTTACTAGTAAATAGACTATGTGTCCATGTTAGCGGTTGGCCGAATGCGACCTCCCCCCTTCGATGGTATGTCACGCCTGTGTTTGCAGTAAGTTACGAGAACTATGAGCAAGCCCGAGGGGCGCTATGATTAGTTAAGAATTCGCTTGACATCTATTGACCGAAGAATTACTCTCCACCAATACTTGGTGCCATGCGCAAGAACCTTCCAACCCGAAATCGGGACGTGCATTCCGGTGTCGTGTGTGGAGTCGCCGCCGAAAGCACCCAACCCCGCGAGCCCGCGCGAGCTTTCAGGCAGTTTGGTTCAGCCATACCCTGGGTGCAATTCGAGACCCAATCACTCAGCCTTCCACATTCACAATGGCCCGCGCGGGCCTCGCGTAATTTGAACTGGCACTTAAGCGTCGGGCATGAATGCCCGGAAGCCTCTGCTGGGTATGTTGAACCTTCCCTTGCGCCGCTTGCAGCTCATATTCCTTATCTCACCACGGCCACACCGCCTGCCGAGCCCCAGAAGTGTGTTCAACGACCCCTGGCCATACGTAGCAATTGGGAGTAACGCTGTTACAACTGATCCCTCGGGTCAGGTGCGGGAGCGCAGATACTTTTCTCCGTCAGGCAAGTGGGCCCCTTGACTCCGCCGGGTAGGGGATCAAGCAACGACACTATGGAGAACTCCCATGTCAAGCGGCGCTTTCATTCAACAAGGAATCGAGTTTGCGTCTCGACCTGGGAAAACCAGAATTCTGCTGGTGGATGAGGACGCCAGCGACTTGAAACTTTATCGGCTGGTCCTGGAAGGCCATGGGTTCGAAGTTCGTGCCTGCGCATCCCATGAATCCGGTGTCCGATTTCTGGACGCCGAGCCTTTTGACTTTGTGCTGGTGAGCCAGGGCAGCTTGGCCTTCGAGGGGCGGGCGGTCCTGGATCGCGCCGTGGAGTTGGATCGGTACCGGCCCGTCCTGGTGGTGACGCGCTGCATTGATATGGGTTGTTACCTGGAAGCCATGCAGATGGGTGCGGTGGATTACCTGGAAAAGCCGGTGGCGCCGACAGAGTTGCTACGCTTCGTGCAGGCCCATGTTCAGCACAGCAAGTTCAGGATGCAGGCAGGCACGGCCTGACGCGGCGGGGGGCATTCTTAAGCTCCCCTCGCGGCGGGTGGGGTGACAGTTCCAATGCGCGGAATGATTAATTGAAGGAGCACTATCGCCAGGGGGTGCATGACCCCGGCGATGAGGAAGAGCGGTACATACGAATGGAACCATTGCAGGGTGAAGCCGGCTACCCGCGCGATGATCGCCCCTCCAAAGGCACCGGCGGCTCCGCCTAGCCCCACCACCGACCCCACGTCCCTCTTCGGAAACATATCTGAAGCCAACGTGTACACGTTGGCTGACCACCCTTGGTGTGCTGCGGTCGCAACGGAGATGAAGGCGAGCGCCCACCAGGGGCTGCGGGAGAACACGGCCAGGATGCCCGCAGGCATCAATAAGGCGCAAGCCAGCAGGGCGGTCTTGCGCGCAAAGTTAACGGAGTGCCCGCGGCGAAGCAGGAAGCCGGAAAGCCACCCGCCGACGATCGAGCCCGGTACCGCGGCCACCCACGGAATTGTTCCGAAAAGCGCCAAGCCTGCGATCGAAAAATGGCGTGCCTCGATCAGGTACTTGGGCAGCCAGAAAATGTAGAACCACCAGATGGGATCAGTCAGGAACTTGGCCAGCGTGAAACCCCAGGCCTGTCGGTAGCGGAAAATCTCCACCCACGACAGACCTTTCCCCGGCGAGTCGGGCCCCTCGCCATCCGTAGTCTCAATCTGCTGGAGCTCAGCCGGCGTGAGCCAAGGGTGCTGCCGTGGAAGGCGGTAGAGAAGCTGCCAGGCGGCCAAGCAGGCAAAGCCCAGCGCGCCGGTGCCGATAAAGGCCGCCTTCCAACCCCATTTGAGGAACAACCACCCCACGACAGGGTAGGCTACCACCGTGCCTGCGGAGGTCGCAGAGTTGAAAATCGCAGTGGCCAAGGCGCGCTCGCGCTTGGGGAACCATTCGGCCACCGCCTTGATGGAAGCCGGAAAATTGCCCGCTTCTCCCGCTCCCAGTAGGAAGCGCGCCGCGGCAAACGACATCACGCCGCGCGCCAGAGCGTGCCCCATCGCGGCCAGTGACCACCAGGTCATGGCCAGCGCGTAGCCGAACCGCGTCCCCAGCCGGTCAACGATGCCGCCGAAGCCCAGCATCATGATCGCATAGGATACCTGGAAGGCGAAAACGATCCAACCATAGTCGTTTTCTGACCAATGGAAGAGCTGCTGCAGAGGATGCGCGAGGATCGCGATGGTGCCGCGGTCGATGTAGTTGACGAGCGTGCCAAAAAACAACAGCCCGCAAATCACCCAGCGAAGATGGGGAACCTTCAGGCCGCTGGCGGCGGAGGCGAGTGGTCGGGATGGGGTAGGCTCATTCATAATAACCGTAAACATCCTGCGCAGAAGTTATGGGGGGTGCGCCTGGACAATTCCGCAGCCCTGGGAGCGCGGGCGAGGATTTTAGTCCGTGAGTGAAAGCATGTCCAGTTATTCGTGCGGGAGTTATTTGGAATGGAATCCCTTTCGAAACACTGGTCATTCCCGCGAAAGCGGGAATCTATTCCGCAAGCCATCGGAAATGCGCCGCCGACGGACTGGATTCCCGCTTTCGCGGGAATGACTGCACTTGGCGGTGTCCCTGTCTCGCAAATGACACCACTACCCAGTCCCGGTTCACTGCCCTCTCACCCAGGCGTGGCGGGGATCGTCAGCCCAAGCTCCATAGCGCCGCTCTTCGCCGGCGAGCACCCAAGTGTAGTGGAGTTCGTAGCCGGGCGCGGCCACCACAGGGTGATAGCCTTTCGGCAGCAGGACCGTGTCGCCGTCTTCAACCACGAACACGCTGGAGAAACCTTCCGGGTCATCGGCCGCGGTGTAGGTCCAAATGAAGCCGAAGCCTTGTGCGGGTTTCAGGCGAAAGTAATAAATCTCTTCGAGTACGGCTTCCTGGGGCGGGTTCGAGCGGTCGTGCTTGTGCGGCGGAAAACTTGACCAGTTGCCGGGCGGGTTCAGCGTTTCGCCGGCCAGCAGACGCTCCGCCGGCACGTTCTCGCCCAGCGCCGAGTAGACCGTGCGCAGCCAGTTGTCCCGCCCCACCTGCTTGGTGACGACGGTCGCGCCTTCCAGCAGCGCGGCCGCCGCCTGGGAGCTGGCGGGGGCCGAGAAGATTCCCATTTCCACCGCCGACTCCGCTTTGATCTCCACCTGCGAGTTAGGGGGGAGATAGCTCATTACCGGCGGTCCAGAAAAGACGTCGGCGCGTTTTCCGATCTGGCGGTAGATCTCCTTGCTTCTGCCGACGGTGCCGACCGTCAGGGTCACGGCGCCAGAGAAGATGTCGAGCACATACTCGCGCCCCCCGGTGGACAGGGAGTGGCGGTCGCCTTTTTCCAGGTGGAGCGTAGCAAAATCGAGGAAACGCATCGTGCCGGGGGCGACGATCTGCTGGAACTTACCGTTCTTGCGCGCTTTGATCAGGCGATTCATGAACACCTCGAAGGGATTGACAAGTGCGGCGTCTTCTGATGGCAGCCCGTCTGGCGCCTATTTGCTCTCCGCGTATTGACGGTAGGCTTCGGCGATGTGGGCCTCGGCGGCGTCGCCGTGGTGGATCAACACGCGGTAACGCAGCGTGAGCGACTGGCCCTGGGAAATCGTGACACTGCCATCGCGCTTGGGGTCCTTGTAAAAATCGTGCTCGCCGAAGGGATTGACGGCGAACAGTCCGTAGTCGCGTGCGTGCCAATAAGTGGGATGCTTGATATTTGCAGGATTGTCAAATATAGCAATACCTAGGTCTTCCCCGGCCACCACCCCGGAGTAATCCACCCAGTCGGCGCGCTTGCCCCAGATCGCCTCTTCACCCACCTTGCCTTCGGAGTTCAGCATCTTGCCGCCGGGCTTTTGGAGCGCTTTGACCACACGGATGGCAAAGGTGCCTTCCTTGGTGTCGCCTATCTTCAGCGGTGTGCCTTGGTCGGCGGTGATTGTGATGGCGCAATCAATGACCCGCGTGGAGGCATCCCCGCGGAAGGTATACTCCTGCGCCTCGCTGCCGATAGCCTTGCCGTCGGGGCCAACTAGGTTGAAGACAGCGCTTAGGGTGCCCGTATTACCCTCCGCCTTTGCCTCCTCGAGTTTGCGTAAAACGGTGCGGCCCAGGGGCAAGTCCCCGCTGGTGGGGTAAAAGATGCCCTGGGCGGTCTGGTCCTGCTTGGTCGGTGGGGTTTCGCCCCAGAAATCCAGGTTATTGATATTCCCGTGCGCGAAGAACAGAGCGCGATGGTGGGGGTGGTCCGTGCTTTCGCCCGGGATGTCAGTGCGCATGGGGAATCCCCGCGTTACCACCGTACCTTCCGCCGAACGCAGGGGGTGGAGATAGGGCTTGGGTGAACTCGAGCCAAAATAATAGGTCGTGAAAGGTTTGCCCCCGATGAGTACTTCGACGGAATCGGGATGCGGTTGGAACTTCACCGTTTGGTCGGCGCCCGTCAAGAAGGCGCACGACAGGATGCCGGCGAAAGCCAGTGCACAAGCGGTCTTCAGGAAGCAAGTCATGGGGAGAAGCCTCGCGTCATCGGGATTGTCTGCTTAATAGACGGCCACTTCGTTCGCGGGGTCCGGGCGAAGCCCGGCGCAGCTCTTGTCCCCTCGCGAGCCGTGGCGTTCCAGCGCCCCAGAGGCGTGTTAGAACCTTGAGATTATCAGCGTCCCCGAACGATCCTGTCAAGCCGACCCACCGGACTCACTGGGTACGGAGACGGGTCGCCCCCGCCAGGCCTTGCCCGGGGTTTGTCGAGCGATTCATCCGATTGGATTGTCACAAGCAACCTTACACTGTAGTATAATAAAGCGTTTCACACGATTTGCCCCGGAGTTTTACGGGTACCCCCTGCTCTTAGAAAATTGCACCCTGGGGGCTGGATGCAGGGAAGGAACCTGTTCTCCGAACATCACTCTGCAATATGTCCCAACCCTTTGCCTCCGTACCGCAGACCGCTACCCTGGGCCTCAGTGAGCAAGCGGGTTTCCGGTTGAAGCAAATTCGTGAACGTTTGGGGCTCACCCTGCGCCAGGTTGAGGAAGCCAGCCTGGAAATCGCTGACACCGAGCGGAACTCTGAATACGTGGTTTCCACGGCGCGCCTCAACCAGATTGAGAACGACGGCTCACTCCCCAGTATCTACAAGTTTTACAGCCTGACCGTGATCTACCAGTTGAGCATCGAAGAGATGATGGGGTTGTACGGGATCAACCTGGGAAAGATGCAGCAGCACCGGCTTGCCACACGCCAGACCTCCACCCACCTCTTCACCGCAGAACTCGGCGACCCGACGCGGGTGATTCGTTTTCCGGTACGCTTCGACCCGGGTTTCCAACCGGAAAAAACCGCCTTTCTCTCACGCTTGATCAATCTCTGGGGTGAGGTCCCCGCCGGGTTGCTGACCCAACTCGACCTGAAGAAATACCGGTACGGGTACATCGGCCTGGAAGACAGGATGATGGGGCCGATTCTGAGGCCGGGGTCGGTCGTGCAGGTGGACGACACGCGGCGCAGGATTGTGAACTCCGGCTGGCTGACCGAATACGACCGGCCCATCTATTTCCTGGAGCTGCGCTACAGTTACGAGTGTTGCTGGTGCTATCAGCGTGGGAAGGAAGTGACCCTGCTTCCCCACCCGTTGTCTCCCGCCGGGCCGCGGGCCATCCGGATTCCTGACGACGGAGAAGTGCTAGGGCAGGTCATCGGCGTCGCGATGCGGATCGTGCAGTAACGGCCAGAGATCGGTTTCCCGCAGGATTCTGAGCACAATCTCAATATTCTTATCGAAAAGCTCCCGCGCCAAGGGATGGCCTTTCTCCGGCGGGAGGATTTGATAAGACCGCAACTGCTGCCACACTTCCACCAGCCGCGCTTTGTCTTCCTTCAGGGACTCGAAAAACCCCACCAAGTCTTCAGTCTGCTCCTTCAAAGGCAGGGAGACGAGTTCTTCAAAAACCCGGATGTGGGATTGGTGCAGGCCCTCGTCAACGACTTCCGGCGCATAGCGCGCCTCCAGCCCGTAATGGTGATAGCGACCCGTGCTGTAGTCGCGCAAAGAGGCGAGATAAACCAACCGGCTGAAATGCCCTTGGAGCGCCGCCAGAGTGTGGTCCGCAAGATCTCGCACCAAGAGTTCGAGTTCTTGCCGATAGGCCGCACGTTCCTGGTCACTTTGCTGGTCGTTGGGCATGCCGGACGGCCGGCTGAGGGAGCGTCCCCTCCCGCCGCCTTGACCTCCTTGAGTCTGGGGGAATTATACACGCAGAGAGGCGGCGGTGGACGTAGATCCGCGAGGGCAGGCGTGCGCTACGTGGCGGCGAGGCCCACTCCGCAGAATAACCAGGCGCAACCAATCCATCTTCGGCGCCCTACGGAGCTCGGAGACAGACATGTTGTCTTATCGACATTGTGTACTGGCCACAACGTTTATGCTTGACAAGTAAACCCGGGGGGGGGGGTAGGGTTTGCGGACAGAGTTCACCTTTACCACAACCTGCTGGAGGAAGCTATGAAAGCTGTGCGCATCGCTCTTCTCCTCGCGACTCTCGGGGCACTTGCATTTTGCTTCCTGGATCCCAACCCTGACATGGCTCACGCGCGAGCGCGCCAAATCAGCGTCAAACGCCATTCTACCCGATCTACTACGGCGGGGCCGCACGAGCTTGATTTTCCATACTATTCACTCCGCGACGGGTCCAATTCAACCCTGATGCTGGTCAACCGATCGCCCGATGCACTCCCTTTCGTCGTGGCGTTTCGCAGTCTCTCTGGCAAAACACTTCTTGCGCCCTCTCGGACCATTCCTCCTCAGGAGAAGCTTTCCATTGATGTCGGGGGTCTTGTGGCGCAACTCGGGGGCAATGTCATTGGAGATTTCGGCGAAGGGAGCGCGGCGCTATACTTTGTGGGGAGAGTCAGGCCACTTACCGGTCACATAAGCATTTCGGACCCTGCGCGCCGCACGAGTTGGCAGGGGGAAAAGATTCCCAATGCCCCGCAGCGGCGACCAGCGTCCAAAGAACTACATGGTTTGTGGTGGGGAATTGGGGCAGGGCGCGAGGCCACGATGGTAGTTTCAAATACGGCGGCTACCCCCGTGACCGCGGACGTGTTCCTCGACTTCCTGGGCAAGCGCTACGCAAGCGCCCCGCTCACTTTCGAGCCGCACGAGACCAAGCCCTTGTCCGTCGCTGGGCTACTCGCCAGCCTGAACTTGAGCCCGTCGCAGGCGCCCGAAGGTGGCATCTCGATTGTTCCCCGCAGCCCGCAACCGTCGCTGATTGCTCAGGGTAGAATCACGGACCCCCTTGGCGGGTTTTCCTCGGGACTCAGTTTTCACGACCCGGCCCATCAACTGGCCAGCGCCCTTCACGCCAACGGTGTTCCCATTGGCGTGCCCAGCCCTGACTCACCCTATGCTCGCATGGGTACATTCGTCCCCCACGTGATCGTGCGAAACCTGCAGGCTGCTCCGCAAAGTGTGACTATCACTGTCGAGTACGCCGGCGCGAAGGGAACCGAACAGGTCGTGCTGCCACCCCTCACGCTGGCGGGGTATACGACCCAAGAAACGACGTTGGAATCAGTTATGGGAGAGCTACCTCTCCCCCTACCGTTCTGCTCGGTCCGCATTCAGCACGGCGGGCCTGCTGGTTCTGTGGTCGCGGCAGTTTCGAGCCTGGAAATCAGCGGGAATACGGCAATCGACAGCCCGGTCGCCAATGAGGGTGACGGCTGGGCGGGCTCGGGCGCGCACGCCTGGCATCTGGATGAAGATACGGAATCGGTCCTTTTCCTGACCAACGAGAGTGAGAAGGAGTGCCCCATCGCCGTCCAAGTGCACGCCAACGGCGTGGCCTATCAGGTTCCTGCTCTGAGTCTAAAACCACGCGAGACGCGGGCCATCGACCTGCGGAAGCTCCGGGACGCGCAGCAAGCGGATTTGAGGGGCCATAAAATCCCGGCGGGAGCGACGGACGGCATCGTCCGATGGACTCGGCTGGCCAAATTGCCAGTCATGGGACAGATGGAAGTGGTGCAGCCGGCCGAGGCAATGGCAAGTCCCGATTTCGAGGGGGGTGACCCCTGCCCACCGTGCTATGCTGGTTCGCGGATGGTGCCCACGCAGAGCACACTCATACCGACCCAGACAGTCGATTTCAATGTTTCGGGACTTTTCCAAGATTGTGATGGTCTCCCCGAGCCTTGGGCTCTGTCGAGCGTTGACTGGATTTCTTGGTATCCCGCGGTCGCCACGGCCTCCAACGGTTCCGGAACACAGGGGCTGGTGACGGGGGTGAGTGGGGGCAGCACGAGGATCGAAGCGGATCTTATTGCCCAGTCGTGTGATCCTTGTGGACCTTGCGACTGTCAGTATGTCACCGATACTGCCTATGGCACGGCCAATGTGGCACCCAACATCACCAGCCTCTCCCCTCCGCGCGGACTGATCGGCGTCACAACAAGCGTGACGATAAGCGGCGGCGGGTTCGGGACTAACCCTACGGTGAGCGCAGGCACTGGCATAACCGTGACCAGGAACTCCTTCACTGACACCCAAATTCACGCAAGCTTTGCCGTGGCCAGCAATGCGCCAAGTGGCAACCACAGCGTCACCGTAACTACGGCACAGGGGACCAGCAACAGCGTCAACTTCTACGTCCAGGTACCAACGAGCCTGTCAATCGTTTCCGGTACCGATCACACTACTAGCGAGGCGAGTTGCCACACCACGGTCAACGGACAACCAGCGACGGGATGTGGCGTTGTTCGATCCTTTACATATCAAGTCAAAGACCAGGAGAGCACGCCACAACCGATTACTGGCGCAGGCATAGCATCCCTCCAGGTCTGGGATGAAATCCACACAACCTCCCCCAACAATTTAGGCATCACCGGTTACACGACAACCTGCACAGGGAAAATGGGGCCACCGGTTAACGGGGTGGACCCAGGAACGAACAACGGCCCATGCGGTCTTTACGTGAACTCCTCAGGGCAGTTCAACGAGCAAGGTCTCAGTGTTTGTTCGACGGTCTGTTACAGTAGCAACGCATGCATAGCTGCGGGACCAACTAATGCCAATCAGACTGCCCACGTCGGATCATTTTCGATTGTTCAGCAGATCTCATACTACTGTGGTTATGTGCGCGTGAATGGGCAGTAGAGGAGGGTCGCAATGGTTACAGGGTTAGGGTTGTTTCTTTGGCTTTTGCAAGCCCCGGCAGGCTCTCTAGCACAGGCAGCCCCCAAGGAGTCCGCGGCGCTGGAAGCGAAGCTACAGACTCGCGTAACAGATTATCAGCTCGTCGCTGACGATTTCGTGGACGCCCTTCTGAAAGTAGCACATGAATACAAGATACCCATGGGCATCGTGTGCGTCCGAACGCCCCCCGTGATGAGCGGCGTGAAGCTCTCCAAGAAAGAGGCTAGCGTTCAAGAGATCATTCAAGCCATCGTCAAAGCCCAGCCGGGATACACGATGACAAGGAAGAGCGGGCTCGTCCACATATTTGGTCCTGGGCTCGTGCCTGACAGAGAAAATTTTCTCAAGCTGAAGGTGCCCGAATTCGAGGTCCACAATCAGGTCGTGGAGATCGCAGAGCGCCGTCTTGGCGACATCGTGAACGCCACTGTGTCCCCGCCCAAACCCGTGCCAGGTGGGAAGGCGGCGGGAGGTATCGGGCACAGTGAGTTCGTCGAAGTAGGCGATCCGGATCTGAACCTCAAGCTGCGGGACGTAAGCGTCGAGGAGATTCTGGACGCCCTCACTCTGGCCTCTGACAGGGGCGTGTGGATTGTTACTTTTGCTGCTGCCGGGGAACTTACGCCCACAGGCTTTCGGCGGATGGAGTCCCCGGTCAGTAGCGAGGCCCTTCCCCACCCGGCGAAGCCGCTCTGGGAGCTTTTGAAGTGGGGACGGAAACCTTACTAGGACAGACCAACCCCAACGCGGGTGGCGCATACATCCCAACAAAAACCGTCGCGGGTGGCGCATACGTGCCGCTTTCTGGCATGTATGCGGTCACAGCAATCTCGAAGGGCGGAGCGTATGGGCTACCTACGGTCATAGCCGCTCCTAAGGGCGCATACATTCCAAAGTGCGGAACGTATGCGCCACCCGCGATTCTGACTATGGCACGGCCAACGTGGTCACGATCAGCGGCCCGAACACTGTCTGGTGGTTTGACGGGTATGCCCCCTCCGGGTATGCCGCAACGATCCAGCTCACTGCCCAACCCACCTCCAGTTCTTACCAATGGAACATTGTTAGTGGTTCAAGTATAATTCACATAGCTAATAACACCGCTCAAGTAGCGACAATACAAGGTACTGGCCTGAGCCAGACCCCCGGAGACGCGAAAGTAACTGTGACAATAAACGGCGTGACCTCCAACCAGTTCGCGATCACGGTACGCGGCCCCAAGCTTTTAGCTCCGAACGGCATGACAGATGTCTCCGACGGCACCTACGCGTATCACTCGACTCTGTTCTACATCATCAAAGACAATTTCAGCCAGTCTATGCCATCCAACGTCCCACTTAACGAGAGTTGGACCACACCTGCAAGTTATGACTACACAGGCGCGAACTGGCGGCAACCCGCGCCTAACGGCACCACCTCCCAGGGTGCCGGATTTGTCGATAACATTTATGGGGAAGTTTCTACGATGACCCCGCCGCCCCATTCGCCACCACCGCTGATTAGCACGCGAGTTCAACACTGGGGACAGGATTGGCGGGTGGGCACTACGGGAATCGGGGCCGGCGCTCGTGTCCAGAAAGATGTACTACAAAAATATATAAGCTACGCAAGGCACAACTCCATAGTTACACCTGCGCCTTGAGAGGGCTTAACACATTTGCGAGGTCATATGAAACGGCAACGGGTCTTTACATTGCTTTACTGCTTGTGGATGCTGGTCTGTGTCCGGTTCAGCACCGCAACCCTCGTTCCGTCACTCGACCTTGACGCCCTGACGAGAGCAGCTGACGTTATTGCTGCGGGCCGAATAGCTGAGATCCACGGAGAGGGGTCTGTGACGTTGGAAGCCGCAGGTAGCTCTGTTGCGGCCCGTCAAATGCTGGCACACCTCGACGTGGAGAGGATGATCCACGGCCAGGCGCCCGGGGGGGGGATTTTCTTCCGATTCGCCCTCCCGGATGGACCGATCGGGTACGGGGGCATCCAAGCAGGTCAGTTCGGGGTGTTCTTTCTCCGAAAGGCCACGCAAGGGTACGAGGTCCTAGATCCATACTACCCTTTCGTCGTCGCGGCCCCAGGAGGACCAGAGGGCACAGGGAATTACGTGGATCAGGTGACCGCAGAGGTTGCCCACGTCTTCGACTCTGCTACCGCTACGCCTGATATGCGGTTGCAGGCTGTCTTGGTTCTTCGCACACTGCAAACACCTCTGGCGGCACGGGGCCTGAAGGCTGCGGCGACTGGCCCCGACTTGAGGGCGCGCGCTTGGGCACTTGCGGCCCTGCTTGCTCGCAATGATATCACCCTGCTGGACTCTGCCCTAGAATTGATGCTCTCCCGCGACCCAAGAATCGATCAGAACCTCAAGGACGTTGTTGCTTTCGGACTGAGAGACGGCGTGAAGGACCGCCAGGCCATTCCCGCCCTTGCACGATTATTGCTCGCCAAGGACGTGAGTCTTCGGAGAAGTGCAGCGGCAGCCCTTCGCAGCACCCAGGACACTGCGGCCATTGAACCCTTAAAGCTGGCGTTGTTCGACAGTGATCAGCAGGTTCGGTACCTAGCCGTCGTCGGGTTGGGAGAGATCACTAGACAGGACGACTGGACACCTTCAGTTGATTACTTTAATCAAAACGAAACACGGTTTCTGCAACATTGGCGCGAGTGGAGTAAATCGCAGAAGTAAGCGGGAAAGGCGCTTTGATCGGCGGGGGTCGGCCAGAATGGAAATTGTCGGGACGCGGGTGGCGCAGACATCGTTCGTTGATGTATGCGAAGCGATAACACGTGGGCGACGGCTGGGCGGGATCGGGTGGGCATCCCTGGCACCTCGACGACGAGACCGAATCCATTTTTTTCCTGACCAACATGAGTGAGCGGGAAGCGTGTATCGGTTTCCAGATACAAGCGGGCGGAATCCGTTACCATCTGACTGACTTGAAACTCCAGCCGCGCGAGACGAGGGCCCTTGATCTGCGCAAGCAAGCGTAGCAGGCAGCGGAGTTGGTCTTCACCTCCGCGGCTCTACCCCTCGGGGATTGAAAAGCCACAGACTTACACACCAAGTCTGCTACCAGAACGTGCCGGTGATGGGCCGCTTGGCGGTGGTGACTCGGCACGGAGGGGTCGCCTCGAGTTACGACTGTACGCTGTGCGCGTGCCCAATCCATAGCGAGGGAGGACTGCGAGGTGCCGATGCTGACCTGCCAAGGGACGACGGGTTACCAAATCAACTTCAGGCCGAACTGGATTTGCCGTGAAGTTGTGGAGGTGCTGGTAACGGCTCCCGCGGTTCCTGAGAGCCCCATGGGATTCGTTGCCGTGGGTGGGGTGAAGACGATGAGATTGGGGGTATTGAAGTTGGCGCGATCCAGGAGATTGAAGATCTCCGCGCGAAACTGCAGGTTCAGCCCTTCGCGCAGCGGCGTGTCTTTCAGCACGGAAAAATCCCACGTTGCGAGGGCCGGGCCGATGAAGGTGTCTCTTCCCAAATTGCCGTAGAACCCGCCGGCTGAGGGTGGCGCGATGAACGCATTCGGATTGAACCATTGTGCCGGTTTGCCGAGAATCACCGGCCCCGAGAAGTCAGGATTCAGGAATGGCCGCACCGGATTGCGGGTGTCGCCGTTGTTCGACGGGTTGTAACTAAGCTGGGGGGTGAAAGGGAATCCTGCCTGCATCGTGACGACACTACTCATTGACCAACCGCTCACGGCGCTGTTGCTCCAACTGGGCAACCCGGTCGCGAAGCGTTTCCCCCGCCCCAAGGGAAGTGCGTAGAGCGCGCTGATCACGCCCATGTTTCGCACGTCGAAGGTGCCCAGCCCCCAATCCGCGCGCCGGTTAAAGGGGTTCGCAAGCAGCCCCGGAGCATTCCCCGCCGTGGTTTGATTCAAGGAATCTCCATCGTCGAGGACCTTTGACCACGTGTAGACTCCCCGCAACAAAAGGCCATGGCTGAAGCGATGGTTGAGGTCCACCTGTAATGCGTTGTAGGAAGCGAGTCCTTGCGAAAACCATGTCCAAGTGTTCGCCAAGGCCGGGTTTGATTTCGCCGTTCCGGCAGGAATGTAGAAACTTCCCGCAGGGACCGGCGCTCCTGCCAGGGGCGAACCTGCCGGGAAGCCCGTGGCAATGGTCACCGCCGGATTGGAAGTTGAATTCACGGTGGGATAGACCGCGGGGCAAGGTGACGCCGGGCAGAGGGTCGGGAAAGGCTCATTTGCGTCCATCCCGATCAATTCGTGATAGCCATGCGAACCCACGTAGCCGACGGTCAAGGCGGTATTGGGAGTGATCTGCTGCTGCACCCGCAAGGACCAGGAGATAACGGTGGGAGTCCGCATGTCGGGTTGAACCCCGCCCACCACGAGCTTAGCGCGGGCGGGCACGGGGGCAGCAGGGTCAATCGGGAGTTGCGAGACCGGCAACGACGCGATGCTGTAGGTTGGATTGAAGGGGGCATTCTGGTCAGCACGATAACCCAAGGCGTCCTGCAAATCGTTGTACATGCCGAAGCCAGCGCGAACCACCGTCCTTCGAGGGGAGGGGCTCCAGGCCAAGCCGACGCGCGGCTGCGGCAGAAACCTGGCATGGTTCGCCGTGAAGAATGACGACCCAACCTGGGGCTCGGAGGAGATGACCCCGTTCGTGAATGTGTAGTTGGCGGCGTGGCCGTGCGCTTCATTCCAGCCGGTCGTGAATTCGTCGCGGAAGCCCAGCGACAGACTCAGCTTAGGGGTCAAGCGGATGAAGTCTTCCGCGTACCACGCCCCGAACAGGGAACGCCAATTCATCTCGGTCGGAGTGGGATCAAACAGAAAAGTGGAGACGGTGCCCTGCAAAAAGGTCTGGAGGCTGGAAAACGCGGCCTGCCCGTATTGGCTGAGTGCAATGGTTTCGTTGGATTGAAAACGCTGGAACCATGCTCCGAAATTGAGTTGGTGGCGGCCGCGCGTCCACGCGACGCGATCTTCGTACGTATAAAGATTCCGGGCGATGCTCAGGTCGCTGCCGTTATTGCTGCCCGCCAAGCCCAGTTGGGCTTGCGGATTGGATGCGGCGCTGCCCCCCACGACAACCGCGCCGACCGGCCGTCCTACCAGAAAGCCGGGAACGCTTGCTGCCGGAGAGTCGGGTGTGGGCTCACCGGCAAAGAAGTAGCCGGCGCGAGAGAATCCGAGTCGGGCGGTGTTGAGCAAGCGGAAAGAGAATATATGTGTCTCCTCGAGACTGAATACCTGCTCGCGCAGAGTGACGATATCCGAGCTGTAGGGATCGAGTGGAGTGGCCGTGAGGTCACGGCCGTCATCGAGGGTATAGACCGCGGCCAGCGCATCACGCGGGGAAAAAATGTGATCAAGCCGAGTGGTCCCGAAGTCCTCGCGAATCGTCTGCCCAGGACTGCTGAAGACAGCAGCAATTCCATTGAAGTCCGGAGCGCCGGCAGCCAGCGCCGGCCACAAATTGAGCAACGGCAGGACGCTTGCGACCGCCGAGGCGCGGGAAGCTGCGTCCGGGACGAAGGCCTTGGAGGTTTGATGCAGATCCTGGCGGAATCCTTCGTAGTTGGCAAAGACGAAAGTTTTTCCTTTCACGATCGGCCCCCCAGCCGAGGCGCCAAACTGGTCCCGATGAAAGGGCGGAGCTGATGCCTGATCGAAAAAGTTCGGAGCATCCAGTGCGTTGTTGCGCAGGAATTCAAACGCGACCCCGTGCCACTGGTTGCTGCCCGATTGGGTCACAATGATCACCTGGCCGCCGGGGCGTTTGCCAAACTCAGCGCCATAGGAGTCGCGGAAGACATTGAACTCGCGGACCGCATCCACTCCCAGCAACTGTTGGCTGGTGCCGCCGGGCTGCATGTTGTTCTCGGCAGCGCCCGTAAATTCCACCCCATTCAGCAGGAAGAG
This sequence comes from uncultured Acidobacteriota bacterium, assembly GCA_963722555.1. Taxonomy (GTDB): domain Bacteria; phylum Acidobacteriota; class Terriglobia; order UBA7540; family UBA7540; genus Bog-366. The sequence continues at coordinate 2,041,215 of CAVRNQ010000007.1, forward strand.
GTTCTGCTGGGGCCGGTTGCCTGAGACTGCGAAGTTATTTCCCGTGCTGGAATTGGATATTCCGATTCCGCCCGTCTTCTCGCTGGTGAAATTGGCGATGCCAGGGTTGAGGGTGAGCAGTTCATCAAAGCTGCGGCCGTTGAGAGGCAGGTCCTTAACCTGCCTTTCGCCCACCAGGCCGGAGGTCTGTTCGGGCGCGGCGATCACCATGGGAGCCTCGCCGGTGATGGTTATTTGCTGCCGCACCTCGCCCACCGGCAGCACGAAATCGACGGTCGCCTGTTCCCCTACATCCAGATGCAGGCCTTTCCGGATCACCAATTGAAATCCGGATTTTTCCGCCGTCACCTCGTAATCGCCCACGGGAAGCGCAGGCACGCGGTATCGGCCGATGGCGTCTGAAATGGTGGTCCGTGTTGCCCCGGTTTCAAAACTTCGAACCAGAATGGCGGCGCCCGGCAATACCGCTCCTGAGGAGTCCGTCGTCACGCCTGTTACAGAGGCAGTTGTTTGGCAGAATCCGGTGACGGCAAACCCCAGGGCGATGGACGCCAACGTGAGAACCCGCCAGCCCTTCCTTCGGCGAAGGCAGCAATACACTTCAGACCTCCCTGGCGTTCCCCTGTTCAGCCAGCGCTCGCCCCCCGGGGTACCGTGAAGGCACTCGCCTGTCTGTGTGAGCTCTGAATGTAACAATACGGAACGTCCACAATATTATATGCGGTTTACATCGGTATTGGTATGGGTAGCTACATGGATGGAGTGGTGTCATTTGCGAGTCACGGGCGCTCCCGGATGCAGTCATTCCCGCGAAAGCGGGAATCTACTCCGCAAGCCATTGGATATGCGCTGCCGACAGGCTGGATTCCCGCTTGCGCGGGAATGACGAGTGTTTCGAAATGGATCCAATTCCAAATGACACCAGCACCCCTCGTTAGGCTGGCTTGTAGAATCGGATAGAGCTGAGTACAATTCCGTATAGAACCATATCATGAAGCCAGAACGGAGGAGGTCCCCCATGGAATTGATCCGGCTGCCCGAGGCGGCGCGTCAACTGGGAGTCAGCTACCCCACCCTGAAGCAGTGGATCTACAAGCGGAAGATCAAATCAGTCAGGACAGCGGGTGGGCATCATCGCATTCTGCGCGCAGAAATCGACCGATTGCTTTTTCGCGCGGAATCTGACGGTCGTGGCCGGGCGCGAAAGGCAAGCCGGCAGGAGGCAGCGGCCCGGTTGGGCATCGGGCTTGAGCACTTCATCAGTGGCCGCAATCAACTGGTCGGGCGTGTTATCTCAGTCCGGGTGGAGGGCTTGCTGGCCGAGGTTCGCGTCGATGTGGGGGGGCAAACCGTCACTTCGATCATTACCAGCCGGGCTTCGCGCGACCTGAAACTGAAAGCCGGTGAAACCGTGGCGGCTCTGATCAAGGCCACCGAAGTCATGATCATCCGGCCCCCGTCGATAGCGTCTGGGCATTGAGGAAAGGCCCGTTGTGCCAGAGGGTGGGGGGCTCTCCCCTCCGGCCTCGGGCAGGTAGCACCGCGCGGCGGAGCCGCAAATGAAAGGCAAAACGCCAAGCGCAAAACGCAGAGTCAGGTGTGCAGTGCGGGGGAGCCACAAAAGAAAATCAAAAGGCAAAGGGCAAATGGCAAAGGGCAAAAGTGAAAAGCCGTACGTTCAAAAATCCTTGCCAAAAAAACAAGAAATTACGGTATTGCAATGCGGAGTTGGTCTTCAACTCCGCGGCTCTGCCCCTCGGGGATGGAAAAGCCGCAGACTTACACACCAAGTCTGCGCTACCAGAACGTGCCGGTGATGGGCCGCTTGGCGGCGGTGACCCGGCAGGGTGGACGTTGGGGTTTCGCGCTTCGGCAGGGACGCGTCCCGGTGTTTGGTTTCGAGGCGGCCTGCTGAGGGAGTGCTACTTCGGAAACGAGAACTTGAGCTCGCGCCCCATTTCGAAGACAGGCTTCTTGCGGCGGCGGATGAGCGGGGTGTTCTCCGAGAGCGCTGTAACCAGGATGGGCATGGCGATGGTGGAATCGCAGTGCACGGTCACCAGGCTGGCGTCCGGAGCGATCTTCCCCCAGCTCTGGGCTTCTTCCAGCGTGCAGCCGGAAAGCCCGCCCCAGTGCGGGGCGTCGGTCACCACCTGCAGTGCGTACTTGTGCCCCTCGGTGGCGTTGCGCATGAACGCCGCGGTGACCTCGGTCTGCTGGACGAAATTCTTGGGCGTGCCTCCGCCAAAATAAACGACCCCACTCGCGGGCGAGTCGCTGGCCAGGTGCGCGGTCTCCAGCACGTCGCCGATCACGTCAAAGGTGAACTGGTTCTTGCCCAGGTGGCGGTTCTCCGCGATTCCGATGCCGATGGAGGAGTCGCCGATGGCCGGGCAGTAAAGGGGAATGCCCGCTCTATAGGCGGCGGTCACGATGCCGTCTTCGGCGGCGCTGCGGGAGAGTTCCTGGCCGAGCAAGTGCAGGAACTCGCGCGTCGTGTAAGGCCGCGACTGCTCGAGTGAGGCTGCGAAGCGACCGATCATGGCGTCGGCTTTCCGGAACTCTGCTTCATCCGCGAGCGTATCGTACATGCGGTCGATCAGGTGCTTCTGCAACTGCACATCGTCAATGTTGGGTGAACACTGGAAGTGCAGTCGGCCCAGGGTTTCATGAATGTCGTGGAAAAGGTTGGCGCCGGTCGTAACTAGGCAATCAATCAGCCGGTTTCTGATCAGGTAGACGACCAGCCGCCGCATACCGGCGGGCACCATGGCGCCCGACATGCCCATCATGATCATGACGCGGTCGCCCAGCATCTTCTTCCACACCTGGTAGGCCGTGGCCAGGTTGCGCCCCTGGAAGGAGATTCCCTGCATCTTCTCGAGCAACGCCGCGACGCTCTTGCCGGCATCGATCTTCAAGGGCCGGGTAGGTGTGGAGAGAATCTGGTTCTTGCGCATAACGCCTCTTTCAGATGCAGGATTCGTCGCCCTGGGGTTGTACGCGCGGACAGGGGCCAGGAGGGGGGTCGGCCAAGCCTGCTTACCGGCAAATCACTCGCCGATCCCCAGCAAGATGGCGGCAGAAAGCACGGTCGTCCAGAGGCCCCGCTTGTCGCCGATGGCCGATTGGGTGATGTTCATCGTCCGGACAATCTTGTTTGAGATTTGGTAGATTTCCTTTTTCTCATTCCAGCTTCGGTCCGGGTCGAATTCGACACCGAGCGTCGTGGCAAGCATCTCGGCGGCCAGTTCCTCGGCGTATTCCCCCGCCACTTCTTCCGTTTCTCCGAACGAATGATGCTCGGAGAGATAGCCGAAGGTGTTCCGGTCGGTGGGAAGGGCAATGCCGACGGAGGCTGCGATCAGCCGGTGCGGTTCGCGCGTGGAGTTCTCGCTGATGACCACGAAGGTTACCTGGCCGGGTCTTAACTCCTTCACGCCCTCGGAGCGCGGGAGCAATTTGCAGCGGGGAGGGAAAATGCTGGAAACCCTCACCAGGTTACAGGCGGCAATCCCCGCGGAGCGCAGGGCCATCTCAAAGCTGGTCAGCTTCTCGCGGTGCTTTCCCACACCTTTAGTCAGGAACATCCGTTTCGCTACGAACATTCCGCTTCCTGCTTTCTCCTGGAGGCGCCGGGCATTGAACCAAATACGTCCGGTTTCCGGAATCTATTTTCGAGCTCTAGCGGGAGTTCTGTACCGTAGCAAAAACCTCAGAAAAGTGTCAATGGAATTTTGGGCTCTCGCGCCCCGTTCATCACGGAGGCAGTTTCGCCGCCGGGCGACGATCCCGCCGGGGACGGAAGGGCGGGGTCGCCGCCGCACCCTGCTGCCGCGTGCAGCGTGGCCGGAGCCACGACGCTGGATTTTTGGGCAGCGCGCCGGAAGCTCACGAAGACATTCGCGGGGTTCACTGCAGGCGCGGCGCCCATCTCCGCAGGATGCGCACCGTCCGCGGACACCTTCATAAGAGCCGCTCAAATTGGGGCTTCCATGGGGCTTGACTAAAATGCGGGTGCGGGATATGTTGAAAGTCTTGATTCACAACAGGTGCATAATATTCCTTAATCATAAGGAAAAATCTATTTTATGGAGGAGATATGAACCCAAAGGCGGTCTTGGAATTTGCCGCTGCCAATAACGTTAATATTGTAGACGTTCGCTTCACTGACCTGCCCGGTCTGTGGCACCACGTTTCGTTTCCGATCCATGAGCTGGAGGAGGAATCTTTCGAGGAAGGTTTTGGGATGGACGGATCCAGCATCCGCGGCTGGGCGGCGATCCATGAGAGCGACATGCTCCTGGTCCCCGACCCGAGCTGGTACGTACTGGATCCTTTTACCGACACCCCTACGCTCGTCATGATCGGCGACATCATCGATCCCGTGACCAAGCAGCACTATCTGAAAGACCCGCGCCACGTGGCGAAGAAAGCTGAAACCTACCTCGCTTACACGGGCATTGCCGACACGGCCTTCTTCGGTGCGGAAGCCGAGTTCTTCATCTTTGACAACGTGCGCTTCGACCAGGCGCAGCAGCATGGTTATTACTTCATCGACGCCGAGGAAGGCCGCTGGAACTCGGGCCGTGAGAAGGACAACCTGGGCTACCGGCCACGTTACAAAGAAGGTTACTTTCCGGTTCCACCCACCGACCACTACCAGGACTTGCGCAGCGAGATGGTCATGGTAATGGAAAAGGCCGGGCTCAACATTGAGTGCCATCACCACGAGGTCGCGACGGGCGGCCAGGCGGAAATCGACCAGCGCTTCAACGCCTTGGTGAAATCCGCGGACGGGATGATGATTTACAAATACATCGCCCGCAACGTGGCGCACCAATACGGCAAGACCGTGACCTTCATGCCCAAGCCGATCTTCCAGGACAACGGCTCCGGCATGCACACTCACCAGAGTCTGTGGAGAGAGGGCAAGCCGCTCTTTGCCGGTGACAAGTACGCGGGCCTGAGCCAGATGGCCCTCTATTATATCGGCGGACTTCTGAAGCACTCGCCGGCGCTCGCCGCGTTGATTGCCCCCACTACCAATTCCTACAAGCGCCTGGTGCCGGGGTTTGAGGCGCCGGTGAACCTGGCGTACTCGCGCCGCAACCGCAGCGCCGCCTGCCGCATTCCCATGTACTCCGCGAATCCCAAGGCCAAGCGGGTGGAATACCGTCCCCCGGATCCCTCCTGCAATCCCTACCTGGCTTTCGCCGCGATGCTGATGGCCGGCCTGGATGGGGTTGAGAACAAGATCGACCCAGGAGAACCGCTGGACAAGGACATCTACGACCTCGGCCCCGAAGAGATGAAGAATGTTCCTTCCATGCCGGGCTCGCTCGAGGAATCGCTCCGCGCGCTGGAGAAAGACCACGACTTCCTGCTCAAGGGCGATGTCTTCAGTGAGGAAGTTCTCGAGACCTGGATCGATTACAAGATGAAGAACGAAGTGCAGGCCATCAACACGCGCCCGCATCCGTACGAGTTCGCGCTGTACTATGACATATAGTCGTAAGTGGCGTTTTTTCAAGCAGTTGAAGAAACGCCATAAAAATTTGGCATACTTTTGGCATACTCGGCGATTTTTCCTCCTGCGGACCAGTATTTAGGGTTTGGGGAGGGAAGCCGAGATGCAAGACGTAACGACCAACATCGGGGTTGGATTTCCTCCAGCCCCGATTTCTTTTTCCGCTAAGACCGTCGCTGTCATCGTTCGCCATAGCGCCGCTTGCAAGGACAAGCATCGGGGAGGTGAGTGGCGAAAGTGCCGCTGCCCGAAAGCTCTACTCGTCTATGAGGGTCAAGGCTCCGGCAAGAATCGGCGGGTTAGCGCCAAAACCCGTTCTTGGGAACAGGCGGAAAAACGGGCGCAAGACCTGCGTGATAGCTGGAACCCGGAGAAGCAGGAACTCAAGCGCCTGCGGGCGCAGAAAGAGCGGCAGCAGGTCCGGCTGGAAGAGGCCGTAGCCCTGTTCCTCGCTGACCAGATAACCCGGTTGGGGGACAACAGCACCGTTCGTAATTCTCGGTCGCTGCTCGGTTACCTCAACCCCGAAACCAAGACAGTCACCAGAGCCGGTCGTTTGTTCAAGTGGGTGGAGAAGTACAACGCTGACAAACCTGCCGACCAGCGTATCAACTACATTGCTGACATCTCTCCCGCACACTTGACGGAGTGGCGGGTCTCGTGGAGCGTTGGCTCCGACACCACGAGGTCCCAACGATGGAAGGGGGTGAAGGACTTTTTCAATTTTTGCGAGCGTCAGGGTTGGGTTCCGGAGAGTCCCGCTCGTAAACTCAAGAACATCTCGGTAGCGAAGGGGAACCGCACTACGATATTCACCGAGGAACAGTGCTGTCAAATCTTAAATGCCATCTCGCTCTACGACCCGGAAAATGTTCCCGAAGTCACCCGCCAGGCGTGGCAGCAGCGATTGATGGTTTTCACGGAACTGCTCAGGTGGTCGGGGATGGCTCCGGTCGACGCTGTGCTGTATCATCCCGGTCTCGTAGACGCCGAAGGTGTCCTTGCCTACCGCAGGAAGAAGAATGGGGAACTTGCGGTTGTGCCCCTGCCTGAGCACGTCCGCAGGCTTCTGCGGGACATACCGCTGGAACGGGACAGCACCGGTCCGGAGATGCCTTTCCGGTCGAAGACCTCCAACCTATTCAGCGACACCCGTAAATGGGAGCATCGCTACGAGGCATTGTTCAGGCTGGCGGGAATCACCGAGGTTAAGACTGACCTCCGAGTCCGCAAGCCGCATCCCTATATGTTCCGGGACACCTTTGCCGTTTGGTACCTGACCCACGGAGCCAGTCTACACACGGTATCCCGAATGTTGGGTCACGCCAAGACGGAGACGACAAAGAAAGCCTATTTGCCTTGGGTACGGGAGATGCAGCAGTACCACATTGACGATGCACGAAAAGCCCAGCAGGGAATAGCTCAGCTCGTGAACAATAGGTATGATGTGGCGAGCATAGCTGCAAGCAAAGCCAAAACTGCGGCGGTCTAGTAAGGACTCCGTAGTTTTTCGTGAGTCCGCAGGACTACGCTCTCAGGGATACGAAGTACCACATAACCGCGTTTGTGGAGCTTTTCCCCTACCCCAATCTTCAGGACCGCCGGGTCATCTCGAAAGAGCTTCCGAATGGTTTCCTCCGACAGACTCCACAACCCCGCAACTTCGGCCACTGTGTAATGTTTTTCAAGTGCGGCCATGATTACCCTCCACGGGTTAATACTGTGAAATCCGCTAAAACCCGTGAAAGCGACAGAGACAATACCTCTGACAAAGGGGGTCAGGCTTTGGTGGATTTGCACCTGTCATTCATTGCCGTTGCCGAGTTCGCACAGCGTTTCTTGGGAGGCCAGGAGCGCTGGTGAAGGCTCGGCTGGCCACGAACGACCTTGTGGCCGAGCTGAAGAGGGGGGGATTGGCAGTCAGGCCTGGCCGAATACGAGAATGTCGCCGTTACTACGGCCATGCTGGACACATACTCGGATGCCCTGAACTCGGTGATTGGCATGCTAGGTATATAATCGCCCTGAACTCCGAGCCTGACTGGAAAAACATCTTGGCGCAGTTCGCGAATGCGTTGGAGCAGTGCGGCGACAGGCTGCCCGTCCTGGCCGAAGACGCCTGCATCCCGTCTGAGCGGTGCTGGGAGGCAAGGGCAAAGAGGTTTCCTGCATGAGGCCAGCATCGCCCAAGCTCACGGCATGGCCACCTGCCGGGAACCTTGAGGGGGGGCGAGCACGAATTGTCAGGTCCTGCATACGGCCATGTTTCCCGGCAAAGGAAACCACACGACCGAGCGCACGGTCGGATTCCTTGTCTTCAGCTACCTGTGCGCGTCCCGTTCGGATATCTGTATCGTCCGCCAGCAACGTGGGCATGAGAACAAGAGGCCGCTACATCGTCATTGTCAGAAATGAGGAAGTCTGGGTGCGGGAGCGGGCTGCCCAAGTCGCAGCAGGCGGCAAGCAGATAACACATCTCGCGCCTCAGGCATCTGCCCCGCGGCGAGCACCTGGTTTTCGGCCTCCGGGCAATCCATTTCCCGGTCGCCAGAAGCGGCGTAAGGTCGCCGGAATTTCGCTCCCGCTCCTTCCCTCGGACCAATATTTGTCAACATGCCCACCAATCTGGTAACCTCTACGGCTTCTTTGAACGACCGCATATTGCAGCTGACGGCTCGGGACGTGACGAAAATACATGAACAGGGAAACTGCAAATAAGGCCCCCTCGCGTATTGCATCTCTCAGAAAGAGCCTTGGGCTTTCGCAGCAGCAAGCGGCGAAGTTGCTCAACATCTCGAAGAACACATGGATTCGGTGGGAACACAAACAATTCAAGCCGGATGAACTGGCCTTAGAACTGCTCCCCGTCCTTGCCCGCAAGTCTATTCCAGACCCCTGCTATGACTCACGAGCCCGGAGGTACGACCCAGAATGGCTCGCGAAACACGTCCCGGACTGCCCGGATTGTCGCCTCAGTCTCAAATATATTCTCATCGTCGGGCAGTTGTGACTTGCCGTTGCGCCCTTCAAGCTCCCCGCATTGAACTCCCGTTCTGACCATCACATCCCACCCAAGCTCCGCCAGGAAGATTGCAAAAGTGGAGACTCGACATCTTGTCGTGCACCCACATGGGCATGTATACCCACATGGGTACTGCTACCTAGATATATGAAAACAGGCCAGAAAACTGTTAACTGGGACATAAAGCCCAATGGGACACTCTAAAATAAACTTCATGTTGCCAAGTGTTTGAAAACAGGAACGTTGTACACTCACCCGAAGTGGTTAAGCTGAATTCCCCAAAAAACGCATCCCCCCTCAGTATCTTGTGACTGAGGGACGGCAAGGGCTGACAAGACCCGGGGAGATGCGGCATGACCGGCAAGAGAGTCTCGGCAAAGCAAGTGAAAGTGATGGCTGTGTTCATGGTCGAGCCTCAGCAATGGTTCGACAGCAACGCCATCGAGCGCAAGACGGAGATACCCGGCAGCAGCGTCCGGCATTTCCTGTTCGGGTTCCTTAGGCTCGGATTGCTGGACCGTGTCGAAGTGCATGGCGGATATCGGTACCGGCTTTCACCCAACGCAGAGACGCAGCCCTATTTCCAACGACTGCAAGAAGCGGCAGCGGCGATGAAGCCGTAAGCCCGCGAGTTCGCTAGACAAGAGATGTAAGTCAGACCGTGTGGTTTCACAAAAAGTGAACTCACACGACCAGGGAGAAGTGTTGTCTGAAGAGAAATGAAATTGCCTGACCAACAACCACGGGAGCCTGCGCTCCCCCCAACCCCCTACACGGGGAGAAAGACACGGAGAAGAGAAAATGGAAATGGATTCAATGAATGGCGCTTGCTCTTTTGACGGGTTCCAGGACTCCCCGGCTTGCGTGTCCGGGAAGACTTACACCTGCGTCCACGGCAAGACGCTCAGATGGAGAGCAGCCCGGCGAGCGCTCGGCCTGGGCCCCCTGCTCGTCTACATGTGCACCCACAACGAGCGCCACGTCGCCTGGGAGCATAACTACCTTGGGGCGGAGACGCCCTGCGGGCAGTGCGGCAGCCCGTCCGTGCGCCTGTTGTCCGACAGGGTGCGGGAGCTGGGGCTGGTCAGGTTCATCGACCGGTCTCAGTCCCGCCTAAGCAGCTAACCAGGGAGCAGGCGGGCCGTCCCCGCCGCGCTTATTGCGTGCTCCTGATGGGCAAACTTGAGCCCTTTCTCCGTTACGAAAGCTTACCGAGCGATGGCATCGCAGACCTTTTTGGGATTTCGCTCGGCGTCCGGCACGCCTACCAAGTACGGCTCGGCATTTACCGGAAGCGGGGTCGCCGCCGTATTCTGAGCGCCGGCAAGAAGCGGCAGCGGCGATGAAGCCGTAAGCCCGCAAGTTCGCTAGACAAGAGATGTAAGTCAGACCGCGTGGTTTCACAAAAAGTGAACTCACATGACCAGGGAGAAGTGTTGTCTGAGGAGAACGATTTTCCCGTCGTGAGCGTGCTGGCTGGATACCAGCGGGGGGGGGCGAAAACACGCCCCACAGATTTTAGAAAATTAATGAATCACATCATCCAGGCTTCCGCACTCTCGATTCCATTGCCAGACTGCTCGGTGCAGTGCGTCGTGACCAGCCCACCCTATTGGGGACTGCGGAAATATAGGGGAAACCAGGAATTGGTGTGGGGCGGGGCGGAGGGGTGCGGGCATGAGTGGTATGCAAACGGCACCCGCAAGCAATCGCCACAGCGTGACCATGCTGCTGACGGGTCGTTCGGAGAGACCAGGGGAGTAGAGAAGTCAAGAGCCGGGATGGCTTATGAAGCGTCGCTTGGCAACACCTGCCGCCTCTGCGGCGCATGGCGGGGTGCCTTCGGGCTTGAGCCTACCGTGGAGATGTATGTCCAGCACACGGTCGAGATACTGCGTGAGGTCAGGCGTGTCCTGCGTGACGACGGTGTGCTCTTCTGGAATCTCGGCGACAGCTATGCGGGGAGCGGCAAGGGAATAGGCAGCGACCATGGCAAGGCGGTCTTTACGGATGCTGACATTCAGAAAACCAACTGGAAGGATTCTCGCCTCAAGCCCAAGGACCTCTGCCTGATACCGCAGAGGATAGCCTTGGCTGCGCAGGATGACGGGTGGTGGGTTAGGGACATCATAATCTGGCAAAAGAAAAACCCGTTACCCGAAAGCGTCCGGGACCGCTGCACGCGGTCATACGAGACCATCCTGATGCTCACTAAGTCGGCGCGGTACTACTGGAATGCGGAGGCAGTGAAGGAAGCCGCTGCATGGGAGCGGTGGGGGAAGCAAACCACCTTGAGCCATGACGCAAACCAGCGTGTGATGCCAGATAAGTCGAAGGAAGAATTACAAAAGAACACAACCCGCAACCTCCGCAACGTCTGGACGTTCGCAACGCAGCCTTACAAGGGGGCGCACTTCGCCACCTTCCCCAAAGAGCTTCCCCTTCGCTGCATCAAGGCGGCGTCCCCTGACAAGGGATGCTGCCGCTTCTGCGGGACGCCCTGGAAAAGGGTAAGGAGGGTCGGCTGGACTCCTGGCTGCAAATGCAGGGGGCAGCGGGGAATCACCAAGCCCTGCCTTGTCCTTGACCCATTTGGCGGGGCGGGCACGACGGGTCTGGCAGCCAGCGAACTCAAGCAGGACTGCATGCTACTGGACATCTCGGCGGACTATATCCAGATGATGAGGGAAAGGCTGAAAGCGAAGCTACCCGAGTGCGCGGACCGACTGAAGGGACTCGGAACCGCCGTAGTGCCGGAGATTCCGATGCTTATTGGTGCCTACGTGCAGTGCCATGAATCCCATATTGCGCTTGAAGCGCACGCCGGGGTTCGGGAGGACAGCATGAGTAAGGATTTTTCCGCGCAGGACGTGCCCAGCCCTCAAACTGGGAAGGATTCTCCGCGAGTTGAGGCTGGGCACGAGCCCGCAGGTTCGGTGGTCGAAAGCGGTTACGGGGTTACGCCCGCGCCGGTGGAAAGCGACGCAAAGGGGGAGCATTGGCTGGATGTGGCAGCCGATGCCCCGGACCTGAAGGACGCGGACCCTGGGCATCCCGAGCCTGCTGAAATCCGCGCCGACAACGGCTTGCCATCGACGGGAGCGCCAGGAAATGGAGGCAGCGACGTGATTGGCGAAGCCGAGAAATACCTCCGCTCGTACCTGAGCTTCCCGGACGGCAAATATTTCCTGCCGCTCGCCTTGTTTACCGCGCTTGAGCACTGCTGGAATGAATGCTTCGACGAAGTGCCCTACCTGTCAGTAGGGGCTGCGGTGAAGTCGGCTGGCAAGACTCGCGTCCTCGAACTGCTCAGCTTCCTCGGGGGGGAAGGGAGGACCATTCTTGTCGGCGGCAGCATCACGGAAGCCGCCCTGTACACCGAGATTGAGGAGGGCAAGACCATCCTGATTGACGAGTCCGAGCGGCTGCACAATCCCAGCTCATCGTTCCGACCAATCTTGAACGGCGGGTATCGCCGGGGCCAGCATGTGTACCGGAAGAATGGCGGTCAGAACGTAAAATTCTCCACATACTGCCCCAAGGTGTTCAGCCACATCGGCGACCTTTACGACTCATTGCGCGACCGCTGCATCGTCGTGCATATGCAGCGCACGATGGGCGGCGGTCGCAAGGAGTATGACCGCCCCGTGGCGCAGGCGGAGGGGAACGCCATCGGCGAGCGGATGCAAGAAACCATCTCAACAAGGCTGGAGGAAATCCGGAAAGCCTACCGGCAGTACCACGAGATGTATCCCAGCCTCGGCTTCCTGCGGGACCGCGACAAGGAAATCTGGAAGCCGCTGTTCAGCCTGTGCCAAATGCTTGCGCCCTCACGCATCCCGGAGCTGGAGCGCTCAGCCATCGACATCGCCACGCTGAAGACCCTTCCCATCCGACGCTTCGATGCGCTCGCCGAAGAAGAAAAGAAAAGCGAGGAGATGGAATATGCGGAAAGGCTGATAACCGACGCCATCTCGATTATGGACGGGCACGAAAGGATGGCGACCAGCGAGCTTGTCCAGAGGCTCCGGGCGCTGGGCACCTCGCCCTGGCGTGCATATCGCGGCAGCGGCATCACCGACGACGCCTCAGGAGCCATGCTGCTAGCCAGCCTCCTCAAGCACTTTGGGGTTGAGCCGAGAACGATTCGTGTCAGGTCCAAGGGCGAGGTGAGCTCCACGGCTAAGGGCTACAGACGGGCGGACTTCATCGCAGGTGCCGAACGGGGTGGGGTGCCGCTCGGGGGCGGGAAAGGGCGTAACCCCGTAACCCAAGGCGCGATGGGTGGCGAGGCCGCGTGCGGGCCGGGCGAGAGCACAGGCAGGCCATGCGGGAACGCGACGCTGCCGTGCCACCCTGCCGTCATGAGGCAGGGCTTTACCTTGGATGATGACAGATGGAGGGACTTGCCCGAGGCGGAGGACGCCGCGTAGCCGTGGCCCAAGTTGAATGAGGCGAGCATGGAAACAACGAAGAGCCATAATAGAAATGCAGCGGAGGAGCACTGGCAGGAGTTCACTTACGACTACATCGACTCCGGCTGGTTCGACGACGACCGGACAAAGACACTCTGCGCCATGCGCACCCTCTGTAAGCGGATGCCGCAGGATGCTAAGGATGAACTGCCCCCCGGCATCATAGTGTTCGCGCCGAGCGGCAAGCTGCACGGCGAGGCAAAGCCGTGGTACACGCCTGAGGGGCCGGAGCGCCACGGCCATTTCATCTACCTCGCGCCCTGCCTTGAGCGCCGCCCGCAGGAATCCGTTGACGCCACTGTGGCGCATGAGTTCGCCCACGTCTTGCTTGGCCACGGCGAGGTGATAGACCCTGACGACCCGCTGAAGCAGGAGAGGGAGGCTGACCTCCTCATCCAGAAGTGGGGCTATGCCCCGACCAATAGCTGTGGCTGGATGAAAAGAGGCAAGAGGCCACGCAGGCAGGTTGTAACCCCGTAACTCGGAGGATCAGTCGGACTCAAGGCTTTGGGGTTACGGGGTTACGACCTTCTGGGCGTGTCCTTTGAGGAAAGCCGCAGAAGGTTCCTCTGCGTGGCCGCCAGCCACCAGACCATGCGCTGCCAGGAGACGCCTGGCCATGACGGGTCGTCCTGGGCACCGATGCCCATCCTGGCCTCCGGCCAACATGGCCATGGGGTCAAAGCGCCAGAACATGGCCTTCCCTCCGCCGCAGGGCGGCCACGTCCTGGTCCTATTGCACGGTCGCGCGCCGGGGGCTGTCCCGGTCAGCGCCGTCCGGCGCGTGGCATGCATTGCCCAGCGGGCCAGCCCAAATGCGGCGCAACACTCAGCGGGGCTTCATCGGGCTGCTGGCGAAGCTCGCCCCGGTCCGCAGGGAAAGTGGATGGCATTCGACACTGTGGCCGGCAGCCCCGTGGCCGCAGGCATGGAGGAGCGCGGGGCGGCGGACCACGAAAGCGCGCTGCTCAACAAAAAAGAATGGTCGTTACCCAGCAAGGCGGATTAGACCAGGCAACGCAGTCCCCAGGGCTGATCATCCTGAAAGTGACCCTTCCCCGGAGGCTGGCCCTCTTAAAGGCACGCTATCCCATCGACCCGCTGACCCTCCCGCCCCCTTGCTAGGGATATCCCCAGCCCCTTCAGTCACTTGTTAAGGTTCTCGGCGATCCGTCGAACCATAAGCCCTTTTTTTGTGATCGGCCTTTCTGGGCGAGCCTCTGGGCAGTATTAGCGCAAGAGGGGGGCGTTCGGCGCCCCCCAAATTAGATATGGGAGGAAACATATGGCCACGAGAAAAGAGGCGGCTGCGGAGAGCGTAGCAGCAACGGTCGGAAAGTCGCAGTCTATCACTAGAAAGAAAATGTCCCCTCAGGAACAGCTGTATCTGAAGGCGATTGCGATGTCTTCAGCGGAGCTTGGGGCTGCAATAAGGGTCCCGACCGAGCGCATCGCCCAGCACGTCGGCAACGCCCTTGCCCACGACCTGGAGGCGAAGAAGGAGCGTGACGGGGCGCAGCGTGAGTTTCAACAGAACATCGCCTTTTACTACGAGGCGAAGCAGCGCCTCCTCAACCCGGGCTACCGCACGGATGTTGATGGCGGCAAGGACAGGACGCCCGACGAGAACGAGAGGAACTTTGGCGCTCCCGACTGGGCCACATTCGCCAGCAAATGCGTGGCCTACAGCCTCCAGCACGCCGACCGCAAGCTGAAGGCATTCGCCAAATTGAACGGCTTGCTCACCGACGAGGGCGAGAACATCGACGACCCTGAGCCGAACGAGGGTGAAGGGGCAGGGCGCCCCCAGCCGCGCCGGACTGAAGACCCCACGGCGCAAAGGAGGTACGAGTTCATCGCAACCGCAGCGATGGACATAGCCAGCCGCAATCCCGAGGGCGAAGTGGAGAAGCAGATTCTGGCAGCGGCAGAGTATAAGCCGACGCCATTGATGCCCATTTCCCCGGACCTCTTCACTGAAGTGCTCAGCTTCATCACCCGGATGTCCTCATCGGCAGCGGATGAGGGCGACAGGGCCGAGGCAAAGCAGCTTGTGAACAAGATGCGGCTGCACAAGCCAGCGCCCCAGGTTGCGAAGGTCCCGGCAGAGGCGGCGGAGGAGGAAAAGAGGAAGCGGGACAGGCGACTTGCCAAGAAGAACGGCCAGCCGTTGGGAAGCGCAGCCTGCAGCCCGCCGGCGAATGGAACCTCTGAACATGTTCAGAGGTTCGCCGCGGGGACAGAGGGAAAGGAGAGCACGCCGCCCCAAAAGGGCTCGAAGGAGTATCGGCTCCGGAAGACGAAGGCTCAGAGGGATTACTACCAGAGGAAGAAGCACGCAAAGGTTGAGTCCCAGGCAGCCACGCCAGCCGCCCCCCAGGAGGCTGGTCCCCAGGGCATGGCAAGCCAGGATGCCCAGCAGCCTGCCGCAACGCCAACCCCGAGGCATGGGAGAGGTGAGAAAGCCCGGAAGCGCACAGCGTCGCCCAAGGTCACGGTCTGTCCGCCTGCCCTGAGCCCTGAGGAAGAAGAGCGCAAACACAAAATCTTGGGCGCCCCCCCCAGTCACCATGACCGCAGGCTGGACAACTTTGTCTTGAATGAGAAGGGCAAATATGAGTACGAACCCGAGCTGGGGATGGGCGAGGCTGAAGAAATCACAAATGCCCAGCCTGGTCAGTTGCCTCCCGGCAAGCTGATGGCAGCCGTCGCAGCGCCGTTTCGGGTGAAGAAGCGTATCAAGGGTGACATCGTGGACTTCGCCGTCATCCGGGATGGAGACAGGCTCCCCGATGAAGTGTTCGACAGCAAGGACGAGTCCGTGTCGCACTGCGAGAGCTTGAACAAGCCGCTTGTCGCCAACGTCATGCCCCCGCACACCGACCCTCAATTAGCTGGGCAGTCGGCGGCGTAATGGAGCGGTGCTCGAAAAGGGGCGGCACATTGCCGCCCAGCGGCAACGGAACCAAAGATCCGGGAATAGAAATACCAGGAGGACATGGGCAATGCAAAGACGAAGCGGTTGGCAGGGTGGCAACCCAGTAGCGCAGCGGGTCAAAGCAAAAAAAAGTTGCGACCCGAGGTCAATCCTGCCCTGCCAGGCAGTATTAGCGAGGTAGCAGAACAACATTAGGGTGGCTCAGGCAAGTTCACGCACCGATGGCGGCGGGGGAGGGCGTTCAAGGCGGATCGGAAAGATAACTCACAAGAGGGAGAATGAAATGACCAAAGCAGAAGAGTACTGGCTGAAATTCACTGAGGATTTGCCGGCGGAGCAGGATGCGCTTGACGCAATCGATAAGGACCCAATTGCCAAAGCCGCCAAGGCCGCAAGAGAAGCAGAAGAGGAAGCAGCCAGGGAGGCGAATAGAAAAGAACCAAGGATAGTCGTCTCCAATGCGGACAACGCCGCGCTCATGCCGAAATCGATTGGCGGTGCGGTACTTGGCCACGTGGAGGAGGTCAACGGCGAAGAGGGGCGGGAGGTTACGGGGTTCATCCCCACGAGGCATGAACTGAAACAAATCGTGAAATTCTGGTATGACGAGCTTTCGTATCTCCACCAGAAGAGGGTGGATTTTGGCGTGTTGGGGGGTTATGAGCATCGCACGATGGCGTTCGGTCTGAAGCGTATTGAGCGTGCGAGGACTGTGCTCGGAGAGGAAGGCGTTGACAAAGCGATGCAAGAGGTTGACGCCAGGAATGCGGGGAGGAAAGAGCATGAGGTGCGCCAACAAGACATCGCCGTGCTGCGGGCGCTGGCGGTAAAGGTCGAGCATGCCGAGCACGGTATGTACGATGGAACGCCGGAGGTGCGCTACACCTTCGCTGATGGCAGCGTCCTGGTGACCCATGAGGGGGTTTACGGCAAAACAAGCTTCAATGTTGAGCATTGGTTCGCCACCACGGCGGAAAAAGAGGCATTTGATGCGGAAATGGCGGAGAGAAACGTGGTTCGTTGGGTTCGCAAACGTGGTTCAGGGCGCATGGTTCGCAGACCGGAAAAGCCAGCGGCAGCAGCGCCCCCTGAGCCACTCCCGCCCACAGGCGGCAAACCGGTGGTGGCAGCCGCTCCTACGGGGAAAGAATCCCAGCCTGTGTAATCTCAGGACTTTCCCCATTTTTTCTGTCTGATTTCAGGCAAGTAATAGAACCAGCGGGAGTTGTTTTTTCTAACAAGTGAACGGGGACGAACTCCGTGGTAGAAGGGTTTTTGCGAGAAATCCAAACCACCTGGGAGGCATCCCCGATGCACGATAACAGACTGCGTTCCCGACTGAAAGCCCAGCTCACGAAGTTCTCCTTGCAGCTCACCGAAGGTCTGAGCCGCCCCTTACAGAAGTTCGTCGGTCAGATGTTGTTTGGCGTGCAGGCCAGTCAGGACGTGAAGCTCAGCAACATCGCGCGCAGCCTGAAAGAAGAGATTGATTTGATCAAGACGGAGAACCGTCTGTCGCGCAATCTGGAGGCGACGGAACTGGAAAGCCACCTGAGCGAGCGCTTGGCAGCGCTGGGGAGTCGACGAGTAGAAGCGAACACGGTGCTGTGCCTGGACCTGAGTGACCTGCGCAAGGAATACGCCCAGAAGATGGAATACCTGGCAAAGGTGCGGGACGGCAGCACCGGCGAACTGCATGACGGCTATTGGTTGTGTGACATCACGGCGGCGGAGGTGAAAAGCAGCGAGATCGTGCCGCTGTACCAGAAGCTGTACTCGGCGGAGGCGAAAGAGTTCCGTAGTGAGAACGCGGAGATTCTGGCGGCCGTGGACTTAGTGCGGAGCCATACGAGAGGGCGAGGGATCTGGGTGCTAGATCGAGGCGGAGACCGCCGGGAGGTGTTGGAGCCGCTGCTGGCGCGGCGGGAGCGCTTTGTGATCCGGTCCACCGGTAAACGTTTCGTGATCGATCGACGCCGCCTGCAAGGGAGTGTGGCGGAGGTGGGTGGCCGGTGTCGTCTGCGTTATGCGGCGCGCGTGATCAAGATCGAAGAGGGGAAAGAAAAGGTCTATGAGCTCCGCTACGGTGCCGAACCCCTGCACCTGCCGGGGCGAGAGGAGAAGATGCTCTTGGTGGTGGTGGCCGGTTTCGGGAAAGATCCGCTCCTGCTGTTGACCAACCTGGAGGGAGCGCGGGACTCAGAATCGCTATGGTGGATCGTGCAAATCTATCTGACCCGCTGGAAAATTGAGGAAACTTTTCGCTTCCTCAAACAGAGCTATCACTTGGAAGATATTCGCGTTCTGCGCTATCAACGGCTGAAAAACCTGGTGGTGTTGGTGACGGCCGCGGCTTACTTTGCCGCCACTTTCTTAGGGCAGAAGTTAAAGTTGAGAATCTTGTGCGAAAGGCTCCTGATCATTTCCTTCCGCTTCTTCGGCATTCCGCCTTTCCGCTTCTACGCTCTGGCCGATGGCATCCATAAGGTTCTTTCTCAAACCAGCCCCGAACCATCCGGTCCACCGCCCAAAACTTGGCAATTGGAACTCCTGCTGGCTTGGGAAGGCTAAAAAATGGGGAAAGTCCTGTGTAATCTGACTTGACGGTGCTTTGCCCTCGGAGTATCGAGCCTGGATCGGCGAGATTCGCCGCCCGCCTCCTCCATTTGCGGAGCAGCAGCGGGGTAACGATGGTGCGCACCTTTGCCGCGCTTGCGCCACACCTAGCTCAGGCACCAGCAGAACATTTCCAAGCAATGGAACTCTGGACGCCCAGGCCCCTGAGGACGTGGCGGTCATGCCATTGCCGCCGATGCCAAAGACCAGCCCCATCACCAGCATGGGGAAAGCCGGCATTTTGCGGAATCTCACTGCGTCCACACAAGACCGCCATGGGCCGGGGGATATCCATGGGCGGATTCTGTCGCATTTTTCCGGCTCTCGGCCAGCGGAATGCGCCGGCAAGCGCCGGCGCCATGGGCTTGGTGGCCGGTCGCAGCCTCGAGGTATCGGCCTCTATCGCGTGGGACTCCCCGCCGGCCATTCCCCGCGAACCGCCAGCGCCATGCCTGCGCTGTGTGTACCCCCCAGATCTTAAAGGGCCGCATCCTGCGGCCATCCGCATGGCCCTCCCGGCCGCGCCTGGCCGGGCGATCCTTGGAATGGACTTGGCACCACCGCCGCCCCTGGCTGCCTGGGGCGCAAGAGAGGACTGAACAAAATCTTCGCGATTCCCGCGGCGTTTGCGATTTCCTTCTGCGTCATGGGTCGATGCCGGCGCTGGACCTCGATGCTTTGCCGGTGGTTCGGTAGTCGGGATTCTGCAAAACGCCATCCTACGACGGTAGCCTTCTCGGACTATTCCAGCCCGAAGTAGGCGATATGCTCAGGTTTGGCTTCGTTCAGCCGCCTGTGACTGGCATTACCGGTCAGCCACCACCAGCGGACGGACCCGTCCGCCAGGGTCTCACGCTCCCACCAGAAGTCCCGCACTTGCCTGATGTCCCGTTGGTCCGCAAGGGTAGGCACGCGAACAAGCCCAGGCGACCATTCAGGCAGGTCGTCAATGACTTCATTGGTGTCGTCGCTCGTCCGTGGCGGGGCCACAGGGGGGGCGGGCGGCGTTGGGGGGGTAGACAGAGCCTTGGCCTTGGCGACCGGAACCGGCGTGGGGACCACCGGAAGTTCCACCGGGAACAAGGGCAGCGGCTTCTTGTTCTTCTTGAGCCGCTTCTCATATCTCCTGAACAGCCACCACAGGGATTTGAACTGGTCTTCAGGGACATCGAGCTTGGACTCAAACCAGTCCAGGGAATCCCCGTCAGATTCGTAACGGAGCATGGGATGGGTATTCCCCTTACCCTTACCCCACCAGGGGTCCTGGTTCCACCAGTAAACCAGAGCGGGTTCCAAGTCAGGGTAGGTATCTAGAAGGTCCTGGAACCTCGTAGCCCAGGTCGGGATAGACTCAATCTGGTCCTTCCGCTTTCCCTGGATTACCCACCAGTTTCTCGCCAGGACTTCTGCCTTCGGCAGGACCACTGGTTTGGTCTCCCCCGGCAGCCCGTCAGCACTTTCAGCTTTTTTAGTCCGTAAGGGGGAAGCGGTCATCACCGCCGAAGGCGGAACTGCACTAACTGCTTTTAACTGCTTGTCGTGTCCTACTTCAATCTCACTGCCCAAACTGCTCATACTGCTCCTACTATCTTTCAGCGGTGTCTCAGGCGGTGTCTCAAGCGGTGACTCAGGTGGTGTCTCAGGGGGTGTAATCCCACCTGATGACTCGGGTTTTGTTGATAGCGAAGACCTTGCCCGTGATTTCTTGGGTGGCATTAACGCCAAAACTCCGTCCAACGGAAGGATTTCATGACGGTTTATCATCCCGATTGATTTCCCGTCCCTGACTGCCCAGTAATTGGATATCTTTATCCTGAAGGTGCTGTGGCTGCCCGGCGTCATTAGCCTGACGATGTAGCCTGCCTTTTCCAGGATTAGCAGGGCGTCCTTGTAGGCATCGTATCCCCACTGGTGGTCACAGGTCGTTTCCATCCAATGGCCCGAGCACATCTTGACCATCCCCGTTTCCCTGTCCGCCCACCGGTGGAGCCGCTCCAGCGTCATGTGAAGGAGCGGGGGAAGGTTCAGGTCGATGAGGTCGTTGTGGATTCGGGTATAAAGCGGTTCCCGTTCCCGTTTGGCTTTCTTGGACTTCTTCATTTCGTCTCCCCAATCTTGGACAGGGCGGGGCGGTGCATCAGCCGGCTTACGGTGCGCTGCCAAAACGGTTCGCATATCCCGTCGTGCATAGGCCTGCCCAACACCCCCGGCAAACTCATTGTCCCTGCTCCGTAGATTCGACGGCGGCCTTGCGGTCCTTCCGTTGCAGCCTGTTCGCACGGGCGATGTTGTAGATGGTCTTGAGCGTGACCCCATGCTTGACAGCGAGGGCCATGTAGCTGGGGGGATTCTCTTGCTTTAGGTCCCGGATGACTGCCTCGTGCAGCCTCCGTCTTGCTTCGGTGATTTCGTTGTCTGGAAACATTAGCGTTCCTCCTCATAGCAAGGGGGGCGTAGTTCAGATATTCGCGGCAACTGGCGAACGACCGTGTCAAAGAGGTGTCTGAGGGGGGGCGGCTCTGGTGGCGGGAGATCGCCCTCGGGACGCCAGCCGGAGGCAGGGTGCACAGTCAGCGGGTCGGAGAACCCCTTCTCCCCTGGTCGCCAGGCACCCGGCGCTTGAGTGCCGCCTGGAGATGCCCGTCGCCGCTCCGGTTGGGCGTGGTCTTAGGGCTGATCCCCTCCGGCTTGGGGGATCTCCGCCGCGCCCTCCATCCCGAAGCGGTTCCCCTACACCCTCGCGCTTGCCCTGGACCTCATCCTGGCAAGGACTTGGCCAGGCGACCGCTCGCAACGCGGGAAAAACCTCGTGCTGGGGAAAGGACCTCGTTGAATCCTTGCCCAAGCCTGGTACGGATGCCCTTGGACCGGAAGACCGCCCCGCTGCCCGATCGCCACCGGTCCCAACGCCTGCCCTGGCTCGCCAGGACCCCGCCCTGCGAACGAGAACATCTGATACGGATTCCTTTTAATAGGAGGGTACCAATATGGACCTGAACGAAACGTACGCCCGAATTGGTGACTACATCAAGTCGCACCCGTCGGAGACCTACGCCCAGATAGGCACCACGCTGGGCCTCGGCCGCAGCCAAGTGACCCGCATCGCCAGGCTGCAGGGAATAAGGCGGCGGCCGGGCAAATGGCCATCCGCCCTGGAGGCGGCTATCGCGGCAATCGAGGCGGCCAGCCCGAAGCCGGGCTGTGCGCCGGCGGGCGAGGCGGCTACTCCGCCGATGGAGGCGACTCTCTCGAGCACGCCTGACATGCCGTCGGCGGGAATAGCGGCCGCGTAGACAGGCATCGGGGGGTGGGTCAAGCCCGCCGGGTCCGGTCCGGGGCAATCAGGTCGAGAAGGCAGTCTTGGATCTCCGCCCCGCCCTCGCCCGCCCGGGGACGGAGGATGATGATGGCCAGGAATCGACAACCAAGAAAGCCGGTGGAATACCCCGTGGAAATGGCCATTGCCGCCGTGGAGGACAGCCCCCGCCCCAGCCCGCTGGACATGGATATGAGCGGCATCGACCCCGACCCCACGAGCCTTGACTTGACCCTGCCGGGGAAGCCATACAAGCAGCACTCCGCCGAGACGGGGGCGGCTCGTGGCAGAGCAAAAAAGCGGTAAGAAACCCCAAAAAGGTGCCCCCCGCCTCGCCCCGTTAGATTTTGCGCTGGGAGGCGCATATAACCCTGCCGGGCGCTTACCCATGGTTCCGGTGCGGCGGGCTGGTCCAGAGGGTTCTGCGAGTTTTTGGGCCACCCTCGCGGGGCTATCTGGGCAAAAGTCCGGTCCTGCGGCCGAGCCCAGACCCGCGCCGTGGCCCACCGCGCCGACCCGGAATCTCCTTTGACCGGGGCAGTCCACGGCCGGGGCGCCCGCTATGCCGGGCATTGGGGTGTTTTGGCTTGAGAGACTTTCTTGCCAGCGTCGTGGGTGCCGGCAGCATCGGCGTGATGCATGCTGCTCTCGACAGGACCACCCTGACGATTTGCCATGGGGACTCCAGGGAGCTCGGCTGGATTGCGCCAGGATCAGTCCACTTGGTCCTGACCTCGCCGCCATACTGGACGCTCAAGGAATATCCCCACCGCGAAGGTCAGCTTGGGCTCGTCGAAGATTATGACGCCTTCCATGACGAGCTCGACAAGGTATGGAAGCATTGCTTTCGCGTGCTGGTTCCCGGTGGCCGGCTCGTGTGCGTCGTCGGGGACGTCTGCCTGTCCCGCCGCAAGCATGGCAGGCATTCGGTCATGCCGATGCACGCCGACATCATTGTGAGGGCCAGGAAGGTCGGCTTCGACAACCTGACGCCCATTTTCTGGCACAAGATAACCAATGCGAGTTATGAGGTCGAGAACGGGTCCAGCTTCCTGGGGAAGCCCTACGAGCCCAATGCCATCGTCAAGAACGACGTCGAGTTCATCCTGATGCTGCGGAAGCCGGGCGGGTACCGCCGGTCTACCGGCGGGCAGCGGGAAGCGTCCAGGCTTTCAAAGCAAGAGCACCAGGAGTGGTTCCGGCAGATATGGAACGGTCCCAGGGGAGAATCCACAAGGCACCATCCGGCACCGTTCCCGGAGGAGCTGGCGCATCGCCTCGTGAAGATGTTCTCCTTCGCTGGCGATACCGTCCTTGACCCCTTTATGGGAACGGGGACGACTATGCTGGCTTCCGCCCGCTGCGGCCGAAACGGCATCGGGGTGGAGATCGAGCCGGCTTACGTCACGATGTCGAAGGAAAGGATCGAGCGGGAGCTAACGACGCTTTTCCGACCGGCAACGCCCATCCGCGGCATGCCGGGCTCCCCCATTCTTGACGATCATGCGGCGGCAATCGGCATGGCGAGCCTCACCGCGTCTGCCGGGATAGTCAGCAGAAGCGGCGGACCTGCCTCCCGACTATCCCCGGCAGTGCCGGCAGGCTCACCCTGAGTCCTGCCGTGGTAGGCGTCGGGGACAAGGACCGAATCCCAAGGCTCCAGTGACATTCCCTCGATGCCTTCGGGCTGATTTCTCAGACCGTTCCCGGAGTTGGGTAGCGAGCCGCGGTCATCCAAGCGCGACCGTCAGAGATGACAGCGCAGACCACATCTACGGTTTGCCGACTACACGTCAAAGTGAGCACTCGGATTGTTTCCGAGTGCGCGACGATACGCCCGGAACCGTTTTGGCAGTCGGCAACAGGTCCAGATCGAGTAAAGGCGACAAAGTTGAAATCGGGAATTCCGATCCAGATGAAAGACCCCTCGAGCCGGATCTGCTGGCCGCTTGGCAAGGAGAGTGTCTTCGACTTGGGCGCTCCTGATCTCCTTACTGTGTGGCGATGGAATAAAGATGCACCGGTCCAAGAAGTCCCGAAGGAAGCAATGGCGAGTTCGCCTTGTACGGCTTCACGTCCGCATACGTATATTTCGTCGTCACGCCTGGTTGTTCATCGCCGATCAGCCGGTTCACCCACGCATTGGTCACCTTGATGGTCACTGCGTTCGCACCCGCCTTCAGTGCGCTCGTCGCGTCCACCCTGTAAGGCGCATGCCAGACGATGCCCAGCGACTTGCCGTTCACCGTCACCTCGGCGAGGTTCTTCACATCGCCCAGGTCAATCCACAGATGCGCACCCTTCTTGAACCAATCCGCCGCAGCCTGAATGGTCTTCGTATAGGTGCCGGTTCCGGAGAAATACTTAACGCCCGCGTCCTGGTTATCGCTCCATGACGACAGCTTGTCCAGAGTGATCGACGGCGGCGCTCCGCGTTCCGGTTGAAAGTTCACGTTCCACGAACCATCCACCGTCGCCAGTTGCGTCTCCACCACCTTGGGCAAAGTGAGCGACGTCGCTTTCGTCACCTTGCGGAAAACCACGAACACCGTGCCCCACGGCTCCAGGTGCAACGGCACCGTGGTGCGGCCGTCCGCGATCTTGTACGACACAGGCTCCGAATTGCCAGTCTCGGCATGCCAGAGTTCCGGCGCCTTACCGGTCACGCGTAAGCTCGCATCCACCGTCTCGTCGCGTTCGTTGCGATTATCCACGAAGTACAGATCGCCATCCGCAAGCTTGCGATGCACGAAGAGAAGGCGCGTGTCGCTCTCCGGCTTGGTGTAGTCAAAGTCCGGCGCCACCTTCAACGTGTTGAAGACGTCCGTCAGACTCCGGCCTGCGTACACCGTGCCTTTGCCAACGTTGTGCACGCCCGTGCCGTCGCCAAACAGCTCGTCGTTCAGTGTGCGGAACTCCGCCTGGTCGTCGGCGAGGCTGGGATCGTCGGTCGGCTTCGGACCGGCAACGACGGCGCCATCCTCCACCAGTTTGTGAATGGCACGCAGCACGGGCAACGACATGTGTTTGCTGTACGGATCAAGCCCCAGCACACGGTAGCTCATGCCGCTCTTGGTCGTGAGGCGGCCGTCGGCGACGTTCAGCTCGTGAATCAAGCCGTCGGCGTTGATGTAGTCGAAGCCATAGCCCGCCGGCACATCGGGTGACTTATTCGAAAAAATTGCGGTCAGGTTTGAATCTTCGCCGTAGAAGTAAACCAGGTCCGCGCCGAAGTGTCCCTGTTGCAGCAGATAGCTGCTGCGCGCAATGTAGTTCACCCAGGGACCAGCCTCTTCCGCCCAGGTTTCGTTCCGGTTGAACCACTGCCCGAAGGGCCCAAGCGTCAATCCCGGCGCCTTGCCCACCAGCGGCTGGTGTGCCGACTCGTGAATCACGAAGCGGTTGATTCCGTTCAGCAGTTCTTGGTCCGCCGTCGGCTTCAGCGTAGCCGGCGACCACGCCCAGGCCGCAGCACCCGCCGTCAGCGACTCCGCCGCGGCCAGGTTCTGACCATAGATATGCGCCACCGATGCCGATTCCCGATCATCCGCGTTGTAGCTGTATTGCTCTGCGTTCACCCCCGGAAGCTGGGTCCACATGGCGCTCATGGGCACTTCGTTGAGCTTCTTGACTTCCATGCCATCAGCAACAAAGGCGCGTCCGCCCTCGTGAGATTCCCCGTAATGGCCCATGCCCCGCTCTTTCAGCGATGCCTCCACCTGGCCGTAATGCTCCTCCGCGATTAAATCGGCAATGGTCTTGCGAAAGTCCCACAGGAACCGGTCGCTGGCTTCGGCACTTTCGACCACCTGCCCGGTGAGAACCGGCATCCAGGGTAGCGGATCATAGCCACGCCGCTTCTTGAACTGAGCGATCATGTCGTCAGTCCAGTTCTGGGACCCGGCCTCCCAGCTATCAGTAACCACGTACCGGATGCCACGCCTGCCCATGTAGTCCGCGCCTACCGTCTCCTTGTAGCTGTCCAGGTAGGCGTCCATGTACTTCTTCACATAGCCGCCGTTCAGCTTGTCAACTTCAAGGCCCGTGGCCTCTGCGGTCGCTGGATGGTTGGTAATCCCTAATAGTGAATAGCCGAACCAAAGTATGACCCAATTGCCGGGTGGGGGTGTCCATTCCAGCGTCCCGTCCGCGCCCACCCTCAAAGCCAGGTGGACGACATCGGACTTTGAAACGACTTCGGCTGCAGTGACTGGAGGTGTCGCGAACTGATAGAGGTCGGGCAGGGTAGTGAAGGCGGCCTTCTCTTCGAACCTGTTAACACGCGCTCCCGGGCGCAGCGCCAGCTCGGCAATTTCATAGTCGGTCGGAGGTGGGCCAATCTTGATCCCCAATGAAGCGGGGTCCAAGCCGATCGCCCATGAAGGCAAGGGGGGAGGGGGTATTCGCTTGAAAACGACGCGGAAAAACCTGGCCTTCACCGGAGGGAAAGAGACGGTATGCTCGGGAGCGCCACCGTCAGGAAGTTTCACTACGGCCCGGAAGTTTTGCCCGTCGTCACTAGCCTCGAGGCATTTCTCCGGGTTGGTGATCCCGGTGATCATTGCGGTAAGCATATCGGCTTCTTTCATCGCGATGGTAACGGAGCGCATCGTCTGGGGCTCAGCGAATTCGTATTGGATCCAGGCACTTTCGCCGGCTGCTGGAATTGGCAGCTTTGTTGTTTTTTGCAGGTCCCCGTCGCTGAGCATCGCTACGTCAGGCGTGCCGGCGCTCGCCGTCACCTTCGGGTGCAGTGATTCGACCGGCACATCACTTGCTGCCGCGCGGTAGGCGATGACCGCGGTATCGGCGTAGAACCGCGGAACCGCCGGAGCCCCAACCGGCGCGGGGAGAAGGTCCTGAACACCCAGATTCTGAAGGGCCCCAGTGCTCGACGGCGGTTTGGCCAACCTCCCCTTGAAAAGCTTTCCGCCCTCGACTAATGTCTCACTCCACACGTACTTCTTCATTCCTTGCGATGGCGGCACCCACGGACCACCCGTCTCGCTCCAGCCCGGCGAACCTGCAATCGCCTCTTCCAGTCCCAGTTGATCGGCGAGGATCGTCGCGTATTTGAAGGCATCCTTCCACTCTGGCGTCATGTAAACCAGGCGCTTGTCTACCACCTGCGGCGTCGACAAGGCCGCGTCAAAATTCTGGAAGCCGCCCAAGCCCACCCGGTGCATCCACTCCAGGTCCAGCTTGATGCCTTCCTTGGTGATGTTGCCGTTCATCCAGTGCCACCACACCCGCGGGCGCGCACTCTCCGGCGGATTCTCAAATCCACTCTTGAGCGGATCAAATCTGCTCTGCGCTGTGGCTACGCTGACCCCGAGTAACATCGCGATGCTGGCGGTAATCAGCTTCATCGATGGACGATTCGCCGCGTCTCTTCTTTTCTCAGTCATTTGTTCCTCACTCTCCAAGTTCGGGAATTGGGTGGCCAACATGAGTGAAATGCACGCTGACGGGCCTTCTCCGCAACGCCCAGAATCGTAGCACGCGGTCAGCACGATTCGACAGAGAAATTGCTCTCGACGCGTTCTTCGCTAATCTCGCAACCGTGCTTTGCATTCATAGGAGACATTGAAGACTGGGCGGCCCTCGTCTTACCTGCACTTTCGGACTTACCCGGAATTTCCGATTTCAACTTCATCTTTGCGCAAAAATGTATACCCGCTGCCCTGTCGTATCAAGCGCCAATCGCCCTGGCCACAGTTGGGTGGTGACCGCGCCTCGCTTAGTCCCTTTTGCGATTGTGCCCGGATGACGACGTACTCGGACAATACCTGACTGGTGTCCGTTGAAGCGACTCGCCCATGAGTAATTTCCGTGTGTGCGACGATTCAGGAGTTGGGGGACTTCGCTATACCCTACGGCGTTAGGCAGGATCGATTCGGCGAAAGGCGCGCCAACTTCTGGTTTGCCAGTGTATAGTCATAAGCAGGTCGCTCGCGGGAGACTTCGGTCTGCTTCGTCGCCCTTCTGAGAAGCGCGAGCGTAACCGGCCAGCCTTCTGGTTGGTGGGAGCATCTCATGGAAGATACCGATTCCGCTGCGCGGCAATCCCTCGGTCAACTCATTCCCGTGCCCGCCCTCATAACCTTGGCCGTTACCCTTCTTCGGCTGGCTGGCGAGCTGGCCCACTGGTCGCAGACCTACTTCAACACCGAGGTGGGCGGCGGTGGCGCCATCGTGGGGATCACCTGGCTGGCGCCGATCTTTGGGGCTTACTTTGCGGCGAAACTGGCGCGTTCTGGCGCAGGCCCTCGATCTGCATGGCAGGCCGTGGGCTTTGCGGCCCTCGGGGCGGCGGTGCTTGTTGGCGGGACCTTCCTGGCGAAAGCTCTGCCTTTTGTCTCTGGCTTTTACGGCAGGCTCCTATACAACTGGGCTGTCGTCGCGTTGGCCGGAATCGTCACTTTTCCGGGGTGGCCGGCCCTATTCAAGGTCCAATTGGCCTACGCCTACGCGGCGCGGATTCCCGTGGTGCTCGTCATGTTCGTGGCCTTTCAGCAGGGCTGGGTCACGCATTACAGCGCCGCCCCGCCGGACACGCCGGCCGGAATCGCCCTGTGGCCAAAGTTCCTATGGCTCGGTTTCTTCCCGCAATTGATTGCCTGGGTCGCCTTCACGCTGGTCTCGGGAATACTTTTGGGGAGCATCGTCACAGTCCTGGCGCGTCTCTTTCGGCGGTCCGCGCGGTGAGGTGAGTACACGGATCCGGAAGCTGCTAGCCACGGTCACTGCTTTTGTGACCGTGGGTTCTTCCACCGACGGGGAGCGGCCGTCGAATTTTCGCCGCGACGGCGTGTGGCTCGCCTTGGCCTATCGAGCATGGGAAAAGCCCACGGTCACAACACCAGTGACCGTGATGTTATGAAGTTAGGGTGCAGAGGTAGCGATGCCTCCTCGGGCCCGGTAAATTAGGGCCAGGGGGTGAGATGACAGAGACCCTTCGAGGAGGCGCAGCGATGATAGCGATAGGAGTTGATGTTCACAAGCGGCAGTGCACGGTGGCGGAGCAGAGTGCGGACGGGCAGTTGCAGATGTTGCCGTCGATCGAGAACACGCGGGAGGACTGGCTGGAGCTTTTGGGGCAGCTCCCGCCGGGAGCGGAGATTGCGCTGGAAGTGAGCACGAGCGGTTACTTTGCCATGAGCGTGCTGGAGGAAGCCGGGTGGAAAGAGCGCGCGCACTGGGTGCACACGGCGGGGATCGACAGTCTGCGCAAGCAGAAGACGGACCGGTTGGATGCGCGGCGGTTGGCGCGCAAGCTCTCGGTGGCGGATCGGGACCCGCTGCCGGAGGCGTGGTTCCCGCCCCCGGAGATTCGCGAGTTGCGGCTGCGGGCTCGGCAACGTTGCTGGCTGGCAGTGCTGCGGGCGCAAGTACGCAACCGGGTGCAGAGCCTGTTGCAGCGTCACGGACTGCGGTCAGGGCGAAACCCCTTCCGCCCGGCGGGGCAAGCTTGGCTGGCGAAGCAGACGGTACCGGCCGCTACGCGCGAGAGTCTGGACCAGTTGGGTCGTCTGCACGCGTTCTTGCAGCAGGAGGTGGAAACGAGCGAGTCAGCTTTGGCGCAGTCCACGAAGAATATTCCCGAGATCACTCGACTGCGCAGTATTCCCGGCCTGGGCCGGATTTTGGCGGCGGTGGCATGGAGCGAGATCGGGGATCTCAAGCGTTTCGCTTCTCCCAGCGCCTTGGTGAATTACACGGGACTGGTGCCCAGCCTGTACGAAAGCGGGGAGGTTTCCGTGCCCGGCCCGATCACCCGCCAGGGTTCGACCTGGCTGCGCTGGGCGCTGATTACCGGCGTCAATGCCGCGCTGCGCGGGCGTAGTCCGTTCGCGCAACGCTATCGGCAACTGAAGCAGCGCAAGCCGGCCAATGTGGCCAAGACCGCCGTCGCGCGGAGCTTGGCGCGCTGTGTGTACGGGGTTTTGAAACACGAGTGCAATTACCAGGAGGAACGCTGGGGCCGAAAACTCGGCAGCCTTGTGGAGCAGCAAGCCTGAGGTAGCCATAGGTCCACCAAGACCGTACCGTGATAAGGACTGCTCCCCCAATAACCTCCTTGCGGCAAAAAGCCGCCGAGAGATGACTGGAACTGAATCCGTAACGAGAGAGCACCACCCGCGCCCTGGGCACTCGCGGGGGGCGAGCCGATCGCCTCGCCCCCCAAAACATCCAAGCGCGGATGGAAACGGTGGAAATCCCCAAAGGGATTCCCACCGTTCCCACCGCGCCGACGACGACGGTCAAGACCGGAGCCGTTACCAATCCCCCCCTAACGGGGAAACGTAGAAGTTTGCAAAAAATGGCTTGACGAGGCATCGCCACTTCAGAGATGGCTACCCGCTTTCGTCACGATTCTGGGACGTGAGGCCGCCTACCGCCGCAAGGAAATGGAATGGGGCAGGCTCTGGAAAGAAAACCAGAAGCTGGAACGTAAGACCTACCACGTTTCCGATATCTGATCGGCATACTGCTGCCGGACAGCGGACAGGCCCCGCGGCTCGTCCGCTGCAAAGCAGTGGGTGGCCTGGCGCATAAGCTTGGTTGAACACGATCGGGGAGATGATTCGTATGAAAACTGTTGTCAATCGCAGAGAGTTCCTTCTCAGCTCGTCGTCCATTGCCATCGGCGGAGCGTTGCTCGGCTCGGCGGCGATGGAACAGCCGGCTCCTGCATCAGGCATCAAAAAAGGCGCCTGCATCGGCGTGCTGCCCGAGGATATGACCGTCCTCGAAAAGTTCGAGGTGGCGAAGAGAGCCGGATTTGACGGCGTCGAACCGAACACCCTGAACAGCGCGGACGAAGTGAAGCAATATAAAGAAGCGGCGGAGAAAACCGGAGTCAAGATCACCTCGATAATGAACTCCGATCACTGGAAGTACCCGCTGAGCGACAACGATCCGGAAGTCGTCAACAAGTGCATCGAGGGCCTCAAAACGTCCATGCACAACGCGCACGACCTGGGCGCCGGGGCCGTCCTGCTTGTGCCTGGAGTTGTTACGGCAGACGTCCGCTATGCGGATGTGTACAGGCGGTCTCAGGATCAGATTCGAAAGCTCCTCCCCCTGGCCCAGGAACTCGAGGTTATCATCGCAATTGAAAACGTCGGCAATCGGTTTCTGCTGAGCCCGCTCGAGATGGCGCGCTACATCGACGAGTTTGAGAGCCGGTGGATCAGGTCCTATTTCGATATCGGCAACGTCGTTTCGATCGGTTATCCCCAGGATTGGATCCGGACCCTCGGCAAGCGGGTGTGCAGAGTGCACATCAAACGGTTCGAGCCGGGGACCGACCATCCCAAGTTCGATCCCAAGGATCGGCGGACCCAGGGAATTGACTGGCCCGATGTTCACAGAGCCTTGAACGAGGTCAGCTACAGCAGTTGGATCACCGCTGAAGTCAAGAGTGGAGACGAGAATTACTTGAAAGAGGTTGGCGCCCGCATGGACCGGATCTTCTTGGGACAAAACCCGGTTTGACCTGAATTCCGAATGGCAACGGGTTGCGAGTTCGTCATTCTTCGCAACAGGTCGGAAATGAAGGCTTGGACTCACCGGTAGCTGTCCGCCGACGTACCAGGGGGAAGGGCACCGGCCCTGACATTTGCAGAGTCGCCCAGCGTAGAACGTACATCTTGGAGGAGGAGCCATGATTAACCGCAGGCAAATGATGATGCTCCCGGGTGTGGCATGGCTGTGCCGGTTTGGATCTGCCCAGGCACAGCGAGCCAGCGAAACGGTCCCCGCTGACTCGACGCAAGTGCTGCCCGATCAGTTGCTGCTGAAAGACTATCGTCCGAAGTCGGTGTATAAGATCCCGGAGACCGAGATCAAGAAGGCCCAATACCCTATCATCGACGTTCATCACCACGCGCGCGCAAAGACCCCTGAAGATGTTGACGCGATGGTGAAAATCATGGACGCGGTCGGAGTAGAAACAACCGTCGCGTTCTGCGGCATTGGCCCGGCCTTCGATGAGACTTACCGGCTCTATTCGAAGTATCCGAACCGATTTCAGGCCTGGTGCGGCCTGAACCTGGCGGACGTCGATCAGCCAGGGTTTGGGCCTGCCACCGTCAAGGAACTGGAGCGATGCCGCAAAGTCGGGGCCGTTGGTGTCGGGGAAATCACTGACAAGGGGATGGGGATCGGAGGTCAGTTTGGCGGGCCTCCGAACTGGCAGGGCACACGCCCCGGGGGAGGAGGAGGCTCCGGCCCCCGTGGCGGACCCGCGAAAAAGGGCCTACATCCCGATGACCCGCGCATGGACTCGATCTGGCAGAAATGCGCGGAACTTGGCTTGCCCGTCAACCTCCACATATCCGATCCCTACTGGTCTTACCTCCCCCAGAACAAACATAATGACGGCCTGATGAACGGTTTCAGCTGGCGGCTGGACAACAAGCCAGGAATCATGGGACACGACGATCTAATCAAGTCCCTCGATGCCACGTTGAAGAGACATCCCAACACCGTTTTCATTGCCTGCCACCTCGCCAACCTGGACTATGACCTTACACGGCTGAGCCAGATACTGGACGGGAGTCCCAATCTGTTCGTTGACATCTCGGCTCGCTTCGCGGAGACTGCGGCCATCCCGCGATTTACGGCGCAGTTCATCAAGAAGCATGCAAACCGGGTGACCTACGGAACGGATATGCCGTATACCCGGCAGATATTCAGCACGACGTTCCGCGTAATGGAATCGTTCGACGAGCACTTCTACGAACAGGATCTTTTCTTCAACTTCAATTACCATTGGCCTATGCACGGTTTTGGCCTGCCGGACGATGTCTTGAAAAAGGTATACCGGGAAACTGCTCTGAGTGCCTTTAGACAGGCACGTAGCACTGCCAGAGGTTGAAGGAGGTCGGCGCGGGTTCGAAGCCGGAGGCTTTTCCCGGGAGGTCCATGTCCCTTTCTCGTGGAAGGGGGCAGCGATGCATTCGTCCCGACACCGGCAAAACCCCGTTCAACCGTTCCTCCAGGTGTTCGCCAACAAGCTTCCTCAGACAATCGCGCGCCGATAATGCCCGTCGTGATAATGATTTGCCTCCAATTCGTCAGATCGGTCCTGCCTTGTCGCCTACTGTTTATCGACAAATCCGCAAGTCATTCCGAAGTTCTGGATGGATGACGGCGCACTCGGAAACTATGCTCAGTGGGTACGTCGCCGGATTGGGCCTGATAAACAAGCTTTGCGCCGAGTGGGGCAAGTCAGCCGATTCCTGACGGGAAACCAACTTTTCGTTCCCAATCCACCTTGCATGCGCTCCGGACCCGTGATGCGGACGGGAGCCCTTTATGTATCATGATCTGCGCCTTAAACTCCTCCCATTAGACCTGCCGCCTTGGCGGGATAGGAGACAGAACAGTATTAGAGGCGCTCCCTCTGTAGCCCGCCTCCCTGCCCGCATCGTGAGTCACTGCCACACGCTGTGGAGGAAGTTATCTGGCATCAAGAGCGTTCGGCGAACTCCCTTTCGGCTGAACGCTCTCCGCGACTTGCTGCGGGCTCAGGAGCTTTGTCCGGGCCATCACCTCCGTGCGCATCACAGCGGCCTGCTGAGGCAGGAAGACGAGGCGGCCTGCACTCGCGTTCAGCAGCTCCTTCTCCGTCCACAACGCCCGCATAATGCCGTTGGGGGAGTGGCTATTCATGCCGAGCAGCAAGTGCCCAACCTCATGGGCCAGGGCGTGGCCCAGAATCACGGCGCGTGAAACTCCGAATTCCCGGGCGGCACTCTGCACGCGATGATAGAA
The DNA here is from genome assembly GCA_963722555.1 of uncultured Acidobacteriota bacterium. Classification (GTDB taxonomy): domain Bacteria; phylum Acidobacteriota; class Terriglobia; order UBA7540; family UBA7540; genus Bog-366. Next base: position 2,074,896 of record CAVRNQ010000007.1, read on the forward strand.
AACGTTGGCCACATAGCTCGGCGTGCCATCGGTGGTCTGCTGCGCAAAACCGAACGAGTCCGCACCCTTCGCCGCGCGGTCGGCCATGGACTGCGGGAGGATTCGTAAGATGAGGTCAGTTGGTTCCAGGGATTTTCGGCAGACATCGTCGCTGGGCGGCTCACCCGTCACAGGACAGTCACCCCAAAGCGCCTCGATTCCCGCGTTCCTCAGAACCCTGGTCGCCTCCGATTTGGAGCCCATCCACTCCCGCGCCTCAACCTGGGCGTAGTCATAAACCCGCACGGTGATGACGGGATTTGCATTTGAGTCCTGGGATGGATGTGACTTCGCTGAACCTGATGCTGGCCCTCCTGCGATTCCGAGGACGACCGCCAAGCCAACCGCCAAGCCTTCAATCGCTGTTTCTGTTTTCTTGCTGCTCCCTAAGCTCTTCATGGCGCCACCTCCGCGGATGCGTGATGGCGCGCAGTTTTGAGCTGGGGAGTAGCTACCTCAATGCCCCGGGCGTCATGCGATCGACGTCCCTTGGTCGCGAGCTAACTAATTGGGAAGAAATGGTTTGCGGCGACATGTTCCCTCCGAAATCGGCTTTGACTTGGTCGGGTCGAGTGCTAAACTCCCGTCTAAGCCGGGAGGCGGCCCATGCTCGACCCTGCCCGCGTCTCCTACGTCGTTTGCTTCGGGGCCTTCGAGATTGACCTTCGCTCCGGAGAGCTGCGCAAACACGGCCTGAAAATCAAAATCCAGGAACAACCCCTCCAAGTTCTGGCGATGCTGCTGGAGCATCCCGGCCAGACCGTCACGCGCGAGGAATTGCGCAAGAAACTCTGGCCGGAAGACACGTTCGTGGATTTCGAGCACGGCCTGAACGCTGCCATCAACAAGCTGCGGGAGACACTGGGGGATTCGGCGGACAATCCGCGTTTTGTGGAAACTCTGCACCGCCGGGGTTATCGCTTTATCGCGCCGGTCGTAGGGGCGGATGGCGGTGCGCCCGCTGTAGCGCCGGCGCCCTCCCCGGCGGCGGACGTAGGAGCGGACCTTGTGCCCGCCCAAGGGTGTCCACAAGGGGCGCCCCTACGTCGTTGGGCGCTCGCCTTGGCTGGGGCATTGTGCGCAATTGCCGCTGGGCTCCCCATCGCTTCGTTTCTCACCCACCGGCCGCCTCCGCCCGCGTCGCCACTAAAGGAGCACCGACTCACCGCAAACCCAAGCGAAAACGCTGTGAACGCGGGTGCGATTTCGCCGGATGGGAAATACGTCGCCTATAGCGACACTACGGGACTACACCTGAAGCTGATTCAGACGGGGGACACAGTCAACATTCCTCAACCTCAAGGGCCGGCGCCGGGTCCCGGCAATTGGTGGCCGGCTGGGTGGTTCCCTGACAGCACCAAGTTCGTTGCCGCTGGAGTCGAGCCCGGAGTGCCCGTCAGCGCCTGGGTCATCTCCGTCCTGGGTGGGCCTCCGCGCAAGCTCCACGATGATGCCGACCCGTGGACTATCTCCCCGGACGGCAGGTTGATTACGTTCGGAACCGGCGACGCCTTTATTCGGCACCGCGAGATCTGGGTGATGGGCCCACAAGGAGAGGAAGCGCGCAAACTCGTATCGGGTTCTGAAAACGACGGCTTCTTCTGGGCAACGTGGTCGCCAGACGGCCAGCGGATCGCCTACTTTAGATTTCACCGCACGCCTGAAAAGCTCGAATGCACCATCGAGAGCCGCGATCTGAAGGGAAGTGAGCCGACGGTTCTTCTGTCTGACCCGAGGTTATGCAATGGCAATGGCTTGGACTCGAGTTGGTGGTCTCCAGTCGGCCGCTTCATCTACACAATGCCAGAGCCGATGCTAAAACAGCGGTTGAACCTGCCCGACGAGAATCTTTGGGAGATCATGGTTGACGCGAAGACTGGCCAAGCTGTGAGCAAGCCAAGACAAATCACGAACTGGGTTGGGTTCATACAAGCGATCATCGGCGGGACGGAGGATGGAAAGCAGTTGGCCGGTCCGAGATGGAGCATGGAGGCGGATGTCTATGTCGGAGACCTAGAAGTCAACGGACGCCGTCTGAAGAACGTTCGCCGCTTGACGCTCAATGAGAACGACGACCTTCCCGGCGGGTGGATGCCAGACAGCAAGGCGGTGCTCTTCGCTTCTGACCGCAATGGCACGTGGGATGTCTTCAAACAGGCGCTGGATCAGGGCGAAGCCGAACTGGTCGTCAGTGGGCTCGACTTCAAGCGGCAACCCGTGTTAAGCCCGGATGGCTCCTGGATTCTATACTTGTCGAGTGCAACCGGTCAGCTCCTCCCCACTACAGTGGTGAGCATCATGCGAGTGGCAACCTCAGGAGGACCACCGCAGTTGGTGCTGAAGGGACGATGGATCGAGCGCCTCGCCTGTGCGCGCTCTCCGGCAACTTTGTGTGTCTTGACCGAGCGTACTCCCGACGAAAGGCAACTGATCTTCTCAGCGTTTGATCCCGTGCAAGGGAGGGGAAAGGAACTCACGAGGATCAACCTCCGGACCCCCGGCGACTCTTATGGTTGGGACCTGTCGCGCGACGGTTCGCGCCTTGCCTTTACCGAATACGACGAACATAAGGGCCGCATTCAAATCCTGGCATTAACCAATGGGGAGGCGCAGGAAGTCAATGTCAAGGGCTGGAGTCAGGACTTTCCCCATTTTTTCTGTCTGATTTCAGGCAAGTAATAGAACCAGCGGGAGTTGTTTTTTCTAACAAGTGAACGGGGACGAACTCCGTGGTAGAAGGGTTTTTGCGAGAAATCCAAACCACCTGGGAGGCATCCCCGATGCACGATAACAGACTGCGTTCCCGACTGAAAGCCCAGCTCACGAAGTTCTCCTTGCAGCTCACCGAAGGTCTGAGCCGCCCCTTACAGAAGTTCGTCGGTCAGATGTTGTTTGGCGTGCAGGCCAGTCAGGACGTGAAGCTCAGCAACATCGCGCGCAGCCTGAAAGAAGAGATTGATTTGATCAAGACGGAGAACCGTCTGTCGCGCAATCTGGAGGCGACGGAACTGGAAAGCCACCTGAGCGAGCGCTTGGCAGCGCTGGGGAGTCGACGAGTAGAAGCGAACACGGTGCTGTGCCTGGACCTGAGTGACCTGCGCAAGGAATACGCCCAGAAGATGGAATACCTGGCAAAGGTGCGGGACGGCAGCACCGGCGAACTGCATGACGGCTATTGGTTGTGTGACATCACGGCGGCGGAGGTGAAAAGCAGCGAGATCGTGCCGCTGTACCAGAAGCTGTACTCGGCGGAGGCGAAAGAGTTCCGTAGTGAGAACGCGGAGATTCTGGCGGCCGTGGACTTAGTGCGGAGCCATACGAGAGGGCGAGGGATCTGGGTGCTAGATCGAGGCGGAGACCGCCGGGAGGTGTTGGAGCCGCTGCTGGCGCGGCGGGAGCGCTTTGTGATCCGGTCCACCGGTAAACGTTTCGTGATCGATCGACGCCGCCTGCAAGGGAGTGTGGCGGAGGTGGGTGGCCGGTGTCGTCTGCGTTATGCGGCGCGCGTGATCAAGATCGAAGAGGGGAAAGAAAAGGTCTATGAGCTCCGCTACGGTGCCGAACCCCTGCACCTGCCGGGGCGAGAGGAGAAGATGCTCTTGGTGGTGGTGGCCGGTTTCGGGAAAGATCCGCTCCTGCTGTTGACCAACCTGGAGGGAGCGCGGGACTCAGAATCGCTATGGTGGATCGTGCAAATCTATCTGACCCGCTGGAAAATTGAGGAAACTTTTCGCTTCCTCAAACAGAGCTATCACTTGGAAGATATTCGCGTTCTGCGCTATCAACGGCTGAAAAACCTGGTGGTGTTGGTGACGGCCGCGGCTTACTTTGCCGCCACTTTCTTAGGGCAGAAGTTAAAGTTGAGAATCTTGTGCGAAAGGCTCCTGATCATTTCCTTCCGCTTCTTCGGCATTCCGCCTTTCCGCTTCTACGCTCTGGCCGATGGCATCCATAAGGTTCTTTCTCAAACCAGCCCCGAACCATCCGGTCCACCGCCCAAAACTTGGCAATTGGAACTCCTGCTGGCTTGGGAAGGCTAAAAAATGGGGAAAGTCCTGCTGGAGTGGCTTGTCGGACTTGTATTGGGCAGCAGACGACGAGGGCCTGTATGTCAGCAAGATCCCAACCTCAGGCACGATGCTGCTTTATGTCGATCTGGAAGGGCGCGCCAATGTCCTCTGGGAGCACCGGTTTCCCGGCGCTTGGGAAACATGGGGCGTCCCTTCCCCGGACGGTCGTCACTTGGCACTGGCGGGAACTTCGGTAAGTGGCAACGTGTGGATGCTGGAGAACTTTTGAGGACAGTGATGAGTCTCAAGTAACGAGTGACGCGCCGCGGCTGGGGGCATCCTCACATCGGGCCGAGTGACGAGGCAAGCCTTAATCGCAAGCCCTCACCTTCAGCAGCTTCGCCAGGCTGCTCCTCCACTACGACTTGCGCCTCCGGTGCGAGTCCGTTCCGCACATACGCTGTTGCAGAATCAACTGGCATACATGCCCACAAGGGAGAACAGCCCTTCCGAGCACCTCTGTCAGATTGTGCCTGTGAAACAAGCTTTGCGCCGAGTGGGGCAAGTCAGCCGATACCTGACTGGAAGCCAACTTTTCATTCCGAATCCATCTTGTGTGCGCCCCGCACCCGTGATGCGCATGGGAGCCCTGGGGGAAATCTTGGTCTGCTGCTGGGATCACTTCACGGTCGATCCAGCACGGACAGGTGTTGCTGCAGACGGCGCTTCTGCAAGCCCCTCCCCCTGGGACTCCTCCCGGTAGTCCTATCACGTTGACGGGATAGGAGATAGAGCGATTTGAAAGTGCGCCCCCCTCCCCTGCCTGTTTTGCACCATTCTTGTGCAAGTGTCGCGACGCGCGCTATGGGTTGGCTGGCTGAGCGATCGCGCTTCAAAACCGTCCTCCCCGCCCAAATGTGGTCGCCGGGCCGCGCACCACAAGGCGCTCGCGGTGCCGACAGGGCGATTCAAAAGTGCACCCCCACCCGCCGGGGGTTGGTGATTCACAAATTTTCCCACCGGGGCGCGAGCGGTCGGCTTGGCTCAACTGTGCGGAAATCTAATGTCTTCGTCACTCTTAGAGTGCATTCATCGGCCAGGTATGAGGAGGGCTCGGACGGCTGATGTTGACTCCGTCAACTCGATCACACTGACTTGAACTGTGGTTGGCGAGAGGTTATAGTAATCTACGATCAACCTCGGCTGTCGGTGAATGGCATGTCAGCCACCGCGGTTCTCGCCCTAACCTTTCTCATTCACTGGCAAGCCCCTGCGAGTTCCGACCGCCCTGCAATGTGCAGCGAAGACAATCACCAGGCAGCCCTAACCATCCTGTTCTTCACCGCGTCCTGGTGCGAACCCTGCCGGGCGGTCAGCCCCCTTCTGGAGAAGTTTGCCCGCAAGAACGAAAAGCACGTGAAGTTGGTCGCGGTTGATTTCGACCGCGCCAAAGCCGAAGTTGCACGCTGGGGTGTGCGGGAGATTCCAGTGGTCATTGTGCTTTCCCCTCAAGGCAAGGTTTTGTTGCGTTGCGAGGGCGCGGAGCACCAAGCGCTCCTCGCTCTTGAATCCGGACTCGAAAACCTTCTCAAAAGCCCCAGAGAAAGGAGGTGAGCTGTTATGGAGATGAAGAGCCTCAAGCCGGTCGTCCAGATTCTGCTCCTGATGCTCTGCCTTGCTGTGTTGGCGCCCGCCTCCCCGCCCCAGGCGCAGGTGAAGAGGGATGCGACGCGGTGGGTGATCGAAGCCGTTGGCACAGAAAGCGTCCCACCGGAGGTCATCCACCTGATGATGAAGATGGAGTATGAATCCAGTTTGGCGGGGCACGCCACCAGCAAGGGCGAAAAGCAGCTGAGCGAGTTTCTGGGCGCTGTGGACCGCTTGCAGATCGCTAACTTGACCTGCCGCGTGACCAACAATCTGATCGCGCCAGCCTCGGCAGGTCGGGGCCAATTTTCAGGGTTCGTCTACACGCGAAACATCATTTTCACCTTCTTGCAGCCTCAGCCCGCACAACCGCCCTCGGAGCTGGACCGCCTGGTGGCCCAACTGGAGGACCTTGGAGCCCGCTACAACTCGCACTGCGTCACCTGCATCGGCAGCGGTTGAGCGAGCCACGCCGAAGGCGTGGTCTTCTCCGTGCGAGAAGCTGAAAGCCAAGGACTTTATCAGCGTGCAGCGGCGCAGGCCTGGACGGCGATCCAAACGCGTTTGCAGCAACTCGCCACGGCCAGTCCTGGCCGCAAATACGAACTCGTGGAGGTGAGTTACGACCCGATGCCCGAGCAGTCCCTCATCGAGGAACTGCCTGACCAACCCAAGTCGTCGCGACCGCAAGCGGTGGAGGTCTCAGTCCGCTTGCGCGCGACCTACGCGTTACGCTGACGCGGAATCCTTCCTCAAGGAGTTGCACCATGAGAAGAAGTCTGTTCCTTTTGTGCATGGTCCTCGCGGTCCTGGGGGTCGGAGCACTCAAAGCTCAGGAATCCCAGAGACCTGTCATCAGTGTCACCTCCAGCGGCAAGGTGACGGCGAAGGCGGACTTGGCCATCGTCTTCATGACCGTTCGCTCGACCTCACCGCTGGCGGCTGACGCGCTCGAACAGAACAACAAGAAGGTCCAGGCCGTCAAAGACCGCTTAACAGCCCTCGGCTACAAGGAAGATAAGTTTAAATTCTCCGGCAACCGCTTTGCCCCCGCCGGGGGAATGAGAGGCTATTATGGTGGCGAGCGGCCCACGGGCTTCGACGTGACCAACAGCCTTTTCGTTTACCTCGACGGCCCGGAACTCAACGACTTGCAGCAATTCAACAGCCGGGTCAGCAGCCTGCTCGATGAGCTGAGCAAGTTGGGCGCTTCGCCGTTTGATATGCCGATTTCCAGAATCTCAATGGGGGGCTCTTCGGTGGTGGCCTTCACCGTGAAAGACCCCTCGGCGCATGAGAAGCAAGCCTACCAGCAGGCGTTGGAGAAGGCCCGGCCCACTGCCGACGACATCGCGCGTCGCATGAAGGTACAGATTACCGGCATCGACTCCGTGACAGCTACGCTGGCGCCGCAGATTCAGGAGCAGTTTGCCAGTCCCGTGGAGGAAATACCCTACCGGTATCTTGCCTCATCGCTGGATGAGGTCCCGATCCGAGTCAGCTTGGACGTCCGTTACTCGTACAAGTAGCGGCTCTGCTCAAGTCCGACCTAGGAGTGTTCGGCCGACTGGCACGCGAACCCGACGTCGCGGGGGGCACCCCTTCTCCCGACGGTCGCTATCTTGCCCTGTACGGCTGGACGACGGATGCCAACGTGTGGATGCTGGAGAATTTCTAAGTAATGTGACGAATGATGAGTTGTAGTGGGGACCCTCAGGCCAGCAGCTTCTGCGCAGGTAGAAGGTAGGCAGAGACAACGAGGATGGATACCACAGCGTCGATCCCGGTTCCCAAGCCGTTTATGCCTCATCCCAACTTCAGTGACGAGGTGAACCGGAACATCGTGCAATCGGAGATCGAAGGTGGTGTGTACTTGGATGTGCTCTCCGAGGGCGCGGTGTTGGAGGTTGAGACGCAGCATCATTGGTACACCATCGTCATTCGTGGGCGCGGTCGGGACCTGATCTCCGGCCATCCGAAATACTGTCCTGATCCCGTCCCAGTAAGCATCGCGGGGTCCACGTGGGGCGGCTCGATGCTGAAGGTACGGTTTATCGGGCGCGGAATGCGCCTGGAATTTCGGCACCCAGAATTTCGGACCATCATAACGTCACGGATTGTGGACATCCGGGCCTCTGACCAGCCCGTAGGCGACGCTTGAGCGGCCAGGAAACTAACCATTGCACTACATGCTTCCAGGACCTCCTGCGCCGCATGAACTTCTCGCCGTAAGGTTGCCCTCGCCCTTTGGCTCCCCCATTTCTTACGTGCGCCTCCGACGCGATTCCGTTCCGCACATCCGCAGTTGCGGAATCGACTGGCATACATGGCCATAAGGGAGAACAACCCTTCCGAGCACCTCTGCCAGATACAAGCTTTCAGCCTAGTGGGGCAAGTCAGCCGATTCCTGACGGGAAGCCAACTTGAACGAAGCCGCCCGTGCGGCGGACGCTGCGCGTGGGAGGAAGCGGGCGGGGGTGTACTGATCGGGATATTGTCGGGTCATAAGGAGGTTCTCTATGACCCGTCTACGCAAGCTGATGCTCGAAGAACTCGAGCGTCGTAATTACTCTTCGGGTACCGCACGCTGCTACCTGCGTGAGGTCGCTGAGTTCGCCCACTACTTCCATTGCCCTCCGGACCAGTTGGGTCCTGAGCACATTCGCAAGTATCAAGCGCATTTGTTCCGCCAGAAAAAACTGGCTCCTAGCAGCGTCACCCAACACCTCGCGGCTCTGCGCTTCTTCTTCGTCAAGGCGCTCAAGAAACCTTGGAGCGCGGCCGAGACGCCCTACCCCAAGATGGGCCTCCGCCTACCCACGGTCTTGAGCCAGGAAGAAGTCACCCAGCTCATCAACTCCGCACCCAACTCCTTCTACCGCACCATTTTGATGACCCTTTACGGGACCGGCGCGCGCTGTGCGGAGGTCGCTCGACTCAAAGTCCTGGATATCGACAGCCCGCGGATGGTCGTGCACATCCAGGGCGGCAAAGGCCGCAAAGATCGCGATGTGATGCTCAGCCCCGTCCTGCTGGAAACCTTGCGGGAGCACTGGCGCGACCTCAAACCCAGGGTGTGGCTCTTCCCAGGAGGTCGCCATCATACGGCCTCGCAACCGATCGGGACGAAGACCGTCTGGCTCGCCTGCTCCCACGCAGCCCAGCGGGCGGGCCTCAAAAAAAGTGTGCACCCGCACTCCCTTCGTCACTGCTTCGCAACACCTCTCCTCGAAGCCGGTGCGGACCTGCGCACGATCCAGCTCCTGTTAGGTCATCATGATCTGAAAGAGACCAGTCTCTACCTGCACCTTTCCAGGCGCCACCTCAACGCCACCGCCAGCCCTCTGGACGCGCTGGCGTTGTCCGCCCCTGGAAAGAAAACCGAGCCGCCTCGGGACGCCTAGATGAGTCGACCACCCCTGGAGGTGGCCGACCTCATCCGCGTCGCGGGACAGAAATTCATCGAGCGCAGCCGCCACTGGCTCACCGGGCAGCATCTCAAGGCCCTGGCGGCCATCGAGCGCTGCCGAACCGCCGCCCTTGGTGGACATCTGGATGGCTGTTCCCGCTGCGGGCATCGCGTCATCTCCTTCAACAGCTGCCGCAATCGGCACTGCCCCAAGTGCCAGGCCAACGCCCGCCACCGTTGGATCGAGGCGCGCCGCCGCGAAATCCTGCCCACTCGCTACGTGCACCTCGTTTTCACCCTCCCTCATCGCCTGGCGCCCTTGGCTTTGCAGAACAAGAAGGTTCTCTACGATCTGCTGCTCCGCGCCAGCGCCCAAACCCTGCTCGAAGTCGCTCCCCATCCGAAACATCTCGGCGCCGAGATTGGCTTCTTCAGTGTGCTCCATACCTGGAATCAGAAGCTGGAGCACCATCCCCATGTCCATTGCGTCGTTCCCGCCGGCGGACTCTCCCCAGACCATACCCGTTGGCTTGCCTCCCCTCCCCGCTTCTTTCTTCCCCGTCCCGTCCTGGCTCGGGTCTTTCGGGGCAAGTTCGTCGCCGCTCTGAAATGGGCCTTCGCCCAGGGCCAACTCAGTTTCCACGGTGAACTGAAGCTCCTCGCCTCACCCAAGGCTTTCTCCTCCTTCCTGCGCCCACTGTTCCGCCAGGACTGGGTCGTCTACTGCAAACCGCCCTTCGGGGGCCCCGCCTATGTCCTCCACTATCTGGGTGCCTACACCCATCGCGTCGCTATCTCCAACCATCGTCTCGCCTCTCTGACCGGTGACCAAGTCACCTTTCGCTGGCGAGACTCCGCCCACGCTAACCAGCAATGCCTCATGACTCTCTCGGTAGAGGAATTCTTGCGGCGCTTTTTGCTCCACCTGCTTCCTCCAGGATTCGTGCGCATCCGCCATTTCGGTTTCCTGGCCCATCGCCATCGCGCTCGGTTTCTGCCCCTCTGTTTCCAGCTCCTCGGATCGGCGACGGGTTCGCCCCTGGCTCCACAACCCACCCCAGGGAATGGTGAGGTTCCATCCACCACCCCACCTTCCACCTCTTCCTGTACCTGCCCTCAATGCGGCGGCCCCATGATCATCTTAGAGCGACTGACCGCAGTCCCAGATCACCCTGCGTTCTCCACCATTTTCCCTCGCGGTGGCCGCATGAAACGCTCGCTGTCATTCCGAGAATGCTCACCGCCTTCCGTGCCAACACTCTTCGTGTGTCTCTCTGGACCCGCAGTACACATCTATTTCTTCTCCATCGCTTCCTATCCAGGTGGACCTATACTCAAATCTCCTCTTCGACCCCCCTTCGCCGCCATGCCCACACCCCTTCCCCCACGCCCAACCCTCCCCCCAAGGACAGCAAACACGATTCAAATCCCCATAGGGTGGTGACGCGGCTTCGTTCAAACAGCTTTATCGAAAGCGCGCCGGTTAGGGCCTCCCGCTGCCCCGGGCGCTATTTCCCCTGGCGCGCTTCCGATAAAGCACTAACGTTTATCGGGCACAATCCGACGAAGTGCCCATTCAGCATGGTTTCCGTGTTGACGGCCATCCTGAAAGCTAGGGGCCACGATAATACGAGATTAATGGCGGATGCCCAGGATCGTCGGGTGTCATGAAACGCTCGAATATTTTGATGCCTTCGATCTCGGGAGCATAGTATTCCTTGTCGACGATCACAAATTGCACGGATTTTAGAGGTCCGGTGGCCAACTGATAAAGGTAGCGATAGAAGGAGCGGAATACATCCTGATTGACCTCCTCGCCGATGTTCTTCATTGGTGTGTCGATGATCAGGAACCGTGGCAGCGGTAGGCCATTGTGCGCCGCTACGGAATGCACCGCCAAAGCGTAGCAGACCTTGAACAGAGTTTTCTTCCCACCACTCCCCGCGTTCTCAAAACTCCAACGCAGCGTTTCCTCTCCCTTCGGCAGTACAAAAGGTATCCACGTTTTTATATCTAGCGTGACAATATCTTCACGTCCGACACCCGGGACGCCAACCGAGGTCAATGCCTCTAAAAACCGGTGTTCTATCTCACTCACGTAGCGTGTGGCCTGCGTGAGATGCCCTTTTTCCTCCTGCATCTCCCGTCTAAGCGCGTTGATTTCGCCCTGGAGCCGATCGGCTTCTGACTCCAATGACTGAACCAGTTCCGGAAATCTGCGCACCCGCTCAAGACCGCGAATCTGCTCCTCAAGCGTCGCGATTCTTCGTTCGATTTCACGTGACCGTGCAAGGAAATTTGAATCGTATATATGCGACTCAACGTCCAACTGGTGATCGAGCTCCGCCTTCTGGCGCCGAATCTTCTCGACCGCATCTCTCTGCTTTTTCAACGCTTCGCGGTGCTTGTCTAGTGCAATAGTGATGTCCTCAAGCCGAGCATCGAGGTCCTTTTGCATTGCTTCCACTCTGCCCGCGAGCACATGGTCCCGCTGAATATCGGGAGTTCCACAGAGCATGCAACTCCCTTCAGTTCGCGGCGACATTTTTTGAACGGGAACACCACATAGAGGACAACATTGGAAGTCAGCCTTGGCGAGAACGACGGACGCCGCCTCGGCGCGCCCTAGTTTGAAACGTGCTGACACTAGCTCAGCTTTTAGGCGCTCCAATTCTTCGATCTTCCGACGTTGGTCCCCGTAAGCCTCTTCCTCGGCCCCCAATTCATAGGACAATGTGCGAAGATGACCTCGAAGTTCGTCGACCAAGTGATCGTCCTTCACCTGCCCCAATCGGATTTCCTTCTCTTCCTCTCTGGCCTGCTTCAACTGCGCGCGCATTTGCTCGATCTCAGCTTGTATTTCAAGGGCTGACCCGTAACCCAACTCCTGGAGGGAAGCTCTGAGTTGCTCTGCAGCTTGCAGCTTGGAGAATCGGTCCTGTTGCTTTTCTTCGATCGCCAGATCTAAGTCATTTAGCCTCTCAGTATAGTAGCCGACGACAAATCTCATAACGTCTCGGCTTTTTAGCTTTTTGAAGGGATCCTCCATATAGAAGAACGAGGAGTCGATGTCCTCCTGGTTGAGGTAGCAGTAGAAAAGAAGGTCACGGAAGCTAAGCCGCACCAGGGGAGAGTCTGCCTCGCGCTTGCTTCTCCGGACTTTGATAGGAGTAACACCCAGAAAGAAAAAGACCAGATCACTCAGGGTAAAGATGTTCTCACCCCAGATCGGACCACGCTCCGGCGAGAGTTGCACGGGGGCCAGAACTCTCTCCGGTTCAGCACCGTCCCGTCGCCATGTGACTTGCACCTGTCTGGAACCTGTGGCCTCGCGATCAAGCATGACTTCGTAGTCGGCAATCTGACAAAATAGTGAAACCGAAATTAGTTCCTGCATGAGGGCAGGCGTTCGCTCCAAGTCACCGCCGAGGCAGAAGTCAATCAGGCGAACGACCGAGGACTTGCCTGCCGAGATTTTCCCATGAAAGAAAGATATCTGGGCGGAGAGATCGATCTCTTCGACGGACTTGCGGCAGTTCATTGTCAGCCGTGAAAAATGTATTTTCATTGCGGTATTGGGGTGCCAGCCCTCATGGACCCGAGCTCGGGAAATGTCTGATAAATGAACTTCATCAGGTTTGTGGCGCTCAAGTCACAGTAACGTTTTAGGAGTCGGGCGCGGTTGGTCATGGTGGCGAACGAGGGGGCGCCGACAAGTTCCTTTGCCGCCTCCATCCCAGCGTTGGTCAAGTGGATCTTGACCGTGCGCCCCTCCGTCGTGACGCTCGCTAACCCTCTCGCGACCAAGGTGTTTAGGAATCTTCTGTAGCGAAAATCCCACGGACCAAACCGGTAGCGCACCATGCTGGATTCGATACTCTTGTGCTCATAATCCTCTACTTTGGCGTCCGGCCCTCTACCCGCGCGAACCTGAAGAGCACGCTCCAAGTTGACGGGGTACCTCAACAAGAAGTCCAATTTGGCGAGCTTCGTCAGCCCATCAACGGAACCCATCCCCTCCTTCCCCACAAAGGCCGACAACAGCACAAGCAGCCGCCCAAGGTGAAGGTTGTCGTCATCCTCTAAGTTGGCAAGCGTTTCGAAAAGACTCATGGGCTAACTTCCGGTAAGTCAAATTCCGCGCTCCACCAAACCTTGCAGTCCTCCGTAAGAATGCCGGCCATCCCTAGAAGGTGCTTCTGACCGCATTCAGGAGTAGCCGCGGCATGTGTTGCGGATCTTTGCTGGAGCCGTTCTCTGAGATCAGATAGCATCACACTTCCATACAACCCCGTGGCCCGTTTCGAACTTTGTTGTGCTGCAAGGCACTCGTCACGAACAGCCACTCTGAGGTGCTCGTAATACTTCTGCGCACGCTCATGTCCGTACCTGTAGAGCCAATCCTGCAAAAGGTATTCCGCAGAAAACTTCAGATCCTTGAGATGATCGATTTCGGTGACTGAGAGGCCGCCAGCCATCAACTTTATCTCCATCTTTTTCATCCCGGTTGGTAATTCCCCCAAAGGTACGGGCTGATGGCTCCGAAGCAATGTCGGCGAAGACAGTGCGCGATTCAAAGCGTCGGTGACGTCATCTTTAGTGATGCGTTTAGTTTGAATCACGTACTGATCTCTCACGGATTGGGGAGAATCGGCGCACAGCGTCAAGTACACCGGAAGGAAGTTCAAGCCAGCGAGAGAACTCGCTGCGAGGATCCGGTCGCGATGCGCTTCTGATGCAGCTTTCAACTCATCGTACCGACGACTGCGGTACTCAGGAATCTGCGCAAGTTGTCCGCAAAGCGCAGATTCGACGTCATCCAGCCCCGGAGTCTCCACAAGGTCAACTTTACTTAGCGCGGCCGTTACCACTGCACAATCAATAGCCGGCTTTATCTTTATGATCCTCTTTATAAACCCCGCAAAACCTGTCCCGGACTTGTTCCTCACGGTCTCAAGAATATGGTTCAGATTGCTGCCATTCTTCTTTTCATGCCAAAAGCCAACGTTTGACGCGAGCAAATAGCCTTTGAAGTGACTGGGAAATCTAACCTCTAAATCGGCAAATTTTCGGAGTGAAGAAATTACTGCGGGTTCAACGGCGGTAAACGGGACCGCGCCGGCCCCCCGTGTTTTGATTTGAATCGCCCTGAACTGGCCCGACCTCAGCCGTAAAACAACATCATCGTGGTGCTCGCAATAGAGTTCTTCGAGCGGTCCGTCGTCATTCAAGAGGCCTAATGACAGCATGGCAACGTAGCACGCTTGGTAACGGAATCGACGTTGTGTGTCAGCGCCTACATCTTCTGCAGGCGGGGTAGAATCCGGGCTTCCCGGTGTTTCCTCGATTTCAGACATTTAGGTATTAGACATTACACAAGTAAATGGGGCTGATTGTATACCATGTGCGGCCTGACTGGAAGGAGTACTGAAATTTTAGGCAGGATCAGTTTTTGATCGGGATTTCCAACAGGTACCAACGGCAAGTGCCGTCATGACAGCGGGCTTTTCATGTACTTGGTACACCGGGGGGAACCGCGACTCGCCAACTTGGATGGGGCACGCCGCTACCGTCGCCTTGCCCAAAGCAAACAGGAGTTTTCGCCCCTACTAATGATTCGGCCTGGCAAGTCAGCTTCCCATCGAATGACCCACGGCTTGGGCTGGATTCCGGCGTGGGAAGGGCGGTTCATCCCCTACCCTCTTTAAGCGGCGGGTTGGCTGTCCCAGTTCTGCCCTGCTGAAAGGGTTGGCTCCCACGGGTCGAGCTGCGGCAATAAGCCCGATGAAGCAGTTCTGGGGTTCCGCCCCGCTTGCAGCCGCCCCGGACCCGATTACAGCCTGGCTGGGCATCGGACAATGGTTCGGGTGCGGGGGGCTGGTGCGGAAGTTTCCAGGGCTTTATTGACCAGCTTGGCGGGGCTATCTGGACGACGGTCTGACCCTGCGGCCCCACCCAGAATCCCCTTCCCCCAACGCCATACGCCCTGCCTCACCCCGGATACATGGCCGCGCCCGCCCAACCCGTGGTCCCGCCTGCCGGAGCCCGCACCCCGCCAGGGACTCCGCCATGGTTTTGGCCCGGAGCTCAAGCCCCGACGCAGACCTGATTCCGGCCATTATCCTGCTCCGCTTCTCAGGGTCCATGGCGCGCCCGCCTCGCTGCCTAACCTAACGCTCCCCCAGAGTTCGGGACGTGAACCATTCCTCGAAGCCTTCTGGGTCGAGGAACCTTCGTTCGGGCTCCGGCAGCACGGCGGCCCTCACGCGGAGCCTGATGTAAAGGTGGAAGTGCTGCAACCTGCACCTCCCAGGGCGCGGCGGCGGGCAGGTCACGTACATCTCGACTATGTCCTCCAGGTCCTCCTCCAAGAGCTCAAGGAACATCACCACGATGTCCTGCGCGAGGTCGTCGAGGTCATAGTAGTTTCGCAGGTCGGCCTCCAGTTCCTTGGCAACCTCCCCCACAGCCTCCCTTATGCCGTTCGGGTAGCGGGCCAGGTATTCCCGGAGGCTCTTGGGCGGCATGAAGTCCGGCTCGGGTTCCCGCTCCCACATGACCCCGAGATTCAGAAGCCAGCATGCATCTTTCTCCGTCAACTTGGGAATCACCGGTCCGGGAGGCAACGGGGGCGGGAGGGGACGGGGGACAGGGTCGTCCAAGTGGCAAGGCTCTATCCCCATTTCTTTCATGAACTGGCCGTCGCTGTGGCTCATCCCCCCCAGTGACAACATACATGCCCGGCTGGGCTCTCATCAGGGATGATTGCCTGGTAGCGGAATGGTACCAATGCCAACGTTTGGATTTCATTGCCCCAGCGCAATCAACCTCGCCGTCCTCCTTCTGGTCGTGTCTTGGATATCACAGGGACAAGGCGCTCCTGCCTTTGAAGAAGAAGTTGGACACCTTGGGCTCCGGCGTGTGATAACGTGCGTCACATGCGAAAGTTTGGTCTCGACCCGGTGGCAGACGGGCACACTGAGATTCTGATTTTAGGAGCGTTGCCGAGCGATGTTTCCCTGTTGAAGGCGCAGTATTACGCCGACCCCCGCAACGACTTTTGGAAACTGCTGGAAGCAGTGCTAAGCGAACGGCTCACGAACCTACCTTACGAGACCAGAATTCAAACTCTCTTGGCACACAGAGTCGGCCTTTGGGACGTGTATCGCAGTTGTCTCCGACCTGGAAGCATGGACAAGGATATTTCGGGCAAGCACCTTAACGATTTCACAGCTCTTAAAACCATGGCCCCAAAATTAAGGCTGGTCTGCTTCAACGGCAAAGAAGCAGGGCAGTGGGAAGAACGGGTATGCGGTCTTGGGTACATAACGCTGGTTCTCCCCTCCTCCAGTGGCGCGAACCGAAAGAATCAGGGAAACCGGTTGCGTAGCTGGAAGAGAATTGTCCAGTAGCTCCCTCCTGATAGTTGCGAAACATCGGCAGCACGGCAAGTGGGGGGACTGAGAACGACGTGGCATTCCAGGGGATATGCAAATCCAACCCCTACACTTGCAGTTTCAGGCTGCATTCACCGTCCCGCCTGTCGCGCTCCAGCACCTCCCGCCACCCGGCTGTCACCGAGAGCGCGTGTAGCCGGACCCAATTTCCAGTGCTAAACTCGCGCACCGGAATAGTGTGACCGGTGGCAGCGATGGCTGCCGGGCCGGCAGGCAGGACGATGACAGCATGCGGACGGAAACGAGCACAGCATGGGGGTGCCGGTCGAGGGAAACAGTCCGAAGCCGAGAGCCGTCCCAGCCAATTTGGCAGAAGGACATCGTGAACACGTCGTCCCGAGGGACGAACCTCGCCCACAAGGAGGAACATGAACAAAATCGGAGCAAGGCTGAAAGCCCTGCGCCTCGCCAAAGGGCTCTCCCAGAGCGAAGTCATAAGGCGAAGCGGGCTCATGGGCGCTTACCTCTCCCGAATTGAGAACGGCCATACCGTCCCCACACTCAGGAACCTGGAAAGGCTGGCCAAGGCTTTCGGAATCGAGTTTTACCAGCTTTTCTACAATGGCAAGAACCCGCAAGCGGTTGTGACAATCGAAAGGGAGTGCGCCGACCGAATCCGCGAGGCATTGGCCGAGCGGGACCAAATCCTGAAGAAAGTCCAGGCGGCCACGCTGCGCCTCAGCGAGCACCTGGGTCACATGTCCAAGCTCGTGACCTCTGGCCTGGGGATAAAACAAATCGCTCAAAGCAGCTCCCACGGGCGACCAGCAACTCCGAAAAGCCGAACCTCAGGCAAAGCTCGTCGTCGCGGATGAGTTGGGTCCGGGGCGCGCCAGTATCAGGCAGGGCTCGGTGCGGAGGGGCTCGTTCCCATCGTCGGCCTCCGATGCTGCCATTTCACGGCACTCGCGGTCAAAGTAGGTTGGACTGAACTCAGGCTCGGTAGGTTCCAAGAGAGTCAAGTTTTCCTTCTACCCAGATTTCGTTGAACAACCTCACCGTCTCGGGAGCAAACCCGGCGTAGTGGTTGTTGGCGAAGGCGAAGATGCGAACTCCTCTTCTCTGGACCTGCTTCAATATCCTGACCCAGTCCCGCAGTTCCTCTCTTCTGTCTATGAGGGTCTGGTCCCAGACGAAGGTACGCTGTTCGATGCCCTTGCGGTCCCCCAGCCATCGGACGTAGGCAAACCCGGCCGTGATGGGGTCGCCGAGCTGGAAGACCTCCTTTGGCCGCGGCATCCACGGATGGTCAATCAGGGCAAGGGCAACGCCGTGGTTCCTGAGTGCCGAGAAAAGCTTCTCCGACAGCCAATGCCTGTTCCGGATTTCCAAGGCCCACTGGTGGCCCTTTGGCAGCGACACCAGGAACGGCTCAAGGACCTGGAGGAAGCTGTCCAGCCCGCTGAGTTTTTGTTTGTTGAAGTGGGGCAGTTGCAATGCGAGGAAAACACCATTCCAGGATCAATCACTTACAGCGCTTCCTAGAGCAAGGTTCTTGGGCGAGGTGAACAAGTCGCGGTTGGATGGCAAGCCAGACATCCGGGGTATGGGCCCACATCTACGGTTTGGCGACTTGTACGTCCACGTGCCAGTCGCCAAGTCAAACCGAGGTCCTTATATTGGGTTGACCCCGCATGTGGAATCGGGCACAATCGTCCGTTTCCAAAATGGAAATCCTGGGTCGAATCGATAGTGCCCAGGATGCGAAAAAGGAAAACCTGGCTTACGACGCTGGCGGGTCATCGGTTGGCACAAAGAGGAGTGACGTGACATTGGAAAGGTGGGGTCTATATGTCCACTCGAAGGGATTTTCTTAAGTCTTCGTCATTGCTGTGCGGCAGCCTGGGTTTCATCGGCCCGGCTTCCATTTTTGCCACCGGGTCGGAACCGTCCGAATGTTTCGGTGTGCATCCGTTTGTGGAACAGCACCCGGAAGCGGTCTTCATCCTACAGACGCATGTGGATTACAAGACGAATTCTACTGCGTGCAAGCGAGTCGGACTCGATTTGGGCCGGTCGATATTCGTTCCCATGGACAGTACCGGCATTCCCGTGAGTTACCACATCGCGGCCAAGCCGAATCTCACCGCTCACGAGGCCGTCGATAAGAAAAGAGGACTCACCCTGGAGGACACGATGGGCATTGCCACTGACGTGTTCTTCGTCGAGGGTCTGTTCGAATCCTTGAAGGAACTGGGTGTCGCGGGCACCAGGATGCATATGCGCGATGCCAATGGCGCCACCGTGGTCGAACCTCGCGGGTACGTCGCTATGGCCCAGCGGGTAGGTGCGACGGCCCGCCCGGTGAAAGACACCATTGCAACACAGGAAGATGCGAATGATGCCGAGGCATTTGTCTGGAAAGAGGTTCCCAGCGGCGTCGTGCATACCCAGATCCCTTACCTGTGGCCCTTCAATGCGCCGAATTCATGGAACCTGAATGTGGCGAAATTCAAGGCTCACGAAATGGGTTTGACCCTCGCCGCTAAGAACTGGCAGGGTAGCCATCCTTCACCCTTTCAGCGATACTGTGGCAAGTGGCCCGATATCGATTCGCTGCAAAAACTGGAGAAGCTGACTAACAAGGAATGTATCAGCCCCAAAGTTCATGAAGCCGTGGAGGCGAACCTCCAGCGGCACACCGGCACCATTCCCCGATGGAATACGCCGGAAGTGCCGCGGAACGATCCCGCATACAATGATGCGTATTATTACACTCCCCTGTGTATGGAATTGTGGGCGCACCGGACCATCGACAATCATGCAGCATCCCCAATGGGGCTACATATTATCGAGGGTATCTACGGCCATGACGGCGACTTCAGCAATGGGCCGAATCCCTTCGGCAACGAGAACAACTACGATGGGAGAGCCTGGGACTACATGGCGAACATCGTCATCTTTGGCAAAAACGCCTACCTCGTCGATATCGTGGGCCATTGGCTCGGCGGTCACGAGCCCGGGAATTTCGGCTTATTCCACATCGCGATGGAGCGTGGCAAGCTCGACGTGATGAATCCAATGCATATTCCTGTGTATGAGTGGCAGGATGGAGTAGCAGTACGGCGTCCGCTGACGAGCTTCACACGCACGCCCTTGAGGTCATTCTACCTTCACCAGCGCACGAAAGAGCCGCTTTGGCATCTCGTCAACCAGCCGTTCGACTACACTCAGGTGAGCGAGAAGCAACTCAGCATTCCTGCAAAGCCGACCACCCGCGTGCTGAGCCAGCACTATCCCAACGCGAACAATCCGCAATTGGCCATCGAGTTCAGCGTCCCGGAAAGGGGATGGGTGCTCGTAGAGATCCTCGATCAGAGCGGCAACAACGTGGAAGTGATCTCCAACGCCATCTGTGAAGCCGGGTACCATATGGCGGCATGGAACACGGCGAAATACGCTTCCGGCAGCTATAAATACCGCCTGCGCTACCATGCCTACAACGAGGTGCACGACCTTGTCCTGAACAAAGCGTAATGGTCATGTGCTAGGAGGACTGGTTTTCTTTGGCGATGACTCGGGCGCCTTTGAGGCCGTCGATGCTCGCACTGGCGCGCCCCTGTGGCACTTCAACACCGGGCAGAATCTGCACGCTTCGCCCATGAGCTACGCTGTGAATGGCACCCAGTACGTCGCCATTGCCTCCGGCAGTGATGTGTTCAGCTTCGCGTTGCCGTAAAGTGACGAGACAATTCCTTGTATCAAATCCGTCAGCGATGTTCGAAAAGGAGGAAGACCGATGCTATCCACACGTTCCACACGCAGGAAATTCGGTGCGGGACTCGCATCCGTTCTGGCAGGTCTGGGAATCACTCGTGCGGCTTCGAACGCACGCGGAGCGGAGGCCGTGAAGGATGTCGAGAAGCTTGGCGAAGATGGCAAACCTGTGACCGGCACGCCCTTTATCATGCCAATCGTCCGGCACAACGGGTTGATCTATATTGCCGGCCAAGGCGCTCACGATGACCGGCCTCCGGCGCAGTGGGATATATCGAGCCACACCCAGAAGGTGATGGATAAAATCAGGGATCTTGTAGGCCATGGCGGGAGCTCAATGGACCATGTCGTGCAGCTTGGCGTCTTTCTGGCGAAGATTGAGGATTACGACGGAATGAACAAGGTGTTCAAGACTTACTTCCCGAACGGTGGGCCGGCACGGACTACGGTGGCAGTGGCGGCGCTCCCTGGCAATTCGCTGGTGGAGGTTAATTGCATCGCCGCCGTGACAAGAAAATGACGAAAAGGAGCGAGGCGGGAGGTCGAGACCGACCCAAGGGTCGGCGCTACAGATCTGACGGTGAAGTGTCAGAGCCCGGCTGGTCCCGACCGTTGAGGGGGTTCCCAGATGGCAGTCAGGGCTGATTGAACTCGACGCGGGTCCTTGGGCGCGGCAGGTTTTTCCGGCGGCTGGGCGGCGGGGCTTCGGAAGGGCTTCTCAGCGGGTCGCCGCGCGTCCACTCGTGAGCAACTGCCTAACATGTGCGAGGCATGGGAAGGTACCATCGTGATCAACGGCCAAGGTACAATGACGATGTTAGGTGGCTCGCTGATATCATCGGAAGTGGAAGCCGCAAACGCTGCCGCTGACATGCCTAAGAGGAGCCCTCGTGCCATGTTACGGGGTCACACACTTGTCCGCACCCTGCTGCCATGACCCATCGGCACTGCTAAAGTGACCGTTGCTCGAGTCTTGACTTTCTTTTTTGCAGGATGGAGAGGTGGAGTATGGCGCCAATGTCCGCTTATCCGGATGCAACCCAGGAGATGCTGCGTCACACCGTGGCTGGCTTTTTCCGGAGGAAGTCGGGAATGAAGAAGCTGGTGTTCGTTCTGCTGGCGATCGGGCCGTGTTTGTTGGCCCAGGAGAGGAAAGTTGCGCCCACGTGGTTGCACCGTTACGTGCCCGAGGTTCACGAATATAGGATGGATCTAACTACCAGTTCTTGTCACTATCTTCCCATTTTCGGCGAGGGAGACTCCGAACCTCGGGCGGCGCAGAGCGTGGCCCGATTCGGAGAGTTGACTGTGGATGCGCACGGCGCTTGTGAGTCAATCGAGTATCCGCGACAGGAAGAACTCTACTTCATTCTGAACGGGAGTGGCGTCCTGCATTATGCCGAGGAAAGTCATGCCTTGCGCATGAATGACTTCACCTATATTTCGCCGACTGTTCGCCACAACCTCTCGAATTCCTCCGACCAGCCGTTCCGCGTTGTCGTGATGACCTTCAAGATTCCAACCGACGTTCCTATCGCCCCACCGCCCGCGAAGCCCGCCGTCGGGAACCTGGACGACTTGAAGGAGCAGACGGTGGAGGGTCATCCCACTTCGGTGCTCTACAAGCTTCTGATCGGACCACACACGGGCACGCGTGACCGCATCAACGCCGCTTACGTCGTTGCCGACCTCTTCTTGATGGATTTCGCGCCTGGCGGCACCAATTTCCCGCATCATCATGAAGTCGCCGAGGAAATCTATCTCGTGCTCGACGGCGAGGGGCAGATGGTGGCGGGCGGGGGAATGGACGGCATGCAAGGATTGCACCCAGCCAAGGCTGGGGACGCCTACTATTTCCGTCCCAACTGCACGGTCGGCTATTACAATCGAAATGCTCGAGATGCCAAAGCTCATATACTGGCCGTTCGTGCGTTCGTCCCACTGCCGAAGAACCCAGATTGAGCGGACCATTAAGCTTCCGGCGGTCCGGCCTCCAAGATCCTAAGGTGCGAGGACGAGTTCCGATGGCGGACAAGAGTTTCTTTGATCGGCGTGCGTTCATGAAATGGGCGGTGGCAGCACCCCTGCTCGGGCTGATCAAGGCTCGTGAACTCTATGCGACGGCAGCGCGGGTCGTCGGGAGGGATTCGCATGGCAACGTCTACCAGCGGCTGGGTGTGAAGACGGTGATCAATTGCCGCGGGACTTGGACCTACCTCAGCGGTTCTCTCGAGTGGCCGGAGGTTTGCGCTGCGCAGGTGGAAGCGGCCAGGCATTTCGTTAATATCCTCGAGCTTCAGCGCGCTGTAGGCCGAAGGCTGGCGGAACTGACGGGCGCTGAGTCCGGCATGATTACTTCCGGGGCTGCCGGCGCGATGGCTTCGGCGACCGCCGCCTGCATCGCGGGAAGCGACCCCAAGAATATCTGGCAGCTTCCAGACACATCCGGTCTCCGACATGAGGTGATCATGGCGGGTGGACGCAGCGCCTTCGACAGTGCGCTCCGCTTGGCCGGTGGAACTCTCGTGCTGGCCTTTTCGCCCGGAGAGATCGAAAGCGCCATCAACGGTAAAACGGCGTTGATCTACACGACTCACCTGGGCGAGATGCTTCATAAGGAACTTGCCATCGCCAAGGCGCATCGCATCCCTTTGCTGCTTGACGATGCGGCCGGTATTCCGCCCATCGAAAACATAAAGCTTTACGCCCGCATGGGCGTTGATCTCTATACCTTTTCGGGCGGCAAAGGGCTATGCGGGCCCCAGTGTAGTGGAGTGTTGCTCGGCCGCAAAGATTTGATCGAAGCAGCGCTTTTGAATACCAATCCCTATGAGGGTGCCGTCTGCCGGTCCATGAAGGTCGGGAAGGAAGAGGTGATCGGGTGCCTCACCGCCATCGAGACTTGGCTCAAGCTCGATTCCGCCGCCCTCTATCGGGAGTGGAATGCTCGCGTCCAGCGCATTGCGAGGCTTGTGAACACGGTGCCTGGGGTCAAGACCGAAATCTACACGCCTGATGACGGGAATCGCTACCCGACCTTAAGAGTCTCCTGGGACCAGCAGGGTTGGGGATTCAGGGCCGCCGACTGCGTCCGGAAACTGCGCGAGGGCAATCCTGTGATCGAAGTGCTCGGCCCCGATAACCCCAGCCTGGTGCCAGCCGTTCGTGAGGGCAACCCCAATCCCGATAAGAAGGAAATCAAGGAGCCCGACCGGTTGGAGCTCGTTTCCATGACGATCCAACCCGGGGAGGAACTCATCGTCGGCCAACGTCTGCGCGCAATTCTGGCCGGAGCGCGGAAACCGTAGGGTGTGCGTCAGCAAAACCGCCTGTGACCTGCTCTGAAAATTCGGTCGGGACCCCTCACCCGGCGCTTGCGCGCCACCCTCTCCCGCGAGGGGAGAGGGCAGTGATGCTCTTTGGTATCTAGCCCTCCCCCTTCTACCGCGCCCATTTAATCGCCACACCAAGCGACCATCCCCTTCGAGACCTCGGGAATTCTGAACGTGATTCTTCCGGCACTCCGCTCACCGTCGAGCTCTTGAACCTCACCCAGAAAGGGAAGCACGTATAATTTTGCGTTTTCGCGGCCCGCGAACGTGATTCTGATATTTCGTTCCGGAACCTGTTGTGCCATCTCATTGCTTTTCAATCCCTTGAAATTTGCGATGAAGACATGGATCTTCCCATTGACCTCAGCGATCTGGGTGGAGAGGAAAGGGGAGGCGTCGATTTCGACTTCGGGTCGCGAATTCGAGAGTCGCACGATTTCTGACGATACCTGTTGTCGCATTTTTTGGAAGCGCGCGCCCTCATAATGTTCCTGCAAAGCATAATCATTGAAATGCCCTTCGAGTTCGGCATAGTAAGCCTTGCCGGGACACTGTGGTGCATACATGAACCGTGTCGGTGTGGCAGAGGTTTGTTGCCGGGAGAGGTCGGTAATTCCTAAAAGCTCGTGCAAAGGATTCTCGGCCCGCGGCCGGCGCTCGTCGTCGTACCTTCCCGTCTCGCCGGTGACCACCAGAGCTTTGCGGTCGCGCACCAGGCTTTGAAGCCAGTCCAGTTCCGACCCACTGAGGCATCGCACGTCGGGCAAAATTAGTTCATCACCGCGGAAGGCTTGCCTATTGCGCGGCGTCACAATCTGAAATTCGAGGTGCGATTGGAGGAGCAGACAGATCATTCCCCGGTAGGACTCGATGAATTGTTCTGGAAAATAGTCTCGAGTCTTGGGTGAAAAATAGACTCCGACGGGCCGGACCGGCCTCCGGGGGGGGGAAGAGAAGGTTTTCTCGTGCTTGGCGATCCAGTTGAAAATCATGGTGCGAGTTTGGATGTCATTCGAGCCGGACATGACATGCCCTCGCGTGTCCCAAACGTTCGCGCCCGCCATGAGTTCCGCCATCGCCAGATTCTTCATCGCCTCGCGAGGGTCCACCTCCTTGTTGCCGTCCCAGGAGTAATTGAGCATCCAAGACGCCTTCCCCTCTGCAAAGGACATGAAGGAATACATGCCGGCCAGATATCCGAACCAGTACTTTGGAGTGTTGCAATTGGTCGCGCAGAGGAGTATGAAGGGAACATGCAAACTGGAGGAGGTAGGACTCCGCGGGACATGCATACGGAAGTCGAATAACCACACCGCTCTTGCGGTGCGCACCTTGGCAACGCCCCGCGGACGCTGCCACGGCAAAAATGACGAACACCTGAGACGGGGAGCCGGAAGCGGTTCCCCGTTCTCGTTGCGTGCCGAGCATGTTCGACAGCTTGGGGGTGAAAGTCCCCTTCACAACCTGATGGAGGTGAAGTGATAGCGAAGCGCAAGGGCGTCGTCGCGAGGCGGGGTCTGAAGGAAGCGCGGAGCAAACGTGCGAGCCGATGTACAAAAAGCGGATCAGAGGCATACGGTGTCGGGCGAGCGGGCAACGGACCGCAAAGCCCATATCCATCAAGGGCACTGGTTGTAAATCCGCCGGTTGCGCGCGGCAGGCGGTCGAACTTACCTCGGGAGATCTGCTGTGCGTCACGGATTCGTGACTGAAGGCGCCGTAAGGCTCCTTGACCAGGCAGTAGAAGTCAGCAGCGGGCATAGTAGCCACTCCTGTGGCGAAGGCCCAAACCGTGATCGCGGGTAGTAGATTGCGGCTCTCATGGATGGCCATGCGCCAGCCAATCAGCTTCGCTGAGCTTACCGGGGGCGGATAGGGTGAAGCCCGAAAGAAACCTGGAAGCGGTGAAGCCTCCATCGGCGAAATGCGACTCGAACCTCCGGCCTTAACGGGCTCAAGTCACGGAACCGCCGTATACGGACCCGTACGTACGGTGGTGTGGGAGGGGAGGAGCCGTGAGGCTTCCCCCTATCCCGATTGGGGACCGAGAATCCCGGAAGCGCGGGATTGTATAGGGCCAAGCGAGATCCTACCGTATATCGAGATCCCTCTCGTAGCGAATGCGCATCCACTCCAATCCGACCCTAGGATCGGCTTTCTCCGCACATTTGAGGGCTTCGGCTTTGTCGGCGGCTTGCCCTTCCCAGACGATCCACTCGTGGGCTCCCGGCCGGTCTTGGGCGGCCGGGCCTGAGACGGCCTCGATATTACCGCTGACCAGCGCAATGACTTTCCAGTTGCCCATGTGGTTGACACCGTTTCTTATAGAGTATTTTACCAGAGTCGGGAACGGTAGCGGCCTGCCTCTTCGGATTGACGACATGCGGTTGCCGCTGGGTATCGGGCACGAGAAAAGCTTACGGTCAGGACGGCACCGACCGCTACCCCGCATCAAGCCACGATTCCCAGTAGGCACCTATGATGTAATTGGAGCACCTCTAGGACAATACGTTTCATTTCGCCGCTTTCATAGTATGATTCCCGTGCTTTAACTGAGCCGGATGAAGCCAGCGCATCGCAAAACACACGAAAAGGTGGCCGCTTCGTCACCCACCGCCTCTTGCCGACGAACCAGACCTCTCGAGGGGCATTGGTTGGGACTCCGGGTCCAGAATCTTCGAATTGCCACAACCCCATCGATTGAGGCCATAGCTTCAAGTCGTAATGGATACGCCTTGCCGCCACTTGAAGGGAGACCCCGAACCTGCTTGCAGTCTGTATTAGGTTCTCAGGAGACGCGCTACCCAAGGACTCAACGTGTGCACGCGCATCCTGCATCGGCATGAGCAATTCTGCAGCAATGGCATCGCAAGCACGCTCTAGCTGCTCGTCTCTGCGGCACAGGGGTTTGACACCCAACAGATCGTCCAGGAATAAATGGCCGAGCTCGTGTGCCAACGTAAATCGCTGTCGCGTTTCTGGGCTTAGGGAGTTGAGCTTCACAACGCGCCGACGCATGTCGCCTGGGTAATCAAATACTCCCCCATCGAATGGCAGTGGCTCGCGAACGATTTCAGAAACACCGAGTTTTGTAAGAATCAGATCTAGTGGCTCGTTTGGCATTCGATACCGCTCGACAAGACAGCGCACAGCCTCCAACTCAGAGCTAGCTCCAACGCTCCGGGCTACACGTCTCAAATGTTTGTTCGAGCGGTTCTTCATTGCAGCTTGTCCATGACCGAGCGGAGCAGGTTGTCCAAGTACGTCTCACTCGGGGGTTGTTCATCCCTGGCAAACCCCAAACCCTCGCTCGCGGCCTCCATATTGCCCAAGTACTGGTGCCATGCAGCCAAAACCTGTTTACTTGTCGCATGAAGGCGATATCCCTTCCCTTTCAATAGCTTAAAGGTCTTTCTTCTTGGGTCCTTCCTTTCGTCCAAGTCAACTTGCTCCATTTTCAGGCTAATGTCAGCGCATTCCTCATCAAGGCGAGATGTTACTGCTAGCTGCTTTGCGTATTCCAGTTGTTGGCGGGCTCTTGATAGGCAACGG
Source organism: uncultured Acidobacteriota bacterium (assembly GCA_963722555.1). Taxonomy (GTDB): domain Bacteria; phylum Acidobacteriota; class Terriglobia; order UBA7540; family UBA7540; genus Bog-366. Next base: position 2,102,059 of record CAVRNQ010000007.1, read on the forward strand.
GAGCGTGTCGCAAGAAACTTGCCATAGTTTTTGTGCGCCCGTAGAGCAAGCACACCATTCCCGGCGTGTAGTTTTGCAATTCGCCGGAGGGCCTCGTTGAAGAATTCGTCAGCCACCAAATCGTCTTTCGCAGCGTAGGCCTCCGCGGTAAGGAGTCTGTATTCCGCCCATTGAGGTGTGCCCTCGTAGTTGTCTACGACATCTCTTATGCTCCGAAGTTGCGCCAGAGCCAAATCTGGTTCTTGTCGGTTAACATCGCGCCGGGCCAGATCGAGCACATCTGTAATCCTACTCAGTTCAAACTCATCCCCTCTTGCAAAAGAGGCAGAGTCACTCTCAGACATAATACGCCTCCAATAAGGTGGGGTTGCGCCCTTCGCAAACTGTGTAGTTGCTGGTGCGGCCTGGTCACAGCGGATCAGCTATTATTCGCGTGCCCGCTGCCGATTCGCCCCCCTCCGGGCGGAAACCGGCTCCGCAACGGCTACGATCGGATATAACACCACACGTTGGGTTTGTCAAGAGGGAAAACCAGGACTTTCCCCATTTTTTAGCCTTCCCAAGCCAGCAGGAGTTCCAATTGCCAAGTTTTGGGCGGTGGACCGGATGGTTCGGGGCTGGTTTGAGAAAGAACCTTATGGATGCCATCGGCCAGAGCGTAGAAGCGGAAAGGCGGAATGCCGAAGAAGCGGAAGGAAATGATCAGGAGCCTTTCGCACAAGATTCTCAACTTTAACTTCTGCCCTAAGAAAGTGGCGGCAAAGTAAGCCGCGGCCGTCACCAACACCACCAGGTTTTTCAGCCGTTGATAGCGCAGAACGCGAATATCTTCCAAGTGATAGCTCTGTTTGAGGAAGCGAAAAGTTTCCTCAATTTTCCAGCGGGTCAGATAGATTTGCACGATCCACCATAGCGATTCTGAGTCCCGCGCTCCCTCCAGGTTGGTCAACAGCAGGAGCGGATCTTTCCCGAAACCGGCCACCACCACCAAGAGCATCTTCTCCTCTCGCCCCGGCAGGTGCAGGGGTTCGGCACCGTAGCGGAGCTCATAGACCTTTTCTTTCCCCTCTTCGATCTTGATCACGCGCGCCGCATAACGCAGACGACACCGGCCACCCACCTCCGCCACACTCCCTTGCAGGCGGCGTCGATCGATCACGAAACGTTTACCGGTGGACCGGATCACAAAGCGCTCCCGCCGCGCCAGCAGCGGCTCCAACACCTCCCGGCGGTCTCCGCCTCGATCTAGCACCCAGATCCCTCGCCCTCTCGTATGGCTCCGCACTAAGTCCACGGCCGCCAGAATCTCCGCGTTCTCACTACGGAACTCTTTCGCCTCCGCCGAGTACAGCTTCTGGTACAGCGGCACGATCTCGCTGCTTTTCACCTCCGCCGCCGTGATGTCACACAACCAATAGCCGTCATGCAGTTCGCCGGTGCTGCCGTCCCGCACCTTTGCCAGGTATTCCATCTTCTGGGCGTATTCCTTGCGCAGGTCACTCAGGTCCAGGCACAGCACCGTGTTCGCTTCTACTCGTTGACTCCCCAGCGCTGCCAAGCGCTCGCTCAGGTGGCTTTCCAGTTCCGTCGCCTCCAGATTGCGCGACAGACGGTTCTCCGTCTTGATCAAATCAATCTCTTCTTTCAGGCTGCGCGCGATGTTGCTGAGCTTCACGTCCTGACTGGCCTGCACGCCAAACAACATCTGACCGACGAACTTCTGTAAGGGGCGGCTCAGACCTTCGGTGAGCTGCAAGGAGAACTTCGTGAGCTGGGCTTTCAGTCGGGAACGCAGTCTGTTATCGTGCATCGGGGATGCCTCCCAGGTGGTTTGGATTTCTCGCAAAAACCCTTCTACCACGGAGTTCGTCCCCGTTCACTTGTTAGAAAAAACAACTCCCGCTGGTTCTATTACTTGCCTGAAATCAGACAGAAAAAATGGGGAAAGTCCTGGGAAAACCACTACATATAGTGGTTTGCCAGGGCTATCGGCAAAATCTTGTGGAAAACTTGTGGATATCTTAGGCGTTTCTCGTAACCGGCTTCCCCCCAGCGCCCTGGCTTCCGCCACCAACTGCTTTCCCTCTTTTGTGTTGCTGACTCGGTAGGCCGCCGCAACCCAAGAAGGATTTCGCCACAGCGGGTGCGCTCGCCCATTCGGTTCACTATTGCCTCTGCACGGCATCGCGTGTAGATTGACCGCATGTCCAGGTTGCAGCGTCGGTTCCGTTATGACCGCGACATCTTCGTGAGCGTGGCTTGCGTTGCGCTTATCCTGGCGACACCGCAAGGGGGCTTTCGCCTGCTGCACCAGCCGGAAGAAGAGTCCAGGGTCAAACATGGATCCGGCATCCGCCGTTCCCTGAACTCAGGAGCCGAATCATCATGCGAACAAAACCATACGCCCTTCTCCTTTCACTGCTGTGGCTCGCGCCGAACGCTGTTGCGCAATGGAATCCCTTGAATCCCGCCAAGGGTATAGAGAGGCAATCCGACGGCGTGCTCTTCACCATGCAGACTGGCCTGCTGCGGCTCGAGGTCTGTTCGGATTCCATCGTCCGCGTTCTCTACACGCCCACACTTTCTTTCCCGGATGTGAAACATTTTGTGGTGACCAAAACGAGTTGGCCTGCCGCGCGCTTCTCGGTGGCATCGACCGACCAAGAGGTGACGCTGAGCACCTCGCAACTCAAAGTCACCGTGGGACGCAAGGACGGAGTGATTGTCTTCAGTGACGCCGCGGGCAAAAAGCTGATGCAGGACAGCAGCCGGACCATGACTCCCGTCGTGGTCAATGGCGAGAAGACCTACCGCGCCGAAGAGTTAGTGGCGCTGTGGGGCTCGCCGGAAGGCTTCTACGGACTGGGGCAGCATCAGGCCGGCGTGTGGAACTACCGGGGAGAGGCAGTGGACATCTCGCCGGACAACACCAACATTTCCGTCCCCATGCTGCTGTCAACCAACGGCTACGGCCTGTTTTGGGACAACCCTTCCCGCAGCCGCTTTAACAATCGTTTCATGCACTCGCTGTATATCAGCTCGGAAGTCGCCGACCAGATCGATTACTACTTCATCTACGGTCCGGAATTCGACAAGATCGTTGCCGCTTACCGCGGGCTGACCGGCGCCGCTCCGCTGTTCGGCAAATGGGCGTATGGTTTCTGGCAATGCAAGAATCGCTATCAGTCGCAGGAAGAGCTGCTGGAGGTGGCGCACAAGTACCGCGAGTTGCACATCCCCGTCGATAACATCGTGCAGGATTGGTTCTGGTGGAAAATCAAAGGAGACTTCGAATTCAACGACCACTATCCCGACCCCAGGGGCATGATCGACGACCTGCACCGCAACCATTTCCACCTGATGATTTCGGTATGGCCCTATTTCGATCCCGGCTCGAAAGTCTATGAGGAGATGGACAAGCGCGGTTACTTTATCGACCGTACCAAGGCAGCCGCCTTTCATCCTGCGGGAATGGCCCTGTATGACGCATTCAATCCTGCTGCCCGAAAGTTCTACTGGCAGATGATGGACAACGTGCTGTTCAAGATTGGCACGGATGCCTGGTGGCTCGATACGACGGAACCGGAAACGGAGGGGCGTGAGACCAACATCCTGGTGAGCAACCAGGTGGCCGCAGGCAACGGCGCCCGCTACGCCGACCTCTATCCCCTGATGACCACCTCGGCCGTCTATGACGGCCAGCGCGGTGTGAGCGACCAGAAGCGCGTTTTCATTCTCTCGCGGTCGGCGTACGCAGGCATTCAGCGCAACAGCACGGCGGTCTGGTCAGGTGATGTTAATTCCGATTGGGAAACCTTCAAGCGGCAAATTCCCGCGGGATTGAACTTGATGCTTTCCGGAATTCCCTACTGGACGACCGATATTGGAGGTTTTACGGATGGCAACCCCGCGAGTCCCGGCTACCGGGAGCTGTTCCTGCGCTGGTTCGAATACGGAACGTTCTGCCCCATCTTCCGCGTGCACGGAACGCGCACCACCAACCAGAACGAGCTGTGGTCCTACGGCGCCGACGCACAGGAGATTCTGACCCGGTACGACACGCTTCGTTACCGCCTGATGCCCTATATCTACTCGCTGGCGTGGCAAGTGACGCACGCGGACTACACCCTGATGCGCCCGCTGGTGATGGATTATCGCGAGGATGTGACGGCGCGCAACATCGGCGATCAGTTTCTGTTCGGGCCGGCGCTGATGGTCAGTCCCGTCACCGACCCTGGAGTGGACCAGCGGCGCGTCTATCTGCCGAACACCAACTGGACCAACTTCTGGACCGGTGAAAGTTTCTCCGGGGCCAAGTTCATCATGGCGGCGGCGCGGCTCGAAACCCTGCCGCTGTTCGTGCGTGCCGGTTCGATTTTGCCCATGGGGCCAGGGATGGAGTACAGCAGTCAAAAGCCGGAGGACCCCATCGAACTGCGCATCTATCCGGGAGCGGATGCGGACTTCACGCTCTACGAAGACGATGGCCTCACTTACGACTACGAGAAGGGCGCGTATGCGACGATTCCCATTCACTGGGACGACGCCAGGCACACGCTCACTATCGGCGCGCGCCAAGGCAGCCTCCCAGACAGGATCGAGCACCGGACGTTCAATATTGTGTGGGTGGGGCCGGGTCACGGGCTTGGCGTGAGCCCGTCCGGGACAGTCGATAATACGGTTTCCTACGACGGCACGGCAATCACCGTCCAACGCTGAAGCAATCCGAAACAGAATCAGAGACCGTCCAGAACTACCGAAGGAGAACACCGTGCCTTGCCTGCTTGGCTTGCGTCCGACCTTGTGAGGGCGCAATTGCCGCGGTACCCGCCACCTGCTAACCGCACAAGGCGTGAAGCCAGATCACTCAAGACATGGACAAATCGATGCGGGCGTCGCCCTCTATCCTCTTGAGGACCGCCACTTGTCGCGACTACCCCTTTCGGTGTCGCGTAGGGTTGTGCGGCTGCCGCGACTATAACGCCGCAAGCGAACTCGTGGTGGGCCACATCATGGAAGAGAGCCTGATTAGCATTTGGCAGAGCGAACGTGTCAGAAAACTGGGCGAAAAGTTCCGTCAGCGGAACTTGCCGGATATCTGCAGCAAATGCACAACCTACGCCAACCTGCACCTTTACCGGTGCCGTCGAGGCAGCGAAAGAAGAGAGCTCATAAACCTCGTTTACCCCGACTCAACTCATCAAAGCGAGCGGTGCCCGGTTGAACGTGGAGAGCGTGGGCAAAAGCATGGCGAGAATGGCTATGGCTCAGGAGCTTCGCACGAGACTCGTCGGTGACGCAAAAGCCCTCGTCGGGCGGGGGCCCACTTGGCGCGGAGCCGTAGCGCCTCTGGAGACGATACTTGGTCTTGGGCCCGCGGTTCGCCTGGAATCTCTCACTGCAATTGTTGGGCTGGAAGAAATCCTGATGAGCCGGGAGGTGAATCGCCCGGGCAGGAAAAATCGTAGAGTTCTGGCCGCGGGAGGGGCTTAGTCCATCGGGTCGCGTCGTCCCTCAACGTCTTCACACGAGCGAGAACCAAGCTCACTGCCCGCCCATCTCTATGTTTGCCCACCATTTCGGTGAGCTGGAATCGCCAGCTCCGCAAGTACCCTAAATCCTCTCCCCATCCTACCCCCTCTCGTTCGCACCTGACTCCCCCCTCTCCACCGGACCCACCCTGTTAGGCCTCGAATCCCTACACCTGCAAGGGCCCGGACCGCAAGGTCATCCACCCACCGGCTGGCGACCCTTGTCTTGAACGATTAGGGAAAGCCGCGGTCGGAGAATGGCGGAGCCGCGCGTTATTCTATTCGTGCGGTGAACCCATCCGAGATGTCGCTGACCCAGGTCTCCAAGAAGTACGGGGCGATGCACGCAAGAAGGGCACAGTATGGGCCGTGCCCTTCGAGCACCTAGCGGTTGTAATGGTCACGTGCGATGCCGTCGTAAAGGCCGGACTGCATGCAGCACTTCTTGAAACCTGCGGCCCGAGCCGCATGGACAAAGGTCATTTCTGCCGAGCCTCTCGGACAACTCTCTGCCCCCATGCACGACGCGGAAACCCGCGCTTGACGTTAGCCTCGGATGGGAACCCCTTCCGGCGCTTGCTGCTGGGCTCGTAGAAAAAAGTCGTTGTTCACGGCAGTTTCTCCTTCCAGATGGATTTGCCCGTCACATCACGGAAGGTGAGCCGCTTCTTTAATTCTAGCCCAAGAAAGGGAGTGAAGCCCTGGCAAAATGAAAGCGTTAGGCAACGTGGGGGGAGAAGTACCCCGGCGTGCAGCAATCCATGGCTGGTGGTCAAAAGCCTGTAGTCAACGGGCCGGCGAACCAGCGGCAATATGTGATTTGCAACCCCCCTGAAAGCAGCCACTTGCGATACCGCGATTTTCGACCTTTTGTACCACCTGCCCGAGGGCCGGTTCACAGCCGTTTCAGCCATCCTTCCTCGGGAACCGCGCCCGCCGCAGCGGCTCGGTCTCAGTGAAAATCAGGCGGCGACGGAAGGCAATCGGGCTGTCGCGCAGGAAAACTGGCTTCGCGAGTTCCATGTAGTCGGGGAAATGGGGCTCGTCCAGGAACCGGCGGGGGTCGTCGGTCCATGCCAGGATGTCCAGCCCCCAGCGCCTGGCAAGGTGCTCACCGACGGCCCCGACGTAGGCATCGTGGAACGCCACGCCCGTGAGCCCCGGCTCCTCGCCAATCATGCGCTGCCGCTCCGAAGGGCCGCTAGGGTAGAACTCGTCGAGGAACTCGCTGACGGCATCCACCCAGCTCTCGCCGCCGATGATGCGGTCCACCGCTTCCTTAAGGCTTGTGGGGCGCATTGATTTGCCTCACACGCGGAAATCATAAGGCTTATCCATTGCGCTTTTGTTGACGAATGGCCATCTTTCTCAAGCCGCTAGCAGCGATTACCCGACTCCGCTCGCGGAGCTTTTCCAGAATCTTAAGTTTTTCGGAAAACGGAAGCGACGCCAGCCGTTTCCGTCTTTCCTTGTCCCTGTCCATGGCTACTCCTCCAGATACTTGCGCTCGAACTGCTCCCATTTGGGAACTAGGCCATGCCGCATGAGGACACGATTGAGTCTGTCAGCGTCCACAGCATCCTCTTCGAGGAAGTGGACAATCCGGGCATAATCCTTCGCCCGCCCGGTCTCCAACGCAATCGCGATTAAGTGTTCCGCGCTTAGAACCCACGTCCGGATGCCCTCAACCTCAGTCTCGACAGCCTGGGCCAATGCCTCTTGTTCCAGCGCATCGTGGGGCGGGAGGAACTGCACAGGCCAGTCTCCGACGACAATGCGCTCCCCTTCCACGCGGCAGCCACGGGCCGTCAAATACTCATAGAGGGGCGCAACGCTGAGGAGCGAGCCTCCCGGAGCCAATGGCAGCATCACGAAAATGTCAACATCGGCAGTTGCCAAGGGCTCCAGGTAGAAGGTCGCCCCGACAGCGCCCCCGATGGCGTACTTGCCGATGACGCCATCAGCCTGCATCCGGTTAATCATCTCCAGCGTGGTCTTCAAGGCTTCCTCATGGGGCTGCTGGGGCGCATTGATTTGTCCCGCAACTCGCGCACTTGCTCGTTCACGTTGCCTGCTCCTATCCGAGCGTCTTGATGATATCATGCCACAGCCCAGACGCCTCTGACGCCCCTGCAACCAGCCCCCCGCTCCCTGCTGCCCCTTAGAAGTCCCAGTCCTCTTCCTCCTGCTTCCGGGTGGGCTTTTTCCGCAAGCATTTCGGGCAGCGGTAATGGTCGTCGGGCAGGACCATGGTGTTGCTCGGCAGGTTCATTTCATTCATGATTTTGCTGACTAATCTCTTGTTCCTGATGATGCACCCGTCGGCGAACAGGGTGAACCTGCCGCTCGCGTCCTCGTAGTTCAGGCACCCGCGAGGTGCCTCGTCATATTGCAAATCGCGGGGCACGGCACCGACTATTTGCAAGCGCGGCCAGAACTCGGGGTGGCCGACGCCATAGGTCCGGAAGCCAGCTACGCTTGGGACTTCCATCCACGGCAGGGCGTCAACGAAGGGCTTTCCGCCCACCACGAAGAAGAGCCCAACCTCAAGCACCTTCGCCTTCTTCGCTGCCATCACACGGCGTTTCCTCATCTTCCCCCCGTTCGGTAACTCGGGTTATGGCTCCTCCAAGGCAAGGCTGACGACCTCGGAAACCATCAGCCAGAATGCGTTCCTGCCTGTCTCCGCGTCAGGCAGCTTCAGGTCGGCATGCGGCTGCTTCAGGTACCGCACGGCAAGAGCCTTTCTCGCAAACAACAGCATTTTGCGAAAGCCTTCGCCAGTATTGTATTCAGCTATTACCTCAGCGATTGCTTTCCGCTTTTCAAAGGGTGCCTTGGTTTCACGTTGGATAAAGAAGACGAGTTCCACGAACAGGATGCGGTCTACTTCGTTCCGCCAATGCTGGACGTAATCCAGATAGCCATTGGCGGTTGCCACCTCGGCCATGCAGTATTCTCCTTCACCGCTGATAAGGAAACCCTCGATGCCGTTCTTGAATTGCTGTCGGGTCACAACCAATCCTGTCCTGATGAAAGGCATTGCACACCCCTGTGCCTCACCTTTCTGCCCAGAACTCCATGTCCCGCTCCCTGTTGATGCATGGGCCTGAAAGGCGGGAGCGAGGCACAGCTCCCGCTTGGAGCGGAGCCCCAGACCGGCGAATCCGCTCCCGCCATACCTCATTGCCCGTCGGTCTCATTGCTCCTCCGGGCTATGCGCATGCTCGTCACACACAGCTCGAACCCCGCCGCCTGTTTCCGGTTGTTTCCCTGGCTGGCCGCAGACCTCGCAGGTGCGGGAAGATTCCTTCTGGGCCTCCACGATGCGCTCGTCAATGGTGTCAGTGTGATGGCTCACGTAGAAGCGCAATGTCCCGAGCTTCTCCTTGACCTGCACCACCTCAAACCGCTCTCCAGTCTCCTTCTCAAGCCCTATGACCATCGGCTCCATGTCCACACATAGCCGCCACAGGATGTTGTACCACCCGTCGCCGCACTGGAACCCAAACGGCATCAGGGAGTGGCGGGCATCCCCATTCACGTTGAACCATGACGGGAACCGCTTAACCAGCTTTTCCTCAAGCTCCTTGCGCATTGTGCCTGCTCCGCCTTGCTAGTTTACCAGGCAGTCATCACCGCCGAACCTTTCCCGCCACCGCTTCCCTTCTGGAGAGTTCCAAAATCGCTCCATGCGCTCCGCATAGCGCTCCATGCTTTTCGTATAGCGCTCCGGGTAAATCGCCCGGTTCATCGCACAGCACACCCAACCCTTGCTGCCGTCAGGCAGCTCAATCAGGCTCATCGAACAGTGGGGACGATACGTGTGGCAGGGGTTGCAGCAGCCTGCCTTGAGGTGCCTGAAAGCGCCGCATGTCTTGATGTTGCCGTAGGGCAGCCTGCGCTGAAGCTCGGTGATGACGATTGAAAGGTCCCTGTCCTCGTCCCCGGATTGGGCGTATTCTCCCGAAGGCAAAAGCATGCCCATCTCCCGTAGGGTCTTCTCGATGATTTCACCCCTGGTCATTTCAGGCGTGTCGCTGTAATGGGGGTCCAGCACTGAAGGCGGATAAATTTCCTTCTCTCTCAGGAGCTTCTTCAATATTTCGTCCGTGGTCATTGTCAGCGCCCCCTCTCGAACTGCCAGCAAGATGACGGCGAGACTCTGCCTACGCAAATTCCGCTTCCGGGCGAAGGACTGTATGCCTAGCGGGCTTGGAGGTCAATCACAATCGGTTCTGTCCAGGCTGCCGCTGTCGCCGCACTGGAACCCAAACGGCATCAGGGAGTGGCGGGCATCCCCATTCACGTTGAACCATGACAGGAACCGCTCGGCATGCTTTTGTCCAGGGTCCATGCGCACCGGGGCTGTCCCGCAGCGCTAGTCCTCCCTGCGGCCGCCATTGCGAAACTTGCAGGTGCGCATCTTCCCTTCGGGAGAGTCCTGCTTGCGTTCGTGGAATATCGGGTACGGCTCGGGAGAGCTTGCAGCGTCCACTGCGCAGCATAACCAAGCCATAGTGCCGCCGGGGAGTTCAAGGAGCTTCATGCCGTGCAGGGGGTCGGTGTGGCATTGGTCGCAGCAGCCCACTCCGAGGTCCCTGAAGGCACCGCATGTTGTGATTTCGCCGTCGGGCAGCCTGCGCTGAAGCTCTGCGACAGCGACAGGGATGAACCCAATCTTCTCGCCGAATCGGGGGTCCTGCTCGTAGAGCGAAAGCATGCCCATGTCTTCGAGGCACCTCACGATGAGTTCCGCCTTGGTCAATTCGGGCTTGTCGCCGTAATGGTAGTCAAGCACCGAAGGCGGGAAAATGCCCGCCTCCCGCAAGGCTTGCCCGATGAGTTCGTCCTCGGTCATCAAAGGGGTCCCTTCATGCGCTGGAAGCAGGTCAACGGCGGAATCCCGCTGCACAGATTCCATGTCGGCTGGGCGAGGAACTTCATGCCTAGCGGGCTTGGAGGTCAATTACAATGGGTTCGCCGTCCAAGCTGGGGGTGTATGACACTGCCGAATCTGGTACTTTGTAAGCTGAGCTAATATGTGCAACAACCCCAATCCGTGGACTGCCCTGCCTTCTAAACCGCGCTATGTGCTTCCATGCGACGAGGAAAAAATCTCCATTTACAGCGCAAGGGCACAGGGGGGTTACGAGCTTCAACTCAACTTGTTGCCCGAACCATTCATTGGACTCCCGACAGCCCCGGTAGTGCTTTTGAACCTCAATCCTGGGTTCGACCCTGAAGACCCCGAGGTTCACCAGCGTCCCAAATTTCGAGCAGTTCTGCGCAAAAACTGTTGCCACGGTTCGTTGGAGTATCCGTTCTTCTTTCTTCATCCAGATTTTAGGGACACACCAGGCGGAAAGTGGTGGAGGGGGAAGTTCAAATGGCTTCTGGAAGCGTTCGGGGAAAAGCAACTTGCGCGGTCGATATTCTGCGTCGAGTATTTCCCGTACCACTCCCGCCGTTTTCGCTGGCCAAAAAGACTTCATCAGTTGCAGTCTCAGCAATATGGATTTGGCTTAGTCCGTTCAGCGATTGACCGAAATGCCGTGGTCGTAATCATGAGGGCCAGAAAGCGATGGCTGGAGAGCGTCCCGGAACTGGAGGCGTATGCGGGAGTTTTCACGCTCAATAGCCCGCAAAACGTCGTGCTTTCCCCTGACAACTTTGCTGGAGATGGATTTGGTGTGGTTGTTTCGGTCATTCGTTAACACCTGCTAGCTAATTCCTTCTAGCCTACGTAAGAGAGATACCTTAGTCATTCGCGCAGCTAGGGGGCACCACCATAAAATCCTGATGCCCCCGGTGTCCGTGCTCCACCACCTTGTGCCGGTGCGGAAGCGACCCGAGCCAGGCATTGAAGTCGGAGACGATTGAAGGCGGCTTTGAATAGAACGTGAAGTCGCCCGCATGGATGAGCAGGTCGCCGCCGGGCAATTCCAGTTGGCGGTGCAGCCCGTGGGTGTCGCTGACTAGGACGATACGCATGGTGGGGTCCTTCCTGGCTAGCCAGCCCTCCTGCGCTTGTACTTTGCTCGTCTCGACCCTCGCCCTTCGAGGGCTTCGCTGATGGTTGCGTCAACACGCCCCCAGAACTTCTCTTCCAGTTCCCAGGTGTTCACAGGGAGGTCGATTTCCGAGATGTCCGCTCCCACGGTCCTTGACCAGTAACATCGTGCGAACTCCCAATACCGCCGAGTGTCCTTCCTGGCCCTTGCCGCCATCCCGTCGAAGGCCGGGCGGCGGAAGTCCTCATCGGCATGCCGAAGCAGCCGACGAACCACGACGGAAAGAGGGGTCTGGCGAATGTGTTCCATCGTGATGGCAGAAGGGTCCTCGTCAGGCAACGGGTCGTTTGCCTTCCGCACTTCTTCCCGGATGAAGTCGGCTGCAAGTTCACGCAGGAACTTCTCGAACCCTCGCATGAAGTCGCAGCGGGCGGAGCGGGCCATATCGTGGCGGGTTCCTTTCTCCGGCTCGTGCTGCCAGCATCCCTGCTCCCGGAAGGTGAGCAGCCCTGCCCTTGGGGACTCCGGGTTGGCGCACACCCCCCAGTCCGGCCATGTGCGGAATAGCTCCACGAACCAGCAGCAGGTTGCGCAGTCGGGGCGAGATTCCCGCCTGCCCAGCCACCTTCGCTGCCCGTGCGGCTCGAAGTCCGAGGACAGCTTCCGGCATGCCTCCCACAGTTCCTCGTCGCTCGGGTTCCCGGCTTCCATTGTTTGCTCCCATTACTCTCCGGCTCACGGCTGCCGTTTATCGGAACAGCCAATCGACGATTTCCTCGGCGAGGGCGTGCCTCTCCGGCCCGTCGGGCAGCGCCTTCATCCTCGCCCACTTTTCGTCAAAGCCGAACTCGGCGGCACGGCGCTCGAATTCCTTCTCGGCTTCTTCCCTCATGCGGAGTTGCTCATCCCGATGCTCGGCGCAAGCTATAAGCTCGACAAGGTTCTTGCACCCGCTGTGGTCGCCTTGCTCCAACGGGGCACGGCACGAATGGCAAGTGCATACGGACGGCTCCTTGTCGCCAAGGCGCATGGCCGCTCCGCCGCACTCCCACAAGTGGCCGGTGACATCGCACAAATGACGGTGGCTCATCTGTCCCCCTCGTTGGTTGCGTCCATCTTCAGGGTGCCGCCCCGGAGCAACTGGACCGCCTGGCTGCCCTCACCGCTGGCCGGTTCCCCGGCAGGCACGGCAGACGCCCGACTGCTGGCATGCAGTGCAGGGGGTGCGATACGTGTCCACCGTACCGTAGCCCGGATAGCCGAGGCGGCCCGTGCCCTTGCACTGGGGGCACCTGCCCGTTCCGTTGCAACTTCCGCATTCCTTCTTCATGTGAGCCTCCGCAAAAATCTAGGTCTCCTGCACGGTCTCCTGACGACCGCAGAAATCGAGGGAAAGCTGGACCGCTGGCTCCCGTTCCCGTTCCCACGCCACCGCCATCGCCTTGAGCCACTCGTGGTCCGCCTTTGTAAGACGCCCTTTGGCTAGCACGTGCGTCATCTCGCAGAGCCGAATGACCTCCTCCAGGAGCGGCTCAGGGCAGGGGTCATCAATCACGCAACCTTCGATGCCCAGGGACTTGAGGAATGCGGAGTCGCTGCGGATGAGTTCCAGCAGCCAGGGTTCGTAGAAGTACTCCATTGGCCCCTCCATGGGCATGACATACGGCCGGGAAGCGCCACCTATAGTTCGCGAAGCTTCCCCTCGGCCGCTGCCGACGAACGCTGCTCGTCATCTTCGCTGTCCGGCCAGTGCATGGTTATCTCGCGCCGGTTCGGCGTCCCGATGGCGAAAGTAGTGAGGAACCTGGACGCCGGAATCTATGAGAATCCCAGCGCCGGGCCGCCCTCCCGCAAGGGGCGCTCCTGAGTCCCGTTGCCATTCCCGGCGCTCGCCTTTCCGTTCTTCCCCCCTGGCTTGCCCGGTGTTATCTGGCCGGCGGCGGCGCTGTCGCATAACCCCGCCAATCTCGCCCGATATTTCGCCGCGAGCGCCTGCGCCTTCTCGATGGCGGTCCCCGCCTTCTTGAGCTGCCCCTCAATCTCGTCGATGTCGGCAAGCGTCCGGCGGACCTCGGCGGCGAGGGCGGCGTTCCTTTGGAGGAAGTCCGGCCCCTCGGTCCTCATCCGCTCGAACACCGGGCGCAGGACTTCGAGGTCGCGGGGGAGCCAGGCACGGGTCGAGCGCAGCAGCCACACCCCGTCCTCCTGCCCCCATCTGCACTGCCGGTCAACATGCCGCAACTGCGATTCGTCCCGCGTCACGAGCACGGCGACGGGAAGCTTTCGCTCCCTGGCGTCCCGGACCAGCTTCCTGATGTCGGCCTCGGCGACGGTTGCCTTGTCCTTGTTGTCCACGACCATACAGGGCTCAATTGCGTTCCCAGCCGCATCGCTGAAGGCCATCAGGTAGTCGCCGTTGCGCGGCAGCTTCTCGCCGACCCAGATGCCCGGCCACGACCTCGCGTCCTCGGCGAAGTCCAGTTCCTCCTTTTTCCCGACACGGGCCACCTTCGCCATCTCGCCCTCAAGCTCCTGGTTCCGCTCGCGGAGGCCGCCTATCTCCTGGAGGTAGTCCTTTCCCTGGCGGGCGAGGTCGTTCGCCTTTGCCTTCTCGCCGCTCAGCGCAGCCTCAAGCTCGGCTCTCGCCTTGGCGACCTCGGCCTTCTTCTGCTCTTCCGCTAGCTTCTGGGCGGCCTCAAGCTCGGCAATCCGCTTCGTCAGGGCGGCAAGCTGCTCCTGGAGCTCCTTCCCGGCGGCCAGCCGCTCCTCCCGCCTGGCGTTGTCGAGCGTGGCGGTGGCGCTCTTTTCGAGTCCCTTCAGGCGGGCGGCAAGCTCGCTCTTCTCGGCCTGAAGCTTCTGCAATTCGGCATTGTGCTTGCCTGCGGCCTCGGCGACCCGCCTCGTCAGCTCCGCGTCGAACTTCGCCCAGCGGGCCTGCTCGGCATCCTTCTCCTTCTTCAGGATGAGGCGTATGGCTTCTTCTGCGCTGAGCTGGGCTACGCGGGCGTAGTCCTTCATGCCCAGCCGCTCCAGCACTTCGGTACGGCTGAGTTCGCCCTTCCCGAGGCACAGCGGGCATTCGATGGCCTCGGGGAGGGCGGATGTGGAATCTGTCATATGCGTTTGCCTCCGACAAAAGGGTGTGCTTTGGGACCGCTGCATGCCATCGGCTATCTGAAAACCAGAGGCCCGGCTAGGATTGGCCGCCGTCACCGGACCCTCACCATCCCTGCCGCCTTCAGTTCGCCGTAGGTCGACTGGAGCCACTCCTTGATTGCCTCGCTTGCAGGCACTCTGAGGGCGGCCAAGCTGTGCATGACCCGCGTGGCCAGGCCGTCCCAATCGCCAGCGTCAATCAGTGTGCCGCAGGGCTCGCACGCTTCCCACTCTGGGGTGAAGTGGTGCTCCTGGAGCAGAGGGCCGCTTTCCATGAACGCCCGCATCCGCACGGTGCTGCAGTCTGCCGTCCGGTACGTCCTTGCCGGGCAAGGGGCGTTGCAGAAATCGCAGTTGGTCATTTGGGAAACGTCGGCCATGGGTCTTCATCCCGCTCGCAATAGCATGTGCCGCCCCGCCGCCACCGGGGCAGCTATTCCTTCCCTGACTTCCGCCACAGTTGCTGGGCGAAAATTCCCCATGCGGCAACAGCTATGGAGAGCAGAAGCCCAGTCCCGACATTCTTCGGGTCAGCGCAATTCCCGGAACTCGCCATGCCATGGCCAATGACGAATGATGCGAAGCCAAGCCCAGCGGCACTGCATATTGCCCCGATTGCCATGATGACCCTGCTCAGCATCTCGTTCGCCTCTCTGGTGCGAGAAGCCGTCTTCTGGCATCAGGCCACGCACTCTGCTGGCGCTTGCGCCATCGCTGGCTGGAGTCCGGCGACCCCGACACATTCGCCCTTCATGGAATCACGGGTGAACCGCACGACGCTGGCCCGGCTCACCCCGTACTTCTTGGAGACCTGGGTCAGCGACATCCCGGAGCGGCGGTCGCGCACCAACGCCTCGCGGTCGATGGCGAGAGGGGCGCGGCCCATAGGCAGGCCTTCCAGCCGACGCCGACGCATTCCGGCCTTGATTCTTTCCACGATTAGGCTCCGTTCCAATTCCGCGATGCAACCGATGATGGTGACGAACATGCGCCCCATCGCGCCCGAGGTGTCGATGTTCTCGCGGGCGGAGACAAACTCAACCCCGAGGTCGTTCAGCTCGTCCACGACCATCAGGAAATGCTTGACTGACCGGGCGACGCGGTCGAACGCCGCGACCAGGACAATGGAAAACCTGCGGCGGTGGGCATCCGCCAACAGGGCGTCCAAACCTCCGCGCCTGGCTTTGGAGCCGGAGACGCCGACATCCGTATACTCCTGGACAACCTCGAAGCCGCGACGGGTTGCCAGCTCGCGCAATTGGTAAAGCTGGGTCTCAATGTGCTGGTCAGGGGTGCTGACCCGTGCGTAAATCGCAGCCTTCTTCATCACATCGCCTCCTTCAGGCTCAAGGTTGGGTTCAGGTCAATCGAGCGCAGCTATCCGATTTCCGGCAGATTCAACCACATCATGGGGGGCTTGGTTGGGAAGGATATCCCACACTCATAATATACCGAGGAGAGGCGGACTTATTGAGGGAAAAGTGAGCCTTTCGGCGGAATAACGGCAAAAATCGTAGGAGTTCAGGGGGGGACGGCTCCTCCATGTCGGCGGATTAGCGCACCGTTTCCCGATAGACTTCTTCCAGGGTGGTTACCCCTGCCGCCACCTTGATGAGCCCGCTTCGGCGGAGGGTAATCATTCCCTGTTCAATCCCTTTCCTGCGCAGGTCCATCGCCGGGGCTCCGTTCAAGATTAGGTCACGGATGTCGTCGGTGACCTCCAGGACCTCGTATAGCCCCGTGCGCCCCTTGTAGCCCTTGCCGTCGCAGGCCGGGCAGCCGGTGCCCTTGTAGACCTTCACGTAACCGGCTTCCTCCCTCGTATAGCCCGCATCCATGAGCAGCTTGCCGGTGAATTCCTCGTCCTCGACCTTGCACTTCTGGCAAATCTTCCTGACAAGCCGCTGCGCGCAGATTAGATGGACGGAGGTGGCCACCAGGAAAGGCTCGATGCCCATGTTCATCAAGCGGGAGATAGTAGATGGGGCGTCGTTCGTGTGCAGGGTCGACAGCACCATGTGCCCCGTGAGCGCTGCCTTGATGGCGATTTCCGCCGTCTCGAAGTCGCGGATTTCGCCCACCAGGATGATGTTGGGGTCCTGCCGCAGGAACGAGCGCAGCGCCTGCGCGAAGTTCAGCCCAATCTGGTCTTTCATCTGGACTTGGGTGATGCCGGGCATCTCGAACTCCACCGGGTCCTCCGCGGTCACGATGTTCGTGCCGGGCGTGTTGAGCTGGGAGACTGCGGAATAGAGCGTGTTGGTCTTCCCGCTTCCCGTAGGCCCGGTTACCAGCACCATGCCAAAGGGCTTGGCAATCGCCTTCTGGACCTTCGCCAGGGAATCCGCCTCGAAACCCAGCTTCGTCATGTCGAGCTGGAGGTTGTCCTTGTCCAGCAGGCGCATGACAATCTTCTCGCCGCGCAAAGAAGGCAACACGGAAACGCGAAGGTCAAGCTGCTTCTTCTTCCCATACTTCATCACCCTGACCATGATGCGCCCGTCCTGAGGCAGTCTTTTCTCCGCGATGTCCAGCTTCGCCAGGATTTTCACGCGGCTGATAATGGCGTCGCGGAACCGGAGAGGCGGGGACATGATGGGCTGGAGTATTCCATCAATGCGGTAGCGGATGCGGTACTCCTTCTCGAAGGGTTCCATGTGGATGTCGCTGGCGTCCCGCCTCACGGCGTCAGAAAGGAGAAAGTTTACCAGCTTGACGATGGGAGCCTCGTCGGCGGCCTTCTCAAGTTCGAGCTGCCCCAGGTTGAGGGTTCCGTCGTCTTCTACTTCCAGTTCCAGGCTTTCGGCTTGCGTCTCATCAATGAGATTGGTGATGCCCGCCAGCTCCTTCTCGTGCTCCTGCTCCGCCACATTGCCGTAATACTTCCTGATGGCGTCTTCAAGGGCCGTCTCCGTAGCCACGACGGGGTCGATGTTGAAGCCCGTCCTGAACTTGATTTCATCGATGGCGAGCACGTTGGTGGGGTCCGCCATGACCAGCCTCACGACAGACCCCAGGCGGCGGATAGGCATCACCTTGTGCTTCAAGGCCATGTCGACGGTAATCAGCTTGACGGCTTTCGGGTCCACCTCAAGGCTGGCGAGGTCGACGGCAGCCAGGCCATACTGCTGGGACAGGGCGGCCATTACCTGGCTGTCGTTCAGGAAGCCCAGCCTCACGAGGGAAGTCCCCAGCATCACGTTATTGGCTTTCTGGTGCTCCAGGGCCGCCCGGAGCTGGCCCTCATCGATTAGGCCCTTCTCCAGGAGGATTTCGCCGAGCTTGCCGTGGCGCGTCGAGCATTGGTTAGGCATTGGTCTGCACCTCCGGCGGCTCTCGCGCCATAATTACAGAAACAGCTTGAAGGCTTTTTCCAGCGCGGTCTCAGGGGCGTTCGCCAGAACGATGGCGGTGGCACGCCGACCGCCTGGGTGCAGCGCGAAATCAACCGCGAACATGCTGGGAAGGATGTCGGAGGTAGGCCTCACATCTATGATATACATCCGAGTTCGGGAAAAATTGGGGAATCTTGCTGGAAGGATAGATTCTCGTGAAGAATGCCTGAACAACCTGCGAAGTTCGCTGTGGGAGGGATGAGGCCCTTGCCTCAGGTGACGAAAGAGCCCTTGATCGCCATCCCTGCACTAGCACTGCTTCCTACCCATGGGCTTGTCCGGCTGCTGTCGTTTCAGCGGGCCGCCAAAAGTTTCCACAACGATCGGGGAGAAGCCAAACGTGGCTGTGGGAATACAATGAAAAACCTTGCTCTGTCGAAAGTCTACCAGTTGCTCGAGCCGGGCCCGGTGGTCCTGCTGACGACCGCCCGCAGGGGCCGCGCCAACATCATGACGCTGTCGTGGCACATGATGGTCGAGTTTGAACCGCCGCTGGTTGCCTGTGTCGTCAGCAACAGGAACCACAGCTTTGCTGCGTTGCGGGCGACGAAGGAGTGCGTGATCGCCATCCCGGCTTTAAAACTGGCGCCCAAGGTCGTGGAGGTCGGCAACTGTTCGGGCCGGAACGTGGACAAGTTCGAAAGATTCGGCCTGACGCCGGTGCCGGCCGAGCTTGTGGCCCCGCCTCTGGTGGCCGAGTGTTTCGCCAATCTCGAATGCAAGGTGGCCGATACTCGTTTCGTCAACAAGTACTGCATGTTCGTCCTGGAAGTGCTCAAGGCCTGGATCGACCGTGCGCAGAGGGATCCGAAGACCATACACCATCACGGATACGGCAGGTTCGCTGTGGATGGCGAGATGATCAGGCTGAACTCCAGAATGCGATAATCGACACGTGACAGCAACACGGGGCTTCACCATTCTGCACCCCGAATGGAAGGAGGCCTGCTCGACAAGACAATGACCCCGGAGGAGCAAAACATATGCCCAATCTGTTCGATCCTCTCTCGATCCGGGACGTGACTCTTCCCAACCGCATCGTCGTCTCGCCGATGTGTCAGTATTCCTGTACCAACGGGTTTGCCAATGACTGGCACTTGGTTCACCTGGGAAGCCGTGCCGTGGGTGGCGCCGGTTTGGTGATGACGGAAGCTGCCGCCGTAACGCCGGAAGGGCGGATCAGCCCTGAAGACCTCGGAATATGGAGCGACGACCATATTGAGTTTCTCTCTCGTATTACCCGGTTCATTCACTCCCAGGGATGTGTCGCCGGCATGCAATTGGCTCATGCTGGGAGGAAGGCGAGCACCTACCGGCCTTGGGATGGGGATGGCGCCGTCCCCGATGGGGCGGGCGGCTGGGCGAACGTGGTGGCGCCCAGCGCGATTCCCTTCGCCGATAACTACCAGATGCCACGGGCCCTTACGCTGGAGGGAATCCAATCTGTTGCCGGGGCATTTGCCGCAGCCGCCCGCCGCGCCCGCGAAGCAGGATTCCGTGTGATCGAGATCCACGCCGCCCACGGGTATCTGCTTTCGGAATTCCTTTCGCCGCTGGCCAATCACCGCACCGATGAATACGGCGGTTCGTTGGAGCACCGCATGCGCCTGCTGATCGAGGTGGTCCGCGCGGTTCGCGGATCATGGCCGGAGAGCGCGCCTTTGTTCGTGCGTATTTCGGCGACCGATTGGGAGGAAGGCGGGTGGACCCTCGACGATTCCGTGGAGCTGGCCAAGCACCTGAAGGATTCCAGTGTGGACCTGATCGATTGCTCCTCCGGAGGAAATGTGCCGCCTGCCCGAATTCCGGTGGGCCCGGGATACCAAACACCCTTCGCCGAAAGAATCCGGCGCGAGGCGAAAGTCCTAACAGGTGCGGTGGGGATGATCACGGGTCCGGCGCAGGCCGACCATATCATCCGGACCGGGCAGGCCGACGTTGCCATCATGGCACGGGAGTTTCTGCGTGATCCCTACTGGCCTTTGCGGGCGGCACGCGACCTTGGATATCCCGTCCCGTGGCCCGTGCAGTACGTGAGGGCCGCTCCCCATGGCACGAAGGCTCGCGTCCCGGCAAAGTCGTAGGAACCGGTTACCCCCCTCGATGCAAAGCAGGGAACCCCTGTGATGGCTAGGCCGCCCTCTCCTGGGCGGCCGTGGGGATCCGCCCCTAGTGCTTTCGGCGATCCGGAAGTCTTTCGGGAAATATCTCCTCCACGGTCGCCAAGGATTTAGAAACGCGTTCTCAGGGTAAAGTTTGCCGACTTGGTCCTACAGGATAACCGTGCCTTTGGCTCGTAGCAAAACTCCGGGTCATAAGAACTGCAAGGCGACATAACTGGCCAATCATGATGCCCGCTTGGATCTAACTCGATCAGAATGTTGAGGTTCCAAGCGCGTGCACAGATTGGACCAGTTATGTCGAAATTAGCCGGCCAAACTGCTTGATTATAAAGCGCTTACGCTGAAATTTTGGTCCAAGCAGATTTGGACCGGTTAATTTTAACCACACGGCAAAGTGGAGCGGTTGGGATTCGCGGTCCAGCTTGCTTCACTGGAACTTTGGGTTGTGTGACGTGATCCTGAACCAAGATTGATTGTGGGAAGGAGAATTTCCCAACAGTTATGCAGCATACGCTCTTTTGCCTACCACAGAGGATTCTTCGCGGTGGAGGCTAGGCGGCGCTGGGGCCAACGCCGACCAGTTCGATGCCCTCTCCCTTGCCCAGGTTCTTGCTGTACTGCTTCTCCTGCGCGTTGTTCCAGTGCTCGTGGACTCCCAGGCTGGCCAAGCGAGTCATCTTCGCAGCGTGGTCAGGATCGTAGAACGTTCCCGAGGGCGGATGATCCGCCAGTGCCGCTTCGTGCAGGTAGTCGTCGGCTCCCGACATGTGTGGGTAATCGTTCCATTCAGCCCAAAGAAAATCGAAGGCCACGGAATCGATAGCCACGGGATCCTGGGAGGCGAGAAGGCTGGAAGCCCATTGTCCGTTGAAGGGGTAAAGGGACCACTTGCGGGGAGCATGTTCGATGGGGTGTACCCCCGGATACAGGCCGTCAATTAAATAGAGCAGGGTCTTCCCGCCCATCTGCGCGTGCCCCATTAGGTCCACGAGAGCCCGGTAATGGCCGGTGCCGTGGACTTCCTCTGGCAGGCTGACATGCATGTCGTAGTAGCCCTTGTCGGGCGGCGTCCTGATCAACGACCCGTAATGATTCTTCGCGCAGAGCGTGACGCCAGCGCCGGAGTGACTCTTCAGATTGGCCATGTTGATCAGGTACTTGGCTTCCGCGTAGGGGACCGGCACGTAGTCCTGGTCTATCCGGTTGGGACGAGAGCTCCAATAAAAAGGGATGGAAGAGTACAGCACGCGGGTTCGGGGATAGGTTGCATTTCCGCCGTCATGGTCCATATAGCGGACAGTGGGGAACTCGCGGTAGAGAGGGCCATAAAACTGATTCGGGAACAAGGCGAGCGGATCTCCCACGGCAATGTCTTGCGGCTGCACGCCGGCTTCGTGCACGAGTTGGCGCAGCAGAGCCAGGATCATCTGGGGCGACGCGTTCATATAATCGAGACCACGCACAAGATCGTAAGACTTGGGATCGACGCCGCCGTCGATGATGCAGCCTACGAGGTTCACCTTGATGGTGACCTTCTCCCCTCTCTTATAGCCGACATTCCCGTTGCCATGGGTTTGGTTGAACTGTCGGATGAGGGCATCCCAGGCTTTCGCATTGCTGGCCTTGCCGCTGAGCCCCTGAATCGCCTCAGAAATCATGCCGTCAACTGCCGACTGGTTCGTATGGTCGCTTTCCCACCAGTGGCCCTGCCCCGGCCCCGGCCAACTGGTGGCCTTGGGGTCATGCGCCCAAACGACGCGTCCCGGATAAAGACCTTTCCCCACACCAATGGGCAGGTTGGGAATAGGGCTGCTGGCTAGCACTATTTTGTCGAGTGGCTGCCTAAAGGCGCTGCTGTATCCAAAGGCCATTGCGTCCGTAGCCCGGAGCATGTAAGGCGCCACGGCCGCGCTACCCATGATTTTGATGAAACCACGACGATCGCATCGATTGTCCATGTCTGCCTCGCGAGTGAGTCCAGCGGATTATTCCACCGGCCGTTACGCTAGAACGCTGTCGAACCCACGTCAAGAGATATTCTGCCAGGACTTTCCCCATTTTTTAGCCTTCCCAAGCCAGCAGGAGTTCCAATTGCCAAGTTTTGGGCGGTGGACCGGATGGTTCGGGGCTGGTTTGAGAAAGAACCTTATGGATGCCATCGGCCAGAGCGTAGAAGCGGAAAGGCGGAATGCCGAAGAAGCGGAAGGAAATGATCAGGAGCCTTTCGCACAAGATTCTCAACTTTAACTTCTGCCCTAAGAAAGTGGCGGCAAAGTAAGCCGCGGCCGTCACCAACACCACCAGGTTTTTCAGCCGTTGATAGCGCAGAACGCGAATATCTTCCAAGTGATAGCTCTGTTTGAGGAAGCGAAAAGTTTCCTCAATTTTCCAGCGGGTCAGATAGATTTGCACGATCCACCATAGCGATTCTGAGTCCCGCGCTCCCTCCAGGTTGGTCAACAGCAGGAGCGGATCTTTCCCGAAACCGGCCACCACCACCAAGAGCATCTTCTCCTCTCGCCCCGGCAGGTGCAGGGGTTCGGCACCGTAGCGGAGCTCATAGACCTTTTCTTTCCCCTCTTCGATCTTGATCACGCGCGCCGCATAACGCAGACGACACCGGCCACCCACCTCCGCCACACTCCCTTGCAGGCGGCGTCGATCGATCACGAAACGTTTACCGGTGGACCGGATCACAAAGCGCTCCCGCCGCGCCAGCAGCGGCTCCAACACCTCCCGGCGGTCTCCGCCTCGATCTAGCACCCAGATCCCTCGCCCTCTCGTATGGCTCCGCACTAAGTCCACGGCCGCCAGAATCTCCGCGTTCTCACTACGGAACTCTTTCGCCTCCGCCGAGTACAGCTTCTGGTACAGCGGCACGATCTCGCTGCTTTTCACCTCCGCCGCCGTGATGTCACACAACCAATAGCCGTCATGCAGTTCGCCGGTGCTGCCGTCCCGCACCTTTGCCAGGTATTCCATCTTCTGGGCGTATTCCTTGCGCAGGTCACTCAGGTCCAGGCACAGCACCGTGTTCGCTTCTACTCGTTGACTCCCCAGCGCTGCCAAGCGCTCGCTCAGGTGGCTTTCCAGTTCCGTCGCCTCCAGATTGCGCGACAGACGGTTCTCCGTCTTGATCAAATCAATCTCTTCTTTCAGGCTGCGCGCGATGTTGCTGAGCTTCACGTCCTGACTGGCCTGCACGCCAAACAACATCTGACCGACGAACTTCTGTAAGGGGCGGCTCAGACCTTCGGTGAGCTGCAAGGAGAACTTCGTGAGCTGGGCTTTCAGTCGGGAACGCAGTCTGTTATCGTGCATCGGGGATGCCTCCCAGGTGGTTTGGATTTCTCGCAAAAACCCTTCTACCACGGAGTTCGTCCCCGTTCACTTGTTAGAAAAAACAACTCCCGCTGGTTCTATTACTTGCCTGAAATCAGACAGAAAAAATGGGGAAAGTCCTGATATTCTGCTTGGTAGGTAATGCCTCAGAAGGTGTGAAAGCATCATCTTCAGCCGCAGAGGGAGTCAGATCAACGCCTGTAATCCGTGGGTTGCCCGCCGGGCCGAGTCTCAGAAGCCTTGGATTAAATCTCCACCCGGCAATACATGCATGTGGCTGCGCGCTGAATCTGAGACCCGACCTAGCCATATTTTCCGTGCGTGGGGCAACCCGTGAGTTGAGCGACTTCCCTCTACCCTAGGACGTTACACAGACGTCTATCCCGGCTAGTGGCCACTTTCCAAGAAGCCAACTTTTCAGGCCGAATCCCAAAAAGCGCCGGAATTAGTTGAGGGGCAGCAGCTTGCAGTAAGGCGAGTGGATAAAGTCCTCGGCGGACAATTGGAGAGTACTTTCCGAATCGACCATGCGTCCAGAAAAGGTGCAACCCGTGAGGAACCGAAGGCTGACGAATCCAGGCGGCCACTTGTACGGATAGGCCGTTTTACGTCCAAGTGAATTGTTGTCGCGGTAGGGACGACCATCGCTGATCGCCCCCCGCACAGATCCGTACAAGCGCGTTTACGCATACGGCTCTTACCGTGGATGAGTGGCGGCGAAGCGGGCATCAGGATAAGGATGCAGAATTCGGGGTGGGGGAATCCACCGCTTCAAGAGAGGGGTGAGACGACCCCATCGCACCGGTGCGCGTTGACTGCGACGGACTAAAACGCTCCGCCACAGCCTGCCAACGCGACGACTAAAGATGCGCAACTGAGTCGAATTACCAGGAACGCCATGGTATTGGTAGTATCCCAGCGCAACTTTGCGAACCCATGCACCGACATCGGTCGTGCGATGATGCTTCCGGCGTTGAAGCTCAGCCTTAATGGCTTTGAGCTTCGCGACCATCCGCTTCTTCGCCGTAATCCGCCAAACGATGAAGGCTCGGCTGCTGTTGAGCTGCCCACAGAAGTGAGTGAAACCCAAGAACGTAAAGGTTTCTGGTTTTCCGTCCCCACGGTACTTCCGGTCTCGAGCGGCAAACCGCCCGAATTCAATCAGTCGTGTCTTGTCCGCATGTAATTCCAAACCGAACTTTGCCAGCCGCTCCCGAAACTCTTGCAGGAACCGCTCGGCGTCCGTCCGGTATTGAAAGCCCACCACAAGATCATCGGCGTAGCGGACGACAATCACATCGCCGTTCGCGACTTTCTTGCGCCAGACCTCCACCCATAGGTCGAACACGTAGTGCAGGTATACGTTGGCGAGCAGCGGTGAAACGACTGCTCCCTGCGGCGTACCCACCTTTGTCTCCGACCACTGACCAGCTTCGGAAACTCCAGCCTTCAACCATTTCTGGATCAGGCGGAGTATCCGGCGATCGGCCACGCGGTGCTCAACAAACTTCATCGTCCATTCGTGGTTCATGTTGTCAAAGAAACCTCGAATGTCCGCATCGAGCACCCAGTTCACTCGCTTCCATTGGATGCCCGCCACCAGCGCGTCCAACGCTTGGTGCGGGCCGCGACCGGGCCGAAAACCGTAAGAAAAGCCTTTGAAGTCGACCTCATATATCTGGTTGAGGATCGTCACCACCGCCTGTTGAACGATTTTGTCCTCCAGAGCAGCAATGCCCAACGGACGTTGCCGCCCGTCGGCCTTCGGTATATAGACTCGTCGTGAGGGTTGGGCTCGATACGCTCCACGGTGCACCCGACTGTGCAGATCGACAAGTCGATCCTCCAGTCCGGTTTCATACTCCTGCCATGTCACGCCATCTATTCCGGGAGAAGCTTGACGCTGAAGGGCGTAGAAGCTGTCGCGGAGTAATCCGACGCTCAGATGGTGGAGCAGAGCGGTGAACCGCTCCTGCTTCCTTTCTTTTGCTGCTTGCCGCACACCGTGCAATCCCGGGGACATGCGTTTCCCGCTCTGTGTCGGCCGCATGTGAGATCGAACGATGTTCTCCTCAGTCTGCGCCCTTCCCTCCCCGGCCTCCGCGGAAGGCTGCCCTTCGTTGTTCGGCTGGTTCACTGGTACTGCGGCACAGTCCGACTTCTCCCGCACGTTCATGTCCGCAGTTCGGTTTATGGCCTTCGCGGACCGGTCTTGCTCGGTTGGCCAAGACGTGCAGGAGATATCCCGGTTCTCGTGCATGTTGTTTCTCAGCGTGCGCGGGTTCTTAGACTACGCAGGACCGGACAATCCACTCGCGGTTAGCGTGGTTGTCGTGTTGCCTTCCTCCCTTCGGAACGGAGTCGGCATCCTGTTCCAACGGCTTTTCGAAGCTCAATAGCCCGGCCCACCGATACCTCTGTTTACGCTTCAAGCGATATCTCGCGATGTCACCTGCAAGACTCGAGGCCAGGATGGATTCGCTGCTTTCCTTTCCTGTAGGGCTCTTTCATCCCCTACAACATGCCGGTTTATCCCGGCGCTCTCCGAGTACGCCGTCACCCGGCCAGAACTTCGGATTGCCTCTGTGGATTCGTAGATAAACGCTGGGCGACAAGGCAGGAGCTATTTCCTCGAACGCCGTGTCTTGGGCGCTTGACTCAGGGCCACTTGTCCGGATAGCCGACGTCCGTGTGAAGGATCCCTTGCTTTCTCACCCGGCCTTCCAAGCTCTGCTGCGGAAAATGAACCTGGAGCCATGATCGGCAACATGCGGCTGATTATTGAATCGTTGAAAAGCTCGACGCGGCCGGCATGGGCGAAGTCTCCAAAACCCGGGATTTGCACTCGAACCGGGTTGTTGCCCCGAAGACCCCGGCTCAACCGATCGTTGAGAACTGTGCGATCTTGATGAGAGCTTGTGCAATCTCTCGATTCCGGGCTCCAGAGGACGCCGGAGTCCAATCGCAGAATCCCTTTCCCGTTTTGACCCCAACTTTACCGCGTTCTACTTTCTGCTTGAGCCTAATGGGCGCGTCCCTGGACGAGTCCAAGTCCGGAAACCATCTTCCCCCACGGCCGGGCGATCATAAGGGGAACCATGGACACCGCCACGACGCGAAGCCTGTATGCAAAGTACCTCGGCGCCTGAGGCGGCCGGGCCCGCCTATGGCTTGGCCCGAAGTTCCCCGTGTTTCAACCAGTTGACCAGAAACAGCGTGGCGATGACAAAGGCGGGCCCTGCGATGGTGATGATCCAGTTCAGCTTCACCATTGGGGTGAGTGGGCGGGAGGTGGTGAGAACCCACCAGACGTGCAGCGTTCCAGCGGCGCCATAGAGCGCCGCGCCGATCCACTCCCACCGCCACGCCAAAACCAGGGCGGCGATGAGAACGAAGACCGGAATCAGATGCATGACCAGCGCGAGAAGGGTCTTCCAGAAGCCGTACCCCTCGCCAAAGACATCCATAGAAAACAGGCTTAGAAAAGCGACAAACCCGATCGACAACGCACGCGGAGCCCAGAACAAGGCTCGCTTTGAGAATTCAGTCATGTTGCCTCCTGACCCGCGGAGCGGATGGGAGGGACAAGCCGACGGATAGCCAGGACAAGCCGCGTATCCGCTCGAGGTCCGCGCCAAGGCATCCGCTCGCCTGCCCTCTTCCCGGGTCCTCAGGTTCGTACTTGAGAGGTCATGTTAACTTCCCGGACTCTCTAAATCACAGCTGTGAGCTGCTCTGGCAGGATTCTATACCCGGAAAGGGATGGCGGGTCAGACAAATCCCCGTCCGGCCTCTGACCTTGCTGCCGTCCTATCTCCGCTGACTAGGGATGTCAGGATACTGACCGTCCCCAGATCCTTATTGTCCCGTTCGAGGAGGTTTGTGGTGGCATAGCACGCACTCGGATGTATCGCGAGTAACGGCGTAAGGTAGAGCGATTTCGCTCAACTCCTGTATTGTCGCGCACTCGGAAACAATTGGCCGCAACATGCAGCCACTTGACGGTTAGTCGCCTAACCGTCCTTATGACCTGATGTTTGGCGGTGACGAGCCCAAAGTACGGGTAGGCCGTAATACGGCCAAGTGGGTTGTTTCGGTGTGCGTTGCGACCCGGGCACGGGCGCCAGAATTGTGGCACGGCACACGACATTGGGGGTTGCTTGCAGTAATGCAACGCAAGTGCAGCCGGGACGGTGTCCCTTCTATTCACCAAGGCTGGTGGCAAGGGCCGCCACTCCTCGCCGGAAGATCTCGCTATTGGCCGGGTTTTGGAACTGACGCACTCATTGCACGGAAATGAGGCGGTGTTCTCTCCGTTAGATCTCCGACACCAGTCTGAAGAACTACCTACGGGCACCAATTCCACCGATCGCGGGGAAGAAGCGACTGACCGTTACGATAAGGCTATGCAGAGCGCCCGGGAAGTGCTGGGTAGCCGCCGGCCTGACCCGAAGGCGACGGTTAGGGGCTTGCCATTCTCAGATTTGCACTTTGGATCGTAAGTCTGCCATCTATCGACCCTCCCGGCTCACGCCGCCATCGCCAAGCCCTCCACCCTGAAACGGGCCCCCGTCTGCGGCGCTAACGCTCGCCGCGGCATTGCCCGCGCCATCGGAATCGGCTTCAGGCCGTCGGCGCCGCCGGAAACCCCGCTTGGCGTTTTGGTTTCTTCGAGCGTCATCGGAAGTGGTTTTAGATCCTTTTTGCTGCCGAAGCATTCGCGCAGCGTCTCTTCGAGCACTGCGTAGCGCTTCGGGGCGAGTTTCACGACTCTTTCGAACACTTCGCCCTCCGGGATTCGGGTTCTCGTCTTCAGAAACTCGCGGACACTGTTCTCGTCCTTGAGAAAGGGCCTCAGTGCATCGATCCAGGGCTGCATGTCCTCAATGGTGATATGTTCGTCGAGAGCCCTGACGACCGGGCTTCTCTGCCTCCACGCCAGGATGGGTCTCTTCATGTAGTTTTTGAGAAGTTCGCGATCCGAGGGCGAGCCGTACTCCTGCTCGAAGAAATGCCCGTCGAAGTCGGCGAGCGCGTGGTCAAAGTCCGTCACATCCCCCAACCCCGCAATCAGGTAGTTATCCGCGTGCCGGTCCGGGTCTGCGAAGACGGCGGAAATGACTTTGTCCCCGGCGATTTGCTCTTTGACGAGCGGCCCACCGGCCATTCCCAGAGCTCCCACCTCTGCTCCCTCCGTGAAACGGATGAAGGCGCCGTTGGTCAGCGTCTCGCCGACGTACATCTTCGCGGGAGCGCAGGCGGCCACGCCGAGCCGGATCTCGCGCCCAGCCGCCGTCTTAACGGGGCCGATTGCCCTCTTGACGTCCTCGAACAGCGTTTCGGCTTGTACGTCGAGCCCTTTAAACTCAACTCTCCCTGGCTTGAAGACGCCCACTCGCACCCATTCGCCGCCACGGTCTTCCAACACCCAATAGGGCTTGTGATACGAAGGTGCCTTTGGCGTGCTGGACGCGGCCCCTCTCTCGGGATGGCTGGTAAGTTTACTCACCAGTTCTTGCTCGTATTCGTTCTTGAACTCGCTTCCGGCAATCAACTGCAGTTTTAGGCGTCCGTCCGCAGGGCGGCTAGCGACTTCGAGGTGCGCCACCTCTTGAGGCGTCACCGGCCTTTCATGCTCCAATGCCGCCGCCCGTTTCTCCCAGCCACCTACGATCGATTTCAGCTCCGCTGTCTTTTGCAGGGAGGCGACGTTCTCGGGAAGGTGGGCTGCCTCCACAATCTCTCCGGCGCCCAACTGCCGCAGCACCGCCAAACGTCTTTCGTAGTCGGCAAGGGCTTGTGGGAATTTGTCCACGTCCATCACTAACCGATCCAGGTCCACCGTAGCCGGGTTGCCGCGGAACGACGCCACTCCTGCCAGCCGGGAAGTCCCCGCCGGTGAGCTCCCGCCCATCGCGCCCGGCCGCGGGCCTGCGGGTGGGAGGGCAGCGGCGACCTCAGCGGCCTCGGACGCACCGCCTGGTACCACGGTCTTGGCCGCGAAATTCCTGGCCCGCCGGTCGAGCATGTCGAGGAAAGCGCGGGCCGACGCCACCTCCCCTCCTTCGGCCGCCGCCGCACCTTCATAGGCGATCTTCAGCTCGTCCAGCTTCCGGAACATAGCCGCATCGATCGCGACTGCCTTCTTGTCCCGGAGCATGCGATTCGCAAGCTCGATATCGCGGATCGCTTCATCCAATTCCCGCTCGATTCCCTGCTTCGTCGTTCCCGCCAGGAGCTTCGCTTGTGCGCTGATGGGCTCCCCAGGGGATACCGGAAGCACTTCCCGGATCGCGGTGGAATGCCGGCTCGCCGCTTCCGCCAGTTCCGCCGACTCCTTGGCTGCTCGTTCCTCCGCCGCTACCAACCGCTGCACCTGTTCGGAGGTGATACCGTGGGTTGTCATCAAACCCTTCATCTCTTCGGCGTTCCCGGCGGCCATCCCCATGAACATTGACCCCAACAGCGCTCCGGCCTCCGCCTCCGCCTTGCCGTCCGACCCCATCAGGACGCCGATCGTGCCACCCACTCCCTCCGCCGCCTTGCCGCCGATCAGAGCCAGCGACATCTCCAGGGCGCGGTCCTTCAGCCACGTGCTGTCGGCAAAGAACCGCGAGAACTCGTTGAGCATCATCTGACCCGTCTTGGTCTCCGCAAACAGCGCGGGCAGCTTGCTGGCGCCTTCCCAGACCACCGCTGTCTCGGTGACCGAATCGATCGCGGCGCCGGCGGCGCGCGCATCGCCCAGCACGGCCCGTCCCATCCTTCCCAACACCTTGCCGACGATCGAGAAGTCGGTTACGGGCGCCAGGAACGTAACTACGTTAGAGAGATTTATGACGTCCCCCCACCATTCGAGCCCCGTCTGGGCGTAGGGATCGTGATCAAAATAGTCCGCCCCCGTGTCCACGCGCAGCATTTGCTTCGATCCCGACACCATCCGGCTTACGTCCGGATTGGAAAGCGCCGCGAGGATGGCGGCCCGCATGTGCACCGCCTCTGCCACGGTCACCCTCTGGCCCGCCTCCCGATACTGGCCATGGATCAGGTCGAGGAATTCCTGGTTGCTCATGCCGCGCAGGGAGTCCAGGCTCACTCCCCGTTCATGCAGGCTCTGCATGAGCAACAGCCCGTATTCCTGCGCCGCCACGTTGTTTTGGTAGGCGCTCGCCAAGCCTTCCAGGGCGTCTTCCCGGCCGGTGATGGCACTGAGGCTGCTCACCTCCCCCATCTTCAGGTACGTCAGCGCGTTGCCGACGATGCTGCTGTCGTCTCCGGCTTTTTGCAGGCGCTCCTCGATCTCCGCCCGAACCTGCTGCGCCTCGCCCGCCGCCTTGGCGGCGATCCCTTTTAGATAGGCGTCTTCCAGGATCCACACCATGGCACGCGCCCGATCGTGCAGGCTGTTGCTGTGGACCCCGAGTTGCCGGGCCTGCGCGCCCGCCAACGGCGTCTCCCCTGGGTTGGCCGTCTCTTCCTCCACCAGCCGGAACGCCTCCAGCGCCAACCGGGGATTCCCATGGGAAGCTGCCCACGTGGCCTGTAGAAAGTGTGTCTCGGGCACATAGCGGCCCTCCGCGATGCTCGCCCGCGCCGCGTCCTGGAACTCCTTGCCCCAGTTGGCCGCCAGGTACAGCTCGGCCTTGCTGTAGGAGATGAGTTGGTTCACGTCTTTGACTGCTTGCGCCGCGCCCGCACGCGCCTCCGGCAACCTGCACTGCGGACCGCGTTCGCGTAACTGGTCCACGATGCCCCCGTAGTACGTTTCCAGAATCTCCTGGATCTCATCGCCTTGCTCCTGGCGGGCCAACCGGATCTTCTGCTGAAGCACTTCGATTTGTGAGCGCACAACCGCGCGCACATTTTCAGTGGGGCCAGGTGCAGGCCCCCATGCGCTGTCCCAAGCATCGATCGCGCTCCGCAGGGCTGCCTCAAGCCACGTGGCTGCCTCTTCCTCCGGGGGCAGGTCTTTCAGCCAGTTGCTGAGCTGGTCGACGCGTTTCTGCCACTCCGCGATGGTCAGCGCCTGTTCCTGCAATTTGAAAAGGGCCTGGTTTTTCAACCGCTCGGCGTCGTTCAACTGGTCTTCGATGGTGCCCAGCCAGCGGATGTCGGCGGCACGATCCTCATCATCCTGTGGTGAGGTACTGACGGCAACAGGAGCCGGCGGCTTGGGAGGCGTGATTGCTGGCGGCGGAGGGGGCAGGGTCCGAACCTCGGCAACCGGGGGGGCGCCTTTGGGCCGCAAAACGGCCACCAAAACCGGGAAATGCGGCATCGCATCCGTCATTAGCTGATCGGAGCGAAGCTGCGTTTCCGGCTTTTTGTCGAAATACAACCTGTAGACGGAGTTCGGGGAGTCCTCCGGCACGGCGTACCAAGCCAACTTGTCGTAGAGTGGCCCCATGTGACCTGAAAAACGCGAAGTCCAGTGCGGGTTATTCCGGTTGCCGCTCTCAATATCCACCCCACAGATATGCTCATACCTGAACTTGCACTCGCCGGCGATCCGGCCGCCGGGGTCCGGTGCACCCCGATCACAGGAGAGGTCAAAATTAAAACCCACCGACACGTAGCCTGGCGGCGGTCCACCTGGCTTCGTGACCTCCAATTCCATGTTCTGGACTCCCTGAACCTCCCAGTTCGACGCGAGTTTCTTCGTAGGATTCAATTCCATGAGGGAAAACGGGACATTCCTGGGGACATCCATGATGTTGTTTCTGTCAACCTCGGTTTTAGGCGTGTGGTATTGCTCCGCCTGGTAGAAGTGAAACTCTTTGAGTCGGGTCCCGAGCACACCGTACTGCAGCGGCTGCGCCCACGAATCCGGGGAGTTCGGCCACGTCTGGAAGGCGTCCTTCACGAAGGCCAGAAGCTCCTGCACGGCTGCGTCGCCTCCTGGGAGCTTTTCGGTCATATGGTACATCTCTGGGAATCCCCCGAAGGCATCCAGGAAGGCAAAGAACTCCTTGGCCAGCGAACCCGTGTATTCGCCCGACGTTCCCGGATGCGCTGGCTGTTCGGATGGGGGGGCGGGAGTCGGGGCCGGGCTAGGCGGAGGCGGGATTTCGGCGGTCGTTCCCCGTGCCCGGCTCCCGGCGGGGCGCGCGTACATCACCGTCGCCCAGACACTTCCGTCCGGCCCCACGGCGACACCTACGCCGACGGTAGTCGCTTCTTTGTCCACCAGGTTCTGGAATGTCCCTGGCTGGGCGTGCAGGGCGGTGAAGACGAAGCCCGGGGCCGAGTAGTCCGCGGGCTGGACGGCGACGTTTTCGGTGAGCTTTGGTGGGGCCGAGCCAAACGCCTGTTGGTAGCGGTCCTCCGGGGTGCGCTGCCCGGGGAGGGCCGACTCATGCGTTACCTTCCCCTGGCTCATCATGTCCACGCTGTGCGCGCGCGCCACCTGGCTGAGGGTCGCATCCGGCTGGAGCGGCGGCAAACGGAAGATGCGGCGATTGTCGTTGATCTTCTCCAGGACGCCCTGCTCGATCTGCTTGACGTTGGTTCCGAATGACTGTGCCAAACCTGGCCCGCCGGAACACCAGGCGCAGAGCATCAGCGTGGCAAAAATGCGGCGCTGCAAGATTCTGGAATCGATCATGGTTGCCTTCCTTACTACCCGGACCTTCACTTCTCCGGTGGCCCCTTCAGCGCTTCCAAGGCTTCGCGCGACCCCCCTGCCGCGGCCTTCCGCAGCCATGCCCGTGCCTTCTCCGGGTCCTTCGCCAGCAGGTCAAACCGCCCTTCGAAGGCCAGCCCTAGGTCTCGCTGCGCTTCGAGATTGCCGAGTTCCGCCGCGCGGCGCAGCCACTTCGCCGCCTCATTCCGATCCGGGGCGCCAGGCTTCCCTCCGGTGTACATGCGGAACAATTCGTAGGCCGCGCCCTCATGGCTCAGTTCCGCCGCCTGCCGCAAGGCCGGCGCCGCGGCGGCAAAGTCCCCTGTGGCAAGCGATTGCCGTGCCTCCTCGAAGGCCCTCGTGGCGCGCGCTTCGACGGTACGCAGGCGCAGCAACCCGTTCAGCCGATCCTGCGCGGCGACTCTCGGGTCCTCGGGAAGACCCAATGCCAGGTTGAAGGCCACCTTCATGCAACAGGGCAGCCCCGAGAAGACGACAGCCCTCATCCCGCGGGCAGGTTCCTCGAAGTTCTTTTCGAGCTTGGCTCGCACGATGTCCCCTTCCGCGTACGTTACGCTCCAGAAACCGGCGAACGGCGGGCTGCCGGGACCTTGCTGGTAAAGGTCGACGCGATCTCCGGCGCGCGGTACGTAGGGATCGCGGACCGTGATCTCGATGTCCGTGCCCGTCACTGCCGCCACCGTTCCCGTCAGCTTGCCCAGAAACATCTCGGCATCGGTGGCGGGGGTAGGCGGAAGCGGCACCACGACGCCGCCGGGCGGCGTTTGGGCTGCCCCGCCCATGGCGACCGCCAG
Source organism: uncultured Acidobacteriota bacterium (assembly GCA_963722555.1). GTDB lineage: Bacteria > Acidobacteriota > Terriglobia > UBA7540 > UBA7540 > Bog-366. The sequence goes on from CAVRNQ010000007.1 coordinate 2,136,057, forward strand.
CACTAGCAGGAGGATCTTCATGCCGCCACCTCGCGAAGCTATTGGGGGGGACCCCCCAGGGGATTGTTCTGCCGTAAGAAAGTGAGTGGGTTCGCGAAATTCGGAAGGCGCAGAGTGATCTGGTTACCGAGCATCTGCACATTGGTGTCGAAGGGAGCAGCTCGATCGGGCTGCAGGATGAGCCGTCCATTCTCCACGCGGTACGCCCCGCCGGTGTTCTCGACCTGTTGGCCGCTGATCCACACGCCCAGTCCGTACGCGCCGGCGTCCCCAAAGATGATCATGCAGTGGTAGGGCTGTCCCTGCTGGAGCATGCCGTCCGTTATCCAAGTGCCCAGAAGGCTACCACCTTGGGATGTTGGGCCACCGACGGGTGGCGGGAATGGTGTTCCGCCAGGTGGTCCAATTGGTGGCATGTTCCCCGGTGGACCGTACATGCCGGCCCCACCCGGGGGACCAGGCTGGGGGGGATGTTGAGCTAGCGACTTTCGCATCGCCTCGGCGAGCCACCCGGGTAGTTGCGTGAGCTGTTGGTCGCTCACGGGCTCGGCCAAGGTTGAGTTCGCGATGAGGCCAAAAGCGAGGCTGGGCGGGTACTCGAGCTTGCCAATCGTGCCAATCTCGTTCAGCGACAAGGGGACAGCGGCGAACTGCTGTGCGCGCGACGCGGTCTCCTGGTCATGCTTCAGTCGCATGGCCAATTGCGCGTGAGCGTAGGCAAGGCCGGGAGCAGGCTCCTGGAGGTGTAGAAGGATGGACCCCAGATTCAGGCTCTGGACGGCGGCAAGCTGCCGGTTGGGATATAGCGCCAGGTACTGGATCAGAACGGGGATCGCCTCCCCGCTCCCCTGCTGCATGAGAAGGCTCGCCAGGTTCAGCAGGACGTTTTCCTCCGGCGGTTCGCCCACATCCTTGTAGCGCCGGAAAGAAGACATGAGGCTCGACGCGGCTTCCGCTTGCTTGCCCGCGCGCAGCTGGCAGAGTCCCAGTCTTCCCAGCACCACGGGGTTGCGCGCAAAATCATCGAGAATGCGGTTGTACTCCTGAATGGCGCGGTCGAACTGATTCACTTCCTCGAAATAGACCGCCTCACCCAAGCGTGCCGGCAGATAGGTGGGGCTGATCCTGGCGGCCTCGGCCCATTCTTTCCGGGTGTTCTCAGGATCCTTGGCCATCGTGTAGATGGAAGCCGCTACGGCAAATGGATCGACGATCACGGAGCCCGTTACGTCTTTTGCCTTCTGGACTTCCCCCAACGCCTCAGAAAAGTGCGACTGGCGCACGTAAAGGTTTGCCAGCAAGAGGTGGGCGCTGAAGTCCTTGGGATTGCTCTCCACGGCGCGGGAGGCCAGAGCGACAGCCTCGCTCAGCCGGCCCTGAGCTGATTCCAGCCGGGAGTAAGCGGCCAACGTGCCGGCATGACGAGCGTCGCGTTCCAAGGCTTGCTCGTAAGACCGGAGCGCGGAATCGAAGAGAGTGGCGGCTCGTTCCGTGTCACCTTTTTCTTGAGCTTCCGTGGCTTCACGGGCTCGGACGTCGCCGAGGCGCATGTGTCCCAAGGGCTGTTGCGGCTGGAGCGAAACCGCCCGGTTGGCGATACTCTCGGCCGCGCCCAGGGCCCCGATGTCCAGCAGGTACTTTGTCAGCGCCAAGCTATCGACAAAGTCGAGATTGCCGCCCTGCGGATCCACCCCCGGGATGGTCTGCAGTGGGAACGTTCGGATGGCGAAGTCGATGGGGACGATGCCGTTGTAGTTCACCAGGTCATTCAACCGTGCGCGGCTGGGGTCGGTTTGAATGGGCATCCCAAACGTGTTCAAACCGATGACGCCGCCGGTCACGAGACTTACCGACGGGCCTCCACTCGAGCCATGCGTGAACGGCGCGTCGGTGAAAATGGATTCGACTTCTCCCTCCGGATTGCGATTGAACCGCGACACCAATCCCACGGTGCTGGTAATCGAAATGCCCTCCATCGTCCACTTTTGGGGAAAGCCCATGGTGACAATCCCATCACCGATGTGGACATCGGAGAGCGGGCTCAGAGGTATGGGCTCATAGTCGCCCGGCGGGATTTTCAGAAGCGCCACATCCGTCCCATAGAGGGTGGGTATTGAGGGATTCCTAACCTTGTAGGCGGCGCCGATGATCTGCGCCGGAACGCGGGGCTTCCTCAGGCTCTGGTCCCATTCCACCGTGAGCGATTTATTGGGCTGGCCGGTTTCAAGGTCGTAGGCCACGTGGTAATTGGTGAGGACATAGCCGTCGCGACTGATAATGAAACCGCTGCCGGCACTCTGACCTCGGTCGCTCGTCGCCACGATGCCGACAACCGACGCTGAGTACTTGTCCATGATCTGACGCGGCTCGTAGGATCTTTCCTGGCGCGGCAGAGTGCTGCGGCCGAAGCGCGATTCACTGAGGATCTTCGCGAACACCGGCTGCTGAGCGGCATAATCCTCGCTCGGCGCGAAGGCGTCGATCTGAAAAACGACGCCGTCCTTGATTGTCAGCACCAAATACCGGGTAAACACACCCGGCTTCTTTTCGTCGGGTCCCTCGATGGTGCACGTTGCCGCATCGATTCCGCCCAGCTTGGTGCTGGAGATGCCGGCAATTAAGCGCATGCCCGGATGCCTGCGTAGAATGTTAGGCAATATCAGCTTGAGCGCTTCCAGGGCGGTAATTCCTTGGCGACGCTGAACCACTCCCAACACTAGTGGATCGACTTCCAAGCCCGCTCGAACCTGGCTAGGCGGCACCCGGCCTGCCTCCGCGGAGAACACGTATTCGACGGATTCATGCTCGATTCCCCGGACCACGCGCCACTCCCGGGGAAAGCGGATAGACATCAATTGCCCTGGGTCTTCGTACAGCCCGGGCTGAGACAATGGGGTGACGGTGTACAAAATATCCCCGTCGTTTGCCAGCCGCCCGAGCGCGAGAGGCGGCAGCGTCCCGGAAACGCCGGAGGGTAAGCCCTGCGCTTTCGGTTGCTCTGACCCAGGCTGCACTTCTCCAAACCGCACCCCGGCATCCGGCAACTTAGCGGGGTCCACACCGCCATAGGGATTTTCGGGCGGACGTTGGCCTCCTTGGTTCTGGGGGCTCGCGTCATCGGTCAGCTTGAAATCCGGCGCCGGCCCTCTAGAGTGTTCGTCGCCGCCCCCCAGTTTTGTTGCTACGAACAGCAGGAGAAAGACCGCCGCCAATCGTCGTGTGACGCCCATGCATCCTCCTATCCTGCGGTTGAGGAAACAGCCTCGGATTGCCGAAGGGCGAATGCGCACTTTGCTGAAAAGACACCCGCGCGACGGTGGACCCGCCGAGATGACATTGGGGGCCCAGGACTCACACCCGGGCTTCCTCGTTGGCATCGATAGAACGGCGCAAATGATGAACCCGTTGGAGGCAGGTGGGAAACGCGTCGTTTGAAAGATGGTGGCTTCGCCACAGCCGCACTACCTCTCACTCGCGATTGTTGCGGCGCAAGGGATTCGAACCCCTGGGCCGTTGAACGCTTCACCGATCAGGGGGAGGTGCTTGCCTGCAACGTGTGCGCCGCCGACACCTGATATAGAACCCCCGGCGAGAGCATCCCGTGCCCTGACCGGGCGTTGTCAGAGGTTGAGAGACTTGTGAGACTGATATACCTACCACACAACTATGTCAAGCGAAAAGCTCAGGGAGGGGACATCTGGTTGTTCCTCACGAACCTGTTTCTGCAAAGAACCTTGTCCAAGTCTGACCCATGGACTAATCCGGCCAAGTAAGTATCCCCCGGCAAAGCCGGAGTTATTAGGCTGGAAGCCACTCAAATTAGCTGGGGGGTCGTTAGCGCGGCCCACCTAGTGACCCTTTCCAGCAGCTATTTACACGTGCTCGCCATGGACACTTAACCGAGAAAACTGTCGTAAAATCCCCTTCCCATAAGCAGCTTCGGTTCAGGATCACCCCATATCGCCCAGAGTCACTGCGAAAGAAGCTGAACCTCGAATCCCAAACAGCCGACTTTGCCGTGTAGTCGCGTAACCGTCCTTATGACTTGATGTTTGGCGGCGACGAGCCCAAAGTACGGGTAGGCCGTAATACATCCAGTGAATTGTTTCCGAGTACGCCGTCTTCCAGGCGCAACCGTCAAGTTGATCAAGGATGGCAAACCAGGCCGTCAGCATGACGCGGTCGAGTTGCCACCGGTTCCAGTCTAACGAGGTGCGCTTGTGGTTGACCATCATTGCCTATAATCTCGGCACCCTTTGGCGGCGGTTGGTTTTGCCGCAGAGGATCGGGAGCTGGTCTCTGACGAGTCTCCAGCAGCGGCTGGTGAAGACGGGCGGCAGGCTGGTGAAACATGCCCGCTATTATTGGTTGTTGTTGGCAGAGAGTCATCTGGCGCGGCAGCTGTTTGCCGGTATGCTGTGGCGGATCGATGGGCTGCCGCTTCCGTCGGGGTAGCCGAGGCCGCGGCACCCAAGAAAAGGATTCCGCTATCCTCCAGGAACGGCGAGTTGTCTGAAAAAGCTGGTTTGGGATGCCGAGGCGACAGGCTTTCAGGACCGGGAAAAGGGCGGTTGGGAGCCAGTGGGACCATCTGGGGGAAGACAGTGTGCTCGGAGGGCCCAACTGGAGGCAAACAGGCGTATACTCCTAACCGCCAGGAGGCCAAAAAACTAATTCCGGATGCACTCTGTGGGATTTACGACTGCGTAGCAAAGATCCAGATTCAGCCGTGGGAGCGTGCAGACGCCGCCTAGACCGGTCCCAACAAGCCCTTCGTTAAATCAGGGCCTAAGCCGTGGGCGGCCATAGACCCCTTGAGGCGTATTTCCCCTTGGCGCAACCCGCCGGCCTGAATCCTGGTTGCAAGGTGTAGGCGCGTAGACCCCTACCGCCTCATTGTGAGGGGTGAGCGTGATGAAGTCGAAACTCCTGATATTGATTGCGTTGCTGGCGGCCATGGGACTGGCCGCAATCCCTCAGACGACCAAGAAGCCTCTCACCAAAGAACAGGTGATGGAGCTTGTGAAAGGTTCCGTGCACAGCGCGCGTGTGGCGGACTTAGTGCGCGAAAACGGCATCGATTTTGGGCCGACCGAAGACTACTTCCACGCCTTGACCAGCGCCGGAGCCGAGCAAGTTCTAATCGACGCGTTGCGCGACGCCAAGCCCGCCAAGCCGCCTGCCCCAGATCCTGCCTTGCAAGCCAAGCAGCACATCAAGGGGGCAAACTCTCTGAGGGACACAGGGGACATCGATGGCGCCATCGCGCTTTACCAGAAAGCCATCCAGGTGAGTCCGGGCGATGCCGAAGCGCACCGCTTACTCGGCATCGCGTATGGGAAGAAGAAGGATTGGCAGAAAGACATTTCCGAGCAGCGAGCGGCCATCATGTTAAATCCTGATGACGACGACGCCAAGACCGAACTCATCGTTGCTTTGCATGGCGCTGCAGCCGAGCAGGTCTCCATCGACGACTCGCGCGCCACGAGTGCCATCAAGGCGCCTGCCCAGGATACTACCGTACAGGCTCAGCAGGCCTTCGCTGCCGGCCAACTCCAGGCTGGGCAACGTAAGTTCGAGGCTGCCGCGATGAGTTTCTCCGAAGCCATCCAACTCAGGCCCGATTGGCCGGACCCGCTCGTGGAAAGGGCCAAAGTCTACATGAAGCTTTACCTGTTCCGGGAGGCCATTCATTCCTACGATCAGGCGATCAAGTTGAAACCCAACGATCCGGTCATTCTCAACCTGCGCGGATACGCCTATTACAGCGCGTCTGAGTTCAAACGGGCGGTCGCCGATTTCGATGAGGCGATTCGGCTTGACCCGAACATGTCTGAAGCGTACCAGAATCGCGGCAACGCCAAATGGCAATTGGGGGACAAAGTTGGTGCCAATACGGATTTCGACAATGCCAAATCGCTGGGGCCCGGCGCGCAAGCTCAAAAGAAAACGAGAAGGAGATAGCTATGAGAACCATCCAGGTCCGACCAGTCCTGCTGGTCCTGATGATGACGACTCTGGGCGTCACCACGCTGCCGGGGGTAGAGAAGGGCAGTAACTTCGAATTTACGAAGGTCGACCTCTCCTTACTCGAGCAAGTGGAGGCACTGGACAAGAAAATGGAGAGGGAGGGCATGGTCTATCATGACGAGGCGATGGAGACCTACGTCAATCAGGTCGGGCGAGCCATGCTGCCTTCCGGAACAGCGCCGGAAAGGGTCATGTGGCAATTCCGGGTGGTTCGCGATCCCATGGCCAATGCCTTTGCCCTTCCCAACGGATCGATCTACGTCACCACAGGTCTGGTTTCTCTGCTTGATAACGAGGACCAATTGGCGGGAGTGCTCGCGCACGAAATGACCCATGTGACCGACCGGCATACGTACCTGGCGAATCGAGACTACCGGAAGAAGTCCACCATTGCCAGCATCGCCACGTTCGCCTCCAATGTTGCCCCGGGCGGCAATGCCTGGGGCGCAGGGATTAGAGCGGCTGGCGAGATGGTGGCAGTTGCGGCGATTGCCTCCATCTACGGGTACAGCCGGGAGCTGGAGCGAGACGCCGACATGTACTCGTTCAACAAGTTGGTGGAGGGCAATTACGATCCCAAAGAGCTGGTGAATACGTTTCGCCTGCTGGAAAAGACGGAAGAGGTAAACGTTGGCAAGATCTACTACAACGATCACCCCAAACTGGACGATCGCATCGCGTATATGACCAGCTTGATTTCTTCCAAGCCTCCCCTCACGGTTCCCACCGACGTACTGGCGGCGCGGAGGATGAAATATCTCAGCCTGACCGAACAGGTGGTGCACGAGGACATTCACCTATCGATTCTCTCTCACCACCCGCGCACTGCCCTGGCTCGCGCTCAGAAGCTTCTCGATTTCCACCCCAACTCGGCTGAGAATCTCCGCTTCGAGGCGGACGCTTACCGTTCCCTGGGTCCGTGGACGCCTCGGCCGAGCGATCAGGAATTGAGCAAAGACGGAAAGCAGAAAGAACAGAGTCTGAGAAGGAAATTCACCTCGGATGAGGAAGAGCGCCAATTGTTGACGCAAGGCGAGGGTCAAGCTGCTTGGCAGGAGAACCAGCGAATGGCCGAGGAAACCTATCAGAAGGCTATTGCGATCGACCCGGCAAACGCCAAGACGTATCTCGGCTTAGGGCAGCTTTATGAGAAGAGCAATAGGGGTAAAGAGGCCCTCGAGGCCTATGAGAAGTACCTGGAACTGGCGCCGAACGCACTTGATCGGCAAAGGGTCCAGGGGCGCATCGACATCTTGCGCCGATCCGCGAGCCAGTAATGACTTGCCTGGCAAACACCCGTGAGGAGAACTCTATGAAACCTGCACTTGGTTACTTGTTAATAGCAGGACTATTGATATCAGCAACATCGGCCTGGGCAGTGGAGTTCATGCATCCCAAGCTGAAGGGTAAGGAAGTCAGCGTTCGAAATCTGGTGGCGCTGCCGCCCATCGTGAAGCTGACGAAGCGCGGCGTGAAGGGCGCGGAGGGGATGGCCAAGGAAGAGGAAGAGGCGGCGGGCGGTTTAGCCTCCAGTGTATCTGCAGCCCTGAAGGACACTGGCCTCTCGGTGGAAACCCCTTTTACTGAAGAAGCCCTGAAGGATAATAACGAACTCAAGTATGCCGTGGCCGACGTGCAACGAAAATTCGACGAGATCGCTCCACAGCTCTACAGCAAGCCCAAGGACATCCGGAAGGGCCGCTTTTCGCTGGGCGACATGGTGGCCGTTCTGAACAGCAAGGGGACCGCCGATGCGCTGGTCATCATCCGCTCAGATGGGACGAAACAGACCAAAGGCAAAGCGTTCATGACGGGCGGCTTGGCAGGGATGGCTGCTTCCGGAAAGCCTACATTCGTATCGCGGGTGGCGTTGGTGGATGCGAAGAACGGCGACGTTTTGTATCTATCCGAATATGTGACCTCCGGAATTCCAAAAGACAAGGCGTTCGACAAGTCTTTTCGGAGCCTTTCGAAGGGGAAATGAGGTTGCGAGCCGGGGCGTGGTGGGAGATTAGTGAGGCCCTAGTATCAGGTCTAAAACCACGCTTCAGGATGGGGACGGCCTGCGTCCCGAATAAGGGAGTTGATGAACGTGAAGCTATCAACCAACAAAACGAGATTGTAGTGGTGTGCGAACATCTGCTCATGGTGAAGAGGGAAAAGGGCTCACGCCCAAATAGCCAAAGAAACGTTCATTGTGTTGCGGAACCATTTCGCCACTGGGTCGTGTAGTCGGTAAATCGTAGATGTGGTGCCCACGTTCGCACGCTGATTCCTCCTGGATGACGCACTGGGAACTATTATGAGTGGGTACTTAGCCGGATTAGGAATGATAAACAAGCTTCCCGGAAAGCAGGACGACTCCGCTTTGAAAGGGGACTGGACTCCTATCAGTCTGGCATCAGTAGCGAGTAGCTGCCTTGCGTTTAGCAACGGACCCTCCCTCACCCGTGAAGTCAGCGGCCAGCCGGGAATGCTCAGGGAACCGCTGTGGCTGAAGACGCCCTGCAATGACCACGCCAGCACGTGTCAGGCGAACTGATCCCTGCCTTCTTGCGGCATTTGGGCCCTGGTTCAAAAGGCTAAATTCCGCCGCCTTGGGCTGTCGCTGCATGTTGCTGATTTAGCGGGGATAAGAAATCTCAAGAAAATGATGAAAGTGGAATTTCAGGTGGTCAAATGGCTACAGTCAGCGAACCAGCGCACGACGTCGGGTCGGCGGATTAAGGAATCGGCGGGTGTCTCAGAGCGTAAACATTCCCGACCCCGGTCAGCATGTAGATTGCCTCGCCCTTTACATGTGGATGCGCCATGCCTCCATATTCAATTCCCAGTGCCTTGAGCTTGCAAAGAATGTCTGCGGTGTCAGGATGAACGAGGTTTATCTTCCCCCCATAAAGCGTAGCGTAAAGGAGCCGCTTCTCGCCCGAGTACCCTAAGCCCAGGCAAAACCCGGCAATGGGGCTGTTCCAATCGGTGGCTGGCAAAATCAACTCCCGGTTGCGCTGTTTCACGTCCTGGGTTTGACACGCATTCCGCACCGCGACGGGCCAGACCACTGCGGGGCGGACTTTAGGGCACGGGCCCCATGGGCGCCGGGAGTTTGCCAGAAATCTGTTCCGCTTGCTTCTCGCGGGCCTGGCTTTGATACTTCTGCTGCAGGGCAAACTCCTTCTGAGCCTCCGCGTGCTGGCCGGTCTTGAGGAAAGCCCTGCCCAGTTGGTAGTGATAGTTGCCGTTACCCGGTTCGAGTTCGATGGCCCGCTTCAGGTAGGAAATGGCCTCCTCGGCGTTGCCCTGGCGGAGGTAAGCCTTGGCGAGGCCTGCCAACGAGTCCGGCATCTTGACATTAAGCTTCAGCGCCTTTTGGAAAAGGGGGATGGCTCGATCGGCATTGCCCGCGTCAATCCATAGGGTACCCCGGCTCTCGTAGCTCCAGGGTTCGTTGGGGCTGATCTGCATCTCCTTCTCGAACTCGGCGGCCGCTTTATCGAGTTGGCCTAAGCGCTGGTAAAGGACGCCGAGGTCGTAGTACGCAAAGGGCAGCCCCGGATCGCCAGCCACGGCCTTCTCCAGTTCGTCCTCTGCCTTCGCATTCTGGTAGGTGTCGAGATAGACTTTGCCCAGAAGCAAATGCAAGTGGGGCGTATCCCCGCCGACGCGCACCAATTGCTCGCAGGTTCTCACCGAGTCGCTGCTCCGCTTCAGTTGGCCATAGGCGATGGCGAGCATGTACAGGTAATCGAGATCGTCTTGCTCCTGGTCGCGGATGGGCTCGAGGGCCGCCAACTGGGCGGCGTATTCTCTGAGCATGAAGTGGGACATGCCCAGTAAGTAATGCCCCTGAACGCTGCTGGGATCGGCTGCCAGCACACGCTGGAAGTAAGGGATGGCTCGCCGGAAGTCCTGCATTCGATAGTGGGCGATGCCCAGGTTCAGGTCCACGCCCACCATCTGCGGGTCGAGCTTCTTGGCCGTCTCCAGGGCCCGGATAGCTTGTGCAAATCTTTCCGTCCGCAGGTAGACCACGCCCAGGTTCGTGTAAGCCGCAGCGGAATTGGGGTCCAGCTTCAGGAACTCTTTGAACCCACTCTCAGCGCTGGGATAATCCTTGGCGGCGAGCGCTCGTTGGGCGCGTTCGAACACCTCGCGCAGATGCTGGCCGGATAGGATGGGGGCTGGGGCGCCCCCGGCAGAGGGACTCTGCAACCCCCACGCCAGCGGGGCGACAAGCAAAGACAGCAGCAACGCTCTCGCTACCATCCACGTAGGTGTACGAGAATCAAGCCATGGTTGGAGCATAGAAACAGCTCTGGCCTCGCTCCAGGAACCAACCGCTAGAGCATATCCCACTGCCGGTTTCTGCCGCCAGGGGGCACTTGAAATTGGAGATCGCGACTGATGAGCATCGAGCCGGAAGAAAAAACGGGCGCATCGGGGGAATCGGGAATTCCTTCGCTGCGCCCGGGTTTGAAACGTTAAGAGATCCCCTGGCCTCGGACTAGAAGATAAACTTCAAGCCCAGTTGAACGTTACGGGGACCCCAATCTCCATTGACTTCGCCGGGAGTGTTGGTATTCAAATCGCATGTCTGGCCAAACCCATTCTTCCCGCTACATCCGGTGTTGAAGCCCTTCCATTGCGTATGGTTGAACGTGTTGAAGGTTTCCAGCCGGAACTGCAGCTTGGTTTGCTCACCGTGGAGGCGGAAATCCTTTATGAGCGCCATGTCCCAGTTGTTCTGGCCGGGACCCGTCAGGACGTTACGGCCCATGTTGCCGTAAGTGGTGGAGAGTTCACTGAACGACGGCTGCGCCACCGTGGCCGGATTCCACCATGAAACTGTGGGGCCGTAGACCGGATCGTTGTAAGTGTGTTTGTCGATCGCCACCTTGCCGACCGTATCGCAGCGCACTGAGCCACCGAGTTCGCTGCTGTATCCGGTGACCCCGCAGTTGAAGTCAGCAGGCTCACCGGTGAAGAAACTGGCAATGCCAGTGACCTGCCACCCGCCGAGCGCCTGTCGCGCGACAACGCTCGCAGATTTACTGAAGAAGGGGAGGGCGTAAATGTAACTCATTTGGACGATCTGGGTGCGGTTAGCGTCGCCGGTTGCCTTCCACCGGCTCAGGTTGTAATCATTGATCCCACCCGAAGTCTCCGTGTAGGTGCTGGTGGAGTCGTCAATGGCGTGAGACCATGTGTAGGCCGCCTGCAGGGTCAGGCCGTGCGAAGGGTGGCGGAGCCGGAGCCCCTGCCCTCTGCGCGGTGGAAAATAGAAGACCCTGGCTACCCGCTCGCACGGGTGGCCAGGGTCTGAAATGCAAGCCGTGGGGACAACCCCTTGCGGGGCCGGCCGCCAAGGTCAAGTCTAGAACAGGAACTTCAAGCCAAACTGCACGATTCTGGGATCCCAGGTGCCGTTGACTTCGCCGGCGTGATTGTTATAGACCTTGCTCCCAATCGTCTGGTAAGCGCAACTCCGGCCCCAGGCCGCCGAGCCATCAGGATTGGCGCTGTTATCGCAACCGGCATTGTAACCGCTCCATTGCGTATGGTTAAAGGCGTTGAACGCTTCCCACCGGAACTCCAAGGTGGAATGTTCGCCCTTAAACCAAGGCATGGAGAAGTCCTTAAGGAGTGCCAGGTCGGTGTTGTTCCGCCCCGGATTAGTTAGCTGGTTACGGCCCTCGTAGCCAAACATGCCCGGCTGACCGTTGGCCAGCAACTGCGACGCCACGACATTCGTCTGCATACCCTGATTGAAGAAGGTCTTGGTCGGTCCGTAATCCGCATCGTTGAAGGTACCCTTCGCGATCTTCACCGGTCCGATGCTATTGCACTTGGTCGTGCCGTTGATCCCAGTACTAAATCCACTGGGGGGAGCGCACTCGAAGTTGACCGGCGTGCCTGTGAAGAAGGTGCTGATGCCGCTGATGGTCCAGCCGCCCAGAACGCTCTTCACAAAGCCGCTGCTGCTGTTCCGGAAGAACGGCAGGTCGTAGATGTAGTTCACATTCAGCACGTGGGTGCGGTTGTTGTCGGAGGTCGCCTTCCACCGTTCCATGTTGGTGTTGTCGATCTGGAAGTTCTGGAGATAGGTGCTGGTGGAGTTATCGATGGCGTGGGACCAGGTGTAGGCAGTCTGGAAGGTGATCCCATGGCCAAAGGAATGGCGATAGTTCACCTGTAGGCTGTTGTAACTGGAGTTCCCCGTGTTCTGCTTGGTGATTATCGAGTTGTAGCCCCGGTAGGGCAGGAAGTTGACGGCGCCTGCGTCTGGAGTCAACTGGTTGATGACGAGATCCTGGACGTTGCAGAGGCCCGTCGCGCTGCAGGAGGGGTTAAGGCCCAGACCGGTCTTGTCCGTTCCTGTAAAGCCCCACATGCCAGTCTCTACGGGAACCTGCATGGTGGTGATGCCGTCCGGGATGTTGTCAATCTGGATGCCGCGGGCCAACTTGCGGCCCAAAACACCCACATAGCCCACGCTCAAAATGTCGTTCTGGCCGAATTGGTGCTGGATGCCGAAGCTGAACTGCTGCTGGTACGGCCAGCCTTCGCTGTATGGCCAGTTCGTGTAGCCGGCGGTGGGGTAGTTGCCTGGCACGATACTCCCATAGCCTATCAGATTGTACGCGCTGAGGCCTAGAGCCGCGGGAGGATTGCCCTCGCCGCCTTCGGACTGGGCTTCGTTGCCGTTGCCCATCTCGAAGAAGATGCCGTAGCCGCCCCGGACCACCGTCTTGCCCTCACCCCACGGGTCCCACGCGAACCCGAAGCGCGGGGCAAAGTTCTTGCCTGTGTTGTTCAATTGACAGCCCTTGGCAATTCCGTTGGCCCCGCATTCCACCAAGCCGTTCCCGTAATTGGCCCAGTAGTCGCCCGAGCCCGGAATCATATTGCCATTGCTGTCGATCAGAGCCGCTTTGCTCAGATCGAATTGGGCGGGGAGGAACCCGGAGTCAATGGTGGGCCGTGTCACGTCGTGAATGCGCGTGTAGAGGTAGTAGCGCAGCCCCACGTTCAGGGTCAACTTCTTGTTCACCTTCCAGTCGTCCTGGATGTAAGGCTCCAGGTCGGTCATCTGCCAGTGACCCTTGGGGTAGCCGCCCACCGGAACCCCCGCGACCACCTGCGTGCCCTCCGTATACTGACCGAGGCGGCCGGTGAACATGTCGATCAAGCCATTCTGGGTGCTTATGGAGCCGCCCCCGAAGTACACGGCCCCCTGGGTGTCCGTACCGAACTGCTCGTTCTTGCGATAGTTCTCCAGGTAGAACCCCATCTTGGTGGTGTGTTTGCCGTGCGTCCAGGCCAGGTTGTCTTTCCAGGTTATGATAGGATTGGAATTGAACCAGGGGTGGTTGCCGGCATCCTCATACCAGCAGAAGGGATCGCCAACGCACGTTCCGGCCGTGGGCATGAGCGGGTTGGCATCGTTCGCGGAGAACATGTGGTTCATCACGAAGCTGGAAGGACGGTTGATGGAACCCGCCACATTATCCGCCGACTGGTTATAGAGCAGGATGTGGTCCGTTGTGTAGGCGGCGATGAACTCGTTCATGAGGTTGGGCTTGAAGCTGTGGTTGATGTGGATAACGCCGCTCTTGCCCGGCCCGCCGAACGGGGTCTTGATAGTGTCGTAACTCGCCCAGGTCCACAGCGCCGGAACTGACACGGTATTCCAGGCATCCTGAGTCCAGCGCACGAAGATCTGAGTCTTGTCGCCGATATTCTGGTCCACCCGGATCTGTTCCTGCCGCCAGTTCGTGGCGGAACCGGAAGATACGAACCAGCCCACCGGGTTATGAGGGTCGTTGGGCAACGGCATCAGCGCGTCTAAGATATCTTTGCCGTTGGTGAAAGCCTGCGCGAGGCTGGCCTGGGTGTTGGTCCCAAGGGTCGGGTCTGCCAGGATCGCTGCTTGCACCTGCGGAAGCGTGTCATAGGTGATCGGCTTACCTGCCGCATCCTTATAGAAGTACGGCAATTGGCAGCCGCTGGCGGCGTCCTTGTTGTAGTTGGCTGACGCCGTGTCGCACTCCGTGAAGTCGCCTTCGCGCATGCGAGCCGTGGCAACATTGCCGCTGACGGAGTTGGCATTGCGAATCTTCCGCCAGTCCTCTGACCAGTAGAAGAAGGTCTTGGACTTGCTGGTGTTGTAGTGCCCCGGGATCCAGAACGGTCCGCCGAAGGTATAGCCATACTCGTTCTGGTTCAGGAAGGGGATCTTCTGGTTACTGCGGTTGGCGAAAAAGGGGGACGAGGCTACGGCGTTGTTGCGGTTGTACTCAGAAGCGTTGCCATGGAAATCCTTGGTGCCCGCCTTGGTGGCCACCTCAATCGTGGCGCCCGCGTGCTTGCCCATATCCGCGCCGTAGTTGGAGGTCGAAATTCGGAACTCCGCAATCGTGTCGAGGTTCGGATAAGTGTTGAACCCGGAGGACGAACCCTCATCGGTGACGTTGCCGCCGTCAATTTCCCAGTTGTTGTACTGGGTACGGCTGCCGTTAAAGGAGATGTTGTTGTTGCCGGCGATACCGACGTGCGTGGTGTCGAGGCCGTTGGCAGGTGCGGCGCCAGGAACCAGCAAAGCCAGAGTCACAAAGTTGCGGCCATTCAACTCCAGCTTGTCAATCTGCCTGCCGGTCACCACGTCGGAAATGGCGGCCGTCTCCGTCTGTACACGGGGAAGATTGCCGGTGACGGTCACTTCCTGGGTGGTCTGGCCTACTTGCAATTGCAGGTCAACGCGCTGTACCTGACCTACGTTAAGGGTAATGCCGCTGCGGACCAACTTCTGGAAGCCGGCCGCCTGAGCCGTTACCACGTAGTCACCAATGGGAACGGCAGAAACCGCGTAATCGCCCGCCGAGTTGGACATTAGCTCACGGGTGAAACCCTTCGTAGGGTTGGAAACCGTGACCTTTGCTCCAGGAATCACTGCGCCGCTGGAGTCCATAACCGTACCTACTATATTTGCGGTGTCCTGAGCCCAAGCGGAAAGTGATAGGAAGCAGACAAGAATAGGAGTAAAGGCAAGAGTTTTCCTCACTGTTTATAACCTCCTGTGTGAGACCATGCCCTAATCTGCTCTTGCATTTAGGGTCACTTGGTTCTGATCAGATGCGACTGCACGATGGGCCTACCTGGAATAACGATTTCACATCCTGCAATAGTGATGCCATACCTGTGACAATTCAGCAGTAAACAAAGCTGTTGACACCTATAGACATACTTCATGCACAAGCGATCGGCAGGGGACGGAGTTGGATGATTCCCAAATCTCATATTTCGATTTTGGGAAGCGTTGCAAAATTCAAAATCGGTCGATTGTACCCACCGTCCGTAGTACCAGGCGAGCTGTTAACCCCAAGACCAAGCGCTCGGATCCGACGGATACCAGAATTTGCAACACATCCCTCTCTCGCACTCTCCTTGACGGAGGTTCCTGATCGGCTGCCGCTCTTTCCCTTCGCCAGCGGCGTCAAGCGGACAGAAGCGCGACGGCCGCGAGCGCGAAAAACACACCCACGCCCTGGACGCGTGTAATCGACTCGTGGAGAACAAGTGGCGCCGATAGGACGACGACCAAGGGGTAAAGCGCCGTTAACGGGGCAACAATCGAAGCCTTCCCGCCGCTTTTCATTGCTGCCAGCACTGCCCATGCTCCCAGAGCATTCAAAAGCCCGCAGCCTAATGCCCAAGCCAGGCTTCGCGCGGAGTAGCTAAACAGTTTCCTGCCGGGATAAAGGAAAGGCTCCATAAGAAGGAAACCGACTACCAGCCAGACTAAAGCTGATTCCGCCGAGAGGTAATTCGTGGAAAGCTTTTGGAGCATCCCCACAATTCCCCACGCGACAAGGACGATCGCAGCAAACAAGATCCAGGGCGGAACCTGCATCAGTCAACCCCCATCTCAAGAAGAAAGGATGACAATGGCGACTGCCGCAAAGCCTAGTCCGACGAACTGCACCCTGTTCAGACGCTCTCGTAAGAAGAGAACGGCGAGCCCCACGGTAATCATTGGATAGAGGGCCGTAGCGGTTGTGATCACGGACGTATTTCCCCGCGTGCGGTACGCAGCGAACAGGGCCAGCCCGCCAACACCGGATAACACACCCATCAGGGTCGCGAGAAAGATCCCTTTCCGGCTTTCGGCACAATGGAACCGCCTCATCGCCAACAGCACGAGCACGACGGGTAAAGTTCCTAAGGTGAAGAGGAACTGCATAGTCTCCGCTGGAATTTCCGTCGAGCCAAGTTTGGAGAGGAGCGCCCAACCACCCCAACAGAGCACGCAAAGAATCGAATACCAAAACCACTTTTCCTTGAAAATCACACGCATCGGCAGTCTCGCGATCAGCTCCATTCACGAACCGGAAGTGTTGCAAAGTTCAAAATCGGCCATTTGTGCCCACCCTCCGCGGTAGCCAGGCGAGCTGTTAACCCCAAGATCTAGCGCTCGGATCCGGCGGATACGAGAATTTGCAACACATCCATTCAGCGGAACATCCTCCCCATAGTATAGACGAATGACGCATGCCAGAACTGGCACGCGAAATGCGGTCTCGTGACCGGAGAAACAATCAAGTCCAAATCGTCCGTGAATCATTTCTGCGCGGGCGTAATAACAATGTTCCGGAAAGCCACTCGTCCCTCCTCGCTACCCTGAAGGTTGATAGGCCCAGGCAACTCTTCGTGGCTGTCGAGAGCACCTCCCGTGATTCCTGGGATCTCCTGGTGCTCGATGACGGTTTGACCATTCTGCACAACGGTAACGGTTCGTCCAACCAGGGTGATATCGAAGATCTGCCATTCTCCGGACTTGCGCGGCAGCTCCGGCGAGGGGGCAAGGAATCCGTACACCCCGCCCGTATGGTGACTGGGCGGCTCCTGCACGGAGTCGGTTTCTATCTGCACCTCGTAACGGCCCCGCAGATACACGCCACTATTGGATTGGGGGCCACAGTTAAACTCAAGGTGCAATTTGAAATCCTCGAACTTGGAAGTGGTGATGATGTCTGCACCCTTTCCATTGCTAACCAGGGTGCCGCCTTCCGCCTTCCAACTGCCTGACCGGCTTGGATCACTAAACCTCCAGCCGGTGAAATCCTTGCCATTGAATAAAGTGATAGGTTTGTCCCATCCCGGCGTACCTTTCCGCTTCAGGGCTGGCGCTCTCCGGCCAATCCAATGCCAGGAAGTTCTGCTGGAGCTGGTCGTAGTGCCCACAAGCTGGCCACCCACCAACTTCCCCTTGAACGTCATGTCTTCAGCAAAACCCTCTTCCCCTTTCGGGGAGACGAATTCAATCTCTCCTTCTTTCACTTGGACCTGCGCTAGTGGCGTCGCGTGATCCGAGATCCCTACCATGACGATTTTGGGCTGGCCCTGCTCCTCAGAAACCTCGATCCAGGAAGGGAGTTCTTGTTTCGGTGTTTTCAAGGTGAGATCCCACCGGCCCAGAAAAGGCTTGAGGGAGGACTGCGCGTTGAGGGTGGAGATGGGGATTGAAACAATCAGCACGCAAAGTATCAAGGCACATCTCTTGACTATGGCATCGCCAGCTCGGCCGCAGACATCTGGACTAAACCTTATCCGAATCATAATCTCCTCCTTGATCTAGTGAAAAAGGAAGTGTTGCAAAGTTCAAAATCGGTCGTTTGTACCCACCGTCCGTGGTAGTCCGTCGAGCTGTTAACGCCAAGACCTAGCGCTCGGATCCGACGGAAACGAGAATTGCCAACACATCCCTTAGGAATCACGCAAGAATAACCGCTCTGTCTGAAAGGACGATCATTACTCTGTCCATATTCCGTGAACATAAACTTATCGCCGGGGACAGAAAGCATGGGAGATTCACACGACCAGCTTCCAGGGGGCGCGGTATTCTACGCCCAGCAGCTTCTGGGCATCCGTCCCGCCCTGGAGTAACTTTTGATTCGCCACATCCCAGACAAGACGTGTTTTGGTCCGGTAGGCGATATTTCCCAGGTGACAGGTGTTGGTCGCCCGGTGGCCAATTTCGATATCACTCAGGGGCCGCTGGCGCGATTTGACGCAATCTAGAAAATTGCGGACATGGTCCGCATAGATTTCCTCGAACCCTTTCATTTCCATGGTGGGGGTCCGGTCCACCTGTTTCTGACCAAGGCTCCGTTTTTCCGGATGAACCTGAACGCCCGTCTCGTTGAGCACCAACGTTCCGTCCGTACCGTAAAACTCCATTCCCCAATCCCCTAGTACATCGACCTGCCCTCGGTTGCACAGCCGATTCTCGTAGGTGGCCAGAAACCCAGGGTATTCGAAAGTCGCCTGTAATGTGTCTGGAGTCTCGCTGTTGTCCTGAAGATACCATTTCCCGCCGGAGGCCACGACCGCGTTCGGGCCGTCGACTTTCATAGCCCACTGGATGACGTTAATATAGTGCACTCCCCAATCGGTCATCCATCCACCCGCGTAGTCCCAGAAATAGCGAAAGGTGGACCAGCGATCACCCACGCCGAAGCGGTTCCAGTTATACGGCACTTTGGGCGCCGGCCCCAGCCACATGTCCCAATCGAGCCCAGGTGGCGGGTCAGCGTCGGGAGGGTTGCCGATGCCCTCGGGATAGATGTTGGAGTAATTCCAGGTGCGGACGTAGCTGACTTTGCCCAGCAGTCCATCCTGAACAAGCTGCACGCCCTTCTGGAAGTATTCATTCGATCGCCACTCCGTACCAACCTGTACAACGCGATTGTACTTCCGCGCCGCCTCTACCATCCGCTTGCCTTCCTCAATAGTATTCGCAATGGGTTTCTCGACATAAACGTCCTTGCCAGCCCGGCAGGCGAGCACCGTCAGCAAAGCGTGCCAATGATCCGGCGTGGCGATAAGCACGGCGTCGATGTCCTTGCGGTCAAGCACTTCACGAAAATCCTTGTAGTCTCTTGCCTTGCCGCCAGTGTCTCTGAGGCCATTGTCAAGATTAGGCCGATAAACGTCGCACACGGCTACAATTTCCGCGTCGGGTTGTTTCAAAAAGTCTGCCATGACGATGCGGCCTTCCCTCCCTGTGCCGATTACACCCACCCGTATCTTCTCGTTGGCACCCACCACCCGCGTGGCGCCAACTCCGGAGACTGCCAAGCCGGCGCCGGCGGTCGAAAAGGCAGCGCGCTTCATGAAATCACGTCGATTGATCTCGTCACTCATGTGAGCCTCCTATGCATTCTCGGGGGAGTTGCGTGCTCGTTACCACAGCTCCCGATGTGTTCCTGACCTGTCCAACAATGGAACTGATGCTGTTTTGCCCGTAACTAGGAGCCTGTCGGAGATAGATTTCGTTGTACGCAGAATCAACAACTTAGCGAGATTTGACTGTCTGTAAGTTATTGATTCTTCGTTGACAAACTGTTATTTCCGACACACTCCTAGATTCTCCGAGTGCTAGCCCGAACGGGATGTGTTGCAAGAAGTCGGGGATCCTCTGTTACGTTTGAGGGATTATGGCTGAACCCCGGCGACCGGTGAGCTTCAAAGGGTGGCATTTTGCACCCGAGGTCATTCTCTATGCTGTCCGCTGGTATCTTCGATACTCCCTTTCGTAATGTGAGGACCAGGAACTGCTGGTCGAGCGGGGCCTGGAGTTCGATCACACGACGGTCTGGCGATGGGTACAGCGGTGTGCGCCGGAACTGGAGGAAGGAACCCGACCTCACCTGAAGCCCACCAACAAATCCTGGCGTGTCGATGAGACGCACGTGCGGGTCAAGGGTCGCTGGTTCTACCTCTATCG
Organism: uncultured Acidobacteriota bacterium; assembly: GCA_963722555.1. Lineage (GTDB taxonomy): Bacteria > Acidobacteriota > Terriglobia > UBA7540 > UBA7540 > Bog-366. The sequence continues at coordinate 2,155,870 of CAVRNQ010000007.1, forward strand.
AGCGACAGATTCGGCGGGAGCGACGATCGATTTCTTCCGGTCGGCGTTTCGTTCGGCCGATGCCGCCCAGGCGTTGTTTGCCAGGGCGCTGGCAGACCCCTCTCATCCCCACCCACGGGTGATTAATACCGACAAGGCCAAGTGTTATCCGGCAGCGATTCACGAATCCAAGGAGGAAAAAGTCCTGTGAAAGCGCTGCCGTCATCGGCCGGTTCAATACCTGAACAACATTCTGGAGCAAGATCACCGCGCCACCAAAAAACGGATCCGTGCCAAGCAACATTTTCGCCAGTTCAGTTGTGCGAGGAGGACGATTCAAGGCTACGCGGCGATGTACAAGATTCAGAAGGGACAGGTTCGGTGGGTGAAGGGTGACGTCCGAACGCAAAACCGGTTCATCGAACGGGTGTTCGGCTTCACCGGCTGAACTCGCAGCCATGTCACCAGTTTCGGGTCGCTCTTTGTCCTCTAATCTTTGCAACACATGCGGCTCGTATGATGCCTTATATGCAAAACGCTGAGGACGCTTGCGGAGACTTTATACCTAAGTCCGAATGGACTTGTCAAGCCAAAAACGATTATTCGATTGGCCGTACAATGTAGGGTTGAGCGGCCCTCCTCCTCTTCCGCATCGACTGTGATCTGGTTCGTCGAGTCGGAAGTGGAAGTCCGCCAAACACATGTTCCTGGCATGGGTCGTGAATGCCGTGCAACCTGCCCTGTCGATACCGAACTCTTAGCCGTGAATCAAGAAAACGATGATAATGAAATCCCGTCCAATGGAAGGCAATCTGGAGGGTGTAATGGGGATCGACGATTGAGTTGTCGCTGCAGATAAAGACCGTTCGCCAGACGGCTGGGTTGATCTCCCGCAGCATGAAGTGTAGCTGGCAGATTTCGGGAGGCTTACCGATCTCGGCCATGATGGACCAAGATTACTCGACCCGTGCTTCTCTTTCAGCCACCGATTTTCCCTAGTCCCTCTGCCGAGCTCGCCTGTGCCCCTTTGCCTATAACTTGGATCCGGCGCATTCTGCTGTTTAAAAAGGGGCCCCAAGGCCCTTCTAATGCGGGCGAGAAGGTTCTTATGGTACTCTAAGCCTTACATCGCTTTTGGTTAGGTGAGGCTTGGGATGCGCCGATCGCCAAGAAATGTGAGAATCGCCTATAATCATGGGGGTCTGACGCACTTCGGTGGTATCTATTTCTTCCATGAATTCTTGAGAGTGCTGCAGTTTCGCAACTTCTTAGCACAACATCTTAGGTATCCCCGACGGAACCACCGCTATAGTCTCTCCCAAACCATCCTGGCCCTGCTCTACCCCGTCGTGCTGGGGCTCGATCGCATCGAGACTGCGTCCTTGCTTCGTTCCAACGGCACCTTTCAGTACTTGACCGGCCTGCCCGGCTTTCCTGATCCTCAGACCCTACGGCGATTCTTACGGAAAGATCCAACTCGCCTCTGGGAACAGTTACACCGCGTCAATGATCGAGTGCTGCAAGAATTCATTCACCGGCCGGAGCGGCGCTCACGTCTCATCTTCGATCTGGACAGCACGGTGGTCAGCGTGTTCGGAAAGCAGGACGGCGCCGAGGTTGGTTACAACCCCCGGTACCGGGGCAAGCGCAGCTACAACCCGTTGCTATGTCTGGAGGCCAACAGTTCCTTTCTGTGGGACGCCGAACTGCGCTCCGGAAACGCTGGCACATGGGAGGGCAGCCCCGCTCTACTGGATACGAGCTTCGTGAACGTGCCGCCCGAAATCCGCGAGCTGCGGTTTCGCGCCGATGCCGGCTTCGGTTACGATCCGGTGTTCGAGAAACTGGAGGCACATCGCGCGGAGTACGCTGTAGTGGCCCGTTTGACGACCTCGCTCAAGCGTCTGCTGCCGGGGCTGCGCTATGCGCCCGCCAATGCCTGTTGGGATTGCGGCGAAGGAAGAGTTCCGCGCCCAGGGCTGGCGGCAAGCCCGTCGCATCGTGGTGGCGCGTTGTGCGATCGAGGAAGATGATCCGCAACCGACGCTGTTTGCGATGGGGCGCTACTTCTATCGGGTATGGGTCACCAATCTCACCTTGACGCCTGCCGGAGTGTGGCATTTCTATGATGGTCGTGCAGCCATGGAGCCGCGCATCCATGAATTGCGGGAAGACTTCGCACTGCGGAAGATTCCGACGTCATCTTTTGAGGCGAACGCCTTGTATCTGGAGGTGATTCGCTTGGCCTACAACTTAGTGGCGATCTTCCAGCGCCTGTGTTTACCCGAGGAATGGCAGAGCTTGACCTTGAGTAAGTTACGCCACCGACTATTCTGGCTGCCTGGTGAACTGACCCGCCCGCAAAACCGACCTACTCTGCGGTTAGCCAACTCACGCCTGATCGCGATGTGGGCGGAGCAGATACTACACCGAATTCATAAGCTAATACCGCTGGAGGGCTGAGGCGGCGCAGGCTGCGTTTCTGAAAATTGATCGACTGCTGCAAACATTTTGAGTACAAATGCCCGTTTTCGGCCAAATTTGAAGAGAAACACTGAAATTCACGCCGGATTCAAGTATAACTTGTCGTGGCTTGGCATTGCGTCTCGAGCCATGGACGAAAGTCCGTATAATCGTATATACTTGCTTCATGAACATCTTGTCGAAGAGCGCAGAAGCCATTCGCGTCGAGATAATTAACCGGCAGATCCCTATACCGCTTTACTATCAAATCGCTCAGCACTTGCGGGGCGAGATCCGCGAGCACGGGATGCGCCCGGGCAACCTGCTTGGAACCGAAGAAGAAATCCAAAAAACCTTCCGGGTTAGCCGGGCTACCGCCAGAAAGGCGCTTGAAGAGCTAGCAGAGGAAGGACTGGTCACCCGGATCACCGGGAAGGGCACTTACGTTGCGAAGCCGAGATTGGCGGTTCAATTGCCGACCCTTCTGAGCTTTAGTGAAGAGATGAAACGCATGGGCATGGTTCCCCGCAGCCGAGTTATTGAGGCATCGTTCGCTCCCCCTGATGAAGAGGTTGCCATCAATCTAATGATCGAAGATGAAAGTCAGGTTTTGCGGCTAGAGCGCATTCGGTATGCTGACGATACTCCCATGGCTCATACTATCGATTGCGTGCCGACCTGGGTGGGCCTCCGGCCAGGCATGGACTTCACCGGATCCTTGTACGAACTTCTCGAAACTGCAGGTGTTCGTCCCGAAGAATCCGTGCACGTGATCGAAGGGACCAGCGCAGATCCGGCATTGGCGGGCTACCTCGATGTTCCTTTAGGGTCTCCCGTCCTGCGATGTCGCGACACCACCTCCGATGCGAGCGGATGTCCCGTGCTTTTTAGCATCCATTTATGGCGAGGGGACCGCTACAGCTACCAAGTGCGCCTCAAGCGTCCCGCCGCCGTAGGCAGATGAGATCTCGGATTCGGTTGCACCGAAAGTGCGGGGGAACCCAATAACGTCGTGGCGGGATGGCCACTGTGGTGTATTTTTGCGAAGTTTCAAGAGGGCGAACGCATGAGTTTCGGGCGGCCTCAGGAGGTCGAATTACAATGACGCAGATTTCGAGACGGAATTTCCTTCAACAATCAACTGCCGCGGTGACGGCGTTGGGATTTTTCGAAATGTTTCCTCCGATTGCGGCGGCAGCTCGAAGCAGTGCCGCGGGTCCCAATATCAAATTCCCCTCTCGGGCCTCCGATCGAATTGCTGTCTCGACTTGGTCGTTTCGCGAATACATTGCTGGACCCGGGGACGACGGCAAGGTACACGCTGGCATGAGCCTCGCGGAGTTTGCGGCAGATGTTCGCCGAAAGTTTGGCGTGCCCAACATCGAGCCGTGGAACGCGCATTTGCAGTCGAGGGATGCGCGCTCCCTCGAGCAATTTCGCAAGAGTATTGAGAGCGCTGGATCCCATGTGGCAAACCTTGCGGTTGGCGAGCGAGGTAGCTACTACGATCCCGACCCCGCGGCACGACGGGCGGCCGTCGAAGCAAGAATGAAATGGCTGGATGTGGCCACCGCTCTCGAATGCTCAAGCATTCGAACGAACATGGGACGGCCACGCCAGGGCTCACCCGATGTTCAGCTGGCAGCGGACTCTCTTCGCAGGGTGACGGACTATGCCGCCCGCAAGAATGTTGTGGTGCATCTTGAGAATGACGACCTTGTAAGCGAAGATCCGTTTTTCCTTGTCCAGGTAATCGAGAAGGTTAACAGTCCTTATCTTCGTGCTCTACCCGACTTCTGCAATTCTATGACGACGGGCAATGCCGACTTCAACTATCGCGGCGTGCAGGCGATGTTCGCGCATGCCTTCGGTATCTGTCATGTCAGACAGCAGCAAACCGGCGATGATGGCAGAGTCTATACCATTGATCTGCAAAAGACCTTCAACATTCTCAAGGAAAGCGGGTTCCGCGGTTACTGCTCAATGGAGTGGGCGGGTGGTAATGGAAGTGCGTACGATGGCACCCGCGAACTCGTCGCACAAACGGTGAAGTATCTGTCTTGACTCCTCGCGCTCACCTTCGCAGAAGCATGTCAATTCTGCCGAGATCTGCGGGAGGAAGTGTTGCAAAATTCAAAATCGGTCGTTGGTACCAACCGTACGTGGTAGTCAGTCGAGCCGCTAACCCCAAGACCTAGCGCTCGGACCCGACGGATACGAGAATTGGCAACACATCCAAATTTGGTCGGTCTAGTATCCGTTCAGAAATATTTGACGAAGCTCCGTATTGCGGGACATACGAAGTAACCCAATATGCGCCGAACAGAGGCGGGTACGGCTCCGGCAAATTGAACGCTGCTGCGAGGGATTAATTTGAGGGAGAGTCGGATGAATAGCCGCGAGCGCGTATTGGCACTACTGGACGGACAGACGGTGGATCATCTCCCGTGCATGCCGCTTACGATGATGTTTGCTTCGGACCGTATCGGCAGGAAGTATCTGGAGTATGCCACAGATTTTCGAGTCGAAGTTGAGGGCCAGATCCGCGTCGCGGAAGAATTCGAGTTCGATTACGTGACCTTCTGCACGGACTCCGCCTGTGAACCTGCTGATCTCGGGGCGGCCGTCATCTACTTCCCGGATCAACCGCCCGCACTGGACGAATCCAATGGACTGCTTGCCGACAAACGCCGGCTCGCGACGCTTCGCGTTCCTGATCCACTCTCCCCAGGCCGGATAAACAACGGGATTAAAGCTGTGGCCCTGTTCAAAGAACGGGTGGGGGATTCCAAGTTGATTGAGGCTTGGGTCGAAGGCCCGTGCGCTGAGGCTGCCGATCTTCGTGGCATCAACAGGCTTATGCTGGACTTCTATGACGACCCTGATTTCGTTCGTGATCTATTCGATTTCGTGGTGGAGATGGAGCTGGCTTTTGCGAAAGCCGAAATCGAGGCGGGCGCTGACTTGATCGCCGTCGGCGACGCGGCAGCTTCGCTTGTGGGTCCGCAGATCTATAACACCATGATCTGGCCCTACGAGAAGAAGATGGTCGATGCCATTCATGCTATGGGCGCGCGCGTGCGATTGCACATCTGCGGCAGCACGCGGGCTATCCTGGATGGCATAGGACGACTCGGGTGCGAAATCGTGGACTTGGATTACCTCACGCCCGTCGCTGAGGCCCGACAGAAGTTGGGGCCTCTCCAAGTCGTCATGGGGAATATAGACCCCGTCCGAACGTTGCGGGATGGAACCCCCGACACCATCCTACGCGAGCTGGCCGAATGCCATCGCCAGGCTGGGGAGCGTTTTGTGGTCGGGGCGGGATGCGAAGTTCCGCGAGACACGCCTACGGAGAATGTCCGGGTTCTCTCGGCATACGCCCGCGGACTCCGCCCTTAGCAGAGAGGAGTTCGACGCGATGATCAACCGTCGCTAATTCATGGATTCGCTGGGTTTGCTGGCAATGGGCATCTCCGCAACGCCAAAGCTAGCTCAAGAAGCAATGCTGTTAGTTGACGGTCCTGAAATCAATCCACATAGGTAGGTGGTCGCCCGCTTTCCCTGTCACACCACCGTACATGCGGGTCCGCATACGACGGTTCCGTGACTTAGGCCTCTTAGCCCGCATTTCCAATTTGAAATTTATTTCCGAATCTTCGGATCGTCATCATCATCAATATTTATGCGGGTCTGAACCCGATGAAGACGCTCCGGAGGTCAATACCTAATGGGTGAAACACAATATCAGCCCTTTCAGCTCTCCTTCAACGCCTCTCTCAAGGTCGATTTCCAAGGTTCCCGCGTCACCTCCGACGGCGGCCTGATCCTGGTGCGCGAACTGGACGAGCGACTCGGGTTCGGAGAATTGATCGAGCAGCACCTGACGGATTCCCGCCGTGGAAAGAATACGCAGTTCCCCTTTGCCGACCTGCTGCGGCAGTCCGTGTACAGTCGCTTGGCGGCGTACGAGGACGTGAACGATGCCGAGCGACTCTCGCAAGATCCGACCTTTCGGCTGATCGGTTCGGAAAAGGTCTGGGAACGGGGGACCGCTCAGACCTCGCGGTTGCAGACCTTCGAGACCGAGATGCTGGGCGAGGAGGAGAACTTCGCGGGACTGGCACGTCTCAACCGGGAGTTGATCGCCCAAGCCGAAGCCCTCGGTTCCCCCCAGCGTGTGGTGCTGGACTTGGATAGCACGGAGATTCCGGTCTACGGTCAGCAGGAACAGAGTGCTTACAACGGCCACTTTGAATCCGCCTGCTACCACCCGCTGCTGTTGTTCAATCGCGAGGGTGACTACTTGGCGGTAAAACTCCGGCCCGGCAACGTGCATAGCGCCGACGACTGGGATGAACTGTTGCTACCGGAGATCGAGCGACAACAGAAGCTGGGCAAAGAGGTTGTGTTTCGGGCCGATGCCGCCTTTGCCAAACCCGCGATCTATGAGGCGCTGGAGGAACGCGGCGTCAACTATGCCATCCGCATCCCGGCCAACGACAACCTGCTACGGGATATTGAGGAGCTGTTGACCAGGCCAGTAGGGCGGCCCCGTCATAAGCCGGTGGTTTGGTACAAGGGCTTCCTTTATCAGGCGGAGAGTTGGAAGACGGCCCGGCGGGTGGTGGCGAAGGTGGAGTACCATGCGGGGGAGTTGTTCCCGCGCGTGGGCTTTATCGTGACCAACCTAACCCTGCCGAGCCGGTCGGTGGTGCGGTTTTACAACAAGCGCGGCACGGCCGAGCAGTGGATCAAAGAGGGGAAGCAAGCCGTGAAAATGACGCGGCTCAGTTGTCATCGGTTCCGACCTAACGAGGTGCGGCTCTGGCTGAGTGTGATCGCGTATAACCTCAGGAACCTGTGGCGGCGGTTGGTGCTGCCCCTGCGGGTGGGGAACTGGTCGTTGACGAGCCTGCAACAACGACTGGTGAAGACCGGCGGGCGCTTGATCAAGCACGCCCGTTATTACTGGCTGCTGCTGGCCGAGAGCCACCTGACACGGCGACTGTTTGGAAGCATGGTGCGGCGGATCGCCTCGCTGCCAGTGCCAGCGGGGTAGGCAAAGGCTGTGGTAGCAGGGAAATCGGTCAACGAGGAAGTAGGGGACGGAAAGGTGTCGGTGGAATCAGGCGAACGGGCCGCAGTTGCTGGCCACGGGGTCCTCGGGAGGAGCAGGGCGACCCTCTCGGGACTGCAGGGCAGGCATTGAGGAGAACAAGACGAGCCTCAGCGGCTCCAAGACACACCCATTGTCGTATGCTGATGTCGGCTGCGAGGCCAAAAAGGAAATTGTGGATAAATCCTTTCCGCGCCAAGCCTCCTCGTTCCGCGCCGGAGTTGCTGTCCACAAATCGGCACGCGAGCCAGGTGGCGAAATGTGAGGCCACACCCGGCAGATCTCTGCCTTGACTTAGTTGGATGGCGGGATGACAATCACTCAGCTTTTCTTTCCGGGGGTGCCTCCTCCGCCAAGAATGCGACTCCACAGATTTGATGTTTGCACCGAGGTGCCTCCATGCTGAAATCCATCCGACTCGCCATCGCACGCTTTTCAAAATTGGGCCTGTTCTTGCTGCTCATTCCGTTGAGCCTCACGGCAGAGGATCAGAAACCTCTGCTGCTGCGTAGCCCATCTGTCAGCCGCACGCAAGTTGTCTTTGCCTATGCCGGCAATCTATGTTAAAGGGAAAAGCGAATATGTTGCTACATCGCCGGCGCCAGCCGGCAGGAGGATAAGAAGTGAATAGATTCCGAATATCTTTCTTGCTCGTCCTCATGTTCATCCTGAGTGGAGGCACAGTTCGGGCTGCATCCCCGTCGCAGGGCAGCGGCGCGTCTGGAATACTGCTGCGGGAGAATTGGGCGATCCAGTCTTCCGACGAAGTGCGCGAGACGGGCGCGGCCATCTCGACGCCGGGATTCAAGGCGCGCGAGTGGTATCGTGCCACGGTCCCGACCACCGTGTTCAGCGCTTTGGTGGAGCAGCACGTCTACCTCGACCCGTACGTCGGCATGAACCTGCGCACCGCTCCCGGCACGACGTACCCGATCTATGGGAATTTTTCGAGCTATCCCATGCCGCCAGGCAGCCCGTTTCGGCACTCGTGGTGGTATCGCACGGAATTTCAGATTCCCGCCGACTACCGCGGCAAAACTCTGTGGCTGGGTTTTGACGGCGTAACTTATCGCGCCAACGTCTGGATGAACGGCCACCAAATCGCGTCCGCCGATAAGCTGGCGGGTACGTGGCGGGTGTTCGAGTTCGATGTCACCGCCACCGCCCGGCCGGGCGAGAAGAATTCGCTCGCTGTCGAGGTCTTTCCGCCCCAACCGGACGACCTTGCCATTACCCTGGTGGACTGGGCTCCGATGCCACCCGACAAAGAGATGGGCCTTTGGCGCGACGTCCACATCACGGCCACCGGCCCCGTCGCGCTGCGCTACCCCGCGGTGCTCACCAAGCTCAACCTGCCTTCCACCGACCAGGCTCAACTCACCGTCAGGGCGGAGTTGAAGAATGCCAGTGGGAGCGCAATCGAAGGCGTGCTGAAAGGGAAGATCGAGAACATTCAGTTCGCGCAACCGGTGCGACTCGGCCCCGGCCAGACCCAGGTCGTCCGCTTCACGCCGGAGAAATTCCCGCAACTCCGGCTGACGAACCCGCGCCTCTGGTGGCCGGCACAGCTTGGATCACAAAACCTTTATCCACTCGACCTGCAATTCGAGGTCGGTGGCCAAGTCTCGGATTCCAGTCACATTCGCTTCGGCATCCGTCAGGTGACCTCCGAAATTGATGGCCAGGGGCACCGTTTGTACCGCATCAATGGCCAGAACATCCTCATCCGCGGCGCAGGCTACAGCATGGACCTGCTGATGCGCTCCTCGCCGGAGCGGCAGGAAGCCCAGCTGAATTACGTCCGCGACCTGAACCTCAACACCGTGCGCCTGGAAGGCAAGCTGGAGGATGATCACTTCTTCGACCTCTCCGACCAGTTGGGGATCCTGGTGATGCCCGGCTGGTGCTGCTGCGACCATTGGGAGAGATGGGGCAGGTGGGATGCCGAAGATGAGTCCGTCGCCGCCGAATCCCTGCGCGACCAGATCCGCCGGTTGGAGCGACACCCTTCCGTATTCACTTGGCTGTACGGCAGCGATAACCCGCCTCCCCCGAAAGTGGAGAAGATGTACTTGAAGATTCTTGACGAATTGGAGTGGCCCAACCCCTCGGTTTCTTCGGCCACGGCCAAGCCGACCACGGTCGGCCCCAGCGGCGTGAAGATGACCGGTCCCTACGAATACGTAGCCCCCTCGTTCTGGTACCTGGACGCTAACTTTGGCGGAGCATTTGGCTTTAACACGGAGACCAGCCCCGGCCCGGCGATCCCGCCCATCGAAAGCCTGCGCCAAATGTTGCCGGCCGATCACCTGTGGCCGATTGACTCCGTCTGGGAATACCACGCTGGGGGCATGTCCAGCACTCTCAGTGTATTCACGGAGGCGCTCAACAAGCGCTACGGCCCCTCAACCTCCGCGGAGGAGTATTCGCGCAAGGCCCAGATGCAGGCTTACGAGGCCCACCGCGCCATGATGGAAGCCTTCGGCCGCAACAAGTACACCTCCACCGGCGTCATTCAGTGGATGCTCAACAACGCCTGGCCCAGCATGATCTGGCACCTGTACGACTGGTACCTTCGCCCCGGCGGTTCCTACTTCGGTGTCAAGCTCGCCTGCGAGCCCCTCCACGTCCAGTATTCCTATGACGACCGCTCCGTCGTGGTTGTGAACTCCTACTACAAAGCCTACCCGAGTCTCAAAGTTACGGCCAAGGTCTACAACCTCGACATGACGGAGAAGTTCTCGCGGGAGGCCACGCTCGACGCGGGCCCCGACAGCAGCACGCGAGTGTTCACCCTGCCGGAGACGGATGGCCTCAGCTCGACTTACTTCGTCAACCTGACGCTCGAATCCTCGGGCAGCATGATCAGCAGGAACTTTTATTGGCTTTCGACCCGGCCCGAAACGCTCGACTGGGAGAAATCGCGGGACGAACCCGATGACCCCCATCATTCGACCTGGACTCCCACGAAATCCTTCGCCGATTACACGGCCCTGAGTACTTTGCCGCCGGTCGAACTGGAAGTTACGGCCCAGTCCCAGCGGGGGGAAGCCCAAAGCTCCACCACGGTTACCCTTCGCAACCCAAGTCCGACGCTCGCCTTCGGCCTCCGGCTGAAGATCGAACGGGCATGGACCGGCTGCTGCGTCGGCCGCCACGGTCCGACGGACGAAGGCGTGCTACCGATTCTTTGGCAGGACAACTATTTCTCGCTGCTTCCCGGCGTGAGTCGTCAGGTCACCGCAACCTACAACACGAAAGACCTGGGCAAGTCCGCGCCAGTCGTAGAGGTAGAAGGTTGGAACGTGAAGCCGAAGGAGCTCCAGCCCTGAGTAGTGATATAGACTCCTGCAATTGCGGCGGTACACGATCTCAACTAACGCAGAGGCAGCTATGAACAGATTATTCCTCTCTCGAATCGCAATGGTAGAGTTGCGCAGCCTCGAATTTCGCCTTGCCGCGGTCCGGGGAATTGGCGCTCGCCCATCGTCCCTTGGGGTCATTGCATGCACATGGGGTTGGGTATAAAGTACCGGTCGAATGTCGGCGGACTTAAATTGCGCCAACACAAGAATTCAGGAAGAACCCCTGACCCGCATGTAAGGAGAGACTCGAATGAATCCCGTCAACCCAACCAGCGCCGAACATCGACAGGACATGGAGCGTGTCCTGCGCATCGTTGAGGACACGCCGCCGATCGACCGAACGCTGTCGGTGCCCAAAGAGGAATTCCAGGCTCGTGTGAACAACATAAACGTGGCGCTCCAGCAGCACGGACACAAGGTGGGGATTGTGTTTTCAGACGAGCACTACTGTGGCGACGTTCCCTACTTGGGCGGCAACATCAACGTGTCTATCGAGCAGGTGGCGGGCGTGGTCGGGCCGACGGGATTTCACATTGTTGCCGGGTTGGAGGGTGGCTACGTGGCCGAGCAACTTGCCGGGCGTGCGGGCGCCACCGTGCACAAAGTGGAATTGCTTCAGTTGGCTGACGAGAAATATCCCATAGCGGCGGAGCGTCTCGAGGACGTGATTGCGCAGGCCGCGGGCGGCCCGGTGGACCATGTTGCGTTGCTGACTCCGCGGCAGGTGATCCCTGCCGGAGTGGTGAGTTATCTCGAAAAACTTTTTGGGCCTGAGAGTGTTGTGGACGCGCAGGAACTTTATTTCCGCGTCAAATACGAGAAAAGCGAATTGGAGATGCGCCTGATCGCCGATGCCGCGCGCGTGGGTGATGCGATGCTGCACGCTATGCTCGCCGTGCTGCGCCCCGGCCGCCTGGAGAGTGAAGTGGCGGCGTGGGGCGCCTGGACAGGACGCATGCTGGGCTCGGAAGATGACGGATTCAAAATCATGGTGGGCGCCAACCAAGCCAACCGCACGCTCATTGGCCCCGCGCTCAATCGTCCCATCGGCGAGGGCGAGTGGGTGCATCTCGGCGTCGCCCCCAAGCGTGACGGGCTGACGGCGTGCGTGCGCCGCTCGGTGATTGCCGTCGATCATCCCTCGAAAGTGACTGCCGACCAGCGCTACTGGTTCAAGCTCGTGGAGGGTGGTTACGAAGTGGGCGAGCAGTGGTACCGGAAAGTGGCCGCCGAGAATCTTCCCGCACGCCTTCAGGAACAGGCTCTGGTGGATTACTTCGGTGGGCACTCCGCTGAGGTTTCGAAGCGCATCGGGAAGCAGATCGACCTTGCCCTGCTGAAGCCCTACACGGGAACGCACAACTCCGGCTATACCGAATGCCAGGAATTCTTCGGCGCCATCACACTGGATAGTCACGCGCCGCTGGGCTCGCGGATTGTGACCATGCTGGACGTTGCGCTGCGCGGTATCGGCAATCACTGGGACGACGTGGTGATTCCCGGCTTCGACTATTGCGTGGTGGAAAATACGCTGGGCAAATTTGGGACGCGCGTCGAGCAACTCTCGAAGCTGCCGGTGAACGTTCAGGAGATGGTGCACGCGTAGTTGCCGCAGCGAGTCCGCCCTATTTGCTTTCTTCATCGGGGAGCGATTTATGAAACTATTTGTATGTTGCTAATGCTCACCTTTCTGAGAGTAGTCCTGGCACAATCAGTTGAATCGACGGCCAAACCAGCGGTGGTGGTGGCCTCCGGAGCGTTCTTCGCACTGTCGGTCGCCGATCTGAAGGCAATCGCCCATTCGGAGAAACTGGGCCTCAAGGTCGTGATGGAGACGCCGAAGAAGGACAAGTCCGCCGTCACGGTGCTCGAGGGCCAAGGATTGATCGTCGAATTGATTCAGAATGACGATGCGATGCCGTTGAGCAAAGCCGCACCGGCAGCGAAAGATCCGCTCTACGACCATGGGGTATTCAAAGCAGGAGTCATGGTGGACGATTTCTGATAAGACCTTGGCGATGCTCAAAGCAAGCCAGGTCGAAATTGCTTTTTGACCTTTAACACTGTGATGCCATTCAGAATGGCGGCTGTGTCGGTTTGGCCCCCCCTTTGAGTCAATAGGCGCCAATTGCTGTCGTATTGTGGACTACAGAATCCCCCGCCCATTTTCGTGGCTGGACGGCGCGCGTCCCCCTGGTCTAGCTTGACAGAATGAGGAAGATGATCAACGAACAACCTCCACGGGGCAATGCCCACGCCGACCAAAGGCGAAACAAACTGTCAAATCAGATTAATATTGTCTCGGTGGGTCCCGGCAAGGGGGTTGATCTTGCGGCCGCAGCGCAACTTCTAAGGCAAAAACATGGCATCCGGACGCTGCTTTGTGAAGGCGGGCCAACGCTGTATGGCGAGCTCCTAGAAAGACAGCTAATTGATGAGGAGTTTCGGACGATTTCCCTCCAAGTCCTAGGTGAGTCTACCAAGCCGGGGATCGACCGACCGACGACATACGGTAACGTGAGCTATACGCCTGAAACTGCACCGTGGTTTAGATTGATCAGCATCCACTACGCACTGCCTCACCACGCTTTCTTCCGTCTTCGGTACGAGGGACCAAGAGAGTTTCAGGATTGAGTAGCTACGCATCGCCGAGGTCTCCCAATGTCGCATCCTCTCTTGCCGGTAAACTCCGCTTCGCTACTTGCGAGATCCAGATCCCCAACGGCCTGAAGTTCCCAGACATACAACGGTTGAACCCGGTAGGGGAAAGCTAATGAAAAGAGCGGAGAAGGGGTTTACCAGGGCAAGCCTAGAACCGGGAATCCCGTCTTAGGGGCGGTGGGCGCCGCCGCCTTCTTTCTCTTCCGCGTCCCCGCTAGCTATGCAGGATTGGGATCCTTCGCACTGGCGGGTGTGGCCATGGTGGTCGGGTTGCTCCTCGGGAAGAGCCGGCACCCGCAGTCTTCCGGAAAAGCCGGCGAATCACCCCTGCCGGTTTAGCCGAGGGTTGTTAGGGGTCCGTGGTTACGGGTTTCAGGACTTTCCCCATTTTTTCTGTCTGATTTCAGGCAAGTAATAGAACCAGCGGGAGTTGTTTTTTCTAACAAGTGAACGGGGACGAACTCCGTGGTAGAAGGGTTTTTGCGAGAAATCCAAACCACCTGGGAGGCATCCCCGATGCACGATAACAGACTGCGTTCCCGACTGAAAGCCCAGCTCACGAAGTTCTCCTTGCAGCTCACCGAAGGTCTGAGCCGCCCCTTACAGAAGTTCGTCGGTCAGATGTTGTTTGGCGTGCAGGCCAGTCAGGACGTGAAGCTCAGCAACATCGCGCGCAGCCTGAAAGAAGAGATTGATTTGATCAAGACGGAGAACCGTCTGTCGCGCAATCTGGAGGCGACGGAACTGGAAAGCCACCTGAGCGAGCGCTTGGCAGCGCTGGGGAGTCGACGAGTAGAAGCGAACACGGTGCTGTGCCTGGACCTGAGTGACCTGCGCAAGGAATACGCCCAGAAGATGGAATACCTGGCAAAGGTGCGGGACGGCAGCACCGGCGAACTGCATGACGGCTATTGGTTGTGTGACATCACGGCGGCGGAGGTGAAAAGCAGCGAGATCGTGCCGCTGTACCAGAAGCTGTACTCGGCGGAGGCGAAAGAGTTCCGTAGTGAGAACGCGGAGATTCTGGCGGCCGTGGACTTAGTGCGGAGCCATACGAGAGGGCGAGGGATCTGGGTGCTAGATCGAGGCGGAGACCGCCGGGAGGTGTTGGAGCCGCTGCTGGCGCGGCGGGAGCGCTTTGTGATCCGGTCCACCGGTAAACGTTTCGTGATCGATCGACGCCGCCTGCAAGGGAGTGTGGCGGAGGTGGGTGGCCGGTGTCGTCTGCGTTATGCGGCGCGCGTGATCAAGATCGAAGAGGGGAAAGAAAAGGTCTATGAGCTCCGCTACGGTGCCGAACCCCTGCACCTGCCGGGGCGAGAGGAGAAGATGCTCTTGGTGGTGGTGGCCGGTTTCGGGAAAGATCCGCTCCTGCTGTTGACCAACCTGGAGGGAGCGCGGGACTCAGAATCGCTATGGTGGATCGTGCAAATCTATCTGACCCGCTGGAAAATTGAGGAAACTTTTCGCTTCCTCAAACAGAGCTATCACTTGGAAGATATTCGCGTTCTGCGCTATCAACGGCTGAAAAACCTGGTGGTGTTGGTGACGGCCGCGGCTTACTTTGCCGCCACTTTCTTAGGGCAGAAGTTAAAGTTGAGAATCTTGTGCGAAAGGCTCCTGATCATTTCCTTCCGCTTCTTCGGCATTCCGCCTTTCCGCTTCTACGCTCTGGCCGATGGCATCCATAAGGTTCTTTCTCAAACCAGCCCCGAACCATCCGGTCCACCGCCCAAAACTTGGCAATTGGAACTCCTGCTGGCTTGGGAAGGCTAAAAAATGGGGAAAGTCCTGTTACGGGTTTGGCTTGACAGGTTGGGAGGGTGTCGATAGACTCCGCCGTGCTCAGGTCAAGTGAGCCCTCTTTTGCGAGAGGTCGGGGATGCCAATTGGGCTCGCAGCCGCAAAGCTAATCGCTCGTCAATGAATTCTTCCTCAGCGAGGGTTCCTCATGCATGCATTCAACGTGTCGAGTTACCTCGTTCGGCTTGTTGCGGGCCTGCTGCTCATCGGCCTCGCCGGGCCAAGTCTCGGATTGGCGCAGCAGCCGATGTTGATTCCACAGCCCCGGGAATTGCAGGCGCAGCGGGGGAATTTTAAGATCACTTCAAACGTCGAAATCGTTTTGCTCCCGGTCCTCACGGAGGAGGATCGGAACGCGGCCGCGAGTCTGGTCGATGAGCTGAAGACCGTTACTCAGGTGGATTTCGCCATCATTTCCTCTGTCCCGGCCGCGAATGCGCCTGCCATCGTGCTCGGCAGGTTGGAACAGCCGTCCATGAAAAAACTTCTCGACGCGCGTGGCGTCAACAATAGCGGAATCGGCGACCAAGGTTACGTCCTGGACGTCACTCCCAGCCGGGTGCTGGTGGCCGGCAAGGAGGCCGCTGGGCTCTTCTACGGTGTCCAGACGCTCAGCCAACTCCTGATTGGAGACGCGCAGAGTGCGGAAATCCTGGGAGTACAAATCCGTGACTGGCCGGTCATGATGTATCGCGGCACGCAAGTCGATATGGCCCGCGGCCCCGTCCCCAAGCTCGATTATCTGAAGCATATCGTACGCACCATCGCGGAATTCAAGCTCAATCAGCTTACCTTCTATATGGAAGATTCGTTTCAACTGAGCGGCCAGCCGCTGGTCGGCGTACTCAGCGACACCCTCAAACAGGACGATTGGAAAGAACTCGTTGCCTACGCTGCCCGCTATCATGTGGACATCATCCCCGCACAGAATTCCTGCGGGCATCAGCACAAGCTTTTGCGCTTTGAAGACTACGCGAACCTGGCGGAAACGCCCCACGGCCACGTCCTTGCGCCGCAGCCGGCGAGCTACGACTATGTCCAGAGCATGTACGAACAGATGGTCCCGATTTTCCCGACGCAGTTCTATAACGTGGGCTGCGATGAGACGTGGGACCTGGGGCGCGGCAGGAGCGCCGACCGCGCGCAGCAAATCGGTGTGGGAAAGCTTTACATTGAGAACCTGCTGCGCGTGCATGACATCGTTCGCAATTACAACAAGCAAGTCATCTTCTGGGGCGACATTGCTTTGGAGTATCCGGACCTTATCAAGACCCTTCCCAAGGATATGGTTGTCGCCACCTGGGAATATTTCGTTCATCCCAACTATGAAAAATGGCTGAAGCCTTACATGGACGCTGGGATGAAGATCATTGTGTGCACCTGGGTCGGGAGCGGGTCCCTGATCATGCCGGATTACGAGCTGGCGGCTTACAACATTGGCCACTTCCTGGAGGAGGGCAAGAAGGCCGGGGCAATCGGCATGGACAACACCGTCTGGATCGACGACGGCGAAACCCTCTACGACTTGAACTGGTGGAGTATCGTCTATGGTTCGGCTGCCGCTTGGGAGCCGGGAATTCCAGACGTCGCCGCCTTTGACCAGAAGTACGATTGGGCTTTTTATCGCAACACCGACCACCGCTTCGCGGAAGCCATCATGCAACTCAGCCACATCAACGAAATACTGCGCCAGACGGACCTCGGCCAGGTTTACGGCAGAGACTATGGGGGAACAGGCGATGACTTATTCTGGCGTGATCCGTTTTCTTCGGAAGGCCGGGCAGATGCGAGAAAAGCGTTGGCGGTCGCACCGCAAGTCCGGCACATGGCGGAAGGAGCCTACACCGTCTTTGCGAACAGCGCCCGGCGGGCGCGCCGGAATGCCGACACGATTCCTTGCCTGGAGTGGTCGGCCCTCAAGTTGGACGCTCTCGGGATGCGGTACATTTACCTCCAGGAGATGGCCGAAGCCTACGCCAACTCTCTGGCGCACCAGAACGGCCCCGACAGGACTTTGGCGTTTTCGGGGCTCGAGGCGGCGCAAAGCACCAACGGCCGGCTGGAAGACCTGCGTGATTACACCACCAAGCTTCGCGAACTCTATCAGGAGTTGTGGCTGGCCGAGAACCTTCCCACCTGGCTTCCCAACATGCTCCAGCTCTACAATCGGCAGTCGCAGATGTGGCAGAATAAGATCGCTCAGTTCAAACAATTGCAGAGCGATCTCGCGCAGAAGAAACCCCTCCCGCCGGCGGAGTCGCTGGGGCTGATGACCGTGGCGCCGACGAAGTAACCTGCCGACGGCAATGGGTATGAGCGTGGGAAAGCGAAGGGAGTAGGCGTGGGCAGACTCGACGGCAAAATCGCGATGGTAACGGGCGGTGCAGGGCCGGGGATTGGCCACGGCATTTCGAGGGTCCCGGCGCGCGAGGGAGCTTTCGTGGCGATTCTGGAGGTCGATCTCCAGGCCGCCGAAATCGTCCGGAGCCACATTGAAAAGGCGGGTGCGCGCGCTTCGGTCCTGCCTTGCGATGTCAGTAAGGGCGCTCAGGTTCGCTCGGCCGTCGAGAAAGTCGTCGAAGCCCCCGGCCGCCTGGATGTTCTGATAAATCGTGCCGGAGTCGGCTTGCTCCGGCCGGTGGCTGAGGCGAGCGAAGAGGAGTTCGACCGGCTGGCCGCGATTGATCTGCGTGGCATGTGGCTCTGCTACAAGTACGCGATCCCTCACATGCAAAATCAGAAGAGCGGAGCCATCGTCAACATCGCTACCGTGCACAGTCGCGGCACCATGCCGCGGTTCGGTCTTTACTCGGCGATGAAGGCAAAGGGAGTTCACCGGGATTGTCACATTCTTCAGGGGGAATCTATGAAAGCCACGGAAGTTGAAACAGAACGCCGGGAACCCGCAAGCGAGGCGGTTCCCACCTCGCCGCCGCGCACAGAAAGATTGGTTTCGCTCGATGCGCTGCGCGGCTTCGATATGTTCTGGATTACCGGCGGCACCGCGATTCTGCTCGGCCTGGGCAAGGTCATCCAGCGCCCCTTCTTCGACAAGTTCCTCGAACAGTTCGACCACGTCCCCTGGCAGGGCCTGCATTTCTATGACCTCATCTGGCCACTCTTTATGTTCATCATGGGAGCGGCCATCCCGCTGGCGGTGGCGAAACGGCGGGCCAAGGGTGAGAGTGACCGCACCATGCTCCTCCACGCCGGCTGGCGAGCCATCGTCATGTTCTGCCTAGGAACGATCACGCAGGGAAATCTCCTCTTGTTTGATTGGTACAAATTCCGTCCCTGTTACAGCGTACTGCATGGACTCGCCGCAGGTTATTTGGTAGCTACCATCGTGGCTTTGAAGGTGAAGCCGAAATGGCATGCGGCCACCGTCGCCGCTCTGCTTCTTGTCTATTGGGCCATGGTGATGCTGATCCCCGTGCCAGGGGTCGGCGCGGGAATCCTGACTCCGCAGGGCAACCTGCCGACGTACGTGGACCAGCTTGTTCTCGGCCACTTGCATTATGGTGAGAATACCTGGTTCCTGAGCTATCTGGGCTTCGGTGCCTCAGTGTTGCTGGGCGTGCTGGCGGGGCAGATGCTGATGTCCGACCGTACGCCGCGGAGCAAGATCTATCGCCTGCTGATCGCGGGCGCGGTGAGCCTGGTGGGGGGACTCGTCTGGAGTCTGTCGTTTCCGGTCATCAAGCTGATGTGGACAAGCTCTTACGTGCTGATCTCCGGTGGCCTGAGCTTTATGGCCTTGGCGCTCTTTTACTGGATCATTGACGTGCTCGGCTATAAGAAGTGGGCCTTCGGATTTGTCGTTATCGGCATGAATTCCATTGCGATTTATGTTGCTACCGAAATCTTTGATTTCCGGCACGTGGGCAACATCTTCGTGGGCCATCTGTTGCCGCTTATCGGCCGTTGGGCAGCATTAGTCGAGGCCAGCGCGGCATTTGCCGTCGTCTGGTTAATATTTTATTGGATGTATCGCAAAAAGGAATTTATCAGAATTTGATCTCCGGGTTCTCATTAGGTTTTGACGTTGCATCATTTGGTCGGACAACTCCGAGAGCGTGATGCGATTGCAGGGGAGGCAAGCAACCCCTCACATGTTTCGCACAGCCCGCCCACGTTGCCAATTTAAAATCGCACCAAATCCAGGAGGGAGAACCATGAAAGGATCGAGCGAGAAAATCGGCAGGCGGCAGTTTCTTAGCGCAGCGGGCGCTGCGGGGTTAATGATCATCAAGCCGCAGCTCGTGCGGGGCACCGCAGCCAATTCGGCGATACGGCTGGGATTACTCGGCTGCGGGAACCGTGGAACATACGTGGCCACATCGTTTGCGAACAACCCCACGGCACGAGTCGTCGCTCTCGCTGACCTCTTTCAGGATCAGCTGGACAGGGGCAAGCGGCACTTTGACAGTGTCGCCGAGAAGAAAGGCTACGCCGGAATCGACCCCAAGCTGATGTTTCGCGGGCCGCGGGCCCACCAGGCTTTGGCGAACTGCCCGGAGATCGACATGATTCAGATCTCCACTCCCGATATCTTTCATCCCGAGCATCTGGAAACCGTCGTCAACTCCGGAAAGCACGTTTACTGTGAGAAGCCCGTGGCCGTGGATGTGACCGGGTGCGAACGCGTCATGCGCATCGGCGAAAAGGTACAGAACCGTTTCAGCCTCGACATCGGCTTCCAGGTTCGCCACGCTTCGCCCTATGTGGAGTTGGTGCGCCGCGTTCAGGCGGGGGCCCTGGGCAAGATCGCCTGCGGCGCGGCCTATTATCACTCGACAGGCGTCTTCTATCCGCCGCATCCCATCGCCTCGCCCCTCGAACGGCGCATCCGCACTTTCTTCTGGGATCGCGTAATTTCCGGCGACATTATTGTCAACCAGAGCATCCACCTGATCGATCTCTGCAACTGGATGCTAGGCACGCATCCTCTTAAAGCCCTCGGAACCGGCGGGCGCAGGGTGAAGGAGGATCCCGGTGATTGCTGGGACCACTTCGACGTTACCTACACCTATCCGAATGACGTCCACCTGAATCTTAATTCCTATCAGGCCGGCAAGGCCTTGAGTGATGTGGCTATTCGTTTGTTTGGGGCCAAAGGCGTCGCCGAAATGCACTACGAGGGCGTGGTGGGAATTTACGGCGACGATCCCTGGGAGTGGGAAGGCAGCGTGGGGCCGGCCTCGCCGCGGCCGGGACACGCCAACATTTACGCGGCTGGGAACGATGCACCGGCGGAGAAAGCCACGGGCATTTTCCACGACGCGCTCGAGGACGCCGACCCGGAGAAAGAAAAGGCCTTCATTGAAAGCATCACTAGCGGGAAATTTCACAACCAAGCGGCCATGGGAGCCGAGTTGACGCTCAGCACCATCCTGGGGCGTCAGGCAGCGTACAACGGAAGAGAAATGACCTGGAACGAACTGCTGGCTTCCAACCAGACCTATGATCCGGAACTGGAGGGAATCGATCTGAGCGAGTTTGCATAGGAGAAGTCAGCAAGTTATCGGCTGCAAATGCGAGGTGAAAATGGATGCCAGGTTGAGTGCGCGGGGGCCACGGGCCATTGTTGCCAAACCGCATTTCTAATGAGGGTTCACAACAAAGGCCAGGATAGCCATCTTCGAGGCCCCAGCAACGATTCCCTGAATTTTTCTCATACTCATGACGCAGGATTCAGGTTAAACAAGGAGGAATTATGTCCAAGCAGGAAATTTCCCGGCGCCAGTTCTTCGAGCGTTCGGTGGCAGGCGCTGCAGCCGCGAGTTTGACTTGGGGGGCACCGTCGCTTGGTTCCCCCGTCTCTCCCAACGAGAAGGTCACTGTGGGCATTGTAGGAGCCGGAATACGCGGCTTGGAGTTGATGCAAAATGTTCTCAATGTCGGAGGCAACGTAGCTGTTGTCTGTGATCTCTACGATGGTCACTTCCGGCGCGCGCAGGAGATCCAGCCAAATACTCCGACGACCCGCGAGTATCGAGAGGTGTTAGATTGCAAAGATATCGACGCCGTCGTGATCGCAACTTCCGACCACTGGCACAAGCCGATTGCCGTCGAGGCCATGAAGGCCGGCAAGGATGTTTACTGCGAAAAGCCCATGACGCATACCATTCCCGAAGCGCTGGAAATGGTGAAGGTGTCAAAAGAGACGGGCCGCGTGGTGCAGGTGGGCAGCCAGAGCCGCAGCATGCAGTCCACGCATTGGGGCAAGCAGCATCTGGACGCGGGCGACATTGGCAAGGTCTACATGGTGCAGTGCCAGATTTATTTGGCCGGTCCGGTGAACCCCTGGAAGTATCCCGTGCCGCCCGACGCCACGCCGCAGACGGTGGACTGGGAGCGTTACCTGGGCAACGCGCCCAAACGGCCTTTCGACGCCGCGCGCTTCTTCCAGTTCCGCAACTGGTGGGACTACGGCACGGGCATCACGGGCGACAACGGCGTCCACCTGCTCTCGCGTGTTCACTACTTGATGAACGTCCAGTATCCCCTGAGCGCCGTCGCAAACGGCGCCATCTGCGAGGTAGCGTACAGCTCCAAGTGGACCGGCGACCGCGAAGTGCCCGACATCCACAACACGCTTTACGACTACGGCAATTTCCAGGTGGTGTTGATGGCGAGTTATGTCTGCAACTGGGACGGCGGTGAGACTGTGCGCTTTATGGGCGACAAGGGTACGGTAGTGCTGACCGAGGAGTCCGCGCAGTTGAAGCCTTACGATGAGGAGTGGAGCTTTGGCTATCCGCTGGAGTCTTGGCCCAAGGACACCAAAGATCTGTTCATCGCCGCGCACAAGGACGACCCGACCGCGGATGTTGGCACCTATGAGAAGCAGCCGCACCGTGAGCCGCAATCCATGCGGCAGACCGCCGAGGGCACCGAGGATCACCTGCGCAACTGGTTCGAGGCCATCAAGACGCGTGAGCAGCCGAGCGAAAATGTGGACTTTGGCTGCGGCACGGCGGTGGCGTGCCACATGGCCAATATCTCCTACCACGAAAAGCAGCGCGTGTTCTGGAACGCGGAGAAGGGCGAGCTTACCGGCGACAAGGGCCCGGTCGATGTGTACTGGCCGGGCGGCAAATCGCCAGCAATGTAAATCGGGAGTGTTTGTGCCTCTAGCAGCCCGTGGTGAAAATCCATGCAGCAGGAATAATATTTCCGCACTCCGGGGATGAAGTGAGGGCCGATACATGTAGAATGCGCGCATGGCGATGGGAACACGCAAGGACCAGGAACAACAAGAGGAGCTGTGGGTGCCGCACGGGGCGCTGCCCCAGGGTGCGAGTCATCCTTTCTATCAGCGCTTGAACCAATGGCTGGAGGACAGCCGCTTCGACGAGTTCGTGGAAGGGCGGTGCCAGCGGTTCTATGCGGAGAAGCGGGAACGGCCGAGCCTGGCGCCGGGAGTGTACTTCCGACTGCTGCTGATCGGCTACTTCGAAGGGATCGACTCGGAGCGCCGGATGGCATGGCGGGCGAACGACTCGCTGGCCTTGCGGCGATTTCTGCGGGTGGGGGTGGAGGAGTCGCCCCCGGATCATTCCACGATCTCGCGGACGCGGCGGCTGATCGATGTGGAGACACACTGGGAAATGTTCACCTGGGTATTGGGGGTGCTGGCGGAGAAAGGACTGCTGAAGGGGCAGACGCTGGGGATCGATGCCACCGCTCATGCGGCCCTTAATGGCAAATAAATCAGTGGTCCTTCAGCAATGAAGTAACCCGCAGCCGTGCGGGTTTGTTCATGCCAGCGCACCTGGAAGGTACTCCCGATTCTGCCGCTCGGGATTCAGCCGCGGTTTTGAGTTCCTCCTCCCGCGTGCTTTGGAGAACTAAGGGCAAGAGGCAAATCTTTTTTTGTTTTCGGCGATATCAGTCTTCCACACAACCCAAACGGGGTTGTGCCCGAAAAACGCCCTCAGGAAAATCGGACGTGCAAGGAATAAGAGCACCTTCGGCTACAGCAGCACCTTGTCGAGTGCATAATTGCGAATTTTCTGATTGCAATTCCGAATTGTCGTAGTACAGTTTGAATTACGATTGGGGCTCGAATTTTGGCATACTTTTGGCATACTTTGAGCCTAATCGACGGGTTTGTGAGGCTTGACAGGAACGAAGAATCAGTAAGTTGCTGATGCCGTGTAGCCAACTTATGTACGCGCTGTACTATGACATCTAGAAACCAGGGCGTCAGCCGCCAGGGCTCGTTGTCCCGGTTCGCACTCACCTTTCTGAGGTGATGGCCTCTCGTGAAAACTCCTGGCCGTCAGGACGCCCATGCGTGGCGTTCTGCCGGCCATGACTCTTGGGGCGCCACGTCGGGTTCGCAGCCGGCCGTGCCCCCCACGCGGAAGCCACGGTGGACTGACAACAGACAACGAACTTCTTCCCCAGACAAGTTATAATCACCCGAATGCGATCGGAGTTTGCGGCCATACTCTTTGATGACCCAGGCAAGGCTGCCGGCAATCTGGAGCGCCTGGAGCAGCAGTTAGCTCCCACGCTTCTCACGCCGCTGGCTTCGCTGCTTGCCCAGTCGCCGGACCCGGACGGGGCTCTGAACCTGTTGGAGCGCTATGCGCAAGGCGCCTCGCCGCACGTTCTGGGTGAGTTGGCGCGCCACCCGGCCGCGCTTTCCTATCTCCTTGCCATTTTTGGTTACAGCGGGTATCTGGCCGAGACTCTCATGGCAGAACCCGAACTAGCGGTGCAGTTCGCGCGCGACCGGAATTTCACCAAACTGAAATCCCAAGAAGACCTGATGCAGGATTTCGCGCGCTTCTCGACCACCCAGCCGGACCCGTGGCTGGCCGCCTCCCTGGCGCGCTTCAAGCGGCGGAATTACCTGCGGATCGTGCTGAACGACGTGCTCGGTTCCTCGACCCTGGGCGAGACGACGCGAGAGCTCTCGACCCTCGCCGATGTGATTCTCACGAATGCCTGCCTTTACTGCGATCGCGAGCTGGCCAAGCGTTTTGGCCAGCCGCAATACCGTGATGCGCAGGGCCGCATCGCGCACGCCGGTTTCAGCATCGTCTCGTTGGGAAAGTTGGGCGGAAACGAGTTGAACTATAATTCCGACATCGATCTGTTCTTCCTTTACTCCCACGACGGAGAGACGGCCGGGGGCAGTGATCGAGAGTCCGCGATCACCAACAAGGAGTACTTCGTCCACCTGGCGCGCGCCATAACGCGCACGATCACCCAGGCTACGTCGCAAGGGCAGGTGTTCCGCGTGGACCTGCGGCTGCGCCCCGAGGGTGACCAGGGGGACCTGGCGATTTCCTTGAAATCGGCGCGGGAGTACTACGAACACCGCGCCCGGGATTGGGAATTGCAGATGCTCATCAAGGCACGCCATTCCTCGGGCGAGGCCAAGCTGACGCGCGATTTCTTGCGCGGCGTGGAGGAGTACGTTTACCGTTCGCCCGGGGATTTTGTGGCGGTGGAAAGCATCCTTTGGGCGCGTGAGAGGATTTCGAAGAAATTGCGCGAGAGCCGCGGACAAGCGATTGATGTGAAACGCCATCGGGGCGGCATCCGCGATATCGAGTTCCTGGTGCAATGCCTGCAGCGCCTGCACGGCCGCGAGGACCACTGGGTGCGATCGGGAGGAACGCTCTTCGCTTTGCGCAAGTTGAATGACAAAGGCTGGCTTTCCGATCGCGACTACGCGGCGCTGACGACGGCCTACAATTTCCTTCGCAAGGTCGAGCACCGGGTGCAAATGGAGGTGGGCCAGCAAACGCATCGGCTCCCGACTGAGGCGGGGGCGCTGGATCGGCTGGCACGCCGGGTGGGAGTGGAGTCGGGGACGGACGACCGGCCGGGTGAAACGTTGCTGCGCAAAGTCCGCGAGGCCTTCGCGCGCGTCGATGAAATCTACCAGCGCGTCATCCATCCCCGCGACCCGGGCGTGCCCGGAACCGCTTTTGAATTGAAGCCGGTTCCTGCCCTGCTGCCTGACTTCGGACACCAGTCCCTCGATTCGCTGTTGAGCTTTCTGGAAGTTCAGGCTCCGGAGGTGGCGCGCTTGGTGCGCGACGCCGAACTGCCGGCGCGCGCGCGCAGGAATGCGACTCGGCTGTTGGCCGCCCTGGCCAGTTCGTCGGAGCGCTTCGCGCCGGCGCGCGCGAAGCCGGAGTGCCTCGAGCGCGCCCTGCAAGTGGCCGGCTCGAGCGACTACCTGACGGAACTCCTGGTTCATCATCCCGAAGATCTGGCGGTCCTGGATTCTGCCCGTCCGGCGCCGCCCGACCCGCCGACGGAGCAACTCGAGATGGGTTGGGAGCACCGCGCCGTCCTCGAAGCTCATCCCTGGGCCGCAGCCCCCGGGCTGGATTTGCGCGAGAGAATGGCTCTGCTGCGACGCCTCTACCGCGCCCGGGTCTTGGAGTTGGGAGCTGCGGACCTGGCGGCCGGCGGCCCCGCCTTTCCGATGCTCAAGCGGTGGTCTGTCAACGCCACGCGCTCCATTGCCAGCGCCCTGGTGATTGCGCGGAACGCCGTGAGCCCGGCCAGGGTTGCCAGTGACACCGCCGATTGGCCATTCGTGGTCATGGGAATGGGCCGGTTGGGGCTCAATGAGTTCGATCTGGCGTCAGACGCCGACTTGGTATTTGTGGCGGCGTCGGAGGTGAGAAGAGAGGAGTTGGAACACTGGACGCGAGTGGCCGAGAAGACCTTGGAGATTCTCTCCAGCTACACCCGTGACGGCACTCTGTTCGCTGTGGATACACGCCTGCGGCCGCGGGGTCAAGAAGGGGAATTGGTCGTAACCGTGGACGCGCTCTGCACCTACGTCGTGGAAAACGCCCAGGTATGGGAACTCCTCACTTATCTGAAGGCCCACCCTTTGGCTGGGAATGCCCAACTGGGGCAGGAAACCGCGAGTCGGGTCTACGCGGGCATTCTCGACCGCCTGGCCACCTACGGTGATTTCGAAGGCGAGCTTCACCAGATGCGGCGGCGCCTGGAACGGGAAGTTCAGGTCCCGTGGAGCAACACCAAGACGGCGCCGGGTGGCTATTATGATGTGGATTTTGCGGTTTCCTATCTGCGGCTGCAACACCATATCGCGGCCGCGCCGGGAGCCAACATGGCGGAGCAGATCAGGATCTTGCGCGCGGCTGGTGCCATTTCATCCGATGACGCCGAGGTCTTGACGACCGGGGCCGGATTCCTGCGGTCGGTGGACCATATCCTCCGGCTGGTGACCGGGAAGGCGCCCAATGGATTGCCCGAACATGTGGGCCACGCGGAGGCGGCAGAAACTCTGGCGCGCCGTTGGAAGCTGATTCCTGACGAACAGACACTCGCCCCACAACTGCGTGAGACCCAACAACAGGTCCGATATGTTTATCGCCGGCTTGTGGGATCGGAATAGCCTGGGCGGGAACCGGCCGAAGGGTACGCCGGCCGCGGGGGAATACTCCTCCCCTGCGGGGCACACCCCTCCACCCCCGACGCCACGCGTTGACGTCGGGGCCGGTTTACGCACCAATCGATCTGGGCAGATTGGGGATTAGTAGTCTCGGCGACGACCGCCGCCGCCGGAGCCGCCGCGATGAGGACGGCCTCCGCCACCACCACTACCACCGCCGCCTCGGAAGGGGCGTCCACCCCCCCCGCCGGAGTCGGTGCGCGGCGGACGCGCTTCGTTCACGGTCAAACGGCGGCCTTGCAGTGATTGGCCATTGAGAGCAGCGATGGCTCGCTCCATGTCCTCGCCATCAGCCAGTTCGACGAATCCGAAGCCCCGTGATTGGCCCGTCATCTTGTCGCGAATGACTACGGCGGACACTGCCTGAACACCCGCATTACTGACGAACTCTTGGAGTTCGGTATCCGTTACCTCGTGGGGAAGATTCCCCACGAACAACTTTTGCGGCATGAGATTCTCCCGATGGAGAGGCGACCTCCAGGGATCGCCTGCACCTTATAGATTCGCTCGAAGTTGTCTGCCTCGAGAGCTTTGGACCCTTGCGGACTTCGAGCGTCACGTTTTCACCTTCCGGAAGAGAGCGACACCTATCGCCCTGAATGGCTGGCAGGTGAAAAATGTGCATGGTCTCCGCTTTGGCGGGAAATGAAACCCTAGCTCTCGGCAGCGATCAACCACTTAACTGTTCCTTCTATCCTGACAAAATCACTTTCTGAAAAAGCAATTTCTGAAACACAAACGGCCGGTGATCTTTACCACTCACCCTTATGCCGTGGGCCGCAAAAGCGGAGAGCAATTCTGCTCAAGTGGCTGATGCGAGACACAGCGGAGTTATCAGCGAGCCAGCGCATTCTAGCACGCTTTTTGAATTAGGTATTGAAAAAATGAGGAAGCCCCCCCTCGTCCGGCGCGAGACTCCCCCCGGATACCCGGGGGGCGTTGACGCCTGACACTCTTTCAGGCATATTCTGAAGCGGTGTTTTTGCGCCCTGCTTTCGCCGAGGCAAGCAGCGCGGGAGAACCATCAAGCTAGCGGGAGCTTGATGGCGGCCGGACCCGGCGAGCCTTTCTTCACAGATATCATGAGCCTTCGGCTCGTCACGAAAGGTGAAAATGCTCCGGGTGATTCCCCTCCTCAGCCGAGGAGGGGAGCTGTTTTCATAACAGCTAGAAAAGTGATCAACATGAGCGAGCCAACAGGCGGTGACGCCAGTAGGGAAATACTTAAAGAGAAGGCAGGGGTCAGAAGCCGGAAGTCAGCCGGCCTCCGGGCGCGCCCGACCGCCGGTGGGGCGGGGGCGGACCAAGCGGCAAAGGCTGGCCGCAATGTGGGGCGTGCGGCCTGGAATGACTCGCGCTTCCTGAAAGCGTGCCGGCTCGAGCCGGTCGATGCCACACCGATCTGGCTGATGCGCCAGGCGGGCCGCTACATGAAAGAATATCGCGACTTACGTGCCCGGGTGCCGTTTCTGGAACTCTGCAAGAGTCCGGACCTGGTTTCCGAAGTCACGGTTACGGCGGCGCGGAAACTGAGCGTGGACGCAGCGATTATTTTTGCCGACCTGCTCCTGATTGTGGAGCCCTTGGGGCTGCATCTGGAATACACCCAGGGAGAGGGGCCGGTGATCAAGCCCCCCCTGCGTGCGCCGGCGGAAGTCGATCGCCTGCACGACGTTCACCCGGAACAGTCGCTGGCCTACCTCTATGATGCCATCCGGAGAACGCGGGCGGACCTGGACGCGAGGATTCCGCTGATCGGATTTGCCGCCTGCCCCTTTACGCTTGCATCCTACCTCATCGAGGGTGGCGGGTCCCGAAACTATCGGCACACCAAAGCCCTGATGTACCGTGACGCAGGGGCGTGGCGGGCGCTGATGGAGCATCTGGCCCGATGCCTGAGCAAGTACATTAACGCACAGATCGACGCCGGCGTGCAGGCCGTGCAGGTTTTTGACACCTGGGTCGGGTGCCTCGGACCCGCCGACTACCGTGACTACGTCCTGCCTTATACGCGGATGATGCTGCAGGCGGTTATGCCGGGAACACCGATTATCCACTTTGGAACGGGTACCGCGATGCTGCTGGAAGCCATGCACGAGGCGGGTGGCGACATCCTGGGGATTGACTCGCACGTGGAACTTGACGAGGCCTGGGGGCGGCTGGGCGACGGCGTGGGTGTGCAGGGGAACCTCGACCCCGTCGTGCTCTACGCGGACCAGGAATTCATCCGTGGGCGCGCCGAGCGCATCCTGGACCAAGCCGCCGGCCGCCCCGGCCACATCTTCAATCTCGGCCATGGCTTGCTGCCCGACACGCCCTACGAGAACGTCGTGGCGCTCGTCGAGATGGTCCACGAGATGAGCAGCCGGCGGCTGTCCAAAGGTCATACGCCACAGGCGTTTGCAGAGCCACCGTCGAAGTCCTGACCATCCCGTGCAATACAGACATGATAGGGCCGATCGCGGGGGACGAGGCGCCTATTTTGCAGACACTGAAGCTGTGGCCGCGGCCTCAGATCTGCTGTCCCAGCGGACGCGCGGCAGGATGACCTCGCGTTTGATGCGGTGGGCGTGGGCGCGGATGGCGTCGAGCATGGAATCCACGAGGACGTCGGAAAGCAGGCGCGGCTCGAGGCCCAGGTCGAGCAATTTCTGGTGGCGAGGATTGTAGTAGTGGTGTTCCGCCTCCACCCGGGGGTTTGGCAGGTGATGAGTCGTGACCGTGAATCCGAGTTTTTCGGCTTCGCGCTTGACGGTCCCGGCAAGCTCGAGGACGTTGAACATCTCCGTGAATTGGTTGAAGACCCGGTACTCACCCAGCTTCGGCGGGTTGAGGATGGAGAGTTCCACACAGCGCAGCGTGTCACAAATGTTGAGGAAGCCGCGCGTTTGGCCGCCCTTGCCGTAAACGGTCAAGGGGATGCCGGCAATAGCTTGCACGCAGAAGCGGTTGAGGGCGGTGCCGAAGACCTCATCGTAGTGGAAGCTGGTGGCAAGGCGCGCGTCCATCTGCGACTCGTCGGTGGCGAGGCCGTAAACCACGCCCTGGTTGAGGTCCGTGGAGCGGAGTTTCCAGACGCGGCAGGCGAAAAGAATGTTGTGACTGTCGTGGGCTTTGGTGAGGTGATAAAACGAGCCGGGCTGTTTCGGGTAGGGAAGCACGTCCTTGCGGCCCTTGTATTCGATTTCGATGAAGCCCTCTTCGATATCGATGTTGGGCGTGCCGTACTCTCCCATGGTTCCGAGCTTGACCAGGTGGGCTTGGGGGGCGTGCTCGCGCATGGCCCAGAGAACATTCAGGGTTCCGGCGATGTTGTTGATCTGGGTCAGCACGCAGTGGCCCTGATCGATCATGGAGAATGGCGCCGAGGGTTGTTCCCCGTAGTGGACGATGGCCTCGGGTTGGAAATCCCGCACGACGGTGTGGACAAACTCGTACTCGCGCAGGTCACCGATGAAACAAGGCAGGCGACGGCCGGAGACCTCTTCCCAGGCGGTCACCCGGTCCTGGAGAGTGCGGATGGGGATGAGGGGCTCGACGTTAAGTTCCAGCTCCCAGCGGCGTTTGGAGAAGTTGTCCAAGACCGCAACCTCATGATTACGTGCGGACAGATACATAGCCGTCGGCCAGCCCAGATAGCCATCCCCACCCAAAACCAAGATTTTCAATTTTGCTGTCCCCCCCGTGATGGACTCATAATGATGATATCAACGATATCTTAATAGACCATGTCTCTTTTTGAGCAACAGCCCGACCCTGGCGGCGCGTCGCACTCGGCGTCGGCTTGTGCAGGAAGGCTCAGATGATACCCTGCGGGCCCACTTTCAGCAAGTGATTGGGGTGATAACCTTCCCTCGGGGGTCAGCGCGCGCCCCAGGCCGAGAAGACGATGGAAATGGTTTTCAAAATGATCCGCAGGTCGAAGAGCAGCGAGGCGTTCTGAAGGTAGTAAAGGTCGTACTCGAGTTTGAGGAGGGTGTCTTCTTCGCTGGCGGCGTAGGGGCAACGGATCTGCGCCCAACCCGTGATGCCGGGTCGAAGCAAGTGGCGCAGCGCGTAGACCGCATACTTGCGCTGGAGGGCCGCGACGAACACCGGCCGCTCCGGACGAGGGCCGACGAAGCTCATCTCGCCCAGAAGAACGTTCCACACCTGTGGGATCTCATCAATACGCAGCTTGCGCAGCCAGCGCCCCACGCGGGTGACGCGCGGGTCGCCGGGCGTGGCCCACACCGGACCGGTATCCTCCTCCGCGTTGCCGACCATCGTCCGTAGCTTCTGAACCCGGAAGACTCTGCCGCGCTGGCCGACCCTTTCCTGGGAGTAGAACACGGGGCCGCCGTCCTGAAGTTTAACGAGGACTGCCGCCACGACCAGGAGGGGTGAAGCCAGAATCAGACCTCCCAAGGCGAGGGTGATGTCCGCGAGTCGCTTGATGACGTGGAAGCTCTGTTCGTGGAGGGAGTGGAAGCCCTCGGCGGTGGCCAGCCAGCGTTCGTCGAGATACTGCGCGGGGAGGCGCTCCGCGAATTCCGCGCAAAGGCGCGGCAGGTTCCAAACCCTCACGCCCTCGAGACGCAAGGCGGCGGCCCTGCGAATCGTGGCAGGTTCGAGCGACTCACCTGCCAGAATGAGGAGATCGAACTCTTCCGCGGGGGCGGGCGCCCCGTTGGACTCGAGGCTGGCCGAGGCGCCTGGTGAATCATTTTCCGGGTGCCATAGGTATGTTTTCGAGGAGGGTGAGAATTCGCGAATCAACTGGCGAGCTGTCTCCACTTCGGTGGGATTGCCCATGATGAGGACGGCCAGACTGCGGCGGCGCAGGCGCAGGAAGAACGCGAGGCGCCAGATGATCAGGAAAAGGGCAAAGAACAGG
This sequence comes from uncultured Acidobacteriota bacterium, assembly GCA_963722555.1. Lineage (GTDB taxonomy): Bacteria > Acidobacteriota > Terriglobia > UBA7540 > UBA7540 > Bog-366. The sequence continues at coordinate 2,187,600 of CAVRNQ010000007.1, forward strand.
TTGGCGGCGGCAAAAATACCGCGCGCGAAGCGATAGGTCGGAGCGAGATAGAAGAAAAAGGAAGTTGCAATCGTCGCGAACAATAAGCCGAGGAGTGGGCGGCGCAAGTTTTGCGCCGAACTCGCTTCGGGCTGTACTTCGTAGGCCCGGGTGAGGTAGAGGCTGAGCGGGTACACCGCGAGGCAGAGGGCCGTGGCGAGCCCGTTCTCCTCATAGAAGAACGACACCTCGCCCACGCGGATGTAAGTACCGAGAGCCAGGGAGATCGTCAGGAAAACGAGGTCCCCGGCCAGGAGTGCCAGACTGGCCTTGGTTTGTAACGAAGCCTTCATGAGCTTGCGAGGGTCTCCTTCAGCGGGCGGCCAAGCTTTTCAGCAGCTCGTCGTACTGATCGACCACGGCGTCCGAAGCGTAATGCTGTTCCATGAATTCTCTCCCTTTTCGTGCCAGCCGCTCGCGGGTTGAGGCATCGTGGTAAAGAGTCTGGAGTGCCCCGCAGAACGCTTCCACGTTGCCCGGTTCCGTGACGATGGCGGCGCCCGCACGGTCCAGGAGCCGGGCCGGGTCCGAGTCGGCATCGATGCTGGCCACCACGGGGCGCCCGGCGAGCAGAAAATTGTAAATGCGGCTGGGGAACGACGCTTTGCCGACACCCGGCTTGGTCGTCAGGACGAAAACATCGGCACTGGCCAGCATTTCGGGGAGCAACTCGCTGGGTTGTGCCGGCAAGAACTGCAGGTTGGCGCGACGGCGCTCTCGGGCCAGGCGCGCCAAGTCCGCCTGCTTCGATCCCCCACCAATGACCAGAAACCAGAGGTCTTCGAGAGCGGCCAGCTTTTCCGCTGCCTCCACCAGCAGCTCCGTCCCATGAGTGTAACCGATGTTACCCGCGTACATGACCACAAACTTGTTATTGAGCCCACAGCGACGGCGGAAGGGATTATCGCGGGGCAGGGGCAGGACGGCAGAAGTGTCCACGAAATTGGGGATAATCTGGATTTTGCGAGGGTCGATGCCCTTGGCGGCAATGACCTCGGAAAAGGAATCCGTGATGACGGTAATCCGATCCGAGCGCCGGTAAATGCAAGTCATCATACGGTCCATGGCGCACGTCAGCCAACCCCTGCGGACTTCGCGGCTGGCAAGATAAGCCTCCGGGAAAAGATCCTGGGCATTGTAAATCACCGGGCAGCGGTGGAGGGCCTTCAGGAACAGGGCCATGAATCCCAGCCAGAAGGGCGGTGAGACCACCAGCACCGCGCCGGGGCGTCCCGCAAACAGGCTGGCGAGAAAACTGGTCAGCGTGAAGGTCACATAGTTCAGGAGCTTCGATATCTTGCCATCGGATTTCGGGAAAGCCCAGCAACGCACCACCCTCACGCCCTCGCGGTACTCGCGCCGGAACGGCCGGAACAGGTAACCCGAAGGGACGTGGGGAAGTTGGTAGTGGGGTGTGCCCGCGAGGACCGTCACCCGGTGGCCGCGCGCGGCCAGTGCCCGCGCCAGGCCCGTGATCACGACGGCGTTGCCTGTGATCTCAGGGTCGAACCGAAGGCTGAAGAGCAAGAGGCGCAAAGGGGATCGTGCCGGCCGAGCCCGCGACCCAGGGCTGCGGTCAGATCCTCCTTTCCGGATGAATGGCTCTGGGGCCGCGGTCCGCGGCGCCGGGTAAGCGGTGCAGTTGTAAGACCTCGTGCACACTCTCCGCGCCGCGGCGCCAGGAAAACTGGGCGGCGCGCGCCGGTCCACGCCGCGTCAGCATTTCCCGCAGGGGCCGATCCTCGAGGACGTGCAGGAGCTTTTCGGCAATATCCTGAGAATCCTCCCCGTCAAAGAAGACCGCGGCGTCTCGACAGATGTCGGTCATGGGACGGCGCTGGCAACAGAGAATCGGCGCTCCGCAGGCGAGGGCTTCAATCAGCACGTTGCCACAAGCTTCCAGCAAGGATGGGAAGACGAAGCATTCGGCGTGCCCGAATAGGAGCGGCATATGCTGGTGCGGGACATAACCAAGAAACCGGACGCGCTCCGCGCAACCTTCGCGCGCCAGCAGTTTCTTGACCCTCCCGACATAAGCTGAGTCCCAGACGCTGCCCGGAACCACCAACGGCATGGCGACCTTGCCCTGCTTAACCAGGGAAGCGTAAGCCTTGGCCAGATTGAGCAGGTTGCCGTAACCCGCCAGGCGTGTCGCACAAAGAATGTAGGGTTGCTCCAGGCCCAAGCGCTCGCGCAACTGGGCGGCGGAGTCCTGGGAGGGGGGATGAAAGCCCTCCGTCACGCCGGGGTAGGAGACCACGATCTTGCCGGGCGAAAGGTGGAAGCGCTCGACCAGGAAATCCTTCTCCCACTCAGAAATCGCAATGATTTTTCGGCTCCGGCGGAGCGAAAGGCCCGTCAGAAGACGCAGCAGCCAGAGCCGCGGGCGCAGCCAGAACGCGTTGGGGAATTTCCCCGCGAAGAAGGGCTCAACATTCTGCACGATGATGATGCTGGGAATGGGTGAAAGCAGAATGGCCAGGTTATGGGTGGTGTACACAACATCCACTCGATTCGCCCAGAGGATCCAGGGAAGAATCAACTGCTCCCAAAGAACGCGCAGCGCCCCGGAGCACGGCGCGATACGGCCGAGGCGGACCCGGAAATTCGGCTGCCGCACCGCGAGGTCGCGGGCACAATCCGCGGGAAGAAAGACCTCGTAGAGGTTCGAGTGGTCAAGTTGGGCCAGGTGGGGGAGGAAATTCTTCAGGTATGTGAAACTGCCGTAGGACGTGGCGGTGTATCCGAGGATGGCAGCTTTCATCGAGCCCCCCGCGGGAGGGGGGAAGTTGAGGCTGCGGGCAGGTTCCCGCCCGGCGTGCCGCAAGAAGCCCGGCAGGAAGCGCTCCACTGTGATTTCTTGCGCATGTCGAATCGACCTCGGGCTGACCGCATGCGAGCGTGCCAAGGCGCGTCAGCACGCCGGACCAGAGGGCGCCTCGGCAGGAGCTTTCATTCGCGCGCACAGGACCTGCATGGCCACGTGGAAGATCATCAGGTGAATGTCCTCGACCTTTTGCATGTCGTGCACCGGCGCCAGCAGTGGCAGGTGCGCCAGGCGCACGAGTTTCCCGCCCTGGAAGCCGCAAAGTCCCACGGTGATCGCACCATGCTGGTTGGCGTAATCAATGGCCTTCAGGACGTTGGGGGAATTCCCGCTGCCGGAGATGCCAATCACCACATCCCCCGGGCGAAGGAAATTCTTGAGCGGCTCGACGAAGATATCGTCGTAGGAAACATCATTGGCATAAGCTGTCAAGGTCGGGAGGCTATCATTCAGGCAAATGGCGCGAAAGCGCTGCGGCCGGCCGAAGGATACCCCTTTATTCAAATCGGCAGCCGCATGGGAAGCCGTGCTGCCGCTTCCGCCGTTCCCCATCAGGAAAACCTGGCGCCCCTCCTGGCAGGCTTTCTCCAGGAGTTCAACGAACTCCGCAACGGCGTCGGCGGCAACGGTGTCGAGCGCCTGCTTGAGCCCCTGGCAATAATCGAGAAAATGCTGGCGAATCACGCGTATTCTCCCCGTGTCCGGCAAGTGGCTACCATTGTACCGGATTTCGCGGAGTTTGGGGCGTGGCGATCGAGCCTGCCTGCAGACGCACGGGCAGGCTCACTTTCTCCCTGATAGGAGGAACGCCAGCGGGCCGTAGAGGCTGCCGAGCCAGAAGGGAAGCCTCGGGAGCGCGACACGGGCGCCACCACGTGATTCGTGCGCAGCCTGCCAGCGCAGGACGCGCGAGGCAGCATAACGCAGGACTTCTCCACGCAAGGAGGGTTCCTGAAGGAAATACTTCGCGAGGATGGCGGTGTGCGCACAGCCGGACTGGAAAGCCCAACGTCGGACGTCCCGCCATGCGGTAGAATGGCGATGAAAAATGCGGGCCGCCGGCTCGACGACGATTTTGCCCCCGCCGCGCAGCAGCGCAAGGAGAAGATCCGGTTCTTCCCCGGAGCCAATGCGCGTGCCGCGGCCGAAACGCTCATCGAAAAACCCGAAGCGCTCAAAGGCCTCGCGGCGGATCGCCATGTTGGCATTGCCTACCAGGGCTGGGCGGAGTGGGAAAGGATTCTTCTCGGGGGGAGCATGCAGCGTAAGTTGCGATTCCGGAAACTGGGCCCGATGGAGGTGATCGAAGGCCTGGCTCACGGGGTCCGCGAGCGTCTGGGCCCAGATGCTTCCCACGACGGCGAGCACTTGCGGATCGCGGAAAGGGGCCAGCAGGAGAGGAATCCAGTTCGGGTCGGCGACCGAATCGTCGTCGAGGAAGGCCAGGATGGTTCCGGCTGCGGCACGAATGCCGGCATTGCGGGCTCGGCTGACCCCTCGCCGCGGCGCGGTGGTGACTTTGGCGTCAACGCGTTGGGCGATTGCTTCCACCACGGCCGGGTGAGGGCCATTGTTTACGACGATGATTTCCGCGCCGGCCGCCTGGAATATCCGCAGAGATTCCAGGCAGCGCTCCAGGTCCGGCCGACGGTCAACCGTGCAGACGATGATGCTCACCTGTCTTGCCAGTTCGCCAGTGGCTTCCACCGCTTCTTCCTTTGCAACCCGCGCGATTGTCCCGGTGTCTCAGGCCGCCCCATCCGGTAATGCTGACGACCCGTAGGACGACCCGGCAGGGGGGAGGGGGGGGCGGCCCACCCCTACGTTCGGGTTTCACCCAGGAGTTCGTCGTAGAGCTTACCGAAATTCTCGGTCATTTGTGCGAGGCCGAAATGGTCCCGCACGCGGGCCCGCGCGTTCGCTCCCATCGTCAGCCGCTCCTCCGGATTACGCAGCAGCAGACGGAGTCGCGCCGCCAATGCCTCGGCATCGCCGGGCGGCGCAAGCCAGCCTGTCACGCCGTCCACCACGAGCTCCGGGACTCCCCCCACGCCTGAGGCAACAACGGGCAAGCCCGCTGCCATCGCCTCCAGAGCGGCAAGGGGAAAACCTTCTTCGAGAGAAGGCATCACGAAAACGTCCCAGCGAGGCAGGACGGTCGGGAGATCGTCAATCCATCCCAGAAACTCGACACGCCCCGTGAGCCCCAGGCGCGCGATCCTCTGCTCCAGGTGCGGGCGCTCGGGCCCGGAGCCGGCAATCTCCACCCGAAGATCGGGGAATTCACCCCGGAGCATGGCCGCCGCGCTCAGTAGGAACTCGACCCCTTTGAGTGGAATGAGCCGCCCTGCGGTGCCGAGGATGACCTCCGAAGTGGAGCGACGACGCGGAGCAGGAGAATCCATTGGGGGGACATCCGTGCCCGCATAAATCACCCGCGCCGGGCCGTCCACAACTCGGCTTGCCACGGCATGCGAGACGGCGACCACGATGTCTGCGCCCCGCGCGGAGAAATCGATCGGGCCGAGTCCGCGCGGTTCCAGGATGCGACCGTGCAGGTGCACGACGATTTTCGCCCCGGTGGCCGCCCGAGCCAGCCAGCGCACCGACCTTCCGCCAAAATGGATGTGGACGATATCAATGCTCAAGCGGCGCAGGTGGCGCCAAAAGCTCCAGGCTCCCACAGGATCGCGCACGCCTCGTGCCCAGTCGAGGGCATCCGCGCGCGCACCCGCCTGATTGAGAAGACCGACCAGTGGCCCCTCTCCAGCCAGGAACCAGGCGTGGAGGTGATAACGCTCGGGATCGAGTCCGCGCGCCAGCGCCGACACCATACGGGCAATACTCGAACCCTCCGGCTGCGCCGTGCCCAGAATGTGCAGAATCTCGTGCGCCATCCCTTTTCCCGGCTGCGCGGCTCCATGACCAGGCGCGCTATCGGAAGTTTACTGGATGTTTGTGCAGGGGGTAAGCAAAAACTTCAAATGCAGGGTCTACCCCAGCGTCTCTGGTTTGGGCCAGCGGATCTTGAAGTGTTTCCTCAGATCATGAATCGGGCCCTCAAAATCGTCGCTGGCTTAGGTAAGCAGCCTAACCATACCGCGAGCCTAGGCGAATTGAAAGCACCGAATCGCTTCCGATTCGCTTCCGGCTTGCAGATTCTCTGAGAACACCGCGGATTGAAAGTAATGAGAATTGAGATTCAATCACTTGCGCCGTGGTCAAGGCCGGGAAAATCGAGTTTGCACCCAGCTTCTGAAAGCCAAGTCCCGAGATGGGCAGTTCTATGGAGTGAACCCAAGGGGGACTCTAGTAGGCTGCCGAAAGACGGCATCTGTCATGCTGAGTCCGCCGCGGCGGACGAAGCATCTGCTGTTTCTTATTGAGAACAAATAAACCGGAACTCGCATTATGACTGGTACAGAAAACGGGGGCAGGTCACCGACACACTCCTAGCATAGAGTCTGCCGCAGCGCGCGCACCCGCTGTTGCCGGGGACCTTCGCCTTATATATAATAGCGCAGCGATGAAAGCCCCAAGATCCCAGTGGTACGGTCGATTCAGGGGATGGCGCTCGGGGGGCTTTCGTGGCCGGCACGACCATTGCGGCATTTTCCCATCTGGACGCATGACCTGAAATCCTGCGCCGTGCGAGTTCCGTGCTCGCGTCGTCCAGTTGACTGAGGTTACCGATACGCCCATGGGTCTTCATTCATTCGTTGGGCAAGCCCCCGGAGAAGAAGCCGGTGCTGATCTGCGGGGGCCTGCGCGCGGCGAGACAGCGCCTGGGCGGGCTTGGAGCGAACGTCTGCGCCAGGTCTATCTTTGGGCAGTTTTCGCGCTGCTCTTGCTGGGCGGCGCCACCTTCGTCCTCAAATCGTTCCATGACGTTTACTACCCGTTTGAGTGGGATGACGACGAAGGTGTGGTGTGGTGGGAGGCGGCCCATATCACCCACTTGCGCGAGGCCTATCACCCTCTTCAGCAGTATCCCTACATTGTGAATCCCTATCCACCTATTTACCATTTTGTAACCTGGGTCGCGGCGCGGATCACCGGCGATTTCCTGGTCGCGGGCCGGCTGATTTGCGTCTCGTCCGCTCTGGGGATCAGCCTGCTCCTGGGGCTTCTCGTATTTCGTGCTTCCCCGCCACGAATCTCCGCCCGGGTCAGGGGCGCCGGCGCCCTGCTCGCGGCGTTGCTTTGCTTCCGGTTGGATTCGCTCGACCGCTATATTCCTAGGATGGGTGTGGACTTGCTGGCGGTTTTCCTGACCTTCCTGGGTATATTCCTGTTCCTCCGCTCGAGGTCGAAGCCGGCGGGCCAATACGCGGCCTTCGCACTGTTTGTGGCGGCGGTGTTCACGAAGCAGACGATGGTAGCCGCTCCGCTGGCCTGCCTCGTCGCCTGTGCCTTTATCAGTCCGGGAGCGGCTCTCAGACGCTTGCTATTCTCCCTGGCGCTCGGCTTGGGGATTCTAAGTTACCTGGCATGGGCAACGGGGGGAGAGATTCTGCGCCACTTGTTTCTCTACAACCTGTGGCAACCCTTCTCGTTCACACACTTGGTTAATGGCATGCAGGAGAATCTGATCGGCATGATCCCGATTGCTTCGCTAGCCTGCCTCGCACTCCTGCCTTTCGTTCACCACCTGACCTCCCCCCAGGGCGGCTCCCTGCTCCGCTGGCTGCGAGCGGGCGTCGAGTCCAGCCCCTACCGCCAAGCTCTTCTGGTGCTGGGTCTCGAACTCGTTCTTGCGCTTCTGACCTCCGCCTCCTACGGGAAACTGGGGTCGTGGGTTCATTATTTCCTGGAGTGGAATCTGGCCTGCTGCCCTTTGGCGGGTTTGCTACTGGTGCGGGCGCTCGCGAGCTGGCGTCCCCGCTCTCGCTATACGCCGGGAGGCGCGGCGGTGTTCCTGCTGCTTTTCTTTGCCGCCCTCACCGGTCTTCCAGATTCACTCCGCCGCATCAACCACGTGTTTCTTCTCCTACCCGGAGAGAGGCGTATTCAGCAAGTGAGACGGTCAAGTGCGGCCGCGGCCCTCGAAATCATCGAGCAAACACCAGGTCCGGTGTGGTGCGAGAACATGCTATTGGTCATGAAGGCCCACAAGGAGATTCCGATTGAACCCGGAATCAAGTGTTACCTGGCCAGGGTCGGAGTGGGGGACCAGTCCGGGTTTGTCAACCTGATCACGTCGCGTAAGTTCGGGGTCATCATCCTGCGGAACCTGGATAACCCTTTCTGGGCAGACTCCATCGTGGGAGCTATCAAGCAGGGTTACGTGCCCACCGAGCGACTCGGCGACCCGAGCGTCGAGAATGGTTATTACACCGTCTACAGGCCCCAGCCAGAACACGCTAAGCCCTGAACAGGATGTCGTCGATTTCCACCGGCGGGGGGGTGTCCAAGCCTGCGGTCTGTAAGCCTGAGGCGGTCACCACAGCTTTGAAAGGTGATCAGAGCAGGACCCTTGAGGCAGGGCACTGGCGCGGAGCCCAACCGCGCTGCCGCTTTTCTGACTCTGGCTTGTCCCCTTGTGGTATCCTCAGCCGGAATTCCTACGCTGGTACCAACTGGCGGCAGAAGATCAGAGTATTCATTCTTATTACGGGGGGCAGACTTCATGGAGACGAAGAGCATTAATCGACGCGAATTCGTTGGCGCCGGGCTGGCGGCTTCGGCCGGCCTGCTGGCGGCGCCGAGGACAGGATTATCAGACCAGGCGAGTCCCAACAAACCGGCCGGATTGAAAGTGGGGCTTTACACCATTACGTATCTCGGCGTCTGGTACCGGGGGAAGGCGCTGTCGCTCGAAGAGGCGATCCAGCGCGCGAAGAAATACGGTTACGACGGAGTGGAGGTTGACGGCAAGCGACCGCACGGGCACCCCTTAACCCTGACCCGCGCCCACGCCCGGGAACTACGCAAGATGGCGGAGGGTGAAGGCCTCGAAATCTACGGTCTGGCTGGCAACAATGACTTCAGCAGTCCGATTACCGAGCACCGAGACGCTCAACTGGTCTACATGCGAGACCTGATCCAGCTCGCGCCGGAACTGGGCGCCAAGACCGTCCGGGTCTTCCTGGCCTGGCGAGGAGTCACGCAAAAGCAAGGGCTGGCGTCGTACAGTCTCTCGGAACCCTTATGGGAAACCGTCCACCAGGGGTATTCGCCGGAAGAAATATGGGACTGGTGCCGGGACGGCATGGTGCAATGTGCCAAGTACGCCGCGGACGCGGGTGTGACCCTGGCCTTACAGAATCACAAACCGGTGATCAAAGATCACCACGATGTGCTGCGGATGGTGAAGGAAGTTAACTCTCCGCATCTGAAGGTCTCGCTCGACGCCTGGATCATGGACGACAAGTCTCCGGCGGCCATTCGCCAGGCGGCTCTCGATGTGGGTCCCTTGCAGGCGCTTTCGCATTTCGGCGGGGAGTTCAAGCGGGAGGCGGATGGAACTGCCCAGGGGCCGGAGTTCTACGCTGCCTTCGTCAAGGCCATGCACGAAATCGGCTATAAGGGTTACATTGGGTACGAACTCTGCCATACCCTGCCGGTGGTCAATGGCCAGACCGTCGGCCTGGAGTTTGCCGACCAGTGCGCGGAGGGCGCCGCGATCTATATGCGCGGGTTGATCAAAGCCAGCCAGAGCTGATTCGCGTCATTCTGAGGGAAGTAGCCGCGGCGACCGACCGAAGAATCTGCAATCCCCATTCCGCTGCAGCCCACTGCAAGATCCTTCGCCCGCCCCGCCCGAAGGTCCGCCGATCTGGAGGGCGGGCTCTGGATGACAACGCTGGCGAGTGGAGGCATCGTACCTGCAGCCTGCTTGATGTTGCCCCTGTGGGACCGGCCGAAGCAGCCTCGGCAGATCTCGGATTCATAACCGCGATAGTGGCAGCCAGCCCAGCCCTCGAAGTTCTATTGCCAGTTCATAATGAGGCGGAGAGTGTCGAAGGTACTATCCGGGAAATCTACGGGGCATTGTCGCCACAAGTAGCACTGCGATTCATCATCTGTGAGGACGGGAGTGTGGACGGCACAAAGAAAGTGGTGATGCGCCTGGCTGCATCGCTTCCCCTTAAACTCACCATGAGTGAAGAGCGCAAGGGATCTACGTTGGGAGGTCCAGTGGAGACGATGGACACCGTCGAGGACGCCGAGGCCAACAGGCTCGTGGACGCGCTCGCGCGGTTGGTTGTGGGAAGTCCTTAGAAGCCATTTCAAAACCCTGTACAACGGGCTGAATTTGCGATAGTTATTTTCCTGTGGAGGAGGATCGCGGAAGTGCACAGCGCCAGGAGGAGGGCCGATGGCGCGATACGGTCGGTTGCTGACCGACGCCCAGTGGGAAAAGATCCGGCCCCTGCTCCCCAAGCGACCGCCGCGACCCCGTGGCGGTCGGCCTCCGGCCCCTGACCGCAAAGTGCTGGAAGGCATTTTGTGGATTCTGCGCAGCGGAGCTCGCTGGCAAGACATGCCCGAGGAGTTTCCCGCGCCTTCGACCTGCTGGCGAAGGTTACGGGATTGGGAAGAGCAAGGGATTTGGCTGGGGATCTGGCGCGCCTTTCTGGGTGAGTTGAATGAACGCCAACAGTTAAAGTGGAGCGAGTCGTTCCTGGACGGCAGTTTCGCTCCGGCGAAAAAAGGGGCTCGGGAGTCGGCAAAACCAAGCGGGGCAAGGGGACGAAGTGGATGGTGGTGGTTGACGGCACGGGTCTTCCTTTGGGAAACCACCTTCACTCTGCCTCCCCGTCGGAGGTCAAGCTCGTCGAGGCGACGCTCGCGACGATCCGCGTAGGGCGCCGGCATGGTGCGGGCCGTCCCCGCCAGAAGCCGTGTCGCCTGATTGCCGACCGGGGCTACGATAGCGATCCCTTGCGCGAGCAACTGGCGGAGCGCGGCATCGAGTTGATCGCCCCGCATCGGAAGAATCGACGCAAACCCCCGACGCAGGACGGCCGGGTGTTGCGCCGCTATAAGCGACGCTGGATCGTGGAGCGCACCTTCGCTTGGCTCGGTAACTTCCGCCGACTGGTGGTGCGCTATGACCGCTCGCTTACCATTTACCAAGCCTTCTTTCATATCGCCTGCTTCATGATCGTCTTACGGAGGGTTTTGAAATAGCTTCTAGCCTCTTGGGCGGGAGCGCGGAAGTCTTATGGCGAGACTCCGGCCTCGGCGGCTAACTCCGGCCCAGGAGGAAACGCGCCGCGCGTTTGAGGCGTGTGCGCAGGAGCAGCCGGGCGCGCAGATCCATGAGAGGGCTGCGGCCCCAGCGCGCGCGGCACGCCACATCCACCCACGAGTCGGCGGGCTGGACCATGGTCCGCCTCAGGAGATGGGGGGCTGTCTCGAGGTAATTTATGCCCTGCATGGCCTTGCCGGCGAGGAAGGCCAAGTCGAAGACTCCGCGCACACAGTCGTGCACAGCCTGGTTATAGAACCCGTACGGGTACGCGAACGAGACCACCCGCGAACCCAATAGCTCCGCCAGATCATTCCCGCTGCCCACGACTTCTCCGGCCAGTTCTTCCGCGGCCAGTGTCGTCAAGTCCGCATGCGTTCTGCTATGGGCGCCAAACTCGACTCCCTGGGTAGCCCAGTAGCGAATCTGCTCGGCGGTCATCAGGCGCAGAGTATTGGAGCTACGCGCCTCGCCCCACGCGTTTGTTCCTCCCAACTGTCCGGTGACAACGTAAACCACCCCGCCGAAACCGTGGCGGCGGAGAACGGGTAAGGCATGTTCGACCAAATCCGCGTAAGCATCGTCGAAGGTGAGCAACACGGGCTTTGCGGGAAGCGGTTTGCCGTGCCGGCGCCAGGCAGCCCAATCTGCAGGCAGGATGCCGGCGTAGCCCCGACGCGCGAGCCAGCCCACCTGGCGCTCGAACCGCTCAGGAGTAACCGTTAACCCGGGAGGGGAGCCCGGCCGCAGGGGGCCGACATGGTGGTAAAGCAGCACCGGCAGCCGCCGGCCGAATTCACTTTCCAGAGCTTTCCAGGAGCCGAGTTCTTTGGCCGCGCTGCGAAATTCCACCATGCTACGCCCCGCGCCCAACAAGCGATGGCCGGTCCTCTGCAGGGCAGGGAACCGGCACAGCTTATCGCACACCCACAGCGGCGCCGTAAGCAGCCCCACCGGGGACAGCGGAAGCCGCACATAAATCTGCTGCCGTAACCGTTTCCACCACCCCAGTTTCCCCAATCCCGCGAACCCCGAATACGGGCGGTAGACCGGGTGCTTTTGTGAAAGCAGCACCTCGGTTTTCCCGAAGCTTTTCCCGTCGTTACGCAAGGCGTACTGAGATTTCTTCACAAAGTACTCATAGGCCACGGCGTCGCGCAGGTACTTAAACCGCACGCCCATCTTCCACAGGCGCAGGCCCAGTTCGTAGTCTTCTTTCGCTGGAAAGTGCTCGTCGAACCCACCACAAGCGAGGAGCGTAGCGCGAGGCACCGAGCTGTTGCTGATCAAGAAGTCGTCTTGGGGCCAGTGGAGGCCGGCCTGCGCATCGAGACGGTCGTAGTAGGTCTTGTACCAGGCGACGGTGGCATACATCAGGACCGAGGCAGGAGTCCCCGGCGCGATCGAGATCGACCCGTGCGCCACCAGAGGCTCCGGGCCCGTGTGGCCTGCCACGTGCCGCCGGATGAGGTCAGGCGTGCAGATGATGTCGTCATCCACAAAGAGAACTAGATCGCCCCGCGCCGCGTCAATGCCGTGGTTGCGGGCCGCGCCAGGGCCACCATTCGGCTGTTCGAGGACCCGCCACCCACAGTTGGGCTTCAAGCTCCGCAGGCTCTCGGCTGTGCCGTCAGTCGATCCGTCCACGACGACGATTACTTCGTATTCCTCTGCCGGAAAGTCCTGGTTGAAAACTGCCGGCAAAGCCTGCCCGAGCAAAACGTCGCGGCGGTTGTGCGTGGGTATCACCACCGAGAGCCTCAAAGGGGCCGTCATGGGGGCTTCGCGGACGGCATCGAGCATCTCGATCTCGGCGCGGATGCGATCTTGCTGGTAGCGGACTGTGGCGTAGTCCCAGGGATCTTCGCGGCGCTCGAACTCACGGTTCAACTCCGCCCGGCTGCGTGCGGGGCTGTCCGACAGCGCTTCCCGGATAGCGAGCAGAAGTAGGTATCCGCTACGCAGGAACCCAACGCGAGCTAGGGAATGGCGCAGACGCTTATAAGCGGGGTACCCTAGGGTCAGGGGCGTGGCCAGTACCTTGCGCACAAACACCAGTTCTTCCTTTCGAGCCCCGGAGTAGTAGAAGGCCCCCAGGTCAACGAGGCCGCTCCCTAGCGAGGCAGCGATAACACCTGTCCATCCCGGGCGGGAGAGGCGCTGGATCGCGATGGTGGTCGCCAGGCAGGCTAGAAACGGGAGGAGCAATCCGTCCGCGGCCCTGGGCAACAGGTCGCGCACCCGGGTTTGACAAACCCGGGAGGCTATGCAAAGGTACGCCACCGTCGCCAGGAGCATGGGCAGGAGCAATCCCCAAGCGGCCCCCGGCATCCCCAGTCGCGGCAGAAGCGCCAGGCTGAGTGCCAGGCTCGCCACCGCCAAGCTGCTCGAAACGACAAGAAGGGTTCGCACTTCTCCCCGTCCCCAGAGCATTTGGACGGAAGGCGCCGCAACTCCCTGCACGAACACGGCCGCCGTAATCAGGCGCAATACCAGGACGCTCGCGGGGCGGGCTTCACCCACCCAGGCCTGCAACAGTTCCGGTGCGATGACGGTCAATACCAGACAGAGGGGAAGCGCCACGACAATCGTCCAGCGGGTGCCGACTTCCAGTATCTCCCGCGTGCGGGCTATCTCCCCATCTCCTTGGTGCTGGCTTACCGCAGGGAACAACGCCTCCGCCGTGGACCAGATAATGGGCCCCAGGGCTGCCGGAAACCTCTGGGCAATGTAAAACGGCGCGATCCAGCCCGAGCCCAGCACGAACCCGACGACGACGGGCACCATTTGGCCGAACATGACTTCGGCAATGGTCGTGAGCTGGCTCGCTATGCCAAAGGGCAGGTGGGTGCGTACCAGATTCCAGTCGAATCGGCCCCAGCCGAAACGAAATTCCGCTTCCAGTCCGCTGACCACGGCCTGCCCTGCCCACGCAGCCGCCCCCGTGGCCACGACTTGCCACACCATTACCGCTAATAATCCTGTTCCCAACTTCAACAACGCAATGAATCCGAAGGCGCGCCAGAGCGCCCAGATGATGGCAAGCCCATTGCTCGTATCGAAGCGCCGCAGCCCGCGCAAGACGGCCATCGTGAAGGTGAGGAGCCGGTCGGCCAGGAAGGCAACTCCGGCCAACACAAACACCGCAGGGGCGATTTTCTGATTTGCGGGGGAGAGGTGCAAACCACCTTGCAGGGGAAGGCCGAGGCCAGCGATGAAGATGGCCCCGGCGACCCCGACCAGGAAGTAAGCGTTCCGAGCCGCTTTGACAAACTTTGCCGCTTCGCCCCGGGTTTCACGGTCCAAGGAGGCAGCGACTTCGCGCGTCACGCTTAAGCCCAGGCCAAAATCGAAGAGCCCAACGATTCCCACCACAGACAGCGCGGCAATCCAGACGCCGTAGGACTCCGTCCCCAAGCCGCGGAGCATGATCGGAACGAGCACGATACCGATCACGCCTGCCACGATAACGCTGGCGTTGTTGAATACGCCATCGCGCATCAAGCGGACGCGTTCGTCAACTGCGAGCGCCTCATCCGCGGGGCCAGGGGGGAGGGATTCCAGCCTCTCCACAGGACCCAGCCCCGGCGCGCCCGGACTGGGCGGTTCCTGCCGCCTGCCCCTGAAACCCTCTTGCTGCTCATTCATTCGGTTCTTTTCCCGCTCGCCTGGGTTTGGGCCCAGGAAACCTCGCAAGCTTCCCGGTTCGGATAATTGGTTCGCTACTGTGCGCTCTCTCGGACCTTGCAGCCAGGGGCGCTGATTCTATTTCTAGCAGGCTGCTGAAGAAGGGCCTCTGTCATGCTGAGCGCAGCGAAGCATCTCGCCTTGGTTCGGCCCATTCACGCAAAAACCCAGAGCCAGATCCTTCGCTCCGCTCAGGATGACATCAGTGCGAGGCTCCTTCAGCAGCCTGTTCGAGACGCGGGGCGGCGAAGGACGAGTCTAACCCGAATTCCTCGCCACCCCCTACGGTTTGATGGCGCGGAGGGTCGTCAAAACCTGGTAGTCCGGGTCGCAATATTCCAGGTCTTCGCGGCGCAGGTCTTCCACGGCAAACCCATGCAGAAACGCGACTGCCGCCAGGACATTCCCGTAGGCTTGGACATCCAAGTGGTCCTTGGGAAAGAACTCCTCGAACAGCCGGCGCAGGCCGGGCGATGTGAAGCGCCAGCAATCCGCCTCCGTGGCCGCGCGGTCGATCTTCTGGATGCCGGGCGCGGTGACCAACACCACGCCGCCGGGTTTCAGGATGCGGTGCAGGGTCCGCACCGCGGCGTCGAGATCGTAAACGTACTGGAGAACTTGCGTGCAAAGAATGCAATCAAACGTGTCGGAGGGAATTGCTTCGCCCCGGGCCAAGTCCGCCACGATGGTCGCCTGCGGATTACCTTCGGTGAGGTGGAGGACATCCACCTTGGTCGCCTTGGCGCCACCGAATCTGCGCGCGTAGGAATCGTCACAGAAATCCAGGACATGGCCCCGCACGTCGCCCCGGTGCTCAGCCAGGAATTTCTCAATGTAGTAACGATCAACAATCTGTCCTCTGCTCCCTCCCCAATCGGCGCACGCCGGAGTCGTCCGTCGCAAGCTGCCCAGGTTTGCCTCGCTCCGAAATCGGCGCAGGAAGCGCTGTCCGCGCAGTGGCTGGGCCTTTAACCAGCCGCGGACGGGAGGAGGGAGAATCGCTTTCACGAGGTCCTTAGCTCTCATGAGCAACCAAAGCGCTTGTGCGGCACGAGGTGTGAGATGGTAGCATGAGCTTCCAGTCCGAGCCTCCTGTAGCGCCGGTGTCCCCACCGGCGACCGGCGATGAGGACATCGCCGCTACAAAGACCAATCGCCGCTCGCAGAGTGGTGTGCCGACCGGTTATCACAGAGACTCTCAACGCTCATTCTGCCGAACGTTGCTTCGCGCGTCAACAGGGGAAGCGCCGGACTCTGTGAATGGCGAAGAGAGCGGGGCCAGGGTGATGCTGGTGTATACTGGGGCGCCCAAGGAGCAGGCACCGTGCTGACCAGAAAGCGAATCTCCGTCGTGATACCCGTTTATAACGAGGTGGCGACCATAGCCGAGATCCTTCTCCGGGTACAGGCCGTCGATCTCGATAAGGAAATTGTCGTCGTCGACGACGGCTCGACGGATGGGACTCGTGAATTCCTGGCCGAGCTTGCCGGGTGCGCCGGGGCTGCCTCACCCCATATGACGCTCCCGCAAGGCGGGGCTCCGCTGCGTGCAGACAATATTCGCGTGGTCTTCCAGGACCGAAACCGCGGGAAGGGTGCCGCGCTGCGGCGCGGGTTCCAAGAGGCGCGGGGCGAAATCGTGATTATCCAGGATGCCGACTTGGAATACGACCCGGCTGATTACCACCGACTTATTGCGCCCATTGAGGCTGGAAGGGCCGACGTGGTCTATGGTTCGCGTTTTCTCGGCGGCCCCCACCGCGTCTTGTTTTACTGGCACTATGTTGGCAACCAGGTTCTGACCTCGCTCTCGGATATGGTGACGAACTTGAATCTGTCCGATGTGTGGACGTGTTACAAAGCCTTCAAGCGGGAGGTCCTGCCGACGCTTGACCTGCGGGAGGATCGCTTTGGATTTGAGCAGGAGATTACCATTAAGATTGCGCACGGGGGTTGGCGGATCTATGAGACACCCATTTCGTATTACGGGCGAACCTATGCGGAGGGGAAGAAGATCACCTGGAAGGACGGAGTCCGAGCCCTTTGGTGTATCCTGCGCTACAGCCTCCTGCGGGCTCCCGGGAAAGTACCCCCGGCGAAGCTTGTTCCTCCACCCCTGAATAGGGGTAACGGAGGAAAGCCGGTGCCATGAAAAAAGTGTTGTACTGCCGCTGCGGCGTCCCCGGGGAAGTCTGCGGCGGCTCCCGTGGGCCGCGCCAACGCTAATTCCCATGAAGCAGTTCAGCTACGCGAAGGTTCTGCTGATAATCTTTGTGGCCACCTTGCCGTTCATCAACCCTTGGGTGCGCGGCGACGGCGTGGGTTACTACTCCTATGTCCGATCGCTCCTGGTCGAGCACCATTTGAACTTTGAGAACGATTGGCGCGGTGCCAACCTCAGTTTCCGCATGTACAGCGTCGATGCGCAAGGTCACATCGACCCTATATGGTACACAAGCACGGGGCACCTGAAGAATCGCTACGCGGTGGGGGCGTCCATCCTCTGGGCGCCCTTCCTGATCCCCGTCCACGGGGTGATGCGGGGGCTCGAGCGCTTCGGTTTCACAGTCAGGGCAGACGGCTTTTCCAAGCCCTATGTCCTGACGATGGCGCTCGTGACTGCCCTGTGCGGCTTCCTGGGGCTCGGGATCTCTTTCTACTTGGCCAGCCGCCTCGTCTCGGAACGGTGGGCTTTCCTCGCCACCCTGGGCATCTGGTTTGCCAGTTCGCTGCCCGTCTACATGTATTTCGATCCTGCCTACTCGCATGCGCATTCGGTGTTCGTGGTTGCGCTTTTCCTTTACTACTGGCACCGGACCCGCGCGCGGCGCAGTGTGGCGCAGTGGGCGGTTCTCGGCCTGCTGTCGGGGCTCATGCTGGACATCTACTATCTGAACATCGCCGTGCTGGTGATTCCGCTCCTCGAATCGCTGCGAGGTTACGGGCAGGCGTGGCGAACCCCTCACCACGATTGGGAATCCTTGCGGGGGCTTTTCCTGGTCAACGTCGTCTACTCCGTGGCGACGCTGGCCGCGTTCCTGCCGACTCTGATCACGCGGAAGATCATCTACGGACATTTCTTGGAATTTGGATACGCCGAATTCGGGCAGCCGCAGTGGACCCACCCGGCGCTCTGGCAGCCGCTGCTTTCTTCCAACCACGGACTGCTCACCTGGACGCCCATCATCATTCCGGCGCTGCTGGGCTTGGTGCTGCTCCGCAAGTACGACCGTGAGCTGGCTGTCTACGCGCTCGCCGCGGTTGCGGCCTTTTGCTACCTCGTGGCGTGCCATCCCGATTGGCATGGCCTCTCGTCGTTTGGAAACCGCTTCTTCCTATCGCTCGCCCCCTTCTTTGTCCTGGGACTCGCCGTCACCCTTCAGGAATCCGCGCGCTGGTGCAAGCGCGGGCGGACGGCATACCTCGCCAGCGCGCTCGCGATCGGCGGATTGATTCTCTGGAACCTGGCCTTTATTTTCCAGTGGGGGACCGGCCTTGTTCCTCACCGGGGACCCATCTCCTGGAAGCAAATGGTCTACAACCAGATAGTGGTTGTCCCCGGCAGGCTGGGTGGGGCAGTGCAGTCCTACTTCGCCAACCGTAACGAGATGATGCAGCGCATCGAGCGCAAGGATGTTCAGCAATTGCGCGAAGAGCAAGGCCAGCCGGGCGAGTGATCAGGAGGTCCTAGATGCGTTCGATCGAGAGAGTTCACGCCCTGGTGGCGGGCAAGCCGGTGGATCACCTACCCGTGCAGCCGGTCA
Organism: uncultured Acidobacteriota bacterium; assembly: GCA_963722555.1. GTDB lineage: Bacteria > Acidobacteriota > Terriglobia > UBA7540 > UBA7540 > Bog-366. The sequence continues at coordinate 2,206,114 of CAVRNQ010000007.1, forward strand.
TCATGATGTTTGCCGCACGCCATCTGGGAATTCCATTCATTGAATACACTCGGGATGGCAGGAAGATGGCTGCGGCGCAGGGCAAGCTGGTGCGGGATTTTGGCATCGACTGCCTGCTGACCTGCTCCGACCCGGCGCGCGAGGTGATCGACATTGCCGGCGAGGGGAGCATTATGTGGTACGAGGACCAGGGGCCAGCCATCCGCGAAGAGCGGGCGGCGCTGCTGGACAAGTCGCGGCTGGGAACCTTCCGCATTCCCGACCCGTTGGGCGGCGGGCGGATGCACGACCGCATCCAGGGGATTGAAGTCATGCACCAGGAGTTCGGCGGGGAAGTCTCGATCGTGGGATGGGTGGAAGGCCCGCTGGCGCTGGCCGCCGAGTTGCGTGGGTTGACGCGGGTGATGACGGACTTCGTTGACGATCCCCCCTTTGTGCATGCCTTGTTGGATTTCACGGCCGAGGTCGCGATCGTCTATGCCGCAGCGCAGATTCAGGCGGGGGCGGATACGGTGGGTATGAGCGATGCGGCCGCCAGCATGATGGGACCGCGGTATTACGGGGAGTTCCTGTTTTCGAGGCAACGGCGCGTGGTGGAGTCTATCCGCCGGGCTCACCCGGAAGTTATCGTCCGCCTGCACATGTGCGGAAACACCGATCCCCTGATTCCGCAAATGAAGCAGTTGCCAGTCCAAATCTTCGAGTTGGATTCCCCGACGAACCTGAGCGCGGCGCGCGCCTGCCTGGGACCGGAGCGGGTGATCCTGGGTAATGTGGCGACGATCACCGACATGTTGGAAGGAACCCCGGAACGGGTCTACGAAGCCTCCCGCCGGTGCCACCAGACCTGTGGGAAGGCGCACATCGTGGGCACCGGCTGCGAGGTGCCTCCCGCTACGCCAGCGGAAAACCTCCACGCCATGGTCCGCTATTCCCGAGAGCACCACCCCGAAGAGTTCGCCCCCGCCCAGGCGGGCTAGCAGTAGCAAAACTGTTTCTTAGCGAAAACTCCGCAGGTTACGTGGGGTAGGGATACATCGCCTGGGCGATGCTCATTCCCAGCACATCAATCTTAGAGAGGTCGGCCGTGCCTACACCGGCTTGTTCGGCAAGCAGTAAATGGTTGTCGCAAGTCTGGAAAGGTGCCGTGCCGCGCATGGCTTGCGGATCGGGGTAGCCCATCACGGCGACGCCCACCGCATCTGTGGCGATAGGATTCAGTCCAACAATCATTACGCCGGGCGTAACGAAGGCCGCCGTCGCTGCCCAGGGACCTTCGCCGCCGCTCATGGACGTGATCCCGTCGAGGATGGCGATGTGCACGGGCCGCGCACCGCTGATATCGGCCACGATGCGCGGTACCCGCGCGCCTGCATCCGCCATCGGAGTGACGTCGGGGCGCGCTCCCGGCGGTGGATCTGAATTCCAGCCGGGAGTGCCGTTCCCGTGGAGCCGGCCACGATAGCCTACCGCGTTTTCACTCACTGCGTCGGTGCCATAGAGAGAATTGGGCGTCGAGCCAAAGACGCACTTCGTGGAAAGCGTCACACCCGCGGTGAGGTGCTGCTTCAGCTTGGCCATGGAGATGAACACGTCTGTGTCCTGATAGCAATGATTGAGCTCGAAATAGCTGAACAGGTAGCCGCCGCCGGGAACATTCAGTCGAACGTACGAAGTGCCACTTCCCAGGTTGCGCGTGTTTTCGAGTTCCACGTTGCCAACCCCCAGCAGCGTGTTGACGTCCCACTGCGCCATGGTGAGGATGTCGCTCAGGGAACTGAGAAAACCGACCGAATCAACGAAGCGGACCATCCGGGCGCCATTCTGGAAGAGCAAGGAAGCCAGCGCGATGGCCGTGGCGCCATTTGTGATGAACGACTCGCCGGGAGGCAGGCCGAACTGATTCTCAAACGTGCCATCGTTGGTCAGGTTGATCTTCACGGTGACGGTCTTCCCATGGACGAGCGACCCAATGCCGCCAAGCAGGCTGAACGCCTGCGCCAGTGCTGGCTGCACACTGCTGCCGTAATCCTTGCAGGCAACAATCGCGACTCTGGAGGCTGCGGGCGTCGGCGGGGTAGTGGGGGTGCTGCTTTCGGAACTGCCGCAGCTCTCCGACAAAAGAATTGGCGTGCCCGCTGCAATCCCCAACCCCAGGCGCAGAAACGACCGGCGGGTGCACTCGGATGATTTTGTCATGGCGCGCTTCCTTCTGTGGACACGGTTGCGGAAAAGACCGCGGAGGAGCGGGGGAAACTGGTGTGATTGTGGAGAATTGGATTGGGACTCCCTGTGGCCGGGGCTGGCGCAGAGCGCAACTCTGCGGTTCGTAGATTTGCCCTGGCAGGCGTTATGATACTTTGTGTTACGCCTGTCTACCAGTGTTATTTCGCGGGTGGCGCCGACATCGCCTTTTATGTCGGGGACCGCTAGTGTCCTGAGTCAGAAGTTCGCTGACAATGTCTCCCCCTTGCGGGCGACTGTTCCCGAGCCCCGTCAGGGGCGCAAGATCGTAGCCCAGGGCGCAAGCCCTGGGGGAGAGAGCCCTCACCCCGCCTTCGGCACCCCTCTCCCGCGCGGGCGGGAGAGGGGAGGGGGTGAGGGAGGGCTCCCCTACCCACGGCTGACGCCGTGGGCTACCTTCTTTCGCCCGCTCCGCGGGCTGACTTCATCAACGAACTTCTGACTCAGGACACTAGGAAGCCAGGACAGGGGTAGTGGGTCAATTTGATGTAGAGGCGGCTTTACGCCGCCATTTGGCGAGGTAAACTCGCCGCCACAGCATCAAATTGACCCACTACCAGGACAGGCGATGGCTAGGACGCGGTGACAGAGATGTCGCGCGGGTTCGTGGGGCCCATATATAAAAGACAAGGTGTGCGCCACCCGCGGATCTCAGAGCTGCGCTCTGCGCCAGCCCGCGGACAGATCAGGTGCTATTTGTACCGGACAGATGACATGCTAACGAAAGGGCATGATGTGTTCTCTTGCAAGGGCCAGCGAAAAGGATTAGATTATGAGTCGTGATTGGCCGGATTTCGGTCTGGATGCCTTGGGGGGAGGTTACGCATTTGCTTGATGGCGGGGGCAGAATACTGCCAGGCGTTGCCAGCCACTTGAGGTCGTGATCCGGAAGAAGGCTTTGTTTGTTGTACCTATGTTATACGGATTTTGTTAATCTTAGATAAGCATATAACTTTACAGGCTTTACATCGAGCGGGAGTAATTCAGCGGTAGAATGCCAGCTTCCCAAGCTGGACGTCGCGGGTTCGATTCCCGTCTCCCGCTCCATCCTTTCAAGAACAGGGGTAACTATGGCCAAGGAATCCGAAATTAGTCGTCGCGAATTCTTGACGTCCGGTGTGCAGACCACCGCGGGGGTCGCGGCCCTCAGCGGAATTACCTTTCTGACCCGCCCGGAGCGCGTCTTCGGCGCCAATGATCGGGTACGTGTGGCGGTGTGCGGCGTGCACGGCCGGGGCATGGACCATGTCCACGGCTACCATGCTCTCAAGAACGTGGAGGTCGCCGCGCTCTGCGACGTCGATGAAAACGTGCTGGCGGAGCGGGTGGCGCGCATGGAGAAGCACGGCGTCCCCAAGCCAGCCACCTTCGTCAACGTGCGCAAGCTCCTGGAAGACAAAACCATCGATGCCGTTTCCGTTGCCACGCCCAACCACTGGCACGCCTTGATCGGTATTTGGGCCTGCCAGGCGGGAAAAGACGCTTACATCGAAAAACCCATTTGCCACAACGTGTGGGAAGGCCAGCAACTTGTGAAGGCTGCGCAGAAGTACAACCGCATGGTCCAGCACGGCACGCAAATCCGCTCCGCCCCCGCCCTCAAGGAGGCCGTGGAGAGAATCCGGGGTGGCCTCCTGGGTGACGTGTACATGGCCCGGGGCTTGTGTTTCAAGTGGCGCAAATCCATTGGCAAAGCCGCCGAAGAGGCCATTCCACAGGGTTTCCATTACGACCTGTGGACCGGGCCCGCCAAGCTGCTTCCTTACACGAAAAATCACTCCCACTACAACTGGCACTGGTTCTGGAATTACGGCAACGGCGACCTGGGTAACCAGGGAACGCATCAGATGGACGTGGCGCGCTGGGGACTGGGCGTTGGCTATCCGACCCGGGTCTCCGCCGTGGGCGGCCACTTCCTGTTCGACGATGACCAGGAAACTCCCAACACCCTGAACATCAGTTGTGAATATGACCTGCCCAACGGCAAGCGTTGCCTGCTGGAGTTCGAGGTCCGCCACTGGATCAGCAATCGCGAGGCTGGCATCGGCTCAGAGGCTTTTGGCAAACCCCAGGGGCCCATTCCCACGACCGGGATGGGGGTTCCGGCGGGCGGTGACCGCAACACCATCGGGAACATCTTTTACGGCTCCAAAGGTTACCTGGCCACAGGAGATGAAGACGTTTGCGCTTATCAATCCTGGCTGGGCGAGGAGCAGGAACCCGGACCCAGTCGCCAAGCCGGCGGCGACCACTACGGCAACTTCATCGACTGCGTGGTGAGCCGCAAGAAGGAAGACCTGAACGCTCCGGTGGAAGAGGCCGTGATTTCCACCACCCTCGTGCACCTGGCAAATGCCTCTTACCGTTTGGGTCGTTCCCTGAAATTCGACCCTGCCACTCGCACTGTAATCGGGGACGAGGAAGCGAACTCTCTTCTCCGTGATGGTGACCGGGGCTACCGCGAACCGTTTGTGGTTCCAGAACAGGTTTAGCAGGCTGCTGAAAAAGGGCACCTGTCATGCTAAGCGCAGCGCTGTCATGCTGAGCGCAGCGAAGCATCTCGCCTTGGTTCGGTCCTTTCGCGCAAAAACCCAGAGCCAGATCCTTTGCGCAGTTTATCCTGAGCGGGCAGGGCGAGATTCTTCGCGTAGTTTACCCTGAGCGCAGCGAACGGGCTCAGAATGACAGCGAAGGACTCAGGATGACAGCAGGGAAGCGTTTTTCCGCAGCCTGTAAAGCCCCGTCCTTCCAATTCCGTGGTGAGAAATCCGGGCCAAACCGTTGAAACAACCGTTTTCTCAATCGACAGAATGCGATAGACTCAGCCCGAAATCCCGAACATTCAGGGGGCGCCGAATGGTTTCAGCGAAGGAAGTCATGGTAGGTATCGACATGGGGGGGACCAGCCTACGGGCTCTGGTGGTGAATCCCCAAAACGAAATCCTGGCGGTCGAGAAGACACCCACCAACGTGGCGCAAAAGCCGGACGGATTAATCCGCGATCTGGCGGCGCTGGCCGAGGACGTGGTGCGCGCGGCGGGCTTGCGCAAGTCCCAGTTGCGGGCGGTCAGCATCGGAGCGCCGGGGGCCGTCGATCCCGAACATGGCGTGGTCTATCACGCGCCCAACCTGGGATGGGGTGCGGTGCCCCTGGGTGCGAAGCTGGGGAAGTTGCTGCGCGTTCCCGTCTTTGTCGAGAACGATGTCAACGTGGGCGTGGTCGGTGAGCACGCTCTCGGCGCCGGGCGGGGGGCGCAGGACTTGGTCGGCATCTTTGTGGGCACGGGGATCGGGGGCGGAATCATCCTCCAGGGGCAGCTCTATCTGGGCGCCCGAGGGGCAGCGGCCGAGGTTGGTCACATGATCGTGCAGGTGGATGGCCCGCTCTGCGGTTGCGGGAACCATGGGTGTATCGAAGCTCTGGCCAGCCGCACGGCCATGGAGCGCGACGTGCGCGCGGCCATTCGCTCCGGCCAGAGGAGCTGCGTGCTCAAGCTCATGGAAGAGCGAGGCAAAGAGCGCATGACCAGCAGTGTCCTGCAACGCGCCCTCCGAAAGAATGACCCCGTGATGCGCAAAGTGATGAAACGCGCGCAATACTACATGGGAATGCTGGTGGCGAGCGTGGTGAACATGCTCGACCCCGAGTGCGTGGTGATCGGCGGGGGAATTGCGGAACGCCTGGGCGAGAGCTATGTGGCGCCTATCCGTAAGACGGCCTACCAGAACTTTCTGCGGCGCCACGACGCGGAACGGGTGAAGATTGTCCCCGGCACACTCGGCGACAACGCCGGGCCGTTGGGGGCGGTCGTCCTGGCGCGGCGGCGTTTGCAGAGGTGAGCGCTGTCGGGCGGGGTGGACGTTGTGCAAACGAAACGAGCGGGGCCACTCAGGGAGGCGATGAAATGGCATCCACGAGTCGATTCAGAATCGCAATGCTCGTGCTCGGCGGATTCGTCCTGGCCATGCCCGCCTGGGCGCGCCGCCACGAGACGGGTTTCCTGGATCGTGTGGCCGCCGTGGGCGGCGTGGAATACAGGTACCAGGTCTTTGTCCCGCGTAGTTGGGACCCGAAGGCGAAATGGCCGGTGATTCTCTTTCTGCATGGCTACGGGGAGGAAGGCGAGGACGGCCTGCTGCCCACCGACGTGGGAATTGCCACAGCCATCCGCAACCATGTGGACCGATTCCCTTTTGTGGTCGTGATCCCTCAATGCCGCAAGAATGACTGGTGGACGAACGCCCCTATGGAGGCACAGGCGCTCAAAGCTCTGGACCAAACCATGAAAGAATTCAAAGGTGACCCCCAAAGGGTTTACCTTACGGGACTTTCCATGGGCGGCTACGGAACCTGGGCCCTGGGCGCCCAGTACGCCGGTAGATTCGCGGCTTTGGCGCCGGTCTGCGGCGGGATTCGTCTGCCTCCCGGTGACGATATTCCTAATGCGCACAACACGGATGATTCGGCCGGCCCTTACGCCGCCATCGCGCGGAAGATTGGGAAGACTCCGGTATGGGTCTTTCACGGCGGCGCCGATCCGGTAGTTCCGGTCAAGGAATCTCGTCAGATGGTGGAGGCCTTGAAGGCGGCTGGCGGGAATGTCCGTTACACGGAGTATAGTGGCGTGGGGCACAATTCCTGGGAAAAGGCTTACGACGAAGCGGATTTGTTCACGTGGCTGCTTGCCCAGAGGCTGTCGCGTACCCCGTAAAGGGACGGCGCGAGCCTTCTAAGCCAAGATATCCATTTCACGCGGAGGAGAGGTTGCTTGCGACATTTGAAGCCACTCGTTCTGTGTTCACTTCTTTTGCTCGCCTGCGCACCGCGGCTGGCGCAGGCGGATGAACCGGCCGGCGCTGCTGCTGTGGCGGTCCATGCGGGGCGCCTGCTCGACGTGCGATCTGGGGATTACCTCACTGACCAACTCATCCTGATCGTGGCCGGGAAAATCCGCGAGGTCGGCAGCGCGCGTGATCTGCGGCCCCACGTTCCGCCCGGCACCAAGGTTATTGACCTCTCCCGGTATACGGTTCTGCCCGGACTGATCGACGCCCACACCCACCTGACGGGTAATCCGGATACGGAAGGCTATCGAAGCCTGGGAATCTCCGTGCCGCGCGAGGCCCTGACCGGCGCGCGTAATGCCCGCGTGACCTTGGAAGCGGGTTTCACCACGGTTCGAAACGTGGGGGCGGGCGGATACTCCGACATCGCCTTGCGGGACGCCATCAACGCTGGCGATGTTCCCGGCCCTCGCCTCGAGGTCTCCGGGCCTGCGATCGGCATTACGGGAGGCCATTGCGACAACAACTTGCTGGCGCCGGAGTTCCACTTCTTCGAACTCGGCGTGGCGGATGGGAACTCGGCCGTCATGGCGAAGGTTCGTGAAAACGTGAAGTATGGCGCCGATGTCATCAAATTCTGCGCCACGGGCGGCGTACTCTCGAAGGGCGATGCCCCGGACCTGGAGCAGTTCAGCCCCGAGGAAATGCGGGTTCTCGTCCAGGAGGCGCATCGGCTGGGCCGCAAGGCTGCTGCGCACGCGCATGGGGCACAGGGAATCAAGGACGCCGTTCTGGCCGGAGTCGATTCTATTGAGCACGGTAGTTTTATCAATGCAGATGATATCCAACTGATGAAAGAGCGCGGAACTTACCTGGTTCCCACCCTGTATCTTGCTGACTGGCTTTTGGAGAACTATCCCAAGCTGGGATTGACGGACGACATGGTGGAGAAAGCGAAATACGTCTTGCCCGCGGCCCGGCAAAACGTGGCCCGCGCCTTTCGCGAGGGCGTCAAGGTGGCCTTTGGGACGGACGCCGCCGTTTATCCCCACGGCCTCAATGCTCACGAATTTGCGGTCATGGTGAAGTTGGGCATGACGCCGCTGGGAGCGATTCAGGCGGCCACCCTGAATGCCGCGGATTTGCTGGGGTGGTCCGACCGCGTAGGTTCTATCGAACCGGGCCACTTTGCCGACTTAGTGGCGGTTGAGGGCGACCCCCTGCAGGACGTTACGGTCCTCGAGAAGGTTAAGGTTGTGATGAAAGGCGGGGAGGTTGTGAAAGGCGCCTCACCTGCCCCGTAACAGGCTGCTGAAACAGGGCATCTGTCATGCTGAGCGCAGCGAAGCATCTGCTGTTTCTTATTGAAAACAGACCAAGGAGATCCTTCGCGGAGTTTATCCTGAGCGGGCAGGGCGAGATGCTTCGCCTCGCTCAGAATGACAGCGAAGTGCTCAGGATGACATCAGCGCGAGGCTTTTTCAGCAGCCTGCCAAGCGAATTGTCGGGCCGGTAGCTTTACTGTTTCACTCCTGGCATCCTCGATCAACATGGCAAATGTTTCCGCAATACCTTCCCCCGAGAGGGCCGCTCGAGCCAACCAGCGGAACGCGCTGGCCGCCGGCTACCTGGGCTGGACGCTGGACGCCTTCGACTTTTTCGTGCTCATCTTTGTGCTCGCTCCCGTGGCGCACGATTTCCACGTTTCCCTGCCGCAAATCGTGCTGACGCTCACCGCCAGCCTCGCCATGCGTCCGGTCGGCGCCGTGCTCTTTGGCCTGATGGCAGACCGCTATGGCCGCCGCCTGCCCCTGATGCTCGACATCATTTTTTACTCGGTGATCGAGGTGCTATCGGGCCTCGCGCCAAACTACAAAGTGTTTTTCGTCTTACGCCTTCTTTACGGAATCGGCATGGGAGGCGAGTGGGGCGTAGGGGCATCGCTGGCCATGGAGTCGGTCCCTCCGAAGTGGCGCGGCATCCTTTCGGGATTTCTGCAAGAAGGCTACGCGCTGGGATACCTCCTGGCGGCAGCCGTCTATTCCGTGGTGTTCCCGCACTGGGGCTGGCGTGCCATGTTCTTGCTGGGTGGATTGCCGGCTCTGCTCTCGCTCTTCGTTTTCGCCAAGGTGAAGGAGACCGAGGCGTGGCATGAGTCTCGGACTGACTGGGGCACTTACGGGCGAGCCATCGCGCGCCATTGGAAGTTGTTCCTCTACATGGTCGGCTTGATGACCGCGATGAATTGCATCTCGCACGGCACGCAGGACTTGTTTCCGACATTCCTGCAGCGAGAACGGCACTTCAGCCCGGAAATCACGGCGATGATCACTATGATTTCCATGGTGGGAGCCATTTGCGGAGGAGTGGTGTTCGGGCTCTACTCAGACCGTCGCGGGCGGCGTCGCGCCATGGTCACCGCCGTGCTGCTGGCGCTCGTCATCACTCCCGCCTGGCTGCTCGCGGCCAGCGTGGCGCTGATAGTTGCCGCTGCGTTTTTGATGCAGTTTATGGTGCAGGGCGGCTGGGGGGTTATCCCCGTCCATCTCAATGAACTGTCACCCAACGAGCTGCGGGGTTTCTTCCCGGGCTTTGCCTACCAGCTCGGAGTGCTGTTCGCTTCGAGCATCACTTACATGGAAGCGGTTTTGGCTGAGCATATGAGCTACGCGCAGTCATTGGGAATTCTGGCGAGTTTGGTTCTGTTGCTCGGCGTCCCCGTAATCGCACTGGGGCCGGAGGCGAGAGGCGCGGCGTTTGGAAAAAATACCCCGCCCAGTGGTTCACCCTGAACCCGCCCGGGCGCCACTCCCAGGTATCCGCCCGTCCGCCACCTGAGTTGACCTTGACCGGGCAGGCAGCCTGGATTACCTTGGGCGCTCTGGAAGGTTCGGTTTCATGATGATGGCGATGGAGAAGGCCGTTGATGAGTCAGACGGCTCAGCAGCCTGAGGGAACGCCTCAAATCTCCCGCGGAAGGATCGGTCTGGGTCGCGGGGCTGTTCTCTGGATTCTCTTTTTTCTGATCAGCTTTGGCTTGGGCTATGCCACGCTGAACCGCTACGACCCCAGGACTACCGGCCTTAAGGATACAGCGGCTTATTACGAAATCGTTGCCCACCGGCCGACGGCTGATCTTGAACACATGCGGTTCCGAGTGCTGGTCCCTTTTCTTGCCAAGCCTTTTTACTGGGCCGCCAGAGGCCGAGTGGGAACATGGGATCCCGTGTTCTTCGGACTGCTGGTGGCCAATTCTCTGCTTGTCGCTACCACGGCATTGTTGTTGGTGCGAATTGGTTGTCAGCAGGCCGGAGACTTGGCCGTGGCCTTGCTCGGAGCAACGATCTATTTGCTGAACTTCGAGGTGCCGAACCTCCGGCTGGCGGGACTGATCGATGCGGGTGAAGGCTGCTTCCTCATGTTCGTGGTCTGGTCTCTGCTCGAAGATCGGTGGCGGCTTCTCCCCCTTTGGGGTCTGCTCGGGGCCTTGAGCAAGGAGACGTTCGTGCCCTATTCGGCGGTCCTGGTCACTGTCTGGTGGCTGGTTTCGAGCCGTCGCCATGCAGCGCGGCTCTCGCGGGCTGCGTGGGCTGCGGGCATGGTGGCGGTTGCATTCGCGGCCGTGGGGATTCTGCAGGCGTGGTTGGTGGGACACGTCGTCTGGCCGTGGCAATTCGCGGCCACACTGGGGACCTGGCCGGGGTTTGCCGGCAGGTTCGTGCGCCTGCTCGCGGACCGGCAATCCTGGTACGGCTTCGTGTGGCTCTTGCCGCTGGGATTGTGGCGGTTGAAGCGTTTGTCGCGTCCGTGGTGCATAGCCAGCGCCACCACCGTTCTTTGCCCCCTGGTTCTCAGCGCCTACCATAATGCGGATCCGGGTACGTGGGGGAGGGCAGCCTTCAGTATTGCGGGTCCGCTGCTCAGCCTGTCTGTGGCTCTGCTCCTCTCCGGGCCGGTGCGTTCCATCGACCGCGAAGCAGCGAGGGTGTAGTGAGCATTGCGCACCCTGCAAACAATCTCCCGCGCTGACCGTTACACGCTGCCTGCATCCTGACGAATTCTTGCTTTCGGAGGTTTGCCCATGCGCTTGTCTTGCGGTTTCCTCGCTTTCATCCTGACGATTCCGATGGCCCTGGCGCAGGACCGATCTGCTTACGTCCGCGCCACCGCCGCTGGAAAGAGCTGGACGATTGGCAATGACCTCGTCGAGCGGGAAGTTCGTTTTGAAGCACCTCACGGCCTCTACACCGAAAGTTGGCGGAGCAAAGTCACGGGGACGGATTTCATGAAAGTCGCCGGCCGCACGGAGTCCAGGGGCAGGGAATTTGCCTTTGTCGCCGACGGCCAGGCCTACGCGGGATCGGGTGGGGGCGCCGGCGGGGGATTCGAACTCGAATCGCACAGCATCGCGGAAGCCGCACCCTCGGGAAAGGATCTGCGCATCCTCCTGCGCTCCCGCGACGGCCGCCTCCGGGTTACCGTGCATTACGCCGTGTATGCGGGGCATCCGGTCATCCGCAAGTGGATTGAGATTGGCAATGTTTCGGCTGCCCCCCTTAGCCTGTCCCACCTGGTTTTCGAAGCCGTGAACCTTGCGCCGGCCCCGCCCGATGACCTGCAGGTTTCGGCGTTCTATGGCCAGGAGCCCCGCGAGATCTTCTACACGGGCCGCGTGGATGATGCCGCCATCACGGTGCGCAGTTCCCACTCCGGGGAAGGCTACGTCGTGATGAATGAGGTGCCTGGTTATCTCAAGCGTACCGAGATGGTTGATTGGGGCGAGGGCTTGGAGGTGATGTACGACACGGACTTGTTTCCTTTTGAGCGCACCCTCGCCCCGCAGGAAACTTTCTCCAGCGCCAAAAGTTCGGTGGCCTTTTTCCACGAGGGCGCCGGGCCGGCTGATCCCCATTGGGTGATGCCTGCCTACACTTCGGAAGTGTTGCTGAAGAAGGGCGGCGCTTACCAACCGCCCTGGATCTACAACACCTGGGAGCCATTTTTCCGCGGCATCAACAGGGATATCGTGAGCGAGTTGATCCCTATTGCCAGCCGCATGGGGCTTGACGTTTTCACCATCGATGACGGATGGCAAGCGGAATATGGCGAGAACCCCATCAACTTGCAGGCGTTCCCGCGCGGCTTGGACGAAGTTGTACGGCTCGCCGAGGGCCAGCATTTGCGGCTCGGCCTCTGGGTGCCGCTGGCGGCGATCAGCACCCGGTCGGCCGTTTATCGTGAGCACCCCGATTGGGCCGCGCGCGAAGCCGACGGCCGGCCCAAGTTTACCAGCACTGCGGCAGGCCAGAGCGCCGTCATGTGCCTGGCCACACCATATCGGAAGGTCGCCGCCCGGCGCATCAGCGACTTGATTGGCCGTTATCATTTGAAATACGTGAAGATTGATCTGACCACCGTGTTCAACGCTTATGGCGAGGGACCCGGTTGCCACGCCCAGGGACACGAGCACAAGACGTGGGCAGAATCGCTGGAACGGATTTACGAAGGCATTCAGGATGTGACCGACACCATTTACCGCGAGCATCCCGACATATTGCTGGACTTGACGTTTGAACTTTGGGGGCAGAAGCATGTGATTGACTACGGACTGCTCGCGGCGGGCGATCTGGACTGGCTCAGCAACGTGAATGACCTGACCACCCAATCGGCAGGGCCACGCCAGGCGCGCACGCTGCTCTACTTGCGGTCGCTGGCCATACCCGTGGAGGCCATGTTGATCGGCAACCTCGAAGCCAACACGCCGCCCATAGAAGAACGCCTGGCGACAGCGATGGGAGCGGGGCCATTGTTTCTGGGTGACCTGCGAAAGCTCACGCCCGCCGAACAGGATGCTTACGGAGAGAGGATCCGCTGGTTTAAGAGCCTCCGCGCGCGGGTCGGGATCAATCAGGGATTTTTCCCGTTGGGGAGTTGGCTGCAGCCCCAGGCCGCAGCGTGGGATGGTTTTGCTCGCCTGGAGCGGTCCGGCGCCGGCATGATCGCGATCTTCAAGAACGACTCGGGCGCCGCGCAGGTTACGGTGAAGCTGCCGGCATTCCCAGACGGTTCCTTCCACGTTCGCTCCGCCCTGACGGGTCAGGCGCTCGGCGACTTCACGGGTGAACAGTTCCGTCGAGGCATCGAAGTGCCCTTGCCGGCGAAATACCCGGTTGAGATTCTCGAAATCCAAAAGTAGTGTGACCTTCCTCGCGAGGGCCCGCTGGCGCGGCGACGGCCCCTGGCACGGGCGTCCTGGTCACAATCCATGGGGGGCCCGCCCGTGAGCCAGGGATCGGATCAGGCCGGGTGCGTCATTCGCGAGCACCCGGGCCCGCGGGCATTTCCACCGGGGGAGTAGGTTCCACTGCGTGGGGTCTGTCCTTCATCTCAATATTGAAGACTCTGAAGCGTGAGTAGGTGTGCGAGTTCCGGAAGGTTCTCCCGCCCCACTCGACGGTGACAGCCACCTCGGAAGGCAACCACATGGCCGCCGCAATCTGCTTGAATTGCACGGGGAGGTAAGTGATTTCGGTGGTTTGCCGTTGCAGGCGGATCTTGGGTTGCGGTGCCAGCAGATCACTCCGTAGGCGAACGATCTTGTAGGTGGCCGTGTCAATCCAGGCCATTCCCTGGAAGAGCACCAGGACAGTTTCTTTATTGGCGTCGAAGCGTTCGATCATCTGAGCCTTCGCGGGAATCTGGGCAAAAGCTACCGCGTAACACTGATGCCCTGCCAGGACCTGCTTGCCCAGCAGCCGGAAGGTCGCGCCGGACTGGTAGGAGGGATGCAACAGCAGGGAAGCGGTAGCAAAACCGGAAGTCAGCATCAGACCGGCATTAAGACCCTTCGAGGCCGTCCGGCCGCCATGCTCATCGGCGCGAAGTTCCTCCAGCCCCAGGCCCCACTTCTCCGGCTTGGCGAGGAGCAGGTACTGGAACTTTTCATCGAGAGAGCCCCGGGTCTCACCGTTTTTTCCCAGCCGCTCCTCGCGAACCTGCTCCTCCGACACGGTGTTGGGGAAGTTCTGGAAGAAGGCCTGAACGTCCGCGCCCGTCCTCGCCAGAATCATGGCGAGCTCATCCTGGTTTGCCGCCGGTTCCATGCCCTGAAGCTCGGGGATGGCGGCGACCAAGGTGTTGACCGGTTGGTTCACCACGGAGGACACCCTCGTGGAGGACTCCAGTTTGAGCCGCGCCAGAATCTGAGTGCGCAGGCTGCGAACTGGTAGCGGGAAATCCTTGGCTGGCCGGTCGCCCATGTAATCGTTGAGCTGCGCCGCGGCAGCCCCCGTGTCACCCTCTTCCAGCAGCGCCCGGGTGCGAAACAGCATCATTTCTTTGGAGGCTCCGGCGCGGATCGCCTTCTCCAAGTATTCGTCGGCTGCCTCCCAGTTCTTCTGGAAGACGAGTGTGCGCCCGAGTTCCTCTAAAATGAAGGGATCATCAGGAGCCTGATCCTTGGCCTGCATCAGGAATCCGGCAGCCTTGTTGTACTCCCCCTTCCAGTCTTCCAGCGCACCGGAGATCAGGTTCAGCCGCGCGCGCTGAAGGTTGGTGCCCTTCGCATCCTCGCTCTTCGCGGCTTCCGCGAATTCGTGCACGGCGCCGTCCAAGCTTCCCGCCTCGAGCCTGGCGAGTCCGAGAAGCATCCGGCAGTCTAAGCAATCTGGGCGCTTCTTCACCACCCGGTCCAGTGCTTCCACGGCCTTGACGGGGTTTTGGTTGTCGACAAGCTCCTGGGCCCCCCGCGCCAGATCCTTGCGTTCGGAAGCCAGCGCGTTGTCGCCGTCCAGGCTTGCCCGTAGCTTCGAGCCCAGCGCCTTGACCAGAGACTCTTCGCTCAGCTCCTCGGGGCCACCGGCGTCCTCCCGCATCGTGATTTTGATCTCCCAGGTCTTGTCCCCTTTCCCGAAGTCCACGATCTCGCGCGCCGAGTGATAGCCCTTCCTGGTGACCGACAGGTTCACGACCAGGGTCTTAATCGTATCGGAGTTCAGCTCGTACTGAGTTCTGAATTGTCCCTGTGAGTCCGTTTTCACATCACGGAGATACTTCATTCCGTAACCCAGATCGATGTGTACCTTCGCACCTCGAATGGGTTCACCTTTGAAATCGGTGACGGTCCCGAAAATGTGCCAGATGTTATTCTTAATGGTATTAAAAAACTTCCATGGCCCGTGAGCTCCCGCTACCGGTAGCGGGAGCTGTGACCACAAAAGAACGGGAAAGAGCCCTGAGAACACGACGGAAAGAATAAGAGTCTGAATACGTCTCAAGCGCATGTTGCGTCTCCTCTCTCTGCCCTCCCGACGGCCCCTGGCACGGGCGTCCTTCTCACAATCCCTGGGGGGCCCGCCCGTAAGCCAGGGATTGGATCAGGCCGGGTGCGTCATTCGCGAGCACCAGGGCCCGCGGGCGTTTCCACGGGGGGAGCCGGGGGAGCAGGTTCCACTCCGTGGATTTTATCCTTCACCTCAGTATTGAAGAGTCTGAAGCGTGAGTAGGTGTGCGAGTTTCGGAAGGTTCTTCCCTTCCACTCGACGGTGACAGCCACCTCGGAAGGCAACCACATGGCCGCCGCAATCTGCGTGAATTGCACGGGGAGGTAAGTGATTTCGGTGGTTTGCCGTAGCAGGCGGATCTTGGGTTGCGGTGTCAGCAGATCACTCCGCAGTCGAACGATCTTGTAAGTGGTCGTGTCAATCCAGGCCATTCCCTGGAAGAGTACCAGGACAGATTCTTTATCGGCATTGAAGCGTTCGACCATCTGAGCCTTCGCGGGATTCTGGGCAAAAGCTACCGCGTAACACTGATGCCCTGCCAGGACCTGCTTGCCCAACAGCCGGAAGGTCGCGCCGGACTGGTAGGAGGGATGAAACAGCAGGGAAGCGGAGGCAAAACCGGAAGTCAGCATCAGACCGGCATTAAGACCCTTCGAGCCCGTCCGGCCGCCATGCTCATCGGTGCGAAATTCCTCCAGCCCCATACCCCACTTCTCCGGCTGGGCGAGGAGCAGGTACTGGAACTTCTCATCGAGAGAATCCCTGGTCTCACCCTTCTTTCCCAGCCGCTCCTCGCGAACCTGCTCTTCCGACATGGTGTTGGGGAAGTTCTGGAAGAAGGCCTGAACGTCCTCGCCCGTCTTCGTCAAAATCATGGCGAGCTCATCCTGGTTTGCCGCCGGTTCTATGCCCCGAAGCTCGGGGACGGCGGCAACCAAGGTGTTGACCGGTTGGTTCACCACGGAGGACACCTTCGTTTCGGCCTCCAGCGTGAGCCGCGCCTGAATCTGGGTGTACATGCTGCGAACCGGCAGCGGGAAATCCTTGGCCAGCCGGTCGCCCATGTAATCTTTGAGCTGCGCCGCGGCAGCCCGCGTGTCACCCTCTTCCAGCAGCGCCCGGGTGCGAAACAGCATCATTTCTTTGGAGGCTCCGGCGCGGATCGCCTTCTCCAAGTATTCGTCGGCTGCCTCCCAGTTCTTCTGGAAGACGAGTGTGCGCCCGAGTTCCTGCAAAATGAAGGGATCGTCAGGAGCCTGATCCTTGGCCTGCATCAGGAACCCGGCGGCCTTGTCGTACTCCCCCTTCCAGTCTTCCAGCGCACCGGAGATCAGGTTCAGCCGCGCGCGCTGAAGGTTGTTGCCCTTCGCATCCTTGCTCTTCGCGGCTTCCGCGAATTCGTGCACGGCGCTATTCAAGCTTCCCGCATCAAGCCTGGCGAGTCCGAGAAGCATCCGGCAGTCCAAGCAATCTGGGCGCTTCTTCACCACCCGCTCCAGTGCTTCCACGGCCTTGACGGGGTTCTGGTTGTCGAGAAGCTCTTGGGCCCCCCGCGCCAGATCCTTGCGTTCGGAAGCCAGCGCGTTGTCGCCGTCCAGGCTTGCCCGTAGCTTCGAGCCCAGCGCCTTGACCAGAGACTCTTCGCTCAGATCCTCGGGGCCACCTGTGTCCTCCCGCATCGTGATTTTGATCTCCCAGGTCTTATCCCCTTTCCCGAAGTCCACGATCTCGCGCGCCGAGTGATAACCATCCCTGGTGACCGACAGTTTCGCGACGACGGTCTTAATCGTGCTGAAGTCCAACTCGTATTGAGTCTTGAATCGTCCCTGCGCGTCCGTTTGGACATCGCGGATATAGGTCATTCCGTAACCCAGATCGATGTGCACGCTCGCACGTCGAATGGGTTCGCCTTTGAAATCGTTGACCTGCCCGAAAATGTTCCAGAGGTGCTTCTCGACGGCGGTAACTCCGCCCATGGGCCCGTGGCCGGGCCCTTGGAGTCCTCCGGCGGGCATCTGTGCCCACAAGAAAACGGGAAAAAGCCCTGACAACACGACGGAAAGAATAAGGGTTTGAATGCGTCCTGGGCGCACGTTGCGCCTCCTTTCTCTGCACTCCTGCCTGCTGGAATTATACACCCTACTCTCCCCATCATTGGTCTGAGTGAAAACGTGCCTTCTACCGGCTCGCTGTCTCTCGAAGTACTTAGCCCTCTCCGAGCGGAGAGCCAGAGGTGCGAGGGCGGGTGAGGGGTCACATCGCCTAGCGGGCGCGGCGAGCGCAGGCGGGCACGAAAAGCCGCGGACCTTCAAAACAGGCCCGCGCTACGCTTGCTTTCTCAATCTCGTGCCCAACGCTTTTCTCCTTTCTTTTCATCAACATCTTGGAAAGAAGATTATAACTCGTTTCCTTTCAACAACATCATGGTAAAACAATAAAGTGACATTTTTTCTACATTTGTTTTCAACAACATAGTGGAACTTACCTTCATTTTGGGGCCCCCTTTTTTTCGTCACCCCGACTGCCGTAGTAGAAGCTAACCCTTGTTATTTCAATGACATATGTTTTTGCAAGGTTTTGGCCTTCCACGGCTAACCCCTTTTGTTTTCTAATACATCTTGGCAAACCGTCGTGGATAAATCTGATGTAGAGGCGGCTTTACGCCGCCATTTGGCGAGGTAAACTCGCCGCTACAGCAACAAATTCACCCACGACCTTTCAAACCGCGGTCTCCTCGAAAGCTTCCATCTGACGCTCGAGGCGTTTCATCCTCATGAGCGGGCTTGTTACGCGCGAAACTTGGCGAAAGTTGGAACCTTCCATTCTCCACATGAGCAGTGCGTTTTCGTCGTTCGGAGCCACCTGCGCGGCCAAATTCTTTCCCGTCATTTTTGGGCTTTGGATTATTGACGTGGAAATCTCTCCCGTGTTAGGTAGGTTCCGCCCTGTCGGCAGCCAAATTGTTGTGGCCGTCGGCGCCTGCCGGGAAACATGTGTGGGGCCGAGCCCCGTTCGGTCCCAGTACTTACCCTTTTAGACTACCGCCACGCGCCCGGGAGTTGTCAAGACAATTATTATCCGCATGCCTACCGGTAGGCACCATCTTTCTAGAAGGGGTATAATTGTCCGAATGGTGCCCCGCGCGCAGGAAAAAGCGGCGGGGGACTCCCTTATTCCCCTCCTGGTTTAGGGGGGGGGCAGGGGGTGGTCGAGCAATTGTAGCGCCGACCTTCAGGTCGGCATTTGTGCGGTTCGTCTCGTGCTGACCTAAGGGCGTAGCGCAGAGTTTTGCGCGGTAGCACAATACTCTGCGGTTCGTCGTTCCGGTTCGTCCGAATCGCCATCCGCGCCGGACCATGCAAGGTTACGTATTTCCCCTGTCAGCAATCGTTATCGACTGTGCAAGCCGCAGAGTTTGAACAGCGCAAACTCTGCGCTTGTATCTTGCTTTGGGTGTTGGTTTCGGGTGTAAAACAACCCATACCCGCTCGAATCCCGTTCCAGCAAGGACCCCACCACCTGTGCCACTCGCTGGGTGGGCGCTGATGATAAAATATGCTAAGGAGGTTCCTACCATGTGGAGAATGCTCCTTACCGTGATGGTTCTTGGGAGTGCTCACGCGCTTACGGCACAGACTGTGACATTAAGAGCAAGGCCTCCTTTTCAGCCGGCAAAAACTCTTTCTGCCAATGACATTACGGTTCCAATTCTTTGCGCCGCGAATGGGACCGTGGTGTTGAACGCCCTTATAACTGAAACGGGAGAGGTTCAGAAGGTTGAGGTCCGCCGGGATATTGCCTGCCTTACTCAGCACGCGGTCCGTGCGGTAGAAGAATGGAGATTCTCCCCGGCAACGGTCGCAGGCAAATCAGTTCGTTCGAGAATGCCTGTGGCGGTTGTTTATTGTCCGGCGGGTTGGTTTGCCGGGCCTGTTCCCCTTCCTGCGCTGATACCCCAGAGCGAGGCGGCAATCCAGGCAGAGCTCCAGCCGGCGGAAGTGACTCGTACCGCGTTCCCGAAGTATCCAGATAACACGGTCGTCGCCGGGGCCGTCGTGCTGGAGGTGACCCTGAGTGAGAAGGGAGAGACGGAGGAGGTAAAGGTGCTCCGTGACCTTCCCCCTCTAACCGTGGAGGCCGAGGCCGTCGTGGGGGACTGGCGGTTCATGCCCGCCACATTCAACGGCAATCCCATCCGATCCAAGATTGTTCTTGCGTTTGTGTCCAGACCGATTGCCCGAACCGGGCCGTGATCCGGGGGCAGGCTGCAGCAGGTAGCACAGCGCGCGAAGATTTCTCCTCCTGTCAGCAGCATCTCTGTGTCCTCCGTGACCAGCAGAGCCTCAACACAGAGGTCGCTGAGGTGCTCCGTGCCCTCCGTGTTAAGGCTTGAAAGGCACAGAGGTCACGGAGAACTTCGTTTTGGTTGCGGCCAACGGTCGCGCTATGCTACCCGTTCTTGCCCTAGCCGCTCATAGCGAATCCACGAACACCAGGTAGGAAGATCCCCAAAGGTTGGTAGGAATCGAGCCGCGCGGCTGGCTGGTGATGACGATGCGGAATCCTGGAGCGGCTGAGGCGATCCGTGCCTGCAGGTTCTCGAGCGAGGTTGCCGGGCCGGTTTGAGGCTCGACAAGCGCCAGGGTTTCCAGGACCGGGTAGACGATTTCGCCCGAGGGCGCCATAAGCGTCTCGAAGCTATCGGTGAGGAACTGCATCTGGGCGTCGATCTCGTAGAAGTGCCACGCCAAGCAGGCGCAAAAATTGACACCCTTCTCGAATTGCGCCAGGGCCTTTTCATTTGCGGCAGGCAAGGTGGCGTCAAAGACCAGCACCAGGCGGCGTTCATCCTCGCGGGTGAACTCCCGCACCTTGAGTTGCTGGGCCTTGGCCGTGGCTTTCCAGTCCACGTGGCGGGCGCTATCCGATTCTTGATAGTCACGGATGGCGTACAGGTCGTGGCCCCGGCCCTTGTAAGAGCTCTCCGTCACGCCGCCGATCAGCGGCAGGATCTCGTAAAACTCTTCCGTCGGCTGCACGTTGGGCAGAACCAGGATTTCCTGCTGGCTACTGACCTCATGCGCTTTGCGCAGCAGCCCGAAGGGAAACTTCGTGCTGACCCGGAACCCCTCCTGGGTGTAGCGCCCGCGGCGCGGAAAAGTGAGTTCGACGTGCTGCGTCACCGACGCCCGGTGCGGGATGTAGGGGACATACACCGGAGCGTCCAGGATCTGTCGCGGCGCGACGATGGGCGCGCGTTTTCGTTTGCCCTTCAGGGGAGAGCGCGCGGAAACCGTGATCGAGAAGGAAGGGAAGACCCATTTCAGGTTTTGCACGGTCAGGCGCGAAATCAGGGGGCGCTCGGCAAAGA
Source organism: uncultured Acidobacteriota bacterium (assembly GCA_963722555.1). GTDB lineage: Bacteria > Acidobacteriota > Terriglobia > UBA7540 > UBA7540 > Bog-366. Next base: position 2,226,796 of record CAVRNQ010000007.1, read on the forward strand.
CGTGCTCCGGCAGGACGAAATCCAGCTCGAGCTCGGAGAGCACAATCGCGGACAGAATTCCTGACATCAGAATTCCCGCCAGCAAGCTGGAAAGAATGATGAAGAGGAGATTGTTGCCGGTGTTGAGCGCGGCGACGGCGATGACCATGATGATCAGAAAATAGGCCACGCCCTCACGCGTGAACTCGTACTCGATCTTAATCATCCAGCGTTCGAGCGCGGTCCGCCGCGCCAGATAGGGGACGACCCGGATGGCCACGACGGCGGTCACCAGGAGCGAGAGGGCGGCCACCCACGCGGCCGCCTCCACCCGGCCCGCTTCGTGGAGCGCCGAGGAATACAAGGCGAGAAAGAAGGCCATGCCCAGGCCGAAGATGGCCAGGAAGAACCGCCGCCAGGCAGGCCGGTCGATGTGCAGCATTTGGTGGCGCGCCAGAATCCAAAGGTCGCGCATAACGCCACCGCCGGAGGGTTGGGAAAACTTCGCCATGGAGGGCTCATTGTAACTCAGGAGGGCAGTAGGCAGAAGGCAGTAGGCAGAAGGCAGCAGGTGGTAGAAGGTACCCCGCACCCGGCGGTTCGCAAGGGTTGGTCAAGCGGTAAGGTTTGAAATTTGGTGGTGGCTGAACAGGCTGCGGGAAAACCCCTCACACTGTCATCCTGAGCATTGACAGCCTTTCGGCTGCCCATGATGGGCAGAAACTCGACAAAGAGAACCAATGCCCCTCGCTGTCATCCTGAGCGAAGCGAAGGACCCCGGCAGTTCGCGGGGGGTTGGCGAACAGAGTAAACTACGGGGGTTCTTCGCCCAAAATGCGGGCTCAGAATGACAGCGCAAGCGATGCTGAATCTAAATGACTTACGCGTCGAGTTTCTGCAGAGCGAAGCGAAGGACCCCTGCATTTTTGGAATCAGGCAACTGCTGAGGTCCTTCGTCGCCTGCGGCTCCTCAGGATGACAGCATCGGAGCGTTTTTCCGCAGCCTGTGAAGCAGCGATTGACATCTACTGCTGCCGTTGACGATGAACTCTTGACTCTCAACTTGGCGCAGACCCTTACTGCTTATTGCCTACTGCCCACTGCCTACTGCTTTCTGCCTACTGCCCACTGCCTACTGCTTTCTGCCTACTGCCCACTGCCTACTGCTTTCTGCCTACTGCCCACTGCCTACTGCTTTCTGCCTACTGCTTTCTGCCTACTGCCCACTGCCTACTGTCCTTCACAGCGGCACAGGGGTGGATTCGACGATTTCGCGCAGGATCGCCTCCGCCTGGTCGGACTTCTTCATCATGGAAAGGTAGCGCGAACTCACCACGCAGCGGTGTGCAAAGACAGGGAGCGCCAGTCGTTTGAAGTCGTCGGGGATACAGTAGCTGCGGCCTTCCAGCAAGGCCAGGGCCTGGGCGGCGCGATACAATGACATGGAACCGCGCGGGCTTACACCCAGGCTGAGGTATTCATGCTGGCGAGTTTTCTCCACGATCGCCAGCGTGTAATTCATCAGTTCTTCATCCACCGCGATACGGCGGACGGCCTGCTGGACCTCCAGCACCTCAGCGGCGCTCATGACCGGTTCGATTCTGGAGAGCGGTTCGGAGTCCGCAAAATTCCGCAGGATCTCCTTTTCACTTTCCCGATTGGGATAGCCGACGCGCAGGCGTATCAGGAAGCGGTCCATTTGCGACTCCGGCAGAGGGTAGGTGCCGTGATGCTCGATGGGATTCTGCGTGGCCACCACCAGGAAGGGTTGCGGCAGGGGGTAGGTGCGGTTGTCCACTGTCACCTGGTATTCGTTCATGGCTTCCAGCAGCGCGCTCTGAGTCTTGGGTGTGGTGCGATTGATTTCATCCGCCAGCACGATGTTGGCGAAGATGGGGCCAGGCCGGAATTCGAAGCGCTGGGTTGGCTGGCTGAACACGCTGATGCCCACGACGTCGGAGGGCAGCATATCGGAAGTGAACTGCAAACGCTGGAAGGTGGAGTTGAACGAGCGCGCCAGCGCATGCGCCAGGGTTGTCTTGCCGACGCCGGGGACGTCCTCGATCAGCAGGTGGCCGCGCGCAAACAGCCCCACCAGAGCGAGCTGGATGACTTCGTTCTTTCCCCGGATCACACTCTCGACCGACTGCTGCAAGCGCTTGAGAAGTTCCGGGGCAACCAACGGGTGATTAATTACTTCGGCTTTTTCCATGCAATTCGCTCTCGCCAGTTGCCCAGGCGCGTCTGGACCATGGGCCGAAAATCTGCTATGTTCATTGATTACCGTGGGCGATTAACTCAGCGGTAGAGTGCTACCTTCACACGGTAGAAGTCACAGGTTCGAGTCCTGTATCGCCCACCAGGTCTCTTTCTCCACCAGCCTTCCGGCACACCCGTTTGTCTTTCCGCCCCCCATAAGCCTGGGCTCCCGCCCCCCCGTCCACCCTCCCCGGTTTCCGCGCTTTCTTGGGGAAGGCGGGAACTTCTCACTTTCTTGCCAGGAGCCTGCCTAACCTCCGAGGGCTTCTCGAAAGTAAGCCAGTGTTTTCTGCAACCCTTCCCGCCGCGCAACCCGAGGCGCCCAGCCCAGGATTTGCTGTGCCCGGTGTACGTCGGGACGCCGTCTTTTCGGATCGTCTTCGGGAAGCGGCTGGAAAACAACCTGGCTCCTGCTTCCGGAAATCTCCAGGATCTCCTGCGCCAGTTGACGGAGCGTGACCTCCTCCGGGTTGCCCAGATTGAGAAGCAGCGGCGCGGGATCAGAAATCAGCAGCAGGCGGTAGATCCCTTCGACAAGATCGCTGACATAGCAAAAGCTGCGCGTCTGCGATCCATCTCCATACACGGTGAGCGGGTCGCCCCGGAGGGCTTGACCCATCAAGGTGGGCAGCGCCCGGCCGTCATTCAGGCGCATGCGTGGGCCGTAGGTATTGAATATCCGGAGGATGCGGGTTCGCAATCCATGCGCGCGCTGGTAGGCTACCGTCATGGCTTCCGCATAGCGCTTCGCCTCATCGTAGACGCTGCGCGGCCCCACCGGATTGACGTGGCCCCAATAGGTTTCGGGCTGGGGATTCACCTCCGGGTCGCCGTACACTTCGGAAGTGGAGGCCAGGATGAAGACGGCTCCCTGAGCTTTGGCCAGCCCCAACGCGTGGTAGGTTCCGGGTCCGCCGACTTTCAGCGTATGAATGGGGTGCTCGAGGTAATCCTTGGGACTGGCCGGGCTGGCGAAGTGCATCACCGCGTCCACCTTGCCTTCCACAAAGAAGGGTTCGGTGACATCCTGCTGAAGGAAGGCGAAATCCCGCCGCGCCAGCAGGCCTGCGATGTTTTCTTTCCGGCCCGTCCGGAGATTGTCGATGCAGATGACTTCGTGACCCTCCGCCAACAGTCGATCGCAGAGGTGGGAACCGAGGAATCCGGCCCCCCCGGTAATGAGCACCCGCACTAGGTTTTGACCTCCTTGGGAGTGGCGGCCGCTTCACCCAGGCAATGGTATTCGAAGCCTGCCGCTTCGAGAGAAGCCATGTCCAGGCAATGGCGCCCATCCACGACAATGGGCAGAGCGACACGCTCTCGAACCTGCTTCCAATCCATCGTGAGAAATTCCGGCCACTCCGTCAGGACCAGGATGGCATCCGCCCCCTGAGCGGCCTCGATGGCTGACGAGCAGTAGACGAGGGAACCTGGTTCTTCGGGGAAGACACGCCGGACTTCTTCCCTTGCCGCCGGGTCGTAGAGGCGCAGGGAGGTTTCGGCCTGTCGCAACCGGCGGATGATGTTCAGGCTGGGAGCTTCGCGAATGTCGTCGGTGTGGGGCTTGAAGGCGAGCCCCCACACGGCCAGTTTCTTGCCTTTCAGGACCCAGAGCGCCTGTTCAACCCTGTGGACGAACCGCTCGACGCGGCTCTGGTTGATGCGTTCAACTTCCCGGAGAAGGTCGAAATTCACTCCCATCTCTTCTGCGACATGGATAAACGCCTTCAGGTCCTTCGGCAGGCAGAAACCGCCATAACCGATGCCCGCTTCGAGGAAGGCGCTCCCGATGCGTGGATCGAGGCCCAGTCCCCGGGCAAGATCCTGGGTATTGGCTCCCACGATTTCACAAAGATCGCTGACCATGTTGATGAAGGAAATCTTCAGCGCCAGGTAGGCGTTGGAGGCGTGCTTGATGATCTCCGCCGTTTTCAGGTCGGTGATCAACATGGGCCGTTGCAGCGGTTCGTACAGTTCCGTGAGCCAACTTCTGGCCTTTTCGCTGTTCGCTCCAATCACCACGCGATCCGGGTGCAGGAAATCCTGCACCGCGGTTCCTTCCCGGAGGAACTCCGGATTACAGGCGACCTCGAACTCCTTCCGGCCTCCGCTGTAACGCCGAATGGCGCGCTCCACCCAGCTTGCGGTCAAGACCGGAGCGGTGCTTTTCTCCACGATCAGCTTGTAGCCGTTAAGGTTCTCGGCCAGAACCCGCACCGCGCCTTCCACCTGCGACAAGTCCGCGGCGCCATCTTCGCGATGAGGAGTACCGACACAGATGAACAGGATATCGGCGTCACGCACGGCCTCGCCGACCTCTCGCAGGGCTCGGAACCGCCCCGAGGTGAGATGCTTGCGCAACAACTCGTCCAGCCCGGGTTCAAAAAAAGGTGAGACTCCCTTGTTGACGGCTTCCACTTTGGAGGCGTCGCTGTCCGTACCGACGACGCTCCATCCTAACTCCGCAAATCCGAGAGCCGTGGGCAGTCCCACGTGTCCGAGGCCCAAGACCCCCACGCGTCAACCGTTTGCCATTGGATTCCCCAAGAATGCAAAATGAAACTGAAAAGTATCCTTGCCAACCGTTAGCGCATTTCCGACCCACGAGGCGTCCCGTGGGCCACACGCTAGCTTAACAGGTTGGCCCCTCCTCGCAAAGCAGTGCTTAGCGGAGCAGACCTGCCCTTTGGGACAGGATCGCAGACCCGAGAAAACCCCTCTGCACCAGCCTGCGCGGCGAATATGAGGATACCGCAAAGACCTGGGCAATTCACCCCGCAAGTTTGCGGACGCAAACCGCTTCTGCAAATCAGCACATGGCTGGCCCCTCTTGATGTCTAACCCTCTCCGAGGGGAGAGGGTGGACCGCGACCGGCGCTTTCGCCAGCCGGCGCGGGACGGGTGAGGGGTCTTTTTCAACCCCCTCGGACTTTGACGGAACCCTGGCTGGTCCCGGCGGGGGCCGCCTCCCGGCTGGGGAGGTGTGTTACTATCAGGCTTCTGACGATTCTGGTCTAAAACCATTCTATTCGGTGAGAGGGAAGTGTGCTTCGCATTGGCATTGTGGGCTTGGCCGAGACCGGCAAGACGACCCTGTTTCAGATTCTTACGCACGTGCACGGCAGCGGTTCGGGTTCCGGGCGGTCGGAGGCCCACGTGGGCGTGGTGCGCGTTCCGGACGTCCGGCTGGACCGGCTGTCCGAGCTCTATCAGCCGCAAAAGACCATCCACGCCACCATCGAATACATGGACACGCCGGGAAGCATTATTGAGTTGGCGCGATCCGGCCTGCAAACCCAGGCCCTGCGCGAACTCGATGCGCTGGTGCATCTGGTGCGGGTGTTTGAGAACGAAGCGATTCCCCTCGAGGGCGGCACGGTTGACCCGCGCCGCGACATCGAAAACGTGGAGCTCGAGTTGATTCTCTCCGACCTGGCGGTGGCGGAAAAAAGGCTGGAGCGGCTCGAGAAGGACATCAAGAAGCAGAAGAATCCCGCGCTGGAGAGAGAGTTCCAGGTGTTGGGTGTTTGTAAAGCCGCGCTCGAGAAGCAGACGCCCTTGCGCGAGGTCGCGCTCACCCCGGAAGATGCCAAGGCGATCCGCGGCTTCACTTTTCTCTCGCGCAAGCCCATGCTCTACGTCCTGAATCTGAGCGAACGCGACGCCGCGCGCGCCAACCTGGCGGAGCAATTCGCGGCAGAGGCGGGGTTGAAACAGCGGCCGCACACGGCCGTCGCCGCGATCTGCGGCCAGGTGGAGGGCGAGCTCTCCGAGCTGAATGACGCGGACGCCGCGGAATTCCTCTTGAGCTACGGCCTGAAGGAATCGGCCACCTCGCGCCTGATTCGGGCCGGCTATCAGCTCCTGGGCCTGATTTCCTTCTTCACGGTGGGCGAAGACGAGTGCCGCGCCTGGACGATTCCTGCCGGCACGACGGCGCTGGAAGCCGCGGGCGAGATTCATACTGACATCCAGCGCGGCTTCATCCGCGCCGAGGTCGTGAAGTTTGAGGATTTGATCGCGACGGGCAGCTTTGCGGAGGCCCGCAACCGCGCCCTCTTGCGGCTGGAAGGGAAAGAGTACGTCGTGCACGACGGCGAAATTGTGCACTTCCGGCATTCGAGTTAACCAGCTTTCAGCTATCAGCGTTCAGCGGTCAGCTAGCGCCTGGGCTGAAAGCTGACTGCTTTTAGAGATTAGCGTTCAGCCATCAGCACTCAGCAATCAGCTCGTGCCTTGGGTGAGAGCTGACTGCTGACCGTTGAAAAGATTCGGCCAAGAGCAGGTGACTGAAAACGGCCCACTAACAAATGATTGCTGAAAGCTGACCGCTGATAGCTGAGTGCTATTACATGTCCTACCTTTGGATCAGTCTGGCGCTCGGGGTCGTGGCGGGACTCGCCAACTTGTTAGGCGGTGCAATCGTCTCCGCACGCCCCTGGAGCCGCACTTTTCTGACGCTCTTCATCGCCCTGGGCTCGGGCTTCATGCTGGCGACGGCGCTGACGGAGATGGTGCCGGAAAGCCTGCGCCTCGCGCCCGCGTCCGCGCCCGCCCTGATTCTGCTGGGATATTTCATTGTGCACTTTTGTGAACATACCTGGCCCGCCCATTTTCACTTTGGCGAAGAAACGCACACCGACGAGTTCCTGAATCCCTCCGTGGCTTACACCGCGCTGGCGGGCCTGTTGATCCACACTTTTTTTGACGGCGTGTCCATTACTTCCGGCTTCCTGATTTCTCCCTGGCTCGGCACCGTTATCTCTGGCGCGGTGATTCTTCACAATGTCCCGGAAGGGTTCACCATGGCCTCGATCATGGTCGCGGCCCGGCGGGGCCGGAGCGCCGGCGTGTGGGCGGCTGGCGCCCTGGGAGTTTCACGGATTGTGGGCGTCCTGGCCATGGCGGTTGCGCACCGATGGGTGCATTACGGTCTGGCGCTGTCTGCCGGCGTCACTCTCTACGTGGCGGCCTCGGACCTGATCCCCGAGGTGAATAAATCGCCGGGCCCCAAGATTGCCCTCACCGTGGCCTTGGGAGTGGCGCTAGTGCTCGTATTGCGATACCTGTTTTTCGCCTATTGATTCTGTGGACTTGGGAGCTGGGTTTTTCACGTGTACCGCGTACACCCAGAACCAAAGATTCCGGACGACCTGCGGTCGAAAGCTGAGAGCTGAGAGCTGAGAGCTGAGAGCTGAGAGCTGAGAGCTGAGAGCTGAGAGCTGAGAGCCTTCTTCTTCCATGTATTCCCAAAAGCTCCTCGACCACTTCCATCATCCGCGCCACGTCGGCGAAATTGCCGGGGCCACGGTCGTTGTGGAAGCCTCGAATCCTGTCTGCGGCGACCTGATGAAGCTTTGGGCCGTAATCCGCGACGGTGGGCTCCTGGACGTGAAGTTCAAAGTCGCGGGCTGCGTACCTGCGGTGGCTTGCGGCTCGTGGTTGACGGAAACGATCATCGGCAAACCGCTTGCGGAGCTTGCCGCCTTCACTCCGGACCAGATCGCCTCGGGACTGGATGGCCTCCCCCCTGCCTCGCGGCACGCCGCCGTGCTCGCCGCCGCCGCCCTGAAGCGTCTGCTCACCCAGATTCGCGAGACGGCCTGAGGCCTCAGCCGCAGTACGCCAGACCTTGTGCGGTGGCTACCCCTGTCCTTTCAGCTCCGACGCGCAGTAGGGGCAAAACGTGTCTCCCATTTGAATGGCGCGGTGGCACTGCGGGCAGGCAGGATGAAGATTGAATTTGCACCGGGGGCAATAATTGAACACTGGGCTCACCATGGCGCTGCACTGCGGGCACGTGGTGCGCACGGGTTGTCGCATGAGGAAATAAATGATGAACCCGATGGCGTTGGGGACGAAGATCACCAGGAGCGTCCAAAGCGTGCGGTTCATACCCCGGAGCTTCGCGTCGCGATTGACATAGCCAACCAGCAAGGTGAGGATGGCAAAGACGGACGCACCGAGGAATCCGAAAAACAGTTGGAGAGCGAGCGGCATGGGGTGCGGATCATGAGGAACCAGCACCATCTGGAAGAGCGCCTCCCACCCGGCGAAAAGCGCCACGGCCAAGATGACAGCCCAAAGCGGAATCAGCTTGATCTCTTCGCGGATGTCGAACTTCTCTTCGGATGTGCGATGCATGTCGTTTCTCCTCTGGCCGCTCGCAGCGGTCGGGGAATGTGGGAGGAAGCCTTAGCTCAGGGGCCTCCGGGTCGTCACAGGAAAACTTCTGAGTTGTTATTTACACCGCCAGCACGCGAGTGCTGCCACACCAGCACGGCCCCGACCAGCGTGGCCGGGACAATCCAGCAGAGTGCGAACAGCGCGATCCAGATCGCTTGCGACACGGCGAAACGCTGCCCCAGCCAGGACATAGCCTGCCATAGCAGCGGCGCCGTCACCGCGCCCAGAACCCAGGAGAGGGCGCACGAAACCCACAAGGCACGCAAGCGCGCCTGCCTCTCGCGCAGTTGACGAGCCCACAAGCGCACGCGGGCCTGGGTGACGCTGACCAGCGCGGGGTCTGCGCGCACCGTGACCGACCGCAACAACTGCAGGGCACGTTCGTTGGTTAGCGCCTGCGCCCGGCATTCCGTGCATTCCGCCAGGTGCGCGTCCAGCCACTCCTGCTCGGGGGCGGGAATTCCTTCCACGTGCCATGCGTCGATGAGCCGGCACGCGCGCTCGTGATCCTGAGGGTTCATGCTTCCTTCTCCGTCAGTAGGTTTCGCAGCGCTTCGAGGCCGCGGTATAGCCGCGATTTCACGGTGGAGAGCGGCGCACCGGTCACGGCCGCGATTTCGTCGAGGTTCAAGTCTTCCTGGAAGCGCAAGACCAAGACTTCGCGATTATCGGGTGGCAACTGCCGCAGCAATGCGCCCATGCGCCCCGCCTGCTCGCCGGCGGCGGCGCTCTCGAAAGGTGTCAGGGAATCGGGGTCTCGCAACTCGTGCGGTGCGCGCATGTCTTCGGGGCAGAGCAGGGCGTCCAGGCTCTCCGGTTGGCGGCGGCGTGATGCGTCGATAGCCAAATTGCGCGCAATGGCGAACAGCCAGGTTTCGAACCTCCAGCGCGGGCTGTATTGGTGGCCTCTCTCGAGTACCCGCATCCAGGTTTCCTGGAAGAGGTCCTCGGCAGCCTCCCGGCTGCCGGTGAGCGCCCAGAGGTAACGGAACAGCCGGTAATGGTAGCGGGCGATCAGCTCGTCCAGCAGGTCGGGATCGCGCCGCCGCAGCCCTCGCGCCAGCTCTCGGGTTTCCTGTTCCATCGAATTCATGAAAAGGCAGACGCTGCTTGCCATTCTAGTCTCAATACGAAACTGCCCCCGGAAAAGACGCAGGAGCGAGAGATTTAAGTATCGAGACTCTGAGGTTATGTCCTGTTGTCGGAAATGTGCCTGAGAGCCTCAGACGCGCTCCAGGCTTTTGTAGGTATCCGGGTTGTCCACATCGAGGAGAATTCCGCGATCTGCGACTTCCACAAACTGTGTCGCATCGTGATATTTCTGGATGACCCTGTTAGCTCCCTTGTCGGGAGGGAGAGCCAGTATTTCGGAAAACAACGCCTGGCTGATCACCACCGGGTGGCCGCGCTGGCCTTCACAGGTGGGGATTACGACCGCCGGGCGAGTTCGTTCGAAGCGGTCCCCCAACTTTGTCATAACCGCTGCTGAAACCGCCGGGTGATCGACCAGGCAGAGGATCACAGCTTCGGGAGAGTGCTCCGCCAGTGCCGCCAGTCCCACTTGCAGGGAAGACGTCTGCCCCCGCCGGTAGTCAGGGTTGAGGACCACTTGCGTGCCGGCCAGATCCACGGCACGCTGGATTTCTTCCGCGTGATGGCCGAGCACAACCGCGATCTTTTCTATACCGGCACTGCGGAGATTCAAGATGATGGTCTCAAGGAAGGTCCGTCCGAGATAGGCGAGTAGCGCCTTGTCGCTGCCCATCCGTGACGATTCTCCGGCGGCGAGAATCAGGCCTGCAATCATGGTGTGTGCTGGGCTTTCGGCTGGCGCGCCAGCGAGGGAACGCTGGGCACGGCATGGCGGCGCATCGAGATCATCTCAGCGACGATGGCGACGGCGATTTCTTCCGGGGTGAGGGCGCCGATATCGAGCCCGATGGGCGAATGCACGCGCGCGATCTGCTCTGCCGGCACGCCCTCGCGCTCCAGGACCTTGGAAAGTTCAATGAACTTGCGCTGGCTCCCGATCATGCCGATGTAGTACGCCAGCGTGCCAACGGCCCAGCGCATGCAGTCGAGGTCACCTTTGTGGCCGCGCGTCACCAGTACAAGGTAAGAGTGGTCGTTCAGGTTGAGCTTAGGGAAAATCTCTTCCCACGGCCCGGCGTAGGTCTCGACGGCCTCGGGGAAACGCTCTCGGTTTGCAAAGGCGGCGCGGTCGTCGGCCACCACTACCTCAAAGCCTGCGAGTTTCGCGACTTTAGCCACGTGCAGGCCCACGTGGCCGCCGCCGAAGATGAACGCCGTGGGCGTAGCTAGAATGGGCTCGACGAAAATATCGAGTGAGCCGCCGCAGATCAGGCCGTTGTCGTACTCGGGGTTGGCGTTCAGGTTGAAGTGCAGGCGGCGCGGCTTCTCTTCTCGCATCACCTCTTGCGCCACCGACCAGACCTCTGCTTCCACGCACCCACCCCCTACGGTGCCGGCGATGGAGCCGTCGTCGCGGATCAGAATTTTGGAGCTTTCGTGGCTGGGAATCGAGCCTTGTACCTCGACGATGGTGGCCAGCGCGCCCTTGCGTCCTTCCTTTCGCAGTCGAACTATTTCCTCAAAGATGTCCATGCGTGAATCTTAGATTATGCGCCACGCGCAGCAATGTCAACGCGCGGCCGGGGGTGAGGGGCGCGTCGTGGCAATTTCATGTCGCCAGCCTTTGTCGGGCTTCGCCTTCCCGCTGCGCCAGCCCGAACCCCTTGTGTGCCGTCAATGCTGCGGGGCAGGCGGCTTTTGCGGAACCCAGGGCAGATATCCTTTCCTCAGCAGGTGGCGCTTGAAGAGCTTGCCACCAGCAACTGCAAACAACTCCTGGAAGTCCGAGCCCCCGAATGTGACTGAATCCACACCAGGCCACGGAAGCGGGCTAGGCGGGTTGATGATCGCTTGCACTCGGCCCTGGTCGTCGCACACCTGGATCCCCATCTCTGTCGCTACATACAAATATCCGAGGTTATCCGCTGTCATGCCGAAGGCGGCGCCGGAAGACCCGTCTGGCGTTTCCAAGCGATAGAACAACTCGTCGTCCGCAAGTGAACCGTCAGGCTCGATCCGGAATGACCACACCCACCGGGTAGTAACTTCGCTGACGTAGAGCTGCGACTGATCGGGCGAAAGCTGGACCCCAATTGGATCAATTGGTCCTTCGAACACGACGCGCTTCTTGCCTGCGGTGTTGATGAACCAAACCTTGTGTCCCGATGGGTCAGAAAAGTAGATGCCACCGGAACTGGTGACACCCAAACCGTAGCATCCTATTCCGTCCGCGACTACCTTATCCGGCTTTGGCCCCTGAGATGAATAGGCCACGATGCGATGATCGAGCGCTTCACAGGCATAGAGGCGCCCATCTGCTCCAAACATCATGCCTGTGCCGTAACTTCCGCGCCCGGGCGCAAGACCCGTGGTGTCATCGCCGACCATATCGATGAAACCGTTATCGCCGCTGCTGAAGTACACGTTCCCTTTGGAATCGACGGCCAATCCCGAATCGCTATCCAGATCCTCGTTCACGAGCTCCCAATCACGGCCCGGATCAAGGATGGGCGGGCCGAAGCGGGTGTCGTGAACAGAGTGCGCCTTCGTGATGGGCTGCGGATAGTTGCGCCACAGCCAGCGCAGCGCGTCGGGCAGGATCGCTCCGCCGTGCTCCATGTCGTGGTCTTTGTCGCCGGTCACAAACTTGACGTCATAGCCCGCGAACTCGAGTGCTGAAGCCATGGACTGGTTCGCCAGCCACCAATCTCCGGCAAAGATGTTGAGGTCCTTGCTGCCGTCCTGCAGGAAAACGCGCAGAGGTTTGGGCTCGGTTTTGCGAATGAGCGCCGGGTAGATGTCGCCGCCGCGCAGATCGGTGAAGCTGCCGACAAAGCTGAGCACGCGACGGAAAGCGTCGGGCCGGTTCCAGGCTACGGTGAAGGCGCAGATGCCGCCGGAACTTAGGCCGGCAATGGCGCGATCGTCCGGATTGGCCGAGAGACTGTAATGCTTCGCCACTTCGGGCAAGATTTCATCGAGGAGAAATAGCGCGTAACGGCCTCCCAGGCCGTCGTACTCGAAGCTGCGATTAGTGCGGTCCTGCTGGTCGGGCGAGCGCGCCTTGAGCACGCCGGGATTGATGAACACCCCGATGGTTACCGGCATCTCGTGTTTGGCGATTAGGTTGTCAAATACGATCGGGATGCGCGCCCTGCCGTCCTCCTTCATAAAACTCTCGCCATCCTGGAAGACCATCACGCAGGCGGGATTGTCAGGCTGGTACTGCGCAGGCAAGTAAACCCAGTAGTCGCGGAACGTGCCAGGAAAGATTTTGCTGGTCCAGGTGTAGTGGGTGACAGTACCCCGAGGTACGCCCGGCTGTCGTTGGGAATCGACACCCAAGGGATACTCCTCCGCAGCCCGGAGTGCTCCGGCAGCCATCGAGAACAAGCACAATAGAAGACCAAGTTTTCTCATCCGGAATTTCCTTTCTGAACTCCTGGTCGCGGAAACTATACGCCCACTGCTTTCGCTGCGGCCCCACCCATAACCAGGCAATGTACCCGTCCCCCAAAACTTGCCAGTCCTGCCTCTCCATCTCCGGGAAAACCTGTAACTACCCTTTTCCTTGGCGATTTCGCTGATGACTCTCTGCCCCTACGAGATTTCCGCCAGCGCCTGCTCGTAGCAGTTGAACGTGGGACCGTCAAAGCAGACGAAGACCACCTTTTCAAGAGCTGGGTTCGCTTCCAGAAAGGTGCGCACTTCACTGACCGCGATGCGCGTGGCGCGCTCGAGCGGGAAGCCATAGATGCCGGTGCTGATGGCGGGGAAGGCCAGGCTGCGCACGCCGTTCTGGACGGCCACCTCGAGCGACCGCCGGTAGCAACTCGCCAGGAGTTTGTCCTCGCCGTCTTTGCCGCCACGCCACACGGGACCCACCGTGTGGATGACCCACCGCGCGGGCAGGCGACAACCCCGTGTAATCTTGGCCTCGCCCGTCGGGCAGCCGCCGAGGGTGCGGCATTCCGCCAGCAGTTCCGGCCCCGCCACTCGATGGATCGCTCCGTCTACTCCCCCGCCGCCGAGCAGCGAGGTGTTCGCAGCATTCACAACGGCGTCTACCGCCTGCTTCGTGATGTCGCCTTGCACGACCTCGATCGCATCTTTTCTCATGTCGCCTCCTGCGGTCGCAGCCACCAACCTTCGCGGACGTCGCGGAAGGATATCTACCCACCCCTTCAGTTCCCGGCCGACCGGTAACATACACCTGCCCCCCTCCGCCCGCAATGCTTCAACCCAGGTCTCAGTGTAGGATGTTTCCAGCGACCGCAGGGCACGTGTAGGGGCGGACCCGCGGGGCCGTGCCCGAACCCCTGGGGCGCAGCAAGCAGTGCCCCTACGGTGGCGGTAAAGTTGGATTCCCGCTTGCGCGGGAATGACGGTTCCGGGGATTCCCGCTGGCACGGGAGTGACTGCTCTTTGGATTACCGTTGGCGCGGGAATGACTGGTCCGGAGATTCGCGCTTGTGCGGAATAAGTTAGAGCCCGCTCTCCCCAAGCCGTGGTGAGAAACTCGGGGTTAGGATTCCGGATCCCGCATGGGACAAGAATGACGCGCGGGCATCAAATCCCCCAATCGCTCAATTATCCGATCGCCCAATCACCCGATCGCCCAGTTGCCCAATCGCTCCCTCGACCAATCAACCGATTTCCCGTTTCCACCTGCGCCCGTGACACACTTCCCCGCATCGGTTATCGGCAAAGCGAGGTGGGAAGATGAGCCGGTTTGCTGCGCCCGAAGGTCCGCTATCACTCGATTTGTATAACCTCGGACTCGGGATCTTGGACTTTGGACGCCCGACTGCCCCCGTGACACACTTCCCCATATCGGTTATCGGCAAAGCGACGTGGGAAGATGAGCCGGTTTGCTGAGCTCGAAGATCCGCAATCACCCGATTCGTATGACCTCGGACTCCGGACCTCGGACTTTGGACGCCCGACTGCCCCCGTGGCACACTTCCCCATATCGGTTATCGGCAAAGCGAGGTGGGAAGATGAGCCGGTTTGCTGAGCTCGAAGATCCGCAATCACTCGATTCGTATAACCTCGGACTCCGGACCTCGGACTTTGGACGCCCGACTGCGCCCGTGACACACTTCCCCATATCGGTTATCGGCAAAGCGAGGTGGGAAGATGAGCCGGTTTGCTGAGCTCGAAGATCGTCAATCACCCGATCTCCCGATTTTTAGCAGGTTGATGAAAAATGTCCTCGCGGCCTCTGACCAGGTTGAGGGCGTGTTGTAGCGCTGAGCTTTAGCTCAGCACGCGCCGACCTTCCGACCATGTCGGGACAAGTTCCGGTCGGCGCTACCACGTTTTTCATCAACCTCTTAGAGGAGAAGCCCCCTTGTAAAGAATCAGGCGGGATGGGAGACTAGGCTGCCGGCTAAGATGCGCCGTTTCGCAGGCTTGGGCAAATTCACGATGCTGCAGAAGCGGGTCAGGAGGGAAGGGGAGGCACGATGAAGGCAATTCGATTTCACCAGCACGGCGGCCCGGAAGTCCTCAAATACGAGGATGCGCCGGAGCCGAAGATTCTGGCCAACGAAGTTCTGGTCAGGGTGAAGGCCTGTGCGCTGAATCATCTCGATGTCTGGCTGCGCCTGGGCGTGCCCGGGTGGAAGCTCCAGATGCCGCACATTGTGGGCAGCGACATCTCGGGTGAGGTGGCGGAGGTCGGCGCGCTGGTTACGCGCGTAAAACCGCGCGATCGCGTCCTGCTCTCGCCGGGGATAAGTTGCGGCCAATGCGAAGCGTGTTTCCAGGGGCTGGACAGCGGCTGCCGGCAGTACACGCTTTTCGGCGTGTTCGTCGAGGGTGGCTACGCGGAATATGTGAAGTCTCCCGAGATGAATGTGATGCCTATACCTCGAGATCTCAGCTTCGACGAGGCTGCCGCGGTGCCGCTGGTTTTCATCACGGCCTGGCACATGCTCTTTACGCGTGCGGGGTTAAGGCCTGGCGAGGAGGTGCTGGTGATCGGCGCAGGTTCGGGCGTGGGCAGCGCGGCGATTCAAATCGCGAAGCTCGTGAACGCCCGGGTGATTGCCACGGCCGGCGCCGACTGGAAGCTCGAGCGAGCCCGCGCTCTGGGCGCCGATGAAGTAATCAACCACACGCGGCAGTCGATTGCCGAAGAGGTCAGACGGCTCACCCACAAGCGCGGCGTGGATGTGGTGGTCGATCACGTCGGCGCGGCCGTCTGGGAGGCCTGCTTTGATTCGCTCGCGACCTATGGCCGCTTGGTGACGTGCGGCATGACCACGGGCGCCGACCTCAAGCTGAACGGCCAGGCGCTCTATGGCCGCCAGCGCACGATCCTGGGTTCATTCATGGGCGGCAAGGCGGAACTTGTGGACGCCCTCAAATTCATCGCGCCACGCAAGCTGAAACCGGTGATCGACTCCACATTTCCACTTGCAGACGCTGCCGCCGCGCAGCAAAAGATGGAGAGCCGTGAGTTCTTCGGGAAGATTCTGCTTCATCCCTAAAGCAGCCGGAAGGCTTCCCTGGTCTGCACGGGATAACGCCCGGGTTTGTTGCGCAGGCAGGGTGAAAAGGAGAGAAGTTATGAAGACCTCGATCTTTTCGATTCGCGTCCTGATGTTTCCGTTGGCTCTATTGCTTCTTTCGGTCACTACTTCAGCCTTTGCCCAGGAAGGTTACTTCCGCGTGGAGGCTCCGAGCGGCATCTGGTGGATTATCAACCCGCAGGGCGAGCCGGTGCTTTCCAGCGGCGTTGATCACATCTCCTATGAATCCGACCGGATCAAAGGCACCGGCCGGTGCCCGTACGCTGACGCCATCGACCCGATTTATCCCGACCGTAACGCCTGGGGGCTGGAGGCGCTGGCCCGGATTCGGCTTTGGGGCTTCAATACCATCGGCGCCTGGTCGGACCCGGAACTGTGGAGCCACGGGGTTCCGTACACCGTAATCCTGGACATAGCCGCGCATGCGGGGGCGGATTGGTATCACGGCAAGCCGGCGGACTACTTCGATGCTCGCTTCGAGAAAGCGGCAACTGAGTTGGCCGGGAAGATTTGCCAGCCGCGCCGGTCCGACCATACGGTCTTCGGATACTTCAGCGACAACGAACTGCGCTGGGGCCCCGAGTGGCGCGGGAAGGAGACGATGCTGGATATGTACTTGAAACTGCCGGGGGGCGCGGCAGGGCACGCGAAGGCCGTCGAGTTCCTGCGCGAAAGGTATGCGCAGGACATCCGTAAGCTCACCCAGGCGTGGGGCGTGAGTGCGGCAAGCTTTGAGGACCTCGCGACGCCCGGTGCGACCGAGGCGTACCGCTCCGACGCGGCCCAGTTCCTTGAAAATGTCGCGACGCGATATTTTGAAGTTTGCGAGCAAGCCATTCACCGGGCGGACCCCAACCACCTGTACCTGGGGGCGCGGTTTGCCGGCAAACCTCCGGACGCCGTCCTGCGAGGCGCCCGCAAGGTCGATGTGGTTTCGATCAATGTCTATGATTTCGACCCGCGCCCGGCGGTCCAGGCGGTTTTCAAGCTGACAGGCCGCCCGGTTTTAATTGGCGAATTTGCCTTTCGCGCGGAGAATTCCGGCCTGCCCAACACCCGCGGCGCCGGGCCGAAGGTTGCCGACCAGCCGGCGCGAGCCCAGGCCTATGCCGACTACGTGACTCGCCTGGAGAGTCTTCCGGAGGCGGTCGGCTACCACTGGTTCGAGTGGGTGGATGAGCCCAAAGAGGGCCGTTTCGACGGTGAGGATTCCAATTACGGTCTCGTGGACATCCAGGATCGCCCCTATCAGGAATTTGTTGAGGCCGTGAGAAAGGCGAATGCGGCGGCCCGGGAAGCGCACCAGAAAGCTGTAAGCCAGTAAGGCCGCGGCCGGGGTTGAAGGGAAGCGTGCCGAGTGGCATAATGAGTGTGGAGTGGGCGTTCCAACAGCCTCAAGCAATCAATCCGGATTTGAAGGCTTGGTTTTCACCAAGCTTGACCAGGCGGTGAACTGGGCGCGCAAATCTTCACTCTGGCCCATGAGCTTCGGCTTGGCTTGCTGCGCTATTGAAATGATGTCCGCTGGCGCCTCGCGCTTCGACTTGGCTCGTTTTGGCGCGGAGGTTTTCCGAGGCTCGCCCCGCCAGGCCGATTTGATGATTGTGGCCGGCCGGGTCGCGCAGAAAATGGTTCCGGTGATTCAGAAGCTCTATGCGCAGATGCCGGAACCGAAGTGGGTCATTTCCATGGGCGCCTGCGCGACGTCGGGGGGGGTCTTCAACAACTACGCGATCGTGCAGGGCATCAACCAGTTCGTTCCCGTCGATGTTTATGTGCCGGGGTGCCCGCCTCGGCCCGAGCAGCTCATCCAGGCTATCTTGCTACTGCAAAAGAAAATCGCAAAGCAGGAAGGTTCTTTCAAAGCCGCGGTCCTGCACAGCGAGTAAATCCCCGAGCGTCCCCGCCTCCAACCGGGCATAAACGAAAAGCCTGCGCCTTCCACCCTGCGGCGGTTATCGTGGAGCAGCAGGTCGCGCGTGGAGCCCAGACCCGGCGGTCAGGTTCGCCGGAGGTAGGCGGAAATCAGGATCACGGCCACTCCCAGGCTGAGAGCCACGATGAGCCAGGTTTGACGCCGGGCTCGCAGCCGGTCGAAGACTTTCGCAGGGATGGTGAGACCCAGGACAATGCTGAAGAGCACGAAGGAGAGAATGATTTTCAGGGTGAGAAACGACCACGACCTGCCCCACGACGATTCCCAATAATACTGCCGGAGGTTATAGAAGCCCGAAGCCAGCAGCAGGACGATGGCGCTCCAACTTACCCAGCGAAATCTGTTCGCCACAGCCTGGAAGAGGGTCGAGCGTTGCTCGGGGTTGAGGACGCGTAACGAGGGCATCAAGATTAGGAGCAGGAATGCTAATCCACCAATGCCCGCCACTGCGGCAATCAGGTGGATCCACAGCATGAGGGTCGTCATAGGGTCCGCCTTCAAGTGGGCTGGATTCTATGCGTCTTCCGCCGGCGAGAACAAGTAAGAAGTTGTTTATGACAACGCTGCAAAAGCCTCACCAGGACGTAGATATTAAAATGAATACTCTTGGGCCCCCCAGGCGGTAGTTCGCGGAAGGAGAAGGTGATGCTCCGTCTGCGAAGCCTGTATCCTCAGGGGGTCATCCCCCCCCGACCCAGAACCAGTATAGAAATGCGCTTTTGCTAAGTCAAATCATGAGGCCAACTCTCAGCCGGTGCGGCGGCGAATTTCTCCGCGGCGAGTCCTGAGAGAATCCTGCCGTTGTGCCGGTAAACCCAGGCCGATTTGATTCTGCTTGGTGCGCGGCCCGGCCTCGTTGATAATGGTGGCGCATATGAATTTTGAATTCTTTGTGGCGCTTCGCTACCTCAGAGCCAAGCGGCGCCAGGCGGCCATCTCGATTATCACGGTGATTTCGGTGATCGGCGTGATGGCGGGCGTCTGCGCGCTGGTGATTGCCCTGGCTATCAACAACGGTTTTCGCGAGGAATTGGAGAGCCGCCTGCTGGGCGCCACCGCCAACGTCAACCTGCTGCGCACTCAGAACGACGGTATCCGGGACTACGGGCAACTTTCCGACCGCCTGGCGCGCCTGCCGCACGTGGTTGCCACCGCGCCGACGCTCTATGAAGAAGTTCTGGTCTCCACCCGCTCACGTGCCCAGGGCATCGTGCTCAAGGGCGTTGAGCCGGAACGCGAAGTCGAGGTGGGCGACCTCCTGAAGCGCCTGCGGGAGGGCTCGCTGGCAGGGCTGACGGAGACTTATCCAAACGCCGACCCCATCATCATCGGCAAGGAACTGGCGAAGTCGCTGGGCGTTTATGTGGGCGACACAGTGCTGGTGACCAGTCCGCAAGGCTACCTGACGCCGCTGGAGGTGGTGCCCAAGTTCCGGCACTTCCGGGTGGTCGGAGTCTTCGATTCCGGCTTTTACGATTTCGACGCCACCTGGGCGTTTACAAACCTTGGCGCCGCCCAGCGCCTGTTCGACCTTGCCGATGTGGTTTCGGTGATCGAATTCAAAGTCGATGACATCTACCGCGCTCCCCAATTGGCGGAGGAGATTCGGCGCGCGGCGGGCCCGGGCTTCGACACCACCACCTGGATCGAGCAGAATCATTCGCTATTCAGCGCCCTGCGCGTGGAGAGGCTGGTTACCATCCTGACCATCGGCCTCATCGTGGTGGTAGCGGCGCTCAACATTTTTATCGCCCTGGTGATGATGGTGATGGAAAAGAACCGCGACATCGCTGTGCTGATGTCCATGGGTGCGCGGCAGCGCCAGGTGTGGGCGGTGTTTACGCTGCACGGGGTGGGCATCGGCGCACTGGGGACACTGCTGGGGTTGGCCCTGGGTTATGGGGGTTCCTGGCTGGGCAACACTTACAAGTTGATTCCGCTCCAGGCCGATGTGTATGCGCTCTCCTCCGTGCCCTTCCATGCGCGGCCACTGGACGGGGTATGGATCGCGCTAGCGGCGCTCGTCATCAGCTTCCTCGCCACGCTCTACCCGTCCCTGGCAGCTGCGAGGCTGAACCCAGTGGAAATCCTCCGTTATGAGTGAGGAGGGGGCGACGTTCGGCGTCACAGGCTGCGGAAAAACCCGTCACACTGTCATCCTGAGGAGGCGAAGCCGACGAAGGACCTCTGTATTTGCTTGAAAATTCAAATACAGGGGTCCTTCGCTTCGCTCAGGATGACAGCATGGATATGTTTTTCCGCAGCCTCGTCAGCCCTTTGGGAGGTTGACATCACGCCAGGCAGGCTCGATCGAAAAGCATGGACGGTGGATCCGGAACAGTACTACACCCGCATAACGCCCCAAGCAAAGCGCAAAGATCTCGCCCAGTTTTTCACCCCGCCGGAAATCGCTGAGTTCATGGTCAAGTGGGTTCTGGACGTGCGGCCCCGGACGATCCTTGATCCGGCTGCCGGCACCGGAATCTTTGTTCGCAAGGTCAGCGCCATCAACCGAGCGGGAGGTAAAGCACCTTCTGTACTGGCCATGGATGTTGACCCGGATATCCTCAGGGTCGCGAAAGAGTCCTTGCAGACCTATCGGAACGTCCGGTACGAGGTGGCCGATTTTCTAAAGTGCGGGTTGGAAGAACCATTCGACGCGGTAGTCTGCAATCCCCCCTACTACAAACACCATTTCGTCGAACACAAAAAGCAATTGGTAGGGCAGTTCAACCGGCGTTACGGCTCATCCCTGACCGGAATGACGAGTGTCTATTGCCTGTTTCTGATCAAGGCGGTGAATCTGCTGGCCGCAGGGGGGCGAGGTGCTTTCATCATCCCATCGGAGTTCATGAACGCGGACTACGGGGTGGCGGTCAAGTCCTACCTGCTGGAGCATCGTTTGCTGGATGCCATCCTGGTGCTTGATTACGAATCGCGGGCATTTCCCGACGCCCTGACCACATCATGCATCCTCCTGATATCCAGAGACCCCTCAAAACCTCGGGGGGCTCCAGTTGAGTTATTTCGGGCTCGAGGCGCGCGGGATTTTGCCGACCTCTGCGCACGGATTCTCAACCGAACGGCTGTGCCTCTCAGGTCCCTTGAGCCCGGGAGTCTTGACCCCAACCTGAAATGGCACAATTACTTCTATACGGCGCGCCGGCGGGACCACTCGGATCTGTTTTCGCCCCTGGAAAGCCTGGCAAGGTGTTCCCGTGGGATTGCCACGGGCTCGAACGAGTATTTCACGCTGAGTGAATTGGAGAGGAAGCAAGGCGGGCTATCGGAGGATGAGGTCAGAGCTTGTGTGACCAAGTCCGCTCAGGCGGGCGAGTTAGTTTTCACGGCGAGGGATTTTGAACGTCTCAGGACCTGCAACAAGAAATGCTACCTCTTGTATCCGGGCGGCGAGCTGACCCCCGCGATGCGCCGGTACCTCGCCCGCGGGGAGCGCCTTGCCGTCCACGAGAAGTTCCTCACCCGGAACCGGCATCCGTGGTACCGCCCGGAACAACGTCTTCCGGCGGACATTTGGGTGACCGTATTTTACCGAGGGCGGCCGCGGTTCGTCCTGAACGAGGCGCGCATCCTCAACCTTACAACGTTTCATGGCATCTATTTGCATCCGTCGTTATCCAGTCTTCGCGAGATCCTGTTTGCCTATCTGAATTCTCCCCTGTGTACCGAATTCATCAGACCACAAAGCAGGGAATATGGCGGCGGACTCCTCAAGCTTGAGCCCCGGGATGTGGAGCGGATTCTCCTCCCGGAGTTTGCGAAGATGTCCGGGCCGGACCTGGATGCAGTGAGGGATGCCGTCGCTTTGTTGCGAGAAGGACGATTGGATACGGGGCGTTTTCTCGAGAGCATCGACCCTGTTTTCGAAAGGTATGGAAACGCGCCCTCTGGCGAGCACTCACCGGCCTAAAAGTCCTGGCAGGCTGCTGAAAGAGGGCATATGTCATGCTGAGCGCAGCGAAGCATCTCGCCTTGGTTCGGCCCTTTCACGCAGAAACCCAGAGCCAGATCCTTCGCGGAATTTACCCTGAGCCAGCAGAGCGAGATCCTTCGCGCAGTTTATCCTGAGCGGGCAGGGCGAGATTCTTCGCTTCGCTCAGAATGACAGCGAAGGACTCAGGATGACAGCGAAGCGCTCAGGATGACATCAGCGCGAGGCTTCTTCAGCAGCCTCGCAAGAACCGGGTGGTCTCGATCGATGTTTTTCCACGTCTGGACCCTGCGCGGGGGGGGTGGCGTCAGGGTAAACCGTGGGGTGCATAGTCTTCCTGTGGTAAGATGGCTTGTGGTGCTCTCTCAGGACAAGCTAAGGGTCTCAACGAAGGCGGTATTACGGGCTGAGGGCCTTGCCAAGATTTTCCATTCCGGCAGTGAGCGGGTAGTAGTTTTTGAGGACTTAAGTTTCGAAGTTAGCTCCGGTGAATTCGTGGCGCTGGTAGGAGAGTCGGGGTCCGGCAAGACTACGCTGCTGCATTTGCTGGCCGCTCTGGACACTCCAACGAGGGGTGAGGTATACTTCGAAGGGAAGCGATTGAGCGAGTTTCCTGAAGATGAGCGCGCTCTGTATCGCAATGAGAAGATAGGCTTTGTCTGGCAAATGCACTATCTGCTGCCGGAGTTCAGCGCGCTCGAGAACGTGGTGATTCCTCAGTTGATTGGCGGGCGTCAATTTCCCGATGCCCGGACGCGCGCCAGGGAGTTGCTGGACGAAGTCGGCCTGGGGAACGCCTTGGGGCGCCGCGTGGGAGAGCTTTCCGGCGGGGAACAGCAGCGGGTGGCGCTGGCCCGAGCACTGGCCAATCAACCTGCCCTGCTGCTGGCGGATGAGCCCACGGGAAGCCTGGACCACAGCACGGCGCAGCGCGTGAGTGATTTGCTGGAAGGCCTGCACCGGTCGCATCACCTGACCTCGGTGCTGGCGACGCACAACTTGGACTTGGCCCATCGCGCCAATCGGACCTTGCGTTTGGCGAATGGAAAGCTGACGGAAACGCTAGTTCCCATGGTTCCATGACCCCCGCACTCCCTGGGCAGGGCGTGTGGCAGGGGAGGCGGGGGTTCCAGAAAGAACTGAGGAGCTATGTTCGAGAGGTACACGGAAAAGGCCCGGCGTGTCATCTTTTTTGCGCGCTACGAAGCCAGCCAGTTCGGCAGCCCCTATATTGAGACGGAGCACCTGCTCCTGGGATTGCTGCGCGAAGACAAGGCCCTCACGAACCGTTTTCTGCGTTCCCACGCCTCCATTGAATCCATACGCAAACAGATTGAGGGGCGCACGCCCATTCGCGAGAAGGTTTCCACCTCCGTGGACCTGCCGCTCAGCCAGGAGTGCAAGCGCGTGCTGGCTTACGCCGCGGAGGAAGCCGAGCGCTTGGGCCACAAACACATCGGCACGGAGCACCTGCTGCTCGGCCTGCTGCGCGAGGACAAGTCGTTCGCAGCCGAAATCCTGCACGAGCGCGGCCTGCGGCTCTCCGCGCTGCGTGAGGAAATGACCCGCGTGCAGAGCGAAAAGGCCACCCCCAGCCGCCCCAAAGAGACTTCGCTGCTGGGTGAGTTCAGCCGCGACCTGACGCAATCGGCCATGGAAAACCAGCTCGACCCGCTGATTGGCCGCGAAGCCGAACTGGAACGGGTGGTGCAGATTCTTTGCCGCCGTACCAAGAACAACCCCGTGCTGATCGGCGAACCGGGCGTGGGCAAGACCGCCATCGTGGAAGGTCTGGCGCAACGCATCGCCGATGGTGATGTGCCGTCGTTCCTGGCCGACAAACGCATTCTGGCGCTGGATCTCTCGCTGATCGTGGCGGGAACCAAGTATCGCGGCCAGTTTGAAGAGCGGCTGAAGACCATCATGAAGGAGCTGATGGAGGCGCAGAACGCCATCATCTTCATCGACGAGTTGCACACTTTGGTGGGCGCGGGATCGGCGGAAGGGTCGCTCGACGCCGCCAATATCTTGAAGCCGGCGCTGACGCGCGGGGAGATTCAGTGCATCGGCGCTACGACTCCGGCCGAGTATCGCAAGTCCATCGAAAAGGACCGCTCGCTGGAGCGGCGCTTCCAGGCCGTGAAGGTCCCGCCGCCCACGGAAAGCGAAGGCATCAAGATTCTCTTCGGCATCAAGGACCGCTATGAAAAGTTTCACGCCGTGACCTACACGGACGAGTCCCTAAACGGCGCCGTCTATCATTCCAATCGCTACATTCCCGATCGCTTCCTCCCGGACAAGGCCGTGGATCTGATCGACGAAGCGGGCGCGCGGGTGAAGCTGCGGCAGAGTTCGCTGCCCGAGGAAATGATCGACGTGCAGAAGCGGATTAAATTCGTGGTGCATCGCATGGAGAACGCCATCGCCAACCACGAATTCGAGAAGGCGCGCTTCTACTCCGACGAAGAGCGCAAGGAGCGCGAAAATCTGCGCCTGCTGCGCGAAAAGTACAACATCGACGAGACGGCCATGGGCGTGGTGACGCGCGAAGACATTGAGGAAGTGGTCTCGCGCTGGACGGGCGTCCCCGTCACCTCCATCAAGGAAGAAGAGGGCTCCAAGCTGCTGCGGATCGAAGAAGAGCTGCACAAGCGCATCATCAGCCAGGACCGCGCCATTAGCGCCCTGGCGCGCGCCATTCGCCGCTCCCGTGCGGGATTGAAGGTGCCGGGCCGGCCCGTGGGCTCGTTCCTGTTCCTGGGTCCGACGGGTGTGGGCAAGACGGAGATGGCCCGCTCGCTGGCCGCCTTCATGTTTGGCTCGGAGCGTGCCCTGGTCCGCTTCGACATGTCCGAGTTCATGGAGAAGCACTCGGTGTCGAAATTGATTGGCTCGCCGCCGGGCTACGTGGGTTATGAGGAGGGTGGCCAGCTCACGGAGCGCGTGCGTCGGGCGCCGTATTCCGTGATTCTGCTGGATGAGATTGAAAAGGCCCACCCGGATGTGTTTAACATTCTCCTGCAGGTCTTCGAGGACGGCCAGTTAACGGACGGACTCGGGAACACGGTGGATTTCAAGAACGCGATTATCATCATGACTTCGAACATCGGGGCGCGTTATCTGGAGCGCCGGTCCCACCTGGGGTTCCAGTCTGGCGTGGAAGGCGCCACGGAGAAGAAGGCCGAAGAATTGGTGATGAGCGAGGTGAAGCGACTGTTCAATCCTGAGTTTCTGAATCGCCTCGATGAAACCATCGTGTTCAACGCTCTGACCGATAATGACCTGATCCAGATCCTGGAACTGCTGGTCGGACAGATGAATCAGAATCTGACGCAGAAGAGCATTTCGCTGACGCTCTCGCCCGAGGCTGGCAAGTGGATTATGGACAAAACTTGCGCTGACCGCTCTTACGGCGCTCGGCCACTGCGACGCGCTTTACAGAAGTACGTTGAAGATCCGCTCTCGGAGGCGTTAATCCAAGGTGAGATTCACCCTCCGGCGGTCCTGGAAGTTATCGTCGAGAACGAGGGGCTCTACTATCGTTCCGTGAACGACAAACTGGTCGGGGCCACACCGCTCTCCCACTAGGGCGAGTCGCCACGGTTTTACCGGCCGCCAAGCGGACAATCCACGCACCCGTTCCTGCGAAGCCCAAATCTCCAGGAGACGGGGAGGTACTTTCTGGTATAAGAATACTTCCGGCCAACTTCTGGCGGAATCCTGGCATCGGATTGTCTTGATTTTCCGAGGTGTGAGGGGGGAACGCGTTCTCTTGAAAAAGACGAGTTTGTGTGTGGCTGGACTTCGACGCAGGCCGTGCAGGTTAGGTGTTCTCACCCTGGCCCTGATTTTGTCGTTGCCTCTGCTGATGAATGCGCAGAACCCTCCCGCGGATGCGAAAACACAGAACCCTCCGCCCGCCGCGGAGAAGAAAGAATCCACGCCCCCCCCACCTGCGGAGAAGAAAGCTGTAGAGCCGGCCCCGGGGCAGCTTAAGTTGGAAACCCCCGAGGCTGCCCAGCCCCCTGCCTCGCAACCCGCGCCCAAGGCGGGAGCGCAGCCTCAACCGCCACCCCAGAACCTGCAACTGGAGACTCCCAAAGCTGCTCCGGCGGAGGGACAGAAACTGGAAAATCCCCCGGCGCCCACTCAACCACCCGAGGAAGAGCACAAGCCGACGATCGAGCAGGTCGTGTTTCGGGGCAACCGGCGGGTTCCCGCAGCCACACTCCGAGCCCGGGTCTATTCCAAAGCCGGCGAC
Organism: uncultured Acidobacteriota bacterium; assembly: GCA_963722555.1. Lineage (GTDB taxonomy): Bacteria > Acidobacteriota > Terriglobia > UBA7540 > UBA7540 > Bog-366. Next base: position 2,253,000 of record CAVRNQ010000007.1, read on the forward strand.
GTTTACGATGAGAGCGTCCTGGAGCGCGATTTTATGTCGCTGTGGAACACCGGCTTCCTGGATGATATTCGGCTGGAAGTCGCCGACGCACCCAATGGCAACAAGATTTTGACTTTTTACGTGCGGGAGAAGAAGCTGGTCCGCAGCATAGACTACAAGGGCTTGAGCAGCGTGCAGACGTCGGATGTGCTGGACGAATTCAAAAAGCAAAAGGTTGGCCTCTCCATCCAATCTCAGTATGACCCGGTCGTCATCAAGCACGCGGAGGTGGTGCTGCAGGGGTTGTTGGCCGCGCACGGCAAGATGTTCGCCACCGTGCGTCACCGCACCCGTACCATTCCGCCCAACTCTGTGGCGCTACTTTTCATCGTCGTGGAAGGCCCCAAGGTGAAAGTCGGCAGCGTGCGGTTTGATGGCAATACAGTGTTCTCGGACCTCCAACTGCAGCGTGCCATGAAGTATTCGCGCCCCACGGGGCTGCCTCCCTGGTTCTACTGGTTCCACAAGACCTACGACAAGGACCGCGTCTACGCTGACCTCGAAAACCTCCGGGACCTTTATCGCGACCACGGCTATTTTTACGCCTTGCCGAAGGAGCCCCAAACCAAGATGGTTAACACGGGGCGGCGCTGGCCGTTCTTTTTCTGGAGTTGGGGGCGTGGCAAGCAGGTGGACCTGAAGATCCCCATCGAGGAAGGCGTTCAATACCGATTGGGCAGATTCGTAATTCGTGGCAACAAGCTCTTCAAACAGGAGCAACTGGCGCCCGTGTTGCAGCTTAAGCCCGGCGATGTCTTCGCTCTCTCCAGGGTGCGAAAGGCGATTGAAACTTTCACCAAGCTCTACGGGCAGTTCGGGTATATCAACTTTACGGCCTCGCCGGACATCGAACCCGACAACAAACGGAAAGTCATCAACCTGGCGCTCGACTTCGAGGAAGACAAGCAGTTTTCCGTCCACCGCATTCAGTTCTCCGGCAACACCAAGACTCGTGACAAGGTTATCCGCCGCGAACTGCTCGTAGATGAAGGCAGCATTTTCAACTCCGGCTATTGGGACTTGAGCGTTCTGCGCGTGAACCAACTGGGGTTCTTCGATGAGGTCAAGAAAGAGGATTACGAGATCAAGCAGAACACCAAGGAGAACAACGTTGACATTCTGCTGAAGGTTAAGGAGAAGGGGAGGAACTCCATCGGATTTTCGGGCGGCCTAAGCGGACTGGCGGGCAACTTCGTGGGGGTCAATTACGCCACCAACAACTTTCTGGGCCTGGGCGCAACGCTCAGCCTGCAGCTTCAGTGGGGCACTTTTCAGAAGCTCTATTCCTTCGGTTTCACGGAACCCTACCTCTTTGATCGTCCAGTCACCGCCGGCTTCACGGTGTTCAAGAGCGACTACAACTATAACCAAATTCGCCAGCTCGCAATCTATAGCGGTCTCAATCCCAATCTCCTGGCTCAATCCACTTACGCCCAGTTCTATGGGCAGAATTTCACGCAGAATTCTGACGGCTTCACGCTCTATGCCACCTACCCGTTGCGGCGCAGTTTTGCGCGCCTCGGGGCGACCTACAGCTTCTCACGCAGCAGCTTGCAGGCTTTCAGCGCGGCTTCTACGGCCTATTTTGAAGCCATCAACTTCAGCGGCTTGACGGGTCCCAGCGCTCTGAGCGGGATCATTTCCAGCTCCGTCATGCCGACTTATCTCTACAACACGATCAATAGCGTTTGGAATCCGACACGGGGCAGATATCTTTATGCCTCCGTGGCCTTCTCGGGGAGCGTTCTGGGTGGGAACGTGAACACCATCCGGCCGGTGATCGAGGTCAAATATTTCCACCCGGTTCAGCACGTGCGCTCGGATAAGCCCACGGCCATCGGCATGCGCTTGCTTGCGTCCACGGTTACAGGTTATGGGGGCAGGGTGGCCCCGCCCTTCTCCCGCTTTTACATCGGCGGTGAGATGGATGTGCGCGGCTTTGACATTCGCACCGTCAGCCCGGTGGCGTTCTATCCCTCTACGGCGTCAGTGTGCAACCGGGACAACCAGGGCAACCAGATCATGGCGGTCGATGGCAATGGCAGGCCCACCGGCGCGTGCGGATCTTCAACGTCCTTTCCCATTAATTCGCCCATCTTCCCGGGCGGTGATACCGAGGTTATCGCCAACTTCGAGTATCGCGTCCCCATCGCCGGGCCGGTCACAGCGGCGTATTTTGTGGACGCCGGCAGCGCAATGGTCTTGTGGCCAAACCAGCTCAAGCTCACGACCGGTGCCTTGAGCACGATTGAAAGCAAATATCCCTATTTCCCTATCCCCGCCCAATTGAGGCCGATCGGCGTGACCAATTTCCACCCGCGCAGCTCGACGGGACTCGATTTACAGGTCATTCTTCCGATGATTAACGCTCCGTTCCACATCTTCTATGGATACAATTGGTCGCGCTTGGACAGTGTGATCACACCGCCCCAAAATCTACCCCCCGAGTCGCTTTTTCCGAACCCGGCGACTTACCTCGACTCCTTGCGGTACTTCGTTCCTTTCCGGTTGCGGGAGCGCAAGGGGCGGGTGGGATTCACGGTGGAGCGGACGTTCTAGTAATACTGGGTTAAGTAGTTCTTGATCGACAATGCGGTGTGTGCTAGAGTGCCGCCATGACACCGCAGAGCCTGAGAAGCCTCGAGAGTCGTCTGATGCGTTTTCTCGAAGACTTGTTGGAACCCATGGGGCGTAGCGAGCGGCGCCACTGGGCGCGGGTTTATGTGGAGGGCCTGTTGCTGGACGGGGAACGCAAGTCGATTGAGCCGATGGCAGCGCGCCTCCCCGGCGCGGACGTGCAAGCCCTGCGACAGTTCGTGGGGCAAAGCCCCTGGGAGGTGGAACAAGTCCAGCGGCGTTTGGCCCACAAGATGGTCGACCTGCTCAGCGAGGCGCAGGTCTGGATCCTGGATGAGACGGCTTTCCCCAAGGCCGGCGAGCATTCGGTGGGGGTGGCGCGGCAGTATTGTGGCACCTTGGGGAAAGTGGCCAACTGCCAAGTGGCGGTCAGCCTGCACTGGTCCAGCGAGGCGGCGAGCTGTCCGCTGTTGTGGCGGCTCTACCTGCCTCAGAAGTGGTTCGAGGACGCCGCGCGGGCTCAGGAAGTCAAGCTGCCGCCGGGAACGGTCTATCAAAGCAAGACGGAACTGGCCTTGGAGGTGATCGATCAGGCCTTGGCCTGGGAATTGCCCGCCTTGCCGGTGGTGGCAGATTCCTTCTATGGCAATGATTTTGGTTTCCGGCAGGCGCTGCGGGAGCGCCACCTGACCTACGCCGTGCAGGTCGAGCCGAGCACGGTGGTTTGGACGACGGATCCGAACCTTCCCTTGCCCACGCCGAAAAAGCAAAAGACGGGACGGCCGCGCCGTTATCCTCCGCGGGAGGCACTGCCGCGACCGCAAAGCTTGGAGAAGGTGGCCCAACCGTGGCCCGCGGCGGCTTGGCGCACCGTGACTTGGCGGCAGGGCAGCCGGGGAGCGCAAAGCTCCCGCTTTGCCCTGCTGCCGGTTTGGGCGGCCCACGGGTGGCGGCAACAAGCCCATCCCCCGCGGGTCAAGGAATGGTTGCTGGTGGAATGGCCGAAGGAGGAAAAGCAGCCGACGAAATACTGGCTGGCCCAACTCGGTGCACAGCCGCCCGGATGGCGCCACTGCGTGCGCATCGCCAAGGCGCGCTGGCGGGTCGAACAGGATTACCGCGAATTGAAAGAAGAACTCGGGTTGGACCATTACGAGGGCCGCCAATGGCGGGGATGGCACCATCATGTTTGCCTGGTCAGCATGGCCTACGCCTTTCTGCGTTCCGAGCAGGCGCGCCTTAAAAAAAACTCCTGGTGCGACCTGGACACTGCCGCGAGTCCGCAAGAGACTCCTGGCGCTGCTCCTTAGAATCGTTGGGCGTTGCCCATGGTGTTTAACGGAGTTCACCGACACGTCCTGACTACTTAACCGAGTATTGCTAGGAGGTTGATGAAAAATGTCCTCGCGGCCTCTGACCAGGTTGATGGCGTGTTGTAGCGCTGAGCTTTAGCTCAGCACGTGCCGACCCTTCGCCCCGCTCAGGGCAGGCTCTAAAGGTCGGCGCTACCATGTTTTTCATCAACCTCCCAGACGCTGGGAAAATGAGTTAGAATATAAGCACAATTGCGGATATTACATTCCAAAGGAGTTTGAATGAAGAACCGATTGACTGCACTCACCGCACTGCTGGCGCTTCTGGGAGTTCCTATCGCGTTACGCGCCCAGAGCCCAGCCGCCACCCAGAGCAAGATCGGGGTGATCAACATCCAGGAAGCGATTGGCACCACGGCGGAAGGCAAGAAGGCTTTCGCGGACTTGTCGAAGAAGTATCAGCCCCGCCAGCAGGAACTGCAGCGCCTGCAGCAGGAGATCCAGGCCATTAATGACCAGCTAAGTAAGGGGGCGAACACCCTCAGTGATGAGGAGCAACGCCGCCTGAGCCGGGAGGCGGAGGACAAGCAAAAGCTCTTGAAGCGCTCCACGGAGGACGCCCAGGCTGATTTTGGAACCGACCGCGACGAGGCCATCCGCCGGATCGGGCAGAAGATGGTCCGCATCATCAGCGAATATGCACCGCAGAGCGGTTTCTCGCTGGTGATCGATAATGCCCAGATTCCGGTTTATTACGCTGCCAAGGAAATTGACATCACTGAGGAAGTCGTGAAGCGGTATGACGCCGCGAACCCGGTGGCCGATGCTGGCGCAGCAGGTGCGCCTGCCGCGCCCGCCGCACCCGCGACCCGGCCAGCCACCAGTCCCAAGCCGGTCGTGATCCCTCCGGCGTCGGCGACCAAACCCAAGCCGTAACTCCCGCCGCGCCGGAATGCCTTCCTGAGGTCTCTCACCGCGACCCCGTGGAGACACGGGGTGGGGTGTCTTTCGAGGTCGAGCCCCCAACTTGCCGGCACTTTCCTAACTTCGTCCACTTACGGCGCTTTGGCGGGCGCGACCACGTACACGTACTCCAAGAGCGCATCACCGGTGTTGGCAACGTTGTGCCGCGTCGCGGGCGGAATATAGGCGAGCGCCGGCGCGGCGAAGGCGCGGGGGGGCTGGCCTTCGAGGCGCACTTCGCCGCGGCCTCGCAGCACGACCAGCGATTCTTCATTCTTGCCAGTCGTGTGCCAGCCGACGGTTTCGCCCGGCTTCAGCCGGACGAACCCCGAGCGCATCCCTGCCGTTTGGGGTGTCCCTCGCAGCAAGGGACAATCTCCGCCCGGACATTCGAGGGGCAAAGTCAGCGGCTGGGGCCGGGGCTCCTGGGAGGGAAGGGGCAGCAGGGCAATCGTGAACAAAATCAGGGTGGCTCCGATAACAGTTGGCGTGATTCGCTTCATAAGATCTCCTGGATGATTTGGCCTTCCGCTTAGATGCAGCCTCGGCGCAGCTCCCTCAAAACTTCAGATCGATGCCTCCGGCGGCGTTGGTGCCCGGCATCCGATAGCCTGCCAGTACTTCATAGCGGCGATTGAAGAGGTTGTCAACCATCACGAAGAGGCTGGTGTGTTTTCCCATCGGCGCCGTGCATTTGAGGTGTGCGAGCGCGTATTGGCTCACGGGCGAGGTCTGCCCGAACCCCGAATAGGTGCGGCCCACGGCATTGCCTCCTACAGAAATGAACGCACGCGTGGCATCAAGGTCGAGAGAGTAGGTCAGCCTATTCTGCGGGGAGTAAGGCGCCAGGTTGGTGGAATGGAGATAGGCATAGGCCGCATTGAAACTCGCCCTCCGCGCGGGCTGCCAGCGGGCATGCGTCTCGATCCCTTTGTTGATGGCTTGGCCGGTGTTCTGCAGCATCATGTTTGGCCAGTAGCCGGTGGTCACAATCAAGTTGTCGATGTTGGAGTAGTAGCCCGTCACCCAAGCCAGCACTTTGGAGATGGGCCGCGCCTGGAACGTGGCTTGGTAATTCCACATTCGCTCGGTCTGCAAGGTGGGCGTGGGCGCGGGGAAAAGGTAGAGCTCGCGAATGGTGGGGTTTCGGAACCCACGGGTCACCGATCCCGAGAAGGAGTAGTTCTCTGCAAACCGGTAGGTCGCGCCGAATTCCGGCACCACGATGTCACCGGAGTGCGAATTGTCGTCGTAGCGGATGCCGGCGTTGAGCTGGAGGCTCTTGGTCGCGGCGTAGCGGAGGCGTGAAAATCCGGCGTAGTCGTTGATGTGGAATTCACCGTAGTCGTAACCCGCGCTGATGTCGCGGCCGCTGCCACCGTAATGAATGATGTCGGTTCCGCCGTCGATCGTGACCTGGGAAGCGACGAGGAAGCTCTGCTGCACGCGCACGCCCAGGGAATTGTCCACGGACCGCCAGCCGTCGTAGACCATATTGTGCCCAAAGCTGGAATAGACTCGCGCTAGCCCCCAAGTCCGGCTGCCGGAGTTATCGAGGTCCCAACTGAACCCACCGCGGCCGACGCGGGACCAATTCCCAACCAGCGGATCGTCAACCGTGCCCGGGTCTTCCACATAGAAGTGCCCGTATCGGCCTTCCAGCGAAGTTCGCCACCTTTGTGAAAGGTCGTAGCCGAGCGCGAGCGTGCCGTCCTGGTCTCGAAAGGCGGAGTCCGGACGCGCGCCGTTGGTGTGGCCGAGTCCGCCGGTCAGGTTGTAGGACCAGCGTCCCAGGCGGGCGCCATTCGTCAGCCGGTATTGCCCCGTGTAGTAAGAGCCGAGGCTGGCGACCAAATCGGTGTGCACACCCTGAAGAGGACGGGTCGGCTTGATTTCAATGGCGCCACCCATGGCATTGCTGCCATAAAGAACCGAAGCGGGACCTTCCGTTACGCTCAGACTTCCCACGTCGGTGAGCGTGTAGAAATCCGGCATGGGATGGCCCATCAATCCCATGAAGTCAGGCCGCCCGTCCACGACCACCAGGATCTCCGTGGTGGGCGAACCCCCAATTCCCCGGAGAGTCATCGAGCCGGACTCGCCCAGTCCCAGCCCCAAGATGCCCATGCGGGTCACATAGGCACTGGGCACCAAGTTTTCGACAGCATCGAAGACCGTGCGGGCGCCGCCGCGCTCAATGTCCAGCGCCGTTTGCTCGACCGTGCTTTCCGTCGCCGGTGCGTCGTGCACGACCACCTCAATCGTGGTGCGGAGGGCGGCAGGAACAAGCTGGACCCTGATGCCACCCGGCGTATGGGTTTCCACCTTTTGCCGCAGGGATTCAAAGCCCGGGGCCGTAACCTGGATTTCCAAGGGGAGATCTGCTTTCACTGTGAAGGCTCCCTGAGCGTCGGTGACTCCCGAGAAAACCTTGGAACTTGCGTTGACGCTCCGGATCTCAAGCGCAGCGCCGGGGACGGCCCCGCCCCGGGGGTCGACGACTCGAAAGGTGATGTCTTGCGCGGCAGCGGCCAGCGCGGAGGTGAAGAGGAAAACCATCAAAAAGGAAGTGCGGAAAATCATTCCTGCTCCTTGTACTGAAATGATAACACGAATACATAATTCGTAACACTAAATCCCACATCTTAGCAGCATGCCCCAATAAATGCCAGAGAGACAGTGTCTGACTTTGCCGATATCCCACACGATCGTTTCGGGCCTGCCGGGGCCGCGCTGTGGACGGTGACTCGAGCAGGTTTTGCGTTGCGGCATCACGCGGCAACTGACCACGCGCACTTCGGGGCGCCAGGCGATCAGGGCCAGCCCTCACATCGCTGCGGCGGTTTGGCGCCTCGAAGCCGGCTTATTGCATTCTTGGCATGTGGAAGGTTCTGGCAGTCAGGTTAGAGCGAAAGCCCCCGAGCCGGAGTGGACTGGGGGGCGGTAGTTGTTGGACAACGGGGGCGCTCACTTCTGGCAGAGACAAGCACTCGCCTGATTCATGCCAGCCCCCGGCCCGGGGTGGTGAGGACGAGCTTGCCGTGCTTGACGCCCCGGAGACTCAGGAGCTGGTCGGCAAGGCGCTTCATCTCGGAACTGGGGCCCTTCATGATGACGACCTCGAGGCAGTTCCGATGGTCCAGGTGAACGTGCGTGGCGGCCAGCACCTTGCCGTGCGCATGGTGCTGGGCGTGGATCAATCGCTCCGAAAGCCTTGGACGATGGTGGTCGTACACCAGGGTCAGGGTTCCAACCACGGTGCGGTTTTCCTCGACATCTTCGGCTACGGCGTAGTCTCGCACCAGGTCGCGAATCGCCTCCGAGCGGTTCTTATAGCCCTTCTTCCGGATGACGCGGTCAAACCTTTCCAGCAGTTCCCGGTCCAGCGAAATCCCTGTTCTCACCAACTCCGCCATCGATCTGCCTCCTCCGAAGCCGAAGGCCCAGAGTGCCCTGCGGGGCATTGTTCGGTAATACGGATCATAAATTCGTGTTACAAGTGCCCTTAGTGCTCATTCCCGTTCGAAGCTCCCACCCACGCGAGTCAGGCTGGCCGAGGGCTCTAGAGGACCAGTCGCCGTACCCACGCGGTGCGGAGGGGTAATGAGCCACGCCAGCTTACTCTCATCCTTGCGTTGTCGCCAACCCACCCTTGCGACGGAACCTGAATCCCCCCGCCCGAAAAACCGAGGGCTGCGTTCATCCTCTGCGAGCATCTGCCACACGCGCCAGCCGAAGGGGCGCGAGCTTGGCCACCGCGCCCAACGCCGACGGGCTGCCCCCTCAGGCCCGGTCCCGGGGCTCGGCGTGGATGCTGATTTTGGAAATCTGCGGGAAGGCCTGGCGAAACTTGAATTCCAGAGTTTCGGTAGTGTCGTGCACCTTGGAGATGGGGAGGTCGGGGTCGAGGGTGCAATGCAACCGCACCACGATGTTGCCACCCACCTGATGAGCTTCGACGGAGTGGCAATTCAGCACGCCCGCGGTCTCGCGCGTCAGTTCTTCCAGCTTATGTTCCACGACCAGGTGATCCAGCCGGACCTCGTTCCCGCTTTCCACGGCCACCAGCAGCGGTTCCAGGTGCACGTTCACTTCATGGACTTCCGGCAGGTTCTCCTTGATCTCGCTTTCGAGCTGCGTGGCGCGTTCGTGGGCTTCCGCCAGCCGCAAGCCCGGGTCCACTTCCAGGTCCAGGTAGACGTTGACGCGACCCTCCACCTCGTACGCGGTCACCTCGTGCACCAGGAAATTACGCCGGTGCGCCACGGACCGGATCTTGGCGACCAGGTCGTCGGAGGAGGGTTCCTTGGGCGTGGTGTGAATCACCACGTCCGCGGTGGGGAAGAGGTGGTGGACCTCCGTTTCCACGATGTCGGCCACGGATTTCGCGTGCTCGAGCGAGGTGTCGCTGGCCAACGTCAGCCGCAGATCCACGAACACCCGGCTGCCGCTCTGGCGAGTCCGGATGCGATCGAGGCTAAGCACGCCGGAGACGCGGGACACAGCTTCCGCAATCAACGAACTGGTGCCGGTGGGGGCGGCGTCCACCAGGGCGTCCACCGTCTTCTTGCCCAGTCGTAGCGTGATGTAAACCACGATCCCCGCCACCACCAGGGCCGCCACAGGGTCGGCATTGCGCAGCCAGGGCAGGTTCCGCTGCTCCGCCACATAGAGCAGGATCAAGCCCAGGATGACCACCGTCGAGCTATAAACGTCGGTCGAAAAGTGCAGCGCGTCGGCTTCGAGCGCTTGGCTGTTGTACTTACGCGCTACGCGGAAGAGGGCGCGCGAGCGGAACGTGTCGATGGTGATGGAAATGAACATTACGCCGAAGCCCCAGAGCGAAGGCTCCACGTGCACCTCGCGAAAGAAGAGGCGCCGCCCCGCTTCCCAGACGATCCAGGCGCAGGTCACGAAGAGCAGGCCGGTCTCAATGAAGGCGGAAAGGTGCTCGACCTTGCCGTGCCCGAAGGGATGCTGGGGGTCAGCGGGCAGGTCTGAAACGCGTACGGAGAAATACGTGATCGTCGCCGCCACCAGATCCAGACCGGAGTGCAGAGCCTCGGAAAGGATTCCCAGGCTGCCGGTCAAGAGTCCCACTGCCATCTTCAGCGTGGTCAGCACAATTGCCGCCAGGACCGAGGTCAAGGCGACGGCTTGTTTCTCCCGGCTGTATGCGTCAGGCGTGCTATTGCCCTGATAGAGATTCATTTGCCTGAGTGGAATTATACCCCTGAACTGACAGGTCGTGGGGTACGGCCGCGCGCTCAGCCCTGGTGGCCCTGGCCGATCAGGAAAGCGGCCAGAACCAGTACGCCGCAGCCGGCGAGCATCCGGTAGAAAGCAGCCTTGGGAACTGCCTTCCATTCTCCCAGCACCACGCCCCAGGCGTTCGAGGCCATGATGATGAGGGCGATGAAGATGGGCCAGCCAAAACTGTTTCCCCATGGTCCCAGATGGAAGGCGCTGCGGCCGTAGAGAAACACACTGGTAATCCACAGCGAGCTCATCAGCAGCACCCCGAGCGCGTCGCGACCCGCTCCCGGCTGGCGGAATGCGCCGGTCTCGCGGGCCCGCGCTACTCGCCACCCGCAAACGCCCGCCTGCAATACGGCTGCGGCGGAAAGAAAAACCGCCCACGCCAGATAAACGGAAACGGGGAAGCCCTCCCCCGCCTTCACGCCGCCCGCCGTGGCCAGCAGGGCCGTACCGTATTGAATACCGAAGTTGAGTGACGGCGCCAGGATGCCGCCCACCAGTGCGACGATCAATCCTTTGCGGAAGCGCCCGCCCGTGGCGCCCGGAGTGGAGCTTTTTGAGCCGCCCGCCTGCGCGCACAGGAAGACGCCGGCCACCATCACCGCCAGACCGGTTACGAGACACGCGTCAGCGTACGTGCGCAGCCGAAGGGCTCCGGCCCAAATGAGCGGCAGCAGCGCGCCGAGAACGATCGAAAGGCCAAGCTGAATGGCGAATCCCAGCGCAATGCCCAGCAAGTCCACGGCCACGCCATAAAGGAGTGAGGCCACGCCGAAAAGCAAACCCCAGCCGATCAGTCCCAGCCACCCGCGCACCGCAACGGCGCCCAGAATCCCGCTCCAGCGCGGGACCACCAGGAGGGCAAAGGCCCAGGGCAGCAGGGCCATGGCAAGAAGCGAATGCACCATCCAGATATGATTGAACGTCCAAATACGCGCGGTCTTCAGCGGAACGGCAAAGCTGCCGTTCAGGATTCCAGCCGCCACCACACCTGCCCAGCTCCACATGAGGTTGTCCCGGATTTGAATTGGGGAAAATACTCGCGTCTGCCGCGGGTGATGCAGACACACTTCCTCTTAGCATGTCTGCGGGTTTCCGAGCGCTCCGACATCAACGCCCGAGGTCCGCGCCACCCCTGGACGCCCTGGCCCAAGCGCCGCAGCGTGTTACAACCCGCTATCCAGGGCTTCCAGGGCTGCCTGCAGCTCACGCTGGGCGTGCTGCTTGCCCTGGCGGCCGGTGACTTCCGCCCCGGCGGCCAGCACCTTGCGCGCGTCGTCGGGCCGCCCCTGGCTGATGAGGAACATCCCAGCCGGGTAATAGGTGGCCGCGTACTCGGGATGGTGCAGGAGCAGGTACTCGAAGTGGATCCACGCCGCTGCCGGTTCGGTTTTCGCGATCTCCAGCGCCAGCCCGTAACGCGCAAAAGTATTATCAGGATCCTCGCACAACGCCTCTTCCAGGAATTCACGCCGGGTTTTTTCCGCTTCTGGGGACAATTCTCACCCCTCCTGTTCTGCTGAATCCGGTTGCATCGCCCCACCGGCTCGCATAGTATAGGCGGGCGAACCAGGCAAGGCAAAACTTTTCAGCCAGGGTGGGTGCGGGCTGGTTGCCTGTGCGGACCGTCCGACTCTTGTCTGCGGTGGTTCCAGGACTTAGCAGTTTGTTGAAAAACATTCCGATGTTGTCATTCTGAGCCCTTCGCTGTCATCCTGAGCGAAGCGAAGGATCTCGCTGTGCCGGCTCAGGGCAAACTTCGCGAAGAATCTCGTATGTTCATGAAAATGCGCAGGGCGAGATTCTTCGCTACGCTCAGAATGACAGCAGGGAAGGGTTCTTCCGCAGCCTGTTCAGGTCGCACTGCGATATTCTGTTACGAAGCGCGAAGACGATGGCGAGACGGAAAGGGAAAACGGTTGCCGAATCCGCCGTAGAGATGGTGGAGGTAGTGCTGCCCAACAACGCCAATACCCTTGGCAACATGCTGGGCGGAAAGGTGATGCACTTGGTTGACATTGCCGGGGCGATCGTCGCGCACCGCCACGCGCGTTCCCAGGTGGTGACGGTGGCGGTGGACAACCTCGATTTTCTCTATCCCATTCGCGTGGGTGATCTGGTGATCCTTCGCGCCCATCGACGGTATTTTGAAAAAGCCTAGCAAGCGCCAGCATCCCGCAGCGATTCCCTGAGGGCTGCGAAACTGAAATCGGAGGTTACACATGAAGATCAAGCGGAACAAGACTTTCTCCGGCACACCCTGGGAAACGAAAGTGGGATACGCGCGCGCCGTGCAGGTGGGTGACATCGTGCACGTTTCCGGCACCACGGGCACCGATCCCTCCGGGAAGGTGCTCGCGCCCGGTGACATGTATGCGCAGACGGTGCAGACGATCCACAATATCGAGAACGCCCTGAAGAGGCTGGGACTGGGCCTGGAGCACGTGGTCCGCACCCGCATTTACGTGACCCAGATTGACCGTTGGGAGGAAGTCGCCAAAGCCCACGCCGAGTTCTTCGGCCAAGTGCACCCTGCAAGCAGCCTGGTGGGTGTGGCACGCCTCATCGATCCCGAAATGCTGGTGGAAATCGAAGCGGAAGCGGTGGCCTGAGGGCGCGGCCCCCTGCCGGTCGCGGGCGTGCCTCACGCGACGCCGTGAACACCCAAGATGTTCTCCTATTCCTTTACGCAGGGCGCGGAACTGCGACTGCTGGAGCATCAGCACGCCGAAGAGCTCTTTGCGTTGGTCGATCGGAACCGCGCCTTCCTGCGCCAGTGGCTGCCCGAGTGGGACGTGCAGAAATCTCTCGATGACTGCCAAACGCTGATCCGGTCATCGCTCGAACAACTGGCGGCGAACACCGGCTTCACGATGGGCATCTGGTCGGAAGGTCGTTTGGCGGGAATCCTGGGGGCAGGGCGCATCGATTGGGAAAACCGCTCGACGAACCTCGGCTATTGGCTGGGCGAGAACTATCAGGGCGGGGGCCTGGTTACAGGCGCCTGCCGCGCCGTGATTGATTACCTGTTCTCGGAACTCAAACTCCAGCGGATTGAAATCCGCTGCGCCACCGACAATCCCAAGAGCTGCGCCATCCCCCGAAGGCTCGGCTTCTCGAAAGAAGGCGTGTTGCGCCAGGCCCAGGCGTTTGATGACCGCTACGTCGATATCGAGGTTCATGGCCTGCTTGCCGAAGACTGGAACCGCGTGACGGAATAGACCTGCAGCGGCGATTTCCCATCGCCACGCCGGCTATTCGTGACGCAAGGCGACGAGGGGATCGACGCGTGCGGCCCGCCGGGCGGGAACATATCCGGCCAGGGCGGCCACTCCCAGAAGAAACAGCGCGGCCCCCGCGAACACGACGGGGTCTGTGGCGCTCACGCCGAAAAGCAGGGAGCGCAGGAGGCGGGTAAGAGCCAGGCCCCCCGCGATGCCCATTCCCACACCCACACCCCCCAGCAGCACGGCCTGACCAACCACCATGCTTGTGATCCGCTTACGCTCGGCGCCCAGTGCCATACGGATGCCAATCTCGTGCGTACGGCAGGTCACGGAGTACGAGATGACGCCGTAGATCCCAACCGCCGCCAGCAGCAAGGCCAGCAGGGCGAAAGCGCCGAGCAGCACAACCGTGAACCGTTGTTCGCGGGTCGAATGCGCAATGCTTCCCGCCAGCGTGCCGACGTCGGAGACCGGCAACTCCTTGTCCAGCTCTCGCACGGCGGCGCGCAGAGTGGGCGCAAGGCGCAGCGGATCCAGGCTGGTTCGAACCACCAGAGCCATCGCGGCATCAGGGAGTTCCGCGTGTGGCTCATATGCTTCCATGTCCGGTTCTTCGGCCAGCGAGGTCTGGCGCATATCGGCAACCACGCCGACCACGGTCATCCAGTTCTTTTCGTCTCCGCCGAAACGTTTTCCGACCGGGTCCTGATTCGGCCAACACCGGCGCGCCATAGATTCGTTGATGATCGCGACCGGAGGCCCGGCGGGATCGTGCTCGTCGAAAAATCGTCCTTTGAGCAGTCGGACCTCGAGCGTCTGGAAGTACTTCGGATCAATGCGCCGGTGCATAACAATCGGTTTCTGGCCGGAGGGGGGCGGGGGCGCTCCCTCGATGATCACAGATTCGCCGCTTTTCGAGGAGCTGAACGGCAGGTGCGAGACCATGCTCGCCGATTTCACCCCCGGCAGCTTATCGAGCCGCTGGAGCAGCGCCCGATAGAAGTTGATCTGTTGCGCGGGCCGCCCGTAGGTTTCGCCGGGTAGAGTCAGATAGGCCGTTAGCACGCCGTCGGGGTTGAAGCCGGGATTCACCGCCTGCAGGCGCACCAGGCTACGGGCGGTCAGCGTGGCGCCGATGGCGAGCAGGAAAGCCAGGGCGACTTCCACGACGACCAGGCCCGCGCGCAAGTGGTTGCGCCGCACGCTTTCGCCACCCCGGCCGCCCTCCTGCAGGTTTTCGGCAAGACCGGTATGTGTGGCCGCCAGGGCGGGCGCCAAACCGAACAGCAGCGTGGTCAGCACGGCCGCGCCCAGTGTGAATCCCAGCACCGGCGCATCGAGGGAGACAGTCTCTTGAAACGGCAGGTAGCCGGAAGCTCCGGCCAGCGCTCGCACCGTGCCCCACGCTGCCAGCACCCCTAAAGCTGTGGCCATTAATCCCAATAGTCCGCTTTCGGTCAACAGTTGCCGGATTATACGGCCCGGACTTGCGCCCAACGTGCTGCGGATGGCGATCTCACGCTGCCGTGCTGCGGCCCGTGCCAGCAGCAGGTTGGCCACGTTCGCGCACGCGATGAGCAGCACCAGTCCCACGGCGACGGCCAACACCACGACGTTGGAACGGACGCCCCTCACCGCGTAGTCGTGCAGCGTCCAGAGGCGCGCGCCCCAGTCCCGGGGGTAATGGGCATCGTGGACCCAGCGACGGCACAGGCCATCGATCTCGGCCTGCGCGGTTGCCAGTGAAACCCCCGGCTTAAGACGAGCGTGTACACCCACCGAGGGCTCACCATCCACGCGTGCCGAACTGGCGGCGATGGGCGTGTAGACGTCTACCTCGGGCCCGTAGAAATCAAAACTCGCCGGGAGGATTCCCACCACCGTGTAGCTGTTCCGGTCAATGACGATGGGCTGACCCAGCAGCGTGCGGTCAGCGCCGAACCGGCGCATCCAAAGGCTGTGGCTCAGCATCACCACTCGAGCCGCGCCCGGCTTGTCTTCCTCGGGTGAGAATTCGCGGCCGAGCTCGGGCCGTGCGCCGATCAGCGAGAGGAACCCGGCATTCACGCGGCACATGAACAGGCGCTCCGGTGCCGTGACCGACGTCAGGTTTGCTGTAGCCGGTGTGTAGGCCGACATCGCATCGAACGACTTGCTCTGCGCGCGCCAGTATTCTGTGAAGGTGGCGTATTCCACGAAGGCCCCGTAAATATTCATGCTGGGGATCTGCGCATAGAGCGTCACCAGGCGGTTGGGGTCTTTGTAGGGCAGCGGGCGTAGAAGTACGGCGTTCACGACGCTGAACATGGCCGTGTTCGCACCAATTCCGAGCGTCAAGGTGAGCACGACAATCGCCGTGACCCCTGGATTCCTCGCCATGGTCCGCAGTGCGTAGGAGACATCCTTGAACATGAATCACCTCAGGCCCGTGGACTAAAACTTATTGACACCGCGAAGTCCGAAAAAGTTCCACCTTTAGCAGTGTGTTGAAGACTCGCTCCGTCTGTCATCCTGAGGAGGTCGCCGCGGCAACCAACGAAGAATCATGTAAATCCTTCAGTACTACAAAAGCAGATTCTTTTCGGAGTTTACCCTGAGCCAGCAGAGCGAGATCCTTCGCGCGGTGGCGGTCCGCGACTGCCGTCGTTGCCGCGTTTGTATCCACCCCTTCGCATGTGCGTCCAGGGAGTATAATATTGGTGCACAGGATTGGCCCACGATGGGGGTTGCTGGACTTAGGTTCCAACCATGGCTGCGCTCCAGGACATTCTCCACGCCAACGTTCGCGAGGGTGAGCTTTACGAAAAACTCGACGGCGGGTTTGTGCGCTGCTTTGCCTGCGGTCACTGCTGCCGCATTCCCGAAGGGCAACTGGGGATCTGCAAAGTCCGGTTCAACCAGGGAGGCAAACTGCAGGCGCCCTGGGGTTACGCGGCGGGCACGCAGTGCGACCCCATTGAAAAGAAGCCGTTCCATCACGCCTATCCGGGTGCGCTCGCCTATAGCTTCGGGATGCTGGGCTGCGACCTGCATTGCGGGTATTGCCAGAACTGGGTCACCTCACAAGCCCTGCGCGACCCACATGCCGTGGCAGCCCCGATGCACGCAACGCCCCAGGGAATTGTGCGCGACGCCGTCTTGCAAGGCGCGAAAGTATTGGTGAGCACCTACAACGAACCCCTGATCACCAGCGAGTGGGCGGTCGCCATTTTCAAGGAGGCAAAGGCAGCGGGACTCAGGACCGGCTTCGTCTCAAACGGCAACGGCACACCCCAGGTGCTCGAGTACCTGCGGCCTTGGGTCGATCTCTTCAAGGTGGATTTGAAGAGTTTTGACGACCGCCACTATCGGACACTGGGCGGGCGCCTCGAGCCGATCCTCGACACCATTCGCGCGCTTTACCAGATGGGATTGTGGGTGGAGATTGTCACACTCTTGATTCCAGGGTTCAATGACTCCGGGGAAGAGCTCGCGGGGCTTACGGAATTTGTGGCGAGCGTTTCACCGGATATTCCCTGGCACATCTCGGCGTTTCATAAAGACTACAAGATGACGGACCCTGAAAACACGCAACCGCGGGACCTCGAGCGCGCCGCGGCGATCGGCAAAGCCGCCGGCTTGCGGTTCATCTATGCGGGGAATCTGCCGGGGCAGGTGGGCGATCTTGAGAATACGCATTGCCCCCAGTGCCGCGCCTTACTGATCGAACGCTTTGGGTATCACATCCTGGATTATCGCTTGACGCCGAAAGGAACCTGCCCAAAGTGTGATACAGCGATTCCCGGCCGCTGGGCCGAAAAGTTCGAAGGCCAGATTACCGACCTTCCCTACCTGCCGCGCCAGCGGAGAGCACTAGGCAGTAGGCACTAGGCAGTAGGCAGCAACCCATCCCGGTGGTTGCCTTCTTCCCGAATCCTAAATCGCGGGTCGCAGTAGAGAGTCCACCCAGAAGGCATTCCACCTCAACTTCGGATGCTTTACTGTTTGCTGCCTACTGCTTACTGCCTAGTGCCTACTGTCCCTACCGAATCCCGTAAAAGAAATACCCCGGGCCCACGCGCATGTGGTGGATGAGCGCATCCGGGGTAACGGCGGCGAGGAGTAGTCCACCCACAGCCTGCGCCAGGGCCAGGGGCCAGATGTTCCGATGGCGAGCAAAGACCTCGGCGAAGATGCACCCTGCGATCAAAGTGGCGATCATTAAGGGGAGATTGGGAAGGTGCGCGGCGCTGAACATGATTCCGACGAGCCCTGACCTTGCGTGCCGGCTGCGGACGATGAGCATCAGCCGATTGTGAAAATAGGATTGCGTCAGGTATTGCTGACACAGACACCAACTGCCGTAGCCCAGCATAGGACCGAGGATATGCCAGTGGGGGCGGAGTGGCACCAAGCTGTGGTGGGCAAATCCATAGAGAAGCATCGGCAGGTAGAGGATGACCGACAGGGGCAGGACGATTTGTGCGCTGGCGCGCAGTTCGGTCCAGATCAGGCCGAGCCCGCGCAGGGTGTCATGATGGAGCACATGGCTGACAAGGATCACTGCCCAGAGCAGCGTCCAGGCGTGAGGCCAGGCATATTGCCAGCGCCAGATGAAGGCAAGTATGCCGGCGTAAAGCAACGCGACTTCGAGGGCGGTGAAGATGGCCCGCGAGGCGTGCGGTGCGCCGGCGGCTGGAATCTCTCCCCCTGAGGTGACCTGACCCACGAAATCCCCACCGTCCACTTTACTTCTGGAAGAACGATGCCACAGCCTTACCTGCGAGTGCTGACCGGCGGGCCGGGTTCTTCAGCAGCCCGCAAGATTTCCCTGACCGTATTGATGACTTTCCCTCAATGATGCGCACTGGAGCAGTAAGACCACTCGCTGGCCCAAGTGGCAACCCGGAACCAATATCTCGACCACATGATCGCCTGCTGGCCGAAGAAAAGCAGCGCCAGCACCAGCGGTTCGCGCAGGTGCGACCATCCGGCGCTGCCGAGCGATGCATTGATGAAGCTCCAGGGCACTACCAGGCGGTAGATTCCGAGCAGCGCTATGCCGAGAAGGGAAGGGACCGCATAAACCGCGAGGGCTTTCCGCAGGCGGCGGAGCGAGAAACCGAGCGAGGAAAGGAACGCGACAATGGCGCTGGATTCTTCCTCCAACACCAGCGTGACGCGTGCGTAGTCGATCACCAAATTGACGAAGATGACTCCCGCGAGAGTTGCCAGGCTGACCGCGAGGTTGATCCAGAAGACCGGCCGGTCATCCAGAGCCGCGACAGTCCACAGGCGAGTGAGTCGGCCGAGCCCCTGGTGCAGAGCCAGGAAGACCAGCCAGTAGCAGAACAGACCGATGAGCATCAGCCGAACCATGCGCCAGGCGTAGCGTCGGGCATCCCGGAAGAAGGCGAACGGCCCCTGGGGCAGGTCTGGCTCCCGGAAATGCGCCAGCACGCCGCCCACCAGAAGGGCATTGACCAGAATCGAAAGCAGGCCGAGGTTCGCGATGGTGGCCGCGTAGTTGTCCCACGCGCCCGGTCGAGCCATTGTGAAATCCGTGAACCAATCGGTGGAGAATCCGCGCAGCAATTCCTGGGTCATCAAGCTGTGCCCGGTGAAATCGAGGATGCCGCGGTAAATGGGCAATGCCGCCAGAGCCGCCAGCCCCAAGTTCGCGAGGAACAGAACCCAGATGCCGGTGCCGGCGCGGCGCGTCACGCTGAATCCCTGTCTGATGGCTGATCCGACTGTCATCTTTCCTCTCCCTTTAAGCGCAATGAGGTATTCCTTCCACCGACCCGGTCAACTGAAAAAGCCGGCAGCAAAGAACAGGTTCTCAAGCCAGAAAATCCAGCGCACGTACCATTTGGCGGCAGCGCGATTGTCTTCTTTTTCGGTGCGGCTGTTGTTGGTGAAGTTGGCTTCCAGCGCCAGCTTGCGCGCCGGATCGACCTCGGCGGAAACCACCTTCGTCGGTTTCAGGTAGGTGTATCGCACCCAGCGATATTGGCCGTTCCACTGTTCCCGTAAGGTTTCACCATTCTCGAAGCGCACCAGAACATCCACGGGGGCCGGAGTTTCTCCCAGCCTGCGCACCGTGACGGTCGAGTAATACTGCTTTTTCGCATCTTTCGCGGCGCCCTTCCGGGATTCCTTTTCCGAGAAGGTTTGCTTTTTCCCGGCGACATCGTACACACCGAGCTTTCCTTCCACGAGCTCACTCTTCACGAGATCAATCGTGTAGTCTGCGACATTGGAACTATGGAAGAATTCCTGGAAGAACCAATTCATATTCTGACCCGAGACTTCGTTTACTGCCGTGATGAAATCCTCGAGGCAGGGGTGCCGGTAGCGCCAGCGCTGGTGATAGGCGCGCATCACGCGGGCCATGGTTTGTTCGCCCAGGTAGCTTTCGAGAGTGCGGAGCGTCAGCCCCACGCGTGCATACGAATTAATCCCATAGCTGGCCCCGTTCAAGTATTCCCACCCGAAGCGCGCCAAGTCGTCGCTCTTGGCGTTTTCGAGATACCACCCGCGGCTGGCGGTGCGTTCTGGAGTTTGCACGCAAGAGAAGTACGGCCCGATCGGGATCGACGGTACACCCGCGAAGGGAAAAGCCGGCAACGGGATCTCCAACCAGGCGAAGGCGGGAATCGGCACACCCAGGACTCGCTCGTAGGAGCATTCTGCGCCATAGGCAGTCTCCAGGACTTTGCCGGTCGAGTAGGTGTTGAATCCCTCGTCCAGGAAGGCCTCTTCGAATTCGTTGTTGCCCACCAATCCGTACCAGAACTGGTGGCCGAACTCATGCACGGTCACGCCTTCCGGACTGAAGGAATGCTCGCCAGGCCAGAAGCTGGTGCCGACCGTGATGAAGGTTGGGTACTCCATGCAGCACGTTTCGGAATTCCGGGGCGTGTCCACGACCGTGAGCGTGTCGTAGGGATACTGCCCATACCAGAGGCCAAAGTACTTCAAACCGGCAAAAATCGAGCGGAAGTAGCGGTCCGTGATGTTCACGTGGCCCGGCCGCACGAGCAACGTAACGCTAACGTCGCGCAGCGCCTCCTGCTCGGGGAGGACATTCACGAAGCCCGCCCATTTGTGGATTTCCTCGCCGCTGACCTCTTTGCGCCAATCGAAGGTGCGCGTGACCTTCACGAAGCGCGGACAGGCCGTCCAGGCAAAATCGTGCACGTCCTCTTGATATTGGTGATAGGTCGTGGTGCCGTCGGAATTGCGCTGCTCGCTTAGGCGGAATCCCGTCGCGCCGACCACGTAGTTGGAGGGAGCCGTGAGTTCAACGTCATACACACCGTAGTCGGCGTAGAACTCCGTGTTGGCATGATACTGGTGGCAATTCCATCCACCCTCTTTGCGCCCGCGCTCGCCGGCGCCTTCGTAAACGCCGATCTTGGGGAACCACTGGGCCAGCAGAAAGTAGTCGCCCTCGTAGCCGTTGCGCGCCACCGACCGGGGTAACTGGGCGGTGAAATCCACGGCCAGTTCGATCGTGCCGTGCGGCGGGATGGGCTGCGGCAGCGCGACCCTCAGGACGGATTGGTCCGCGTCGTTGTCGTCATCGGGATGGACGAAGGTCACGCCTGGGGTGAGGTCGGCGCCACCTACAATCTGGAGTTTGTCCACGTCCACCCAGCCCCACTTGCCTTCCTCGGAGCCCCGCTCCCGCGGCTGCGGGTCCCGGCGCCGGCGGCGTCCGAATTCCTCGCGGGAGAAGCTGCTGTCCATGTTCTTGAAGGCGTTCAAATACATGTGAAAGCGGAGGTCGGGGATGGTGTCGCCGGTGTGGTTCCACCAGGTGAGCGTGTAGTGTCCGGTGACCTTTTTG
This sequence comes from uncultured Acidobacteriota bacterium, assembly GCA_963722555.1. Taxonomy (GTDB): domain Bacteria; phylum Acidobacteriota; class Terriglobia; order UBA7540; family UBA7540; genus Bog-366. The sequence goes on from CAVRNQ010000007.1 coordinate 2,274,212, forward strand.
GCCACGGGATCGAGCCTGGCCTGCATCTGGTAACGAACAATGGGATGCTCGATATGGGATTTGTAAGTTTGGGCGCTGGCGCTGGCGGCGGCCAAGACGAGGGCAGTCAGCAACCCGAGACGGAGAACGGTTTTCATCATCCCCCCCAGGCGAATCGAATAGGAAGTGGCTAAGAACATCAAAGCTCCTGCACCGCGGGGTCGATTAATGCGCGGCATTCTATCAAATCGCCAGAAGCAAGGAGCGGTCAATTTGCGCGGGGAGCCCTTGGCATGAAAGCTCCCCACGGTTCTGGAGTCGGCGATCGGCTATTGCGCCGGAGGTCCGGAGACATACGGCCGCGACGAATCATGCGGCTCCGGAGTCGCCCCCCGAAAGGGGAAAATGTACCGGCATGTAAAGTAAAGTGCCAGGGCCAGCGCGATTCCCACAAACTCCAGCATAGCCATGCGCAGGAGCCGGCTCGCGGGCAGGCCCAGGTGCGCGCGAATCCAGATCCATAAACAATTGTCGTAGGTGTAGGGGCCCACCGTGCAGTCGCGCGTCGCCAGTTGGGCCGCGTAAAGCGCCAGACCGACGATGGCAATTCCCAGGCTGATGCGAACGGCTTTCTGCATAGGTCTCCAGGCCACGGCGCAGCCCACCGCTTGTCCCGTATTCAATCTGTAAGCGGCGCGCAGGAATTGTACTCGTCCGCTGGTCAGGAGGGAAGGAGAAGATGGCAGCGCAGCAGAGCCGCAAATGAAAGTCAAAACGCCAAGCGCAAAACTCAAAGTCGGGTGTGCATTGCGGGGGAGCCACAGAAGAAAATCAAAAGGCAAAGGGCAAATGGCAAAATGCGGAGGTTCTTCGCTTCGCTCTCCAGAAAGTGGACGCGCAAGTCATTTCGATTCACCATCGCTGGCACTGTCATCCTGAGTCCCGGTTCTTTCGGGACGAAGGATCTGCATTTGTCTTTGTTACTGAAAACCCATGCAGATCCTTCGCTGCTGCTCAGGATGACAGCTTGGGTGATGGGTTCTCCTCATCGAGTTTCTGCCCATCATGGGCAGCCGATAGGCTCTCAATGCTCAGGATGACAGCGAAGGGCTCAGAATGACAGCGCCCGCCAGTGCTGGCCGCCGTCTTCGGTAACCCATTGCTGCCCGGAGGCGGTCGAGACCGTGAGGTGCTGAGGGTCGCGCAACTGAATGCCGACGATCGTTTCTGTGACGGTGCTTCCCCCGGAGTTCAGGCCGACCCGCTTCCAATTAACACCGCCGTCGCTGGAATGATAAAGGGCCCCAGCGGAACCTCCCGCCCAAACCTCCCGGCCGCGGGCGGCAATCACCCGGAACGTGACATCGTCATCCACCCGCACTTCTTCCCGGTCTTTCTCTCCGCCGTCGGAGCGCTGCACTTGGCCCTTCGCTGAAATACTCCAGAGGGGGGTGAGTGGGGCGGCTTGGCTTTTCAACTCCCGGCGCGACGCCATATCCGCCAGGCCCGCCGCATGAGCCTGCATGCGTGCGTCCATTGCCACCCGGGAGGCCGGCGCAGCGGCTGGCGCGGCAATTCTCCCCGCCAGGGGCGACTCGACCTCTTTCGCGGTTGCTGCGACGTCGGTTTTCGCGGGCACAGCGGGTGCAGGGGCCTGCGGCTCGTTGCTGATTTGGCCTGCTGGGTTTTCAGGGGCTGCCGAGGGCTCGAGGATGGGTCGGACTGGAGCCGACTTGACGGCCATGGCGCCGAAGGCGCGTGCGCCCTCGCTTCTGGAAATTCCCTGACCCCCGCCTACCGGCGGAGCGTTCGCAATTCCCGCCGTCATCGGTGGGCGAGCCGCGGCCCCCAACGTCAAGGTTTGCTGCTCTGTCTCAGCGCGCGCGACGGTAGCGGCGAGGTTTTGATCTTTGGGTCGTACCACTCCCCGGGCGGGTTTCGCCTTCTCGCCAGTGGATTCAAAAGACGCCGCTCCCCCTTTGGCCAAGGCAGCTTCGGCGCCGGGCTGAACCGAAGGGGACGCGGTGGGAGGGGGCGGCGCAGCTTGGCGGGCGGCCTGAAGGGTGGGCCGCATAACCTTGGAGATCGCCCGTTGCCTCCTCGTCAGAGAGGGGTGCAGTACCACGACCATCGCCACGGCTCCCAAAGCCGCTGCCAGCGCACCCCATCGGAGAGCCGGCCAGGCGAACCAACCCCGCCGGGCGGGCAAGTGGGCAGGCTCAGCTACCTTAACTTCTGCGGGCAGCGTTAGGGCTACAAGCTCGCGGCAGTCCGCGCACTGGGCAAGATGGGTCAGGACTTGACTCCGCTCTCTTTCCGGCAGGGCCTTTTCCACGAAGGCCGCCAGAAGATTGGCATCGGGATGTGCGCCGCCCGGTTGACTCACAGGCCCTGGAGGAGTTCCTGTAGATTGCGGCGCAGCAGACTTCGCTTTCAGCCGCTCCAGCACGATTTTGGGTAGTCCGGTCATAACCTAGTGCCAGTCTGAACTGCCTCGACCATCCGCTAACGCGAACTCAGGACGCACTTGTCCTCCCTCATTATGGAACGGTTTGCTGACCTTTTTCTTGCATCAAGCGTCGGCGAACGTCCAAGGAAATCTCGCTGACCTCAACTTCCATCGCTTGCTTCGCATCTTTGGGACTCATTCCGCGTTTTATCAGCCCGGCAAGGATGGACTTGCGGGCAGACGACGTGATTTTCTCCAATTTCCGACTGATGGTGGATTCGTGCACGCCCAGCAGGCGTGCGATTTCCGCGAGGGTGCGTCCGTCGAGGTAATAGCTGGCCAAAATGAATTTATCTTCCGCTGCCAGGGATGCGAGGGCTTGGTCCGTCGCCTTCTCGACACGTGCATCGAGCGCCTGCGCCGGATCGGGCTCCTCAGTCTGGAACTGCACGCCTGCCTCGGTCTGCTCATCCAGGCTGACCAGCCGGTGCTGGCGGCGATAGCGATTCACATACTCTTGCGCGAGCACGGCCCGCAGCCAGCCTTCCAGCGAGCCCCGGCCCGTGTACGAGTTCAGTTTCGAGATTCTCCCCCCATCCGTGGTCCGAGTGCCATAGAGGTCGGCGTAGAGAGAATCCGCCAGATCACGGGCAGCGGAATCTTCCTGGGCGATGGAATAGGCCGCCCGGTAGAGTTTTTCGCGATAGCGGTTCAGGAAAAGTTCCCAGGCGGTTTCGTGGCCCTGGGCACAGGCGCGCGCCAGCACCAGTTCCTCTACGCGCAAGCTCGCGAGGAATCCCAGGATTTCGGAGGGGGCCGCGTCCGCGCGGAGATACTTGGCCGCGACCTCTTGCAAAATGATTACGAAATCCTGCTGGGTCAGGCCGAATTTTTCCGCCCCGGCTTTACGATAGAGCTCCGTCAACACCGATTCCGTTATGACCGGAATCGCGGGGCGGGTTGCGGTTTCTTGGCTTCCGCTCATCGAGTTCGACGACGTCTCGCCGGCCACTTCCTATCCCTTTCCAGCGCCGGCGGATCCTCGCAAATCCTCTCCCCCAAGGCCTGCCGCGCGCCAGAGAGTTCGATGCAAGAATTATAACCTGAAGCGTTCTTCCTATAGACCGGGATTAGCGGGCTGCGGAAGAACCCGTCCAGCCTGTCATTCCGAGGAGCCGCAGGCGACGAGGAATCTCGCAAGGCCTCTGTTTCCAGAGCGAGATTCCTCGCTTCGCTCGGAATGACAACGCTCAGAAACGTTTCTCCGTGGCCTCTGATGCCCTCGGTCAACTCTACCAGGAGGAACCTATCATGAAAGGCAAACAAATTCTCGGTCTGTGTGTGATGAGCATGTTGGCAGCTTTAATGATCTTGCCTTGGGGTCCGGGTCGCGGCGAGGCGGGCGAGACCGGGCCTGGCTACAAAGTGCTGGCGCCGATCAGCCAAGGAAACTTGACTATCTTCCCGGTCGTCGCCGACCGCTCACATGACACCCGGAGCTTTCTGACGCTCGATGAGGGCCTGCGCTCGGGCGAAGTCGTGGTAAGCGAAGTCGGCAGCTTCCAACCGCTGATTCGCGGACCCCGGCGGGTCATTCTAGAGCGTGGGGCGGAGGTTAACCGTTTGGTCCTGGTGAACAATTCCGAGCACCCCCTGATTCTGTTGGCAGGCGAGATCGTGACCGGGGGCAAGCAGGACCGGGTGGTGGGGAAGGATCGCATTGTTCCGCCCAAGAGCGATCCGATTGACCTCGCGGTCTTCTGCGTTGAACCCGGACGCTGGGTGGCGACCAAATACGATTTTGGCTCCTTCCAAACCCAGATGGCACAGCCCAGCGTGCGTCGCAGCGCCATGGCCGACAAGGATCAACAGAAGGTCTGGGCGGAAGTCCATGCCTCCGCGGCAGCGATGGCCGCGCCGGCCGCTCCGGCAACACAGCGCGCCCTCGAATCGACCTCCTCCTATGCGCTGGTGATGGGCAATGCGGAGGTGAAGCAGCGCGTGGACGCCGTCGCCGCGCCCCTGGAGCAATCCTACCAGGGATTGATACGGGCCTTGCGAGACCGGAACGCGGTGGGCGTGGTGGTGGCGATCAATGACCAGATCATCTGGGCGGACCTTTTTGCCAGCACCGGGCTACTCGAGAAATACTGGCCCAAGCTCATCCGGTCTTACGCGGCCGAAGCGTTGACTCGGCCGGCAGCTCCCGGGCGCCCCGGTGTGAAGGCTGCCCAGGCGTTCTTAGAGGACTTCGGGGGGCGGCGCGAAACCGTGGAGAGTGAGCCCGGCGTCTATCGCCGCACCGAGCAGACGGGCGAGGGCTTCACGGCTTTTGAGCTCACCGCCCTCCTGCCCGGCACAGGCTTTGACTTGCATATTGCGAAGATGGTGGAGTGAAAGGGGAGCGAGGCACAGGAATAATTGGGAATGTCCTCGAAGCAGGCGTAGCGCGGACCTGTTCTGTAGGTCCGCGGCTCGTCCCCTATGGGCAAGGGAAAGCCGCGGACCTACAGAACAGGTCCGCGCTACCCTTCTCATTCAACTTGCGGATGAAAGTGGGAATCCCAAGCTTCGGGGCGGCCGTTGGGCCGCCCCGGTTGGACTTGGCTAACTGACTGTCAGCGTAAGAGTCTGAGTGTGGGCTTTCGTGGTGGTGCCCGAACCCGCAGTGCCGGTACCGGTCACGGTCAGCGTGGATGTTCCTGCCGGCGTTCCTGGGTTGGGGGTCGGTCCGCCGCCTCCACCGCCGCCACATGCGGCCATCGCCAGGGTTAGCAACATCCCCAGCGCCAGGGCGACAAACGCGATCCGCAGCCGGCTGGCTCCCGGTTGCCACCAAGTCCGGGCTGCCCACGCCAGGGCCGCCAATAGCATGGCAAGAAGAACCAGACTTCCCGGTCCGGGCAGAAGCGGTCGGACGGGAGGAAGTGGTCGCGAGCGCGGCGCGACCGCGGAAGGTGCGGTCGTCGTTACGGTGACGGTGACAGCGGTCCCAGTGCTGCTCGCGCTCGCGGACGAAGCCGTGCAGTTGGCCTCCGAGGGAGCTCCGGCACAACTGAAGGTCACAGTTTGGGTAAACCCGCCTAGACCGGTCAGATTCAAGGTGTAGGTAGCGGTCGCTCCCGGGGCGACAGTTGCCGTCGAGGAGGAACCGGAAGCCATGGCGAGCGTGTAGTCCCAACCCGTTCCGCTCAAGCTGACGGCGTGCGGACTGCCGGCGCCGTTATCGGTGAAGGAGAGGGTGCCAGTAGCAGCGCCGACGGCGGTGGGCGCGAAATTAACGGCCACCGTGCAGGTCGAATTGGCAGCGACGGGGGTCGAGGTTGAGCAGGTGGTCCCGGACGTGGCGAGGCCGAAGGGGCCAGTGACGACAATGGCGCTAATGCTCAGGCTGGCGCTGCCGCCATTGGTCAGCGTGACGGTTTGCGCACTGCTGGTGGTCCCCACGAATTGGCCCGCGAAGGCTGACGGCGTGGACAGGCTAACGCCAGATGTCGATGCGGTCCCGGTTCCGCTCAGGCTCACCGTCTGCGTGGTGGGTATCCCGTTGCTGTTGTCGGTGATCGTTACTGTCCCGGCCTGGGCGCCGACGGTTGTGGGATCGAAGTTGACAGCGATCGTGCAACTACCGCTCGCTGCCACCGTGCCACCGGTATAGGGGCAAGTGCCTGAGGAGTCGAGTGCAAACTGGCCGCTAATGGCAATGCTGGCGATGGTCAGGGGACCCGAGCCGGTATTGGTCAGGGTCACGTGTTGTGGAGAGCTCGGGGGACTGTTTACCACTTGGCTCGCGAAAGCGGGGATGGTGGCGGCGGAGAGGGTCGCAGTCCCCACGGCGGAAGGCGAGATCTTGGCCACAAACCCGGTCGCCAACGTTGACGGTGCGTTGTTCGTTTTCTGCACGGCACAGAAAGTGGGAAAATCGGTCGATGCGGTGATCCCGGTCACATAGGCGTTGCCCGAGGAGGGGTCGACAGCAATGGCATAGCCGATATCGTTACCGCTGCCGCCCAGGTAGGTTGAATAGTCCAGGGTGAGGGCGGAGCCGCTCCAGTCCAGTTTGGTCACAAACGCGTCAAGGGAGGAACTATTAAGGCTCGCGTACAGCGGGTTTTGGGTAGGGAAGTCAGTCGATGCAGTGACTCCAACCACATAGGCATTGCCGGAGGAGTCGGTGGCGATGCCGTAGGCCCAATCCAAGGCGTGGCCGCCGAGGTACGTGGAATAGACCAGGGCGTTACCTGCCGTGTTCAATTCAGCCACATACGCGGTGCCAATCCCCAGAGGGGTATTGTTGGACACCTGGTACGGGTGAAGGGTGGGGAAGTCCGTTGAATAGGTGACCCCGGCGACGTGGGCGTTGCCAGAGGAGTCGACGGCAATGCTGGAGCCCAATTCCTGAGCGGTGCCACCGAGGTAGGTCGAGTAGACCAAGCTAAGCGCGGATCCGCTCCAGTTCAGTTTGGCCACAAACGCGTCGCTTGTACCATTGAGGCTCGCATACACCGGGGTATGGACAGGAAAGGTGGCTGACGAAGTGGTTCCGGTCACATAGGCGTTGCCGGAGGAGTTGACAGCAATCCCATAGCCCGTGTCAATACCGTTGCCGCCGAGGTAGGTCGAGTAGACCAAGCTAAGCGTGGGGGAGCTCCAGTCAAGTTTGGCCACAAACGCGTTCTGGATACCCGCGAGGACCGTATGCCCAACCAGGGCGTGTTGTACGGGAAAGTCGGTCGACGACGTATAGCCCGTTACATCAGCATCTCCGGAGGAGGGGTCGACGGCTATCCCTAAGGCCTCTTGGGTCTGATTACCGCCCAGACACGTTGAATAGACCAAGGAGGAGCCGTCCGCACTCAGTTTGGTCACAAATGCGTAAAGGGAGCCCGTGGATTCCCCCTGTCCAGCCAACGCGTGCAGGAGGGGAAAGTCGGTCGACGTAGTGGATCCGGCCACGTAGGCATTGAAAGAGGAGTCGACAGCAACGGAGTAGCCGAAATCATTACCGTTGCCGCCGAGGTAAGTGGAATAGGCAAGGCTAAGCGTGGCAGCGGAGTTGTTCCATTGCAGCTTGGCCACAAACGCGTCCTGGGTACTTCCGGGGGTTGTCTGGTACGCGCCGCCCGTGGTGGGAAAGTCGGCCGACTGAGTGATCCCGGTCACATAGGCATTTCCGGAGGAGTCAACGGCGATCCCGAAGTTCGTTTCGCCACCGCTACCGCCCAAGTAGGTCGAGTAGATCAGAGCGGGATCAATGACCAGCGGTTGGTTGCGGTCATAAGGGCCCAGCGCGAAGCGGACTTGGTTCGAGGCCGTGAGGACGTAGTGACCGTCAACCGCTGTCCGAAGTCCGAAGTCCGAAGTCCGATGCGCGTCATCAATCGCGGGTTGGTAGACCACCGGCTTGTGGAAGCGGACGTCGCCCCCGTCCAGGTCGACGATGAGGTCGCCGTCGCGAGCGATGCGCAGGGGCGGTCGCGCGGGCGACCCGTGCGCCTCTACATCCAGCGTGATGGCGGCGGGGTCCGCGCCGGGCGCGACGACAAAGTCGTACTCCAGTTGTCCAGCCTGATTGCCGTAATAGACCAGATCCACTCCCCGATAAACGTTCTGGTAGCGCACCTTGGCATAGGTGGGAATGTTCCGGCGCCACGTCTTCGGGTCGTTGCCCAGGAAGTAATTGACCTTGCCGGGCAATTCGTTGGTTCCCGCCACGGTGGCATCACGGTTTGCACCGACGAGCTTCATGCGCAGGAGGGAGTCCGCAGACCCCGGCCCGCTGTCCGTAGCTCGCTGCAACTGACTCCGGACAATCCCTTTTCTCCGAGGTTCGAGTCTCGAATTTCGAATCTCGCCTTCCGTTCCTGGCTTCTTCAATCTCAGCACTGCCTCATCGCCCGTCAGGAACAGGCTATAGCCCCTCCCCCGGGAGAGGAAGTTCACGCTGCGATCCGTTTGCCCTTGATTGGCCTCGAAGCTGAGGGGCAGCTTGGCATAGTCCGCAACCAAGCGAGGGCCCGGAGCGGGGGCAACACCCGCCACCCGGTTCGTCGCAGAGAAACTCTGCCCCGGAGCGGCCCGGAAGAAACCGACCAGCATCGCCGCAGCGAGCGCCATGGTCGCAATCCCGGCGTAAACTGACACACGTCTTAACCAATTTCGAATCTCGACGGTCATGGCACCCTCCAAGTTCGCTTGTTTTGCTTCGGCTTCAGCAACTCGCGGCCGGCCCAGCCATCAATTCACTCTCAGGTGAGCGGATGAATTGAGCGTCAAGGACGGAGTTGTCGGGGCAAGTGGGTCCCCGCCCCACTGCGAGCGGCTGGCGAAGGCTAACTCTCCCCCGCTACCGTCCGGGCTTTCCCTAAGTACCTTTTTCGCAGGGTTCTGACACTTTCCGGCAGGATGTTTTTGGACACTCTGATTGGGCCCTCTGCTCATACAGGTTTGGGGCACTCTCGAAAGTGGCCGAGGTCGCGATTGTTGCCCATTGACTCCTGATGACTTGGTTTGGTTGCGACCCCGCTGGGCTCGGGAGCAGGTTTCTGCTATTTGCAGACAAATGGTCGCACTCTCATAGGCGCGAAGCCGAAACCGGGACAACTCAAATACCTGCACAAGAGCTTCATTATGAACGTACAGCAGGGTTCAGTTGATGTCAAGGCTAATCTTGACTATAAGAATATATGATTATTGTCATACAACCATTTGATATTAGCGATCAATTTAAATGACCGATATCATAGTTATATGCATAAGTGGCCTAATTCAACTTAACGCGTCGTTGAACAAGGCGCGGCGGCGATCTCCATTGATCTTGAAGCTTCAGTTTGCAACTGACTGCAATCCGGCGAGCGGGCGACGCAGTCGGTTGCGGTCCTCAAGGCCAATCCTGACCAGCTCAAACGTCAATTCCTGAGGCCGTGCTTCCCGCACCAGCACGTCGCCGTGGATACGGCGTAGTCCCGACGGGAATTCCAAGCCGACCGCAACGCCGGGCTTGATGTGGCACTGGCTTCGGGCTACGCCGCCCCCCAGGCTAAGCTGTTCGATGGCTAACCGGTGGCTGCCCTGGGCGGCGTGGACTTCGCCTTTCAGGGGATAGGGCAGATTCAAGCGCAGATAGCGCCGCTGGCGCAGCCAGGGGGTATCGGGCTCAGGGTCGAGTGGCGCGAGAAACATCTCGGCGGTGTTCAGGCCGGAGCGCGGCAGAAAGTGTTTGGCCCACTCGGGATCGATTTTCTGTAGCGCCTGCATGGCCGTGATCCGCAGCTCGCGGTGATACTTCCATCGCCAAAAACGTTTGGCTTCCGCCAAGGGGCGGAGGAGTGACCCGGCGCTGGATTCGCGGAGCCGTCCCAGGGCTTCGATGGCCTTGATCTGCAAATAGGGCTCGGCAGGTTGGGAGGACTCCTTCTCGACGATCCGCATGAGCCGGGGAGCGTTGGCGCGGTCGCCGCACATGCCGATCTCGTCAACGGCCTCCGCCCAGACGGTAGAGCTGAGGAGATCGAAGATCTTCTCCAGTAATTTTCCCCGCTGGGGCGCCAGGCTGCTGGCCAGTTGCCTCACCACCTGGTCATGGGCGATCTGATCCCAATCTCGCAGACGCGAGGGAAGAAGTTCTTCCAGGGCGCGTGGTTCCAGGCGGCTGAGCAGCGCTACCTTGGAAGTGGCTTCCGGCGCGGGGCGGTTTTGCAGGATCGTGCGGAGGTAAACGACTGCTTCGGGGCCCACTCCCTGGGCCAGTTCCAGTAGCCGTTCCCATTCGTCCCGGCGCGAGCAGTGCGGAACGCGACTGGCCATCTGGTCGACCGCGGCGTGGGGCATACGCCGCAGGACTTCCACCAGGTCGTCGGGAATCCGGGGGGCATGCAGGGCTTCTTCAATGAAAAGCGGCAGGGGGTTTCCCACCTTAACGCGTGGCCAGAGGATCCGGGCGTGTCCGGGCTGGCACCGCTCCAACGTTTCCATCGCCACCAGTGCTTCCCGGACGGCGGGGTATTGGCGGCGCGCTGCGGCTTCGTGGCTATGGCGAACAAAGGTGGCGTCCAGGAGGGATTGCAGGTCGGCGTTCGTTTCGCGGGTCAATTCCTCGCCCAGGTGGTGCAGGGTGGACTTCAGCATCGAGGCGTCGACGCGGGAATAGAGGTCGGCCAGGTCTGTCAAGCCCGTTGCAGCTTTTTGCCGGGCTTCTCCTTCCTTGGCGTGCACGCATTGCGCATAGTTCTCCAGGATGTCGCGTGCCGACTCCACATCGCCGCCCGTGAACAACTCTCCTACGAATTGGCGGATGTTGCGCGGCGGAATGGCCCAGGCTTCCGGCGACAGCAGGATCTTGCGCTTGGCGCGCTCCGGCACGCCGGCCCAGAATTGCCGGTCGAGGATATCGGAGTGAGATTCCACCTCCAGGCCGGCGCGCCCCATTTGCTCCTCGTGCACTTTCAGGACCTGCCGCAGAGAACCGATCTCGCGTTTGAGCCGGTCGAGGAGCTCCACCACGGCGTTGGTTCGCACATCTCCACGCTGGTACTGTTCCAAGGCAAAGCGAATGGCCACACGCTCGGCAATCTGCAGCAGCAGGGGGGCGTCCGGCCTTATGGGTTCGGATTGTGATCCCAAACTCAGCAGGGCCTGGGTCAGGGCTGCCTGCCCCGAAACCGGCAATTGCTGGATATGCTGCTCGACGCTACCGATCTGCCCGGTCGACTCCGGTTGCTGAGCCGTCTGACCTAGCTGCACCAGGCATTGCAGGACTTTCAGGACATCATCCTCCTTTGCCTGGGGAGGGGCGACCGCGGCCTCCCTCGCGCTGACTGACGGCCCGGTGGGTTGGTTGCGGGCGCCTTCCGCCGCCGCGATGAGCTGCAACAAGCGCTGCGGGTTCTCGAGCCAAGGCTGCAACTTCTTGGCGTCGGCTCCCAGTGATCGCGCCGCCAACTGGGCGGCCAGCCCAGGGTCACCCAAGGAAGCATCTTGGGCAACAAACCGCACTTCGTTTACACGGATCGGCCCCTTGTCTCCTCCCAGGGCGGCCTGGAGTTCGGCGGCGAGCGATCCGGCTTGGGGAGCGCGAGTGCCGAAGCCGCGAACAAAACGCCAAAGATCATCGGCCGTCACCCGCGGGGAGAAATGGATGCTGGAGAGTCCGGCGGAAGAAAGCAATAGGGCAAAACTGCGGTCCGTGGGCCGCTTCTCGAGCGGCACGCCATCCAGTAGTACCTGCGTACCAGACACGCCCAGGAGCAATCCGGTTTTCCCAGCGCTCTGCAAAGCCCTACGCAGGTCCTCCCAAGCGGTGCCCAGGAGTGTCGTGGTCCGCTCGTGCTCCGTGCCATATAGGCGCACGGTCTTCAGCAGGATGTTGAGGCTGCGCACGAAACGTCGAGCAGTTTCGGGACTGGATGCGTCTTCCATAATGCCTTTGTCGCGAAGCGCCCGGGCCAGAACCCTCCGGCCCAGGGCGCGCACGACATGGTACTTATAGCACGTCGGTAATCTCTTGCCTACAGTACAAAGGTACCAGCCGCTGCACCGTCCGGCGGGTCGGCCTGCCGTTCGGGAGCGCCGGTCCCGCAGGGCGGGACGGAGTCCGCCCAGCGCGGCAGGAGTTTGACCCTCCCATCTTGATCCCGAGGGTGGAACGACGCGTTCATCCGGGAAAGCGCCGCCGCCGGAGCTTGGCGGCCACCCCACAACTTGTTTTGCTGCTCGGAAGATGCAGCCCGGTCTACCGCCCTAGGCTTGCCCCGTCGCCTCCAGCCTCAGGAGTTTATGTGCAAACTGACACTTGTCATTGACTTCCGAGGCCTCGAAGGGCCAGCATCCTGCCAAGTTCTGCAGATTATCCGAGGCCGAGTCCGCGACGTTTTTGCCAAAGAAGAGGAGGCGCTGCCATGCACAAGAAACATATCTTCATGTGGATAGGCATTCTGGGTCTGACCTGCTTGGCCCTGACTACTATGTGGTCTTTGCCCTTTCAAGGTGAGGACGGAATGCATTACCTGCCCAATAAGGTCGGAAAATGGAAACCGTGGACAATTGACACTGAGGTTCGAGTAGACTACAAGCTGACCCAACGCGAGGTTGATAGCTTCCTGGGGACGCTCGAACGCCTGGCCACGATATTTCGGGAGTTGAAAGCACTCACCCCTCCCCTCGGTGTGGACGCTCGCAGTCATCTCAGCCTTCAATCCCCGCCCAGCAGTGAAGTACAACGGCCTCGCTCTTACATCCCCGTGGTTGGCCGCGTTACCGTGGACCTCTTGCCCTACTATATGGATGAGGGTGGCAGAATCGATACCAATCCGGACGATTCGGCCGGGTTTGCGCTATACGTCAATGACCTGAGCCACATCTTTAGGGGGGAAAGATACACGAAGAAAGGAGTCGTGGAGGATTGGTTTGCGGCCGGTGAGCCCACCGAGATGGAGGACGAGCAGGGTCTGTACTTCCTGGCGCCGAAGGTAACGGGTAACCTGCAAGGATTCCCCATTTACGATACCGCTGCCGTCATTCTTGTGAAGAGCCAGAAACCTCTCTGGGTTCCGGTTAGTCAGGAGCGTTTCCTTCGTCATGCCATCCGCAGGGCCCAGGAACTCCTCGAGGCTCAGAATGAGGAGCAGAGAGAAATGATGAAAGGCGTGCCTCCGGATGAGGTGCGGGAGGGGGAAAAGTTGGCGCGCGAATCAGAGGCTGGGACGAGAGCGACCTTGGCCGAGAATCCGGGCAACATCCGGTTCCTCCGCGCGGATTACGTCAAGGCCTTGACACAGGAGCTGGCGTCGCTTTCCTCGGAGCAACGAGCCGCGCCGGCCTTTTATTCCCCGGATTGGAAGACCACGCGGCGCCCGTCAGGCCTGCTTAACCCAGGCGCGCCCCAAGCCCAACCCGTGGTTTCCCCCAACGCCGACTTTTTCAATCCGGCGCTGCCGCGCACAGCAATTCAGGTGATCGTGGTGTTAGGCATTTCCGGCGCCGACCGGGCTGCGGCTCATCCGGAGAGAGCGAATCCTGCGGTGGTGCGACGTTTTGAGGTGAGGAATTCCCTTGACTGGAGGAGTGTGGCCGCGCTCGTGGAGTAGGGCCTCCTTGTAGCGCCGCAACCTGCGGAGCAAGCAAGTAACGCGAAAATCTGTTTTCGGGGCTAGCTCTTCTTGAAGAGCTTCCCTCTCGCGGCGCCAATCAATCCCATCAGCCCAGAGGCAAGGAGAAGCAAGCTGGAAGGCTCCGGTGCGCCGGTGGTGACGCTCACGTCATCGAGATAGTAATACGAGGGAACCTCGTAGCCGGCAAAAGTCAGTTGGTCACTTCCCGTTCCTGTCACAGTAAATGTGTATTGCTTGTATCCGAAGGCAGCAACGTTGGAAAGATTCAATAGAGGGGATCCATCCCACTCCGCTTCGAAATGGTTTTCGGTGTCAGTATAATTGTGGTCCAGCCAGAAGGTCAGGCTGTAAGTTGCCCCATTGGTTGTGGCAAGAGTCTGGGAAATAGTATCATCTAGATATGCCGTGGCCCCAAACGCGGCAGCATCATTCCCACTGTATGGGTTATCTGTAACGTAGAAATCGCTCCCGCTTGCCGCAGGAACAGTGTTCCAACTCGTAAAGTCACCTGTCTCGAAGCCGCAGTTCGCGACGAGATTGCCCGCGATTCCACTGCAAACGCTGCCGGCCCACGACGCTGCCGGGAGCCCCAATGAAATAAGACCCAAGAAGACGAGCGTAACGACGAGATTCGTTCTCCTGTGCATTTACTCCCTCCACCTATGAATTTCGCGTCAATTTAACCATGCAATTAATGTTCCAACCCGCGTGATGTTTTGTAATCTATAGTAAAACAAGCAGATACCAAGCCAGGCGGTATCGGGGAGACCGCGCGACCGGCCCGGAGAAGGCGAAACTCCTACACTAAAACTGCAATTCTTTTCAACCCGATGTTCAAGCTACTTCGGCAGGCTATCGGCCTCTCAGCGCGCTTCAGCGGCTGGCGCAGACATGCATGTGTTCCGCATGGCTGCGGTTTCCCCAGGGAATTGCTCCGTGAACCACATTGGCCCCCATGCAGGTTGGCAGGCGCAGACGTTCTGAGGTCCGCGCGCAAACCTCTGATCTGCTGATCGTCTCCCCAGTATGGTATTCTCGCGCCGAGGGCTGCGCTTTTCCGCCCGCGGCGCGGGCTGCCTTCATGAACGAACTTCTATTATTACACGACACTACTGCGACTTCCGGGTTCGATGAAATGTGCCGTGCGTTTTATACGGCAGTTCGGTGAGATTCAGAGTGTTGGAGCCCGAGACGCTGAACTCAAACCTCTTGACCTCATCAACTGGTTTGTTCTTGTATGCCGGTCGTCCTCCAGGGTGCGAAGGATTGGGAGTCCAGCTTTCGGTTTTGGAGCTCATAGTCAAGACATTACCCTGCACATTGTAGTCGCCCTGTTGCACAGATGCGCCACTAACCACCGTGCCGGAGCCCACGATGAGGTACCAGAAAGTTCCGTCCTCCCGAAAGCGATAGGCCTCGCCCGTGTAGGCGCCCCGAATGTACGCGCCCGTGCCCGCGTCCACCACATCTCCAAAGGAATCAGAATTGGCCCAGGCTCCGACCAGCACACCCGCCCGTCCGCCCCTTTGACTGCCTCGCGCGGGATTTTCGCCCACGGCCGCGGGTTGCTGCTCTGTTCCCGGCGCCGAGGCCGTTTTCTTGGCTGAAAGCTTTTCGTAAGTTGCGCAGAAGCTCGTATTCTCCGGCTCCAGTTTGCAGGCGGCATGAAACTCCCGCACGGCCGCCGGAAGGTTCCCCGCCTTTTCGAGCACCAAGCCGAGGCCGTAGTGTGCCTTGGGGTAGTTCGGTTTCAGGTGCAGTGCCTCGCGGTACGCGGCTTGGGCTTCCCTCAGTTCGCCCTTATGGTAAAGCGCAGACCCGAGGTTGTTATACGCTGCCGGGATTTCGGGCCGCAGGTGCAGGGCTTCGCGATTCTCGGTGATCGCCCCGTCCCATTTCTTTTGTTCCAGAAGAACATAGCCGAGCGAAAAATGAATATCCGCCCTCTCCGGGGCAAGTCGCCGGGCGGCGCGATATTCTTTCTCTGCCTCTGGGTACTGCTTTTGCGCCTTAAATTGAGCGCCCCGAGCCAAAAGGTGTCTGAGTTCCTTGTCACTTGTCTCCGGCGCTGCGGCTGAATCCAGGGGGCGCGCTGGCTTGGCGGCGCGCAAAGCTTTAACGAGCACTTCTTCCCCCCCTGCCTCACGCAGGGCTTTGAAGAAGTCCTCCCCCGGCGTGAAGTTGATTCCGTATTGCTGGACCAGGTCCGCCAGACGCTCGCTGGGAACATAATTGCGGGCCAACTCCAGTATCTCCTCCTTGCTCAGCGCCTTGTGCGTTGCAGGGAAAGCCGTTGCCAGACCGACGGTGGCTACGAAGAGAAGCAAAACGAAAAGACGGAGTTTCATACCCCCCCCTATCCGAATTATGGATATCGGTAATATCGCTGCGCACATCCTAGGCCCATCCTTTTCGTAAAGCAAGCGTGCCTCGGGGGTGCTGGTGTCATTTGGAATGGGATCCCTTTCGAAACACTGGTCATTCCCGCGAAAGCGGGAATCCAGTCCGGCGGCGCCGCATTTCCAATGGCTGGCGGAGTAGATTCCCGCTCCGCGTCTTCGCGGGGACAAGCTTCGCGGGAATGACTGCACCTGGGAGCGCCCGTGTCTCGCAAATGACACCAGTACCCGTCCTCTCAATGATAGCCCACCAGATAGCCTTTGAAATCGAACGATTCCGGGTTGGGCTTGCGATAGGTAACCGGTTTGGGATCGAGCCATTTCACCAGCGTATCTTTGATTGCATACGCGAAGAAATGATTGCCGCGGGGGCTATAGTGGAAGATGAAATACTCTTTCATGTACTCATCAAAAGTCAGGTTGTACTTTTTGAAATCCCGGAGATGGACCACGTTCATGTCGAAGTAATCGAACTTTTCTTTCTCGACGTAATCGACAATCTCCTGGTCGTAGCGCGTGCCACTTTTCTGCATTTCGGCCATAGCGCGATAAGGGTCAAAGAGGATCACCAGCAGCTTTTTCCCGTTCTGCCTCGAGAATTCCCGGGCTTTGTCGAGAATGAATCGCGTGGCCCGCAGCGAGTACAGGTCGAGGAGTTCGCCCGCCTGTTGATCGAGGGCCGATTCCCGGCTCCAATCCAGGGGATAGTTCAAACAGGCTGCCAGTTTGCTGATTCGTTCCCGGTCCAGGTCCCGGATGTACCCCAACTTGAAGGCATAGAGCTCGAGGGCCAAGTCGTCCTTGAGGTGGTCCACCATGAATTGCGGGTCCGTCATCTGATACAGCGCCGAGGGGGTCGCGAGCAGATTCTCCTTCTCCACCAGGCGCCCGGTTTCGAGGTCCATCTCCAGGTGGGCCCAGAAGTTTCCGTGGAACATGGTCCCACCCTGGTGGTTCCAGACCCGGTTGGTGATGGCGTGGCGGCAACGCAGCAGGCTCCGGATGTGGTCGTCGCCCCAGAGGTAGAGCATGAGGTACTCCGCTCCCCGATCGGCCCGTTCTTCCCTCAGCATCCTGCGGTAGGCCTGATAGACCCCAAACCCGCCCATCCCAAAGTTGCGGATCGGCTCGCCCAGGTGGCCTGCCAGATACTCCTGCCAGGTCTCGCCGTCGCTGACTTGGTGGCAATGCGTGAAGCTGTCTCCGTAGGTATTGATGCGGCATTTCCTGCCCGCATACATAAAGGAGGTGCGGGCCCCGGTGGTTTGGATGGTGGAAATGGTCGCGCTCCCGTCGATTCCATCGGACGGCAGATAATTCCCCAAGACGTAGCCTACTTCCGGATCAAAACGCGCCCAACTGGGACCGCGCAGAAATCTGTCAATCACTTCCCGCGGAACAGCGCTCTCCCTCAGGAAGTCTTCGAAGGTAACCGTGCCCGGCGCTCCCCTGACTCCTACGTTGGCTACCAGTGGCGCCATCGCGGCCGCCATCTTGATGAATTCACGTCGTTCCATTTCCTCCCCCTAATCCTGCACGCAGACGAGGTCCCGGTCTAGAGTTCTCGGCCGCCCGGAAACGTACACCTGAACATCCTGGGGCGCAAGAGTTCCCGTCTCCTGATTCTCGCCAGAATGGGCTGGGCCTACTCCGCCTCCTGAACTTCGCGCGCGGCGCGGTGTCCGGATTCCAGCGCGCCCTGTATCCAGCGCATCCAAGCGGAGGTGTGGTCACCGGCGAAGTGGATGCGTCCTTCGGGGCGGGCAAGGTGCGGGAGGAATGCCGTTATCTGGCCGGGCTTCATCCAGGGTGCAGCTCCCCCCGCCCAGGGGCCCGAGTCCCAGGAAACCGATCGCCCGCCTTCGCAGTTCTCGCGTATGCCGGGCAGCAGCTTCTCCGCCTGTTGGAGGGTTTGCTCGACCTGTTCACTCTCACGCAGGGCCGCCAACTGGCGGGCCGCTGCTCCCGACATATAAGTGGCCAGGATCCCACGTGATCCGCCCTCGTTCGCCGTCGCGTCGGAGATCGAACTGATCGGGAGGTCCGTCAGGGCCCAGCCGGAGAGCCCTTCCTTTATCCAGAACTTTCTCCGCATTTGGAGAAAGACGCGCGTGGCGGAACTGTAAGGAAGCTGCTCAATGGCTTCGCGTTTTCCAGGAGACCAGGGGGGTGTGACCTTGATGCGCCGCAGAACGGAGAAGGGAATCGCGCAGATCACGCGGTCCGCCATCATCGTCTCGGGCCGGCCAGATTGCAGGAAAACGACGCGCACGCCTTCCCGACTGCTTTCGATCCTCACGACCGGGGTCCCATAGTGGATTCTATCCCCCAGGTGAGCCGCGATGGCGCGCGGCAACCGGTCGTTCCCCCCGTCGATTCGAGAGAACCGTTCGGCAGATCGGCGCAGGGCCGCGCCGCGCAAAACCAGCAGGGTTGAAACGGTGTCAACGCCCTCCCCCCATTGGTTCCAAGCACCCAGGCTCAGCAGGGTCACCGCAGCCGGCGACGCTCCCCTTTGGCGCAGGAATTCCCCGAAGCTAAGACGATCGTATTTCTCGAGGGATGCGGGGGGCCAGCCGGGGGCGGCGGGGTTGCCGATTTCATCCAACAGGGAGCTGACGTACCTGCTTCTTATGCCGCCCAGTCCCAGGCGTCTTTCTTCGGGTGTGAGGGGCAAGGGCCAGGGGGGATCTTCTTTCTCCCCAACCTGCATGCGTCTTCCAGCGAGGTAATAGACGCGCGCCAGACCTTGGGGGAAGTAGGGCTTGAGGGGCAACTGGAAAAGCCTTACATACCCCAGGACGAGGTCGTGGTTCTCGGGAATAAACATGGCGCCGGCGTCCGCATAAAGCCCGTCTGAGAAAGGCTCGCGGAGCGTGAGCACAAGGCCACCGGGACGCAGCGTCGCCTCCAGAAGCGTCACGTCGTGGCCCGCCTCGGCTAGTTGATATGCAGCCGCCAGGCCAGCCATGCCGGCGCCAACCACGATAACCTTCTTCGCTTTGGCGGCACGTCCCAGCCCTTGGCCCCTCGCCAGCGGAGTCTGGAAGGCGGAACAGGACATAGCCGCCGCCAGGGCCGCGTGCTTCATGAAACCACGGCGACCCATTAATCCTTTCATTGTGCCCTCAGGCTCTTGCGCACTGCATGGAAAGTAAACGGATTGCCGGGGCGTTCAGGGGACAGAGGCTCCGTACCCTTGCAGCACGTGTCAAAAGAGGTCATGAAAGCACCTCCGGCGAGGTGAAGGATACTCTCGGAAACGCGGCGCCCGAACTCGGGGCGAAGGTTACACCGCCGAGCCGCGAAATGCAACGGTGGTTGAAGCGCGGTGGTTGAAGAGCCGTACAATGGATTGGCCTTTACAGGCTGCGGAAAAACGCTCCGCTGCTGTCATCCTGAGCGAAGCGAAGGACCCCTGTATTTGGA
The DNA here is from genome assembly GCA_963722555.1 of uncultured Acidobacteriota bacterium. Taxonomy (GTDB): domain Bacteria; phylum Acidobacteriota; class Terriglobia; order UBA7540; family UBA7540; genus Bog-366. The sequence goes on from CAVRNQ010000007.1 coordinate 2,293,576, forward strand.
TTTTCTAGCAAATACAGAGGTCCTTCCTTCGTTTCACTCAGGACCGGCTTCGCCTCCTCAGGATGACAGTGTGAGGGGTTTTTCCGCAGCCTGTTTAGCGGAAGGGCGAACCCCTCGCGGCCGACGGGTTGCGAAAGCCCCTTGCGGTACCGCCAAGATAACCCCAAAGTAAGCCACGGTCACGAAAATGTCGCGGCCATAAAGGAATCGACGCCGCAACCTGGACATGCGGTCGATTTACGCGCGATGCCGTGCAGGGGGCAACAGTCAACCGAGGCGGCGAGCGCTGGCGGGCGCGAAAACCATGTCCTCGCGATCATAAGGAAAAGCCCACAGTCAGAACTGCACTGACTGTGGCTACCCGCTCGCGCCAGGGGCTACGATCTTCCGCCCGCTTCCCGGGCTGGCGGCGACGCCGTGGCCCGCTTGAATTATGGCATAATATGCCGTATTATTTGACCATGCAGAAGGGAGCCGCTAACAAGAAGACCGTCTCCTTCCGGCTTGAGCCGGAAAAGGTTGCCGCCCTCGACAAGCTCGCCAAGGCTCAAACTCGCGATCGCACCTTCCTGCTCAACGAGGCCGTGGACGCTTACCTGGATGTGCAGCGCTGGCAGATCGAGCATATCAAGGAAGGCCTGCGGCAAGCCGACGCGGGGATGGGCGCGGACCACGAGGAAGTGCGTGCCAAGTGGCGGCGTCGCCTGCGCTGAGCCTCGAACCTTTCCCATGAAGATTCGCTGGATGCCGCTGGCCGAACAGGACCTCGATGCGGCTTACGAGTACGTCCGGCAGGACGATCCGAAAGCCGCCTCACGACTCGTGGCACGCGTCTTTCAAGCAGTGGAAATGTTGAGCCGCTATCCGTCCGCCGGCCACCCTGGCCGTGTCCCCGCGACCCGTGAACTCAGCATTGCCCATACCCCCTATATCGTTGCCTATCGCCATACCCAGGATGAAATTCATATCCTCGCCGTCATCCATGGCGCGCGACGATGGCCGATGAGCTTTGCCGAAAGCGGGTAGCCGCGCTGTCGCCGCGGCGACCAGTTCTGACCGTGAGCTTTTCTCATGCCCGATGTCCCAGCGGCAACCGCACGTCGTCAATCTGGATGGGGCACGCCGCTAACGTTGCCTTGTCCAAAGCAAAATGGTTGTAACTCGACCACCGCCCATCTTCCGGCCGCTTCGCCAGCCCTTCCCGCGTTGCCCGCTCCGCGGGCTGACCTCATCAACGAACTTCTGACTCAGGACAACACTAGCACCCCGCTGCAGCGGCGCTCTGGGACCGGGTTTGTTCTATTTTACTGAGGCCCACTGATTTGTACAGGGGCGGCACAATTCGGGCAGAACCTCTGACCCGGGTCGAGCGATTGCCCGCAGGCAGGGCACTGCAGGGCTTGGACCGACGGCGACACCACGAGCAGAGCCACACCGATGCCCGCGAAGAGGAGGCCCATTCCTCCCATGAGCATGGGAAGGAAGAAGAAGCCAAAGTTGTACCCCGCATTCATTCGGATGTCATTTGAGTCGGCCGGATTGCAGCGAATCATGTGCCGGGTCCCGGGACCAAAGGAGTCCGCGATGCGCTTCATGGCCGTGTAGTCTGAGTTGGCGTAACCAGGAGTCGAGGGTGTGAGGAATTGCTTTCCATCGATGACGTATCGGAAATCGATTTCCACCTCGTACATCAGCGTGCTTCCACGGCCCAGGTAGTGGGTGACCCGGCTTTTGGTGACCTCAGCTTCCACCGTGGGCCACGATTTCAGGATGGTGAATTGACGATTGCCTATCCAACCTCCAACTCCCAGCAGGATCAATCCCACCCCTGTAAAGATTCCGCCCACCCATCGGAACGTGCTTTTGCTGCCTACGGTTGTCATCTCGGTTTGCCTCCCGTCTTCGAGCCTGATGCGCTACGCCGCGCCCAGGGTGCATTCCTCGGGCGTTTGCATTGTTTAGGAGCCGATGCTGCAGGCATTCTAGCACAGGCCATGCGGCGGGATTCAAGCGGCCTTTTGACCCGTTGGACGACCGGCGAGAGTTGCTTCATGAGTAGAATAAGTGTTCGTGTGGTCGCCAAGACATTTGATATATTACTTCAGGATTCTCTATACTGGCATGAGCGATAGGCCTGAGCTCACTGCCATGCACGAGTCCGCGTAAGGATTGACGCTATCGGCAGGGAAGAGGAAGGCGGCAAGAAACGTGCGCACATGCTTCTCGAACGGCCCGAGCGCGCGGCCTGGGAAGCTAAGCCCAAGGGAGTCCCGAGGGGGAGACAACTACGAATGAGCCAAGCTGATGCCCAGACTAACACCGCCCATGAGCCGCGTCACAAGAGCACAACGAGAAGATATTCCAAGGTAGCCCGAAACGAGTTGAGCATCCTTCGCCTGATTCATGCTGAACCCAAGATTTCGAGAATTGAACTCGCCAGGCAAACCGGTTTGAGTGCCGCGTTGGTGGGTGGTGTCGTGGGGCGACTGGTCGGAAAAGGTTTGGTCGTCGAAACCGGACCGGGTTCGACGAGGGTCGGCCGCAAGCCCGTTTCGCTGAGCCTCCGCAACGACATCGCGTACCTGGTGGGCGTAGATGTGGGGTCATTTCTGTTGCGCGTGGTCATAACGGATTTCCTGGGGAGGAGCATATGCGCGACGGAGACTGAAACGAGGATGGCGGAGGGCCGCAGCCGGGTTCTACAGAGGACCTTTGAGACGATTCGTAAAACCATCCAGGACTCACGCCTGCCCGACAGTGCCCTGAAAGGGATTGGCATCGCGCATTCGGGTGTCATCGATACCGAGCGCGGGGTAGTGCTTTCCTTCCCGCGACCGGGACAGATGACGGAGTGGAAAAACGTTTCCCTGAAACAACTCGTGGAAGAGGAATTCGGCCTTCCCGCCCTACTTGACGACAGCACCCGAATGATGGCGATTGCAGAGAACTGCCTTCGGCAGGACAGGAAGTTGAGAGATTTCCTCTTCATCTCAGTGAGCACGGGAATTGGGGCTGCTATTTTTGTTGAACGGGACACTCTACCGAGGCCCGGGAGGATTTGCGGGAGAGTTTGGCCACATGACCGTCGATGAAAATGGTCCCTTGTGCTGCTGCGGGAATTATGGCTGCCTGGAGGCCTTGGCTTCTGGCGGGGCAATCATCCAATCGGTAAGGACGGCTATCCAGAAGGGCGTTGACTCCAAAGTGCGGGATTTGACGAAGGAGGACCTGGACCGGATCAGCATGGAGATTGTGACCCGCGCGGCGGCGGAAAATGACGGCCTGGCTTGTCGCGTGCTGCACGATGCCGTCTCCCACATCGCCGTGGCGCTGGCGGACGTCGTGAACCTGCTCAGTCCTCGCATGGTCATTCTGGGCGGCCCTTTGTTTCGCCTGGCCCCGCAACTGATCACCGAGCCGTTGATGCGCGTAGTAAAGCAACGCGCTTTTGAGAAGTCCGCCAACGAAATTCGCCTGGAGGTTTCCAGCCTGGGGAGCGAAGCCGCCGCCTTGGGGGCCGCGCGACTTATTGCTGAGGCAATCCTGGAGCGCGTTTACCTCGAAAAGGTTTAATCAGGCTGCGGAAAAACCCGTCGGGACTGTCATTCTGAGGAGCCGCAGGCGACGAAGAATCTCGCATTGCCGTGAAAATGCGCAGAGCGAGATTCTTCGCTTCGCTCAGAATGACAGCAGGGAGAGTCTTTCCGCAGCCTGTTAATGTCGCCCGTGCGCCAGGGTTTATTCCGCCATTACCCCCGCGTCGTTCTGCTCCAAATGGTAGGTGGAATACACCGTTATACTCCGGGCGGGCAGCCGATCCGTGAAACCCGCTTGCTGGGGCGAGGCCGGAAACTCCTTCTCGGGGCCCAGAACCACCTCTGACCGATCCTTCTTCTCAGGCGTCATGCGATAGCGATACAGTTTCATTCCCGCACTCAACCCCTGTAAGAGAATCTCCGCATCCCGGTCCGTCTCCGCATCATTGACAAAGATGAACGTGTGCTGCCCACGCGGACTGCGCAAGGCGGCAGCGAAAACCTCCGGCCCGTTCTGACCCGACCCCCCCTCCACAGAACTTGTCAGCACGTCGGAGTGTTTGGCCAGGAAGCGTGTCAAGAGACCAATCATGTAGTAGGAATTCGGATGGGGTGTGAAGGCCGGCAGCAACCTGTTCCGGGCCATGTCCCAGGTGTCGACCAACTGCCATTGGCCGTCCTGGTCGCCGCGATTGACGTAACTCCACCGACTGACGCCGTCAATGCCGGCCCGTATCGCCCGCACGATCAGCGAGGCATCCTTTAGAGATGATTTGTAAGAACCGGGATTGGGATCGCTGTACCCCCAGCCGTAAGCCATCGAGCCCAGTTCGCTGAGGAAGAGGGGTTTCTTGCGCGCGTGCGCCCAATCAGCCCACCTGGAAATTCTCTCCTCGGCTTGCGAGAGCGAATAGTCCCCCTCCTTCTCCCCGTCGAATCTTGAAAGGTAGCTGTGAATATCGTAGGCGCCGATGAAAGCATCGAAGTCAATCTTCGCGGGATCGAGTTCCGGCATGTCCGTCCAATCGGGTCCGGAAAGGGCCAAGGTGATGCCTTTGCGGTCGAGCGCGGCGCGGACCGCTTTTAGCGCCGGCGCCAGGGGTAAAGGCTTGCCGTCAGGACCCTGAAAGCTCGACCACTCCCAGCCGGGCTCATTCGTGATGCACAGCCATTTGATGCAGTGATAGCCTTTCACCCGCAGCAGGTGGTCGGCCAGCGCTGCCAAGCCTTCGGAAAAATCCTCCAGCGAAAGCGGCCCGCTGATGAGGACTCCTTTGCGGGTACCGCGCAACTCGGGGTAGGCATTCCACTTCACGTCGGAAAACTGCTGCTGAAGAAAGACGTCCACTTGGTTCTTTTCGGCCCAATCCAGGATCCTGTAGAGGACCCGCATCTCCGAATTGTCCCAATCGAACCGGCCTCGGGCCGGTTCGTACATGCGCAGTTCCAGTTCCACGCGGCACCAGTCCAAACCAAGCCAGGCGGCGTGCCGATAAAGGCTTTGCCAGGCATGGTCGTCATCCACGGGCGGGTTGGCGCCCCAGGAACTTCCCGACCAGGGATCGCCAGTGGCAGCATCCCGGCCCCAGATCGGCGTTTCGATGGCATGCCAGGAGGCGCCGATTCCCCCCTGCATGGTGCGAACGACCTGATCAACGTTCACACGAATCTGAACTGTCTCGGCCGTTTGTGCCCCCAGCGGCAGCGAAAACCAGACCCCAAGCACAACGAACCAGGCCAGTCTTGTCATGTGATGCCTCGAACGCGTCGTCACATTGACTCAATCCAGCTTCAGGGCGCGCGTCTATATCGGCTGAGCCGGGGGTAGCCTTGAGGTTTCTAACGAGCCGCCGGCCGCACAGGGCGGATGGTCACGGTCGAACTCTCGACCGGCAAGCCGTCCTGCACCACAATTCTGATGATGGCTTCCCAGTCTGTGGGAAAGGGTTTACCGGGAGCCGCGGCGCCGATGCGTTCTGCCAGGGGCTTCATCTTCGCTGGATTAGCGAAGAACTCCGCCACGCCGGCGGTTCCCGCGCCGCTCAGCCCCGCCAAAAGGAAGGTTTTGAAGCCGTGAGGCGTGGTGAGCATCCTGAGGATGCCGTATTCGGCCATTCCTCCGCCGGGCCTGGGAGCTGCATCGGCCGTGTACTGGTTCTGTTCGCCAGCCAGCGGCCTGAGGTTTACCACACTTCGCGCGGAGAATACGAAATCCGACGTGGCGTCGACCTGGTATGTCCAGGCATTGCTCGAGGGACCGCCCAGGAGAATCAGATCCTGTTCCTGAACATTGTCCCAGTTCAGAAACCGCGCTTGCGTCAGATGCACCGGCCGGTGCAGCACGTCCATCAGCCGCGCGAGTTGGAAGGCGGCCATGGCCTCTCCTATCCCGGTGTAGTTTTCGCGCGTGACGCGGAAGAAGTGGTAGGGCATATCCCTATCTCGGCCATTCAGAGCAGAACTGAAGGTGCGATCGAGCTCTTTTGGCGCCACCACGAGGCTGCCCGGGGGTTCCACATAGGGAGTGGCCGTCGTCGAGCCAAAAAACAGGATCACTTTCGGGTTGCACAGCACGAGTTGGGGCTCTCGATTGGGAAGTTCGCCCAGGGTTCCCAGAAGCTCGGGGTAAATCGAGTACTCCTGGGGGGACGCGTCTGCGGCGACACTCTTCGGGTTGGGTGTCTGCCGGAGCCGCCGGTTTTCCGTCGCCAGCCAAAGAGTCGCGGCCGCCCACGCCACCAGACCCATGGCCACTACGGGCACCAGCCAGCGGCTGGCACGGCCCGGGGTCCAGACGGGCGCGACCGCCGCCTCAGCCGACTCTTCCGATTCCGGTCCCGCAGGCGGTGAGGCGGCCTCTTCCCGCGGTCGGAAGATCGGCACGTAGGCACCCTTGGGGATCTCGATTACGACGGCCTCGTTCTTACCCTCGAGGGCAAAATAGGCCTCGAGGCGTTTTCGCAGTTCGCGGGCCTCCACGCGCACGATGTTATCGTTGCTGAGGTCGTAATCCGCGAGGCGCCCGAAGACTCTGGCCCCGATCAGTTGCTCGCGCACGTTCTCGGGCCGGCCGAGGATGCTGTTCTCACACACGTAAAGCAGGAAGGCGTGAAGTTTCGGGCCTTTCCGAAAGTAGACGCTGTCCGCGACTCGCAGCACGAGCTCCCAGCGCGCGTCAGGCTGTGCAGCCAAAGTAAGCGGAAGCAGCCCTTTCTCACGCATTTCAAAAGACCATCAGGTGAGCCAACGATAAGCTCGCTTGGTTCGCCAGGTGAGTGGGGGGTAAGCTCACCCAAGCTTGCGCATAATATACACAAATGGATTTCAAGTTGCAACCACCTGAAAGGATTGGCGCCTAGCGTCCCAGGGAGGAGGTGCCTCTCATCTGCTCACCGTAAGCTCACGGGTAGCTCACTTGAAACGGCTTCCTGCCTGGGCGAGGATCATCGCGGCCGCAAGGCGACCCGGGTGCGTGTACCAGCACCTTTGTGAACCTGCGAGCTTGCCCTGCTGATTTGGAGGTTTGGAAATGATGAAGCATCTTCTTATCCTCACTTGCTTAGCGTCCAGTCTCGGTGTGTCATTCGCCCAAGACTATCGGGGCACTGTGCAAGGTCTCGTCACGGATTCCAGTCAAGCTGTGATCGTCGGCGCCAAAATCACTCTGCTCAATGTCAACACGGGCGTCTCCGTGACCAAGGAGAGCAACAACCTTGGCAACTACCGGTTCGATTTCGTCGAGCCGGGCACTTACACGGTCATCGCCGAGGTTGCCGGGTTCGCCAGGTCGATTCAGCAAAACGTAATGGTGGAAGCCAAAGGCGACATCACGCTCAATTTCACCCTGAAGCCTGGCCATGTAAACGAATCCGTCACCGTAACAGCCACCGCAGTCGCACTGCAGCTCAATACGAGCACCAAGGACCTGACGGTGACTCGCACGCAGTTGATGGACCTGCCCTTCCAGGAGCGGAATCCCTACATGGCGGCGCTGCTCGATCCTGCGGTGCAGAACAACTACCCGGCCGCACCGGCCCCGTATCACATGTGGCAGGCCAGCGAAATGGATTTCGGCGGTCAGACATCCCGCCAAAATGATGTCCTGATTGACGGATCCTCGGTGATGATTGGCCCCAAGGGATCGTACACGCCAAGCGTGGATGGCGTGCAGGAGATGGTCGTTGAGCAGGTGGCAGTGGACGCCGAATACGGCCATAGCGCAGGGGGGGTCATCAACCTGGCGACGCGCGAGGGCACGAATACCCTCCATGGCACAGCCTTTTATTACGGAATCAACCCGTCACTGAACGCCGTCACCAATGCTCTCACCCGCACTCCCAGCGTCTCTCGGAACAATATCTGGGGTGGCGCGGCGGGAGGCCCGATCAAGAAGAACAAGCTCTTCACGTTCGGTAGCTACGAAGGAAGGATCGTGTCCTCGCCGCAAAGCGTTATCATGACGTTGCCCACCGCCGCCGAACGGAATGGTGATTTCTCGCAGTCGCTGAACAGCAACGGGGACTTGCGAACCATCTACAATCCGTTCAGTACCACGTTCGACCCGGTGACGGGCGTGGCAACGCGGACGCCGTTCGCCGGCAATGTCATTACTTCCTCCCTGATCGATCCGACCGCGGCGAAGATGCTGTCGTACATCTGGAAACCGAACACCACGGCTGCCAATATCGCCGGCGCCGACAATTTCCGGGCAAGCGTGGGCCTCGGGACCCATTACTGGAACGTTTCGGACCGCACCGACTGGAACGTGAGCGACAAGCTGAGAGTCTTCGGGCGGTACAGCCAATTCAATGCCGTGAATGCACTCCCCGATTACACGGGGATGGGGTCGCCCGCTGAGGTGAATGGCCAGGGCGGTGTCATGGCCTCCAAGAACCTCGGCGGAGATACGGTGTACACGATAAATCCCACGACGGTGGCCGATGTGCGCTTTAGCTATACCTCTTTCAAGGACAACGCGGGTGTGCCGCAGAACGAAATCGGCGCGAGTGGCCTGGGCAATTTGTGGCCGAACGACACTTGGTATCAGTCCTACCTTGACCAGTACGGGGGGAGCATCTACTTTCCTTCGCTCAATATGGGGGGGAATCAATTCGGAGTGAGCAGCCTCTACTATCAGCAACCGCACAGTTACACTCTGACGGGCAAGATCGTGAAAAGCACGGGGCGCCACAACCTCAAAGGCGGCCTCGAAACACGGTACCAGTCGGCGTTCATTTCCTACCCGGGGCAGATGGGTTTCAACTTCGGACCGGCAACGACTTCGAGCACCTTCATCAACGCGCCAGTCAGTGTGAGTGGCGACCCTTACGCGACTTTCCTGCTCGGCGCTCCGGATGACAGTTCGTCCACGCGCTACGTGGCTCCCGCCCACATTTCCGCCCATTACTACGGGGCCTACGTCCAAGACGATTTCAAGCTCAGCCGCCGGCTCACGCTCAATCTCGGATTGCGCTACGAATACGAGAGCGCGCCGGTGGACGCCCAGAACCACTACACTCGCCTCCTGGATCTGAGCGCCGCCAATCCCACGCTGCAGGCTAATCCACCGCAGTACACGGCCGACGTTGTCGCGTTGCGCTCCCAGTATCTCGGCGCCAGTGCCGCGACGCCCGCCCCTAATGGCCAATGGCTTTTCGCCGATAGCAGCCACCGCACGCAGTTTGACGCCCCGACGCTCAACTTCGCGCCGCGGGCCGGCATCGCCTTCCGGGTGAACGACAAAACTGTCTTCATCGCGGGCTACGGCCGCTTCCTGCTTCTCAACTCGCAGGTGCAGAATGGCCTTCTATCGAACCCTGGGTTCGTCGGCTACAGCGCCACCTCCTCCATCCTGCCCTCGCAGGAAGGCGTGCCGACGACCGCCTTGTCCAATCCCTTCCCTGGCGATAACCCGCTGCAACCTGTGGTGGGCAGTAGCTTGGGGGTCAACACGAATCTCGGCAACGGGTATGGCAACGACTGGGGCGACGGTTTCCGTGTCCCGAACTATAAAGACGGCGCGCTGGATCGTTTCAACCTCACCGTGGAGCGCGAGCTGCCCGGGAAATTCCGGCTCGATATCAGCTTTGTCGCAACCAACGCGCGCCACATCGACTCCTACGCGTGGTGGGACTCCTTCCCTGCGAACGAGGCGAACCCCAGTCTCTTCTACAACACTCTGCAGGGACAGATGTACCAGCAGTATCCGAATCCGTTCTACCATTACCTGACGCCCACCCAGTTCCCGGGTGGCTTGCGCAACCAGGCGACCGTACCTTTGTACCAACTGCTGCGGCCCTATCCCCAATACAAAGAGATATGGGAAAGCCACGTGCCGGTGGAGGGCGACACTGTCCGGAACTTTGAGATTCGGGTGCAGCGGGCCTATGCGAACGGCTTCAGCCTCCTGGGATCCTATCTCTACAATCACGAGCAGAGCACCTGGTGGCCGGACGCCTGGGATTTTACGGATGGACCCTACTATTACAACCGGGCTCCCGCTTGGAGCGAAGGAACCTACCCGCGCCACCGCGCGATCGTCTCCAGCATCTACGCCCTGCCGTTCGGGCGCGGCAGGAAGAAGCTGAGCCACCTGAATCCGGCCGTCGAAGGTCTGGTGGGCGGCTGGTCTGCCAGTTCGATTGTCAACATCACTTCTGGCCAGCCCCTGAACTTCTCGAACGGGAATGCCTACGTCATGACCGGTGATCCCAGCCAGAATGCTCCCTCGGGATATGGGTTCAACCCTGGCGTATTTGTGAATCTGCCCGCCTATACGCCTTACAACGGACCTAAGGTCTTTCCCGGCGTGGACGGGCCCGTTCAGTACAACATCGACGCCCAACTGTCGAAGAGTTTCCGCATCCGGGAGGGCATGAACCTTCAATTCCGGGTGGAGGCTTACAACCTGACCAATAGCATCGTGTGGGCGCCTGAGGACGCCAGTTTCGGTGACTCCCAGTTTGGGCAAAAGAACCTCGCCCAAAACAACATCGGCCGCACGATCCAGTACTCCTTGCGGCTGTCCTTCTGATGCTAGGCGATTACTAGCGGCCGGCGCCTTGCGCCGGCCGCCCTTTTCCCAATACGTGCCATCCGCATTCCACCGAAAAGTGTGCTTTGGCGGGAGTCTTGAATGGCTTCTCACAAGAAGACGGGCGAGTTTGTGCTGGAAGGAAACCGGCAAGGCCGCGCGGCAACCTATTTCGATTTGCCCCTTAGCCGGCGCGACGCCTTGAAGCTGGGTGCGGCGATGGTGGCCTCGAGCCGGGTTGCGAATTCGCAGCAGGCAATCGTGGGGTCAGACCTGCGTCCGGCGGGAAGCACTGAACCGAACCGAGAAAGGCGAGGTCCGATTTTAGAGCTGCCGCCTATCTTTCCCAGCCCGCAACAAATGGAGATTTCCGGTGTTCCTTTCTTTGTGGATGACGAAACCACGCTATGGCTTCCCACAACCCCCTCCGAAAGCGATCGCGCTCTAGCCCGTTCCCTCGCTATGGAGATGAGCGACCGATTTGGCTTCACCCTCAGGATCCGGCACTCCGATCGCCTTCCGGAAGCGGGGCGGTTCATACTGCTCGGATCGGTCGAGAGCCCCTTGGTCCGCCAATACTGCGCGCAGCACCAGTTGCCTCTGACCCCCCAGAATCCTGGTTCCGAGGGTTACGTCCTGCGCGTGGACGAAAGTTCCGCCCTGGTGGGAGGGAGCGACGCCCGCGGAGCTTTCTACGGGCTGCAATCGCTTCGGCAACTGCTCGCCAAGCAGGAACAACGCGTCACGATTCCCGGCGCCCGGATTCGGGACTGGCCCGACAAGTCTTTTCGTGGTGTCAAGCTCTTCCTCCCCGGCCGCGGCAGCATCCCATTTTTCAAGCGTTTCGTCGCCGATTTCATGGCACTTTACAAGTTCAACACGCTCATTGTGGAATTGAACGCCTGCATGCGATTCGACCGCCACCCGGAGTTAAACGCGGGTTGGGTGGAATTTGCCCGCGACGTAAATCATTGTCGGCGCAACTACCCTCGCGGTCCACTCCACGGAAGAGAACAGAACTCCTCCCACCAGGATTGCTGCGAAGGGAGCTTCTTGGAGAAGGCGGAGGTTGCGGAACTGGCGGGTTGGGCCGAGCAGAACTACATCGAGTTTGTCCCCGAAATTCCGTCCTTGACCCATGGCTTTTATCTGCTGACCCGGCACCAGGACCTGTCGGAAGTGCCGGGTGACGCGTGGCCGGATACCTATTGTCCCTCCAACCCCAAGAGCTACGAGCTTCTCTTCGACGTCATGGACGAGTACATCGAGGTGCTCAAGCCGAAGATGATTCACACGGCGCACGACGAATGGTTTGCGCCGTTTGGGCTGTGTTCTAGCTGCCGTGGGAAAGCCCCTGGAGAGCTCTACGGCAAGGACCTAAGAAAGATTCATGAGCATCTGGCAAGCCAGAACATCCAGATGGCGATTTGGGGTGATTACCTCCTGGAGGGCGTGCGCGGCGCCGGACTGCAAAAACGCGTGGCGCCTGACGGATGGGCCTATCATGCGCCCGGCGCCCTGACGCCCCACCAGGTGGAAGAGCTGGTTCCCAAGGATATCCTGATCTTCAATTGGTTCTGGCACGGAGCAGAACCAGGGCTGCAGAATGAAGTCCAACTGGAGCAATTCGGCTTCAAACAGGTGTACGGCAATATGGAACCTCACCTGGAGAATTACCACGAGCGCAGCGCGCGGCCCATGATCCTGGGGGGCGCTCCCTCTTCGTGGGCTGCCCCCACCGAATGCAACCTGAGCAAAGACTTCCTTTTCAGCGTCTTGGGATGCAGCGGAATGCTCTGGTCAAAAAAAGAGTTCAGCAACGACGAGCTCTATCAACTCACACAGAGGCTGATGCCTGCAGTGCGGCCGCGACTCAGTGGCAAAGTCCCACCCAGCGGGGTCGGCGACCCCGTCGTGCCGCTCGATATTTCTTCGTCCCTCAATGCACCCTCACAGGAGCCAGCCTTTAGCGTGGACCTCCGCGCGATGGGAGAGGGAAGAATCAGTTCTGGGCCCAGAGTGTTTGAGCTGCCTGGCCGGGACTCTGCCGGTGGCAAGACGTGCGTCATGGTGGGGACCCGCGGAACGGAACCCAATCTTCTGCCTCGCGAGGTCCCGGGAATCAAGATCGGCCATGATGTCACCAGCTTGATTTTCTTGCACGCCTGCGCCCGGGCTGCCACTGACAAGGGGGCCTTCCGTGTCATCTGGGACGAGGATGACTCCGCGGATCTCCTCGGCTGGTACGAGGTGGTGTACGAGGACGGCCTCCCGGAGATTATTCCTATTCGGTATGGCGTGAACATCCTGGAATGGAATTGGATCAAGGGCCAGCCCGCGCGAGCCTATTGTCCTGCCGCAGATGAAGTCGTTTGTGGACAGGCGCCGGATGGTCCCATTACATTTTTCGCGTACGAGTGGGCAAGTCCTCGCCTCGGAAAGGTCGTCGAGGAGGTCCGCCTGCATGGGTCCAACCGATTTCGGGGTGCGGTCAAGGGCTTCGAGAATGCGTTCGGGGACGTCATTCCCAACAATGCCGTCATCCTGAAAGCCATCAGCATGGTTCCGAGGCGGGGATAGCCGCCCGCCATTAAGATTGGCGGGCTTGCGAGCGAGCCCAGCAATGCAGGGTCGTGAATTCTTGCTTTTCTGGCAAACATTTCTCGTCGTGTGTGTAGGGCCACCCCTGGGGTGGCCTAGGCCAGATTTCTCACCACGGAATTGGAAGGGCGGGGTTCAGCCCCGCCGTTCCGGCAGCCCCCCAAAACCGTCCCAGCGTGGTGAGAAATTCGGCCTAGGCCGGGGCCAACCCCGGCCCTACAAGACCCCCCCGTCATGTTTGGTTGCGGCCAGAGGCCGCGGTACGCCACATCAATGCTGTTCGTAATGGTAAAACCTGCTGGATGCGTCCAACTGTAGACATCACCGGCGAGGTCGTAAGAGTACGGCATGTCCCAGATCGAAGCGCTGCCACAGTTGTAGGGCGTGCACTGCCAGTAGCCCGTGGGCTGCCCCATGGAGTTGTGACTTATTGGAAGGATTGGTGCCGCGGGACGGAGTTGAACCGCCGACGCCAGCCTTTTCAGGGCTGCGCTCTACCACCTGAGCTACCGCGGCGCGCGAACGACTTCCACAGACCGGACCCAACGCGATGGCGAAGCGCTGCCGTCCCAAGTCCGCCAAACCATTCTGCGGCGGATTTGGTTTCCTGTCAAGAATGTGAAAGGTGCGGCAGGGCAGTGGCGCGGCAACTTCGGTATTTGGTTCGACGAAAGGAATGGCGGGAACCGGGCTGGCGAGGGTTCCGCACGACAATCAAATGCCCCAGTCTTCCGGAGGAAACTCAATTCCCCAGAAGCGGCGGGCGTCGAGCAGTTCGATCCCGATCTGCCCGGCCTCCCGGGTTCCGGCTCTTCCCATCCACACCACCTGGAACAGCCCGACGTGGCCATGGTCCAGGGTGTGGACCAAAATGGTCTGGCCCAAAGCGTACGGGCGAGCGGTTCGCAGCGACGCCCCGAACCTGCTGATGCTGAGGGTTTCGGAGTCTTCGCTGAACTCGTCCCCCTTGAAATCTTTTCCGCTTATCCTAACGCGGCACCGGAACTGAAGCCGCGAGGACCGCCTCTGTTGAGGATAGGGTGTGGTAGCCATGGGCACGCCTCCCGCTTCATAGCCCCGGACCTAGCACCGCCTACCTTCACACCAGCTCCGGAGAACCAACTTCCCAGCATTGTCATACCATTGACGGGGCGACGGTCTCAAGCAGAATTCTGCGGTGTTGTTTTCACGCGGGGCCTGACCTCGTTGCGGTGCCGGTGGGTCGGCGCCCCGGGCGGCGCGCTGAGGGTATCATGAACTGCGGGTGCGTGGCCTTGGGCCCGTCTGTTCCATCCCGCTCAGGCGGGAGGCCCGCTCCCACGACGAGAGCCCGCTCACTCCGCTCGCAAGGCCTCGACCGGGTTTACCGTGGCCGCCCGGCGGGAGGGCAAGTAACTGGCCAGCACGGCAGTCGCGACCAGGCCGAGGGACACGGCGCCATAGGTGACGGGATCGACAGGCTTCACTTCGAATAGCAGCGACGACATCAGGCGCATGAGCGGAATGGCGGCGCCGAGGCCGCAGGCAACGCCCACGCCCGTCAGCCACAACGCGTGCCGAACGAACATCCCGGTGAGTTCCTGATGGCGCGCGCCGAGCGCCACGCGAATGCCGATCTCCCGCCGGCGTTGCGAGACCGAGTAGGCGATGACGCCGTAGAGGCCCAGCATCCCAAGCAGCAATGCCATACTCCCAGCGACCCCGAGCATGACCAGGGTGAACGAAGTCCGCGCCATCGACCTGTGGTAGAAGTATTCGAGGGTGTAAACATCCGCGAGGGGAAGATTACCATCTACTGACCACACCGCCTGCCGGACTTCATGCATAAGGCTCTCCGCGCCGGCACGAGGGGTACGGATGGCGAAGGTCAGGGTGCGGCGCACCATGGGCTCTTCGTCCCAGAAATGCCTCATCATGATGGGCCAGATCACCGCGGAGGTAGCTTCCTGATTGACACCATCTTCATGCACATCCGCCACCACGCCGATGATCTCACTCCAGTCGTCCTTGCTGCCAAACCGGATGCGCTTGCCGAGTGCGCCGGCCGGTCCTCCCCAATACTCGCGCGCCAGGTTTTCAGAAACGAGCACGACGGGCCGCTTGCTGTAAATGTCAGTCCAGGTGAAATCGCGGCCAGTGATGAGCGGGGTGCCCAGGGTTTGGAAGTAACCGGGCGACACGAACTTGAATTTCCGCAGAGGTGGAAGTTCCCCGTCGGCATAGGTCCGGTCCTGTGCGAAAATCGGATTCCAATTCAGTTTCCAATCCATGGGGACGCTCGTGCCGAGGCCAACTGAGGAGACGCCCGGGATCGCCGCGACCTTTTGCAGGATCTCCTCCTGCATGCGGACCAACCGCTCGGGATCAGGCACCTCTGCCTCGGGGATGCTAAGCGAAAGGGTCTGAACCTCGGCGGGCCTGACGAATCCGGGAGGGACGCGCGTCAAAGCCTGAAAGGAACGAATCATGAGGCCCGATGAAATGAGCAGCACAAGCGCCAGCGCCACCTGGACGATCACCAAGGTATTTCGCGCGCGATGGCGCTCCCGGCTCTCGCTTAGCGTCCGCCCACCCTCGCGCAGGCCGGTTCCCAGACGCGCGCCTGCATACTTGAGGACGGGAATAGAACCAAACAGGAGACTGGCAACGCACGCGACCCCCAGAGTGAACAGCAACACGGGCACGTCAATACCGATTTCACTGAGGCGCGGCAGACCGGCCGGCGCCATCGCTACGAGGGCGCGCAAGGCGCCATAAGCAAGTCCCAACCCCAGGGCGCTACCCATGAGACTGAGGATCAGGCTCTCGAGTAGCAGCTCAGCGGCGATCCGGCCGCGACTGGCCCCTAGAGCGGCACGAATGGCCAGTTCCTGCTGGCGCCCTTCGGCTCTGACCAGCAGCAGGTTGGCCACGTTCGCGCAGGCGATCAGCAGCACCAGCCCTATGCTCCCCATGAGGACCCACAGGAGTTTGCCCACGTCGCCCACCACAACCTGTTTCAACGGCTGCACGTTCGGCCCAATCCGCGCCTCTTCGAGTATTTTGATATTGAAGCCCGGCGGCGGTGGGAAACTCCGGTTGACGATCGGAAGCATCCGGGTTATGTCGGCATTAACCTCCGCCACGGTGACTCCCGGCTTGACTCTGGCCACGGCCGGGTAGCTGAAGTCTGCAAGGAAGGTTTTGTCTCGGTCGAACTGAAGGGGCAGGATCAGCGGTGGCGTGTCGTCGTTCAGGAAGTGGAAGCGCTCCGGCATCACACCGATGACGGTCCGCGCCTTTCCGTCCACTCGGATGGTTCGCCCCACGATGGACGGATCGCCGCCGAACTTGCGGTGCCAGTAACCAAACGTCATCAATACCGTGTCGGGGCTGCCCGGCAAATCATCCGCGCGGTTGAACCAGCGCCCCAGCAGGGGCGGTACGCCTAGAATGGGAAGCATGCCATCTGTAACCCGCAAGGCCCCTACCTGCTCGGGTTCCGCCACACCCGTAACGTTTACAGAATCGCCCGTGTACAGGGCAACATCCTGAAAAGTGCGGCCTTGCTCCCGATAGATGAAGTACATGGAGGCTGAGGCAGGCAAGTCCTTGATATTGATGCCGGGAGCAGCGTGGTTGACGCCCACTAGCTCCTCCGGGTGGGGGTAAGGCAAGGGTTTCATCAAGACACCCTCGATGACGCTGAAAACCGCCGTGTTCGCCCCCACGCCCACGCCGAGCATGACCAGCGTAATGATAGTGAAGATCGGCGCACGAGCGAACCTGCGGAAGATTTGCCTGAGCTGGCTCCTGAAGGTTTCCATGACCCTGCCTCCCGGCGAACACGCCCTTTGGGGCCTGCCCTTTAGCTTGGACGGAGCCCTCAAAGGTTAATACGCCATGGGGCGAGGGAAGTTCCGTGAATTGTGGCGTGAGACACGGGAGCAATCAGGAAGGTCGTGCCACAGCGGACAGACTACGGCGCAGGTTCTGTGGCGGGCGGGTTCTACGGTGACAGAGGAAGCAAGCCTAGCGCAGCGACTCGTCCACCTCGTGCAGCCAGTCGGGGCGCTTCAGGACTTCGCGCGGGCGCGCGCCGTCGGGCGCGCTGACGATGCCGTCCTTTTGCATCATGTCGATGAGCCGGGCGGCGCGGCCGTACCCCAGGCGCAGTCGCCGTTGCAGCAGGGAAGTCGAGGCCTTGCCGGATTCCACCACGATGCGGACGGCTTCTTCGTATACGGCATCCAGTTCGGCGGTTTCCTCGTCTTCTTCCGGCGGGTTTCCCTCCTCCTTGTCGTGGATGGGTTCCAGGAATTCCTCGTCGTATTGAGGCTCCGACTGTGATTTCCACCAGTCCACCACCTTCTCGATTTCCTGCTCGGTGACGAGCGGCCCGTGCAGGCGCTGCAGGCGGGCGCTGCCGGGTGGCAGGAAGAGCATATCGCCGCGTCCCAGCAGGGCTTCGGCGCCGTTGGCATCCAGGATGGTGCGCGAGTCCACCTTGGAGGCGACGCGGAAGGAGATGCGTGACGGCATGTTGGCCTTGATCAAGCCCGTGATCACATCCACGGATGGCCGCTGGGTGGCCAGGATCAGGTGAATGCCCACCGCGCGCGCCATCTGGGCCAGGCGGGTGATGGATTCCTCCACGCCTAGCGGCTCCACCATCATCAAGTCGGCGAGTTCATCGATGACGATCACGATGTAGGGCAGGGGGCGCTCGCGCTCGCCGTTGTTGTCGAACAGATTCAGGGTCGATTCCGGCTCGAACAACCGGTTGAACTGCTCGATGTTGCGGACTCCGTGCTCGGCCAGCTTGCGCAGCCGGTCATCCATCTCCATTACGGCGCGGCGCAGGGCGTTGGCGGCCTGCTTGGGTTCGGTGACGATGGGTGTAAGCAGATGCGGAATGCCGTCGTAGAGGTTCAATTCCAGGCGCTTGGGGTCGATCAAGATCAGCTTCACTTCCTGCGGCGTGGACTTATAAAGGATAGAAATAACCATGGAGTTAATTGCCACGCTTTTCCCGGCGCCCGTCGAGCCGGCGATCAGGAGGTGGGGCATCTGCGTCAGGTCGGTGATGCGGATTTTGCCCGTGATGTCTTTTCCCAGGCCGAGGCTGAGCTTGGAAGGTGAGGCGAAGAACTCCGTCGACTCCACCAGTTCCCGCAGGTGAATGATCTCACGGTGGAGGTTCGGAACCTCAATGCCCACCGTGGATTTGCCGGCGACGCGGTCGATCAGAATCGACTCGGCTTTCATGGCCAGGCACAGATCGTCCACCAGGTTGGTAATGCGGCTGTATTTGATGCCGGCTTCCGGCTTGAATTCGTAGGTGGTTACCACCGGGCCGGGATGAATCTGCGTGACGCTGCCGGTGACTCCGAACTCGCTGAATTTGTCGGTCAGCCGGATGGCACGTCCCTTCAATTCGTCCTCATCGATCCCTTCCGCATCTCCTGGAGGCCGCAGCAGCGAAGGGCTGGGCAGCTTGTAGCCATGCGCTCCACGTCCCACGATCTTGGGCGGGGCAGCGTCCGCAGCCGACTTTGGCAAACGCACTACCGGCGCCAGCGTGGGCTTTTCCTGGGACCCTGAGAGGGCGGGTGGAACGATCGTGGGCGCGCTCGCGGCCGGCGGCGCGGCGGGTTGCGCGGGGGCGGCCGCACGGGCTGCCGCTTTCTGAATCACCACCGCCGGCTTGCCCATCACGCGTTGCCGCTCCCATTGTTTCCGCCGGCGCTCGGCGGCTTTAGCGGCGCGCGCCTGTTGCCACCTGCTCCAGCGAATTTTGAGCGGGCTTATGGTCCGCTCCCATCGCTTTTTCAGGAACTCGGTCGCCCAGCCGAAGGAAAAGCGCGTGACCAGAAAAAGGGAAGCAAAGAACACTGTCGCGGCCACGATGCTCGCGCCCACTCGGTTGAAGGTGTGGATTAAAGCCGCCGCGGTCAGATATCCCAGCAGGCCGCTGCCCCGCAGCGCGCCGTGGATAGTCGGCGTGTAGGGAAAGATCTCCAGCAGGGCGCCGAAGGACAAGACCAACATTCCCGCCCCCAGAGCCTTGGTGCGCGGCGCCTCAAAGGGCTGTACCATCAGCCAACGCGTGCCCATGACCAGCAGCGCCAGCGGAATCAGGTAAGCCACCCATCCGAAGCTTTGAAAAAGCGCGTCCGCAACGAAGGCGCCCGCAGGGCCAATCCAGTTATGCGGCAAGCTTCCTGCCGCCACCGCCGTGTTCAGCGAGGGGTCTGCGGGCAGGTAGGA
The DNA here is from genome assembly GCA_963722555.1 of uncultured Acidobacteriota bacterium. Taxonomy (GTDB): domain Bacteria; phylum Acidobacteriota; class Terriglobia; order UBA7540; family UBA7540; genus Bog-366. The sequence continues at coordinate 2,312,995 of CAVRNQ010000007.1, forward strand.
CACCAAGCTGAGCAGCGTCAGTAAGCCGGTCACACCCGTGAGCAGTCCGATCAGCTCGAAGAGCCGACGCGAGTCCAGCAGCGGAGTTTTCGGGTCTTTGGAGTTTGCTTCCTTGCTTTTGGAGGAAGACGCCGGGGCCGGGCTTCCCATCGGTTGCCTCACTTTGCCGAACCAGTGCCTCGAAAAGGCAGGCGCACGGTTCCAGATGCTCAGTGTCAAGAAAAAGTTGGCGCTAACACCCGACACGTTGCCACTAGAACCTGGCGGTCAGTGACGCAATCCCCATCCAAGAGCTAATACTATCACGCCCACCGCAACCCGGTAAACAACGAAAACGGTAAAGGTTCGCCGCTCGAGATAACGGATGAGGACGGCAATCACCAGATAACCCACGACCGCTGAAACGAGCACTCCTACGAGGAAGGGCAGGCGCATTTCCGCCGGCAGACCGGAGTGGCGAAGCTCCAGCGCCTTCTTGAGAGCCGCGCCGGCAATGATCGGTGTCGAAAGCAGGAAAGAGAAGCGCGCCGCGGTCTCGCGCGTCATGCCGCGGAAAAGGCCGACGGTCATAGTCGAGCCAGAACGCGAGACACCCGGGATAACAGAAAAAGCCTGTCCCACGCCGACCAGCAGAGAGTCCACGAGGCCCACCTGTCCGAGGTCGCGCTGGCGGCTTCCCAGCCGTTCTCCAGCCCACATCAGCAGACCCACGATGATCAGCGCGCAGCCGATGATGATGGGGGAGCGCAATTGCTCCTCCGCGGCGTGCTCGAAGCGCCAGCCCGCGATGGCCGCGGGAATCGTGGCCACGACGAGATACCAGAAAAGCTTGCGGTTCTCTCCGAGCAGCGTGACCGCACTGGCTTTGGCCGCGCCCCCGCTTCCGGCCGCCGCACCCGCCTTGTCCCCACCGATTCCCAGGACGAGCTTGAGCATTTCAATCCAATACCGCCAGAAGTAGCCGAGCACCGCGACCAGCGTGCCCGCGTGCAGAGCGATATCAAACGTGAAGCCGGGATCTTTCCATTTGAGGAGCCACGGAACCAACCAAAGGTGTGCCGTGCTCGAAACCGGCAGGAACTCCGTTAGGCCTTGAACGATGGCAAGAACGATCGCTTGGTACAGTGGCATGAAGCTCCTGATGCTCTTATTTTGGATTCTTGATTCACTGACTTCGAATGCACAATCCAAAATCCCAAATCTAAAATCCAAAATCTGGTCCGCTTACACCTCAAGAACGACCGGCAAAATCATGGGTCGCTTCCCGGTTTCTTCGTTGAAGTGTTTTCGCAGGGCAGTGCGGATTTTCTCCTTGATCACGCCCCAGTCGCCCACTTCCTCAAGGTTTGACTTCTCGATGGTGCGCAGAATCACTTGGCGCGCGCTTTCCACCAATTCGGGCGCTTCGTCGAGCGGTACAAACCCCCGCGACACGATTTCCGGTTGCGTTTCGAGTATGCCGGTATGCTCGTTGATGGCGAGGATGGGAATCACGATGCCGTCGGCAGAGATGTGGCGGCGCTCCTTGAGGATGATTTCCTCCACTTCGTCGAACGTGCCCACATCAATGCAGATGCGACCCACGGGCACGCGGCCCCGGCGGTGCACGCCCTCTTCGTCGAACTCCAGCACGTCGCCGCTTTCGAGCAAGAAGGTTTCCTGAGAGACCGCGGCCAGCTCCTTGGCCATTTCCAGGTGCCGCCAGAGTTGCCGGTACTCCCCATGGATGGGCACGAAGTATTTGGGACGCACCAAGTTGAGCATCAATTTCAATTCTTCCGCACTGCCGTGCCCGGAGACGTGCACGGGCGGCTGGCTCCCGTCGTCGTAATGCACGTGGGCGCCGCGGCGGTACAGGTGGTCGAGCATGCGGAAGATGGCTTTCTCATTGCCCGGAATCACGCGCGCGCTCAGCACGACCTCGTCGCCGGGTTCAACGGACACCCAGCGATGGCCCGACACCGCCACCCGCGCCATCGCGGACATCGGTTCGCCCTGGCTACCGGAAATCACAATCGCCACCTGGTGGGGCGGCAGCTTGCGCAGGTCCTGGGGCGGCACGAGCAGGCCGGGCGGCACGTGCAGCCTGCCCATCTGCATGGCGATCTCGGAGTTCTGGAACATGCTCCGGCCCACAAAGCAGACCTTGCGGCCATGCCGGTAAGCCAGGTCCGCGACGATTTGCAGGCGATGCATGGACGTCGCAAAGCAGGAGATCAGCACGCGCCCCTTGGCTTCCGTCATGATTTGCGTCAAGCGCTGGCTGACGGCGCGCTCCGACGGCGTCAGGCCCGGGCGCTCCACGTTCGTCGAATCCGCGAACAGCGCCAGCACGCCGTTCCGGCCATAGTCGGCGAGCGTGTGCAGATCGCTCACGTGCTGGTCGGTGGGCGTGGGGTCGAACTTGAAATCGCCGGTGTGAATCACCGTGCCCAGCGGTGTGGTCAGCGCCAGCCCGCCGGAGTCAATGATGCTGTGCGTCAAGTGGATGAACTCCACGCGGAACGGCCCCACCTCAAACGGCTCGTGCGGGCGCATTTCGCGCAGGTCGGCGCTTTCGGCCAGATCGTGTTCCACCAGCTTGGAGCGGGCCAACGCCAGTGTGAACGGTGTGCCGTAAACCGGCGCACTGACTTCTTCCAGCAGATAGGGCAGGCCGCCGATGTGGTCTTCGTGGCCGTGCGTCAGCACGATGGCTCGCACGCGGTCGCGGTTTTCGCGGACATAGTTCAGGTCTGGGATGACAATGTCCACGCCCAACAGTTCGGCGTCCGGAAACATGATGCCGCAGTTGACGATCAGCAGGTGATCGTCAAACTCGTAGGCCATCATATTCATGCCGAATTCGCCCAGACCTCCGAGCGGAATGGCTCTCAATCTATGGTTTAGAGATGGAATGCGAACCTCCTATGTGTCTGCCTATGCTAACACACAATCCTGAAACGTGTGGACTTGGGGAATGGGTTGGCTGCAGTTGTCAATGGGAAGCTGGTGCCGGTAGTGGGTCAGTTTGGTTTTGTTTTGTAGCGGCGGTCTATGACCGCCGGTCGGCGCTCATAGAGCGCCGCTACAAGTTATGTCGCTCTGTGTGGAACGAATAATCAGAGTAACACTAGCCCTTCCGGAAAATGAGATCCGGCCCTTTGGCAAAGACACCCACGTGGTCACCCGCCTGCACTTGGCCGGTGGCCATCAGGCGATAGAGAGGATCCTGAAGTTCGCAAGCCAGAGTGCGCTGGAGGTGTGCGGCCCCGTACTCGGTGTCGCAGCCGTGGTTCAGGAGCAGCGACTTGGCGCCAGTGGTGAACTCGACCTGAAAGGGAGTGGATGGGTGGTGCAGGAAGATCCGATTGACCTTGGCCAGTTCCAGGTCGAGGATTCTCTTCAAATCAGCCGGGCGGAGAGGGTGAAAGACAATCGTCTCCTCAATGCGGCGGAGGAATTCCGGAGGGAAGTGGCGCTTGAGCGCGCGCAACGACACATTGCGAAAGTGGCGTGCCTTGGTGTCCTCTTCTGCCATCTGCGGGATAAAGCCGGAGGGCGAGGTGGCACGCAGGCTTTCCCTGGACCCAATGTTGCTGGTGAAAAAGAAAAGGCAGGAGGAGAAGTCCACATTCCGGTTGCGGCCGTCGTTCAGATCCGCGCGGTCAAGCACGCCCAGGAGCAGGGAATAGAGCGAGTGATGCGCCTTTTCAATCTCATCAAAGAGGATCAGGGTGTAGGGAAACTCGGGCGTGCGGTGCCGCTCGAGGTTTTCGCGGGTGAAAACGGGTTCCGTGTCGGCATGACCGATATACCCCGGCGGGGCGCCCACCAAGCGGGCGGTTTCGTGCTGCTGCTGGTACTCGGCGCAATTGATCTTGAGCAGGGCGTTGGGACTGCCGAGCAGCACTTCGGCCAGTGCCTCTACGGAATGAGTTTTCCCGCAGCCCGGGGGCCCCAGCAGGAGCACTGACCCCATGGTCCGGCGCGGCTGCCGGGCCTGCACTTCAATTCGCTGCAGGAGGCGAAGGATGGCCTCGGTGGCCTGCGGCTGGCCGACGACGTGGGTGGTCCAACGCCGCGCCACGTGCTCCAGCCAGGAACTTCTCGCGGTGGGCCGCAACGTGACCCATTCCTTGAGTTCGTGCTGGACGGCTTGGCTGCTCAACATCGCTCTCACTTCCCAGGTTCCTCAAGTGGGCCACCGTGCCGGCCTCTTGAGGCGCATACCTTCTCTTCGGCAAGTTTGCCAGCAAACTTGAATGTTGATGAACTTTCTGCCGCAGCGGCGGAGCCGGGGCGATTTTTGTTTCGAACCGTGCGCGGAATCGGTTATAAGGGACGGGCAGGTTGGCGCAGTCGTCCCCCTTTCCGCGCTGAGTTGAGGAATGTCATCGATGAAGGCTGGCTTACCGAATCCGCACTCTGGCTCCGCCTCACCCCTCCGTTTTCTCCCGGTTTTCTTTTTCTTTTCCGGCGCCTCGAGCCTGATCTTTGAAACGATCTTCACGCGCCTGTTGACCTACACCTTTGGGAATACCGCACACGCGGTCAGCACCGTGCTGGCGGCATTTCTGGGTGGCCTGGCCTTGGGCGCCTACTCGCTGGGCCGCTGGGTGGACCGCCGGGGTGCGAGCCTGTTGACTTACGGCACGCTGGAATTGCTGGTGGGGTTGTACTGCCTGTTCATCCCGGGACTGTTTGCGCTGTTGACCAAAGCTTACGTGGGGCTCTACCACGCGCTGCACCTGGGTATGGGGTTGCTCACCGTGGTTCGCTTCGGGCTGGCGACCGTGGCGATTGTGGTTCCCACCTTTCTGATGGGCGGGACTCTGCCCGTGCTGGCCCGCTTGGTGGCGGGCGCGGTGGAGGAATTCCAGCCCCTGATCGATCGCCTTTATGCCTGGAACACGCTGGGGGCCGCGGCCGGCACCCTGGCGTCCACCTACCTGCTGATGCCCGTGCTGGGCGTGCGGGGAACCATTTACCTGGCGTGCGGGGTGAATGGGGCGATTTTCCTGGGTGTGACGATGTGGAAGTGGAAGGGAAGGCAGGCGGTGGGAATCCCGGCCGCGCCCGCCGCGGCAAGGGGCGGCAACCCGCGTCGCCCTGTGCTGCTGGCGGCCGCCTTCCTGACCGGGGTGGGGGCCCTCGCCTACGAAGTGGTATGGACGCACGCTCTGGGCTTTCTGGTGGGAAACACCGTCTATGCCTTCGGGGTGATGCTGTTCACTTTCCTCTGCGGCCTGGGAGGGGGAGCGCACCTGGTGGCGCGCCATCTCCGTCGCGCACAACTCTGGCCTCGGGCGCTAGCTGCGGCCCAACTGTTCCTGGGTGTGGCGGTCTTTGTCACCTTGCCGCTGTGGAATCGCCTTCCGGATCTTTTTGCGCAGGGGCTGCGTCGCGCCTGGGTTTGGGACACCATCGGTATCGCCGTGCTCTTAGGGCTGCGGATGGCTTACCTGGGCTGGAGAATCGTCCAGCGGAGGGGCGGCGGGGGAGTTCCCTGGGCCAAGGTCTTCGAGTTCACTGCAGAGTTTGTCGTCCTGGCGGGCCTCGTATCCCTGAAGGTCGAGACCCTGTGGCAATACGAAGCGGCGGGTTTTGTGACCGCGGAGCTGTTCCGCTTTCTCTGCGCGTTTTATCTCCTGATTCTGCCCTGCCTGCTTTTGGGGATCAGTTTTCCGCTGCTTCTCAATCTTGCCACGGAGGCCGGTGGCGTCGGTGTGAGCGTCGGGGGTGTCTATGCCGCCAACACGCTGGGGACGGTGCTGGGCTCGGTGCTGACGGGTTTCCTGGTGCTGCCCGCCCTCGGCTCGCAAGCCACGCTCCGGGCGGCGGCGACGCTCAACCTGCTGCTCGGACTGGGATTTGCCTTGCTGCTTGTGCCGCTCAGCCGTTCGCGCCGGTGGATCCTGGGGCTGGTCGTGGCGTCGCTGGTGCTGCTGGTGTGCGGGAACTCAGCGCAATGGGACCCCCGCCGCCTGACGCGTGGAACCTACGTTTACTTTGACCAGGGGTGGCCGGTCGACCGCGTGCTCTTCTTTGCCGAGGATGTCGAGGGAGGTCTGACCTCGGTGGTCGAAAAGGGGCGGACGCGCACCATGCTCTCCAACGGAAAATTCCAGGGGAATAACACCGGGGAAGTCCCCGCCCAGGCTCGTTTCGCCCTGACGCCCACTCTGTTCACGCCGCGCTTTGAGCGCGCCCTGGTGATCGGCCTGGGCACGGGCAACACCCTGCGGGTGGTGTCACTGTTCCCCTTCGAGAAGATTGACGTGGTGGAAATTGCCCCGCATGTTGTCGAGGCCGCGCGGCAGTGGTTCGAGGATGTGAACGCCGGCGTGTTCGACCGTGACCCGCGCGTCGCGCTTACCGTGGCCGACGGGCGGAATTTCCTGCTGCTCGGGCGCGAGCGCTACGACCTCATCACCATTGAAATCTCCTCCATCTGGATCAGCGGCGAAGCTGACCTTTACAACCGGGAATTCTACGAACTCTGCCGGGACCACCTCACGGAGGGTGGCGTGCTGCAACAGTGGGTGCAGATCCATCACATGCGGCCGCAGGACCTGCTGGTGATCCTGAACACCGCGGCGCAAGTGTTCCCGCATGTGGCGTTTTTCCTCGGGGGGGATCAGGGGCTGCTGATTGCTTCCCCCGGTCCGCTCGAATGCGATGCGCGCCAGGTGGCCGCGCTGGACAGTCTGCCGGGGGTGGCGAAGGAGCTTGCGGCGCTCGAGATTCCGAGCCTGTGGTCCCTGCTCGGCGAACTGATGCTTTTCGACTCCTCGTTTCGCGAAGCGACGGGCGTTCTGCACCGCGTGAGCGGCCTGCCGGCGGATTTCGCCTCCAGCGATGACCGGCCCTACCTGGAGTACCAGACCCCGAAGGGGAACACGGCGCTCTATGACACCGGTAAGCTTAATCGGCGGCTGCTCGAGCATTTCCGCCCACCCCCGCTTCCCCCTGAGTTGCCGGTGCGCAGCCTCGCTTCCGACGACGACCCCAACCTGCTGCTCGGCTACGTGCTCGAAGGGCGGGCCGACACGGCCGGGGCCCTCACGGCCTTTCGCCGCGTGCAGGGAGGGGCAGCGGCACGCGCGGGGAGAGAGATCGAGCGCCTCACGTCCCCTCCCCCCGGCGCGCGGCGCTGAGTGGGGGATCGCGGAGACGCCTGGCAGGGAATACTGCCCCTTGACACCCGCTGCGATTTTGCAATAATTCGCACTATATGAAAACATTGAAACCTCACCCTTTGCCCGCCGCCGCGTACACCGTGAAGTCGCTGGTCAAGGCGCTGAATATCCTGGAGGTGCTGGCGGAAGAGGAGCCCCCCTACACACTCACGCAGCTCAGCCGCCGCCTGCACCTGCACGTCAGCACCGTGCACCGGCTGCTGGTGAACCTGGTGCGGCATGAGTTTGTGGAGGAGGACCCGGTCGCGGGAGGCTACCAGCTCAGCTTCCGTGTCCTGCGTATGGGGCTGCGGGTTCTGGACCGTCTGGACTTCCGGCGCGTGGCGCAGCCGCTGTTGCGTGACCTGAACCTGCGCACCCAGGAGACCGTACACCTGGCGATTTTGCAGGAAGGGCGGGCGATCTCGATTGAAAAGTTCGGCAGCCCGCAGCCTGTGGGCCTGGACGCGCGCCTGGGAAGCGTGATGCCCCTGCACGCGACCGGGGTGGGGAAAACCCTGCTGGCCTATCAGAGTGACGAAGTATTGAACCAGGTCGCTCAGGAGCCGGGCCTGCCGCGTCTGACGGCTCATACCCTCACGACGCTGCCGCAACTGCGCCGGGAACTGGAGCGCATCCGCGAACAGGGCTACGCGTTTGACCAGGAAGAAGCCGTGGAGGGCCTGCGCTGCGTGGCGGGGCCGGTGTTCAATCATGCCGGACAAATCGTGGCGGCGTTTAGCGTGGCGGGACCGGCCACGCGCCTGACCCCGGCACGCCTTCCAGAAATCGCGCAAATGGTGCGTGAGACCAGCCAAGAAATCTCCCGCCGCCTCGGCTATCGCCCTGACCTGCCGCCCCTCGCTGCGCCCCTCGGCAGCGAACCACACCCCGCTCGGGGTCCAGCGCGCGGGCCGACGGGAAACGCGGGGTAGCCTTTGAGCCCGGCAGCCCCGCAAGACCGTCCCAGCGTAGTGAGAAATTCGTGCCAAAGCTGCCACCTTCCGATTCAGTATCGAGAAATCCGGGTTCGAGCCGCAGAGTTGAAGACCAACTCTGCATTGCCAGGTCGTAGTTTCTTGTTTTTTTTGGCAAGGATTTGTGGATGTACGGCTTTTCACTTTTGCTCTTTGCCATTTGCAATTTACCTTCTGATTTTCCTTTGTGGCTCTGCCGCACCGCACACCCGGCTTTGAGTTTTGCGCTTTGCGTTTTGACTTTCATTTGCGGCTCCGGCGCGCTGCGCTACCGGCTCGCGGTTTCACGAAGTCCTCAGCCCTCTCCCCAGGGGTGAGGGTGGCCCGCTGCCGGCGCTTTCGCCAGCCGGAGCGGGCGGGGGGCCCCGAGCGCCGGGGGTGAGGGGTCAAATCGCCTGGCGGTCACAGCGAGCGTGGCGGACGCCAAAAGCCGCGGTCCTTCCAGACAGGTCCGCGCCATGCTTGCTTTCCTCCTCCCCTGCATTTTCAATAACTCCTTTTCTTTTCATCAACATCATGGAAAGAAGACTATAACTCTATTTGTTTCAATAACATCATGGAAAGCCTGAAAACTGACATCTTTTCTATATTTGTTTTCAACAACATAATGGAACTTACCTTCATCTTGGGGCCCCCTTTTTTTCACCACCCCCGCTGTAGCAGAATCAACTAACTCTTTTTATTTCAATGACATAGATTTAGCAAGGTTTTTGCTCTCCATCGCTAACCCCTTTTGTTTCTGGTACATCTTGGAAAACCTCAGTGGGTAAACCAGATGTAGAGGCGGCTTTACGCCGCCATTTGGCGAGGTAAACTCGCCGCTACAGCATCAAACTGACCCACTACCTTTCAAACCGCAGCCTCTTCGAAAACCTCCATCTGAAGCTCGTGCCATTTCCTCCTCATGAGCAGACTCGTCAGGCGGGGAACTTGGCGAAAGTTGGAATCTCCCATTCTTTGCATAGGCAGCGCGTTTTCGTTGTTGGGAGCCATCAGCGTGGCGAGATTCTCGGGTGATCAATTGATCGGGACGCGCCTCTCAGCCCGAGCCCCGATAGCGTATTCTTTCCAAATTGACCCTCGGCACCGAGCCCTGTTCGGCCGCAGGACTTACCCCTGCAGGCTAGCACCGCACCCGATGCTTGTCAAGACCGTTATTACCTGAGTCGCCTACGGGCAGGCAGTATTTTCTAGGGAAATGCCTAATTGTCCGAATGCGTGCCGGCGCTCCAGAAAAAGTGGGGCGGAACTCCGGCGCTTGCCTATTCCCCTCCTGGTTCAGGAGGGGGCAGGGGGGGGTCGCACAACCGCAGCGCGGCATCGAGTAGGGGCGGTTCGCGAACCGCCCCTACGAAAACGTGCGTGATTGTGGCCCCGGGCGACAGAAGCTGTGTAAGAGTGGCTGTCTCCACCGCAGAGGCGCCGGGTACTGCGCTAATTCTGCGTTGCTGGCTATTTTCTACTGGTTTCCTAATAGGGATAGGAGTTTATGCATTTTCTTGGACGGGGTGCAAAAAAGCCAACCGCCAAGATCATTCCATTGACTCAAGACGTTGGCGGGTGGAACAATGGCGGCCATGTCGAAGGTTGAGCCAGCACGGCGTCAATTGGGTGTCCTTTGGTTATCACTTGGGGGTGCCTCAATGATAGCCCTTGTCGCATCGCTGATGCTGTCAATCGTCTGGAGCCGCGAGCTTCTTCTCGTATTTGCTGGAATCTGCTTCACACTTGCAGCGCGTTATTTTAGGTGGCCGGAGGTGTTAAAAAAGAGAATCATACTACCCCTGCTTATCTGGGTTCTTATAGGTGTAGTTGCGTGTTTGATATGGCCAAGGGAAAAATTCGTGCCTTATTATTGCGGCAATAAGATCAAAGAAGGGCAACAAATAGAATTGGCTGAATCTTTCACAATTGGAAAATGCGGAATGTTTGTGGAATCCTTCCCATTTGGATCGGGATTTGACGTTAGCGGAATAACGGCAAAAAACATAGGTACTAGCGAACTACAGGCGGATAAAGCATATTTAAGTTTTTCAAGTCCAATCAAGCAATGGGGGAACTCTAGTGTCTGGAGGCCATCTTCCGATCCCGATCCAGATTCTGCCGCTGGGAAGTGGGTAACATTTGAATATCAGTGTCTTCTGAATTCTATTCGTCCTGATCATTCTTTGTGGATTCCAGAATTTATAGGTGAGCCAATGTTTAAAGAGCCGGTAAAAATACGGCTTTATATCGAATATGGCTCAGCCCACGTGAATGTAGCTTTTGTCATTAAACCGCCACGACAATAAAAATCTTATGAAAATCAGGACCTTGGAACGGCAAAGATTATCTAACGGTTGAAGTGGCCAATAATACCAAAAGCCGGCCGGGAGGGCTGGCTTAAGGTGGTGGGGGTCTGGGCCAGATCGGCCAACACGCGGGTGGCGCATACGTCGCGCCTTCCGCGATGTATGCGGCCTTGGGTACGCGGGTACGAACCCACAGCTACCCGTAGGACGCGGAGGGGCGGGGGCAACAAGGGCACAGTCTGCGCCACCCGCGTTTGATTTGCGTCTACAGATCGCAGAGCTCCGCTCTGCGCCAGCCAGCGATTCTTGTCTAGGAAAAGCCGCGACCTCAACAACGACAGGTCCGCGCTACCCACCCTTTTTTTAGCACTCGCGTAATGCAATTCGCGATGAAGGTTAGTAATAACTAATTCTAGCTCGCCGCTCCATTGAGGCCTTAACTCAGGCGGCAATAAATCGATGTAGAATATGTATGGTTTGTTAAGACAGACAAGGATGAGTAATTCATGGCAACCAGAACATCCCACCCACGCGCGAAGCAAAACGGAGCCAAGATGGATCCTCCCCCCGCGCCGGACACTGCGATCGAAAGCCAGGATCACGCGGCGCTTAAAGGTCCCGAACATTACTTCAACCGCGAGTTGAGCCTGCTGGAATTCCAGGGCCGGGTGCTCGAGGAAGCTGCGGACCCGGATAACCCGTTGCTCGAGCGGGTGAAGTTTCTTGCTATCCTTGGCTCGAATCTGGATGAGTTCTTCATGGTGCGAGTGGCCGGGCTGATGCAGCAGGTGGCGAGTGGCAGCGCGGAGGCCTCGATCGATGGCCGGCCCGCGGCGCTCCAGATCCAACTGATCCGGGACAAGGTGCGGGAGATCGCGAAGCAGGCCCAGGACCTTTGGCGCCGGGATATCCAGCCGGCCCTGGAGCAGCAAGGGATACGAGTTGCCGAGCAGTCCGCGCTCAACCCCGATGAGCGTGCCGCGGTCGATGCGTATTTCTTCGAAAATGTGTTCCCCGTACTGACCCCCCTGGCCTTTGACCCCGGCCGCCCTTTTCCGCACATTTCGAACCTGAGCCTGAACCTCGCGGTGGTGGTGCGTGACGAGGCAGGGCAGGAGCACTTCGCGCGCATCAAAGTTCCGGACACGTTGCCCCAGTTGGTTGCCGTGCAGGGGGCCTCCCGAGATCGCCCCTCCGCAAGCTCCGGCCCGAAAGAATTCAAGTTCATCTGGCTCGAGCAGCTCATCGCGTCCAACCTGGGCCTGTTGTTCCCCGGTCTGGAGATTGTGGCGTCGTACCCGTTTCGCGTCACCCGCGACGCTGACGTGGCCATCCAGGAGTTGGAGAGTGACGACCTGCTCGAAACGATCGAGGATGCCATGCAGGAGCGCCGCTTCCTGTCCGCGGTGCGGCTGCAGATTGCGCATGACATGCCGGACGAGACCCTGGGCATCCTGACCAGCCAAATCGAGATTGCTCCCCAGGACGTCGAGCGGGTTGACGGACCGCTGGGATTCACCCGGTTCATGGAACTCTATGCGCTGGACCGGCCCGATCTAAAGGACAAACCTTTTGCGCCGATGCTTCCCGCGAGCCTCGGCTCAGATTGTCAGGGAGATCTCTTCAGCCTGATCCGGCAGGAGGATTTCCTGCTGCACCATCCCTACGATTCCATCCAACCGGTGGTGGAATTCCTGCGCCAGGCCGCGCGCGATCCGGATGTGCTGGCGATCAAGATGACCCTCTACCGGGTGGGGAGAAACTCGCCGGTGGTGGCCGCTCTGCTGGAGGCCGTCGAGAACGGGAAACAGGTGGCGGTGCTCATGGAGCTTAAAGCCCGCTTCGATGAGGAGAGTAATATTGAGTGGGCCCGGAAGCTCGAGGATGCGGGCGTACACGTGGTCTACGGACTGGTGGGAATGAAGGTCCACAGCAAAATCGCTCTGATCGTGCGGCGAGAGGGCGGGGCCATTCGCCGCTACGTGCACCTGGGGACCGGCAACTACAATACCGTAACCGCGCGCGTCTATACCGACCTCGGCTTGCTGACCTGCCACGAGCAGATCGCGGCCGACGCCACGCACTTTTTCAACGCGCTCACGGGCTATGCCGCCCGGCAGGAGCCTCAGAAGCTCCTGGTGGCCTCCGTGAACATGCGCAAAAGGCTCGTCGAGCTTATGCAGCGCGAAATGGAGCACCAGAAAAGCGGGCGCGGCGGACACCTGATATTCAAGGTGAATGCGCTCGAAGATCCCGCCATGATCCGTCTGCTCTATCAGGCCTCGCAGGCCGGTGTAAAGGTTGACCTGCTCGTGCGTGGCATTTGTTGCTTGCGGCCGGGCACACCGGGGGTGAGTGAGAATATTCGCGTGCACAGTATTGTAGGACGGTTCCTCGAACACAGCCGCATCTACTACTTCCGGAACGGTGGGGCGGAGGAGGTCTACCTGGGCAGCGCCGACCTGATGCGCCGCAACTTGAGCCACCGGGTGGAAATTATCTTCCCGATCGAGAGCGCCCGGCTGGTCCGGCGCCTGAAAGACATCCTCGATGTGTACCTGGCGGACGAAGCGAAGGTGCGCTATTTGCAGCCGGACGGCAGTTACACGCGGAGCCCCCGGCGAAAAGAACCCGGCGCCGTCAACGCCCAAGCCTCGTTTCTGGGCCCGGGCCTCCCGCCTGAAACCGGACGACCCGGAACAAGCTTTTCCTGATCGGCTTGGCGGGCAGCTTTTCTGGCACGAATTTCTCACCACGCTGGAACGCCCCTGGGTGACCCCCTCACCCGGCCCGCCCCGGCTGGTGAAAGCGCCGGTTGCGGTCCACCCTCTCCCCCAAGGGGGCGAGGGCAGTAAATTCAAATTACTGCCCCCCCCTCGCCCCCTTGGGGGAGAGGGGCGGGGGTGAGGGGGTTCCAGGGTCGAACAGGGAACAGTCTCCTCGACAAAGCTTATGTGAACAGTATTGGGGCTAGCGCGGCCAGGACGGCCGTGCGCCCGGTCATTGACTCGGGGCAGGGGAGGAAGGGGTTTCCGACTTTGGCGCATAGTAACCGGGGCGGGTGCGAACCACCAGCTTGGCCTTGCTGGTGGGCAGGAAGGCCTCCACGCGGACATTGCGGAACGTGCCGTCCTTCTTGGCGTTGGTAGGGTAGTAGGCGAGTGTGTACTGGTTACGAATGTCGCGGGCGATCTGACGGCAGGTGCTCTCGACCTCGTCGAGTGACTTGGGGAAGTAGGGTACTCCGCCCGTCGCCTCGGCGATTTTCTCGAGGACTTTGGCGGCGCGGTGCGCTTCGCCGCCGTGAATCTTGAACAGGCCCCCTGGTTCCTCGGAGCCGAGCAGTCCGATGGTGTAGACGACCGCGTTGGATTTCTGGGCGCGGGCCATCAGCTCGTCGAAGGTGTAGCGGCTGGCGTTGTCCTCTCCGTCGGTGATGACGAGGAGAACCTTCTTGTCGCGGTTACCGAGTTTCAAGTGGTCGATGGAAGCATAAACGGCGTCGTACAGCGCCGTGCCCCCGCGCGAATCGATCTTGTCGAGCGCGGACTTCAAGTCTTCAATATTACTTGCAAAGTCACCGGGTGTGTCGAGGTAATACACATCATTGAAGTTCACCACGAAGACCTGGTCCGAGGGATTGGAGGTTTTGACAAAGGTGACCGCGGAGGCGTTGACGGACTCGCGTTTCTCCTTCATGCTGCCGCTGTCGTCGATGACGATGCCCATGGTGACGGGAATATCGGCGTGGCTGAAGACGGAGAGCTTCTGCGCAATGCCGTCCTCCACGACGCGGAAGTCAGTCTGGCCGAGGTCATTCACCATGCGCCCTTTCTTGTCGAGCACCGTGGCGTGCAGGACGACCAGGTTGACGTCCACGTTAATGGTGTATTCTTTGCCCTTTTTTTGAGCCTGCGGGGTGCCGGGGGTAGCCGGCTGAGGCGCTTGCGCAGCCAGGGCGAAGGGTGAGCAGAGCAGGACGGCGAGGAGTCCCCTCCCGAGGAGTGGGGTTCGGCCGTGAGTTTTATTGTGTCGGTGCATAGTACCCAGTTCGAGCGTAAACCTGGAGAGGGGGCAAGCCTTTGGGCGGGTTCAGCTTGACCTTGATGCGCCGCCAGTGGCCGTCGCGAATCAGGTTCGAGGGCTTATAGCCCAGCACGTATTGGTTGCGCAGTTCGATGGAGATCTTCTCCGCGATGTCAGGCAGTTCATTGGCGTCTTCCACACTGAACAGGCGGCCGCCCGATACTTCCGAGAGTTCGGCAAGCAAGGCGGGACCGCCGGCTTCCTCCGTCGTGCGACCCCGGGAGGCGACCGGCTCAAAAATCCCGACGGCATAGATCTGCACGTCGGACTCTTTCACGGCGCGCTTGATGTCATTCTCCGTGTAACGGCTGTGGTTGTCACCACCGTCGGAAATGACCAGGAGCGCACGGCGGTTGGTGGTGGCCTTCTTCATCTCGCTCAAGCCCAGATAAATCGCGTCCAGAAGCGCGGTCTTCCCTCCCGATTTTACAAACAACAACCGGTCTTGCAGATTCTCAAACTTCGCGGTGAACCCTGTGATCAGGTCTGGCCGATCGGCGAAGCTGATGAGCATAAACTCATCCTGAGGGTTGGATGTTTTGAAAAACTGTAGGGCTGCTTCCTTGGACTTCTGAATTTTGTCCCCCATGGAGCCGCTGCTGTCAAAGATCAGGCCGACGGAAATGGGAGCATCCTCGGTGGAAAAGGCCGCGATTTTTTGTTCCACCTTTTCGTCAAACACCTGGAAGTTTTCCTCGTCGAGGCCGGTCACGATGCGGTCGTAGGGGTCGGTGACCGTGACGTTGACCACAACCATGTTCACGTCAACTTGCAAAGGGGCAACATGGATGGGAGGCTGCCGGACCGTGACGCGCCCCCCTTCCTGTGCGATGGGCGGGGGGACGGAGTTGGCTTTCTCATCCTCCCCGGCACACCTGCCCCGCGTCCCCACGAGACTCACCAGGGCAATCGCCACGAGCCCCAGTCGGGAAACCTCGCGCAGAGAAAGAGCTCTCATTGTAGCAGCCCTGTCGAAAAAGGACCGATTTACGGTCCGCAGCATGACGAGCCCTATTCAACATCCCGCTATCATTCCTGAAATTATCTTAGCACATTTCCTTGTCCGGTGTGGCGCGAGGCGGGGCGAAGCCCCGGGCTTTGGCAGGAGAACGGTGAGCTTCCATGAGATTGCAGCCGGCGGCGCGGAGGAAGAACCGGGGAATTTGCCATTGACAGGGAAAGAGGGGTGACGGATAATTATCCGTACCGATTCCTTCCGTTCGATCACTCTTTCGGTACCGGCAAAAGTTTGCAGCAAGCTGGGCTGCGCGCCCGCGAGCCGCACATCAAACCTTGCTACCGGACCACCAATCCGCAAGCAACCTATGGGGAGGCGTATGGGTGCCAAATATATCTTTGTCACTGGCGGTGTGGTCAGTTCGCTCGGGAAGGGGCTGGCTTCCGCGTCCACCGGGGCCTTGCTCGAGGCACGCGGGCTGAAGGTCACGCTGCTGAAGTTTGATCCTTACCTGAATGTCGACCCCGGCACCATGAGCCCGTTCCAGCACGGGGAAGTCTTTGTTACCGATGACGGGGCAGAGACCGATCTCGACCTGGGGCATTATGAGCGCTTTACGCACACGCGTATGCTGCGCGACAACAACTGCACCGCGGGCCGCATCTACGAAACGATCATTTCCAAAGAGCGGCGCGGCGATTACCTGGGTAAGACGGTGCAGGTGATTCCGCACGTGACCAATGAAATCAAGGGCGCCATTCGCAAGGTTTCGAACGATGTGGACGTGGTGATCGTGGAAGTGGGCGGCACCGTCGGCGACATCGAATCGCTGCCGTTTCTGGAAGCCATCCGGCAGATGCGTTTGGAACAGGGGCGTGAGAACGTGGTGTTTGTGCATCTGACGCTGGTCCCTTACATCGGGACTTCCGGCGAGCTCAAGACCAAGCCCACGCAGCATTCCGTGAAGGAGTTGCGCGAAATCGGCATCCAGCCCGACATCCTGCTGTGCCGAACGGACCATTTCCTTTCGCAGGAGATCAAAGCCAAGATTGCCTTGTTCTGCAGCGTCCCGGAAGAAGCCGTCATCACGGCGAAAGATGTGGAGAACATCTATGAAGTGCCGCTGGTGCTTGGGCATGAAGGCCTGGACACCCAGATTCTACGCTGCTTGAAGCTCGAGACGGCCGACCGCAACATGCAGCCCTGGATCGACCTGGTGGAGAAGATCCGGCATCCCCGGGACGAGGTCACCATCGGGATCGTCGGCAAGTACGTGGGCTATCAGGATTCCTACAAGAGCCTGAACGAAGCCTTGTTCCACGGCGGGATTGCCCATCAGGTGAAGGTGAACCTGGCCTGGGTGGAGGCCGAGGGCTTGGAAGGAGGCGCCTGCGAGGAGCAGTTGCGCGACCTGGACGGCATCCTGGTGCCGGGAGGTTTCGGCCGGCGCGGCATCCTGGGAATGCTGAAGGGGGTTGAATATGCCCGCACGCGCAAAGTGCCCTACTTTGGGATCTGCCTGGGGATGCAGTGCGCGGTGATCGAATCCGCGCGCAATGTCTGTGGCCTGGAAGGGGCCGACAGTTCGGAGTTTGACCCTTCCACCCCGCATCGGGTGATTTACAAGCTGCGCGAATTGCGGGGGATCGACGAACTGGGCGGCACGATGCGCCTGGGCGCGTGGACCGCGCGCCTGAAGCCTGGCTCGTTCGCTCACCAGGCTTACGGCACTCTGGAAATCTCCGAACGCCACCGCCACCGCTATGAATTCAACCGGGAGTACGAGGAATCGCTGGTGGCGCACGGAATGGATTTGACGGCGGTGACTCCCGACGGGACCTACGTGGAGGTCGTGGAGATCCGCGACCATCCCTGGTTCTTGGGTTGCCAGTTCCATCCGGAATTCAAGTCCCGGCCCCTGGAGCCCCACCCCCTCTTCAAGGCATTCATCAGCGCGGCTTACGAGTATCGGCTGCGGCGGAGGGGCACGGCACACGAGACCGCACAAAGGGAGCCGGCCCAGAGGCTCGCTGCCAGTGATGCGGTAGCGGGCGGGGTGACGGCGGCCAAGGAGGCTGGCGCCTCGAATTCGTAGGAAATTTCGCCGGGGCGGTCGCTGCCGTCCTGCTGACTGCCTGGCCCTGGAAATCCACCCTGTTCGTTCTCACCGACGGCCGGAAGGGGATCCCCCCGGGTTCGACCGGCGTGCCCGGAGAGACGCCCGGGATTCTCGAAGGTTCCGAAGACTTTGCATATCGAACATGAAGGAGAATCGAATGAAGAAATCATCCCTGTTGTTCCTCGCCGTCACGGCTGTCCTCTTGCTGAGTGCTGCGGCGGCGACGCTGCGTGCTGCGGTTTCCGAAGCGGACCAACAATCTTTGCGTTCCCAATACGTTGGGAAGGTCCTGGTATTCCGCAAGTGCGCGCGTATGGTAAGCCAGTATGACGTCCAGGAAGATGGCGCGGTGAAAGGTGATTTGCAGCCCGGCTTCTGGTCTGTGGACGGAGCCGCGCAGGTGAAGGACATCGAGTTCCGCAAAGAACACGTGACCTTCAAGTGCGTCAAACTCTGGGCTAACATTAAGGACGATGGGCAACTCCATTATTTCCCTGCGACGGCTGCCCTGAAAGGGAAAGGCAAAGATTATCCGGAGGGCACGGATATCGTTTTCCGGACGGGCCAGGAGAACGTTGCGGCAGCCGAGATCGTCCAGCGCCTGAGGAAGGTTTGCCTGGGGGAGCAAGAGTCCGTGCTGAGCTCGGCTCCCCAACCTATCGCCACTTTCATTCAGAAGGTCCCGGTCGAGGTGGATGTTGATCCGATCACCGGGCATGGCTTTACGGGCACCGCGCCGAAGCCGGTCTCGAAGCCTTTACCCCCCCTGCCGCGGGAGGCCGAATTGGTGGGGCAGGCCGGCCAGGAGAGCTTTGTGGTGTATGTGGACGACCAAGGCAGAGCGGCCGTCGTCGCTTTCACCCACCTGTTACAGTACGGCGTGGAGGAAGCCACGATTGAAGCCGTGAAGGGTTGGAAATTCGAGCCGGCCATGAAAGACGGGAAGCCCGTGGCGATCCGGATCCCCATGTCGATTGACCTCCGGCTTCCCATGAAGAAGTAGTTTGGCGACGGGGGGATTCGAACCCGGATTTCTGACCGCGGGAAGGGAAGGGCGGGGCTGAACAGGTTGCGCATAAACCGCCAAAACTGTCATCCTGAGGAGCCGCAGGCGACGAAGGACCTCTGCATTGCCCTGATTCTACAAATGCAGAGGTTCTTCGCTTCGCTCAGAATGACAGCTCCTACGAGTTTTTCCGCAGCCTGTCTCGGTCGGCATCCAAATCTCCCCGCGCCAAAGCATCCTAATTCTGCGAGAATAAGGCCATGAGCCGGGTGGTACGGGTCGGCAAGCTCGAGCTCGGAGTGGGGCGACCGCTCGCCGTGATTGCCGGCCCCTGTGTCATCGAAAGCGAACGTCATGCGCTCAAAATGGCGCAGCGCTTGTGCGCCGCCGCGCGTGAGTTGCACGTCCCTTATATCTTTAAGGCATCCTACGACAAAGCCAACCGCACTTCTCTTGATTCTTATCGGGGGCCTGGACTCGCGCGCGGGCTTGAAATCCTGGCGCGGATCAAGCAGGAGTTGGGCGTTCCCATCCTTACCGACATTCACGAAGTGGGGCAGGTGGAAGCGGCGGCCGCGGTCTGCGACATCCTGCAGATTCCCGCCTTCCTCTCGCGGCAGACCGATCTACTGCTCGCTGCCGGCCGCTCGGGCGCCGCGGTGAACATCAAGAAGGGTCAGTTCCTTTCGCCCTGGGACATGCTCCACGCCATCGAGAAAATCCGCAGCACCGGCAATGACCGCATTCTGGTGACGGAGCGCGGCACGAGTTTCGGGTACAACAACCTGGTGGTGGACATGCGGGGCTTGGCGGTCATGAGAGAGTTTGAAGTTCCCGTTATCCTCGACGTCACCCACTCGCTCCAGCTCCCCGGCGGAGAGGGGAAGCGGAGCGGTGGCCAGCCCCAGTTCATTGAGCCCCTGGCCCGCGCGGGCGTCGCGGCGGGAGCGGATGGCGTCTTCATGGAAGTTCATGATCATCCCGAGCGGGCGCTTTCCGACGGGGCGAACGCTCTCCATCTGCGGCGCTTTTCCCCGCTCGTCGAGCGGCTGCGCAACCTCGGGTCCTTCGTTCGGAAGCTGTAGCGGCAGGGAGCGCGGACCTGTCGTTTAGGTCCGCGGCTTTTTTGTCGTCAATTAGGGACGAACCGCAGACCTCCAAAACAGGTCTGCGCTACTAGCTACGCTTGCAACCCCCTGCTGAGGAATCACGGCCCACGCATGCCGGATCAAGATCCCCGCCGAGAACTCGCCCTGCTGGTGAACTCCGCATATCCCATCATCTATGTTGATACCTGGGAAGAAACCCGGGCCGCCGCCATCCTCGAGGGGGTGGCAGAGGACTTGGGGATTTCTTTCTTCGAGTGGGCGGTCACCACGGGAATCGCGCGGGCCGGCGGCGCCCCGATCTACAACACGCATGAGCCTGCCCAGGCCCTGGCGACGATTGAGAGCCTCGCGGGCGACGGACTTTTCCTGCTCAAGGACTTCCACAAGTACCTGGATCAGGATCTGATTGTCCGGAAACTGCGCGACCTGGCGCAGGGATTCCGCCGCGCACGGCGCGCCATAGTTATCACTGCGCCGGTGGTGAGTATTCCTGTGGAGTTGGAGAAAGATGCGGCGCGCTTCTCTTTGGGCTTACCCATCGAAGCGGAGCTGAATCAACTGGCGGGCGCGACGGTGCGGGAATTACTGGCCAAATATCACCTGAAGAACACTCTGCCTCCCGAGCAGATGCCGGCCCTGGTGCGCAGCCTGCGCGGCCTCACCCTGGACGAGGCGCAACGCATTCTCACGCAGTCCATCCTGGAGAAAAACAGTCTCGATATGGGCACCCTCGAATTGGTGCATGAGGCGAAGAGCAAGCTGGTCAAAGATCACGGGGTCATTGAATTCTTAAAGCCGGAATCCGGTCTGGGGTCGATCGGAGGGCTGACCCGCCTGAAGGCGTGGCTGGAGAAGCGCCGGGCGGCGCTTTCGCCGGAGGCGAGCCGGTTCGGGCTCGATCCGCCCAAGGGCATCCTGATTTTCGGCGTCCAGGGCTGCGGCAAGAGCCTCTGCGCCAAAGCCGTGGCGCGGGAGTGGAACCTGGCCCTGCTCAAGTTTGATACCAGCGCCCTTCTCGACAAGTTCATTGGGGAATCGGAAAAGAACTTGCGGAAATCGCTCCAGGTGGCGGAAGCGGTGGCGCCGGCGGTGCTCTGGATTGACGAAATCGAGAAGATGTTCCCCAGCGCGGCTCTCCGCTCCGATGCGGATGGCGGCCTCTCGATGCGCCTCTTCGGTGCGTTCCTGACCTGGATGCAGGAAAAAACGTCACCGGTTTTTATCGTTGCGACCTCGAACGATATTTCCTCGCTTCCCCCGGAGTTTCTGCGCAAGGGGCGTTTCGATGAGCTGTTCTTTGTGGACCTGCCGGATTCGGAAGAGCGCCAGAGGATTTTCTCGATTCACCTGACCCGGCACCAGCAGGACCCCGCGAAATTCAGCCTCCCGCAGCTTGCTGAGGCGAGCGCCGGTTTCAGCGGGGCGGAAATTGAGCAGGCGGTGAAGTCCGCGCTCTACTCCGCCTTTGACCAGAAAGGCCCTCTCACCTTGGACATGCTCCTCGGGGAATTGCGCTCCACCTACCCGCTGTCAGTCACCATGAAGGAAAAAATCGAAGCCTTACGCGCCTGGGCACAGCAACGGGCGGTCCCTGCCAACTAGCCGCGATGCCGGCCGGGGTTGGCGGATCACGGCGCATTCGCGCTGATGCGCTTGAAGGTAACGCGCACCGCCTCGCCATTCGCTCCCATGGCCTCTCCCCCAGCGAGCAGGGACTTGGCGTCGATGGCATTTCCCAGGTCCTCGAGAACCTCGTTGGTGATGAGCTTCGCCGCGCCCATTCGACCGCCCGCGATCCAGGCCTGCACGGCAGGTTGAAATGCCGCCGCCAGCAAAGGCGCATACCTTCCGGTCATTCCGCTGAGCTTCGCCAGATCCTCGTTCGAGGTATTGCTCAGGATTTTCTGGAGATTCGGCAGCGCTCCTCCCACGGGCGAATTTCCTCTGAGCAGAGCGTTGGCCAAGCCGAGGAGCGCTCCCGGCTGCAATTGGTCGCCGATCTTCGAGGCCACGATTTGCTCGAAGGGTTCGCCGCTCAGAAAACGCTGCAAGGAGCTGATAAGCTCGTGGAACCCGTGCCGGGCCGCCTCGTTCTTCGCGGGGTCGGGATCGAAGCTGATGTGATCCACATCAATCGCTGAGAGAATCTCCGCCAGCGCTGCCGGGTCGCCCCCCGCGCCCTCCGCGTTCGCCGCCGCCATCTCCTGATCGCAGACACGCCCTGCTTCCCAAAGTTTCTGCAGGAAGGGGATGGGAGCCGGCTTGGTCATCTTGCGCCCGAAAGCTTCCCGCGTGAACTCATGGCAGTAATAGAGGTCCTGGAAGGGAGGCTGGTCAGCAGCCGGGGAAGACTCCATAAAGAGGAAATCATAACCGAGCTGAGCTTTCGCCCCGTTGGCAATCGCGCGCGCCGCGGCCACCTGCCCGATGGGATAGGGCTGCCACGAGGTTGTTCCGCCCTCGCCGCTCTGGACCATCCCCACGGGACGATACACCTCCAACGTCCCCACGTTGGCCCCTTCCATGAAAGACTCGGGCCGTCCGGGCAGGGACTTCATCTGCTGATAGGCCTCGGCGTCGGCGGGGGTGAGCGGCGTGTACTCATAGCCCCAGCCGATCTCGTTCACCATATAGACACTCTTCTCGTTATAGTGCTCAACCTTAATAATTCCAGAGTGGTTCTGGGGGCTTTCCGGTGAACTGATGGCGCGCTGCACGTAACCCAACGGCCCGCCCGTCCGCAGCACCACATCGCCGTCCGCAAGCTGATACGGCCGCTTCTGGGGATCGTCGGGGTCAGGCAGCAGGACGATTTGTTGGGGCAGGTTGGCGTTGGCCGCCCAGACTTCCTTGTAGGTGTGCGTGGTCGCCTTTGCCTCACGAAACGTCGCCACCCCCAGGGCGATATCGTCCAGCACGGTTGCATAAAGCCTCGGACAAAGGCGCCGCTTGATCTCAAACTGCACCGGCGCGCTGGAGACGTGTGCCTCACCCGTCGCCACTTCGGCTCGAAGCAGCAGGAGCCCCGGATGGGCGGCAACCTTGAAGGTTAACTCCTGCCCGTGTCCCAGGACCTGCCAGGGCGAGTCAAGTGTGGCGCGTTGATGCCAGGTAACTATCGCCGCCGCCGGGAGCCGGTTGCCGGAGGCGAGGAGCTTCAAGCGGGCATCGTCCGAGGTGTAGAACGTTCCCCCGGGAGTCACCGTCTGCCAGACTCCTTCCGGCGGCAGGTCATGCTTGGGCATTCCCAGGGACTCGTCAATTTCCTCCAGACCGAGGACCAGCAACTCGCGGCGCTCAGATTCAAACCGGACCATCACTTCCTTCGTGCCGCCCGAAGCGGACGGCATGGCTAGAGGTGAGGCGCCCTCGAGTGACCGGAGTGCCGTGGCCATCGCGACACAAGCATGGGGCCCCACGCAAACGGCGACCACCTTGCCGTCGGGCGTGACCATGGGGCCGCCTGACTCACCTGGATTCAGCGTCCGGGTCAGCCGTCCCAGGCCGGGTGTCGCGGCATTTGCCTGCCAGTTGAGATTGACGCTGGCCTGTTGCAGCAGGGCCTGCGCTTGATCTGTGCCAAAAGGAAAGCCCAGCAAGGTCGCGGAGGTCGGGGCCAAGCCCGGGTCGGCAGGGAGGAGCGGCGTCGTGGCGGCCGCTTGGCCAACGAGCTTGAGCAACGCCAGATCATCCGCACCTTCCACGTGCGCAGGGATCATTTCCTGGGCGCCAGCGCCGCTGTCGTACGGTTGCATCTCCATGCGATCCGGGGGCGCCTTCCATACCTCCAGGGTGTGCCGTTCCGTGCTCAGTGCGCTCCCCACATCCAGCTCACCCGTCGCGGTCAACACCCGCCCTCCCACCGGCCACGCCGCCAGGCGATAGGTTTTGGGCTCCAGCTCAAAGCCGGAGTGAGCGAGGAGAAACGCGACCTGGGGGTCGAACTTCCAGGGTTGGACCACGCGTTTGGCGGTCAGGAGAGTTCCCTGCGCGTCAATCAGGAAACCCGTCCCGGACTGTATGTAGCGCTGCACTTCATGGGTCCGTGGGTTGCGCAGGGAATAGCCGCAGTAGATCAGAAACACCTTTCCCGCCGCGGCGGCAGCGAGGGTATGGTTGGTACTCAGCTTCTCCTGGCGTTTCTTGGCCAGGGCAGTCGCGGCAAACGTGTAAGGAGCGGATAGGGTATCGAGCAATTTCAAAGCCGCCGCCTGGATCATGGGCTCGTCCGCGAACATGTGCATCGGAATGCTTTGGTCCAGGCTCACCGGCAGGACCATTTGCCGCGCCCTCATCACAGCCGCTTCCAGAGTGTTCAACTGGACGAGAATGAAGATTTGCCCCGTGAGGTGCAGCACGTCCTGGCTCACCAGTTGGCGGACAGGCGCGAGTGAGTCGAGCTCCGCGAACACGAAAGAGAGGCGCAGCGGCGACGGCAAATCCACCGCGGCTTGCCGCGACAGCCGGAACTCGGTGTCGTAGGCGTCGATGTGGACGGGGATGCCGTTGGCGTGCAAGTCCTGAAAGTACATCTTGCGGACCGTGGCGGGCCGGTCAACCGGGTTCATGCGCACGAACAGGTTCAGCGCCAGGTGGTCGAGGTCGATCTCCTGGTAGGCCACGCTGCGCAGTACCGCAAGGTTTCCCTGCATTTTCCCCGAGGCCTTTTCGGGCAGATGATAGACCTTGATGCCCTCGAGGTCAGAGGGGATCTCGGCCTGCGGGTCGTGGTTTTGGAGGGGAGAGCGGCAGAAACCTAAGGAGCCTGCCAGCAACAGAGCCAGTGCCGTGAGGATGGCACTCCAAGAGGGAAGAGTCCAGGTCCATCCCGGGAGGCTGGAGTCAACGGGCATCCTCCCACCAGAATCAAGCAGCCGGATTGCTTTTTTCATGGGCGTCGCGCCGTGGAGTATAGCAGTTTCCGAATCGGGGGGCACCGCTCGAAGTGAACAAACCATCTGCGGCCAGTCGGGGCTTTGACAGGCTGCGGGAAAACGCTCCGATGCTGTCATCCTGAGCGAAGCGAAGGACCCCTGTATTTGAATTTTCAAGCAAATACAGAGGTCCTTCGTCGGCTTCGCCTCCTCAGGATGACAGTGTGAGGGGTTTTTCCGCAGCCTGTTGAACCCTGCTCAGATGCTGCCTGGTTAACCGGCATGGCAGGGTGTGCCTTAGCGGAGAACTGGCCGGTATGGCGCCCTGGGGCCGCCCACAGGGTTGAGTTGTGGGAGGCAATTTCTCGGGCCTATGGGTTTGACTAGGATATTGACTAAGATCTTGACAACTGAAGAGCGTCCGGTAGAATCATTGTATATAACTTCCTGAAAACGGTAAGAGAAGATATCTCCGATTTGGAGGTCCGCGATGGGCAGAGTACAAGCGTTGATTTTCGTCGCGCTGGCTGTCGCCCTTTCCAGCGGGACGGCTTCAGCCGACAACGTCGAACCATGCAATCCCTATCGGGGTTGTTCTGTGACCCTTACTTTCTACGGAACCGTCACCAGCGGTACGGATGATCTTGGTTTGTTCGGGACCCAGGGAACTGACCTCACCGGGCAGAGCGCTACGCTTGCCTTTCCATTCTTCCAGGATGATTTTCCCACTGAAATCTTCGACATGGACGGAACAGCAACCATCTCCGGCCACTCGTGGGGTTTTTCGAGTGTGGACGGAGGCGGGGTCAACTTATACGGCAACTCCGTTAGCGCCATGGGCGTGGCGTTCGACAACTCCGGTCCGTGGTATGTTGGTACAGGAATCGATGCCTCGGTAAGTAGCAACGTCAACATGTTTGTCCCACCGCAGGATGTCGCCACAAATTGGGGAGAGGCCAACTATATGACTCGCTCGTTTTCGTACGTTTTGCAGCCGGGCGATTCGGGCACTGCGAATCTTGGTGAGGCGACGTTCCCGGTGGATGTTTGCAGTGGTGAAGCCTCCTGCGTAATGGAGGAGAACATCCAGGTGAGCATACACAGGGTGAGGCTCGATGTCGGGCATGCGGCCGTGCCCGAACCCGCTACCGGGATGATGGTGCTCATTGCGCTCAGCGGGATCATCCTGCTCAGGCGACAGCAGGAAGGGGGCTTCCCGTTCCGCTCCCACTGACATCCGCGAAGTCGAGTGACGACCATTTACTGTAGCGACGTTCTATGACCGCCGGCTTTTGATTCAATAGATTCCGGCGCTCATAGAGCGCCGCTACAGCAAACTGATCCACCACCAAAAACTGGCCGGAATGGCGCCCTGGGGCCGCGCCCAGGGTTGAGTTGTGGGAGGCAATTTCTCGGGTCTATGGGTTTGACGAACCTGCCAAATCGCGTTATGTTGCCTGAGTAAGAATCCCCTGGTGGATTCCAAGCAGCCCTTTGGCTAGCGGCCATAGCCTTCACGATCCGCAACCTGAAAATCCGTGACCAGATTCTACTCGTAACCCTGCCCCCTCTTTTCGTCTTGCTCTGTGCGGTGGCGCTCTTCTTCTACGCGTATTGGAGCGCCATCAACACGGTAAGGTCGGCGTCGCGCTCCCAGGAAAGCGCGGGCCGCGGTGAGTCGCTGTTGCGGCACGCCACAGAGGCTTCGATGGCTGTGAGCTCGTTCATTTTTACGGGCCAGAACGATCTCCTCGACTCCTACGATAAGGCCGTGGCCGGCGCCCAGGAAGACCTGATCCGGCTGCGCGAAATGGAAGAGGATCCGGGACAACTGCAGGAGCTGGGCAGAATTCGGGCCGAGTTCAACCAGATGCAGAAGGAATGGGCTTTGCCCACGATTCAGAAAGTCCGCCAGGGCGAGACCCTCGACGCCCCTGGGGTGAGCAGGGACGGGGCCAAACGGATGGCCTCGATCCGCGACCAGGTATTGAAACTGCTGAAAGAAGATGCGGCGAAGAATGCGGAGCAGATGGGGGAAGCGGAGATGGTGGTCCGCCGCATGCTGGTGGTGGGAATTGGTCTGGCGGGACTCCTGGGGGGAGTCCTGCTCTTCCTGACGGGCGCGGTCACGCGCCTGATTGTGTATCCGGTCCTGCAATTGATCCACGCTTCGGAGCAGGTGAGCCGGGGAGATTTCCAGCCCACCTTGCCGCCCATGGTCGATAACGAGTTCGGAGTTCTTGCCCGCAGTTTCTCCAATATGACCGCTGCCCTGCGACGTGAGCGGGAAGAAATCGCGGCCCTGAACCGATTTTCGGAAGCGGTCACACAGTGCACCTCGGAGCGAGAAGTCTACGATCTGGTCCTGCATTCCCTCAAGGAGCGTTTTCAGCCCCGGCAAGTGATCATTTTCAAATTGAACCCCACGGAAAACTTCCTGGAGGCTGCCGCCTTCCTCGTGCCCCCTCCCCCGGAGGTCGCCGCCTGGCCAGTGATCGAGGAGCCGCACAACTGCAAAGCCATAAGAACGGGACGCCACTTCCGCGTGAACGACGTGACGATTGAGCCGCTCTGCCCGTCGCAGTTCCTCCTTCCTGCGGAGGGGAGCTACTATTGCGGGCCCCTGATTGCGAGCGGCATCATCATCGGCTCGGTGCGGATGGAGGCGGCCAAGGACCTTTGGACGCCAGAGCGCGAGCGGCCACTGGAGAGTTATCTGAGCGGGGCGGCCTCGGCACTTTCCAACCTGCGCCTGCTCGCGACCATGAAGCAGCAGGCTAACATTGATATGCTCACCGGGCTTTACAACCGGCGGTTCCTGGAGGACTACGCGCGCAAGATCTTTGCTATTGCCAAGCGGCGCGAAAAGCCCGTGAGGCTGATCATGATGGACTTGGACCACTTCAAGACCTTCAACGACATCTATGGTCATGAAACCGGCGACCGGATTCTGCGCCATTTCGCCAAGGCCGTCACGGCCCCCATACGCGAGACCAACCTGGCCGCCCGTTACGGGGGCGAGGAATTCGTCGTGATTCTGCCCGACACCGGCGCCCAGGCCTGCCAAATTGTGGCCGAGCGGATCCGCAAGGCGGTTATGTTGATGGTGGTGCCGTCGAACACCGACAAGCCGCTCCCCCAGATCACCGTGAGCATGGGAATTGCGGCCTTCCCCGACCACGGGCAAACTTTGGAAGAGGTGATCCAGGCTTCCGACAAAGCTCTCTATGAGTCCAAGCGCGGCGGCCGCAATCGCATCACGGTTTACGATTCCCGGGAAACCCCGGCGGGATAGCCCCCGCGACCTGCTTAGCGTGCTTCTGGGTGCTGGTGTCATTTGGAATGGAATCCCTTCCGAAACACTGGTCATTCCCGCGAAAGCGGGAATCCAGTCCGTCGGCGGCGCATTTCCAATGGCGTGCGGAGTAGATTCCCGCTTTCGCGGGAATGACTGCACCTGGGAGCACCCGTGTCTCGCAAATGACACCAGTACCTGCTTCTCCTTGAGCTGAATCCAGGCTGTGCTAAGATGCTTACTCTGAGTTGAGTTCCCATGAGCCTGGAAACTGCTCGTAAGGTGCTGGAAATCGAAGCCAGGGCGCTGAGCGATCTCGTGGCCCGCCTGGACGAGAGCTTCATGCACGCCGTGGACCTGCTGATGGGCTGCCGGGGGCGCGTGGTGGTCACGGGCATGGGGAAGTCCGGGCTGGTGGGGCAGAAGATTTCCGCCACGCTGTCGAGCACCGGGACGCCCTCTTTCTTCCTGCATCCTGCCGAAGCCTTGCACGGTGACCTGGGACGGCTGGTGCGACATGACGTTTTGCTGGCGCTCTCCTACAGCGGCGAGACGGAGGAGTTGTTGCGCCTGCTCGACACCGTCAAGCGCCTGGATATCCCGCTGATTTCTCTGACGGGGAACCTTACCTCCACGCTGGCACAGGCCAGCGACGTGCTGATCGACATGAGCATCCGTCAGGAGGCGTGCCCACTGGGCTTGGCCCCCACGGCCTCCACGACCGCCATGCTCGCCATGGGCGATGCGCTGGCGATGGCGGTGCTGGAGAAACGCGGCTTCAACGAAGACGACTACGCGGCGCTGCACCCGGGGGGCGGACTGGGGGTGCGGCTGCGGCGCGTCGAGAACATTATGCACGCGGGCGAGCAGGCGCCCGCCGTGGCCCCGGAAACCAGCGTGCCCGACGTCATCTATGAAATGAGCCGGAAGGGTTTGGGACACGCGGCGGTGGTCGAGGCTGACCGCCGGCTGCTGGGAATCATCTCGGATGGCGATTTGCGCCGCGTGTTGCAGCGCGAAGGGCCCCGTGCCTTGAGTCTGACGGCGCAGGATTGCATGACGCGCCTGCCCGTCACTATCCACCCCAAAGAGCTGGCCACCAAGGCGCTCAGTCTGATGGAGGGACGCAAGATCACCTGCTTGCTGGTTGTCGATGCCGAAGGCAGGCTCGAGGGCGCTGTGCACATTCACGAT
The DNA here is from genome assembly GCA_963722555.1 of uncultured Acidobacteriota bacterium. GTDB lineage: Bacteria > Acidobacteriota > Terriglobia > UBA7540 > UBA7540 > Bog-366. The sequence continues at coordinate 2,342,064 of CAVRNQ010000007.1, forward strand.
TTGTGGACGACCCAGATGTTCTAGACACAAACCCGCCCGGGCGCACCCGCCCGGCGGCATTCCAAACTTTGCTGCGAGAGTCACAACTACTCCTATGGCAAAATTCTCCCGAAAGCTGCTGGCACGCGCCAAGAAAATCAAGCTGTTGCTGATGGACGTAGACGGAGTCCTCACCGACGGAAACATCTATTACCTGCCGCGCCCCGGCCGCGGGATGATCGAAACCAAGGGCTTCCACTCCCGGGATGGCCTGGGCATCCGCTTGGCCCATTATGCCCGGCTCAAGACCGGCATCATTACCGGGCGCAGCTCGCCCGTCATCGAATTCCGCGTGAAGGAACTGGGAATCCATTTCCTGCAACAGAACGCCTTGGAGAAGCTCGAGCCCTATGAGCGGATCCGGCACGCGGCCCAGGTGCAGGACGAGGAAGTGTGCTACGTCGGCGACGATATCGTGGACCTGCCTCTGCTTAAACGGGTGGGGCTGGCCGTGTGCGTGGCGGATGGTGACGAGTTCCTGCGGCGGCACGTCCATATGTGGACTCGCCGCCCGGGCGGCCGAGGGGCAGTGCGCGAGGCCATCGAGCTGATCCTGACGGCCCAGGGGAAGTGGGATGCCATCCTGAAATCCTACCTGCGCGGCGACCGCTCGCTCGACCTCAAGCGCATAGATAGAACTGCCTGAGCCAATCTGGGGGGGTTGCCGGAAGGGCGGGGCTCGGGACACAGGAATAGTCAGGAAGGCCTTGCAACGGCGGGGCTAAACAGGCTGCGGAAAAACCCTTGCGTGCTGTCATCCTGAGCGTAGCGAAGGACCCCTGTATTTGAATTTTCAAGCAAATACAGAGGTCCTTCGTCGGCTTCGCCTCCTCAGGATGACAGTGTGAGGGGTTTTTCCGCAGCCTGTAAAGCCCCGACCTTCCAGACCCGTGGCGAGAAATCCGGGCTATTCGCCTTGCGCAACGCAGATCCTCCGCTCGTTGCGGCAGCAGCGGAATGAGCGCGGGGCAACTCCGTGGGGATGCTTCCCGAGCCGCAACCAACGGCAGTGCGGGTGGCTCCCCCCCGAAAAAGAAAGACCGCCCCGGCGGGCGGTCTTTAGCCTTGTAGGGCCGGGGCTTGCCCCGGCCTAGGCCACCCCACGGGGTGGCCCTACCTGCACTGCTCAGAGCCTTTCAGCGCAACTTCCGTCGCAGGGCGGTGCCGAGACTGAGGAGGCCGCTGGCGAGCAGGACAATACTGGAGGGCTCAGGGACGCCCTGCCCACCCGTGGACCCTGAAACGTCGAATTCCAGCGCGGTATAGCCGCCAGAGGTGGCAGGATTCCAATCGCCGCCCGATTCTTGCTGATACCAGAACCCATTCTGTACGGTTCCACCCACCTCCACCAACGAACTCGAGGTATTCCAGCCGCCGTCCGCGGGGTTTTGTGCGAGCGACAGCAAGTAGTAGGTGCCCGGACCTAGGTTGAGGTTGAGCCCGGTGAAGCTGGGTGCGGTGGGGTCGGTCAGGCTGTCGGACCAGTAGACGGTGCCGCTGGTCAGTGCATCCGCGATCTCATAGTCGAAGGTGCCGGTCCCATACTGTCCAGCAAGCGCAACGCTGTTGATTACGGAGGACTGGTTAAGTGTGAACTGCTGGGCCAGTTGCTGATAATAATCCGAATAGTTGTAATCCCCGTAACCCCCCCCGTTCGACCCACTTGCGCCAACGTCAACTGTGTTGGCGAATGTGGCGCCAGTAGCCATTAGAAGGAATGCAAGCAAAACCATAACGCGCGTAAGCCTCATGTCGCCTCTCTCGTAGCTCCTTTGCCTGACCAGAGCCCTGGTTAGTTTGAGCTGTCCCTGGTTGACAGAGCTACCCCGTGGATTTCTTCAGCAAAGAACTGGCACGTCTACTTCCAACTCTGCGACTATTCTATTGTTAATGAAATCAGCAAGTTACAGGCATCAGGGGAGTGTTTGCTGAGTTACAAGTGCAAAGGCTTGCACCTTCGCGGCAAGCCTTTGCAGGAAAGTCTCCCTGCCGTGACCCTCGCCACCCGGTACCGATCCTGGCGACCAGGGTGGATTCCCGCTTCCGCGGGAATGACGGCACGGGCGGAGAGGCGGCCCTTTTCATCGTCACACCCCGTGCCGGCGAGGGTCCATCGGGTGTGGCTTCTCTGCATTGCCAGGTCGTAGTTTCTTGTTTTTTTGGCAAGGATTTGTGGATGTACGGCTTTTCACTTTTGCCATTTGTAATTTGCCTTTTGATTTTCCTTTGTGGCTCTCCCGCACCGCACACCCGGCTTTGAGTTTTGCGCTTTGCGTTTTGACTTTCATTTGCGGCTCCGCCGCGCTGCGCCACTTGGTACCCACGGTGTAATGGGCAGCATGATGGATGCGGCGCCGGTGTGCACGCGGGGCGTGGACGGATCTCAAGGCGCACTGAAAAGGATTCTCTCCTGGGGGTCCAGCAGGACCAAGGCGGGACCGGCCGGGTTGACTGCCAATCCGGCGCGGATTCTCCCTTCGGCATCGCAGAGGCCCAGAGCTGGTCCATCACTGGTCACGGCGAGGCCCGCTCGGCGCTTCTCGTTCGCATCGTAGCAGGCGAAGACAGGTCCCATCTGTTCAACTCCCAGTGCCAGGCGGGCTTTGCCGGCGGCGTCGCGCAGGCGCAGCGAGGGCTCGTCCCCTTGCAGGTTGAGTCGGATTCGCGCCTCTCCATTCGCATCGAACAAGGCGAGGTTCGTTCCCGTCGCGGAAGCGGTTATTTCCGTGCGCTGTTGGGGCTGGCCTCCTTGCACGACGAGTCCGGCCAGGTCTTTCGTCGTATACAGCCAGGATTGTAACTTACCGTTCTCATCGAAGAGGACGAAGGCGGGTCCACTGGAGCCCAGACCGACCGCCAATCTCCTTTTTCCCTCTGCGTCATAGAGGCTCAGGCTCGGCCCATTGGGGGTCATGCCGAGTACGGCGGCGGCGTTCCCTTTTTCGTCCCTGAGGACGAATTTCTCTGCCTCCACAACCCGCTCCGATCCCTCCGCGGCCATCATCAGAAAACCGCCCGCGACCCCTGCCAGGATCAGGAGCGCTCCTTGGGTGCGAGCCCCTCTCGCTGCCCCGGACCCATTGACCAGCAGGAGGACAGCAAGCGAAAGCACTGTCAGCAGCAGGATTCTCTTTCCTGCCGTCTTGGTGAGCAGTTCCCGAATAAACTCGTGGCCGGCTTTCCGTTGTGTCATGTTTACTCCTCGATCTCGGTATTATAAGCGTGGGTTCACTTGCCCGATTCCCGTCGCAGGGGCACGCCCGCGCCTGGGATTCCAAGCGAGCCGCTTCATTGTATCATTCGATGGCCGTTCCAGGCGTAAACTCCCGACACTCTGAGGCGCGGGGAATACCGCCGTAGTGATGTTTCCCCGCCGGCCAATGCCTGCGTAACCCTGCGAGGTTGCAACGGCGCACCGTGCCTTTGAGGCTCGTGTCAAAAGTGAGTTCTGTATCTGAAAAGTGTGCCTTGTGCCTCCACCGTAGGTGGGATACGAGTGTGAGCAGAAGGCACACAAGGAGGAGGGACTAACGAACTGACTTGCGCCGCTTGAACGCTACTCCGACTAGCCCGATGACCAAGAGACTGATCGTGCCCGGCTCAGGAACAGTTGACCAGGGCTGCCACTCGCCTCCCTGGGTGCCCGTCAAACTGAGGCCGGAACCACTGGGGGTTACCTTAATCAGCATGTCCTGGTAGTCTTTGTCCGAATCGCCGAACGGCAGGTCTTCCATCCCAATCCAATAAGAGGAGACCGGGTCGAAAACCACAAAATGCTGGTCAGATTGTTCACCCGACAGATTCAGCAATGATTGTGTGTACCAGGTATCGGGTACGGTGGAATCAGTTAGATAGAACCCGTAGCTACCCGCCGGCAACGTCTGTGTGGTTCCAGGGGTTGCGGTGCCTAGGAACAGCACATGCAAGGCTGTAGGATTCGAGGGGTCGTACCAGCCGAAGGTGTCGGAGCTCGTGTTGTCGGCTTTCGCCAATTCGAAAGTGAAAGTAAGTGGCACGCTGGAAGTCAAATAGAAATTCGGGTCAGCGGCTCCGCCGGAGAGTTGCCAAAACGGTTGTGCCCCCGGAGCGCCCGCGACCAACCCCGCGCAACCGCCCTGGTTCGCCAAGCAGTCACCGACGTTCATCCCCGAACCATCCCAAGAGAGGTAGTTCCAGTAGATCCCGCCAGAAGCAAAGGAGGCTGACGGTGCTGCCAGGAAGATGAGTACGGTTGCCAACAAAAGCAAGATCCATTTACTGCGATGTACATTCGCGGTGGTTGTCCCTTGGTTCATTAGAAGCCTCCAATACTTTAGCTGCAATTTTCGGGCCAAACTCTCGCGCACTACTATCTCGTTTAGAATGTGCCTAACCACTCGAATTCCGCCCCAAGGGTTCGGGGAGAGTATGCAATCTTCTTCTCAATTGCGGAAGGATTATTCATTTGTGCCGGGACCTTTGTGCGCTTGCAGCATTGCGAAATTCAGGCTCTCAGTGTTATTGTTTCTTGGTGGATTATCTATGTCGTAAACATCTGGCGGGGCTGCGCCTCTGACCGACAACCGTGTTGTCGTGGTGGAGGTGCGCTGTTTTAACCCCGCCGTGCTGACGAACTTCCCCCATACCCCAACCCTCTCACCCGCTGGCGGGGGGGAGGTGGATGAATCGGTAGGGGCCCTTCGCGAAGCGCCCCCTCTCACCGCCCGCGCCGGGGAGGGAAGGTCCGAAGGACGGGTGAGGGGGAGATTGCGGCAGGGCTCCCGGCTTCAGGCTTGCCGGGACAGGTTCCGCCCCACCCTTGCAGCCGAGTAGAAGCTCAAACCCTCTTTGCCGGATGTTTGCTGAGGAGACCGGAAGGGGCGGGATCTTTCACCCGCCCGGCTTCGCGGCAAGGATTGAATCAGTGATCTGCGGCTTAACTATGAAGGACTTTCCGTCTGGCGATACCAAGCAAGCTGAGAAGGCCGCACCCCAATAGAGCGAACGTTCCGGGCTCGGGAGCTCCAACAGCTCCAACAACACTTATGTCATCAAATCCCCATTTGGGCACTGCATATGCCATAGACGAGGTTTACTTGAGCCGTTTCAAATAGTAGAAAAAACGCACCTTACTCGCACGAATCGAGAGTTGCTTTCCAATCGTAATGGCTAAGGTGCAAACTGTTGCACATAATTGGCATTCTTTTGGAAGGGCCCACGCAGTTGGATTTCTGCTCCGCCATACGCTGGGACGCGCGCCGAGATGGGCGTCATGCCAACCCGGGCGCGCCCCCGGCGGATTGAGGTTGGTGACCACAAGCCGCGTGCCTTCCTTGGCGAACTCCCGTGCGCTCGCGTGAGCCCTCGACCTCCTTAACCCATTCCTTTCTGAACAATGAAAGGCATGCATGATTTCGAAACGAGCATATAATGGCCTGCGGGCCGGCTCTGCTACCATGGCTTGTTTTGCAGCGCCAGCCCTGTCGCTGCGTCCCAGAAGGGCTGTTTTGCTACCCGGCAACTTTGCCAGGTTGGGCGGCCGGGCTGGCGGCGGATTGCGGCCCGGAGCGACGCTGCGGGGCTGACGCTGTGCCGCACCTTGCAGTAACTGCGTCGCGGCGCTGCTGTGCCGGAAAGGAAGGTGAAAAATGGGTCGTGGATCAACCTTAACCATGCCTCGAATGGCGCGAAGAGCGGTCGCCATCGCAGGCTTCTTGCTCTGTTTCCTAACCAGTGCGGCGGCCCCGCCCGCCTTCGCGCAATCCGCCCGTGGACCGGAGCCGCCCGGCTGGTTTGCCGGTGACGCGCACGTCCATCGCGGCATTGGTTGCGGGCGTTCCAATGAAAAAGAGATGCTTAGCCCACAGCAGCTTTTGGAAATGATGAAGGTGAATAACCTGGCTGTGGTGTCTATGCTCTCTGACATCGGCAACGGCGAGATCAAGTATGCCGATCAAGACATCCCGCTGATTACCGGAAAGGACAACCCGGCTTCCACCCCCCAGCGTATTCTCCATTGGGACGCGGAATGGCACTATGACCCGGAGGGTGTCACGTTCGAGAGGAAGATGATCGGTGGCCACTTGATTCTTCTGGGCCTCCATGAGGGGGGGCAACCCTATGCGGAATACACCTACCCGATCTTTGATTGGGCCATCAAGCACGGGGGCGTGGGCGGATTCGCGCACATGCAGTACCTGCCTTACGGATTTTATCCGCCGCCCGACGGCATCCCGCAGTCGCTGGACTGCTGCGCGCCGCTGGAATACCCGGTGGAAACCGCGCTGGGAACTTCCTCATTCCTGATGGAAGACGTGCGCGGAAGTGATTCGGCGCTCGAAGCCTATTATCGCATCCTCAACACCGGCTTTCGCCCGGGGCTGGCCGCGGGCACGGACTATTCCTGCAATGACATGGAGCCTCTCGGAACCCTGCTGACCTACGTCCGGATTCCAGACGGCCAACTGACTTACAGCAAATGGGTCGAGGGCATCGCCCAGGGGCGAACCGTGGTTTCTCGCAACGCCCACAACGAGTTCTTGGACCTTAAAGTGAACGGGACGGCGCAGCCCGGAGATGAAATCGGCCTGGAGGGGAAGGGCCCCGTGCGGGTCAGAATCGAGTGGAGATCACTCCATGGTGGGGAGGGTAGAATCGAACTGGTCCAGAATGGAGCGGTGGTGGCTTCCCAAAACGCCTCGGTCGGGCCCGGCTCCCCCGCGATCTTCGAGACCACGCTGGAGTTTGGACAGAGTGGGTGGCTTGCTGCCCGGCGGATGGACTGGCAGAGCGGCCATCGGACCCAAACCGGCGCCGTGTTCGTCATCGTGAACAAGGCCCCCGTTCGCGCCAGCGCCCAGGATGCCCGGTTCTTTGTTGCCTGGATCGATAACCTTATCCGCCAGACTTCAGCAGGCGGTGCGTGGAGCGGGTTTTTCACGAAAGATCGCGCGGCCGCCCAGAAGCGCTACCAGGAAGCCAGGGCGATCTTCCTGCGCATAGCGTCCGAGGCCGAAAAAACACCCGCGCCTTGAGCCGCGCCGGGCACCAGAGGCATTGACAAAGGTTTATAAGGTGATTATGGCAGGAATTAGGTAACCGCCGTGGGGGGGCAGTCATGTTGAACGGAAGGTGGTCGAGATGGAGCTTCCTGGGTATTCTCGCGGCCGGAATCGCACTGGCAGGAATATTCGGAATGGGTGGGCTCCCGGCCTTCGCCGAAGACGTGTTTAACTCTCACCCCGTGATCCTGGACAACCAGAACAAGATTATCCCGTGGTCGGTGCCGGTTGAGAATGCTTACGACCACTTCCTCCGCCTGCGCTGGGACTTCATCAAGACCAAAGTTCCCCGCTGCCCCGGCCCGCCCCCGAGATCATCGTATCCGCAGTATTACTTCTATTGCGCCTTCCGGGATAAGAATGGAACCTTGGAACCGGATACCTGGATGAATGACGTGGGAGAAAAAATCCCGAATTGGTTTGAATCGGCTCGCTTGTATTATGCCTACACAGGCGACGCCTCGGTCATGACCATCGTGAAGGATCTCCTGGATTACACGATTGCTCACGGCACGAGCCCCTCGACATTCTCCTGGCCCAATTTTCCGTACACCACGACTAACGCGGGCGACATGGAGTTCCGGGGTTTTACAAACTCTAATTCCAATAAACTGGTTCTCCATGAGATCCAAGTGGATCACGCCGGGGATATGGGACTGGCGTACTACGGATTGTACCTCTATACCGGCGATAGGAAGTACCTCGCGGCCGCCCTGAACGTCGCCGACACGCTGGCCGTTAAAGCCCGAACCGGCGATGCCGCCCATTCCGTTTGGCCTTATCGCGTGGTGATGGATACCGGAAGGATCACCGCCGAATACGGGGCGAATTGGACAGGCTGTTACAGGCTCCTGGACCATCTCATCCAGGCGAAGCTGGGCAACGTGAAGGCCTACGCGGAGGCGCGTGAGAAAGCCCGGGATTTCATCCTGCGCTATCCCCTGCAGACAGGTTACTGGACAGACGGGCATACGGATACGGACGTTAACAGCAACACTTATAAGAGCAACATGAGCGCAAGTAATGCTACTCTGTGTATGTTTGACGATCCCGAGTTCGATCCCGACTGGAAAGCCGATGTGCCCAAATTGATCAAGTGGACGGAAGACAATTTTGTCTTTCGTTGCGCCCCCGGCGAACCTGCGACGCAGTGGGGCGCCAATATCGTGGGTGAGCAGGATGGGTTCCTCGTTAAGATGGACTATCAAACCGCGCGGTATGCCGCGGAGTGCGCCCGGTGGTATGCCGTATCGGGTGATGAAACCTATAAGGAAAAGGCCTACCGTTGCTTGAACTGGGTGACCTATTGCAATAACCCCGTCGGCCAGGCGTTTGAAAGCCCGGTGAGCAAAGATATATCCAACTGGTGGTCAGATTGCTACGGCGAGTGCCCTCGAATGTTCTACCCGGCATTCGCGGGAGTTCCCGAATGGGCTCCGCCTCACGAGAACCATATCCTGTATTCCGCCGGAGTGCTCAAGGACGTCTCCTATGTGGCGGGGAAGATTGCCTACACTCCCACCGAAGGGGCAGGGACGGACTATCTGCGGCTGGCCTTCCGCCCCACCCGCATCACCGTGAAAGGCGCCGAACTCTCTCTCGGTCCTGACCTGAATTCGGAGGGCTACACCCTGCGGGATCTTGGAAAAGGCGATTATGCTGTGAATATTAGAAGAGTGCGGGTTGGTAATGTTGTAATACAGTGAGTTGGTAATACCCCTGCCCCCCGGCAGTTCCGTTAGCCCGGATCTCTCACCACGGGATTGGAGGGGCGGGGCTTTACAGGCTGCGGAAAAACTCGCAGGCGGCGTCATTTTGAGGAGCCGCAGGCGGTCCTGAGCATAGCGAAGGAAGAATCTCGTATGTTCATGAAAATGCGCAGGGCGAGATTCTTCGCGTAGTTTACCCTGAGCGGGCAGAGCGAGATCCTTCGCTACGCTCTGCAGAAACTCGGCGCGCAAGTCAATTCGATTCACCATCGCTGACACTGTCATCCTGAGTCCCGGTTCTTTCGGGACGAAGGATCTGCATTTGTCTTTGTTACTGAAAACCCATGCAGATCCTTCGCCGCTGCTCAGGATGACAGTTTGAGTGATGGGTTCTCCTCATCGAGTTTCTGCCCATCATGGGCAGCCGAAAGGCTGTCAACGCTCAGGATGACAGCGAGCGGGCTCAGAATGACAGCAGGGAAGCGTTTTTCCGCAGCTTGTAAGCCCCGACCCTCCAACCTTCGCCGTGCGCGAGGCCAGGTGGCGCTCTAGCCTGTGGGCGGCTATCTGGGCAGCTTCATTTCGCCGGTGATCTCCAGTTTCGCGCGGACACCTCCCGGTGTGTCCGCCGGCTGAGCGCCACCCACGAAGACGTGGTACTCGCCCGGCTCGACGACGTGTTCCCCCTTCTCGTTCACCATCCCCAGATCGCGAGCCGTCAGCGTGAAGGTGAGGTGCCGGGTTTCTCCTGGCCCGAAGTGTACCCGCTCGAATCCTCGCAGGGCGCGCGCCGGGGCGCCGGGCGTGGGCGGGAATTCCAGATACAGCTCTGCCACTTCATCGCCGGCCGTACCGGAAGTGTTCCGGACGTCCACCGTGACCGTGAGGTCATCTCCGGCTTTCAGTTGCGGCTGGGACAGTTCAAGCTGGCTGTACTCGAAGGTCGAATAGCTCAACCCAAAACCGAAACCGTAAAGCGGCTTGCCTTGAAAATACCGGTAAGTCCGGTGGCGCATCGAGTAATCGTCAAAGGGCGGGACTTGGTCGAGTGAGGCGTAGAAAGTAACCGGCAGGCGTCCCGCGGGATTATGGGCGCCGGTCAAGGTCTCGGCAATTGCCGTGCCGCCCTCCTCACCTGGGTACCAGGCTTCCAGAACTGCCGCCGCATGTTCCTGGGCCCAATTCACGGCCAGCGCGCTGCCACTCATCAAGACCACGACCAGAGGCTTGCCCGTAACCGCCAGCGCTTCCAGCAGTTTCTGCTGCACATCCGGCAATCCGATTTCCGTGCGGTCTCCCCCGCTGAAGCCCGGAACGTGGACCGGCATCTCTTCGCCCTCCAGATCCGGCGAAAGTCCGACGCACGCCACCACCACATCTGCCTGCTGTGCGGCCCGCACGGCTTCATCACGCAGAACCAGGACAGGGGCTTGCCAGTTGAGCGTCGCGCCTCCCCCAAACAAGGGAGCCTCGTGCACATATTCCAGGCGAAAGCCATGGGGCTGCGGGTTGGCAAAATGCACTTGAAAGCTGCTGGGCGGATTGACCTTTCCGCGTTCGCCGAGGACCGTGTCAAGCATCACTCTGCCGTCGAGGTAAACCCGGAAGGTTTCCTTATCATTGCAGGGATAGCAGTCCGGCTTGCTGAGGCTGAGAGTGTAATCACCTGGTCCCGGCGGACTCAGCGTACCCGTCCAGCGCACGGCGAAAGCCTGCATGGGGATCCCCGGGGCGGGAGCGGCGGCGGCCCAGTCAAACTGGATTTGCGGGTCCACACGCGTGAGCGCCGGTTTTCCAGAGAAGTCTGGGTTGGAGAAGTATTCCGCTTTCAATCCGGGTGTTCCTCGCTCGCCGCCAGGAAGAAAGACGGTCGACGGCACTGGCACGGGTAACTGGCCCACGTAAGGAGAGCCTTGTGCGTAAAGGACCTTGGCCTGGCCGGCAAACAGTTTGCGGATTCCGTCCAGGGGGTAAACCGGTTGCGAGGGCACACCGCTGTAATTGCCTTCCAGGGCGGCCAGGGATTCCACGTTGGGTCCGACGACGGCGAGCGTCTGGGGGATTGACTTAAAGGGCAGTATCCCATCCTGATTCTTCAGCAGCACGATGGATTCGCGCGCCGCCCGCAGAGCCAGTTCCCGGTGCTGGGGGGAATCATTTTCGGAGAAGGGAATTCGATTGAAGGAGACAGCGCCGGGCGGGTCAAACATTCCCAATCGAAACCGCGCGAGGAACAGGCGTTGCAACGAGCGATCGATTTCGCTCTCTTTAATCAAACCGTCATGCACAGCTTTCACTAGCGCGACATACTCCTCGCCGCAGGTTGTATCGGTCCCGGCCTGTACGGCCACGGCGGAGCCGTGCTCGTTATCGGGCGTGTATTTATGCCCAAAGCTGATGTTGGCGACCGCGTCACAATCGGAAGTCACATAACCCTGGAACTTCCAGGCGTCGCGCAGGGTGTCCTGCAGCAGATACTTGTTGGCGCATGCCGGCGCGCCGTCCACGGCGTTGTAGGCGCACATGATCGAATCCGCGTGGCCCTCCACAATCGTGGCGCGGAAGGCAGGCAGGTAAGTGTCCTCAAGGTCGTGCGGCGAGGGCTGAACGTTGAAGCCGTGCCGCTCCGGCTCCGGGCCGCTGTGCACGGCAAAGTGCTTGGGAGTCGCGACGGCTTCGAGGTAGTGGGGGTCGTCTCCCTCGACGCCAGTCACGAAGGCCACACCCAGCTTGCCGGAAAGGTAGGGATCTTCGCCGTAGGTCTCCTGCCCGCGCCCCCAACGGGGATCGCGGAAGATGTTGATGTTGGGCGACCAAAAGTCCAGGCCAAAGTAGATGCTGTGATTTCCATCGCGCTGTGCCTGGTTGTATTTGGCGCGACCCTCAGTCGCAATCGTCGTGCCCTCCCGGTGGAGCAGGTCGTGATCCCAGGTGGCAGCCATGCCGATGGCCTGCGGGAATACGGTCGCGTATCCGGAGCGCGCCACGCCGTGCAGCGCTTCACTCCACCAGTCATAGGAGGGAACCCCCAGCCGGGGGATGGCCGGGGCAGTGTGCTGCATCTGACGGACCTTCTCTTCCAGGGTCATGCGGGAAACCAAGTCCCCCACCCGCCTCTCCAGAGGCAAAGAAGTGTCCAGGTACGCGGGAGATGACTTCTCAACTTTTGTCTGCGCGAGACTCGCCGGCATGAACGCGCATGCAAGCACCAATGCCCAGAGCACGATAACGATCTCTTGAACCGGGACTTTGCTTTTCGCCGTATTCATATGACTCACCCCCCAGGAATTCAGAGCTGGCGAGTATACGTCGAAATGGCTCGTACGTCGAAGGGGAGGGCGGTGCGCAGGAAGCGCGCGGTTGGGTACTGGTGTCATTTGCGAGGCACGGGCGGCCCCAGGTGCAGTCATTCCCGCGCAAGCGGGAACCTACTCCGCCAGCCATGGGAAATGCGCCGCCGACGGACTGGATTCCCGCTCCCCGCCTTCGCGGGGACAAGCTTCGCGGGAATGACAAAAGGAACCCCGGAACGGTTTCGTAGCGGCGAGAGGTGATGAGCACTGAGCAGCATCTTGACCGTTGCCTTCAGAGGCTGCTGCGTGTATGTTACCGGTCGTCTGGGAAATGAAGATGGACATCCCGGGCAAGAAGCTGCGCGCCGCGGGTGAACTCACCGTAAATTCCCCCCGTTTACCTCGGCTCGTACTCTCACGTGATTTCAATTCAGGAGATCATCATGGGCCGAGCTCTTCTATCTGTGTTACTCGCGACAGTCCTTTGGGTCCATTCTGGACTATCCGGAAAGGCAGAGGTTGCTGCCGCGGACTCCAGTCCCGAGGCGGTTCCAGCCGAGAGGCCAACGCTCAAAGAAAAGGTCACCAGAATTCCGGCGGGATCTCAAGTGGAAGTGAGGCTGCTCAACCAGGAGCGGATCCGCGGCCGACTTGGCGAAGTCTCCGCTGAGGCATTCACCGTACAGGTCGCGAAGGGTAATCAGATTGACACGCGCCGGCTGGCCTTTAGCGATGTGGAGTCCGTAAAGCAGGTTGGTGGCGGGAAGGGGAAGTACATCCTCATTGGCGTCGGAATCACTTTGGTGGTCATTGTGGTCCTGGCCGTGGTGGTTACGCGCAATACGTTTAAGGGTATCACCGGCGGCTTTTGATGTCGCGGGGCTCGAGCAAAGGCCGGGGAGCGGGCGGGTGGCGCAGACATCGTTTTGGGATTTCTGCGTTATGAGATGTAGCAAGCGTAGCACGGACCTGCTCAGAAGGTCCGCGGCTCGCCCGTCCAAGAACCGCATCGCGGCATAACCGTTGAAAGTATTCGGGTGCCATCCCACAGCCTGTATAATAGGTGGAGAGGAAGCAGATGATTGATGAGAAGAGGATTGCCGACTTGGGTGAAAGAATTGCCCGCGAGTTTCAGCCGGAGCGAATCATCCTTTTCGGCTCTTACGCCCGCGGGGCGCCGCGGCCGGACTCCGATGTGGACCTCCTGGTGGTGCTGCCTTTTGACGGGAAAGGCTTTCGGAAGTCCCTGGAGATCCTGAACCGTGTTGACCCTGATTTCCCGGTCGATCTGGTGGCGCGCCGTCCGGAGGATACAGCCCGGCGGTACGAGGAAGGCGACCCCCTGATTCGTGAGGCCCTGGACCACGGAAAGGTGCTCTATGAACGGCACCGTTAAGGAATGGGTCGCCAAGGCCGAAGCCGATTACTCGACCGCCACTCGCGAGATCCAGGCGGCCGAATCGCCCAATTTCGACGCGGTTTGTTTTCACGCCCAACAATGCGTCGAGAAATTGATGAAGGCCCTGCTCATTCACCTTGGCATCGTTCCCCCAAGAACCCACGATCTGGCCGAACTGGACCGCTTGCTGGCCCCGGTGTGCACGCCATGGTCTTGGCCCGTGCAGGAACTGCGTTTCTTGACCCGCGCTTCTGTGGGCTTCCGCTACCCGGGAGAGTCAGCGGATCGTGAAGACGCGACGGAGTCACTCAACCTCGCCACTCGAATGCGCAAGAGGTTGCGCGCGTTGCTGGGAATGCTCCTCTGAATGTTCTGGAAGAAAACTGAAAACTGCCCGAGGACTTCGACAAAGCTCCAGCGGAACCGATCACTCTCAAAAAGCTGGGCGCGGCGATAGGTGCTGCTGTCAGGAATTGCACCTGTCCGGGCGCCAAATGGCATTTGTGGGTGGGCATGACCAGCGCTAATATAGCACCCTGAAGCGCAGAGCTGCCCTCTGCGCCAGCCAGCGGGAGAACACGAAAGTCAGGGAACGGCTGGGAGGCGGGTTCTCATTGGCAGGGCAAACTCAGTTGAGGCGGGCGCTGGCTGGGCGCTCAGGCAGCTTGTGGTTTCAGCAGGAAAAAACGCGAGGAGCTGCGACCTCAAGAAATGGCGGGCATCAAATTATAAGGCGCTTACTCCCTGTTTGAGGTTGGAGTAAAAGATCCAATGTCGATACTTAATCGCAGCCTTGCCGCCCTTTTTGTCTTTAGTTTGCCTGCGCATGCCAGCCCCTCAGTGCAAGGAATCGACAATTTCTATCAGGTCGATGAACACGTCTACCGCGGAGCACAACCGACGACCGAAGGATTTAAGTACCTGGCGAAAATCGGCGTTAAGACCATATTGGATTTACGGGAAGACGATGAACGGTCATCTGCAGAAGCACAGGTTGTCACTTCCTTGGGCATGCAGTATGTGAACGTTCCCATGACCGGCCTGACCCCACCGACTGAGACAGAGATTACTAATATCCTGGCGCTGCTGGAAGACGATACGGCCGGTGCCGTATTTGTGCACTGCAAGTTCGGAGCGGACCGCACGGGCGCCGTCATTGCTGCCTATCGCATCGATCACGATCACTGGGATAATTCTCGGGCTCTGAAAGAAGCGATGTCGTGTGGCATGAGCCCCTTTCAATTCCCGCGTCAGAACTTCATCCGCAAATTCCAGCCGCTGACAATCAAGAGAGAGCCGAAACCTTCAATAACTTTTCGGACCGAGGGGGGCTCCAACCGATTGGCACTCACAATCGCTAGGTAGGGGGTAGCGCAGAGTTTGTGCATTTCAAACTCTGCGGCTTGCACTGTTGATAACGATCGCTCACAGGTGAAATACGTATCATGGCATGGTCCGTGGCGGATGGTGATGCGGACGAACCGGAGCGACGAACCGCGGAGTATTGCGCTGCCGCGCAAAACTCTGCGCTACCGGCTCAGGGTCTCCCCCGACGCACTCGCGGGCCGCGCCCCGCACTCTGACAGCGCCTGCCCATTTTGGGGGGGCCTTAAGGTTTCGCCCCTACAAGGGGCGGGGGTGGCAGCTTTCCCGATAGCTGCTCTTCCTGTTTCCCACGGGCTGCAGCCTGGAGTTTCTGTGCCGTCGCCAGCTCTTTCCCGCCCTCTTCATGCCGGCCGGCCTTGAGGTAAGCCTGGCCCAACTGGTAATGGTAGGTTGCCGTCGTGGAATCGATGGCAACGGCTTGCCGCAGGTATCGGATTCCCTGGGCCGTCTCGCCCTTCCGCACGTAGGCCTTTCCGAGCCCCGCCAGCGATTTGGGTAATTGCGATTGGCGGGCCAGCGCCTGGCGATAGAACTTGATGGCTTGGTCCAGTTGGCCAAGATCCAGGCAGACCTCCCCCCGATTCTCATAACTCCACGGCTCCTGGGGAGTGATGGCCATCTCCGCATCGAACTCCTGGGCGGCGGCCTCAAATAACCCCAGGCGTTGGTAAAGCACCCCCAAATTGAAGTGCACAAACCCCAGCTTGGGATCGAGCGCCACGGCTCTCTCCAACTCCGGCCGCGCGTGCTGGTTCTCATAAAGATCGAGATAGGCCTTCCCCAGGAGGAAATGCAGATGCGCCGTGTCACCGCCCACCCGCACCATCTGGTCGAAGGCTCGCGTGGATTCGGCGGCCCGTTTCAGCTTCCCGTAGCTGATGCCCAGCACAAAAAGGAAGTCCAGGTTGCCCTGCTCGCCACTCGCGAGTGGTTTCAGAGCCTCGACCGCCCGCTGGTATTCGTCTTGCATGAAGTAGCTCATCCCCAGCAGGTATCGGGCTTGGTAATTGTCCGGTTGCAAGCGGAGTACCTCGGAGAACTCCGGAATGGCTTTCAGTGCTGTCCCAATGTTGAGTTTGAGTTTCCGTGTAAGTGCATGTGAGTTTGAGAGTTGGACAGGAGAATGAGCGAAATCGATTTGAATTGCGTTGTAGTCTTGAGCGCTTCCGAAAGACGAAGAGGAAGGGCTCATGAACACTGGCCGGACGATTTTTTCTCAACTGCTGGACCTGCTTCCGCTCAGCGAATTCCGCCGTTGTGTGGATCGCTACAACGGCGATTACAAAGTGCAGAGTTTCTCCTGTCTCGATCAATTCCTGTGTTTGGCCTTTGCGCAACTCACTTATCGCGAGAGTCTGCGCGACATCGAGACCTGCTTGCGAGCGCATCAGCCCAAGCTTTATCACCTGGGCTTCCGTGGCCGCATCTCGCGCAACACCTTGGCGCACGCCAACCAGCAGCGCGACTGGCGTATCTATGCCGACTTCGCGCGCATACTGATCGCGCGGGCACGCGCCCTCTATCAGCACGAACCGTTCGGGGTGGAATTGGACGAGACGGTCTACGCCTTCGATTCCACCACCATCGATTTGTGCTTGTCGCTTTTCCCCTGGGCGCAGTTTCGTCGGCACAAGAGTGCGGTGAAGCTCCACACCTTGCTCGATCTGCGCGGCAACATCCCGACCGCTGTTTATGTGACCGGCGGGCAGGTGAACGATATGAAGCTGCTCGACCAACTGCTGCCCGAGGCGGGGGCATTTTATTTGCTCGATCGCGGCTACGTGGACTACCGGCGTCTGCATGGACTCCAGCAAGCTTGCGCTTTCTTCGTCACGCGCGCCGAGCGGAACACGCGCTACCGTCGCTGCTCGTGGCGCTGGGTCGACCGCTCGACGGGATTGCGTTCCGATCAAAGCATTCGCCTCATCGGACCGCAGAGCTCGCGTCGGTATCCCGATCCCCTGCGACGCATTCACTACTTCGACGCCCAGAAAGACTTGCGCCTGATCTTTCTCACCAACAACTTTCACCTCGCGGCGCTGACCATCGCCGAACTGTACCGCGCCCGCTGGCAAGTCGAACTGTTCTTTCGCTGGATCAAACAACATCTGCATATCCGGGCTTTCTATGGCACCACGGAGAACGCTGTCAAGACCCAGGTCTGGATCGCCATCACTGTGTACGTGCTGGTCGCCATCTTGAAAAAGCAACTCCAGTTGGACCTGAGCCTGTACAAAATCCTGCAAATTCTCAGTATCACGATTTTCGAAAAAACCCCGATTTCATTGGCCCTTTCTCAATACAACAACCAAGTTCCAGAACCAGATCCCCGCATCCAGTTGGATCTGTTCAACTTATGATGGGACAGCACTGAAATGGCTTTTACAAAATCCTGCTTATGATAATAGGTCAAGCCCAGGTTCAGATCGACGCCGGGGATGGCGGGGTTCAACTCCCTGGCTTCCAGGAAAGCCCGCAGGGCGGCGTCGTACCGCTCCGTGCGCAGATACACAACCCCTAAGTTGGAGTAGGCGGCCACGGAGCGGGGATCGAGCTGCAGAACCTCCTTGAACCCCCGCTCCGCGCCGGCGTAATCCTTCTGGATCAAGGCATTCTGAGCACGTTCGAAAACGGCGCGGAGGCCCTGAGCCGGCGGTTGCTGACCCGGCACAGGCCGCACGGTGAGGATTGGAAGTATGAGCAGCAGGGCAGGGATGCGCATCTCAACTGGCCCGTCAGTGTTTGTTCCGAGTCATCTTAGCCTTAGGCGTTGGGGCATGGCAATATTTCCGCATGACGGACACTAACTTACGCTCGCAGGTCCCGGGTGGCCTCTTTCACGACCTCATCGATCGCCGCCTCCTGATCAGGAGTCAGCACGGGCGCGGTTTCCGCGGCGAGCAGCTCGCGGACTTTGGCGGCGGCGCGTTTCTCGAACCCGTTCCGGTCCAGGCTGTCTTTCACACCCCACGTCCAGGCGTCGAAGAAGGGCGAGAGCAGTTCCACCTCCCGGAAGTGTTTGACCGTATGCGGGTGGTCATAGGTGTGCCCATGGGGGCCCACCTCATGGATGACGTCGAGCGCGAGCGTTTCCTGGTTGACCTTGATGCCGCGGATGGCATGGCGTACGTAGCGGGCAATCTCGTTGTCAATCACCAGCTGCTGGGGTGAGTAGGTGACGCAGTTTTCAAGCTGACCCACGGTGCCGAACCCGACCGCGCCGGCCATCACCGCCGTGTACATCGACAGCGCCTTTTCGATTCCCATCTGAACTCCGGGCACGCACGAGTCCGTCTTGCCGCCGTGAATGCCGGAGGGGCAGCCATAATACTCAGACACGAGCTGTACCCGTGCGGCAAGCAAGGGCACGCGCTCGGCGCCCGCGTAGCCGAAATGCATGGAACGCATGTCACAGTAACCCGGCGTCAGGTCAAGGGTCAGGGTGGCTTGGGGATCGACCGCATATCCCAGCACCAGGCCCCCCAGGGTTTCCGCCACCCCCAGCGCGAGAATTCCTGCCGCGGTCATGGGCGCCGAGGCCCCACCACTCGGCATCGTGTCGAGACTCTGGGGCAGCCCGAGTTCGAGATGGGCCAGCATCACGTCGGCCATCACGGCGTCCAGGCATAACGGCGAGCGCGCCTCGGCATACCCTACCAGGATCGGATCGCGCCGGTGCGCTTCGCGACTCCCGGCAACAATCTCGCCGATGCGCGCAATGTAGCGGATATCCTCCCGACGGAAGGTCTCGATGCCCCCGTGTTTTCGCGTGGCCTTGGCCAACTCCGCTGCCATCACGACGGGCCGCAGGCGCGCGGGCACCTCCTGCGCCGAGCAGGGCAGACCCGTGTAGGCGATCTGGTCGAGTTGGTCCGCAAGCTTCAACGACTCGCGGACGTCTTGAAGAGTCGCGTAACGCCGACGGCCTTCCATGTCCCAGATGAAAATGCAGAATCCCCCCGCGCTGACGGTGAAGTCTTCATGCACAGCAAACGGCTGGGCATCAAAGCGCACCTGCGAGTACCGAACCGACATGCGCTTGGGCCAGCGGGTGGAATCCTGAAAGTTGCGGCGCAGGCGGGCGACGGCAGCTTCCACCACGGCAGGAGGAAACTTCACCATGCGGCGATCCATGTCCACATGGCAGCCGGCTGTCCGCAGGTATTCCAGGGCCTGGGTGTGATCCACCCACATGCCCGTGCGTTCCAAAATCTGCAACGCTGACTGATGGATGGCGTCCATCTCCGCGCGGCTCAGGTACCGAAGGGGTTCAAGTGATGCGGTCCTCATGGCTTGTGTCCGATCTTTTCCAGCGGAATGAAGATTGATGTTGAAATGCAGGCGTAGGGATTGCAGGAGGGCTGGCCTGGAATCTGGATAGCTCTCCACGTTCCTTTTCCCGCCATCAATATACATGGGGAGGTTGCGCAAAGACAACCCTCGCTCCTTCACCTTCCGGTGATAAATTCATCCTCCTCCCGGCCATGTTGCCACGCAATCGGACTCTGCGATATACTCCCGCGCTCGAGGCAACCGTTTCGCCCTGCCGCTTGCAAGTCTCCCGGCGCGGGAGGTCTGACCGGGACGCGGGCATGCCACGGGCAGGGCAGGGAAGACGGATGGCTTCCCAGGCATCAATAGAAACGGGCGGAAGGACGCGCAGACAGTTGCACTCTCAGGGAAACTCGTTGCTGCAGGTCCAGGACAACCATGAGTGAAAACGCTGCTTCAGCAGTTCCCACGGAACGGAATCAAACCGCGCCGGCTCGCGACCGGGTGGCGTCGATTGACGCGCTGCGCGGGTTCGACATGTTCTGGATCAGCGGTGGCGATGGCTTGATCCACACCCTGT
The DNA here is from genome assembly GCA_963722555.1 of uncultured Acidobacteriota bacterium. GTDB lineage: Bacteria > Acidobacteriota > Terriglobia > UBA7540 > UBA7540 > Bog-366. The sequence continues at coordinate 2,361,782 of CAVRNQ010000007.1, forward strand.
TCAAAGCCCTGCCTATTCCGCTCCTGGCTTTGCTCAGCCGCCAGTTCCACCACGTCGATTGGGAGGGCTTCCGCTTCTACGACCTCATCTTTCCGCTCTTCGTCTTCATTGTGGGTCTGGTCCTGCCCTTCTCGCTCACGCGACGTTTGGAGGCAGGCGCCAACCGCCGCCAGCTTTACCGCCATGCTTTCCAACGCCTGGTTCTGCTGCTGCTTCTCGGCCTGATCTACAATGGTCTGCTCGACTTCAACCTTCACGAACTTCGCTTCCTGGGCGTCCTGCAGCGCATTGCTATTGCCTATTTCTTCGCCACGCTGCTCGTGATGAACCTGAAGGTGCGAGGTCAAGTCATCACGACAGGATTGATCCTGGTGATTTACTGGGCGATCATGGCGTGGGTTCCGGTGCCGGTATTCGGGCGAGGGGTCTATACGCCACAGGGGAACCTGGCGGCCTACATCGATCAGCATTTCCTTCCCAAGCCTTACTGCTGCTACGACTACGGCGACAACGAAGGAATAATCTCAATGCTCCCTGCTATTGCCACTTGCATGCTGGGCGCATTGGCGGGCCACTGGCTGCGCTCCAACCAGTCGCAGCGACGGAAGGCACTCGGCCTGGTCGTGGGGGGAGTCGTCAGCCTGGGTGTGGGGTTGGTTTGGAGTCTGGCTTTCCCGATCATAAAAAACATCTGGTCAAGCTCCTTTGTTCTCTTCGCGGGTGGCTGGAGTTCTACTTCTGCTGGCCCTCTTTTACTGGATCATTGATATCCGGGGACTTAAGCGGTGGGCCTTCTTCTTCACGGTCATCGGGGCCAATCCGATCACCATCTACATCGTGAACCGCTTCTTCGATTTTCGCCTTCTCGGCAACATCTTCATCCACGGGTTCGTCGACTACCTGGGTGGGTGGAAACCCTTCATCACGGAAGTGGCTGCCGTCACCGTAAGCTGGCTCTTCCTCTACTTTTTATATCGGCGCAAAATCTTCTTGAAAGTCTAGCTTGAGTTGTCGCTGCATTTCCGAGATGTGAGGACTCTGTTCTTGCAGCCCCGCCGACCCATCTCCGCGGGAATCTGATTTCGCTCTCGTCGGCTGAGCTTCGTCCCCCATTCTCCTGAGGAAACTTCCATCCTGTACCCAAACTGGCGCCGGCACTCAAAGGCTTCAGCCAATCAGGTGCGGGCGTGGCATCGACGTGAAGAGGGCTGCGGCAGCCGACCGGCCAGCAGATGGGAATCGCACTTCTCAACGCTTTGCCGGGGAATCAGGTTAGTGCTCGCGGTGGGAAATCACACTGGCGCTGTAACGATCGCCCCGAAACAAGGAGTGTGTGTATTCAATCGGGACATCGTCCTTGGCGTAAACGATCCGCCGCATGGAGAAGAGCGGGAAACCGGGGGGAACCTGCAATAGCTTTGCTTCATCCTTTTGTGCTGGGACGGCCTCGAGTTCCTCCTCCGACCATTCCACGCTGATCTCGTAACGAGTCTTCATCAGGGCGTAAAGGGACTGATTCTCCAAATCCTGCTTGTCAAGGTCTGGGAAAAAACGGGCCGGAAGGAGTATGTTTTCGAGACCCACAATTTCTTTGTTCGCGTATCGCAACCGCTGGACACGGTAGACCTCCTCGTGGCGCCAAAGCCGGAGCAAGTTGGCAGTGGCAGCATCGGGGACTACTTGCTCGATCTGCAGGACTTTAGACGACGGTTTGAGGCCGCGCCTGGTCATCTCCTCCGTGAAACCCCGTAGTTTGTGAAAGTCCTTTTGGATCCGACCCTTACTGACGATGGGTCGCTTGCCCTTTTCGATGATTAGCAACCCTTCGGCACGAAGAGCTTGAAAGGCTTGCCGCACGGTCATCTTGCTGACGCCGAGTTTCTCCGCGCAGGCACCCTCAGAGCAAATCGTTTGGCCTGGCCTCAGCTTGCCAGCTCTTATCAGTGCGTCCACTTGGTCGCGGATCTGGCGATAGTATGGCACATAACTGCCACGTTCCAGGCGGAGCTCCGGGATTTCGACATCGTCCGTCGGAGTGACCGGGGTAGCCATGGGCATGAAACATCCTCTCTAGGAATCTAGCAGGTTGTACGAGCATAACCGTCGGACAAAACCATTGTCAAGGGTGTGTCCTTAACTTCGGCAGCTTGAGGGTATGATTCCATGTTTGTGCCCATTCTTAAGTCCGCAGGGGATTAACCAAAGCGTGGACACCCCGTCCCAGGTCAAGGCAACTGGGTTGCAGATTAGCCCGCGAATCCTGTATTCGAAACGCGTCATATTGTCATCGCCAAAGACGTGCTCTTCCAAAAATTGCATATATAAATCTATATATGTTCAGGAACCCATATTTTCCCGGGCGCAGTTTTTCAAAAGATGCACGCTTTCAATCAATTACATACACGGGGCGGGGCCTGAGAGTTGGCAACATAATTGCTTATCTAGCTATGTGCATGCTCCAATTTCGTTCCCCAAGTGCAAGCGCCCAATGCCCGGTTTTATCTGGGTGGGCAAGCCGGTCAATAGATAAGGGAGGGGGGATGCTCATCAGTGAGAAGGACGTTGGTTCTTCTTACGAGCCTATTGTTTCTTGCCACGCTCAGAGATTGGGCGCAGGGCACATCGCACACCGTTGGAACGGTGCTGGATTCTACCGGCGGCGTCGCCCTCAAAGCCACGTTTGCCGCTGCCATCCCTGATAAGGGCTGCATTTGCCCCTTTGTCAGTGGTCCGGCAGGAGAGGATTCGGTCAGTGCGATCGCTGTCGGCGACTGCATGTTGCATCGTCGAAAGGAGAGACTTAGATGAAGCTGAAGTGGCTCGTCGTAATAATGGGCCTGCTGCTCATGCCTGCTGCTAGCTGGGCGCAACAGAGCACAGGAACCATCACGGGAGCGGTATACGACTCCACGGGGGCACTGATCCCGGGAGCGAAGATTACCGTAAAGAACATAAACACCAACTTCACCTGGAATGCTTTGACAACCAGCGCCGGTGAATATCAGGTTCCATTCTTGCCGGTCGGCACCTACGAAATCACCGCCGAGGCCCAGGGCTTCACCAAGACGCTGCGGAAAGGGGTCACGCTGAGCGCCAGCGAGACGGTTCGTGCAGACCTGACGCTAAAGGTTGGACAGGTCACGCAGCAAATAACGGTGGAGGCGAACGCCGCGCCTGTAGCGACCGAAAGCGCGGAGGTCGGCAACACGGTGTCCGGCACGCAAACGCGCGAACTCCCTCTCAGCACCCGCCAGTTCATCCAGATGCTCACGCTGGAGCCGGGGGTGAGTTCTGATATCACCAGCGAGCCGGGTTTCGCCTCGAACTCCATGGCGTCCGTTTCCGTAAACGGCATGCGCGAGAACCAGAACAATTATCTCATTGACGGCGCCAACAACATCGACGTCTACAACGGCAACAACAGTGTGACTCCCAATCTGGAAGCCCTGGCCGAGTTCCGGGTGCAACGATCTTCCTTCAGCGCGGATACGGGCCGTAGCGCCGGCGCCACCGTCAACCTGATTACACGCTCCGGGTCTAACCAATTCCATGGCAGTGTGTTCGAGTTCCTGCGGAACGACAAGCTCGACGCCCGGAACTTCTTTGCCTATGACGAGACGGATCCGACCACCGGGGCCATCGTGCCCGGCACTGCCCGGCCCGAAAACCGCTACAATAATTTCGGGTATGTATTGGGCGGACCCATTAAGAAGGACAAGCTCTTCTTTTTCTGGTCGCAGGAATTCCGCCGCATCATCCAGAGCGGTGGGACTGCCTTGACCAACGTCCCCACGGCGGCGCAAAAGGAGGGCACCTTTAATGAGACCCTGCTCAACAACAAGGGCAAGACCACCCCGAGTGGGGCGCCCTGCGTAACTTCGGCGAGCGGGGTTAGCACGATCGATCCCAGTTGCATCGATCCCAATGCCACCCTGCTCCTGAATACCTACTGGCCGAGTCCCAACCCTGCGGTCCAGATTCCAGGCTACGACTTCTCGTCGTCCAACCCGGACTTCACCAAGACGCGGGAGGAACTTTTCCGCCTCGATTACAAGCCGACGGAGAAACTCACGCTTTACGGCCGCTACACCCAGGACAATGACAGCATCCAATCTCCTTATGGCCTGTGGCATGAGAATCCCTTCCCCAACGTGGGTGCCAGCAGCGAACTCGAGCCCCTTCAGAATGCGATGGTGAACGTGACGTATTCCTTCTCGCCTTCGGTGATCAACGAATTTCAGTACAGCTACGACCACAACCTCATACGGATTACGGAGGCGTCCACCGCATCGCGCGCACGGGCTGCGGGGCTTGACATTCCTTATCTGTACCCGACGAACGCCCAAGCGAATTCTGAGGATCGCATTCCATCGATGTATCTCTGGACCGGCACCTATGGCAGCATCGACATCATTTGGCCCTTCCGGAACACTTACTTCTACTCGAAGTTCACCGATAACCTTTCGTGGGTCAAGGGCAAGCACAGCTTCAAGTTTGGTGGATTGCTCACCCGCCAGGGCAAAGGTGAAGATCAGGCTGGTGACAACATGGATGGGACCTTCTATTTCACTGGGATCGGCACGCAGGATCCCAACAACCTTTCTGCGTTCCCAGGAGACGCAGTGGCCGACATGCTGTTAGGCGTGGCGGACCAATATTCCGAGAACGCCACCAATACCCACCAGATCCTGCGTTACTGGGACTTCGAGGCCTATGCCGAGGATGCCTTTAAGGTGACGTCCCACCTCACCTTGAATTACGGCGTGCGCTACAGTCTCTACACGCCGGAACATGACGCACACGGGCTGCTCTCCAACTTCGACCCAGCGGATTACAGTGCGGCCAACGCTCCCACGGTAGACACTTGGGGTTCGATTCTCTCGCCGGCGAACTACAACTACATGAATGGCATCTTCACCGCCACCAATGCGGTGATCCCCTCCCAGTACCAGGCGGGTGCGCTCAAGTCGCCTTACGGCCTGGCCGTTTACTCACCGGGCAAGAAGAACATTGCTCCTCGGGTGGGCTTCGCCTGGGACGTTTTCAAGAATCAGAAGACCTCGCTCCGCGGCGGCTACGGCATTTACTATGACCGCTGGGCTCCCTACACGCTCGGGATGAAGAGCAACCCACCTTTCATGCAGTCCGAGACCGTTGCGCCAACCGAACTCTCGAATCCCGCGGCGGGCGCCTTGAGCGGTGAAAGCGTGATGGGACTCACCGCCATTGCTCCCCATTTCGGTGTTCCGTACAACCAACAATGGTCGCTGGGCGTACAGCAGGAGATCATGCCGGATACCGTCCTCGACGTGAGCTACGTGGGGAGCAAAGGAACCCACTTGTTGCGGACGCCCAATTTGAATCAAGCGACAACGCCGAACCTGGATGTGCTGCAAGGCAATGCGGGAGGCGATAACCTGCTGCCCTACCAGGGCTTCGGAGGGATAACCTACTTCGAGCCGAGCGCGGTTTCCAATTACAACAGCTTGCAGGTGTCCCTGAACCGCCGGTTTACCAGGGGCATTTCCTTCCAGGCTGCTTACACTTGGTCTAAGACCCTCACGGATGCAGACAACGATGGGGCCGTGCCCCAGAATAGCTATGACCTCTCCGCGGAACGGGGCTTGGCGTCTTATGACCGGCCCCAGATGCTGACCTTCAACTACGTTTGGGAACTGCCTTTCGCCAAAGGCATGAAGGGCATCCAGGGCAGGTTCCTGGACGGCTGGGTTCTGTCCGGTATTACCTCGTTCGATTCCGGGAACGCCTACTCGGTTTATGCCACGGAGGCCTTCGCCGGAGTAGCGGGACAGGGTTCGGAACGCGCAAACCGCGTCTCCGGTCAGAGTGTCACAGGGCCGAAGACCGTCGCGGAGTACTTCAACACAGCGGCCTTCACCGATCCGCCGTACTTGACGTACGGCAACTCCGCCTATGGAATCCTGCATGGGCCGGGTACGAACAACTGGGATATTTCAGTCGGGAAAAACACCCAGCTCAAGGAGAATGTCAATCTCCAGTTCCGGGCGGAATTCCTCAACGCGTTCAACCACGCTTCCTTCAGTGGAATCAACACGTCTATCTCTTCCGGGGCGGCTTTCGGCGGTATCAACGGCGCGCGCGATCCCCGGCTCATTCAGTTTGGGTTGAAGGTCCAGTTCTAAGGCCCCTCAATCCTGAAACGATCGGGCGGGCCGCTATTGCGACCCGCCTTTTTTTTGAGGCAACCGATTGGCTGAAAATGACTCCCCTCCTCGGCTGAGGAGGGGGTAGGGGGTGGTGGGCACGGCCGCAGGTGCGCAGATCAACCACCCCCTGCCCCCCTCCTTGCCAAGGAGGGGAAATACCTGGAGCTATTTCTGATGCAAGAACTAAACCGCCGTGATTTCCTCTATGCCCTGGGTGGCGTAGGAGCCGCTCTCGAAGCCTTTCCGCGGCCCGTGAATCTCCCACATCCCTCCACCACCTTGAAGCCGATTTCCGGAAGCTGGTTTGAATTCCAGCATCATGCCACGGTCGAAGGCGTGGACTGGAACCCAGCCTGCGCGCGCTTTGCCGGTGGGCAGTGGGACGCCAAGGTCAAAGAGATTGCCGACGTGGGGATGGAGTACCTGGTGCTGATGGCTACGGCGCAATACTACCGAGCCTTTTACGACACCCAGATCTTTCCCAAGTGGCAATTGGGTTGCCCTGATCCCATTGAAATAGTGCTCTCGGCGGCCGACAAATACGGGATCAAATTCTTTATCGGGGGAGGATTCTACGGAGACTGGGAGAGCCCGAAGATCCTTTCGGATCCCGTGGCTGCCAGGAAGCGGCTCCAGGCGATCGAGGAAATCACGAAGCTCTACGCCCACCACCGGAGTTTCTATGGTTGGTACTGGCCCAATGAGGCTTTCATCGATCGGCACTACTCGGAGGAATTCCTCCGGTACGTCAACACCTGCTCGCGCCTTGCCCGCCAGCTCACGCCGCGAGCGCGGATTATGATAGCGCCCTACGGCACGCGAGTGGCTGTGCCGGATGACAAATACGTGAAGCAGTTGGATTCTATGGATGTGGACATCGTGGCGTACCAGGACGAGGTGGGTGTCCGGAAGTCGAAAGTCAGCGAGACTTCAGCTTTCTATGAGGGGCTGAAGAAGGCTCACGACCGCGCCCAAAAAGCGGCGATTTGGGCGGATATGGAAATTTTTGAGTTCGAGGGCGCCGTGTACAAGAGCGCCCTGCTTCCCGCTTCCTTTGACCGCGTACGACGCCAGATGGAGGCCGTATCCCCCTGGGTCGATACCATATTGGTGTACCAATACCAGGGGATGATGAACAAACCAGATTCCGCAGCTTTTGCCGGTTCTCCGGCTTCCACGGTGCTCTACACCGATTACACGAACTGGCTCAGGGACGCGAGAAAAGGCGGCGGTCAACCCGGGACGGGTTAGGAATCGTCGCGTGGCCGTCTGGGAACCCGGGTGCGTCGGCCCGTAATCGGGGATGGCTTTTGAGGTGGGCAGGAACGGTGCTTTTTGCGAACGCTAGGGCAGGGACAAATGCCTCAACACGGGTGTTCGAGCGGTTAGCCGGGTGGGAGGCGGCGTGCATGCCTCTCGGGAGACCGCGACCTTTGGCGTCTTTCGAGCAACACAGGGGGCTTCATGAGTTCTCTCGAAAAGTTACATTCCGCACTCCGAGGAAGACTCGTGGTGTCGTGTCAGACGGCGGATAACGGGGCTTTCCGAGATCCTTCCTGTATGGCACGCTTCGCGCGAGCTGCGGTGGACGGCGGAGCGGCGGGCATTCGCGCCAACAGTCCCGAGGAAATCAAGGCGATTCGCGAGGCAGTGAGCGTTCCCATTATCGGGATCTGGAAGGCCCAGCAAGTTGACGGGAATATCCTCATTACCCCTTCTTTCGAGGCGGCCCAGCAGTTGGTAGAGGCGGGCGCGGATCTTGTCGCGCTGGATTGTACCTGCCGTGGCCAGCGCTATGGAGCCTTGGAGAGGCTCCGCCGCGTCAAGCAAGAACTGGGTGTTGCGGTCCTTGCCGATATTGCCACAGTCGACGAAGCCGTCCGAGCCGCGGAAGCCGGCGCCGATGCGGTTCTGTCCACGCTGCGTGGCTACACGGCAGAAACCAGCCAAGTGAGAGCCTTCGAACCTTCTTTTATTGTGGATCTGGTTCGTGCCGTGAACGTGCCGGTGATCGCCGAGGGGCACGTCGAGACACCCCAGCAGGCGTGCGAGGCTCTCGACGCCGGGGCCTGGGCGGTCATTGTGGGGACGGCGATCACCCGACCGGAGATGATCACCCGCAGGTTTGTCTCGGCCGTCCAGACCTGGCAGCGCCGCCATGCCCCCCAGTGCGTCTGCATCGGGATTGACCTGGGAGGGACCAACACCAAGTATGGCCTCGTGGCTCCGCAAGGCGAACTGCTCTTCCACGCAGCAGCGCCCACCCCCTGGAACGCCGGACGGGGCGCTCTGCTCAGCCATTTGAAAGCCATGGTTTCCGTCTGTTTGGAGGAGGGGAATCGCCGGGGCTTGAAACCCGCGGCCATTGGTCTGGCCACCGCCGGCTGGGTAGATCCGGCATCGGGCCAGGTGGTCTACGCCACCGAGAACCTCCCCGGCTGGACCGGAGCAAGCGTGGGTGCTTGCCTGCGCGAAGCGTTTGGTCTTCCCGTGGCGGTTGAGAACGATGCGAATGCGCTCGCGGTGGCGGAAAAGCACTTTGGCGCGGCGAAGGCCGTCTCGGATTTCGTCTGCATCACACTGGGTACCGGGGTAGGAGGCGGCTGCTATGTCAGGGGCCGGCTCAACCGCGGCAGCCACTTCTTCGCCAATGCCCTTGGCCATATCCCGGTTGAGCCCGACGGAATGCCTTGCACTTGCGGGCTCCGCGGTTGCCTGGAATCCTATGCCAACGCTGCCGCGCTGCTGCGCTACGCCGCTGCGGGAAACTACACCTCGAGCGAGCAGGTCATTGCCGCGGCCAATGCCGGCGACCCAGTTGCCGAGGGCGCGATCCGCACTTACGCCAAGTATCTGGCGATCGGCTGCGCCTCCATCGTGAACCTGCTCGACCCGGAAATGCTGATTCTGGCCGGCGGCCTCGCCCAACACAACCCTCTCCTCGTAAGCGCCTTGACCAAGGAGTTGGCGAAACGCGTTACGGTGTGGCCACAACGCAAATTGCAGGTGCAAGCCTCTGCGCTGGGATACTCGGCAGGGGTCCTCGGTGCCGCCGCCCTCGCCGCGATGGCCTAGCGTTTGCCCGGATTCCTCACCACGAACCAGGAAGCTTAACCCTTCCCCGTTGATGACCGGCGCCCGCGCGCTGCTGACTAACTTCTTGAGCTCGTTGGCCGGAGCAGAGATTTGCTTACACCCCATTCAGCCCGCGCAACCGAGCTTCCTTGTCGCAATCTGAACTTGAGTCGACTGAACCCCTGACGTATCCTCGGGGAGGGAGCAGGAGCCCAGTTCGGTAACCCCGATTCATGGGCAAAACCGGATCCCGGAGGGAAGGAGAGCGATGCCTTTGGATATGAGAAATCTCCGCAACACTACGGGCAAATCGATCCCAGGCCGCCGATCGTTTCTGTCCTCTCTGGGGCTGGGCGCGGTCCTCGCTGCCGCCCATATCGAGGGGTTTGCTCAGGTCCAGGATGAGGCAAGGGTTCTCCCTGAAACTCCATCCCAGGATAGCGACATCGGAAGTATTTATGACGAGATTGCGATACTGGCAGGCCAATCTCATTACCCGCTGTCATTTCTCGAGGCGAGCTATCCCAGCATCGATTTGTACAGACGCGCCGTAAGAGAGAAGGTCTTCGAACTTTTCCATTACGCTCCCCCGCCTGTGCCACCTGCCCCCGAAACGGTGGGACGGTGGGAATACCCGGACTACATTCAGGAAAAGGTGCTGTTTTCAACTGCCCCATGGTTTCGGGTTCCGGCTTACGTACTCACTCCGAAGGGGAGAAGTGGCTCCCGGCCGGGTATTATCGATCTGCATTCTCACGGGGGGATGTTTGTCTTCGGCAAAGAGAAGGTCATGCCGACCCCTGAGGAGGAGCATCCTTCGTTAACCAGCTATCGCCAGGCTAATTACGAAGGCCGATCAACCTCGCTCGCGCTGTGTCGTCGGGGTTATGTGGTTATATCCATTGACACTTTCTATTTTGGGGAGCGTCGAACGCTATTCGCTGATGATATCAAGAAATGCGGCCGGGACCGCTCGAAGTATTCCGGCGACGATGTCCAATACCTGAACCAGCGTGCCTCGGAGGGCGAGGGGATTCTAGCTCGCAGTCTCTTCTGGGCAGGAACGACCTGGCAAGGCATCGCCCATTGGGATGATATCCGGACCGTCGATTACCTGCAAAGCCGTTCGGAGGTTGACCCGCACCGAATAGGCTGTCTGGGAATCTCGATGGGCGGCAACCGCACGGATTACCTGGCGGGCCTGGACGAGAGGATTAAGTGCGCGGTCGCCGTGGGTTGGATGTCCACTTTCCGACCCATGATTAAAAACTACGTGCAGACTCACAGCTTTATGCATTTCCTTCCCGGTCTGACCCACTTCCTTGACCTGCCTGACCTTATCGGTTGCATGGCCCCCCGGCCCCTTATGGTGCAACAATGTGCCCAGGACGCGCTCTACCCGCTGGAAGGAATGAAGGAAGCGGTTAGCAAGCTCACGGCGATCTACTCCAAGGCCGGGGTACCTTCGATGTTCCGGGGGCAGTTCTACGACCAGCCACATATCTTCAGTCTGAAGATGCAAGAAGAAGCATTCGCGTGGATGGATCGTTGGCTTCAGCCCTAATGTCCCGCGCGCGAGTCCGCTACGCGGGCTTTGACGCTGGGCGGGGAACGCGGAAAGGGCTGGGGAATCGGGGCTCGGGACCCGGGGGCCGGGATTCGGGATACGGGGCTCGGGACTAACTGTTAGCTGTCGGCTGTGAGCTATCGGCTTACTTCCCTGGGTTCCTAACAACTGAAAACTGACAACTGAAGACTTATTTTCAGCGTCGTGCCCCATCCAGATTGGCAGCGCGGGGTTGCCGCTGGGGTATCGGGCATGAGAAAATCCCACGGTCAGGATTGCGCCGACTGTGGCTACCGGCTGCCCCGCGCCGGTTTTTCGCAGGTTGGACGAGGTGTGAGGTCGCTGAAAGGAAAGACCCATGCCGCGAACGAGGACTATTGGTTCTATCCGGGCGGAGTTGATTTCCAAGGCAAAAGAGGCTGCTCTCTGCGCTCTCAAAGTATTCAACGACCCACTGATCAAGTTCAAGTCCGAGGCGTTCATTGTCCTCATGATCATCGCATGGACTTACCTTCTCCATGCCTACTTCCGTGCGAAACGTGTCAACTACCGGTATTACAAGCAGAACCCCAAACGGAAAACAACCCACGGCATCAAGAGCATGCCGTGGCTACCTCTATGGTTACTTCTTTTCGGTCCTTGCACCGGCCGTGGCTACGCACTGCCAGCGACCGGCCCGCTTGACCCAAGTGTCAATGGTACGGTAGGAGCCACTGATATCCTTGCCTTTGTATTGTTCCTTGACGGTAGTGTAGTGGGTGATGACCACCGCTGCGTTTCCATAGGCACGGACATTCATTTCGTGAACAACCGTGGAAGACAAGGCGTAATTACCCGATTTCAGATCCGCGAGGAACTGGGCCTTGGTCCCGAAGGCCTCTTCTTCGCACGAGATCCAGTCATCGCTCAGAATCCGCTCTAGTGCTGCCACATCCGGCTTGGCCATCGCAGCGTTCCAGTCGTTCGTAAGCTTCGTCAATTCTTGTTCCGCACTCGTGCCCTTTGCCGGGGCCGCTGTCTGCGGCTTTGCCTGGCCCAAGAGCGGGGACGCCACAGCGAACAGGAGCACAACGGTTGCTAGAATTGCCTTCATAAGACACCTCCCTGAGATTCGATTTCTGAAAGTTGGTTCGCGGGGCGCAACTCCGGGACATGGCACGGGTGTCCCGCCCATGGCACGGCCGGGACGGCCGTGCCACGCGGCCCGTCGAGACGTTCCGATGGAACGCCTCCTGAGACGCCCCACCGGGGCGTCTCTACGTCTACGCGGTGGCCTTGCCTTCGACCTTGCCGAGCGGGGTCCGCGCTCCTTGCTTGGCTAGTGCTTGGCAGCTTCCGGCGCTGGCACGTCGGAGTTAGCCATGTCGACCACCATCTTCCAATGGCCGTCCGTCTGCTTCTTCCACACGGCTACAAACTTCCCGCGGTCAGTAACGGGCTTGCCTTTCGCATTGTTCAGCGTGAACTGATACGTGCCTATAGCATAGGCCAAATCCCCGCCACGCGAGGCTTCCACCTTGCTCGTCTGCCAGCTAAGAGCAAATCCGGGGTTTGCCATCAGCTCGGATACCGACTTCCGGATAGACTCCTTCCCCGTCAGCATGGGTATACTGGGTTGAAGCTTCACGGCGTCCTCGGCGAAGAAGGAGACGGTCCCCTCGACGTCCTTGGCCGTCACGGCCTTCAAGCAGGCTGCGTCTGCTTCCCGGACCGCACGCTCGTCGTCGGCGCGGGTATCTGGCGGGCTCGCCGGTGGCGGTTGTTGACAGGCCAAGGCGAGCCCAATAAGCACAAGTGAAGAAACCAGTATCCCTATCAGATAAAGTCGTCTCATTGCACACCTCCAGCTTTCATCTCTGTATCTGCCCACGATTGGTCTTTCACCAAGCGTGGTTTCTGGCGCGTTCACATACCCACGGCAAATTCAGACCACGAATTTCCCGTTGCTGCCGCTGTACCGTGGGCCTTCCTACGTTCCAATCAGGAACCCACGGCATCAAGAGCATGCTGTGGCTACCCCCGAATCGACTGGCAAGGCCCTACTTAGGGAGCTCGTATTCGCCTTCGCAGTCAGACGTCGAGCTGCCGTCGGGCGCTGCCGATGTGAGCTTGCAGATCACTTTTCCCTTGATGCCCTTGAGTTTGCCGGTGCCGCCAACAAGGGTCCACCTCCCCTCCGCACTCTGGGGCATCCCGTCCTTCAGAGTGGCAGTAACCTCCCCGCGGTAGTAGGCTTTGTCCCCGTTGGCCATGGTATCCACAAAGTAGCCGCGGCCGCGGGAAGTGTTACCGCTGATTTCAGCGAACTCCGTACCAACACCCTCCTTGTTCTGGGTTCCCCCGATTTCCATGGGTTTAGTCCACGTGCAACGCTCTTGGCTGATCACGAAGGAATGGTCGGGCCTATCTCCCACCTGGATCGAGTGTTTTTGGTCAGGTTTGGCGCATTGCCCGCTACCCGAGATTTTGGTCTGCGCGCTGGCGACTGCGGCCAGCGCGAAAACGATGACAAACGTCAGGATGGTTTTGAGTCTCATAGATCCTCCTTGGAATACACGCGCACCCCCCCCCGCTGCCGTGGGCGCAGGTTGAGCTCTTTCCAGTGGCTTCGTGCTACTTCTGTGCGATCTTCGAAAAAGCCGAGGCCACGCACTGCCAGCGACCGGCCTTCTTAATCCAAGTATCTGTGAATCGGTACTGGCCGCTCATGTCCTTGCCTTTGTATTGCTCCTTGACCGTATTGCGGCCGAGGACCACCGCCGCATCGCCGTAAACACGGACCTTCATTTCGTCTGCCACTGCGGAGGACACCGCGTCCACACCCGACTTGAAATTCGCGAGAAACTCGGTCTTGGCCACGATGGTCCCGTCGGGGTCTGTGATGGTCCAGTCATCCGCCACGATCCGGCTGAGTGCCGCCACATCGCGCTTGACCATGGCGTCGTTCCAATCGTTCTCCAGCTTGATTAACTCCTGTTCCACGCTGGCACTCTTTACCGGTGCCGCCGGCTTTGCTTGCGCAAAGGCCTGGCACGACACGGCGAGCACGAGCACTAAGACTGCTAAGATTCCCTTCATATGACACCTCCGTGAATTCGATTTTTGAAACTCCGTTTGTGTTGCGCGACACGCGAACGTGGCACACACCTCCCGCCCGTGCCACGGCCGGGACGGCCGTGCCACAGACAGAGCCCCTGGAGGCGTTCCGATGGAACGTCTCCTGAGACGCCCCGCCGGGGCGTCTCTACTACGGAGCGGCCTTGTCTTGGACCCTGTCGAGCGGGGTCCGCGCTCCTTTGTCGCCTAGCGCTTGGAAGCGCTTGGCGCCGGCAGGTCGGAGTTACCCATATCGGCTACCGCCTTCCACTTACCGTCCGGCTGCTTCTTCCACACGGCCACAAACTTCCCGCGGTCAGTAACGGGCTTGCCTTTCGCATTGTTCAGCGTGAACTGATACGTGCCTACGGTGTAGGCCAAGTCACCTCCACGCGAGGATTCCACCTTGCTCGCCTGCCAGCTAAGAGCAAATCCGGGGTTGGCCATCAGCTCGGACATCCACTTCCGGATAGATTCCTTCCCCGTCAGCATGGGTACATTGGGTTGAAGCTCCACGGCGTCCTCGGCGAAGAAGGAGACGGTCCCCTCGACGTCCTTGGCCGCCCAGGCCTTCAAGCAGGCTGCGTCTGCTTCCCGGACCGCGCGCTCGTCGGCGGCGCGGGTATCTGGCGGGCTTGCCGGTGGCGGTTGTTGACAGGCCAAAGCGAGCCCGATAATCACAAGTGAAGAAACCAGTATTGCCCTCAAGTAGAGTCGTCGCATTGCACACCTCCAGCTTTCATCTCTGTATCTGCCCACGATTGGTCTTTCACCAAGCATGGTTTCTCGTGGGTTTAAGAACCCACGGCATCAACAGCATGCCGTGGCTACCAGCTACCTCGCGAGCGTGGGTAATTGGCCGTAAGGGCAGCTTTGTGCCGCCATTGGGTGGGTGGCGCAGAGCTCCTGTGGTTTACGGCAGCCAGCGGGCCATTTAAAAGATGGACTTTGTGGCTCCGCCATCTACATCGTAAGCGCTGCCGGTGATGAAAGAGGCCCGCTCCGAAGCCAGAAACACCACCACGGCGGCGACTTCCTCCGGACGCCCGAATCGCTTAATCTCCAGGAACTGGGTGGCCAGATTTTGGAACACCTCAGAACGGCTCTGCCCAAAAATGGGAACGAGCGAGTCCGCAAGGCGATCCCAGAGAGGAGTGTGGATTAGCGCGGGACAGACGCAGTTGACGAGGATATTGTATGGAGCCAGATCAATCGACATCGATTTCGAAAAGGCAATCAGCCCAGCCTTGGCGGTCTGGTAGTCGGCCATGCCGGGAGCCATGGTGTGGCCGCTGACTGAGGAGATGTTGATTATCCGCCCGCCCCGCTGGCGCATGTGAGGCACGACACACCGCGTAAAGCGAATGGCGCTGTAGAGATTGACCTCCATGCAGTATTGCCATTGCTCATCGGTTGTGTCCACTGACCGCCCCATCCATGCTTCGCCGGCATTGTTCACCAGAACGTCCAGGTGACCGAAGGCCTGAATGGTTTGTGTTACGACGCGGTCCGTGTCGTCGGCTTTCGTCACATCAGCCTGGATCGCTAGAATCGGCCTTCCATACTCCGGCAGTTCTTCCCGGCATTGCGCCAGGCCTTCCTCGCCTCGGGCACAGATCGCAACCCGCGCGCCTTCTTTGGCGAATTCCACCGCGATTGCCTTCCCAATCCCTTGGCTGGCAGCGGTAACCAGAACAGCCTTGTCCGTTAGACCCAGATCCATGTTTCCTTCCTCCAGAAATGTTCACGCGGCGGCCTTGTCTTCAGCCTTGCCAAGCGGCGGCGTTGCGCCCATCTGCTGCATCATGCCGAGGGCGTCCCATTCCTCCCACTCCTCGACGATCTTGCCCTCGACAATCCGGTCCATGACCATCCCGCTGGCTGTAACGCGCTTGCCGGTGGGCGCGAGGCCCATAAGCTCCCCCTGATGGGTGCCAGTGAAACTCCAGCGGGTCGCCACCTTATCGCCCTCGGCCACCTGGCCTTCAATCGTCCATCGGCCGTCGGGAAAGGCGGCAAGCAGTGAGGCCATGAATTGTTTCAATGCCTCACGCTTGAGCTCCCCTGTGGCGGGTGAGTGGTACACGCAGTCCGCATAGAGCTCATCCAAGAGGGCCAGATTGTGCTTGTTCAAGCCCTCATCAATCACGCGTCGAAGTAGAGCCTTGTTTGCTTCGGTTGCCTGCGGCAGAGCGCCGAGTTGCTGGAAGAAGCCCAGGGTGTCAAATTCAACCCGCTCCTCGACGACCTTGCCCTCGACAATCCGGTCGATGACCAGTCCGGTTTTTGTAAACTGCTTGCCGGTGGGTGCGAGGCCCATGAACTCCCCCTGATGGGTGACAGTGCAACTCCAGCGGGTCACCACCTTGTCGCCCTCGGCTACCAAATCCTCAATCGTAAATCGGATGTCGGGAAAGGCGGCAAGCATTGAGGCCAAGAATTGTTTCAAAGCCTCACCTTTGATCTCCCCTGTTGCGGGGTTGTAGTACACGCAGTCCGCATAGAGCTCATCCAAGAGGGCCAGATTGTGCTTGTTCCAGCCCTCCTCAACCAGGCGTCGATATAGAGCCTTGTTTTCTTCTGACATAGGATTGTCCTCCTCATCTCAAAGAGTAATTACGTGCCACGAGACTTACTATGGAACCCCAACCGCCGCCTTGGAACTCGGAGTTTTCGATACGGGCGGAGGAGGGTCTGCCAGTTCATCCGAGAAACTTGTAGGCGTCCCGTACATCTAACGAGCCGTTGTGCCTGCCAGAGCCCGACAGCGCTGCCCAGGCTAATTGCACACTTCACCCGCGCCGACACGAGCCAGCTTTTCCTGAAGGCGGTCGTAAGGAAGTTCTGTGCCCGCGGCATCGCAAACATTCTGCGCCGGCACTTCTATAGTGTCAGTGAGATGTACCGATACTACGCGCTGGAAACCACCAAGTCAAGCCAGTCCACCTAGGGGTGTCGTTAGCATGTGATCTGTCCGGTTCAATTAGCACGTGATCTGTCCGCTGAGGGGGCCTGGAGTTGAGGCATTCTGGAGGTAGGAGGCAGGATGCCAAAATACTCAGAGGTTGCCTGGGAGCGGGCGATGAAAGTGCAAGAGGTGATTTTGCGGGCGCTGGCGAAGAAGCTCACGTGGTGCCAGGCGGCGGAGATCATCGGGATCTCGGACCGCAGCATGCGGCGCTGGCGGCAGCGCTACGCGGAGCACGGCTACGACGGGCTGTTCGACCGGCGGCGGGGGAAGCCGAGCCCGAAGCGGGTGGCGCTGGAGGAGGCGGAGGAAGTGCTGCGGCTGTACCAGGAGAAGTACGCGGACCTGAACGTGCGGCATCTTCACGAGAAGCTGCGGGAAGCGCACCAGATCGAGCTGAGCTACACGTAGGTGAAGCTAGCGCTGCAAGGGGCGGGGCTGGTGCAGAAGGGGCGGAAGCGGGGCGTGCACCGCAAGCGGCGCGAGCGCCGGCCGCGTCGCCGATGTGCACTACGGCTCGATTCAAGCGATGTCGGAGCGAGCCCGGTGGGTGGCCGGTGGCGCCGCACATCGGAGACATGCTGCAGGTGCACCTGCAGCTTGCGCTGGCGCACCCGGCCTGCGTCGTTCTCGAGTACATCCCCTGGACGCTTGAGTGCTTCCAGGAGCCTGCCACGGTCGCCGGCGGACAGTTTCGCACCGCCGGAGCTGCCCGGCGCGGGAACGGAGCTGCGCGCCGACGCCATCTCGCGGTTCGGAGTCCAGCTCCCATGCTGAGCTGGGTGAGCTTGGAGTTGATGAAGTAGTGGGCGATGCGCCCGGCGAAGCCGAGCTTGCTCGTGCTCATAGGCCCTCCACGCGCGCGCCGTCGCGCAAGCGATCGATGTGGGAAATGGCGACCTTCTCCCCCGCGGCGACGCCGGAGAGAATCTCCACTCGGTTCCCGAAAGTCTTTCCCGTTTTCACCAACCGGTATTCCACTTTGCCATCCGCGCCAACGACGAAAATGCCCTGCAACTCGCCGTGGTCTAAGACCGCCGAGCTGGGCACCGCCAGGCGCTTGGCTTCGCCGATGGGAAAGCTCGCTTGCCCGTATTGACCGGAGCGGCAATTGCAATCGTGGGGAAGATCAATCTTCACCAGGAACGTGTGGCTGGTGACATCCGCCGCCGGGACGACCTCTGCTATACGCCCTTCGAATTGGCCCTCCCCGGTCGAGACGGAGACGGTTTCACCAGCTTTGGCGTTGGCGAGATGCTCCTCCGGAAGGCTCGCTTCCAGGCGATAGCGCGCCGTATCTTCCACCGTTAGCAGCGGCGTGCCGGGCATCACCACCGTCCCCGTGTCCACGGATATCGCCGTGATAATGCCGTCGATGGGCGAAACGATGCGCGAGAAGCTGAGGTAGGTTTGCGCGGAATCCTGCTGCGAGCGCGCCTGTTGCTGGCGAGCCAGGATCTGCTGCTTTTTGGCTGCCATGGCGCGCTCGTTGGCCAGTGCCCCCTGGTAGCGCGCCTCCGCCCCATCGAATTCCTGGCGGCTCAGCGAGTTCTTGGCGAGCAAAGCCTTGTAGCGGTTAAAAGTTGCTTCCGCAAACTTTCGGTCGGCGGTGGCGGCCTGGAGCGCCTGCTCGACTTCCGCCTCTCCCTGGATGGCTTCGTTCACGCCCGCCTCGGCCCCTTGCACCTGCGCCCGCGCGCTACGGTCGTCGAGCAGCGCGAGAAGTTGGCCGCGCTTCACGTGGTCGCCCGCCTGCACGCGGATCTCGCGGACGGTGCCGCCCAGTTGCGCTGCCAGGATGGCGGTATTGGCGGAGTGGATGGCGCCTACTGCCTAGTAGAGCAGAGGTGCGGACTCCAGGTGCACGACTTCAGTTTGTACTCCGCTTACAATCGGTCCGGGCTCTGCCGGGCGCCTTTCATTGGAGCTGCAAGCGGCAAGAAACCCCGCGGCGGTGGCGATGAGAAGTAAGGAACGGATTCTCTTTCGATGCATAGGTATTTCGTCCTTTGTAGACTGTGGCGGGCGCCCTATTGGGTGACGGCCGATGAATCGGGCGCAAGCTCGCCTGTAGCCAATTCCAACGCTGCATAGCTGAGGCGATAATCGAACAAGGCGTTGAGGTAATTCTTCTGGGCGCTGGTGTGCGCGGTTTCAACTTGCAACAAGTCTGTGATGGTTGCCAAGCCCGCTTCATAGCGATTCTGGATGATGCGCAGGCTCTCTTCGGCTTCTGACTGCGCCTGGCGTGAGACCTCCACGCGCTGTTGGGCGGTCGTAAGGTTCAGGTAGGCCTCGCGCACCTGAAGTTTGACGGCGGCGGCCATTTGCGCAACCTGTGCTTGCGCCTGGCTTTGCCGATAGCGGGCGGCGGCCAGGCGAGCCCGATTCGATCCACCATCGAAAACATTGAAGTTGAGGCTGACACCGGCCGTCCAGTTGTTGCCACCACGCGTGAGAAACGTCTGGTTATTCTCTTCCCACGAGCTAAAAACGTTCACCTTGGGGAGAAACTCAGCGCGGGCCATGCGTTGGCCGTTGGCAGCGCGCTCAACTCCCAAGTCGGCTTCGCGAAGATCGGGCCGGCTCTTGAGAGCATGTTGTTGGCGCTCGGCAAGCGCGCCGGCTTCAAAGTTGGATTCCTTGAGCCCTGGCTCAATGGTGGTGGCGGCGTCCTCCGGCAACCCCATGGCCACATTGAGCGCGGCATGAGCAAGGTCGAGGGCGTTCTGCGCTTGCAACAAGTCCTCCTGGGCCTGGGCCAGTTGCACCCGCGCACTCAGGAGGTCGGAAGGCACCGCTTGGCCTTCCTCCTGCCGAGCCTCGGCGCGCTGGAGGTCCGACTGCGCTGACTTGACTGCCGCTTCCGCCACGCGTACGTTCTCCCGCGCCAGGAGTTCATCCGTGTAGGCTTTTACGACATTGAAAATCACTTCCTGCCGCGTGCGCTGGCCATTTTCGCCGGCGCCTTGCGCGCTCAGTTTTGCGTCCTTGATTCGGCGGCCGGTCTGGCCGGCATCGTATAAGGGCAGGGCAGCGGTGAATTGCGTGCGGAAAATATCGAGGGGCGGGGGCGTATTGAGAAAATTCAGACCAAAATCGCCCGCCGTGAATTGCCGCTGGGTCAGCAATCCCCCGAAAACGTAAACGGGATTGTTGCCGCGCGTGAATCCTTCGGAGAAATCCACCCGCGGCAGGCGCGCCGCCTTGGCTTCGGCAATTCCCTCATGCACCGCCTGGGCGTAGGCAACAGCAGCTTGCACGGTGGGGTTCTTCTCCAGCGCTTCGCGGACCGCCTCCTGAAGCGTCAGGTTCTGCGGCGTGGGCGCAGGTGTCTCGGCGCTGGCCAGCAGGGAAGCGCAAAGAATTGCCAGGAGAGTTTGAGTTAAGATCGTGCGTGCCATCAGGCTGCCTCACTATGGGTCTCCGGGCTCTCTTCCGGAAGGATTTCAAACGTGGTCTCGAGTTTGGCGGTCTTTGCAATCATGGCGCCGACCGCGCAGTACTTGGTTTCTGATAGGTGGATTGCCGCTTTCACCGCCTCCGGATCGATGTGGCCGCGGAGCTTGTGCTTGATTTCGACGCGCGTGAAATAGGCCGGGGGTTCGGCGTTTTGGTCCGCCCGTAACTCGATTTCGTAACCCGTCACCTTCTGACGCTTCTTACGCAGGATGCCAATCACGTCGAATGCTGTGCAGCCCCCCAGAGCCAGAAGCGCGAGTTCGATCGGCTTGGGGCCGCTGTGGCCGTCCGCGTCGTCCACGACGAGCGCGTGGCCAGTACCCGATTGAGCTACGAACTGCCGGCCTGTGCCATCGACGGTAGTTAGACGTAATTTGCCTTCAATCATGGATCACCTCAATGTTTTCTTTGGTAACTTGCTCGCAACAATCTGCCCAGAAGGATGGAAGGCAGTCTTCTGGCGTCATAGTGAGGAAACTTTCAAACTCTTTCATCGCTTGCTCAAAAATACCGGTCGCCTCATGGGCTCCGCAGTTCGAAACCTGCCAGTAATCCCAGCCCGCGGCCAGATGTGACCATTCCGGGCAAACTGTGAAGTATCGGTCGAAGACCGCTGGCCGGTATTGGGCAAAACGTTCTTCGAAGTGGGCGAACAACTGGCCATCCAACAAGAATCGCTCACCAAGTTCGACCTTCAGCGACAGGGCGGCCTCCGCGAAGGTGCTACGGGAAAGAACCATTTGTACCAAGGCGCGGAACAGGTTAGCAATCTCCGCAAAACGGCCATCGTAAACCCGGAGGCTGTCCTCCACATGTTCCACTTTCCACCCCGACGCTCGGAGGATGGCGGAGACTTCACGGGCAAAAATCTCCGGGTCCACGATAGCGAAAGCATGGCAGGCGCCCTGCTCGACCTGCTTCCCGAGGTGGCCCGCCCAGTCACGCAGACTCGCAGTCTTCGTTAGCCCGTAAGCACCTTCCTGATTCAGGTAAACGGCGCGGGTACGGGCGAGATGGGGAATGAAGGGTTTGACTGCGGCAAAATCCGTATGGTCACATGCACCGTGACATTGCGTCCGGTCGGCGGCCTCATGCACCACCGCGTAGTAGCCCTCTTCAACTCTTTCTATGCGCGGAGTTTGGGAAGAATCGGCGGTGTCGAGCAGCCGCAACCAGATTTCTTGAACTCGCGAGTTCACTTTCATTTCCCTTACCTCATAACTATAAATGCAATTTGTAGGGAGAGGTGACAGAATATTTGCGGAGCATGTAGGGGGTGCGCGTCAAACCGCTTGCGGAAGAAATGGGTGCAGTCACGGCGCAGCGGAGTCGCCAGGTCAGCGTTGAATTCATTAGAGTTATGGCGATGGTAGAGCAAGGTGTCGGCGAGGGAATCGCATTCCCAGTTTGGAAGTGCGATACTTCAAATGGCTCGCGATTGCGGGAAGTTTCGTTGGGGGGATGGACTGTGTGAATACTCAAATCGAACAAGCGCTCAAAATTCTGCAGTCCGGGAATCGCCAGGATTTCGAGCGTGCTCTCGAAACCCTGCAAGTGGTCGTTTACGGATTCGGAATGAAGGTTTGTGGAAGCCACGAGGATGCTCAAGACACCGCCCAGGAAACCCTGATCCGCCTGGCACGACAGCTCAGAGAGTTTCCTGACGCTCGGGCTTTGGCGGTATGGCTTTACAAAGTGGCCAAAACCCAGTGCTTGATGAGCCGCCGGAAAAGCAAGTTCGCCCCTGCGCAAATGCTCTCGCTGGATGACTTGATGCCAAAGGATTCAGCCCTTTCACCTGGGGCAACCCCCCCCCTGGCAGATTACGCCGGAAGAGACTGTCCTAAGGCTGGAATTGCGTGGCAGGCTGGAAGACGCCATCTTGGCCCTCCCCAAGCATTACCGTCTGGTCTTGATCCTTCGCGATATGGAACAACTCGACACCCGGGAAGTGGCGGAGGTGATGGATATTTCCGAAGAAACGACGAAGAAGCGCCTTCACCGGGCGCGCGTCTTCGTTCGCAATGCACTTGCTGGTTACGTTCAGCGCCCTAGGGGAGGGGAGAGAAAAAGCCATGCCTGACCGGCGTTGTAGACACATCTTTGCCATGCTTTCTGACTACTTGAACGCCGAGCTTCCGGTGAAGCATTGCCGCGATCTAGAGCGCCACCTGAAAAGTTGCGAGCCATGCATCGCCTATCTCGAAAGCCCAAAAAAACACGGTGGAGGCGTGCCGCCGGTATCGAGTACAAAAGATTCCCGCTCCCTCAATGAAGGTGCGGGAAGCTCTGTGGTTGGCTCTTCGGGGGAGGTCTCGGTAGTCCTGCGTAGATCAGGGCTCGAGGCCGGCGGGGGCTCAGAGCAGTAGCCTTGGGCCACCCAATAATGCTAGTCGGCAATGGCTTCGTTGGTTGCTTCGTCGCCTTGGATGGCGAGCAGTTGAGACAAGAGAGCCGCCATCCGCTTTGAAAGGAGAAGATTCTTATAGCGAAGCAGGTCGCTCTTGTTCATGGCAGCCGCCCTGTACCCCACGATTGCGGTGAATGCATTGCTCCAGTCCTCTAACTACACCGCCAGAGATGTGTTGCGGCATTGACTATCATGCGGATGAAACTGACGAGGGATTGGGGAAAGACACAACCGAGAAGGGGCCGGTGGAGGAAAGGGAAGGACGTCATTGCAGAGTTGTAAGTATACCCCGCGTGGGTGGGTTCTACCATCGGTACAGCTGGTGCGGCGCAGCCTGAAAGAGTTTCGGAGCGAAGCCATATCTACTATAGTCTAAACCCCGTCCAGCTTTCCTGTGCGAACACTGGCTCGGCGTGGGAGATGTGCGGCCAGAGAGCGCGGAGTCTTGCCACAAAGTTGTGGAATTCAAGAGCAAGGGTTCCACGCCCGCAGCAGAGAGAATCGACCGGCCTGAAGTACTGTACTTCCACTTGCGTTGAGGAGCCGGGGTCAATTTCCGCTGGACGCATTTGTGGCGATACACAGTCTGAACGCGGCTACGATGAGTGAACAGCGCGACGGACGGCGTCGGCGATGTCGGGCGACAGTGGTTCGGGGTGATGGGTGTCCAGAATCTCGCGCGCCTTGGCCGTGGCCCGCTCGACAACTGACACGCGCCCGGCCTCATCCCAAGCCCCAAAATTGTCGTAGTTGAACGTCCAGGGTTCCCAGACCTCGTTTCGTAGATGGCGCACCGTATGCGGGTGCGAAGCAAACTTGAGCTGGGCATATTGTGGGTCTGCCGTCACGTCCTGTGCTGCCTCCAGGGCCAGCGTCTCGATAGTGACGACGGGTCGTCGCCGCGCCGCCAGCACGTAACCGACAATGTCGTTGTCGATCACGGCCTGAACGAAACTGGATAGCATCATGTGGTCCATGTGCGACGTCGGCCCTTGGAGGAGATGCGCACCGGCCTCCATCCCGATCTGTAACTGCACCGCCCGTTCGCAGGCCGCCTGTGGGTCAGCCGCACGAGCATCTGTAAGTGCCACGCTGTAAACTGGAAGCCCATAGAAGCGACCCATCTCGATACCTAGCCGCAGAAGCTGTAGGGCGTGGGGCGTCGAGGTATTCACCTCAAGCGTGCGCAGGTCCGCACCGCCGCAGAAGGAGGTGTAACAGAGGGGGGCCCCGCGCCGCACGGCTTGGGAGAGGATAATTGTGACCATCTGGACGGCGTTCATCTGAGCCACCGCCCCAGCTACGGTCACCGGAGCGGTGATGCCCATCATGGAGTAGTCGCCCATGCTGACCGGCAGGCCCGCTGCGCATGTTGCCAGGAGCGCTTCCGAAACATTCTTGGAAATATGCAACGGCGGTTCGGCGTTCAGTCCAATCATGAACAGGGGCTGCTCCACGAGTGCGGCGCGAGACCCACGGATTTCAACACCCATCTCGATCATCGCTTGCACATCATCGGCGGAGGCCGCCTGGAAGCAGAGCGGTTTCCTACAGCCGGTAAGCATCTCCGCGGCCAACCGACGGTAAAAGCCGGGGCCAGCCTGATCCACGGGATCCACTTGGTTGATGTGCATGTGGATGTTCGGGAGAGCATCGAGCAGAAGGTTAAACTGGCGCAGGTGTTCCCACGAGGACGGTTCATACTGGCCGTCCAGGGTGAGGACCCGCAAGGAACCGCCCCCCGACAGCACGTTCACGTGGTCCCCGCCCAAGACCACAGGCCGGTCCCGGTCGGGCCGGCGTCCGTGGATCGTCATGCAGCGTGGGATCGTAGCCAAAGCATTCTCGAAGTGCTGCGCCTCAGGGTAAACGCGCATCGTCGCGCGGTCCACGCGCACGCCCACTTCGGCCAGATAATCCAGTGCCCGTGGGGATGCCACCTTGACCCCGGTTCGCCCCAAGAGGGTCAGTGTGGCATCATGCAAAGTCCGGAGATCGCTATCGGTGCTGTGGTTCATGGGATATGTCAATCGGCTGCCAGCGGGTAAACTCCATGGCGCCGCCCAGCCTCCACGAAAGCGTGTATGTTCTCGAACGGCGTGTCGAGTACGGTGCTGTCTGCCGTGCCCAGGATGTACCCGCCCCCAGGCGCTGCTGCACGGATGCAACGCACGACCTCCGTCTCAACCTCGCGTGGGGACTGGCGAAGCAGTACCCCGATTGGGTCCACATGGCCCTTAAGGGCGATGCGGGATCCAAAACGGCGCTTCAGCTCGGCGAGGTCAGTCACGTCGCCCTGGGGCGGTGCGAGCAGGGGGCACACAATGTCCACGCCAGCCGCAATCAAATCCTCCAGGAGCATGGCTGTATAGCCATGCTGGTGGAGGTGGAGCGGCACGTCGTGCTTGTGGCACACAGCCGAGACCGCGGCCAGGACCGGCTTGTCCCATTCCCGGTACAAGGCCGGGCTTACGATCGGCGGTCCGGAGTAATTGCTGTTGACGAAGATGGCTTGCGTCCTGGTGTGCTCCAGGATGACGCGAGTCAGCTCGGCGAGGTGCTCGACGTACCGATCCAAGAGGCGTCGAGCGTAGTCGGGATGATCGAACAGGTCCAGCAGAGTCTGGGCAATGCCGCCCTCGCGCACCGTGCCCAGAAAACTCATGAACAGTTCGCCGACCATGGGGGTCACGAGGCCTCTTTCTCCCACCCCCTCCAGGCAATCCTGGATCTCGGACAGATCGTAAGCTGCGGCGTCGTCGAAAAAGTACTCCTCATAGGCCTGCATATCCTCCGGAAATTTTTCCACGGGGTGTTTTAACAGCCAGTCCGCGTACGCTTCTGTGGTCCGTGCGATTCCGTGGAGCGTTCCCCGCTGGGTGCGATACGCGAGGCGGCTTTCGACGGTGGTCTTGTCCCGGTCCACAAAACGCGACTCGACCGTGCGGATGGCCTGTTGCCGCTCCGTGGGGCGGGGAGCAGGGACGATCCAGGCGTCGGCCCGGAAGTACTCAAAGCACTCCAGGTGGGTCTTCCACCAGGGGCGTTCCGCGAAGGGCCCCATCAACTGGTAGAACGGGGCGCCATTGACAGCGATAGCTGTGGCATCCCACAGTTCCGGGGAGACCGGAACGGCGTCCGGTTGGCCCCCCCTGTAAGCCGTCAGCATCCTTGCCCGGGGCGTCAGGAGATGTGCAGCGTCCCGTGGGTTCGAGGATGGATTCATCCCTCACTCCTCGCAACAGAATTCCACGCCCATGAGCCCGCACCATGCCCGCAGCAGCGACGTCACGCTGCCGTGCACAATCGCGAAGTGCTGGGTCATACCCCGGCGCGCGAGGCGGGCCAAAAGCGCGACCACGTCGAGGCGCGGACGTATCACCGCGTGCCCCCAGCCGTCGAGCCGCCGCGGTGGCCCGAGCGAATGACCCTCAAACACCGTCATGCGGTAACCCTCGCCAGTGTCGTAGAGGCTGACGCACGTCACCGGCCCGGGAGCGAGAATGAACTCCATCCAGGCGCCCTCGACGACATCCGCTTGCCGGTACTCGAGATCGGGTACGATCGTGATGCCGTCGCCCGCCAGGCGCGGGTCATGGATGCCAGCGTGGCCCATGAGGAGGACGTTTTCGCGGGGATCAAACGTGAAGATCTCTGAGTACATGGCTGGCGTTCCCGCCGCGCGGGAGGCGGCCAGCAGGCCCAGCGCTGTGTTCAGGTCGGCTTCAGCGCTGAAGACGACTCCGCGCTCAAGGCTCCGGGGTGGGTAGAGGCAGGGACGCGTGCCGACCCGGCGGTGGAGTTCCTCGTCCAGGTCCTGGATAGCGACCGCCCCTAGCCCGTGCTGGTCTACGAGATCGTCCAAGGCCAGAGTGTTGCGAGCGGCGATCCGCAAGCTTGGTTCGGAGACGCCGTGAATCTCGAACCGCGACCGGAGTTCGGCGCAGTACCGATCCACACGGCCAGGAACCACCGATTCGCAGGTCGCCCCGTATTCGGCCGCTGTCACCGCAACCCGCGTCACGCCCAGGGTTCGCTTCAGGGCGTCATCGTCGACGAAGGTGCCCGTCATCGCCTCACAGCGCCCGGCCACTTGGCCCGCGCGCAGGCCGCGGAACGCTCTGCGGATGTGGAGCACCGCGTTACGTTCCCGCAAATCCTGCATGAGCGACGCGTCGCCCGGTGAACCGCTGAACACGTCCAGGCGGAGTCCTCGCTTCTGCATGGGGGCGCTACCCTGAAGCATGCCCACCGTGCCGCTGAAGCGGAAGAGGTCGTCCACCGTCAGTCGCGGGGGCAGAATGCCGGTGGGGTGGTAGTTCCAGAGCCAGATGGGCGTATCCCGGCAGCGATCGAGGAAGTTGAGCAGGACCGGGTCTTCGCTCCAAACAATGTGGACGAGGACGACGGCGTCGACCTGCTCCTCCTCGAATTTTTCCATGGCATGCGCGACATCGCTTGGTGAAGAGATAATGCCCGGGGCAATGACCTCGTCGAAACAGCTACCGAGAAATTCCACCATCCGGCTGTAGTCCTGCTGGAGCGCTCGAGCCAGGCAACTGTCGGGCTCATGCATCCCGATTTGCTTGAACCAGGCAGCGCACATTGCTGCAAGGCCGATCTTGATGCGAGGTTTTGGAGCTTGAGGAAGGTCGGTCATCATGGGGTGATTCTTCCTTGTTCTTCTCGACCCTGTACCAGCCTTAAGCCGAGTCCGCGAAGATCGGGGCGTACCCTCTCAGAAAACGGTTTGCTCGTCAAATCAGCGTCAAAAGTGATAATGAGATCAGGAACGATTTTAGACACTGAACATCCTCCGCTGTGCGTAAGGCACAAACCGTGGTTCCCAGTTCTTTCTTAACGAGCCGATCTATTCCCGCAGGCCAATTACCACCACCGAACAGCGGAGCCCTCAGCTGAGTGAAGAGGTTTAGCTGAGCGTCTCTGTAGGTAAACCAAGGTCATCCCCCTGGCTTGCCACCGACCTTAGCAATTGCCCCAAGGCACGGCTGGCTGTAGGCCAACAGGCACGCCGGTGAGAGGGGCCGGGTTTGGCCGAGAAACTGCCGGGGCCGTCCCATGCCCTTTGATCCCGCTTCGTTGTTCACACCCCATCCCGCCCAGAAGTCTCCGCGTATTCTCGCATCGGGTGACTGGTTCTGCTTTTCGCGCAGTTTGCGCAGGCAGGATTTCGCGGTCTCGAGGTAGCGCCCGCTGCCGTTTCCTTGCGCCATCACACCCAGGGCGTAAAGGGCCAGCGGAGTTTCACCGGAGTCAACCTGAAAGTCGCCGCCCTCTCCGAATAGATGAGCGAAGGCCTTGTCAATCGCCGGAGCAAGACGAGCATCTCGGGTCAACGCATAGTAGTCCGCCAGCGCCATCACGATGTGCTCCACAAAACCCACGATCCTGGGCTGTCGCGTATTTGCCATGTAGGCGGGCCAACTCCCGTCCGGGTTTTGCAGTTTCACAAAAGCTTCTACAGGCGCTCGGGCGGCTTCCAGGTACTTCGCTTCGCCCGTATACGAATGGAACTGGCACATCATGTGCAGGTGCACTGCACCAGTGCGCGCATCCACCTGTTCGAAATCGAGGCTCAGATTCCGCAACCTTTCGCCGCAACGAGTAACCCAATCCCATGCGACCGGATCGCCACTAAGACTGGCCCAGGCGAGCGCCCCCAGAAGCCAGGCGTGGTCGGGCGCGCCTGCTTCGTCGAGCGCGAGGTAGCAGTGGCCATAGGTGTGAGTCCACATGCCCCAGTGTGGGTAGTGCGCCATGTCGATGTCCAGCAGGTGGCGAGCCACGATCTCCGAGCGCTGCCATGCCGCGGGGTCGCTGGTTCGATAGTAGTAGAGCAACAGTCCCAGGAGGGTGTCACGCTCGTTGTTGTGCCAGTAACCCTCGCGCGGCATCTCCCCCATGTCGCCCCACTTGTCTCCGGGAAGGCACATGTAGTCGGTGGCTGCTGTAAAGTACTTGAAATCGCCGTAGTCGAATTTCCCATAGCACTTCAGTTGATCAATGTGCCGGTCGAGCCAGCCGAAGCTTTCGTCGAACAACGGTTCGAATTCCGCAAGAGTCTTGGAACCCCGCGCCTCGAGCGGTCCCAAAGCTTCGGTTGCCGCGACATAGGCGGGTTCCAGATTCCCCCGCACTGGCTGCAGTGATTTGCTCCACCATTTCTTCTCAAAGCTCGCCGGGTCACCGCGGCCGCCCCACACACTCAGAACGATCTCCTGGGTTTTGGCCATTCCCTGTCGCGCATCCAGGCATCTCTTCTCGGGATCAGCAAACGCGATGTAAGGATGGGGAATAACCGGCCAGTAGTTCGTAATTTTATACTGCTCTTGTCTCTCGGGTTTGGCGGGCAGCAGGGGTTTGCTCAGCAGGTGATCCATGGCCCGCTCCGGCCACAAACCCACGCTCAACTCGCCCTGTCTGAGGGCAAGTTCGTTCGGATACTCCTGCCAAAAGTTGGGAACCCAGACGCCGAGGCAGCGCTGGTTATTGCTTGCGTATAACCATCCAGGGCATTGCTCACCATTGCAACCACCGCTCGAGAGGCTCTGAATTCGTCCATCCGGGTTATGCTTCCGAGCCCAATAGCGGTTGTAGTCGTCCTGCAAAATGTGAATCGGGAAATCTCGGAGGAAAGGCCCGTCATACACGCCCGTTTCGCAACCAATCACCAGCCGGTTGGGCGCGAATTCAAAGGGGAAGACCATCCGGATATCGCGCAGTTGCTCGGAAGGTTGATCTGTGGCGTTGATCCACGTCACGGCGATGAGTACCTCGGGCCGGCCACGATAGACCGTCCAGCGGATAATGAAGTTGAACAGCTTCCGCTTGTCCTCCGCGCGGCACTCACCCTCCATGCGTATGCAGGCGCGCACCGGCCCGCGCTCCTCGATGTGGATGCGGCTGCTCTCGCCCGCAAGCGAGGCGCGAAACGTGGTGCCGTCATGGCGCGTCAGAACCAGATCACCAGCCGCCTTTCCTGTCACGACCGCCGCGAGCTTGCCATCCGCGCCCGGCACGGCGATGGCCAGGGGCCAAACACCGCCCGACTGGGCAACGGCGAATGCCACCTCACCGGAGTTGACGGTGATTTTGCCGGTCTCTTCCACTACCAAAAGCGATGCGGCGGGCGAGTCTCCCGTTTGTAACGTGTAGTCACCTGGGCCGGCCGAGGCTTCGAATACGACAACCAACCAACGAATTGTCCCATCCGGCCAATCGAGGCCCGACCGCATCTGCGCCACCACCGGCTTGCCATCCGGTCCGACAACGGCCCGCTCCTCGGGTGAATGCAACTCGCCGCGAGGAAATGGCACGCTCGTCTCCACGGGCGCCCCGAATGGAGGGGAACCCGCGGGCGGCGCAACATGGATTACAATTCCCTTGGACTTCGAGGAAGCAGGCGGGGGTGGAGTACGAGCAGCCGGCAGCATCGCGCTGAGGGAGGCGGCAACTCCGCTGCCCAGCGATTGGCGGAAGAAGGCGCGCCTGGAAACGGTCAGGCCCCTGCGCTCAGACGATGCTTTCTTGCGACCCACTCAGAGCTCCCTTAGGCGAAGGATTCTCCGCCCTTCATCCTGCGGCAGGAGGGTTCAATGTGCAAGATCCGCCTGCGCCGCAGGTTGCTAGCTGCCCTTGAACTGCCGGTAGAGTGAGACCAACTGATCGGGTCGTACCGGCACATACTCCCTTCCAAGTCCGTGTGCAATATTTTCCGCCATTTCCATATCGGTTAACCAGTTCGCGAGGAACACAAAAAGAAAGGCGGGGCGGCGCGGCGGCGTCCAACTGGTGACTTCCTTAATCGTGAACTGCTCCGCGTCCCTCCGGGCGGCGGGGGTGTACGTCAGAATGTAAGGCGGGCGATTGATGGCGCGGAAGACCGGCACACCCTTCACCTCAGCCGCAAGATTATCCAGCGTGGTCTGCTCGGTTCGCCCGTAATTGGAATAGAGTCCGCGGACACCGCGCGTGCCGGCGATCATCTCCAAGAGACTGGGGGCCATCTCTGCATAAGTGCACATCACCGTGGCGTCGAGGCGCGCCAGGTAGATGCCGGAAAGCCGCAAGTACTCTTTCCAAATTTGGGCCCGTTGCTCGGAGGGATAATTCTGAGCGTACTTGTTCTCGTGGATGTAACCGATGCCCGTCAGCGCGTTCACGAAACAGTCTCCCGGCCGCGCGTGCTTGTAGTAGTAATCGAGGATATCGGGTTGGCCGTCGATAGCCGTCGAGCCCAGTTGCCACCCGATGGGCACCGTTCCGTGCCTCGGATCATCAAACAGCTTGCGGTAGTAGTGACGCTGGAAGTTCCAGCCGTCGCCATCCGAGCGGATAAAGGCGAAATACACCTTCTCGCGGTCCAGCTTGATGGGTGGTACGGTCTGGCGCAGCGTGGCCGAGGTGCCGGAATGGACCGAAAGATTTCCCACGGTCGGGGAATAAGCATCGAAAGCCGTGCACGGTGAGAACTTGGCGCACTCACTCACCAGGTCGATTCCCAGATCTTCACCGATGCCGCCTTCTTTGTTGCCACTCGTGGGCCAGCCCAAACAGGGGATGTTCGGCGGCCACTTCAGCAGGATCTCGCGAGCGAACCGCACTTCCTCCTCGGAGGACGCCTGGGGATTGTTTCTCGCGTCCTGGGGTCCCGAGATCCACAGAATGGGGATTTTGAATTCCACCAGGTAGTCGCGTAACGCAACCTCGTGCGGGTCTAAAACGCATACCGCCTGCCGCGAAAGCTTGCTTTCCAATTGCGCAAAGGCCCAGCGGTACGCATCGATGTCTTTCTTCCAGCCCAGTGTCCGCAAGTCGAGACCTGCTGCGAGCGTGTCCGGATTCGTCCGCACAGGAAACTTGAAAAGGCCGAGGGTGTTGGGCGTTGCGACCAGCCCGTTGTAAAGGGAGGCCAGCATCGTGGCTACATTGACGCTGGCGGGCACCTCGGGGTCGGTCACATACAAAGACGAGATCCCAGGCAGAAAGCGCTCAAACACGTGGCCGACCTCTAACCACTCGATCGTGTCCACATCGCCGCGCTCGCGCAGCCAGTCCAGCCACAATTCGTCGTAGCGGTCGTGGAGGAGATAAAGCCGCGGATGGGGACGGTTGGCGATTCCCTGCAAGCAGCTCAGAGTCAGCCGCATGTCCCAGGCGAACGAGGTCAATTCCTCCAGTCGCAGCGCTGCGACGTTGCGGGCGGGAGGCCGGGATTTGGGGCAAAGGTGTAGTTCGGAGTCTTCCACTGCCATGGTCCGGTGAGACAGTAGGGCGCTGCTCATCGCGGCCGTGGAGGACTGCAGGAACGCCCTGCGACTAACGCGCGATTTCAGCATGAGATTCAGCATGGAGAGATCCCTCGATGGCTAGGGCACTTTCTCTCCGGGCCGCAGGAAGGTGATCGTCTGGCGCGAGAGCCCTGCCATAAAGAAGCGGGCGGTGCGGCCTACCACCTTGTCTGTTTCGCCCTTTTGCATCCCGATTACCTCTGGGTACCAGCCGTTTTCCAGCTTGGTGGGAGACACGTCGGCTCCCGCCATGGCTTTCTGGATCTCCGCGCGGTTGAGAATCATTCGGGGTTTGGTCCAGCCGGCAGGATTTCCCACATCGGGGTTGAAGCTGATGAAGATCCCGTCCTGCGTGAGCTTGGTATCGACCGCGTGATTCAGAAACATGACGTACGTGCTGAGGCAGGTGTTCCAATGGATGGCTGGGCCCCAGAACATCGAGCCATCTTTTGTGTGGTAGTCCCTCTCCGCGGGGAAAACCGGCGTGAGGTGCCCCCAGAGTGCGGGTTCGCTCCAGGCGCCCCGGTACCATTTCATCACCTTTCCGGAGGGGTTCTTTCGGTCTGCATAACGCATCCGCGCAGCCCAGACCCCCTGTTCCTCAAACCGGGAATCGTAACTCGTTCCATAGAAGTAGAAATACTCCTTATTATTATCCAGATAGATTACGAAATCACCGGTCCCGCCCACATCCCACGGGCTCGCGCTGTCACAGCGAACCGCACAAGGCCTGGCTTCGATGATGAATCCAAGGTCCTCCCAGGTGGCGCCGTTATCGAGGGATCGAATCCAGCCGATCTTGGGCATGGTAGGCAAATGATTGTTGGAGAAGCAGACGTCGTCGAGCTCGTAGTGGTAGGCGCCGTATAGCACACCGTCGTCTTCGTCCTTCCATGTGGCTTCGATCCAGATGTAGAGCTTGTCGTTGAGGTCGCCGAGTTTGGCCGAGATGCGGTTGCCCAAATGCGCGATGTCCGGGCCGGAATTTCGCCAGGGGTGTCCGTAGGAGTTGAAGACATACAGGGTACCGCCATCCCAGTGGGCGGGGCTGTTGGAATCAACGCCCGTGATTTGAATCTGCGGCGCATCGTTAAATCGTACGGAGGGAAGGTCGGCCGCCGGTGGGACGGCTTTCGCGGGGTTGCCCCGGGCGACGCTGCTACGGCCGCCTGCGAGGTAAAGATTTGCCAGCACCAGCGCGGCTCCCATGGTCCAGAGGAATCCTGAATACCTACGCATGATCTACCCTTACCATTCCCGGGTTTGGGCCCGATGCCTTTCTCTGCTGGGCATGCCTCGCTCACGAGTTGGAGTAACTATTCCGGCTTCTCGCCGGGCTTTAGAAAGGCGATTTCCAGCCGCGACATACCCGTCATGAAGAAGCGTCCCTTGCGGCCGCAAAGCTTGTCGGTTTCTCCCTTGCCTGTCCCGATCACCTGGGGATACCAGCCACTCGAAAGCGTATCGGCGATGACGGTGCCGTCTCCAGCCGGCCGCAGTTCTCCGTAATAGACTCCCCTCGGGATGAGCAGCATTCCGTCCACGACTTTCCCGAGCGTGGTCGCTTGGAGAATTCCGTCGCGATTGAGAATCATCACCGGCTTGCTCCATCCGCCGGGGTTCTCCAGGTCGCGGTTGTAGGTGATGTAAATGCCGTCCTCGTTTAGTTTCGTGTCCCGGGCGTGATTCAAAACCATCACGTACATGTTTAAGTAGGTGTTCCAGTGGATCGCCGGCCCCCAGAACATACAGCCGTCGGGCTTGTGGTAGTCACGCTGGGCTGGGAACACCGGCGTCACGTGCCCCCACAAAGCGGGCTCGTTCCATTCGCCCAGATACCACTTCCTGGCCTTGCCGGGGGGATTCGCGCGGTCGGCATACGACAGGCGGGCGACGAAGACGCCTTGCTCTTCAAACCGCGGGTCGTAACTGGTGCCGTAGAAGTAGAAATACTCCTTCTTCCGGTCCAGGATGAATGCGAAGTCTCCCGTGCCACCGGAATCCCAGGGGCTGTGAGTCTGGCAATTGATAGCACAGGGATCGGCGGAGATGATGAACCCCAGGTCCTCCCACGTGGCGCCATTATCGTGGGACCTCAACCAGCCAATGCGCGGCGCGGTCAGGATGTGTTGGTTCGAGAAGCAAATCGTGTCGGGTTCGTAGTGGTAGGCACCGTAGAGAACGCCGTCGTCATCCTTCCAGGTACTCTCAATCCAGAGATTCATCTTGTTGTTTTGAACACCAAGGTCCACCGAGATGCGGCCTCCCAGGTGCTCGATATCCGGCCCCGAGGTGCGCCAGGGATGTCCGGCATTGTTGAAGAGGTACAGCGTATCGCCGTCCCAGTGAAGAGGGTTGTTCGAGTCGGCCTCGTGGTCCAAGCTCCGCTCCGGCACTTCCACTCCCGGCATCTGGATGAACGGGGCAGGACGCAGCACTACGGAGGGAAGGGCGCTGTCCTGGGGAAGGGCTATGGGCTGCTTGACTTGTGCGGTTGCCATGAACCGGGGACTCAAGCTGATACCAACAAAGCAGATTCCCAGAATAACCGCAGCACCTATTTGCGCAACCCAGCGCATGATGATCCCTCTCAGTTCTCGGGCGGACAGCAAGCATAGCGCGGACCGGTTCGGTAGGTCCGGGGCTTTTGGGTATCCATGGGAGACGAACCGCGGACCTTCAGAACAGGTCCGCGCTCGCTTTGATCCCCGCAGGGGATCGATAGAATAGCCGGGGGCAGCGCCCCCGGAAAACGCGCACTACACAACGTCCGACCCTGGAAGGGTCGAACCCGGGTGGTGTCACGGCGGTCTTGCCTCCCGTAGCCCAAGGTCATGCAACCCCTTTGGGGTCGCCAGAGAAGCGTCGCGCCTTCCGGGGGCGTTGCCCCCGGCTACTATCTTGTGCCCTTGCAGGGCACGAAGACCGTCGCCGCATGACGGCATGGGGCGGCACATACGCCGGCCCCGCACGCTTGCCACTCGACACCCGTTTCTGACATCACGGATAGCCGTTTTCGGGTAGCCAGGCTCGGAAAGGCGGGGCTGAAGCCCCGCCCTTCCAATTGCGTCGTGAGAAATCCGGGCTGACTGACGATCTACCAATAAAACTTGAGCGAGAACTGCATGCTGCGAGGGTCAGTTTGGACGTTGGTAATCTGGCCGAACGCGCATCCGAAGGTGTGGACGCTATCGAGCTGCCCATCCGGTCCTGGGGGCAGACACCAAGTGTTGTTCGGAACACCCAGGTTCTGGTGATTGAGGGCATTGAAGACGTCCCAGCGGAAATTGAAATACTTGGACTCGCTGAAGTGGAAGTCCTTGGCCAGCGACATGTCAGCATTCCAGAAGCCTGGGATCCGGCCGGACGGGGGACGCGTGCCCGCATTTCCGAGTTGCCAGAAGCCATCGATGGCGTCAAGAGTGGCGTAGTCCCCGGCATTGTTGGCATTGTAAATGGTGGTGGTCAGGGCGTCGTCACATCCCCAGGGGGCGCACAAGGCGCTGGCGTTGTACCACTGCTGCTCGCGTTGTGCTTTGGTCTTACTGCTGCGCCCGGCGGAGAGGTTCCCCACGACGTTGGGCCGGCAACTGATCGTCTCGCCAATACCCGTGCACGCCGACTGCGTTGTAAAGAACATCGGCACGCCCGACTGGAAATTCCAGATCTGAGTGACTTTCCACCCGCCCAGGACGGCGTTGGCAGCACGGCCCGAATTCACCCAGTGTTTCCCCTTGCCGAACGGCAGTTCGTAGGTCGAGGCAATGTTGAAGACATGAGGCGTATCGTCCGGGGAAAGCGCGTCATATCGCCGCAGATTATAGACGTCGTCAGCGGTCGTATGTTTGAACCCGTCTGCCGAGCCGCCGCCCCCTGCGCCCGGAATCCACGCGATTCGTCCCACCCCGTGGGCGCCAAGTGTGGAAGGACCGATGGTGTTGGCCGCCAGCGCCCCGAGCCCGGCGCTAACGATGTTCTTGGAATAGGTGTAGGCGGCGATGAAGTTTAGCCCTTGCGAGTACCGCTTCTCCACACGGAGCTGGCCCGAGTGGTATTTGCTGATGCCGTCCGGTGAGAGAAGTGACTGGATGGACCACCAAAACGGGTAGGGCTCGAGCGCATACCATCCCGAGCACACGACATGATCGTTGGCGGGAAGATCCCATTGACCGCAGTCCCCCCACAGTCCATTGAAGGAGGGGTCCACTTGGTATGTGTAATCATTAATGTGGGAGCGGACCCGCGCGTAGTCGGCCTTGGGCACCTGGTTCGTGTTGCGGAATTCGTCTTCCAGCAGGTGCGAGCCATGGCTCCCCACATAAGCTGCGCTAATGAGGATGTTGCCAGGCAGCTCGCGCTGGATGGAGAAGTTCCATTGCTGAAGGTAAGGGTCCTTGTCCCCTTTGATGAAACCGTAGATGTTCCCGCCCGAAACACCCACATATTGGAAGTCATTCTTGCGGTTGGCGGAGAGATCTGGGAACACAATGGAGGGCGCGCCGCCGCTGAGCGTCCATCCGCCCACCTCATCGTAGTTGGGGTAGGGGTCGGGCATTGGAGGGCTGACGGGAACGTAGGAGCCCATCGTCGAGAAGGCCCCGTTACCTTGGCCGAAGGCCGCGGAGAGGCTATTGCTATAGATGAGCCCGTAGCCCCCACGAATGACCGTTTTGTTATTCCCGAAGGGTGACCAGGCAAAGCCGATGCGGGGGCCGAAGCTCCCCTTGTTGGCCGGAAAGAGATTGCGGTCGGGGTGGCTGGGTGTGCCCGGATAAACGAGCTTACCCAGAGCATTGACCTCGGGGTTTTTCAGGGAGAGGTCGAAGTTGGCGATCTGGTCGTGCCGCTCGCGGATCCAGCCATACACGTCCCAGCGGACTCCTAGGCTCACCGTGAAGCTATTGGTCACGCGGAAGTCGTCCTGCGCGAAGGCGGCATAGTCGTCGTTGGTCTGCCAGGGCGACAATTGGATGGCGGATGAGCCTCCGCCCTCAGGGACCGACCCCAGGAGAAAATCAGCCAGCCCATTCCAATTCGGGCCTCCGTAAGGATTGGCGGGGTTATCGGTGTGGTAGCCGTCAAAATTGATGTTGTAACCCGCGGCAGAACTCCCCCAAAGGTTGTTCCGGCGGAATGTGAACCCGCCTTTGATGGTGTGCCGGCCCCAGATTTTCGTGAGGCTGTCATTAACCGTCCATGCCTGCTGACCGGTGGTAACGTCCGCGTAGCCGACATACCCCATTTGGAAAGAGCTGTTGGCTTCGTTATTCCAAAAGGAAATGGTCGGGATGGACTGCAAGGGGTCGTAAAGCCAGAAATTCAATCCCGCCACTTTTTGTTTGATCTCTTGCGTGGCCGTCACGCTGTCGGGGTTTGGTAGGCTCACAAGGTTTTGGCGGCCAAAGGAAAAGCGCACTTCGTTCACGATGGTGGGAGTCAGTGTCGAGGTCAATCCCACGATCGAAAGCTGGTTTCGCGTCCTGAAGGGATTGGGGCCAACAATCCCCGTGTCTAACTGCGCCGAAGGGCCATTCCAGGGATAGCGGTAGTTGTTGTAGTAGCTCGGGTTGAAAAGCCAGGAAACAAAGAGCCGGTGCTTGTCGTTGATATTGTGGTCGATCTTCACCGACGCATTGTGCGTCGTCATGCTGCTGCCCACTGCGCCGATGTAGTTGTTGCAGTAGTAGGCGGGGCTGCAAGGAGACAGCGGATCGACGAAGTTCGGAGCGGGAATGGAGTCGAGATAGAACTTGGCCAGGGGATCGATCCGGTTCTGTGGAATAACCGGGGTCGCGAAAGGCGTCCGCGAAAACGCCCCCGTGGCGCTATCGAATGTCGTGGTCGCGGGATCGAAGAGGCACCCGGTATCATAGGGCGGGGTGGTACAGTTAGCCCCGGCCGGGTAGTACGGACTTCCCGTGAAATCCCCGTTTTTCTCCGCGGCCAACGGGACAGTCAGGATTCTGTTTTGCCGCTCGTGCAGCAGCGACATCTCTTCGGAGACGAAAAAGAAGGTGCGGTTCTTTCCGTTATAGATGTGAGGGAGAACCACCGGGCCACCCAGCGTCCCGCCGAAGTTGTTCCAGTTGACCCACGGCTGGAGAAAGGGATTGCCATTGGCGTCGCGCCGTGCAAAGGGATTGGTGGCGCTGAAGTAGGAGTTGCGGTTGACGTCGTAAACGTCCCCGTGGAGCGCGTTCGTGCCCGACTTCAGCACCACGTTGACTACCATGCCGCTGGTGCGCCCGTACTCAGCCGCCAGGCTATTCTGAACGATGTTGAACTCAGAGACGGCGTCGGGCGAGGGATTGACGGTCGCAGCCTCCGCGCCCACCGTCGCGTTCAACGCACCTTCCAGGAACCAGGCGTTGGCTCCCGCCTGACCGCCGTTGGAGCTGACGCTCGATCCCACTAGATGCAGCGGGTCAGGGAAGCCGCCAAATTGGCTGTTGGACCCGAATACCGCGCCGGAAGGACCGCTGGATTGAATGACGCCGGGGAAGAGCGAGACGAGAGTCTGGATGTCCCGACCTTCCAAGGGGAGATTGTCGAGGTAGCGCTTGCTGACGCCCGCACTGAAATTCGAGGCAGTGGTCTCCACCAAATGTGCTCGGGCGGTGACTTCTACACTCTGAGCTGTGGGCCCGACCTTCAGTTGGGCATCCTCTGTCACGGTGGTGCCAGCCGTAACCATCACTTGGGTGATATCCAGCGGGCTGAACCCTGGCGCCTCAATGCGAATGTTATACTTACCCGGCACCAAGTCTGGCGCCAGATAGAAACCCGTCGAGTTGGTAACAAGCTTGGTCTTGATGCCGGTATCCACATTCGTGACCACGACGGTCACTCCCGGCACCACGGCGCCTTGCGGGTCGGTCACCGTCCCTTGAATCTGCCCCCGGTCAAGAGAGGCGAAAATTGCGGTGGAGAAGAATAGTATCGCGGTAAGAGCAAAGAGAAACGCCAGAATCCTGAAGTGTGGTCGCATGGTAATTGCACCCCCCTTCCAAAACGCCATCACACGCGGTTTCTTCGCGGGGCGACTTGGGCTGCTGGTATCCCCCAGTCTCCCCATGAGGGGCGGTTCGCCGGCCGGAAGTGCGTTCATGAAGCGTTTCGTTCGCGCGCAGCTTAGGACAGCTCCAAGCCAAAGTCAAGCGATTTGTGCGCGGCCGGAACGGTAGCTCGGCTGCAGCGGGCAGGACGGCGCAACAAGCGGGTGCGCGGAGGGTCTGACGAACGCTTCAGGGGGTAACAGTCTCGCGCACGACCAGGCGCGTTGTCCCCCTTCTCATCAGGGTCATGGGGAGGATGACCTCGGGCAGGCGTCTCCCAGGGAAGCGGAGTTTATCAATGGCCATCCGGGCCAACTGACGGCCGACGGCGAGCTTATCGACCCGCTCGGTGGTTAGCGCCGGCACTTTGAATTGCGCTTGGTCCTCGTCGTGATAACCGACCACGCTTACGTCGCGCGGCACACTCAGGCCGTGTTTCTGCAGGGCATCCCAAGCACCGTAGGCAATGTCGTCGTATCCGGCAAAGATCGCGGTAACCGGAGAGCCGTGGTCCAGAATCATCTCCATGCAGGCGTAGCCGTTGGCGTAGAGGTTGTCGGACAACCCCACGGTTTGTCCCCGCGGCTCCAGGCCGCTCTCGCGCATAGCCTGACAGTAACCGTCGAAACGCGTCTTGTACCAGGAGTAGGACGTATCGCCGATGAACCAGACATCTCGGTGGCCGAGTTCCAGCAGGTATTTCGTGGCT
This sequence comes from uncultured Acidobacteriota bacterium, assembly GCA_963722555.1. GTDB lineage: Bacteria > Acidobacteriota > Terriglobia > UBA7540 > UBA7540 > Bog-366. The sequence goes on from CAVRNQ010000007.1 coordinate 2,401,623, forward strand.
TCATAGGATCCCGCGAAGTCGTCCCAGCCCACTTGGTCCACGGGCGCCCGCGGGTTCTTGCTCGTGTAGGTATTTTTTAACAGGACGTAGGGGACGCCGAGTTCTTCTACCGCTTGGAGGAAGTTCTCGTAATTCATCCCGGCCAGAATCAGGCAGTCGGCGACCCCGTGGCTTTGCAGGACCTTGGGCAACTGCAACTCCGAGGGCTTGGTGTCGCGGGAGTAGTTGTAGCTGGTGAAAAGCACAAAGTAGCCGGCCTCCGCGCAGTACTCCTCCACGCTGTGCAGCACCCCGACGTGGAAGGGATGCAGCAGAGGGCGGTTGCTCTGGATAAAGGAGATGACGGAGTTGGAGGTTTGGGCAAAGCTGCGCGCCCGCGCGTTGGGCCGGTAGTTCAGTTCTTTGATCGTCTGCTCGACGCGCTCGCGCAGCTTCGGGTCAACTCCCGGCTGGTCGTTGATAACGCGGGACACCGTTCCGACAGCCACTTTCGCGTGCTTCGCAACCTCTTTAATGGTAACCGGCATGAGATTTCACCCGCCCGGTGCGTCCGCCCCTGGGCAGCACAAGCCATGAAACGGTACATGCTGTAATGTAGAGCGCAACCTGAGGAAAGTCAAACGGTCCAGCCCAGCCAGCGCCGATCTTCCCTGAAAATTCCAGTCTCGCCTGGCGCGGAGCTTGGGAATCCGGTCGCTGCGGCAGAGGAGGGGCTCGCCGGCCGCATTGACATCCCTGCCGCCTCCTGCTAATGTCTGCGACCGGGCAATGAAGCGCTTCATAAGAAACCTCAAGGGCTCGCCGGAGGTGGAGTAGACGCCATGCCGCGGGTTACGGTGGTTGCTGATTACCAGAATCTCTGTGGGGAATGCCCCGTTTGGAACCACGCCGACGGCACGCTGGAGTGGATCGACTGCGTGGGTCTGAAATTCTTTCGCCTGCACTGGGCTACCCGTCAGCACTCCCTGCTTAAGCAGGACCTGCCGATCAATGGCTTCCGCCGGAACCGGCCGCGTGGATATGTCATCACGAACAACGAGGGAGTCTGGCACTGGGATGGATATGAAAGATTCTCCCGGATGGCCGCAGAAGCAGAAGGCTCGAAGTGTCAACTAAACGATTGCGTCGCCGACGCGCGCGGCAGGTTGCTGGCGGGGTCCTACTTCTACAATCCCAGCGCTGATTACGAACTTGGCAAATTGATCCGTGTCGATACGGACGGTAAGGCCAGCGTGCTCGACGACGGATTTCATCTCGCCAACGGCCTGGGATTTTCCCCGGACGGAAGGACTCTTTACTTCACGGACTCGGCGGCGCGGCGGATTTATGCGTACGATTACCAAATCACCACCGGCTCCGCCCGAAACCGTCGAGTTTTTGCGCAAGTGCCTAAGGAAGAGGGGTTGCCTGATGGACTGGCGGTGGATCGCGACGGTTTTGTCTGGTCCGCCCAGTGGTACGGAAGCTGCATAGTGCGCTACGACCCGGAGGGCAAGGTCGAGCGGCGAGTCCCGATTCCTGCCAAGCAAGTCTCCTCACTCGCCTTCGGCGGCCCGGAGCTGACGGATATTTTCGTCACCTCGGCCGGGCAATCTGAAATCATGCCGATCATGCCCCCGGGTTACGATCCCAAGACGGGCTACTTCGGTGGTGCCTTGTTCCATCTCAATCTGGGCATTGCCGGTCAGCCATCCAATGTGACTGACATCACCCTATGACCACCTTTGCGCTATGAAGGAAATGATGCCCAACCAAGAATTACGCGGCCTCGCTGCCCGTGCCGCCGATCTGCTGCTGACCTACCCCTGGAAGGTGTGGTTCTGGGGGGACTCGATCGGGCTGGAAGGGCTGCTCGATGCTTCGGAACTCACGGGTGACCCGAAATACCTCGGCTTTGTTTACGGGCTTTTCAAGGCTTGGATCGCACGCGAGCGGTGGCGGAGTGAGTTTGACTACACGGCCCCGGGGGTAGCCTTGCTACGGGTCTTTGAGAAGACCCGCGACGAGGCTTTATTGGGCGCGGCCAAACGGCACGCCACCTACATGGCGGGCTTTCGCAAGACGGCGTCGGGAGCGGCGGTCCGCTATGAGAACGCCGCCTTTGAGTTGCCGCCGGAACTTCCCGCCGATCACCCTGACTTCGAATCCTGGCGAGAATTCGCGGAGCGGGTAAGGGACGGAGGACCCTGTATCTTCGTCGATTCCATGCATTTCGATGCGCCGTTCTTCGCCGCGCTCTATCGGGTCACTGGAGACGACGCATACCGGCAGCTCGCCTTGGACAACGCGCTGTCGCAAATTGAGCTTCTCTATGATCCGACGGACGGCCTTTTCCATCACTTCTGGATCGAGCAGGCCCGCACGCGCAACGGCATCGCCTGGGGACGCGGAAACGGCTGGGGCTTGCTGGGATTGGTGGATACCCTCGTGCACTTGCCCGCCCACGACACTGGCGCCGGCGAAATACGGGAGGTGCTGAGGAAAGTACTGCGCCGCATGGTGGAGCTCCAAGACCACAGGGGCGGCTGGCACACTGTCCTCAATGATGAAACCTCTTACATCGAGACCTCGATTGCGGCCTTCATGATCAGCGCGATGTCGCGAGCCATTCTGCATGGCTGGATCGAACCGCCAGTCTACTCTCCGGTAGTGGAATCGGCGATGCGGTTGTTACTCAAAAATGTCCGGCCCGATGGTCTGCTGGATGGGGTATCCTATGAGACCTTTCCCAGTACCTCGGTCGAGCACTACCGCCGCATGCCTCGCGGGGGAATGGTTCCCTGGGGGCAGGGTCCGCTGTTGGCCGCCTTGTGGTGGTACGCGCAGTGGAGGAACGCCACGAAGCTCCACGCCAAACGTCCGGAGTGAGGGTCAAGCGCATGCGCCTCGATGGCAAAGTCGCCCTGGTAACTGGCGCCGCCATGGGGATTGGCGCCAGCATCGCAGAGCGCTTCATGGAAGCGGGAGCCGCGGTCGTGGTGTTCGATATCAAGGCTGAGCCCGCCCTCCAAGTGGCGCAAGGTCTAAGCCGCCGCGGGCGCGCGCTGGCCATTCACGGCGACGTCGCCCGTGAAGAGGACGTGCAAAACACCGTGGCCCGCACCGTGCAGGAATTCGGCGCGCTCGACGTGCTCGTGAACAATGCTGGAATCGCGCCGCCCGCACCGGTCGTTGATCTCACATCCGCGGAATGGGACCGCCAGCTCGGCGTGAATTTGAAAGGCGTCTTCCTCTTCTCGAAGTACGCGATTCCTCACCTGCGCGGGCGAGGTGGCGCCATCGTGAATATCTCCTCAGTGCATGCGTTCACCTCCTATGCGGGCTACGCCGCCTACGATGCTTCCAAAGCCGGCCTCCTCGCGCTGACGCGGACGCTGGCGGTGGAGCACGGCGCCGATGGAATTCGAGTGAATGCCATCTGCCCCGGCTACATCAAGACACCGATGACCGACGAGTGGCTGGCCTCCCAGCCCAACCCGGAGCTCGCCTTGCAGCAGGTGCTGGCTATCCATCCCTTGGGACGGATGGGCACGCCGCACGATGTCGCCGAAGCCGCACTTTTCCTGGCCTCGGACGCAGCCTCGTTCATCTCGGGGACTTGTCTTGTGGTCGACGGCGCCCTGACCGCGGCGGGTCATTGAACGGGCGGAACCATGCAGTTTACACGTCGCAGGATCGCCGATGCCGGCTTGCTGGTACTGGTCAATGCCATGTGGGCAGGCCAGTACCCGGCTTACAAGACCGCCACCAGCCGGGCAGGGCCGGTAATCATCAGCTTGTGGACCTTCCTGATCGCTTCCGCGGTCCTGCTGAAGGAAAAGATCAGCGCGGCCATGCTGGCTGGCGGCCTGCTCAGGCTGGCTGGAACGATTCTGATCACCTCCGCCGACAAGACTCCGGCGGAGTAGGTGAGGCGCCCATGAAGATTCAGAAAATTGAATGCCTGCAGCTTCGCGCACCGCAGGCCAATGCCGCCGATTGCGACGGCGCCGTCGATACCGCCGTCATCCGCCTGACGGCCGACAACGGTATGCACGGCCTGGGAGAGACGGACGCTCCGCCGAACGCCATCGCTGCGCTGCTCGAAACTCCCAGCGCGCACATCTGGAGTTTGAGCATTCGGGATTTGTTGCTCGGCGAGAATCCCCTGGAGGTCGAGCGGCTTTGGGACAAGGTTTACGAGGGCACCATCTACCACGCGCGGCGCGGGCTGGGCATTATGTTGATGTCGGCGATCGACAACGCTCTGCACGACCTGCGCGGCAAGATCCTCAGCCAGCCTGCTTACCGACTTCTGGGCGGCGTCGGGCGCGAACGGATCACGCCTTACCTCACGCTTTTTCCGAGTATGCCCCAAGGCCGGGGTTGGCCGGAGATGCGCCAGGCCTGCATCGCTCTGATGGACCAGGCGCTCGAGTACGGTTTTCGGGCGATGAAGATGGAAATGCTGTTTTACGACTTGGTCGATGACCGGCAGCTCGCGGCCTTCATCCATGAGTGCCGCAAAATCGTGGGCGACCGCCCGGACTTCATGATCGACGTGGGCTATCGCTGGAGAAACGCCAACGACGCGCTGTGGGTGCTGCGCCAGATCGAGGATGACAAGCTCTTCTTTGTCGAAACGCCCCTGCACACGGATGATCTCGACGGGTTGGCGCGCCTGGCGGACGCGACCACGACGCCCGTGGCGGTGGGCGAGTTCCTGCAGACTCGGCACGAATTCCGCGAGCTCGTGGAGCGCGGTCACTGCGACGTAATCCAACCCGACCTGGGCCGGGTGGGCGGCCTCACGGAGGCCATGCGTTGCGCGCGGCTGGCCGCCGAGCGCGGCGTCTATTGCATCCCCCACGCTTGGAAAACCGGACTCACGGTAGCCGCCACTCGTCATTTTGCGGCCGCGGCGCCCGCCTGCCCCTATGCCGAGTTCTTCCATCAGGATTTCTTCCCCTCTTTCCTACGGTCCAAGCTGGCCGTGCCGGAGGTGGAATTGCACGACGGCCAATGGCTTCTGCCTGACCGCTCAGGGCTGGGTGTAGAGCTTGATCCCGAGGTCGTGCAACAGGCGCTGGCAGCGCCGATTGTAGTTATCGAATAAAACCGGCACAGGAGCAAAGCCATGGCGAGTGTTGGTTGCTCATTGCGGGAGCACGTCCTGCCAGGCGCGTTTCGCGCCATAACGCTGGAAAATCAGTTCCTGGCGGTGACCCTGCTGCCCGAAAAGGGCGCCGACGTCTATGCGCTGGTTTACAAGCCGGGCCAGACCGATGTGCTGTGGAAGTCGCCCTGGGGTTTGAAGAAGCCGGGCACGGGAATCGTTTCAACTGGCGCGAGCACGGAAGCGGCGTGGCTGGAACACTACGAGGGCGGCTGGCAGTTGATTTTTCCCAACGGCGGCGATGAGTGCCGGTACAAAGGGGCCGCCCTGAATTTTCACGGCGAGGCGTCCGTGCTGCCCTGGGATTACGAAGTGCTGCGCAAGACTTCCGCGTCGGTCAGCGTGCGCTTCACGGTGCAACTGTACCGCAGCCCTTTTCGCATCCGGAGAACTTTCACAGTCGAGCGCTCACTCGCCGCGGTGCTGCTGCACGAAACCATCGAAAATCTCGCGGAAGAGGACCTGCACTTCATGTGGGGGCAGCATCCTGCCTTCGGCGCTCCGTTTCTGACGGGCGGATGCCGGCTGCAGTTGCCCGCGCGGACTTTCACCGCCCACGACGCGGAGATCAGCCCGTCGAGCCGTATCGCGCCCTCGACTACCGGCCCGTGGCCCCAGGTGAGCGGCAAGCGCGGGACAGTCAACTTGAGCCTGTTGCCGCCGGCGCACGAGCGGGTGACTGAATTCGGTTACATCAGCGAAGTTGAAGAAGGATGGTACGCGCTCGCCAATCCCGCACTCGGTTTCTCTTTTGGTCTGGCTTGGCCCAAAGAGATATTCCCTTACTGTTGGTTCTGGCAGGAGCTGCGAGGAAGCTTCGGTTATCCCTGGTACGGGCGCTGCTACGTCATGGCCGTCGAGCCGTTCACCAGCGTGCCGGGGTGCGGCCTGGAACGGGCCATCGCGGCCGGCACTGCGCCCGTCCTCGCGGCAGGAGCAAAAGTTGAAGCGCGCTTGGCCGTGGTCCTTTTCGAAGGCGGCGAAGTGGAATCGGTCACAACCGACGGACACGTGACCCGAAAACGGAAGAGCCAGCGAAGAACGGAAAGGGCTGTTGCCGATGGCTGATTGACGTGTTGGGGCGAGCGCATCTGGAAGCAGTGCTGCACTTGTCAGGCGAGAACCTTGCCCTGCTGCGGCGCCCCAGCAGGAAGAGACGAGAAATCGGCTGGCAGGAACGAGAAGAAGGCACGGTTTGTTTGCGGGAGTGGGACCTCACCTCTTCGTGCCGTTTCTGACTTACGCTCATTTCGTCACCCTGAAACAAAGGCTCGCCGCCCTGGCGCCGGGCCTTACGCCTCCAGCGGCGCTGGAAAAAGTGGCGACCATCCGAATGCTCGATGTGTGCTTACCTACCACCGACGTCTGCGGACTTTGCAAAATAGGTCCGCGCTGCCCTCTTCACGGGTCGCTGCGAACTGCCGCCGGTATGGCGCGTGCGATGAGGCGTATGGGGCCAGTCAGTCCCGATGGCACCGGTTGCAAAAGCTCCGAGCCTTGATCGACGAACCTCTCCCCGTACCGCGCGGTAAGATCCGCGTGGTTGGGCCACGGCCGACTCGCCATTTCGTTCACGGCTAGATTCCCCACCACAATTCGTAGCTCGTTTTCACCCGGATGGAAAAAAGATCTCACGTCCAGCTCGTAAGGAGGATGCCAAATCACCCCTGCCCGGTGCCCGTTGACAAAGACTTCCGCCGCTTCGCGCACGGGGCCGTCAAGCCAGGCCTGGAAGTGTGCGTTCTTGTGAATGGGGATGGCCGTCGGCTCGCCCAGGTTCAAATCCACCTGGATTCCGTTGCGGAGAAAATCAGCGGGAATGACAAGTGTCTTATGGTACGTCGCGAGACCGGAGAAGTGTCGCATCCCCTCCAGTTCGGTCCAGGACCGCAGAGTATCTATGACCATTTTTTTGCCGGTACCTTCGAAAGCGACATCCCACCCGTGACTGATGTCGAGAGGGGGCGGAAGATTCTGCAACTCGGTTTGCCCCCTTCCCCCGAGCACATCACGGTCTGTGAAAATTAGCAGCCGCGAGCCATAGGGCTCCAGGTCAAGTGGAATGAGGACGCCATCGCCCGAGCCGTGCCACCACTGGGCGATCGTCGCCTCGCCCGTGAAGAGATCCCACCACTCCGGCTTTTTGCCCCGGACACGAAAAGTGGCCCGCGTCTGCGCCCGCTCGTTGCTGGTGTTGGCGATAAAGTAGATCTCCGCTGACGCCGTCCGGCGATGGATGAAACCGATACTTCTCGTCGCAGGGGAAAAGGCGACATCGGGAGGATTCAGGCGCCTCAACGCCTCTGCGAGTTCTTTGCCCTCGTCAGAAATGAAGTGCGCGGGCGCGGGCGGCCTTTTGAAAAGCTCATCCACCTGCCGCGCGACCTTCGCACTCTCTGTCTCCCGATTGATAAAGCCCGGAGAACAAGATGGCAAGCGCCGAGTCGCGATTAGATTTCCCCCGCGGCGCGCAAAATCCGCCAGTTTAGCCAAAATGGAGGGCGGGATGCGCTCCACTCCCGGAAGAATCACGATAGGGAACGCTTGATCGCGAATCACCAGCTTGCCGTTCTCGCTGTGCGCAAGTCGTGCGAGCGCGTCGTCATCCACAAAATCCAGGTTGTACCCGGCCTCGAGCAGGCTGGGGACGAGGGTTGACCCGAGACGTTGCCAAATCGCCTCCCAAAGATTCACCTTACCCGGTGTTAAGGTCGCCCAAGCATCGTGCGTGGGCAGGTACACTGCAATATCGTTGGCGGGCTTGCCCTGACGCAACATGAAGCTCGCGCGTTCGAGATAAAGCGCCAGGTCCGGCATCGCGAACCACCAGGGGTTATGCTGATTCAGTGCTCCGCCCGCGTAGAAATACCAGCCTGGCTCGGGCACGCCGGGCGGCGAATAAGGCCACCCATGCCCCACCAGTTGATTGATCCCCTCCAGAAAGTACTCATCAGCGCCGGCTTTGAAATCGAGCGGAGTTGCGCGAAAGGAGAGGGCGTGAATCCACGTCCAGGCCTCGGCGGAGATCACGGGGCTCGCCTCAAGATGACCGGCGGAAGAAGCCCAGCGCGAGGCAGTGAAGTCATTCCAGTGGCCCGCTTCATCGCCCTGTTCCCCTTCGGGAAGATCAACGAACTTGTAGCTGGAGAGGTCCGCAGGCGGCTGGCCATAGGCCTGAACCCTGCACAGCACGTGACGCGCGTGGCACCATTTCTGAAATGGCGCGAGGAAATTCTCGTTGAGGAGTTCGGTCAGCGTTTCGCCCCAATCATGCCGAATGGCCGCCGTCGGGGGTCCGATGTCGGCAACAAGAGCGGGCAGATAAGGTTTCAGGTCGTACCCGCGCCGGCGTTGAAATTCTTCCAGAAAATCCTTGGTCCAATCCGACTGGTAGACCTCCAGGCTATCGCAAAACATGGCGCGCATATTGCCGCCGCCCGCTTTCGCCAAGGGCTCGCCCACTACTTCCAAGTGCTTTTCCAAAGCGGCGCGGCGGTAATGGTCCAGGACCAAACCCTCCGCTCCCACCGCAGGCCGCTTCACCCTCATGCCGGTCGGCCCCATCACAAAGACAAGCAAAGTGCCTGGTCCTGACGGTAGGGAAGGAAGAACGAAAGAGTCCTTCTCCCTTTCCGGGACTTCCCGGATCGAACTCGCATCGAGGTGTTTCTCATCCCCGGAAGCGATAAACGCCGCGAGGAAGCGCTGGTCTTCTTTCAATTTCGGGGCTGGGATTTTCGTGCTGCCCTCCCGGACCGGGACTCGCAGGCAAATGAGGCGCTGGGCAGCGAGTTCCGGCGTGATATGAGGACCGCCATAGGGCCAACCGCTATTCACCGTCATGTCCATGCGCATGCCAAGCGTGTGCGCAGTGCGCGCCGTAGTGCTGACCGCGGCAAGGAATTCCGGAGAAAGGTAGCCCAGATTCACCAGACCCTTTCCGGGATCGTTGAGCGTGAGCGGGTATACGGGCTCGACTTCGAATCCGCCGATGCCGGCATCTTTCATCGCGTGCATCTCCCGGTCGAGTTCCTCCGCCGTCACCGCAGGCCCAAACCACCACCAGCGCACCATGAGCTTCGTGTCATCAGGAGGAACGCGAAAACTGTCCTGAAGGGCCGAGATCTCAGATTCTCTGGCACGATTTGAAGCCTCTTGTCCCAGATTTGTACGGCAAAGGCTGACACCAACCAGCGCCAACATCCCGAGGGTGAGTAATTCCAGACGCTTCACCGTGTGATGATCCATGACCGCCTCTTCCAGTATTGCGGAATTTCGACCGACTCCCGCCGGACCTGCACGCGGGCCGCCAGCACAGACGCGCGATCATTCTATCCCAAACTTCCGTGCCGAGGACGGCGTCCGCCACACGTACCGCAGGCAGAATTGCGGCTGGGTCGTGCACGCGCACGATGTGCGCGCCGCCCAGAATGGCCGCGACTACGGCTGCGGCGTCGCCGGCCGCAGGCGGGCCGAGGTTTTGTAGGGGCGCATGGCCATGTTCCCCCTACCCGCGAGGGCTCGAACTTCTCGCCCGCGACGATGGCCTCGGCGTCTTATCGGTGGTTTCGGGTCCGGGTGGGGACTGGGCATCTGACTTGGCAGCACTCGGCGCGAACGTGGGCTGGCGGTTTCGAGCCTCCGCTTTAACTCCAAATGCTGTTCACTTATGGGGTTTCAGGAAGTCACTTCTCAATTTGTTCCTGGGTGACCCCCTCACCCGGCGCGTCGCTCCACCCTCTCCCCCAAGGGGGCGAAGGTAGTAGAATCAAATTAACGCGCCCCTCGCCCCTTTGGGGGAGAGGGGCCGGGGGTGAGGGGGTTCTAGGGTCGAACAGGGAACCGTCCCCGTGACAAAGCTTAAGTGAACAGTATTGGCTTTAACTCCTGTTCCTCAAGGCGGCGGAGAGATGGCTTACCTGGACAGATCGTCGAAGCGGCTGGTGGGGCAGCCGTTCACCCTAACGCGGAGAGGCGGAGTAACGAAAGAGAGGAGGATACGATGCGACATGGTTGCCAAGGCGTGTGGAAGCCTGTAGTCGGGTCTTGCATACTGGTGTACTGTCTGCTTGCCACTCCATGGGGAACAGCGCAGACGAAGGACGCCCCGGCGAACTCGGGGCTTCCTTCGGTGAGATGGCGCGAGGCAACGGTAATCCAGATGCCAGGAATAGATAACCCGGGTTACTCGCGCCACGAAATTGACTCGAACAGCCCTGCCCACTGGGATGGGGATACGTTTTACCTTTTCAACTCTTTTCTCCACCCTTGGCGCAACTCGGGACCGGATCTGATGCATCTCGGTTCCTCGATCTCGACACAACTGGGCCAAATCGACGACCGGCTGTGGATCTGGATCGAGAGCACCTGGAAAGACGACGATGGAACACTCTACGGGATGTACCACTATGAGCCGGATAACGTCTGCTTCGGCAACGACCATCTCCCGACCGCGCCCAAGATCGGCTGGCTCAGGTCGTTGGACAACGGACAGTCATGGCAAGACCTGGGGTTTGTTCTCGCCGCCGACCCTGCTGACTTCCGCTGCGACACCAAGAGTCCCTGGGACGCCGGAGGTGAGGGTGATTTCTCCGTGATACTGGACCGGAAGAAAGAGTACTTCTATTTCTTCTTCAGCAGTTATGTGAAGAATTTCCAGGAGCAGGGAGTTGGCGTAGCACGCATGCGCTACGCGGACCGCGACAACCCCGCGGGAAAAGCCCAGAAATGGTACAAGGGAGAATTCAGCGAGCCCGGGATAGGAGGCCATTTCACCCCCATCTTTCCCGCCATGGTCGACTGGCATGGAGGCAATGCTGACATCCTCTGGGGCCCGGCCATTCACTGGAATACGTACCTGAATACCTTCGTCATCCTCCTCAACCATGCCTCGGATTCGAAGATGACCCAGGAGGGCATTTACATCACCTACAACTCCGACCTGGCGAATCCCAAGGGATGGAGCGAACCGCAGAGGATTCTTGACCGGGACGGAATCATGAAAGCCATCCGAGGTTTCCCTCCCGATCTGTCCAACGGTTGGTATCCGGAAGTGATTGGAACATCGAAAGGAGAGACAGACAAGTTGTGTGGCCGCACGGGGCGGTTTTTCATGAAGGGCATGTCACGCTTGGAGATCATTTTTCTGAAGCCGGGTGAAAAGGCTGAATGACCTGGCGCGTCTTTGGAGACTGTGGGTAATTGCGCATTCGCCTGCCCGAATGTCCCGTTCCGGGAGGAGGTGCGGTCCGCTTTCGTTGGTAAAGTGAGGGCACCGGGCTCATAGGAGGTGTTGGCGGGAAGCGCAAACGCCCCCGCGCGCCGGGGCCGTGCTGGCGCACCGATGTGGTCCCCCGCAACAAGGCGTTGAATGACCAATGTCATTGAACCTTACTATCATCGCACTAAAGTATTAGAGCGGTTTTTGATCAAAGCGAAGTCCTATCTCACCTTTTGGTGGGCGAGCGCCCTTTCTGCAAGTTGAACCTTCGGCGTTTGCGCCCCCCGCATTCCCGCTCTTGGCGGGGTGCTGATGAATGCGCTGAATTCACGTGTGGGGTGAGTTGTGGCGCTTAGCTTTGGCTCGACAACTGCTGCCCTATAAGGTGACGCTCCAAGAAGTGCGCCAAGGAGGCGACCATTGTTTCCGCCCCAGGCAGCCGATACCAAGGAGGAAGCATGACCACCAAGCCGGAAGCCAAGCTCGCGAGCGAAGGGGGCGCGAAGGCCGTACCCCAACTCGGCCCCTACCCTTCCAAACTCGGGCGCGAAGAGTTGTGGGAACTGATCGACCTGTGGGAGTTCAGTCCCGGCAACAAGGAACGCATCCAGGCCATTCTGGCGGGCGATCCGAACCTGGAGGGGCCGCACCTGTTTCGCTACTACAACCCCAAACCCAGCCGGGTGGCGGCGGCTGAAGAAGCAATGCGGGAGTTGATCGGCAGCAAATACTGCCTGGCCGTCAATTCCTGTACATCCGCGCTCATTGCAAGCTACCGGGCCTTGGGGGTGGGGGCGGGCGACGAGGTGATCGTGCCGGCCTACACGTTTTTCGCCAGCGCGGCGGGCGTGGCGGCCGCCAACGGCATCCCGGTGATTGTGGAGGTGGACGACTCACTGACGCTGGATCCGGAAGCCGCGGAGGGGGCGCTGACGCGCCGCACCAAAGCGATCGTGGTGGTGCACATGCGCGGGGCGGCGGGGCAAATGGATGCCCTGTTGGACTTGGCCAAACGGAAAGGGCTTCCGCTGGTGGAGGATGTGGCGCAGGCGGGCGGGGGGTCGTTCCGCGGGAAACGCCTGGGAAGCCTGGGCGCGGCGGGGTGTTTCAGTTTTGACCATTACAAGATTATGTCTTCTGGGGAAGGCGGGTTCATCACCACGGATGACGAATGGTTGTACACGCGCGCCCAAAGCTGGCATGACACGGCGGCCTGCTGGCGCCCTGACCGTTTTGCGCGCGAGCGGCGGGGAGGGGAATTGTTTGCGGGGGAGAATTACCGCATGAGCGAGTTGCAGGGAGCGGTGGCGATAGCACAGATCCGCAAGACGGACACCATGCTGGCGGGTTATCGCCGGGCGCGGGATCTGATTCGGGCGGGAATCGATGAATTTCCCGGGCTCAGCTTCCGGCGGCTTACGGACCCGGCGGGCGACACGGCCATCTGTTTGATCCTGTATTTGCCGACGGCGGACCTGACGCGCCGGGCCATCGAGGAGTTGCATGCCGAGGGGGTGCCGGCGGGAGGGGTCTACGATTCCAAGGTGCGCGACTGGCACATCTACACCTACTGGGATCACATCATGGAGAAGAAGTGCGTAGCGGTGGACGGGTTGCCCTGGAGCGCGGTGCCGGCGGAGGAGTTGCCGAAGTACTCGCGCGACATGTGCCCCCGCACCCTGGATCTGCTGGGCCGCTCCGTGCACATTGAGATCAACCATAATTACGGGGAGGAGGATTGCCAAGCGATCGCCGGGGGAATCAACAAAGTCTTGCACCACTTGTTGCGGTAGCAGGTTGCTGAAAAAGCCTCGCGCCGATGTCATCCTGAGCCCTTCGCTGTCATCCTGAGCAAAGCGAAGGACCCCGGCAGTTCGCGGGGGGTTGGCGAACCGAGCAAACTGCGGGGGTTCTTCGCCCAAAATGCGGGCTCAGAATGACAGATACCCTTATTCAGCAGCCTGTTAGAGGACGCGAGCGGAATGAGAAAGGCCAGCGCTGGCTGGAAGCTTGCAGAAGGAGAGATCAACATGAAACTGGGTCTGTGTTCAGTGCTGTCCCAATGTTGAGTTTGAGTTTCCGTGTAAGTGCATGTGAGTTTGAGAGTTGGACAGGAGAATGAGCGAAATCGATTTGAATTGCGTTGTAGTCTTGAGCGCTTCCGAAAGACGAAGAGGAAGGGCTCATGAACACTGGCCGGACGATTTTTTCTCAACTGCTGGACCTGCTTCCGCTCAGCGAATTCCGCCGTTGTGTGGATCGCTACAACGGCGATTACAAAGTGCAGAGTTTCTCCTGTCTCGATCAATTCCTGTGTTTGGCCTTTGCGCAACTCACTTATCGCGAGAGTCTGCGCGACATCGAGACCTGCTTGCGAGCGCATCAGCCCAAGCTTTATCACCTGGGCTTCCGTGGCCGCATCTCGCGCAACACCTTGGCGCACGCCAACCAGCAGCGCGACTGGCGTATCTATGCCGACTTCGCGCGCATACTGATCGCGCGGGCACGCGCCCTCTATCAGCACGAACCGTTCGGGGTGGAATTGGACGAGACGGTCTACGCCTTCGATTCCACCACCATCGATTTGTGCTTGTCGCTTTTCCCCTGGGCGCAGTTTCGTCGGCACAAGAGTGCGGTGAAGCTCCACACCTTGCTCGATCTGCGCGGCAACATCCCGACCGCTGTTTATGTGACCGGCGGGCAGGTGAACGATATGAAGCTGCTCGACCAACTGCTGCCCGAGGCGGGGGCATTTTATTTGCTCGATCGCGGCTACGTGGACTACCGGCGTCTGCATGGACTCCAGCAAGCTTGCGCTTTCTTCGTCACGCGCGCCGAGCGGAACACGCGCTACCGTCGCTGCTCGTGGCGCTGGGTCGACCGCTCGACGGGATTGCGTTCCGATCAAAGCATTCGCCTCATCGGACCGCAGAGCTCGCGTCGGTATCCCGATCCCCTGCGACGCATTCACTACTTCGACGCCCAGAAAGACTTGCGCCTGATCTTTCTCACCAACAACTTTCACCTCGCGGCGCTGACCATCGCCGAACTGTACCGCGCCCGCTGGCAAGTCGAACTGTTCTTTCGCTGGATCAAACAACATCTGCATATCCGGGCTTTCTATGGCACCACGGAGAACGCTGTCAAGACCCAGGTCTGGATCGCCATCACTGTGTACGTGCTGGTTGCCATCTTGAAAAAGCAACTCCAGTTGGACCTGAGCCTGTACAAAATCCTGCAAATTCTCAGTATCACGATTTTCGAAAAAACCCCGATTTCATTGGCCCTTTCTCAATACAACAACCAAGTTCCAGAACCAGATCCCCGCATCCAGTTGGATCTGTTCAACTTATGATGGGACAGCACTGATTCACCATTCACAATCTGCCCCAGCTTCCACTCCACCTGGGCCAGGACGCCGCCCAGAACGCGCGCGTCGTGGCTCGAGAGTTCCAGGTCCAGCAGCAGCCGGCGCAGTTTGATCAGCATGGCCGCCCGGCTCTTAGGCTTGAGATATCCACAAGCGTCGAGCACGTGCGCGGCGCGCTCAAAAAGGCGCTCCAGCGCCTCGAGGTCGGCGGGCCCGGAGCGATGCACGGTGACGCGCGGCGGCCGGGCAGCCACCACGCCCGCGCGCGCCAGTTCATACGCGCAGACCGCCACGGCCTGGCCCAGGTTCATGGAAACGCAGTCTGGCGCGGTGGGAATGCGGACCAGCGCGTGGCACAAACTCAGGTGCTCGTTCGAAAGGCCGGTTTTTTCCGAGCCAAAAAGCAGCGCGGCTCGCCCGCTGACCTTGCGACGCGCGAGCCACGCGGCAAGCTCCGGCAGCGGCAGGAGGTCACGGTCGAGGTTGCGGCGTTGGCCGGTGGTTGTTCCCAGCACGAGTGTCGCATCGCCGATGGCGTCGAGCAGCGTGGGCACGGCGCGCGCCGACTCTACGACCTGTTCGGCGCCCACCGCGGCCGAGCGCGCTTCCTGCCAGGTGGGTTCGAAGGGGGCGACAACCCGCATATCACGCAGGCCGAAATTCGCCAGCGCGCGCGCTGCCGCTCCAATATTCAAAGGGTTTCGCGGACGCACCAGGACAACGCGCCAATCGACTTGGAGGGGTTTCATAGGCAGGGATTGTAGCAGATAGATCGCGGGGCCTGTAGCGGCGGTGTCCTCACCGCCGCGTTTTGAACTGATCCATCCCAGGCGGCGGTGAGGACACCGCCGCTACAGGAGGCGAAACTACTTCTTCGGCGCAGCGGGCGGCGGGGTGGCCGGTTCTTTCTGTTTGTCCATTGATTCCACGGTCAGGATGCGCACGCCCGACTTGAACTGTTTGTAGTCGGTATAGCGAACGATTTCCTTCATATGCACGGGCGGGCCATTCTCGAAGTAAAGTGTGTCGTCGGCCAGGGTGTAAGTGGGGAACCAGAACTTGCCATCAATCTGCTCGCGCCAAGTCGTGAAGCGCGGGAAGAGATTCTGTCCCTTCTTGCCCTTGAGCTCGGGCACCGTCTTACCTTCGGTTTTCACGATTTGAAGGTCCCGGTCATCGACCCAGACGACGCCCTGGAAATAGAGCCGGTTCTTCTGGATTTCCTTCGGGCGCAGCGAGAACACGTAGGCGACGATTTGATCCACCTTGACGTGGCCCAGATACTTGATGTCGTACTCCGGCAGATCTTCCGTGGTTAGGACAAAAGGCTGAATGTTGCGAAAATTCTCAATATCCTCTTTGGTGACAATCAGGCCCTTCAAGGAGGGTGTGGGAGCATAAGTCACACGCTCGATGCGCTTGCCGCTGTCGTCATAGAGGATATCCCACTCCTGCTGATAGGTGCCTACGATTTCATTGTCGGGCCCCAGTTCCTGCACCTTGTTAACCTGGTGGTAGGTGTAGTTGTTGCGGGCCTCGCGGAAGACTTTCTCCTTGGCGGCAAACTCCTGGATGATGCGCTGGATCTCTTCCGGGCTGGGATCTTTCAGGCCCGGCGTGCTGGCAACAGTCTGATCGGCCGTCGCTGCGGGCTTTTCCGCCGCTGCCGGGGCCACCGGTACGGTGGTTGGAGAGGGCTGGGCCGAGGCAGGCGCAGGACCCGGTGTGCTGGCCGCAGCGGGAGGCGACGGCGCGGCTGGTTTTCGAACATGCAGCACCGGCTCGGAAGAAGACGACGATGGTGGAGCAGCGGGTGTGGCCGGTGTCGCCGGTACAGGCGCCGCCGCGGGGGTCTCCGGAGCATTGGGTTTGCCCTCTGGCGTTGCGGGTTCAGGTATGGCCTCCGGAGCGTTAGGCTTGGTCGCCGGCGGGGGCGCGCTGGGAGTTACGGCCGCAGGCTTGTTTGCGGCCTTTTGCAGAGCTTCAATCAAATCGTCACTGGCGCCGAGGTCATGGAACTTCTTTGCCAGGTCCGAACTCATTTGGAAATCGATGCCGCGCTGCTGAACCATCTGAATGATCTTGTCGCCCGGCGAGGCCCCGAGCAGGAGCAGTGAGACGTCGTCTTTCGACAGTGGCCGCTCCGCCCGTGCCGTGGCCAAGCCCAGCAAGCCAATGATCCCGAGCAGAGCGATTCCCAGCAAGACTTTCTTGGCGAGAGTTGAGTTTGATTTCATCCTGGAGTTCCCGTCATGGGTTACGCTTCCAAGCCCCACGGAAGCATCTATGTTTATAGAGGCTTTCCGCGCTGTAAGAGTTGTATGAACGGCCTTAACAGTTTGTTGAAAAACCCGCTCAGTCTGTCATTATGAGACCACCAGAAATATGACGGAGTACCCATACTGGCGGAGGATGTGGACCATCGATGCGGCCGTCTCGGATCGGACGTTGCGTTTTGCTAGATTGGCGATTGCGCCCGGCGGGCCCTGCCGCCCGGCGAGGAACTTGCACAGCACGCGACAAATGTGGATACCGCTCTGCCCACGGCGAGAAGCACCTCACCTCCCGCTCCATGCTCTCTCATGAGTCCTGATGAGATGCTGCAGGTGGCCCTGGGAATGGCCGCTCAGCGCGCCCGGCGGCGATTCTTCAAGCGCATCTGGCGCAGCTTGCGGGGATTTCTTTTCGGCTTCGAAATTGCGAAAGTGACCGTCCCCACTCGGCGGACTTTCCACTCCGAACCCGCGGGTGTTCCATGACCTGTTTCCATATGCCTCTCTCGGAACCTTCCTGATCGGCCGGCTCCCAAGCATTATAGTCGATATTTCATTATCCGGCTGCTCGTTTCACGCGCCCCGGTCCGGTGGCGCTGTCATTCTGAGGAGCCGCAGGCGGTCCTGAGCGTAGCGAAGGAAGAATCTCGTATGTTCATGAAAATGCGCAGAGCGAGATTCTTCGCGCAGTTTATCCTGAGCGGGCAGAGCGAGATCCTTCGCTGCGCTCAGGATGACAGCGAAGGACTCAGAATGACAGCGAAGGGCTCAAGATGAAATCGGCGGCAGGCTTTTTCAGCAGCCTCTAGGCAAAAAGGGGAAAACCCTGTACCCGGCGCGGGGTCTTCCCCTTGCTACCCTCAGATTACTGCAAAGCTATTGGACTTCGATGCTCACCGCAACGTTCCCGGCCTTTTTCTCGGCCAAAAACTTCACAGATACGGACTTCCCGGTGGCGCCGGACAGGTCCGCCAACTTGGCCTTGCTGCCGCCCACTTTGATCTTGGTCGCGCCGGTAACTTTGAAATTGAAGGGGATCCCACTCGCAGCCGTGACCACGACCAGTTTCTGGTCGGCTACCACGGTTTGCAGTGTGCCCGAAAGCGTCTCAGGCTTCACGGCCGCGGCCTTGGGTTTTTCAGCGGCGGCGGGGGCTTCCGCCTTCTTCTCCGTCTCCTGGGCCAGCGTCAGTGAGATTCCAACATAAGTTAGAATGAGAGTTGACACCAACAGAAGCAGTACCTTTTTCATCGTATTTTTCCTCGTTCTCCGCGAATGCGACGCGGATGTTTAGTGTTTGTCCGGCAACATACTAATACGAAGCAGAGTTGTTTTCCACCCGAATTGTCTCCCCGGGCTTCACGCCTTGCTCATACGCTCCCACTGCTTGGGCGCGACAGTTCCCCCTGGAGGGGGCCCAAAAACACGGAAGGCCGCGCGCCTGTCGCGAGCGGCCTTCGGATGGGGGTCCTTGCTTCTGGTGCAGTTAGCCCGACATCTTGGATGTGGTCGTGCCTTCCGCCACACTTGAGACCGTTAGGGTGTCACCGTTCAGAGTGCCTGTTACTTTCACTTGCTTTCCGCCCATTCCCTGAAACTTGTCTTGGGCGTCAAGCTGATAGACTTTCCCATGGGAAACCAACACATACTTGGCTCCACCGGCGACGCACTTCTCGACGCAACTCGCCGCATCGGCGCTGGCCGCCGCATGCTTCGCTCCGCAATGTGAGTCACTGATTACTCCGCTAAACGACTTGTCTGCCGCCCAGGACAGGCAGCCGAAAACCAAGAGGCTGAAAGCCAAAAGCACGATCTTCTTCATCATCTTAACTCCTCCTTTGAGGCTGAACAGCATTCCAAGATACCGCGGGGCCAAGGTGACCTGTGACGGCGAACTAAGCTGCCCCGTTGCCATGCCCTCGAGTTGAGAACTTCGGTGCGAAGGCGTTCGCCTGGCTGCCGAACCTGGTTGCTGCTTTCCGTAGCCCTTCGGTTATTCATTTTACTCCAGAAGGTAGCCAAAAGGCAAGTCTGTAGATGACAAATGTCAGTTTAGTCGAAGCTGGGCACTGGTGTCATTTGCGAGACACGGGCACTCCGACGTGCAGTCATTCCCGCGAAAGCGGGAATCTACTCCGCAACCCATTGGACATGCGCCGCCGACGGACTGGATTCCCGCTTTCGCGGGAATGACCACTGTTTCGAAAGGGGTCCCATTACAAATGACACCAGCACCTTGAAGGTGGGTGCCACTGCTTCTTCCACTACTTCTCTTCAGCCGTACTCTTGGCATTCTCGAGCTGCTTCCTCAGTTCGGGCGAGACTTGCCCCGGCGCGGTGAGAGTTGCGCGCGGCGCCAGTTCGCCCAGGGTCGTGGCCAGCCAAGTCTCCATTACCTCTGGGTCTTCGTAAACCTCCGTCAGGGGGCGGGCACGGTATTTGGAACCCAAACCCATCTGGAAGCCCAGTGCGGCAAATCCTCGCCGCTTTTTCCAGAGCAGTTTGCCGCTGCGCCCCCACAGATTCATATCCACCGTGGCGGCATACACCCAGCCGCTGCCTCTCTCTATAGTAAGCTTGGAGAGAGCCCGGGTCTTGTTGCTGGCCACGGCTTCCGTCATGCCGTCCCAGGAAGCCACTGATCCGCGGACATTGGCCTTCACTTTCACGACCTTGATGGCGAGTACCGCATCAACACGCGTTTCTTGCGCAATTCTCGTGACCAAGGAGCCTTGCGCTTCCAGGAATTGCTGCATATCGATTTGGCCGGTTTTGGGGTCGATCGCATCCAAGGAGGATGGAGTGTTTTCAGCCCGATTCGCGATTTCCTCCCCCAGTTCGGGCGGCGCCACAAACCACCCGGCGTTGTCCTGGAGGTATCTGGAAATGGCCGCGAACAGGCCTTGCGTATTCTCGACGTCCTCCGACCTTGGCAGGATGATAATCCGTTTGATATTCTCCCGGATTCGGCCAGCAGGCAAAAAGAAACCCTCGTTAGGATACTGAATATCCCCCAGGCGGTAGACACCGCCTTCGTTCTTGTACCAGACCGTTACTTCCGCGCCCAAGCCGACGATGGAGGTGTAGTCCTTGTCCGTCAGGATCTTCCGTTCCTGACCCTGCTTGTCGAATACTGTGATGCTTTCGGGTGTGACGCCAGTGGCATAGCCTTCCAGCTTTGTTCCGGTGTGCTTGGGATTCTCGACGGCGCCGAGCCAGCCGGCGGTTGCGCCGAACAGGAGGATCGCGAACAGAATCTGCACCAGGCTGTATTTCTCTGGAGTGACTCGCCAGATTCGACCGGCCTTGCTGAACTTCAATAACAAGACAGCCTCCTGTTTTTCCGGACCTGCTCCGTGTTTTCTCCGTTTACAGGGCCCCGCCTGCGGATCGAAGCACGGGCCGCCCGGCCAGCGCCCCGGTCAGCTTCGTCCCGCGCACCGCGACGCTTCCGTTCACTACCACGCCCGCGATCCCCTCCGGCGGCTTCCAGGGGTCTGCAAAGGTAGCACGGTCCTGGAGACGCCCAGGATCGAAGATAACTATATCAGCCCAGTAGCCTTCGCGAATCAGTCCGCGTTCAGGCAGCCCGAAGATTTCCGCCGCCAGCCCCGTGGCGCGGTGGACCGCATCCTCCAGGGTCAGCAGCTTTTCGTCGCGCACGAATTCTGCAAAGATGCGGGGAAACGTGCCCGCCCCGCGCGGATGAGGCCGCCCCAAGCCGCGATAGTGAACCGAACTGTCAGACCCGAAAACCATGTCCGGGGCCGTGATGAGCTGCCGCACGTCGGGCTCGCTCATCTCCTCGGCGATGACTTGAACGTCGCCGCGTGCCTGGTTTTTCAGAATCCACGCCGCCTGGTCACGCACCGGGGCGGCGCCGCCCGGCCCACTCTTCACCAGGTCGGGAATGGTTCGCCCGATCCACTCCTTATGTTTTTCGCTGAAGGCGACGCGCACGTTGGAGTAATCCGGCCAGCCGTCGCGCCGCAACTTTTCGAGGGTCAGATCCACGGCGCGCGCAAAATTCTGGGGCCGCTTCGCCGCCGGGCCGCCCAGCAGCGGGAAAGCTTCGGGCGGGATCAGGTATTCGAGCGTGCTGCTGACGGCCGTATAGGGATACAAATCCGCCGTCAGGTGAGTTTGCATTCCAACGGTTTGCCGCGCGCCGTCCAGCCGGGCGCGCGCCGTGCCCCACTGCGCGCGTCCCGCGGCCTTGCAGTGTGAAATATGCAGCTTCGGTGCGCCAGCCCGCTCGGCGGTGCGGACGGCCTCGGCGAGCGCCACCTGGCCTCCGGCAGCTTCGTCGCGCAGGTGGGCGGCGTAGATCGCGTTCTCCTGTGCCGCCACGCGAACCAACCCTACTACTTCCTCTTCACTCGCATAAATCCCGGGTTTGTAGCAGAGGCCCGTCGAGAATCCCACCGCGCCGGCCCGCAGGCCCGCCCTCAGCAATGCCTGCATGCGGGCAGTCTCCTCGGGCGTGGGCTGGGAGTGCCCACGGCAAACCTCTTGGCGAAGGGTGTTGTGCCCGACAAGCGTTGCGATGTTAATTGCCAGCTTCAGCCGTGCGAGTTTGCGGAAGAACGCCCCGATATCCGGGGCCGAGCGGCCACAGTTCCCGGTGATGACCGTGGTGACGCCTTGCAGGAGGAAATTATCGGCGACGAAACGGCTGGTGGAGAGCTTAATCTGATCTTCGATGTGAACGTGAACGTCGATGAATCCCGGGGAAACGACCTGCCCCTGGGCATCCAGCTTCGCGCGCGCCGGCGCCCCGGCCAGGGGGCCGATCTTCACGATGCGGCCGTTTCGAACCCCAATATCGGCTCGGAAACCGGGGCGCCCCGTGCCATCCACAATCAAGCCGTTAATGATGACGAGATCGTACGCTTCTTCGCCGGCGGCGCGATGCGCTCCCCAAGCGGCCAGAAGAACCAGCGCAGACGCAACCAGAACATTCCGCATCATCCGCAGATTACGCAGATTTCACAGATTAGGCAAGCGGAGGGCGAGGTTGGCAACCATCGTAGGCAGACCCCGAGCAGCCCTGTCCCATGACGCGGGCACGGGGGCGAGCGTATGGCCCGCCCCCGACGCAGCCTCATGCGTAAGACTTCACTTGATTTCCAGGCCGTACTTGCCCAGGTCGAGTTTTGTGGGCCCGCCCTTGGCGGTGGTCACTGCCAGTGGCTTGGGTTGCTTGATGGTGTCGTCGATCTTGACGGCGCACTCACCGAGCTTTGTACCGGCCTGGTTATAGAGGTTGAACTTAGCGTCGGCGGTGCTGGGGGCCTTGGGACGATCCAACCCGAAGCCATAGCTCCCCACGCCGATTGAAACGCTGCACACGGAGAGCTTGGTTTCTGAAATCAGCATGCCGACGTACTTCTGCTGAATCTGTGAGCTGTAGCCCGCGGTGTCGATCATCGCCAGAACCACGCGGGCGCCCTTGGCGTTCTTCAGGAAGACCGCGTTGTTTTTGTCAACGGGAATCCGGTTTCCTTCCAGGTAAAAGTCGTTGGGCACGGCCTTGGTGAAGGCATCGCCGGTAACCGGTTCGAACCCTCCCTGCGCGCGCAGCGTGTTCGGCCAAACCGCCAACAGAAAAGCCATCACTAGGAATCCGACGGGAACCAATGTTCTCTTCATGGGTTCTCCTCCTCAGGAATTTGCCAGGGTATGCCGAGATGGCTTGAAGCCATCGCGAAACAGCCGAAGTCTATCACGAATGGCGTCATGCGCCCAACCCGCCCCGTGCAAAAGTGCTGCTTCGCGCGGCACTGGGAGGACTAATGATTAAAGGGTTTCTGCTCGTGGATTGCCAACGAAAGGTAGTTCGGCAAGAACTGAGTTTGGTTACCGTTTAACGGCCACGCAGCGCTACGGGGCCCCGCCCCTCATTCGAGGTGACTGGCACCCGTCCCGCCTTGCAGGTACAATGAGGTCCCATGAGTGGGCCAACTACCCCCTGCGAAAGAACGGCCCACTCCATTTCACGCAAACCGAGGCACCCATGACGAGCACTGGGGTTTCACCACGGGAGAGTGTGTTCACGATTGCGGGAATCCTGAGGCCGGCTGAGCTGGTTATGGCCATGGTGCTATGCGTTTCGTTCCTGTGTCTCACGGCCGAAGCGCAAAGCCGCAAGGTTCTGGAGGTGTCGCCACCAGGAGACTACTTCGCAGAGCAAGCGGCGGCCTTGGGCATCACGATGGACGTGGCGGAAGACGTCACGGCAATTACACAGGAGGCCTTGGCACAGCACGACACAGTTCTGATCTCGAACGACTGCCTGTTGGGCCGGACTGACCCGAACCGGAGCAAGGAAGCGCAACTGACCGAGGATCAGAAGCGCAGGTTGGTGGACTGGGTCTCCGCCGGACACAAGCTGTTGCTGTTCGACGCGGACACCTGCACGGAAGGCAACAAACCTGACTATAGTTTCCTCGGCTACAAGATCGAGACGGTTAATCCGGGGGCTCTGGGCGCCGTCAGCGACAAGATGGCAATTCTGGAGAACAGCAGCCTGGCCTCGTGGGATTTTCACGACCCGGCGCATTTTGTGAACTTCCACCATTGGCTCACAACGGGCAATCAACTGGGGGACGCCAGCATCATCAAGAACGCTGCCCCGCAATGGTGCGGCCTGGTCTTCGGCGTCAACGCCCTGGGTGCTAATGGATTTGGCGAGGCCTACCTGCACTTGGGCAAGGGATTGGTGGTTTACGCGGGATTCGACATTGACGATGTCAACGTGGACGAATTCGTGAAGATTCTCGCCCTGGAGTTGAAACAACCTGTCAATCCCGACGGGTTGAAGTGCACGGTTCCGGTAACCACGGGATTCGTCATCCTGGTGCCTGCCCATTACGCGGAGCAAGACTTGATCGCAGGTGATACGGTCCTCTTCCCGGTCGATGTCTATTCCAACCAGGACTACAAAGCGGTGGTGCATGTGTCGGTTGCAAGCGTCAGCCCGTCTAATCCTGGCATCACTACGGCATTCTCGGTGAACGCGGTCACACTGGGCGCCTCGGGAGAGACGAAGCTGTCCGTGCGCACCACCGCGGCAGTTCCCGCGCAGGAATACGTGCTGACGATTGCCGGTTCGGATGCTGCCGGCGCCAAGGCGTCCGCGCAAGTACGGCTGCGCGTGAAGCCGCCGAATGCACCCAAAGTGATTCCGGGGCGAATCAAAGTGTGGGGTGATCCGGAGGCACTCCAGAGCAGCACCCCCATCGAGTTCATCATTGACTACTCGGGTTCGATGAAAGAGAAGATCGAGGGACCGGCCAGCAAGATCGATATTGCCCGCAAGGTCATGCGCGATGTGCTGGCGAAATTGCCCGATGACTCAACTGTGGGACTGCGGGTTTACGGCAACCACGTGCGCAGCGGGCCGAAGGCCTGTTCAGACATGGAACTCGCCGTTCCGGTCGACACTCTGGACCGCAACAAAATGACCCAAGTCATCGACACCTTGACCCCTCTGGGAGAGACTCCCCTGGTGGCGTCCATTCTCAAGACTCCGGAAGACTTGGGTAACACGGAGGCGACGGTCGTGCTGGTCACGGATGGCGAAGAGAGTTGTGGCGGCAACGTTAAGACGGTTCCTCAGGGACTCAAGGCTTCCGGACGTAACCTCCGTTTGTTTGTCATCGGGTTCGGCGTCACGAATCCCAAGGTGCAACAACAAATGCGCGACATGACCCGTCCCACGGGCGGGAGCTTCCTGCCCGCGAAGGACTCCGCTTCGCTCGCAGCGGCCTTGCTCTATGCGACCGCGCAATCAGCCACCTTCACGATTCTCGATGAGGGAGACCAGGACGTGGTGTCAGGGCAGCTAGGACAGGAAGTGCCGGTGCCACCGGGCAGCTACGGCGTGGAGGTTCTGGTGGGAGAAAACCTCCTGCGGGTGGAAAAGGTGCGCGTTACTTCGGGCCGGACTTCCGAGGCCAAGGTAATTAAAACCGACGCTGGCCCGGTCCTGCAATCACCCGATGCTCCGAAGAGTGCGGACGAGTAGTCGTCGCCAAGGAATTGCCCACTGTGTTCGAATTAGGAGGTTCTTTTCGCATGCCCAGATTTGCCTCGATCGCCACGCCTGGCTTAACGCCACAACCACGGGCTAGGATGAATCCGGGCATGGTGTTTGCTGTTTGCCTGTTCCTACTGGCGCCGATGACTCCCAAACGCGGTCATAAACCCCCGCCGCCGGCGCCGTCCGACTACAAGCCGGTGACGGTTTACGATGCCGCGCGCAATCCCGCCCAGGATCTTCAGGACGCCATGCGTGAGGCTGCCCGGACCAAGCGGCGCATTCTGCTGGAGGTGGGGGGCGACTGGTGCGTTTGGTGCAACATCATGGACGGCTTGTTTGAGAGCCATCCGGGCTTGCAGAATTTGCGCGACAGCCGCTATGTGCGGGTGAAGATCAATTTCGGCAAGGACAATCCCAACGAAGAATTCCTCTCGCATTATCCTCGCATCGCCCAGTACCCGCACTTCATTGTCCTGGACTCCCAGGGCAAGCTCTTAGAGTCGCGAGACACCGGCGCGTTCGAACATGGCCGAACCTATAACTCCAAGAAGCTTGCTGCTTTTCTGAAGAAGTGGGCGCCGCGCGCGAAGTAGGGGAAAGCTCTTGAACCAACCGCGGGAAGCAAGCGTAGCGCGGACCTGTTCTGTAGGTCCGCGGCTCGTCCCCTATGGGCAAGGGAAAGCCGCGGACCTACAGAACAGGTCCGCGCTACCCTTCCTATCACTCACCTAGCGCGGGACGAACAGAGGGCGGGAGACGCGATTTCGGCGGGGCTGAAGCCCCGCCCTTCCGGCAGCCCCCTAAGAGCCTTTAAGCGTGGTGAGAAATCCGGGCTAGGCGAACTGCAGAGGTCCTTCGCTTCGCTCAGGATGACAGTGAATATGTTCAGGATGACATGAGCACGAGGCTTCCACAGCAGCCACGCAGGAATGGTCTCAGCGACCCCGCAAGAAGGAGAGCCAGTTTCGCTTTCCCTTTCCACCCTGGACTTCGGCCCAATCTGGCTGCGGCGGCAGGGGGAGTCCCTGGATAACGGCTTCGGGGTTAGCGCGAATGAGCAGGTCCGCGATCTCCTCCCCTTTGGCCTGGGCGACCTTGCGATAGCAGCGGGAGAGAATCGGCGGCCGGCGTTTCACGTCATGGGCATCGGTGGCGAAGAAGTGGACCAAGCCCATATCCAGCAGGCGCTCGGAAAACTTGCGGGCCTGGGAGCCGAACCCACCGGTGTAGGACTGCGCGGTGACTTGCACCAGACAGCCGTTTGCGACCCACTCTTCGATCACCTCGGGCCTGCGCTGGATAAGTGGGTTACGCTCCGGGTGGGTGATGATGGGGGTGAGCCCGGCAACTTTGATATCGTAATAGACCCGGGTCATGTGCTCCGGGATGAACTGATCCGGCAGTTCGACCAGCAAGTAGGAGGTCTGGTTGATGGTGAAATCCTTGGAATCTTCCACGCAATGCTGGATGTTGTCGTAGGAGAGGTGGAAGTCGCAGCCCAGCAGGAGCCGAGGTTGCTCGCCCACGCTTTCCTGAAGCTGCGCCAGCAATTGGCGGTTGCGCCCCGGGTCGAAGGTGTAGGTGTAGTCGGAGTGCGGCGTGGCGACCAGATGCGTGATCCCGTCGGCAGCCGCGACGCGGCACATCATGACCGCCATCTCCAACGATTGCGCCCCGTCGTCAACGCCCGGCAGAGGGTGACAATGAATGTCGATCATCAGAAGGGTTCCAGCCCGCGGGCGATCTTACCGCGTTTTCCTCTCTCAGGACTGTGTCACCACGCGGAAGTCGCTGCCACCGAAACTCCGGTGCTTATCCGACTGTGCGGCAGGCGCCGCGAGGCAGCGGGATACCCTACCAGCGCCCGCCGGGCGCGCCCAATCTGGAATGTCCACACCTGCACCATGGGGCGGCAAGAAAGTTAGGATAACATGCCCGCCGCAATCTCGGTCAACTGGTTTGAGCGATGCCGTAATGACTTCCTGCTAAACGGCGCTGTTAAATGCACTGCAGAATCCTGTATTTGGGATTACGGAATATAGAAATTGAAAGTGAATTCACCAACGCGCTTGCTGCCTGCTTCCCGCTGATCGCAAAAGATCGCTGATTCTTAAGCATTTAGCGGCGCCGGATGGTCGTGGAAGATTCACCCCCAAATGGAATTCAGCGTGCTCTATTCTAAACGAACCGACGTGGGACAATCCTAGAGGGAGCCAGCGACGGTTTGGAGTTTAGACCCAAGACCCGACGCTTGGAGGGGGGAGAGAACTTCCCCCTCATTTTGTTTTTGGCCCCGGGCCACCGCGAGCTTTTCCCGCCAGCCGGCACGACCTTCCGGATCAACCATAAGATGGACAATTTGCCGAATCCCATTGCGTCTCCCCGCTGCCCGGTGCTTTCCCGGAAACCCGATCCAGATCCGTCAGCTCTGCGTGCGCAGCGAGCGGCGATGGGGACTTGACTTCGCCCGCCCCGCTGGCTACAGTGACCAGTCAGTCATAATAACTGCTCTGGAGCAGATGGCTGACCAAACCCTATGATCAGTGCCTTAATTGCAGGTGCTGTAAAGCGCAGGGTGCTGGCAGTCCAGGAATTCACTTTCCTGTTGATTGACTCTCTGCGTCACGCCTTCACACCGCCCCGCTATCTCGTCGATACGCTCATTCAGATGGACGTTATCGGTTTTGGCTCGTTGCCCATTGTTGTGTTGATCGGGTTTTTCACGGGAGGCGTCCTATCTTTGCAGACTTACCGCACCCTGAGCACCTTCGGGGAAGTCGGCCTGATGGGGAAGGTGGTGGCCCTTTCTATTGTCCTTGAACTTGGTCCGGTCCTTACGGCCCTGATGGTGGCGGGCCGCAACAGTTCCGGCATCGCCTCCGAGCTTGGCTCCATGCTGGTCAGCGAGCAGATTGACGCCATGCGGGCCCTCGGCACGGACCCTCTGCGCAAGCTGGTCGCGCCCCGGCTGTTCGCTACGGTCATCACCCTACCCCTGCTGACGATTCTTTCCGATTTCTGCGGGCTGCTGGGAGGCTACTTCGTCAGCTACTATACCGTCCGTTTGACCACGCAAGAATACTGGACCTCGGCTTACCAGGCGTTGACGTACAAGGATGTCACCCAGGGGCTCATCAAGCCCTTTTTCTTTGCCGTCCTGATTTCCCTGGTGGGCTGCTATCACGGGTTGCATACGAAGGGCGGTACGGAAGGTGTGGGCCGTGCCACGACGCAAGCCATGGTCGTAGCCTCAGTGTTGATCGTGGTGGTCGACTTCTTTATCACGAAGTTCCTGGTCGGGATCGGTTTCTGAGCATGGTTTTGCGCGGGGCATGGAGCGCATCGACGCGGCGCCAATTTGTTGACATGAGGTTTTGAGCCACCGGGTTCGGCCCGAGGCCCCTTTGCCCCAGACGATATGAGCGCATCCCCGGCCATCGAGCTCCGCAACGTCTCCCTCTCCTTTGAGGACAAGCATGTTCTGTCCGATGTCTCCTGGGCGCTGGGAGCCGGCGAAACCCTCATCCTGCTGGGCGTTACCGGTTCGGGGAAATCCGTTCTCTTGAAGCTGCTCCTGGGTCTGCTCAAGCCCGACGCGGGCCAGGTGCTGATTGAGGGTCAGGACTTGGTTCCTCTTCCGGAGGCAAGCCTCGAGCGTATCCGCAAGCGGATGGGGATTGTCTTTCAGGAAGGCGCGCTTTTCGATTCCCTCTCGGTTTTTGAAAATGTCGCCTATCGGCTGCGCGAGGAGCACGAGGATGAAGTTCGGATCGAGCGGCGGGTGCGCGAAGTGCTGCGCTTCGTCGAAATGGAACCGGCCCTCGAGAAAATGCCTTCGGAGCTCTCGGGGGGCATGCGGCGGCGCGTTTCGATTGCGCGTGCCATTGCCAGCGGCCCGTCCATCATGCTCTACGACTCACCCACGGGCGGGCTCGATCCCGTCACCTGCCACACCATCAACGTGCTCATTGCCAAGTTGCGCGACGTGCAACACGTCACCTCCGTGGTGGTCACCCACCGCTTGCAGGACGCTTTTATGCTCGCCAACTATTTTTTTTCCACCGAAAAACAAACCCTGGTACCGCTGAAACCGATCCGCCCTCCTAATGCCATCGCTCCCACCCGCTTCCTGGTGCTGCGCGACGGCGGTGTCTATTTCCAGGGCGGCGAGCAGGAGCTGATCTGCTCCCCGGATCCATACTTACGCAAGTTCCTCGCATGAGAACCATCGAAGCCCCGTTCCGCGTGCTGCCAGTGATGCAGAACTTGACCCATTTACAGCAAATCCTCAACCTCAAGATTTCCATTGTGCCTTCGCACCCTCCCCAGGGATGAACTACAATAGGGTTCTGAACTTCGCTTAGGAGACCAACCATGCCTCAACGCGAGCGTGTCCTATGGGCTCAACTTCGAGTTGGAATTTTGGTGATTGTCAGCCTGGTCCTCTTTGCCGTGGGAGTCTTTTTCATCAGCGGCCAGACGGGATTCTTTACCAGGCGCTACACCGTCAAGGCCTACCTCTCCAGCGCCGGTGATCTGCGCGAGGGGGCGCAGGTGCGCTTGGCCGGGATTACCGTGGGCAACGTCTCCAAGATTCAAATCTCTCCCTTCACGGATCCCAGCCGGGCCGTAGAGCTGGATTTGGAGATTGCACGCAAATATCAGAAGGAGATCCGCGCCGATTCCGTGGCCGCGGTGGACACGGTCGGCCTGCTCGGCGACAGCTATGTGGACATTACGCGCGGCTCGCCCGGCCACGACGTGGTCCCGGACGGCGGCGCGCTCAAGACCTCCGAGAAGGCCGACGTCGCCGCCGTCGTGCAGAACACCAACGATGTCATCATGAACCTGCGTGTCCTCTCCGCTAAGCTTGACGAAATCACCACACAGATTCAGAGCGGCAAGGGGTCCATGGGTAAGATCATTTACGACCAGACGCTCTACAATAAGATGGATGCCACCACGGGCGCCATGCAGAACCTTGTGGACCGGGTGCAGCACGGCGAGGGCACGCTGGGCAAACTCTTGGTTGACGATACGGTCTACAATCGCACGGTGGCCACGCTGGACCGCTTGAACCAGGTCATCGATGATGTCCAGCACGGCAAGGGAAGCCTGGCCAAGTTCATCTCCGATCCCTCGGCCTATAACAATCTGAACAAGTTGATGGCGGAGGCCAATACCCTGGTGGATAACGTTAATCAGGGCCATGGCTCGCTCGGCAAGCTGGCCAAGGACGAGCAACTCTACAACCGCATGAACGATACCTTCGACCGCCTGAATACTATCGCCACACGCATGGAGCAGGGTCAGGGGACACTGGGGAAACTCTCCACCGATCCTTCACTGTTTAACAACTTGAATGCAAGTTCCCAGGCCCTCAAGGAGTTCTTGACGGAGTTCCGCAAGAACCCCAAGAAGTACCTGAGCATCAAGCTGCATGTCTTCTGATTGCCCCGGGCCAGTTGGTTAGCAATCGCATGGTTGGGATTCGCGTGCGAGTCAACGAGCCTCTTCCAACGGCATTTGGGATCGCGATAATCGGCCGCCGCCGTCCGCCGTCAGCAGCAAAGCATTCCCCGCCGTGCAACGCCTCTGTTTGGCCCCTTCTCGTGACGGTTTCGTACTCGGTGCGAATCCAAACTATTTGGAACCAGTGGAAGTGGGCGCAGCAGCACCGACGCTTGTTACGTTGCCCCAAAGGCTCCCAAAGATTGCTTTGAACATAGAGGTATCGAATCCAACCATCACAAAGACACCCGCTCGGAATCCGCTTGAACTTGGAATGGTCGGTGCCGTAGCTGCGGTTACCGGGCCCTGCGTATAGTTATTCGGTAAACGTGTCTGCGATCCAAAAACAGGGCCGAGAGTCAAGTTGAGCCCGTGTAGGGGCTCAAGCGAGCACCCAAGAAAGTAATGGTTCAAGGGGTAGGCAGAAGCACCCAGGAATGGTCCAGATCTCTGCCACCACTTTGACTTGGCTCCCGGAAACATGTCCTCCCTCTTGATAAAGATAGTGACGCCAACCACCACCGCAGCCTGTGGGCTATTCGATTGGACGAGCTGGTAGGTTGCGGTTGTCGGTGCCGTTCCTGACGTTGGCGCTGCCGAGAAGCATGCCCCTGATGGCGGAGCGGGTGGAGAGACCGGACAAGCGACCCAAGAGTAGGAACGATTACCTATCGAATCGAAAGCAAAGCCAGTCACCAGCGCGCCACGCACGAAATGGTGGACTTCAAACCTCCCATAGAAATCAGCCGGCGGGTTTGGAGGTGTTGTCGTGGAAGCAGTGGTTGCGGGAGCTGCCGCCGTCACCACGGCAGTGGTTGCCGCTGGGGGTGCCGTTCCAGGGGCTGTGGTGGCGCAATTCGGAGTGCCCGGTGTAGTTCCGTTGCCAGCGGCGAGCGCTTGAACGCAAGCCGACTGGGGCTGCTGGCTCTCGTTCGTAACTTGATACCTCTGAAATTGCTCATTCCCCTTGATTGAGTAAAAGACGATCAGGTTCCCTGAATTGCCCTGAAGATCAAGGTTTAAAGGTATCGGCGGAGCCCGATAAGTATCGTAGACGGCATTGATTGCCGCAAAGGTTTCGGCCTCAGCCGAATTGAGATCACGAATTGCTTGGCGCAAGGTGTCAAGCTTATTGTTGGCAGCATTGAGCTTCCCTTGGAATGGGTCCGCTGTTCCCCAATCGGGAAAACCGTCAATCTTGACGCACGGTGCAACCGGGTTTAGGGTGTTGCACGGTCGAGTGTCGTTTGGGGGCGGGGCGTCGTATCCGGGGTGGCACTCCTGCGCGCCCGCTGTTGTCATTACCTTGCACGGCATGTCCAGCGCCACTCGACTGCTCACGGAAAAGTAATTTAGGGTGTGGTGGAGACTATCCAGCCGGCTATTTAGGCTATGTATTCCGCTCCCATCAATGAATGCGCTTGTCTCCTTTCCCTGGTTCTCCATATACAGGTTCACGATTCGGGCAATCGTGGAGGCATCCAACGCCGCAGGCGAAACGCCATATCTCTGGGTCAGAATCACCCGTATCTCTGCGGCATTCCTCTCCCGCAAGTACTTCTTCGCATTTTCTTTTTGTTTATTTGCCAACGTCTGCAAGTCTTGCAGAATCGTGATCGCCGAGTCGATGTTTTGATACTCATGATCAAGTATTCGGAGGCTATCTTCATAAGTATCCACCTGACTCCGCAAGTTAACCAGAACATCCACAATCGGGTAACTTTGAAGCTTTGCGTTGATTCGCTGGACGTCAGCAACGATGAGGTTAGTCTGACCTGTGAGTTGATCGAAACTGAACTCCGGTTGTTCGAGATGAACGCCTTGTAGAGCCGGAATGGGAAAACAATCCTTGACTGAAATCGTTTCCCGCAGAAAGTTCGCCGTAGTGCCCCTCAGGGTCACGGTACCTTGGACCTCCGGTGGCGGTACGAGTGGGGGCGGTGGCGGTGATGGAGGATTGACATCAGTGAATCTATCCAAAGTATCCTTATACTGGGAGAACAGGGTCGCCAGAAAGCGATGCTGCTCGGTCACATTAGCTGCATCGGCCCGGAGCCTTTGTAAGGGGCGATCAAACGTTTCCTCGTTCAACAGATAACCCACAACCACGTCCGTCGTTAGCGTCGTCGGCCCGGCGAGGCCACCCTTGGCGGTTGGTGCTGCCGCTGGTGCGGCAGTTGGCAGCGCGACGGCTGGTGCACTGGGCATCTCGCGCAGTTCCGGGAGGCCACTCGAAAGTACGAAGACAGAAGTTGTGGTGACACTAAATACCTGCTTAAGGCGGCGATTAGCGATCCACACCTCTGCCGGCCTTCCATCACAAAGAAACGTCTGCTCCGGATCCCCCGGAGAAGGCGGAGGCGGTACGCGAATCGACCCATAAGCATCCTGAGGAAACCCAAGAACTTCATCTCGGAATCTAATGCTCGCGGTCCTGGTATTTGCGTCATATAAGAGGACTGGTCTTTGAGCGCTATCGCGGCAGGGGTCATCCGCCCGGTGACCTAGTTTTTTGTTGGTCGGATCATGGGCAGAAATGGATGCCACGCAAATCGCCAAACTCAAAGCCACTTTTCCCAATCTGAGTAATAATGGATTAAATCTCATAGGAGGGATCTCCTAGTAGCTGAAACTCAAGTAAGGTCTTCTTGAGGTACATGTCTAGTGAGGGTGCCGATTGCCGCAGGCTCGACCTTGCAGCCTGCAGGCACGATCCCAAGGTGGCGTTGGGTTTGAGTGCTTCGTCAAAAAAACCCCGCGCTAAGGCATCCGCATCGATCAACGTCTGAGTCTGTGGCGTTGACGACCCGAAGGCCAGACCGGCGGAGCCGACAACCGCGGCGCCGGCGGCGAGGAGCGAAAGCGCGCAGGAAGAAGACGTATTTCTCCCCTGCGTTTGCAGGCCATAGCAAGCCTCACTAAAGACAATTGATCCTTGCAGGTATTGCGCCGAAAAAGCATCGGGGGTGAGGGCGGGCACGTATGACCCAGTCCCCGGATCGAATCCCAGCCAAGCCGACTGATTTTGGAACCCGTGTAAATTGCAATAAAGAAACTTGCAATCCAGATTGCTGGCATTCGGCGCGGCGATTCTATCGTCTGGCGAGACAAACACCCGACTCGGGGACGCCATCACGGACATCACAAACGCACTGGTGTTCTGCCACTGCCGGCTTGTAAACTCTACATAGCCGGCGCGGATTGGGCGAGCCTTCCTGAGAGAAATCTGAATGTCGAGCAATTTGCAGAAATCCTCAGCCGAATCTGAAACTCCGGCAGCGATCCTGCCGACCGCTAACTGCGGTTGTAGCCAGTTCTGTGAGCCAGCCGAGCCGTATGGATTGTCGGTCAAAACATTAGAATCTGGGTCCAGGCGGTTCTGGACAGGATTGGGTACTTCGAAATACGGAAAAATTCGGTGGTCGCCGAGAATTAAGATGCTGGGCTGCATGTTGTTCGCCGCAGGAGCTATATTGGTAAGCTGGCTTAGCGCAGCATTCAGGGCCGCCGCCGTGTTATCTTTTGCCGCTGGGTGTTGTCCCATTGACAAGGCATCATCCAGGATATTGAACTCCGCGCCGGGAATGGAGCTTGCCAACTCACGTGACTTTGCCAGAATCAATTGATAGCCGTCTGCGCCGTAAACACTCTGCATCCCAGCGGACGATGTAATGATGAAGAGGGTCATCAGATTTTGCCTCCCGGCGGTGTCGGCGAATTATCGGGTGGTTTAGCCGGCGAGTTCGCACTCTGCGGAGCGCCTGCTTGTGCCTGATGCGTGGTGTATTGATCAAGAAACGCAAGAAGTTGGTCAGTGTTTTCCTTAGCCATCCCCAGATTGTCTTGCAAGGAAGCAAGCGAATCGCCTTGATTAATCAGGTCAACCATCTTCTGCTGTGTGCTCTCCTGTAACCGGAGCATATTACCTGCAATGCGGGCTTGGAGTTCGGAGTAGTACTTGTGCAGACGGTCAAGGCCTGCTATCCAAAGCGGTACAAAAAAAACGCAAGGCAGCATGATGATCGGCAGAACATCCCATCCAAGAACACCAGTATTTGCCCGGATCAACAAGATCGAGGGCAGGAGCAACACAATCACGAGCAAGATAATCCGGTCCCGGCGATCTTTGTCGGATTTCCCGCCTCTGCCTGTGTTGTTCTTTGAAGGATCGGGAACTTCTTTTTTTCGGAGATCTTCACCGGATTTAACGTCGCTCCCTGTGTTTTTCTTAGAGTGACCGGCAACTTGCTTCTTGTTGCTGTGTATGATGCCTTTGAATACATCAATAATGATGCGTTTGATGTCCGGCAAAAGGTCAAGACGTTTATATATTTTAGCGTACTCGCTGGACCCGATCCACGACACAAGATGAGATACCACTAGACCTGACACAATCGCGATATAAATGGCCCCGCAAACCGCGCAAATGAGCTTCCATGAACCCGGACCAACCACAGAAACCGTCGCGCAGCAGATATATCGTATGCCGATACAGACGGAGAGGATGAGCATCGGCAGAATCAACCCCGAGGTCATCTGGCTCTGGGTATAGAACTCGTTATAGATGCTGTTGAACTCGCTCTGCGAAATGTACCCCGCGCCAATGGCGTAGTTCTGGTCGTAAATGTTCATATTCCGGCGGAAGGCAAAATCAGCAGGACTATAGCGCAGACCCTTCTGGTCCGCCTTCAGCTTCTCTTTTGACGCCTGTTCTTTAGTCACTGGCAAATCCAGATTAGGCAGGAACTCGTTATCATAGGTCCAGGGTGGGAGCCGGCGATCGCCGTACCTAAATTCACCATCGCCCTTCTGGCCGTAGACCCTGTTGAAAACGCTAAAAACATCTCGGCGCGGACCTACGTACGACAACAAGGCGCGCTGGATAGGATCGAAAATCTGTCCGATAATCAGCGAAAAGAGGAGGAATTTGAGAAAGTTCTGTTGAATCGTCTGAAAAACATCCGTTGCAGTACTTGTCTTCGAGGTGTCAGGCGCCGCAGGCGCAGGAGTGGCTTGGTTGTATGCGGCGTTTCGAGTCGCAGTCACTTGGCTTATGAAGGTTGCCACATAGGAGTCCGCCTGCGAGAGTCTTTTGGAATACTCCTGATCTTTCTGTAGATCACCCTTTTTCTGCGTTACCCTACCGTTCAGATCACGCTCAACGAGCCGGTTCCCGCTATTCTGGGCAGCAACCAGGGAAGTGGAGAGCGCAGTGAGGTCGGTCGTGTCCTGAGTGATGATATTCTGTTTACTCGCAATCATTGCCTGCAAGCTCCCATCAAGCTTCGTGAGACTTGCATTGCATTCGTCGGAAATAGACAGGACATCCTCGACGCTCGTTGTAGTCTCTCCCGTATATTGCGGGGTTCCAGGTTTGTTCTTGTCGGCATCCGTGGCCTTGTTATCCGATTTGTCGCTGGTGGGGCGCGAACTCGGCACTACATACAGAGGCAGATCCTTGCATGAATCCTCTATGGTCTTAATCTCCGGGTTTAACAAATCAGGATCTGGTAGAAGGTCCTTGAACCTGCATAGAATTGTCTTTCTATCGGCAGCCACCGTAGAATCCGACCCACTGTTCAGCCAAGTAGCCTTAGATGTGATCACGGTATTGTTAATTGGTTTACTTTTCTTGCCGTTTTCATCAGTCGAATTTGAGGTGGAAGCAGAATTAGGGCTGGCAGCCAGCGATGCGGACGCTTTGACCGGTTGGTTAGAACCCGATGGATCTTCTATAGCTGAGACAGAAAGAGTCGCGGAAAACGTTACCGTGGACGAGGGTCGAAGCCGATCAAGCTGTCGGTGCAGATCAAATCTGGGTGGTGTGTAACGGACGGTGATGGTGCAATTGGCTGCCGGCGGTAGTGACTTCGCTTTACTACAAAGCGTCTCATCAAGCGAGAAGCGGCCTTTGTCAGGTCCCGAGATGGATGCATTAATGCTCGAAAGGTCCGACTTGCCCGTGTTGATAAGTGTCAGTACCTTCTGCGCAACGGCCTTTCCATCACTTCCGGTGACAAAATTGAGACTCGGGGTGGAAAGCGTCAACGGAGCATTGGTTTTCCCTTGAGCCGTGGAGGTTTTTCCGTCCGCGTCCGTCACTGTCAATGTAATGGTATTGCTCGGCGTGCTGAAGGGATAGGTACAAGATTGAAAATTGCTGCAAATTCGCGTGCCATTGCTCTTCCAGACATAACCTGTAATGGGCGCCGAGCCCTTTTCGCTTGTGCTTTCAAACGTTACCGGCACGCTGGCGTCTGTCGCAAAGTTCAGAGTAAGTGTGCCCGGATCGCTGACGGTCTGGGTCGGCACGGTCATCGTGAAATGCGCCGTTGGACCCGCTAGTTGTTCAGGTTTCCCCGTACCCACCGGCTTTTTCCCCGCAGCCGGTGCTGTCGGACCCGGTGCTTGCTCGGTGTTCCCCGTATCCACCGACTTTTTCCCCACAGCCGGTACCGGTTTCAGCGTGTCAGAGCAGAATGGACAACTCTTGGAGTTGTCGCGGCAGGGTATCGGCCCCAACACCAGGACTAACGCGAAGGCGATGACCATGCCCGGCACCGTAACCGCGGTGAGTTTTGACAGGTTTAGATACGAAGTAAGCGATTGAATCAGGGTGTCCATAATTTAGCCAATCCAAGTCCTAGAGTTAAATCAACCACTCACCTTTTGTCCGTCTCACCATGGGACGGCGCAGACATCATTCCTCTGGATGTCTGCGAGGCCTCGCGAACCCATGTCCGCTTGTTGCCTGGCCGAAGCGCCCCCTCCTGCACACAGGTCACCCCCCGCCGGCATCCTCTCTCTTGCTGCTCACGCGGGCTGATGCAGACCCTTGCGGGGGTGCGATTCCGTTCAACGCCAATGCTCCCGCGCAGGCCAAACGGCCTGGGCCGGAACATTAGTCTGTAGTGTAAATAACCGGGGGTCTTGCCCTTGTGGAATAGGCGCAGGGCTTCTCTATTCGTTGATCAAATCAGTTGTAATGGCGAACACGTTGTGCCTGAACGCGACTATTGAACGCCCTGCCAGTACGCTTGTCAATACCTTTTTTCACTTAATATCTTGCTGTCTGACTCACGTCACCATTAGACAAATATTCTGACGACGCGCAGGAAAAAGCCGGGCATCGGGCATACGAAGTCCCTTGGCGGGCGAAGAAATTACCCCGCAGCCAAGGAGCAGGGACGAGTGAGGAGTGACGCGGGAGCAAGGACTGAATCATTGGGTCAGTGAATCAGTGATTCAATGAATGACCATCACCTGCTGGACCGATGCTCTGACGATCCGATGATCCGATGGCTCGATTTAAAGAGCCGCGACGAGTGACAAGAGACGAGTGGGAAGGGTTGCCGCCGCGGGCCGACCCCTTGCCCTCGCGTGACACACTTCTCCATATCGGATATCGGCAGAACAGGCCATCGCCTTGAGAACAGATTGCAGAGGGGGGCACAGCAGCGGGAACCGCCGAGCCTTGGCTCCCGACCGCTCTGGTTGCGGGTCCAACCATTGAAGGCTCAGAAGAAACCACGGACCACGGAAAGCAGTAAGCAGTAAGCAGAAGGCAGAAAGCAGTAAGCAGAAGGCAGAAAGCAGAAAGCTGAAAGCTGAGAGCTGAAGGCTGAACGCTGCTTCTTTCAATTCATCTTCACGCGTTTGGCGCCGCTGGCGGGGTGCAACTCGAAGGCGGAGCCGGGCAGGACGCGATTCACTTTCACCCCGGTATAGTGCGCAATGAGGTAATCCCCATCGCTTTCGAAGAATTTCTGCTGCACGGGCAGCCAGGATTCCTCACTAATCCAGATCTGGATCTTGACGAGCTGTTGGGCGAGGTTTTCCTTGCGGGGCAGAAACTCGAGCAGCGCAGTCGTGTCGCCTTCCAGGTCTTCTTCCTGGAGGTATTTCACGTGGTAGGATTTTTTCAGGTCGCCGGTTTCCGACCCGAATCCCAGCAGGAAAAACTGCTGCACCAGTTCGCTTTTCTGTTCCAGGTTGTATTCCTGAATCTGGTTGATTTTGGGAAGGTAGATTTCCGCCTTGTTTTTTCGGAACAGAATAGTCTGCTGATTGGGCTTCACGATGTCGATGCGAATCTCGGCGCTCTTGCCCTTCCGGTAGAGGATCTGGCCCGTTTCCGTGGACTTGTCGTCCACGAGCACCGTAACTTTCGTGTACTCGAGGTTAGCCGAAACGGTTTTCAAGCGCTTGGCCGTGTCGTTCATCCGGGCAAGGATTTCCGCGAGGTCCGTGGGCGCCTTACCCTTGCGGCCCAGGGCCGGGTGTGCCAGCGCCAGGGCCACGGCGATGGCGAAGACGAGTGGGCACATCCGTGATTTGAGGGCGTTGGGCATGATGTCAAGAACCGGTCCGACGCTCGACCGGCTGCGAACCCCCGCACCGGCGAGCGCCTAAGTTATTCCTCCACTACCACCGTGTAGCCAAGGATGACCTGATGGCGGTCCCGGACCTCGGTGATCGATTTCACCGTGAAGGGCTTCTGCACGTGCTGACGCAGGATGATCGGGATGGCGTCCTCGGGTTTCTGGTCGAGGGACTCCACCAACCGGGCGTCCAATAAGTAGCGCACAGTCTTGTTGACGCGGCCCATCTCAACGACGCCCTGCTGATGGCGCAGGTCGGTCAACTGCAGAGTGGGGCGGTCGTTGAACCAGGTGCGAGGGGACAGAAAGATGAAGGCCAAGATGGCCAGCACAATCAAATCGTATTGCCAACTGCCGCGTTCGTAAGCCCACAAGATACTGCGCGTCAGCACCAGCTTGAGGGTGGCCCCCACTTTGCGCAAGGTTGCTACCCCCGACTGGGGCGGGGCCTGCGGGAGAGTGTGATGGGGAACGTCCGTGCTCTGGGCCATAAAGGGTAGCTAGAAGAAAATAGCCAGAAATGCGGGAAGAATCAACCTGAAACAACACGGCCATCCCGCATGCGGATGATCCGGTCAGCAACGGCGGCAGCCTCGGGGTTATGCGTAATCATCAAAATGGTCTGCCGGAAGGTCCGGTTGAGTTCGCGCAACATGTCGAGCACGATTTGGGAGTTCTCCGTGTCCAGGTTGCCGGTGGGCTCGTCGGCCAGCAGGATTTTGGGTTCACAAATCACCGCGCGCGCGATGGCCACGCGCTGCTGCTCCCCCCCGGATAGCGCGAAGGGACGGTGTTCCAGTTTTTCCTGAATGCCCAACATGCTGGTGATCGCGTTGAAACGGTGCGGGTTAAAGCCGTTGCCCTGAATGTGCTGAGCGATGGAAATGTTGTGGCGCGCCGAGAGGGTGGGCAACAGGTTGAATCGTTGGAATACGAAGCCAATCTTGTGGCGGCGGAAGCGCGTGCGGTCGGCATCCGACATATCGGAAAAGTCGTTGCCGTCCACAAGGACCTCCCCTTCCGTGGGGTTCGTCAGACCGCCCAGCACATGCAGCAGGGTGGATTTTCCGCATCCGGAGGGTCCCACGACCGCCAGAAATTCGCCTTCCTGCACACGCAAGTCCACGCCCCGCAGCGCCGGAACATCCACTTTGCCGATGCGGTAGATCTTCTTCAGGCCGTGCGTGGAGATTATAGGTTCCACGTGATTTCTCTATTCCCCCTGGGCTGGCCGCGGCGCTCGATGAACTTGGGGGGTAGGGCGCTGCCACCTACAATGCCAGACGTGCGCTGAGCCTGCATGGTTACTCGTACGCAAGGGCATCCACCGGGTCCAGTTGGGCCGCTCGCAGGGCAGGGTA
Source organism: uncultured Acidobacteriota bacterium (assembly GCA_963722555.1). Taxonomy (GTDB): domain Bacteria; phylum Acidobacteriota; class Terriglobia; order UBA7540; family UBA7540; genus Bog-366. Next base: position 2,441,938 of record CAVRNQ010000007.1, read on the forward strand.
GAGCGCCCCCAGCAGGTTTCCGGCGATCGCCAGCAGTGCGGCGTACAGTGCCCACTCCGCCGTCAGCTCAACCGAGAGAGTGGGAAACACCACCAGAAAGCCCTTGCGGGCGATCAGGCTGCCGACGCACCCGGCTAGGATACCGACCGCGGCCAGCAGTCCAGCCTCACGCAGTATGATAGCTATGATATACCCTTTTGAAGCTCCCAGCGATTTTAAAATGCCGATCTCCCGCGTGCGCTCGGTGATGGTGGTGTACATCGAAAGGAAAATAACCAGAAATCCGATGCCCACAGCGATTGCAATCATGGCACTGATAAATACGTTGAGTCCGGGAAGGTTATTCGATGTCATCATCGACATATAGTCTTTAATGGGTAAGACCGAGTGCTTGGGCAGCAGCTTGTGGATCGCTTCCGTCACGCCCTCGCTGTAAGCGGGGTCGGTGCACTTGACAAAAAAGATGTTGGCCTTGTCCTGGGCCCCCAGCATATCCTGGGCGGTGGTCAGGGGAATGAAAAGCCGTGCCCCTTTGCCGTGCTCGACGATGCCGGCAACATGGAATTCGTGGTTGAGCATCTTTAGGGTTTGCCCCACCTTGGTGTGATTGGCCTTTGCGTACACGTCGTCCACCAGGAGGTCGGAGGGGGCTTGGAAGGGTCCGCCGTCATGGTAAACAAAGCCTCCCGAAACGCGGTCGAAGCTGGTCATGTCGATCCCATAGATGACGTTCAGCCCCGCAACCGAATTCACCACGAACAGCACCGGCGCCACGGCCAGAACGCGCGGAATCTCCTCCAGGCGGTCCCCGACCTTGAGGGGCATGGGAGCTTGCGATAGCCCCAGCAGGAACGAGGCGTTAGGCGGTTGCACCAGGATGTCGGCGCCCACGCCCTCTATCCGCCTGGCTTTTTCATTAACGAGCCCGTGGCAGAGCCCTACCACTAGCATGACCATGCCCACCTCGATGGCCACGGCCAGCACGCTTATTCCCGTGCGGATGGGACGGTGGAGGATATTGGAGATGATCATCTTATTGACCACGCGGATTCTCCTCCTGCGTCGCCGCGCCGAGGTCCACCAGTTGCGCCCCCTCGGGCTTCCGCAGTTCAAATTTCTCCGGCGGGATGGGCTGGTTGAACGTGGCCTTCTCAATGGTAAGCGTCAGCCGGTAATCCTCCGCCGGCCGCGCCACTTCAATGTGGGTGGGGTAATGTACGCCCTCGAAATCCTGGTAGGCCGCGTAGTGCACGTCCTCCGTGTAAGTGCCTGCCGCTTCATAGAATTGCGTGCGGGTCAGTTCCATATCAGAGCGGTCGAACCACACTTTGCGGCGTAGCACCAGGTCGCCCGCTGCCTGGGTTTCCACCACCGTCACCACGTAGTAGCGGCGCGCGCCCTCCTCGGCTTCTTCCAGTATGCACTTTTCGCGCTCCGCGTTGATGGGCGGAACGCTCAGGGCCTGTAAAATGTGCTGCGGCCGCAGGTTCTCGAGGGCGTTCTTCGCGGGTCGGCGGAATGAGGTCTTGCCCACAATGAACTTCTGTTTGGGGGGGATGGAGAGGCGGAATTCTTCGCCGTTTGAAACCATGTCAAAAACCGTCGTCCGGACCACGGGCGCCTGGCCGAGCATATGGATCAGGGCGGGTTTTTCCACCAAGATGAAGCCCTTCACGTTGTGATACTCTTTGATGATCCCGGAGTAGACGGACCCCGCCGTCGGCTCCAGGTCAACCGTGGCGGTAAGCGTTCGAACCGCCGCACTCTGATCGTTGATCTTGGAAAGGAGTTCGGCCAGCGTAGCCTCGCGCGCCGGAGGAGGCAGTTCCCATGGACGAATGCGAGTTTCCTTGCGGACCAGACATCCCGGCGCGGCCAGGAGCAGGGCAGCCAGCACTAGCCCGAACCCAATCTTCGCTTTCTCATGAAGTGCGATTCGCAAGACACCAACCCCTAAAGTGTAACAGAGCCTTTGACATCTGTCAATCCAAGTCTCCGATGGCAGTGATGCCCTTGATCCATAAGCACTTGTATGGAACCTGGCAAGCGCTGGGTGTGCCCATATACCGGCAGCCTGCCGAGAATTCCCTCCACTACCGTCACCTGCAGATGGCACATGGCCTGCCCCCAGCCTCCCAAACCTTTGATTCTCCAAGTACCCTGATTATTCCCACCTTCCTCCCTCATTTCCAACCAGGGAGAAGGGCAAGACTCATTCCAAACCCCCGTTACCCGGAGTGCATTCCGGTTTCTTTTCGGGTGTTAGAACCCTGGTTTTTGTCGAACTCGGTCAACACGCGGAGGGGCCGGCGGGGGACCCGTGCGGGGAGCCGCTCTTGCCTGCCTGCGGGGTTTACCCCTCAGGAATTCTGAGCGAACCCACCAAATCGCCAAGGTGCAGCCGTTTGCGCCGGCAGTAATCGTGCAAGCCTTCTACAATCCGCGGTGCGGTGTGCGGATCGTAGAAATTGGCCGTCCCGACCTGAACGGCGCGAGCCCCGGCGATGAGAAATTCCAGCGCGTCTTCAGTGCTCGTGATGCCGCCGATGCCGATGACGGGAATCTTCACGGCCCGCGCCGCCTGGTAGACCATGCGCAGCGCTACCGGCTTGATGGCGGGTCCAGAAAGCCCCGCCGTAACGTTGGAGATCCGTGGCGTGCGGGTTTCGACGTCGATGGCCATTCCGACGAAAGTGTTGACGAGTGAGAGCGCGTCGGCGCCCGCACCCTCCGCCACCCGCGCGAACATCGCGATGTCGGTGACATTGGGAGAGAGCTTGACGAAGAGCGGATAGCGCGCCGCCTTTTTCGAAGCCGCCACCACTTCCTCCGTCAGGCGCGGGTCGCTGCCGTACACGATGCCGCCACAGCGCGTGTTGGGGCAGGAAATATTCAGTTCGTACGCCGCGATGCCTTCGCCGGCGTTCAGGATGTCAATGCAGCGCACGTAGTCTTCCGTGGAATAAGCGAAAACATTGACCACGGTGCGCGCCTGGAGCGTGCGCAGGAAGGGCAGCTTTTCGCTCAGGAAGCGCCGGGCGCCCACGTTCTGCAGGCCGATGGCGTTCAGCATTCCCGAGTCGGTTTCGTAGATGCGCGGCGGCGGGTTGCCTTCCATGGGCTCTGGCGAGATGCCCTTTACGCAAATTGCCCCAAGCTGATTGAGGTCGATCAAGTGGGCGAATTCCTTGCCATAGCCGAATGTCCCGCTCGCCGTCCACACGGGATTCTGGAAACGCACGCCGGCGATTTCGGTTTCAATCTGGGGCGTGAATTCTTCCGCGTCTACGGGGGCCGCCGCGGAGACCCCGTCCCGGGCAACGGTACTTGCGTCGCCGTTGTGATGCTCGCGCCGTTTCGCCTTGGCTTTCCTCGCCATCGTGTTTCCGAACCCCGAACCCCTAATCCCTGATCCCGAGTCTTTTCTCCGTTTCCCAAACAATCTTGTCCGCCCAGAACACCGGCCCTTCCGTGCAGACGCGCTGGTAGGCTTCGTGACCCGTGCCCTCCACTCGGATCGAGCAACCCAGGCAAACGCCCAGCCCGCACCCCATGCGATTCTCCATGGAAACCAGGCAGGGGTGGCGAAAGCGCTTGGCAAGTTCCACGGTGGCGCGCAGCATGGCCCAAGGACCGCAGACCATCAGCAGAAACTTCTTGTTGGTATGCGCGGAGAAATAATCCTCCAGTGGCCTGGTCACAAAGCCGCGGTATCCGAACGAGCCGTTTTCTGTGGCGAACAGCGAGCCGCGCATCAACGGCTTGAATTCTTCCAGGCCGACCAAATCGCCTTTCGTCCGCGCCCCGAAGAAGAGGCGCTGCTTGAATCCTGCTTCGGCCAGGTGCTTCGCCGGCAGCAGCAGGGCCGCGATGCCAATGCCGCCGGCGACATGCAGGATTTCGTCCGCCGCGTGCGCGCGCGGCAGGTATTCCTCTTCAAAGAACCCGTGGCCGAGCGGGGCGAGCAGCCCGACCTTGTCGCCCGGCTTAAGTTCCGCCAGCAAGCGGGTGCCGCGCCCGACGACCTTATAGAGAAGCCGTAGGACGCCGAGCGTTTGCGCCTTTCCCGGTCCGCCCTCGCCCTCCTCTTTCGAGGTGACGTCGAAGATGCTCATGGGCCGGCGCAACAGTACGTCGGAGCGGCCGAGAATGCGCACCATGGCGAACTGGCCCGGGCGCACGGCCGGCGCCTGCCGCGGAGCATCCAGACTCAGGAGGAAATGGCCGCCTGTAAGATCACGATTTTCGATGACGGCCGCGGTTTCGTCGTACATCGGCAATATGCTAACAGAACTGCGGGCGTTCTTGTAGCTTCCACTGTGGCGCTGACCTTCACGTCAGCAGGCGGTTGAGGGGTCACTTCTCTCTTGAGGATCCCCGCGGGCTTCCAGCGTTCGAACCACTCTCACTTCGTCGCCACCCGAATCGTCATCACCCGATGCGGCTCGATGTGGAAGCGCACGCTGTGCGCGTCCGCATCCAGTGGCTTTCCGTTTACCTCCACGGCATTGGCTTGACTCGCCGACGCGATATTCACCCAAGGCAGAGTCAACGTGCCGTCGGCCGCCTTGCCACCCGCCTCGTAGACTCTCACGATCAATCCCTGGCCGTCCTCGGCCCCCTTGAGCGCGTTGATGACCAGATTCTCCGGCTCGACCGAAGCCAGGCTGGCTGTGCCCGCGGGCAGCTTGCCCTTGGCGCCGGCGAGCTTGTCACTGCCACGCAACTCGGAGACCTCCAGGGGCGTTCTGGCCTCGCGCCCAAAACGCGCAGCCTGAACGGGGTCGAAGCGGCCGCCGCTGGTGACGGCGTAGCGGAAAACCATGTCTCCGGACTGGCCCGCCGGCGTATTCGTGAACCAATAATTGTTCAGCGCGTAAGAGAAAACGGACGCCGAGCTCTTCCGAAAGCGCTCCGGCCAGCGGCCGCGGTTGAGGTCGGCCAACGAAACCAGGGGCGCATCCACGACGGCCAGAGTGACGGAGGTCGCGCCGTCTTCCACGCTGACGGCGTCCTGCACGGTTGACCACTCGACCGAGGCGCCGGCGATCAGGTCTTTCTCCGGATCGACCCAGCCATTGGCGATTTCATAGCGGAACGTGGGATTGGCGGCGGCCCAGGGAAACGCGAAGTAGGCGGCTTCCTTGGCATAAGTCAACTGCTTGTGGATGGTGCTACGGATTTCGATCCGCTTCTCATCATCCGGCAGATAGATTTCCGTTTCGACCTTGGGAGTGTTGAGGGCCTGCGCCGTCATCTTCACCACGTGGCCCCAGCATGTCTTCTCGACGGCCACGAGCTGGCCGTCACTCGGGTGGTTGATTTTCAGTTCGGCGAAGGGCAGGCTGCGCGCCAGGTGGGTGAGTTGCGTGGCTTCGCTGTCTTCGCCGCGTCCTTTCTCCGTGCCGCCTCCAGTTACGTAAAGATACTCGGCGGCAAGATACGGGCTGGCCGGGTCGATCAGTTCGCGGCCAAGTTCTTTGTCGTACAGGCTCTTGAGGGCGGCGCGTGTGGGGTCGAACGTCAAGCGATAGAACTTGTTCTGGATGATGTTGCTCTCCGGTTCCGAGCGTCCGGGCTCGACGGCCGGCCCGCGCCCGAGGCGAAACACCTTGTACCCGAGGGGCGGAACCTCGCGCGCCCAGAAGCGAATGGTCGCGTAACCGTCGCGCGCTTCGACGACCTCGTAAGGCACAGGCTGGCCGGTTGCGACGTCCGTTAACGCCGTGCCAGCGTCCACCTGGAAACGAACTAGGCCGCTACGCTTCCAACTGAGGGCGTTGAACACGATCAGGTCCTCGCCTTCGGTCTGGATCTGGTCGGCGAGCTGGCTCAGGCCGCGCCGCAGCAACTCGTCGATGTCCGCCGCGGCGCGCGTGGCGCGCCCTTCCTTAACGGCGAGCTGACCGCTGACTTCATCGTGCTGCGGCTGGCTGACGCCGCGATAAGAAACGAAGGTGTGCTCGCCATAAAGAACGATGTTGCTCCAGATTCTGCGGCTCACTTCGAGAGGGAAAGCCAGCGCGCGGTTGATTCCTGTGTTGAGCGCCACCAGCGCTTCCGCTGCCACCGCCCGCGCCTGGTCCTGGCGATAAGCGGCCGTGGCCGCGGCGTCCGTCCCCGCGCCGTCTTCCCAGTACCCCCCGCCATCGCCCCGCACCACGGGAAGTTGCCCGCCGTAGTGTTGCTCGACATAACGGAAATACTCGGCGAAGCGGCAGGGAACGATCTGGGGGTACGCATAGCGGGCGTTCCACTGCGCGGCCAGGTCTGCGTCCAGGAAATCGAGCGGGAGGTTCTCAACCTCCGTTCCGTAAAGCAGCACCGCGTCCGGCGCGTAATCGTCGCGCTCATAGGGCTGGAGGAAAATCGGCAGCGCGCTCGCGCCCGCCTCGAGCGACGGCGGCACGCCGAACGTAGCGCGCAATTGGTGATAATGGTACGAGAACCAAGCCAGCACGCGCTGGCCGTCGGGCCCCTCCCACCAGAAGGGCGAGCGCGCATTCCAGTGGCCGACCGTGTGCAGCGGCCCGCGAGTTTGATTGCCCCCGCCCGCAAAGTATCGGATTCCCGCGGCGGCCAGCGCCGACGGTACCGCCCACCCGTAGGAGGGCACGTCGGTCGCCCAGGCGGCTTCCAGGGGAACTCCGTAGCGGTCTTCCAGGTGCTTGCTGAAGTACAGGGCGCGGAAGAGCTCCTCGGGCGCCGGCAATTCCGTCATCAAGTTGGCGTAAAACCCATTCACACCGATCTTCCCCGCGCGCGCCGCCGCCGCAAAGCGCGTGGCCTCCTCCGCGGTGCGCGTCCCGAGCCACTGCTGCACAACCCAACTGCCGTCGAGGTTGAAGCGATAGTCGGGATGGGCCGCCAAGACCTCCGGTAGTTGATCGAGGACGCGCGCTTGCACTTCCGCCACCTTGGCCTGGTAATCCGTGAAACCCACGTCCAGGTGCTCTTCCGGTGCGTAGAATACCTTCCATTTCTTCTGCGGCTTGAAATCCGCGCTGAACGATTGCCGCGCGAGCCCTCGGGTTTCCGGTGTCCAGGAATTCGTGAATTCGATCCGTGCCTCGCCCGCCCCGACCGAGTCGGGAATATAGACGGGCACGCGCGCCTCGCCAAACTCCCCGCGCTTCGTGATCTCAGTCTCCGTCGAGAATCCACCGCGCCCGATGCGGACCTTGGCGGCCTGCCAGCCCGGCGGGTATTCGACGGTCAGCCAGGTTTCCTCTTCCAGTCCCGCCGCGGCCTTCCGGAAAAAGATGGTGGGTTCAAGCCGGGCCTCGGGCTGGCTGACGGATGCACCCTCCGCGTCCTGTGTGAATTTCAGGGCGTCGTAGTAGAACCCGGAATCGCCTGCGCCTCCCGCGGTGATATGCCGCGTGACCGTGGCGGGCTCATCTAGGCAGGTCAAGGTCAAACGGTTCTCGCCGGCGCGCAGGAAGCGCGCGGGAATGGCGATGCGCTTCGCCTGTTCCGCGTGGATGGGATTGAATGCGTCGCTCTCATCGCCGAGGGCCCAGCTCACTTGCGGCGAGAAGTAGAAATCGCCCTGGTGCCCATTGATTTCGACTCGCAGGATGGGGACGCGCGGGTGACGGAACAGCCCGTCTACTTCCAGGTAGTACAAGCCGCGGGGAGAGCTGGGGAGACCGAAAACGAGGGTGTAAGAATAAGCATGAGCTCCCATCTCCTGGTTGGCCGAACCCGGATGGAACTTGGGCCAGAGCTTCTCTTCATTGCCTTGGCCCACCTCGACGACCACCGGCTCATGCTTCTCGGGGTTGGGCCAGGTCGTGAACTCGTGATCGGAAAGATCACGCTGGCCCAGCCGCCAGATCAAATTCTCCGCGGCCAGGGAGTTGGCGCTGCCGGCAGAAGCCAGCAGAAAAAGACTTGCTGTGAGCCAAAGGTGTTTCGTGATTGCGGCGATGAAGGCAGGAGTGCGCATGCGGTCCTCACCTGGAGTTGAGTTATTGGATCCCAGGAGCAAAGGCTCGAATCATCGGGCTGGCCCTGGGGGCTCCACCGGGTCCCAGACAAACGCGGCGCAGGCGCCCCCGAAACCGGGGGAAGCGCTGCATCGGTACGGGCGCCGTCGGTTCGCGTGCAGTTTACCACCGTCGGCCCGGTTTAGCAGCTTCGAGGGAAGGGCCCGAGCGGTGATTTCGTGATTCCACAGCACCGGTCCAGAAACGTGAAAACGGGCGTCGCGCCGCGCGCTGAAGTTCGCTGCGTTCGTGCCGATGAATCCCTCGGAGGGCAAGCCCGTGAAGGTGCTGCACCCAAGAAGCTGGCGGGTGATGCAGCTCGCGTGTGCGCTGGCGTGCCTCGCGCCTGCGACTCACGCGTGGCCGCGAGATGCGTCCCTGCCGAACGGCGTTTGTGGTGGTCCCGAGCACATGGCGGGAGCCCTCCAAGTCGGGCACCTCATGCTGCAACAAGCTCTGGCGGCGGGTATGCCCTGGGGCGGGGCGCGCCTGAATGAATACGTTAGCCGCTTGGGACAGAATTTGGCCCGCAGCAGCGGCAGCCAGCAGAATTTCACCTTCTACGTTCTCTACAACCCGGACGTAAACGCCCAGGCGTTCCCCGGGGGGTTCGTGGTGGTCAATTCCGGTGTGATCAGCACGGCAGAAAATGAAGCCGAACTGGCTTCGGTTCTGTCCCACGAGATTGCGCATGTCAACGCCTGCGATTGGCGGACCTCTCCCTGGAAGACCAACCTTTTCGAGTTACTGGCCATGGTCCCGGCCGTGGCTCTGGCGGGACCCATAGGGATTGCCCTGACTTCGGCAAGCGGCTGGGTGGCGCCCGTGGCGCGGGCCCGCTTCAGCCGCTCCGCGGAACGCCGGGCCGACCGCGTGGCGGTCCAGTACCTGGTGCGCGCGGGCTATGATCCCCGGGCCGCCGTGAGCATGTTCGCGCGGCTGGAGGAGGAGCAGTCCGCCCAGGGAGTGGAGTCCGGCGGCGCCCTGGCCACGCACCCGCGCGTGAGCGATCGACGGAAGAATGTGGAGAAACTTCTCCCCCGTCTGCCACCTCCGGAATTCGTGCCACACGACGAAGCCGAGTTCCTCTCCGTGCGAAAAGATGTGCGGGACTACGACGAGGTCTATTCCCGCGCCGTGGGTGCACGAGTGCCGGGACGCGAACCGCCCCCTCCCGTGCTGACCCATCGGCCGCCAGAAGCAACCTTACCGTAGGCGCCTGCGCTCGACCCCGTGCCTGCCGATTTGCACGGGGAAGATGCCCGTGCTACGCTCCCTGATTCCATTTTAGGTGCCTCATGCTGGCTTTGTTGAAGGCCTTTCTCATTCTCGGCTTGGTGGCGTTGAACGCCTTTTTCGTCGCAGCGGAATATGCCCTGCTGAGCGTGCGCCGCACCCGGCTGGAACAACTCGCCAACGAGGGCAATCCGCGGGCGCGACTGGTGCTCACCCTGATCTCCGATATGGTGGCGCTGTTCTCCGGGACGCAACTCGGTATCACCGTGATCAGCCTACTGTTGGGCTGGATTGGCCAGGCCATCATGGCCGATGCGATCGAACGGTCGCTGGAGGGCTATCTCGGACGAGTCGCGCGCGCCGCCCTTGCCCACTCCATTTCCGTGGGCATCGCCTTTCTGCTTATTACGATTCTCCTGATGGTGCTGGGCGAGTTGGTTCCCAAGGCCCTGGCTTATGAGGGCGCGGAGCGCTTTGCGTTGGGCGTGGCCCCGCCCATGTTCCTGTTTCTTAAACTCAGCCGCTATCCCGTGCGCTTGCTGGACTTCCTGGCCCACGGGGTGCTGCGCTCCCTACACCGCCCTCCCCCGGGAAGCCACGGCCCGGCCCACACGGCGGAAGAAGTCAAACTGATTGTGTCCAGCATACGCAAGCGCGGGCTGCTCGATGCAGAACAAGAGGAGATGATCCACAGCGTTTTCGATCTGGACCGTGTCCGCGTGCGCGAAATCATGGTCCCCTGGAATCGCATCACCTGTCTGCCCGTCACGCCAGACCTCGAAGCGCTGCTGGAGCGCGTGGTGAAGGATCAGCACTCCCGCATTCCCATTTATGATGGCCTGCCCGACCAGATCATCGGCGTCCTGTACACGAAGGACCTGCTCGCTGTGTTGCTGGAAAGGGCGCGGGCGGGCACGCCGGTCGAGGCAGACTGCGATCTGCGCGCGGTCCTTCACCAACCCATGATTGTCCCAGAGTCGATGTCCTTAACCCAAATGCTGAAGGAGGCCCGCCGCCGGCATTCGCAGATGGCCCTGGTCGTGGATGAGTTCGGCACCTTCGTCGGCTTGGTGACGATTGAAGACGTTGTGGAACAGATCGTGGGCGAGATCCAGGATGAATACGACCGGGAGGAGGAGGCCATCCGCAAGGTCGGGGAGAACGTGCTGGTGGTGGATGCCTCGGTGAGCCTGCGCGACTTGGCCGGTGAGTACGACATCGTATTGCCCCGCGCGGGATACGAGACCCTGGCGGGATTTGTGGAGGCGCGGCTGGGGGTTATTCCCCAAGGCGGAGAGAGTTTCGTCTTTGAGTCCCGCCGCTATCGCGTGGTGGATATGGAAGGTCGCCGGGTGTCGAAGGTCCGCATCGAGACCCTGCCCAAGGCAACGTCCCCGGCGAAACCTGCCGGAGAACCTACGGGCCACCAGAAACCGTGAGGCTGCGGCCGGCGCGATCTGGAGTCAAGCCGTGGCCGCGGGTGGCGCATACGTCCCGGCGGTTTTTGTCGGGATGTATGCAACCCTCAGTTTGTCGATGCCATCACAGCATTTTGTCCATGGCCAAGATCGTAGCGCAGAGTTTTGCGCAGCACCGCAATACTCTGCGGTCCGTCGTTCCGCCTCGCCCGAATCACCATCGCCACGGACCATGCAATGATACGTATTTCACAACGAGTGACCGTTATCGCAAGTGCAAGCCGCAGAGTTTGAACTGCACAAACTCTGAGCTACTGTGGGTTTGTCATCGAAGGAAAAGCCCACGGTCACAAAAACCCTGACCGTGGCTACCCTCCGGCTCAGGCGCGCAAATCCACGCCTGGCAAACAATTGAAGGGCTCCTTGTCCACCAACCAGTAGGGCATGAACTCGACGCCGGGGTTATGCTCGACCGTGAAGTGGAGCGGCTGGCCAGGTTTCGGTCGCAGTTGCTGCAAGAGATCTTCCGGCCGCTTTCCTTTCTCCAGACGCAAACTGATTTCGGTTGCCCCGACCGCTGCCAGCAAAATCGGGCCGAAGGTGACGGCGTAGCGCGCCTGGTCGGGGATCTGATCCACTCCGGTGTACCGCACCAAGTCGAGCTTCGCCGGCAGGGTGAAGTTTATGGTGTCACCCTCTGACCACGTGCGGTCGAGCACTGCGTAACTGCCGGGCCAGCCCGTGACGGCCAACTTGCCATTAACGTTAATCGCCATGTCACGCGCCGCCCAGGAAGGCACGCGGACACGTATTTTCGCCTGCACTGGCCGGGCTGCCGAGAACTGCAATTGCACCTCCGGGTCAAACGGGAAACGGGTGACTGCCTTTAGACGCAAAGTCTCTCCGTTCTGCGTCCACTTGATCGTTGACGGCTCAAAGAGATTCACATACAGGCCGTCAGAAGCGAGCGAGTAAATGTGCTCCGGCAGCGAACCGATCAGCCGCGTGCCCTGTCCTTCGCAGCAGGTATTGATGTGGGTGGGTTTCTCCTTGCGGTGCGTGAGCAGGGCGTGATAGCGAAAGCCCTCCGAGCCCCCCTGATTAGCCAGGGCCACGTTGTAAATGGACTTCTCAATCTCGCCGACATACTTTTCCTGCTCCGGATCCAGCAGGTGGAAGCGCTGGTTCAAGAAGGCCCAGAAGACGTTCCCGCAAAGCTCTTCCAACTCAGCGTGAAGCAGATAGGACCGCGGCGGACTTACGATAAACTCGATGATGGAAATGGAACCGCCGGGATTCTCCCATTTGTCGTGATACAGATCCCAGCCGCCTTCCACGGCACGGAGGTAACGCGCCTCGCCCGTGGCGCGATACAGATCGAGGTAAGCCTCCAGGTTCGTGAGCAAGTAGCAATGCGGGCGGTCATAGGGATATTGCCAGATGGCGCGGTCTTCACGCGCGGCGAGCTGATCCATCCAATAGTTTTCCTGGAAATATCGCTGAATGACCTGAATGTCGGCGGGCTTGCCCACGGGCGTAAAGTGCAGGCGCGTATTGGCGATCATGCCTTGGCCACCCTGGACGGCGAAGCGCAGCAGGTGGGGCAGGTAGGGAGACTCGTTAAACCAGTCATAGTAGCCCCGCAGCAGTTCAAAAGCTTTCGGGTTGCCGGCATAGCCTGCCTCGATCAGGCCATGCGTCAGCCAGGCCCGCGTGTAGGCGCCGCGCTCCGAAAAGAAGATGGTGTCCTCGGGGTACGCCATGATGTACCCGTTAGCCTCGCGGCATTGCGCAATGCCCTCCACGACGGCGTCCAGGCGCCGGCGAAGCTCCGGGTGATCCATCCAGCGCAGGGTGTTTCCTGCCGCCATAAGGAAGCGGCCGGCGTTTGAACCGGCAAGGTCTTCCTCCCAGAACTGCACATCCCCCTTGGGCTGCTCAGGGGGCTTTGCTGTTCCCACTCGCTCGCGGAACTGGCGCAGCAAATCGTCCACCGTGAAAGAATTCAGGAGATAGCGGATGTTGTTTTCCAGGGCGGACTGGAAAACGCCGCCCTCCAGGGTGACACCGGTAAGCGGCACGCGGGCCTTGTGGACGGGAGGCTTCCAGGTGCGCGCGGGCGTGACGTTCTCAGGATGGTCCACGAAGACGGTTTCTCCACCGGGGCGCGCGGGCCGCGTTACCTGCGCAACGTCGTCGTCATTTCCGTAAGTCGAGTCCACCGTGACGGGCCGGAGCCGAGCGATCTCTTTCCCCCCGGAGTAAACATCCATTTTCGCCAGAGCCAGGTAATTGCCACCCCCTTCGACGTCCATCAGACGCGTGGCTGTCAAACGTACATAGCGCCCCTCGACACCTTGCGCCCGGTACTCTTCAATCCGCCCTTTGGGGGCGGGGTAGTCCGCGCCAGTATGGTCCACGATCAGCCGGGCGCCACTGAAATCCGGATCAAGGGATGCTTCAATCTTGAAGCGAACCGGGAAACCCTCCCCGGCATAGTGCTCGTCGCGTCCGGGTCGGCCTTTTTCGTTGGCGGGATAGACCTTGACGGAGTCAATCGGCTGACTGGCCCCCAAGTCAATCTGCACCCAGGTTGGGGCGTCTGCGGTCTTGGCGGGCTTCGAACGGTAGGCGCGGAAAGCGCTCGCGGGCGTGGCCGCCATCCACTCGCCGCTCGGGGCAGGAACCACCTGCCCGTCTGCCGGTGAGGCAATGACTGCATCCGCTTGGAAGACGCGGGAAACCGTAAGTCCCGCGCCTGCATAGACAGAGTTTTCCAGAAATTGGCGCCGTGTCAAAGTCATACGTCGTCCCCCCCCAATAATCTCCAAGAGTTTAGCGTGGTGTCATCAAGTTCGTTGAACAAACCGTCTGGAGCGCCGACCGTTCCCGGGGCCCGTCAGGGGCGCAAGATCGTAGCCCAGGGACGCCGTGGGCTACCTTCTTTCGCCCGCTCCGCGGGCTGACTTCATCAGCGAACTTCTGAGGCAAGAAATTAGCGCTCTTGAAGAGGAAAAGAAAGCAGTTTTGCAGGCGGGGACAGAAAGAGCCACGGTGCGGATGCGAATTGAAAAATCGGTGGGAACGCGGTGTTAGCGTCGGGCGGAGTTTGCCGATTTCAGGATTTTCTGCGTGGCTTCGGCGATCAGGTCGCCCATGTGTGTGGTCGAGGTGGGACGTTTCTTGCCCGGAAGGTCCGCGGTGCGGACGCCGCGTTTCAAGATCCGCTCGATGGCCGTCTCGATGGCTGCGGCGGCCGTTTCCATGCGTAGGGTGTAGCGCAGCATCAGCGCCACCGAGGCGATCGCGGCGATGGGATTGGCGCGATTGCGCCCCGCGATGTCGGGGGCCGAGCCGTGGATGGGCTCATAGAGTGCGGAATGCTCGCCCAGGCTGGCGGAAGGCAGCAGGCCGATCGAGCCCGTCAGCATCGCCGCTTCATCACTCAGGATGTCGCCGAACATGTTGGTGGTCAGGATCACGTCGAAGCTGGTGGGCTTGTCGATCAACTGCATCGCGCAGTTGTCCACATACATGTGATGGAGTTCCACATCCGGGTAGGACCGGGCCACGCGCGTCACCACTTCACGCCACAGGCGCGAGGATTCCAGCACATTGGCTTTGTCGACGGAGGTCACCTTCCGCCGGCGGAGACGCGCCAACTGAAAAGCGCGGTGCGCCACGCGTTCCACTTCGTGCTCGCGATAGATTTCCGTGTTCAGGCCCAGGCGCTCGCCATTCTTGGAGAAAATACCCCGCGGGTTGCCGAAATAGATGCCGCCCATCAGCTCGCGCACGATGACCAGGTCTGTCCCCCGCACGCGATCCGCCTTGAGTGCGGAAATACCGGCCAGGGAGTCGAGCACGCGCACCGGCCGCAGGTTCACATAAAGTCCCAGCCGCTGGCGCAATTGCAGCAATCCCTGCTCCGGGCGCAACTCGGGACGCTTCGAATCCCACTGCGGTCCACCCACGGCTCCCAGCAGCACCGCGTGCGAGTTGTTGCAGACGGAAATGGTTTCGGCAGGAAGCGGTGATGCGGTTTGGTCGAGGGCGCAACCGCCCACCAAGCCGCTCTGGAATCGGAAGGTCACACCCAGAACACCTTCAATCGCCTTAAGGACTTTCACGGCTTCGGCCGTGACCTCAGGTCCGATTCCATCGCCAGCAAGTACAGCAATCCGATAAAGGCTCTGCATATCTTTAATTATCTTGATGTTACAAGATTAAGACGTCAAATTGCAAGATTTTATTCGGGTTTCCAGAATGCACAGCACCCTGCTGAATCTTTCCATGATATCAGGTTAAGCCATGTATTTTCAGATAGTTAAGCGAATTCTGTCGGGGATCAGAATTGACAAAGTGTCCGATCTTATGGAGCGGTTGAGCCACTTCCGGGTTCATCGCCCTGCGAAATCTGCCGGTTCCTTACGAATTCTACATGGGTGCAAGACCCGGCGGCATCGGTTGTGAGGTCAGTAACCTCCTGGGAAAAATCGGTCCACGGCCTCGTTCTTGTGCACAGAGCCGGAAGTGACGGCGGCGGCTTCGCCGGCGCGCTTCACTTCATACGCAGCTTTGTTTGCGGCCTGCAAGTAAGAGCGCGCCGCCGCTTCCACCACGTTGTGGCTGGTGGATTTTCCCCCGAACTCGCGCCCCTCGAACCGGGCACGGATCGAAACTTCCGCCACGCCGTCGGTGCCGGGGCCGACCGTGTGCACGGAGAAGTCCACGACCGTCCCCGGCAAGCCGGTGAGTCGGTCGATGGCGCGGAAGGCGGCGTCGCACGGCCCTTCGCCCGTCGCCGAATCGTGAAACACCTCCCCGTTTTTTTCGAGCTCCACGGTGGCCGTCGCGCGCCCTTCGTTCGAGGAAACGCTCTGGAAGAGTTTCAGCGAGAACATTTCCGGGATGTGCTGGAATCCCTCGTTGACGATCGAGATCAGGTCTTCGTCGTAAATGTTCTTCTTGCGGTCGGCGAGCTCGGTAAAGAGCTGATAAGCGCGCTCCAGTTCGGGCTTCGCCAGTTGATAACCCAGTTCCTCGTAACGCTTTGCCAGCGCGTGCCGGCCCGAATGCTTGCCCAGGACGATGGAGTTCGACGGCATGCCTATGGTTTGTGGAGTAATAATTTCGTAGGTAATGGCATTCTTGAGGATGCCATCCTGGTGAATTCCCGCCTCATGCGCAAAAGCGTTGCGGCCCACGATCGCCTTATTGCGCTGCACGGCCACGCCGGTGAGCCGGGTGAGCATCTGGCTGGAGGCGAAAAGCTCCTCGGTGCGGATGTCCGTGCGCACAGGGAGCACATCGCGGCGCACGTAAATCGCCATCACAATCTCCTCCAGCGCCGCGTTGCCGGCGCGCTCGCCGATGCCATTGATGGTGCATTCCACCTGGCGCGCCCCGCCGCGAATGCCCGCCAGGGTGTTGGACACGGCCATACCCAGATCATTATGCGGGTGGGTGCTCAGGATGACGTGGTCCATGCCGGGCACGCGGGTCTGCACGTCGCGGAACATCTTCTCGTATTCCGGTTCCAGGCAATAGCCGACCGTATCCGGCAGGTTCAGCACGGTCGAGCCGGCCTCGACCGCCGCGTGGCAGCACTCAATCAGGTAACTGCGGTCCGTGCGGCCGGCGTCTTCCGGGGAAAACTCCACGTCCGCGCATTTGGACTTGGCGTGGCCTACGGCCCAACTGATCATCTTCAGGATTTCCGCGCGGGTCTTGTGCAGCTTGTACTGCAGGTGGATGTCGGAGGTGGCCAGAAACGTGTGCAGGCGCGGCCGCGCCGCGTCCTTCAGGGCTTCCCAGGCGCGGTCGATATCCAGTTCGCTCGCGCGAGCCAGCGCGGCGACAATGGGCGTACGGATCTCCCGGGCGATGGCCGCTACGGCGTCAAAGTCGCCCTGCGAGGCAACGGGGAAGCCCGCCTCCAGGATGTCCACCCCCAGTCGTTCGAGCTGTCGCGCCATTTCGAGCTTCTCCGCCAGGTTCATGCTGCAACCCGGCGACTGTTCACCATCACGGAGGGTAGTATCAAAAATATAGATTTTGTCCGCCATTTTTCCTCCCATCCGCCCTGCCCAGGTTTCGGCTCCGACTGACCTGCGTGGCCCGTCCTCGTCCTCCGGGGTAGGGAACGGTCCCCACACCCTGGGGCCGGGGACTGTCCTAGCCGGGATTTCTCACTACGGGATTGGAAGGGCGGGGCGAAACAGGCTGCGGAAAAACCCCGCACACTGTCATCCTGAGCCCTTCGTTATGTCATTCTGAGCGAGCGCAGCGAGCGAAGAACCCCCGTAGTTTGTCCTTTTCACTCACCCAGGCGAACTGCAGGGGTCCTTCGCTTCGCTCAGGATGACAGAGCGGAAGACTTTTCCCGCAGCCTGTAAAGCCCCGCCCTTCCGGAAGCCCCCCAATGCGTTCCAGCGTAGCGAGAAATCCGCACCGGGACCATTGTCCGACCGGTCGGATGGTCGAGTCAAGTTTATATATTTTCTGATATCATAAGCCTAGCTTATAGGAGGTGTCCCGTGGAAATCGGCCAGATTGAGGCTTTCGTCGCCGTGGTCGAGGAAAAGAGCTTCTCGCGCGCTGCGGCTCGCGGGCGTCAAATCAGGCGGCAGACCACACGAGGTCCGCTGTGATATTTCATCGACTACCCGAACACTGAAATAGGGGCGTGAAAACGCGGTACGGTTTGACAACCCGGCCGCGGTGAGTTACATTTACTGTGCTCTTTACGCGATTGGGACTTTCGGGTCTCTGTGTCTGGCGATTCGCCGGACCGAGTATTGATTGGTATCTTTTATTGGCACGTGAGGAGAAAACCTCTTCACGTGACCGCCTCGCGGTGCGTCGCGCCGCGAGTCACGTGAAGAGGTTTTCTCCTCACGTGCCGCTCTTAAAGGTAAAGAGCCCCCTCGATGGACGATCCCGTCTTAGCGTTCGTCAAGTCAGTAAAACTCACTGACTGCAGAATTTTCAACACGCCCAATTTGGTGTTCCTATGCGGAGGAGCTACCCATAATGACCCTCAATCCTACGAATCGGCACGAGATTATTTCCACCGCCACCTTAAGAAAAATCACCCGAGCCTCATCAAGAGAGTTAGGCTTGCCGAAGTAATTAACAACTGGTTTGACCATGATATATTTTCTGACTTGCTAGAATTGGAAGAGTACATAGCGGCTCTTGCGGACTTAATCGTTCTATTCGTTGAGAGCCCGGGCTCAATTGCCGAGCTCGGGGCATTCGCTACATCCAACCTCCTTCGCCCCAAAACCCTTGCAATCGTGAGTTCCACATATAAGCAGACTGGCACCTTCATTGCTGACGGACCAGTGCGGCGCCTCGAAAAAGAAAACTTAGTGCGCTATTTCGATTGGGACCCCAAAACGATCAACGATCAAGAGACTTTAGAAGCCCTAAATGACATGAGCGAAGAACTGGCCCAATTCTTAATCGACCGCGAAAAGCTTGGAGTCACTGAACAGCGACTAGATCGGGAATCTCACGCACACACGATGCTCCTGATGGCCGATCTGATCGACATTTTAGGTATCACGACGGAAACAGAGATTACTCAGTGTTTTAAGGGATGGGGCTATGAGCTAGACCGGCGACATCTAACACAATACATTTCTTTGCTTGAACATCTGAAAATCATCAAGCTACTCCCTTATTCAACTCAGAAATACTATGTAAGCAGAGTTGCGTCAACCTACATTCGTTACGACTTCAATCCGGGTGCAACTCTCCGCGACCGTGAGCGCGCCACATCTATCATCCGTACCGCTCTCCCGGCGCGAGACCCCAGGCGATCAAAGCTCTTTGAGCGCTATCTTCGACAGGCGGCTAAGAAAAGTCCCGCATATGTCTGAACTGCTGACAAGTCTTGGTGCCGCTCTCCTCCTCTCTCAGGAGGAGCTGTCCAGGCTAATAAGGTCTGCGCCTTACAGATACAAGACCTATCAGATTCCAAAGCGCAAAGCAGGTGAGTTTCGCACAATTGCTCAACCCGCAAAAGAAGTAAAGGTCCTACAATACTGGGTTATGAAACATGTTTTGAATCAGTTTTCAATCCATCCAGCAGCTACCGGCTATCGGAACGGCCTGAACATTGCTGATAATGCTCGTCGTCATCTTAACAGTCGGTTTCTCCTGAAACTCGACTTTAAGAATTTCTTCCCGTCCATCAAATCTGTCGATTTCAGGCTTTATATTGCAAAACACGCACCACAACAATTCACTAATGTAGAGGTTGAGGCGCTTTCACGAATAATCTTTTGGAATCCACAGCGCACAAATGACATGTGCCTGTCAATCGGCGCACCAAGTTCACCCCTTATATCCAACATTCTCCTTAGAGATTTCGATGATTCAGTAGCGAACTTCTGCTCTGGGCTAGAGGTGTCATATACGCGCTATGCCGATGACCTGTCATTCTCTGCCAACGTGAGTGAGAAACTGAGGCAGGTCGAGGAGATGGTGAACCGCATATCTGAGGGCCTTGAAAGTCCAAAGCTCACTTTAAACCGCGAAAAGACTGTTCGCGTTTCTAAGAAGAGATCTAGGCGAGTCACAGGATTAGTTCTCACAAACGATGCCAGCGTGTCCTTAGGGCGGGATCACAAGCGCCGCATTCGGGCGTCTGTTCACCACTTTCTCACGGGACGACTTACGGGGGAGCAGTGTACTCAATTGAGAGGTATGCTGGCATACGTCAAGTCTGTCGAGCCTGGATTCCTCAGTCGCCTTCGAAAACGCTATGGTGCCGACGTGATCCGGAAAATTCTAACTGTGAATAGAAATGGGCCCGAGCACCTTTGACTGGCAAGAATGGTGTGACGGCGACGGTACGGTGAACTGGCGAGGCGGAAACGGTGTGCTTTCGGCTCGTGGCGGAGATGGTTCCATGGAAGCTCTTGACCCAGCCACTTAGAAGGAGCTTAACCAAGAGGTTCGTGGCACAATTCTCGACCATGGGAAGAAGTGAAGACCCTGAGGTGAAGGCCCAAAATACTCGTTTCGGCGAATGGAAACCGGATTTACAATTTCCGTTAGTCGTAAAAGGGAAGCATCATGGCAGGAAATGATGAGAAGTGGAGGCGATTCGAACTCCTCTTATCACACTTTCAAGCCATCGGGAAATCGCAATCGCTCTTCGTCAATGCGCTGCTCGCCTTTCTTTGCCTCGTGTGGTCTCTCGATGTCCTGCATCATTCTGGCGGCGTTACCGTTCAACTGCTAGGAGCCAGTATTCAGATCCAAGGGTTATGGCCAACTGTTCCCTTGATTGCCAGCGTGTTGTGCTTAGGATTGATAGGTTCAATTAATCTCATAACCCATTCATGGCGACGCCTCGGTCTCTGGATTCCAGAAGTGTTTTCCGACCCATCCTTTTTCTTCGTGGAGTTTGATCCTCACAGGAACATCCTTGACTATCTTGCCTGTCTCAAGCTCTCGCTTACAAAGCCGGTGTTGCCCGACACCGCGGACAATCCATTTGCCGAGAGGCAAAAGTGGAACCTAACGCTGCTGTTGTACCCTGGACTGGTTTTACTTTCAATCTTTACCACCTCGTTCAGCCTTAGGCGTATCGAAGTCACCTGGTTATCTGTCGTTTATGCGACGTTCTCTACTGTGATTCAGTCGTTGTTTGCTCTGCGGTTCATGTGACGGAAGGCCTGCCAGTTCGTGGGGGTCCACAAGGGCGGATTCGATGGGGTGGACTGGGGAACTGAGGCGTACCACAGGATGTCTTTCGAAGCGCTCGAACGAATAGTGAAGAAGCAACAGAATCCTGGTGGATGCGATTAAGCAGGCCAGGGACTGAAAATCCGCAGGGAAGACGCTACAACAAACGAAGCTCTGTGCAAAAGAAAATTGGTTGCAACGTGAGGATGCCAAGCCCCTGAATCCAGAAAGACGGACTGGAACATTCTTGGCGTGCCGAAACCACGCTCTTTCCGATCAAAACAAAAAAACAAGTGATGTGAGCGTCGAGATGGAGGACGGCCCAGCCTGAGCCTACACCGCGCGCCGGTGGGAGACAGAAACAGGGGCCAGTCGCAGGGGGGCGCACTTTAGAATCGCCCGCCCACGGCCCACGCCCACCATGCGCCGTCCTCCGCGCCGCTTTCGATCCCCTAGCCAATATCGAGCCCGGACCAGGCACTCACCACGAAACCGCGACCGGACTAGCGCGCGTGTCGCTTAATTGCACAACAATGGTGCAAAGGGTGGCAGGTGTGGCAGTTTTCCCCTCCGTATAGCTATCCCCGGCCGCATATTGACTTGCCCGCGGCCGCGGCCTAAGATGCTTGCAAATGTAGGTTCGCTCACATGGTTGGCAAGACCGTATCGCACTACCGCATTCTCGAAAAGCTCGGTGGCGGCGGCATGGGTGTGGTGTACAAGGCCGAGGACACGAAGCTGGGCCGCTTCGTGGCTCTGAAGTTTTTGCCCGAAACCTTGGCCAAGGATCGCCAGGCCCTGGAACGTTTCCAGCGTGAAGCCAGGGCTGCCTCCGCGCTGAATCATCCCAACATATGTACTGTTCATGAGATCGATGAGTATGAAGGTCAACCCTTCATCGCCATGGAATTACTGAAGGGCGAGACCCTCAAGTACCGGATCACGGGAAAGCCGCTGAGCACGGACGAGCTCCTTGAAGTGGCGATTCAAATCGCCGATGGGCTCGATGCTGCGCACGCCGAGGGGATCGTTCACCGGGACATCAAGCCAGCGAATATCTTTCTGACTAGCCGCGGGCAGGCAAAGATCCTCGACTTCGGACTGGCGAAAGTGGCGGCCTCCCCGCGAGCAGTGGCGGAGGGAGTTGGGGCCTCAAGCTTGGCGACGGCAACCGGCGGGGAAGAACTGCTGACCAGCCCGGGCACGGCGCTGGGGACCGTGGCGTACATGTCGCCGGAGCAAGCGCTGGGGCAGGCGCTCGACGCGCGCACGGATTTGTTCAGCTTCGGGGTGGTGCTGTACGAGATGGCGACGGGGCACCCGGCTTTCTCGGGCACCACATCGGCGGCCATCTTTGATGGCATTTTGCACCGTGCGCCGACCTCGCCGGTGCGTATGAATCCGGAGTGCCCTGCCGAGTTAGAACGTATCATCAACAAGGCGCTGGAGAAGGATTGCCATGTCCGCTATCAGCACGCCTCGGACCTGCGCGCCGACCTGAAGCGCCTAAAGCGCGACACCAGCTCGGGTCGGCAAATAGCTGTGAGTGGCTCAACTCCAGCCGCCTTGGGGGCGGTCAGCGAGCTGCCCGCGGTACGGCGTGAGCCGCCTCAGGAAGCATCGTCAGACTCCGTCATTGCCGCCAGCCTCCTCAAGCGGCACAAGCTCACGATGGGCTTGTTCATTGCAGGCATGGCGCTCCTGCTGGGCGGACTGGGTTTCGCCATTTACAAGCTGAGCTTGCGGAGAAGCGAATTCAATCTCCAGAACATGAAGATCGCCCGAATCACGCAAAGCGGGAAGGCCGTGGGTGTAGCTGTTTCTCCCGACGGGCAATACGTGGTCTACGTACTCCGGGAAGGTGAAAAGCAAAGTCTTAACTTGCGCCAGGTGGCTACCGGCAGCGACATGCAAGTCCTGCCGCCGGACGTGGTGTACTTTAGGGGCCCGACCTACTCGCCGGACGGAAACTACATCTATTTCGTCCACACCGACAAGAGCAATCCTAACTGGGGCAGCCTCTGGCAGATGCCGGCACTGGGAGGCACGCCGCGGCAGTTGGTGCGCGACGTCGATTCCTCCGTTGGTATCTCGCCCGACGGCAGGAGACTCGCCTTTCTCAGGGGAGTCGTGGGTACGAGTGAGAACCGCCTCCTGGTAGCAGGAGTGGACGGAAGCGGTGAGCGTATACTCGCTACCCTTTCTGCGGCCTGGATTTCCGGGCCCGACTGGTCGCCGGACGGGAAAACGCTTGCTGTCACGACCATCGCGGGCACGAAGGTCACGCGCGGCGTGATTTCAGCCATATCGGTTTCCGACGGGAGGGTGCGTGAGATCTACTCGACCCCGCAGGGGCTGGGGCCGGCTCGCTGGCTGGCGGATGGGAGTGCCCTCCTGGTGGCGGCATATGATCCTGCCCTGGGGTGGCGGGGCCAGCTTTGGCATATTTCCTTTCCCGGCGGAGAAGCGCACCGATTTACTAACGATCTGACAGACTATCAGCCTTCTCTCGCCATGACGCGGGATCGGAAGACCCTGGCTACTATTGAGAGCACGACGGCCGCTGATCTCTGGGTGGCGCCCGCCGGCGATGCCGCGCGTGCCCGCCAGATCACCACCGGCGCGCGAGCGATAAATGGTCTCGCCTGGCTTGCCGGGGGCGCGCTTGTTTATGCCGATAACGCCGGCAACTTATTCAGCGTACAGGAGGATGGCAGCAACCGGACGTTGTTGACGCCGAGGGAGAACGCCAACGGCGTCCCCGCAACTTGCGGAGATGGGCGCTTCATTGTCTTTCAGGCCTACCGGAACGAAAAGCTCAATGTGTGGCGAATGGACCCGGATGGCTCCAATTTGGCCCAGTTGACTAACGAAACAATGGCCGTCAACCCTGAGTGTTCACGCGATGGCAAGTGGCTACTATATGCCCGCATGGATGAATTAACCGCGTGGCAAGTGCCTATTCAAGGCGGGCCGGCACCGCAGATGGTCGCTCAGAATCTGTCCGATGCCAGAGCGCCCCGAATTTCGCCGGACGGTAAGCTGCTCGCCTATCTCGCCATGCCCACGTCGTTGTCGAACCCCGGGGTTTTTGCCGTGGTTCCTTTCGGTGGAGGGTCGCCATTGTATAGGTTCGATGCGCCCGTGGGCGCGTTTGAGATCCATTGGGCGCCCGATGGCCAGGCACTCGACTACCGACTGCTTCGCGCCGGGGCCGCCAATATCTGGCGGCAGGCGCTCTCCGGCGGTCCCCCAAAGCAGATCACCAATTTTAAATCTGACCGGATCTTCTCCTTTGCCTGGTCCCGCGATGGCAAGGAACTTGCCCTCGCCCGCGGCAGCATCTCCAGCGACGTCATCCTAATCAGTAACTTTAAGTAGGCCGCCCTTTGCTGTCGTCGGCCACTAGGCCAACCCGTAGAGGCGAGCCCGATTACTCGCGATCAACGCCCTAGCGTAGAGTTAAGTCGCTCAACCCCCGTATCGTCGCGCACTCGGAAGTTATTTTCCGGTTTGTCTTGGAGGAATCATGCCGCTCGTCTTACTGCAACTTACGGCGGCTCAGATAGTTCCGGCGCTGGAAATGGTTCAGCCTGTAAGCTGGCTTGTAGGAAACTGACCCACTACAAGAAAATCCGAACAATACCGCTGACCTCGCGGGTGGCGCCGACATTGCCTTTCATGTCGGCGACCGCCGGAGCGCATTTAAAGCAATGTATGCGCCACCCGCGGTTCCGTCAAAGTCCGATGGGGCTGAAAAAGACTCCTCACCCGTCCCGCGGCGGCTGGTGAAAGCGCCGGTCGCGGGCCACCCTCTCCCCTCGGGAGAGGGCGGAAATCACCAATCCCAGCCCTCTACCTTGGGGAGAGGGTGCCCGACGTAGGAGGGAGGGGGCCCCGAGCGCCGGGGGTGAGGGGTCTCTTCGCTGGTGATGCATGGATGGCTTTGAAGATGCGATACCCGCGATTTTGAAGGAACCCTAAGTTCCCACCGCTCACTCGAACTCCAATTCCGGATATAATATCCAGCTCGAATCTTTCCGAGCGCGATCTTCTTAGGAGGCGGATTCATGCACAAGTTGGTCCTCTTGCGGCACGGAGAAAGCATCTGGAACAAGGAAAACCTTTTTACGGGCTGGACGGACGTAGGGCTCAGCGAAAAAGGCCTTCAGGAAGCGGTGGAAGGCGGCCGCCAGCTCCGCGAAGACGGCTTCGTTTTCGACGTGGCCTATACCTCAGTATTGAAGCGCGCCATCAAGACCCTGTGGGTGGCGCTGGAAGAATTGGATCAGATGTGGATCCCGGTTTACAACACCTGGCGGCTGAACGAGCGCCACTACGGCGCGCTGCAGGGACTGAACAAGGCGCAGACCGCCGCAAAGTACGGTGAAGCCCAGGTAAAAATCTGGCGGCGCAGCTACGATATCCAGCCGCCCCCGCTCACCCCCGACGATGATCGCTATCCGGGCAAGGACCCGCGCTATGCGGGGTTGACCCCCGAAGAATTGCCGCTGACCGAGTGCCTGAAAGACACCGTGGCGCGCACCCTGCCTTACTGGCACGAAACCATCGCGCCGGTGGTGCGCTCCGGCCAGCGCGTCATCATCGCCGCGCACGGCAACAGCCTGCGCGGGCTCGTGAAGTTTCTGGATAACGTTTCAGAATCAGATATCGTTGGGTTGAATATTCCTACAGGAATTCCCTTGGTGTACGAGTTGGACTATGATCTGAAGCCGCTGCGGCACTACTACCTGGGCGATCCCAAGGCTGTGGCGCTCGCCACGCAGGCCGTCGCGGACCAGGCCAAGCGCAAGGGGTGAGGGCCGTGTCTCGCCCTCCGGCTGGTAGGCGACCCCCTCACCCGGCCCGCGCCGGCTGGTGAAAGCGCCGGTCGCGGTCCACCCTCTCCCCCAAGGGGGCGAGGGTGGCCGACGAAGGAGGCCGGGTGAGGGGGTGGGGACAGGCACCAACCTAACCTAATGCTTCGCGTCGGCAGTAGTATCTGCATGAAAGCAACTTAGTATTAGTTCGTAATGACGCCTACACCGGCCGCCGCCGGGCCGCCTCCGGCGTGGCGCCTGGGTGCGGGGCATGCCGCGAAAACATCTCTTCAATCAGGTCGCGATATTTCTCTTCCACCACCCGCCGCTTCACCTTCAAGGTTGGGGAAAGTTCGCCGGCTGCCATGGTCAGCTCGCGGGGCAGCAGAACAATCTGGCGGATCCTCTCATGGGGCGGCAGCCAGCGCGTGGTTTCGTCCACAAGCTGCTGCATGAAGGAGTGGATTTCGGGGTGCGCGACCAGTTCTTCGCGGCTCTGGAGCGCCAGGTTATGGGCGCGCGCGTGGGCTTCCAGCCGCGCGTAGTTCGGCGCCACCAGCGCGCCCACGAACTTGCGTCCGTCGCCCAGGACCACGATCTGGTGGACATAGGGATGACTCTGGAAGAGGTTCTGCAGTCTCTCCGGGGAAACGTACTTGCCGCCCGAGGTTTTGAAGAGGTTTTTCTTGCGGCCGGTGATACGCAGGTTTCCCTCTTCGTCTAGTGCTCCCAGGTCGCCCGTATGGAACCAGCCGTCCGTAAAGGCCGCGCGATTCTCCTCCTCCAGGTGGTAGTAGCCGGGCGAGACGTTCGGCCCTCTGACCAGGATCTCACGCCCGGTTCCCCCGTCGGGATCGGGGCTCTCTTCGCCGAACTTGACTTCGGTTCCCGCTATGACGGGGCCCACGGTTCCCAGCTTGACGTGGCCCGGATAGGTAATGGCGATCACGGGCGAGGTTTCCGTCAGCCCGTAGCCCTCGTACACCGGCAGCCCCATGGCGTAGAAGAATTCCGCCAGTTCCCGCGCCAGCGGGGCAGCACCGGAGGCCAGAATGGCGACACGGCCACCCAGTTGCTCGCGTACTTTGGAGAAAATCAGCGCGTCGGCGATGGCGTGCTTAACCCGCAGCGCCAGGGG
This sequence comes from uncultured Acidobacteriota bacterium, assembly GCA_963722555.1. Lineage (GTDB taxonomy): Bacteria > Acidobacteriota > Terriglobia > UBA7540 > UBA7540 > Bog-366. Next base: position 2,468,246 of record CAVRNQ010000007.1, read on the forward strand.
CAGGGGTCGCCCCTTAAGTCGATAGGGAAATGCCTGCTTTCCCACCCCCAACGCCCAGTAAAAAATCTTCTGTCTTGCCCGCGGCGCGCTGCGCACGACTTCCATGACGCGGTCATGAATCTTCTCGAGCACGCGCGGGACGACGCCCATAAGGGTGGGCCGGACCTCGCGCAAATTCAACGGCAGGGAGTCCAGGTTTTCCGCGTAGGCAATGGACACGCCCGCCGAGAAACATAAATAGTCGAGGGTGCGTTCGAGAATGTGGCTGAGCGGCAGCAGCGATATGCTGGCATCCTGGGGAGTCAGCCGAAAAAGCTTTTGGCACTCCAGGACGTTGGAAACAATATTGGCGTGGGTCAGGATGACACCCTTGGGCCGGCCCATCGTGCCGGAGGTGTAAAGAATCGTGGCGATGTCCTCGGGTTGTGCGGCCAGCGCCTGAGCCCTGAACGACTCCACCCAATTGCCCGCCTTGCCGAGTTCGAGCGCGACGCTGCTCTGCCAGCATTCCGCGCCGGCTTCTTCCCGCCGGGGGCAGTCCAGGGTCAGGACAAATTTCAGATCCGGCAACTGCGGCCGGACGTTCACGATTTTCTGAAGCTGCAAATCCGTGGCGACCACAATACCTTTCGCTCCGGAATCGCGCAGGATGTATTCGATGTCGGGTTCGAGCAGGGTTGTGTAGATTGGCACCGGGGCGGCGCCCAGGCCCAGCAGCGCGTAATCCGTGAGCGCCCACTCCACTCGATTCTCTGCGAGGATGGCCACGCGGTCGCCGCGCCTGACCTCGAGGCGAGCCAGCACCGCGGCCAGCGCCGCCACTTTGCGCAGCGCCTCCTGGGAGGAAAGCCCCTGGTATCGCCCGCCGCTTTTGGATAGGAGACAGTCCGGCTTGGAGTGCCGGGCGACCGCCTGCAGGAACAATTCGTTGAGCGTCTTGAATTCGCTCGAGCCCATGGAATCGAGAGAGTCTATCCTCTTGCCGGCAGAAGTCCAGCGCCATCTTAGCATATTCGTTTCGCGCCGGGCGGGGGCGGCGCTGCCGGAGCGACGCTCATCCGCATCCGATTGCCGGGCAGGGGGGGTATGATACTAGCAGGCTGCGGAAAAACGCTTCGCTGCTGTCATCCTGAGCGCAGCGAAGGATCTCGCTCTGCTCATTTTCGTGGCAATGCGAGATTCTTCGTCGCCTGCGGCTCCTCAGAATGACAGTCCCGACGGGTTTTTCCGCACCCTGCTAGCAATACTCGGTTAAGTAGTCAGGACGTGTCGGTGAACTCCGTTAAACACCATGGGCAACGCCCAACGATTCTAAGGAGCAGCGCCAGGAGTCTCTTGCGGACTCGCGGCAGTGTCCAGGTCGCACCAGGAGTTTTTTTTAAGGCGCGCCTGCTCGGAACGCAGAAAGGCGTAGGCCATGCTGACCAGGCAAACATGATGGTGCCATCCCCGCCATTGGCGGCCCTCGTAATGGTCCAACCCGAGTTCTTCTTTCAATTCGCGGTAATCCTGTTCGACCCGCCAGCGCGCCTTGGCGATGCGCACGCAGTGGCGCCATCCGGGCGGCTGTGCACCGAGTTGGGCCAGCCAGTATTTCGTCGGCTGCTTTTCCTCCTTCGGCCATTCCACCAGCAACCATTCCTTGACCCGCGGGGGATGGGCTTGTTGCCGCCACCCGTGGGCCGCCCAAACCGGCAGCAGGGCAAAGCGGGAGCTTTGCGCTCCCCGGCTGCCCTGCCGCCAAGTCACGGTGCGCCAAGCCGCCGCGGGCCACGGTTGGGCCACCTTCTCCAAGCTTTGCGGTCGCGGCAGTGCCTCCCGCGGAGGATAACGGCGCGGCCGTCCCGTCTTTTGCTTTTTCGGCGTGGGCAAGGGAAGGTTCGGATCCGTCGTCCAAACCACCGTGCTCGGCTCGACCTGCACGGCGTAGGTCAGGTGGCGCTCCCGCAGCGCCTGCCGGAAACCAAAATCATTGCCATAGAAGGAATCTGCCACCACCGGCAAGGCGGGCAATTCCCAGGCCAAGGCCTGATCGATCACCTCCAAGGCCAGTTCCGTCTTGCTTTGATAGACCGTTCCCGGCGGCAGCTTGACTTCCTGAGCCCGCGCGGCGTCCTCGAACCACTTCTGAGGCAGGTAGAGCCGCCACAACAGCGGACAGCTCGCCGCCTCGCTGGACCAGTGCAGGCTGACCGCCACTTGGCAGTTGGCCACTTTCCCCAAGGTGCCACAATACTGCCGCGCCACCCCCACCGAATGCTCGCCGGCCTTGGGGAAAGCCGTCTCATCCAGGATCCAGACCTGCGCCTCGCTGAGCAGGTCGACCATCTTGTGGGCCAAACGCCGCTGGACTTGTTCCACCTCCCAGGGGCTTTGCCCCACGAACTGTCGCAGGGCTTGCACGTCCGCGCCGGGGAGGCGCGCTGCCATCGGCTCAATCGACTTGCGTTCCCCGTCCAGCAACAGGCCCTCCACATAAACCCGCGCCCAGTGGCGCCGCTCGCTACGCCCCATGGGTTCCAACAAGTCTTCGAGAAAACGCATCAGACGACTCTCGAGGCTTCTCAGGCTCTGCGGTGTCATGGCGGCACTCTAGCACACACCGCATTGTCGATCAAGAACTACTTAACCCAGTATTACTAGAGGCCCGGGAGTTTAGACCCTGGTTTGACCCAAACACTGTCTGTGGAGTTTCTGCTATGGCTTGGTTCATCGCATTCCTCGAGGGGGCTTCGACGCTTGCCGTCGAAGTCATCGCCATTCGTCTGGCCGTGCCGGTGGTAGGTTCCAGCGCCACCTTGACCGGCGTCACCCTGGCCGTGGTTCTGCTTGCCCTGAGCGCCGGGTATTGGCGGGGTGGCATGCTGTCCGCACGCTGGGACAGCCGCCGCACCCAGACTGCGCTGGGGCGCAACCTTCTGCTGGCGGCGGGGATCTACGGCGTTGTTTCCTTCCCCCTGGAAGCTAATCTCCTGGAGAAGACTCTGGACGCCGGCCTGGATGTGACCCTCGCCATCGGCCTTACGGCTTTGGGGTTGTTCCTCCTGCCCGTATATCTGGCGTCGCAGACGGTACCCATGCTGGCCGAGTTGACGAATAACGAGGGAAAGGCGGGAAAGGCTTCCGGCAGAATTCTCTTTTTCTCCACTCTGGGTTCCGTCGTGGGCGGGATTCTTACACCGGTTTTGCTGTTCCCCCGCCTGGGAGTGCAACGCACGACTTATGGTGTGTGCGCTTTGCTGGTGATTGCGGGGTGCGCTGCCCTGGGGCGATCTCGTTTTGCACTCTCGGCCGCGTCAGGCGTGACGGTGCTGGCACTTGTGGTGGCCGCGCACATCGTTCTTTCACCCCGGGAGCCGGGCTTCGCGTTTGACAGCGCGTATCAATCCTTCCGCGTCGTGACCGACGAAGACGCGGAGGGACGGGCCGAGAGGGTACTACTGCTGGGTGGAGGCCGCGCCTCGGGCGTTTACCTCGACGACGGCGAGACATCCTTTGCGTATGTGCGGGAAACGGAAAAGGCGCTAAGCGAAACGCACGCCTCGGATGTCCTGGTGATCGGCGCCGCGGGGTTTACCTTTCCGCGCGACGCTGCGCGGGTGCCCAGTGTGCGACGGGTTGATGCCGTCAACCTCGACCCAGCCGTCAAGCGGATTGCGGAAACGGAATTCCTCGGGAAGCCTTTGGACCCCAAAATCCGCTTCCTGCCAATGTCCGCCCGCTATGCGCTGCATAAGTTGCGCCAAGACGGCAATCACTATGGATTTGCGTTTGTGGACGCCTACTACGGCAAAGGCATACCTCCTGAGTTACTCACCGTGGAATTCTTTTCCGGCGTCAACGCGATTTCCGACCGAACGGTTGTAAACGTCATCATGGACGGGACCATGGCCTCAGCTTTTGCGAACAATCTCCTGGCCTCCTTCCGTGATGCTTTCCACGGTGTTTGGGTAAAACCGCTGATTGTGGAGGATCAGGAGTTCATCAACGTCCTGGTCAGCAACTGGCCGATGGCCGGGTCCAATCCCTGGAGCGGGCGTGGAATCATCTATCACGATGACAAGAACTCTGCCGATCGCGACTGGGTCAGGCTCCTTTGGAGGCGGGCTAAAAGCTGAAACGTGAGATAGGGAGTCGCGCTTGCAGGTCACTCGCCTGACGCTCTCCTAAGCCTGCGTCCTTTCACTTCCCCGAACGATGGGCTAAGATTTCCGGGGAGAAGACCAACATGGCACAGCCGGGACCGACTAGCACCCTGCCTTCCAGTGAATCCTACCAACCCGTCCGCGCGCCGCGGGGCACAACTCTCACCTGCAAAGGATGGCAGCAGGAAGCTGCCCTGCGCATGCTCATGAACAACCTGGATGAGGAAGTCGCCGAGCGCCCGCAGGACTTGATCATTTACGGTGGCACCGGCAAGGCCGCGCGCAACTGGGCGTGCTATCACGCCATAGTCGAGGCGCTGAAGGGCCTCGGGAATGATGAAACACTGCTGGTGCAATCCGGAAAACCGGTCGGGGTTTTCCGGACGCACGAAGCCGCTCCGCGCGTGCTCATTGCCAATGCCAATCTGGTGGGACACTGGGCCAACTGGGAAAAGTTCCGCGAACTCGAGCGCCTGGGCTTGATCATGTACGGCCAGATGACGGCGGGAAGCTGGATCTACATCGGCACGCAAGGAATCCTGCAAGGCACCTTCGAGACTTTCGCGGCCGCGGCGCAGAAGCACTTCGGGAGCGACTTGGCCGGCAAGCTGGTGGTCACGGGTGGCATGGGGGGCATGGGCGGAGCGCAGCCGCTTGCCGCCACCATGAACGGCGCGGCGTTTCTCGGCATCGAAGTTGACGCCGAGCGCATCAAGCGCCGCATCCGCTCCGGCTACTGCGACATCTGCGTCAACTCGCTGGACGAAGCGGTCCGCATCCTCAAGAACGCGGTGCGCCAGAAGCAAGCCGTTTCCGTGGGACTGGTGGGTAACTGCGCCGATGTCATCCCGGAGCTGGCGCGGCGCGGCATCGTCCCCGATCTGCTCACTGACCAGACCAGTGCGCACGATCCGCTCGAGGGTTACATCCCCACCGGGCTGAGCCTGGAAGAAGCCGCGGAACTCCGGCGCGGGAATCCTGAAGACTACCTGCGGCGTTCATACGAGTCCATCGCGCGGCACGTAACCGGAATGCTGGATTTGCAGAAGCTCGGCGCGGCTACCTTCGATTACGGGAACAATATCCGCACCATGGCTTTCGAGCACGGCGGGGTGAAAGACGCGTACAACTTTCCCGGCTTCGTTCCCGCCTACATTCGGCCGCTGTTCTGCGAAGGCCGCGGGCCGTTCCGCTGGGTGGCACTGTCCGGGGACCCGGCTGATATCTACCGCACGGATGACCTGGCGCTGGACCTTTTCCCGGACAATGCGATTTTGAACCGCTGGATTCGCCTGGCGCGCAAGCACGTGAAGTTTCAGGGATTGCCGGCGCGCATCTGCTGGCTGGGTTACGGCGAGCGCGCCCGCTTCGGCGAGCGGATAAACGATCTGGTGGCCAAGGGCGAGTTGAAGGCGCCCATTGTCATCGGACGCGACCACCTTGACTGCGGCTCCGTGGCTTCGCCCTTTCGGGAAACGGAAGGGATGAAGGACGGGAGCGATGCCATCGCCGATTGGCCGGTGCTGAACGCGTTGCTCAACACGGCTTCGGGCGCAAGCTGGGTCTCATTTCATCACGGCGGTGGTGTAGGGATTGGATATTCACTGCATGCGGGACAAGTCATCGTTGCAGATGGCACAGCGGAAATGGCGAAGCGTCTGAATCGGGTGCTTACAAACGACCCGGGCATCGGCGTGGCGCGTCATGCGGACGCCGGTTACGAAGAAGCGATCAACTTCGCGAAAAAGGCGGGAGTGAAAATCCCCATGCGAAAGTGACGAGTGGCTCGCCGCGGCGGGACGAGTGAGACGCCCCGGCGCGGACGCTTTTTTTGCCGCTCACGCGTTAAGGCCCACTCGTCACAGGCGTGTTCAGCTTTTCTTTGACGTGACCGCAAAGAAAGCGCCAAACTGTTGCTCGACCTTCCTGCTCTTGCACTTGGGGCAGGCGACGCGGGCTTTATCGTGGCCCGCCATGGTCATGGTTAAGGTGAACGTTTTCTTGCACGCTTTGCAAAGATAGTCGTAGGTGGGCATAAGCAGAAACCTCCTGACTGCGGTCGGAGCTATTCTAGCAGAAAGCCTGGCCTCATCCAATGCCACGCTCTTCTCCACCGTCACTGTTCTTCCGGAACGCCGCGCAACTTCTCACCCTGGCGGGCCCTCCGGTTCCGCGCCGCGGCCCGGCGCTGGGGGAGCTCGGAATCCTGCCCCACGGCGGTCTGCTGACCGAGGGCGAGGTCATCCTGCGCGTCGGCCGCACGCGCTCGCTCGAGCGCGAGGCGTTGCGGCGGCGCGCCGAACCCATCGACTGCGCCGGGCGCGTCGTCATGCCGGGCTTCGTCGATTCCCACACCCACTTGGTCTTCGCGGGCAGCCGCGTGAACGATTACGAACTCCGCCTGCGCGGCAAGACCTATGAGGAAATCACGCTAGGCGGAGGGGGGATTCAGTCTTCCGCGCAGAAGGTTCGGAAAGCCAGCGCCCATTCTCTGGCTCAACAGGCGCGTTGGTTTCTCAACGAATTCGCCGCGCATGGCACCACCACCCTCGAAGTGAAGAGCGGCTACGGGCTTGAGATCGCGCAGGAATTGAAGATCCTGCGCGTCATTCGGTCTCTGCAGGCGGAGTCGGCTCTGGATTTGGCGCCCACGCTGCTGGCCGCGCACGCACTTCCCGCGAGCTTTCGAGGCCGGCGCGCCGAGTATGTGAAGGCCCTTGTCGAGCGGCTGATCCCCGCCACGGCGCGGGAGAAGCTGGCGGAGTTCATTGACTGTTTCTGCGACCGCGCCGCCTTCAGTGTGGGAGATTGCCGCTACGTGCTGACCGCCGGCCGGGAGTTGGGCCTCCTGCCGCGCCTGCACGCTGAACAACTCAGCCGCACGGGCGCCGCGCGCCTGGCCGTCGAGCTGGGCGCAGCTTCGGCAGACCATCTCGACCAAATCTCGGGCGCGGACATCCGCGCCTTGGCGCGCTCGAACGTGGTCGCCACGCTCCTGCCGGGATCCAATTTCCATCTGGGATTGCCGTTTTATCCCGCGGCACGGCAACTAATTTCGGCCGGGGCCGTTGTGGCGCTGGCCACAGATTTCAATCCGGGAAGCAGTCCGACCCTGAATATGCAATTCATTCTTTCTTTGGCCTGTGCCCAGATGCGCATGACGCCCGCAGAAGCCATCGCGGCCGCCACCACCAATGGCGCTTTTGCCCTGCGCCGCTCCGCGCGGGTTGGTTCAATCGAAACCGGCAAACAGGCCGACCTGATTGTGCTGGACGTAAATGATTATCGTGAAATTCCTTATTACTTTGCAGTGAATCATTGCCTGCTGACCGTAAAACGCGGGCGGATTATCTATTCGCGTCCGTAGGCCGTTGTCAGTTGTCAGGGAAAACCCGGCCATGGTTACTCGTTGATCGCTGAGCGCTGACCGCCGATAGGTGACCGCTTTGAACGGACCACTGAGCAGGGACGGTTCTCGAATCTCGTGATACATTTCCTCCATGCAAACTATTGTCGAATGTGTTCCCAACTTCAGTGAAGGGCGTGATCCCGCCGTCGTGGAGGCGATCATTCGGGCGCTGCTGGCGGGGCCGGACGTTTACCTGCTCGACAAGGAAATGGATGCCGACCACAACCGCTCGGTGATTACCATGGTCGGAACGCAGGAAAGCGTGGGCAAGGCAGCGCTGCGCGCCATCGGCGAAGCTGCCGAACTGATCGACTTGAACCACCACCAGGGGGCGCACCCGCGCCTGGGAGCGACCGACGTCGTTCCCTTCGTCCCTATAGCCGGTGTCACGCTCGATGACTGCGTGCGCATCGCCGAGTGGGTGGCAGAGGAGGCGTGGCGGCTTTTCAAGATTCCCACCTACCTCTACGAGGCGGCGGCGCGGCGGCCGGAGCGCAAGAACCTGGAAAATATCCGGCGCGGCCAGTTTGAAGGAGTGCGCGAGGAGGTTCGCACCAATCCTGACCGCCGTCCGGACTTCGGCGAGGCCGCGCTGCATCCTACGGCCGGCGCCACGGTTGTGGGAGCGCGCAAATTCCTGATTGCTTACAACATCAACTTGGGCACACCTGCCGTTGCGCTGGCCCAAGCCATCGCCAAGAAGATTCGCGCCTCGAGCGGGGGATTTCCGTGCGTCAAAGCCATGGGCGTGGAATTGAAAGCGCGCAACCTGGCCCAGGTTTCAATCAACCTGACGGATTTTGAAACCACCTCCCTCGGAACGGTTTTCGATGCGGTCAAGCAGGAAGCGGCGGCGCAGGGTGTCGAGGTTGCCGGCAGTGAGATCGTGGGTTTGGTTCCCCGCCGCGCGCTCGTGGACGCCGCTGTGCATTACCTCGAGGTCGAGAATTTCCGGCCGGCATTGATTGTCGAAAACCGTTTGGAGCAGGTCCTGAGCGAGCCCGAGGCGGGACCCAGTCGCGCCGCGACGCCGCTCGCGGCGCTGGCTCAGGAGTTTGTGGCCGCGCTGGCCGCGCCAACGCCCACCCCCGGCGGGGGCAGCGCGGCAGCACTGGCCGGAGCGCTGGCGGCAGCCTTGGGCGAAATGGTTTGCGGCGTTTCGCTCGAAAGGAAATCACTCCAGGCGCAGCACGCCGCACTCGCCGCCACCCGGACGCGCCTGGCGGGGTGGCGCGCGCGCCTGATGGAAAACATCGATCGTGACGCCCAGAGTTACGAAGCCGTCCTGTGCGCCTACCGATTGCCCAAGTCCTCGGACCCCGAGCAGGCCGCTCGCAACCATGCCGTGGAGGCGGCCAGCAAGGAGGCTGCTGCCGTACCTTTGGAGACGGCGGAAATGGCGGCGGCGGTCGGGCGCGAGGTCGCAGGCCTTTCCGGAATTACCATTCCGCAAGCCGCTTCGGACCTGCGCGTAGCTGCCAGCCTCACGGAGACGGCTCGACTCGGAGGAATTGAGAACGTGCGCGCCAATCTGCCCAGCGTTCGAGACGAAGCCTGGCTGCGCGGCATCGAAGCGCGGCTCCAGGCGCTGCAGACGGGGTGACTCAGGAACCCGGGTGTGGCTTCCGGCGGGGCGGGAGATATCGATAGCCCGCGGCGCAAAAAACGGTCGCCCCAGCTCCTGAAAGCTGAATCCGTGCGCAGAAAGTCACTTATACTGGCAAGCTGATGAGTCTGACCCCGACCACATCCCCTGACCGCCCGCCTGCCACTCCTTCCTTGCCGGAAGTGCACCGGACCGTGATTGTTCCTCCCGGGGCCGGCTTCTGGCGAAAGGCTCTGGCTTTCTCCGGGCCGGGCTTTCTGGTGGCGGTCGGGTACATGGACCCCGGCAACTGGGCCACGGACATCGCCGGCGGGTCGCGTTTTGCCTACCAACTGATCTTCGTTCTGATGATGTCGAACCTGATCGCTATCCTGGTTCAGGCCCTGGCGGTGCGGCTGGGCATTGTCACGCAATTGGACCTCGCCCAAGCCTGCAAGGCCTATTATTCGCGGCGGACGACCCTCGCCCTCTGGGTTCTTTGCGAGATCGCGATCGCGGCGTGCGACCTGGCGGAGGTGATCGGGTCCGCCATCGCCCTCAACCTGCTTTTTCACATTCCCCTGCTGGTGGGGGTCTGCCTGACCGCGCTGGATGTGCTGGCCATTCTCTATCTCCAGCACAAGGGTTTCCGTTATCTGGAAGCGGTGGTGGTTACGCTGATCGCACTCATCGGCGGGTGCTACCTTGTCGAACTGCTCCTGGTGCGGCCCAACGTCGTGGAAATTGCGAAAGGCTTTATCCCCACGCCGGAACTCTTCACCAACCGGGAGATGCTCTACATCGGCATTGGCATTCTGGGCGCCACAGTCATGCCGCATAACCTTTACCTCCATTCCTCGCTCGTGCAAACGCGCGCCATCGACCGCACGCCGGCGGGCGTGAAGACCGCGCTGCGTTACAACTTTCTGGATTCCTTTCTCGCCCTCAACTTTGCCTTTCTGATTAATGCCGCCATTCTCATTATGGCAGCAGGAACCTTTTATCGGGCCGGGTACACCCAGGTGGCGGAAATCCAGGACGCTTACCACACCCTGGCTCCTCTGCTCGGAACGCAACTGGCCGGCATCCTGTTTGCGGTGGCCCTGCTCTGCTCCGGGCAGAACTCCACCTTGACGGGAACCCTGGCGGGCCAGATTGTGATGGAGGGATTTCTCAACCTGCGTCTCGCCCCGTGGCTGCGCCGCCTCATCACGCGTCTCCTGGCCATTATTCCCGCGGTGATCACGGTCATTCTCTTCGGCCATGCGGGCACCGCGAAGCTCCTGATCTTGAGCCAGGTTATCCTGAGCCTGCAGCTCTCCTTCGCCGTCATTCCCCTGGTGCTATTCACGGGCGACCGGCGGAAGATGGGGGAATTTGCAAACCCACGCTGGCTGCAACTGCTGGCCTGGATCACGGCGGGAATCATTGCTGTCCTGAACGCTTATCTTCTGGTCCAGATCGTGGTTGGCTGGTTCCGCTAAACGAGGCGAACGATGTTCAAGAAGATTCTTGTTGCTCTCGATCACAGTCAAGCTGACTCTTCCCTCCTGCCAAGCGTGAAGGAGCTGGCGCGCCTGACCGGGGCGGAGATTCTCCTGCTGCATGTTTCTACCGGTTGGGCGGCACACTGGCAGGATAACTTGAATCTCTCCGATTCCCAGGAGATGAAAGAAGATCGCGAATATCTGGAGAAGGTCGCGAGTGAACTGCGCAGCGAGAATTTTCAGGTTGCGACGCACCACGCCAGCGGGGAGCCCGCGCGCGCCATCCTGAAGACGGCCGCAACCGAGCACTGCGACCTGATCGCCATGGCGACGCACGGGCACCGGTTGATTTCCGATTTGATTCACGGCACCACCATCACCAAGGTGCGGCATGAGAGCCCCATTCCGCTCTTCCTGGTGAGAGCGGAAATGGTCTGAGCAGGATTCCCTTGCGATGCTCGGGAATTAAGGATAAAAGAATTTCTGGGTTCCGGGAGAACCCGCCCCCATGTTGATCCCCGGTTACGCTACGCCTGAAGGAACGGCCCGCTATGCGCGGCGCTACGAGCCGCGGCTCCCGGGAAATTTCCGGGAAGTCCAAAGCCTCTGGGTATCCTCCCTGGGGATCGGGACTTACCTGGGGGAGCCCACGGCTGCGTGTGACGCACTCTATCGCGAGGCCGTGGGGCACGCCCTGGAGAGCGGGATCAATGTTGTCGATACGGCCATAAACTACCGCCACCAGCGCAGCGAGCGCGCCATCGCGCAAGGGCTGGCCGCAGCGATCTCCGAGGGCAAGCTGCGCCGCGACGAGGTTTTGATCGCCACCAAGGGCGGTTTCCTGACCTTCGACCAGAACGAACCCGAAGACCCCTCCGCGTATTTTCAGGAGACCCTGATCGATACCGGCCTGGTGCGGCCGGAGGAAGTGGCCGCCGGCTGCCACGTGATGTCACCGAAGTATCTCGAGAACCAGATCGAAGTGAGCCGGCGCAATCTCGGTGTCGAGACACTGGATATTTACTATTTGCACAATCCGGAGACGCAAATTCCCCACGTTACGCGCGAGGAATTTGACCGGCGCATGCGGGCGGCCTTCGCGGCTCTGGAAAAAGCCGTGAGTGACGGCAAGATTCACGTGTACGGAACCGCCACCTGGAATGCCTATCGCGTCGGGCCGGAGTCGCCCGAAGCTCTGTCGCTCGCGGATCTTCTCGGGATGGCCGAGGAAGTGGGCGGCAAGGGCCACCATTTTCGGGCCTTGCAACTCCCCTTCAACTTCGCCATGCCGGAAGCCCTGGCGGCCTCGACCCAGCGCTTCGACGGCAAAGTCGTTCCCCTCCTGCAGGTGGCCCACGCGAAGGGCATGCTGGTCTTCGCCAGCGCCAGCCTTCTGCAACGGAAATTGGCGGAGGGCCTGCCGGAGGACCTCCGCAAGTGGTTCCCGGGGTTACGGACCGACGCGCAGCGGGCCATTCAGTTTGTGCGCTCCGCCCCGGGCATTACCTGCGCGCTCATCGGGATGAGCCATCGCGATCACGTGAGTGAGAATCTCACTACGGCCGCGCTGCCTCCGCTCAGCCGGGAACAGTTTCGCGCCATGCTCAGCAAATGAGGTGGGCGTTTCCGGCGCGCCGCCCGCGCGGGCCGGGGAGCGCCCGCCGCCAGGAGGATTCGGCGTCAGCTTGACAAGCTTCGCAGGTTTCCGTAAGTTGGCTTCAAGCGCGCGCCCCAGGATTCAAGAAAGAGGTGAAGAACTTGTCTCGCCATCCCCTCATTACGCTCATCACGGATTTCGACACCACTGACCACTTCGTCGGCACGATGAAGGGTGTCATCATGAACATCAACCCCGACGTCGATATTGTGGACATTTGCCACAAGGTGGCTTCCTACGATATTTTCGACGCCGCGTTCACCTTGGCCCAGAGCTATCGGTTTTTCCCTCCCGACACCATTCACCTGGTGGTGGTTGACCCGGGCGTCGGCACAGCGCGCCGGCCGTTGCTGGTGCGGACCCTGGCATACAAGTTCGTCGCCCCCGATAACGGCGTACTCTCCTTGATTTACGAGCGGGAAGAGAATGTGGAGGTCCGCCACATCACGGCTGACCACTACTTCCTCAATCCCGTCAGCAATACCTTTCAGGGACGCGACGTCTTCGCTCCGGTGGTCGGCTGGCTGAGCAAAGGGGTGGACGTGGATAAGTTCGGTGACCCCATCACCGAGTACACCAAATTCGCCTCACCTAAACCCAAGCACGTGGGGGACAGTTTGATCAAGGGTGTCGCCCTGAGAATTGACAAGTTCGGAAATATCATTACCAATCTCACCCCCGAGGACGTTCCCCAGTTGTTTGCGGAGAATCCCCCGCCGTTCAAGATCATGATCAACGAGCAGGAAGTCACACGCCTGAACCTGGCCTATTCGATGGGCAAGCCCGCGGAAGTTTTCGCGATTGTAGGAAGTTCCGGTTACATCGAAATCTGCACCAACCGGGGGTCTGCGGCGAAGATCCTGAATGTGAACCGGGGCGTGGAAGTTGGGGTGGTGTTGGGGAGCCCGGCGCCGGCCACCCCCGACTCCGCTTAATCCATGCGGCCATTCTGCGCCCTTCGTTGTCATTCTGAGTCCTTAGCCCTGTCATTCTGAGCGAAGCGAAGAATCTCGCCCTGCCCGCTCAGGATAAACCCCGCGAAGAATCTCGCTCTGTGTATTTTCATGGCAATGCGAGATTCTTCGTCGGTCGCCGCGGCAACCTCCTCAGAATGACAGCGCCAACGAGTTTTCCCGCAGCCCGTATAGTTACGCATTCACCCGATCACCCATTCCGGGTTGCCTTCCGCGGCTGAATCCGGAATAATGCCGGCCGGAGAAATAAATGTTCTTGCGAAACGTAATCTTCATCATAGTGGTGGGGCTGTTTATGTCATCGCCGGCAAAGGGCGAGGGAAGCCATCCCTCGGTCGGGCCAGCCGCAGGGCGGGACCGCGAGACTCTGCGGGGTGCGGATTTGGTTCTGATGCATGGAAAAATCTGGACGGGCGAGCCGGCGTCCGGGCCGGGCTTCAAACCCGCGCCGGCTGAATTCGCCGAGGCCGTGGCGATTGCGAACGGCCGCATCCTGGCGGTGGGGAGCGACACCGAGATGCAAGCGTATGTCGGCCCCAACACCAAAGTCGTTGACCTGCAGGGCAGGCTGGCTGCGCCGGGGCTGATTGACAGCCACGCGCACTTTATCGGCGGGGGCTTCCAGCTCCTGGAGATTGACCTGAAGGATGCGCGCAGCGAGGAAGAATTCATTCGCCGCATCGGTGAAAAGGCGAAGACGCTCGCGCCGGGCCGCTGGCTTCTGGGCGGGGATTGGGATGAGCAGGCCTGGGCGGGGGCCAAACTGCCGACGCGCGCCATGATCGACGCCGTGACCGCCAGAAACCCGGTCTTCCTCAGCCGCTACGACGGACATGCCGCGCTGGTGAACTCGCTGGCTCTGAAGCTGGCCGGGGTCACGCGTAACACGCCGGACCCGGTAGGCGGCATCCTGGTGCGCGACCCGCAGACGGGCGAGCCCACGGGAGTGCTCAAAGATGCCGCGCAGGATTTGATGGCCAAGGTTATTCCGCCCCCCACCGAAGCCGAGATGACGGAAGCCTTCCGCGCCGCGCTGGGCGAAGCGGCGCGGGTGGGGTTGACCTCGGTTCAGTCCATCACGGTCGATGAAGACTCCTGGAACGGGAGCTTCACGGGCGAGATCCAGCTCCTGCGGCGCGCGGAGCTGGAAGGCTGGCTCACCTGCCGCTTTTACGAAATCGTCCCCATTACGCGCTGGGAGAAGTTGCGCGACGCGGGCCTCGCCCACGGCATGGGTGACGACTTCATCAAGCTGGGCGCGGTAAAGGCCTTCGCAGATGGCTCGCTCGGCTCTGCCACGGCCTGGATGTACGAGCCCTTTGCGGACGATCCCGCCAACCGCGGCATCCCACTGGCGCTGATGACCCCACCCGCGAAGATGGAGGTCCTTGCGCGCGGGGCCGACCGGGCGCAAATTCAACTCTGCATTCACGCCATCGGCGATCGCGCCATTGCGGAAATCCTCGACTTGTACGCGCGGCTGGGGGCCGGGCAGGCGCCCGCCCACCGCTTCCGCGTGGAGCACGCTCAGCACCTGCGCGAGCAGGATTTCGCGCGCTTCGGGAAGTTGGGCATCGTCGCCAGCATGCAGCCCTATCACGCCGTCGACGACGGCCGCTGGGCCGAAAAGCGCCTGGGGCACGAGCGCGCGCGGTGGAGTTACGCGTGGCGGTCGATGCTCGATGCCGGCGCGCCCCTGGCGTTTGGCTCCGACTGGCCCGTGGCGCCCCTCAGCCCGATTCTGGGCATCTACGCCGCGGTCACGCGCTCGACGCTCGACGGCAAGCACCCGGAGGGCTGGTTTCCCGAGCAACGCCTTACCGTAGAAGAAACTCTGCGCGCCTACACGCAGGGCTCCGCCTTTGCGGCCTTCGAGGAAAACGAGAAGGGAAGTATCGCGCCGGGGAAACTGGGCGACGTCGTGGTGTTTTCGGACGACCTCTTTACCATTCCGCCCGCGAAAATCAAGGACGCACGCGTGGTCATGACGATCGTGGGCGGGAAAATCGTCTATCAGGCTGAACGGTAATTCCTCTCCTTGATCAGGAGGGGGCCAGGGGGCGGTTGCGTCTCCCGCCGCAGATGAAAGATTGAACTCTGCGCGCAGAAAAGGTAAAATTTGGCCCTGCGAGAAGCTGCCGGTGTCAGTAAGGGCATCAGTTATCGGCCGGCGACTTCGGATTGAGTCTCCGATGTGGTGGGAAAAGAAAACTCGGCCGGTGGTGCCGCCCCTCAGCGTGAGCCCGCAAGAGGCTCCGCTGGCGCCTCCAGAAGTGGAACCTGTTATGAGTGAATTGACACCGAAGGTGATGACTCCAACGGCGCCCGGGACCCCGCGCACGCTCCTTGGCCGCACGGTGGTGGCACAAGGGCAATTATCCGCCAATGAGGATTTGCTGATTGAAGGGCAATTCCAAGGGAACATCACGCTCGATGACCATTGCTTGACGGTTGGCACCGAGGGCCACGTCAAGGCGGAAGTCCGGGCCCGGCAAGTCGTGGTTCTGGGCTCGGTGACCGGCAACCTCGCAGCTCGCGAGAAGATTGAGATCCGCCGCACGGGACACGTGGTGGGGGATCTGCAGGCTGCTTCGGTGGCCATTGAAGAGGGCGCTTACTTCAAGGGCAGTATTGACATCACGCGCGAAGGGGAGCCTGAGAACTCGCGCAGTACGGCGGCTCCCGACACCTTGAAGCCCGGCCTCTAGGAATCACGCTTTCGGCCGCAGACACGGGCAAGCCCCAGAGGGCGCGAACCACACGCCCCGTTTTGCCGCTGCCTTGCCCCGGACTGGAAAGGGGCAGGTCCGGCCGAAGCCGGCGGCTTGCCATGGCGCTAACCCACAGCCGGGAAGACACCCCCCGCAATTCCCTCGCCCCGCCGGGGCTCAGTCACGGCCTGCAGTGGCTCTGGCAACACCTTGTGCATGACCGCCACCCCCACATCTTGGAGTGTGGCCCCGTCCAGCAACCCACATTGCACGTCCTGTTGTCGCGTGGGGTTAAGCTTTACGTTGCGGACCTGATAACTCCCGTGCAGCAGAACGATGCAGTTTTCTGGTCCCGCCAGGGGAAGAAGCCAGTTTTCCTGAGCGCGGATTTCCTGGCGCAGCTCCCGGCCATCCCCCCCGAGTCGCTTTCCGCCATCTGCTGCTGGGGTCTGCTGGACTTGCTTCCCCATGAGGCGCTGCCGTTGTTGCTGGAGCGCTTTCACTCCTGCCTGCAGCCGGGCGGGGTGCTCTTCTGTATCCTGCGCGAACCGCAGCTTGCGGCGGGCGCCGAGGCGCGCTGGTGGTTCGAAAGCCTGACGGTGCTCGGATCCGACAGCAGCATGCAGAAACCCTATCCCTATCCCGCCCTGACGAACCGCGAGATGGAACGACTCTTCCCCGGCGGTAACGTTAAGACCTTCCTGACGCGCTCCGGCCGGCGAGAAGTGCTGGGGATCAAGTAGCGAACCTCTCCCTCGCCCCGTCTTCTCACGCAACCCGCTGCTTCCCGAAGGGGCGCTCTCCGCCGATCCCTTCCCCATGCATGACCCTTTGAACCCCCAGGCGGTCACGATTGATCACGATAAGCCCTTATCCGTCAGCAAAATCGTCGGAAACAAAGCAGGTAAACCGGTTCTTTTCCATAACATGCTGAATCAATAGCCTTTATCGTTGTTTATGTAAGTCGTTATCCGTCAATAACATAGCCGGAGGTTCCAGGTCCATTGTTGATTCTAAAGGACATTCAGGCTTTGTTCGTACATGTTTAACATCTTTTTCTTCTGCGGAACTCCGTCGCCTTGCGGTGCCATCGGCTCTCCTCCACGACCGCGATTTCCGCCTTCACAAACATATCAACTGCCTCGGCAAACAGGGGGTGGGAGGCAAGCTGGGGGGTAAGGGTGGCGCGCGCCGTACTCGCCATCTGGCAGGGCGGCGCGTCACACATGGCGCGCCATAGGCCATGGTAGAGGCTCGAACGCGCTCCGCTCCGCAGGCTGTTCAGCCGCGACCAGCCTTTCCCCCGCGCTGTGCGCGGCCCGGTGGACTTCCGGGCGTTGCGGCGGTTAGCGGCCAACCGAGCGGGCGTTAAGGTGGGGGACTTACGCAGGGACATAGCAGTACTCTACATCCAACACCGTGCTAGTCTATATCACAATGATACCTTTGTCAAGACAAATAAACCAGGCTCGGAGCCTAGAATGATTTCCTGAGCTGGTAGCCACGACGAGCGTTCTTCTCGTCGTGGGCTT
This sequence comes from uncultured Acidobacteriota bacterium, assembly GCA_963722555.1. Classification (GTDB taxonomy): domain Bacteria; phylum Acidobacteriota; class Terriglobia; order UBA7540; family UBA7540; genus Bog-366. The sequence continues at coordinate 2,485,746 of CAVRNQ010000007.1, forward strand.
TTTGTTTTGGTATCTTCTTCCGCATGTCGCGAGTTCATCGTCTGCGCGCTGCCGATCGCGGGTGGCGCATACATTGTCTTTCATGTATGCGTCCCACGAAAGGCCCCACGCGTGCATCAGCCTGCGTTTTGTATCGTTAGTTGGCAGTGGTAGCCACGGCAAATCTGTTTTTCAGATTTGCCGTGGGTTCGTCAGGGTGGGAAACGGACAAGCCCACGACGAGGAGAGCGCTCGTCGTGGCTACCCGCTTCGCGGGCGGCGGGTCTTGAGCGCAGAGAAAATGGTAGCCACGGCAAATCCGTTTTTCAGATTTGCCGTGGGTTCGTCAGGGTGGGAAATGGAAGAGCCCACGACGAGGAGAGCGCTCGTCGTGGCTACCCGCTGCACCAAAAAAAGAATCCCCACCCAAGCAGAGCTTGGGTGGGGCAGAGTGCAGATCATTCATCGAACAGATTCAGTAATCCAGTAGCCGGTTCGCGCTTCAGGGAAGACCGAAGAACCGGTTCGCCATGGCCGGGGCCTTCGAGACACCCATGCCCGTGACCAGGTCAAAGCCGGTTCCCGCTGGGTAGCCGTTGCTGCCCGACGTCACGTCGTAGTAGAAATATGGGAAGTTGGCCTTGAAAGCGTCGTACAGCTCCAGGTCCAGAAAGATTCCGGCGTACGAGCCACCGAACTTGGCTTTCCCGAAGCTGACGCGAGCCGCGTCGATGTCCGCGAGAATACCCGCCATAAGCGGAGTGGACAAGCTGGTCCCGCCGACCACGTACCACCCGCCGTTGCCGCTGTCGAGCACCGCAGCTCCCGTGTTAGGGTCTCCGTCAGCAGCGATATCGGGCGTGGCGCGCCAGGGGTCGCACAGCGTGACGCCGTTAGCATCCTGGTAGCCTTGGGAAGGCTCGACCGTGCTGCACCCGCCGCCGCTGCCCGACCAACCGGTCTCACTCGTCCGTTGGAGGGAAGCGTTGACGGTCAGAGTTGTCCCGCCCACGCACGTGACATACGGAGATGTGCAAGGATAGATCGAGGGCGCGCCAGCATCGCCCGACGAGAAGAGGAGCGGCTTGTTCACGTTGTAGAGGTAGTCGAGGCTGGTCTCGTCGCCAAATTCGCTCGTGCCGTAGCTATTGGAGACCACGTCCGCCAGCCCAACCGCGGTTGTAACAGCGATCCCCATATTGTCGAGGTAATTGTCGTCTGATTCCACCAGCACGAGCTTCGCGTTGGGAGCCATGGCGTGCGCATACTCGAGATCGAGCATGGTTTCGATCTCCCAGCCAGAATCGGCGGGCGCGCGAGGCGCTCCACCATCCTGGTTAATTTGGGTGAAACAACCGCTGGCAATCGTGCACGCGGGCAGACCCATTGTGGCACTAAAACTATTCAGATCGGCCTCGGCCCCGGCGTAATGGAACGCATCGACGATGCCGATGACGATGCCGCCTCCGCCGCCCCCACCCACGATCTTGCTCGTCGAGTAAGCGGTTTGCAGGCCGTTCGGGCAGAAAATGTAGTAAGAGCCCCATGGGGCGTTGCAGAACCCCGGCAGGCCGACGCCCTGTGGCTTCGCCAACTGGCGGGCCACCCAGACGTGCGGACGGTAGTTCCCGAGGGGGTTCGCGCTCTCGGGGACCACAGGAAGCGGTTTCCCGGTTTGCGCCGCCTTACTGGCAAGCGCATGAATATCCGCTGCCGTCAGCCGGACGGACGACTGGGCCCAACCGAGTTGACCGGCAAGCAGCAGACCTGCCGCAAATGTCAGAAACAGTTTACGCAAAATCATTAGAGCACCTCCTTGTGCTTACGTGCCATCCGACGGCGGACGATACCATGCAATCCGAGCAGGGTGCCCATCAGAAGCAGCGTGGTCGGCTCCGGTGTAACCGTCGTCTGTAGACCCATGGTCCCGATCGCGAAGTCGGGCTCGTTGGTGCCGGTCCCCGTCGCGTCGAACTGCACAGCCCACACGTCCGGGGTGTAAATGTAGCCGCCGATGAACAACGCGGTGCCGGGATTGTGAGCAGAGGTGCCGGACGTGGTGAATGTGCCCAGGGATTGATAGCTCGAATCGAACAGCTCAATCGAGGCCGTAAACGGACCAAAATAGTTGGCCTGAATCCAGGCGCCGGCTCCATAGAGGCCCTGATCGAAGGTGGCGGCGATGTCTGTCGGTGTGTTGCCGTAGGCATTGCCATTATAGATCAGGCCCATATTGTCAGCAAAGTTGCCGTTCCAATTGGAATCCTGCTGAAGCACAAAAAACCCCTGTTGGGTTCCGACGAGTCCGACCAGGCCGGTGTTGCCGCCAGCCGAACTCCAAGGCTGCGGCGTCGCCAGTTGTTGTCCGCTGCAACCGTACTGAACACACCAATCGACCAGGTCGTTGAACTGAGCCGGGTTGGTAGTACCAATAACGCCTGCCCAGGCGTTACCGATCCCGAGCGCAAGACAAAGCAGACATAGTGCGAAAGTCTTTTTCACAAGTCCTCCTTATTTGGTCCGCCCAGCTCATTCCAGTTTCAATGTTCAAACTTGCTCGTCTGGTGCGTGGCCACATTGAACGGGGGCTATCCCACATGTAACACTAGCAGCTTCATAGAATCGCGCAATGGCCCGAATATGCCGATTTGTCGGCATACTGTGCCGACCCAAATGGCACTTTAGTGCCATCTGGAGTTGTCTAGTTGGTAGCCACGACGAGCGTTCTTCTCGTCGTGGGCTCTTTGTTTTGACATCCTCTGCCGCATGTCGCGAGTTCATCGTCTGCGCGCTGCCGATCGCATTTTTTTCGTTACGGTGAATCTTCGCCGGTCGGTCACACCGTTCACCATTGCGGAATATGCTTTGATCCTCGAAAGCTTCGAGGAATCGCGGCACCGGTTGGGCTTCCTGCTGTGCGGATACGTCCTCATGGCCGACCATTGGCATGCGCTCTTCTGGCCGCGCTATCCGCTGAGCATCTCCCGCCTCGTCCAGGACATCAAGTACGCCTCTTCACGCCGCCTGAACCGCCAACGGGACACGAAGGGCTCCCTTTGGCAGCACCAGTTTTGGGACCGCTTTGTGCGCCACGCCAAGGAGTTCAACGATCGGCTGACGTATATGCATTTCAACCCGGTGCGTCGAGGACTGGTGGACAGGCCGGAGGATTGGCGGTGGTCGAGTTATCAGAATTTCAGCTTGGAGGAGTCGGTGCGAGCGGCCTGCCCGGTTCAGATTGACTACGTGCTGCTGCCGGAGTCGTATCGAGGATAATTCGGCGGATGAAAGCCCACGACGAGAAGAGCGCTCGTCGTGGCTACCAGCTCGTATCGAGGATAATTCGGCGGATGAAAGCCCACGACGAGGAGAGCGCTCGTCGTGGCTACCACTGCGACGCGGGCGGCGTTACTCGGGTTGGACCAAACCCTTCTTCACGGCGTAGAGCACCAGTTCGGCGGTGCGGTGAAGGCCGAGGGTTTCCATGAGGCGGGCGCGGTGCACGGCCACGGTATTGACGCTGATGTTCAAGAGAACGGCAATTTCCTTGTTGGATTTCCCTTGCGCGATGAGTTGCAGGACTTCCTTTTCGCGGAGGGTGAGGCGTTCGTAGGGTTCTTGCGTGGAATCCCGGAAAGATCCGGCCTTCATGCTTTCCAGAACGATGTGGGAGATGGCCGGGCTGAAATAGGCTTCGCCCTCGGCCAGCGCTTTCACGGCGCGGTTCAGGTCCAACTCCAGCGCATTCTTCAGCATGTAACCCTTGGCGCCGAGTTCGAAGGCTTTGCGGATGTAGGCATCATTCGAGTACATGCTGAGGATAAGGATTTTGACTCCCGGATCGGCCTTGAGGATTTCCGCCGTTGCCTCCAGGCCACCGAGGTCGGGCATGGAAAGGTCCATGACGACGACATCGGGCCGGAGCGTCCGGCACTGCTCAATCGCTTCCAGGCCGGTGCGTGCCTCTCCCACCACGGTGACCTTGGGATCGTCTTCCAGGATGCGGCGGAACCCCTGCCGGACCAGGGTGTGATCTTCGGCCAGCAAGACTCGAATTTTCTTTTCAGGTTCGTTGGCAGCCACGGTTTAACTCGCTTCCTCGGAAATGGGGTGCAGGGCGGGCCGGGGGTGCGGAACGCGCACGCTGACCGTCGTGCCCTTTTGGGGCGCCGAGCGGATGGCGAAGGAGCCGTTCAGGTGCTCGGCGCGCTCGCGCATTCCCATCAGCCCAATGCCTTGACCTGCCGCCCTTTTGACTTCCGCACCGATCTCGAAGCCGGCGCCATTATCGCGGATTTCCAGGTTCAGTTGGTCTTCCTTCTCTTCCAGGATTACCCAGGCTTCCCGCGCCCCGGAATGGCGCGCCACGTTGTTCAACGCTTCCTGCACGATGCGATAGACATGGATGGCCGCCTCGGGAGGGAAGAAGCCGTCGGAGAGCTTTCCTCGGTAGTGCACCTGGACGCCCGTCTGGCGCGCGAATTGTTCCACAAACCATTCCAGCGTTTGTTGCAGGCCGAAGTCGTCCAGGATGGCGGGGCGAAAGATCTGGGACTCGTCCCGGACGCTCTGCAAGGTGTCTGCCACAATTTTCTTGACGGCTTCAACATCCTGGACGAAGACGGGGTCCCTGTCCAGAGCTTTCTGCCCGGCCCGTCCCAGCATGACGCCGATGGCCGTGAGGATCTGCCCGAAATGGTCGTGGAGATCGCGCGCCACATGGCGCAGGGTTTGTTCCTGGACTTCGATCAGTTTCCAGGAAAGCATGCGCAGTTGCTCAGACTGCGCTTGCAGTCTTTCCGCCAGGTGGTGCAGGCGCTCGAAGGTCTTGCGGTTGGCTTGCAGGGTGTAGAGCCCCGTCCCCAGCGCCACCAGGAAGAGCACCGCAATCAGCAGCAGGATGTCCTTCGAGACTTGGCCGTAGACCAGGCTGACGCGCTGGCCGGCCTCTTGTTGCGCCTGGTCATTCAGGTTGAGCAATTGCGAGACCACACGGGAAATCGTTTCGCGCTGCTCTTCGAGCTGGGAGCGGATGAGGTAGCGCGCGGAATCCTCGTGGCCCTGGTCCGCCAGATTGAAGGCTTCGTCGGCGAGAAGCCAGAAGTTGTCGAGGATGTCGCGCAGTTGCCGCCGCAGCTCATCACCGGCAGGAGTGTTCGCGGCGTATTGCGCCTCCAGAGCCAGCCGCTTGTTCATGTCTTCATGCAGCCCCGAAAATTTGCCTTTCCAGTAGAAGATCGGGTAACGGCTCTCCGGAAGGGTCATGTCGCGAAGCGACACAGCGAGCTGGTAGGTATCGTCCTGCAAGCCCAAGAGCTGCAGCGAGGCCTTGCGGTTCTTCTGCACCACGTTGACCTGGAAGTCCTGCAGCCAACGGATTTCGTGGATGGTGTAGGAAGCAAAGATGATGAAGATGGCGAGTGTAACGCACAGGCCGAACCATAAGCGCCGGGAGGGTGAGGGGATCTCCTTCAAGAGGTCGTGTTCGGCGTCCCGTGAGCGCGTGGTTTTGCCCGGTTTCCCGGGAGGGGATACTGTCGCCAATTCCGGGGTTTCTTTTAGCATAAGAATGCGCGGCATCCCTCCCCACGGTGGGGAGGACTCCCTCGTCCCTGCGATTACCTATAAGTTATCGCAAGGCGGGCATTGCAGCAACCAAAGTTCTCGTGGCGAGCGTCTCCCACTCGGCCCACCTCGGGTAGTGACTCATTTTGACGAAAATGGCTGCGTGTCTGATCCCCGCAGGGGATCGATAGAGTAGCCGGGGGCAACGCCCCCGGAAAGCGCGACGCTCGTTCCCCCGACCCTGAAGGGGTCGCACGACCCTGGGCCGCAGAACATAAGACGGGCGTGACGCCACCCAGATTCGACCCTTTCAGGGTCGGACCTCGTGGGGGCGTTTTCCGGGGGCGTTGCCCCCGGCTACTATCTTGTGCCCTTGCAGGGCACACTACCTGGTCCCCCCTCGCCACAGTCGATGGCCATGATCAACTGAAGGGCAAAATGCGTCACTACCCCCACTTGGGTGCTGGTGCCATTTGGAATGGAATCCCTTTCGAAACACCAGTCATTCCCGCGAAAGCGGGAATCCAGTCCGTCGGCGACGCATTTCCAATGGCTTGCGGAGTAGATTCCCGCTTTCGCGGGAATGACTGCACCTGGGAGCGCCCGCGTCTCGCAAATGATACCACCACCCCCGCTTGGCCCCCCACTCGGCCCACCTCGACTCCGGCGGCGAAAAGTGCTATGCTCCGCGCATTACCCGGAAAGCATTTCTCGGGCGTAAACCAGCCTGACGCTCGGCGCCTCAGGCGGCAGCGGTCTTGCCCGCGGCTGCCGGTGAGCGTGAATCCTGCGAGGAGGAACATCCTATGGCTCAGTTCTGTACGAAGTGCGGCACCCCGATGGGAGAAGGGATGACTTTCTGCACAAACTGCGGGGCAACTGCGGCTGCTCCCGCGGCACGTGCTGCCCAACCCCCGGCGGCGGCAACTCCAGCGCCCCCAACCACCCCGTCCCCCGGCGTGGCTCCCGCGGCGGCTGCCCCGGCGCCTGTGGCCGCGGCAGCGAAATCCGGCAGCCCCGTGCTCAAAATCATTCTCGCTGTGCTGGCCGTGCTCATCTTCTTCAGCCTGCTGATTGTGGGGGGATGCGTGTACTTTATTTATCGAGCCAAACAAAAGGTGAACGAGTTCAAGAAGGAGGCCCACATCACGTTTCCCACGGAGGCGGGGACGCGGGAAGTTCGCACCGAGCCCGGGGCCAAACCCACCACCGAAGCCGTCAATATGGATGTACCCATCTATCCCGGCGCCACACCTACGGAAGCCGGTGGTGACATGTCGATGGGTGCAGGCGTTGTCAAGGTCCAGCAGTATGTTACCGACGATGCGGTGGATAAAGTTGTGAGCTTCTACAAGGACAGGCTGGGCTCGAGCCTGACCGTGCAGCAAAGCGAAGGCAAGGCGGTGTTGCAACTGGTGGGATCGGCCGGCCTGACCAACATCACCGTCTTCCGCGACGACAGCGCGGGGAAAACCAAGTTCAGTATTACCCGCATCGGAAAGTAGTGGGACCTTCGCTGTCATCCTGAGCCCGTTCGCTGTCATTCTGAGCGAAGCGAAGAACCTCAGCAGTTCACTTTTCTGCGAGCGCGAACCAACTGCCGAGGTCCTTCGCTGCGCTCAGGATGACAGCATTGGCGGTTTTTCCGCAGCTTCTCAAGTCGTGAGGGGAAACATGAAGCACTCTTGCTGGTTCACGGGCCTGTTCCTTCTGGCCCTAACTTCCGGGAGCGTCCCGGCGCTGCGGGGACAGGCATCCAAGCCACCCAAGCCTGAAAACAACTCGTCGGTCATCCTCCTGAAAGAAGGCCACAGCGACGGCGTGCGTGCCAAGGCGGCGCATGATTTGGGCAGGGACGCAAACCCGTCTACCATCCCCGCCTTGGGCGCAGCGCTTTCCGACCCCAGCGCCAAAGTCCGGCGTGAAGTGGTGCTGGCGCTCGGTCAGTTCCACCAGGCGGAGGTTCTGCCGCCCCTCATGCAGGCTACGAAGGACCAGGACGGCGACCTGCGCGTGCTGGCCGTGCAGTCGCTGGTGGGCCACTATTCCGGCGCCACGCCGAATTCGGGCCTGACGCGGTTTATGAAGAAAAACGTGCAGCGCGTCCGGGGTCATTTCGAAGTGGACAACACCAGGATTGATCCGGGTGTAACGGTGGACCCGGCGGTCACGACGGCGCTCGCCGCGACGCTTAAGGACACCCGTTCAATCCAGGCGGCGCGGGAAGCCGCCAAGGGGCTGGGTACACTGCTGGCGGCGCCCGCCCTGCCGGATCTGATCACCGCCGCGCACTCCTCCGACGCGGACCTGGCGCGGGAGGCGCTCAATGCTCTGGCCAAGATCAAGGACCGGACTGCCGGCCCCCAACTGGTCGATCTGCTTGACTCACCCAACAAGGACGTGAAGCACGACGCCTGCGTCACCATCGGCATCCTGCGGACGAACGAGGCCCTGCCCAAGTTGCAATCGATTTTCGAAAACGCGGCCGATCCAAAAGACAAAGTCGGGGCCGTCCAGGGATTGGCCTATCTGGGTGATAGAGTTTCCGTGCCGCTGTTTACCAAGGCGCTTTGGAACGAGAACAAGGAGATCCGCCAGGCGGCGGCGGAAGGGCTGGCGCGCGCCGCCGACCCCCCGAGTCAGGGCGAACTGCAGAAAGCCCTCAGCGTCGAGAAAGACGCCGAGGTGAAACTGGCCATGGAATTCGCCCTCACCGCCCTCGGCAAGCAGGACTACCTAAGCTCCATGGCAAGCGATCTCGGTTCCAAAACTCGTGGCGACGTGGCCCGTTCTTACCTGACTGAACTGGCGCGGGATCCCTCCTTCCTCCCCAAGCTCTACCCCTACCTCGAGAGCCAGGACGCCGGCGTGAGGAAGCGGCTGTGCGCGGTGCTGATGTACAGCGGCGATCAAAGCAGTCTGGAGCCGCTCGACCGGCTCGGGCATGATCCCGACGGCGACGTGACGGCGGAGGCCCTGCGTGCCAAGCGCGCCATTCGCCTGCGCCTCGGAGCCCAGGCGCCGCCTGCTGCGCCCTGAAGAAATGGTTCGTTGAGTCTGCGGGAGCTGACCCGAACTTGTCACCACGGATTAAAAGGGCGGGGCCTCCGGGCCACAGGGGGTGGGCAAGAGTGTGTGCTTCCCTATATTAATAATATGTAAAGCGTACAAGAACAATAATATACACGTTTCGAATATGGTCTCCCGGCCCCGTTGTGGCCATACAACTCCTGTGCTATAATTCTTCATCCGCCTCCTCGGAGAACCAGGGACTAAGTTCAACCATGGCATCTTTTGCCCAGAAGGCCGTCATGCCTAAACCTCACGTGGTCGAGCTCAAGCTCGCTCACAGCCCGGACTCCGACGACGCTTTCATGTTCTATGGGTTGGCGACCAGGAAACTGGGGACTGGCGACCTGGTCTTCTCGCACGTTCTCGAGGACATCGAATCGTTGAACCAGAAAGCGCTGAAGGGTGTTTACGATATCACCGCGATATCCTTTCACGCTTATCCGTATCTCGCTGACCGCTACTTACTGCTTCCCTCCGGCGCGAGTTTTGGCGAGCGCTATGGGCCCTTGGTGGTAGCACGCGGCCCCTTGGGGCCGGAAGGATTGCGCGGTAAGCGTGTGGCGGTGCCAGGAAAGATGACGACGGCGTACCTGGTGCTGCAACTCCATGAGCGCGACTTCGAGCCTGTTTTCACGCCTTTCGATGAGGTGCTGGAGGCCGTCACGCGGGGCACGGTGGACGCCGGTGTGGTCATCCACGAAGGCCAATTGACCTACTCGGAATCCGGCCTGATGAAGATTTTGGACCTCGGTGAGTGGTGGCATCAGGAAACAGGCTTGCCGTTGCCGTTGGGTGGGAATGTCATCCAACGCTCGCTGGACCGCCATACCTTGTGCGCCGTGGCGAAACTGCTGAAGGAAAGCATTCAGTACTCCCTGGATCATCGTGAAGAAGCCCTGAATTATGCTGCGCAGTTCGCGCGTGGGCTGGATACGCCCACGGCCGACCGGTTTGTGGCCATGTACGTGAATGAATGGACGCTCGACTATGGCGAGCGGGGCCGTCAGGCGGTGCAGGCCCTCCTCGATCGCGGCTACCAAAACGGGCTGCTGCCGCGGCATGTGCAAGCGGAATTTGTGGAGCTGTGAAGAAGTCACGGGTGGGAAGCAGACACCGTGCATTGGGCAGTGGGCTGTTTGCCAGGGTCGAGTGTTAGGTTTGGTTAGTTAGGGCGCTGCACACACCTTTTCATACGATTCGCAACCACACACCAGGCGGGCGGTGAACTGCCGGTTTGGGACAACTGACTGCGGGCAACTCGCAACCGGCGATACACCCGGAACGGAACGGCTGTAATCCAGCTTGACAGGGAGAACCGAATCTCACATGGAATTGCTCCTCGCCAATCACAGCAGCTACCCGCGCATTGGAGACGACACTGAGCAGCAGCTCCTGCGCCGGACCATCACCCAGCGCGATAAGGGCGAAAAAGATGATGCCGACGTGCGCGCCGCCGAAGACCGCTTGACCGAACAGGCGCTCGCGGAACAGTCCGCCGCCGGGCTCGACGTGGTTACCGACGGCCTGATTCGCTGGTACGATCCCATCTCGCATCTGACGGGAAAGCTCGCGGGCGTGCGCATCAACGGACTCCTGCGATTCTTCGACACGAACACCTATTTCCGGCAGCCCATTGTGCAGGCTCGGCCCCAGCGCACGAAGCCTCTGCTGCTGGACGAATTCAAGTTCGCTCAGGCCCGGTCGTCTCAGCCGGTGAAAATGGTGCTGACCGGTCCGTACACGCTGGCGCGTCATTCCATGGAAGAAAGCGGCGGTGCGGGCGGATTCGCGAAAGTGCTGGAGGCCTACACGGCGGCGCTCGCCGAGGAAGTCGGCGCGCTGGCCGCCGCCGGAGCTGGTTGGATCCAGGTGGATGAGCCCTCGCTGCTCAAACAGCCCGGAGACTTTTCCATGGTCGAGCGGAGTTTGCAGGCGCTCGCCGCGCGCAAAGGTTCAGCGCAGTTGGCGCTGGCCGTTTACTTTGGCGACCCGGCGCCCATTTACGACCGGCTGCAGACGTTGCCCGTGGATCTGTTGGTGCTGGACTTCACCTACAGCCCGCACCTGGTGGAGACCGTGGCTACGCGCGGCACGGCCAAAACGCTGGGCCTGGGCTTGATCGATGGGCGCAATACGCGCCTGGAAGACCCCGCGCGCGTTGTCCGGCAACTTGAGAAGATTGCCACGGGGGCGAAGTCCGGCCGCGCCTGGCTGACTCCCTCTTGTGGCCTGGAGTACCTGCCGCGCGATCGCGCCCAACAAAAGTTGCACCATCTGGTGGCCATCAAGAAAACCTTTCTCGGGAGTGCTGCATGAGCCGAGCCAAGCTCGAACAACTGGGTATCGAGTTGCCCCTGTTCCCGACCACCTCGGTGGGGAGTTTTCCCAAGCCCGATTTCCTGATGAAGGCGCGTCGAGACTTCGCCAGGAAGTTGATCAGCCGCGCTGACCTGGAGAGGGTCGAGCGCCAGGCGACGGAGTTCTGGATTCGCCAGCAGGAAAAACTGGGCGTCGATGTGCTCGTGGACGGCGAAATGTATCGCGGTGACATGGTCGCTTACTTCGCTGAGAATCTGGAGGGCTTCGAGATCGGCGGCTTGGTGCGCTCCTATGGCAACCGTTACTACCACAAGCCCATCATCAACCGTGAAGTACGCTGGAAGGGGCCGATTACGGTCGATTGGTGGAAGTACGCGCAGAGCCTTACACGCAAGCCCGTCAAGGGCATGCTGACCGGGGCCTATACGGTGATGGATTGGTCCTTTATCGAATCCTACCCCGACCGGCGCGCAGCCACGCTGGCCTTGGCACGCGAAATCCGCAAGGAAGTGGAAGCGCTTATCCAGGCCGGCGCCAAGATCATCCAGATTGATGAGCCTGCCGTCTCCGTGCGGCCGGAGGAGTTGCCGGTAGCGATTGAGGCCATGCACGTCGTGACGGACGGGCTCGCGGCGTACTTTGTTACGCACATCTGCTACGGCGCGTTTGAGCACATTTATCCGGAAATGCTCAAGTTGCCGGTGGATAACTTCGACCTCGAGATGTCCAACAGTGGCCTGGACATGCTGGCGCTGTTCAAGAAGCAGCCCTATACGAAGGACATTAGCTTTGGCGTGGTGGACGTCCACTCGCACCTGGTCGAGGCAGAATCGCTGGTTGAGCAGCGGCTGCGGCAGGCGCTTGAGACCTTGCCCAAGGAAGCCATTTGGGTCGATCCCGATTGCGGCCTCAAGACCCGCACCGTGGACGAGGCTATCGCCAAAATGCAAGCCCTGGTGCATGTCGCGCAAGGGCTGCGAAACTAGGGAAAGCGGGTTCGTAGTCTAACCGCCGTAGACCTCAACCTCGGGCTGCGGACCTCGGACAAAAGACTCCCCTCGCATGGCCACCACCCTCAGCCGCCGCCTCGCATTTACCTCCACACAAAAGAAAATGCTATTGGCCCTCGCGAGCGTTGTGGGACTGCGCATGCTGGGGCTGTTCCTGGTTCTGCCGGTCTTCACACTCTATGGGCTGCAATTCACCACGTCCCGATTCCTGGTGGGTTTCGCCTTCGGCGCCTACGGCTTGACCATGGCCATCCTGCAGATTCCGTTGGGCAGGCTTTCCGACCGCATCGGCCGCCGCAAGGTGCTGATGCTGGGCATGACGCTGTTCAGCCTGGGATCATTTCTCTGCGGCTTGCCCCATCTGTTCCCCCCTTCCTGGCAAATCTGGGAGCTGATTTTCGGGCGGCTGGTACAGGGCTGCGGCGCGATCGTCTCCGTCGCCTTTGCTACCGTGGCCGATTACATCGAGCCCGAGCGCCGCTCGACCGCCATGGCGGTGCTGGGGATCCCCATCGGCTTGGCCTTTGCCCTGGGAGTGGTCGGCGGACCCATCCTGGCCGGGATCTTTGGCACAGCTTTCCTGTTTTGGCTTACCGGATTCCTGGGTTTCACGACGGATTTCCTGCTGATGCGCTACCTGAAGGATGAGCCTCCCCAAGCCAAGGCGCCCACGCCCATGTCCGAAGTTTTCGCGCATCCGCCCCTGCTCGCCTACGCCGCCGGCGGCTTCCTGATGAACTTCTTCATGGCGACGTTCTTCTTCTATTTTCCTCTCATCGCCACGGGCCAGCACCACCTGAGAATGACCCAGTATTACCTTCTGCTGCTACCCATGATGGTGATCAGCGCCATCACCATGTTCGGCTTTTCGCAGGGGGCGGACCACGGCTGGGCAAAGCCGCTTGCCGCCATCGCCTATTTGATTTTCATTCCGAGTTCCGTCTTGCTTTTTGCGCCCACGGCCGCTGGCCTCGATCCGAACCGGCTGCTTCCTCTGCTTCTGGCTGGCACGCTCTTCTACATCGGCTTCACGGGGCTGGAGCCCATCCTTCCCAGCCTGGTCAGTAAAGCTTCGCCCGGGAACGCCTACGGAACGGCGCTGGGCCTTTACAACACGCTGCAGTTTCTGGGCAGCTTCGCGGGTGGCGCGGTAGCCGGGGCACTTTCGCATTTCGCGCCTGACCGCACCCTCTTGACGCTGATGATCGCCGGCCTGCTGGGATTCCTATTGATGCTCGCCACCCGCTCACCGGACCGTAAGACGCAAACCTGACCAGCCGCCGTTCTCCCTTTAGTGCTCGCATTACCTATGCCTGATTTCTCACCACGTTCAGAGGTTTTCGGTGATGCCCTTTGGGTAACTAGCGCAGATTTCTCACCACGCTGGAGCGCTTTGGGGGGCTGCCGGAAGGGCGGGGCTTCAGCCCCGCCGAAATCGCGGCTCCCGCTCTCTGTTCGTCCCGCGCAGCTTGCGGCCGCAAGCTGCGCGGGGCGCGAAGCACGGGAATAATCAAGAAGGCCTTGTAACGGCGGGGCTAAAGCCCCGCCCTTCCAATTCCGTGGTGAGAACCTTGGGCTAGCAAGACCTGCCATCGCGAAATGGCCTGAGGAAAAGCGTATGCTCCCGGTACCCCACGCACTTGTTGACCAAACTCTTCACGGCGGCCCCTTAACTGATATGATGACGGTGGAGAGTCTGGCGCCCAGGGGGGGAATCGCGGATTGAAAACTCATCTCATCAAGCTTCTGTCGTTGGTGCTTGTCGGGTGTGCGACGGGTCTGGGCGCGTGCGCACAAAGCAGGGAACCTTCGCCCGTGATTTGGGTCGGCTTGGCGGGCCGCACCCGGCTCGCGAGGCTGGGGCCGGGAAGTTCGCTGGAGGGAAAGCTGGTGCGGGCCGTCTATTGGCGTGATCGCGAGGTGTTCCCAAGCGGCAGTAGGGTCCGGTTGGTAGTGGACAAGATCGGGACAAGGAAAGAGACGAAGGTGGCCGACGACCGGCCCTGGCAGATTCGCCTCTTCGCGCCCAGGCATGAATGCTTCGCTGAATTCCGGTCGGCCGACGTACTGCTCCCGGATGGTTCAAGTGTTCCGTTGCGCACGACGTTCCTGGGTTTGAATCAAAGGGCGGAACTGCACGCCGCTGCCACGGAGGTCGCCGGCAAAGGAGTCAGCGTTGACGTCAGCCGGGGCGAGGCGGCGCGAACGCTGCGAAAAGGGAAGCCCGCTCTCCCCTGGGTCCTGGCGCTGCGGGTGGAACCGGAGAGTGTCTCCTCTGCGGCGCTCGCGGGCGCGCGCCGCGAGGAAAATCCCCAATCCTCCGGAGCCTGCCCAGCATCCTGCACGGTGGCGGAAGGGACGCGCATGCCCGTGGCTCTGCTCGAAGGCCTGAGCGCTTCCAAGAGCCGCCCGGGTGATTGCTTCCAAGCCCTGCTGCTGGAGCCCGTGCGGGTGGGCTCGAGCGTGGCGCTGCCACAAGGCAGCCTGTTCCAGGGCGTGGTGGCCAAACGCCTCCCGCCCCGTCGCCTGAGCCGGGCGGGTTCGCTGTATCTCAAGTTCACAAAGTTGACCTTGCCCAATGGCACGGAGGCCGACGTCGCAGCTTCTGCCGCGAGCGCCGAGGTCGATGGAGGCTCCCACCTGAGAATGGATGCCGAAGGCACATTCCACGCCGGAAGCCCCGGGAAAGCGCGGTTCCTGTTGGACCTTGCAGTGACCGGGGGAATTTCCAAGGTCGCCGACGATTCGACACAACTGATCATTGAGCTGCTCAGCTCGACGGCGACGGACGCTTCTACGGCCGGCGTGGGCAGGATCCCGGCGGTCATCGCGTCGGGACTCTTCTTGCTGACGCGGCACGGACGCGACGTGATTCTTCCCCCCTACACGGAGATGGACGTGAGTCTCAGCCGTCCCGTCTCGCTGGGGAAGGATCGGCAGCCGTAGTAGGGGTGGGGGGGGCTTGCCGTAACCGTTTCGCCGCGTTCCGCAGCCTCACGAGAGGGCACGGCAAGGTTTACCCACGCACCATTAGCGAAACTCTAATCCCGGCGGTCTGATATAATCAGCAATCGCGCCCAAAACCCTGGGTTCGACCCGAGAGGCCCTCATGAATGCTCGTTGCTCGCTCGATTTGATCCACCGCGACCATGGCGTTTATGAACTTACCGACCAGGGCGGCATTGTCCTCAAGAACCCGCAGAAATTCATCTCGCAAACCCTGGATCTGCTGGTGTGGAACGCTGTCCTGGGGGAAACGGAAGAAGTTCGCTCCACGGCCCGCTGGATCATCCGTCGGGCGGGGCTGGAGTTGGGCGTTCTACCCGCGAGCATTCAGGGCCTCTATGAAGCGCGGGGAAGAAAAGAGTGTTCGGGCTTCACCGTTCCGGCGTTCAACATCCGCGGCCTGAGTTACGATGTGGCCCGTGCGGTTTTCCGGGCGGCGCTCCGCCTGAAGGCCGGGCCGTGCATCTTCGAGTTGTCACGCTCCGAGAGTAACTACACGGATCAGAAGCCTTCGGAGTATGCGGCCGTGATGGTGGCCGCGGCGCTGCGCGAAGGATATGAAGGTCCTGTTTTCATCCAGGGTGACCATTACCAGGCTAATGCCAAGAAATATGCCAAGGACCCGGAGGCCGAACTACAGGGGATTCGCGATTTCTGCCAGGAGTCGATTGCGGCGGGCTACTACAACATCGATATCGACACGTCCACCCTGGTTGACCTCAGCAAGCCGGGAGTGCGGGAGCAGCAGCGCGCGAATTTTGAGGCCAGCGCGAAGCTGGCGGCCTTCGTGCGGTCGCTGGAGCCCGCGGGGATCACAATTTCCCTGGGTGGAGAGATTGGCGAGGTGGGCAAGCAGAACTCCACGGTCGAGGAACTGACCACCTACATGGACGGATTCCTTGCCGCCCTCTCGAAGCAAGCCGGGAAGAAGAAAGGACTCTCCAAAATCAGCGTCCAAACCGGGACCACCCATGGTGGCGTCGTCCTTCCCGATGGGAGCAGGGCCCAGGTCGCCATTGATTTCGAGGCGCTGCGCGCCCTTTCGGCACACGCCCGCGACCACTATGGCCTCGCCGGTGCCGTGCAACACGGCGCCTCCACGCTGCCCTCGGATGCTTTCCATAAGTTCGCGGAATGCGAGGCGGCGGAGGTGCATCTGGCCACGGAATTCCAGAACCTGGTCTACGAGAATCCGGCTTTTCCTTCCGACCTCAAGGACGAAATTTACAAATACCTGCGCAAGGCCTTTGCGGATGAAAAGAAGGCTGGCGACACGGATGAGCAGTTCATTTATAAGACTCGGAAGAAGGCTTTTGGCCCCTTTAAGAGAAAAATCTGGGAGCTTCCTGCGGGCGTGCGGAGCCGGATTGGCAATGACTTGGAGAGCAAGTTTGCCTTCTTGTTCGAAAGGCTGAACGTGCAGCGCAGGGCGGAACTGGTCAAGAAGACGGTTACCCCGGTGGCAGTCGTTCCGCCCACCCCGCCGGCCCTGGCGGAGGCGCTGCAGAAAGTCAACGCCACGCGCTGAAGACGCAGTTGAGCCAGCACCCGCCTGCTGCGCACAGCGGCAAGAATACGAGGATTTATGGCATCACCTGAAGCAAGCCGGGTGCTTCCCACCCCGCGAACCCCTCCCCGGCTCCATACCGCGCAGGTGGAGACTCACGCCCGAGTCGAGTTCAAGGACATCACCGAACTTATCCAGAAGGTCGTGACGGAATCCAGTGTGCAAAGCGGCACGTGCTTCCTCTTTGTACCGCACACGACCGCCGCTCTGCTCATCAACGAAAACAGTGATCCTGGGCTGCACCGGGATCTCGACAACTTTCTGAAGCTCCTGGCGCCCCGCGACCGCGACTATCACCATAACGATGGGAATTGCGATGCGCACTTGAAGGCGGCGGTGCTCGGGAACTCGAAGTCGCTGCTCGTCGAGAATGGGCGGCTCATCCTGGGGCGGTGGCAGGGTGTTTTTTTGTGTGAATTCGATGGCCCGCGCCGCCGCGAACTGCGGATCAAAGTTGTGGCGGACTGAGAGCTGCACGCGGCAGGCCCGTCTTCACTCCAACCACCGAAATGCCAACCCTCGGCATCTACGTTCAAGTTCCCTTTTGCGCCTCCAAGTGCAGCTTCTGCAATTTCAGCTCGAGTGTGGAACGGAGCAGCATCTTCGATCAGTACACGCGCAGTCTCCAACTTGAAATTGAGAGTTTGGGTGGGTTCTACGCGGAGCGCGCCATACCCCGCGAGATCCTGAACCTTCCCGCGGACTCGCTCTACTTCGGCGGCGGCACGCCGGCTCTCTTGGGCGAGGGGCGCCTGGACCTCCTGGTGCGGAGTTTGCGGGCGCATTTCAAGTGGAGTGAAGAGCTCGAATTCACTCTGGAAACCACTCCGGGTTCGGTGGACGCCGCTCTGCTTCGAGTGCTCCGTGATCTGGGTGTAGACCGTCTGAGTATCGGTGCGCAAACGTTCGACGACCGTGAACTTCGTGCCGTGGGACGTCTGCACTCGGCGGCGGAGAGCCGCGAGCTGGTGGGCCGCGCGCGCGCCGCGGGATTCAGCAACCTCAGCCTGGATTTGATCGCCGGACTGCCCCATCAAACCGAGGCTTCATTTCGCCAGACGCTGGAGACCACTGCGAAGCTCCGGCCTGAGCACGTGTCGCTTTACCTTTTCGAGATCGACGAAAAAAGCCGGCTGGGGAGGGAAGTCGTGCACGGCGGGACTCGTTATCAAGCTGCGGCCGTGCCCGGCGAAGAATTCATGGCCGGCGCCTATGAGTCGGGGCGTAACTTCCTCGCGAACGAAGGCTATGTCCAATACGAAATTTCCAATTTCGCGCTGCCCGGCTGCGAGTCCCGGCACAACCGGAAGTACTGGCGGCTGGAGCCCTATGTGGGCCTGGGCGCCGGAGCACACTCTTTTGATGGCACCCGGCGGTGGGCAAATCAAGTTGACGTACGAAGCTATCTGGCGAGGCTGGCGGCGGGGGGCTCTCCCCTCGACGAATTCCGCGTCCTCGCGCCCGCAGAGCAGATCGAGGAGTTTTTCTTCCTGGGGCTTCGGCAAATGGAAGGTGTCGATCTGGCGTTAGCGCGCGAGCGCTGGGGATTTGACCGCGTAAAACCCTGGGAGGCCAAGCTCCAGTCTCTGGTGGGCGAGCGTGGGCTGGTGGTGGAAGGGGATCGGGTGCGGCTGTCGCGGGAGGCGTGCCTCGTTTCCAACGAGATTTTCCAGGAGTTTGTTTCCCCCTGAGCAGAGTTGCCTCTCGTGCGCGGCGTTTGTTATAACCAAATCAATCGTGCCGGGACACTGGGACGGTCACGATTTCCCCGGCGCCTTGCAGTCCCAGTTATAATGTTTGCCGGATCATGCTTGTCGGAGAATGAAAACCCATGCCCTCACCCGTGGTAGATTTGCGCAGTGATACGGTCACCAAACCCTCCGCGGCCATGCGGCGCGCCATGCACGACGCTGAGGTTGGTGACGACGTTTATCGTGAGGATCCCACCGTCAACCGGCTGCAAGACCGCGCGGCCGAGATTTTCGGGCGCGAAGCGGGCCTCTACGTGGTATCAGGAACGATGGGGAACCAGACGGCCATCAAGGTCCTGACGCGGCACGGCCAGGAGGTGATCTGCGAAGAACGCTGCCACATTTACAACTTCGAAATGGCCATGGTGACGGCGTTCTCCGGGGTCCTGCCCCGCACGATTCGAGCTGCCGACGGCATTCTGACGTGGCCGATGATCGCGCCGTACATCCGCGCGCGAAACGACTACCGTGCCCGCACCGGTTTGATCGAGCTTGAAAACACCTCGAACCTGGCGGGCGGTTCGGTCTATCCGCTCGAAATTGCCCATGACATTGTCGATCGCGCGCACGCGGCGGGCTTGCCCGTGCACCTTGATGGGGCGCGGATTTTCAACGCCAGCGTGGCCTTGGGGCGATCCGTGGCGGAGTTGACCAGGAAGTTCGACTCGGTGATGTTCTGCCTATCGAAGGGACTGGGTGCGCCGGTCGGTTCCCTGCTGGTGGGCAGCAAGGAGTTCATCGAGGAGGCGCGCATCGTCCGGAAGATGCTGGGCGGAGGGATGCGCCAAGCCGGGGTGCTGGCGGCGGCGGGCCTCGTGGCGCTTGAGGAAGGCCCCCAACGCCTGCACATTGATCACGCCAACGCCAAGTTCCTGGCCGAGGGCTTGGCGGAAATCCCAGGGATCAAAGTGGATCCCAGCAAAGTTGCGAGCAACATCCTGTTCTTCGACGTTTCGGGTACGGGGCTCGGGTCCCAGGAAATCTCGAAGCGTTTGGCGGCGCGGGGCGTCCTGGCCAACGGCTCGGACCCTCAAACCATTCGTATGGTCACCCACCTGGATGTGGATCGGCCCGGCTGTGAACGCGCTCTTCAGGTTCTTCGCGAAGTCGTCACCTAGCGCGAACTTCTCGCCACGCTGGGACGGTTTGGGGGCTGTCGGAAGGGCGGGGCTGAACAGGCTGCGGAATAACGCGTCCATGCTGTCATCCTGAGGAGGCGAAGCCGGTCCTGAGTGAAACGAAGGAAAGACCTCTGTGTTTGCTTGCAAATTCAAATACAGGGGTCCTTCGCTTCGCTGAGGATGACAGCGCCTACGGGTTTTTCCGCAGCCTGTGAAGCCCCGCCCTTCCAATTCCGTGGTGAGAAATCCGGGCTAGCGCCAATGCTGTTCACTTATGCTGACTGTTCCCAATTCGACCCCCTCACCCCCGGCCCCTCTCCCCCAAGGGGGGGAGGGGGGCAGTAATCCAAATCTACTGCCCTCGCCCCCTTGGGGGAGAGGGTGGACCGCAACCGGCGTTTTCACCAGCCGGGGCGGGACGGGTGAGGGGGTCACCCAGGAGCAAATTGAAAAGCCGAAACCCCTTAAGTGAACAGCATTGGGGCTAAAGGTCAGCGCTTGCAGGTTCGTTCGCCTTATATGCGACCTGCCGCAGAATTCCCGGCTCTTATTTCTTCTTTTCTTGCCGTTCGGCGATCTTCACGAGCGCATCGAGGTAATGCGTACGGTAAGTTGGGTCGTCGGGATCGAGGCGGGCCGCAGCCCGATACTCGGCCGCGGCCCCGTCAAGATTTCCCAGCTTCTCCAGCGCGTAACCCAGGCCGTTGTGGGCGTCCGCGTCGGTCTGATCATGCCGGATGGCCTCAAGCATTTCCACGCGCGCGCGCTTCCATTCTTTCCCCAGCAGGAAAGTAATGCCTAGCTCGCGATGTAGGTCGGAGTTTTCCGGATCGAGCTGCATGGCCTGACGGAGGTCGGCCACGGCCTCGTCCAATCGCCCCCGGGCTCGAAATTGCGCGGCTTCCTGAAGCAGGCGGCGCAACTCGATCTGGTTCGCCGCGGTACGGGAGGGATCCTCGCCGGTTGGAGCCGCAGCTCCTTGTTTCTGGGGGAGTTGAATCTCGACGGTCTCGTCGGCGTGAGGCGAGATGAAATAGACAGTTTCCCTTTCGCCGGGGCATTGAACATGGAGATAGTGATCGCCGGGTTCGACATCCGGGATCAAGAGATTGCCTTTGGCGTCTGTCGCGCCCACGGGCTGCGCATCCATTTCCACCCGGCACTCTCCCCGGCCGGTCCGAACGGTGACCTGCGCGAACTGCGGTTTATGCTCACGCGCGGAGACGACCCCGAGAGTCGCAGTAAGCGCCAGGGCGCCGGCCAGGCCTGGGATGATGTGAGATCGCATTTCGGAGATGCACAGAAGCGCGCGCTCCTGGCCCTTTCCACCTGTCGTCTTTTAGCTTAGCACGGCTAGTGCGCAGAAAGGTGAAACACGCCCGGTTTCTTGACGCCCTGCGGGTTGTGTTATAGCCTTGCTAAAGGGGACATGAACAGAAAGTTACGGGATGGTAAGTACCCGTGCACGGGTGGGCCCCTGCCCTGGCGGGCGAAACCCAGGTATGCCCGACGCGCTTCGCGACTTAGTCGAAAAAGTCCTGGCGGGAGACCGCCGCGCCATGGCACGGGCCATTTCTACCGTCGAGGACAAAGACCCGCTCGCTCTACCGCTCCTCAAAGAGCTCTTCACCCGGGCCGGACGCGCCCTGGTGGTGGGCATAACCGGTTCGCCGGGAGCAGGCAAGAGCACGCTCGTCGAGAAGTTGGCGAAGGAGCACCGGCGGGCGGGAGCGCGCGTCGGCATTCTAGCCGTTGATCCCACCAGCCCCTTCTCGGGCGGCGCCATCCTGGGTGATCGCGTCCGGATGCAAAGCCTCGCGAACGACGCGGGCGTATATATTCGCAGCATGGCCACGCGGGGCCAACTCGGCGGGCTGGCTGCCACGACCCACGATGCCGTCACGGTTCTTGACGCGGCCGGCTGCGAAGTGGTCCTGATCGAAACCGTGGGGGTGGGCCAGGACGAAGTGGAAGTTGCTCGCCTTGCCGACGCGACGGTCCTTCTGCTCGTCCCGGGAATGGGCGATGATATTCAGACTTTCAAGGCCGGGGTCATGGAAATTGCGGACCTGTACGTGATCAACAAGGCGGATCGGCCGGGCGCCGAGCGCATCGAACAGGAAGTTACCGCGATGCTCTCCCTGACCTCCCGCCCCGATGGCTGGCGGCCGCCCGTCCTCAGAACCGTGGCCACGACGGGGCAGGGAATTGGTGAGTTGTACCAGGCGCTCGATCAGTTTCGCGCTTTCAGTGAGAGAGATGACGCCAAAGAATATCGTCGCAAAGAGCATTGGCGTTCGCGTCTCCTGGAAATTCTGCGGCAAACGCTTTTTGAGAGGGCGGCGGCTGAACCACTCCGCGACGGGTCATTCGACCGGCAGTTGGACGATCTGCTGGCCCATCGGCGGGATCCTTATTCCGTCGTCGAGGGGATCATTGCGCGGTTTATGGCCCACACGGGGGGCCGCCCGTAAAGAACGCATGGCTTTCCTGCGCTCCGCGCGGAGTGCAGGTGGGCTCGCCGAGTTGAGGGAGGAAGCATGAAGCTGGGCAAATTCGACCTCCACGCTATTTCCGATGGGACCTTGCGGCTCGACGGCGGGCAGATGTTCGGGGTCGTGCCCAAGGCTCTGTGGGAAAAGAAAATCCCCGCCGATGCGCTCAACCGCATTTCTCTAAGCCTCACGTGTCTCCTGCTCCAAGACGGCCGGAAGAACATCCTGGTTGACACCGGCATCGGAGATAAATTCGACGCGAAATTCCTGGAGATTTACGGCGTGGACCATTCCACGACGGTGCCCGGCGAACTCCAGAAGCTGGGACTTGGGCCCGAGGATATCGACATCGTCATAAACACGCACCTGCACTTTGACCACTGCGGGTGGAACACTCGCCGCCAGGACGGGAAGCTCGTGCCCACTTTCCCCCGCGCCCGGTATTTCGTGCAGCGTGGCGAATGGGAACATGCTCAGCATCCCACGGAGCATGATCGCGCCAGCTACGTGGAGGGATTCTTTGCGCCAGCGGAAGCGCAGACGGAACTTCTCGATGGGGACACGGAGATTGTCCCGGGGGTACGCGTGGAAGTTGTCGCAGGCCACACCAGAGATTTGCAGTGCGTGCGCGTGGAATCGGAAGGTGAGACGGCTTTCTTTATTTCGGACCTCGTCCCCACCCGCGCCCACCTTCCGTACCCCTGGGTAATGAGCTTCGACCTTTACCCTCTGGAAACCCTGGAGAACAAGAAACGCCTTTTGCCGGAGCTGGCGGCGGCAGAGGCGTTGGTGATCTTCCCCCATGACCCTTGCGTTCCGTGGGCGAGCTTGGTAGAAGTTGACGGCAGGATCGCCGCACGGCCGATGGAGTGAACGGCAAGGACCCGGCCCTTAGGGAGGTGTAGCGCGGACCTGTTTTGTAGGTCCGCGGCTCGTCCCCTATGGGCAAGGGAAAGCCGCGGACCTACAAAACAGGTCCGCGCTACACCTGCTGACTCCAACGGACTTACGCGTCGAGTTTCTACAGAGCGCATTCGCTGTCATCCTGAGCGAAGCGAAGGACCTCGGCAGTTGGCTTGGGTCAGTAGCGAAGTGAACTGCGGGGGTTCTTCGTTCGCTGCGCTCACTCAGAATGACAGCGCAGGGCTCAGATTGACATGTTTGGCGGATTCTTCAGCAAACCGATAGAGGAGGATGCTTGGCCAAAGCACAAATAGGAGTTATCGGCGGCAGTGGTCTTTACAACATGCCAGGCCTGGAGCGGGTTCGCGAGGTGCGAATTGCCACGCCGTTTGGAAAGCCCTCGGACGCTTATGTCCTCGGCACCCTGGAGGGCCGGCCGGTGGCTTTTCTCGCCCGGCATGGACGCGGGCACGTCCTCACGCCCACGGAAATCAATTTCCGCGCCAACATTTATGGTTTCAAGAAATTGGGAGTGGAGCGCATCATTTCCGTCAGCGCCGTGGGCTCGCTGCGCGAAGATTTCCACCCCATGGACATGGCCTTGCCCACACAATTCTTCGACCGCACGCGCCAGAGGGCTTCGACCTTCTTCGGGGGCGGCTTGGTGGCGCACATCGGGTTCGATACACCCGTATGCCCTGCGGTGGTTGAGGCGTTGAGTCAGGCGAGCGCGGGCCTGGGCCTCCCCTGCCACAAAAACGCCACGTATGTTTGCATGGAGGGCCCGGCCTTTTCCACTCTGGCCGAATCGAATCTTTACCGCTCCTGGGGGATGGACGTCATCGGCATGACCAGCCTGCAGGAAGCCAAGCTGGCGCGCGAAGCGGAAATCTGTTACGCCACGCTGGCCATGGTTACCGACTACGATTGCTGGCACCCGAACCACGCGGCCGTCACGGTGAAGCAAATCCTCGACAACCTGGCGCGGAACGTCGAGAATTCGCAGAAGATCGTGCGGCAGGCGGTGCGGGCTCTGCCTGCCGAACGGAATTGCCGGTGTGCTTCGGCACTGGCTCACGCCATCATCACGGATCGCAAGAAGATTCCGGCGGCGACAAAGAAGAAGCTGGCCCTGCTGGTGGGAAAGTACCTGAAGTAGACGCGCTGCACCATGTGGCAGAGTACCCCCGCTACGTAGGTAATCGGACTTTGGCCGCCACGCACTTGGCCCATCAATCCTGTCTCACGAGGTCAACGATTCCCCATGTCACTCTTGGTAGTTGGTTCCATTGCTTTCGATTCGATACAGACTCCCTACGGCCAAGTGGATGAAATTCTGGGAGGGTCGGCAACGTTCTTTTCCGTCACGGCGAGCTGGTTCACCCCCGTGCGCGTGGTCGCGGTGGTCGGTGACGACTTCGGCGAAGAGCACTTCCGGGTTTTTCGCGAGCGCTCCATCGACACGCAGGGAATCGAACGCGTCCCCGGGCGGACGTTTCGCTGGAAGGGCGAGTACGTGGGCGACATGAACCAGGCTCACACTCTCGACACGCAGCTCAACGTCTTCGAAAAGTTTGTGCCCAAGATCCCGGCGCCTTACCTTGAAACGGAGTTCCTGTTTCTTGGCAATATCGATCCGGTGCTGCAGCTCAATGTTCGCCGCGCGCTTCCCAAGATTCGTGCCAGCGCGCTCGACACCATGAACTATTGGATCAAGGGTATGCCGGAGGAATTGGCGAAGGTGCTGTCCAATGTGGAGATTCTGGTCATCAACGAAGGCGAAGCCAGGATGCTTTCCGGACACAACAACCTGAAGAAGGCGGCGGAGAGTATCCGGAAACTGGGCCCGCGCTTTGTGGTGATCAAGCGCGGCGAGCATGGCGCGACGCTCTTCAGCCCGGAATCCATCTTCACCGCGCCGGCCTATCCTCTGGACGAAGTGCATGACCCGACCGGCGCGGGTGACACGTTCGCCGGCGGCTTCATGGGCCATCTGGCGCGGACCGGGGACCTGTCTGATGCCAACCTGCGCCGCGCCGTGGTGTACGGTTCGGTGATGGGGAGCTTTGCGGTGGAAGAATTCGGGTTGCGCCGTCTCCTCCGCTTGACGCCGGGTGAAATTGAGGCGCGCTATCGCGAAATCAAGAGCCTGACGCATTTTGATGCATGATTCTGCCATTGATGCCAAGAGAGCCCACCTTGAACCCTGGCGCGTGCCGGCCGCCGCGCACGGCGCCGTCGCGATCTTGATTCTTGGCGTCGCGTCGAGTTCCCTCTATTTTTTCTACACCCGAGGCCTTTCGAACATTTACGGGGACGCCTTGGCGCATATGGAAGGCGCGCGCCGCATCCTTGATTCCCTCACCCCTGGTTACGACGAAATCGGCAGCGTTTGGCTGCCCCTTTTCCATCTGATCTGTGCGCCCCTGGCCCAGAATGATTTCCTTTGGCGCACAGGCTTGGCCGGCAGCCTGGTTTCCTCCGCCGCGTTCGGGGTGACGGGTTACTTTCTGTTCCGGCTCGGCGCGGAAATCAATCGTAATGTGGCTGCGGGGTTCGTGGCTCTCGCCGGCGCCTTGCTGTGTCCGAATTTTTTGTACCTGGCCAGCACGCCGCTCACCGAACCCCTCGCGCTCCTGTGGTCGGTGCTCGTCGCCTATGCGCTGTTCCGTTACTCACAATCGGGCTCCTGGAGAACGCTCGGGGGGGCGGCCGTCGCCGCGTTTCTGGGAACGCTCACACGCTACGAGGCCTGGTATATTCTCCCCTTTGCAACTCTGTTTGTGTTCTGGATTCGCCGCGAGCCCTGGGCGAAACGCTTCTGGCGCGCGGCGCTCTTCGCCGGCGTCGCCGGCACAGGGCCCCTCCTGTGGGCTCTTCATAACGCCTATCGTTTCCATAATCCCCTGGAATTCTACAATGGACCTTATTCCGCGCAGGCGATCTACGCCCACCAGTTGGCTACTACGGCTTTCCCATATCCAACCGCCGGGAGCCTGCTGCTTTCGGCACGCTACTACCTTGAGGACCTTAAACTTGTCCTCGGGGTCTGGGCCCTGGAGCTAGCCGTTCTGGGCTTGGTGGCCTGGTGTGCAAGTTCTCGTGAGCTCAGGCGCGGCGCCGTGGCCCTCCTCTTTGTTGTTCCCCTGCCCTTCTATATCCAGGCCCTGGCATACGCGGGGGTCCCGCTTTACGTGCCTACCCTCTTCCCCAACACCTATTACAACCTGCGCTACGGGCTGGAAATGCTTCCGGCTGTCGCTCTCTATCCGTCCTTCGTGTTGTCCCCTCGTTTGGGAAAAAAGCTCCGCATGGGATTGCTGGTGGTTTTCCTGTTTCTGCTGGGACGGCAGTTCCTGGTCTTGGCCTCTGCTGGCGCGGAGGAACTGGCGGTCGTAAAGGAAGGGATACTGAATACGCCTTGCCGGTCCGAGCGGCAACAAGCTATCATCAGGTTCTTCCGCAGTGGCTATGACGGGCAACAGATACTCGTCGCTGTGGGGAAGTGGCCTTGTGTGATGCCCGAGGTCGGTATCCCCTTCCGAAACACCCTTTCAGAGGCAAACCACAAATACTGGATCAGGATGCGCACGGAGCCGGAGAAATGGGTGGAATGGATTATTCGAGGCAGTGGCGACAGCGTCGATGATCTGATGGGGGCTTACCCTGAGGCCTTCAAGGATTTTGAAATTGTGGAGCAGGGAGAATTTCCAGGCGAAGGGGATTTTAGGATTTATAGACGCCGGAGGCCGTGAACTCGACGGCCTCGCAGGGCCGAGCCGCGTTCGGCCCACTGGCGGGCGGAGCCGCGCGCCCCTCGAATCCGATATGAGCAAAACTCTTGAGATTCCGTTCGCAAAATATCACGGACTGGGGAACGACTTTGTCGTAGCCCGGGAGAGCGACGTTCCGCGCAGCCTCGCGGATTTCGCACGGAGAATTCTTAAACGTCACACCGGGGTTGGCGGCGACGGCTTTATCGTCGTCATGAAACCTGAGATGAAGGCTCACGACGCCCGCATTCGTTTCTTCAACGCGGATGGAAGCGAGGCGGAAATGTCGGGGAACGGCATCCGTTGCGTGGGAGCATTTCTGCTCGAGCGGAAAGGCCAGAAGCGCATCCTGGAAATTGAAACCGTCGCCGGCCTGAGAACACTCGAGCCACGGAAGGAGAGGGAAGGGAAGTGGGCCTTCCGGGTGGGCATGGGAGCCCCGATTCTGGAGGCTGCCAGGATCCCCTTCAGGGCAGCCGGCGTGGCATCGCCCATACTCAGGTTTCGCCTCGGAACCCATTGCGGCGACGTGCCCGTCACCGTCATTTCGATGGGGAACCCGCATTGCAGCGTGTTCGTGGCAGATTTCGAAAACACCGACTGGCTGCGGCTCGGTCAGGAAATCGAGCATGATGAACATTTCCCGAACCGCACCAACGTGGAGTTCGTGCGTCTCGTCTCCAAGAACGAAATCGAAGTCAGATTCTGGGAACGAGGGGTTGGGCACACGATGTCTTCGGGGACGGGCTCCTGCGCCGCAACGGTCGCAGCCATCCTGAACGGACTTACGGATCGCGAGGTCCAGGTTCGGACCGAGGCCGGTGCGCTGGAAGTCGCCTGGCCCCAGGGTGGCGAGGTTTCCCTCACAGGTCCGGCGGAACGAGTTATGCAGGGGAAGTACTATTGCCGTTCGACAAAGTGAGCCAAGCTCGCAGCGGGCGTGCCCCGGCGGAACCTTACGGTCGAACGTAGAGATAGAGCTTGTGGGAGATTCCGTTCTTGGAAATCACCTCTACGGCTTGTTCGGGGTCCCAGCCGGGAACCTGAAAGTCGTGGCAGACGATCCGCGTGCCGGGACGCAGTTGCTTTTCCAGCATGGGGCGCAGTTTTTCGTTGACGGCAGTTAAGAGATAGAGCGTGACGACGGTTGCCCGGCGGATGCTCACGTTGAACATGTTCTCGTGCAGAATCTGCGCCCGGCCTTCCAGCCCCAGTTCCTTGATGCGGGCCGTGGACTGGGTGTAAAGGTCAGGGTTGAGTTCCACGCCCACCGCGCGCGCGCCGAACTTCTGGGCCGCGGTGATTACAATCCGGCCGTCTCCAGACCCCAGATCATACACAACATCGTCTGGCGCCACTTTGGCCAGGTCCAGCATCTTCTCGACGACATCCTGGGGGGTGGGCACGTAGGGGACAATGCGGTCGAGATAGCGGGCGGTCAGCCCCTGTCCGAATGACGGCACGGTTTGGGCAAGACATGCCGGACCCCGGACGGAGAAATGCAAAGCGGCAATTGCTATCAACACCGCGACGGAGAAACTGGGAGAGATGATTCGCTGAGGCTTCATAGGCATGGATTGAATTCTACCGGCCCGCGGCAAGCTTGTCGAGACCAGAACGGAAAGCCTCTTGCGCTGCCTGCCATTCCAACTTAGTGTAGTGCGTCTCAGCATCGGGCCTGCCCTGCCGTGGCCATCGGAAGCATCGGAGAACTTGTCGCTTGACCCAACCTTCCTTACGACGCGAACTGAGCTTCACTCACGCGACCGCCATCGTGATTGCAAACATGATCGGGACGGGCATCTTCACGACCACGGGATTTCTGGCGGGCGATCTGGGCCGGCCGGCGCTGGTACTGGCGGTGTG
The DNA here is from genome assembly GCA_963722555.1 of uncultured Acidobacteriota bacterium. Classification (GTDB taxonomy): domain Bacteria; phylum Acidobacteriota; class Terriglobia; order UBA7540; family UBA7540; genus Bog-366. Next base: position 2,514,173 of record CAVRNQ010000007.1, read on the forward strand.
GGTGGTCGGCGCATTCATCGCCCTGGCGGGTTGCCTTTGTTACTCCGAGTTGGGAGTCAACCTTCCAAAGTCCGGAGGCGAATACATTTATCTGCGCGAGGCCTGGGGCCCGGCGTGGGGTTTCCTGAGTGGATGGATTTCCTTCTTCGCAGGGTTTTCAGCGCCGATTGCCGCCGGCGCGCTGGCGTTCTCGGAATATCTCGCTTACTTCTTTCCCTCCTTGGAGATGAACGCATCGCCCGGACGGGCAGGAGGCCTGCTCGCGTTTTTTCACCCCGGCCGGGGGCAAGGACTGGCGGTTGCGATTGTGGTGCTGTTCGCGGTAATTAATATTCGGGGGTTAAGGCTCGCGGCGCGATTCCAGAACTTTCTCACGGCGATCAAACTGGGCGTCCTGCTGTCTTTTCTGGGCCTGACCTTGGTGATCGGACATGGCAGCGTGGGGCATTTCTCACAAGTTGCGGTGAGAACCTCCACGCACAGCCTCGGGGCGCAGTTCGCCGTGTCCCTGATCTTCGTGATGTTTGCTTACAGCGGTTGGAATGCCGCCACCTACGTCGCGGGAGAAATGAAAACGCCGGAGCGCACCTTGCCGGTCGCGTTGGTGACGGGGACGCTCACCGTCGCCGCTCTCTATGTGGCCCTGAATGCGGCTTTCATCTACGCCCTGCCGCTGGAATCGATGAAGGGGGTGGTGCGCGTAGGCGCCGCCTCGGCGGGCGCGCTTTTCGGAACCCTGGGCGGAGGTATCTTCAGTATAGTGATGGCGGTGGGGTTGCTCTCCTGCGTGAGCGCCATGGTGCTGGTGGGTCCCCGGGTCTATTACGCGATGGCGAATGACGGCTGCTTTTTCCGGGGCGCGGCGCGAGTCCACCCGCGCTGGGGCACACCCGTCGAGGCCATCGTCTACCAATCGCTGGCCACTGTCCTTATGATTCTGACCGGTACGTTTGAGAGCCTGATCTACTACATTGGCTTCGCGCTGATCTTTTTTGCTGCCTTGGCGACGGCGGGCTTGATCCGCTTGCGCCGTCGCAGCGGGTGGAAAAAGCTCGCAGCGGTCAGTTGGGGCTACCCGCTGGCGCCCGCCTTATTCCTGAGCGCGAGCGCCTGGATGCTTTGCTACACGGCAGCCTTGCGGCCCAAGGAGTCCGCACTCGGGCTGCTGACTATCCTGCTGGGTGCAGGATTGTATTTCTGGAAATTCCGGCGCGGTCCCGAGGCAGGACCCGTCACGGAATAACCGCTCCGTCCTGCCGAGCGGGACCGCGTGTGGGGGTACGGCGATTCCCGACCGAATTCATGAGACCAGCGATTTAGGCCCAATGCTGTTCACTTAATGGGTTTCAGGACATCAATTCGCAATTTGTTGCTGGGCGACCCCGTCACCCGGCCCGCCCCGGCTGAAGAAAACGCCGGTTGCGGTCCACCCTCTCCCCCAAAGGGGCGAGGACAGGAAAACCAAATCAACGCTCCCCCCTCCCCTAAAAGGGGAGAGGGCAGTAGATTTAGATTACTGCTCCCCTCGCCCCCTTGGGGGAGAGGGGCCGGGGGTGAGGGGGTCGAATTGGGAACAGTCAGCATAAGTGAACAGCATTGGATTTAGCCCGGGTTTCTCACCACGGGATTGGAAGGGCGGGGCTGAACAGGCTGCGGAAAAACGCGCCGGGACTGTCATTCTGAGCATGGATAGCCGAAAGCGGCTTTCCGTGATGTCAGAAACGGGAGCCGAGTGGCAAGCGTGGGGGGTCGGTGGGTGTGCCGCGTCATGCCGTCATGCGGCGAGAGTCTTCGTGCCCTGAAAGGGCACAAGATAGTAGCCGGGGGCGTTGCCCCCGGCTACTGTATCGATCCCCTGCGGGGATCAGCGAAGGACTCAGGATGACAGCATCGGAGCGTTTTCCCGCAGCCTGTGAAGCCCCGCCCTTCCGGCAGACCCCAAAACCGTCCCAGCTTGGTGAGAAATCCGGGTTAACCTTGCGAGTCAATTCCCCTACCTTGGTATTCGCACCTGGGCCGTCCCGGGTGGGGGAACGGCGGCTCCCGGTAACGCGCTCGCTCCGACGCTCGCGGGGCACTCGTTGGGGCCTGCTTCTCCTTGTTTTCCTCACTGCGCTGCGGTGCAATGCGCAAGGTACTCAGCCCATCCATTATGTGGTTGATTTGCGAGAGCCCGAATCGCACCTCGTGCAAATCATCATGGACGTCCCGGGGGCGATGCCGGGCACGGAGATTCAAATCCCCGCCTGGAATAATCTCTATCAGATTCGTGACTTCGCAAGAAACGTTCAAGGGTTGGACGCCCGCTGCGACGGCGGACCTGCCGAACGGGGGCGTGTGGATTTGAACACGTGGCGCGGCCCCAACCGCCCCTGTGCCCATCTCGAATTCCATTACGCTGTTTATGCGCGGGAAGCCGGACCGTTTTCGAGCTGGCTCGATTCCGAGCATGCCTTTTTGAATTTTGCCATGCTGCTTTTCTACCTGCCCCAGGAACGCGAGCGGCCGGCCCGAGTCAGCATGCTTCTTGCCTCGGGGTGGAAGTTCGCAACCCTTCTCGCAGCCGAAGGCGATGAGTTTTCGGCTCGTAACTACGACGCCTTGGTGGACAGCCCGGTCGAGGCAGGCCATTTTAACGAGTACACCTACACCCAGGAATTCCACTCCCCGCTCTCCGCGCCGGGCTCCGCCGCGAAGCGGGCGACTTTCCGCGTCATCGTGCATGCCGAACCCGCTGATTATTCTCGGGAGCGTTTGCTCGAGTCCATCCAGAAGATCACCGCCACGGAGACCGCCTTCATGCAGGATCTGCCCTTTGAGCGCTACACGTTCATCCTGCATTTTCCCCGGGAAGCCGGACCGAGCGGCGGCATGGAACATCGGGATGGAACGGCGATCACCGTTCCGGCTTCCCTGGTGCGGGACCGGGATACCTTTCTGGAGAATGTTATCGCCCATGAGTTCTTCCACGCCTGGAACGTCAAGCGCATTCGTCCCCAGGCGCTCGAGCCGATTGACTACATCCAGGGCAATGACACGCGGGATTTATGGTTCTGCGAGGGCGTCACCAGCACTTACGCGGAGCTGGCCCTGCTGCGGGCGGGGCTGATCAACCGGGACAGGTTCTACGCCCGCCTCGCCGCGGCCATCCAAGGGTTCGAGGAGCGGGCCGCCCGCCGTTTCCAGAGCGTGGAGACTTCCGGCCGGGAAGCGTGGTTTGAGAAATATGCGGATTACAGCCGGCCCGAACGCAGCATCTCTTACTACAATAAAGGCGAACTGCTCGGGTTCCTGCTCGACCTGGGCATGCGGAACGCGAGTCACAACCAGGCGGGCCTGGACGACGTCATGCGCAGCCTCAATCGGGCCTTTGCGCAGCAGGGGCGCTTCTACACGCTGGCGGACATCCGGGCGATCGTCTTGAGGCTGGCGCCCTCATTTGGGATGGATCGGTTCCTGACCAACTACGTTCAGGGAACTCAGGAGCTTGATTACGCAACATATTTAGGCTACTGCGGATTGCGCCTCGCGACCACAGTCACGGAAAATCCCGCCCCGGGCTTTGCGTTGTCGCGGAACCCGGCTGGGCTCGCGCAGGTGGACTCGGTTGAGGAGGATAGCTCTGCCCAACGCGCCGGTTTGCAGGCTGGCGACGTTCTTCTGGGGGTCGATGGTGAGCCGCTGGCCTCCGGCGCCGAGGCCGCCCTGCCGCGCTGGCGGCCCGGCCAGGCGGTGGCACTCCAGGTGGCGCGTGGAGGACAAACCCAGGTCCTCAAGTTTAGTATCGGAGCGACCCGGAAGGTTTCCTATCGAGTCGAGGAAGATGCCCAGGCGCAGCCAGACCAATTGCGGGTGCGAGACGGCTGGCTGAAAGGTGAAACGGCGCCCGCAGACGGCCAGGGGAAACCATGATCCGCGCCTTGTTTGTCACCCTCGTGACTTTTGCCTACATCCTGATCGTGGGCCCGCCCTTCCTCGTCTACGCTTTGCTCACCCGGAGAACCGACGCGCTCTATTGGATCGGTATCAGAGGAGCCAAGCTGGCGCTCTCGATGTCCGGCATCCGCATGGAGATCCATGGGCTCGAGAAGATACCTCGGGACCGCGCTGTCATCTTCATGCCGAACCACCAGAGCAATTGCGATCCGCCCGCGGTCATCAGTATCCTTCCCCCTGTGCTGGTCATGGCCAAGCAGGAATTCTTCCGGGTGCCGGTCCTGGGGCGCGCCATGCGCCTGCGCGGGTTCATTCCAGTTGATCGCAAGCACCGGGAGCGCGCCATCGCCGCAGTGGAGCGGGCCGTGGCCGCCTTGAAGGCGGGGCACTCCTTCCTGGCCTTTCCCGAAGGCACGCGCAGCCCCGACGGCCGCCTGCAAACATTGAAGAAGGGCGTGTTCGTGATGGCGATTAAAGCCGGCGCGCCCATCGTCCCCATCTCGGTTTCGGGGGCCAGGAAGATCATGCCGAAAGGCCAGTTCGGGATCCGGCCAGGTCGAATCCGCATCATGATTCACGACCCCATCCCGACCGCACACCTCAATGTGGATGACCGGCAGGCGGTGATCGAGTTGACGCGGCAGGCTCTCCTGCGAGGTCTCGAACCGGAGGAATGGCCGGTGGGGCTTTCCGGCAAAATGCCGGCCTCGGTAGCCGATTCTGATGCTCCTCGGCCCACCTGAGGCCGGTCTGCTGTCCGGACCCAGCGGTGTGAATGCCGTGGCGCTACTGCGGCGATTTCTCTCCCGCCTTTTCCAGAAGACCCCGCGCCTTGCGGTAGGCCGCAAACATCTCGGGCAGGCGCCGGTAGGCCGCCGAACACTTCAGCCAGAGCTCATGGTCAACGGCGGGGGAACCTGAAATCGTCGTGTGGGGCCGGACATCGTTCGGCACGCCGGTTTGGGGCGTGGCAATCACGTGGTCACCGATGGTCAGGTGGCCGGCCACGCCGACTTGGCCGGTCAGGATCACCTGACGCCCGATCTTGGCGCTGCCCGCGATGCCGACCTGGCTGCAGAGCAGGGTATTCTCACCAATGTCGCAGCCATGCGCCACTTGCACGAGGTTGTCAACTTTGACGCCCCGGTGCAGGCGGGTTTCGCCCACCGCCGCGCGATCGATGCAACTGTTGGCCTGGACTTCAACCCCGTCTTCGATAACGACAATGCCGGCCTGGGCGATCTTGTAGTACGTCCCATCCGCAAGCGGCGCGAACCCAAAGCCGTCACCGCCAATCACCACGCCGTTCTGCAGGATCACGTCGTTGCCGATGCGCACGTTTTCACGGACGGCCGCATGCGAATGCGCCAGAAAGCGATCGCCAATCTTCGCTCCCCGGTAGATCACGACGAAGCTCTTGAGCACACAGTCGTCGCCCAGTTCCGCGCCCTCCTCGATGACCACGTAGGGACCGATCGAGGCGTTGCGGCCCAGCTTCGCGTCGGGTGCGATGACGGCGGTGGGATGAATCCCCACCGGTGGCCGCTGGGGAGGATAGAACACCTCGAGGGCCCGTGCGAAGGTCAGGTAGGGATCCGTCGAACGCAGAACCGGCTTTCCCAGGGTATCCACATCCTGCCCGGCGATGATGGCCGCGGCGCGCGTGGTCCTCAACTTGGCAAGGTATTTGGGATTGGCCAGGAAGGTGATTTCGCCCTCCGTTGCCTCATCCATTCCTGCCACGCCGGTGATTTCCAAATCCGCCGGGCCCTCATGCTGGCATTCGAGTCGCTGCGCGAGCGCGCCGAGTTTCATGGTTTTCTCCCTGTGCCGGCCCATTCGAGGATGACCTTGGCGGCGTCGCCGGTGGCCATGACTTCGAAGCCTTTGAGGAAGTCTTCGTAGTGAAAGCGATGGGTGATGACCGGACGGATGTCCAGCCCGGATTGCAGCATGACCGTCATCATGTACCAGGTCTCATACATCTCGCGGCCGTAGATTCCCTTGATCGTAAGCATGTTGAAGATCACCGTGTTCCAGTCCACGCCCATTTCGCCTTTGGGAATGCCCAGCAGGGCGATCTTCGCTCCGTGGCTCATGTTGGCGAGCATGTCGCGGAAGGCATCCCCGTTGCCGGACATTTCGAGTCCCACGTCGAAACCTTCGAGCATCCCGAGCTGCTTTTGCACGTCGGGCAGACGGCCGGTGCGAACGTCCAAGGCAACCGTCACACCCATCTTTTTGGCCAGGTTCAACCGAAATGGGTTGACGTCGGTGATCACCACGAAGCGAGCGCCCGCGTGCCGGACGATGGCCGCGGCCATAAGGCCAATCGGACCGGCTCCGGTGATGAGCACGTCCTCTCCCAGGACCGGGAAGGACAGCGCGGTGTGGACGGCGTTCCCGAAGGGGTCAAAGATGGCCGCGATGTCCTGGTCAATGGACGGGTGATGGCGCCAGATGTTGGTCATGGGCAGCGCGATGTACTCCGCAAACGCGCCCGCCCGGTTGACGCCTACGCCCTGGGTGTGAGCGCAGAGATGGCGGCGGCCGGCCAGGCAATTCCGGCAGCGACCGCAAACCACATGTCCTTCGCCGCTCACCGTGTCACCGGGATAGAAATCCGCGACGTTCGAGCCCACCTCGACGATTTCGCCCACGAACTCGTGCCCGATCACCAGCGGCACGGGAATGGTTTTTTGCGCCCAGTCGTCCCATTGGTAGATGTGCAGGTCCGTTCCGCAGATGCCGGTGCGGTGCATACGGATCAGCACGTCGTTGATCCCAATCTTCGGGACCTCCACGTCCACGAGCCAGAGTCCTGGTTCTCTCTTGGTCTTTGCCAGCGCCTTCATTCTTCTTGAACCTCCTCCAGCGTCTCCAGAAACTCCGGCACTACTCTCGTAGAGGCCGCCCTTAGGCGGGCAAGTCTTTGACTTAATAATGCCGCCCTGAAGGGCGCCGCTACGAAAAGCAGCCCCCCCGCGTCGTCACACAGCCCCTACAGGTCGAGGGCAGGCGCCTCACTCAGCCGCGCGGCCTCCGCTTGCCTTCCGCTTGTAGCCGTATTCCTTTTTCAGCTTGTAGGTGATGCTGTCCACCAGGGCCTGCCAACTGGCCTCGATGAGGTTCTCGGAAACGCCTACTGTTCCCCAGGTGTCGTGGCCGTCGCTGGATTCGATCAGCACCCGCACCTTGGCGTCGGTGGCTCCTTTGGGGTTAAGCACGCGGACTTTATAGTCGGTCAAGCGAATGTCCCGGATGCACGGGAAGAAAGTGGTCAACGATTTCCGCAACGCCCTGTCCAAGGCGCTCACTGGGCCCACGCCTTCCGCGGCCGTGTGTTCTTCCTGGCCGTCCACGCGCAACTTGATGACGGCCTCCGAGTCGGGTTCGTTGACACCTTTCTTCTCGGTGATGAGACGAAAGCCGTCCAACTCGAAAAACTCTCTGGAACGATGCAGCAGCTTGTCGAAGAGGATTTCAAAAGACGCTTCCGCTCCCTCATACTGGTAACCGTCGTGCTCCATTTGCTTGAGCTTTTCCACCACGACCTTGGCGTCGGGAGACGACTTATCGATTTTCAGCCCACGCTCCGCAGCCTTGTAAAGCACGTTACTCTTTCCGGAGAGTTCTGAAACCAGGACCCGGCGCTCGTTCCCAACCACCGCGGGATCCACGTGCTCGTATGCCGAGGGCTCTTTCACCACGGCGCTCACGTGAATACCGCCTTTGTGGGCGAACGCGCTCTTGCCGACGTAGGGAAGATCCTGGCGAGGGAGCAGGTTAGCCAGCTCACTCACATAATGGGACACTTCCGTAAGGTGGGTGAGGTTTTCCTTGCCGATCGAGCGCAATCCCAGTTTCAACTCGAGATTGGGGATGATGGAGCAAAGATTAGCGTTCCCGCACCGTTCTCCATAGCCGTTGATCGTCCCTTGCACCTGCACTGCCCCTTGTTGCACGGCGACGATGGAGTTGGCCACCGCCATTTCACAATCATTGTGAGTGTGAATCCCCAGGGGTGTCTTGACGTGTTGGGAAGCGATCTGGAAACGCTCACGAATGTCGGTGGTCAACGTGCCACCGTTGGTGTCGCATAACACGAGGGTGTCGGCTCCCGCTTCCGCCGCGGCCTGGAGCGTGGCCAGCGCATAAGTCGAGTCGGCTTTGAATCCATCGAAGAAGTGCTCGGCGTCGTAGATGACTTCCTTCCCCTTGGATTTTAGGAAGGCCACGGATTCGCGGATCAGGTCGAGGTTCTCCTTAAGCGAAATTCCCAGGGCCACTCTCACATGCAGATCCCAGGTCTTCCCGAAAATGGTCACCACCGGCGTCGCGGCTTCGACGAGCGCTTCGAGATTCCGGTCGTGGGCCGCCGTGTGGCGCGGGTGGCGGGTGCTGCCAAACGCCGCGAGCTTGGCATGCTTCAGTTTGAGTTCCTGAGCGCGGCGGAAGAACGCGGCGTCTTTCGTGTTCGAGCCTGGCCAGCCACCTTCGACGTAGTCCAATCCCAGATCGTCGAGTTTCCTAACGATGTGGAGCTTGTCTTCCACAGAGAATGAGATGGCTTCGCCTTGCGAGCCGTCGCGCAGGGTCGTATCGTAGATCTGGATCTTTTTCATAGTTTTGTCTGAACCCAGAAAATCCGGATAGGTTGAGAATGACCAATCCGGCGAAAGAAGTCAATCTTCATCCCGGAACTCCGCAACCACGCATCGTGCTTGCGCACCCGGCCCAGTATCTCGTGGAGGTTCTTCCCGACAGGGGGGCCACCCAAAACGCACGTCACGCGAGCCGTGCCCGGCTTCAGAGGCTGCATATCTCGTTAAATGAAAAGTATCGGGGCTGGTACCAAAGTACTGGTACCGGGGTGACCTTGGTTACGGGCGGCGCTTTGTGTAGATTGCAGGTAACGTCGCCTTTCACCTGAGGTTACGGGTAAGGCGCGGGAAGTCTGCTGGGCCCTGCAAGCAGCCCCGGCAGGAAGCATTCCTGCCCTGCAAAAGAGTCCGGCTGACCAACTGCGTCTTGTGCTGCGTCCGTGCTTGCGGGGTGAGTGGAAACAAGGTAAGCTTAGACTCGGGCTGTACCAGGGAGTCATCGTGAGTATGCCTCAACGTCGCGCCAGCAAGCGAATTCCAATGAAGCTGCCGGTTGAGATCCGGTGGAAAAGCCGTGCCGGGACTGACCGGCAGGTATTGGGTAAGACCGGCGACATAAGCGGCACGGGATTGTTCATCGAAGTGGCAGTGCGCCCGCGGCGGGAGACACCGGTAAGGATCAAGGTGCTGTTGCCGCGCCAAGGGAAGCAGGCTCCGCTGGAGCTGTGGTGCCAGGGACGGGTGGTTCGATGGAACCAGCGGGGACGCAATCAAGGTTTGGCCGCTGTCATTGATGAGTATGAACTGCGCCCGGCGCGACGGAGTGGGCCCGCATCAAAGCTCCCGCCCAAGGGCAACTGATCGTTCCTGCCCGCCGGCCAGAGGATTCTTGCCGAAGACTCCCCCTGCAAGCTGCGGTCGCCACGAGGCGGCGCGAAAGTTTGACCCGGCGCCAGTCTCGAACTGAGCGGCTGCTGCGGGGATGAAGGATGCAAACCGCCCGCCCTTCGAAAAACCGAATTCGCGTGCTGGTGGCTGACCGGGAAGGCGTTTTCAGGCTCGGCCTCAAGAAGCTTTTCGCCGTGGAGGATGACCTGCGCGTGGTTGCCGAAGCCGACGCCGCCGCGCAGCTTCTGGCCCGGACGGAGTCCTTCCGGCCGGACGTGATCTTTGTGCAGGAAGAAATCCTGGCAGGCTCCACCCTCAACCTGATCGCCGAGGTGCATCGGTTGGCGCCGCGCAGCAAAGTGGTGGTCACTTCCTCCGCGTCGTCTGAAGACACCGCTATGCAGCAAGTCCGCAGCGGCGCGGCTGGCGTCATCTTCAAAACCGTGGAGCCTCAGCTCTTCCTCAAATGCGCCCGCCGGGTGAGCCGGGGTGAGACCTGGGTTTCCAATCGGCACGTGTCCCAGATGGCCAAGCTCCTGACGGCGCATCCTGAGAAACCCCGCCGTCCTGTTGAGACTCTGACGCGCCGGGAGAAGACCATCATCAGCTACTTAATGCTGGGCTGGCGCAACCGCGAGATCGGCACACACCTCACAATTTCCGAGCAAACCGTAAAGAACCATCTCCGCACGGTCTACGACAAGGTGGGAGTTTCGGATCGCCTGGAGCTCGTCCTCTATGCCATTCACCAGCGACTGGAGTTGCCTGCCATCGAGGCCGACCCTGCCCATCCCTAATTTATTTCTTTTCAAACGGATGGCTTGCAGCAAAGAGGCCGAACTGGTCGTCGGTGGTGGCGCCGGCTCGCGCCTGGGCGGCCCGTTGTGACATGCGCTTCACCACTCCACCCGAAATCACGCCCAATACTTCCAGGCCTGTGAGGGCGGTACGGGGGATGAAGATCTTGAGGTTGTTCGAGTAGACATCCGGCGGCCTCACCAGGTAGCCCAACGGGTCAATCTCCAGGAGGTTGTTGGGAAGGATAGCCTCCAGGACTTCGGTGTCCTTGAAGGTCATTCGTACCCAAAGTCCGGCCAGCCGCGGGCGGCTCTGGAAGATCTTACGTTCCGCCCGTTGCGGATTCCCTTCAAAGTCCCGCACGAAGAAAATACCTTTGATTTCATCCAGGGGGAGGTGGGTCAGCCGGCCTTCGCGGTCCAGCACCTCGATCTCCCGTTCGAGATAGCGGGCGGGGTCGAGAAAGCCCTTGACGAGTCCTTTATCGAGCTTTCGAATGACTACACGCTTACGGGTTGAGGTCGGGCCGTTTTTCACGAGAGTATTTTTCCATAATAGTTCGATATTCTCGAAATGGCGCTTGGCCACAGAAAATAGCTTGTGCTAGTATAAGGGCCGCGTTGGGCCTGTCAAGTATTTCGGCAAAGAGCCGGAGCGCCATTCTTGAAAGAAGCTCCTAATTGCTTGAAAAATAACGCCTTGGATTGCGAGCGGGGAGGACTCTGCACGCCCCGCACCCGATCAGGGAGGATTGTCCCTTTTTGTCCGACCACCCTCGAGCGACACTGAATCGATGGTTCGTTCCAAAGTGAGCAGCATGCCGAGTCGTCACCACGTCCACCCAAGGCCCGCCGGGACGAATCCAGGTTACCTGCCCCCGCCTGCTGCGAAATCTCCCGGAGCGATCCCTCCTCCCTCGCCCACCGCATCCGCGGGGCCGGCAACCGGGGAGGAAGTGCGGCTCTTCCTCGATTTCGCTCGCGTCGAAAAAGGGTTGGCGGCCAACAGCGTGGCGAGCTATCGTCGCAACCTCACGGGATTCGCCGCTTTCCTCCACCGCCAGGGCAAGAGCTTCTCGGAAGTCGGACGCCACGACATTCGCAGCTTCCTCGCCGAGCTTTACCGCCGCGGTCTGGGCGCCCGCTCGGTGGCCAGGCACCTGGTTTCGTTGCGAAATCTGTTTCGATTCCTGGTGCGCGAGGGCCGTCTGGCGAGCGACCCGACGGAGGAAGTGGAAGCCCCCAGGCTCGGCCAGTCGCTGCCCAAATACCTCTCGGCGGGTGAGGTTGACCAACTGCTTACCCAACCCGACGTCTCCACGCTCCTGGGTCTGCGCGACCAAGCCCTGCTCGAGTTGCTCTACGCTACCGGGATGCGGGTTTCCGAACTCGTACACGTGCGCGCCGGCGATTTCGATCTCAGCCTGGGTATCGTGCGCTGCCTGGGAAAGGGAAACAAGGAGCGCCTGATCCCGGTGGGTAAGTCCGCGCTGCGCGCCGTGGAGGCTTATCTTCGTGGGGGCCGCGCGCCGCTGGCGGGGAAACGCAACCCCCCCTGGCTTTTCCTGAACCGGCGTGGGGGCGGGCTGTCCCGCGTGGGTTTCTGGAAGATTCTGGCGGCTTACGGCCGCCGCGCCGGCCTGGCGACGCCGCTCACGCCCCATTTGATCCGACACTCGTTTGCCACCCATCTGCTGGAGCGGGGCGCCGATTTGCGTTCCATCCAACTTATGCTCGGCCATAGCGACATTTCCACGACCCAGATTTACACGCACGTCATGAAGGAACGTTTGAAGCAGGTCTATCAATCCCATCATCCTCGAGCCTGAATCTGAGGCCCGGGAGAACCCTGGAAGCGGGACGCCATGAGCGATTACAACTTCCTGATGGAAAGCCGGCTTTCTCCGGAACAATACGCCGTTCTCGGTCTGATCAGTCGCCTGGCAGCCGAACAGGGACTGAATCTCTATTTGGTGGGCGGCGCGGTGCGCGACCTCATCTATGGCCAGCAGGTCGTGCACGACCTTGATTTCGCCGTGGAGGGCTCGCCGCAGAGGATTCTGCGTCTGCTCCCCTCCGCGCATTCCCTGAAACCCGCCCGCAGCCCTGCGGCCGAGCCTCCGCTCGCCGTTGAGTACCAGGTTTTTGACGAGCATTGCAGCTCCGCGGAGATGCGTTTTACCAGTGGTGTACGTGCGGAGCTCGCCATGTGCCGGGAAGAATCCTTTCCACGTCCCGGGCAGCGCCCCGAGGTCCGTCCCGCCCCGGTGTTTGAAGATCTGAAACGCCGCGATTTCTCCATCAACGCGATGGCCGTCTCCCTGCATCCGAACTCCCGCGGTTTGCTGCTCGATCCCACCAACGGCGCCGGCGATATCGAGCGGCGCGAACTGCGTGCCCTGCATTCGCGCAGCTTTCTGGAAGACCCGGTGCGCATCTATCGCTTGCTACGGCTGGGTATGCGGCTGGATTTCAAGCCCGATGAGCGCACCCAGCGCTGGTTGGACGCGGCCCTCGAAGCCGGTGTCTGGGAGCGCCTCGAACCGGACCAGCAGGCGCGCGAGTTGGCCGCCATCCTCCATGAGGGTAATCCCGGACGCGTGCTCAAAATGCTGGCGGAGCGGAAACTCCTGCAGGGCCTTGACCAGAAGCTGGCCTCGGCACACCTCCCCTATGACCGCTTCACCCGCATCCGCAGCATTCTGCAACACGCTCCCGGCGCTGATCCCTTTCTGCTGAATTTCCATTGCCTTGTTGAAAAACTGCACGGCGAACACACTACACGTTTGGCCAAGAGGATCCTGGGAGACGCCAAGTCCATCAAGCTGACGCTCAGCTTTGATGAAGAAGCCCGAACACTCGAGCGGCTGCTGAGCGGCGCGCGAGCGAGCCTCCACAGCCAGGTTTATACCCTGCTTGCCCCGCAGCCCGAACCTCTGCTGTGGTTCCTGCTTACCCATACCGCGCGCCCCAAAGTCCAGAATCGCATCAAGAGTTATCTGTTCAAGTTCCCGCAGATTCGGGCCAGCCTGCCGCGTGGCGAATTGCAGGCCCTGGGCATAAAACCCGGGCCCGAGTTCGAACGCATCATGGGGCGAGTTTTTGCTTTGCAATTGGACGGGAAAATCAAGTCACATCAACAGCTCATGAAGGAGTTGCGGGCACTCGCAGGAATCAAAGAGCCTCCGCCTGCGCCACCGCCCCCCCCTCCCAAGAAGACCAAGGAAGTACCGCCCGCACCGCCAACCCATCCTCCCAAGAAAGGCAAGGGAGCCGCGGCTGCCCCGCCCCCCGAGGCGCCCGCCAAGGCAGCCCCCAAGGGTGCTACTCCCCAAGTCCCTGCCAAGCCCACGCCCGCGAAGATCGTTGCACAGCCGCCGGCGCCGGCCGCGAAACCGGCCAAGGCCACTGCCAAGCCCTTGCCCGCTGCCAAGCCCACGCCCGCGAAGATCGTTGCACAGCCGCCGGCGCCGGCCGCGAAACCGGCCAAAGCCATTGCCAAGCCCTTGCCCGCTGCCAAGCCCGAGCCCGCGAAGAAACCACCCGGGGCGGGAAAGGTCGCTGCAAAGCCGGCCAAAAAGCACAAGAAGCGGTGACGAGGGGAGGTCAATCCCGCGCCCGAGGGAATCCACGGCCAGAGCGCTTGCCCTGAGCCATGCGCAGGGATGGCCGCGCTACGGCCCGTGCGGCGCGCACCCACCCTTCTCTGCCGCAGTCCTCACGCGCCCCGGCGGATAATCGGCTTCAGGTCGTGGGGCAAAGGCGTGAACATGTTCCGCGCGGTCAGCCCGCACTCCTTCGCCATTTGAATGCCATACTCCACCCTGCCGACATCTTCGCCGTGGGTATTCGAGCCGAACGAGAATTTAATCCCGGCAGCCTGGGCTTTCAGGATGAATTTCTTGCTGGGGATTTTGTAGAGACCGCTGATTTCGATCGCGATGGTGTGCCGGCGGGCGGTTTCGATCACCTTTTCCATGCGTTCCTCAGTCCAGAGCGTGCCGTAGTCGTGCACAATGTCATCGGGAAGGAACGTCGCGTTGGCCAGGATGTCGATGGGTTCCACGTCCATGACTTGAAGATTGAAGGCTACGTAGCGCTCCATGAAATCCTGCGCATCGGTGATGACGGCGGCGGGGGTCCAGAGTTCGACCAGCCGGCCGTCTTTCTCGGGGAAGATGAGCGCGTCGGAAAGCACGTAGTCCAATTGGGCGATCATCTCTTTCGAGAACATCTTCGACCAGGTAAGTCCACCACCTTGCATGCCGCGGTACACGGGCTTGCCCGCCCACCGCGCCAGGTACCGACGCATATCCTCGTCCGTCTTCATGCCTTCGCCGACTCCACCATGCTCCGCGACGCCGACTTTGACTCCGCGCTGGCGCGCCAACTGCAAGACGTGCTCGATGGTCGTGCCCCCCTCCACATGCACGTGAAAATCGACCAGGGGAAAGTCGAGGCCCGTGGGTGCGGCCGGCGGCTCCTGCCCGAACAGACGCGTGTACGCCAAAGTGGAGACAGCGCCGGTGATTCCGAGGAAGGTGCGCCTTGAGATCGATTGGGTTGGCATCAACGTGGCCTCCGGAAAGTGATGGGACCGCGCATGCTACCACGACTCTTCAGACGTGCCTGCGATTTCTTTGCATGCGTCCCTAAACTGGTTCATGTTCCCACCGAACTTCGCCGATAACCGATGCGGGGAAGTGTGTCACGGGCGCAGGTGGAATCGGGTCGGACGCCACCTCGCAGCAACGAGCTCTTCGAAAACTGCGTGGAAGAGTTGAAAGAGTCGAAGAGTTCAAAAGTCGAATAGTTGGCGGTTCGACTTCTTCGACTCTCGGAATGCTTCGCCTTTTCGACTGCCATCTGTCCCGCCTGGCGGGCTCCTCCTTTTGGGAGAACCAGCCCTCTCCCGTGGGGAGAGGGTGTCCCGATGCATCGGGACGGGTGAGGGGTCACGTCACCCGTCAATCGTCACGGTCTGTATCGCGGGCCCCGCAGCCTGAGATGTTCTCATCGTCTCCTGCCATCCTGTCGATAACGATAAGGGGTAGTGTGGGCCGCGCGGCAGGCAGGCCCTAATCCATTGATAACGGGGCGCAGGGGTTGAGTCCTTGGGATTCTACACGAGTGAAAGGGGAATGAGGGGCGCGGTAAATCCACTGAGGCGTGCTTGCCCAGGCTGGCTAGGATATTTGCAGGCGGTGGGAACATGCTGAGGCTTGGCTGGGCAAAGCGGGAAGAGACTCCGCGCCGAGGTTCGAAAAAGAGGCTTGCAAGCCCGCTGAGCAGAGCTGCAGTTGGGTGCAGGCGGGTTCAGGTCGGCAGCGGCAGCCGCCGCAGGCCCTCGCGGTACGCAGCAATCCACTCGGCCAACGCGGCCAGCCGCAGGAGCAGTCGGCGCGCATGATGTACCAGCCGCCCCGGGGTGTTGAAGATCAGAAAGCGCAGGCGCTTGGGGCGCGCCGTCAGCAACGGAGGCGGCAAGGCCAGCCACTTCAGCGCCGTCAGCACGTTGTGCGCGATCACCGCCAAGCGCAGCCAGGCCGCATTGGCTCCGAAGCGACCACAGGGCAGCACGCCCCCGCCCAGCTCATTCTTGATCACGTCATGCACCATCTCGATGGTGCCCGCTTTCTCCCGATGCCATTCGATCAGTCGCGCTGCCGTCAACTCCCAGCGGTTGCTCAACACCGCGAAATGCCGCACCGCGCAGCCGTCTTCGAACAGCTCCCCTTGTCGCTTGCGAATACGAATAGCCACATAACGGAGGGGTTGCGTGTCCTTCTTCTCCGCTTTCTCACTCGGTACGAACGGCACGTCGGCGCACGCGCGGATTTCTCCCGGAGGGGGGTTGCCGTAAACCTCCCAGGCGGGTTCGGGCACGGCTTGAATCGCCGTGTGCAAACCCTCGCTCATGCGCGCGCTGATAGCAAAGCCGATTCGGCCTTGCGGCCCATTGGGGCGTTGCTCGTTCCGTAGCCAGTTCACCAACCCTGCTTCGTGACAGGCCGAATCGCCCCGGAAGTAAAACTCGTTCACGGTGCTCGGCACGGCCGCAAAGGCGCGTTGCGCAACTTCCAACGGCTGCATCAGCGCCGGCACATTGCCATCGCGAAATTGGTCAGCCAGCACCAGACCCGTCTCCGCCCACACCGCCAGCATCGGCTGATAACCCCGTGGCCCTGCATAGGTAGGCAGCGCCTGCTGCTTGTGGCTCTCAATAATCGTGGCATCCTGATCCACCGTGGCGATGCGCTGCTGCGGACAGCGTGGGCCAAAGCGCTGCACCAGATCGCGATTCACCTGCCCCAGCCCCACCAGCGGCGGCGTCTCTTCCGGGATGTAGGCGACCTGCTCGGGCAAACGTTGTTGCTTGGCCTCCTCGATCTTCTCGTCCTCGTGAAACGCATACAAAAACTGCAACGCGGCCGAGGGCGACGGCAACTCGTGCCCGATCATCTCTGCCAGACCCGGGTCCTCGCGCAGGCGCCCAAAATCGTCCACGCATTCGCCCCCGGCGGCGTTGAGAATGACGAAGCTCTCGACGAACGTAGCTTCATCGTAGCCGCGTTCTCGCTCTTTCACCCGCACGTGGTCCTTTACGCTCTGCGGCAGCCCCAGCGAGCGGAAAGCCTGGACCACCAGCGGTATGCCCCCCAGAGCCGTCAGGGTTTCCTCAATGGGCTCGGGGTCGATGTCGAACAGCAAGGGAGATTCGGTCGGCGAAGGTTTGGGGTCTTTGCGCATAGGTGCGATAACACAGCAATTCCGCACCCAACGGGTGAAAATCTCGTCAAAGCAGGATCAACGGCACCCGGCACGGCAGCCCGTGTTTACGCGCCTCCGCGAGGTCGCGTCGCGGGCAAAAGGAGGAAAGCGGCGCGTTACCGACGGATCGGGGGCAGGGCACTCGTAACTGTAATTCTCGGGCTGCTTCGCCCTTTCAACTGCCTTTTGTCCCGCCTGGCGGGCTCCTCCTTTTGGGAGAACCCGCCCTCTCCCGTGGGGAGAGGGTGGGCCGCTGCCGGCGCTTTCACCAGCCGGAGCGGGCGGGGGGCCCCGAGCGCCGGGGGTGAGGGGGCAATTCGCCTGGCGAACACATCGAGCGCTGCAGACGCGAAAAGCCGCGGACCTCACACCGCAGAAGTGCGAGCTACCCATCCTGTCATCCTGAGGAGCCGCAGGCGAGGAAGGACCTCCGCATTTCTCG
Organism: uncultured Acidobacteriota bacterium; assembly: GCA_963722555.1. GTDB lineage: Bacteria > Acidobacteriota > Terriglobia > UBA7540 > UBA7540 > Bog-366. The sequence continues at coordinate 2,531,611 of CAVRNQ010000007.1, forward strand.
GCCTCGCGTCCAACGGATCTCTCATTTCCTTTCAAAACACACTGTTTTCGCCCCGATTATCGCGCAACCCCTGCATTATCGGACAAATAGCCTACTAGGTTGTCGTCCATTTTGTCACCCTCACCTTTGTTTTCATGCACATAGTCGGGTCGATCTTCATTTTTAACATCTTTATGGGTCAGCGCCCTGTTCCTGACCTTGATCAGCGTGTGGGTGAGCCGCCACAATTGGCGCAGGCGGGAATATTTCATCCTTTGCAGGAACATCGCGTTTTCGTCGGTCGAAGCCATCAGGATGGAGTGATTCTCGGGTGATCAACTGATCGGGACGCGCCTCAGGCCGAGCCCTGTTCGGCCGGAGTACTCCCCCTTATAGACTAGCGCCAAGTGCCGGGGGTGTGTCAATAGGTGTTAATGCGATTGTTACTACCGGTAGGCAAAATCTTTCTGGAAAGCGCCGAATTGTCCGAAACCCTGCCTGCTCGCAAGAAAAACTGGGGCACGACTCTCTTATTCCCCTCCTGGCTCAGGAGGGGGCAGGGGGTGGTCAAGCAAGCGTGGCGCGGAATCGAGTAGGGGCGGTTCGCGAACCGCCCGCCAGAAAACGTGCGCGATGGTGGCCCAGTTCAGGCCCACCAGGGCCGACAGCCGTGGGGACGCAGTTTTTGTTAGCGCTTCAGCCCGCATCAGCGGGCGGCAGAGTCGCTCACAGCGGTCAATTATTTGTGTCGCCCCTGGGGGGGCTCGTTTCTTGTTCGGCTTCTTCTTCCCATGGCTGGACGCCATGGGCCACATTCCATCGCCGCTACCCGGCTTGCCTCCGCTCGCTTTTTGCCCCATGGTGTGCGTTGGCCAGCCGTTGAGAACGCGAGGATTTGAAACTGAAAGCCGCGGACCTCCAAACCAGGTCCGCGCTACGCTTGCTCTTCCGGTCGAGGTTGTTCTCCAGGGTCTGCGGGAATTTGCGCGAGGAACGCCGCTGCCGATAGGATCGTCACCCCTTGTTGTTGAGCCTTCGCCAACTTGACTGGCCCGGGGGCTTCACCAGTGACCAGAACCTTCAACTTGACAGTTACGGAACCAACTGCGCGATAGCCGTTCTGCTCGGCCAGCTTTTCCATATTGGCCCTTTCGTCTGGACGAAAGCCCGTGAAACAGATTTCGGGCTTCGAGGAGGTCCGGCGCTTGGTTTTTGGCGGAAAATGCGCGTAAATCCACCTCCAGCATTCGCGATCTTCCATTCCTTGCAGTTGTTCAACGGAGAAGGGAGATCCCTTCTCCACCATCATGGCGATGACGTTCTTCGATGCCATACACGTATCTCCTTTTCGCGGGCTGGCGCAGACCTCCGCCAGTGAGGTCTGCGGCTTTTGGAGAGGGGCGCTGCTTCGAGTTCAGCGGTGGTTGCACCGCCGCTGATGGTTATCGGCAACAGCCGCTTTTGGCGGTGATCCATAAACGCCCCCGCTCAGGGGCGCGGCCCCAACCGGAACCCTTCATGTTCATCCAAAATCGGGAGGGAGCCCACGCCCCTTCACTGGTTCGTTAGACAGCGGGTCCTACTTGTAGACTGCCCGGCAAAACGTGTTGCAACTTGCTTTCGAGCTTCGCCACGTTGACAAGATCCTTCGGAAAAACAGAAATCAAGTTGACACCGTGTTTCTTGCAGATCCGCTGCTTTTCTTTGGTTCTCTGCTCGTATTCAGGGTTCCCTTGGAGGCCGAAGTACTCAACGAAAACACCCTTGAAGGCGAAGTCAGCACGGTAGTTTCCTTCTGGGTAAGCAGGTTCCTTTTCGTGGAATATCCCATGTGTATGGAGATAATCGTCGATCGTTTTCTCGCCAAGGGACAGGCACACATGCCCATCCTTCGCCAGACATTGTATGCCTCGACTTGCTCTTCGGGCGTCATCGTTTAGGATTTCTGATTCGATGAGTGCTTGCAGCCAAGATCCGAATAGCTCTTTCACACGCCGGGCAGTCGGCTTTCTCCGAAGTACTCGGAGGACGGCTAATCTCTGGTTGAAATCCATACCGTGAAAATCGTCGAGTCCCTCACCAAATTCCTGATGTGGAATTTGCTGGAGAACCTCGGTCAGGTCTCTAAGGTACGTCACTACCTCTTCTCGCAGTGCAGCATCGTCACCTGCTCGAAGAACCGTATCTCTCAAGCATGGGGCGCAAAAATCGAGGTTATCAATACCAAAACGTTGGACCAAGGGATGTGGGAGTGAGTCCTCGACGAATCTCTCTTGACACAGCGGGCACACCTTCCACTGAGGCTTGCGAATCCTCCCGTCCAATCCGAGGCTCTTCGCTCTCGTGATGGCGTACTTCATGACCTTGTTGTACCAAGCTCCAGTTGTGAGAAATGAGGCGATTGCATCTCTAGGGGTCATCGACTCCACGGCATTTGCAACCTCCCAATACCAATGCCATTGCCATCGATCGATGAGCCGTCCCAATAGTTCATCGTGTTCGGCAGTCCACCACTTTGAAATGTTTAGGTTTGAATACGGGGGCCAATCTTCGTTCCTATATGCTGGCCTGTCGCGATAATCGTAAACGCTCATTGGTCGCTCCGTGGCGCGTAGGGCTGAGTTCGGCTTTTTGGAAGTGTGCGGTTCTTTTGATCAGGAGAGGCGCATGCATTAAATACCGATGCGTGCACCAAAGGGAGGAAGTCACTCACGGCAGCCTCAGGTGGCTTCGCAGCCACGCCGAGGCGATAGGGGCGACCACTCCGACACAGAATCCAAGCACGAAGAACCAAAGACGATCCCACCATTTCTGTCTCCGCTCGTCGAGATATAGCGCTCCTTTGGCCCTTAGGAATACACGTTCCTTCTCCGGATCAATGCTTCCAGTGGAGATGATACCGAGATAGTGGACTTCACCGCGTTCGTTCTTCGGTATGGAGAGCATGTGAAGAGTGGTCGCCAATGAGAATTCTTGCATTGCCCCAGCCCCGGAGGGAGGGTTGTAATTGATCGTCATCCCCAGATAACCGTCCTCAAGGAGCAAGGCGAGGGGGTACTGGTCAAGATGACTCCTATGGCACGGTTTCCCAAGGCGAATCGCTGCCGCAAGTGAGACTTCGCCGAACTTTTCGACCTCTCTGAGGATTCCAAGCGCGCTGCCCTTCATTCGAGTCCCCCAACTCTTGTTTGGACTAAACCTCCATAAAACCCTTCCCGGTCGGCATAACGAGAAAGCTCCGATGCCGAGTGCGCGGGACTTCTACCACGCGGACGTAGAGCCTCGGAGTCGGCTCGCCAGAGAACAGCCCCAACGGTGATCGACGATCATTCGGGGAGTTATTCATGACGCCTAGCCTCCCAGGAATCCTCGGGCTGGCGAACGAGTGAGTGAATTAGACAGCCACTCCACTTGCGATGCAAGTCCAAAATCCCGCTTTGTGTATGCACTGAGCGTTCCAAGGCCATACAATGAGAGCCAGCTAAACCAGAATCCTGCTTACGGAGACGCTTCATGGATCGCCGATCATTTCTTGCTGCTTCTTGTGGTTCACTCGCAGTCGCGGGTGGCGCATACGTGCCGCTTTCTGGCAAGTATGCGGTCACAACAGTCGGTCCATGGAGAGTATGGAAGCATCGTCCAGAAAATAGAATCTCCAACTGGACCACGCCCAGTCGCCGGGTTTTTCCACCAGCTTGCGGGTGACCGGATTGGCGTGCATGTAGTTCAGTTTTTCCTGCCGCTTCCTGGGACTCCAGATGTTCAAGTCATAGCCTCCGCGTTGCAGACCCGGAAGTGAGCGTGATGGTGAACGGTGGGAGGCAACTTAACGCGGCTGAGCATCTTTCGACGCCACGGGTAGCTCGCATTATCTTTCAAGTTCTTTAAGATAAATAGCGCGGTGCGGTCCTCTAATTTCTGAAGAATTTCAGAAGGGTTGGGGTCAGCCGACGGCCAGATCAAAAGATGAAAATGCTCGGGCATCAGGACATATCCCATGATCTTGAAACCGAATTCGCTTGGCAGTTCATCCAGGGTTCGTACCCACCGACGCTTAAAACCTCTCCGAATCGAAGAGGCGGGCGCGTTGATACGTGCTGCGGGTCAAGTAATGGAGGTGATTCACTCCGTAATAATGTTTCTGCCGTAACACTCGATCATTATACGATCTTCAAAGGCCGCATACATTCCATAATGCGGAACGTATGCGCCACCCGCGGATGGGGAGCCATTTTCATGACGGCTGGACATCATGACGGCGTGGGTATTGCTTCCCGAAGCGAAGACTCTTATGATGACGCGCGATTGCCGTGACGTCTTATCGTTTGAATTTCAGGGTATATTCAGGCGCCGGCCTTCTGCGTTGAAGCTCCATGCAGGTCCCAGGAGATGGAAATGCTGTCGCTCCCTGCTTTGAAAGCCAAGTGGTTCTGGTACTCGCTGCTTTGCGTCCTGTTTTGGGCCGCGTGGATTATTTTCTCGAAACTCGGCACCAGCCAGGGAGTTTCCGACCGTGCCATGCAGTTCATCTTTCCTTTCGGCGCGTTACCGGTCGTTGTGGTGTTACTGCTTGCCAAACGCCCCAGGTTCGAGAAGAGCCCCAAAGGGATCTTCTACGGCCTCGCCAATGGCGTCTTGTCGGGGATCGGGGGCCTGGCGCTCTTCGCGGCCCTCAGTCCCCAGCATCATTGGAATACCGCCGTCATCACGGCTGTGACAGCGCTCTACCCCCTGGTCACCGTGCTTCTGGCGATAACGGTTCTGCGCGAGAGGCTGACCTGGTTGCAGGTTGCGGGGTTGGTGTTTGCCGCTGCCGCCATCATCATCTTCTCTTTCTAAAGGTGTTTGCATGCATCTTCCTCCCTGGTTCTGGATCGCAATGGTACCGCTCGTTTCTTGGGGCATCGTAGGCCTCTTGCAGAAGCTTTCGACGAACCATCTTTCTGCGGAATGGGCGGTGATTTGGTGGTGTATTGGCATGTTCATCCTGGAGCCCTTCCTCTACACCAGCCCCAGTGTGCTCTTGGGGTCAGTCCGAGGATTGATGTGGGCGCTTTTGAGCGGCGCATTCAACGCCCTGGGCGCCTGGGCTCTTCTGGCGGCGCTTAAAAGTGGGGGGAAGGCGTCGGTGGTAGCGCCGTTCACGGCGCTCTACCCCGTCGTGGTGGTTTTTCTGGCTCCCCTCATCTTGCGGGAATCGATCACCTTGCTGCAGGGGCTGGGTGTATTCTGCGCGTTAACGGCTGTGGTCCTGCTCTCCACTTGAACTCCCGACTGAAACCGGGCGCCTGAGGTGTCCGCGCGGGGCGCGGGACGAACAGAGGGCGGAAGCCCCGCCCTTCCGGCAGCCCCTCAGAACCGTGCCAGCGTGGTGAGAAATCCGGTCTTAGATTCGAACAAACGTCCGCTGCCGGTACATGTAATACAGGCCGCCCCAGAGGATTCCGACTGCTCCGCCCGCCACCAGGAAGTCCCCGAACATTCCCAGATGTTTTGCCAATCCTGCGAACATCCCAGTGCTGATCTCTTGAAAGTTGAAGAAGTCCGGGGCCAGGTAGGCGACGATGGCATTCATGCCGATGACGGTGAAGAAGAATGCCCAGCGCCGGTAACCCAGGACGTCGATGACATAGAAGAACAAGGCCAGCAGCAGCAGGCACCAACCGCCCGCCCACAGCACCATGGAGCTCGTGAAGAGGTGCTTGATGATCGGGAAAATGAAACTCCACAACCACCCGGCCAGCAAACATCCCACGCCCGCGCCTGCCAGCAGCAGTGCTTTGCGCGTCCCCGCGAGCTTCGACCGCAACAAGTGCCCGGCCAGCACGCCCATCAGCACCTGCGCGCCGAAAGCCAGGCTGCTCAGGATCCAGGTATAGGGGGTGCCGTCCTGGAAATGGCCGAGCAGCGCCTTGTCAATATACATTGCCAGGTTGCCGTCCGGCGTGAACACCCCGGCCCCGTGGCCGGGAACCGGAATAAACCTCATCAGCGCCCAGTACCCCACCAGCAGTGCTCCCCAGAGCGCCGTCTGCCAGCGCACCGGCAACTCCACCAGGGCGATGGACGAAATCAAGTACCCTGCGGCAATGGATTGCAGCGTGTTGCTATAGAGCTGGAGGTTGTGGAGGTCAAACGCCAGCAGGTGCCCTTGCGCGATGGTGCCCAGAACCCACAGCAACGCCACCCGATAAATCACTTTGCCGTAGATGCTCCCGCGGCGGTCGCCACGCTCCACCCGTTTGCCAATCGAGAAAGGCATGGCGACTCCCACGATGAACAGGAACAAGGGCATGATGAGATCCCAACCCACAAACCCGACCCATTCCACGTGGTCGAACTGCCGTTCCAACCAGGGTGGGAGCGGGTTAGAGAATAGCCGGCAGATCGCCATCACGAACGGTCCGCCGCCCGCAATCCAGAACATATCGAAGCCGCGCAGGGCGTCAACGGACATCAGGCGCTGGGCGGGGGGGACGGCGTGCAGCCCAGCCTTTTCAGGCTTGTCTTGGTTCATCAAGGTGCTCCCTTTTAGGCTCAGAATCGTCGGGCCGGCTTGGCTAACCCGGCAGCAGCCCCCGAATGGGTGCGGAACCCATCCGCCGCGCCGCAGGCTTTCGGGGCTTCCCTTCCAGGCACTCGGCGAGAGTGCCGTATATCCTTTTTTCTCGAGCATTTCAAGCCCTAATTCCCGCACCCTCCTTCAACCCCATCGACGGCGCCTCAGTGCTCAACACAGGTTTGAGTGTGGCGAATATCCCCAGCGGACAGTCCCTGGAGCCCGCGACCACGACGGCTACGGCCTTCTTGAGGGCTACCACCCCCAGGGGCGATAAAATAAGGGGGCGACGCCACAGGTTCAAGCCCCGATAGGGGCGGTATAGTGTGGCCCACGTTCTCCGCTGACCCGCCGCGCGCGGGCGAAAGCCGTGGGAGTGCGAGATTCAGATGATTATGAGCCGCGGGAGCGGCGACATAAGAGCTAGGGCCGACCCTGACGCGGTTATGTCGCCCCTGCCGGGGCTGGTCTGCAAAGCATGGGGATTACGCGTACCTACGCTTCGCACGGAATCTGCAAACGATTGCAATATTGAACCGCAAAGGTTGGAGGTCAATCTGGACCCGATGACGGACAAAGACCAGGAACTTTTTGCTTGACAGGTCCCAGTTTCAGTGGTAACTCTTCCCCGTGGTGCCTACCCTATCCTAATTTTAGGTCGAGATTTCCCCCCTCGGTTCGGCGCGGGGAGGGAGGTTTTTGGCGATGTTTCGCAAACGGTTGCAAGGTTGGCATCTTTGTGCTAGCGAATAGGGATATAGATTTTCTTCCCTCCCGAGGCCAGCGACTGGCTGCACTACGGATTAAGGAGATTGCGAGAAGTAGTTCAGAGGCTGTCGCGCGTATGTTATCGGTCGGTCGAAGATTGAAAACGGAAAGTCCGGTTAAGAAGGAGGTCCACACGCAGTGGGTGGGAAACAAGGCCATCCACCTCTGTTCTCGTCCAGCGCTTCCTTTAAAGGTCGATTTCCAGGAATCGCGGGTCACCTCCGAGGGTAGCCTGTTTCTCGTGCGGGAAGTGGACCAACGGTAAAAATCCTCATGTTGGCACTGTTGCTACTGGCGGCCAGTATCAGCGCGAATTTCGAGGGCGGCAGCCTTGATCAAGTAGAGGTGCTCTCGCCGACGCACCTTCGCTGCGGCGTCAAAGGGGAAGTCGATCAGGATCAGCGCAACCGCCAGGCAAGCTGGTTTTACTTCCGTCTGGACAGCGCCGCTGGCCGCCAGGTCAGCATTGATCTGGTTAACCTGCCGGGAGAATACGACTACCGGCCGGGGAACCTCGACATCAACGAGCACACTCGTCCCGTCTATTCATACGACCGCAAGAACTGGAAGCACTTTGCTGACGATGAGGTGGAGTGGAACGACCGGGAAGTCTCCCTACGCTTGAGGTTACGTCCGGTGCGAAACAGGGTCTGGATCGCGCGCTGCGTTCCCTACTTGGAGTCTGATTTCAACCGCCTGATGCGCGAGATGCGCGGAAATCCGTACCTTCGGCGTGACGTCATCGGAAAATCCGTGCAGGGCCGGGACCTGCTGCTGTTAACCGTCGCGAGTTCGCGAGCGCCGGAGGCCTCGAGGAAGGTCATCTGGCTGATGGCCCGCCAGCACGCCTGGGAGGCGGGCACATCCTGGGTGATCGACGGAGCGCTACGGTATCTGCTTTCTTCCGATCCCCAAGCCATTCGGCTGCGGAGCGCGTATGTCTTCAAGATGTTGCCAATGTGTGATCCGGACGGCGTGGTCCGGGGCGGCGTGCGGTACAACCTGCACGGGTACGACCTTAACCGGAATTGGGACGCCTTCGACGCGAGGCTGAGGCCCGAGATTTTTGCCGAGCACCAGGCAATACTCGGATGGCTAGATGCCGGCAATCGTATCGATTTCTTCCTCAACCTCCACAACACGAACGAGGACTATGTCGAAGGGCCACTTTCGGAAGGTGGCCCCACCTTGCGTCAGCTCGGCGAGCGTTTTGCTCGCTTATTGTCGGATCGCACCAGCTTCTACTCGGCCTCAGGACCGCGCGATTCTTTGCCCCCCGGAGTCCTGTTCACGAAGGGGCGAATTTCAGCTGATCCATCGCTGTTTCGAGAGCGCAAACTTCCGGCTTTTCTTCTCGAACTGGGCGTGCAGTACAACCCCAGCCTGAAGCGCCTGCGGACGGTTGAGGACTGGCGCGATTTCGGCCGGGCGCTGGTCCAGGTTTTGGGAAAGTTGCAGGAAATCACTGATGATTGATCCCGATAAACAGTGGTGTTTCGGAATCGCAGGATCCCGGGATGGGCTGCGATGCGGCAACCTCTGCTCGCTGCTGGGGGCCGCGTCGGGGCAAAGTCTGGCAGTTCGTCAAGCGTTGGTAGTGTCAAAAGGTCAATGAAAACCCCACTGAGAAACGCTTAATTGAGGATGAGCAGAAAGACTCCGGCGGGGAGTGCCACATCTGCAAGGGAGAGACTTATGAAACACTTATTCTACGTGAAACAAGTGTTGCTTGAGCTTGTCGTATTGTCGCTGATGGCAACGGGCCTGCAGGCGCAATCGTTTACGGCTCTCAACGGTACCGTTGAGGATCCGGTCGGTGCCGTCATCCCAGGTGCCACCCTAATACTTGAAAACGTTGATACGCATGTCCGCCGGACGGCAATCTCGGACGAAAGCGGACGTTATGCGTTTGCGCAGGTGGCCCCTGCGAACTACACGATCATTGCCAACGCGCAGGGTTTCGCCAGCGTGAGGGTCGAGAACGTGCATCTGTTCGTCAATACTCCGGCAGAGATCGTTGTCCACTTCAGAGAGCTGGGAACCCTGACACAAAGCGTCGTCGTCAAGGCCGAACTTGCCCCTGTCCCCATCGACGCTTCCCTCGGCAACGTCGTGGGCACGCGACTGATAACACAGTTGCCGCTGGAGGGCCGTAACGTCGTGGGTCTCCTTTCGCTTCAACCGGGCGTGACGTTTATCGGAGGAGACACGAGCGATGACCGCAATGGTTCGGTGAATGGCGGCAAGAGTGACCAGGCGAATGTCGTTCTTGATGGCATCGACGTCAACGACCAAATAAATCGGCAGCCATTTACGAGCGTTCTGCGGATGACGCTGGACTCGGTCCAGGAATTTCGCGTAACGACGACGAATGCGAATGCGGATCAGGGGCGAGGCTCCGGCGCGTATATCGCTCTGGTAACCAAGAGCGGGACAAACGACCTCCACGGCTCGCTATACGAGTATCACCGAAATACGATCACAACCGCCAATTCGTTCTTCAACAACTCGGCAGGGGTCCCTCGTCCAAAGCTGCTCCGCAACGTTTTTGGCACGTCACTCGGCGGCCCGGTGATTAAGAACCGCTTTTTCTTTTTTCTGAATTACGAGGGCCGGCGCGACGCCAGTGAAGCTACAGTCTTGCGCGAGGTCCCGTCAGCCGACTTACGGCAAGGGATTCTGAAATACGAGCGCCCGGACGGGACGGTTGGCGTGCTCAACCCGGAGGACCTCAAGGGGATCGATCCGGGCGGGATTGGTCCTGACCCGGCAGTGTTAAAGGTGTTTCAATCCTACCCGCAGTCGAACGATGTCACAGTAGGGGATGGCCTTAATGTGCTGGGGGATCGTTTCGTGGCTCCGACCCCCGTCCGCTGGAACACCTATATTGCCAAGTTCGACTACACCGCCGGCAGGCACTCCTTGTTCTGGCGCGGGAATCTGCAAAACGATAAATCGTCATCGGACCCGCAGTTTCCTGGCTACCCGGGGAGCGTGAATCTCAATAATTCCAAGGGGTATGCTACAGGCTATACCGTAATCCTGCAACCGAACCTGGTTGCCACACTTCGCTACGGGCTGACCAGACCGGGCGTTGAGGCGACCAACATGCAGACGGCGCCGATGGTTACGTTTCGGGGGTTCGACAGCCTTTACAGCCAAGCGCTGGGCTCCTCCGACATCGTTCGAACACAGCACCTGACCCAGGATCTCAACTGGGTTCATGGCAGCCATACCATCCAGGTCGGGGGTACCGAGCGGTGGATCCGGGATGGGTCCAGAGACTTCAGTAACTCCTTTTCCAATGCGGAAACCGATGCTTCATGGATGGATAATACAGGATTATCTGCAGGCGTGCCGGATCTGGCCCCGTCCTTCAGAGGTGCTTTCAATGATGCAGACGCGGCTGTGTTGGGCCTCGTCACAAGGCAATATTCCAACTACAACTATGACATCAACGGCAAGCTGCTCCCGCAGGGCGCCCCGGTGCTACGTACGTTTGCCGCCCAGGAGTACGAGTGGTACGTGCAGGATACTTGGCGCGCGACCCGTGGGCTGAACATAACGGCTGGGCTTCGTTACTCGCTGGAGCCGCCTTGGTACGAAGCGAATCACCAACAAGTCTCAATGATTCCGAACATGGCCCAGTGGTCTAACGAACGGAATCAGCTTGCCGCCGAGGGCCGTTCGCAGGCTGAGGCGGGGACGGTCGCGTATGTCGCAGCGAACAGCGCTCAAGGCGGCCCCCTGTATCCATACCATAAGAAGAACTTTGCACCGCGATTGGCGCTGGCATACTCACCTCAATCGAGCGAGGGGTGGCGTAAATGGCTGTTTGGTGGACCGGGAAAGACTGTAATCCGCGCCGGCTCGGGCATGTTCTATGACATGCTTGGTTCGGGAGTCCTTCACCAGTTCAACTCGGTGGCTCCGGGGTTTTCCGTGTCTATGACGAACTCTGCAGGCGAGCTGAATGCAGTCACCGCCCCGCGCTTCACGAGTGTGACCGGGATCCCTGCGCAGCTTGTTCAACCTGCTCCGCAGGGCGGGTTTCCTGTGCAGGCTCCGGACGCGTTCGCCATTACCCACGCGATTGATCCCACCATCAAGCCTCCTTACACGGTGAACCTGGACTTCAGCGTGGGCCGGGAACTGCCCGGCGGGTTTACAGTGACTGGATCCTACGTGGGCAGGCTTTCTCACCGCTCCTTGGTCTTTTCGGATCTTGCCCAGCCAACAAACCTGGTCGACCCGGCATCCGGCATGACTTATTTCCAGGCCGCCGATAAGCTGATTCTCTACGAAAATGCAAACACGCCGGCCTCGGCAGTCCCCGCGATCCCTTTTTGGGAGGACCTCTGGCCAGGTGCCGCCGGCAACGGGCTCACAGCCACTCAGGCGATCTACAACGTGTACCAAGGCTGGGGTCACGACGGCACTGACGCGCTAAACGATATCGACCACAACTGCTCCCCCAGCTGCAGTAGGCTCGGCCCATATGCCATGTTCAATCAACAGTACTCCTGGCTTTCTGCGTACCGGTCCATCGGATGGGGGAGTTATCACGCGCTGCAGTGGACCGTTCGAAAGCGCTTTGGCCAAGGTGTGCAGTTCGACTTGAATTACACGTGGTCAAAATCAATGGATCTGGGATCGCTGGCTGAGTGGCAGAGGGACTGGAACCAGAACGGAAATATCATAAACGCGGACAATAAGTGGCAGAACAAGGCCGTTTCGAACTACGACATGACGCATCAGTTTAACGCAAACTGGCTCCTCCAAGCGCCGCTGGGCCGGGGCAGGAAGTTTCTAGGCCACATCAACCGCCCGCTGGACGCACTCATCGGAGGCTGGCAATTAGCTGGCCTGTGGAGGTGGACAAGCGGTCTCCCTTACGGCGTCGATAACGGACGGGCTTGGCCCACCAGCTGGAACAATCAAGGCTTTGCGACACAGATAGGACCCGTTCCGACGCCAAGGACCACGCGAAATGCTCCTGCGGTCGCCGGCCCGGGGGGACCCAACATCTGGCCAGATCCGGCGGCGGCTTTGGCTGCCTATGCGCAAACGCTGCCGGGTCAGGCCGGCCAGCGTAACGGAGTCCGCGGAGACGGCTATTTCGACGTGGATACGGGGATCAGCAAGAGGTTTATCATGCCGTATAATGAGAAGCATAGTATTCAGTTCCGCTGGGAGACGTTCAATGTCGGCAACAACGTCAGGTTCTACTTGGGTTCTAGTGATATCGCTAATCAGGAATATTTGACCCTCAGCCGGTCGGCGGTTTTCGGCAAGTACTCCGCCCAGCTCACGGACCCGCGGGTGATGCAATTCAGCCTTCGGTATGAATTCTGAGGCACAGAATCGCAGGTTGCGAATGGGAAGACCTACAATTGCGAGAGCAGCAGGACTATCTAAAAACGCCGTGTGCGTGCGTCATCGCGCGGGGCCGTTCGGACGGCCGCGGAGAGCCTCGGACTGCTCGTCAGCGACGCCTCGACAGACCTCGCTCTTTCCTCGCGTTCGGGCGTTTGCTTAAGCGGGAAACTGAGGACCAGGGGAGCACGACCGTGTCGCTCGGCCAGATGCGTAGAAGTCATGAATAGCAGCAAGGAGGGCCCAAAATGGACAGAAGGCAGTTTGTAAAGGCATCAACCGCGGGGATGAGCACCTTGGCAGCCGGCCTGGGTATCAAGGACCTAAATGCGAGTTCGCCAGCAGAGCCAGGGACAGCCCCGGCCGTTGCCTCGGGGGATAAGATTGGGCGTCCAGTTCGGATTGTCAGTATCGGCTTGGCCGAGGTGCATCCGCCCGACATCGGTTCTCCTCCCCATGCGCATTCGCTCGACGAAATCGCCGGGTTGGTGGACAAGGAGGGAGCGCGCGGGACTGACGTCATCATCTTACCGGAACTGTGCCAAGACCAGGACGCTAATAGCCTGGAAACGCTGGAGGGTCCGACGATCACGACTATCGCGCGTCTGGCCCAGAAACATCAGACGTACGTTGTTTGCCCCATCGATCGCAAAGAGGGTGAGCGGCGATACAACTCAGCGGTATTGCTGGACCGCAAGGGCCAAGTGGCGAGCATTTACAACAAGCTCTATCCGGTGTGGCAAGAGGAATGTATGATTCAACCGCCGCAGAAGCCGGTGCTCCCAGGTGCAGGAGTCACGGTCCACCAGGCGGATTTTGGACGAATTGGTTTGGCGATTTGCTTTGACGTGAATTGGAACGCCTTGTGGGAGCGCATGGCGGACCTGGGGGCGGAACTGGTGATTTGGCCGAGTGCGTACTCAGCAGGCCGGTCGCTGCAGGCATGGGCGATCAGCTATAACTACTATATTGTCAGTGCGACGTGGGTTCCGGATTGCCTTGTATACGACATAGATGGTGAGCGACTGCTGCACGAACAGAACAATCAGGGCAACGGCGTCAACATCAGCCGGATCACGCTGGACTTGGACCGCTGCATCTTTCATCAGGACTTGAATCTTCCCGAGAAGCGCGACAAGCTGCTGAAGGAACATGGCGACGACGTTACACAGGAGAAGTGGATGCCGATGGAAGGATGGTTCGTGCTGAAAGCGAAGCGCCCGGGGGTCAGTGCTCGAGAACTGGCGCGGCAGTATGGCCTGGAAGAGTTGGCGCACTACATCAATCGCAGCCGCTGCGAGATCGATAAGTGCCGTGGCTGGGAGTTTCATGGATAGCGTTCCTGCGTGAGGCTTGATTCCTTCGAGCACGCGCTGGCTGGGGGGGGGCAATTCCATCTGCGCCAAGGGACCTGTGTCTTGGGTTTGGCAAGCTATTACGCTGTCCCGAGGCCGACGTTGTGCCTGTCTACCAGCCGCGATAGGAACCGGCGGAGATTCGGAACCGGTCGCGACCGCCGAGGGTAGCCAGGAGGCGGTGGTGGAGATCGGGCAGATTCGTAAGCCAGTGTAAACTCGGTTAGCCTTGCAGATGAAAGCCCGTCCACAAGACCAGGAACCATAACCGACTCGAGTAGGTAACATGGAAACCGACAGAGCCAACGCAGTTGTTCAACAATCGTTTGCAAAAATCAGGGTGACACTCAGGGATATCGCCAAGGAATGCGGCGTCGATGTCGCCACGGTTTCACGATCCCTCAGCGGTGGCTATGGCATCCGGAAAGAAACGCGGCAGAGGGTACTGGCAGTTGCCCAGCGACTGAATTACCAGCCGAACCAAATGGCCAGGGGGTTGGCAACGGGGAAGTCGTCCACGCTGGCCCTGATCATCAGCGATATTCGCAATCCCTTTTTCTCCGAACTGGCGCGCGGAGCGGAGGACGCAGCCTCGGCTGCCGGATACGATTTGTTGCTCTGCAATAGCGACCTGGACCGGCTCAAGCAGATGCGTTATCTGCGGTCACTTCTTGCCAAGCGGGTGGATGGGATTGTAATGAACTCGGTGCTCGAGTTGAGCCCGGGAGCCCAAGATGAACTGAGCCATTGTGGTGTACCGATTGTCTTGCTCAGCCGATCCAGGGACGTGCGTGGGTTTTCGACGGTCACAGCCGACAACTTTCAGGGGGGCTTTCTGGCGGGGAAATGCCTGATCGATCTCGGCCATCAAGTGATGGCTCACTTCACGGGCTCGCGCAAACACGGCAATCTGGCTGATCGTGCCAACGGTTTTCTGAAAGCCGTGAACTCCTCAGAAGGGAAGCCTGAAGCTATCGTCATCCGTGGTCATCACAGCTACGAGGGCGGATGCGAGATGATGCAGCGGTTGCTAAGAAACCGCCGCAACGTCAGCGCGGTGTTTGCTTGTAACGATGCGGTGGCTTTCGGGGCCATCCGGACGGCCTTTGAGGCGGGGGTGCGGATTCCGGCAGACATTTCGGTGGTAGGTTTCGACAACGTGGAGTTCGCGGCGTTAACGCGCCCGCCGTTAACCACCATCGATCAGCCCCGATACGGCCTGGGTCAGGCAGCGGTGGAAATTCTGTTAAGCCATATCGGATGCGATGGCCCCTGGGCACCGGAGTATCGCACGCTTGGGGTAAAACTTGTCGAGCGCGAATCTTGTTTGCCATGGGGTGAGATCCGCCGTGGAGGGGGGCAATGACTGTTATGAACCGCCGTGAATTACTGAAGCGTACCGGTTTCGGCATGGCTACGTCTGCGCTGGCTGGGGTGAAGGTTGGCGAGGCGCTTGCCGCATGGGATTCTCCTGGGGGAGCGCTGGTTTCCTCCCCTGAATGGATTCGCACGGCCCGAATTATCCTGGCGGAAGGCTATAACTCACCTTTCTACCCTTCCTATGAGTATGACCCGGAGAAAGCGCTTTCTATTACCCGCCAGGTCAATGCCGAAGCCATGCGTTATCCGGCGGCGTCCTATTACGCCTACTTTCCGACCAAGACCAAATACCCGATTCATCCCGAGCTGGGTGACCGCGATCCGTTCCAGCGGACGGTGGAGCTGTTTCACGATGCCGGGTTGAAGGTGATTGCTTACAATCCCCTCAACCATCCCTTTATGGATGTTCACTCGAATAACCCCAATTATCAGGACTGGATGAAACGCTATGCCGACGGTCGGCCGATGATCACCCGACACTACGGTTATGCGGAATTCTATGAAGGATGCTTGAACTCTCCCTTCCGGGACGTGATCAAGGCAATGGTTGAGGAGGTGCTCACCCATTATCCCGTCGACCTGATGTACTTCGATGGCCCCTATCAGGGGATGGATTGCGCCGAGGATTTCTGCCATTGCCGCCACTGTGAGGCTGCTTACGAACAGGCCCACGGCAAGCGCGTTCCCAACCAAGATAAAGGGACGACGCTGGAGGAAGAGATCGAATACCGCAAGTGGATGGCTGGTGACGTCGCGGTGGGGCTTCTGGGAGAGATTCGCGAGATGATCCACCAGAAGCGGGATGTGCCGGTCCTTTACAACGACACAGCGCTTCTCACTAAGCACGAGTGGCGGGCGCGGGGATTTGCGGTGGTCGATGGTTTTATGTTCGAGGCTGCCCGGTCGCCCGAGGAAAAGCTGTTGAACCTGCAGTTAGGAAACTCCACCGGCAAGGTGATTTGGACGTATGTGGGCTCGCATACCGAGTACAACCGTGAGCATATGCGGGACGACACGGTGCGGGGTTGGTACAGCCACCCGGTGGAAGGGGAGGAGTTGGGGTTGGACGGGACGATAGCCGTGGCTGGCAATGCCGGAGTGTGTTACTGGGGACTCGACCGGCTCTTCTACTTGCCCCAGGAACCGCTGGCGTATGGCGAGGGGCGGCGCATCAAGGCGGTTTTCGACTTCCTCGAGCGGCACGCGGCTTTGTTGCGGTCGGTACGGTCCATGTCGCCGGCAGCGGTCCTGGTTCCTTCGCAGTCGATCGACTGGTACCGCGGCAAGTACTGGGTGGCGAATCAGAACTACTATCAAGGAGCTTACCTTCTGCTGAAACATCTGGGATATGACGTGCAACCGTTTTTGGACTACCAGATGCGAGGCGAGGAGTTGGCCAAGTACCGACTGGTCTACGTGCCCAATGCACCCTGCTTGAGCCAGGCTCAATGCGAGTTGCTTACCCAGTACGTGGAAAACGGCGGGTTCTTGGTGGCGACGCATCTGACCGCGGTGGCAGACGAATATGGGCGGGAGAGGAGCAGCGCCGGACTCGGGAAGCTGTTGGGCATCAAACTGGAGTTGACGGAACCGGTGGAGATTCCAGATCTTTACTTACGACTGCTGCCGTCGGGCAAGATTGTTCCCCAGGATCCCCAGGTGATGCGGTTTCAAGTAGAGGGCGATGCGGAGGTGGTGGCGGAGACCCAGGATCGTGGGCACCGGCGCAAGTTGGGTCCGGCCATTGTGCGGCGCAAACAGGGGAAGGGCGAAGCCATTTACATCGGGTCGGGGCTGGAGGCGATCTATGTGGAGACCTTGAATGAGGAATTGCGCACCTACATGGCTTCGCTGCTGGATCCAGTGCTCAGCAGCGCGCGGACTTATGAGGTGGAGGGGGGCTATCAGGCGGGTCTGATGGCGCAGTACGCGACCTCAGAGGAGGCGGTGTTGCTGCATCTGCTCGTGGACCGCGGGAGCATCTGGAAGAAACTGCTGGTGCAGGAAACGTTCCTGCCCATGACGAACCTGAAGGTACGCATTCGCCTGCCGGACAAGCGGCGGGTGAAGGCAGTGTCTCTCCTTTGGGAAGGAGGCAAAGCGACCTGGCAAGAGGGAGGAGGCTGGGTGGAAGTGACTGTGCCCAGCGTTGTAATGCGAGAAACGGTACAGGTGAGGCTGGCGTGAACAGAGGGGAGCGTCGGCCTAAAGAGGAGGGGTTGGGCAACCGCGGTTGATGCAAAGGAGGTTGGCGAAGCACTGCGCGGAGCAATGCTGGGTTGGCCACACCAAATGGATCGTCGGACATGAAATCCTTCCCCGTTCCTGGCAAGCCGGCCTTGGGGATTATGCCTCCCTTAACCTTGCCCTACCCCGTCCCCTGGGCTGGAGGGTGGCTGCTGCGGCCGCGACCAAATTCGAGCGCGAAAACGAATAAAGGAGATCAGAAATGAACGAGCAGAGGGGATTCCAAGGGATGACGGCACTGGTGACGGGTGCGAGCAGTGGCATCGGGGCCGAGACAGCCTACGCCCTGGGGTCGCGTGGCGCCTTTGTGCTGATTCATTACCATCACCATCAGGACGGGGCTGATGAGGTGTTGCAGAGAATCCGCGACGCATCCGGGGACGGGTTGCTGCTTCAAGCAGACCTCAATCGGATGGAAGGCGTTCATGGCCTGATCGAGCAAGTTCGGAAAACCGGGCGAGCGATTGACATTCTGGTGAACAACGCCGGCTCTTTGATCGAAAGAACCCGCTTTCTTGAGTTTACGGAAGACCTCTGGAATCAGGTATTGACCCTCAATCTCACCAGCGCGGTCTTCATCACGCAAGCAGTCCTGCCACAGATGGTGGAGCGCAAAAAGGGTTTTGTGGTCAATATCTCATCTGTAGCGGCGCGATTTGGAGGAGGACTCGGTGCGCTCGCTTACTCGACTGCAAAAGGGGCGGTGTTGACGTTCACCAAAGCCTTGGCGCGAGAGTTTGCTCCTTACGGAATTCGGACCAACGCCGTTTCACCCGGGACCATCGACACCAACTATCACCGCAACTTTTCCAAGCCGGAGGCGCTCGAAGCTTGCGCTTCCGCCACCCCCATGGGCCGAATCGGAAAGCCCGAGGAAGTTGCCGATGTGGTCGTTTTCCTGTGCTCAGAGGGTGCGCGCTTTATCCAAGGGCAGGTGGTTGAAGTGAACGGCGGCTTCCTGATGGTTTGAGCTGGATGGAACAGGCGAAGGCGACACGGAAATAACGGACGATCCGGCAGGCAAGGAAAAACAACTGCGCCAGGGAGACATCGCCGCATGCATGGTTGACCCGATCCCGGGCAGGCGGGTGCACGTCCCGGCCACCAACTGCGTGCTGGATGCCCAGCGCAAGTGCGATTCCTCAAAGTAACTCGGCGTTCTCCTCAGAGGCTTCAGCTATAATCGGCACTCTGTGCAACTTCCAGGAAACCTTCTCTAGTGCAAAAAAGCGACCCTCGACTTCGGTGGTTGATGATTACTCTGGTGTTCTGGGCCACCGCCATCAACTACCTGGACCGCCAGACGCTGTCGGTTGTTGCACCTCTCTTAATTGACCAATTCAAGATGACCAACGTGACTTATTCCCGGGTCATCTCGGCGTTCATGCTCGCCTATACCATCATGAACGGGGTTTCCGGCCCGCTGATTGATCGGCTGGGCACGCGGGTCGGCTACGCGCTCACCACGGTCTGGTGGTCACTAGCGGCCATGTTACACGCCCTGGCGAATGGATCATGGTCGCTCGGTGTCTACCGCTTCTTGCTCGGAGTCGGCGAGGCGGGAAACTGGCCAGGCGGGGTGAAGGTGGTCGCAGAATGGTTCCCCGTCTCTGAACGAGCACTCGCCTCGGGGATTTTCAATAGCGGTTCGTCGCTGGGAGCCATCCTCGCGCCTCCTATCGTGGTCTGGATCGTGCTGAGATTTGGATGGCGTGCCGCATTCGTGTTCCTGGGAGCGACGGGGCTTATCTGGGTCGCGATATGGTTACGCGTGTACCACACTCCGGCCGAGAGTGAGCAGGAAGAAAAACCTCTGAGGATCTCCACCGGGCAGTTGTTTCGCGAGCGATTCGTTTGGACTTTCACGCTGGCGAAGGTTTTCCTGGATCCGGTCTGGTACTTCTATATTTTCTGGTTTCCGGAATATCTGAAGCGCGCGCGTCACTTTGATCTGGCCAGCATTGGCCGATATGCCTGGATCCCTTTTGTGGTCGCCTGCATCGGCAATCTCCTGGGCGGCTGGCTGGCCGGGATTCTTCTCCGGCGCGGCGTGTCATTGACACTTGCACGCAAAGGATCCGTGACCGTCTTCGCGCTTCTGATGGCTTCCGCGATTCCGGCAGTGTTGGTCGAGAGCGCAACAATTTCCATCGGGCTCGTTTCCCTGGCGACGCTCGGATATACTGGCTGCGCAGCCAATATGCTGGCCTTTCCAGCGGACGTGTTTCCGAAGAATGTCCTGGGTTCGATCTGGGGACTGGCCAGCATGGGTTCGGGCTTTGGAGGCATTGTATTCGCCCTGCTGACCGGCTGGGTGGTTGACCACTATTCCTACGTGCCTGTGTTTATCGGCTTCGGGCTCATGCCGATGATTTGCATCCTCATCATCTGGCTCCTCGTCGGCCCTCTCCGCCCGCGCCAGCTCGCGGACGCAGAGATTTGAATACCCGATACTTCCATCGTCCCTCATCGATAACCTCGCGTCCGCAATAATTCCGTACGCCCCGATTCACACCTTCAAGTGACGACAATGTCCGGGGTGTGCGATCCCGTCGTTGATGCCAAGGGACGTGGAAGGTATAGGGGATGTGGTGCAAGTCTTAGGGGGCGGCACCCCGTCAACTTCGGTCGCCGAATATTGGGAAGGTGGCGATGTGGTTTGGTATTCACCGTCCGATTTGACTGCGGCGGGGGCGATGTTCATGTTCCGTTCGTCGAAGAATATCACCCCGCTTGGGCTCGAAAAGAGTTCGGCACATCTGTTTCCAGCGAACTGCGTGATGATGACAAGCCGAGCCACGATAGGCGTGGTGGCGATCAATAAGTCTGCCGCTTGCACGAATCAAGGATTCATCACCTGTGTTCCGGGGGTGACTTCAAGTGCGGGGCGCACTCTTTCGGGTAGGCCGTTACACGTCCGAGTGACGCGGCTGCGGTGCCCTGCCAACTTCCCAGAACACCGTGAATCTCCAACTGCAAGGCCGCCCAGGTTTGGAAGCAGGAGCGGAGAGTGCCCAGGAAGGAAAAGAAGGGGGTAAACATGGGAGCGGGAAGCTTAACAGCGGGAGCGAACCAACATCAATGATTTCAATCCGGACGGAGTTTTTGGCAAGCACACCGGTTAGGGTGGTTCAAGATGTTATGGTGAGTCCACCATCTACAACCAAGGTTTGACCGGTAATGTACGAGCAATCATCCGAGGCCAGAAACACAGCGACTCTCGCCACCTCTTCCGGCTCTCCCGGCCGCGCCAGGGGGATCTTTCGATTCCTCACGTACCATTCTTGGAAGAATTCCGTTTGGGTCTCGTCCACGCCTTTGACGATCGAAAGTGGGGTGTGAATACACCCCGGCGCAATCGCGTTGGCAAGAACACCATGCGGGGCCAAATCAACCGCCAAGGATCTGGTGAAGCTGATGATTCCCCCCTTCGCGGCAGCGTATGCTCCAAGTTCCCCTTCCGTCGCCAGCGCCTGCGTGGAGCTGATGTTGATGATGCGTCCCCATCGTTGTTTCAGCATGTGGGGGATAACCAGCTTGCAACCCCAGTAGATGGCTTCCAAATTGACCGCTTGGGTCTTCTTCCACTGTTCCAGTGTGTCGTGCAAAATATCCGCATAGAAGGCGATCGCGGCGCTGTTGACAAGGACGTCGATTTTTCCCTTTTCGCCTGCAACCTCATCGATGCATCTCCGGTACTCGTCCTGGTCAGTAATATCGAACACGTAAGACTTCGCCTGCCCACCTCGCTCTCGAATATCGTGGCAAACCTGGTTGACCTCCTGCTTCACATCAATTGCCGCAATGGTAGCGCCTTCCCGCACAAACTCACGAGCTATGGCAGCGCCAATTCCTTGGGCCGCTCCCGTCACGATGGCTACGCGCCCCTCGAGTTTCATGGTCATGTTCCTTGCCCTGCATTCCGAAGCAAGGCTCAGCTTGAGGACGGGTCCAGGCTGGTAATCAGAATGGTCCCCGCTAAAGTAACCAAACCTCCAACCATCATGGTGGGAGTAATCTTCTCCCCCAGAGTCAGCGCCGAGATGATAACTCCAAAGAACGGCAGAAGATATATCGACACGGACGCCTGGCTCACATCAAGACGCTTCAAGAGAATCGCCCACAGCACCATGGCTATTCCCCAACTGAACACGCTCAACACCAGGACTGCAAACCAAGTGCTGGGTCTGTAACTTCTGACAGCCGCCAGCGAAATGGGCTCGACCCAAACCAGGAAAGGCAGACTTACCACTAGGGCGAGCAGGTATCCATAAATCAACACTTCCAGCGGCGTAAAGCGTCTCAAGAGTTCCTTGCAGAAAACGTTGTAGAAGGAACTGGCGGTGCATGCCACCAGTACCAGCATATTCCCGAAAAGGAACTTTCCATTGGCGAGTTGCAGATGACGCCAATCAACGTCGGAAAGAATCAGCACACCCGCCAAGGCGACAAATAAACTCGCCCACCGCACCAGCGTCATCTTCTCCTTAAGAATAAAGGAGGCCAAAACTGCGGTAAGGATTGGGACCGTGAGATAAATGAGGGAAGCATTCGACGCGGTGGAACGGTCTATGCCCCAGGCCAGGAACGCGGAAGCGGGGATGAGCCCCAAGACGCCAAGCATCAGAAAGCCGATGATATTTCGCTTGTTCAACAGCGACCGTTCGCTTGGGGTAATGGCGCCAGAGGTCTTGGGAGTAGAATCCCCAGGACCCGAGCGGTGACGGCGTTCAAGCACAAGGAACGGCAAAAGGACCAGCGCTGCGAAGAGGAAGGCCCATGCACTCACCGTGATGGGCCCCATCCTTTCAGTCGCGGTCTTGTAGGCAGCATATTGCGCTGCCCACATGATATTGACCAGCACGAGCAGACTCACATCGACAATTGAACGCTGAGAGATCCTCACTCTTCTCTGTCTCCTTTCATAGACCCCGACCATTGATAACCCACAGATTTGAACGAGTGTTCAATTTTGCGAATCCCGGCCACGGGCAGCTTCAGGAAACAACGACCTTGCCAATCACGTACTTCTGTTCAGCGGCTGCCGCGAACTCAGCCAAGGCGGCAGGCCGAAGTTCGAATCCCAGCCCCGGCCGTTCGGGTAGGGGGATTTTGCCATTCACAACCGTGAGTTCTTCTTCCACCAGCTCTCTGCGCAAACGAGAATACGCCACAGGGGACGGCTGGAATTCCATGAATCGGCAATTGGGCGCAACGGCAGCCACGTGAGCGGTCGCAGCGACGCTGATCCCGGTCTTCCAGCAATGCGGGACTACGATTTTGCCACGGTCCAAGGCCATTTGGACCACGCGCACCGCTTCGGTAATTCCCCCCACGCGGCCGATATCCGGCTGCACGATGTCAACGCATCCTCGTTCCATGAGTTCCGCGAACTCGAACCGAGTCTGCAGCCACTCGCCAGCGGCAATGCGGACTTGAGTTGCGCCGGCCAGCCTTGCATAACCCTCGAGGTCGTCCGAGGGCAGGGGAGTCTCAACGAAGAATATGTCGTATTTTTCCAGACGGCGGAGCACCCTTAGGGCCTCTTTCCAATGGGCCCAGCAATACGCCACGTCTACCATCAGCGTCATCCCCGGGCCTGCCACTTCCCGGCATGCTGCCACCAGTTCCACAATGGCGTCGTCACCCTCGTGAAGGTGATTGTGAGCATAGGGGCCCTTGATGCAAACCTCCAGCTTGGCGGCACTGAAGCCGAAACTCTGTGCCCAGCGCACTTTTTCGAGCAAGCTCTTGCGATACTCCTCGAGAGTCCAGCCATCCGGCATCAAGCTCGCATAGGGCGTAATGAATTCCTGCGGAGCTCCACCCAGCAGTTGCCACACTGGCCTGCCGGTCGCCTTGCCGTAGATATCCCAGATGGCCATGTCCAGCGCGCCGATAGCGCATATGCCGGCTCCCCGCCTCCCCGTCATGGCCGAAAAAGTGTAAAGACGATCCCATATGGCCTGGGGTTGAGTGGGGTCTTGCCCCACCAGCAATTCCGTGAGACCTAACGCCATGATGTGGGAACCCGGCGCCTCGATGAGCGACTTCACGACCCAGGGATTCGAATCCACTTCCCCAATCCCTGTGATTCCTTCGTCGGTATGTACCCTGACGACGATCGTGTCCTGCGCTGAATCACAAGCCTCCGCGTTGTAATCCGGCACCAGCAAGACCGTGCAGTCCACATGGGTTATTCTCATGGCAAAGCACCTCTTTGCTCATTATGCTCCGGCAACACGGCCACCTGAGGCCTTAACCGAGCAATAGCGTGGCCCGCAGTTTGTCCCATCGGTACACCAAGGTGCGTCGTCCTTGATCCTAAAGTCACAATCCTTTTGTCGGGGGCAACGCAGGAGTTCCTTCGGATGAATCGCTACCAACCTCTCTAACCTCGCGCCAGGCTTCGATCATGGCTTCAACACTCGTCCAGGGTGTATCCGGGAAGAGAGCGTCTACAGGACTAAGGATGAAGCCGGTTGGGCCCAGTTTTGTGATTGCAGTGTGCACAGCGTGGCGAATCTCTTCGCGATTCCCACCGTACAACGTCAGGGCGCTACTGATACCCCCGGCCACCGCGAGCCGGCCGCGGAACTTTTCCTTGATGACCGCCAAATCAGTCTTGTCCTGGACGGGATCGACGTAATAAAGCAGGTCGATATTCCCCGCCAACAGTTCGTCACCCATGGCCAACGCTCCCGTGGTCATTACATAGGCGAACAGGGCCCCCGCTTGGTGCACGATCGCGGCTAGTTTACTTAGGCGCGGCGTGAGGAATTTCCGGAACAGCGCTGGAGACCAGAAGTCGGTAGCACTGTACCAGCCGCGTTGCACCACTATGTCCACGCCGCCTGCCTCAAGCATCATCTCAGTCCGGCGTCGATCGAAATCGTAGATAATGTCGATGAGCTCCTGAAAGAAATCCGGCTCGGTCATTGCAGCCATCACCGCCCGCTCCACGCCACACAGCCAAGCCACAGCGTCCATGCCGAACGCGCTCCATCCCTGAACCAGCACACCGTGTTCTTGGGCGAATCGCCGAACCTTGGACATTCGCTCGCGATAGGCGGCCAATTGCCCGGCGCTGGGATCTTGCAGGAGATAGCGCAATTGGGGGAGATCCTCGGGGCCCACAACGGCGTGCCGGGTTCCGCGGGGAATGTTGAAGTCCTCGAATAGGGCGACTTGCTGGGGCTGCACCACCCATCCAGGCCCCACCTTTTCGTCCGTCCGGCGCACCACGTGACGCAAGCTCCCCGCGGGAGTCTGGTATTCCCGGCAGAGCAGCCAGTGTTGCTCGCTCGACGTGGGGGATTCCTGCCAATCACGCACGCGCACTTCGGGGTGCATACCCCAGGGTGGCGAAACCTCCAGCACATCGTCCACTCCCAGGCTTGTCCAGCGGCGCACCCGCTCAAAGTCGTCCTCCACCGTCCACTGCTCCGGCAACGTATGGATGTGTTCCAGCCGCATCGTGTACCAGTAGGGAACCTCTTGTCCTTCGCGCGTCCACCGCAGTTGCGGAGGGGCCGGAAACCCAAAACACCAACAACACATCGGCACGTGATCCAGCTTTTCATGCCGGATCGCTGCGATCAAACGCTCCCGTGAGTTCATGAAATAATCTCCCCTCCCTCGGCTCGTATAATGTCAGGCAAAGAACCACTTCTTTCCTTCGGAGACTGCGCTCACCGACTCCACATTCCCAGTTACCCAACCAGCAGGCATCCGCGGTTCGACGTGCATGAAATTGCCGGCTTGACCGGCCACGGCCTGCAGTGCCTCAACCCTAGCCAAACAATTTCCCGCCGCATAGGCAGGGTGCACAGCGGAGGGCGACCGTTTTCCTGGGAATTCACCGCCGCGCGAGAGCCGTCAGGGCCTTAGCTTGATTCCGAATTCCTCGCGATTCAGGTCCGTCCAATGAGCTGCGAATTCTGATCTCTGGCCAAGTCAAGCCAAGGTAAGCCATTCGCAGCCAGTCATGGCTGCCAAATCACCCAGCGCCTGCCTCAAATCGCCGTAGGCAGCCATCCAGTGATGTCCCAAGCCCTCCTCTATGATCCATGATAGAATCCGTCGGTAATCAGACTCGAAACGCACGCGCAAGGGATTGCCTGGGAAAACCATTTCCGTTTCGACGGCCTCACCGTACATGCCCGCCAAAATATAGCCGTCCAGCTTGGGTACAATATTGAGCAGAGTCACCGCCCCTGGCCGGGCGGGAAACAAGCAACATAATCCACAATTCATCAAGCGCACCGGCGCCAACTTCACGTCCGAGGGATGAGCCGCAAGAGAGAAACCGCCCGACCCGCAATGCGAGAAGATGATTGCGTTCTCAGCGGGGATTGGATCCAGCAGGTCCGTGTTGTGCACGGGGCAGCCCGTGAGCCTGGTCAGGATCAGCATCCCTAACGCGCCGTTGAGATCTCCCTCACAAGAAACCGGAATCCCCTGCTCCCCCAGCAAAGACGCTGCCAGGCACACCTTCCCCATCAGGTGGGGATAGCAGCCCGCCGCCACAGCGGAAAGTCCAAGTTCCTGGATGGTCTCATTCAAAGCGGTATGAACTTGCATTGACTCGATACCAGCTCCCTCGGTTGCGGTCACTCCACCCACTTTCGCCTTGAGTCCCTGCCACCTTCCGGCCATTGAGGCAGCCGGTACCTGGGAGGCACGCTGCAAGAAGACCTGAACATCGATACCCACGACACGAGGTCCAAGAAGTTTCTTCAGCGCCAGTTCGTGTCCTGTGATCTCGGTCATCCCTTGAATCCGATGGCCCAAGTAGCCGATTCTGGCGCGCCGCAGTTGGCGGCGGACCGCGGAAGCCCGGGCGAATTCCCACGATCGTTTTAGCGCTGCCGGAGCGCCCACCTCGTCAAATTGGAAACAATAGGTTTTCTCGAGCTGTTTGAGCATGAAACCCAGTTGTTGCATGCCGCAAAGCGAGCCCGTCTCCATGCCTGGCCGAGCCCAAGCGATCACGGGGATGTCGCATTCTTCCAGGAGATCCAAAACCAGGTAATCCTCAAACCAACTGGCAGCCAGGACACAGACGGCGTCCACGCGCTGATCATAAAAGTACTTGCCCACCTTCACAGCGGATCCCGGGTCTTTCACTATTTCGGCGGAGCGAACGATCTCCAGTCTTCCGAAATTCGCCGTGCCGAATGTCTGCTCAAGCTGGTCCAGAAGACCGGGGGCCTGATTGGCCCCCACCTCCAATGGATTACACACTACCGTGATACCCAGCCGAACGTGGTCATCCCTGTTTCCCGACATACAGTCCTCCCTCTCCGGACGCCCCTCAAAGCCCCAGCCTATGCTACCCCGCCTGCTCACAACTCCGCGTTGGGGCTAGGAATGCAAATACTTCTCAGCTACCCGGCGGAACTCGGCAGCCCGGGCATCAACTTCGTCAAATCCATCGCGCATGGTCACCCCGAAGGCAGACCCTACCCCAGTCATCTCGGCTACTCTTTGTTCCAGCTTGTACACCTTGGCCTTGAAGGAGGGATCATCCGTCGTGCCGTATCGGAAAAGGTAACCTGCTTCCAGCACCTCCAGTACTTCCTTCTTTTCCTCTTCACCGATAACTTCCATCCCAGGTCCAGGCACTTTAACCTCCGACTTTTGAGAGGAGTGCGCGTTGGGCGATGATCTCGCTTTATGATGATCGATCAACGGGCAGGGCAAAATTACACCCTCTCCTCCAGCCTGTCAACCACCTAAATTCTCTGTTGTCAAGCCCCATTAGAAATGTCCCCATTCTTAGCTCATTAGAAGTGTCCCCTTTTTGAGTTTTGGTTTTCTTGTTTTTGATATCTCATGGTTTTGCCTTTTGTTGTGGTTTGGGTTCGTGTCGTGACTGAATCCTCAGCGACGTCTTGTCATTGCGGGTCTCGCCTTCGCTATGGTGGATCGTGGCAATCTATCTGACGCGGTGGAAAACTGAGGAAACTTTCCGCTTCGTCAAACAGAGCTATCACGTGGAAGATATTCGAGTTCTGCGTTATCAGAGATTGAAAAACTCGATCTTGTTGGTGACGGCGGCAGCTTACTTCGCGGCAACGTTTCTGGGACAAAACCTGAAGCTCCAAATCCTGTGCGAGAGACTGCTGATCATTTCGCAGCGCTTCTTTGGCATCCCGCCCTTCCCCGCGCAGTCCTGGCTTAGCCGATCGAACGGAAGCGGTACATCTCGATTTCTTACCCTGTGGCAAGGTCGCTTGCCCGGATACGCACGGGGGTGCCAATTTTGGACCGGAGCACGCGACCACCAACTCTTACGGTAAACTCGTGCCCGGCCGCAGATATATCCATATTTGACCCTCGCAGCCTCAACCCTTTCAACGACGCTTGCGGAGACCAACTCGGCAGTCTCGGATTAATCGTGATGGTCCCATCCAGCTCCAAATTGACTCCGAACATCCCGAAGATGATGCACTGAGCGCCCGCACCCGCGTCAATCGCGTTCTGGAGAGGAGTGTCCTTCCGATACTCAATTTGGTTGGCGACCAGCGAGTCTCCCCAGTAGGGCATCCGCTCCCCCCACCACAACGTGCGCTTCAAGAGTTCTTCTGCTTGCGCCGTATACCCGGCTTGATACAAGAATTCGGCTATCCGCGGCGTAAAGGCAACGTAGTTGCCGCCGCCGCCGTTATCGATATCGACCTGGTCGTAAGCTGGATCCTGCTTCGCTATGCTGTGGAGTCCGTAAGCCGAAAGGAATTCATCGTCGTTCAGATGGCTCACCAACCCTTGCTCTTCCTCTTTGTCGAGCACCTTGCTTCCCATCATCTTGAATATATAGTTTGTGTATCTCAGTTCCTTCACCCCATTGGCGTACATAAAGAAGAACCACCGGTCTTTGGGGCTCCACAGGGTCTCCTTTAACAACACCTTAAGAGCCTCGGCTCGCTCCAAGAGATAGTCCCAGTTCTTCCCGGACAGCTTTCCTAGTTGCCAGGCTAATTGAAAGGTCTTGTACCTCCGTCCGTTGAGATCCGGATAGAAGTTGTCATAACGATACTTAGTCCTCAGTTCCAGATGGTTGTTGCCGGTGCCGTAATCCAATAGAACCGCAGGTTTACTGAGATCATCCCCGAAATTGGCATTGTAGAGCACCCAATCCAAGACGGACTTCCCATTGACAGTTTCGCTGAGGAATCCGACGTCTCCCGTCGCTTGGACGTAGTGATAGATCAACAAAATGATCTTCTCTTGATTGACCGGATACCACGGCCCTCCCGCCTCGCCGTCCATCGGGTTGAAGAGAAAGTGTTTGGTGATGTCTATTTTGAGAAACTGCTTTATATGTTCCTTGGTTGCGGCCGGATCGTAAAGGGGCAGAAGCTCGGGCACGCCACCAAAGTCCCACAAATATTCGCCCACGCACCCCCCCTTGATGCCCCCGGTGGAATAGTAGGGGTTCAGCACGAACTCCGGGACCTTCCATTTGTTTATGATAAAACACACGATCGACCGATTGTAGTATTCGACCAAACTGCGGTTGGAGGCCTCGAGTTTTGGCAACTTGGTGAAGAGATCCTTCGTCTCGTCCCGAGAGGCCTGACGCGAGTCTGCAATCTCTTTGGCGGGATTCTTCAAGAGCTGATTACAGACCCTCCGGCAGTCAGTTCTGTCGCCCATCGCCACCGCCACGTAATGGGTCGTACGTTGCCCAGGCAACAAGACGACTTCTCCTTCCCAGTGCGAAGACCAGGGTTCCCACCGCATGTCTTCGAGATCCGCACCCACCGCAATGGCGCCGGCCTCATTCTCCCGTACGACTCGTTTCACCTCGGAAACGGCCGTGGTAGTCTTTTTCGTGGTGTTCGGATAACTGAACTCCCAGACCTTAAGGTAATCCAAGCTTCCGAGGATATTCAGTTGTATGGGTATTTTCTTCTTTTCGGAGGTCGTGTTCTGGAGCGTCAGTTCAAGCAGGCCACCTCGCACTCCATGTACGAGACAGGATGTGGTCGACACAGAGATACCGTGCACCTCTCCCTTCCGCGGGACCTCCGTAGGGTGCCATTCATACCTCTTCGTTGGAACCTTTTCGCCGAAGAGCCGCACCTCCAACAGGAAATCAGAGCTCGCATAAGGGGGAGCGTAGAGGCTGCTGAGGCTTCCGATGTCCCTGTAATTCACCCCCGTGGTGATTAGCCCATTGATGATGCCGAAATGGTCTTCGTCCCTGATATTCCGGTCGCCCGGGAACATGAACGGGTCAACAAGCTCAGGCTGTTTGCCAGCTCCGGCAGTAGCTACTTGCGTCTCCGCCTTGGCGGCAGGAGGGCCACTTTGATTCGCCCCGAGCCCCTTGAGACTTGGGACAAGGGCGACCGTCCCCATGGCCTTCAATAAGCTGCGGCGTGTGTGTTTCCTCATGTGAGCCTCCTGGTTGCGTCTCCTATCCGCCCTTTACGGGGGACGGATCCCGCGTGCGTCGAGAACCAAAACGATCGAAAGGGATGATGGTCGATGATCGATCCTGTGACGGTTCTTTTTACATGAGGCATGCATTGTTGTCAAGAGTCGTTAGCCCGAATTGTCGTTAGCCCGAATTCCTCACCACGCTGGGACGGTTCTGGGGTTTGCCGGAAGGGCGGGGCTTCAGCCCCGCCGAAATCGCGGCTTCCGCCCTCTGTTCGTCCCGCGCCCCGCGGTCGCCGGGACGACCGCGGGGCGCGAAGCACGCAAATAATCAGGAAGGCCTTGTAACGGCGGGGCTGAAGCCCCGAGCTTCCAATTCCGTGGTGAGAAATCCGGGTTAGAGTCGTTAGCACATGATTTGTTCGCTGAGGGCGGAGTTCGGATAAAGCATACTGCGGGAAGGAGGCAGGATGAAGCGATACCCGGAGGGCGCCTGGGAGGGGGCGATGAAGGTACAGGATGTGGTGCGGCGCGATCGCGAAGAAGATTACCTGGTGGCGGGCGGCGGGGATCATCGGCATATCGGACCGGAGCCTACGGCGTTGGCGGTGGCGCTACGAGCAGTATGGCTACGACGGGCGGTTCGACCGGCGGCGCGGGAGGCCCAGCCCGAAGCGGGTGCCGGGGGAGACGGTCGAAGATCATAACGTCCTGGGCCAATAAGGGTCCCCGGATCATCGGTGGGAAACCCTGGGAACTCGGGTAGGGGAGGCCGGCATTCATCCATTGCGGCGAGGCCTGGATTGCGAGAAGGCGCCGGGACTCATCTCTCCTGACTAGATTTCGAGAGGACGTACGCCTCCGTGCTTGCGTACCAGTCGTCCAGGGCACTCAGGAAGCGCTTCCGCGCCAAGACGGGGTCCCTTGCCTTGATCGCTTCCAAAACGGGAAGGTGGGATTGGGCGTCCTGCAAGAGATCGAATGCTTCACCCGAGTGAATCCTCATGGCGGAAAACGCGTAAATGGGAACGAGAATGCGCCGAAGGGCTGTTTCCAAATACTCGTTGCCAGCGATTGCCCAGATCTTTTCGTGGAAAGAGAAGTCGCACTGCAGAAACAGTCCCCTTTTCTTGGCGCGAGCTGTACTGAGCAAATCAACATAGGCTTTTTCCAGTTCCTTTGTTTGCCCCAGAGTTGCCAAGCGTGCCGCTTGCTCCACCGCAAACCCTTCGAGGACTCTGCGCACGGCGAAAATCTTCTTCCCGGCATCGTGAGTCAACTTGGTGACGTAAGTTGCCGCGTTGGGTTTCTTGGCCACAAACCCATCCGCCTCAAGGGCGATTAGAGCTTCTCGGACAGCGGTGAGACTCGTCCCGAATTGACTCGCCAAGCGGCGTTCCACGAGCCTCTCACCTTCCCTGAGAGTGCCGTTGAGGATGGCTTCCTCGATCCGGTCGGCGATCATTCGGCGCAGGGTCACGGTCTCGAAGGGCTTGAATACAATCCGCATTTCTCACCTCCAGAGGGCGAGTGTGTCATTGACCGGCAAAACGCACCGGCTTGTCAAGCCGCATCTTGCGATCAAGCGCAGTCTCGCATTCTGATAAACCACACCTTCAGGATGATCGATCAGGCAGCATACCACGTATTATCGTATACGCGTGCAGCGCACGTATCGTGCAATCTAGCCGGTTGATGAAAAACGTCCTCGCGGCCTCTGACCAGGTTGATGGCGTGTTGTAGCGCTGAGCTTCAGCTCAGCACGTGCCGATCTAAAGGTCGGCGCTACCACGTTTTTCATCAACCTCCTGGAATGTTGCCCGTGGGGTATCGTCGCGCAATTTGAGAGTGTTACCCATTATGGACGCGGGTAACCCCAGGAGTCGATCTTCGAGAAGAGATGATGGGCAGAGAATTATGGTGGAAAGAATGCTCTGTGGAAAGAAAGCTCTGTGGAAAGAAAGTCTGTGGAAAGAAAGCTCTTGACAAAAGGACATTCTTCAATTAAAAACGTGGCGATCCATAAGATCGATCATCGACCGCAGAATAGATTCGAAGATTGGTCAGGTCGAGAGGAAAGAGTTCTATGAACGGCTCTGCCATCTGGAGCGCGCCGAAGCAGGGCGAATCTTGCAACTGTCATTGAGTATTGAGGCGGCAGCGATGCCCCTTATAAGCGGGCGGGTGTCTGGGATTTATAAGGAGGAATCAAATGCAATTGACGACTGCTAATAAAAACAGGGAATGGTTAGTGGCAGTAGCTTGCCACCTATGCGTTCTGGCAGGCTTGGTCCTGTTAGTCCCCACCCTGGGCCATGCGGTCAGCACTGGCGCCATTTTCGGGACGGTGCTCGATCCGAGCGGGGCGGTGATTGCTGGCGCCTCGGTGACAGTCAAGAACGAGGCTACCGGTTACGAGCGCATGACGTCCTCGAATGCCTCTGGTGAGTACTTGTTCGATGGCCTGCCGATTGGAGCCTACACACTCACCGGCAGCAACGCGGGGTTCAAGGCGTACGAGCAGCGCGGCATTGTGCTCGAAGTTGACCAAAAGGTGCGGGCGGACATCAAGTTGGAAATCGGCAGCAAGGCAGAGACTGTGGAAGTTACGGCCACACCCTCCTTGGTGGACACACGTTCGGGAACGATCGCGGATGTTATTACCGCGGCGCAGGTTACCAACTTACCCCTGAATGGCCGGAATACACAGCAACTCATGGCTCTGCAGGCGGGCGTACAGTATAGCGGGGGAGGGGGTATGCAAAACAGCGCCGTTAACCCTTCCGTCCAGGTATACGCGGTAGCCGGCGCCCGGGGTAACCAGACCGACTACGAACTGGATGGGGGGGATCACAACGACTACTGGACAGGGGTCTCCATGGCCACACCCAACCCCGATGCCGTCCAGGAATTCAGTGTGCAGACCAGCAATATCGATGCTCAGTATGGGCAAAAGGCGGGCGGAGTGGTTAACATGGTCATGAAGTCCGGGACCAACAAATTCCATGGCACCGCCTACGAGTACATCCGCAACAACGCGCTGAATGCCCGCAATTTCTTTGCCCTCACGGATGACGGCATGAAGCGGAACCAGTTCGGCGCCACCATCGGAGGGCCCATCCGGCGAGACAAGACATTCTTTTTCTTTTCCTGGCAGGATACCCGGCGCAGTCAACTGCCGAGTTCTGCAGGTATGATTGTTCCCAGCGCGGCACAAAGGGCCGGCGATCTCACAGGGCTGCCGGACGAGGTTCACAATCCGTGGGACGGAGTGACGTACAATGCTATAGATCCGGAGAATCCTACCGGAGCGAGGCTTCGTACTCAACTCCCAGCGGTTGGACAGCCAGGCGGGATGGATGCGGCGACCCAGAATATGTTCAAGTATCTTGCTCTTCCAAACGCAGAGGGCAACCACTCGATCTTCCAAAACCAAGTCAGGGAAAAGGTCCCTGAGTATTCCTTGAAGATCGACCAGAATTTTGGAACCAGAGACAGGTTGTTCGGGAGTTTCTTCATGCAGAACGACGAGACTCCTATCGGGGGCGATCCGAGTAACTTTATTACGCTGAGTCCGGGTACGCAGTTTACGGTTCACCGATGGACATTTGGGGAGACCCACACCTTCTCCCCCACCATCGTCAATGACTTTCATTTGACGTTGTCCTATACCCGCACGCTGTTTAACAGCGCCCAAGGGCTGATCCCGGGTTTCACCTGGCCAGAAATGGGCGCGAATGTTCCAGTGACTCACGCAGGGCCCCAGTTTATGAACTTGGGGTCGGACGTGGGATTCAGCGTCTGGAGCGGTATGCCCGCGGACTGGTCTCGGCATAACTTCCAATTCAGGGACAGCCTGGCTGTGGTTCGAGGCAGCCACGAAATCAAGGTCGGTGCGGACATCATCAAGGGCTACCACCTGGACGCGGAATACTGGAACACAGACGGAGCTTATTCTTGGGGGTCGGATCGGACGGGGTCTCCCTACGGTGACCTATTGCTTGGCCTGCCGGCCAGTTTCAATCAGCTCAGCCCGACATACTGGACCGGGGACCGATACTTGAGGATGTTTTTCGCGCAGGACACCTGGCGCGTGAATCGCAAGCTCACGGTCATCCTCGGGGCTCGTTACGAACCTATGCAGAACTGGAAAAGCAGGGAAGGCGAACAGGTGGTCTTCGCACCAGGTCAGCAATCCATCATGTACCCGAACATGCCGCCGGGAACACTCTACGACGGCGATTACGGGGCCCCTCCGCGTGGGTTCTGGGACCAGTGGGGTATCAGTAGGCTTGGCCCCCGCTTGGGCTTCGCTTACGATCTCGGCGGTGACGGCAAGACCAGCATCAGAGGTGGGGTTGGGATATACCACGACGCCCTTAATAATGCGGGAGCTTCCTGGATGGGGACTTCGATCCCCTTTACCGGCGGCGTCGACCTCACGAACCCCTATAGCACCACCGATCCCTACAATGGGCACGTTAACCCGTTCCCCATACCGGTTCCCACTCCTAATACCTGGCCGGTCGACCTGCCGGTGACGAGTTACATGTTCAGTCCGAATTTCCAGACGGCGAAAAATACACAATACAATCTCACTGTCGAGAGGCAATTGCCGCGTGCCATGATGTTGCGCGTGGCATACGTTGGATCGCTCAGTGGGAACCTCATGCGGGGCCGCGACGCGAATGCTGCGTATTATATCCCCGGCAACGATGCCGACGGCAACCCGCTGTCGACCCTGGACACCGCGAACATGGACTCACGACGCCCGATCAATAATTACGAGCGTATGTATGTAGCTGACTCCGATGGCCACGGGGATTTGAACTCGCTGCTGGTAACCCTCGAAAGGCGGCTAAGTCGCACTTTGGGTTTCCAAGTCAACTACACCTTGTCGAGACAGATGGACAACGCGTTGCTGAGCGGCGACTCGCCGACGCACGGCGTAAGAATCAACCCCCACGGCGATGGGAGCGAAATATGGTCAGTTGCGGATCAGGACGCCACGCACCACTTGGCAGCCAATTTCAATTGGAACTTGCCCTCTCCTCACGGGAATGCCTTCCTGCGTCAAGTGGTGGGTGGGTGGCAATCCACTGGAATAGTGACTCTTGTCTCAGGAACCCCCTTGGCACTCTATTCCGCTACTGGCCAAAGTCTCACTTCAGTGCGCCCGTATGCGGACTACATTCCAGGGTGCGATGCTTCTTCCCATGCGGGCAACGACCCGCGACTTATGTGGTTCAACACCGCTTGCTTCCAGGAGTCAGCCATAGGGACGTGGGGCACTGCCAAACGCAACATGCTCCGGGGTCCAGGGATGGCCGACGTGGATTGGGGCATGTACAAGAATTTCAAGGTCACCGAAAAACTCAACATACAATTCCGCTCGGAGTTCTTCAACCTGTTCAATCATACCAATTTCGGAAGTCCTGGTACCCGTGTTCCGAACTCCGACTTTGGCCAGATCTGGTCCTCTAGTGATCCGAGGATTCTTCAGTTCGCTTTGAGGTTTTCCTTCTGAGGAACGACAACTGGGCGGTCGCGGACGCCCGGATCAATTTGCCTGTCAGTGTTTCCCTTGGGGAGGGTGGAATGCTCCACCCTCCCCAAATCTCACGAATCCCGAACTCACAGTTGTCTCCGTAATGTCCCCCATTCCAGGAGCGAGCCGATGATCCCGCCAGGTTATGATCCTGCGACCAGAGGGGTTCGGAGGAGCCTTGGCCTCTCCAACCTGGGCACCGTGGGCCAGCGGCAGGGACCAGTAAGCTAAGCCAAACCGCCTGACTTCATCAACGAAGAGTCGACCACTTTGGTCAGGTGGTGCCCGGCCCCATGGGGCCAGGCGCTCCGTTGACCGCCCTCTGGGAGCGCACGCAGCTTCTCGTTCGGGGAGGTTTTCCTAGGCGTGCGAATTCACGTCGAGGTCCGTGGCGCCGTCGCCCGAGTCCATTTCCGCTCCTTTGGCCCTTATCTCGCCGCCCAGTCCTACACCTTCTCCGGCACGACGAAGGGCTCGCGGTAGGTGCCGCGCAGCATCTGGTTGGCCTCGTCGTCGCCGATGACCTGTTCGGTTTCCGGGTCGAAGTTCAGGGTTCGACCGAGGCGATATGATGCGTTGGCCAAGTGCACTAGGGCAGAGGAGATGTGCCCCTCCTCGATGGGTGCGTGCAGATTTTCCGCCTTGCGGCTGCGCACGCATTCGATGAAGTTCGCCCAGTTATTGCCCCCCTGCACCAAATGCGGGCCGGGTTCCTGGCCCTCGCCCAGCCACGTCTTGTAAGAGTCGTAGCCGTCCATGGCCATATAACCCTTTGAGCCGTAAAAGATGTTGCCGACGGTCTGGCTCGCTTGCTTCTTCTGTGGCCCTTTGGCGACAACCCCCGCACCGGTAACGGGCGGGACGCCTTCGCTGCCGAAGGCGGGCGTGCCGATTTCAGCTTCCGTGTTGGTAAGCCAGTGGCGCACCTCGAACTCCAGCATGCGGCGCTCGCCGCTGGGCAGTTTGAATTCGAAGGCCGCGTTAAGGGTGTTGGGGGTTTCCTGGTCGTCGTCGAACATGAAGTGGCCGCCCATGGCCGAGATCTTGGTGGGCAGTTTCACGCCCAGTCCCCAGCGGGCCACGTCCATCTCGTGGATACCCTGGTTGCCGAGGTCGCCGTTGCCGGTGTCCCAGATCCAGTGCCACTTGTAGTGGAAGCGGTTGCGCGTGAAGGGCTTCAGCGGCGCAGGGCCGGTCCAGAGGTCGTAGTGCACACCTTCCGGCACCGGCTCGGCGGGAGCTTTACCGATAGTGTCCCGCACCTTGTAGCAGAGGCCGCGCGCCATGTACACATCGCCGATCAAGCCGTCCCGCATCTTTTGCACACCCTCGATGATGGCCACACCCGAACGGCTGTTGCTGCCGTGCTGGACAATCCGATTGTACTTAGCGGCGGCGCGCACCAGTTGGCGTCCTTCCCACAGGTTGTGGGAGCAAGGCTTCTCGATGTAAGCATCCTTACCTGCCTGGCAGGCCCAGATGCCAATCAGCGAGTGCCAGTGATTGGGCGTGGCAACGGAGACGGCATCAATCGACTTGTCCTCGAGCAGCTTTCGGACATCGAAGTAAGTCTTGGGCTTGGGCATGCCCAGCTTCTCCATGTCGGCGAGGCGCTCGCGCAGGATGTTCTCGTCCACGTCGCAGACTGCGGCGACAGACACGTCGGGCATCTTGCCGTACCTCTGCACGTGACCTAACCCCATCCCACGCAGGCCCACCACGGCAACCTGCACGCGGTCGTTGGCGCCCAAGACTCTCTCGGGATGAGTGATGGCCGCCATGCCGCCCAGGGCGGCCAGCCCGGCGCCGGCCTGGGCGCCGCTCTTCAAAAACTCCCGACGGCTGATCTCCGATTCCTTGCTCATGATTTCCTCCTCCTTGCTGGGATCTCGAATGATTACCTCTGGGCAGCATAGCGCCGGTAAGCTTCGGCGACTTCGGCCTCCCGGGCGTCGCCGGGGTGAATCAATACGCGATAGCGCAGCACCATCGTGCTGCCTGCCGGGATGGTGACGCCGCCATCGCGGGTCTTGTCATTATAGAAATCATGTTCCCCAAAAGGGTTCACCGCGAATAAGCCGTAGCCCCGAGCATGCCAGTAGGTGGGGTGCTTGGGGTTCGAAGGGTGGTCGAAGATGGCTATGCCGAGCTTCTCCTCCGCCACCGTACCGGAGTAGTCCACCCAGTTAGCGCGTTTGCCCCAAATTTGCTTCTCGCCCACGGCGCCTTCCGAGTTCAACATATATCCGTCCGGTTCCTGCAAGGCACTGGCCAAGCGGATGGCAAAGGTTCCTTCCTTCGTGTCCTCCATCTTGACCGGCCCGTTCGTGGCATGGATGGCAAACGCGCAGTCGATGGTCCGAGTTGATGCGTCTCCACCAAAAGTGAAGGCTTGGTCTTCTTGCGCGATGACCTTGCCATCGGGACCGACAAGGTTGAAAAGAGCCCGAATGGTTCCGGATTCGGGCCCGCCCCGCACCTTTTCCAGCTTGCGAAGCACCGTGCGGCCAGCAGGCAAGCCCTCGGTGGTGTGCTTGACACCCTGGACGGTCTCTTTATCCTTGCTGCCCGGCGCTTCTTCCGCCCAGAAATCGATCCCGTTGATGTTACCGTGCGCGAAGTACATGGCGCGATGATGCGGGTGGTCGGTCCTCTCGCCCGGAATATCTTTGCGCATCGGGAAACCGCGCGTCACGATCGTCCCCTGCGCGCTGCGCAGCGGGTGGAGATAAGGTTTGGGTGATTCTGGGCCAAAGAAGTAGGAAGTGAAGGGCTGGCCGCCGATGAAAACATCGATTCGAGTGCCCTGCCGCTTCAGCTTTACGGGCAACCCCTCGCCCAGGGCGATAGGGGCGAGACCAATTAAGGCGATGATCAAGGACAAGAACATGCGAGCGTTTCTGCTAGGGACCATAAGTTCACCTCGATTTCCTCCAAGCTCCATTAGCATATGTCGTGTGCGCCTGATCATCCGCGCGGCTTTCATTGCGTTGCAGCGTCTGATCATTATCACTGCCGCCGACTCTGTCTCTCTCATTTCTTATCGGTCGCTGATTCCTGCGAGAATCGAGGACCAAATCAATCGGCAAGGAATGATAGTCGATGATCGAGCATGGTACGCTTTTTCGCCGTTCGCGTCAACAGGCAGTGTCGAGTGGGTAGTGGTCTACTACCTGCCTTTGACTCGCAGGATTGAGCGGGCGTCTAATTGTGGTATCCTACGTTGCCAGCGCCAGAAATCTCCTAATTGGAGGCCGGGTGTCACGGATAACTCGAAAATTCTGATTAGGGCGCGGCTCGGCAGGAATTGGAAGCCACAGTGGTCGAAGACAAGCCACCTGTATTCCCTGGCAGCCTGCGGAAAAACTCGCCAGGGCTGTCATTCCGAGTCCTTCGCTGTCATTCTGAGCATGGATAGCCGCAAGCGGGCTATCCGTGATGTAAGAAAACACATGACTTCCGCGTGTGTCTTCTGGAGAGCGAAGCGAAGAATCCCCGCATTTGTGGAATCAAGCAAATACAGAGATCCTTCCTTCGTTTCACTCAGGACCGCCTGCGGCTCCTCAGGATGACATGCTGAGAGGGTTCTTCCACAACGTGTCAGGTCAAATTAGGAAACGAAAATACAAAGATATGTGGGGTTGAAGGCCATTGGAAAAGATATTCGATACAGACAGATTGACTAAGCGTGAGCGCGTAGAAAGGACTTTGAACCTGCAGCCAGTAGACCGCGTCGCCATTCACGATCAACTGAGTTACAACGCAAAAGTCATTTCGCTTTACACAGGCAAAACGTTCACAGGATTTGAATATAAGTATGAAGACATCTGTGCCGTCATCCGGCAAACGCTTGATGCCTGTTTTCCAGCGATAGCGCCACTCGGTACCGCCCGGGTGAGTAACAACGATGGCTTTGTCATTCAACACGATAATTGGCACTCTATGACGGTAAGCCGCCCTTTCCACCATGTGGCCGGGGCGAGAGAATTCTTGTTGCGTAAGACAGATGAGCTGCGCCGAGTCGGGCGGCAAGCTGAATACGGGTTCCCACCGGGAATCGAGCCGAGGGCGGCCACGAAGACGCGGTTTGACGCGGAAAGAGAGCGGGAGAATTACCACAGCTACATGCGTGCGCTGCAAGATCACGTTGGCGACACTGTCATTATAGATTATAGCCTTCAAACCGGCTTCTGTGATTGTTGGTCACAGTTGGGATTGGATACTTTTGTCTGGCTGTACGATGAAGACCCACGGGCCATTTCAGATTACATCGAAGCTTACACGGATAGCGACATACGCCGGTTGCACGCCATTGCCGACCCCACGCTATCACCCGTTGTGCTGATTCCCGAGGATTTTGCATCCAAGCAGGGTCCCATCTTCAGCCCGCCCTTTCTGCGCAAGGAGCTTTTTCCGCGCGTACGCCGGATGACCAAAGCTTGGCAGAGCCATGGTCTCAAGGTCATTTATCATAGTGATGGTAATTTTAAGATGGTTATACCCGATCTAGTGGATTGCGGCGTTGACGGCTTTTACTGTCTTGAACCTGCTGTAGGAATGGACATTGTCGCCCTGAAGAAGGCCTGGCCCCAGATGGTCTGGGCAGGAGGGATCGATGGCGT
Source organism: uncultured Acidobacteriota bacterium (assembly GCA_963722555.1). Classification (GTDB taxonomy): domain Bacteria; phylum Acidobacteriota; class Terriglobia; order UBA7540; family UBA7540; genus Bog-366. The sequence continues at coordinate 2,571,835 of CAVRNQ010000007.1, forward strand.
CGATCTCATGGAACGAGGGACTCCCGACCAAGTCAGACGGGAAGTGCGCAGGACTATCTTGGAAACGAATGCTCTCTACGCCGGGGGAATGCTTGTTGGCACATCGAGCGAGATTAATCCCGCCATCAAACCCGAAAACTTTAAGGCTATGGTAAACACTGTGGGAGAGGTGCTTAACCCAGACTTTGTTGAGATTTAAGCCAGGGTTTCCATACTTGCTGGATCATATTATCGCGGTGAATGAACACCATCTGAAACGGCTGCTCTCTGAATACGTCCGCTACTAAACAGAGCGACATAATTTGTAGCGGCGCTCTATGAGCGCGGAGCGGCGGTCATAGACCAGGCTTGTCCAAATGAGGTTCTTGAAAATGGGGCGGAATCCCTTATAAGTTGAGGTTGGGTATGTGCCAAATGCTCAATCTCAACGAAGGGAGATTCCGCCGTGAATCGAGTATGCAGTATTTTCTCGCAACTTCTCCAGCTTTTTCCGCGCCTGGAGTTCGAGCAACTCGTCCGCCAGCACAGGGCCGAGCGGCACGCACGGGGCTTCACCTGCTGGGGCCAATTCATCGCCATGTTGTTTTGTCAACTGGGCCAGGCGCACTCCCTGCGCGAGATCTGCGGGGGGCTGGCCGCCTGCGAGGGCAAGCTGCGCCATCTGGGCTTGCCCGAGGCTCCCAAGCGCTCCACCCTGGCCTATGCCAACGAGCACCGACCCTGGCAACTGTTCCAAAGCGTCTTCCAGCAGCTCTACCACCGTTGCCAGAGCCTGGCGAATCCCCCTCGGCGTTTCCGCTTTCATTATCGTCTGCTGACCCTGGACGCGACCATGATCGATCTCTGTGCGACGCTGTTCGACTGGGCGGCCTACAAGCGTACCAAGGGCGCAGTCAAGCTCCATCTGCTGCTCGATCATCAGGGTTATCTGCCGCAGTTCATGGTCATCACCCCCGGCAAGACGCAGGAGATCGAGGTGGCGCGGCGCTTGCGCTTCCAGCCTGGCACCATCCTGATCATCGACCGGGGCTATGTCGACTACGCCTGGTTCGAGCGCTTGACCCGACAGGGGGTCTTCTTCGTCACTCGCCTGCGCGACGATGCCCAGTACGGGGTGCGGGAGAGACGAGCGCTCCCGCAGCACAGCCACATTCGCTGCGACCAGATCATTCGCTTGGGCAGTCGCTGGTATCGTCAGCCCTCCCCGTTGCGCCGCATCGTGGTGGAGGTTCCGGAGTGGGAGCATCCCCTGGTGCTGTTGACCAACCATCTGAGCCTGGGCTCCACCACCGTGGCGCGCATCTACCGCGAGCGCTGGCAGGTGGAGGTCTTCTTCCGCGCCCTCAAACAGAACCTGCGCATCAAAACCTTCGTGGGTACCAGCCCCAATGCCCTGAAGATTCAAATCTGGACCGCTCTGATCGCCATGCTGCTGCTCAAATACCTGCAACTGCGGGCCTCCTATGGCTGGTCCTTGTCCAATCTGGTGGCTTTGTTGCGACAACAGCTCTTCGTCTATCGCGAATTGTTCGCTTGGCTCAACCAACCCTTCGAACCACCTCCCGAGCTCTTGCCGCCGACCGCGGTTCAACTCCTGCTGCCCACCGGAAACGAGGCCCTAATTTGGGCAATTACTTACTTGACGCACAAGATAGAACTGGTCCAATATGGAACCTGCCAAGACAGGTACGAAAGAGCGAGCACATCCGAAACTTGGTGTGCGGATTTCCATCACGTCTGCGCAGGAAAAGGTGCATCGTGGTCCTACAGGGATTCGTAGACGACAGCGGTAGCGATGGAATCCAGCCACCCGACCGAACTGGTGCCCCACGCGGGAATATCTTTGTGCTGGCAGGGTTCTTAGCAACTGCTGAGCAATGGGAGAGTTTTTCTGACAGATGGGAAGCGCTGTGCAACCTAGACCCGAAAACGCCAGATTTTAAGATGATAAAAGCGTACCGCAAGAGTGGTAAGGACAGCTATGGATGGAAAAGCAGAGAAGAACGGGACACAAAGATACGTAAGTTTGTTGGAATTATAACTTCGTCGGTGAGTTATCGTCTTAACATGGCTATTGCATGGCCAAACTATAATCGAATCGTTAAGGGTAAGGTTCCAGAAAATATTGACAGCCCGTATTTTCTTCTTTTCTACAACACCATTTTGGCCACGGCTGCATTTATGGATCGTGCGAAACTAGAAGGGACTGTTGATTTTGTCTTTGACGACCAAGGGAAGTTTGGGAATGCCGCCCTTGGAGAGGACCCGGCCACGATAAGAGACAAGGCTACAGGGTGGTATAGGCAGATTCGCGCTCACGTGCCTCAATCTGTAAGGGACAGATTGGGGTCTACTCCCGTATTCCGCCACGACAAAGATGTCCTAGCACTTAAGGCTGCCGACGTTTATGCGTGGCAGACACGTCGCCATTATGACATTGAGCAGCCAAAAGAAGAGCGGCCAAACGACAACCTGGATTCGATTCTAGGATTGCATGGCGTAGAAGGAATAATTGAAGGACCTCACCTTGAGGAATTTGTCGAACATTATAACCGTGGCATTCTCGCTCTAAAGTCGAGCTTGAGGCACTACTACATTCCCGAAGCAAAGGAAGGGAAAATGAAATCAGAAATGATTGAGGGTCCACAGGCGCAACGAAACTTCGAGACCGCCATGAAAACAGCTTTCAGCGTTTCAAAAACAGAGATAACTAAGGCCGAGAAGAAAGACAAGGCGAAACGAAAATGCAAGAAGAGCTAACGCTTTCGCTTGCCGCGTCCTTGGCGTGTGTGATTAGTTGAGTTGCCTCGGAGTGGGTTCCTTGCCAGTGAGCGCTTTCCACGTAACGCGGCGTCCAACTACCCGTTTCATGGCTTCCTCGAAACGCTCACTGTCACTCATGTCGTTGCGATTGTTGTAACGGTAGGCTTGCTCATCAAGGTAGCGAAAAAGATGAAATGGTTCAACGCTCACATAGGTTCCTCTGATTTCACGTTTCACAAGGCTCCAGAAGTTTTCGAGGCCATTGGTATGAACCCGACCGCGCACGTATTCAACGGCATGGTCAACGACTTGGTGCGCAAAGGTGGAATCCAGACCTTCGTAGGAAGCAAGCGCATCGGTGTACAGGGCCGAGCCGGCGGCTACCTTCCCTTTGACCAGACCGTGAAGCGTCTTTTTCTTCCGATTGGGAATCACTTCGGTTTGAACTTTTCCGCCACGCTCCAAGAATCCCATGACCGGAGTTTTGTCTTTTCCGCCAGTGCCGGTGATTTTCAGTTCCCGCTTCCACTTGTGCATGTTGCGCGCAAGGCCGCCGACGAAAGTTTCATCGACCTCAACCTCTCCGGCCAACTTGGCAAAGCTGCCTTCCTGCAAGGCGAGACGGAGCCGGTGCACCATGAACCATGCCGACTTCTGTGTGATGCCGAGATCGCGAGCGACTTCGCAACTGCTGATTCCGTTTTTGCAGTTCACCAGCAGCCACATGGCGGTCATCCACTTGTCCATTCCGAGAGGACTATCCTCAAAGATTGTTCCGACCTTAACGGTGAATTGCTTCTTGCAGCCCTTGCAGAACCAGAGGTGGCGAGTCGAAACGAAAGAGTGTTCCTTAGAGCCGCACCGGGGGCAAGAAATCTTTCCACCTGGCCAGCGAAGTTTGACCGCGAAGGCGAAGCACTTCTCGGCATCGGAAAAATAGGCAATCGCTTCTTGCAATGTTCGGGGTATGGTGTTCTTGTTCATGTACAGAATTCTACCCTAAATCACCTTGTGTGTCAAGTAAATAGTTGCCCTAATTTGGACAGCCGTGGTCATAGACCGCCGCTACAGGGCAATGCGCAAAACTTTATGTCGCTCTGTTTAGTTAATTGAAAACCAGCCAGTTAAGTTGGCTGGGAGGCAGGGATTCGAACCCCGATACGCAGATCCAGAGTCTGCAGTCCTACCGTTAGACGACCTCCCAGTGCGACACTATGATAGAAGTAAATGGCCGGGCCGGGGGCTTGTCAAGGGTTCTTTTCGAGCCCCTCTCCTGCACGGGCGCACCCGAGCAGGAAGGCAGATTGCTCAGAACAACCGGAAACTCACTTCCATCATCACGCGTACCGCGACCGGTGTGCCATTGCGCATGGCAGGCTTAAACTTCCATACCTTAACGCCTTCGACGGCCTTTTCATCCAACCCGAGACCGAGGGGTTTCACCACGCGGCAATCCGCAACGTTGCCTTGGGCATCGACCACGATCCACAGAACGACGGTGCCCTGGTACTTCGCCTTGCGGGCTTCCTCGGAGTAGGCAGGCTCGGGCTTGTAAATGGGGATCGGGGCACTGACACCGCCGCCCACGCTGTATACTCCGCCGCCTACGCCGCCACCTTCTCCGGGGCCAAGGCCCCCTCCTTTGCCGGAACCAACGCCGCCGCCTTCGCCGCTCCCAATTCCGCCGCCAAAACCCGGACCGTTCGAGGGCGGACCGATCACGCCTTGCGGGTCACCCCAGGGCATGTTGGAGGCCATGGCGGGGAGTTTCAACTCCGGCGGACCAAGCAGTGTGGGGGCAACCTGCAACTGCGCATTGGTATTCGGAATCACCGCCATCGGGGGCGCAAGCTGCTGCTTGGCGAACTTGGGGATGGCGCCTTTGGAAGCCGGCGTGGGGGAGCGATCGCCACCGCCTCCTCCTCCTCCCGCTTTCTTGCCTGCTGCGTCGGAGGTCAATTGTGCGAGGTAGGGTGAAATATCGACGACCTCGGTCTTGGGAGCCGCCTTTACCGGTTGGAACATGCGGCTGAGGACATAGGGCAGCACAAGCAGCGTCACGGCAATCGCGTGGACCAGCACGGAGTTGACCCAGGAGCCGGCCTGCATGCGATAGTCGCCCCAGATGTCAGCGGGATACTCTTGTTTCTTGAAAAGCAACGCGCCCGCCAACTCTCCGGCCGCGAATCCCACCACTGCCCCAAGGAGCAAGCCGAGTTGGCCTTTCAAGAGCCAGCCGCCCGCTGCCAGGGCTACGGCGCCAAGGAGGGCGCACAGAGCGCTCTTCTTTGCCTGTGCGTGATTGTAGATTCCAATCGGGTCGCGAGGTTTTTCAAAAGCGATCTTGAGCTGGCTGGGAAGCGTGCGATACCAGGGGAGCATGTCGGTGGCGGGCAGCCGGGCCTCGCCGCGGTAATACTCGGGTGGCACCGTCACCTTGGGCTCGCGCAGCCAGTCGCGGATCTGGCGATACGCCGAAACAAAAACCGTGGGTGTTTCGACGAATGTGACCTGGTAAAGCTTGTCCGGAGCCGGAGTTGTCGGGGGAGGGACTTTGGCCGGGCCGACTTCAACCGGAACATTGCTGGTTGGCATTAAATCCTTTTCCCATTGCTCGGGCCTATCCCTAGCCCGGGCGTATGTCCTTAGCTCTACCTAACAGAAAGATGGCAGACTGTTGAACAGGGTTGCCTCTGCTTTGGGCCCCGCCGCTCGTCCGCTAGCCACTTTCGGAATTTTATCACATCGCAGGTCCGCGGGTAAGTCCGAGTGTTAGCAGGTTGTCCCAAGGCGCCCGCCCGATGGGTTTCCCACCGCATGGATGCCACAGGCTGCCGAAGGGTTCCCGGCAGGCTTCTCCCGATTCACATCTGTGATTCACAGCCTTGAGATACAGCCGCCGACTTGGTACACTATGGGGTCAGTTCCACTTGGAACTGGGGATGGTGGAGTCACTTATGCCTGGAAAAAGCAGCCTTCTCGATCCGTTGGAGCCGTCAGACGGGACACACGGGAAACTCTACGTGGTGGGCACGCCGATCGGGAACCTGGAAGATATCACCCTACGGGCTATCCGCATTCTCAAGGAAGTAGACCTCATTGCCTGCGAAGACACACGCCGGACGCAGAAGCTCCTGAATGCATACAAGATTCGCACCCGAACCATCAGTTACCATGAGCACAATGAGATGACCCGCGCCCCGGAACTGGTCATCCTGATGGGGGAGGGCAGCAGCATCGGACTGGTCACCGACGCTGGCATGCCTGTGGTGTCCGACCCGGGCTTTCGCTTGGTGCACTTGGCGGTCCGGCACGGTATCCCGGTGATTCCGGTTCCCGGCGCCTCGGCTTTTGTGGCGGCGCTGGCGGCTTCCGGGATGCCGGTGGATAAATTCCGCTTTCTGGGATTCCTGCCGAGCAGGAAGGGCGAACGCCGGGGAGCTCTGGAGGAGCTGAAGGACGCCACCAAGACTTTGGTCTTCTACGAAGCGCCGCATCGATTACTGGAAATGCTGAGGGATGCCCAGGAAATCCTGGGCGACCGGGAAATCGTTGTGGCGCGGGAAGTGACCAAGGTCCACGAAGAGTTTTTGCGCGGAACGATTTCGAGCACGCGGGAGTACCTGAAGAAGCGGCCGGTTAAGGGAGAGATCACCCTCCTGATCGGTCTGAGTTCTTCTCCCGGTGCTGCCGAAGGCGCCGCTCACCCGGCTTCCATCCGATCGGAAATCGAAAAGGTGATGGCGGAGCGCGGGCTCGACGAGAAAGGCGCGCTGAAAGTCGTGGCCCGCGCCCGAGGCGTCTCCAAGAGCGAGGCCTATCGCCAGTTGCAAGCGGAAAAGAACCGCTAACTCCAGTGCGGGGGTGGCGCGCAAAGTGGTCTTTGTGTGAACGCCTCCCGTGACAAGCGCATCCCTGTAGATCCGAAATCCAAGATTGCCACTGCCAGTTTGCTCCGACAGTGCCTGCTGCGTTAAGGCGTCAGGGCCAGCCCTGCTTGGGCGTTTCTCTGGCCGACGGGACTCCCCGGGAGCTGCGTTGGACTCTTCGGCTGTAGTCTAAGTATATGCCTTTCAATGTTTTACCTGGAAATGCCGGAGCACAAAAAGCGCATTGCAAGCAACCTTAGTTTGGCGGGCCACATGCCCTTGCGCAGGTCAGAACGCACTGCCCAGGAGGATAAAATGAAGCCCACGCTTTGGTTTTTGACGCTGGTCTTGGCGCTGGAAGTGAGCACGGCTTGGGCCGGCCAGTCCACGACTCAGCCGGACGCCGTCGAGAGCGAAGGGGACGTCCTGCGCAAGGCGGAGCAATCCGCGGTTCTCATCCTGGTGGGCGACGGCGCTGGTCGCGTGCAGAGCGTGAGCGCCGGAGTGGTCATCCGGTCGGACGGCATCGTGCTGACGGCTTATAGTCCAGTCAAAGGCGCCCAGGAAGTTCAGGTACGGCTGGGTGACGGGGAAGTCTATGACCAAGTTGACCTGGTCGGTTTCGACGAGCGGCGCAACGTGGCGACGCTGCACATTCCTGCCAGCGGACTCGCCGCGCTTCCGGCCGGTGCCTTGGGGGAAGTGACCGTGGGCGAAAAGGTCCATGTGCTCGTCGCTAACGGGGCGATGGCGTGGGCGCTTTCCGACGGCGTCTTGGGCCCGGTCCGGCTGGCCGATGAAGTTTTGGGGGCGGGCCAAGGCTATCGAGTTATTCAATTCATGGCGGCCCTTCCTGCCGGCGCGCTGGGCGGCGCCTTGTTCAATTCGAACGGTCAACTGCTGGGAATATTCACGGGCTCACCGAACACCGGCGGGCAGCAATTTGCCGTTCCTGTGGAAAGCGTCTCAGGGCTCGCAGCGCAAACTTCGCGGACGCGGCTCGGCCCGGGTAAGAACCTGGATCTCCCCCAGGTGATTCCCAACCAGGGCGGAGCGCCGGTGGAGGAACCCACCCCGATCATGTCTCTCGCGAAAGCCCGGAGCCTACGCGTGAGCTCGCGCACCACGTACTTCACTCCGTTTATGCTGCAAAAGGAATTGTTGAACAAGGCGGAGTTTCGAGAGCTCGGCATGAATGTGATTGATGGTTCGAAGGGCGGAGATCTGCTGGTGGAAGTGGACCGGCCACTGTTCACCTACGATTTCACCTACTCCGTCGCTGATTCCCGTACGGGGGCGATCGTCGCCACGGGGAAAGTCACTGCCATCGACGGGCCGCACGCCGCGCAGGGGATCGCCAGGAAGATCGTGCAGGAGGTGGAAAAGGCGCGGGCAGTGCAAGCGGCCCAGGTAGGTCGGCAATAGGCGGCAAAGGAATCAGGTGATCCGATGGTCCGATGACCCGATGGCCCGATGACCCGATGCCCTGATCCTCAGATATTCTCCGCGCTATACATGGGCAGGGTTGCCCCCGTGAAGCGCACCGCCACGCGATAAAGGTGCTCTCCCTCGGGCAGGGTGCGGACCACGGCGGCTTCTGTGAAGAAGTCGCCCGGTCCCTCTCCTGGCCGTGTGGGGCCGCGGCCGGGAATCCATAAGGTGAGGGTTGCGAAGACTGCCAACTCACGCTGGGTGAGGAAGGAAAGGCCGCGCCGGCTCACTTCCAGGGCTGTGGCGGAATCTTCAAATTCGATTCCGTGCACGTCCACGCCCCGTACCTGGATGGGGATCGCCGCTTCGACTCGGCGTTGACTTCTCTTGGGTGCGTCGGGGTTTTGCATAGACGGTACCATTCGCTTTCAGGAAGTGACCGCTGCTGCTGTGGCGCCGGGGTTCGGGATGAGTGAGGCGAAAAACACGTCCACGCGTTCCAGGACCTCCTGGGTGGTGCGGGCGCTCTGCACCTGCCGCCGCAGTTCCGTCCCGTTGCGCACGCCGTGCGTGAACCAGCTTGCGAATTGTTTCATCTTGCCGATGGCGCCGGGGACTTCCTCGGCGACCAGCATGGTGTAGTAGGTGCGAATCAGTTCGTAGCGGTCGGCCTCAGCCGGCTCCCGGCAGGCTCCGCTCGAGAAGAATTCCGAGAGTTGGCGGAAGATCCAGGGGTTCGAGGCCGCCGCCCTCCCGATCATCACCGCGTCGCAGCCGGTTTGTTCGCCGAGCGCCCGCGCGTCCTCGGGCTTGAAGACATCGCCGTTGCCGATCACCGGGATGTGCACGGCGCCTTTGACCTCTTGGATGATCTCCCAGCGCGCGCGGCCGCTGTAACCCTGCAGGCGGGTGCGCGGATGCACGGCGAGGGCGTCCACGCCGCAGTCCTCGGCCAGGCGCGCCACCTCCAGCGCCACGATTTCCTCTTCGCTCCAGCCGGAGCGGAACTTGATGGTGAAGGGAATCCGCACGGCGGCGCGAATCGCGCGCAGGATTTGTTCCAGCAGCGGCAGGTCGCGCAGCAGTCCCGAGCCGCCGCACTTGACCACTTTCTTCGCGGGGCAGCCCAGGTTCAGATCCACAAGATCGAATCCCAGGTCTTCGATGCGGCGCGCCGCGTCGGCCAGATGATCCGGATCGGCCCCGAAAATCTGCGCGCTGATGGGCCGCTCTTCCTGGGAGTAATAGAGATAGCGCCGTGAGCGGAAATTCTCCCGCCTCATCCCTTCGCTCGAGACAAACTCCGTCATGATCAGGCCGCAGCCCCCCAGGCGCTTGATGAAGCGGCGGAAAACCGTGTCCGTGATACCCGCCATGGGCGCCAGGATGTGCGCGGGGCGGATGGCCACGTTGCGGATGCGAAGGGTGTCAAACATCATCGGGACGGTTGGTCCGTTAACGGATACATCTGGGTTCTCCGGGACCATTGCGATTGTGGGCTGTTGGGAAATGGTTGTCAACCGTCGGCCCGGGCCGGAAGCACGTCCGCAGCGTTCGCGATGCCGAAGCGCATCTGGCCCTCCGCCACCAGTTCATCGTCGCGGAAAATCCAGCCGCGCATCTCGCCGAACTGCGCTTTCATCTTGAGGACTTCCGCTTCCACGCGTACGGTGTCACCCGCCTCAATGGGTTTGATGATGCGCGCGGAGGGTATTTGCAGGATCATCGCGATCTTACCCGCCATCTCCGGCCGCTCCAGCACCAGCACGGCGCCGACCTGGGTGACGAGTTCCATGATGACACCGGTGGGGATGATGGCGAGTCCGGGAAAATTCCCGCGCGTCGCTTCGTCGTTAACGGAAAAATGCTTCAGCGCTACGATGCGCTGGCCGGGAACGAACTCCGTGATCTTATCAACGAAAAGAAAGGGGAAGCGATGCGGCAGAATGCGCTCGATGTCTGTAGCGGAGAGCGTCTGCTGTGGATGGGCATCGGGATTCTCCATGGCGCTTTTAACCCAACTTTCAAGGCTCCTGCTGATCTGCGTCTTTCGGCGCGACTTTCAGCAATTCGCGCTTCAGCGCGGCATTGCGGCCTGTCCAATCGCCCGCATGGTCCCGGTCCGCCGCGTACTGCTCGTGCATAGCTTCGAGCTTGGAATCCAGGTCATCCAGGTAATGGACCACCAGCGCCTCGGGGAACATGGGCTCTTTGGGCGAGCCGAACTCGAGCTTGCCGTGATGGGAGAGAATGATGTGCTCGATCTGGTCCTTGAGTTCGGCAGGGAAGTCGGGAATCTGGCGAATCTTCTCCTGTACCATTTCCAGCCCAATCGTGATGTGGCCCAACAGTTGCCCGCGCGTGGAGTAGCGGAATCCGCGGGTGAAATTCAACTCGGCGGTTTTCCCAAGGTCGTGGAATATCAAGCCGGCCAGGAGCAGATCGCGTCGCAGCCAGGGATAATGGTCCGCCACGCGATCGGCGAGCGCGAGGAGCGAAGAAACATGCTCGAGCAGGCCACCCAGGAAAGCATGATGGTAACTCATGGCCGCCGGAGCCAGTTTGAGGCGCTCCGCGATGGCCGCATCCTCCACGACCGCCAGAATTAGCGCGCGCAGGGGGTTCTCACTCATGCCCCGTACGCGTTCCAGCAGCGCGGCATACATCTCCTCCGGGTCGCGCTGGGTGCGGGGGAGATAATCGAGGAGAGAAATATCCTCCGAATGGCAAACCGCGATTTTGCGCACGCGAAGCTGCGCCGTGCCGCGATAACTCTCCACGTGCCCGGTGACCTCGACGATCTCATCAACTTCAAAGGCGGGCGTGGTCCGCTCGGAGTAATCCCAGAGCTTGGCTGGGATGGCGCCGGTCGTATCCCGCAGGCTGAGGTCAAGGTAGGCCGCGCCGTTACTGGCGATCTTGTGTTCCTTGGATTGCACCAAGAAGGTGTCATGGACTGGTGAGTCCGGCTTGAGGTCCCTGATGTAGGTTTGCTTCATTTCCCCTTTTCGGCGACCACGGCCGCGCCGGGCGTCTCTTCGCCTGTATCGATGTACCCCGGGGCCTTCCAGATGTAGCTGTCTTTGCGGAGCTGAACCAGGAAGGTGCGGAGCTGGGGTTGCATCTTCTGGTTGTACAAGGCCTCATCCACGCGCTGCTCAACCTCCTCGAACTTGGGAATGCCCGGGCTGAAGCGTTCCAGCAGCTTCAGGATGAGGTATCCGTTCTTGGTCTGAATCAAGTCGGTCGTGTCGTTGGGCTCAAGCTTGCCAACAGCGTCGCCGATCGCAGAGGCCACGCTTCCCGTCTTCATGAGGCCGATGTCGCCTCCCTGGTCGAGGTTGGGGCCGTCGGAATACTTCTTTACGACCTCGCCAAAGCGCTGGCCGGCCTTGATCTCCGCCAGCGCGGCCTTGGCGCGTTTTTCGGCCTCGTCGGGTTTGTATTTGTCAGTGGAAATCAGGATTTCCGAAAGATGAATCATGCCGGCCGATTGGAATTCGCTTTTGTGCGCTTCGTAGAATTTCCGCGCCTCTTCCGGCGAGGTCATGATGCGAGACCCGACTTCGCGGCCGATCACCTCGCGCATGAGGGTCTGCCGGCGGATCTGGTCCTTGAAGTCTTCCCAGACAACGCCCTGGTGCTCCACCTCTTTCTGCAGATCTTCAAGGTTGGCCAGGTTGGATTGCTTGCGGATTTCATCCAACCGCTTGATGATGTCCGTCTCGACATTGATGTCCAGGTCTTTCGCCTTTTGGACCATCAGGGACTGGTCGATCAAGTCACGCAGCAGGTTCTTGCTTTCTTCCTTGAACCGGGCGTCAAGATCTGGCCCGGGATTGTCCTGGGCGAGCTGTTCCCGGAGCTTGGTCTTCTCGCGTTCATACTGGCGCTGCGTGATGATCTCCGTGTTGACACGCGCGATGATGCGCTCTATGACGTGGGCGGCAAAAAGCTGAGGCGCCGCACAGACGGCTACCAGGATGGCGCTTCCCACAATTCCGAACGTTCGTTTCATCATTTCCTCTCAAGCCTCCCGCGCCCTAGGCCGCCTCCGGTTTGGAGCGCTTCCGCGCCGGCAGGGTTGCTCCGGCCTCCCCTATTGCGGCTTCCGTCATCTTAAGGCTGGGGGTGCAGTTCCTGCAAGACGTTTTGGATTTGTGCCAGCAGGCTGCCCTCGCGGTCGCGCACGCGGAAGCGCAAGACTCGGTCCGGCCGGAAGCTGGCCTCGCGGCGGCGGCGCACAAACTGCGTCAACCGCAGCGGATCAACGGGCGTTTGCTCGTGAAACTTCATCCAGATTTCATCGGCTTTGCGCTCCACCGTCTGCACCAGCAACTGCTCGGCGCAGGCCTTCAGCGACGCGTAGTCGAGCAGGTTCGAAACGGAAGGCGGAATCGGCCCGAAGCGATCGATGAGCTCCGCTTCCAGGTCGGCGCGCTCGGCCGGCGCGGCCACGCTGGAAATGCGCTTGTACATTCGCAGGCGCTGGTTTTCGTCGGGAATGTACTGGTCCGGAATCTTGATGTCGAAGCCCAGGTTGAGCGCCGTGCGAACTTCAATCTTGGCGGGCGCGCCCCTCAGTTCCGCCACGGTCTGCTCGAGCATTTTGAGGTAGAGGTCGATGCCGATGGCGTTCAGATGGCCGTGCTGTTCGGCCCCCAGCAGGTTGCCTGCGCCGCGCAGTTCCAGGTCCAGCGCCGCCAGCCGAAAGCCCGCGCCCAGGTCGGAGAATTCCTTCAGCGCTGCCAGCCGCCGGCGTGCCAAAGGTGTGAGCGTGTCTTCCGCAGCAATCAGGAAATAGGCGTAGGCGCGGCGGTTCGAGCGGCCCACCCGCCCGCGTAATTGATAGAGGTCGGAAAGGCCAAAGCGGTCAGCGTGGTTCACAATGATGGTGTTGGCGCGTGGAATGTCCAGGCCGTTTTCGATGAGTGCCGTGGCCACCAGCACGTCGTATTCACCCTGCATGAACTTCAGCATCACCCTTTCGAGATCTTTCTCTCCCATCTGGCCATGCGCAACCCCCACGCGCGCCGTGGGCGCCAGCCGCTGCACCAGCGCGGCCATCTGGAAAATCGATTCCACCCGGTTGTGCACGAAGAAGACCTGCCCCTGCCGCTGCATCTCCTGGAGAATCGCCGACTGGATGAGCGCCGGGGCGAAAGGCGCCACCGTGGTTTGAATGGCCAGGCGGCCGCGCGGAGGCGTTTCAATCACCGAGAGGTCGCGTAATCCTCCCAGCGACATGTGCAAGGTGCGCGGGATGGGCGTGGCCGACATGGTCAGCACATCCACACCCGATTTCATTTTCTTCAGTTTCTCTTTGGCCGCCACGCCAAAGCGCTGCTCTTCGTCCACAACCAGCAGACCCAGGTCGCGCAGGCGTACGTCCTTGGAGAGCAGGCGGTGCGTGCCGATGAGGATATCCACCCGGCCGGCTTCCGCCTCCGCCACCGTCTTCTTCTGCTCCGCGGGGGAACGGAAGCGGCTGAGCATCTCGACGCGCACCGGGAAGGCTGCCAGACGTTGGCGGAAGGTCGTGTGGTGCTGAAAGGCCAGCACGGTCGTGGGCGCCAGGACCACGACTTGGCGGCCGTCTTGAATCACCTTGAACGCCGCGCGCATGGCGAGCTCCGTCTTGCCGTAACCGACGTCGCCGCAAAGCAGACGGTCCATGGGCTCGGGACTCTCCAGGTCCCGCTTGATGTCGGCGATGGCCCTGATCTGGTCAGTTGTCTCCTCGAACGGAAACGCGTCTTCGAATTCGCGCTGCCAGGGCGTGTCGGCGGGAGTGGCAACGCCTCCCCCCGTCTTGCGTTCGGCGTAAAGCTGCAGAAGTTCCTGGGCCATGTCGCGTAGCGCCCGCTTGACGCGTGTCTTGGTGCGCTCCCAGGTTGTTCCGCCCAGGCGGTCGAGCACGGGCTTTGCCCCCTCGCCGGAGCGGTACTTTTCGACCAGATCCAGGCGCTCGAGGGGTACATACAGCCTGGCGTCGTCCTGGTAGGTCAGCAGCATGAAGTCCCGCGTGGCGCCGGCCACCGACAATTGTCGCAAGCCCTGATAAATGCCGATACCGTGGTCGATGTGCACGACGTAGTCGCCGACTTTGAGGTCGCTGAGGTCGGAGATAAAACTGGAAATTCCGGAACGCTCCCGGCGCCCGCGGGCTGCCCAATCGAAGCCACCGAACAAGTCTGAGTCGGCCAGCCACAACTGACGAAGCTCCGGGAAGGCCACGCCTTCGGAAATCTCGCCGCGCGCAATAAGAACGGAGGGGCCGGCTTCCAGCTCGGGCGGAGGGGCCTCGCGCTTCTGTTCCGCCTCGACGACCGTCGCGTAGGAAATCTCGTATTCCTTCAGAATCTCCCGCAGTCGATCCACCTTGCCGCTGGTGGGAACGACGAAGATGACGGACTCCCCCTGCTTCAGCCGGGCACGCAAGTCTTCGGCCAACGCTTTGACACCACCGGGAAATTTCGGAGGCGGCTGGCTTAGGAGTACGTGTTCGGATGACTGGGATTCGGGGTTCGGCGCCCCGGGTTCGGGGCTGGGAGATTGTCCGGAGTCCGAGGTCCGAAGTCCGAAGCCGTGGGAATCGGGCGACTGGGACCCCGAACTTCGGACCTCGGACTCCGGGCTTCCGAGTTCTGGCGGGAAGTACAAGTCACCGCCTATGACTATGGCCGTGGGGGCGGAAACCGCGGCCGCCGGGGTGCTTTCGACCGCAAGTTCCTTGAGCGAGATCTGTGGCAGGCGTTCGACAGCCTCGAGGAACTCCGCCTCAGCGAGGAAAGCGTCTTGCGGTCCGGGCCGGGGTGGAACAATGTCGCGGACTTCATCGAAGCCCGCGGCGAGGCCTTCGAGGGTGCGTCGAACCTGGTCGCGACGGTCGAGGGGTTCATCCCAGACCAGTACCGGGCGTTCCAGCAACGAGAACAACGTGTGCGGGTGCGGTGCGACGAGCGGAACGAAAAATTCCCACCCCGGGAAGGTGTCGGAATACTCCCCGGCCCACTCGGGTTCACGGTCAGAGAGCGCCGTTCCTCGCGACTTGGCGCGTTGCCGGGCGCGCTCGGTCAGCACTCGCACCAGGCTTGCGAAGAATCTCGGCGAGCGCTGCGCTTCGGAAAGCGGCAGCAGGAGAGCCTTGGGAACCGGTTTGCGCGAGCGTTGCGACGAGGGGTCGAATTCACGCACCGACTCGAGTTGGTCGCCGAAAAACTCCAACCGAAACGGCCACTCGGCTTCGGGGGGGAAAACGTCCACGATTCCGCCGCGCACCGAATATTGGCTGACGTCCGCGACCGGTTCCGCGGGTTCAAAGCCTACGCCGCCCAGGTGCTCGACCAGGTCGTCAAGACTTAACTCATCACCGACCTTGAGTTCGAGCGCCAAGGAGGAGTAGAAGGCCTTTTCGCGAAAGCGGCCCAGGGCGGCAGGCACGGGTGCGAAGATGACCTGCCCACCGTCGCGGGACAGGTTCCAGAGCGCTACGGCGCGCTGTTCCAGGATTTCAGCGTGGGGTGAACGCCCCTCGTAGGGCGAGCAGTCGAGCGCCGGCAGTACCTGGACCGCGCCGCCCCCGACCGGCGCCATCCAGTCAAGAAAGGTGGAGGTGGTCTGGCGATGGGTTTGCGCGGCTTCGTTGTCTTTGGTCAGCACTACGATCGGCCGCCGGGCCTCGCGCGCCAACACGGCCACCACCAGCGCCTTGGCCGAAGGCGTTAGACCGGAAATGGTCACCCGCTCCGGCCGAGCGGCTTGGGGAGCGCCCGCCTTGAGCGCCCCACACACTTCGCGCAGAGCGGTGTGGTCGAAAACAGACTGGAGCAGGGAACGGAGGTCGGGCATGAGACTACGGTGACCAGTCTTCCGTGATGAGTGACAAGCAACAATCAGGAACCTGACGGCAGGGGAACGTCCGTTTCGGCTGATTCCCCCGGTTCATAGACGCCGGTATTTGCTCAGGACTTTTCACTTATCCCTGGTCACTGCCTTTTGGGCTGCCTCGAAAAGGGCGGTGGTCGAAAAGCCCTCCACGACGGGAATCCGCACCACGCGCCCTCCGGCGGCCTCGACCTCGTCGCGGCCGACGATCTGGTCGAGTGCATAGTGGCTGCCTTTGACCAAAACCTGCGGCAGCATGCGCGCCACTACTCCCAGAACCGACTCGTCGTCAAAGATCGTGACGTAATCCACAGCAGCCAGCGCGGCTAGAATCTCGGCGCGCTCGCCCTCCGGCTGAATCGCCCGGTTCTTCCCCTTAAGGGCGCGCACGCTGCGGTCGCTGTTCATGGCCACGATCAACACATCGCCCAGTTTGCGTGCCTCCGCAAACAGGCGTGTATGGCCGGGGTGGAGCAGGTCAAAACAGCCGTTCGTGAAGACCACACACTGACCGCGGCGCTTTAGCTCGTCCACCAGCTTGAAGGCCCGCTCGAGGGGCAGGATCTTGTCGGTCGCCATAGGCTCTGCCGCCGGGAAGAATTGCGGTTGGTTGTGTTATTGGTTGGACAACCCCTCGCCGCAAAACGCCCCAGCGCGAAATCCAGAACCTTCATTCTAGCACGACGCTTGCGGTGAGAGCGGGGCGCACGCCGGCCGATGCGGCTTGTCTTGCCAGTCAAGGCAACCATTTACCTTTTCTTGCCCTCTGGATACAATAGCGCTACGGTCAGGCAAGCAACAGGAGAGCTGTGCAGCTAACCCAGGAACGAATTCAGTAACCTCAGGATTTCGAGGGGGGTCTCACACACTTATGGACTCAGAACCCATCCCGAACGAATCCCAGACCGGGGGCAAGTCAGTGCGGCTGGTCAGGCCCTCGATCGTTGTATTGTGCGGCCCCGCGGCCTGTGGGAAATCCCATTTTGCCGAGCGCCACTTCCGGCCCACCCAGATTGTCTCTTCGGATTGGGCCCGTGCCCGTGTCTGTGACGACGACCGCGACCAGCGTTTCAATGCGCAGGCCTTTGCGTTGGTGCATTTCCTGGTGGAACAGCGCCTCACGCTGAATCGTCTTTGCGTGGTGGACTCGACGGCGTTGACCGGCCCGGCGCGCAGGGAACTGCTCGACTTGGCAAAGAAACACCAGGTGCCGGCTGTGGCGCTGGTCTTCAATGTGCCCCTGAATACCTGCGTCGAGCGCGACCAGAAACGCGAGCGCTCCGTGGGGCGGGCCGTCATCGAGCGCCATCACCAGGCCTTCGAGCAGGCCAAAGCCGCCCTACGACAGGAGGGCTTTGACCAGGTCCTGGAATTTCAGGATGTAGATCTCGACAGGGTGCAGATTGAAATCATCTTCCGTCCGGTGGCGCGCCTGGCCCAGCGTCCGCCCAGGCCCGAACCCGGAAACGCGCGACGGCCCGAGCGGCCGGTTACGCTTGCAGGGCCCCGAATCGACGCACCTGCAGTTGCTGGTTCTCCCCCACGGACCGCGCCCGTCCCGCGGCCAGCGCAGCCTGCGGCAGCGCCTCGACCGGTTGCGGCGCCCCTGCCTGCAACCTCTAACCCCATCACGCCTCCAGCCGCCGCTACGGTCGCGAAGCCGGCAGTTGCGCCCGCGCCTGCCGCTCCTTCACTCCGCCCTCCGGAGACGCCCCCCACAGTCGGAGAATAGCGCGCGACGGGGGCGCCCTGCCCCTGCCTCGAGTCATCTCAGTGGCGGTGCACCATCCATAAGCTTATTCAGAATTAGTGGGATGTCGGTCTCTGTGGGTCAGGTCACCGGTCGGACCGGCCTGTCAGTCGGTCGTAGACGGTCCGGGCGCTGGTCGAGCCCAGCGATTCGTTGTAGAGGCTTCGTTGGCCCAGGATGTAACGCACTTCCTCGTCGAAGCGATGCAGGATTTCAAGGTCCGCTTTGCGGATGGGGAAGCGCTTCTCGCCGGGCTTCGAATACCAGAACTTTTGATAGCCACGGTCTTCAAGTTCGCAATTGACGCCCCGCACGATGAAATACGGCGGCCCGGAGCGCACCCAGCGCCCCTCCTGGCGTTCGAGATGGCAAACACAGCCCGACTTCTTGAGTTCGAGCCTTCCCGGTCGCGGGTCAGCGACAACGAACCCCGCCTCCTCGAACCGCTTCCGGATGTCTTGCGCGACTACACCTTCAGTGGCCATGGATGGTTCCCATCTGCCTTTTGAAGGGACCGCGGCGTTGAGTTCCGCGCTTTCCGCCCCACTCCAGGCCCTACGTCGGTGGATGCCGCCGGCCGACACATCTTAAAGCCAGCCCCCACAATGGAAAGTCTATTGTACTGATGGCAACAAGCGCAAGGGCAGCAGCAAGTGGAGGGTTGGCAAGGTACTGATTATCTTCACAACTCCGATAGACCAGTTGAATTACACCGTAACGGCGTTGTGGATTTGGTGGATGGGGCAGGGCTCGGTACAATAGCTGTGTCCGACGGATAAACCATCGAGAGGCTTTTGATTCGTGTCAGGCGGGCCATGGCTCTAAAACTTGGGAAGGGGCATCGGGAAGCCATCTTGAAGCACGGCGCGCGGGACTATCCCAGCGAGTGCTGCGGAGTGTTGCTGGGGAAAGTGGAAGGAGACGCGAAGCAAGTGACAGAAGTCGTGCCGCTCAAAAACCTGCGGCACGAGACGGACCGCGCGCAGGAGCTTTTGCCTGTCAATGACCCGGGAAGGGAAACGGAGCGTAACCGCTTCCTGATCGATCCGCTCGACCAGTTGGATGTGGAGAGAGGCGCGCGGGCCCGGGGGCTTGAGGTGCTGGGCTACTATCACTCCCACCCCGACCATCCGGCCCGGCCCTCAGATTATGATCGCGTGCACGCCTGGCCGCGGTACTCTTATGTTATAATATCGGTTGAACGGGGCGCCCCGAAAGATTTAACGGCCTGGGTCGTGGCGGAAGATCGGTCAACCTTTTGTGTGGAGGAAGTTGAGATTACGGGTTGACCCATGCGGTGCACCGCAGGCGCAGGGAAAAATCGGAACCTTTCGCGCTTGGAATGCATCCCAATACTTGAGGCTGAAAGGCTTGTGGCTGCGAGGCCGTTCGAAGACTTATCCCGAGGAGAAGGAATGCCGGTCAAGGTGATCACCCCGACGTCGTCCATCGCCGGCGGCACGGTTCTACGCTGCATCTGTACCTAGCCTGGGTTCCCATCCGCTGCGGCGGGTGGTGGATCCCGGGCGCATCCCACCCGAAACCCCAACGTTACAACTTCAGGAGACTCGTGGGCTGGAGCCCCCCGCTGGAGGGCGGTTTCGGCTGGTTCCGAGGAGTCACCGGAATTTCCGAGGGAAGGATTGGAAATGAGTACAGCGCTGCAAGAAGGTCCGAAGAAGAAGCGATGGACCTGCTCCGAGGCGCGCCCAGTCAATCTCTCGCCGCACCTACGAACCTCAAACGGATGACGACAGAACACACGGGAGGCAAGTTGATGGCAAACACTTTTCCAGACAACGCAGCCAGTATTGGCAGAACTCCGCTGGTGCGGCTCAACCGGGTTGCGGCGGGCGCGCATGCCACGGTGCTGGCCAAGATTGAAGGGCGCAATCCTGCTTACAGTGTGAAGTGCCGCATCGGCGCGGCCATGGTGTGGGATGGCGAGAAGACCGGTGTCTTGAAGCCGGGAATTGAAATTATCGAGCCCACCAGCGGCAACACGGGAATTGCTCTCGCCTTCGTCGCGGCCGCGCGGGGTTACGCGCTGACGCTGACCATGCCGGAAACCATGTCGCTGGAGCGCCGGCGTGTGCTGGCGGCCTTCGGGGCCAAACTCGTGCTTACGCCGGGATCGGAAGGTATGCCCGGTGCCATCAAGCGCGCCACGGAGATTGCCCAGTCCGACCCAGAGCACTATTTCCTTCCGCAGCAATTTGAGAATCCGGCCAACCCCGCGATCCACGAGCGGACCACCGGCCCGGAGATTTGGGATGATACGGATGGCGCGATTGACGTGCTGGTATGCGGCGTGGGCACGGGCGGCACGATCACGGGCATTTCGCGTTTCATCAAAAACACCAAGCGCAAATCGATCCTCTCCGTGGCCGTTGAGCCTGCGGCGAGTCCCGTCCTCACCCAGCAACGTGCCGGCCAGCCGCTGCAGCCATCACCCCACAAGATCCAGGGGATCGGCGCAGGCTTTGTCCCCAAGACTCTCGACCTCTCCGTGGTCGATCGCATCGAGCAGGTGTCGAACGATGAGGCTATCGAATTCGCTCTGCGCCTGACCCGCGAAGAGGGAATCTTGAGCGGCATCTCCTGCGGCGCCGCGGCCGCTGTCGCTGTCCGTTTGGCGAAGCTGAAAGAATTCGCCGGCAAAACGATTGTCACGGTCTTGCCGGATTCCGGCGAGCGCTACCTTTCCACGGTGCTTTTCCAGGGGATCGGATGACGTGCCAGTGAACCGCAGAGGCGCAGAGGCGCAGAGAAGCAAAATAAAGGCAAAAGGCAAAGTGCAAAAGTCAAAAGTCAAAAGTCCTTCGCTCCGCGGCTGGACCTCGGTTGACCGGAACGTAAGTGCAAGGATTCTTGAGCGTGCGACCTTTCACTTTTGCACTTTGACTTTTGCACTTTGACTCTCTTTGCTTCTCTGCGCCTCCGCGTCTCTGCGGTGAAGGGTTAGGGAGGTTCGAATATGAGTAACGATGATATGAAGTGCCTCGCGCAGGAGTTCCGGGCGGCCCTGGACGCGCACCTGGCAGGGGACGACCACAGCGAATTCCAGTTGCCCAACCGCGAGACCGTGGCGCTGATCTGCCGTCGCTACTTGGAAACCCTTTTTCCCATTTACTTCCTCAGCGGAGATCCCGAAGCGCTGGGGACACAAGCCGAGTCCTACCTCGGAGAGATTCAAACCTTGCTGGCGGGCCAGATCTGCAGTGCCGTGCGTTTTGACTGCCGCCGGAGCGGCAAGCCCGCGCCCGCCGACCTCGGGCCTTGCGCCGACGAGGTGCTGGAGAACTTGTTCGGGCAGTTGCCGGACCTGGCGCGCCTGCTCGCTTCCGACATCGAAGCGGCGTTCCACAACGATCCCGCGGCTTCCAGCCGCGAGGAAATCCTTCTGGCCTACCCGTGCGTTGAAGCCATTACCGTGCAGCGCCTCGCGCACCGGCTGTACCTTCTCGATGTGCCTTTCGTTCCGCGCATGATGACTGAGGTCGCGCACAGCCATACGGGCATTGACATCCATCCGGGCGCGGCCATCGGCGAGTCTTTTTTCATCGATCATGGCACCGGCGTGGTGATCGGTGAGACCTCCATTATCGGGAACAAGGTGACGCTCTACCACGGCGTAACCCTGGGCGCCTTCAACCCTCTGTCCAAGGATGAGGAGGGTCTGCTGCGGCGCGGGCGCGAAAACAAAAGGCACCCCGAACTTGAGGACCATGTCACCGTATATCCCAACGCCACTATTTTGGGAGGCAAGACGCGCATCGGCCACCACAGCTTGATCGGTGGCAACGTATGGCTCACCCACTCCGTGGCGCCCCACAGCAAAGTGACCGTGAAAGACCCCGAACTGGTCATCCTGAACGGCGGTCCCGAGCGCTAGGCCCTGGCGCCGAAACCCCTGGCCACGGGCCTGCGCTCCACTTTCCTTTGTTGGCGGCATCGGGTAAAATCCCCTCGTTCAGTTTCGGGCAACCCCAGGCACGGCCAGATGCAGCGCGTCCTCTTTCAGCGACGAGACGCGGGCGACTTTATGCTGAACGACGGAGGTTATTATGGCGTTGAAGGTTGGAGATATGGCGCCGGATTTCAAGATTCCGTGCACCACGGGCGAGTCGCAAGGGGAGTTTGAGCTATCCAGCCACCGCGGCAGGAATATCGTGCTCGCGTTTTACCCGCTTGATTTCACCCCGGTTTGACAGAATGAACTGTCGGCATTCCAGGCGGACCTCGCCAAGTTTGCCGGCTTGAACGCCCAGGTCGTGGGCGTCTCGACCGATTCGGTTTTTTCTCACATCGCCTTCCAGAAACAAATGGGCGGCCTGAAATTTCCACTCGCCACGGACCGCTGGCCCTATGCCGGGACGGCGGCAAGTTATGGAATTTTTCCGCCGACCCAGCACCAAGTCCCGTTCATTCAGGACCGCGCGATCTTCATCATTGACAAGGAAGGCAAGATCGCGTGGTCGAAGATTTACGAGCTGAGACAACAGCCGGAAAATTCTGAGATTCTGGCGGAATTGAAGAAGCTTGCTTGAGGGCGAAGTCGAAGGAGTTGGAGAGTCAAGAAGTTCAGTGGGTGGTTCGCTTTGGGCGCGCCTCGGAGGCGGATCGTACGGCTTGTAGATCCGCATGGCTGGCGCGAATACGGGGGCCAGCGCGTGAAGCGGGGCAAGACACCAGCCATAAGAATCAAGAAGCCACAAAGCAAAGGGCCAGGATAGGGCAACTCCCGCTGGAGAGCGGATGGCCGGGTGCAGCGGGCTGACTGCTCGAGGCCACAGACCACTGAGGGTGGGTAACCCGCCTGCTGCTTTACCTCTGGAATGCCCGCCCTGTACTATGATCATGTCAGCCAGCGAAATGAGCGGAGGTGATTGCCGATGCGTCCGGGATTTTTCGGTCTCTTGGTAATCCTTATCGTCACGCCGGTGCTTGCGCAGCAGCCTGCGCCGGCGCAACGGCCCAACGAGCTCGTGGCGGGGAAGCTCCTCTACGTTGCCCCCATGGCCGCGGGTTTGAAAGACTGGATTGTTGAGTATCTACGCCCGTGGGGGAAATACGAGATCACGGGGAATCCGGAGGGTGTGGACTTGGTCCTGAAGTCTTACAAGCCCGAAACGGAAACCGAATGGGAGAGCCGCGACGGGATTCCCGTGCCCAAGGGTGAGGGCCGGCGGACGCCCCTGTCCCGGAAGAAGCGGGAGGATTTGCCGGCCGTCTCTTTTTCGATCGTCGACTGGGTGACGAACGAACCGCTTTGGCAGGCGGATGTGCTGGATCGCAAGCAGAAGAAGGATGAGCCAGATCCTCCGGCCGGTCCACGCACGAAGATTTTCGCGCGCGACATGAGCCCCGACCAGATCGCCCATCGCGTGGCGACGAAGTTGCGAGAGTACGTCACGAAACTCGAGAAGGGGGAAGGCTCCCAGCCATAGGATCATGAGAGTTGCCATCACCGGTGCTGCCGGACTTTTCGGGCATGGCCTCGTCGCAGCCTTCTCCACGCGACATGAGGTGGTTCCCCTGACGCGGACCGACGCAGATATCACCAACGCGGAAGCCGTGCTCGCCGTCTTGGAGCGGGTGCGACCGGACCTGGTCGTGCACCCTGCCGGCATTCCCGACCTCGATATCTGCGAAGCCGACCCGGCCCGAGGGTTCCTGGTGAATTACCAAGGTACCCGGAACGTGGTGGAAGCCGCGCGCCGGGTGGGAGCGGGAATTGCGCATATTTCTACGGATGCCGTCTTTGATGGGAAGAAGCTGGTGCCTTACCTCGAGACCGATGAGCCCCGGCCCCTCACGGTTTATGGGCAGACCAAGTTGCAGGCCGAGCAGGCGGTGAAAGCCTGGGCGAAGCACTGGATCTTCCGTGTACCCGTGTTATTCGGTCCGGGGAAAACCAATTTTGTGGAGAAGGGTTTACGCAAGATTGCGTCGGGCGGTGAATATGTGGTGGCGAGTGACCAGTTGGGTTGCGCCACGCACACCGTGGATGCGGGAATGAAAATCATGGAGGTCGTGGAAAGAGGCCCCTGCGGTCTCTACCATCTGTCGAACCAGGGATCGTGCAGCCGTTTTGAGTTGGCGCGCCAAGCCGCGCAACTCGCCGGCCTCGATCCGGAAAAAGTCGTGGGCGTGCCCGACGCCATGCTGCGCCGGCGAGCGCCCCGGCTCAAATACGCGGTGATGGAAATGGGCGCGCTACGGCAGGCGGGGTTTGCATTGCCGCGGCCCTGGCAGGAATCCTTGGCTGACTATGTGCGCACGGTTCTCACGTAGGGGCAGACGCGAGGACGCTGCCGGCCTAGGAAGCGGAGCCGGCTTGTGAATGCGCAAGACCCAGGAGAGTCCGCAGGTGGTCCCAGAGCTCCGAGACGACGCGGCTACGAGGAACGTGAGGGAGGGCGCACCGCTCCAGCATGGCGAGCGTGTCGGGGTCGGCGACCTCTCCCGTAATGACTAGGACGCGCCCCACCAGGCTGGGTCGGAGTTCGGTGATGGCCGAAACCATCTGGTCGGCGGGCGGCAGGTTGGCGGAGCGCAGGTCCAGCAGGACGGCATCGAAGCAATCCTGGCGAATCATGGAAAGGGCTTGACGAGCGTTGTGGGCAATGTGGCCGTCGCAGCCGAGTCCTGCCAGGAGCACATAGAGGACGTTCCGGATCGAGGATTCATCCTCAACGATCAAAACCTTTCGGCGCGGAGGTGCTGAGGCCACAAGTATCTCCCGTGCTGCGCCTTCTCACAGGCGAGCCAGCCTGTACCGAGGAACTTCCCGCTACCCGACGATCGACCGGTTGGGAGTATTCTGGCGGCCTGCCGGGCAAAAGTCAAGCCCTTCGCAACGGTTCCGGTTCGAGGGGGCCATCTTCATGGCTTGGCCAACGGGGCGAGCCACTAGCCTTCGTCGCCATTGGAAAACTCGTCGTCGTGCCCGGGAAGGATGCGTGCCTTCATAGCCAGAATGCGGGAGCGGACTTGATGGAACTGCTCGCGATCGTGGGGGATCATGGTCAGGACGTTCTCATCGTGTTCGCGGGTGAGCAGAGCGTCTCCGGCAATGACGGTCGTCTGATCATCGCTGCGGATGATGACCGAAGCGTGGCCGGGCACGTGGCCGGAAGTCACCAGGAATTCCAGGTTGTCGGGCCAGGGATGAGTTTCAATCCAGCGGAAGCGGGAAGGGTCGCCCAGGCGCTGGCGGTCCCACCAGCGCAAGGCGTAACGCCGTAGCGCCCCTTTCAGGTCCTGGGCCTTCGCGTAATCACCCACTTGCGGGTAATACTTCAGAATCAGCCGTTCCCAATTCTGCTCGTCTTGTAGATCGGAATAAACCGCACAGCACCACTCGTAGGACTGCTGCGAGGCATAGATCTCGGCCGCGGGGAACAGACAGTTGTTCAGAACATGGTCAACATGGAAGTGCGTGTTGATGACCATGCGGATATCCGAGGGATGGAGTTGGCGCTTCTCGAGGGCTTCGATCAGGCGGTAGGCCTCGTGCGGCATGCCGGTGTCAACAATGATGTGATGGCTGGCGTTCGAGAGTAAGGCGCAGGTGGCGCCTCGCCAGTCGCCGGTTAGGAGCACGTCCGTTTTCCAAGAGTGGTCCTTCATGGGCAAATGCTTAAGTTGAGACCTGCCTCCGGCGGAGTCGGCTTTCTCCACCGCCGGGAGCCCTTATGAGTCCAGAATGAAAACCACTTCGCGGCGGCTGTAGCATTTGCCTGGCGAAACCGCAGAAAACCCCGTTTCGCAGGTGCTCCCATCGCGTGCCGGTACACAGTAATGACGAACCCCCCAGGAGGTTCTGCCGGAGGGGTGCCCTGTTTCCCGCCACTCCCGCCCTGCAGTCCTACTGCCTGGGGCGAAGCCTCGTTTCATATTCTACCATCCAAATCAAGTTTCGGGCAGCAATGTGCCGGGCCAGTTGCTCCAGGCCCGAGCCGGAGGTGGGCATTTTGCCTCCTTCATTGGGTCTTTCAATCCAGCTTTCATCCCCTGCATTGCATTACGGGCCGCCTTAAGCGACAAAAAACATACGGCGTTTGGCGTAAGAATTGCATTACGTTATTGCTCGCATTGTTGACAGAGTCGCCGGGAAGGATTGACCAGGGGCGCGCGTTTCGCGTGCGGCCTGGAAGCCCGCGAATCCCCCTGAGGAGAATTTCATGGCATATGTAATCGTTGAAGGTTGCACGAAGGATGAGAAGTGCATTGAGGTCTGCCCGGTCAACTGCATTCATCCGCGAAAAGATGAAGCCAAGTTTGAATCAGTGGCGCAGCTTTTCATCGACCCCGTGAATTGCATTGATTGTGGCGCGTGTGTTCCTGTCTGCGAGGCGTCGGCAATCTATGCGGCGGGTGAGTTGCCCGATAACCATGCGGCGTCCGCCGACACCAACGCCCAGTACTACCAGTAGAGTAGCCCTGCCGACTTGACTTTGACCGACGCGCCAGCGCGCGCCTTGGGCGCCCCACGGAGCGAAGCCATTGGGTCTTTTCCCCGCTGGCGCGCCCTCCCCTTTCTGGCGAGACTTCGCGCACAGCCCGGCTGGCCCGCACCGCGCCTCGATTGTGAAATACCGTGCTACGTGCCCTGAGCAGCGGGGATATCAGGCGGGCGGCTCTGGGGACTATTCAGGATGTCGAGCTGCAGTTCCCGGAGCTCCGCAATATTCACTCGCGAAACCTTTTCAAGAATCGTAACGCCACGGCGTGTCAGGTGTACTATGACGAAACGCCGGTCCCGTTGGCCGGGAGTTTTCCGCACCAGTCCGCGTTCTGCGGCGCGCTGGACCAAGCCTACGACCGCGTTGTGCCGCTCCTGCAGGAACTCGGCGAGTTCGGAAATGGTGGCCCAGCCGCGGCCCGTGTAGCCGGCCACTCCCAGCAGGAGTTGGTGCTGCTGCGGGGTGATGCCGCAGGTGCGCGCGACCTTTTCGCTGAAACGGAGAAAGCAGCGAACCCGGTAGCGAAACCACGCCAACTGGCGCAGTGCGTCGGACTTGATCGCAGGGTCCCCACCGGCCCGGGTTGGGTTTTTCATAAGATCGGATTATATCACAATGTGATTTAAATTGGCGAGGCGTGTTTCCGAGTGCGGCCGAGCCGTGAACCAGCCGACCCTGGAAGGATCTAATGTAGCCTATATTCAGCGGCGCACCTGGAAGGGCGGGTGATCCCTTCCGGGTCAGCGGCTCAGGAGGCTCGCATCCTGGGCGCTGACCCCGGCTACGCATTCGATCCCCTGCGGCGATCAATCCTCGAAGGCATTGTGGGCAAGGTGAGTGATTCAAAAACCCTCCAACTACGTGTCTTTTCCATGGAAATGATCTGATCTGAGCAATTCTAAGGGTAACTTTATCAAACCCAGACTGGAAAAATCCGATAAGTACATTTATTTTCATAAGCATATAGCAAAACATGATATGTCGTTTGTTTTCATGAACATGCCCGGATCATTCAGTCGGTTTATTGATTCTAAAAGACATTCAGGCTTCGCTCGGCGTTATTTAACATCCTTTTTTTCGCGGCCCCTGGCAGAAACTCAAATCCGCTAATGGCTAGTATTTCAACAGTTTGGCTTTCGATTAGGGTCACGGAATCTACCTGATTCAAGCCGACAAGTATATGCCTTTTCATCAACATAGCCGGATAGAATGGCATTTCGTCAAGCGGCAAGGGAAGGGTTCCTCGTAATTATCAATTCGCCGAGCCGGTACGGCTGACTTACATGTTAAGCTTAATATAAAGTATCGCGTTTGTCAAGCCCTAAATCGCAGGACTTTCCCCATTTTTTCTGTCTGATTTCAGGCAAGTAATAGAACCAGCGGGAGTTGTTTTTTCTAACAAGTGAACGGGGACGAACTCCGTGGTAGAAGGGTTTTTGCGAGAAATCCAAACCACCTGGGAGGCATCCCCGATGCACGATAACAGACTGCGTTCCCGACTGAAAGCCCAGCTCACGAAGTTCTCCTTGCAGCTCACCGAAGGTCTGAGCCGCCCCTTACAGAAGTTCGTCGGTCAGATGTTGTTTGGCGTGCAGGCCAGTCAGGACGTGAAGCTCAGCAACATCGCGCGCAGCCTGAAAGAAGAGATTGATTTGATCAAGACGGAGAACCGTCTGTCGCGCAATCTGGAGGCGACGGAACTGGAAAGCCACCTGAGCGAGCGCTTGGCAGCGCTGGGGAGTCAACGAGTAGAAGCGAACACGGTGCTGTGCCTGGACCTGAGTGACCTGCGCAAGGAATACGCCCAGAAGATGGAATACCTGGCAAAGGTGCGGGACGGCAGCACCGGCGAACTGCATGACGGCTATTGGTTGTGTGACATCATGGCGGCGGAGGTGAAAAGCAGCGAGATCGTGCCGCTGTACCAGAAGCTGTACTCGGCGGAGGCGAAAGAGTTCCGTAGTGAGAACGCGGAGATTCTGGCGGCCGTGGACTTAGTGCGGAGCCATACGAGAGGGCGAGGGATCTGGGTGCTAGATCGAGGCGGAGACCGCCGGGAGGTGTTGGAGCCGCTGCTGGCGCGGCGGGAGCGCTTTGTGATCCGGTCCACCGGTAAACGTTTCGTGATCGATCGACGCCGCCTGCAAGGGAGTGTGGCGGAGGTGGGTGGCCGGTGTCGTCTGCGTTATGCGGCGCGCGTGATCAAGATCGAAGAGGGGAAAGAAAAGGTCTATGAGCTCCGCTACGGTGCCGAACCCCTGCACCTGCCGGGGCGAGAGGAGAAGATGCTCTTGGTGGTGGTGGCCGGTTTCGGGAAAGATCCGCTCCTGCTGTTGACCAACCTGGAGGGAGCGCGGGACTCAGAATCGCTATGGTGGATCGTGCAAATCTATCTGACCCGCTGGAAAATTGAGGAAACTTTTCGCTTCCTCAAACAGAGCTATCACTTGGAAGATATTCGCGTTCTGCGCTATCAACGGCTGAAAAACCTGGTGGTGTTGGTGACGGCCGCGGCTTACTTTGCCGCCACTTTCTTAGGGCAGAAGTTAAAGTTGAGAATCTTGTGCGAAAGGCTCCTGATCATTTCCTTCCGCTTCTTCGGCATTCCGCCTTTCCGCTTCTACGCTCTGGCCGATGGCATCCATAAGGTTCTTTCTCAAACCAGCCCCGAACCATCCGGTCCACCGCCCAAAACTTGGCAATTGGAACTCCTGCTGGCTTGGGAAGGCTAAAAAATGGGGAAAGTCCTGCTAAATCGTACTTAGCAACCGAGCCATCGGGTGATCGGGTCATCGGTTCATTGATTCATCGCGCCACCTGGGCTGGCGCAGAGCTGAGCTCTGCGCCAGCCAGCGTACGTACGGTGGTGTGGGAGGGGAGGGCGGGCGACCGCTCCCCCTATCCCGATCTACGCAATCGTGGCAACATATGAACATTGTAAGAGCAGCATATTGCTTTAATAAAGACAAATATTTGACTTGACAAATAGGATTCGGTGGCCTAAAGTTAAGCACGTGCGCTACCATGTGCACCCAAACGCTGAGGAGGGAAAACAGAGCACCTCCGACAAGGGGGGGGATCAGCCTATGCTGCAAGGTTTAGACATACCGAGGATTGACCCCAAGGTCAGGCATGTAGGTGTCAGCAAACTGAGGAAACTAAACTCTGACGACCTTAGGAAGATCGAGGAGACCCTGGTTCTCCAAGAGAATGACACGCCGCTGGCGGTGTTGGTGAAGTACGAGAAGTATCTGATTCTGCAAAACGAACTTGAATCGCTGATGGCCACCGTTGAACTATTGACTCACCAGGAGGAGGCGGCTGCGCTTCTGGCCGGATTGAAGGATTTCGCGGCAGGACGGACGAAAACCCTTTCGGAAATCAAGTCTTCACTGGGCAAGAAGAAGTGAGAATCTGGAGCACACACCTGTGCCTTCCGAGAGATTTGAGGTTGAACTCACCGCGACCGCTGAAAGGGTATACCGAAAGCTCTATGCGGATGCGCAAGCGTGTCTCGACGCGGGGGATGAATCGAGCGCCAAGGTGAAGTTGTTCAACCTGGTCGATGAGGCCGTCACCAAGATCATCCCCCACGAACCCTTAAATCCAAACCGGGCTTTGTCCGGTCATCTCTCCAACATATTCCGGGTCAAAAAGGGTAGGATTCGAATCTGCTATCTGGCTTCCTCAAAGCATCGCAAGATAGTAATCCTCTACATTTCGGAGAAGCCCAGGAAGGCAGGGCACGTTCACGATCCGTACGAGACATTTACACGGATGGTTCTCTCCGGGACTTTCGATGGGACTTTTGCGAACCTGGGCATTAAGCTTCCAGGCCGAAAATACACTCTGGGTTGACGCTCGCTATCCCATGGCAAGGTGTTTAGAGGCAGGTAGCGTAGAGTTTGGGCAGTTCAAACTCTGCGGCTTCGACTGTCGATAACGATTGCGCAGATGTGAAATACGTGTCATTGCATGGCACGTGGCGGAGGGTGATTCGGATGTGCCGGAGCGACGAGCCGCAGAGTATTGCGCTGCTGCGCAAAACTCTGCGCTACCCCGCTTTGGCTGCAACTAAACATGATGTGGGTGGCGCATACGTCCCGACGGTTTTTGTCGGGATGTATGCGACCCAACAGGCAGCGCACACCCTGCCACCTATGACCTCATGCCTTGCGGCATTCATCGAACGGGTGCATAGAAGTGAACAGATGACGCCCTTAATGAGAGCGCGCGATTGGCGTCTGGCCTTGGAGTGATCGGATCGCACACATCGCCAAGAACGCGACGTATGCGCCACCCGCGGTCCAGCGCGCCATGGTTACATCGCCTGACCAGTGGCCGTGGCCAAGCTTCCGGTTCTATTTCCTGGGGGAGGAGTCCATCTTTCCCATCGACCGCCTGCCGTGATCGCACACATCGCCAAGAACGCGATGTATGCGCCACCCGCGATTAGTGGCCCCCATTTGGTCAAAAATTGTCTAGTTTTTCCATCCAACATTAGATTCGTTCCAATCTCTTTTCCCAACCTATTGATTCTAAATGTGATTTTCCATGAGGTTTCAGCGTTATTGTAATCTGATATGGAATACAGATTGCACTTCAAAGAAGAGCATATTTCAGGTGCGACTTTGTGGTCTTGACTAGCATCTGAAAATGAGGATATATTGAAGATGGAGATTCTGTGGAGGACACAGATATGGACAGCCGAGGTGTTGCCAAAATCCAGAAAACCATTCGCCTTCCGAAACCTCTGCTTGAGGAGGTTGAGCAGATGATCAGATGTTGTCGGCGCGGGGAATCGATCAACGATTTCATCGTGAAGTCGATGAATCTTAGAATTAGCATCCTTAAGCGCAAAGAGCTCGATGCTAAATTCTCTGAGATGTCCAAGGACACCGATTACCAG
Source organism: uncultured Acidobacteriota bacterium (assembly GCA_963722555.1). Taxonomy (GTDB): domain Bacteria; phylum Acidobacteriota; class Terriglobia; order UBA7540; family UBA7540; genus Bog-366. The sequence continues at coordinate 2,602,915 of CAVRNQ010000007.1, forward strand.
AGGGACGCTCAATTAATCGCGGAGGAGTTCGATAGCAGTGATTGGGAAACGGCGAAGCTTCTAGACGAGTAGAGATTTGTGCAAGGAGGCCTTGTTCTATGCGGAGAGGAGATATTTACCAAGCTGACCTTAATCCAGTGCAAGGATCGGAACAATGTGGAACGAGGCCCGTCATCATAGTAAGCAGAGATGCCATTAATGAGAACAGTCCAGTCGTAATCGTGGTGCCCACAACCGGCGCTGAGAACAAATCGAAACTCTATCCAACTCACATCCTGCTAAGAGCCGGAACGGGAGGTCTGACAAAAGACTCGATTGTCCTGACCGAACAAGTACGTGCTATTACCAAGGCCCGCCTGCGAGTAAATATGGGACAATTGAGGCTTGAGCACATGAGCCTGATTTCGGCAGCTCTGAAAATTGCTATGGACCTTCCGTAATTAAACAACCGCGGGCTACCGCAGAACGCAGCTCTGCGATCTACGCCATTCGGGCCTTACAAACGACGCAGCGGTGAACATGACCTCGGACGGGACGGGGTCTGGAGTGCACGCCCTGTCACCAATAACCTAATGCCTTGCGGCACTAAGCGAACGGGTGTATAGAAGTGGACAAATGACGCCCTTGATAAGAGCGTGCGATTGGCGTCTGACCGTGCAGTGATTGGATCGCACACATCGCAAAGAACGCGATGTATGCGCCACCCGCAACCCAAGCAATAGCAAGGTGAAGGTCCACTATGTTAACGCCTCCGGGTTGGAATTCAATTGAGACCGCAGCCACATACGCAAGGGTTTTCACTTACGCTGGATGGGTTTCACTCTTCCTTCTTGGGATTTTTGAAATCTTGGCCCACGTGTACGGAGTCCGAAAGGATGCTCTCGTAGTTGCACACGCACAGGCAATCAAGAGCACGGACGAGGCTGAGATAACAAGGCTCAAGAAAAAGGTTGAATTTGCACAGAGCGTCGCTAGCGGGGCAAGTGGGGCCGCGTCAAAGGCTGAAGAGATGGTCATGCAAGAGCAGGCTGCTAGACTCCACATTGAGGAAAAGCTAGCGCCTCGGCATCTGAGCAAGGAACAACAGCAACGCATCATCGCCAAATGCAAAGCTGTCTCCGGGAAGCCATTTGTCCCACTTGTTAACCAAGATCCAGAAGCTATCGACTTCCTGAACGTAATTGAAGAACTGCTCGATTCTTGCGGATGGAGCGCACAGTCGGATGACGTGTTCGGCTTTGCGGTCACCACACGTAAGGGGAACAAGGTTAGGACGATACTGGGAGAACGGGGAGTAATATGTGCATTTTCTCCTGATAAGATTCCTGAATTTGGGCCTGCAGTCAAGAACCTAGCCTCTGCCCTCGCCTCCGAAGGAATTGATGTCGAGACAGGGACCAACACTACGCTTGGAAACCCAAACGCGATATACATAATAGTCGGTAAGAAGCCGTAGAACGAGAGACCGCAGGCTGGCGCAGAGCGCGGCTCTGTGATCTACCCCATTCCGGCCTTACAAACGACGCGGCGGTGAACATGACCTCGGGCGGGACGGGGTTTGGAGCGCACACCCTGTCACCTATGACCTAATGCCTGGCGGCATTAAGCGAACGGGTGTATAGAAGTGGACAAATGACGCCCTTGATAAGAGCGAGCGTTTGGCGTCTGGCCTTGCAGTGATCGAGTCGCATACATCGCAAAGTACGCGACGTATGCGCCACCCGCGTGCCTGTCAGCCTATTCAAATCCCATCTGCTTTTCCATTCCATCAAACAATGCCTGACCCCATGCAGCATAGCTGTCTGCGTCGAAATCGTTAGCCCGTCTCGTTTGTATCTCCGCATTCATAGTTATGGTGACGGTATACGTTTGAACTTCTGCTATCGCCCGACTCTGGAACTTGGCTGGAAGATTACCGAGGCCGGTACCAAATGAAGGTTGAACGATGAAATCAATCCTGAAGAACTTCGGTCTTTCCAAACGCACAACACAAGTAAACAGTTTGCCAGCACGAGGATCAGCGCCTTCCTCAAAAAGTCGAATGGTAGTACCGACTGGCAGACTCAGCGGCTTAGCTTTCATCACCATTTCATCACCGGGATGCAAGAATTCGTTGTTAGACAGTGGCTTCAAAATTGCCCCGCTGTCGTGGGGAACTGCATTCGGGGCAATGATTGCCTTTCTGCTTATTGGCCTAACACCCTCCCCAACTGTGATCTTCACGCCTCGGCTACTCCGATGCAGATAATAAATTGATCGGAATACATAGAATTGCATGAGCCTTGTTACGAAGCGGAATCGGTCATCCTCGGTGTCTAACCTACGCGGTCCTGATATATGCCAGCCAGCAGCTTCCGCATTCTCTGGACGGCCTGCTAGACCCAAGAGATCGCTATAGAATTCGCTGCGGGGATCACCTAAGTTTTCATCCATTGGAACAGGCACATTTGGTGCCTTGGTATTAATCGGCACGAGTGTAGAGAAAGTGTCAGTCTTCACTATCGGCGGAGCTGCTAATGCTGGTGCATTTACTACCGTCGCAATGGTTTCAACCGTCTTCGAAGCCTCCTTGGTTGTTGCTCCTCGATGCCTACGATAAGCCCATCTAATCGCCTCCCCCGTTAATGTCACGCATCCGGCGATAAGTATATAGGTCACCAACACTCTAAGTCCTGCAGGCCAGGTGACTCGCATTTGCAACACCTCAATCCCGTAAACCGCAATTGCCGCCGATACAATGAAACTCCCAACAGCAAAATTGAACTCTCCTTTGGTCTTGGCATCCATGGCTAGTGTGACCCCAAGCCCAAGCGCCAAGGCGATGACCGCGATCGCTGATGCGATCCAAAACTCAAGCGAGAGTTCTGGCATACTGCGGGAAATCTCCTCGCAGGAGTATACTCTTCACCTTGCGCGAAGGTAATAATTCCGAAAAAATTCAAAGTAGCCCACCACCCGCGCCGAACTTTGTTGACAAGAACGGCCAATCTCAAGTACAAATAAAGGTTTGCAACCTGAGGATACGAACGGAGCGTAGAGTGGGGACTTACTTCGCCAAGGCGCGTCGAGGACAGATTCACTGGAATGTGGTAGATGCAGAAGGTTGGGTGCTGGGACGACTGGCGGCCCGTGCCGCGCTGGTGCTGATGGGCAAGAATTCGCCCGATTACACACCGCACGTCGATCACCGCAGTGGTCTGATCATCATCAATGCTGAGAAGATTCGGCTGACAGGGAAGAAGCTCGACGATAAGATTTACCGCCATACCACGGGTTATCCGGGAGGGCTCCGGGAAATCACCGCGCGCAAGCTTTTTGAAACGCATCCGGAAAGGCTGCTGCGCGAGGCGATTTACGGGATGCTTCCCAAGAACCGGTGGCGCGATCGTTTGACTAAGCGGCTGAAAGTGTACGTGGGATCGACTCACCCGCATACGGGGCAGTCCCCCCAGGCGCTTTCCCTGGCGCGTTAGTTTCGAACCCTCAGAATCCCAAGCAGAGTGGAGTGACTGTGGCTGAGCTTGTTCAATATCGGGCAACGGGTCGCCGCAAGAGAGCGGTGGCGCGGGTGATTTTGCGGCCGGGTGAAGGCAAGGTGGTTGTCAACCGGCAAGCCGCGGACGCGTATTTTCCCTCCGAGGCGCTGCGCGCCGAGGTGCAACAGCCCTTGGTGGCCACGGAGCTGGCGGGGAAGTTCGACATTTTGGTAAACGCCAGAGGCGGAGGCATCCACGGCCAAGCCGGAGCTACACGCCTGGGGATTGCGCGTGCCCTGGTGATTTTCAACCCTGAGCTCCGACCGTGTTTGCGCCAGGGTGGCTTCCTGACGCGTGATCCACGCGCCAAGGAACGGAAGAAGTACGGCCAGAAGGGCGCGCGCAAGAAGTTCCAGTTCTCGAAACGGTAAAGAAGCTCTCAGCTATCAGCTTGTGCCTTAGCTGAAGGCTGATAGCTGACCGCTGAGAGCTAGCAGAGCGAGGTGAAGGTTTGGCAAACATAACGATGAAAGAGTTCCTGGAGGCCGGTGTTCACTTCGGCCACCAGACCCGCCGCTGGAACCCCAAGATGAAGGAATACATTTACGGGGAACGCAACGGGATCTACATTATCGACCTGCAGAAGACCCTCAAACTGTTCAAGGACGCGGCCCGGTTTGTGTCCGATATTTCCCGGGAAGGGAAGACGGTCCTTTTCGTGGGCACCAAGCGCCAGGCCCAGGAAGCCATCGCCGAAGAAGCCACGCGCTGCGGAATGTACTATGTGAACCATCGCTGGCTGGGCGGGCTGCTGACCAATAACGCCACCATTCAGAAATCGATCACGCGGATGAAAGAGCTGGAGGAGATGAGCCACGACGGCCGCTACGATCTCCTTACCAAGAAAGAGGTACAGCGCCTGGAGCGCGAGCGCAAGCACCATGTGCTGAACCTCCAGGGCATCAAGGACATGCCCGGCTTGCCGGACCTGCTGTTCGTCGTGGACTCCCACAACGAGCAGATCGCGGTCCAGGAAGCGCGCAAGCTGGGGATCACCGTGGTCGGCATCGTGGACACCAACTGCGACCCGGACCTGGTGGACTATGTGATTCCCGGAAACGACGACGCTCTGCGGGCCATTCGCCTCTTCACCTCGCGCATTGCCGATGCCATCCTGGAAGGCCGCCAGGCAGCCGAGCAGCAACGGCTGGAGGATGAGAAGGTTGCGGCGGAGAAGGCTGCGGAGGAACTCGAGAAGCAGCGGCTGGCAGCCGCCATCGCGGCGGGCGAGATACCCCCGCCGGAGTATGCGGGCACGGAGGAGCAGTTTGCCCTGGCGGGCGGAGATGGCCTGTCTCCTGCCGTCCTGGCGGCGGAGGAAGTCTTGGACGGGCGGGTGCGCGTCCCCAAGCTGAAGCGCAAGCCCGGTGAACTCAGACCCCGCGGGCGGAAGCCCGAAGAGGGCGACGAGCCCCTGCCGCCTACCGCCTAGGACCCGCGAATTCAGATGGCGACCCCTGAGGTGGGCGTGGCAGAAAGCAGCGCCCGCCTTTTTCGTGTCAGGAGGATTGGACCGAGAATGAATGTGACCCCGGAGCAAGTCAAGAAACTGCGTGAGATTAGTGGCGCTCCCATGATGGAGTGCAAGCGGGCCCTCGACGAGGCCCAGGGTGATTTGGAACAGGCGTTTACCGTGCTGCGCAAACGCGGCATGGCGACCGCCGCCAAGAAGGCCGGAAGGGCAACGGCGGAGGGCGTGGTGGGTTCCTATATCCACGCGGGTGGGAAGATCGGCGTGCTGGTCGAGGTCAACTGCGAATCGGACTTTGTCGCGCGCCACGAGCTGTTCCAGCAACTGGCGCATGACGTGGCCATGCAGATCTGCGCCACCGACCCGCGCTTCATTCGTAGAGAAGACGTGACGGCGGAGGCGCTGGAGCGCGAAAAGGAAGTGTTGCGGGCGCAGGCCGCGGCCTCCGGAAAGCCCGCGGGCGTGCTGGAGCGTATCGTGGAAGGCAGGCTCGATAAGTTCTACGAAGACAACTGCCTTTACGAGCAGCACTTCATCAAGGACAGCGGCAGCAGTCTGACGGTCGGCGAGCTGATAGCTTCCAACATTACGAAGTTTGGTGAAAACATCACCGTAAGCCGGTTCTCAAGATTCAAGGTCGGTGAGGCGGCGGGGAAGCCCACGGCTGAGCCCACCGCGGCGAAGGCCGACGAATGAGCCAGCCGGTATTTCATCGCATCCTGCTTAAGTTGAGTGGCGAAGCCCTGATGGGTTCCCGGGGGTTCGGTGTCGATCCCGAAGTGGTGAACCGCATTGCCCAGGAAGTCCATGAGGTTCAGGCCATGGGCCTGGAGGTCGCCATTGTGGTGGGTGGTGGCAACTTCATTCGTGGCGTGGTGGCTTCGGCGCTGGGGATGGACCGGGTCGTCGGCGATCACATGGGCATGCTGGCGACGGTGATCAACGCGCTGGCTCTGCAAGACGCCCTGGAGAAGTTGGGGGCGCACACGCGCGTGGTTACCGCCATTGAGATGCGCGAGATTGCTGAGCCGTATATCCGCCGCCGCGCCATCCGCCACCTGGAAAAGAAGCGGATTGTGGTTTTTGCCGCGGGGACGGGAAATCCATATTTTTCCACCGATACGGCCGCTGCCCTGCGGGCCATGGAAGTTAAGGCGGAGGTCATCTTGAAAGCCACCAAGGTGGATGGCGTTTACGATGCAGACCCCCAGAAAATCCCGGATGCCAAGAAGTTTACCGAGATCAAATATTTGGAAGTGCTTTCGCGCGGTTTGAAGGTGATGGACACGACCGCGATTTCCATGTGTATGGACAATAACCTCCCCATCATTGTGTTTAACTTGAATGTCCCGGGCAACCTCCAACGCGTCGTGTTGGGCGAAAAAGTGGGCTCGTTGGTGACGCGCTGAGGTCGGGGCAGGAAAGGCGGGTACGATGATCAGAGAAATGGTTGCGCAGGCGAAAACCCGCATGGCCAAAGCCGCGGAGGATCTGCGGGTGGAACTTGCGGGGGTCAGAACCGGGCGGGCGTCCACGGCCCTGCTGGATCACTTGAAGGTGGAGTATTACGGGACCCCCACCCCCCTGAACCAGGTGGCCACGCTGGGAGTTCCTGAGCCTTCCATGCTCACGGTCCAGCCCTGGGACCCGAGCCTGTTGTCGGTGCTCGAAAAGGTCATTCGCTCCTCCGACCTGGGGTTGAACCCGGTCAACGACGGCAAGATTTTGAAGGTGCCCATTCCGCCCCTCACGGAGGAGAGGCGAAAGGAACTGGTCAAGCACCTTCATAAGGTCATGGAGAACCATCGCACGGCCGTCCGCAATGTCCGGCGCGACGCGAACGAAGCCTTGAAGAAGCTTCTGAAGGACAAGAAGATCTCCGAAGACGATGAACGGCGCGGCTTGGAGGAGATTCAGAAGCTGACCGATGAGTTCATGGAGAAGCTGGAGAGCCAGGCAAAAAGCAAGGAACGGGAAATTATGGAGATGGGGTGAGGTTTTTGATGTTTCCCGCACGCAATCGCTTGACAGTTTTTCGTCCGGTCTGATACATTTGTAAGGATTTGGCAAGAGCCAAATTACACCCCGTACAGATGCTCGTGAAATGCGACGCTGGATATGGGAGCGTGAGAGGCTTTCGGATGCCCACGTTTAGTCAGATGGTTCGTCTCGGTCGGCGGCAGCCGCGCTTTAAGACTTCCAGCCCGGCTCTGGAGGGTTGCCCCCAGAAGCGCGGGGTGTGTATTCGCGTTTACACGCAGACACCCAAGAAACCGAACTCGGCGCTGCGTAAAGTGGCCCGGGTGCGGCTGACCAACAGTATGGAAGTGACCACCTATATTCCGGGTGTCGGTCACAATCTGCAGGAGCACTCGATTGTGCTGATCCGAGGCGGGCGCGTCAAGGATCTCCCCGGCGTTCGTTATCACGTCATCCGGGGCACGCTGGATACCGCCGGTGTAACGGATCGCCGGCAGGGACGGTCCAAGTATGGAGCCAAGCGGCCCAAGAAGGCTTAGCGCGACAGGCAAGGAAGAAGAGCGGAGACTCTTCCATTCAAATCATACTGGTTAGGATATGCCACGAAAAGGTACGGTAGAGCGTCGAGAAATCGGTCCCGATCCGGTGTACGTTAATTCTCTGGTGCAGAAGCTCATCAATTGCGTCATGCTGCAGGGCAAGAGGAGCGTCGCCCAGAAGATCGTTTATCACGCCTTTGAGCTGATCAAGCAGCGGGCCAACGATGACCCGCTGAAGGTCTTCAAGAAGGCGGTTGACAACGTGAAGCCGGCCCTGGAAGTGAAGTCACGGCGAGTTGGGGGCGCGAATTACCAGGTGCCGGTGGAAGTGAATCGGAATCGCCAGACCTCCTTGAGTCTCCGCTGGATCATCGGTTATGCGCGTGAGCGGGGTGACAGGTCCATGGTGGAGCAGTTGGCCGCGGAGCTGCTGGATGCAGCGAACAATCGCGGCGGCGCCATCAAGAAGCGGGACGATACTCACCGCATGGCCGAAGCCAACAAGGCTTTTGCCCATTACCGCTGGTAATCCTGTTTTACCGGGATGACCTAGAGCAAAGCGGGAGGTGGTGCCTCCCCGGCCCACGATCCGTTTTGCAGCCGCCCTGGGCGGCATTGTGGCCAACTGATTGATAACGGGGTTCCGGATCCTGGTCCTGGGGATTGAGGCCGGGGGCCGGTTTGTTCGCTTTTAGGTTTATATGGCGCGCGAGGTACAACTCGAGAGGTACCGGAACATCGGTATTATGGCGCATATCGATGCCGGGAAGACCACCACGACGGAGCGGGTCCTCTACTATACGGGGAGAACGCACAAGATGGGCGAGGTGCACGAAGGCACCGCCGTCATGGACTGGATGGAACAGGAGCAGGAGCGCGGCATCACCATCACCTCGGCGGCCACCACTTGTTTCTGGAACGATATTCAAATTAACATCATCGATACGCCGGGACACGTGGACTTTACGGCGGAAGTGGAACGGTCGCTCCGGGTACTGGACGGAGCGATTGCCATTTTAGGGGCGGTCGAAGGTGTGGAGCCCCAGACGGAAGCCGTCTGGCGCCAGGCGGACAAGTACCGCGTCCCGCGCCTCGTCTTCGTCAACAAGATGGATCGGACGGGGGCGGATTTCGAGACCTGTGTCAGCCAATTGCGCTCCAAGCTGCACGCCAACCCCATCGCCATCCAGTTGCCGCTGGGAGCGGAGGACGGTTTCGAAGGGGTCATCGACCTGGTGAGCCAGCGTGCCATCCTTTGGAAGGACGAGACCCTGGGTGCGGCGTACGATGAGGTGGAAATCCCTGCTGCCTACGCCGACAAGGCCCGTCACTTCCGTGAGCAGTTGATTGAGTCGCTGGGCGAAGCGGACGACGCCATCATGGAGAAGTATGTGCACGGCGAAGCGATCTCGGTGGACGAGCTTCGCGCCGCCCTGCGTCGAGCCACGATTGCCATGCGGGTGTTCCCGGTGGTCTGCGGCTCGGCCTTCAAGAACAAGGGTGTGCAACCTTTGCTCGACGCGGTGGTGAATTACCTGCCTTCCCCTGTGGATGTCCCGCCCATGGAAGGTTATGATCCCGAGAACGAAGAAAAGACGCTGATCCGCAAGGCCGACGACGAAGAGCCTTTTGCGGGGCTGATTTTCAAGATCATGACGGACCCCTTCGTGGGCCAACTCGCCTTCCTGCGGGTCTATTCGGGAAGCATCCAGCAAGGTGACACGGTTTACAACCCGCGTCGCGGGCGGCGCGAACGTGTTTCCCGTCTGCTGCAAATGCACGCCAACAAGCGGGAAGAGATTTCCGGGGTTTACGCGGGAGACATTGCCGCGGCCGTGGGCCTGAAGAACGTCTCGACGGGCGACACGATCTGCGCCGAGGATGCTCCTATCGTTCTCGAGGCCATGGATTTCCCGGCGCCGGTCATCTCGGTGGCCATCGAGCCCAAGACCAAGGCCGACCAGGAGAAACTGGGGAACGCGCTCGGCAAGCTCACCCAGGAAGACCCCACGTTCAAGGTTCATACTGACCCGGATACCGGCCAGACGCTGATTTCCGGCATGGGCGAACTGCACCTGGAAATCCTGGTGGACCGCATGGTGCGCGAGTTCGGTGTGGCTGCCAATGTGGGCCGACCGCAGGTGGCCTATCGCGAGACGATCCTGGGCAGGGCGGAAGCGGAAGGGAAGCACATCAAGCAGACCGGCGGACGCGGCCAATACGGGCATGTTCACCTGCGTGTCGAACCCCTGCCGCACCCCAACCTGGAAGAAATCGCCGAACTGACCAGGAAGAGATCAACGACCAAGTTCGACCCCGAGCTGAACCTGCTCTTTGTCGATGAGATCGTGAGTGGCGTCGTACCCAAGGAATATATTGGTCCCACCTACCAGGGGATTCGTGAGGCCATGGAGACCGGCGTCCTGGCTGGCTATGAAATGACCGGCGTGCGCGTGGCTCTCGATGACGGGTCCTATCACGAAGTTGATTCTTCGGAAATCGCCTTCAAGATTGCGGGCTCGGTAGGCTTTAAAGAAGCCGTGCGGAAAGCCAGGCCGGTATTGCTCGAGCCCATCATGAAGGTTGAGGTGGTGGTTCCCGAGGAATTCATGGGCGACGTTCTCGGCGACATCAGCTCGCGTCGCGGACATGTGGAGGGTATGGAGAAGCGCGGATCAACCCAGGTCATTCGCGCTAGGGCGCCACTCGCGCAGATGTTTGGTTATGCAACCGATTTGCGCTCGCGCACCCAGGGGCGCGCCTCCTTCACCATGCACTTCCTGCGTTACGAGCAGGCGCCCGGAGACATTCAGGACGACATCATAGCCCGAATTCAGGGACGACCCGTGGCCAGATAGGGTCTCCCCTTTGATTTTGAGTTGCCAAAATTTGGAGTACACGATCTCAAGCTGAGGCGATAACCCATGGCCAAGGAAAAATTTGATCGTTCGAAGCCGCACATGAACGTGGGGACGATTGGGCACATTGATCACGGCAAGACGACGTTGACGGCGGCGATCACGAAGGTGCTGGCGAAGGGGAACCCCAAGGTGAAGTTCCGGGCGTTTGATTCGATTGACAACGCGCCGGAGGAGAAGGCGCGGGGGATCACGATTGCGATTGCGCACGTGGAATACGAGACGAAGAACCGGCACTATGCGCACGTGGATTGCCCGGGGCACGCGGACTACATCAAGAACATGATCACGGGCGCGGCGCAGATGGACGGGGCGATCCTGGTGGTGGCGGCGACGGACGGGCCGATGCCGCAGACGCGGGAGCACGTGCTTTTGGCGCGGCAGGTGAACGTGCCGTACATCGTGGTGTACATGAACAAGTGTGATGCGGTGGAGGACACGGAGCTTCTGGATCTGGTGGAAATGGAAGTACGGGAGTTGCTGTCGAAGTACCAATTTCCGGGGGACAAGATTCCGGTGGTGCGGGGCTCGGCGCTGAAGGCTTTGGAAGGGGACGCGAATGGGGAGAAGTCGATTCACGAATTGATGGAGGCGGTGGACAGCTACATTCCGATGCCGCCGCGGGAAATCGACAAGCCGTTTCTGATGCCGGTGGAAGATATTTTCTCGATCTCGGGGCGCGGGACGGTGGTGACGGGACGGGTGGAGCGGGGCAAGGTGAAGGTGCAGGAAGAGATCGAGATTGTGGGGCTGCGACCGGAGCCGTTCAAGCGGGTGGTGACGGGCGTGGAGATGTTCAAGAAGCTATTGGATGAAGGGCAGGCGGGGGACAACATTGGGGTGCTGCTGCGGGGGACGGAGAAGGACGAGGTGGAGCGGGGCATGGTGCTGGCGAAGCCGGGGTCGATCACGCCGCACACGAAGTTCAAGGCCTCGGTGTACATTTTGACGAAGGAAGAAGGCGGGCGGCACACGCCGTTCTTCAAGGGCTACCGGCCGCAGTTTTACTTCCGCACCACGGACGTGACGGGAGTGGCGGAGTTGCCGGCGGGGACGGAGATGGTGATGCCGGGGGATAACGTGAACCTGGAGATCGAATTGATCACGCCCATCGCCATGGAGATAGGGCTGCGCTTCGCCATCCGCGAGGGCGGCCACACCGTCGGCGCCGGTACGGTCACGGAAATCTTGGCGTAAGGCAGAGGCTGATGCTACATCAGAAAATTCGAATTCGGTTGAAGGCATACGATCACAGGATACTGGATCAGTCGGCGGCGGAAATTGTCTCCACCGCGAAGCGCACGGGCGCCCAGGTGGCAGGACCCATTCCTTTGCCCACCATCAAGAACAAGTACTGCGTGCTGCGCTCGCCGCATACGGATAAGAAATCGCGTGAGCAGTTTGAGATCCGCACGCACAAGCGGCTGGTGGATATCCTGGAGCCGACCTCGGGGACGATTGAAGCCCTGACCAAGCTCGACTTGCCTTCTGGAGTGGACATCGAGATCAAGGCGTTCGGCAAAGAACACACGAAGTAGCGCGCGGCTGGTGCGGTCGGAACGCTGAGCCCTCAGGTCTGAATGGTGAATATGGTCAACGCCATACTGGGAAAGAAGCTGGGCATGACGCAGGTCTTCGCGGAGAACGGCGACGTGATCCCGGTGACGGTACTGAAAGCGGGGCCTTGCGTGGTGGTGCAGCGCAAGACGGCGCAGAAGGACGGCTACGAGGCGGCGCAACTCGGCCTGGTGGAGTTGCCTCCCCCCAAGCGGGTGACCAAGCCCCGGGAGGGACACTTCAAGAAAGGCGGGGCGAACCCGGTCCGTTTCCTGCGCGAAGTGCGCCTGGCGCCGAACGCCGGGGACGTAAAAGTCGGCGACAAGGTTTTGGCAGACGTCTTCGCGGTCAACGACCTGGTGGATGTGACGGGGGTTTCCAAAGGGCGCGGGTTTGCGGGTACCCACAAGCGCCATCACTTCGGGGGGGCGGCGGGTCGCACGGCTCCATGTTCCATCGCGCTCCCGGGTCGATTGGCGCCTCGGCGTGGCCATCCCGAGTCCTGAAGGGGATGCGCGCCGCCGGCCATATGGGCCACACTCGAGCGACCGTACGGAATCTGCGCGTGGTGCAAGTGTCGTCGGACGACAACACGCTGCTGATTCAAGGCGCTGTCCCGGGTCCTCAAGGCAGCTATGTGATCGTTCACAAGGCCAAGGCACCCCATAAGTAGAAGTAGGCAGTAGGCAGAAAGCAGTAGGCAGGGTGCAGAAGACAGCAGGCAGTATGCAGAAAGCAGTAGGCAGCGAGCACACCGTGTGAGTTCCGACGCAGTCGGAAGAGGCGGCGGGCAGAAGGCCGTTGGCAGAAAGGAAAAGTGGAGTCGATAGTTGGCGGTCAGAAGTCGGTAGCAGTTTTACTGACCACTGATCACTGACCACTGACTACTCCTAGCGGATATGGCAACCGTTGAAGTCAAGAATCTCGAAGGGCAGACGGTGAAAGAGCTGCAGGTGCCCGATGAAGTTTTCGGCGCCAAGCCCAATCAGAGTCTGCTTTGGGAAGCGGTCAAGCAGTATCTGGCTAGCCAGCGCCGCGGCACCCACAAGACGAAGACCCGCGCCGAAGTGCGGGGCGGCGGCAAGAAGCCCTGGCGGCAGAAGGGAACGGGGCGGGCCCGCGCGGGCTCGATCCGCAGTTCCCTGTGGCGGCACGGGTCCATCGCGCACGGCCCCCAGCCCCGCGATTATTCCTACGAGCTTCCCAAAAGGATCCTGCGGGGGGCAATGCGGTCAGCGCTGGCGGCGAAATTCCAGGATCACAAGCTGACGGTAGTGGACCAGTTCAACCTTGCCGCAGTCAAAACGAGCGGGTTTTCCGCGACACTCCACAAGCTGGGTGTCGAGAAGACAGTGTTGGTGGTGAACGACGCCGCCAACCGTAACCTGGAACTCTCTTCCCGAAACCTCGCCGGCTGTGACCTGGTGCGGCACCACGAACTGCATCCTTACCACGTGCTGAGCCACGACCAGTTGCTGATTTCCGAGGGGGCGCTCGTGCGACTCCAGGAGGCGCTCGGATGAACCGGAGCCCTTACCAGATCTTGCAGAAACCCATCGTTACCGAGAAGAGTCTGAACGTGAAGGAGCGCAATCGTACCTTGTGTTTCAAGGTTGATCCGCACGCCACCAAGACCGAGATCAAAGAAGCCGTGCAGACTGTCTTTAAGGTCAAAGTGGAGGCGGTCCACACCTCGAATTACGTTGGCAAGGAGCGGCGCCGAGGCCGCATGGTGGGTCACCGGCCGGATTGGAAGAAGGCCTATGTAAAACTTCGAGCCGGAGAGAAAATTCCGGAGTATGTCGAGAGTGCCTAGGCGCGACTGATCTGTTGAGCGGCGCGTGCCGCGGAAGATGAAGGCTATGGGAATCAAAACATACCGACCCTACACCGAAACCCGGCGGTTCCAGACCAGCTTGACCTTTGAGGAAATCACCACCTCCGAACCCCACAAGCCGCTTCTGGAACCGAAGACCCGCATTTCAGGGCGGAACAACCACGGCGAAATAACCATTTGGCGCCGGGGCGGCGGCCACAAGCGCCACTACCGGCTGATCGATTTCAAGCGCGACAAGGTGGGAGTTCCGGCGCGGGTGCTGAGCGTTGAGTACGACCCCAATCGCTCCGCCTTCATCGCGCTGCTGAGTTATGCCGATGGCGAGAAGCGCTACATCCTTTACCCCCTGGGTCTAAAGGTGGGGGACCGTGTGGTGTCCGGTCCGGAAGCGGATATCGTCACGGGCAATGCGCTTCCCCTCAAGAACATCCCCGTGGGCACCATGATTCACAACATTGAGTTGCGCCCCGGGAAAGGTGGCCAGATGGTTCGCAGCGCCGGCGGCGCAGCGCAGTTGCTGGCCAAAGAGGGCGAGTATGCCCAGGTGCGGCTGCCGTCGGGCGAAGTTCGGAAAGTGTTCATGGAGTGTGTGGCCACGATCGGCCAACTCGGGAACCTGGACCACGAGAACCTTTCCATCGGCAAGGCGGGCCGCAAGCGCTGGATGGGCATTCGACCCACGGTGCGCGGTGTGGCCATGAATCCGGTGGACCATCCGCATGGAGGCGGCGAAGGCAAGACCTCCGGGGGCCGCCATCCCGTGACACCTTGGGGCCAGCCAACCCGCGGTTACAAGACGCGGAACAACAAGGCCACGGACCGATTCATTGTCAAGCGGCGGGAAAAGAAATAGAGGGAGGGCACCTTGGGAAGGTCGCTGAAAAAGGGTCCGTTTGTGGACGATCACTTGATGAAGAAGATCGAGCTGCTCAATCGGCGGTTCGAGAAAAAAGTGATAAAGACCTGGTCGCGGCGCTCCACGATTGTGCCCGAGATGATCGGACACACCGTGGCCGTCCACAATGGCAAGAAGTTCATTCCCGTGTACATCACGGAGAACATGGTGGGACAGAAGCTGGGTGAGTTTTCACCGACGCGCACCTTCAAGGGGCACGGGGTGAAAATCGCAGCCGAAAGAGCCGCGGCGGCGGCGGCGCCCCCGCCCGTCTCCGCTGCGCCCAAGGCGGCAGCGGCTCCTGCGGCGGGTGCGGGAGGCGCCAGCTAATTTTCGGGTCTTTGACCCCGAAGTTCAGGTGAATCGATGGAAGCAAGCGCCACTTACAAATACGTCCGAATTTCCCCGCAGAAGGCCCGATTGGTTGTGGACCTGATCCGCGGCAAGAGCGTCAGTGAGGCGCTCAGCATCCTGACTTTCACCAAGAAGGCTGTCACTCGCGAAGTCGAGAAGGTCCTGCGTTCGGCCGTCTCGAATGCCGAGCAGAAGGCTGAACATCTGGACGTGGACGAACTGGTGGTTTCCAAGATCTACGTGAACGAGGGTCCGCGCCAGAAGCGCATCCGGCCGGCGCCCATGGGCCGTGCTTATCGTTACCAGCGCCGCAGCAGCGCCATCACGGTTGTGGTCGAGGCGCCGGAAGGCTAGACGGGTCAACTCACGCGCGGCTGGCCGCGCGGGCCGGAGCCTGGCGCGACCGGCAAGATGAAGGAGGCTAGGGTGGGTCAGAAGGTTCATCCTTACGGGTTCCGCCTGGGATACACCAAGACGTGGAAGTCACGGTGGTTTGCCAAGAAGGACTATGCCGACCTTCTCCACGAAGACTTGAAACTCAAGAAGCGGCTGAAGGACCAGTTGCGCGCCGCGGGCGTGGCCTCCATCGAGATCGAGCGCCCCGGCAACAAGCTCAAAGTGACGATCTTCACGGCCCGGCCGGGCATCATCATCGGCCGCAAGGGCGCGGAGATCGACCGCTTGCGGCAGGAAATCCAGAAGCGCACCGGACGCGAGGTGCTGCCCATCAATATCCAGGAAGTGCACCGGCCGGAATTGAACGCGCAGCTCGTGGCGGAGGCAATTTGCCTGCAACTGGAAAAGCGCGTCGCTTTTCGCCGCGCCATGCGCAAGTCAGTGGATTCCGCGTTGCGGTTTGGCTGCAAAGGGATAAAGGTTCGCTGTGGTGGACGGCTGAACGGCGCGGAAATTGCCCGCTCCGAGTGGTACTTGCAGGGCCGCCTGCCGCTGCACACGCTGCGCGCCGACATCGATTACGGATATGCTGAAGCCCATACGACCTACGGCGCGATCGGTGTGAAGTGCTGGATTTACAACGGCGAAATCCTGGAGCAGAGACGCCGGGTGGAGAAGGTCGAGAAACCGGTTGCCGTGGCGCCGGTGGCGTAGAAGAAGTCGTCAGTTGTCAGTCGTCAGTGCAGAGAGGCGAAAGAGCGGTTTGTCTGTATCGACTGAGAACTGAATACTGAGAACTGAGAACTATTTATGTTGATGCCGAGCAAAGTGAAGTTCCGGAAACAGCAGCGCGGCCGGATGCGGGGCAAGGCCTGGCGGGGTTCCGACCTGTCTTTTGGCGACTACGGATTGAAGGTCGTCGAGGCCGGTTGGATTTCCGACCGCCAGATCGAAGCCAGCCGCGTGGCGATCATGCGGTTCATCAAGCGCGGCGGGAAGCTTTGGATTCGAGTCTTCCCGGACAAGCCGGTGACCAAGAAACCCGCCGAAACCCGCATGGGAAAAGGCAAGGGTGCGCCGGAGTTCTGGGTGGCCGTGGTCAGGCCCGGTCGGGTGCTGTTTGAAATGGAAGGCGTATCGGAAGCCGACGCGCGCGAGGCCCTGCGTTTGGCCAGTCACAAACTGCCCTTGCCGACGCAATTCGTGGCGCGCGCCACGGCACTCTAGCGGATGGTGGAGTGGAGCTCATGAAGCTGGAGAAAGACAAGCGATGGAAGTGGCCCGCAGAGAAAATGCGGGAGTGGACCGACGCTGAGCTGAAGACTCGGGAGCGTGAGTTTTCAGACCAGCTCTTTCGGTTGAAGTTTCAGATGGCGGGCGGCCAGTCCGAGCACTTGAACGCCATCCGGGAGCTGCGCAAGGGAATCGCCAAGGTGAAAACACTGCTGCGTGAGCGCCAGAAGGGCGCTGCGCAAACCAAGTAGGTGCACGGTGACGGAGACAGCAGGCGGACAGGAACAGGGTGTGATGCCAACGAGGCGGCAGGAAAAAACCGGAGTGGTGACCAGCACCAAGATGCAGAAGACGGTGGTGGTCACGGTGGAGCGGCAGGTGACCCATCGGCTCTACAAACGCGTCGTGCGGCGGTCGAAGAAGTTCCTGGCCCACGACGAGAAGAACGAATGTCGAGTGGGCGACACGGTCCGAATTGAGGAGACTCGCCCCTTGAGCAGCCGCAAGCGCTGGCGGGTGGCGGAGATCGTAACCAGGGCGACACAAGTCGCTCCCGTGCCGGAGGTGGACGTATGATCGGGATGCGCACCATTCTCCAGGTGGCGGATAATTCTGGAGCCCGCAAGCTCTCCTGCATCCTCCCGCTGGGTGGCGATGTGGGGCTGCAGGCGGGACTGGGTGATGTGGTGACGGCGGCGGTGAAAGAGGCGGCGCCCGACAGCGCCATTCCCAAGGGCAAAGTCGTCAAGTGCGTCATCGTGCGCATGCGGAAAGAGCAGCGCCGGCGCGACGGCAGCTATATCCGGTTCGACGAGAACGCCGCGGTGTTGATCAATGACGCAAACGAGCCGGTGGGAACGCGTGTCTTCGGGCCGGTGGCCCGCGAGTTGCGCGAAAAGAAGTTCTTGAAGATTGTTTCTTTGGCGCCTGAGGTTCTGTAAGGGGATGGCAATGGATATCCGCAAGAACGACATCGTGCAAGTGATCGCCGGGCGCAGCCGGGGCGCAGCCGGCCAGCCGACGCGCGGAAGGGTTCTGGAAGTCGAACCCGGCAAGCAGCGGCTCTTTGTTGAGCACGTGAACATGGTCAAGCGTCACGTGCGGCCGAATCCCGCCAAGCAGATTCGGGGCGGCGTCCTGGAGAAGGAAGGCCCTATCCACGTATCCAACGTGGCGCTGGTCTGCAGCGATTGCGGGCCGACCCGCATCCAGCACCGTGAAATGGCCGGGGGCAAAAAGGTGCGCATCTGCGCGAAGTGCGAAAAATCTCTGGATAAGTAAAGGCCGGGAGGAACGAAAGCGAACATGGCTCCGAGACTGAAAGAGCGATACCAGCAGGAGGTCGTGCCGGCCCTGCTGAAGGAATTCGCGTACGCGAACACCAACGCAGTGCCGCGCTTGCGGAAAATCATCGTGAACATGGGCTTGGGTGAAGCCATTCAGAACGCCAAGCTGCTCGATTCCGCCGCCCAGGAACTGGGGCAGATCACCGGTCAGAAGCCCGTGATCACGCGCGCCCGGAAGTCGATCGCCAATTTCAAGCTGCGCAAGAACATGCCTATCGGGGCCATGGTGACCTTGCGGGGTGATCGCATGTATGAATTCTTCGATCGCCTCACCAACGTGACCATGCCGCGCGTGCGCGACTTTCGCGGTGTCTCCACGCGGGCCTTCGATGGCCGGGGCAACTACACCCTGGGATTGCGTGACCAACTGGTGTTTCCGGAGATTGATTACGCCAAGGTTGACAAAGTCAAAGGCATGAACATCACGATCGTAACCGATGCCAGGACCGACGCGGAGGCAATGGCCTTGCTCCGGCACCTGGGGATGCCCTTCCGGTCCGAGGCGCAGCGGCGCCAGGCGGCCGGGCAGGCCAGTGAAAAGGCGGGGGGGTAAAACGTGGCGCGTTCTTCCATGATGGCCAAATTGCGCAGGAAGCCGAAGTTCAAGATTCGGCACCGGAATCGCTGCTTGATTTGCGGCCGACCGCGTGGTTACCTAGGCAAGTTCAAGATGTGCCGCCTTTGTTTCCGGCAGCTCGCGCTGCGCGGCGAAATCCCGGGTGTCACCAAATCCAGCTGGTGAGCCGGGTCGAGAGGTTTAGCAAATGCCAAATCGGGAGTCTTATGTCAGCCGTCACTGATCCCATTGCCGACATGCTCACTCGAATCCGTAACGGGATTCAAGCGCGTCATGCGCGCGTGGATATGCCGTCCTCAAAACTCAAGATTGAGGTCGCTCGCATCCTGAAAGAAGAAGGCTATATTGGCAACTTCAAGGTGGGCGAAGAAGAAAAAAAGAAAGTCCTGAAGGTCTTCCTGAGGTACGGACCGGACGGGATGAACGCCATCTCCAATCTGGACCGCGTCTCCAAGCCCGGCCGGCGCGTCTATGTGGGCGCGCAGAAGGTTCCGCGCATCCTGGGCGGAATGGGAGTGAGCATCCTGACCACGCCGCGCGGAGTGATGACCGGCAAGGCCGCCCGCAAGGCGCGGCTGGGCGGTGAAGTACTCTGCAGTGTTTCCTAGAGTCCACGGGTTCGCACTCCGGACTCCGGACGGAATGACAGGAATTGAAGCTATGTCGAGAATAGGCAGGAAGGTGATTGATTTGCCCGCGGGAGTCACCGTGCAGGCAGAGGGAACGTCGCTGGCGGTGAAGGGGCCCAAGGGAACCTTGCGGATTCCTCTTCCCCCGGGAATCCAGCTCGAGAAGCAGGATGGCCATCTGCTGTTGAAGCGGGACACCGATGAGCAGGCTGCCCTGCACGGGCTGGCGCGGAGCTTGCTCGCGAACGCGGTGCGCGGCGTGACCCAGGGTTTTGAGAGGCACATGGATATCGTGGGGATCGGCTATCGCGCCGAGTCGAAGGGCAAGTCGGTGACTTTTACTCTGGGCTATTCACATCCCATCGATTTTCCCCTGCCCGAGGGGATTGCGCTCAGCGTGGAGAAACAGACCCATCTTATCGTCAGCGGCGCGGACAAGCAGCAGGTGGGCCAGGTGGCGGCGAAAATTCGCGCGTTGCGCCCCCCGGATCCCTACAAGAACAAGGGCATTCGTTACACGGGCGAGCGCTTGAAGAAGAAGGTGGGTAAGGCCGCCGCGGCGGCGGGTGGTGCAGGCAAGGCGGGGTAGTCTGAAGCTGAGGAACGCGGAGAGCTCCTGATGTTACAGATGGTTTCCAAAGACGCGGCACGCCGGCGGGTTCACGTGCGAATCCGCGCGCGGGTGAGCGGGCGCGCCCAGGCGCCGCGCATGAATGTTTTCCGATCGCTCAATCACATTTACGCCCAGGTGGTCGACGACACGCGCGGCCACACCCTGGTGACGGCGTCCACGCGCGACAAGGAAGTTCGCAAAACGTTAAAGAGCGGCGGCAACATCGCCGCGGCGAAATTCGTGGGAAAGGTTTTGGCCCAACGGGCCATCGCCGCGGGCATTTCCTCGGTGGTGTTCGACCGCGGGGGCTATGCCTATCACGGGCGCGTCAAGGCCCTGGCCGACGCCGCTCGCGAGGCGGGTCTGAAATTCTAGGGGAAATGGCGGGAGGAAGATTTGGCCAATCGGATTGACCCGAACACACTGCAACTCAAAGACCAGGTGATCTCGATTAACCGGGTCACCAAAGTGGTCAAAGGCGGCAAGAACCTGAGTTTCTCGGCGCTCGTCGTGGTGGGTGATGGCGCCGGAATTGTCGGCTATGGCTCCGGCAAGGCGCGCGAAGTCCCCATGGCGATTCGCAAAGGAATCGAATGCGCGAAGAAATCGCTGGTGAAAGTCAACGTCCTGCAGGGTTCGATTCCCCACACCGTGTTGGGTCACTTCGGGGCAGGCAGGGTTTTGCTGAAGCCCGCACCGCCCGGAACCGGTGTGATCGCCGGGGGCGCGGTCCGCGCCGTCGTGGAAGCGGCGGGAATCCAGAACGTCTTAACGAAATCCCTGGGAACCACCAATCCCCATAACGTGGTGAAGGCGACGATGGATGCACTGCTCAAGTTGCGCGACCTCCAGGAAGTGGCCGAAATGCGGGGGAAGACGCCGGAAGAAATCTAGCGAGGTTGAGGAACTGTGGCGGATAAGACGCACAAGACGATTCGCATTAAGTGGGTGCGCAGTGGTATTGGCTTCACCTACCATCAGAAGACCATCGTGCGCAGCCTGGGGTTGAGAAAGTTGAACCAGATTGTGGTGCGTCCGGATACCCCCCAGATTCGGGGGATCGTGGCCGCCGTTCCGCACTTGCTGGTGATTGTTCCCGAAACTCCTGCGCCCGCCTGGGCTTCGCTGCCGGAATACACCGTGTACCCGCCGGAAGTCAAGGCTGCTCCCCCGGCTGAGCCCGCTGCGGAAGCTGCCGGGGCGGAGGCGGCGAGTGAGGCAGTTGCGGCAGAAGCATCAGCTGAAGAGGGAAAGCCGCAACCCGCTAGGCCCGCGAAGCCGGCGAAGGCCGCCAAAGAAAAGGTGGATAAAGGTCCAACCAAGGGCGCACCCAGGAAGGCTAAGCCCACTCAGGCGGCAGAAGCCAAACTCAAAGCGGCGGGGAAGAAAGCAGCTCCGAAGAAGGAAAGCAAGACCCGCAAAGCGGGCAAGAAATAGGCAGAAGGCATATGGCGACACATATCGGAACACTCCGACCTCCCACAGGAGCCCACCGGCGCTCCAAGCGCATCGGGCAGGGAATCGGATCAGGGCACGGCAAGACGGCGACGCGTGGCTCCAAGGGGCAACGGTCCCGTACAGGCATGCGGATGCGGCCGGGATTTGAGGGCGGCCAGATGCCCCTCCACCGCCGGCTGCCCAAGCGGGGCTTCACGAACATCTTCCGCAAACACTACGCTGTGGTAAACCTGCGCGATCTTGCGGAATTCAAACCCGCCGAGATCATCACGCCGGAAGTTCTTGTGGCGCGGGGCCTGGTCAAGCGCCTGGGCGACGGCCTGAAAGTTCTCGGCGGCGGCGAACTGAAATCGCCCCTGCAGATTTCCGCACACATCTTCTCCCAGTCCGCCCGCGAAAAGATCCAGAAAGCTGGCGGAAAGGCTGAGGTCCTTTCGTAATGCTCGAGTCTCTGAAAAGCATCACCGAGATTCCGGATCTACGAAAACGCATCCTGTTTACGCTGCTGATGCTCGCCGTGTACCGCCTGGGGGCGTTCATCCCCACGCCCGGCATCAATACCGAAGTATTTGAGCAGGCGTTCGGACAGTTGGCGGGTTCGCTGTTCGGGCTACTGTCGATGTTCTCCGGCGGCAGCCTGCGGCGCATGTCGGTCTTCGCGCTGGGGATCATGCCTTACATTACGGCCTCGATCATTCTCCAGTTGCTCACGGTGGTCTCGCCGCATCTCGAGAAACTCAAGAAAGAAGGCGATCTGGGCCGCCGCAAGATTACTGAATACACGCGCTGGATGACGGTGGGCCTGAGCGCCTTCCAAGCTTTCGGTATCGCCATCGCGCTTCAAAAGCAGACGGCGGCGGGTACCCCCCTGGTCGCCCATAGCGGGCCGGGTTTTGTTTTTACCACTGTGCTCACCCTGACCAGCGGGTCCATGTTCATCATGTGGCTCGGCGAGCAGATCACCTCGCGGGGCATCGGCAACGGGATGTCGCTGTTGATCTTCGCAGGCATCGTGGTGGGCTTGCCGCGGGCCGCGGCGGACCTTTATGAGAAGGTTTTCGTTACGCGCATTTGGAGCTTTCCCGTTCTTCTGCTTTTGCTCGTGTTCATGCTGGTGATTGTTGCCTTCATTGTTACTGTGGAACGCGGAGAGCGGCGCATTCCCATCCAATATGCCAAACGCGTGGTGGGGCGGAGAATCATGGGGGGCGTCTCAACCCATCTACCGCTGAAGGTGAACAGTGGCGGCGTGATGCCCATTATTTTCGCCGTTTCGATTCTGACTTTTCCGCAGACCCTCGGCCTGTTTCGTCTGGATCAAAGCAGCTTTATCATCTTCCGGTATCTCGGCGCTGGCCTCGCCGGGTTTTCCAAGTTGTTCGCTTACGGGGAGCCCGCTTACACCCTGGCTTACGTCGTCATGATCATCTTCTTTGCCCACTTCTACCTTTCGATTGTCTATAACCCTGACGAGGTGGCCGATAACGTCCGTAAGCAGGGTGGGTTCATGCCGGGGATTCGGCCGGGTAAGCGTACGGCTGACCACCTTGACGATGTCTTAACGAAGATTACCTGGGTGGGCGGCCTTTACCTCGCCCTGGTCGCCTTGATACCTGAAATCATGTTGGCAGGGCTGCGCGTGAACCACCTGCCCGTCTGGCTGGGAGGGGGTTGGTTCGACGCCCATTTTCCCACTTGGCTTTTGCACGGGTTGAACGTCAACTTCTATTTCGGTGGCACCTCGCTCCTGATCGTGGTGGGCGTGGCGATGGACACCGTGCAGCAAGTTGAAGCGCAGCTTATCATGCGCCATTACGAAGGCTTCTTGAAGAAGGGACGAATCCGGGGACGGCGAACTGCCTGATCAGGCGTTCGGAGGGATGGCATGCGAGCCCACGCTTTGATTTTCCTGGGAGCTCCGGGTGCAGGGAAGGGAACGCAGGCCCGCGAAGTCGCCAGGCACTTTGCGATTCCGCAAGTTTCCACCGGTGATATCCTGCGCGAGGCCGTAAAGAAGCAGACGCCGCTCGGTCTGGCGGCCAAGGCCAAGATGGAAGCTGGTGGGCTGGTTCCGGACGAAGTGGTCTGCGGGATCGTGGAAGAACGCATCGGCGAACCCGATTGCCAGAAGGGTTTCATCCTGGACGGTTTTCCGCGCACCATCGCGCAGGCGCAGTTTGTGGAACGGATGCTCCAGGCGAAGGGACGCGGGCGGCCGCAGGTGCTGGACATTGAGGTGGACGAAGACCTGCTGCTGAAGCGTTTGACGGGGCGGCGCACCTGTTCGGTGTGCGGAGAGATTTACAACGTTCACTTCAATCCCCCCAAAGCGGAAGGGGTTTGTGACAAGGACGGCGGGAAACTGTTGTACCGGGCGGACGATAACGAGCAAACCATCCGGCAGCGGCTGGAGGCCTATCAAAAGCAGACCAGCCCTCTCATTGAGTTCTATCGTGCGCAAGGTGTATTGCACGAGGTCGAGGGCAACAAGGACCCGGAGGCAATTGCCAAGGGACTACTGGAGTTCTTGTCGCAGGCATGATTATCTGTAAATCGCCGCTCGAAATCGAAAAGCTGCGGAGCAGCGGCAGGATGGTCCGCCAGCTCCTGGGAGAGATTAGCGAGCAGGTTCAACCGGGAGTTACGACGCTCGATCTTGAGAAGTTCGTGGTGAAGCGGCTGAAGGAACTGGGCGCCCGGCCGGCCTTTAAGGGTTACCGCGGTTATCCTTGCTGCCTGTGCGCGTCGATAAACGACGAGGTCATCCACGGCATCCCCTCCGAGCGCCGGAGGCTCAAGGAAGGCGACATTCTTAGCCTGGACATGGGCGTGGTGCTCGATGGTTACGTCGGTGATTCCGCCCTGACTGTGCCCGTGGGCGCCATTGGCGAATCTGCCCAGCGCTTGCTGAAGGTGACCGAAGAGGCCCTGGAACTGGCGATTGGCAAGGTGCGGCTGGGCAACCGCCTGGGTGATATTTCGGCGAGTATACAAGAGCATGCCGAGAAAAACGGGTTCTCGGTAGTGAGGGAGTTTGTGGGGCACGGCATCGGCAAAGCGCTGCACGAGGAACCGCAGATTCCCAACTTCGGCCAGGCGGGCCACGGACCGTTGCTGAAAGAGGGCATGGTCTTCGCCCTCGAGCCCATGGTGAACGCCGGTGGGGCTGCAGTGCGGGTCCTGGACGATAACTGGACGGCGGTCACGGTGGACGGTGGGTTGTCCGCTCACTTCGAACATATGGTGGCGGTCACCCGGAATGGACCGGATGTCCTGACGCGTTTATAGTAGTGTTGTTCGCGATGCGGTCTGTAAGAGGGGCGCATCGCCAGGATCGAGGCCTCATAGAAGTATGGCAAAGGAAGATGCAATCGAAGTTACGGCTACGGTGCTGGAATCGTTGCCCAATGCGATGTTTCGAGTGGCATTAGAGAACAAACATCAGGTCCTGGCCCACATTTCCGGAAAGATGCGGAAGAACTTCATCCGCATTCTTCCGGGCGACAAGGTTGCGGTGGAGCTTTCTCCTTACGACCTGACACGGGGGCGGATCGTCTTCCGGTACAAGTAGGCACGGAATCAGAACCGGGAAGTTCTGAGAGCGCAAGGTCGGAGCGGCCCTGGCACGGTGCGGCTGGTTCCCGGGTGGGGACTGGTGCCCCCTGGAGTGAGAGGAAACCCCATGAAGGTGCGTTCGTCAGTCCGAAAGATTTGCTCCAAGTGCAAGATTGTTCGGCGCCGGGGGATCGTGCGCGTGATATGCGAGAATCCCAAGCATAAGCAACGGCAGGGATGAGGGCCTTTTTCGCCGGCGCGCCGAGCGTGGAATCCCACCGATGCGGCGCCGGGGGTTCGTGAGATGGGAGGGTTGAAATGGCAAGAATTGCGGGTGTGGATCTGCCACCCAAGAAGCGCGCAGAAATCGGCCTGACTTACATTTACGGGATCGGTCGCGCCCGGTCACTTTCCATTCTCATGCGGTCGGGCATCAATCCCGACAAGAAGGTGAAGGACCTGACCGAAGAGGAAGTCACGAAGATCCGTCAGATCCTCGAAGAAGAGGGAGCGGTGGAAGGTGACCTGCGCAAAGAGACCGCGATGAATGTGCGGCGTCTGATTGAAATCGGGTCCTATCGTGGCATGCGGCATCGGCGCAGCCTTCCCGTGCGCGGCCAACGCACCCACACCAACGCGCGTACCCGGAAGGGACCGCGCAAGGGCACGGTTGCCAACAAGAAGCGCTCCCTGGCGAAGACGTAGCCGGGATTATTACAGCCCCAAAAGCAGAGAGAGGATTCATGGCGAAAGCGGCGGGAAAAGCAGGCAAGAAGAAGGTCTTTAAGAAGAAAGAAAAGCGCATTGTCCCCACCGGGGTCGTGCATGTCCAGGCGACGTTCAACAACACGCACGTCAGCGTGACGGATTCCGACGGCCGCGTGGTGTGCTGGTCGAGCGCCGGTTCGCTGGGGTTTAAGGGCTCGCGCAAGGGCACGCCTTTTGCCGCCCAGCAGGCGGCTATGCGGGTGGCGAACGCGGCCCGCGACCACGGCATGCGCAGTGTGGAAGTACGCGTGAAAGGGCCGGGCGCTGGGCGCGAGTCGGCCATCCGAGCCCTGGCCACGGCGGGGCTGGAAGTGCGCAACATCAAGGATGTGACGCCGATTCCGCATAACGGCTGCCGCCCGCCCAAGCGCAGGAGAGTTTAGGGCGAAATCCGCATTCCGAATTTCGTTCCTGAGGAGGTTGGTTTGGCACGATATCGTGAAGCAGTTTGTCGGCTGTGTCGGCGCGAAGGGATCAAGCTGTTCCTGAAGGGGCAGCGATGCTTGACAGGCAAGTGCGAGATCGAGAAGCGCAACTTCGCTCCCGGGCAACATGGTAAATCCCGGCGGCCCAAGCTCAGCGGGTACGGACTACAACTTCGAGAAAAGCAGAAACTGCGCCGCCTTTACGGAATCCTCGAAGACCAATTCCGCAGCTACTTCGAGAAGGCCGCGCGGATGAAGGGTGTCACCGGCGAAAATCTGCTGTTGATGCTCGAGTCCCGGCTCGACAACACCGTCTACCGGCTGGGCTTGGCGTCTTCACGCGCCGCGGCGCGGCAGTTGGTCCGTCACGGGCACATTCAGGTGTCGGGCCGCAAGGTCAATATCCCCTCGTTTGCCGTCGTCCCTGGGCAGGAAATCGCGCTGCGCGAGAAGAGCCGGAACCTGGCGGCGGTACAGCGCGCGCTGGACCTTTCCGGGGGCCGGAGTGTTCCGGCCTGGCTGCAATTGAACCGCGAGGGGCTGAAAGCGAGAGTCATTTCGCTGCCCAAACGCGAGGATGTGAATTTCCCGATTCAAGAACAGATGGTCGTCGAACTGTACTCGAAGTAGTCTGGGTCTGTGTGCAGGAAAGGCGGGCCCGTCAAGGCGGGCTCCAAGGGAGGTTTGAACGCCATGCTATGGAAAGGTTTCCAGAAACCGAAACGCCTGGTCGCGAATACGGATTCGTTGACGGACAAGTACGCGCAATTCTCTGCCCAGCCCTTTGAGCGTGGTTTCGGGACGACGATCGGCAACGCCTTGCGCCGTGTGCTGCTTTCCTCCATTGAGGGGGCGGCGATTACCGCCGTGCGGATTGAAGGCGTCATGCACGAATTCTCGTCCATCCCCGGAGTGGTCGAAGACGCCACCGACATCATCCTGAATTTGAAGCAGATTCCGCTGAAGATGAATGCGGAGGGGCCGAAGACGCTTTACCTGAACATCGACAAGCCGGGAGAAGTAACCTCGCGTATGATCCAGGAAGACGCGGATATCGAGGTTCTCGATAAAGATGTCTTCCTCGCCACCGTCAGCGAAGGCGGCGCCCTGCGCATCGAAATGCGGGTGAAAATCGGTCGCGGCTACGTGTCGGCGGAAAAGAACTTTGACGAAGATCTGCCCATCGGCTACATCCCTGTCGATTCGGTTCACTCACCGCTGCGCAAAGTTAACTACACCGTGGAAGCTGCACGCCTGGGCCAGATGACGGACTATGATAAGTTGACCCTGGACGTGTGGACCAACGGAGCGGTGACACCGCAGGATGCTGTGGGCCTGGGAGCCAAGCTTCTTAAAGACCACATGAACATCTTCATTAACTTCGAGGAGGAGGCGGAGGTCCACGAGGTTCCGCAAGAGCGGCCGGCGGCCGTGTACAACGAGAACCTGGATCGTTCGGTGGAAGAACTGGAGCTCTCCGTTCGCTCTTACAACTGCCTGAAGAACGCCAACATCACGACCATCCGTGAGCTGGTTCAAAAGAGCGAACAGGAAATGCTGAAGACGAAGAATTTTGGACGGAAATCGCTGAATGAGATCAAAGAGATCCTCACCGCGATGGGGTTGGGTCTGGGCATGAAGTTCGATGAGAAAGGCAACGCGGTGGCGACGGTTCAGGAGCCGCCTCAGCAACAAGTTTAGGGATAGGTAATCGATCATGCGACATCGGAATTACGGAAAGAAGCTGAGCCGGAAAACGGAGCACCGGCGGGCGCTGCTGCGGAACCTGGTGACCTCCCTGATTCTGCGGGAGCGCATCGAAACAACCGTTGCCAAGGCCAAGGCCGCGCGCCCGCTGGCGGAATGGATGATCACGTTGGCGAAACGCGGCGACCTGCCGGCCCGGCGACGGGCGGCAAGTTACTTGCTCGATCCCGGCGCAGTGAAGTTCCTTTTTGAGGAGCTGTCCAAGCGTTATGCCTCGCGGGAGGGCGGATACACGCGGCTGGTCCACGCCGGCTGGCGGCGGGGCGATGGCGCGGACCTGGCGGTGCTGGAACTCGTGGGCACCGAGGCCCTCCAGCGGCTGGCTGAGAAGCGCGCCAAGAAAGCCGAAGCACGTCGCAAGGCCGCGGAAGAAGCCAAAGCCCAAGAGAAGGCGCCACCTCCCGCTGAAGAAGACGACGAAAAGAAGTAAGCGCTCCACCGGCGCAAGAGATTCTGCTCCTCTGAGTTCGTGAATCCCGACTCGAAGGGTTACCCTTCGAGCCGGGATTTTCTTTTTGTGAGGAATCCGATGGCAGGGGGTAGTAAACCACGCGCCGGGTCGGAGATGCCCGCCAAACCCGGCCCTCGCTTGCCGCGAAACGTCTGGACGATCGCCTGGGTGGCTTTCTTCAACGACACCGCCACGGAGCTCGGCTACTGGCTGCTGCCGCAGTTCCTGGTTACCGTGCTGGGCGCGCCGCCGATGGCTTTTGGCCTGATCGAGGGCGCGGCGGAAACGGTCTCGAGCTTCGGCCGCCTGCTCTCGGGCTGGCTTTCGGACCGCCTGCGCCGTCGCAAGCCGCTGGCTGCGGTGGGGTACACACTGGCTAACCTGGTGAAACCCCTCCTGGCGATGGCGCAATCGTGGGGACAGGTTTTCTGGATTCGCTTCGGGGATCGGGCCGCCAAAGGATTCCGCGCGGCGCCGCGCGACGCACTGATGGCGGATTCGGTTGACCCCGCCCAGCGCGGGGCGGCCTTCGGTCTGCGGCAGGCGATGGACACCGCCGGCGCCATCCTGGGACCGCTCAGTGCGATTGTCCTGTTACCTTTGTTTGCAGGGAAGGTGCGAAACGTCTTCTGGGTGGCCGCGATCCCCGGCCTGGCCAGTGTCTTGCTGGCATGGTTTGCGGTGAAAGAAGTGCGCCCGCCGGCGCAACCCCCGGCCATCTCCAAGAGCTCAGCCAGGCGTCCGAACGCAATTTCGGGTCGCAAGTTGCGCCTGATTCTAGCCGCCGTAGGGTTGTTTTCTCTCGGCAATTCTTCCGATCTGTTTCTCGTCCTCCGAGCGCAAAACCTGGGCATGAGCGCGTGGACGGCGCCCGCTTTGGGACTGCTTTTCAACGTGATCTACACTTTGCTGAGCTGGCCGGCGGGGAAACTCTCCGACCGCGTTCCGCGGCGGCTGTTGATCGCAGCGGGGTACTTGGTCTATGCGGGTGTGTATGCAGGCTTCGCAATCCTCGCCACTCCGCAACTGGTTTGGTTTCTCTTTGCGGTTTATGGGAGCTACTACGCCCTGACCGAGGGACTGATCAAGGCCTGGGTCGCTGACCTTGTGCCGAGCGAATCCCGGGCTTCCGCCTTCGGTATCCTGAATTGGGTGGTGGGAGTTGCCGCGCTTCCCGCGAGCCTGCTCGCCGGCTGGTTTTGGCAGCACTACTCGCCGGCGGCGCCTTTTGCTTTTTCGAGCCTTCTGGCATTTGTCGCCGCTCTTCTGTTGCTTATCGCCTGAGCGGTTCGGTACGCGGGAATTCGGCAAGGGGGGAGTGGGCGGTAAACTCGAATCAGCTCTCGCCCCCTGAGGGGAGACCGTGGTTTCGCCCTGCGGGACCGAGTGAGGGGGACGCTGGGCAGCCCAAGAAGAAGGTGCGACGCCTTCCTAGTCCAGCGAGTAGTTCGGCGCTTCCTTCGTAATAATGACGTCGTGGACGTGGCTTTCGCGCAAGCCGGCCGAGGTGATGCGCACGAAACGGCCCTGCTGTTGCAGTTCTTCTATGTTCGCGCAGCCGCAATAGCCCATGCCGGAGCGCAAGCCACCCACCAGTTGTGCGACGAGGTCAGCCAGTAGCCCCTTGTACGGCACGCGGCCTTCAATGCCTTCCGGGACCAGTTTGGAGATCTCCCCGCGCGCCACTTCGCGTTCCTGCGCATAGCGGTCCCCGGATCCAGCGGTCATGGCGGCGATGGATCCCATGCCGCGATAAGACTTGAAGCTGCGGCCTTGGTAGAAAATCGTCTCGCCCGGGCTCTCTTCGGTCCCGGCGAAAAGGCTGCCGAGCATCACGGAGCTGGCGCCGGCGGCAATGGCCTTGGGAATATCGCCGGAATACTTGATGCCGCCATCGGCAATGAGTGGGATGCCTGCCTGGCGGGCGGCGCGAGCGCATTCGGCGATGGCGGTGACTTGCGGCATGCCGGCGCCGGTCACCACGCGGGTGGTGCAGATGGAACCCGGTCCAATCCCCACCTTGATGCCGTCCACACCCAGTTGAATCAGGTCGCACGCGCCGCTAAAGGTGGCTACGTTGCCGGCGATCAGCTCCACCTCAGGGAATTTGTTCTTCAAGTTCTGAACTGCATCGAGGACCCGGGTGGAATGCCCATGCGCGGTATCGACCACCAACACATCCACCTTGGCCTTCACCAACTCCGCCGCGCGCTCCAGGCAATCGCCCGTGGCGCCCAGGGCTGCACCCACGCGCAAGCGGCCCTGCGCATCCTTGCAAGCATTCGGGTACTTGATTTTCTTCTGAATATCCTTTACGGTAATAAGCCCGCGGAGATTGAAGGCCTCATCGACAACCAGGAGCTTTTCCACGCGATGCCGGTGCAGCATCTTTTTGGCTTCCTCGAGCTTCGTCCCGACCGGCACGGTGACCAGGTTCTCCTTGGTCATCACCTGTTCGACGGGCAGGTCGAGGCGGTCTTCGAAGCGCAGGTCGCGGTTGGTCAGGATGCCGACCAGTCGGCCATCCTGTGTGACCGGCACGCCGGAAATCTTGTACTTCTTCATGATGTCGAGCGCATCGGAGATCAGGTTCTGCGGGCCAACCGTGACGGGATCAACAATCATGCCGCTTTCCGAGCGCTTCACTTTGTCAACTTCCAGCGCCTGGTGCCCGATCGACATGCTGCGGTGAACAATCCCGATGCCGCCTTGCTGCGCCAGTGCAATCGCCAGGCGTGACTCCGTGACCGTATCCATGGCTGCGCTGATGATGGGGATGTTCAGGCTGATATGGCGTGTAAGCTTGGTGCGGGTGTCAACCTGGATTGGCAGAATCGAGGACTTGGCAGGAATCAACAAAACATCGTCGAAGGTAAGTCCCTCCGGGATCGCGCCATCCAGCATAACTCCCCTCTTCTCGCACCGCTGTGCGCTAGATAATAGATCATTCTAATTCCCGCTTCCTCCGAGCGTCAAGGTAACTCTGGTGGGGGCGAATCATTGTGGCATCGCGGCATTGCGGCCACATTGCGGCAAAATTGACACCTTCGGGGTGGTGTGCTACGTTGGAGTTTTGGGCCTGTGCCGCAGTGTCTCACTATAGCCCATGCGTCGCGGATGTGTTGGGCTTGCCCATATGACCAAACCTGACCGATTCTTTTTCGACCGCTTCGGACTTGCGGAGTCAAACCTCTCGCAGTATCTGGAGACCGCACTCGCGGCGGGCGGCGATTACGCAGACCTCTACTTCGAGCACACTAGTTCGTCCTCGCTGCTCGTGGATGAGTCGCTGGTGAAGACCGCGACCGAGGGAATCTCCATGGGCTGCGGCGTACGCGTGGTGGCGGGGGAGCAGACCGGCTATGCGTACACCGACGACCTGGCCCCCGAGAAGATCCTGAAGGCCGCGAGAATTGCGGCCCGTATCGCCAGCGGGCCGGCGCGCGTTTCGACGGTCGGCTTGAGCACACTCCAGACGGGGCACGACTTCTACCCTGTGGTGTTGCCTTCGACGGATCGCGACTTGGCCGACAAGCTTCGACTGGTCGAGCGCGCGGACGTTGCAGCGCGCGCTTACGATCCGCGCATCAAGCAAGTGCGCGTGACCTACGGCGACCAGATCCGCCACGTGATGATCGCAGGCTCGGACGGCCGCATCGTCACGGATCTCCAACCGCTGGTGCGGCTGAACATCTTCACGATCGCGCAGGAAGGAAGCAATCTGCAGTCCGGCTCGAGCGGGGGCGGCGGCCGTGTGGGGTTGGAATTCTTTGCGGACGAACGCGCCCCGGAACACTTCGCCCAAGAAGCGGCGCGGCAGGCGATCGTGCAATTGGATGCGCGCCATGCGCCGGCAGGCGAGATGGAAGTGGTGCTGGGACCGGGGTGGCCGGGCATCCTTCTGCACGAAGCCATCGGGCACGGGCTGGAAGCGGACTTCAACCGTAAGGGCATCTCCGCTTTTAGCGGCCGGCTCGGCCAGCGGGTGGCTTCTGAAATCTGCACCGTGGTGGACGACGGCACCATTCCCGCGCGGCGCGGTTCGCTGAATGTGGATGATGAAGGTGAGCCGACACAAAAGACGGTGCTGATCGAGAAGGGCATGTTGCGCGCTTATCTGCAGGACAAGCTGAGCGCGGGCATTTTGAAGACGACGCGCACGGGCAATGGGCGCCGCGAAAGCTATGAGCACATTCCCATGCCCAGGATGACCAACACGTACATGCTGGCGGGCACGGACACTCCCGAAGACGTCATCCGCTCCGTGCGGCGCGGGCTGTACGCGGTTAACTTCGGCGGCGGACAGGTGGACATCACCAACGGCAAGTTCGTGTTTTCGGCTTCGGAAGCGTACCTGATCGAGGACGGGCAGGTGACGGCGCCGGTGAAAGGCGCCACGCTGATCGGCGACGGCCCGACGGTGCTGACCCGCGTGACCGCCGTGGGGAACGATTTGAAGCTCGACCCGGGAATCGGCACGTGCGGGAAGGACGGACAGAGCGTGCCGGTGGGGGTGGGCATTCCCACCCTCAAGGTCAGCCAATTGACGGTGGGCGGCACGGCGCCCCGCAGCACGCTCTCTTTCACGTAAAGGTCGAAACGGTCGGGCCCGGGATTCCTAATACCCAGCGGCCCTGGATTGCACATGGCGGAAGAACAACTGGAAAGCTTCGCAGTGGATCTGGTGAGCCGTGCCATGCGGGGCGGAGCGACGGCGGCTGACGCTACCGTGCACGAGGCCGATGATTTCTCAACCGCCTTGCGGCTGGGCAACATCGAGAGTCTGAAGGAGGCGGCGTCAAAGGTACTGGGTTTGCGTGTTTTCCTCGGCGCGCGCAACGCCACGTCCTTCTCGAGCGATTTTTCCCCTGCCTCACTGGAGAGGCTGGTGGGGCGTGCGATCGCGATGGCGCACGTCACTTCGGAGGACCCGGCCAGCGGTCTGCCGGAGGCCGCGCTGCTCGGGTGCCACGCAGGCGAGTTGGGCCTTTACTCGGAGGACGTCGGCGCGCTTCCCACCGAGACCCGCATTGACTTTGCGCGGCGTGCGGAGCAGGCGGCGCTCAGCGCCGACCCCCGCATCAAAAACTCCGAGGGTGCGTGGTTTGAAGCGAGCGTGGGGCGGAAGGCTTATGCAAACTCGCTGGGGTTTGCGGGAAGTTATCGGTCATCGTATTGTGCTGTCTCCGTCGCCCCCGTGGCTGAGGATGGCGGAATGCAGCGGGATTACTGGTACTCCGTCGCGCGCCGCGCCGACCTGCTGGAAAACCCCGAGGCCGTCGGGCGCAAGGCCGCGGAGCGGACCTTGCGTAAGCTCGGGGCGCGCAAGATGGCCACCTGCCAGGTCCCGGTGATTTTCGATCCGGAAACCGCGCGTTCGTTGGTCAGTCACATTTTCGAGGCGGTGCGCGGGGATGCAATCTATCGCAGCGCCTCGTTTCTGACCGGCAAGCTGAATCAGCAGATCGCCCAAGACCGGGTGACCATTTTCGACGACGGGCTGCGAACGGGCGGGTTCGGCACGCGGCCCTTCGACGACGAGGGGATACCTGCCTCGGTCACTCCCGTGATTGAAAACGGCGTGCTTACGAATTACCTCTTAAACTGCTACACGGCGCGCAAGCTGAATCTACGGACGACCGGCAACGCGGCGCGGGGAGTTTCCGGACCGCCGCATGTGGGACCGAAGAATTTCTATCTGGCCCCCGGCACGCAGAGTCCCGAGGAGATCCGGAAGTCGGTCAAGGCCGGCTTCTATGTAACCGACCTGATCGGCTTCGGCGTTAATATTGTGACCGGTGATTATTCCCGCGGCGCCGCGGGGATGTGGATTGAAAACGGTGAGTTCGCCTTCCCTGTCGAAGAGGTCACCATTGCGGGGAACCTGGCGGAAATGCTCGACCACATTGAGATGGTGGGCTCCGACTTGGAGTTTCGCAGCGCCATGGCGGCGCCCACCTTGCTGGTTTCCGGCCTGACCGTGGCCGGAACCTGATTGACCATTATGTCTCGCAACCACCGTGGTGTTTCGTTTCTGATCATCATGCTATGTGTGGGCGTGCTCCTGGCGGGAGTCGTTGCTGCCCTTCTGCTGGTACAACGCCCACCCTCATCCGGGACAGCTTCCGCGGTCTCTGCAGGGCAAGTGCCCAGCTTAGAGCAGAAAGCCTACTTTGGGTCTCTGGAGTTCAGCGATCTGCATATGAGTGCGGCGGAGAACTTCTTGGGCAATACGGTGACCTACCTGGATGGGCGCGTGAGAAACCAGGGGACAAGGACCTTACGGCGCCTTGACGTGGAGTTGAACTTAGTCGACACGCTCAAGCAGGTTGTGCTGCGCGAGACGGCCCACCCGCTTACGGATCACGTTGCCCCCTTGAAGCCGGGCGAGGCGCGCGCCTTTCGGGTCACATTTGAGCACATGCCGGTGGATTGGAACCATGCTCCGCCGACCGTCACGCCTGTGTACGCGGAATTCTGACTCGCAGAAGTTGTTGCGGCAGGTGAGAGCTCCGGGTTTTGAGATCAGACGTTCAGGGGATGGTCAGCGGCCCAGCTCCAGGCGGCGGCAAAGAGGTTCGGGAAGGCCAGCTTGCTTCATTTTGGCCTGTGTTTTGGCCAAGTCATATGTTAATCGGTAATACTCAACTTGTGGCTTGTCCATATCGAGAATGGCAAAGGCGGCGCGCCCGTCTCCATCACGGGGCTGGCCGACCGAGCCGGGATTAATGAGGTAGCGCGCGGTGTTCTCGAGAGGTAGAGTCAGGGTCAGCCCATCCGGTTTAGAGGGGAATCGGACGGATTGAAAACGGCCTGTGGGGGTGAGCATAAAGCCACCTTGATAATGGGTGTGGCCGTAGCAAACGATTTGAGTCCCAGGGTCGCGGAGCAGAGGCAACGCTTGGCCGGGGCCGAGGATGTACTCGTCTTCATCAACGGGTGAACCGTGCACGAGTACGAAGCCTTCCATGGTTTTGGGACCGGTGGGAAGCGAGCGAAGGTACTCGATATGCTCGGGCGTAAGGGCCTGGCGGGTCCATTCGGTGGCAAGACGCGCGAAAGGATTGAATTCGGCTGCGTCGTCGAGTCCGCAGCACGCCTTGTCGTGATTGCCGCGGATGATGACTTGGGTAAGCCCCCGGACCTTCTCAATTACTTCATTCGGATTCGGACCATACCCCACTAGGTCACCCAGGCAAACCGCTTGATCGTGTTTTCCCTGGGCGAATTCGAGACAGACGTCGAGTGCCTCGATATTGGAATGGACATCACTGAGAAGCAGATACCTCAAGGCAACCCCTGGCGAGCCACATTATAGTCGAGATCAGGGGGAAGGGACACAGAATCAACCCACCCGGAAAAATGGAAGAGGAGCTTTCCGGAAACTCGAAAAGCACGCGCGATGAATTTTGACCCATTCGCCGGAATCCGATAAAATCACAGGTCTCAGGCGGTGCTGGGTGGGCCGCTCGAGTGGAAAACATGTTGCGTTATGAGACAGCAGGTGAGTCGCACGGCCAAGGGTTGGTCGGGATCCTTTCCGGACTGCCGGCGGGACTGTGTATCGATTTTGACTTCGTGAACCGTGACCTGAGACGCCGCCAGGGCGGCTACGGGCGTGGCGGGCGCATGAAGATCGAATCCGACACCGCGCAGTTCCTTTCTGGTGTGAGGCATGGCCAGACCATCGGCTCGCCGATCGCCATTTTGGTTGCGAACCAGGACTGGGAAAACTGGAAGGAGGCGATGGCGGTTGAAGACCACCCGGAATCGCGCGCCCGGTACAAACCGCTCTCGCCCCCTCGGCCGGGCCACGCGGACCTGGCCGGATGCCTGAAGTATAACTTTAGGGAAGCACGATACGTTTTGGAGCGCGCCAGCGCTCGCGAGTCCACGGCGCGCGTGGCCGTGGGCGCTGTGGCCAGGCTGTTTCTAAAGAGCCTGGGGATGGAGGTGGCAAGCCACGTGGTGGCGTTGGGCCGCGTGGCACTCGGGGGTGAGCCGGTGCCATTCGAAAAGGTGCTGGCCCTGCAGGAGCGCGCGGACCTGGTCCTGGCGTGTGTGGACACGGCGGTTGAAATCCGCATGCAGGAAGAGGTGGACCGCGCCATTGAAAACCGTGACACGGTGGGCGGGACGTTCGAAGTGATCGCACGGGGCGTGCCCCCCGGCTTGGGGTCCTGCGCACAATGGGACGAGCGGCTCGACGGCCAGTTGGCACAGGCTGTGATGTCGATTCAGGCCGTGAAAGCTGTGGAAATCGGCAGCGGCATCGCGAACGCGACGGCCATGGGCTCGACCGTCCACGACGAGATCGGTTACGACCGCGAACATGCTCGTTTTACGCGCAAGTCGAACCGTGCGGGCGGGCTGGAGGGCGGAATCACGAACGGCGAAGACATTGTCGTGCGAGGTTACCTAAAGCCGATTTCGTCTCTGCGCCGTCCGCTTGAATCCGTGGATTTCGAAAGCAAGAAGACTGTGAAGGCCGCCTACGAGCGCTCGGATGTGTGTGTGGTGCCGGCCGCGGGCGTCGTGGGCGAGGCGATGGTGGCGCTTACTTTGGCGCGCGCCTTTCTTGAGAAGTTCGGCGGTGACTCGATGGAAGAGACGCGCCGCAATCTCACCGGGTACCAGGAGCAGGTTCGTCGTTTCTGAGAATGCACCCTACGGCCTGGTTACGCCTGAAGGTGTCTTAGACTTCGAATTTCGAAATCTCAAAATGATTTATCCCATTGTCAAATATGGCCAGGAAGTTCTCGAAAGGCCGGCCAACCCCATCTGCGAGTTCAACAGCAATTTGGAGAAACTGGTGGCCGATATGTTCGAGACCATGTACGCAGCGAACGGAGTTGGCCTGGCGGCGCCGCAGATTGGCCTTCCTTTGCGGCTGTGCGTGATTGATGTGAGCGTGGGCGAAGATTCGGACGCCAAGCTGGTCCTGGCCAATCCCGTGATCGTTACGGTGGAAGGGGAACAGGCGGAGGAAGAAGGCTGCTTAAGCCTGCCGGATTTTCGCGCCAAGACGCCGCGTCCCGAGCGCGTGACGGTGCGGGCGCAGGACATCCACGGCCAGGAGTTCACCAAGACCGGCGAGGGCTTGCTGGCTCGCGCTCTCTGCCATGAGATAGACCACCTGGACGGTAGGTTGTTCATCCAGCATGTTGGCCGCCTCAAGCGTGAGTCCATCAAGCGGAAAGTGCGGCAAATGATGAAGGCCGGCGAGTGGTGAACCGGAGGCGCAGGGGCAGCATGACCCCAGGGCTTTCCGTTCGCCCCAGGCTTGAGGCGCAGCCCGGCGGCTGGGTATTGAACCTCCCCACAGATCGTCTCGATTCATGAAACTTCTTTTCTGCGGCACGCCCGAGTTTGCCGTACCCACCCTGGAAAGGCTCATCGCGGAGAAATTTGTTATCGATCTGGTGGTGACAAATCCCGATGAACCGAGCGGGCGCGGGTACGCACTGAAGGCGCCGCCGGTTAAGCAAGTGGCTTTGCGCGCCGGGCTGGAAGTATTCCAGCCCGCGGCGTTGAAAGAGCCCGCCACGGTGGCATTCCTCTCACGCTACCGGCCTGACGCCATCGTGGTCGTGGCCTACGGGCACCTCATCCCGAAATGGTTGATCGAGCTCCCGCGATGGGGATGCATCAACCTACACGCGTCGCTGCTGCCCAAGTATCGCGGGGCGGCGCCCATTCAGTGGTCACTGATTTGCGGCGAAGCCCTAACCGGCGTCACCACGATACGAATTGATGTGGGGTTGGATACCGGCGATATTTTGCTGAAGAGGGAAGTGGGAATACAGGACGATGACGACTCAGAAACGCTCGGCGCGCGGCTTAGCCAGCTTGGCGCGGATTTGATGATTGAAACTTTGCGGCGGCTGGAACAGGGCAACCTGAAGGCGCAGCCCCAGGATCACGCGCAGGCGACTCTCGCGCCCATTTTGAAAAAGGAAGATGGACGAATCGATTGGGACCTCCCGGCGCTGGAGATTTGGAATCGCATTCGCGGCCTGCGGCCCTGGCCGGGGGCTTACACGAGGTTTCGCGGCAAGAACCTGCACATCTGGGCTGCATCCCGCCCGGCCGCGGGCGAAACAATGCATCTCGATCCCGGGACGCTGGTCGCTGACCGTGGCAGACTCTGCGTATCTTGCGGCCAGGGAACGCTGCTGGAGGCGAAGGAAATTCAACTGGAGGGCCGCAAGCGCCTTGCGCCGCGCGATTTTCTCAATGGGGTGAAAATCTCGGCCGGCGAAAAAGTTGGATGACCAAGGAAAGCTGAATGCTGAGTTCTGAATGCTGAAGGGAAGGCCTGAGGAATAAGCATCGGTTTTACGATTTCATAATTCATAATCAGTGCTGTCCCATCATAAGTTGAACAGATCCAACTGGATGCGGGGATCTGGTTCTGGAACTTGGTTGTTGTATTGAGAAAGGGCCAATGAAATCGGGGTTTTTTCGAAAATCGTGATACTGAGAATTTGCAGGATTTTGTACAGGCTCAGGTCCAACTGGAGTTGCTTTTTCAAGATGGCGACCAGCACGTACACAGTGATGGCGATCCAGACCTGGGTCTTGACAGCGTTCTCCGTGGTGCCATAGAAAGCCCGGATATGCAGATGTTGTTTGATCCAGCGAAAGAACAGTTCGACTTGCCAGCGGGCGCGGTACAGTTCGGCGATGGTCAGCGCCGCGAGGTGAAAGTTGTTGGTGAGAAAGATCAGGCGCAAGTCTTTCTGGGCGTCGAAGTAGTGAATGCGTCGCAGGGGATCGGGATACCGACGCGAGCTCTGCGGTCCGATGAGGCGAATGCTTTGATCGGAACGCAATCCCGTCGAGCGGTCGACCCAGCGCCACGAGCAGCGACGGTAGCGCGTGTTCCGCTCGGCGCGCGTGACGAAGAAAGCGCAAGCTTGCTGGAGTCCATGCAGACGCCGGTAGTCCACGTAGCCGCGATCGAGCAAATAAAATGCCCCCGCCTCGGGCAGCAGTTGGTCGAGCAGCTTCATATCGTTCACCTGCCCGCCGGTCACATAAACAGCGGTCGGGATGTTGCCGCGCAGATCGAGCAAGGTGTGGAGCTTCACCGCACTCTTGTGCCGACGAAACTGCGCCCAGGGGAAAAGCGACAAGCACAAATCGATGGTGGTGGAATCGAAGGCGTAGACCGTCTCGTCCAATTCCACCCCGAACGGTTCGTGCTGATAGAGGGCGCGTGCCCGCGCGATCAGTATGCGCGCGAAGTCGGCATAGATACGCCAGTCGCGCTGCTGGTTGGCGTGCGCCAAGGTGTTGCGCGAGATGCGGCCACGGAAGCCCAGGTGATAAAGCTTGGGCTGATGCGCTCGCAAGCAGGTCTCGATGTCGCGCAGACTCTCGCGATAAGTGAGTTGCGCAAAGGCCAAACACAGGAATTGATCGAGACAGGAGAAACTCTGCACTTTGTAATCGCCGTTGTAGCGATCCACACAACGGCGGAATTCGCTGAGCGGAAGCAGGTCCAGCAGTTGAGAAAAAATCGTCCGGCCAGTGTTCATGAGCCCTTCCTCTTCGTCTTTCGGAAGCGCTCAAGACTACAACGCAATTCAAATCGATTTCGCTCATTCTCCTGTCCAACTCTCAAACTCACATGCACTTACACGGAAACTCAAACTCAACATTGGGACAGCACTGATTCATAATTCAGAATTCAGAATTGGCTGTTTCCCATGCACGCTTCGCCTGCCCGCCAAATCGCCTACCAAATCCTGCTTCACATGGAATCGGGCCACGGCTTCGCTGTGGATCTGCTGCAAAGCCCGGAGGTTTCCGCCTTGAAGGAGGCCGACCGGCGGCTCGCCACCGAACTTGTGATGGGCGTATTGCGTTGGCGCGGCGAACTGGACTTTCAAATCGAGCGGCTTTCGGGAAAGGGCGTGAAAGGGTTTGATTCCGAAGTGCTGACGATTCTCCGCATGGGCGCTTACCAGATTCGGTTTCTGGAACGGGTTCCGAAGCGCGCGGTGGTGGATGATGCCGTCGAGCTGACGAAGGCGGCGCGCAAGCGTTCCGCGGCGGGCTTGGTCAACGCTGTACTGAGAAAGTGTGAGCCTCCCAGGGACCGCGTGCTGGGGCGCGACTTTGAACACCTTTCCGCCGAGAATCGGGAGAGCGTGCGGCGCGCCTTTCCGGCATGGTTGTTGAATCGGTGGGAAGGGATTACCACCACCACGTTCGAACCCGCCGAGGTGGGAGCGGTGCAACTGGCTTATGCCAGCCTTGCGACTCCTCGCACCACGCTGCGTGCGGTTGATGTTGGTGCGAACTTGCATGACGTTCGCCGGGAGTTGGAATCGGAGGGCGTCGCCACATCGTCCTGCCTGTACGCCGAGGCACACGGCCTGACGGTGGAATCCGGGCAAGTTCAAAACACCCGGGCGTACCGGGAAGGTCGCGTGGTGATTCAAGACGAGGCATCGCAACTGGTGGCAGATCTCGTGTCACCCGAGCCCGGGCAACGTGTTCTGGACCTCTGCGCCGCGCCGGGAATGAAGGCGGGGCAACTCGCGCAGATGTTGGGGTCCGGAATGCTGGTGGCCTGCGACCGCAGCGCCGCGCGCTTGCGCACCCTGGCTGAGCTTCTGCCGCAGTGGGTTCCGGCGGCGGTTCGCTTGTCGATGGTGCGACTGGACGCCGCGCGCGAGCTTCCTTTCGGAGCGAAGTTTGAGCGGATCTTGCTGGACGCGCCCTGTTCGGGTACGGGGACACTGGCGCGCAATCCGGAAATCAAATGGCGCCTCGGTCTGGAGGATATAACACGCCTGGCGGAGTTACAGGCCATGATGCTGCGGAATGCGCTCCCCGCCCTGGCGAACGGCGGCCGATTGGTTTATGCCACCTGCTCACTCGAACCGGAGGAAAACGAAGGGGTGGTGGAGAAGGTCCTGAGCGAAGAGCCCGCTTTTCGAGTCCTTACCACGCACGAACTCGCCCTAAAACATCCGCGCCTGATCCCCTTATTCGATTCGCGAGGATATTTCTGGACCCGCCCCGATGAACACCCGATGGACGGATTCAACGCCGCGGTGATTGTCCGGAAGGGAAGCGAATAGCCGCGAATCTGCCTGCTAACGCGGATTTCTCCCCAATGAGGGGAGGGGCGGGTCATTGCTTCGCGAGGTCGTTCTTCACCACCTGTCCGCCCTTCATCACGAATTGCAAGTGCTCGAGGACGGAGACATCCGAGGTGGGATCTCCCTCGACGGCGATCAAGTCGGCGAGCTTTCCGGGCTCGATAGCCCCCACACGGTCCGCCCAGCCAAGCAGGTCCGCAGCGTTCACTGTGGCCGCTTGAATGGCCTGCATGGGAGTGATGCCGAACCTGACCATGGTGGAGAACTGTTTGGCGTTCCGCCCGTGCGGATAGACACCGGCATCGGTGCCGAAGGCGATCTTCACGCCGGCCTGAGCGGCTTTGCGGAAGCCTTCGCGCTGCTGGTTCCCGACCATGCGTTCCTTTTCGAGCATTTCGTCCGTGAAGCCATATTGTTTGCCCTCGCGGATGATGAAATCATCGTTGTAAATATCCGCCACGAGGTACGTTCCATGCTGCTTCATGGCCGCGATGCCGGCGTCGTCAATCAAGCTACCGTGCTCGATGGAATCCACGCCGGCGTT
Organism: uncultured Acidobacteriota bacterium; assembly: GCA_963722555.1. Classification (GTDB taxonomy): domain Bacteria; phylum Acidobacteriota; class Terriglobia; order UBA7540; family UBA7540; genus Bog-366. The sequence continues at coordinate 2,644,882 of CAVRNQ010000007.1, forward strand.
CGTGGCGTCGAGGATGGCTTGGGTCCCGTGCGCGTGCGCGGCCACCTTGCGCCCCAGGCGATGAGCTTCGGAGATTAGCGCGGCCATCTCCGCCGGGCTATATTGCTCGGCCCCGGGGAGATCGCCCTTCGAGAACACGCCCCCGCTGGCGCAGAACTTGATGACGTCCGCGCCGTACTTCACGGTTTCGCGGACTTTTGCCATGACAGCGGGAACGCCGTCGGCAACGCCCTCCGCGTGATAGTTGAATTGGGGCGCCAGAAGATTCTCGTCGCAATGACCGCCGGTGATGCCGAGCGCCGGCCCGGAGACTAGCATGCGCGGTCCGGGAACATCGCCGGAATTGATGGCGTCGCGCAGCGCCACGTCGGAATAACCGGACGCGCCCACGTTGCGGACCGTGGTGAAGCCGGCTTCCAGCGTGATGCGCGCGTTCTTGGCGCCGGTCAGGGCTTCCCGGGGAATGGAAACACCGAGGGAAGGATAACCGGTCTCACGTGGATCTCCTGTCAGGTGCGTGTGGCAATCAATGAGCCCGGGCAGCAAAGTTGCGGATCCGAGATCGATGACCATGGCGCCGGATGGAACGGCGACTTCAGATGAAGGACCGACCCTTTGAATGCGGTCGCCGGAAATGAGCACGGTCTGGCCGCCGAGGACGCGGCCGGCGCGAACGTCCACGAGATGCGCGACTTTCAAGGCGATGACGGTGGGGCCCGATTTGGGTTCTTGAGAAAACGCCACTGTGGAAAGCAGGAAGAGTAGGAAGACAAGGCGTGAAATTCGAAGCATGGCTGCTCCCGAGGGGTTGATTTGCTCGAGCCGTTTGCGGCTGTATGAAGGGTGGAATTATGACACAAGCCAGCGTCGCGGGGAAGATTCCGGAAGGATTTTTCGCTCTCCGGGCATTTCACCACTGAGGGCACACAGAGCACGGAGCGCACACCCAGCACAGAGGGCGCGCCGCAGCCTCCGGTGGCAACCCAAGTTCTTGAGTTCATATTCCAAAAGATGTCTCGGGAACGACTCCTCCAAGGGAAGACCTGTGCGCGCCACAAAGAAACTCAACCCGCTGCCGAATTGCTCACCATGCCGAGCCATTTTCCTCCGGCCGGTAGACGAGAGCGGATCTCTGCACCTACGCGCGGCCGGCAGACCGGGGGCATGTGATAACATCGTGAGCAAAAGGTTGATGACGGAGGGTGCCGTGGAGCTACAAGGAAAACGGATTGCAGTCTTGGTGGCGGATCTTTATCAGGAGATGGAGGTTTGGTACCCGCTGCTACGTTTCCGGGAAGATGGGGCGGAGACCCTGGCCGTGGGTGCAGAAGCCGGGACGACCTATGCGAGCAAGAAAGGTTACCCGGTGGTCGCTGACCAGTCCATCGCCAAAGTCAGCGCCCGGGATTTTGACGCGGTGGTCATCCCCGGCGGCTGGGCGCCCGATACGCTGCGCCAGGACGAGCGGATGATGAGCTTTGTGCGGGACATGGACAAAGCCGGGAAGATCGTCGCCGCCATCTGCCACGCCGGCTGGGTGTTGTGCTCGGCCGACATCCTGCGAGGGCGCAAGGCTACGTGTTTCCGGGCGATCAAGGATGACGTGATTCATGCCGGCGCGCGGTATGTGGATGAAGAGGTTGTGGTGGACGGCAACCTGATTACCTCGCGCGTGCCCACGGATTTGCCGGCGTTCTGCCGGGAAATCGTCAAGGCGCTTAGGGCACAGGCGGTGGCTCGCCATGCCGCACGGGCATGAGCTTTGGGTCGTTCAGCAGGCTGCTGAAAAAGGGTATCTGTCATGCTGAGCGCAGCGAACGGACTTTGCAGAAACTCGACGCGTAAGTCATTTAGATTCAGCATCGCTTGGCTGTCATTCTGAGCCCGCATTTTGGGCGAAGAACCCCCGTAGTTTGCTCTGTTCGCTACCCCCCCGCGAACTGCCGGCGTCCTTCGCTTCGCTCAGGATGACAGCGAGGGGCATAGGTTCTCCTTGTCGAGTTTCTGCCCATCATGGGCAGCCGAAAGGCTGTCAATGCTCAGAATGACAGCGAAGGGCTCAGAATGACACGGCCCAGAGGTTTTTCAGCAACCTGTTGGGGTAAGGTCTGAGGATTGGGTAATCGTGTGGCTGGAACATATGCATTCATGATTGGGAAGCGCGCGGGATGGCGCTTGACGCGGTGCGGATGGCCCGGGGCGATGCTGCTTCTGGTCGCGATGGCCGTTCCCTCCGCTCGCGGGCAAGACAGTTCCCCCCCGGACCAGCCCCAGGACGAGCGCTGGAGCATCCATTTCCAGGCGACGGGCATCGGCGATGCCCACGATTCGTTCGCGGCGCTATATTCCGGGCCCGCCAGCCTTGATCCACATCGTGAAGTCAAGGCTTCCATCACCAGCACATTCTTTTTGGGGTTGAAGATTCGAAACGGGCTAGAAATTTACATTGATCCCGAACTCGCGGGAGGCGAGGGCTTCAGCCATGTCAATGGATTGGCGGGCTTCCCCAATGGTGAGATCACGCGGGTAACCAGCATGACTCCGAATCCGTATATCGCCCGGGCGTTTGTGCGGCAGACGTGGGCGCTGGGCGACGCGGTGGAGCATTTGGAAGGTGACGCCAACCAGCTTGCGGGGAACCAGCCCGTATCTCGTCTGACCTTGACCTTTGGAAAGATGAGCGTCACGGATGTTTTCGACACCAACGCATACAGTCATGACCCGCGCGGGCAATTTATGAACTGGGCGCTGATGGACAATGGGGCTTTTGATTATCCCGCCGATACGCGCGGCTACACCTGGGGGGCAGCCCTGGGATTGAACCAAAGGCGCTGGGCGGTTCGGGTGGGGAGTTTCCTCGTCTCGACTTACGCTAACGGTCTGCCCTTGGACCGGCATTTCCGGACCAACAATGGCGAAGTGGGCGAAGTGGAGCTGCGCCCAAAGCTGTTTGGGCAGCACGGAAAGGTCAAATTCCTGGGCTATGTGAACCAGGCGAACATGGGGACGTACCGTTTGGCGCTTCAGGAGATGCCCGTGGACCCGGATGTGACGCTGACCCGGCGCCCGGGGACGGTGAAGTACGGGTTCGGGCTCAATGCGGAGCAGCCACTGACCCCGAACCTGGGCGCGTTCCTGCGATGGGGTTGGGATGACGGCAAAACCGAATCCTGGGAGTTCACGGAGATTGATCGCACCGGGCAGGCAGGCCTCGAATGGATGGGCAAGCGTTGGCGCCGGCCCAAGGACGCGGTGGGCGTGGCGGGCGTCATCAACGGCCTTTCCCAGGATCACCGCGAGTACTTGGCGGCAGGTGGGCACGGATTCATCATCGGCGATGGCCATCTCAACTATGCCTCCGAACGGCTCCTGGAGGCTTACTACGCCTGGAAGGCCGCCAAGTTTACGACTCTGACGCTCAACTACCAGTTCGCCGCGAATCCCGCATACAACCGCGACCGGGGCCCGGTCTCGATTTGGTCCATGCGGATTCACTTTGAGTTCTAAGCCCCAGGAGGGGAGGGGCAGAATGAGAATTGCCCGCATCGCAGTTTTTTTGCGCGGGGAATGCGGTTTTTTCTTGACAAGGCAATTGACAACCTCGTATTAAGGGCTATTGAATGGGTCTGCGGCGTTTGAGGTTTGGGGCAGTCTGGACGATGAGGACCTTATGGGGACACGGCGAGCTTGCCTCGGCTGGGCTGACGCGGACATGCTCACGTGTAAGCGGGGTGAAGCGATGGTAAGGCACTCTGGGTGGCGGAGAGGTCGACGATGATCTACTTCACGGAATTGCAGAATCTTCCGATGTACGGAGTGAAGGGCGAGTACTTGGGGCACCTGGAAGACATGTGTGTCAACCCCAGCCAGAACTCCGCGCGGGTGGCGTCCTATCTGGTGCGGACACCCAAGAAGAAATTGCAGTGCATAACGCATGAGCAAATGCAATCGCTTTCGGTGCGCGCCGGCCAGACGACGGTGCCGCGGGAGGAGGTGCGTTGTTATGCGCCGGATGAGGGGCTGATCCACATCAAGAAGGACGTGCTCGACCAACAGATCATTGACGTGGACAACCGCAAGGTGGTGCGTGTGAACGACGTAGATCTTGACATCGAGCCCACGAACGGCCACACCGAGCTCCGTATCGTCGCGGTCAATGTGGGGTTGGCGGCGGCGGTCCGGCGGTTGCTCCAGGGGATCATGGCCAAGCACAACATTCGGTCGGTCACGAATCTTCTTCCCACACGGACGATTCTCTGGGAATTGGTGAATCTGATTGAGTCGGATCCCGCGCGCCGCGTGAAGTTGCGCATATCCTATGACCGGTTGGCAGAACTCCACCCGGCCGATATCGCCGACATTATCAAGGAGTTGAGCCATAACGAGCAGAAGTCGCTAATCGAGTCACTGGACGACGAAACCGCAGCTCACGCGCTGTCTGAGATACCCACGAAGATGCAGGCCGATCTGCTGGAGAGTATTTCGCCCGAGAAGGCGGCCGACATCGTGGAGGAGATGCCTCCCGATGAAGCTGCGGACGTCTTGAACCAACTTTCCCCCGAGACTTCAGCAGGACTGCTGGCGGACATGGAAAAGGAAGAGGCCCAAGAGGTGAGGGGACTGCTGGGGTTCGAGGAGAATACTGCCGGCGGACTCATGACCACAGAGTATGTGGTCGTGCACGACACCGCCACCGTGGCGGGAGCAATAGAAACTTTGAAGCACTTTGAGGGGCCGATCGAATCAATCCACATGATTTATCTCATCGATAAGAATGTGGTTTTGACCGGAGCGGTCCCCATCGCCCGCATCGTTTTGGCGGAGGCCAACTCACCCCTCAAGGACTTTTCGATGGATCCCCTGATCTCCTTACAGGCGCAACGGGACGCGAGATCTGTCGTGGACCTTTTTCATAAGTACAACCTCATGTCCCTTCCGGTCGTTGACGAAGAGGGCCACTTGCTGGGCAACGTCACCGCTGACGACGTGCTCGAGCTGGTGATCAACCGTAGATAATCTCCCCCGGGGTGGGTTGCGGTGAAGCCAAAAAAGTTTCGCCATTTCGGTACTCGGGCGCTGATTTTCCTGGCCGTGCTGGGTCCGGGGATCATTACTGCCAATGTGGATAACGATGCGGGGGGGATCTACACCTACTCCGTGGCGGGGGCGAAATACGGGTTCTCGCTGCTCTGGACGTTGATTCCCATCACCATTGCTTTGATCATCGTGCAGGAGATGGTGGGCCGCATGGGTGTAGTCACCGGCAAAGGGTTGTCCGACTTGATCCGTGAGGAATATGGCTTTCGAATTACCTTCATATTGATGGTTTTGCTCATCATCACAAACCTGGGGAATACGGTATCGGAGTTCGCCGGCCTGGCTTCCGGCATGTCGGTCTTTCACATGAGCCGGTTCGTCGCCGTCCCACTGGGGGCAATCCTGGTATGGCTGCTGGTGGTGAAGGGAAACTACCGTTATGTGGAGAAGGTTTTCCTGGCGGCCTGCGTGATCTATCTGGCCTACCCGGTATCCTGCTTCTTGGCTCATCCGGATTGGACGAGTTCGCTGGTCAGCACGGTGAAGCCCTCTTTCCAATTCAACTCCGGTTACCTCATTATGGTCATCGGTTTGGTGGGGACGACGATTGCGCCGTGGATGCAATTCTATCTCCAGTCGGCCGTCGTGGAAAAAGGGGTGAAGCTTAAGGATTACATCTACTCGCGAATGGATGTCGTCGTTGGTTGCATCATCACCGATGTGGTGGCGTTCTTCATTATTGTGGCCTGCGCCGCTACTATCTATGTGACTGGGCACAGGGAAATCAAAGATGCCGCCGACGCGGCGCTGGCCCTGCGGCCCTTGGCAGGGGACGCCGCCAGCGCCTTATTCGCAATCGGGCTGTGCAACGCTTCGCTGTTTTCGGCCTGCATCCTGCCTCTCGCCACCGCCTACTGCGTCTGCGAGGGGCTGGGGCTGGAGTCCGGCATCAACAAACGCTTCAGCGAAGCACCGGCCTTCTACTGGCTTTACACCAGTCTGATCTTCCTGGGCATGCTGGCTGTAATCCTGCTCAGCGAGGCTCAGCAGGTTCCCGTCATCCTGCTTTCTCAGGTTGCCAATGGTGTGTTGCTGCCCTTCGTCGTAATCTTCATGTTGAAACTGACCAATCGTGAAGACATCATGGGCAAATACCGCAACAGCCGCTTCTTCAACGTCATTGCCTGGATAACCTGTGTGGTGATGGTGGCACTGACATTGCTCTGGGTGGTTACCAGTTTCTTCCCAGACAAGCTTCCCGCCGGCTGACGCTGCGGCGCCGGCTGCCCTGGCACAAATGTGTTCCGTTTGGCCTGCCCCGCCGCGTTCTGCTTGCGGTTGACGTAGGTGTGTGTTAGCGTTTTTTCTTGAGCTGAGAGATTCACAAGGTCTTAGTCCCCGTGAAGACGGAACCAATTGAACCCGATCTCCTGACCCAGATTGAAGCTGACCGCTTGCCCCGGCACATTGCGGTTATCATGGATGGGAACGGGCGATGGGCCAAGCGTCGGCGGTTGCCCCGCATCGCCGGCCACCGCGCGGGAATCAACGCAGTCCGGCAAGTGGTGGAAGCGTGCGCGCGCCTGGGCGTGCCTTACCTGACCCTGTATGCATTTTCTTTGGAGAACTGGAAGCGCCCGCACACGGAAATCAAGCTCCTGATGGGTCTGCTGCGTGAGTACCTGAAGAAGGAAGTCGGTGAGCTGAACCGGCAGAACATTCGGCTGGGGGTCATTGGGAGAGTTCAGGAACTGCCCAAGCCCGTCTGGCAGGACTTACAGAATGCCCTTCACCGGACCCTGCCCAATACGGGAATGCGGCTGACTTTGGCGCTGAACTACGGGGCGCGGGCCGAATTGGTAGATGCCGTAAGCGAATTGCTCGCCAACTCGAAGCGGAACGGATCCGTGACGATTGACGAGGCCATGCTGAGCGCGCATCTCTATACGCGCGACCTGCCGGACCCTGACCTTTTGATACGGACCAGCGGGGAGTTGCGCCTGAGCAACTTTCTGCTCTGGCAAGTTGCTTACGCCGAACTTTGGGTGACGGAAACCCTCTGGCCGGACTTCAGGCAGAAGGATTTGTTCCAGGCGATCATTGATTTTCAGAAGCGGGAGCGCCGTTACGGTGGCCTGGGGCTCAGCTAAAGAAATTTTGGATTTTGGATTGCCGATTTTGGATTGAAGAGTCTGCGGAAAAACGCTTCCCTGCTGTCATCCTGAGTCCTTCGCTGTCATTCTGAGCGAAGCGATGAATCTCGCTCTGCCGCTCAGGATGAACTGCGCGAAGGATCTCGCTCTGCGAATTTTCATGGCAATGCGAGATTCTTCCTTCGCTACGCTCAGGACCGGTCGCCGCGGCGACCTCCTCAGAATGACAGTCCCAAAGGGCTTTCTCGCAGCCTGTGAAGAAGCAGCACCAGCAGGCATGACCATTATTCCAAAATCCAAAGTCCAAAATCCAGAATCGAAAGTTCCATGCTAAAACGCACGCTGACCTCCCTCTTGCTGATTCCCCCGGTTCTTTATCTGATTGGGTGGTCCCCGAAATGGCTTTTCCTGCTGGCCGTGGTGGCGGCGGTGGAGCTCGGCCTGCGTGAGTTCTTCGCGTTGTGCCACGCCATGGGCCTTAAGGTGTTTCCCTGGGCCGGCTATGTGGCAGGGGCGGCCTTGTGCGTGGCGCCGGCGGAGCCGTGGCATGTGAGATTCCATCCGGCAACATTTTTTCTCGTGACGTTGGTGCTGCTTATTCCTACCCTTGCCATGCGGCCAAGCATGGATTTAAAGGACTATCTCGCGGCCACGTCGGTAACCCTCTTTGGAATCCTGTATATCGGCCTTTCGCTTTCATGCCTGATCCCGATTCGTTTTGCCTCGCACTTGATCGGAGGCTACCGATGGCCTGGGAGCGAATGGGTTCAGCCGGTGGTCGGACCCGAGCCCATCCTACTCTTGTTCCTGGTGATTTGGGCCGGTGACATCTGCGCTTACCTGGTAGGCCGCTCGATGGGCCACGTTCCGTTTTTCGCCCGCATATCTCCCCGGAAAACCTGGGAAGGCGCGCTGGCGGGCCTGGCAGGAAGCCTGCTTGCCGCATTGGCCTTTGCGCATTGGTTCTGGAAGATAAACGACCTGAAAACGATTATTCTGCTGGCTGCATGGATCGCGGTGGTGGGCCAAATCGGAGACTTGGTGGAGTCCGCGATTAAGCGAGGGGCAAATCAAAAAGATTCCGGCACCCTCTTGCCGGGCCACGGGGGATTTCTCGACCGCATCGATAGCCTGCTCTTTGCCGCGCCGGCACTCTGGCTAGCCTTGTCCATAACAGGAAATTTTTTATGACCCAGGGGCTATGCATTCTCGGCTCGACCGGTTCCATCGGCCAGAATTGTCTCCGCGTAGTGGATGGCTTGCCGGGCCGCTTCCAGGTGATTGCCCTATCGGCGGGGAAAAACCTGGAGACGCTGGCCGCGCAGGTGGTCAAATACCATCCCGAAATCGCCGTTCTGAGCCAGAGCGATCATGAGGAAGATCTGCGGGCGCGCTTGCGCTCATTAGGCTACACCCAGCAACTCCGGGTCGCCTCCGGGGTCGAAGGCCAAGTCGAAGCCTCCACGCACCCCATGGTGGATTTTGTCGTCTCGGCCTCACATGGCACCACGGGCCTGGTTGCGACCTACCAGGCAATCCGCGCCGGAAAGCGCGTCGGCTTGGCCAACAAGGAAACCCTGGTGGCGGCGGGTGAGCTCGTGATGCGCGCCGCGGCGGAGCAGGGGACCGAGGTGCTTCCCATTGACAGCGAGCATTGTGCGGTGCATCAATGCCTGCGCTCGGGGCAGCGGGGGGAGGTCAAGCGGGTGGTCTTGACGGGTTCCGGAGGGCCTTTCCTGGAAACCCCTGGTGAGCTCTTTGCTGCCATTACTCCCGAACAGGCCTTGAAGCACCCCGTGTGGCGGATGGGAGGAAGAATTACTATCGACTCTGCCACCCTCATGAACAAAGGCCTGGAGATCATCGAGGCACATTGGCTTTTTGGCGTGGCGCCCGAACAGATTGAGGTTGTGATCCATCCCGAATCTGTAGTCCATTCCATGGTAGAATTTAAGGACGGTTCCATAATGGCCCAGATGGCCGTTCCTGACATGCGCATACCGATCCAATATGCGTTGACGTACCCGGAACGGCTGGCCATTAGCGGAGATGCACTAGGGCTGAATTTGCTTTCGGTTCGCCAGTTAAGCTTCAGGCCGCCGGACACGCAGCGGTTCCCCAGCCTCGATTTGGCGCGCGAAGCGCTCCGGCAGGGTGGTATCATGCCCTGCGTCCTGAACGCCGCTGACGAGATTGCCGTGGAAGCCTTTCTGGATCGCCGGCTGAAGTTCTCATTGATTCCGTGCTTGATTGAAGAAGTGATGCGGCAGATGCCGTCCCGTGGGATACTCCAATCCCTGGATGACGTTTTGGCGGCGGACCGGGAAGCGCGGCGTCGGGCCCTGGAAGTGATCCCGGTAATTTCCGCATAGGGAGAAGCAACTCGGCATGCTCGGAAGCTTGGTTACAGACGCGCTGGTCGTGGTGGTGGTCCTGGGGTTCATGATCTTCATCCACGAGCTGGGCCATTTCATGGCCGCCAAATCCTTTGGGGTCCGGGTGCTGGTGTTTTCGCTGGGATTTGGGAAGACTCTGCTGCATTTCAAGCATGGCGACACGGATTACCGCATTAGCGCCCTGCCCTTTGGTGGTTATGTCAAGATGGCGGGGGACGACCCCTCCGAAGTTCGGCAGGGGGAACCGGGAGAATTCCTGTCACAACCGCGCTGGCGTCGGTTTGTGATTGTGGTGATGGGGCCGGCCATGAATGTGTTGCTGGCCGTGCTTCTTTTGACGGGGCTCTATAAGTTCCATTTCCAGCGTCCTGCCTACCTCGAGCAGGCGGCGCGCGTGGGCGATGTGGACGCGGGGTCGCCTGCGGCGCAGGCGGGTATCCAAGCGGGTGACCGGATCGTGCGGCTGGGCAAATTGCAGGACCCCAAATGGGAGGATGTCGAACTCAGAATCTTCACCACCGTGGATGAAGCAATTCCCCTCCAAATCGAGCGGAACGGGCAAATCCTGGACTCCTCCATCACGCCGAGGGTGAAAGGCCCCAATCGCGTCGGAGATGCCGGATGGTACCCGTATTGGCCCGGCATTATTGAGACGGTGGAGCCTGGACTCCCGGCCAGCAAGGCGGGCCTGAAGCCCGGTGACGAGATTGTGGGAATCGGCGGACGCAAGGTTCTTTGCGGTCCCTGTGTCGCTTATACGCTGCAAGAGGATAAGGGCAAGCCGGAGGACCTCGTGATCCTCCGGGCGGGTAAGGAGCTTCGGACGCAGGTGCAACCCATCTATTCCGATCTCATGGGTGAGAAGCGGTGGCGGATCGGAATCTCGTTCCCCAATCAGATGGTTGTGCGCCGCCTGCCCTGGGGGCAGGCGCTGGCAGCCTCCCTGGAAGACAACGCGCAGCATTGCCGTGCCACGTTTGATGTCCTGGGCAAGATTCTGGCGCGAAGGATGTCCGCACGGTCGCTATCTGGTCCGATTGGCATTGCGCAACTTTCGGGAGAAGCCTATCGCGCGGGAATTCCGGAACTTCTCTTCCTGGTTTCGTTCATCAGCCTGCAACTGGGAATTTTCAACCTCCTCCCCATTCCTGTCCTGGACGGCGGAGTTATCCTGCTCTTGTTGGTCGAAGGGGCCATCCGCCGCGACCTAAGCACCCAAGTGAAAGAGCGTTTTGTCCAGGTGGGGATCGTGTTCCTGCTGCTGCTCGCCGCCTTCGTCATGTATAATGACTTGGTCAAGACGCTTAAGCTGTATTGAAGAAGTCAGGAGTCAGAAGTCAGGAGCCAGAAGACCGGAGTCCGTTGCCTTCATTCTGACTTCTGACTCCTGTCTCCTGACTCCTTTTTTCAGGTGCCCCTGTGAATTTCAGTGACGAGGAGTTTTTCCCGCCGCGGCGGAAGACGCGCCCCGTGAAGATCGGGCGTCTGACGATTGGTGGGGACGCAGCCATCGCCGTGCAGTCCATGACCAAGACCGACACGCGCGAGGTGGAGAAGACCGTCGAGCAGATCCACCAGATGGAGGCGGCTGGCTGCGAGATTGTTCGCCTGGCGGTCCCGGATATCGAGGCTGCGCAGGTCCTTCCGAAAATCCGCCAGCGCTGCCCGGAATCCATCCTGGTTGCAGACATTCATTTTCAATACAAGTTTGCGTTAATGGCCCTGGACGCGGGCATCGATAAGCTGCGGATCAACCCGGGAAACATTGGGGACGCCGACAAGGTTCGCCTGGTGGTGCGGCGGGCGCAGGAACAGAAGGTGCCCATCCGCATCGGCGTAAACGCCGGGTCGCTCGAACGGCGCCTGCTCGATAAATACGGTTACCCCACCCCGCAAGCGATGGCCGAGAGTGCGCTCGACCACGTCCAGATCCTGGAGGAGTTGGGCTTCACAGATACGGTCATTTCCCTGAAGGCGTCCAACGTAAAGCTCACTGTGGCCGCCTATCGCTTGCTCGCCCGGCAGGTCGACTACCCTTTTCATTTGGGAATCACCGAAGCAGGCACACAATTTTCCGGTACCGTGAAGTCGTGCGTCGGCATGGGAATGCTGCTCGCAGAAGGTATCGGCGACACGATTCGGGTTTCGCTCGCCACCGATCCCGTCGAGGAAGTGCGCGTCGCCTTCGAGATGCTGAAGGCGCTCGAACTGCGCAGTCGCGGGCCTGTGGTCATCGCCTGCCCAACCTGCGGGCGCTTGGAAGTTGATCTCTTCAAGATCGCCCGGGAGATTGAGCAGGCCACCGCCCACATCAAGACGCCACTCACCCTGGCGGTAATGGGTTGCGCCGTTAACGGTCCCGGCGAAGCGCGCGAGGCGGACCTGGGCGTTGCCGCCGGCCGCGGCAATGGCATGATTTATCGTCAAGGGAAGGCCATTCGCCGCGTGAAGGAAGAAGAGATAGTTCCCGCCTTGCTGGAAGAGGTCGAACGCTTCGTGGCCGACAGGGCCACCGGCCTCAATACCGCACCGCAAGAACTTGTGCCCGAACCCACAACCATTCCCAATTCCTGACAGCAATTCCTGGGTACTGGTGTCATTTGGAATGGGATCCCCTTCGAAACGATGGTCATTCCCGCGAAAGCGGGAATCCAGTCCGTCGTCGGCGCGTTTCCAATGGCTTGTGGAGTAGATTCCCGCTCCCCGCCTTCGCGGGGACAAGCTTCGCGGGAATGACTGCACCTGGGAGCGCCCGTGTCTCGCAAATGACATCACTACCCAATTCCTGCATCGGGGGAAAGGGCGAAGCAGCGCTGACAGGAACCTGTCCCGACATCGTCGGGAGGTCAACGCGATGGGAAAACCATGACCGCGGGTGGCGCATACATTGTCCTTTATGTATGCGCCCGGTCGGCGACACAAAAGGCAATGTCGGCGCCACCCGCGTGCCCCGCAGGGGCACAAGATAGTAGCCGGGGGCAACGCCCCCGGAAAGCGCCACGCTCGTCCCCCGACCCTGAAGGGGTCGAATTACTCCGGGCCGCAGGACGCAAGATCGGCGTCGCGCTACCGGATTCGACCCTTTCAGGGTCGGACTTGGTTGAGGGGACGTTTTCCGGGGGCGCTGCCCCCGGCTACTGTATCGATCCCCTGCGGGGATCACCGGGGGGTCAACGCGATGGGAAAACCATAACCGTGCCGGCCCCCCTTAGCAGGCGATCAACAAGCTGGTCCTCCCCAAGGAGGGACACCCACTCCCGGCGGCCACCGGCTTCACGCTTACACCTCGCTAGAAGATGGGGCCCGGCTGGAGAGCGATTACGGCTGGTGTTGCTGGAAATGTTTGAGGAGGCGGAAGAACTTCAGTGAGCGGCGCGCGTCTTCCTGGATCTGCACTTTGAGGATGGCAGGGTTCTGGAACTTGATCTCATCGCGCAGACGGTAAAGGAACTTGATTTCCATTTCGGTTTGTGCGATTTCAGCGGAGAAATTCAGCAGGAACGTTTCCACGGTCAGGCGGTGATCGCCAAACGTGGGCTTGTAGCCAACATTGGTCACGGAATCGTGGTCCACGCCGGAGAGTTTGGTGCGCGTGACATAGACGCCGATCTTCGGCAGTTGTTCTTCCACGGGGGCCAGATTGAGGGTGGGCACCGTGTGTTTGTGGCCGACGCCCAGGCCGGCGACGATCGGCCCTTGGGAGGAGAACGACCGCCCCAGAAGCCGACCGGCCTTGTGGACGAGGCCCTCCGAGAGCAGTTCACGAATGCGCGTGCTGGAGACCCGCTCGCCCCGCACTCGGAGCATGGGAAGCACCTCGACCTGGAACCCTTCTTGGCCTCCCAGTTCCTCCAGCACTTCGGTATCCCCCGATTGGCGATAACCGAATCGGAAGTTTGGGCCGACGTGCACGGAGATGGTCCGCAACGGGTTCACCAGGACTCTGCGCACGAACTCCTGGGGTGAATGGCGGGCGAGTTCGCGGGTGAAGGGCAGCACTACAAGCAGATCGATCCCCGTCGCTTCGATCCATTCCGCCTTGCGCTCGAACGGGGTAAGGAGCTTTGGCGCGTGCTCGGGTGCAAGGACCTTGATCGGGTGGGGTTCGAAGGTGACGGCCGTGGCCACGGCGCCGCGCAGCCGCGCCACTTCTACGACGCGGCGGAGCAGGGTTTGGTGTGCCAGGTGGACCCCGTCGAAGTTCCCAATCGTCACCACGCTGGCCGGAAAGGGCTCTGAGGCCTCGTGGAGGTTGCTGATGATGCGCATGGAGATTGGTTCCTGGCTATAACTCCAATTTCAACCCGTCGTAAGCCAGCCGCACGTGTGAGGGCAGCCGGGCATTGGTCGCCTCGTGACCAAGTTCGTGGGCGACGTGGGTGAAGAGCGCGCGCCGCGGTTTCAACCGTTCCACTGTGGCCAGAGCCTGCTCGAGCGACAAGTGGGTGGGGTGTGGTTTGTACCGAAGGGCGTCGAGAATGAGGAGGTCCAGGTCTTCCAGTAGAGAGAAGCTGGTCTCCGGAATCTCACTAACGTCCGTAATATAGGCGACGTCCCGAAAGCGGTACCCCAGGATGGGCAGGTTTCCGTGCATGACAGGTACGGGCGTTACGCGCAACCCCCATAGATCAAAAGGGCCGTCGATCAGATGCGGATCGAGCTTGCCGACGCCGCCGTAGGGGTAGTTGCCGTCAAAGATGTAGGCGAAGGTCCTCCGAATGGTTGCCAGGCAACGCTCGTCAGCATAGATGGAAATCGGAACCTGATGCCTGAAATAGAACACGCGAGTGTCGTCAAGGCCCAAAATGTGATCGGCGTGAGCGTGTGTGAACACGACGGCATCGAGACGGGTCAAACCCTCGCGCAACGCCTGAGCCCGAAGATCCGGGGTGGTGTCGATGACCACCACCCGGCCATCGTACTCCAGCAGAATGGAAGGACGCGTGCGCTGATCATGGGGATCAGGAGACTTGCAGACCGTGCAAGTGCAGGTCAGGATAGGTACGCCGGTGGAGGTTCCTGTCCCGAGAAACTTGAGTATCATTGCCCTTTACGTGCCTGCCGCTTCTGCAATTCCACAAACGTCATCCGCAGTTCGTAAAGGACGTTGTCGAGGAGGCGCGATTCCTGCGGAGTCAGATTTCCAACGGTCTTCTCCTGCAAAACCTGCAGCAGGTCGATGGTGCGCTGGGCATTCATCATGTCGGGAGGAATCCGCTCTCCTCCCGGCCCTGCAAGCAAGCCGAGCTGGAACATGGCGGTCGTACTGAGATAAGAAACCAGGGTCTCGAACCCGGAACCTTCCTCCAGGAATTCTTCCTCGGGCTCTTCGACCGTTTGAGGGCCAGGCGTTCCCGGAGAGGGGGATGGTGGCTCGGGTTTCCCCGCCGCGACGGGTATGTCCTCGCGCCGCGAACCCTCTTGATTGAAGCTCCGCCGGTCTACAACCTTAAACCCTGAGGGTATGTCCTTCTCATCCGCCATGCAGATCCTCGCAAACTAGTACTTGCGGGTCCCACCCATCACTCAGGTTAGACCCCATGAAGGTAATAGCTTAGTTTAGCAACAATCCACGAAAGCAACAAGGCCGCCGCAGGGATGCGCATGCGTGCGGCTGACAGAACGATGTCCCGCAGGGACGGCCGGAGATTATCCCTGGCACTTGCGGAGAACTGGCGCGGCTTGATAGATTACAGTCTAACAACAATCCGCTGTCGCTCATTCCGAGCTGCCTGCGGGGAAACGGGAGCTAACCTGGCCGGAGAGAATCTTCGCAAACTTATCGACTTGACGGCGCACTTGCGAGGTCCGCAAGGATGTCCGTGGGATCGCGAGCAGGACTACGACTCGGTAAAAGGTCTCTTGCTGGAAGAGGCCTATGAGGTTATCGATGCGGTCAACGCGCGCGATTTCGGTGGCCTGAAAGACGAGCTCGGGGACCTGCTGTTCCAGGTGGTGTTCTACTCACGCCTTGCCGAGGAAGAGGGGCGATTCGGCTTGGGCGACGTCATTGAACATGTGCATGCGAAACTGATTAGGAGGCATCCCCATGTGTTCGGGGAAGTGCAGGCCCGAAACGCGGAGGAGGCGCTCAAGAGCTGGCTTGCCGTCAAGGAACAGGAACGCGCTTCCGGGGGTAAGCGGGAGAAGGACTCCTGCTTGAAGGGAATTCCTTCTTCCCTGCCTTCCACATTGGCGGCTTACGAACTGGGCGTGCGGGCAGCGGAAGTGGGATTTGATTGGGCTAATGTCGGCGACCTGCTCGATAAGGTGGTAGAAGAGGTTCGCGAGTTACGCCAGGAGTTAGCGGTGCAGCCCGCGAGTCCTGCCGCGCGTGTGGAAGAGGAGGTGGGCGATCTGCTCTTCGCCGTCGCGAATCTGGCGCGCTTCCTGCGCACGGATCCCGAGAGTTGTTTACGGCGAGCCAACCAGAAATTCCAGCGGCGCTTCCAGGCCATGGAGGAGGAAGTCGATAGGCGCGGGAAGAAGTTGCAGGATTGTTCCCTGGATGAAATGGAGTCGATTTGGAACGAGATCAAATTTCGGGAAACGCCCTAGGGTACTCCCTTCGGCCGTGCCAGACGCGCGCGGAACTGACAGCGTGCCTTCGCATCCAAAAGGAGATCTGGGGGTACCCGGAGCACGAGCTTTATCCCCTGCGATTGTTCGTCAACCTCAGCCGGATCGGGGGGCATGTTCTGGGAGCCTTCACAGCCGAGGATGAAGTGGTGGGCTATGTCGCGGCGATGCCGGCGTGGCAGGGGAGGCGCCGGTATCTTCATTCGTTGTCACTCGGCGTTGTCCGCGGGCACGAAAACCGCGGCCTGGGGAAGGCACTCAAACTGGCGCAGCGCGGTCTGGCACTGCGGTCGGGGATTGATTGCATCGAATGGACGTTCGACCCCTTGCGGGCCAAGAATGCTAATCTGAATATCAACCGTCTGGGCGCGATCGTCCGGAGGTATGAGGTGGATTGCTATGGCCAGGTGGACAGCCGCCTGCAACGGGGTCTTCCGAGTGACCGCCTGGTCGCCGAATGGTGGCTGAAGTCGCCTCGCGTCAAGCTGGCCATAGCGGGCAAGCCCGTGCGGAATCCCCGCAAAAAGCCCGCTGGTGAGGTTGAAGTTCCCGTGGCCATCGACAATCTGGTTAAGACAAATCTCGAAAAAGCTCGCGCTTGCCAAAGGCGTGTGCGTGAGCAATTGCAGGAGTATTTCGTGCGGAAGCTGGCAGTGACAGGCTTCACTTGCGACATAAAATCCGCGTACTATCGGCTGGATCCCTATGAAAATTGAACGTATCGAACTTCGCGAATTGCAACTCCCGTTGGTGTATTTCTTTGAAACGAGCTTTGGGCGCACTACCACGCGCCGGATCGTTCTGGTGCGGGTGCAGGCGGACGGTCTCACCGGTTGGGGTGAGGTGACCTGCGGCGAAGAGCCGTTTTACAGCCACGAGACGCCGGAGACGGCGTGGCACATCCTGCGCGATTTCCTGATTCCCTGGACCCTGGGCAAGGAGTGGACGGCTCCCAGCGCGCTGGTTCCTTGCTTCCGCCCCATCCGCGGACACAACATGGCAAAGGCGGCCTTGGAGAACGCACTGTGGCACATCGAGGCTCAACAGAAGAACCTGCCCCTGTCAAAGCTTGTGGGCGGGACGCTCGCAGAAATTCCCTGTGGCGTTTCGATTGGTATCCAGAACTCAGTGGAGGAATTGCTGGAGAAGATCGCGTGCGAGGTGGCGGCCGGTTATCAGCGAATCAAAGTGAAAGTCAAACCGGGCTGGGACGTCGAGGTCCTCGAGCGGATTCGCACCAGGTTTCCGCGCCTCCCGCTGATGGCCGACGCGAATTGCGCGTATTCATTGGCGGATACCGCGCGCCTGAAGGAATTCGACCGTTTCTACCTGATGATGATCGAGCAGCCGCTGGGTTGGGATGACCTGCTCGATCACGCCAGGCTGCAACGGGAAATCTCCACACCCATCTGCCTGGATGAATCGATCCACAACGCTGACGACGCGCGCAAGGCTGTCGAAATAGGCGCCTGCAAGATCATCAATATCAAGCTGGGGCGCGTGGGCGGTTTCACGGCAGCGCGGCAGGTTCACGATGTCTGCCGTGCCCGAAACATTCCGGTGTGGTGCGGAGGCATGCTGGAGTCCGGCATCGGCCGCGCCCACAACATCGCCATGTCAACGCTGCCGGGATTCACTCTGCCGGGGGATGTCTCTGCCAGCCAGCGCTATTGGGCCGAGGACCTCATTGACCCCGAGGTAACGGTGAGTGCGCAGGGTACGATTCACGTGCCCCAGACGGCGGGGCTGGGGTTCAGCCCAAACTTGGACCGGATCGAGAAGGCAACAGTGCGAAAGGAGGCGTTTGAGTAGCGCGGCGCCACTTCCCGCGGGGAAACGCGCGGTCCGCACTGGCCACGGCCGCATGCACTGGGTGATGCTGCTGGTGACTGTCTGCTGGGCCAGCAACATCATCGCCGGTAAGGAAGCACTGACTGGGTTTGGCCCTCTCGCGCTGGCCCAACTCCGCGTACTGGGCACGGCGGTAGTCTACGCCATCTGCTTTCTTGCCACTGGCAGAGTGCGCCGCCTGAGATTGCCGATACGGAA
The DNA here is from genome assembly GCA_963722555.1 of uncultured Acidobacteriota bacterium. Lineage (GTDB taxonomy): Bacteria > Acidobacteriota > Terriglobia > UBA7540 > UBA7540 > Bog-366. The sequence continues at coordinate 2,663,096 of CAVRNQ010000007.1, forward strand.
GTGGCCTTTCATGGTAGTCGCGGCGTTGAGCGGCGTGACCCTCAACCAGTTTCTCTTCATTGGGGGCCTGGCGCGCAGTACGGTGGCACACACGGGGCTTATTGTGGCGTTGGGGCCGGTGATGGTGCTGGTCATTGCGGTTCTAGTTCGCCTGGAAGTCCTGACCACCTGGAAAATTGCGGGAATGTTGGTTGCCTTTGTTGGGGTAGGCACCCTCACTGCTGACAAAGCAACCAGCGGAAATGGCCAGTCATGGGCGGGAGATCTCATCCTGCTCGCGGGCGCCGCTGTTTTTGCGGTCTATACAATCCTGATGAAAGAAGTGGCTGACCAGTATGACGCGCTCACCTTGAATACCCTCATGTTTGTGCTAGGCGCGATGCTGATGGCTCCTTTCTGCGCGCGTGCAGTGGCGGGCACCCCCTGGGCTGGGTTGCGCCTGGAGGCGTGGTGGGGACTGGTGTTCATGATCCTGGGCGGGTCGGTTGTGCCGTACCTTCTGTTCACCTATGCCCTTACGGGACTGGCGGCATCGCGTGTCGCCGCGTTCAACTATCTGCAGCCCGTCATCGCGAGCAGTCTGGGCATCTGGGTGCTTTCCGAGAAGCTGACTAGCAAGGCCCTGGTCGGCGGGGTTCTGATTTTGGCGGGTGTTTATCTGACGGAACGCGAGCGCGGGGAAGAAGGGCCAACCTAGATCCCGTGGAGGCGCCAGCCTGATCCGGGATACCGTCCTCGGCGAGCGAACGTGCGTTGCTGCCTACGCGGGCTGGAACTGAGTCGCACGAGAGACTAGGAATTGCATGACGAAACGCATTGCATTGATTCCCGGAGACGGAATCGGCATCGACGTGACGGCCGAGGCGACCAACGTTCTCCACACTCTAATCGCAGCAGGCAGCCTTCCGCTTGAACTCCGCACTTTCGACTGGGGCGCCGAGAAGTTTCTGCGCGAGGGAGTCACGTTGCCGCAGGGCGCACTCGACATGTTTCGGCGCGAGTTCGACGCCATTTTCATCGGAGCGATGGGCGACCCGCGTGTTCCCGATATGAAGCACGCAACGGACATTCTGCTGGGGATACGGTTTGGGCTTGACCTCTATGTCAACCAGCGGCCGGTAAAGCTTCTGGACACGAGGCTGTGTCCCCTGAAGAACCGCGCAGAGAAAGATGTGAACTTTGTGGTCCTCCGAGAGAACACCGAGGGTGCGTATGTCGGAATGGGGGGCATCTTCAAGCGCGGCACGCCGGACGAGATCGCCGTGCAGGAAGACGTCAACACTCGCAAAGGGGTGGAGCGCATTCTGGTTCACGCCTTTGAGTACGCCCGGCAGCATGGCCTGACGAAGGTCTGCATGAGTGACAAGTCCAACGCGCTCCCTTACGGTCATGGCCTGTGGCAGCGGACGTTTGCGGAGGTCCGCGAGCGCTACCCTGAGGTCGAGTCACGGCATCTTTACATCGATGCGTTGGCCATGCAGATCGTCAAGAACCCGGCGCAGTTCCAGGTGATCGTCACCTGCAATATGTTCGGGGACATTATTAGTGACCTGGGTGCTCAACTGCAGGGCGGGTTAGGAGTGGCGCCTTCTGCAAACCTGAACCCGGGGCACGTCTCAATGTTCGAGCCCGTGCATGGATCAGCGCCGAAATACGCCCGAAAAAACGTGGCCAACCCCCTGGCCGCGATCCTCACGGTGGGCATGATGCTGGAGGACCTGGGTTTCCCGGAGGAATCCATGCGCATCGAGAAGGTTGTGACGGAGGCGATTCATCAAGGAATCACCACGCCCGACCTGGGAGGCTCACTGGGAACGCGCGAGGTGGCGGAATGGATATGCGCACGCCTGTGAGGTTCTTCCCGGACTTAGGGGCGAGTTCCTACCAACAAATTCCAAACTCGCCCGTTACGATACGATTTCGATGACCGGCCCCCGGCGCCGCGGCGGCATGACGAGCGCCAGCAGTGCGCCAGTGACAAACCCACCAATGTGCGCCCACCAAGCGACCCCACCTCCCGTGGCCGTTTGGATGGAAAGCGTCTGGAAACCGGCGAGGAACTGAATCAGGAACCAGTATCCGAGCAGGAGGAGGGCGGGAAGTTCAACGGTCCAGAAGATGATGAAGAGTGGGATGAGGGTGGTAATGCGCGCCCGGGGGTAGCACACGAAATAGGCCCCGAGTACTCCAGCAATGGCGCCACTCGCGCCGATGGTTGGGATCCGAGAACCCGCGTTGACGACGATCTGGGCCAGGGCGGCGGCTGCGCCGGAAGCGAGATAGAGGAACAGGAACGGGAAGTGCCCGACGCGGTCTTCGATGCTGCGCCCGAAGACGAAAAGAAACAACATGTTTCCCAGCAAGTGCAACCAGCCGCCATGCAGGAACATGGAGACGAAAATCGGGGCAATGGTGCGGGCCGCAGGAAGCGCCAAAACAACTCGGGGGTCATAGCGTGCTGGAATCAGCCCATAGTAGAGAACCAACCGGTTCAATTGTGGTCCGAGCGAGAGCTCGATGAGAAAGGCCCAGACGTTCGCCACGATTAAGAGTAGGGTGAATACCCAGAAGCTGCGCCGCCGGATGTGGTCGGTGAGGGGGATGGGTACCATTCAATTGTATTCTACCGTGGCGGCGCCGCGCTGCCCACGGGAAAAGCTATCTTGGCACGTGAGCCATGGCGATATGGCTTTTCCTGCGTGGGCAGGCGAGCCTGTCGTTGTAGTCCGGACCCATCTTTCCGCCTCCGGGATTGTATCGGGCGGTCCTACTCGTTAAACACGATGATTTCACTCGATCCCGCAAAACGGATCTCCTGAATTACACGCGAGCCGTTGGGATTCTCGTTGCAAACGACTTCGCTGCTCCCGTACCTTTTTCCTCGATCTCCTTGCGGCTCTTCCATATCCGGGGCGTTGACCATGATGGGGGGCGGGGATATACTGAATTATGGGGCATAAAGCTGAATTGGCCAATTATACTGCACCCGTAATCAGTTTGCTATTACTGCTGCTTCGTTCCCGAACCTGTGAGTAAGTTGTGCCAGGTCATGGTGTTACAGTCGAATATTGAATCACACCTGGAACCGGGAATAATGAAAGCGAGGGCGACTGATGAGGACGCTGCCATCGGGGTAGGCGTAGCGTGTCGGGGCGATCCGAGGAATGTTGGACAGTCAATCGAATTGGCGAGCGACTCCCATAGCAGAGTGAAAATCCCCTGACGAGGTTCCCAATATGGTCACGAAAGCGACCGTGGACTTGAACAATGTTTTGAAGCCGGTGGATGCGCCCCAAGCGCACCATCTCTCGGACTACGAGGCTTTGTACTCAACCTTCCATTGGGAAGATGTGCACAAGGAATTTGATTGGTTGACGACGGGCAAGGTAAACATGGCGCACGAAGCCATCGACCGGCACTTGACGCGCGGTCGCCGTAACAAGCTGGCGCTGATCTATACCGATAAGGAACACACCGCCCGTTTCACTTTTGAGGACATGTCGTTGCAGTCGAACCGTTTTGCGAACGTCCTGCGGAAGCTGGGCGTCGGGAAGGGTGATCGTGTTTTCGTGTTTCTCGGGAGGCGGCCGGAGCTTTACATTGCCATCCTCGGCATCATAAAAGTTGGTGCGATTCCCAGCCCGCTGTTCGAGGCTTTCATGGAAGACGCCGTGCGCGATCGCATGGCCAACGCGGAAGCCGTGGCGCTCGTGACCTCGCCGGCACTTGTGGAACGCGTGCCACAATACGATTTGCCTGCGCTCAAGCACATCATTCTGGTGGGCGCCTCGTCAAGCGACTTGTCGGAAGGGCAATACAGTTACGAGGCACTGATGGACAAGGCGGAAGAGAAAGCCGAAATCGAGTGGCTGACGCTCGATGACCCGCTGATCATCCATTACACGTCGGGCTCAACGGGGAAGCCCAAGGGCGTGCTGCACGTGCAAAAGGCGATGATCGGGCACCTGGTCACTGGCCGGTGGGTGCTGGACATGCGCGAGGACGATGTCTATTGGTGTACTGCCGACCCCGGCTGGGTAACCGGAACCTCTTACGGCATCTTTTCGCCCTGGCTGAACGGCATGACCAACCTCATCCGGGGCGGGCGGTTCAACGCCGACGACTGGTACCACACCATCGAGAGCTTCCGGGTGAACATCTGGTACAGCGCGCCCACGGCGTTCCGCATGTTGATGGCGACGGGGGAGGACGTGGCGGAGAAGTACGACCTCTCCAGCCTGCGGCACGTGCTGAGCGTGGGCGAGCCGTTGAACCCCGAAGTGGTCTGGTGGGGTTGGAGGACATACGGGCGGCGGATCCATGACAACTGGTGGATGACTGAAACAGGGCATATCCTGATTTCGAATTATCCTGCTATGACCATACGGCCGGGGTCCATGGGACGACCGGTTCCGGGCGTTTGCGCTGCTATCGTGGACGATGATGGAAAGGAAGTGCCCCCCAACACCATGGGCAACCTGGTCGTGAAGCCGGGCTGGCCCGGGATGATGCGGACTATCTGGAAGCAGCCCGAGCGGTACGAGAGTTACTTCCGTATTCCGGGATGGTACGTCACGGGCGACAGCGCCTATAGGGATCCCGACGGTTACTTCTGGTTCCAGGGACGTATCGACGACCTCATCATCACGGCGGGCGAGAACGTGGGGCCCTTCGAGGTGGAAAGCTGCCTAGTGGAGCATCCTGCCGTCGCGGAAGCGGGTGTGATCGGAAAGCCGGATGCGATGCGCGGACATATCATCAAAGCCTTCCTTTCGCTGCGCGAAGGTTATGAACCCAGCGACGAGCTGAAGGATGAAATCCAGAAGTTTGTGCGGCAAAAACTGGCTGCCCATGCTGCACCGCGCGAGATCGAGTTCAGGAAGAAGCTGCCGAAGACCCGGAGCGGCAAGATCATGCGGCGCGTGCTGAAGGCGTGGGAACTGGGATTGGCGACGGGTGACCTTTCCACGCTGGAAGAATAGACGTCCTGAGTCAGAAGTTCGCTGAAAGAGTTTCCCCCCTTGCGGGTGACCGTTCCCCAGCCCCGTCAGGGGCGCAAGATCGTAGCCCAGGGCGCAAGAGGCCGTGAAGAAATAAACAATCTCACGCAAAGACGCCAAGGCGCGAAAACTCGCGAAGAACAACTGCTTTGTTTTCTTTGCGCCTTCCGCGGCTTTGCGCCTTTGCGTGAACTGCTTTTGCTCGTCCAGCGATAATTTCACCGCTTCGCAAGCCCTGGGAGAAAGAGCCCTCACCCCGCCTTCGGCACCCCTCTCCCGCGCGGGCGGGAGAGGGGACGGGGGTGAGGGAGGGCGCACTTACCCACGGCTCACGCCGTGGGCTACGTTCTTTCGCCCGCTCCGCGGGCTGACTTCATCAACGAACTTCTGACTCAGGGCACCAGACGTCCTACCCGCTTCGGCTTGAGAGTAGTTTCCTTCCCGCACCGAACGGCCGGCCTGCAGGGGCCCCCGGCGCGAAACACGGGAATGTTCCGGAAGGTCCTGTAACGGCGGGGCTGAAGAGGCTGCGGAAAAACGCTTCCCTGCTGTCATTCTGAGCCCGTTCGCTGTCATCCTGAGCGAAGCGAAGGATCTCGGTATTTCGCTCAGGGTAAACTGCGCGAAGAATCTCTGCATTTGTAGAATCAGGCAAATGCGGAGATCCGCGCCGCTCGGTACTTGCCGCATCCACGGCACTGGGAAGCCCCTGCAAAACTGGGAGGCGTTTCGCCGGAGGTGTAAAGTGGGCCGAATGGCCCGATACACCAGTTTCGGCACAACTAAATCCAAGCACGGGCACTGTTTACTGCGAATCGGCTCACGCGGGCCGAAAAGGAATGCTTTGGGCTCACTTATAGTGTAAGGCCGTTACATGACCAAGTCGGCAGGCTTTGGCCTGAGAACGCGTTCCTAAACCCTTGGCGACTACCGAGGAGCTATTTCCTCGAACCCCTTATCGGGGGATCTGAACGTAATGGGCCATTTATCCGGTTTGCCGACTACACGACCAAGTGGCGGAATGGTTCCGCAACATAAGGGCGTTACGTTCGATAAGAGAATAATCGTAAAATTGTAGTTGCTTTTGTACAACTATAGACTATAATAGTCGTGTATGCATGATATAGATGAGGTTTACCTAACACCCGAGCAGGTAGCGGAAACCCTCCAGCTAGGGGTCGAGACTATATATCGCTGGCTACGAGCCGGAAAGCTGCGTGGTTCGCGTATTAGCCAGAAAGCGTGGCGTGTAGAGAAGAGCGACCTCCGTTCGTTTATGAGAAAGCAAAACGTATCAGAGGTGCTTTTCGAAGATTACATGGCTGAGCAGAAATTGGGTGTGCCGGACCATGAACCAATCGTTCCGGGGAAAAACAGACGAGTTGACTATCGACTTCATTTTAAGGACCAGATCCTCTGGTTCGAAGTGAAGGAGTTCGCCGAAGATCCCACCTGCTTTGGCGAAGGGAAAGGTGGGTCCTACGACCCCTACATCGGGATTCGAAAGAAGATCGACGAGGCGTCTAAAAAGTTCCGGGAGTATGCGGGCGAAAGCTGCTCTTTGGTTCTTTACAATCGCAATCTGAACTTGATTGACATCTCCACGCCCTTCATCGTCCTCGGGGCCATGCTGGGCAACGTAAGCTATCGCGTTCCTATAGATTTTGAGAGGGGAGTGGTAAATGGCCCGCACAGCCAGGTTTTTTCGGAGGGCGGCAAGCTGATAAACCCACGAACGAAAAATCCCACCAACACCAGAATCAGCGCTGTGATTGCTCTCGAGAAGCTGGCGGTGGGTGAGAAAGAATTTCACATCGCATTGGCGAGAAAGGAGCGCGCCGAAGATCGGCGGTTATCTTGGGAAGAAACTTTCGAATTTCAGCGTTCTGAGAAAGAAGCGTATCAGCGGACAGCGCTTCGCGCACTAGTGTACGAGAACCCATATGCGGCCAAGAGACTGCCGGATGACATTTTCATGGGGCCTTATGATGCGCGATGGGGACCAGAACCAAATGAGCCGCGCATCACGAGGCTTTACGCCGGAGCAGAGCTTGAAAAGCTAGAAGCCGCTGAGAAAGAGTTGGAACTGGACTTGGGGCCAGTGCAGAAGATGATGAAGCGCCAGCAGGAAAAGGCCTCCACCTGAGCTTTTAAGGCGCGGCAAGCCGCAGGCGCCCGGTACACTGTCGCAGGACTGACGCGGAGAATACCGGCGATGACATCCGGGGCCTTGCCTTTGGCGCGAAGCAGGTACCGCGGAGTTGTCCCACTTCGAGCGGGATTACTCCGCGGCTTTTTAATCGTGAATATTAATAAACCTGTGGCTGTTTGTCGTGTTTAGATCCGCGGAGTAGGGCGTTGCGCGCCCAACTCCGCGCTACCTGCTCCCAGCTTAATTCCCAGCGATTGCCGATGTCGGCCATGTTAGATTGCGGTCAGTTCAACCCAGGAGATGACCCATGCAAACGGCGATCTTCACTTCGAATCTGCTCATAATTGCGACGATCATCGTTGGTGGCTTCTATCTTAGGCATATTCTTGGTCACGAGCTTGGGGCAAAGGACGCGACCATTGAGACCCTCAGGGAAAAAATCGGACAACTCGAACATGAGTTGGGCACTCTGAAAGAGTGGCAGAGTCCTGAGCTTCTAAAGAAGACTTCAGCTCTGAACTCCGCTCTCAACGATCAAATCAGGGAAAATAATACGCTGCGGGCAAGGCTCACAGCGGCGGGCGACCTAGCAGGAAGGGCTGTGGAGGCGATGGAGCGCGTTCATTTCGCCGAAGGTCTAATGGAGGGCGTCGCAGCCATCGACATGGTCATGGACACCGTAATTGATGAAATAAGGGGCACGGAAAACAAAATCCCTTCCCCAGCCTTCATGGAATTGGCCTTCAAATTGAGGACAGAAATGTGGCAAACCACCGAGTCTGTTCTCCGCGGTGGACAGATCAAAGCGGTGTATTTCCCCGCCCGAGCCGCACGGCAGGCCAAGCTCAATGCAGGTGTGAGGTGACTCTCCCCACCAGAGACCCCCGTGATAGTGCTGGCTGCGGCCAAAGGCCGTGCTGCGCTACATGCTCGGCCACCTGCTGGGGCGCGTGGCGTTAGGCGTCTTGGTTGAGAAAGGTGCGTCATATGAAAGTGTTTCTAGATGTTCTCGGTCAACTGAACCCTCTATTTCAATTCGTTACTCTCCTCGTGGTGATCTTCTATACTTGTACGACATGGTCAATGGCGAAGGCTTCAGAAAAAGGTATCCGTGAAATGAGATTATCGCGAGAAGAGCAAGCAAAGCCAAAGGTTGTCTGCTACTTTGAGCATAATAAGACGAGCACGCGGTCTTATGATTTTGTTATCAAAAACTATGGCCATTCGGCGGCTTTCAATGTGAGGCTGGATTTTTCACCTCCGCTTAAACGGTATCGACCAAGTAAGTTTGATCCTGTTAAAGAAAAAACTTTTAAGATCATGGCTCCTGGTTACGAATGGCGCACGTTCTGGGATTCATTCCCTGGCGCTGTCGAATCGTTAATGCCTGATGAGTTCACCGCCAACGTAAGCTATGACTGGGATAACCCGCAAAAGCATGAGACCTGCGAAGTGCGTTTCGATATTAAGTCTCTAATGGGCAAAATGTGGCTCGGCGAGACCACGATTGGAGACTCACTTCAAGAAATTGCAGAGAACGTCAAGAATATAGTGAATGAGGACTCAATTAAAGAAATTGCAGCGAGCATTAAAATCGTAGAGAAAACATTAGAAAAACAGGCAAAAACTAAGCGGTACCGAAATACCTAAGCGGGTGGGGGGTAGCCACGGTCACCGGTGTTATGACCGAGGGCTTTCCCTTTGTGGCACGTGAGAAAACCCCACGGTCAGAAAGTCGCTGACCGTGATGACTACCCGCTGTGGTCGTCGCCCCTCAGTGTGACAACCGGCGGGCATCTTTCATCCTTCTCTTGTGTCGGTATTCCTGAGCGCAGTCTCGGTAGGTCTCTGCATCCAAATGGCAAAGAAGTTTCTTGGAGTAGCGTAGCGCCATCCCCATAACGCGCACCGAGATGCCTTCGGCTTTTCGCAACCGTTCATGAATGTCGGCCAGATGCGGGTAGCCTGCATCGCGGACCTGATTTGCTAGTTCTGGTCTAGAGAGCGGGAACATACCTGCCTTGAGCAAAATGCCTCGAGCGACGTGACCCAAAGCGTAGAGCATCTCCTCTGTGGCGGCAGTTTCATCACCCGTTTTCAATAATCTCATAGCCATAAACAGCCGATGAGCGCCGTGGATAACCTTGAGTTTCGGATTCGGCCACGTGGCCGACGCTGGGGAAGCCTTGATTCTGGCCCAGATGCCGCCGTCATAAAGGGGCACGCCATGTCGCACGCACCAAGCCTCGAAATCCTTTCCAGCGCCTAGGCCGCCCAGAAACTCTGCTTCACTGGCAGATTGGATGTGATAGCCGGGGAAATTCCTTACGATTCTAGGACGGTCATTTCCTATTAGAAGCAGGTCTATGTCGCTTGCCTCGGTCCAAACTCCCCTCGCTGCCGAACCGACCAGCACGATCGCGATGCCTTCCCCCAAAGTCTGCCGCAGATTTTCAGCAACATCATGAAGTGCGTTTGGACTTGGTGTTGTCCCCTCACTCATTATCTGCCGCCTGTACCATCCTGCTGATCATGGATTCCACCTCGTTCACAATACCCTCCAGATCACTCACTAGGCTTTCTAGGTCTTCCTCGCCGAGCTCGAATCCTGGTTCCCCATAATGCACATCCTTTCGTAGATTGTTCAGGCGCAGAATCTCGTCGCCAAGGTCCTTGCTTAGTATCTTCTGCTTATGAAGCTCCGTGGCCAAGGCAGCCTTGTCGTAATGATTTTTTTTCCACCGCAGATTATGGGACTCTGCAACCGCCACTACAAGGTTCTCGTACGCGTAGAATACGTTGGAAACACATGACCCGGCGTCTGCGGGCTCCCACCAGTCGGTGCAGGCTGCGTCAAACTGCTCGCGGGCAAGATCGAGGTGCTTACTCGCTTCTTCTAAGCTCATCTTAATGTACTAATCTCATAAACACATGACCGTGTCAATGACCGGCAGAGGGGATACAGGCGCAGAGTTATGCGCCCGGGGCATTACACCGCGGCAGGAGAGTTTAACATCGGTCCCGCCCTGTTGAAATACTCTCAACGGGCATGTCCCGCAAGGCAGAACACGGGGGCAGTGATGGCCTCTAACCCAGAACCACAGGATCGTCCGCCGGCACACCGGACTGTCGTTCCTCCGCGGAATCGCGGGCTCCACCTGGCCGTATTACGGCCTATTCGTTGAAGTGCAACCTCCTGACCCCCCGGAACTCCCCTTCGAGGAGGTTTGTGCAGGCATAGCACTTGCTGGGATTGATCGCGAGTAACGCCGTAGGGCAGAGTGAAGTTACTCAGCATTGTAGCGCCCTCGCCCGCACAGCCAACCCGATGGCGCACTCGCGCTCAAAGCGTGAGGTTGCACAAAAATGGTGCAAAGGGTACAGGTGTAGCAGTTTTGCCGTCTGTATGGCTAACCCCTTTTGTGGGTTGACTTAAACGGTCTGGCGTCCTAAGATGCGCGCAACGGAAGGAGATTCACCTATGCAGCTCACCATTAATGCTCGGGAGATCCAGGGAGTCGTGATCTTGGAATTAGGTGGTAGAGTCGTGGCGGGGGAGGAAGTGGACAGCGTGCGGAGGATGATCCATGATCTTATTGACCATAACCACAAGAGGGTATCGCTGAACCTCGACCAAGTGACACGGATCGACAGCACGGGGATCGGCATGTTGGTCGAGGGAGTCATCTACTCCGTGAAACAGGGCGGCCGGCTGAACCTCTACAAAGTCCCTCGTCTCGTTCACAACATACTAGTTACTCATCGCTTATTGCAGGCTTTTGAGATTTACAGTAGTGAAGAGGAAGCCATCGCGGCTTTTGAGAAGTCCGCCGCGCAGCCCGACACTCAGGCCTGATCGCCTGCGGCACTGATGAAGTCGCGATCTATTGCCGCAACTTGGTGTCCGCTGCGTTCCGGCAGTGGCCTTCGCCTTCATTCTTCCGGGAAGGCTGCTGCCCTCCAGAATTATCTCTTGCCCTAAAGCAGATTTGGCGTCCGAAGGCAGGTGGGATTTCTTTCCGGTCCGCTGCGAGGATGTGCTCACCAGTTCAGACGGAGCGAGAACTGGATTTGCCGCGAGTTTTCCGCCGAACTGATTTTTCCAAAATTCGACGTCCCAAAGATCAGGCCGGGGCGGTCGAAATTCGGGTGATTCGTAAGGTTGAAGAAGTCGGTGCGGAAGACTGTGCTCAGGCGCTCGCTGAGGTGGAAGTGGCGTTCCAGACTTGCGTCCCAGCTTCCCAAACCCGGAGCGGCGATGACGTTGCGGCCCTCGTTGCCGGGGATGCTGTACGCGCCCTGCGCATCGTAGAAGACCGGAGGGGTGGCGAAGGCGCTGACAGTAAGCCAGTGATTGGGGTTGCGCTGGCTGCCCTGCAAGTTCGGGTCAGCAATCAGGTCAGGGCGATCGGTCCCGTTCGATTGCGTCCCGCTCAGCGCCGTGGGCAGGACGGCGGAGAGAGGCTGGCCGGTCTGCAATGTGAGGATGTTTGCAAGTTGCCATTGGCCCAGGATGCGGCGAGCCCCGCCTTGCCTTGCCCAACGGCGGCCCGAGCCAAAAGGCAACTGCCAGGTGCTCGAAAGAGTAAAGCGTTGCCTCATGTCAAAGTCGGAGAGGCCGTGCTCGGCCCGCAGGTTGTAATTGTCCTGCGGTTGGTTGGTGCCATTCAGGCCCGAAGCGGTGTCCAGGGACTTGCCGTAAGTATACCCGGCTGCGAAGGAAAGACCTGCGGAAACGCGGCGTTCCAAGCGAGCGACCAGCGCGTTGTAGTTTGAGTTAACATCCGTCGCACGCACGAACTGATTGGAACCAGGTTGTGGGTGGTAACCTCGTCGTTCTCCCGGCAGGTTCGGGATCCCCTGATTCTGAAGACCCCGGCGTGGCAATTTGTGCCCTTCGGACCCCGTATAGCTCAATGAAAGCACGGTGTTGGGCGAGACCTCGTGCTCGTAAGAAAGACTCCATTCGTAAACGTAGCCGTTGCGGATGTTGGGAGGAGAAGAAATAGCCACCGGCGGCGAATTTCCAAGTTGATAAGCAAGCCCGTAGCTCAGGATGGCCGGAGCAAACGACTGCCCGCAGGCGCTCGGCCCGTAGAATCGGCACAAGTCGAGTCCAAAGAGAAACTCGGTGAGGGGAGCGCTCAGCCGCGTCTCCGAAGCATAATCGAGTTCGCCGAGTGAATTGAAGATGCCTAAGCCGCCGCGCAGTGCGCGCTTGCTGTTTCCGGAAAGGTCATAGGCAAAGCCGAGGCGCGGCGCCCAGCCTGACCAATCCGGCCGAATCAGCGAAGCCGGCAGGTCCGCTTGCTGCGAGGTGAGAAACTGCAAGCTATAATGCAACTGCAGACTTTCAGTGAACGGATTGGCGAGGAGCGCCTGCGCCTGGCCGCGGTCGTTGCGAATAATGAACCGCGCCGCGTCCGTGGGGTCGAGGATGGAACCGCGTCCGTCCGCATTGACCGGCGGTGAGTAAAACTCTTCGCGCAGGCCATAGCTGAGTGTCAAGCGGCGCGAGGCGTGGAATTCGTCCGCGAAATACGCTCCGAAATAGTCCAGGCGATCGTTGCCTCCGGAATTACCGACCTGCGCAAAGGACAGGAAGGGCCGTCCCAGAAGGAAGTCGGAAAATGCTGTGCCCGAGACTGACCCCAAGCCGTCGCTGAACGAGAATACCCCCTGGCCGAAATCCTCCACGAGATAAAACAGCCGGTAGCGGCGCACGTCCGCGCCGAATCTCCATGTGTGCCGCCCTTTTACCCAAACCAGATTGTCGGTGAACTGGAACGTGTGGTTCTTGCGAATCTGCGGCTGAAAGATGTCGCTGTCGCCCAGGTCGGCATAGCCCGGCACGTTGATAGCGGGAATCCCGTCGTTGGTCGCGCCGGAGGCGCGCGCGATGCCCAAAGAGGCGAGAAAACCACTGTGGATATTCTGTGCCTCTTTTGTGCCGAAGTAATACGCGTATCCGAAGCGCAAGTCGTTGACGAGCGTGGGACGAAAAACGGAAGTTAGCCCGAGCGCGAGGTTCCTTCCCGTATCGTTCTTGTTGGTGCCGAAACCCGGCGGCGCGGAAGGGTTTTGAGCGAAGCTGTTGGGCACGAAGGGAAAAAGCTGTGCGCCATTGAAGAGCAGGAATCGCCCAAAAAGTTGATGGCGGGGACTCAACTGATGATCGAGGCGCACCAGGAACTGGTCCATGTTCACGCGGCGCGACCCGATGTTGAGGGTGTTGTTCTCACCTGCCGAAGCGTTGGGCAGGTTGGGAAGCGGTTCGCGTGCCAGGATCGCGCGCGAGAGCGGATCGAGGGCGGATTCCGGAATCCGGTTCCCCGGAAACGGCTGGCCGGTGGCAGGATCGAGAATAGCCGGAAACGGCTGGCCGGTGAGCGGATTCGTGCCGCTGAAGTCGCCGCGTCGCATCGCATCTGTGGGCAGCAGGGTTGTATTCGTAAGGCTCTGGCGGATTCGCAGGCCTTCATAATTGGCGAAGAAAAAGGTGCGATTGCGCCGCAATGGTCCGCCCAAGCTGAGACCGAACTGATTCTGGCGGTAGGGCGGAATTGGCCGCTTCAGGTCATCGAAACAATTCTTGGCGTCCAAGGTGCTGTTACGCAGGAACTCGTAGGCGGTCCCGGACAAACGGTTGGTCCCTGAGCGCGAGGCGATATTGACCTGCGCACCAGAGGTCACGCCCTGCTCGGCGGAATAGGAATCCTCTACCACGCGGAACTCGCGGACGGCATCGACGGAAGGATTGACCGTCAGGCTGTACGCAAAGGGTTCCATGAGGGTGACCCCGTCGAGTGAAAAATTGTTTCGCTCGGAGCGCTGGCCGTTTACCGAGAAGCCCAATCCCAGGGCCGCGGTATTGAATTGCTGGCTGGAGCCGTTGGGATAGGGCGGGACGGCGCCGGCTGCGAGCAGCGCAAGCTGCGAAAATTGCCGGCCATTCAGGGGCAGGGAATTGACGCGCTGATTCGAGATCTCGTCGCCCAAGGCCGGGGATGCGGTTTCAACGAGCGGCGGTCGCGCCTCCACCTGCAGCACAACCTGTTCCCGCGCGACGTGCAGGATGAGGTCGATGCGAGGCATCTGCCCGACCTCTAAAACCAGGCCGTGCAGGACTCGGGTGGCGAAGCCGGACGCAGCCACTTTCATGTCGTACGTGCCCACTGGCACAAGCGGGAACGTGTAGAAGCCTTGCGGATCGGTTTGCGTCTGGCGGATTTGTCCGGTGGCGGTGTTCTTCAACTCGAGTTGTGCTCCAGGTATTACCGCTCCACTGGGATCGGTGATAAGTCCTTCGAGGTGACTGTTCCAGTTTTGGGCGCGCAGGGCGGACTGGGCCAGTGCGATGTTGAGCAAGAGAATTGCTGCGACGATCTGCAAACGCGAAAAAGACTCTCGCGCGATGGTGGTTGTCAAGGGAACTGCCTCACGGCGGGGCAGAGGCGGAAAGGGCGGACGCTACGGAATCCTACACTCGCAGGCGACTCTCTCCGCTGGCTGCGGAGGCATCTGTGCCCGGTAAACGAGGACCGGCCCTGACCTTCTTTCATCCGGACTGTACCGTCGGCCCCGGAGTTTCACCGGATCCTGGGGGTTGCAGATTCTCATCGCTCGGGCCATCCCTAAATATGGCCAGGGCGGATCGAATCTCCCCTCGCGGGCTTTACCGCCGATCAGGAATTGGAGATGCGACCGCTTGCTTGGGCCGCAAATCCTCACCCTGCCCCGAAGGTCATTAACTCACATCTATGAATTTATCACCTTCCTGGCGATTTCTCAAGAGGTCGTGACTGCCCGGCTGGAGTTTCGATGCTGCGAGCGGCAAAGGTAAGGGTGGCGCCATCCTGGATTTGCCCTTGCCCAAACCCATCGGCTGGATATAATCGCAGAGCCTGATTCGGTGATTGCATAGCGGTTGAACCCGGCAAGTATGGACACCACACCCTCTTTTGAAGTGCGCCGCCGCGGAGAGCCCTGGGCGTTGGGCACGGTGTTGGGTTATGCCTCGGCGAACATTTTCGATCGCCTCGCCATAGTTCACGCTGATCCACTTATCGGGCCAGTGGTGCGTGGCCTGCCCAGTCTGGTGCTGGGCATTATTCTAGTGTGGAAGCACCGCACCCTCGACCAATTGCGGCCGAGTTCGCCGCGGTACATGGGTCGGCGCGCCATCTTGGCCTTTGTGGCCGCTGGCATGATCTCCACCTCGGGACTCTTCCTCTACTACTTTGCGATTCGGGTGGGGGGGGTGACCATCACGATTCCAGTGCAGGAGACGTATGTCATCTGGGGGACGTTGATAGCCTGGGTGGTTCTGCGTGAGCGGATTCACCGTTACGCGCTCGTGGGAGTCGGGTTGATCTTCGCAGGGTTGGTAGGGCTTTCGCTAGGTCAAGCTACCGGCCAGCCCATCTCGCCGCTTTGGTATTGGGCCATCCCGCTGGGATTCGGCACGGCGCTGGCATACGGAGTCTCCGGGGTGTTGTGGCGGGATGGGCAACTTCGCGGCGCTCACCAATCGACGGCGATTCTCCTGCAGTTCTCGACGAGCGTGGCCGTGGGTCTTGTGGGTTTGCTGATCGCCGGCCGGAACCCTGCTCTGCTGACGACAAATTGGCGAGCTCTGGCGGCACTGCTCACGAGTGGAGTCCTTTCGGGTGTGCTCGCCATCTACTGCATGTTTACGGCGCTGCGTCTGATGGCGGTAGCGCGAGTCTACGCGTTCTCCTCGCTCACGCCACTGGCCGCAACCTTGTTCGCGCACTTTTTTCTGCATGAGTTCCTGAATCTCCTCATGCTGCTCGGCATCGTCCTGGTGTCAATTGGGGTAATCCTGACGCAGATCTTCCGGCCCAACGATGAGCGCCAGGCCTAATGTCGCCGCCGTTGCATCGGCACGATGGGGACAGGCCCTGGCATGGGTTCGAGGTGCGTTTCAGAGGTTGGGAGTGCGGCCGGGTTTGATCTGGTCGAGGTGTTCTTTGAATCGGTCGCGAACTTCCCGCTCCTTGCCCTGCGCGAGTTCATCGCGCAACTCGTTCAGCGCGAAGTGCACGATGTCGTGGTGGTGCACCTCTTCGGGCGCCAGTGCGGTGCTGAAGCGCAACCAGAGACTATGGAGCAGATCAATTTCTTTGGGCGTCAAGTGGGGGGCGTGCGGACCCAGATAGAAGATTTCTTCTCTCCCATCGGGTGTGAAGATCTCCAGCGCCAGCCGCGGCTTGGGGTCGGACAACCGTTCCCAGGCAGACCCGGCGCGACGCGCCTCCTCTGCCACCGGCATCTTTGCGGAAAGGGCCAGGACAATCGTGGAGGATTCGAGAGAGTGCGCGGATCGCAGGATACCTTCCCAAATCTCATTGGCGGCGGCAACCGACAAGTGGACGCTCTTGCCTTCGTGTTCTGCGAGGGCGAGCGCGCGAGTGAAAAGGTGTTGCTCCGTAGCGCTGAAGAGCTGCTCAGGCGCAAGTCCACCCTCACCGGAGGCGGCCCGCAGCAGGATTCTAATGTGCAGCACCACGAGGTCCTGGTGGGCCGTGTTGACGCGCCGGAGTGCGGAGGCAAGATGGTAGAGGGTGTGATAGTCGCGCACTAGAACCAGAACGTTGCCCGGGCGAACGCCCACCGCCTTGGGGGTGAGTTCTTCACCGGGGACCAGATGGAACTGGTCGAGCTCTTCGTGAACACCCTGGCGGGCCCGCGTGATCTTCTCACTAACGCTGAAGACACCGAAGAGAAAAATCGTAAAGGCGATGCCGGCGATGGTGGCGATTTCTTTGGTAAGCAGATTCACCACGGCGATCCCGAGAAGCACCAGGGTGATGAGGGCAAGTCCGACGGGAATCTCGCGCCCGGCAATGTGCAGGTTCAGGGGAACACGGTACTCGCGCGGGCCGGCGTTCTTGTAACGCAGCACCAGGACTGCCAGGCCCTTCATGACGAAACTCCAGACCACACCAAAGGCGTAAGCGCCGCCCAGGAGGTAAAGGTTCCCCCGGCTCAGGATAATGGTCAGGATTTGCAGGCCGACCACGAGGTCGATGATCCGATAGGATGTGCCAAACCGCGGATGCGGGCGCCGAAACCAGTCAGTCAGGACCCCGTCTTCCGACACCCGGTTGAGAACCCCGTTGGAACCTACGATGGCGGTGTTCACCCCTCCGGCCAGAATCAGCGTGCCGACCAGGACGACGAAGCCATGGAACACCAAACGGAGCGTGAGGGGCCCCGCGACGTTCATCGCCAGGCCGCCGATGAGATTATCGAAGAAATTCGTGCGCGCGCTATCCGGAATGATCATCACGGCGAAGAATGAGACTAACGACGTGAATACCAGGCTGTAAATGAAGATGACCAGACCGGCTTTCTTCAAATTCGGCAGCTTGGGGTGCTGAATCTCGCGATAGACCTGGGCGAGAGATTCCTCCCCGCTCATGGCCAGGATGGAGTGCCCGAGGCCGATAAAGATTCCCAGCAGCGCGATGGTGTGCGGAAGCTTGCTTCGGCTCAGCCACCCCAGCGCGTCATTGGAGAAATGCATGCTCGCCAGCGTGGGAAAAGGAGGCAGGTGTGCCCCTCTTACCCAAAGCGTGTATCCACACCAACCAATTAATAGCACTACCATTACGGTAGTAAGCTGCATAATACGCAGCGCTTTCTCACTCGATTCCGGGATTCCCTTGATGTTTTCCCACCAGAAATAGAGGATGACCAGGATGGCGAACCCGGCGGCCGTCAGGTTTACCGGAAAAACGATGCCCAGGTGCAGATAATGCATGAGGTCGTTCAGAAATCCGACCAGATATTGGCCGGCGGAAACGCCGCTGATGGGCCCCGTTAAGATGTAATCGAACATCAGGGCCGACACGGAAAACTTGGCGAGCGTTCCGCCCATGGCCTCTTTCACCACGCGATAGACGCCGCCGCGCACGAACATGCTGCAGCTTTCGACGTAGATGGCGCGCACGGCGTAGGAAAACAGCATGACGCCGAGGATGAACCAGGGAGCTGACTTGCCCACGGCCTGCTCCGCGATTCCGCCGGCGTAGTAAGCAGAGGAGGCAAGATCGTTCAGGACAATGGCCGCGGCTCGCCAAAAGGTGATGAAGGCGAGCATGGCGGTGGTGGCCACCATGACTCGAGGCAGAGCAGGTGCGGCGCCGCGGGGGGTGGGTTGTTCGGTGGGATTAATCTCCATCTTGGGCTTTAAGAGTAACCTCGCGCGTCAGAACGCGACCAAAGATATTCGCACAAGTTTCGAAACGATGCAAATGGGTTTGCGGCGGGCCTCCCTTGAGTGCGCTTCCTGTCTGCCTTACAATGATCCTCGCATAGCGTGTTCATGCCCTGAGCGTGTTTCGACAACTTGACCGCGTTTGAGAGTTCCGCGTGGATGTCGCCTACGAGCTCACTCCTCTGGTAGCCGCTAAGTTGGTGGTGTACACCTTTGGCACGCTCGTCCATCTCTTCCTCATGGTACTGATTCTGGGAAATCGCCGGCTGCGGCGGTTTGAATGGATGCTTTTCTCTTTGATGGCGGCGCTGTTCATGTGGTACGTCGGAAATCTGCTGGCCCTCAACCTCGGCCTTTACTACGGCGCCGGCCCCACGGTTCTTGCGGGAATCTCGCAGGTCGTTTCTCTGGCCGGTTTCATAGCCGCGGTCCCGCTCCTGGTCCACGTTCAAGTGGAATACTTCAGGAGCTTTGCTTCGATTCGGGTGTGGCAAAGGTTGCTGGTGACGTGTTTCTATCTGCCCGTGATGGGGATTCCCTGGTTCGTGGGAAGGTTGCTCGCCCACGCCGGTGTGGAACCCCTCGTGGCCCTCGGGCAGCTTGGAAGACCATTGGTTCTATGGGCTGTAGCCGCCTTGCTCGTGGCGGCGGTGTTGAACTTGTACCTGAACTGGCATCGCAAAGTCGTTGACCCCACGCTGGCGCGATTTCATGGATACCTCGCGGGGTTGCAGGGGTTTCTTGCCGTGGGCCTCGCGGTCGTCTATTTGCCGCCTGCGCTGGCGCCCGTGGGTGGGCTGGGGGGATATTTCCCCACCGCGTTGTTGCTGGCTGCGATTTTTCCCAGTGGTCTGGTGGGTTACTCCATTTTCCGGTACAACTTCCTGGATCTACGCGTCCAACGGAATGTTGCCTACTCGGTCGCTGCGATCTTTGCATTTCTGATCTACCTGAGCTTTATGCGCCGACTGAGCGGGTGGCTGGAGGCGCACGATGTCTTGCCTGCGGTGGTTACGGAAACCGTGATGATATTCATCCTCGTAGTCCTCCTTGAGCCTGTGAAACGGCTCATCAATCGCGCCTTGCACCGGCAGTTCGTAGCGGAATTCGAGAAGGTCCAGAAGCTGGCAACGGAAATTGAAGAGCACGCCAAGCAAACAGGAGATGTGGAATCACTGCAAGCGTTGGTGGAGGAGCGCGTGCCGCGGGAACTTAGTCTGGAGAGGGTCAAGCTCTGGCGGGGCCACGCGCGCCCCGAAACGCGGGGTGTGTCAACCCCGACTAAAACGCGCTTGGTGCCGATTTCTCGTGGCGGAGAAAACATCGCGCTCCTGGAAGTTGTTCCAACCGCGTCCGAGGTTTCAGGTGAGCAGCTCGCAGCGCTCGAGATCCTTGCCGACCGCTTGGCGGGGGCCCTGGAAATCTGCCAGCTCATCGCCGACAAGGTCAAACTGGAACGTGAACTGGCGGAGAAAGCCAAACTGGCCTTTCTGGGCGAGATGGCGACGCGGATCGCGCACAATGTGAAGAACCCGCTCAGCGCCATGAAAACGCTTGGGCAGCTCTTGGAAGAGGATCAGACTCTTCCGCCGCACGCGCGGCACGACTGTCGCCTGCTGGTCGAGGAGATCGATCGCTTGAACAGAAACATCTCGCAGGTCCTCCGCTACGCCAAGCCTGCCCGAGACACCGACCGCCCTGCGGACTTGGGAGTAATCGTTGACCGGGTTGTTGGCATACTCCAGATTGAAGCAGAGCGGCGCCGGGTGGCGCTGGAAGTGAACGCTGAAGCGGCATGCCTGGTCGAAGGCGGAGAAGAGGCGGCGAACGACATCATTTCGAATCTGGTGGTGAATGCTTTGGAGGCGAGCGGAGAGGGAAGCACGATTCGGATTCGTATTGTGCGCCCGCAGTCCCACTTGGGTTGGGTCGAGTTCTGTGTAGAAGATCAGGGCCTGGGCGTCCCCAGGGATAAGTTGGACAAGATTTTCCAACCCTTCTTCACCACACGTTCCGGGGGTACGGGGCTGGGCCTGGCCATTGTCAAGCGACGCCTGGATGAGATTGGTGGCTCCGTGGATTGTGAGAGCCCTGTTCGGACGGGGCATGCGACTTCGGTGCACCCGGGGGCGCGATTTGTTGTACGCTTCCGGGTGGCCAGGTCGCTGGTACCGGCAGTTTAGATGAGAGGCATGCATTCCCGAGATTCGTACGGAACCCCTGGAGACGAGGCGAGCGGTGGATCATCTGCTGCAATCCCTCGCACAAGCCTATGAACCACCCGGAATCTCCGCTGCAGAAACGTGGGTCCCCCACCCTTCTGATTGTTGATGATGACCAGACGGCCCGCTACGGCATGCGCCGCGCGCTGGAGCAGAGCTATCGGGTCCTGGAGGCGGAGAGGATTTCTGCCGCCCGCGCGATTGTAGCCGCGGAGAATCCCGACTTACTCCTGCTGGATATCGAAATGCCGGAAGAGAGCGGTCTGGATTATCTCCGTGAACTGAAAGCTCAAGCCGGCAGCCCCGTGGTGATCATGATTACCGCCTATGGGTCGGAAAAGATCGCGGTGGAGGCGATGAAAAGCGGCGCATACGACTATCTGCCGAAACCCTTCGAAATCGATGAACTTCGCCTGGTGGTCGAGCGCGCCCTTGAACACTCGGTGCTGAAGGAAGAAAACGTGCGCTTGAAGCGCCAATTGGTATCGGAAGGTGAATTCGGCGCCATGATCGGGTCCAGCAAGGTGATGCGAGAACTCTTTGATTTGGCGGACCGGGTCGCACAGGCGGAAGTCACCGTGCTGATTGAGGGAGAAAGCGGGACGGGCAAAGAATTGTTGGCCACAGAAGTCCACCGGCGCAGCAATCGCGGTCGGGGGCCGTTTGTAGCCTTGAACTGCGCCGCGCTCCCCGAGCATTTGATCGAGAGTGAGTTGTTCGGGTACGAAAAGGGAGCATTTACCGGCGCGACTTCGATGAAGCGCGGCAAGTTCGAGCTTGCGCACGGGGGCACACTCTTTCTGGATGAAGTGGGGGACATGTCGCTCGCTACGCAGGCGAAACTACTGCGCGTCCTGGAGACACGCAGGGTTGAGAGACTGGGCGGAACCGCGTCGGTCGAAGTGGACGTGCGGATTATGAGCGCCACCAATAAAGACCTGGCTGCCGCAATCGCCCAACAAACCTTTCGTGAAGACCTCTATTACCGCCTGCGGGTGGTGTTATTGCGGCTGCCGGCGCTGAGGGAACACCGGGAAGACATTCCCCTTTTGGCCGGGCAGTTCAGCCGAATGCTCGGCGAAAAGCACGGGCGGCCGTCGGTCGCGGTCTCCAGGGAAGCGATGGAACTTCTGAGGGCGGGGGAATGGAGGGGCAATGTCCGCGAGCTGAAGAATGCGCTGGAGAGTGCTATCGTGATGAGCCGCCGCGACACGTTGGGTCCTGAGGATTTCCCAGGGGATTTTGGGATAGAAGGTGCGGCCAGGCAAGGACTTTCCGGGGACGTGGCGTGCCTGGCTATCGGCGACTACCGAGAGGCTCGGCGACAGTTTGAAATTACGTATATCAAGGGTAAGCTTCACGAACACGGTGGCAATATCACCCGTACGGCTGCCGCCATTGGCCTGCACCGCCAGAGCCTGCAAGAAAAGTTGCGCGAATTGGGGATTCAAGTCGAACGGGAATAGGTTGGAGGCAGTGTCGGACATGCGTTGACTCGTCCACCGGCGGCAGGTTGCTCAACCTCTTTCCAACGGCTGCACTGCGGGCAGGCATATTCAAAAATGGGTATAAACAGAAAGGGCTATTCTTTGGGTTCAATCCCACAGCCTGCTTGCTCTTTTTTCCCCGACGGGGAAGCCGCGCGTGGTGCTCAGGTGAAGCGAGAGATCCCCGGGATGCGAGGCAGGACCACAAACCACAGGACCAGGAACAGGACAAAAAACAGGATTCCTTCCATCACCACCATCATACCCTGCGTGAGCTATCTGCAGCTAGAGGGAATTGGGCCCGCAGAATTCCGGCATCCTTCGATCAGATGGTGGGCCAGAGCGATTCCCAAATCTTGAATTCGTGATGAAAGCCGGTCTGTTCGGCACGAGTGAACTTGCGGCCGGAGGCAACCTCCAGCGTTTCCTGGAAGATCTTTCGGCCGACCTCTTCGATAGTTTCCGTTTGCTCCAGGATCGTACCGGCGTTGATATCAAGATCGCGGTAGGACCGCGCCAGATGCGGATTGCTGCCAATTTTCATAACGGGGCCCAGAGCGCAGCCGATGCCCGTCCCGCGGCCGGTGGTGAAGAGCGCCACCTGCGCTCCACTGAGGAAGAGGGCGGGAGTGCAGACCTGATCGTAACCGGGAGCGTAGAGCACATAGAGGCCCTTACGATCGCCCAGCCACTCGCCGTACTCGATTAAATCTTCGACAATAGAGGTTCCGCCCTTGGCTTTGACGCCGCTGGATTTCAGATAAATGTTATAGAGCCCGCCCTTGATGTTGCCCGGCGATGGGTTATCGCGGAAGTCGGCGCCGGATTTCCGCGCATAGGCCTCATACCGTTTAAGTGCACCCATCAACTTGCGGCCCACCGAGCGCGTGCGTGCGCGCCGGACTAGGTCAAGCATGGCGGCGCCCTGCAACTCCGGGATCTCGGGAAGGAAGACAGCCGCGCCGGCTTTCACAAACATGTCCGCGGCCACACCGACAGCGGGATTGGCTGTAACGCCGGACCAGCGATCCGATCCACCGCACTCGGTCCCCACGATGAGTTTTGAAATGGACACCGGCTGGCGCTGAAACTGATTGGCGTAATGGAGCAACTTCTCCACGGCGTTCAGCCCGCGTTCCACGGTGCTCTCGCTACCACCCTCTTGCTGGACAGTCAGGTTCACGACGCGTCGGTGGTAGTCCGTAACGGCAGCATGAAATATAGGTCCGGAGCATTCCACGCACGTCTTGCCGCAACCCAGGTCAATGTAAACGGCAGCGCCCAAATTGGGATGGCGCAGGGTATTCGCGAGCAATCCATTCAGAATTTCGACGGCGCGGCCATCGGGCATTCCGCAGCCGGATTCGTGAACGATGGGCACGACCCCATCCACGTTGGGGAACTTCCCACGCGAATAGATTTCGCGCCTGGCGCGCGTGGCAATTTCGCGGACTTCGCTGGAGGAACACATCCCCGAGGTAACCACAGCGACCAGGTTCCGAGCGCCGACGGCTCCGTCTGGGCGAACGAAACCGTCAAAGGTCAGGGACGAAAGTTCCGGATCAAGGCGGGTCGGTGTGGGGTTGTCGCGGTACCTGACCGCCAATCGGGGCAGGCGGGAATGCAGGTTGGTTGCGTCGATTGGCTCGCCGGGCCGGACGGAGCGGGACGCGAGCCCGATGGGATCGCCCAGCGTGATGTAAGGCTGGCCACGGGGAATCGCTTTGATCGCGAAGCTTTGGCCCAGCAGGGCACGGCCTGAAACGGTTATGACTTGGCCGGCGTGTGTCAGACGGGTGCCTTTCTCGATGAAATCCGCCGTCACTACGGCCACGTTGTCTTTGTCAGGCCGCACCGCGACGGCGACTTCCGAAAGTTCTCTGGGCTCCATGGCCATCAGTTTGCCTTTGGTCAGATCGCGGGGATGCTTCTGTGCTCCCTGATATCGCTGCTTGTGCAGCGCGTCGCAATTCATGGTGCATTTGATGCGAGCGGGTTTACGTTGTAGCGCCGGGCTTTAGCCCGGCAGGTGCCGCCCTAAAGGGCGGCGCTACAAGTACTATTACCTGCGACGCACTACACGAGATTGACGGACCCTTCCTGGGGTTCAATTGTCCGCTCCCATCGCGTCCTAGAGCACGCTCTGTTCTGCCGGTTGGACGACGCCTGCACCCGCGGGAACTCGCACGCGTGATCCATAAAAGGCGTAGTGGGTGATAAAGGCGTAGCACGCCAGCGGGACGAGCATGGCAAGAGCCATGCTGTGGGTGAGCTGGTAAATGCCCGCCATGGCCGGTGGCGCGCAAGCCCCGCCGATAATCGCCATGATGATGATGGAACCGCCGACCTTGGTGTTGGCGCCCAGTTGTTTGATGCCCAGGGCAAAGATGGTGGGAAACATGAGTGACATGAAGAAACTGGTCATGAACACAGCGCCCACTCCGAGCCAGCCCGGGAACAGAACTGCCAGGCCAGCGAGCGCCACATTGATGATCCCATAGATTCCCATGAGGCGCGTGGGCTGGACGAACTTCATCAAGTAGGTGGCGGTGAACCTTCCTACGCCGAACGCCACGAGCGTCCCGGTGAGAAGATAGCCGGCGATTTTCTCCGGCTGATGGGTGTAGTCCTGGATGTACTGGATGTAGTAACTCCAGGTTCCGACCTGAGCTCCCACATACAGGAATTGGGCAATGACCCCGCGCACAAAATGCGGGTAATGAATAAGGTCGCGGGCCCTGCCGTGCGAGCGGCCGCCCGCCGGTTCAGCTTCTTCGGCCACCTTGGGGAATCGCGTCCGCAGGATGAGCAGCGCCCAGATGAAAATGATCGTCCCCAGAACAAGGTAGGGGGTGACCACGCGTAGAGTCTCGCTACGCAGGTATGCCTCGTAGGTGCCGGCAACTTTGAGGGCGGCGACCTGTTGCTTGTTCAGTTCGACCCCGGAGAAAATGAAGACGGTCCCCACCAGGACGCCGGTCACGGCTCCCACGGGATTAAAGGCTTGCGAGAAGTTGAGCCGCCGCTCGGAATTTCGGGGATCGCCCAGCAAGGCGATAAACGAGTTGGCTCCCGTCTCCAGAAAGGAGGCGCCGCTGGCGATGACGAACAGGGCGAAAAGGAAAAATCCATATTGCCGTACAATGGCGGCCGGCCAAAACAGAAAGGTCCCGGCGCTGTAGAGGAACAAACCAATCACCAGCCCCGTCTTGTACCCGTATCTGCGCATTACCAGCGCGGCGGGTACGGCCAAAACGAAATACCCCATGTAGAAAGCTGACTGGATCAATCCCGCTTTGAGGCGAGTAATCTCGAACGACTTCATGAACTGCTTGATCAGAATGTCATTCATGTTGCTGGGGATACCCCAAAACAGGAACAGCGCCGTCACCAGAACAAAGGGCAGGGTATTCCCAGCCGAAAACAGCGGAGGATGATGATCCAAATTCCCGTTGGCATCCCTTGTAGGCATAAGTGAAGCTCCGAATTCGAAAGTAACAGGCTATGAAATTCTCATCGTGGGCAATAAGGCAGCGGCCTTCCAGGAAGGCCGCTCAGACTTCATCATATCGCAGGTCGGGAAGATTGAGCGGAGATACCTTGCGCTCGAACGGCCGCAGGAAGCATCCGCGCGGCGGCGATGGATCCCCGTTCGTGTCTCCCTTAGGTATTCAGGTCCTGCGTGTCGAGTGTTCCCGCACCCCGCAGCCGTTCGAAGATGGCAGCGGTTTCGCGAATACCTTCTTCCAGCGGAGTGCGCGGGACGCCTCCCAAATCGCGCTGCAGGGCGCTATCGTCAAGGTCGGCGGCGATGGGCAGAGGTTTGCCCTCTGCCTTGATGAGCGTGCGGGCCTGTGGCAAAACTTGTTCCAGCGTGGCGAGGAACTCCGGCACGCGGACCACGCTGCCGCGCGGCGTATAGACCTTGGCCCCGGCGAGGGCAGCTTCCGCGCAGCGGACAAAGATGCGCGAAGTGTCGCGCACATACTGCAAATCGACGCTGCCAGTGAATCGAATTGTATAGGGCCGGCCAACTACCGCGGCTTTAATAGCCTTGGTCGGGCCGGATGTGATCCCCTGGTCGCGCCCTACGCCGTAAACGGCCCAGGGGCGAATCCCCGCACTCGTGATGCCGTCATTCAGAAAGTAAATGCGGGCGTTTCCCTCGTTGCATTGTTTGAAAACACCGTAGTGGGTTCCGGGCAGAAGGGGCGCGCCTTCGGGGACTGTAGCGCCGCCGTAGGCGTCTTCGGGGCCGAAGACTGCCGCGGAGCTGGCGTAAACAATACTTTGGACCAGGTCGCGCCGGCGCCGGGCGACTTCAAACACGTTGAGGGTTCCTATTACGTTCACCATGGCGCCACGCAAGGGGTCCGCGGCGCAGCCCGGTACCTGGATTCCAGCCAGATGCAGCAAGTGTGTTATGCCATGCTCCACCACGGCACTTTCCACATCTTGGATTTGCGTGATGTCACCCTGGATGAACTGAACTATGGAGAGTTGCTCGGGAGTCAGGAGTGCAGCCAGCCGCGCCGATCCAGCATCGACGTCAAAAACGTGGGGCCGGTATCCACGGTCCATAAGCTCCTTCACGATCCACGCACCAATGAAGCCTTTTGCGCCGGTGATGAGGAAGCGGCGGGGAGATTCAGCGGAAGTCGAACCGGGTGTCGTTTGGGTCATGCCTTGGCATTATAGGGGTTGACGGCAGAGAGTCAATGAGGTGATGAGGCAGGCGTCCAGCGGCCGCGTGGCAGGGCAGGGGCACTTTCAGCCGCAACGGGAACTACCCGGCCTTTCGTTGCGGCGGGTGGATCAACAGCAGAACGCTGACCGTGGCCAATAGGGGGATCGTGCCCGCGAGGAAGAACGCCGGGTAGTAAGAAAACTTATCGACCAGCCATCCCACGAGCAGCGTGAAAAGACCACCGGCTATGCCTGCACCGAATCCGCTCACACCGGTTACGGAAGCGACGACATCTTGTGGGAACAAGTCGGAGGGGAAAGTCAGGCCCATGGTTGACCAGCTTGCGTAACCCCATACCGCGAAGCTGATCAGAGCGAGCGCCCAATAGGCGCTGTGCGTCGTGACGGCGGGGATTCCAGCCAGAATCGGCAAGGAACTGGCGACGCAAACCCATTTACGGGCGCGCACCACGGGCATGCCGCGCTTGATCAGGAAACCGGACGCGAAGCCTCCGGTAAAATTCCCAATATCCGCAGCCAAAAAGGGGAGCCAGGCGAAGGCCGCGATCTGCTTCAGGCTGAACCCGCGCGCGTCACTCAAGTACTGCGGCAGCCAGGAAATGTAAAACCACCAGATGGGGTCGGTCAGGGACCGGCCGAGGAGGATTCCCCAAACATTGGATTGCTTCAAGAGACTCAGCCAACGTCCAATACCGCGCTGCGCGGAGGTGGTGTCTGTGTCTTGGCCCGCCGCGATCAGCGCCCGCTCCTCAGTGCTCACGCGCGGATGGCGGTCCAAGGGGTGATAAACAGCAAGCCAGGCAATGAGCCAGAGGAAACCCAGGCTCCCGGACAGCACGAAGGCGTACCGCCACCCGAAGCGGAGGGCAACCCCAACCATGGTCCACGTCGCAATCGCGCCGCCCACACTCGAGCCGCTATCGAAGATCGCGACGGCCACGCCGCGCTCTTTAGCGGGAAACCACTCGGCCACGGTTTTGCTCGCCCCGGGCCAGTTGCAACCCTCTCCGATCCCCAGGAGAAAACGAAAGACGCCAAACGAAAACAAGGAATTCGCGAAGCCGGTCAGCAAGCTCACACCAGACCACCAGATAACCGCCAAAGCCAGTCCCAGGCGGGTGCCGATGATGTCGAGCAGGACGCCACCGATTAACCACATGGCAGCGTAGGAAAACTGGAACACGCCAAAGACACGGGAGAGTTGGATGTGGTTGAGATGCAATTGCTGGGAGATGATCGGCGCCAGCACCGAGAAGGTTTGCCGGCTGATGTAGTTAATGACGGTAGAGCCGAAGAGGGTCCAGACGATCCACCAGCGAAGCCGCTTAGAAGCCATAGGGAGAAATCCGTCACCTTCAGCGCAATTCGAAGCTCGCGCGAGTGTCGGGGCACAATACCATAGCCGGCCGGCGCCTGTCAGCGATTTTTGGGCCCGAGGACGGTCTGGATTGCCTTCCGATGCCCGTTTCAGATAGAGTAACGCGGGTATCGCGGGATGCCCGCACTTCAAGTGAATCCAGATCTTCTCCAGGAGTTGTTTCATGCGACCTGTCAAGCTAACTTTGATTGTGATCTTCATCCTGCTCGGGAGTGGGTTGCCGGCTTTCAGCGAGAACGTCCGCGTGTGGCAGGGGAATCTGGAGATTCCGACCTACCTGCTGGGCGCGGACGACCCCAACCCCCCGTTTGCTCTGGCGGAGCATCGCCGCATCTATCCGTACACGATGATGGATGACCTGACGGACCGGCTGGAGACGAAGAGTTATCAGGCGGTTTTCCTGGAGAACGAATATCTCAAAGCCATTGTTCTGCCCGAGATGGGAGGCCACCTCTATTCGCTCTATGACAAAGTCAACAAGCGTGAAGTGTTTTACCGAAACAACGTGGTGAAGTACGGCCTGGTGGCGCTGCGCGGCGCGTGGGTGTCGGGTGGCATCGAGTTCAATTTTCCCAACGGGCACTCGGTGGTGACGGTCTCGCCGGTCGCCTTCACAACTTTCCAGAGTCCGGACGGCAGCGCCACCGTGGTGGTCGGCGATGTGGATCAGGTCACGGAGATGCATTGGGAAGTGGCGCTGACGCTGCACCCGGGGCAGGCGCGGCTGGAACAACAGGTGACGCTCTTCAACGGCACGCCGCTCAGCAACCTCTACTGGTTTTGGGCGACGGCGGCCGTTCCGGCAAGCGAGGACATGCAATTCGTCTATCCCATGCGGGAAGCCAACCCGCACGTGAGGGGCGAGGTGTGGTCGTTCCCCGTTCACGACGGCGTGGACTATAGCTGGTGCAAGAACGTTCGCCAGCCGACTTCACTTTTCGGCCGCCACGTGCACCGCGACTTTTTTGGGGCCTACTACCACAAGTCGGATTACGGTGTAGTGCACGTCGCGGACTTTCGGGAAGTTCTGGGGAAGAAGACGTGGACGTGGGGCGTGGCCGACGACGGATTGATTTGGACGGATCTGCTCACTGATCACGACGGACCTTACAACGAAATCCAGGCCGGCCGTTACGAGACGCAGATGAACTATGAGTTCATCGCACCGCGTCGCGTGGAGTCCTTCACGGAGTTCTGGTATCCCGTACAGGGACTCGACGGCGGCTTCGTCGAAGCCAATGCCCGGCTGGCCTTGAACGTGCACTTCCGCAAGGCCGAGCCAGGCATTCCACAGCACGTGGAGTTTTCGCTCTTCCCGACCGTGCCCATCCAGGATGCGAAGGTCCACGTAAGGCTGGGGGCGCAGGTTCTTAAGGACCTCGGCCCCGTTTCCTTTGCGCCGATGACTCCCGTGAAAGTGGGCGTGCCGGTGCCGGATCTGGGGGCGGCCCAGGCCAAGATCGAAATCGAGGTGAACGGGCCGAACGGCCAGAGGCTTTTGCACTGGGCGGCTGCCGATCCGATTGACGGCAACCCGGACTTCGTGCCGGCCGCCGACACTGCGGCGCTGCCCCGGAAGCCGGTCGAGAAGATGAGCGTGGAGGAGCTCTACCTGCGCGGCGTAGAAGAGGAAAAGGACGGCCGGGAGCGCGCCGCGATGGACACCTACCAGTCGGTGCTGGAGCGCGATCCCGGTTATGTGCCCGCCTTGTTGAAATTGGCGTGGCAGCAGTTTCGTGCCGGAGACTTCCAGTCGGCGGAGGGTTTTATCGCCCGCGCGCTGGGGCGCGATGGCGTCAATCCGGAAACACACTACGCTGCGGGGGTCATCTATCGTGCGGCGCACCGCTGGTCCCTGGCCCAGGACGCCTTTTGGGCGGCCATCCATTACGGCGGCGCGGCAGCTCCCGCCTATGCCCAGTTGGGAGAAATCGCCATTCGGTTGCAGAAGTATGACCAGGCGACGACGCTGCTGTATCAGGCGCTCAGCTACAATCCTTACGATGCCATGACCTTAACGGATCTTGCCGCAGCGCAGCGGTTGGCGGGCCACACCGGAGAGGCGGCGAGGACTATGGCGCAGGCTCTCCCACGCATGCCGTTGTTGCCCTATGCGCGAGCCGAGCAGTGGCGGATCGCGAGCGCGGCGGCGAAAACGGCGTCCAAGTCTACGGACCACACACCGGAAGATTGGGCGAAACCCTATCCCGCTGCGGCGGACACTTACCTGGAGGTCGCGGCGTGGTACCGCACGCTGGGTGATGTCGCTTCGTCGGAAGCCGTCTTGCACTCCGCGCTCAGCCGCCTGCCGGGGCAGTCGATTAGTCCGGTGGTTTATTACTATCTGGCCGCGAATGCGCGCGAAGCAGGGAAAGATGACCAGGCTGACCAATATGCGCGGCAAGGCGAGGCGGCGCCTTACACCCAGGTATTTCCGAATCGCCTGGAAGATGCGTGGGTCATTGACGAGGAGCTACGGGACCATCCCCTGGACGCACATGCCTCGTACCTGCTGGGGAATTACCTGTTCGCGCATGGTCGCTATGATGACGGCGCCCGATATTGGTCGGATGCTTTCGGGCAGGGCTTTGAGTACTCCGTGCTGATGCGGAATCTCGGTCTCTACGCCTGGCGCGTAAAGAACGACCTCGCCGGCGCCGCGGGATTTTACGAAGAGGCCGTAAAACTGGCCCCCGAAGACTATCGCCTCTATGTCGACCTGGACGAGATCTACTTCCGCCTGGGGAAGGCGGGGAGTCGCGAGAAGTTGTTTGCTCAAGCGCCCGCCTCAGTTCTTGACCGGGACCTGGTGCGGGTGCGGCGTGCACTTTTGCTGACCCAGGCGAAGGAGTACGACGGGGCAATCGCGCTATTGCTCGACCACCACTTCAAGCCGTGGGAAGGGGGCGTGGGCGTGCGCGCGATGTACGTGCTGGCGAACTTCCAAAAGGGAATGCGCGCCCTGGAAGACAACAAGCCGGCGGAGGCCGTGGCGGCATTCCGCAAGGCGCTCGAATATCCGCGTAACCTGGGCGCCGGCAAGCCTGACAAACCGCACGATGAGGAAGCTCTCTTCTGGTTGGGCGAGGCCCTGAAGGCCGCGGGTAATGCTGACGCGGCGCACGACGCCTGGACGCAGGCGGCTGCAGAAGGGAAGGACGGGACTGCGCTTTCGAGACTGTATCGCGGCTTGGCCTTGCGCCGGCTGGGACAGCCGGAAGAGGCAGATAAGGTCCTGAATCCGCTCGCGCAAGTCAAACCGGGAGAAAAACCGGGCACCGCCGAACTCTACGCTTCCGGCTTGCTCAGTCTTTTTGACAACCGGAGCGACCTGGCGGCGGGGAAGTTCACGGCGGCGCTCGCCGCCGATCCGGACTTCTGGCTGGCACGGCTCGCCCTGGACCGCGTGATCCGGTAGGGCTTGGCTAGGCCGCCAGGCGGGGCTCGGGACACGGGAATAGGCAGGAAGGCCCTGCAACGGCGGAGCTAAACCGGCTGCGGGAAAACGCTTCATGACTGTCATCCTGAGTCTTTCGCTGTCATCCTGAGTCCTTCGCTGTCATTCTGAGCGAAGCGAAGAATCTCGCTCTGCCCGCTCAGGGTAAACTACGCGAAGGATCTCGCTCTGCCCGATTTCCTCACCCTTGTGCGAATTTCACAAGGCGAAACCCTCGGCAAAAAACCTTTGGCGCAAGCCGAAAGGCCCTATAATCTCTATTTGGCTCCTCTGGCTTCCGAGGCTCAAATGTATCCTGCACACAAGAGCGTCCTGCTCGTGCTTCTTTTCCTGTCTGCCGCATCTTTGGGCGTTTTCATGACGTCCCTCGATGCCAGGCCTGTACTCCGCTCCATTACTTTTCATGACGACTTCTCTTCTGGCAAACTCGACGCTTGGCAACTCCCTTACTCTGAGGACTGGGTCATCGGGAGCGAAGGTCTGTTGCACTTCCTGCACATGTTGCGGAACCGCGAGCCGTTGGTTCCGCGCCGCCCCATGCAATTCGCGTTACTAAAAGGTGTCAGCGTAGGGAGTTTCACCTTGCAGGCGCGGGTGCGGCGCGCGGGCGGTTCCATGCTCATGGTATTCAATTACGTGGACACGTTGCACTTCTATTACACGCACCTATCCGTTGACCCCGGCGCCAAACAACCGGTTCACAACGGGATTTTCCTCGTGGACGGCGCTCCCCGCCGCCGCATCGCGGGCACCGAAGCGGCGCCCGTGCTGCCTGACCAGAACTGGCACAAGGTCCGCGTCGAGCGCCAGGTCAGTTCGGGCTCCATCGAAGTCTTCGTTGACGATGAACCGCAGCCGCGTTTTTCCGTAACCGACCACACCTTTACGTGCGGCCAAGTCGGTCTCGGGTCGTTCGACGAAACGGGTGATTTTGCTGACGTCCATCTCACTTCGTCAGATGCTGACTGCCCCGCCCAAGGGGTCGTGCTTCGTCCGGCAAGCACCCAGTGAGGAATCCGGGCCTCGTGAATCAAGTTCACGATATTTCTGTTAAGGAGTTGCTATGAGCAAAGATTTTTCACGCAGGAAGTTTTTGGGAAGTCTGGCTATGGGGGGCGCGGCGGGCGCGAGTCTTCCTCTTTTGAAGAATCTGGCCGCGGCTGCGGAAGGCGGTCACGTTTTGCCCCATCGCACCTTGGGTAAGACGGGCGCCAGTGTATCCATTCTGGCCTTCGGCTGCGGTAGCCGCTTCTTAATGTACGAGGACGAGGAAAAGGCCGTGTCCGTCCTCAACCACGCCCTTGATCTGGGCATCGACTACGTAGACACCGCTTATGCCTACGGCGACGGCAAGAGCGAGACGCGCGTGGGCAAGGTCATGGCCACGCGCCGCAAGGAAGTTTGGTTGGCCACCAAGATTCCTGACCGGACCCGCGATGGATTCCTCCAGCGGCTGGAAGGCAGCCTGAAGCGCCTGCAAACCGACCACCTGGACCTCGTGCACATTCACAGCCTCGGATACGCCGATGACTTGGCCAAGATTGAAGCGCCCGATGGAGCCCTCAAGGGTTTACTGGAAGCCAAGGAACAGAAAATGGCCCGCTTCATCGGGATGACCAGCCACACGGACGGGGCGGTATTGGCGCAAGCAATCGAACGCCATCCCCTCGACTGCACGCAAATGGCGCTCAACCCCGCCGGCAACGGCGGGTTTGAAAAGACCGCCCTGGTAGCTGCCAACCGAAAGGGCTTGGGTGTTATCGCTATGAAGGTTTATGGGCAGGAATTCCTGATTGGCCAGGAAGCCGGCAAGACCGATGCGGACTCCCTCCTGCGGTTTGCCATGAGCTTGCCGGTTACGGCGGCCGTGGCGGGTATGCCCAAGGTCGAGATGCTCGAGCGCAACGTCGAAGTGGCGCGCAGTTTCTCTCCGTTTAGCGACACGGATATGCAACGGCTGCGGAATGACCTCGGCGTCTCTCGTCACGGACTCGAAAAGAAGCTGGTCGGGCACCTCGACGGGCCGACAAATCACCCGGAGATGTTCTGGGCGTAACCAGGACGGCCCGGTAATGAATCCCTGCGGCGGGGCTAAAGAGTCTGTGTGAAAACCTCTGCTGTAGCGCCGGTCTATGACCGGCGGCCTTGCTTTTTCAACCATTTCGCCGCTCGCAGAGCGGCGCTACAAGTGCTGCCGACCGGTTAGCACACAGACTCTAAAGCCCCGCCCTTCCAAATCCGTGGCGAGAAATCCCGGCTAGACGGCTGTGTTCCGACACCGCCAGGGGTTGTGCGCTCTCGATCCCTGCATGAGTTGCCGCTTTGAAATTCCGAAATCGGAATGGAAGAGGGGTTACAGTATCCGTGTGGCCAGCCAGATCGTGGCGACAACCAGGATGGTCGAAAGGACGAGAATTACGATATCTTCTTTTCCGAGTCGCCCCATCCGCTTGTCCCCCGTGTCTGGCAGCCCGGCGGTCAACGGCTTCTGCCGGTTGGATCTGTGCCGGGGCTCATCGTTTCCAAGGTTATCAGGCATTGGCGCTACTCGTTTCTCGATGGCAGAGACGTACGTCGTGCCATTTGGGTTACAAGAGAGTTGACGGCCTCTCAGTGCCCTCCAGGACTGATTGAACCTGACGACAGCGGTTTCCAAAGCTAATGGTACGCAAGACTGCATTTGCGTGTTCTTTGAAAGAGGTGCAGACTGTTTCGCGGAATATGGGGGGCATCCAAACTGAAGAGAACAGTGGAACCTGCCCAGGAGGATTCTTATGCGCGATAGCGAAAAGAGACTACCAGGGAGTTGTGCAGTTCTTATCCTTGCCGTTCTGCTGTCAGTGGGCAACGGCGCCCGAGGCGCGGACTTCTCCGCCGCGGCCGTGAAGGTGGACATCACTCCCTCCGTCAGCAAGTGGCTGGCGGGTTACCCGGCCCGGCAGTCCACCGGCGTGCACGACCACCTCTTTCACCGTATTGTCGCTATGGACGACGGGCACACGCAGTTCTTCCTGGTATCTTCCGACCTTTGCTTGTTTGCTCCTTCGGTATACGACGACCTTACGGCGCAGTTGAAGCGGGAAACGGGAATTGAGCCCCTGCAGGTTTGGTGGACGGTCACGCACACGCACTCGGCTCCTGAGGTTGGACCCCATGGCCTGCCGAAACTCATGATGCCGGAGCGCTACACGCACGAACCGGACCAGGAATACACGGCCTTCGTCGAGAAGGCGCTGATCGACGGCATCAAGGAGGCTAGAAGCAAACTCGCCCCGGCGCGCCTGGCCATCGGTACCGGCTTCTCGGCGGCCAACATCAATCGTCGTGCCCGCGACCCCGAAGGGCGGATTTCCCTCGGCTTAAATCCGGACGGTCCCACGGACCGGCAGATCGGCCTGCTCCGGGTGGAGCGCACGGACGGCTCGCCCATCGCCCTGGTCGCGAACTATGCGATGCACGGGACGGCCCTCGGCCCGCAGAACAAGTTTATCAGCGGTGATGCTCCGGGGATTGTGACTGCCTACGTGGAGGAGAAACTGGGTTGCCCGGTGCTGTTCGTCAATGGGGCGGCCGGCAATCTCGCGCCCATCTACACCGTCCAGGAGGATTTCGAGGCCGCTCACATCACCGAATTCAACGTGCTCCTGGGCGATCGGATTTTGGCTGGAAACCGTGCGCTCGTGGTCACCTCCCAGGTCCGCTTCCAGGAAGGTGAAAGGTTCGTGGAGACGCCGCGCCGGAAGGGGTTCGGCTGGGACGCTTCTCTGGGCAACTACCTCGTAGGCGGCAAGGGCGACAACGGAATCATCCGGCTCCCGGTGCGGTTCCTGATCGTCAATGAAGACCTCGCGCTCTGGTCAGCGCCTGTCGAGCTATTCTGCGAGATCTCCATGAACGTGCGGGACCGCTCCCCCTTCCCGCACACTTTCTACTTCGGGTATGCGAACGGCTGGCTGGGCTATCTGGCCACGCGGAAAGCCTTCGGTGAAGGCGGCTACGAAACCCACACCTGCCCCTTCACCGAACAGGTTGAGGGGGATCTGACTCAGGAGGTTGTCTCTTACCTCCAGGGGCACGCCCGGTAGTGAAATTGCATGAGCGTTCCTGCGCTGCTCCGCCCCTGCAGGCCTTCGAGAGCTTGAAGCCAGTCCACGCCCACTCTCTGGGGGTTGGTACGACAGCTTATGATCTGGGGTAGAATGTTTCGCTCACGCCGCGAATTAAGGGCCCGGCTGGCGCGATCGTGAGAATCGTTCCCGCGGAGTTGATTAGCTCAGACGGGCTGGTACGTCGCAGCTCCAGCAGCGGAGCAGGGGCGTACTGGCAAGACACCCTGGCAGGGAAGAGCGAGGAAGTCTGGTTCCCCAAATTCAGGCTTCAGTAAGTTGACTTGCCAAGCCATAGGGAGTAAAGGAACAGGTCAATCTGGAGGAGCGAAAATGAGTTACGCACCGTACCGCAGGGGTTTTCTGAAAACAGCAGCAATGGCAGCAGTAAGTTCGTTCGGTTTGGGTATGCCTGGTGGCAGCGCGCAACCAAAGGGCAGTCCTGCGGCAACCATGCCACGACTTTTCTCCGGGTGCTGTGCCTATTCATACGAGAAGTACCTGGAATCAGGCAAGATGACGATGGAGGAGTTCATCCTCAAGGCTGTGGACTTGGGTCTTAATGGAGTCGACATGACAACGTACTACCTGAAATCCACAGACCCTGCCTACCTTGTAAGTCTGCGTCACCTGGCCTTCAAGAATGGCCTGCCTTTTTCCGGAGTCGCTACCGGGACGGAGATGTGCCAGGCCGACCCTGCCAAGCGCGCCGCGGCGGTTGAGGAGGTCAAGAGATGGGTTGATGTCACCGAAAGGCTAGGGGCCTCTCACTTGCGCGTGTTCGGGGGGGCAGTTCCGAAGGGGGCCACCGAGGAACAGGGGATTCAGTGGGTCGTCGCAATCATGAAACCCGCTTGTGACTACGCCGCCCAAAAAGGGATTACGCTGGGGATCGAAAGCCATGGCGGCATCACGTCCAAGGCTGTTACCATTCTCGAGATTCTCCGTCGCGTGAATTCCCCTTTTGCCGGGTGTAACTTGGACATCACCCACTTTCCCGGAGATGAGTACGCGCAGATCGAGATGTGCGTGCCTTACGCAACCCATACCCACATCCGGGACCACTTCGATCGCGGCAACCAGCCCATCGATCTCGATCGAGTGTGGCAAATATTCTCCAAAGCTGGTTACAAAGGTTACATGTCCGCAGAGTACGAAGGCAGAGAAGATCCTCTGACTGCAGTTCCCAAGCTGGTCAGCAAGATCAAGGAGCTCTGCAAGAAGTACTCTACAGCGTAGCCGGAATTCCACCGCGGGGGAAGCTTGGGGGTGGAGAGTCTGCCCGGATTATGGGGTTAAGTCCTTTGCATTCAGTGGTTTCTTGACGCTATCAGAGGTCACATTTTGGGTGTCGCAAAGCGACATGAACGTCTGTGTGAGAACCCTATCTATGGCGGTGGTCGGAGCCTGCGCTGACGCAGGAAGCGACCGCCAGCCTAGCGATTTCAACGAACTGGCGAGAACTGCCGCCGGAGGCGACCATTGTTTCCGCCCCAGGCAGCCGATACCAAGGAGGAAGCATGACCACCAAGCCGGAAGCCAAGCTCGCGAGCGAAGGGGGCGCGAAGGCCGTACCCCAACTCGGCCCCTACCCTTCCAAACTCGGGCGCGAAGAGTTGTGGGAACTGATCGACCTGTGGGAGTTCAGTCCCGGCAACAAGGAACGCATCCAGGCCATTCTGGCGGGCGATCCGAACCTGGAGGGGCCGCACCTGTTTCGCTACTACAACCCCAAACCCAGCCGGGTGGCGGCGGCTGAAGAAGCAATGCGGGAGTTGATCGGCAGCAAATACTGCCTGGCCGTCAATTCCTGTACATCCGCGCTCATTGCAAGCTACCGGGCCTTGGGGGTGGGGGCGGGCGACGAGGTGATCGTGCCGGCCTACACGTTTTTCGCCAGCGCGGCGGGCGTGGCGGCCGCCAACGGCATCCCGGTGATTGTGGAGGTGGACGACTCACTGACGCTGGATCCGGAAGCCGCGGAGGGGGCGCTGACGCGCCGCACCAAAGCGATCGTGGTGGTGCACATGCGCGGGGCGGCGGGGCAAATGGATGCCCTGTTGGACTTGGCCAAACGGAAAGGGCTTCCGCTGGTGGAGGATGTGGCGCAGGCGGGCGGGGGGTCGTTCCGCGGGAAACGCCTGGGAAGCCTGGGCGCGGCGGGGTGTTTCAGTTTTGACCATTACAAGATTATGTCTTCTGGGGAAGGCGGGTTCATCACCACGGATGACGAATGGTTGTACACGCGCGCCCAAAGCTGGCATGACACGGCGGCCTGCTGGCGCCCTGACCGTTTTGCGCGCGAGCGGCGGGGAGGGGAATTGTTTGCGGGGGAGAATTACCGCATGAGCGAGTTGCAGGGAGCGGTGGCGATAGCACAGATCCGCAAGACGGACACCATGCTGGCGGGTTATCGCCGGGCGCGGGATCTGATTCGGGCGGGAATCGATGAATTTCCCGGGCTCAGCTTCCGGCGGCTTACGGACCCGGCGGGCGACACGGCCATCTGTTTGATCCTGTATTTGCCGACGGCGGACCTGACGCGCCGGGCCATCGAGGAGTTGCATGCCGAGGGGGTGCCGGCGGGAGGGGTCTACGATTCCAAGGTGCGCGACTGGCACATCTACACCTACTGGGATCACATCATGGAGAAGAAGAGTGTGACGGGGGACGGGTTGCCCTGGAGCGCGGTGCCGGCGGAGGAGTTGCCGAAGTACTCGCGCGACATGTGCCCCCGCACCCTGGATCTGCTGGGCCGCTCCGTGCACATTGAGATCAACCATAATTACGGGGAGGAGGATTGCCAAGCGATCGCCGGGGGAATCAACA
Source organism: uncultured Acidobacteriota bacterium (assembly GCA_963722555.1). Taxonomy (GTDB): domain Bacteria; phylum Acidobacteriota; class Terriglobia; order UBA7540; family UBA7540; genus Bog-366. Next base: position 2,701,679 of record CAVRNQ010000007.1, read on the forward strand.
AAGTCTTGCACCACTTGTTGCGGTAGTAGGTTGCTGAAAAAGCCTCGCGCCGATGTCATCCTGAGCCCTTCGCTGTCATCCTGAGCCCGTTCGCTGCGCTCAGGGTAAACTTCGCGAAGGACCCCGGCAGTTCGCGGGGGGTTGGCGAACCGAGTAAACTGCGGGGGTTCTTCGCCCAAAATGCGGGCTCAGAATGACAGATACCCTTATTCAGCAGCCCGTTAGAGGACGCGAGGGGAAGGAGAAAGGCCAGCGCTGGCTGGAAGCTTGCAGAAGGAGAGATCAACATGAAACTGGGTCTGTGTTTGGAAATGGCATTATTGCAACTGCCCTTTGAAGCCCGCGTACGGAAGGCCGCCGAGCTGGGTTTCAAGTACGTGGAGATGTGGTGGGTGGACGCATCCTTCAAGGGAACCCCGGAGCAACTGGCCAAGCTGGCCGAGCAAGCGGGCGTGCAGTTTACCGACACGGTGATCAATGCTCCGGACGGGTCGATCGGCGGCAATCTCACCGATCCTCGCCAGAACATGGAGGCGTTTTACGCGCGCGCCCAGATGACCCTCGCCTATACCTGGGAAGCGCAGATCCCGGCCACGATCGTCTTGACGGGCAACCGGGTGAAGGGTCTGGATGAGAAGACGATGGAAGAGTCGGTGGTGGAGCGCTTGAAGCCCCTGGCGGACATGGCGGAGAAAGCCGGTGTGACCGTGCTGCTGGAGCCCCTGAACGACCTGTACGATCACCCCGATCATTGGCTAACCAGCAGCGATAAGGGCGCCGAGATCTGTCGCCGCATCGGCTCCCCGCGCCTGCGCTTGCTCTTCGATACTTACCACATGCGGGTCATGGAAGGCGACCTGGTCAAACACATCGAGAGGAATATCGATGTGATCGGCCACTTCCACGCCGCCGGCGTGCCGGGCCGGCACGAGGTCTTTAACGGCGAAACCAACTACCCGTTCGTCTTGCGGCAGCTCGAACGCCTTGGCTACACCGGCGCCTTCGGACTCGAGTATTCCCCGTCCCTGGACGATGAAACTTCCCTGCGACAGTCCCTCGCCTATCTGCAGGGGTAGCGCGTCCCCGCTCGGGAAGGGGTGGGGATCACCGCTGTGCTCCCGTTCCGCGGGCTGACTTCATCATCTGTCACCTGCTGAGAGACCGAACATGCGGATCATTCGCTTGATCGTTTGTTGCTGCTTCGCCGGAATCTTGACCTGCTCTGCTTTGGCCGAGACTCCTGGCCTGGACATAGCACCCTTTGGGAAGCGGTGCTGTGTGAAGGATCAACACACCTCGCAAGCAGCCTTCGATTATGACGAAGCCAGGAGCGCCGGCGAGAGCGCCGAGCGAGCTGCGGACGGTCGTTACATCTATGGCGTGCAGTGGGCGGAGGAACGCGACATCCGGGAGGTTCGGGTACGCGCTCGGGCCGGCAGCCATGCCCCGCAGGCGGACCTGGAATACTGGTTTCGAAATTGGCCTTATTCACCCCCGCAGATGCCCACTATTGAAGACCCCGTGGATGATCCCTGGCAGGGGCGCTGGTTGAAGGCATCCACCAAGGTGGATTGCCAGGGAGCAGAATGCCGATACACGTTCGGGCCCCTGGAAAAGGCTGAAAATCCCCTGGCGCAGAACCTCCCGGGTTTGGAATACCGCCGGACTCTGAAAGTGCGGCTGGTCTTTAAATCCGACCCCCGTATCGAGACTGTGCAGGTCTTGAGTGGCTCGCAGGAAAAAGCCGTGAACGTGCGCGTGGAGCTGGGGGCCGGGGAAGCAACGGCCTACACGTGGGACGGGTCCGTGCGTGTCTATAACGGGCGGCTTCGGAGTCTACAGCTTTGGAAGGGATCGGGGGGAGACTCGACCCACGGAGACTCCTTCCACCTGACAACCTCCGGCGCTCCGAAAGGTTTGGCGTTGGCGCTGGTGGCTGCTGAGCCTTCGCTCCCGGGTTCTCACGACGTCACGGTCGTGACCCTCGAAGCAGGAGAGCGAACATTCTCTTTCGGCATCCCGGACGTTCAAAAGGGCCCCGTCTATATTCCCGACTTTCACGTTTACGTGAGCTTGGACTCCAACCCGCATTCGTTCTCCCCATGCATCGTGAAATCCGGGGAGAAGATCCGCGACAAGCTTGCCCGGGAGCCCGAACAGACCTATGAGCGAGCCTCGAAAGAGATTCCTCCCTTGGACCCAGTGATACGACAAGGCGGGCGGCTTTACTTGCCCTTGGCTGCCGACGCCAGTTGGCAGAAATTTGCTTTTGAGTGGGGCGGAAACATCGCGATTTCCAAGGACGCCGACAAGGCAAAAGGCCGGGAAAGGGAGCGGCTGGAGTGGGCGGGCGATCGAATTGCCTGGCGGATAGGAAGTGGAGCAACCCCCCAGTACCGGCCCGCCTCGAAGGACTCCCAGCTCTCGGTTCTGGATGACTACCTGCCGGTGGCCACGGCGACTTGGTCAACGGACGGCATCAATTACGACGAAGAGGGATTTGCCACTCTGCTTTCCGGGCCGCTGGGTCCGGACGATCCAGGGCGGAATGAGCAGACACCCGCGATCCTGATGCTGAAGATCCGGGCTCGAAATCCCGGCTCTCGGCCGGCGACGGCGCACTTATGGCTTGCCACCGATCCTGCGGAGAGTGTCTCCCTCGAAAAGGGCGAACTTCTTGCCCAGGACGGCCAGTTGGTCCGCGCCCAGGTAAGCTTTCCAGAGTCAGTTCGCGTCTCGGTGGGTGGCGTGGCGGACGGCGCGAAGAAGCTCGAGGGAATCCACGCCGAGATCGCTCTCGGCGGGGGTGAAGAAAAGAGCCTGCTGGTTGCCCTGCCATTTGTGCCCAGGCTCTCGCCTGCCGAACGCCAGCAACTGGGAGAGCTGAATTACGACCATGAGCGTACCCGCGTAATCGACTATTGGCGTCAAGTGACAGACGCGGTGGTTCCGTTTGAGGTGCCGGAGAAGCGGTTCGTTTCGTTTGCGAAGGCCGTGATCCCTCACATCCGGATCAGCGCCACGAAGGATCCCAAAAGCGGGATCTACATGGTGCCCGCGGCGAGTTACTCCTATGCTGTTTTCTTCAACGAGGCAGCCTTCCAATGCGTCATGCTGGATGCCCTGGGCGACCATAAACTCGCCGAGGAATACTTGGAGTCGTTCCTCCGCTTGCAGGGTTCCAAGCCTTTCCCGGGGACCTTCACGGGCGATCAGAAGGACGTGTATCACGGGGCGCGGGTCGACAAGGAATACGATTACACCGCGGCAGAGTACAACCTCGACCACGGAACCGTGCTTTGGGCCCTGGGTGAGCACTATTTCTACACACGCGACAAGGAGTGGTTGAAGCACGCTGCCCCCAGCATGGAGCGCGCGGCCGATTGGGTAGTGGAGCAACGGAAACTCACGCAGGTCCTGGATGGGGATCGGCGCATCCCGGAGTATGGTCTTCTCCCGGCCGGCCACCTCGAAGATAATTCCGACTGGGGTCACTGGTTCTCGGTGAATGCTTTCGCGGCTGCCGGCATGACCAGCCTCGCCAAGGGTCTGGCAGAGGTGGGTGCGCCGGAAGCCGGGAAATATGCACAGGAAGCCGCGGCGTACACACAGGACTTGCGTGATGCCGTACTGCGGGCCTCCCGATTGGCTCCGGTCATCCGGCTGCGCGACAACACTTATATTCCGTACCTGCCCACCAGGGCCAATCAGCGTATCCGCCTGTTCGGTCCCATTCGCGTAGCATACTACTCCCGCTATCCCCAGAAGGTTTTGCCGACCTACCGGCTTTCTGCCACCCGCGAGGTTCTTTACGGGCCCATGATCCTTCTGGCCACCGACATATTCCACACTGACGAGCCACTGGCGAATTGGGTCTTGGACGATTGGGAAGATAACGCGACCATGTCGTCATCCCTGGGCCTGCACGTGCACGGGTGGGTGGACGACAAGCTTTGGTTCAGTCGGGGAGGGATGGTATTCCAGGCCAATCTGCAGAATCCCATCCTGACTTATCTCCGGCGCAACGAAGTGCCTGCGGCCATTCGCAACCTCTACAACGACTTCGTGGCGTGCTACTACCCTTCGGTTAACGCCTTTACCGAAGAGTATCGACAGTGGGGTTCCCCGAGCGGGCCTTTTTACAAGATTCCCGACGAAGCGAAGTTTGTGAACCGCGTGCGGGATTTGCTGGTCCGGGAGGAAGGGGACACACTGTGGCTGGCAGCCGGAACCCCGCGGCGGTGGCTGGCCCCCGGGGAGAAGGTGGAAGTCCACGAAGGGCCGAGCTATTTCGGTCCCGTCAGTTATCGCCTGGAAGCGAATGCGGACGGGGTGGATGCCCGCGTGACGCTGCCCACTCGGAACCCGGCACACGCCGCATGGTTAGTCCTCCGTGCTCCCGGGGGGAAGCACGTGCGTTCGGTAGAGGTGGATGGAAAGGAGTGGACGGACTTCGACCCCAGTCTGGAACGAATCCGGCTGCCCATCGAGACCGGCGAAATCCGCATTAAGGCTCGTTTCTAGCCACGGACGGCCCGCCACCAGATCAACCGGGAAATCAGGGTCAACAGGTCCTTGGCGGGACAAGCCGCGGACCTTCACAACAGGTCCGCGCTGCTTGCTCAGATATGAACTCACTGCGGCTTGGATGCCAAGTTCGTGAGTTCTCGCATGGCGGAGAGGTTTTCTTCAAGGGGGGCCAAGGCACCATATTCCAGGGCCGCGTACCCCTGATAGCGGTCCCGGAGTTCAGCAATCGCCTTGAACACGTTTCGATAGTTGATCTCGCCCGTCCCTGGCTCGTGCCTTCCGGGAACGTCCCCGATGTGGAAGTGTCCGATGCGGTCGATATTCGCGCGGATATTATTGATTAAGTTTCCTTCCATGATTTGGGCATGGTAGATGTCGTAGAGCAGCTTTACGTTCGTACTTCCCACGCGGTCGACGAGTTCTGCCCCGTCGCGGACGTAGTACAGAAAGTAGCCCGCGTGGTCCACGTAGGTGTTCAGGATCTCGATTACGGCGGTCACCCCATGCTTCTCCAGAATGGGGGCGGCCGCTCGCAGCGTCGTGACCGCGTTCGTCATCTGCTCCGAACGCGGCATTCCTCCCATTTCGTTGCCGGTCAGGACGACCAGGCGTTTCGCGTCAACCTTCCGGGCCGCTTCGAGGCTGAGGTTCAACTCCTGGATGAATCCCTCGCGTTCCCGCGGATTCACAAGGCCACAGCCGCGTGCCTCGACTCCCTTGTTCGCAACCAGGCAAGCGCAGGTGAGAGGATACTTGTTTTTCTCGGCGACAAAGCTGGCCAGTTCCGCCGGGTTGCGCCAGTCGAACATCTCAAAGGCGTCGTACCCATGCCGAGCCAGCAGCGCCAGACCTTGACCCGCCGGCATTCCGTCCATCATTCCCCAGGTGATGGAGAGTCGCAATCCCTCCTCGCCGGGGGAATTTGCTTGAGCTGAAGGGGCAAGTCGAGCGACTGCGAGTGAACCACAAGAAGCAGCAAGAAATGATCGGCGATCCATGGAGCGTCTCCGTAGGCAGGAATTTGGTTTAGCTGGCTCTCATTGTATGGCGTTGGAACACTCAGTGCAAACACAAATGCCGGTGACTCCGCGACGATTGCATTCATAAGTGGCCGGGAGTATGTTATCGGCCGATCGGGATATGAGAATAGAGCCGGGTAGGCACGGTCAGTGCAGTTCTGACCGTGGGCTTTTCTCATGCCTGATGCCCTTCGCATCTCGCGACTTGTTCATGAGGGCTTTTTCCATCGCTTCCGGGTTTCTATCAATCACCGTCAAGTAGGCGCGCACCGCGCTTTCTGAACGCCTGCGCGCCGCGCGGGGGGGACGTTATAGGGGCAGGAAGCGGACTTGGTTTACCCATTCTTCGGCTTCGGAAGCAACCCAGATCATTACCAATTGCTCGATGGCCGTGCTCAGGGGTAGCTTTTGCGGGATCAAGATGATGTCGGGGCTGGTTTGCCGTGCGACGAAGTGTCGGAAATGTTGCGGCATTGTCCTAAGGTCATGTGACACCAGGATGCGGTTTTGCTCCGCAGCGATCTGGAGCACGGTGAGGTCGTCTTTTCCCGCCACACCGGCCTCGTACGCCTGCACGAAATTTGCAGAGGGCTCACGCCGTCGAAGGCCAAGTACAATGGCCCGTCGCAGGTTCTCATCCGCCAGGAATTTGATTTTCATGCGTGCGAGGTGATCTCGCGGCGTGCGCGTTCCAGCCGTTCCCGCAGAGGACGGGGAATTGGGGATTGATTCTTTCGGGCCTCTTCCCAGAGTCTTTCGGACTCGGTCAGATAGGCATCAATCTTAGCCCGATCTGCAAGGTAGAAGGTGATGGCTCCATACACTTGTTCGAGCGACAGAGTCGGAAACTCATCGACGATGGTTTCTGGCGAGGCTCCATCCAGGAAGAGACAGATGACCGATTCCAGGGATACCCGCGAGCCGATCACGTAGTAACCACCGTCTCGATTTTCAACGTATTCCCGTGTCATATACCTTCTCTCTACTTGACGTATGATAATAGCATACGGCCAACCTGCTGGACCAACGCTCTTTCTCACGCTGGGAACACGGAAGCAGGCGTAGCGCCCCAATGCATCGGGGCGGTTCTTCCTTGGAATCACGTTTCCGAATCCGAGGGCAGACCCTGATTTGGCGATTTGCGGTTTTTCCTACTGAAGGACCGCGGACCCCAAGGACGGGGGTCCGCGCTACGCCCTTTTACAGTCTGCGGAAGAACGCTTCCCACCTGTCATCCTGAGGAGCCGCAGGCGACGAGGGATCTCCGCATTTGCCTGATTCAACAAATGCAGAGGTTCTTCGCTTCGCTCAGAATGACAGCGCCTACGGGTTCTTCCGCAGCCTCTGAAGCCCCGCCCTTCCGGCAGCCCCCCAAGAGCGTTTCAGCGTGGTGAGAAACTCGCGCTAACGGTGTGCCACGGCCTCGAGGTCGGCACGATTCTGGATCACCATCTGCCGTCCGCGGGCTGTCACCAACTGCTCACGGCGGAAAGCGCTCAAGGTTCGACTGACGGTTTCCGGCGAGAGCTCCAGAACCTCACTGATCTCCTGCCGCGAAAGCGGCAGGGTCAGGGTCAGGTTCTCGTTGGTCGCAGGGGTGTCGTGAGAGAGCAGTGACAACAGAAACGTCGCCACCTTCATGCGGGCATCCTTAAAGCTCATGTCGGTCACTTGGGTGCGAACGCGCTCGAGCTCCCCCACCAGGAAACGGACCATGCCGATCGCGAGGTCGGGGTTGGCTTGCAGATAGGTGGAGAAGTCCTCCCGGGGGGCTGCGCAGATCTCGCAGTCGCGCAGGGCCACAGCCGTGATGGGGTAGGCCAAATCCGTGAGCGACTCGAGGCCGAACAATTCGCCGGGGAACAGCACCCCGGTGATGCGATCCTTTCCGTTTTCGAGAGACTTCACCATTTTCACCAAACCGGTGTGCAGGGCGAAGAGATGTTGCGCCGTGCCTCCCTCGAAGAACAGGATCTGGTTTCGCCGATACCGGGCAGGTCGAAACACGCAGCCCAGGCGCTGAATCTGCTCTGGCGTCAGGCTTTGAAAAAGCGAAGTTCTCAGAACAGGGCAGTCGGCGCATCCAGGTCCCATGGCGTTCTCCTTGTGAGAGTTTCTGAACCGTGCATCATTCCGGGTGGAAGATCCGTGGGCCTCCCACCCGCTGACATCCTCAGGCGGCCTTCTGGCCCGCCTTAACATTTTCCTTGATCCATTCCGTGCTCACGGATTTCGGCCGCGTAATGGGCGTCCCCAGGGCTCGATTCAGAATCAACTGGGCGCACAATCCCAAAGCGCGAGAGACGCCGAACAGAACCGTGTAGTAATCGAATTCGGTCAGACCAAAGTGGTAGAGCAGCGCGCCGGAGATGGCGTCCACGTTGGGCCAGGGATCTTTGGCCTTGCCCTGTTCCCGCAACACCTCGGGGACGACGGCGAAAACCTTATCGACAATGCGGAAGAAATCGTCGTGGGCGCAGGCGCGCTCGCCGAACTTGCGGAAGGCCGTGAAGCGCGGATCGGTGATGCGCAGCACGGCGTGGCCGTAACCGGGGATCACGCGCCCCTCCCGAAGAGTGTTCCAGGCGTACTCGCGCAATTGCTCGTCACTGGGAACGCCGTTGAATTTCCGGCGGAGTTCGAGTACGAAGTGCAGACACTCCTGGTTGGCCAACCCATGCAGAGGTCCGGCCAAGCCGTTCAAACCGGCTGAGACAGCGTAGTAGGGATCGGACAGCGCCGACCCAACGGTGTGACAGGTGAAGGCGCTGACGTTCCCGCCCTCGTGATCGCAGTGCAGGGTCAGGTAGAGCCGAATCAGGTTGGCGAATTCGCCGCTGGGATCGGATATGCCCAGCATCTGCGCGTAGTCAGCCGCCCAATCGAGCCGGGGGTTGGAGGGCAGCGGGGCGCCCCGATGCGAGCGCAGGCGGTAGATTCCTGCCGCCACCGCCGGAAGCTTGGCCAGCAATTGCAGGGAATCCTCCAGGGTCGCTTCCCAGTGAGCCTCCTTGGGCATACCCTCGGCATAGCGGCGACGGAACACCGAGTCACGCTCCATCACCAGGACGGCCAGGCTGAACATGGTCATGGGATGGGAGTCTTTGGGCAGCGCTTCCAGCACGTCCCAGACGTAGGGGGGAACATGGGCGCGCTGGCGGAGTTCGGTCTGGAGCGAGGCCAGTGCTTCCGCATCCGGCAATTCTCCTGTACAGAGCAAATAGAAGACTTCTTCCGGTAAGCGGTCGGCAAGGTCGCCTATGGGGATCCCCCGCACCGCCAAGCCTTGATCCGGGTCCACGACTGAGGTGTCACATACCAGACCCTTAACGCCGCGCATCCCGCCGAAAGCCTGGCTCACGGTGACCTGGGAAATAACCGTCTCTCCGTGCTCCCTGTGGAGCTTGCGAATGTCCTCCCGCAACCCGGGAATCTGTTGTGCCAGTTTCTCTTTCAACCCAAGCATCAGGTCCTCCTAGGAAGTCGCGGGGTGAGGATCACCAAACACAAACTCTCCCTCTGCATGCGCAAGCGGAGCACGTAGCGGGAGGATGGCGGGCGACACAACGGTCATGCAAGAAGGTCAAGCTGCCTTGGCCGCTGCCATTTCGGCGAACCGGCCCAATCGCGGCAGGGTCAGTTTCGCAAAATCCGAGTAACGCATGCGGATGCAGTCTTCGTGGGTTCCTGCGCAGAACAGGATCTCTTCCGCGTCCGCCACGGAGCGGTCAACCCATACGTCCATACCGTACAGGTTACCGAACGGCGGCACGGCACCCAGGTCGCAGTCTGGAAACAGCCCCGCCAACTCACTTTCCGGAAGCATGTCCAGCCGGCTTACTTCCAGGGTTGCCATGAGCTCCTGGAAGTTCAACCGATGTGAGGCAGGGATAACCACTAATACCGCCCGCTCGTCCCCTCCCACCACCACGGCCTTAACGCACCTCTTTCCCGAGACATGCAGCGAGTGAGCAACCTCTTGAGCCGTAAAGGCCTGAGAATGGTGAAGTACCTCGTAGGGGATATTCTGGGAGTCCAGGTAGTCGCATATCCGTTGGGGTATGGCCATGTTCCCCTCCTGTCGCGACGAATTACGACTCTTCCCAGTGGGTTGCGCCGCAATCATATTGCCAGAATTGAACTTATTGCTCAGATGGAAAGCCTCTCGTGGTTCCGAAAGAAGAGTGAGGTAGTGTTGTGTTTTGTGATGTTTGTCAAGTCAGGCAAGGCAGAAGCCTAAACTGGCTAGTTGCATCGTAGGGTCACGGGTGCCACGATGCGAAATTCAACGCATGACGGGCGCGGATTTTCTCCCTGTGCTATGTCAGATGACATGGAGTCGAGAAGCAGCAAAGCCTCATTTGCTGCCTGAGGAAATTGAACTGCCATAGCAGTCTTTTTGTCGTGCCCGAGCGTGTCCATCGGATATAATTGGGTGCTACGGGAATGGCTTTTCTCAGGAGACACCTGTGGCGATTGGATTCCAGGGTTTCGCAGCCGATTCGTTCCGCTTTTTCGAGGAACTCGCGCGGCACAATCACAAGGCGTGGTTCGACGAGAACCGTGCCCGCTACGACGAGCATGTTGTGGGAGCCTTTCGCGGCCTGCTCCGAGCGCTCACGCCTTTTGTGTTGAAGCTCAACCCGCATTTCGAGACCGGCGGCAAGACCAACGGCAACTTCTCTCGCATCAATCGGGACATCCGCTTCAGCAAAGACAAGAGTCCTTATAAGCCCAACTTTTGTCTCTACGTGTACGACGGCCGTTACGACCGCGGCCACGCGGGCCGCTTGTATGTGGGACTCTCGGCGGATTGCCTCACCGTGGGGTTCTCGATCTATGGCAGTTGGCGAGGCCCCAAGGGCGCGCTCGAAACCGTCTTCCGCAAGCGGGCGGCCTTCGATCGCCCCCTGTTCGAGCAACTCCTGGCGCGGGTCGTCCGCGCCCGGCGCTACGAAACCTACTGGCACCGAGAGGAGAAGGGCGAGTGGACGCAGCGCGCCGGCCTGCCGCGCCGCGCGGAAGACTGGCGGACGCTCCACGCCTGGGTGGTGCGCAAGGTTTTCCTTCCCAAAGCGCGCGGCCTGGCCACTCCCGGGTTCGCCCGCGAGGTCGAGCGCATCTTCACGGAACTTTATCCACTCTACGTCTTCACTTCCGTCACGAGTCCCCAATGGCAGTCCGAGCTTAAGAAGGCCCAAGCGCGGGCACGCTCGCAAGCCGCGCGCGGGAAAGCCCGCTAGTTTGCGTGAGCGTCCACGCGGCGGGCTAGGGTAGCGCCCCGATGAGGGGACCGTGCACCGCGTCAACGCCTGGGGGCAGATGAGGAATTTCTGTCGGATGGCGGTTGCATTCGGCTCATCCTCAAGCAAGGAACCACCGATATCCGATTTGGAGAAGTGTGTCACGAGGGGGCGGAGTGTCGGAGGCCCGAGGTACGAGGGCGGGGGCCCCGAGCGCCGGGGGTGAGGCGTCAAGTAGCCCGGTGGGCGCGAAAAGGTCGCGGGCCGCCTAGACAGCTCCGCACTACGCTTGCAAGCGTCCCCTTTCTCGCTTTCTCCTTTCAAAAACGCTCTGATTTCGCCCCGATTGTTGCGCAACCCGTGCAATGTTGGCCAAAAAGTCGTCACGATTTCCTGACATTGTGTCACCATAGCCTTTGTTTTCATACACATAGTCGGGTCGACCTTCATTTTTAACATCTTTATGGGTCAGCGCCCCGTTCCTGAGCTTGATGAGCGTGTGGGTGAGCCGCCTAAATTGGCGGGGGGAATCTTTCATTCTTTGCAGGAACGTCGCGTTTTCGTCGCTCGGAGCCATCGGATGGTGTGATTCTCGGGTGATCAATTGATCAGGACCCGCCTCAGACCGAGCCCTGTTCGGACCCAAGACTAATGCCTTCAGTCTAGCACCGCACTTGCACGATTGTCAATAGAGTTATTATCCGTAGTGCCCACGGGTAGGCAAAATCTCTTGCGAAGGTGCCTAATTGTCCGACTTGTTCCCCTCCTGGTTCAGGAGGGGGCTAGGGGGTGGTCGAGCCAGCGTAGCGCACCGCGTAGGGGCGCTTCGCGAAGCGCAAACGTGCCGGATTGTTGGCAGGGACGGTTCGCGAACCGCGAAACCGTATGCAATGGTGGCCCAACTCAGGCCCGTCAGGGCCGGCAGAATGTGGCCCACGGCGAAAGCCGTGGGGAAACGGCAGGAGTCAACGCTTCAGCCCGCGTTAGCGGGCGACAGAGTCGCTTACAGTGGTCGATTATTTCTGTCGGCCCTGCCGGGGCTCCCTTCCTCGCCTTGCTTCTGCTTCCCATGGCTTGCGCCATGGGCCAGATTCTGCCGCCGCTACGCGGCTGGCATCCGCTCGCTCTTCTTCCCCAAGGTGTGCTTTGGCCAGCCGAATGAGAACGCGAGGGGTAGCGCAGAGTTTTGCGCGCCAGCGCAATACTCTGCGGTTCGTCGTTCTGGTTCGCCCGACTCACCATTCGCGCCGGACCATGCAAGGATACGTATTTCACCTTTCAGTAATCGTTATCGACAGTGCAAGCCGCAGAGTTTGAAGTACACAAACTCTGCGCTACCTGCTCTACATTTGACGTTAAACTAGTATAAGTTGCTGCTGATCGCGCTGCTTCGCATCAAGCGTCCGAGGGGCTCAAAGAGCACACCCCGAAGGACCTGGGAAGAATCCTCCGTCTGGACCGGGCTCCAGAGGTCAAGACGCTGCGCCTGAAGCAGTACCGTCTGGCCGCCTTCGGCCGTGCCGCAGAGTTCGGGAAGGCTCTTGCTCAGAGACGCGTGGCGGACCGCGGCGCCGCGCTGGGCTTCCACGTTTGGTAAGGAATGGCCGCTGCCCGAGTCCGCGGTCAGCGCTTGGGCAGGCCCAAGGTTGCCGTGAACGTCAGAGAAGTAGCCCGTCTTCGTGCCCACGGCCTTGCCATCACTGGATGCTCCAGTCAGCGCTTGCAGGGCGGGTTTTAATGGGTGATAATGCCGGGAAGGCTTCTCGACACCGCTTCATGGGCTTTGGTGCAAGAGGAAATGACTTGTCCTCGGTGTCACACCAGCAACCCGGACGACGCTCCAAGCTGCACTCACTGCGGCGCGGCCTTCCACGCGCTCGATGACGACAATACGAAGGTCGGAAAGCGCCGCGAACGTTTCGCCGCTTCACCGCTTGCTCCATTACCAAACGTTGCCCCAGGTGGCGCTGATTCCCCCACTCTCGATGACGATCAAGTCACTGTCCCCAAGCGCCGCGAGTCTTCCGCGGTTTCGCCTGCCGCGGAAAAAACCGCCGCCACCGGGATCCTCTCTCCGCCTCCCAGCTCAGGTTTGGGGTCTCCTGCTCCCGGCGCTTCGTGGCCTCGCACGGCGTTTTCGCTGGGGCTCGAACCCGGCGCTGAGTTGGGCGCCCGTTATCGAATTGAAGCACGGCTCGGCGAAGGCGGGATGGGCACCGTCTACAAGGCCTACGACAAGGAACTCGACCGCCTGGTGGCCCTCAAGCTGGTGCGACCCGACCTGACGGCAAACCCTGCGGTCATGCAGCGCTTCAAACAGGAACTCCTGCTGGCCAGCAAGATCTCGCACAAGAACATCCTGCGTATCCACGACCTCGGCGAAGTGGCGGGAGTCAAGTTCATCACCATGGCGTACGTCGATGGCTACGACCTCTCTCACCTCCTGAAGAAGGATGGCCGGATGCCCGTGGCCCGTGCCGTGAAGATCGCGCGCCAGCTTTGCGATGGGCTGGGTGCGGCGCACGCCGAAGGAGTAATGCACCGGGACCTGAAACCCCAGAACATCCTCCTGGACAAGGCTGGTGTCCCTTACATCTCGGACTTCGGTCTGGCCAAGTCACTCGAAGGCGGAGCGGCTGCCATGACGCGCACCGGCCAGTTGCTGGGGACGCCTCGCTACATGTCACCGGAGCAGGTCGAGTCCGATTCGGTGGATCACCGCAGCGATCTATACTCGCTGGGCCTGATCCTCTACGAGATGTTGACCGGCGATGTTCCCTTTAAAGGTGATTCCGCGCTGCAGTTGATGTACCAGCGCGTCAAGGAGAAGCCCAGCAATCCGAAGCTGCTGAATCCCGACCTGCCGGACTACCTCGTGCGCATCATCATGCGCTGCCTGGAGAAAGACCCAGCTCGAAGGTATCAGCATGCGGGTGAGATTCTTGCCGACCTCGATGCACACCGAAGCCCCTCACGGTCCCTGGGTGTGCAGATTACGGTGCCCAAGCTCACGCGTCTGAGCTGGAAATGGTGGATGGCCGGGGCGGGGGCGCTGATCTTGCTCGCCTTGGTGGCCTTTCCCGTCAGAAACCTTATGCTCCGGCGGCGCTCCCCCGCACAAGGTCCCTCGACGAGTATGGTTGCTCCTTCCCAAGCCCGATACGTCGCCGTTCTGCCCTTTCGCGTGTTGGGTGACCAGACTTCGCTTGGCTACATCTCCGAAGGGCTTGTGGAGGCCTTGTCCGCGAAGCTATTCCAGTTGAAAGACCTCCGTGTAGCTTCGGCCGCGGCCGTCGAGAAGGCCAACACGCAGCAATCACTGGATAAGATTGCCAAAGACCTGGGCGTCAGTCTGATTCTTCAGGGAACGCTGCAAGGGACAAAAGACAACCTGCGGATCGCCTTGAACCTCGAGGACGTGGCAGCGGGCCGGCGGCTGTGGACGCAGGAGTTTTCAGCAGTACCTCAGGATCTGCTCACGCTGGAAGATCAGATTTACGCCAAGCTGGTCGATGCCCTGGAGCTCAAGCCCGGCAACGAAGAGCTGGCGGGCGGCGCCATGCATCCCACGGAGAATGTTGAGGCCTACGATCTCTACCTGAGAGGCCGTAATGCCATTCATGGTGGGAGAGACCCCAGCAAGATTCAGGCCGCGATTGGCTACTACGAGAACGCGCTGAAGAAAGACCCGCAATTCGCCCTGGCTTATGCGGGGTTGGCGGATGCCACTCTGCAAATGTACCAGCTGAAGAAAGAAAGTTCCTGGGCCGACAAAGCGCTCGCGGCCGCCCAGCAGGCCCGGCGTCTGAACGAGAACCTGGCGGAAGTACACTTTTCGCTCGGGAACGTGTATAACGCCACCGGGAAAACGGCCGCAGCGGCTGCCGAGTTGAAACATGCTTTGGAGCTGGCGCCGAACTCCGACGAAGGCTATCGACGTTTGGGAGACACCTATCTTGCCAGCAATCGGTATGAAGAAGCGATTCGCGCCTGCCAGAAGGCTATCGAAATCAACCCTTATTTCTGGGTCAACCACAGTTCGCTGGGCACCATCTACTTCCAGATGGGCGAGTACGACAAAGCTTTGAGCGCTTTTCGCAAGGTGACGGAACTCGAACCCGACAACGCATTCGGCTACCTGAACGTCGGCTCGGTCTACCTTCAGCAAGGGAAATACCAGGCGTCCATCCCAACTTTTCAAAAGTCGCTCCAACTTCAGCCTTACGCTCTCACCTACTCCAATCTCGGAACGGCGTACTTCTATTTGAAGCGCTACGATGAAGCCGCGAAGCTGTATGACAAGGCGATCGAGTTGAACCCCAGTGACGAGCTGACGATGGGAAACCTCGCGGATGCCTACCGCTGGATGGGAGAGAAAGAGAAATCTCTAGCGACCTATGACCAGGCCATAGCGCTTGCCTACAAAGAGCTGCAAGTGAACCCCCGCAACGCCGATACGCTCGGGGGCTTGGCGCTGTACTACGCGAAGAAGGGAGAGGCTGCCCACGCGGCCACTTTCATCCGCCGAGCGCGTTCTATCGACAGAGCAAACGTCACCCTCATTTACACGGAAGCGGTGGTAGAGGTTTTGGCAGGCCGGCCTAAGGAGGCCTTGCAAGCGCTAGGGGAGGCTTTCCGGAAAGGCTACCCAATAGAGGTGGCAAAGAATGATCCTGAATTGGGCGGCCTGCAGGCGCGTCCGGAGTTCGAACAACTGATGAAGCAGTTGGGGGCAAAACCCCACTAGGGCCTGGAACTGCGGCGCCTTCGAAACTTGCCCTTTGCCGCCTGTAGGCCCAGAAGAGTCGCGAGGAGTGTTAATGTGCCCGGCTCGGGAGTGTTGGCTACCCCGCTGAACGAATGGTAACGTCCCCATCCACCCGACCCATTTGGATCGAAACTATCGTATGCGTCATTGAGGGTAAACTGAAATTCGGGACACCCAAAATCAGTACACGGCCCTATCCCTGAAGGATCACCGCCGTCCCCCTCACCCTCTCCAGTGGGGTTGGAAAACAAGAAGGCGATCATACCGTTTTGCCGAGTGAAGCTGCAGTTGGAGAAGTAGTCGGGAGCATAGATGTCGCAATTAATAGTGCCGCCTGGGTCCTTTGTGGTGATTAAAAGGTTGAAGTAGGTCGTCTCGGTAGCATTGAAGAAGACATCGCTTACCCCTCCTCCATTTTCGTTTGAGAAGAAAGTAAACGTCCCGTATGTAGGTGTACTTCCAGTACCCTTGCCTAATCCAATCCTCGGATCAGAGTACGGGACCTCATCCGCCAGGGTCGAGCCCGCAAATACCGCGACACCCACAAGCAGGAGAAAAATCTTCATCAGATTTCGCCTTTTGAATACCATAAGACATCACCTTCCTCTAAGGGTGTGGAGCGCTCCCCATGGGCTCGCTAGCCGGAAGCACTCTCGATCATCCTGTGATTGATGGTGGGCTTCTCCCATCGACAAAGCCCCACGGTCATGGAACTGAGTTTACTCCACATATAACTCTAGCAGCTTCATAGATTCGCACAATGGCCCGAATATGCCGATTTGTGGGCATACTGTGCCGACCCACATGGCACTAAAGTGCCATCTGAACTTTGCCCCATCTGTGAGAGAACGGTTAAGTCTCAAGATTCTGCGAATGGGATGAAAATCCCATCGAAGGGAGGTTGGAGTCCAGGGTTTGTCTCGACGGCAGTTCACCAGGGAGTTCAAGTTGGCCGTGGCCCAGGGGGTGGCATGGTACTTGAGCCCTTCTTGTGTCAAGGAACGCCACCTAAGCTGGCAGGGGCCTCCTGTTGGTTTCGCTGAAAACGGCACACCCTGGCGGCCTTCAGCGACAAGTCCCCTGGGGTTTAAGCGGGCAGCGCAGAGTTGGTTTGTAACTCTGCGGCTTGAACTGTCGATAACCATTACTGATAGGTGAAATACGCATCATGGCACGGCCAGAGGTGGATGGTGATGCGGACGAACTGGAACGACGAACCGCAGAGTATTGCGCTGCCGCGCAAAACTCTGCGCTACCCTTCCTCCCTACTTTTCACCAACCTTCAGAGCCAGCGTCTGGTCAACGTAAGGGATGATCGTGACCGGACCTTCCAGCCCGCACACATCGATACGGGAAAGGATCCCATGGGATGGTCCGACGGCCCGGGCATTGGCCTCGGTATTGGTCACCCGAATCCGCAAATGATTTTGGCCGGGTTTCAGGAAAGGTGTGACGTCAAGTCTGTAGGGCCTCCAGACCAGAGTTCCCGCCGGGTGGCCGTTCACTTCGACTTCCGCCACGGCACTCACCCGGCCCAAGTCGAGAACGATTCTCCTGCCCTGATACGCCTCGGGCATGGTGAAGTCCTTTTCGTAGATGGCTGTCCCCGAAAAATTGGCCAGGGCCGTCTTCGTCCAGGCCTTCAAGGAGAAGGGTGTTGTTCCGCTCACGAATTCCAGCGGAGCACTCAAACGGTCGTCCTGCTGGGCCGCCAGGACGACAACGTTCTTCTCGGCGGGAAGCAGGGGGGGTAAGGGGACGGGTGTTTCGCCTCTGGTCTGCAGTTCCCGGCCGTTCAAGAACATGTGATAGGGGTCCGCCAGTGCAGGAGGGACAATGGCCGTGACCCCCGGCGGGATTTCTGTTCGGTACCAGCGGCAGTCGCGATCATGTTGGCTGGTCTTCTCCAGGTCATGAGGGAGGAGGCTGGGAAGAATGCCGCGGAGCGTCTTGCCCTCGTCATCAGCGACCCGGAAGGTGAATCCGTAATAGCCGCTCGCCGCGCCCCGGCCCACACCGACCTTTACGAGCACGACGTTCCAGCCAGATTGCAATTCCACGGGGATGCGGTCAGCCCAATTGTCATTCATCTCATACCAGAACGGGTGTCGCAGGCGGGCGAATACCGGCTCCTTGTTCAGCCAGACCTTAAGACAGTTTTCGGCCGCGACCAGGAAATTTGCCGGTTGCGCCTTGGGGGAGTAGAGGTAGGTCAGAGCGTAGCTCGTGATCCAGGCATCGTCGGAAAGGTCCAGCACGCGGTTGAATTGGATTATTTGGGCGGCGTCATTAAACGGGCCGCCTTCGGTTTCCAGCCAGATGTTGCCTCCGCCCCCCGCAAGGCGAGGTTCGTTGCCGTAATATCGCCTCCACCCGACCAGGTTCCCTTTGACACCCGGATACTCCTGGTCTGGCTGAAACTCCTTCTCCGGAGGGTAAGCCGTCTCGAAGCCCGCATCGTCCCGATTGGGGAAAGGGCCGATCATGTTCCAGTCGCGCACGGTGTTTTGAGCTTCACTCAACCATAGGGAAGGCCAAGCGGCATCGTCGAAGCCGGGGCGAGACCAGCCCTGTGCTTCCCCTTCATCTGCTTTGCCGTCCTTAACCCGCACGTAGGGAACCGCCACGCGCGCGGGTTCGGGGCGGAACTTCCATGTCCCGCTCAGGGGCAGGGGCTGCAAGGGGGTGATGGGCGACCGCGCCGCGAGGATCTTGTCGCCCGCGCGCATCGTGACCTGAACGTCACTCTGAGTGGCGGGCGCAGAAACGTGCACCTCGAGCGCCTGGCCCGCAGGGGAAACGATGGACAGGCTCTCCGCATTCGTGCTCACGAGTTCGGCTGGCTGGCCCGGCCCGGAAAGGGGATTGAAGACTACGTAGTAAGCGTCCCACGGCCCGAATTCCAGGCGCACTTCGGTTCCATCGGAACGGTTGACATAGAACAGGGGCGACCGCTGGCCGGTCAGAGCATCCCACTTTTCTGGAACACCCTGAGCGGAGAACAGAATCTGGGCCGTCCGTGATCGGTCCGTGTCGTTCACCAGCCAATAGTAATTCCTTCCGGCTTTCTCGCGGTGTTCCGCGTAAAGCGCGGCGGAGGGGCCGGAAGTTACTCGCACGTCTTTCGGGACGTGCGAGTCAAGCAGATCAATCAGGGTCTCGAGGTCACTCGCGACGAAGCCGGCGTGCCCACCGGCGGGGCTCTGCTGTTCCGTATAGCGCAGTGGCGTTCCCTCTACTCCACCGCCGAAGAGGCCGGCAATTCCTTGCTCGATCTCGGGGTCGTTGTTTCCCGCCTCGGGAGAGGAGTGGGGGAGCACCCTAACGCCGAGCACCGTACCTCCGGCCAGGTAGAACTGCTGAATCTTCCGAAGCGTGGCCCGGCTCAGGGTGGTGAGGGGCGGAAGCACCACGGCCCGGAAGCGCTCGGAGCCAATCACGAGTTCGTTGCCTTCCACCCGGGCTTGACCCAGGTAGAAGTCATCCGCCAGGCTGTAATCCCACTGGCGGTCGGCGAGACGAAGCAGCAGCCGGGAATAGTAGTCATTGATAGTGATCGTGACATTTTTCCAGACCCCCGGCTGTTGGATCTGCCCGTAAGGTGTCTCCTTGGAAAACACAGGATCGGAGTTTGCCCAGATGGAAAGGATGGGATAGTAGAGCAGCACGCTCGAGGCGTGGTGGCTTTCGGAATTCATGTAGCTGAGGCGCCGGGTGTAATCCGCATAATAGTGGAAGTAGGGCCAGAAGGGTTGGTGGTACCAGTCCGGAGGATAATTGGCCCGCGCGGAGTCGTAATTGAAGGCGTGGGGAACAAAAAGGTTGACCCCCCAGGCGGCGTTTCCATTTGTCCCCCGGCGCATTCCCTCCATGTCCAGGTACGAATCGGTTCCTTGCACTCCCTGGTTCTCGGACATGAGCCGGCGTCCTTCAAAATCCGCCACGGATTGGGCGACCTTGAAGTTAAGCGGCTGCCGGCCATAGTCAACGAGGGAATCCACGCCAACGGGATCGAGGCCCCGCTCGACTGCGAAGAGGCTGCCCTCGAGCGCCGCCGCCCACTGCAACGTTTCCTCCCAGGCGTGGCCGGTGCGGCCAATTCCCAACTTGCGGGCGTCGCTCGTGATGCCATTCCAGAAGGAGTCTTGATAAAGCTGGGTCACCGTCGCCAAATAATCGCAGCGGACCTTAATGGTTGAATTGCCGCCCTCGTAAATCAGTAGCGGTAACACTTTGCGGAGGTCGTATCCCGTCCGGCGGCTAAAGGCGTCAAACAGCGCAGGCGTCCACGCAATCCGGTAGCCGTAGTCACCTTCGTGGTCCGCGAAGGAATAATGAATGGTGTTGCCGAAGTAGGAACCGAATCTCCGATAGAATTCACCGTAGGAAAGATCAAAGAACAAATTCATGGCGTCAGGATTCATCAGGTCGACCGACCCGCCGTCAAATCCCATGGAGGGCTCCAGGGAGAACTCCACCACCACCCACTCGCCTTCCGGCGCCTGCCATTTAAGCTGGCCCGCTTCCGCCCGCGCCGGCAATAGTTCCAGGCTTTCACCGTCAATACGATTGTCCCCGAGCCAGCGCGCCACTACCACCGCCTGCAGGCCGGGCGGAGCATCGAGCGAAACCTCGCGCGGCCCTTTGAACAATTTCGCCTCGTAGTTGAGGCTCTTCATCCGGTACTCCGGCTTGCGGGCCAGGACCTCGCTCTGGTGGTTGCCCGACATCCAGATGTTGCGAACCTCGCCCGACGGCCAGTCGTATTCGTCCACGAAATTGAAGCTGAAGCCGCTGCGCTTCGCTTGGTCCAAGCCGGCGCCAATGGCCTGCCACCACTCTTCCGAATGGTAGGGTGTCTGTAAGCCGTCGCGAGCGTGCAGAAACGCCCCGTACACGTGCTGGTCAACCATGTTGCGAATCTCTTCCTGGATCTTGGGGCCTTCCATTTTTCCATTCCAGAACCAGAAGGGCATGGGTGAGTAGTCACGCGGCGGATCGAGAAAGCCGCTGTAGAGCGGGTCGGCTCCCTGTGGAGGCCCTCCCGCTTGGGCGTGATTCGTGGCCAGCGAGAATGAGAAGATAAGGAGAAGCAACAACCAGCCGGTAGGTCGGGACATGAGAATCCTCCTGCAAGAAAAGACCGGGCCTTGGACGAAAGCGAATGCTCTCCTATCCTGCGGCCAGGGTCAAGGTGCTTGGCGGCAGTCTGCGAATCAGGCCGGAGCGCAGCCCACCCGCCGGTTCGGGTCGTGGGGGCGCAAGACAATAGGCCCGTCCTGGCAATCCATGTTGACTCAATTCATCCCGAACCAAGCTGCGGGAAAACGCTTCCCTGCTGTCATTCTGAGCATTGACAGCCTTTCGGCTGCCCATGATGGGCAGAAACTCGAAAAGGAGAACCACTGCCCCTCGCTGTCATCCTGAGCGAAGCGAAGGACCCCGGCAGTTCGCGGGGGGTTGGCGAACAGAGTAAAATACGGGGGTTCTTCGCCCAAAATGCGGGCTCAGAATGACACCCAAGCCATGCTGAATCTAAATGACTTACGCGTCGAGTTTCTGCAGAGCGAAGCGAAGAATCTCGCTCTGCGCACTTTCGTGGCAATACGAGATTCTTCCTTCGTTTCACTCAGGACCGCCTGCGGGTCCTCAGAATGACAGTCCCGACGGGTTTTTCCGCAGCCTGGGAACCCCCGCCCCTCCAAACCCGTGGTGAGAAATCCGGGCCAGTCAAGGTTCGCGCGCCACGTTGCTAAACACGTTCTAAGGTTTCCCGAGGACTCGCAAGCCCTCTGCATCGTGTCCCCGGGAGCCCCCCTCGCGCCCTCGTCACACACCCCAACGAAACCATAAGGCCAAATATCTTCTTTGCCTTTAGGGAGATGCCGGACCACGGTATTCTAATCTTCCTCTAATGATTATCTAATATTAAATACGTTGACGACTGGATTAAGTGGTTCTAAGCTTCTATGCAGAGCGACATGAATTGTAGCGGGGCTCTATGAAGGCCCGCCGCGGGCGATAGGCCGCCGCAATTGCGGAATGCGCAAGAGCTTATGTCGCGCTGAATGGATGTCCAGAGTTTTGACGCACAACCTGAGGCGACAAATCCCCGTAAGAGGGAGTTGCCAAGACTAAACGCTGTGGGTTTAGTTTCCAGCCCACGCCATTCTCTTTTGAGAAGCGCGCGCGCTGCTTCCTGCCGGGAAAGCGACGAAACGCTGATCCGGGGAAGCTTACATGGGCCAGGAATTCTGTTTCGAGACTCCACCTTCCTTTTCCTCTTTGTCCCCTAAGCCAAATAGGCATGACCAAAAGCGTGCCGGAGCTCGCCGCGCCTTCCGGACCATCGCGGCCCTCGTAGCCTTGCTGCTTGTGGCGGTTCCTGGCGCGCGTGCGCAGGGTTATATGTATGGGCGCGCCAGTTTCTCGGTGGGCAGTATGGGCGAGGGACCGGCGTCCGTCGCCGTGGGAGATTTCAATCAGGACGGAGTCCTTGACCTCGCCGTTGTCCAGGCCAGCCGCAATAGTGTCGCGATCCTACTGGGCAAAGTCGACGGCACGTTCGCGCCCGCCGTGTTTTATGACACGGGCGTTCAGCCCGTGGCGGTCGTGCTGGGTGATTTCAATGGTGATGGGCGCCTGGACCTGGCCATTGCCAATCAGAATTGCGGATCACCGTTCTCCTGCGGGACCAACGGATCAGTTTCCATCCTATTGGGCAACGGGGACGGCACGTTCCAGCCGCACACCGAGGTGGCTTCGGGAACACAACCAGCGTCGATGGCGGTGGGGGACTTCAACGCCGACGGCAAGCTGGACTTGGCCGTCAGTAACGGGGCCGGGAATTCAGTTCTGGTTCTGCTGGGCAACGGCGATGGCACATTTCAGGCGCCCGTGGCCTATAGTACTCCCGCCATGGCGCTTGGGGTTGCTGCCGGCGACTTCAACGGGGACGGCAAGATCGACTTGGCCGTGGCGGGCTCCCAGTGTGCTGTTTCAATTTTTCTGGGCGCAGGGGACGGGACGTTTCAACCTGCCGGTGAAGTGCTGGTGCTGCCTGGTCCCCATGCCGTCATGGTAGGGGACTTCAACGGCGATGGCATGGCGGACTTGGCGGTGATCTACAGCCAGGAGAACGCCGTTTCGATCCTGCTGGGCAATGGCGATGGCACCTTTCAGCCGCGGCTGGACTATCCCACGGGAATCTACCCGGCTGCCCTGGCGCTCGGCGACTTCAACGGCGATGGCCGGCTCGACCTGGCGGTGGCGAACACCGCCGACCGGACTTTTTCGATCCTGCTCGGCTCGGGCGACGGAACTTTCCAGGCGGCCTTGGACTTCATGCTGCCGGGCCCGCCCACCGCTCTCGCGGCAGGGGACTTTAATGGTGACGGCAAGGCCGACCTGTCCGTCGTCGTAAGCGAAGTGGGGGCGGTCTCCATCATCACTGGCCGAGGGGACGGGACGTTTTCGAGTCCCCAAGCTTTCGGAGGCTCGCCAGGGGCCTGGGCGGTTGCGGCGGGAGACTTTAGCGGGGATGGGAAGCTGGATCTGGTAACGACCAACCTTGGCGACAACACGCTTTCCATGTTTCTGGGCGGGGGCGATGGGACTTTCCAGTTCGACGCCGTGTTTCCGGCCGGGCCGGTGCCGGTCGAGGCCGCCGTGGCGGACTTCAACGGGGACGGTAAGCTGGATTTGGCCGTGGTGAACCAGACCTGCACATCGCTACCCTGCCAGCCGGGCTCGGTTTCAATATTCCTCGGCAACGGCGATGGCACGTTCCAGCCCCGCACCGATTACCCCGCTGGAAACATCCCGGTAGCCGTTACGGTCGCGGACTTCAACGGCGATGGTTTTCCTGACCTCGCGGTGGTCAACAACGGTTTTGGCTCGAGCAACAGCCTTTCAATTTTCCTCGGCCGGGGTGATGGCACGTTCCAGAGCAAAAGCACGCCGCTGACCGGGCCGGGGCCTGTCCAGGCTGTCGCCGCCGACTTTGACGGCAACGGCACCATAGATTTGGCGGTAGCTTTCAGTGGGGGGATTTCGATCCTTCCCGGCCACGGGGATGGAACGTTCGGGCCACGCACCGACTATCCCATCGCGAACGGCGTTATGGCGATTGCGGTGGGCGATTTCAACCACGACGGCAAACCCGACTTGGCCGTGACCACCACCGACTCCGTGGTGATTCTGCTGGGCAGCGGCGGCGGCGTCTTCCAGCCGGGCCCCTCCTACAGCCTGGGCACATCCACAAATCTGCAGGCGCTCCTGGCGGGAGATTTTTCGGGCGACGGCACGCTTGACCTGCTGGTGGGAAAAACCGGCAACGCCGTTTCCATCCTGGTGGGCCGAGGCGATGGCACCTTTCTGCCGCCCGTCGAGGCGCCCGCCGGCAGAGCCGTCCACGGATGGGTGGCGGGCGATTTTGACGGCGACGGCGGCCTCGACCTCGCTGCCGCATCGGTTGATGCGAATGCGGTCTTCGTCGCGCTGAATACGCCGGTCGTGGCGCTCTATCCCGGCGGGATCGAGTTCGGCCCCCAAACGGTGGACCTGGCGAGCGCGCCGGCCACTGTCACGCTCAGTAATCCGAGCGGCGCGCCCCTCGAGATTGCGAGTGTAACCGCCAGCAGCGGCTTCACAGTTTCAAACGGTTGCCCCTCGACTCTTGCGCCGGCGACGAACTGCACCCTGAGCGTGGCGTTTGCGCCCCTCGCGGATGGCGATTCCGCCGGGGTGCTCACCATCGCTGACAACGCTCCGGGCAGTCCGCAGCTTGTCAGCCTGCACGGCACGGGAACCGGCGGGCCTGCCGCTGCGGTCTCCCCCGGCAGCTTGAATTTCGGCGCTCAGGCTGTGGGGACGGCCAGTACAGCCATGACCGTGACGCTCGCAAACCTTGGGAACGCGCCCCTCGCCATCAGCGGCATTGCTGCCGCAGGGGATTTTGCGGCTACCCACAACTGCCCTGCTTCTCTGGGGGCAGGGTTGAGTTGCACGATTTCCGCCACCTTCACGCCAACCACGACGGGAAGCCTGGTGGGCTCCCTGAATGTAACGGATGATACGCCCGGCAGTCCGCAAGCTGTTGCACTCAGCGGCAGGGGCACAGCGCCGCGAGCTTCGCTATCGGCGTCCAGCCTGAGCTTTGGCAGCCAGGCGGTGGGCAAAGCCAGCAGTGCCCAGTCGTTGACGCTGAGCAACACGGGTGATGCGACCCTGGCGGTGGACGGCGTCACCACTACAGGTTTCGGCAGCAGGGACTTTGCGGTGCAAAAGGCGTGCGGAGGATCGCTCGCTCCGGGAGCCAGTTGTGGCCTGAGCGTGACCTTCACACCTGCCGCAGCCGGGCCTCGCGCGGCCACCCTGACCATTACCACCAACGCTGTGGGCAACCCGCCCGCCGCGGCACTCACGGGCGCCGGGGCGGATTTTTCTCTGAGCGTTCCGGCCGGCTCTGCGACGGCGCTTACGGTCACGCCCGGCCAGCGGGCTTTGTTCCACCTGACGCTCGAGCCGGCCGGTATGAAAGAGACGGTCAGTTTCGGTTGCGGGGGAGCGCCGGCAGAAGCAACTTGCCAGGTTTCACCCGGGACGGCGGCTCTCGACGGCGTGACCCCGGTGGCATTCACGGTCTCCGTGCAAACGGCTGCCTCCTCCGCCGGGTGGTTCCGAAGGCCCCACCCACCGGGGAGAATGGGGACGCAGGGAGAACTGGTAATGTTGCTCGCACTGCTCGTGACGCTGGGAGGGGTGGCTGCGGCTGCGCGGCGCCGTGTCGCGTGGGGGCTTGTGACCCTATTTCTTGCGGCGGTGTTGTGGCCCGGTTGCGGCGGAGGCGGCCAACTGAGCAGCGATCCGCCCCCCTCTCAACCGGGGACGCCGGCGGGCACCTACATCCTGACGATCACGGCATCTTCCCCGAATGTGATTCACAGCACCTCGCTGACGCTGACCGTACAGGACTGAGCCATAATTCATAATTCCCTTACGGGCGCCTCGCGCTGGAGCCCGGCCGCGCCGAGGCGGAAGCAATCGCTCTCGAGAAAGAGCTGCCCAGCGCGGTTGCAAACGTCAAGGTCGCCGCGGAGTTCCAATCGCGGCCGGAGTACCAGGTGGGGGAATAGCTGGTCGCCCCAGGGGGCGCCGCCTGGGCCAGCACCACCGCGAACTTTTCACTCCAGGCTTTTTCCACATTCAAAGCCAGGGCATAAGGGAGAAACTTTTCGAACACTGACGGATTCTTGGGGAGAGCAACCAGCATCTTGTAGCGGTCCTTGTCCGCCTCAGTCAGAAACATGCGGAAGCCCTCGATCTGATCCCGCAGCGAGCGGCCCGAGCGGCCTGACAGCTTGAGAAGGCAATGGAAAGTATAGCTAATCAGGACCTGGAGAACCAGCAGGAGGGCGACCGTTCCGGATGTCGCCCACGCCAGTACTCCCAGCCCCACGATCTCCCCCCCGAAGACAGGAATTGCCACCACGGTTGAGGTCAGGGCCTGTTTCCAGGCGGCGGCCTGGTGTTGCGGATCAAAGATCACATTCCTCCAGGCAGCCAACCCCGCGGCCGCCAGCGCCGCGCAGGCCAGGCTCCAGATGAGCAGCCCGGCGGTTACGGTGAGCGTGATAACCTGTGACGCGCCGGGGACTGCGAAACCGCACCGGAGCACGCAGAGGAGAGATATCAGCAGGCCTGGAATCAGGTAGGGGGTGTTCCTCAGGAAGAAACCCCTTTCCAGGTGGGAGCGCAAGCGGTGGTGCAGGGCTTCCAGCGCGCCACCCACCAGGGCGTGGTTCTTGCGTTCCAGGCGAATGGTTCCACGTGCGGTGAAAAGCTTCCGGACGACGAGCTTCTGATCGGCCGTAATCGCGGGCAGGGGTGCCCAGCCTCCGCCGCCTCGTCCAGGTGCGGTGTCGGTGGGCTGCAGGCTCGCTTTCAGGCGTCCCAGAATGTATGTGCCGGTACTGTCCTCCAGGATAGCTATTCGCCGCTTGACCGCCAGGTCCACCAAATCAACCATCAGAGCCTTTTGGTCAAAGTCCCCTCGCCACACGTAGCGGACAGCCGCGGGCGAGAATCCCCGGGGCGGCGAGTTCCTGGGCATGAGCAATCCCGCTGCACGACGGCGCCCGCCCAGGAACCACGCCACCGTGTAATAAGCCAGAACCAGCAACAGCCCGGCAAGGCCGATGAGTGGGACTTGGTTGTCCTGAAGGAAATACCGGTAATTCTCATCGTCATTGGGCAGGCGAACAAATCCCTTGGGCCAGCGGACCACGATGGTCAGGGTCTCCGGCGGCGCCAGGGGGCGCGTGGTGCGGAATTCCGCGTTGCCTTGGGCATTGAAGGACGCGGAGTAATCGCTCCCCGCTGAGCCCGGCACGCCCGTGTAGGCGTCCAGCAGGACAGCGGCCGGGGCGATTCCCGCGGGCAGATGAACCGTGGCAGAAGCCTCCTGAATGGGGAAGATCCAACCGCTGCCCGTCACATTCCAGTAAAGCTCATCGTGTTCGGAGAAAAACCCGAGGGCCCGATTCAAAGTGTAGGTAAGCACATACTTGTGCTCACCTGGCGACAGGGGCGCGCCGCGCTTGCCCAAGCATACGCGCAGGCCATCGGGCAGCTTTTCCAGGTGGTAGTCTTCGGGCTGGTCATCTCGCGCCAGGGAAGTGACTTCCAAATGCACAAAGTTGACGTTGCCGAAGCGATCGCGGTCGAGCGAGGGGAAGTTTCGGTGGATTCCCTCGAGGAGCCCGGGGTCCGTGGCCGACACCAAAATCGTCTCCCGCACCAGGAGCGTGTCGTCCCGACTGACGGTGATCTCACTGCGATAGGAAAGGACCTGCCCACCCCCGGACCCCGCGGCGGTTGCTGGCGCTGAGAGGCCGGCAGCATAGGAGCAGGCGAGAATGGCGAGGAGAATGCCGGTGAGAGTGGAGAACCGCTTGGGCATGTGCGCTTCCCCCTGCAGCCCGCCCCCACAGTCCGGCAAGCCGGGCAGGGAAGAGATGAAATTGCACTCGGACGTTGGCCGCTAACTTACCACACTTTGCCTGGAGAGCAATCCGGTACTTGGCGGGCGGGAGGCTGGGAGGCAGCTAGCGTTTGCTGCCCGCGGGGGCCGCAGGTTTCCGGCGCTGCGCAGGGGCCGGCCCATTCCGGTAGGCAGGGTTCACGTGCCGCGCGCCGGTGGCTATCAATTGCTCAGCCTCGCCCTGCGATCTGATTCCACCCCGCGCACCCAGGGCCGTGCAGTTGAGCCCGGCCAGGGCGTTGGAGAAATCCAGCGTCCGCCCGATGTCCCACGCCGACAGCAATCCAAAGATGAAGGCGCCGTGAAAGACGTCACCCGCGCCCGTGGTGTCCACGGTTTCCACGACAAAGCCCGGCGAGTAGTAGAAGCGTCCCGCCTCATAAACCAGTGCGCCGTCGCGGCCGAGCGTCATGCCGGGCACCCGCACCCGATACTCGCGCGCCATATTCTCCAGCACCTTGAAGGGGTCGGCGTGCCCGGTGACGGCGGGAAGGAAATTCGTCGAGGCGATCAGGTAGTCGATGTGAGGGAAAAGCGTCTCGACCTTCTTATAGACCGTATCCAGGTCCGCCACCACCGGGATGCGCGCGCGCCGCGCCCAGCGCGCCGCCACGAGGGCAGCTTCCACATCGCAGCCGTCCAGGAGCAGCACGCGCGCTGATTGAATGGCCCGGGGTTTCAGTTCCTCGGGCTGGACCGCCAGCCGCGCGTCTCGGTCCCAGAAGATGGTGCGCTCGCCGGTTGCCTGGTCAACCAGAATGTAGCCAAACTGGTTGGGAGTGCCCTTTACCACCCGCGCCTGCGCCAGGTCTACTCCCTCGCGTCGCAGGCTGGCAAGCTGGAAGCGCCCGGCTTGGTCGTCGCCGAGTTTGCCGATGTACCGTGCCGTCAGTCCCAGCCGCCGGCAGGTGACCAGCGCCGTCGCCACCTGCCCGCCGGCATGCATGGACGCCGCGACCACGCGCTCCTTACCCCCCAGGGCAGGGAACTCCCGCACCGTCATGACCGTGTCCGTGGCATTCAGGCCGAGACCGACCACATCCACCTTGGCGTTCGCCAATTGCGCCCCCTCCTTGCCGCAGGGGAGATACTCTACACCCCTTGCCGCCAGGTTGTGAAGCAGTGTGCGCGCAGGGTAGTGGGTCAGTTTGCTGTATCGGCGCTCAATGAATACCCCTTGCTCCCATGTATCGTTTTCTACTACCCTCGGCAGGGACAACAGGCCCAGCCCGGAGCGGATGCGAGAGCCAGACACTTCTATGGAGAGGGCACTTGCAGCCGGGGGAATCTCCCAGCACGACGGGCAAGGGCGGGGGTCCGAGGAAGGGCGCCGGGACAGTTTCCGCCGCGCCGGTCTGGTGGCCCGGGAAAATGGGTCAACCTGGTGAGAGATCCGGGCCAGCCCCGACGACCATCCCAGGAGGGTATCCACATGACTCCCACGATTGAGGCGCGTGGTCCCAGGCTCAGCCTTGACGAGCTGAAGCTGGCGGCGGCGGAGATGCGTGCGGTCAACCTGATTGACATCTTCGCGGCAGGCTCAGGGCATCCGGGTGGGACGCTCTCCATCATGGATGTCGCCGCGGCGCTCTACCTGCGGGTGCTCAACCACGACCCCAAGGACCCCGCCTGGCCCGCGCGCGACCGCGTCTTCTGGTCAACCGGGCACAAAGCGCCGGCCCTTTACGTGGCGCTGGGCAAGGCGGGCTATTTCCCGCTCGACGACACCGTGCTGCTGCGCCAGTTCGGCACGGGATTTGAGGGACACCCGAATTGGCTGAAGCTGCCGGGGGTGGAAGTTTCGAGCGGCTCCCTCGGGCAGGGGCTGGGAGTGGCCGTGGGCAACGCGCTGGCGGGGAGGCTCGCCGGCCGGCCCTACCGCGTTTACTGCATCATGGGAGATGGCGAGCAGCAGGAAGGGAGCATCTGGGAATCCGCCATGGCCGCCGGGCACTACAAGCTGGACAATCTCTGCGGGATTATCGACAAGAATGACCTGCAGATTGACGGCTGGGTCCGCGATGTGATGAATGTCGATCCCCTGGTCGAGAAGTACGCGGCCTTCGGTTGGAACGTGCTGGAGATCAATGGGCACGACCTAGGCGAAATCCTCGCCGCCTTTGAGCGTGCCGCCGCGACCGCAGGCCGTCCCACGGTTGTGATCGCGCACACCGTGAAGGGCAAGGGCGTCGGCTACATGGAGAACCAGGCGGGCTGGCATGGGATTGCGCCCAATCGCGAGCAGTTTGGGAAAGCCATGATCGATCTCGCTACGCCCGCGGTGCC
The DNA here is from genome assembly GCA_963722555.1 of uncultured Acidobacteriota bacterium. Classification (GTDB taxonomy): domain Bacteria; phylum Acidobacteriota; class Terriglobia; order UBA7540; family UBA7540; genus Bog-366. The sequence goes on from CAVRNQ010000007.1 coordinate 2,731,568, forward strand.
CCCCGAGCGGCAGGCGGCCATGCTGGCGCAGGCCCAGGCGCACGCCCAAAGCGCCGCCGCCCAGGCAAGGGCCGGGCTGCCGCAGTTCCGGCGCAATTACTGGTGGAATGCGGGTGCGACAATGAAGGTGGAGATGGACCCCACCCGCATGGGCTTCGGGCGGGGGCTCGAAATCGCCGGCGCCGACGAGCGCATCGTGACCATCCACGCCGACATTTCGGGCTCGATCAAGATCACGGACTTCGAGGCCAGGCATCCCGAGCGCAAGCGCCGCGTCTTCAGTGTAGGGATTGCCGAGCAGAACATGATGCAGGTGGCGGCGGGCCTGGCGAAGGAAGGGCTGATTCCGGTGACCGGCACCTACGGTGTTTTCGCCTCGGGGCGCTGCTGGGACCAGATCCGCACCACCATCTGTTATTCAAACTTGAACGTCAAGATCGCCGGCGCGCACGGCGGCATCTCCGTGGGCGCGGACGGCGCCACGCACCAGGCGCTGGAAGAAATCTCGTTGATGGCCATCCTTCCTAACATGCACGTGGTCGTTCCGTGCGACGCGCTGGAGACGGAGAGGGCCACTCTCTACACCCTGTTGGAGCTGGCCGGGCCGGCCTACATCCGCTACGCGCGCGAGGCCACGCCGGTTGTGACCACGCGCGAGACGCCGTTCAAATTCGGCGTCGCCAACATCATCCGTTATCGCGGCGAGAAGCCGCGCTTCGGCGAGGCGTTCGAGACCTTCCTCTCGACGGACTATGCGGGCGAAGCGGAGGCAGTTTCCATCGTTGCCTGCGGGCCCATGGTGCCGGAAGCCATGCGCGCCGCCTGGCTGCTGAAAGAAGAACACGGGATTGAGACGCGCGTCCTGAATGTGCACACCGTGAAGCCGCTCGATGTGGCGGCGCTGGTGCGGGCGGCGGAAGAAACCGGCATCGTCGTCACCGCCGAGGAACACCAGGTGGGAGGCTTCGGCAATATCGTGGCCGGAGCGATTCTGAACTATCGTCAGAATTTCCAGTTGCCGCTTTTGCTGGATAGGGTGGGCGTTCCGGATTGCTTTGGCCTTTCCGGCAAGCCCTGGGAACTGATGCAGCATTTCGGCCTGTGCGCCGAGCACATCGCCGAGCGGGCGCTCAAGCTTCGCGCCAAGCGCGCCAGCGCCAAACACTTGGCGGCGTGAAGGTTGATCTTCGCGGCATTTGGAGCGCCGACCTTCAGGTCGGAAGTTTTTGGTTGCCCATCGAGCGGAGCTGAAGGTCAGCGCTACTGAAGCCCATCATGTGAACAGCATTGTTCCTAAGCCTTGTTCTTGGCCACCCAACTCTCAATCCGTTCGAGCGCCTTCCGGATGTTCTCAACCGAATTTGCGAACGAGAACCGCAGGTAGCCGTCGCCCCAGGCGCCGAAAGCGGAGCCCCACAGGCAAGCCACTCCGGCTTCGGTCAGAAGCGCGTCGGCCAGAGCCCGCGTGGGGCGCCCGGTATCGCGAATATTGGGGAAGACGTAGAACGCCCCGTGCGGCTGGCGGCAACGGAAGCCTGGAATGCGGTTCAACCCCTCGACCATTACGGCGCGGCGGCGGCGAAACTCCTCGCGCATATGGTCGACGGAATCCTGCGGGCCGCGCAGCGCCTCGACGCCGGCGATTTGGCTGAAGCTGGCGGTGCAGGAATTGGAGTTGGTCATGAGCAAGGTAATCTGCTTCGCCAGGTCGGCGCGCATGACGCCATAGCCCATGCGCCAACCGGTCATGGCGTAGGTTTTGGAGAAGCCGTTCAGGATGATCGTCCACTCCTTCATGCCGGGAAACTGCGCGAGGCTCGCATGCTCGCCTTCGTAAATCAGCCGGCTGTAGATCTCATCGGAGAGGACGAAGATTTCGCGGCCCGCCAGCGCCTGCGCCAGGCGCGCGATCTGGGCGCGGCTCATCACCCCGCCGGTGGGATTGTGCGGGCTGTTCAGGATGATCAGGCGCGTGCGGTCGGTGATCTTTTCCAGGATCCCGTCCACGTCCACGTCAAAGTCGTGATCCTCGCACAAGCCGTAAGGGACCTCCTTGGCGCCCACAAATCGAATCATGGATTCGTAGATGGGGAAGCCGGGATTGGGATAGAGCACCTCGTCGCCGCTCTCCACGAGCGCCAGCAGCGTGAAGAACATGATGGGCTTGCCGCCCGGCGTGATGACAACTTCCGCCGGGTCAACCGTGATGCCAAGATGCTTGGCGACATCGTCCGCCGCGGCCGCGCGTAGTTGGGGAAGCCCAGCCGACGGCCCGTAGTGAGTCCAACCCTCGTGCAGAGCACGGGTCGCCGCGTCGACGATGTGGGGCGGCGTCGCGAAGTCCGGCTCACCAATTTCCAGGTGAATGATCTCTTGGCCGCGCGCCTCCAGTTCCCGCACGCGGACGAGCACTTCAAAGGCACTCTCCGTCCCCAGACGGGACATGCGGTTTGCCAGCCTCAATGTGGCCGAATTTGTAGTCATGAATTGCCCCCATTGGCCCTCGGGTAGATTCCCGTCGCTCACCAAGGCTGGTCAGGATATCCCTCTGGAAACTCAAAGTCCAGCGGGGCTTCGCCCCGGGTCTTGGTTCCGGTGCACCGAGTTATGGGTTAGAAGACAAACTCTATGCCTTCGGGCAAGGTTTTTCCGACCTTTGAAATGCCGCAAAGGGGGAATTAATGACTGGGGCATTCGTCGCAGGCTGGAGCGGCACATGGCACAAATGTCGTTTGGACTTTCAAATAATGTCAAGTGTGTCCCCTCTGCTCGGCGCAACTCGTTTAATTGCTTAACATTTCCAATGCTCTTGTGACCGCCAATTTGGCTCAAGGCGTGCAGAACTAATGCCGAAAGGGTTAGGGAGCGATACCAATGGCGGAACTGGCATCGTGGTATGGAAGTTTCCTGGCGAAGTTTTCGCCGCGGGTGCAAGAGAAGTTACTGTCCGCTGCGGAGACTTTTCAATTCAAGGCTGGGCAGGACATTTTTCGTGAAGGTGACTCCAGTCTCTACCTTTACATTGTGAAGGACGGTCGGGTGGCGGTGGAACTGCATGTGCCTTCCAAAGGGCGCCGTACGATTTTTACGGCGGGCCCGGGAGATGTGTTCGACTGGTCGGCCGTGGTGGAGCCGCGCTTGGCGACAGCCTCGGCACGGGCGGTGGAAGATACGGAGGCCCTGGGACTTAAGGGCGGGGCGCTGATGGACTTTTGTCGCGAGGATGGCGAACTGGGGTTTGAGCTTTACCGGGCCGTTACGGAAGTGATTGCTGCCCGTTTGACCGCGACGCGACTGCAATTACTGGATGTTTTCTCAGTTGGGTAGGAGGCGGATTCACTATGACACCAAGCCTTCCTCGGGTTGCCGCCAGAGTGGTGGTGTCGAAGGCATCACTGCAGAAGGTTTTCGACAACTTGCGGGTGTCGGGCTTCTCCTTGGTGGGTCCGACGGTGCGTGAGGGCGCGATCGTCCTGGATGCGATCACCCAGGTGAGTGATCTTCCGGTGGGCTGGAGCGACCAGCAGTCTCCGGGACAGTACCGGTTAATGCATACTCGGGAACCTCAATACTTTGCGTATAGTTGCGGGCCGCAGTCGTGGAAGACTTACCTGCTTCCCCCGCGCCTGAAGCTGTTCTCGGTGGAGAAGGAGAAAGGCAACTGGCAGGTCCAACCCGCGCAGAACATCGTGCCGCGCTACGCTTTTATCGGAGTGCGCGCCTGTGAGTTGAGCGCTATCGGCATCCAGGACCGGGTTTTCCTGGGCGGGGAATTTCGCGATCCCCACTACGCGCGCCGGCGAGGGCCGATTTTCATTCTGGCGACGCAGTGCACGCAATCGGCCGCGACCTGCTTCTGCGTCTCCATGCAGACGGGTCCCCGCGCCACGGGAGGATTTGACCTGGCCCTGACCGAACTGCCCGACACCTTCGTGATGGAGGTCGGCTCCGAAGCCGGCTCGGAAATGCTGCGCGACACTGCCTGGGGACCCGCTACGGCTTTTGACCTGGGCCGCGCTGCGCAGGCCTGCCAACGCGCCGAGCGCGAGATGCAGCGGCAGATGCGCACCGACGACTTGCCCCGCTTGCTTTATGACAACCTGGATCATCCCCGCTGGGACGAGGTGGCGACGCGCTGCCTGTCGTGCGCTAACTGCACGCAGGTGTGCCCCACTTGCTTTTGCGTGACCGTGGAAGATCACAGTAACTTGAAAGCCACGGCCGCGGAGCGCACCCGCGTTTGGGACTCCTGCTACGCCCTGGATTTTTCGCACGTGCATGGTGGAAACATCCGCCCCACGATCCGCTCGCGCTATCGCCAGTGGCTGACCCACAAGCTGGCCTCCTGGATTGACCAGTTTGGGGTTTCCGGCTGCGTGGGCTGCGGGCGTTGCATCACCTGGTGTCCGGTAGGGATTGACTTGACCGAAGAAGTGCAGGCGATCCGCGACAAGGCTTCCAAATGAGCATCGCAATTCCCACCCTTGATCCTCGTTCCGCGCTAGACCCCATGCTTCCGCATCCGGCGGTGATTCAGGCCATCAAGCCGGAGGCGTACGGCATTTCCACGTTCTCCCTGGGTTTTGTTGATCCCGCAGAAGCCGCGGCGTACCGCTTCTTTCCCGGGCAATTCAACATGCTCTATCTGCCGGGCTTGGGCGAAGTGGCCATTTCCCTCAGTTCCGACCCCGGCGAGCCCCAGGTCTTGGGGCACACCGTCCGCGATGCGGGCAGCGTAACGCGCGCCGTGGGACGCCTGCGTCCCGGGGACCTGTTAGGAGTGCGGGGGCCTTATGGCAGCGCCTGGCCGCTCGAGAACGCCGCGGGCAAGAACCTGGTCCTGGTAGCGGGAGGAATTGGCTTGGCGCCGCTGCGGCCCGTCATCCTCTCGGTGCTGCGCCAACGCGACCAGTACGGCCGCGTCCTGCTTCTGTATGGCGCGCGCACGCCCGCCGACCTGCTTTACCTCGAGGAGGTGGGGCGCTGGCGCGAGGGCGGGGTGGAAGTACACATCACGGTGGACTTGGCGGATGAAAACTGGAAAGGGCAGGTCGGCGTGGTGCCGCAGCTCTTTTACCGCATCCGCATTGATCCCAAACAGACGCTGGTGATGACCTGCGGGCCGGAGATCATGATGCGCTTCGTGATTTACGAGGCCCTGGCGCGCCGCATTCCCAAGCAGTCCATCTTTCTTTCCATGGAGCGCAACATGAAGTGCGCTGTGGGTTTCTGCGGCCACTGCCAGGTGGGGCCCATGTTTATCTGCAAGCAAGGGCCGGTGTTCAACTTCGCTGTCCTGGAGCCGTTCTTTGGCAAGGAGGACTTCTAAGATGTCACCGGACGCGCGCCCCAAGCTGGCCGTCTATAAGTTTTCCTCCTGCGATGGGTGCCAACTGGCCATTCTGAGCCTGGAAGACGAACTCCTGAGCCTGGTGGGCGAAGTGGAAATCGCCTACTTCCTCGAAGCCCGCTCGCAGACGCTGGCGGGGCCCTATGACGTGACCCTGGTGGAGGGTTCGGTGACCACGGCGGAGGATGTCGAGCGGCTCCAAAAGGTGCGCGAGCAATCGAAGTTCCTCATCACCATCGGCGCCTGCGCCACGGCCGGAGGCATTCAGGCTTTACGCAACTGGGCGGACGTGGGCGAATTCGTGCGGGCGGTTTATCCGACGCCTGCCTTTATCAACACGCTGGAACAATCCACGCCAATTTCGACGCACGTGGCCGTGGACTTTGAATTGAACGGCTGCCCCATCAACAAGTATCAACTCCTGGAAGTGCTCACGGCTTTGCTGATAGGGCGTACGCCCCACCTCCCCCGCCACTCGGTGTGTATGGAGTGCAAGCAGCGTGGCACGTCCTGCGTGATGGTTGCCCGCGGAATCCCCTGCCTGGGTCCCTTGACGCAGGCCGGATGTGGCGCCTTGTGTCCCGCCTACAATCGCGGCTGCTACGGTTGCTTTGGGCCGATGGAAAGTCCCAACCCGGATTCGTTCTCTAGTTACCTGCTGAAAAACGGTACGCCGCGGGCTGATCTTATCCGCATGTTGCGCGGCTTTACCGGTTACGCCGAAGCCTTCCGAGTGGCGGGTGACAAGTTGGGGAAGACGGCGCCATAGCACCGCAGCAGAGCAGCAGGAATCCCTTGTCTTCATCATGCAACGGTCGGTGCAAGTCGCCGACGAAATAAATCACAAATTTCAGAGCCTGGGGCTCGGGACTCGGGGTTCGGGATTCGGGGTTAGGGATTCGGAATTCGGGGTCAGGGATTGGGGGCTCGGGGGCCGGTGTAGGGCCGAACGGCGTTCGGCCTCGGGGGTTTATTCCCCTCCTGGTTCAGGAGGGGGCCAGGGGGTGGTCCGGCCTCGTCACTTGTCACTCGCCACTCGTCACTGCTCTCAGATTTGATGGCCTTCACGACCCCAGGCGAAAGCCCGTTGCGGTATCGCCAGGATAACCGCAAGGCAAGCCACCGTCACGAAAATGTCGTGGTCATAAAGGAACCGACGCCCCAATCTGGAGATGCGATCAATCTGCACGCGATGCCGTGCGGATGCAACAGTGAACCGAACGGGCGACCGCTGGCGGGTGCGAAAAGCCGCGGACCTTCAGCACAGATCCGCGCTACGCTTGCTAGTTATCAGAGGCTGGGCATGTGTGTTCAAACAAATGGTGGGAGCCTTAGTTCTCTCCAAGGTATTTTCTACGGCGGGCTCTAATTAGTTTTATGTGAGAGTCGAGTGCTGTGCGATCAATTAAGGCATCTGTAACAGCAGTCTCACGGCGTTCGAAGATCGTCCGCACGACCGTTCGATAGGCCTCAAGGATATCGGGCCGAGTTTCACCAGCAAAACGATGGTCACGATCCGGGTTTTGCCTTTTAATGTCCATCACGAGATGGAGCATCCTGTACCTGCCTTCCTTCCAGGTTCGTTCGATTTCGTACAGAGAAATGCCCTTGTCCGGGTCCACGTACCAGTCCTCCACCATCAGGAGCTTAAGGAGCGCTTTTGGCATCGAAAGTCTGAAAAAGTCTTCGAAGTGGTCGGCAGAAAGGGTGGCGATGTTATCGAGACCCGTTCGGTTTACAAGAAGGGGTCTCAATTGAGCATCCTCGTTCAGGTTTTGCTCTAGGTATCTCTGCAGTTCGCCCCTATATTCAGGGGTCAGATTGGGCGGCCCAATCTGAGTCGTTAACATAAGGCTAAAGCTGTCCAACGGGAATTTTGACTTATTGATTCTGAGCGGCCTCCTTTGCCATTCAAAAACCTTTCGAAGCGCCCTCATCAGTGGACCCGGTGGCGGGGCACTTGGTTGGAATAAGAATTCTTCCAAATCCAAATTAACTATATCGAACCACTACTGTCCGGCAAAAGTTCGGACCATTCCTTGTAACTACCTGAGTACGCGAAAGTAAGGGGTCCCGATGAAGTTTTTCGATTTCAAATTTTTACCTGTTCATGAACACCATAGGACTGCTTGCCACTCTAGTTTGGAGGCAGTCGATGAACACGGGCCAAACCGTTTTCGCTCAACTCATGGAGTTCATCCCGACCTACCAGTTTCAGCTCTGCGTCGATCGCTACTACGGCCATCGTTACGTCAAAGGTTTTTCTTGCTGGGATCAATTTCTCTGCCTGGCTTTCGCTCAGCTCACCTATCGCCACAGTCTCCGCGACATCGAAGCCTGTCTGCGAGCGCAACCCGCGAAGCTCTATCATATGGGTTTCCGCGGTCGAGTCTCTCGCGCCACGCTCGCCGACGCCAACGAGCATCGCGATTGGCGCATCTACGCCGACTTTGCCCAAGTGCTGATTGGCATCGCCCGCGACCTCTACCGCGACGAATCTTTCGGAGTGGAGTTGTCCGAGACCGTGTATGCGTTCGACTCGACCACCATCGATTTGTGTCTGTCGCTGTTTCCCTGGGGCCAGTTTCGCCGCCGCAAGAGTGCGGTGAAGCTGCATACGCTGTTGGACGTGCGCGGCAGCATTCCGACCAGTGTTTATGTGACCGGCGGGCAGGTCCACGACGTCAACCTGCTGGACGAACTGCTTCTCGAAGCCGGAGCCTTTTACTTGCTCGACCGCGGTTATGTCGATTTCGCTCGTCTCTACGCGTTTACCCAAGCTTGTGCCTTCTTCATCACTCGCGCCAAAAAGAATATGCAGTTCTATCGTCGCTCCTCGCGCCCCGTCGAACGATCCACGGGAGTGCAGTGCAACCAAACCATTCTGCTGACCGGAGTGCGAACCGCGCAGCGTTATCCCGATCGCTTGCGACGTATCCACTATTTCGATGCCGAGAAGGACTCCCGACTCACTTTCCTGACCAACAATTTTCTCCTGCCCCCTCTGACCATCGCGCAACTGTATCGGGCCCGCTGGCAGGTGGAATTGTTCTTCCGCTGGATCAAACAGCACCTGCACATCAAGGCTTTCTACGGTACCTCCGAGAACGCCGTGAAGACGCAAGTTTGGGTCGCCCTCTCGGTTTACGTCCTGGTGGCGATGGTCAAAAAGCAACTGGGGCTCGACCTGAGTCTGTACAAAATTCTGCAAATTCTCAGCGTCACGATTTTCGAAAAAACCCCGATTTTAGAGGGGTTTTTCAACTTTGCCGATGAAACCGAAAACCTGAATCTCGGCAAGCAGCTGAATCTGTTCGAGTTTTAACCGGACAGTACTGATATCGAACGGGAATTGCAGCATGAATTTGCGTCTTTTGGCGAGGCAGGCCTGCTGTTTCTCAGTTGCGAGTGTATCCTCCGCGTCCGTGGCCGAACTCAAAGCCGCGAGATCATCAATCAGATTGCCCTCTTCAGGGTCATCTGCGCAGACAATCTCGACGAAGTCTCCAGGGAACCCTATGGCGCCAGGTATACTCTTCTGTGTCTCGTTTACATATTCCTCATTCACATCAAAGAAGCAAACAGTATCAAATCGATCGTTGGATGGCCGGATCACTTTCTCGACATCGAGCATAAGAACGTCCATTGCGCCGACTGCGCAAAACGTAAAGTAATGCAGCCGCCTATCCCTAGTAGCCTTGGTCCTGCCTTGTCGCACCAGCCGCTGGCGATTCTTACAGAGCGGGAGCCATGCCTCTTTCCGGATGTGATGTTTCAACGGGCAGTCCTCGTACTTGAAAAGCCCTTCTCCCATATGGATTTACCACTTCTCCAGAAATCTTAGTAGCAATGCTGTGAATTTCTCGCGGCGTTTCTCGTCGGTCTTTTCACGGAGCGCAACTTCGAAGATCGCAAGGATTGCGTTGGCTAACTGCCTGTTTGATTTTTTCGTATCAAGCGCGTCGGTTTTGGGTAGAGCAATCTCAATTCGATCCCTCGTCTCCTTCATCTCCGCTCGCTGTGGTCCCTCGCCCTTCTCGGCTTCCGGTTTGTATCGAAGCTTCACGGGGGTGGAAACGGCTTCCTTGATGACTGTTTTGAGGTTGTGTTGGCGCTCAGAGTTTCGCTTCTTGGCCTTTGCCTCGGACCTTACATCAATCTGTTTCCAAACATCAGGAAAGATTTCTGCCTGCAATATCTTGTGGATATACGTTTGAATTGTTCGATATTCCGGGTGGAATCGGTTAAAGCTGTCTCTATCGATATTAAGAGCGTCCTCTAGGCCCTCAACGACAAAGATTTCACCCGTTAACCACTTAGCCCTCGGCCCCTCATTGAACCGGTAATCGAGCATCGAGGGGTCGTAATAGCCGATTCCCACATTCTTGACTCGGATGAGGATGCCACGGAGTTCGTCCGGATGAAGCTGAGCCCCCTCTTGGACAACGATGTAACCGTGAAAGGCGAGTTCTTTTCCGTATACTTTTGATTGCTGCGATATTTTGCGCCAGGTATAGCCGAATTGATTACCGCGCAAGTACACGGGCTTGAATAACTGTATCCCATCCACATACACCCTAAACTTGTATCCTTCCAGCCGTTTCTGATCTTCCTGGATGAGGGCGTCCGGTAGTGCGTTCCGAGTCACATACGGTATCGGGCACGAAGCCGCCAGTTCCCAGAGAAGTCTCCAATAGTCGCCGACTTCCTGTAGCGAATGTATCTCTGACAAAACCTGGAGGGCCTTTTTCCAATCCCTCGGAGGTTCCTCGTATTTTTCGAACTTTAATGACTCTTGGAAAGCACGGGTGAAAGTAGGATGAACAGTATCGGTAAGGATAAGAGTTCCCGTGGGCCGCGCTGTCAGGTCGTACTTCTCGTCGAATTCATACTCCCCAATCTCCACCACTTCACCCACGACAATTTTTTTATCGTTCTCGTCGAGGCTGTTTTTTAATAGGTCGTAAAGGTTGACCCTTGCTCGGAAGCCCTCGCCCTTTTTCGGCCTCGAGGTGATAGTGAAGGTCCCGCATACCTGTGCAATTCCGAGGAGCCCAATTCCTATCCGTCCGATGAGGGGGCGGTCATTTAGAAGTGGAGCGGAAGCAGGTCGCTTGGGGCTATTCCCGATTCCGCCTTCCATTAGAGTGCTAAAAGTCTCTCTTGTAAACCCGTCACCATTGTCTTCAACTGAGATCTGAAAAAAATTCGGGTAATTTGTGTTTATGCGAACGACTGTGGCATTCCCATCCCAGGCGTTACTGACAAGCTCTCGCAGCGCGCTCGCTGGACTTCTATAGAGCCCGCGACTTAAATGACCCAGCGCTTTTTCATGCACCTTGATCTTGTTCGGCATACTTCCCCCCTGTCACCTGGGGTTTTCCATGAGTAGGATGTTTTCGTCGAGAGTCTTTGAAGTGGTTGTCGACCAGCGTGTTCGCCAATGCCGAATTTCCACGCGCTTGAACCCGACCTCTAGAGCTATGGCCGAAAGGATTTCGGCTGTGGGAATATGAACCCTCAGGTACGAAGACTGATCGCCGAGAACATAAGCACAGCGCGCACCGCTGCAGAGGAAGCGCCGCATATGCTTTAGATGACGTTTCATACCCCCGAAGTATTCCTGAACCACTCGTGGGTATAGACGGGCAAACCCGTAGGTTTTTCCCTCTATCTTCCGTTCGATCTCTTTGACGATCGCTTTGATTTGAGGGTTTTCCTTAACGAAAGAAGCGTCCCGGTCGCCTTTGTATATTCCCTTGGTATGAGAGCGGATCATTCTGCGTTTGATCGCTCGTAGCGTGTCGCGGTCCGACACTTGTTCAAGAAATGCCAACTCCAGGCGGGCGTTTCGAGTGTAGTCGTGTTCAGCAGGATAAGGTGGGGAACAGATTACGGCTGAGAACTTACTCCCTCTAGCAGCCTGAAGCAAATCAAAATAGTTCCTGGAATCCCCCTGAAATACTTCTGAAGTTACATCTTTGGGCGCGGCCATCCGATCGAGGTCCTCTTGCATCTGGGTGACCCTGCGCGAGAAGCCCGCCATGACATCGGGATCAGCTTTCGCCTCGATGCAATACAATTCAGGTCCAAATCTGACGTTTGAGGCTGCGCCCACAACCTCCGACACCAATGCGAGCATCAGGGCATTCTTATAATCCCCGCTGGTCTTGAGTCCACCGATAGCTCGCTTAATAGTAAGGGCTTTGCGGAGCGGGGTCGGGCTTATCCACCCGCGTTCGATCATGCCGGCAGATTTCATGTAGGTAAAGGTTGGATCGTGATCATAATGGTCGGACTCGCTACTGATTTTTGCTTGATATTCCGCGTGAACTTGAGATAGGAGTTCGCCTAATCGGGTTGGGCGGAGTCGCCAGTTAGTTTTTACGCGAGCGGCGAAGCAACTCGATGGATTGGCATCAATTCCCAGGCAGCTAATCTCTCGCTTTAGACATTCCACTAAGGTCGTGGCCGCGCCGCAAAAGGGATCAACCACCTTTTCGCCTGGGCCTAACGACAATTCGTCGAGCAATTCAGTAACTACCTTGTCAGAATAACCTAAGACAATATTATACCAACGATGAATTGATCCGTTAGATGCCGCTCCGTCGGTTGTTTTTGGTGCTTTCATTTGGGAGGCCATCGGCCGATCCACCAGGGCAAAACTCTTTGTCCGGCCAAAAGCCACGTGACTCTTCGGCCTTGCCGTTTCACCAGCCTGTATTCTCGATGAAGCATTGTACTCTAAACGCGGGCAAACGTCGATCGAGAAATAGCACAGGAAGGGTCGACACGCCACAGAGCCTCGGCGAGCGTGTAGTCGCGGTCCGAGCAGTGCCGACCGTGGGCTTTTTTGATGCCGAACGCCCAAGCGGCAACCGCACGTCGTCAATCTGGATGGGGCACGACGCTGAAAATAAGTCTTCAGTTGTCAGTTTTCAGTTGTCAGGAACTAGCTAACAGCTCACAGCCGACAGCTAACAGTTAGTCCCGAGCGAGCGAGTAGCGCAGGGCCCGCGCTCCGGCCCTGCGGCTCTTCCAGCGGCGCGGGCTTTTTCCGCGCCGCAAGCTAGATAATCCGAATTCTCTTGGGCCGCGCCGCCAAGACCACGGCGCGGTGGAAAAGCCGCAAGGCTGGAAAGCTAGCCTTGCGCTACGTATTTATCCAGCGCGCGGGCGTGAGGTGTGGGTAACGAGTTGCAATAAAGTTCCCCCAGCCCCGGAGGGGCGAAAGAACCAATCCTCGCGGCGATTTTACGTCGCCACCCCTGTGCGGCAGCCCAGGAAAAATGCTATTGCGGCGTTACATTTGGGCGTGATTTCTTTCGCCCCTTGCGGGGCTCAGGCGGCGTGGGGGCCGATTTTCCCACGGCTCGCGAAGCTGTGAAATAATCCCCGAAGACCCTTCGCACCGCGGAGTCGCGGAGGCGCAGAGCGTTGAAAACAAAAGGCCCTTTCTCTGCGTCTCGGCGCCTCTGCGGTGAAGACAGCCATTTTTTCACAGCTTCTCGCGCCGTGGGCTACGATCTTCCGCACGCTGCGCGGGCTGGTACGAAAAACCGCGGACCTGCAACACAGGTCCGCGCTACATGGGCTGGCGCAACACCACAGCCAAGTTGACCACCCCCTGGCCCCCTCCTGATCCAGGAGGGGAATTAGCAAGCGCCGGAGTCCTGCGCTACTCGCGGGAGTGTGTACCCTCATTTTATCCTTGACAACGGTAATGACCGTATGTACACTAACCCCTTAGGCCCGCGCCCGCTGGCTGACTTGCAAGGCCGCGACCTATACAACGGGTCGGCGTAATCCATAGAACAGTAGGCAGTAGGCAGAAGGCAGTAGGCAGAAGGCAGAAAGCAGTAGGCAGTAGGCAGTCGCTGACTCCTTACTTCTGGCTCCTGACTTCTGACTCCTGGCTCCTGACTCCTGGCTCCCCAGGACGAAAATGCGCTGCTCATGCAAAGGATGGAAGATTCCAGCCTGCGCCAATTGTGGCGGCTCACTAATGTGCTTTTCAAGGTCCGAAACGGGGCGCTGACCCGAAGAGATGTTAAAAATGAAGATCGACCCGACTATGTGTATGAAAACAAAGGGGTGAGTGACACAATGCCCGATAATTGATCGGGCTTCTTGGCCGACAATTCACAAATTTCGCGATTATGGACGACAATCGAGACGGCTTTTTGTCCGACAATGCACAGATTTAGAGGTAATTCGGGGCGAAGGCAGCATGTTGTCGAAAGGAAATGAGCTTATCGCGCTGCTCTCAACCGAGCGGCTCAGGCAGTGCAGCCTCGCCGTGTTTGTCGACGCCGACGCTCAAGGTAAGCCGGGGGATATCCATCCCTGGGCCGTCCGCCCGCAGGTCCCCGCTTCATCAACGTTTACTCACAGTTGCACGCCGTCTGGGCGGCTCGCCAGCGCCGAACGGCTGTATGGTCACCGCCCGCAGGCGGTTGTCATCGAAGTTTCAGCACAACCTTTTGCTTTTGGAGATACAATTGCGAGTTGTTTCCGTGGCTCTGCCGGGAGTGGTGGAGCAGGTCCGTCACTTGGTGGGAGAGGCACACACCAGCTTGCGGGAGCGGAGCGTGACCCCGGAAAGCGAGTCGCGGGCGCTCACCGCGACTCGACGTTTGCCACAAATAAGGAAAGGTGATGACCGTTATGGCCAACGACGCTGCAAAACGCGCCAAGACCGTTAAGATTGAATACCTCACACGGGTGGAAGGTGAAGGTGGCCTCTATATTCGCGCCGAGGGCGGGGAATTGCGCGACGTCAAGCTGAACATCTTCGAACCGCCCCGCTTTTTTGAAGCTTTCCTGCGCGGACGCCATTTCCAGGAAGTGCCCGACATCACCGCGCGCATCTGCGGGATCTGTCCGGTGGCTTACCAGATGAGCGCTGTCCATGCGCTGGAAGCGGCTCTGGGGGTCCGGCCCGGTCCGGAAATCCGCATGCTCCGCCGGCTGCTCTACTGCGCGGAGTGGATCGAGAGCCACGCCTTGCATATCTATCTGCTCAACGCTCCGGATTTCCTGGGGTACGAGAGCGCGGTGGCGATGGCCGCTGACCACGGGCGCGAAGTCGAGCGGGGCTTGCGCCTCAAGAAGGTGGGCAACGCGCTGCTGGAACTCCTGGGGGGACGGGCAACGCATCCGGTTTCAGTCTGCGTGGGGGGCTTCTACAAAGTGCCCCGGCGGAGGGAACTCGTCCAGCTCCGCGATGATCTGGTTTGGGGCCTGGAAGCTGCCCTGGAAACCGTGACTTGGGTATCGGGCCTCACCTTCCCGGATTTTACACCGGAGTATGACTTCGTCTCGGTCGCGCATCCCGCCGAGTACCCCATGAACGAGCGGCGCATCATTTCTTCCTCGGGCCTGAATATCGACCCGGCGGAATTTGAGCACGTCTTTCTGGAGGAGCACGTGGCGCATTCCACGGCACTGCACTCCGTGCGCGCGGACCGGGGCTCGAGCTACTTCGTGGGACCGCTGGCCCGCCTCAATTTGAACTTCGACAAACTCCTGCCCCGGGCCCAGGCGGCCGCGCGTTCCTGCGGAGTGGCGTGGCCGTGCCACAACCCCTTTATGAGTATCGTGGGGCGCGCCGTCGAACTCGTGCATGCGTTTGAAGAGGCGCTGGCCCTCGTCGATGCTTACCAGGAGCCCGCCGCGAGCCGGGTGGAGTTCCGCGTGCAGGCCGGGGAAGGGTGCGCCGCCACGGAAGCGCCGCGCGGACTTCTCTATCACCGCTACCGCATCAACGACCAGGGATTGGTGGAAGCCGCCAAGATCGTCCCGCCCAGCTCGCAGAATATGCGGCGGATGGAAGAAGACCTCCGGCAGTTGTTGCCTGCCTACCTCGACCAGCCGGAAGCGGAAATTGCGCGGGTCTCGGAAAACCTGGTCCGCACCTACGACCCGTGCATTTCCTGCTCCACGCATTTCTTGAAACTGAGGCTCGACCGAGGGTAAAGCGGGATTCAGGACTCGGGGTTCGCATTAGCCCCGAGTCCCTAGTCCCGGGTGCCGTCGGGTTCTTGGGGGTGGGATGCTTCGGACTTCGGACTTCGAACCTCGGACCTGTGCTTCAGCATCTCCGCGCATGTTGGTCGTGGGCTGCGGCAACCCTCTGGCAGGCGACGATAGTGTGGGGCTGGAAATCGTGCATCGCCTGCAAGCGCGTGGTGGCCACGAGTGTGAATTCCGAGAACTGTCTGACGATGGCCTCGGGTTGCTGGAGCTCTTCGCCAGCGCCGACCAGATTCTGCTTCTGGATGCTGTCCAGACCGGTGCACCGGCCGGGACTCTCCACTTGGTTCCCTTGCCCTCCCCCGAAATTGTGCCCAGGACGCTCGGAACAGTCTCCAGCCACGGATGGGGGGTGGACGAAGCCATAAGGATGGCGCGCAGCTTGGGCCGACGCCTCCCACGTCTCATGCTTCTGGGAATTGAATTGGAGAATGTCACGCTTGGGGCTCCGCGCACGCCACCCGTAAATGCCGCCCTGGAGACGGTGGTCAAACACTTTCAGCAACTCCAGGGATCCCTCCTCGATAACAACTCTCCCCTCTGGTCAGGCCACCACAGCTTCCCACCGGGCGGGAATGCCGGTCTCGGGTTATCAAATGCGACTCCGCGTGCTGGCTGTTCGAGCAAATAGACACGGCGTTGCTCGCTGCATCTCTCTGTGCTCTGCGCCCGGTTGAGACTACGAGTCATCGGTGGGTTTGCAGACAAATGGTGTGATTTAACCCAAGGTGGGAGTGAGGAATCCTTTCCAGCCAGCAGAATTTGCCCAGTTCTTGGACGCTCTCGAATTACCGGGGCGCCAAGGAGCGTGCTGAGCAATCCCACATTCGCGAACAGCACAAGACCAGAAGTCGCCAAGTATAGCAAGTGTGCTGAATTCTTAAACAGTTTTGTCTAAAAACTGTCCGACTTTTGACAGTTAGAGGGGTGTCATTTCTTAGAATCCACTCAGCCATATTGTCCAGTGACAACAAGACTGACATTGGTCACCCTTGGCCCGTACCGTGCAAGACTCTTGTTCTAAGCCTGCCGGGACGGGGGAATATGTTTGCGAAGACCTCGAGCACCAGCCCAATTTGTGAATCTGGCTCAGCTTTTCGCGTTGCCCAACACACCAGCAGATTTTGAGCACCGGGGCCAAGCTTCACCTGTGAACCAGGAAAGGGAGTCTGTATGGCCGTGAAGAAAATGATCAAGTACGAGGTCGAACGGGACCGCGAGTTCGCGCAATGGGTCACCGGGGTCATTGGGGGAGAGCGCATCCGCAACTGCATTCAATGCGGACTTTGCAGCGCGAGCTGTCCGCTCGCGCCCTACATGGATTTCACACCCCGGCGTCTGATGCATATGGCGCGCGAAGGATTCAAGCGCGACGTCCTGGGGAGCTTCACCATTTGGCTTTGCACAAGCTGCTATTCCTGCACGGTGGAATGTCCGCGCAAGATCCATGTGACCGACATCATGTATGCGCTGAAGAGGCGGGCGATCGAAGACGGGGCCTACCCGAAGCGCTTCCCCATCCCCGTCCTGGCCAACGAATTCGCGGCGATGATTCGGGGAAAGGGGCGCGTGACAGAAAGTTGGCTGGTGGTGAAGGTTTTTCTGAAGGCCTCGATCCTGCGCCTGCTCGGTATGAGCAAGCTGGGCACCCAACTATTTCTCAGAGGACGCATGAACATGATGCCGGATTCGATCCGCAACCGCAAACAACTTCAGACACTGCTGGATGCCGTTGAGGCGCACAAGGAGGTGGCGGCATGAAGCGATACCTCTATTACCCGGGCTGCTCGCTGCGAGGAACGGGGAAAGCCTACGAAGAATCGCTCCTGGCGGTCTTCAAGGCACTGGATATTGAACTCGAGGAACTGGAGGACTGGAACTGCTGCGGCGCGACGGCGTACATGTCGATTGATGAAGTGAACGCCTTCGCCCTGGCAGGACGCAACCTGGCCCTGGCGGAGAAGAAGAAGCTGGACCTGATGGCGCCGTGCAGTGCTTGTTATCTGGTTCTCAACAAGGCACAGCACTACATCAAAGAATACCCGAAGGTTGCCCAGACGCTGGAACACGGTTTCAAGGCGGCGGGGCTGACTTACACCGGCGCCGTCAAGGTGCGGCATCCCCTCGACATCCTGATCAATGACATCGGAATTGAGCAGATTAAAGCGCGCATCAAGAAGCCGCTGGCGGGCCTCAAAGTCGCTCCCTATTACGGCTGCCAGATCGTGCGCCCTTACGCGACCTTCGATCAGATGTACTACCCCGTTTCCATGGACAAGCTGCTGCGGGCGGTGGGCGCAGAAGTCGTCGACTACCCGCTGAAGACTCGTTGCTGCGGGGGAAGCCAGAAAGGGACTTTGCCGGAAGTCGGCCTTTCCCTTATCCACATTCTCTTGAAGGAAGCGGGCCGGCGCAACGCCCAGGTGGTGGCTACGATCTGTCCGCTCTGCCAATTCAACCTGGACGCATTTCAGGAAGAGGCCGGCAAGAAATATGGCGAGGTCTCGATGCCGGTGGTGTATTTCACACAACTGCTCGGTCTGGCGTTTGGTTTTTCAGCCAAGGAACTGGGGCTGGAACGCAACATCGTGCCGGCCAAGAGAGTCCTGGCTAAGTTCGAGCCGGCAGTGGCCTGAAGGGGAGTAGGGAATGCACCCCAGGCCGCTAATTTAGGAACCACGGTGAGGTGAAACAGATGGACGCCCGGAATGGTGATGTGCGCATCGGAGTCTTTGTCTGCGATTGCGGATCGAATATTGCCGCCACGGTGGATGTGAAGGCAGTGGCGGAGTACGCGGCGGCCCTGCCGGGGGTCGTCGTGTCACGCGAATACAAGTACATGTGCTCAGACCCCGGACAGGAGATGATCCGCCAGGACATCGTGGAGCACAAACTGAACCGGGTTGTGGTGGCCTCCTGTTCGCCCCTGCTGCACGAAGAGACCTTCCGGGGCGCGGTCGCCAAGGGTGGCCTCAATCCCTTTTGCTTCCAGATGGTAAACATTCGTGAGCACGATTCCTGGGTGCACACGGACCGCGCCCGCGCCACGGAAAAGGCCATCGCCCTGCTGCGGGCCGCGATCGGGCGGGTGGCGTTCCACAAGCCGCTGGAGAGGAAGCGCGTGCCCATCCATCCCGACGTGCTCATTGTGGGTGGCGGCATCGCGGGCATCCATGCGGCGCTGACCCTGGCCAACGCCGGCAAGCACGTTTACCTGGTGGAGCGCGAACCGACCATCGGCGGGCATATGGCGAAGTTCGACAAGACGTTCCCCACGCTCGACTGCGCCGCGTGCATCCTGACGCCCAAGATGACGGCGGTCAAGAAGCACCCCAACATCACCCTTTGGACC
Organism: uncultured Acidobacteriota bacterium; assembly: GCA_963722555.1. Classification (GTDB taxonomy): domain Bacteria; phylum Acidobacteriota; class Terriglobia; order UBA7540; family UBA7540; genus Bog-366. Next base: position 2,750,305 of record CAVRNQ010000007.1, read on the forward strand.
CTTGCCGACGTTACCGGGGTGGAAGGTTACGTGGGGAATTTCCAGGTCACGGTCACCCGCAGGCCCCGCTATATCATTGAGGACCTATGTGTGGGGTGCCTGGAGTGCATCGAGGCGTGTGTCTACAAGCAGGCGAAGGTTCCCGATGAGTTCAACCTGGGCTTGGGCAAGCGAAAGCCCATCTACATTTCTTTCCCCCAGGCGGTGCCGCAGATTCCGGTCATCGATCCTGAGACCTGCATCGACTTCAAGAGCGGCCGCTGCAAGAAGACTTGCATTGAAGCCTGTGCGGATCGCCATGCGATCGACCTGAAGCAACAGCCGCAGGTGGAAACGGTCCCGGTCGGAGCCATCATTCTGGCGACGGGATACCAGCCCTTCGATGCCCGGAAGGTTCCGAATTACGGTTACGGTGTCTATCCCAACGTGTACACGTCCATGGAAGTGGAACGGCTGATCAACGCCTCCGGGCCGACGGGCGGAGAAGTGGTTTTGCGCGACGGCCGCAAGCCGGAAAGCATCGGCATCATCCACTGCGTGGGTTCGCGCGACGAAAAAACCAATAAGTGGTGCTCCCGCGTCTGCTGCATGTACAGCCTGAAGCTGGCCCACCTGCTCAAGGAACACACGGGAGCGGAAATCCACAACTTTTACATCGACATGCGGACCCCGGGCAAAGGCTACGAGGAGTTCTACAACAAACTCCTGGAGGAGGGCGTCCACATGATCCGCGGCCGCGTGGCGGAGGTCACGGATTGGGCCACCACGCCGGAAGAGGAAGGGAAGTTGGTCATGTGCGCCGAAGACACGCTCATCTCCTTCGTGCGGCGCGTGCCCGTGGATATGGTGGTCTTGTCGGTCGGCCTCGTCCCGCAGGATGACGCCCAAGACGTGCGCCGGCTCTTCAACATCAGTTGCTCCTCGGAAGGCTGGTTCCTGGAGCGCCATCCCAAGCTTGCTCCGGTCAATACCTTCACCGACGGCATCTTCATCGCCGGCGCCTGCCAGGCTCCCAAAGACATTCCGGACGCCGTGGCCCAGGCCGGCGCAGCCGCCGCCGAAGCGATGGTTCTGATCGACAAAGGTTATGTGGAGATGGAACCGAACACGGCCTACATCCTGGAAGAGGAATGCTCCGGCTGCAAGACCTGCATTACGCTCTGTCCGTACTCGGCCATTTCTTTCCTCAGCGACAAGAAGGTGGCGCAAATCAACGAAGTGCTCTGCAAGGGCTGCGGGACATGCGTAGCGGCTTGCCCGTCGAGCTCCATCATGCAGAACCTCTTTGAGGACGAGGAGATTTTCAAAGAGATCGAGGGGGTGCTGGCCAATGTCTGAAGAGAAACCGAAATCGCCCCAGGCGGGCCCGAACGGTTTTGAACCCAAGATCGTGGCGTTTTTTTGCAATTGGTGCACCTACCTGGCGGCGGACCTGGCCGGGACCTCGCGCGTCAAGTACGCGCCCAATATCCGGGTGATCCGCACCATGTGCTCCGGCCGCGTGGATCCGCAATTCGTGCTCGATGCCTTCGTCCGGGGCGCGGATGGCGTTCTGATCGGCGGTTGCCACCCGGGTGATTGCCACTATCAGGAGGGCAATTACAAGACTCTGCGGCGCGTGAAAATGCTGCGGCGGGTTTTGCGGGAAATGGGAATCGAAGAAGATCGTTTCCGCCTGGAATGGATCTCCGCTTCGGAGGCCGAACGGCTGAAAGTGGTGGTGAACGATATGGTGGAGAAGGTCCGGGCGCTGGGCCCGCTGCGACTGGAAGTGAAGGCGGAGCGCTTTCCCGAGGAGGTGGCGGCGTAATGACGGAACCTGCACTCATCACCATCAAGGAAAAGCCCAAGGTCGCCTTCTATTGGTGCGCTTCGTGTGGCGGATGCGAGGAGACCGTTCTGGACCTCGACGAGCGCGTCCTCGATGTCGTCGCCGCGGTGGACATCGTCTTTTGGCCCGTGGCGCTGGACTTCAAACGTCACCACGTGGAAGCCATGCCGGATGGCTCTATCCTGGCCGCCTTTGTAAACGGCGCCATCCGCACCACCGAGCAGGAAGAGATGGCGCACCTTCTCCGCAAGAAAGCCAAGGTTCTGGTGGCTCTGGGTTCTTGCGCACAGCTCGGCGGTATCCCGGGCTTGGCCAATCTCTCGACGCGCGAGAGTATCCTGGCCTGCGCTTACCGCGAGTCGCCGTCCACGGTAAATCCGGAGAAGACTTATCCCCAGACCCTTTACCAGGAGAACGGATTCTCGCTGAGCTTGCCGGGATTTTTTGAAACCGTCCGCACCCTGGACCAGGTGGTGGACGTGGATTATTACCTTCCAGGTTGCCCGCCCACTCCGAAACTGCTGTGGGAAGCAGTGCACGTCCTGCTGGGCACGGAGTTGCCGCCGAAAGGAACCGTGCTCGCTCCGGACCGCGCGCTTTGTGAGGAATGTCCGCGCAAGGACTCGCGCCCGGATAAGCTCGTCTTGAAAGAGTTCAAGCGGCCGACGGAAGTGATCATCGAGGAGGACAAGTGCATGCTGGTGCAGGGCGTTGTGTGCCTGGGACCGGCGACGCGCAGCGGCTGCGAGGCCCTCTGCCCGCAAGGCAACATGCCCTGCACGGGATGCTTCGGCCCCACCAGCCGCGTCCGCGACTACGGGGCGAAAGCTCTGTCTGCCATCTCCTCGATCATTGACAGTAACGACGAGGGAGAGATTGAGAAGATCGTGCAAACTGTTCCTGACCCCGTCGGTACGTTCTATCGCTATAGCCTGCCCGCCTCGTTGCTGCGGCGGAAGAAACTTGAGCCGGCGGCGGGGACGAAGTGAGGCGGACGCATGGGTCGCCGCGGCGACCACCCTTTTGGCAGGCTGCGGAAAAACGCTTCCCTGCTGTCATTCTGAGCGAAGCGAAGAATCGCGCCCTGCGCATTTTCATGAACATACGAGATTCTTCCTTCGCGATGCTCAGGACCGCCTGCGGCTCCTCAGAATGACACCGCCTAAGAGTTTTTCCGCAGCCTGTTGAGGAGTTGAACCGGAGAAGGAAGTTGAGGTGAATCGCGATGCCTGAGGGCGAAGCCAGGAACCAAGGACGGCGGATCACGATCGATCCTATCACCCGCTTGGAAGGGCACGGGAAGATCGAAGTCTTCCTCGACGCACAGGGGAGCGTCGAGCGGGCTTTTTTCCAGGTCCCGGAGTTGCGAGGGTTTGAGAAGTTTGCGCAGGGCCGCCCCGCCGAGGATATGCCGCAAATTACTTCGCGCATCTGCGGAGTGTGCCCCACGGCGCATCATATGGCGTCCACCAAAGCCTTGGACGGCCTTTACCGGGTCACCCCGCCGCCGGCGGCCAAAAAGATTCGTGAGCTGTTTTATTCCGCCTTCGTGGCGGAGGACCACGCCCTTCACCTCTACTTCCTGGGCGGCCCCGATTTCATCGTGGGGCCTCAGGCTCCGGCCGCGGAACGGAACGTCCTCGGCGTGATCGCCAAAGTGGGCGTGGAAGTCGGCAAGAAAGTAATTGGAGCGCGGCGCAAGCTGCGGGAAATGATGACGGCCATCGGCGGTAAGGCCGTACACCCGGTGCTGGGATTGGCGGGAGGTGTCGCCAGACCCATCCACGCCAGCGAGCAGGAGAAGATCAAGGAAGTCGCCAAAGAGACGGTCGATTTCGCCAGCTTTACACTGGAAACGTTTACCAAGCTGGTCCTGCAGAAAAGCGAGTACGTGGACCTGATCCGCTCCGACGCTTTCACCCATCGCACTTTCTACATGGGAATGGTCGACCAGGCTAACCGCGTGAATTTCTACGATGGCGCGCTCCGCGTCGTCACGGCGGAAGGCAAGGAGTGGGCCAAGTTTGCGCCCGAGAAGTACCTCGACTATATTGCCGAGCACGTCGAGCCCTGGAGCTATGTCAAGTTTGCCTACCTGAAGCCGCTCGGCTGGAAGGGGTTCAGCGAGGGCCCGGAGAGTAGCGTGTACTGCGTGGCGCCGCTGGCTCGGCTGAACGCCGCCGACGGCATGGCCACACCCCTTGCTCAAGAAGCGTATCAATATTACTTGGCCGCGCTGGGCGGCAAGCCGGTCCACCACACTCTGGCGAACCATTGGGCGCGGGTCATCGAACTTATTTACGCGGCCGAGCGCCTGAAACAACTTGCTGATGATCCCGAGATAACGGACTCCGTAATTCGCACTTTGCCCACCGAAGTACCCCGCGAAGGCATCGGCGTCGTGGAGGCGCCCCGCGGAACGCTGATCCACCATTACCAGACGGATGAGAAAGGAATCATCCAAAAGGCCAACATGATTGTGGCCACCCAAAACAACGCCGCGCGCATTGCCATGAGCGTCGAGAAGGCCGCCAAGGCGCTTATTTCCAAGGGCAAGGTTTCGGAGGGCATCCTGAATATGGTGGAGATGGCTTTCCGCGCCTACGACCCCTGCCACGGCTGCGCGACGCATTCTTTGCCCGGGAGTATGCCGTTGATGGTGCGTGTGCATGACCATCAGGGCAACGTGCAGGCAACGCTGCGCCGCGATTGGGACGGCAACATCTGCCGGACTTAGCCCACCACCGTTTGAGCAAGGTAATGAGTGCCATGACCCCCGAGGTCCGCGTCCTCTGTTTGGGCAATGAGCTCCTGGCTGACGACGCCTTGGGTTTGGCCGCGGCAGAGGAGCTTCGCCGGCGGTTCCCCCACCTGGATGTGGTCTTCACCACGGACTCAGGTTTCCATCTCCTTGACTATTTGTCAGACTGCACCCTCCTGGTGGTAGTGGATAGCATTCAGACCGGGCAGGTCCCTGGCGGAACGCTGTTGGTCTTCCCGAATGCCGACATACAGTCACCTTCTGGGCCTTCGCCGCACTACGTGGGACTCTTTGAGACTTTGCAGTTGGGTAGAAAACTGGTACTTCCTGTCCCAGAAGAGGTTATAATTCTTGCGGTGGAGGCTGTGGACTGCCTAACCCTGGGCGGAGAGATGCATCCCGCGGTGAAATCGGCTGTGGGGTTGGTGGCCGAGCTGGTTGGCGAGATTGTGCAGTGCACGAAGCCGACCGCCACCGGGCAGGCCGTAGCCCTTGCGGACTGCTTGCAGAGGGCATTTGCGACCGTCTCGGCCCGGTATGCACCCGGGCGGATGGTGCTCGCCTAAGGGTTCAGGGCCCTCACCGAATCTGTCTTACAAGCCTCTGCCTTGAAATGAGCGACTATGTGTCTGGCGATTCCAGGGAAGATTGTCGAAAAGCAAGAGCGCGATGGCGCGACGCTAGGCCGCGTGGATTTCGGCGGCGTCATCCGCGAGGTCCATTTGGATTTTGTCCCGGAGGCCGAGGTCGGCGATTACGTTATCGTCCACGTGGGCTTTGCTCTCAGTCGGCTGAACCCAGAGGAGGCTGAGCGCACCTTCCAATTGCTCCAGGAGATGGGCGTGCTGGAGGAGGAAGGTCTCGTTACGCCTCCAGGCAGCGACCATCCTCAGAATTGACTTACAGGAATGAAGTACCTCGATGAATACCGTGACGCGAGCATCGCGCGTGCCCTCCTGGCGGAGATTGCGCGGCGCGTCACGCGTCCCTGGGTATTGATGGAGATCTGCGGCGGACAGACCCACACCCTGATGCGCTATGGCATCGACGAGCTTCTCCCTCCGCGCATCGAGCTCGTGCACGGCCCGGGCTGTCCGGTTTGTGTAACCCCGCTGGAAATCATCGACAAGGCAATTGCGATTGCCTCCTTACCGGACGTCACTTTGGTTTCCTACGGTGACATGCTGCGCGTTCCAGGCTCGCACTCCGACCTCCTCCACGTGAAGGCCGGGGGCGGCGACGTGCGCGTCGCATACTCGCCCATGGAAGCGCTGAAGGTGGCGCGCGCAAATCCCGCGCGCCGGGTGGTTTTCCTGGGCATCGGCTTTGAGACGACCGCGCCCGCGAACGCCATGGCCGTTTGGCAGGCTGCGCGAGAGGGCTTAAAGAACTTCTCGATGCTGGCCTCCCAGGTTCTGGTGCCTCCGGCGATCCGGTTGCTGCTTGAATCTCCGCAGCATCGCGTCCAGGGATTCATTGCGCCTGGCCACGTCTGCACGGTGATGGGTTATGAGGAGTATGTGGAGCTGGCCCAGGCTTTCCGTGTTCCCATCGTGGTGGGTGGGTTCGAACCGGTTGATCTGCTGGAAGCGATTTCCATGCTGGTGGCCCAACTGGAGGAGGGCCGCGCCGAAGTTGAGAACCAGTACGTTCGTTCCGTGACCCGGGAAGGGAATCGTCCGGCGCAGGAGATCATGCGCAAGGTGTTCGAGGTCTCGGACCGCAAGTGGCGAGGCATCGGGCTGATTCCCCGTAGTGGTCTGAAGTTGCGGGGCGAGTTCGCAACCTTCGATGCCGAGAAAGTCTTCGACGTCGCCACGCGCGAAGTGGAAGAGCCTGTCGTGTGTATCAGTGCGCAAGTCCTGCAGGGTTTGGAGAAGCCTCCGGATTGCCCGGCATTTGGCGAGCGCTGCACTCCCGCGACGCCGCTCGGCGCGCCCATGGTTTCGGCGGAAGGCGCCTGCGCGGCTTACTATCAATATCGCCGCCACGCCGTAGGAAGAGTGGGAGGCGTGCGATGAGTGACGACCGGCACCCTTTGGAACAATTCGCGTGCCCCGTGGCTTTGCCCGCGCAGGACAAGGTCCTGCTGGGGCACGGCAGCGGTGGCCGGCTGAGCGCCGAACTACTTCAAAAGGTGTTCATGCCGGCTTTCCAGAGTCTGGCGCTCGATAGCCTGAACGATCAGGCCGTGGTGGATGTGGACGGGGTCCGGCTGGCCTTTACGACCGACTCCTTTGTGGTCAAACCCTTGTTCTTTCCGGGTGGCGACATCGGGTCGCTCGCCGTCCATGGGACGATCAACGACTTGGCCGTGGGCGGGGCCGAACCCCTGTTTCTCAGCGCGGCGTTTATTCTCGAGGAGGGCCTGCTGCTTGCGACGCTCGAGCAGGTGGTGGCTTCTTTCAGCCGGGCCGCGCAGGAGGCGGGCGTGGCGGTCATCACCGGCGACACCAAGGTGGTCGAGAAAGGCAAGGGCGACGGGCTGTTCATCAACACCTCCGGGATTGGCCGTGTTCCTCCCGGCATTAACCTCTCTGCCGATCAAGCCCGTCCCGGCGATTGCATCCTGCTCAGTGGGTCGATCGGCGAACACGGTATCGCCATACTTTCCCAACGCGAAGGCTTGGAATTCGAGAGCCCCATCCGGAGTGACAGCGCGCCGCTGCACACGCTGGTGGCAGCCATGCTCGCGGCGAGCCCGGCGATCCGCTGCATGCGCGACCCGACGCGCGGCGGGGTTTCCAGCGCTCTGAACGAAATTGCGGCGCAATCGCGCGTGGGCATGGAGCTGGAAGAATCCGCCATTCCGATTCAGGAGGCGGTGCGAGGCGCCTGTGAACTCCTCGGCCTCGACCCGCTTTACGTGGCGAACGAAGGGAAACTGCTGGCCATTGTGGACGCGGCCCAGGCCGAGCCCATCCTGGCCGCCATGCGGGCGCATCCCCTCGGGCAACAGGCGCGGATCATCGGGCGAGTGACCGAGTCGAACCCTGGCCTGGTGATGATGCGGACCTCGCTCGGAACCACCCGCATCGTGGACATGCTCTCGGGCGACCAGCTTCCGCGCATCTGCTGAGGCTGGGGGCGAGTGCAGCGCGCAACCTACGAAGGACCTCACCACAGAGGACACGGAGGTCACGGAGGAAAGAGGCGGGGTGGCGCAGACATCGTTTTGAAGCTGTGAGAAAATGGCTACCTTCACCGCAGAGGCGCCGAGACGCAGAGAAAAATACCTTTCTTTTCAAGCCCCTGCGCCTCCGCGCCTCTGCGGTGAGAGGGGTCTCGTTGGCTCCGGTTGAATCGCGTGTCGGCGAAGCAAAGAACAGGCAGACCCTGCCATGCATGAACTCAGCATTGCCAGTGCGATTCTCGACGCGGTGCGCGAAGAGGCAGGAAAACGCCCGGGCGTCCACGTGAAGAAAGTGGGCGTTCGCATCGGAGCCTTGTCCGGAGTCGTGCCGGAGGCGCTTACCTTCGGGTTCAGCGCTCTGGTACAGGGAACAGATCTCGATCCTCTCGTGCTGGAGATTGAGTCTCTACCCCGGCGGCAGCGCTGTCCTGCCTGCGATTTCACCTTTGAGGTGGCGGAGGAAACCCTGGCTTGCCCGCGCTGCGCGAAGGAAGAAACACTCTTCGCTGGCGGCGATGAACTGGAGCTCGCTTACCTGGAAGTGGAGGAATGATGGACCGAATCCGCCTGGAGAAAAAGGTCCTGAGTGAGAATGACCGCCTGGCGGCGGGCCTGCGGGACCGTTTCCGTGAGCATGGAATCTTGTGCCTGAATCTGATCAGCTCTCCTGGGGCGGGGAAGACCTCACTGCTCGAGCGCACCCTGGGTCAACTTCCCAAGCTGACGCGTGTCGCGGTGCTGACGGGAGATATTCAGACTGACAACGACGCCCGCCGCCTGGCCCGCTTTGGCTTTCCCGCCAAACAGATCACCACCGCGGGTGCATGCCATTTGGATGCCCGCATGGTGGAACGCGCGCTCGAGGATTGGCAGTTGGATAATCTCGACCTTCTCATTATTGAGAACGTAGGGAACCTGGTCTGCCCATCCAGCTACGACCTCGGGGAGGCGGCAAAGATCGTGCTGCTGAGTGTGGCCGAGGGAGAAGACAAGCCGCAGAAGTATCCTGCCATTTTCCTCAAATCCGAGCTGCTCGTCCTCAACAAGATCGATCTGCTTCCTTACGTCCCCTTTGACATCGCGAGGGCGCGCGAGCATGCCCGGAGCATTCATCCCGGCATGGAGATTCTGGAGGTTTCCTGCACCACGGGCGCAGGTCTGGGCGATTGGCTCGAATGGATCAAGAAGCGCGGCGAGGTTTTCAAGGCGGAGGCGGCCAAGCTGCCCATTGTCGATCGCGGATGAGAGTGCGCAAAGCCATCGAAATAGCGGGGATGGTACAGGGCGTGGGTTTCCGCCCTTACATCTACCGGCTCGCAGTTGAGACCAACCTCGCGGGCTTCATTACCAACACCGCCGCGGGGGTTACGATCGAGGTGGAAGGCCCCGCGGAGGCGGTTGAACGTTTCCTCGCGCGCCTGCCGAAAGAAGCTCCTCCGCTCGCACGCATCACGAACCTCGTGGTCACGGAACGCCCCGCGAACCAGGACAAGGGATTCCGCATCCTGCCGAGCCGCTCGGGTGAGGAGCGCCGCGTGCTGATTTCTCCCGATGTGGCGATCTGTAAGGACTGCCGGCACGAGCTCTTCGATCCCACGGACCGGCGCCTTCGCTACCCCTTCATCAATTGCACCAACTGTGGACCGCGCTACTCGATCGTGTACGACATCCCCTATGACCGCGCCAAGACCTCGATGGCGGTCTTTCCCATGTGCCCGGACTGCCAGCGCGAATACGACGATCCGCTAAACCGGCGCTTCCACGCGCAACCGAATGCCTGCTGGAACTGCGGGCCGCGCCTCGAACTGTGGGACAGCGAAGGACGGCGGCTCGCGAGCCCCGATCCCGCCGCTCAAGCCGCCGAGTTGCTGGCCGCGGGCGAGATCGTGGCGGTCAAGGGTCTGGGTGGATTTCACCTCGCCGTGGATGTGATGCAGGAGGCGTCCGTCGAGCGCTTGCGTGAAAGAAAGCGGCGCGTGGACAAGCCCTTCGCGGTCATGGCCGCAAATCCCGAGTGCCTCGAGGAGTTTTGTCACCTGGATGAGGTCTCCCGCGAGCTGCTCCTTGGCCCCGAGCATCCCATCGTGCTCCTGCGCAAGAAGCTGCCGGAGCGCCTGGCGGCAGCCGTCGCGCCGTTCAACCGCGACCTGGGAGTTTTCCTGCCCTACACGCCCCTGCACCACTTGCTTTTTACCGGGCAGCGCTTCACGGCGCTGGTGATGACGAGCGGCAACATTTCCGAGGAGCCCATCGCCATTGATAACCTGGAAGCCACCCGGCGCCTGCGCGGCCTCGCCGATTACTTCCTCGTTCACAACCGCAAGATTCTTGTGCGCTCGGATGATTCCGTCCTGCGCGTCGAGGGCCACCGCCCGCGTCAGGTGCGCCGGTCCCGCGGTTACGTGCCGGCGCCGATCTTCTTGCAGGAGGATGTGCCCCCGGTGCTGGCCGTGGGCGGGGAGCTGAAAAACACCATCTGCCTGACCCGGGGCCGCGAGGCTTTCCTGAGCCAGCACATTGGGGATCTGGAAAACCTGGAGAGCTACCAGTTCTTCGAATCGACGGTCGCGGGCCTCGAGCGCATTCTGGAAATCGAACCGAAGTTACTTGCCTATGACCTCCACCCGGATTACTTTTCGACGCGCTGGGCGCTGGCACAAGAGGGCCTCGAGCGGGTGGGCGTCCAGCACCACCACGCCCACATCGCGAGCTGCATGGCGGAAAATCATCTCGAGGGACGCGTGATCGGTTTCGCACTCGACGGCACCGGTTACGGCCTCGATGGAAACATCTGGGGAGGGGAAATCCTGGTTGCCGAATATCGCGATTTCCAGCGCCTCGCCCATTTGGATTACGTCCGCATGCCGGGCGGTTCAGCCGCGATCGCGGAGCCCAGGCGCATGGCAATCAGTTACCTGTTCCACCATTTTGGCAGGGACTTCTGGGGGCTCGATGTTCCTTTCACGCGCCGTCTCGACCGCAGCCGGACCGAAACACTTCTGCGGCTGATCGAGAGTGGAATCAATTCCCCTATGACGTCAAGCTGCGGCCGGTTGTTCGACGCGGTCGCGGCGCTCGCGGGAATTCGGGAACAAGTCAACTACGAAGCCCAGGCCGCCATCGAGCTGGAAGCGGCTTTGGAAGAGAAGAGCGAGGAAAAGGGCTTCCCCTGCACGATTCACGAGGAGGGCGAGGGCTGGGTCATCGACACTCGTCCCATGTTCCTGGCTCTCGTCGAGGATCTTCGCGAGAGAGTCCCCACGGGCTGCATCAGCGCTCGATTTCATTTGGGTTTCGTGGATGTCCTGGCGCGCACGGCGGAACTGGTGCGTGAGCGGACCGGACTCGAGCGGGTCTGCTTAAGCGGCGGGTCCTTCCAGAACTGTTTTCTCCTGGAGCACCTGCGCGACCGCCTCGAAGCGAATGCTTTCCAGGTGTTCACCCAGGCCGAAGTCCCCTGCGGTGATGGTGGCCTCAGCCTGGGCCAGGCCCTCGTCGCCGCGCACCGCCGCAGGCTGTAGGGGAGGGCCCTTACCGCCCCCCGCATTTTCTTTCCTTGCCACGTGCCGGAGAGCTGCGGACTGTGCCCGCCACGCCACTTGCTCGTTTCTCGTCACTCCTCTCCTATTCGAGCGACTTATGAAAGCGCAGGACGCTGATCGTCAGCAGGAGAATAGCAATACCCGTAAGGGCGGTGATCTCCGGCCAAAGCACACCGAAACCGGACCCTTTCAAGTAAACGCTGCGCAGAATCACCATGATGTGGCGCAGCGGGTTGGCGTAAGTGATCTCTTGAAGCAGGGGTGGCATGCTGGCGATGGGAGTTCCGAAGCCCGAGAGCGTGATCATCGGCATGGTGAAGAAGAAGGAAGCGATCATCGCTTGCTGCTGGTTGGCGGAGACCGTGGAAAGAAACAGCCCTAAACCTAGAGCCGAGAGGATGAAAGCCACCAGCCCGACCGCCAGCACACCCAGGTTTCCGCGGAAGGGCACCCCGAACCAAAATGTTCCCACCACGGCGATGAGTGTGGCGTCGAAGCAGCCGACCAGGAAGAAAGGAATGGTCTTTCCCAGAATGAATTCCCAGCGGCGAATGGGCGTGACCATGATCTGCTCGAGCGTCCCGATCTCCCGCTCGCGCACCACCGCAAAGGCGGTGAGCATCATGACCATGATCAACGTGACGTTGCCGATGACCCCGGGAACGAAATACCACTGGCTATCCAGGCCTTCGTTGAACCATGGCCGAACCTCCAGGTCCACTTGCGGCAGCGACGACACCTTCTGCGGGGCAGTCCGCTGCATCTGGTCGAGTTGATAATCGCGGCTGAAGGCGGCGCCAATCTGGTTGATATAGCCCAGCGCCACCAAGGCGGTGTTGGAGTTGGAGCAATCCATCAATACCTGGATTGTAGTCCCTTGCCCGTTGCGCAGGCGCTGGGCGAAACCGGAATCGATTTCCATCGCCGCCAGAGTATCGCCCCGGTCAAGGCCTTCGCGGAGGTCCGCGCGCCTGGAGGCATAGGGGCCCAGGTGAAAATAACGGCTGGCGGAAAAGTGCGCCACCAACTCGCGGCTCTCCTGCGTATTGTCCAAGTCGAGCACGGTCAGCGCCACATTCTTTACATCCAATGTGGCCGCATAGCCAAACACCAGCATTTGAATGAGCGGCGGGCCAAAGAGCAGCCAGCGCATTTGCGGGGCCCGCAACGTCTGGATGAATTCCTTTTTGACCATGTTGCCGATGCGTCGGAGTGAGGAGTCAAATTTCATTCCAGCCTCTTATGAAACGCGCGTGTAGCCGTTATGATCAGCACCACGGCAAGAATCCCCAAGGCAATGATATCCCCCGCCAAAAACCGCACCGCCGTGCCCTTGAGAAAAACACTCCGTAGGATGGAAACGTAATAGCGCGCCGGCAAGATGCGCGTGATCCACTGCACGAAGACGGGCATCTGGTCGATGGGAAAGATAAAACCGGAAAGAAGAAATGTGGGCAACAGCGTCACCAGCAGAGCCAACTGGCTGGCCCCGAGCTGTGACTTGGCCGTGACCGAGAAAAAATACCCCACGGACAGCACCACAATCAGGAACAGCGCCGAGCAGGCAAAGAGCACCGTCCAGCTCCCCCGAAAGGGAACGCCAAACCACCAGACCGCCGCGCCGGCGCAGAGCGCTGTATCCATCATCCCGATAACAAAATAGGGAATCAGCTTTCCGATCTGTATTTCCAGTTTGCGCACGGGGGTGGCAATGAGCTGTTCCATGGTGCCGCGCTCCCACTCCCGGGCCATGGTCAGTGAAGTCAGGAATGCGCCCACGACGGCCATTACCATGGCTACCACGCCGGGCACGACATTGGCCATGCTTTCCAGGTCTTCATTGAACCATGTGCGCGGCTGGAAGGTGACGTTGGGAGTTGCCGGCGGCAGGCCGTTGCGCTGCTGCCATTCGATCTGTATGTCCTGGGAGTAGGCTTGCACGATGCTTAGCGCATAGCCCATGCCGATGCTGGCAGTGTTACTGTCGCTGGCATCGAGCAGTGCTTGCACGGGGGCCTGCCCATGTGAGTGGAGATCTTCGGAAAACTGCGGCGGCACCACCACGGCCACCGTGCAGGCGCCCCGATCAATCTGCTGGATGACGTCGCGATAGTTTTCTGCGACATGAACGATGGTGAAATAGTCAGTGGCCTGAAAATGCTTCAGCAGGTCTTGGCTGGTTTGTGTCGCGTCGCGGTCGTACACGCAAAGGGGAATGTGTTTGATATCCAGATTTACACCGTAGCCGTAAATAACAAGCTGCACAATCGGCATGGCGAAGATGATCATGAGGCTGAGAGGGTCGCGCCAGATCTGGATGATTTCCTTGCGCATCATGGCGAGGATACGGCGCAGGCTCATGCGGCCCTCCCCGGTTTGGATTCATGCGCCGCGGTCAGGGTGACGAAGACGTCCTCGAGGCTGGGCGGAATCTGCTCCAGTTTTCCCACCCGCAGCCCGCGGGCCGCCAGGGCGGCGCGGATTCCGGGCAGCGCCGCTTGGGCGTCGGCCACCGTCGCATGGAGGCTGCTGCCAAATACCGCCGCGTCGAGCACTCCGGGCGCTTGGCTCACCGCTTCGAGCCCCGGCCCCAGCGGTTCGCATTCCACCAGCAGGAATTGACCTTTCATAAATCGAGTCTTCAGTTCTGTGGGCGTGCCCATGGCCACAATGCGTCCGCGATCGATCAGCACCAGGCGATTGCAGTATTCCGCCTCGTCCATGTAGTGGGTGGTGACGAATACCGTGATGCCCTCCCCCGCCATCTGTTGGATCAATTCCCAGAATTTCCGGCGCGAGACGGGATCGACGCCCGAAGTCGGCTCATCAAGAAAGACAATGGGGGGACGATGCAGCACCGCACACCCCAGCGCTAACCGCTGTTTCCAGCCGACGGCCAGGTCGCGCGTGAGGGTTTGCTCGCGGCCTTCGAGTCCCGCCATGTGCAGCGCCCAGGCCAGGCGCTCGGGAAGGACTTTGGTGGGAACACTGTACAGCCCGGCAAAAAAACGCAGGTTCTCGATAACTTTCAAATCGTTGTAGAGGGAGAATTTCTGTGACATGTAGCCAATCTGCTGGCGGACCGCTTCCGGCTCCCGGGCGACATCAATTCCTGCCACCCGCGCGTGTCCGGAAGTGGGCCGAAGCAAGCCGCAGAGAATACGGATGGTCGTGGATTTACCTGCCCCGTTGGGGCCGAGGAAGCCGAAGATTTCGCCACGGTGCGCCTGGAAGTTAATGCTGTCCACAGCCACAAAGGCGCCGAAGCGCTTGGTCAAGTTTTCGACGACCACAGATGGTTCGCTTCCACTCATGAAGGTTGCGTTCTCCCGGCGGCCTCCGGTTCGCTCTCGACGGCCGAAACAAACAAGTCCTCAATGGTCGCCGCTACCGGCTGGATGGAATCGTAAACGATGCCGGCGGATTCCAGCCGCGCGCGCAAATCCGCCAACCGGCGAGCGGCTTCGTCCACAAACAGGTGGACGTGGTCGCCCACCAGCAACGCACTGCGCACGCCGGGGGCGCCCGCCAAGGCCGCGCGCGCCTCGGTCGGCTGCGCCGCGTGCACCGCCAGAATCTCGCCGGGGAATTTCTTCTTCAAATCCTCCGGCCGATCGCAGAAAAGCATCCGCCCGTGGTGGAGGAGTCCCACACGGTGGCAACGTTCCGCTTCGTCGAGGTACGACGTGGAAGTGAGAATGGCCACGCCTTCGGCCACCAGCGAATAAAGAATGCGCCAGAAATCCCGCCGGGACACGGGGTCGACTCCGTTGGTCGGTTCATCGAGCAAGATAACCTTGGGAGTGTGAATCAGCGCGCACACCAAACCGAGTTTTTGTTTCATACCGCCGGAAAGATTGCCGGCGAGCCGGCTGCGGAAGTCACTGAGGCCCGCGGCCGCCAGCAATTCCTGGGAGCGCCGGTCGCGCTGCTTGCGAACCACTCCAAATAAATCCGCGTAAAACCGGAGATTTTCGTCCACCGTGAGATCTTCGTAGAGGCCAAATCGCTGCGACATATAGCTCAGGAGCGACTTGGCGCCTTCCGGGTCGTGCACGACGTCGCAGCCGGCAATCCTCGCCGCGCCCGAATCCGCGCCCATCACCCCCGCCAGCATTCGCAGCGTGGTGGTTTTCCCTGCGCCGTCCGGCCCGACCAATCCGAAGATTTCTCCCGCATACACCTCAAAGCTGAGCCCGTCAACGGCGCGCACTTCGCCGAAATGCTTGCTCAAGGAGGAAACGGTGATGGCAGGAGGGGCGTTCACGGCGCACTCGCTACTTCAGTTTGATCATGGTGTCTGCCGGCATTCCGGGCTTCAGCTCCCGGTTCGGATTCTCCACGTCCACTTTGACCCGGTAAACCAGCGTGACGCGCTCTTTCTCCGTTTGCACGCTCTTGGGGGTGAATTCGGCCTCCGCAGAGACGAATGAAATCCGACCGTGATAAATCTTGTCCGGGTAAGTATCGGTCCGCACATCAACGACTTGCCCCCAGTGCACTTTGCCGAGATCGGTCTCCGGCACATACACCCGCACCCACAGATGGTCCAGGTCGGCGAGGGTCACGATCGGCGTGCCGGGTGAGACAACCTCTCCCAACTCCGCCTGCCGCACCAGGACCACTCCGGTGAAGGGCGCGCGCAGTACGGTATAGGCGAGTCTGATGCGTGACATTCGCAGGTTCTGGTCAGCTTGGTGAACATTGGAGTGCTCGACGGCAAGCTCTTCCTTGCGCGTTCCTTCCACGAGTTCGTTGTAGATTTGCTGCGCACGCTCATAAGTAGCCTGGGCGCGGGTGACGTTCGTGGCGGCCAAGTCGCGCGTCTGCCCCGGGATTTCGTCCTTCTCATAAAGCGCCTGGTAACGTGCATAATCCTTTTTCTTTTGGTCAAGGTCGGCCTGAGCGTCCAGCACGGCTTGTTGGGCGGCCTCGACGTCCTGCGTCCGGCTGCCCGCCAAGCCCAAAGCGAGTTGCCGGTCGCGCACGTGGATGGCGGATTCGTCCATGGCCACCTGTTGCCGGTAGTCATCGTTATCGAGCCGCGCCAGTAGGTCGCCGGCTTTCATGGTCATGCCCTCATCCACCGGCAAAGCGATAATGCGGCCGGTTACCTTGAAGCTGACCAGGCTCTCGTGCGCTTCAATGTTGCCGGGGAGCTTGAGCACGTTTTCCGCGACGGGCTTGCGGAACCACTGCGGATGGAAGTAGACCACTGCGCCGCCAATAGCCAATAGCAGCAGGAGCGGGATCACACGTTTCATGGCTTTTTTACCTCTTCCAATATACTTCACCCCGCGGCCGATTCAGGGCTCGGCAAGGTAGGTTTGGTAAATCTTTTCGGTTCCCCCCAGTGAGCGCGCCAGAGCCATGACGGCGTCGGCGTGCCGCGCCAGCGCCATGATGCGGTCATCCTGCGCGCTCGCCAGGCTGGCCTGCGCGGTCACTACCTCGATGTTGTCCGTCACCCCGTTGCGGAAACGGTCTTGCGCCAGGCTCAGCTCGCGTTCTGCCAGGTGGAGGGCCGCCTCGGTGACGGTCACTTGATTCTCAGTGGATTCCAAGTCCAGCAACGCCTTACGCAGTTCCTGCTCGATCTGGCGGTTGAGGTCTTCAATCTGCTCGTTCAGGCGTTTCAGCCGGCTTTGGATTTCCGTCTTCTCTCCGGCGCGGTCCCGGTCAAACAAGGTGACGGTGAGCGTTCCCTGGATTTGGCCGGTTTCCACGATGGAGCCGAAGCTGCGCCCAATTGCTCCGTAATCGCCGTTGACCGACAGGGTGGGGAGATAGCGCGCCCGCGAGGCCTTTAGCTGCTCGACGAGAGATTCTCGCTGCTTGAGAAGCGCGGCGTAATCGGATCGCGACTCGATGGCGCTATGCAGCGCCTGGCCTGCGTCGGCAGATTCCACGTGATGGAAGTTCAAGGGCTCGGCCAAATCCAGCGGGGCGCCGGGGCTCAGTCCGAGGAAATGGGCAAGGACGAGCAGGGAAGTCTGATAAGTGTTGCGCGCCACCAGCAGGTTCTGCTGGTCCCGCGCCAGTTGTACCTGCGCACGAACCTCGTCCACAGCGGTTGCCAGTCCCTGAGCGTGTTGGTCGCGCGCCAATTTCTCCAGGGTTTGCGAAGTCGTCACGCGAGTTTCCGCCGCTGCTACTTCCGCGGCGAAAGCCTGGGCGTCAAGATAAAGCCCTGCGGCTTGGCGGATCACCAAATCGCGCGCGTCCTGGTAATCGAGCTTGGCGGCCTCCTCTTGTTTTTCGCTGGCCTTCCAGTTGTGGTAGGAGTGGCGGTCAATCAAGGATTGGCTCGCCGAGAGGCGGAAATCATAATGCGCGAACGGACCGACGACGGTAGGAACCATGGGAAAGGAAATTCCCATGGCGCCCAAATCGATATTCTCACGGTTGGCTAACGCGTTCCCGGTGACGTGCGGCAGCAAGGAAGCCCGCCGCCGATCTCGCGTGCCTTCCAATTCCTCCACTTGCGTACTCGCCACGCGCACGCTGAGGTTCTTCTTCAACGCCAGAGTAATCGCCTCCTGCAGCGTCAGCCGTTGTGGAGTTACCTGCTGTCCGCCTGCTGGGGTATGGCCGGCGAGTAACAGCGCTACCAGCAGCCCCGCCCCTCCTGAATTCCAGCGCATGAGTTTTCTCCTTCGCGGCGCGCCCCCTGCCCGACTGCGCCGCTCAAACCTGCTCTTTTCGCACGCTGCACAACACGAAATCCAAGTGCGCCTGCAGGTAAGCGTTCAGGTCGAGCCGATGGCGGTCTCCATGAAGCAACTTCCACACGATCGCCAGGATTCCAGGCGCAACCAGAACTTGGGGAAATTCCAGGGCGGGGGTCTTGCGAAATTCTCCCGACGCGATCCCCCGCTTCAGCACCTGGCGCACCGCCTTCATTCCCGGCGCAATAATCTCGCGATGGTAAATCTCCGAGAGTCTGGGAAACTTGCCGCTCTCGGCCAGCAGCAAGCGAACGATGGACCGGGCCCGGTCGTTTCTGACGACCTGGCTGTACATTCGTGAGAGCAGCTCGCGGAGCAGTTCTGGCGCACTCCCACGGAAAGTCCCGACCAGAGCATCAAACCTCTTCTGAATCAGACTGCGGGCAACCGCTCGAAAGAGCTGTTCCTTATCCTTGAAGTAGAGATAGATCGTTCCCTTGGCCACACCTGCTCTCTTGGCGACATCGTCAAGCCGGGTTTCCGCATAGCCATGGGCGGCAAACACGTTGAAAGCTGCGGCGAGGATCTGTTCCTGGCGCAGCGCCTTCCGTTGCCGCCCGCGAGGGGTGATGGGCGCCGTAGTCAATCGTCGCGAAGTCTTAGTTTTCATCGACTATCATCCTTTATGACTGACCAGTCAGTCATTGTGCGGAAGCCACCATGTTACCTGGGGGGCAAGCTTTTGTCAACCGGATGCGGACGGGTCTGCGGGCAGGGGGGTGTCTCGGCCGGAGGGCCCGGACCAGCACCCGCATACCGGCAAGGTGCGCTGGGGCGCTTTTCGCGCGGGGCGCCACCGTTTACCAACCAGTTACCCCATCCGATTTCGCTGCCCGAACTAGTCGGTTCGGCGCGTCCGGGGGGGCAGGGCGCACCCGCACCAAACGTTGTGCAGGTAAACTGAATCATGTTAATGTATTGGACTTGTGTGAATTGGGCTGGAGAGGGCCAACCCCGCAGTGCAAGTGGGCATCCCCACGCGGGGGCACATTCAAGTATCCTCGAGGTTCCGTGAATTAGAGGGGAGGATGGCGCTGAAAATGTTTTTTTCGATTCGACGGTCTTTGCTGGTCCCTTTTCTGCTTATGGGTGTGGGCTGCCTGGTGGTGATGGCTCAGACTTTCCAGGGCAGCTTTACGGGGACCATCACGGACCCCACGGGAGCGGTTATCCCGGGGGCCGTCGTGACGGTTCTGGAGGAGAACAAAGGTTTCTCGCGCAGTGTGACCACCGCCGGCGACGGCAGTTACGGAATTCCCCTTCTGCCTCCGGGGCGGTACCGCCTGAGCGCGCAGAAGGAAGGCTTCGCGAAGACTGGACGCGGGCCTATTACTCTCCTCGTAAATCAGCACCTGCGGTTGGATCTGACGCTGAAGGTGGGGGCACAGGCGGCCACCATCACGGTGGAGGCTGCGCCGAACACGGTGGAGAGTCAAACCTCTTCCGTGGGGACTACGATTGACGAGCAGAAGGTGACCGAGGTTCCGCTGAACGGCCGGAATTTTCTGGAGCTGACGTTGCTCGTACCGGGCGTGTCCCCGGGAACCGCGGGCACCCATATCAGCTCCCGGGGTGGCGCCATTAATGTGAACGGCATGCGCGATTCGATGAACTCCTATTGGCTGGACGGTCTGGATGACACCTCCGTGGGTGTAGGCCAGTACACGGTGGCCCCGCCGCTTGACTCCGTGCAGGAGTTCCGCATGGAGACGGGCGTTTACGAGGCCAAGTTCGGCGCCCATGCCGGGGCCGAAGTTAACATGGTTACCAAGTCCGGGACGAATGACGTCCACGGAAGCATCTATGAGTACGCGCGCAACACCGTCTTCGACGCGCGCAACTTTTTTGACCCCTCCGTTGCGCCCATGCACCGCAATCAGTTTGGTGGCACGCTCGGCGGACCTGCCGTGCTCCCGGGGATTTACGACGGACACGACCGGACTTTCTTCTTCGCCGCCTACGAAGGCACTCGCGAACACCGCGACTTTTACGACAACTTCCTCGTTCCCAGCATGGCGGAACGCCAGGGTGACTTCACGGATCTCCTGAACCCAAACTGTTCCAGTCAAACCATACTGCTCAATCCGTTGGGCGGAGGACAACCTTTCACAAACATCAACCAAGTCCTGCCGCAGGCGGACCCGGTGGGGCAGGCCCTGGTCAATCAGTACCCGCAGCCCAACATCCCGGGCGCCTCGTGTGGCGCCGCGAATTACACGGCGCTGGTCAACCGGCAGGTTACTTACGACACCCTGACCGCGCGCATCGACCATCAGTTCAGCAGCAAGGACTCCTTGTTCGTCCGTTACAGCCTGAACTTTGATAGCGAATTTTGGCCCACGGGCACAGTTCCGGAAAGCACGACTACGCTTCCGGGATTTGGCCGCTTCTCTCACGATTCTTACCAGATGGCGGGCCTGGATTGGACCCACATTTTCAACCCCAAGCTCGTCAACGAATTCAAGCTTGGATACAACCGCTATCAAATCCGCGAAGTTAACGAAGATCTGGGCAACACCCTGGCCTCGGGCCTAGGGATCGCAGGAGTCAGAAACATCGGTTCCGTTCCAGCGGGTGTTCCCAACATGAATTACTCGGGATTCGCCAGTATGGGAGCCGACGAAACCACGCCCCAAAGCGGCGCGGTGAACACCTTCCAAATCGGCGACACGCTGACGCACGTGTTGGGGTCGCATACGCTGAGTTATGGCGGCGATATTCGCATGGTCCGGCGAGGGAATTTCTCCCTCGACAACATTATCCGGGGAGAATTTGACTTTACCGGATTCCTGACGGGCGGCCTGGGCCAGGTCTCGGCAGGGGAGTTGGGTAGCCCCACCTTCACGCTCGGCAACAGCGTCGCGGACGCGCTGCTGGGCCTTCCCCAGTACTGGCTGAATGGATTCCAGGAGTACATCTCCGGCCAATTTGGTGAATACGACTTCTTCGTCCAGGATGATTGGCGCGTCCGCCCCCATCTGACCGTGAACCTCGGCTTGCGTTACGAGTACAAGAGTCTGGTAACGGAAGGGTCGAACGGATTTTCCAACTTCGATTTCAGCAATGGGGATCTCCTGGTGGCCGGGACTAATGCGGCAACCCTTTGGAGCTTCAACCCCAGCATCAATCCGCTCACCGGCCAGTATCAGATCAACCCGGCGCCTTGTACGGCTCAGACTTGTAGCCAGCAAACGATCAACTTGGGAAGCACGGCGAGTAACCGCTCGCTCCAAAAGCCCGACCGCAACAATTTTGCGCCGCGCATCGGTGTAGCCTGGCAACCCTTTAGGAGTTCCAAAACCGTTCTTCGCGCCGGTTACGGGGTTTTCTACGATCAGACCTTTGGCGATGTCTATTTCCAGAAAGCCGCGAACCCGCCCTTTGTCCAGCTTCAAGAAGGCAACTCCCCCTCGGTGCTTGAGGGGTGCCTCCTGGGCGGGCCGTGCAATTTCCAACCGGGCAGCGGGCAAATCATCCAGAATGCGCTGTCGGGGATCGTCGGCTCGATTTTCCCCACCATGAGCCCCTTCCAGCTTGATTTCCGCAACGCCTTCATCCAGCAGTGGACCGCGGATGTGCAGCAACAGGTCGGGCAATCCTGGCTCTTCGACGTCGGCTACGTCGGAACGCGGGGGCTGCGCCTTGTCCAGGAGACCGACCCCAATCAGGCCATGAATCTTTCCGTGGTACCTGCGGCTGCCGCTTCGGATACGCTCGCGGCCTGTGCAAGCGTGAACGGCTGCCCGCGACCTTATCCTTATCTCTCCAGTTTTTCGTACACGCAATCCTCAGGCAGTTCCATTTACCACTCCTTGCAGGCCAAGGTGGAGCGGCGAATGTCCAAGGGCTTGTCGCTCCTGGCCGCTTACACCTATTCGAAGTCTATCGATACCACCTCCGGACCTTTCAGTGATACGCGGAACGCCAACTTTCCCCAGAACTCTTACAACGTGGCGGCGGAAAAGGCCGTGTCCGATTTCAACGTTCCCCACCGGCTGTCCCTCGCCTATCTTTGGGCCATGCCCTTCGGTCCGACCGTGGCGAAGCTCGATAACCGTAGCCTGAACCACCTGATTGAAGGTTGGGAAGTGGGAAGCGTCCTCACCGTGCAGTCGGGCGCGCCGTTCACACCTTTCGTAAGCGGAGGCATCAGCGGTGCGGACGAGGTGCAGATTACCGGGACCGGAAACGATACAGACCGCCCGAACGTTGCAAGCACCTCCTTCTACCCCTCGAAACAAACTCCGCAGCAGTGGGTAAATGCCGCGGCCTTCAGTGCTCCCAGCCCCTTCACCTTCGGCAATGCCGGGCGCAACATCCTGCGGGGGCCGGGATTGGGAAGCTGCGATTTCACTGTCCATCGGGACTTTCGCCTGGGTGAGTCGCGTAAGTTAGAGTTCCGCGCGGAAATATTCAATATCTTCAATCGCGCCAACTTTGATATTCCGCAACGCAACTTGGCTGCCTTAAGCTTCGGCCAGATCTTCAATACCGTTCAGCCGGTCGCAGGGCTGGCTTCCGGCGGCCCGGGCGAGCCGCGGGAGATCCAATTGGGCTTGCGGCTGGTCTGGTAGCGTCCGGAAGTTGCAGGTGCGCGCGGCTTGACGTGCTTCAAGCCTCAGTCTCCGCCTACGCGTATTACCTCCTCTCTCCCGTGGGCGGCGATCCCAAATCTGGGGATTTCTCGGGTGAGGGGTCGCCCGGCTCCATGCCCGGTTAATTCTTTACGATGAGGATTCCGCTCTAAGAATCCGAAGGCCGGAAGATTGGCGATCCTCGGACGCAGTAAACCGGCTCACCTTCCCACCTCACTCTGCCGATAACCGATACGGGGAAGTGTGTCACGGGCGCAGATGGAATCGGGAGACCGTGTGATGGAGCGATTGGGTGATTGGGGCATTCAGTGATTGGGTGATTGGGCCATTGACCGATTGGGTGATTTGGTTCCCGCGCCTCCTTCTTATCCCCTGCTGAATCCCAACCCCTAACGAGTCGGTGTGAAAACCTCTGCTGTGGCGCTGGCCGGAGCCTGCGCTGACGCAGGAAGCGACCGGCGGCCATGCTTTTTCAATCATTTCGCCTCTCGCAGAGCGGCGCTACAAGACCTGCCGACCGGTTTTCACACACCCCCTGAAGCCCCGCCCTTCCGGAAGCCCTCCAAAACCGTCCCAGCGTGGTGAGAAATCCGGGTCAGAGCCGCAGAGTTGAAGACCAACTCTGCGCTAACGGTTCGCTGCGCTACCGGCTCGCGGTCTCTCGAAGTCCTCCGCCCTCTCCGAGGGGAGAGGCGGCTCGCCGTCTCACGAAGTCCCCGGCCCTCTCCCCACGCGGGAGAGGGTCCGCTGCCGGCGCTTTCACCAGCCGGAGCGGGCGGGGGGCCCCGAGCGCCGGGGGTGAGGGGGCCACATCGCTTGGCAGCAAATCGATCGCGGCAGGCCCGAAAGGCGGCGAAAAGGTCCGCGCTACGCTTGTTTCGCCCCGAATTACCGCGAAATTTGTGAATTTTCGGCCAAAAAGTCGTGTGTATTCTCGGGTATTATGTCATCCACCCATTTGTTTTCATAAACATAGTCGTGTCGATCTTCATTTTTAACATCTTTTTGTGTGATTCTCGCCTTCTTGATTTTTGTCATGAATTCTTGATCCACCCGGCTCGTAGAGGCTCTCTCAAGACTCGCCATAGCCCGCGCCGCCCGCAATTGCTTGCGTGGAGACCCGGTATGAGGTGCGGTGTTCATACCTCAATATTGTAGCCTTTGGCCCCAGTGTATTGTCAATGGGGGTACGTTACTTTGTGCCTACCGGTAGATTCTAAATTCTGACATCCGGCAGAAACTCACCATTCCAGGGTACAAGGTGAACGTGCATCGCAAGCTATCGGGCATTTTGGCTGGATGTAGGGTCAGATTGTTTATCGGGACGGGACTGCTGGAGAGACATCCCGGGATTGTAGCCCCAAGCCCCGCACACATGGCACAAGACGCCATGTATGCGCCACCCGCGAACTATGGTATAACTGTTATACCTCATGCGATTCCACTTCGACGTGCGAAAAAACCGGCGGTTGCGAGCGAATCCCCATCGTGGAATCGGCTTTGAGGAGGCACAGGAAATCTTTTCGCACCCTTATTACCTCGACCGGCGCTCGGATGTTCCGGAACAGTACCGAGCCATCGGCTGGGTGGAAGAACGCCTCTACAGCGTCATCTTTGAGGTAAAGGAAGACCGGGAAGGCGAATATTATCATCTGGTGAGCTTGTGGAAAGCCACCCAAGAGGAGCAGCAGCTTTATGAAGCACACGAGTAAATCCCGAAAGATTACCTCCGCAGAGGAGATTGCCCGGCTCGCCGATCGCGGTGAGGATGTTTCGCGCTTTTTCACCAATTCGGGACGGATGATGGAACCGATTCGTAGGGTGAACGTGGATTTCGCCTCGCCCATGTTGAAAGAGCTGGATCACGCCGCACAAGAGTTGAACATCAGCCGGCAGGCGGCGATCAAGACCCTCATTCGGCAAGCGCTTGATCAGCGATACCTGGCAAGAAACGCTCGCCGTAGGTCGAAACAGGTAAGCTGAAAAGCTAGTCGCGGAAGGTGTCGCCACAGTTACTGCAGTTGGTAGCGCAGCCCGGCGCAGGCGTCCAGAAAGCGCGGTGCGCGCCTACTTGACGGTGATTGATAGAAACCCGGAAGCGGTGGAAAAAGCCCTGATGAGCAAGTCGTGAGATATGAAGGGTATCAGGCGTGAGAAGACCCCATGGTCAGGACTACGCTGATCGCGGCTATCCCTAAATTGTGTTTGAATATGGATATGATGTTGTGTATGATGGTGAGTAAGGAGGACGCGCACAATGGCTAGTGAAAAGGTCAATACCCTTAATAAGGCGGATATTCTTCGAACCGAGAAGACGTTCCGTTGGAATCGTGCCTTGCCTAAGTGGACGGTCATAGTTGACCAGAGAGAACTCCCTGCCCGGCCCCTCGTGCTGCAAGCGGCGAACGTACCACCGAATGATCCAACGAATTCTCATCAGGCCGTCGCAAAGCTAAAGAGCATGGGATTCGAAGTCCGCTATGAAGGAAAGGCAGTTTAACGATTTTGCAAAGACCTATGCGGCGGCTCATTTCAGTCGGCATGTATCGGGGGTAGCCACGATGAGTGCAGTTCTGACCGTCGGTTCTTCGCACGATGACGGGCATAGCCTAATGGTTGGGGCCCCAGAACTGCTGGTGTACAAGCCAGAACAGTTTTGCCTTGGGCAAGGAGAAAAGCCCCCGCGGGACCACAATGACTGGACCAAATGAAAGAACCAAAACACCGGCAAGTAACAGCACTGATCGAAGTTGGCACGCTCTTGGGGCGGTTGTTGCGCGTCCGCCTCCGTTCCCGATAGGGAAAAAAGGGGCTGAACAGGAGACTCTACAATGACAGAAGCTAGCTATCAAACAGCGCCGTTGACACAGTATTCGGACCGCTTTCGGGATGTGGCGGAAGAGTTGTTCCATCTCGTCGAGGCAAGGATCGATAGGGGGCGGGGCAAGAGGTTTAAGGGAAGCTACAGCGTTATTGCATCTACGAGTTCTGAAACTGCCGCAAAAATCATCATTTACGAAAGACACAGGGGCAAGAGGAACGGCGATTGGCCTCCTCTGTGTTACGGCGTGTACGTGTTGATTCGGTCTAATGGACGAGTCGGAGAAGAAATATGGAATAACACGTCATTTGACTTTCAAAAGTACTTCCCGTTAGCAGCCTCTTACAACACGATCGGAGTTGCCCCAAAACACGAGGAGCGCTTCGTTTACTTTCCAGTTATGGCCGGTGAACGGCTGGAAGATATCGCTGATTTCCTGACCTTCGCAGTGGGTGTCGCGGGTACCGCTTCTTGACCTTATTCGCCGTATGGTGCTGCGCAGGCTTCAGCCTTTGGCTCAAAGCTACAGGCGGGAACGCGAGTTTCAGGGCGATCCATTATTCCTGCCAGTGCCAGAGCTTGATGGTCTTATCCCAACTCGCAGAGGCGAGGGTGCGCCCGTCTGGGCTAAAGGAGACGGAGCTAACTTCGCGGGTGTGCCCCACCAGGGTGCGCACCTCACGCCCGGTGGCCACCTCCCAGAGCTTGATGATTTTGTCACCGCCCCCCGAGGCGAGAGTGTTCCCGTCGGGGCTGAACGCGACAGAATAGGTCCCCTCGGTGTGACCCGCCAGGGTGCGCACCTCGCGGATGGTAGCTACGTCCCAGAGCTTGATGGCCTCCCACCCTCCCGAGGCGAGGATGCGCCCGTCGGGAGTGAACGCGACAGAATGGTTGTCGATTGTGTCACCCGCCAGGCTGTGCACTTCCCGCCCTGTGGCCACGTCCCAGAGCCTAATGGTGCTGTCCGAACCCCCCGAGGCGAGAGTGCGCCCATCGGGGCTGAAGACAACAGATTCGACGCCGAGGTTGCGGTAAATCCCCCCCACCAGGGTGCGCACCTTGCGCCCGGTGGCTACGTCCCAGAGCTCGACGATATTGTCCATAGTTCCCGAGGCGAGGGTGCGCCCGTCCGGGCTGAAAGTTACAGAATTGACCCATGAAGTCTTGCCCCCTAACGCCAGGGTGCGTACCTCGCGCCCTGTGGCCACCTCCCAAAGCTTGACGCTGTCATCCACGCTCCCCGAGGCGAGGGTCCGACCGTCAGGGCTGAAGGCGACAGAATGGACTTCGCGGGCATGACCCGCCAGGGTGTGTAACTCGCGCCCAGTGGCTACGTCCCAGAGCTTAATGGTCATGTCCAACACACCCGAGGCGAGGGTGCGACCGTCCGGGCTGAAGGCGACAGCATAGACGTCGCCGGTGTGCCCCGCCAGGGTTAGCACGAGCGCTCTGTCTGTGACCTTTGTTACCTGCGGTTGGCCGGGCTGTGCTTGCGGAAACATCGCTGCCCTCCGGGTCTCGCGCCACAATATGTATCCAACGGTGCAACCAAGAATGATGACGCTGGCCAGGATTGCCAACAACGCACGCGTTCGCCTGGGGCTTCGGGGTGCACCCCTAAGGGCGGTTCGGGTGGAAGCTAGTGTCTTCGGTGCCTGCGCTTGGGGAAAAACCTGAGCGGTGCTGGTTAGAGCGCGGGCGAAGTTGAGCGCGTGCGCATTAGGGTCCCGCGCTGCCGGCGGCGAGACGATCTTCGGTGACGGAAGCGGCTCATTGACCTCTGTTGAATCTGTTTGGGCAGCTTCCACGAAAGTGCGGGCGAATTCCAACACCGAGCTGTACCGCTGGTCGCGGTTCTTGGCGAGCGACTTCATCACCACGCTTTCGAGTTGGGGCAGGGCGGGGAGGTTGGGCTGGACGTCGCGGAATGGCGGTGGGGCATCTTGCAGGTGCATGCGCAGGTATCCGACAGGCGTGTCGGATTGAAACGGCAGGCGGCCGGTGAGCATTTCGTAAGTCACAACACCCAGCGAGTAGACATCCGAGCGCGCGTCGAGTTCATCGCTCCTCATGCCCGACGCCTGCTCGAACGACATATAGGCGGGCGTGCCGAGCACCGTGCCGGTCTGCGTGTGCATGGCGGACTCGGCCAGCTTGGCAATGCCGAAATCGACGACCTTGACGATGGTTTCGTCTTCGTCGCCCCGCGTCAGAAAAATGTTATCGGGTTTGAGGTCGCGATGAATGATGCCCAGCTTGTGCGCGGCGTTCAGCCCCCGCGCCGCTTGTTGGAGAATTTCCGCAACCTCCGGTACCGGCAGCGCACCCCGCCGCGCGAGGGCTTGGCGGAGAGATTCGCCTTCCAGGAATTCCATAGCGATGTAGGGCGTGCCGTCATCGGCCTGGCCGGATTCGTAAATGGTGACGACGTTCGCGTGGTGGATGCGCCCCGTGGAGCCCGCCTCATTCTGAAAGCGCAGCAGGAAGTCAGGGTCATCGAGAAGTTTGCGATTCAGGACCTTGAGCGCCACGGGGCGATTGCCCACCCCAATCTGCTCGGCGAGGAAGACCGTGCCCATACCGCCCGCGCCCAAGCGGCGGACAATGCGAAAACGGCGGGAGAGTCCAGCGGCAAGCTGCGGTTCGGTTTCCGTGGCTTGAGCGGCCAGGCGAGCGCCGTCGCGCGGACAGAACTCAACCTCATCGGAGTAGGTTTGCTGGCAAGTGTGGCAGATTTTCATGAGCGCCAGTGAAACTCTCCCGTGGCGCGGATTCTAACAGAAGTATTGCCGCAAAGGGAATGCCGCTGGGCAGCAAGCGTAGCGCAGACCCCCGTCGCTGAGGTCTGCGGCTTTTCCTGAAGAAGAACCGCGGACCCCAAGAACGGGGGTCCGCGCTACCCCTCGGCGGAATCTTTCGCCCCGGCAGGGGGCTCATTCACCTGATCTGCCGATCTCCCCATGGCCTGGCCATTCGACCTCCCGATTCCACCTGCGCCCGTGACACACTTCCCCGTATCGGTTATCGGCAGAGTGAGGCGGGAAGGTGAGCCGGTTTACTGCGTCCGAGGATCGGCAATCTCCCGGCCTTCGGATTCTTAGAGCGGAACCCTCATCGCCTATTTGAGGGAGCGGCGACGTGTAGTACCCTTATGCGCCGGGAGCTGCAAAGTGGTAACCCGGGATGAGCCTTCCGGGGCCGAAGCTCCGTGGAATCCGGCAAACGGCCGGGCGAGGAGGACGTAATGGGGTTGGGGAACGAAAAGCGCATTCTTGGATTTGGTTTTGTTATCGTCGCACTGCTTGGGACTGTGTACGCGGCAAACGCCCAGCAAATTACCGTTGACGCTGCGCCAGCGCACGCAGTGAACTCATTCAGTCCCTTCCGCGCGCTGGGTGCAGCGATAGACCGCCTGCCGACCGGAACTCCGGACAGGTTGCTGACCGACCCGGTGCTCAAGGAAATCCTGGGAGCGGGATGGCAAGCCGTGACCTATCGCCAGAATACGGAACTGATGGTCGAGGCCTGGCACTGGAACGCGCGCGGCGCCTGGAGCAATGCGGAAAAGCAGGAGGGCTACTTCACGGGAAGCGCGGAGCCCACTGAGATGATTCGCCACTCGTGGGCGTATCCCTTGCCACATCGCGGCTTCAGCCAAGGTGATGGAAACGGTTGGTCGCGCCTGACCGATGGCGACCTGAAGACGTACTGGAAGAGCAACCCGTACCTAACGCAGGAGTTTACAGGCGAGGACGATTCGCTGCACCCGCAATGGGTGATCGTCGATCTGGGGCGCAAGGTGGATATCAACGCCCTGCGGATTGCCTGGGCCGACCCTTACGCGCGACGCTACTCGGTGCAGTTCTGGACGGGCGAGCAAGAGCCCTTATATGACGGGACGACCAAGGGTACGTGGCAGACGTTTCCCTTGGGCGCGGTCACGGAGGGCCAGGGCGGAACCGTCACGCACAAGTTGGTTTCCTGGATGATCCCGGTGCGCTACCTGCGCATCTGGATGACGGAATCTTCCCATACCTGCGATACCCATGGCTCGGCGGACAAGCGCAACTGCGTGGGATATGCCATCAATGAACTCTACGTGGGGACTCTGGCGGCGGAGGGTCAATTCACCGATGCCGTCAAGCATGTGGCAAGCCGCCAGCAGACCATCACCTGGCCCTCTTCGGTCGATCCCTGGCATGCGGCTTCCGATCTGAATGAATCGAGGGGAGACCAGGTCGGATTCGATTTCTTCTTCACGAGTGGAGTTACGCGCGGGCTCCCCACCATGGTCCCGATTGCGATGTTATATGCGACGCCCGAGGATGCGGCGGCCGAGATTGCTTATCTTTACAAACGTCATTATCCGATTTCCTGGATCGAAATGGGGGAGGAGGCGGACGGGCAGCACATGCTTCCCGAGGACTATGGCGCCCTCTACCTGCAATTCGCTGCGGCCATCCATCGGCTGGCGCCGGAGGCGAAGCTGGGTGGACCGCCGTTTGAGGGGACAGATGGTGACGTGGAAGTTTGGCCTGATGCCGCGGGGAGAGTTTCCTGGCTCGGCCGGTTCCTCGACTACCTGAAAGCGCACGGCCGGTTGGATGACTTCACCTTCTTCTCCTTCGAACACTATCCACTTATGGACAAACGCGCCTGGCTCGCCTGGAGCGACCTGTACCCGGAACCGCAGCGCGTTAGTCACGTCGTGCAAGTCTGGAAGGACGATGGTTTGCCACCGAGCCTGCCCTTCTTTATGACGGAAGGGAACATGACGGGCGGCGGGGAGCGTCCGGACATCATGAGCGCTCTCTGGCTGGCCGACTACGTGGGCTCCATGCTGACGGCAGGCGCCAGCGGCACGTTCTACTTCCATTACATGCCCGTGGCGGGGCGGCCTGGGGGCTTCCTCCTGCTGGACAAGGATTATCAGGTTAAGACATATCCACCTCAGTATATTGCCACGCAGGTGATTACCAAAGAATGGGTGCAACCGATTGATGCACCCCACCAGCTCTTCAAGGTCTCGAGCGATCTCAAGGACGGCGCAGGGAACGTTCTGGTCACCGCCTATGCCGTCAAGCGGCCGGACGGGCAGTGGTCCGTGATGCTGGTCAACCGGGATCACGACAATGCCCATGCGGTAAAGGTCATTTTCGCGGACCCGGAGAACAAGCGCGAAAGGCACTTCGCCGGCCAGGTGGACCGCATCACGTTCGGAGATGCCGAATACCAATGGCACCCCGAAGGGAAAGGGGGGCACGCGGACCCCGATGGCCCGCCCTCCAAATCGGCGGTCGCGGGCGGCGCGGGAGCTCTCTACCAGCTTCCCAAGGCGTCAATCACCGTGCTGCGCGGCCGGGCAGGGGAGATGTAGCGTGCCGATCTCCCGGCCTTAAGCCCGCCTTGGCGGCTCGCTGTGTAGGCAAGACGCGTGGGCTTTACGGAAGCCTGCGGCGCAGGTCAGGGATCGCATCATAAGCAGCTCGGGCGCTGATGGACGGCGCGCGCAAGGTCGCATATGATAGGCAGGCAATATTCGCTCGCCTGAGTTTGCTATCCCCTTGCTATTGCTGAAAAGGCCAGGGAAGGTCTCGGGGGGAGATAGGTCTAATTCATGGCTGATCAGGTAGCAGACGCAACCCTGGAAGCACTCGGATATAAACCTGAGTTCAAGCGGGTGCTCTCCTTGCGTGACCTCATTCTTTACGGGCTGGTTATCCTTACTCCCACTGCCCCCTACCCGGTTTATGGGATTGTCCAGCAAGTCTCTCACGGACATGCCGCACTGGCCTACTTGGTGGCCATGGTGGCCATGCTATTCACGGCGGCCAGTTACGGGAAGATGGCGGGAGCCTTCCCCGCGGCAGGCTCCACGTACACTTACGCGCAGCGGTCGCTTAATGATCACGTGGGATTCCTCGCTGGTTGGGCGATGATTCTCGATTACTTCCTGATTCCACTTTTAAGCGTCGTCTATGCCGCGCTTACCGCGGGGAGGTTGCTGCCGGGTGTCCCTTATTTCGTATGGGCTGTGCTTTTTACAGTTTCCATCACGCTCATCAACATACGCGGCATTAAGATGACGGCCCGCGCCAGCCGGGTGATGATGGTGATCATGACCTTCTCGGCGGTGTTGTTCGTCGCGCTGGCGGCTTTCCGTGTGGTACAAGGACACGGCTGGGGTGGGTTGTGGGTGGGGGCCGCCATTTTCAATCGAGGTACCTTTGTTCTGCGCCCGCTGATGCTCGGCGCGGGCATCGCGGCACTTTCCTACATCGGTTTTGACGCAGTCTCGACTCTGGCGGAGGACACTCAGGATCCCGAACGAAACATCGCCATCGCGACCGTGGCAGTTTGTATCATTCAAACGGTTTTTTGCTTCGCGACGGTCTATCTGGCTGCGCTCGTATGGCCGGACTACAGCTCTTTTCCCGAGAGCGAGACTGCGATCCTCGATATCAGCAGGCTTCTAGGCGGGGCATGGATGTTCGGTTTCATCACTTTCGTGCTCCTGGTCGCGGGCCTGGCCAGTGCCCTTACGGGTCAAGCCGGAGCTTCGCGCCTGCTCTTCGGCATGGGCCGTGATGGCGTGATCTCACGCTCTATCTTTGCCCATGTGAGTCCGCGCTACTCGACGCCCACGCGCAGCATTTACGTGATGGCCGTGTTCACGCTGGTTGGCTCCCTGCTCATGCGTTTCGAACTCGCGGTGCAACTGCTGAACTTTGGAGCGTTTGTGGGGTTTATCCTCGTCAACCTCAGCGTTATCCGCCATTACTATTTCCGCCGGCAGCTACGGGCCGGTCTGGGTTTCTTTACTAATCTCGTGTTTCCCCTGCTGGGGACCATCACCTGTGTTTACCTTTGGATTAACCTTTCCGCAAAGGCAAAGGCTGTTGGGTTCATTTGGCTGGGATTGGGGGTTATTTATCTCGCGGTCCTTACCCGGGGATTCCGCAATGCTCCCCGGAGTCTGAAAATCTAAAAGGGAGACGTTCCACTATGGCGCTCGATACTGCGCTCGAAAAGAAGCTCTGCTCCTACGTTGAGGAGCATCGCGACCGTTTGGTCAGGATCATCCGAGACCTGGTCCGCATTCCTTCGGAGAACACGCCGCCCACCGGAAACGAACAAGCTTGCCAGCAATACGTGGCGAGGTTTCTTCGCACGCAGGGAGTGGACCCCACTCTGTACGACCTCACCGAGGTTCCCGGTTTGCGGGAACATCCGCTGTACTGGCCTGGACGCAATTATGAGCACCGGCCCAACGTGGGGGCGCGCCGGAAAGGGCGCGGCGGCGGACGGTCTCTGCTTCTTTCCGGACACATCGATACGGTGCCGCGCGGCACGCAGCCCTGGACTCGCGATCCCTTTGGGGGTGAGGTCGATGGCAATCGCCTCTATGGACGGGGCTCAAATGACATGAAGGGGGGAGTCGGCATGAACCTCTTCATCATCGAAGCGCTGCGCGCCCTGGGAATCGAACTGCGAGGCGACTTGGCGTTCGAGACCGTTGCGGACGAGGAATTCGGCGGCGTGAACGGGACACTGGCAGGGCGGCTGATGGGGTTCAACGCGGACGCGGCAGTCATTTCGGAACCTTCCTTCTTGCGCATTTGCCCTGCGCAACGGGGAGGGCGGACGGCTCACATCAGACTGAACGCGGCAGGAGGAGTTCTCAGCGAAGGCACGCTCCCCTCCGGGGTGATCGACCAGTTGCGGCATTTCTTGGTGAGTGTTCCGCGCTTCGCTGAACAGCGCCGGGCAAAGATTACGGTCCACGAACTTTACGCGGACTCCGCCGACCCCGTGCCGGTATCAATCACTAAGGTCTTTACCAGTCCGTGGGGTACCCAGGAACCTATTACCATTCCGGAGACCTGCCAGATCGAAATGTACTGGCAATTGATGCCCGGCGAGAAGCAAGAGGATGTCGAGCACGAATTCTTCGCGTGGCTGGACTCCGTCGTAGCCGCAGCGCCAAGTCTTTTCGCCTCCCGACCGCAGGTGGAGTTTCCCATCCGGTGGATGCCGGGTTCCTTCATCCTCAAGTCCGAGTCGCTCGTACGTGAATTGGCCGATTGCGCCACGAAGGTGCTCGGAAAGGAACCGCTTGTGCAGGGGATTGAGGGTCCCTGTGACATGTACGTTTTTCATCAGGCTTTCGGGATTCCCGCGGTGTTATGGGGACCCCGGGGAGGGAACACCCACGCGGCGGACGAGTACCTGGAAATCGATTCCGTGGTTCAAGCCACTCAAGCCCTCTTGGTGTTTGTCTGTGAATGGTGCGGCGTCTGATGCGCTCCCCCGCGCGGGCTTTCGTCTTCCATTTTCCCCCGAGTTGTTTGGACAACTCGCCATGAGTAGGATTAATCCTATGCTCCGACTTCACTGGCAAGTCTTTCTTTTTCTTGTGATGTTTCTCCCGGGGCAGTGCCGGGCGGCGGCCGGCCTGGAGGTGCTTCCCGAATTCCTCCGGCCCGACCCGTTTGGTGGCATCGTTGCGCCGGACCGCAGCGGCGCCGATCTGCGTTCCAGCCTGTATGACGCCCGACATCGAGTTGCCCTCACCGGCTCGCGGGGTGGGTACGTCTCTTTCCACCTGCTGGTTAAGTCGCCTGCGCCGGGCCCGTACACACTGGAGGTTGCGATCATCGATCCGGCGCACCAGGTTCAGACCGATCTGTTTCGAGAGTGGTTCCACTTCACGGAATCCGAGCAGCGCTATTACCCTGATGCGCTGATTCCCGTTCGCACGCCATATAGCTCGCGTCTCCCGGCGCCGGACAATCAGATTCCGCAGCAGACCGTGCAAGCGTTCTGGGTTGACGTGTATATCCCCGCGGACGCTAAGCCGGGGACCCTGTTCGGCAAGGCCAAACTCCAAACCGGAGCAAAGGCCGTTGTCGTTCCACTGCAGCTTGTAATTCTAGAATCCCTCATCCCCGCAGAAGATGTGGTGACGGTTGACCACAATTCCTATGGAAGTTCCTGGCTTGCCGGACAGTTCGGAGATTCCTATCGGCGCGACCCCAGCCGTTGGTTCGAGAGCGATCAATTCTTTGGGCTGATCCACGCTTATCATCGGATCTTCTATGAGCATCGTGGAATATTTCACCAGCTCGGATATGGCCATTCCGGGAAGGTGGGCCCGGAATTTGCACCCGTGCTCACAGGCTCTGGTCGGGGAAAGCACATTGTCAACTGGGATTTGTTTGACCGCCACTACGGGCCGCTGTTCGATGGGCGGGCATTCTCTGGAACCCGGCGCGGCCCGCGTCCAATTCCCTTTGTGTATCTCCCCATCAATCCGGAGTGGCCGGCCTCTTACGAATTCTGGGGAGAGCCCGGCTACGAAGCGGAATTCGTGAACGTGGTCTCGGAAATGGAACGCCACTTCCGCGAGGAGGGCTGGACCCACACGAATCTTGAAGTCTTCTTCAACCACAAGAAACGCTACTTGGGTTTCCCCTGGGATGGCGACGAGGTGCGGTTTCCCAAAGACCTCAATTACTTCCTCGAATATGGCCGGTTACTGCGGAAGGCTCTCCCCCCGGACTCCCCCGTGCACTTCGTATTCCGGGCCGATGTCAGTTGGGACATGGAGCAGCAGTTCAAGCTCCTCAAGGGGATCGTAAATGTGTGGTGCTGTGGGGGGGGCATTCTGAGTTTCTACAAAGATGCGCCCAAAATCCTTCGCGAGCGCGGCGACATCGTCTGGTACTACGGCGGGCCGCCCAGCGTCACGGAAACCTCCTCCGCCATCACGGAATTACCCTTTCGCGCGTGGTTGTGGGGCGTGAATGGTTTTGTCCACTGGCTGACGGTAAGCCCGGGCGAAGACCCCTGGTTTCACTTCGACGGAGGAGGCACCGCTCTTGTGTACCCCGGTGAGCGCTTTGGCCTCACGGAACCCATTCCCAGCGTCCGGCTGAAGATCCAACGCAACTGCCTGCAAGACCTGGCGTTGCTCGACAGTTTCAAGAGGCGCCAGCCACTCGATTTGCTCAAAGGCGAAGCAGCGCGCAGTTTCAATAATTCCAAACTGGACGATTGGTGGAACCCGCGGCCCGCGCTGGCGGACCTCCCCTCGGACCAGTGGTTGGGGAGCGCTATCGACGACGCGATGCAACACACGGAGAAGGCCCTGGCGCATCCACGCGCCTCCGCCTGGTACAACGTCCACCAACATGTGCTCAAGGTCGCGGCGGAGGCGAAATGAGAACCATCTACCTTTTTGGCTTCGGTCTTTTTCTGGCCGCGCTAGGACATGCGCAGGCGAACCCTGACGTCGTGCCTGGGATGCGGCAGGAACTGGAAAGTGTCGCTCGCGTTGCCAGCGTTATGGTGGATGGCGACGTCTGCCAGAAGATCGTAACGCAGCGAGCGAAAGGATACCTGTTTGCGGTTGATCCGCGTGATCAATTTCTTGCCGGCGATAACTATGACGTGGATGAAGCGTCATTTAATGCGATCAAGAAGATTTT
This sequence comes from uncultured Acidobacteriota bacterium, assembly GCA_963722555.1. Classification (GTDB taxonomy): domain Bacteria; phylum Acidobacteriota; class Terriglobia; order UBA7540; family UBA7540; genus Bog-366. The sequence goes on from CAVRNQ010000007.1 coordinate 2,786,209, forward strand.
GATCAGGCTGTCTCACTTGGTTTCCTTTCCCAGTGACCTCGACCTCTGGATGCCCATTGAGGGGCATCCGGGAAAAGTCCAGATGGTCATTCGGAACAAGAACGAGATGAGCCAATTCTGGCAGTGGGGAGCGCTTTACCAGGATATGATTCCGCAGATGGAGGCCGTGCTTAAGACGGGGCAGCGCCAAACGGTTACTGACAAGCCCGGCTGGATATCTGTTCTCGCTCCGGTCTATAACAGTCTGGGTGATATCGTAGGTGTGATCGAGGCCGTCGGCCGCGTCAAGGTAAACGCACACGAAAATGTAAAGTGAAGGCGGTGCCCGGGAGGATTTATGGGGGGTACTCGATGTCAATAAAGTTTCATGGATTTGGTCCCTGCAATTCTCGTAAGATCATGCCCTCTCAGAAGGTCCTGCAGCCAGGCCTCCACCTTATGATTTTGTTCCTGGTGGGGACCAGTTTGGGCAGCGCCGCGAATCCGCAGCCTGTCAAGTTCACGCACGGCAAGAGGGTGTGGCCGACCTATGCCTACAGCCGCGAAGAAACCGTTGCACCTTTGTTTCAATCCATCGAAAGCATGGGTTTCTATCCCTACACGGCTTTGGACTGGGAGTCCCGCTCCGAGAAGCCCGTGCCCGTCGAATATGATTCGCTCGTTCTGGAAAACGAATACCTGCGAGTGGAGTTTCTCCCGGAATTGGGTGGACGCATCTGGTCGGCTCACGACAAGGTGGCCGACCGAGAGCTTTTCTACCACCCCACCGTGCTTAAACCCGGCCGGTACAATGCGCGCAACGCCTGGCCGGTCGGGAATCTTGAGCTCTACGGCCCCTACGACTCTCACATGATCACTTGGCCGGGTGAGCCTTGGCCGTGGGCGCTAGTGCGGCATCCGGATGGAAGTGCCACGGTGGTTCTGACACACGTTGACCACTTTTTCCGGGATAAGATCAGTTTGGAGGTAACGCTGCGGCCGGGTAAGGCTTACTTGGAAACGACCCTCCGCTTGTACAACAAGAACGAGCTACCCAATCGCTATTTGATGTGGACCAACGCCGGGGTGGCAGTATCGGAAGGCAGCAGGTTTGTTTACCCCATGACCAAAACCATTGGTCACGTCAGTTCGGCCATCCGTGATTGGCCGATCATCGACGGAGTTGACCTGAGCTGGAACAAGAACAACAAAAACATGCTGGGAGTCTTCGGTCTCGATATTGACGACAACTTCATGTCGATTTATGACTATAAGAACGACTACGGGACCATCTGCTCCACCAATCGACTGCTGGCGCGCGGCGAGAAAACCTGGACCTTCGGGTCTGGCCTTACCGCCTACCGCCAGGCGGAGAACTACACCGATCACGACGGAATCTACATGGAGACCCAGAGCGGACGCTTTATCTGGGACGGCAATTACGAACTCATCGACCCCGGCAAGACAGATGGTTGGACTGAGTATTGGTTCGGGGCCGGCAAGCTGGGGGGATTAACCACGGCGACAAAGGATTTGGCTATCAACTTTGAGATCCCATCCCAGCGTCCTGGCACCGCCAAACTCAGCGTGACGCCGACCGGAGTTATACCAAGCGCCCTACATGAAATCTATGCCGGGGATCAGAAGATCTGGAGCCAGACGCAGGACTTAACATTGGGCAAGTCATTTCACGCGGAGCTTCCCTTGGGGGCAGCAACCCGTGACAAGGTCTTGGGGCTGAGGATTCTGTCCAGAGAGGGAACGGTTCTTCTCGATCACAAGTTCTATCCGGACGGGTCACGCCCCGACGCCTCGTACGCCAGCGATTCGATTCCCAGGAAGTTCGGCCCCTTGGAAACCCTGCAAGTTGAGGAAGCCTATCAAATGGGGTTGGCGCACGAGAAATTCGGGCAAATCAACGACGCGGAGCGGGCCTACAACGCGGCCCTCGCCAAAGACCCGCTCTTTTCTCCCGCGCATCTCCGCTTGGGGTTGCTGGCGCTCGATCGTTTCCAGTGGAGTGAGGCCGTTCAGCACTTTGAAAAGGTTCTCGAGAGGGATCCCAGCAACGGGGACGGCCACTACTTCCTGGGGATTTCTTATGCTGAGCTGGGTCAGCACCTCGAGGCGCGCCGGAACTATTATCGGATTCTACCGTCTTCGGACAAGTTCGACCGCCGCGACTATGGTCTGGGCCTTCTGGCCCTCAGCGAGGGCAACCGCAGCGAGGCGCTCCAGAAGCTTTCGGCGGCGGCGGCGCTCACTCCTGAAGACGTATCCGTGAAGCAGTCCCACGCTTACGTGCTACGCAAAGAAGGACACTCGGCGGAAGCGGAAACCGAAAGAAAAACAATCCTGCAGCTTGATGCAACCAATGCCTTTGCACAGGCCGAGCGGTTGTTTCAAGGCCGAGCGTTTGGGTCCAGACAGGCTGGCGCCTTCGATTCGCTCGACCTTGCCTGTGCACGCCATCCCCAAGGATATGTGGAGTTGGCCACGGAATATTTCCGCCTCTCGGGCTGGCAGGAAGCCGCACAATTACTGGATCATGGTTTGGGAGTAACCGCCCAGGGGGGGCACGCTCCCTATCCCTTGCTTCTTTACTATCGTGCGTTTGCTGCGGCGCAGCTTGGGGACAAGCAGGCTGCACGAGAGGTGCTTGAGAAGGTGCGGCAGGAGGATCTGCGAATTGTGATCTTTCCGTTTCGCGCGGAAGACGTCAAGGTTCTGAAGATGGCGATGGACCTCGAGCCGAATGACGCCAACGCGGCGGTACTGCTGGGCGACCTTCTCTACAGCCGGAATCGCCAGGAAGAAGCGATCGGGCTCTGGCGCGCGGCCGTCGAGATTGATCCTCACCATTTCTCGGCTCTGCGAGACCTGGGAATGGCCACGTTGGCAGCAGGGAAGCAAGAGGAGGGGCTTGCCTTCTTGACGCGAGCCTCAGAGGTACGGCCCGAGCATATGGCTACCACTCTGCTTGTGGCCAACATGGCGGCGCGCTTGGGACATACGGATGAGGCGCGGAAAGCCTTTGAGCAGGCCCTGAAGGCTCAGCCCAACAGTGACCAGGTGTCGCAGAGGCTGGCTTCGCTGGAAGCCCAGATGGGGAACGACGGGCGGGCACTGGACCTGATGAACGCGCACACCTTTCAGGCCACGCACCTTTCCTACTCCTTGCTCCACCTTTATCGAGGCGTCCGCTTGATGCTGGCTCTCCAGGCGGCCAAGAATTCCCAGTACACCGAGGCCCTGGCCGGTGTCGCGGCTGCTACGAAACCTCCCACCAGCCTCGGCGTGGATGATTTTGCGGCCGTCAAGAGTTCGCGACTTCTAATGTATGAGGCCTTGCTGCACCAGGTGGCGGGCGACTCCGCCGCAGCCCATGCAGCTTGGCAGGCGGCTGCAGAGACGCTGGACGACGACATTGAAGGAGAAGGGCTGTTCCGGGCTATCGGCCTTAGCAAGACGGGCCAAGTCCAGAAAGCTGAGGACTGGCTGAGGGAGTTCGCGATCGTTAATGAGCAACGCAAGACCGATAATGCTGTCGATATCAGCCTCCATGCATATGACTTGGCCGGCATCTATGCTGCCCTGCAAGGGGACGATGCGCTGGCGCGCGAGAATTTCAAGAAGGCTCTGGAGATCGACCAGTCTTATCTGTATGCGCGGCAATCCCTGGCTTGGCTCGATGCCGGAATGTTGAAAGGCTTGAAATGAAGGCCAGGCTCCCGCTCGCTGCCTTGCTGGCGCGATGTGAATGAGAGAGTGGCCGCGAAGTTGGAATAAGAATGGCCCGACCGTCTGCAAATGAGTTAAGCTCGAACGATCGCGCGGCAGTTGGGCACAGCGCAACCGTTGGCCGCAACCGAATCGAAGTTCTCCGTGACCTCTGTGCCTTTCAAGCCTTAACACAGAGGGCACGGAGCATCTCAGCGACCTCTGTGTAGAGGCTCTGCTGGTCACGGAGGACACAGAGATGCTGCTGACAGGAGGAGAAATCTTCGCGCGCGGCGAAGAAACTCAGCCTTAGTAGCGAAGGACTTCCACATGCGCAATATTGGTCGTCGTGACATGTTACGAAATTCCCTGGGGCTATCCGGCGCCCTGCTGGGGGGAATCAGCTATGAACATAAAGCCCTGATGGCGCAACTGGTGGACCGCTCGGATTACGACAAGGTCAAAGAACCAGTGCAGGGTTTGCAGCGAGGGAAGTTCGGCAAGTACGATGTTTCCCGGCTCATCATTGGTGGCAACCTGATCTCAGGCTCCGCCCATTCCGGTGAGCTGCTATATCAATCGGCACTGATGACCCACTATTTCAACACCGAGAAGATTCTTGAAACTTGGGCGCTGGCGGAACGGAATGGCATCAACACGACGTTGATGCGTGCGGATCCACATATCATGGCGCACTATCAGAAGTTCACCCGGGAGCGCGGTGGGAAGATGCAATGGATCGCGCAGAGCGCTCCGGAGCAGGGTGACCCTGGGGAAAACGCCAAGCGGGCGCGGGACAACGGGGCGATCGCCATGTACCTCCATGGTGGCGTCTCTGACGGGCTGGTGAAACAAGGGAAGGTCGAGCCGATCGGTCAGGCGCTGGAGGGCTTCCGGAAAGCGGGTTTGATGGCAGGCATCGGCGCTCACTTGTTGGCTACGTCCAAAGCCTGTGAGCAAGCCAAACTCGATCCGGATTTTTACATGGTGACTGTCAACCAGGTGAACTACTACTGCAGCCCGGCAGCGGACACCGCCGAGTTCATGAAGACCATCAAGAAGCCCTGGATCGGGTTCAAAGCTCTGGGAGCGGGAAGAGTGCTGCCTCCCGACGGCTTCCGCCATGCGTTTCAGAGAGGCGCCGATTTCATAGCCGTGGGAATGTTCGACTGGCAGGTCCGGGACGACACTGCCCACGTCCAGGAAATGCTGGCGAAAGGCATTGAGCGCGAGCGGGCTTGGGCGTAACACCTTCCCGGCATGAATCCTCGAGGCTGGCGCAGAGCTGAAAAGGGATGCCCGCGCCAGCCAGCATTGGACTTTCGCTTGCGCGAGACGAACAAAGGGCGGGAGCCGTGATTTCGGCGGGGCTGAACAGGCTGCGAAAAATCCGTCGGGACTGTCATCCTGAGGAGCCGCAGGCAACGAAGAATCTCGTATTTCCATGAAAATGCGCAGAGCGAGATCCTTCGCGCAGTTTATCCTGAGCGCGCATAGCGAGATTCTTCGCTTCGCTCAGAATGACAGCGAAGGACTCAGGATGACAGCAGGGAAGCGCTTTTTCCCAGCCTGTGAAGCCCCGCCCTTCCGGCAGCCCTCCAAAACCGTCCCAGCGTGGTGAGAAATCCAGCCTAACTGGCGGGCGTTGTCACAGCGCGACAGGCCAATCAGGGCACGACCAGCTCATACTGATGTAGGTGGTGGGTGTGAAGCTGGAAAGCCTGGTAGAGCTTTTCGATTCCATAGCGGACATCCGGTGTCCACGTAAAACTCCATGACTCGTTATCGAGAAGCAGCGGGATGTGGGCGCCCCTTGGGGTATTTGGGGCAAGCCGGATGACGCTAGTCAGCTCCTGCCCACTTGTCCATTCGAGCTCCTTCTGCTCCTCCAATCGGCTAACTTCCGTGACCCAGGGCGAGTCGGAATAGACCTTGGCGCGATACCAGTTATTTTTGTCGAACGGGTCCATACCCTGTGGCATGCGTACCCAGATGGTGGCTTCCTCTCCGGGTTCGAGCACGCCGTTCCCATTGCCCTTGCCTTCCGTGACGGTGCGGGACACTGATCCTCCCCCACCTTGGTTGCCCTTCTGCCGGAAAACGTTCAGGGTGGCGACGCGGCCGTCCAGAATCATGATCTCCGTTGGCGGGGGAATAATCTCCGGAATGACCAGGACATCGAGGTTCTCGGAAACGCTGTGCCACCCGTCGTAACTCATCTCCAATTTGAGCCGGGTTTGAGCAAAATAGTCTCCGCCAGCCGTGAACCGCACACGCAGGCGGTTGGCGAGGTCCACAGAGGCTCCGGGTTCAATCCTGGGGAGAGTGACCTCACGGGCAAGCAACTGGACGGTGGGGTACTCGCTAGAAAGCGATACCTTCACGTCCGTCATCGGCGCGTTGCGAGGATTGTAGACTCGAATCGGCAACGCCACGTCCTGCTGCGGCGGTAGCCGAAGTCTATCGCTCGTGGTCAAAGGCAAGAGGACGGGAGCTTGGTCTGAAGCTCCGGGGCCGTGAAAGCTGAACTGGTGGCCTGCGCCGTCGGTGGCAAATGTGAGCCGGCCATCGGAGGCGGGACGCAGGGCTTGTTGCGACGTGGCGCCAGTGGAGAAATTGTGATCCAAGAGCGCGTAGGCGGCCGTAGGCGAATAGAGCGGGGCCGTCGTAATCGTAATGCGACGATTGGCCAGCGGCAGGCCGTCGGGAGCCCACTTGCGCGTGGTCACGCGCAGGCCGCCCTGGCTCACATCGTCCAGGTACGTAATGGCCGGCCCGTCTCCAGTGGACTTCACGTGATAGCCCCAGGCGGTGAAGTCGGAGTAAGCGTCGGCGTGATCCCAGGTTTCCGGGACATTATCCAAATTGGGTTTGGCGAAGGCGCGCACGTGAAACTCGAAAGTCTCTCCGATGGAAGTTGCCCAATGGCGGTGGTATTCATCTTGGCGAAACTCGAAATCGACATCCTCGGCCCGGGCGTAAGCGTCCCGCGTCTCCTCGTGATACTGGCTGATGTAATCCCCGCTGGCACGCACCAGGCGCACCATGGTTCGCGTGTGGCTGGTCACGTGATCTTTGGGGCGCCATAACACGCGCTGCCCCTTTTCGCCGACATAGAACTCCGGGCCGGGATTAAATGCGGAAGCGCTTCCGATCAAGTCTGGGTACCGGGCGCTAAGGTAAAGGCTCATGAACCCGCCCATGCTCAGGCCGGAAGTCGCGCGATAGCGGCGAGAAGTCAGAGTACGGTACGTGCTGTCGATGTGCGCGACCAGTTCGCGGAAGTAGGGGCCGAAGTCGTAGTCTCCGCCTTCCTTGAAGATGTCCCACGGGGCGCCCCCATAAAAGCCCTGATAATCCCGGGCCACGTAGCCGTCCACAGCGACGACAATCACCGGATGAGTGGCCACAAACGCGGTGATCTTCGGTACCGTATCCTTGCCATCGTCATACTTCTCGAGGGTGTAACGGTCGCTGTGGCCGTGAAAGTAGTAGATGACAGGATAGGCTTTGTTGCTCAGGTCGTACTCAGGGGGCAGAAAGATACGGTAATGGCGCTCCTCGCCGAAAACCGTCAACGGGTACACACAGTCGAGGAACGGCCGGCGCGCTAAATCGCTCGGCGCCCCGAGGGCCAAGGCAGCAAGGAGGGTAATCGTCCAACGCATCGGTGACTCGTTTCAGTCTAAGGTGATCGAACTTCGACACGGCGCCAGAGACGCCGCCCGACCATTTTGGCACAGCTTTCGCCGCACCCGGGATGAGACCCTCGGGCGGGGATCGCGAGTTCTCTTGCGGTGTTTCGGCAGCAGGGTTCGAATCCGGGTCACGCCAACCACGGCCTGGTTCGAGCCAGAGGCTCCGCCAGAACTCTCCTGGCGATCTCGACATCATCGGCAATCTGGAAATCAAACATGCCAGCGCAGATAAAATCGGCGCCCCCACTGAAGGCAAAACGAAAAGCCTTCTCGGGCGGGATGGCTCCCGCTGCCATAACCTTGAAGGCGATCCAGGGTTTCTGAAAGCTGCCCATGACTTCCCGGGTAACTTCCGGTTTGATGTCCCAGATGTTGTCATGATTGTTGGTGCTGTCTGAATCCACGTTGAATTCAATGCGTTGTTCGCGCGGGGTGGCGGACCAGTAATCATCGGAGTGGAAAGTCTTCATGAAGAAGTCGGGCTGAATCCCCGCTGCCATGCAGCGCTTGGGAGTTTCCACCGAGTGTGCGCCGAGGCCCGAGGGCAGGCCGGATTGCTTCATCGCTTCGAGCGCCTCGCCCAACTCCTCGATCAGTCCCCGTTGTACGAAGGTGTCCGTGATGGCGCCCTGAATGTAGATGGCGTGCGGCCCGTTATCGAGCACCTGCTGCAAGTTCTCTTTGACGTGTGGCAAGCGGATGCCGGACTCAGGCGCGTGGGGATGAATCTCCGAAATCCATTGGATCTTACCGCCGCGCTCCCGGCGGTACTGCTTCATCAGGCGCACAGCTCTTTCGAAGGGATCGGAAAGTATCGTGTTGATGCCGTGCTCCTCACACAGTTGCCAGGTATTGAGCACCCGCTCGTCGGTCTCGTATTCCCGCATCAGGCGTGACACGTAGGTCAAATCGCGGCAATGCGCGTAGCCGCTGACTTGATTGCTTCCCAGGATCATTCGGGTCACAGTCAGATTCCCGAGTTTGCCGGCGGGGAGCCCTGGGCCGGCGGCTCTGGGCAGGGCAGTGGCGGGCGCGCCCTGCGGGAGGGGAGTCGCCGCCGCTTGGGCTCCCGCGGACGCCATGGCGGCGCCCCCGAGCGCGGCCATCGCGGAACTCTTCAGGAAATCGCGACGATTACTTGGATGGGACATGACCAACCTCGCGGCGTAAGAATGGGACGAACTGCGCCCTTAACATCTGGGCACGACGACTGGTTCTGCGTACCTCTGCGAAATCTGCGGATCTGTCTGGCGCGAGGGAGAACGCCAACACACGCCCTTCGGGCGACTGCCAGGCAAGAACACTATGCCATACCTCGGAGGTATCTACAACTCTCTCGAGAAGAATCCGTGGCGTCTGGCTTCACAGCCTGCTCTTCAGCCAGGCATCGACGATATCCCTGCCGCGGAAGGCCCAAGTGCGCTCGTTTAACCGTTCCACACCTTCGCGCGGGGGGATGGCAGGCACGCCCCGAGTCGTGAATTCTATTCTCAGCTCGACAGGACCCGCGAGGGGGTAAGGTTTGAACTCCCCCAAGCGCTGGAGGGCGCGCTGGGCCTTGGCGCGGATGAGCTCGCAGGCGGCGGGATGCGAGAGCATATAGCCCGAGGTGCGGCTCACTCCCGACTTCACCTCCGCGCACTCGGCTTGCGGGACATAAGCGCGGATTTCCTGACAGGCGGCCGTGTCGCCGGAAAGCATAATCGCCGGAACTCCCACGTGTCCCGCCAACATCAAGCTAACGCCGATCTCGCCCGCGGGTTGGCCGTTGACCCACAGGTTCTGGATTCCCAGAGAACTGTAGGAGTGGCTCAGGATGCCCTTCGGCGCACCGGCCATCGCGTGCTGCCCGATGAAAACCAGAGCGCTGTATGATGAGTTGAGTTCGTCCGTCATCGAGACCGGGATTCCCGTGAGGAGGCGCGCTTGGGGGTGAATATCCAGCACGGAAAGCGACTGGCTGGAGTCGTGACCGTCCCACACCACCACCTCCGTCGCGCCACCGGCCAGGAGGCCGTCCACCGCGGCGTTAATCTCTCCGGTGAGGAGCTTGTGAGATTCCTCCCAGCGCGGGCTCTTGTAGGGCAGGCATTGGAGGTCACTGTCGAAGATGCCGTCCACGCCCTCCATGTCGGTAATCATGAAAACCTTCCTGGGCGCGGGGGCCTGGGCGAAAGATGGCATCACGCAGAGCAGCAGCGTGACCGGGAACAGGGCAACTTTCCAGGGACGGGCCAAACGGAAACGCATGGTGACCTCCGGGTTTGCGCATGAAGCGGTCGATCGGCTTCTATGGCGGATTCTGCTGGCGGCACATAGCCGGGTTGAGCCGGCAGGCCGTTTCCAACTCAGGTTGAGCTGCTGCGGTTTTCCCCGCCTTGGCGTAAGCGAGAGCCAGGTTGAAATGCCCCTCCGCATTTTCTGGGTCGAGTTCCACGACCTTCCGAAAATGGGTGGCAGCCTCGGAGTATTTTCCGGATTGCGCCAGGAGGAAACCCAATTTGGCCTGCGCCTCTTCCAGGTCGGGGTCAACCGTGACGGATTTCTGCAACTCCTCGACAGCCCGGTCCAGCTTGTTCTGCTGTTGGTAAACCAGACCTAAGTAGTACCGGGCGAAAGGATAATCAGGCTGCAGTTCCAAGGTGCGATTCAACCCGGACAGGGCGGCATCGGGATGTCCCAGGTGCAAATCACATGCTGCCACGTAAAAGACCGCCTCCACGCTGTAGGGTCGCAGGCGCGCGGCTTCGGCATAGGCGTTTCGCGCAGAGGCATAGTCGCCCGCGGCGAAGTGGCATTGGCCAATCAAAGATCGCGCCATGAACAGAGAAAGATCTTCGCGCGCCAGGCGATCCAAGGAAGGTAATGCCTGCGCGCACCTTCCTTGTGCCGTCAACTGGGCCGCCGTGGAAATCCGCATGAACTCTCCCAGCTTATCCTTGGGGTCGGGCAGATCGTGTTGCGAACTGACTCTCAGCGGAGTCGAAGTCCCCACGTATCCCAGCGATTTCAGGATATCCAAGTCCGCCGGAGCGCCCGTGCTCGATGCCTGCTGGGGATTCGATTCCAGCCGTGTTACCAGCTTGTCTAATCGGCCTCGGATTTCGTGGCCGATGGCCTGCTGGTTTTGCGCCAGGTTGTGGAGTTCTCCGGGATCAGCGAGCAGGTCGTAGAGTTCCGGGTGCGGGGCATCAATGTACTTGAAGCGCTGCTGACGGAGCGACCGCAGGGCGCTCCAACCGAATTGATTCGGGTAGTAGCTTTCGCTGTAGGCATCCAGGGGCAGAGCGTTGGCGGCTTTGCCCTCGATGAGCGACAGGAGGCTGCTCCCCTCGATGGACGGCGGGATGGGCGCTTTCACGAATTGCAGAATCGTGGGGGCAAGGTCAATCCCGCGGGCAGGTTGATCAATTCGCCGGGGAGTGAAGGGAATCCCCGCAGGGGGTTTGACGATCAGCGGCACGAGCAACGTGGTGTCGTAGATGAAGTAGCCGTGAGTGAACTCCCCGTGCTCGCCAAAGCTCTCACCGTGATCGGAAGTGGCGACAATCAGGGCCGAGTCATAAAGGCGCTGCGCCTTGAGGTAAGCGAAGAGCGCGCCAAGAGAATAATCAACGTAGGCAATTTCGCCGTCATACGGATCGCGGAGCATCTGCCGAAACTTCGCCGGGGGCTCGTACGGGTCATGGGGGTCGTACAAATGGATCCACAAAAAGAATGGCTTGCCGTTCTGGCGCCGCAACCAATCGAGGGCGGCTCCGACTGTATCCTCGCCCGGCCGTTTCAGAGTAGTAAGGTTGACGGCCAGCGGATTCGCCATTCGCCGGTTGATCTGCGGGGGGCTCGAATAAGTGTCAAACCCTCGGTCGAGCCTGCGGCTCTGGTCGAGCACATAGCTGCTCACAAACGCAGCAGTGCTGTAGCCGTGCTGCCGCAGGACCTCAGCCAGCGTGGGGACACCGGCGCCCAACGTGTATCCGACGTTGTCGCGGACGCGGTGGAAAGGCGGGTTGGTCCCGGTCATGATCGAGCAGTGGGATGGAAGGGTGAGGGGCGCAGCGGCAACCATCGTGCGAAAGTAGATACCTTCCCGCGCCACGCGGTCGAGGTTGGGAGTTCGCGCCGGCTTGTAACCGTAACAGCCGACACGGTCAGCCCGCAGGGTGTCAATGGTGATGAGGACGACGTTAGGCGCCGCGGCGAAGGCTGGCGCGGACCCCAAGAGCAGAAGCAGGATGGACAGCAGATGTTGCCTCAAAGCGGTCTGATTATTTCACAAGTCGGGTCCGCAAATCACGCCCCCGAAGGGGCGTGATTTGCAGGTTGCAGGATCAGAATTCCAGACGCAGCGAAAATTGAATGGTACGAGGTCCGTTAGCCTGTCCGGTGATCCGGCCCGTGGTCGCGTTTGGATTGGAGAGGGCGGGATGATTGGGAAGGTTGAAGAAATCCGCCGTGAAACGCAGATTGAGATTCTCGTGGAGTGGCGTGTTCTTGAAGACGGAACCGTCAACGTTAGCAAAGCCGGGTCCCACTAATTCGTTGCGGGCCGGCCTCCCAGGATTGATCGGTTGATCCACGGGTTTCCCGTACGGCGTGCCTGCAAATTGCGCATTGTCCGACCTGACGAAACAGGTCGTGTTAAACCACAGGGAAAGCGTGCGCTGGTTGTTGGGAAGATTTCCATTGCACACGCGCACGTTTCCGGTATTGCTCGCAGTCAGGCCGTTGGTGAAGAAGGTACCGGATGAGAAGGTTGAAATAGAAGCGACTTGCCAACCGCCAATCAGCTTGTTCAAGGCAGGGCTGACTCCATTGCCAAAGCGATGACCCCTTCCAAAGGGCATGTCGATGAGGAAGTTGTAAGTCAGCCGGTGACGGGGTTCAAATGAAGAGGGGCCATGACCGAGGGCGATACGTGTGGAGATGTCGTCGATTCCACTCTTTGCTGCCCCGAGAATCCCGTTGGGCGAGGCGCTCGCCGCCGAAAATTCGGAGGTGTCCAGAGTACTCTGATAAACATAGAAGGCATCCATAAGGATTCCCTTCTGGGTAGTGTGCTTGAATTGTATCTGCATCTGGTTGTTGGCGGAGTACCCCAGGGTCTTCAGCATTTGCATGTCGTTGTAAATCGGGTATTTTCGACGCTGGTCCGATGAAAGGTCAGGGTAGAGAGAAGCGGGCAGTTGGGAGTTGATCGGGTCGGAGATCTGTAGGTTGTGCCCCTGGTTGCCCACATACGACAAGCGCAGCGAGGAGTTCCATGGGATCTTTCTCTCGATGGTAATATTCCACTGATCCACCCAGCTATCCTTCATGTACGGATCGAAGGGGGCGACCCCGATATTGTCGGTGCCAACGCTGAGCTGGGTGCTGCCGAAGATCTGATCGGGAGGGGTATTCCCCATTTCGAAGCTCGGTACATCGGTGAGGTAGGTGACCGTATCTCCGCTGGCAGCTTGCCGCGTGAAATTGAAGGGAGGATTCTGCCGGCTGGGCGCTTGCAGGGTGATGGTCGGAGTCGTCCAATAGTAGAGACCGAAACCACCCCTTACCACGGTCTTGTCGTTGAGTTTATAAGCGAGGCCGACACGTGGTGCGAAATCCTTGTGCTGCGGTTCGAACAAGTTTTCCGGGAGACCGACCTCCGAGGCTGACTTGAATACTACTCCCGACGCCTCGTAAGCGGCAACCGCGGGAGGATAGGCGATTTGCGAGACGGGAAGCGGCGTGACGATCGCCCCACTGGCCGGATCGAACGTGGCGATTTGGTTGCGCTTGTCATGATATCGTGTGTAAAGCTCGTAACGTAATCCCAGGTTCAGGGTCAGGTGGGAATTCAGGCGCCAGTCATCCTGGATGTAGGTTTGGAATTCCTTCTGGCGATGATAGAAGAAGCCTTTGTCTGAGCGCAATGCGGCATAGTCCGCATTGCCTAGCAGGAAAGCCGCCAGCCCCGAGCCCGTCCCCGGAACAGGATTCATATCGAGCCCCTCCAGCCCGGTCTGGAACCAATCAAATTCGTAACAGCCCCGCGGCTGGCCCCGCTCGTCGGAATTCAACAGCATGTCCCGAAAGTTGCCACCCACGTTGATATGGTGGGAGCGGCGCACCATACTGACGTTATCGTTGACCGTGTAGAACGTTTGTGGTGCAGTCTGAGGGTTGTCGTCGTCGAAGTGTAGTCCTGCATCCAGACTCCAGGTCTCATCGGTAGGCACCAGGCAGGGCCAACCTGTGTCGCCCGTAGCGTTCGGCAGATTGAGCAGAGTGGTTCTGGCGGGCGTGCGGATGGGGGGGCCGCGCCGGTCATGGGGGCGGGTGCCGCCCAGGCGAATCTCATTGACGGTGTTGGGATTGAAGATATGTGTTTCACCCAACGAGACGACCTGCGTGCGGCTGGTGCCCTTGTTGAAGTAAAATTCCTCCGAAGGTGTGCCCCCATAACCGCTCTTCGTCTGCGTGTTTGCTTGATCGATGAAGCTATAGCTGCCCGTCAGAACATCCTTCTCTGAGAAGTGATGATCAAGCTTGGCTGTGTAATTATTCAGGTTGTTAATCAGAGGGTTCGTCACCCGGATGTTCCCGGACCAGTAATCCAGACCTGGTTGGTTGGGCATCGGGTAGAACGGCAACGCAGCCTTCGCCATCGCCGAGATGCGTTCCGGGGGTATGATATTGCCAGGGAAGGGATCGCGGAGGAAAAACCCGGGATTCGCGGGATCAGGTCGAGTCGTCATCGGGTCATAGATGATGGCGACCTGGCCGGGAGACATGTCCGAGGCATAATAGTGGCTGAAATCGCCGTTTCGAAGCTCCGCCGGGGGTGAGTTGGCGACGATCGGTTGACTCTGGTCTTGCCGGCGGCCTTCATACGTGAAGAAGAAGAAGGTCTTGTCCTTGCCATTGTACAGCTTCGGGATACGGAGAGGGCCCCCCAACGACGCGCCAAACTCGTTGCGGATCAGAAAAGCCGGCTTGGAATTGATCCCCTGGTTGTACTGGCGGGTCACCAAGCCCCAGCCATTGTTTCTGTGGACATCAAATATGGAACCATGAAAGCTGTTGGTGCCGGAACGGGTGGTCAGAATCACCGTACCGGTGCGGCTATACATGGCATCGGAGTCGGCTGACTCAATGTGATATTCGGCAACGCCTTCCATGGCAGGACGATTATTCACGATATCGCCCGTGTACTTGTTCTCAACCGAGATACCATCTTGCAGGAATTGAAATGCTCCCGCCTGAATCCCATTCATGCGGGTTCCGGCGTTGCGGTTGACTCCCGGGGTCAGCGCAAACAACCCGGCAAGATCCCGGCCGTTGAGCGGAAGCTGGAGAATGCGGCTGCCTTCGAGTGTGTTCGAGAGGGTCGATTCCACGGTGTTGATGATGGGGGTTGAGTCTTTCACTTCCACTTGGGTGCTGATCTGACCGACTTCCAGGACAATGTTGATTTCTGCAGTCTGGGCCGCACGCAAGGTCAGATTCGTAGTCCAGGACTTGAAGCCAGTGTACTGCACGGAAACGGCGTACTGCGCTGCCGGAATGTCGGCGACCACATAATCGCCGACAGCGTTGGACATTCCTTCGCGAGTGGCCGATGTCCCCAAATCCTTGACGGTCACAGGGACATTTGGCATCACTGCGCCGCTGGAGTCCCGGATTGTCCCCTTGATAGTGCTGGTGACAATTTGAGCCTGCAACCCCAAGGCGCATGAGAGTACAAGGAAAAATGCCGGAACGGCGGCCGATACATGCCACCGCCTAAACCATAGGTGTGACATCATAGCTTCCTCCTTCTTCATAGGTCCGTTTCTCCATCCTTTCTCTCCATGGTTCAGCCCATGATTGACCCGACGTGCCACCAAGGCAGTAGTAAGTAACCAAAGTACAACCAGTGTTACTGCCGGTCGGTTGCGGGAAACCCTACCCCCATCCGCCTGGGCCTCCCTTTGCTCACCGACCCGCCTGGTTCGGCGGCGCAAGCGGAACCCAGGAATCCGGATTTCCCGTTTTTGTTAGGGCCTGGCGGCCGGCTCGGAGCGAATCAACTCGTCTAATCCGGACTGCGAACCCGCCTCTCTCCTCGGGTGCGGCGCCGCTTCGTTCAGTGCTTGCGCGATCTCTTCGTGAGCTTGGGCGCGCGCGGCGACGATAGCTCCCTGTAAGGCTGCATCTTTTCCTAATTTGGACGCAACGAGTGGTGGCAGCCAGGGGACGGCTCTCCTCACCACCTGCTCAATATCTTCCATCAGCGGCGGAAAGATTTCTCCCTGCAAGACTACCAGGGAGGGATCATAAGTAGCCGCGACATGCGCAATGGCGACCCCCAGGTGAAGCACGAGTTCAGTAACGATCTTTCGCGCCGCGGCCTGGCCATGTTCCCAGGCCCGAAAAAGGGCCGCCAGCTCACAGCCTCCGTCCGGAAATCTTGGCAGCATCTTGCGGAAAGCTTGCACCCGTTGCATTCTCTCGCATAACCGGTCGGCGCCCACCTGCAATTCCAGGTATCCTCGCGGGGTCCAGTCTTTGCCTGCTTGGTTTAAATCCAGAATGTAATGGGCGATTTCGCCGGCCGCCCAGTTGGAGCCGCGATGCAACTTGCCTCCCAGCACGACTCCACAGCCAATCCCGGTATCATGGCGGACCAGGATGAAGTCCTCCACACCCTGGGCGGCGCCGTAGTTCATTTCGGCGAGCGCCGCCAGATTCACGACGTTATCCACCAGCACCGGCGTTTTAAACACGCTGCCCAGGGCATCTGCTATGGGAACGTTTTCCCAATTGAAAATATTCCCGGCTTCCAGAATGACACCGTGGCGGACATCCACTCTGCCGGGTGCGGCAATCGCAATCAGGCGCAACCGCTCCGTTCGTCCCGACTGCTTGAGCAGTTTACCCAGCCCGTGCTTAAGTCTTCCGGTAACACTCGCCGCTCCTAGCTGCGCCTCTGTCTTGAACTGCGCCTGAGCGATAATCGATCCCATCAGGTCTGTAACCGCAAGACGAATCTCGAGGGGGTCGATTTCACCCACGGCCAGACAACCATAGCGAGCGTTGAACTCAAGGTGGGTGGGTTTTTTGCCCCCGCGCCTCCCCGACTCTCCTGCGCCCGTCTCTGACACCAGGCGTTTCCGAATCAGGCTTTCGACTTGGGCGGACACGGTGGGCTTACTGAGTCGGCTCAGCTTGGCGAGACCAGTCCGGGAAATCGGACCGTGCTCCATGATCAGCGTGAGCAGGCTGAGCTGATTCATCTTCTTCATCACAGGCGGCTGAATCGCGCGCGGGCTGATCTGGCTAAGTACCTTCATGGGTTTGTTAGTTAACTTAACTTAGTCTGAACGCTGTTTACCACTGGACGGCGAGGTTGTCAATAGTTTTTTACTCTAGTTTTTTACTCTTGTTTTTGTTTTTCTTTTCGCTTTCGCCCTCCCCCAGCTTTTGGGTCAGGGCGGTAGGGTGGGGGTCAGCATGTGGCGCGGTTGCGCCCTCCAACTCAGGCCCGCCAGGGTGCTGTATTGTTGCTCCGGGGTTCCAGTCTCAGACTGGAGGGCCTGGCCTTTGGCGACACAGAGGTGCTAACTTGACTGCCAGGGGTGCGGAAAGGCCCGTGTAGCGAGCGCAAGGTTGCATCCGCCAGCGCAAGCTGTGGGGATAGAGCATGCCTTCCTTACTTGAACCCCGCCAGGGGCGAAAGACATCGCAACTCAGGAGGGACGAAGTGTGAACGCGGTTTGCACGACGCGCCCGGTGATGAGGTCGTAAGCCTTTAGTTGCCAGCGTCCCAGCGGGTCGTTGTGTGCGAGATCGAAACGCTCCTGATGCGCCGTGGATTCCAGGCGAACGTTTCGGGCATAAGGGTCGTAAGCCTGACCCTCCGGTGTTACGAATTCCAGTCGGACGACCCGGAAAGTCCCTTCCGGCAAGGGCACCTCGTTCCGGAGCGTGACCACCAAGGGGTTGCCCGCCTGGACTTCTACGGGAGTTTCAACACGCAGGGGCGGGACCGGCTGGGGCGCACGCGTCACGACTAAAGGACTCCAGGGACCTAGAAGCATTTGGGCCCTAGCCGCTTCGCCCAGCTCCCGCTTCCCGCGGACATCGTAGGTCAGCATAGCCGTGCGCCAGGTGAGGGTAATCTGGGCGTCTCTTTCCAGCAGGGAATTGTCGATCGACCCGGCCCATTCGCGTTCCGGCATGGTCGGCAGGTCTCCCCACCCTGCGTCGTCGAACTGGGGGTTGCGAAATACGGCCACATGTTCGTAGGCGCCGTTGGCAAAGCGGACCACCTCGGTTCCGGGCAGCCGGTTGCCCGCCGCATCCAGGACGCGGACCGGCGGTTCGATTCCGGTTAGACGCAGGAGCGCTTCCAAAACGTCCGGCAAGCTTGTCGGCGAGTTGGGCTGGAGGCGATCATAGGGATAGCGCGCGGTTTCGACATTCAAGAAGAATGCCTTCCCCCGGCCGAAATTGTTTACGATTATAAGGGGCACCTGGCCGCTTCGGGCGAGCGGTTTCCCGGTTGTCGTGCCTACGGTTTCGTCGCCGACCACCAGGTTCAGTTTCTGACCTTCGAAGTGCGGCGACTCCTGGCTCTTCAGACCGGTGACGCCGGGCCCCTTGGCCTGACCTTTCACCTGCGTGATGCCGAAAACGTCGTCAAGTTGTCCACGGCCCAGGTCGCGTCCGTGCTCATTCATCGTCGCCACGCGATAATCTGCTAGCAGCACTCCGCCGGCGTTGACGAATTCCCGAATCTGCTCCACTTCCAGCGCGCTCGCGGCCAGTGATTGCGGCAGGATCAGAATCCGGTACTCGCCCTGGTTCAATTCTCCTGCCTCCAACGGCCCACGCCCCAGGAACTCATATTGCAGGCCGAGATCTTCAATCAGCTTGGTCCAGCCGTTGCGCACACCCGTGAAGTGGCTGTAACGGTCCTCGCCGCTGTGCGTCAGCCATTTCCGGGCGTTGGCGACATTATCGAGCAGCCAGTGCACCTGCATGGAGGGTTGAGAAAAATGTATGGCAATGCCATCGTGCAGCCGCCGGGAGTTGAGGATGAGCTTGCCGATGCCTTGGTGGAGTTCTTTGAAAGTGTCGGCGAAGGTCAGGGCTGAGGGGGTGAGTTCCCGGGTCTGGGGGTCCACGAACTGATAGCCGGGGATATTGGCATCCCAGATCAGCGAGCCGCGATGGCCGTGGAAGAGCCCCCACCAGATGGGCTGCGGAGCGCGCTTCTGGACCAGGCGATCCGCTTCGCTCAAGGTCCTTCCGGGCTTGTGGTCGAAGCCGTGGGTGGAAACCATGATGACGTCCGGGTTGAGGGAGCGAATCACTTCTACGTCGTTACCGCCGTTGTAAGGCTCGATGACATCCACTACCTTGACGACGTTCTCGTAGTTGTACCAACCGAAGGCAAAAGGCGATTGCCCGCCTTCGGTGGCGCAGCGAGCGTAGGGATCCTCGGCTTTGCAAACCGCCCGGGCACGCCCCACGGCGTCCGCGAAGGTCGCGTCCATGAAATTGCGGAAATCACACCAGGGCGATATGTTCCACCCTTCCGTTGAGCGGACTTCCGAGAGTTCGTGGTAGAACCGATTCAGGAAAGTTGCGACCTCTGCCCAGGATTTGAAACCGCTCGGTCGTTCGAGCGCCCCCCAGCCAGTGTGAGTCCCCCAGCGGGCGTTGGCTGCTTCGATCGATCCCAGACGGTCGTTGAGGGCTCTTTCCGTCAGGTCCGGGACAGACCTGGTTTCCCTCAGCAGCGCCAGCAACGGTTCCCATTGCTCGCGGTCGGAAGTGCCGGGGGGCGGGGCAGGGAAGTTGGCGCCCCATTCCTTGTTTACGCCCGCGAGTCCTGCATACTTGGCCTGCAAAGCGGCCACCGCCACGGCATCGAAAGCCCGATCGGTGGTGGTGAGATCAATCAGCAGGTTGCTCTTGGCCCATGCCGACCCGTTGCGCAGGCTCTCGTCATCCCAGTGCGTCTCCTCTCCCACCGCCCATTCCTGGGCCAGCTTCTCCACGTTGCCGTAGAGGTTCCGGAGATATTGTGCGAATTTGATGGTGCAGAAGGAGGAATGACAAAAGTCGTTAGGACGAATCTGGTCGCCCTGCCCGAGTTCGTCGGCGATGTTGTAAAAGAGTGGCCGGAAGGCGCGATGAAGGCGAACGTAGCGGGTCAGGTGTTCCTGCACGTATTCGTCAGTCTTGGGATCGTTGATGCAGGGCTTCCGGACCCAGAGGTCCATATTATTGCGGTCGAGTTCAATCTGATTCAGCAAGCCTCGCCAAAGGGGTTGATCTTTGTGGTAATTGGCGAAGACTTCCCACATCATCTGCTCGACATAGAAATTGAAGTTGTTGTCGAGCACGGGGTCGGTGGCCTCTTTATATGCGATGGTTCCATCCACTCCCGCTTGGCGCAGCAGGTCATAAAAACCATCGGGGTAGTGCGCCCAACTGATGACATGGAAATCGTCCCAGGGTTTGGGCGGCGGAGAGAGCAGGAATTGTGCTCCGGCCGTCTGTTCCACCCCGTTGACCCAGATGCGAACCCAGTTTCGATAGGTGAAGCCAGTGCCCAGGGGCCACGAGAAGTGCTGGGGAGCCACACCCGACGAGGAAGCGGGCAACGAAGCTGCCTGCACGACGCGACCGAAGCTGTCAAGCCAACGCACGATCACCGCCCCGGAGGCCGGCAGGCGGAAGTGCACCTGGCCATTCAGGACCCCGCCGCAATCATAGAGATCGTGCTCGAGGGTAACCCGTGCGACGACGGAGCCCCCACCTGCCGTGGACCTTTCTTGGGCCCCGGCGGGCGAATAACTGCCCGCCATAGCGGCGGCCACAGGTGCTGCCATGGCAGTCCGCAGGAATTTGCGCCGTGAAGGAAACCTGTCGTGGTTCATAAGTCTCCTGAGAATGAGAGGTTGAGGCCCGGCACGAACGGGGAGCCGGCGGAGCCAGGCAGTGATCTATCGTGCGGACTAGCCACGATGGCTCGCGCACTGTTCCGGATAATCGCAGGGCGAGCTTGTCGGTCAGCCATTGTACTCTGGGCACAACCCCCGGATTCCGCCGTCGGTAATCGCTACGATGCTGTGCATGTGTCCTCGCCACCGCGCGGCCGTATTGGCGACATGCCTGGATCCCTGGCCGGCATGCAGTGCCCGTTGCTTTCGATTTTTATTACTATGTTTCCTTGCGCTTGTCAAAAAGATTCCTGGCCAGGGTTCCTTGTTCTTCGTCATACCCACAGTACCTCTCCGGTCCGTTTCTCCTGCGGGTCCATCTGTCGGGGTTGGTCTCGGAGGCGACCGGAGGGATCCCGCTGGCGGGGCAGTTCAACATGACCTGTCGATCTCGAAATAGCGCTTATGCAACCCATAACAATCTTTTATTGGAGTTCCAGGCGGTCACGGTGGTAGCCTGCGCGACTGAGTATGTGTCAAGATCCTCGATTTCGCCTGCAGTTCTTTGCGTCGTACCCCCCCTGTCAAGCGCTCGGTATCA